>NZ_JASBRG010000008.1:85464-217759 GCF_029961145.1 Pinibacter soli | reverse complement strand
GAACAAGCGGATGAACTTTTGCCCAATCCTTATTCAAATGCTGAAGGGAGTGACACAACGATGCTTAATACATATTCTAAAGCTGTGTTCATACATCTCTCTACAAAACGAGAAGCTGCCTCAAAGTTGAGACAGCCTCTTGCTATACTACAGTATTCTCTTATTTATCTGCTTGTGACAGTGATTGTTCCTGCTCCATTATAAGAATGATATTCTCCGTTGTACATGGCGTCTGCGCTTACAGGCCCCATGTGATAGATACCAGGCGACACTGCCCTCACTGCATAATAATAGGTTTGCCGACTATTATAAGCATCCACAAAGAGATTAATACGATCATCACGAACATCGAGTGCGGAAGGATTTGAAGCGTCTTTTATCCAATCCATGCCCGGAATTTCTTTGGTTCGCGGATTTTCGATTTCAAAACCAGCGGGCAGCAGATCGGTAATTACAATGTTTTCTACGGAGCCGCTATATGATTTTTCCAGCGTCAATTGCACTATTACCAAATCGTTTTGTTTGAAGGTATTGCCAGCAATAGCTCGTCCGTTCCTATCGAAAAATCTTTTACGAACTTTAATGTAATTGTCTTCTTCTTTATAAGCGCCACTTACACTAATGCCTTCACTTTCCCACCAGTAATATAATTGTCCTGCACCTTTTGTGTCGATTACTATGTTGTTTCCGCCTAGTTCTTTTGCAGAAAATTTTGCTGCGGCTGTACTTACATTTCCTACAACTCGTCCGTTCACCTTTATTTCCGCTGTTACGGAAGATTTATTTGCTGCCGCGGCCAATTTGCCAATGGCTAAAAATCCAAAGGAGCTTTCCTGTGTGGAGTACCATGAGCGTTGTTTTAATTTGTCTACCACGTGTCTCGCCATTATTGGTATCTGCGCGTTCGACGGTTCTACCTCCAGCAACGCATTCAGCGCTATGGCTTCATCACGAATGTCTGAATAGAAGCTTCCGCCGGTTTGGGCAACAGATGTTTCTCCGCTGAATGATGTGGGCAACATTTCTTTGAACTTGGATTTATCGCCTGCGATGGCGTAGGCTGTTGCAAGTAAATATTTGCTGTCAAGACTCAATAGCGCACCATTGGCTTTGTAATAGTTCATGACTGAAACATTTGGACGGCCGGCAATTGCAAGGATATACAGGCTATATGCAACTTCTTTTGGTGCGATTTTCTTTTGCTGATCGCGGTTATAGAAGTAACTTATTGTTTCCTTGTTTCTAAGTCTGTTATTAATATATGTGAGCATTGTTTCCAGCAAGCCATTGTCTACATCGTATCCTGCTTTTTTGGCTTCCCAGAGGAAATGGGCCGCATAGATGGTTGCCCACCAGTTTTCCTGATCGCCATTGTCCCACATTGTTACGGCACCGTTGTACAGTTGTCGCATTTTTATTTTGCGAATGGCTTCCATTACATTGCTGTTGGCGCTTGCCTTCGATGCTTTGTTAGCCTGTAACAACTCCGACAAATCTGAAAAATACAATTGAGGGAAGGCGGCCGAAACCGTTTGCTCGGTGCAACCGTAAGGATAATGAACGAGGTAGCTTAGCTGGCTGCCAAGTTCCATTGCCGGGGATTTGCTCACAACGAGTTTGTAGTTGACGCTTCCTGTCATGAAATCGGAAGTAGGGATTGTTACCTGTTTTGAAGAGTTGCCGGCTATCGCACCGCTGCCAGTTTGTTTTTGCAAAGTTGAAGCAGGTCGCACTGTTATGTCCGTTTCATCGGTAAACTTCTCTCCCATTCCCTGTACTTCAATTCTTACTTTTCCCGCCGCTACCGTTGGAGCTGCCACCACTTTAAACTCAACTCTAGCTTCACTATTCGCTTCTATAGAAACATTTTCACGGTTACTGCTCACTATTTGCAATGGCCCTTCTACGTTTATGGTTGCAGTAGCGGAAGTACTTTTGCCAGTTGTATTAGAAATAGTGACAGGTACACTGATGGTGTCGTTCGGGCTAAGGAACCGTGGCATAGCAGTGCTTAGAACGATTGGGTCTGCTACTTTCATGGAAGATTCTGCAGAGCCGAAACTTTCATTTTTATAAGCCACTGCCATTAATCTTAATTCACCTGAAAACTGCGGCACGTCAAACTCAAACTCAGCTTCGCCGCTTCCGTTTGCTGTTGCGATTCCGCTCCAGTAAGAAACTATTTTTACACGCTTGTTGGGCATTGGATTGACACGCTGATCCATGCGCAAGTCGCCGTCACCACCAGTGCTGCTGAGTTTTGCTCTTACTTCAGGAAACAATAACGGATATAAATCAAACGCATTTACTTCGAGTGCTTTTTGCGCATAGAAATAATTGTACGGATCAGGTGTTTTGAAATCGGTTACCTGCAATACGCCGTTGTCAACGGCAGCAAGCGTTACCATGCTTCCGGGTGCAGCTTTTACCTTCACTTTTTGGTGTGTACGTGACCGAACTGATTGAGATGCCACCACCTGCATTTTTATCAAGCGGCTTTCTTCTTCCACTTTTACGTTTTTGAAACCGTGTGCTACGGTTAGTGGAATATCAGAAACGTCATGCGGTTTGATAAGCGTTGCGGTGATGTACACATTTGGCAAATGTTCTGTCGTTAATTTAAGATCAAGTGAAGCGGAGCGTTTGTCAACATTTACATATTGATACGACAGTACTTTATCCTTTTCCATTGTTACCAACATGCGACCGCTGAAAGGTGTTTTGAATAACACTTTTACGCTTTCGCCTGTTTTATAGGCGTCTTTGTCGGTTTCTATATTTATTTCTCCTTCTGTATTTACTTCGAAGGAATTATTGTCGCCGCCCCAGTAGCCATAGCTGTAGAAAGATCTGCTGACATAACTTGATGCGTTTGGAATGGAAACCCTGATCTCATAGTCGCCGGGGGAACGTGGTACGAAGGGATAGCCAGTAGTTTCTCCTGATACGGTTACGTTTGCCGTTGATACAACTTTATCCTCCTTCTGCGAGTTGTAACGGAAATACGAACCGCTCTTTTCCAATACAGTTCTGTATTCGTGTTTAATCACCTCCACTTTGGCGACCACTCCTTTTGCTACTTTTTCGTTTTTGTCTAAAGCGATCAAAGGAAATTTTATAGCTTGGTTAAGCGGAAAATATCCGTAACCATCGCTACCGATACCAAAGAACGTGTTTTGCGTATAGATGTTTATGTTGGCATTTCTGCTCACAGGTCTTCCAGTTTCGTCAAATACCGTTGTATAGAAACTTGTTTGTAGGATACCAATGTTTTTATACATGTTAGGAACGGAGTAGCTTATCATTGCGTTTCCGTTTTCGTCTGTAGTCCCTTCCTTCACCTGTTTATCGAAGAAGCTTTTTTGATTTGCCAAACCAAAATCAAACTGAGGATATTTTTTCGGATAGAAGGCTTTTTGTTTTACCTGTATCTCGCTTTCATAATTGCGATTGGCTGCAGGCGGGCCAAAGAAATTGATGGCATTAATGCTCAATGTCGTGTTTTCGCCGGGCTGAAGTGATTGCTTGTCTAACTTAGTAGTTACCTTAATTCTGTCTGGCACAAATTCTTCGATCATAAAGTTTTTGCTGCCAATAAGCACGTCGTTGCTGGTGTAGACTTCCAGGGTATAGCTTCCCGTAATGGCAGCGGGTGAAATATCTACACTCCCATCCAGGCCACCTTGTGCGTTCAGGCTTTTGCGGAATGTTTTTAGTTCCTTGCCGTTTGGCAACAGGAACTTCATTTTTAAAGGCAGCTCGCCCGGGGACTTCCATTGTGCATCGCGAATTACGACTGCAAAGTTTACTTTTTCTCCGGGACGATAAATGTCGCGCTCTGCATACACAAATGCGTCAAACCCTGTACTGTTGCTACGTTTACCACCTACTTCAAATCTTGACGTATTTACCGCTGTATTGTTAAATGGAAGATAGTTAAAGTCGTTTGCTGTTTTTGCAATAACCATTGCTGGCTTGAACCCTGCGAAATCTTTTCGCGAATAAGCGATTTCTGCAACGCCATCTGCATTTGTGGCTCCCATTCCCAGCACCTGGTTATTGGCGCCGTAAGCAACTATATTGACATCTTTTAAAGATTGAGCGGTTTTGATGGAGTTTGCAAAAACGTACATTTTGTCTTTGCCTTCTTTTGCCACGAGACCAATATCAGATAAGGAAATGAAACGGGTGTCTTTCACCCAATAATCGTCTTTTGAACGAATCATAATGTGGTAGATGCCTTTAAAATCTGGCACTTTGTCCTGAATATTGAAATTGAATATCCGACCACTACCACTTTGGGGAAGCGTTTTTGTTTCTATTTCCTTTTCATAAATAACATCGCCCAGTGTTGCATCACCACCGTTGTCGCTATAGTATTCTTCTTCGCTGTTACCGTTCGATTCTTTTGGATAATAGCCATAACGTTGTGTCGCGAGCAGATTGCTTTCGTAAATTTTAGAAACGATCACTTTTACTGTCGGTACGTTTATAAGGCGAACTTCTATATTTTTTGCGCCCTGTGACGAGAGGTAAACGGCTTTGCTGTTGGTGAAACTGATGGATGGTTCAAGTTTACCAAACGCGACATTGGTGACATATTCTTCTCTGAGCTGACCGCCGATCTTTCCGCGCAGGCCCTTTACCAATACCAGCTCGTAGCTTTTTTCTGCACTAAACTGATCGCTGGAAATCATGAAACCGTCGTCTGTTACTTCTGCAGTAAATTTTATCGCCGGATCGAATTTGACAAATGAATTAAGGGATGCGGGAACAATTTGCTGGCTTGTTCTTATATATACTTTACCGGTATTTCCGTCGTGCTCAGTTTGCACATCATTTATCGTAAGTGTGTATGGTGATGGAATGGTGGCTTTGTTGACATTCTTTTCCGGAAGCGGGTTTGTGCCGCCCTCTGGTAATAAGCCTTTGTCAAGCGAAATGGTTATGCTGTAGTCCTTGTCTTCCGATTTAACGCCGAGAAGACGCAGTGTAATTTTATTGTCTGAAGAAGCGGTTTGCAAAGCATAGTTTGCCTGTTTTCCATCTACTTCAATTCCGAGTTTTTCTTTCAACGCAGCGGGACTAACGGGGTAGTTGAAATAAAGATCTATTTGGGGAACTGCCGATTGGGAACTTTCATCCTGCAATACCCATGTAACATTGGTATTGTCGAGTTTTAGATCGGGCGTGTGGAAATTAAGATCCTTTGCACCTTCTACTTTGCTAAAGGATGTATACTGCAACACGTCGCTGTTGATCTTTGCTTTGTAGGTGGTAGCGGGTTTCAAAGGTTTTTCGGGAGAGAAAACAAGTTCGTCGGGATGTTCCCAGCGGAAACGGCCGGGAATCTTTGGTTCGAAGCTGATGTACTCGGTGGAATCCCATTGATTGAGCAAGGAATCTTTTACGAGAGGTTTATTGAAACGAAATACAAGGTTGCCTAGTTGGGGGACTTCACTGTTTGCGTTGGTATAATCCAAGCTAACAGTTTTGCGGTTACATGCTACTAATATTACTGTAAGCATTACAACTAACAGTGTCAAAATTTTGATGCGCATAGTGATGTGGGTTAATGGAATGTGGTGTGTAAGATTTGCCGGTTTATATGGCAATTTTACAGATGCAATATAACAAAGAAAGGTTGCTACAATTTAAAGAAAA
Organism: Pinibacter soli; assembly: GCF_029961145.1. Classification (GTDB taxonomy): domain Bacteria; phylum Bacteroidota; class Bacteroidia; order Chitinophagales; family Chitinophagaceae; genus Pinibacter; species Pinibacter soli. Next base: position 212,095 of record NZ_JASBRG010000008.1, on the reverse strand, counting down.
AAAGTAGTAAGAGATTCTACTTTTTTGTTATGGAAAAAAGTGGTTCTTGAATCACCAACTTTTGAAAATTTATTGTGAAGGAAAATTTGCAAGTCCTTACAACTTTTACCAGGTAAAAAACAACTTGTGATATTTTTGTAGCAGATAGAATGGTAGTTGAAAATACCGTTTATTGCACTCTGAATGAAAAAGATCAAAGCTTATCTAAAAGGCGTTAATCGCAAAAGACTATTTAAATGGTTAGTCGCTCCTGTAAGCTTGTTGGTGCTCTTCTTCGCGCTTAATTTCATTTTTCCGCTACCGGATCATATAGAGTACTCCACTATTATTACGGATGACAAGGGTGAAGTGATTCATGCATTCCTGACCAAGGATGAAAAATGGAGAATGAAAACTGAGCTGAATGAAATTTCCCCGCTGCTTCGAAAAACGATTGTTCACAAAGAGGACAAATATTTCTATTACCACCCCGGCGTAGATGCGATTGCCATGACGCGTGCTTTTGTGAAAAATATTTTCAGGATGAAACGAACTTCAGGCGCCTCTACAATTACGATGCAAGTGGCAAGAGCACTTGAACCTAAGCGAAGAACTTACTTTAACAAGGTCATTGAAATGTTTCGGACGGTGCAGCTCGAAATGAAGTACAGCAAGGATGAAATTCTGCAAATGTATTTGAACCTTGTTCCCTACGGCAGCAATATTGAGGGAGTAAAATCGGCGTCCATTCTTTATTTCCAGAAAAATCCGGATCACCTTTCCCTAGCGGAAATCACGGCGCTTTCTATTATCCCGAATCGACCTTCTACTTTGGTGATTGGAAAAAATAACGATAAGATCATTGTCGAAAGAAACAAGTGGCTGCATCGCTTTGCGGAAGACAAAGTTTTTACGGAGAAAGCAATCAAAGATGCATTGGAGGAGCCACTTACCGCCACGCGAACATCTGTGCCCAAGCTTGCGCCACAGCTGGCTTACAAGCTGAAGAAACAAGGTGGCGACAATATCCATTCTTACATTAACCTGAATATGCAGCTGAAGTCTGAAAAACTTGTTCAAGACTACGTAAGAACATTGTCTTTCAAAAACATTCATAACGCTGCTGTTATTGTTATTAATAATGAAACGCATCGGGTGGTTACTTACGTCGGCTCCGCAAATTTTAGCGACACAACAGATGGCGGACAAGTAAATGGTGCGGCTGCTATTCGACAGCCGGGAAGTACTCTAAAACCCCTGCTCTACGGAATGTGCCTGGATGCGGGTTTGATGACGCCTAAAATGACGCTGACAGATGTAGCTGTAAATTATGACGGCTATGCTCCTGAAAACTACGACAAGCAATTTAACGGTTATGTGACGATGCAATATGCGTTGGAACATTCGCTGAATATTCCTGCGGTTAAGAGTTTGCGGATGTTGGGCAAGGATAAATTTGTTCAGCAATTGTCGTCATGCAATTTTATGCAGATAAGGAAAGACCAGCGAAAACTTGGACTATCGCTTATCCTGGGCGGATGCGGTGCTTCTTTGGAAGAACTTACTGCCTTGTTTTCTCTGTTTGCCAACGATGGAAAATTTGTTGCGCCTGACTACGTTCAATACGATGCAGACAAATCGAAAAAAAAGACGGATAAAAAATCTTCCAACAAAAAGGTTGAAACTGTTTTAAGCCCTGCTTCTACGTTTATGATCAATGAGATTTTATCGAAAGTGAATCGCCCGGATTTTCCACTTAACTGGCAAAGCACGGAAAAGATGCCGAAGATTGCCTGGAAAACTGGCACTTCGTATGGTAGGCGGGATGCATGGAGCATTGGCTATAATAAACATTTTACGGTTGGCATTTGGGTAGGAAACTTTTCGGGAGTTGGTGTTCCTGATCTTAGCGGGGCCAATGTTGCCACTCCACTACTTTTCAAGATTTTCAATACAATAGATTACGATAGTGACAAAGACTGGTTCCGTCAACCGAAAGATTGCGATATAAGGATGGTTTGCTCGGAAACGGGCTTGCCGCCGGGCGACCATTGTACAAACCTTGTTACGGATTATTTCATTCCGCTTACATCTTCTACGCAAACCTGTAACCATATGCAAGAGGTGATGGTGTCTGCGGACGAAAAAATATCGTATTGCAAAATGTGTATGCCGGAGGTTGGCTACAAAAAGAAGTTGTACAAAATTATTGGAGCAGATATGCAAGCATGGATGACTGAGCGTAAGATTACCTACGAGAAAATTCCGCCGCACAATCCCAACTGTGAGAAGATATTTAAAGAGGGTTCTCCGGCAATTGTTTCGCCCTCAAACAATGCAGAATACTTTATTAACCGGAAAGACCCTGAACCGCTGCAATTGGCTTGCAATACTGGAAACGATGTGAGCCGGGTTTACTGGTATATCAACAACAAATTTTATAAGGCAACAGACGCAAAGAGCAAGATATTTTTTATCCCGGAAGAAGGACCAGTGAAGATTTCTTGTACAGATGATAAAGGAAGAAACAGGGATATCTGGATAAAAGTGAAGTACGTGAGTTTGTAAGAGGGAGCACGCAGATGACGCTGATTGGACTGATTTGCGCTGATTTTTTACAACGACTGAATAACTGAGTAACTGAATAACTGAAAAGCTGCGTAAATAAATGCTGTTGGCTATGGAAAAAATCCGTGGCAGTTTTAAGCATTAACAGCAATCGATTGGGTGCTAAACGAGTAATAAGAAGTCAACTACCGGCTTTTTTATGTTAGGAAATGTCATTTTTGAAATACCTTTATAACAGTCTGATATGATGCAACCGAAACATTAAAAAGTTGTCTTTTTAACACAAGTGCTTACGAATGAAAAGAATCATTTTGTTTTTAACCGTATTGTTGGCTTTTACAAGTAATAAATTTTACGCTCAGGATAAAATCCGCTTGAAGAATGGCTCTGTTAAAACAAGCGAAAATCTGCTTAAGCAAAAGTTTTTGAACCGCTATCAGCAAAACATTTCCTTTCAAAATAATCTTTACACAATCGTTCAATTTAATAAAGTTCCTGATGCAGAAACCAGGAAGGAGCTGCAAACAAAGGGAATTTTGTTGCAAACACCGATAGGCGTTAATTCATATCTCGCAGAAATAAGAAACACAAGTATTGCATCTCTTCCACCAAATGTAACAGGCGTTTACAATATTCCGGCCGACATAAAAATAGACAGCAAGCTAAACGATGAATCTGTTTTACATGAGCCAAATAATTTCGTAGCTGTAATGTTTTTCGGCTCTTTAAAAAAAGAGGAGGTGGTTGAACAGTTAAAACAGGCCGGCGCAACCATTGCCAATACTGATCTGAAGCCGGGCAATACCGTATTCGTAAAAGCTTCTTCTGAAATCATTCAAAAAATAGCGGCACTACCCTTCGTAAATTATATAGGATCGCAAACGTTAAAGGATGTTCCGCTTAATTACAACAACCGGGCAGCACAATCGGTCGATGCATTGCAGTCTATTTCAGGAAGAAATCTTACAGGCAAAAACGTAACGGTTGGGATTGGTGACAATGCAAATCCAAATACTCATATAGATTTCGAAAACAGACTCCTGGTAAGAACACCCTCTGGCCCTGAGCTCCATGGAACGCACGTTTCCGGCACAGTTGGCGGAGGCGGCATAGTTGACCCAAGATATAAAGGAATGGCTCCCCAGGCCACTCTGTTAAATCAATATTTCAGCAACATTATTGCTTTTGCGCCTGTGTATATTTCCGACAATCACATGGTGGTAACCAACAACTCCTATTTTTCCGGAGCAAATAATTGTCCGGGGGACGGTGCGTATGACGCTCTTAGCAATTATGTTGATGACCAACTTGCCACATACCCAAACCTTCTGCATGTATTTGCAGCGGGTAACGATGGCACGCTCACGTGTGCCCCATTTCCGGGAAGTTACGGCACTATCAAATCGGGGTATCAATGTGCCAAAAACGTTTTAACGGTCGGGAATATTGACAACATTAACAATTATCAAATTAACCCCGGATCAAGTCGCGGACCTGTAGACGATGGCCGATTGAAACCAGAGATTGTAGCGGGAGGCACTGCGATCATATCAACATATCCAAATAACAGCTACAGCACACTGACAGGTACCAGCATGTCATCACCTACGGTAACAGGAACACTGGCGCTATTATACGAGCGATACAGGCAACTACACGGGGGCGCAAATCCAGAGGCTTCTCTCATTAAAGCAGTTGTTTGCAATGGAGCAGAAGACAAAGGTCTTGCAGGCCCCGACTACGCTTACGGCTTCGGCAACCTTAATGCACGAAGGGCAGTTGAGGCTTTGGAAAACAACACCTATTTTATCAACGCCGCTACTAACGGGTCTGTACAAACGCGAACGATTAATAATATACCAGCCGGCGCCCAGGTAAAGATCATGCTATACTGGGCAGATCCAGCCGCATTGCCCAATGCTGTAAGTGCATTAATAAACAATCTTGATCTCACAGTAACCGATGCTTCCAGCACCTTGCACAGGCCTTTGACTCCTAATCCGGCGAATCCTACGGCAACCGCAGTTGAAGGCGTTGATAATTTAAATAACATAGAACAAGTTGTAGTCAATAATTCCGCCGCAGGAGATTTTACAATAAATGTTACAGGCACAAACGTTACAACCGGCCCTCAGAATTATGTAGTCGCATACCAGATAATTCCGCCGTCAGTAACAGTTGAATATCCCTTCGGCGGCGAAACCTTTTTACCTAATACCACAGAAAAGTTGAGATGGAGTTACTATGGTAATGATGTTAATACATTTAGTGTAGACTATTCGCTAGACAATGGAACCACATGGATAAACATTCGCAATGATGTTGCCCCTGATAGTACACTGCTGGATTGGAACATTCCGTCAGACATAACGATACATTCTACAAAGGCACTTATCAGAGTAACGAGAAACAATGTAGGCTATAGCGACATAAGTGATAACAATTTTACAATCTTGCCTCAACCCGGCCTGACAGCGAACTCCATTTGTGCAGGAACGCTGCAAATAGCCTGGACAAACTTATCGCCGATCACGACCTCTTACAATCTGTATATGCTAAAAGGCAGTACTCTGCAGAATGTTCTTAATACCACAGCCACTAGTATTTATTGGAGCGCGAACAAAGACAGTACTTATTATTTTGCTGTCGAGCCCGTTGTTAACGGTGTGGCTGGCCGGAGATCATATCTTCAATCAGCGAATGCCTCAGCGGGTCCATGTGACATTTCAATTCTCGATAACAATTTAATGATGGATTCGATTCTCTCTCCGGTAACTGGCAGGGCGTTTACTTCAACTGCGTTAAAACCGGGTAATGCGATTCAGGTTCGCTTACGAAATGGTGATGATGTGACTACCGGCACATCGAGCTATGATATATCGTACCAAGTGAATTCGGGACCTATCGTTACAGAAACAAGTAATGTTACTATTCCTGCCGGAGGTACAACAATTTATGCATTTGCCTCAACCTATGATTTCTCTGCACCGGGCACCTATCAGTTTAAGACCTGGATAAAGCACGCCGGAGATCAATTCCCGAATGATGATACTTTAACAACAACCATTCAGCAATTGGCAAATGATCCGGTCACGCTTTCTCCTTCTTTGACAGAAGATTTTGAAACAAGCGCAAGCCAAACTGTACAGACTAAAAAGTTTGGTCTTGAGGGGCTTGATCGCGGCGATTTCAATACCAATTCATCTCTTGGAAGATTAAGAACTTTTGTGAATACAGGTTTTGCAAGATCTGGCAACCGCTGTGCTACAATGGATCAGTATATTTATAACACATTTGCTTCGACAGATAGTCTGACCCTTACTTTCAATTTATCTTCATACAGCCTTGCGGATCAATTGTGGCTCGATTTCTTTTATAAAAATCATGGAGTAGATTTTACACTTGCGGGCAACCGGGTTTGGATACGTGGAAGTGATACATCATCCTGGCTACCCGTTTATACCTTACCTGCAAACGCCAGCGATTTCGATATTTACAAACCTGCCATCAGCACAAACATTACAGAAGTGCTGACTGCAGCAGCTCAAAAAGTCAGCAGCAGCTTCCAGGTAAGATTTGGGACACAAGGCTATACGTCTGCCAATTCCGTTACACCCGCTGGCAACATTGATGATGGCTACTCTTTCGATGATGTAACCATTACCAAATCGTCAAATGATATTGGTGTGCTCTCATTTGTTGCGCCAGACACGTCAAACATTTGCCAATTTGGAAGCGCAGAAACGGTTTCCATACATCTTAAAAATTACACAGGCACAACGTTGTCAAATGTTCCTGCTACGATGAGCATAAACGGCGCAACAACTACTGAGATAATTGGAACTGTTCCTCCGGGAGAAATGACTTACACTTTTGTTCATACCGCGGATCTATCTGCATTTCAGCAATATGCAATTAAAGCGTGGGTAAAAAATCCGGGGGATAATTATCCCGGCAATGACACACTACATACTATTAACTTCCATACAGTTCCATTCATCAACACGTTTCCGTATGTAGAGGGTTTTGAAAACAATGATGGCCACTGGTATTCAGATGGCTCAAACAATAGCTGGGCCTGGGGCGCACCATCAAAACCTGTTATCAATAAAGCAGCCAACGGTTCTAAAATATGGACCACGAATCTTACTGGCAACTACAATGATAATGAATTGTCTTATCTGTATTCACCTTGTTTTGATGTGAGCGGCATGGCAAATCCAATGCTTTCATTTAGCCATATCTTCCAACTGGAAAATTGCGACTGTGATGCTCATTGGGTAGAATACAGCATCGACGGATCAAGCTGGTCGAAGCTGGGTGTTCCCAACAGTGGTACAAACTGGTATAATAACTCAAGCAAAAATATCTGGCAAATTCCGTCTCTTACTACGTGGCACGTAGCGAGCTATGATCTTCCCAAATCTTCAAGATTACATTTAAGATTCGTAATGAACAGTGATCCAGGAGCCACATTTGACGGAGTCGGCATTGACGATGTTACCATTTTTGATAAAGCTGATATTTATAGCGGCCCGGATCTCACAACGGGCACTACCAACGTTGTCAGCGGAAATCAATGGATAGATTTTAACGATGCCTCCGGCAAACGTGTTGCATCGGTCAATCCTCACGGTCAGAATCTTGGCAACACAACTGCAAAAGTTTTCTTTAATCCCGGTACATTGGTGAGAATTTCCAGGAGCCAATATTATCTGGACAGAAATATTGTTGTCTCGCCTGAAAATGCACCAACAGACAGCGTTAGCGTTCGTTTTTATTTCCTCGATTCTGAATCAAAAAAACTAATGAATGCGACAGGCTGCAGTACCTGCACTACCATTGTTGATCCGTATTCAAGCGGCGTAACACAATACAGCGGTTTGCCTACGGAAGAGGATTGTTCATTAGACAACAATATTTCAAGTACCGGCATTTTCAAATTTATTCTGCCACACTCGCAGGTAACGGTGATGCCGTATAATAATGGCTATTATGCAGAATACAAGGTTGATAGATTTTCTGAATTCTGGATCAACAATGGAGGACCAAACAATGATGTTCCTTTGCCGCTAACTTTACTCGCATTCACTGCTGATGTAAAAAATGCGAAAGGCATTTTAAACTGGCAAACAACAAAGGAAATCAATACACAGTCTTTTATTATTGAAAAAAGTTTGGATGGCATTCAGTTCAAACAAATTGGCGCCGTGCCTGCAAAGAACAATGGTACTGTGATAAACAATTATAGTTTTGTCGACGACAATCTGGCAACCGGTAAAAACTACTACAGATTAAAAATGACGGATCTCGATGGACGATACACATATTCGCAGATCCGTGCCATCAGCTATAATCAAAACAATTTCGATGTATCGATCTATCCTATTCCCGCAACGGGAAACATGGTGTACATCAAAACATCGGCAAATTGTTCGTCGATTGAATTAAAAGACATGACGGGTAAAAGACTAACGTTTACTAAAACCTCAGGTAAACAAAACACACTCTATATATCAGGCATCAGCAGTGGCGTGTACGTTTTGGTAATTACTACAGATGCAGGTACGAGAGTGGAGAAAATTGTTAGAGAGTAAATTAATTTGAAAATTTGAGGATTTGAAAATTTGAAAATTAGGACACTGTTATAATAGGATTCTCTCCTATTATGCTGCTTAAAAAAGTTTGAGCAAAATTCATACGGAATGCGCAGAATGCATTTTCAAATTTTCAAATCCTCAAATTTTCAAATTCAAACACGCTCTTCCTTCCCGCTTACAATGCTTCTATAAATTGCTTCTACGATTCTAATGTCTTGTAGTCCCATTTCGCCTGGCACCCGCGTAGGTTTGTTTTGCATAATACATTGTGCAAAGTCATCCATTTGTGCAGCTTGCTGATTAATGTTGGAAAAGCTCATGCTGCCATTAGTCGTTGCACCAACCATTCCACCGTATCGATAAGCTTCCGACAGTTCAAACCAACCCTTCTGCGCTTCGGCACGAAGGAAATTAGCATTCTCGTTATAGCTTGAACGACAGTTTGCAATGGCACCGCCGGGAAATTTCATTTCCCAAACAACCGTTTCGTCAACTTCTTTAAACAGATTTGGGTTGGTTTTTATTTCCCTTGCACTTACAGAAAGTGGCTCCTCTCCTGTTGTATATCTTGCGCCCTGAATTACGTATACGCCCATGTCCATCAATCCTCCGCCACCGGCCAAAGCTTTCTTAAGGCGCCACGCGTTAGGATCCCCTCCCCATATAAAGCCGTTGCTGGAGTTTATCTTTATTATATTTCCAAAAACCCGTTTCTGTCCGAGCCGCATCATTTCCATATTGAATGGCTCAAAATGCAAACGGTACCCGATCGATAGCATTTTGTTTGCTTTTTTACAAGCATCAATCATTTCCCGGCAATCTGCAACACTTACCGCCATTGGCTTCTCGCAAATAACGTGTTTGCCGGCCCTGGCAGCTCTGATTGTATATTCTTTATGCATTGCAACCGGCAGCACAACATATACAATATCGATATCCTTGTTATCTGCAATGGAATCGAAATTTTGATAGTTGTAAATATTTTTTTGCGGAATGCTGTATTTTTCTGCCCATATTTTTTCCTTCGCTGGTGTACCCGTTACAATGCCTGCGAGATAACAATGTTCGCATTGTTGCAAAGCTGGCGCCAGTTGATGCGTACTATAATTACCAAGCCCCACAAGTGCTACGCCTAATTTTTTGTCTTTACTTTTTGCGTATGCTGCGATTGCAGAAATACCAGGCACTAATGCTAGCGTGCCGAGTGAAACATTTCTAATAAATTTCCGGCGGGGATAAAAATTGGACATGGCAAATATTTTATGATTAGCAGATTCGACGATGTAGCCGCAATAATTATGTACCAATCAAAATAATAAAAAAAGCGAAGAGTCCCGGTTTTAAATCGGGACTCTTCGCTTAAATATCAGAAAGTTTAAAAACTATTTTTTCAAAAACGCTTTCACTTTTTCGTGCAACCCGCTGCTCAGTGGAACCATCGGCAAACGAAGGTGATTTTGAATAAGTCCCAGTTCTGTCAAAAATGCTTTCACTCCGGCAGGATTGTTTTCTGCGAAAAGCAAACTGTACGCTTCCAGTAAAGTATCGTTCAATTTTTTTGCCCCAGCAAAATCACCACTCAAACCTTTGCGTACCATTTCTGTAAATGCCTTTGGAAGACAGTTAGCCGCAACGCTGATAACGCCATCCATGCCGCATGAAAGCTGAGGCAATACCAGGTCATCGTCGCCACTTACAACCAAAAAGTCTGCGGGTTTATCTTTCAATATTTGCATGCACTGCACCATATTGTTTGCAGCTTCTTTGATACCGGCAATGTTCTTTACCTCGTGCGCAAGTCTCAGGGTAGTAGAAGCTTCCATATTTCTTCCTGTTCTTCCCGGAACATTGTACAACAAAATTGGTTTTGGCGAAGCCTCTGCCAATGCTTTGTAATGAAGGAAAATACCTTCCTGTGAAGGCTTGTTGTAGTAAGGACTTGCGCTTAATACAGCCACTGCTTTATCAAGCGGAAGTGTTTGTAAATCGTTCACTACAGCCTTGGTATTATTTCCGCCAACGCCCACAACTATGGGTACCTTACCGTTTACCTTCTCGTATGTAAAGTTGATGATATCGATTTTTTCCTGCTTGCTTAAAGTAGGTGTTTCACCTGTGGTGCCAAGACTTACCACATATTCCACACCGTTTGAAATCACAAAATCGATCAATTTTTCTAATGCCGGAAAGTCAATATTTTCATCGGCGGTAAAAGGAGTAACTAACGCAACACCTGTTCCTCTTAGTTGTGTTTTGAGTGACATTTCTAATTAATATATGTTATTTGTATGCGGCTCTTCGGCCGTATATGGGCCAATGTGATTAGCCCCTACGATTTAATTTCAATTTTCTTAAGACGCTACCTCGTCCCAGAAGCCCATTTTGCTGAACTTCTCAATACGCTGATTAATTCGGTCTTCAGCAGGTATTTGTTTAAGTTCTTTGAGCGTAGCTATGATTTGATTCTTTAGATTTTCTGCAGCCTCATCATAGTTCCAATGAGCGCCTCCAAGAGGTTCCGGAACTATAGTGTCTACCAAACCAAATTTATGCATGTAATCTGAAGTAAGCTTCAGCTCTTCTGCTGCTTTCTCTTTCATTTCCCAGCTTCTCCACAAAATAGAACTACAGTTTTCAGGAGAGATAACTGTGTACCAGGAATTTTCCAGCATAAAAATGCGGTCGCCAACGCCTATTCCTAATGCACCGCCAGACGCACCTTCACCAATGATCACACAGATCACAGGTACTTTAAGACGCATCATTTCATAAATATTGCGTGCAATAGCTTCACCTTGTCCACGCTCCTCTGCTTCCATACCCGGATAAGCACCCGGAGTATCTATCAAAGTAACAATTGGCTTGTTGAACTTTTCGGCAAGCTTCATAAGGCGCAAAGCTTTTCTGTAGCCTTCCGGATTGGCCATACCAAAATTGCGCAACTGGCGCATTTTTGTATTGATCCCTTTTTGATGCCCAATGAGCATAACTGTTTCGCCTTCAAGTTGAGCAAATCCACCAACAATGGCTTTGTCATCTTTCACATTGCGATCACCAAACAGCTCAATAAAATTGGTGCTCATCTTTTGGATATACTTAAGTGTGTAAGGTCTGTCCGGGTGACGGCTGAGCTGCACCTTTTGCCACGCGGTAAGGTTGCTGGTAATATTTTTTCTTTTCTCTATAACTTGATCCTCCAGTTTTTTAATGGAGTCAGATAAGTCAACTTTTGTCTTCTCTTCAGTTTGCTTTAGTTTTTCGATCTCATCAAAGATTTCCTTAACAGGTTTTTCGAAATCAAGAAATTGTCGATTTTTATTGTCTGGCATAATTGAGTAATGAAGTGTAAAAATAAGGGTTGAAAATTTTTTTAAAAAAGATTTGTTTGGAAAAAGAAAATCGCCTTATATTTGCACTCCCAAAACGATACAGCGGTAACGCAAAACGTTGAAAGGCAAAGTTCTTGGATCGGTAGTTCAGTTGGTTAGAATGCCGCCCTGTCACGGCGGAGGTCGCGGGTTCGAGTCCCGTCCGGTCCGCGAAAAGGTTCACAGCAATGTGAGCCTTTTTTGTTTTTAGCTCATTTTACTTTCAGTAGCTTGATTCCTGGTATTTAGCAATGAAACTGGATTAATCAAAATTGTATTTGCGAAACTTGCATTATATAATTCTCACTTGCGTAAATAAAAATATTTTGTTGGATATCAACGTTTAAAAAATATTTCCGCAAGTATTGAGAGATGACAAACATGCGTATTTTTATTAGTTGGCTGCAACTCTAAAGACACAACCCTATGCTTTGGAAAAAGAAAATAAAAGACGACAAACCAGATAGCAAAATCATTCTGGGAATGATCATGCTTAATGACATAGATCCCTTTAACCTCGACAATCTTGTTGAGGATTATAATTCAACCTATGACAATGAAATTCAGGAATCGCTTGGCGACAATTCTTCCGCCGTATTAACCATTGCTGGACAAACTGTAATAGTAGGACACATTCCGACCCCTATCCCTTCCGGTGATATTGAGGGAACTGCAGAGTATGCATACAATTGGGTTAATGCATTAAATGACACAAAAGATCATAAAAGTCATTTAATAATTTCAGTTATGGGTAGCAAACAAAATCAAATTGCACGTTTCAAAATATTCACTCAAGTTCTCTGCTCCTTACTAAGGACAACAAACGCCATTGGCGTCTACAAAGGAAACCAGTCAATACTTGTTCCCAAAGTTGACTACCTAAAAGAAGCATCACGTATGACAGATGACTATTTACCACTTAATCTTTGGATTTATTTCGGTTTGCAAACTAATGACAAAGGAAATTCAGGTTATACTTATGGACTTAAAGAGTTTGGCAAGACAGAAATGGAAATTCTTAACTCATCAAAAGACCTGGAAGATATTAGAGGATTTCTTTTTAATATGACCCACTATGTTCTTGACTATGACGTAGCGTTCAAAAGTGGACAAACATGTGGCTTGTCGGCCGACGAAAAAATTAAGATCACTCTATCCAAAGGCAAATTAGCCGAGGGTGACACTTTTAAGTTCGCTTATTGAATAATTGAAGAAGAGCAGCAGCCAACAAGGGTTTTGCAAAAGTTGGGCAGAAGGAACTGGCCCATCGGCAGTAGGAATTCTGACCCAGCTTCAGTAATTTGGCTTTAACTAATCGACCACTTTTGTGGCCAAGCGAACAGAAGGAATGCTAATACCCAACCTTCGCAAAGCCCAGAACGTTAATGGTAACCCTATGAAGGCAACAACCCACATTTTTGCAATTGCGATACTTCTACTCTTCATTTCGTGCAGACAAGCAAATGAGAAGAAAACGGTTGCAGCTAATCACAGTGACACAAAAACCTTCGTTGACAAGAAAGAGGAAGAAAGACTTGAAAAAAGAAAACAGATTGACGAACAAGAAAAGCTTGACAGCATAAACGACGATAAAGTTTTAAGCGAAGCAATTAAAATTGTTGAACAAAGAAAGGGACAGGATAGATATAAAATGAGCTATGTTTCAACAATGCCGGATAGTTCGTATCAGGTGGACGTTGACATAAAGAGTGATTTTTATTTTTCAAATGAACTTCCGAATTTGATAATTAGAAGAACAACACCAAGTTCTATTTACATTGACATTTTCTTGAAGAAAAATCAACTATATCAAAAGATACTTTTCCATAAACAGTGGGCACTTGAATATACCAGTGACACTATTCGTGACATCAATGGAGACGGTTTAAAAGACTTCGTTGTAAACTGGTATGGCAGAACCGGCTGTTGCCTAAAGGCTTTCAGTAATGTTTATTTATTAAGGTCAGACAAGAAGTCGTTTTCCAACAGCTTTGAGTTTATCAATCCAACATTTTCACCAAAAGAGCAAATTGTTCGAGGCGTATGTTACGGGCATCCCGGTGAAACGGAGATGTACAAATACAAATGGAATAAGGAAGCGGTTGATACTATAGAGTACATTTATTATGAGAAAAACGGCAAAGGAGAGAAGACAGGAAAATTTATTATATCGAATAATCTGCCATACAGCGACAATCACAAAGTTTTAAAACGACTAAGCTTTATGCCTGCTGAATATAGAAAAATCGAAGGCTATGACTGGTTCACAGACAACTTAACTTTATAAGCCATTTTAGGACGACCAAACTATGGACAAACTATACGAAGACGGTACTGACATTTTTCAAATTCTTGATGCAATAGAAAAACGGACAGGCTTATTTCTTTTAAATAGAAACTTAGATTACCTGTATAGTTTTATTGCAGGTTATAAATTATTAGCAGCAGAAACAAAGTCTGAAGTCAAAAACATGGAAAAGTTTGACCAGTTTTCATTATTTCTAAAAGACGAGTTTAAAGAAGAATATGAAAATACGATGAGTTGGTTCGGACAACTTCATTCTGAATTTGGATCAGAGCAAGGATTTATTAAATTCTTTGAGTATCTGCACAAGTTTAAAGAAATAAACAATTACTGACACTGCATGACAACCAAACAAAAGTTGATTTTATTTCTAATTTCTTGCGACCCTGGAATCCGAGATATTTACACAATGGTTAAAGTTTATGATAAAGCAGACTTCCCAGCAAAAATGACAGAAAACTTAAAACCTTTGCTTGACAATAGCCTAATTGTTGTAGTTCAAGATTTTGATAATGGAACGCCAAATAAATATGAGATTACAGTAAATGGCAAAAAATATCTGGACGAAAACTTTGATGCTCACGAAACAATTAAATACATCAAGGCAATGGACAACCCGGAACAACTTTTATTCATTACACAAACCTACCTTGACAGACAAAGCAGCTTATAACATGGGGTTTTATGCAAGTTTAGCTTGGCATTATAACATCAGCTAATTGCAAATCCCAGGTTCAGTTCTGGCTCGACGAATAAACCTCAACATTAGTTTATAAATTCAACATGGTTCGTGAGGACACGAACCAAGGCATTGGGTAATTGGATCGCCCACTTAAGCGCATGTTAAAATTGCAACTTCCATCCGTTGGTGTTCGATTTGCAATTATATAAAATACTCATCCTTAGCTTATTCGCGCCTCCATAGCGGCGGTATATATATTCTATTTAAATGACCCTATATATATAGCTAACCCGAATGCACTCACAATACTTATTAGTCCATAAAGGAGCAGGAATGTACTTATTTTCTTTCTTGAAGATTGTGACTTATTTCGCCACTGCTTTTCAATCACATCAACAGAGTGATTTTCGCGATATATATATCTAATGTAGGTGGTAATTTGAAAGATTATACACAGGGTGATTACAAAAAGCTTATTTATTTCTACATTTTTTGCATCTGGCAGTTTGAAAACCAACACTATTGTAAACACATTCAAGGCTTGGAATCCACCTATAATCCCTGCAGATGTAGATGCGGCACCCTTTTCGTTATAACTAGAATAGAACCTATAAATCAGATAATATAAAAAATCGTAAAAAAGCATGTCTTAGTTTATTTGTTTTTTAAAAAGTACCAAGTACAGGACCCTCTGGGCTGAAGTATTTCTTTACTACATTAAAAAAGAGGATTGAAATTAATTCAATCCTCTTTCTTGATGTATCGTTTTTAAAATTTCGAAGGCGCAAAATGGCTAGTGAGTGAGGCTTTTCACATCTATTGTTACACTACTTTTTCCTAAACCTTCAGATTCAACGATCAGTTTCAATTTACCTGACTGATTTGCTTTTGCTTTTACGATAGCAAGCATTAATCCATTGAAGGCCGGACGCACAGGATTAGTAAATCCAATGAGGCAGGTAGCATCGCCATTGTCTGTCGCGACTATTTCTCCGGGTCCTTCCACTTTACAGGAAATTATATTGTTTGCCGTTGGAACCATTGCACCATTTTTATCAGTAACAGAAATTGTTACAAAAATAAGATCCTCCCCATCTGATTTAATGACAGATTTATCTGCTGATATTTTCAGCTTAGCGGGTGCTTCTGTTGTTTTTACCAAAGATTCTGCCCAGCGCTTACCATTTTTATAAGCAACTGCTTTTAGCTCTCCTGGCTGATAGCTTACACTGTCCCAACGTAAACGATATTCGTATGGCTGTTTCTTTTTTCTTCCCAACGATTTTCCATTCAAAAACAATTCAGCTTCATCGCCTGAAGTATAGATGAATACTGGTGTTATCTTTCCTACTCTATCCGGGAAATTCCAATGTGGTAATATGTGAACCATTGGCACATCAGGATTCCATCTTGATTGATATAAATAATAACGGTCTTTGGGAAACCCCGCCAAATCTATTATTCCAAAATAACTGCTTCTTGATGGTGGGCGATTTTTTTCGATCTTTTCCAGTTCCGCTTTTTTCTTCTCAAGCTCTTCCTTGCTCAGGCCATTATAATTTAATAAAATAGAAGCATCACTATTAAACGGTGTAGGTTCACCTAAATAATCAAAACCGGTCCAGACGAATTCGCCACATATCCCGGGTGATTTATCCAGCGCTGCAAAATCTTCATCAGGCAAGGTACCCCAACCGGGCTGGCGTAAGTCATAAGAAGATACTTGAAAATTTTTAGAAAAATATTCTCCCCGCGTACTTATTGTTGAAGAGCTTTCACTGGCAAATCCCGGCAGATTTTCATGTCCTTTGAAATTAAGGAATCGTTCGTATAAATCCGGGCTGCCATATGATTTATTAGGAGGATAGTTCATTCCATGAACATCCATCACTAATTCTACTCCATTGAAAGCAGTGTTTTTGGGAAAAGATACACCGCAAGTGACAGGGCGCGAAGTATCGTACTTCCTGATTATATTTTTCAGTTCTTCAAACAAATAAAACTTATCAGGATAATGTTGTTCAGGAATTTCATTTCCCATGCTCCACAGAATTACACTTGGGTGATTCCTGTCCCGTTTTACCAAAGCGCTCAAATCTTTTTCATGCCATTTATCAAACAGACGTGCATAATCTTTTCCATTGCTCTTGTCATCCTTGCTGATTTTAAAACAATCAAATGCTTCATCCATTACTAAAAAACCCATTTTATCTGCAAGCTCCAATAGTTCCGGATCAGGCGGATTGTGAGAGGTTCTCAAAGCATTGCATCCCATACTTTTTAATATGGAAAGCTGCCTTTGTAACCCGTGAATATTAGCCGCTGCGCCCAGTGCACCTAAATCTCCGTGATTACATGTCCCCTGAAGCTGAACTCTTTTTCCGTTCAGTAAAAATCCATTGTCATGCGTAAATCGAATCGTTCTAAAACCAAAGAAAGTCTCGTATTTATCAACTGGTTTGTTTTCACTTAATACAGAAACGCGAACCATGTAACGATTTGTATTTGATAGATCCCACAATTTTGGATTGGCGACTTTTAGCATTACATTCCCTGTGGAGCTTTGATTAGCTTTGATCTCCAAATCTTGTTTATTACTTGTCACAACTTTCCGGCCAGCATCACCATTTTTATTTAGTTCATAAATATCAACCGTATATTTTAATTGCACGGTCTTTGCCAGATTATTCAAAACTGAAACATTCACAGATGCCATTCCATATTCATTTGTGATCTCCGGAGTATTTACGGAAACGCCCCATTGTGCCACATGAACAGGCTCGGTTTTTACTAAATGTACATGACGATAAATGCCGCCACCAGGGTACCAGCGAGATCCCCATTCTTCGGTATTTAAACGAACTGCCAAAACATTTTCTTTTCCCAACGATATATACGGCGTAAGATCTACTCTAAATGATGTGTAGCCGTAGGGCTGTTCACCAATTTTATTTCCATTGAGCCAAACTTCAGCATTAGCCATTGCGCCATCAAAGTCAATATAAAATTGTTTCCCTTTTTCGGTTGATGGCACATTAAAATGTTTGCGATACCAACCGATAGCACGCCATGGTAACTTACCGGTTCTTCCGTCCAGATCAGCCCTGAAATTGCATTCCACTGCCCAATCGTGTGGCAACCTAAGTTTTCTCCAGTTTGAATCATCAAATGATGTGCTTGCGAGCAATGAAGAATCTGTCGGCTCGGAAATTCTGGAGCCATCAGCTTGTAAGCCGTAACGAGCAAATAACCAGTCTGCATCAAAGTTCTCTTCTGTCCTGGTCGATTGAGTAAACCCTTTAAAAAAACTTAAATAGGTCAACAGAAGTACAAGCACATTTCTCTTCATAGTTTTTTGATATTAAATCCTGTTTTATACTGAATTTTGGTCCTGAATTTCATTTGCGCCTCATGTAGATTTTTTGGAAAAAGCAAGAAAGGATCGGTTGTTTTAAACCAATCCTTGTCTACATTATTTGCACCGGACGGCATGCGCAAGCCGTGTTTGCTAATCTATTTCACTTCGGCTTTATCAATAATACTTCCGTCAGGCTTTTTAAGTGTAACGGTTATCTTGTTGCCATTTATTTCTACCAGCGTATAGGCTGTAAACCTTTTAGGTTCTGAATAATTTTCATAAATGGGGGATCCGCCAATTGCGACAAAATATGGGCTTTCCGCTTGTCCCGGCGTTAGAAGACGGGGCATATGTGTATGCCCGTTTAGCATCAGGTCAATTTTAGTTTGCTGAAAAAGCGGCAAAAAATTAGTTCTTAGATCAGCAGCGCCATGCCAATCTCCTCCACCGTCTTTATCATTAACGTAGGTTTTATAAATCGGTATATGCGAGCAGATGATTCTGTTTACAGCTTTTTTATATTCTTTAGTTTGAATTAAACTGCTATACCACTCGGCTTGTTTTTTTCTGTACGCATCATAGTCTGCAAGCCCAAAATAACTTTCATACTTGTTATCTTCTTTATCTTCTCCGCAGTCAAGAAATGTAAAATTCGTATTACCGTAGAGGAAATTATAATAATATTGATTAGCAGGATAGTCAAAATATTTGATCAGCGACCGTGTGTATCCACCGCGGGTTTCATGATTACCGCGTTCATAAATAAATGGTTTTTGTGCGCCAAAGAAACCGGAAATCTTATCAAGAAAGTTGCCATAAATCTGCTTTTCGCTCATTATGTCAGCAACAACATCTCCGTTGAAAATCACAAAATCGAAATCCTTTTCATGGGTCATGACCTCCTTGAGATATTCACACTTATTGTGTATGTCATTAAACACTAAAAACGAAAATTTTGAAACTTTTTCAGCAGGCAATGTAAACGTATGTAGGTCGCTGTACACTGTATCTTTAAACACTACCTTATATGATTCATATTTCACGATACTTTTCGAAGCTGTTCTGTAATAATAAGTTTTGCCGGGAACTAAGTTCTCAATTGCTATTTTTTGAATTTCAGAATTAGCATCAATTTGTCCGTTGGAAGAGTTAACCGCTTTTTTACCCAATGCCTGGGTTTCACCAAATTCAATCCAGCTCGTACAATTCTTGTTCATTAACCAAAATATGGATACACCTGAAGTGGTCATATTTTGCAAATATGGATGGCAAATGAAATCAAATTTCACGTCATCTTGTTTCTGTACAGCGGTCGTAGCGGACGTCACGTTTTGAGCATAATTGATCGTGCCAAATCCTATAAATAGTAAGGTCGCTAAAAAATACTTTTTCATTATAATGATGAATTTACTCCTTTAGTTGAAAAGGTACATAACAACAATGCGGATGAGTCTAAGAAAATCATCATCGACTTTATAAATAACCAATATACCGCATAGTTTGAGAACAATTGCATTCCCGGTTTTTGCATATGACTGAACTGAAGGTGATAGCAAAGTATCAGCGCATCAACCTTTGCGACAGCTAAATGCATGGAACAATCAATATGGTATTTGCCACTTCACGTTCACCATTATGATCAAATTTCTTATTGTCAGAAGGATAGTTCACTACTCCATGCTCAGGTTCTCCTTTTATATACATTGTAGATGACCCGCCACCATCCAGGTTAAGTGCAGAGACACAACCCAGCCACCGCATAATTTGCTGAAGTTCGATAAGGCTCATACCTGCTGATTCTTCGAAGCGCCCATCTACTACCAATAACATGATAGAACCATCAGCCATTTTACCAACGGCCGTACGCGGATGTCTTTTTTGGCTAAAATCATCTGCTGGTATGGGCGTATTTTTGCCTTCCAAAAGTAACAACGGTCCTGATGTCATGATGTCTCTGGAGGCAATACTATTTTCCCAACCAAAATTAACCGTGTCGGCCTGTAATATGGCCAAGCTTGTGTCACCGATGGCTACGGAGCCCTGTTGATCTCTTCGGCGGGCTGTCTGTTTGGCAACTACTTTGTTAGGAGCTACTAATTGACTATCCTTACGCAAGTAGGTTTCAGCGCGGTTATACGAAAGCTTAGAGGGTTCCAGTTTGGGCACATGGTTCAATTGCGAATGGTCATCTGGATCTGCACCGCGCATTTTGAAAAATGACCCGTTAATACCTGCAAGCGCATTGTATCTCAAAGCTTGTTGCGAGGTTGTTTCTAAAGAATCAGAATAGCCAACCACCAGCTTCACACTATTTGAATGTGGCGGAATAATGATCAGACTGATATTTTCGTTTGCAGCAAACAAATCATGCTGTGTTAAATGCGCTGTTTTCCAGTAAACCTGTGTATTCAATTTTTTAACGGCCCATTGCGCTTGCGATAACGCAATGGAATCGTTCTGCGCAAATAACAGGACACTGAATAGTAAAGCGCTTAATAAGAAGTAGTACTTTTTCATTGATGTATTTTGTCAATGAACTACGGTTTTAAGTCTTTCAATATAAATTCTTTTGCTTTTGAAGACTGATTGAAGATATCATTTAGGGTCAACGTTATGTAATATGATTTTTCTGTCGTTGATAAATTCGTTGCCGCCAATGCGACGCTTCTAATATCAGGATCGGTACCTTCTTTTTTTACAATGGGAGCTCCTGTTTTCTGGGGGTTATCATATACGGCAATACTGTACGATAACTGTGGCGCACAAGATGCTTCTATGGACCAGTCTACATAAATCATTTTCTCGCCTTTGTCGTAGAATGCACCTAAATCGTAAATACCAGCAGGTTTAATGACAGCAGGTGCTGTGGCTGTTTCTGTAACAGGAAAAGTTATTGGCTTTTTTTCTGTAGAATCCCATTGACCACATGATGTAAGGCGAATGCCATCATTGCCTAATAATTTAGCGTCCCAAAACCCATTCTTCCCAGCGTCTGCTTTGAGAGAATCTGCGTGACGCCATTCGTTACCAGTGGTCAGTAACCAATAACTTTTATATTCTGTAATTCTTGGGCGTTTACGTTGATCAGCAAAGTTTTCCAAAAAACTCGAGATGCCACTTCCCAATTTAGCATCAGCTTCAGGAACGTCGAAGGTCACATAATGGCGCCATTCATTTTTTGTATGATCATAGATAAAATATCCAACCTGGGTTTTATCTCCACCTGTATACCATCGGCGTACCACGCTCGTGTACCATTGGCCCTGAACGCCTCCAAAATCGCAATGTGAATGCAATCCTGTTCCTTCTCCACCAAAGCCACCGACAAAAGTCATAGGATCTTTATAGGATGCATGTATTTGAACTTTATTA
Organism: Pinibacter soli; assembly: GCF_029961145.1. Lineage (GTDB taxonomy): Bacteria > Bacteroidota > Bacteroidia > Chitinophagales > Chitinophagaceae > Pinibacter > Pinibacter soli. Next base: position 190,863 of record NZ_JASBRG010000008.1, on the reverse strand, counting down.
GGGAAATCCCATACTGAAAAGATATTGTTCAATGGTTTGCTGGTACTGGCGTTACTATTTTTATTTTGAATACCGCAATAACCACCGCTTTTTCCCAGCTTAAATTGAATGCTGCAACTATATGTGTAAGGTGCGTTGGCTTCCGGCGTTACTCTAACGTCTGCCATTAACAAGTCTGCCTCTTGTTTGCCTGCAAATTTTGCACCTATATACGGGCCCCATGAAGGACCTGTTTGTGAAAAAGATGTAAGGTTTAATAAAACAGTCGCTGCGACAAATAATAATCGTTTCATTATAACATTCATGCTCGCAACGACTGCAATTTTACTGCAGCGTTGCGAATGATTTTTGATATTCTTTATTCGTTTTTTTACTCTTATCTCGAAAATTCAACTAAATATTGATCAAGCCATGCACCATAGTCCAACGCTGGTTTCCATCCCGCACTAACCGGCACATTGAACCAGTACAAAACATTAGGGAAAAGACTTGTATTTCTTGTCAAAGGATCTCCGGTAGGAGTTCCAAATGTTTGAGGAGCGTCATTCAATAAATACCACTTAGCTACTGCGCCAGGCGCTTTGCTTGCAATGAAATTAGCTGCAGTCGCCAGTTTTGATTTAAGCGTATCACCACCTCCTTCATCACAAGGCCAATACCCCACCATGCTGCTGTAGTAAGGATGCTGGGTAGCATCTTTAAGTGACACATAGTTAAACAGGATACTATCGGGCAATACGGTCTTCCAGATTCTTATATCGTTAATATACAAATTAGGATCTACTCTGGTACCAAACGGATCTTTTGGTGCTCCTACGCGATAACCAAGAGCCAGCGGCAATGTGCTGTGTATGCTGTCAAGTCCTGTAGGCATTGGTTGTGTGGAGGTTCCTTGTTTTAAGCCATCTTTAAATATATTTACCGTTTGTGATGTCCCTGTATTGACAATTGTTCCGGCCACAGTGTGCCATTTGCCATCGTTAAAACCGCCGGCAGTTGTCTCTGGTTTAGCATTGCCGCCAGCTGTGCCTGGTTTAGCACAAAAGGCCATATTACTACCTCCCTGCCAAAAACTCCATCCCGGAGGATTATAACGATCCAGTTCCGTACCTAAAATGAAAGGGTTGCCAAAGGAGTAGTTTCCGGATGCATCAGGGATGTATTTAACTCTAAATTCAACTGTCAGGCCCTGATTTTTCAGGATGTTAAAATTTCTATTTGCAGTGTTACCACTCAAAAGCACTATTCCCGGAAAGGTTGTTCCTGCAGCTGTATCACCATAGACTCTTAAAGCTGTACATGCAATAGGGTTAAACAATTTTTGTGTAAACCCTTTATTATAATATAATGAGAATATATTTTTTTGCTGTGCCAGGGTTCCTTTGTTTCCACCAGAATTAGATGTAATCATTACCATCCAGTTTTCCTTGCCATCACTATAGTGCGTTCTGTTTTGCAATGCCTGCATAATGCTTTTGATGTAATTATCAATATTGCTCACAGCTTGTTTGTAATTAGCATCGCTAAATACAAAATCATTAGCCTCTCCAGCTATCTCTGCACCGTTCAAATGAACAAATACGATGTCGGCATTGGACTTTGTCAATACACTAACAGCAGAATCCCTTGACTCAGCATCGCCACTCGTAACATAGTTCATATTGGCATACGACAAAAACCTTTTGCTGAATTGTCTCCAGGGTGTTATGGCAGCAATGTTTATAAATGGATTAGCATCGGTCAAACGTGCGAATACATTAAGTGTGTTTTGACTGCTTGCTTCAGGATCATTGGGATTTGATTGTATTTGTAAAGTGCTGTCACTTATTCCTGAAGCGCTGCTTGAAACACCGTTTAATAATGCGGCTATTGAAGCAGCATTATTTGCAGCATCGTCAGCTATACCTGAGAAGCTATATTTACTGTGCGGCAACAATGACCATACTGTTGACATCACTTTCCCACTATCTTTTTGAAATTCCTGTCCACGAATTCCGTCTATAGCAATGATCAACATTTTACGTTTACCATTCGCAAGTGTATCCGGTGAATAGGTTTCATTGTAGGGCGGTAAATTGGTAAATTTTTTACAGGACTGTAATATTCCTACCGTAGTGATAAACATCGCAACGGAAAAAACAATTATTTTATTCATGTGTATATTTTACATTTTTCATTTTTGTCACATGGAATTTCGCATAAAAATTTTCATCGCGTTTTGTATAAAGTTGCTCGAAAATTTTTATGCTTCATTTCATACAAATACTTTTCATTATTGGTATATCCCCGAGATTCTTGTTTATTAATAGATCGCACTTATTTCATTTATCCTAATAGTGTTGGTTGCATCCGTATAGATGTGTCCTGCCGTTCTTGGTATTTCAATTTTCAAATAGCGACAGGTTACACGCGATGCAAATGTCATTACCTGCTCTGTATTATTTCTGGCCAAACTTGTAGTTTGATAAGTGGGTGTAGGTGAAAAAGTAGTTGATGTACTTGCATACACATTGCAATAGTCAAAGTACCTGGACGCATCCATAATAAGCGAAACGCTGGAAATACTATAATTCGCTCCCATATCAATAACTATAAAGTGAGTGGTGCCCGCAGGATTACTGGCCCATTGTGTTTGCCAATAAGTAGTTGCATTTCCATCAATAGCTTTCGCTGCGGTATTTGAACCATCATCCGAACTTTTAGAGTTAACTGTCCACGCGGTTTTAGACACGTAAAGGTTACTGCTAACTGTTCTTGTACCACCGGTATCGGTAATAGGATTGTATGTCCAAAGATCTTTTACAGTTGCCGGTAATGGATATTTTGCCCTGATCCTCGCAGTTGCCAATGCGCTTACGTTAATACCCCATTGGAAGAAGAATTTTTCAAGATTCTGTCCTGTATAATCACATGCATTTTCAACTATGAAGTCCATTTTACTTTGATCATCGAAATTCAGACGTTGTATTCTTCTGCCTTGCTGATACCAGTAATTCATAAGGTTATAACCATCGCCGCCTCCTATTGGAGTTGTTTTTTCAAACAACTGAACAAACGGCAATATTCTTCTGAAGGGATCATTAATGGCCGCATCCACGTTAAAATTTTTCAAACCAGAAGTTGCTGCATACGCGAGCCCGGTTGCAAATGCGCCGGTAGTACCAGGCAAAGCAGGGTGAAGTTTTGCCATGTTAGCATGCGAAGTGCCTTTTCTGTGTGCGTATTTAAATGAAAACAGGTTATTGGATGTTTCACCCAGAGAGCTCAGACTCCATGCAGTACCCATTTGGCAGTTATGTCCCAGTTCATGAAGCACACCCCAGTTACCTGAAGCCAATATCGTGTTGAGGTTGACAATTCCGGTAAACCAGTTATTATCATTTTGCAATTCTATTGGATAGCCGTTATGTCCGTAACCTGCTGAGATCTGAATATCCTGAACGGCGCGCCACGGCAATCCCGGTGCCTTATCTACATCATTAGAAGCCGTGTCTGAAAGTCCCATCCAGCCATAGTAATCCTTGTTAACAATGTCATCCCAGGTTTGCATTAATGCTATTGGGTTGGTTAAAGGGAACTGGTCAAATTTATCGCGTGGTAATGTAAAAATGAAGTTGTTGGATCTCAGTTCCAGCCATGGCACTGTGGATCTTTTTACCTGCGCGGCCCATGCAGCTTCGTCGGTAGTGGTTCCTAAAATAAAATCAGGTTGTGCACAAGCGCCGGAAAATTTAAGGTTGATAATTTTACCAAGAGAGCGGGATGCTCTTACATAAATTGTACCGCCATAAGGATTACGTGCATAGTTTCTTCCAGGATTTAAAGTAGTCTGTGATACAATAATCGGATCACGCAAAAGATCTGCCTTTCCAGTTAAATTATCAGTATGCGCACCTATCTGTAATGACAGGCCCATGCCGTCAGCCGGCACATCAATAATGATCAATTCTCCGGCTGGTGCCCACAAGCCGGTGCTGAATTGTGGTTGAGGCTGTACAGATATTCTTAAGTATTGGTTGAACAACCCTGCATCCTGAAACGTAGCATTAATGGATATAGTTGTATCCATTACTCTTCTTTCAGTAGGATCCACCATTCCCGGAAATACCCTGGCTTTGCTGTACATACTTTTGTCTATTACAAAAATAGAAGTATCTACAGTCTGGTGCCCACCGCTGTCACTCCCTTTGGACCAGCCATCAGGATAACTAATTACCTGGTTTTTTTGGCAAGAGATCATACCCAACAGCATTCCTGTCAGCAATAATGACATTAATATGGGTTTCATCATATAAGCTATATTTTATAGAATGTTATAAGAAATTCAGTTTTTAATTAGCCACAAATGTATTAGGAGTCCATGGATATCCGCTAAGATCCCAATTAGGTTTCTTTGCATTTAGCCATGACAAAATCATATATGGTATATCTACACTATTGGGCACCTTTCTGTACGTACTGGTATTAACGTCAGGACTCAAACGCAGCGGATCCGTATCACTAAATGAGTTCCATGTATAAGCACCGGTAAGCGTAAAGTCATGACCAAATCCGCTTTCATCTGTTAATGCAGATCCTTTCCCGTCAAGACATGGCCAATAGCCGATCACGTTATTTAAATATGGATGGCCCACCACTCCTGTTTTTTTGAAATATTTTTGTACAACAGTATCAGGTAATGCCGCATTGAATACTTTTATCGATGTTATAAGAAAATTAGGGTTACCGCCATCGCCAGCCAATGCACCTATAGCCAATGGAGCTGGGGAGTTCATTAAGTCTTTCCTGTCCTCTATACTTACTTTACCGGTATATACGCCATCGTTATAAGCCTTTACATATCTCTTGCCTGCATCACTCGGTTCATTATAGAATTCGCCTGTAAGCGTATGCCAAGCGCCATCATTAATATTCACTGAGGAGGCTAATGTTTGCACATTGCCACTACCATTGTTTATGTTAATACCCCAGTAATTGCCCTGACAGAAAAACAGCCATCCTTTATCTACTGACCCAGAGAATTTTGCTCTTTTCGAAAACAATGTTGGATAGTTGAACGAACCCGGATTGAGGATTTTTATTTTGAACTCAACAGTGTACTCTTTTCCAGTATTGGCATTGAAATTAAAAAAGCCATTGTCCGTTAATGCCTGCGCCTTTGGGTTGCTTGGATTGTTTGAATTGGTGATCTGTGGAGCTACTCCGGTAAACGTAATGCCTGTATTGGGCTGGCCAACATAAGTGGATCCGTAACTAGGGCTATAGAAGAACACAAATGTATTTCTTCTGCTATCCTGAAATTTTGTGTCAGCGCCTTTCCATGTAGCAGTATCACTGCCTTTATTGGAAGCCAATACCACCAGCCATTTTTCTTTTGAATAAGTGGGTCTGCTTTTCAATGAAGTCATGATCGATTGAATGCATGAATCAATGTGAACTATAGCGGCGTTGTATTCAGGCACGCTTGAAGTGTAGCCTTTAGCTGCTCCGGCTGCTGCCACAGAATGAAATTGACCAACAACCACATCCACTTTGCTGCTTGTATCCAAAACTTTGATTACAGCACTTTTTACTGCATCATCTGTAGGTAATGCGCTGTGAATATCGGCACTATCAGAAAAGTAGTTATTGAAATCAGGTGATGCGCTAAAGGCCGCAATAAATTTTGCTTTATAATCGGCATCTCGTTTTATCATCTTAATAAAAGATGGATACGCTGCCAGGTTGTTTCCTGAAAATGTATTGTCGGCCACGCGATGTTTGGATCTGGTAACGCCCGTCATCATATTGGCCCAGCCTTCTCCGTCTGTATAAGCGGGATCCACATAGCTGTTGAAGTCAGCCAGTGCATTCCATGAATAAACGGCATTTTTTGAAAGTTGATTAATGCCGAAAGGGTTGATATTTTGAATTTCAGTTCCAACGGCCCCATCAACAATTAAATACAATACTTTAGGTTGCTGTACTACATAAGTAGTAGTATCGGTGTGTGTAGTTAGCAGCCTGTCAAATTTTTTGTTGCAACTACCGAAGGCAAGCACCAGCAACGCTGGCAGCAAAATAGGTACAACTAAAGAAGATTTAATTTTTTTCATCTGAATATATTTTTTCTCGCAGCTGGGATTGGTTTTATAATATCATTTTTTATCGACGACTGCTACCGCAAGCCACTTCACAAAAGTTTTATTTTAATAATTCTATCCTCACGATATTGCCTGCCGGCTTGCCATCAAATTTGGAAATGTTACCAACCATCATGATCGCCGGGTGGCCCAATGAATTGGTGATTTCTATTATTTTCTTGGTAGCTCCTTCAAACAGCCCCATGTTATTGTATGCCGGAACCAGGTTTCCGTTTTGATCCAACACCATAAAACCTTGTTTTACCACAGTTGGATTCACGTTATCTGTGTATTTATTAAAACTTCCGGTAACAATAATGTAGTTATTTGATGCAGCTGATAACTGAACAGCGTAATTGGCACTTCCTCCTATTATTTGTCCGCATTTAAAAGTTGTATTAACAGATCCATCACTGTTTAGCATTACAACGCCATTAGCAGGTGTTCCATTAAAGTTTTTAAATGAACCGGTAAGTAAAAAGCTGGTGCCATTATATGTTATTGATGAAATGATACCGTCAGAACCTAAACCGCCGAATGAGTTGTCTATCGTTCCATCTGCCTTAAATTTGGCTATGTTATGAGGTATTGACTTTCCATTGAAACTGGTAAATAACCCCACCGTAATAATTGAACCGTCTGTTAACATGTAGGCATCATTTATAATACCGTTTAAGCCAGCACCAGGAACCACAGAATAGTTGTATGTAGAATCGATTGAACCATTATAATTCATACGTACCAAATTATTGATCGGAGCAAAGTCAGTCCAGGATGTTAATAGCGTAGACTTAGGATAGTAAACAGATTGATACCCGTTGAAATTGCCTAACGCAACAATTTTACCTCCTAAAGAAGCAGGTTGAACGAATACTTTTGAAACAGTTCCGCTAATTCCTCCATTGAATGCGGAAACTATCGCGGTGTCTGGAGGACTTAAAGGCTGTGTACTGTTAACCAGACTTTTCATTGTATCCAACAAGCTGCTAATCGGATCAATCCTGGCGATATTGGAAATGTTGGGCCTGGAAGGAAATGTGTCATACAAGCTGATGTTTCCGGCAATCATTAATTTTCCTGTACTCGGTACAATCGCCAAAGAATTTATTGAGCCTGAATTAGCGCCTCTGCCATATTTATGGAGAAAAACACCATTGGGATCTACCTGTACTAAACCACCATAAGTGGTACCGGAATTTGTATATTCATAATCGCTAAACGAACCGGCCAGTATATAGCCTGAAGCATTTGGAACAAAATCAAAAATACTGCCTCCTGTTGCTCCGTTAATTACTCTAAATGACACATCACTCCTTAATTTGCCTTCTACTTTGAATACAGGTCCGAAGAACACCTGATCTTTTACCTGCACGGTAACAGCGCCTGTACTTGCCCATTTTGGAATGCTAAATACCAGCATGCTGTCAGTAACAGATTTTACAGCAGTAACGGGCGTTCCATTTACAGCTATCTGTAGCTCACCGGCATATTTTTTAAGTCCCTGGATCCCTACAGATACGGTACTATTTTCAGCTCCGCTGGCAGGCACGAGTGCGTTGTCTAAGAACTTAATGCCAAGCGGTGCTTCTCCCGCAGTATAAAGATTGGTGGAGCTGTAACTATTTGATTTATTACATGCAACAGTTGAAAACACTAGTGCTGCACAGAAAACTTTTGCAACTCTGATTAATATTGAGCTCATGAGTTATTGATTAATCTTTTGAGATACTTTTTTTGCTGAAACTTTCTTTAATTAATTCACCAACGAGAGAAAGTAGTTAAAGTCAAATCCTAAAGAATGAGGCGGATTACTAAACGCAATCACATGAACTACTCCATTGGTGGGTTGTATATCACTCGAAGTAACCCTTGCCATTATCCAGGTTCCATTACTTGTCCAGGTCGTACCTACTAAATAAGTTGGCCTCGTTAAATCAAGGATATAAGAAATATAAAGACTTCTGTATCCGGCATACTTAATACTTCCTTCATCATTATATCGCACGCCTATGTTCATTGGCCTACCATTGTATGAAACGTACATGCCTCCGGAAAAAGAATTGATAACATCAAGGTCCAACTGATGAAAATCTGTCAATTTTCTGGCTCCTTTGAACACATATAGAGACATCAGGTTTTTCCAAACAGATGGGTCTATGTCACTCAATTTTTTTACAGTGTCTCTACCCAAACTACTCAGGTAAAAATTGTAATTGGTAACCAGATTTCTTATACATATATTATTAGGAGCAAAAAAAGTAATGGTATCTGTGCTGAAAACCTTTTCCATTCCTGCGAGTTTAATAACCTGTACAGTTGTATCAAAAACACCTGTTTTGGATTGCAGATAATCCATTACAGTTCCGTTGAATTTGGGGTTACTGGTGCCGCTATCAACATAGTAGTCATTTTTTTTGCATGCCGTCAACAATAAACAGCCCAGAGTTACTATTCCTATTATTTTGCTTATACGCATAGTTCAATATTTTTTGTTGGAGTATTTATTTAAAACCTCTTACTGGCTCCAATAAGTATTAAGGATGATCGCACTGTTATTTGTTTTAGCAGAAGGGTCCAATGGCCATGTCCATGCACCGGCGCGGAATGCTTCACCTGTCATGAATTTTCCAAATGCTTTTGCCGGATCAAGTATCCTTTTTGTTCTTATTAAATCATAGTAAAAATGCCCTTCACCCATTAACTCTTTACAGCGCTCATAAAATATATCATCCGGCAACTTGTCATCAGCAATGGAAGGATCTTCAAGCACGGCGCCGGCTCTGCTCCTTACCATATTAAGCATTTCAATTGCGGCATCTTTTTTACCAAGATTGGCACATGCTTCAGCTCTCAACAGTATAGCATCTGGCAAGCGAAAGACGATCATATCATCATCCGAGTTAACATCTTCTCCGGGCCTGCCAAATACGTTCACGAATTTGCTAAATGTAAAATCAGCAGCGCCTGCATTCAACCCAGTAGCAAACCACAATGTTTTTCTTTTATCCTGGTTGTCGACAGTTGGATAAATTGTATTCAAAAATTTTGTATCATAGATTATATAGCTGTATGGTATAACCGATTTAAACGGAGCACGCAATACAAGGTCAAAGTATGTTGATGCTTGAGGGAACTGCTCACCATAGTTTAAGTTTTCTGGTACTTCGAAAAGACTTTCGGTTGTACGTCCTTTAAAAATTTCTTTTGTATTTTCTATAGGAAGCAGCGTATAAGCTTTACTTGCCAATATCTGCTGACCCAATGAATCCACCTGTTTGTAATAGTCTGCTTTTTTACCTTCGTCAAATCCTGCCAACCACATGTTCATGTGCATCATTAATGCCAGTGCTCCTCCTCTCATTGCCCTAACGCCTCTCAACGAAGGATCGGCATAGGTCCAAGGCAAATTTTGCTGCACACTACCCATATCCTTTATGCAACTTTGCAATACTGTTACCATGTTGGTTCTTGGCATATTTGATTCATGATATGCCTCAGTATAATATGGTACATCGCCGTACAGCCTAACCATAAAAAAATAAGCAAGGCAACGTTGAAAAACAGCTTCGGCCTGGTAATACAACTTATCATCATCAGACAAGGTTGGTACGCTGCCCACTTGTTTGTACATGATATTAGCAGACTGGATCATTTGGTAGAATGAATTCCACTTCTGGATGTTACCAAATCCAAAGCCGCCATAGGTAACCCACCATTGGTCCGATGACGATAGCAGAGCTGGATTTAGTAAAGTTTTCAGATTGTTGTTTGCCAAATAGTTTATATAGTTCCTGGAAGTGGATGCTTTTGTATTCCACTGAACCGGAGCCATACGTAAATCGCCGGTTCCCGGAAAAAAGCAATTCTTACACGTAAAGTTTCTGAACGTGTTATAGGTACCCAGAGAAAATGCTTCTACGTCCTGTTTAGAGGACCAGAATTCATTACCCGTCATTTGGTCAATGGGCGTTACTGTCAAGAATTTTTTACATCCCGAAGCGAAAGAACCTATGATGATTAACAGAATACTAAGTTTACTAAATATGCTTTTCATATTTTCTTTTTGAGAGATTAGAATTGTAGATCAAGGCCTAAACTGTAATTTTTCGACTGAGGATATCCATCAGAGCGGTCATAACCCATGTCAGTCACATTCTCAGGATTAGGACCTGTATATTTTGTGAACGTATATACGTTGTTCATGGTAAATGTTAACCTCGCTGATGTTATACCATATCTCTTGGTCTTGTTCCTGTCGAAATTGTATGAGAAAGCGATGCTGTTAATTTTAAAGTATGAACCATCTTCCAGGAACAATGTCTGATCCGCACGGAATGGTAAATAAGTGCCATTACCAATATTGTCTGCGCTGTATTCGCCAGTTCTTGTGAAATCGTATGGGTTAGGGAAAACTGTACCTTTGGTATTCGAAGGTGACCAATAGTTATACTGATCAATAGGCAGCATTTGTCCTAATTTTGTTGGACTGTAAAACCGCTGAAAAGCCTGCGCTGCCGCCGTATTAATGATATCTCTTTTGTATTTAAATGAAGTACTTACGTTGAGGGTAAAATTTTTATAGTTGGTATAGGATGAAAAACCACCTATCACCAATGGCATTGCATTACCGCATACGATATAATCGTTTTGATCAACAACGTAGTCGCCATTTACATCTGTCCAGCGGGCATCCCCCTGCTGAAAATAAATGGGATTACCTGCGGTGCCGGTGTGCATTCTTAAACCAGTAGCCGGATCAACGGGCACATCAGCATTGCTGGCATATACACCCTTTGTATTGTACATCACATTTGATAAGCTGTTTCTTCCCACACGATACATTGTACCAAGGCCTGTGTTGGGATCTACAACTACCATTTGCTTTGCTTCTCCAGGCAACCTTGTAAGCACTTCATGGTCAAGCGCGGCGTTGGCGGTAATAGTCCATGATACAGGGCTCGACGCACTTAAAGGTTTTGCTGTAACTGTCAATTCATAACCGTAGTTAACTAGTCCAAGTTCATTGGTACTAACCTGGCTGAATGCGTTCATGCTGGAAAGATTTTTTACATACAGGTTGTTGTCGTTCTGTTTGTAATACGCTTCAAATACAAATTGCAGCCTTTGCTTAAATAAACCCAATTCTGTTCCGAAGTTTAAGTCTGTTTTTGTTGCAGGAATAAGATGCACGTTCGGTGCCGATGACCAGTCGATATTGATAATAGGCGAGCTATTATATGTTGTGGTACCATTCAGATATTTACCGTAGGTATCGTAAATTGTACCAACAGGTATTGAGCTTTTGCCCCAGCCCAAACGGAAAGAGCCATAGTCGAGGAATGAAACGTGATCAAACAACTTTTCTTTGCTGAAGTTCCATCTTACGCCAACTGTAGGGTTAAATGCCCATGGCATATTGGGGCCGGTGATAGAACTTTTGCTCCACATAGCACCTGCGTTAAGTACATATTTTTTGTTGTAGTCATAAGAAGCATTGCCTGCATATGAAACGTCTCTCGTCTCAGTATTAGACAACGTACCACCCAAAGATGTTGCTGCACCCAATGGACCGCTTATGCCATCACTTGGTGTACCTGTTTGTTGTATAACGTCAACCTTATATTTTTTGCTGCTGATCTCAGAAAAACCATAAAAATTAATTGAATGGCCGCGCTCAAATGTTTTTGCATAGTTCAACATGAAACGATTGTATAGCGTTCCTGTCAAATCATTGTAAGCATAAGACTTAGACATGTTACCATTCATAATTGCCGGAGTGAAAGTATTTTCGGTGCCGGACATATAGTTATAGCTAAAAGTATTGGTAGCTCTCAATCCTCTTACGAATTCATATTGCATTTCGAAATTGGTATTCAACTGAGCAGTTTTGTTATTATCTATAACAGCCAGCTGTGCAAGGGCTGTGCTGTTAGCTCCAAATGCACCGGGAGGCGGCAATAATGATGAGGTATTTACATTTTGGGCAACACCGGTCTGCATAATACCATTTCCACTACCTTTTTTATTTTCGCCCATGGCAGCAGAAATAGTAGTAGACAATTTAAATTTTTGAACAGGCTGATACTGCATGTTCATGTCTACATTGTACCTGCTAAAGCCAGTATTTTTGATAATACCCTTTTGGTTAAAATAACCTATGTTGGTTTTATAGTTGAATGCCTGATCACCACCTGACACACCTACGTTATATGTTTGGTTCCATGTGTTTTTATAAAACACATCCTGCCAGTTAGTGGAGTTATTGTAATAAGCGTTCAAACTATCTGTAAGAGCAGGAGTCTGATCGATGGTCGTAAGAGCATGCTGATAGTTCGGATCAAATTGAACGATCTCATTCAGTCTCATCATTCTCTCGTCCCGTCCGCCAATGACTTTTCTTAAATTTGGTACAGTGCTCAAAAATTGATTTGTTCTAAAGTTTACAATAGGCACTTTAGACTTACCTCTTTTAGTTGTGATCAGGATTACACCATAAGCACCGCGGGAACCATATAAAGTAGTGGCCTGTGCATCTTTCAATATTTCAATTTGCTCAATATCTTCCTGCGGAATTAATGAGACAGGGTTGATACCAGGCCCTCCGGAATTAAATCCGTATTCATAAGTTGAATTTACATCAATAGGAACCCCGTCAATTACAAATAATGGAGATGTTGGTGTAAGAGCCGCATCGGCACCGGCACCGGAAAAGGAAGGATTAGAAAGCCCACGTAAATAGATAGAGCCTGTAGAACCAGGCGCCCCTGATGACGTATTGATATTGAGGCCCGCAACTTTACCTTGCAACAGATCCATAACGTTTGCACTTGGCACGTCGCGTATATCTTTAGCCGTAATAACTACCGTTGAACCGGTGGTTACCTCCCTGGCCTTTTTTGTATAACCTGTTACCACAACTTCACTCATTTTATCATCACGCACTTTCATCAGCACCTGCACGGCGGTTTGCCCAGGTTTTAGTTTCAGGTTAAAATTTGCATAACGTACATCAGTAAACGTAATAGCAGCATCTTCAGTTACTTTTATTGAAAATGTACCGTCGTTTGCAGTGATACCGATCACTTTTTTATTTGCGTAAATACTTACGCCGGCAACCGGTTCCTGAGTCTCACCATTTTTAACAATACCCGTAACCGTTATTTTGTTTTGTGCAATCAAAAAACAGGGTATTATTAAAAGCAATGCTACTATCTTAAGCATATTTTTCACTTTCATAAATTTTCCAGTTAGTATGGCTAAAAGCTATTTTTTAAATGAAACCTTTTTTAGTTATTTTCAAATTGAGGAACATCATCTTTAAACCAGAAGTCTACTTCCCAATCGCCGCTTTCATAAATACTAAAAGGGAAATTTATAACGGCATCTTCCTTTAGTCCTCCAAAACCTATTCTTGAATAGGAGAACACAGCCAAAGCCTGTGTACCATCTGAAGTAGTATAGGCAGTAGGGTATGTTATTAACGGTATAGGATACGCTACCTGGTAAGTTATCATTGCAGAATCAATCTTTTTTGGTCCCGATGTTGAATCTGCTTTCCACACAGGATTAAACCCGTGAATTAATGTAGCCCATTTAGTGGTATTGAATTTAGAGAGTTTGATTGGGTTATAGAGCGTATCGAAAAATCTAAAGGTCAGAGAAGTACCCGAAGGTATCTTGTTGTCTTTTGGTATGATTTTATGAAAGGACACCTGAACACTGCCAATGTAGCCGCGGGTCTTAGCTCCTTTAACATTAAACAAGCCTCCTATTGTTGTGTACGGAGTCAGCTGCATGCCAGATGTATGATCAAAATTTGACGGTGTATACGGAATTGGTTTGCCCGGAATCAACTTCATGCCTCTAAAGTATCGTGTACCTCCCTTGTTAGTAACTTTTACATCAAATAAATATCCTGGCTGCGGGTTAGACTGAACAAGTGTTGATGAGTTAGGATACCCCCAGAATACAAAATCCCCAGCATGATCTCTTACTTCAAAAAGAGAGTGATATTCTGTAGTTCTTTTTGCTTCAATTTCTGCGAGCGATTGCTCTTTTCCTGTGTAGGATTGCGACCATATTTTTACAGGAAACTTATCAGCAAGTTCACTTGCCGGCTCACCGGTCGCGGCATTCCTTATGTTCAATATTGAAAACGTAACAGGTGTAGATGTGTTACCATAATTGAAACTGGCGGGTATCAAAGTTGTCCTTTCCAACAGAGGATAAAATGCCTTTGTTAAATAGTCCGCCTCAGGATCCATTACCTCCTGCTCTTTGGGCACATAATCTTTGGCACATCCAGACAACATTACTATCATAGCTAAGGTCAGGATAGTATTGAATGCCTGAACAATCGATAGTCGTGATAATTTATTCATTGGTGTCTTTTTCTCTTGTATTAGATATTATTGAGTTAAGCCTCTTTTCGTAAATTCATTAAATCCAAATTCGTGACCTGATGTAAGCACGTTCATCAGTGCGTTTTTGGCTTTGCCGTTCACCGAATGGGTAGAAGCTGTTATCCAGTAACGTTTAAAAATTGAATTCTTACGATCAGAAAACATTATGTACAACTCGCCACCATTTATTACTCCTTCTGCTGTTGTTCTTAGTGCAGAACCCTGCATTAAATAATGATGATTTACTAAGCTGTCAGATAAGTTTGTTGTATCGACTGCAAGCGAGGGCAAATTCATTCCATCCAACAAACTACTTAACGTATCGGTAGTGTAAGTACCTGCTATAACATAGCGCCTAACCAATGTATCCAAATGATTGACATCGTATGTGGCAAGACTCAATGGCGCTTTACCGCTAATACTTCTTTCCCTGTTCAGATTATCCAATGCCAGACTAAAGCTTGCATTGGTTGGCAGGAACACAGTATACCTGGCTGAAAGGTTCTGTAATGTGTCTTTTAGATTTCCCGGCAGTCGATCAATTGCCAATCCAAAAGAATCCAATACTCCTTTTTGAGATTTAATATACTCGTACACACTTCCATTATATGAATCGACAGGAGTTTCATAACTATATGCTCCTCCGTCTTTTTTACACGCAAAAATTATAAACGACAACAGCACAGGTAAGACTAATATTTTTGCATACTTCTTAAACATAAAGTCTATTTTATTATAATTTGAAACTAGTTCCAGTATGAATTTTGAGATAGTTTTGGATTTGTAGCCAGTACACTTACAGAAACCGGCCAGTAAATTCCTTTCGTGTTTACCATATTCTTAACGAACGTAGGATCCTTGATTTTTTTGTACCTCACCAAATCATACCATCGCCATCCTTCTCCTATCAATTCCTTTCTTCTTTCGGCAAAAATTGCATCCAGAAGGTCCGTTCTGCTATCATATACAGCGACACCTCTTTGAGATCTTACGTCATTCAACAATGCCACCGCTTCGGGGCTTGCAGGACCCCAGATATTATACAGCGCTTCGGCTCTAAGTAGTTTAATTTCTTCCAGGCGGGTAAATACAATCGCTGAGTTGAACATTGGCAAAGTGCCTTTGTTACTGTTGATCACGCATTTTACCTTACTGAATACTGGTATCTCACCAGTGAAATTGGTGAAGCATTTTTCATAATATAATTTGGAAACAGAGTCACGACCAAAGCGAGGATCCGGTGCAATTCCCGGTTGGGCCCAGTCAGGAAATATAGACGTAATGGAATCTTTACTCACATACATATCGGGCACTGATTTAGATACAAACGGAGCGGCGAGGGTAAGCTCTTCCAAATGTCCGCTTCCAACATTTTCAGTAGCTCCGAAAGCAAAGGCTAAAATTTGGCGCTGATTATTTCCTGTAAACAAATTGCCAGATTGTGTAGGATCGCTCAAATAATTTGAACCGGTTACTCTCATCGCACTCGGTTGAATTTGAGAGGTACTTAATTCATTCACGACGTGAGAAGTGTACGCATCACAATCTATGTAATGCCCTTGCCATGCTGCGATATGAGCCAATATAGCATACGCAGAATATTTTGTAATCAAAATTCCGTACCATGACCCCGGGCCTTGTCCATAATAAGTGTTAGGCAATAACGGATCATTAGAACCAGCATAAACACCTGGCAGATCATTGATACATTTCAGTATTTCCGTCTCGGCGAAGTTTAATATAATAGTTTGGTCCGTAGCTGGTTTGGCAACAAACTCACCTTCCTCCGAAGTTGTTATCAATGGCACATTCCCCCATATACGGCTCATATAAAAATATGCGAATGCACGCATTACCCTTGCCTGCGCCACATCAGCCTTCCAGTTAGCCTCGGTGTAACGTTGATCATTGGCGCGTACAGTTCCTGAATGCTCAATAAAAGTACTTGCACTATTGATCACTGCATAAAATCGTCTCCAATCTGACAACGTTTGCAATGTGGGATAGTTATAGTTTAAGTTCCCGTTGATAATTGCTTTCAGGTCAGAGCGTGAGGTTGAGGTAAAATCACCTCCGCGCAATTCTCCCCAGAGCCAGTGAGCGTTGTCTTCAGCCAAAGCCGCACGCATCAAGCCGTACATACCCATTAGTGAGGCACGGGTATCTTCAAGTCTCTTCCAGGAATTTGCTTCAGGGGCCAATCGTGATGATTGAACATCCAACGCCTTATTACATGATGAGAAAGTTCCTAAGAGTATACAAATAAGCAGATAGGAAACTATTTTTTTATTCATCTCTTACTATTATAAATATTGAATAATGATTTTTCAGGTATAAATTCAAACCAGTCTATAGGTCTAATTTGATACCGAATGTGTATGACTTTGATAGTGGCAAACCATATCCTGTATAGTGGCCGTTAAAATCTACCAGTTCTGGATCGTTGCCTTTAAATGGTGTAATGGTCAACAAGTTCATGCCCGTTACATACACATATACCCGGGTGAAGGTTCCGCCAAGTTTTTTGATAAATCTGGAGTTGATAAAATCATATCCTGCAGTTACTGAACGTAGTTTAACAAATGATGCATCTTCCAAAAACAAATTCTGGTTTAGCTGATACGGTATTACATTGCTCCATGGGTTATATACAGGATATTTCGACAAGTCCGCATTTTTTTGCCAGTAAGTGATCTCCTTAACAGAGCTCATTGTTCCGCCATTTTCATTATTGACAAAATCTAATCTTTGAGATGCGTACTCATTTAATATTTTCTGGCCCAATGCGAAGTATATATCAAAGCTTACGTTGAAGTCTTTATATTTAATGTTATTAGCAAATCCTCCTGTTACCTTAGGCATAGCGTGGCCCATCAATACTTTATCATCATCATTAATTGTACTTGGATCGCCTTGTGTATTGGCCCATATTGGATCGCCGGCTTTTAATGCGATACCTTTATAGTTTTGCGTACTGGCCGGATCGGTGATATAAACTCCATTATTTTTCAACAACCAGTATTCATCAATCGCATGACCTACCTGCAATTTTCTGTCACCAATTATTACAGAACTCAAATCGCCCGGCAGCTTGGTTAATTCATTTTGATTATATGCAACATTAAGCTGTGCATTCCATGTGAAATGGTGCTTAGTGTCTCTTATGATGTCGCTGTTAATGATCACTTCAACACCTTTATTCAACACATCCATTCCATTGAGGTATTGACTAGCATAACCCGACTCAGATGATACAGGCACAGCAAACAACATATCCTTGTCGGCTTTTCTATAAACATCAACGCCGATATTTAACCTCGATTTAAACAGGTCTGCTTTAATGCCTGCGTTGAAATTTTCTGTATGCGCCCATTTGAAACCATATCCTACCCATCCACTTGAGTAAGGCCTTGTTAAACCAGCGAATCCATTATAGGAAGCAATAGTTGTCGCGTCTTTCCAACCCAGATCCACACCATATTGCGGGCCGGCACCAAAACGGTCATCAAGGTTATCTCTCCCTACCACTCCATAAGAAGTAGAGAAAATCAAGTTATTAATTGTGTTATGATTATTATCTATCCTGAAGATCTTTGTTAGATCCATATCAACAGCAGCGGTTGGCAATGGCATATACCAGCGGGCGTCAGGTTGTTGAGTAGAAGAACCGTCACTTCTAACCAACAGAGATGCATTGATCATCTCTTTGTAACCGTAATTAACTTTAGCGTACAGGCTGGCGCGGCGATGAGCTTCCTGATCAATAAACCTGGTAACGAGCATGCCCGCTACCGGAGTTAAATACACAGTTCCTTTAGGGTTTGAAGCGGAAATTACAGCAGAAGTGTGATTTGAATTTCCATCAACCATGTTTAGCTTAATGAAATCACTTGGCGTGTTGTACGCGTAAGCGTAGTTGTATTTATTCAGGTCAGCAGTGTAGGAAAACCCTGCTTTGAATTCGAACTTATTCGCCTTGTTTAAGTCCCATTTATATGTAGCAGCATTATCGAAAAACAGCCTTTGGTTATATCCGAAATAATTAGATACAAAGTTGTTATTCTCCATTATGGTTGTAGGAAAGAACTGATCTCTCACACCTGTGTTATAGTCGAAAGACAGCTTGGAAACTATTCCGAAATTATTAAGCTTCGCCGCCAAAGAGAAAGCGCCCTGAATACTGTTTGTAACATTATTATCAACGCTTGTAGTCAGTTGGTCAAGATAATTCGCATACATCGTTTTGTTTGGTGCGAGAGGAGTTGTCAGATCCGGAATATATCTTGCTTCAGCAAAGCGATCACGCAAATATCTTGCTCCCTCGCGTTTCATCATCGAAGCATTGATCGTGGTAGAAGAAGTCAACCATTTTAACGGAAGCATATTTACTGAAAAGAATGCCTGGTAACGGCTGAAGCCTGTTTGATCAGCTGTTCCATTATTCTTAGTTGCACCTCCAAAAAAACGGAAGTTCGCACGGTCAGAACCACCGGTAACACTTAAGTTAACATTGTAAAGTGCTGCGTTTTTATAATACAAATCCGTCCAATCTGATTTTCCGTAGTAATCAGGACTAAGATTATTGGCCAGGTATGATGGGTAATTTGTTTTTTGATCTGCAGTTGCATACTTGGCATAAAATGGTTGTCTGAAAGCATTTTCATCAGCCGCATTCAAAGTGGTGACAGCAGGTCGTTGAGCAAACCCAACATAACTATTTACACTTACCTGGCGCTCAGCTTTATGCGCATTTTTAGTAGTGATCCAAATTGCACCGTTAGGAGCCCATGGACCTAACTCTCCAATATCACCGGCATTCTTGTAAACATTAATGGATTCAACGTTGTCCAGATCGATTATTGACAACAAATTGGTTTGACTGCCTATCCTGTTGTAGTCATATTGCTGCACATCGTATGCGAAAGGATTTTCCTGGATAAGCGGCATTCCGTTTAAAAACACGGTGGGTTGTGTAGCAGTGATATTGCGGCGCAGCAGCAAAGGCATAGACAAGCCCCTGACAAACATATTTGTTTGATCTGAGCCTGGTTCTCCGCTTCTTTCCGGAACATATACACCCACTGCATTTCCTTTCAGCATTTGCTGTAAGGAAATCAATGGCTTTGTTTCAATTGTACCCATTGATACCGATCCTACAGATCGTTTAACAGGTAAGATGGAATAATCGGCCTTGCTCAATAACTGAGTTGTATCTTTTGCAGCCTGTGAAGTGTCTTTTGAGTCGCTTTTGCCTTGTGCCTCTGTATGCAGTGTGGTTCCAATACAGATAACGCAAAATAGTCCCAACCTTAGTAACAACTTATTTCCTATTCTCATAAGAAGATCTCTTTTAGAAATTTATTGATTACAGAAAATGCTTATGCTTTTTTGCTTCTCTTTCGGAGTGCTTAAAAGCTTAAAAATTTGTAACCAAATTCTTTAAGCAGTGATAACATTTTCAGCAATTTTGGTTTTAACAAATCTATGTGAGTTTTACATATTCTGCCAACTAAACACATTACAAAATAACACATGTGATAGCAATGACGCAGTTATCAAACGTTTGCGTAATCTTAAAAACAGCATAGTAAATCCACGTTCTATCGATGATTTTGGGAAAAAGTGCGCATAAACTTCATATCAATGACAAACAAAGAAATCTATATACGATCATTTTGAAGCAATTCCTGATACAGAGGATGGCGAAACAATACTTTTTAAAAAACCTCGAAAAAAAGCAGCGAAAGTACCGAAAAAAATGCATCTTTACCCGCCCTAAAAATAATTACCCAATTAACGAATTGCACCCTGTTCTTCTGTTTGCAAGGCTGCGTAAGAGACTGTTATGGCCGAAAAACAACCAACAATAAAGGAAATAGCAAAACGGTTGAATATATCTATCTCAACTGTTTCCAGAGCATTGCACAATCATCCTTCTATAGGATTAAAAACAAAAACGCTTGTTCAGCAATTAGCGCAAAAGCTGGATTATGAGCCAAACCAAATGGCCATCTCCCTTCAGCAACGCAAAACATTTACGCTAGGGGTTATTCTGCCAGGTTTATCAGAGTCATTTTTTTCTTCTGCAATTAGCGGCATTGAGGAAGTAGCCAACATGAACGGCTATACTGTGTTAATGGGGCAAAGCCACGATGATATCGAAAGAGAAAAGCAGCTGATGGAAACAATGAAAAAACATCGTGTGGACGGGCTAATTATTTCTATTACAAAAAACACAAAAACATTTGAGCATTTTGAATTTTTTAAAAAAGCAAACATACCTGTAGTTTTCTTTGACAGAATTCCTGACATGAACGACATCAATTATGTTGCGTGCAATATTTTATCCGGCACCATAAAAGCCATCAGCTATCTGCTTAAAGCACGTCACAGAGTTATAGGAATGATCAATGGTCCCAAAACGTTAGTCGCTACTGCTGAAAGGCGGGACGGCTATATGCAGGCAATGCAAAAGAACAGACTCAAATTTGATCCTTCATTGGTATTCAATTGTGACTTGTCAAAAGAAAGCGTTTATGAAGCCACTCAAAAATTACTGTCACATAGTCGAAAGCCAACCGCCATTGTTACATTCAATGATTATGTAGCTATGGATGCTATGCACTATGCCACTCAACAAAATATTTGTGTAAACAAAGATTTGCTGTTTGTAAGCTATGTCAACCTGCCCATGCTGCCACACCTAAAATTTCGTCCAATTGCAAGTGTTGAACAATATCCATTTAAGCAAGGCCAAAAAGCAGCACAAATGTTGGTAGAACTTTTGCAAAATAAAATTGAAAACACGGAGCGTCAGATGCATTATAAAATCATTATTGATTCGGATTTGGTAATCCACGCTTAGTCATAATTTTTGAATGATTAAGCTTCACTTATACAATTACCAAAACATCTGAATACGTTCTATTCTCAAACCCGCCTTCACGTGCTTTAAGCCACTTGCTAAATAGTGCTCTGGACAAACTCAAAAAGAGCATCCGATTTTCATTTGTTGCCTCTTTAAAACAATCGTGCGTCCTTTTTTTAAAATCAGTAAAATTATTTATGGTGCTGTTTCTGTTCTCGCAACCATTTCAACTAATGACCGGTCTTTAGAGATTATAAAAATCTAAACCGCATCAAATGAAAAAACATTTTCTCGCAATTGCTTTATGTGTTGCAATTGCATCAGCTTCAGTGGCCCAAACTTCAACCAACATTCTTGCAGCAACGCAAACAACAGAAAGCACTATTAAAATTGACAAAACAGAGCGCAGTGCCATAGCATGCGAGTACAACATGACAGCCGATGCACTAAAAGATGCATTGAAAGAAAGTTTCAAAGCGAAAGGAATAAAGCTCGAAAAATCCAAAGGTCTTTTAATCGCTAAAGGAGTTTCACTACAAGAAATGGGCAACAATACCTATGACGTATATTTTGAGGTTGACAATAAAAGCCGTTCGGAAAAAGACAAGTCTATCGGCAAGATGGCTTTATCAAGTGGCTATGACAATTTCATAGACCCAACAAATACCGACACTTATCTAAAAGCTAAAAACTACATTCTTTCTTCTCTTAATCCTTCGATATATGCGGAGAAAAAACAGGTCGATATCTCTGCACAAACAGATGCCTATACGAAAGCCCAAAATAAATACAATGATCTGATAAAAGAAAACGAAAAATTGGAAAAACAGCGTAAGAACCTGGAAGGAGACATTGCTGAAAACAAAAGAACCCAGGAGCAACAACTTAAAGAAGTGGAACGACTGAAAACAGCGCTTGATACACTAAAATCTATCAACAATAAATAATATCCGAAATGAAAAGCCCCCTGTTAAGTACCAGGGGGCTTTTTCTAAAATGCTTGTTTGAATATTGTTTCAACAAATCTGATCTACATAGCTGCAACGTTACACTCCAAATAGATTTGCTGACTTAATTGTTTCATGTGATCCTCAAGATCTGAAATATAAAATACGGCTATCAGCTTAAACTCTTTCATCAGCTTTAGCAGCATTTCTACAACTTCAATCTTTTCGCAGGCTTCGGCTGCGTGGCGGGTTTTATCTGCAGACATATCCATTTTATAAAGCGTAATGACCATCTCAATGCACGCTTTGCTTAAACTCTTCATCATTGCTTTCTCCATTGTTCTTTCTACCCTCTCCACAAGTCCGGATATCTTCACAAAAAGATCATACGCCCTTTTATAAGCCACACTATTTGAAACATTGCTTTTAAGGCGCTCTACAGCATTGAATTCACCGGTAGCGCGAATTGGCTTCAATTCATGAATCTGAACCAGATGTTTTTCGTCATATTCTAGATTTTTCATTGGTGGGCGTTTTATTCAAAATTGAGCAATCTCAATCTGCTATTTGGTTTCAAAAAATTCGTGTATTGTTAAATGTTAACAAACTGAAGACTGAATTATACTGACGATAGTTGCTTTCTAAAATGTAGAAAAGGCCGTCAGTCTTTTTTAAATATTATATCAAAAGCTGAGTGAAGATTATTTTACTTTAGGATACATACGATTCTCATCTCGTTCGTCAAGTCGTCGTTCCGCAAAAAAAATACGGCAGCATAACCAAACAATGAATAAACTACCAGATACGGCACAAGTGGTATTAACAACTTGCGAAACAAGTTGCCAGTTAACAAATGCAAAATTCCAAAGGCAAAAAATAGTTACGGTCAATAGACAAATAATAATGGAAATAGCGATGAAGCCTATGAGTGTTTTCATGGAAATTATATTTAGATTTAATCCGTTTTTTATTACAAAAAGCGAGTTGCAAAGAAATCAACTCTTTTGCACTATTACTTTATGAAAAAGTTAGATTTGATTAGGAAAAAGCCCTAAATAGGTCTGTATGGGGAGGTTGATATAAGATTCTAAAGGGC
The DNA here is from genome assembly GCF_029961145.1 of Pinibacter soli. Taxonomy (GTDB): domain Bacteria; phylum Bacteroidota; class Bacteroidia; order Chitinophagales; family Chitinophagaceae; genus Pinibacter; species Pinibacter soli. The sequence continues at coordinate 167,428 of NZ_JASBRG010000008.1, read as the reverse complement.
CACGTCGCCATAGATAAATATTCTGACAACGCATGCATTGATTTATGTAACCAGATTGCTACAATGAAGCAGAAAGAACCGGTTGTTTATTCAAAAAATAAATGGGCAATATTACCGAGATTGAACTTCAATTTCACTTGGCGACACTTTAAACTTTTTTTTGAACGCCACGCTAAAATTACTGATTGAATTAAAACTGAATTCATAGGCAGTGTTACTAACTGATTTGCCCAAAATTATGGCTTGGCGAGCCCCCTGCAGACGATAGTGCTGATAATATTGATAATATGGTAACTTAAATAATTTTTTAAAAAGGGCCTTAAATTTAGTAGCACTCATTTGAGCCTTTTTCGCCATTTCTTCAAGCAGAGGACAATCATTCGAAAAGTCTGCAATCAATAAATTTCTTATCTGGATCATTCTTGCGACCTCTACTACTCCGGTAGATTGCTTAAGTAATTCGCGATCGGCTTCTATTTGCAGAAATAAAACCGCAAGTAACTGATAAACTGCCCCCAGCAAATACAATGATTGAATATGCTCCACGGATTCATGTTCAAATATGTCGGTTACTTTCTCAACCATTTCTGCATTCTTGTTTGAATACCCTTTTAAAGACTGACCAACACGAAAACCCGAAGATTCACTATTAGTAGAATAGGGAAAAATATTATGAAGAGCCCTACTTGTAAAAACCAAAATCACAATTTTTGTTTCCTCGTCCGGTGTTACCCTAAACAGGCTTTGCACATCTGATGAAAAATAAAGCACAGAGTGCTTTCCAGACAAGCCCAGACCGTTCATTTCCTGTTTGTCAGCTTCGCCGTCAAAAACGTGCATATCAATGCCTTCCTTTAAAGAAAATAAACAGGCATAATACTCCGGCCCTGACTCAAGTAGTCGCTTAAAATTGATTGCTTCAGCAAATAAAATGCCTATTCGCACCAGCGCAATTCCGTTGTTGAATGGGAAAAAATCAACATAGCCTTTGGCAAGGGAATTATCTATTTGTATGCTATCATTTTTTAACACTACCCCTACCCCAAGCGCATCCAGCATAGTATTAAAGAACTTGTTGAAATGGGGCTTGTCCACGCCCCAGTCCGCTATTATTTCCTTCATATGCAACTGATAACAATACATTAACCAAAAAAGTTTAATTGCCATCTCGCATTTAATGGACTAATTATAAAATTGACGACACGAGGTTGCAGAAAACCAAGCTTCAATGTAAAATTTGTGCCCGGGAAACAACACTCTATAATGTCATGTTTAAGTCATCGTTAGTGGCTGCCTTTTATCGAAAATCGAATGACATTTTGATAAACTTCAGCGAATAGCTAGTGGATAATTTTGTGTCTTCAATATTTAAAAGTGGGCGAGCATAAAACAGCAATTAGCTAACTACGGCCATTAAATATTTTTTTAACACAACAGTAAAACCTAGCATTATGAAACTGGAATTTAGCAGAGAGTCGGTTACCAAACAGTGGCAAATTAAAACAATGCCAGAGCCAGGCGAAAAATTCCTGGGCGATGTGAAATTTAGTGGGGAAAAGGTTGTATTTCCGGAAAGTATTGCGACAGGCTTCAGTTCGCATCACAAATTAGACGATGATATCGAACTTTCCACTTGTAATCTGATATTTAAGACCGATGCGTCTCTTGAGCGCAAAGCAACTGAAGAAACCGAATTTTATACAATGCACATTAATTGTAGTCCCACTCAATTATCCCATTTCTGCGAAGGCAGACAATCAAAAATTGGAGGTGATCTAAGCTTAGGTGTATTTTGGTCCGCGTCGGATATACAATCTTTTATTAAGGTGGGAGCAGGTGAATCTTTTTCGGGAATAGTGATTCATATGTCAAAACAGTTCTTGCAAAATGCTTTAGGATATTCGGCTTTGCCAGCCCTAAATACTAACCAAATTATAGAAACTGCGAAGCATCATCTACATAATGAGCCTGGTAACAAGGCCATTAGCACTACTGCTTATCAAAAAAACATAGTTTCGGGAAGCATCTATTCAACCATTTGTGAAAAAAAATATGAGTTGGTGCGAGAAATTTTAAGTTTTGACCTAAACCACTCTCCTCACGAAAGACTATTGATAAAAGCTAATATTCTGAAAATACTTGCACTTTTCATAAAACGCATCTCAAGTAAAAATGAAAGAAATGAAAAGTATGCACACTTCAGCGATGCGACTAAAATTTTTGAAATAAAAAAACTAATAGACGACCATGCAGCTTCTGAAGATTTCTCTCTGACTTATTTAGCAAGAGCGGCAGCTATTAGCAAAACTAAACTTAAAACAAAGTTCAAAGAAATTATAGGCAAAACCGTCTATCAATATTACCTGAATGCAAAAATGGAAAAAGCCAAGTTTATACTTGAAGATAGTCCGATTCCGATAAGCGATCTGGCTTATGAACTTGGATTTAAATCGATAAGTCATTTTTCCCAGGCATTTAAAAAGCATTACGGAGTATCTCCAAGTCAGTTAGTTTAAGAAAACCAGGCATTCAAATTACACAGTTTATCTGGAGAGAAATCAATCAAACCCGCTGTACAAGAGAATCATCAACCTGAAAAGGCGTGCATTTTGCACGCTTTTTTAATGTGTTATTGCCAGGTGATGCAGCTCTTACACGGGACAATTTTGATATTCCTTTTAAATAAAACCTGTTAACATGCGTGTCGATAGATATCCGGCTCACAAGCCAGATCTTCTGGCATTAAGGAAAAAAATATAAAAGAAAAAAACTGACAAATGCCTAAGGTCAACGGAGAGTGAGATAACCAATTGAGAGTGATGCACCTGGATTCCTTTCATAACAGCTGTAAAACATACTTAGTCCTTCGAATTTCTTTGACTGGCCTTTCCTTAAAATCGAATGCCCTAATAATAAACTCCAGCGGCTCAAGTTAAAATAATTTCGCATCTGTAAACCTGACGTGCGGCATTCAAGCGTATGGATGCGCACTAATAAACCTTAAAAAAATTAAACCTATTAATAACCGATTCTATGAAAGTAATGTTTAAAAAAGATGGGATTGATAACCAATGGTTAGTTGACATGGTACAAGATATGAATGCAAAGTTACCAGGCAAGATTGAACTCAGGGATAACAAAGTTATCTTCCCTGAAAATATTGCAACCGGTATATGCTCTTATCACCAATTATCTGAACGTCTTGATTTATGTATTTTTAATCTTACGTTTAATACGCCATTGTGGATCGAACGAACCGCAACAGATGATTCTAAGTATTATTCAATGCATATCAATTGCAGCCCTTCTGAAATATCTCATATTTCGGAAGGCAAGGAGTCAAAAATTGCAGGTCCTGTAAACTCAAGTATATTTTGGTCTGCCTCCGATCTGTCTTCATCCTTTAAAATTGAAAAGGGACAGACGTTCCAGGCAATAATCGTTTACATGACAAATGAGTTTTTGATGGAGGCATTCGGAGAAGAAACAGCACACAATTCCTCTGCCGAAAGCAACAGCACCAGATGCCAACAGAACGACACTACAACTATGAGACATCTCATCGAGCAAAAACATTTTATGTCCCGCAGTTTACAAACAGGCTTAGGAACATTAAAATATGAGCTGATGCAGGAGATTCTGAATTTTGACAAAAAAGACTCGTTTTCAGAAACGCTTCTGATAAAAGCGAACATTCTAAAAATTATTGCACTGTTTATAAAACGTGTTGCTAAAAAAAATAACAGAGATGAAGGATCTGCTAAATACTGTGATGCCAACAGAATCCTTGAAGTAAAAAAGATAATTGATGAAAATGCAGGCAACGAGCCAATTTCGTTAACCGATCTTGCAAAAAATGCTGCGATGAGCAAAACGAAACTCAAAACAAAATTCAAAGAAATTGTAGGAACAACCGCTTACCAATATTATCTGGATGTAAAAATGGAAAAAGCCAAGTCTATACTTGAAGATAGTCCAATTCCAATATGCGATCTGGCTTATGAACTTGGATTTAAATCGACAAGTCATTTTTCACAGGCCTTTAAAAAACACTATGGAGTAACTCCAAAATCCGTAGCCTCAAAAAACTAACACACTACACAAAATAAATTGCTTCAAAAAAGAGGAGCTTAACGGTCGCGCCTGAAGCATTTCAAAACAAATTCATCTTATCCTTTTAGCCTTCGTCCTTTAAAACAAGGCGTGCAAATATTTTTAGCACGCTTTGCTTTTTATACTTCGTGCATCGAAATACTCATCACTCATCACTTCTTTCCATAACTTTTCGTCCAGAAATTTGCCAGCGGAATATCTATGGCCACAAACCAGTTGCTTCGCCAGCGTGACTTATCTGACACCAATAGTTTTCCTTCATCATTCTTGTAGTACAGCTTTGATCCATATTGCCAGCCATATCCAACGGACAATGGAATGTAGGGCGCTTTTTTAAAAGGCAATCCAATTCCATAAACAAGATACCCGCCCGGCGCAAAAATATCATTCAAAGTAACCTTCTGTTCCAGTGCCGTACTATCGTCATTAAGTCTGTAACCAGCAATGGCCCCCACATCGATTACTGTAAAATATGCACTTAGAGAGCCCAGCGTCCGTCCGTCCTTCCAGAATCCGAGGCCCTTGCTTACAGCGAATCCCACCGGCGCCGTCACCCCCACTTTTGAATTGCCTCCGTCTATTTGATCGGTGCTATTAAATGACCTTCCAAAATATCCTCCTATATAGGCATTAAGAGAAATGTTCCATGCAGAATTCTTTTTAATGGATGAACTTCCAGCCGGTAACACTGCCGCTTCTATCGCAGCTTGTGCTTCTTCGGGTCCTTGAGATTTTACAATACTAGCCATCACGTTTCCATACTTCAGAGCACCTTCCACAAACTTCCAACGATCCTTTATCGAATCAAGAGAAAAAAACCTGCTAACGTCAAGCTTTGATTTTGCAGCAGCAAAACTTGTCTTTACAGGCGCTGATATTCTGGTGTCCACTCTAAAGACCGAATCTTTTGCAGCAACCGCTTCTTTAGGTTTTTCCAGTACTTCCTGCAAAATCTGGTACGCGTTCATTACCGCAGCATTGTAGTTTTTTGTGTAGATGTTCTTGTATAAACTGTTTGCGTTTCGCGCCATTACAATGTACCGGTCATTTGCAATACCATCTTTAATCGTATTAGCTACCTTAAATCCATAATCTACAACATTGATTGCTTTTTCTATGTAAGTGGAATAATCATCGTTGGAAAGATTGCCTTTCTTTGTTTTGATGTCTTTCAGTGTTTGTTCTACGTCATTTGCCAACACCAAAAAATTTTCTATGAGATCTGCAATCTTCAAAATATTATCCGCATTATCTCTCATAAAATCCTGCACGCTAGTGTCTTTGCCGGGCGCATAGAGGAAAGCAATGTTTTGCATTTTTTGATACAACAGGCCCAGGTATATTCTTAACGTGATAGTGTCATTCAAAATATGCTGGTTAAAATCACAGAATCTTATCCAGGCTACATCTTTATTGTAAATAGTGTCATATTTAAATAAGACAACGCTGTCCAGCCTGACCAGGCCCTTTGCGGAAATTTTTGTGGTGTCCGTTTTAAAAAGATTGGGCCCAAGCTGAGTCATCTTCACCATAAATGTGTCTTTTGTTAATGGCACTGCCTTTACTGTTAATGATCGTGCCGTATCCACAGTGTATTCAACACGTCTCACGCTTTCAGAAATTTTATCGAGTACCTGCCACGAACTTTGCAGATTGATGTTCATTTCGCCCCACTCGCTTAATTGTGCAAAATGATTGATGAGAATTGCAGGATGCAGTGATGAATCAGGTTGCGAAAGTGCACTGATTATTTTTGCGGAGCGTATCGCCAAACGAATCTCTGGCAATGTTTTCAAAAGCTGCTGGTACTTGGGAAGATCAATCAACAAATTCAAATTAACAATCAGGTTGCTAACATCCTTATAAAATGCTTCGCGTAGTGATTGCAAAAATTCCGAATAACGATACGAAGCTATGCTACCCAAAAAAAATGTTGTAGAAGGAAATAATGTTCTCGCCTCAACATGATCCTCAAGATATTTTTTCATCCTTTCAAAAAAAGCAATGTTCAATTCTTCTTTCCCCCGCTTGATAAGAAATCTTGCGAGACCATCTGCGATGTTGGTTACATCAAGATTTCCAAGCGCACCAATGCCAGATTGCACAAGACTTGTAAAAGCACCTTTCGAGGCGTTCGGATCAAATCTTATGAAGGGATTGTATTTAAACGACTTTTCCATGGAATCGATCGGGCTTTTTTCTGGTGTAACGTACCATTGCATTATCTGATGCACTTCGGGAATATCAGGAATATTGATAAACACAGAGTCACCAATCTTCAATTTATCTTCGCCAACTGAATAAAGCGTACGAAGCTTTATTGCATCATAGTATGCGTTCTGTGCGTTTAATAGAATTGGAATAATCAGCAAGAGGCCTAAGGTTATTCTTTTCATGATGTTACGTTGATGAGGTTTAAACTATTGAATGATTCCACAGAAGAGGGAAATGCTATTTCATTTAATGCATTTTTTATTGATGCTCTATCAAATCCAACTTTGTTAGATGATATCAATAAAGCGATGATTCCGGACACAACAGCACATGCAAAGCTGTCGCCTCTTTGTTGTGCGAAGAGACCGGATGTTTTACCGTAGGATACGAAATTGTAATTCGGCAAAACGAAATCCACTTTGCTATTTAGTTTTGGAAGATTGCTTAAAGGCTTTGTTATTGCTCCAACCGCAATAACATTGTCAAGGGAAGCAGGATCTCTGATTATATCTGCAGATAATTGCTCATCAATTCCAGCCGCGGCAACTACAATCTTGTTGGGTCTGAAATTTTTAATTGTATCATTATACTGTGCATCGAGTTTGTTGCTGATATTAACAATCATCGGCTGATCATCTCTATTGATAAATTGCAATACCGCATTTATATCAATTCCGCCGGAGCTGGCTCTGGCATTGAATACAGGCAATTCAACCAAACGGCATTTGTTTGCAAATCCTATTATTCCCGTAGTTCCTGCGATGATGCCGGCAATGAAGTTTCCATGGAAATTAAAAAGCGGATCGTTTACGTGAAATGGAGCACTAACCGGATTATTAAATTGGATCGATGTGCTCATTGGATGATCCAGTATTCCGATGGTTACGTTTTGACCGCCGGCAATTTTAACCGCATCCTCTATTTCCAGCAACGCTCCATAGTTGATTTCAGATTTGAGTGTTTGCCCATCAAAGCAGGAATTCAAAAAAGATTGCAGATCGGGTATTGGTTTCTCTGCTGCCGATGGAGAACCCAAACCAACTTCCCATGCCCAATAACCCTTTTCGTTTTGATACCATTTCCCAACTTTGTTTGTCTTTTCATTGACACTTATGAAAGGAGCGCCGTTAAACAATTTTGCCACCACATTGCTCTTATCAGAAAAATCTTCTACAGGAGCTTTGCGAATATTAAGCTTCGGTACTATTACCCTCATTTGCGTCATACTGATGATTTATAGTAAGAGACTTGTGTCTTTTAAAATATTCAAATCAACTGTTGGATTCCTGCCAATGGTACCATGTTCCGTATACTGCCAAACGGCCCAATCATTCCAACCATTTGGTACAGGCACTTTGGTTGCGTCAGGGTTTGATGGATAATACGACATCCATAGTTTATGCTTTCCCAATCCATGATTGGCCGGTAATTTTCTGTCGAGATATTCTTTTCGACTGTAAAGCATTACTCCTTTTGTAAAATGGGCATCGATGGCTTCGATAAACGTATTTACCCATAGCAAATAATCGGCTTTACCCAAAGGAGAATCCCATGTTGGCTGATCTTCAAGATCAAGCACTATGGGCAAATCGGGCGATGCGAGAGTGGCAATTCTGCTAATCATTTCATTTGCTTCTGCTGTGGCATCGCTTTTTACAGAACCGCCGTTTCTTGTGTCTGGTCTGCAAAAATGATAATAGCCAATTTTAAAATTCTGGAGCTTTGCATTGTGTACATGCGTTGCAGACAGCATATCAGGTGTGCCCACTCCTTCTGATGTTTTGATATACACAAACTCACAACCTGCATTCTTAAAAGCGTTCCAATCCGGTGCATCGTTGTGATGCGAAACATCAACTCCAAAGGAAAAACCCGCCGGCAGATTAATGGGAAGATTTTTGAAATTGGAAATAACTCTTCCCGGAAGTCTTATCACACCACCACCCCAATAGTAGATTCCTGCCTTGTCTCTATACCATTTGCCGATAGCTGGATTAGTGGGGTCTTCCGTTTCCTCTCCTTCAAATTTAAAGCCTTGCAAAGCAACGCCGACAATATTGTTTTTATCGGCAAGACTTGGAGGAAAACCGCTTCGTTTGTTTAATTTTTTTGCGCTAACCTGTAACAGCATATTATCCTACGGCCTCCTCTCCTGAATTAGGGTTGACTATTATTGTAGGAGCATTGCTATTATTATTGTTCGGTTGATTACCGGAACTTTTGCTATCATCGCCACTGCCGGTGGCCGTATCGACTTTTGTTCCTACTCCTCTTATGCTGATTAGTTTATTCAGCATGTCAAACCAAAACGGTGCGCCAAGACAAATAGCAACAGCAGTAATCAACCATCCTATTATGGTAACAAATCCTCCTTGCTGCCTCGAACTGTTCTTAAAATAATGGTGTTTTCTCTCATTTTGTATATAAGCACAGCGATCGTTAAACATCTGCATTCTCGCATACTCAGATATAGCCGATGAGCCCATTTTTTTTAACGATTCATCGATGTTTTTCTGTTGTACTCGAAATGCATCGGCCTTAGTTTGTGCAACGTCTTTTCCTTTATTGTCCAACTTCTCAGCCCTCGTTGTATATGTGTCGATAGAATCTGTCAATGTGGCTCTCAATATCCTGGTTGCTTGAATTGTATCTACGATAAGCTTTAACGAGTCGATCTTGCGATAATATTCTTTGGTCAATGTTTCTTCGCAAATTTTACAAGTGTCGCCCCAACCCCATCCTAATCCTAATATCTCGTTTGCCGTGTTTGCATCATTGTTGAGCTGCTGATAAATTGTGTTGATAGTTGTATCGTTATTCTGTGCTGCGTATACCTTTCGCAGCTTTGCGGTATCATCGTACAGGTTGTTAATGATGCTCCCATATTGTTGCTGCCGGCTGATGGCCATTTGCACCAATTGATCCCTCGCCGTTTTGTCTTTTGCCAATATCGAATGAATAGCAATAGTGTCTACATTAAAAAATATCGCCATTATCAATCCCAAAATGAAGAGAATAACGCGGTTATATCGTTTATACCAGCCCGAACATCTATCCATTGTATCGTTGAACCATGCTTCTAGTTTTAGTTTGAAAGTATCCAAATCAGCGTTTGACTCTAACCAGAGGGAACGTAAAAACAGTGCAGTATCCATGTTGATATCAACTGTATCAAGTGTTGAGACAACAGTGTCTTGTTTTTGGAAAAGAAGAGCTTTTACTGCTGGATTTTTTTTATCAGATTCCAGATTGATGGGCAGTTTGTAAATCTTGCCATTATTAATAGAATCAGATATTGTTTGTATTTCGTTGAGGTCATCTTTACCAAAGCCCTTGAGAAGATCGACAATTACTTTTGAAAAATTTTGCGGAGAAATGTATGCGGGCTTGCTGTAGAAATTATCTTCTCCCAGATATCTTATCAGTGGATGTGCATAAAACCAGGGAGTAATGGTTTTGTCTTTTAGCAAGTTAGGCTTCCCGAGCAAATGCGCAAATGACTTTAATCTACTCCAAAAACCGTTTGCTGTCGTGGCTTTGCCGTCTTCCAACATGCGTATAATTGCTTTCTCCAAAACCTTCGATCGAAAGGCTAGTTTAGTAGAAATCATCTCCTGCAAAATGGTAGCAAGCAAGCTGTATAATAGGAACACGAATACGAGTCCTATAAAAACATCAAGGGCAACATTGTTGAACATCGCTATTGGGAGTTATGTGTTCTTGTTTACAAAGACGAGATATCGCTTACATAACGGACCGTGTTCACATGCTTTACTTACGGAAAAGCTTATGAATAAAGCTTTTTAAGGGGACGGTATAAGATGAGGAGATAACAACTTCTTTTGTTACTCTAAGCTAACTAAAGTAATTTCTATTTGCAACAGCAATTACTAACACTACTCCTGATTGACGATTATGCGCTTTTTTCTTTTTGTCATGGCAGCTAATGCAAAGAAAACGCCTGCAAATGCAAACGATTCGCAAAGTCCCATTCTGTCGCTGACATCGTTCATGTTGGAAACAAATCTTGGTATATGCAGTAAAATAAACCAGCCCAGGATCATAATACCGCAAAGCAAAGAAGCGAGATGTATGGTGGGGCGCAACAGTATGCCAACGCCACCGGAAATAAGGCACACACCGCAGAAATATGTCCAGAATTCATGGAATGGAATATAGGTAGGAATGAAATTTCGTACAAAATCTGCATACTTGAAATGCGCATAACCACCGGCTATTAGAAAAGGAGCGATAAAAATAGTACCTGCAATAATCAGTAGCCTTCGCCTGCTATCATGCGCGGAGGCGTTTGGAATGATGTTGTGTTTGTTTTCTAAAAAACTGGCTGCAATGATCAATGCGCCTCCCATTAGTGCGATGGCTTTATAACCATTTACCCAGTCATTCATAAAATGGAATAATGCCCTGATAACAGAAAGAAAGAAAATAAGCAATGCAATTAATAAGGCAGAAATAACTGGACGTTTTTTTAAAATAACGCCAATGCATAGAATAATTAGAACGGTAGCGGAAACATAGGCCAGTGCAGGATTTAGATTAAGGCTGGCGGGCCAGGCAGGTGGACGGCCCACAATAAAATCTTTTGAGATAAAGCAAATAATGGAAAGACCTATGAGGCCGATGGCGTACATAACACGGCCCGGTTCTGACAGCTTTTTCATTAATGGCGTATTAAAATGGTGCGATAAGGATAGCTTTAAATATAGAGCCATTTAAATATAAATAAAAATACCCAAAGCACAGAATGATGACTGTACTTTGGGTATACATGTAGAATTACTCTATTAACTTCCTTACCATAAACCTAACAGGTGCCACCATGCGCCACCCGCTAAAAACCAAACAAGCAGGAATAATGTGCTTATAAAAAAACCATGCACCCACCATTCTTTCATTGTTACATAATTAGATCCAAAGTAAATAGGTGCTGGTCCATGACCATAATGCGTCAGTGATCCTGTTAATGTTGCGGCTGCGCCAAGAAATATTGCTAACATTGGGCCAGGTATGCCTACAGACACACCAACAGTTAAGAATACTAAATACATGGATGCGGCATGAGCTGTAGCACTGGCAAACATATAATGGCAGTAGGAATAAATTAAAATAATAACAGGAAAGGCTGTTGTCCATGGCAAATGACCAATGCTGGCACTTACCGTTTTTCCGAACCAGCCTATAAAGCCCAGGGAATTAAGATATGATCCCATCATAACTAATGAAGAGAACCATACGATAGTATCCCATGCTCCTTTTTCAGATTTCACATCTTCCCAGGTTAATACACCAGTCAATAACAATATGCAAAGCCCGATCAATGCACCGGTAGTAGCATCCATTGAAAACAAATTGCCGAATATCCATAGTGTCAGGAGAACCACAAATGTGAATATCATTAGCCATTCTTGCTTTGTAATGGGTCCCATCTCTTTAAGTTTTTGAGATGCTATAGATGGTGCATCCGCGGTTTTCTTAAGCTGAGGTGCATAAAATTTATACAAGTACAATGGCAATAAAATAAAGCATAGCAATCCTGGTACACTTGCTGCAATAAACCAACTCGTCCATGAAATGGTAATGCCTAATTCCTTCGCGAACTTTTGTGCCATGGGATTACTTGCCGTAGCTGTTAAGAACAGAACAGAAGTGACCATATTGTTATTATAACTGCCCAGGGTTAGAAAACTTCCAATTTTTTTCCGTGATGCTTCGCTGTCTGGCGTTGAATCATAGTTGATAGCAATAGATTTCATAATCGGGAAAATAACCCCTCCTGCCCTTGCAGTATTGCTTGGTATTGCAGGCGCCAACAACAAGTCTGCAAGGTTTAATCCGTACATAAGTCCAAGGGAATTTCTGCCAAATAATTTTACAAAATAGTAGGCTATTCTTGTGCCTAAACCCGTTTTCACAAAGCCTCTGGCAATAAAAAATGCAAGCCCTATTAACCAAATAACCGAATTACCAAATCCGCTCAATGCGTTCGTAACTGCTTTAGAAGGCTCTCCGGGAGCTAATACCTGTGTAACCGCACAAGCTGAGATACCAAGCATGGCCATTGTTCCCATCGACCCTGCTTTTAAAATAATACCCAGAATGGTACCCACAAAAATTGCAAAAAGATGCCAGGCATTTTCTTTTACTCCCGCAGGAATAGGCAGGAACCATATTACTAATGTTACTGCAACGGCAGCTAACATTGAAAAAGGTTTAATCTCCTTCATAGTATAAGATTTTTTTGATTTAGGGGCTTAGAATTTCAACTGCAATTGCGCATAGGCAATATTCTTATTGTAGGAAGTTGTTAGAGGTACCTGGTTTTTGTATATATCGATTATAGTACCGATCATTAACACGGCTGCATAATTATCTGAAAATATAAAGGAAAGATTAGGTGTAAAGGTTTGGTGAGGAGAGGTTTGAAGTTTTGAATTTTCATCAAGGAGCTCATAGCGTGATGAAAACTCGATAGCTCTTAGACGAGGTTTTGCAAGTTCGTACGAAATTACAGGTAATACATAGAATCCCTGCATCACATAGTCTTTGGCTTTCTTTTTAATATCGGGTGCAATACTATTGCACAGTGCGAAGTTTGTGCCTTGCTTGTATTCTGCATTTAAAAACAATTTCCATTTAGGTGCTAATCTAAATTTTGACACTACATCTGCTCCCCATGCGTTTCCTTTTCCACCTCCATCGCTTCCAAGTGCACCATTTACGCTTATTGTAACAGCTTTCTTTAGAATGTCTGTTTCAAGACGGGCATATACATTTTTCGTTTTGTCATTATCCACTTGTTTGTTACGATTGTTACCATTATACACTCCTGCATAATATCGCAATGGTATTTGTCCTTTATCTGTATTTGTAACATCTCCAAAAACAGTTGCACCTAATTGAAAGCTTTGCCAACCGCTGCTTCCAAACAAATTATACTGGTTTGAGTAATCCCATGTCATAGTATATTCTGCGGGATATAGGTCTTCCACTCCAAAAAATGGCCTGAATTGTCCTACCTGTATATTTAGGTATTTGTTTTTTGAATATTTCACAAACGCATTTTCCAAAACTCTGTTGGCAATATCAGTATTTGAAAAATCAGCGAAGTTTATCAAAAGGTTAGCGGAAAACTGATCATTGATATTTCCTTTTAGGCCCAATCTTGCACGCTTTAGTGAGAAGGAATTGTCTACACCTTTAGTTAAAGAGGGGTTGAAATTTTTACCGGTTACATCCACATTTTTAGTAAGCGACTGCTGATCTCGGACTTGAAGCAGTCCAAAAATTGAGAGTGATCTTTTAAAGGACGAATAATTATTAACTGTGTCTGCTTTAATATTCTGTGCTGATGCCATCAAGCTACTTAAACATGCAATTACAGCAAGCATGCATTGCATTTTTCTATGTAAAATCATAATTCCAAATTTTTTATTTAAAATGGTATTTGGTGATTCTACTATCTGTAAAATGCTCGTTACTAAAATCTAAGATGGGAGCTATTGTGGCTTAATAAATAGCTGATTTTTCCAATAGGAAGCAATATGTATGATTTGAATATAAAACTAGAGATATAGTCAATTAAAATTTATAATCTGCGTCAGAATTATATATAACAAACATCAACTGAAATAAATTTCCGGTTTTTCAATTTCAAATAGATGCGTTTGAAAATTGATTTTGGTCATTTTCCAGTTGTTCGTTCATCAAACTAAAAAAGAGGCTGTCTCAAAAGTTTTTTATTCGGGTCCCTGATGGAGCGTTGTAGTCGTTTACGCAAATCCAGGGCTCTTTTTTACTTTGATACAACCTCTCTACAAATAATTTATTTCAAAATCCGTTATTCCGCCAACACCAGGCTATCCTTTAACAGACTACCCAGATTTTTTGAAGATTCAGTTTCGTTGCTTACGAGGTCATGCAAGGTAATTCTTACGAGCAGTTGGTTTACTACAAACTGCACCATTTGCCAGAGCGACCTCGCGGAGCAATCTACAGAGTTTGTACATAATCTCATGGCTCCGGTATGCTGGCCGCAGAACTCTTTGTCGAACATTTCTCCACCCAACACAGTAAGTAAGTCCTTGATAACAATATCCTTTGCAGATTTAGCCAGTAAGTAGCCGCCTTTATTACCAGGTGTACTTTTGATAAAACCTCCCATTCTTAATGCCCTTGCAAGTTTCGCAACATAATGACTGCTCAGTCCCTCCGATTCGCTCAGTTGAGGAATGCTTATACCGGCAGCATCCTTACAACCTGCAATGCGTATCAATATGCGCAAACCATATTCTTCTTGTGCTGTTATTTTCATTTGAACTTTTCCTGATATTTTTAATAACCGAATGACTGAATAACTGAAAGTTTTAAACCGAGCAACCATTCAGTTACTCAGTTACTCAATTATTCTCTACCGCTTCATTTTCAATTTTCCCGCCTGAATGACTTTAGTCGGGCAGGAATTTTCCTTACATAAATCCCAGTTCCAGCTGGGCTACTTCACTCATCATGCTTTTATCCCATTTTGGAGTCCAGGTAACGGAAACATACACATCGTTCACGCCTTCTATCAAGCGCACTTTCTGGTCTACTTCTATTGGCAGTGACTGTGCTGCAGGACAACTTGGTGCTGTCAGAGTCATTACAATCTGAACATTATTGATGGGCAATACGTCCACTTCATATATTAAACCCAACTCCCAAATACTTACAGGAATCTCAGGATCAAAGATTGTTTTCAGGCAATCAATCACCTTTTCTTTTAATTCTTCTGTATTCATTTTATTGCAATTGAGAATTTTTAATTTTAAATGCCACCGCGTAATTTTTCATTTGCTTCACCATAGATAACAAGCCATTGGAGCGGGTTTGCGCCAAATGCGTTGTCATGCCAATTCGCTGAATGAAAGTTAAAGGTGCATTGATAATTTCATCCGGCGTACGACCCGATAATACTCTTATCAGCATACTTATCAAACCCTTCACAATTATCGCATCGCTATCCGCCGTAAAATAGATCTTGCCGTCTTCTTTATATTCCGCAGCCAACCACACAGTGGATTGGCAACCTCTTACCTTATTCTCGTCTATTCTATATTTATTATCGAGCGGTGCCAAACGTTTTCCAAGGTCGATGATATATTCATATTTATCGTCCCACGAATCAAACAATGAAAATTCTTCTACTATTTCGTCTTCTATCTGTTGAATAGTCATATTTGTTAGTTGCTAGTTGTCAGTTGTTAGGCCTGATACTCGATCAGTCTTTTTGACTTTCAACCAATTCTTAATTCCTAATTCTTAATTCTTAATTAAACCAAAAGCTTAATTGCTTTTTTCAATCCCTCTACCAATGCATCAATCTCTTCTTTTGTATTATAAATCGCAAAAGAAGCACGGATGGTTCCCGGTATGCAGAAACGATCCATTAATGTTTGTGCACAGTGGTGACCGGTACGAACTGCAATGCCGCGGTTGTCGAGCAAAATGCCCACATCCTGAGGATGCACTTTATCTATTATAAATGAGATAAGACTTGTTTTTTCACGAGCCTTACCAATAATTTTCAAACCTTCAATTTGCTCCAACTGTTCTGTCGCGTACGCCAGCAATTCATGTTCGTAATCACGCATTTTTTTCATGCCTGTTTCCGTCATGAAATCGAGCGCTGCTTTGAATGCTACAACATCAGCAATGTTTGGAGTACCAGCTTCGTATTTGTATGGAAGATCATTGTAAGTAGTTTTTGCAAACGTTACTTCTTTGATCATTTCTCCACCACCCTGAAAAACAGGCATTGCTTCGAGAATGTGTTTCTTGCCATACAAAGCACCGACACCTGTTGGACCATATAATTTATGTGCAGAAAAAGCAAAGAAATCGCAATCCATTTCCTGTACATTGATGTCGAGGTGTACAGAAGATTGTGCACCGTCAACCATTACCACTGCTCCTTTCGCATGAGCAGCATCAATGATCTGCTTAACAGGATTCACAGTTCCCAGTGCATTTGAAACATGCACAACGGAAACGATCTTTGTTTTTTCTGTTAGTAATTTTTTAAATTCTTCCAGTATAAGTTCGCCGTTGTCATCAACAGGAATTACTTTCAGCACAGCTTTCTTTTCTTCACATATAATTTGCCATGGAACAATATTAGAGTGATGCTCCATGCCTGAGATGATCACTTCATCACCTGCATGCAGATTTTGTCTTCCCCATGTATATGCTACAAGGTTAATGCCTTCTGTTGTTCCTCTGGTGAAAATTATTTCTTCTCTTGATGCTGCGCCAATAAACTTTTGAATAGTATCGCGTGTTGCTTCAAAAGCTGCTGTCGCTTCTTCTGCCAGTGTGTGAATGCCGCGATGGATATTTGCATTGTAGTTTGTGTAGTAGTTTACCAACGCGTCAATAACTACCTGTGGTTTTTGAGACGTTGCCGCATTGTCGAGATAAACAAGAGGCTTTCCTTTTACTTCTCTTTTAAGTATAGGAAACTGCTCTCTGATTGCATAAACATCTAATCCTTTCTGTAAATCTGCAGCTACTTGCATAGTCAACAATTTGAAAATTTGAAAATGTGGTAATTTGAAAATTGCTTTTAGTGAAACAGTCTTTCATTTATTTAGAAACAAAATGTTGCACCTGTCATTTTCAAATTTTCAAATTATCACATTTTCAAATTGGTTTATTAATTCCCCAAACGTTCCGCAACAAGGTGATCCACGTATGTGCGGATGTGTGGAAGATTGATCTTATCGAGAATATCACTTGCAAAACCTACCAACAACATTGATTTTGCAATTTTTTCAGGAATACCTCTTGATTGCAGGTAAAACAACCCCTCTTCATCCAATTGACCAATTGTACAACCGTGTGAGCATTTCACATCGTCTGCAAAAATCTCCAACTGAGGTTTGGTATTTACGCTTGCATTGTTTGACAGCAATATATTTTTGTTTGACTGGAAGGCATTTGTTTTTTGTGCAGGCTGTCTTACAAAAATTTTACCATTGAAAACGCCGGTACTGTTTTCGTCCATCATGCCTTTGTACAGTTCATTGCTGAAGCAATGAGGCATCACGTTGTCAACAATGGTGTGGTTGTCAATATGGCTATTGCCTTTCTGGAAATACAAACCGTATAAATGCGCTTCACAATGCGGCGCTTCCATTACAACGTTTGTATTGTTGCGAACGATCTCACCATTCAAAGAAACGATGATAGCGTTTACATAACTCGTGCCTGTTTGCCTGATGTGCGTAGTGCTTACTTGGCTCGCATTCGCAGAGTCATTTTGAATTTTGCAATATTCAAATCTCGCGTCTTTCTCTACTATCACTTCCATGATCTGGTTAGTGAAGCTGTCTTCTGTACCACGAGTTGCAAATGTTTCAATGATTTGCAGTTGTGCATTTTCTGACAAATAGATAAGACTTCTTGGCTGTGCTAAAATGTTTTCAGCAGCAGCATCTGTGATGTTATAAATGTAAATAGGCTCTTCAATGATCTTGCTTCTCTTTACATGTATAAAGATGCCGTCTTTCACGAAAGCTGTATTCAGTGCATTGATACCATCTTTCAAATAATCGCTGCTATGTCCGAAATGTTTTGACACGATTTCACTATACTCATTTTTTGCAGCTTCTGCTAAATGCAATACAGTTAAATCTTTTGAGCGAATAGTTGAAAGTTTGTCTGCAAACTGACCGTTTACAAAAACTAGTTCATTTGCATCTTCGTGTCCGGGCAAACGATAAGCATCTACATCTTTTGCAGAGAAATTTACCTGCCCGCTTACCTGTGATTTATAATCTTTAGCGAATAGTGTACCAATGCGAGTATATTTCCATTCTTCATGGCGCACGGTAGGTATTCCAAATTTATTGAAAGCGCTAAATGCCTCTTCACGCAGGGCACTCAGCTTGCTATCTTTATCTTCAGCCTGCAGTTGTGCAAACTGATCTTTAAAAAGTTCTGTCATGTTCATGATCTGTCCGTCTTAGTGTTTTTCCGCAATTGATACTTCTTCGTCTTCGTTGATTTCATTTTTAATGAAATCGTACCCTTTTTCTTCCAGTTCCAAAGCTAATTCTTTGGTACCGGATTTTACGATACGTCCATTGTACAACACATGCACAAAATCAGGAACGATGTAATCAAGTAATCTTTGATAGTGTGTGATCAAAAGAACAGCGTTGTCTTTGCTGCGCAATTTGTTTACACCATTAGATACAATACGGATAGCATCAATATCAAGACCGGAGTCAGTTTCATCCAGGATAGCCAATTTCGGATCGATCATGGCCATCTGGAAAATTTCATTACGTTTCTTTTCACCACCTGAGAACCCTTCGTTTAAAGAACGGCTCAACAGCGTTTGATCAATGTTCATCAACGCCATTTTCTCTTTCATCAATTTTAAAAATGCCACTGCATCCAAAGTATCCTGTCCGCGATATTTACGAATTTCATTTACCGCAGTTTTGATGAAGTTGGTAGT
The DNA here is from genome assembly GCF_029961145.1 of Pinibacter soli. GTDB lineage: Bacteria > Bacteroidota > Bacteroidia > Chitinophagales > Chitinophagaceae > Pinibacter > Pinibacter soli. The sequence continues at coordinate 148,578 of NZ_JASBRG010000008.1, read as the reverse complement.
GCTCAAACCCGGAATTTCTACCGGATATTGAAAGCCAAGGAACAAACCTTCACCTGCTCTTTCTTCGGGAGCAAGGTCAAGTAATTCTTTTCCTAAAAATTCAACTGAACCTTCAGTTACTTCATAATCTTGTCTTCCTGCTAATACAGAAGCCAAAGTACTTTTACCGGCACCATTTGGTCCCATGATCGCATGTACCTCACCCGCTTTAATTTCAAGGTTAAGGCCCTTTAAAATTTTTTTGTCTTCAATCCCCGCATGCAAATTGCTTATCGTCAACATAATTACAGTGTCTATTTTAATTTACTTACTATTTTTATTTCACGCAAAGGCGCAAAGTTTATAAGACCGCAAAGAAATTGTTGAGAGCGTTTCATCATTTTCAATTTTCAACTCTCAATTTCAATTCTCCATTATCCAACGCTTCCTTCAAGGCTGATTGCCAGAAGCTTTTGCGCTTCTACGGCAAATTCCATTGGCAGCTGATTCATTACTTCTTTTGCAAAACCATTGATGATCAATGCAACAGCCGTTTCTGTATCAATACCTCTTTGGTTGCAATAAAAAAGCTGATCTTCACCTATCTTAGAAGTAGTTGCCTCGTGTTCTACAACGGCAGTATTGTTTTTTACTTCTATGTAAGGGAAAGTGTGCGCTCCGCATTTATCGCCCAGCAAAAGAGAATCACACTGAGAGAAGTTTCTTGCGTTCGCAGCATTTTTGCTTACCTGTACCAAACCGCGGTAACTATTATTACTGTGCCCGGCAGAAATACCTTTTGACACAATGCGGCTTTTTGTATTCTTGCCGATGTGCATCATTTTAGTACCTGTGTCGGCTTGCTGATAATTGTTGGTAACAGCTACAGAGTAAAATTCACCTACAGAGTTGTCGCCTTTTAATATTACGCTTGGGTATTTCCAGGTAACTGCAGATCCTGTTTCAACTTGTGTCCAGGAAATCTTAGAGTTATCACCCTTACAAATACCACGTTTGGTTACGAAGTTGTAAATACCGCCGTTACCATTCTTATCACCAGGGTACCAGTTTTGAACAGTCGAGTATTTCACCTCAGCTCTTTCCATCGCCACGATTTCAACCACCGCTGCGTGCAATTGATTTTCGTCACGCATTGGCGCTGTACAACCTTCAAGGTAGCTAACATAGCTGCCAGCTTCTGCAACGATGAGGGTTCTCTCAAACTGACCTGTGTTTTCAGCGTTGATACGGAAATAAGTAGAAAGTTCCATCGGGCAGTGAACGCCTTCTGGTATATAACAAAACGAACCGTCGGTAAATACGGCAGAGTTTAATGCAGAGAAAAAGTTGTCGGTAACAGGCACCACAGAGCTAAGGTATTTTCTTACCAAATCCGGATGCTCCTGGATCGCTTCACTCATAGAACAGAAGATGATTCCCTGCTCTGCCAATTGTGCTTTAAAGGTTGTACCAATAGAAACGCTGTCAATAACAGCATCTACCGCTACACCGGAAAGTCTTTTTTGTTCGTCCAGGGAAATGCCGAGCTTCTCAAAAGTGTCTCTCAGTTCAGGATCAATTTCGTCCAGACTGCCAACTTTCTTCTTTTGTTTTGGGGCAGAGTAGTAAATAACGTCCTGGTAATTTACTTTGGGATATTTCACATTGGCCCAGTTTGGTTCTTCCATCTTAAGCCAGTGATTATAAGCCTTTAAGCGCCATTCGAGCATCCACTCAGGTTCATTTTTCTTTGCAGAAATAAACCTGATAATGTCTTCACTTAATCCCTTTGGAGCCTCATCCGCTTCAATATTGGTCACAAAACCATATTCGTACTCCTTGAGGACGGCTTTTTCTATATCTGTGCTTGAATCATTCATAAATACACTTCAGAATTTATCATTTTCAATTATCGCGCAAAGATACGAATGAATTTATACAAAAAAGTATAAATAGTTTCTATGATGAGATTGTTTTACACAGGGCAGACAAACATATACAATTGAAAAACAATTTATTATGAACTCCTAGTGATTTAGTAGAAATTTTAATAATCTGTCAAAGCAAAAAATTCCGGTGTTCGAAAACGCCGGAATTTCTCTCGATACGATTTATCTAAATCAAAATTTACAGAGCAAATGCCGGTATTTGTGTAGTTGTGCGTACACTTTTTACCTGCTGGTATTTTTTCCAGTAGAAATAAAGTACTATAAATAAAGCGAGCACAATCAAAGGAAAAATAGTTTCCCCTGCACCATCTCCAACAAAAGCTCTTGACATAAAAGCGCCGATGAAATTAAAAGTGAATCCAGCGAACGCCCACTCCTTTATTGTTTTGTATTTATCTTGTATAAGTGCAATAACTCCTAATAATTTAGCTACGCCAAAAATGGTAAGCGCATACATTGGATAACCCAAATGGCTTAAAACTTCTTGTCCTTCTTTTTGACGTGTAACGCCTCCAAAGCCATCCATCAGAAATAACAGGGAGAAAATAATTGTTAGTGTCCAGTAAACGATTTTGATTGTTTTCGGTTTCATAAAAAAAGTTTGATGTGTTTAAAAAAGTAATGAGAAGTTGTTGTTGTTGGTTATTAGTTGTTAGGCTTTAAGGATGACTATTCAATAATAGAGACTATCAACTTTCCATAAAATTAAACGCCCACTCTTTTCCATACTTGTCGATAAGCTCGCCGTAAGTGGCTCCCCAGAATTGTTTCATTAGAGGAAGCTTTACAGTGCCGCCTTGCGAAAGGTTGTTGAAGTAACTGGTAATCTCTTCTTCACTGCTGCAATTGAAAAGCAAAGTGGTATCGTTGCCTTTGACAAAGTCTTTGCCCCTCATATCGGAGGCCATTAGTGTAATGGTATCTTTTACCAGCATGGAATGTAAAACCTTGTCATGCATTTCAGCTGGCATTTGATTGGACATGGGAGTTTCTCCTACTCTTTGGAGCGTAAGTTCAGCTCCCAGGCAATCCTTATAAAAATTCATTGCTTCTTCGCATTTGCCATTTAAGTTTAAGTATGCTACAATTTGTGTCATAAAAAAGGTTTTGTGTTGTTTGATTTGTTGTTGTGTTTCTGACGTAAAATTATTTTGTGAAATAGATTCTTGTGATGGGCAAAAAAGACAATCTGAAGGGGTATTCGCGACACGCCTTTTAGATAGACTCCAAAACCATTGTCAGTACAGCTTTTTCACTTTTGCTAGTCGCAAACGACCCTGAGTTTGTCGCAAACTCAGGTATTCAATTATTCAGTTATTCAGTCCGTCCGTTCCTCTCTATCTTTACAACATGAAGGATTACAAAAAATATTACATCTTACCTGCTCCGCCTGAAGAGGTTTATATAGCGCTTACCAACCCAGCAACAATGCAGCTTTGGACTGGCGAACCTGCGATAATGAGCACCGAACCAGGCTCTGAATTTTCATTGTGGAATGATGCCATTTCGGGTACAAACCTGGAGTTTGAAACCGGGCGTAAAATTGTTCAGCGATGGAACTTTGGTGAACAGGAAGAAGATTCTATCGTAACCTTTATTTTACATCCCCATAAAAAAGGCACATCTGTGGAGTTACGACACATCAACATTCCCGACGAAGATTATGAAGACATGATAGAAGGCTGGGATGAAGTTTATTTTGGATCGTTGGAGGAGTTCTATGATGAAAAGGGAGCATAGTGTACTGTGTACTAAGTACGTTAGTTGCTATTTTACCTGACAGGGTGTCGGTGCAGCAGAACAGTTTCACTACGATTGTTTAGATTACAAAGCTTTACAAATCTTGATGGACAATTTACTTTTTTTCCAACAACAAATAATGACAAAATTTTGGAAAATAACAAATGGAGCTATTTTAATCATACAATTAATAACTTGTTCGGTAGGAACATTTTTTAAACACATTTCGTTTGGGTGGGGACTGGGAGATATGTTATGGTACGGACTTATGTATTTATTACTAATTATTCATTTCATTTTGACAATTACTTCAAAAAATAAAAAAGCAATCCGCTTTCAATTGATGACAATTATTTTTTTAGCAACTACAATTTTTATTTGTTTAAAGGCAACAATTTGGCGAGGTGTTGAATATCCTGGAATGGAAAATTATTTTACGACAACTAACGTAACGAAGGAAAAAAAATCTCCCAAACTCCTACAAAATTACTAGAAATTATAGACTACTCTATAGTGCTTAACTGTCTTGCATTTGGCTAAAGTCCCTTTATTTACTAGACTTTCCGGCCAACGCCATTCTAATTTTTCGGGTCAAAATATTGTCTGTTTATTCTTTTCACGAAGTAAAAAATCATTTAGTTTCACGCCCTGCATGTGCATTTTGCTGCACCGTTAAACAAAAGATTGCTTAGTAATGGACAATTTTATAGTACTTATTTTAGGAGGTTTTATCATTGGCACTTTGGGAACTTTAATTGGTGCAGGAGGCGGATTTATTTTGGTTCCGGTATTATTACTGGCATTCCCACAGTTGCCACCTGATGTTGTTACCGGAATTTCAATTGCCATTGTTGCGTGCAATGCCATTTCAGGATCAGTTGCCTATGCAAGATCCGGAAGAATTGATTTTAAAGCGGGATTGTTATTTGCATTGTTTACTATTCCAGGCTCAATTTTAGGTGTCCGGGCGACCAAATATATTTCACCGCAGGTGTTCACAATAGTTTTCGGCATCATCCTCATCGGTGTTGGTATTTTCCTGTTTTTAAATAAGAAAAACGGCGCGGAAAAGCCTTCTTCAGACAGACGTTCGCGCAACTGGAAACATCATGAACTTATAGATAATAAGGGCGAGAAATATTCTTATTCATACAATCAAACGATCGGAATTATTATTAGCGTTTTTGTAGGGTTCATCTCACCCGTTCTTGGCATTGGCGGCGGAATTGTGCACGTGCCCGCGATGGTGCAATGGTTGCAATTTCCAGTACACATTGCCACGGCCACATCTCACTTTATTCTTGCTATCATGTCCATTATAAGTGTTGTCACCCACTATTTGCAGGGAAGCTATAATGATCCTGCAGTGGTAAAGATGATTATTTATCTAGCTATCGGTGTAGTTACTGGCGCTCAACTTGGAGCATTCTTATCCCACAAATTAAACGGCACCACAATTATCAAGGCGTTGGCGGTTTGCCTGACGATTGTGGGAATCAGGTTGTTGCTTCACCACTTGTAGTTGCCGAAAAGTTGTTCGTTGTTAGTTATTAGTTGTTTGGCTGCATAGCATGACAGATCTAACAATTATCAACTCACAACTTACAATCGGCCTTCTCAGTTATTCAATTATTCAGTCATTCAGTTATTAAAAAAAATAAACCCTCCTTAGACAAGGAGGGTTCCCATTAGTAACCTATGACCAAATACTTACCTGATGCAAAGGTGTAGCGCCGCAAACCACTTTCAATATTTTCCTTCCATTTTGAACCTTTTGTATTAGAAAGTTGATCTATAAAGAATGTTCAAGCAGTTATTGGTTGTTAGTTATTAGTTGTTAGGCTTTATAACATGGCAGATCTGACAATTATCAACTCAAAGTATCCTTCTCAGTTATTCAATTATTCAGTCATTCAGTGATTAAAAAAAACAACCCTCCTTAGACAAGGAGGGTTCCCATTAGTAACCTATGACCAAATACTTACCTGATGCAAAGGTGTATTAGATCAATCCGGAAGCAATGTTTTTCCGCCATTTTGAACCTTTTGTATCATATAATTGAGCTAGAAATGCTTTCATACTTTTAAATCAAATCGATTTTATCTTTATTGAAAACAATCTTGTCCGTTTCCACATGCCGTTCTTTGGCCAATTGATGTTCTTTGTATTGTTAATTAATCAACGATTTTGATTAGTTATCATACAACCTTATCACATGCTTATTAAAATTCCCTTCGTTCTGGATTGCGATATCGCAAGCAGCGAACAGTTGAAAAGAGGCTCGATCTCGCAAATTTTTGGCTATCAGTTTTCTCGACAAAGAGTTAGTTTATCATCCTCATCGGGCAATGGAATAATTCAATATTTTAAATTGTCAAAGGGCCTCTCTGTCCTATCATGCTCACAGGAGTTTTTTCATCCTGTTCATTTTATTAAAGAAAGTTCATGCAAAGACAGTCTTATTATTTTGTTTGACCTGTCAGCTGGTGAAACAGTCTTTTCTATTGAAGACCGAAATAAGATTTGTGCAAGCGGCGAAATAAGCAACAAAGTATTGTCATTTAATAACTCACTGACGTTGTCGATAAAGCCTGCGCTAAATAAACCGAATAAAAGGCTTTGGCTGATCATTGACAAAAGCTGGTTGATTGAAAAAACAAGATATATTTCACAGCAAGCATCGGAGCAAGTTCAAAAAATTCTTCGTTTTGACAATCTGTTTTGTGAACACGATCTCACGTTGAGTGAAATAAAAGCTGCAAAAAAAATTCTTGATCACCCGTTTGATAACACGAACGAGACTGCTACATTTTTCCATATCAACGCCTTTACAAATGAATTAATTTCTTCTTACTTAAAGGAAAGATTGAACATCGAGAAGAGCTACAATTTTGATGTTAAAATGTCGGAGCTGGCAAAAATCATAGAGATACGGAAATATGTGACGGAAAATATTTTGCAGAAAACGCAGATATGTCTAAAAACTCTTTGTCATCGATTTCATATAACAGAATCAACTTTTCAGCGCAATTTCAAGAAATATTTTGACTGCAATTTCATTGAATTTTATAATGAAGTAAGATTGAAAAAAGCCTATGAATTATTGCGCTACAAGGATACTGTTTCTGTTAACGAAATTGCACGCAGCCTAGGGTACAAGAACGTTCCTTATTTCTCAAAACGTTTTAAGAGTATGTTTAATGTATATCCAAGGGAAGTGAGGAAATACGCTTGAGATCCAATTAAGAATTAACAATTAAGAATGCGGGTGCAGCTTCGCATCTATAAGCTACCTTTCCCGATATGCTGTGAGTGTATTTGTTAAGGTTAAGGAAGTAGGTACAGAAAGCATTCTTAATTCTTAATTCTTAATTCTTAATTCCTCAAAATCTATACGTCACACCTTCAATCGCCAACAATGTATTTGGAAAAACTTCCCTTGCTTCTTTTTCAAAAAGCTCGAGCGTTTCATATTTTGAACTGAAATGACCTATAAGTAGTTGAGTGGCATTTGCTTTGAGTGCAATGGTGGCAGCTTGTGTGGTAGTGCAATGAAACCTAAGTGCAGCGCGGTCTTCAAGATCTTTCAAATAAGTCGTTTCGTGGTACAGCACTTCTACTTTATATACTTTTTCAACGAGGGATTCGTCGTAAACAGTATCAGCGGAATAAGCATATGATCTCGCTTTAGGAGCCGCTTCTGTTACCCATTCGTTTTTTATAACCTCACCTGTTTTGGTGGTGTAATCTTCGCCCCATTTCAGTCTTTCATAAAATGCTGCAGGTATTTCGTATTGACGTGTTTTATCAGGGTTTATGCGGCGAGGCGCTTTTACCTGGTCGAAACGAAATCCCCAGCACTCAATTCTGTGAGAAACCTTGAAGCAGGACACCTTAATTTTTTCCTCCTGCATTATTACTTCATCCCCTCTTAAAGGATGAAAGATGAGTTGATAAGGTAATGCAGTATCAGCAACTTTTAACTGCAAATTTATAATCGCTTGCAAAGGCTCCGGGCCAAATAAGTGCAGATCCTGCGTTCTGCCAAGCAAACCCATACTTGTTATTAAACCAATTAAACCGAAATAATGATCGCCATGAAGATGAGAAATGAAAATGTGGTTGATGCGACTTCTCCTTATTTTATATTTAGCAAGCTGCATTTGTGTGCCCTCGCCACAATCTATTAAGAAAAGCTGATCTTCCAACGTAAGCACTTGTGCAGTTGGATGCCTGTCAAATGCCGGTAGAGCGGAATTATTTCCCAGTATAGTTAATCCAAGCATACGATAATTCAATTATACGGTTGCTGTTACCCAATCAGAGGCATCTTCGATAAAGATACTCTATAAATAATAAAAAATATTCCCAATAATGATCTGATTGATGTGCTATTGTTGCTCTAAATAGTATTCGCCTTTGGAATAAAGAATTGCCTTGCCTGCCATTAACACCCTGTCGCCCACATAGTCGCAATAAATAATGCCTGAGCGTTTTGAAAGCTGTTTAGCAACAAGCTTTGTTTTGCCCAGTTTCTTGCTCCAATAAGGCACCAGTGTGCAATGCGCCGAGCCGGTAACAGGATCCTCCATTATAACAGAATTAGGCACGAAGAAGCGGGATACAAAATCAACGAAGCTGCTCTGAGCAGTTACAATAACCCTTGTTGATCCCAACGCATCAAGGATACTAAAATCCGGAACAATTTTTTTAACCTCTTCTTCTGATTCGTACAGCAATAAATAGTTTTTCGCCTTGTATATTTTCTGTGGAATAATACTCAAGCCTTTGATCAATGCAGGATTTACGCTGTCAACAGGTTCAGGAACAAGTGCGGGAAAATCAAGCTGTATCAATCCACCGTCGGTCTTTGTTACTGTCAATATCCCACTCGTTGAATTAAAAGTAATGGAGGTCGCATTATTATCGATAAAATTGAAGATTACGTAAGCGCTTGCCAATGTTGCATGCCCACACAGGTCTACTTCAAAATCCGGTGTAAACCATCGGATGTGATAATGCTCTTCTTCCTTTACGAAAAAGGCGGTTTCAGAAAGGTTATTTTCAACTGCTAATTTCTGCATCACAGCATCCGGAAGCCACTCCTGAAGCGGGCAAACCGCCGCCGGATTGCCTTGAAACAATTTCTCCGCAAATGCATCTACGACATAAATGGGTAAGCTCATGTTTAGGATTTTAAGGTTGAGCAAATCTATGCTCCACTGTTGAACGGGCATAAAAAATGCGTCCTGTTGAGAACGCATTTTTTTATTATTTATTGGCTGTTTATTTCTTTATAGGCTGATATCCTGCATTCAGACCTTTGATAAGATCACCGGTGATATCGTAAGCTGAATCTTTATAGAACATCAATTCAGGCTCATAAGAGATGATGTAAGCATATTTTCTGTCTTTGTTATAATCTTTCAGGAACGCTTCGATCTTCTCTTTAATATTCTTTCTTTTTTCCATTTGCAAATTACCAATCTGCTGCTCGAGCATACCTCTTCTTTGCTGATAATTTGCCTGCATTTGCTGATATTCCCTATTTGCTGCTTCTGCTTCAGACTGGCTCATAGATGAACCACGTTGCTGCCACTCCTGGATCTTTCTCTGATAAGATTTTTCAAGAGACTGTAATTCGTTATTCATGGACTGCTCTTTAGTTTTCAATTCGTCAAGAGCATCTTTATAGTATTGATAGTTGTTTTGTAAAGAGTCAATGTCGAAATAAGCCATTTTAAAGCTGTTATCCTTTTCTGCAGGACCGGCGTGGACTTCTGTGTGAGGTTTTTTATTTGCAAACTGGAAGTAAAAAAGCACAGCTATCAGAGCGAGAGCAATAACACTTAAAATTGTGGAGAGATGCTTCATGATAATTTTTAAATTAATTTCTTGTAATCTATTTTAAGCAACTTGTAAAATAGATAAACGGATTCTAATTATTTACCTAAAGAAAAACAGGTGCCGAAGATACACTTTCGGAGATTAAACGCAACATGATTATTAGAAAAAAATAAGGCCTTTCTGTAAATATTACCGCCGTTTCACATAGCAAACATATAATTCAGCAGTCATCTACCAAAAAAAGGTAGGAAGTTTTAACACTTCCTACCTTTTAAAAAACTATAAAGAACTTAATAATTATTCTTCGTCGTCAAAAGTCATGGCTTCACGAGTAGTTTGCAGCAATTCATATTCTTCCTTGCTGCCAACGATCATGTTTTCAAAGTCACGCAGACCAGTACCCGCAGGAATTGCGTGTCCGGTGATTACGTTTTCTTTCAGGCCAAGCATATCATCGGTTTTACCCATGATCGCTGCTGATGACAATACTTTGGTTGTTTCCTGGAAGGACGCTGCTGAGATCCAGCTTTGTACACCCAACGATGCTTTTGTGATACCCAACAACAACGGTTGAGATGTTGCAGGATTAGCATCACGGAATTCAACCAGTTTTTTATCTGAACGACGCAAGATAGAGTTCTCTTCTCTTACATCACGCAGGCTAACAATTTGACCGGCTCTCAGCTTAGTGCTTTCACCTGGTTCTGTAACGACTTTCTTATCGAAGATCCAGTCGTTCTCAGTCATAAAGTCAAATTTATCTTCAGTATCGTCTTCAAGGAATTTAGTATCCCCCGGATCAACGATGGTTACTTTACGCATCATTTGACGTACGATAACCTCGATGTGTTTATCGTTGATACGTACACCTTGTAAACGGTAAACTTCTTGAATTTCGTTTACAACGTATTCTTGTACTGCGTAAGGTCCTTTGATATTTAAGATATCGTAAGGAGCGACCTGACCATCAGACAATGGAGTACCTGCTTTTACGAAGTCACCATCTTGTGCAAGGATCTGACGTGTAAGAGGTACAAGGTATTTTTTAACAACACCGTCTCTTGCTTCCACGATCATTTCGCGGTTACCACGTTTGATGTTACCAAATGAAACCACACCATCAATTTCGGATACTACTGCAGGGTTTGCCGGGTTACGAGCTTCAAACAACTCAGTTACACGTGGCAGACCACCCGTGATATCTCTCAATTTACCCAATACACGAGGAATTTTCACCAACACCTGACCTGCTTTTACTTCTTCACCTTCGTCGATTACGATGTGAGATCCAACAGGCAAGTTGTATGATTTGAATTCTTTTCCGTCAATTCCGATAGAAGGAAGCTTCGTTTTATCTTTTGATTCGATAACCACTTTCTCGCGGTGACCTGTTTGCTCATCCGCTTCTTCACGGTAAGTGAAACCTTCAAGAACATTATCAAATTTCACAGATCCATTGATCTCAGAAACGATTACGTTATTATATGGATCCCATGAGCAGATTGGTTCGCCTTTGGCAATTTTCTGACCATCTTTTACCAACAAGGTAGCACCATAAGGCACGTTACTTGTGATCAACAGACGATCGTTCTTAACATCCATGATACGAACCTCACCTGTACGGCCGATTACCAATTGTACTTTTTCGCCTTCTTTGTTTTCTGTAGTTACAGTACGCAAACCGTCGAACTGGATAGTACCATCGAATTTTGCAGGTAATGTAGATTCTACTGATGCAGAACCGGCAACACCACCCACGTGGAAGGTACGAAGTGTCAACTGTGTACCAGGCTCACCGATTGACTGAGCAGCGATGATACCAACTGCGTCACCTTTTTGTGCCAGGTAACCTGTTGCAAGGTTTTTACCGTAACACTTAACGCAACATCCGCGTTTGCTTTCGCAAGTCAACACAGAACGGATCTCAACAGTTTCAATACCTACTTCTTCTATTTTTTTCGCAACAGAAGCAGTAATTTCTCTACCTGCTTCAGCAATCAGTTCTTCTGTTGTAGGATGGTATACATTGTGCAATGAAGTACGACCTTCAATTCTATCGCTTAGTGGTTCGATTACGTCTTCGTTATCTTTCAATGCTGAAGTAGCGATACCACGCAATGTTCCACAATCTTCTTCTGTTATTACAACATCCTGTGCAACGTCAACCAGACGACGTGTCAAGTAACCTGCATCGGCTGTTTTCAACGCTGTATCGGCAAGACCTTTACGGGCACCGTGCGTAGAGATGAAGTAATCCAATACGTTCAGACCGCCTTTAAAGTTTGAAAGGATCGGGTTCTCAATGATCTCAGAACCTGTAGAGCCTGATTTTCTTGGTTTTGCCATCAAACCTCTGATACCTGCAAGCTGTTTTACCTGTTGTTTAGAACCACGGGCACCTGAGTCAAGCATCATGTAAACTGAGTTGAACCCTTGTTTATCATTCTGCATTTCGCGTATCAATGTTTCTGTGATACGCGTATCTACTCTTGACCAGATATCTACTATTTGGTTATAACGCTCGTTGTTTGTGATAAGACCCATGTTGTAGTTATCCCAAACTTCGTCAACTTCAACTTTAGCCTGTTCAAGCAATTCTTCTTTTGCATCCGGAATGATCAAATCCTGCGGGTTGAACGACAATCCACCGCGGAACGCCATACGGAAACCAAGTTGCTTGATATCATCAAGGAATTTAGCTGTTTTTGGAACGTTGGTGATTTCAATGATATCACCGATGATTTCACGCAAAGACTTTTTAGTCAGCAATGCGTTGATGAAACCAACTTCTACAGGAACAAACTGGTTGAACAAGATACGACCTACTGTAGTTTCAATCAGTTTCTTTTCCAGCTCTCCGTTTGCATTACGCACGTTTGATTTCACTTTGATCCATGCATGCAGGTCAATGCGGTTTTCATTGTAAGCAATGATTACCTCGTCTGCAGAATAGAACGCCATGCCTTCACCGCGTAATGTTTCTTTATCGTTGGTTCTTTTACCCTTAGTGATGTAGTAGAGACCGAGTACCATGTCCTGAGAAGGAAGGGTGATCGGCGTACCGTTTTGCGGGTTAAGAATGTTGTGTGAAGAAAGCATCAACAATTGCGCTTCCAGTACTGCGGCGTTGCTCAATGGAACGTGAACCGCCATCTGGTCACCATCGAAATCGGCGTTGAACGCTGATGTTACGAGAGGGTGCAATTGGATCGCTTTACCTTCAACCAATTTTGGCTGGAACGCCTGGATTGACAAACGGTGCAGTGTTGGGGCACGGTTTAGCATTACCGGGTGTCCTTTCAATATGTTTTCAAGAATGTCCCAAATGATAGCTTCTTTTTTATCTACCAGTTTGCGGGCACTCTTAACAGTTTTTACAATACCTCTTTCAATCAGCTTGCGGATGATAAATGGTTTGAACAATTCCGCTGCCATGTCTTTTGGAAGACCGCACTCATGTATTTTAAGCTCAGGTCCTACAACGATTACAGAACGACCAGAGTAGTCAACACGTTTACCAAGCAAGTTTTGACGGAAACGACCTTGTTTACCTTTCAATACATCGCTCAAAGATTTCAATGCACGTCCACCTTCTGCTTTTACCGCATTTGATTTACGGCTGTTGTCAAACAATGAGTCGATCGCTTCCTGTAACATACGTTTTTCGTTACGTAAGATTACTTCAGGAGCTTTAATCTCTAATAAACGTTTCAAACGGTTGTTACGGATGATCACACGACGATAAAGGTCATTCAGATCAGAAGATGCGAAACGACCGCCATCCAGTGGAACCAACGGACGTAATTCCGGTGGAATAACAGGAATGTATTGCATCACCATCCACTCAGGACGGTTAGTGATTCTTGTGTTTGCATCACGGAAAGCTTCTACCACGCTCAAACGTTTTAAGGCGTCTGCTTTACGTTGTTGAGAAGTTTCGTTAGCCGCAGCGTTACGAAGATCGAAAGACAATTGGTCAAGATCTATTCTTTGCAACAGATCGTGAACGGCTTCCGCTCCCATTTTCGCGATGAATTTGTTTGGATCGTCATCTGGCAGATACTGGTTATCTTTTGGAAGAGTATCAAGGATTTCCAGATATTCTTCTTCAGTTAACAGGTCACCGTAGTTTTGACCTTTGTCTGCGCGGATACCTGGCTGAATTACCACGAAGCGCTCGTAGTAAACAATGGTTTCCAATTTCTTGGAGCTCATACCGAGCAGGTAACCAATTTTATTAGGGAGGCTTTTAAAATACCAAATGTGAACAACAGGTACCACCAATTTAATGTGGCCCATGCGCTCACGACGCACTTTCTTTTCGGTCACTTCTACGCCGCAACGGTCGCATACGATTCCCTTGTAACGAATGCGTTTGTACTTACCGCACGCACATTCGTAATCTTTCACCGGCCCGAAAATTCTTTCGCAGAACAAACCATCTCTTTCTGGTTTGTACGTACGGTAGTTAATAGTTTCAGGCTTCAGCACTTCACCATAACTTCTTTCAAGAATAGAATCCGGAGAGGCAAGGCCAATTGTGATTTTGGAGAACGTAGCCCTGGGACGATTTTCTTTTTTAATAGCCATAAATTAATCTGCAGATTGTGTTTATGTTCTTGATTTAACAGCTTTTTCCTCGTACAATAAAATACTGATAACCAATTTGATATAATCAAATTAGCTTCAAAATCAATACTTTATCAGTAAATCCGAGGAAAACTTACCCATTAAACCCAAAATAAATAGTGGGCAAAGGTAGGGATTATAGTTTAAAGTACCAATACTAGAAATGTTTCAATAGAAATTGTAACACTCCACGGTTCAGGAGTCCTGATTGGCGACTTTACTATTTATCCTTACCTGCCCACTTGGCATGAAAAGAAATTAGGAATTGGGAGTTAGGAATTAGAAATTTATCTTGCGTAACGAATTGATAATTACCACTGTATCCTTAACCAAAGATTTTGGTGATTACATTCCGCTAAAGAATGGAGCATTGCTGACTCCTAATTTCTAATTCCTAACTACTAATTGCTACTGTATCCAAGGCTGTACTACCAGCCCTTTTGTACCATCTTGTAGCTGGAAAGTGATCCAGGTGATACCAGAGGCAGACTGAATAACTTCTGTTTTGCTGCAGTCAACCCATGCTGGGGCACTGCCGTTTTTTCTCACATATAGTCTGCTGCCTGATTTTTGGCCGAGCGCCTTCACATCTCCGTTTACTTCCAGGAAAAGGAAGTTTTTGCCGTCGCCGGAAGCCCAGCCATACTTTGCTTTTGTTGAGCCAAACATTTTACCATTGTCACGGTAAACATGATTGTAGCCAAATCCTGCGATGAGGCTGTCGTTTGATATGATTGTAGCCAGGGCTGATGCACCGCTTTGTTCGAAACGGAATTTGCTATTTGCCTTTGCATCCACATAAGGATCGCCGATGGTAATTGTAGCTATTGAAACACCTTTATCAACACCTGTAACTGTAATAGTAATAGGCGCAGAGGAAGATGCCGTTTTGCTGTTTGTTGTTAATATTATTTTGTTATCGGACAATGTGGCGGTAAGTTTTGTATTGTCGGACACTGTAATAGTGTACGGCGCTTTCCCACCGCTAATGGTAATTGAATCAGTGCTGTTGATTTCCATTGCAATGCTCGTTTTGGACAACGTTGGATTAACAGGCAGCGGCGCCGGATTTTCTTTTTTATTGCAAGATGTGATCGTTGCAGCTGCTATGCAAAAAGCAAGTGCTCCAGCGAAAATATTTTTAAGTTTCATATAAAGCTTTGTTTGAGTTAGTTGAATGAATATTATTTTATTTCCACTGTTTTTTCAACCACTAATGTTCCGTCTGCTTTTGACACACGCATCGTGTATTTACCTGCAGGCAGTGGCGAACTAACACCATTTGCATAGAGGCGATGTGTTTGCCTATTAGCAATTTGGTCCATTTGAGGTGTAACAATATTTCCTTTACTGTCAATTATTTGCCAGTTTGTAAGGGTTTCACTCAATTCGCCCTTAAGGATCAATTTCATCTGCGGAGAAACAATATTTGTCACGCCATCATATACATCTTTAAGGTTAGCAAACATTGGGATTGGCTCTCTTGTCATTGTTACTTTCGCAATACCAGATACTGCTGAATCTACTTCATTACGAACTCTACAGTAATAAGAACCTGTATCGCTTATAGCAGTTAGTGGTAATGAGAGGGTTGCACTATTCTGTCCAGGTACAACGTTTCCGTTTGCATACCACTGATAACCGTCATTGTTATACGCCTTTACCACCTTAGCAACTACACTTAATTTTAAAGTGTCAGCTTCTGCAATTGTTACATTCTGAGGGTCAGTTACAATAGTCGCCGTTTTTGTTACAGCTGGGTCAATTACTGCAATATGTATCAGATTAGTTTTTATTGTTATTGCCGGCGATCCGCCATTTGAAAGAACGCAATAATAATAACCAGAATCCATATAGTTTGGATATCCCCAATATAAAGGAGATGCAGGCTTTAGTACTGACGCATTGCCGCCCAAACTTGCTAAAGATGTGAATGTCCCTGTTGCTGTTTTACCATAATACCATGTGTAAGATGCGGTATTCTTTGCACCTCCAATCGACATGAAATCTATTGAAGATTTATAGAAAAGTGTATCGTAATAGGTAATAGCAGAATCGGGAGCCACACTGCCATTAATATTTGTAAATGTTGGCACCGCAGTACTTGAAACAACAGTTAGATGGAAAGTATCACTCAAAGTAGTTCCAACACTATTTTTTAATTCACAATAGTACCAACCGGAATCTGTTACCATTACAGGATTAAAAACAAGATTTGATACACCGCCACTTACACCATAACTTGTAGTAATATTTCCTGTTGCACCGTCTGTAATTGTACCGCCGCCTATTTTATGCCATATAGCTGTAGAAACACCTGTAGCAGCCTGTGCCTGTATTGTCGGACTTGTTCCTACTACTACCGTTTGATCGCCGTTAGCAGGAATCAGGGGAGAATTTCCTCCGGCTGTACCATACCTTAAAACAGGCTTAGAGGGAGCTGCGGTCGCAGCAGTAACAGTTACACTTACGGAGTTGGAAACAAGAGAGTCCATATATGTTACTCCGGGTGCAAAAAAATCAGCAAAGTTTGAACTTGGCCCGAGGCTAGGCAAGAGATTGCCGTCAAAAAATCTAACCTTGCAATAATAATCACCCGCGGTCCACGGTTTAACTGGAACAACTGAAAATGAGATATTAACACTGGTAGCAAATCCACCGGTAATAGAAGTATCGGGAGCTCCGGGAGCGCCTTTTTTATACCATTGATACATTGCTTTTGCAGGTGTTGCAATATTGGTGGCAGTGTCCATTACCTTATTTGTAATATTAGCCTGGTTGCTTCCAATTTTTATGAAAATGGTACCAAATGGTACTGATGCACCTTCAGTAGCGCTATAAGAAGTAATAGTTGGTTGACCCGCCGCACTTAATACAGGGTGCTGCGCTTTCGCCTGACTCACTGAGAGCAGGCTTAACAATGCCCCTGTCACCAAAGGCAGTTCGCATTTTTTTAGAATGAATCCTCTCATGATGTTCGTTTGTTTAGGTTTGATTGTTTATTTGATGTTTACTTTTTTTCAGTAAGATGATAGACCAATCCGAAGCGAAGTGTATTGGCCATTGCGCTTTGTGCTTTAGTAGCGCCGGAAGGAACGAGGTAAGCAAAATTCAATTCAAACGCATCGTATTTTAGCCCTGCTCCTGCTGTTATGTATTTGCTGTTGCCAATGTCATCACCGTCGAACGTGTAACCGGCTCTGAGGTTAAATACGTTGTTATAAGAATATTCCATGCCTGCTCCCAGTTTATACGCCGTGTTTCCAAAAGACTGTGACCAGCTTTGCATTACTCCTGTAGTGTAGTAATCCTGCATTTCTGCTTCTGTAACCGGTGCTGCAGGTACTAATAACTTATTGGCTTCAATACCAAATGTTATTTTGTTTTGCTCATCAAATGTTTTCGTGTACGCAGCGCCGATACCTGCGTTGGCAGGAATGAATGCTTTTTCATTGCTGTTGCTTGTGTAGCCAATTCTTGAACCGAGATTTGACAATGCTACGCCTGCGGTAAAACCATTTCCTTCTTTATCTATACCATTATAAAAAGCAGAGATGTCTCCTGCAAAAGCATTTCCGGCTGTGTAGTTAACACCGTTCACAGAACCATCTGCCAGTTTTGAATAGATGTAGCGTGCGGCGATTCCTATAGAAAATTTTTCTGAAAGCTTTCTTGAATAACCGAGATCAACTGCAAATTCATTTGGCCTGTAGATGCCGAGTTTTTTACCACTATAATCAGAAACAGGAACATCTCCCATATTGAAGTAGCGCAACGAAGCAGATACAGATTGGTTGTCATCAAGTTTGCGATTGCCTGCCGCACTTACAAAAGAAATTCCTGAGGTAGCATTTCTTAACCAGGGAGTATAGTTGAGTGAAATGTTTCCTTTGTCTTCATTGAAAACTGATTTGGACAAATTGTGAAACATCGCATCCGCATCTGCGCTTGTCGCGATGCCCATGTTGCCCATGCCACCGGCACGTGTGTCCGGTGTTATCTGCAGAAACGGAACTGCTGTTGTGGTTACCTGCACGGGTGTTTGAGCAAATGACATCATATTGTTTGCAGACAATATTCCTGCAACGATCAATAACCTTCTGAATAATTTTGCGTGTATATAATTCATAAAATATACTTGAGAAATAGACTTATTTAATTTTCACTTTTTGGTCCAGCAATGTTGTTTTTCCTGCAAACCTTACTACGTACACTGCCGGAGCCAACGTGTAAATTGGAATCTGGAAATTTGTAATTGAGTTAGGCACCTCTACTTGTTGTGACCACAACATTTTTCCCGACATATCTATCAATTGCAATACGCCGCTTTGTTGTGTTGTTGAATAGATATTAACCTGCAATGTGCTTGTGCTGCTGCAGTATGCTTCCAGTTTGTCTTTATCCGAACCTCTGTCAGGATAAATAGTGAATGTTCCATTTACCAACACGGGTTCATATTTTGAAGACACACCACCTTGTAGCGTAATCGGGTATATGCCTATTGGCGATTTTGCTACGGCAGGTGTAACGATGGTTGGCAGTTTTGTAAAACTCATTACATCATCACCCTTTACAAAATCATGGAACGTCATTGTTAACTGTGGTATATCATGACCATATTCGATGGATTTGTTTTCGGCGATAATGGTCATTTGTCTTTTTCTTACCACAATTGTTTTCGGCAAGCTTGTTTTTGAAACATATACATCTGTTCCGGGGAAATAAGCCCGTACATGAAAAGTGCCTGCTGTTAGTACGTCAATTTTATTGTTATCATCAACTACAGCGATGTCTGTATTGTCAACAATGTATTCCGGTAATATGCCCGTGTTGGAAGTACCACCAAGGAAAGGAACTGCATCGCCATAAGTAATGTATAATGTGGCAGTATCAAAATCTATCGTTTGTCTTAATGTACCGTTGCCTAGCGTACCGCCTGTAACCTTGCTGTTTTTAATATTTTGAACAAGCTGAAAGTTTGCAGATGTTTTGCTTGTTGCCATTGCAATAACCAACTGACTATCTGCCGGCATATAATCGCTGAGCACCCCGCTGGCAATTCCATTAACTGTGGACACGGTGATAATAGAATCTCCCATTGTCCATGCTCTTTTGGCCGTATAATCTACTTTTATCGCTTTTACTGAAGTTCTTGCCGGTTGCACTCCTTCTGCATATACCACTATCAAGCCATCACCCGTATTTCTCATGCCTATGGCTTGCGGATAGGTCTGGGCCGATCCATTACTTAATGGTAATATTTCAGGGCCCGTGGAACTGTCGCCATATAACAGTTTACCGCTTAAATCTAAACCCTGGAGATAGACTTTATTCCCATTTAGTCCCCCATTGGGCACATCGTCCATAACTGCAAACCACAATTTATTTGTTACAGTATCGTAAGCGGTACCTGCATCACTGCTGGTTGAGCCAAGCGTATTTTTTGCAACAAGTTTTGAATCCGCTCCCCATTTATTTGCACCAGTTGCTGTATCAATTCTTTGTGCATAGATCTCTCCGCCTCTGGAACCGCCTTTCATATAACTTACAATGACCCCACCTCGGTTATCGTTATAATACTTTGATGGGCCACCGGGTACGGTTGGATTGTTGGGAGAGAGTTCTGTAGCTGTGCTCCACACGCTTGCACCATCTGCTATTTTGTATTTTTGGGCCGCAAGGTTAAACGGTGTTGATCCGGCACTGCCTGCAGGTCTATGTTCCCAGGTAACTATAAAGCTGCTGTTGCTTATAACTATCGGCTGGGGAAATAAGCTCATCATAGCAATGTTATCCTGGATAACAATGCGTGACGGCCACATAAAGCTACCATCGGCACCACTTATTTTTTGCATGTACACTCCATCACGTGTGCTTTGCCCTACCAAGATGCCATGGTTCCAGGTTACTATTATATCATTTGAATTAGTAACCGCTACGGTGGGTGAAAGCGCCTGATAGTCGTTTGCTGCAGCTGAGTCAATTTTGGTGGCCCAGACCATTTGTCCCGTTGTTCCATCAATTTTATAAATAACAGGAAATTGTCTGTATTGACTAACCCGGGCATTTTGTGTTGCAACAATCAGGTTACCGTTTTTGTCAACAGTCATTCCATCTCTATATCTTGCGGAACCTACCAGTGTGTCTATCTTTATTCCTATATCACCCCAAAGCCTGTTTCCTTTTTTATCTATTTTTTGCACAAACATTGCATAACCATACCTGCCCTGCGGATCAGTTTGCACCCAGCGAACAAAAAAGCTACCGTCCTTTTGCGATGAAGCAATATCGGGCTTGTCTGTAAGGGATAGTGGCGCCAGGGTCGTTTGTGTATTAATTGAAGCTTCACTTGTCCACTGTGCCGTTGCTTTTTCAACAAACAACAACATTGCAACAGCACCAACTATAAACAGATTCTTCAGTTTCATTTAAAATATTTTATTTAGAACAGATGACCGAAACATTTCCGCGTCGATCATCTGCAACTTTTTAGAATGGTATTACTACAAAAAAGAAATTTGGATCATCGAGACTTTTAAACTGTCCCAGCATGCCGTATGAAGGCGATTGATAATAATCCAGCGTTAACTGTTTGCTTCCACTTTCAAAATATTTAAGCAGAGGATTCATTGCATATCGAAGGTTCTCTCCTCCTGGATCCTGCTTTAGATAAGTAAACGTGTATGTCTTCCCGTCATTTGCAAGCGCGAAGTTGTAAGTGTATGTTCCGTAGAAAGCCTGGCCACCTTTTCCTAACGACACGTAAATGGTCATTTCTTTTTTTGACGGGCTGAATAAATAATCCATTTCACGGAAAGTGTAGCCTCTCCCGTTAACCGAATCATTTATTGTTTTGATCAGGTTTTTATAAGAAGTTGAAATAGCAGTAGCGCTTTGGTCAGGATAGCCTGATGGCTGAAACAATCCTGTAAATCCATTTCCAAACAATGCAGACAATGGGAAGTCTGGCGTGTTTGATATTTGTGAGTTGTTATAAATGCCATCAATGTAGAAACCATTGTTTGTTCCCTGGTTCCAGATCAAATCTGTAAACGGATATTTTTTATACCAGATCGTATCGCGGAAGTGAATGCCTTTTGCAGTATAGCTGAATAGCGTTCCCTGGTTCACTAATTTGCCCGTTGTATCGTTCTGATAGCGGAAGTACATTGCACTTCCACCGGCGTAACTCAGACTCATTTGTTTACCATCCTGCATTTTCATGTTAAAGAACATAGCCTGCGGCAAATAGGATTGTATACGGGTTTGCATGTCCGCCATCTTCTTTCCGCCATCCTGATCAAATCCTTGTTCTACATCGCCTCTGTTATCATCTGTGACCTTTACCAATGTTAAAGGCATGCCTTTTTGTGCGCCTTCCATCCAAATCGTGTCTTTATTATCAGAGACTTTCATGAAATAAAATTCATAGTCTGAATACAATCCCTGTCCTGAAGTTCCACCGATTACATTTGGATCAGGATCTGCGAGTAAGTGCAAATAAGAATAGGTATCAAAGACCAATGTGGTCATTTGCAATGCACGTAAACTGTAACTGCTTTCCACCGGCGTGGTAATAGTCGAGCCAGCCAAATCACAATTGGTGATCACTCTGTTCGTACTATCGAATTTGAACAAAAAGGTGCTGGCAAGATTACCAGAGCCCGGATATACATATGCCTGCCATCCATAAGGAGCAGACGTAAGTATCGTTTTATAATCTTTCAACATTTCTGCAGAACGCTCCTGCGGAAGCTGCTCAAAAACAGATTTGTCATAATCTTTTTTACAACCGCTGAACAACATCAGTGCTACGACGACGTATAATATAGAATTGGTTAGCTTCATATTGAGATCTAGATTTGAGATTTGAATAACGATTTCAAACCTTAAATTTTTTTGTTTGTATTAATGTGATGTTACGTATTGTATTGCCTCTACCGTTCTCGCTTGCAAAGCGTAGAAGTCGATATTGTAGATATCGTTGAAATAGTTTACTACAATGTTTTCTTTTGCTCTTAATGCAGCACGGCCGGTTGGCGATGTAATGCCATTGATCATACGATCCCATTCCTGTTTGCTGGTAGTTACCATTGTAGAAACCATTTCTGCAAAATCTTCGTCGGAAGAGTTCATGGCATACGGTGTAATGAACCCTTGTGCGTTCGCCTGATCCGCAGTGAAGTTTGTCCACGTGCTGGTATAAACCGGTGTCAATGTTTTAAACTCTGTAGGGTATCTTACATTCATATGCAGGATGTGCGTAAACTCGTGCTCAATAACATGCATCAGTTTTGTTACTGTTGCAGGCTTTGTTGTTGTAAGATTATTGATGTTGTACAAAACCACTTTACGTCCTGCTTCCGCTGTACCAAGAATTACACTGCCATCTGTTTCATAATTAGCACTGCCCACCAATAAGAATTGTTTTGGACAAAGCGATTTGAAGAAATCATTTCCTGCTTGTGCAACGTAGGTATCAATCCAAACCTGTTTTACGATTTTTAATGATGGTACAATCTGCGATTCGTAAGGAGGAACGAGTGTTTTATACAGATCAAGTTCCAACGCATCCCATTTGTATTTTACAGCAATGTTGTAAGGAATGGTCAGCGAATCCCTGATCCAGATATCTTGTGGCAAAGGTTGCTCGTCCGGTGTTTTAATAGGAGGAAGCTCAGATGCAAGATCCTCTTTCTTGCCGCAAGAAACGGCCATGATCACCAGCATTAACAATGTTATTATTCTATTCAGTTTCATATTTTTTTGATGGCACGCAGATGACGCTGATTGAGCAGATTTACGCAGATGTTTCTTGGTCATTCAACTTTTACTTCATCTTTGCGTTGTGAAAATTTTGTTTTCTATTCTTTCAAAATATTTTTGGGAAACAAACACTTTCCGTTAAGATGAGTCTCTTGGGTTTAGTGCCAAACCAGACAACGCTGCGGCATCCGGCAATTGAATCAATCTGCGTTTATCATCTACTTTTAATACCGTAGAATCGGATGCATTGTTGCTTACCATGTATTTATGCTTCACTTCTTTCTTATAGCGAAGAATATCAAACCACCTAGAACCTTCGAAAAGAAACTCTGCACGTTTGAAATCCAAAACAGCATTGATAACTTTTGTTTGAAGATCGCCGGTTGTATAATATTTATTTACTGAATCGATAGTGATAGTATTCTTTGCAGGATCGTAAGGAATAATATTTCCATTGGCGTCGTAACCATTGAAAATGCGCTGGCTTGCAAACGTGTTAAGATCTGCCAAAGCAAGACCATACTTCTGTTGCTTTGCATACGCTTCTGCCCTGTTAAGCAATACTTCTTCTGTTGTAAACAATGGAATGGTGGTATAATAGTAACCTGTGTTGGCATTCAAGCCACCCTGAACAAAATGCGGATAGAACTTTGGAATATTAAGCACTTGTGCATTTCCATACACCATGTAAGCATAGGTACCATTGGCAACATTTTTACCTAAAATTGAAGTTTGCAATGCAGAGGTGAAACCAAAACGATAGCCATAAAAACCGTTCGCCCAGTTAGACAATGTTTCTACCAATAATAGGTTTGCCTTTTGATCGATCTGTGTATACTGTTGCTGAAGCGCATAATAAGTAAGCGTTCTGTACGTTGTTAACCACGGACGCATATTGGAAGCAAAGTCACCGCTCGGGAAAACTTTCGATGCAAAAACCACGGCGCTGTCATACTGTTGCTTATACAAATAGAAACGCGTAGCAAATGCATTTGTCGCTGCTTTTGTAAAATGATATTTAGGAACGGTATAAGAATCATCACTTATCAACGACATACCCGTCAGCAAATCATTTCTGATGGAGTCGTACGTAGAAGCAACCGTGCCTCTGGTGTATTGACCAAATACAACCGTTTCAGGTTTTGTTACGTAAGGAATCCCCGGATCTGTACTCGCTGTTGCCGGGTCATATGTTTTTGCGAAAAGGTTCACCAACATAAAGTGAGCATATGCTCTTGCCACCAATGCTTCTCCTTTTTGTGCGTTTAAAACTTTAGGATTCGTTGCCTTGCCAATTGCTTCTAAAGCCTGGTTACACAAAGCGATTGCTTTGTAACTCTCATCCCAATAAGTCGTGGGCATATCCTGAGTATGGTTGTTATTCGCATCTGCATACTGATACGGATAAAAATTTGACAACACCAAACTGCCGCCCAGCTTGTCATCTACGTTATCAGACATTGCTTCGCAAAAGCCCATGTAGTTGGCTTTTGGATAAGCATTTACCAATATCGCTGAAATGTTATCAACCGTGATGTTTGATGGATTGTCCATATCCACACGGTTATCAGGCAGTTCAGATAAAAACTTTTTACAACCGAATAACCCAACAACACTCAACACGATAAGCGCAATATTTATAGACTTTTTCATGCTCGTTATTATCAAAAATTCATTTCACCAGTTATCAAATTGCCTGTTGCCGGCAACTGGTAACCGGCAACTGGCAACAATTTATTTTTAGAACCCAATTTTTAATGCTAGTGAAAGCTGTGTAAACACCGGAGATCCTACACCACCAGAGTTAGCAAACTCAGGGTCTTGTCCTTTCAGCTTCTTGTCGGCAAACATTAACCAAAGGTTGTTACCCGTAAATGTTAATGATGAGTTGTTGATGCCGATTGATTTTGTAAGGTGTCCCGGCAAAGAATATGTCAGTGCCACTGTTTTCAATCTCACAAAGCTTCCTCTCGCTACTCGCACATCGGAATAATTGTAGTTGCCGTATGGTGATGAACTTCCAAGGAAATACACAACACGCGAATCACTGATGGATGGAATAGTTGTTTTCGTTTCATCGCCCGGCGCTTCCCAACGATTGATGAAATCTTTTGGCATTGCATTCATGTCGCTGTAGGAGGCACCAAACACTGGCGATAAACGCACCTTGTTACCAGCCTGGTAAACGAACAGAATATTCAATGAAAGGCTTTTGTAAGTGAATATGTTTGACAAACCGCCCGTGTATAAAGGATCTGCTGAGCCTTCATATTTAAGATTGCTTGTGTTGCTGCTTTGCAGGAACACATCTGTGTTTGTGTTACCGGTTTGGTCTGTAAACAACGGAACGCCACTGTAATGATCCAATCCTTTAAATGGTATAGAGAAAATAGCACGCACAGGATAACCAAGAGAAGAACCACCTTGTGGAGCTACCAAATCTGCAATCTGGCTCAAACTTTTGATATTGGTAATTTTTGTGATGTTGTATCCAAACGTAAGGTTCGCGCCCCATGTAAATGCTTTTTGCACAATGATCTTACCTCCCAATGTAAACTCCACACCGTGAGATTCCATGTCAGCATAGTTTGCAGCTTTATACACTTGTCCGCCTACACCTGCCGTAGGGATAAGGCTGATAAGATCAAAGCTGTTTCTTCTGTATACATCGGTAACCAATGTTAATCTGTCTTTGAAGAAACCTAAATCAATCCCAACGTTCCCTTCATATTTTTTCTCCCATGTAAGATCTTTGTTCTCTAAACTCACGAGATCCATGCCTGACTCCTGCTCTGGAAGTGTTGGTCTTTTAGTTGTTTCCATGCTCAGAATAACAGAAGAGTTATTCGCCGGACCGAAGTCTGCACTCAAACCGTAGCTACCTCTAAGGTTAACGCGGTTAACTTTATTGTTTGCAAGGAAATCGTGGATAAGCGGCTCATTAAAGACATTCCATCCGCCACCTACCGTCCATGTTGGCAACCATCTTGATTGGGTTGATTTACCAAGGCCATTGGAACCATCTTCTCTCACTGTTCCGTTCAATGTGTAACGACCTTTATAAGTATAGCTACCGTTTCCAAAGAATGCCACAAAGCGGTCACGTGTATTTGCAAGGCCATAGTAGTTAAAGTTGGCTTCCAGCAATTGTTTCAGCGCTCTGTAATCAACAAATGGAATACCACCGCTGTTGTATTGATAACCGTATCCTGTATTATTGGAAACACGTCTGTCTGTAGCCTTGATCTCCATACCGCCCATTAAATTCAAAGAGTTATTGCGGTTGAAATCTTTGGTGTAGGTCAATAGATTTCTAATGCTCCAGTTCAGCATCCTGTTGTCTGTACGGTTGTAAAAACCACCCTTTGGCAAAACCACTTGCGGCTCATCATCTGGATGCTCAGGATCGCGGTATAGGAATTTGTTGTTCTCTCTGATAAAAGAATTATCCGCAGCGCGGTAAGCCTGCGCCATGTTTGAATTTTCAGTGATCTGGTGCTCCAGTGAAGATTGCACCAAACGGATCGCCCCGGTAAAATCAAACTTTAAATCTTTTGAAATTTTGTAGCCCAGATCGCCTTGTAATTTTGCATCCAGCACGTTTACATCCAGCGTGTTGTTTTGCAATTCATTTACAATATTGAATGGAGCAAAATTTCTTCTGAAATATTCAAGGTTACCATTTTCATCATATGGAGTAATAATGCGGCTGGTGGTCAAAGCATAGTTGAATGGATTGATATCAAAATCTCTATCGAAACCACCGCTCACTTTATTGCTCGTTCTGTCAACCGTACCTGGAGCCATTTGCTGTCTGTAAGACGCATTGGTCAAGAAGCCCAGTGTTAAGCAATCGCTTGCATTGTATGTATTGTGAAAGTTAGCAGTATAGCGGTTAACACGATCACCGATCGTCCAGCCATTGTCCTGGTAAAAGTTGGTAGAGAAATACGATTGTGATTTATCTGTACCAAACGATAAGCTAAGGTTGTGCTCCTGCGCAAATGAATTTCTAAACAAAACATCGAACCAATCTGTATTTGCCAAACCATAGCGTCTGTAAAATTCTGCGAGACTATCAACATTATTGTCCAAACCAAACTTGCCTTCTGTTTTATCCCATTTGCTCACAAGATCTGCGGCTTTTGCAAACACACCTCCAGTTGAATTGCGCGATACATCAGAAAAATTCAACCAGCCTTTTTGCGCCAACTCAAGATCTACGCTCATTTGCTGAGCAGAGTTCATGATGTTGAACTTGTTGTAATTGGGTTTTAAAATGCTGGAGAATGTGCCACTGTAGTTGATCTGTGTTTTCCCAGATTTACCTTTCTTCGTTGTGATAACGATTACTCCGTTCATCGCACGTGCGCCATACAACGCAGTAGCAGACGCATCTCTAAGGATGTCCAACGATTCAATATCATTGGTATTGATGCCTGCAACAGAAGAGCCCAACATGGTTGTGGCATCACCGCTGGAAAGCTGATCGTTTGTGACATTCACGATGTCTTCCAGCACGATGCCATCAACCACCCATAGAGGTTTATTAGAGCCATTAATAGAGGTAGCTCCGCGGATACGAATCTTCGGAGCTGTACCAAAGGTACCGGATACGTTTTCTACAGTTACCCCTGCAACACGACCTTCAAGCATTCTTGCAACATCCATAACGCCTTCCTGTTTGATGTCATCCATTTTTACTTTGGCTGCAGAGCCTGTAAATTTTCTTTTATCAATTTTTTGAAACCCTGTTACTACAACCTCAGGAGCCAGCGTTTCATCAGCTGTAACAAGTGAAATGTTGAAATAAGATTGGCGACTTACAGCAATTGTTTTGCTAGCCTTGCCGGCGTAGCTTACACGCAAAGTGTCGCCGGGCTTTACTTCCAGCGTAAACTCACCAAGATTATTTGTGTTGGTTCCTCTTTTGGAATGAAGGATTGTTACTGACGCAAAAGAAAGCGGAGAATTGTCTTCAGCGCTTGTAACCTTTCCGGCAATTTTTTTAAGAATGATTGTGTCGGTTGAATGTTCTTCCGACACAATCAAATGTTCAATGGGTGCAATGCTTTTGTCTTTTGAGATAATGATGTTGCTTCCAGTTATGGTGAAAGACAAATTTTTTCCTTTCAAAATAACCTTCATGGCATTTTCAATCTGCATGCCTTTAATATCTACGCTGATCATTTCCCTGTCGTTCAGCAGATCATTGTTGTAAAATGCATACAACCCCGTTTGTTTCTGTATTTCTTTAAATACTTTGGAAATAGGTATGTTGCGTGCAACGATCGTTACTTTATACTCCTGCTCAGGATGAGCAAATAAAGCCTGAGATAGACATAAAAGAAATGACAAGCTAAAAACTAACAACGCCTTTCTGTTATTAACACGAAGAAGCCCATTCTTCATAATTCTCATCATAGCAGTTGAAAAACTTTGGTTTTAAAATCTATTCAACACTATTAGAATCAGTTTCCTTTCGAACGGGTGAAGAAAAAGTTAAGTTTTTTTAAAAAATTATTTTGCGGGCAATGTGATGGCCTTTGCGGGGACGTTTTGAGAATGGAAAATGAAGGTTGAAAATTGAAAATTGCCTGAAGGCTGATGGATAAACAGGTTAAGGATTGGGTTGGCATGTTACGCCCGTAGAGACGCATGATAATGCGTCTCCGTAACACCCAAATGACCAGTGCAATTTATTAGGATTGGCACGCATGAATGTCGGTGCAAGGTTCGTTGGATGACGACGCAGCCCGAATTTCAGGAGACGCATTGTCATGCGTCCCTACGATCAATTATTTTGAATGAAAAACCACCTGCTGGTTCTTCACATGGAATTTTAAATCGGAACTTTTTGTAAGGGAATTGAGAAATTCCTCGATCGGTTTATTTTTTTCAACAGTGCCTGTAAACCTTTTATTAGCAAGGGTTTCCTCTTCAATTACCACTTCCATATTGTACCATCTTTTTATGATGGATTGCAAGTGACGCAAATCCTGGTTGTTAAATACATAGATGCCTTTTAACCACGACAGGGTAACATCTTCTTCAAAATCTGCAATTTGAAATTTACCGTTATCGATCGTTGCTTCTTTACCAGGAATAAGCACAGTATCCTTACCGTTATGCGCCTGCAATGCAACCTTTCCGGTTACCAAAGAAGTTTTTTCAGGTTCGTCTTCGTAGCATATGATATTGAATTCTGTTCCCAAAACTTTTACGTTCATCTCAGGACTTTTCACAATAAACGGTCTGCTGCTCTGATGAGTCACTTTAAAAAATCCTTCACCTTTGATAGAAACCGTTCTGGTATCGCCTGAAAAAGATAATGGAAACCTGAATTCTGTTAGTGCATTCAACCACACCTCAGATCCATCGGGAAGCACCATGTGGTAATCCTTTCCCGCAGGAACGTATATAGTATTGTATTCGTCTTTGTTGAGCTTTTCCTTACTGGCAGATGTTAAAATGCTCCCGTCTGTCAGCCTAAAAGAAGCATCTGAACCTGACTGCTCCACATTCATTTCCTGTTCGCCGCTCGGAATTTCAATGGCTTTTCCGTTGGACATTCTCAACACGACGCCTTTGTACGCCAGTGCCGGATGCTTTTCCTTTTTATTAAACAGCAACACAGCTCCGCCAACAGCTATTACAAAAAATAATGCGGCAAAAACGAGCGATTTTTTTCTTGTAAAAAAAGTAGACGACCCTTTCTGAACGCTTATAGTTGGAGAAATTATCAGTTGACTTTCTATTTTTTCCCAGGCTTTCTTGTCATCAAAGTCATTGGCGGCTGTGCCGGCAGAAAAAAGATCATGCGCATTCTTCATGTCGAGCCATAGTGCTTTCGCCGATTCGTTTTCCTGTATCAGCAGCTCCAATTCATCATTTTCCTGCGGAGTAATTTCTCCCATAAGCTTCTGGACGATGAGTTGTTCTATATGGTCTTGATCAAATGGCATAAGTTCATTTATGTATAGAGTGTTTTTTTCAAAAATCAGGTGAAAGGATTTCTATGTTTTTTAAACATTTTTTTCAAATCAATGCTTTGTTCGCCCGATATCAATTTATTGTCCCTTCATGGCCTCCCGTAAACGGCTCATGGCAATCTTCAATTGTGTTTTTACTGTGTTAATTGACACGCCCAAAACATCCGCCGCTTCCTGGTAACTCTTCTTTTCAAAGTATACCAGCTGAAAGATCTGCTTGCACTGTGTGGGCAATTGTTCTATTTCACCCTCCATTTTTTTAAACACTTCATCCATGTATTCTACATCATGATGATCGGAGGATGCATTTAAGGTAAGGTAATCGTCCATTCCTTCCTGCTCCCTTCTCGATTTGCGCAAATGGCTCAGGCAGGCGTGCCGTACGGAAGTTCCCAGGTAGGCTGATAATGAGGTCTCAATATTTTCGAATTTCTTATTGTTCCACAAATAAATGAAAGTCGATTGTACCACATCTTCAGCGTCCTCATTGTTCTTAAGCAGTAAATAGGCTTGCATGCATAACGGCTTGTAATACCTGGCAAATAATGCCCGGTATCCTTCAATCTGCCCTTCCTTGATCAATTGCAGTATTAAATGGTCGCCAAAATTACTCATGCCTAGCTTAGGTATTGAACAAATTAAAACAGATTTTCCCAGTAATTTTTAAATGCAGTGGAACTTTTTTTAGAGAACATCTTTTTACCTTATCGTGAACTCTCCTTTTTGCATAGTTGAAAAGTAGAATTATTCACTATTTTTAAGAACTCACAAACTCTAACAACCGTCTATGAAGTTTATAACAGCAGTATGCTGCCTGGCTTTATTAATCTTTGCAGGCTGCAAAAAAAATAACGATTCCGGTTCGTCAGCTTATCATATCAATTTCAAGGTAAATGGTGAGCAGCAAAACTTTAATTACCAGGCCACTTTTCAATATAGCGTTCCGCAAAATGTCGGCATTAACTTTTTCCGTGCGTCTCTACTAGATTCAGCATTAGAAGCAACACCTGACAATATTGAGTTCGCATTGAACGGCGCCAATGTTGCACATATTAATCCTGCTGATGTGCCCAAGTTCACGACAACATTAAATTTCAGCTACTACGATAAGGATGGCAAAAAATACGCTACTTCAAATCTTCCTCACAACACGGATGAATTCGTAAAACTCGAGATAACTGAAATTACCAACAAAGCGATCAAAGGCTCCTTTAGCGCAAAAGCGTACAACGGAACGAGTGCAGTGAGCATTACTGACGGGGAAATGTATGTGGAGAAACAGTAATTGTTTAAGTCTATCTGTCATTGAGGTCGAAGTGCGAGGTTTACCACTAAGACACTAAGGCCACTAAGTTTCGCAAAGAAATGGCTTAAATTTCAGGCACTCCTTAGGAGCTTAGTGCCTTTAGTGCCTTAGTGTTGAAAAAAACTCTTGCGCACATTTGGTAGGCGGATTACCACGAGGCAAACCAAACAACTAACAACTAGTTTTCTTTCTATCCAAATACTTCTCCCTTATTATGTCCTGCACCTGGCGGCCCTGTATCTTACTTTCAAGCCATGAAATGACATCGAGATATTGAAATGCGCGGGTTTCGAAGCGATTATTTTCCTGGTGCTTTAATTTATCCAGTAACTTTTCAAAAGCAGGTTTTATTTCCTTCGGAGAAAGTTGAAAGGCGCTGCGCAAAAATTTGAACATCTCCTCTTCCACCAAACTGAGGTTTTCCATTTTCGCCATGAAGCGATAAACAGATTTGGTGAGATATTCCAGCAGATCAAAATTGCCCAGTTCGTAATGGGCGATCAGGTGCAGCAGACGAGCGTAACATTGTAAGTCCGTGCGAAGGTCCACTTTCCAGTGAATGATTTTATTTAAATAATCAATTGCTTTTTCATTGTCGCCGCTTCCAAAGTATAAGCAGGCAATTTTATAATACAGCACCAAAATACGGTGGCGGTCTATCTGCAGTTCATATTCTTCAATCCTGTCCTCAATTTCCTGCACCAGGTAAAGGCCTTCCGTAAAAGTACCTTCCATAAAATGCTTGTTTATTTTTGCAGTGTAGAGGTAAATGAATGTCTGAATTTTCGTGTTGGCATTTTGCACCACTTCTTTGGTTTCTGAAAATTCTTCCAGCGCTTTAAGAACTTCCGCAAACTTACCGCGATTGCCCAGTGCAAAATGAGCACTTAGTAAGTTGTGCATTGCCTTCAGATAATAGATAGATTCTACAGGAATCATTTTCTTATTGTACTCAAAGAGGTCAAACCATTTTTGTGTGTAGCGATAATACTGGAGAAAATTTTGCTTTATAAACCCTTTCCAGCAATTACTTTGGTACCAGTAGAGCCTTCCGTAGAAACCCGTGATATTCTCTCCATCTATATTAACAAGGTGTCTTTCAAAAAACTTATCTACCTCTTCCTCGTCTTTTTCATTGCGAGCATGGCCATTTTTAATGTACCAGCTGTAAAGCAGCAGGGAAAGGTCTGAAAGCTGGCTGATGATATTCAGTCTTTTGTTTACGTAATCTGCCTGCTCGGTGAGTTTTTCTGCCCTGTCCTGCATACTGCGTGTAATGTGCAGCATTTCAATTTTTTTCTCAAAGAAAAGTGCCTGCTGCATGAAAGTGACCTGGTTGTGCTCCGAAGCGATTTCCTTTAGCTTTTCCAGCGTTTTCAAACTTTGCAAATAAAGGCCCTTGTTATAAAGGATCCTGGCAAAACCCATCAACTCATTTAGTTGAATATCAATATTATCTGCATCTTTTATAAGGCGAAGACTGGATAATATTTGTCTGTATAGGCTGGCTTTAATATTGGAAAGCTGCTGTTTTCGTATTTCGGGATTTTTCTTCAGTAAAAGCGGCTCATCGTAGTTTTCCATTTTATCCAGAGCATCAAAAAGTTGCACCGTTTTCAGGTCCTCGGTCGAACTATTCCTGTTTACATATAGCTTAAAATTCCTTTTTTCCGACTTTTCGAGCGATTTAATAAGCTGAAATAAAGCATCTGTTGAGCGGTTGGGCATCGTATTTACTTTTCTTTACAATTCAATGCTAATGAGCGTTTTAGCTAAATTTTGTCTTGATTGCATCCTGTAAAACACCCTTTACTTTGATTTTTTATCCCCCTTAGAGATAAATACTTTCGAATATGCAGGTTTATGTTATGCAAGTACACAAATTTAATGCAGACAGCGTTTTAAAAATCAATTTATTACTATGGCTTCAAATCAAATCCAAATTTTTGACACCACACTTAGAGATGGCGAACAGGTTCCCGGTTGTAAACTCAATACTTCTGAAAAAGTAGAACTTGCATTGGCACTCGAAGATTTGGGTGTTGATATTATCGAAGCCGGATTCCCTATATCCAGTCCGGGCGACTTTGCTTCTGTGGAAGCAATCTCTAAAGTAATTAAAAATGCAACGGTCTGTGGTCTTACACGTGCCGTGCAAAAAGATATCGAAGTAGCGGCAGCCGCATTGAAACATGCGGTTCGTCCACGTATCCACACAGGTATCGGTTCTTCTGATATCCACATCAAACATAAGTTCAACACTACCCGCGAAGACATTATTGAACGTGCAAGAAAAGCAACGATACTTGCCCGCAACCTCGTACCAGATGTTGAATTCTTCGCAGAAGATGCCGGCCGCGCCGATCTTCCTTTCCTTGCAAAATTGATCGAAACTGTTATCGCTGCGGGCGCTACAGTTGTAAATATTCCAGATACTACAGGCTATTGCTTGCCACATCAATACGGCGAAAAGATCGCTTACTTAGTGAACAACGTTCCTAACATCGACAAAGCGATCATTTCCTGCCATTGCCATAATGACCTTGGCCTTGCTACTGCCAACTCCATTGCGGGTGCTATTGCAGGTGCAAGACAAATCGAGTGTACCATCAACGGTATCGGTGAAAGAGCCGGTAACACTTCATTGGAAGAAGTAGTGATGATCATTAAAAAACATCACGATCTTGGTCTTTTCACGAACATTAAAACCGAAAAATTAAATCCACTTAGCCAACTGGTTTCTGACACCATGCGTATGCCGGTGCAGCCTAACAAGGCGGTAGTGGGTGCAAATGCATTTGCTCACTCTTCCGGTATTCACCAGGATGGCTTCTTGAAAGAAGCTACTACTTATGAGATCATGACCCCTGAAGAAGTTGGTGCCGGTGGTTCCAAGATCGTATTGACTGCAAGAAGTGGCCGTTCTGCACTGGCTCACCGTTTCCTGAAACTGGGCTTCGAATTCAACAGAAACGATATCGACACACTCTATAGCGAGTTTTTGAAAGTAGCCGACAAAAAGAAAGAAGTACTGGATGAGGATTTGAAAGCAATGGCGACACAATTTGCAAGCGCGTAAGAGAATGGAACGCCCGCCTGAATGACTTTAGTCGGGCAGGCAGATTGTCACGATTTTTTATGATTTTTTATAACGATCTGTAGAATTTAATCACACCCACAAAGACAAAAAAGAACGCAAGAACAAAAAGAAAAAGATCATAACAAATCTTCACAATCTTAAAAATCTGCGTTCCAAAAACATATAACATGAGCACATTATTTGATAAGATCTGGGACAAGCACGTGGTGAAGAGCATCGAGGGAGGTCCGTCTGTTTTATATATCGATAAACATTTTATTCACGAAGTAACTTCTCCTCAGGCGTTTGACGGTCTTCGCAAAAGAGGTATCCCGGTTCATAACGTAAAGCAAGTAGTGGCAACCGCGGACCACAACGTTCCTACGATCGATCAGCACCTTCCAATTAAAGAAGCATTGTCAAAAATGCAGGTGCAAAAACTGGTAGACAACTGTGCTGAATTCGGCATTGAATTATATGGTCTTGGTCACCCTTATCAAGGTATCGTTCACGTAATCGGGCCAGAGCTGGGCGTTACGCAACCAGGCATGACGATGGTTTGCGGCGACAGCCACACTTCTACTCACGGTGCTTTTGGTTCAATTGCTTTTGGTATCGGAACAAGTGAAGTGGAAATGGTTTTGGCAACGCAATGTTTGTTGCAAAGCAAACCAAAACAAATGCGCATTACCATCGATGGTGAATTGCACAAGGGTGTTACTTCTAAAGACATTATTCTTTATATCATTTCTAAAATATCTGCCAGTGGTGCAACAGGTTACTTCGTTGAGTACGCAGGCAGCGCTATCCGTGCATTGAGCATGGAAGCCCGTATGACCATCTGCAACATGAGCATCGAAATGGGTGCCCGTGGCGGTTTGATCGCTCCTGATGAAACAACCATCAACTACGTAAAAGGCAGAAAATTTGCTCCGCAAGGTGCTGACTGGGATAAAGCGGTTGCTTACTGGAACACATTACGCACAGATGATGATGCAAAATTTGATGTAGAAATCAACATCAAAGCAGAAGACATCGAGCCGATGGTTACTTATGGTACCAACCCTGGTATGGGCATTAGCGTGAACGAAAATATTCCTTCTGAAAAAGCGATCGACGAGAAAGAAAAACCTTCTTTCCTGAAATCACTCCAATACATGGGCTTTGAGCCAGGTGAAAAAATAAAAGGTCATAAAGTGGATTATGTATTCATTGGTAGCTGTACCAATGCGAGAATCGAGGATCTGAGAGCAGTTGCCTCTTTCGTAAAAGGCAAAAAGAAATCCGACGATGTGGAAGTATGGATCGTGCCGGGTTCTAAACAAGTAGAAGCACAAGCAAAAGAAGAAGGCATCGATAAAATATTTGAGGCCGCTGGATTCCAGCTTCGTCAGCCAGGTTGCTCTGCATGTCTTGGTATGAATGAAGATAAAATTCCTGCAGGAAAATATTGCATCTCTACCAGCAACAGAAACTTTGAAGGTCGCCAGGGCGCGGGTGCAAGAACATTGCTCGCCAGCCCATTGACTGCTGCTGCTGCTGCGATTACCGGTGTAGTAAGCGATGTGAGAGAAATGATTTAGAATACACGAATGCAGATCCTTAACATTGTGATGATTAGTTATGATCTTAATCAATCTTAACAATCATAAAAATCTGCGTTCTCCCTTCCGTCCTTTGCGTGAAACAAAACAAATTTTATGAGC
Source organism: Pinibacter soli (assembly GCF_029961145.1). GTDB lineage: Bacteria > Bacteroidota > Bacteroidia > Chitinophagales > Chitinophagaceae > Pinibacter > Pinibacter soli. The sequence continues at coordinate 112,585 of NZ_JASBRG010000008.1, read as the reverse complement.
GTAGCGAATACAACATATAGCCCGAACATAACATGGAACGCGGAGTTGTACGACACCAAACACAACTTCGTGTCTAAATACGGAGAGGATGTTTTGGAATGGCTGCAGCCTCAGCAAGGAGAACATATCCTTGACCTGGGTTGCGGAACAGGAGAACTGGCAGCAAAGATTCAGGCAACCGGAGCAATCGTGAGCGGCATGGACAAATCACCGGAAATGATCGCTAAAGCAAAGGCAACCTTTCCGGGTTTGACTTTCGAAGTCAAAGACGCGACGAACTTTTCTTTCAGCGAACCCTTTGATGCGATCTTTTCCAATGCAACATTACATTGGGTCACAGATGCAGAAAAAGCAGTGGCCCGTATGTACGACAACTTAAAAAAAGGCGGCAGACTGGTAATAGAAATGGGTGGCAGAGGAAATGTAAAAAGCATTGTGACGGCAGTGAAAAAAGCAATGGCCTCTGAAGGATTGTCTGATAAATTGTCAAATGAATTCTGGTTCTTCCCATCATTAAGCGAATATACAGTGATGCTGGAAAGAAACGGTTTCAGGGTAACAACAGCGGCTCATTTCGACAGACCCACCAAACTGGAAGGCGAAAACGGAATGGAGAACTGGATCAGAATGTTTGGCGGATTTTTCTTTTCGCAAATCTCTGCCGCAGAAAGCGAAACTGTAATCAAAAAAGCAGTCGAATATTTACGACGCGATTTTTATAAAGACGGCGTATGGTACGCAGATTATGTGAGACTGAGAGTGAAAGCCGTTAGGGTGTAACAACTAATTTCACGCAAAGGCGCAAAGAAGCAAAGGCCGCCAAGACTGCGTAAAAGAATTGACAATTATTGTAAGATAAGTTAAACGAAACTTATGCGCCTTTGCCCCTTACGTTGCTTTGCGTGAAACAAAAAACAAAAAAGACATTATGAGCAAACCTCTTAACATAGTAAAAAGCAGATTCGTTCCGATAGCAATTGAAAATATTGATACGGACCAGATCATTCCGGCACGTTTTTTAAAAGCTACCACTCGTGAAGGTTTTGGTAAAAATCTTTTCCGCGACTGGCGCTATAACAACGATAACGAACTGGAACCTAAAGCAGATTTTCCTTTGAACAATCCAAACTTCTCTGGTGAGATTTTGGTAGCGGGTAAAAACTTCGGTTGCGGTTCTTCAAGAGAGCACGCCGCATGGGCCGTTGATGATTACGGTTTCCGCGTGGTAGTGTCCAGCTTCTTCGCAGATATCTTTAAAAACAACGCACAGAACAATGGCGTGTTGCCGGTTACTGTGTCAGAAGAGTTTCTGCAAAAGATATTCGCACTTGGCAACGAAGCAACTTTGACTGTGAACCTGGAAGCGCAAACGATCACGATTGATGCTACAGGCGAACAGGCAAAATTTGACATCAACAACTATAAAAAAACATGCTTACTGAACGGCTACGATGACATCGATTATCTGCTGAGCATTAAGAATGAAATAAAAGAATTCGAAAAAGCATAGAAGAGAATGGCACACGGATGACACGGATTGGACTGATTTACACGGATTTCTCAAATTGAAGGTTTAATTAGCCATAAGAAAAAGATCAGTGAAAATCCGTTAAATCCGTGTCATCCGTGTGCAAACAAAAACAATGACCACCACTTCAACGATAGTAAACAATATTAAAATCACATGGCTTGGGAAAGCTGTGCTTGATGATATTTCGTTTACGCTTAACAAAGGTGAGCACCTTATGATCACAGGTGTTTCGGGAAGTGGTAAAACATTGCTTGCCAAAGCTATTGCCGGAAAAATTTTCCACGAAGGAACGATTGCTTTTCATGATACTAATGGTAATGCTGCACAGCCACACATCATTATGGTGGACCAGCATTACCACTTTAAGAACCGCTCCAATGTAAGCACCTTCTATTATCAGCAAAGATTCAATAGCATGGATGCGCAGGACGCGGCTACTGTAAGGGAAGAATTGGAAAATTGCATATCTGCCGTACAGACGGTTAATTATGCGTCTCCGGAGACAGATAATTATCTGTCTCTACTTGAAAAATTTGACATGGCGCATCGGATAGACGCGCCTTTGTTACAATTATCCAGCGGCGAACACAAACGCTTTCAAATCATCAAGACTCTTCTGCAAAAGCCCGATGTACTGATACTCGACGAACCATTTGTTGGTCTTGATATTGAGACAAGAAAAAAACTAAAAGCGCTGATCAATGAATTGGCAGCAAACGGAACAACATTCATCATCATTTGCGATCATGCTGATATACCATCGGCTATCACGCACGTGGCGTATTTGCAAGACGGACATCTGAAAGAATTTGCGCCAGCAAGCTCGTTTGATTCCCTACCCACAGTTGCTTCCAACACGATCACGAAAAAAGCGATCCCATCAAGTCCGTTAACACCGGATTTTTCCACCACCATAGAAATGAAAAACGTTTCTGTGAAATATGGTGGAAAACAAATTCTGCATAACATTGACTGGAAGGTGAACCGCGGAGAAAAATGGTTATTGAAAGGTCACAATGGTGCCGGAAAATCTACACTCCTAAGTTTAATCACTGGTGACAACCCACAGGCATACGCAAACGAAATCTATTTGTTTGACAAACGCCGCGGTTCCGGTGAAAGCATTTGGGACATTAAGAAAAATATCGGTTATGTTTCTCCTGAATTGCAATGGTACTTCGACAACACTGTTAATTGTTTCCAGGCGGTTGCTTCAGGATTATTTGACACAATAGGTTTATTCAAACATATCAATAAAGAACAGGAAGAGCAGGTAAATAAATGGCTCGACTATTTTGAACTAACTGCTTATGGGTCCAAATTATTATCGGCTCTTTCTGCCAGCCAGCAGCGACTTGCTTTGCTAGCAAGAGCAATGGTTAAAAATCCTCCCTTGCTCATTCTCGACGAACCATGCCAGGGATTGGATCAATTACAAAAAAACAATTTTATAGAACTCGTGGATGCTTTGTGCGAGGACGATCAGCGAACACTTATTTATGTAAGCCACTACGCGGAAGAAGTTCCGGAGGCGGTAAATAAAATGATTCTTCTCGAGCACGGCAAAGCAACCATACAAGAGTACCCGCAAAAAAATTTATTAACTGCTTAATTAAACACATACTATGAACAAGAAAATAGCTGTCATTTTAGGAGATGGTATCGGACCAGAAGTTACACAACAATCTATTAAAGTATTGGACGCTGTAGCAAAACAATACGGTCACGAATTTCATTACACAGAGTGTTTAATGGGCGCAGACGCCATTGACAAAACAGGCAATCCGCTTCCGGACGAAACCATTGAAGTTTGTCTTAACAGCGATGCTATTTTATTCGGAGCAATAGGTCACCCCAAATACGATAACGATCCTAACGCAAAAGTTCGTCCTGAGCAAGGCTTACTGAAACTTAGAAAATCGTTACAACTGTTCGCAAACATCAGGCCCGTAATTACGTACCCTTCTCTGCAACACTTATCACCATTGAAGGCTAAGCAACTGGAAGAAGTTGATTTCATCATTTTCCGCGAGCTTACTGGTGGTATCTATTTTGGCAAGAAAGAAACAAACGAAGAAAAAACGTATGCTTTTGATGAGTGCTCTTACAGCCGCGAGGAAATTGAAAGAGTGTCCCATCTTGCATTTCAGTATGCACAGAAGAGAAGAAAAAAATTAACGTTGGTCGACAAGGCCAATGTTCTTGAAACTTCAAGACTTTGGAGAAAAGTTGTACAAGAACTTGCTCCGCAATATAGCGATGTAACAGTTGATTTCCTTTTTGTAGACAACGCTGCTATGCAAATCATCGTGAATCCGAAACAATTTGATGTGGTACTTACGGAGAACATGTTTGGCGACATCATCAGCGATGAGGCAAGCGTGATCAGTGGTTCACTTGGTTTATTGCCTTCTGCATCTGTAGGAAATGGTTCTGCATTGTTCGAACCTATCCATGGTTCTTACCCACAAGCAGCTGGTAAAGACATCGCGAATCCTTTGGGTTCTATCCTGTCTGCAGCTATGTTGCTTGACCACTTTGGTTTGAACAAAGAGGCTCAGGTTGTTCGCGAAGGTGTAGAATGGACGATCAACAACAAATTCGTTACAAAAGATATCGATCCGGTTAATTTCTATTTCACATCTACCATCGGTGATTTGATTGCTGATTTTGTGAGCAATAAAATTCCGGGCGATATCAACCAGGCAAATATTGAGTTGAGAAAATCAACGATAATATAGAGTTGTAAGTTTTAAGTAGTAAGTTTTAAGTTCTTCTCTTGAGCGAATTTTCTTTTAATCAAGCTCACTGAAATTCCAACAAAAAACTTAAAACCTATTACTCATAACTTAAAACTCAAAAAAGTTCTTTGTTTTCTAAACGGGCGGTTGTATATTCGCTTTTATAACACACTTCATGTTACAAAGCAGAATACATAATGTCATTAGCCAAGTCGCAATTATTATTGTGGTGGTTGTCATTATTATTCCTGCAATTAACGGAGGTGGTATCCAAGTATAAAGTAAGTAATGCGATATATAAGACCCGCCTCCAAAAAGGCGGGTTTTTTGCTTTTAGGGATTTCACGCAAAGACGCAAAGAAGAAAAGCCAAGGTGCAAAGAAAACCAGACCAGTTTTTTAAAATCTTGATTTCCAATTTCTGTCAAAAAGCCTTTGCGTCCTTTGTTATTTTCCTTCGCGCCTTTGCGTGAAACTGGGCGTGAAACAAAAACTGTTATTAATAAACGTCATATAAAATATAAATCAACGGCTCAACCATGGAACTGAATAAATACTCGAAAACATTAACTCAAGACGAAACGCAACCTGCGGCGCAGGCTCAGCTGTATGCAATTGGTTTTAAAGAAGAAGATTTTCAGAAGGCACAGGTCGGTATCGCAAGTATGGGTTTTGATGGCAACCCTTGTAATATGCACTTGAATGATTTATCAAGAGTCATTAAGAAAGGTGTGTGGGACAATGGTTTGGTGGGTCTTGTTTTCAATACCATTGGCGTAAGCGATGGTATGAGTAATGGTACAGATGGTATGCGTTATTCATTGGTGAGCCGCGATGTAATTGCCGACTCTATCGAAGCAGTTTGCGGTGCACAATATTATGATGGATTGATCACCGTTCCTGGTTGCGACAAAAACATGCCAGGCTCTTTGATAGCAATGGGTCGTTTGAATCGCCCCTCAATTATGGTGTACGGCGGAACAATTGCTCCGGGGCATTATAAAGGACATGATTTAAACATTGTATCTGCATTCGAAGCATTGGGACAAAAGATCGCAGGTACTTTAGATGAAGCAGATTTCAAAGGTATCATACAACATGCCTGCCCGGGCGCCGGCGCTTGCGGAGGCATGTACACAGCAAACACAATGGCAGCAGCTATTGAAGCATTGGGTATGAGTCTTCCTTATTCTTCTTCCAACCCTGCATTGAGCGAAGAAAAAAGAAAAGAGTGCGAAGATGCAGGTAAAGCGATTCGTTTACTGCTTGAAAAAGATATCAAGCCAAAAGACATCATGACGCGTAAAGCATTTGAAAATGCAATCGTAACGATCATGGTAACAGGCGGTAGTACTAACGCGGTTCTTCACTTGTTGGCAATGGCAAGAGCGGTTGATGTAGAGTTGTCTCAGGACGACTTCCAAACAATCAGCGACCGCATTCCTGTATTGGCTGACTTTAAACCAAGCGGAAAATATTTAATGCAGGATCTGCATGAGCATGGTGGTATCCCTGCTGTAATGAAATACTTACTGAGCAAAGGTTTGCTGCACGGTGATTGTTTAACTGTAACCGGCAAAACAGTAGCAGAAAATCTGGCAGACGTTCCAGCGCTTGATTTCGACAAACAAAAAATCATTTTGCCTCTGGAGACTCCAATAAAAGCTACAGGGCACTTACAAATATTATACGGCAACCTCGCAGAAGGCGGAAGTGTTGCTAAGATCTCCGGTAAAGAAGGTGAGCGCTTTGAAGGACCGGCAAGAGTTTTCGACGGAGAACATCACTTAATTCAAGGTATACAAAGCGGCCGCGTTCACGCTGGTGACGTGGTTGTAATTAGAAATATTGGTCCTAAAGGTGCACCGGGCATGCCGGAAATGTTGAAACCTACCTCTGCCATTATTGGAGCGGGTTTGGGTAAATCTGTGGCTCTTATCACAGACGGAAGGTTTAGCGGTGGCACACACGGTTTCGTCGTCGGTCACATCACTCCTGAAGCTTTTTCAGGTGGATTGCTGGCATTCGTTGAAGATAATGACACCATCGAATTGGATGCTGTAAAAAATACCATCACATTGAAAGTTTCAGATGAAGTGATTGCGAAAAGAAAAGCCAACTGGAAGCAACCGGCACTGAACGCAACAAAAGGTCTTTTGTACAAATATGCAGTATCAGTGAAGTCCGCGGCAGAAGGTTGTGTAACGGACGAAGCTTAATTAATTGAAAATTGAAAGTTGAAAGTTGAAAATGAGTTGTACTAACAACTATCAACTAACAACCAACAACTAAAATAAAAATCATGACAAACGCGACTACATTAGAAGCAAAAACGCCCAAGGCAATTCCACATTCCTCTGGCAAGCAGGTGGATGAGGTAACAGGTTCGCAAGCGGTGTTGGAAGCTTTTATTGCTGAAGGCGTGGACACTATATTTGGTTACCCAGGTGGTGCCATAATGCCTATCTATGATGCACTTTACGATTATCACGATCGTTTAAAACATATACTTGTTCGCCATGAGCAAGGCGGTATTCACGCCGCTCAGGGTTATGCGAGAACATCCGGACGTACAGGTGTTGTATTTGCCACCAGCGGTCCGGGTGCTACAAATCTTGTAACGGGTTTGGCAGATGCAATGATCGACAGCACTCCTCTTGTTTGTATCACAGGACAGGTGTTTGCTCACCTACTGGGTACAGATGCGTTCCAGGAAACAGATGTGGTGAACATCACAACGCCTGTTACCAAGTGGAACTACCAGGTAACTGACGCTACAGAAATCCCTTCTGTGTTGGCGAAAGCGTTCTACATCGCGGGAAGTGGCAGACCGGGCCCGGTTTTGATCGACATTACTAAAAATGCACAGCTTCAGAAATTTGCATACGAAGGTTATACACCTTGTAAACATATCCGCAGCTATCGCCCGAAACCAATTGTTCGTAAAGAATTTGTAGAGGAAGCGGCAAAGCTGATCAATGCTGCTGAGAAGCCTTTCATCCTGTTTGGCCAGGGAGTTATTCTTGGAAAAGCGGAAAAGGAATTCAAAGCCTTCATTGAAAAAACTGGTATTCCTGCTGCATGGACAGTGCTCGGTTTGAGTGCATTGCCTACAGATCACCCGTTGAATGTTGGTATGCTGGGTATGCACGGCAACTACGGCCCTAACGTGTTGACAAACGAATGCGATGTATTGATCGCTATCGGTATGCGCTTCGATGACCGCGTTACCGGACGTTTGGACAAGTATGCAAAGCAAGCCAAAGTAATTCACCTTGATATCGATCCGTCTGAAATAGATAAGAACGTAAAATCGACTGTTCCTGTTTGGGGCGATTGTAAAGAAACATTGCCAATGCTTACTCAACTCGTTGAGAAAAAAGAGCATAAAGCATGGCTGGCAAGGTTCAACGAATACACCAGGCAGGAAGTAGAGGCTGTTATTCATGATGAGCTGAACCCAACATCAGACATCCTGACTATGGGCGAGGTTATCAAAACAGTAAACGAATTGACAAATGGTGACGCTGTAATAGTAACGGACGTGGGCCAGCACCAAATGGTGGCTTGCCGTTACGCAAAATTCAATCAATCAAAAAGCAATGTAACCTCTGGTGGTTTGGGTACAATGGGCTTTGCGCTGCCGGCAGCGATCGGTGCGAAGTTCGGAGCACCTGACAGAACAGTTGTTGCAGTGATTGGTGATGGTGGTTTCCAAATGACATTGCAGGAACTCGGCACTATTATGCAAAGCGAGGTGAACGTTAAGATTCTTATTCTTAACAATCGTTTCCTTGGTATGGTGCGCCAGTGGCAGCAATTGTTCCATGATAAACGCTATTCTTTTGTGGACATCCAAAGCCCGGACTTTGTAATGTTGGCCAAATCTTATGGCATTGCAGGAAAATCAATCGATCAGAGAACTGATTTGAAAGCTGCCGTTACAGAAATGATCAACCACAACGGTTCCTTCCTGCTGGAAGTAATGGTAGGAAAAGAAAACAACGTTTTCCCAATGGTACCACAAGGTTGCAGCGTAAGCGAGATCCGTTTGAAATAAAAACAAATCGCACACTGATGACACAGATTTAGACCGATTTACACGGATTTTTAAAGATCGAATGCAATCAGTCAAAAGAAAAAGATCAGTGAAAATCAGTCTAAATCAGCGTCGTCAGTGTTCCAATAAAAAACAGATATGTCAAAACAAGAATTCACAATAACGGTATACACAGAGAACCAGATCGGTTTATTAAATCGTATTGCGATCATGTTCTCCAGACGTAAAATAAATATCGAAAGCCTGAACACCTCTCCTTCTGAAGTGGATAGTGTTCACCGCTTTACCATCGTGATCAACGAATTTGAGGAAGTAGTAAGAAAACTGGTTCGTCAGATTGAGAAACAGGTGGAAGTATTAAAAGCATACTACAACACAGAAGAAGAGATCGTATGGCAGGAAATGGCTTTGTACAAAGTACCTACTGATGTTATTGCAGAAAAAGTGAAAGTGGAAAGATTGTTACACCAGTATGGTGCAAAAGCAGTGGTGATCCGCAAGGATTACACTGTGTTCGAAACAACCGGCCATCGTGAAGAACTCGAAGGGCTTATCAAAGCGTTGGAACCATATGGCCTAATTGAATTTGTTCGCAGTGCAAGAATTGCGATCATCAAAGCAAGCAAAGGTTTCCACGAAAAATTAAAAGAATTCGAAGAACACGAACCCGGCGAAGAAGTGATTGAGAATGAGTTTTTGGATAAGCAGGATGAAGTGTTTACGATGTAAGACAGTAAAAAGTAAAAAATCAAAAGTCAAAAATGTTGCATCGCATAACGCATATTAGACTTTCAACCTTTTTGACTTTTACCTTTTGAATTTTTAATTATCATGCAATACGCTTTAAAATACATCAGAAGAATCAACGAAATTTTCATCGAGCTAATGAGCGATCTAACCATCGAGCAACTCAATGAAATACCGGAAGGCTATAACAACAATATCATCTGGAATTTCGGCCATATTGTGAATACAACACCTGCATTGTGCTATTTGCGCACCGGTGTTGACACTACATTTGAGGTTCCACTTTTGGCGAAATACAACAGAGGAACAAAACCAGGTGATTTTGTAACAAAAGAAGAATTTGAAGAATTAAAAGGACTCGCATTTTCATATTTGGAGAAAATTGAAAAGGATTACGCGAACGGCGTGTTTAACAAGATTACACCATTTGCAACACTCACATTCAAGTATGAAATGGAAACAATGGATGAGTTGCTCACTTGTATCACAGCGCATGTGAGTTTGCACTTAGGCGTGGCTAATGCGATGAAAAAACTGGCCAAGCAAAAAGCACTAACAACTAATAACTAACAACGAACAACTTTGTTCAAATCATAAATCTCACATAAAACACAAATAAACAATCATGGCTAAATTAAATTTTGGCGGCGTTGAAGAAAACGTAGTAACAAGGGAAGAGTTCCCACTTGCCAAAGCACAGGAAGTTTTGAAAAATGAAACAGTAGCAGTTATCGGCTACGGCGTACAAGGTCCTGGTCAGGCACTTAACCAAAAAGACAATGGTATCAACGTAATCGTTGGTCAGCGTAAGAACTCTAAAACCTGGGATAAAGCGATCGCTGATGGCTTTGTACCTGGTGAAACTTTGTTCGAAATCGAAGAAGCTTTGCAACGCGGTACCATCATTTGTTACCTTCTTAGCGATGCTGCTCAAATTGCATTGTGGCCAACAGTTCAAAAACATTTAACTCCGGGTAAAGCATTATACTTCTCTCACGGTTTCGGTATCACTTTCAATGAGCAAACTGGCATCGTTCCTCCAAAAGATGTGGACGTATTCTTAGTAGCTCCAAAAGGTTCTGGCACTTCACTTCGCAGAATGTTCCTGCAAGGTCGTGGTTTGAACAGTAGCTACGCAATCTTCCAGGACGCAACTGGTAAAGCAAAAGAAAGAGTAATCGCTCTTGGTATCGCTGTAGGTAGTGGTTACTTGTTTGAAACAGATTTCAGAAAAGAAGTGTATAGCGACCTTACAGGTGAGCGTGGTACTTTGATGGGTGCTATCCAGGGTATCTTCGCTGCGCAATATCAAGTGTTGCGTGACAAAGGACACACTCCTTCTGAAGCATTCAACGAAACTGTTGAAGAATTAACTCAATCATTAATGCCATTGGTTGCAGAAAACGGTATGGACTGGATGTATGCAAACTGCTCTACTACAGCTCAACGTGGCGCATTGGATTGGTGGAAAAAATTCCGCGATGCAACTGCTCCTGTATTCAAAGATTTGTACGAAAGCGTTGCTACAGGTAAAGAATCTCAGCGTTCTATCGACAGCAACAGCCAGACTGATTACCGCGAAAAACTGGATGCAGAATTGAAAGAACTTCGTGAAAGCGAAATGTGGCAGGCAGGAAAAACTGTTCGCAGTCTGCGCCCTGAAAATCAGAAGTAATACATTGGCACACGGATGACACAGATTAGACTGATGACCACGGATTTTATGTACTAAGCTCAGTGAAAATCAGTCCAATCAGTGTCATCTGCGTGCTAAAAAAACAAAAAATGAACACAGATACACACACCAAGCCAACGCTCAATTTCCACGATGCTGCGTTCAGGTTAAAAAAAGTGGTCACCAAAACACCACTGATGTTGAATGCTAACCTGTCGCGCCGATACAATGCGAATGTTTACCTCAAAAGAGAAGATCTTCAAATTGTACGTTCCTACAAAATTCGTGGTGCATACAACATGATGAGCCAGCTTCCGCAGGATCAACTGGAAAAAGGCTTTACTACAGCGAGTGCGGGCAATCATGCACAGGGCTTTGCTTTTAGTTGTAAAAAACTAAACATCAAAGGTGTCGTGTTCATGCCTATTGTTACGCCCAAACAAAAAGTGAATCAAACGAAAATGTTTGGCGAAGACAATATTGAGATCAAACTTATAGGCGACACATTCGATGATTGTGCCGCTGCTGCAAAAAAATACACAGAAGAAAACGGAATGACTTTCATCCCACCTTTTGATGATTATCGCATCATCGAGGGCCAGGGAACAGTTGGCGTAGAAGTTTTGGAAGATCTTTCTAATGTTGATTATGTATTCGTGCCCATCGGAGGCGGCGGATGCGCATCTGGCATTGGCTCCTACTTCAAAACTTTTTCACCTCAAACAAAAATTATTGGCCTCGAGCCGGAGGGTGCACCTTCTATGCTTGAAGCGTTAAAAGCCGGTCACCCCGTTACGCTTAGCGACATTGATCGCTTTGTAGACGGTGCTGCGGTAAAACGCGTAGGTGATCTCACGTTCCAAATTTGTAAAGAAGTATTGGATGATATGCATTTGGTTCCTGAAGGAAAAATATGCACAACAATCCTTAAATTGTATAACGAAGATGCAATCGTTGCAGAGCCAGCAGGCGCTTTGTCAATTGCGGCACTTGATGATTATGCAGAACAAATAAAAGGCAAGAACGTTGTATGTATTGTAAGCGGCAGCAACAACGATATTGACCGCATGCCGGAGATTAAAGAACGTTCTTTACAATATGAAGGCCTGAAACATTATTTCCTTATCCGTTTCGTACAAAAACCCGGTGCATTGCGCGAGTTCCTGAATAAAGTATTGGGACCGACAGATGACATCACCCGCTTTGAGTACATGCAAAAAACAAACAAGGAAAGTGGCCCCGCTCTTGTAGGTATTGAGTTACAAAAGAAAGAAGACTACAACGCTCTGCTTGAACGCATGAAGGAGTATAGGATCGACTTCACAGAATTGAACAAACACGATACACTATTTGGTTATTTGGTGTAACGTTCAACATATTCGACGCGTGGTACATATAAGCTTTTCAGAAATGGAAGGCTTTTTTTATTTCTCGCGGTGGCCGCAACGGAGCAACTCCCCGAGACACGCATTCAATGCGTCTCTACAAAGCGCACAATTCCTAACTTCTAATTCCTATTTGTTTACAGCTCCGAATACTCCGCCGGTTTCAAAAAAATAATCTCTGCCTTCGAAACATTGTTCTTATACTCATCCGTTGCAAACAACTTTTTCACCGCAGGGTCAGCGCTGAAAGCTTTCCAATGTTCGTCGCGACTCTTTCTGTTTTCATATGTGGTTAGGTACATAAGGTTCGGCATATGGCTGCCAGCAATCACTTCTGCATAAAACACACTATTAAAACCAAGCCTTGAAAAAATATCAATCTCGCCACCCTGGTTAAACATCTTCACTTTATTTCGGTATAGTTTCTCCGTTGGGCTCTCATAACTTCTTAGTTCGTACAGTCTTTCGCTTTTAGGAGATTGTAAGCCGGAAGCTATTAGCCTCGGCGCCAATTCGAATGCATATAGCAAAATACTTTCAGTGCGGATGTAAGGCGCTTTGTTATAAGCTGCGTCTAAATAGGCGCTTCCATTTTGCAGGTAATCTTTATCTGCATTCATTTTTTTATCCATTGAAGCAAATTCCTCCAACGACTTAAATGGCGTCAAAATATACATAACCTTTTCTGCAGCTGTATCGTTTGCTATCGCTTTAAAAATGCCTACTGTTTTTACTCCAGCTTTATGTACGGCAGGAATATATGCTTGACTAAAGTAAGCGTCCAATATCTTTTCCTGAATAGAATCTTTATAACGATATACTTTCAATTCATAGTATTCCCTTTTTGTTTTTTGTGAGAAAGAAAAGTTGCTGATGATCGTTAGTGCAAGAAGATATACCAAGTGTCGCATCGTGTAAATTTTGTTTAAGATAAAAGAGAATTTCACATATAGGAAAAATACTTCTTTCATATCAAGTACTTGCCCCCAAACAACATATTGCTCAATCCCTTATTTTCGCGGTCGGAATCCCGGGGCGCCTGCGGGCACTTTATGAAAAACTATTTTTAAACAATCAATTTGTAACTATGAAAAAGACAATTTTATTCGTTCTTTTTATTGCTGCGACACAATGCATCTTCGCTCAAAAAGTTGACCTTGGTTTTAAGATCCACCCATTAGTTGGTTGGTTCAACGGAACAGAAGGAAATGCAACATCCGGCGGTCCGCGTATCGGTTACTCCTATGGCATTATGGGCGATTTTTATATCACCGACAACTACGCTTTTGCAACCGAACTCGCCATTACAAATATCTGCGGCAAGTTGAACTATTTAGGCAGCAAAGAGACCCAGTTAAAAATGCGTCTTTCTTATGTGGACCTTCCTATTTCATTAAAACTGAAAACAAATAAATCTTCGTCTAACCCATTCAGATATTACGGACAGTTTGGTTTTATGCCAAGCTTTAAAATAGGTGGCAAAATAAAAAATGATGCGGGTGATCAAACAAGCATTTCAAGTGATCTACAGCCTGTAAAAGCAAGCTTGCTGATCGGCGGCGGTACAGAATATACGTTGCAGGATAATACTCGTTTATTGCTAGGCATTACTTACAACAGCGGTCTTAGCAACGTGTTTAAGAAATCAGAAGGCTTTTCTTCAAAAATTTCTTATATCGCATTGAACGTGGGTGTATTCTTTTAAATTCCTTGAAATACATTTTTAAAAACCCTGCATTGCAGGGATTTTTATTTGTCGGCCCTGAACATCTTAAGCGTTAAATCTGCAGGTATTTGTGTTTCCTTTGTGCACTTTGCCTTTGTATAAGGCGTACCTTCATTGAAACAATATGTTCACCCATATCTCCCTATTATGTCAACTATAATTACTGGTACCGGCAGCTACATTCCATCTATAACCAAGTACAATAAAGAATTTGCTATAAACAGTTTTTATACTGAAAACCACGAGGCGCTTAAGCAGGATAATCTTGAGATAATTGAAAAGTTCGAAAAAATAACGGGCATTGAAGAGCGGCGTTATGCGCCTGTAAATATAACGGCATCAAGCATGGCAGCCAGCGCGGCTGTACTTGCCATTCAGGATGCAGGCATCGATCCGGAGACAATCGATCAGATCATTGTTGCACATAATTTTGGAGATGTAATAAAGCATACTATCCAAACAGATGCTGTACCATCACTTGCTTCGCGGGTAAAGCATACACTTGGCATAAAAAATCCAGCCTGTATTCCTTACGATATTTTATTTGGATGCCCCGGTTGGGTGCAGGCGCTGATACAAGCACATGCATTCATGCAAGCGGGCGTGGCAAAAAAATGCCTGGTCATAGGAACAGAAACACTGAGTCGCGTAATAGATTCACATGATAGAGACAGCATGATATTTAGTGATGGCGCCGGAGCATGTATACTCGAGTCGAAGGATGATGGAGGAAAACAACAAGGCATCATTGGCGTTAGCGCAAGGTCCTACGCTATCGATGAACTTAATTACATATACCTTGGCAAATCATATTTTCCGGAATCAGACAGCCGCATTCGATATATAAAAATGCAGGGGCGAAAAGTATACGAGTTCGCATTAAAATTTGTACCGGATGCTATTAAGGTTTGTCTTGAAACCAGCAACGTTGACATAACAGACGTAAAGAAGATCTTTATTCACCAGGCAAATGAAAAAATGGATGAAGCGATCATTACAGCATTGTATAAACTTTATGGCATTAACAATGCTCCGCTGGATGTAATGCCAATGAACATTAAGGAACTTGGCAACAGCTCAGTAGCCACCATACCTACATTGTTTGACATGGTACTCAAATCCAATGTTGCCGGACATTCTGTAGCATCAGGAGATATTATTGTATTTGCGTCCGTAGGTGCCGGAATGAATATTAACGCCATTTGCTACAAAATGCCATAGTTAATAATCCCAAATTTGTTATTCGAAATACACACACGACTGACAAAGATTTGATAACTCAAACATTCGTCAACCTATTCAATGGCGTAGATAAACATGATTGAGAAATTAAGCTGAAGTGCCGTTCAATTTGCACTCGATAAATAATTTTTATGCAAAAGATATTCGCCATTCTGGTTTGTAGCATCCTGATCATTTCCTGCAAGGGACAAACAAAACAACTTGCTGTCGGAGATACCATCCCAATGTTTTCATTGAAAAATCAGAATGATAGTTTGTTTAATGTTGCCGACTACATTGGCAACAAAAAACTGGTCATTTATTTTTATCCCAAAGATGAAAGTCCTGCATGCACCAAAGAAGCCTGTTCATTTCGCGACAGCTATACAGATTTCACAGACGCCGGGGCGATTGTAGTGGGCATCAATTCGGCTAGTGTGAAAAGTCACCACGATTTCATTACGAATCATCAATTGCCTTTTACACTCCTGAGCGATCCGGATAACAAGGTTTTAAAGATGTTTGGGGTAAAGGGGAAATTCTTTATCACGGGAAGGAAAACATTTGTCGTTGATCTCACGGGGAAAATCGTCTACACCTTCGATTCCTTCAGTAACGGCAGTGCACATGCGGAGAAGACTTTGGAGTTTTTGAAAGGTTCCTAAGGCTCTTTTAACCACAAAGAGCGCAAAGGTTACGCAAAGGAAACGGAGAGTTATTTAGGTATTACTTTGCGCATCCATGACCAGCGACATAAATGCATAGGAAAAGAACTTTTTTTCTTTCGGTAGGTTCTTCTTATTTCTTCGACAACCTTTACTCACTTTGCGCAACCTTTGGGCCCTTTGCGGTTAAATAAGATATCGCAGATATCATCATCGCATCTCCCTCACCCTTATCACATTATCTCCAATTTACATATCTCGTAAATCTCCCACTCGGATTTTACTGAAAGCCACCAGCCAACGTATTCGCTTTTTACGCGTTTTTTCACTAAATTGAAATAAGATCAAAATCAGCCCGAAAAAGTCATTTCTGAAAATTATCCAAATAATTCACAAAAAAATAAATTTAAAATAATGATATGCTCGATAAAATATTGCATATCTAACAATTTAGTGAAATAAGTGAATTATATTTGTAGTCTGCCAATGAAATAATGCTTGTCCTAATGCACAAGTAACCAAGCTAACTGATTGCAACAAAACTGTTGTGGTAATAATTCTCTTAACAAAAACTATTGCGCTGCTATGGCAAGTAACGTTGGATTGTATTCTCCCGAATTTGAGCGTGATGCGTGCGGGATCGGGTTCGTCGCCAATATAAAAGGCAACAAGAACCATCAGGTCGTGTCTGACGCGTTAACCATCCTGGAAAACATGGAACACCGCGGAGCCTGCGGTTGCGAAAGCAACACCGGCGATGGAGCGGGTATCCTCATCCAGATTCCTCACGAATTCTTCTTTGAAGAGTGTATTAAACTTGGTGTGCACCTTCCTGCTTATGGCAGATATGGTGTTGGCGCCATCTATTTTCCAAAGGAAATTAAACTGCGTGAAGAATGCCGTGATATTTTCATTCGCAGTGCTGAAAAGCTCGGCCTTGAAATTATTACATGGAGAAAAGTTCCAGTTAATCCTGATGACATCGGACCTACAGCATTGTCTGTAGAACCTGAAATGGAACATGTGTTCATCGCGTGCCCGGATCACATCAGCAATCCGGAAGATTTCGAACGTAAGTTATTTGTGCTGCGCAATTATGCACAACACACCATCAATAGTACGGTTAAAAAAGATGCTATCGGTTTCTACGTAGCGTCTCTTTCTTATAAAACATTGGTGTACAAAGGTCAGCTTACCAGCGGCCAGGTGCGCCATTACTTTCCTGATCTTAGCAACAAAAGCGTAGTAAGTGCCTTCGGCCTTGTACACTCCCGTTTTGCTACCAACACCTTCCCATCATGGAAACTGGCTCAGCCTTTCCGTTATGTGGCACACAATGGTGAGATCAATACACTTCAAGGTAACCTCAACTGGCTTAAAACAAGCGAAAAAGGTTTCACTTCTCCTTACTTCTCTAAGGAAGAAATGGAAATGTTGCTGCCACTTGTTACAGATGGTCAGTCTGACTCTGCATGCCTCGATAACATGATCGAATTGCTTACTCTTTGCGGCCGCTCACTGCCTCACGTAATGATGATGCTGGTGCCGGAAGCATGGGATGGCAACGAGGAAATGGATCCAATTAAAAAAGCATTCTACGAATATCATTCTGCAATGATGGAGCCTTGGGATGGCCCGGCGTCTCTTTCATTTACAGATGGAAAAATCATCGGTGCTACACTTGACAGAAATGGTCTTCGTCCTTCACGTTATTGCGTTACTACAGATGACCGCGTAATCATGGCTTCTGAAACAGGTGCTTTGCCTGTTGATCAGCGCCTGGTAAAAGAAAAAGGTCGCCTGCAGCCGGGTAAGATGTTCGTGGTAGATATGGAGCAAGGCCGCATCATCAGCGATGACGAGCTGAAAGCTAATATCTGCGGACAAAAACCTTACGGCGAATGGTTGAACAAATACAAGATCCGTTTGGAAGAATTGCCTGAGCCTCGCGTTATGTTCACTCACCTTGAAAGCGAGCAGGTTTTCAAATATCAAAAAGCATTTGGTTACTCAACAGAAGATCTCGAAACAATCATCGCCCCAATGGCGCTTGAAGGTAAAGAACCAATCGGTTCTATGGGAACTGACGCGCCTCTGGCCGTGTTGAGCGATCAGCCACAACATATCACCAGCTATTTTAAACAACTTTTCGCGCAGGTAACCAATCCGCCAATCGATCCTATTCGTGAGCGTTTGGTTATGTCACTTGCAACATTTGTTGGTAATAACGGAAACCTTCTTGTAGAAGATCCGCTTGCTTGTCATAGTGTAGCTCTCAAACAGCCTGTACTTAATAACCATGAACTGGAGCAGATCAGAAGTATTGATACAGGCATTTACCAGGCTAAAACTTTGCAATGTTATTTCCGTGCCGATGGCAAACCGGGTTCATTGCAAAAGGGCCTTGACCGTCTTTGTCGTTATGCAGTAGATGCTGCGGAAGATGGTTTCGAAGTATTGATCCTTTCCGACAGAGCGATTGATTCAGATCACGCTGCTATACCTTCATTGCTTGCAACAGCAGCAGTGCACCACCACCTGATCCGCAAAGGATACCGTGGACGTGTAGGTTTGGTAGTAGAAGCAGGAGACGTGTGGGAAGTCCATCACTTCGCATGTTTAATAGGTTTCGGTGCCACAGCCATTAACCCTTATCTTGCTATTTCCTCTATCAGGGACATGAAGTTGAGCGGTAAACTGCAAACTGATCTGGAACCTGATTACCTGAAAAAGAATTACGTGAAAGCCGTTAACGACGGGCTTTTGAAAGTATTCTCTAAAATGGGTATCTCTACTTTGCAGTCTTATCAAGGTGCTCAGATCTTCGAGATCATTGGTATCAACAAAGCAGTAGTGGACAAATATTTCACCGGCGCTACATCCCGCATTGAAGGTATGGGCCTTGATGAAATCGCACGTGAAACTTTGACCAAACACAAATACGCTTTCAGCAAAAAAGAAACTCCGGTTGACAGATTATCTGTAGGTGGTGTTTACCAATGGAAACGTAAAGGCGAGTTCCACTTGTTCAACCCGACCACTATTCACTTACTGCAACACTCTACTCGCATGAACGATTACAATACGTTCAAGAAGTACTCGAAAACAGTGAATGAACAAGGCGAGAAAGCGGCTACATTAAGAAGTCTATTCCAATTCAAACATCTCCGTCCTTCTATTTCTATTGATGAAGTAGAACCCGCAGAAAAAATATACAAACGCTTCGCAACAGGTGCCATGAGCTTCGGTTCTATTTCCTGGGAAGCACACACAACCCTTGCTGTTGCAATGAACCGCTTAGGTGGCCGTAGCAATACAGGTGAAGGTGGTGAAGATGAAAGACGCTATGAGAAAATGGCCAACGGCGATTCTATGCGTTCGTCCATCAAGCAGGTTGCTTCTGCACGTTTTGGTGTAACGAGCTTATACCTTACCGAAGCAGACGAACTGCAAATTAAAATGGCGCAAGGTGCAAAACCAGGTGAAGGCGGACAGCTGCCGGGCCACAAGGTTGACGATTGGATCGGTAAAACTCGTCACTCTACACCGGGTGTAGGTTTGATCTCTCCTCCTCCGCACCACGACATTTATTCAATTGAAGATCTGGCGCAATTAATATTCGATCTTAAAAATGCCAACCGTGCCGCACGTATCAGCGTGAAGCTGGTATCTAAAGCAGGTGTTGGTACCATCGCTGCCGGTGTTGCGAAAGCAAAAGCAGACGTAGTTTTGATCGCGGGTTACGATGGTGGTACAGGTGCATCTCCGTTGAGCTCTATCAAACACGCAGGTTTGCCTTGGGAACTTGGCCTTGCAGAAGCGCAACAGACTTTGTTGAAAAACAGGTTGCGTAGCCGTGTGGTATTGCAGGCTGACGGACAAATGAAAACAGGCCGAGACATTGCCGTGGCTGCATTGTTGGGTGCTGAAGAATGGGGTGTTGCAACTGCTGCTCTAGTAGTAGAAGGTTGTATCATGATGCGTAAATGTCACCTGAACACTTGTCCGGTAGGCGTTGCGACACAAGATCCCGAGCTGAGAAAAAGATTTACAGGCGATGCTGATCACGTGGTGAACTTCTTCAAATTCCTTACACAGGAATTGAGAGAGATCATGGCTGATCTTGGGTTCAGAACTGTAGAAGAAATGATCGGTCAGGTTGAACACCTTGAAGTAAGGGACAACATCAACCACTGGAAATACAGCAAGCTGAACCTCGCTCCAATCTTGTACAAAGAGCCAACTGCAGAGTTCACAGGTATGTACAACATGGAAGAACAGGATCACCTGATGCAAAACATCCTTGACTGGAAATTGCTGGAAGCAGCTAAACCTGCATTGGAGAAAAAAGAAAAAGTAAAAGCTTCTTTCGATATCATCAATACAGACAGAACTACAGGTACTGTACTTTCTAACGAAATAACTAAAATATACAGAGCGGCTGGTTTGCCGGAAGATACCGTTCACATCAAACTTACCGGAACTGCCGGACAAAGCTTTGGTGCATTCAATACAAACGGTGTTACACTGGAACTGGAAGGTGACGCGAATGACTACTTTGGTAAAGGTCTTAGCGGAGCCAAGCTGATAGTTTATCCTTCAAAACAGGCAAGCTTTGTTCCTGAAGAAAATATTTTGATTGGTAACGTTGCTTTCTATGGCGCTACATCCGGAAAGTCTTACATCCGCGGTAAAGCAGGTGAAAGATTTGCGGTTCGTAACTCAGGCGCACAGGCTGTTGTAGAAGGCGTAGGCGATCACGGTTGCGAATACATGACCGGAGGTACTATAGTAATTCTTGGTAGCACAGGAAGAAACTTCGCTGCGGGCATGAGTGGTGGTATCGCTTACGTGTACGATGTGAAAGGAACATTCCCTGGCAACTGCAACATGGAAATGATCGACCTTGATCCGGTTGGCCATGACGATGTTGAAGGCTTAAGGAAAATGATCCAGGAACATTACGACTACACAGGCAGCACCGTTGCAAAATTTGTACTGGACGATTTCGAAAACCAGCTACAACATTTTGTAAAAGTATTCCCGAAAGATTACAAGAAAGCCTTGAAGGAATCAAAAGGTGTAAAGCAGAAAGCGTAACGAAGAAATTAGCCACAGAAACACAGAGGTACTGAGAATACAAAGTTCTCTACCAAAGTTTTCCCAGTACCTCTGTCCTTCAATGGCAAACAAAAAGAGATCGAAGATCTCCCTGTCAAACAACTATCAACTAACAATCAACAACTATAAAAAGATGGGCAAACCAACAGGCTTTTTAGAGTTCACAAGAGAGTTGCCGAGCAAACGCCCGGTAGCAGAGCGTAAAAAAGATTACAACGAATTTGTAAACAGATATTCCGACACACAGCTCAATCAACAGAGCGCAAGATGTATGAATTGTGGCGTTCCTTTCTGTCACAGCGGTTGTCCTTTAGGAAACGTTATTCCTGAGTTCAATGACGCTATCTACAGAAAAGAATGGAAAGAGGCGTACGAAATTTTAACCTCAACAAATAACTTCCCTGAATTTACAGGTCGTATTTGTCCAGCTCCGTGCGAACATGCATGCGTGTTAGGCATCAACCAACCAGCAGTTGCGATTGAAGAAATTGAAAGACACATCATCGAGATCGCTTTCGATAAAGGCTTTGTGCAACCACGCACACCAAACGTTCGCACTGGTAAAAAAGTAGCGGTAGTTGGTTCTGGTCCTGCGGGTCTTGCTGCAGCAGCACAGTTGAACTATGCGGGTCACTCTGTAACTGTGTTTGAAAGAGATGATGCAGCCGGCGGCTTGTTACGCTATGGCATCCCTGATTTCAAATTGGAAAAATGGGTGATCGACAGAAGAATTAAAGTAATGGAAGATGAAGGAGTTTCTTTTAAATACAATGCCAATGTAGGCGTGAATATAAAAGTAGACGACATCTTAAGAGAATACCATGCAATTGTATTAACAGGTGGTTCTACTGTTCCAAGAGACTTGAAAATCCCCGGACGTGAATTGAACGGTGTTCATTACGCAATGGATTTCTTGAAACAACAAAACAAACGCAATGCTGCAAAAGATCCTTTAGCTAATGCAGCAATCGAAAGCAATATATTGTCTGAGCATGTGTTTGCAACAGATAAGAATGTCGTAGTGATCGGTGGTGGTGATACAGGTAGTGACTGTGTAGGAACTTCAAACCGTCATGGTGCGAAATCCATCACACAGTTTGAACTGATGCCAAAACCATCTTCTTCACGTACACCGTTTATGCCTTGGCCAACTTATCCTATGATCCTGAAAACATCTACTTCTCACGAAGAAGGAGCAGACAGAGACTGGGCAATTGGCACCAAAGAATTTATTGGTGATGGCAACGGCAACCTGAAAGGCTTGAAAACAGTAAAACTTGAGTGGAAGTTTACAGAAGACGGTCGTCCTGCGCAGTTTGTAGAAGTACCGGGCAGCGAAAAAGAAATTCCTTGCGAATTGGCTTTATTAGCAATGGGCTTTGTACATCCGCAACACGTAGGTATGCTAAAAGAACTGGGCATTAATCTTGACGAAAGAGGAAATGTGCAGGCTTCAGAAAAAGCTTACCAGACAAATATTCAAAAAGTGTTCACAGCCGGCGATATGCGCCGCGGTCAGTCCCTGGTAGTGTGGGCCATCAGCGAAGGAAGAGAATGCGCCCGCAAAGTAGATGAGTTCCTTATGGGCTTCTCTCTGCTTGAAAGCAAGGACATGAATCTCGAACTGGCTCTCTAATTATTGCTTGATTTTTTCTCAACTTATCTGCCATATGTATGCCCTCTCGGGAAGTTTCCCGGGAGGCTTTTTTTTGGGCGGAACAATAAAAAAGTTTGTCTGAATAGACTATTTCCTGCTTAAAAAAATCCCTAACTAGCAGCCTGTTATCAAACAATCAGGGCCATTTGAAAAAATGGTTCTCAAATTACTCTCTGATTGTTGATTGACTTTTCCCATTCACTCGTTACTATTAAACGCTACCTATTAAAAGCCAAAGAATAGCCCTTAAATGAAACATTTCCTTTATTTACTCTATATCCCCCTTTTATTGTTCAGTTGTAAAAATCATGAACAAAAATTGTCCGCTTTATCAACAAGCGAACTATTTGAAAAATTTCGAAAAAGCGTAGTGCTCATAAAAAATAAAAGTTATTACAAAATAACATTTGAAGATAAAAGCGTCGCCTTTTTTAACACCATATCCGGCAGTAATATAAGCGGCTTTACATTCAACGAGGAAGATGCCAAAGAAAATGCGTCCTCCTGTTATGGCACAGGTTTTTTTATTGGTAAAAACGGATTGATTGCTACTAATTTCCACGTTGCCTGTGGTGGTTTGCGTCAGTTGTTGTCCGAGATAAATTTTAAAGCCGCTGTTATCCAGGAAATGAGAGACCAACACGAAGGAATCAAGTCTGACATTAAGTATTATGCGCAAAGACTAAAACGGAATCACCCGGATGACTCTTTATATTTTTCTAACTTTTTACCTGCAAACATCGATGAAAATTCTTCTACCGGTAACGAAGAAGACGAAGGAGGAGATGAGGAAGAAGAAGATATAGAGAATACCTCGGTTGCACATTTTCATAATGTCATTGACTCAAAAATAGAATTGAAGAGGAAAATAGAAACTGTTGTCAGTAAAAGATTCAAAATAGAAATAATTCCAGTTGAGTTGGGCATTACCCTGGACGGCTCCACTGACGACACCAATGAATACTTTTGCCATTTGTACTCTCTTACAGATAACAAAAATGTTGATCTGGCAATTATCCAAACCGATTCAAAAAGCGAACCCGGTAATATCGGGAAAGGTATAGACGTGTTTAGCACAAATACAGGTGTAGGTAACATCGTAGACAAAAAAGATACCATTAAAGTTACCACGCCCTTGTTTCTGGTTGGTTATAATTGTGGTCCTGAAATCGCTCAGACATCCAAAGGAATTAAAGTACAACTAACCAAAGGAGAAGTTTCGCAAGATAATGATGACTACAGAGTCTTATATAGCATACCCTCGTTAGCAGGCAGCAGTGGCAGTCCGGTATTTAATGGCAACGGGCAACTTGTA
Source organism: Pinibacter soli (assembly GCF_029961145.1). Taxonomy (GTDB): domain Bacteria; phylum Bacteroidota; class Bacteroidia; order Chitinophagales; family Chitinophagaceae; genus Pinibacter; species Pinibacter soli. The sequence goes on along the minus strand of NZ_JASBRG010000008.1, from coordinate 88,742 downwards.
GCCATTAATTATTGCGGTTATGCTGACGAAAACAATTTTAACTATGGAGTGCTGGCGTGTCACTTACAAAAACTCTTAAATAAAAAACCTAAACTCACACTACCAGACTAAAGAGTAACAGTCTAGATTATCAAATAAATGAGCGAAAGTCTTTAACCTTACTGCCTCTCGGGAAATTTCCCGGGAGGCTTTTTTGGGAAATAACTGACAACTGATTGTTTGGGGGCTAGCCTACTTAGTTATTCGTTACTAACTTCTTCTCAGCTACTTCTAAGTGTTAACCTGTAAACCTCACACATATCCCTTTCATAAGTTGGATTTTACTCAACGCAGTTATATATTAGCGTAGTTTATAGTAACAACCACTAAACTTTAAAATTCAAACTATGAAAACAAAAGGTCTTTTGTTTGGCTTAATTGCCATTGTAGCATCTTTCACAATGGGTTCCTGCAAAAAAGATAATGGCACCCCTGCAAACTCGTTTACCTATGCCTCTCAAAGTTATCAAACACCTTACGCAGCGGGAAGTGGAGAAGCTAGCGCCGGTGCAGAGTACACCGACCTCACTTTCCTTTCTGTCGATCCAAGCAAGATCCTTACTTCCGGTAAAATTTCGATGGGCTTTATTGAGTTTGCCAGTTATCCTTTAACGGCCGGCACATACACATTCAAAGCTTTTGGTTCAGATGGATTCGACAAAAAGAAAAACTTTTCTTCTGCCGATTTTGGAATAAATATGGACATTAAAAACGGAACGCCGGATGACACAAGCGGTACTCAATTGATCGAGGACGACCTCACAGGTGGCACTATTACCGTGGCTAAAAGCGGTGATGTTTATACTATTACCTATAACCTTACTTATAAGTCTGGTACAATTTCAGGCCAGTATAACGGCAAGATTTCAGGTCTGTAAGAGTTTTTTGGGTAGCGATGATTCTTTGGGGTTGAATGATTAATGATGCAATTTGCCTTATCAGATCGCAACGCATCACCCAAAACTCATTTCCCGAAACTGACATTTTTCGTGATTTTATAGTTGTTAAAAGCCGCAATACCTGTTGCGGCTTTATTTTTTCTTATTTTACCCAAACACCTTTATTCCATTGAGTACCAACAAAATGTGATGAAAAACTGCTTTTTCTAAAAAAACTTAGTCGGTTTGCTAAAGGATAATTTGAAAGCGGCGTTTATTTTTGTCTAAATTAACATGCCAGTGCATAACCCCTTTAAAATGAAAACAAGTCTTTTCGCAACCTTTTTATTGCCGTTTATTTTTTTACTGACATTAAGCTCGTGTCAAAAAAAACAAATAGACCGCAGTAATTATCTTTCTCATAATGCAGACGTGTACTCTGTTCCTTATGGCACTTTTACCAATAAGAACAACTCAGGGACACATATGACGCTTTCCTCTGTGGATTTCCGCTTCAACCTTGTTTATATTGGACCCTATTACAAAGTGGACATTCTTCTCAACGATAATAAAGTCATAGACGGAAGGTACACAACAGGCAAGTTTACTTTTAAAGATCATAAGGATCCATCTTTTGATTCCACAAAAAACTTCGACGTAGCAACGGTTATACTCGACCGCACTTACCGATACGACACAACCTATTCAAACGGTATTGCATTCAACACGCTTACCAATGGAACGGTGTCGATGAACAAACATCTCGACATGTACGACGTTACATACGAACTTCACTACGGCACTGAATTGATCACAGGAAATTTTACCGGCAAGCTGTTTAATAATAATTAAGAGTTGGAATTGAAAGTTGAAAATGGAATGCCCTTCTGAATGACTTTAGTCGGGGGTTCCATTTTCAACTTTCAATTTTTAATTCTCCCCCGGGCTGTTGTGCGAGGACGAATGCGATTCGCCCCTACCTTTGCTTCAAATTTTAGATCATGAAAAAACTCTTTATTGCTTGTTGCCTATTGAGTGCATTGCATTTTGATGCGTCCGCACAGAGCCTTAAGGTTCCGGCTCCTTCTCCAACGCAAACCGTAAAACAGGATTTCGCATTGTCTTCTATCGAAATCACTTACTCAAGACCGGTTGTAAATGGCAGAAAAATTTTTGGTGATCTTGTGCCTTACGGCAAACTATGGCGCACAGGTGCAAACGGCGCTACAAAAATCGCATTTGGCGAAGATGTTTCCATTGGCGGACAAAAAGTAAAAGCAGGCGAATATGCTTTGTACACAATTCCAAACGCCGACGAATGGGAGATCATTCTTAATACCGGTGTAAAAAATGGCGGCGTGGTTGGTTATAAAGAATCTGAAGATGTTGCAAGATTCAAAGTAAAATCCCACAAACTAAAAACTTCTGTTGAATCCATGACCATAGAGGTGGCAGATGTAAAGTCAAATACTGCTAATATTAATATTATGTGGGACAAAACATCCGTAAGCATTCCCGTTAGTGCTGATATTGATGGAAAGATCATGGCGCAGATCGAAGCAAACATGAAGTCTGATAAGCCGGCTTATTTCCAGGCAGGAATGTACTATGTTCAAACCAACAGAGATTTAAACCAGGCAATCACGTGGTTCGACAAAGCAATACAGCAAAATCCAAAAGGTTTCTTTATATATTATCAAAAAGCAAAAGCATTAGCTGCACTTGGTAAAAAGGAAGAAGCAAAAGCTACAGCGCAGAAATCAATAGAACTATCGAAAGAAGCAGGCAATGAAGATTATGTGGCGTTGAATCAAAAGTTACTGGCAACATTAAAATAGCGTTTGGCGTTGAACACCAAACGTTTATAACTTAACGCGTTTAGGAGCAACTATCATTGCACGTAGAATCTCAATGTTATTAAGAAAGCAGTCTTCAAAAGAGGCTGCTTTTTTAATACCAACCTAAACACACAACACACATACTATGTAATAATAGCCCAAGAATTGCATCCGGCGGCAACTATAAGACTTTTGTCGCCAGATCCATACAGTGGTCATGAATAAATCAATAAATTATACATTATACATTATCGTCATTATTTTATTTTCACCTATTTTTTTCAAATAAACTTCATTTTAAAAACATATTAATAAAACGACATTCTTCCATTTTACAGTCAAAACCGGTCTTTCCGATTATATTATATTGCAAAACCAGCAAAAATTATAACGCTTAAACATTTTTTTTCGAATCATTTTTTGTTGAATTTTTTAACCTAATACTGTTTTCAAGTTAATTTCAGTTCAATAAATAGCCGCTTTAGTATTCAGAAAATCAAAATAAATCACATTTTAAAAAATT
>NZ_JASBRG010000008.1:0-85430 GCF_029961145.1 Pinibacter soli | reverse complement strand
ATAAAAAATACAGCGCCTCTCCATTGTCGAAAAATTTCTACACTTTCATTCATATTATCATTTAAAATATATATCTTTTTTGTGGCATAGTATCATTTAGTTTTTTAATTTAGAGTTAGATATTCATATTTGATTATTCATAATACTTAAAACTAAATCATCCGCCATGAGTAAGTTGACCGCCAAACAAATTCTTCCCTTTCTCATTCTTGCGATCATCGCAGTCTGTTGCATTTTCGTTCCCACCTTACCTAATTTCGACGATGGTGGCAAATACAGCGCTGCTGATATTGCCTGGATCCTTGTAGCTACTGCACTTGTATTTCTAATGACACCAGGCCTTGCCTTTTTCTATGGCGGTATGGTACACAGAAAAAATGTTATTTCTACAATGATCAAAAGTGTGGTTGCTGCCGGTGTGGTAAGCATCCTTTGGGTAACTGTTGGTTACAGCCTTTGCTTCGGCCAGTCTATCGGAGGCATTATCGGAAACCCAATGACACACTTGTTTTTTAAAGGTGTAAACTCAGGTGCTCCATGGAGCCTCGCCCCTTCTATACCACTTACTTTATTTGCGTTGTTCCAGTTAATGTTTGCGATCATCACTCCGGGCCTTGTAGTAGGAGCGGTTGCTGAGCGTATCCGTTTCACTTCATATATTCTTTTCATTGCATTGTTCAGCTTGTTGGTTTATGCACCAATTGCACACTGGACATGGCACCCTGATGGCTTCCTTTTTAAAATGGGAGTATTAGACTTTGCAGGCGGTACAGTGGTACACATTTCTGCAGGTTGTGCTGCTCTTGCAGGAGCTTTGGTATTGAAACGCAGACAATCTCACATGGATCACAAAGAAATTCCACCAGCTAACATTCCTTACGTATTGATCGGTACAGGTTTGTTGTGGTTCGGTTGGTTCGGTTTCAACGCAGGCTCTGCACTGGCTGCAAATGGTCTGGCTGTTTCTGCTTTCGCTACCACTAACACAGCAGCTGCTGCTGCCGGTTTATCATGGATGTTCTTTGATGTTATGCGCGGTAAAAAACCTTCTGTACTTGGTTTCTGTATAGGTGCAGTTGTAGGTTTGGTGGCTATCACTCCTGCTGCCGGTTTTGTTGCAATCCCTCAAAGCGTGTTCATCGGTGTAGTTGCTGCAATCATATCTAATGCTGCAGTTTATTACAAATCAAAATCTACTCTTGACGACACTTTGGATGTATTCCCTTGTCACGGCGTTGGCGGTATGGTAGGTATGTTGCTTACAGGTGTGTTCGCTACAAAAGCAGTTAACTCTGCTGGTAACGACGGTCTTTTCTATGGCAACCCTGCATTCTTCCTTACTCAGCTTAAAGCTTTAGGTATTGTGGTATCATATAGCTTCATCATGTCATATGGCATCTTCAAATTCATCAACCTTATCCTTCCAATCCGCGTAACTGCTGAAGATGAAGAAAAAGGTCTCGACGAATCTCAACACAACGAAAAATATTTGCAAGGTACTTTGCTGGTTAGCAATAACGGAGCAATGAAAGAAACACCTGCAGAATTCTAAAAAAGAAGGTACAGCTTGAACATCAGGGCTTCTGACCAAGCCCTGATAAGCCGTACCTTTTTTATTAACACTTAAAAACCAAAACAATGTTAAGAAAATTATTTGCATCAGCCACGTTGTTGGCAGGATTTTCTACTGCCTATTCGCAAGACTCTACTACTACAACTGTTGAAGAAAAGAAACCTAATTTAAATATCACTGGTTCAATTGACGTTTTCTATAGATACAATTTAAGCAATCCACCAAAAGAGGCAGAAACGTTTAACAATTATACCAGTTTCACTAATTCACAAAATTCTTTCACTTTTAACATGGCTTCCATAAAACTGGAGCATAGTGTTGGGAAAGTTGGCGGTGTTATCGACTTGGGTTACGGAAAAAGGGCGGATGAGTTTTCTTACAACGATACAAAGAGCAGTTTGATCGTGAAACAGGCTTATCTGTATTACACTCCATGGAAAAATGTGAAGTTCACCGCAGGTAGCTGGGCCACGCACATCGGTTACGAACTGGTAGACGCTTATCTGAACAGAAACTACAGTATGTCTTACATGTTCTCTTATGGCCCGTTCTTTAATACCGGTTTGAAAGGTGAATTCAGCGTAGGCAAAAGCACTTTCATGCTGGGCATTTCTGATCCAAGCGATTTAAAATATGCTGATTTCTCAAAAAAATTCATAATAGGCCAGTATAGCACTTCACTGGCAAAAGATGCAGTCAAACTATACCTGAACTACCAGGGCGGCAACGCAAACGGTACTGCCAAAATGAACCAGATAGACGCGGTTGTTACAGGCGCTCTTTCTCCAAAGTTCAGCATTGGTTATAACGGAACCGTACAAATGGTGAAGGCTAAAGATGACAACGGCAAATATGGCGATACTAAAAGTTGGTGGGGTTCTGCATTGTACTTCAACCTTGATCCAAAACCGTGGTTTGGCCTTACTTTGAGAGGAGAATACTTTGATGATAAACAAGCAGTAAGTGGTGGCGCCTTTGGCACAAGCTTCTTTGAAACCACACTTTCAGCTAACTTCAAAGTGGATGGTTTAACCATCATTCCTGAGGTTAGATATGATAACTCTGGTAAGGAAATGTTTACAAAACATGATGGCACTACCACAAAAAGCACAGCTACATTGTTGGTAGCAGCAATCTATCATTTCTAAAAGTTCAAAGTTTAGTTACACATATTTCGATACAACACCTTAGCCAGGTAATATAGATTGATTTATTTAACCACAACAATCAGAGGGCCCCTTTCCAGGGGCTTTTTTTTGACTGAATGATTGAATAACTGAATTGACTAAAAGTATTTATCAATGGTTAAACCAAAAGTCAACAGCAAGTTCTCCCGCTCGGTGCGATTAACCCTATTGTAGGTTTGTGCAGCGGTTATGCTCAGCCATCTGTATAACTTAAAGGAGAGTGTATTGGTGGCTTTTATAACGTAGTCGCTGATATCTAAAATAGAAGGTTGAAAGAAATTATTTCCATCAATAACAAGAATGTCTTTAATTGTAAAATGATATCGAATGCGAAAGCTATTTCGCACCGTTTGATAATCATCCTTCCCTAATTTATCGTCGATAAGATTGGATTTTTCGTAGAGGAATCCATCGCTAATTGTAAAATCCTCTCTTCCCGTTGAATCCTGTATAAACTTGTAAGCCAATCCTACACCGGCTTGTAAGCGGTTGGTAATTTGGAGCGAATAACTTTTATCGTAGTTTACCAATGCCCAGTAGTATAGCCTCTTTTGTTTTTTCAAATAATCAAAACTGGCAGTGGTGGCAAAATCGTTATTCGTTAATCCGCCATCATTCTCACCATAAATATAACTGGCGGCAGTGTTTAAGAAGTACTTGCGTTTATCAATATTATAGGTGGCGAAATTGCTCCACACATAAGAGTTTGCGCCATCGGTTTTATTGATGACACCAGTTGATGCAAAGCGTGCATAATAGTGTGTGCTATCATTGAATTGTGCAAAACTTTGTACACAAAAGAAGAATATTAAAACTAGACTTAACCATTTCATATATCCAATTACCATATTTTATGCCACAGAGGCACAGAGAGGAGGAAATAATTTCCCCGTTCTTTGTGCCTCTGTTGAAAAATCTATTTTGAAAGCCAATTGCCGAGTTGAGCTTTGTGAAGAAACGAATCGTGGTGATCGCCAGATAATAATATTTCCTCTTCTCCGTGCCTCTGTGGCAATTAACCTACGCCGAATTTCTTCCCGCATTAATAATACCAAACGAGCAACGCATTACCAACTTCTCGTAAGTGGCTTTTATCGGCGCGTTTTGTCTTTGATCTTCTATTTCGCGAATGCGGTTGATTGCAAATTGCTGAATGGTTACCAATGGCAATACAATTCTTTCCCTCACCTGTATGGACAATTGCTCTACAGGGTAATCGGCCATCAATTCATTCTTGCCGGTAAGCTTGAACAAGTATTTCTTTGTAAGTTCATATTCGCTGTAGATCATATTCCAGATCTCGCCGTGTACAGGATGTTTTGATAAATGGAACGTAAGCGGGAAGAAACATTTCTTCATACTCATTTCACAGTTATCAATAAGCGTTTTTACGAACAGAGAATTTTCATACAACTCTTTTACTTCTTTCCATTTGCCTTTATCATCAAATTCCTTCAATGCACTTCCCACACCATAGTAACCAGTTACGTTTTGTTTCAACTGGCTCCATGAACCTACGAATGGAATGGCACGAAGATCTTTCAACGTCATTCTGGCGCCGCCACCGCGTTTTGCCGGACGGCTTCCGATGTTTGTTTCGCTGTAAAATTTCAGCGGGCTTATCTGTGACAAATAGTTAAGAAAATCCGGGTGTCCTTTCAATTGAGAGAACGATTTAAAGCTTGATTCAGCAAGCTTTTGCAACAAAGTCTCTTCTTTTTTCTCCAAAGTGAAATTGCGTTTGGAGAAAAGACTGTTGGAAATGCCGGCATGTATCAATTGCTCGATATTGAATTGGGCAGCATCGGCTGTTCCGAAATTGGAGCTTACAGTTTGGCCTTGTATAGTCAATTGTATTTCCTTGTTGGAAATATTTTTTCCCATAGACGCATAGAATTTATGCGTTTTTCCACCACCACGAGCAGGAGGACCACCACGACCATCAAAGAAGATGACCTCAATATCGTATTCTTTTGAAAGCCTTGTCAGCTCTTCTTTTGCTTTGAAGATGCTCCAGTTTGCCATCAGGTAGCCGCCGTCTTTTGTGCCGTCGGAGAAGCCAAGCATGATCGTCTGCTTGTCGCGTCTCTTTTTAAGATGCTTGCGGTAAACTGGATGATCGTACAGCTCCTTCATCACTTCTGCAGCATTTCTTAGATCGTCGATGGTTTCAAACAGTGGAACGATATCCACTTTCATGGAATCTTTTTTCCAACCAGCCAATAGTAGCAAACCAAACACCTCCATGGCGTTCAACGCACTATTGCATTGGCTGATGATGTAGCGGTTACAACCGGGCTCACCGTTGTATTGCTGAATTTGCTGAATCGCTTTTGCAGTCTTGATCGTATCTTTTGCGATATCCGATTTCAGATCTTCGCCTTTGATAACAGTTGTTATTTGCGTAAGCGCTTCAATTTTTTCTTTGTCTTTTAAAGAAGCATAATTGTCAGGCAAGGCCTTTGTAGACTGTGCAATTTCTTCCAGCACACTTGCGTGTACAGAAGAATCCTGTCGCACATCCAGCGAAGCGAAGTGCAATCCGAATATCTCTACTTTGTTGATGAAGTTTTCTACCAGATGTAGGAACAAACCATTGTGCTGGTAAATGATGGTTTCTTTAACCTGCTTCAAAGTATCGAGCATTTCCTTTGCAGTAATGTTTGCTTGCTGACCTGGAACAAATATGTTATCATACAGTTTCTTTTCCAGATCTGCCAATACATTTTCAACACCTTTGAAAGTCAGTCTGCGTTTTAGTCTGCGAACATCCTGGTAGTAACACTTGATGATGCCACCTCTTAAAGCTTCCGCAACTTTTAACGTCGTGTCTACTGTTACGAACGGGTTCCCATCTCTGTCACCACCCGGCCAGAAGCCCATTTGAATCAATGAATGCTCTTCGGGAACAGCATTAGGGAATTGCGTTTTGATGTAAGTCAAAATGCGTCCCGATGCAGGATAGAATATATTTTCCATGTACCACAACAAACTCAACGCCTCATCGTAAGGAGTTGGTTTTGCTTTTTGGAAAAACGGCGTCTTTCCAAGTTGTTGCAGATACATATTGATATCGCTGGAATCATTTTCAATTACAGCTCTTGATAGATCATTGATAATTCCCAAAACGGGACCTGGATAAAATTGTGTAGGGTGCGCAGTTAACACCAAGCGAACGCCGAAATCTTCCAACAATTTGGCGAGTTCGTTTTCTTTGTGATCCTGCATCACTTCAGACGATAAGTGGCGCAAAGTTCCCACGCCGTTCATATCGTTGATCTGCCTGAAGGCAGCATCTTCCAGCGCATCAAAAAGCACCACCTGTCTTTCTACGTATTGCACGAAACGAAAGAGCAGATCAAGCTTTTCGGCTTCAGTTGTGAATGTTGTTTGCCTTGCAAAAAAATCGTCCATAATCTGCATCGGGCTCTGCCTGTTGCGGTAACCATCTTCGCAAATGGTAAGCAGTAAAGAAAGCAGAATGCCTGTTTTTTCGATGCGGTGAAATGGCAGTGAGGTGAACAAACTGTTGTATAACTGAAACTTGATACCCACCTGGTTTTTAAACAATGTAAGAGCAGAAGATTGGTTGTCCATGAAACCTCTAAATTTGAAATGTAAAATGTTGGGTGAATGTTGGCAAACAAACGATGGCTAAAAATACAAAAATTGCCTCGATCTGTTTGAATTTATCTCAAATAACTTCGATTATTTTATTTTTTGTATTAAGTATTGATTAATTCAATGAACAATTGCAGAATACTTATGAACGTTAGTTTTTCTCTAAGAATGGAAGGAAGTCTCAGGCGTTAGATAACTGAGTCAGCTGGTAGTTAATAGTTGTTGGGTGTTAGCGTTCAGGTTTAGCTATCCGTCATTAAAATCTAACAACTAACAACTGTGCAATTACCCAGTTAGTCAGTTAGTCAGTTTCTCAGTTATTGCTATCTTGCGGCCATATGAAATACTACATTATTGCCGGCGAGGCTTCGGGCGATTTGCATGGAAGTAACCTCATTAAAGAGTTGAAGAAACAAGACGCGGCTGCAGACATCCGTTGCTGGGGTGGCGATCTTATGCAGAATGCCGGCGGTACATTAGTAAAACACTATAGGGACCTGGCTTTTATGGGTTTTGTGGAAGTAGTGGCGAACCTTTCAACGATTTTAAAAAACTTAAAATTCTGCAAGGAAGACATTGAGCATTTCAAGCCAGATGTATTGGTACTGATCGACTATCCGGGCTTTAACCTGCGCATTGCCGAATGGGGCAAGCAGCAGGGTTATAAAATCGTGTTTTACATTTCTCCTCAGGTGTGGGCATGGAAAGAAAACCGCGTGAAGAAGATGAAGCAATACATCGACAAAATGCTGGTGATCCTGCCGTTCGAAAAAGATTATTATAAAGACAGATGGCAATGGGATGTGGAATATGTTGGTCATCCGCTGGTGCAGGTGATAGAAGATGCGAAGAAAAATTTAAAAGACGAAGCCCCGTTAAGCGATAAAAAAATAATTGCGCTACTTCCGGGCAGCCGCAAGCAGGAAGTGGCGAAAAAATTGCCGGTGATGCTGGAAGTGAGTAAAGATTTTCCTGACTATCAATTCATCATTGCGAAAGCACCGAGCCTTACTGATGATTTCTTTGCCCAGTTCATTACACAATATCCCAATGTAAGTACGGTAAGCAATCAAACTTACAAGTTGCTGCTGCAAAGCAGCGCAGCGCTTGTAACCTCTGGCACTGCTACTTTGGAAACGGCGTTGTTCGATGTGCCTGAAGTAATCTGCTACAAAGGCAATCCTGTCTCCTACCTTATCGCGAGACAATTGATCAAAGTAAAATACATCTGCCTTGTAAATTTGATTATGGATAAAGAAGTTGTAAAAGAATTGATACAGGATGAAATGAACCCTGTGAAAATAAAAGATGAGCTGAACAGATTATTCAACGACGAAACCCGCAGGCAACAATTACAAAGCGATTATTCCGAGCTAAAACATTTACTGACAAAGGGCGGCGACGCTTCTGCAAATGCGGCGAGGAGCATCGTGGAGTTCGTGAAGAGAAGGCACGCAGTTGACGCAGATCGAGCAGATTTACGCTGATATTTTAGAACTGACATGTGGGTGATATAGATCGGCTATAGAAAACATCTGCGTAAATCAGTTCAATCAGTGTCATCTGCGTGCTGTTGTTCTAATTCCTAATTTCTAATTCCTGCTTACATGGACATCGAAGAATTACAAGCCTATTGTCTTAAAAAGAATGACGTTGAGGAAACGTTTCCATTTGGAGACGAGACGCTTGTTTACAAAACGAACGGTAAAATATTTTTGCTTATTTCGCTTAACAGCAATCCATTGCAGTTTAATGCGAAATGCGATCCTGATAAGGCCATCGAGTGGCGCGAACGATACAGCAGTGTATTGCCCGGTTATCACATGAACAAACAACACTGGAACACAGTGATTATTGATGGAAGCTTGACGAAAAAGCAACTGTGCGAAATGATTGATGATTCGTACGGGTTGGTGGCGAAGAAGGCCAGGAAGAAATGATCGACTAATTGAAGCGAGCGCAGTCCGTCATTGCGAGACCCGGCTGAGAACGAATGGTTGGAATATCAAAACAATGTCAAAATCGCAGAGAGTGGGGCGAAGCAATCTCTGCGGGCCGCGTGTGGAGATTGCTTCGGCCGATTTCCGAACTTTAAGCCGTTTTTACAAACTCGAACAGCTATCTATCGCAGGCCTCGCAATGACGGTGCGATTTTCTTAAGTAATTTAATAAATCATCGGTTCAGCACCAGCGTAAATCAGTCCAATCTGCGTGCCCTTTTCCTGTAACTTTGTATTTCAAATATCTAATCTCAAATTTCAAATTTGTCCCATGGGAATCTGGCGCCAACTTGCAGAATATCTGTACATAAAGAAAAAAGATCCAAAAGCTCCCACTACATCCTGGATAAGATACATGCACGGCATCAACCGCATTTCCATATTCATGTTTTTAGCAGCCATATTGTTTATAATTATAAGAGCTATTTTTTTCCATAGGCACTAAATAAATTCAAAGTGAAAAGTAAAAATTCAAAAGTGCTGCCGCAATTTTGAATTTTTACTTTTCACCTTTTACTTATCATTCACTCCTATTTCTCCACCATGTCTTCCCATCTTCGCCTTAATCTTTTTAGTTCTATTCTCGGCGGCTTCATCGAGTGAGTGGGTGGTAAACAATTCCTTATCGTTTTCAGCCAGCTCTGAGAGCTTTATGTAGAATCTTTTAAGCACCTCCAACTCTTTATCGCTTAAATCTTCAATATCAACAAGTCGATTGCTCGCATGCTCGTTTACAGCGATCAATTCATTGAGTTTTAAATGAACGGCAACAGTATCCTTATTTTGCGATTGCTGAATGATGAATACCATTAAGAAGGTAATGATGGTTGTGCCTGTATTGATCACCAGTTGCCAGGTATCCGAGTAATGGAAAATAGGGCCGGTTACTGCCCAGATAATAATAATCGACATCGCAATGATTAGTGCCACGGGGCTCCCGGTAGATTTAGTAATAACACTAGACATCTTGTTATAGAAGCGGGATATCTTTGAGATCTTCACATTTGCATCGGGGCCAATTAAATCGTTGTTGCAATCTAATTTTTTACTTATTCCTTCAGATGCTTTAGAATGGTCTTCGGAGTGATGATTATAAGTATTCATTGTTTTTCCATTTTCAATTTGAACTGATCACTATCAAAAGGCATGAGGACAAAGCCAAACGGCTTGAACGCCGCAACAAAGAGTTTCTCACTCCTGTATATTGCTAACTTTATACCCATTCTTATTTTGGGAAAACAATTAACGCAAATAAAATCCTGAAAGTTCAGCTGATGGAGGAAACAAACTTATCGATCTGTTTTAACGAAACAGGCTTATCTATGATATTAATGTTGTGGTGATTCCCGTCTGGGAGAGTTGGATGAAAAGCGCTGATAAGATTAATGCGTAGATGTGGATAAAGCAGCGAAAGATCCGAGGCTTTATCCCAACCCGTGCCATCAGGCAGGTTGTTGTCAAGGAATAATATGTCGGGTTTTACTTCATTTAGTGCCGACAGTCCCTCGTTTAAAGTGTGGGCAATAAATACCTCGAAGTTTTTTCTTGTAAGATAGTTTTTCAGCAACATACAAAGATCTTCCTCATCATCTATGATCAGGACTTTATTTCTCTTTATGTCGTTATTTTTAAAATACACGATTGACTTTGTTGCTGTTATATTTGTTTGAGGATTTTCCATGGCTTTCATTCTTCTTGTTCATTCAATAATTCCCAGCGTTTTTTTTAAAAAACTAAATTATATTTTTAATCAAAACATTCAGAGATTAACCGTTGTTATTTATGTTATGTAAAGCTTGTACCTGAGGAATTTATTTCCCACATACTTATAGCGATGGCACAGTTTTTTAAACGTTGCTCAAAGAAAACTATCATCAAATAATCATTTAAACTTAATCAATTATGACAACTCAAACAAAAATCGTATTGGGCATATTAGGTGCAGCAGCAGTAGGCGCAGTAGTAGGTATTTTGATGGCTCCTGAAAAAGGAAGCACTACCCGTAAGAACATTGCGGACACTGCAGCAGACTGGGCAGATAAAATAGGCGGAGTACTCGACAGTGGAAAGGATAAGCTAAACAAACTAAAGGGTGAATACAAACAAAAAGCTAATTCAATTACTTCTGAATTATCGTAATAAGTAATAAGTTCTAAGTTTTTGAGTTCTGAGTTGTGAGTAAGAAGGTCCCGCAGTAAGGGAACTTGTAGCTTTATACCTACAACACAAAACTTATCACCTACAACTTATTACCTCACGTGTCTGTAGCTTTTTCGCAAGTCCGAAAATTCGCTGCAGCTACCCTTGAAAATCGATAAAAGAGCAGGACGAACCTGCTCTTTTTTAAACACTTTATTATGGAAGATTTGAAAAAAAGCGCGGCAAATCTCACGGATCAGGCAACCAATTTTGTAAATACCTTCATAGAACATGCCCGTGTGAGAACTACAATGAAGGCAACAAATGCTGTTTCTGAAAGCCTTGTGGTGATTTTTGTGACTTGCCTCTTTCTATTCTGTTTGATGTTTGCTGGTATCGGAGCTGGCCTCTGGATAGGCCATACTATGAACAATATGGAAGCTGGATTTTTTATTGTTGCAGGCGCTTACCTTTTGATCGGATTGATCTTTCTTCTTTGTAAAAAACAAGTTACAATGCCTCTTAAAAACTTTATAGTCAGAAAAATTTATGAATAAAATTTCTACCTATCATCAACTTGTCGCAGAAGAGCAAAGACTTTCTGCGGAGCTTGCCGCACAAAAACTTGCTATTCAAAGCGAATGGAACAACACAAAGCAACTGTTGAAGCCTTTTGAAAATGCCCTGGGTTTTGTGTCTAAAATATCTACTAAAAACAAGAACAATCCGTTGTTAAATATGGGATTGGATTTAGGCGTAGATGTCCTTATAAGAAGGTTGCTGTTAGGCAATGCAGGGTTCGTTGCAAAACTGCTTGTACCAACAATTGTCCGCAACTATTCCAGTAGCATGTTGAATGTTAGTGAAGGAAAAAATTGGTTCGGCAAACTGAGGGATTTTTTTAAAAGATCCGGTAAAAAAGCAGGCGAAGGGGAAATTGCGGCAGATAAGCAGCGGGATCTGTAACTTGTAGAGACAAGGCACTTCCTTGTCTTTAAAAATGGGATCTGATTGTATTGCTGGCAAGGCAGTGCCTTAGCTCTACATTGGAATGGTTGCAACATTGAACCAGTAGCTTCGAATATTCTCAACAAATTTTAGCAAAGAGTCATAACTCACTGGCTTTACAACGTATGTGTTTGCGCCGAGCTCATAACATCTCTTAACTTCTGTTTCATTTTTTGTAGTGGAAAAAACTACTACTGGAATTGTCTTGTAGTCTTCATGTTGTTTTAATTCTTTCAGCACTTCTCTCCCATCTTTTTTCGGCATGTTAAGATCCAGCAAAATAAAGCCGGGAACGGAATTCGAATTATTTGAATTGTTTTGCAGAAAATCCATCAGCTCTACACCGTTTTCCACGAACTCGAGTTTATCAGTATATCCCATCTCTTCAAAAGCGTTCTGTAATAAGAATCTGTCATCTGCGTCGTCTTCAGCAATAAGTACGAAAAGCTTTTCCATACTAGTGTTATAATTTCTATAAAGCTAGCTTTAATGATGAGAAGAAAAAAATAAAAGTGCTACTAGTCATTACAATTTCAAACCAATTTATGTAACTTTAGTAGCACTTTTTGAGAGACCAAAAGATTGTCTATTCTCTTGCTCTTCCGGTAAGGAGAGAAATAATAAACAGCACAAGAAATACGAAGAATAAGATTTTTGCTATACCGGCAGCACTGGCTGCTATGCCCCCAAATCCAAGTACCGCAGCGATTATTGCTATTACTAAAAAGGTTATTGTCCAACGTAACATAATTGTAGTTTTTAGATGAAACAATGTTGTTTGATAACTACTAATCCAAAAAATGTACCCATTGTTAAACACTTGCAAATCAATATCGCAATTGTGAAACATTCGAGGAATATCTTCTACATGAAAACTAAATGGGATGGGCACACATTTTTTTACCAGTTAAACTAAATCATGTCATATGAATTTTAATTTTGTTACAAAGACATCCGCAATTGACAATGCCGGCTATTATTCTCTCCTCAGAAAGATGACAAGTAAGCTTAAACAAATTCAGGAAGAATTTGGAAACATTGATTCCGCTGAACTTGAGCTGTATGAAACTTATAAGGACGAAAGTGAGAAGGATAAGGTAGCACTGTTAAAACTATCGCTGCACAACATCATTATTTCCGGCTATTCAATTTCCAAACGCTGGGAAGATGCCTTACTTGATGCATTCGATACTTTGCGCAGCAAAATGGAGGGAAAACAACTAGTTAGTTGAAAATGGAATGTTGAAAGTTGAAAATGACGGCTACAGTTATACCATTCATTTTCAACTTTCAATTTTCAATTTTTAATTAATAGGAAAGTAGAGTTCAAACAAAGCTCCTTCATTCACCTTTCCCGATGCTGTAATGTATCCGTTGTGATTAGACATGATTCGTTTACAAATTGCCAGGCCGATTCCCTTCCCCTCAAAAAATGATTGCTGCGTATGTAATCTCCTGAAGAGCGCAAAGATCTTTTCTACATACTGATTATCAAAACCTATCCCATTGTCGTGTATAGATACGATGTGATACTCCTGGTTGTTATTCTTTTCATTTTTCACATAGGGCCCAGTCCTATAGGTAACCGTTATTTCCGGGATTCTACCGGGCTTTGCATATTTTATTGAATTCTCAAGGAGATTTCTAAATAGCAGCACCAACCTTTGAAATGAACCTTTTACTTCAGGCAACCTGTCTGTTTTCAGTTCAGCCTCGTTTGCAGAAAATTCATTTTGAACCTGGTACAATGCCTGGTACAACACGGTGTTAAGCGATACGTTTGTAAAGCTTTCCTGTTGCTTTTCTAAACTCGTGTAATCCGCAAAATTTTGAATAAGTTCTTGCATAGCAAGTGCAGAAGCGTCAATCCGCTCTACCGATTTTTTTACATCACTATCGACATCATTTTTGTACTTATGCAAAAGTTTACTGCTAAAAAGCCTTAGCTTCCTAAGCGGCTCCTGTAAATGATGGGATGATGCATAAGCAATTTGCTCCAATTCTTCATTGCTTTGGTTAAGCTCTGCGATTTTCCTTTCAAGCTCAGTTTGATATTTATAGCGGGTAAACAACTCCTTAAGAATGTAGGCAAAAGAAGCAAGTGTAAGAATAATGGAAAATGCAAGCAGCGAGGACAAATATGCAGGAGTTGCTTCCTTCAGTCTGTTCTTCTCTATCCGGCTCTTTGCAAGCAAGCCTAGCTCATACTGGCGCATACTATCAAAATTTACCCTCAAACTGTCGAGGATATCCTTTCCTTTCCGCAGCAAGGCCTTATCTAGTTTTGTGTGATTTACCAACAAATCATTCAATATGCTTGTTTGCAAAATAATCTTCTCATTGATATAACGTATTCTGTCTAACTGCACTGAGCTGTTGCCCCCATATTTTTCGCTATTGCTGATAATATGTTTAAGATCGTCCATCGACCTTTTAATGCTATCGTTCACGTTTCGGTAAGGGTCAAGAAAAACACTGTCATTTGTTAACAAATAACCACGCACACCGGTTTCTGCATCCTTCAATAATTGCTCAAGTACTTCTACCCTGTTCATTACTTCAAAGGAATGCTCAATTGCATCTGAATACTGGCCGTAAATATGTACCTGCTTCCGTATAAGAAATGAAATGCCGATGAGTGTTGCAAGTGAAATAACAAATGCAACTACCACAAACTGGAAGTTCTTCTGGATGTATGAAAACTTAAATTTAAATCTGGCCATACTGTAGAATTATTTCCACACTTTTTGTACTTTTAAAATCAGCCTCGGTATCGAACAAAAAAAATTATACCGGAAAGGTGCTCATTATCAAGTTCTTAAATTTTTATTGCTCCTTTTTGTAAATCTGGTGTCATGCTTGCCTTACTGTGAATAGAAAAACGACGTGTTTATGATAAGCCAAAATCTTACACAGAAGCAGAACCTGAAAATATTACCGCAACAAATTCAATTGCTGAACTTATTTCAGCTTACACAACAAGAACTACAGTTGCGTATACAAAATGAATTAGAAGAAAATCCATTTCTTGAAAAAGAAGAAAACAATGATACGGAAAGTATAGACAAGTTTGATAAAAATGCAGCACAAGATTTCCAGGATTGGGAAGAATATGGTTATGATGACATTCCCGACTATAAACTAGAATACAACAACTATCTTCCTGATAGTGATCTTGTAAATGTGCCAATGAGGGCATCCGTAGATTTCAGACAGGAAGCAAAGGAGCAGTTACAATTGCTCAACCTTGATGATGAGACCCGCGTTTATGCAGACTATCTGATCGACAGTTTAAATGAAGATGGATTGCTGGAACAATCGATGGATGATATTTCTGATGATTTTTCCTTCAGCTCTCACAAGATGGTTACTGCCGAAGAATTTGAAAAAGCGCTGAAAGTAGTGCAGTCGCTCGATCCCGTAGGTATTGGAGCACGCAGCATTTGCGAATGTCTTTTGCTGCAACTGGAACGCAAAAACAAAAAGAGTGTGGTTGATAGACTTGCCATCAAATTATTGTGCGACCACTACAAACTATTGAGCACTGCGCAGTTTGAAAAGATAAGAGATTTGCTGAAAGTAGATGAAGAAGAGTTCAAAATAATAGTAGAACATATTGCTAAATTGAAAACAAAACCGATCACAGCGCAGTCGGATGCTTTCAATGCGAAGCAAACTATCATTCCGGATTATTCAGTTTACAGAGTAGATGACGAACTGATCGTTTCACTGCATAATCAATACTCTCAAAACCTGCATGTAAATGCCGCATGGAGCGAGAGAATTGAAATGGATAAAACAGGCAACAAAAGCGAAAGACAATACATGAAGAGCAAACTTGCTTCTGCACAATGGTTCATAAGCGCCATTAAGCAAAGAGAAAGCAATATGCTTAAAGTAATTAGGACAATCGTGGATTATCAAAAGGATTATTTTATGGAAGGCGATATAAGAGCATTGAAACCAATGATCTTAAAAAATATCGCAGAAAAACTTGATATCGAAATCGCAACTGTATCAAGGCTTACTTCCAACAAATTTGTGGACACACACTTTGGTATAATACCATTGAAAAATCTGTTTACTGAAGGTATTATTAATGGAAACGGAGATTCTGTAAGCAACAAACTTATTCAATCAACTATCCAGGAATTGATATCAATGGAAAATAAAAACAGCCCATATACTGATCAGCAGATCGTGGCCATTCTTACAAACAAAGGAATGCCGGTAGCAAGACGCACTGTAACAAAATACAGGGAACAAATGCAAATACCGATGTCACAGATGCGCAGGCTTTGGGCATAATTTTAGTTAATTAGGAGTTAGGAATTAGATGTAAGTCCGATTGCTAATTCTAATTCCTAATTTCTAATTCCTGATTTCTAATTTCTAACTTACCCGAATACTCAAACGATGGATAAAATACTGGTAATCGATGACGATATGGACATGTGCAACCTGCTTAGCCGTTTTCTAAATAAAAAAGGTTATGAGGTCGCTACTGCACCTTCAGGCAAAAAGGGTCTGGAGCTGTTACAATCATTCAATCCCGATATCGTTCTTTCAGATTATAGGCTTGACGATATGAATGGTAATGATCTGCTGATGCAGATCAAAGCATATAATTTCAGTTTGCCCGTAATCATTATTACGGGCTACAGTGATATAAAAACAGCTGTAGAAGTTTTAAAGAACGGAGCTACGGACTATGTAACCAAGCCTCTTTTCCCGGATGAAATTTTGCTGACGATCAAAAAGACACTGGAAAGGAGCGGCAACCCTGCGAGGCCGGCAGCGCCGGTACAGGACAATAACAAGCCCGTTAGAACAAGTGTATCGTCCGGATCACAGGCACTCCACCACGACGACTATATTTCTGGCGAAAGCCAGGTGTTCATTAACATTATGGAGCAGATCAGACGTGTTGCTCCCACCAATTACAGCATCATCCTTTATGGTGAAAGCGGAAGCGGTAAAGAAGTAATTGCAAAAGAAATTCACCACCAAAGCAAAAGAAGCAGCAAGCCTTTTATGGCCATTGACTGCGGTGCTCTTTCCAAGGAACTTGCCGGCAGCGAATTGTTTGGTCATGAGAAGGGATCATTTACCGGCGCTATCAATCAAAAGATTGGCATATTCGAACTGGCAAATACAGGAACAGTTTTCCTTGATGAAATTGGAAACTTGAGTTATGATATACAAGTATCGCTATTACGGGTGATCCAGGAAAGAAAAATGCGCAGAATAGGAGGCACGAAAGATATTGATCTGGACGTGCGCATCATTGTAGCGAGCAACGAGAAATTGCTCGACGCAGCAAAAAAAGGAAAGTTTCGCGAGGACCTTTATCACCGCTTCAACGAGTTTAGCATAAACGTACCGCCACTCAGAGAGAGAAAAGCCGACATTCTGTTGTTTGCAAAACATTTCCTTCAGCAGGCAAATATTGAATTGCAAAAAACCATACAAGGATTTACACCACAGGTAGAGCAAATCTTCGTGAACTACGTTTGGCACGGCAACCTGCGTGAATTGAAAAACGTTATCAAACGCTCAGCGCTGCTAACAGATGGCCAATTGATCGACGTGATTTCATTGCCATTTGAAATTACCAATTTCCAAAAACTACAGTTTGACGAAGCAGTGATACCGGCAGCACCTATGACTCCTATCGACTATGCACAACCGGCCAATACCTATAGCGGAGCTGCCCCAATGCACCCTGCACAACCACAACCCATATACACTACACCGAAGAAGATAGAACTTCATGAGAATAGCCTAAGAGAAGCATCATTGGACGCAGAGTATGAAACGATATTGGAAGCACTTAAGAAGGTAAACTTTAATAAAAGTAAAGCTGCTAAACTGCTCAATATTGATAGGAAAACTCTTTATAATAAGATGAGGCAATTCCATGAATTTAACAATGACTAGTCATGAATCCGGAATCAGAAAAAGAAAACATTCAAAACCTGAAAACACTACTTGAATCTGCAGGTTTTGGAAACGAGTGGCAGCAAAAATTAACCGACTTCATCCCGGCCCTGGTTTATATATACGACGCACGCAACAAAAAGCTGAGCTATATAAATAAACGAGTCACGGACCTGTTAGGGTATACCTACGGAGATTTCGAGGAGTGGGATAATGATCTCATGAAAGTGATCTTTACTGATGACGTTGAGCTTGTTAAAAATGAAATTGAAAAATATTACCATCTCAACGGAGATGAATCACACGAATACAACAGCCGGCTAAACCACAAAAATGGTGATTGGCGATACTTTAAAACCTTGGGTACTGTTTTAAGAAAAAGTGAAGACGGCACACCAGGGTCCTTTCTATTTATAGCACAGGACATTTCAGATCAAATGAAGGTGAGTGATGATCTGAAAAAAAATTTGCAACTTGTCAGCGACTCAGAGAAGCTTCTGAAATTTGGCACCTACAGCCATAACATGTTAACCGGTGAAATGATCTGGTCCGATGGACTGTATGAGATTTTCGGATACAATAAAAGCGAAAACATCGATACTAATGACGACCTCTATTTAAAACACGTTGATACGCTTGACAGGGACATTTATCTCGCTAAGATTGATGAAGCGGTTAAGAACAAAACGAACTTCCACATTATCTACCATATCACCACAAGGAACGGCGAAAAGAAAATTATAAGCACCAATGGAACTGTTACATCGGATACCAGTAACCATAAGAGGATATTTGGCATTACGCGGGATATTACACAGGCTGAACTCACAGAACTGGAACTTCGTCAAAATATTAAAACACTTAATCAGTCCAATAAAGAGCTAGAAGAATTTGCCTATGTAGCATCGCACGATATGCAGGAGCCGCTAAGAAAAATCCAAACCTTCGGAGAGCGCCTGCAAACCAAATATGGAGACGTTTTGAACGATGATGGCAAAGTTTATTTAACAAGAATAATGAGCTCCGCAGAGATCATGAGAAGCCTGATCGATAACCTGCTTGAGTTTTCAAGAATTACACGTCGTACTCAAATATTTGAACCAACTGATCTCAACGTTATCATTAAAACAGTTTCTAATGAACTTGAACTGCTTTTTGATGACACAAATGCTAAGCTGGTAATTGACAGTGTGCTTCCTTTAGTAGAAGCCATTCCGCTACAAGTGAAGCAATTGTTTTCTAACCTGCTTAGCAATGCCATAAAATTCAGAAAGAGAGATGAACCTCCGGTAATTCATATTTCTTGCAGGTTGACTGACAACGGGGAAAGAAAAAAACACATGCTTTACAGCGACATAAGCTATTATTCTATTCGTATCTCAGATAATGGAATTGGTTTTGAACAAGACTACGCAGAAAAAATTTTCCAGATATTCCAGCGCCTTCATGGCAAATCAGAATATCCCGGATCAGGTATTGGTCTTGCCATTTGCAAAAAAATAATTGATCACCACCAAGGTGTAATTTATGCTGAAGGCGAGCCTCAAAAAGGAGCTACCTTTACAATTATACTTCCTTTAATACAATCCAAAGCGAATGCCCCAACTGAAGAATAGACTTCTCAATGTGATGGTAGTAGAAGACGATGAAGATGATTACTTCATAATGAATGATTATCTGCAATCCATTACCAGCGGCACTTTCAAGTCACACTGGTGCCACTCCTACAGCACAGCTATCGAAAGAATGCGTCAGAACGACTGCGACATCTGCTTTGTGGATTATCGCCTAGGCATTAAGACTGGCTTAGACTTCATTAATCAATCGCTTGCTGAAGGATCAGAGATGCCCTTCATTTTATTAACCGGCAAAGGCAATCCTGAGATTGACAGACAGGCCGTGGTTATCGGTGCCACTGACTATCTGGTTAAAGGCGAATTAACCCCTGAAAAGCTGGAGCGCTGCATTCGTTATGCACTGGAAAGGAGCGCAACTTTAAAGGCACTAAAAGCAAATGAAAAAAAATACAGAACCATTTTCGAAAAATCGAAAGATGCTATTTTCATTGGCGATCACAAGGGAAGATTGATACAAATAAATACGGCCGGTCTTGAATTGCTTCAACTGGATCCTTCTCAAATTGACCAATATCGTTTTTTTGATTTTATTATTGATCATGGCGCGAAGAAAAATATTCTTGAGTTGATCAACAATGGCGAAGAGATAAAAGATTACGAGGTTGAATTAAAAACCTCAACGGGACAAGTTAAGTACTGCCTGCTCACTTTGTCAAATGAAGACAGCGATAATCATACGATATATTACCAGGGCATTATTCATGACATTACTGAAAGAAAGCGCAACGAAAAAGCGTCGCTAAACATTGAGAAGCTCGCTGCCGCGGGCCGACTGGTGCGCACTTTAGCGCATGAGGTAAGAAATCCTTTGAACAATATCAACCTTTCACTGGAGCAGTTGATGGATATCATGAAGGACGATGAATCGCATGTGTACATGGAGATCATCAATCGAAATTCCGGCCGCATCAATTCACTGATCACAGAGCTATTGCAGTCACTTCGTTTTTCAGAAATTAAGCTTATGCCGGTTTCCTTGCAGGAAGTGATACATGAAAATCTAAATGTCGCTAAAGATACCATTGCATTAAAAAGCATATCTCTCGACTACAAAGAACCCGAAATGCCTGTTATGATAATGGGCGACAAAGAAAAACTGCATCTTGCTTTTTCCAATCTAATAAACAATGCAGTGGAAGCTATAGAAAAGTGTTCGGGCAAGTTAACCATCGCTATTGAAGATAAAGCCAAACCTAGCGTGTATATCCAGGACAATGGCATTGGTATGAGCCGGGAAGATTTAGGCCGTCTGTTCGAACCGTATTACACTACAAAACGAAATGGAATGGGACTTGGGATGCCTTCGACACTAAATATTCTCCAGGCGCACAACGCGTTCATTGATGTAAAATCTGAACCGGGCGAAGGAACTACTTTTACAATAACGTTTGAGAAAGCCTAGGAATGCCTCGCATTCAGAGAAAAGTTTACCACTAAAACACTAAGAGCCTAAGCTTCACTAAGGCATTTATAATTCACAATTTCTGCAACAATTTTATGTCTCAATTTCAGGGCACTTCTTAGTGCAACTTAGTGCCCTTAGTGCCTTAGTGGTGAAACAGAGCGATGCACATCTTTGCAGACTAATCTTTATTTCTAAACAAGCTATAGAAAATAACTCCGATCAATACGATCACTCCTACTACCATTATAATTCCACTCCACACACCTGCTTTAAATATACCTTCAATCGCACTGCACGAGATCAATGAGACGGGCAATACCGTCATAAGAAATACTATTGTAAACAACTGTTTCATACTCTTCATTTATCTGATGATTAGATTAGGATTATGTTCGAATTTCAATTATTCAATTATTCAATCATTTAATCATTCAATCCTTCACTCTTGAAAAAGGGCTGCTGAAATAAATCCCAACAGCCCTTTTAACCATAATCCCCTAAAACGCAAACCCTACATATATAGAGACAGCACTATTTTTGGCGTTGTTTGCAACTTCGCCAGCAAAGGTGCCGGACTTTCCGATCTCTTTGAGACCATAGTTATATCTTGCTCCGAGTGTAACGTTGGAAATATCAAACCCGATACCTCCTAGCAAACCGTAGTCGAAACTTTGGAAATTGTCCTTGTTTAATTCATTCACGTGGTTCACATTTCCCTCATTATCGACGTCCTTAACTTTCACAGATGCCAGGTATGCTGCATAACCACCTGCGTGTATGTTGAAATTTTTCGCAACATTAAAAACTGCAAGCACAGGCACTTCAACATAATTCAAATTGAACCTGTACTTACCGCTTCCCATAAGCGCATTGTTGTAATTAAGCTGTGCGCCTTTCATACTGTACAGCACCTCCGGCTGAATAGAGAAACCTGTAGTAACGGGAAGCTTAGCATACACACCAAAGTTTGCTCCTATTTTCATGTGTTCATCATCAACATTGTCTGCGTGCAAATTGGAAAGATTTATCCCACCCTTAATCCCAAATTTTGGTGACAGTTTGCTTTCATAATTTGTTTGTTGTTCCTGACTAAACGCTCTTATCGTTATCGCACTTAGTAATGTAATTCCAATAACTTTCACAAGGATTTTTTTCCGTTTCATAGTACTTATTTTTTAGTGAATGCGGTCTCAAAGACTGCGGTAAATATTCTTTTAACTAGTGTACTATTTAAAACAGGATGCCATTGGCAAAACGTTAAATTCATGTAGAATTCAAACCTCACAATGTAGAATCGGCGGTCACTTCCTCGGTTATTGTGAAATCATTTTCTACAAATTCGTTTACATAAATTTCAATAAGAATCAAAATGTAGCTAATGAGCAACGGTCCGAAAACCACGCCGATAAATCCAAATAAATTCAACCCCACAATAACTCCGAAGATCGTGATAATGGGATGTATGTCACCCATTTTCTTGAGTAAAGTAACGCGAATCAAATAGTCTACATTACCCGTTATCAGCAAACTATAAACGACCAACCATGTTGCCTGCCAGTTCATACCTATGCCATACATATAGATAACCAATGGGCCCCAAACGATTGCTGTGCCTACAACAGGAAAGAAGGCAAACACACCGGTTATAAATCCCCACAGCAAATACTCATCTACTCCAAATATGAAGTAGCCAAGCATTGCAACAGTTCCCTGCACTAATGAAATGATAGGAATACCAATAGCATTGGCTTTCACCATCTTCTTTGTTTCTGATGCAAGCGTATTTACATTAGAAGGTTTTAAAGGAATGAAACGTGCAAGATTTCGCTCCATGGCTCTTCCGTTTATGAGCATGTGATAAAGAACAAACAACATCAGTACTACATTAGTAATCACATTTGCTGTACTATTTACCAGTGAAGGAATATACTGGCTGACAGCATTCAGTGATTCATCCAGTTTTTTTTCGGATATAAATTGCGTTCTAAAATTAGCCTGAACATGATTGATTGCTTTTTTAAAACTTGCAATAACCTGGTCACTGTTGTGTATCAGTAAATCTATCTTGGGACTTATCAAGGTAACGGCGAGATAGATTGGCAGTCCAATTACTAAAGTGTAATAAAAAATAATAAGCATCGCCGACCAGCCACGTTTCCATTTTCGCTGATAGACCAATTGAAAATAATTTGCCCTGCTTAAAACATAAAGTGTTATTGCGCCCAAGAAGCCGGGCACAAATGCGATGAGTTCATGCAACACAACGTAGATCAGCAACACGATAATGATGACGATAATAATTTGTTTCAGCCGAAGATTAAAGGTTTGCATGTAATTAATCTATTTAAAAAAACAAAGGAGAGCCAACTAATGAACTCTCCTGCGATGCTTTAACACAATAACTATTTGGGTAATTAATAATAATTAAAAATTAATATTTCGTTCCTCTGCACTTTTTGCTCATGCGTCCGTTCTGGGAGATCGAAAACAAGAATGCAACCCTATTCATTATTAATTATTAATTAAAAAGAGGTACGGATCAAAACGCTATTACACTGGCTGATTGATCTTTATCTTACCGTGCTCTCCTTCTGAGTATTGCTCTCTTGTTGCAATAGCTTTCAAAATATTCAGAAATACTATTGCCTGGTTAGAAGAGTTCTTCCAATAATAAGCTTCTTGCGGAGCAACTTTGATGAGGCAAAGCTTAGGATCATCAATTCCTTTAGGGAACCATGCTTTCAACATTGGGTTCCATAATTCTTTTATTCTATCCTTATCGATAATTACAGAGGTTGCCCCTTTAATATCAACGTAAATATTTTTCGAAGGATGAGCATAAATCAAACTCACCACATTATCTTTTGATAATTCTTGTATAGTTTCTGAATATTCGTTTGTAAAAAACCATATGTAACCACTCTCATCGATCTTCACTGTAGACATAGGCCTACTGCTTATTTTAGAGTGATCATCAACAATTGTGAACATGCAGATACGAATATCCTCTACGAGTTCTTTAAGCTTTTGCAGGTCGTTTTTTTCATGCGCGTCCATAGTGAAATTTACAATAAGGTTAAAAAAACTATGCCAAGCGGAGAGCTAATTAATAATTAATAATTAACAATTAATAACGCAACATTCATTCGGAATTCGGCCTTTGTTACTAGTCAAACCGAAAAAAAAGATTTTTGGATTAGTGTGTAACACCTATTAATTTTTAATTATTAATTGTCTCTCTCACCCACACCGACACACTACCTCCATCACACACAAACTTCCCCCATCCGTCTCCGTTGAGTTTTACTTTTTCTTTTCTTCTTCCAAGCAGATCTACAAACGTTTCATTGGCGTGTGTGTTTCCCATTTGCATATCCTTAAATCCTTCAGTGCCGTTCGATAAAATAACTGCGCAACCAGATCCGGCGACTTCATTAATTCCTTCTCTTGTCCATCCGATGCAGTTGGCGTGATTGAAATAATCGCGCTGCATTCCAAATGCAAAATCCTTTCTTGCTCTTAAAAGCGCTGGTAAAATATCTACGGGTGAAATTTTAATATCGTAACCATTTCCATCATGCCCATTGTCAGTATACTCCGCTCCGTATAAAGCCGGGTGAAAAACACAAGGAGTGCCATCTACCCGCAATAAGATCATGCTCATGGCAAGCGGCTTGAACCAGTCTTCCACCGGCGATTCCAGCGATTGCAACGGCTGCGTGTCATGATTGTCAACTATTGTAACCGCATGGGTTGGAAGCTGCTGCACCAACGTGTTATTAAAAATATTACGCAGATCAAAATCTTTCCCCGCTTTTGATGCGGTGTAAAAATTGTGATGGAGCGGTGCATCAAACAATTGCATTCTGCCTTTGGTAACGTCGATATAACGAAGCAAAGCATTTACATCGTGAATGTTCCAGTATTCACCAATCATCGGCGTATACTCTTCTTTTAACGAACGGATGTAGTCTATCCATTCATTAAAAAAATAAGATGCAATGTGTTTAACTGCATCTAATCGGAAACCATCGACATGCGTTTGTTCTAAATACCATTTGCCCCAGTATTTCAATTCTTCACGAACAGCAGCGTTGCGAAACTCAATATCCGCATACATCAGGTAATCGTAATTGCCCAACTCACTTTCCATTACCTCTTCCCACCCTTCGCCATATTCGTTCTGAATGCTGTACACACCGTCTTCATTTATATCGTTTGCCCAGTCTACTCCGGAAAAACATTTGTGATCCCAAATAAATTCAGAATACTTTCCCTTCCGTCCGGGAAATGTAAATTTTGTCCACGCTTCAATGTCAAAATGATCGCTTATGAATTCATTTCTGTTGTCAGGGTTTACTTTCTTTACTGTAAATTTTTCCAATTCATCCGCTCCGGCTTTGTGATTAAAAACGGCGTCCGCAATCACACCCATGTTATTTTGGTGTGCCGCTTCAATTGCTTTTAGGTATTGCTCTTTGGTACCGTATTTTGTAGGAATGGTTCCTTTCTGATCAAACTCACCGAGATCAAAGAGATCATAGGCATCATAACCAATTGAATAACCACCATTGCATCCTTTGTACGCTGGGGGAAACCATACGTTTGTAAAACCATATTTTGCGAGATTGGGAGCTTCGGCAACGAAATCGTTCCAGAGTCTCCCATTGCCGGGATAATACCAATGAAAAAACTGTATGATCACCGGGTTCAGGCTGTTAGGCATATTTTTAATAATTGAATTATATTATTGAGTAACTGAATAATGATGGGGTCGGAACGGGTACAGACTTCCAATTCAGATGTAGGGCAATTGCTTATTTAACACCTTTCCACGGTTCTGGCCCTTTTTTCCGGAGGGTGGTATTCTGCCCTTCGGGAATACTGCCGATATATGGTTATGCATCTTTTGTGCCGCTAAACGCACAAGCGCCATAGAAATTGGTTCAATAAGATTTCACAATAAGTTACACTACTCAAAACTCATTACCCATTTTTGCGTTAGCTCGCTTCAGTCATTGGTTTTATCTCTTTTGTTTCAGTTTTAACAATGAAAACCGCAGTGTCATATGGCTTAATTCCCTCGCCTCTTGTTAATGCGTACACTTTTGTAAACTCCGCCCCGAAATACAGGATGATTGAAGAATAATATATCCACGTAAGAATAACAATGATCGATGCTGCAGTTCCGTACGTCAATCCAACTTTTGAGTGCGCCATATAAAGCCCGATAAGAAATTTACCCAGTATGAATAACACCGCCGTAAAACCCGAGCCAACCAGTGCATCGCGCCAGGCAATCCTCGCATCAGGTAAAACTTTGTAAATGATGGAAAATAACCCGGTTATTATTCCAAGGGTAAGAACAGTATTAATAAAGCCTGCGATGTAGTACGTATCATCTGAAAAGAACCTTGTGAGATAATCGCTGAAAGCATCTATCAATGTGTTAATGAGCAATGACACCAACAAGAGAAATCCAAGACCTACTACTAAAGAAAAAGATATCAATCTGTTAGTGAGATATCTCAGCCAGTTCTTCTTTGGTTTCGCCCTGATCGACCAGATATAATTGATTGAATCTTGTATCTCCGTAAAAACGCCCGTCGCACCGAGCACGAGTAAAATTCCGCCAATAACGACCCCCGTAGAAGTAAATTGAGAAGCCTCGATATTCTTGATGATTTCTTGTATCTGCAATGCTGCAGAAGACCCAACGAGTGTTTTCAATTGAGCGTAAATCTTTCCCTTCACCGCGTCTTCACCAAGAAATAATCCTGCTAGGGAAATCATGATCATCAACATGGGGCCAAGGGCAAACACTGTATAATAAGATAGAGAAGCGCTTAATTTGATGGCGTTATCCGCCCCAAAACTCTTACCCGCTGATTTTAAAATATTTATAAAGCTTTTGAATGACAGCACTTGTTTTTTTTAAAAGAGTTCATAATAATGTGCCTGTCTAAAAATGAGAAATAGAGGTAGCTTTTAAACTAAAAATTCAGCAACTTGAGGAATTTCTTCCACTCGATTCATGTGTTTTTACACTGGCGCAGGTTTTACAATACTCCTTGAAAGATTAATCACTAAAAAACATTGAATATTATGAGAAGCATACTTTATATCGTCGCAGTAGTTTTAATAGTAGGTTGGTTAGTTGGCGTATTCGCTTATAGCGCAACCGGGATGATTCACGTATTATTAGTACTGGCAGTTATCGCATTGTTGCTTGGTGTAATCAGGCGTGCTTAGAAAATATTCTTACTCATCATACATCACCAATCACTATTTTAGAAGCATTCGTTTAATAAGGAATGCTTCTTTTTTTGTTTGAAAAACCTTGTTCAACATACCACGCTAACGGGGCTTCGTGTAAGAAGTACGATGTGCACGCAAATGCTTCCGATAATAGCTACAAAAAAGGTCAGGCACTTTCGTACCTAACCCTCGTTCTGTTGAAATTTATTCCAAGCCTAAGCACTTACTGCTTTATTCGCATCTCTATAGTTCTTGATCAAATCATGAGATTTTTTCAAAGCTGTTTGTTGGTCCATAATTGTTTGCCTCAAAGCTGCAGGCAACTCAGCATCAGAAGACAACGCAGTTTTATATGCTTTTTGTGCAGCATCTTCGCCAAATTCGCATGCATTCAAAACAGATTGTCTGTCATTACCTGAGAAGCTTGCTTTAACATCATCCCAAGCACGATAAATCTTTCCACTCAAAGTTGTGCCGGTTGCTGGTTCGCCACCGAGTTTTACAACTTCGTCTTTAAGTTGATTACTATACTTAAGACTTTCGTTTGCCATGTTTCTAAAAATGGCCTTTAAGTCTACATCAATACCGGGTGTATTATCAATTGCATTTTGATATCCGGCAACGCGATCGTTGTTGATTTTGATAAGGTCATTTAAAACCTCTACAGTTTCATTTTGTGACATAGTATCTGATTTTTTATGCTTACTGTATCTAAATAATTGTACCAACATTTCATAAAGAACCACTAAAAATGTTGCTGGTCTTTGAGGAACAAATTCTACACCGATTTTTTTTATTTCCTTAATTTTCAACAAGGCATAACATTTAATTGTTATTGACTAAACAAATAACTGTGTTATGGACAAAAGCCTTGAAATAATCAAAGACAAAATAGAGAATATTGGCAGTGCCATTATGTACAGCATGCCTGATACATTATTAAAACTGCCTACACAAATTGTAAACACATTGTGCATTGACGAGCTGGGACATTTGTGGTTTCTTGTTCCTAGGCCCGTACAGCATGTGGCATTATTTGACAGAATTTTCCCCGTAAAACTTTCTTATTTTAAAAAAGGAGTAAATACATCATTATCCATTAACGGGTTGGGAGAAATGATTCTTGATCCGGAAATAATAAATACCGTAACCTGCGTAGACAATGAGTTACGTGAAAAGGCCTACGATCAATCCATGTTGGTAAGAGTAAAAATTGAAGGAATAGAAATATTTGAACCGACAGCGCGAAAAAACAATGTGTGGGCTGCGATATTGAATTTTTTCATGGAAACTTTGTTTCCGTTTCACAACCCGTCACGCGGGGTGCTCGAATATAAAATTGCGAGTTGATCCTTTTCTGCTTGCTTCGCCACATCCCTTTTTCAATATCCTACCTTATTCAATTTCCAGTAATTGTCTCGCATAATTTATTGAAGACCACCTTAATAAAGTGAGCATTCTGGTTATTCCAAAGTATTAATACGAGGCAGAATCCGCACGATGCCTCGCAAACAAAATAGTCCAACAAAATTAATTGAAAGTAAATGTCTCGAAAGGCTGTCGATTTACTTTCTGCATAAAATACAATGGTGATTTTCAGAAGTGGAAATTGCCATTTTTCATTTATCGATATCGATAGTTAAATCTGCTACTTAGAGACATTTGTTGTAGGATCAATAAAAGGCATTTTGAACTTCTTTTTATCTGTTCTATTAAGGCTGAATGATAAAAAACATGACATTAGCACTAAAAAGCAGATGACGTGGTAAAGTAATTGTAGTAACATCTTTCAAGTTGGTTGACGAGTTAAAATTAGGGGTAGGTTTTTCGCGTTCGCAGGAAAGGTGGATTTAAAAAAGAGAACCAGGTTGCTTCATTTTTTTAAACTGAAATTACCTGCTGTTCATCTCCTTTAAAGTTGCAAAAAAATAAGAATAATTTCATACGATGTTAGTAACTTTTCGAAATTCTTAACATTAGCCTAAACATCTGATAAACAACGGGTTCAGATATGCGCTTTAAAAAACTTGATTTGAATCATCACTAGCACACATAATAGCAACTTTTGTAAAAGGTAAATATTGAGTAAGAACCGGTCGAAAGTGGCTTTACTTCTGAAATAGAACTGAATACAATATATTTGCTCATTGACAAGTACCTACCAATAACGCTGACCGGACTAATTCATCCGGCTGGTATTTTATCACAAAAAATTTAATGGTTTCTTTAAGTAAGTAGGAAGTATTTGGCCATCAGGTAATAATGATATAGCAAGGCAAATATACCCAGCTTATTTGAGAAGTACATATTTTTTAAATAATCATTGGTTATAATGAAACACCACTTCGCGAGTAATCTGCGGTACTTAAGAAAACGCAAAGGCGTTACGCAAACTGAAATCGCCATCCTGGTTGAAAAAGCGCACACTACAATAGGGAATTGGGAAAAACGAATAGCTCAACCAAATATTGAAGAGTTAGTAATAATCAGCGACTTTTTTCAAATCAGCCTCGACCGCCTGATCGTCGATGATCTCGCTCTTACGAGTTATAATTTTGAACATAGCCAGGCTGTGAAAGAAGAACAGGAGGCTTATTTAGCAAACACGGGCAAACTGATTGATAGCCTTCAATTGAATGTGGACACCCTGAAGCAATTAATGGATGTAAAAGACAAACAAATCGCCGAATTAATGACGGAGAATATGTTTTTGAAGCAGGGATTGGAGGAGAAGTAAGAGACTGAATAACCGAATAACTGAGTAACTGACTAACTGAAGGTTGAATAATTGAATTATTTGATGAAAGATCAACTTTCGAATTCAGTTATTCAATTATTCAATTATTCAGTTATTCAATTATTTCTATTTCAATTCCTCTTTCAGGAACTTCCCGGTGTGGCTCTCTTTTACTTTTATAAGATCTTCAGGTAATCCTTCAAACAATATCTTACCACCGCCATCACCGCCTTCGGGACCAAGATCAATGATGTGATCTGCGACTTTTATAACATCGAGGTTGTGCTCAATTATAAGCACAGTATTGCCACGATCAACCAGCTTGTTCAGCACATCCAGGAGATGTTGAATATCCTGGAAGTGAAGCCCTGTTGTGGGCTCGTCGAGAATGTAGAAAGTTTTGCCAGTATCTTTTTTAGAAAGCTCTGTCGCGAGCTTTACACGTTGCGCTTCACCTCCACTAAGCGTTACGGCACTTTGTCCAAGTGTAACATAACCCAAACCTACTTCCTGCAACACTTTTATTTTGCGATAGAGATATGGCACATTCTGGAAAAACTCAACGGCTTCATCGACTGTCATATCAAGAACGTCGCTGATAGATTTTCCTTTATAACGTATTTCAAGTGTTTCCCTGTTGTACCGTTTTCCATTGCATTTTTCGCAATGCACATATACATCCGGAAGAAAGTTCATTTCGATTACACGCATGCCTCCGCCCTCGCACATATCGCAACGTCCGCCTTTCACGTTGAACGAAAACCTTCCCGCATTATAGCCGCGAATTTTCGCTTCGGGCACGGCAGAGAACAGCGTTCTTATCTCCGTAAAAAATCCACAATAAGTGGCTGGATTACTTCTTGGCGTTCTTCCAATTGGTGACTGATCAATTTCAATTACCTTATCAATGTTCTCCAATCCCTTTATGGAATCATATTCCAGCGGGTACATTTTAGAATCGTAGCAATATTTGGAAAGAATCGGATACAGCGTTTCGTTGATCAACGTCGATTTACCACCACCGCTTACACCCGTTACAACAATCAATTTTCCGAGAGGAAATGTTGCACTCACATTTTTCAGGTTATTTCCTTTCGCACCTTTCAACACCATTGACTTGCCGTTTCCTTTTCTCCTTTCTTTGGGAACAGCAATTCCTTTTTTGCCGTTCAGATATTGGGAGGTTTCGCTCTGGCTCTTTAACACTTCATCAGGAGTGCCTTGTGCCACTATGCTTCCGCCATGCTTGCCTGCTTTAGGCCCAATATCAACAAGATAGTCAGAGGCCATCATGATATCCTTATCATGCTCAACAACTAAAACGCTATTGCCAATGTCGCGAAGATTTTTCAATGCGTCAATCAGTCTGTGGTTATCACGCTGGTGCAAACCAATGCTTGGCTCATCAAGAATATATGTGATACCCTGCAGTTGAGATCCTATTTGCGTAGCGAGACGAATACGCTGCGATTCGCCCCCACTCAATGTTTTGGATGATCTGTTAATTGTGAGATAAGTAAGACCCACGTCCAGCAAAAACTGTAAACGCTCACGAATCTCTTTTAAAATATCCTTAGCAATAGTGTTTTGTTTTGAAGACAATCTTTTTTCAATGCCGGTAAACCAAACCATTAATTTGTCAAGATTCAGTTCGCTTATTTCGGCAATATTTTTTTCATCTACTTTAAACCAAAGACTTTCTTTGCGCAGTCTTGCACCTTTACAGGACGGACATGTTTTCAGATCCATGAATTTTTCTGCCCAATCGCGTATTGCGTCTGAGTTGCTTGCCGCAAACCATCTTTTCAATTGCGGTACAATGCCTTCAAACTCTTCGGTGTACACAGTTCCTTCCGAGGAAACATTTTCAAAATCCATTACCGCTTCATCTTCACCCTCCTCATTACCATACAGCAATAGATTCAGTGATCTTTGCGGAAGATCTTTTACTGGTTTCTTAAGGTCGATCTTATATCTTCTCGCCATCTGCTGCACCTGCTTAAATACAAATGCCTCACGTTCCTCTCCTAGCGGAGCAATGGCACCATCACTTATGCTGATGGTATTGTCGGGAATTATTTTGTCCATGCTCACTTGGTACACTGTTCCCAAGCCTTTACAAACGGGACACGCACCATATGGAGAGTTAAAGGAAAATGAATTGGGAGATGGCTCTTCGTAACTAATACCCGTGTCTTCACACATCAACTGCTTTGAGTAAGATGCTTCTTTGGATGCTGTGTTTTTTGCAGCTTCACTAAGATCAAGAAACATAAGCCCCTTACCGAGATTCAATGCCTGTTGCACACTCTGGCTTATGCGCACGCGAAACTCTTCTTCTACTTTCAATCTGTCGATCACCAATTCTATATCGTGAATCTTATAACGATCCACCTGCATCTTTGGAACAAGATCTTTTATCTCACCATCTACACGCACTTTCACAAAACCCTTTTTGCGAAGGTCCTCAAACAATTCCCTATAATGTCCCTTACGACCACGTACAACCGGGGCAAGGATACTCACCTTCTGATGAAGAAATTTCTTAAAAATATTTTCTACAATTTCTTCTTCACTAAACTTCGTCATTTTCTTTCCAGTGTTGTAGCTGTAGGCTTCACCTATTCTTGCATACAACAATCGCAGAAAGTCATATACCTCTGTAATAGTTCCAACAGTTGATCGTGGATTTTTATTCGTAGTTTTTTGTTCGATAGAAATTACCGGAGAAAGCCCTGTGATCTTATCCACTTCCGGTCTTTCCATATTACCAATAAACTGTCTTGCATATGCACTGAAACTTTCCATGTAGCGGCGCTGACCCTCGTTATAAATTGTATCAAAAGCGAGGGAAGATTTTCCGCTGCCACTAACCCCTGTGAATACAACCAGTTTATTTTTTGGAATGGAGATGTCAATGTTCTTCAGATTGTGCTCCTTCGCACCAAAAACTTCTATTGCACCGTCGTCACTTACAAACCCGTTATTGTTCTTTGCCATACCTTGTTTCCTTATAAGAATAGAAAAGTAAATTTAAGATAAAGTAGTGACATGATAAAACGCTTATCCGGCGTGAATTACACGAATTTCCTACCATCTTACAAGACTATTGGGGCAAAATCTCCTGATTCGTAAAACAGTGTCTTTCGCGTCTACTTAGCAAGCGCCTGCAAAACGCCGAAACCTTTGTATTCGTTAATGTTTTCATAACACAGGCTTCTCAGTTTAAAGGTGCATAACATACAGCAAATCAATGAAAGCCACAGTATCATTGAGTTTCGACAAAAAAGCATTTCCTAAAAAAACGGAGTTATCCACATTTTTATAGAATTGGCACAGTTTTTCTATACTACTAGTCAGAAAACAAATTGATAAAAACAAACCTTTAGTTATGAAAGCACCGAAATTACTTCTGGGAGGCCTGATATTACTGTCAACACAGGGTTTCAGCCAAACTGATACTACAAAAACACCAAAGGATACAACTACGAAAAAAGACATTTCTTTTGTATCTATTCTGGATACAGTTCCCGGAAAAAGAGACACAACCACTAAGAGAGACACATCTAAGTGGATTGCTTATAACGTACTAGATACAGTACCTAAGAAAGACACTTCTGATAAAAAGAAAGATCTCTCTTTTAATTATGTAGCAAAAGGACCTTTTGTAGTAGAAGATGCATACATTGTGTTAGACACTATACCAGGTGATACAGCTAAAAAAACTTCCGCATGGGGTTCTTTAGCTCCAATTCCACAAGCACAGCCATTGTCAGAATTTAAATCTTCTGCGCCGGCTCCGAATGCAGGTAAATATTATGTTGCAGTGCTTGGAACTTATCAACCGGAAAATACAACTACAACAGCGAACGAAACACAGCCATCTGCAACAACTACAACAACAGCTGGCAGCAATGTTACAATAACTGTTGATGAACAAAACCCTGGTAAGATCTGGGTGTCCGGTATAGGTGATGATAAATTTTACGCTTACCTGAAAAGTGATGCAAACATTTATAAAATTCCCGCCCAAAAAGTAAGCGATAAAAAATCAATTTCAGAAGGTATCGTATCTTATAATGAAACTTCAAAAGAAGTGCATATCCGTATCGGCAGCGGCTTTAATGATGCAGATCCTACTGCTTCTTTAAACGGTACACAAGCAACAGCCAGCGCTGAAATGCCTGCTGAGAAACCAATGAAAAAAGGTAAAACTTCTCATGCAGTTGCAAAGGCTCCTGTGAAAAAAGTGATCAGCTTTGATGGTATTAAAACCGATGCAGGTACTGCATCTCTATAATAAAATCCAATTACCATTAAGCCATCCAAAATTCTGATATTCGACCAATATAAAGTCCGGGCAAATTGCCCGGTTTTTTTTGTTTATAGGACTTTTACTCATCCATTGTTTACATGAATTATTTACATTTGCGGCCTCAAACAAAATCCAGCCTATGATCCAATATACAAGTCGCAATTCATTATACGCAACCCAACAACGGGTTAATTCATCTCTTTTACATCGGTATTCTTTTCCCAAATACTTATAGCTGAGGAACAATTTTTTTAACTATTTAGAAATAAAATTTTATTGTAATAAAACCCAAAGTGTATGAAAAAAGTAAAAAGTCTTCTATTTGGTAGCATGGCTCTTTTGATTTTGGCATCAGGATGTAGCACGGTTAACAAAATGAACAAAACAGAAAAAGGTGCAGTGATAGGAACTGCAGGTGGTGCCGCTGCAGGTGCAGTAATTGGCAAAATAGCTGGCAATGCGGGTCTCGGCGCTATCATCGGAGCCGTTGTAGGTGGCGCAGGTGGTGCGATCATTGGCCGCAACATGGATAAACAGGCTGAGCAAATTAAACAAACCATACCTGACGCAAAAGTAGAAAGAGTAGGCGAAGGTATTATGGTCGAGTTCAACAGTGCAGTACTGTTCAAGGTAAATAAATTTGATCTTTCTGATCAATCAAAAGAAAGCCTCAACAAATTGATCACTGTCCTTAATACATATCCAGATACAGATATCGAAGTACAAGGTCACACGGATAGTACGGGAACAAAAGCATACAACCAAACATTGTCCGTAAACCGTGCGATTGCAGTAGCAAACTATTTGCTTGATCATAATATCAACTCATCTCGCGTTACAACAAAAGGTTATGGCCCGGATGTTCCAAAATATCCTAATGCCACACCGGAAGGGCGTACACAAAACCGTCGCGTGGAATTTATAATTTCTGCTAACGAAAAAATGCAGCAGGAAGCCAAAAAACAAGCAGGTCAACAATAGAGCCGCAAAGTACAAGCACGCAGATTATCACGACTATTATGATTAATGATGATTTAATATTTAGAATTTGAATTAGGCATTGCATTAAATCTCAAATGAAAAATCATCATTAATCATAATGATCTTGAAAATCTGCGTTCTTTCTCATTAATCTGCGCTCTTTGTTTATTTAAACAGCCCTTCTAATCCCGGCAATACTTCCTCATCCCAGGAGTGCTTAACCTGCGAATAGCGATTGTAGTTTGCCCCGAAATTATTTATCGTTGCTACCAGCTTTGTACTGTGATCTTCTTCTTCCAGCTTATAAGAAACATGCACATAATTACGAAGTTCATCTTCACTTTCATAGTAGGGGTCGAACAAGGAATATTTCAATTCCTTACAGGGAACAAATTTGATCACCAATCCCTTTTGAAATGCTTCGTAACCTGCATATTTTCCTACCCAAAGCACCATACTTCCCTCCTGCCAATCAGTGATCACCTCGCAATTGAACATGTACTGCCTTGTAAAATCCGGATCTATCAATGCCTGCCAAACATGGTCTTTCGTTGCGGGCAATGACAAAGAACGCTCTATGCTTAATGCGGTTTCCATAAATGGCGTTTGAATTATTTAATGCCGACCAGCACTTCGGTTAAATTGTTTTCCTGTTCTTCAAAATCAACATTCACATACATTTCCCTGCACTCAAGATCGTTTGCCATTTGCATGCCCTGCGAAAACAACCACGGAATTATTTTACCGTAGGTAAGATGCAATTGATCCCAACCACCTTCATGAGTGGCAGCAACGCATTTGAAAGGTGATAAGTGTTTGAATTGATAAGCGCTTGATTGATTAACGTCGCCTTTGATAGGAAGTGCAACCTCAAGAGTAAATTCCGTATCCGGTTTGCCATCGGCGCCAAAATAAAACCAGTATTGAGGCCCGGAAATAAAAAGTTGCAGGCGATTTGCTTCATTTTGCAGCTCTTGCGGAACCTTGCCGATAATATCTTCTAATCCGGCAAAAGTTGTTCTCGTAGTGTAATAAAGAACGGTCATCGGTGGCATTGTTTTGACTTGCATGGTGTGTTAATTTTACACAAAACAACAATGCGGTAGTGACAGCCTTATGTCAGGAAGTTTTTTTGAAAAGAGAAAAAACCTTCGCTTTTGAAGTTTACCACTAAGGTACTAAGGACACAAGATTCACTAAGAGCTTTATAAAATTCAGGCAATTCTTAGTGGTAATTTTTTGATGGTCGACAGTGTTGACTCACACATGATGCCTGTATAACTTCTCGCACATCTCTTTAACCTGGGCTTTAAAGTCAGCTGGAGATTCAATGGTGAGCCCATCAGTGAACATCAGAATCCAGCGGGCAAACATATCGGGATAAGAAGTTAGGAACGTTAGCCTTACGTCGTCTTCACATATTTCTTCAGACACAAATCCGTAATAATATTTTTGCCCGCCGATGTACCTGGCAACATCTTTTCTTATCCTGATGATGATCTCAGAAAGCTGCTTTTCTCTCGCCGTCATCTTGCTGAGATATTCGCTTATGGATGGATGTGAGGAATTATCAAAAACTGTGTCTGTTACGTAAAGCTTTACAATACGGCTCATTTTAAAATCCCTGTAATCTTTTCGCAGCCTGCACCAGGCAATGCAATGCCATGCGTTTCCATAGTAGCACAAGCCGATTGGTTCTACATCACGAGCTTCAACAGTGGTGTCATACGCCTTGCAATATTCCATGTGCACCACTCTTTTTGTGACCATCGCTCTTTGTAGCTCGCTTAAATATTGAGCATTTGCATCTTTGCTCGTATTGTAAGATGACGGGATAACGATGACATTTTCTTCGAGCGTTTCGATTTGCTCTTTGTCTGTGTAACGCAGTACAGATTTGATTTTAAACAATGCGTTTTCAAAATGCTTTTTCACAGCGGGATCAGTAGAAATCTCCGCTAGTTTTCCCGCAAGTAACAGCGAACTGGCTTCTTCATTAGTAAACATTACGGGCGGTAAACGGTAACCTTCCATTACGGAATAACCGATGCCCGATTCACCGATGATCGGCACACCACTCTCCTGCAGGGCTTTTACATCACGATATACGCTTCGCAAACTAATCTCGAAACGCTCAGCAATTTCCTGTGCCGTTACACGTCGCTTGCTTTGCAGATGAATCAAAATGGCACTTAGCCTGTCTATCCGGTTCAATTGTTGTTGTTTGTTGGAGTGACAAAAATACAAGTTGTCGGTTGTTAGTTGATGGTTGTTAGTGTTGCCGCACAAAAAATTTCAAACTTTTTTGTCAACATCTAAATACTTGATAACCAATTAACCCAAAAGCAAAATCATTTTAAATTTTCAACTTTCAATTTTCAATTCCCCAAATTCCATTTGGAAATTTGAAATATGTAACCTTATCTTTGCGCCAGTTCTTTATAGATCACTTATCAAGAAAGGCTGAGGGACATGGCCCTTTGAAGCCTTGGCAACCTGCAATTCGATTCAACTCGAAGAAGTAAGGTGCCAATTCCACCCCGATGGATTTTATTCGGGACAGATAAGTCAGATAATGCTTTACAATTTCTACTTACAATATTTAAAGCGCTTCTGATTTATCGGGAGCGCTTTTTTGTTTTATACACTTGTTGCCAACCTGGTGAAGTATCAAACAAAACAGCATTTCCGGTAATCCTTCTTGCATAAGTTTTCAGACAAAACAATGTTTAATCAATTATCAATCGTTTCGCACAGCGAAGCACAAAAACTGTTTAACAATGCAAGCAACAACAAAACTCATTCACAGCATTCCGGTAGATGAATTAACAGGCGCAATCGCAGTTCCTATTTATCAAACATCCACTTTCGAGCAGGAAGCACCAGGCGTTAACAAAGGATTTGATTACTCCCGCAGCAACAATCCTACACGCAAAACACTGGAAAACTTAGTCGCAGAACTTGAGCACGGTGAGTTTGGTCTTGCCTTCGCCAGTGGCCTTGCAGCTATCGACGCAGTAGTAAAGCTCCTTGAAAGCGGTGATGAAATTGTAGCTGTGGATGACATCTACGGCGGTGCTTTTCGTCTGTTTGAAAAAGTGTATAAGAAGTTTGGCATCAGCGTTACTTATGTTGATACCACAAAAGTGGAGGAAGTTTTCAACGCCATTACTCCAAAAACAAAATTGATCTGGCTTGAAACGCCTACTAATCCTACGCTTAAGATCTCTGATATTACAGCAATAGCAAAGCTTGCTAAGCAACAAAACATCCTGCTTTGCGTAGACAATACGTTTGCAACACCTGTATTGCAGAACCCGCTTGACCTTGGTGCGGATATCGTAGTACACAGTGCTACAAAATATCTGGGTGGTCACAGCGATGTAATAGCCGGTGTTGTAGTAACAAAAACAAAAGAA
Source organism: Pinibacter soli (assembly GCF_029961145.1). Classification (GTDB taxonomy): domain Bacteria; phylum Bacteroidota; class Bacteroidia; order Chitinophagales; family Chitinophagaceae; genus Pinibacter; species Pinibacter soli. Next base: position 47,210 of record NZ_JASBRG010000008.1, on the reverse strand, counting down.
CTGGGTGAACAAATAAAATTCTATCAAAACGCCTGCGGTAATATTCTTGGACCGTTTGATAGCTTCCTTTTGATCAGAGGTATTGAAACTTTGCATTTGCGTGTAAAAGAACATAGCCGCAATGCCTTGGCTGTAGCCACTTTCCTTGAATCGCATCCAGCAGTGGATAAAGTTTTTTATCCTGGATTAAAGAGCCATCCGCAACATGAATTGGCAGCAACACAGCAGAAGGCATTTGGTGGCGTGGTATCATTTACTTTGAAAAATGACACTGAAGAAGCAGCCGCAGCTTTTGTAACTTCTACCAGTTTGTTCAAATTGGCAGAAAGCCTTGGCGGTGTAAAAAGCCTGCTTTGCCACCCTGCACAAATGACCCACAAATCCATCCCTGCAGATAAACGCAGAGCAAACGGTGTGAATGACAGCCTGATAAGATTGAGCGTTGGTTTGGAAGACGCGAATGATTTGATCAATGATTTGAAACAAACATTTGATTCTATTGAAAACAAAAATGTAATCGGTTCGCAAGTATTACAAGCTTGTTAAAAACAATCAAACCCCTTCAAATACAACTTAGATGAGCGCTATAAAAACGTATAAAGATATTGACAGGAATTTACTCGTTGCTATTCCAAACCCTACAAACCAGGCGTATGAAATAAAAACAAAAATTCCCGAGTTCACTTTTCTCGGAGTAAAGGAGCAGCCTGACTTTGCAGTGATCTATCTTACCTTTTATCCGGGCAAAAGCATTATCGAACTCAAGTCCCTGAAGCACTATGTTTTCCAGCTAAGGAACATCGTAGTGAGTTATGAAAGACTGATCAATATTATTTACGAGGATCTTATGGCCGTTTATCAACCTTCAAGGCTAAGGATTGTTATGATTTGTAATCCGCGTGGTGGCATCAGCTCAAAACTGACCATTGATTCCGACTGGAAAATTCGCGGAGGCACAGAAACATTTAACGACTGGAAAATTATAGAAGATGAATGGGAAGTAACGATGTGACAACAAATTCAACAGTAAAAATTCAAAAGTAAAAAATGAGAGAGCGCTTTTGACTTTTGAATTTCTACTTTTTACTTTTAAATTAAAAACAGACTAAGCATAAACAATGGAAACACATAAGCAATTAACGATCGGTCTTTTTGGTTTTGGTGTAGTAGGTGAAGGTTTATATAAGGTTTTACAACAAACTCCGTCTTTAAAAGCCAGTATCAAAAAAGTGTGTATTAAAGATGCGCACAAAAAAAGAAATGCTCCGGCAAGTTTATTTACAACAGACAAGGACGTATTACTGAACGATCCCGAGATCAATGTGATTGTAGAGGTAATCAACGAAGCGGATGCCGCATTTGAAATTGTAAGCACCGCTTTGACCAACGGAAAATCTGTGGTAAGTGCCAGCAAAAAAATGATCGCTGAACACTTGCCGGCTATTTTAAAATTACAACAGACTACAGGACAGTCGTTTCTTTGCGAAGCTGCGGCATGTGCATCGATCCCTGTTATCCGTAACCTGGAAGAATACTATGACAACGACTTGCTGCATTCCATAAAAGCAATCGTAAACGGTTCTACAAACTTTATCCTTACGAAAATGTTTGAGGATAAACTCGATTTCCAGCAAGCACTTATCCTTGCACAGCAACTTGGCTTCGCCGAGTCTGATCCAACTCTTGATGTAGAAGGACATGATGCAGTAAGCAAATGGGCATTCCTGCTCACGCATGCTTACGGTATCCTGATTCACCCCGACGCCATCGTGTTCAATGGCATTCAAAATATTGATGCAACGGACGCAAATGCTGCAAAAGAAAAAAATCTCCAGATAAAACTGGTAGCGCAAGCAAAGAAGTTGAAGAACGGAAAAGTAGCGGCGTTTGTATTGCCACAATTTGTTTCGGCTGACGACCATTTATCATTTGTAAAAAATGAATACAATGGAGTGGTAATCGAAAGTGGTTTTGCCGACAAGCAATTCTTTTACGGAAAAGGTGCCGGAAGCTTCCCTACTGCTTCTGCGGTGCTGAGTGATATCTCATCGCTTCGTTACGATTACAAATACGAGTATAAGAAATTGTATCATCACACGCCGCATGAGCTAAGCGATGATTTTTACATAAGAGTGTACATAAGCTTTACAGATCTGAAAAACATTCCTAAAGAGAAATTCAATTGGATCGAAGAATGGCACTCCTCTGAAAGCAGAAGCTACCTTGTAGGCGTACTCCCTTTTGCGGAGCTTAAAAACGGCAAATGGTGGAAAGAAAACGGCACATCACTTATCGTTGCGCCGGATTCAATTATTGAAGACGTTGAAATAAGAAACATCAAGAAAAAAAGCCTGGAACTCGCAGGCATATTCTAATCAGCTCTCTCATTTTTCATTGTTATAGTTTTTGTCTGGGCCGCACGAGAGTGCGGCTTTTTTTGTGATTAAGTCCCTTCAAGATCGAATAATTGAATGGTTGGGATTAGTTGCTAAAAGAAAAAAATACTCGTTTCGTTTATTTCGTTTATGTACATTTGAGTACCAAATACTTTTTATGCAAACAGTAACCTTCAAACCAACAAAACATGAACAAAAAATAGCAATGGAAGCAATGAACGAAATTCAAAAACTACAGCGACAGTCTAAAAAAAAGAAAGCTGCCACGACAATTGTGACCGTTGGCAAAAACGGAACGGCAATGAGTGTGCCAACTCAGGCATTAAGCCATCTTTATAGCATAGTTGGCAAGATGGCGGAAGGAAAATCCATTACTATTCTCTCATCTGATGAATTAATCTCAACCCAGCAAGCAGCTGACATACTGAATTTTTCCCGACCCTACGTTGTAAAGCTACTGGAAGAAGGAAAAATTCCTTACCAAAAAGTAGGTTCCCATAGGCGTATAAAACTTGCGGATGTGATTGCTTATGAGAAAGAATTTAGAAAACAAAGAAAACGAGCTCTTGATTGGATGACCAGACAGGCGCAGGAACTTAATCTGTGGCATTCATGAATAATCTGAAGACAATTGTGTTGCTTGACGCCAATGCAATCTATTCTGCTCCTTTAAGAGACTTTTTACTTCGATTAGCTGATGCCGATTTGTACGAACCAAAATGGACGAACAAAATTCTCAGCGAATGGATAGAGAATCTGGCGAAAAACAGACCAGATCTAACAATTACAAAGTTGGACAGAACAAAAACTCTAATGGACGACTATTTTCCAGATGCGAAAGTTACCGAATACGAAAAACTGATTGCATTGTTGTCGCTACCCGATAGTAATGACAGACATGTTCTTGCTGCCGCCATCAAAGGTGGCGCGTCTTTGATCTTAACCAATAATCTTAAAGACTTTCCTAAGTCTAAACTGAAGGAGCAAAATATCGAAGCCATTTCTCCAGATGACTTTGTCTTAAGGCTTGTAAGTGAGAACAAAAAAGTAGTCTTGCAAACCTTGGACAAATTGGTTGATTCCTTGAAAAAACCACCTCAAACCAAAAAGCAGGTGTTAAACACTTTAGAAAAATGCGGCTTAGAAAAGTCAGTTTACCTTCTAAGATAACCATACAAATACTTACCTATTTTTCATCCTGCTATCCATTCACTACATCAACAATTTCCTCAATCCCTATGGAAAAGCAATAAAACGCCATCTATTGGGTTATAGTAAAATACTGTCCTACCCCGAAGAAAAACCTCTTCTTTTTTGTTCAAAGCCCTGTAAAACGACCTAAAACCCTGACAATCCCTTCTGATTCGTTAAATGTGATCGGGATTTTCATTTTTTAACTAACTTAAGGTGGATTAGAGGCACAAAACCCTTTTATATGAAAATTAAACCTGGCTTACCGTTTGCACTTATTTGCGCTATTTTTTTCGTAAACCCTTCGTATGCCCAGAAGAAAAAGACAATAACCACAACAAAAACAGCGGTTACATCTGCACCTTCCCGGCCTCAAAAAAAATATTCTAGCCTGCTTTGGGAAATCACGGGTAAAGACATGAAAAAACCTTCTTACCTGTTTGGAACAATGCATGTGAGCAATAAATTAGTTTTCAATCTCAGTGATTCATTTTACAACGCCATAAAAAATGTTGAGGTCGTTGCCCTCGAACAAAATCCCGAAGTGTGGCAACAGGAATGGGCCGACGGCAAAAGCATGAATCCTTATGGCAACAATTATTACAACTCATTTTCAGAAGCAAACGACAGACTTACACAGCAAACTTTTGCAATAGGCAATTACGAATCCAAAATAAAACTGGCTTTATCGTCAGAGGCACGCATGGTCAACGGCATGTTATATCGCAACAATGTGGGCATGGAGGATTTTGAGGAGGAAACCTACCTGGACATGTACATCTACCGCATGGGTCGCAAGCTTAACAAAATTGTGACGGGCGTAGAGGATTATAAAGAATCTAACCGCATTGTAAAAGAAGCTTACGCGGCAATGTACAAAGACAAGAACCGCAAGCAACGCTATGACTATGATAGCTATGGCGGTAGAAAGAGAATGGAAGATGCCTACAGGCGTGGCGATCTGGATGTGCTGGATTCACTGGAAGTCGCAAGTGTTACCTCTGATGCCTTTCAGGAAAAATTTCTGTACAAAAGGAATGAAATACAGGCCAACTCCATTGATACAATCATTCAAAAACACTCTTTGTTTGTTGGCGTTGGCGCAGCTCACCTTCCGGGCGAACGAGGCGTGATTGAAATGCTCCGCAAAAAAGGATATAAACTTCGTCCTGTTTATACTGGTCAACGCGACGGCGAGGAAAAAGAAAAGATTGAAAAAATTAGAGTACCGCTGACCTTCAACACGCAATACTCAGAAGATAGTGTTTTCAAAGTAGATATTCCCGGACCCAAACTCTACAGGTACAATACACTTGGACATATGAATATGCTGCAATATGCAGACATGAGCAACGGCAGCTACTACATGGCAACACGTGTTAAAACCAACGCTTCTTTACTTGGGAATTCTATCGAAACTGTTACCAGAAAAACCGATAGTCTTTTGTATGAAAATATTCCGGGCAAAATACTATCCAAGAAAGCGATCACGCGAAACGGCTACAATGGATTTGATATTGTAAACAAAACCAGGAAAGGCGATGTGCAGCGTTACAACATTTTCATTTTTCCGGATGAGGTTTTGATTTTCAAAATCAGCGGAATTGCTGATTACATTACTGAAGGCAAAGAAGCTGACCAATTTTTTTCATCAATAAATTTCCCTGCAAAAAATACGCAGGCCACTTTGTATCAACCGCCGTACGGTGGTTTTAAAGTTAGTTTTCCTTCCGAGCCGTTTTACATTGCAAATGAAAGAAACGACCGTGACAGAAGCGAATGGTTAAGTAAAGATGCAAACAACAGCGCCTATTTCATTTTCAAAACCACTGTTCAGCAGTATGAGTACATTGAAAAAGACAGTTTCGAACTTCGCTTAATGGAGGAAAGTTTTACCAGCTCCAAAATATTGAAACAAACTGCTGGTGGCAAGCTGGGCAACGTGAACAGATATCCCGTTATTAATGCTAAGTACCAACATGCTGACGGTTCTACGGTAAAAGTTCGTTACCTTATCCAAGGTAATAACTATTACGTGATCGGTGCGAAATACAAACAAAACGAAGCCAAGGCCGACAACTTTATCAACTCATTTGAGATAACTCCTTTTGTGTACAAAGAGAGCAAACTACGCACCGACACTGCGGTTGGCTATACTGTAAACAGTCCCCTTTTCTATAAAACAGAAATTGATAGTTCCGACAATCCATCTCTTGACATATATGCCAATACTGATGACGATAATAAATCTGCGTTGCAGGATGCGTTGAGCAGCTTCTTCATCAAAAATATTGGCAATGACACCACCGGCGAGCATATAAGCGTCACTTCGATTCGTTTTCCGCAATACGTTTATATAAAAGATTCTGCGGCTTTTTTTTCTGACAAGAAATTAATGATGCGCAGTGATTTTAAATACCAGGTTCGTAAAAAACAAGCATATACCGCACCGGGCAACTGGCAATGCAGCTATGTGGAATATGGCGATTCAGGAAGCAGCAGGATACTGATCATGAAGTCGCTGTACCACAATGGCACTACGTTCAACCTCATGTCGCAGGGCGATACCATTTCTGCCAAAAGCGATTTTATCAAAAATGTATTTGAAACGTTTACACCTTCCGACAGCATCAAAAGCTTCAACCCGTTTGTTAAAAAATCGAATAAACTTTTTGAAGATTATTTTAGCAAAGACAGCGCCGTTTCAGCAAAAGCTTTGAGAGCAGTGAGTCCGTCTTTATTTGACTCAACAGATCTTCCTAATGTTATAAAGGCGATTGAGCGCCTTTCATGGAAAGACAAAAATTACCTTGTCGTTAAAAGAAAATGGATAAGCATTGCCGGCAATTTCAGAGACACCGCTACCGTGAACTACTTGTCGAAGTTGTACAAACAGGTAACAGACACTTCTGATTTGCAGAATGAAGTATTGGATGCATTGCTCGACATCAAGACGACTTATTCTTTCAATGCGTTTAAAACCCTTGTAATCGTTGAACCGCCCGCATTGACCAGCACTTCTAATGCCAACAATAATACTTACAATATCCAGGCGCTTGTTGATAATGTAGTTGTATCACGATCATCTGGCAAAAGACTCAAGGCGTATAGTTATTACAGCAATTACAGTTCAAAATGGCAGCCGCTGTTTGATTCGTTGCAATTGTCTGCGCCGCTGCTTCCGGAACTCATGGACCTAATGGTTTTGGAAGATTACAAACCAACCATTACGTCCTTACTGGAAAACGCTATTGACAGCGGTTATGTTAAGCCCGACCAATACAAACAGTATTATAACAAGTTCTTGCTGGAGGCAAAACAGGCGATCAAAAAACAAGCAGCTTATGACAGGAAAAAGGAAATGAGCAAGCTGAATGATAAGGATAAAGACAGCGACAACGACAATTATGATTACAATGACTATAGTTCAAACGACATAAGCAGTTACTCCACTTTATTGATTCCATTTTGGGATCATTCGTCAGAAGTGCCGGCACTGTTTAATAAACTACTGGCGCTGAAAGATAAAAGGACACTGTTTAATACTGCTGTTGTTATGATACGAAATAGCAAACCCGTTCCCGATAGCATCATTACAAAACTCGCTGGGGACGACAAATACAGAGCAGACCTTTACAGCGCCCTGGTTGATTGTAAAAAAGAAAACCTGTTTCCGGAAAAATATAAGACGCAGGACCTGATGGCGAAAAGTATTCTCATTTCTTCCGGTTACACTTCCGGAAATCTTGATTCGCTGATTTTGATTAATAAGCTACAGGTAAACCAACCAAAGTACAAAGGCTGGGTTTATTTCTATGGTTACAAGAAAAATAAAGATGACGATGAATACAAGATCGCCATGTGTGGTTTGCAGCCGCTCGATCTTTCCAAAGTAAACAGCAGCGATGATGGCGATAACGACGACGATGATGACGACAATGAAGATGACGGCAACACGAGGGGTTTTACAAAACTTACACAGGAAACTTACAGGCCTGGTAAAAAAGATGTAGCACCAACCTTGCAAAAATTATTAAAAGAAACTTTGTACGACCTGAGACCAAGCTCATCAAGATTCTTCGGAAACTCATCAGGCGATGATGATGACGATAGCTATATAAACGATGCAGCGAAGTCTTCGAGGTATGAATAACTGATTAACTGAATAACTGAGTGGTTCATATTGAAAACTCCTCGCATCATCAGCAACACTCAGTTATTCAGTCATTCAATTATTAAAAATAAGCTGCTTGAAATTCAAGCGGTTTATTTTTTTTATTCTACCCATGCATGTTTTACTTGCAGCGCAACACGGCTCTTCTTGAAAAAACGGACGCGTTTGCGGCGGGTGATTCTATGAAGTAATTTATCAACGATATAATAAACACAAGGCACTACCACCAACGTTAACAATAACGAACTGGTAAGACCACCGATAATAACCCATGCCATACCATTCTTAACTTCTGCACCGGCACCTGATGCCAATGCAATTGGCAACATACCTACGATCATCGCAATTGTTGTCATAAGGATTGGTCGGAAACGCTCGCGACCAGCATCTATCAATGCTTCTACAAGCGAGGCTCCTTCTGCCTTCCGGTGATTGGTAAAGTCTACGAGTAAGATACCGTTCTTTGCCACAAGCCCCATTAGCATGATGATACCTACCATGGTAAAGATGCTCATGTCCTGCATAGTTAATGCCAGTGCAAGGAATGCTCCGATCATCGCAAGCGGCAATGCGAACAAAACCACCAGTGGATAGATCGCATTTTCATACAACGCCACCATGATCAGGTACACCAGCAAAATTCCAAGACCCAGTGCCCCAAGCAAACTACCAAATGATTTTGACTGATTCTCAAGGTTACCAATGAACTGCCATGTAACTCCTGTTGGCAATTGCATTTTATCGACCTGTGCTTTTATTTCGTTACCAACCGTTCCCGGAGAACGTCCAACAACAGATGCATTGATAGCTACAGAAGGCAATCTGTCCATACGTTCCATTACAGTCTCACCCATTGTTTCAGTGATCTCTGCAAATTGCGACAACTGAAACTGCTTTCCCTGGGAATTTGTAAACTGCAAACGACGAACATCATCAATATTTGTTTTGTCAAATTTATCGTTCTTCACCATGATGTCGTACTCATTACCGTTTGATTTGAATTTAGCATTGTCATTTCCGCTGAATGCATTCGCAATAGCAGTACCAACATCAGATGCATTCAGACCATAAGCGGCAATCTTTTCACGATCAAGTTCGACATCAACCTCAGGTTTTGGATCATCCACAGTGTATTTCACATATTGTGTTCCCGGCGTTTTCGCCACTACATTTTTTATCAGAGCAGCAGTTTTACGCATGTCCGCGCGGTTTGCACCTTTCACGGCCAACTGAACATCCACTTGAGTGTTACCTGTGATGCTCACCGGGCTCACTGTAACTTTCACGCCGGGTATTTGCCCGATCATATTTTTCATGCGGATACCAAACTCATCATCCGATACTTTTCTTTTTTCTTTGTCTACCAGCACAACAGTCAATTCACTCACATTGCTGTTTCCACCGTTTGTAGCGGTAAAACCGGCTGTACTGCTGAAGCCAACATTGGAGAAAACACTAACCACTTCCGGTTGTGCAAACAGCATTTTTTCTGCCTGTTGAACGATCTGGTTATTTTGATAGACAGCTGTTTGCGGCGCCATTTCCAGTTTCATATTCAATTCTCCTCTGTCACTTTTGCTCACAAATGAAAAACCAATGAAGCCTTTTGTTAGCAACATGAAAGAAGCTATAAATATCACGAACGTACCACCTAAAATCCAGCGTTTATGTTTAAGCGCCCAAGTCAAAATACTCGTATAGCCATCTCTCAAATTCGTAATGCGATCTTCGAACCAGATGTTCATTTTACCCCACCATGATTTTGGATTCAAATGAACGATCTTTCCGTAACGCGCCGCCAGCAAAGGTGTAAGCGTAAAACACACCAGCAAGCTCATCAATGTAGAACTAACTACCACCAATGCAAACTCGCGGAGGATATTACCAATAATACCACCGGCCAATGCAACAGGCACGAACACTACAACGTCCACCAATGTAATGGCAATCGCTGTAAAACCAATTTCAGAACGACCGTCAACTGTTGCTTTCACCTTGTTCTTACCCATCTCCATGTGTCGCATGACGTTCTCCAGGATTACAATCGAGTCATCCACCAGAATACCAACGACCAATGAGAGTCCCATCAAGGTCATCAGGTTGAGCGACATGCCAAATACATTCATGAAGATGAACACCGGAATCATGGATGCAGGCAATGCCACCAACACGAACAATGAACTTCTCAAACTGTGCAGGAACAACAACATCACCACTGCCACGATAAACACCGCAAGAATCAGGTCATGAATAACGGCATCTGAAGAAGCCAATGTATAAGTTGACTGATCCGATGCAATGTCAAATTTCAGATCGATGTTTTTGTATTGTGTAGTAAGTTTATCCAAACGTTGCCTTACCAATTCACTTACTTCCACTGCATTCGCATCACTTTGTTTCATTACCTGAACACCCAAAGACGGAACACCGTTAAAGTGGTTAATGGTTGTAACATCTGTTTGCGCATCTACTACTTCAGCTACATCTCTCAGGTATACTTTACCACCATTGGCGCTTTGTTTAATTACCATATTGCGCATGTCTTCCGGATCGGTAAACTTTGCATCAAACTTAATGGAGAACTGATTCTTCGGTGTTTCCACAGTACCCGCAGGAGATGAAAGGCTCGCTGCATTCACCATTTGCGCAACTTGTGTGATGGTTAGTCCATACGCATCAAGTTTATCCTTATCCACGTTTACATTGATCTGGCGCTCATTTCCTCCAATCAAACTAACCTGACCAACACCTTCAATATTTGCAATTTGCGGCTTGATCTGTTTATCAACCAAATCATATAAAGCAGCAGGACTCATCTTTGCCGTAGTTGCCAAACGCAATACAGGAATATCATCAGATGAGAATTTATTCAAAATAGGTTGATCAATACCGTTTGGTAACGCAGCGATGATCTGGTTCACTTTTCTCTGCGCATCATTCAACGCGTAGTTCACATCGGCTCCATCTTTTAACTGAATGGTTACCGTAGAAACGCCTTCACGTGAAGACGAAGTAATCCTGTCTACACCTTCCATCGAAGACACCGCGTCCTCAATATTTCTTGTTACCGCATTTTCAATTTCCTCCGCAGATGCACCGCGATAAGTGGTGATCACAGTCACAACGTTTGCATCAAACTTTGGAAGCAAATTATAATTAAGTTGTTTGAAACTTATTAATCCAAACAATATCAACGCCACGAAAGCTACTACTATCAGTAAGGGACGCTTTATGGCGAGTTCTGTCAGTTTCTTCATTTTAATATGTTTTGAGTAGAGACAAGGCACTGCCTTGTCTTTGTATAACAGGCATCATGCTGTGTTAAAGAAAGACGAGGCACTGCCTTGTCTCTACGTCATTTTTAATCAATCATTTTTACACTAGCGCCTTCGCTCAGGTTGATTTGTCCGTTCACTACTACCTCTTCTCCTACATTAATACCTTCTACTACTTCTACATTGTTACCAATCTCTCTGCCCGGAATAATTTTTCTTACAACTGCTTTTCCATTTTCAACAACATATACATATGGGTTCTTGAAGCTTTCAACCAATGCAGTACGTGGTATCAACAATAAAGGAGCATTGCTTTTGCGTGCAAAATCAACGTATACATAAGTACCAGCTTTTAACGGATGCGCAGATGTGTTGGGTAATTTCACCTGTATTTGATAGTTGTGTGTCGCGTCGCCTTTCTGACTGATGAATGAAATAGTGCCTTTGAATTTCTCACTTGGATATACCTCAGTAGTCACTGTTACAGGCTGACCAACTTTTAAAGTATACGCATCTTTTTCAGTAATCATCACATCGACTTTCAGTGTGCTGATGTCAACGATAGAACCAAGCACAGCACCGGCGCTTACATAAGTACCGGCTTCTAATTTCTTAACAACGATCTGTCCGCTGATTGGCGCTTTGATATTGTTATCAGCTATTTGCTGTTGCAATTGACTGATCTGATTAACTGTGTTATCGTAGTTATATTTTATGTCCTGTACATTTTGTTCTGTGGTCGCATCACCTTCCAAAAGCGTCTTGTTACGTTTGTAGTCGCTTTCATATTTTGATTTCGCCAATTCAGATGCCTCTGTTTTTAATTGCAGCATTTTGTTATCGATTTGAGCAATGGTTGCGCCTTTCGATACGTAGCTGCCCAATTCAAAATTTACAGCCACCAGCTTACCGCCCGCTGTCGCCATAATATCAGACTCGAGGCTAGGAACAAGTGTTCCTGTTTTTATCAACTGATCGTTTACGTCTGCCTTCGCGACTTTGATCACGTTCACCGGGATCACGACATTGCCCGATGCAACTGGCTTTTTCTTTTCATCAATGTGTTGCTTATTGCTTGCGAGTCTCCATCCTATTAATCCAAGCACGCCGAGCACTACAACTATGGGGATTATTCTTTTCATTTCTTTTGGTTTTATTATTTTCTTAGTTGGTTGTTATTGCGAGTTAAAGTTTATTGTAAAAATCTTCCAGCGATCCTTGCGCATTTGCCAAATCAAGTGCTGCAACATAATAGTTGATCATAGATTGCAGGTAGTTGTTTTGTGCTGAGCTCCATGAGCTTTCTGCGTTCAACAGATCACTGAGAGAAGCTGTACCGCCTTTGTACTGCAGGTTTACGTTATCGTACAGATCCTGCGACATTTCCATATTTCTTTTATCACTTAATAATGTTGTACGAGCCTGTTCACGTTTGTTGGTCGCATTTTGAAAAACCATGTTTGAATTGGATTGATTCAGTTTCAGATTTTCCTTTGCAGTACTTATGGCAATCTTTGCCTGTTTGTACTGTGCGTCTTTTTTGAATCCATCAAGTAAAGGAATGGTAAACTTTAAGCCGATGGTGGAGTAGTCAAACTGATTGGAGAAAACATCTCCAGCTGATTTACCAATGCCATTCAATCCATAGCGGCCAAACATAGACACTGTAGGAATGTAACCTGCACGAATGGATTTCGCACTGATCTCATTCAATTCAATTTGCTTTTCCTGTATTTTATAAGCAGTGGTACTTACATAATCGAAAGTACCTGTTGCCGGCGCAGTTGTTACGTTTTGCACCCATCGGGCAGTATCAGTTAAAACAACGTTTGCAGATATATCCATTCCCATCGCATTTTTCAATCTGTTCAATGCGATAGTGTAGTTACTTTCTGCATTGGCAATTTGAGAATTGATATTATTCAAATTCACTTCTATCTGTCTGGCATTGATCTTTTTACCGGTTCCTTGTTGTGCTTGCAAGTTTGTTACGTTGTACAATTTCTCTGTGCGAGCCTTGTTATCTTTCAGCAGTTGAATTTGCTTTTGAATAACCAGCACCTGGAAATAGGAACCCGATACATTATATATGATCTGCTCGTTGGTTTGTTCTCTATTAAGTTTTGAAAGTTCCATATTTGGCTCATTCGCTTTAATACCTAAAAGCAGCGATTGATTGAACAACGGTTGATCCAATTGAGCAGTAACCGTAGAACTATATGGAGACCCCATAGATATTTTGTTCCCGTTAATTTGCATTGTCTGCACCTTCATGTTGTAATCATACTCGCCATTAATATTCATTTGCGGTAAATACGCAGCGAGGGCTTCCCTTCCCTGTTCCTTTGACTTGGCGATATTATTTTCGGCCACTTTTATGGAGCTATGGTTTTGCAGGCCATAGGATATGCATTCTTTAAGAGACAGGTTTTCCTGGGCGAAAATGGCTCCAAAGGGTAATAAAAAAAGGAGCGTTAGAACGTTTCTCATAATACTTAACATTTGGTTGATATATCAATAGTTGATATATCAACATTATATACAAAAAAATTTTATTTGTTTTTTCCTTCCAGTTTATCAGCTATGTCAATAAGTGCGGCAAGAATCGTTTCTTTCTCTTCGACAGAGAAAGCTTTAAGCGCCTCGGCTTCAGCTTCTTTTGCAATATTCTTTAGTTTCACGGTTAAGGCATTACCGTTTTTGGTTGGGATAACATTGTTTCTGCGTTTATCATTCACATCTTGTGAAACGGTTACAAGTCCTTTCTTCACCATGGTTGTGATCGTTCGCATAACAGATGATTTGTCCCGTCCCAGTATATCTGCAACGTCCTGCTGCGAAAGCTCTTTTTTAGCACAAATCACCATCAGTACCGGCAATTGTTCCATTTGTAATGGAACATCCAATTTCTGCATCAGGTGGTTACCATTGCGAAACATAGCCTTTTGAATACGATGGAGCTGAAAATGTAAAGTCCCACGTAAATCGTCGAAAAGAGGACTATCCGATATGTCTTTTGGCATTTTCATAAGGCAAAGTTACAATAGTTGATATGTCAACCAAAATTTATTTTAAAGATTTATTTAGCACACAGATGACACGGATTAGACTGATTTACACCGCTGATTGCCGATGCCTTTTACCGCAAAGAATGCTAAGGTTGCGCAAAGGAAGCAAAGATGAACATTCCTCTTCGCTCTGCGTTTTTACCGAATCAGTTAATTTGAGTGATGCTACTCCGCGATCTTTACTGTAAATAAAATGCCTATCACCGAAAAAAATCCGTGTAAATCTGTCTAATCTGTGTCATCTGTGTGCCAATAAAAAGTTAAGGTGCACCTAGTGAAAGACGCACCTGTTTATGAACATCAGGCTTTAATTATTTTCTTTCTGAGATATTTTCTAATTGGCTCATCAATAAACCTAAGTACCAGGTAGGCAAATGCAAGCAGCAAAATTGTGCCTACAATTATAACGGGTGTCATCTCCTTTATATCAGGTTTTGTTTTCTGCACCCAGCTAAAAAATATCCAAATAAATGGATAGTGCACCATATAAAGTGGATAGGAAATCTCGCCAGAGAATTTACATATTTTTTTAACGCCATTTCTTAAATATGCGCCTGCACCAAGAGACACCATCAATGGCAGATAAATGATAACAATAATAGGATCAACGCTCCACGCATTCTTATCATTGAAAGGAAATAAAAATGCCATCAAAGTCAACACTGCAACAGGAATGAATCCAAGTTTTGACTTGATGATCCAGCCGAAACGATATATTAGCATTCCCATCAAAAATGAAAAGCTAACTCTGGCTGGGCCGCCAATATAATTGTCATCCAATGTTCCCCAGCCTACTGATAAAAGTTTGAATTTATGCGACACATAAACCAACACTGCAGCGGACACAATGGTAAGAATAAGAAGCACTTTTTTACTTAGCTTAACCAATACAAATGCATACACCACATTTATCACATACTCCCAAAACAGCGACCAGGTTGGAGGATTTAAGTGAAACAAGTTTAAATAACGCTCAGGCACTACTGCATAAGGAATCATTAAACAAGAAGTAACAAACATGATGACCATCTTACCCGAATACGAAAGCCACAGATTACTGAATGGATCAAATATAAAACTCAGCAATCCAATAATTGAACCGATGACTACGAGTGGATGTAATCGAATCATTCTCAGTTTAAGGAAAGCAGAGGTTCCTATTTTTTCAAGCCTGTTGTCATAGGCATACGCAATCACAAAACCAGATAAACAGAAAAAGAAATCCACGGCGAGGTATGCGTGGGCTATGAAACACTTATTGTAATCTGGCACAGCAATTTCCATGAAATGAAAGACCACAACTGCAATTGCAGCTACGCCACGCAGGCCATCAAGGATTTCAAAATGTTGTTTTGTTTTAAGAAGATTGATTGAGCTTTTGCTCTCAAGGGTTAATTCCTGCTGCGTCATTGGCTTAGCAATTTTTTAGAAAGGCTCAAATATACTGTAGCAATAATTAATCTTCAGCCTGAATAAGCAAAGACATGCACCATCCGGTAAATCCTACCTGTAAACTGTAAATACAAACCCGTGGTAAGGCCAAATTCTTTCAGGTAGCTGCAACGTTTTGTTATATTTAAGTCTCAATTAAGTCTCAACCTTAAAAAAATGAAAAGAATTATCCCCTCTATCGCAATATTGCTGTTAACCGGCTATACCCTTACTGCTCAAAAAGTCTCTTACGGGTTCAGAGCTGCAGCCAATTTTTCAAAGGTGACCAATGCAGCTTTTTGGGCCGAACAAGAACACAGTGTTATTTCTAATGAATTCCCGACAGTTATAGAAGCCAGCAAAAGCCAGATTCTTCCGGGCTTTCATGGTGGCGCATTTTTCAACATCGAACTTTCGTCACAATTTTCGATTCAACCAGAGGCGAACTTTAATATGTACGGCTCTAAAACTTACTTAAAGTGGCCCGGAACAGGTAATGAGACCACAGAGGAACAAAGATTAAATTACTTTTCTGTTCCTGTTTTATTACAATACCGGCTTTCTAAAGATTTTTTTCTGGAAGCAGGTTTTCAGCTGGATTTTCTGCTGTCGGCTAAACGCTCATATAGAAGCACCAACAGCTCACATGAGACTTTCACTGGTGAAACTACCAATACCGATAGTTACAAAAAGCAAGGTTTTGATATTAATTTTGGTGCAGGCTATCAAATTCCCAAACTACCTGTCGGAGTATTTTTCAGGTATAATTTAGGTGTAACGAATCTGCCAACGATGACATGGGATAAAAAACTGGAAAACAGAACTGCGCAGCTGGGTGTGTTTTTCAAGGTTCCGAATAAAAAGTAGAAAGCGTCTTTATCTGTAAAATCTTATACATAAAAAAAGGAACTGTCAACTAACAGTTCCTTTTTCTTGTCAATCAAAAATTTCTCTCCTACACTACAAAACCCACGCCCACAGTATTGTTGCTGTATTCATCGATTAAAATGAAAGAACCGTTTTGCTTGTTCTCAGCATATTTATCGGCAAATACAGGCTGCGCAGTTTTAATAGAAATAAAACCAATCTCGTTCAAGCCAAGCTTGCTAACATCTTCCACATGATTGAAATCCTGCACGTTGATGCTACTGAACAGGTTGCCTACTTTTGCTTTCACGCGGTTGATGCCATGTTGCAGCAAATAGTTTTTGCCAGGAACCAATGCTTCATGATCTAGCCAGCAAACCTGGGCTGATAATTCTTTTGTAGAATGAAACTGTTGATTTTGCAGCACCAGCATGTCGCCGCGGCTCAGGTCGATTTCATCTTCCAAAGTAATTACAACGCTATCACCTGCTTCCGCATGATCAACAGAAACATCGTAGCGGAAAATATCTTTAATGTTAGATTCTCTCAAAGAAGGGAGAGCAACAACTCTATCGCCTTTTTTCAAAACACCACTTGCCAGCTTTCCGGAGAAACCTCTAAAATCATGATGCTCATTAGATTTCGGACGGATCACATACTGAACGGGGAACCTTGCCGGCAATTCATTTTCTTCTGTGTGCCACTCAAGAGTTTCAAGGTGCTCAAGCAATGCCGGACCTTGATACCATGACATATTTGAAGATATTGAAGCAATATTATCACCAAATAAAGAAGCGATTGGAATGAACTGCAAATGCTGTTGTTTGAAGTTTCCTTTTCCAGACAATGCTTTGAATTCATCTTTGATCTTCTCGAATTGCTCTTGCGAATAATTTACCAGATCCATTTTGTTCACGCACACCACTACATTGGAAATGTGTAAGAGGTTGGTAATATAGAAGTGACGATATGTTTGCTCTGCAATACCATTTCTTGCGTCTACAAGAATGATTGCTACCTGCGCGTTGCTTGCACCGGTAATCATATTTCTTGTGTACTCCACGTGACCCGGCGTATCTGCAATAATGTATTTTCTTTTGGGTGTAGAGAAATAAATGTGCGCTACATCAATCGTGATACCTTGTTCACGCTCTGCAATGAGGCCATCTGTTAAAAGGCTAAGATCAAGATAATCCACACCTCTTCTTTTGCTGGCTTTTTCAATTGCCTCGAGTTTATCTGTTGTAATGCTATTGGTTTCATACAACAATCTTCCGATCAATGTACTTTTACCATCATCTACACTACCTGCTGTTGCAATTCTAAGTACTTCCATAGTTTTACTGTTCGTTAAGAGTTTTAGTGTGTGTACGATGTGGGATGTACCATGTACGAAATTCATTCGTGTGTTATATTCTGAACAATTTCGTACACCGTACATCGTACTTCGTACAACTATCCACCGTTATTATTTTAAAAATTCCAAGGCTGCCATCCACAATATTCTCAAGCTCGATAAACTTACCAAACCGCCTACTGCGAAGAGCATATATTTCATTGGTATTTTACCAACTAATCTCGCTGCTATTGGCGCTGCTATCAAACCACCAATGATAAGACCGGCAATATCTGTCAAAGGCAAACTTTTCAAAAGAATGAAAAAAGTGAGTGTACTTGACAGCACCACAAAAAATTCTGTCAAACAAACTGATCCAACGACGTAACGTGGATTTTTTGCTTTTGATAATAATGTACTCGTTACCAATGAGCCCCAGCCGCCGCCTGCAAAGGCATCCATGAAACCACCTGCGGAAGCGAGCCATCCGGCATGTTTTATCTTACCTTCTTTTCTCCTTTTTGCAAATGCCTTTGTTATGATACGGATGCCCAGGTACAAAGTGTACACTGAAAGTATTGGCCTTACTATGTGTGCAGATTCCTTCGCATATACAGCCAGTACCGCTCCCCCGATCGCTCCAATACACCCCGGTACTACCAATGCCTTGAATAGCTTTTTATTTACATTACCAAACTTACGGTGGCTATATCCTGACACTGCGCTCGAGAACACACGTGCAGAGTGCACTCGGCTACTCACAATAGCCGGATTTACCCCAACAGAAAGCAAAATGCTCGTTGAAATAACGCCATAACCCATACCCAACGCACCATCTACAAACTGAGCCAGAAAGCCCGTTAACAGCATGAGTAAAAACCAACCGTGGTCGATATTTCCAAGCGCTGTTTTACCAAAGTCAGCTATTTCTTTAAATGGTATATAAGAAAGAATGGCATGCCCGATAACCATGAACACAAAAGCAAAAATGCACCAGGTTACAATGCGTTTCCATTTTTTATCGCTTACCATTGGTGGCTGGTCAACTGTAAGCGGCGTTTCAACCGGTGTTTGATTATCTACCAACACTTTGGTGATGTTGTTCAGCTGCTGCACTTTGTTGTGAAAATCACCGTTAAGGCTTTGTCTTATGTGCTGCATGTTGTCCAATACCTGTTCCAATTCATCAGGAAGCATTTCATTGAACACTTCTTTCAATCTTTTTGCAACGGTAGGTGATTTGCCATTTGTGCTTACGGCGATTTTTAAGTGCCCTTTGTTTACAATGCTACTCAAATAAAAATCACATAAATCAGGCGTGTCGGCAACATTGGCAAGTATACCTCTTTCTGCTGCTTCAGCTTTAACTTCTGCATTTAAAGATCTGTCTGCTGTAGCTGCGAAAACAAGGTCCTTACCATCAAGATCAGATGCTTCGAAAGGTTTTTCCAGCAACACGACGTTGTCATTGCCAATTACCATGTTTCTTATATCCGCGCTGATTTCCCTTGCCACGACTGTAACTCTTGCATCCGGAGAGCAGTTCATTACAGAAGTCATTTTCTCTGTACCGACAAAACCTCCACCCACTATCAGTAGGTGAAGGTTCTCCAGTTTCAGAAAAACAGGATATAAATTATTTTCTGTCGTTCGTGTTTCTTGCATAATTAATTCATTGGGTTTATGCGATAAACCCCTACTTGTCTCCCTGGAACAAGCCGTCCACTATGATCGTTGCGTAATACAATCCACCAATTGTCGGGCCGCCTGCATATTGATAATATCTATTGTTAAACAGATCCGCTGCTCCTACTTTAACCGTGCTTCTCAATTTTGGCAAACTGTATGTTACCTGCGCATCAATTGTATTGAATGCATTTACTTTACCGGTTACCAAAGGACTTTCCCAAAGGAACGAATCCTGCCATTTCCACACAATATTAAAGCCAACATTTTCTATTACTTCACGATTACCAAATGATACGTTCGTCGTCCATTTTGGCGTATTAAACCCTGTTACAAAAACGTCGTTCGTAGCATTGGTTTTAATATCGTTATAGCTTACGTTACCAGAGATTGTAAATTTCTTATAAAAATTATAAGTAACCGCCAAAGCTGACCCGTAACTGTGATATTTATTTTTTGCGTTCGTATACACACGATAGCGATCCTGACCCTTGCTCGCTGAGTTGCCACCACTTGCGGTTGTTGCATCGCGGTTGCGGTCAAGCATTGCGATTACTGCAGCATCAGAACCCACTGTTTCTCCCTTAGGTACATATACTTGCACCTGGCCGAGAAAACCTGTGTAAACATTTGAGTATGCGTCGATATCTACGATCACTTTATTTTCAAACAATACTGTTTTGTAACCAACTTCAAATGAGTTGATCTTTTCAGGTGTAGCATTTGGAAGATTTGCCCAAACAAGTAAATTCCTGTTTGCCAATGCCGCTGCATCGGTATTGCCCTGCGCCTTCACTGCTGCGTTAAAGTTGATAACAGATTGTTGTGTATAGCTATTATTCAAATACCCAAGTCCTTCGTTGATATAAGGAAGGCTACCCACACGTTTCACTCGACCATTGTTTACGTAAGACAATGCTTCAAACAATGCCGGGAAACGATAACCCTGTTGATAAGTGAAACGGAAATTATGAATTTTGTTAGCCGTATATACTGCGGCTATGCGCGGTGTGAATTTTCCGGTAAACTCAGGGTTATAATCATATCTTAAAGAACCGAATAATTTCAGTTTCTCGTCGAAGAATGTTTTAGTAACCTGTGCAAAGCCACCGAATTTCTTGTAGTATACATTTGCACCAAAGTTGCTGGAATCGGGCACTTTGCCGTCAACCATTACAGGCTTGTTACGCTGATCGATTGGTCTGCTGAAATCTACGAAGTTGTTGCCGTCAGGAATAATTTCATAGATACGCGTATCTGCACCAATCAAAAGGTTGAAATACTTTACGTGACGTGAAAGATCCCACTGACCTTCTGCATGATACATGCGGCTTTTCTGAATCAAAGCTGCACCGCCCGTTACAGGCGCATCAGGAATAGCAGACGATTTAATATCCCAGTTATTGATGTGGCGAATGGTATTTACCAGATCATTGAATTCTTTTGTGCCCGGCTCTACGCGTCCTGCATCTGCTGCCTGACGAGCGAAGATGGTTGCCTCTGCAAGATTACTGGAGTTCAATGCTCCGCCATGACTGGTACCGTATTGTTGTAAAGCCGTTTTATATTTTGCACTCCACGCAGTCGCGCTTCCACCGCTGTACAGATCAAGGTTGTCTGCAAGAGGTTTCACGTTGTACGAGTCTCCTGTATTTTCAAGAGACACATAAGTGCGTACTAAAAAGTCTTGTCCTTTCAATTCCAACTTGTGATTTTGCACACGCACGTTATCAAGCTGCACTTTGTTACCACGTTGGAAAACACCATCCATTTTACCGAAACGGTAGCTATAGGAGATTTCTGTTTTTGGTGTAAAACGATAGTAAACAGATCCGTCCAATTTCAGGTTGTCAACGGTCGGACTCACCAGGTCTTTTTCCCAATAACCCGTACGAGCCACTGTCAGTGTTTGGTTTGCCTGTCCGTTGATATTTAAACCAGTGATGGAAACCGTGTTACTACCTGCAAGGGCATCATCGCCGTACTTGTTCCAACCATCAAACGCTGCATTTGCATTGTTCAATTCAGGGAACTGAGGGTTAGCAGATTTTAAGTTGTTTGGATTCTGGTCGCTATGATTGTCAGAACGCCAGTCGGTACCACGCAAATAATCTACGTTTAATTTGAAAGCGAATTTATTGTTGAAAGCTTTTGCATAACGCAAAGCTGATTCTGTCAATAAGGAAGGAGAATGATCAATACCATCAACATGATTAAAACCTGTTCTTTGATAGATGCTCAAGCCCTGGTATTGAAAAGGATTTTTTGTAATGAGGTTAGCCATCCCGTTGATCGCGTTCATGCCGTACAATGCAGAAGCTGCACCGGGAGTAATTTCCACTGTTTGGATGTCCAACTCAGTTGGCCCGATCGCATTCCCCAACGGCACACCCAATGTAGCGGCTTGCATATCCACGCCGTCTACTAGCTGCATGAAGCGGAAGTTGTTTGGAATGTTGAAGCCTCTTGTGTTAGGTACTTTAAATGTGAGAGAAGAAGTGGTAAGCTGAACACCTTTTACGTTACCCAATGCATCGTAGAAAGACGGCGCCGGAGTTTCCTTTAATGCGCGGATATCAAGTTTCTCAATTGCAACCGGAGAACGCATTATCTTTTCAGACTGACGGCTCGCAGTTACTACTACTTCGTTTGCATAAAAGGTTTGTGTGAAAAGTTGGACCCTGATTTTATCGCTTAATGATTTTACGTTTACTTCTTTTGGTGCAAAGCCAACGCCTGTGAGCACTAAAACGAATGGAGGTTGTTTTGCTGTAACCAATTTGAAATTACCGAGGCTATCACTTACAGTTCCTGTGTTGGTTCCTTTAATCTGTATAGAAATACCATCCAATGCCAATTGACGGTCGTCGGTTACTTTGCCCGACACCTCAATGGCGCCATTCAACTGGGCCTTCGCATTGGTAAATATTAATGTAGAGACTAAAATGACTATAACAATTTTAATGTTATTGATAAATGACTTTTTCATTGAAGAAAGCGGTTAATTTTTGGAAAATTTTCTATGTAGAATCTTATTACTATGTCTTATCGATGATGTCCGCAGGATGCCGGACGCGGTGGTTTACAAATATTGCCCACAAGGGCAGCATCTCTTAGCTGATAAGATCATATATGTAACATTTTGTTTTTTCATAATTCTACTAAATAGGTAGAGTATTGATGACACAAAAATAAGAGTCTTATTTTATTATCCTACTAATTTAGTAGAATTTATTTTTTATTTTCCAAAACCGCCTTTTCAAAGAACTGGGTAATTAATAATTAATAAAGAATAATTAATAGGGTAAACCGCCGATTTGAAGAGAGCTTCACTGTTTTTCAACCATTTAGCAACTTCGAATTAATCTTGATGATCACCCTATTAATTCTTAATTATTAATTATTAATTTAAAAATACCCGTCTTTCTTCCTCTGCTCCATCGCTGCTTCACTGCGCTGATCGTCCATGCGGGCGCCGCGTTCAGAGATTTTTGCTGCAAGAATTTCGGTAATGATATCGTCGATATTATCTGCTGTAGATGCTACTGCAGCTGTACAGGTCATATCACCTACTGTGCGGAATCGAACTGTATGATTGAACGGAACTTCCTGTTCAGTTGTGTTCAAATATTCAGATTTTGGCCACAACATGCCATCTCTTGTGATCACGCTTCTTTCGTGTGAATAATAGATGGAAGGAATTTGAAGATTTTCTTCTTTTATGTAGGTCCACACATCAAGCTCTGTCCAGTTGCTGATTGGGAACACACGTACGTTTTCTCCACGGTTAATCTTTCCGTTTAGCAAACCAAATAATTCCGGTCTTTGTTTTTTAGGATCCCACTGACCGAAATCATTTCTCACAGAGAAGATTCTTTCTTTTGCACGCGCCTTTTCTTCATCTCTTCTCGCACCACCTATACAAGCATCAAATTTGAATTCTTCAATGGTATCTAACAAGGTAACAGTCTGCAAAGCGTTACGGCTTGCATATTTACCTGTTTCTTCTTTTACTTTTCCTGCATCAATGCTATCCTGTACATAACGCACGATCAGTTCTGCACCGGTTTCTTTCACGAGCCAGTCACGAAAAGCGATTGTTTCAGGAAAGTTGTGACCAGTATCAACATGCACCAATGGAAAAGGAATTTTTCCAGGCCAAAAAGCTTTTTGTGCCAATCTAACGAGTGTAATTGAGTCTTTACCTCCACTAAACAACAACGCAGGACGTTCAAACTGCGCAGCCACTTCCCTTAGTATATAGATGCTTTCATCCTCAAGGCTGCGTGGAAAAGACGGAATACTTTTACTTGACATTCTATTTGGTTTAAGTTAACCAAGCTGACGAAAATCATGAATTGTCGGCTTGGTTTATGATTTTATTTCATTTAAAAAATTCTGTTCGTCAACGGTCAATGTGAAACGTGAATAATAAGCGCCCATTCACGACCGCACTTTCTCTGCTACATTCACGCCATGCAATCCGCACTCTTTTTGAGAGGTTTCCCACCACCATCTTCCGGCTCTGATGTCCTCTCCCGGCTCGATTGCTCTTGTGCAAGGCTGACATCCGATGCTCAAAAATCCTTTGTCGTGCAGTGGATTGTAAGGAATGTTGTTAGCCGCAAGATATTGTAATAACTGTTCAAAAGTCCAGTCAATTAGTGGGTTGATTTTAATCAGGTTTCTCGCTGCATCGTACTCTGCTACCTTCACTTCGTTTCTGTTTGCCGACTGGTCCGCCCGCAAACCGGTGATCCAGATTTTTGCCCCTTGCAATGCTCTGTTCAACGGTTCTACCTTTCTAATGAAGCAACATTCTTTGCGGTTTTCAACAGACTCGTAGAAACTGTTTGTGCCTTTCGCATTTACCATTTCCTCTACACGTGCCGCATTAGGGAAATACACTTTAACAGGCACTTTGTAACGGGCGATCGTTTTATCGATCAACTCATATGTTTCCTGAAAAAGTCTTCCTGTATCCAGCGTGAATATTCCTATCGGAAGTTTTTGCTTTGCAATCATATAAGAGATCGCTTGATCTTCCTGTCCTAAAGATGTTGAGAAAACAACGCCTTCATTATACAAGGAAACTATTTTCTGCAAGCGCTCTTCAGCTGTTAACGGCTCGAGAGCATCGATGATATCCTGCAAAGTCTTTGAAATATTTTCACTCATAGTTTTTAATTTGAGATTTGCCACAGAAGTACAGAGGAACAGAGATTTTATTTTCAGAAACACAATTACTTTAAATTCCTTTTTCCTCCAACTTCCTTTCAGTGCTTCTGTGTCTCTGTGGCAAAAAAGATGCGAAGCATCAACTAAAAAAGTCCGTCGATAGACAAATATCTTTCTCCTGTATCATAGTTAAACGTTAACACTGTGCTGCCTTCCGGAATTTCACCCAATTTTTTCGCTACTGCTGCTAATGCTGCGCCGCTTGAAATACCGATGAACAGACCTTCTTCTTTTGCTGCACGTTGTGCGTAGTCGAAAGATTCTTCTTTACCTACTTCTATAACACCGTCCAATATTTTTGTATCCAAAATTGAAGGAATAAAACCTGCTCCTAAACCTTGCAATGGGTGAGGCCCCGGGCTACCACCGCTTAATACTGGTGACAATTCCGGCTCTACCGCAAATACTTTTGTTTTAGGGAATTTCGCTTTCAACACTTCCGCCACACCTGTGATGTGACCACCTGTACCAACACCTGTAATGATGTAATCAACACCGTTTGGAAAATCTTTCAAAATTTCCTGAGCAGTTGTTTGACGATGCACTTCTGTGTTTGCAGGGTTATCGAATTGTTGCGGCATCCATGCATGTGGAGTTGCTTCAACAAGTTCTTTTGCTTTTTCAATAGCGCCTTTCATACCTTTCTCTCTTGGAGTCAGTTCGAAAGAAGCACCGTACAAACTCATCAATCTTCTGCGTTCGATGCTCATGCTTTCGGGCATTACCAAAATGATTTTGTAACCTTTTACTGCTGCTACCATTGCAAGGCCGATACCAGTGTTACCAGATGTTGGTTCTATGATAACGCTGTCTTTGTGCAACAAGCCTTTCTTCTCTGCATCTTCGATCATTGCCAATGCAATACGATCTTTAATGCTGGCGCCAGGATTGGCTCGCTCCAGTTTTACGTACACTTTATGTTTATCACCAAACAGTCTGTTGATCTTTACGTGGGGTGTATTACCAATTGTTTCTAGAATGTTGTTAGCGATCATTGTTTTTCGTTTTTATTTTTTGGTTGGAGTTAAAGTCAAAAACTCAAAAAGCAAAAGTCAAAATAGCGTGACTATCTGGTTTTGTTTTTCATCTTTCGGAAATATCCATTTTTGACTTTTTACTTTTTAATTTTTATATTTTAAATCACCCAATTCAACGGTTCGTTATAATCTCTCTTATCTTTTACAGTTACCACGGGTTGGTGATAAGCGATGCTGTGCGCCGGAATGCTGTAGGTGACAAAACAGTTTCCTCCTACAATTGAGTCGCGGCCTATCACAGTTTCGCCGCCAAGGATTGTGCTGTTGGCATAAATGATCACGCCATCTTCAATAGTTGGGTGACGCTGACCAGTTGTTTCTTTTTTTACCGCCAATGCGCCCAACGTAACGCCCTGGTATAGTTTCACGTTCTTTCCGATCACCGTTGTTTCTCCAATTACCACACCTGTTCCATGATCAATAATAAAAGGCACTCCAATAGTTGCACCGGGATGAATGTCAATGCCTGTTACTGAATGCGCCCATTCCGTAATGATGCGTGGCACTATCGGCAATTTCAAACTGCAGAGTTTGTTCGCAATTCTGTACGCCGCTACTGCAAGAAATCCGGGATAAGTAATGATCACTTCATCAATGCTTTTTGCAGCCGGATCGAATTCCAACAATGCATTTGCATCAATCACCAACTCTTCTTTTATCTCGTTCAAAGATGAAAAAAACGGATCGCAAATATTTGCTTCATAGTATTTGCTCTTTTCATCAAATGAGTATAGAATATCAAGCAAGCCGTTTTTCAAAGCCTCTGCTTTGCGTTGGTGCTTGTTAAGAAATGCCTGTTCATTTTCCACAATTGGGAAAAGATAATTGATCACATCCTGTGCAAACTTTATTACCGCCTCTTTCTGAGGAATGTTTTTGCTGAGTATATATCCGGGATATTGATTCGCCATATTCGTTTATTAGTTGTTTAGGGTGGACAGATGTTGTTCTATACTGTTTGACACAATTGTCTTTGCCAGTGCATCGCCATTTGCCGCAAACGATTCTGTTATGTTTGTAAAACCTGCTTTCTTCAAAGCTGCTGTTGTGCTCGGGCCAATGGAGAACACCACATTTGCTTTATCAAAATCAAGTTTGTTTTCTGCTAGTAATTTTTCAACTGCATCTACTGCTGATGGACTTGCAAAAGTGATCGCATCGAATTTTGATTGCAATTGCTTCAGTTCGCCTTCATCAAAATCAGGTTCTGTATTTTCATAAGCTGTTACTTGCGTAACAGTTGCTCCAAGTTGGCGCAAGTCTTCTATCCAACCTGTCAAGGCTTTGTTGCTTGTTGGATGCAGCAAATGCAATTCGTAAGGCTGCGGACATTGATGTAACAGATAAAGCGCCATTTGTTGTCCTGTGAAAATATTTGGCGTTACATCGCTGTCAATGCCATAGTGCTTCAATACTGTTCTGGTTTCTTTGCCTACAGTCGCCACTTTGCAATTGTGCAGATAGCGTGCGTCTTTTCCTGCTTTGGCCAGGTGTTTGAAAAAAGCGTGCACACCGGCAACAGATGTAAACGCCAGCCAGTTGTATTGATGCAGATTTGCAATTTCGTTTTGCAATGCTTCGTTCTCTTCTGCAATTTCTATGTCGATCAAAGGAACATGTGTAACCATAGCGCCTTCTGCAACAAGATCAGCATACAAATTTTTCAAAGAGTTGCTGGCATGTGTCAGCAAAATATGTTTGTGTGTGAGCGGCTTGCTTTCGAACCACTCTAAAGGTTTGTGATATTTTACCACTTCACCTACAACGATCAGCGCTGGCATGCCGATTTGTTTTTCAGCTGCAAGGCTTTCAATGTTGTCAAGTGTGCCGGTTACTGTTCTTTGCAGTGGCGTAGTTCCATGCTCGATGATTGCGATGGGTGTATCTGTAGATTTACCGTGAGCAGATAGGTTTTGTACTACCTGCGGTAAATTTTTCACGCCCATGTAAAACACTATCGTTCCGTCGAACGCTGCGAGCAAAGGCCAGTTGATGATTTGTTTATCGGCAGTTTCTTTTTGATGTGCCGTTACAAACAACACTCCTGTCGATGCTTCACGATGTGTGACCGGTATACCCGCATAAGCAGGAACCGCAATACCGGCCGTTACACCGGGAATTATTTCAAAATCAATTCCGTGTTTTATCAAATAATCCGCTTCTTCCGCGCCTCGGCCATATACGAATGGATCACCACCTTTGAGACGAACGACGATATTGCCATCTACAGCGTACTCCAGCAGTTTTTCATGAATGGCGTCTTGCCTGTTTGCACATGCAAAAGGCAATTTGCCTACATAAATCTTGTTTGCTTCCGGTTTGCAAAAGTCAAGCAAGCGACGGTTTACAAGGTTGTCGTACAAAACAACATCGGCTTTTTGTAATACTTCTTTTGCCTTCAACGTCAGCAAGCCTTCATCGCCAGGACCGGCTCCCGTGATGTACACTTTAGATCGTATTTTCTTTGGCGTATTCATATTACAAAAGTCCTATTTTTTTAACTCATTTTCTAATCGAGAGAAACCGTGTACGATGTACGAAGTACGGTGTTCGAAATCCATTTGGATGTACCACTGTGAAGAAATTCGTACATCGTACTCCGTACATCGTACATTATTGCTCACTCTCCATGAAAATCTGTGGTCAAATTCTTATGTTCAATTACTTTTTTTCTTACCAGGAAGTCTCCGAAATGCTCGTCTTTCCCTTTTTCCGCGGCAAACTGGCCGATCAGCGGATCGAGCGTGTTCAAGATCTCTTCTTCGCTTAATGATTCTTTGTAAAGAACGTTCATCCTGTCACCTTCGAAAGATGCACCGAGGTAAAGGTTGTATTTTCCAGGAGCTCTTCCTACAAAGCCAATTTCACCTAAGTAGGGACGACCGCAACCGTTAGGGCAACCGGTCATACGAATGGTGATCGGCTCGTTTTGGAGTTTATGTTTTCCAAGCAAACCTTCGATTTTGTCTACCAGTTCTGGGAGGTATCTTTCACCTTCGGCATTTGCCAGCGGACAAACATTCAGCGCTACGCAAGCCATAGAATGCAGTCTCAAAGGCGTTTTATCCTGCTCAGGTAAAATATTGTACTGCTTTAAAAGCTTGTCGATCTCTGGTTTCTTCCTATCGCTGATGTTTCCAAGCACTACGTTTTGGTTACCAGTGAGGCGGAAATCACCATCGCTGATTTTTGCGATCTCACGAAGACCGGTACGAAGCGGATATTTCTCCGTGTCTTTTACGCGGCCGCCTTCTACAAACAGCGTGATGAACCATTTACCATTGGCGCCTTTCACCCAACCATAACTATCGCCGTTAGTAGTGAATTTGAATGGTCTTGCCGGTTCGATATCGTAGCCTAATCTTTTATTGAGTTCCACTGTAAAGAAGTCCAAACCAATTCTTTCAATGGTATATTTCATTCTCGATAAACGACGATTTTCCCTGTTGCCGTAGTCGCGTTGAATGGTCAATATTTTTTCGCACACGTCAACAACCTTGTCGGTTGGTGCAAAACCAATTACATTGCCAAGACGAGGATGCGTTGTGTTGTCACCGAAAGTCATTCCCATACCGCCACCAACGCTGATATTGAAGCCGAGCAGTTTTTTGTCTTTTTCTATTGCGATCAAACCAAGGTCATGCGCAAAAACGTCTGTATCGTTGTACGGAGGAATTGCGAGTGTGATCTTGAATTTTCTTGGCAGATATACTTTTCCGTAGATCGGTTCTTCTATTTCTTCTGTTAAACCATTGCCCGCAACCACTTCATCATTCAACCATATTTTATAGTAAGAAGAAGTTCTTGGGTTCAGGTGATCGCTGATTTGTCTTGCAACATCCTGCACATCATCGTGAATGTAGCTGGTGTTTGGATTCACTGTGTTCATCACGTTTCTGTTCACATCACCGCAGGCTGCGATGGTGCTCAACAATGAATCATTGATCTCTTTGATCGTATTTTTCAGGTTATGCTTTAGAATGCTGTGCAACTCGAAAGCCTGTCTTGTTGTGAGTTTCAGCGTAGGCATGCCGTATTTATCAGCAATATTGTCGAGGTCGATCCATTGTTTTGGCGTAGCCACACCACCCGGTACACGCACACGGATCATGAACGAATACAAGGGCTCCAGCTTTTGCGCCTTGCGCTCTTTGTCTAACTCACGGTCGCTCTGTACATATGAACCGTGAAATTTTATGAGTTGCTGATCCTGCGCAAACAAGTTACCAGACACCTGGTCGTCCAGGCTCTCAGGCAATGTACCACGCAGGTATTGACTTCTCTCTTTTATATGCTCTACTTCGGAAAGTTTGCTTTTATCTTCGTTCATAACAAGTTGATGGTTAGAAAGGAACGCTGATTTTCATGATTCTCAAGATTTATCAAGATTTAAAATCAGCTTCCTGTTAAGATTACTTTTAGATTTCTTGTTTAAAAGATCAGCGCAAATCATGACAATCTGCGTCATCTGTGTTCCTTTTCTTAGTAGACGTCTTCTTGTAAGCGTCCAGCCTTAATCAATTCTTTCACAAAATGCACGGCTTCTTCGTGGCTGATGGCTGCTTGTTTTTCTACGATGTCGATCAATGTGTTTCGCACGTCCCTCGCCATTTGTTTGGCGTCACCGCAGATGTAGAAGTGAGCGCCTTCTTTCAGCCATTTATATATTTCCACCGCATTTTGTTGCAAGCGATGTTGTACATAAATTTTTTTATCGGTGTCGCGGGAGAACGCTGTATTCATTTGCGTAAGCGCTCCGCTTTTCAGGTGACGCTGCCATTCAAGCTGGTAAAGGAAGTCGGTGGTGAAATTGCGATCACCAAAGAACAACCAGTTTTTTCCCTTTGCTCCTGTCGCCGCTCTTTCTTCAACGAAAGCTCTGAAAGGCGCGATACCAGTGCCAGGGCCAACCATAATCACCGGCGTATTTTCATTTTCCGGTAAACGGAAAGATTCGTTTTTTTCTATGAAAACATCTACAGAATCGCCAACATTCAACAACTCCGCAATGTGGTTCGAGCAAACACCTTTGCGTGCCCTTCCGCAGGTTTCAAACAATACCTGCCCGATGGTTAAATGCACTTCCTCTTCATGCTCTTTGATGGAAGATGCGATAGAATACAGTCTCGCTTGTAATGGCAATGCAAGGTTGATGAACTCTTCTGCAGTGATGCCGTGGGCATAATCAAGAACGATGTCAAGCACATCTTTTCCGTAAAGAAAAGCAACCAATTCTTTTTTGTTGTCGAGAATGGTTTTTAATGCCGCCGCATCTTTTTCATTTTTCTTTTGCTCCGCATAGTGCAACAATTTCTCCAGCAATACACCGGAAACTGTTGTTAACTCTACATGACTTGTAAGAATTTCTTCGAGAGAAAGTAAGTGATCTTTGTAAACGAGTGTAGAAGCGCCATCCCATTTGGTTTGTGCCAACACTTCGCTTACCAGTGTGGAATTATTTTTTGCAAAAATACCAACAGTGTCACCTGGCAAATATGTCAAGCCGCTGCCTTCGAGTGACAGCTCCAAATGATATGTTTTCTTTTGCGAACCGCGACCGTTCAATTGCACTTTCTCAAGAACGGTTGCTGCAAAAGGATTTTTTCTATTGTAAACAACTTTCTTCACTGCAGGCGCTGCTACTGTTGCTACAGTTGATTTTGCCACAACGGAAGTACCGTTTGTATGATTAAGCTGTGCTAGTAATTTGGTAGTAACATTTTCGATCCATTGTTCAGCGGCTTCTTCAAAGTCCACATCAGCATCTACCCTGTCGGCAATTCTATCGCCGCCCAGTTCTGCCAAACGTTTGTCAAAGTCTTTCCCAGTCTGGCAGAAGTTAACATAACTCTGATCGCCCAGTGCAAGTACTGCATATTTTGCGCCACCAAGTTTAGGTGCTTTACGGTTGTGGATAAACGCATGTAGATCTTCAGCTGCCGGAGGAGGATCTCCTTCACCGTGGGTACTAACGATAACGAGCAGGTATTTTTCGTCTTTCAACTTTGTGGCATTGTACTGGTTCATGTCCTGAAGGGAAACAGATAAACCCCTTGCCACCAATTTTTCATGTAAAGATTTCGCTACACTCTTGCTGTTGCCGGATTTGGAACCAAACAAAACGGTCACTGGTGTGGCCGAAACATTTGCAACCTCAGCCGGCGCGACCGTCTCCTGCACGTTAGGGAACTGGTTTAGAAGGTCAAGTATTTGCTTGTTTGCCTGGTTCAATCCGGTTAAATATCCGGCAAGCCATTGCAGTTGCTGCGGTTCAAAACTCTTTAATAATTGTTGCACCTGCTGCTTCTCGTTAGCAGTAAATAATGGTGATGTTATCGTGAACTGTTCGTTACTCATGGCTGATTTTTAATAAAAAGCCCTCCGTTAAGAAGGGCAATGTAAAAACGTACATAAATGTTCGGCCCCCCGGCAAGCTACCGTGAACAACAACATTTAATATGTGACATGTTTAATACCATATTCGATTAGTGGTACGAAAATAAAGAGTATTCCCTATATCTCCTATAATTTTTATAGGAATTATTAGAAAATTTTTTATCCAATTGATTATCAAATAGAAAAATCAGATGGAAAATTTACATCTTTATTTATTAGATCGCGTAATGACTTCCCACCCAGTACTTTTAAGGTTACATCGCGCACCTCTAAAAAGGCACCTCTGATGGGACATTTCGGCTCCGGGTAGGGACAAATGCGACAAGGCTCATAAAATACTTTACTCACACACGGCAGGAGTGCCACTGGACCGTCCATTGCCCGCATGATCTGCACCAGCATGATTTCTTCTGGTGCTTTGGTTAGATAATAGCCGCCGCCCTTTCCGGTGCGACTTCCCAAAATGCCAGCTTTTCTCAATTCCAATAAAATGGCCTCAAGAAACTTATAGGGAATCTTCCTTTCTTCCGCGATTTGATTGATCGGTATATATCCTTGCTGATATCGCTCACCCAAATACGTTAATGCATGGATGGCGTACTGCGCTTTGTTTGATAGCATAGGTGGTAAAATTAACTTTTTTGGTGAAACGAGGAAGTTCAATTAAGAATTAAGAATTGGAGGTCACCGTAAGTGTTGCCAATGTCGATAGTGAAAGACCGCTTGTCATTACGAGGAACGAGGGATGGCAAGAAAGCGGCTTTTTATTTCTCGAACAGTCAATCAATTCTTAATTCTTTTCTAAATGTCACAAGCGGTATTATGAAACTTTAGCTATTTCATATCTTACTCACTACACCATAAAACCCTCCAACCATGAAAGCACTGATTGCTATTATTATTCTATTATCCACGAACATTTTCATTGCCTGTAGCAATGACCGCACATCTCCGCCTTCAACAAGGACAAAATCAAAAGTCAGGATGAAGTTATAAATCAATTAGGAAATGGATCGCCGTGAGCGTTGTGGCCACAAATAATGAATGACAAGCAACACAAAGGCTCCAGTAATTTACATTGTAGCATCGAGCTGCTATCCAAATTATAAGAGCCTTCGTCTGCCGGATTCCTAATTCTTAATAAGGTGAAAAAGCCACCCGGGTTTAGGAGGGGCGGCTTTAGGGTTAAACCGATTTTTTCGTTTTAACTACGATTACAATTGAGAAAGCTCAAAATTATTGTCAACCTTACAATTTATCAATAAGCCCTTCTACTCCATTATAAAATTGGGTAGTTACACCTATATTTTCAATGCAAGTTTATATCGTACTTTATCATATGTAAGGCTCTCCTGTAAAGACAATTAACCATTACTAATGTAGATGACAAACCTGTTTTGCAGGCTCAGGAAGAAATGCTTCTCCTCGTGCCAAAATATTTTTCTTTTACTGTTCATTTTTTTCGCGTTTTGTACAACTTCAGCGCAAGCAAATGGAGATGAAAATTTCGAGAACATTGGCGAAAACGATACAACTGCCATTCTTTCATTGATACACAAAGGAGAGGATCTTTCTGTACCTTCAACAGCCTTTCAGAATCTTTCAACCGCTCTCGATGAGAGTTATAAACTTCACTACAGCAAAGGGATTGCTTTTGCGCTTGCCGGACTCGGCAACTGGTATTTTGGCAACGATATCAACAGAGCCGTTTATTATGGCAACCTCGCCCAAAACATTTACGACAAATACAATTTAAACGACGTAAAACTTAAAGCGAAAATCCATTTACTGCTTGGCACTTCATTGCAGGAAAAAGGCATTCGCGATTCCGCAGGATATTATTTTTTCTTTCTGGCAGATGATATAAAAAACCCTGAGATCAATGATCCGGTGTTCGAGATCAATGCTTATGTAAAACTTACTGCCTTTCTGATAGATATCAATTACAACGCCACACATCTTCAGCGGATAGGAAAAGAATATATTGACAAGGCCCGTTCTGCAATATATCGTACGAAAGATACAGCCGAGGCGCGTCTTAAACTTTGCTTTCTGGAAGGCATGTATTACCATGGCATCAAGCAATACGATTCTGCGCGATACTATTATTTACAAATACTTGACAAAAAGAGTTTAAAGAACATCAACACTGCCAGAGTAATCGCCATCTACCTCAATCTTTCGTCCATATATCTCCAGGAAAAGAATGCAGACAAGGCAATGATGTATGTGCAGAAGATCATCGACATCAGCAAACAACCCGGCAACCAGCAATACCTCTTGTACTACATGTCTATCACAAACATCATGCACGCAAGGGTGTTGTTCCTTCAAAAAGAATATGAGCAGGCGCTTTCCTTGATTAACTATACGCTGGATAAACTCAGGAAAAATGACAATGTGCTGAATAACGAAATTATTATCGGGTACGAAACCGCGGCAGAATGTTATGAGGCTCTTGGGAAATTTAATGAAGCGCTGGCGTATAAAGACAAGTACACAAAACTGCACGACAGCCTGATGCAGAAAGATAAGCTGGACATGATCAGCCAGCTTGAGATGCGCTACAGCATTTCTGAAAAAGACAAGGAGATTGCTAAACAACAACTTACCAAAACTGAAACGGAAAGCAGGATTCGGAAGAAGAATTTTTGGATCGGCGTTATTGTGCTGATCACAATTGGCCTCATGATTATTTTCCTGTTATGGCAGCGCAACAATCTTCACAAACAAAAATTACAACAGGAAAAAATTAACAGCTTCAACAAACAGATTGAAATTGAAAAACTGAATGCGGCCATTAGTGGAGAAGAAAGAGAACGAACGCGTATTGCGCGTGACCTTCACGATGGCATTGGGGGAATGCTGGCTGTTTCCAAAATGAATTTTGAGATCTCAAGGCAAAATGTAGAAGCTCAACATAGAGAGGATTTTCAGGATGGTATTAAACTACTGGAGCAGGCAGCCTCTGAACTAAGAAAAACCGCCCATAACATGATGCCCCAGATCCTTCTGGAGGAAGGCCTTGTGGATGCAGTGAAATACTTCTGTGATGGTGTAGCCAAATCCAACGCGCCGGACATCAGCTTTCAGATTTTCGGAACACCAAAAAAATTCGCTCCGGAATTTGAGCTGGCCATTTACCGTATCGTTCAGGAACTTATACATAACGTTATTAGACACGCCGACGCAAAAAACGCCATTGTGCAATTCAATTTCCATGAAACCAGCTTTACAGTTACAGTTGAGGACGATGGCATTGGGATGTCAACTGAAGAAGGCATTAAAGGAATGGGAATGCGAAGCATACAAGATAGAATCACAACAAACCACGGAACAATTAGCATTGAAAGCAGGAAAAATGAGGGAACTAGTGTATATTTAGAATTCGAATCACAACCCGAAACTATACAACTGATATGATAAATGTGGCAATAGCGGATGACCATTCTATTGTATTAAATGGCTTGCAAAAAATCCTCGCTTTACACCCTGATATAAACGTGACCGACGTCTACCTTAATGGCGACAGTCTTCTCGAAGGCTTGGAAGTCAAACAACCTGATGTTTTATTACTTGATATTCAAATGCCCGGTAAAAATGGTATCGAAGTCGCCGGTATCATCAGCAAGAAATTTCCTGATGTAAAAATGATCGCTCTCACTAATGTTGATATACTTATCCAGGTAAAAAAAATGTTGCAAAAAGGCTGTCTGGGTTATCTGTTAAAAGATGCCAGCCCGGAGATATTGGTGGAGGCGATAAAGACCGTACATACGGGTGAACAATTTTTATATGAGCCGCTTTCAAGGCAACTTGTCAATAATTTCTTCTCACAAAATTCCAAACAGCTTACCCGCCGCGAAAAAGAAATCCTGCAACTTATTACTGAAGAACACACAAACCAGGAAATTGCAGATAAACTTTTCCTTAGCCTTCGCACTGTAGAGAACCACCGCAATAATCTTTTACAAAAATTAGATGTAAAGAATACTGCAGGATTAGTGAAGATTGCGATACAGGAAGGATTGGTGAAATAGTTAGGAGTTAGAAATCAGGAATTCAATGTCGTTTAGTTAAGCAACTTTTCAATTACTTGGTTGCTATATCCAGGAACGAAAGGCCGCTTGTCATCCCGACGAAGGAGGGATCTGCGTGATTGTTTACGCATAGTATTCGTTAGTGTTAGCCCCAGATCCCTCGTTCCTCGGGATGACAAGCGAGATGCTTTTGTTTTTTCAAACAGCTTAACTAAACGACATTGAATCAGGAATTAGAAAATAGAATCTGGTGAGCTCGTTCGCTTTGTAGTTTGGACCGTTATAAAAAAAACCAGACCCGAACTCTGTTAAAAAGCCGGATCTGGTTGATTGGTTTTCCTATTTATCTTTATTTCAACCTAATTGAAATACACTTCTACCCTTCTGTTCACCCACTGCTGCTCTTTGCTTAGATTGCCAATAATATATTTAGTTTTACCAAAAGCCTCTGTTTTAATTCGGTTTGGATCTATGCTATGTGATATCAAGTAATCTCTACATATTTCAGCTCTGGCTGTTGATAACTTCATGTTATAATCATTACTTCCCCTCAAGTCAGTAAATCCGCTCAATGTCACATTCACCTTAGGGTCAGCCTTCATCGTATTCGCTATCTGATCAAGTTTGGTATAAGACTCTCCTTCTAAATAAGAGTGATCGAAACTGAAATAAATAATATACTTATCATACTTAATCATGTTGTTAAAGTCGTTGTCTACATCAGTATTTCCCTGACCGTTTCCACCTCTACCAGCGTTCGCTCTACTTACGTCATCCAATTTCCTAGTTATCAGGTCAAGCTTGTTTTGAACATCCTGTATGGCCAAATTTTCACCGGTACCTTGTTGCTCACCATTATCAGCCGACGTTGACGATGAATTCTGTTTATTTCCGCCATTCTTCGTAGCCATCGAGTTTTCACTTTTACTATTTTTCGAACTGTAATAGTAGTTGTAATAATAGTTGTTAATAGTGCTGCCGCTGTGGGAAGTCGAAGATTTATGGTTTTTGCCCAACGCAAAATTCAATGAAAGCATAATGGAACTGTAGCGGTCATTTTTGTTAGGGTTAGCAGCTTTGCTGAAACCATCAAGATAATCGGTAAAAGTAATACGATTGATCCATTCAAGTTTCAGTGCAACCTTGTCAGATACATCATATTTCAACCCTACACCCACAGGAAGAATAGGAGCAAAGAAGGAGTGGCTTTTAGCAGAATCCTCTGACGCACGTTGCTGGAGGTTTTCGCCAGCAAAATAATTGAAATCGGATTTGCTCCAATCATTTTTAACCTTCAGGTAACTAACTCCCGCACCACCTAATAAATAAGGATTTAAACGCCAGTTGGCTTTTGCAAAAGGCGTCCATTGAGCCATTGCAGTAAGTTCTGCAAATGACGTCGTAAAATTATACTTGCGGTAGTCACGGTAAGCTTCTTTGTAAGAAGACTTTGTATCATCGGCAGTGAACTTTCCAACAGCCCCACCTATACGTAGAGCAAAAGATGGTGAAAATATCCTTGTTATATTGGCTTGCAAACCCGGTGAAATACAACGATATGCGCCCCAAACAGTCGGAGCCAAATCTCCCTGGTAAACAACTATCCCTCCGCCAATGCCAAATTCATATTTTTTAGTTTTAGGTTCTTCTGACACTGAGTCTGTAACAGCCTTTTTACTGGAAAACGTCATGTTTTGTGTGTCCTGACAGTTGGCTGTCGCTGCAAAAAACAGCCCCGATGCCAAAAGAATACTGATCTTTTTGTTAAACTTTTTCATAGTAATTTAATAAGGGCCGGTTTATCAAACAGCACATGAGTTTGTTTTTCCGGGACTGCAAAAATTCAACTAATCGCTAAGAAGCTCTATCGAAAAGAGCCAAAGAAATTGTCTGTTATGCCAAATTTTAGCACAAACAACCTTGTCCAATTATTATTCAACCAGTCGTTCGCAAAACAATTTGATCTGGTGAAGCGAAGTTTTAATTGACAGAAGCGAACCTAAAAGCTGCGCACGAAGCAAGAAGTGAACTTAAGTAACTGATATTTTGTATATATATCTGCAATAAACACCGCTTATGAATATACTGGCCAAACTCACAACGGCACTTTTATTACTAAGTGCATTGCCTTCTTTCTCGCAAAAAATAAAAATTACGGGTAAAGTCACCGACGCTTCTACTAATGAAATTATGCAGGGAGTTTCGGTGAGAGCAAAATCCTCTGGTGCCGGTACTTCCACTAATGCACAGGGTGTTTATTCAATTGATGCCGCCAGCAATGATGTACTTGAATTTACATATACAGGTTATGCCCCTGAAGCTGTTTCTGTTAAGGGAAAGTCTACAATAAACGTTTCCATGAAAACAGCCGTTACCGATCTTAACCAGGTCGTAGTGGTGGGCTCACGCAGTGGGGGTCGCATCCGGACGGAAACGCCGGTTCCGGTTGATGTGATCAGTGTAAACAACGCGACACAGGTTTCCGCAAAAACTGATCTTACTTCTCTTTTAAATGTTCTCGCCCCTTCTTTCAACTATAACAAACAAAGTGGTAGCGACGGTGCAGACGCTATTGATCTTGCAACTTTGCGCGGCCTTGGACCCGATCAAACCTTGGTACTTATAAACGGTAAGCGAAGACACCAGACAGCTTTTGTGGCATTGTTTGGCACAAGGGGCCGCGGCAATTCCGGTACCGATCTAAATGCTATTCCGGAAGCGGCTATCGACCGTGTCGAGATCCTGCGCGACGGAGCATCTGCCCAGTATGGCTCTGATGCCATAGCGGGTGTAATTAATATCATTCTGAAAAAAGACGTCAAACATCTTAATGTGAGCGCAGGCTGGGCAGGGTATGATGATCACAAATACAATTCGTTGAATGTTATTACGCCTAATGAATATGTAACCGGCCACCAAATTGACGGCGGTGCATTTAAACTTGGGCTTGATTACGGCATACCCATAGGAAAGAACAATGGCTATCTGGACCTGGGCGCTAATTTCCTTACGCAGGGCAAAACATTCAGACAAGTGCCTGACACGAATGTTACCACAAACGACAAAGCTCTTCCGGTAAATACTGGTCGCCGGGCAAATGGTGATGCTTCCGTACAAAGCGGAGGACTTCTATTGAATGCAGAAATCCCAATCGCTCATACCAAAACGACCGCTTATTTTTTTGGAGGATATAATTACAAAGAATCTAACGCATATGCCTACTCCAGAAACTTTTCCGCACGGCCGGACCGTTTTCCAACCGATGCGAATGGCAACCTTGCATTTGTACCGGATATTATGCACAAGGTAAATCCGGGCGACCCGAACAGTGAGATCTTTTTCAATCCATTGATCGATGTACATATTACCGACGCTTCTTTTTCCGGAGGAGTTAAAGGTATACTGGGAAAAGGCTGGGATTGGGACTTGAGTAATACCATTGGTGAAAATGATTTTCACTACTACGGTCAAAAAACATTCAATGCATCGCTAAATGCCGAAGGAAAAAACCGGAATCGTTTTAACGATGGCGGCTTTTCATTTTTGCAAAACACGTTCAATATTGACATCAGCAAACATTTCCCTTCAATACTGAATGGTTTTACATTTAGCTTCGGTGGTGAATACCGTTATGAACAATACAAGATTTATGCAGGAGAAGAAGCGTCTTATAAAAACTTCGATCCTGATAAAACGGTCATCAATGCAGACGGTGATGAGTTTACTGTTGCCGCCGGCTCTCAAGGGTTTCCGGGCTTCCAACCGGGAGATGAAGTAAAGGCGCACCGCAACAACCTCGGCCTTTATGTGGATGGAGAACTGGACGTTACAAACAAATGGTTGGTTGGCGGCGCCATCAGGTATGAAAATTACAGCGATTTTGGGTCTCTCGCCACTTTCAAATTTGATACCCGCTATAAAGTTGCCAGCAACTTTAATTTGCGCGGTTCGGTGAGCACAGGTTACCGCGCACCATCATTACAACAAATTAATTTTAGCAACACCTTTACCAATGTGCAGGGAGGAAAAATATTTGAAGTAAAAATTGCCCCCAACTATAGCCCGATCACAAAAGCTGCGGGCATACCAAATTTAAATCAGGAAAAATCGCTCAATGCAAGCCTCGGTTTTTCATGGAAGCCAGCGAAAAATTTTACCATAACTGTTGACGGTTATTTGGTAAAGATCAAGGACCGCGTGGTGCTTACCGGACAGTTTGATACATCGGTAGCGGCAATAGCGCCGATTCTCGAAGAACTAAATGTAGCGCAGGCGCAATTCTATGCCAATGCGGTGAACACGACAAACTACGGCTTGGATGTTGTAGTGAATTATGATAAAACATTTAAAAAGAACAGCCTGAAAATTGTGCTTGCTGGTAACTTCCAGCACATGACGATCGACAACATCAATATTCCAACAGCATTGAACGATACATATGAGCACCAACAGGCGTTCTTCAGCGATCGCGAGCAGAAGTATGTGCTGGCTTCCGCGCCGCCCGTAAAACTTGGATTTAATCTTGAGTACGGCAACAGGTTCCGGGTTGGTACCTATCAAACCTATTTTGGCAAAGTAGAGATACTTGGCTATGGTTACGAAAACACCTATCCGCCACTGGTAGCGCTAGACAAAACAGGGGAACTTGTGCCTGAGCAATTCAACTATAATGGCAAACTTGTAAGCGACCTCTACGTAACATATAAATTCACAAAAGTTATTTCGGGTTCTCTAGGCTGCGACAACATCTTCAACGTTCACCCCGATCTGGGCATTGTAAAAGGAGCTAACATGTCCGCTTATGATGGAGAAGCCGGCGGCCCCTGGGATCCGGTTCAGATGGGCTTTAACGGAAGAAGACTATACGCAAAAATGTATTTTAAATTCTAGCAGAATGTAACGGGTCACCACTTGCCGGCAAAGTACCGGCTACGGCACTGCCTGCTAACGACAATCGACCATTAATCCGCAATCAAAAATCTCTGTTTTCAACATTCAGTTGTTCAATTTTCAACTGCAAACAACTCTTATATTTGGCGAAATAACCCTCTGTTGAAGACAGCCGTATACACCCTGAAACAATTTGTTATCTATTTCATTCTTTGTATTGGAACATTTCTAATGCTTAAAATGATCAGCGAACACTTTACGCTAAAAGATGACGTTGGCTTTCTTAAGCAAAAACGGGATTACCTTCATATTAAGGTGTGGCGAGCCGCGTTTTACATTCACGTTTTCTCCAGCATTTTCACGTTAATGTCGGGCTTCACCCAATTTTCGAATTATGTTCTACAATACCACAAAAGCTTTCACAAGATCATTGGAAGGATTTACGCTTTTGATATACTCTTTATAAATTTTCCTGCAGGCATGGTCATGGCATATTACGCAAATGGTCATCTGCCTTCTAAAATAGCATTTACCATTCTCGATGTACTTTGGTTCACGTTTACACTTACTGCATTGTTGGCTATACAAAATGGCGATATTAACAAGCACCGGAACTTTATGATAAGAAGCTATGCGCTTACTTTTTCTGCCATTACCCTTAGAACATGGAAGATCGTTTTTACTCACACCATACATATTGATCCGGCACACATCTACATGATAGATGCATGGATGGGCTTTGTGCCAAATTTATTATTTGCCGAGTTTCTTATTTGGAACAGGAGCAGCAAGAGACTTCTATTATCTGCCAAATGAAAGCGCAACAAAAAACAATATTATATATGTTACAAGCAGAATAAGAACAAAAAACACAACGCACCAAAAAAAACGCTTATCGCAAAAGCGCGACTGTGGCCATTCGCAAACAGTTTCTTTGATCTATGTTTAGGATGAGGTTTATGTTTTAAAAAAACAAAGCCGATTTCTATCTTTCAAACGGAAAACTGAGCAGTATAATGATACCTCCTCCTATAAGAATTACTACAAAAGCTAAAAAGCCCACAACTATACTGATTTCTGTGGCATAGCTGTTTTCGTTTGCCATGAGCTTTTTTTTGAGACTGCCGACAAGAAGATATGATACAATAAAATCAGTCAGCAAAAGAAATAATGCAAGAATGATCTGCATGTGAATTTGTTTGGGGTTAAAGATTTATAGAGAAGCTCCTGGTATTATCTTTCCAGGCGAATATTGTACAACGTTAAAGCAATTACGGCACCTAAAAGAATTGAAAAATAATTAAGCCAACTAACATACGTGTACTCTTTTATTTAGAAATTTAGATTTGTTTCTTAAAATAGAATTTAGTTACGAAACATCAAAGCATGTACCGCTACCGGACAAAATTCAACCGCATCAATGTCCTTTTTCTAAATAAAAACATCCTATTACTAAATTTTTATGACTGATTCGGAAAAAGAAATGACAACCTCTGCCATACATTTGCTTTAGCAATCCCCTAAGCTATCATAATGCACCCACAGATGAAAAGTTGTATGTATAACTAACCTATACTGACTATCCATACAACTGTTGTCGATTAATAAATACCATTTTAAAATATTAATGGTTATCAATTGAATTCATTTATGAAAGTGCAGTTTACTAAGAAAGAAATCGGCCGCCAGTGGCTC
Source organism: Pinibacter soli (assembly GCF_029961145.1). Taxonomy (GTDB): domain Bacteria; phylum Bacteroidota; class Bacteroidia; order Chitinophagales; family Chitinophagaceae; genus Pinibacter; species Pinibacter soli. Next base: position 4,490 of record NZ_JASBRG010000008.1, on the reverse strand, counting down.
GTAGACCTTGTGAATGACATGAACACAAAGTTGTCATCAAACATCTCAATTGTTAATGACAGGGTTGTATTTCCTGAAAGTATAGCATCGGGTACATGCTCCTATCATCAGGTGGGGCCCGATGTTGAAATAACTATATTCAATCTCACATTTAATGTAGCGCTTACTGTAGAGCGACTTGCCCATACGGAAGATAATTTTTACTGCATGCACATTAATTGCAGCCCATCAGAAGTTACACACGTTATAAACAAAAAAGCGCAAAAAATCGGTGGGCCTTTAAACTCCAGCTTACTCTGGTGCGCTTCGGATACAACTTCTTCATTTCAGCTTGAAGCCGGAGCACCGTTTCAGGCGATTGTCATTTCAATGTCGAAAGAATACATACAAAATTTCCTTTGGGACGATCCCTCGTCTTCTCATTCATGCGTACTGAGAACTCCGGATACCGAAACATGCCACCTCGCGCCAGAGGGCAATCACAAATGCGATCTAAACAGCAATGGTTCCGGCAAATGCAGCATTGACCAGCGATACATCATTTCCCGCAGTCTGAAAAGCAACATAGGAAAACTTAAATACGAGCTGGTACAGGAAATCGTCAACTTCGATAAAAACTCTTCCATTCCGGAGAAGCTTTTCCTGAAAGGTAATATTCTAAAAATTCTTGCGCTGTTTGTGAACCGTATTGCTCAAAAAAAGGAAAGGGCAAAGGGAAATACACGCTTAAATGATGTTGCCAAAATTCTGGAAATAAAAAGGATAATTGATAATAATGCAGACGCTCAGCATCTTTCCCTTGCAGCGCTCGCCAAGTCCGCTGCTTTTAGTAAAAGCAAGCTCAAATCAAAGTTCAAGGAAGTAATTGGCAAAACAACTTACCAATATTACCTTGATGTAAAAATGGAAAAGGCAAGATCTATTCTGCAAGACAATACAGTGTCAATTACCCATCTTGCGTTTGAACTGGGTTTCAAATCAACCAGCCATTTTTCACAATCATTTAAAAAACATTTTGGGGTAAGCCCAAAGTTTATGTTGGAAGACGGTTTGAGACGAACGAAGTAAAAAAATTATCAAAGACCGCGATTATTTGATTCTTCAGAAAAAATTACTGACATGGCGGGTAGTCAACACTAAAAAGATGGCTCTCTATCAACTCCTCAAAATAGAAAAGTTGTGAGCAAATGCAGGTCACATTTTTGTGATCAAATTTGTCAGAAAATATAAGAACACTTAGATCAAAAACCAGTTGTGCAATAAAACAAACACTCCTTAGAAAAAGAGTGTTTATATCCCTAAGCCATATCATAACTGGCACTTTTGACGTTTGTCAGGAACATAGATTTAAACCCACAATAATTGGTTGCATTACTAAAGTATTTTGTCCGATTTTATAAACCCAAATTGCCAAATAATGTCTGGCATAAACATTTCAGATCGATGCAGTTTTTATATGCCTGAAGGTTACCAAGCATATTTGCCATAATAAACATCTTTCAAATTAAATTAATTGTAATAAATCCCGGAAAAAAACGTTATACCCGTTATTCCAATATCGACCCATGAAAACACATTTCTACATTTTACTACTTGTTGTCGTTTGCTATTCCTGTAGTTCCACGAACAGCATGTCGTTAAGCGTAAAGATTCCCGCACCAGTTACAATTCGCCCGGAAGTCCGAACAGTTGCCATCGTGGACAGAACCGAAGCAGCTACCGAATCCAAGGTGATTGATATTCTTCATAAAGGTGCATCATTGGAGACAAAAGGGTTACAGGCAGCCGGAGCGCAGTCCAGCTTGCAGGGCCTATACGATGAACTCACACACAACGGACGATTCAACAACATCAAACGATTGGACTATAAACTCACTTCATTTGGTGCCGGTATTTTTCCCAATGCGCTGGCCTGGGATTCTGTGGAAAAAATATGCAGACAATCCAACACTGATATTTTGATTTCGCTGGAATTATTCGATGCACAAACGCAAATAGCCTATTCCGGCAACCCAACGAATATTAAACTCGGTATGACTAGTCTTCCCGTATTAAATCACAACGTGAACATTGCAACCAATTTAAAAAGCGGATGGAGAATTTATGATCCTGCGACTAAATCTATTCTTGATGAGTACGTCGTTGGCAGGTCGCTGAATTTTGCCGGCTCAGGCATAAATCCACTTGAAGCGGCATCTGCTCTTGCGGGGCGAAAAGAAGCGGTGAAAGACGCAGGCAATAAAGGTGGCGCTATTTACGCAAACCGAGTTGTTCCATATTGGCTAAGAGTGTACCGCGATTACTTTGTAAGAGGCAATGAAAATTTCAAGATAGCAAAAAGAAAGGCACAATCCGGTAATTGGGATGGCGCCGCTGACATCTGGAAAAAAGAAAGCGCCAGCAGTGACCGTAAGGCAGCTGGGCGTGCCTGTTATAACATGGCCATTATCTGTGAGATCAACGGTTATTTAGATGATGCCATTGAATGGACACAGAAATCTTACGAAGATTATAATGTTAAGATCGCATTAAAGTATCTTAATATTCTACGCTCCAGGAAAAGAGAGGAAGATCTGTTGAACTACCAGCTTACGAGTGCCAAATAAACAGCCTTTCGAAAAGAGCATATTTGTAAGATTAAGAATCATAATGACTGATCGCCCCGCTTCTTGAAGACCTGGAAATATGAGCGTTTTGATCATAATCGATTTATTTTAATCAACATTAAGATTGTTCGTTTCTATTTCAAAATCATCGACTTATTGCTTATTTGAGTAGGAATCATCACGACATTTAATTTTTTTTAACGATCGCTATACAACGCCTAAATTCTCAGCTCCATCTTTAAATATCATATAAAACCACTCTCAACACGATTGTGCAGAAGACTATTTGTGGTTTAATCTCCTACAGGTCGCTCTTCGGCATACCAGAGCTTTAACTTCACCCAAACCTGCTATTAACACGGGATTAGATAATACCCCAATATATAATTTAATTAAATTAAATTTTTATATTATGGCTTACTCATTCACGCTCAAAAAACGAGAAAAGAAGCACTTTAAATTACTTCCAAAAATTTCACGTAAGGTAAAAGCAAGTGCCAATAGTATTTTAACGGGTTTTAAATTCTTTACGCATTCAATAAATATTAACAATCTTATTTCCCAGCAAGACAGAACTGTCTTGAAGATATTATTCAACGCCTGGGAACAGCGCCTCAATAACCACATCGAAAATATATTAACAAAAACGAACAGCTCATTTTTTTCAACTGGTAACAACAAGCTTGTGGGCACACTTTACGAAACCTGTTTCTTTGATTATCACAAAGTCATCGAAATGCTTAAAAGTAAAAACAGTTTTAGCAACGCTATTAATAGAGTTCTGCTTGATACAATCAGAATAACTTTCCAGAAATTAAATATCTCTTATGAACAACATTGGTATCCTGATTATAAAGACCTTGAAGAAGACAAGATAGGTTACTTCAAAAATCTTTATCATTTTGAGGATCGTATTCAAAATTTGGAGAAGGAGGAAGTTGAGCGTATCTATTTTAAAGTAGTAGATAAACCTTGTAGTCCGCTCGGTTTGTCATCTCCGGAGTGGGATACCAGCAAACTACGTTTGAAGTTAGACGTTGTAAGTGATTTGCTGTCTAACCAAAATCAATTTTTGCACTCATTATCACAAGACCTTTCATAGATTCTCTAAACTTCCGTAGTCAGTTTAGCGCAGACCAACGGAAGTATGCTTTGCAACAATTCGCTTAGTTCATCTGTGAAAGTAACTTTTAAAATTTAAAAAAAATATTATGGTTATTCAAATCAACGACAATCTTAGTTTAATCGATTTACAGCTTGAGTTCAGCAGGAAATTTCCCTTTTTGAAAATTGAGTTTTTTAAGCGCCAGGACTTAGACGATAAATCTACAAAAAACTACATTGTCGAAACGGAAAGTAAGTGTGTTTGCGATGTACGTCAGTCACATGAAGAGGGTGTATTGAGGGTCAATTCCGGTATGACTGTCGAACAGTTTGAGTCTTCACTGATTAGAAAATTTAACCTTCCAGTGAAGGTATTTCGCAAAATGGGTAGAATGTGGCGGGAGACCAGAATAACTAGTAACTGGTCACTTCAGTTGCAAAATGAACATGGCAAACGGAGCGATGATCGTCTCGAACTTTTTTGGTAATCGGCTATCAATTTCCCATGTAATATTATCGGACCACGCTATTCGACATGTTCCGCAGGACATGTCGAATAAAGACAACAAGGGATTTCTTAATCCCTAAATCAACCGCTTGTTTGATAGTGTCGCTATCCTACTCAGCAAAAAATTATTGACAACCTGATTTTAGAATTTTTATAGGGTTTGTATAGTTGTATAGTCCTAAAATAAGTTGACAGATTTTTAAATTGTCCCGGTTGCCTCAGGTGACCGGGATTTTTGTTTGATATACCTGTTCGGGTGTTTGCATGTGTAA
>NZ_JASBRG010000007.1:2088188-2984532 GCF_029961145.1 Pinibacter soli | reverse complement strand
CAGTTTTACGCTGGCGGCCTCTTGGTTTATCATCGAAGATGCGTTAAGCAGCACTGACCCCCACTGCTGGCAGGAACAAAAAAAGAGCGCCCCTGATTGTGATGTCCTTTCTATTATAAAGCGATTTAATTAATAATCGTTTCTTCTTCTTCTGAACCAGTTCAACTGGATTGAGCAGCCAATGCTTTATCGATCAATAGAATTACTATCGTACAAGTGTGCGACGCAACGATGCTTAATAGCAAATCCTCTGCCGACCCAATAAAACCGGTCGTAGATCACCGCGTCATTTAATTAGTAGACCTGTCCCCATAAAAAAAGAGCATCGTTTGATGCTCTTTTACTATTAAGAAGTGATTTATTAGTAGTCGTTTCTTCTTCCGCCAAACTGCTTTCTCTTGCATTGAACGAACTGAGTTTTGTGTCGATCAATAGAATTACTATAGTTCAAGTGTGCGACGCAACAATGCTTATTAGAAAATCCTCAGCTGACCCAATAAAAATGACTCGTTTTAGAATTTAGGACAAGGAATATTCTTCTTGCCGTCGCTTGCTTGTTTGATATAAATAAGTGAAATTTCGATACCACCACGGCTTTGGCTTGCGGTCTTAAGGCTTGAAGTATTAACATCGTAAGTAGCACCTAGTCTGAAATCGGAGAACTCAAAGCCTACATATGGTATAATAGCATCATTAAAGCGGTACCAGCTTCCAATATAAAAGTTTGTCGGATGTTCTTCATCTCCAGTTGCATTTATTGCAACAGCACCGCCAAGAACCGTTTCATACGCGCCGCTTTGACGACTATGTAAACCGCTAACGTGAAGTACCGCATTGTCAGCAATAGGAAAATATCCACCAGCATGAAATGTTACTCTTGGATCAAGAACGTAATATCCATTTGTGAAAGATTCTTTTGGTCTGTTTATATGATAAACTGAAAATCCCGCGTAAAAGTTGTTGTAACCTGTTGTAGAACCGCTATACAAAAAACCAGCGTTGAAGTCGAAGTAGTTTACATTGAGTTTTGTGTTTGCAAAGCTTTCTCCGCTAGGGTTAGTCCAGTTTCCATCAAGATCCAATTGATTTTCGAAATGGAGTCTTGTTGCGTCCAGGCGTTTGTTAGAATACGCTCCCTGGAAGCCTATTCCTATTTGGTGCAATCCATCTTCGTCTAGCCCTTTATGATATGAAGTGGAGACCGCAAGAAAGTTGCTATTCAAAATACCATCGGCAGTTCTGTCAGTCATTGCCATTAAACCAACTCCCCATGTGTCGGTGTAAGGAAGTTTTCCTGAAAGTATAGGGGCGTCAACGGAAACGGTCGAAGTAATAAATGCCTTGCTGATTGCAGGCCATTGATTCCTGTAGTTGCCAGCCACGCGAACAACGCCGTCAAATTTACCTGTAAGAGCAGGATTTAACGTTAGTGGAGAGGCGAAAAATTGTGAAAAATGAGGATCTTGGCCAAATGACTTGGTGGCCAAAAACAGTCCCATTGCACAAAAGCAAAGAATTTTTTTCATCAGCACAATTAAAATTTAGGGAGCATTACTAAAATCCGGGATCTCAGTAAAATTTTGGATTAATCTTTTTGCGATCTGCACGGTAAGTTAGAAAAAAAATGCCTTACATCTGCACTTTATTTCCGAAAGCCAGATCCCCCGCATCTCCCAGTCCGGGAACGATATAGCCTTTGGCCGTTAACTCGTCGTCAATGGCGCCGCACCAGATCTTTGCCTTGGGTTCGCTACGAAGAACATATTCAATTCCCACAGTACATGCAATTGCGCACACCACGTGAATTTCTGACGGATGCCCCTCGTCTCTTAAATATTGAATAGTTTTTACTAATGAGGCGCCGGTCGCCAGCATTGGATCTGAAATAATCACGGTCCTGTCTTCGAGCTCAGGACAAGAAACATATTCGAGGCTAATTTCAAACGATCCATCTTTATTGTGTTTGCGATAGGCCGAAATAAAGGCATTGTCAGCCCTGTCAAAATAGTTAAGCAAACCCTGATGTAAAGGAAGTCCTGCCCTTAAAATGGTTGCCAAAACTGGTTGCTTACTGAGAAGATTGCAAACCGATATCCCAAGCGGAGTTTGAATGTCGGTAGGCGTATAAGCCAAAGTTTTGCTTATTTCTATGGCTGCAACTTCTCCGATCCTTTCGAGGTTGCGGCGAAATCTCATTCTGTCATTTTGAATATCGACATTGCGTAGCTCAGAAACCCAATCACTTAATAATGAATATTGTTTACTTAGGTTGACAACCATTTAATTTTGACTTTTGAATGATTAAATTTCAACTTTGCATCTCAAAACTATAATCTTTCGAGATAAATTATAGAGATTTCCATCAACAATGTAAATATTAATAAAAATGGTTTATAAAGCAATCGGAATAATGAGTGGCAGTTCGCTGGATGGATTGGATATCGCCTACGTGCATATACAGGAGACAGGTGGTAAATGGAACTACGAAATTCAGAACGCGGCGATCTATAGCTATGCTTCGGAATGGAGCAATGCGCTAAAGAATGCCGGAAAGCTTTCAGCGCTTGATTTGCAGATACTTCATGCAAAGTATGGCAGATTTATCGGAGAGCAAATTAACCAGTTTATTGAGGATTTTAATTTACATCATAAGGTGCATCTGATCGCTTCTCACGGGCACACGGTTTTTCATGCACCGCAAAGTATGATGACTTTCCAGATTGGCGATGGGGCGTCTATTGCAGCGGTTACTGAATTGCCGGTAGTAAGTGATCTCCGGTCGCTTGACGTGGCGTTGGGAGGTCAGGGAGCTCCCATTGTACCGATTGGCGAAAAGCTTTTGTTAAGCGGATATAATTTCTTTTTGAATCTCGGCGGTATTGCGAATATATCATTCAATAATCCGGATAAATACATTGCGTTTGACGTTTGTCCTGCGAATGCAGTGTTGAATGCTTTTGCAAAAAAAGATGGGAAAGCGTATGATGAAGATGGTGCTTTAGCTGCAAAAGGAAAAGTGAATGAAAAGATTTTGAATGAGCTCTCTGGTTTGGAATATTACGGTTTACCGTATCCCAAGTCTTTATCAAACGATTTTGGAACGGACGTCATTTATCCGATGATAAACAGTCATGGTTTATCTACGGAAGACGCATTGGCAACCGCAGTTGAGCACATTGCATTGCAAACAAAAAAAGCGGCTCAACAAATCATCAATGATTTTTCACTTGCCGGAGATCAATATAAATTATTGGTTTCTGGTGGCGGAGCTTTGAATGATTTTTTGGCGAGCAGACTACGTGAGCATTTGGGCCAACTCAATATCATTGTGGAGATGCCGGACAGAATGCTGGTTGAGTTTAAAGAGGCTATCATTATGGCGTTGATTGGTATATTGCGTTGGCGCGAAGAGTACAATGTCATAGCGAGTGTTACAGGTGCAAAGCGCAACAGCGTTGGCGGCGCACTGTGGCTGGGAACTTCATAACATTGAACATATATTACTATCCAATCAACCAAATTCTTTGTAGCATGAGAAAAGTTATTTTCGCATATTGTATACTGTTAGTATATGCATTTGGAACGGCGAATTCCAACAGCGTGCCGCCTCTTATCAATAAGAAGCAGTATGAGAAAATGTTTGCTCATCACAACGCTATATTTACCTATGAAGCGTTCTCTCAGGCATGTAAGGCTTTCCCGACTTTCTGCAGTGAAGGTGATGATAAAACGAAAAAGCGAGAGCTGGCTGCTTTTTTTGCAAATGCATCGCAGGAAACGACAGGTGGTTGGAAAGATGCACCTGGAGGGAGAGAGGTTTGGGGACTGGTATATACGGAAGAGCAGTCCTGTAAAGACGGACATTGCACACAATATAATATCGCTGGTACCAGCGCTTACAAACCTGTTCCAGGTAAGTCATATCATGGTCGTGGGCCTTTGCAAATATCATACACTTACAACTATGGACTTGCTGGTGATGAACTTAAACTACCATTGCTTGAAAAGCCCGAATTGGCCAGCACTGACGGTATAGTTTCTTTTAAAACAGCAATTTGGTTTTGGATGAGAGCGCAAAATGCTAAACCTTCCTGCCATGATGTAATGACCGGCAAATGGCAACCCAATGACAAAGACAAAGAGCTGCACCGCGAACCTGGCTTTGGCATGACCATAAATATTATAAATGGAGGCGTTGAATGCAGTTCCGGCGATCCTGCAATCATAGATAATAAACAGAACAGAATCGACTGCTATAAATATTACGCTAAGGTTTTAGGCACAACTGTGGATGAGCATTGTGATTGTAAAGGGATGGGAACTTACTAGGAATTAGAAGTTAGGAATTAGATGTTGGATTTATTAGATCCTAATTTCTAATTCCTAACTCCTAATTCCTGTTTACAACCCCAGCACAGACTTCAATTTAGGATAGCCTGTTTTACTAACAGATACTTTGGAGCCATCGCGTAAAGTGGCTATGTAGCTATCTTTTTCATACACATCGAGTTTGCTTATTTCGTTGATGTTTACAATAAAGGAGCGATGTACACGAACAAAGACTTGCGGATTAAGGGTTTTTTCAAAAAATGACATCGTTTTGTTTTTTAAAAAAGCGCCTTCCTTGGTAACAATTTTTACGTAGTCATCTGCGGCTTCGAGATAATTGATCGTATCAACAGGAATGATCTTGATCTTGCCGCTATTCTTCACCACTACTCTGTTGTTTTGAGAAGGTGATTCGGCGGCACTTTCGAGCAATGCTTGCGTGTTGGCCGCGCTGTTTTTTTTAGCACCGTTGTTATTGGCGGATAAAAATTTTTGAACTGCCTTATCAAAACGTTCTTTGCTGTAAGGCTTCAACAAATAATCTATTGCGTGGCTTTCAAATGCTTTGATCGCATATTCGTCAAACGCAGTGGTGAATATTACAGCCGGTGGTTCTTCTATAAGTTCAAGCATTTCAAAGCCATTTATTTTCGGCATTTGAATGTCGAGAAAAATGATGTCTGGCTTGTGTTGCATGATTGCTTTTACACCTTCAAAACCATCATTGCATTCCTGTACGATTTCTATATCAGGATAGGTTTGAAGATATTCTTTAACTATCATAATCGCCAAAGGTTCGTCGTCTATAATAACTGCTTTCATCTGCATATTTTTGTCAACTCAAAAATTGTTAGCTCAAACCACTTGTTCAAGTTCTTGTTTTTTGGGTTGCGGTATTTTAATGGTGGTTATAAATTGATGATCTGTTGCGTTTGTTGTAAGCAGATCTTTTATGGAAAATAAAAGGAACAATCTTCTCTGCACGGAGCTTAAACCAAAGCCTGTACCTCTTTTGGGATAAGCAGTTTCAGGATCGAAAGGATTTTGCACAGAAACAGAAAGATAGCCATTTTCATCTTTATTGGCAGTAATGCTGATGGTCACCTCACCCATCGTGTCATACAAGCCAAACTTAATGGCATTCTCGACAATAGGTTGCAGAACCATGGGCGGAAGTTGAAGTTTGCCAGTGTTTTCGTCACATGTTACAACAGTATTGAGGCGATATCCGAAGCGTACTTTTTCAATATCGAGATATAGCTGCAAGTAATCCAGCTCTTCTGAAAGTGTTGTCCATTGCTGGTCTTCTTTTTTAATACTGCCTCGCAAAAAATCAGATAGCTGCTCAATCATTGTCCGTGCTTGTTGAGGTTTAATGCCAATGAGGGCATTGATCGAGTTGAGGCTGTTGAACAAAAAGTGGGGTTGCAGTTGTTGCCTCAATTTGAACAGTTCTGCATCTTTTGCCAATTTTTCTATTTCATTTTTGCGATCATCTCTTAGCTTTTGTTCTTTCAATGTATTTAAGAGAATCGTAAGCAAAGACTGCCAGCCAAGCATGACTGCAATTACACCCATTCTAACGGGAACGGAGGATTGAAAAAACTCTCTGAAGCTTGCGTCGTTTCTAAAAATGGCCAATAGTATCAGGTAGTCAATTAAAACCAAAATACCTGTTAGTGCTGCGCAAAAAACGATGAGGTACCAAAGTTTTTCTTTCTGCGGCAAATAATATTGAAAGGTGTTGTTTACGATCATGAAGCCACCAACAAGTAAGGTGTTAGTGATACAACTATCCAGGATTCCAATCTTTAACGCGAAGCCCATTTTCTGTATGATGATCGCATGTAGGATTCCCCAAATGCACCAACATACTGCAAGGATGCTGTGAAGAACTATGCGGGGAGATTTTGGTACTGTTGCCAAGGTGATGTTGTTTAAACTGCTGGAAGTGCGTTTTTTTCAAGAGAGCCTGTTAGTTTGCCTGCTTTATCTTTTATCATTTTCAGGTAGCCCGATTCATCGCTGTACTCCTGTATTTGGGAAAATACTTCTGCGCCATCTGCGAGTTCTACAATTGGCTGCAGGCAGCATACATCGATGAATTTCCATTGTACAATTTGCTGATCATCGTTAAAAAAAGTTTCTGATTCTGTATTTCCGATATTCCTTGCTTTATCAAGTGCCTGCGCTGAATTGACTGCTTTGACCAAACGAAGTTGTTCGTCAAATTGAGGAGTATGATTGCCATCTCCACAGATAATCTGGTACACCAGTTTTGTAAGATACCAATTCATAAAATTGAAAGTTGAAAGTTGAAAATGGAAAGAAATAGAAAGTTGAAAATTGTCCTTTAAAATTGATAGTGTTCAAAATGCTTGTGGCGTAACCGGATCATACACATCATTTCCAACTTTCAATTTTCCATTATCAAAAGCTTGTAATTTCGATTCCGCCGAAGACTGCGTTTGCTTCCAGCAGCAATATTTTGTCAGATGTGACGAGGTTTTCCGGACGTTTGTCCTCCACACCACCAAATACGCTATTGTTTTCGAGTTTAATTTGCCAGTGGGGTGGCACTAACAGTCTCACGCTGCCAAACACGGCGCTAACATCCATCCTCGCAACTGTTTCTATTTCAGCCTTTAACAGGTTTACCTCGGAGCTGCCAAACACAGCGTTTACGTCTCCCCCGAGGAAGTTTTTAGAAATGACACTTTTTCTTGTGCTGGCAAATACTGCATTTTCATCAATCATGTCTCCTTCAACGGGAACTGCCGGCGCGTTATAATCGAACTTTTTATGTTCATTCCAATAGCGATTGATATCGGTTTGCCTTCTTTTGTCTTTGAATATGAAAAAAAGACCTACGCATATGACACCGATCGGCCATGTATAGCGATATAAATGCATTTCGGGAAAAAAGTCGCTGACAAGAAAAAAGAGTCCTACTAAAATTGGCATCAACCAGCCTATGCCATTAAAGCGATGCTTAATTCCTATGAGAATACCTACCGCTATCGGAATCATTTGCCATGACAGAAGCCATGAAGGTACAAAGGCGCCCATTTCCCTTGCGATCAATAAACCACCGACGCCGAGCATGATCAGGCCTACAAAAATTCTTGGCGTTCTAACTCTTTCGCGATAATATTTTTCGTTGTCCATTGTGTAAATTTTATTCAAAACTATATCGTGAAAGATAGGTTAACAATTGCATTTAGGCAATTACAGTTAAAACCTCGGTAAGCGACATGGAATTGGCGGTGAAATTTTCCCGCTTTCAAAAATAGGCTTCACATTAAAATAATGCAGGTAAGAAAACCTATCTGGCTTATGATTGTTTTTAGTTGTACTTAACGACAAAATTTTACGTCATGGAAAAACTATCAGCTAATACCAATGCATTGAATTGGTTTGAAATTCCTGTTACAGATACCGCCAGGGCAAAAAAGTTTTACGAAAACATTTTCGGCATTCAAATGGAGACAAATGAAATGATGGGAATGGAAATGACCTCTTTTCCTTTCACTATGGAACCGAATGGTAAAGTTTCGGGTGCTTTGGTAAAAGGGCCGATGCACAAGCCATCGATGGACGGAGCAGTAATTTATCTAAATGCCAATCCTACCATCCAAACGGTGGTCGATAAAATTGAGGCCGCCGGTGGAAAAGTGATAATGCCTAAAACGCTCATCAACGATGACATTGGCTACATGGCTTTTTTTGTAGACACTGAAGGCAACAGAATAGGATTGCACGCTGGGGCATAAAATTTCGGTTTCTGTAGAGACGCGTTGAACGCGTCTCTATGGGGTAAAAAATGTAAAGCTGTCTCCATCAAACAATCCTTTATCACTCAGCTTGGCATGGGGAATTACCAGAAGTGCCATAAATGACAGTGTCATAAATGGAGCAGAAAGAGTAGAACCAAGAGATTTCGCAGCTTTGTCGATAGCCGCGTATTGTTCCGCGATTGCATAACCATCTTCATTGCTCATTAAACCAGCCACAGGAAGACCGAGAATCGTCTCGATATCTTTTCCCACACAGCTTACGCCGCCTTCTTTTGCTATTACAAGATTTACTGCTCTGCAAAGACTTTCATCATCGACGCCTACCGCAACAATGTTGTGGCTGTCGTGTGCCACTGATGAAGCAATGGCTCCTTGCTTCAGGCCAAAGTTTTTAATGAAGGCCTTTGCGATGGTAGCTGGATTGTAGCGATTCACCACTACGATTTTCAACACATCTGTTTGCACATTGCTAACGATATTGCCATTTTCAACGGTTGGTTGTAATGACAATTTATTAGTAATTAACTGGCCGTCCAGCGCCTCCATTACAACCATTTCCTTTTCTCCGTTCCATTTAGTTGAAAAGTTTTCGGTCTTTTTTGGAGAGCACTTAAAATTATTAATGACGGAAGCTGGTTTTGGAACGATCAATGAATTGCCATTTTCAGCTACCAGCTGACCATCGATAAAAGTTTTCAGCACCTTAAAATTGTCAAGGTTTTCAACGACGATGAAATCGGCTTTATCTCCTTTGCGCAAAAAGCCAACATCCAGTTTGTAATGGTCAATTGGATTGATACAAGCTGCCTGTAGGACTTTGTAAACATCAATTCCTTTTTTCACTGCTCTTGCGCAAAGATCATTGATGTGACCTTCTGCAAGACTGTCAGGATGTTTGTCATCGCTGCAAAACATAATGTTGGCGCTGTGATCATGCAGTAAGTCGACCAATGCTTCAAAGTTTTTGGCAGCACTTCCTTCCCTGATTAAGATTTTCATTCCGTACCCCAACTTATCAAGGGCTTCTTCGCGGGTAAAACATTCGTGATCAGTACTGATGCCAGCTTCGATGTATTGTTTTGCCAGATCGCCTCTTAACCCCGGCGCGTGACCATCAACGGGCTTGCCTAAACGCTTTGCAGCCGCGATTTTTGCCATCACATTTTTGTCCTGATACAGTACTCCGGGAAAGTTCATCATTTCAGTGAGGTATTTGATATCATCGCTTTTCAGCAATTCTTCTATATCTGCAACCGTTACCTCTGCTCCCGCTGTCTCGAAAATGGTCGCAGGTACACAGCTTGGAGCACCAAAGTTGAATTTAAATGGAACCGTTTTCCCATTTTCAATCATATATCGAACGCCCTCAACACCGCAAACATTGGCTATTTCGTGCGGGTCGCTTATAGTGGAAACCGTACCATGAACAACTGCCAGCTTCGCAAACTCGGAAGGTACCAGCATAGAGCTTTCCACGTGCACGTGAGAGTCGATGAAGCCTGGAAGTAGATAGGGCAGGCCTGCCTCTTCATTATTTGCTTCTATTTGAATGTCTTTAATTGAGCCATCTGCCACATAGATTGTTCCTTTGAAAATTTTATTCTGGAGGATATCTACAATGTTTCCGCTAATTGTAAAATTCATCTGTTAGTCACTTTTTTGTTTCACAAATAAAAATCAGTGTACATCAGCTAAAACTGCGTCATCTGCGTTCCATTCCTTAGTTCAGGAATGGGTTGTTCCTTTTCTCAAACCCAATCGTCGTCGCTTCGCCATGACCCGGATAAACCTTTACGGTGTCGGGTAAGGTAAAAAGCTTTTCCCGGATGCTGTTGATAAGTGTATTGTAATCACCGCCCGGAAGATCGGTACGACCGATGCTCAGTTTGAAAAGCACATCTCCGGCAATAATAAATTCTTGTTTTTCACAATAGAAGCAAATATGACCCGGCGCATGTCCGGGGGTATAAAGCACCTTCAATTCATCGTCGCCGAGTTTAATTGTGTCGCCTTCTGTCAAAAAATGCATCTCGCCGCTATAATTATCGAAAGGAAGGTTGTAATATGTGCCTGAAACAGGAGCCCGTTCAAGCAAGGGCACTTCCTTTTCGTTTAAATAAAGTGGTAATTGCCAGGTGTCATGCACGAACTTATTTCCAAAAACGTGATCCAGGTGGCAATGTGTATTTAGCAGATACTTCGGGCTTAGTTTTTGCTGCTCTATAAAATCCTTTAAGCGTTCTTTTTCGTTATTAAAATAACAGCCCGGATCGATGACGCAACAGTCCGAATTCTCGTTATATAATATGTAGGTGTTTTCCTGAAGTGGATTGAAGGCAAAAGTCTTAACTTGTAACATAGATATATTTGACAGACAATTTTAGTGATTAAGGCGAAAAACCATAATTTTAATTAACAATTAATGGCTATGCAATTTCCGAAGAATAATTTGTTAATGAGCGGTTGTCGATATTTTACTTTTCTTATTTTATCCGTATTGCTTGTTTACTCTTCCAATAATCTGTTTGCCCAGGTGAATACAGTTGAATTTGGAAAAAACAGGGTTCAATACCGAAAATTTAAGTGGGAATATTATCAAACAAACAACTTCAATAGCTATTATAGTCAAGGTGGCGAGGGCCTTGCAAAGTACGTGGCTCAAATGGCAGAAGAAGAATTATCGGGGCTTGAGAAATTTGCTGAATACGCTTTGCAAAGACGGGCCAACATTATTATTTATAACAGCTACGACGACATGCAGCAAACCAACATTGGTCTTGCCGGTGATTTCCAAATCACAGGAGGAAATACCAAATTGGTAAACAATAAAATGGTGGTTTACTACAACAGTGATCACTCTAACCTTCGCATACAGGTAAGGCAGGGAATTGCAAAAATTTTACTTGACAATGTTTTGTTTGGAGACGACCTTGGTGAGTTTGCGGCAAATAAAGCCCTTCTTGATTTGCCGCAATGGCTGGTGGACGGGTATGTTTCATATGCCGGAGAGAACTGGAGCACGGAACTGGATGATCAATTGAAATCTGTTTTGATGTCTGCTGACTACAAGAATTTTTACCAGTTTGCTTATGCGAAACCACAACTTGCAGGGCATGCATTCTGGCATTATATCGCAACAAATTACAAACAGGAAAACGTTACTTATTTCTTATATCTCGCCCGCATTTACAGAAATCTAAACACTGCATCGATGCGCATCTGTAAACAGAAGTTCAAAGATGTGCTGCAGGAGTTTATGGACAAAGAATCAGAAAAGTATTACAAGGACATTCGCGGAAGACGAAACAACCCTAAAGGAAATTTATCCGTAACTGAAGATATTAATCAGAACAAAGACTTTTTCCGCTTTTCTCCAAACCCTGCTCCGAAAAGCCAGAGCTATGCAGTGGTGGAATACAAGAGAGGAGTAGAAAGAGTAGTGTTGTATGAAAATTATGTAGATAGAAGGGTGCTGTTAAAAAATGGCGTAATCAATCCGGAAAATAAACCCAACCCAAACTATCCCATGATGGCCTGGGATCCCAAAGGTACCCGGCTCGCTGTGATCTATAATGACGAAGGGAAAATTAAGTTTTTTATCTATGACATGGTCTCTCACTTGAAAAAGAACAAACAGACAATTGAGGGCTTCGATCAGATACAGGACATGAAATTTATGCTGAACGCAAATACTTTGTTGTTCAGTGCAGTGAAAAAAGGTCAATCTGATATTTTTACCTACGACATCGAGAAGAACGAGTCAAAACAAATCACGAACGATATTTGGGATGACATCGATCCATCTTTCGTGGCTTTTCCTGGAAAAACAGGGATAATTTATGCATCTAACAGACCTTCTGGTAAAGCTGTGTCTTCCGATACTGTTTTGCCGTCTCACAATCGGTATAACATTTTCCTTGTAGATAACTGGAACCAAAGCGAATTCAAGCAAATTTCTCAGTTAAGCAATATGCAATGGGGAAATGCCCGTTTTCCGGTTCAATATAACAACACACACTTCACATTTGTGAGTGATGAAAATGGCGTATCAAACAGGTTTGCAGGTTTCTTTAGCACAAAACGTGCAGGTGTTGATACGATATACAAAATAGGAGATGAGATACTGAGAAACCCGGATTACAAAGATGTTGATTCGCTGTTGCGTGCTTACAAAAAAGATGAACCGGACACTATTTACACATTCTCCGTAACGTTGGATTCGGCTTATGTTTTTCCGATTACTAACTATCAAAGTGGAATTAAAGAAACCAAGTCTGCCGGCGAACGTGGCGTTGTAAGTGAAACAAGACAAGAAGGTGATTTGAAATTGCTGTACAGGTTAAAAGTTGACGACAGTACATTGAGGAGAAGAAATGTTAACCCTAAAACAACTGAGTACAGGGCAAAGACAATCGCAGATGCAAGAATGAATTCTGCGGAATTATTGGAACCCAGGGCAGATCAGAACAAACAGAACAATATTTTTGAAAACGAATTTGAAAACGAAAAAACTGACTCAGCAAAAAAAGCAGATTCTACGAACGGTAATTTGAATGTACAGCCACCACCTCCTACGATTTTGGATAAGGCAAAACATTATGATTACAGGTTGAAGTTTTCCGCGGAGCAAATAACTACTTCGTTATTCAACAACGATGTTCTTGTTACGAGATTCGATCCGTATACAGGCGCAGTGCCTGTAACGCTTAGCAGTAACAATGGGTTCAATGGTATGTTCAGCGTATCCGTGTACGATCTGTTTGAAGATTTACGCTTCACAGGAATGATCCGCATTCCGCTGATCAACACCGGTGGTAGTGGTTCCGTATCCGTTGGAAATGGCGGCGGGTCAGCAGGAACAAGTTTGTTTATTCCCGGAACAGGTTCTTTGTTTAACTCAGGTGGTGAGCAGATGGCGAGATTCGATTATCTGAAAAAGAGAATCGACTACTCTATTATTTACTATCGCAAAACGGATGTGGGTACCGATTATACCGGCCACATCATGAAACAATACACCAACTTGTTCCAGGGTATTATGAAATATCCTTTCAACAGAGTTAAAAGCGTTCGTTTTTCATTTGGCTTAAGAAGCGACAAGTATGTATACAAAGGAATGTTTGAGGATCCATACTCCGTTACTTATCCTGATGTAAAACAGTTGTACGGTTTGTTGCGCCTGGAGTATGTTCATGACAACACAATACAAAAAACGACCAACATTTTGAATGGCTTGCGCTATAAAGCATATGTTGATTTCAATACAAGATTGAATAAACAGGATAACATTAGCCCGACCGGCTTTAATATTGGTTTTGACGGTCGTTATTACAAACCGCTTTTCCAGAATTTCATATGGGCATTCAGAGCGGCGGGCGACGCTTCTCTAGGCACACAGAAAATAGTTTATTACCTCGGTGGTGTAGATGGTTGGCTCGGACCTAAGGCTTATAGCCAACCAGCTCCGCCAACAAATACAGAATACGCATTCCAGTCTTTGGCCGTAAATGTGAGAGGCTACAAACAAAATATAGCCAACGGAAACAATGCATTTGTAATGAACAGTGAGTTCAGATTCCCTGTATTCAGCACACTGATTAAAAAGCCGATTAACAATGCATTTATACGCAACTTCCAGGTAACCCAGTTCATTGACCTCGGAACGGCATGGGATGGTGAGGTAAGTAAAATAGCCAGACCAGAGCAAGTATACGGCGAAGGAGACTTGTTAGTGAAACTAAAAGCCGGTGGTGTTGGTCCGTTTGTAGGTGGTTATGGTTTTGGTGTACGCAGCACATTGCTCGGCTACTTTATTAGAATGGACACAGGCTGGCCGATGGGGAGATTCTTTGGAGGCAAACCAATCTTCTATTTTGCCATGGGTGTAGATTTCTAAACATGAGTTCAGATAGAAAAAAGCATAAGATTTAAAGCGTCTTATGCTTTTTTTATGTAAAATTTTTTATGAAAAAAAAATATAAATGGGGCATCTTAGGCGCGGGGAGAATTGCCGAAAAATTTGCCACGGCCATTGAGTTTACAGAGGGTGCAGAACTCTATGCTATTGCTTCCCGTGATAAACGAAAGGGCCAGGATTTTGCGGTAAGGCATGGTGTGTCTGTTATTTACAATGATTATGAAAGCCTTGCTGCAGACGCAAATGTTGATGTTGTTTATGTTGCAACACCACATGCTTTTCATTGTGAACATTCCATTTTGTGCCTCCAGAACAACAAAGCAGTTGTTTGTGAAAAGCCCATGGCGCTGAACTATTCACAAGCTGTAAAAATGACCGGTGCGGCCCGTGAGTATAATGTATTTTTTATGGAGGGCATGTGGAGCAGATTTATGCCTTCTATACACAAAGCTCTTGAATTGATTAAGCAAGATGTTATTGGAGATGTTCAGTATGTGCGGGCAGATTTTGGATTCAATGCTCCGGCAGATGAAAACAATCGCTTATACAATTTGAAACTTGGCGGGGGATCGTTATTGGATGTCGGCGTTTATCCCTTGTTTTTGGCCACCTTATTATTTGGCGAACCAACTTCCATACACAGCGCATCAAAGCTGACAAAAACGGGAGCTGACGAGTATTGCAATGCAGTATTGAAATATAATGGCGACAGATCGGCCTCTATTTTTTCTTCCATCACAATGAACTCAGAAAAACATGCTGAAATAATAGGAATCAAGGGGAAAATTATTTTGCAATCGCCATGGTACAAAGCAACTGACATGCTCGTCTTGCTTAACGATGGCGACAAACAATCATTTTCCATGCCACACGGAAGCAATGGATTTGAGCACGAAATACGTCACGTAATGGATTGTCTTGAAAAAGGCTATAAAGAATCTCCGCTAATGCCACTAAACTTCACTTTAACCATGAGCCGCACGATGGACATTATTTTGCACCAGATGGGAGTGATTTATGAAGTTGAAAATTGAAAGTTGAAAATGCTTTGGTTACGAGATGCCTTTCTTCTTTTTATAAGCGTTTATAAGTAAGTAGCAATGGTTGAAATCAATATAAAAGCCGCACCATAACGATGCGGCTTCTTATTTAGCATACGCTAAAGCTCATTTTCAATTTTCCATTAACACAATGTCTTTCACATTACCAGTCCTCTTCAAGACGCCCCAATGCTGAAGCTCTCCTTTAATTGCCTTACGGAATGATTTGAACAGTATGTAATACATCAACCAACGATAGATCAACCGCTGAGGAAACAGCCACCATAGCTTGCTGTATTTCTCTTTTTCAAAACTGAACGCCAGAATAGATACGGCCCCATCTACCAACATAAAAATGAAGTAGTAGGAAAGTATTTTGGCCGCGTTTCCGGTTAGGATACCAATGATCATAAACACATCTGCCAGTGGCGCGATTGCCGGTATCATAAACTGGAACACGAGAATGTTTGGTAGTGCGAGCCAGCCGAGCCATTTGTACTTCCAGTTAAACAATGCATCGCGGTTTTTCCAGAAAGTTTGCATTACACCAAAGCTCCAGCGGAAACGTTGCTTCAGGAACATCTTTAATGTTTCCGGAGCTTCTGTCATAGCAATCGCTTTATTCTCGTTATTAACGGTATAACCGCAACGCAGAATGCGAATCGTTAAGTCGCAATCCTCTGCAAGTGTATCTGTTGTAAATCCGCCGGCTTCTTCAATTGCTTTTTTACGGAACGCACCAATAGCTCCGGGAACCACCGTGATCGCATTAACAGCAGCAAACGCTTTCCGATCGAAATTCTGACTGGTGATATATTCTATCGATTGCCATTTCGTGAGCATATTGACTTCGTTACCCACTTTTACATTTCCTGCAACAGCACCCATCTGATCTGCACCAGGAAGTGTTGTAAGGAAGTCCTGCATCAGTTTGGAAATAGCATCTGGCAGCAGTTTCGTATCAGCGTCAATGCATACCACATACTCCGCCTTGCTTTGCAAAATGCCATAGTTTAATGCAGAAGCCTTGCCTCCATTAGGTTTGGTAAATACTTTTACTTTTGGATTGTCAGCAAAAAAGTTGTTTACTTTATCGTAAGTAGAATCTTTACTGCCGTCATCGATAAACAAAACTTCAAAATTTGGATAATCTGTTTTAAGCAAATTACTCAGTGAGCTCACTGCATTTACTTCTTCGTTATATGCAGGAACAATGATCGACACAAGCGGAAAATCTTTGATCACCGGTGCAATTGTCAACTGCTTGTCTTTTTTATTCTGTCGCGATGCGAGAACTGCCATCAGTAATATTCGTCCAAGCGATAAGAAAATAAACACAAGAAATAATGAAGACAATATTCGTCCGCCCCAATAGCCAAACTCAGCCATGTAATAGTTAAACTGCATCAGCGTATAGCCGCTGCCTTTAGGAACAGGCGGCATTAATTCATCTTTTTTCTTGCGCAGTAATTCTGAAAGTGTAATAAATGTATATCCGTTGTCCTTAAAGTACTTAATGATTCTTGGAAGCGCTTTTACGGTTTGCGTTCTGTTGTCGCCACCCGCATCGTGCAGCAGGATAATGCCGCCCATCGTATCAAGCTCTGCTTTGCGATCTATTATTCTTTGCACAATAGTGTCCGCGCTTACGCTTGGCTCCCAATCTTCAGGATCGATGGATTCGCCCACATCCAAATAATTTTTTTGACGTGCAAGTGCCACAGGTACCAATTCTTCCATTGTTTCAGGCATCGCATCAGCGTTGTAAGGTGCGCGGAAAAGAATGGTAGAATGGCCTGTTATCGCTTCAATAAGCAAACGTGTAGATTCAAATTCAATATTGGCTCTTCGCTTACTTATCGTAGCCACATTGGGATGAGAGAAAGTATGGTTGCCAATTTCGTGACCCTCATTATAAATTCGTTTTACAAGAGGGATATTGTTCTCTGCATTTATTCCCAGCAGGAAGAACGCAGCAGGCACATGCTCTTGGGCTAAAATGTCCAGTACTTGCGGTGTGTAAATTGGATCGGGGCCATCATCGAATGTAAGGAGAACCTGCTTCGGACTTACCTTGCCATATTTTTTTACAACAAACATAGAAGGCAGGCTCACATAGTGCTCCTCCGAAATTAGCATTTGCGCGGAATCCAGTTCTGTTGTGATTTGTCCGTTGGTGGGAGTAGACAAAACATCCAGTATTTCACCATCGCCAATATAGTCCACATCATTGCTTGATTCCACACTTGCAAAATCTCCGAAATCAAAATGCTGTAACGCAAGAGCGCCCATATCCTTATCATAAAAATCCCAAAGTCGACTATCCTCAGAACCAAGGCGCCACAAAGCAACCCCACTCAACCCATATTCTGTTGCAAAACGCAAGGTGTTGAAGTTGGTGGCGGCATCTGTAAAGTAAACTTCGTGGGGATGATCATTGTCATCGAAGTAGGAGAAATGCAGGTTGTATGTATCGTTGTTAAAGTCAATCTTACCATCACTTTCTCTTGCTGTTGTCAGTGCTTCCTGATAGGTTACGTTAGAAGCCTGCCCGTCTTTTGGCCAGTCATAGCCGTAACCCGCAAGACAAAGAATGATTTTTTCTGAAGGGATATTTTTAGCGGCTTCATCCACGGCTGCTTCAATCCACTTTTGCGCACTTACCGGTCCGGGAGAAGACATGTCGTAAAACTGATCATATGCCATCAGGAAAATGTAATCATTGCATTTGGCCAATTCTGTGTAATTATAATCGTCATTGAAAGGCATTACATCCTGTGAGACCAAATAACCTTTTTCATGAAGACGTGCATACAATTCTTTTTGAAATGCGATGATTGGCTCGTCTTTTGTCTCCACCAAATCTTCTAGATCGACGTTGATGCCGGCAAAATTTCCTTTCGACAGCACTTTTAGAATATCCTTAATTAAACGTTCTTTCTTTTTTGGATCGTTAATGATGCGATGTACAGCCTCCCCCTGAAAGGTGCCCTGGAAGTTATTAGAAAGGATTGGCATGATCTTAACTTTCGATTCCTTCATTAACTGATAGGCTCGATCATCAATATTTGTGTACAAACTGTCGCCCTTAGGATCAATGAACATCCATTCGGGAATCACCAGGTTAAGTTTGGAAATATTTCTTCTTAAAGAAAAATAAGACTGAGGATCCCATGCCACATAAAATGCTGCGCGAATGCCGCAATTGAAAGGGTAAAATGGCCTTCCCTCTGCACCCGTAAACGGATTGAGTTTGTCGACATCTACAGGATTTTGTGAGTACCTGTTTACATAACAACCAAGCTGCTGGTTTTTGTCCATTTTAGTGTCGATAAATGAACGGAAGCCGGCATATTGCTTGTTGATCTTATTGTCGCGAAAAAAAGCCTGGTTTGTTTGCAGAATCTTTTTATAGGCGTCATTCTTTTCTTTGAGTTGAGGAATGCTGGGTTTATAATCTCGAACCAATGTAATTGTGATGATTACAATACCTAAAACAGCCAGAAACAATAAAATACGACTGGTCCATTTAAAACGTTGCCAACGGGTGGCAGAATTCGTTTGAAAGACCTGTGTAGTAGAAGGGTTCATAAATAATTTATCTGAATTGCAAAGTTCTAAAGGAAAAAACAAACGACGACCTTAATTAACTACCAGTTAACCGTGAAAAAGTACTTTTAACAATAATAACTGAATAACTGAACGGTTGAATGTCGTACAGATTGAATTAGTTACAACTTCAGCCAATTGATGGCGAATAACTGACTGAACGAGGGACAGTCAGTTATTCAGTTACTCAGTCATTTGCTACAGATCCAATTCCAGCCTCAACCTGTCTCTCAATTCCTTTACCACGGGATATTCTTCCGCTATTTTTTGAAACTGTTCTTTAGAGTTAAGAGGCATTTTAACTTTGGGAATAAGATCCTCGTTAAGCTCTACTATAACGTTATAAGTAAGTCTGCGGTTGCAGAATTTTTCCTGCAAATATTCTGACAGGCCAACTCGTTCACCTTCAATGAATTTTTGCTGTAAATTATTGGGGGTAACTATTTCGAAACTTGCATCTGATTTTATGCGCAATACTGCGAGATCAAAACTTTGTGCTGCGGGATTTCTGCCTTCTTTAAGCGATACAGAAAAATTGCGCCACACCTCTTCCAAAAGACTTTGGGTTAGTGGAATAGCCTGTTGCATTGCGCTATTGCCTTCATTACCTGAAAACTGTTGGCGCAACTTCGATAGAGAACCAAGCTTACCACCACTCGATTGCGGCGCCTGTGGCTGCTTAGCTGCGGCAGTAGGCATTGCTGCCAGTTGTTGCGGTTGTGGAGCTGGAGCTTTATATTGGAACTGATGCTCTTCTATGATTAGTTTTGCCCCGCCTTCGACAGTGGCTGGCATTTGGGGTGCACTTTCAACACCGGACGCCGTCTTCAACTCAACGATCTTCAGGTTTTTGAAAGCTACCGGTCGTGTAGATTCAGCTATTTTTTTTTTGCTAATCCCGTCTCCGGAACTAGCCAATTCTAACGCTTGCTGCAAGTAACAGAGTTTGATGAGCAAAAGCTCAACATGCAGACGTTTATTTCTCGCCGCTTTATAATTGATCTCAGCTTCATTAAGGGCATTTAATGCGCTGATCATATATGGAACGGAAACTCTTGCGGCAGTAGCCGTATAACGATCTTTAAAGCTTTGTACCACTTCAAGCAACCCGGCAACCTTTGCATCTTTGCAAACCAGAAGGTTGCGAAGAAACTCTGCAAAACCATTCAACACAAGATCGCCTTCAAAACCCTTGCGATTGATATCGTCATACAACAACATTGCACCGGCAAGATCCTGCTCAAGCATGCAATCAACCAGCTTGAAGTAATAGTCCGCATCCAGGATATTCAGGTGCTCAAGTGTATTTTGGTAAGTAAGCTCACCGTTGGTAAAGCTCACGATTTTGTCAAGAATACTCAGGGAGTCGCGCATACAGCCCTCACTTTTTTGAGCGATAACTTGCAGCGCAGCTTTATCTGCATTGATGTCTTCTTTTTCGCAAATCTCTGCCAGGTGGTCAACCGTATCGTTAATGGTAATTCTTTTGAAATCGAATATTTGACAACGGCTTAAGATGGTTGGAAGTATTTTGTGTTTTTCTGTCGTGGCCAAAATAAAGATCGCGTAAGGTGGTGGCTCTTCCAATGTCTTAAGGAAAGCGTTGAAGGCGCTCGCACTCAGCATGTGCACCTCATCCACGATATACACTTTGTATTTACCGGCCTGTGGGGCGAAACGGACCTGCTCAACCAGTGCACGGATATCATCTACGGAGTTGTTGCTCGCCGCATCCAGCTCGTGGATATTTAAAGAGGTTCCTTCATTAAAAGAAACGCATGAATGGCACTCGTTACAAGCTTCGCCATCTGCTGTTGGATTTTCGCAGTTGATTGTTTTTGCAAGAATACGGGCGCAGGTTGTTTTACCCACACCACGCGGACCGCAAAATAAAAATGCATGTGCCAATTGCTGGTTCTTAATAGCATTTTTAAGGGTAGTAGTAATATGCGATTGCCCTACAACCGTAGAAAAATTCTGCGGGCGGTATTTTCTTGCCGAAACGATGAACTTATCCATGGAGGCGAAGGTAGTTAATTTGAAAATGTGGTAATTTGAAAATTTGAAAATGGCTAGTGCGACTAGCTGGGTTGAAAATTAACTCACCAAAGGCCGAATTAAGCAACTTTACTATTTGCGCCGAATGTTACACAGAATGAATTTTCAAATCAGCCCATTTTCACACTTTCAAATTATAAAATCGGGTGTCTTTTAAACACTTTCGTTTGATCAAACTGGTAGCGGTACGTTGTTAAAATCCTGCTGCGGTTGGGCGTGAGGTTTTCGGCTACGGCAATCATTTTTGGATTGAAATCGCCTATCCATTGCATCTCGTAGTCTTCATAGTCCAGTTTTGTCCTGAAATCTGTCGAAGCCTCTTCAATAATGTAGCTGTCAATACCCTTTGCCTGCCATTCAGGAACCACACCAAAAACCAAACCCACACATCGCTTGTTTTTTGACATCTTCTTGAGCCATAAAAACTTCAATTTATGCAGCAAATTGAAATTGCCGTTCAGGCGTTTGAACCACTGGTTCAGATCTGGCAAATTGATGAAAATGGCGATAGGCTCTTCTTTATGGTAGGCGAACCAGACAATTTTTTCATCCATTACCAGCTTCATTTGCTGGAACATTTTAATGCACTGCTCCTTGCTTAATTGCTTGTTGCCGCCGTGCCCCGCCCAGGCTTTATTATACACAACACAAAAGTCTTCAGCGTATTTTTTAAGATCAGATTTTACCAAATGCCTGCAGGAAAATTCATGGTCTTTTGCAATAGCGTCATGACGATCTTTGAATTTTTTAGAAAGCATCGCTTTCGTGTGCATGCCGAAGCACACCTGGTCGAAGAACTTTTTGAACCCATAATTTTCAAATAGTTCTTTATAATAGGGAGCATTAAAATTCATTTTAAATAAAGGTTCCTGGAACCCATGCACCACCAGCCCCCACCATGCATCACGCTCGCCAAAATTGATCGGGCCGTCCATCGCTTCCATACCTTTTTTCATGAGCCAGTGTTTGGCCACGTCAAATAGCATATCTGCCGCCTGCTGATTATTGATGCAATCAAAAAAACCAATTCCACCAACCGGGCCATCATCTCCCTTGTTCTTGTACTTTTTATTGATAAAGGCAGCTATGCGACCAATTAATTCCCCATTTTCACCCCTTAATATCCAGCGTATGCATTCGCCATGACGAAAAGCTTTGTTTTTTTTCTTATCAAAAACGTCATTTACATCGTTATCGATGGGGCGGATATAATTTGGAACCGATTTGTTGATAATAACATTCACCTTAATAAACTCTGCGGCCGTACTTGCGTCAGTTATTTCAATTAATTGCATAAAAAGTTTTGAGTAATAAGTGATGAGTTTTGAGTGGCTCCGGGCAATCCAATGGGTGGAAAGGGGCACAAAAAACTCTTCTGCATTATAATTTGACGCAATTACGACATCAAAATATATATTCTTGCAAGTTAGGCTTTCATCGGTATTTTCAAATTATCGGCAAAACTTTTTGCTTTGTGGTGTGTTGGAATAAGATTTGAATTAGCACATAGAAGTTGTAAGTAAAAAGCAATGAGTTTTAACTTATTAAAAATGCTAAAAACTCATAACTTACAACTCAAAACTCACAACTTAATTAATAATTTTAGAAAAACTTATTTTATGAGTAGTACTAAATTTCTTGCAGGAGTAATTGTTGGCGCCGCCGCCGGAGTAGCACTTGCCATGTTCATGAACAGTGACAAAGGGCAGGAACTTATTTCAGATCTTAAGTCTGCTGCGGGGAAAGCAGGTGATAATTTGAAAAATAAATTCAACGACCTGAAAGATCAGGTAGCCGACTCCGTACAAAAAGGAAAACAGTATGTACAAGATATAAGCGACGACGCACAGAACTTTACAGCCTAAAGTTTAATCATAAAGAATGGACGAACAACAACCCGGCTTTTTTGAGAATGTTCAAAATTTAACCGAAGAATACATACAGGACAGGCTATTACTTTTAAAGTTAAGGGCGGCCGATAAATCGGCGCGTCTGGCTGGCTTATTGGTGTCTTTTCTAATAATTGCTTTGCTCGCCTTTTTTGTGCTTTTTTTCATAAGTATTCTTGTCGGATACTTTTTTGTTTGGGTAACACAAAGCTTGTTTTGGGGATTTGGTATTGTGGCAGGTTTTTATGTGGTGCTGTTAATACTGGTATTCGCGTTTAGAAAAAAATACATAGAAAAACTCATTGCAAATATTGTGATAAAAGTATTCTTCGATAGAACCGCAGACGATGATGAAAAAGAAAATTGACCTCTCCCATATCAATTCGCTTGAAGATCTTGCAAAAGAGCAGCATGCGGTAAAGACACGCATACGCATACGTGAAGAAGAATTGAAAACTCACTTCAGGCAAATACCCAAAGAAGCGTTGAAATTTGGTGCTGCAGCTATCGTGCCGGCAGTGCTTCAAAGCAAGGCCGCCTCTTCAGCATTTGCGGTAGGAAAAAATGTCCTTGGAGGCTTGTTTGCCAAAAAAGGAGAGAAGGGAGAAGCAATATGGACTGCCATTCGACAGGCTGGCTTGTATGTGGCTATAAAGCAGGCATTGAAGATATTTGCGAAGAAATTTTAAGTTAGTTGAAAATGGAAAGTTGAAAATGAGTACTAAGGCCAAACTGCCTTTCATTTTCAACTTTCAACTTTCCATTTTCAATTATTTAAACATCATCTTGCTCATCTTCGCATCATGCCCGTAGATATCATCCCTGAAATTTAATTGCCCCTTTCTATCCACAAACGCGGTGAAATAACCAATGTAAACGGGGATAGGATTTTTCAATGTTACATATTGTTCTTTGCCGCTGTTCATGGATTTTTGTATTTTTTCGTCCGTCCATGAAGAATCTTTGCGTAAAAGGAACTGTGCCAGTTTGCTCGGCTCTCCCAGTCTTATACAGCCATGACTAAAGGCCCGACTGTCTTCATTGAACAAACTCTTTGCCGGCGTATCATGTAAGTAAATATTGTAGCTATTGGGAAAAAGAAATTTCACGCGGCCAAGCGAATTTTTTGCCCCGGGCTTTTGCCTTACAATTGGAAGACTTCCGCTGTACCCGGTGATTTCCATATTGTGACTGGCAATATAGTTCCTGTTTCTCTTCATACCAGGCACCACCTCATTTCGTACAATACTTGTTGGCACATTCCAGTAAGGACTGAAAACAACATATTTCAAATTGCCTGTAAAGATTACAGTATTATGCCCCTCTTTTCCCACTACCACATTCATGTTGAAACCGAGTTTACCATTCTCATAAACATACAATTTGTACGCAGGAATATTTACCAGGAGATAGTCTGTTTTCGGCTCTTCAGGCACCCAGCGCATGCGCTCCATATTGATCAGTATCTGGCGAATGCGAAACTGAACAGATTGATTCATCTCTCTCAATGTGGCACCACCCATAACGCCATCTTCCTTCATTCCATAACGGTTCTGGAAGTTTTTCACCGCAGCCTGAAGTGAATCGGTAAATAAAGAAGACGTGTCTGTTTGGGTAAAGTCTCCTGTAAGAAAGAGTCTTTTTTTAATCGCGGTAACCGCAGGAGAACGGTCGCCTTCTATAAACTTCTTTTGATCCGGAGCGATAGGTGCCCATGCACTGTCTTTTTCTATTTTAGAATACTTTATCAAATAGTCCTTCAGCAGTTTATATTGCCTGTTTAACGGTTCATATTCACCACTATTTTTTCCTTTATTGTTAACAACAGAATCCAGCAACGAAACCATGTTTATTTTCTTTCTTGGAATAAACCATTGAAGATCGTCGGGACTAAACTCTTTGGATCCAACATAAGCACGTGACGCATATTTCAGGAATTGACCGGTAAAAAGAAGTTCTGCCTGTAGACGGTCGGCGTCGGAGAGATTGATACTGTCATTTTTAGTGGCCGCAGAATCAAGAAGACTTTGGAGATAGGAACTGTATAGACTGCTGTCTCCGCTATAACTGATATAATCGTTCTGGGTGTTCCAAAAGTTGCGTGTGGGTTCAGCCAAACCATTTTGAAAGAACCAGGCAAATTGGTAGTTACGCCCGTTATAAAAACTTCTGAATTCATTTGCTAAAGTATCAGACATATGCTCCTTCTGAATGAAGCTTTCAAGTGCGGTGCTGTCGAAAAACAGATCTGAAAACGAGTTTGTTTTTTTAATCGTTGTATCTCTTTTTTCAACCTTAGGCTTGTGAGATGCGCTTTCATTGCACGCAGCAATTACAATAGCGCATACGATCACAGTAATCAATAAGTGATGTTTCTTCGATTTCATATTCAGGAATTAGGGGTAACGAAATTATATAGGAATTTTTTGGAAATAAAACAATAAAAAGAGGTTCCGTCAATTGTCAGGAACCTCTTTTACAAATTAATTGAAAGGAATACTTAACCCAGTGACTTCAACCATGCGATCAGGTCCTCTCGTGTTTTGCCAGTTTTCTGCTGCATTTTGCCCAACCATTCGTCGTCTTTTCCTTCTTCGTATTTTAGGTCGTCGTCGTTAAGATCTGCGAAAGCCTGTTTAAGCTTGCCTTTCCATTCATTAAGTTTTCCTTTAATTTCCAGCTTGTCCATAATCTTCGATTTTGGTAAATAAAAGTCAATACTGCTGTTAGTGTTTGTGTTTCTTTTTTACTGTTAAATAAAATGGGACAAACAATATTGACAAGGTTACCGATTCAAAAACTATTCCCCGCTGGAAATTATGTTGCAAAAGATGCATTTGAAGGGCCAAATGGTTGCACATTACTCAATCAAAATCAATAATATGTGGGCCGAATTTGAAATTTTTCAATTTCATTTGGCCTTTTGTGGAACTTTACCCTTCAACCCTTACCTTTGCGCAAAATTTAAAAGCTCATCTTAAAAGCTTTCTTTATATGTCAACTAACGGAAAGATTAAACAAATCATCGGTGCGGTAATCGATGTTCAGTTCGAAGGGAAGCTCCCTGAAATTATGAATGCATTGGAATTGACTCGTCAAAACGGGGATAAACTAGTGCTTGAAGTACAACAGCATCTTGGAGAAGACAGTGTTCGTTGTATCGCAATGGACGGTACCGAAGGATTGTTGCGTGGTATGCCCGTAGTTGACACTGGAAAAGCGATAGCTATGCCAGTGGGCGAAGGCATCAACGGCCGTTTGTTCAATGTAACTGGTGACGCGATCGACGGTTTGCCGCAAATCGATAAATCCAATGGTCGTCCTATTCACGCTAAGCCACCGGCTTTCGAAGAATTGAGCACCTCATCAGAAGTTCTTTATACAGGTATTAAAGTAGTTGACCTTATCGAGCCTTATGCAAAAGGTGGTAAAATTGGCCTTTTCGGCGGTGCCGGTGTAGGTAAAACCGTATTGATCCAGGAGTTGATCAACAACATTGCAAAAGGACACGGTGGTTTGTCTGTATTTGCAGGTGTGGGTGAGCGTACTCGTGAGGGTAATGACCTTATGCGTGAAATGATCGAAGCGGGTATCATGAAATATGGTGACGCTTTCAAACATAGCATGGAAGAAGGCGGATGGGATCTTGAAAAAGTGAACATGGATGAGTTGAAAGATTCTAAAGCTACTTTCGTATTCGGACAAATGAATGAACCTCCTGGAGCACGTGCTCGTGTTGCATTGAGTGGTTTGACAATCGCTGAATACTTCCGCGATGGAGATGGTAAAGGCAAAGGAAAGGATATCCTTTTCTTCGTAGATAATATCTTCCGTTTTACACAGGCTGGTTCTGAGGTATCTGCGTTGCTTGGTCGTATGCCATCAGCGGTAGGTTACCAACCAACTTTGGCTACAGAGATGGGATTGATGCAAGAGCGTATCGCTTCTACTAAAAATGGTTCAATCACTTCCGTACAGGCGGTTTACGTACCTGCGGATGACTTGACTGACCCGGCTCCTGCCACAACATTTGCCCACCTTGACGCAACTACAGTATTGAGCCGTAAAATTGCGGATTTGGGTATCTACCCTGCGGTGGATCCATTGGATTCTACTTCACGTATCCTTACTCCGGCAATCGTTGGTGATTCTCACTACAACACAGCTGACAGAGTTAAATTGATCCTTCAACGTTATAAGGAGCTGCAAGATATCATCGCGATCCTTGGTATGGACGAGTTGAGCGACGAAGATAAATTAACTGTGGGCCGTGCACGTAAAGTACAACGTTTCCTTAGCCAACCGTTCCACGTTGCTGAGCAGTTCACTGGCTTGAAAGGTGTATTCGTGAGCATTGAAGATACAATCAAAGGTTTCAACATGATCATGGACGGCGAAGTGGATGAATATCCGGAAGCCGCGTTCAACCTTGTAGGTACCATTGAAGATGCTATCGAAAAAGGTAAGAAGATCCTTGCCGAAGCACAAGGTTAATTTGAAAATGTGGTGATTTGAAAATTTGAAAAATGGATGAAGCCATTACTCATGTTCAGATCATTATCGATAAATTAGTTCTAAGAAATAATTTGAAGATGAATTTGAAAATGCCTGTTTGACCATGGGCATTTTCAAATTTTCAAATCTTCAAATTTTCAAATTGAAAAAATGACACTCGAAATATTAACACCTGAAAGAAAGCTCTATGGCGGCCAGGTTTACGGTGTACAGCTGCCGGGAATAGATGGTTTGTTTGAGGTTCTTGACAGACACGCTCCAATGGTTTCTGCTTTGAAAAAAGGCAATCTGAAAGTACTGGTAGATAAAGGTCAGGGCAACACGATCAACTATTCAATAGAAAGCGGTTTCGTTGAAATATTACACAACAAAGTAACAGTGCTTGTTGAAGGCGCTAACCTGGTTGATAAATCACACTAAGAAGTAAGTTTGAATTTTAAATAGAGCCGTCTCAAGCAGACGGCTTTTTTTTGCCCAATAACTGAATAACTGAATGACTGAATGGCCGATAGTCGTAACACAAAATCGAAAATCAATCACTCAGTTATTCAGTCAGTTAAAACTTCAAGATCACATCTCCGCCCACCGGGTATCCCACACACGTCAAGACCCGACCCTTTGCTATTTCATTGTCCATTAAAACTTCGTTGTAACTCATCCACACTTTGCCGCTGATGCAAGTGGCAGAACAGGTGCCACAGCGGCCGGCCTCGCAGCTATAAGGCAGTGTGATGTCGGCTTTTTTAGCAGCTTGCAATATGGTTTGCGGATATTGCGAAACGAGATCATATACACGGCCGTTTGCTTCGATACTGATCATGTGCGGAAGCGTATCGGGCGGCAGCTCTTTTGTTTCTATTTTAAACGTTGTAAAGTTTTCCTTATGAATATTGGCTGCAGGAACGCCTTCGTTAAGTAATTGGATAGTCGCCATGCGCATATAGTCGAATGGTCCGCATAAATAGAATAATGTTTCACTGTATGGACAAGTGCTGTATTCTTTCAACAACACCTCGAGCAGCCATTTGCTCAACCTCGCTCTTCCAAGATTTTGCGCATCGCTAAAAAGAAACTCAATGGTGAACTTGTCCGGAAATTTTGCAGCGAGCCCTTGTAAGGTTTTATAGAAAATAGTGTCAGCAACACTCTGGTTACTGTATATCAAAACAATTTTCAAATTGGCATTGCTGTGCAGTAATGTTTTTATTAAAGGTAAAACGGGAGTAATGCCACTTCCGGCTGCAAAGAAAAATATTTGATTGTAGGAAGAAATGTTATCTGGTAAAGTAAAAAAACCAGACGGTCCAATTGTTATCAATTCATCACCAACAGATGAGTTGTCAATCAGTTTGCGTGAGTATTCGCCATTATCCAGTCGTTTCACCGTGATCGATAACGGCTCCTTTAAAAGGGGTGTTGAGGAAATAGAAAAGCTTCGTCTTTCCTCCATATCATGTTTCGAAAAAACAAAGGTCAGGAACTGGCCCGCCTTATACTCTATTTGTTTTTCAGCCAAAGGAGCAAGCACGAAAGTTTTGCTTTGATTGGTCTCTTCGATAATATCCGCGATTTTCAAATGGATATAAGGTGTTGTCATTGACGGTTTTTTTGAAGAAGCACGCAGATGACACAGATTGTCATGATTAACGCAGATATTTTGCATGAGGTTGATTGTGTTGTTCTGCGCCAATAATCAGCGAAAATCAGCCAGATCTGCGTCATCTGTGTGCTCACTCATAAAATTCCATCTTTTTTCCCATCCTCTGCATTTTTAAATTATTTTTACCGACACTCATATGCAAAAAGTAATTGAAGAAATAAAGGCTCTTGCGGAGAGCACTTTTAGTGTCTCCGGGGTAGAAGTTGAGGTCCTGCCACAATCGGGATCTGACCGCAGGTATTTTCGTGTGTTTGAAAATGGCAAATCATATATAGCCTGCTACGGACCCAATGTTCAGGAAAATAGAACCTTCATATCCTTCACCAATCAATTCAGAAAGTACAGCATCCCTGTGCCTGAAATCCACGCAATAAACGACCGGTCGGATATTTACATACTCGAAGACTTTGGTACCATTTCTTTATTGGATGAATTAGAAAAGAATAAGTACAACTCTTATGTGTATGACCTGTTTAAAAAGAGCTTGCGTTCATTGGCGCAACTGCAGGTTGTTGCGGGCGAAGGAATAGATTACAACATGTGCCTTACAGCAAAGGAATTTGGCAAGCAAGCGATATTGTCCGATCTCTTGTATTTCAAATACTATTTTCTGGATACGCTGAAATACCCCTACGATAAACAGGCGTTGCTAAATGATTTTGACTCGCTGACTGATTACCTGACTAAAAATGTTGACCAACATTTTATGTTCCGCGATTTTCAAAGCAGGAACATCATGATAAAAGATGGTGAAGTTCATTTTATAGACTATCAGGGTGGTATGAAAGGTGCGCTGCAGTACGACGTTGCTTCACTGTTGTGGCAGGCAAAAGCAGAGCTTCCCGAAGATTGGAAAAACGATCTGCTCAATTATTATATTGAAGAAGTAAATCAACTTTTAGACGGAGCGATAGACAAGGAAGCTTTCGTTTATCAATACAACGGATATGTGCTGATTCGTTTGCTTCAGGTGATGGGAGCATATGGTTTTCGCGGGCTGTTTGAGCGAAAAGCCCATTTTCTGTCCAGTATTCCGCCAGCTATCAACAATCTTAAATGGTTTGTAGACAACACGCAAATGGGCATCGCATTACCTGAGCTGGACAGATGTCTGCGTCATTGTGTGAGTGATGAAGTACTAAAAAGTTTTGAATCTATTCGCGCAAGAGAGAACTCTCCGCTTGTCGTTAAGATCAGCAGCTTTTCCTTTAAGCAGGGAATTCCGGGCGATGAGACTGAAAACGGCGGTGGCTTTGTGTTTGATTGCCGGGGAATTTTAAATCCGGGTCGTTTTCAGGAGTATAAAAAGCTTACCGGAAGAGATAAGCCGGTAAAGGATTTTCTTGAGCAGCAAACAAAAATGCCTGAGTTTTTAAACAGCGTTTATAATATCGTAGATATCAGCGTGACGGACTATTTAAAGAGGGATTTTGAAAGCCTGATGGTTAGCTTCGGCTGTACCGGCGGCCAGCACAGAAGCGTGTACGCTGCAGATGCGTTGGCCCGCTATTTGAAAAATAAATTCAACGTTAAAGTGGAATTGTACCATCACGTACAGGACGCAAAGAATTGGATCAATTAAAACGAGTTGGTAGTTGTTAGCACATTCGTTTGGATGCCGACATTTCTTGATCTACTAACAACTAATAAATAACAACTAGTAACTTTATGAAGGCAATGATATTCTCCGCGGGGTTAGGTACTCGCTTCAAACCCTGGACAGATAAGCATCCTAAAGCACTGGCCGTTATAAATGGCAAAAGTTTGCTGCAACGCAATATTGAGTATTTGCAGCAATTTGGCATTACAGATGTGGTAGTAAATGTGCATCACTTTGCTGACCAGATCATGGATGCGATTTTGAAAAATGGAGGTTGGGGTAGTAATGTAGTAATCAGCGATGAACAAGCGTTGGTGCTGGAAACCGGAGGTGGTTTGGTTAAGGCAAAAGTTTTACTGGAAGGAAATGAGCCGTTCCTGACGTTAAACGTCGACATCCTTACAAACCTTGATATCAATGCATTTCTTGATTTTCATAAAAAAGAAAACGCTCTCATTTCAATAGCTGTTTTGCAAAGAAAAACTTCGCGTTATTTTTTATTGGATAATGAAAGCCATTTGTGTGGCTGGATCAACACACAAACCGGCGAAGAAAAGATGGTGCATAGAAAAGACAATCTTCAGCAAAAAGCCTACAGTGGCATAGCGATTTTTCAGCCTGAAGTTTTTTCATATTTGCCGAAGGAAGGGAAATTTTCACTGGCAACTTCTTATCTCGAATTAGCAGCAACGCACACCATCGCTGCATATGACCATACAGGCGATAAATGGGTCGATGTTGGAAAACCTGAGTCAGTGGCGATTGCCGAAGCAATGTTTTAGAGAACGAACGCAGTTGGCACACAGATGACACTGATTGGACTGATTTAGCTGATCTTTTATTGAATGTGTTACATGCGTAAGAATGATAAATTAAAAGGATTTGAAATTTGATTAATTGATCAAATTTCAAATCCTTTTTAAGTATACTGACTTCTAAAATTTCAAAGCCATTTCAGCGATCGGAAAAATCTGTGTAAATCAGTCCAATCAGTGTCATCTGCGTTCCATTCTCTCTACGCAGCTTGCTGTTTGCCTTCAAACAACCACCATTTTCTCTTGCGTATCTTGATGGTGTAATTGGTTTTGATGTATTTTTCGATGTGTGCAATCGCTTCATCAATACTATCGGTTAGTAGTACCAGGTTGAGGTCTTCCGGCGAAATTGTTTTTTCCTCC
Source organism: Pinibacter soli (assembly GCF_029961145.1). GTDB lineage: Bacteria > Bacteroidota > Bacteroidia > Chitinophagales > Chitinophagaceae > Pinibacter > Pinibacter soli. The sequence goes on along the minus strand of NZ_JASBRG010000007.1, from coordinate 2,952,940 downwards.
GCCATTTTATTCATGTAGTCAAACAATGTTTTGTGATATTCTTTGCCAAATAGAACGATGGGAAAATTGATGATCGTTTTTGTTTGCACCAATGTTAGCGTTTCAAAAAACTCATCCATCGTGCCAAAACCGCCTGGCATTATAATGAACGCATAAGAATATTTTACCAGCAATACCTTTCTCACAAAAAAGTGTTCAAAGGTTATAGACTTCTGTACATAGGGGTTTGGCTTTTGTTCAAATGGCAATTGAATGTTACAACCTATAGAGTAGCCGTTATTTTCAAAAGCACCTCTGTTAGCAGCTTCCATGATGCCGGGACCACCTCCGGTAAGCGTTGTAAAGCTCATGTCAGCAATGCGTTTTCCAAATGTTCTCGCCGCTTCGTAATAAGGATGATCTTCTTTGAATCTGGCAGAACCAAACACGGTAATGCATGGTCCAACAAAATGAAGTGTCCTGAATCCTTTAATGAATTGCCAGAAAACTCTAAGCGCAAATCTGAATTCATATCCACGGCTGCGTGGCCCTTCGAGGTAAATTTGTTTCTTGGCCTTAACGACTTTCTTTTCTTTTTCCGGGGTCATTTCAATTGATCTTGGGTGAAACAATAAAGAGGCAAATCAAATGTAATTAAAAAGTAAAAAGTAAAAATTCAAAAGTAAAAATGATGCGAAAGCTTGCACAGTTTTGAATTACTTTTGACTTTATAATTAAACTTTCGCTATGCGCATCATCAGCTACAACGTAAACGGCATACGTGCTGCCATGAATAAAGGTTTCATCGACTGGTTAAAAACAGATCCCGCAGATATTATTTGTGTGCAGGAAACAAAAGCTCATCGCGATAATGTGAACCATAAAGAGTTTACCGATCTTGGGTTCCATGATTATTGGTATTCAGCAGAGAAGAAAGGCTATAGTGGTGTGGCTATTTTCAGCAAAATAAAACCTGACAATGTGCAGCAGGGTAATGGATATATGCAAAGCGACGCCGAAGGACGCGTAATACGAGCCGATTTTGGCGACATAACGCTGATCAATGCATATTTCCCTTCGGGTACAAGTGGGGACGAAAGACAAGGCTATAAATACGTTTGGCTGAATGAATTTGTGGAATATCTTGATATCCTGAAAAAGACAAGACCAAAGGTTATCGTTTGCGGTGACTACAATATAGCGCACAGGGAAATAGATATTCATGATCCAAAAGGAAATAAAAAGTCATCCGGCTTCTTACCTGAAGAAAGAGCATGGATGGATACTTTTTTTGTAAGCGGGTTTACAGACTCGTTTCGCCACATTAACGCAGAACCCCATCACTACAGTTGGTGGAGTCAGCGCTTTCCAACTGTTCGCCTGCAGAACAAAGGTTGGCGCATAGATTACATAAGCGTTACGCAAAACCTCACAGATAATATTGCCGACGCAAAAATTTATCCTGACGTAAAACACAGTGATCATTGCCCGGTTTACCTGAAACTAAAATTCTAAATTCAAAAGTAAAAATTCAAAACAAAGCAATGAACGAAAGCATTGGGTTTATATACAACGTAACATCCATGGTGAGCTGGCCCATTCATGAGGCCTGGCTCGAGTGGATGCGCACCGTACATGCGCCGGAAGTACTGGCAACAGAGTGTTTTACATCATTCAGAATATTAAAGCTGCATGAAATTGACGAGACTGAGGGACCAACCTATGCCGTGCAATATTTCGCAGAATCAAAAGCCCTCTACAACCGCTATATCACTAAGTTTTCGGAAGGTATGCGGCAGAAAGGATACGATAAATGGGGTGACAGATTTGTGTCATTTCACTCTGTAATGGAGGTTGTGCAATAATTGTGGATAATAATATTAAGTTTTTGGGCACTATTGGAAAGAAATCGTAAATTCTTTTGAAAGTCAATACTGGTAAGGATTTGGTCTTTTATGGGCTGAAATCCTTGCCAGTATTGCATTTGGGGCGATTGCGTATATCCACGTTTCCGTATCTCGTATTAGCCTTTTTCTCTATAACGCTTGTCACGTGCGGGTTTCTGACAGTTTTTGGCAGTATATAAAAGTTGCAAAAAAATTTTGTTGGAAACAAAAAGCGTATAAATTTGTCTTGCTTAAAAAATTTAAATTTCACACTATGAACAAAGCTGAATTAATCGCAAAACTCGCCGATGATGCGGGCATCACAAAAACACAGGCTAACGCTGCTTTGGATTCTTTCACAGAAGCAGTTACTAAAACTTTGAAAGGTGGTGGTAAAGTTACCTTGGTTGGATTTGGTACATTCTCTGTTTCTAAAAGAGCAGCACGTAATGGCCGCAACCCTCAAACTGGCGCAGTTATTAAAATTAAAGCTAAAAAAGTGGCTAAATTTAAAGCAGGTAAAGAATTGTCTGCTAAATTATAATGCTGGCCTCAAATTGCATTTAGACCTCGCTCATGCGGGGTTTTTTTATGCCTGAGATTGAGCACACGGATGACACAGATTAGACGGATTTGCACTGATTTTTTTCGATCAAATATGTAACTCTCATAGAGCACGACCAGCTAGTTGATGTTTTGACAGAAATCCGCACAGGCCTGATAAATTGAATTACATAAGTTTCTGAGAGTATTGTATTTGGTTCAGTTGTTCATCAAAGATCAGCGTACATCAGTCTAATCTGTGTCATCTGCGTGCCAATTCCTAAAATGTATCCGTTCAATGCAGGAAAAACGATATTTTTTGTGCATTTTTGCAGTTCAGTTAAAACTAAAAAAATTTAGATCATGGGTAGAGGTGATAAAAAAACCAAAAAAGGTAAGATCTTCAAAGGATCATTTGGCAAAAGCAGAATTGCTAGACCTTCACAAGCCAAAAAAGCAGCAGCAAAAAAAGCTAGTGCTCAATAATAAAAAAGGAGTTGAATATTGATCAACTCCTTTTTTATTAAGTAAAAATTTAAAAGTCAAAATTCAAAAACAAGCCTTGATTGTTGAGTTCTCTTTTTGACTTTTACCTTTTGATTTTTTAATTTTTATTGCTCGCAAATCTTGACAGCAAGCGCAGTATTTCAAGGTACAACCAAACGATTGTAACCATCAATCCAAACGCACCGTACCACTCCATGTACTTTGGTGCGCCCTGTTTAGCAAGGCTATCGATTCTATCGAAATCCAACAACAGATTCAACGCGGCAATTCCAACTACAAATAATGAGATTCCGATGCCGAACATGCTACCTCTGTTTGCATCGCTTACCATCATAATATCAATATTGAAGAAGCGTAGAATCATTGCTATCAAGTAGAAAACGGCAATACCTGCAGTTGCCATAAAAATTATAGACTTGAGTTTCTCCGTAACCCTAATAACATTGAATTTATACAGTGCAAACATTGCGATCACTACACCAAAAGTTAAACCAACGGCTTGTGTTACAATGCCAGGAGCAACTTTAGCAAACGCATTATTGTAAATAGCTGACACGCTTCCTAAAAATACCCCTTCCAACAATGCATAAACTGGTGCAAGGAAACTGCCCCATACAGGTTTGAAAGTCAGAACAAGTGCAGCTATGAAACCAAGTATTACAGAAACTAACATCCAGGGCATAATATTTACGCCTTGATAGAATGCATTCCATGTGAATACGGCTGAAGATATTAGCAACAATGACATCAAAAAGAACTTATTCATTGTACCTGACTGAGTCATTACCTGGCCATCATTAAAAACAACATTTTCTTGAAATCGTGCTCATCATGACAGATGAGAAATCTTAACAAATCATGACAATTATGAAAATCTGCGTTCCTGTTTTGCGCCATTAAAAAAGGGAACCACTTTCGCGATTCCCTTTCAAAATTTATAACTCAAAACCTACTAAGCTTCTACCTTCATAGATTTTTGTTGTTTCTTTCTTTCTTCTTCGTCCAAAATAGCTTTACGCATACGGATGAAGTTTGGAGTAACCTCGATACACTCATCGAACTGGATGTATTCCATGCACTCTTCCAAAGTCATAAGGCGTTTAGGAGCGATGTTGGTTGCAGCATCACTACCGCTTGCACGCATGTTGGTAAGTTTTTTACCTTCATTACTGTTGATCACAAGATCACCAGGTTTGTTGTTTTCACCAACGATCATGCCTTTGTACACTTCCTCACCTGGATCTACGAAGAAGAAACCTCTGTCTTGTAGTTTATCCAAAGAGTAACCTGTTGTTGTACCTGCATCTTTAGAGATCAATACACCATTGTTACGGCCAGGAATTGGTCCTTTCCATGGTTTGTATTCGCTAAAGCGGTGCGCCATTACAGCTTCACCCGTAGTTGCAGTCAGCATTTGTGTACGCAAACCGATCAAACCACGTGAAGGAATATCGAATTCAAGGTGTTGCATTTCACCTTTAGTTTCCATAATCAACATTTCACCTTTACGGCGTGTAACAAGATCGATAACTTTAGAAGCAAATTCTTGTGGAACGTCTACTACCAATGTTTCGTATGGTTCAGATTTCTTGCCATCAATGTTTTTTACGATTACCTGAGGTTGACCTACAGTCAACTCGTAGCCTTCACGACGCATTGTTTCGATCAATACACCTAAGTGAAGGATACCACGACCGTAAACAAGGAAGCTATCACCACTATCTGTATCCATTACTCTCAAAGCAAGGTTCTTTTCAGTTTCTTTCATCAAACGATCACGCAAGTGACGAGATGTAACGAATTTGCCGTCTTTACCAAAGAAAGGAGAGTTGTTAATGCTGAACGTCATGTTCATTGTTGGTTCGTCAACGCTGATAACAGGTAGCGCTTCAGGATTTTCAAAATCAGCGATGGTATCACCGATGTTGAAGTCTTCCAAACCAACTACTGCGCAAAGATCACCAGACAATACTTCCGTAGTTTTTTTCTTGCCCATTCCTTCGAAAACATACAATTCTCTTACTCTTGATTTTTTGATGCTGCCATCAGCTTGTACAAGCGCAATTGGTTGGTTTTCTTTGATAGAACCGCGGGTAACTTTACCTACAGCGATACGACCAAGGAAGGAAGAATAATCAAGAGAAGTGATTTGCAATTGCAGTGTACCTTCTTCTACTTTAGGCGCAGGTACATATTTTAAAATACCATCCAGCAAAGGATCGATATTGTCAATTTGAGTTAATGAGTCGTTGAACCAGCCATTTTTACCACTACCGTAGTAAGTAGGGAAGTTCAATTGTTCCTCTGTAGCATCAAGGTTAAAGAAAAGTTCGAAAACCGCATCATGCACCTCATCAGGGCGACAGTTAGGTTTATCTACTTTATTGATAACTACGATTGGTTTTAGGTTCAGTTGTAATGCTTTTTGCAACACGAAACGTGTTTGAGGCATTGGGCCTTCGTAAGCATCCACCAGGAGGATTACACCATCCGCCATTTTCAACACACGTTCTACCTCACCGCCAAAGTCGGCGTGACCTGGAGTATCGATTACGTTAATTTTAACGCCTTTATATGTTACAGCCGCATTTTTACTGAAGATAGTGATACCACGTTCCCTTTCCAGGTCATTGCTATCCATTATCAAATCACCTGTTTCCTGGTTTTCACGGAAAACGTGCGTGGTGTGTAAAATTTTATCTACCAGGGTCGTTTTACCGTGGTCAACGTGAGCAATAATTGCTATATTTCTGATTTCCATATTCTTATTTAAGTTACTAAAGAGACTTTAGTTCAGTTTAACAGGGTATAAATACCCGAAATTTAAACAAGGCGCAAAGGTACAAGGATTATATGGGCTAACCAAAGAAAGTATAGTGTTTAAGAATAACATAAAGTAGCCGTATCGGATTTTTAACAAGTGCCACAAACTGTGCCATATAATCTTTCAATGAAAATTTTTAATTTGTTATGATAAGCCGTTGAATTTTAATAAGTTCATCTTGAGAAAGAATAGGGTATAAGGTGTAAGGCGCCTAAACCCTTTACCTTAAGCCACACACCTTAATTTAGCTTTTATGAAAAAATGGATGCTCGTACCGGGTTTAATTCTCCTTGTATTGGCAATAGTATACGTTTTGGGGCCCGCGCCATCCAAACCGCTTTATAGTAATAATCTACCCGTTGTGCCTTCAGGCGGAGACAGTTTAAAAAATTATATAGCTAGCCATGAAGCCGGACATAAAGTGAAGCCCGATAATGAAGCAAGGATCATCTGGGCTAACGACTCGCTGAAAAATGTAACGGAATATTCCATCATTTACCTTCACGGATTTTCCGCTTCACAAGCTGAAGGCGCTCCAACGCACACTGACATTGCGAAAAAATTCGGTTGCAACTTGTATCTCTCGCGTTTGGCAGAACATGGTATTGACACAAGTGACGCCATGATCAATCTTACTGCCGATGAATATTGGGAAAGTGCGAAAGAAGCACTGGAAATTGGTAAGAAGATTGGTAAAAAAGTTATCCTCATGGGAACCTCTACCGGTGGTACACAAGCGCTGCAATTGGCGGCAACGTTTCCTGATCAAATTGCTGGGCTGATCCTGTATTCACCAAACATTGCCATCAACGATCCGAATGCGTGGATTCTAAACAATCATTGGGGTTTGCAAGTTGCAAGGAAAGTAATGGGCAGTGATTACAAAGTTTCTGACGATACCAGACCTGTATATAAACAATATTGGGATTACAAATACAGACTGGAAGCTGCTGTAGCATTGCAAGAAATGCTTGAAACAACAATGACTAAAGAAACTTTCGAAAAAGTAAAACAACCAGTGCTACTCTTGTACTATTACAAAGATGAAGAACATCAGGACCCTGTCGTAAAAGTTTCCGCTATGAGAAAGATGTTTGATGAATTGGGAACTTCTGCGAACCTCAAAAGAGAAAAAGCAATGCCCAACACCGGTAACCACGTGATAGGTTCCTACATAAAATCCGGCGATGTAGAAGGAGTGAAGAGGGAAACAGAGAGCTTCATGAAAGAAGTTCTAGGCATGCATGCAGCTAACTAGTGCCGCAGTTTTGTTTCACGCAAAGGCGCAAAGTTTATTTCACGCAGCGAACACAACGGAGCAGCGACACAACGAATTCAAAAGTATTTGGTTGTTACAGACGCTCTGTTTTTTACTCAGCGGTAGTGGTGCAGTTTAATAATAATAAATATTGCAATAAAACATCCCGCAGCATCGCCGCTCCGTTGCGTTCGCCGCGTGAAATCCTGAGCGTCAATCAAAACAATCTCATCTGTTCTCCGGGTCTTCGGAATTGTGTGGTGTCGAGTTCCCAGCGTTCGGCATTCAGGCCGTAGAGTTTTCCATATTTTTTGTATTGCATATTTACCATTGCGGCGATGTGGCCTTCACCGCGCATACGCACTCCAAAGCGGCTGTCGTTCACTTGTCCATCATGGCTTTGCTCAATCATGTGCCACACTTTATCTGCGCGGTCGGGGAAGTTTTTGTATAACCAGTCATGAAATAAAAACTTAATCGCTCCATTCAATCTTATAAAAGTGTAAGCAGAAAATGTTGCGCCATTTTCTGCCGCCGCTTTCATAATGCGTTGCATTTCGTGCTCATTCAATCCGGGTATCATAGGTCCCAGCATTACTCCGGCTCTTACACCAAGATCACTTAACTCTTTTATCACTCTTATTCTTTGCTTGCCTGTTGTTGTTCTTGGTTCCATTGCACGGCGCAGATCCTCATCAAATGATGTGATGGAAACGAGAATGGAAACTAATTTTTTCCTCGCCATTTCCTGCAGCAGGTCCTTGTCGCGTAGCATTCCGGCGTTCTTGGTAATCATGCCAACTGGCTGATTGAACTCATTGCAGACTTCGAGTAATTGGCGTGTGATACCAAACTTTTTTTCAGCGGGTTGATAACAATCGGTGTTGCCGCTTATGCTGATAGGCACGCATTCCCATTTGGGATTCATTAAAAATTTTCGAAGCAGTTCTGGTGCATTTTTTTTAACGATGATCTTGCTTTCAAAATCGAGTCCCGCACTGTAACCCCAGTATTCAAATGAGTTTCGGGCATAGCAGTAAATGCATCCATGTTCGCAACCCTGGTAAGGATTCATGCTGTAAAACATGCCTACATCCGGACTGTCAACCTTATTTACAATTGATTTTGCTTCTGTAAAGATGTATTGAGTAGCTACGTTTTCTTCTGTCCAATCATCAATTCCTTCTACATGCTCGCGAACGCGTTCGTCTTTTTGAAACTTATTTTTTGTGTTGTATTGAGCGCCTCGTCCTTTGTGGTAAGTATTTACATTTTCATTGGGATCCACATAATCGGGATCCATGTTATCACTATTCATGTTCACTGTTTTTCTCTCCTTCTAATTTGTTTTTATTCGAACAGCATTCCTTGTCTTGTATTCACCGGAAGATTTTGAAACTCGAAACGATGCAAGATCTGGTAAGCTTTTTCGCCAACCGGTCTCTTCAAAAGCAGCATACTGTCTGCAATAAAACGTCCTGTAAACTCTCTGTGTGAATACTCGAGCCATCCTTTCTCAAACTGCCATGGTTGTAGTTTTCTTGCAATTGTTACATGAGGCTCGTCGATAAAATGCGGTTTGTTATCCTTATCAAGCTTCATCAATAATTGCGAAGCTGTTTTAATTTCCTTCACCAGGTTTTTTATCGGCATCTTAGTGGTGACGTTGATAAAAATGGTGTGCGAAGGAAATGATGCATAATCTTTCAGCTCTACTTTAATGGGATGATAACCCATTGCAACCGGCTTGATCCTGCTGATAATCCTTTCTTCCACCATGCTTCTTTGTGTAAATTTCGCCAGCGTTATATGTGGCTTGCCTCCGAGCGCAGTCTGGGCCTGGTATGAGTTATAAAATTCCTGTTTTACTTTTTTGATCTTGTTTCTTAATTCTTCATGCGGATTCAATACCAGCAAATATTCGTTCAATGGATAACTGGGAATTAATGAAACAATCCTCATTGCAGTAATTGATTTCATGGTAAAATATTTAGTATAAATTTACTAATATATTTAGCAATTTAAAAATATTTCAAACATTGTTTTTAAGACGTGAATGGTAGGAAATTAGCCGGGGCGCTGTACGTCTCTAAATAATTGAGGTTGATATAGATTAAGCAAAAAAAAATCGGGAACCATATTTATGATTCCCGATTAGCTATTTTGAAATTTAATCTAGTGTTCTCTAATTCACGTTTCACGATTTCTCCATTTGCGACTATTTACCTGTAGGGGCTTGTGCCGGAGCAGGTGGCGGTGGAGGAGGCATTGCAGGTGCGCCTAAAGTTTCTTTTGGATGCGGGTTGCCATGGTGACAAGTTTTGCAACTGATCGCATTTGCCGTATCCAACAGGGAATTACTTTTGCCTTCAAAGAATTTTTTGTTGATCTTCAAAGTCATTCTCATCATATCGCGGGCCTGTTCTTTTTCTGGTTTGGCGTCACTTGCGAAATCCATCTTTTTAGGATCAGCGGCAGATGGTGCATGGCAGAAATTACATCTAACTCCTAATGCATTGTTAAAACCGCGCATAACCTTTTCCAAATCATCATGGCTGATGTCTTTTGGAAGTACTTTCAAATTATTCTTTTTTTCTTCGTTGGGAGATGTTGCAGCGATGTTGATTCCTACTGTGGCAACCATTGCAGCGATTACCAAAACTTTCTTAGATATCTTCATAAATGACGTTGTTTAAACTTTAGGGTGATAAAATAAATGCATTCGCCTGACAAAACCATGACAAAAGTTTAAAATCTTATGAACGGTAATTGAAAATTATTGAGGAAATTTGCAAAAATCGTTAGCCTTCTAAATATTATATACTCATGTCTACTATTGAAATAGATCCTAAACCCCTACTCACAGCAAAAGATTTTGCGACTGATCAGGAAGTAAGGTGGTGCCCGGGTTGTGGAGATTATTCCATTTTGGCGCAGGTTCAAAAGGTGATGCCGGGTTTGGGAATTCCAAGGGAAAATATTGTAATCATATCCGGAATAGGTTGTAGCAGCCGTTTTCCGTACTACATGAACACTTATGGTATGCACTCGATCCACGGTCGTGCGACAGCCATTGCATCTGGATTGAAAGCAACAAGACCAGAACTGAGTGTTTGGATCGTTACGGGTGATGGTGACAGCCTTAGCATTGGCGGAAACCACACCATTCACTTGCTCCGTAGAAATTTTGATGTAAATATTCTTTTGTTCAACAACCAAATTTATGGTTTGACAAAAGGTCAATACTCTCCAACATCAGAAGAAAGCAAAGTAACTAAGAGTACTCCATACGGAAGTATCGATCATCCGTTCAATCCTCTGGCGCTTGCAATGGGCGCGGATGCTTCATTTGTTGCACGCAGTATGGACCGTGATCCTAAACATTTGCAGGAAATGTTGGTTCGCAGTCATGCGCACAGAGGCGCATCTTTCCTGGAGATCTATCAAAACTGTAACATCTTCAATGATGGCGCATTTGAAATTTTCACTGAAAAAGCAAGCAAACCAACTGAAGCGATTTTCCTTCAGCACGGCAAGCCATTGGTTTTTGGTGCTGAGCAAAACAAAGGAATTAAGCTGGATGGCTTTAAGCCTGTTGTAGTAGAACTGGGCAATGGCGTAAGCGCCGATGATCTTTGGATCCACGACGAAAAAGATTTTTACAAAGCTCAAATATTAGTTCGCATGTTTGATGACCCTCGTATTGAGGGCCATTTGCCACGTCCGTTCGGTGTTTTCTACGAAAATGACAGAGCTTGTTATGAAGATGTATTGAACCTCCAAATCGAAGAAGTGATTGCTACAAAAGGCAAAGGAGATTTGGATAAGTTGCTGAGAGGAAATGAGGTTTGGACGATCAACTAGAAATTAGAAATTAGGAATCAGAAATTAGAAATTAATAGCGAAGAGCGTAAGTTTTACTTGCGCTCTTTTTGTTTTAAACCAACTGGCTACTTGCATCCGGCGACTTACGTCCAAAAAAATAGCCAGCGATTGAAATCGCCGGCCTGTGCTTACCTCTGAAACCACAAAAAGAAAGAGGTGAGTGTATCTGGTTTATCAATAATAATATTTTGGGAATAACCGAAGCCTTTACCAATAATAATTTGGATAGTTTACGAAGGAGTCGGGTTATTCGGGGAAAAGGTCAGATCAAATGTATTACGGTAAATACAGGAATGGATTCGAATATTGAAATCTCGGACAGGGCATTATCTGTTACGGAAAATTGGTAGTATTTGCACTGGGACTTGGAGGGTGTTCCGAAATGGAGATTGGATAGAACTGGTTAGCATCACACGGAACGACTCAGCTATAAGTTGCTAGGCTTTAAAATTAAAGACTGTTTAAATAATATGCAAGATTTTTTGCAGTAAAAAAATGTTCTTTTTTTAACACGAATTGCACAATTTGGTCAGGTAGGGCCCAAAAACCGCACATACCTGTTCGTTATGAAGCATTTGCAAATTCGAAAGTTTTTTCTTTTTTGTAATTATACCACCACTCAGGAGCAGTTTTTTTCATGAGCGTATCAATGTTTCTCATACCGAAAAGATTCCAGGCCCCTTTCAGTTTTCCAACCACAGAAGATTGTAAAGCTCTGAGGCTCATGGCGAAACCGCTATCAATATACTCCATGTGGTGCCAGTAGCCGGCCGGCATAAAAAGTGTGTCACCGTGTTCCAGGATCACTTCATAGCCCCGGGCTTTGGCTACTTCCGGGAATTTGTCGAGGTCGAGTTTGCTTTTTTTAGGGTCAAAATAATTCTCAAAGTTTGCAAAACTCAAAACCTCCCACGGTTTGCGGTAAAGTTTGTGTTGTTCTTCAAACGGGAAAAGCAGTACTCTTTTTCTGCCGGCAAATTGCGTATGCAGAATATGGGAAAGGTCGATGTCAAAGTGCATATGTGTAACAGAGCCGGAACCGCCTACAAAAAGCATAGGGAATTTTTTTACAAAGCCTTTCATCAGATCCTCCGGCCATCCGAAGTCATTTACCAGGTCTGGTGCATGTTGAAATAAATTAAAAAGAAAAATGCGAAGTTCTGCTGGGCCAGTTTTTACGATGTCGAGATAATCGCCGAATTTCATGTAATCGTCCGCCTTGTTGATTGGAGTGTAGGCGTCACTTTTTACATTGTTATAAACTCCTACTTCTACATTGCCTACCACTTGCTTAAAATAATCCCAGTTCCATTTTTCATATGCGGGCCATTGCTTTGCAAGCTGTGTCATCACTATTGGCTTCATCTCATTATAAAACTCGTTCTTAAATTCTTCTGGTCTAATGCTATCAACTTTAATTACAGGTTTCAGTTCCATAGCGAGAATTTTTTAACTACCTAAATTTAATATTAATTCATTGTTAAGTTTAGAAACAGCATGTAGTTTTTAAGGATAGGAATGCAAAAATAAATTTAAGTAATTTAGTAACATGCTTTTACACCTTCATCCGGAAAATCCCCAACCCAGGAACATTAAAACTATTGTTGAGTGCCTTAACGATGGAGGTACGATTATATATCCCACTGATACTATATATGGTTTGGGCTGCAACATATTTCAGCACGACGCCATTGAAAAGGTGTGCCGGATAAAGAACATACAGCCCGCAAAGGCCCAGCTTTCATTTATTTGTTATGACTTAAGTGACCTTAGCAATTACACCAAAAGCATTTCTACGCCCTTGTATAGAATGCTGAAAACTTATTTACCCGGTCCCTACACCTTTATTTTACCCGCCAGCAAACAGGTGCCAAAAATTTTAAAAAGTAAAAAAGACACGATCGGTCTTCGCGTGCCGGATAATATTATCGCTCAAACAATGATCAAAGAACTTGGCCACCCTATACTAAGTACTTCTCTTCCCGGAGAAATGGTGGAAGAATACACCGATCCGGAATTGATGTATGAAAATTTTAAAAACATTGTAGACATTGTGGTGGATGGTGGCATTGGCGGCATTACTCCGTCTACGATTGTTGACTGTACACAAGAGCCTCCGGAATTAATAAGAAAGGGCCTTGGTGAATGGGCAGAGGCATAATTTCCATTACCTAATGCCCAGTCTCTTCTTAACCGTTTGCCACACTGGCAATACGTCCGGAGAAAGATTGAAATAAACAGTAGCAGCACCAAATAATGCAATATACACTCCGCTTGTTAAGAACAAAGAAAACCAGGAATGCATATTGTGAAACAACAGGTAACAAATGAAATAGCAAATCAGCGATATCACAAGTACATAAACCGTCTTAATGGTAAATGGTTGCAGGTTGAATTTTTTCCAGAGGAAAACAATTCTGATCGTGTTATAAATAGTGTAAGCGATAAGATTAGAATATCCTGCACCGATGATGCCGTAACGCTTCACTAAAATAATGTTCAACGGTGCCGTCAGCGACAGTAGAATTACTCCACAAATAAACTCAAACCGCCAATAAGTGGAAGTGCCAATGATTTGGGAGTTTACGCCTGTGCCCATGTCCACAATAAATTTGAAACCAAACAATAGGACTACCATTTTTCCAGCGCGATATGCCGGGTTAAGTGGTAGAACGTTCATAACTGTGTCATAGTTAAGCCAGATGAGAGTGAAAAGGAAGATAGATATTAATAAAAGATTGATGCTGCTCCGGGAGTAAATCCGTTGAATAGTTGCCAGATCTTTATTTCTCCAGGCTTCTGACAAATAGGAAGTACTGATGGCAACCACACTTTTTTGCGGAACGCTTATGATGTTTGAAATGTAATTACTAACATCATATATCGCAACAGCCCCAATGCCCCAATAGCTCGCAATGGTAAAAGTATCCAGGCTGGCCGATAAAGTTTGGATGACCAAACCAGCGTACACAAATCCCATGAGCAGCGCCATCTTTTTCCAGTATCTTCTTGTGACCCTGCTAAGTTTAAAAGTGAAATGCAATTTGCCAACCTTCATTAAATAAAAGAGCAAACCGAGAAAGCTGACGCCCCATAGGCAGGAAAATATTTTGATGAAGAGATCAAATTTAAAACCGCCAACAATAAACAAAAGGATAAGCATGGTAACAGAAATACGATTGCCTGCTTCACGCAAAAAATTTGAGGCAACCGTTTCTTTTACGCTCCATGCATAAGCTTCCAATATGTTGAAAAAAAGATAGAAGAAGAGATAGGGAAAAACCAGAAAATAATACTGAACAAACAAAGCGGATTTATCCGAAAACTTTTTGACGACCAACGGTTCAAAAACAACGCCTACCAATGTTGTCATCACAAATCCTATAAATGCAAGGATTAGCGCAGCAGACAAAAGATCGTTGTCTTTACCCTTAAGATTGCCTTTATAGTAAGGTGCAAATTTGTAAATAACCGAAGGCAAGGCAAGGCAGGCAAAGCTGTTAAATAAATTTCCGGTGATAATGATAACCCGCGTTAAGCCAAACTGATCCGTTGTGAAAATATTGTTTTTGGCAAACAGGTAAGTATTGATTGCGCCAAATGCAAAGCCCATATAAATTAAGACGGAGGAAATGATACTTTGACGCCTAATATTACTCATGCAAACGGGTTAAAATGTAAAGTTTGATTGCAAAGATGTGGAAAATTAGGAATTAGAAGTTAGGAATCAGAAATTAGAATGGGTTTTACAGCGAGTAAGACCGAGAAGAAATGTTGATTGGTTGAGCACTTTCAACAGTTCTAAAATCTGCCCGGTTTACACGTTCTAATTCCTCATTCCTAGTTCCTAATTTCTTAAATTTATAACATGAACGTAAAGGATTACTATAAAATTTTAGGTGTTGAAAAAACGGCAACAGCGGATCAGATAAAGAAAGCCTATCGTAAACTGGCCGTGAAATATCACCCTGACAAAAATCCCAATGACAAGGCCGCGGAAGAAAAATTCAAGGAGATTTCTGAAGCAAATGAGGTGCTGGGCGACCCCGAAAAAAGAAAGAAGTACGACCAGTTTGGAGAAAACTGGAAACAGTATGAGCAACATGGCGGCAATGCTGAAAATTTTGACTGGAGCCAATGGCAAAATAATGGTGGCGGCAACCAGTACTACAGCGGCAACATGAATGATTTTTTTGGCGGTAGCGGAGAAGGAGAGCATGATTTTTCCAGTTTTTTTGAAACGCTTTTCGGACAATCAGGGGGGCGCCGGCAAAGAAGCACACGACCGGCAAAGGGCAGGGATGTACAAGCGACTATGCAAGTAAGTTTGCAGGAGGCATACACGGGTGGTGGCCGCCATATCGAGGTTAATGGTGCAAAACTGAATTTGAAGTTGAAACCCGGCCTTTACGACGGACAAATAATAAGACTTAAAGGAAAAGGTAATCCAGGTATAAATGGCGGCGAGCATGGCGACTTGTTAATTTCCATACAAGTAACGCCAACGCCCAATTTCGAACTGAAGGGAAAAGATCTTTACACTGAGGCTCCGCTTGAACTCTACACTGCAGTATTGGGCGGTAAAACAAACGTTACGCTGCTTTCCGGAAATGCCATTAGCATGAACGTACCCGCCGGTACAGACACCGGAAAGGTTTTCAGGCTAAAGGGTAAAGGAATGCCCGAATATAACCATCCCGACATGGCGGGAGATTTGTATATAAAAATGGTGGTGCACATACCCACTAATCTTTCGGAAAAGGAAAAAGAACTTTTTACGCAATTAGCTCAACTAAAAACGACTACTAATGCTTAAAATTTATGACTACCTCGACGAAGTATTGCACTCGGAAGAAATGATTCCTGAGGAAACTCCTGAACTTTCATATTCTATACACGAAGTAATGGATCAATTGGGGTACAAAGAAGAATCCTCTTATTCCGAGCCGCTCGAAAGAACGCTAAAGGCCTGCATGGCTTTGGGCATACCTATAAAAGAAAATTTCAGAAAAGTATATTGCTTCGCAAATGGTAAAATGGAGATAGACCTATATCTTTCTGCCATCGCCTGCTATTTGTTTATGATCAATTGCAACCCAAACAATCCCCTTGTGGCAAAAGCGCAGATGTTGTTCATGCTGAAGAAATGAGGACGGAATTGAAGATTTGAAAATTTGAAGATTTGAAAATGCTTTAGGTGTGTCTGTTTGAGCTTATTAGTAGCTCATCGGATTTTGGAGAGTTCATTTAAGTACTGAAAAGTTACGCCTAAAAAATTTTCAAATTCGCACATTTTCAAATTTTCAAATAAAGCACACTCTTGAAATCCCCAATCAAAAAAGCATCCCCAATAATCAGACTAAATATTCCCGCTTATTTTTTTTCTAAAAATTCGTGCGGATAGATATCTTTGATGAGTAACGTCCAATATTTATCAAAAACAAAAACCTGTGCGTAGATTCATACTAACCACATTCGTGCCTCTTACTTTATTGGCATGCAAAGAAAATAAGCCATCTTCAAAGGCAAATAGCAATACTCCGTCCGACACAACTGTCGCAGTTTCTAAAACAAGTACAGAAAGCACAAAGAAAAATCTGGCCAATGCAGATTTTAAAAGCTGTGGGCTGCCTGCCAATGAGTTAGGTCGAATTATGGTACTCGAGTATCACCTCATCGGCGATTCTGAAGACAGGTGGAAAAGAACGCCTGAAAACTTTCGCAAGGACCTGCAGATGCTGTACGATAGCGGTTATTATCCGGTATCTGTACACGATATTGCAACCGGCCACATTGATATCCCGGCAGGTACAACACCCTTTGCACTTACCTTCGACGACTCCAGCCAGGGACAGTTTCGTATGCTGAACGAAAACGGTAAAACTGTGATCGATCCCAAATGTGCCGTTGGTGTAATGGAGGATTTTAAGAAGGAACATCCGGGATGGCCGCTTACGGCAACTTTCTACGTGTTGCCGGCAATCAAACCTACACTTCGTTTATTTGCGCAGCCTGAGTATAAAAAAGAGAAACTGGAATGGCTGGTTAAGAATGGTTATGAAATCGGAAGCCATAGCTGGTACCACGAACCTCTTGGTAAATTAAGCGATGCAGATGTACAAAAACACCTCTCAATGTTTGTAAAAGAAATGAAAGCTTATTTGCCAGATTATGAAGTGCACAGCATAGCATTGCCATTAGGTGTACATGCAAAAAATCGTGCATTGGAAGAAACAGGTTCATTTGAAGGAACCACTTACAAGCATGAATCTGTTTTGCTCGTAGGATCTGCAGATAATGTTTCTCCTTACAATAAAAGTTTTAGCCGTTTAGGTATTGAAAGAATCCAGGAAGGCGATCAATATTATGGTCCCGGTGCATTCATAAAAAATCAAACCAAACACAAAACAAGATTCGTAAGCGACGGCGATCCCAAAACGATTACTGCGCCTGCTGCGATGAAAGAACAGCTGAATGCAGCGTTGGAGAAAGAATATAAGATTGTTTGGAACTAAGAAATCACCACTAAAGTACTAAGGACGCTAAGGCTCACTAAGAAGGCGCTGAAGCGTCTTTTTTTACCACAGAGGAAACGAGATTTTTTTCACAGAGTGAAGGAGAAAATACACTGTAGTTCGTTTTTGAAGTACCATAGGGCTGCATTCAGTAAGCCATCCTCCGTTCCTCTGTGAAAAAACTCCTAGTTAGGCTTAGTGTCTTAACGGTGAATATTTCGCTCTTCACTTAAAAACCTTTCTCCAGTTTGCCAGCATTGATCAGCGCATCAAGTTGCTCATTGTTTTGAGCAGTAACAGTATAGTGCGTTACGTCATTGATCAGCGTTTCATCAATCGCATCCACCATGTTTTTATAACTTGCATTTGCAGTTGGAGTGATTACAAAAACAAGATCTTTAGAAGAACCTTTCTTTGATTTCTCCAGTATAGCTTTTTTTTCGCGGATCAATTGCCCGATACCGGTCTGCTCATTGTACGATGTAAATCCTAATGCTTTTCCTTTTAGCGCATCTTCCAATGTGCCGTGATAATAAAACACTTTGTTGTTAAAGCCAGGAATGATTGTTAGCGTTTTTGACTGCGCCACTGTAATATCAGATCCATCTGCAGGTGTATAGAATCTCATGGCTCTCACCTGTGTCCACGTTGTTGTAAGAATAGAAAATGTGATTAGTAAAAATCCAAGATCAACCATTGGAGTAAGATCAACTTTTGTAGATAGTTTTTTTCTTCCATGTTTAGAAGCGCCGGAGGTTAATTGTATGTCTGCCATAGTACATCGTTTAGAACTAAGATTCGAGGGTAGAATTTTTCCATAAGGAAACGATCATTCGGTAGAGACAAGGCAATGCCTTGTCTCTACGGCAGATTTGATTTCGCTCCTCTGCATCTGTACACCAAAAAATATCGCATCAGCTTTCCACTTTTGTATTGCGGGATTTTTACTGGCTCATCTATGCTTTCAAATTTGTCTTTATAAATTGGTAAAGGATCATTGAAGAAATTGGTCGTTGTTATATAGTAGGCATCATTACCTTTTTGCAATGCAGGCTTCGTTTGATTGATGAAATAGAACTGATGAATTTCATGCACTTCACCAATTGCCAGAAAGTTGTAATTGTTTGGTCTTGCCACATACAAATCAAGATGTGATGCAGGAAACCATTTGTTGCTTATCACAGTCACCGGGCCGTTTGTAACATGCGTTGAACTGTCGCGTAGCGCTAACTGTTTAAAATCGTTTCCAAATTTTTTCCAACCCATCATATCCAATGTAAAATCATTTTCGCCTAATTTTTTTTCATCCTTATTTCCCAGATTAACCGGTGCAAAACGTACAAGAATGAAAGCGACAATCAATCCAAAAACAACTAAACCATTTGCAGCCATTACACTTTTAGGAATAAAGAAATGATTGTTCAATAATTTATCTGTCAGGTAAATGGCGGTTAAAATGATGAGTGCACAAAAGCCAGGACCGTTCCAATGCGGCAACGTATCCATGAAAAGTGAAAGACCCAGGAACAGGGCAATAACGGGAAGACTCATACATAATAGAAAAATTTTCTTTCGCTGGTTGAGCCTGATGCCGCCGCGAATGCAAGCTACCACTGCTATCACGTACAACACATAATTGATGGGGTTCTGATAAGCAAAGCCACCAAATATTTCTCTAAAAAAACTATCTGTCTGCAAATGAAAACCATGCTCCGAAACCCTGCCACCATGATATTGAAACGTCATGAAATGGTTCGCAATGTTCCAACCAACGATTGGAGCAAGAAAGATCAACGAAAGAAAAAATGATACATAGATTAATTTAACCCGCAGCCATCTTCTATCGAAAAACAAAATGTAAAAACCAAGGCATCCCCAAATTAAAAGACCATGGATTTTACTAAGCATACAAAGCCCGATGCTAATACTTAACAGAAAGAAATTCTTTTTCGGAATGGCATAACCTTTTTCCGAAGCAAAAATTTTCACCGCATAATAAAGTGAAAGCAACCAAAAGAAAAGCATTGGTGTATCAGGAAGAATCAACAGCCCCGTAATAACATTTGCATAGATTGAACTATTGTACAGTAGTGCGGCGAGATAGCCAGCGTTCTTGTTTTTTAAAAGCGCAGTGGTTTTGAAGATCAGGTACATGTTTGCCAATGAAAAAATAAGCCCTGATAATCGAATGAACCACTCCTGCTTAAGCATCATACCAAGAGTGGAGAACCTGATGCAAAGCCCAACTAAAGGAGGATGATCAAAATAGTTCCAGTCAGGATAGAAAGCGTACTGAACGTAATAAACTTCATCGTTGGATAGTTCTGTTCCGTAAGCAACTATGCTTTTAACGATCCATGTAAAAAGAATAATGGCCCACACCCATTTTGCTGACAATTTTTTTTTGTGAGGCTGTAAAGTAAGAGAGGTCATTTTTTAAAATTAAACAAATCTTTCAACCAATGGCCAGTTGGCCAGGAAGGATTTCTTTACTAATTGACGACAGGTAACTTTGAATCTGCGCCACATTATTGTGTTATTATGAAGGTTATAACAAACAACGGCAGTGAATGTTCCCACAAAAGCGCCTGCACAAACATCCGCAGGAAAATGCTGACCGAGATAAATGCGTGAATAGCCGATTAGCCATGCGATGAAAAAGAAAACATAAGTCTGCCACTTGTGTTTAGTGGCAAGCGCCAACAACGCAAGCGTCGCAAAAGCGGTGATGGTGTGGCCGGAAGGAAAGCTGTTTGAATTATGTACCACTACACCGGGAACACTTCTTATAAGGCCCTCTGTGCCAAAATAAGAATGTGGTCTCGGTGAATGGAACATTAGTTTGAAAATGCAGGATAATAAACCAGATACGAGAAAACTTATTAATAAACTGCCCGCAAGTCTTTTTCTATTGATTGTAACTAAAAACATTACCAGGATGATTGCGAATATTCCATCACCGAGGAAAGTAAGCGCTTTGAAAAAAACGTCGAAGAAGGCGTTGTGCTCGTGATTAATTATTACAAAACCTTGTGTTTTGGTAAACACAGATAAATATATAAGGCTCAAAATAAACGGTATCCAGTATGCGAAAATGCATGGATATTTTCTCAGTGGCTCCAAAGAGTATCGGTTTAAAAGATTCAGTCGATCGTTGCTCATAAGAGATGTATTATTACAAAAGTATTTGGCGCTTTGCTGTTCGAACTTTGATTGAAAGTCCCGTCTGACAAGGACTTTGCCGGGTATTTATTTGTAATAAAGGAGTAAAAGTAAAGGTCGTGTATTACGAAATGCTTACGTGAAGGTTAACGATTGATTACGAATTGTGAATGATGTGTTATTGTAGAGATACGAGAGATGGGTTCAAGCGCCCGAGGGTGTTAATAATTGCTGGAAGCCAACTGTTCTAAATTAGAAAATGAAGAATGCGGATAAAAAATAAATGATACTTTCGGCGCCTTAAACCACCTAAATCCTGTGTTTTTACGATGCCAAAAAATCTCACAATCGCTAGCATTGTTGCGCCTGTTATTCTCGCGCTATTCAATACTTCCATATTTGGATACCAAGGATTGACGTCCTATTTTGGGTTTACCATTTTTGCCCTGGTAGTTTTTTTACTAAGCGTCTACGCGAGCGACAAAATTTTAATCCCATTTCCTGTATTTATTTTTTCAGGACTTGTTATTTATGTTTCATTGCATGGTGTTGTATTGCGAAATTTTAATCTGACCCACTACTACTGGATTTGCAGTTTGGTATTTCTTTGGGCCATTGCAATGAACAGGGAGAACAAAATATTTGCCCCAATGGTATTCAGCGTATTATCTTATACTGCGGCCATAGAGTCCTTGATTGTGTTGATGCAATGG
This sequence comes from Pinibacter soli, assembly GCF_029961145.1. Taxonomy (GTDB): domain Bacteria; phylum Bacteroidota; class Bacteroidia; order Chitinophagales; family Chitinophagaceae; genus Pinibacter; species Pinibacter soli. The sequence continues at coordinate 2,931,668 of NZ_JASBRG010000007.1, read as the reverse complement.
ATGAAATGGCTGCCTTCTAAAAATGATTTCTTCAGCTGTACGGGAACATGGCAAAATCCTAATGTAACGGCAATGTTTCTTTCCATGTGTATATATGCCGTTCTTCAGAAGTTAACAGCTTCCAAAAAGAAATCGTTCTTATACTTCACTTTAACAATCATATTGCTGGCGGTTGTTGCGCTTCAATGCCGCACAGCTATTCTTGCTGTGCTACTCTTTCTGATTGGGCATTTTATGCGTAAAGGGTCTGCAACCAACGCATTGATAAAGAAACAAAACAATTTAAAACCGCTCTTAATAATTGGATGCGTGTTGATTTTGTTTTCTCTTTTGCTTGCCTTCAAATTTAAGATAGCCTCTACTTCCGGAAGGTTAACTGTGTGGAAGAATAGTATTCAGCTCATTTTGCAAAAACCGATTTCCGGATATGGAATAGGAATGTTTGAAAAAGAATACAATTTTTTCATTGCTCAACATAATAATCCTTCCAATGACTATGTGAACATGCCCTACAATGATTTTCTTGAATTTGGTGTGGAAGGTGGAATAATAGCCATACTGTTATGGTTTGTTTTTGTTGTATCTGTTATTTACTATCGTTACAAAAAGAATTATTCCTTGTTGCCGGTAATTGCATTTTTGATTATTGAAATAACAAATTTTGGCTTTCAGGCAATTCCTGTATTTGCTTTGTTTTTGTTATACTGTTTACTTCCTGAGAATGACGGCATGAAAAGGAAACAAGCAGGCAATACCCTTTTTTGCTGATCGACTACTTTCCCTATAACAAAGGTTGGCAAGTGGTGTATGATCACAGTTTTGTTAGCATTGTTTGTACACCAGGTTGCATTTGCGTTTGGGTTATATCGATTGGAAAAAATCAGCAAAAAATCATATACTGCAAGTGAAATATTTGAAGCCTACAGATCGCTACCATCATTAATTAAAGGACATGAATTGTATGAAATAAAATATGCGATAGCTAGTCAATCCTCTAACCGTTTTGAAGAAGCCTTGACTCATTACAGGCTTGCAATGAATATGAGCAGCGAGGCTAATATATGGGGACGCGCAGGTTATTGCTGTCAGCGATTGACCAAATATGACAGCAGCTTTTACTACTACAACCTTTGTTATAACCTACAACCTTATAGGTTAATGCCAAAGTTTGCTTTGCTCAATTTGTATATACAAAAAGGAGATACTACTGCCGCGAAAATAATGGCACGTCAGATTATTGATTTACCACTAAGAGTGGAGAATAAAAACAGTTCATACATTAGAAATTATGCGCTCCATTTTTTAGATAGCATGGCACATAATTAACAGTAATTCTCAAGTTTATAGAAAATATTTTTTTGTTAAAATTATTTTTCACATCTTCGTAAACAGTCTGTTAAGGATCAAAGACTATTTGCTAAGGCTCATTTTCACAAACGATTTTATTTTTCCAAAAGGCATTGTTTTTTTCTTTATAGGTTCCAGAGTTGCCCCATTAACCGCCTACACAACGTAATACTACCTACCTTTTTTAATTAAAAATTAAACGCGAATGAAACGTATTTTACTTTACGTACAAGTGTTCTGTGCGGTGTTATTACTTAATCTCCAAACACAGGCACAGGGTTCATATTATTTCAACCCAAATAGCGGTTATGGTAGGCTTCTTCAGGGAGACGCTTTTATAACAGGTAAGGGAGCTATTGTAAATGTGGACAGTGCAATTAGATGGTATAATGCGGCGTTGGAGTTGAATTATTTCAACGCTTATGCGCATTTGGCGAACATCTATTACAAAAGTGGTTTAGTGCCGCAAGATTTCAGTAAAGCAGTCCAATATTACAAAAAAGGAAGCGATCAAAATGATCCTCAGTGTGAATTTATGCTGGGTTACTGCTATTTTAAGGGATTGGGGTTGCTTCAAAGTTATGAATCCGCAGCTTTATTTTTCCGACGTCTTGCTAATAAAAATATCCCGAATGCACAGCACTTTTTAGGCTGTATGTTTAGAAATGGCTATGGTATGCCAGCTAATAGTGATTCTGCTAAGTATTGGTTGAATAAAGCAGCGGCCCAAAATTATAAAGAAGCTATTCATGAATTAGTGTCGGAGCCGTTGCCAGAGAATAAGGAAATAGCAAACCCGGAACTATTGGGGCAAATAAATACGTTGAAAAAATATCATGAGCAATTTGACGCAGCTGCAACTAACGACATTAGCGGCAAGTATGCTGGCTACGCAATCTATCAAGATTTTAGCGGTAAGCATATTCAAAAAATAGTGGCTCTCGAACTAAATATTAAGAATGTAAAGGGTGAATATACAGGTACATGGACAGAGAAAAGTGATGCAGGAATTATAACAGCTGATATTAAGGGGACGTTTAAGGACAATCATTTCTTGTTTGATTCCAGCAGCCAATATACAAGAAACGATCAGTATAGCTATGAACATAACGAGCGTTATCGTTTTGATGATGGCTCACTCAATATCAAGTATGTACAAGACAGTTTATTCTTGGCAGGCGATACAAGGTTTTATTCGCTCACTAGAAAAGAGCCTGGACAACCGATGTATATAGCTCTATCAAAACAGATTGTACAAGAAAAGAAACCAACGATTCTTTCTCCATTGCAGAAACTCATTGTAAGCCCTAATCCTGCAAGCGCTTTTGTAAAGGCATCCTTCACTCTAGATCAAGCCGAAAGAACTCAGTTATTGCTGACGGATCTGAATGGACGGGTGCTACAAACAATTCCAGCATCTTTATTACCTGCGGGTAGTTATACCTACTCATTTAATGTACAATCCTTACCAGCGGGAACTTATGTTATACAGGTTGCTGTACAGAGTAAGATAGAAAGCAAAATGTTCATTAAAGTAAATTGACAAGCATTTATTAAAATTCATCGACAATCAATTTCTCTGACAAATAAAATTTAGACAATGAAACATCTTCGATATATTCTACTACTTACGATTCTTTTATTAAGTTATACATCAAACGCCTTTTCTCAAAATTATGGGCAAGAAGCTGCTGCTCAATATTACGACCCAGGATATTATGGCAATAACTTTAACGATACTTGGAATAATAATAATGGAGAGTTGGTTTCACAAGATATATACCAAACTTCAATGGAGCACGATTATTCTCCCGATGGAACTTATCCGGATATTAGGTGTTTCTTTCATGCGGAAATTGTAAAAGATCCACACACTGGACTAGTGCAAAATGTGGTTATCGATCCAATTACTGCAGATCCAATGCAGTGTACCGCCGTAGACTCTTGGGGAAGACTTTCTACAAGAAAGCTAACGCTTTTCAATCATGTTAATTATTTTAATGTAGCGGGAACGTCAGTTCAGGTTTTCTGGAATTGTCTTATTAACAAGTTGTTTTTATATGCGGACGGTAGACCGCCGCGCAATCCCCCGCCTACGAGCGTATCTAAAACTGCTATGTATTGAGAGTAAGTCAAAGCTAAACTATCGGTTACAGATGATATTTATCTGCTTGGCAGAAATAAATATCATCTGTAACCTAATAATTTGAAAATCGAAATGACAAATAATTACAGTTATTCTGATCAAACATCCTTTTTTGTGAGGGATAGAAAAGTCGATTTAGTGCGACTGGCAAATTACGAAATGATGCTCCTGTTTTGGAAAGTAGGTTCGAAGATCGACGAATATCTTTCTGCAAATTTGACAGACTCACACCAACAAATAAAATATCTGTCTACATGGCTTTCGCAGCATTATGGAAAATCTTTTTCATTTTCCAATTTACAGAAGATGGTCCGATTTGCAACTCAGTTTGAAAACTTAGAAATTGAGCAATTTATATCATTTATCTCTTGGTCTCATCTCTTGTTTATTTTAGATGTTGATGACATTGAAGATAAGCTTTTTCATATCAAAGAAACTGTTCAGCAAAATCTGTCTGTTGAAGAGCTAGAAAAACGGATAAAGGAAGCGGCTTTGAAAAAAATCAGTACCCCCGAAAACAATTTATTCAAAGCTTTAAAAAATAAAACATTTACAGCACTGCTAACTACCCGCACAAGAGCTGAATATTATAGTCATGAAAGAAATCATCTCAGAACAGATCTAATTAGACAATTGAATTTGTATTCGCAGTTACTGCTGACTAATCGTAATAGTTCTAAAAAGGCTACCCCAACCGACTCACAAGAGCGTTTTATAAATTCGCTTTATGAGATGATAGATGAACATATTTATCACGGAAATCAGCGGATGAACAGCCACATGAATTTATCTTTTTGGCAACTTGGAAAGAAACTTGTAAATCTAACAGATACTAAAGGTTCATTACCGCTAAATGAAATAATGAGCAATCTTCGTCAAACCCATGGGAAATTGTTTACAAAAAAGAATATTTTAAAAATGATTGAATTTGCTCAGGTTGTTCCTGATTCAACGACTGCTATGCAAATTGCAAAAAATGCAAGATGGGATCAAATATTATTTCTTTTAACTGAAATCACTGATCCTAATAAACTTGTTTTTTATGCATTTTGTATTTCAGAAGAAGGGCTGAGTAAATCCGCTTTGAAAGAAAAAATTAGTAGCAACGCATTTGATCATGCAAGTGAAGCGCTTCGATCAATAGCAGAACTAGCAAAGAAGGAAACAACTGTGGAAAGAAAATCGACGCGTAAAGGCAACTCAGTTTTTAATATTGATACAATATATATACCCGTTAAATATGGAGCTTGCAATAAGCTAATAGTCAAAAATATAGTAAAGCAGTTATACTTCCGACAGTTTGCCGAGTTGTAAACTAACGGCCCTGAGATTTCTAAAAAAATATTGACAACCTTTCCTGTATTATGAAAATGTCCCTTCGATTAATGGTCGCTTGCTTTGTTTGCATAGCACTAAAAACACATGCGCAAGAAAGAGCATATTCTCCATCCATCCTTTCGGCTTTAAAAAAAACAAAAAACAGAAAGGAACTTGAAAAAGCGCTACAGTATTTTTATAAAAATGGCGATAAACAAAAGATCAGTGCGATAGAATTTCTAATAAGCAATATAGCAGTCCATTCATCAAATGATTTTTACTGGGAAGATTATAAAGGCAATCGCGTACCGATTAATGAAATCAATTATGCCAAATATATAGACTATCTCAATGCTGTGGATTCTATTAAAAAAGTAGTGATAGGGTTGCACCCTGAGAGCGTTGTGTATAATGATGCAGATACAATTACTGCCAGTTATCTTATAGATGAAGTTAATACCAGTTTTGATAAGTGGAAACAATCACCTTTATCTTTAAGTTTTCCTGATTATTGTGAATATCTATTACCGTATCGGACGAGTGTAGAACCACTTCAAAATTGGAGAAGACGATACGAGAGCAAATTTTCTTCGGTTGGTGCGGTAGCAACTGAGAAAGGGATTAATACAAAATCGTTAACTGATATCAAGAATATAATTACATCTTATATCGCTCCGCTACCTGGTAAAAACCTTAAGAATGATCCTCAGTACATATTGGGTCCGATAAATATTTTGCTCCGTACCCATGACGAAGGAGACTGTCAAAATATGGCGGCTTACCGGACATATATATTGCGTTCCCAAGGCATTCCTGCTACTGTTGATATAGTACCATTTTGGGGAACTTCGACCGGGAGCCATTATTCAACAGTTACGATGGAGAGTGGAAAAGAAAGAATAGCCGCAGAGACAGGGATGCTAACGTCAAAAGATCTAATCAGGGAACCGGCCAAGGTACTACGTACAACTTTTTCCTCTCAAAAAAATACCATAGCATCATTGACCGATGAAAAGAATATTCCCCCTGGCGTTTTACGCAATGCAAACTATTTAGATGTAACGAAAGAATATTGGTCTGTACAGGATGTTCAAATTCCCTTGTTTTTCCGCAAAGTATCTGCTCCGTCTTATGTATTTGCCTGTGTTCTTAACGGGCTTGAATGGAGGCCTGTGTGGTGGAGTCGCACAGCAAATAATAGAGCTGTTTTTACCAACATGAGCAAAGGTGTTGTTTACTTGCCCATGTATTATGTAGCGAACAAACTACAGCCTGCGGGCAATCCGATTGCAGTAGGCAGCAATTCGAGCAACCTGCTAAGCCCCGATACGTTGCATAGACGTATCGTTCAAATAAAACAACAAGACTCGTATTTGATATTCAGACCCGGTAAAAAATATACGATGTTTTATTGGAACAATCGGTGGACACCTATCAATACGCAAATACCAAACGCACAAACAAAGGAATTAGTGTTTGAAAATGTTCCTAAAAATGCGTTGTTATTGTTGGTTCCGGAATATAGCAAGGGTTTGGAGCGTCCATTTATTATTACAAACGAAGGAGAAAGAGTTTGGTTTTAGTCTGCCGAATAAGAAGCGAATTAAAATAAAATACGTACGCAAATGAAAAAAGTTAATTACTATGTTATTGCAATAGTGTGCGCCTTGCTATTGCCATGTAAGATGTTTTCACAAATCAAATCATCCATCTTAGAAAAAAAAACAGAGGTAGAAAACTCAATATTCGACTTGGCCTTATCCAATGAAAAACATCTGCATTTGGAGGATATTCAAAAAAATAAACTAATCGCACTTTCAACTAATTTACAAAGCTTAAACACAAAGCCTTACTTTGACAGAGAAGAATATGAAGCAGCCGGGCTTTCTAACACTCTAAGTGAAGAACAGTTTTTAAAGTTGATTGCTTTAAAAAATCAAAAAACAGTAGCTATAAAAACAAGCAACAATTGGGATAACTTATTAAGGTTGGAGTATACCAAGGGACTTGATAGCGGAAAAGCAAAAAGTGAAATGTCTGATTATTATTCAAAACTAATGAGTTTTCAGGGGCTAAAGAATAACATGCTGATTGTAAAAAATAACCTCTACGTTAGTGATGCTTTTTATCAGTCGCCCAAAGATTATTATTCTAAAACCCGCATCGACTCCATAACTAATATTATAGAAAAGCAAAGTAAAAATATGCCAGAAGCTTTGGCAATGTTGTACGAGATTAAACAAGGTTCTCCAGCGAGACTTGTTATGCGAGCCAAACGATTGATCAAAGCAGACAGGAGCGGGGAGATTGGTTATACAATAGCCATGTGTGATTCCCTCAAGCTATCGAATAATCAATTGGACAGCCTGATAGAGGCGGGCATTCAATATCAGAACATTGACAACAACAGCAAATGGCTACAGTCTATTCCTTTTCAAAGCGAACATTTGTACCAAATTTTGACAGAAGAGCAATATCTACAAATGACAAATATGAAATGGGATACACAAAATACTAAAAGAGTGAATGATGCATGGAATGAACTTGTTAGGAGGAAACTGGTTGATCGCTCTATGAATGAGCAGGAAGTCAAAACGAATATTAAGATCTATTATCAGCAGAAGCAGTTTATAATGAGTCGCTATGCATTTGTAGAGAAAGAAAGGGACCGAAGAGTTCTTGTACTGGATAAAAATAAGCCCTATCTTCTTTCTATGCTGGAAGAGGCAAGAAGTTCTTCAAAGGGCAATGCAAATAGCGGTTATGCATGGTGAGTTCTGGCTTTTACGAATGTATGATATCTTTCTTTAGTTAAAAATAAAGTCCCCGTGACAACGGGGACTTTATCCAAAATGAAATATTTGTTATTAAAATTCTGCTGTTTTTGGTGTTCTTGGGAAGGCGATTACGTCGCGGATATTTGTCATGCCGGTAACGAAAAGCACCATGCGTTCGAATCCTAAACCGAAACCTGCATGTGGTACTGTACCAAAGCGGCGCGTATCAAGATACCACCAAAGCTCATCAGCAGGAACGTGCATTTCTTTCATTCTTGCCTCAAGGTTTTCCAATCTTTCCTCTCTTTGTGACCCTCCTACAATTTCGCCAATGCCGGGAGCAAGAATATCCATTGCCGCTACTGTTTTACCATCCTCATTCAAGCGCATATAAAAAGCCTTGATGTCTTTTGGATAGTTCGTAACAATCACCGGTTTTTTGAAATGCTTTTCTACCAAATAACGCTCATGCTCGCTCTGCATATCAATGCCCCATTTCACCTCGTATTGGAATTTTTTCTTTTTGTACGCAGGAGATTGTAACAAAATATCAATCGCCTCAGTATAAGTAATGCGTTCGAAATTATTGTTCAATACGAATTCCAATTTTTCGATCAATCCCATTTCACTGCGTTCGGCCTGTGGTTTTTGTTTTTCTTCTTCTGCAAGGCGTTGTGCAAGAAACTCCAGGTCCTCGCGGTTATTATCCATCGCATGCTGAATAATGTATTTGATAAATTCTTCCGCAAGATTCATGTTGTCTTCCAAATCAGAGAAAGCCATTTCCGGCTCAATCATCCAAAACTCGGCAAGGTGACGTGCTGTATTTGAATTCTCTGCGCGGAACGTTGGTCCAAACGTATAAATTTCGCCAAATGCCGTAGCGCCCAGTTCTCCTTCCAATTGTCCACTAACTGTAAGGTTGGTAGATTTTCCGAAAAAGTCTTCTTTAAAATTTACAGAACCATCTTCGTTACGCGGCGTGCCATCAAAAGGCAAAGAGGTTACGCGAAACATTTCACCAGCACCTTCTGCATCGCTCGCAGTAATAATAGGTGTGTGCAAATACACAAATCCTTTTTCGTTGAAAAACTTGTGTATAGCGAATGCCAATGAGTGGCGAACGCGGAACACGGCACCAAATGTGTTGGTACGGAAACGCATGTGCGCAATTTCACGCAGGTATTCCAGGCTAGGGCGGTTTTTCAGTTGAAGAGGATATTTTTCAGCATCACTATCACCCAGTATTTCCAGTGTTTTTGCTTTTATTTCAATTTTCTGTCCCTTGCCCATAGAAGGAACCACCTCGCCCGTTACTTTAACGGAAGCGCTGGTAGTAAGTCTTTTCAGCAAGGCATCGTCAAACTGACCCAATTCCAAAACGATCTGTATATTATTATTAGTGCTGCCGTCATTAACCGCTAAAAACTGGTTGTTACGGAATGTGCGTACCCAACCCATTACTGTTACTTCATGGCCCGTTTGCTCCGAGGCCAGCAATTGCTTCACTTTAATTCTTTTGTTGAACATATACAGATTTTTAAAAGGAGAGCAAATATAACTAATGTCGGGTGAATGGCGGAAGATAGGCGTATAAGGTATAAGGTTCAGGTTGTAAGGAGTGAGTTCGTTATAGCGTATTCACCGTTTGCCATTCGCGATCACCCACACTTTATGACCTATACTTCATGCCTTGACCTGTTCGTCCCCTATTTCTGCCGGTTTGAATGTTCGATTTCAGGGAAAATCCAGCTTTTCTGGGAATCGGACGTATTAAAAAAATAATTGCTTGCCGCCCGACACAAATAGTTTAATAAATAAATGACTATTAGTAGTTTTAGCGGCTTAAAAATCAACTAAACATGAACAAAAAGAAATTGATGCTTATTGCTACGGCAGCACTGATGGGTGCCGGTGCGATGGCTCAACAGGTGAAATTTGTTGAATATGATCTTGACAACGGATTACACGTAGTGCTCCACCAGGATAAAAAAGCTCCTGTAGTTGCGGTAACTGTTATGTACCACGTAGGATCAAAAAACGAACAAGTGGGTCGCACAGGATTTGCCCATTTCTTCGAGCACTTGTTGTTTGAAGGTTCTGACAATATCAAACGCGGCGAATTCATGAAGATCGTTTCCAGCAATGGAGGCCAGAACAACGCCAACACAACACAAGACAGAACTTTTTACTACGAAGTATTTCCTTCAAATCAACTGGAGCTTGGCCTATGGCTGGAAAGCGAAAGAATGCTTCACCCGGTGATAAATGAAATAGGCGTAAAAACGCAAAACGAAGTTGTAAAGGAAGAAAAAAGAATGCGTATAGATAATCAGCCATATGCAAAATTCAATGAAGAAATTTTCAAACGCTTATTCACAAATCATCCTTACCACTGGCAGACAATTGGCTCCATGGAAGATCTGGATGCAGCGAAACTCGAAGAGTTCCAGGCATTCTTCAAGAAGTTCTATGTTCCAAACAATGCAGTGTTGACGATCGCAGGTGATATCGACGTTGAGAAAACAAAACAATTGGTTGCAACTTATTTTTCTGATGTACCTAAAGGTGCACCGGTAGTACAACCAAGCATTAAAGAAGCGCCGATCACAAAAGAAATGATCGACACCGCTTATGATGCGAACATTCAAATTCCTGCTGTTTTCGCGGCTTACAGAACGCCGGGCAGCACAACAAGAGATGCGCAGGTGCTTGGCCTGGTAAGCAAAGTGCTATCTGGCGGAGCGAGTTCTCGTTTGTATAAAAAAATGGTAGACGATAAAAAGAATGCATTGCAGGTAGCAGCATTCAATTATTCATTGGAAGATTATGGCGCATACATTACGCTTGCATTACCAAACGGCAACGCAAAACTGGAAGATCTTTTGAAAGATATGGATGAAGAAGTTGCGAAATTGCAAACTGACCTGATCAGCGAGTCTGACTATCAAAAATTGCAAAATCAATTTGAAAACGATTACGTAAGTGCAAATACCAAAATGGTAGGCGTAGCTGAAAATCTTTCTGACGGATACACTTACAATAAAAATACCAACGAGGTAAACGAGGAGTTAAAAAAAATCCGTTCAATTACCCGTGAAGAAATTCGCGACGTGGCGAAGAAATACCTGAATAAGAACCAGCGCCTTGTACTTTATTATTTGCCTAAGAAATAAGAAATAAGTAAAAAGTAAAAAGTAAAAATTCAAAATGACCGCACCATATAGTTCATGATGAACCGCAACCATTTTTGAATTTTGAATTTTGACTTTTATTTTCATCAACAAGAAAAAATAATTAATGAAAAAGATATTCATCATAGCCACTACTGCATTGATCTTCCATGCATCAATGGCACAAAAAATAGACCGCTCCCAAAAGCCCAAAGCGGGCCCAGCACCGGTAATCACTATTACAGATCCTGTAAAATATACTTTACCAAATGGCATCACCATATTGGTTGTAGAAAACCACACCTTGCCAAAAGTAGCCGCAGGTTATTCTATTGATGCAGGGCCTATAGTAGAAGGCAGCAAAGCGGGCGTATTGGGATTGATGGGAGAAATGCTCAACGAAGGAACCTCTAAAAGATCGAAAGCAGAATTTGATGAAGCGGTAGATCAAATGGGTGCTGACGTAAATCTTAGTTCAGGTGGTGGTTCAGCATCTGCATTGACACGCTATTTTGACAAAGCATTTATGTTGATGGCAGAAGGCATACGTAATCCTGCATTTTCACAATCGTCTTTCGACAAATTAAAAGCGCAATCATTAACCGGCCTGAAGGCAAATGAGCGCAGTGCAAAAGCTATTTCCGGAAGAGTAGTGGGGGCTTTGACTTACGGCAAAGACAGTCCTTTTGGTGAATTCGAAACAGAGGAAAGCATCAACTCGATAACACTTGCTGACATTAAAGCTGCTTATAGTAAGCATATAACGCCTTCAAGGGGTTACCTGACTTTTATTGGAGATATTAAACCGGAGGCAGCAAAAGCTTTGGCAATAAAGGCTTTTGGCGATTGGAAAGGTGTCGCGCTAACTCTTCCAACTGTAGCGAATGTTAATAATCCTGCGAAAACAGAAGTTAATCTCGTAGACGTGCCTAATGCGGTGCAATCTGAAATCACGGTAACCAACCTGGTTAATCTGCCAATGAGCAGCCCTGATTATTTTGCGGTATTATTGGCAAACAATATTCTTGGTGGCGGTTCAGAAGCACGCTTGTTTATGAATCTTCGTGAAAAGCATGCATTTACTTACGGTTCTTATTCAAGCATCAGTGCCAGCCGTTATCAATCAACTTTCAGTGCTTCTGCTTCTGTAAGAAATGAAAAAGCAGACAGTGCCGTTTCTGAAATTTTGGGTGAGATCAAAAGAATGAGGGAGACGAAAGTTTCAGATGAAGAATTGAAAAATGCAAAAGCATTGTACAATGGTAATTTTGCTTTAGGCATGGAAAATACCGGCCGAATTGCAACTTTCGCAACGAACATTTTGCTTTACAATCTCCCCAAAGATTTCTATCGCAATTATTTGCAAAAAATAAATGCAGTAACTGCTGAAGATATTCAACGTGTTGCTCAGAAATATTTCAACTACAGCAACACACGCATTGTTATTGTAGGAAAAGCTGAGCAAGTGCAACCAGGACTGAAAAATATGGGCTACGCAGTTAATCATTATGATAAATACGCAAACCCTGTTAGCGGTGCTACTGCAAAGGCAACCAATATCTCTGCTACAGATGTCGTTAACAACTACATCAAGGCAGTTGGTGGTGAAGCGGCTATAAGAAAAGTGAACACCGTGCTCATGAGCATGGATATGAATGTGCGCGGAATGACGCTGGATGCTGTTCAAAAAGCAATGAATCCGAACAAAGAGATGACGGAAGTGAGCAGAGGAGGTAACGTAGTAATGAAAGATATGTTCAACGGTGAAACCGGATATCAGATGCAGATGGGTCAAAAAAGAGACATGGATCCTAAAGAACTTGCTGACAAGAAGGCTAAGAAAAACATTGTGGATCAGTTGAATTATAAAGAACCGGGCTATAAACTGGAAATGAAGGGCATTGAAAAAGTGAACGGAAAAGATGCGTACAAAATAGTTGTTACCAGTCCTTCAGGTAAAGAAACTGCAGAATATTATGATATCAACACCGCGTTTCTTTTAAAACAGGAAACTTCAAGTGTTGGGTCAGGAATGGATCTTTCACAAACTGTGCAATTTGACAACTACACTAAAGTGAATGATGTGCTTTTCCCTTTTGCAATAACCTTAACTGTAGAAGTTGGTGGCAACTCAACCGACATTGCATATAAGGTAAAAAGCGTTAAGATTAATGAAGGCGTAACAGCTGACGATTTTAAATAATTGCAAAGAATTTAGTCCTTTTTCAAAAAAAGTCTACCATTTATTGGTAGACTTTTTTGTTTTTGGGAAATCAGCATAAGTTTTGCTGGGTTGACAAAACGATTTCTCCGGACTATTATAACCTGATAGATTGTTTCAGAGAAAAAACAGGCGTTCCAATTTTATTAAACACATCTTTTAATGAGAATGAACCAATCGTAAATTCTCCAGAAGAAGCATTGAACTGTTTTTTACGCACGGAGATGGATATGTTGGTTTTGGAAAATTTCATAGTGCGCAGATAGCAGCCAAAATTTTAGACGGAGAGATTCAGCCGATTCATAGGTGTTGCTTTTAGGCAACAGACAATATTAATACAAGGCCCGGTGATCAATTCATCGGGTCTTTGCGTTGCTTTATCGATTGATTGATGCCGTTTCTTTTTTGTAACGGCACATAAATGCCTGCTTTTTGTGCAGTTTACCCACAACCTTTTTGTGGCCAATGTTAACGCAATATGATCAACAACTAACATTTAACCACTAACAATTTTCGTCTAACTCATTGCATGTCAGTGTTCACCTTTAATCGCTTAACATTGCGGTAACATTAGGATAATATTGCGTTAATGTTGTCTTAACATTGTGTTCATAGCTGAACTAGAGTTTTGCATAAAATTTAACACACAGATGCAACGTCTACTAATGCTATGCATAGCCTTTATGACTATGACAGCTATTTCTAAAATCTATGCCCAGGAAACAACTGCTACATTGAGCGGATCTGTCTCTGGTGTCACTGGCGAACCTGCCCCGGGAGCTACCATTCTTGTAAAACACGAACCCACAGGTTTCAAAACAAGCACACAAGCTAATAACAAAGGATCTTATGTTATCCCTAACTTAAAAGTTGGCGGACCTTACACAATTACTATTTCTTACGCTGGTTCAAAAACAGAAGAATTTAAAGATGTATACCTTTCATTAGGTAACAACCCTGATGTTAACCTGGCGTTCAAACAAAGCAACAGCGAACTGAAAGAAGTTACTGTTGTAGCAGCTGGAAGAAAAACAGCAGCTGCTGGTCTTAGTGTAGGAAAAGTTCAATTGAACACTCTTCCTTCTATCGGCCGCGGTATTGGCGATTTCACAAGACTTACTCCTCAATCAAACAACAACTCATTTGCGGGTAGTAATTTCCGTTATAACAACTTCACATTGGATGGCGCTATTAACAATGACGCTATTGGATTTAGCAACTCCGCTGGTGGAACGAGTGGCGGTGGCCAAAGCGGTACAGCGGGTGCTGGTACACGTACTAACCCTTACAGCCTTGAAACTATCCAGGAGATCCAGGTACAACTCGCTCCATACGATGTAAAGCTTGGTAACTTTACAGGTGGTAGCGTAAACGCTGTAACCAAAAGCGGTACGAACGAATTCCATGGTTCATTATATGGTTTCGGCCGTAGCCATGCTTTGATTGGTAAAAGCGTAGACGGTTTGAAAACCAAAATGAGCAATGACTTCTACGATTATCAATCAGGTTTCACATTAGGTGGTCCAATCGTTAAGAACAAAGCCTTCTTCTTTATCAACGCGGAACTTGGCCGTGGTCAAATGCCTACATTCTACAATGCAGGTGACCCAGGCGCTGCAATGACAAAAGCTGAAGGTGACGCGATCATCAACAGAATGAAAACGAAGTACAACTACGATCCAGGTACTTATACTCCAGGTGTAATTTTCACAAACAGTAATAAATTCTTCGCTAAACTGGACTTCAATCTTAGTGCAAAAAGCACTTTGATGATCCGTGGCTTGTATACTTCTGGCTGGGGTAACAACCTTGAGCGTACTACAACCAACTTCCAGTTCTCTTCTGCTGACTTTACACAACACACCAACAACATTAACCTTGTTGCTGAGTTGAAAACAAAGATCAACAACAACGTCAGCAACCAGTTTATTGCGAGCTATATTAATGTACATGAGTACAGAGATTTCCCAACTCCAATGAATGCTTCTGGTCAACCTTATGGTGTTCCGGCAACTCCGTTCATCAGTATCGATAACGACCGTATCTGGTTGGGTACATGGAGAGAAGCTTCTATCTATAACATGAAGCAGCAAACATTTGAAATTACTGACAATGTAACTGTTACAAAAGGAAACAACAAATTCACTTTTGGTACTCACAACGAGTTTTACAGCCTGTCTTATGGTTTCTTGAACTCATGGAACGGTCGTTGGGAATATGCAGGAGGTTTGAACAAATTCCTTGTTGATCAACCTTCGCGTATCCGTGGTGTGTTCCCAAGAAGCACAGACATTAAAAACGATAGAAATTCTTTGTATGACAACGTGCCGGGAAGCAGCTACAATGTGAACCTGACAAGTTTGTATGCACAGGATGAAATTGCGATCAATAAAAAATTCAAGATCACCCCAGGTGTGAGAATTGACTATCCGTTCTTAGGAAAAAATTTCGCACTGGATACAGCTTTGCGTAACACGCCTAACTACACATCTTCTAAACCTACTTATTCTCATACTCCATTTAACGAGTTTACGAATAAATGGTTGGGCGACGCTACAGTATCTCCACGTTTAGGTTTTAACTGGGATATCAAAGGAAACCAAACATTGGTATTGCGTGGTGGTGCAGGTATCTTCGTAGGTCGTATGCCATTCGCATGGATGGGTTATGCTAGTACATTGACAGGTAACAACTTTGGAAACATTGACTACAGACCAGCTTCTGGTACAGTTGTAGGTTTGGCAATGGATCCAACACACCTGAAAGATACTGTTGCAAATCACTCTGCTTCGGCAGCAAGTACACGTGAGGTTGATATCGTAGACAACAATTTTAAATTGCCTGCAATCCTTCGTTCAAACATCGCTGTTGATTATAAATTCGGTAAAGGATACAAATTGACATTGGACGCGATGTACACAAAAACGATCCACGATGTTAAGTTCCAACAGATCAACGTAAAGGATAGCGCTCAGTATTACTCTACTGGTCCTACTCAAACTCCTTACTATGTTGGTGGTAAAAACAACAACCAATACTCTAACGTGTATTTGCTTAGCAATACAAGTCAGGGTTACCGCTACAACTTAACTGCACAGTTGAGCAAAGCAACAAACGGTATTCCTGTAGGTAAATACTCTACATTGAACCTTAACTGGATGGTGGCTTACACTTACGGTATGAGTAAAGACGTTGCGAACGGTATCCGTAACTCATTCCAAAGTAACTACGAGGTGAACCCTTCGATCAATCCGCAGAATACTCCATTAGGTTATTCAAACTTTGATCTTCGTCACCGCATCGTTGCTACAATTAGTGGCGCGTTGAACTGGAGCGCAAGCAACTCAACTTCACTTGCATTCTTCTACTCAGGTCAGGCTGGTAGCCCATACTCTTTAATCTACACCAACGCACCATTTGGTAACTCATCAAACGCACCGTTGCCTTACATTCCAAAAGATCAGAATGATATTCATTTAGCTGACTACACAAAATCTGACGGAACAGTTTACACTGCAGCCCAACAGTACAGCGATCTGAATAAATTCATCGAGGGTGATAGCTACCTGAGCAAACACAGAGGTCAATATGCTGAGCGTAACGGCCTACGTACTCCATGGAACCACCAACTTGATATGAAGTTGATGCACGAATTGAAATTGGGTGGTGGTAAACACTCACTTCAATTTAGCTTCGATGTGTTGAACGTGTTAAATCTGATCAGCAACAGCATGGGACACATGACGTTTGTAACCAACGTTAACAACTACACAGTTAACTTCCTGAAATTCGCGAACGACGGTTCAGGCAAAGCTCCGGGTTCACCAGCTTCTGGTTATACACCAACATACAACTTCTTGCCACCACCTGCAGGTGTGGATCATTACTACACTAATGATCCTATCAACTCTCGTTGGCAAGGTCAGTTCGGTATCAAATATTCTTTCTAATAAAGTATTATGCTGAATACGCAAAGAGGTCGCCTAAGGGCGGCCTTTTTTGTTTAGGAATCCTCCTTTCTAACTTCTAATTCCTAATTTCTAATTCCTTCTTTACTTTCGTAATACAACATTAAAAACCTACATCATGCAAATAGCCTTCTATTCTACAAAATCTTACGACAAGCAATACTTCGACGCGTGCAATAAAGAACAAAATATCATTTACATAGAAACACAACTCAACGAGCAAACAGTTGCGCTGGCTGAAGGCTGCGATGCCATTTGCGCTTTTGTAAATGATGTGTTGAACAAAAAAGTAATTGCCGAATTGGCGAGGCTCAATATCAAACTCATTGCCATGCGTTGTGCCGGTTATAACAATGTAGATTTGGAAGAGGCGCGGAAAAATGGAATCACTGTTGTACGTGTGCCGGCTTACTCCCCTTACGCAGTGGCAGAACATGCGCTGGCACTCATCATGACTCTCAACCGCAAAACACACAAAGCCTACAACCGCGTAAGAGAGGGGAACTTTTCCCTGGAAAAACTTACCGGGTTTGACCTTTACGGAAAAACAGTTGGCGTGATAGGTACTGGAAAAATAGGACAGATATTTTGCGATATCATGCAGGGGTTGGGTTGCAGGGTTCTGGCATTCGACATCATCGCCAATAAAGAACTGGTTGCAAAAGGAGTGGAGTATTTGCCGTTGGTAGATCTGCTGCCACAATGCGATATCATTTCTTTACACTGCCCTTTATCGGAACAAACGCGCCACATCATCAACGAGGAAACGCTCGGCATGATGAAGCTGGGTTCCATGCTGATTAACACTAGCCGAGGCGCACTGATTGATACAAAAGCTGCCATTGAAGCGCTAAAAACCGGTCAGCTCGGTTATTTGGGGATCGACGTGTACGAGCAGGAAGAAAAATTATTTTTTACCGATTGGAGCGAGGCTGTTATCCAGGATGATGTGATCATGCGTCTTATGAGTTTTCCCAATGTGCTTATCACTGCTCACCAGGCCTTTTTTACCGAAGAGGCCCTCGAACAAATTGCAGAAGTCACCCTCAGTAATATCAAAGCCTTCGAAACTGGCAAGGAATTAGCTAATAAAGTCATCTAATAATGTGGGTTTTGGGCCCATTCTGCAAAGAAAATGGGATGCTTTGTGTAACAAAAGGCAATCTGAAATTGCTTTCTCCTATTTTTGCAGGGCTTAAAACTAAATTAAACAGTACAATGAAGAATACTCCTTTTACCCAAAAACACATTGCTCTGGGTGCAAAAATGGCTCCATTCGCGGGCTACAACATGCCTATTTCTTATACCGGTATCAACGACGAACATGCTACAGTGCGCAACAACGCAGGTGTTTTTGACGTGAGCCACATGGGCGAATTCATCTTAAAAGGAGAAAATGCGCTGGATCTCATTCAGCGTGTAACAAGCAACGACGCTTCAAAACTGGAAGCCGGAAAGGCGCAATACAGCTGCCTGCCAAACGAAAATGGTGGTATCGTAGATGACTTGCTCGTGTATTGCATCGAGCCAAACAAAGTGTACATGCTGGTGGTAAACGCTTCCAATATTGAAAAAGATTGGAACTGGATTTCTGCGCGCAACACGAAGAATGTAGAAATGCACAACATTTCCGACAAAACATGTTTGCTAGCAATACAGGGCCCTAACGCTACTAAAATATTGCAACAGCTTACAGAAGTTGACGTCCTTAATCTTAAATATTACACTTTCGTAAAAGGAACTTTTGCAGGAGTAGAAAATGTTTTGATCAGCGCGACAGGTTACACAGGTGCCGGAGGAGTGGAGATTTATTTTGAAGATAAAGACGGTGCTGCAGACAAAATCTGGGATGCTATTTTCGAAGCGGGTACTCCCAAAGGCCTGAAAGCTATTGGCCTTGGCGCAAGAGACACATTAAGACTGGAAATGGGCTTCTGCCTTTACGGAAACGATATTGACGATACAACAAGCCCGCTGGAAGCAGGCCTTGGCTGGGTCACCAAATTCACAAAGGATTTTACGTCGAAAAGTACTTTTGAAAAACAAAAAGCAGAAGGGATTAAAAGAAAACTGGTAGGCTTTGAAATGATCGACAAAGGCATTCCACGCAGTCATTATGAAATAAAAGATGCCGAGGGAAATGTATTGGGATTTGTAACATCCGGTACCCAATCTCCAAGCCTTGGAAAAGCCCTGGGCCTTGGTTATGTAGCTACTTCACATGCAAGTCTCGATACCGAGATTTTCATTGCAGTACGCGATAAATTATTGAAAGCAAAAGTGGCTAAAATACCTTTTGTATAACAGAATCAATTACCAGCTATTTAATTTGATAGCTGGCAATTTTTTTAAACGCATAATATGCCAACAATCCATATCACTACGTTTATAGCCGCGCCTGTAGAAAGAGTATTTGATCTTAGCAGAAGCATTGATTTGCACAAAAAGTCAATGCCGCATACAGAAGAACAGGCAATAGCCGGCACTATCTCCGGCCTCATTGGCATGAACGAATCAGTGACATGGCAGGCCAGGCATTTAGGAAAGAAAAGAGTTTTGCAGTCAAAAATTACCGCACTGCAGAAGCCTGAAATGTTTACCGATGAAATGCAGAAAGGCGATTTCAAAAAAATGAAACACGACCATCATTTCAAACCGGTTGCGAATGGAACAATTATGGTCGATGTCGTACATTTCGAGGCGCCATATGGAGTTATAGGAAAGCTTGTCAGCAAACTTTTCCTTACAAAATACCTGAATAAACTTATCGAACAGAGAAACGCGGTCATTAAAGAGTATGCCGAATCTGAAAAGTGGAAATTGATACTAAACTAGTTGTTAGCCGATAGCTGTTAGTTGTTAGCATTTCTATAGTAAGTTGCGCTCTCAACGAACCACTATCAACTACCAACCAACAACTAACAACCTAACTAGATGAATAAACCAACCCTTTTTACTTGTCTTTCGCCCGCCTTATTACATTTGTACGATTTGAATCAATCTGTAGTCGTTATCATAGATGTGTTTCGCGCCACATCAACCATCTGTACGGCTTTGTACAACGGTGCAAAAGCTGTTGTTCCCGTTGCGGATGTTGAGCGTTGTAAACAGATTGGCGCAGAGATCGGGGGTATCACAGCAGGTGAAAGAGATGGAAAAGTAATTCCCGGCCTGCAGTATGGAAATTCTCCGGCAGAATATCCACGCGACTTTATCGAAGGCAAAACGCTTGTACTTACCACCACCAATGGAACCAAGCTCCTTCACATGGCGCTGGAATGTGGCGCGTCCGAGGTAGTGACGGGCTCCTTCCCCAATCTTTCAGCAGTATGTGATTTTCTCGTAAAACAAAATAAGAATGTGATCCTCGGCTGCTCTGCATGGAAGGATCGCTTTAATCTCGAAGATACTTTATTCGCAGGGGCGGTTATCAGCAAAGTGAAAGAGCATTTCACCATTCACTGCGATTCTTCCCTAATGGCAGAAAACATGTATGAGTTGCATAAGAACGACATGGAAAATTTCATCCAGCTAACCACGCACTGGCACCGCCTGGCAGCCTATGGCCTCCAAAAGGACCTTCAATACTGCGTTACAAAAGATGTAGCCAACGTGCTGCCGATTTATAGGGATGGGATGCTGGTAGTTGGCTAATTTGAAGATTTGAGGATTTGAAAATTTGAAAATGCTTTATGTGTAGCATCGGAAGAATTTTTTAACCATTTTTTCGGGGCAAGAGGTAACCATTTAGTTATAATGCTACGCCTTCCATTTTCAAATTTTCAAATCCTCAAATTTTCAAATTGAGTAAAGCTCCAGTGGGACGCCATCCGGGTCTGCAAAAAACGTGAACTTCTTCCCTGTATATTCATCCACTCTTATAGGTTCCGTTTCTATTCCTTTTGAATTCAAATCGGAGATGGTAGTTTCTATATCGTCAACTAAAAAAGCGAGATGCCTGAGTCCGCAAGCTTCGGGTCTGCTAGGCCTTGTGGGAGGGTTAGGAAAGGAAAAAAGTTCGATCACATAGTGGCCGTTCAAAGCAAGGTCAAGTTTGTATGAATCTCTCTCTTTGCGATACACCTCCTGTATAACGGAAAGGCCCAGCTTATTTACATAAAAATCTTTCGACACGGCATAGTTACTGCAAATAATAGCTATATGATGAACATTTTGTAAAGACATGTGTATTGTGTAAAGTAAAAAGTCAAAAGTAAAAAAACTGTAGAAGTTGTAAGTGATAAGTTTTAAGTAATAGGTTTTAGGTTGTAAGTTAGTGAGTAGAATTCATGATGATAGACCGGTTGTTTATTTCATTTTTATCAAGGGCCTAAAACTTAAAACTCATAACTCATAACTTAAAACTTTCTAACTTTAAGGCATGCAGCATCTGTTCCGCACATTTACCAAACGCTTCTTCATTATCTCAAACATAGTCGTAGCAGCCATTTTTTTGCTGGCGTGCTGCACCGCATTTCTCAACCCTGATACATACTGGTTCATTTCCCTGCTGGGTGTTACGTTTGTAGCATGGTTGATAATGAATTTTGGATTTGTAATATTCTGGCTTTTGTTCAGGTCGAAGTGGGCGCTGCTTTCATTTGTTGTAATGTTAATTGGATGGAAACAGATCAACGCATGTTTTGGCTTTCATCCTTTCGCAAAATTTGATCAAAAAAAGCAAGCAAACAGTATACGCGTAATGCAATGGAACGTTGCTCGCTGGGATGAAATGAACAAATATTGGGCACCGGGAAAAAAGTCTAAGAGAAAAAAAATGTTTGAGTACATCGCCAACAACGATATCGACATTTTGTGCGTTGAGGAATTTTTTGAATCAAACAATACAAAGGAGTTTGCGAAGAACATTCCTTATATAACCGACAGTTTGCATTTTCCTTACCACTACTTTGCAATGGATCACAGGCGATGGGATAGCTTGTATGAAACAGGTGTAGTTATATTCTCTAAATACCCCATTGTTGATACTTTCAGAAAACGCTATGGCGGCCCCGATTCCTTAAAGAACAATGAAAGTTTTATCTGGGCAGATATAGATGTAGATGGTAAACGAATTCGCGTATTTACCACTCACATGCAATCAATGTTATTTGGTGGAAAAGAGTACAGGCAAATAAAACAATTACGTCAGTCTGCCGACAGCGCTGTTGAAAACACCAAAGGAATTATTAAAAAATTCAGGCAAGCCTATGCATTGCGCATGCACCAGGTAAATGTGATAAAGCCCGTACTCGATAATAGTCCCTATCCTGAAATTATGTGCGGCGATTTTAACGAAGTGCCCAACTCGTACATATATTTTCAAATGAAAGGCGATCGGCAGGATGCGTTCAGTAAAAAAGCATTTGGCATCAGTAGAACATTATCATTTATTTCACCCACTCTTCGCATAGATTATATCTTGCCCAACAAACAATTCAAAGTTCTGCAATACAAAAGCGATAAGGTCGCGCTTTCAGATCATTATCCGGTGATCACGGATTTGCAACTACCGGAGTAATTGAAAATTGAAAGTTGAAAATTGAAAATGAAGGGCTGGCTGCGACCAATGTTCTAAATTATATTCTACAGCTGAAGTGTGCGACGCAACGAATGCTCAATGGTGCTTTACTGCTGACTTCATAAAAAGTCTAGCTCGAAGAGTGTTGTCGCAAATTACTTACGCTATATGCATAGAGCATTTTCAATTTTCCATTAAATAAAAAAGCCCGGCATAGACATGCCAGGCGAATTGATCGTACCCTTTAAAACTATACGTTCTTAAATGAGTTTGATTAAAATTTTTGAAAAGCCCTGATTGAAAAAAAAGGGCTTTGTTTGTTGATGAATGTACCCTTTAAAGTATGTTAGAATAATTTAGTTAGAACTTGATAAAACGTTGTTCGAATTTTTCATCAGCGCAGGTTGCAACCAATGAATATTTCCCTGCAGAAAGATCCTTCACGTTTACGGATGCTTGTCTTTCTGCGTTTTCAGTTTGCCATGTTTTTACTTCACCGCCATCTGCATTGAAAAGCTCATAGCTAACCGGTTTCTTTTTCCAGCTTTTAGGAAGAGACAGCTCGAGTGACTCAGTAGTTGTGTTTACAGATGAAGACGATACCGATTGTTGTTTAATTTTTGCTTCGCGAAATGATTTCACCTCAGACAGTTTAAAATTGTTCAGGCTGTCTACGATGCGTATTCTGTAGTAAATTGTTTTGTGAGAATTCTTAGCAACCCTGTCACTAAAAAGATAAGCCTGTTTTTCTGCAGCATCTGTGTTAGCAAAAACTATGGCAGCATCTTTATAGTTTTTGCCATCAAGGCTTTTTTCTATTACAAAATAATTGAGGCTGCCTTGGCCGCTTGTCCAGTTAAGACAAACTTTATTGTTGCTGATATTAATTGAGAAATTTTCTACACTGCTGTTTGTTGCAGGAGTATCAGAAGCAAACGCGTTAGAGGAAAATATGATAATTGCGCCCGCAAAAGCCAGAATGGGCAAGTGTTTTGTGCATGATTGTAAAGCAACAGAGATTGCCTGTTGGAATGGGTACAAAGTTTTCATAATTAAAATTTTATATGCCGAGTGCGATAATGCGAACTACTAAATAGCATACCGGAAAACATTTGTTCTTCTGTAGGAATGGACAACGTTAAACTGGAAATAGGTACGGTTATTTCTTTGGGGAATTGGAGAGATGTATGGCAAAGATTAAACGGGATTTTTGAAAATGCAAGCTTTTTATTTTTTTTCTTTTTTGGGGAAGATGAAAAGTCGCCATAATGAAATTGAAAATCAACCTATTGCAGTGGTAATATTTTTTTTGAAAAAAAGAATGCTAACGTCTACTTGTATGCGCCTGTGTAAAGACTAACGCAAACTGCCGTTGCTAACAACATGTTTTTGTCAAGCAGACTTGCATACTCAGTGACAAAAAAGGTATCGTGAATATTTTTCTTGTGAACGATTGCAAGAATGTGGTTATATATATCGTGCATCGCAAAGCTGGACATGGCAGAGTTTGCAACGATTTTGGCAACATGCATTTCGTCCTTGTTGATTACATTGAATGAAAGGTTGTTGAATTTTATTTTAGGAGAGATTTTATAAATGAGCTTTTCGTCTTTGTCAAAAACCCTGAAGCTTCTGCGCCAGATAGCGTTTGACTGTTTAACCCTGGCAAGAGTGTTGCCATTAACACTCGTTATTTTAAATGCGCATGAATTTCTTTTGTGCGAAAGAAGAATATCCAACAGCTTTAAATTGTTTGACTTTTCGTGAACGATGGCCGCGAATAACTCCCCATTCTCTTGATAGATATTATAAGGACTAAAAAGCTTCAGGCAGTCTGTATTTGTGCTAACGCGAAAGTCTCTTTTCAGAAATGGGTTTTCAAGAATTGTGTCCACTCTTTTTTTTACAAAGTTCCATTCATGCTTGAAAGTTGCATGGTAAATAGGACATAAGTCTTGTGAAAAAGAATCAATTTTGACGCAAACGGGTAATGATAGAAGATCTTAGAAATTTAGGGATCGCTCAACTAAGCCCGTAAAATACCATTCCGTCACATCAGTTAACACGCAAGATAGAAGCGTAGTAATCGGTTGGCTCCGTTGGTGTAATAGTAGTGTTTATTCATTGACGGATCGCTTATCTTTGTTTTATGGCAGAAGCTTCAGCGAAGAAAAAAATCTTTGATTTTGCGTTATTAAGAAGAGTTTTCCAGATAGCGGCACCTTATAAGAAGAAAATATATTTATCGATTTTTCTTGCCATCCTGCTAGCTATCTTTTCTCCCATACGCCCGTATCTCATACAGCTCACAGTAAATAAGTACATTAAAAATGGGTTGCTTCAGATGATCGTTGACATCACGATCATCCAAATGGTATTGCTGCTCATCGAAACAGGCATACGGTTTTATTTCTCATTTATTACTGCATGGCTCGGTCAGTCGGTGGTCAAGGACTTAAGGGTAAAAGTTTACGACAAAATATTGGGGCTTAATCTCTCACAGTTTGACAAAACACCGATCGGCACACTAACAACACGTACCATTAATGATATAGAATCGATCAACGATATTTTTTCTGATGGGTTGATCCCTATCATCGGAGATCTGCTTTCGATTTTATCCATCTTAATAGTAATGTTTTGGGTAGATTGGAAACTTGCATTGATAAGTCTTTCTCCTTTTCCATTTATAATTGTCGCCACTTATTTCTTTAAGGAAAGCGTAAACAAATCATTTATAATGGTGCGTAATGCCGTGGCGGCTTTGAACGCGTTTGTACAGGAACACCTTACGGGAATGGCCATAGTGCAGGCTTTTGCTGCGGAGGAAAGAGAATTTACAAAGTTCAAAAAAATTAACCGCGAGCATAGAAATGCCAATATCAAAGCCATTTTCGCGTACTCCGTTTTCTTTCCTGTAGTAGAAATAATTCTTGCGGTATCCACTGGGCTGCTCGTTTGGTGGGCTGCTACCCAAGCCATGAATTTGTCTGCAGATCAAGCATTGGCCCTTACAGGGAAAATGATCTCGTTTATACTGTATCTCAACTTATTATTCAGACCATTACGTGTAATTGCAGATAAGTTCAACGTACTGCAAATGGGAATGGTGGCCAGCGAACGTGTTTTTAAAGTACTGGACAACCAGGATTATATTAAGACGCAGGGAAATTATGCTCCGGCGCAAACGAAAGGAAAAGTGGACTTCGACAAAGTTTGGTTCAGTTATGTAGATGATAAATATGTCTTGAAGAATATTGATTTCAATATACAACCCGGCGAGACTGTGGCGCTTGTTGGTCACACAGGAAGCGGTAAAACGTCCATTATCAGTCTTTTGAACAGACTTTACAGCATTCAAAAGGGTGAAATTAAAATTGATGACGTTAATATTAATGACTATTCAGTGGAGGCGCTTCGCAGTAAAATCGGGATCGTTTTGCAGGACGTGTTCCTGTTTTCCGGATCTGTTATGGACAACATCACTCTTCGTAATAAAGATATCCCGTACCAGAAAGTGGAAGAGGCTGCAAGGTTGATCGGTGTTCACGACTTTATAATGCAACTTCCAGGCGGCTATGATTATAATGTAATGGAAAGAGGCAGTACACTTTCCATGGGGCAAAGGCAGCTGATATCGTTTATTCGGGCATTATTATATGAACCGTCAATTCTTGTACTCGACGAAGCTACTTCGAGTATAGATACTGAAAGTGAGCAACTTATACAGCATGCGATAGATACACTGATCACAGGACGCACTGCCATTGTAATTGCCCACAGACTTTCTACCATTCGCAAGGCAGACAAAATAATAGTGCTGGACAAAGGAGAAATCAAGGAAATGGGCACCCACGACGAGCTCTTGAATCTGGGTGGATTTTATGCTAAATTACATAGTCTGCAGTTTGAAAAACAAAAAGCTGCGCCTGTTCAAATAAGATAAATGGGATATAAATAAGCATTATACTGACAATAATCTACCTTCCGATGCTCCGAAATCCGAAAAGAAACTGCTTGTTCCAAAAACAGATGAAGAAAGATTAAGGGAAGATATATACCGGTCGGATCTTGAAAAATTCCTTCTCTTTAGCAGGATGCTTAAGCGCAACGAAATGTTCAAAAAGGCTAAAATCACCCATAAGTAAAAAATTAGGGACATATTTCAGTGAGTTCTAAACGAAATAAGTTTTACAGCTCCAGATCGATTGCTGAGATTTTGATAAAAATCAGGGAAATGAGGTAAAAAGATGAGAGGTGATAGAAAGTTGGGCTTTTTTGAACACGGGAATAACTTTTTTTCGTTTTCAACTGTCTATTTTCCAATTATTAGCCATCCATCCTTATCTTTGCCGCAAATTTCAGAACAGGTATGACCCTCAGAAGTGTTAAATCTTTACTGGTTGCGGCTTTCAGCCTACTCAGTGTCTTTTTTTATTATGCGTCAATGGCTCAGCCAAAAGAGCATGAAACGCACGAACAAGCGAACGCTGACCACAAAGAAGGTCATTCCGAAAAATTTAATGCAGGTGAATCCATCTTGCATCACATTGCAGACTCTCATGAGTTCCATTTTTTTACTTTAGGTGAAAAGCATTTCACAATGCCTTTACCGGTTATTGTTTATTCTCCTCAACGCGGTTTAAGCGTGTTCTCTTCTTCTAAATTCGAAGAAGGTGAAGTTGCTTACAACGGTTACAAATTAGAACACGACAAGATCGTTGCTGTTGATGCAAATGGCGCTGTCGATGAAAGCGTTAAAGCATACGACTTCTCCATAACTAAAAACGTATTTCAAATGCTATTGGCTGTGATCCTTCTTATCTGGATCATGACAAGCATCGCAAAAAAATACAAAGCACAAGGTCACAACGTTGCTCCGTCTGGTTTCCAGAATGCAGTGGAGCCGGTTATCACTTTCGTTCGTGATGATGTTGCGAAACCAAACCTTGGTCACAAGTATGAAAAATACATGCCTTATTTATTAACTGTATTTTTCTTTATCCTTATTAATAATATTATCGGTCTTATTCCAGGTTCGGCAAACGTAACAGGTAACATTGCCTTTACAGCTTTGCTGGCTGTAATTTCTTTCATAGTGATTATGATTAGTACAAATGGTCACTTCTGGGGTCACATTTTCTGGCCTCCCGGCGTGCCTTTCCTTGTAAAACTGATCCTGATCCCTGTAGAGTTGTTAAGTATCTTCATTAAACCAGCGGCATTGATGATCCGTCTTTTTGCGAACATGACGGCTGGTCACATTGTTATACTTAGCTTTGTTTCTTTGATTTTCATTTTTGGTCAAATGGCAACGGTTGCTGGCTGGGGTTTCACTCCTGTATCCATCGCGTTTTCCGTTTTCATTTACTTTATAGAAATATTGGTAGCATTCATCCAGGCGTTCATCTTCACGAACCTAACTGCGGTATTTATCGGTCAGGCATTCGAGGGGGAGCACCATGATGAGGCGCACGCACACTAAGCAATCAGGAATTAGAAATTAGAAGTTAGGAATTAGTGCGTCTCTGGGTAGTAAGTTTGGAGCAACACAAAACTCACAACTCATTACTCAAAACCAAAAAACAGAACTCAAAACTTTTTTTATAAATCTCAAAACTCAAATTGTATGTCAATGATGGTTTTATTAGCGTCTGGTATGGCACAGTTAGGTGGTGCTATCGGTGCTGGTCTAGCTGCAATCGGTGCAGGTATTGGTATCGGTCAAATCGGTAAAGGTGCAGTTGAATCAATCGCTCGCCAACCAGAAGCCGCTAACGACATTCGTGGAAACATGATCTTGACTGCAGCGTTCATCGAGGGTGTTGCCCTTTTCGCTGTAATCGCAGGTTTGTTGGCTGTATTGTCTACACAATAATCCACGTAAAAGAATTCTGCACTCAACGCACAGGGCCGAGAGTGCAGTTTTTCTATAAAGTAGTTTTGAGAAAAAAGGTCAGTTTAAAAATTACAACTATCAAATAGCTTATATATGGAATTACTAATGCCCGCTTTAGGCTTTTTCTTTTGGACACTTGTCGCTTTCCTTATCGTGTTCCTGATTTTGAAAAAATTTGCATGGAAACCGATCCTTACAACTTTGAGTGCGAGAGAAAAGAATATTGCTGATTCTATTGCTACAGCAGAAAGAGTGAAAAACGAAATGGCGCAAATGAAAAGCGAAAACGAAGCTTTGATGGCGCAGGCTCGTGAAGAAAGATCTGCTTTATTGAAAGAAGCTCGCGATGCCAAAGACAAAATCGTTCACGAAGCGAAAGAACAGGCAAAAGCAGAAGCAGCTAAAATTGTAGCAGATGCTCAGGCTGTGATCAATCAACAAAAAATGGCTACGCTGGTAGAACTTAAAAATCAGGTTGGTGTATTGGTTTTGGATGTTGCAGAAAAAGTATTGCGCAAAGAGCTGGGTAACAAACCAGAGCAAGAGCAATACATCCAGCAACTTGCAAACGACATCAAACTGAACTAAATATTATTTCAAGCGTAAACATTCCTGGTAAGAACCAGTAAAGCAAAATGCAAAACCTACGTTTAGCAACAAGATATGCAAAGTCACTTTTCGATCTGGCGGTTGAAAAAGGCCAGGTTGATATAGTGTATAATGATATGCTCGTTTTGCAGGCCATCTGCAATGCAAGCCCGGAGTTTAAAAGAATATTGGACAGCCCTATTATAAAAGCAGATAAAAAGAATAGCATCCTTGAAGCAGTTACCAATGGTAAAGTGAGCGAGATGACTACAGGCTTCAATAAACTGATGGTTAAAAAGGGGCGCGAGAGCGAACTTTCTGATATTATTTCGGCGTTCATTAAAGAATACAAGGAATACAAAGGCATCAAGGTATTGAAACTTACTACAGCTGTTCCTGTAAGTGATGAGATCAAAAAAGAACTGGTTGAGAAAATCCAAACTCAAACTCCAATCAAAAACATCGAGCTTCAGGAAATAGTTAACCCTGATGTGATCGGTGGATTTGTTTTGCAGTTGGATGATATGGAAATTGATACAAGTATCAGATCACAGTTCAACAAAATAAAGAAGCAGTTCCTGAACAACGACTTCGTTTACAAGCTAATTTAACGCGTTCGAGGAAACTTCAGTTCACAGATGACCTTTAACGATTGACATTTAAAAATTAAGTTAACAACATAAACATTCATTCGATATGGCAGAAATTAAACCCGATGAAATATCGGCGATATTGAGGCAGCAGTTGAGCAACTTCACCGCTGCTGCAGACCTGGAAGAAATGGGTACCGTTTTACAGGTAGGTGACGGTATTGCCCGTGTATATGGATTGGGTAATGTACGCAGTGGAGAGTTGGTTGAGTTCGATAATGGAGTTCAGGCTATCGCCATGAACCTTGAAGAAGATAACGTGGGTGTGGTATTGATGGGTGAAGTAGGAGAAATCAGAGAAGGTGCTAAAGTGCGCCGTACAGGTTTGATCGCATCTATTAACGTAGGTGAAGGTTTGCTTGGCCGTGTGGTAAACACTTTGGGTAACCCAATCGATGGTAAAGGTCCGATCACTGGTGAGCGTTATGAAATGCCTCTGGAGCGTAAAGCACCAGGTGTAATTTTCCGTGAGCCGGTAAAAGAGCCTTTGCAAACGGGTATTAAAGCGATCGATGCGATGATTCCAATTGGTCGTGGTCAGCGTGAGTTGATCATTGGTGACCGCCAGACTGGTAAAACAGCTATCGCGATCGACACCATCATCAACCAGAAAGAATTTTTCAAAGCAGGTAAACCTGTTTATTGTATATATGTAGCGATTGGTCAGAAAGCATCTACTATCGCCGGTGTGATGAAAACATTGGCTGATAACGGTGCGATGGATTATACCGTAATCGTATCTGCATCTGCATCTGAGCCAGCTGCATTGCAGTTCTATGCTCCGTTTGCAGGCGCTGCGATTGGTGAGTTCTTCCGTGATACTGGTCGTCCTGCATTGATCATTTATGACGATCTTTCTAAACAAGCTGTTGCTTACCGTGAAGTATCATTGTTGCTTCGTCGTCCTCCAGGACGTGAGGCTTATCCAGGTGACGTATTCTATCTGCATAGCCGCTTGCTGGAAAGAGCTGCAAAAGTGATCAACAAGGATGACGTTGCTAAAAAAATGAATGATCTTCCTGATTCGATCAAACATTTGGTAAAAGGTGGTGGTTCTTTGACTGCGTTGCCAATTATCGAAACTCAAGCTGGTGACGTATCTGCATATATCCCTACAAACGTGATCTCAATTACAGACGGTCAGATCTTCCTGGAAGGTAACTTGTTCAACGCAGGTATCCGTCCGGCGATCAACGTAGGTATCTCTGTAAGCCGTGTGGGTGGTAGCGCTCAGATCAAATCAATGAAAAAAGTTTCTGGTACATTAAAACTTGACCAGGCGCTTTACCGTGAAATGGAGGCCTTCTCTAAATTCGGGGGTGACCTTGATGCTGCTACTAAACTGGTGTTGGACAAAGGTGCACGTAACGTGGAAATCCTTAAACAACCTCAGTACTCTCCATACACTGTAGAGAAACAAGTTGCGATCATCTATCTTGGTACACAAGGTTTGTTGCGTGAAGTTCCTGTAAGAAGAGTGAAAGAATTTGAACAGCAGTTTCTTTCAGAACTGGAAACAAAATTCCCTGATGTATTGACTGATTTCAAAAAAGGTAATTTACCTGATGATGGAATCAAGAAAATGGTGGAACTGGCAAGACAGATCATTCCTCAGTACAAATAAGATATTTAGATCGATATATTTAAAAGCGGCTCTTGTAGCCGCTTTTTTTATGCGCCTTATGCAATTTCAACCTTTCGTGCATCCTACTGTAAACACGCCGTATGAGCACTAAAACTACGCTTCAAATCGCCGATCCCTGCCATGAGGATTGGAACAAAATGGATCCCGCCGAAAAAGGCAGATTCTGCCAAAGTTGCGCCAAGCATGTCGTTGATTTTAGTCTGCTAAGCGATAAGCAACTTCTGGAATATTTTTCCAAACACAAAGGTAACACGTGTGGCCGTTTCCGTGGTGATCAGCTTGATAGGCCGCTGGATAGTCAAGAGGCCAGAATCAAAGTATCTCTGTGGAAATGGTTCATGACCGCGGGTTTGGGAATTTGGTTCAGCAACAAGGCGGTGTCGCAAACAGGAAAGGTTCAAACAAAATGCGAGTCAAAAACACAGCCGCAGGATATGCAGGAGGTAGTAACTGTCGGTATGGTGCTGCCTGCGGAAGACGAGGAACCTGCACACCATGCGACCCACAAGAACTTGCACATAACAGGAACGGTAGTTAATAAAGCAAATGAGCCATTAGGAGGAGCGAGCATTTCGCTGAACGGTAAAGCGTATAAAGTTTCGGCAAATGATGGGACATTCAGCATTAACGCGAAAGTTCCGATAAGTAAAGACAGTGTAGAATTGTCTTTTTCTTCCATTGGTTATGAAACAAAAAATGTAAAAGTTTTATCTGCCAACAAAAAAGATATGGTCGTCGAAATGACTCCTAAAGCAGTCGAACTAAAAGAAGTGGTAGTAACGGGCTATGGAATCCAGGGAAAAGTCTCGCACATTGTCGGCGAAGTATCGAGTGTTCGTTCAACCACCTTAACGCAGGTTGTCGATTCAGTAAAAAGATTTACTGCCAATACCTTCGACAAAGCATCGTTCAAAACTTATCCCAACCCGGTACCGAAAGGCAGTTTTGTAAACGTAACAATGAAAGATGAAGGAACTTATTCTCTTCAACTGATCAGCAATTCATCTCAAATAATTTCATCACAAAAAATAACGTCTGCGAAGGGCGAGCTTTTTCAATTGCAAATATCATCATCTCTTGCTTCTGGCATTTATTATATTAGAGTGGTGAATGAACAAACAGGCAAGCTGTATACGGACAAAGTGGTTGTATTGTAGAGTTGAAAATTGCAAATTGAAAGTTGAAAATTATTAGACCGTGAACCACGATAGTACCTCTATTCTTTTGTTTCCTACCCTGAAAATTTGTTTCCCGTGCACAACGCCAACAACTCTTAACTTTCAACTTTCAATTTTCAATTTTTTCAACTCTCCCAAGGTCTATCTTTGCTCATCTGTTTATTTAAAAATTCAACCAATGATAGCAACAAAAGCATATGCAGCGCAGAGTGCCATAACTCATTTGGCACCTTATGATTTTGAGCGCAGAGATGTTAGACCAGATGATGTTCAGATAGAAATTCTTTATTGCGGTGTTTGTCACTCAGATCTTCACCAGATCAGAAACGAGTGGGGCGGTTCTATTTATCCAATGGTGCCAGGACATGAGATTGTGGGCAAAGTGGTAAACATAGGATCGAATGTAACAAAGTTCAAAGTAGGTGATATAGCTGGCGTTGGCGTATTGATAGATTCATGTCGCGTGTGCGATCATTGCAAACAAGACCTCGAAAACTATTGCGTAGAAGGAATGACCGGTACTTACAACGGTTACGAACGCGACAAAAAAACAATAGCACAAGGTGGTTACTCAACACAAATTGTAGTAGATGAAAAATACACTTTGAAAATTTCCCCAAATGCAGATCTTAAAGGTGTAGCGCCATTGTTGTGTGCCGGCATTACCACTTACTCTCCTTTGCGTTATGTAGGTGTAAAAGAAGGAGTGAAAGTTGGTGTTGTTGGCCTTGGTGGTTTGGGTCACATGGGTGTTAAATTTGCTGCTTCATTTGGCGCAGAAGTAACTATGCTAAGCACTTCAAAATCTAAAGAAGCGGATGCGAAAAAATTAGGGGCTCACAATTTTGCGCTGACTACAGATGCAGAAGGCATGAAAAAATACCACAACTATTTTGATGTAATTCTTGATACAGCCTCCGCAAATCACAGCTATGAACAATATCTTGATTTGCTTGCTTTGAATGGTAAACTGATTGTTGTCGGCCTGCCTGAACAACCTTCGCAAGTAGG
This sequence comes from Pinibacter soli, assembly GCF_029961145.1. Lineage (GTDB taxonomy): Bacteria > Bacteroidota > Bacteroidia > Chitinophagales > Chitinophagaceae > Pinibacter > Pinibacter soli. The sequence continues at coordinate 2,898,227 of NZ_JASBRG010000007.1, read as the reverse complement.
TGCGTTTAAGTTACTGAACAATCGTAGAAGTATCATTGGCTCTATGATTGGCGGGTTGAAAGAAACACAGGAAATGCTTGACTACTGCGCGGAAAAAAATATCACTGCTGACGTAGAAGTCATCAACATACAAGATGTTAACGAAGCGTACGAGAGGATGTTGAAAGGAGATGTGAGGTATAGGTTTGTGATTGATATTGCGTCTTTGAAGTAATTAAGAATTAAGAATTCTTCGAGAGTTGACCATTTGTTATTATTGATCAACCTTTCGTACAAAAAGAAAGAGGGCTGCATTCTATTATGAGCGCAGCCCTCTTTTATGTTTAACTCAGATTCAAAACCTGATCGCAAGTAGAATAGAATGTTCGGCCTGGTGAATTCTTAATTCTTAATTTTCCTCCACTTCCACTTGCTTCTTATAAGCCTTTATAAACAGCGCACCCAAATTCTTATACGGTGGAATATAGTCTTCAAATCTGCTTTTGGCTTCGCCGGTAAAACGTTTGGATAGGTCGCCCCACATACTCATCCATTCGATATTTTTGCCATTACGGATCGCTTTGTTGATCTCTTCTAAAATGGGTTCATTCACTGTTCTTGTTCCTACTTGTTTGGAGGATATGATGTGTGCATCTTCGCTAATGGAAAGCACTTCGTGTAAATTATTATACCCACCACAAGAGCCGAGAATTACAATTTTTGCCGAAGGCTGAATTTGCTCCAATGAATACTTTACGTGATAGCTGTGACCACGGTGTATGAAAATGGTAGGGTGAATGTCCTTTGAATCAAGATATTGATCCAATGCAGCCTGAGCCTTTGCATCGGGATCATTTTCGCCATACAATGGTTTGTTGGCAAATATCCAAACCGGTTTGCCTTTGGTAGACTTGATCGTTACCCAGTTAGGATTTTCTGCGACGCTCCACTCCGGTTTTCCACGAAACAGGCTCATGAAGTTTGCGTAAGAGTTTTGTCCGTCCTTATCTTCATCTCCATAAAAGAAAACCTGCTGAACGATGCGTCCACTGTCATCCACCAACGCATTGTAATTGACAGAGTAGATCGGTGGAATCCCAAGCTTTTGAGCAAGGTCAATATTCTTGCTGGTGTCTGCAGATTCAAACAATGTCTTTTCCAGCATATACACTACCTGTCCGTTTTTATCGTTGTTTCGCTGGCAACGCGTAAAGTTCCAGTTTGCTTCATCCAGCATCAGCTGTGCCACCTGCTTATTCTTTTCAAAAATGCTGCTGTAAGAATCCGCTACGTCTACCGCGTCTTCCATGTTTTTTGCAGTAGCAGATTTTTCCAGGCCAAACATAAATGCACGCATCAATGAAGTTGCATTTTCCTGCGGCATCGATTTTAGAAAATCATTCAAAGTGTTATAGGCAGCGGCCATTTTAATAAACTTCCTGAAGTAATCAGCATTCACACTTAAGATCAGGCTGTCGCCGCGAGGCACTTTCATTTTTTGAAAAATGCGTTTGAATACGCCGATATAGCTGGATGTGTAAATTTCTTCTTCACCCAATACACACAAATAATAAAGCTCCTGTGCATTGAGCGGTTCGAGCACTTTGAACCTCACAGGATCAGGGCTGTCGTGCAAGCCATTGATTTGAGAAATGAACGCATTTTTTGCTTTGCTTACCATCATTTTTGTAAGCGCATCCATTTCCATTGGTGTATCTTTTTGTGGTCCTATAACGCGGCCCACATAGTCGACCCTCGTCTTTACGAGCAACTTATAATAGCTTATATCGTTTTCCTTTTGCTTATCAATTTCCTCAATGGTGATCTTGTTTTTCACCAGCATATCGAGAAACGGAAAATACAACTGCCCGCTTTTGCTTTTGGATAGTAGTACAATTGTTTGCACCAGTGAGTCTTGATTGGAATGTATTCGTCCGCTCAGCTTGTCGTGCGCCGATGCAAAGTCGTACAAACGCATCGGGTCATTGTGTGCAGCTACGGCGATCAAGCTATCAGTGAAAGGAAGATCGGTATTTGTTTTAAGTGTATTTAAAATTTCAGCCGGATGGCTTGCCAGATATTTTCTGATGATAATAGTTTTCGAAGCCTGCGTTCCCGGATTTTCCGGAAGTACCATAAAGCAATCGATCAATATTTTGCCAACGCCGTAAATGTTATTATTCACCACCGGCACAATACTTTGCCCCTTGGCATCCAACAACATTCCCTGCTCAAATCCATTTACCAGCGCCGGTGCCATGGTAACGGGGAAATCTCGCTTCTTATAATTTGTAACGTATCCTTTCAGCATGATTTCCAAACCGCGCAGATATTTGATTTTGGCATTGTGTGAAAGCGTGGAATCCAGTTCTATTGTTTTCTGCAGTTCATCTACCTTATCAATCAGTGCATATTCTATTTGCAGATTAACGGTTTCATCCCGGGCAATCATTATAGTAGAATCGGCTTTCCCGTCAAGTGAGTATACTTTTTTCTGATACTTGTCTACTGCATCATGAAAAAGGACCCGTCGTTTATCAACAGGGTAGTTTTGTGCGTCTGCATTTTGTAGTAATGCCAAGCTAAGGACCAGGGCGATTAATTTATTCATAACTAACGGCTTCCAATTATTAGCAAAAATACTATCAATAAATATACCTGCCTTAACATTAAGGTAATACAGGCCCGATTTACTTGTAGCTTAACAATTTCATAATCGAATTCGTAATTTATGCATTAAGACGTAAATTAACTTTGCGTAAACAAATTGTTAAATGGAATCCAAAGGAAAAAAGGTACTTATAGCTGATGACGAGCCGGATATATTGGAAATCATTGGATATAATCTGGAAGGAGAAGGCTACAACGTGTACACCGCGAAAGATGGAGATGATGCTTTGAACAAGGCGAAACTGGTTAAACCGGACCTTATTATTCTTGACATTATGATGCCAAAGAAAACAGGTGTGGAAGTGTGTGAGATTTTGAGGTCGCAGCCAAATTTTAAAGAAACGCTGATCATTTTCCTTACTGCACTAAGCGACGAATCTTCTCAGGTAAAAGGTTTCGAGAAAGGTGCGGACGATTATGTGAATAAGCCAATAAGCCCGAAATTACTGCTGAGCAGGGTAAATGCGCTTTTCAGAAGAGTAAGCAAACCGATTGATGAAAATGGTGCTGGTGTATTGACAATAGATAAAATAGTTATTGACCCTGTGAGATTTATAGTAAAAGTGGGCGAAGAGGAAATTACATTGGCGAAGAAAGAATTTGAATTGTTGTACTTACTCGCTTCAAAACCAGGACGAGTTTTTCTTAGAAATGAAATCTTGAACCAGATCTGGGGAAATGAAGTTATTGTGGGTGACAGAACCATCGACGTACACATCAGAAAAGTGCGTCAGAAATTGGGTCTGGATTGTATTACCACTGTAAAAGGAGTTGGTTACAAGTTTGATCTTCAATAAATTACCTCTTTAAGTAAAAATTTAAAAGTCAAAAACCACCAGGCGCAGTGTGACTTTCTTTTTGAATTTTTACTTTTGAATTTTTACTTTTTCAATTCAGAATGCTTTCAACAAAAAACTTATCCCCCCGTCAAATAGCTGCTATCAACGCGGCGTCTATATCAATATTGGTGGCTATTGCCAACTTCATCTTTATTGGCAGTTGGTGGGTGGCTTTGCTTACCCTTATCATACTTTATACGGTCGCGTATTTTCTCATACTGTTTTTTCTGCAACAGTTCATTTACCGGAGGATCAAGCTGATTTACAAGTTTATTTATCAAACGAAAGCCAGCAAAAAGGAAGAGGTTTACTACAAATACATCATTCCCCACAAAAGCATTGACGAAGTAAGCGAGGACGTGGAGAAATGGGCGGCACAAAAAAGTGATGAGATTGAAATCCTTAAGAAAAACGAAGCTTACAGGAAGGAGTTTTTGCAAAACCTGGCCCATGAATTCAAGACTCCCATTTTCGCTGTCCAGGGGTATGTAGATACGCTTTTAAACGGAGCGATGGAGAATCCCGACGTTAGAAAAAGATTTCTTGAAAATACCGCACGCAACGTTGAGCGTCTGGTGCACCTTATGAACGACCTGGATGAAATTTCCAAGCTGGAAAGAGGCGAGCAAATATTGTACAAGCAAAACTTTGTTATACAGGATCTTATAAAAGAGCTGTATGAATCTCTGTCCATTAAGTTGACCGAAAAGCATATTCGCACGAGCATTAAAAAAGGTTGCGAAGCACCGGTAACGGTTTTTGCGGACAAGGAAAAAGTAAGGCAAGTGCTTATAAACCTCATAGACAATGCCCGTAAATACGGAAAAATAGAGGGCAATATTGTTGCCAGCGTGTATAAAACTGAAGGCGACCGGGTTTTGGTAGAAATAAGCGACGACGGGATTGGTATTGAAAAAGAACACCTGCCACGCATTTTTGAAAGATTTTACCGCACAGATAAAGGTCGCAGCCGCGACAAAGGAGGCGCCGGCCTTGGCCTCGCTATTTGCAAGCACATCATAGAAGCTCACGGACAGGCAATGCATGTACGCAGTACGCCAGACGTGGGAACGACTATAGGTTTTACGCTGGAAAAAAAGAAAGACCTGTAGTTAATTGAAAATGGAAAGTTGAAAGTTGAAAATGGGTGTCCAGCTTAATTTTCAACTTTCAACTTTCCATTTTCAATTAATAAAAAAAACCGCTTCATAGACATGAAGCGGAAACTGCATGAGAAAATTCTATTCTTTGCTCAATTAAAACCATTTGATTAACACAACAAGTAAATAAGAGCAGTACAAAAGTATCTCACCATTATTACCGAATAATTAAGTGAACATTACGCAATAATTAAATTGGCAGGGAACAGAGTTTGCAGTAGTGACAGGTGCATCGTGAAACGTGAATGCAGCTTGGTTACTGTTTCGGAGCCAGACCAGAGGCCACATTCACGATTGACTATTCACTATTGAACTCTTATCTCATTAATTTGTTCTACTTCGTTTACACTGTCCTCCCTTCGAAGACTTTGTCCTGTAGCTATTTTGATCTCATTTCTTAAAATTAAAAAAACAACATCATGGCATTCAGTCTTCTCGATTCAGTAAAAAACTATTTTCACAGCGACTTTATAAGTAAAGCCGCCGGGCTATTGGGAGAAAACAATGTTGCGGTGAGCAAAGCCGTAAATGCAGGTATACCCGCAATATTAGCCGGCATTATAGGCAATGCGCAGGCCGATGGTGGCAGCAACCTTTTAAATGCGGCCAAACAGGCGGCTGCTTCCGGGATGCCGGAGGCGCCGGAAAATCTTTTCTCTGGCGCTGGAAGCAGTTTGCTTAGCACGGGATCTTCATTTATAACCAGCATATTTGGAAATAACAGCGGTGTGATCGGAAATCTTATCTCCAATTTTTCCGGCATAAAATCATCTACCGCCACAACCATTATGAGCGCCATCGCTCCGATAGCATTGGGGTTTATCGGCAGGGAAGCAACGAGTAATAATCTGTCCGCAAGTGGTCTTACGAATTGGCTCGGTTCGCAAAAACAGGATATAATGAATGCATTACCTGCAGGGTTCACACTACCAACTCTTGGTAAAACGATGAGGCCGGCCGATACTACTTACAATGCGAGTTTGCCGCCTACTGAAAAATCCGGCACTAACTGGTTGCTGTGGTTATTGATTGCTATCGTGTTGATAGCATTGTTATGGTACCTGATGCGCGGTTGTAACAAAAATGTACCGCCTCCGCCTCCGCCGCCTGACACAACAAATGTTGTGAAACCAGATACAACCACTACTGTCGTGATGCCTCCTGCACGAGAATCACTAAAAGTAAAGTTGCCTGATGGTACTGAACTGGACGCATGGAAAGGTGGTATAGAAGATAAATTGGTTGCCTTCCTCAATGATCCGAATTCGCAACCAGGCAAAGATGTTTGGTTCGATTTTGACGACCTGAACTTTGAAACAGGGAGCGCAAAAATTACTCCTGAGAGCCAAAAGCAGATCAACAACATCGCCGCTATTTTAAAAGCTTATCCAAAAGTGAAAATCAAAATTGGTGGTTATACTGATAAGACAGGCGACAGCACTGCAAACATGAAATTGTCTACCGACAGGGCAAAATCCACTTCGGATGCTATTAAAGCTGCGGGTGCAAAAGGTGCCCAACTGCTGGGCGGAGAAGGCTATGGATCAATGTATGCGAAAGCCGCTGCTGATGCTTCGGACGAGGAAAGAAAGATGGATAGGCACATATCTGTAAGTGTGAGGGAGAAATAATGATTAGAGATTTGAAATTTGATATTTGAGATTGGTGTCGATGTTCGAAGTAATTGACGTCATTCAATATGTTTAACGAGGCTTCGGCAAGCTTAGCCTGACACTGGTTTTTGATGTCAGTCGCGGTTCGTCGAAGCCTCTTTATTTTGAGTTCTGGTGAGTTTCACTAGTTTGAGTCTGCTAGTATCTTCATTCAAACATCCGTGCAAATCAGTCTAATCTGCGTCATCTGTGAGCCATCAAATCTAAAATCTCAAATTTCCGATCCCTAATCCCAAATCGATCTATATTTGCATCAATGTCAAATCCCATTTTAAATAACGATAAATCGCAGCTGTCCGCTGCCGAGAAAGAGTTTGAGAACAATATAAGGCCGAAGCAGATTGCCGAATTTTCGGGTCAGCCGCAGGCAATTGAAAATCTCAAGATCTTCATCAAAGCCGCCAAAATACGCGGTGAGGCATTGGACCACGTGTTGTTTCACGGCCCTCCGGGATTGGGTAAAACAACATTGTCGAGGATTGTGGCGAATGAATTGGGAGTAAACATTAAAGAGACATCCGGACCTGTAATTGAAAAGCCGGGCGATCTTGCCGGATTGCTTACTAACCTCGAGCCAAACGATGTTTTGTTTATTGATGAGATACATCGTTTGAGCACTGTTGTGGAAGAATATTTGTATGCTGCAATGGAAGACTACCGCATCGATATTATGATCGATAGCGGCCCCAACGCAAGAAGTATACAACTTACGTTGAATCCTTTTACATTGATTGGTGCCACTACAAGAAGCGGTTTGCTAACTGCTCCTTTATTGTCAAGGTTTGCCATTAAATCAAGACTTGAATATTATAATGCGGCAACGCTTAAGAAAATCATCGAACGAGCTGCCGGTATTTTAAATACGGCCATCACATCTGATGCTGCTGGGGAAATAGCACGCAGAAGCCGCGGCACACCTCGTATCGCCAATGGGCTGCTTCGACGTGTGCGTGATTTTGCGCAAGTGTTAAACGATGGACAAATTGATCTGGGTATTACGCAACATGCATTGAAAGCTCTGAATGTAGATGAATACGGTTTAGATGATATGGACAATCGCATCCTCAACACGATCATTGAAAAATTCAAAGGTGGTCCTGTCGGCATCTCCACTATCGCCACTGCTGTTGGCGAAGAGCCCGGCACCCTCGAAGAAGTGTACGAACCATTCTTAATCCAGGAAGGCTTCATTCAGAGAACGCCGCGCGGCCGCGAAGTAACCGCCAAAGCGTATGAGCATTTGGGTAAGAAGCCGTCCCGGGGCGCGAATGACCAAATGCTGTTTTAAAATCAATAACTTCTTGAGTGTAATTGTGTACGAAGTACGATGTACGAAATTCGTTAGAGTAGCCTCATGAAGATGGCTTTGTGCTAGGGCCTCGCTGATATAAACTAATCATCTGTTTCTAAAATAGGGTTACATCCTGTAAGGAATGTAACCCTATTTATTTTTAATTATTAATTCCCCGCTACTTGTCCCACCAAACCTTGCCAGTCAAATCATCTTTGCCATTTAAGCCGGATTGTTGTGCAACGGCAGCTTTATAATTAGTGCCGTTGATGGTTTGCTCAGTGGTTGGATAAGCTTGCCTGCGTGGAATGGCAATGTTGTTGTTGTTAGGCGCGGGCGACAAAGTTGGATAACCGGTTCTTCTCCATTCGGCCCAGGCTTCATATCCATTTGTATAGAGGTGCACCCATTTTTGATAACCGATTTGTTTGAGTGCATCTGTTGCATTGTATTTCACAGAAGGTTGCGCCATCAATGCACCAAGGCCGGTAGTGTCGCCTTTATCGGCAGGGTTATAGTTCTTTTCCGGTGGATTGCCGCTTGGATTATATTCCTTCAAATAGCTCCTGTTCCATTGCCTTACAGAAGCTTCGATCGCTTTGTTGTAATAGGTGGCGGCATTGGCATCACCTCCGCTGATCCAGCCAATCTTTGCAGCTTCTGCCTCTGCAAACAAGAGTTCCGCATAAGTGACAATGAATGTTGGTGCATTTTGTGCGCGAATATGCAATCCTGTATATGATACATCTGCGGTTTTAATAAGTGCAATCGCATCTCCGTCGAGGCCATAAGGAACACCGGCATAATCTCCATGGCTGTTCTTTTCTGCAAATGTTGGCAGGCGTGGATCGTTAAGCGGCTTCATATAGTTAACCAATGTGGCGCTTGTCCAATACCATTTGCGGTTTTGCACTACATCCACATAATACCAGTAGTTCTCATAATTCGCCTCCGGCAAATGGGCATACACAGCATTCTGACTGTTGTCAGTAAACACCCCTGCCTGCATTGCATCGTTAAATTGGGCCTTGCCTGTTGTTGCGTCAACTTTGGATAATCGCAGCGCCATGATCATGCGTATAGAGTTGGCAAACATTCGCCATTTATTCATGGCTCCATCATACAAAACATCGCCTGTTACGGCATTGCCGTTGTCAATTTGCGCAGCCGCTTCTTTTAATTCTTTAAACAGATCATTATAAATATCCTGCTGCTTATCGTAAGTAGGAGTAAGATTGTCTTTTCCTTTCAATGCCTTGGTGTAAGGAATATCGCCCCATCTGTCTGTCATTTGCCAGAAATAATAAGCCTTCAAAATTCTGGCAACCGCTTTTTGATTTGCCTCAGAACCTTCGTTCACGTTGTAGCTTTTCGCGTTAAGAATGGTATACAGATTCTCCAGCGGTTCTGAATAGATGTCATAAAAATCAAAACTCACCACTGTGTATCGCGAGTTGTCTGTGTAAGGAAGTTCGGACCAATGTTGCGAATACAGCATGCCATAAGATGATTCAATTTCATCGGTTAAGTGATTGATGGCATAAGTTAACAACTGAGCATTGGAAGCATTGGTGGGAGCATTGGGATTGACATTGATATCATCCGAAAATTTGGTACAACCCGATTGTATTACACTTAGGGCTGTGAAGAAAAGTATATAGATTAAATAGTTTTTCATGATGTGCTGTTTAAAAATTAACGTTAAGATTTAAACCATAGGAACGAACAGTAGCCAGCTGTCCGGTCTCCAGCCAGTTCAGCGAAGAAGCGCCGGTAGCCAGTTCTGCAGGATTCACACCTTTGGGAGCCTTCTGCCATATCATGAAAGGATTTCTTGCGATGAACGCAATGTTGATGCTTCTGAATGGAAGCTTTGCATAATTAGCTTTTGCAAATGTGTAGCCGAGGCGCAACTCTCTCATTCTAATGTAGGAAGCATCATAGACCCACTCTTCATACACTTGTGTGCCGATGGTATTTCTGTAATAAGTTCTTGCAGAAACGTAGGCAGTAACGTCCTGGCCGCTTGCTGCCGAAATGCCTTCTATTTTGAAACCACCTCCGTCCGCCAGTGGGTCGCGTATATTTTTTCCTTTATCATTCATCGCAGCAGTTTCTGCAGCTTGCCCGCTTTTAACAGCAAGCATTCTTGTCCAGCTGATAAATTTTCCACCGCTTTGAAAATCGATATTCGCTGCAAAGTCAAAGTTTTTCCATGTCACAGTATTCGTCCATCCTCCTGTGAATTTTGGAACGGCTGTACCAAGATTATGACCTGTTTCATACAGCGGCATGTTGTTTGTGCCCAGTAAGATCTTTCCTGTTTTCGGATCGCGTTTGTAGCCATTGCCAATAATGGTTCCGAATGGCTCGCCAACATTTGCCAGCAAATACATGCTTACTCTGGCATAGGTATTTTGATCGAGCAGCAAAGAATTCAAACCTGGATACAGCTCCAGTATTTTGTTCTTGTTATACGCATAGTTGATAGTAGTGCTCCAGTTTGTGTTTTTTGTTTTTACAGGAATGGCATTCAGCGATAATTCCAACCCCTTGTTCTGAATATTTCCCGCATTGATCACATAAGTTTGATAACCGCTCGCTCCGGAAATATCAAGATCAAGAATGGCCTTCTTGTTTTCCTGGTGATAATAAGTGGCGCTAATGCCTAAGCGGTCCTTGAAAAAACGAAGGTCAAGCCCCGCTTCATAAGCCGTAGAGAGAGAGGGTTCCAATGATCCGTTGGAAAGGCTGTCAGGCACATACTCAGGAAAATTTCCATTGTACGGTGAACCAAGATTATAAAATGAAGTTGTTTTGTATGGCTGCAGATCTGCTCCCGCTTGCGCAAAACTCAAACGTGCTTTACCATAAGAAAGCGGTTGCCATTTCAGCAATTCGCTGAAGACAACACTTGCAGACACTGATGGATATACGTATGCATTGTTTTCCGAAGGAAGCGTTGAAGAAATATCTCGGCGCAGACTCGCATCTAAAAAGTAAGTGTTGTTATAACCCAATGTTACCGAACCATAAGCGCTTCTCACTTCTTTTTTTCTCAGGTAATTTTCAACGTTTGGTCTTTCCAGGGAATTCGAAATGTTATAAAAGCCTGGAGTAACAAGCCCTCCAACGGTTTGCTGGTACAGATAAGAATAATTCTGTTTCAAAATATTTCCACCCAATGCTGCTGCAACAGAAAACTTGCCGAACTCTTTATTATACTGCGCCAGGAACTCGTAGTTGTTTTCTTTGTTTTCATATTTCCCAATAGAAAAACTTGGTGTTCCTCTGCCACCTTCTGCATTTCGCTTATCAATGTTTTGTGTGTAGTTATCCTGCCTTATAAAACCGCTAACCTGCAGGCCCGGAATAATCGTGTAAGTCGCGCCAATATTTCCAAACAATCTGTCGCGGGAATCGTGCGCAGGATTTTCGTACGCATCAAAATAAGGATTGTTCCAGTCGATCGGTATCATGTCTTCGTAAATGCCGTCATCATTAGGATCGTTCACGTTCCACTGATAGAATGTGCCGTCAGAATATTTGTACTGCTTAAGTCTGTTCATATCAAGGTTACGCTCGAACCACTGATACATATTTCTCGAACCCAATGCCTGGTAACCCTGCGAGGGCCTTTGAGCACTGTTATTTGCATAGTTGATATTTGCAGAAATACTTAGGTTGGATAACACGTTAATGCTTCCATTCAGGCCAAGATTATTTCTTCTTAACCAGGTGTTTGGCTCAATACCCTTGATGGTGGTGTTGTTATAAGACAAACGGAAGCTTGTATTTTCTCCGCCTCCGGCAAATGATATGCTGTTGTTGATCGTGTGCCCGGTTTCAAAATATTGTTTGATGTTATCTGGCTGCGGCACGAACGGCGTCGCTTTTCCGAAGTCGGGATCGGCAGGGTAGAAGCTGTATTGATGTCTTACAGGAGTTCCGTCCATTTTTGGTCCCCAGCTTTCATCCCATGTTCCATCAACATATTTTGTTGAAACTCCGTTTATATTAATGGTAGGGAAATTTAAGCTGGAGCCCGCTCCGTAAATGTCTTGCAACGGCATATAATTTCCAGCCTTATCCAAAGTGAAGGACGAGCTGAAGTTTACAGTTGGTTTTTTGTTCTTGCTTCCTTTTTTTGTCGTGATCATAATGGCGCCGTATTGGCCGCGCAGTCCGTACAAAGCAGCTGCAGCAGGGCCTTTCAGTACGTTGATAGATTCAACGTCGTCAGGGTTGATATCTTGCGCGATATCGCCATAGTCACGTCCGTTTTTAACTGCATAGTTGCTGTTGGAAATAGGCGTTCCATCTACAATGATCAATGGTTCTCCTTCACCTGTGATTGAATTTACGCCACGCAGCTGGATTTTTTGGGTGCCACCCATACTTGCGGCAGAGGATCCGGAAAGTTGCACACCGGAAATTTTACCTGCAAGAGAACCGAGTACGTTTTGCTCTTTGGCAACAGTAAGATTCTCGCCGCTTATTTGTTGCGTGGAATACCCAATGGATCGCTCTTTGCGGGTAATGCCAAGCGCCGTTACAACAACCTCAGACAAATTTCCTCCTTGTTGTAAAACGACATTGTAAGAATTGCCAGACGTAAGGTTTATTTCCTGCGTGGAAAAACCGGAAGACGAAATTTCCAGAACAGGATTATTCCCGGCCACTTCAATCCTGAAGTTTCCTTTTTCATCTGTGCTGGCGGATCTTGATGTTCCTTTTTGATGAACCGTGGCAAATGGCACAGGACCACTTTTGGGGTCTTTAACTGTACCGGTAATGAGCCGTGTTTGACAAATGGCAACATGCTGCTGAAGCACTAGCAGGCATAGTAATGCCAGTGTAATTGCAATTCTCATGGCAGATCAGTTTTTTTTAAGGTTAGACAATATATGTGTTGAGAATAAACGCCCTTTAATTGGCAAGCAATAGTCGATTTAGTTGTTAGTTGATAGTTATTAGTGTTGGGTCAAATGGGCTGTCTTATCTAACAACCAACAACTATCAACCAACAACTGTCTTTAGCAGAATCTACCTATAATGGAAAAGAGGCAAGTAGCTGGACCGTAATCAATTAATACAAAATAGGTAATACTTTCCACAAAGTAAACAGGTATGTATACCTGTTTTTTAAATTTTTTTATAAATGGCATTTCGCTGGCAATATTTACCTTCGGTGCTCTGAATGGCAATGCTGAATGCCGTGGTTCGTGTCTTCACGAACCATTCACCAATTGGTTGGTGGTTTGTAGAGACACAAACCACGGCATTCGTGAAGACGCGACCTCGGCATTCTGTTCGGAATTTTTAAATTTGCTAAAACAACAGATGATTTGAGTAGTCTAAAATCCCTGGCATCGCAAACCTTCTGGTACGGCGCCAGTTCCATAGCAGCAAGGTTTCTAGGTTATTTGCTTACACCATACCTTACCGGGATAATGACCGGAGTTGATTACGGTGAAATGAGTATCATGTATGCCGCGATTCCATTTTTTACTGTAATTTTTACTTATGGAATGGAAACGGCTTTCTTTCGTTTTATGCAGAAAGAGCAGTACAAAGGGCAGGTGTACAGTACCAGTTGTCTTTCCATCATTATCTCTACTGCGACGCTTGCATTGATCATGTTTGCGGGGCGAAATGGCATTGCCACGCTGCTCAACATAAAAAATCATCCGGAATACTTTACATTAAGTATAGCGATCATCTCAATCGACACTTTATCTACGCTGCCCTTTGCCAAATTAAGGTTTGAAGGAAGGCCCATGAAATATGCTGCAATTCGTATTTCCGGCATTCTTATCAACATAGGGTTTGTTGTACTGTTTCTGTCTGTTATACCGGCATTTAAAAAAGCAAATCCACACCATCCCATTTCAATTTTTTATAGAGAGGATGCAAGTGTTGCTTATTATCTTGTTGCCAACCTTATATCATCTGCTGCCACTTTTTTACTGCTGTCGAAAACATTTTTTTCTTTTTCATGGAAATTTGATTTCCGTCTTTGGAAAGAAATGATGAAATACTCATCACCATTGATCCTCGTTGGCTTTGGTGGTGTAATTAATGAGACATTCGACCGTATTATGCTTGACTGGTGGTCGCCTTCATTAACGCCGGAGGCCAAAAAGCTTGATGTAGGAATTTACAGCGCCTGCTATAAACTTTCTTTGTTGATAACGCTTTTTGTGCAGGCATTTAGAATGGGTGCCGAGCCTTTCTTTTTTAAACAGGCGGAGGCTGGCAACGCACAAAAAACATATGCCCGTGTAATGAAGTTTTTTGTCATCACGGTTTGTGTGATGTTCCTCGTAGTGGTGCTTTATCTGGAAATCTGGAAATACTTTATCCGCAACCCGGTCCTGTGGCAAGGCCTGAAGGTAGTGCCTGTATTATTGCTTGCCAATATGTTCCTGGGCATTTACTACAATCTTTCTATTTGGTACAAATTGAGCAATCGCACCATGGCAGGGGCGTACATCACCATCATTGGTGCAGCCATTACACTTTTGATCAACTATTTCTTTGTTCCGCGTTTCAGCTATGTAGCTTGTGCGTGGGCAACCTGCATATGCTACGGCACCATGATGATCATTTCATTTATATGGGGACAAAAAGAATATCCTGTTCCGTATGCATGGAAAAAACTTGTGGCTTACATCGTGATTGTTGTGCTGCTTTATTTCATACAACAACTGTTCTATTTCTTTGTACCAAACAAAATAGCAAGCATGGCGTTTGGAACCATTCTGCTTCTGGGCTACATCGGTTTTATTCTGAGAGTAGAAAAGAAAGAGTTTCAGAAGCTTCCTGTAATTGGGAAATTCATTAGGTGACAATTAAGAATTAGGAATTAAGAATTAAGAATTGTTGCTGGTATGTCAGAGTAATTTTTAATCGAGCATAAAGAAGATGCCGCACTCAACTATGAATGCGGCATCCTTCTTTATTGTAGACTTTCGTTAAGGTTCTTATTTTTAGTGCTCAAAGATCGACCTAACGAATTCTTAATTCCTAATTCTTAATTAGCGGCAGTTCCTCCAATCTCCTTCAACATCTCTCTCACCGCAGCCTCAATCTGCACATCCTTGCCATTAAGGAAATCTTCATAAGGCAAAGGCACTTTGATATCTGGCTCCAGTTGCAGGTTTTCGGTTGGCCGGTTTTCTTTGCCGATAGTGGCTACCATCGGAATACCGAACACGATTGTTGGGTCAATTTGCGTCTCCCACCAAACTGCAGTACCAGTGCCGGGAACAGGCATGCCTATTAGTTTGCCAATGCCATTTTGTTTGTAAACGTAAGGGAAAATAAATGCATCACTATAGTTGCCCTCGCTCATAAGAACACAACTTGGTTTTGTCCAGCGACCCATTGGTTCTCCATCGTTAAGACGATTACCTTGCGGCGCAAAATCGAGATAACGTTTGCCGCTTAAGAAAGTCGCAAGATCATCGTGCAGCCAACCGCCGCCATTAAATCTTGTATCAACGATCAATGCTTTTTTATTATAGTTTTTTCCAAGCACTGCGTCAAACGTATTGCGGAAACTAGCGTCGTTCATACCTTGCACGTGCACATAGCCAACTTTACCATCGCTTAGTTTGTCCACCATGGATTCCATTTTTTTTGTCCAGCGTTTGTACATCAGCGCCGTTTCTTCTCCAAAAGAAATTGGTTTAGCAGTTTCTTGCCAGTGTGCATTGGCGCCATCTGAAAGGTCGAGTAAAATGTTTTTGTCCATTTTGCGGTTAAGAAATGAAGCAAAATCAATGCTGTCTGTCACCGGCGTACCATCTATCTTTTCAATGATCGTTCCGTTCTTTATTTTGCTGTAAGATTTATCAAATGGACCTCCTGCAATTACTTCGGAAATTTTGATGCCTTTGCCGGTGTAAGTTTCATCATAGATCAAACCCAACGCAGCAGTTGCATCGCCGGTTGGATTCATTGGGCTGTAGCGTCCACCGGTGTGTGAGGCGTTTAGCTCACCCAGCAGTTCACTTAGCAATTCCTGGAAGTCGTAGTTGTTACTGATGTGTGGCAGGAAGCGGGCATAGTTGCTGGTCATCATCTTCCAGTCAACTTTGTGTAGCGAGGTGTCATAAAATTTCCTTTGCACCTGGCGGCAAACGTGATTGTAAATATAAGCACGCTCTTCTGCCTGGTTCAACACCATGTCTGCATTTATGCCGATAGGACTAACTTTCCCATTTTCGTCTACTTTTACAATTGAGCCTTTATTCAATACAAAGACCGCTTTGCCATCTTTGCTCATTTCAATGCCACTTTGTGTGCCACCGAGCTTGGCCAACACTTTTGTTTCATGTGTTCTGGGCTCAGTTACCCACAGATCAAAGCCTTTTTCAAATGCTGACAGGTAATAAACTTTTTCGCCATCAGGACTAACTGCATAGTCGGAAACAGTAGAGCTGTTGATGGTTAATTTCGCTACACGGTTTTCCATGTTGTCGATGTCAGGATTCCAGGTCTTCAGAGATGTGGCTGTGTCTTTGTGCGAAGGGCCAACCTTGGTTGGTGCATGAGCATCTGCGGTTTTATTTTTTTCAGCCTTTTCTTTTTCAGCTTTCTCTTTGTCTTCTTTTTCTTTCAATAATGTAAAATCATCTTTGCTCAATTTGAATCTGTCATATTGGTCCTGATCAAAGAAGCCAACATAAATATCTACCTCGCGACTGCCTTGCATAGCTAACGATTTACGGCCTTCTTTTGCGCTTACCCAGCTTAATGCTTTTCCGTTCCAGTTCCATTTCACATTGCCTTGTCCAAAGCCACTTGTCAGCGGATGTTGAATGCCATTGCTGCCGTCAGCTTTTAAAAGGGCAACGTTCGAAGTGAACCAATGACCTTCCTGGTCATCGCTTACCAGCCACTGGCTGTTTGGACTCCAATTAAAGTTCCAGTCACCATCACTGTAAGAATAATTGCGGCCCTTAGGCAAAACTGTTCTCGATTGTTTTGAAGCAATATTGTAAACTTTCAAAATATTGCGCTCTTCCACGTAGGCGATCTCTTTTCCGTCAGGAGAATATTTCGGTTGAAATTCTTCTGCAGCGGTTGCAATCAGTGGCTCTTCTTTCAGCACAGTAGAAGCGAAGAAATAGGGCTCATCTTTGTTCACGATCGATGTGCTGTAAATGTCCCAGCTGTTGTTTCGTTCAGCGGCATAGATAACGCTTCTTCCATCAGGGTTCCACTGCACCATACGCTCTTGTTGTGGTGTGTTGGTTATTCTCTTTGTTTGCGTGCCGTCTACGCTCGTTACAAAAACTTCACCTCTGCTTACAAACGCCACTTCTTTTCCATTGGGAGATAATGCAAACTCTGTAACATTTCCGCTAACTGGAAGATTTTTTTCTATTCCTTGTCTGCCATCATTGTTGATCTGAATATTCACTTTTGCAGCAGCACTTCCTTCTTTCAATGTATAGATCTCCCCATTGTAAGTAAAGCAAAGAGTGTTGTCTTTGCTTTCGCTCAAATGACGAACGGGATGCGTTTTGAAATCAGTGAGTTTTTGCTCGGTAGCTCCCGCCGCTATCGGCATCTTATACAAATTTTGGCTGCCGCCATTTTCACTTAAATAATAAATTGATTGATTATCGCTGCTAAACAAAGGTTCACGATTCTCACCCTGGTGAGTACTTTTTTTCGCGAATGTTTTTTTATCTACATCCATTATCCATATGTCCCGGCATACAGAAGACGTCTGGTGTTTGCGCCATGGATCTTCGTACCCCTTTCTATCTTGGAACACGATCTGCGTTCCGGCATTGTTGTAATGGGCATTTTCAAAACCACCTGCACTGATCAGCAGAGCACGGCCGCCTTTCGCATTTACGCTGTAAAGATTTTGAAAAAAACGAGGGCTGTAGAACAGAATGTCGCTTGCAGGTACAATACGAGAGCTACCGAAAAGTACCTTTTTGTCGTCAGGTGAAAAATCATAAGGGTAATCTCCGGCGCTGTTGTAAGTCAGGCGAATAGGAACACCTCCTGTAGCTGGCATAATGAATACATCAAAATTCCCATAACGGTCACTGGCAAAAGCAATTGATTTTCCATCGTGGCTCCATACAGGCATCATGTCCTGTGCTTCGTGAATGGTAAGCGGGATAGCGGTTCCGCCAGATGCCGGGACAACATAAATATCCCCTTTATAGCCGAATGCAATGTTTTTTCCATCCGGGCTGATCGCAGGGTAGCGCATCCATAACGGGTTTTCCTGGGCTGTAAGGGCAAGGGAGGTTACTGACAGCAGTAGTCCTAGTAAATACTTCATTTTCAATTTTTTAGTTTCTAAAATTAATTAACGGCTGTGTTTATACAAAAGGAATTCGACAGAGGCAAAATGATAAGGATGGGTGGTAAAGTAATAAACATGCGCAACATTTCGTAACTTATGGTTGTTATTTATAAAAAGAGGTGGTTATGGCATGTGCAAATAAAAAACTGATCGAGTCCTTGCGGGAAACGGCTTCCCGCCTTCGCAATGGTGCATATTATGCATGGGGACATCATGGCGGATGTAATTGCGGCAACTTGCTGCAGGTAGTGACTTCGCTAACGAAAGAAGAAATTCTGAGTTATGCGCATACTACACGTGGGGAATGGACAGAGATTGCTGAAGAGTTTTGTGAAACCTCACTCACCCCAGCATATGTAATGATCTCAAAATTGGAAGCTATTGGCTTAACGCCTACTGATATACACAATATTGAATACCTGGAAGATGCAGATGTATTAAGCAATCTTCCCGGAGGCTTCAGATGGTTGAAGAGGAACGACAGGGCCGATGTGATCGATTACTTTGAGGCCTTTGCCGATTTACTGGAAAGCAAGTTGCGCCAGCACGAGGGCCAGCAGGTTCTTAAAAACCTTATTAGTGAAGAAGTAGAAAAACCAATCATGTACGTGTAACACAGGCAGCTCGTAGATATATTGTAAGCAACTCTACAAGCTTACCCTAGCGTATTTAGGACCTCCAGGAATGGGGGTCCTTTTTTTGAATGACTGAATAACTGAATGACTGAATAACTGAGTGGTCGAAATTTATAGCGAATGATTGAAATGAAACATTCAGTTATTCAGTTACTCAATTATTCAGTTATCGTTCACTCACGCTGTTTTCAAATCATTAGTTACATTGCACAATAAACAACCTCCATGCTCATCAGCGCGGTTTTAAAAAAATATCAATCAACATTTCATCCTGTGATTAAATTGAAGCAAGGTGAGAAGATAGCTTCGCTGGATCTGTCTGCAAAGAATGCAGAACTTACGGAAGATATTTTTACAAACACGCCATCCTTTATTCAATTCATAGAAAGCGAGCGACGCAAAGCAAATGCTGAATATCTCGCCGGTGGTTATAATGAGTTGCGAAGTATTTATGGCAAGAGTGATCTTTTTAGCGGTGAAGAGCCAAGACGACTTCATTTGGGCGTTGATTTCTGGGGAAATGCAGGAACGCCAGTGTATTGCTTTCTCGGCGGAATGGTACACAGTTTTGCTTTCAATGACAACGACGGAGACTATGGTGCCACACTTGTATTACTCCACCAATTAGATGGATTAGCATTTTATACTTTGTATGGCCACATCAGCTTACGTGATATTGATGCGATAGCACCGGGCCAATATGTTTCACATGGCCAGGAAATAGCGCACTTTGGTGAGCCTCATGAAAACGGAAACTGGCCGCCACATCTTCATTTTCAGGTAATTGCAGACATGGAGCTGAAGAGAGGAGATTACCCAGGCGTATGCAAATTTTCAGAAAGAGAAAAGTATTTAGCCAATTGTCCCGATCCGAATTTGATTTTGCAAATCATGGAATGATTGAAACATTGAATTATTTGTAATAGTTAGTATTTAATCTGACAGTTAAGGGTATTTAGTTTTATAGGGTATGGAAGAAGTTTGTTAGGCTGCTGGGTTATTTTGATCCAGCAGTTTTTGTTTTGCTAAAGGTAGAGATTCTTTGAATGTTTGCATAGGTGTTTTGCCATAGCAGTAACGCCCGCTATGCGGTCTTTCATTGTTGTAATAGTCCATCCATTCGTCTAGGTCCTGTTGAAGTTGAGCCAGATTTTCGTACAGTTTTTTCCTAAAAGTAACAGCATAGAATTCATCTTGCATGGTTCGGTGTAGACGCTCGCAAATGCCATTGGTTTGTGGATGACGCACCTGTGTCTTGCTGTGTTCAATGCCTTCAATGTGAAGATAAAGTTCATACTCATGATGCTCCATTTTGCCTTTGAACTCTGTTCCTCTGTCTGTTAATATCCTGAGCAATGGAATCTGCTGTTCTTCGAAGAATGGAAGCACCCTGTCATTAAGAATTTCAGCAGAAGTGATCGCATGCTTAGTGTCGTATAATTTGGCAAATGCTACACGAGTATAGGTGTCGATAAAGGTTTGCTGATAGATGCGACCAACTCCTTTAATCGTACCGACATAGTAGGTATCCTGAGCGCCGAGGTAACCTGGGTGTTCGGTTTCTATTTCACCTATGGCTTCTCTCTTTTCTTTCTTGCGTTCAAGAGCCATCATCTGGCCTTCGGTAAGGATAATGCCATCTTGGGAAATACGTACTTCTAAAGCTTTGAGACGTTTGTCAAATATTTCCAAATCATGGCGTTGCCAAACACTGCGAACGCCGCCCGCTGAAATAAAAACGCCTTGTTTTCTTAATTCATTACTAACTCTGCTTTGACCAAAAGCAGGATAATCAAAGGCCATTTTCACAACAGCTTTTTCAATGATTGGATCAACGCGGTTCTTTAATATTGGTTTACTGCGGCTAATTTCAAGCAGCGCTGCTTCGCCGCCTGTGTCGTACAATTGTTTGATCCTGTAGAAGCTGTCTCGACTGTAACCCATCAGCTTACATGCCTTCGTTACATTGTTCAAGTGGTCAGCTAAATTCAATAAACCTAGCTTGGTTTTGATTAACTTAGATTCTTGATTCATAATCTGACATTTTGGGGTGATTGAAAGTGTGGTAACTTAAAGTTACCCCAACTGTCAGATTAAATCTTAACTTCTACAAATTATTGAAGGCTTCATTTCAGTTATTCGCTATGACTTTCAACAACTCAATTATTCAGTTTATTCAGTCATTCAGTTATTCTAATGTTGCCATTCTGTTAATCAATTCTTCAATCATTCAATTATTAATAATTAAATCCCTATCTTTGCACCGCAATTGAGATATATCGCATAAGTAATTGAACATATTTTCTGCTACGCAAGTCCGCAATTAGTTAGTTAAGTATTCTTTTTACGCTGCTGTTTTACCTCAAAGGTTATTTATTTAAATTTTAATTAGTTAGAATGAACATTTATGTTTCAAATTTAAGCTTCAACGTTCAGGATGAAGACTTAAGAGAGTTTTTTGCAGAGTACGGCGAAGTATCTTCTGCTAAAGTAATCACTGACAAATTCACTCAAAAAAGCCGTGGCTTTGGATTTGTTGAAATGCCAAACGACGAAGCTGCTCAAAAAGCAATCGCTGAATTGGATGGTGGTGTTGTAGAAGGCAGAACAATCCGCGTTACAGTTGCTAAACCTCGCGAAGAGAGCAGCAACAGAGGTGGCGGTGGTTCTTTCCAAAAAAGAAGCTACAGCAATAACAGATACTAGTCTCTGTTTATAAAATTATAAATGATGGCTCACCAGTGGTGGGCCATTGTTTTTTTGGAGTTGTTAGAAGTTATGGGAACGTTTGGGCTGTTTATATTAATCCGCACTTTTTGAAAACTGTGCTATTAATTTGAAACTTGCACATAGTGTCTAACAACTAACAACTAACAACTAACAACTAACAACTAACAACTAACAACTATTTTTTAATCCCCACTTGCCCCGATCCGCTTGAATTTGGCGTATTTTGCACCACTTATGCCAAGTACAAAAAAGACAGCTGCACTTAGTTTTATCTTCATCACACTATTAATTGATGTTACTGGCTTAGGAATTATTGTTCCTGTAATGCCCAAGCTGATCGAGCAATTGGTTCATGGCGATCTTAGTGTTGCTTCAAAGTACAGTGGCTGGCTTACGTTTGCCTATGCGATCATGCAATTTGTATGTTCTCCCATCATCGGCAATCTTAGCGATCGTTACGGAAGAAGACCTGTGCTGCTATGTTCACTTTTAGGTTTTGGTATAGATTATATGTTCCTCGCATTTGCACCAACTATCTGGTGGCTGTTTGTAGGACGCATCATTGCAGGTATTACCGGAGCCAGCTTCACTACAGCTTCAGCATATATTGCAGATGTTAGCACGCCCGAAAACCGTGCGCAGAATTTTGGAATGATTGGTGTGGCGTTTGGTCTTGGGTTTATCATTGGGCCACTGCTTGGAGGATTTCTCGGCGATATCAGCATCAAAGCGCCATTCCTGGCGGCTGCTGCATTGGCACTTTTAAATTTTTTGTATGGATTCTTCATCTTGCCGGAATCACTTCCGAAAGAAAACCGCAGGTCGTTTGAATGGAAACGTGCTAATCCACTAGGCTCATTAATGGCTCTGAAGAAATATCCGGCTGTTTCGGGTCTCGTCGTTTCTATAATACTCGTTTATGTAGCGGCACATTCCGTACAAAGCACCTGGAGTTTTTACGGCATGGAAAAATTTCACTGGACTAACAAAATGGTAGGAATTTCTCTTGGCGTAGTAGGCTTTTGTGTAGCACTTGTACAAGGCGGCTTGATTCGCGTGGTTATTCCCAGACTTGGTCAGGAAAAAAGCGTTTACACCGGTTTGGCATTATACAGTGTTGGGTTGTTTCTTTTTGCATTTGCCACACACGGATGGATGATGTTTGTGTTTACTGCCGTTTATTGCCTCGGCGGTATTGCAGGTCCTGCTTTGCAGGCTATTATTTCAGGAAATGTTCCCAGAAATGAACAGGGCGAGTTGCAGGGCGCGTTGACAAGTTTAATGAGCGCAACATCTGTAATTGGTCCGTTACTCATGACGAACCTGTTTTCAACATTTACTAAAAAAACAGCACCCGTTTATTTGCCAGGTGCTCCATTTTTGGCGGGAGCCATCTTAATTACAGTCAGCGCCATTCTTGCTTTCAGGGCGCTACACCCCGGCCGCGTAGCAGCTGAAAGGGTTCCGGCGAATAATGAGAAATAGAATTTATTGCTCCTGGTCGCCTGATCCAATTTCATCGATCATTTGATCGTATCCCGCTATATCTGGTTTTTTACTTAATGAGTTTCTAATGAGATAGTAGGAGGCAAAAGCGAATCCATAACCAATTAACAAGGCTAAATAAATATTTTGTTGACCAAGCACGATAAGACCAACCACTGCTCCGAGTATTTCAGCAAGGAACCATGATATGATCATTATAGTTACCCATTTTCCTTTTGATTCGCCTTTGTCCAAAGCAAGTACACCAATTTTCTTAGAATAGTAAATTATTAGAATTATTTCCAGCATTTTTTCACTTTTAAGCGGGACAAAATACCAATATTTTTTAAATAAGTTGAGAGCGGGTGCGAATTGATTTTTGACAGCCAAAGCCTACTGTCGTCGTTAATGAAAATAGATACTGTAAGATCTAATTCATTACCGTTTCGCTTCAGCCAACGGTAAAATAGAAACAAATGCCGTCTAATTCCTAATTCCTAATTTCTAATTCCTGTTTGCCTCCTTATCTTTGCCGCATGGATCAGTTGATAGAAAAAATAAAACAGTATAAAGAAGAAATTGATGCCGCTGTGATAGACGGCGCCGCATCTTTGGAAGAATACCGTATAAAATTCCTTGGAACAAAAGGCATTTTGAAGGGCCTTTTCGGGGAAATGAAATCTGTTGCCAACGAAAACAAAAAGGAATTTGGCCAAATTCTGAATGATTTCAAGCAACATGCTGAAGCCAAATACGAACAATTTAAAGAACTTACGTCGGTTAACGGCGATTCTGCCACTTCGTCCCTTGATCTCACTTTGCCGGGGGATGATATTCCCGTAGGAACCCACCACCCGATTTCAATAGTGCGTAACGAGATAGTTTCTATTTTCCAGCGCCTTGGTTTTGCAATAGCCGAAGGGCCTGAAATAGAAGACGATATGCACAATTTTACCGCATTGAATCTTCCTGAAAATCACCCCGCACGTGATATGCAGGACACTTTCTATATTTCCCAAAATCCTGATTGGTTGCTGCGCACGCACACCAGCAGTGTACAGGTGCGTGAAATGGAAAAAGGGAAATTGCCAATCCGCATTATTTGTCCGGGTCGTGTATACCGTAACGAAACGATCAGTGCAAGGGCGCATTGCTTCTTCCAGCAGGTAGAGGGTTTGTATATTGATGAAAATGTAAGCTTTGCAGATCTTAAGCAAACGCTTTACTTCTTCGTACAGGAAATGTTTGGCAAAAATGTAAAAGTGCGTTTCCGTCCGTCTTATTTTCCATTTACTGAGCCAAGCGCAGAAATGGACATCAGTTGTCTTATTTGCGGCGGCAAAGGTTGTAACGTTTGTAAACACACAGGCTGGGTAGAGATTCTAGGTTGTGGAATGGTGCATCCTAAAGTATTAGAGAATTGCGGAATTGACAGTAACAAATACACAGGCTTCGCTTTCGGTATGGGCATTGAGCGCATCACCATGTTGAAATACCAGATAAAAGATTTGAGATTGTTTAGTGAGAATGATGTGAGATTCTTGAAGCAGTTTACGTCTGCAACGTAGGTTTTTGCCACAGAGGCCTAGAGATACGGAGAAGCTATTTAACCGCAAAGGGCTCAAAGTCTTGCGCAAAGGAAACAAGATATTTACCACTCTTAGTTCCCGTATGCGAGACTTTGAGCCCTTTGTGTTTAAATAAAGTATTTCCTGGTAAAATTAATTCTGTATCCTCTGTACCTCAGTGGCAACCTTAAAGACGCGAGGCGTCTCTCAACTCACTTTTTCCCACTGTCCACTCTTGTGGTTAAACTGCTTAAGCACTCTTGCAGGATTGCCGGCAACGATTGTATAATCGTCTACATCTTTCGTAACTACACTTCCCGCAGCCACAACAGAGAATTTCCCAACGCGAACACCGGCTGTTATTACAACGTTGGCACCGAGCCAGCTACCTTCGCCAATAACGATTTCATTTGTAGTGCAGGGCTGGTATCTGAAAGCTGTTTGTACATTATCAAAGCCATGATTAAGTCCGGATATCACTACGTTCTGTGCCGTCATTACATGATCTTCAATGGTCACAGGGCCGATCACCACGTTGGAAGCGCCAAGAAAAACATGATTGCCGATGTGTAAAGCGCCAAGTCCGTTATTGAGCAAAGTAAAATCCTCTACTACAGAATCGTGACCTATTGTAAACTCTTTGGAAGGAATAAGATCAAGTCTCGCGTATTTAAAGATCTTCGTGTTTTTGCCGCGCTGGTGATAAAATGGATTTACAAATTTGCGCACCCACCATCTTGGCCGGATCTCATTTTTAGCAAATAACAATTTATGTGCTACATTCTTTAATGCTGAGTTCGATTTAATTGTAGTGATAAGCGTCATACCGGTTAACTGATGTGGTTTAATGAAATGCTCTATGTTACAGGTTTTTTTAAAAACATCATTGATAAAGGACTTATCTTCAGAGGCAGCAAGAGGCTCAATGAAAAGTAAGAACGGATCATTAACTTAGCCGTTCCGCATTACAAGTGCCAAGTTAATAAACCAATTCTATTTATTAGAGCCGTGAACGCATTATTTTATAAACATTTAAACATGAAGAAATTACTAACTGCAGCATTTTTCCTGCTCACCCTCGCACCCGTATTTTCGCAAAGCAAAAATGAGGAAGCCATAAGAAAGGTGCTTAACGATCAGTTGCAAGCCTGGAACAGAGGCAATATTGATGATTTTATGAAAGGCTATTGGAAAAGCGATTCATTAATATTTGTCGGAAAATCAGGAGTGACGTATGGTTACCAAAACACGCTTGATAACTACAAAAAAAACTACAAGGATACGGTGCAAATGGGCAAACTATTCTTTGAAGTGTTACAAGTAAAACCGCTTTCAGGAGATACCTATTTTGTTGTTGGTAAATGGTTCCTTAAAAGAACTGTCGGCGATATCGGCGGTATTTATACCTTATTGTTTAAAAAAATCAATGGTAAGTGGTTGATCATTGCTGACCACAGCAGCTAGTGGTGAATGATGAAACGTCAATCGTGAATAGAAAGCCCAATTCGGTACGTTTGATTTTTATTTACGAGCCGATAAAACTCAGGATGCTTTTGGAGTTAAATGTGCAGGCTATTAACGATTGACGTTTCACCATTCATTACTCCCACGCAACCAACTATTCATCAAGGTTTCCCACTATTAATTCTTAATTCTTAATTATTAATTTGAAAAATCTCTTACGTTTGTCGCATTAAAATACTTGATCAAAACATGAAGAAAATTTTAGCAGTGATTGCGCTGTCAGTCACCTTACTACGAAGCTATGCCGATGAAGGCATGTGGTTACCTCTTTTGCTGGGACAGCAGGTGTATAACGACATGGTAAAACGTGGCCTTAAACTGAAACCTGAACAACTTTATAGCATTAATAAGGCTTCCATTAAAGATGCGATCATCATCTTTGGAAACGGATGTACAGGAGAAATTGTGAGCAAGCAAGGCTTGATCTTCACTAACCACCACTGCGGATATGCGGCAATCGCTGCGGCAAGTTCTGTAGAGCACAACTATCTGCGCGATGGTTTTTACGCAAAATCTTTCCAGGAAGAAATTCCTGCACAAGGATTGACTGCACAGTTTCTGCTCAAAATAGAAGACGTTACAAAAGAAGTGGAAACTGCCTTGAATGGTCTTTCGGGAGCTGACAGATTGAAAAAGCAAGCAGACGTAATTGCGACTATCAATGCACGCTATTCTGACTCTACTCAAAGCATTGAGGCAAGAGTGAGCCCACTGTTCAAAAATAACCAGTTCCTTGTTTTCGTATATCAGCGCTATAAAGACATTCGCCTCGTAGGCACTCCTCCTGAAAGCGTAGGTAAGTACGGTGGAGATACTGACAACTGGGAGTGGCCACGCCACACTGGCGACTTTTCTGTTTTCCGCGTATACATGAACAAAGAAGGTAAAGCGGCAGATTATTCTCCAAACAACGTTCCTTTAAAACCTAAATATTCATTGCCGGTTTCTATCAAAGGAATTAAAGATGGCGACTATGCAATGATCTACGGATATCCTGGAGGGACGAATCGCTACGAAACTTCTTACGGAGTAAAACTTTCTACTGACATCAATAACCCGTCTCTTGTTGCCTTGCGTGATGTGCGCCTGAAAGCAATGTTTGAAGAAATGAAAAAAGACCCTGCGATAAAATTGCAACTCGCGTCAAGCTATGCTGGTATTGCGAATTACTGGAAATTCTTTGACGGTGAAACCAAACAATTGTTGAAATACGATGTGTATGGTCAAAAGAAAAAAGCAGAAGATGCTTTTCAGAAATGGGCAAACGGAAAACCAGAGTATCAAAATGTAATGAGCGATTGGGGAAAAGTGTATGCTGATTGGCTCCCGTACGCAAAAGAGCGCATGTATTTAAATGAAGGTATTCTAGGTTCGCCACTTGCTGCTTTTGCTTCTTCGTTAATGCAGGTAGAAAGAGTGCTTAATATGCAAGGTTCAAAACCTGACGACGTTAAGAAAGCGATGGATGATGCAAATGCACGCCGGAAAACTTTTCTGGCAGATGAGAATAAAGTTTCTGATCAAAAGATCATGGCTGCAACAGCAGAAATGTTCTATACTGATATCGACAAAAGCCAGCATCCAATTGGCTTCTACGAAAACATAAAAACGACTTATGGTGATTTGAAAGATCCTGCGACATTCAAAAAAATGGCCGCGGATGTGTTTAACACAACAATGATCTTCAATGATGCTAAGTGGGATCAGTTTGTGAAAGTGCCTACTGCAAGTGCTTTGCAGAACGATCCTGCATATGCATACGCTACTGCTTTTGTAAAAAATTATACAGGAAAATATTTGCCTAAGTTCCAGGATTTCACCACTAAGAATAATGAATTGGGAAGATTGTATTTGAAGGGTATTATGGAAATGGATCCTGTGAAAGCAAAAAAAATGTATCCTGACGCAACCTTTACCATGCGTGTGAGCTTCGGTAATGTTAAAAGCTATACGCCGCGTGATGCCACTAAATTCGATTATGTATGTACCATGAAAGGTGTGATGGAAAAATATGTGCCGGGTGATTATGAGTTTGATCTTCCTCAACACTACAGAGATCTTGTTGCGAAAAAAGATTACGGTCAGTATATCGACAAAAGTCGCAATGATCTTGTAGTAACATTTATCACAACAAATGACATCACAGGAGGGAACTCTGGTTCTCCAGTAATGGATGCTTATGGAAACCTAATCGGTCTTGCATTTGACGGCAACTACGAAGCGTTGAGCCACAAAATGGCTTTCGACAAAGATCTTAACCGTACGATATGCGTAGACGTTCGTTATGTGTTGTGGTGCATTGATAAGTTGGGTGGTGCGAGCAATATTGTTAGTGAGTTGAATTTGGTGAAGCAGTAGGAATTAAGAATTAAAAATTAATTATTAACAGGGCGGCATTCAATATCGAATGTCGCCCTGTTTTTTTTAAGCATGAGGTGAAACTTTTTGTTTCGAATTCTCCCTATTAATTATTAATTCGTCTTGTTTCCTGCTAAAATCCGCGCCACGACTATTTAAGCAAAAGAATCACCATGAGCACAATATTTTTTACCCCCGGTTTGCCGCTGCAGTTTCCTGAAAAGTTTATGCTTGTATTCCTATGGTCAATGTTTGCTTTCGCTTTGTGGGCAGCATTGCTGTATGCATCATTATGGTTTATGAAACCAAGAAAAGTAAAGTCGATTAATAGGAACCAGAAATATTAAGTTATTCTACAGCAGGTGGGTTATCCTTCCATGCCCACAAATGCATACATGCATAAGTTCTGTACGGGCTCCATTTAGATGATATTTTCAACAGCCTTTCACGTAGTTTTTTCTTGTCGTCCGTTTTGAGTTTGTAGATTTTTATCATCGCCGATTGAACGCCCCAGTCATCAATGGCAAATACGTCCTCGCGCCCCAGCGTAAACATCAGGATCATTTCTGTGGTCCATTTTCCGACACCTTTAATTTGTGTTAAATAAGCGATGACTTCTTCATTAGACATTTTATCCAGCTTCTTCTTTTCCATGCCTTGTTCAGCCGAAAATCGTGCTACATTGTGCACATAACCTGCTTTCGCATTGGAGAGGCCAATCGAGCGCAACGTTTCAACCGGTGTATTAATGATCTGCTCAGGAGTAGGAACCTTGCCACCATACAGATCCATAAAACGCTTGTGAATTACTTGTGCCACTTTGGTAGAAAGCTGTTGGCTCATAATCGAGCCTATCAAACTCATATACACCACTTTCCGTTTCTTCAATTCAATCGGCTCGCCTTGTAGAAGTGGCTGGAACTTTTTGTCTTTGGAGAGATGTTGGATGTAATGCATGGATGAAATTAATAATTAATAATTAAGAATTAATAGGTGCGACTTACCAATAAGAAAATAGCTTTTCCTGTGTTTAAATAAACAGGAAGGCCGCATTCAATAACGAATGCGGCCTTCTTAATTATTCTTTATTAATTATTAATTACTACTTCGGCATTTCAAATATCTTCGGATCAACCTCTTTATTGATCTCTACTTTTTTAGTAACGATCGTTAAGGACATACCTTGTGGCAAAGCAAGCTCTGTAGAATATGGAACCGGGTAGCCGTAATCTGTTTTCTTATAATCAGAGAAGGTGCTGCCGATTTCGATGTCTTGTCCCTGTGCAGTGATGGTGCTTACATTTTTTACAAGGTAGTAAGTAGTAGGATCGATGTACAGCATCATTACAAGTGAATCCGGAGTGGTAACTTTCAGTTTGTAAGCATTTTTAATCTTGTTCACATCTTCTTTGCCCACCAGTTCAACTTTGTTTCCTTTTGCTGCATAGTTGAACAAGGGTCCGCCGATATCAAGTTGTGCTTTACCTCTCTTTACCATTTCAGCTGGCAACGGTTCCGCAGCTGTTTGTCCCTGGAAAGGATTGATTGTCCAGCCGCCGTCTTTGGTGTAGCACTGAACTATTTTTGAACCATTGAAGTCCATTTCATTTTTAAAGCCCTTTCCATTTACGAGAGTAGTTATAGAAGGAGCCTCGTTACCCATGATCTGCACGCTACTCTCTGTATAAATAGTCTTGATAGCTGCTATTTTTTCTTTGCCGCCAAGTGCCGCGACGTACTTATCAACTATTTCATTCGCTGTTTGCGCTTTTACGGCAATAGATGATAAAACTGTAGTTGCCAGTAATAAAGTTTTTAGAATTTTCATTAGTATGTGTTTAGAAATTTTTGTGTTGAAGAAGAGTAGAGGAATTAGGAATTAGTAAGGCAGTGTGAAAATTTATAACTCCTAATTTCTAGTTCCTAATTCCTATTCTGGTTTACTGAGTTTAGCTACATCCAGCGGTTTGTTTACTTCAATTTTTTCAAAAGTCATGCCATTCCCCATACCGCCTACCTTCACTTTAAATGGAAAAATATAACCCTGATCTGTTTTTTGATAGTCGGAAAAATCTGTGCTGATATCTGCATCTGCAGCGCCGGGACGTCCGCCACCATTGCCCGCAAAGCTGCTGCCTTTATGGGTTTCACGTAAAATGTAGTAAGTCTGGGCATCAATGTAATAAGTAATATCGGCACCGGAAGTAAGTGTTAGTTTTATTTTGTGACAGTCCTTGCCATCGAGTGTTTCTTTACCAAGGTATTCTACTTTGTAGCCTTTTGATGCGTAGTCAACCAATGAACCTGCACAATCAAGTTCTGCTTTTGTATTCTTTAATTTATCAGCAGGAATGGGTTCAAATTTTCCTCCAGAACGAGGACCTGATACCCAACCGCCTTTGTCTGTAATAATTGATGTAAGCGAACCCATCGCACCAAACTGTGATTCCCTGCGCGAAAGTTTACCATTCACTTTGTCCATCGTTGTGGTAAGTTCATTTCCGTTTTGCATAACGGCCACACCTTCCATATGAAGTGTATTGATAGAATTGAGTTTTTCTTTTCCACCCATTGCGTCAACATATTTGCTGATCACTTCATCAGCGGTTTGAGCTTGTGCGGCAAACAGGGTAAGCGTTAGAAAAAATGCGAAACCTGCAATTATCCATTTAGGCATTAGACGATGTTTTTGATAAACCAAATTTAACTGTCTTTGGGAATGTTTTCATGCCTTTTATAAAAATCTTTAGTCGCGGAATGTTAATAAAGATCGATTAACAAAAGGTGAAATTTAATTTGGTGCTTTTCAGGTGTTTTTTTTACGCCACAGGCAAATGGTAAAACCCAATATTAAGCCACAAAATATTCCTGCAACTGCCCAATAAGATATTCCACTTATCGTGCTACTCCGGTGCAACAAAACACTAAATAATATCACAAGATTTGAAATAGTGAGTAGCAAATATTGCTTTTTACCCAGGGTTTTCATAATTCTTCATTTTTTATTTGTTCCAACTTTGATATTAAAGATTGAATTCTTTTTCGTCGCTTCCTGGCGCTATAAGGGCGTATCACAAACCACAACAGTCCCAGCATAAGAGCAATGGCACTATACGTTATTATTAGAGCAGTAATATTTTGTGATAGTCCTCCATAGATGTAAAAAATATAAGCCACGCAGAAAAGTATAAAAATTCTTGCCTGTTCGTTTGCAGAACCGGTACAGGTTTTCGTTTTTTCTTCCTCTAACTGTGAAATAAATTCTTTGGCACTCAGCACCTGCATTCGCCTGGTTTTTAGAACAGCGTTTATTTTAAGAAATACTCCATAAATGATGCTAACGATAAACAGCAGGATTCCGATGCGTGCTGTCAATGTTACAGAAGGCCCACACAAAAGCATATAGATAAATACTGCAAGTGAGACCATCAATAGAGATATCTGAATTGTGAGGGGACGGTTCGTTTTTGTCTTATATTTTTTTATAGCTGCGCGTATGTCTTCCACTTGTGGGGCACGTTTTAACGGTTGCTCCAGCCACATGTCTTGTATTTCATCAAATCCGTTCATTCTTTTTCATTTTTTGGGTTAACACTTCTTTTATCCGGTGCACTTTAACCCGCACATTGGCATGGCTAATTCCCATAATCTCTGCGATTCTGTCTTGCGGTATTCCTTCCAGAAATAACCCAATGATGAGCCTGTCTATCTCAGACAATTCTGCGATACATGCTCTGAGATATTTGTGTCTTTCTTCTGTTACCTGATCTGTTTCTGCTGCAGGGTTGCAGGTTATAGGTATTGATGTGGTTTTTAGGCGTTTCTCAACCTCAATTCGTCTTAAGCAAATATTGGTGGCTATTTTGTAGATCCACGTGCCCAAGTCTGCCTGGTTCCTAAACGTGTTGAGATTTTGCCACACCGAAATAAAGGTTTCCTGTGTAAGATCTCTTGCATGTTCTTCGTCATTAATATACCCCATGCACAAACGAAAT
This sequence comes from Pinibacter soli, assembly GCF_029961145.1. Taxonomy (GTDB): domain Bacteria; phylum Bacteroidota; class Bacteroidia; order Chitinophagales; family Chitinophagaceae; genus Pinibacter; species Pinibacter soli. Next base: position 2,865,978 of record NZ_JASBRG010000007.1, on the reverse strand, counting down.
ATTTTCGTCATGTAGGTACTATATATCTGTTCAAAGTCCATTCGTAAAGTTTAATTGACGCACTCTTGTTGTTTGTAGTATTTAGATACGCGAAGAGAGAAAATGTTACATCAGAGGTTTCCAAAATAGCCCATTTTTTTGGCAAAAAAAGATTTCACAGAAGCGGATCCAATTAAAAAACGCTGAAAAGATTGATTAGCAAAGGCTTTTCCATCCTTCTTGCTGTGCAGAAACTATTTGCTTGCAAGGACGAACAATTCGTTTTATCTTATAACAAAACAACGTTTATGGACCCAAATACTGAAAAAACTTTTTTAGGATCAGCAGAGAATCCTGTTGTTGCTCCAACACAGGATGAAAAAACCGTTGCGATGCTGGCGCACCTGTTAACATTCGTTGCCTCTATTCTTGCTCCTCTCATTATTTATCTTATTAAAAAAGATGAGTCGCAGTTTGTAGCCACACACGCGAAAGAGTCGTTGAACTTTCAAATAACAATGGTCATTGCATGTATAGTTCTCGCGATAACGATCATTGGTTTATTTCTTATCTGGATCGTCGGACTATTTGCGCTCGTATGTGTAATCGTTGCTACCATTAGAGCCAACGAGGGAAAAATTTATCGTTATCCGTTTACGTTGAGATTGATTAAATAGAGAGGGCGTTGCAGGTCGCTAGCGGTTTACGTGTAACAGTTATAAATAGAAGAGGCTGACTCGTACTGAACTGCCCCCAAAAAGTCAGCCTCTTTATTTATAAAAATTTGATCGCTTTATACACAAGCTACCGGCTACTAGCCATCGGCGTGTCTTCTTTCGGTGCCACAGCCTTCGCCATTCTTGCTAAAAAACGATGCATTGTATCCATATCTTTTACATCCTCAACCACCATCAGGAAGTTTTTACCCGTTTGTTTTAATCTTGCTTTGTTTGTACCTGTTTGCAGGTAATCCAATACGTTTTTGAAAAGTACAGATTCAAAATAAGGCGAATCATTTTTGTTGATGAAATAGCAGCGAAACGTTTCATTCTTCAAAGTCATTTTCTCAAAACCTATTTCAACAGCCAATCTACGGCAGCGAACGGTTATGAAAAGATCTTCCACTTGTTGCGGTATCGGTCCGAAGCGATCGCCCATTTCTGAATGGAAGGCAAGCAGCTCTTCTTCATTTTCGCAGTTGTCCAGTCTGGTGTATAGTGATAGCCTTTCTGTAATGCTTTCTACGTAACTATCCGGAATTAATATTTCAAGATCAGTATCAATCGTACAATCATGTACAAAGTCATCCTGCTGCTGAATTTCATTTTTAAACAACTCGCGGAATTCGGTACGCTTTAATTCTTTGATGGCTTCATCCAAAACTTTTTGGTACATCTCAAAACCAATCTCTGCCATAAAGCCACTTTGTTCACCACCCAGCATATTTCCCGCGCCGCGAATGTCGAGGTCGCGCATCGCAATCTGGAAACCACTTCCGAGGTCACTGTGTTGCTCCAGTGTTTGCAAGCGTTTGCGGCTGTCTGTTGGCAGCGTGCTCATTGGCGGCCCCATAAGATAACAGAACGCTTTCTTATTGCTCCGGCCCACACGACCACGTAATTGGTGCAGATCGCTCAAGCCAAAATGGTGCGCATTGTTGATGATGATGGTGTTCACATTAGGTATGTCCACGCCGCTTTCCACGATATTAGTACAAACCAGCACGTCATATTTTCTTTCGATGAAATCAAGTATTCTTTCTTCCAGTTCGTGCCCTTCCAATTGTCCATGTGCAAAACCAACGCTTAGATCCGGACAAAGCCTTTGAATCAACGCACTCATTTCCGCAAGGCCATGTACACGGTTATGAATAAAGAAAACCTGGCCGCCACGCTCAGTTTCGTAGTAAATAGCATCACGGATAAAATCTTCATTGAAGACAGCAACTTCTGTTTGTATTGGTTGCCTGTTTGGCGGGGGTGTGTTGATGATACTCAAATCTCTTGCGCCCATCAAACTGAATTGCAATGTTCTTGGGATAGGTGTTGCCGTTAGTGTTAAGCTGTCAACAGTTGTGCGCAGCGTTTTTAATTTTTCTTTTGCGGCTACGCCAAACTTTTGCTCCTCGTCAATGATCATCACGCCAAGATCTTTGAACTTGATGTCTTTGCTAAGTAATGCATGTGTACCAACGATGATATCGATTTTTCCTTCTTCCAGCTTCTTCAACGTTTCTTTTTTCTCTTTGGCAGATTTGAAACGGTTCAGATAATCAACGGTTACAGGAAAATCTTTTAAACGCTCTTTAAATGTTTTGTAGTGCTGAAAAGCAAGAATAGTGGTAGGAACCAGGATCGCGGCTTGTTTGCCATCTGTGCATGATTTGAAAGCTGCACGTACAGCAATTTCTGTTTTACCAAAGCCTACATCACCGCAGACCAGTCTGTCCATTGGTGACGGCGCTTCCATATCACGCTTTACATCTGCCGTTGCCTTGCTTTGGTCCGGAGTGTCTTCATAAATAAAAGATGCTTCCAGCTCCGTTTGCATGTAGGTGTCAGGCGTGTGTGCAAAGCCCAGTTGCGCTTTACGTTGTGCGTATAATTTGATAAGGTCAAATGCAATTTCTTTAACCTTAACTTTTGTTTTCTCTTTTAATTTGTTCCAAACATCGCTGCCGAGTTTATTTACTTTCGGCACGCTTCCTTCCTTGCCGGTATATTTGGCAATTTTATGAAGGGAGTTGATGTTTACATACAAGATGTCGCTGTCTTTGTAAATGATACGAACAGCTTCCTGCAGTTTGCCATTTACCTCCAATTTTTGCAAACCACTGTATACGCCTACCCCGTGGTCGATATGTGTTACATAGTCGCCAGGCTGCAACTCACGCAAGGTACGTATTGTAAGTGCTTTGCTTTTGTTGTAGGCCTGTTTAACCTTGTACTTATGATAACGCTGGAAGATCTGGTGGTCGGTATAACATACCGCCTTTACATCTTCGTCAATAAAACCTTTGTAAATAGAAATGGCAACGGGAACAAATTGTATCTCTACTTTCAAGTCGGTGAAGATGCTGTGCAATCTTTCAAGCTGACGCGGATTTTCAGCAAAAATGTAAATGCCGTATTTCTTCGTTTCCCAGCTTTTCAGATCTTTTATCAGAAGGTCAAATTGTCTGTTGAAGGAAGGCTGCGATTTTGTGTTGAATTCTATTTCATACGTAAGTCCCGCTGGCATGGTATTTCTTCCGCCGAACTCTGCGATATGTCGTGTAGCAAGTTGTTTTTCGATTTCTGCACCGGGAACAAAATCGTCTTTCGTGATGTTGGTTTTTTCCAACACATCATCGTCGCTGTCCTGTTTCTTTGCCTGTAAAGGTTGTACGTTGGTAATGTACAATTCGAGGTCCTCTTCCTGTGTAAGGATTTTATCTTTTATCACATCCCAATCCTGCACCCAGCAAACGGTGTTTTCCGGAAGAAACTCAAATAGTGAAACCTTGTCGCCGGTTTCAAACTGCGTTTCCACGTTCGGAATAATATTTACCTGAAGCAATTTCCTTTCACTCAACTGTGTTTCGGGGTCGAATATGCGAATTGAGTCGACATCGTTGCCAAACAATTCTACCCGGTAAGGTTTTTCATTACCAAAAGAATAGATGTCCAAAATGCCGCCGCGTATTGCAAATTGTCCCGGCTCGTAAACGAAATCAGTTCTTGTGAAGCCGAGATCCACCAATAATTCCAGCAGGCTGTTTACATTCAGCGTATCATTTGTTTTGATAGAAATGATATTGCCACTTAATGTTTTTGGAAGCACTACTTTTTCAAACAATGCCTCAGGGTAGGTGATCAATATTTTCTTATTGCCACCTGCTGAAATCTTTGTGAGCGCCTCTGTTCGCAGCATTACATGACTGCTGTTCAGCAACCTGAAATTTTTCCGGTTCTTAAACGAAGAAGGGAAATAAAACAAGTCAAGCGCATTGGTGAGATTCTCCAGTGTGTTGTGAAAATACGCCGCTTCTTCAGCATCGTTCAGTACAACAACATGATTCAGTTGCTCGCATGCCGAATGCTGAAAAATAGAAGTAATTACAAACTCGGGAGAACTGCCGTAAAGATTTTTTAGAAAAAGTCGCTGAGGTTGCGACATAGTAAACCTGTCCGCAATCTGAAAAATGCGGGGGTTATCCTTGTACTGTGCTAACAAATTATCCAGATTCATCCGCTCCTTATCTTCTTAAATTACACCGAAGGTAATTTGAAAATTTGAAAATTTGAAGATTTGAAAATTGGGGTGTGCATATCCCCAAAAAGCAGCAATTTCTCCGCTGCCCAACATGGTGATAAAATACTCTCAACATCTTCGCATAAAAACATTTTCAAATTTTCAAATTAATAAACTGCATCATAGTCCACATTCATTTTCACCTGAGTGAACTTGCCTGCTTCTACTTTTACGGGATTGATATTATCTCCTTCAAATAAATTGGCATAGAAAGCGGTATCTTTTTTTACAAACAATGAATAATGGCCGGGAGGTAATTTCACTTTAAAGTAACCTTTGTCGTTTGATTTTACGGTTTTAACAAGTTTGGTAAAAATATTGCTGTAAAAAGGCGAATGATTAATGGCAGATACCTGGTTGCGATTGGTAAGTTCATAAATAAATAACGTAGTCGAATATCCTGAAGGTTGCACCGGTTTTACATCCGGTGATGGCATTCTGTTTCCGGAGAGAAAATAGATATATCCCTCCAATCCCTGTTTGGACTTAGCTTTGAATGACAGGGTAAAAAAGGTAACAGCAGCGGTAAAAATCAACGTAAGATGCTTGATATTCATGACATTAATTTAAGCGTTTTTAAAACAATTGTTAACAGCGGTTGTTTCTGCAAACTAATGTAGGTCAATTGTTAAAGCCTATGAAATTAATCGTACTTTAGGTTACTAATCTTTTTATACTTTTTAGCATGCACTTTATGAGAAGGAATCTTTTGATCGGCTTTACTTTCTTTTTTTGTTTAGGAATTGTTAGTAAAGGTTTTTCCCAGGTAAATACAAATGCTTCTGTGTTGCAGCAAGGTGCAAAATTGCAGGCTGAAAAAGAGCGTTTGACCTTCTCTAAATTACTTACTCTGTCAAAAGAGAGAAACTGGCCAATGCTTAAGCATGGCAAAAACGGGCAGATCATGCAATTGGTAGGAACGGATCATTTAGGACTTCCACTTTATTTAAGCACTCAGAATAATATTATTTCAGCAGCTACAATAGGTACAAGCTCTTTGTGGGCAGGAGGTTCTACAGGTTTAAGTTTGTCGGGCTCATCCGATAACATGAAAGGAAAGATGGCGGTGTGGGATGGTAGCGGCGTGCGTTTATCGCACGTAGAGTTAACCGGAAGAGTTGCTCAAAAAGATGTTCCTACATCTGTTGATGATCACCCCACACACGTAGCCGGTACGATGATTGCATCCGGCGTAAATCCTGTGGTAAAAGGCATGGCGTTTGGTGCGCAGCAGCTTATCGCATACGATTTTAATAACGACATGTCGGAAATGATGGCTGAAGCGCCAAATTTGTTGTTGTCAAATCACTCTTACGCTTACAATGCCGGTTGGGTGTATAACAGTGACAACAAGAGATGGGAGTTCTGGGGTGCGCCAAATGCAACAGAAGATTACAAGTTTGGATACTACGACGATAACACGCAACTATGGGATTCTATAGCATACAATGCCCCCTATTATCTTATAGTAAAAGCAGGGGGAAACAGTCGCATTGAAAACGGTCCGGCGGTAGGTGCCACGTACTGGCGCATGGATCAGAACGGAACATTTTACAATGCAGGTCCAAGACCGGCGGGCATAAGCAACAATGACGGCTACGATATTATTGCGACTACAGGCGTAGCTAAAAATATTTTGACGATCGGTGCTGTAAATCCTATTACAAGTGGCTATGGAAAACCTGCGGATGTGGTGATGACAACATTCAGCGCATGGGGGCCAACAGATGATGGGCGCATAAAGCCCGACGTTGTGGCCGATGGATTGAATGTTACTTCCTGCTTCGCGGGTTCTAACACAGCTTACGGTACATTAAGCGGAACGTCAATGGCGTCGCCTGCAGCAACGGGTTCGCTGTTTCTTTTACAGGAACTTTATTCTAGAAGCCACAGCGGTACATTTTTGCGTGCTTCAACACTCAAAGCAATCGTTATACATACTGCTGATGAGTCTGGCCCATCTGCGGGTCCCGATTATCAGTTTGGCTGGGGTTTGATTGATATGATAAAAGCCGCTGCTGTTATCACTTCCAACAATACCGATCAGCAGATCTATGAAAAAGTTTTGCAAAACGGGAAATCAGACACGATAAAAGTTGTGGCATCCGGCAAAGGAAAACTAATGGCAACAATAGTATGGACAGATCCAAAAGCTACGGTCGATCACGCCAATACTTTGAATAACCGTACAAAGAAACTGGTGAATGATCTTGATCTTAGGATCAAAACCGGGACTACTGCTTTTCTGCCGTGGATATTGGATGTCGCAAATCCTGCTAATGCGGCAACAAAGGGAGATAACATTACTGACAATGTGGAAAGAGTAGAAGTGGATAATTCAACTCCCGGTGATACCAGTCTTGTGATCGTTACTCATAAAGGCACTTTGAACAGAGGTTCTCAGGCATATTCGCTCATCATTAGTGGCGTGGGCGGAAATACGGCGTGCGCTTCAGGTGCGCTAAACAGCGGCGGCACCAGGATTGAGCGTGTCACAATGGGTAGTCTCAATTATTCCAACACTACATCCTGTACAACTTATACAGATAACAGGGGTTCTATATTAAACCTGGAGCCAAATCAAAGTGTTCCATTCGGTATAACTGTGGGGAGTTGCGACGCAACAAGCGCCTCGTCTATGATTAAAATCTTTATCGACTATAACCAGGATGGAGATTTTGATGATGCCGGTGAAATGGTGGCGCAAAGCGGCGTTCTGAACAAAGGAGGAAGTTTTACGGGCACTATTCAAACGCCTTTAACCATTACTCCTGGTACGAATTTCTTAATGCGAATTGTTGCACAGGAAACTACTAATATCAATGACATAAAAACCTGCGGTACTTATTCAAAGGGAGAAACGCAGGATTACACAGTCAAGGTTGTTTCTTCGTCAATTGATTTTGGCGTGCTTCAGGTTGTAGCGCCAAGTTCAGGTTACTGCGTAAATGCAGCACAATACATAACCTTGCGAATTAAAAATTTTGGAAGCGTTGCTGCTAAGAATATCCCTGTTACTGTTGTCGTGAAAAACGGCACAACAACAGTTGCTACTCTTACGGGAACATATCCCGACACGATACCGGCAAACAGCTATAAAGACTTTACATTGCAAACTCCGGTAGCATTGTCGGCCGCCGGCACATATAGCATAACTGCGTCTACCTCTTTCACATCAGATCAAAATACGACCAATGACGCGACTACAACAAGCGTGATTATAAATGGCAAAACAAACGATGCTGCAGGAAGGGTAGTGATTTGTGGAACGGATAATGTTTCACTCATTGCCGATTCAAGTTCAGGAAGCGGTAATGTGTACAATTGGTACACCAGCGCAACTTCTACGACGCCCATCGCAACAGGAAGCTATGTTGCAACGAATGTGGTCACGACTGACAAAAAATATTATCTCGCAAAAAATGACACCAAACTCAGCATCGGGCCTGCCGATAAGAGTACATTGGGTGTTGGCAGCTACATGACTGACGGCGGCCAGTTTATCGGATTTACTGCCAGTGTTCCGCTAACGCTTGAAACGGCAAAACTATTTGTGGGCCACTCCGGTAAAGTAACCTTCATTGTTGCAGATACATCCAATACAAATGCGGCAAACGGTTCCTACTCGTATGTAACGCTGTCTACGACAACAATTGACGTCTATGCAACACAAGGAACTGACAACTCCGATAATGGAGCAGTGTTTAATGTTGGTCTTTCCATTCCGGCGGGTAAACATGTAATTATTTTTTCGCTAAGTAACGGAGCTACTTTATATAGAAACAATGGCGTTACATCCAAGCCATATCCGTTTACCATTCCTGGCGTATTCTCTGTCATTGGTAACAGTGCCGGATTAACCGCAGATTATCAGAATTTCTATTATTACCTCTACGACATGAAGTTGCGTTTGGCTAATTGCGAAAGCAATCGCATTGTGATAGATGCCACGACAGCTTCGCCGGTGGCACCTACTATTATGCTCACAGGCACCATGTTTACCAGCACCTCATCTACAGGCGGAAAATTGCAATGGTTGCTGAATAACGCACCGATACCTGGCGCAAATGCATCAACATACTTAGTTAGACAAGGAGGCACTTACAAACTTGTTGATACCACTACCAGCGGCTGCATTATGTATTCAAATGAGATCTTTTATGGCAGTGGCAATGCAGACATTGATCCGGTGGTAATATGGCCAAATCCGAATAACGGTACTTTCAACCTTTCCTTCGTGGCATCACAAGCCGGAGATATGAAGGTGGTAATTTTTAACTATATTGGTCAGAAAGTATTTGAACAAACTTATAATAATGTTGTTGGAAATTACATTCAGCTGATAAATGGGGGCCTGCTTGCGAGTGGAGTATATGTGGTGCGAATAGAGCAGGGCGGAAAAATGTATTCCAAGAAAATGTTTGTGCATAGTTGGAGATGATAAAGCACCGGAACAGCGTTGACAAGGATCATGCTGATTTACACGGGATTAATAATCGAATCATTGAATAGTTGGGACTGAATGTTGACATTGCACCGGTTATTCAATCATTCAATTATTTAACCTTCAAAACTCAAACATCTAATCATGCTACCTTGGCTTACTGGAAAAGTTATCAAAATTCAGGATGAGACAAATGCCACAAGGCGTTTCTGGATACAAGTGCCGGAACTGGAAAAATTTGATTTTTCCCCTGGTCAGTTTGTAACCCTCGATCTCCCCATTCATGAACTGAAAAATAAAAGATGGCGAAGCTATTCAATCGCTTCCTGGCCGGATGGCACAAACGTAATTGAGTTGGTGATCGTATTGCTGGAAGGCGGTTTAGGCACTACTTATTTATTTAATGAAGTAACTGTTGGCTCCGAACTGACATTACGCGGCCCTCAAGGTGTCTTTACTTTACCTCAGGTTATAGAAAAAGACTTGTATTTTATTTGCACGGGCACAGGCATTGCGCCATTCAGGGCGATGGTGAGGCATATTTTGAACAATAATATCCCCCACAAGAATATCTATCTGATCTTCGGATGTAGAAAATGTGGAGATGCTTTATATAAAAATGAAATGCAAGAACTTGAAAGTCAGCTTAGTACCTTTAAATACTTGCCAACCTTTTCCCGTGAGGAAGGAAATGACCTCGTGAGGAAGGGTTATGTACATGCTGTTTATGAAGACATTTGCACCAATAATAAAAACGCTGCTGACCCTTTTTTAAGGCCCGCTCACTTTTATTTGTGCGGATGGAAGAACATGATTGATGAGGCGAAACAGCGCATCCTGAGCCTGGGGTATGACAAAAAAGACATACACCTCGAACTATATGGGTAACGGATATGTTAGCTGGATTTGCTGACTCCGGTTTTACCACCCTGGATTTTAGAAGAGCCGATGGTGATTACCGGTACATCCACTTTACAGCCTTCGTTTTCCATGCGTGCGATCTGTTCGGTTAATTTGAGAATATCTGCATGATTTTCAACCATTTCGGTCTCAAGTTCCAAAACGGATCTTTTCAGCTTTCTTATTATGGCTTTTCTAACCATGAGCCCGGATGAGAATCCTACGGTTAAGGCAGCAGCGATGCAAACAATCGTTGACAGACTGATTCCAATGTATAGCATAGGGTAAAAAATTAGTATCACAAATTAAGGTTAGGGTACTGTACTTGCAATAGTAGAAATCCTCGATTAATTATAGTAAAAGCTTCAAGGCGCCACCAGTGCTTCCCGAGTCCTTCGGAGGGTATTTTTTCGATGAACTACTTTCTTTGAGTGATACCACGGGAGCATCAGAGGTGCCGGAAGCTGCTGACTGCATAGTAGCAATCTGCTCCTGCAGTGCAAGAATTTCCGCATGGCTCTCCACCATTTCTCTTTCCAGTACTTCAATCCTCTTTTTTTCGAGGGACTTTTTGCTGAATCTGAACATAAAACCAATTATCGGCAAGATGATTATCCCTGCAATAACCCAGATCAGATCTAATTTGATTATAATAGCTAGCATCGCATTCTATAAAATAAATATTAATAATCTTCTTAGGATAAGTGATCGTTGATAGCTTTCATAGAATTACGGACTTTTGGGATTCAACGGACAGTCCGGATAAAACTGTCCGTTGAAATATATTGATAGTAGAAACTATTGATCGATTGCCTCGTTTATAATTCTACTGATTTCTGCAATTGGAATTCTTTCCTGTTGCATACTGTCGCGATAACGTATCGTTACAGTATTGTCTTCTTTTGTCTGGTGGTCAACAGTTACACAGAAAGGCGTTCCTAACGCATCCATCCTGCGATAGCGTTTTCCAATAGTATCTTTTTCTTCGTAAAAACAACGGAAACTTTTTTTGCAACCGTCCATGATTTCCCTTGCTATTTCTGGAAGACCATCTTTTTTTGTCAGTGGAAGAACAGCCAACTTAATCGGAGCTAATTTGGCCGGAAATTTTAATACAACGCGGCTGTCTTTCTTATCTTCTGTGCTTAGATCCTCTTCTGCGTATGCTTCGCTGAGAACCATCAATACCGTTCTGTCAAGGCCAATAGATGTTTCAATAACGTAGGGTATATAATTCTGGTTTATCTCCGTATCGAAATACTGCATCTTTTTCTTGCTGTACTCCTGGTGACGGCTAAGATCGTGATCCGTCCTCGAATGTATACCTTCCACCTCTTTAAAGCCGATAGGGAAATCGTATTCGATATCGCACGCTGCATCGGCATAAAATGCCAGCTTTACGTGGTCGTGGAAACGATATTTATCGGGTGAAATGCCAAGGCTCAGGTGCCATTTCATTCTTTCAGCTTTCCAATATTCGTACCATTCTTTTTGAGTACCAGGGCGAACAAAGAACTGCATTTCCATTTGCTCGAACTCCCTCATACGGAAAACGAACTGACGTGCAACGATTTCGTTACGGAAAGCTTTACCAACCTGCGCAATACCGAAAGGTATTTTCATGCGGCCGGTTTTCTGAACGTTAAGGAAATTAACAAAAATACCCTGCGCCGTTTCCGGTCTCAGGTAAATTTCGCTGGCTTCCTCAGCAACACTTCCAAGCTGGGTAGAGAACATCAGGTTAAACTGGCGAATATCTGTCCAGTGAGCAGTGCCGCTGACGCTGCATTTTATTTTGTTGTCTTCGATTAATCTTTTCAGTCCGTCAAAATCATCTTTGGCAAGCAGGTTGTCCATTGATTGCAACAGTGCAGCCTCTTCTTCCTTTTTACCTTCAAGAGCTAGTTTCTCGGCATGCGCCTCAATAAGGTGATCCACGCGGTAGCGTTTTTTGCTATCCTTGTTGTCGATCATAGGGTCGCTGAAATTGTCCACGTGCCCGCTCGCTTTCCATGTGGTAGGATGCATGAAAATGGCTGCATCGATGCCTACGATATTTTCATGGAACTGCGTCATGCTCTTCCACCAATAATCACGAATATTTCTTTTCAGCTCACTACCATTTTGACCGTAGTCATAAACCGCACTTAATCCATCATAGATTTCGCTGGATTGGAAAATGAATCCGTACTCCTTGCAGTGTGAAATGATCGCCTGAAATTTGTTATTGTCTGTTGCCATAAGAATGTGCAAATATAAACGTCAAAGGTGAATGGTGAATCGTTAATTGTGAATAAGTTGCCGATTATTTGGTTCTCCGGCAGTCAGCAACCCGTTCATTATTCACTATTCACCGGTCCCGTTACACCTCCGACAGCAGAAACGAGTCACCGGCGCGGATACCTTTCTCCGTTTGCACAAGCGTGCAGCACTCGGTTTTCAGGTCGTGCTCAAAGAAAAGAATGTATTCATTTTGCTGAGCCTCCTGTAAAAAAGCCTTTTTCTCCTGTAAAGTCGTGAGGGGAAACATGTCGTAAGCCATTACATACGGCAAAGGAATGTGGCCGGTAGAAGGCAGAAGATCTGCCATATAAACGATTGTTTTTCCCTTATAAGAAAGCTGCGGCAGCATCATGGCGTCTGTGTGGCCGTTGGCAAAACGGACCTTGATATTGTCGGTAAATGAAGCCAGTACACCGTTATCCTCAATAAATTTCAGTTGACCGCTTTCTTGAATGGGTAGAATATTTTCTTTTAAGAAAGATGCTTTTTCGCGTTCATTGGGTTTCGTTGCCCATTCCCAATGTCTCTCATTGCTCCAGTATATAGCATTTTTGAAAGCCGGAACGAGTTTGTCGCCTTCGCGTACAATGCTGCCGCCGCAATGATCAAAATGAAGATGCGTTAGAAAAACATCGGTAATATCATTTCTGTGGAACCCTTGTCTGGCAAGCGATTTATCTAAAGTGTCGTCACCATTCAGAAAATAGTGCCCCATGAATTTAGCGTCTTGTTTATCGCCAATCCCATTGTCGACCAGAATTAACCTGTTGCCATCCTGAATGAGCAAACAACGCATAGCCCAGTTGCAAAGATTGTTTTCATCTGCGGGATTCAATTTGTTCCAAATGCTCTTTGGTACCACGCCAAACATAGCGCCGCCATCGAGTTTAAAATTACCTGTGTGTATGGAATAGAGTTGCATAGTAAGAAGTTTTGTAGTCGTGAAACGTGAATGCAGGTTGTACGCCCTGAGTCTACCCATTCAAGATTGACGATTCACGTTTGACACTTTCAACGCTGAATATAGCCAAACCAGGCCTATTACAAAGAAAACGATCAATGACAGAACGGAGTTTTTCATACTGCCCGATAACTCCTCAATAAAACCAAAGCTGAACATGCCGATCACGATCGCTATTTTTTCAGTCAAATCGTAATAGCTAAAGTAGGAAGCGGTATCTTTTGTTTGGGGCATTAGTTTTGAATAGGTAGAACGGCTAAGCGATTGAATGCCGCCCATGACAAGGCCAACGGCAATGGCAAGTCCATAAAATCCGTATTCCGGGTCCCCTCCATTTTCTTTGAATTGAGCGGTATAATAAGCTGCCACACAAATGCCAATCCAGAACAGAACCACGCCCATCAAAACCTTTATGTTTCCATAAACTGCGGATAAGCGGCTCATCATAATAGCTCCGGGAATCGCCACCAATTGGATAAGTACAACAGTGATAATAAGTTTTGTATCTGGGAGCCCGAGCAATTTGCTTCCGAATAAAGTAGCCGCTAGCATTACTGTTTGTACGCCCATGCTATAGAAGAAGAACGCACGCAGAAATCTTTTAAGCACCGGCAGTTTCTTTACTTCGCCATACACTTTTTTCACTTCGGTAAAACCATCTGTAAAAATGTTGATCCTCTTTACAGACTCTTTGTTCACTTTAGGTAGCACGGAGAACGTTATCTGTGCAAAGCTGATCCACCAAATACCCACAAGCAAGAAAGTTATCCGGGATGCAAGCGCAGAATTGTCCTTCATTACAACCACCAACGCAAAGCCAATCATCTGAAGTATTACACTACCAATGTAACCCATTGAAAAGCCTTTGGCGCTTACACGGTCCTGATCTTCCGGGGCTGCGATTTCGGGAAGATAAGCGTTGTAAAAAACCAGACTGCCTACATAACCCATGGCTGCAAGCATGAAGCAGATGATTCCCCACCATAAATTGGCGCCTTTAAAAAAGTACAAGCAAGCGCAACCAATAGAACCCATGTAGCAAAAGAACTTCATGAAGTTTATTTTGTTGCCTCTTGTATCTGCAATGGATGTAAGAATGGGGTATAGTAATGCAATGAATAAATAGGCAACTGCCAGCGTGTAATCATACAGAGAAGAGTTTACAAAGGTTCTACCCAGAAAAGGAATATTCTCCGATCCAAAATGGCTTTTGGTTACTGAGGTAAAATAGATAGGGAAGAACGTTGTAGTGATTACAAGATTATAAACGCTGTTGGCCCAATCGTACATGGCCCAACCGTTGATGACTTTTTTTGATGCTGTTTGCATAAATTAAAGTGAGTGGTGAAACAATGCTATTCGGCCAAATATTACCACTAAGGCACTAAGGGCACAAAGCTTCACTAAGAAAACCCGCTTATCGGGAACCCCTTAGTGGGGCTTAGTGTCCTTAGTGTCTTAGTGGTAAAGAACACATCCTAAGACCCAATCACTCCCTTCCATACCAATAACAAAATCACAATGCCCGCCAAAATTCTATAGTAGCCGAACAGTTTGAAACCGTATTTTTTTAAATAGTCTATAAAGAATTTAATCGCAAGCACAGCAACAATAAATGCAATGATATTGCCAGCAGCAAGAAATTTTATTTCCTCGCCGGAAATAGCTCCTTTCTCCTTGTACCAGTCCAGCAAATCCTTTGCAGTAGCAGCAAACATGGTGGGCACCGCAAGAAAGAATGAAAACTCGGCTGCTGCACTGCGTGTCAGTTTTTGCTGCATACCTCCAATAATGGAAGAAGCACTTCTGCTCACACCGGGAATCATCGCCAAACACTGCCAGATGCCTATTACAAATGCTTTTGGATACGTAACGTGCTGCTCGTCCTTAATAACAGGATTTTTAAATGCATTATCGATGAAAAGCAAAACGATACCGCCCACAAGCAGGCTGATGGCAACGGTTACATTGCTTTCCATCAGACTTTTGATCTTATGACTAAACAAAGCTCCGAAAATAAGCGCCGGAATTACGGCAACGATAAGCTTTATGTAAAACTGCCAGCGGGAGAAATCAAAGAATTTTTTCCAGAATAAAACCACTACCGCAAGAATGGCACCCAATTGGATACATACTTCAAAAAGTTTTACGAAGTTATTTGACTCAATTCCCATTAAAGAACTGGTAACAATCATATGGCCGGTTGACGAAACGGGTAAGAATTCGGTAATACCTTCTACGATGGCAAGAATAATAACTTGAATGAAATTCATGTGGGTTGTGTTTATAAAGGCATAAAAATAATCAAGGAAAGGAAAGTAAATAATAATTAATTAGGAATTAGGAATTAAAAATCAGGAATTGAGGTGTTCCAGGTTACGAGACCTGGCAGGTTTTTAAACCGAACCTAAACAAAAAAAGCGACACCTTTCGGTATCGCTTTTCAATATTATATTAAAGATATTAAGCTTTTGGCTTTTTGAATATCGCGAAAACTTCCACTCCAAGACCAATGATGATCAACAATGGAGCAATGGTGATACGGCGTGTGCTGTACACTTCGTTTTGGTTAAATTCTGCTGGATTACTGCTTTTGCCTCCGGCCATCAGCAACATTCCCAAAGCAATGATGGCAACGCCAACCAACATCCACATGAAATTTTCCTTACCTAGTACAAGATTGCTTGAGCTGCTTTTTTTTGCAGTAATTACTTTCTTTTCGCTCATATAGATTAAAAACTTAGGTGCGCAATATAGCAATAATTGAATAAACTGAATAATTGAATAACTGAACGTTTACATTTTATCAAACCTTTAGTATTTCAACCTTCAGTTATTCGATTATTCAATAACTCTGCTATTAATATAAGTCGTCCAGTTTCATCTTCAGGTATTTAATCACGCTACGGTGCGTACTTACCAGCGAAATGAAGATGCCGATTACCAATAAGCCAATGCATAAAATGGAGAACCAGTACGGATCGCGAAGTGCTTTCAGCTCAGGTATTTGTTTTTCCAAGAACACTACCAGGCCAAAAACGCCGATAAAAGCCAGGATAGCGCTCAAGGCACCGTTGACGATGGCGCGGATATCCATCGGTTTCGCGATGAACCATCTTGTCGCACCCACCATTTGCATGGTTTTAATAAGAAAACGGTTGCTGAACATGGCCAAACGGATGGTATTATCAATTAATATAATCACCACGATGGAGAATATGATGGCAATAACAAGAAAACCGAGGCTGATCGGTCTCATGTTCTTCAAAAGGCTGTCCACCAAAGATTGCGGGTATTGAACGTCGCTTACGGAGATGTTTTGCTCAAGATCTTTTTTAATGGTCGCCAGCGTATCGGTATTAACATATTCGCTTCGGAGTTTGAAATCTATGCTTGCAGGCAGAGGATTTGCGTCCAGAACATTTTTCCAGTCTTCGTTGCCGTCCCCAATAAATTTCCTGCGGGCAAGGTCTTTTGTTACATATTCATATTCCTTAACGTAAGGTTTGTTAGCAATATATTGAGTAAGGGTTACACTGTCCTTTGCAGTGATATTTTCGCGCAGGTAAACACGAACCTCTACATTTTCTTTAAAATACTGGCTAAGTTTATTTGCATTGATTGCTATCCAGCCCCAGATGCCAAGAATAAAAAGCACCAGCGATACTCCTAAAATGGACATGAAATAGGAAGGTTTGGATCTTTTTGCGGAACTTTTTCCGGTTTGCGCCATACTGTTGATATTTTTCTGGTTAGTATTACGTTGCTAGACAGGCAAAAGTAAAGGATTTAAATGCTGAATCCGTATTTTTGCCGCCCTAAGTAACGAGTAGGGTTTGCAAAATATTTTTCAAATACATTGATTAAAAATAATTGTCGGCTTTTTTAAGATTTGTTTAAGGATTTCTATTTTACACATCAGCAAATCCCAAACCCTTGAATGGACGGTCTTCTGGAAGCTTAGGCTATTAACTAAACATGAGCCGGAACAACTCAAAACTGTTGGCTTCCGGGGCTTTTACTCAGCCGTTAGCAATATAACAAAACGAATAAACATTTTTCTATAAACTGAAGAATAATGGAATACGATTTCAGACGAATAGAGAAAGACTGGCAGAAGAAATGGATCGATGCCAAAGTCTACAAAGTGAGCAATGATACGACAAAGCCAAAGTATTATGTACTGGACATGTTTCCTTACCCAAGTGGTGCGGGACTGCATGTGGGTCATCCGCTTGGTTATATTGCGAGCGATATTTTCAGCAGATACAAAAGATTAAAAGGCTACAACGTGTTGCACCCAATGGGTTACGACGCATTTGGTTTGCCAGCAGAGCAATACGCTATCGAACACGGCATTCACCCTGCAGTGAGTACGGATCAAAACATTAAAAACTTCCGCAGCCAGCTTGATAACATTGGTTTTTGCTACGATTGGGACAGAGAAGTGAAAACAAGCGATCCCAATTATTACAAATGGACGCAATGGATATTTCTGCAATTGTTTAAAAGCTGGTATAACCGCAAAACACAAAAAGCAGAAAGCATTGATGGTTTAATTAAGGTATTTGAAACAGAAGGCAACGGCAATCACGTTTGCCCTGGCGATAAGACTATTTCTTTTTCAGCGGAAGAATGGAAGTCTTTCGATGAAAAACGCCGCGAAGATATTTTGATGGAATATCGCTTGTCCTTCTGTGGATACGGTGAAGTAAACTGGTGCGAGGCGCTGGGAACCGTGTTGGCAAATGACGAGGTGGTAAATGGCGTGAGTGAGCGAGGTGGTTATCCTGTGGTAAAAAAGAAATTGCGCCAATGGTACCTGCGTATTACGGAATATGCTGACCGCCTGCTAACAGGGCTCGATAAGATCGAGTTCAGCGAAGCGATGAAGGAAATGCAAACCAACTGGATCGGAAAGAGCTATGGTGCTGAGATTAAATTTGATATCAGTGCTTCTTCTGAATCTTTGGTGGTTTACACAACCCGCCCTGACACCATTTTCGGAGTTGACTTTATGGTAATTGCTCCTGAGCATGATTTGATCGAAAAGATTACGTCTGCCGATCAAAAGCAAGCCGTTGAAGAATACGTAACCTACGTTAAAAGCCGTAGCGACAGGGAAAGACAAGCCGAGAAAAAAATCACAGGAGCTTTCACCGGTGCTTATGCAGTGAATCCGTTTAACGGAAAACAAATCCCCATCTGGATTTCAGAATATGTGTTGATCGGTTATGGAACCGGCGCTATCATGGCCGTTCCTTGCGGTGATGAAAGAGATTTCAAATTTGCACAGCATTTTAATATTCCTATCACCAACATTATCGGAAGTCATTTTGATGGATTAGAAGCAAACGCTACGAAAGATGCACTTTTGGAAAACAGCGATTTCCTGAACGGTGTAAAGATGCGTGACGCAATGGACGTCGTGATCACGAAATTAGAAGAAATGGGCATTGGTAAGCGCCAAACCAACTACCGCATGCGCGATGCAGCGTTTAGCCGCCAGCGTTATTGGGGTGAACCTTTCCCGATTGTGTGGAAAGACGGTATTGCGCATCCTTTGCCAGAAAGCGAATTGCCGGTACTACTTCCGGAAATGGACAAAATTAAAAACGGACCAGAAGGTGAGGGGCCATTAGCAAACCTTACCGAATGGAAAAGCTATAACGGTGGTATTCGTGAAGTAAACACGATGCCGGGCTATGCTGGTTCATCATGGTATTTCCTTCGCTACATGGACCCTGAAAATAACCAGGAGTTTTGCAGCAGAAAAGCAAGCGACTACTGGGGACAAGTTGATCTGTATATCGGAGGAACGGAACACGCGGTGGGACATTTGCTGTACAGCCGTATGTGGACAAAAGTATTGTTCGACCTCGGCCTGATTGGTCACGAAGAGCCGTACAAGAAACTGGTGAACCAGGGAATGATACAAGGTTCGTCAAGATTTGTTTATCGTGTTCACGGCACAAGCAAGTTTGTTTCTCACGGCTTGAAAGAACAATATTCAGTAGATGCGATCCACGTAGATGTAAACTTTGTGGATGGTCTTGAGTTGGATACAGAAGCTTTCAAAGAGTGGAAAAATGGAGAATTTGGCGATGCTGAATTTATTTTGGAAGGCGATAAATATATCTGCGGCGTTGAGGTGGAGAAAATGAGTAAATCAAAATTCAATACCGTTAACCCGGATTATCTTGTTGATAAATACGGTGCCGATACTTTCCGCATGTATGAAATGTTCCTCGGTCCGGTGGAAATGAGCAAGCCGTGGGATACGAAAGGTATTGAAGGTGTACACAGATTTTTGAGAAAATTCTGGCGCCTGTTTGCCGACGAAGATAAAGGACTAATCGTTACCAACGACACACCCACAGACGCAGAGTGGAAAGTGCTGTACAAAGCCGCTAAGAAAATTGAAGAGGACACAGAAAAGTTCTCTTTCAATACGGCAGTAAGTACATTCATGATCGCCGTAAATGAGTTAGGTGATTTGAAATGCCACAAGAAAGCGATACTGGAAAAATTGCTGATAGCGTTAACGCCGTATGCTCCGCATATTGCAGAAGAATTGTGGCACATGATCGGTAATGAAGGTTATATTCTGGATGCGGCGTATCCGCCGATTGAAAATAAATACCTGGTTGAAACCGCGAAGGCATATCCTGTTGCAATCAACGGTAAAACGAGAACTGAATTAACCATTGCACTTGATGCCACGCAGCAACAAGTAGAAGAAATGGTAATGGCCGATGACATCGTAAAAAAATGGCTCGAAGGCAAAGCGCCCAAGAAAGTGATCTATGTGAAAAACAAAATGATCAACGTGGTGATGTAGGAAGTGTTTCACGCAAAGGCGCGAAGGAGCAAAGACGCAAAAGGTTATTAAGTATAAAAGAGAGACTGTAGTTGATGCAGCCTCTCTTTCTTTTTTAGGGTAAGGAAGCTTCAAAAGCTGATCAAAGAAAAAGGGTATTCTGCTTTTAAACAGAATACCCTTACTTATCTTAAGAGATCTTTGCGTCTTTGCTCCTTGGTGCCTTTGCGTGAAATAAGCCTGAAACTTAAACCAGCATTCTCAAAGGCTCTTCCAGGAAGCTTTTCAGCGTTTGCAGGAAAGCTGCGCCGGTTGCGCCGTCCACTACACGGTGGTCGCAACTCAAAGTAACCTTCATGATGTTTCCTGGTTTTACAACACCGTCTTTTACTACAGGCACCTGGCTGATACCGCCTACTGCAAGAATACAAGCATCAGGAGGGTTGATGATCGCTGTGAATTCATCTACACCAAACATACCTAAGTTAGAAATAGTGAATGTGCTTCCTTCCCAATCTGAAGGTTGCAATTTTTTAGCTTTTGCACGAGCCGCGAAGTCTTTCACTTCCGCACCTATCTGCGTTAGAGATTTAGTATCTGCAAAACGCACCACTGGTACTAACAAACCTTCGTCAACTGCAACGGCAACGCCAATGTTCACGTGATGATTCACCCGAATTTTATCACCTAGCCAGCTGCTGTTGATAGCAGGGTGTTGTTTCAGTGCAATAGCACAAGCTTTTAATACAAGGTCGTTGAAAGAGATTTTTACAGCCGCTTTCTCATTGATCTTCGTACGTGCAGCGATAGCGTTGTCCATATCGATCGCCATTGTTACGTAGAAGTGGGGAGCAGTGAACAAGCTTTCTCCAAGGCGTTTCGCAATTACTTTACGCATTTGAGAAACCGGTACTTCATCGAAGCTTACTTGTCCTGCCGGAGCGGAAGCCGCAGCTGGTGCGCTTTTCGCAGCAGGAGCCGCTTGTTGTGCAGCAGGTTTGTAGCTGTCAACATCTGCTTTTATAATACGTCCGCCATCGCCACTTCCCGGAACTTGTGAAATATCGATACCTTTTTCCTCTGCTACTTTTTTAGCAAGCGGAGAAGCTTTTACTCTTCCGTTGTCAGAAGAAGATTGTGCCGGAGCAGCCTGTGCAGCAGGAGCCGCTTGTTGAGCAGGAGCAGCCGCTGGTTGAGAAGCACCCGCAGATGCAGTGCCTCCACCTTTTGCAGAAGCAACAATTTTATCAACATCTACTTTTCCTTCTTCACCAATGATACACAGCAAAGCGTTCACCGGAACTTTGTCGCCTTTTTGTGCACCTATATATAATAACTTACCATTCTTGTAGCTTTCCAGCTCCATGGTAGCTTTATCTGTTTCGATTTCAGCAAGCAGGTCGCCTTTTTTAACGTCGTCGCCTACTTTTTTGTGCCACTCAGCGATCACACCCTCAGTCATGGTGTCGCTAAGGCGAGGCATCAAAATAACCTCTTCAACTTTGGAAAGATCAACTGACCCGCCAGTTGCAGGAGCAGCTTGGGGAGCCTGCTCTTGTTTAGGAGCTTCTTCTTTTTTCTCAGCTGCAGGTGCTGCAGCCGGAGCACCGCCTTGTTTATTTAGAATTCCGGAAATATCTTCACCAGGAGCGCCGATGATGGCTAACAAATCATTCACCTGCAATTTTCCACCGTTCTGTACGCCAATATGTAATAAGGTACCGTCTTTATAGCTTTCCAGCTCCATTGTGGCCTTATCTGTTTCTACTTCAGCTAACAGATCACCCTTCTTCACAGTATCGCCTACCTTTTTATGCCATGCAGCAATTACCCCTTCTGTCATGGTATCACTCAAGCGGGGCATTAATATCTCTTCTGCCATAGATTATGATTGTTGATTTGAGGGTTCGAAATTAGGGCAAAATGAGGAAAAATCAGCAAAATAGCTTGAGGATCACCCAATAACTCCGTACTACCCCGGTTAACGCATTTTATTTTCAGCGATTTCAACAAAAAACCGGTTTTCAATCAAACCGGTTTATGAGAAATATCAGTCGTAGATGAAATTTTTACAAACCAAATTTGCCGAGCAGGCTCGATAAGCCGCCGCCACCACCGCCGGTAAATGCGCCGATGATGTTCTGGAAGTTGAAGCTTTGATCGTTGGGATCATTTGTTTTGTGAATGAATTTTGCCATTACCATTGGAATGATAGCAGCAGCAATGCTTTGTGCCTGCGTTCCGCTGATGCCAAATTTTGAAGTAATGGATTCAACAAAATTGTTCGAAATTCCTTGCACCGCGGGGTGATCTGCGGAAATGCCGCTTTGCGATTGGAACAACTGCATAATGCCTTCTGCATTTCCCTGGCCATAGCTCTGCAGCCCGTTGGTAATTGAACTTACAGCTTCGTTCATCACATCTTGGTTGTGCTCATTGGGAATAGCGCTATTGTCAACAACGGCCTCCTGGCTGTGTTGCTGAACCAGTTGTAATAATTCTTCTAACATAAAATTTGTTTTAATGAAAATGAGTTAAAAAGAAGTTTTGAGTAATAAGTTTTGAGTTATCAATTTATGAAATTCGGTGCCCTAAAACTCATAACTTATAACTCAAAACTCATAACTCGCTATGCAGGCTGCAAGTACTGCGCATATGCATAACCTTCAGCTCCGCCATCTGTTCTGATAAGATACCACTGGTCGCTTGTCTTATTTACTAATGTTACGATCTCATTGTGTCCGGCTTTGCCTACAATAGGCTGGTCTGTGCCGGGGCCTTTGCGAATATTCAGGTTGCTGCTTTCTGTAACCACTTTCAATTTGCCTCCATCTGCAGCACTGCCGACATTTACATTTAAAACAAGATCGCCGGCACGAAAATCCGGATCTATTTTATTGTAAATGTTCCAAAGGTTGTCTTTAGCGCTACCGCTTGGTGCATCACCGTCAACGTATAAAACACCATCCTGCTCTCTTACCTGCAGGTTAGACACACCCGAAGAACTTGCTGTATCGATCAGCTCTTTGTATTTATCCTGTAGTGCCATGATATTTTATTTTATGGTTAATTTGTTTTCAACTTTTTTCGGTTTCAGAGCCTGAACCTTTTGCATGAGTTTAGGAAGGTCTGCTCTTTTGATTTCTCCTGTCAAGGTTACCACGCCATCTTTTACAGAAGCCATAACACCTGCATTATCTTTAATAGCATCAGTTACCATCTTGCTTAAGTTGTCATCTGCAGAAATAGTAACAGGAGCAGCAGGAGGCAATGGCGGAGGCGGAGGCGCAACAGTTACATTGCTGACCACTTGTTTTACACCTTTTATGCCTTTCACAACATTCTCGCTGCTTACTTTGCATGCATCGTCTTTGCACTCACCGCTAATAGTAGCAACTCCGTCTTTTACACTCACCTGGAGCGCAGAAGTTGTAGGATCGCCAGCGAGCGCGGTAGCTGCAGCAGATTGGACATCTGCATCTTTAGGACCACAGGAAGCAACGCTTAAAGAAATGATCACTGCTGTTCCGAGAACAGCAAGGTTTTTTAGCCAGTTTTTTTTCATATTCATGATGTTTAATTCTAATAATGAGCAAGTTATCATTGTTGTTGTCTCCACATCATTACTATCAAAAAATGAACCCTTTGTCGTAGTAATTGAGTTTATAGCAGCTACATAAAATAAAATGCTTCATGTGTGTATGCATTTTGTGTGCCATTGCAGGCAAGGACAATAAAACAACCATTCAGACTAAAAGGTTTGTTGTTTTTTTAAGAAATTTGAGGGTTAAAAAGTAGTGTGATGCGGCTAAAATGCGTAAGCGACCTTTAATACCCAAATACCGTAACCTCCCTTCATTAAACTATTGGCTTCGGGCACTCCATAGCTGGGTAGCGTGTTGATTAACCGAAGGCCAACCTCAATGCCTCTTTGTTTTGCAATATCAAACTTGTAACCAACGGAAGGAGCCAGCGAAAGATGAGTGCCAGTGTTACTGCTTGCCTGGATCATTGCACCGATTTCAGCGCCGAGAAACAGTTTGTTCCAGCAATAAAATCTTAAACCTGCAAACAGAGGAACGTTGCCATAGCTGTTTATGGTTGTGTCGTGCGCAAAACTTGAATAGTTAACATAGGTATAAGGGCCGGAAAAATGGATATAGCCTGCGCTCGCAGTGCAGGAAATTTTTTTTGAAAAAAGACGTTCGGTTTGAATTTCAAAACCAAAGCCTGTAGCATTGTTGTTTTCTGTGTTTGAGAAATAAGCGGGCCTCGAAAGCAGTGCACCAACTGAATAACTGGTCTTCTTCGATTGCGCAAATGAAAAAACAAATGTGAGGGAGGTCATCAATAACAACAGCGACTTTTTCATTAATGGGCTTTTGTAGTTGACCGGGCTAAAAGAATAGTCGTTGCATGGGGAATGTTGTCAGTTGATGGTTGTTAGTTGTTAGGCTTTAAATGCAGAAACTACAATTTAGTAATATCGCACTGAAAGTCTAACAACTAATAGTCGGCAACTTCCTAGTCTCTGCTGAAACCCTGCATTACATAAAGCTGGTACAGCCCAACAGGAATATAAATCTGTAACAATCTTGCTTCTGCGCAATTGCGATTGATGGCCTGCTTAAGTGCGGGAATATAAACACGTTCAATGAGTGTTTTTAATTCGTCGTCTCCATTAGCATATAACTCGTGGGCAACGCTCATGCATTTTTTAATCCGGGAAATATCACAATCCTGTGCAGATTGTCGAGTGTAGGTAGCAAAGGCAACCATGGCATCTTCAATGCCATTTTCAGATGTAGTGATTTTGGGGATGCTTTTCAATAATAAGCCGTTTGCCTCTTTACTTGTAATCATAGTCGGTGCTCTTTCTTCTGTTTTTTTTAAAAAGTTTAACCAGTAAACACAATCGTTAGCGTTTTTTCCAGGTTGATGTTCTACCAGTATTTGGAAAAAAAGTTGTTTAATAAATTTACTGAAGTTTCATGTTTTAGACAAAAGTTTTTTGAAAATCCAAATTTTTTGAGCAGAATTTCCGGTAGATGGTTTTCAAAAAACTGATGCGGATCATATCTTGGTCGTATTGGGCGAAGAGGCTGGTAACAGAAGTATGATGGCTGTTGAATAACTGAATGACTGAATAACTGAATACTGAGTAACTGAATGACTGATGTTCAAATTCAAAGATGACTGTCAAACAGAAACATTCAGTTATTCCGTTTATTGAAATCAGTGCAACTCAGTCTAATCAGCGTCATCTGTGTGCTATGCTTTTCCCAAACGATTTATTTTTCCCAGTTGTAGCACCATGTAAAGAATAATTCCCCACACAAGCGCCACTAATGATACAACTGTTACAACGAGCGTTAGGGGAGCATTTTCGGCGGTTCCCCAAAGCGTTCTTTGATCAAATCTGTCTTTTACAGTTGTCGGCACGCCCCAGTTGGTGGATTTTGATGCCAGGAGTTCTCCGGTTTGGTCGTTCTCATCGACCTTGGCGAGCACTGTTACATTGCCTTGCTGATCACCGGGCATGTCAGTTGGAAAGTCTGCCACTGCTTCGCCATTATCGTCGGTTGTTACGGCATCACCCAAAGGAAGTGAGCCGAAACTTTTTTTAATTAAAAAAACTACATCAACGCCTTTTAGAGGTGTATGATTTTTTGTAACAACGGCCTTGGCTTGTTTAACGCTGTCCTGTTCGCCGAAGGTGAGTGTAATTTGCGCTTCTGCATTTGTGCTATCCTGTGCAGACAGACGTTGCGCGGAAAACACAAAAAGACTGCAGCACAGTACTAAACCGCGGATGATATTATTAGGCTTGAGCTTCATACAAATTCGTTTGTTCATCAATTTGAGGTGTTTGCTGCTCTTCGGTCATTTCCCAGATTGAAATGATAGGGAACAGTCTTACAAAAAAAGTAATAACCAACAGCGCTCCGGCCAGCGATGCCGCTGTAATGGCCCACTCTTCCCATGTTGGCATATAAGTGTGCCATGATGCAGGAACGTTCTGGATGGGAATGAAAGGGTGAAGAAGCGTAGGCACAACAATGAGGAAGCGCTTGAACCATGCACCGACCACCACCATGAGGGAAACGATAAATACCGGAAGCGGCGCTCGCCCTTTTTTAAACAGCATAACGACAATGGGAACTATCATGCCGAATATCTGCACGCTCCAAAACAATGGCGCATAGTGACCGGTGAACAAAGATTTCAAATGTTCACCATCTACCGTTTTCATTTTATAACCCGGTACCAAATATTCGTTGATGTTGAAATAGAGATAAACCAGTGACAACAGCACCAATAGCTTTGCCATGTTATCAAAGTGTTTGGTGGTGATGTATTTTTTTAAGTTGTAATGATTTCTCAAAACATATGTAACGGCAATTACGCCTCCGCAACCTGCCTGGAACGCACCGGCCACAAAATAAGGTCCGAAGTTGGAGCTGTCCCAACCGGCCCTGTAGGTCGTTGCAAACAACCATGAAGTAACGGTGTGAATGCCTAACGCAAGAGGAACAACAAGCACTGCAAGCACATTGATACATTTGTGTATGAGAGCGTATTGTTGGGCAGTACCTCTCCAGTTCAAGGCGAAGAAAGTGTAAAACCATTTTTTGAACTTTGAAGACTCGGGAGTCAGGTCGCGACAAATAGCAATGTCAGGAAGTAATGGAATGTAAAGCAATAAAGAGCTTACAACAAGATAAGTGGTTATAACAATTACATCCCAAAGGATAGGCGATTGAATTCTTCCATATGCAAACAAATGCCAGAATCTTTCAGGTCTTCCCATGTCCACAATGATGATGATAGCAGCAAAAAATATAGCAGCAACCGCAATTATTTCTGAGATACGCACAAGCGGTGTGCGCCATTTTACATTTGTGAGTTTGAGAATGGCACTCACGAGCGAACCAACGAGGCTTATGGCAACAAAAAAAACGAAGTTGGATATGTATATTCCCCATGAAGTAAAATCGCGCATATCGGTTACAACAAGGCCCTTTTGCAATTGCCGGATGTAGGCAAAGAAGCCTATCACGACTATTACCAGCAGGAAGCCTACCCATAACTTTCCCGAGGCGTTGAATTTTTTCGGCATCAAATCCGTGAGCAGTTGATTCGATTTATCCAACTTTATTTTTACAGGTTCCATTTGTAATTAATAATTAATAATTAACAATTAATACGTGCAGCATTTGTTACCGGTTCGATTATTCAAACCGTTTAATGACCTGATTCATGGCTGGTTTGTCCGTCTGTCTCATTTTGTCCTTCAACATCTTTAAATGGGAATTGTCTGTTTACCGGAGGCAAATAATAAACTCTTGGCTTGGTTCCCAGGTCTTCGAGGTATCTGTAACCAGACTTATCTTTTAATAACTGACTTAGTCGAACTGTCTCGTCGCCGTTGCTTACCACGTCTTCCACTTCATCGCCAAAATAGAATACACCATTGGGGCAAGCCTGCACACAATCCGGTAATTCATTCTTAGCAGTATTGGTCGGGCAGAAATCACATTTCTCTACTGTACCCGTTACGTGCGTGCTGCATGCGGCGTGTGGCTTTATTTCATTCATCTGTGTAATGTTCAACTGGTACTCGGTATCCCAGTTAAAAACCCTTGCGGAATATGGACAGGCTACCATGCAGAACCGGCAACCAATACAGCGTTCGTTATCGATGGCCACAATGCCATCCGTCAATTTAAAAGTGGCGCCCACAGGGCACACTTTTACGCACGGCGGATTGTCGCAGTGAAAGCATGGCGTAGGCATCCAGTAAGGCGCAGCCTTATCTGAATCCTGCATTTTGTTGATCTTGATGTAGCTGCGATTGTCCGGCAGATAGTGCATCTTTGAACAGGCACTCTTACACTTGCCTGCATTCCTGCACCTGGACAGATCAATCACCATTACAAACTTTTTACCGGGCACACCCTCTCGCACATTGTGATTGGAGAGAAGTGAGTCCGGTATCGCAGGATTGATCATTGAAGAATCCACTTCCACTATTTTGCCATCAGGGGAAAGCAGTTTCACCGTATCGCCTGTTTTGGATTTTGTATCCTTGCACGCCGTTTCCGTTAGCCCCAGCCCTGTCGCGACAGCGGCAGTGGCCACAAAACCTTTTCGCAGGAAATCTCTACGCGAATCATTCAAATCGTTATTTTTTGAATCCATAGAGCTATGTTTTGAAAGTTGAAAATTGAAGTTTGAAAATAGAATTGAAAATTGAAAATGATTGTCCTGTAATCTTAATTGGTCTGTTCGACCGCCAGTAACGCTCATTTTCAACTTTCAACTTTCAATTTTCAACTATTTTTTAAAAGTGCGTATGTAGTTTACCAGACTCCATATTTCATCTTCGTCAGAAATTTTCTTTTTAAACGCAGGCATATCGTCTCTTCCTTCGCTTATTTTATAATACAGTGCTCCATCTGATTGACTTTGCGTTGCAGCAGTTGAAAAATCTCCTGGATGTGTGGTTAATTTCGCTGCTTTTGATCCATCGCCCTTACCCATTTTACCATGGCATGAAGCGCAGTTCTTTGCCCATGAAGCCTTACCTGTATTGATAGAGGCAGCATCAGCTTTAATAGGGTTGGCCATCTTAGCGTTTTTGTCAGGAACGGGCCATGGTTTCGGTTGCTGTTTTGAAAAAGTAAAACTTACAGCTACGATAAAAGTTGTCATCAGTAAAAGGACACTCAGTGTTTTTGTTTTCATAATCTTGTTTTGAGGTGTATTGATAAAGAATATTGTTTCTACCAGTTCCAAAGCCTTGTCATGTTAAACCCAATCAGCCACTGCCCATCTTTATAATCATTGTTGTTATAGTAATTGTTCCGGGATGGTGTTATGTAACGATAGTTGCCCACAATTACCTGGAATGTGTGACCTGTTGTATTGATTTCAAGTCCTGCCGAGAGATTTGGATTTGGGTTGTTTGTCAAATGCTTTGTGATTGGCTGGTCATAGTTTAGTAACAGGTTAAGCGTGTTATTCAATTTTACTTTTCCTGAAAAAGCTATTGCAAAATGGTCGTGTTTCATTTCCTTGCCGAGCACGCTCTTGCCATCCGCTGTTGTATCTCCCCCATAATAACCTTGTACAACGTTCACGTGTGTGAGGCTGGGCGCCACCTGTATGGAAAATCTATCACCGAACTTTCTGGCGATAAGTATTTGGTTAAAGAACATCAGGCGATCACTGCCATGGGGGTAAAGACCACCGGTAGGATCTGATCGTGTATCGACAGCCATATTGCCGTAGTAGGTTACACTCACTGGAATTTTATCATCTTTCGTTTGCTTAAGCCCCGCATATTTTACATATCCTTCCCAGGTTAGGTTGTACTCCGTTAAGGAAATTCCGACCATCAAATCTTCTCTTGGCACATAGTCAGCTCCTATGCGGATATTGATGCCACCAAAAAGACCAAACAAGCTTTGGTAGCCACCATCGATAGTACCGAAGCGGTGCATGAAATCAAGTTGGAATGACCCTTTCGTGGGCACCATTACAGACTGGTTATCCAGCAGCCAGATGTTTTCAAATGTATTTGGCACCGGCTTGCTTTTTTTAGGTGCTGCGGAAGCTGTTGCTTCTTCTTTAACTGCAGTTGAGTCTTGCGCATTCAAAAAATTCAGGCATCCCAGCAAGCAAAACAATACTAAAGCCGCTTTATGTGATCTATGATATAGTGTTGTGTGTGCTTTCATTTGTGCGTTTTTTTAGGATGTAGTTAGTTATTAGGAGCGCCTATTTTGATCCAGTCCAGCACCATTTGAATCTGAACCTGTGGCAGCTTGCCTGTTGGAGGCATTAAGCCGTTATTAATTTCTTTATACAAAATACTTTCTGTGGGAATGGTTGTATTTACAAAGCCTCCCGACAGAAGCGCATTGTAAGACTTATCTGCTGTTAAGATTGGATTATGTCCACCATCGCCATGGCACCCGGTTGTGGCGCAACTGGTATTAAAAATCGGCTGAAGGTCGTTACTGAAGCTTACATTTTGTGGCGGTGCGTTAGGATCGGGCGGAGTGATAACATCGTAGTAACAGCCTGTTGTCAATGCCATTATTAACATTGCCATCACCCAATATATTTTTCTGACTTTCATAATTGATATTTTGCGTTAGTCATTAAATGGTGTTTAACATGTTTTGCAGCGTCAGAACTTAATTGCCGCATTACAGATAATGTCTACGTTATCGCCAATACTGGATGATACAATGCCGAAATCAGAAATGGCCAGAATGGAAAAATCCAAGCTGAATCCGTAGGTGTCCTGTGTTCCCTGCTCAGCTTTTCCATCGTAGCTTAGCTTGGCAGTAATTTCTTTGGTCACACCGTGAAATTTAAAATCGGCAGTTACGATGTAGCCTTTATCTGTTGTGCTGAACACTACTTTCTTGCTGGTGATTACAGCTTTATTACTATCTACATCACCAGCTCCGGGAGCAGTACCAAATGTTCCAAGTAAACAACCGCCGTCTCTTCCCGGTTCGCTCGTGTTTACAGAGTTCAGCCATACATCAGCCGTGAAGTAGATGCTGTCTGGCTTTTCTTCCCAGAATTTGAACCGGGTAATGTGGAACGTATTGAAACGTCCGGTTAGGGCTGAAACCGAACCAAGGTACTTGGTTGACCAGTTAACGTTGGAGTGAGCTTTGTCAAAGCCCGCTGCGTTGTCAACGTGCTGTTCGCCACGTGTGATAGGGCCACCGCTACCGCCACTTGGTACAATGTCATCCTTATGTGTACAGGAAATAACGTAAAAAAGCAAGGTTAATATAAGCGTAACGCTTATTGCAGAGATTTTTAGTTTCAGATTCATGACGGTTAATTTGGAATTGAAGAATTTTAGTTAAACTCTTTGCAGCAGGTCATTTTTTATGTGCATCATTCATCCAGTCGAAAACTTCTTTTTCCGTGGCTTTTTTGGCGACGGTACTTTGGTCAATCACAGATTTTTTTACCATTACCAATTTGCCGTCCGGCATCAGCATTGGTACTAGCGAAGTGTCTTCCGACGTTAGATGATGCAACAGTGGAGTGCCGACACCAAGTGTGGTGCCCGCGACGATGACCGACTTAATAAACTTTCGTCGATTGTTTTTTGAAGTAGGCATATGATTAAATTGCTTATTGACTATTTGATCCGCGTCACATGGACGTGGACGTGAAAATTCCCTAAAATCAAGGGGCTCCGGCTTGGGGCATGCTAATCAGTTTTTGGAATTCTTCTCTAGAACTTGCCCGATTTAAGGTGCAAGTTGAGTGTAGAAGTTTTACGTAAGGTATCGATTGCGGTGTGAGTCTGCTCCTGGAATGATTCTTCTTTTTTTGTCCGTACAACTGCTCGCGTTCCGTTTTTTGACAAATAAAAAAGGTATTCCCTGTGGTTCTATGACTGTTTTATGACCGTTCCTAGAATAAGACAACCTAGGTACGTAATTTGTTTGCAGTGGTGAAAAAAAAATTTTGACCGAATCGGCTCATTTGTAAAAATGGCTCCGCAAAAAAAAGAGCCACCTCAAAATGAGGCAGCTCTTTTTTGTTTTTAGCGAGTGGTTTTATTTTTTACTTCCTGCTGATTAATCCCGCTTTTCTAAGGAGTCTTCTAATTTGGCTTCTATGCATGAATTTGAATACCAATGCATAAATGATAGGAAGGATTAGCAACGTAAGTAGTGTAGAGGTGATTAAACCACCGATTACCACGATTGCCAATGGCTTTTGCGTTTCCGAACCGATACCTGTAGAAACCGCTGCCGGCAGCAAACCAATCATCGCCATCAACGCCGTCATTACTACCGGACGCACACGCGAGTGAACGCCTTCGAGAATGGCTTCGTTTAAATGCATTCCACCTTCGAGGTTTTTCCGGAACACGGATATCATGATTACACCGTTTTGGATACAGACACCAAACAAGGCGATGAATCCAATACCTGCGGAAATACTGAAGTTGATGCCGGTAACATGCAATGCAAGAATACCACCGATCAAGGCAAACGGTACGTTCATTAACGTTAGTATCGCATCTTTGGAATTGCCAAAAGTTACAAACAAGATCAGGAATATAACCAGTAAACAAATCGGAACTACGCGAGCCAGTGTTTTAGTGGCGCGTTGCTGGTTTTCGAACTCACCGTTCCATGACATTTTATAACCGTCAGGCAGTTGAGTTGCCGCGTTTACTTTTTGCTGCGCCTCTGCAATGGTGCTTCCAAGGTCACGGCCACGAACAGAGAACTTCACTGTGATATAGCGCATGTTGTTGTCGCGGTAAATAAATGCCGGACCAGTTAAAGTTCTGATGCTGGAAATTTCCTTCAGCGGAACTTTGGCGCCGTCAGTTGCAGGCACCATCAGGTTTTCGACTGCTTCGCGTGTTGCACGATAGTCTTTTTGATAACGAACACGCACATCAAATTTTCTTTCACCTTCAAATAATTCAGTCGCTGCTTTACCGCCAATCGCCATTTCAATTACAGCATTTGCATCTGCCGTAGAAACACCGTAGAATGCCATTTTCTGTTGGTCCAATTCTATACGGAACTCAGGCTGACCAAGGTTCCTGATTACTCCCAAGTCTTCAACGCCCTGCACGCCTTTCAAAATATTCATGACATGGGTGGCGCTTGTATCAAGCACATTGAAGTCCTGGCCAAAGATCTTCACCACCAACGCGGCAGGCACGCCGGCAACAGCTTCTGCCACGTTATCGCGAATTGGCTGTGAATAGTTGAACACAATGCCCGGAAACTTTTGCAGTTTGGCATCCATTTGATCAACGATCTCATCAGTGGAGAGTTTATCTGTTCTTTCTTTTTTAGGTGTAAGATCAACGGCGATCTGTACATTGAAGAATCCTTTTGGATCGGTACCATCATTTGTACGGCCCACCTGAGTCAAAGTATTTTTAACGTCAGGGAAAGTTTGGATCACTTTATTCATTTCCGCAGCTATACTGTCCGCTTCGTTCAATGACACGCTTCGCGGTAACTCTGCAGATACCCAAAGAGCACCTTCATCCAACTGTGGTAAGAACTCGGAACCTAAAAACTTAAAGGAGAAGAAGGACAAGAACATTATGATGAATGCGATGATCACACTCATCTTTTGATTGGCATACAATTTCTTCAGACCCTTTAGTGTAATGCTTTCAAAGAAGATCACGATCGGGTTGTGTTTTTCTCGCACATTTTTTTTCAGCAAAATACTAGCTAACGCGGGCACCAACGTAAGTGTAAGTATCAATGCTCCCAATAAGGCAAAACCTAATGTGTAAGCGAGTGGAGAGAACATTTTACCTTCTACTTTCTGGAACGCGAAGATTGGGATCAAACAGGTGATGATGATCAACTTAGAGAAGAAGATGGATTTACCCATTTCAGCACCGGTATTCTTGAACAGGCCAAGCTTAGCGAGTTTGTTGAACTTCTCCATGCCTACTTCATGTGCCCGCTTGTCGAGTGCCACAAACAAGCCTTCCACCATTACGACGGCTCCATCTATGATAATACCAAAGTCAATCGCTCCCATCGAAAGCAGGTTGGCGTTCATGCCTTTGATACGCATACAAATAAATGCAAACAAGAGCGACAGCGGAATGATGACACTCACTATCACCGTTGTGCGCCAGTCTGCCATGAAAAGAAATACGATCACTGTTACCAGAACGATACCTTCAATAAGGTTGTGAATAACCGTTTCCTGTGCAAAATCCATCAGCGTGGTACGATCGTAGAAAGGAACGATCTTCACATCTTTTGGCAAAATGGTTTTGTTGAGTTCCGTTATTTTTTCGTGTACGCGATCTAAAACCTCACTTGGGTTTTCTCCCTTGCGCATTACCACAATACCTTCTATCTGGTTACGTTTGTTATTCAGCGCAACAGTTCCCAGGCGGGGTTTACCGGCTTCCATAACATTGGCAACATTCTTTACCAGCAACGGCACACCGTTTATTTTCGTGATAATAATGTTTTCAATTTCATCAATGTTATTAAGCAAACCAATACCACGCACTATATACGCCTGGCCATTTCTTTCAATTACATCGCCACCTACGTTTACGTTGCTTTTTGAAACGGCCTCGTATACATCAAGTGAGCTTAAGTTGTATTTGATCAGCAACTCAGGGTTCACACTTACTTCAAATATCTTTTCTTCACCACCAAAACTGTTTACATCGGCAACACCCGACACTGATTTGAACTGGCGATCAAGTACCCAATCCTGCAAAGCTGTAAGCTCATGCACAGATTTGGTAGCGCTTTGCAAAGTGTAGCGGTAAATTTCACCTGTTGGCCCGTAAGGCGGTTGTACTTCGGGTTGTATATTATCAGGAAGATCGGCGTTAATAATACGGCTCATTACCTGCTGCCGTGCAAACGCATCGTCTACTCCATCATCAAATATCAGTGTGATATAACTAAGACCAAATGAAGAGTTGGTACGGAGATTCGCTTTCTTTTGTACAGAGTTCAACACTGTTTCGAGAGGAATGGTGATAAACTTTTCTACCTCCTCCGCACTTCTTCCCGGCCATTGTGTAATAATAACGATCTGTGTATTGGTAACATCCGGAAATGTTTCAATAGGGGTTTCTTTATAACTCCAGATCCCTATTGCCACAAGCACTACTGTCATAAAGAAAACGAAGTAGCGGTGGCGCAGTGAAAAATGGATAATACTTTTTATGAACTTATTCATGCTAATGATTGAATAACTGAATTATTGAATTGAGTTAAGTAAAAAATCAAAAGTCAAAAATCAAAAATCAAAAAATGATGAGTGTGCAGTTTTTACTTTTGAATTTTTACTTTTGAATTTATCACTATTGCTGCGACAGCGCTCTAAAGAACAGTACCTGATTCTTCGAGATTACTTTATCTCCAAGCTGTACGCCTTCTTTAATAAATGCCGGACCGCCTTCCGTTGCTTTAATCACTTTTACTTCGTGGAGCTTCAGATCGCACTGACCTTTGTATGTAACAACGTAGCTTTTGCCATCGTCGCTTACCAATGCAGAAGCAGGAATGCTCATCGCTCTTCTTCCTTCTTTATTTTCTATCAGTACGTTGGCGAACATTTCAGGTTTTAGAGCTAGTCCTTTGTTAGGCAAATCAATTCTTACTTTCATTACTTTGGTTTGTGGATCAAGTATTTGATTGATCATATCTACTTTACCTACAAACACAGAATCAGGATAAGCAAGTGTGGTTACTTTAGCAGTGTAACCTTCTTTTATACGTGAGATGTCCGACTCATACACGTTTGCAATTACCCAAACATCAGTTATGTCACCAATGGTGAACATGTTTTCAGTATTGTCAGCTCTTATAAAGCTTCCCGGATTGATTTTTCTTTCCAGTAAATAACCGCTTCTTGGAGCAATGATGGTGAAGTTTCCGTTTTTATCGGTGCGGCCGCTACCATTGATGCGCAGCGTTTCCCTGATCTTTGTTTCGACAGAAGTTGCTTTTTGCAAATTTTGTTTTGCTTCTTCAAATTCACGCTGGCTGCTAATGCCGTTGTTGTACAAAGCTTCAGCGTTTTCGTATTGTCTTTTAGCAATCGCAACATCAGATTCTGCTGCTACAAGGTCGCTGTAGTTCCCCGCGATCTCAGCACTTTTAATTACTGCCAATACTTGCCCTTGTTTGATTCTGTCGCCGAGATTTACTTTTACTTCAGCCACCTGGCCACTGCTGAAGGGATATAGTTTCACTACTTTACTTTCATTAAAACTGATCTCTCCTGAAAGCTTAAGCTGGTCATCGATGTTAGACATTTTTACAGAGTCTATGCTGATCATGGGCAACATAGAATCGCTTACACATACCTGTTTTGACACGGGGTCCGGTTGTTTCTTTTCTTTACAAGCAAATAAGAATATCGGGAATCCCAAAGTCGCTATTATTAATTTGTTCATATTATCGGGTTGAAGAGTACTTATTGAATGATGTTTTTGCCCACTGTGTAATTTAATTCCGCTATTGCGTTGCGTAAATTAAGTTCCTGCTCCATGCGGTTTGATTTTGTTTCCTTGTAAGAATCGAAGAAATCGATAAACTCGATCAGGCTCACCTGTCTTTCTTTATAGCTTTTGATCATGTTTTGCAGCAAATTGTCGTATGGCTGATCAAGTACGCCGATGCTCTTGCCTACAATTTTTTGAGAGATGAGCCACTTGTTATAGGCGCCTTGTACTTCCTGCTCAATTTGTGATTGGTATTGGGTTACCTGCACCTGTGCCTGCTGAATGCTTTTTTGCGCAGCAGTAATATTTCCTTTGTTGCGGTTTAAGATTGGTAAAGGAAGGCCAACGCCCAAACCCCAGTAATTGAATTGATAGCTGGAAGCATGGTCGTACTCAACACCAACCGTTACATCAGGTGCTACCAATGCTTTTTGGTATGCAAGATTGTGTTGTTGGCTGAGGACGTTTGTTTGTGTTAGCAAATAATCAGGTCTTGTAGCGCGGGCAGTATCGAGCAGATTTACAAGCGGCACAGGAGTGCCAAATTCAGCATTCATCTGCGGCATATCTACTACGATCGTAGAGTCTCCGCTCATTTGCAACAATACACGTAAGTCTCTTTGTACATCCGCCATTTGCGTTTCTAGCGACGCCTGGTCTGTTTGCAGGGAATACAGTAAAGCTTTTACACGGATATTTTCTTTTTGCGAAATGTTACCCGCTTTATACTCGGCATCCATGGCGTTAACCATTTGCTCAAGAGAAGTCAGCTCTTCCTGGTATAATTGAAAAGTAGACTGCTGCTGATACAATGTGTTCATGCTGGTGTGCAAAACAAAACTCAGGTTGCGCAACAGGTCATTAAATTGTTGTTCAGCTGAAAGAACCTGGTCGTTCGCAAGATGTATAAGCTTGTTTCTTTTGCCGGCAGTAAGAATAACCTGTTGTAATTGTACATCAAGCTGGCCGCCGTGCCCCAGATTGTCCTCTTTCACCAGCCCTTGCCTGATCGTCTTCAGATCGAGATTCTGCGCAACCGTTAGTGTTGGATTTTGCCAATACTTCGCCTGTTGTACAAGTGCTTTGTTGATGTCAACGTTGTACTTCTGTGCAATAAGTGAAAGGTTCCGCGTAACAAATATTTTCTCCGCATCGGGTAGGGAAAGATGTATGCTGTCAGGTTTATTCTGCGCCCTCAGAAAAGAGGTGGCAAAACATAGGATAAACAGCAAACTGTACGAGTGCTTCTGCATATATAAATAATACTGGTTTACAAAATGAGT
Source organism: Pinibacter soli (assembly GCF_029961145.1). Taxonomy (GTDB): domain Bacteria; phylum Bacteroidota; class Bacteroidia; order Chitinophagales; family Chitinophagaceae; genus Pinibacter; species Pinibacter soli. The sequence continues at coordinate 2,828,994 of NZ_JASBRG010000007.1, read as the reverse complement.
GCAAAGATGTTTTCGTATTTAGTTAAGCCGCGATTAACATCTGTTAACCGCTGGTTAACTAACGAATTGACAATTATTTGATCTGATTTGTTTAACATTTCCGGATCAAAATGGCATGAAGGCTCGTTAGAGTGGTAAGCGAGAGGTCTGGTGTCGTCAATCGGGAATGGTGAATGTTGCACCAAGATTATGTGCGAACGTGTAGCAAGGTGACGCATTCACGATTGGCCATTCACGATTTTACTGGCACATTAAACCGGAATCCTACACCATGTATGGTTTCCAGTACAACGTCCGGATCGGTTTTAAAATGCTTGCGTACTTTGGTAATAAAAACGTCCATGCTTCTCCCGAGGAAATAGTCATCTTTTCCCCAGACGTTTAAAAGCACTTCTTCGCGTTTTAATACTTTGTTAGGGTGCTGGCAAAGGAACAGTAACAACTCAGCTTCTTTCTGAGTAAGCGTAGTGTTGCCTTCAGGAGAGGTTATCGTAAGGTTGGCAAATGAAAATTTGAGTTTGCCGATCTGGTAGTCCTGCACTTGTTCGGAGTACATTTTTTTGGTTCTCCGTAAAAAGACATCCATACGCAGCAAAAGTTCCGGCATACTAAACGGCTTGGTAATATAATCATCGGCGCCGCTTTGAAAGCCCTTGATCTTATCTTCCTCCAGTGATTTGGCAGTGAGGAATAGAATAGGAACAACGTCTGACTGTTGTCTTATTTTTTTAGCTACTTCAAAACCATCTTTATGTGGCATCATCACATCCAGTAAACAGATGTCAAATTCATTTTTGTTGAACCTTTCAGTCGCTGTTTGTCCATCGGCACACAAAATTACCTCGTAGCCGCCCTCTTCGAGACTGTCTTTGATTACAAAACCCAACGCCGCATCATCTTCTGCCAATAAAACTTTTGCCTTGTAACTCATTGATTATAATTTGGGTAAAACAATTTTAAATTCTGTACCAATCTCCGGGATGCTATTTACCGTGATTTTTCCATGGTGTGCATCGACTACTTTTTTTACGAAGTTCAACCCGAGGCCAAAACCCTTTACATTATGCACATCACCGGTGGGGATCCGGTAAAACTTCCTAAATATATGTTTTAAATACTCCTTTTTAATGCCTACGCCGTTATCTTTTACAGAAAGCGTAAAGTGCCCGTTTTGCGCACTGGTGGAAATTATTACCAACGGCTGTTCGGAGTATTTGATTGCATTCTCCACAAGATTCACTACAACAAGCGATATGTGGGGTTTGTCTGCAGATATAACAACGTATTTCGGGTCGAGCTGCAAATCGATCTTTGCATTTTTCATCTTGATCAGCGGGTCCAGTTGCGTTATCACTTCGCTGATCATGTCATTGGGATCGAAGTTGGTTTTTTCCAATGTCAGAAAGTTTTCATCGGTCGTTGCCGTTTTCAAAAGCCGTTCTACCTGGTATTGTAAATGCTCCGTTTGCTGCTTGATGATCAGGCTATACTGTTTCAACCGGTCAGGCTGGTTGAGTATAGCCGGGCCCACGAGCACGTCCGATGCAAGCTTCATTACGGCAAGGGGTGTTTTAAATTCGTGGGTAAAGTTGTTCACGAAGTCCTTCTGCAGCTCATTAAGTGTTTTTTGTTTGTACAAATAAAACAAGGTGGCCGGTAATGCGAGCAGCACAAGAAAAAGCAGGATGGTAGCGCTTATCCACCAGCCGAGCTTTTGTACAATGTATTGTCTTCTGTGCGGAAAATACAGGTATATGTATGAGTGATCAAGCTCCAGTTCGGGAAGATCAATTTGTGTTTCGCGAGGGTTGAGTGAAGCGGCAGTAGGCAGGTATAATTGGTACAAATATTTTTTTGAGCCCACATCATACAATGCCATCTTACAATCCGACAGCACCTCAAAGTCTTCAAATTCGCTGATAAGAAAATGGGAGAGAGAATCTTTCGGCGGAATGCTGTCTATCTCGATGATGAATGTGTTGAGGTCTGGATGATCAATGAGCTTCTGCAGCTGGGTTCCGGGATAGTCCGCAATGTCAATATCTTCAAAAAGACCGCGGACGCTTTTTACAACATTGTTATTAAATTCACGTTCTTCAAACTTGTAAACCTTATTCAGCCAATACAACTGCACACCAATGATGATGACAATTATTACGGTGGATAGTAGTAAGATCCATTTTAGAGTTTTTGAACGCATACGAAAATTGGTACTGGAACGTTTATTAGCAAAATTCATTTCAAATATTGAATGAACCTGTGTTGACCTTGTTAAGCCGTGGTTAAGCTGTTAACACTGGTTAAACTGAAGTTAACACAAAAAAAAAATTTTTTGAGTTAAAAATAGTTGTTCATTTTTACATCGTTAAACGAATCCAACAACATGAAAAAATTAGTTCTTGCCGCTGCAATGCTGTTCTCTGTAAGTGCTTTCAGTTTTGCACAAACAAAGACTCCGGCTGCGAAAACGCAGACGAGCCAACAACAAGCTAAAAAGGACACTGCTCATACTAAGAAAGATGGCACTCCTGATAAGCGCTATAAAGAAAATAAAACTGCAAAAGATACTGCGGTAGTACACGCCAAAAAAGATGGTACTCCAGACAAAAGATATAAAGAAAACAAAGATGCTCAAAAGCATTAAAAGATAGTAATAGAGGGTTTTTTAGGGTTAATGACGCTGCTTTTCCAAGCAGCGTTTCTTTTTTTGCCTAAGCAAAAAAGAAAAATGTGGAAATATGAAAATTTGAAAATGTGGTAATGCTTTAGGTGCGATTTTCATTCCATAATTTAAACACTTTACCCGGCAGGAATGAAACATTCAATTAGAGAGTAGGACAGCTCATTTTCACATTGCCACATTTTCACATTATGCTTTTATATGTTCCTTGAGCAAGCTACGTGCAGTTTGCATATCGGGAAGATCCTTGAACGCATCTTTTGGTATGAGGAAGAAGGAGCGGGCGTCAAAATAAAGGTGGAAGAAATAAGGCGTTTCCAAAAAATTACTGAAGAGGTTCCATTCCCATTTTTTTGAACCTCTGTCATTTGAAAGTGTAAGACCATCATCTTTAAAGTCAACAGAAAATTCATCTTTAAACGTATGGGCCCTTCTGTAAATGCTGGCCGGCAATACACTCCAGATCACTACCATCAATACAAGCCATAACAACGAGAAGATCAGAAACGAAACCGGTTGTATCTTTTTAAAATAAAAAAGACCAGCAGACAACAGCGCAAACACATTGATGATGATGATCAAAAATTTTATTTCAGGTCTTGTGAAAAAATGATACCGCAAGCCTTGTATTACCTGTTTCTTGTTATAGTTGAAATGAATGGTCATAGCGCAAAAGTAGAGGTAATGTGGGAATTTGAAAATTTGAAAATATGCTAATTTGAGAATTTGAAAATGCTTTAGACGCAGTTTTCACTTAATAGTTTGAACATCTCGCATGGCCGGAGTGGAGCATTCAATTAGAGAGACGCCCGTCAATTTTCAAATCTTCAAATTTTAAAATTTGCACATTGCTACTTGTAATCCTGTATGGAAATTTTTTCTGTGCAAAACCCGTACTCTTCAATGTCGTTGCTGCTCACGATGATCAGGCGGCCATTGCCAAATTCGCTGATCATGCGCTTGTATAGTTCATAGCCAGCGTCATCAAAGTTTGTGCAAGGCTCATCGAGCAGAAGTAAATGTGAGTTGGAAAAAATGGCCTGCGCAAGTTTTACCCTTTGCTTCATACCGCTGCTGTAGTAGCGGATCTGCTTGTGGGCTGCTTTTTCAAGGCCAACGTAGTCAAGTATTTTCTTTTCGTTCCAGCCATCGAGTAAAGGCTTGAATGTTTGGTGGAAAGAAAGAAATTCCATTGCGGTCATTTCCTCAATCAATTCGAGGTATGGAGCGCAAATAGAAAGATGTTTGTAAAGATTTTGATCGCTGATAGAAGCGGGTTGTTTAGTTTCGGATTTACCTGCTGGTAAATCCGAAACTTCTATTTTCCCTTCACTGAAAGCTGTTGCGCCTCCAATGCACTGTAGTAATGTAGATTTGCCGGAACCGTTTGGTCCCACTATAGCATAAGCGTTGCCGCCTGTGAATGTGTAATTGACGTGACGAAAGATCCAGTCGCGGTTAAACCGCTTTCCTGCATCAGATAGCGAGATCGTCATCATTGTTGCCTTTGGTATATCTTTTAATAATGCCACGGCCACTTTCTCTCACAAATGTCAGGATATCATCACGCTCATCAGTTGCCGGATATTCTTCTTCAATGAACTCAAGCGCCTGAGATGTGTTGAGACCTTTGTTATAAAGAACCCTGTAAATATCGAGAATGTGATTGATGCGCTCAATTGTAAATCCGCGACGCTTTAAACCTACAGAGTTTACACCTGCATAGCTAAGCGGATTTCTTGCTGCTTTGATAAATGGAGGAACATCTTTGCTTACCAATGAACCACCGCCTATGTAAGAGTGCTGACCAATCTGAACGAATTGGTGAACGGCGCACATACCTGCGAGAATAGCCCAGTCGCCCATTACTACGTGACCGGCCATTTGTGTATTGTTAGTAAGAATGCAATTATTTCCTATTACACAGTCGTGTGCGATGTGGCTGTAAGCCTGGATAAGACAATTAGAGCCTACTGCAGTTTTACCTCTTTCCTTTGTACCGCGGTTGATTGTAACAAATTCGCGGATAGTTGTGAAGTCTCCAATTTCAACGAGTGAATCTTCGCCTTCAAATTTCAGATCCTGAGGGATGGCGGAAATAACGGCACCAGGAAAAATTCTGCAATTTTTTCCGATCCTTGCGCCTTCCATAATGGTAACATTGGAACCGATCCATGTTCCTTCTCCGATTTCAACATTGGGATGGATAACGGAAAATGGGTCAACTTTTACGTTGGGAGCTAGTTTCGCACTAGGATGAATATATGTATGCGGGTGAATCATAAAGACATTATAAAAGAGCCAGTTTGAACTGGCTCAATAAAAATTTATTTGCAAAAGTAGGTTGGCCAAACCATATAACCTATTTAATTGATATTAAGAGCTTGCTAATGTTAACTTCTCTTTACTAATTGGGCTACTAAATCAGCTTCTGTGGCTACTTTATTTCCCACATATACAGTTCCTTTCATTTCGCAGATACCACGACGGATCGGTGCAGCCAGCTCCATTTTAAGGATCATTGTATCACCCGGCACTACTTTTTGTTTAAACTTACAGTTGTCGATTTTAATAAAGTAAGTATCATAGCTGCCACCGCCTAATGCGTTGATAGCCAAAATGCCACCTGTTTGTGCCAGCGCCTCGATCTGCAATACTCCCGGCATTACAGGGTTTCCGGGGAAGTGACCTGTAAAGAACGGTTCATTGAAAGTTACGTTTTTAATACCGATGATGCGTTTGTCAGTAAGCTCAATAATTTTATCTACCAGTAAGAACGGATATCTGTGTGGTAAAGTTTTTTCAATTTGCTGAGTTGTGTAAACTGCAGGCATTGAAGGATCGTAAATAGGAATATCCTTTACGTGCTTGTTCTTCTTGATGTATTGTTTGATCTTTTTAGCAAACTCAACGTTTGTGCTGTGACCGGGACGGTTAGCAATGATTCTTGCTTTGATAGGATAACCGATCAGTGCCAGATCTCCCACAATGTCAAGGAGTTTGTGGCGGGCCGGCTCGTTTGGATAGCGCAGCTCAAGGTTGTTAAGGTAACCTTCGCTCTTCACTTCCATTTTATCTCTCTTGAATACTTTTGCCAGTCTGCCCATTTCTTCCGCTGTAACCGGCTTGTCAACCACAACGATCGCATTATTGATGTCGCCACCTTTAATTAGGTTGTGTGCCAGCAAAGTTTCCAGTTCATGCAGGAAGCAGAACGTACGGCAGGGAGCAATTTCCTGTTTGAAATCACGCATGTGTTTCAAACCGGCGTGCTGTGTGCCCAATACCGGAGAGTTAAAATCTATCAACGTAGTGATCTGATAACCAACAGAAGGCATGGCTACCATTTCCACTCTTTTTTGCTCGTCGTAATGATGAATATTTTCATCGATGCTGTACCAAACTTTGGTAGCATCTTGTTCCAACACACCAACTTCTTCAATCATTTCTACAAATGGCTGAGAACTACCGTCCATAATCGGAGTTTCTGGTCCGTTGATTTCGATAAGACAGTTGTCGACACCCATGCCTACGAGGGCTGCCAAAACGTGTTCAACTGTACTCACTTTTGCGCCATTGTCTTCTATGGTTGTACCTCTGGAAGTATCTGTTACTAAGTCGCAATCTGCTTTAATAATGGGATGTCCGGGCAAATCAACACGTTGAAACTGAAGGCCAAAACCTGGATTTGCAGGTTTCAAAGTCATATCAACACTTATTCCTGTGTGTAATCCTGTACCTGAAATGCTAACTTCTGCACCAAGCGTATGTTGTTTGTCGGGATTGAAATTTAAGTCCATTCGATTTTCTTAAGTCCGCAAAGATAGTTATTAACTACGAATAGACTTGCTAGTAATGTGGATGATTTATTTACAAGCATTTATACTATAAAAAAAGAAAGCCATAACCGTAACATTACGATTATGGCTGTAAAAGCTCAATGAAAAAAGTTATTATCTCACGTTGTGGCACCGCTTATAACGACCACTTGCAGCTTCTGAAGTTGTAAGTGTGCGGGCACACGACGATAAAAAAGCGACTACAATTGCTAGGGTGATGGCTGTTTTCATTTTGTATGGATTAAATGGTGAATACGGTAACTGTTAACGCAATTTAGCATAAAATAGTATGGAAAACTTTAAAGTTTACTCCGAATTGCCACCTAATCAAATATTTGCAGGCATTCTGAAATTTGCCCCACAGAAATTACCAGGACGCTCTGTTCTTCGCATTCTTCGTTATATTGAAGCTTCGGGAAATATTAAACCCAAAATAAATGGCTCCATCGCCCCACTTGCCCATTGTTCTTCCGATGTATTGGGTTTCAACCATTCCCTGTGAGTTTGTAAACACAAGTTGAAAAACGTGGCCGCCTGTTTCAATGTCCCAGCCGAGAGAAAATGAATTGTAAACGTCCATTGAATTTACCTGGTTAGGAAGCAGGTAATTGTATTCAGCATTAATGCTCATTCTCTTTGTGATCTTTACGCGGCCGCCGGCAGAGATGGCGAACTCATTATTTTTATCATCTGCTGTTGGAACAATGTTGTAATGAAGAAAAGTAGGAGCCAACTGAAATGAAATATTCCGGTTGAATTTTCTTGCAATCAGTAATTGTGCGGTGTATGCTGTTCGATAGGTCGCGTCTAAGTACGGTTTGTCGTCGTAATGTTGTGTGAAGTGAGTAATGGAACCAAGCAGGCTCACAGATATTGGCATGTTCACTTCTCCTGTTGATTGTCGCAGCAGTTTATACTTCACATAGCCGTCAAACGTCTTTTCATAAGAGCTTCTGCCAACGCCAACGGCGAGTCTTGGAGAAATGCCATAATCAAGTCCTAAACGCAACGTAGCGTTATCCAATCCCCACAAATTGTACGCACCACTGTTGATTTGACCAAATCGGTGCTGTATCACAAAGTTCAACACACCTGCTCCTGGTGCTTCAATCGTTTGCATGTTGATGATGTGCAAAGCCTTAAACGTACCGGTAGTGTAATTAACGCCACCACTGGTCTGCATGGAATCATTCAATGATTTTAAAAGAGAAGAATCCTGTGCGTGAAGTTCTCCAATCGTTATTATGATTATTAATGAGCAGATAACTTTCTTTAGAAGCATGAGAGTTTAATTTATGATGAAAGGGAAATGGTAATGGTCAATCGTCAATCGTGAATGGGAGTGGCTGACACACACAATGTATCGTTGAAGGCGAATCGTAAATCGTGAATGTAAATTATCATTCCCGCAGTTCTATTTACGATTGACGATTCGCCATCTACGACTTCACTTAGTGTTACAATCTAACTTAACTACCACGTTCATCTCTTTGGCTATTTTGTCACGCACAATAGATGGAATGGAGATGTTGTAATCTTCGGGTTTCATTTTGAATTCTGCATTTCCTATCAATCTCCCTTGTTGCATTTGCAATGTAGCAGGTATTTCTACAGGCCGTGTTACGTTGTGCAGCGTCATGTTTCCTTTGATGGTTACTTTGTAAATGCTGTCACTTCCCGGAGGCACGTTAATGGTATAAGTTCCTGTGAAACTTGCTTTAGGATACTTATCACTCTCCACATAGTTTTCGTTGAAGTGCTCCTGCATCAATTCTTTGGTAAAAATAAATCCTTTGAGCAGCAGTGTAATAGCCATCTCTTTATGGCCTGCATCAATAATGGCGTACACTTGTTTGTTTTCTGCCCTTATATCTTCCATTGGGGTTTTCCCATAAAAACCTATAAAACCTGAGCGTGTCATGTATTGCTGACTGTGTGCCCAATGGCAGTTAATAAGAAGGATAAGGAAGATAAAAATCTTTTTCATCGTTGTAATTTTTCGCTTATTCTTAATCGTTAATTATTCTTTGCTCCCTGGTTTACCCAGGCTGTTATCTTGTTGATTGAACAATTATCCAGCTTGGGTCTGCCATAAGGCATTGCAGGGTACCCCGGTGCGTGTGTAACAACGGCCACCAAATGTCCGGCGTCTGCATGAACCTTAAGATTGCTATAAGTGCTGAGATCAATGCCTCCGCTGCCGGCGGTGCTACCTGCACCATGGCATTCATAGCAATTGTTGGACAGAATGTTAACGATGTCGGTGCTGTATCTTACCGCTGTTGTGTCGCAGGTGTTACCGTCGTTCAGGCTTTCTTCATTGGCTTTAGAACAGGAGATTGCAAAACACGTTATTACTGCCGCAACGATTAACGTGGATGAAATGTACTTACGCATAGAGTATTCTTTTTCGTTGATTATTCAATAACACAATCCACCACATTTACATCGAGCAGAAACCCGGTGCATCTGCCTTTTATGGTTATGGGTGAATTAATCGCAGGGACTTTAAATGATTGTGCATTGTAAAAGCTACAGTTGATCCCTCCTGGTGCTTTGTCGCCTGCGCTAAGCAAAATGTTTACGGTAGTGCTGTCTTTCTGAACTGCATTCACTGTTCCTTTGATGCTTATTACTTTTCCTGTGTATTTCTTATCAGCTTCTGTTTCATTTGAGAGATAAGCGTTGAATAGATCGGCTGCGTTAACATTTGCCGAAGGCGCAATATCTCTTGCATCTGTATGCGGTTTTTGGTAGGCATAGTATGCCCAGGCGGCGACGCATAACAAAACAATGCCCGCTGCGAGAAAAAGCACTTTTTTTCGCATATGCTTAAGTGTTACTGTAAACAATGATTATATCAGAAGTGGTGTGTAATGCCCACTTGTAAACCTATGCTAGAGATAGGAAGGTTGCCGATACCAACTCCCGTTAACGGAAGTCTTAAATATGGCTCTGTTCTTAAGCTGCCTATTTTACCAAGTTTGTGCTCGTAACCTGCGCTCAACGTCATGATCGAAAATAAGCTGTTACCCGAGTTATTATATGTTCTTTCTGCGCCGTAATAATTACTACCATGCTTTGCCCAGTAATAATAGTCCTCTTTTTTCATAAAATAAGAGGTAAGCCCGGCCGTTGCGAAAAAGTTTCCTTTTTTCTTGAAAGAGAAATTATAACGAGCATTTACAGGTACTTCAAACATGTTACAGTTGCCGTCGATCCACAAAACCTGGCTGGCAGCGGGGATGTTGGTTTTGCTTTTGTCAAAATACTCTCCATCGCTGTAGTATTGTTTCTTGTCCCAAAGCACCCCTGTTTCTACTGCCCATTTTTTATTGAACTGATAACCTACTAACACGCCTGCTCCAAAACCCATATGTTCTACTGTTTGCATTTTGATGGTACTTACATCAGCGGCGCCTACTAGACTGATGTAAATCCCATGCTGTTTGCCTTTGTCTACTTTGATCACATTGTTTTTTGAAGCAGCAACGGTGTTGTTGATTGCAATCGAGTCTTTATGTTTTAATGCTAAAGAATCTGGTTGCGGATTTGTGTTTTTTAACGGGATATTGGATACATTTTGTTGATCAGTACTTGCTGTCAACGGTTGATCATTATTGGATATGGATGGTTGGTCATTATCGGATATGGACTTCTTGGATACGGATTTATTGGATATGGATTGCCGGTCGTTCCTGGATATGGATTTTTGGTCTTGATCGGATATGGATATTAGGTTGCCGGACTTTTGATTTTTCCTGGATTTGGATTTCGATCTTTGGTTATCATAGGTAATATCTTGTGTGTTCCTCAGATTAGAACTGCTTGTATTTGTTGTTAAGTCATTTACATTTGTTTTAGGGTGATTAAATAGTTTTCCGGATTGATTTTCATTTTTCAAGGTTATTGGATTGTCATTGGTTTTCCCTTGCAGGGAAATTGGATTTTGGTTCGAAGCTTCTGTTTTTTCTGGATATTGGATATTGCTATTAGCTGTTATTAGTTGTTTGTCTGCCTGAGCATTGGTTTTTTCATCTCCGCTTTTGGCCGCTGCGATTGTGTTTGCTTTGTTCAGTGCTCTGCCGGATTTTATATTATGCGTAAAAACAAATCCAAGCGGAAGTAGCAACAGGAACCAAAGAAGTCGTCTGTTATCTCTTTTATCTCTTCCGGAAGGCAAAGGAGTGTTGTTCCCCATTTGCAGGGCAGATTCGATTCTGCTCCAGTCTGGTTCAGGTGATTTTAGGGGATACTCTTCAGCAGCCTTCCTAAACAGTTCGTCCATATTGTCGTCTAAATACTGCATATTTCTATTGCCCCACTGTCTTTGTTAATAAATTTTTGCAGTAATGCCCTTGCTTTCGATAAGTTAGATTTAGAGGTTCCAACAGAAATACAAAGAGACTCTGCTATCTCGTGGTGCGTGAAGCCGTCTATTACAAACATGTTGAACACAATCCGGTAAACCGGCGGTAACTTTTTTACATAAATCATAAGCTCCTTATAGAGCACCCGCTGATCGGCATTCGCACTTCTATCGGGTTCTTCCCATACATGATCAGCGATACCGCCGATTTCCGGCATAAGGTCATTTTTACGTAAAGCATCAATTGCTGTGTTCACCATAATTTGTCTCAACCATCCCATGAACATCTTTTCTAAATGCTCCTCATTTTCACATTTGAAGGTTGAGAACTTCATAAACAGTTTTACGTACCCATCATTTACCACATCTACCGCTTTGTCATAGTGATATATATAGCGGAACACTATCTTCAAGGCATAGCCGTAATACTTCTCATAAAGTGCCTTCTGACACCTTGCGTCTTGCTTTAAGCAACCCGATATTATTTGTGTAATGCCTATCAAAATTCTTGTTGTGTTGTGCTATTTGAAAGTATATACGAAAGGTACAAAAAAAGGTTGCCTGCCGGAGGCGAAGAAATAAATAATTGAGTGATGGGATAATTTAGTTCGTTGGTTTTCAATGGATTGAAATTTAGGGTTTAAACAAAGAAAATTTAGAAATTATTGGTTTTGGGTAACGTAATTATATTAGAAACGAATGGAGGGGTATATATATTATGTGTTGACATTCGTTCTGGAGTGGGTCCATGCATGAGGCGATTCAAGTCAATCGCTTCGCGATGTTTAACATGTCGCCCCTACGGGGCTGGGATTTGGCCTCCACCAGTCTCAAGCTCTCTACGAACGTGTCGCCCCGCTGGGGCTATTAGCAACTCGCTGACTGTGCTTAAACAGCCCCAGCGGGGCGACACGTTCGTAGCAAAACAACAGTTTTAAAATGCATTGCCAGCCCCGTAGGGGCGACATGTTAAACGTCGAGAAGAGAAACGCTTCGGAACGTTTTGGATGAAGGTAATGGAGGAGATCAATCACCACCGAACAGCGCATTTATTCAATCTTTAAAAACAAAAATCCCGATAGTTGAAACTACCGGGATGAGTTTTTGGTTGGTTTATTGTCGAAAAAGATAGATCAATTTAGCTGCAACCCATGCTATTGCCGCAGTTCAGGCATTTGTAGCAAGTGCCGCTGCGTAGTGTAATGTGTCCGCACACATTACAGGAAGGCGCATCGCTCTGCATATTTTTCGCTGCTGCGTTTACTGCGTCCAAGCCGCTTTCCACTTTAATAGCCGCTTTTTGTGGTTTGTGCGAATGAGAATGATGAGGCTGCGGTGCAGGTGCGCTTGCCGCCGCCACGATCCTTACATCGCTCAGCTTTGGTGTCTTTTTATCGTATTCCAGTGTAGTTGGAATTTCGTCCCAGTCATCAGTTCCTGAATTGCCCACTTCCGGTCTGTCAAGTACGTGAACCAGGTCAGTTCTGCCTAAGTATTCGTAAGCCAATGAGCGGAACAGGAAGTCAACAATAGACGTAGTGGTTTTGATATTCGGGTGATCTACCATACCTGCTGGATCGAAGCGAGTGAATACAAATTTCTCTACAAACTCTTCCAAGGGAACACCATATTGTAAACCGATAGAAACAGCTATAGCAAAGCAGTTTAACATGCTGCGCATAGTAGCTCCTTCTTTCGCCATATCAATGAAGATTTCACCTACTGTACCATCACCGTATTCGCCTGTACGTACAAACAAAGTCTGGCCGTTTATTTTAGCTTTTTGTGTGAAACCTCTGCGTTTTGCCGGAAGTGTTTTTCTTTCAACGATGCGTGAAAGCTGACGCTTCAATTTTGTATCAGGAGAAGCCTGAACACGTTTTTGAACTTCTTCCAGCAAATCTTCTACTGTTAATTTACCAAGATCAACAATTACAGATTCCTGAGCAGGAGCTTCTTCCGCTTTTTCCTCTGCTGCTTCTGTAGTTTTTGCTTTCTTATCGCTCTTTGTGCTTAATGGTTGGCTGAGTTTACTTCCATCACGGTATAAAGCGTTTGCTTTAAGACCAAGCTTCCAGCTAAGCATATAAGCATCTGCAATTTCTTCTACAGTTGCTTCATTTGGAAGGTTGATTGTTTTAGAAATTGCACCGCTGATGAATGGTTGCGTTGCACCCATCATACGGATGTGACCGTGTGCATGAATATAACGTTCACCTTTTTTACCGCATTTATTTGCACAATCAAATACTGAAAGATGTTCTGTACGCAAATATGGAGCACCTTCAACAGTCATTGTTCCGCATACGTAATCGTTCGCTTCTTCAATTTGGGCGTCTGTAAAGCCTAATGCTTCCAGTAAGCTCCATTCGAAGTTGAAATATTGTTCAGGTTTGAAGCCAAGACGTTGCAGACATTCTTCGCCCAAATTGTATACGTTAAATACAAAACCAACTTCAAAAGCTGAACTTACAGCTGCATCCAATTTTTTAATTTCTTCTGCAATAAATCCTTTTTCGCTTAATGATTGGTGATTGATATGCGGTGCGCCGGCAAAGTTTGCTGTACCTACAGCATATTTCACTATCGCATCAATTTCTTTGGCGTTGTAACCAAGATTTCTTAATGCAGTAGGAACGCTTTGGTTGATGATTTTGAAATATCCGCCACCGCTTAATTTTTTAAATTTCACCAGGGCGAAATCCGGTTCAACACCGGTAGTGTCGCAATCCATAACCAGACCGATTGTTCCAGTAGGAGCGATCACAGTTGTTTGAGCGTTTCTGTATCCAAATTTTTCACCTAGTTGAACAGCTTCGTCCCATGCTTTGGTAGCGGCTTTCAATAAATCTTCCGGACAATATTTTGCATTGATACCTTGTGGTGCAAGGCTCAAACCTTCATATGCACCATTTGCATCGTATGCAGCAGCACGGTGGTTGCGCATTACGCGAAGCATGTGCTCTTTATTTTCTTCGTAACGAGGAAAAGCACCCAATACTTCAGCCATTTCAGCAGAAGTTGAATAGGCAACGCCCGTCATGATCGCTGTGATTGCACCGGCGATTGCTCTTGCTTCTTCGCTATCATAAGCAATACCTTTTACCATTAGCATGGTACCAAGGTTTGCGTAGCCAAGGCCAAGCGTTCTATAGTCGTAAGAAAGTTGTGCAACTTCTTTAGAAGGGAACTGGGCCATTAACACAGAAACCTCCAATACTACTGTCCACAAACGGCAAGAGTATGCATAACCTTCGATATCGAAAACATTCGTATCGATATCGTAAAACTTCATCAGGTTGGCAGAAGCAAGGTTACAAGCCGTGTTGTCCAGGAACATATATTCTGAACAAGGGTTAGAAGCACGGATCGGACCGCCTTCAGGGCAAGTGTGCCATTCGTTGATGGTAGTGTCGTATTGAGTGCCCGGATCTGCACAGCGCCATGCAGCGTATGCAATTTTGTTCCAAAGCTCACGGGCCTTTATTTTCTTCATTACGCGACCATCGGTTCTTGCTTTCAGTTCCCAATCTTCTTCGGCTTCAAGTTTTGCGAAAAAGTCGTTGGGAATGCGGACAGAGTTATTAGAATTCTGCCCGCTTACAGTTCTATATGCTTCGCCTTCGTAGTCTGATGGATAACCTGCAGCGATCAATGCACCTACTTTCTTTTCTTCTTCTACCTTCCAGTCGATGAAATCAATAATTTCAGGGTGGTCAAGATCAAGACAAACCATTTTCGCCGCACGACGTGTAGTGCCACCGCTTTTAATGGCGCCTGCTGAACGGTCGCCAATTTTCAGGAAGCTCATTAAGCCGCTGGACGTACCTCCGCCGCTTAATTTTTCTCCTTCGCCGCGGATGCTGCTGAAGTTGGTGCCAACGCCGCTTCCATATTTAAAGATGCGGGCCTCACGGATCCAAAGATCCATGATACCGCCGTCATTTACTAAATCGTCTTCTACACTTAAGATAAAACATGCGTGAGGTTGAGGACGCTCATAAGCAGAGGTTGACTTTTTCAATACACCGTCTCTTGCATCTACAAAGTAGTGGCCCTGTGGTTTACCAGTGATACCATAGCTTTCATGCAAGCCGGTATTGAACCACTGCGGACTGTTTGGTACACAAGCCTGGTTCAAAATGCTATATACAAGCTCTTCGTAGAAAACCTGTGCGTCTTTTTCAGAAGCGAAATAGCCGTAGCGTTCGCCCCATACGCGCCAGCAATTGGCCATACGGTGTGCTACCTGTTTTGCGGAAGTTTCACGGCCAAGGGAACCGTCGGCCTGCGGAACGCCAGCTTTACGGAAATATTTTTGGGCAAGAATATCTGTTGCAATCTGGCTCCATTGTTTCGGTACTTCAACATTCGTCATTTCAAACACTACTTCGCCGCTTGGGTTACGAATTACCGAGGTGCGGTAATCGTATTCGAACTGGTCAAACACGTTCACTTCCTCTTTTGTGAAGCGACGGTTGAACTGCAGTCCTTTTACAGATTGCTTTTTATTTGCCATAATGAAAAGTCTTTAGAAGTTTAAGTAAGTTTTAGTCCAATATCCTTTAGGGAGAAGACGAAAGTATTTTTTAACCTTGACAATATCCAGTCCTAAATATTAACAGGTTGTGGAAAAAACAAAAGGAAAATTACACAAGTCCCTCGGGTCGTGGATTCCTTAAAATTCAAGGAAAACCATGATTTTTGTTAATAAGAAAATTACGATTTTTTATGTAAATAATTTTGAAATTTGCCATACTTTTTTATATTATAAAGGATATTAACTCTATTACTAATACTATACCAATTTATTGATGAAGAAGATTTTATTGATCGCATTTGTTGCCCTTACTTGTTCTTATGCAGGGTTTGCCCAGTCTACATTTACCGGATGGTTTGCATCATTTAATACTGTTAAGTTAAATTCAAAATTCAGCTTGCACACAGATCTCGCAGCACGTTCTACAAACAAGTGGGAACACGTAGCTACGTATATTGTAAGACCTGGATTAAATTACCACATCAATAAAAAGATGATCGCTACTGTTGGGTATGCTTATGTTGCCCACAGACGGACTATTGATGGTGTAAATGGCTACACTCCGGAACACCGCATATGGGAGCAGTTTATTTTTAATCAACCGGTTGCTTTTACCACATTACAGCACAGGCTGAGACTTGAGCAACGTTTTATAGCAACGCCTCAACTTAAAGATGGAAAAATTACAAGTGATGATCACATATATGCAAACAGGCTTCGTTATTTCTTCCGCGATGTGATTCCTTTCAGCGGACAAAAACAATTTACTAAGGGTGTATTTGCTTCTGTACAGAATGAAATCTTCGTTAACCTGGGAGACAAGTCCAATGTGAATGGGAAATTTTTTGACCAAAACAGGGCTTACATTTCTATTGGTTACCGTTTCGTAAAAAGTTTTGATGCGGAAATTGGCTACATGAATCAATATGTTTCGGGTAAGGGAAGTAGTTATGTGAATAATAGCATACTGCAGTTAGCAACATATTTGAGGCTGTAAAAATTAGCACGCAGATGACACTGATTTGACTGATGAACACAGATTATTTTCGAAAAATTTGATTTGAAATTTGAGATTTAAAGCGACAATTTAATCTCAAATCAAAAAGATCAGCGTTAATCAGTCAAATCAGCGTCATCTGCGTGCTCTCTCACTCTCCGCAATTTTAATTTGCATGATAGTTGCTATAGATTGGGATCTTTGTTTTGCAAGAATTGCAATATCGCCTTCAAAGTATTCGTCAACAGTTTCGTGAAACAGTTTTAACCAGCGGTCGAAATGGGCCTTGGTCAAAGGAACTTTTTCATTAAGCGATACGTGTAAAGGCATCGGGTTTCCGGAGTATTTATTGTTTTGCAATAGCACATTTTCCCAAAAGTCAAACATGACCGGAAGATGCGCATCCCAGTTTACTTTTGCCACATCGTTGAAAATAAAACCGATCGTTTCATCGTTAATTACCTTATCGTAAAAGTTTTTTACAAGTATTTCGATGTCTTTTCTTGATTGTATTGTTTTCTTCATACAGGTGTAAGGCCTGATTATTTAAGGACTAATGTATAGTAAGATTTCGTTGTAAAGTTATTTTAATCCTTTTTGATAAGTCATTGGAGCAACAAACTTTAGTATTAATAACTGTTAAACCCAAAAAGTTTTGCATTTTTGTAAATAGGCAATCAATATATAGATGCGAAATAGTATATATCAATCGTTAGTTCAAAAGAAACAACAGGGGAAAAAATCCTTTGCCGTATTAATCGATCCGGATAAAGTGGATATCGCTTTGCTCGATCAGTTAATTGCGCTCTCCATTGAAGCTAAGGTAGATTATTTGCTAGTAGGAGGCAGTTTGGTCGTAAGCAACCATCTTGATGAATGTATACAGCACATTAAGGAAAATTGTTCCATCCCGGTGATATTGTTTCCCGGCAGCCCTTCCCAGATTTCTAAATACGCAGACGCTTTATTGTATTTATCACTAATATCCGGCAGAAATCCAGAATTATTAATCGGTCAGCATGTTATTTCTGCGCCATTTGTGAAACAAAGTGGCCTTGAAATTATGAGCACCGGCTACATGGTAATTGACGGCGGAGCGCCTACCACTGTTTCTTATATCAGTAATGCATCGCCTATTCCTGCCGATAAAAACGAAATTGCATTGTGTACTGCATTGGCCGGTGAAATGCTTGGTATGAAATTGATCTACATGGATGCAGGTAGCGGCGCAAAACGGGCAATTACAGAAACAATGATCAAAAAAGTGGCGTCAAACATTGAAGTTCCGTTAATAGTGGGCGGCGGTATTACCACTCCTGAAAAGGCGTATCTTAATTGCAAAGCCGGAGCCGACGTAATTGTTGTAGGTAATGCAATTGAAAAAGATATTGCTCTCATAAAAGAAATAAGCGAAGCTGTACATAAAGTGCAGATAGAAATTGAAAATTGAAAGTTGAAAATTGAAAATGGTAGAGCGAATCGCATTTGCCCTTTATAAAAAGAAAAAAGTCGAACATTCAATAATGTTCGACTTTTTTCTTTTTATAAATAGGGCGCGAAGTTAATATTCTATCACGCCCTATTTTTCAATTTTAAATTTTCAACTTTCAATTCCCCTCTACTTCTTTGGATCAAGAGCTGTTGTAAGCTTATCTGCAATATCCTGCAAATGAGCTTTGGTAACAGCGTCAGGCGCAGTTGCAACAGCCGCACGTATTTCAGCCGCGAGCGTTCTTGCATGTGCTTTTGCCAGAGACGTAACGTCGCTTGATTTCATTGGAGCACTCATCATCGTTGGGCTTGGGTTGTCCTGAGGAACAAACAACGCGATCAATCTGTCTACATAAACTTTTTGAAGGTTTCTTCTGTAGATGTCGATTTTTTGATGCGCGGCCACTTCTGTCCAAATGCCTTTTTTCAGGTCAGAGAGCATGTCCGTTACAGTATACGCTTCTGTGCCCAATTGAGCTTCAGCCTTTACCAATGAATTTAAAATGCCGGCATTAAGAAGCCTGTTTAATGAACTTTCCTGCAATAGACCAATTGTGCTCACAGGATCGCTTCCTGTAACAGCGGAATACTTTTTATTTATGAGCCAGGTTGGTGTTTTGAACAGCTGAGCCTGTAAGAAAGCCATTGCTTCTTTTTGTTTTGCTTTGGAAACAAACTCATACACTGCGCCGCTTTGCTCGATCGTTTTAGGCGTTGTCATAACACCACCGATATTTTTAGCTGCATGGCCCATGTAGCGACCAAATTGACTGGTAACCTCACGATACATTGTCGCCAGGTTGTTGTAGCCATCATTTGGTTCTTTTGTCCACTCTTCAAGATTTGGCAAAATGCGCTGAAGGTTTTTAATGCCATAAGCGCCGGCTTTCATTGCATCGTCACCAAGGTCTTCGTTTTGACAGCGAGGATCCAAAGGATCTGATTCTGTACCGAACCAAAGACGTTTATTAGCGTTAAGGCTGTCAATGATCCATTTGTTCAGAATTGGGTCTTCAGCTTCTGATGTTTTTGCCTCAGGGAACCATCTGTAACCCCACTGAATGGCCCACATGTCGTAATCGCCAATGCGAGGGAACAAACCTTTTTCTGTAATGTTATCTTCCGGCTGTGCTACGTAGTTAAAACGTGCATAGTCCATGATAGAAGGCGTGTGGCCGTTTGCTTCTACCCATTTTTTATCTCTTAATTTTTCAACAGGAACAGTAGAGGATGAGCCAAAGTTATGGCGCAGACCCAATGTGTGCCCTACTTCGTGAGAAGATACAAATCGGATAAGTTGTCCCATCAATTCATCATCAAAACGCATTTTTCTTGCTTTAGGATCAACTGCTGCAGTTTGGATCATGTACCAGTTGCGAACAAGCGACATTACGTTGTGATACCAGTTAACGTGTGTTTCAATAATTTCCCCGCTGCGTGGATCATGAACGTGAGGGCCACTTGCGTTTGGAATATCAGAAGGTTTGTAAACGATAGCTGAGTGGCTCGCGTCTTCAAGGCTCCATTGAGGATCGTTAGTTGGAGCTTCTTTCGCAATAATTGCATTTTTCCAACCTGCTTTTTCAAATGCAGCCTGCCAGTCATTTACACCTTGAATAAGATATGGAACCCATTTCTTAGGCGTTGCAGGATCTATGTAAAAAACGATTGGTTTTTTAGGCTCAACCAATTCTCCGCGTTTGTATTTTTCAACATCTTCCGGTTTTGGCTCCAGTCTCCAGCGAGTGATCATGCTAACGTTTTTCACACCCTGTGGATCCGCATCAAAGTCAACGTAGCCAGTAGCGAAATAACCTACACGGCTGTCGAAATAACGCGATTGCATTGGAACGGCAGGCAATAATACCATAGAGCTGTTCAGCTCATAAGTAGCCGGGGTAGAAGAAGGCGGTACTCCCGGAAATTGAGGGCCGGATTTAAGATATGTTTTCACGGTTCTGATCTCAACATTCATTGGGAAAGAACGCACATTCTGGATGTATGATTTGTCTCCCTGATACATGCCGAGTTTGAAAGTGTTTTTCGCAGCAGATTCAAAAAACAGGATATCGTTATCGCCACTGATGTAGTCTGTAAAATCAATCACAGAAGCATTGGGAGATTTGCTTGTGCTGTCTTTGTAAGCGTATGCTTTAACATCAAATGCTGCAACGATCGGCTGCAGGTTAGAGTTTAACACTGAGCGATACATCCCGTTTGCAGAAGTATCCTTGGAAACTTCCTGGAACGAAATGCTCTTAATGAAAATTTTATTGTTTGGACCTTTGGAAAATTGAATAACATTATCACCAATCTGGTCACCGGCATATCCTAAGAAACCCGAACGGGCGCCGGATGCGGCCTTGGTAATCCTGTTTACGATCAAAATATCTCTGCCCAATAGAGAATCTGGTATTTCAAAATAGAATTTGTCTTCTACCTTATGTACTTTGAACAAACCAGCATCGGTAATTGCTTTGGACGTAATAACCTCTTTGTAGGGTTTGGGCCCTTCTTTAGGGGGTCTTGGTGGCATCCCCTGAGGCATTTGCGGCACCGTTGCAGGTGCTTGGGTGGGCTGCTTTTTCCCTGGGTTTTCCTGGGCAATAGCTGCGCCGGTAAGAGCTGAGCAAGCTATTGTGGAAAGTAATACGGTTCTAAACCTGGTCATTTTCATTTCAGTAAATAATTAAGAGCCGAAAATAGTTTAAGCGATCTCCAGCCCAAAATAAATTACAGCAACGGAAGAAATCGAGGGACGAAACGGCAAAGTAGCTGATCCGAATACGAGAAATATAATATATTATAACATTATCTAAAAAACTGTATCTTACTATGAAGTTTTTATTAAGACTTCCATACATTGACTAGCCCGAATTAGCTAAAATCAAGACCTGATAAAGTTATTTAGAACTTTATTTACCAAAAATTATTATTTTTTCGGTGTTTATTAAATTTTTCTGATCATAATTTGGTTTTTGAAAAAGTTTTTTCAGTAGAATTGTGTCCCTTAAATTTTGTGTATTAAAATTTGTAAATAAAAATTTGTTTAAAAACTAAAAAACAAACGATCATGGCTGAAACAAAACCTACAGCGACAGTTAAGGCTGCTACATCCGTTCAGGTTCAAAAGAGAAGTAATTCAATTTCATGGCTAGCTCCAGTATGTTGTATCATTGCTGGATACGTTATCTGGCGCTTTGTTCTGGGAAGTGCAAGCAATTTTAAAGTTCCAGATCCAAATGGTGGATTTTGGCCTAACCACAAAGGACCAATCGGAACATTCACTAAAATGTACGAAGGTGGTATCATCGTTCCTATTTTGATCGGTTGTTTGTTGACTGTAATAACTTTCGTAATTGAAAGATTGCTTACAATTTCAAAAGCTTCTGGTACTGGTAACAACGCTGAGTTCATCCGTAAAGTTCAGTATCACCTTGCAAACAGAAACGTTGACGCTGCTCTGTCTGAGTGCGACAAACAAAAAGGTTCTGTTGGTAACGTAATGAAAGCTGGTTTGCGCAAATACAAAGAAATGATTACTGTTACAGAACTGGATACAGAACAAAAAGTACTGGCTATCCAAAAAGAAGTAGAAGAAGCTACATCTTTGGAATTGCCAATGCTTGAGAAAAACCTGGTATTCCTTTCAACAATCGCTTCTGTAGCTACATTGTTGGGTCTGTTGGGTACGGTAATGGGTATGATCCGTTCATTCTCTAAACTGGGTGATGAAAGTGGTGGAGGTGAAGCTGCTCGTGAGCTTTCTCAAGGTATCTCTGAGGCCCTTTACAACACAGCATTGGGTATCGGTACTTCTGCAGTATCTATCATCATGTACAACGTATTTACTACAAAAATCGATAGTATCACTTACGGCATCGACGAATCAGGATTTACTTTGACTCAGAGCTTCGCTTCTTTGTACAAATAAGTAAATTATTTCGCCACACCTTATGGAAAAAGGCGATAACTGAATCTAAATAGTGAATATTAATAATTAAGTCATGCCTAGAGTTAAATTACCGCGAAAGAGCACCTCTATTGATATGACTGCGATGTGTGATGTGGCGTTTCTTTTGTTGTCATTCTTCATCCTGACAACTAAATTTAAACCTTCTGAAGCACTTGCGGTTGTAACACCTAGTTCGGTGTCTTCCAAAGTAGCGGAATCAAAAGATGTAGTTCTGATAACCATCGATAAAGAAGGAAAAGTTTATTTTTCTTTATCTGATGACGCTCCCAAAAAAGAAGTGCTCGAAGCAGTTAATACCAACAGAAATCTTGGTTTAAGCAGTGCTGAGATTGCAAGTCTTGCAAAAGCTCCTTTTATAGGGGTACCATTTTCTCAATTAAAGTCTTTGGCATCCAAAACACCTGAAGATTACAAGGGAATGAAGTTTCCTGGTATTCCGGTGCTTGATTCTGCAAATAATGAGTTGATAACATGGGTCGGCGGAGCCGTGTCTGCTTTCCAGGGTCAGAAAATGAGCCTGCAAGTGAAAGGAGATAACGATGCAAAATATCCTGCGTTCGATGCAGTTATTAAAGCATTTAAGAAAAATGACCAGATGAAGTTCCAAATGGTTACAAATGCAGAGGGTGTTCCTGAAGGTTCTGAATTGTATAAAAAGAACATGGCAGGCAAAACAGCAGAAGAGTAAATAATTTTTTTAACCAAAATATTTTTGCGATATGGCAGAAATGGACACATCAGGCGGTGGCCATAAAAAAGGCCCCGGCGTTAAGAAAGGTAAAAAGCTTTCTACACGTGTTGACCTTACGCCAATGGTGGATCTGGGATTCCTGTTGATCACTTTCTTTATATTCACTACAACAATGAGCCAGCCCACGGCTATGAAGCTTAACCTGCCTAAGGATACTGATAAGCCTGAAGAGCAGAACAAAGCGAAAGAATCCGGAGCGCTTAGTTTATTGTTGGGAAAAAATGACGTGGTATACTATTACGAAGGTATTTTAGCACCAGATGGTTCTAACTTTAAATCAGCTTCGTTTAAAGATATACGCGATGTCATTTTGAATAAAAAGAAATCAACCAATCCTAATGATTTTGTAGTGGTTATCAAGGCTAGCCCGGAAGCTACCTACAAAAACACTGTGGACATATTGGACGAAATGACCATTAACGATGTAAAACGTTACGCTCTGGTAGACATTTTTGATGTTGAAAATCAACTGATAAAAGTTACAGAAGGTAGTGCTGCAAAATAATAATGGTTGTTTTTGTGGAATTACTAATGAAATGAATCTAATTTAAAAAGCTTTACGATGGAAGTAAACAAAATATTAACCTCCGACATTCTTGACATCATTTTTGATGGCAGGAACAAGTCGTATGGTGCTTATGAGTTACGCAAGACATACAATAAGCGCATTGTAACAGCTTTGATTGTTACAGCGTCTCTATGTCTGCTTATCTTCCTGGGTTATTTCGTTTCACAAGCGCTTGCAAAGAAAACTGATACCAAAGAAATGGTAGTGCAAGATGTTCAATTGGAAGAAGTAAAACAAGAAGAGAAAAAGAATGAACCGCCACCTCCGCCTCCACCACCAAAACCAGTGGAGCCACCAAAAGTGGAGATGGCAAAATTTACACCTCCTAAGATTGTAAAAGATGAAGAGGTAAAAGAAGACGAGAAACCACCAGAAGTTGAAAAACTTGAAGATGTAAAAATCGGTTCGAAAAACCAGGAAGGTGTGAAAGACGAAGGCGTTGTAGCCCCTCCTGTATCTGACGCTGGTAAAGGTGTAGTTGAAGGTCCTAAAAAAGTAGAGGAAGACTGGGATAAGACTTTTACAAAAGTGGAAATCGAGTCTGAATACCCCGGTGGAACAAGTGCATGGGCACGCTACCTGAACAAAAGCTTAACTTACCCAACCGAAGCTCAGGAAGCTGAAATCCAGGGTACTGTAGTTGTACAGTTCATCGTGGACAAAGAAGGTATCGTGAGCGAGGTAGAAGCGATCAGCGGGCCGAAAGAATTACAGGCAGAAGCTGTTCGTGTAATTAAGAAAAGTGGTAAATGGACTCCAGCCGTTCAAAACGGTCGCCAGGTAAAAAGCTATAAAAAACAGCCGATTACTTTCCGCTTGGAATCTGAATAATATTTACACTTCAGAAATACATTAAACCTCTCCAGTTTGGAGAGGTTTTTTTATGGATATCGAGAAGATCAGCCTCATTCACGATTGCCGGTTCACCATTCACGATTCTCAGTTATTTTTGTCAATAAATCTTTTTACATGATTGGAAAATTAGCAGGTTGGGATGATACGATAGTGGCGTTGGCAACACCGCCGGGAATTGGAGCAATTGGGGTCATCCGATTAAGTGGTAAAAAGTCAATTGAAATAGTAAATGACCTTTTTCATTCCAAGGACCTGGCGAAGCAAGCTGCTAATACATTGCATGTTGGATTGTTAAAGAATAACAATGTTGTTCTTGACGAAGTGGTCCTCTCATTATTTAAGGCGCCGGCAAGTTATACCGGCGAGGATGTAATTGAAGTTTCTTGCCATGGCTCACCATATGTACAGCAACAAGTGATTGCTGCTTGTATTGAAAAAGGGGCAAGACTCGCAAAAGCAGGTGAGTTTACGCAAAGAGCGTTTTTAAATGGCAAGCTCGATCTCACGCAGGCCGAAGCGGTAGCCGATTTGATAGCAAGTAATTCTGAAGCTTCAAGAAAATCTGCACTGCATAATATTCGCGGAGGATTCTCCGGCAATCTAAAAGAATTGCGGGATCAGTTGTTGAGTTTTTCCGCTTTGATAGAACTGGAGCTTGACTTTTCACAGGAAGATGTAGAGTTTGCTGATCGCACGCGTTTATATGATCTCGTGAAAAGATCCTACGCGACAACAACCTCATTGCTGAATTCTTTTCAGCTGGGAAACGTAATTAAGAACGGCGTGCAGGTTGCTATTGTTGGAAAGCCTAATGCAGGCAAGTCCACGCTCCTCAATACTTTGCTAAATGAGAATCGTGCCATTGTAAGTGATATCGCAGGTACAACACGGGATACGATTGAAGAAGTATTGAATATCGACGGCATTTTATTTCGCCTGATAGATACCGCCGGTATTCGCGAACACACAAGCGATATCATTGAATCAATTGGTGTTGAAAGGAGCCGCGAAAAGATTCAACAGGCAGACGTTGCCTTGTATCTGTTTGATGTGAACACAAACACAAGGGCAGATATAGAAAGCATCTTGCAGGAAATCAAAAAAGAGAATTCTCAAATACTTCTGGTTGCCAATAAAATTGACAACACCAACGAAGAGTCAGTTCGTTTGGCATTTGGCAATTTGCCAAACGTATTATTTATTTCGGCTAAGGAGCATTGTTATATAGAAGTGTTGAAAGAAAGATTGGTTGATATGGTGTTGCAAGGCAATGTTCAAACGGAAGGAACCATCGTGACAAATGCCCGCCACTACGAAGCGCTGCAAAAAATATCGACTTCACTTGCAGATATTGTTAACGGAATGGATAACAAACTGCCAGGAGATTTACTTGCTCTTGATATCCGCCGCTGTCTTCATTTCTTAGGTGAGATAACCGGTGAGATTACTAACGAAGATCAGCTGGATTACATTTTTAGTAAGTTCTGTATCGGCAAATAGTAGGCTAACCAACTCTTTACTCAGGTTATTTTAACTTACTTAGTTGATTGAAGATCAACTCGCTATAACATTTTAATCTACTACATTTTATTTCCTTTTTTATTGCCTTGGATTCCCTTATTTGTACCTTTTCAAAAGTTTTTTGAAAGGTACAAATCAACTGGACAATTGGGGAGAACATGGCAGTTACAGTCAGTAATAGTCAGTAACTGGCAGTTGGTGACAGTATTAGTCAGCTAAAATGTTTAGCGCGGCTGATCGTCAATTGCATAAAAAAAGTAAGTAAATGAGTTCTAACATCCGGCTGAAAAAAATCTGTCAGCATTGTAATGAAACGTTCATTGCGAAGACAACCGTGACCAAGTTCTGTTCTGACAATTGCGCCAAACGTGATTATAAGAAGAGACAAAAAGAGGAGAAAATAACCTCGGTAATCTTGGACACCAATTACCAGTTATTAAATACCTATTGCACCGAAAAAAAAGAAAGGGATAGAGGAAGGGCAACCGTCAAGAATAAGCGTCTTGAAAAAGATTGGATCAATATCTGTGACCTTTCCGAACTATTAGGTGTTAGTGAAAGGACTTTGTATCGTGCTATCAAAACGAGTGAATTTCCAAAGGTAAAACTTGGAAAGAGATTGTTGTTTAATAAGCCAAGTGTGCTTGATTACTTAATGAGTAAAAATGAGGAGTTATGAGGTAAACTAAGAAAAAAATTATTGAAGTCAGGTAAGTACAGCTTGTACATCGATTACTATCCGCCAGTTTGGAACCCGCAAAAACAGGTGTATACCAGACGAGAATTTTTGGACCTGCATTTACATGAAAAGCCAGTTACTGCTATTGAAAAAAAAGAAAACCTATTGTATCAGGAAATTGCCGAAAAAATCTATATCAAGAGAATGAAAGCCTTGATGCTGGATGCAAATGGTCTTTACAACAAAGATGTACTGGACGCTGATTTTTTTGCCTATGCGTTGAATTTTATTCGCAACAAACAAAGAGATAAAGTTGATACTACACATTATGAAACTGCAATAAAATATTTGAAAAGATTTGTCGGCAACAATTGTAAGTTCAAAGACGTTGATGATCGACTTCTTCAAAAATTCAAAGAATATTTGTTGACATCCACATCGTTGAAATCAAAGTTTGCGAAACTTACTCAAAATTCGGCGGCATCATACTACGATAAGTTTTCATTAATCGTGCAGCAGGCATTTTTGGATAGATTTCTATCGGAAGATTATACGCTTCGTGTTCCTCGGATAAGTAATGTTGATACATTTCGTCAGATTATAGACGATGATGAATTGCAACTTTTACTTGCAAATCCGGTTGAGGATGAACTTGTATTTAGGTCTTCCATATTTGCACTATTAACAGGCTGCAGATTTAGTGCGCTCAAAATTTTGAGATGGAATGATCTTCATTATTCCACTAGTCTAAATACCTGGTATATCCATTTTATTGATCCAAAACCCGACCGTTGTTTTAAACACTATATAAATCAAGAGGCTGTCGACGTACTCGGTGAAATCAAGCAAGGCGACGGGCTCATTTTCCCCGATCTGATTTACTCAAGAATTCGAAGCAAATTAATTAGCTGGTTTGAAAAAGTGGGGTTGAAGGATAAAGCAAAGTTTCATAACTGGCGACATAAATATGCTACCAATCTTATTGAGAAAGGAGAAGATATTTACATTGTTAGCAAGATGCTTAACCATAAGCATGTTAAGACTACACAGATCTACGCCCAGGTGCCAGATACAAATAGAGCGAAAGCTGCATCAAAACCTTCATTAACTGTAAATCAAAAGATATGCAACAATTAAAGCTGGAGCAAAGACTTGAGAATATTGAAAAGCATGTTGATGAGATCAAAATGCTTTTGAAGGAATTGCTAATTGGAAAGGACGAGACCAATGAAGCGTCGAAAAGCAATGAAGTTATGAGTGTAAAGCAACTCGCTGGGTTCATTGGTCTTGATGCCAATATTATATATGCAAAATGTGCTAAAGGTGAAATTCCATTTATCAAGATTGGCAATCAATACAGGTTCAAAAAGGATGAAATACTAAAATGGATGAAAGACCAAAAGGAGGAATCTGAATTTTCGGTAGATAATTATGTAGAAAGGTATTTGCAGAAAAATGTTTTAAAAGGGTAGAGCGCCTACTAATTTTGACGATAACTAGATTGTTTAAACAGGAGTTCGGATTGGATATTTTTTTAATTGCTTGTCGGCAATGACCTGTGAAAATAATTTTTAAAAAATACTATAAACTTTGGCAAAAACGGTCTACTTTTGCCAAAGTTTAGTTTTATTTCAGATGTTTTAAACCCTTTACAAATACTAATGAAAGACTATGGACAGATCATTTTAAATGTATTGCAGTCTCAGCAAACCTTGTCAAAAAGAGAGCTGTTCTCTTATGTTTATAGTTTCGACTCCGGCGTGAATCTGTCATCATTTACATGGAAATTGCATCAATTAAAAAAGCAAGGTCTAATCAATAGTCCAAGTCAAGGGATATATAGCATCATTGCTGAAAATAATTTTACTCCCGCAATATCCTCTTCGTTAAAACGAATTCATAACAAAATTTCTAAGGAATTTCCCTATGTACAGATCTGCGTGTGGGATAGTAGATGGTTCAATGACTTAATGTTGCACCAGTTATTCCGCTACTACTTGGTAATTGAGGTAGAAAAGAATTCCGCTGAGGCCGTTTTTAATTCCATGACAGATGTAAGCAAAAAAGTTTTCTTAAATCCTACTGAAGATATTTTCAATATGTACATAGCAAACTTCAATGAGGTCATTATAGTGCAGCCGTTGATATCGGAGTCCCCCATTATAGAACAAGAGGGAGTTAGGATTGCTTCATTGGAGAAGTTGCTCGTGGACTGTGTAGCAGATAAAGACCTATTCGCTGCTCAGCAAAGTGAAATTGACTTTATTTTCAAAACAGCACGATCAAAATATTCAATAAACACAAGTAAAATAAAGCGATACGCGAGAAGGCGAAATCAGCTTGACAAAATCGAATCACTTTTAAACAAAACATTGGCAAATAAGTAGCTTTTTTGCCAAAAAATAGCCAATGATAAAATCCTCAACATATACACTGGACTGGATTACCGGCTTGAGAACCAAGCTAGGGAAAAAGGTTGACCCCAAAATGATTGAAAAAGTCATTAATGCATTAGTGCTTTTAGAGCAATTAAGGATAAACAATCTTGATTTGATTTTCAAAGGAGGTACGTCATTGTTGCTCACTTCAAAAACCCCTAAAAGATTTTCAATTGACATAGATATCATTACCAAGCACACCGAAAAAGAAATAACTAAAGTATTAGATAAAATTATTGGTAACGGGCTGTTTACTAGATGGGAATCGAACAATGAACGAAAAGCTGCTATGGAGGCACCGGTTACGCATTATAAGCTTTATTACGAAAGTAAAATCGACACAAATTATGGAGAGGAGCCTATTCTTTTAGATGTTCTTCACACACCCAACCCTTACCCTAAAGTTATTGACTATCCAATAGAACATGAGTGGCTTGAATCTGAAGGCGAAATAACGCTCGTTAAGGTACCTGTTTACGATTGTATACTCGGCGATAAATTGACAGCCTTTGCGCCAAAAACTACGGGCATATTATACAGCAAGGAAAGACCTGTTGAAATTATTAAACAGTTATATGATTTGAGTTTTTTATTGCAACATCTTTGGCAACGCTTGCTGCCATTTCTCTTACTTTGTCTACATCTTCAAACTTTGTCCCGTAACGGTCATTAAAAGTTTTCAGAATATTTGAAAGATTGTCAATATCTGAATCAGATATGCCACTTCTCATATCTGTGGGCATGGGTTGTAACTCTTCGCCCTGTTCCATTGCAATATTGTTTGTTGCTTCCAACTGCAAACGATAACTATCCATATCAATATTGTCCAAAATACCTTGTGCCATGTCGATAGGAGCTTCACCTCCTAATTTGTTTTGCAAATGACTTAAGAAGATGTAGAGCCTCTCCAAATAAGGGTTCTCAAAGGGTACGATCTGAGAAAGAAAAATATACAAACGAACATAGGTCTTTACCTTAGCTCTGAAGTCGACTTGTTGTTCGATTGCCAGGTCATTTCTGAAAATGGCAGATGAGCTGTCTAGTATTGCATGCAGTTGATCTACAGCCACCTTCCCCAATATTTTATCCGAGAAATCCGTAACTTGTTCTTTGGTGTATACCTGAAAATTATCCAAGGCGTCCTGCAGATCGAACAACTTGTTAGGATCTGTAGCATCTCCCAAAATGGTGCTTTCAAAGTAAGGATCAAACGCACTTTTAATGTCATCTGCAGTGTTGGCAAAATCTAACACGAAGGTGTCTTTCTTTAAGGGATGACTCCTGTTTAAGCGGGACAAGGTCTGCACAGCATTTACACCTCCCAATTTTTTATCTACATACATGGTATGCAGCAATGGTTGATCAAAGCCCGTTTGATATTTGTTCGCGACTAGCAAAAATCGATATTCATTTTTGTCAAATTCTGAAGGAATGGCGTTACTTGAAAAACCATTTAAGTTAGCTTCTGTTTGTCCGTCTATCTCGCCTGAAAATGCAACAATGGCTTTATAAGGGCTGTTTATTTTTCGCAGATATTCATCAAAGGCTATTTTATATTTTACAGCATTGGCTCTTGTACCTGTTACCAGCATCGCCTTTGCCAAACCGCCCATTCTCTTTTTGCGAATAACATTCTCCATAAAATTTTCAATCATCAAAGCTGATTTCTTTTTTATGGCGTGCTCATGGCTTTCCACATAAGCTTTTAATTTCTTTTGTGCCTTAAGCTTATCATATTCAGGATCGTCTTCTATTTTTTTAAGTAAGGCATAGTAACTTTGATAGGTCGTATAGTTTTGCAGTACATCCATAATAAAGCCTTCTTCTATGGCCTGCTTCATGGAGTATAAATGAAATGCCTTGAATTTCGTTTTATCACCTTCCTGAAATGGCACGCCAAACAATTCGAGTGTTTTGTTTTTGGGTGTTGCGGTGAATGCAAAATAACTCGCATTGGGCAACAGCTTTCTCGATATGATCAGGTCTGTTATCAGGTCTTCGCCCGTTATGGTATCATGATCCTCTGTTTCTATCTCATCATCTTCATCGGTTTTAGACAAAGCCTCATTTAATTTTCTTGCCATTTGTCCGCTCAGGCTGCTGTGTGCTTCGTCTATGATGATAGCGAAGTTCGCGCCAGGCAATTCTCCTATTTCTTCTACTATATGCGGGAATTTCTGAATGGTGGTGATAATGATTTTTTTACCTTCTTCCAGTGCCTGCTTTAGCTGCTTACTGCCTTCTGTAATAGCTTCCACCACGCCATTTACCTGCGCAAATTGTTTGATATTGTTTCTTATCTGCGCATCCAGCACCCTTCGGTCGGTTATCACTACTACACTATCAAAAATATTTTTACTACCCTGCTTATCATGCAAACCAACCAGCTGATGCGTCAACCACGAAATGGAATTGGATTTGCCGGAACCTGCGGAATGCTGAATCAAATATTTTTGCCCCGAACCATTTACCTGTGCGTCCGACAGCAAATTGCGAACAGCCACAAGTTGATGATAACGCGGGAAAATCAGTTTCTCCTGGACGTCTTTTGCTTTTTTGATGTGTGTTACAAAATTCTGAATAAGGTCTGTAACGCTGCTCTTTGTCAATATTTCCTTCCACAGATAATCTGTTTTGATGCCTTTGTTAAGCGGATTACCTGCGCCATTATTATTGCCTTTATTGAAGGGAAGAAAGTATGATTTATCACCATCCAGTTTTGTACACATCCATACTTCTTCGGTATCTACAGCAAAGTTGACAATAAGTCGTCCCAATCGAAACAGTTCTTCTTTTGGATCGCGGTCTTGCTTGTATTGTTTTATGGCGTGTTGTACCGATTGTTTGGTAAGTTCGTTTTTTAATTCAAACGTTATTACGGGGATACCATTGATGAACGTAACCAAATCAAGCGAGTTTCTATTGCTGGGAGAGTAGTACATCTGCCTCATCACGGAAAACAAATTGGACTGGTATAAATCCCTTGCAGTCACATTGTAATTAGACACAGGCTTGTCGTAAAACAAATGCAATTTTGTATCAGTAAACCCATCTGTAATGCCTTTGCGCAATACTTCGATTATGCCTTTCTGTTGTATCTGATCGTTGAGGCGTTTTATAATCTTTTGTTCGTACAGATCCTTATGATGTGTTTTAAGTTTGGCTACTGCTTTGGGTTGGGTGCTTTCTAAAAACTGAAAGAGCAGCTCGCTATCCAGACAGCTGACATTGTTATAGGCAGTATTTGGGCGAAGTAAATATTTGTTTTCATTTACTAAGTGGTCTGCAATAAAAGTTTCAAGTCCTTTTTCAGTAGTATTTGTTCCCATTTTGTCCCTTTTTGTTCCTTTTTGTCCCTTTATTTGTGTCAAAAAACGGCTGCTTAATCAATTAATATTCAACTAATTGGATTTAATTTTCGTCTAAATCACGTCTAAATCACGTCTAAGTCACGTCTAAGTCACGTCTAAAATCCATCCTTTGTCCTCGTTGGGTTTGATCAACTTTTCCCGCTTCATTTTTTGCAAAATATTTTTGATCTTATTTCTTTTTTGTGTCGCATCCAGCACATCAGGCAGTTTATCAAAAAGCATTTTTTCAAAATTCTCTCTTCTCCCTTCTCCAAATTTTTTAAGATAATTTAAGATCATTTTCTGACAATATTCATCGTCTATACCACGGTGTTTGATATAGTCTTCTTTTTCGCCGGTGGCTTTGGCAACTGTCGCTGATATATGAAAATTAGGTTTTCTTCCTTCTATCAGCCCTTTGTTTTTAAGTTTACTGATTTCATCATCATCGAGTGGTTTCGATTTTGAAACTTTATCCAAAGCGATAATGTCCAGAAGGCTCAAGTCAGGAATGGCTGCGACCTTCCTTGCATAGTTGATGTCTACTACTTTACCAGTGATCGTAAGTTTTACCTTGTTGCCGGTAAACTCATAATCAGGCAAAGGGAAAAACTTTTTTCGCTGAATATTGAACATGCGTTTTATACCACTGCCAATGGCATCTATCATATTCAGGTTGATCATCGCCTCTACCAAAAAGGGATTTCGGTAAGTGGGTTCCGGTGCATCTGAAATAACAACTTCTTCTACACTGGATGGAATGAATTTACCGGAATTGATAAACACAAGCTTGCCGTCTTCATGCTCCACCACATTGATCTTACCACTTAAGGTATAGTCCTGATGAGCAATACAGTTGTTCAGCGCCTCTCTTATAATGTAGGCATCATACTGATCCACCTCTTCTGGGAAAAGTGTGCCCTCGGGCAGGTAACGGTATTTCAGATTTCTTATCTTCTTATACACTTCCTCTGTATTCAATAGCAGGGGGCAGGTGAAGTGCTGGTAATCTTTTTCCATATTATCCTTGTCCCGCAATATCCACGATATTTTAGCGGTAGCGGGATTGATAAAATGTTCTGATTCTGATTTACCCAATAGCAATATGGCCGTCCTTGTGATTTTGCCTTTGATGGTGATCTTTGCTTTGTTCAAAAACGTAGCATCATCCCATAGTACGATCTCTGATGCTAAATGTTGATTTTTGCCCGCGTAATTCGCTCTTGCTTTTTCAATAGCTTCTTTGGACAAGTCATTGATGGTTGCATTTTCCACAATGCCGGCACTCCAGTCCTTCGCCGCCTGTGTCGTACAATTGTTTGATCCTGTAGAAGCTGTC
This sequence comes from Pinibacter soli, assembly GCF_029961145.1. Taxonomy (GTDB): domain Bacteria; phylum Bacteroidota; class Bacteroidia; order Chitinophagales; family Chitinophagaceae; genus Pinibacter; species Pinibacter soli. Next base: position 2,795,601 of record NZ_JASBRG010000007.1, on the reverse strand, counting down.
TCGACTGTAACCCATCAGCTTACATGCCTTCGTTACATTGTTCAAGTGGTCAGCTAAATTCAATAAACCTAGCTTGGTTTTGATTAACTTAGATTCTTGATTCATAATCTGACATTTTGGGGTGATTGAAAGTGTGGTAACTTAAAGTTACCCCAACTGTCAGATTAAATCTTAACTTCTACATGTAATTATAATTATTTAATTAAAAAATGCTGTGTCCCACTTGTGCTAAGGTTGTTTGATTTTACCAATAGTATATTTCCATTCAGATAAAATCCAGATGCGGCTGTGTTGAACTCAATCATCGAAGCACATTGTTTCAACTGTTTTGTGTTTTCCATCACTGAAGCAACTTTAGCCATATTGTGTATTTGCAATACATAGTTGCGCGTTAAGTATTTGCCTTTGTAGTCGCCTTTGGCAGCATTAACTGTAACAGTTGTTTCTTTACCCGCGATAACAGTAACTAACGTTTTAGCAGATGCACCATTTCTGTGTTCTCTTGTCAATCCATCATCTTCGTATAAATTGAACATCGATTTCCCTGAAGGAAAAATGTCCAATGTTAATGTGTCAGCACGGCGCTCTCCATCATAATTCATTTGTGGATACATGGGAATAATGGCGCCTGCTTTTACGAACAGCGGTAATTTATCAAGAGGCGCATCATAATTGTTGATCCATTTGTTGCCGGTATACTCCGTACCATCCCAATAGTCATACCATTTGCCTTTTGGCAGATAAATGCTGTCGCGCTTGCACTCCTTTTTGTACACAGGAGCCACCAGGAAAGATTCGCCTAACATGTATTGGTACTGCGTTTGCTTGCCCCAGGTAATAGAATCTTTTGGAAATTCCAATACCATTGCTCTTACTGTAGGCGTGCCTTTCTCGTAGGCTTCATTGCAATAAGTGTACATATACGGAGTGAGACGCAATTTCAGTTGTAAATACTTTCTGTTTATAGAAGTATAGGGTTCGCCATATACATATGGTTGCTTGTCTTTTTTTGCCCATCCGCTCATGGTCATTAGTACAGGCGTAAAGCATTTCCATTGCAGATCTCTTACGTAAGTTGAATCACTTCCTCCGAAGATGGCATCAACATCTCCTGTAGCACAGTTTTGTGCAGACAGTCCTGAGCCGATAACGGTAGGTATATGAAAGCGAATGTACTCCCAGCTTGATGACTGATCTCCGGTCCATACTACACTATAACGATGTGTGCCTGCCCAGCCCATCACGCTCCACACAAAACCACGGCCATCACTGTTGTTCTCAATACCGTTATAAGCAGCCTTGCATCCATCCAATGCATATTTGTAACCCGGGCCCACCCATGCCACATCCAGTTTGCATAATCTTGAGCCTAGTTGCCCCACTTCACGTGCTATTTTTTCTACGCCGTTTTCGGTCCATAACCCCGTGTAGAAGCCGCGTTTATGAAGTTCGTTAATAGTAGAATCCAGTTGTACGTATCCGCAACCATAACCATCATTAGGCAAAATCCAACCACGGGGCATATCGTGTTTGATATATTCATCTGCAACCTTGGTTATTACATCAGGAGTTGTTCCCTTAAATCCTGTTCCTCCTTTTGTGCCTCTGTTGTAGCAATTGGCATCGCCCATACTTAATGCCCAGCGAGGCATTAAAAACGGCCGGCCGGTTATACGCGTATATTCTTCTAAAATATTTTTTAATGATCCGCCTGTAAAATAAAAGGCGTCGAAACGGTTTTCGTTGTGCGTAAATCGCATGTTTTGTTTAAAGCTGTAAATGCCCGCATCAAAGGTGTTTCTCAAAACACCGTAGCCATTTGAGCTCATGTAAAAAGGAACAGGATTGGGTCTTCCTCCGTTATCCCAGCCACCACCTTTTTCAATCATCATTTCTGTATCCCGGTGAGAAAAATATCCGTTCTGCATTCCGCAGCCATAGAAGTATTCATTTTTGCTGCGAGACATAAATTGCGTGGTGCGTGGACCAAATTCCATCGGTTTGCTTTCTTCCCAAACGACCTTTGTATTGGAAGCATCATACAAAGCAAAACGAATAGCTTTTTTGTATATCCTGAGTGCCGTTGTTTTGGTATTTAATAAAACATAGGCTCCCTTATCTGTTGCTTTTATAGAAGGCAAATTTTGCGTAGGCAGGTTAATTACAATATCATCCGGAGCAGAAAAATTTCCATCGGGGCTAAACCATATCCGGAAAATGTCATCAGCATAATAGGCTACTTTAAATTTGGATACACCAGAAATAATTTCACAAACATTATCAGACACTTTATATCCCGTCATATTTCCAATGGATAATGCGGAGGAATTTATTTTTACAGATAGGTTGTCATTGGCCTTGTTTTCATCTCCTTTAAGGTTTACAGAGAAATGCAGTTTATGAACAGGAGAATTTGTCAAATCAATCGCAGGAAAACTAACGACTCTTTCTTCGTTGGGCTGTAGTGGATGGATCTTTGCGTCTCCAGTTACTTTTAGCTCTTTACCATCTACATCGGCCAGTACATCAAAATCCGTTGAAACGGTTGCCGTTCCTGAGTTTTTAATTTTAATTTTCAGTACATCATTCTTGGTAAACTTATTATTTTCTTCGGTATGAGATGTTAGCTGCAATACCGATAAGTCATTTTGATAGGCTTCTGCCAGTTCCACATCATCAACCATCCAATACCAGCCCATAAAACCTTTCCAGTAAAAACGTATGTAAACTGCAGGCTGATTAGCTGCTATATCTGTAATATTCAATTCTTCGCTTAACGGTGTGAACATATCAGTTGCAGAAGGAACATTGTTTCTTACATCATAATCTTTCCAATGCTTTTTATCTGTACTGATTCCAACAAACAAACCTGCTGAATCTTTTTGTTTATAATCCCACCAGCGAAATTTTTGCTGGAACCTTAGTATAACAGAATTTTTCCCTGTACAATTAATGGCTTTAGAGATTACGTAACCATCGGGATATTTTTTCTTTTTTGCCCAGCTGTCTACATCTTCGTCTGTGAAATAGCCGGCCTGGAACATTAAGAACGATTTCCGGCTTTTAGAAGCAATAGGAGGTGCCTGTTGCTGGTATTTATATGATCCCGGAAACGGCTGGTCGGTTACAATCCATTCGGGGTCCCATTTTCCAACCTCCGGAAATTCCCATCCTTCAGGTTTTGCACCCGAATTAAAATTTTCTTTCCAGAATGTTTTTGTGTCGTCCTGCTTTTTCTGTGTAAAGCCTGTGTGCCAGGACAGAGAGAGTGTGATTAACAAGAAAGAAAAACCAAATACAATTTTCATTATTGGCGTTTTAATTAATTGAGGTTAAAAGGCTCCAAACTAGAGCTTGGTTTACATTATTGATACTTTACTACGTACGTTTTACGAAATAATGGTCCCCTTGTTCCCGCTGTACGCATGAACGGTATACTCATTTTTACCAAACTTAGTTAAGGAAAGCGCACATTTGTTACGCAACCGTTTGATTAAAATTATTTACGCAAACGGTTGTTTGCACTTTAATTAACACTATAAAGTACTTTTAAGCGTGAACCGAAAGGTTGTAATTGCCCTATCAACAAAATAAAAGAGTAGAAAATTGCCTATGACAAGTTTATCAAACCCCAGATTAACTTCACCTGGTTTCATAAAAAGGATGGCTGCCGTTTTTTGTTTGTTTGCATGTATAGTAACTGCGAATGGGCAGTCTTCCGAATATATAAGGGAAGACTCGATAAGAAAAATCATGCAGAAAGTTGCCGAATGGCAAATGTTACAAAAGAATGCCGGCAACACAACCGCCGATTGGGAAGATGCTGTTTTATACAATGGTATGGTGGAGTACGCAAAATGCAACAGCGATAGTACAGCTTTTAACTGGCTGAAAGGCGTTGGAAAAAAATTACATTGGGCTCAAAACCTGGAGGTCAATCCGTTTTTACGTTATCACGCAGATGACTACGCCGTTGGGATGATGTATGCGCAAATGTATCGCGCCTTCAACGATAAGGCCATGTATCGCCCCATGGAGAATTACTTTGATTTTATATTGATGTATCCTTCTACACGAAGCCTTAAACACACTTTTGAGCCGCATAGTTTTTGCACCGAACGGTGGAGCTGGTGCGATGCCTTATTTATGGCGCCTCCTGTGTGGGCCAAAATGGCAACTATTACAGGTAAAAAGCAATACATGGAATTCCTCGATAGCGAATACCATTACACCTATAATTACCTCTACGATAAGAAGGAGCATTTGTTTTACAGGGATGATGAGTATTTCAACAAGAAAGAAGCGAACGGACAACAGGTATTTTGGGGCAGAGGAAATGGCTGGGTGTTAGCCGGTTTGCCGATGATCATCCAGGAACTACCTGCTGATTTCAAAAACAAAAAGTTTTATGAAGAGTTGTTTGTTGAAATGGCAACAAAAATTGCGTCGCTACAAGGCAAAGAGGGTTACTGGCATGCTAGTCTCCTTGATCCTGATAGCTATCCCAATCCTGAAACCAGTTGTACTGGCCTCTACACCTATGCCTTGGCTTGGGGAGTAAACAATGGATACCTTGATAAAAAGAAGTTCTTACCAGCAGTTAAAAAAGGATGGCAGGCATTGGCAAATGCAGTTGACTCCGATGGTAAATTATGTTGGGTACAACCTGTTGGTGCCGATCCAAGAAAGGTTACTCGTGATATGACCGCAGTATACGGAGTAGGCGCTTTTTTAATGGCAGGCACTGAAATGATTCAACTTACTGCCAAACACTAATTGAAAACAATACCAGGATGAACAAACAATTGAAGCTAGTCTTATGTACCCTGTTTTTGTGGGGTGGAATATTTCACGTTAATGTAACGGCACAAAAGAATAAGGAACCTAAGCCGGCCGTAACAACCGGACAGCAGGATCGCGAATACTGGAGCAATTTGTTGTATAAAATGGCTTCGCCGGTGATATTTAACCTGGCCAATAATACATTGAGGAAAAATATGCCTGTTGAAGTACCGCCAGGTGCAAAACCCGATTTTTATAAGAAAGTAACTCATTTGGAAGCCGTTGGTCGCACCATGGCTGGAGTGGCACCCTGGCTTGCGTTACCGGATGATGATACAAAGGAAGGAAAGATGCGTAAGGAACTGCGTTCAGCACTACTGAAAGGTATCGTTAATGCAGTGGATCCGGCAAGCCCTGATTATTTGAATTTTAGAACCGAGAGCCAGCCGATCGTGGATGCGGCGTACATGGCACAGGCATTTTTAAGAGCGCCTAAAGCCCTGTGGGAGCCTTTGGATTCTCTAACCAAGAGAAGAGTAGCAGAAGAGTTTAAAGCTTTACGTACCAGGACTGGTGCTTATAACAACTGGTTACTATTTGCCGGTATTAATGAAGCTTTCTTAATGTCTATTGGTGAGCAGGCTGATCCTGTACGTATTCAATACGCACAAAATAAAATTAAAGAATGGTATGTAGGAGATGGATGGTATAGTGATGGACCTTCCTTTAGTATGGATTACTACAATAGTTATGTTATTCATCCTATGCTTGTCGATTTTTTTAAAGTGCTGTTAGCAAAAAATAGAGTTAAAGCAGAAGACTACGACCTTGCTTTGAAACGCATGATCCGTTATTCAGAATTTTCGGAGCGGATTATCAGTCCAGAAGGAACTTATCCCGCATTTGGTCGTTCCAGCACTTATCGTACAGCGGCGTTCCAGGCGCTGGGCCAAGTGGCTTTGATGGAAAAATTACCGGAGTACATTCAGCCTGCACAGGTTCGTTGCGCTGTGAGTGCAGTAATGCACCGCATGTATGACCAGTGCAATAACTTTGACAGCAATGGCTGGCTGGTATTGGGCTTCTGCGGTTCGCAACCTATGATTGCTGATAGCTATACTTCAACCGGAAGTTTGTACATGGCTACTTTAGGATTCTTACCGCTTGGCTTACCTGCTGATAATAAGTTCTGGACTGATCCCGCTGCTGACTGGACCTCGAAGAAGGCGTGGAACAGTCAATCCTTTAAGAAGGATTATCATGTAGACTATTAGCATGCGTACAGTTCATCGATTATGGGAACTGCAAGTTGCTATCGTTGATTCGAAAGTGAACCATTGCATGAAATATTAATCGCACGCAACATTATAAAAGAACATACAAGTGAAGACACTCCTATATACCCTGCTTTTTTTAGGAACAATATTGCCCTATAATCTAAAAGCACAAAGTGAGCTAAGTGGCGATGCAGGTGTATTGCCCTGTCACTTAAAAGAAAATCCACTGTATCAGCAGGAGAGAGACAGGATCTACCTGCTAATTGAAAAGCAAGTGCATCACCTTCGTGGCGAAATGCAAAACTGGAAAGGCGATTCTTCTATGAAGCTAATCACCAAAAGCGGATCAGCAGAAGCGTTCATTCGTCCAAACGCTGCTTGTGCAGCCAGTTTGTCTTTTCTGTACCGTTTTGGAAAATATGATGAAACCGCTGTTGGAATATCAAAAAAAGAAATGTTGCAGAAAGAAATTATTCCTATGCTCAGGTATATGGTGCGTACACATAAAGTAGGAGATTTAAAAACAGAAGACGGCAAAGCGTGGGGAGATGCTTGGCAATCGGCACTTTGGGCTTCCCTAATGGGAGATGCCGCCTGGTATGTATGGGATGAACTGCCGGCTGATATTCAAAAAGGAGCAAGGAATGTTGTGGCACATGAAGCAGACAGGATCGCAGCCGACAATCCTCCACATCAGCTTAAATTAGATAGCAAATCAGAAGAAAATGCGTGGGACAGCCAGGTGATTTCTTCAGCATTGTTGCTAATGCCAAATGATTCACGATATGCCAGATGGGAAAAAGCGCTGCAAAAATGGGCCATGTCCAGTTATCAGCGTCCAACCGATTCCACTGCAACCACCATTGTAGACAACGTACCTGTATCAAAACAATTTAACGGTGCCAATATTTACAACGATTTTACTTTGGAGAACCACGACATTGTTCATCCTGATTATATGGGTGCCTGGATTCAGAATGCAGAAAATGACGTCTATTATTTATTGTCGGGAAGAAAACCACTTCAGGCTTTTTTATACAATCTGCCTCAGATTTATAACAATCAAAAGCGATTGTTTTTACCCGATGGCGGCTACTGCTATCCGAACGGTCAGGATTGGGCAATATTCAGGAATGCCGACTGGATGCCCGCACACGCAGCAGCCGTAGCAAGATTTAACGACCCCGAGGCGGTTTATTTTCTGAGGAGCGGGCTTGAAGCTGCAGAAAAAATGCAACAAAGAAATCAAGACGGAGCCATTTATGCACCAGGCGAAAACTATTTCCCTTCCGCCCAGGGACACTTAAGCTATTGGTTGGCGCAAGCATGGCTGGAGTTACAGTTTGCACAAAAAGAATTACGGCCTGCCTTGCAAAAAACGGGGATCAACTATTTTGTTGATGGCAAGATTCTTATCAACAGAACGAAAAATGCATTCCATAGTATTTCCTGGGGAGAAAAAATAATGATTCAGTTAATGCCGCTCGCAAAAGATCATATTATTTCCCCTGATCAGCGAAACGGCATCGGATCTATATCTGTAAATGATACACTGCAGCGTGTTGTACTAAAATCTGTCGACGTAAAAGAAACAAAAAACAGCTTCGTCGTAAACATGGTAGTGCAGCATGGGAAATATATTCAAGCAGATATTAGATGTGAATCAGATGCCGATGGACAATTAACGATCCGTGAAAAACTTACGGCATTAAAAGACTGCTCTACTAATTCTGTAGGGACACTGTCTTTTGGTATTCTCAACAACCCAAACTGGGTGTATGAAAAAGGATCGAGAACACTAAAATTGGATTCGCAGGAATCCAATGTAAAAGCGGCATCTGGACAGATTTATCAGGCCGTAGCAAAATCTGTGAAAGTAGATCAATTGAATTTTGACATGGGGGCGCCTTCTAACGTTGTTTATAAAGCAGCCACTAAACTGCAGGCCTCACGCTACACAGATGTGCTTGTTTTAAATGCTATACAAGGCAAACACGAATGGAAACAAGGAGCTGTGCTCTCAGAAAATACGGTCAGCATTACTGCGAGATGAAGATGAATGGAGCAGAAGTTTTTATCGGTTCTTATTGTGATATGCTGTAGAAACTATCTACAGCATATTTCTATCAATCAGCTCCAATACATTATACTTTCTTTTCTCGAATGAATTTGAAAGAACAGCATTGATAATTTTTTTGACACCATTGACGTATGAATCATGCCCGAGCACTTTTGTTTCAATGATTACCTGGTCGGGCCCATCTTCAATAATTATTTTGTGATAGGCGTGTTTGCCAAGATATTCTGCAGATATGCCCACTTCATTTAATTGGGTCTCTGCATCTCTAATGGACTGGATGTCATTTGCAGGAAAGTTCAATGAGTTAGCAAAGTTGTAAGCCGTACCAGGAACAGATTGTTTCGCAGATTGATGAGATTCTATAATGGAAATTTTATCTTTTGAAAAATACTGCCCATATAGTTTCAGCATGTTCATTGTCTTCAATAATAAAATTGAAGTATTTGGACAGACGATCAATGTAAAGTCCGCCTCCATATTTTCGGTTGAAAGACCCGTTGAAAGTTCCACAAAGATGGATCCCGTTTTTTTGCAAAACGCAATGCACTCGTCCAATTGCCTGCCCGAACCGGCGTGAACGACAATCGCTTTTTCGTTTGTTGTTGCAAAATCAGTTTCCCACTTTTGTACTTCACATGAAGGAAATGATATTGATGCGGATAGTATTGCGCTTGCCAATTTGCCTGAGCCTGCGATGAATATTTTCATTTTGTTTTCTTGAATAGAATCGAGTTGTAATCTGCAAAATTAGCTCTTAGCACTCAGTTGTTTTAGAAAAATATCAATCCTTGTCTTCTGCCTGAGGTGATGACGGAAATGCATTTCTGCAAATTGCAGCCAATCTCCTGCACTAAAGTAATTCAATCCCGGATGCTTTGTTTTTCCCTTATAATTGCTTTTCGCCATTAGAGCGGCCGCTTCATTCATTTTAATTCTTAGAGAGAGCATGTCCGTATGCAATTGCTCCTTACTTGCGGGTTGCATTGTTAGCGCATTTGCTGTAGGGCCCTCAATTAATTTATCGGGGAAATCATTGTTATCGAACATATTCTTTGCTGCCGCTGCAGCTTCTTCATTCATAAAATCATTGTTCGTTATACAAATGAGGATTTGATTTGCGTAGTAGTCTGTGTTTTCTATTAGGTGCATACACAACTGGCCAAGCGACCAGCTTTTGTCCGAAGGTTTCGCACAGATCTGTTCGAAGGTATATTGGTTCAATTCGGTGATCCAGTAATCTATAATATGGTTAAACTCGTCAATATGCATGAGGTGGCAAGCGCTTTTTGCAAGGTTTTATTTTTGTCAAAAAATGACCAGCAGCAATTGTTGGTAACCTGGTGCAAGTTTAAAGATAAGCATTGCGTTTCTTTATCAATAAGCAAAAAGAACTCCCGTTATGTGCAGGTATTAAATGCGCATAACGGGAGTCCAATCTGTGTCGGAGAAACCTATTTTTTTATAGTTGTTGTTTTTACAGGTTTCAGCGTTTTAAGGTAGTTGTACACCGCTGTTAATTCGTCATCGTCCATGCGCTTAAATGAATTCCACGGCATTGGGCTACCAGGAATAAGTTTGCCCATACGAAAGCGATCAATAAAATTTTTCTTTGACCAGTTAAATATTCTGCCGGTTGAATCGGGTGTAAGGTTAGGTGTGATAAAGCCCTCCACCTCACCGCCACCGCCAAAGGGCTCACCAATGAACGCTCCGGAAAGGTCTCTTTGTGTGTGACAACCATTGCACTCTGCAACACTTAGTGCAATATATTTTCCGTAGGCAGCAGTCGTATCTTTTGTCACAGTTTTAGGCACATTACCGGTAGGGCCAACTGGTTTTACCAAAAACGCTTTCACAATGTTTCCCATTATATTCAGTTCATTCTCAGGCACCTGATTTCTTACAGGTTTTTGTGCACGTAAATAGGAAATGACTGCTGTAAGATCTTCATCGCTCATATTGTGAAAAGGCATGAAGTCGTACACCGCTGCACCGTTTGGATGCACGCCAAAACGCAATACCCGTGCTATTTCACCATCTGTAAAATTACCTATGCCCGTTTCTTTATCTGGTGTAATATTTTTAGAATATACAGTTCCCAATGGCAGGGCAAACTTAAAGCCACCTGTAAGTGGCACTTCCTGGCCAAGCTCATAAAGTGAGTCAACATTCGCGGTGCTGTGACAATTGATACAATGCGCAGAGCTGAACACCAAATGCTTTCCCCTGGCAATAACTGCCGAATCAGCAGAGGCTTTGATCTCCGGATAAGGCGCCTCATATCGCAAGTCTTGTCTTGATGCCACCGTAACTGTAATGCCCGAAACGATAACTAGAAGCACAATGAATGTCCATTTTAAAATTTTTTTCAACTTTCTCATAACAAGGAGTGGTAAGGTTTGGTAGAACCACGCCACAAAGTAGAAATGGTAAAAGGGCTATGCAATGAGAGAGGGGATGAATCGTTGAAGCTGGCGTATGAACTGAAAATTTGGGAATATGGAAATATATAAATTTGAAAATGCTGAACTGCTGCGTCCCAAACATCTACGCAGATTGAGTAGTTTAAGATGGCATGATTTTTTAAACGGTTCCGTAAAATAATTTTATGAGAGACTGGCTAAGAACATTACTCGCCGGTTACGGCGCATATAAGTGGGGCGGAGGTTGTTTGGGAACAATCGTTGTTTTCATCATTCTTTACTGGCTTTTGGGGCATGTGGGATGTAACTAAGAATAGAACGCAGATTGTCATGATTTAATATGATTTGAGATTTAAAATTCGACCGCGGCACCTAATCTCAAATCTCACATTTTAAATCATCCTAATCATATTAAATCATGACAATCTGCGTTCTTTCTCTCCTGTTATTATCTTTGAAATATGTACACCAAACAAGAAGCCGCCTCACTGAAACAAGCATTCTGGACTGCGTTCGGACAATACATGTCATTGCATCTTTCTGCCGATGGCGGAAAGGCGAATTGGATCAACTATAAAACTGGCGAAAAGAATATTTACTTCAGGATGAATGCTGGCAATAAAACGGCTTCTATTGGTATTGAAATAGCTCATCCTTCCGATGGTATTCAACACTTATACTTTGAACAATTCGAGCAACTAAAAGCGGTTCTTCACGAAACATTAAATGAAGAATGGATCTGGCAAAAAGATGTACAGGATGAAACGGGGCGCTACATATGCCGCATTTACACATTTACCGAAGGGGTAAATATTTTCAAAAAAGAAGACTGGCCTGCAATTATTTCCTTTTTAAAACCTCGCATTCTCGCACTTGATGACTTCTGGGTTTCAGCGAAATATGTTTTTGAGGCACTACGTTAAAACCACGTCACAGTGGGCTACGTCATTAATTTCAAACTGTTTATACTAACTTGGCCCACTCTTAATGCGGCATTAAAACAACCAAATATCAGGACTCATGAAAAGAACGCTTGTCTTATTTTTTTTACTTGTATCTGCAATGGCGATTGCGCAACCAAAAGTTGATGTTGACAAACAGATCCAGCTTTGTGTGAATCAATATAAGGGGATGCTTGCTGTTTGTACAGATACCACGCTGTTTCCGCAATCAATCAGCCCGGATGGGTCTTTGTATAAAAGAAAAAGCGATTGGTGGTGCAGTGGTTTCTTTGGCGGTTCGTTGTGGTATTTGTTTGAGGCAACAAAAGATGACAGCTTAAAACGTGCGGCCGAAAAATGGACGATGGCGGTTGCCAAAGAGCAATATAACAAAGGAACCCACGACTTAGGATTCATGCTGTATTGTCCGTTCGGAAATGGTTATCGCCTTACGAATAACCCAACTTATAAAACAGTTATGCTGAATGGCGCCCAATCTTTATCGACAAGATTCGATCCTAAAGTGGGTGTTATCAAATCATGGAACAACTTCAATGGCTACAAATACCCGGTGATCATCGATAACATGATGAACCTGGAATTTTTATTCTGGGCAGCAAAAACTTCTGGCAATAAAAAGTTCTATAACATTTGTATTTCACATGCTGACAAAACATTGAAAAATCATTTCAGACCAGATTACAGCAGCTATCATGTAGTGTGCTATGACAGCGTAGGAAATGTGATGGCAAGAAAAACAGCGCAAGGCTATGCAGATAGCTCAGCATGGGCGAGGGGACAGGCCTGGGGGCTTTACGGCTACACAGTAATGTACAGGGAAACAAAGGATAAAAAATATTTGGACCAGGCGGTAAAAATAGCCTCGTTCTATATGAACAATCCAACTTTGCCTGCGGATAAAATTCCTTACTGGGATTTTAATTCACCGTCAATTCCAAATGATGTGCGTGATGCGTCTGCGGCTGCCGTTGCTGCCTCTGCACTACTTGAATTAAGCGGATATGTGAAGAAAGACAAAAGCAAATCTTACATAAACTTTGCAGAGCAGGTTTTGCAAAACCTTTCCGGTCCGGAATATTTCGCAACAGAAGGTAATCAGCATTTTATACTTAAACACAGCACCGGGCACAAGCCTGCTAAAAGCGAAATTGACACTCCGATAATTTACGCTGACTATTACTACATAGAAGCGCTACTACGTTACAAGAAACTTATGGCACGCGGATAACATCTCAGCTGTTGATTTTATTCGGGCAGGGATTGTGCGGAGGAAAGCGGATATTTGTGGCCACGAAATGATTGGGCGCTATGGTGGGTAAACTTTCTTTAGAAATAATTGAGTTTGGCGATGTAGCCATCAAACTTTATGTTCCGGGCTACGACTATGTAAAGCAGAAATATGAAGCAGGTATGTTGAATGCGGCAGTGCCGCATTTTCCTTATTGGGCAAAAATATGGCCCGCGGCTATTGGTATGTGCAATTTCATCAGTGCGCATACCTTACTAGTGAAAGGCAGAAAGGTGTTGGAACTGGCGGCCGGATTAGGTTTGCCTTCCCTGTTAACTGCTGCTTATGCTGCCGATGTTTGTTGCAGCGATTATTTGCAGGATGCCATTGACGTAATTGACAGATCAGTTGCTATTAATGAGTACAACAACATTCATACACGTTTACTGAATTGGCACCATTTACCGGATGACCTGCACCCGGATGTTTTGCTGATGAGCGATGTAAATTATGATGCACATGAATTTGCGATTCTTCATAAAGTAGTTGAAAGATTCATAAACAGTGGAACAACAATTATTTTATCTACACCTCAAAGGTTAATGGCAAAATCATTTATTGGTAAATTATTGCCATGGGTAGCCATGCAGCAGGAAATGGAAATAAGTGTTCCCGAAAAAACATTTGTTTCCATTTTTGTTTTAAAAAAAGGATAAGGTTTAATTGATACGGAATAAGCAGTAGCGGATTACGGCTCTAGAGAAATGCGTTCCAAATAAATATATTGCCCTTGCTTCCAGGCTCTCCTAAATGTTCCTTCAATATTGTTTGTAAAGCTTTGTTGTCAACTTTTTTACCCTTCTTCGGTGCGACCAACTGCGTCGGCGGTACTTCTACCAGCTCCAGTTTTGTTGCGAACCATGTTACATTGAGTCGCGGAATGGCAACGCCCAGTATCATTCCCGGCAGATTAGTAAAGGACTCTGGTCCGCCGTGCGTAATGATTTCGTCTGTATAAAATGCAATGACATACACTGAATCCATGATTATGCCGACGGCCTTGCGGCACTCAAACCCGGCAATGTTCCTGGTGTCTGAAGTGATTTTCCAATTTACTTTTCTGAGGCTGTCCTGTATTAAATAATTGCCTTCATAAATACTTTTTTGGCTTACACTTTGATTCTTTGCCAGATCCGTAAAAACAGTGTTTTCATTGGCAAGCAGCAGCCAGTCAGGCATGTGCCCAATGCTTACTTCTTCGCGTCCCGGTTTGTACAGGGTTTTGTCGCCATTAAAGTAAAGATCAAAATAGAAGTTTTTGTGATCGGGCAAACTCTTTTTATATCCGTCTACCCATGACCTTGAATCTTCGTCGTTATCAACTGTCGCATCTAACATTTTATAAAGATTAACCCTTTTTTCAAATTCAATTTTTCCCTGTGTAACAAATATTTGCTGCGCGAAACTTTGACTTATACTGGAAACTATTACAATAAGAGTGAAAAGCATTTTCATAGTAAATCGTTTAAGGTTTTGCGGTTGGTGTTGTCATGGCACTTTTCGAAAAATTCCACACAAAGCTCAGCATGAAGTAACGACTGATCGTTTGGTAGTTTCTCTCCATAATGTTTGAGTTGGAGATATAACGATAATAACCCCTGTTTTGATTCAGCAGGTCGTGGGCGCTAAATTTGATCATTGCTTTATCTTCTTTAAGCAATTTGTAACCGAGGTAGCCGTTCCACAGAATGACGTTATTGTTTTGGTCAAATGTTGCTGTTTTTTGACGGAACTCACCTGTTACATCTGTTCCTATTTCCACTTTCTTTTTTATATATACTGTACCGCTAATGCTTTGTGAAGTGCTCCAGTAATTATTCTTAACACCGGTGTTCACTGTAGAGTGCGATCCATTGAAAGTAACCCCGGGACTATAGCTAACGGTCCATTTCTGATCCTTGTATTTGGTAACATTAATCCTGACATTTGGCGAATAGCTCCTCGTAACGTTTTCCTGCTGATTGATATAGCTTGTGTATTTGTTGTAGCTCATGCTCCCTGACAAGTTCAGATTCATCTTTGCTTTCTTAAAACTTCTGTAGTAAGCACCACCCATATAACCGTTAATGTTGCCATTGGTATTGATGTACTGGTAGATTGTTTTACCTGTACTAAGGTCAGTGTACTGTGTACTGGTAATGTTATTTGCAACAGCTGAAATGCTGCCCCACATATACATTCCGCAATCTTTCATTACCTTAAAAGAGTTGTAGTTAAAGTTGATAGTATGCGTGAACTGTTGCTTTAGAAGCGGATTACCTACATAAATGACCAGCGGGTTGTCGTTGCTTGCAACGGGTTGTATCTGGTAAATGGAAGGCTGGCGGGTGGCACCGTTATAGTTTATGCTCAAGCTTGAAGTAGTGTTGAATTTGTAGTTAAGATTTGCACGGGGAAACATGTTCACATAGTTTCTTTCGAAGGAACTATGGTTTACCTTATCCTCCTGATTGAAGTTTTGAAAAGCGAGATCGCTTCCAATGCCAGCGACAATTTTCTTTGAATTGTATTTAAAAGAAAGGCCGGCAGTGTTGGTTGTGACGTCATATTTGTAACTGTTGCTGAATGCCTGGCTCAACACCTCGTACTTTCCATTAGGTGATTTATTGTAAGACAATCTTTCTGACGTACTGTTGTTGATTCTTAAACCATAACTTATTTCAGCAAATACTTTTTTACTCAAAGGCTCGGTGTAGCTCAGTTTCCCGCCAAATGCATTCACTTTGGTATCCGTTAATTTCATTTGATCTGTAAGAGAATCTTTCGGTACCCTTGTAATAGGATCGTATGTGGTAATGAGCGCATTTAGATAGCCTGTAGAATTGTCTGTGTTGTATTGATCGTTTAGATTCAAAGAAAGTGTGCGGCCAACTTTCTCAAACTTTTTTCTCAGTAATAAACTAGATGTCCATTTTTGATTGTCCCCATTTGCTGAGTTGGCCTGAGTGCTTTGATTGATTGTGCTGTCGTGTATGTCATATGTACGGCTCGTCATGTTGGAAACGTTTTGAAATTTTCCGACACTGCCGTTCACATTCACTTTAACCGAAAGCTGGGAATCTATTTGATAATCGTAAATGCCGCTGATAAAATGTTTTTGACGCGAATTGTTCTCGTTCTCGGTTGTTTTGGTAAAAAAAGTTGTGTCAGGTAAAATTGATTGCGAAAGGGAATTACTTTCTGATGCTACGTTTAGTTTATTGTAACGATAACTGCTATTCAAAGTTTGTTTGTCTGCATTGAACTTGTCGGAATAGTTTGCACCGGCTGCCCAGCTTTTGGGAAGTCCTTCGCCATTGAACGTGGGGCTGTTATCCTCGCTGCCATAGAACACCATACCGCCAAAGTCTTCATTGTATTCGCCTTCATTGCTACTACCGTATTGATTTCTCTCGTCCCAGTTCAAACCGGTTGTTCCTACGTTGCTCATGATGCCATAAGCCGACATTTTTTGTTTTGCACGGAAACGATTTGCCATGGCACTGTTATTATACGTTCCATCCGGTCCGCCGCCAAGATCGAGCTTGCCAAAGTACCCCTTCTTTTTATCCTCTTTTAACTTCAGATTAATCGTCTTCTTGCTGTTGCCATCATCAATGCCTGTGAATGCTGCCTGGTCGCTTTTTTTATCAAATACCTGAACTTTGTCAACAGCATCCGATTGTAAATTTTGGGTGGCAATTGTAGGATCGTCGCCGAAAAATTCATCACCGTCTACTAATATTTTTTCAACCGTTTTTCCTTGCGCGGTGATCTTCCCGTCTTTGTCTACTGAAATGCCTGGCAATTGTTTCAACAGCTCTTCTACGTTGGCACCTTGTTTTACTTTAAAACTGTCCGCCTTGTATTCAAGCGTATCGCCATGCATGCGTACGGCCGCTATTTTTTGCTTCACAATTACTTCCTCCAGCAATTTTGCTTTTGTAGTAAGACTGATATTACCAAGATCTTTTAAAGAAATGCTATCAAGTAAAACAGGCGTGATGTAATCGGCAAATTTTGGATAAGTAACCATTATCAAATAATCGCCTTTCAGTAAATCATGTAGTTCAAAAGAACCACTTTCGTTAGTTCTAGTAAATTTGTAGAGTACAGAATCTTTTGATTGTAATAACGCGATAACCGCGTTTGAAAGATTACTGTTGTTAAGTGTATCCCTTACTGTTCCTTTAATAGAGGCTTTTTGTCCAATGCACGTGACACTGATGAATAGAGTAATAACGGCAAATACGGGTTTCATGGAAGGTCTTGTTGGGGACAAAAAGAATATTTTTTTTATTGCCAAAAAAGAGTCTCCATCCTAAACTTAAGTTAAAGGATATGCGCATGGTAGACAAGAGAACTTTGGATAGCAGGCAACTGAATAACTGATTAACTGAATTAACTGAATGTTTCTAAAATAGAAAGTCTCTTTGAAATTCAAACACTCAGTTATTCAGTTAATCAGTTATTCAGGTATTACGTCAAGTTTGATTGAGCCGAATCTTAGCACATCAATAACTCCTCCCGTGCAGCATTTCTGCGAAAGCCCACTATCTCTACACGTTTGCTTTCAAATTGCTGATCGTTCGGATTTGAAATTTCTGCAACAGTCATTGGTGCAGTTATAGTTTTGTTGTGGCCAAGATGATCGCTAAGGCGTTGTGCTTTTACAACACTTAATTTGCCAAATTCATATTTGGCAATTAATCTACCTTTACGCATCAATGCACTGTCAACTAACGTAAGTGAACTGTTGAATGTGCAAATGATCTGGACGTTTAGAAAATCTGCCAGCAATCCATCGGAGATATTCAAAAGGTTTGAAACCGATGAGCTGTTATTTGTTTTTCTATCCATGATGATGTTCTCTGCATCTTCAATAATCAATACTGAGTTGGGATTGTCGATCAGCAATTCAATGAAAGACGGATCCATCAGGTCGCCTGCAAGATTTGGCGACAAAAACAACACAGGCTTTTTTATTTTACCAACGAGATAACGTAAGTAAGTTGTCTTACCGGCGCCGGGCAAACCATGTAAAAGCACGATGCCTTTATCATCCTTTTTGGTGAGCCTTGTCCTGATGATTTCATCAATTGGCTTAAAATCGTCTTCATAAAAAAGATCGAGATCAAGATTGGTCTTCTTTATTTCCATTGACTGCAATTCCATCTTTCTGCCGTTGTGAACAACAAGGTTGATCTCCAGCGGTTGTTTTCGTTGGCGTCTTTTGAATTGCCTGATAAAAGCTGTAATCTCGTCAACAAAATTTTGTTCTTTCCCATCGTAGAAGATTTCCGAATAGTTTTCGTCAAGTTCAAGTATGCAGTTGTTTGTAAGAATTACAATGGTTTTATCAAACTCATAATTCTTTTTTCTCGGTGCATAATATTTGTACTGATGAATATCTTTGATAAGATGCTTGTACTTCTCAGTGATTTGCTTAAAAGCTTTTTCTCCATTAATGCCGGAAATAAAGTTGAGGCTTGGTAATGCATTGAAGCAATGCAAAAAAAGTTTCTTCGCATCAAGGAATGAGTCTGCAAATACGCTATCAGCGTTTATAATTTTCTGACTGAATAAATTGTCCATGTAATTTGTAAATAATTCTACTTTCTATAAATTTTATAATCTTTTTAGGCGCGCAACAAAGCCTTCTCTTTTGGGAGAACTAAGGCGTTTGCGACGTTACACCTGGTTGCTATTTCATTACATGAACACGCATGGGAGTGAGTTGTTAGTTGTTTGTTATTAGTTATAGATGGAAGTTGTTGATCAATGGTTGTTAAATGATAGTTGCTGGTTGTCAGAAATGCTTGTACATAAAGCGTGGCAACCAACAGCTATCAACTAACAGCACCTAGTTCAAATTTGCTGCGACATATCTATTCTCCAAGATGTCATTCACAATATCGCTGGAAATGCTATACTGCCTTGATCTTTCGAACTCTTCCTTTGCTGCTTTTATTTGGAGCAAGTGTCTTTTCGCGTGTTGCACCAGGAAGTAAATGTGGTGATACACATCTATTTTTCCAATGCCGATAACGCTCGTCGGAGCTTTGTGCATAATGCCTTCGCCGTTTTTCATTTCATCCAGATAGTACAGAGATTGTGTTAATTGATGTTTGATTGCTCTGCGAACGTCAATCAATGCTGTTTTATTTGTTGGCTCCATATGTTCAGGATGGCTCCAGTTAAAAGCATCCGGCATGCCGATCAGTTGCATTTTGTCCCAGTCAAATTCATACGTTTCCAACAGAGATTTATAGCTGTTATCTCTTGAATTTTCCAAAGCCCTCAATGAACCCTTTCGGATAAGTATCAGCAAATAGAAATTAGTCAGGGAAACATGTTCGAGTATTTCGGCAATACTCCAGCCACCATCTGCGGGTTTGTAATGCAGCAACTTCTCATCTGCATTGAACCATTTCATCACTTCATTGAATGTGATGAACATTTCTGTCTTAATTCTGCTCATAACATTGTTTATCATAAAATTTAATTTTTCAACTGTTGATCGTGAATTGTGAATCGACAATCGTGAATCGTTAGTCGTGAATCACGTCATCCACTATTCCGCAGCCCCATTCACGTTTCACCATTCCCCCATTCACGTATTTGTCGTTTTTGCCCACCCATTCTGCAACAAAAAAGCCCGGTCAGTTTTCGAAACCGACCGGGCTTTTGCACTTTGCAAAAAGAGAAATTAATCTCCCGATCGATTATATGTACACATCTTACCAAACACAGGCACAGAACAGTACTGCTGCTTGCGCACTACCTGCTTCGAAATCGAAATATGCGATTGTTGTGATATCATATTGATTATAAATCAAAAGCCCCGCTGTTGTTGAGCGGGGCTTTTGTATGCTTAGTATTTTTTATCTACTTGTTTACAGCATTTAATATCCCGCTCATGCATAGCACCTTCACCTGGCCGTAGCAAAGCTTTGATGATATATTTGAATGAATTCGTGACATTTTTCTACTGTTTTTAATTTTTATAACACTGCAAAAATAGAAATCTTTTTTTGAGTTATGCAAGTGTTGAACGAAGAAATATGAAATATTTTTTTTGATGTACGCTGAAACTATTGCTGACAAAGGGTTATATAGGTTTTTATTTTTTGTGAAATTAGAAAGAGGTAGTCCTCTGTATTGGTAGACTGTTTATAGCTACAATAACTACCGTTCGTTGGTTAATGCATCTTTTTTGGGCGGTTAGTCAGCTCCGCCGTCAACGTTGTCGAATGTTTCCCGTTCTTTTGGTTTGATGCTGTAACGCAGCGACGCAATAGGGCCGTAGTATACATCAAACTGGGTGCCGTTTGTGCGCAACTGCATTTGTGCAATTATACCCGCCAGGAAATGGAGGTTCTTTGTAACGCCGGCACTGTAGTAAACAGACATTCTGAAAATGTCGAAGTTTTCTTTTGCATAGTCTTTCGAGGCAAACTTGAGCATCAGCTCAGCATAGTAAGAAATATTGGGTGCCTGGAAAATGGGCGTGGTACTACGCTGACCCA
Organism: Pinibacter soli; assembly: GCF_029961145.1. Classification (GTDB taxonomy): domain Bacteria; phylum Bacteroidota; class Bacteroidia; order Chitinophagales; family Chitinophagaceae; genus Pinibacter; species Pinibacter soli. Next base: position 2,775,281 of record NZ_JASBRG010000007.1, on the reverse strand, counting down.
GAAAGTGATTTACACCAAATCTTGCTCTGAGCCTGGGTACGGTTTGGTGAACGCCATTCTTGTCGTCGAAGAATTTTGTTTCAAAACGCACCTGCTCAAAGAGACTTCCTTTCGGCATCACTTGCGAATAAGTTCCCATTATTATAAGGCGCTGCTCAAGTGTTTCATAATTGCCTGCTTCTTTTATTTCGTATTTTTTGTTGTGCGCATAACCCAGCCATAGCTTCATATTCTTAAATCCAGAGTACACGATCCATGGCCTGAACACCGTGCGCTGCACGTACGCAAAGGGGTTTTTGTTTGTATAAGCTCCCTGCGTTACGATCTGGAGATCTGCTTGCCCGCTCAGGTGCCATTTCTCATACAAGGGAAAAGAAATATCCGTTTCTCCTATAGAAGCTGGAATAAAGCCCATAGTGTATGGCGGTGGTGACTGGGCCAGTACACACAGTTTGGCGATTATACTAACAAACAGGAGTACACACTTTTTGTATGTGTTCATAACATAGAGTTAGATTTAATAATGCAGTGGTATCTACAAAGTGATGTGTATTTTTTCATGGTTGTGCTGATTGAGAATGACCGAATTATTGATTGTATAAAGGGGCAGTTAGGGGATTACAAAAAATCACTGGGCCACGTGATGTAGTCCGCACAAAAGGAAACGATTGAAGGAACAAATTGGTTCACAGAAGGAGAGTATTTGTTGTCGCAACAGGGTTTGGAAGAACTGGTGCGTTGGCCTGTTAAAATGAAATGGAGACAAATGTTCACAAGGTTTGGAGAAATGCCGGTTTCGTGTATTTTTGAATTGGTTGCCAATTGGATATTTCTGATAAAACAAAAAAACATGGGGCTAGATAGTGTAGAAATACTAATGGAAGTTGAGAAAACATTCGGCATAAATATTCCTGACCAGGAAGCTGAAAAGATTATAACGGTACACGACTTTCACAATTCCGTTTGGCGGCATCTGGAAGGTAAGTACAGTGACAGATGTAAATCTCAAGCTGTTTTTTATCAGTTGCGACAATCTTTTGCTGATACTTTTAATTTTTCGAAACAAGAATTTAGATTAGATACATCACTCGATGACATTTTTCCGGGTGATGACAGGCGGGAAATTTATTTCCGTTTTGCAACTATCAATAATTTAGAATTTCCGAAACTAGTGCTGACAAAATCCTTGCAAGTTTTCTTGAACTCCTTTGGTGTTGTATCTATTCTTGGCGGACTTTGTCTGTCACTTATTCTTATCTTTTTTTTCGATTATGGAAAATGGACTCTTTTAATTCCTGTTGCAGGTATTGTTGGGACGTCTTTAATTTCGAAACTGCTTAATCCAATGCGTATAGTTATTGCTCCCACACGAGTGAGGGATTTTACACGGCAAGTACTATCTCTTAATTATGCAAGCTTGACTAAGGAAAATGGAGTAAATAGAAAAGAAGTTGAATCCGTAATAAATCAAATTATTGCTGACAAGATTGGGCTCGAGTTAGACGAGGTTACGCCGGAAAAGAAAATTCACGACGATTTGGGAGTGGACTGAGAAGATTGTTCATTCAGCAAAAGGATTGTATTCGCAAATGAGCAGATTGCTTCGCCTCGCTTGTTGATTGTTTGTCTTTGCTTCAATTAGTAAACATTCTTTCTCTTTCGGGCTCGCAAGCCGCGCCGTCATTGCGAGCCACTGCATTAACGGTATGCTCGAGTAAGCAAAGGCAACCTTCAATTAAAACGAATGTGGCGAAGCAATCCCGCGGACTTCACGGAGATTGCTTCGCCCCGCTTGGTGATTTTCTGTCTTTGGTTCAATTAACAAATATTCCTTTTTCTGCCAGGGCTCGCAATGACGGTGCCGCTTGGCCCAATAACAAAAAAGCCCCTCAAATATTAATGTTTGCGGGGGCTTTTCTATGTGTCCTAAATACGTATTCCCCATGTTTTATTCATCTGTCTTCCTGTTAACAGATTGGCTTCTGCATCGTTCTTAAATTGCTCCTTCACGGGATCCCAAGTCAACTTTCGGTTAAGACGATAAGCTATGTTGCCGATATTACATACAGTTGCTGTACGTTGACCAATCTCCACATCACAGATAGGCTTGGTTCTATTACGCATTGCATTCAGGAAATCTTTGTAATGATCCGTGCTGTGATACACATGTTTCTCTGCATCGCCAATTACTTTTTCTTTTAGCGATGCAGGACTTGTTTCCAGTTTACCACGTTGCACTTTAATCTCTCCTTCAGTACCCATAAAATGAATGGCATTGTTCCATTCCCATTTCTGGTGTGTCATGATGATACCGTTGGCATATTTATAGGTAAGGAATGGATGTTCTCCACCATCGGGGGCAATTACTTCTACCGGGCCACTGCCGTCCATATCAAGAGCCCATTGAACAATGTCAAACATATGTGCGCCCCAGTCAGTCACCATGCCACCTCCAAATTCAAGGTAGTTGCGCCAATTTGGATACACATCTTTCGTTACAGGCGGCGCCAGCTCTGCATTGTACACAGACACTTTTTCATTCGGCCCCAGCCACTTGCTCCAGTCCAGCCCTTCCGGTACAGGTTCAGCAGGAAGATCATACGGTTTTGGGGGAGGACCGACATTCACTTTTACTGATTTAATCTCCCCGATGTAGCCGTTACGAATAAGCTCCACCGCTTGTCTGAATTCTGGCCAGGAGCGCTGCATACTTCCTGTCTGAAATACGCGATCATATTTACGTGTAGCATTTACCATGGCTCTTCCTTCTTTAATGGTAAGGGCCATTGGCTTCTCGCAATAAATATCTTTTCCTGCTTCTGCTGCCCGTACTGCCATGGCTGCATGCCAGTGATCAGGTGTGGCAATTACTACCGCATCTACATCTTTACGAGATAGCAATTCCCGAAAATCATTGTACACCGCTATATCAGAATAGTTGCCCAGCTGCGGCATCTTTGTGTACGTATCTTTAATCTGTTTGAGCGTAAGCTCTGATTTAGCACTGAACACCTCACTGAGTGCCACAAAGCGAATCTGTTCTGTTCGCAGGAAATAGGATGATAATATTTTACCTTGTTTACCTCCTCCAATCAGCCCGAGATTAATCATATCACTAGGTGCTGTATAAAGAAATCCGGCCTTGCTTTTCCCGCCCAATACATGCCTGGGCAGAATAAAAAAGCCTGCCATCACTTTTGCAGTATTGCCCATAAACGCCCTGCGGGAAACGGAATTATTTTTTTCTTCGTCTTTTTTCATATGGCTCTTTGAAATTATTTCCTGAATATAGTAAGAGTGTTTAATTCAATAAAAGTTTTAGAGAGGATAATTTAGCGAAGCCTTAGTAGATTCCAGCCGTAATTCATAATTGCATAAAACTTCCGTCACTATAAAAAGTGAATTTCCAAATAGGCGTAAAAAACAAAAAGCCCCGCAAATTTTAATTTGCGGGGCTTTTTTCAGCGGAGACGGCGAGATTCGAACTCGCGATACAGTTTCCCGTATACACACTTTCCAGGCGTGCTCCTTCAACCACTCGGACACGTCTCCGGATTTGCAAGGGTTGCAAAAGTACTATTTCAATTTTTACAAACCGAATATTTTTTGAGCGTTCGCTGTGGTCACCGAACAAATTTCTTCTACAGTTGTATGCTTCACTTCGGCAAGCTTTTCCACGATGTATTTTAAGTAGCTGCTTTCATTCCTTTTTCCACGGAACGGAACCGGCGTCAGATAAGGCGCATCGGTTTCCAGCACCATATGCTGCAGATCTATTTTTTCTAAGACCTCGGGTAGATTTGCTTTTTTGTAAGTCAAAACACCTCCGATGCCAAGATAGAAACCTGCTTTGATAATTTCTTTTGCTGACTCATAACTTCCTGAGAAGCAATGGAAAATGCCCGCCAATGAACCGTTTTGGCGCTCCTTCACAATATTGATCGTTTCCTGCATCGCATCTCTTGTATGAATGACAATGGGTAGTTTGTACTGAAACGCCCAATCTATCTGGGTTTGAAAGGCTTCCACTTGTTCTTTTGCGAACGTTTTATCCCAGTAATGATCTAGTCCGATTTCACCAACGGCAACAAATTTTCTTTTCTCAAACCATTGAGCGGCAATGGCTAGCTCTTCTTTATAGTTCTCCTTTATCGAGCATGGATGCAGACCCATCATAGCATAGCATTTGCCGGGAAACCTGTCTTCAAGGGCAATCATGGCCTCATGCGTTTCGCTGTCAATAGCGGGAAGGTAAAACTTTTGAACGCCTTCTTTTTCAGCTCTCTCTATAACTTCTGCTATATCCGAATTGAAATCTGTATTATATAAATGTGTATGGGTATCGATAATCATGGTGCAAATTTGAGAAATTATAAGTCATTATAACATAAGTTATTTATAGGGTATATAATGATTTTTTGAAAAGATGAGATGAAAAAATGGACATCCGGTATAATAATTGCCAACAAAATCAGGTGTTTCAAAGATTTATTGATTTTTTAATATTGGATTGAAAGAGAAATTACTTTGCATTAATAAAAAATATATTATACCTTTAAATCAGTTTTCATAGGGTACGGATTAAAAACGGGCCAGGGTTTCTACCCCGGCCCAAATTTTTTTAGGGAAGTCTATATTTTTTTTATCTCGCCAACTCATTTACTAACTACAATTGGAATGCTGATTTTTTCAAATGAATATCCTTTTTGCGAAAAATACTGCAACACTTTTGGCAATGCATAACGCAATCGTTTAAACGCTTTCTCGCTATCATGAAATACAACGATGTCTCCCTCTTTTGTGTTTTTAATCACATTGTCAAGACAACGTTCCGGACTTAGCTCCACATCAAAATCTCCACTTAGTACTGACCACATAATGATGTTAAATCCTGCTTTTTCTTTTAAATGCTTTGCTGCAAAATTGCTGGTGCGTCCATAAGGCGGGCGAAACAAATTAGAATCGATCAGCTCTTTTGCTTTGGCAATGTTGTCAAAATATTCTTTCTCTGCAACCTTCCATCCATTGAGGTGATTAAACGTGTGATTACCCGCGGCATGACCTTCCATAAGTACACGCTTATACATTTGCGGATACGCTTCCACGTTTTTGCCAATGCAAAAAAATGTTGCCTTTGCTTTGTACTTCAATAATTCATCGAGCACGAAACCTGTTATCTCCGGATGCGGCCCGTCATCAAACGTCAGATAGATCTTTTTCGCCTGCCGTGGCATGTGCCAAACCCTGTACTTGCAGATGGCGCGGAAAATCCAGTTTGTTTTTATAGTGTAGAACATTTGAGAGAGTTATGAGTGATGAGTTATGAATGATGAGTTGGTCGTTGCCAGTTGTGAGTCGCGAATAATAAGTAGGTTGAAGAAGTAAAAGTATTTCGAATTTAAACTTCAACTCAAAACTCACAACTTACTTCAATTTATCATTCTCTCGATGCCTGTTCGCATCTCGGATATTTTTCTTTTCGAAATTCTTTTCCAAAGCTTCTGTCAAGTCAACGCCGGTTTGATTGGCGAGGCAAATGAGTACCCACAATACATCGGCCATTTCGTCCGCAATATTTTTGTTTTTATCACTTTCCTTAAAAGATTGTTCCCCGTAGGTTCTTACCATTAACCGCGACAGTTCGCCCACCTCTTCCATCAATATGCCAAGATTGGTAAGCTCGTTAAAATATCGTACTCCGACAGTTTTTATCCAATTGTCAACTTGTGTTTGCGCGTCTTGTATGGTCATGTCTTTAATCAGAAATTAGAAGTTAGGAATTAGAAATAGTTGAAAATTGAAAATGCTTCTTGTATTACATTGCTGAAATTAGGGCAATATTTTTTAGGCTTCCTTTTTCAACTTTCAATTACTCTTTGTTCTTGCTGTCAATAAAAATCGTAACCGGCCCGTCATTCACGAGCTCCACTTGCATGTCTGCGCCGAACTCACCAGTGCCGACGGTTTTGCCCAGGTCTTTTTCAAGTTGTGCGATCATTTTTTCGTACAGAGGAATGGCGATATCCGGTTTACTCGCTTTAATATAAGAAGGGCGATTGCCTTTCCTCGTAGAAGCATGTAAAGTAAACTGGCTCACGAGTAATATTTCACCGTTTATATCCTTTACAGATAGGTTCATCACACCCTGATCGTCATTAAAAATGCGTAGTTGTGTCAGCTTTCCGCTCAGCCATTCTATGTCTTCCTGCGCGTCTGCATCTTCAATCCCCAGCAGGATGAGCAAACCCTGGTCGATAGCAGATTTTTCCTTTCCTCCCATACTTACTCCTGCTTTTGAAACTCTTTGAACTATTGCTCTCATAAATAACAGATTGTATGTAAATTTATACAGATCAAAAGTAGTGAGATGATAGATATTACACAGGAAATTAAATTTAAAACCGCAAGAAGCGGCGGAAAGGGTGGACAGAATGTAAATAAGGTGGAAACGATGGTAGAAGGATATTTTCACGTAAATAATTCTGCGCTACTTACCGACGATCAAAAACAATTGATTAACCTCAAGCTGGCGAACAAAATAACAGGCGAAGGGTTTTTACAAACCAAATCGCAAACACATAGAAGCCAATTGCAAAACAAAGCTGCCGTTATAAAAAAGCTGCATCAAATGATTGCAGAGGCTTTTAAAAAAGAAAAAAAGAGAGTTGCCACTAAACCTTCGAAGACATCACAAGAAAAGAGAGTTGAAAACAAAAAGAAAGCAAGCCAGGTAAAAAGCGGAAGAAAGAAGATATCATTATCTGATTTTTAAGACACCCTGAAATGAAAATTTTTATTAGTGCTGCCGTTGTAAGTTTGGTATTGTTATTCGCAAGCTGCCAGCCCGAATTAAGCAGCAATGATGTGTCAAACGGAGATTCTACACAGTTGCCCACTTACAAGTTTGTTTTAAGCTTTAAAGGAAAAGTTGACAATGCGGATCTTGCGTTTAATCAAACGTATCAAAACACTTTTGGAGAGCCATATACACTTACAACGTTCAAATATTATATTGGAGATATTCAGTTGTTGAATACTTCTTCCGGTAAAGTATATAATGTAAGCAATAAAACTTTTTATCTTGTGGATGCCAGCGATTCTGCTTCTTCTAATATCACATTGAAAGCTCCTGTAGGAACTTACGACGCGATCAATTTTACGATAGGCGTTGATAGTATTTATAACGTGAGTGGTGCGCAGTCAGGTGATTTGGATCCAGCCAAAGGCATGTTCTGGACCTGGAACACTGGTTATATTATGGCGAAAATGGAAGGCGCATCGCCATTGTCAGACTTGCCGAATAACAGAATTCAATTTCATATCGGTGGTTTTAAAACAGGAGAGAGTGTTGTAAGAAATATCAGCCTCGCACTTCCAGATGGCAGAACGCTGGCGATATCATCACAAGGCGACAGCAAAGTGGTGATCAACGCAGACGCGAACAAATGGTTTTATAATCCGCATGATATTCGAATTGCCGACACGGCAGTATGTATGACGCCGGGTGTGCTGGCAACGAGCATTGCGGATAATTATGCAAAAATGTTTTCTGTTGTTTCAGTTACCAATTAATACTACAGAATGCGATTGATCGCGGTTATACTAATTGTTATATTGGCCGGTATTACCACTACCTGGATGATCAGCTGTAAGAAATCAGGAGACAGCGGTGGTCACACCTCACCGTTGCAAGTGCAGGTTCCTGCCGGTTTTCCCGCGCCTAAATATGATTTTACCAATAACCCTGTTACTAAGGAAGGCTTTGAACTTGGAAGACATCTGTTTTACGATGGAAAACTATCAAAAGACGGGAATTTTCCCTGCGCCTCCTGCCACCAGCAGTTTGCGGCATTCTCTACATTCGATCACGATCTGAGTCACGGATTTAATAACCAGTTTACCACAAGAAATGCGCCCGGTCTTTTTAACATGATCTGGCTGGATCAATTTCATTGGGATGGAGGCATCAACAACCTGGAAGTGCAGCCGTTGGCACCCATTACGGCACCAAATGAAATGGCAGAAGATATAGGTAACGTGGTGAAAAAATTACAGGCAGACAAGAACTATCCTGCGATGTTTAAAGCAGCCTTCGGTTCTGACCAGGTTACCAGTCAGAACATGTTGAAGGCGCTCACACAATTTGTTGCAATGATGATTTCTGCTAACTCAAAATATGACAAGGTTAAAAGAGGTGAAGCACAGTTTACTGTTTCTGAGCAGGCGGGCTATGAAAGCTTTAAGCAAAAATGTGCCACCTGCCATCAGGAACCTTTGTTTACAGACCTGAGTTATCGAAACGATGGTTTTTCAATAAATACTTCTCTCCATGACGTTGGCAGGATGCGCATTACAGGTAAAAGTGAAGATTCGCTGAAGTTCAAGGTTCCAAGTTTAAGGAATGTTGCCCTTACCGAACCCTACACTCACGATGGTCGCATACTGTCTATCGGTCAGATGATTGATCATTATACAACGGGAATCATAAACAGCCCTACTTTGGATCCCTTATTAAGAAATGGTATTCAGATTGGCTACGCCGAAAAATATAACCTCATCGACTTTCTCAAAACGCTGTCCGATTCTTCATTCATCCAGGACTCCCGGTTCTCTCAACCGCAGCAATAGAAAAAAAGGATAAAGTTTTGCAACCCCACATTCAATGGTGTCAGCTTGCTGAGCTTGAAAACTAGAGTACAGGAAGAATTTAAAGGGATCCAAAAAAAACTGCTAGGAAAGGTTTAATGATCAATGGTTTAGTGCACCCCTTGTAAACAAAGTTCTGTCTAATTGATATTGAACGCTACGGTGTTACAACGCTTTTTTATACGTAGTTGTACGCATTGTTACGCAGCATAAGTACTGCTATTTTTCCTCCATCGTTGCACTACATTTCCGGCATTAATTTTTTATCTAAAAATTTTTTTATGAAAAAAATGTTCTTTTTTTCTATGACTGTGCTCGTTGCTATTGCTTTTTTATTTTTAGGCTGTAGCAAGGATGTGCAGGAAAAAGAAATATCCGTCGACCGTAGCAACGTTACAAAACACATCATTCCGCTAAAGCTTGCAAACTCGTACACAAAGAAATTCAAAACAGTGTATGATAAATATACTCAGTCATCTCAAGGTGCGATGAAAAACGCAAGTATAGGAACATCCACAAGTGCAGGATGTGCTCTTGATCTGCCTATTGCAGAATCTTTTAACAGAGATGTAATCGCTCTCCTGTTGAATCAAAAGGATGCAACTGGTGGCGTAGCAGCCGGTATTCGCATGTATTACGGCATCAATGAAAATAACGAAGTTTGTCTTGTGTTGACACCTTATGACAATAATGGCAAAGACATCATTAACAATTTGTCGAAGTCGGCACCTGTGGCGATTAGGATACCCGGCATCAGTACGGCATCTGCACAGATTGATGACCCGGATGATGGAACTGTGATTGAAAGAGGACAGCGTTGTCCTACAGTTTGTGATATAACAAGTCCATTGATGACACCATAGAACTCGTAACACATGAGAAGAACACTCTTTTTATTTATACAAAGTAACTCGATTTTACTGCCTCTTATTCCGGGCCTGTTACGCTTTCCCTACATAGAGAAGAGCTACAGGCCCTTTATTGTGCTGCTGTTGATCGGTTTCATTAATGAAATCCTCAGCTTTATTTCCATTAACATTTTTAAAACAAACGAAGTATCGTCCAATCTTTACCTTTTAGTAGAGGCAATGTTTTTATTTTATCAGTTCCATGTTTGGGGATTTTTGAAATCCAAAGACAAAGCCTTTTATTTATTTACCGGCGTGTTTGCTATTATGTGGATCATCGAGGAAATATTGTTTGGTCAAATAACCAGCAACAGTCGCATTTTTGTGATCAGTTATTCTTTTGCCGTAACGCTTCTCGGCATTAATCAAATCAACTACATTATTATCCACGAAGACAGACGTCTACTGCGCAATGGAAGGTTCATTCTCTGCATTGGCTTCATTATTTTTTATATTTACCAAATATTGTACGAAGGTGCATTGTATGTAAACCCTTATCTTGATGACAATTTTGAAACAAGTAACCTGATCATTTTATTTTTCGGGAACTTGAATTTCTTTGTTAATATTTTATATGCAATAGCAGTTTTCCTGATTCCGGAAGAAGCAAAACTTCCGTTTACATTAGAAAAGCTGAACAATATGGAAAGGGGTTGAAATGGATTCTCAACATTTATACACTATCGTAACGATAGCAATACTGGTAGCCATTATTATATTGTTTTTCGTTACGTCAATCGTTATGTACCACAGGCGTTATGTAGCACTGCAAAAAGAAAGGATTTTTGCAGAGATCACTATGCAGGAAAATGAACGCAAACGGATCGCCACAGATCTTCACGATGGCATTGGCCCACTTTTGTCAACCATTAAACTGAACATAAACAGTATTGATGTTGTTGAAGAAGGCGACAGGCTCATTGTCAGCAAAGCAGGAAAACATATTGATGAGATCATTAAGAGTATGCGACAGATATCGTACAATCTGTTGCCAAACACTCTTGAGCGAAAAGGATTGATAGAGGCGCTTAAAGAATTTGTGGAGCATACAAATGAAAATAAAGCACTACAGGTGCATTTGCAGATCGTACAATACTTTGAAGTGCCTCCGGAAAAATCTATCCATATATTTCGTATGTTGCAGGAGATTGTACACAACACCGTTAAACACGCGAAAGCCCAAAACCTGCAAATAGGTTTGGGTGCCGAAGGAAATCATATTTTGATTTTAACGAAAGACGATGGCTGCGGTTTTGATCCTTTAAAAGAGAGAGATAAATTATCCGGGGGGCTGGGACTAAAAAGTATCGAAAGCCGTGCAGAAGTTTTGAATGCTAAAATGGTAATGGATACCCAACCATCAAAAGGAACTAGCTATTTTATTAAGATACCTATATAATGTCTCTGAACCACAACCAGATTAAATTAGTAATTGCAGACGACCATGAGATCTTTAGAGACGGGTTAGCGCTTATGCTGGGCAAGCAACCTCATATAGAGCTTGCGGCACAAGCTGAAGATGGAAATGAACTTGTGGATATGGTGAAAAAATACGAGCCCGATGTTATTCTCACCGACATCAAAATGCCACGTCTCGATGGTATTGCTGCCACCCAGGAAATTCTGAAATTATATCCCGCGGCCAAGATCATTGCGCTTTCTATGTTTGATGAAGAAAGCCTTATTGTTGACATGCTGGAAGCCGGTGCCAAAGGCTATTTGCTAAAGAATGCCGATAAGCAGGAAATACTGGATGCAATAACAGAAGTCTACAACGACAAAGTTTTTTACTGTCGTCATACCTCGGCAAGACTTGCCAGCTTAATTGTAAAGAGCAAATTCAATCCGCATAAAAAGCAGCAACTTCCTGTTTTTACTGACCGCGAAAAAGAGATTATCAAACTCATTTGCAAACAACTCACTGCGCAGGAAATAGGCGAACAACTATTTCTTAGCAAAAGAACAGTTGAAGGTTATCGCATAAAAATTCTCGAAAAAATGAGTGTGAAAAACACCGCAGGAGTGGTGGTGTACGCGTTGAAAAATAATTTGATTAGTGAGGAAGAACTTTTGTGACAATTAAGAATTAAGAATTAAGAATGCTTTATGGTTGAGTATTTCTAATTATTAGGAGGCTTCTTGTTAAACAGAAGTAATGACATTTAAAAATAGCATCAGCCCGCACACAAAGAATTCTTAATTCTTAATTTTTAATTCTTAATTGGCCTACAGGCTCATCATTTCTTTAAACTTCACCGTCTGTCTTCTGCTTACTTCAATTTTTTCAGCGCCTTTCAATTCGAGTAGCAGGCCACCATTGAAATAAGGTTCGATCTTTTCGATCATGCGAAGGTTTACAATATGTTTTCTGTTTGCGCGGAAAAAAACTTTCTCATCAAGTCGTTCTTCCAGGGCATTCAGCGATTTTAATATCAAAGGCTTGTTTGGCCCAAAATATACTTTCGCGTAGTTGCCTACGCTTTCAAACAATCTTATCTCGCTCAGTTTTACAAACCAGCAACGTTCTCCATCTTTTACAAACACCTGATCGTTCTCGCTAAGCAAACTCTTGTTTGTATTCTCAGAAGAAATTTGCATTTCTTTTTCCTCAGCGTTTTGCAGTTTTTGCACCGCATCAGCAAGACGCTTCGGTTCGATTGGCTTCAGCAAATAATCTAAGGCATTTACTTCAAATGCTTTTAATGCGTACTCATCATATGCAGTGGTGAAAATTACATAAGGCACACGGTTGAGTTCTGAGAGCATTTCAAAACCCGTTTTTCCCGGCATTTGTATATCAAGGAAAATAAGATCCGGATTCAGCGATTCAATTTTTTCCAAACCTTCATTGGCATTTGCAGCCTCTGCCACCACTTCAATTTCAGGAAAATCAATCAACAGTTTTTTAAGTTCTGTTCTTGCCAAACGTTCGTCGTCAATTAAAACAGTTTTGATCATAGTTTTTTTAATTGAAAGTTGAAAATTGAAAGTAGGAAATTGAGTTAAGTGCTGAGAAATGCCTTCAAGGCAACATCTCATTTTCAACTTTCAATTTTCATTTATATTATTGGTATCAGCACCCTCGCTTCCACCGTGTTGTTATTTACTTCACTAATGCTAAAGTTAGCTTTATTCCCGAAAAGAAGATGAAGTCTGTTTTGTGTGCTTGTTAAACCGAACCCTTCGCCGCCAATCTCGCCATCCAGTTTGCCCGAGTTCTGAACGATCATCTCGTGGTTGGTTCCTTTAAAGTCAGAAATAATTTTCACTGTGCCTCCATTCATTTGCTTGCTGATGCCGTGTTTGATGGCATTTTCAACGAGCGTCTGTAACATCATTGGTGGCACAGGCTGATCAAGTGTATCATCGTTGATCAGGTATTCCACCTGTAAGCGATCTTCAAAGCGGATGTGTTCAAGCGCCAGGTAATCTTTTACAATGTCAAGCTCTTTCTGGAAGGGCACCGTTTCAGATTTATCAGTTTTCATGCTACTGCGCAACAGGTTGCTTAGCTCCGTAATTGCCTGTCTTGCTCTTCCTGGATTTTCATCGATCAATGCTCTTATGCCATTTAATGCATTAAAAATAAAATGAGGGTTGATATGCGATTTGATAGTCTTAAGTTCGAGTTCCTTTACCAAAGACTCCAGCTTCAATGTATCAACTTCCTGCTTGCGGCTTTTTTCAATGTAGTGATAGAAGTAGTAAATGATTACCCAGGGAATGATGAAGAGGCCATTGTCAAGAGTAGATGCCAGAAGGCGTGTAGAGAAAGTAATTTTTTTTGCAGTGTCAACAAGGTTAAACATGTTCACAAGACCCAGGTAAAACAAGCTGAAAAGGAAACTGGTAACGACCACGGTAAGTGCTAATCGCGGCATCACCTTTTCTACCGGAAGTAGTAACCATCCAGATCTGCGAATAAAGGTTCTGAGTAAATGTGTGGCGAAAATTCCGGAGAAGAAAAGAAGCAACAATCTAAAAAAGAAACGATTAGTGAGTTCCTTTTCAAAAGTGTAGGCAAAAAAGATCATGGAAAGAGTAACCACACCCCATCCGGCTATCTGGCAGAACCAGTAGTATTTAGAACTTTTATTCAACATAAGGCAAAGCTAGTTATAACGGTCACCTAAGATAAAGGATTTCTATTAATGGCTAAATAGCTGGGCTTAACGGGCTGTGGAAAGGTACAAGAACTGCTACTGGGTAAATTAGCATGCGTAAACCGTTGATTATCTCTCAATTCTTATTAACTTTCCGTTGCTACACTAAAACTTATCAATGACAAAATTCATTAAACAGCTTGCAATCTGTTTTTTGGGGATAGGCTTATGCCATAGCTGCATCAAAAGCGCACCACTAAGCCCCGAAGCAGATATAGAAACTTTTTCCATCGATCCCAACTATCTCGACGTCAATAAAATATCCATTGATCAGATTAACAAGACCATTCTGTTGTATGTTAAAGTCGACTCGTTAAATATCCGGATCAAACCGGTAATTGCCATCACAAAAGGAGCGAGTGTTAGTCCCGCATCCGGCCAGGCAGTGGCTTTCAGTCAACCCGTTCAATACACCGTAACTTCCGAAGACGGAAAAAATCATAAAACTTATACGGTGAAAGCCGTTGCTGTACCGGGGTTTTCCTATGAGTTTGAAAACTGGCAACAATTAGGAACAGGTACACGGTTGTACGAACATCCCGTTGAGATGGCGGGCACTGTTACCGAGCCGGTGTGGAGTTCGGGCAATCCGGGATTGACTATTGTCACGGATCCTCCTTACCCAACGCAGAAAACAACGGACGGTTACCAGGGAAATTATGCGGCGCAGATAACCACCATGCCAGGAACCGTTGTGTTTGGAGCGGGTGCGCCGATGGCAGCCGGTTCGCTTTTTCTCGGCACATTCGAAACCAATATAAGCGAGCCCCTAAAATCAACAAAGTTCGGGCAGCCGTTTGCAAAAGCTAAAAGACCGGTCCGTTTTACCGGCTATTATAAATATACGCCCGGTTCTACTTATTCACAGTTTTCCATTGTCAATGCACAAATCACTTCAACTACAATCTCCGGAGCGCAAGATAGTTGTGCAATCTACGTGATCGTTTTTCGCGGCAGCGATCCACTCGATGGCACCAACGTAAGCAATTCCAGCAGAATCATAGCAAGGGCAGAAATGAAACAGGGGCTTCCCGCAGCTGCTTACACGGCATTCAACATTCCGTTTGAGTACTACGATAGCAGCATCGATTGGAAAAACGAAAACCTTTTGTTCACCGTGGTATTGTCTTCCAGTAAGGGCGGAGGTCTGTATCGCGGTGCTTTGAATAGCCAGTTAAAAGTCGATCATTTAGCTGTCGTTTGCGAAGACGTTCCTTAATCAACACTAACTCTAATGAGAAAAAAATTAAAGAAATATTTTTTGTTGTTGAGCCTTGTTTCCAGTGGTGTTGCGGTTTTTGGTCAGGAAAAAGAAATTGAGTTCAAACCGGAATTCAGAAAATATATTCTGATTGGCTACAACTTTGGTGGAACCGTACCAGCGCCAATGCCCAACACAGTTCGCAAGGTCAATGCGTGGTGGCCACAGTTTAATCCGTCGATCGGCTATGAAGTAGACTATGTGTTTAACGAAAAATGGGGAGTGGGCGGTGCGCTCAAAATTGACTACAAAGGGATGGGCATAAAAAGTGAAGTGATGTATATGCACACCTCCGTTGACATTAAGCAAGGTGATAAAGCCGGAAAGTTTGAAGGCTTGTTTGTAGGCCATAACAAAACCATTGTGAATAATGGTTATCTGACACTGCCTGTACATGCTATTTATTATCCGGATAAAAATTGGAAGACACAGCTGGGCGTGTATTTCGGTTATTTATTCCACGCTGGATTTAGTGGTGAAGTGACCGATGGTTATATCCGCACACCCGACGCGATGGGAGAGAAAATAGCTGTCGATACGGCAATTTTTAATTTTGATAATGAGCTGAGGAAATTTGATTTCGGCTTACAGGCGGGCGCCGAGCGCAGGATCAACAAGAAAATATCAGTAAACGGTAACTTAAGCTGGGGATTATTATCTCTGTTTCCAAAGTCGTTTCATGGGATGGACTTTAGCATGTACAATGTTTTTTTTACCCTGGGGATAAGCTATAAGTTATAAGGGGAGATTATGAGTTTAGAGTTGTAAGTAACGAGTTTGCTGTAACGTGTTGATAAACAGTTCGGTAGTCTACTACAAGCTTTAACAATAAATGTTGTCATAATTGTCGTCGAACGTCTTAAAAATATGATCTTTGCAAATTCTGAAAAATTGATAAGTACTGGATATCTTTAATGTATAGATCGAAACATGGAAATTAAACCTGGGCCCATATTAGCGAAAATTGATTCTCCGGC
The DNA here is from genome assembly GCF_029961145.1 of Pinibacter soli. Lineage (GTDB taxonomy): Bacteria > Bacteroidota > Bacteroidia > Chitinophagales > Chitinophagaceae > Pinibacter > Pinibacter soli. The sequence goes on along the minus strand of NZ_JASBRG010000007.1, from coordinate 2,759,326 downwards.
AGACCTGAAAAAGCTGGGCAGAGAACAATTAAATCAAGTGTGTGATGAATTGCGCCAATACATTATTGATATTGTAAGCGTACATGGCGGGCACTTCGCTGCCAGCCTCGGCGTTGTGGAACTTAGCGTAGCGCTGCATTACGTTTTCAATACACCTTACGATCAGTTGGTGTGGGACGTAGGTCACCAGGCTTATGGTCATAAAATACTGACCGGCCGTCGCGATAACTTCTATACCAATCGCAAATACAACGGCTTGAGCGGATTTCCCAAAAGAGGCGAAAGCGAATACGATACTTTCGGCGTTGGTCACTCTTCTACTTCCATTTCTGCCGCTTTAGGCATGGCCATGGCAGCGAAATACAAAAAGGAAGACAGAAAATCTGTTGCTATTATCGGCGATGGATCCATGACTGCCGGGCTTGCATTTGAAGGTATGAACCATGCAGGCGTTGCTGATGCGGACATGCTGATCATCCTGAATGATAACAACATGAGCATCGATCCAAACGTAGGTGCGCTCAGGGAATATCTTACAGACATTACTATTTCTCCAACATACAATAAGTTCAAAGACGATATTTGGAAAGCGCTGGGCAAATTGCCGGTGGGTAAAACATTTACCCGCGAAATGGCAAGCAAGCTGGAACACAGCATTAAGAGTTTTTTGAGCAAAAGCAGCAATTTGTTTGAATCACTTAACCTGCGCTACTTTGGGCCAATCGATGGTCACAATATCACTAAGTTGGTAGATACACTGGAAGACCTGAAAAAAATTCCGGGGCCTAAATTACTACACGTCCTCACCGTAAAAGGAAAAGGATATTCACTGGCAGAAAAAGATCAAACAAAGTGGCATGCGCCTGGTTTATTTGATAAGATCACTGGTGAAATTTATAAGAAGAAATTCGACACACCTCAACCGCCGAAATACCAGGATGTATTTGGCAATACAATTGTTGAGCTGGCAGAAAAGAACGATAAAATATTCGGCATTACACCTGCTATGCCGAGTGGTTCCTCTTTAAAAATAATGATGGATCAAATGCCGGATCGCGCATTCGACGTTGGCATTTGCGAGCAGCACGCAGTTACATTGAGCGCCGGCATGGCAACGCAAGGTATGCGTGTGTTTTGCAATATTTATTCATCGTTTATGCAAAGAGCGTACGACCAGGTGGTGCACGATGTGGCCATACAAAAATTGCCGGTAGTATTCTGTTTGGATCGTGCGGGGCTGGTAGGAGAGGATGGTCCAACGCATCATGGCGCATATGATATTGCGTATATGCGTTGTATTCCAAACATTATAGTCAGTGCGCCGATGAACGAAGCTGAACTTCGCAACCTCATGTACACTTCACAATTGGAGACAAATGAATTTCCTTTTGTGATTCGCTATCCACGTGGAGAGGGAGTAATGCCTGAATGGAAAACGCCCATGGTGGAAATACCAATTGGTAAAGCGAGAAAATTGAAAGACGGCGATGAGATTGCCATCCTTTCGTTTGGCCATCCCGGTAATTTTGCCGCAAGTGCCATTCGCAATTTAAAAGCAGATGGACTTAACCCTGCGCATTATGACATGCGTTTTGCAAAGCCGCTTGACGAAGAAACATTGCATGAGGTTTTCGCAAAATATTCAAAGATCATCACGGTAGAAGATGGAACTGTAGTAGGGGGATTTGGCAGTGCTATTCTGGAATTTATGGCGCAGCACAGTTATAAAGCTGAAGTGAAAATTATGGGCATTCCGGACAGGATCGTTGAGCATGGCACTCCAAAGCAATTGTACAATGAATGTGACTATGATGCCGACGCGATTGCTGATGCAGTACGCGAAATGATGAAAGACAAAGTGAATATCCTGGGATAAGTTTAATATTTCTTTAGCATACTTAAAACTCATATGTTAAGCCTGTTACATGTAGCAGGCTTTTTAATTTGTCCTTTTTAGAAACATATTTGTCCTTTTGTGGATATCAGGCTACTAAAGATTACAAAACTTTGCCGTTCACCTAGTAGTTTGTTTATGGCCTCGAATATAACCTTTACGCTTTCTTGTGAACAAGGCATCCAATGTTCTGAAGAAAGACAAATCATAAATATTCAGTCTGATAATGACACGCAGTCATCAGATTATTCCTCCGGATGGAGCGAGGAGGCAAATCATTTTTTCAGATTGGAAGAAGGCTTTTCTTTAATCGTTTCCAAATTTTACTGTGCAGGTGAAGTCGTATTTAGCAAGGAGGCAGCAGATGACAATACAATTATTATCTGCTATGAACTAAGTGCCGATCCGATAAAATATGAGTTGGAAATCGATGGCCTTTCTGTAACAAAGCAGATTCTTCAGAACAATGTGCTTACTTTCTCCAATGCGTTAACACTAAAAATATTACCTCTGGCAAGTTCCAGCATGCACCATTTATGGCTCGTTTTAACCAAAGATTGGTTAAAAGAGAAAACAAGACTTATTATGGCCGACAATCCGGACAAAATAAACCAATTGTTTGCGCTGAAAAAGAAATTCAGCTTGCGCAAATCTTTGCAGGCAGAATTGTCAGTAGTTCACAATCTGCTCAACTACCCGTTTGCAAATACACAGGAAACGATCGCTCATTTTGAATTGAAGGCTGCAGCAAATGAGTTGCTTGCTGATTATATAAAGAAAGCATTGGCAATAAAGGGTACCTCGGCTGACGAAAAAATAGTGCGACCAGAGATCATGAAATTGCGTGAAATAAAATTTTATATCAGGCAGAATCTTTTACGTGGCACGCCTATCTCGTTACCTGAACTGGCAGACAAGTTTTCCATCAGTGAAGCCAGTTTGAAAAGATATTTTAAAAAATTTGCCAACACTACTTTCTCCGACTTTTACAACAACGAAAGGTTGAAAAAAGCATTCGATGTGATCAGCAATGAAAAGCACAGCACAATACAGGAAATAGCCCATAGACTTGGTTATAAAAACACCTCTCACTTTGCAAAATCTTTTAAGGAGTTCTATAACTTTTACCCCAGTGAGATCAGAAGCCGGTTTTCGGCGTAGGGAAGAGAGGAGATGGTTGTTAGTATGGGAACCTTTGCGTAAGTAGTCTAACAATCGTTCTGAAAAAAATCCTGGAATCTTTTATGGAATCCCCAAAATGCTTTCATCTCTAAAAAATTTTATATGAAACTCCTGAAAAGATTACTCATACTTTTTTGCCTGTTGCTGATCTTTATGTTGTCCGCAACAGCTTTTTATTTTTACTCCATAAAACACATGCCTTCGGCAAATGAAATATTGAAGGCAAATACTTCATACAAAAACAGCAATGCCTTTAAGTTAGTAGTTCCTTCATTGGTCAGATATTCCGCGCAACATAAGATGAGCAACCGGTATATCTTCCTAGTTGACATGCACATTGCATCTGGCAAGAACAGATTTTTTGTCTATGACATTCAGAAAGATTCCATTATTAACAGTGGACTTGTTGCACATGGAAGGTGTAACAAGGAGTGGTTGGAAGGACGTAAATATGGTAACGAAGTGGGCTGCGGTTGCACATCACTCGGGAAATATAAGGTCGGAAACCCTTACAGCGGCCGCTTTGGCAGATCCTACAAATTGTTTGGGCTTGACTCTACGAATAGCAATGCTTTCGAAAGATTTGTGGTTTTGCATCCCTATCAATACGTGCCCGGAAAAGAAGTTCATCCGGCGCCTATTTGCCAAAGTGATGGTTGCCCAATGGTTTCTCCAATATTTATGAATCAGTTGGCTAAATACATTGATTCTTCCAAAGGCCCAATTTTGCTCTACATATATGATCGAACCTGATAAACACTACTTCTTATATACGAAAAGTCCCGGTGCAATGCCGGGACTTGTTCATTACGATCATGTATTTGAAATGAAATATTTACACTGCAAAACTTTCGCCGCATGCGCAAGTTCTTGCCGCGTTTGGATTGCTAAAGAAAAAACCTTTTCCGTTTAATCCATCAGAAAATTCCAAAGTGGTATTTACGAGGTATAAAAAGCTTTTGAGGTCAGTTACCACTTTAATGCCTTTATCTTCGAAAACCTGGTCACCCGGCTTTTGCTCATGATCAAAGTCCATTTTATAACTTAGGCCTGAGCACCCACCGCCCACAACAGAAACACGTAAAAAATATTTTGAAACATCGTTGTCGCCTGCTGTCTCTACCAGTAATTTTTCCACCTTCTCCTTTGCGTTGTCACTTATAAAAATCATACTGCTAAGTTTAATATTTTAATAGGTAAGCTCAAAAAGCTCCTATTGATCAAATTCAAAATTACATTTATTCTTAATTAATGAGGAAAGTCATTTGTTAAACCCCCTCCAATTCACATTTACACAATGGTTTGCACCGTTTTTTCCTTTCTCAGTTTTGCAACTGTTAATACCACTTTTTCAATCACATAATCTATCTCCTCTTCGGTTGTAAATTTTCCAAGACTAAAACGTATACAAGAGCGTGAAAGTTCGTCGCTTATGCCCAGGGCTTTCAATACATAAGACGGCTCAAGCGATGCAGATGTACACGCGGAGCCGGACGATACGGCCACTTCTTTGTTAAACCCCGCTAGTAATTCGTCGCTCCTCAGCCCCTGAAAGGATACATTGCTGATGTGTGGCAAACGATATTCAATGCTGCCATTTACAAACGTGCCATCAAGCTTAAGTAATGATTGCTCAAGCCTATTCCGTAATTTGGCGATTCGTTCTGCATCGGGTTCCATTTCCTTTGCAGCGATCTCTGCCGCTTTACCAAAACCTACTATTCCCGGCACATTCAGCGTTCCGCTTCTCATTCCTCGTTCATGACCGCCGCCGTCCATTTGCGGAGCGACCTTTACGCGAGGATTTTTTCTTCGCACATACAAAGCACCGATGCCCTTGGGGCCGTACATTTTATGCGCAGTAAAAGCCATGAGGTCGATGCCATCTTCGTTGACATTTACCGGAACTTTTCCCATCGCCTGCACTGCATCGCAAAAGAAAATGACGTTGTGTTTTCTTGCCACAGCGCTTATTTCACGAACAGGTTGAAGGTTGCCAATCTCATTATTGGCATATATAACAGCAATCAAAATAGTGGTTGGCTTTATTGCTGCTTCCAATTCGCTAATGTCAATTCTGCCGTCAGCTTTTACAGGCAAATAACTCACTTCGCCGCCCATTTTTTCAATGTGCTTGCATGTATCTAAAACTGCCTTGTGTTCTGTAGCCGTGGTAATAATGTGATTGCCTTTACTCGCATATAAGTCAAAAATGCCTTTGATGGCGAGATTATCTGCTTCTGTAGCTCCTGAAGTAAAAATAATCTCCTGTGTTTCAGCGCCAATGAATGCCGCCAATTGTTCCCGCGCCACCTCAACCGCACCTTCTGCTGCCCAGCCAAACACATGATTACGGCTCGCCGCATTGCCGAAGTTCTCCGTAAAATAGGGCAGCATGGCCTCCACCACTCGCGGATCGCAAGGCGTTGTTGCACTGTAGTCAAGATATATGGGCAATTTGGGCATTCTATAAATTTAGCCATTAAAGCTGTGCCACAAAATTAGTTTAATTGATTTATATAAATAAATGAATAAGTAGGGAGCCAGATGATGCAGATTGGACTGATTTGCGCTGAGTATTGATGGCACACGGATGACACGGATTGGACTGATTTACACGGATTTTATTACGAATGCATGTCGGTTATCAGATGTTAGTTGTAAGGAATGTTAACTATAAGTTTCAGCTTCTTTAAACATTGTAAATAGAATAGTTATCCGCGCAAATCCGTCCAATCCGTGTTATCCGTGTGCCAATTTCTTTATTTTTGATTTATGCGTAAAATCGAACACATTGGGATTGCGGTGAAAAGCTTGTCAACCGCTATTCCACTATACGAAGCCTTGTTGAACACTGGATGTTACAAAACTGAAACCGTTGAAACTGAAATGGTAAACACAGCCTTTTTTCTAACAGGCGAAAGTAAAATTGAGTTACTTGAAAGTGCTGATGAACAAGGAGTTATAGCAAAATTTATTGAAAAAAAAGGAGAGGGGATCCATCATATAGCCTTTGACGTGGCCAATATTTATGCAGAAATGGCAAGATTGAAAGCAGAAGGCTTTACCCTTTTGAACGAAACACCAAAACGCGGTGCAGATAATAAACTAGTTTGTTTTGTGCATCCAAAAGGAACGAATGGAGTGCTGGTGGAGTTATGCCAGGAAATAATTGAAAGTTGAAAATAAATAAAGCATCCCATTTCACGATTGATCATTCACCGTTCACACTATTCGCTTTCCTCTACTTTATTAAGGCCCAGTTTTTCTACTGCTATTTGAGACGCTATTTGAGAGGCGTCTTTTTTATTGTAGGCTTTCCCTTGCGAAATTATTTCGCCATCAACAACCGCACCAATCGTAAACAAACGGCGGCCGCCTTCAATGCGTTCTTCAAGGGTTTCAAATTCCAGGTTTTTGCCGTTCTTGTTCGCCCAGCCGTATAACTTGTTCTTATGGTTAATCTCAAGATTTTCCAGATCATCCATAAACATGTATGGTTGGATAACGCGTAGTAAAACCCAATCTTTCGTTTTTTTGTAGCCTTTATCGAGGTAAACGGCTCCAACAACTGCTTCAAGGGTGTTGCCAAAAATTTGGCTCATTTTAAGCGAGTTGTCGAATTTGTTATAGTAGATAATTTTTTTCAACCCCATTTTTACCGCAACTTCATTTAACGTAGTTCTGTTGACCATTTTACTACGCATCTCTGTGAGAAACCCTTCTTCTTTATAGGGATACTTCTTAAATAAATAATCGGCTACAATACCGCTTAGTATTGCATCTCCCAAATATTCAAGGCGTTCGTTATTGTCTGCAGCACTGTCGCGCACAGAACGGTGAGTTAATGCGGTTTTGTACAGCGAAATATTTCCGGGAGTGAATCCCAAAACATTATTCACTTGCTTTTTAAACGAAGTATTTTTAGCAGAGCTTTTGGAGAAAACGTCGAAAAATCCCACAGACTTTTATTGGTTTATTTACTAAAGGTAAATCCTGTTTGCCAAAAAAAGACAGACTTCTGAAAAAAACAGTGAACCTTGATCTGAATCATGTTGAAAAGACTAAGATTCTTATTCATAGTGCTTTACAATAATCGCCGCATTGTGACCTCCAAATCCGAAAGTGTTGCTCAAGGCTGCTCTTATCGGGCGGGTTTGTGCTTTGTTGAAAGTAAAGTTCAGTTTAGAATCCAGTTCGGGATCATCTGTAAAGTGGTTGATTGTTGGTGGCACGATACCGTGTTTCAGTGCCATGATACAAGCGATGGCTTCAATTACGCCTGCAGCACCAAGACAGTGGCCTGTCATTGATTTGGTAGAGCTGATGTTTAATTTATAAGCGTGCTCTCCGAAAACCTCTCCGATAGCTTTGATCTCAGCGATGTCGCCAAGAGGGGTAGAAGTTCCGTGAGTGTTGATATAGTCGATATCTTCCGGTTGCATGCCAGCATCTTTAAGTGCAGCAATCATTACATTTTTTGCACCGAGGCCTTCCGGATGCGGAGCCGTGATGTGATGTGCATCTGCAGTTGCACCGGCACCTGCTATCTCACAATAAATTTTTGCACCTCTGGCAAGGGCGTGTTCCAATTCTTCTAATACAAGGATACCGGCTGCTTCTCCCATTACAAACCCATCGCGATCCTTGTCGTAAGGGCGGCTGGCTGTTTTAGGATCGTCATTTCTTTCGCTCATCGCTTTCATTGCGTTAAATCCGCCAACGCCCGCCTCGCTGATAACAGCTTCGCTACCGCCAGACAATAAAATGTCTGCTTTGCCAAGACGAAGAAGATTATATGCTTCCATGATGCCGTTTGTGCTGCTTGCGCAAGCGCTTACCACCGCGAAGTTTGGTCCGCGAAGATTGTGCCTCATTGAAATGTGGCCGGCAGCAATGTCCAGGATCATTTTTGGAATGAAGAAAGGATTGAAGCGTGGAGTACCGTCACCTTTAGCAAATTCCATCACCTCGTTTTGGAACGTGATCAATCCACCGATACCGCTACCGAAGATAACGCCGGTTCTGTCTGGATTGACATTCTCTTTAGAAAGTCCCGCATCTGCCATTGCTTCATCACTTGCTACGATAGCCAATTGAGTAAAGCGGTCAATTTTGCGGGCTTCTTTGCGATCCATGAATTGGGTTGGATCGAAGTTTTTTACTTCGCAGGCAAACTTTGTTTTGAATTTGGACGCATCAAATAAAGTAATAGCGTCGGCACCGGAAACGCCGTTAACGAGCCCGTTCCAATAATCATTTAAATTGTTACCAAGCGGGGTAAGGGCGCCAATACCTGTAACTACTACTCTTTTCAGTTCCATTTTAGGTTTGTCTGGATTTAAGATGATTAATCCGCCTTCGAATAACATAAATTATCGAAAGGCGGATTAGTAAAAATTTTGCCTATATTAGGATCTACCGCTAAGACTACTTTGCGTGCTCTTCCAAGTAAGCAACTGCCTGACCAACGGTAGTGATGGTTTCAGCTTGTTCGTCAGGAATTGAGATGTTGAATTCTTTTTCAAATTCCATGATCAACTCCACGGTGTCCAAAGAATCGGCACCTAAATCATTAGTAAAAGAAGCCTCATTTGTTACCTCAGCCTCGTCTACACCTAATTTGTCAACTATAATCTTTTTAACTCTTGTTGCGATGTCTGACATTGTTGTAAAGTTTAGTTACGGGTGCAAAAATATAATTTTTGGTTAAATGGCAATGTTTATGCAGCATTTTGTTCAAAAAAGAAGAAATACAGCAGGAATCGCCGCTTCAACCTTCTTGGCATAACAAGCTTAAATACACGCTGGTTCTAAGTTTTCCAAAAAAATAAAATAATTAATTGCTAACGTTATTTTTTGAAAAATAAGCTCGTTTTAGCGGGAAAATATGAGTACTTTCTCTCTGTATTATAGAAAAATGAGATATTTCAGGTGTATTTGATCGAACCCAATCAAAATTTATGTGACCTTATATTTGTAAATTGCTATTAAATCTGCAGCATGGCTTTAAAACTTATAGACTACGGTTCCAGGGAATATCAGCAAATGGTTCAATTGCGTAATGACGTGTTACGCAAACCACTCGGTTTGTACTTTACCAAGGAGGAGCTGGAAAGTGAAAAAGATCATATTTTGATAGGAGCCTTTGAAGATGACGAACTTCTTGCCTGCTGCATTTTAATACAGGTTGACAAAGAAACAGTGAGGCTTCGCCAAATGGCGGTCCTCAGAAATCTTCAGGGTAAAGGCGTTGGTCGGGCCATTATGATGTTTGCAGAAAAGGTAGCACTGGATCGCGGTTACTCAAGAATGGTTATGCATGCTCGTAAATCAGCGGTTGGGTTTTACGAAAAATTGGGCTACGAAGTAACAAGCAAGGAATTCGTAGAAGTAACCATTCCGCACTTTGAAATGGAGAAACCACTGATCAGCGTTCCGGAATAGTCGGATTTCTTTTCATACTCCAAAAACTACACTACAGATATTATATATAGCAATTCCCTCGACATGCGATGGTTTGTGATGGCGGAGGTAAATACTTTTGTCACTTAAACCCATTGCTATGGCATTTAAAGGCAAGATCATAAAGAATGAAGTGACCGGCCAGTCTATACGATTTGTTACTACCGCAAAGGACAGTAAAGGGAAGTTGCTGGAAATGGTAACAACTTATTTGCCACGTTCCACGCCGCCTGCGCCGCACTATCATCCCGTACAGCACGAAGAGTTTAGTGTACTGGAGGGAGAGTTAACTATAAAGCTTGATGACAAGACGATTGTTTTACTGAAAGGCCAGTCTATTGATATTCCCAAAAACTGTAATCATAGCATGTGGAACGCTTCCGCCGTGAAAACGATTGTCAGCTGGAAAGTTACTCCCGCATTGAATACGGAATACTTTCTCGAAATAGCAACCGGACTGGCAAATGATGGCAAAGTAAATACCGCTGGCCGACCCGGCTTATTGCAGGTAGCGTTGTTGGCTAATAAACATCGCAGTGAGTTTCGACTTTCAAAACCATCCTTTCTTCTGCAAAGAATAGTGTTTTCAATATTGTCGCCATTGGCTTTGCTTTCGGGCAAAAAGGCGAGTTATAAGCAGTATATTAATTGATTGCTGTAGAGACAAGGCAGTGCCTTGTCTGTCTGGTAGTGTGTGATAATTTCAAAAAGACAAGGCAGTGCCTTGTCTCTACTTTTGCAGCAGTTCCAAAAATTTTCTGTCAAGCTTGTAGCCGTGCCAGTCTTCATACGCAACATCAGTGCGACCAGAATTTAGTATGCCGAAATCTCCGATGAAATTCCAGATCGCAAAGCCGATATGATTGGCAGATAGAATATCCAGTACATCCGTGAACCATGCGATGAAAACATCGTGAGGTGTTTTGTTCCAGCAGCCGCATTCGCCGCAATGTACGCCCACACCTTTTTTTGTTAGATCGATCCACGGCTGATAGTATTTTACCAGCATTGATCTATCAACATATTGATCGCCCACCTGTCCGGGCCATTTAGGTTCAGGTAAATGTTCAGGATCTTTATTTGCCCATGGCGCTTTATAGTGCGATATCGCATGCGGAAAATAGCCGCGGCAACTTTGTGCGATGTTCAAGTCTATTATTTCAGGAATAACGGAATTGCCTACGTTGTTTCCATCTGCGATCACCAGATGATTTGGGTTCTCTTTGCGAATGGCTTCTGCTGCGGCTTTCGCCACTGTTCTATAGACATCGCCGGGAACGATACTTGACGGAGAATGCTGATCATTCATGTCTTCACGCATGCTTGGTTCGTTCACCAGGTCGAAGCTTATCTTTTTGCTTGAAATATTTTTGTAACGTTTCGCCCACATGTTCCAGTGAAAGTAAAATGCTTTCTGGGCCTCTTCATCTTTCCAAAGATTATACGGCTCGTGAAAGCCTGCATTGATGCAGTACCCGGGCGCACGATGCAAATTAACACTCACATGCATGTTGTACTTATGCGCCATGTAAATAACCTTGTCAACAAGCTCGACAGCAACTTCATTTATATTATATACTTCTTCCGGTGTGATGTTTTTGCTGCGGTCAAATTTTAAATAACCGGGATAAGCAATCGGCAGGCGAACAAAATCAAAACCCCAATCCTGCATCCATTTCAAATGATCTTCTGTTGTAGAGATTTTTTCGAATGGCCTTGGAGAAAAGAAATCCAGCAGGTTGAATCCTTTCCATTTGGGCAATGTATTTTTTAAAGGTGCTTTTGCAAAGGCAGATGTTCCGGTTAAGCTTACTGCTGCTGCAAGCAATGATGTGTTCTTGATAAATATTCTTCTTTTCATGGCAAGAAAAAGAACTTGAATAATTAGTGGCGAGCATTAATTTAAAACTTTTTGCTGCGCAAAAGGAGAGGTGAAGAAATAGTACAGCATTCAGCTAAAAAAGCATTGATCTATTTTTCGCGCAGATCATTGTCGGCGGCATAGGTTTCGTCCTGGTTTGCTTCATTGTCAGACATCGATTCAGGATCGGGCAACTCTCCATTGCCACCGCATTCTTCCTCTGATGAAAGTTTCCTTTTGTCGTCTTCCGGATTTTCCGTTTTGTCTTTTTTAGGATCGTACATCGGGTTGATTTTTATGTGCTTGTATTAAACTACAATAAAAGTTGTACCAAATCAAGCCCCTGACTTATTTTAAATTAAATAAGTTATGACTTACAATCCAGATCAATTTGTGTCAGATTTTTTACTTTAAAAATGTGACAGCTTTGAATAAAAGTCTGACTGATTCAGAAACAGAATTGAAAACCAATAAAATAGCTTTGACAAGAATTAAATAATTGCTTGTTAAAACTGATGGCATGAGAAAATTGTTCACCATCCGATGGAAAACCAAACAATCACTCGCATTCATAAATCCTATTTTTTGTACGGTCGTATTTTGTGTGATTATTCATAGCTGCCCGTTTGCGCAACAGATGCAATGGCCACAGCCCTCGCAATTATTGCCCGGTGGGTTCAATCCTTTTGCGCCACAGACACCTTCACCCTCGCCTTACACCAGGCCCACGCTTCAAAACTTCATTGAACAGGAGCAAATAAGGAGAAATAGCCAACAGCAGCAAATATTGGAAGAGGTAAATCAGGAGATCGAAAAGTTAAACAGGAAAGAGCTGGAGTGGGCGCACCAAACACGAGCATATCACGAAGCGTATGATTCTTTATTGCTTCTTAACCCCGACAGTTTTTCCTTATCAAAAGCCGTGTTCATAGCAGAAAATGCATTTTATGACAACGGGTATAAGTATGCAGATTTCCAGCAGGTGCTTCAGCGTAATGCCGCGCTTGTGAGGCAAGTAGTAATGCGGGAAGGGCTGAGTGAAAAAAACGACCTGGCGCTTAACTACGGAATCATGAAACTGTACCGCCAGCCCAATAATTATTACAACGCACAAACTAAACAAAGTAAGACTGTTGAACCCTTCGGCTACGATTTTGAAGATTTTACGGGTAAGCGGGATTACAGCAAAATGTTTGCGCTTAAAGCTCTCGCCACACGCAAAGGACAGTGTCATTCGCTGCCGCTTATTTATTTAATGCTTGCAGAGCAACTCCATGCTAAAGCGTGGCTATCGCTGGCGCCGCAGCATTCCTTCATTCAATTCATGGATGGTAATAACAATCTGCTAAATTTTGAAACTACCAACGGGCAGTTGGTTTCCTCTGCATGGTTGCAACAGTCCGGCTTTATCAATGCCAATGCATTGCGCATGGGCACTTTTCTGGATACGCTCTCCAGTCGTCGCTTATATGCGCAGTGCATGGTCGATTTGCTAAATGGGTTCATATTCCGTTTTGGCGACGACAATTATCTAGCCAAGGAAATGACACAAAAAATACTGAAGATCGATTCAAATAATCTTAGTGCTAATATTATTAAAGCCAATCGGCTTACTGCTAATGCGATGAAGAAAATAACTGAGGCTGGACGACCAAAGCTAAAAGCCCTTCCTAATTATCCTGATGCTTATGACGCGTGGCAGCAAATGCAGCAAGCTTACGAAAAAGTGGATGCACTTGGCTACCAGGACATGCCCCGAGAGGCCTACAACGCATGGCTCAAAAGCATAAACACCCAACAACAAAGGCAAGCCACTAAAGAAGCGCAGCAACGCATGCAACAGGAAATGCAAAGGCTGAAAACCCTGAAAGTAACCGTAACCAATAATCCACGAAAAAAATAACACCAAAACTCTTTTTGATAACTATGAAAAAAGTACAACTTTTATGTCTGTTATTATTGTTACTGGCAGTTGTGGCGAAGGCTCAGGATTCCAACCCTTTTAAAAGCATTGGCAAGAAAGGCAAAATAATTACCTTGTCCCGCGGCCGTTATGAAGAAGTGTTTGATACGGATACGATACAACGAATTGGCTCCGTGCTGTACAATACCTGTACAAAAAAAGTAGTAAAGCTGCTGGATGAAAAACAGGTATATGAAAAATATTCCGACAACACATCTAGTAGTCGTTGGTATAGTGTAGACCCTTTGGCGGATAAGTTTGCGCAGTACAGTCCGTATAATTTTTGTTTGAATAATCCGATAAGAATGATAGACCCAACGGGAATGGCGGCCACAGATTGGGTAGGAAAAACAAATGCAACAGGTGGAACAAACTGGAGTTGGGATGAAAATGTAAAATCAGAAGAACAGGCAAAGGCTGCAGGATATGATAGCTACTTAGCGCCTGGCTCAAGAATAGAAAATGGCAGTATAAATGGGGGTGCATCTGGTGTCGTTTTTATGGGTTATAGTGCCAATGATCTTGGTTATGATGAGTCTAACTTTACGAACTGGAATGCGCAACATGGCTCAGAGTATAGCAACCGTACCGAAGCATATAGAGCATGGCAAAGCAATCCAAATTATCATTATGGGGAGGGTTTTTGGGATAAGACATTTAGGACGATTGGATATGGGACGATGGAAGCAAGACGGGATTATGCCGCAGGTGGGATGAATATGTGGGGCGGTTATGGAAGACTTGCTAACGCAGCAACAAGTGCAGAGCAAACTACGGCCTTAGCAAAATATTGGCCGGGAAATGGAGGGGCATTAGGAGAATGGACAATTGTTATGGCAGAAGAAGGGCAGGTTTTAGATAGATATGGTTCTGTATATGGTTCCTATGCCTCGCCAGTGGGGACTCCATTTAATATGAGAGCATTATCTCCAGCTACAAGTCCAATGGATTATTTTCAGTTTCAAGTTCTAAAACCGTTTCCTATGCAAACTTCTACTATAGCCCCTGCATTTGGAGAAGTAGGTTTAGGGATTCAATATAAGACTCCTGTAGGAATTAATTATTTGCAAGAATTAGGATATATTAAAATATTAAAATAGCTATGAATTTGATAGAACTAAAAGATAAGCTCTATTGGAATAACGTGCCAGAACGTTGGTACTCATTAAATGAAGGATTAAAAGCTGATGCTTGTATTTTATACAAGAACTACTCCACGTGGGAGTTTTTTTATCTGGATGAGAGAGGGGAAAGGCATGACTATCGGATTTTTAATAATGACGATGAGGCGTTTGATTTTTTGTGGAAAAAGATGGAATACCAATTGGCGGTTTTTAAAATAAAACCTAAAGAAAGGTGAATTATAGAACCGGCGGAGTTCTGAAGCAGTTTTATTTATCTGATCATTGTTAAATAACAAAAAGAGAAGTCATGATTTTTTGTTGCGATTTTTTTGAGGAACTCATAAATGAAGCAGGTGGTAAAGGGTTTTCTGTAGTTCCCAAGCAGATTAATAAGGATGGTTTTGTCTTTGTTTTACAAGCCCGAAGCTTGGAAAAGGAAGACAAACAAGGTAAATTATTTGTTGTTGAGAGAGTTATTAAACATTGTCCCTTTTGTGGATCTTTGTTAGAAGGCTGTCTTAAAAAAACATTTGCAAGAAATAAGGGAAATCAATATGACAAATAGATATTTACTTCTTTAGTATTCTATTTAAAAATGTCTGGCTTGTAGCCTCGGCTTTTTTATGAAAGTGGAAATATGAATTTAATTCCCAAGATAACTACACTGATTCCTAAATACATTAATTTATGGAAGTAGTCTTTAAAGAAATATCTGAAAGAGAATTTTTGAGCCAACAAATTAAAGTTCTTTTTATTAATAACAACGGCAATAGAAAATTTGGAATTGTGTCATTAAGTAACAGTAGTTATAAATTTTCGTGGCAAAGCGATTTAATAACGCCCGTAATCACAAAAATTGCAGATAACATTTGTGCTGTAGGTGTAGACCAACATTTTGTAATCATAGATTTTGAACAAAACAAACTCCTTTTGGATTTAAGTCTTTTTTACAATTTTTATGACACAAAAATCTGGGAAGAACAGATTTTTGTGTGTACTGAATTGGAAGTCTTAGTATTTGACAAGGTTGCTTTCAGTATTGTTCGCTCGATAGACTTGCCCGATTTTTTTGAGGATATAGTATTTGAAGATAGAAGGATACGAATTGTTTGTATGGGGCAGCTTGTGATAGAGCAGACTTTGTAATTTTTGAGTTTATTATGTTAATTGATAATAAGAGTTATATAAAAGAAATAATAAACAAACCCGCTTGTTCCCTCGAAGAAATAATTAGTTGTTTTGAAAAGGTGAAAGAGAACGGTGATGCGGCGGTAATAAAATTTGATGGAGAACGAAGCGAAAACAGTTATACTGTTTTTGTTTCGTGCCCTACGAAGAACAGAGAACTGCTTAGAGCGGATGAAAATGATTTGAAAACAGCTTTATTAAAAGTCTTAAGTGAGTACATAGAATAACTGATGAAAAAAATTATCGCCCTATCAACACTACTTCTTTACATTAGTTTCTGCCATGCACAGCCATTGTTGGAAACCAAAAGCAATTACAAGGCTTGCTTTGATTCTCTTTCTGCATTGCTTCAAAACAATGGCTGCTTTAAAAAAGCTGTATTTCTATCGGAGAATTGTTTTTTCAATAACAAGATGGAATACGAGAAGTTTAATGCGGAAGTACAGCGTCTGGCACAGGTTGCAAATCTTTGGCAAAGAGCCAATCCTTTGGTCGAGTATAAGGAAAAAGATTCTGTTGATTTGGTCAGTAATCTTTCCATATTCAAGTTATTGAAAGATACAATTACATTTATTGGGCTTTCAGAAGAAAAATATTATCACCTGCCTTACACTTATGATTTTAACGATTTCTTTGGCAGGGAAAATTGGAGCAATATGTTTGTCACCAAACTAATGCTAACACATAAGGGCAATTGTCATAGCTTACCGTACTTATATAAAATGCTGGCAGATGAGCTACATGCAAGTTGTTGGTTGGCGCTAGCGCCCAATCACATGTATATCAAAAACCGGTGCAGGAAAACAGGTTGGTACAATACCGAGCTTACAAGTGGTGAGTTCCCTATTGATGCATGGATAACGGCTTCGGGGTATATACCTGTAAAAGCTGTGCAGCGAGGTATTTACATGGACACATTAAGTAATCAACAAGCAATCGCCTTATGCATTCTAGATTTGGCAAAAGGTTATCAGCAACAGGTAGATGAGTTCGACGATGGGTTTATTATACAATGCTGCGATTTAGTATTGAAATATCATCCGAATAATGTGCAGGCCATGTTATTAAAAGCGGAGACCTATAAGCGGTTATACCATAAATCCCAAGCAGATAAGATCATTCCGTCCAATGGCTCATTCAAGGAAATGGAGCAACTATATACCCAGATATATGATTTGGGCTACCGTGAAATGCCGGACAAAATGTACATGCAATGGTTGCGCAGTGTAGTTGAGCAAAGTGAAAAATACAGCAACAAACAGTTTGTCGAGGTTATGAGGAAATAATAAAAAGAATGTAGCGTAAGATTTGCAGAATCTTTTTTACAATAGGTCGCACTATTCAGGAAACACAAATGTAATCACGCCTCTCAAGCCAAAATCTGTTTTAAAATCTGTTGGTGCTGCCACTGGTATTCTTGGGCCAACACCCAGTGACACTATTTGTTTGCCAAATTTTGTAACGCCTGTAAGAATTGGATTAATAAATGCTGTTGTAGTTTTTGCGTGCCAGTTTGCTGTAATCTCAGCGTTTATACCAAGGCCCGCACCGCTTTTCCAGTTATGTGTAAAGAATGGTTGAATAAACATTTGATTAACATCTGATCTGTCGCTGGCCCCGGCAAATGACCAGATCTGGTTAACAAGAAAACCAAACGTTAACCCGGGTGACTGCTTCAGCACCAATGCTGTTGGTCCGGCTCCCCATTTTTTTCCTGAAAGAAAATCATTGGTGCCGGTAGGAACAAGAAAAGCCGGGCCTGCTCCCCAAATAAAGCCATTCTTTGCATTTGATGGTGAGAAGAATCCACTAATCGTTGCATCACTAAGGCCGAACTCATTTTTATCAGGCCCGCTTACATTGTGTTGATCAACGATTGGAATAATGTAACGGGTGATGAGATTGAGTTTGGAATTGAGTTTAATAGGAATGACAGGCTGTACGTTTAATGTGTATTTTGAACCCTTGTATGGCCCAATGCCGTAATCGACGTTGCTTTGAAGTGGTACGCTTATAAGACTTGCCACAGGGTTTGCCAGTTTGTCTGCTATTGTCTGAGCATCACCGCCCACTGGCTGTCCGGGCTCCTGTGCATTTGCAAAATAGCTAAGAGCCAATAGAAATAGAATAAGGTTTATCTCCTTCATCAGTTGTCGTTTACCTTACAAGAAAGGTTTAATGTCCTAACAACAACATGGGTGAAAAATTGTTTGAAGGTGCGATTTGTCGCGGAACAATTGTTATTTCTTAGTCAATTCGAAATCTTCCAAAAACGCAGCCAGATTTATTAATGCACAAGGAGAAAAATATTTCTTTTTTGTTTCCGGATCAATTGTTCCATTGGATGCAATGCCAATGGCCATTCCTTTTTCATCAACTATAGGTGCGCCGCTTAGTCCGCAAAATTGTTCAGGGACAATAATATTTTTTAGCAGAATGCGATTCCCAATTGTTTTATAATACTCGAACTCATACACTCGTTGTGGGCCATCTTCCATTTTTCTTGTCCAGCCTATAGCGTACAACTTTTCTCCTGCCGCTAAAGGCGTCGTTCTAATTTGTAACGGCTTAACTTTTGAGTGATTGTTATTTATTGAAAACACAAGCCAGTCGTCATCATGTGCTGGTTTTGCATCGAGTGACTGAGAGTTGTTTTCGTTTACTAGTTTGTCACAAACCACAAATTCCTCCTTGTTTTCCGGAGAATATAAGCTCCATGATTTAACGCTGTTTGTAAGCGAAACTGTTTTCATTTCATCCGTTTTCATGACCTTCAGCAGATGCTTTGCAGTGATGGCGAAAGTGTCTTTGCCATATTGTACGAGAAATGCGCAACCAAATTGCGACTTATCAAATTGGGGGTTATTAAAATCAATTTTATTAACTAAGGCAATATTATCAAACTGCTTGGCCGATGTTTTTTCCTGGCTGCAACCAACAGTACTTAATGACACAAGAATTGCAAAAACGAAACCAGGGTTCATAATGTTTGGGGATTTTGGGGTTGTAACTCGTAAATATACAAAGGATCGTTTTTCATCAAAGGGTTCTGCAATCTTTTTGCGAGAAAAGTAAAGAGGCCCTGATGCATCAGGACCTCTTTTATTACTAAACAGCTAAGGCTATTGACTAACCTTGAACTCCACTCTTCTGTTTTTAGCTTTACCTTCTTTTGTGCTGTTGTCTGCAATTGGGCTGCCATCGCCGTATCCGTTCGTTGTAATTCTGTCTGCGCCTATTCCTTTCTTCGTTAAATATGTTTTCGCTGCCATTGCACGTTTTTCAGAAAGTTTTTGATTGGCTTCTGGTTTACCGGTGTTATCAGTATAACCATTGATCTCAACTTTTGTTTCCGGATATTTCTTCATGTACAATGCAAGTTGGCTCAGTGCCGTATTTCCACCTTTTGTTAAGGTTGCGCCACCAGTAACAAATTGCACAGCACTCGCACTGAATTTTTCAATCGCCGGACATCCGTTGTTTTCTTTCACACCGGCAATGGTTGGACATTTATCTTCTTCATCGTTCACGCCATCACCGTCTGTATCCGGAATTGGACAACCATTGTATTTAGCCACACCGGCAATGGTTGGACATTTGTCTTCTTCATCGTTCACGCCATCACCGTCTGTATCCGGAATTGGACAACCGTTGTATTTAGCCACACCGGCTTGTTGCGGACATTTGTCTTCTTCATCATTAATACCGTCTCCGTCACTATCCGGAATAGGACAACCTCCGTATTTAGCGACACCCGCTTGATTAGGACATTTATCTTCATTATCAGGAATGCCATCGTTGTCGCTGTCTAACGGAGCCGGCGGCGGCGGTGGGGGTGGTGGCGGCGGCGTTGCTTTAGCATGTTTTCCAAAAAGCCTGACTTTTAAACCTGCCTGCACTCCCTGGTTGTATACTTTGGCCGTTGAGAGACCGCTGTTGTCCTCATACACCTTATCGAATCCATGAATGTATCTGGCATAAAAAGAAACGACATGTCTTGGAAATAATTCAAAACCTGCAGTGAGAGCAAAGTCATTTTTTTTGATATTGTCTTTGATATCCTTGTCATGCTCTTTGTCTTTTGCCGACATTAAGAAATCAAACTGTGGGCCAACCATGAAATCAAAATATTTTCCCGCATGCAATTTTACCAAAACTGGAACAGACAAGTAATCCAGCTGGTTGTCTGTTTTAATACCAGTTTGGGTAAACTTGCCCCCCATTCGTGAAAAAAGTGCCTGCGGTTCCAGGGAAATTGTTTTACCAATTGGGAAACCAACAAAAATCCCGGCTGCCCAATCCCATCTCCAATCAGTACTTAGACCGGCCGGTTTATCTGTTACGCGCAAATTTGAGTAGTTGGCGCCTCCAAGCAGACCCCCGTATACAGAATAGTGGTCCTTATTCGTTGTCGTCATATCCTGTGCATGCAGTGCAGAAAATGCACACATACAAACTACACCTGTAAGGAATAAAAATTTTTTTTTCATAAAAGAAGAAATTTAATTGAAAGGATAGCAGCAATAAAGCCTCGTTGCCAGTATTTTTCATACTAACATTCCCCGAGAGAAAAAAAAGCGGAGTTTTTGTGTTTTCTTATAGCTTAATAGTCCTTATGAAAATCATAGGCAATAAGGCTTTCTATAACTGTTAAGAAATACTTATAAAAATCATTCCGCAGTGGGGGCTAAAAACAGAATAACTGAATAATTGAATAACTGAATGGTTCAGATTCAATTATTCAACCATTCAGTTATTCAATCACTCAGTTTATTCAGTTACTGATAGCTGCTGTAAAAGCTTCTTATAAAATCTGTCGCTTGTGTATAGAGCGGTTTTGTAAACTCAACAAAAAGTTGTTGTGGTGGAGGCGGCGTCGCAGGTTGCCTGCCAATCATTTCTCTTTCATCAACTGTTAGAGCACGTTCATCTCCATTAAAAGAGCCCCAACTTGTAGCCCATGTGTAACCGCCTGTGAAGCGACGTGAGGCAAGAGATCTGTTGGTGCTATAGTCAGTAATATACACATCAAGCAAGCCACGTGAATCGATGTTGCGAGTATAGGCAGTAACTCGTGCTGTAACAGGGCCGTACACGTCAAAGGCAGTGCCTGTCTTGTCTTTGGAAGTTCCGATCTTTACGCTATCTCTCTTAACATCGTAAGTGTTTTTGCTGTCATACACATTGCCCACAACAAAATCGTAAAAGCCGATTTGCATTACCTGGTCAGGATTTATCTGGTATTCCTGTGCTTCTGATGGTGTATAAAAACGAATGAATTTATCTTTCAGATTTGATGAAGTATAGTTTAATATTTGTGTGTAAAAAAAGTCTCCATTCACCTGGTAAGCTCCGGTAATAGGTGCCATATCAATCATCACTTTTAGCGTAGCCAACCACAAGGCATCATTTATTTTATTGTTGACGTCTTTATAGCCGGGATCTATTTGTTGTACCTGTAAGAAGTTGTAATACGCAGTTTTTGCGGATTCTCTTGTATTGATGTTTAATGCAGATTCTCCCATTTTATATGATTCGTCTGCGGCAAGTCCGCGATACTTATTTAGCTCGCTTGTATGGCTGTCAGGGTTGGGAATGACCTTCATTGCCCCGGGACTGGTGATGATATTCCTCGCAATATTGCTCATGGCTTCATAATTGCGATAAACAAGCAAATAATTTCCCTGTTTGTAAAATTGTGTGAGACGTATTTCTTCTTGCTTAGTGTAATTTACTGCCATCGGGTAGGCTTCCTGTAATGTTTCGATAGCTTTTTTATTCGCGGAAGAAGAGCGCAAACGATCGATAGATTGAAGACAGGCGCTGTAGTAATCGCCTTTTTTAAGAGCAGATTTTCCTGCAGAGCAACCACTGAGAATTATAAAAGTGGCAGATACGAATAACAATGCAAGACACGCTCGTAGTTGGTTTTTCGTTGGATACATAGCTAAAGGGTTGTTCAAATGTGCGGTAAAGATAGTCGGGAATAGTGAATGGTCAAAAGTGAGTCGCGAAACATGAAATGTGAATCGTGAAATCTTGATAAACAACCGGTCACAATTAATGTTTTACCACTCGGCACTTGCGATCTCCCCAGTCACCTTACTCTATGTCTGACTGTGTTGCGAAAATTGTTTGCTCACGCATCCGCATTCACGTTTCATGATTGATCGTTCCAGATTATTGTCAATTTAACAATTATTGCTGTTTTTGTTTCCTCATTCAAAATATTTCCTAACTTAATCCGCAATATTTTACCTGAATACAAATTGATCAACACAATGAACAAAAAAAAACACTTCATGCCGCTTATTGCAGGAGCAGCATTGATTACGATTGCAGCTTGTAATAATTCTGCATCACCTGAGAAAATTAGTGCAAACGATAGCACGAAAATAGAAGCATCATCTGCTTCACCATTGGATAAAAAAGCCTTTGAAGCAACTATTGATGGTAAACAAACGGACTTATATACGCTGAAAACAGCAAACGGATTGAGCGCAGCTGTTACCAACTTTGGTGGCAGGTTAGTTGGCTTGTGGGTGCCAGGTAAAGATGGCCAGAAAACTGATGTAGTAGTAGGCTTTGGAAGTGTAAAACAATACCAGGATTCAACTGATGCATTCTTCGGTGGATTGATTGGCCGCTACGGAAACAGAATAGGTAAAGCAAAATTTTCTCTTGATGGTAAAGAGTATAAACTAGCTGCCAACAACGGGCCCAACACATTGCATGGTGGGAAGAAAGGTTACAGCTCTTGCGTATGGGATGCTAGACAGGTAAACGACTCTACACTTGAGCTGACTTATTTATCAAAAGATATGGAAGAGGGTTTTCCTGGTAACCTGAATGTAAAAGTTACTTATGCTTTGGCAAATGATGAATTGAAAATAGATTACGAAGCAACTACCGATAAGAAAACAGTTTGCAATCTTACTAACCATGCATACTTCAATCTGAATGGTGAAGGAAGCGGAACCATCAATAATCATTTGGTACAGATCAATGCAGATAAATACACTCCGGTAGATGCCACATTGATCCCAACAGGCAAAAATGAACCCGTTGCAGGCACTCCGTTTGATTTTATTAAACCAACAACCATCGGCGCACGTGTAAATGATACAAGCAACATACAATTGCAAAACGGTAAGGGTTATGATCACAACTTTGTGTTGAATGCAAACACTGGTTCAGGCCTTAACCATGCGGCAACTGTAGTGGGCGATAAGTCAGGCATTATAATGGATGTGTTGACGCAAGAGCCGGGTCTTCAATTCTACGGTGGTAATTTTATGGCAAGCAAAAACACTTTCAAAGGTGGCGCCAAAGATGATTTCAGAACAGCTTTCTGTATGGAAACACAACATTTCCCGGATTCTCCCAATCAACCATCGTTCCCATCTACAACTTTGAATCCTGGTCAAACATATAAGACCAGTTCGGTTTATAAGTTTAGTGTGAAATAGAAATGGTCTGGTGTCCATTTCGGCAGGAATGATATCAAAGACTTTTACTTCAGCCGTCCATTTTTCAAATTCTTTGAGGAGATTGAAAAATGGGCGGCATTGTAAATTTCCACAGAATACAGATTTGAATGGATTGAGTTTGTAATCTCTTTTTCCTGGAGCAAAGCTCCTCCATAAATCAACCGTTTTGTTGTTGGGAAAGGAGACTATCTTGTTCCTTTTCCAGCAAGTTTTTTCTCGTTTAGATTTTCAATTCTGGGTTCCTCGGTGTTTTATTTTTCAGGATTTAATATTTTTAGGTGGTCATCTAAAAATATTAAGCATTTTGGAAAACCGCTATTGAAAACCGACTGTGTTTATCCTGAAACATAATTTCCATAGGGAATCTTGTTTATGAGATAGGTTGTAAATAATGAGATCGTTAAACACAATATTGTTGTCAATGGGATTCCTATAAATGGGTTAATAAATGTCCATGTAATTCCTGCCAATGATAAAAAATATAGTATAAAAACATGGGACAGATAGATCCCATAACTATACTTGCCAATGATATTTGTAGCGCTTGAGAATATTTTAATTTCTGAGTTAGTATGACCAAAAAACAAAAATAAACCTGCGGAAGCCATAATAATATTAGGACTTAAATAGGAATACAGATAGTCATTAAATTGTCCACTACTTTTCGTTAATAAATAGGTGCCAATTATCGTTATTAAAACTCCTGATATAAATAGCAGTATTGAAAATAGTTTAATTCTCTTGTGTTTGAATTTTGTAGTCAATAAATACCCTAATATCGGATAGCCCAGGAAGCCTGAAAAGTAGCTTACGTTTATGCTGGATCTATATTTGTCAAATAATGGAAGATCAAGCAGTATGACAATAATCCATATTATGATGTAATATGATATTTCTTTGTTTGAACTTTTTAAAACCCATTTGCCGATAACGGGAAAGATTAAATAAATCCCAATAATCATGTAAACATACCATAAGTGATAGGAAGCTCCATCTTTAAGCCGAATGAATACGAATTTATATATTTCGTAAACACTCATATCGTTGCCAGCGTGTACTTTTATAATCAAATCACGTATAATATAGATTATACTCCAAAAAAGGAAAGGATAGACTATTCGTGAAATACGTTTTTGAAAAAAACTCTTTATTTCAATTGTTCTTGGTAGTATTAAGGCTCCCGTTAGCATTAAAAAAATGGGTACACCAAAGCGTGCTGAACTGTCGAAGATATTGCCCATCCACCAAGTGCTATTTGAGATATGACCATATTTGTATAATATGGGTCCTGAAACGTGTATTAGTATTACGGAAATAGTTGCTAATACTCTTAAACTGTCTGCAAAAAGTAGCCTTTTGTCTTTATGCTGCATTCTGTGTTTTTGTTTTGTAACCAGTTTTGTTTGATGGAGTCGAAACGGATTGTTGATACTAAAGACATCGCCACTGAACCTCATCATTTGAGTTCGTGGCTTCTTCTTTTGAACTAAATTTTACAAGGTTACAGCATTAATTTATAAGTCATAAATAACATAAATTAATTTGTGCTATTTATGGATGAAATGTTTTCTAATAATGAATGCGTAGGGGCGAATCGCATTCGCCCTCGCCTCCCATAGTTTGACCACATGCACGAATTTCAGAGACGTCTTTTCAGGCGTCTCTACTTTTTTGTGACGTAGTTTTAGCGTAGCTGATTATAATATGATGTAGCCTGTCTGTGGTACCTTCAAAGCTTTAATCCGCGTCATATTTTCATAAAACAACTAACGAATGTTATATCAAAATGTCTTCAGAAAGAAGACGCTTTTTCAAGCGTCTCTACTTACAACCATTACCTGTTTACTTTTCATTTTCTCTACAACAAATTTGTTTGGGCAGCAACGCATTGTAAAATCCATCAACACCAACTGGCAGTTTCACAAAGGTGAAGTGGCGAACGCCGGCGATAGAAGTGTAAGCTGGGAAAATGTTTCGATTCCTCACACATGGAACGCCTCAGATGTGATGGATGACGAGCCGGGCTATTACAGGGGCGTTGGTTGGTACAAAAAAACGTTGTTCATCGATAACTCCTGGAAGAATAAAGATGTCTACATTTTCTTTGAAGCCGCAAATCAAATTGCCGATATTTTTTTAAATGGGAAAAAAGTCGGGTCACACATTGGTGGTTATAATTTCTTCTCCTTTAAAATAAATGACTTTATACAGTTGGGGGAAGGCGCGGGTGTGACTGCGAATGAAATTACCGTAAGGGTTGACAATACCCACAACGAAAATGTTGCGCCGCTTGGGGCTGACTTTACCTTTTATGGAGGCATTTACCGCGATGTATATCTAATCGCTGCAGATCGTATTCACTTCGATCTGGACAACTATGCTTCAAAGGGTGTGTTTGTGTCAACGTCGTTCGTGTCTGCAGACAAAGCAAATGTTTTGATCAAAGGCGCCTTTGTAAATAACAATGCCAAAGCAAAAAAACTTGTTGTCAGATCTGTTATCAAAGATGCAGAAGGCAAAATAATTGCATCGAAAGAAACAGCTTTTAAATCAAATGCAGCAAGTAGTAATTCTTTCGAACAAAGGATCGACAATATTCTTCAGCCGAAATTATGGTCGCCGGAAAGGCCATATGTGTACAACGTTGTTTCTACCATTGTAGATAAAGAAACCAATCAGCAGGTGGATGAAGTGGTGAATGCGCTTGGCTTTCGCTGGTTTTCATTTGATGCCAATAATGGATTTTTTCTCAATGGAAAACATTTGAAACTAGTTGGTGCAAACCGCCACCAGGATTATCCGGGCATGGGTAACGCCATTTCTGACGCTATGAACATTAAGGACATTGAATTGATGAAACAAATGGGTGCAAATTTTATTCGGATTGCCCACTATCCACAAGATCCTACGATCCTTGAAACCTGTGACAGGCTCGGTATTATGGCATCTGTGGAAATCCCTATTGTCAACAGGATTACTGAAAGCGAAGCATTTTACAATAATTGCAAACAAATGATGGTGGAAATGATTCGCCAGTCGTACAATCATCCAAGCGTGATCATTTGGGCGTATATGAATGAAGTAATGATCTCTCCACGCTATGGTGACAAGACTCCCGAGAGAGATGCCTATTTTAAAACATTGGCAAATTTTGCGCAACAGTTAGAGAATTTGACCAGGAAGGAAGATTCTACGCGTTACACCATGATTCCTTTTTATGGAAACTTTGATGTGCATTACAAATATGGCTTAACAAAAATACCAATGGTCGTAGGCTGGAACCTATACCAGGGCTGGTACGGTGCAGATATCAATGGCTTTGATGCTTTTCTTGAAAGGCATCATAAAGAAGTTGGGGATAAGCCTTTGATCATTTCGGAATATGGTGCAGATGTAGATGCGCGGCTACATGATTTTACGCCCACTCGTTTCGATAAAACAGCCGAGTATGGCAATTACTATCACCAGCATTATTTCAAAGCAATGATGGATAGGTCTTTCGTTGCAGGTATGGCCTTATGGAACTTTGTAGAGTTTAACGCAGAGGCAAGAACAGAAACGAATCCGCACATGAACATGAAGGGTATAGTATCTGCAGCACGCGAACCAAAAGACGTGTACTGGTACTATCAGGCGCATCTGTTGCAAACACCGGTTATTAAAATAGGCGCCCGCAATTGGACGCTTCGCAGTGCAACAGCGACAGATGATAACGATTCATATTGCACGCAGCCTGTAGAGATATATACCAATCAAAACGAAATTGAAGTATTACTCAACGGTAAATCTTTAGGTAAAATAAAAGCTGATTTTGGTGTGGCAAAGATCAATGTGCCATTTTCCAACGGCAACAATAAATTCGAAGCAATCAGTGTCGACAAAAATGTTAGAGAGAAAGATGTGGTGGATTTTCAATTTATTCTTTTGCCAAAAAAACTAAACAGCACGAAAGTTCCGTTCAGCGATATTCACGTAAGTCTCGGTGATGAAAGATTTTTTACCGATACAAAGGAAAATATCGTGTGGCAACCCGAGCAGGCATACACACCGGGAAGCTGGGGATATATCGGAGGACGTATTTTTAAATTAAAAGGTAACGATCGCCTGCCTTACGGTTCCGACAGAAATATCATTAACACCGATCTTGATGCTTTATACGAAACACAACGCGTAGGTCTTGAGCAGTTCAAGCTAGACGTTCCCGACGGCGCATACGAAGTAACACTTCATTTCGCGGAACTGTCAACAGATAAGCAGGCTGAAAAGCTGGTGTACAATCTTGATAAGAACGCCGGAGAAGCTGCAACTGCAGAGCAGAGATCGTTTGATGTATTTGTGAATAACATTCCGGTTATAAACGGACTGAGCAACACAAACTATCTGTTGCCAGTTACTGCCTATTCTGTCAAAACGAAAATATCTGCCAACAACAACGAAGGCATTACCGTAAGCTTCAAAGCTTTAAAAGGCGAAACAATTTTGAATGGCATTGAAGTAAGGAGAGTTTATTAATTGGAAAATGTAGGGGCGAATTGCATTCGCCCTCGAAATTCCCGGGTGCCGCGGTTTGTCACGAACCATAGCGCTCGCGAAAAAGAATAGCGATTCGTAGCTTGTATAGAAACAAAAAGCCCTGATAGTTCGAATACTATCAGGGCTTTTTATTTCTATAGGATTGGTACGATTTACGTTTCACCATTCGCCTAGTGCAGCAATTGCAACTGGTTACATGCGTAAGGTTGCACCAAAACTTTATCTGGATAGTTAGTGGTGTCGCCGCCGCAAACTGCAGTTACATTATAATAGCCTGCCGGTAATGTGAAGTTGGCCGCTCCCTGAGCGCCGCAATCGGGTGCTGTCGCTGTAAAAGTTTCAACGAATTCTTTTTGATTATTGATGATCACTTGTATAGGATTGTTTTGAGAGCAGCTTTCAGATGCCCATACTGTTAAGTTACCTGTAGGAACAGAACCAATAACATCTTTTTTAAGTGCAGAGGTGAATTTACCATTGGTAATGTTTACTGCCACTCCATTGCCACTCATTACTTCTCCGCTAAAAGTTCCCGACACGCTGGAGGTATCAAGGTTGGTAATGTTTACCGTAAACTTGGACTGGCTTGCATCACTTTGATAAATGACATTATTATTGTTTTGCGTGTAGGTAAAAAATGCTTGTGGGGAAGTATAGGTTCCGTTCGCAATCTGGGTGCCGTAGATAACAATTGCAATTTTATCTGAACCATTATCAGCTGTTCCGTTTAGATTAAGGAATACAATATTGGATGCAGTGTCAATATAAACAGAATCAACAGTACCTTTAAAACTTTTATCTCCCTCGGTAAATGACCAGCTGGATACTATTGTGGTATCTTTTTTTTCAACGCTGTGCTCCTTCGAACAACCTGCTATCAGTAGAAATGCCAAACATGCAATCGAGAGAATGCTTACAATAGGTTTCATAAACGGCGATTTTCAATTTTAAATGTGCGTGGTCATTCATAGGCGTCTGTTTCGATACACGAAAAGTGTACCAAACAACGGGATTTTTAAATACATCAGGTTAATTTAAATGATCGAAGTTACCGTAAGGGCAAAAGGAGGGTGTTTTCCGGTTTAGAAACGTCGGGATAAAAATAATATTGTGCGGAGTAGGGCGAATCGCATTCGCCCTATTGACTATCTCGAAGATTATCCTTTATTTAAACAGCTTCTATATCATCATTCACCGTTGTGTTTGGCGTAGCAATTGTTTCGCTTCCTGTATGGTGATGATGGAAAAACTTTTTCTGAAACAGTAAAATGGCAATCACACCAACGGAGATTGAAGCATCTGCAAGGTTAAACACCGGGCTGAAAAATTCAAAATCGTCGCCGCCAATAACCGGCAGCCATTTAGGAAAGTGTGAGTGAATGATAGGGAAGTAAAACATATCCACCACTTTGCCGTGAAGGAAGCCTGCATAACCTTGTTTTGGGAACATTTTGGCAACGGTGGTAAAAGTGCTTTCTTCAAAGATCAAACCGTAAAACATACTATCAATCAGGTTTCCAAGGGCGCCGGCAAATATTAAACCCACGCAGATTATAAAGCCTTTATGATATTTCTTTTTGATAATGCTAAGGATATAGTAAACACCAAAGATCACTGCAAACAAACGGAAGAGGGTCAGCAACATTTTCCCCCAGTCTCCTCCAAATTTCCAACCCCAGGCCATTCCTTCATTTTCTACAAAGTAAATCTGGCACCAGGTCGAATTAGGGCCAAACGGACGGATACCTCGATCATATTTCGTCATAGGTAGGTGAGAAGGATCCCAATTGTAGCTAAGTGGCATATGCGTTTTAATCCAAATCTTAATCACCTGATCCACTACGATAATCAACAAAATCAATAAGAATATATTCCTTGGCTTCACTTATGTAAAAATTTTGTGGCAAAGATAATGGGGAATGCGATATATGCATTAAAAAAGGCAAATACTCAAATCTTTGAGTATGTTGTTGATAGATAGTCAGTTGTAAAAAAAAATGACGGCAAATTTATCAACGCTTTCAATTTTGTTTATCTTGGCGCCTTAACCCAAGGTATAACCCTGTCTAAACCTACGTTCCAATGAAATCTCTTTGCCCTGGAAAATGGTGCCTTTTGTTACTGATATTTTGTCTCGTTAAAATCGGAGCGAAAGCCCAGACGTTCACGGCGGATTTTACCGCAGATAAATATGCAGGTTGTGCTCCTCTGCAAATTAATTTTAGCAATACAACTTACGGTACCGGTACAGATGTTACCTACAAATGGGATTTTGACAATGGCAATAGTGCCACCAAAGCCAGCCCTTCAGCAATTTTTTATGAAGAGAGAGATTATTTTGTAAAGCTTACTGTCACAAGTGGAGGCAAGACATCTGTTCAAACTAAAAAGATTACTGTTTACAAAAAGCCAACAGTAGATTTTCAGACAAATGCGTTGAAAGGGTGCATACCTGCAGTATTTGCCTTTACGGCAAGCGCCACAGGCATTGCAGGAGTTACCAACAATTATACATGGGATTTTGGTGATGGTGCCGTAGCGCAAACCTCTAACACAGTTACTTCACACACGTATAATGTGTTACAACATCCAACCGTAAGTTTAACCGTATCTAATTCTTATGGTTGTACAAATACTATTAAGAAGGACGAGCTGCTTACAATATTACCTTCTATTTATTCAAACTTCACTTCCGACAAAAAGATATTGTGTAAAACATCGGATGCGGTTCAGTTCACCAATCTTAGTTCAGGGCCCGGAACATTAAGCTATGAATGGAACTATGGAGATGGCAACAAGAGTACTGATATTTCGCCCTCATATGTATTCAACAAGAAAGGTATTTATACTGTTTCTCTTACTACAAAAAATGACGATGGTTGTAGCGTAACAAAAACTTTAAGCGAATACCTGAACGTTGCCAGTTACAGTGTCAGTTTAACTCCTCCATCTCTGATCTGCGACAATACAAGTGGTAGTTTTTCGCCAACGCTTTCACCATACACTTATAACTATTCATGGACGCTCGATGGATCGCCCGTTGGTTATAATGGCAGTTCTTATTACTACGGCTCTCTGCCGGCAGGGACACATGAAGTGAAAGTAAAGGCAATGTTTGATAACTGCCCTGATTCTGCAACTCAAACATTCGAAGTAAAACCATCTCCCAAAACGAATGGCTTTATATATGAAATACAGGGACTTTGTGGTGCGCCGGTCGATGTGAAGTTTAAAGACACTACGGCAGATGCAACTTCATGGCGGTGGTTCTTCAACTATTATAACTCATCGAACAATCCGGATGCGACCATACAGGCACCTACGCGTACCTACACGTCTGATGCATACTATTATGTTCAGCTAACGGTGGGCAATACTTATGGATGTAGCAGAACGGTGTCAAAAGGCATTGACATTTACCGGCCATCGGGAAGTATATCGCTGAAAAGTTCTACCGGAAAAAATCCGCGGGACAATTGCGGACCCTTTGATGTAGAACTGTCTACTTCAGGTCTGGCAGACATTGTTTCATATAACTGGAACTTTGGAGATGGCGAAACATCGACAGACGCCGTTCCCAAACATACTTTTTCAAAACCGGGCTCATATGTTCCTTCTTTAAGCTATACGACAAAAAACGGTTGCACGGGATCTATGTCTACCAGTGCATTTACCGTTTTCACTCCTGCAAAGATTACAGATTTTGTGGCGAGCAACACAACGTTGTGCGGTCCTAACCCAGCAACATTTACCGCCACTACAACAGGTTCAATACAATTTTATAACTGGGATTTTGGTGGACGCTTCGGCTCCGGTTCCTCTACTTCGGTCTCGTTTGGTGCAGAAGGCGTGTACAAAGTGCGATTGATTGCCGGAAACAGCGCATGCCAGGATACGCTGATCAAAGACAACTACATCACGGTAAAACCGCCATTTCCCAAAATATCCGGCACGGCAAATACCTGTAATGGCACAAGAGGTGAAGTTACTTTTACACAAAGTTCAGTAAATGCAACTTCAGTAATTTGGAATTGGGGAGATAATACGCCGAATGTAACTACACCCGGAACACAAACTACAGCCAAACATACATACACTCAAAACGGGCAGTACTACGTAACACTTACTGCTGTTAATGGAGATTGCAGTGTAAGTACAGCTACCAGTGTAACTGTCTATTTAAAACAAAGCCCTGTTTTGGCCATTGACAAAAAAGTAGTTTGTGCAGAAAATGATCAGTTGACATTTAATTTTTCCAACTACCAGGTCAACAATCAGTATTATTATTTTGACAGCTACTACAATCAATACTATTACTTCGACAATCCGAGGTTGATTTATAGCGATGGCGCATATCCCGGTTACTTGTACAACTACACCAAGTCTGCCGCTGTAAATAATGAAGTAAAATTTTCTGTTCCAGTCAGTGGATTTAAACAGGGTGCAAACACGATGGCGTTAATTGTGACGTCGAGATATTTTGGCTGTAACGATACAACCAACTTTGTTCCGATACAGGTGATACAAGCCTCTAAAGCCGGTTTCCAGGTGTTGAACGAAGGCGTTTGCTATCAAACCCCGATATCGTTTAAAGACACATCCAATGCAAACGGTACCACAATAAAACAATGGACCTGGAACTTTGGTGATGGCGCCACACAGACGGTAACGACTGCCGGCGCAACGGTTTCACATCAATACGCAAGTCCCGGATATTATACTGTAACGCTAAGCCTGAAGGATGATGCAGGATGCGTGAATTCATCTACCACAACATATAAATCAGTAAAAGTGGGAGGTCCGAAACCTGCATTCTATCCATCATCCAGCAATGTGCAGTTGAACTCGACAGTTTACTTTTACAATAACTCCCAAAACCCTGATACAAAAAATACGGTCTATACCTGGGATCTTGGAAATGCCACTTCAACTCAATACAACGCCAGCAGCACGTATCCGGTTGCCGGAACTTACAAGATCACGCTCACTGCAATTGATACCGTTACGAAATGTGGCGGATCAGTTTCGCAGGATATTATTGTAAAAGATTTTTATCCTGCTTTGGGAAAAAATCTTTCAAACATAAGCGGCCGCGGTTGTCCTCCCGTATTGGTTAATTTTTCAAATAACTCTTATAACTACACTAAAGTGACATGGGACTTTGGTGATGGCATTACTGCAGACAACATCAACTATGCGAGTCACGTGTATGAAAAGCCAGGTAAATACTACGTTACACTATACGTGTATGGTTATAACGGATTGACGGCAACATATAAAGACTCAATAACTGTAAGTCAGCCATCAGGCACGTTAACAGCCTCTCCGAACGAAGTTTGTATCGGACAGGCCATAATATTGGATGGTGTTGCGCAAGGCGCTGTCAGCTATAAATGGGATATGGGTGATGGTAATATTCTTTCGGGAACGGGCATAAAAACAACATACACATATGGTGCCAGTGGCTCGTATAAACCAATGCTTTTAATAACTGATGCAAGTGGTTGCACTGGAACAGCGACTGCGCCGGCTTCGGTAAAAGTGCGGGAAAATCCTGTTCTTACATTCGATCCGAAAGATCCTGTTTTATGTTTGGGCAAATCAGTTCAATTACATGCAAGCGGCGGACAAGCCTATTCATGGTCGCCCTCAACTGGTTTGGATAATACTGACGTCGCGTCTCCGGTGGCATCACCTTTAGAAACTACAACATATAAAGTAAGCATTAAAGATGATCTTGGTTGTTCAAACGAAGGTTCCACCACAATATTTGTTGCTAAGCCAATAGATGTTCAGTTAAGAGGAGATACAGCAACCTGCACAGGTAACACTGTTGCACTATCTGCTTCAGGAGCGACGACTTATAAATGGATAAACAGTGTGGAAGCATTAAGCGGCTCCAATATTCCAAATCCTACCGTGAAAGTCAACAAAACAGACACCTATACGCTGGTGGGATACGATAAATACAATTGTTTTACAGACACCACGGAAATACACATTCGTGCCAGACCGTTGCCGGTAGTAAATGCCGGAACAGCAGAAACGGTAATGGTAGGCTCGGCAACACAGCTAAATGCAACGGGTAGCAGTGATATTGTTCAGTGGTTATGGCAGCCATCCAGTTATCTTGATTGTGTAAGTTGTCCCAACACAAAACTGACTCCATTTTCTGATATGGACTATACCATTACAGTGAAAAACAATGAAGGCTGTTCTGCTTCTGATATGATAGCAGTAAAAGTATTATGTGGCGAAAGTCTTGTAAGAATTCCAAACGCGTTCACACCAAACGGTGATGGCAACAATGATGTGTTCATTATCAAAGGAATTGGCATGTTAAAACATCTTACAATTTTTGACAGATGGGGTGTTAAAGTGTATGACCGCAGCGATATTGTTGCCTCGAATAGATCTACATGCTGGGACGGTACAATGAATGGTAAACCACTGCCAACCGGCACCTACATTTATTACGCAGAAATGCAATGTCCATCTGGTGCTTCGTTTGTTCAAAGAGGTTCGGTAGTATTGATAAGATGATAATGCTTTAAACCTTTGAACAGTTTATGCTAAACAACAGAAGAAAGAAAATGCTTTTCAACCTATTAATAATCATACCGGCCTTTTACGTTTCCGTTTGTGTGTTGCTATATTTTACGCAGGAACGATTGATCTTCTTTCCTCAAAGGCTTGATAAGGACTTCAAGTTTGCATTCCAAAGGTTCGAGGAAGTCGCGATAAAAACAAAAGATGGAATCATGTTGAATGGAGTGCTGTTTAAAGCTGACAGCTCAAAAGGGTTGATTTTTTATTTGCATGGAAATGCCGGTGCGCTCAATTCCTGGGGTGAAGCGGCAACTACTTACACCAATTTGCATTACGATGTTTTTATGCTGGATTATCGTGGTTACGGAAAAAGTGAAGGGGAGATTAATGGCCAGTCAAATTTTTTCAGTGACGTGCAAACCGTTTATGACGAAATGAAGAAGCATTATCCGGAAAATAAAATAACCATACTAGGCTATTCCATCGGAACAGGTGCTGCGACATTTCTTGCATCGACAAATGATCCGAAGCGTCTTATTTTGCAAGCGCCTTACTATAGCTTAACTGACATGATGAAGCATAAATTTTCCGTCCTGCCTACATTCATTTTAAAATATAAGTTTGCAACGAACGAATACATAACGAACTGCAAATGCCCTGTTGTTATTTTCCACGGAGATAAAGATGAAATCATTTATTACGGTTCTTCCCTTAAGCTGAAACCTTTGCTCAAGCCTTCGGATAAATTAATTACGCTTCACAATTTTGGCCACAACGGAATGAGCGACAATGAAGAATACCAAACGGAATTGAAGAAAATATTGGAGTAAAGGCAAAATAGAATCAAGTGTACGCAATACCTGACAGGTTTTCAAAACCTGTCAGGTATTGGTGCAGCACTAACCCTCCTCAAAATAAACCCTCTTCACTCTCTGCGATATACCCGTCATAATTTCGTAAGGAATAGTGCCGGCCCATTTTGCAACGTTCACAATGCTGAGGCCGTTTCCAAACACCGTTACTTCATCGCCCTCTTTTACATCTTCAATATTGGTAATATCGATCATCGTCATGTCCATACACACACTTCCTATTACCGGAACGAGGTTTCCTTTTATCATCATTTTTCCTACTCCATTGCCAAGCCTTCTTTCATAACCATCGGCGTAACCGATGCGCACCGTGGCAATCACAGTATTTTCTTTAGCCTTGCCTCGACGGTTGTAGCCAACAGTATCGTTTGGATGTAAATGCTTTACTTGCGCTACTGTTGTTTTCAATGCAGATACTTCCTGCAAAGGTAGCCTTCCTGTTTCTGCACTATCCACACCATACAGGCCAATGCCCAGGCGCACCATATCCAGTTGCAGATGCGGATGTCGCAATATACCCGCAGTGTTAGCAATATGCTTGATGAATTTATATCCAAGCGTTTCTTCTATTGCAGCACATGCGTGCAAAAACTTTTCTCCCTGTTGTCTCGTGAACTCATCTTCATTTGGATCTTCGCTTGCTGCGAGATGACTGAATACAGATTGAACTTTAAAAGAACTGTTTTTGAGAGCGTCCAACAATAGTGGTAACTCCTGAACATCGAAGCCCAGCCTGTTCATGCCTGTTTCCAGCTCCACATGCACAGGAAAATCTTTGATGTTTTGCTGCTTTAAAAACCCATCGAAGTCCTGCATTTCCTGGAATGAAAAAAGATCAGGTTGCAATTCAAACTGTACGATCGCATCATAGCTGCTCTCTTCAGGGTTCATCACCATGATGGGCAATGTAATGCCTGCCTTTCTTAGTTCCACGCCTTCATCTGCATATGCTACCGCCAGATAATCCACCTTATGAAACTGCAGCAAATTGGCAACTTCATAACTGCCGCTGCCATAAGAGAATGCTTTCACCATTGCCATCATCTTAGTAGATGGCTGCAGCAATTGCTGATACACTTTCAGGTTGTTGGCGAATGCTTCGAGATTTATTTCAAGCACTGTCTGATGTGCTTTTTGCTCCAGCAAACGACTCAGTTGTTCGAATTTAAAAACGCGGGCACCTTTAAGCAAAATGCTTTCATTGGTAAAATTGTAATGATAGAAATCGCGTTTGAAAGCCTCTGTTGTAGGATAGAAATGTGTTTCAAGGCCTTCTATTTTTTCAAATGATTTATGATGGCGGCTAATGTGATCACCGATGCCGATTAAACGATTGATGTGTTTTTCTTTGAGCGTCTTGGCTACAAGATCATACAACTCCGCATCACTTTCCGCGCTTTGCAGAATGTCAGAAAGTATCACCGTTCTCTTTGCATGCTGTTGTTGTTGAGCCAGGAAATCCAGTGCAATTTTAAGCGAACTGATATCTGCGGAATAGCTGTCGTTTATAATGGAACAATTGTTCGTTCCTTTTTTCAGCTCAAGGCGCATAGCCACTTGTGTAAGCTGAAGCATGCGTTCTGCTATGACGTTTTGATCAACATTTTCATGCAATAAAACGCACCAGCAGGTGATCGCATTTTCGATAGAAGCATCATCAATAAATGGAACTTTTAATGAAATTTTTTCGCCTTTATATTCAGCCTCAATGGTTGTAGCATTGCGTTTCTTTTTGATGGAACAAACCCTGACAGTAGCGCTTGTTTTTACGCTCCAGTCAAACAGTTTCATATCCGGCCTGCTCTCTGCCTGCTGAAACTGATGCAGGTAAGAAGCGATGCCCTCATTTATTTCTGAATAATCTTTACAGTAGATAAGTGTGTTTACATGTTTGAAAAGTTGTAGTTTCTCATTCACTTTTTGGCGCATGCTCATGAAGCCCTGGCTATGTGCTTCGCCAATATTGGTAAAAACGCCGATAGTTGGCTGAATGATCTTCTCCAGTTTTTCCATTTCGCCACTTTGTGAAATGCCTGCCTCGAAGAGACCGAGATTGTGTTGCTCATTCATTTGCCACACACTTAATGGAACACCTATTTGCGAGTTATAACTTTTGGGGCTCTTCACAATGCTGTAATCTGCTTCCAGCAATTGGTTCAGCCACTCTTTCACGATCGTTTTTCCATTGCTGCCGGTAATGCCAATAACCGGAAATTTGAACTGCTTGCGATGGTGAATGGAAAGTGTTTGCAGAGCTGTCAACGTATCTTTTACCTGGATGATATTTGCACCCGGAAGTTCCATTTCAGGAACCTCGCTAACCACAAAATTGCGAACTCCTTTTTCATAAGTTTCCAGTAAAAAACTGTGGCCATTTCTGCGATCTCCTTTCAATGCAAAAAACAGCGAGGTGGCAGGAAATAAAACTTTACGGCTGTCCAGCAATAGCCTGTCAATGGAAACGTCATCCGTTCCGGTTTGCAGTAGTTTACCTTTAACGATCTGAACAATAGTCGGAATAGTATATTGCAATGGTTCGATATTTTTAAGTAAGCAAAAGCATTCTCATCCTTCAATTTACGTACCGTAAAATGAAATTGACAAGCAGGCAGAGATATGTTTCCTTTTTGCCATTAGGGTAGGAGTGCGGAAGATCAATGCAGATCTTTTTGCTCCGCATCAGGTTCTGTTTCTTTTTTATTTACCGCAGCCGAATAAGCAATAGATAGCCCGATACAAAGAACAATCACCAACAACGAAATGTACGAAGGTATTTTCAGGTGAAAGATTTCTGCGAGCATTTTCAAGCCGATAAAGACAAGCACAATTGCAATGCCTTGTTGCAGGTAAGCAAATTTGTTTACAGCACCCTTTAGCAAAAAGAACAAAGAACGTAAACCAAGAACCGCAAAGATATTGGAAGTATATACGATCAATCTTTCCTGTGTAATGGCAAAAACCGCCGGAATAGAGTCAAGCGCAAAGAGTATGTCTGTTGTTGCCAGCATTATAACAGCAACAAATAAAATGGTGTAATATTTTTTTCCGTCTGTGTAAACAACAAAACTTCCGTTACCATCTTCATGTGTCAATGGAAAAACGCGTTGAAGAAATTTGTACACCCTGTTGTTGCTCAAGTCTGGCTCTTCATCATGTTTTGTGGTAAACATTTTAATACCGGTCCATAACAAAATTGCGCCGAAGATCCACAGCACCCACGTGAAGCGTTCAATAAGAACAATTCCTATTGATATAAAAATAACACGCAATAAAATGGCCATCAAAATACCAATAAGCAACAGCCTTCCGTAAAACTTTTCTTTGATGCCGAAGAATGTAAAAATGAGAATGAAAACAAAAATGTTATCAATGCTTAGCGACCACTCCATGAGGTAGGCACTCAAGTATTCAACGGCGTGTTTTGGACCGTCTTCAAACCAGACAAATATGCCAAAACCCAATGCAAGCACCACCCAGAAAATGGTTTGTGTCAAAGCCTTTTTAATGGTTACTACAGCATTTTTTTTACTGAGTAAGCCAAGGTCGAAAACCAGTGCAAGGATGATTACAATTCCAAAAACGATATAAGAAATCTGTTGTGGTGTCAGTGCCATTCTGTTGAAGAAATTTTAGTGCCTGCAAAAATACTATTTGCTTGCTTGCGTCCCAACGGGACTCTCATAAATGTAATGAAAAAAGCCAATCGTAAATAGCTGCGAGAGCAATTAACGATTGGCTTTTTTTAAGCTGCAAACTTTATTCCCCCCTACGGTACTTCCTTTTGCGAATGTATTGATACAAGGTCCCGAAAATAAATACCAGCAATAAAGGCAACACTATGTTAATGATCTGCCATTTTGATTTTTCTGAGTCTATTTTCTTTTTATCCAGCAAACGAAGGGTATAATCTTTATTGCGTGCCTCGAGAATACCGGAGTTGTTTGTAAGGTATTCAAGGCAGTTCGAAAGAAAATCCTTGTTCGCATATTGATACTGCGTAAACATATTCATGCCCAGTGGCAGCGGGCCTTCTTTTTGCGTAACGGCATTTAATGCAACATCACCATCGGAAATCACGATCATTTTATTATCCGGTGAACTGTTTGCAAATGCGCCAGGTCCCGCAAAGGCATCCTTTTGAGGTTGCGTAAGCCTGTTTGCAAAAAGCGACTGGAATTTTCCTTCCAGCAAAACAGCCACGGGAACGTTCGCCTTGTTGAATGTTTTCAGGTCATCTTCGTTTTGAATACTCTGGAAAGAAACTTTGGCTGGAGTGCTTAACACTCTGCTGTTGGAAGACGATGCCAGTAAGATTGTTTTCTTAATGCCATCTGCCTTCACCGTATCTATGCTGTTGGGAAATTGTGAAACTACATAGTCAAGATTCTTTGCAATAGGGTGGTTGCTGTAATTAGTCAGCAATGGGAAATACGGCCATGGCAGCAGTTCCATTTGTGGCTTGCCTCCCATGCTTCCCACAACAGAAGGAATTTTATCTGCGTTCAAATCCTGTAAAAGATCAGGATTAATGCGCACACCATATTTGAACAGCAGATCTTCTATGTTCAAATTTCTATCGAAAGCAATAAAATCGTTTTGTGCTCTTTGCAGGCTGTCCATTTCTGCATACAGCTCATCTACCAGCCACATGATTTTTCCCCCATGCATCACATACTGATCAAGTTTGACTTTTTGAACGTCAGTAAAAGGAATTGTAGGCTTTACTATTACAAGCGCAGAGAAAACGGGCGGGATTTCAGGAAAACTATCAATCGGGAAAATGCGTGTAATATAATCGCGTTTCAAAGTGTTCTCGATGAAGCCATACACATTGTAAGATAGCGGCTCTCCATTGCCGGATAAGTAACCAACAACCGGCACACTGTCCTGCGTAATTTTTTGTATCGCACGTGCAAATTTGTATTCGAGTAATGCCTCAGCATTATTGAGTGAGTTAATACCGTCCACTGCACTTTGTCCTTGCAGTAAATCAATAGCAATGGCGCGACCTCTGTAAGTAACTAATGCACCGGGATAAACAAGACGTTGTTCCTGACCTTCCCCTTCTTTTACTTGAGCGTGAATGTTCATCGGATTTAACCCCATTCTTCTTAATGAATCCTGGAACTGCGCCTGTGCGCTATCTCCTAAGCCTTCGCCCGGTTTTGAAAAACTGTATTGAATATTTCGTTTGCTGACTTCTTTAAATTCCTGCAAGAGGTCTTTTGTACTGTTGGCAAGTTTCTTAAAACCTGCAGGAAGCTCACCACTCAGGAATACATTGATTGAAACCTTATCTTCTAAACCGTATATCAGTTTTTTGGTAGGTTGGGAAATGGTGAACCTTTTTTCTTTTGTAAGATCCAGCCTGTAATGCACAGCAGAAGCGATGTAGGTGATTACCACTAAAATGATCAATAAGAACAGCCACCAGAGTTTCGAGTTAAACAGTTTCTTCATTCAAATATTTTTTGCAGCGAACGCTATGTAAAGTTTTGAGTATTGCCTGCCCGACTTATCATGCAGGCGAGAGTTTTGAGTTATGGAGATTTTTCTATGCCACACTAAATCTTCTCGAAAGATTTCTCCATGTAAATACCAGGAAAAAAACAATCACTGACAGAAAGTAAATAATGTCACGACTATCGATCACTCCTCGGCTTAAACTTTTGTAGTGGAAATCGATTCCTATCATTTCAATATAATAATCTGCACCCGACGCAAATACAGGAATTCGGCTGATCGCATTAAAACCTGTGTACACAATAAAACATGCAAATGCACTGATGATAAATGCAACAACAGCATTATTGCTAAAACTACTACAACAAATACCTATAGCTGTAAAAATAGCGGCCAGTAAAAACAAACCTATGTATGAACCAATCGTTGCGCCGGTATCAATTCCGCTTGTTTCGGAAAGTGCATTCACAGAAATCGCATAGATTATCGTTGGTAACAAAGCGATAATAACTATAAGGAGGCAACCAAAATATTTGCCCAATATCACTTGTTTATAAGAAACGGGACTTGTTTGCAAAATTTCATAAGTGCCCGTTTTAAATTCCTCTGTGAAACTCCTCATGGTTATTGCAGGAATTAAAAACAGCAATATCCACGGAGCGAGATTAAAGAACTGATCGAGGCTGGCATAACCATCGTCGAAGATATTGGTGTCAGGAAAAACAAACAGGAACAATCCCGTTAATAATAGAAAAATGGAAATAGCAATCAAGCCTGTCAGGCTGCTGAAGAATTGTCTGAATTCTTTAATACAAATTGGCCACATAGGAGTCAAAAATAAGATTTACAGTGTACAGAAATGCAAGTATATTTTAAATACATATAGATTATAAGCGATTTATATGCGTATTTATTAAGGTAAGTAAGTAGAATTAGTTGAAAAAATTAGATATAAAAAAACGGTTGAATGTAGATTTAACTTATATTCGCTGAATACTTAACTATTACTTAACACCTTTCCTACGATATAATTTACGGTTTTGATTAATAAAAATATTATCCAAAACCAACTGCTATAATTCCGCCGCCCGGCGGAATTTTTTTATCTGTACCCTTTCAAAATCAGCTGGAAACGCTTGTATAGCCGAAATAAAAACAACCAGATGAGCGCTCAAGTTTTTTGAATTTTAATTTCTTCCTTTTCTTATAATGCGAGCAATAAAAAAGCCGCTTATCATTTCTTAACGATTTGATAAGCGACCTAAAAATGCCTAAACTGCGAGTAAATCTTAATATGTAAGTTCTCCCATTTTGCCTGCTTCAAAATTTGCAATGGCTTCCTGAATTTCCGGGAAACTGTTCATTACAAACGGGCCGTAACTCACCACCTTTTCATTGATCGGTTCTCCGCCGAAAGCAATCAAGGTGACATCTTCCAATGCTTTAAAAACAACTTGCGTTCCTTCTGGTGCAAATTGAACTATTTGACCAGCTTTTATTTCGTCGGCCAATATTTTCACTTTTCCTTCCATTACGTACAAACCCGCTGAATAGCCATCTTTCACGGGCAGTGTAAATGTGTTTCCAGCTTTTACATTAATGTGATAGTAATACATCGACGTATGTGTGGTAACAGGAGAAGCCTTTCCTTCATACTCGCCTATTAAAACTTTTACACGGCTTGTTTCATTTTCTGCTATCGGTAGAGTTGCAGAAGGATAATTTCTGAAAGAAGGGTCAAGCCTTTTTTTGTCAGAAGGCAAATTGATCCAAACCTGCATTAATTCAAGGTTCCCACCTTTTTCAAGAAACTGGGCTGTTGGTCCTTCACTGTGAATGATACCTGATCCCGATGTCATCCAGTTAATATCACCCGAATGAGCAACCTGGTCATGTCCCTTGCTATCGCGATGGAAAAATTCTCCATCTATGATGTAACTCACCACTTCAAAGCCCGCGTGTGGGTGAGGTGGTATTCTTATCGATGCACCAGCCGGAACCGTAGTTGGCACCATATGATCGATAAATACAAAAGGATCTACTTGTTTTAAATTTCTTGTAGGCAAAGCCCTTTTCACTTTATTCGCACCTACAAATTCTATCGAAGCATCCTCGATAGTGTTTATTATTCTTGTTGTCATTGTTTTTTCCTTTTTTGTTTATGCTTTTTCACGCAAGGCGCAAAGAAGCAAAGTGCGCAAAGAATTTGCTCTACTAAACGAGCATATTGCACACTTAATTTTCAA
Organism: Pinibacter soli; assembly: GCF_029961145.1. Lineage (GTDB taxonomy): Bacteria > Bacteroidota > Bacteroidia > Chitinophagales > Chitinophagaceae > Pinibacter > Pinibacter soli. The sequence goes on along the minus strand of NZ_JASBRG010000007.1, from coordinate 2,716,496 downwards.
ATTTTCAAATTCCGCCCATCGGCACTTCAATAGCCAACACATCCGCGGCTTCCAACGATTTTATCTCAATGGTCTGAGAACCGCTTACGCCAATAGCATCTCTTTTATTCACATCCTGTCCGTTCACGTCAATGCTGCCCTCTATTACAAAGAGATAAACGCCATTTCCTGCGAACTTGGGAACATAATTCAATTTTATGTTTTGATCCAGGGATGCTCTTGCAAAAACCGCATCTTGGTTGATCCATAGACCGCCGTCTTTTTCATCCGGACTAACTACTATCTGCCAGTTATTTTTTCTCGCATCGCTGTCAAACGTTTTTTGATCATAATGCGGCTTGATGTTATTTACCTTTGGGAAAACCCATATCTGTAAAAAGTTAACAGGCTCAGTTTTCGAAGCATTGTATTCTGAGTGTTGTAGACCTGTACCTGCACTCATTATTTGTACATCTCCGGTATTGATAAATTTTTCGTTCCCAGTTGAGTCTTTGTGTGCGAGAGACCCTTTTAATGGAATCGAAACAATTTCCATATTGTCGTGCGGGTGTGCACCAAAGCCACCGCCGCCGGCCACAACATCATCATTCAAAACACGCAGTGCTCCAAAATGTATTTTGGAAGGCTCGTACCAACTCGAAAAACTGAATGAATGATAAGAATCCAACCAACCATGGTTAGCATGACCTCTTTCCGTTGAAGGATGAAATACTGTTTCCATAATTATTAAACTCCTTTTAAGTTTAGTGTTTAAACATCAATTGGCGTACCAATAGATAATTGGCTAGCAAAACTGCCAGCTTGTCGCAAGAAATATCCATATATCATGCAAATAGGTTTCGATAAGCTCAGCCCGACACTCCGCTGAAACTGTCAGGCTGAGCCTATCGAAGGCCTGTCCGAAATGATATAGTTATTAATTCAGTAATTCGAAATTGAAAACGTCGTCCTCTTCGCGGTTCTCGTTGAATTCCACAATGAAGTTGTTTCTTCCTTCACCCGCCAGGATCGTCATATATTTCATTTGAACCAGTTCCAACATACTGAGGAACAGGAAGATAGCGTGGATGCGGTTGTCGCAGAATTCGAATATTTTTTCAAACGACATTGTTTTTTCGCGGGTTACGGTGGCCAGCATGTGTTCACGGCTCTTTTCCATAGTGTAGTGATATTGTACTACAGTGTGCACCGGTTTGTTGTTGCGCTCGTACACTTTTTGCATGGCCTTCTCAAAAGCCTTCATTAGTTTGAAAAGTGTAATCGCCTGTATTTCAGTTCCTTCTCCCGCTTCTTCGCCAATAGAAGAGATGTCTTTTTGAAGATTTCCCCGTTTTACCATTAGCATACGGATGGCCTCCATTTCTGCCATCTCAGCCGCCGCCTGCTTGTATTTTTTGTATTCAAGAATTTTGTCGATCAGTTCCTGGCGCGGGTCGATTTCATTTCCTTGCGCATCTAGTTCTTTTCTCGGCAGAAGCATTTTTGCCTTAATGCGCATCAACGTAGAAACGAAAAGAATGAATTCGCTGGAAAGTTCGATGTTCAGATTTTCCTGGGAATGTATGTATGTAAGAAAGTCATTGATAATGTTAGTAATAGGAATGTTATAAATATCCAATTCATCCCTCTCAATGAAGAACAATAAAAGGTCAAACGGGCCCTCAAACTGAGGTAACTTGATCTGATATGTTGGCTGCTGACTCACGTATTATGTTTTAAGAATAAAGCCTGCTGATAACAACAGGCTTTACAAAAATATAGTTTTTATGAGGGAAATTGCCTAACAAAGCGAATAACATTTTTCATTCTGTATTTCACGAATGTGCTTTATTTGAAAATTTGAAAATTTGAGAATTTGAAAATTCTTTTAGCGGGACTTTCATTTTTTCAAATTAACTCTCCAAATACTCCGGGAAAAACAATAAATCCGAAAAAACGCACCAAACGAATTTTCAAATCCTCAAATTTTCAAATTATTTAAAACTTTACAGCCAATCCAATGCCCACATTCTCACGCAATTGCGTCCTCGGGGAGTCATGGTTCGGTCCAAAAACACGAATATCATCGTCATAGATAATATCCAGCGCCACGCTCGCGGTAAGCCATTTGTTGACCTTGAGTGCCAGTAGATTTGTAAAGTACACGTCCACATTTTGCGGATTATGCTGGTAGTTCGAGAAAAGATCAAGTCTGGATTTGTACACCACATTTTTCATGATCTCGTGCATATAGTTTACAGTCACAAATGAACCTATTTCATTACGCACATGTTTGCCCGAGTCTACGCCATAAGCTCCTTTTGCGGAAAGATCATTATCAGTAACAAATGTCCAGCGGGAAGTCAGCGGCGATACAAAAATGGTAAAATAGTCCTTTGGCCTGAAATCGATACCAGCAGAAAGAAGCAGGTAACCCGGCGACATGAAGTTGGAAATTTTTTCCACCGTAGTATCGTTTGGATAATTGTAACCTGCAGTAAACTGGCTGCGGAAATTCACCAATCCACTCAAATACCATTTCGGAGCCAGTTCATATCCGTATTTGGAATAAAGATCTATCTTATCATTGCTTTTTCGCATACCCAGCGACGTTGTTTTTACATAACCAAGGCCAAGATCCAGCGTGTTATCCCAGGTATGTCTTCCTTTTTTATAATAACCATATACACTCAGGATGCTATTGAAGTTGATCGATAGTTCATCGCCGCCCGCAGCCCAGTTTGAAAGAGATGTTTGTCCAAAAGTGAGGGAAAACAGACCACCGACCTTCCAGTTTCTGGGAATTGTATCATTTGGCTCTTTTTTAACCGCTCTGTTACTTTCTGTCTGTAAACTTTTGATCGTTTGATCCTGTGCAAATAGCCAACCCGTCATCAATACCAGGCTACATGCGAGCATTGCTTTTTTCATAATGATTGTGTTTAAAGTAATTAATAATTAATAAAGAATAATTAATAGGTGCGACGCTCCAAACAAGATTGCTGTCAATCGTGAAAGGCTGCACTATTAATTTTTAATTATTAATTGTCAAAGAGGTAATTCAATAATGTAAAACGTTGCCTACTTCTTTAGCTCATCTCTTATTTCCATCAATAGTTTATCAGTGCTGGAAGGTTCTGCGGGTGCAGGAGGAGGAGCTTGCGTTTTCATTCTGTTAAGTCCTTTCACTACCAGGAAAAGGACAAGCGCTATGATGAGGAAGTTGATAAACACCTGAATGAAGTTTCCCCAGGCAAATATCGCGGCGCCGGCTTTTTTTGCTGTATCATATGTGGCGTAGTGCGAGCCGTCGAGGGAAACAAATTTGTCGGTGAAACTGATACCATGCAGCAGCACGCGTGAGATGATTGGCATCAGGAGGTCATTTACAATTGAGTCAACGATCTTTCCAAAGGCAGCACCAATAATAACACCTATTGCAAGATCCATTACGTTGCCCTTCATGGCAAATTCTTTAAACTCTTTTACAAAGCCCATAGTGTTTCAATTTTAATTGTTTAATCAGGTTTCTATAATTACAAACAGCTTAAAACAATAGTTGAGGATTAGGGTCTAGTATTACTGCGCTTAGGCATCAGGTTTACATTTCGAAGAATTGAGATGTAATTACTTCCATCAGTGACAAATGTATATAAAAAAAATAGTTTAGCTAATCAATTCAACATCATTATTGTACCATTTTCCGGTACTAAATAGAAATGCCGGCGCTAAGCCGGCATTTTGTAATCTTTATTTTTGTTCGGCTAAATAGCCATGATTTCTTTTTCTTTAGTTGCAAGATGTTTTTCAATCTGCGCTATGTATTTATCTGTGATTCCCTGAATATCTTTCTCTGCGTCTTTGGCAGCATCTTCGCTCAAGCCATCTTTCTGCAATTTTTTAATCATCTCGATTGCATCTCTGCGAATATTGCGGATAGATACTTTTGAAGCTTCTCCTTCACCATTGGCTCTCTTTACAAATTCCTTACGACGCTCTTCCGTAAGTGGCGGAAGAAACAGACGAATGATCAATCCATCATTTTGCGGATTTAAACCAATATTTGAGTTGATGATAGCCCTTTCAATAGGCTGAAGCATATTTTTCTCCCACGGCTGAATTGTCAAAGTGCGTGCATCCACTACAGATACATTGGCGACTTGTGCAAGAGGAGTAGCAGATCCATAATAATCTACAGTAATGCCGTCGACTATTTGAGGATTTGCTTTGCCGGCCCGTATTTTAGTCAGTTCGCTTTCCAGGTGTTTGATCGCCTTGCTCATAGATGATTCCGTATCATCCATTATTATTGCTAATTCATCAGACATAGTGCTAATATTAATGGCGCAAATCTAATGTGAAATTTGTAAGTAAAAATTAAAAAATCAAAATTCAAAAAGTAAAATCAATACATCATTTGCAAAAGGCATCACTAAACAAGCACCTTGTTTTTACGTTTGATTTTGACTTTTCCTACTTCTGCTCTAAAACGGAATCCTTTGTCAAAGGAACTATTTTGGTAGAAATAGCATTGCTTTCTACTGTTCCGTTTTGCAGGTTTGCCACAAAAAGTCTTGGGCGTTTGGTTTTTTGCAAAATGCCAATTCCAACAAAGAAGGCTACGCTGATGGCCAGTACAAGCAACGTACAACTTACAGATAATGAAAAATAAGCTGCAGCAATAATTGCAATAATATTAGAGGAAACTAAAGTGAGAACGATATTTCTGTGTGATAGGCCGCGGTCCAGTAGCAAGTGGTGAATGTGGTTTCTATCGGGACTGAATGGTGAACGTTTTTTAAACATTCGTATGCTGAACACTCTTAACGTATCAAGCAGTGGAATGAACAATAGTGCAATTCCAATAGCAGGGCCACTGCTCATAGGCATTGTGGAACTTTCTGATATGTTGATAAATTTGATCACCAAAATAGAGTTGATCAAACCAATAAGCAAAGAACCGGTATCTCCCATGAATATTTTGGCTGGCTGAAAATTGAAAAGCAGAAACGCAACCAACGCACCAGCAAGAGAGAATGCAAGGATCGCATAAGCTAATTCGCCAACCTGTAGCATATAGATACCCACAAGCGCAGAAACCATTAGACCAAGGCTTCCTGCGAGGCCGTCTATGCCATCAATAAGATTGAAAGAATTGATCACTACAAGGATAGTGAAATAGGTAAGAAGCAGGCTGTACATCTCAGGCAACTCATTGATGCCCAAGAATCCATGCATACTATTTATTTGAATACCACCTTTGTAAATTACGATGAAAGCAGCCAATACCTGGCCAATGAATTTTTTTATCGGGGAAAGAATCAGAATATCATCTTTAATTCCAAGGAAGAAAATAACAAGCGTTGCAGCAATGAAGTATTGCATTTCACTTGACTGACCGAAGTTGGTACTAAGCATGCAGCCAAATACAAAGCCGGCAAAAATACCAAGCCCACCCAACGACGGGATTGGCGTTACGTGCACCTTTCTTTCGTCTGGTACATCGTACAGCTTTTTGATTTTGGCAACCTTTATGATGATTGGGATAGCCAAATATGAGACTGCAAAGGAGATAGATAAGCTTAGAATTACATCTAACATAAGGTTTAATTGAATGCGGTTACAAAAATATACTTTAAGTTGGATAACCCTTGTTCAAATTGGTCTGATAACCAAAAATTTTTATTGTTCTAGGGGTTTACCTTGATATTGGATTGGAATGGTCGGGTAAAATATGATGCAAATAAAATACCACACCATATCAATGATAGAAAATTTTAATGTATTCAAATTGTTGGTATAAATTTTTTTTAAGAGTAGATTTGTTTAACTCAACACTTTGCATATGCCTACACTACAAGAAATTGCATCGCAGATAAGAAGGGATATTTTGAGAATGGTACATGGGGCAAACAGTGGGCATCCCGGCGGTTCATTGGGCTGTACTGAGTTTTTTACCGCACTTTACTTTAAGATAATGAAGCATAATCCATCGTTTTCGATGGATGGCAAGGGAGAAGATATTTTCTTTTTGTCCAACGGACATATATCACCGGTATTTTATGCAAGTCTCGCAAGATCAGGTTATTTCGATTTAAAAGAATTAAACACATTTAGGAAAATAGGTTCCCGGCTCCAGGGGCATCCGACTACCCATGAACACCTCCCGGGTATTCGCGTGGCCAGCGGATCGCTGGGTCAGGGCATGAGCGTAGCTATCGGCGCAGCTTTGGCTAAAAAACTTAACGGCGATACTCAAACAGTTTTTTCACTCCATGGAGATGGAGAATTGGACGAAGGTCAAAACTGGGAGGCGCTAATGTTTGCGGCGCATCACAAAGTGGACAATCTTATTTCAACTGTAGATTGGAATGGACAACAAATTGACGGTCCTACGGCAAAAGTGATGAGTTTGGGTAATCTGGCGGAAAAATTCGCCGCTTTCGGCTGGGAAGTAATTCGTTTGGAGGATGGAAACAATATGGATCTTGTGGTAAGCACCATAGAAAGCGCGAAGACATTTTTGGGTAAGGGAAAACCCATTGCTATCATGATGCATACAGTTATGGGCAAAGGGGTAGATTTTATGGAGGGCCACCACGAATGGCATGGTGTTGCTCCAAATGATGAACAACTGACTAAAGCGCTGGCGCAGATAACGGAGACGCTGGGCGACTATCCGGCAATTTGAAGATTTGAAAATTTGAAAATGAGAAATGCGACCAGCATTTTTCACTTTTAAACATCTTGAATATTAGAGAAGTTAAAATAATGCTTTGGGTAGTCGACAATAAAGAATTTTCAAATTTCCACATGGCGCCTTTAGCGCAGTTCTATCGGTTGCAGAGATGCTTTTCTCGACGGAAACCAACTCGCCAGCAATGCAACTATTATAACGGTGAAGAGCACCAGCAAAACATCCGATGCATATAATTTTACAGGATAATGATCGATTACAAAACTGCCTCCTTCGAGGGCGATGATCTTAAATTTTTCCTGCGCCCAGCAAATAATCACAGCCAATAGAACGCCGCCAACGCCGCCAACACAGGCCAATAGCAAACCTTCGCTTAAAAAAATGCCTTGCACTTTAACGTCAGTCGTACCAAGCGCTTTCAATATTTGAATATCTTTTTGTTTTTCCAATACTAGCATTGTGAGTGCGCCGATCATGGTAAATGCTGCTACGGTAAGGATTAGAGAAAGCACACCATAGATTATCCATTTCTCCAGCTGCATTGCAGAGAAGAATGTTTTGTTTTGCTCATACCTTGTAATTACATCAATCTTGTTTCCAAGTGCAGTTTTTAAATTGTGTTTCACCTTATCAGGATCGGCTCCGGCATTCAATGAAATTTCTGCGGAGCTGTATTCATCAGGTTGTAAATTCAGCATACGCTGCATGAAGCCGATATTGGTGATCACATATTTGTTGTCAAAATCTTCCTGGATGGCGAAAGAACCGGACGTACTTACATTATCTGCCACCAGACTTTGCATCGGATCAGACGCGTCAATGTTGATTCCTTTTTTGGGGAGATAAACCGTTAGAGGCAATAAAGCCTTTTCCGCTTCGAGCGCCAATGCATTTTCGATACCAATTCCTAAAACAGCAACCGGTTTATCGGCAGTTCCTGTTTCATAGGAGCCATGTCTTACATGTTGCTTTACGCTGGTAACTTTTGTGTAGTCTGAGTCTACGCCTTTTAAATAAACGAGGCTTTGCCAATCGCCGTTTCTCATCAGAGCCTTTTCCTCCACATTCAGCGAATAGGCATTGACGCCAGGTACGGTCTTGATTTTCGCTAATTCTTCCGGAGTAAAAATGATCGTTTTGCCTTTTACCGGAACCACTTTAAGATCCGTGTAAAACGAAGCATACAGCGACTTTACCAGATCTTCAAATCCGTTGTACACGCTAAGCACCACTATAAATGAAGCAGTGCCAACCATAATGGCAAGCACACTTATCCATGCAATGATGTTAATGGCGTTGGTTGATTTTTTAGATCTGAAATAGCGCCAGGCAAATAGAAAATTCAATTGGGAAGTTTTTTATGCTATAAACTTAGGGTTTCTCTTCTCCCGAAGAAGGACGTTCCTCATTGATTTTTTTGAACAATTCTTCCATTTTAAATACATAATCCAATGTATCATCGACGTAGAATGTAAGTTGTGGCATAGAGCGCAGCTGGCTTTTTACGCGGGCAACCAGCTCTTTTTTGATTTCCCATTCTCTTTCCTCAATTTTTTTGAGCGTAGATTTGGGGTCTTTTATCTGAAAAAAACTTAGATATATTCTCGCCTGGAACAGGTCCGGAGTAATTTTTACGGAGGAAATGGAAACCATTCCGCCATCGATCATGCTCAAACCAAGTTTTTGAAAAATGGCGTTCAGTTCTTCATTTAACAAACCGGCCACCTGTTTTTGTCTTTTTCCTTCTTCCATAATATTACCTTTGTGCGCTGTAAATTTACAGCTTTAAAAGTGAAGCTGGGATAAAACCACCAGATCAAATATAAAATGAAGAAGTTTTCGAGGATTTTTAAGTATATCAGTAAGTATAGCAATAAGCTTGTCCTTTATTTTGTTTGTACAATACTTTCTACGGTATTTGGTATTTTTTCAATAACAATGTTGATGCCCTTTTTCGACTTGATTTTTAAGCCGGATGCACCCACTAATAAAATATTAAGCGATAACGCATTAATGAATTTTGTTAATAAGTACATATTGATTGTAATGCATTCTGAGGGGCGAGTTGGGGCGCTTACTTTTATTTGCATTTTCATCATTATAACTACTCTGCTGAAAAATATATTTCTGTATTCGTCAAATCTTATTTCAGCGCCCATACGCAGTGCCGTTATTACCGAATTGCGTGGTGACATATATAATAAAATATTGGCGCTGCCTATAGGCTATTTTACGGAGAAGAGAAAGGGCGATATCATGTCAAGAATGACGAATGATTTGGTGGAGATCGAAAGTTCAATTGTAGGAACGTTGGAGGGACTCGTAAAAGATCCGCTTACACTTATTGGGTATTTGATTTCACTGGTTATAATCTCTCCAATGCTTTCTCTTTTTCTTTTAATATTGCTTCCCGTAACAGGATTCTTGATTGGAAGAATAAGCCGCAAATTAAAAGCGCAATCGCAAGATGCCGCAATAAGATTGGGTGAAAGCTTATCAATTATGGATGAAACACTTGGCGGGCTTCGGGTTATTAAAGCTTTCATGGCGGAAAAATTGTTGAGCACAAGATTTTTTAATGTGAATAATGATCTTTTCCGCATTCGTAAAAAAATGAATGCACGTCGTGATTTAGCTTCGCCACTCACGGAGTTATTAGGAGTAGTAGTGCTTTGCACCATCTTATATTTTGGAGGAAGGCTTGTTCTTTCAGGAAGTAATGGCCTTACTGCTTCGGGTTTGGTGGCATATATTGCCTTATTCGCATTTATCATCAATCCTTCAAAAAATATTTCCACTTCATTTTTTAACATACAACGTGGCGCTGCGGCAATTGACCGTGTAGAAGAAGTGTTGAATGCACCTGTTACTGTAGATGATAATCCAAATGGCAAATTGCTTCCGGCTTTCAACGATAGTATTGAGTTGCGCAATATAAGCTTCGCTTACGAGGATGCGGTGATTTTAAAGAATATCAATCTTACGATAAAGAAAGGAAAAACAATCGCATTGGTGGGTTCCTCGGGTGCCGGAAAATCAACGCTGGCCGACCTTGTACCGCGTTTTCATGATGCGACCGGCGGTGAAGTTTTGATCGACGGTGTTAATATAAGAGATTACTCTCTGGCATCTGTAAGACAACACATAAGCATCGTAACACAAGAGCCGATCTTATTTAATGATACCATTGCCAACAACATTTCTTTAGGTTCTCCAAATGCAACAAAAGAAGAAATCATAAATGCGGCAACGGTAGCAAACGCCCATAAATTTATTGTACAAAAAGAAGAAGGATACGATACAAATATTGGTGACCGCGGCTCTAAACTGAGTGGTGGTGAAAGACAAAGGCTCACCATTGCGAGAGCCTTGTTGAAAAATCCTCCAATCCTGATCCTGGATGAAGCAACTTCCTCCCTTGATACAGAAAGCGAAAGGTTGGTACAAGATGCTATCAACAATATGATGCAAAACCGCACCAGCATTGTAATTGCGCACAGACTTTCTACCATTCGCCACGCCGATGAAATCATCGTGTTGCAAAAAGGTGAAATTGTAGAACGTGGAACGCACGAGGAGTTGATAGCACTGGAAGGCTTTTATAAGAAATTGGTGAATATGCAGGAAGTGAAATAGTGGACATCAATTAAGAATTAAGAATTAGGAATTAAGAATTCGTTGAAGGATTATCCCAAGGATATTGCAAAATGCCATGGTTCGTGAAGACACGAACCATGGCATTTTCGTTTTCGTAATTTTTGATTGCTCCTTTGTAAAAATCAATATATCAGAGGGTATAAGTTAAATAAACACTGTAGCACAAGGGGAGGCGTCGGCAAGGCAAAACGGCCGGAGGCATCGGTTTGCCTTGATTTTTTGGTCCTTTTGCATCAAGGCAAAAGGACATGGAAAATATAGAAAGTCAGATTTTTAAAAACAAGCTTTGAATTTCAAAAGTCAGTAACCGTCAAGAAGTAACAAAAGAGTCAATTCATTTCTTTTCCTTTCAATTTTTTACACCATCGGTACTTCATTTCTCAAAACCTTCTTTACATTCGACGATCAAATAAATGCTTAACATGAGGAAAAATCTATTGTTGGCTGCATCAATTGTTGTAGCATGCAGCTCCAACGTTTCTTTCGCCCAAAAGAAAACATTCTCATTCAATGATGTTTTTAAACCCGGTGCAAACCTGAATATTACCAAACCATTGCCGGACATCTCCAAATGGATCGACAATGAACATTACTTGGAAACAAAGAGAGAAGATGGCAAAACCACGCAATACAGCGTAGATGCAAAAACAGGCAAGGCTGTTGTTTTCACCGGCCAATTGAAACCTGCCCAGCCGATAGTTCCAATGATCGGTGTAGAGGGTGCTGTGAACATGACGGCTTCTCCGGACGGTAAATTTTTCGCTTATACAAAAAACAACAATCTCTACACATTAGAGATTGCGACACATAAAGAAACGCAGCTTACAAACGACGGCTCTGACAATATTCTGAACGGCTATGCTTCATGGGTGTACTATGAAGAAATCCTCGGAAGAGCCAGTCACTACAAGGCCTTCTGGTGGAGCGACGATAGCAAACATCTCGCCTTCATGCGTTTTGATCAATCAATGGTGCCTGTTTTTCCTATTTATGTTGCAGACGGTCAACATGGATATTTGGAAAATCAACGCTATCCAAAAGCCGGCGATAAAAATCCTGAAGTAAAAGTTGGTATCGTAGATGTCGCCAGCGCAAAAGTGAGTTGGGCCGACTTCAACGATAAGGACGATCAGTATTTCGGTACGCCAATGTGGGCGCCAGATAACACTCTATGGGTACAGTGGATGAACCGTGATCAGAACAACCTGAAAATTTATTCAGTAGGTTTTGATGGCGCAAAAAAACAAGTGTACAACGAGGAACAAAAAACATGGATCGTGCTGGATGAAGATGATCGTTTCCAATTCATCAATAGCGGCAAACAGTTCATCTTAAAAAGTGACAAAAGCGGCTGGAAACAATTGTATCTGTACGATGCTGACGGAACGTTTGTGAATGCTATTACCCAGGGCGATTTTACCGTTACCGACGTTTCGTTTGTGGACGAAAAAAACAACGCTGTTTACTTTAAAGCACGCAAAGAAAACTCAGCACGTTTCGATTTATACAAAGCTCCCTTAAACGGCAAAGGCATTACCCGACTAACTTTCGGTGAATACACCCACGACGCGATCAATGTTTCGCCAGATGGCAAATATTTCATCACGACGTATTCCAATCTTAACACGCCTCCAACAATGGCGCTGGTTGACAATAAAGGGAAAGTGATCCGTGAATTGGGCGATAGCAAAGGCGCGAATTTCGAAAGCTATGCATTGCCAAAAACAGAGCTGGTGAGGGTGAAAAGTGACGACGGTTTGTTTGATTTGCCGGTAACGATCACTTATCCGATCAACTTCGATCCTTCCAAAAAATATCCGGTGTTGGTAAGTATTTATGGAGGCCCGGATGCAGGAACTGTTTACGACAGATGGAAACCCATAGGTGGTGTGAACCAGTGGTGGGCGCAAGAGGGACTGGTACAAGTGGCGTTTGACAATCGCAGTAGTGGGCACTTTGGTAAAAACGGCATGAACTACATTTATCGTCAGTTGGGCAAATATGAGATTGGAGATTTCATGACCTGTGGTCGCTGGTTGAAAAAACAACCGTGGATGGATAACAAAAAACTTTGCACTACAGGCGGCAGCTTTGGTGGTTACATGACTTGCATGGCGCTCACTTACGGAGCGGATGTATTTGATTTTGGTATTGCACAGGCTTCGGTAACCGATTGGCAATTGTACGATACGCACTATACAGAGCGTTTTATGGATACGCCAAAAGATAATCCGGACGGCTATAAAAGCACGGCTGTTGTTACCTCCGCCAATAAATACAAAGGCTTACTGAGAATTGTACACGGCACAACCGATGATAATGTGCACATGCAAAACAGTATCCAACTCATCAATAAGCTGGAAGATCTGAAAAAAGATTTTGAGTTTATGCTCTATCCAAACGAGCGTCACGGAATAGGTTCAAATGTGGCGGCTAAGCGCATTCACAATGCAGTCGAGTCTTACAAGTTTTACTATAAAAATTTGTTGAACAAGCCTATGCCGGAAGATTTCTGGAAATAGGAGAGAGGATTGCCGCAGAGACACTGAGAACACAGAATTTGATAAGAAATAAATTATTCTGTGTTCTCAGTGCTTCTGTGGCAAACTTAAAGTTCAGACCACCAAACTAACCTCTCCCAGGCTAAACTCTCGCTCCATTGTATCAAATGTCATCAGTTTTCCCTGCTCGTTCACACCTTTGATGATTGTTTCAAAAACGGCGATGTCCTTTTTCAATTTCACTTTTTGTCCCCTTTTGTACAAAATCGAATTGTAATTGTCTAAAGTTTCCTGCAAAGGAGCAGAAAACAACAAATCATATCTTTTTTGGAGGCAATTGCACAATTCCTTCGCCATTTCCACGGTTGGAAAGGTTTTTCCCGTAATCTGTTTTAGTGAAACCGGATTTGTAACGCCTTCGGCAAAAACAGTCTGGTTGATATTGAGGCCGATCCCCACGATGGCAAATTGCCAATTATTGCCGGTAAGGACGTTTTCGATCAAAATTCCCCCTGCCTTTCTGTCACGCCAATAAATATCATTTGGCCATTTAACCGCAACATCGTCAATGGCATATTTTTTTAAAAAGTCATAACAACCGGCTGCAATAGCTGCGCTTAAAAAGAATTGTCGGCTCACCAGAAGCTCCGAAGGCTTAAGTACAAGGGAAAGCATGATATTTTCCAGCGCGGTCGTTTTCCACTGGCGGCCCAATTGTCCCCTTCCGGCGGTTTGTTCGTGAGCGAAAAATGCCGCTCCATGAGTAGCCAATCCTTCATGTGCCATTGCCATGGCATAGTTGTTGGTGCTGTCAATACTAGCCAATTCGGTAAAAGGGAAGCCTATAGTTGCCATACATAAAGAAGTTGGAAAAGATTATTACTTTTGAGCGTTGCGAATGTAGTATTTTCTTTATTTTGAGATGGTAAAGGCTGCTGAAAAACAGGAACTGCATTTCAACCACTTTTTTAAAATCGTAAAGCAACTTTTGAATGTAGTTTACTTTAGTTACGGGGCTATTTTGGATAAAGAAAACATCCCCGGAATCACAATAGCAACCTACTAATATTTAATTACTAAAAGATTTCATTATTGGAACAATTGTCAGTATTAGCTACCCGCAAACGTAGCAGTGTAGCAAGGTTAACGAAGAGCTCCAAAATCCTCAAGGTCATCATTCATGCTATTCAGGAAAAAAAGGGTGAAAACATAATAGCTATGGATCTTCGAAAAATCCCTGAAGCAGTTGCAGATTTTTTCATCATTTGCCAGGGATCGTCCTCTCCACAGGTAAAAGCTATATCAGATTCTATAGAAATGGAAGTGAAAAGCCAGTGCGAAGAAATGCCTTACAGGCAGGAAGGGCGCTCGGCTTTGCAATGGGTCCTGATAGATTACGTGAACGTTGTAGTACATGTGATGCAACCGGAAACCCGTAAATTTTATAAACTCGAAGAAATGTGGAGCGACGCGGAAGTAACAGAGCACAACGGCTAGGCATTGAACCAATAAACCAACATAGCAATAATTTAGAACAAGACTAATATCATGGTACCAGAAGATAAACAATCAAATAACAAAGGCCAGTTCCCAAAGATGCGTCCCAAAGATGACAGAAACGCTCCGAAAGGACCAAAATTCAACATCTACTGGGTGTGGGGTGCTATCGCGGCGATCCTGCTCAGCTTTCAGATTTGGGGTTCATTTAATCAGGATGGACAAAAGATCAATCAATACCAGTTTTTCCAGGACATGCTCTCCAAAGGAGATGTTGACAAAATGGTACTGGTTAGCAATAAAAATCTGGTGAGAGTTTTTATAAAACCAGACAGCATTAAAAAGCCTTACTATCAGAATCTTATTTCAAAAAATTCAATGCGCATTACGACCGACAAAGGTCCGCAGTTTGAATTCACTATCGCAAAACCGGAAATATTTGCAGACGATCTGCGCGAATTCTATACCAAGAATCCAGTTGTAAAGGAAGTGCCGCGTATCGATGAAACTGAAGCCGAATGGCTGAGCCAGTTCATTGGTTATATTTTCCCAATCGTAGTGATCGTACTGATCTGGATATTGCTGATGCGTAAAATGGGCGGAGGAGCTGGAGGAACCGGCGGTCCCGGCGGCATTTTCAGCATCGGAAAATCAAAAGCTACTCTATTCGATAAAGGAACAAAAGTAAACATCACTTTTAGCGATGTGGCAGGTTTGGACGAAGCAAAAGTGGAGGTGATGGAAATTGTTGACTTCCTGAAGAATCCGAAAAAGTACACATCGCTCGGCGGTAAGATCCCCAAAGGTGCGTTACTCGTAGGTCCTCCGGGAACAGGTAAAACCCTTTTGGCAAAAGCCATGGCAGGTGAGGCTCAAGTTCCATTCTTCAGCATGAGCGGTAGCGATTTCGTGGAAATGTTTGTGGGCGTAGGTGCGAGCCGTGTGCGTGACTTGTTCAAGCAAGCAAGAGAAAAATCACCTTGCATAATATTCATCGATGAGATTGACGCGATCGGTCGTGCCCGCGGTAAAAATGCGATCATGAGCAACGACGAGCGTGAAAGTACATTGAACCAATTGCTGGTGGAAATGGATGGTTTTGGTGGCGACAGCGGAATTATCGTGCTGGCAGCGACTAACCGTCCGGACGTTTTGGATAGCGCTTTGTTGCGTCCAGGCCGTTTCGACAGACAGATCAGCATTGATAAACCAGATGTAAAAGGTCGTGAAGCGATCTTCAAAGTGCATCTGAAACCAATCAAAATTTCAAACACTGTAGATATTCACAAACTAGCTGAACAAACCCCGGGATTTGCGGGTGCGGATATCGCTAACGTTTGTAACGAAGCTGCATTGATCGCTGCACGTAAAGGAAAGGCTGGTGTGGAAATGGAAGACTTCCAGGATGCGGTGGATAGAGTGATCGGCGGTTTGGAGAAAAAGAACAAGATCATTTCTCCCGACGAGAAAAAGATCATTGCTTACCACGAAGCCGGACACGCCATTTGCGGTTGGTACCTGGAACACGCGTATCCTTTACTGAAAGTAACCATCGTTCCGAGAGGTACTGCAGCATTGGGTTACGCTCAATACACTCCGAAAGAACAATATCTGTACAATACAGATCAATTGTTGGATCAAATTTGTATGACGCTTGGTGGCCGTGCAAGTGAGGAGATTTTTTTCAACAAAATTTCTACAGGTGCACAAAACGACCTGCAGCAAATTACACGTACTGCATACGCAATGATAACCGTATATGGTATGAATGATAAAATAGGTAACGTAAGTTTCTATGATCCGCAAACTGAAAACTCATTTACAAAACCATATTCTGAGGAAACATCTAAAATGATCGACGAAGAAGTAAGGAAATTGATTGATGCGGCTTACGAACGCACCAAGGCTTTGCTTACAGAGAAGAAAGGTGATGTTGCAAAACTGGCAGAAGCATTGTTAGATAAAGAGGTGTTGTTCCAAAGCGATGTAGAAGTTTTGATCGGAAAACGTCCGTTTGAAGAGAAGAAAGTGCTGGATGTAGACGGTAAAGATCATGGTCCAAGTTCAACAGTGGGAGAGATCAGCGAAGGCGTTCCTCCTTATGATAGCGATGTAACAAACAAAGCGCTTAATAATTAGTGGAGAGTTGAAAGTTGAAAATTGAAAATTAAGAGAAACTTTTTCAGTTTTCCATTTTCAACTTTCAACTTTCAATTTTCAATTGATATGAACGTTTCACCATCCAAGGAAAATATTTTAAAGAAAATAAGAAAGGCGTTGAGTAGCTCAACGCCTATTCCTTTTTTACAAAGTGAGGGAAACAGCTCCGTATTTCAGCCATCACGACAAGAGCTGGAAGTACAGTTTGCCGAAGAGTTTACCAACCTGAAAGGCAAATTTGTGTATTGCATGAATAAAGAAGAATTGGCAGATCAACTGTCGCAACTCGCTGCCAGTAATCATTGGGAAAAATTGTTTTGCAGTGAGATCAATTTGCGCGACAACTTTGCAAACACACTGGGCCGGTGGTATACCGATGATTTAAAAAACTGTGACGCCAGCATAACTTCATGCGAATGTTTGGTGGCAAGAACCGGAACCATCGTCATGAGCGCCGGACAAGAGAGCGGTCGTACGGTGAGTGTGTATGCCCCCATTCATATTTGCATTGCTTACGCGAAGCAACTGGTGTATGATGTGAAAGATGGATTGTTGTTCATGAAAGATAAGTACGGTCATAATTTGCCTTCAATGATAACATTTGCAACGGGGCCCAGTCGCACGGCAGATATTGAGAAAACGTTAGTTGTAGGCGTGCACGGACCGAAGGAGGTTTATTGCTTTTTGGTAGACGATAGTAATGACTAAGTAAAAAATCAAAATTAAAAAATTCAAAAAATGACGAATCCTTTAGCGACTCTTTTTGAATTTTTACTTTCAGCTCTTGGCTTTGAATCTGATCCTTCAGCTGTCATTTCATCCATTGATCCGAAATTTAATGTGACGACCTACTTGTTTGTATATGGCACGCTTCGGAAATCTTTTCCCGCACATTCTACAATAGAGGAATATTTTTCTTTTGTTTGCAATGCACAGATCAGAGGAGAGCTTTATTATGAAGGCAGTTTTCCTGCAGCCGTTCCAACAGAAAAAGAAAAGTCTATTCAGGGTGAATTGTACAAATTGAAAAACGAAGATTTTTTTGGAGAGGTTTTCTGCAGACTGGACGAATATGAAGAAGTGCAGAATGAATTATTTGTAAGAGAAAGGACAACTATTTTTGTTGATAACAATTCAATAAAAACCTGGATATACTGGTACAATAAAAGTGTGGAGAATTTGGAGGCGATAGAATCTGGAGATTTAGTGGAGTATTATAACAATCAAAAAATAAAGTGAAGTAAGAATGGAATTGGCGCCCAATAAAAAAGTTTATTTTCTATCAGATTTTCATTTAGGAGTTCCGGATCATTCCACAAGCCTTGCCAGGGAAAAAAAGATTGTGGAGTTTTTGAGCATTGCCCAAAAGGATGCGGCGCATATTTTTATTGTAGGCGATCTGTTCGATTTCTGGTACGAATACAGAAAAGTGGTGCCAAAAGGTTATGTGAGGATTCTGGGAAAGATGGCAGAGATAACAGACAGTGGCATTCCAATAACATTCTTTGTGGGCAATCACGATATGTGGATGCGCGGCTATTTTGAAAAAGAATTGAACATTCCTGTTTACTACGAACCAAAAGAGTTTGTATTCAACAATAAAAAATTTTGGGTGGGTCATGGTGACGGGCTGGGCCCCGGTGATCATGGTTACAAGTTCATCAAAAAGATATTTCGCAACCCTGTGTGTAAATGGTTGTTTGGCATATTGCCTCCAGCTATTGGAGTTGGTGTTGCAGATTATATGAGCCATTCAAGCCGGGCAGCGACAGGAGAAAATGATAAAAAATTTTTAGGTCCCGAAAACGAATGGCTGATCATTTACAGCAAAGAAGTACTACAAAATAAGCATTACGATTACTTTATTTTCGGACACAGGCATTTACCAATAGATTTTGATCTTGGCGGAAACAGTCGCTATATAAATCTTGGTGACTGGATTTATTATAACAGTTATGCTGTGTTTGACGGAAATGACCTTCAACTAAAATATTACAAGGATTGAGAAAGTTTTTAGTCATATTATCCATCGTTTTGGCCAGCACATTATTTGCAAGCGCATTCCCTTGCAACATTGATGCGCTGAATGCCCATCAGCCAACAACTAACAACCAACAACTTCCTTTCGACACTGTTCCACCAAGTGCAGACCTCAAACTACTGCAGGTCATTGAAGGTGACATCGTTAATTTTACAGTTGACAACCTGGGTAATGTTTATCTCATTAACAGTAAATACCAGCTCAAAAAACTCAATGAGAAAGGCGATTCCGTCGGAGTGTTCAATGAGGTGAGAAAGTATGGCAACCTCACTTATATTGATGCAACAAACCCTTTGAAGCTGTTGTTATACTTCCAGGATTTTACAACAGTTGTGGTGCTGGACCGAGTTTTGAACAAGCGTTATACATTTGATTTACGGCAGCAAAATATAATGCAGGCACGCGCCATCAGCCAGTCGTTCGATAACGGCATTTGGGTGTATGATGAAGTAGAAGCAAAACTGAAAAGACTTGACGACAATGGAAATGTAATAGATAATACCTCTGATTTCCGCGTGTTGTTCAGTACACCGCCAACTCCTGTTGATATTGAAGATCACGACAAAATGGTTTATCTCTACGACCCCAAACAAGGGCTGTACATTTTTGATTATTATGGAAGCCTGAAAAATAAAATTGCCTTACTGGATTGGGAAGACTTCCAGGTAATTGATAAAACTGTTTTTGGAAGAAAAGGCAATGTGCTGGAGAAATATGAAACAGGCTCTTTAATATTAAACGAACAGGCATTTCCTGCGATACTTACCAACGTAGATAAATGTCGCATTTCTGTAAATAAATTATACTGCCTTTCCAGTGGAAAGGTGTATGTGTATGAATTGTAAAAAATGAATTTCCTTCAACGCGAATTTCTTAGCAATACAATTGAGAGCTACATCATATGTGCGATCACGATTTTTATTATCCTGATCTTTAAAAGACTGTTCTCAAAATACATAGCCAGTATACTTTTCAGGCTTATTAAGAATACATCGTGGAAAGTGACTCGTGAGTCCTTCTTTGATCTGCTTGTACAACCACTTGAAATTTTCCTGGTGCTGTTGGTTTCATTTGTAACGTTGGATAAACTCAATTTTCCTGAAGCATTTCATTTTACCATACACAAAACATCGGCAGAGGAAATTGTAGATTCGATAGGTAGTTGCATTATCATCATCGCCTTTATTGGAATGTTGCTACGATTCATAGATTTTATCGCCACTACCATGCAGGACAATCAGGCTCAGTTTTCCCATCATGTGGCGGAAACGAAAATGGTGTCCTTCTTTAAAGACTTTTTTAAAGCAATCATTATTTTGATTGGAATTATCCTGGTCATTCGTTTTGCATTTCACAAAGACGTTACCAAATTGCTTGCTGGGTTAAGTATCGTAGGTGCCGCCATCGCCCTAGCCGCAAAAGAAAGCCTGGAGAATTTGATCGCATCGTTCATCATCTTTTTTGACAAACCTTTCCATATCGGCGATAGCGTGAAGGTGTTAAATATTTCCGGCTCTGTAGAAAAAATAGGGCTGAGAAGCACGAGGATCCGCACGGATCAAAAGACATTTGTTACCGTGCCCAACAAACAAATGGTGGATAGCGTTCTGGACAATCTTACGTTGAGAAGTTTACGTCGTGCAGATATCAGGTTGGAAATAAGTTTGTCGACATCTGCCGACACGATGCAAAAAATAGGTGACGGCATAAAGAAAATTCTCACACATCCCATTGTAACAAATAGCAACGTAACCTTCAGCGACATTACACAAAACGCCTACATTTTAACGGTAGAATATTACACCGGCGTAATTCCTATGGAGGATTTCAACCAGCTAAAGCAAACGATCAATTTGCAGGTACTACGATTGTTGGAAGGCAATAAAGTTGAACTGGCAGGAAAGGATACGAGGATAATTATTGGGAAGGAGGGTTGAAGCAGAAGGCTTAACGCAAAATATCATAACAAATCATGACAATCGTGAAAATCTGCCTGCCCGACTAGTTATTCAGGCGGGCGTTCCTTCTCTACATATTGGCTTTTAACTCCAATAAAAAAGCCTTTAACTTCTGCAATGAAACAGTAATCTCAAATTGCTGGTCAGCCTTTTTCTTTTGATTTTTGATGTAGTCTTTCGCGCCTTCCATGGTGTATTTTTTCTCGCGCAAAAGGTGATAGATCATGTGAATGTTTTTCACATCTACGGGGCGGAAGAAACGATCGCCTTTTCTATTTTTCTTGGGTTGGAGAAACCCGTCGAACTCATTGGCCCAAAGGCGCAGCAAAGAATAGTTTACGTGAAACATTTCCGCTACCTCACCGATGGAATAGTATTGTTTTTGAAAAAGCACCTCGTCATCGGGAATATTGATAAGGTCAACCTCGGCATTCATTTCTTTGAATGACTTACGGCCGCGTTTGCCCGGTTGTTTAGGCAAAGAAGAAGCCGCTTTCGGCTTTCTGCCCCGCGTAGTTTTCGGCATTGTTGTTGGCATAGTTACGTGAATTTTCGATGTTGGCAGAACCTGCACAACAGGAATGACTTCAGAAACCTCGTTTACAACGGCGGGCATCGGGGTAGATAGAGAAACTTCTTCTGATACAGGAACGTCGGCAGGAACTGCACTGACAGGCGGAGTCGGGGCCGGTTTTTTAGCCGGCTCATCAAATCCAAAATCAAATGCTGTTTGTCGGAATTCACTCATCATAGGCTTGGTAAAGATACAATCCCTGATGGTAGTGGCACGGGGATTTACGAGACTGTGGAAAAGTCGTTAACAGTGGAGAATTGAGAGTTGAGAGTTGAAAATTGAGAGTTAAGGTTTAGCTCAACTCTTGTTTTGTGAAAAGAAAAACGGTTTGAAGAATAATCTCCAAACCGTTTTAAGCTATTTAAACAACTCTCAACTCTCCATTCTCAACTCTCCACTAATCAAAGCTCTGATTGCTCGCCGACGCCATCTTCAACAAGCGGTCGTATTGCTCAGGCGTTAAGTCGTTATAGAAAAAGTAAACAGGGTCGAGAGGTTTGCCGTTTTTGTGTACTTCGTAGTGACAGTGAGGGCCGGTTGATTTTCCTGTGCTGCCCACATAGCCGATGATCTCACCGCGTTTTATCTTTTGGCCCGGAGAACATTTCACTTTTACCATGTGGCCGTATAGCGTTTCGTAACCATAACCATGGTTAATGATCACGTGATTGCCGTATCCGTTACCGGTATTGCCAGCAACAGAGATGGTCCCATTTGCCGTAGCATAAATAGGTGTTCCCTGCGGTGCCGCAAAGTCAAGACCAGCGTGCATTTTTACCGTTTTGTAAACCGGGTCGATGCGATGACCAAAACCAGATGCAATACGGCTAAGATCCTTGTTGCTCACCGGCTGAATGGCGGGAGTCGCCGCCAGCATCACTTCTTTATTTTTTACAAAACCTTCAATTTCGTTGTAAGATTTATCCTCATACTCAATACGCATCGTAAGGTTGTTGAGCGTACGTGCGATAGAACCTGAAAGATCGTTTTCGTCCATACCCTGCAACAATTCCAGTTCTTTTTTCTTTTCCATTTCCTTTACTCGGGCACTATCGGGAATCGGATCAGCCTCAAAGATGGAACGGTAAACGTTGTTGTCGCGTTTCTCGAGGTCCGTCATTTGTTGTTGCAGTTTTTGTACCCGGTCCTGAAGAACAGCGTAATTGTTCTGCATGTTTTCAAACCGGCCACTCATTACTTTTTCTTTCGGAGAATCTATATATCTGAAGGCGATGGCTACAATTATCAGGGAGGTCACAATACTTGCGGCTAAGAAGCCCAACACCCGTAATAGTTTTACGTGTAAAGGGGTTTCAAGCTTTTCATAGCGAAGACTATTGGTATTATAGAAATATTTTATTTTTTTCATGGCCCTGCTAAAGAAACATGGGTTTTGTTTGCGTCGCGTTAAAAATACGTTTTCTAAGGAACTGACAAATTAAAAATTACTCCAATTATAAAACCGGGAAAATAGCTGTAACTCTTTTCACTCCCTATCTTTGCACTCATTTCTTCCGGAGATATCTACAAATATAGTTTCCCGGAAGGCAACTAACAACCAAAGATTGTTCCGTTTATGCTAACAAGTGCAGAGATTCGACAAAAGTTTCTAGATTTTTTTGCTTCCAAAGGCCATGCTATTGTGCCTTCGGCTCCTATTGTAGTTAAGAATGACCCTACATTGCTGTTTACCAATGCGGGCATGAACCAGTTTAAAGACTATTTCCTCGGAAACAAGAAAGCGCCCTCTTCACGCATAGCGGACACTCAAAAATGTTTACGTGTTAGTGGTAAGCACAACGACCTTGAAGAAGTAGGCGTTGACACGTATCACCACACCATGTTTGAAATGCTCGGCAACTGGAGCTTTGGCGATTACTTTAAAAAAGAAGCCATCGAATGGAGCTGGGAATTATTGGCAGAGGTATTGGGTATTCCCAAAGACAGATTGTATGTTACCATATTTGAAGGCGATGCAAAAGAGAATCTACCTAAAGACGAAGAAGCTTTCAATGAATGGAAAAAATGGATAGCCGAAGACAGAATTCTCTTAGGTAATAAAAAAGACAATTTCTGGGAAATGGGCGATACCGGTCCGTGCGGTCCTTGTACGGAGATCCATGTAGATTGTCGCCCCGATGAAGAAAGAAAAGCAGTAGACGGAAAAACATTGGTGAATAACGATCACCCACAAGTGATAGAGATCTGGAACAACGTATTTATCCAGTTCAACCGTTTGAAAGATGGTTCACTTGAACTGTTACCTGCAAAACACGTAGATACCGGAATGGGCTTTGAGCGTCTGGTAAGGGTTCTGCAACAAAAAACATCCAACTACGATTCTGACGTATTTACCGGGACAATCGCAGCTACAGAAAAAATCACTGGCAAGAAATACGACTTCTCCGATACAAAGCAAGCGATCGCATTTCGCGTAATCGCTGACCACATCAGAGCAATCGCATTTACCATTGCAGACGGACAATTGCCAAGCAACACCGGCGCCGGTTATGTGATCAGAAGAATTTTGAGAAGGGCGGTACGTTATTACTTCTCTTACCTTGATATGAAAGAGCCACTGTTGTATCAATTAATGCCGGTTCTTGCAGAACAATTCAAAACAGTGTTCCCTGAATTGTTTGCACAATTGGATTTTGTGAGCAAAGTGGTGAAGGAAGAAGAAGATGCATTCTTAAGGACACTTGAAAAAGGTTTGAAGAAAATAGATGAGGTAATCGTACAAACGAAAGGAGTGGCGATCAATGGTGAAGCTGCTTTCGAGTTACTCGATACTTACGGGTTCCCGATTGACCTTACGAGATTGATCGCTCAGGAAAATAATTTGAAGGTTGACGAAGAAGCTTTCGAAAAAGCATTGGCACAACAAAAGGACCGTTCCCGTGCAGCGACGGCGCTTGACACGGAAGACTGGGTGGTACTAAAAGATACAGCCAATACAAGTTTCGAAGGTTATCATACTTTGAACACAGAAACCAAAGTAACCAAATACCGCAAGGTAAAAGCGAAAGGAAAAGAATCATTCCAGCTCGTATTGGAAGCAACTCCTTTCTATGCAGAAAGCGGCGGACAGGTTGGTGATACCGGTATTTTACTTTTTGAAGGTGAAGAAATTGCCGTAACTGATACAAAGAAAGAAAATGATCTGATCATTCACTTTGCAGAGAAACTGCCTGTAAACATTACAGCAATTGTATCTGCGAGAGTAGCTGAAGAAAAGCGTAGAAAAACCCAGGTGCATCACTCTGCTACGCACTTGCTGCATGCGGCTTTGCGTAAGGTGTTGGGTACACACGTGGCACAGAAAGGTTCATTGGTGAATGAAGAACATTTACGTTTTGACTTTTCACATTTTGCGAAAGTTACCGACGAAGAAATTGCACAGATCGAAGCAATTGTAAATGAAAAGATCCGTGAAAATATTCCGGTTGTGATAAAAGAACTACCAAAGGAAGAAGCGATACAACTTGGAGCCATGGCGCTTTTTGGTGAAAAATATGGCGATCGCGTTCGCGTAGTGATCATGGACTCTAAATATTCAATCGAGCTTTGCGGTGGTACACACGTAGGCGCGACAGGAGAGTTGGGTTTCTTTAAAATAAAACATGAAAGTGCGGTGGCTGCCGGTGTTCGTCGTATCGAAGCGGTAAGCGGTCATGCAGCAGAAGTGTTTGTAAATGATCATTTGCAAACTTTAGCCAGTATAAAAGAAACGCTTAAAAACCCTAAAGACGTTGCAAAAGCAGTTGAAAGCACGCTTGCAGAAGCAGCTGATCTTAGAAAGAAAGTTGAACATTTGGAAGCACGTTTTCTTGGAACGCTTCGCGAAGAGATCATCAAAAAAGCAACAGTTATCAACGGTGTAAGCTTTATTGGAGAAGTGGTAGAAGTAAGCAGCGCAGATGCATTGAAAAAACTTTGCTTCGATCTTAAACAAAACCTTGATGAATACGTGGCCGTTCTTTGCGCAAATGTAGATGGTAAAGCATCTGTTGCCGTAGGCATCAGTGATAATGTTGTTACTTCGAAAGGTTTGGATGCGGGGAAGATCATTAAAGAACATGTTGCTCCGCTTATCAAAGGTGGTGGCGGTGGCCAGAAAACTTTGGCAACTGCAGGCGGACAGGACGCAAGCAACTTACAAGCCGTGATTGAGAAGGTGAAAGAGCTGGTATAATTAATAATTAATAAAGAATAATTAATAAGCGGCTACTCTGATGGGTAGCCGCTTATGTTTTTGTGGATGCGGGGCGAATGCGATTCGCCCTCACACGCAGCAAATAATTTCGCAAACGCGCTATCAATTATTTCGTATAACTGATCGCTGCATAATACTGTTTTCCATAATCAGCAATCTGATTCGCTTTATCCGTTCCATTGATGATGCGCCTTGCATTCACCCAATCTTCTTTTGCGGCAGAAAAATAATCAGCAAGTTTTTTACCTGTGAAGCTGCCATTCATCATTCCGTAAAACATAATCTCAGAAGCATAGTCGGGACGCAATGCAAGATCAGCATTGGTTACAAGGTTGGCTCCCACAACTGTGCTCATTTTTTGATAATTGTTTCTCCATGTAAGCTGTACGAAACCACGACCGTAATAGACCTGTTTTGTTTGAGGGTCTGCGGTACCATAAGATCTTCCCGCACCGCGTCCATATTCGCGGATAGGCTTGATAGTTTTATCGGTTTCATGATGTGCAGTTGCCAGCATGTATGCCAGCCAGCGATCGTCTTTTTTCGCGTACTTAAGCTCCCATTCATCAAGAATAGCTGTTAGTCCTGCAACTTGTGATTGGGAGAGCGAACCGCTGAATGGACGTAATCTTACTTGTGAAAAAAAGAAATTCCGGTTGATCATCGTGTAAGGTTTAGTTGAATAATAAAAGGTTTGATAGACGAGTGAACTATCATAATTACAACCGGCACATTAATTAGTTTAAAGCTGCCTGCTATTAGACATCGCAACGTCCTAAAAACAGTTAAAAAAGGAAAAATTTGAATTGCGAAAGCTTTATTGTATTAGGAAAAATGCACATATTTGATTTGCGAAGAAAACGTACTTTATTCATCCAAACATTTTAGAATGAAATGAGCATGAGAAGAATTCGCCAAAGACCGACGTGTTTTTTTTACGCAAATTCCCTGCCCTACCAAGGTCATTCAGACGGCCTTCTGGCCAAAACAAAATAAAAAATATACAGATGAAACATTTTGCAAAAACAATCGCCCTGTTTGCAGGCGTTCTGGCTGCAACGACCTCATTTACTCAAGGTGTTAAGAATGGTATTCTTGCTATAACAATAATAGAAAAAC
This sequence comes from Pinibacter soli, assembly GCF_029961145.1. GTDB lineage: Bacteria > Bacteroidota > Bacteroidia > Chitinophagales > Chitinophagaceae > Pinibacter > Pinibacter soli. The sequence goes on along the minus strand of NZ_JASBRG010000007.1, from coordinate 2,690,097 downwards.
ATAATTGTGCTAAAATCACTGCGGTTACACCAGGCGGGCCAGCAGAAAAAGCGGGTTTGAAAGTGGGGGATAGCATCACCAAAATAGATGATATGGCTGTTACCTCTCCGGAAGATCTTTCAGAATCCCTGAAGTCATTTAAGCAAAATGATACAGTCACAATTTCTTACAAACGAAATAAGAAAGATTACAAAGTTGCCGCAACTTTGACCGGACCTCCTACAAACGAAATGAAATAGGATTACAATTTCCGGAGTCCGGAAGATCCAGTGTGAAGGGTTGTTTTTGGGCGTGACCCACAACAACCTCTCGCACTATTGTTGTTAGTACTCCTTCATGAAAACTTAGCTTCGATACGAACAATGTCAATCTCGCTCAGATTGACGACTATAGCGCTTACAAGAAACACTTTCTGACTAAAACAACATCTCCAACGCGCTGTAGTACGAATGCGATTTGGCCCTACTTCCTAAAAAATAGTTAAAAGGAAAAATTGAATTGCGAAAACTTTCGTATATCATAAAATGAAGTATATTTGATCTACGAAAAAAAACGTACTTAGTTCATATAAAAATTCTGGTATGAAAAATTTTATAAAAACAGTTGTTCTGGTTACGGGTGTGCTCGCTACCGGAAGCTTGTTTGCTCAAGGTGGCGGCGGTGTAAAGAACGGCGCTAAACCGAAAGACAAGCTTAATCAGTATGATGAGATCATCATTAAAAAGAAAAGCGACAGCGACAAGGATCGAAAGCTTACCATTGAGATCAATAAAGGTGTTGTAACCGTTAATGGTAAAAAAGTAGAAGATTTCAATGACGATGACCTTGCCATTATCCAGAAAAAAATAATTATTCATGGTGATGATGCCGACATGGCTTTTAATGAGCCGATGCCCCCAATGCCACCAACACCGCCAGCACCTGGCGTGAGAGTTAATCCGCAGTTTCGTACAGGGAAATCCTATTCGATAAACATGAACGATCCGAGAGGTTTTCTTGGGGTGAAAACGGAAAAAGATAATAGCGGTGTAAAAGTTACGGAAGTTACGCCCGGTAGTCCCGCAGAAAAAGCAGGTTTTAAATCAGGTGACTATATTACCAAAATAGATGATGTTGCTATAACATCACCGGAAGATCTTTCAAAAGCGGTAGGTTCCTATAAGCCAAATGAAAAAGTGACCATCTCTTACGTACGAAATAAAAAAGCTCAAAAGGTTACAATGAACCTGGGTAAACGTCCACCACAGGAAATGACCTATAATTACAATTTTCAGGGACCGGAAGATTTTCATTTTGACTTCGATCAAAAACAGCTTGATGAACTAAAAGCTCTTGGCGACATGGGCGGCGATATGAAAGTTTACGGTTTCCGTGGACCTAATAACGCCCCTAGACTTGGCATCAAAGCACAAGACACAGAAGATGGAAAAGGCGTGAAAGTATTGAGTGTAGAAGATTCTTCAAATGCCGCTAAGTCGGGCTTGAAAGAAGGCGACGTCATCACGTCTTTTGATGATAAACCGATAGCCAGCACCGAACAGTTAGTAGCAGCCTCAAGAGATGCAAGAGAAAAAAGTACCATTCCTGTAAAAGTTATCCGCAATGGCACCAACCAGGATCTGCAAATAAAAATTCCAAAGAAATTGAAAACAGCGAATCTATAATTAGTATACAACAGCCGATCGTTTGGGGCATGAGCGTATAGCTTGTGCCCTTTTTTAATGACTGAATAACTGAATAATTGAATAACAGAGTTGAATGTTACCCCTAATAGACGGCTGGATAATTATTTGAATACCAACATTCAATGGTTCAGTTATTCAGTCATTCAGTTATTCAACTTTTCGCTCCGCGAAAACTCGTTTATTCGATTATTCCGGTAGTTTTGCAGATATTCTCTAAAGAGGCAATTAACTATGGTACAAGGTAAAGACAAGTATGAAGTGGTTATAGGACTAGAGGTGCACGCACAGTTGCTTACAAAAAGTAAACTTTTCAGTGGCGACAGTGCGGCATTTGGCGGTGAAGCAAATACGCATATTAGTCCGATCACGCTGGCCTATCCCGGCACATTGCCTAAATTAAACAAAGAAGCAGTAGAACTAGCCATCAGATTGGGTTTGGCGTGCGGTTGCGAAATTGAAAGGATCAACTATTTTGCCCGCAAAAATTACTTTTACCCCGATCTTCCAAAAGGCTATCAAATATCCCAGCACACAACACCCATCTGTAAAGGTGGTTTTGTAACTATCCGCACTGCCGACGGGAAACGCGATGTAGTGCTCAATCGTATTCACCTGGAAGAAGATGCAGGCAAAAGCATTCACGATGTGGATGATAAAAACACTTGCGTGGACTACAATCGCGCCGGCGTTCCACTAGTAGAAATTGTCACGGAGCCAGATATTCACAGCAGTGAAGAGGCCTATACCTATATTACAGAGCTGCGCAAACTCGTTCGTTATCTCAATGTTTGCGATGGTAACATGGAAGAAGGTAGTTTGCGTTGCGATGCCAACATTTCCATTCGCCTGAAAGGAGAAACAAAACTGGGAACCAAAGTTGAGGTGAAAAACCTTAACTCTATTCGCAATGTGAAAAAGGCAATTGATTACGAAGTAGATAGAATGGTGGAAATGGTAGAAAAAGGCGAACAGATTTTGCAGGAAACACGCAGTTTTGATGCGACAAACGATACTACGTTCTCTTTAAGATCGAAAGAAGAAGCGAATGACTATCGCTATTTCCCCGATCCTGATTTGCCTCCGTTCATTGTCAGTGAAACTCAATTGAAAAATATACAAGACGCAATGCCGGCCTTGCCAGAGCAACTGGTAAAAAAATACATGGAGCAGTTGCACCTGCCCGAGTATGATGCCCGTGTAATTTGCGACGACGGTGGAACCATTCAATATTTTGAAACACTTATAAAACACACGACCCACACAAAGCCTGCTGCAAACTGGATGCTTGGTCCGGTTAAATCTTTCCTCAACGATCATAACGTTGCTATCGAGGACTTCGCATTAACACCGGCAAAGCTGGCTGATATTATTGAACTGGTAGAAAGTGGTAATGTAAACTTCTCTATCGCGGCCCACAGAATTTTCCCTGCATTGGTGAAAGATGGCTCTAAAACAGCACTTGAAACGGCTACTGAAATGAATCTATTGCAGGAGTCGGACACCGATAGCATTGCAACATGGGTGGATGAAGTGTTGGCCAAAATGCCGGATAAAGTTGCAGAATATAAAAAAGGAAAGAAGGGCCTGATCGGTCTGTTTATGGGCGAAGTGAAAAAAGTTTCAAAAGGAAAGGCTGACCCTAAAGTGACCACTCAATTGCTGACAGAAAAACTTAGTCAATAATTTTCAACGATAATAAATGCAATATTTAAGAAAAACATTACTGGCAATTACCTCTGTGTTGTTGCTTTTCGCGATGGCATGTAACACTAAAAAGGACGGTGCATTTAAAGTAATAGTGAACTATAAAAATGCCGATAAACTGATGCACTTGCCTGGCGAATCCGCAAAAGTGGTGAGCGCAGTAAAAGTGTTTTTTGAAGAAATTCCTTTTGGCGAAGATCAGAACCCAATATTACTCGATACCGGTGTTTTAAAAGCGAGCAACGGTACACTTACTTTGAAAGGTAATGGCGCACAGGAAAATATTTACCAACTGTCAGTAGAGAACGGCCCCATTGTAGCATTGATCAACGATGGGAAAGAAATTACTGTAGACATAGATTTTGCGAAGCACAAAGATTACTACTCGGTAAGCGGTTCTGAAGCAAGCAAGCAATTAAAAGACTACCTGTACACTTATAGCGATAAAATTTACAGTGCCAACGTGGCTTTTAAGGCAATGGACAGTTTAAAGAAAAGCGGAGCATCCGATAGTCTTATTATCCTTGCCACAGAAAAAAAGAATGGCGAATTGGATAAATTGAACAGCTTTATAAACGGAACATTGACCAGCAATAATTCCCATCCTGCCATCAATTTATTCATACTCGGATTTTCTTCACGCTCTTTCCAAAAGGAAATGTTTGAAAATGCATTGAATGAAAGCGTGAAAAAGTTTCCTGATTACAAACCGTTGACCCAGTTAAAGACAAACTACGACAACCAGGTTAAGCAGGCACAAACGCAGCAAGAGGCGCCAACAACATCGTGGGTGGGTAAACAGGCACCGGCATTGACTTTACCGGATGTAAACGGAAAAAATGTTTCCATCGCGGATTTTAAAGGCAAGTATTTGCTGGTAGATTTCTGGGCTAGCTGGTGCGGACCTTGCAGAGCAGAAAACCCGAATGTTGTTGCAGCTTTCAACAAGTATAAGAATAAAAATTTTGCCATTCTTGGTGTGTCTTTGGATAAAGAAAAAGATCCATGGCAAAAAGCAATCGCAGCTGATAAACTGACGTGGACGCATGTAAGTGATCTTCAATTCTGGAACAGCAATGCAGTAAAAACATTTAATTTTCAGGGCATACCTTACAATGTGTTAATCGATCCGCAGGGAAATATTATTGCAGAAGCTTTAAGAGGAGAAGATCTTGATAAGAAGCTTGCAGAAGTGCTAAAATAGTCGTGAATAGTGAAGCGTCAATCGCGAATGGTTTTTCCGCAGCCATGTTGAATTGTTGGAAACCTATTCACGATTGACGTTTTGCGTTTAACGATTCCTATTTCGCCCCCGGCATAATATTTTAAGTGTTACTGCTTCACAAGCAAGTTCATTTATGAAGCTGGAAGAAGTTTATGCCGCATTAAAGACCTGGATGTTAACGCACGGAGGCCACATACTGCTGGGCGTTGTCATTTTCATTATTGCGCAATGGCTCATCAGGCTGCTGAAGAAATGGATCAGAAAGTTAATGACCAGGGAAGATGTTGATCCCACTTTACAGCCGTTTCTTATCAGTATGATCAGCGTCGCTCTGCAATTACTTTTGGTGTTTGCGTTAATGGATATTATCGGGGTAAAAGTAACCATCTTTACTGCTTTGATTGGTGCCTTTGGTGTAGCCGCGGGTTTGGCGTTATCCGGCACTTTGCAAAATTTCATGAGTGGCATTCTTATTCTTCTGCTAAAGCCATACAAAGTTGGAGACAGCATTACTGCGCAAGGCAACTCAGGGATTGTAACTTCTATCCAGATATTCTATACGGTAGTCCTCACGTACGACAACAAAACTGTCATCATTCCTAATAGCAAGCTATCCAACGAAGTAATCATAAATACCAGCATGCAGGGCAAGCGCAGATTGGATATTGAAATGAAATTCAGCTATGGGATTAGTTACAATGAAGTAAAGGATGCCGTTTCAAAAACATTGACAGAGCATAAAGACGTATTGAAAGAACCCGAGTTCAGAACTGGCATATCATCGTTTGATCCTGATGGCTATAAAGTAATGATCAGCGCATGGCTTGAGGCACATGGCTTTATCGATAATCAAATGATCATACAGGAAAAGCTATTGGAAGATATAAGCGAGGCGGGCATTAAGCTTCCAGGAATGACGTGAGAGAAGGGAATGCAGATTATTAAGGTTGTTATGATCAGGTAAGATTTTTTTCCTATTCATAATAAATCATGACCATCATGAAAATCTGCGTTCCCTTCTCTCAATCTCATAACTCAAAACTCATAACTCCTATGCTTCATCCCTCATCGACATATCGCATACAGTTCAACAAGAATTTTACTTTTAAAAATCTTGACCAAATCATTGATTATCTCGAAGCGCTTGGCATTTCAACCATTTATGCATCGCCTATTTTTAAAGCAATGAATGGAAGCGATCACGGCTATGATGTGGTTAATCCGCATATTATTAATGATGAGATTGGTACGATTGACGAACTACGAACGCTATCGAAAAAATTAAAAGAGAAAGGCTTTTCATGGATACAGGACATCGTGCCCAACCATATGTCGGTGATCGATACAAATTACAGATTGTGGGATGTTTTGGAAAGAGGACGAACTTCCGGTTACGGAAATTATTTTGATATCGATTGGGATCATCCGCAACTACGGGACAGAGTGATGTTGCCTTTTCTGGAAGCTAACCTGCAAAACTGCATCAGGGAAAACAAAGTAAGATTGCGCTTCGCAGAAAATGGTTTTGAAATATGCTACTATGAAAATCATTATCCTGTAAAGCCCGACAGCTACGATTTATTGCTTTCGAAATGTGATTTGCTGAGAGAGGCATATGAAGATGATTTGCAGAAATATCTCGCAAGCAAAAATGCAGATTATCAAAGCTGGCAAAAAATAAAAAAGCAATTCGTTGAAAAACTTTCGAAGAGCAAGAATAAAATAGAAGATGGCGTAAATCGTATTAACGAAAATAATGAGCTTCTGTTGCAACTGGCAAATGATCAGTACTACAAACTTGAATGGTACGGAGAAGCTGACAGGATAATGAACTACAGACGTTTCTTTACCGTCAATAGTTTGATATGTGTTCGGATAGAAGAAGAGCAAGTGTTCAATGATTATCATCAACTCATAAAGCAATTGTATGATGAAGGATTGATCCAGGGGCTTCGGATCGACCATATCGACGGTTTAAAAGATCCAGCAGAGTATATAAGGCGTCTAAAAAAATTACTTGGAAAAGATTGCTACATCATTGTTGAAAAAATTCTCGAAATAAAAGAGCAATTACCTGAATCATTTGATTTGGAAGGTACGAGTGGCTATGAGTTTCTTTCCTACATCAACCAGGTATTGACAGACATGAACGGTGCTGAAAAGCTGTTGACATTTTACCACCAACACGCTCCGGATTTTCAAAATTATTATGACATCGTTTTCGATAGAAAATTTTCTTTTCTGGAAAAATACATGCACGGCGAATGGGACAACCTTTTTCGTTTGCTGCTGTCACTGAATATTATCGAAAACAAATCAATTAAACAGGAAGAACTCCATCAGGCATTGGGAACATTCATGGCCGCGTTTCCTGTATATCGGGTTTACATTGATCAATTTCCTGTTGATGATATTAGTAGGGAAATAGTGAACAAAGCATTTGAAGACGCCGAAAATAGAGCAGGTCATTTGAAAGCCGCTTTTCAATTATTGAAGAAGTTGTTTAATGACGGTGGCGATAAACAAACCAAGCGATTGCAATTCATTCAACGCCTCATGCAATTCACAGGACCGCTTGCCGCAAAGGGCGTGGAGGATACAACGTTCTATTTATACAATCCATTGATCTCACATAATGAAGTAGGTGATTTGCCTTGTGTACTTGGTATTCCTGTGAGCGGCTTTCATGAAAAAATGCAGCAACGCCATCGAGCAAACCCTTTATCTCTCAACAGTACTTCGACGCATGACACCAAGCGCGGTGAAGATGCCCGTGCCAGAATAAACGTTCTTAGTGAATTGACAAATGAATGGGTCGCGCTGGTAACGCGCTGGCAGCAAATAAACGCAGCGTTTAAAAAGCGTGTGAAAGATGTGATGGCACCTGTTTTCAACGATGAGTATTTTTTATACCAAAGCATTGTTGGTGGTTTTCCAGAAGACCTGAACACCAGCAATGAAAGCAAAGATCGGTTAAAATGGTTCTACACAAAGGCACTTCGTGAATCAAAATTTTTCAGCACGCCATCACGTCCGGATGATGATTATGAAAAAGCTTGCATGGAATTTATCGACGCGTTATTCGATCCCTCACATGCATTTTTGTCGGGCATGGTTCCTTTTGTAAGAAAGGTGAAGTCGTACGCAGAAATTTACAGTTTGTCGCAGGTTGTAATAAAATCAACTGCTCCGGGCATTCCCGATTTTTACCAGGGTAGTGAATTATGGGATTTGAGTTATGTAGATCCGGACAACAGACGACAAGTAAACTATGATTTACGAAAGAGTTTGATGAACGAATTGTTGCAAAATGAAAAGCAATCGTTAGAGGATGTGCTTTGCTGGTCACAAAATAAATTACTTGTCGGCGGACAAAAAATGTTTACCACCAGAACAATTCTTCAATATCGTAAAGCAAACAATGAGTTGTTTATCGAAGGCGATTATATTCCTCTTGAAATAGAAGAAGGCAAGCGCAAAGTAATTGCTTACGCCAGAAGGAAAGATGACAAATGGGTGTTGATAGTTATTCCTACCGGATTGGTTGCCGTGCAAAAAACCGGCTGGGAAGGGATTAATATCATTATACCAACAGGTACACCTAAACACTGGAGGAATATTTTTACTGGTGAAACAATTACCACCAACGGCGAGCTGCAACTTAAAGAAATCTTCAATCAGTTTCCTGTAGCGGTTTTCGAGAATTACCACTAAGACACCAACTGCCTTTTTAACCACGGCGGAAAGGAGTTTTTTTTCACAGAGGAAAGGAGGATGTGCTCCGAAATAAATAGTAACCCTGGAGGGATAGAGGGGACGGAGAAGAGTATTAAATCTCCTTCTCTCTGTGAAAAAGAACTCCTTTCCTCCGTGGTAAAAAAGAACGCGAAGCGTTCCTCCTTAGTGAAACTTTGTGTCCTTATTGCCTTAGTGGTAAACAACGTATTTTGCACAAAAATAAGTTCGATGAAATCGATCCTCACCGCATTGATATTTTTGTTTGCATGCGCCGCAAATGCCCAAACCATAAAGAAACTCACCTTTCTCAGCGAGTTTGACATACCCTATAACTTCCAGTTTCAAAACACTACTGTCGGTGGTTTGTCTGGTATAGACTACAATCCCAAAGCCAATGAATATTATCTCATCTGCGACGATCGGGCCGTTATAAACCCAATAAGATTTTATACAGCAAAAATCAATTTGAAAGCTGGTAAAATTGACACGGCTTTATTTATCTCCCAAACAGAACTACGCCAACCCAACGGTGCATTGTATCCGTCTTTAAGTACCGATCCTGCACACGCGCCTGATCCGGAGGCGATCCGTTTTAACAGCGCAAAAAAATATTTTGTCTGGACCTCAGAAGGAGAGCGAATTATCAAAGACGGCAATGCCATTTTACAGGATCCTGCAATTATCATAATAGATAGCAACGGGAAAGACATTGGCCATTTCCCATTGCCCAAGCAATTTCAAATGTCGAAAGATGAAAAAGGTCCGCGGCAGAATGGTGCATTTGAAGGTGTATGTTTCACTGACAACAGCAAAACAATGTACGTGACCACAGAAGTGCCTTTGTATCAGGATGGCCCCCCTGCCGGCTTGAAGGACACATCCGCTTACGTTCGCATTTTGAAGTATGATGTAGACAATAAAAAATTATTGGCACAGTATGCCTACAAACTTTCGTCCATTGCGCACGCACCAAAACCGGAAGATGGCTTCAAAGTAAATGGCATTGTAGATATTTTGCCAATTGGAGCCGACGAATTTATGATCACCGAAAGATCTTTTTCAACTGGTGTGAAAAACTGCACGATCAAAGTTTTTAAATGCAACTTCCAAACTGCATCGGACATAACAAATGTTCAATCTCTGAAAGTAAATCGCCCAAAGATGCCGGTGAAAAAACAACTTTTGCTAGACATGGACTCGCTGAACATTTACATAGACAACGTGGAAGGTGCAACGTTCGGCCCGCGTTTATCAAACGGTAAACGCAGTATGATCTTCGTTTCCGACAATGATTTTCATTCAGACCGGAAGACGCAGTTTTTGTTGTTTCAGGTTGACTAGTTAAAATAAAAAGTCAAAAAGCTTATACTATAGGCCAAGTATTGGCCAAGGCAGGCGTTTTACTTTTTATTTTTTACTTTTGACTTAATCTAAGACATATGAACATAGCAGGATATATAGATCACACGATATTAAAGCCAACCACCACATTGGCAGAAGTGGAAAAATTGTGCGGCGAAGCTGTTAAATACGGCTTTGCGGCTGTTTGCGTACCGCCTTCATTTGTAAAACGCGCCGATGCCATTTTGGACCCGACAGATGTGAAAGTCGCAACAGTCGTAGGTTTTCCTTTTGGCTATTCTGCAACAGAGGCTAAATTGGCTGAAACTGTTTTGGCACTGGTAGACGGAGCTGACGAAATAGACGTAGTGATCAATCTTATCGCTTTACGCATGAACGACTGGGATTTCCTGGTAAAAGAAGTGAAGCTGCTGGCGGAAGTGATCCGCAATAAAGGCAAAGTTTTCAAGCTAATTGTAGAAAGTGGCATTCTTTCTGATAATGAAATAATAGAATGTTGTGAAAAACTGGGCAACGCGGGTATCGACTTTATGAAAACTTCTACCGGTTATGCGGAAAAAGGCGCAACAGTGGAAGCAGTGCAACTTATGCGCAAACATTTGCCGTCAAATATCAAGATCAAAGCATCCGGTGGTATCAGGGATTTTGAATTTGCAAAAAAACTGGTGGATGCAGGAGCCGACAGGTTGGGTTGTAGTGCTAGCGTAGCCATTGTAACAGGTGACCCTTCATTCGATACAAAAGGATATTAACAGAAAAAAATAAAACTATGAAATGAGCCCCGCCTGCCAATGGCGCGGGGCGAATTCCATCTGACCAAAATAAAATAAAAAATAAGCTGATGAAAATCGTATTTGTGATGTTCATGATCTGTACCGTTTTTTATGCAAACGCACAAAACACGACCAGTGTAGCAGTTAAGAAAGATCCGCGCATTGATATGCTTATTAAAAAGCAGATGCAGATCAACGAAGCCACCACTCGCGCCTCAAGAAGTTCAGCACAGGGTTTCAGAATACAGGTGATCAACACAAACGACAGAAACAAAGCGATTGCCGCTAAAACCAAAGTATACGAACTCTATCCTGATCTTAAAGCATACCTCCTGTACCAGGCACCGTATTTCCGCTTGCGGGTAGGGAATTTTAAAACACAGGACGAGGCAGCAGCTTACCAGAAAAAACTGGCAAAGCAATTTGACAACACGCTTATCGTTAGAGATATTATCGAAGTGAAACCAGATACGCTGGATGATTCGAACTAATTGTGACCTTTTACTCCTAAACAATCTATGGATTTATCAGACAAAATAAAACAACTGGCGGCGACATATGCGGACGAATTTATCAACGTACGCCACCATTTGCATGCACATCCTGAATTGAGTTACAAAGAATTTGAGACATCAAAATTCGTTCAGAATAAATTGAAATCTTTCGGCATTCCTTTTACAATAATGGCGGAAACCGGCGTGGTTGGAATTATTGAAGGAAAAAATCCAGCGTCACGTATCATTGCATTGCGTGCAGATATGGACGCGTTGCCCATACAGGAAGAAAACCAAGTGGCATACAAATCAACCAATGCAGGTGTGATGCATGCATGCGGTCATGATGTGCACACTACTATTTTGCTTGGCGCGGCAAAAATATTAAATGAATTAAAGGATGAGTGGGAAGGAACGGTGAAGTTGATCTTTCAGCCCGGTGAAGAAAAGAATCCCGGTGGTGCCAGCCTCATGATTAAGGCAGGCGTGCTGGAAGATCCGGTTCCGCAGGGAATATTTGGTTTGCATGTTCACCCCGGACTTGAAATAGGAAAAGTCAGTTTCCGAAGCGGTAAAGTAATGGCAAGCGCAGATGAACTGTACATGACCATTCGCAGCAAAGGTGGTCACGCGGCGGCACCGCATTTAACAACAGATACAATTTTGGTTGCTTCGCATTTGGTAACGAGCCTGCAACAAATTATAAGCAGAAACAGAAATCCGCTGAATCCGTCGGTGTTGTCCATCACATCATTTCAGGGAGGTTATACAACCAATGTTATTCCAAGTGAAGTAAAACTGATGGGAACCTTCCGCGCATTGGATGAAGAGTGGCGCTACAAAGCACATGACCTCATTCGCAAACTATCAACCGACCTTGTGCACTCAATGGGCGCAGAACTTGATTTGTTGATTGATGTAGGTTATCCAAACGTATACAACAATGAAGCGCTTAATAGTATTGCTGTTGCACTCGCGGAACAATTCCTGACAAAAGAAAAAGTAGAAGAAACAGAAGTGAGAATGGGCGCTGAAGATTTCGGTTACTACTCACAGGTAATTCCGGGTTGCTTTTACAGACTTGGTGTGATGAACGTGGAGAAAGGAATTACTTCCGGCGTACACACTCCAACATTCAACATTGATGAACATGCGATCGAAATAGGAATGGGAATGATGGCGTGGCTGGGAAGTAGTGCAATAATTAATAATTAATAGTTGGCGTTGCTAAATAAGCGTGAAGGTTTCTCCGGATTCGGCCGGTAGAAGCCTTCTTAAACATAAGCGATATTAGCAGAAGAAAACAATAGTCGATCCTCAACATCAGTTATTCAGTTATTGCCCCAAAACCCGACAACTATCAATTAACAACAAACAACTCTCATGGATTCTCTCCAACACTGGGAAAACGCTTTCATCAACTATTTACACGGACATTATAAAAGCGATGATGCGGCGCATGATCTTAAGCATTTTAACCGTGTTTGGAAAACAAGTCAATACATTAACAATGCAGAGGGTAATGTTGCCGATTCTCTTGTATTGCTGGCTGGCAGCTATTTTCATGACTATGTAACTGTTCCTAAGAACAGTCCTGACAGAAGCAAAGCCTCAAGGTTTAGCGCTGATAAAGCAGTAGAAATATTGCAAAATGATTTTCCCGATTTTCCGAAAGAGAAATTACAGGACGTGGCACACGCCATTCACGCACATAGTTTTTCCGCAGGTATACCACCAGAAACAATAGAGGCAAAGATCCTGCAGGATGCGGACCGCATGGAAGCCCTGGGAGCCATTGGGCTTGCACGAGTGTTTTATACCGCCGGTTTATTCAAATCAAATCTCTTTCATGCCGATGATCCTTTCGGCAACGACAGAGCGTTAAATGACAATCAATTTGCGCTCGATCATTTTACTTTGAAACTTTTCAAATTGCCTGCGTTGATGAATACTGCAACAGGCAAACAAATGGCGGAAAGTAATGTGGAATATCTTAGGACCTTTGTTGCGAAATTAAAAGAGGAGATTGATGGTGTCTTTAATTAGGAATTAGGAATTAGGAGCTAGGAACTAGAAATTAGGATTAGAAATTAAAAGTTTTTAAGTTATCGAGAAGGCTTCGACAAGCTCTGCCTGATAGCGTGAGCGAAGTGAAAGGCTGAGCTTGTCGAAGCATTGTCGCGCCCAACTTCTAATTTCTAATTCCTGATTGTTTCCGTATTTTACGCCTACACAAGCCATCAAATCTTAAACATGGAAAAAAAACGATTGGTTCTTGCTGCAATGGTCATGATGACGATACAAACATTTGCGCAGGCGCCTTATCCTACAACAAGAAAAATTGATCAAACAGATAATTACTTCGGTACTAAAGTTTCAGATCCCTATCGCTGGCTCGAAGATGATAACAGCGGGGAAACAGAGGACTGGGTTAAAAAACAAAACGATGTTACCAATGCATACCTCGCGAAGATCCCATTCAGAGCAGATGTGAAGAAGCGCCTTGAGGAATTGTGGAACTATCCCAAATACGGGTCGCCATTTAGAAAAGGAAAATACTATTACTATTACAAAAACGATGGTCTGCAAAACCAAAGTGTTTTGTACAGGCAAAATGCGATTGACGCGGAGCCTGAAGTTTTCTTAGATCCAAACAAACTATCAGAAGACGGTACTGCAGCCCTTGCTGATATTGAGTTTTCGCAAAATGGTAAATACGCGGTATACTCAATTGCACAGTCTGGCAGCGACTGGCAAATCGCATACGTAATAAATGCAGAAACAAAGCAACTGGTTAGCGATAAAATCGATTATATCAAATTTGGAAGTTTTTCATGGAGAGGCGACGAAGGCTTTTACTACAGCCGCTATCCAAAGCCAGATGAAAAAAATAAGATGGTGCAGAAAAACGAATACCAGAAAATCTACTACCACAAATTAGGAACACCGCAAGACAGTGATGTTTTGATCTGGGAAGATCCAGCGCATTCACTGCGTTATTGCCGCTCACAGATCACGGAAGATCAACGTTTCCTTTTTGTAAAAGTAACAGAAGGAACCAGTGGCGGGGAAGTGTTATGTAAAGATCTTAAGGATGCGAAACAGAAAAACTTCAAAGTGCTGGTGCCAGGTTTTACATCAGAACCCACTATCATAGACAACGACGGAGATAAGGTTTTATTGAGAACAAATGATGGTGCGCCCAACTTTAAAGTTGTATTGGTGGACCCTAAAAATCCTGCAAAGGAAAACTGGAAGGAAATTATTCCGGAACAAAAAGATGCATTGCAAGCAGTGACCGTTGGTGGTGGATTTCTTTTTGCCAGTTATTTGAAAGATGCTTCTACAAAAGTGTTTCAATATACTTATGAAGGCAAGCTTGTACGAGAAATTGCTTTTCCAGGAATAGGCTTTGCATCAGGGTTCGCTACTGATAGACAGTATAAAGAGTTGTTTTATACATACACTTCATTTACCTATCCACCCACTATTTTTCACTACGATGTTTCGTCAGGAAAGGCAACTGTTTTTCGTAAATCAGCAGTGAAGTTTAATGTAGACGATTACGAAACAAAACAGGTATTTGTAACTTCAAAGGATGGCGCCAAAGTGCCGATGTTCCTGACCTATAAAAAAGGCATTAAGCTGGATGGAAATAATCCTGCGCTGTTGTATGGTTACGGTGGATTCAATATTGCAATTACTCCGTCATTCAGCATATCCAATATGTTCTTTTTAGAGCAGGGAGGAATTTATGCGCAGGTGAGTTTGCGCGGTGGAAATGAATATGGGGAAAGCTGGCACAAATCAGGAATGTTATTGAATAAGCAAAATGTGTTCAACGACATGATAGCTTCCGCAGAATGGCTGATAGCAAATAAATATTCCAATAAAAATAAACTGGCCGTCCGCGGCGGCAGCAATGGCGGCTTGCTTGTAGGTGCAGTGATGACGCAACGCCCTGATCTTTTTAAAGTTGCCATTCCACAGGTAGGCGTGATGGATATGTTGCGTTTTCAGCGATTTACAGTTGGCTGGGGCTGGGCCGTGGAATATGGCAACGCCGAAAAAAGTGAAGCGGATTTCAAGAACCTGTACAGTTTTTCGCCTTTACATAATTTAAAAAAAGGAACCTGTTATCCCGCTACACTGGTAACGACAGCGGATCATGATGACAGAGTGGTGCCGGCGCATTCATTCAAATTTGCAGCCACATTGCAGGAATGCCAAAGCTGCGGCAATCCTACATTGATACGCATCGACAGCAAAGCCGGTCACGGTGCAGGTAAACCCACCAGCAAACAAATCGACGAAGCAACCGACATATGGAGCTTTGTAATGTATAATTTGGGAATGGAGTTTAGGTAATTGAAAATTGAAAATGGGAGCGCAAATGTGGCAATTTGAAAATATGGAAATTTGAAAATGAATGCAACTTCTCGGGAAAAGTTGGCCAAATTTGTTTCCAATTTGTAACACAGAATTAATCAGCCTCTTCTTAAGGAAATAAACACAGAAAGCATTTTCAAATTTCCATATTTTCAAGTTTTCAAATTGATCCATCTCATTTTCAATTTTCAATTCCGCGTTTTGCAATCCTTGAATTCCAAGGGAAACTTAGCTATCTTGGCGATCAACAACACCTGTTTAAACAGTCCAAAAACACACCAAATGAAAAAAGTATTAAAGTACATCCTGCTGTTTGTCGTTGCTGTTATTGCAATCGTCTTAATCGCTGGGATTTTTATTTCCCGAGATTTTCATTTTGAAAAAAGTATTATTATAAATGCACCAAAGGAAAAGGTTTGGCAGAATGTAGGAACACTCGCCGGAATGGACAAATGGTCCCCATGGAACGATCGTGATCCGAATATGCAGAAAAGCATACAGGGACAGGATGGCACCGTTGGCGCCGTTTCTACATGGAAAGGAAATAAAGATGTTGGAAGTGGTAGCCAGACAATCAAAAAAATAGAAGCACCTAACCGCATTGAAACAGATCTTCACTTCATAGAACCGTTTGATAGCCGTGCCGTTGCTTACGTAAATTTAACTGATGAGCAAGGTGGTACAAAAGTCGTTTGGGGCTTCGACAGCCGCTTTCCATATCCGTTCAATGTTTTTTCAAAATTCATGAACATGGAAGAAGGCCTCGGCAAAGATTTTAACGGTGGCTTGGCGAAATTGAAAAAAATAAGCGAAAATTAATAGGAAGTTGTTAGTTGTTGGTTGATAGTTGTTAGAAGATCTCCAACTGTCAACCATCACTATCAACTCTCCATTTTCAACTACCAACTTTATATGCAACAAACTCTCTATGAAAACCAACTGCAGGAAGTGCACGGGCACTACCATGCAGGAGACTTTGATCTGGCACACAGGCGCTTGCTTGATTGTGTAATTGAAACGGCGGATATGCCGTTATTTGAAAAAGCATTGACTTACTGCGAGTGGCTCGATGCCAATGGTGAGTCTTCAGGAAAAGAAGTCATTCGTTCGAAAGCCTTTGAACTGCTCGAAATACTGCAACATGCATCCATAAGCGATGGATGGAAGGAAAATAACCAACTACTCACAGCAACAGAAATTTCAAAGAAATATTCCAAAGGAAATTTTGCACTCAACAACATAAGCGTCTCACTACGCAAAGGAGAGATCATTGGGTTGGTTGGTGAAAATGGAAATGGTAAAACAACGCTCATGCGTTTGCTCAATGGTGAGCTGAAAGCCGAGCAGGGTAAACTAGATTATCATTTTGCAAAAAATGATTCATTGTATGAGCTGCGCTCAAAGTTGTTATACGTTCCGCAACGCATACCGCGCTGGTGGGGACGTTTGATGGAAAATTTGCAGTTTACACTGGCGCAACATGGCGTTAAAGACAAAGATAATTTGCTGTGGGCCGAAATAATGGTGGCAAGACTTAGCCTGCGACCTTACAAAAATTTAAGCTGGAATCGTTTGTCATCCGGTTACAGAACAAGATTTGAACTCGCTAAAACTTTACTACGCAATCCGCAAATATTATTGCTTGATGAACCGCTAGCCAACCTTGATATCAATGCGCAGCAAACCATTTTGCAGGACCTGAAGTTTTTATCCGGATCTATTTCACGTCCATTTGGAATGATGATCAGTTCGCAGCACATTTACGAAGTAGAGAAAGTTTCCGATAGTATTATTTTTCTGAAAAATGGGCATGCTAAATATCAGCAACAATTGTCGTCAGTAAGCGAAGAAGCACCGAAACAACTGGCGTTGGAAATGGAAGCCAATGCCGATAGAAACGAGATCGCTGCTGCGTTTGCAGAACTTCAAGTAGAAAAGATTCAATACAATGGAAATGTTTTCATCATTTATTTCCAGGCTGGCACATCCATGCAGCAGGTGCTAAATGCGCTTGCAAGCAATGCTGTGGAAATAACCTATCTGAGAGACATTTCAAATTCATCACGCCGCTTCTTTACGAACTAATTAACCCCAACCATGAAAAAAATCAATAACTGGATGCTCACCAATCATCCACTCATATGGAACACAAGGTTTCATATCATGTTGCCTTTGGTGATTTCGTTAAATATAATATTTTTCTTTTGGGGGTATTGTCAGAATATAACTTTGAAAAATGTTAGCGACTGGAGCTATTTTGCTGCAATAACGATCGATGCGGTCGAATTGCTTATTGCATTTCTGATAGTATTGGTGTGGTTGGTTTTTTACTTGCGGCACAATGCGTTCAAGGCGCTGCTTCCCTTATCGAAATTTTATTTGCAAAGAGAATTCCTGATCATTTTAATTGTAATCTTTGGATTGATAAGCCCAATCCTGATAACGAAATGGGGTGTCAATACCAAGATAAATAAATTGGGCAAATCTGTAAATATTAAGAAGGAAAGGCGCATCATATCCCTTGCAAGTCATTTTTTGCCCTTTGATCTTAGTAACTTTTCTCCACGCAAAGAGTATGCTGAAGATGGGGAAATTGACACTGCCAAAATAGAAAAAGGCATGGTTGCAGGCCTGAGTTATCTGAATTTCAGGGGGCGTGGTATTTATGATGAAACCGAACCTGATTACGATAGCTTGCTTAATGAAAAAGCAATAAGCTGGTTAAAAATGCACCGGAAGGACTCTATTATCAATTGCATTGACAAGTATCTCCAACTTTGCAGAAAATATGGTGCAGAATATAAGTTTAATTCAACTGCGCATGTAAACGGCATTTTTTCTACTCCGGATTTTATCGTTAAAGAGGAAATCCCATCCGGGAAATTTGACAGTCGTGGTATGCTTAACAGTTATTACATAGCAAACGAATACAGGGCGAATGGGGCTTTAAATACAATTTATTTTGCAAGGCAAGGCCTCATGCCAGACGAGTATTGGATATTGAGTATGTGGACCCTTTGTCTAAGCTACCTGTTATTTTCTTTTAGAGTGACGCCAATAAAAACATGGATATCTTCCATTATAGCTGGAGTGATCCTGACTGTTTGCACAGTTGTTGGTTTCGCGTCTGGTAGAGATGAAAACCTACTTACACTGTCACCAATTGTAGTAGGCATTGTTGGGCTTTCAATAAGCGTTGTCAATACCTTCAAAAAAAGGCAAAAGTTTCTTTCGGGAATTACTTATTTGCTTTCTTTATTTGTATCTACCTTTTTTGTGTTGGCGGTGTATAGTTTCGTGTATAGAATCACAAGATATGATCATTATAGCACAGCGAAGAAGGTGTTCACCTTTTCCGATCGTTTGCACGACTGGTTAGGGGATAACTCGAACAGTTTTTTTATCACAAACTTCGTATTCAGTTTACTAATGATGCTCTTCGTAATGATACCGCTGATTAAAAAATGGAGAGCAAATCCGGAGGAGTAATATTCAAGTTGATAGTTGTTAGGAGATTCTTTAATGAAACATGCTGCCTATGTATGAACTCCTAACAATTTTCAACTTTCAATTCCCTAGATATCTATCTCCACCGCTTTTCCCGGCTCGAGCTTAATCACTTTCTCTGCAATGTGAGATTTCGCAAAATGGTTCATGGCTTCCTGCGATTTTTCCTGGAAGTGGTCCCAGCCCTCCCAGTGTGTGGGAATGAGGTGATCTACGTGCATCATTTCTGCCACTTCGATCGCTTCGTCTGCAGTGAAGGTGTAGTACACATCACCTGTACTTGCGGGAATGCCCGCTTTGCCAACATTAAGAATCGCAGTGTTTACTAAAAAGCGTTCAGCCACATCCCTTACACCTTCAAATAATACGGTATCGCCAGAAATGTATAGAACACCGTTTGCCTGTTCCTTCCATTCAATAACAAAGCCGATCACGTGGCCCATTTTTGCACTTACTTCTTTTGTAGAAGCGTGCTGACAAGGTGTGGCAGTGATGGTAAGTTCTTCCACCGTGTCTGCTTCTACTTCAAGCGATTCCCATTCTTCCAGCGAGTAAACATTATTTAGTTGCAGCTGCTCAACCGCTTCTTTGGTGGAAATTACACCTGGAACAGTTTCAATAAAAGCTCTGCCTGCATCATCAAGATTGTCTTTATGTTGGTGGTGACTTAATAACACAAGATCAATTGCGCCAAGGTCAGCTGTTGACATTGCCGGAGAACCTGTTTTGTGCAAATAGGTTTTGCCATCTGCACGCAAATATTTTTTGCCCGCCTCATCAAAAGCGGGATCAGTAAGTATCTTAAAACCATTGATGTCTATAAGCAAACACGCGGTGTCGATTTGTGTAATGGTAACTTTCATGTGAGAGCGTTTATGTTTGGAAACGTTGATTGAACAATTAAGAATTAAGAATTCCTTCCGTGCAGCTGTATTGCAACGGGTGATCTTTATTTTGCCTTTTTAATTTTTACCTGAAATACACTGCATCTTCAATAACTACGATCTGCTTCAAAATTATAACAATTCACCACACCGCTTGTTTTATTTGCCTTTGCAAATAACAACCTTTGTATTGTTGATGAAGAGCAACATGGTTTCATAGTAGTTTCATTGGTTACAGTTGGGGGTGTATTGTAATCAAATATGAAGATCAGATTAGTGATGACCTCAACGCCATGTCCCGGCAAAGGAGAGAAGGTTTGTGGTAAGTGCCGGGATATCGTTGAGGCGACAGTTAAGAATTAAGAATTCTTTCTGCGCTGGTTGCATACGGTGGGCAATGTCCATTTTGACTTGTATATCATTTCTTCTTCTCTTTCGATGACTTCGCAAATTTGTTAAACGCCAGGCAGAGATTGATCCAGTGATCAAATTGTTTTTTTGTCTTCATCGCTTCTTCACTTATAAAGACATAGCCTTTCGCAACGCGATCGCCCATTACCATTTCGCGTACACCATTGTGCTCAAGTGCTGCGTCCACTTCATCGGGGCCAATACGGCAGAGCATTTCTTCTTTGTTAACACCAATACACATTTTATCATCGATCATAAAACAGATGCCACCAAACATTTTTTTCTCTTCCAAATCTTTCTGACCGTCCAGTGCTTCGCGAACGCGGTTAAGTAGTTTTTCGTTGTAGGTCATGAGGCGACGTTTAGTTAAGTCTGCGTGCTATGTACGAAAGTCATTAGAGTGAGCTTTCAGGAAGTATCTCGTACACCGTACTTCATACACCTTTACTTATACAACCGGATCGCGGACCTCAAAATAAGATTGATCTTTTTCACAGGAATATCTTTCTCCGCATCGACCAGCAATATTTTCATTCTCGCTCTTTTTTCCGTTAGTAGATCCGGATGGTCGAGTTTGTTTCCTTCCACTATTCCTATGTACGGTTGGTTGTATTTTTTGTGTACCCACAAATAACAAAACATTTTTCCATGAATGCAATAGAATGGCATGCCGTATTTCCAGTCTTCCTTTATATCGCTGTCCATTGAAAGAATATGTTGCCTCAAAAACTGCAGACAGCTTTTGAAAGGCTCTTCTTTTTGAAGAAAATAATTATCGATGGGGCGAAGCATAGGATAAATTATTACCTAATATCCGGCAATTTTTAAAACGATAAAAGTAAAAAGATCAATATATGATAAATTGGCAAATGTATTGATTGTTAATGGTTTGAATCAACAGAGAAGATGATATGCTTTTGTTGGCGACATTTTTTAATTGATTTTCATTGATCTGCTCTATTCCTGCAATAAACAAGTTGAAAATTTTATTTGTTGTTAGAATCTGCAATCGCGGCCAAAGCCTTAAAATTCAATGTCCAGCGCCTTGTAATCGCCATTTTCGTATTTTGCGGCCCCATTGCTGAATTTTATTTATCAGCTGAAGTGAGTGACACCCGTCCGAACGGTTTCATCAGGGCGGGCAACGATGTTGAACGGGTGTCGCCCATCACCTAAATTTTACATATGCAAAAAAAGCTAGGACGCGAACAGGCGTTAGAATATCATGCCATGGGACGACCAGGCAAGATAGAAGTGATTCCAACAAAAGAAGCTAAGACACAAAGAGATCTTTCACTTGCCTACTCTCCAGGGGTAGCAGAACCTTGCCTCGAAATCAAAAAAAATGTAGAAAACGTTTATAAATACACCGCCAAAGGAAACCTTGTAGCGGTGATCAGTAATGGTACTGCAGTGCTTGGTCTGGGCGATATAGGCCCGGAAGCCGGAAAACCGGTGATGGAAGGAAAAGGCGTTTTGTTCAAAATATTCGCAGATATCGACGTATTTGACATTGAGATCAATGAAAAAGATCCTGAAAAATTCGTGCAGATCGTAAAGGCGCTGGAGCCAACTTTCGGAGGAATTAACCTGGAAGATATTAAAGCGCCGGAATGTTTTTACATAGAAAAAGAACTACGCAAACAACTCGCCATTCCCGTAATGCACGATGATCAGCACGGAACGGCCATCATTAGTGCGGCAGCTTTGCTGAACGCGCTTGAGCTGCAAAAAAAGAAAATAGAAAAGGCAAGATTTGTAGTGAGCGGAGCGGGTGCTGCAGCTTTGTCCTGCCTTAAATTATACCTGGCACTTGGTGCAAAACTGGAAAACGTAATGATCTTCGACGTAAACGGTTTTGTACATGCAGAAAGAACTGACCTTGGCGAAACGGCTAGAGAACTGGCATCTCCTAAAAAGCGCGACATTAATCTGGCTGGCGCTATGAAGGATGCCGATGTTTTCATTGGCCTTAGTGCCGGAAACATCGTAACTGCAGAGATGGTAAAGAGCATGGCGAAAAATCCGATCGTGTTTGCCATGGCAAATCCAACGCCGGAAATTGATTATGAAATTGCCATCGCTTCCCGCAAAGATATTATCATGGCAACGGGCCGGAGCGATTATCCGAACCAGGTAAACAATGTACTTGGTTTCCCTTATATCTTCCGCGGAGCACTGGATGTGAGAGCTTCTGCTATTAATGAGGAAATGAAACTCGCTGCTGTTCACGCTTTGGCAGAAATGGCACGAAAACCGGTTCCTGATATAGTGAACTTGGCGTACAACGAAAAGAACATCGCATTTGGGCCGGATTATATTATTCCAAAACCACTTGATCCGCGTCTGCTGGAAACAGTAGCTCCGGCTGTGGCGAAAGCTGCGATAGAAAGCGGTGTGGCAAAATCTCCGATTCAGGATTGGGATGCTTATAAAGTTGAGCTGAACAAACGCCTTGGCCTAGACAACCAATTAATGCGTGTATTGGGTAGCAAGGCCCGCAGCCAGCCTAAACGTTTGGTATTTACAGAGGCAGATAACCTGAAAATATTGAAAGCGGCACAATTGGTTTTTGAAGAAGGTGTCGCATATCCGATACTGTTAGGTGATGAGAAAAAGATCCATCAACTGGCAGAAGAGAATCAGATCGATTTGGAGGGATTTCCGATCATTGATCCGAAAGACAAAGAGTTCAACGAAAAACGCATTCAATACGGAGAGATATTCTTCAAAAAACGGCAGCGCAAAGGAGTTTCTAAATATGAGTCCATCAAAATGATGCGTGACCGCAACTACTTTGGTAGCATGATGGTGGAAACAGGCGAAGCTGATGCAATGCTTTCCGGGTTAACAAGGAACTACGCAGATGCGATCAGGCCGGCATTGCAGGTAATAGGCAAAGAAGATAGTGCTCAAAAAATTGCAGGTATGTATTTGCTGTTGACTAAAAAAGGTCCGTTGTTCATGGCGGATACAACAGTAAACTTCAACCCAACTGCAGAAGAGTTGGCTGATATTACTTTAATGGTGGCGAAAGAGGTAAGGAACTTTAACCTGACGCCCAAAATTGCAATGCTCAGCTACAGCAATTTCGGCAGCAGCGCATCACCAGAAGCGCAGCTAATGGCAAAAGCAAGAGCCATTGTAAAAGAAAGAAATCCTTCGCTTATAGTAGATGGTGAGGTGCAGGCAAATATCGCCTTTAATCAAGACATCCTGAAAGACAACTATCCATTCAGCGAGTTGGTGGGACAAGATGTAAACACATTGATATTTCCTAACCTTGCCGCAGGTAATATTGCTTATAATATTTTGAAAGAAGTAGGAGGCGCGGATGCTATCGGACCAATTTTGTTGGGCCTGAAAAAACCTGTACACATCCTGCAATTGGGTAGTTCTGTAAGAAGCATTTTCAACATGGCACTCGTAGCCGTGATCAGCGCCCAGCAGAAGTGTAAAAATATTTCTACAGAGGAAGAAGTGAAGAAATCTCCGTGGTGGAAGAAGTTTAATAAAGTGGCAAGGGAGATTTAGCAGGGTGTACGATGTACGAAGTACGGTGTACGAAATTGTTTTAGGATTGGCATTCTAACGAATTTCGTACACCGTACTTCGTACATCGTACACTTTTCCCATTTTTACGTTTACATTTGAGCATTATTAGGGAATAAGATTTTCAATTTGTTATAAATGAAGTTATTTACCGAAACAGGCAGGTATTTGTTGATGCTCAAAGGAATGTTTTCCAAACCGGAAAACGGAAAGATGTACTGGAAGGAGTTTATGCATCAATGTTCAGATATTGGAATAGGATCTTTGGGAATCGTAGTCATCATTTCCTTTTTTATGGGTGCCGTATCTGCTGTTCAAACAGCTTATCAGCTTGTAAGCCCTATTATTCCTAAAAGCACCATTGCACAGATCGTTCGAGACACGGTAATACTTGAATTTGCCCCAACGCTGGTTTGTATTGTACTGGCGGGTGTGGTAGGGAGTAAAATTGCCAGTGAGCTTGGTAACATGCGCGTAAGTGAGCAGATCGATGCGCTGGAAATTATGGGTATTAACAGCAAGGCATATCTTGTTATGCCAAAAATTCTTGCGGCATTATTGGTAATACCCATGCTGGTAGTGGTTTCTGCAGGATTGGGGATTTTAGGAGGGCGCATTGCCGGAACATCCTCTGGTATTTTAAGCTCCGCAGATTATACTAAAGGGTTACTCCAAAACTTTACGCCCTACAACGTGTTCTTTGCCATGGCAAAATCATACACATTTGCTTTTTTCATTTCCAGCATACCTGCTTTTTACGGATATAACGTAAGCGGCGGAGCTCTTGAAATTGGTAGGGCAAGTACAAAAAGCGTGGTAGTAAGCTGCGTGCTTATTTTGATGGCGGATTATGTGTTGTCTGCGTTGTTGCTGTGACAAAAAGTAAAAATTAAAAATTCAAAAGTAAAAATGGTGGATCCGTTTTTGACTTTTGACTTTTAACTTTTGAATTATTCTTCTTTATGATTGAAGTAAAAAACTTAAAAAAAGGTTTTGAAGATAAACTGGTTATTAAAGGTGTGGATGCCACGATGCAAGCGGGCAAATGCAATCTGATAATCGGTTCCAGCGGTAGTGGTAAAACGGTATTCATGAAATGCCTGGTGGGTCTTTTTGAACCTGATGAAGGGGAAATTTTGTACAGCGGGAACGACCTCGTTACCATGAGCGATGAGGAAAAAAAAGAAACCCGCAAGCAGATCGGAATGCTTTTTCAGGGCTCTGCATTGTTCGACAGTTTGACCGTGGAGCAAAACGTAATGTTTCCGCTCGACATGTTTACCAAAGATTCTTACCAGGATAAGCTAAAACGAGTAAACGAAGTATTGGCAAGGGTAAACCTGAAAGATGCCAACAAGAAGTTTCCTGCAGAGATAAGCGGTGGTATGAAAAAAAGAGTAGGTATCGCCCGTGCCATCGTGCTCAATCCTAAATATCTTTTCTGCGATGAGCCGAACTCCGGCCTCGATCCGCAAACCTCACTTGTAATTGACCAGCTGATTAAAGAACTCACGACAGAGTACAACATCACCACCGTGATTAACACCCACGACATGAACAGTGTGATGGAAATAGGTGATAATATCATTTACATGTACCAGGGTCATAAGGAGTGGGAAGGAAATAACAAAGAAATAATCTTCAATAAAAACGAGAAACTCAACTCCTTCATTTTTGCCTCTGAGTTCCTTAAGGATGCCAAGGACATGCGTATGCTCGAGGTAAAAGGCAAGATAGACAACGACCGCAACATGGACGAGCTGTTGAATAGTGATGAGGACGTGCTGAACTCCTAAGCAATTAATAATTAATAATTAAGAATTAATACGGCTGCCTGCCTGACAAAAGCGAAGTTGCAAAAGTGGTTAAAAAATTGAGGGTGGTATTCACTATTGAATGCTGCCCTCTTAATTATTAATTATTAATTATTAATTCAAATTCCCGCCTGTTTGCCTTACTTTTGCCCAACTTAAAAAAAAGCGTATGAGCGTTTTAGTCAACAAAAGTTCTAAAATTTTGGTTCAGGGCTTTACAGGAACAGAAGGAACGTTCCATGCCACCCAAATGATCGAATACGGTACCAATGTAGTAGGTGGCGTTACGCCAAACAAAGGCGGTACCTCTCACCTTGACCGTCCGGTTTTTAACACAGTAGCAGACGCCGTAAAAGCAACCGGCGCTAATGTTTCCATCATATTTGTACCGCCGGCATTCGCTGCAGACGCTATCATGGAAGCAGCAGAAGCTGGTATTGAACTGGTAGTTTGTATCACAGAAGGTATTCCGGTTCAGGACATGGTAAAGGCTAAAAACTATTTGCAAGGCAAAAAAACAAGATTGATCGGGCCAAACTGTCCCGGTGTAATCACTGCCGGTGAGTGTAAAGTTGGTATCATGCCGGGCTTTGTATTCAAAACTGGTAAAATCGGTATCGTATCTAAATCAGGTACCTTAACATATGAAGCCGCTGACCAGGTTGCAAAAGCTGGTTTGGGCATTTCTACAGCTATTGGTATTGGTGGTGACCCAATCATCGGTACTCCAACTAAAGAAGCGGTAGAATTATTGATGAACGATCCTGAAACAGAAGGTATCGTTATGATTGGTGAAATTGGTGGTAGCATGGAAGCTGAAGCAGCAAAATGGATCAAAGAAAACGGTACTAAGCCAGTTGTAGGTTTCATTGCCGGTCAAACAGCGCCTCCGGGCCGCCGTATGGGCCACGCAGGTGCGATCATTGGCGGTGCAGATGATACAGCTGCTGCAAAAATGAAGATCATGGCTGACTGCGGTATACACGTAGTACAAAGCCCTGCTGACATTGGTAAAAAAATGGCAGAAGTAATCAAAAAGTAAGAAGCAGACTTTAGATAAAAAAAAGAGAGCGCAAAATTTGCGCTCTCTTTTTTTTTATTAGTGGAAAATTGAAAGTTGAAAGTTGAAAATGCTTTCTGTGAAGCTGCCAGTATTTTAGATTGAGAAATAGAATTTTCAACCTTCTGCCTTTTAGCCCCAGAGGGGGCGACATGTTCGTAGAAAAGACATCGTCCACATTTCAATACCAGCTCCGTAGGAGCGATATGTCAAATTACGTGTCGCTCCTACGGAGCTGGTATTAGAACCGTGCATTGTCAGATTTCTCTACGAACGTTTTGCTCCTACGGAGCCGGAACTTTCCGGGTTTTGCATGCACCATTTTCTGCTGCCTTTAAAATCGAATAGCATATACGTTGCATTTGTTTTTGTCTGATGTACCTGAGCGTCAGTCATCCAATTATTTGCAAAAAAGCCCGGACAAACTGTCTGGGCTTTTACGATTACAAGTTGTAATCATAGGGAGTTTTTTTATTTATGGTGACCATGTCCGTGATGATGGTGGTGTTTTCCCGGCTGTTTGTGGCTCTTACCTTCATTTTTATGGAAAGGCCTGTCACTTGATTTTGTTGCTGCTGAATTATGCGCAGGATAGTTTGCGGCATATTTTTTAGAATTGTTCTGAGCTTGTGTAGTGGCAACTGTAAGAAGCAATCCTGCTGCTATCAGTAAGGGGAATTTGGTATTCATAATTTGATCATTTTATATATAAGACGGTTAATGGGAAATTATGTTTAAAATACAACCGTTAGCGGATTGTTAAAGCAACAAAATGGTCCCGCAGCATGTCAAGGCATTTGTGTAATCCTATTATTAATTGCATCTTCATTACAACATTGATAACTTGAATAAATTTTCCAAGCGAATGACTAATAAAATCCTTCTATGGCCGGCGGTGTTGCTACTTGTTTTTTTATACCCTATGATCACGAAAGCACAAACGCCAAAAACCAACTATGACGTGTTATGGAAAAAAGTGGATTCACTTTACTCGAAAAAAGGCTTAACAAGGTCTGCCCTCGATGAGGTAAATAAAATATATGCGCTGGCAAAAAAAGAAAACCTGCAGCCGCAGGTCATAAAAGCGCTGACATACAAATCGGCGCTGGAACAAAACCTCAACGAAGATGGCAATATTAAGAGCATGCAATTTTGGGAAAAAGAAATTGCACAAACAAATGTTCCGGCAACAAAGGCTTTACTAAACAGCATGGCCGCAGACAAATACAATCGCTACTTTCAAAACAACCGGTGGAAATTTTACAACAGGACAAAAACTGTAGATTTTAAGAAAGACGATCCTTCCACCTGGACACTTGAAGACCTGCAGAAAAAAACATCTGATTTATACCTCGCTTCCATAAAAGAGGAAAAGCTATTACAGCAAACAAAACTGGACGTATATGATCCGATACTGGTAAAAGGCAATGTTCGTTATCTGCGTCCCACATTGTATGATCTGCTTGCCAACCGTGCGCTGGAGTTTTTCAAAACAGATGAACGCTATGTTACAAAACCGGCCTACAATTTCGAAATAACACAAGCGGCAGCCTTTGATCCTGCAGCAGATTTTATTCATCGAAAATTTGAAACAAAAGATACGGCTTCGCTTCATTACAAAGCGCTACTCATTTATCAGAAATTAATTGCCTTTCACATTGATGATCAGAAACCAGATGCTTTAATTGATGTGGATTTGCAAAGAATTCAGTTTGTAAAGCAATATTCAATCGCAGAAAAAACCGACCAGTTTTACTACAATTCGAGCAATCATGTGGCGCATCAATACGAGAGCTATCCTGCTGCGGCACAAGCCTGGTATTTGGTGGCACAGTGGCACGCGAATAAAGCTGCCGGATATGCGCCAACAGGTGATACAACAAATAGATACGAATACATAAAGACGAAAGAAATTTGTGAAAAAATTGCACAACAACAAGAATCAAGCGAAGGAAAAGCGAATTGTGCCAATTTATTGCAGCAAATTCAGCATCCTCAATTTAATCTTAACACAGAAAAAGTAAACATACCGGGGCAATCATTTAGAACATTGGTTACTTATAAAAATATTACACAACTAACCTTCCGGATAGTGCAGCTGAGCGAAAATTTGAAGGCCCAGTTAAAACAACGCTATGATGATAGTTACTGGCGGCAGGTAACAGTCGCCAAAGCATTCAGGACCTGGTCACAAAATTTGCCTGACACAAAAGATTATCAATCACACAAAGTAGAAATAAAAGTAGATGCCTTACCGGTTGGGGATTATTTGATCGTCGCCAGTGCGGACGGGAAATTTTCACTGGATAAAAATCCACTGGCTGTACAATATTTCCATGTATCCAATATAAGTTATGTAAACAACGATAACGAATATTTTGTACTCCATCGTGAAACAGGAAAGCCACTTCAGAATGCGCAGGTACAGGTTTGGGAGAATTATTACGACTATAATTCAAGAGGCTATGTGAACAAGAAAGGCGAATTATTGAATACTGATAGCAAAGGTTATTTTAAACTGAAAGACGATACATCAAAGGTCAATAAAAGCAGGCGTTTTGAGATAAATTACAAAGAAGATCATTTGTTTCTGGATGAGGCAACTTATTCTTTTAACCGTTATGAAAACGAAAAAGATGAAGATAGTGCAGTTTATGAAAGAGATCAGGCAAAGGTTTTCTTATTTACCGACAGATCAATATATCGCCCGGGGCAAACTGTTTACTTCAAAGGAATAGCAATCACCAAGGATTTTAAAACCCGTAAGCCAAAGATAGTTTCCGGAGTACAATCGAAATTAGCGCTGTACAATGCAAATGGTGAGCAGATTGATTCGTTGGTGCTCACTACTAACGAGTTTGGTTCATACTCAGGAAAGTTTGTGTTGCCGTCAAGTGGATTGAACGGGATCTTTAGATTGGAAAGCGATGACATTGAAGGAAACGTCTCATTTTCTGTAGAAGAATATAAACGGCCTAAGTTTTCCGTAGAGTATAATAAGCTTACGAATGCCTATCGCGTAAATGATAGCGTTACTGTAAAAGGAAATGCAAAAGCATATGCGGGCAATAACATTGACGGCGCCAAGGTAAAATACCATGTAACCCGTGCTGCAAGATTTATTTATCCGTGGTTGTATTCCTTCAAAGGGGGCTATCCTGTAAGTAGCGGTCCGATGGAAATAGCCAATGGTGAGGTAATTACAAGCAATGACGGAAGTTTCATTATCCGCTTCAAAGCAATACCGGATGAACATGTTAGTAAATCGTTGGAGCCGGTATTTGATTACGCAGTAGTTGCCGATGTGACGGACATAAACGGAGAGACAAGAAGCGGTGAAATAATTGTATCTGCCGGATACAAGGCAATACAATTGCAAATTGATCTTGCGCAAAACGAAACGTTGGCAATTGATAGCTTGAAAAAGATATCCGTAACTGCAAAGAACTTTAATAACAGGGAGACAAGTGCGCAAGTGCAGTTGAAGCTGTATAAATTACAACAGCCCGATAGGTTGATCAGGGAAAGATACTGGAGTGAGCCTGATCAGTTTGTAATGACATACAATGAGTATGTTAAACTATTTCCTAATGATGAATACAGCAACGAAGGTAACAAGGATACATGGAGTAAGGGCACGGCCATTGCTCAGGTAAATGACAGTGCGAATCATGATATATCTATAGGACAAAATGCACTGACGGCTGGTTGGTATATGATTGAAGCGGTAGCCAAAGATAAATACGGCGATTCCGTAAAAGATGTAAAGTATGTTTTGCTGCATGACAATAAAAGCAAGCAGCTGCCGGCGAAAACTTATCTCACGACATCAACCGATAAAACAATAGTAGAACCCGGGGAGGAAGCGATAGTTACAATTGGTACTGCGGCCAATGATGTTACATTGATACAACAAACAAATAAAACTGCAATAAAGGAAAAGGGGGCTTTTCAATACAATGTCCTTACACTTAATAATGAAAAAAAATACATAGTTGTAAGCCCAACAGAAGAAGATAGAGGCGGCATTGGCATGATCTATTTTATGGTAAAAAATAACCGTTTTTATACCAGTAATAATAGCATACTCGTGCCATGGAGAAACAAGGAATTGAGCATAACATATGAAACCTGGCGCGATAAACTGCAACCTGGCAGTGAAGAAAAATGGAGCATTAAAATAACAGGTAATAAAAAGGAAAAAGTAGCAGCAGAAGTGTTGGCCGGCATGTACGATGCATCGCTGGATCAGTTTAAGCCTCACGCTTGGGAAAAGCCGGGAGTGTGGCCGTTTAATAGTTTGTACGCCAATTGGAATAGCAGAGTCAACTTTCTTTCCATTCAATCACAGGAAAAATATTTGTACAGCGATGGAAATTTTTCTTTCGAAAAAAATTATGACGTGTTAATTACACCGTATTATATAAACGTTGAATCAAAGCTGGCGCCACCGGGTGTTATGCTACAAGGAAGGGTTGCAGGGGTTGATGTAAAAGCTAATAATGAAGTGGTTGTAATAGGATATGGTACGCAGAAAAAGAAAGATGTGACCGGAGCAGCTTTGTCTTATGTCGCAGTAAATGAAGTAGCCATCCAGGATACTACGGCTCCAAATCAGCAAGAACAAATGGCTAGTGTACAACTCCGCAAAAACTTCAACGAAACAGCCTTCTTCTTCCCCGACTTGAAAACAGACGCTGAAGGTAACATCCGCTTTAGTTTCACCATGCCGGAAGCATTAACCAAATGGAAATTCCAGGCATTGGCACATACAAAGGATCTTTCGTTCGGCTACTCAACTGTAGATGTGGTAACACAAAAAGAGTTGATGATCCAGCCAAACGCACCAAGATTTTTACGTGAGGGAGATAAAATAGAGCTCAGTGCAAAAGTGGTGAACATGAGCGATAAAGAAATGACGGGAACAGTACAGCTAGAATTGCTGAATGCATCCACGATGCAGCCTGTAGATGGTTGGTTCCAAAACATTCAGCCACTGCAATACTTTACGGTAAGTGCCGGGCAAAGCGCTCCCATGAAGTTTAGCGTAAGCATTCCTTATGGTTACAACAATGCAGTAGTGTATCGTTTCAAAGCCATTTCCGGAAATTTAAGAGATGGAGAAGAAATGGCATTGCCGGTTGTGGCAAACAGCATGTTGGTTACAGAAAGCATGCCGTTGAATTTGCGCAATACCAACTCCAAATCATTCACGTTCGAAAAACTATTGCAATCAGGAAAAAGCGAAACATTGCAACAACATGCTTTGACGGTTGAATACACATCCAATCCGGCGTGGTATGCAGTGCAGTCTCTGCCTTACTTAACTGATTTTCCATACGAGTGTGCAGAGCAAACATTCAACCGTTACTATGCAAATGCATTGGCAGGAATGATTGCAAATAAAGCGCCCAAGCTGAAAGCAATTGTAGAAAAATGGAACGCGACAGATTCATCTGCTTTGCTGAGCAATCTGCAGAAAAATGAAGAACTGAAATCTGTATTGCTGGAAGAAACGCCATGGGTATTGGAAGCTAAGAACGAAGCGCAGCAAAAGAAAAACATCGCATTGTTGTTTGACATGGTTCGCATGAACGCAGGCTTGCAAACAACCTACGAAAAGCTGAAACAATTGCAAAGTGAAAACGGAGGATTCGTTTGGTTCAAAGGCGGACCTGATGACAGATACATCACGCAATACATCGCCAGCAGCATCGGCCATTTGAAAAAGCTGGGAGCGTTGCAACAAACAAAACAAGATTGGAACGGGATTTCAAAAAATGCAGTTGCCTATCTTGACAAAAGAATAGCCGACGATTACAATGAGCTTGTAAAAAGGAAAGTTGATTTGAAGAAAAACAACCTCAGCTATATCGCGATACAATATTTGTACATGCGCAGCTTCTACAATGATATCGCCATTCCCGGCTCTGCCATGAACGCGATTAGCTATTACAGAAAACAGGCACAGCAATATTGGTTACAGCAAGGTGTCTATGCAAAAGGGATGATTGCTCTTGCGCTGAACCGAACAGGTGACAAAGCGAACGCCGCGGCAATCATTAAATCTTTACAACAAAATGCGATTGTAAATGAAGAACAGGGCATGTATTGGAAAGATGTTAGATCCGGTTATTTCTGGTACGAGGCTCCGGTTGAAACGCAATCGTTAATGATCGAAGCATTTGCTGAAATTTCAGGCGATACTAAAACAGTAAACGATCTTAAAACATGGTTGCTGAAAAACAAACAAACCAATAACTGGAAAACAACAAAAGCAACAGCCGACGCATGTTACGCGTTGTTGCTACAAGGCGGCGACTGGTTAAGTGAAACACCTGCGGTTAAAATCAAATTGGGCGACAAAACCATCAGCAGTACAGATAGTAAATCTGAAGCTGGAACAGGATATTTCAAAACCACTATCGATGGCGCGTTTGTAAAACCAGAAATGGGAAATATTACGGTGAGTGTTTCTGGTAATGCCAATAATACATCATCGTGGGGAAGCGTGTACTGGCAATATTTTGAGAGACTGGAAAATATTACATCATCTGCGACGCCGCTTAAGCTGACGAAGAAATTGTTTGTTGAAAAGAATAGCGATCGCGGACCTGTACTACAACCTGTAAATGAAAACGATGTGTTGAAAGTGGGAGATAAAATCAAAGTGCGCATCGAGCTTCGTGCTGATCGTGACATGGAATATGTGCATATGAAAGATATGCGTGCAAGCTGCATGGAACCTGTAAATGTGATCAGCACGTACAAATGGCAGGACGGTTTGGGCTATTACGAAAGCACCAAGGATGCAAGCGCCAACTTTTTCTTCTCTTACATAAGAAAAGGCACGTACGTTTTCGAATACCCACTGTTTGTAACGCACGAAGGGAATTTCAGCAACGGTGTTACAACCATTCAATGCATGTATGCACCTGAGTTTACGAGCCACAGTGATGGTGTGCGTGTAAACGTGGAGTGACATTTCACGCAAAGAAGCAAAGAAGAAAAACAAGGACGCAAAGGGTTATAGGGAGTCCGGCACTTTAAATAAGTGTCGGACTTTTTTTTTGTTTACGATTAGTCAAGAGGACTTTGCGTCCTTTGCGTTTCCTCCGCGCCTTTGCGTGAAACCTGCGCACTTGTGCGAAACATTATCGAAATCATAAAAGCATCCTCGCCTTTCATCTTATCTTCGCCACATGCAAATAGATTTTATCATTGTTGGCCAAGGCATTTGCGGAACATTTTTGAGTTGGGAAATGCAAAAGGCGAATTTGTCATTTGTTGTAATTGATGAAGACAAACCTTTTACTGCGACAAAAGTTGCTTCCGGCGTAATAAATCCCGTTACCGGGAGACGCATTGTAAAAACATGGATGATCGAAGATCTGATGCCGTTTGCATGGAATGCGTATACTTCTATCGGCAGCGATTTAAATATCGATTGCATTGATCAAAAGAATATTATCGATTTTTTTCCAACGCCACAAATGAAGCTGGCCTTTGAAGGAAGGTTCGAAAAAGATCAGCAGTTCCTTTCCCTTCCAAAAGACGAAAACGATTGGCGCGATAAAATAAACTACGAATTTGGGTACGGCATTATCGACCCCTGCTATTGGATAGATCTGCAATTGCTTTTGCAGGCACAGCGAAAAAATCTCATCAGCAAAAATCAACTGATCACTGACCACTTCGACATTACTCAATTACAGGTTGAAGACAATAAAATTATCTACAAGGAGATAACGGCCTCTGGTATTATCTTTTGCGATGGGGCAAACGGGTTCAGCAATCCCTATTTTAAAAACCTGCCTTACGGTGCAAATAAAGGAGAGGCATTGTTGGTTGAAATAAAAGATATGCCGTCTGCAAATATTCTCAAAAGAGGCTACAGCCTTGTGCCGTGGAAAGAGAATATCTTTTGGCTCGGTTCAACTTATCTGTGGGAATTTGAAAATGCAGATCCTTCTCCCGGCTTTTATCAGTTTGCCAAAAACTGGCTCACACAAACAGTGAAACTACCTTTTGAAGTGCTGGACCACATGGCTGCCATACGTCCGGCAACTTTGGAACGCAGGCCATTTGTAGGATTTCATCCGCAGCACAAAAACATCGGTATACTAAACGGCATGGGTACGAAAGGCTGTTCGTTGTCACCTTTTTTTGCGAAGCAGTTAGTAGAAAATATTATTGAAGCAAAACCTGTAATGCCGGAAGCATCGGTAGAGAGATTTGCGAAAGTGCTTGCGAGATAGCGAGACGTAAATGGTGAATCGACGGTCGTGAATTTGGTCTCCCCTTGTTTAGGGTAACCTTTTAAATGCAGGCAAAATTTAGCTGCAGTAAAAAGACTTCATTGCAACTTTCACGATTCCTCATTCCCACTATCTTTGCTCTCCTTACGCAAACCAACTACTCTCCATGAGCAATGAACCCATGTATTCCATTCCTGAAAAATTCAGGAAAATAGAAAACCTTCACATCGTTTTTTGGCTGATTAAAGACATGAGCTGGGCAATGCTTTGGAAGCCGCTCGGCATCTTCATGATACTTCCTACTGTTTCGGTAGCCTTATTAATAACCTGGCAAACAAGACATTTAAAAGCAGAGCTTTATCACAACCTTGCGGTTACTTTTTGGATATTCGCCAACTGCTATTGGATGGCCACAGAATTTTTGAACAGAGATGAGCTGCGTTATTACACGATCATTCCATTTGGCATTGGACTGGTGTTCATTGCCATTTATTATCTGTTCATTTTGCCTAAGGAAAAAAAGGCCGCGAAGCTCGAAGCATAGACAGAACGCAGATTTTTATGATCGTGATGATTATTAAGATATAGATAAAAAAGAACAACGAAAATGATTGCAACAAACACACACAAAATGTGAGTTGCATGTATAATAGATAAACAGTCTTAAATCTTAATTTCAAAAAACTTAAAGAAAAATCTTAACCAATCTTCACAATCATAAAAATCTGCGTCCCCTTCTCTACGCTAAATACTTGTTATAATACTGGCCCATGATAACGCTGTTGGGATCCTGGTTCAAAACCTTTACCATAGCATTATAGAGATCAGGAAGTTCGTTCAGCATACGCATCGGGCTCTCAAAGAAAGTTTCTACACTCACAGCCCAAAATTCATGATAGTTGGTAGCTGCGTAATCTCCCAGCAAAGTCTTTCTTCCTTTTTGCATTTCCTGGAAAACAGGTCTCGCTACTTTGGAGAAATTCTTGAACTCTTTCTTGAAAATTTTATCTTCTTCTGTACGGGTAATAAAATTTACATAGGCCAACGCGTGCGCCATTTCATGCAAGCCTACATTGCTGTTGTCTTGTGCGTTGTGAAGGCCATGCAGGAAATCATCCCATGATAAATAAATGCCTGTGCTATCCACGTGCCCCATGAAAGGCAATGAATAATAACCATAGTGATAGTCATGCTGTAGCACATAAATATCGTGGAAATAGTTAAGTGAAAATTTTTGCAGGCCAAGTGTGAGTTGTGTTGCCACTGCGCTGATAAGTATAGGCATGTCCTCACGTTTGTCTATGCCAACGTAGTGAAATTTTTTTGACCGTCTGAACAGGTAAGTTCTAAAAAGCATCTTGTGTTGCTCGTCGGAGCTAAGCCTGTTGAAGTAAGGAATGTTTTGCGAAATGATTGTCCGGTAGTAAGCTTCGTGTTGTGCGAAACCTTTTTTTCGATGATAAAATATAAACTTCTCGTAGCGGGATTGTACAGCGCCAAAGAAGAGTATGATTAATAACACCGTACCTAAAATGTACAAGATTTCCATAAGGGTTATGTTTTCTTTTGCGAATGGTGAATGGAAGCAAACGGTTCAACACAGCGAGTGGATTAAAAGCTTTGAACGGTTTTTACGCTAGGAGATGTGTAATAGAAAATTTAGTAACGGGAAGGAAATTGGATTTGATGTTACCAAAATAAAAACTTTTTTTCATTTTTAAAAGCACCCGGCCGGGTTCCTGCAGTAAGAAATTTAAAAATAGTAAAAGTACTATGCGTTGATTAGCAGGAATTAGGAGGAGGAATTAGAAATTAAGAATTAAGAATTAAGAATTAAGAATTCTTCCTGTGATACACCTGAGAATATTATATGCCGTCTTGAATATCAGGTCGGCAATGGGAAATTGAAAACTGCAGCAGATAATTCATTGCCGTTGACTTCAGTCAACGGATAAAATTCTAAACATGACAGGATGAATAAATGGAAGATGAAAAACATAGAGAAAGGTGAAGAGGTTCGCAACCTTGTATCTGACTTGTCCTTTCAGGTCTGCCATGGCAGAATAACGAATGGCGCACCGGGGCAATTCTTAATTGTTTCCAAATACAATTCACCCCTTCATGCGCAACTTCTATGCGGCTGTTTCCTCAGTTAACACTTCTTCCACCTGCTGCACAGCAAAAAACTTACTTTTTTTACACTCGATTTGAGCCTTTGTACTAATAAGTTGATCAAACAATTTGTTCGGTCACACCTTTTGATAACGCGTTTTCATAATCCATGCGAACACATTCCCTTATGCAGAAGTACTTGTAATCTTTTAGAAAAATAAACAACAATAAGAACCTAAAAACCTTTGTTATGACACAGTTCACAAAAAAAGCCGCAATCGTTATGCTGTCTGTAGCGGCAATGACAGGATGTAAAAAAGATGATAGCAAAACGAGTAACAAATCCAAAACAGAATTGCTAACTACTGGCAGTTGGAAACAAACCAGCATTTATTTTAGCCCGGCAGTAGATTGGGATGGAGATGGACACAAAGAAAATGAAGTGATTAATCTTTATTCACCATGCGACAGAGATGACTTAATGACTTTTAAAACAAATGGAACCGTTGTAAATGATGAAGGCGCTTCGAAATGTGACCCTTCTGATCCGCAAGTGATAGAAACAACTCACTGGAAGTTTGCAGACAATGAAACAAAAATAGTGATTGGCGATCCGGGAGTTGAAGAATCTGCTCAATTGCTTGAACTTACTTCAAGTGTGCTGAAAGTAAAAGTCACTATGGAAGAAGGAGGCGTTACTTATACTGAAACGCTTACGTTTGGACACTGAGAGTGAATTGAAAATTAAAAATCGAAAGTTGAAAATGAGGCGCCTTGGGGCGTAAACAAAATCCCTGTTAAATACAGAAAGGTCGAACACTTAAATAGTTGTCCGATCTTTCTGCGTTTTCAATTTTCAACTCTCAACTACATTTCGTATCTTCTACGGAGTATTTTCCCACTGAATAGCAACCAGCCTGCTTTTTTCTTCGTCGCTGATTTTTTGGTATAGCCCCTCCAATCATCTATGCAAAACCGCTATTGTATTATTTGTATTCATTTTAATAACAATGGAAACCTAAAAACCTGTATTATGAAACAGTTTACAAAGAATGCTGCGCTGCTTATTTTGGCTGCAGCCGTAATTGCCGGATGCCAGAAAGATGACAGCAGTAATAACGGAGGAGCAAGCAAAACCCAACTGCTAACTTCCGGCAATTGGAAATTAACAAGCGACTACTTTGATCCTGCCATTGATTACGACGGAGATGGTCGTGTTGAGAACGAAGTTTTTAATTTTTACAGTGCATGTGATAAAGACGATCTTTTAATATTCAAAACTGATGGTGGTCTTACTCTCGATGAAGGCACTACAAAATGCAGTCCAACCGACCCGCAGGTGATACAAACTACAAACTGGAAATTCTCAAACAATGAATCTGTGATACTTGTAGGTGCAACAGGTTCTGAGCAATCTGCCCAGCTGCTCGTGCTTAATGCAACTACATTGAAAATAAAAGTGCAGTTTACCGAACTGGGTGTTAGCTATGCGGAGACGCTGACTTATACGCACTAAAAAGTTTATTTCTCAGTAAGTTATTGGTTGTCGGGCTTTGGCTGTTACCAATAACTTTCAGGAAAAAATATTTTTTTGTTTACCAGGCGCATTTTTTTACGACTATCAATAACACCACCTTATCCTGTTTAGTTTACCGCTGCAACCATCTCCAACCTCCCATGCAAGCCGCTCTCAATAGCCTTTTGACAGCAACAATACAAACCTAAAACCTCCGTTATGAGACAGTTTTCAAAGAAAGCTGCAATGGTCATTTTAGCAGTAGCAGTTATTGCGGGATGCAGAAAAACAAATGGCAACAATAGTAATGCCACCAAAACACAAATGCTGACGTCCGGTAGTTGGAAAATAACGAGCGATTATGTCGATCCCCCGATAGATACTGATAGAGATGGCCACCCCGATTATGAGCTGATAAATTCAATGGATGCATGTCACAGAGATGACCTTTTCATCTTTAAAGCTGATGGTACCTACATTCATGACGAGGGTGCTTCAAAATGCGACCCCCTGGCACCTCAGATCGAAGAAGAATCAAACTGGATGTTTTCCACCGATGAATCTCTGATACTGATCGGAGACCCTGGCTCTATGTGGCCGGCTCACGTGGTTGAGCTTACTTCAACGGTGTTTAAAATGAAATACGTTGATACAATCGGTAGTGTTATTTATACTGAAGTGTTAACTTTTAAACATTAGCCTGGCAACCAACTATTGAACGCCAAAAAAAATTCCCATCTCCAACCTCCCGTGCAAGGCCGTTTCTGTATTCATGGTTTATTGAATTCTTTTCTAAACAATATCACAAACCTAAAACCTGTATTATGACACAGTTTACAACGAAAGCTGCGTTGGTAATTTTAACCGCAGCTTTAATTGCAGGATGCAACAAGGATGATGGTAAGAACAATGGCGGCGCCGATAAAACACAATTAATAACCGCGGGTAGATGGAAACTTACAAGCGAATATTTTGAAGTTGCAATAGATATCGATGGAGACGGCAAAACGGAAAATGAAGCGATAAATGCGCTTCCGAAATGTTTTACAGACAACCTTTTGATATTTAAAGCGGACAACACCGTGACGAGGGATGAAGGTCCAACAAAATGTTACCCCAACGACCCACAAATTATTGAAGAAACCAAATGGAAGTTTGCGGATAATGAAACCAAGATAATGATTGGTGATCCAGGATACGAAGACGTTGGTCAATTGGCAGAACTCAGTGCGACTGTCTTAAAAATAAAACTCGGCGCTTCGGGCGGGGGCATAACATTGACATTCGGACATTAGCGTTGAGAAGAAATAGGTTGAAAATTGAAAATGATTTATTCAGAAACTTTGATCTTGCACCTGTTTATAAAACGAAACGCCGAACACCAACCATAATGTTCGACCACTTTCAATTTCAATTACTCCAAGTCCGGTCTTCGTTCGGTAGTCCGCGCAACAGCTTGTTCGTAGCGCCATTGTTCAATTTTTTTTGGATCGCCGCTAAGTAATATCGACGGTACTTCCCAGCCGCGGAAGTTAGCGGGACGTGTGTATACAGGAGGAGCCAATAAATTGTCCTGGAAGGAATCAGTAAGTGCAGAAGTTTCGTCGTTTAATACGCCCGGTATAATACGGCCGATGGCGTCAATTACAACAGCAGCAGCAAGTTCTCCACCGCTGAGGACGTAGTCGCCAATGGAAATTTCAAGCGTAACAAAATGCTGACGAATGCGTTCGTCAATACCTTTATAATGTCCGCAGATGACCAAAAGATTTTCGTAAAGAGATAAACGATTGGCAATCTGTTGATCAAAGCGTTTGCCATCCGGTGTCATGTAGATGATTTCATCATACTTTCTTTCGCTTTGTAAATGCTCGATCGCTTTTGCCAAAGGCTCACACATCATTACCATGCCGGCACCACCACCATATTGATAATCATCCACCTGTCCGTACTCATTCACGGCCCATTGCCTTAACTGGTGCACATGCACTTCCAGCAAACCCTTTGTTTGTGCACGTTTCATGATAGAATGAGAAAAAGGACTTTCCAATAATTCCGGCAATACAGAGATAATGTCGATTCGCATAATGCAAAGATAGCGGCGCAGCCGCTAATAATTTGAAAATGTGCTGATTTGAAAATTTGAAAATTGGGGTCGCCTCCAGTTTGATGTTAATCACAATTTCGAAAAACCAAGAGCAGTTGATCATGCTGCACAGAAAGCATTTTCAAATTTTTAAATTTCCACATTTTCAAATTAGCACATTACCATATTTTCAAATTTGCGAAAATTGCTTTCAATTTTCACGCGTTCGCCCTATCTTGTTCACACTTACCAAATCGCAGACCCAATGCTTTTTTTGCAGATACTCTTCTGGATATGTTTATTTATTGTGTTTTACGCTTATGTGGGTTATGGATTTCTAATCGCTTTCCTGGTTGCCATAAAGAAGTTGTTTACCCGCAAAAATCTAACTGAGCAAAACTTTCAGCCAACTGTTTCACTGATTATTGCTGCATACAACGAAGAAGATTTTATTTTACACAAACTACAGAATACCAAAGAACTCGATTATCCGGCAGATAAATTACAAGTCGTTTTTATTACTGATGGTTCAACTGATAAAACACCGCAACTGGTAAAAGCAAACAGCAACTTCGAACTATTACACTCTCCCGAAAGAAAAGGAAAAGCCTTTGCCATGAACAGGGCCGTGCAATACGCAAAAGCTGATATCCTTGTATTTAGCGATGCAAATACGTTGTTGAATAAAGAATGTGTATCAGAACTTGTTAAGCATTTCGCTTCACCTAAAGTAGGCGGCGTGGCAGGCGAGAAAAAAATAATCAAGCAAATCGACGATAAAGCTTCCGCAGCGGGAGAGGGCCTTTACTGGAAATATGAATCAGCGCTTAAACGTTTGGACTCAAGCCTTAGCACCATTGTAGGTGCGGCTGGGGAACTTTTTTCTGTGCGTCGGGAATTGTATGAACCCGTGCAGGAGGGGACGATCATAGAAGATTTTGTATTGTCGCTGCGCATTTGCATGAAAGGTTATTTATTTAAGTATGAACCCAAAGCCTTCGCCATTGAAACAGCTTCTTCATCAATGAAAGAAGAGCAGAAAAGAAAAGTGCGTATTTGTGCAGGAGGTTTTCAGGCCATGCAAATGCTGAAAGATCTGCTGAACATATTTAAGTACAGGCTGCTTTCTTTTCAATACATTTCTCACCGCGTATTGCGCTGGGCAGTTTGTCCGTTGTGTTTGGTCATTATGTTCTTTGCCAACCTGTTGATCGTATTTTTATCTCCATTATTGTTATACAAGGGGATTATGGTTGCGCAGATCGTGTTTTACACACTTGCCTTCATCGGCTGGCAATTTGCGAACAGAAATATTAAGATTAAAAGTTTATACGTTCCTTACTACTTCGTGTTCATGAATGCCGCGGCGTTCATGGGTTTCAACCGTTTCCTTAAAGGCAATCAAACCGTTATCTGGGAGAAAGCGGGAAGACAAAAACTGGCGTGAGAAAGCACGCAGATGACACTGATTTAACTGATTTGCATAGATTTTTTTAACCGCAGAGTGCTAAGGTTGAGCAAAGAAAGCGAAGGTTTGTTAAGCAGGATTTAGTTTGCTTATGTTCAATCAGGAAAGAAAAGTCAAAGGGATGTCTTCGTTGTATTTGCGTTTTTGCGTATTACCATTTATTATTCTGCCGACTTCTTTGCGTATTCTTTGCGGTAAAATTCATGCTACAGCAGTGAGTTAATTCAATGGACGAAATTCAAAATCTGCGTAAATCAGCGTGATCTGCGTGCTCACTCCTGTATTCCAAGAATAGCCTTCGCCAACTCAATCATCCTTGGCTCCCCCGTGTATTTTCCTTTTTCATCAGATAGTTTTACCGTCGGTTCCCACTCCATGTTTTCGGGTTTGGCTTCAATTAGTTTCATTACAATATTCATTGGTTTAACACCAACATCGTTCGTAAGATTGGTACCGATGCCAAAGGAAACGCCAATTTTGTTTTTGCAGTACTCCGCAATCACGGCGACTTTTTCGTAATTCAATGAATCGGAGAAAATGATCGTTTTGTAAAGCGGGTTGATTCCAAGGCCTTTGTAATGAGCAATCGTTTTTTCGGCAAACTCGATAGGATCGCCGCTATCGTGGCGCACGCCATCAAAAAGTTTGGAGAATTTTTTATCAAACTGTGCAAAGAAAACATCCGTTGTATAAGTGTCGCTAAGCGCAATGCCCAAGTCGCCGCGATAAACGTCCACCCAATGCTCCAGACTCATTGTATTCGCCATTTTAAAGCCATACCGGGCTGCATGAAACATAAACCATTCATGTGCATGGGTTCCGATAGGCCTGGTGTTGTGAAGCATTGCAAAGTGTACATTGCTCGTGCCCACAAAGCTTTTTCCTCCAAACCGGCTGAGAGATTCAATTACCTTTTGCTGCACGTGGTAAGAGTATCTGCGGCGGGTGCCAAAGTCTGCCACAGTAACACCCAGATCATTGTATTTTTCAAACTTATCTTTATTAATGGCAACAATCTCATCATCTGAAACAGGAGGCTGGTCGATCAGGCGATAGTACCATTCGCTAATTAAAAAAAGCAATGGCACTTCCCAAAGAATGGTGCGGTACCAATACCCGCTCACGCTAACACTTAAATCCGCGCCGGATTGTTCTATAGTTACCTCAGAAGGATCGTAACGATAACCCTGCAAAAAGTCAAGATAAGTAGGATCAAGATATGGACAGTTTTTTCGCAGGAATTCCTTCTCTTCATTCGACAAACGCAAGCCCGACATTGAGTCCACAGTGCGGCGCAGATTTTCAGCAAATCCTTCTGGAAACGCATGCCCGCCTCGATTTATAAATTGATAACGGGCCTGCGCACCCGGGAAAAGTTTTACCACCGCATACTGCATGGTAAACTTGTAAAAATCATTGTCGAGTATAGATAACAGTGAGACACTATTGTTCGTAATCATAATTTAATAAGGTTAAGATAGCCAGGGTGCGGTGACATTCACAATAAAACAGGGCTAAGGTAATTGGGTAAACTTTGAAAACCGGAGCTTAAAAATAATAAATGGAACAAAGGAATTGCGCAATGACTATATTCAATTTGCACATTGAAAATCGCAATTCATCAGGCAAAAACATATTATATAATATTTTATTATTATATAACAATGGGTTAGGAGGGGTGTGTTTGCAATTCCATAATATAAAAATTAACCGTTATGCATTTGGTTTATTGATTTTTGTTGCTATTTTTATCAAACAATTCAGTTGATCAATATCAACTTTTCTAACTGATCGTATATTCAACCCTCCGAAAATCAGGTGTTACAATATTGCGATTGTCTTCCCAAATATCCTGCGATAAATGCCTGATTAATTCAATCATTCATTCTAAGTAAGTAAGTTCTTCCAAAACCTATTCTCGTTTTTTATTCATCAATCCAAATACCCTGATGTGAGCCTATACGAACTCCATTGCTGCCTCATGAAAAATTGAGTTTTTTCAAACTTAATTATTCAACAATGAAAAGAACAATTTTAGCGGTTGATGGAAGCAAAGCGATCAGGTTCCTCCTACAAAATGTGTTTGAAAGAAAATACAAAGTTGTAACCGCATCCGACGCTGCTTCTGCTATGTACTGGTTATCCAGAAATGAACTACCTGATGCGATCATTGCTGATCCACAATTACCTGATACAGAAAATTGGGAATTGCTGGAGCATTTAAAAAGTAGTGGTCTTTATAGCGAGATACCTTTAATTGTAT
This sequence comes from Pinibacter soli, assembly GCF_029961145.1. Classification (GTDB taxonomy): domain Bacteria; phylum Bacteroidota; class Bacteroidia; order Chitinophagales; family Chitinophagaceae; genus Pinibacter; species Pinibacter soli. The sequence continues at coordinate 2,645,796 of NZ_JASBRG010000007.1, read as the reverse complement.
TATCCTCTTTGAATAAAGCCGTAATTGCTGCCAAATGTGATGAGCTGGGCGTGGCACAACATTTTTCACAACCATTCAATCCAGTTGATCTGGTGAATTGTGTAGACAAAATGTTTACCGGGATTATTAAGTCGACGACTAAGCTCAAAGCAGTTTAAGTTCAACACAGAAACATCATTAAATTATTAAACTCTTACCTGTATGGAACTTGCAATTTTACCAAGCATTTCAGCACCGGCATTAGAAACAACATTTATTAAACCTGCAACCGTAGAACCAGCAGCTTCAATAAGTTTAGATTCATTGCCTCCCAAAGAGTTTTTTTACCTCGGTAAAAAAACTGCAAAGATCGACAGGATGATTACTCTGTTCGAAGGTGGTTACGCAGCAGAGACTGTTGACAATGCAATTTCCATTCTTACAAGGATCATTACAAAAGGTGGAAACCTGCCAGGAGTCTTTATTGCAGACGGTTCAAACAACCTTGCAGCAATAAACAAACTTGCCAACTTTGTTGGTGGTCATGAGATTCTTGCAAATGTGCCTTTGGTTCTCGAATCTTCCGACATCGACGAAGAGCAAATGACGCAATACAAAAACTGCAGGTTCATTGATGACATCATCTCAATTGATGATGTTGCGGAAAAATTTACACAACGTGTTGTTTTTCTGAGAAAAATCAAAAACAAAAAACACCACGCTACTTTTCAAAAAAGCATTCAAACAAAAACTCCTAAAAAAGTTGATTACAATTATATTTTGAAAAGGAGTTTGGATATTTCAGTAGCAGCAACATCACTTGTATTATTAAGTCCGATTTTTTTGTTGATCTCAATTGCGATCAAACTTGAATCTCGCGGACCTGTGTTCTACATATCTAAAAGAGCAGGCAGGGGTTACAGGATCTTCAACTTTTACAAATTCCGCACAATGGAATTGAACGCGGATAAGAAAGTTAATGAACTTAAAGGGCTCAATCAATATAATGTGTCAGACACCGGCGGCCCTGTATTTTTCAAAGTAAGCAACGATCCGCGTATTTCTAAATTCGGATCATTTCTGAGAAACTCAAGCCTTGATGAATTGCCACAACTTATAAATGTGTTGATTGGCGATATGTCACTTGTGGGAAACAGGCCTTTGCCATTGTATGAAGCTGCAACGCTTACAACAGATGAGTGGGCTCCGCGTTTTCTTGCTCCTGCCGGCATGACTGGTTTGTGGCAAATTAAGAAAAGGGGACATGGAGATATGTCTGCTGAAGAGCGGATTAGTCTTGACATTTGCTATGCAGATAAACATAGTTTCATGTACGATTTGTGGATCATGGCAAACACACCGACAGCGGTGTTCCAAAAGTCGAACGTTTGATGATCGATAGTCGTAAATGGTGAATGGTCAATCGTGAATGTTAGAACCTTCGGGTGTTTTATTCACGATTGACCATTCACCATTCACGATATACTAAAACTATAACAGCTTACAATTTCACTTGTGCAAAAAGAACCTCTTGTTTCCATAATAACGCTAAACTATAACACGTTAGCGGTAACCTGTGAGTTCCTGGAATCCACACGCCACCTGACTTATAGTAACTACGAAATTCTGGTGTGCGACATGGGCTCTAAGGAAGATCCCACAGAAGTTATAATCTCAAAGAATTATCCCAACACAAGAGTTTTGGCAAACAAACAAAACCTCGGTTTTGCCGGCGGTAACAACTGGGGCATGTCCTATGCCAAAGGCGATTTTATTTTCATTGTAAATAATGATACTGAGTTGCCGCCCAATCTTCTTGAACTATTATTGGAGCCATTTCGCAAAGACGCAACGATTGGTTTTGTGTGTCCTAAAATAAAATTTTATTTCGCTCCTAATGTTATACAGTATGCGGGATTCAATCCAATGAATCCGTATACGGGCCGCACTACAGAAGTGGGCAACAAAGAAGAAGATCGCGGACAATACGACGTTTCCGGTTATACCAATGGCGCCCACGGTTGTGCAATGATGGTAAAAAGGGAAGTAGCGGAAAAAGTAGGTAAGTTCCCCGAAAAGTTCTTCCTTTATTACGAAGAATGGGACTGGTCGGCCCGGATACTGAAGGCCGGCTACAAAATATGGTACAATGCGGAAGCGGTAGTATATCACAAAGAATCGATGAGTGTGGGAAAACAAAATCCGATGAAGGTTTACTATCACACACGCAACCGTATTTTGTATATGAGGCGCAATGCTAATAAATTTCAGCTTTTGTCCTTCTATATGTTTTTTATGTTTTTAACCGTGCCGAAATCATTGCTCGGGTATATTAAAAACAGGCAGTTCGAACATTTGAAATTCTTTTTAAAAGGCATAGCCTGGAATTTTTATTCTTCCAGCTATTCACCTATTTGAGTGGAGTTTTAAATAATAAGTTTTAAGTTATAAGTACGACTCAAAACTTACTACTTACAACTTATAACTTACAACTAACAACCAAATGCTACAAACAATACTTAATATAATCTTCGCAGTATTCTTCCTCTACCTCACCGCAAGTACCTTGTACTTGCTCATGTTGTCAATTGCGGCAAGGTTCCGCAAAAAAGTGAATTATGGCGTAGTGGAAGAAAAGAAAAAGATCGCAGTGTTTATACCATCTTACAAAGAAGATGGAATTATTGTGGATACAGCATTACAAGCCAGCAGACATTTTTATCCGTCAGATAAGTTTACCGTTATTGTTATTGCAGATAAATTACAACCGGAAACTGTTGCCAAACTAAAAGCCATTCCCGTTGAAGTTGTAGAAGTTGCATTTGATGTGAGCATGAAATCAAAATCGCTGAATACTGCGCTCAATAAATTTGCGAACAAAGGTTTCGATATAGGAATGATATTGGATGCAGACAATGTGATGGGAACTGATTGCCTTGAGAAAGTAAATGCTGCATTTCACAAAGGCTATGAAGTGGTGCAGTGCCATCGTACTGCAAAGAATCAGCAAACGCCGGTTGCGTTGCTGGATGCGATCAGCGAAGAGATCAACAATCATATTTTCCGCCAGGGTCAAAGAGCGATGGGGCTTCCGTCTTCATTGATCGGATCGGGAATTGCTTTTGATTATTCCCTGCTTCACTACATTTTTAATTTACCTGAAATACAAAATAATCCCGGGGAAGACAGAGAGATTGATGTGCAGCTGGTGATTAAAAAAATGGATGTTGAATATATTGAAGATGCTTACGTATATGATGAAAAAGTTGCCAGTGCTGCAGTTTTCGAAAGGCAACGTGTTAGATGGCTCGAGGCACAGGTAACACATATCAAAGGTTTTTTGCAGCCAAAACTTACTTCACAAAGAAGTAGCCGGATTTTTCTGCATAAATTTTTTCAGTGCTTTTTGTTGCCGCGATTGCTGTACATAGCGTTGTTCGGCTGCATGCTGACGTTATTACTGGTGCAATATCTTTTTTCAGCATCTTTCATTTATCCATCTGCGGAAATTTGGATTGTACTTACAGTTTTGTATTTTGCTACACTATTGCTATCAGTACCAGGTCGTTTTTACACAATGACCACCTTTAAAGCTATATTACACATTCCTTTATTGGCTGTATCAATGATTAAAGCGATGTTGAAAATCAAAACCAACAGACGCTATTTCATACATACTCCAAAGACCTTTTCCTCAAAGTAAGTTTAAGTAATGAGTCATGAGTTTTGAGTTTTAAGTCATAAGTGGGGACTTTATGAAACTAACACTTAGAACTTAAAACCTACAACTTATAACTTGTCCAAAATTTCAGGCTCGCCGAGTCTTTTGGCATTATTTTTAGTGCTAGATAAGATTTTTGCCTTCCAATGAGAGAATTGTAGAATAAACCTGTTCCTCTGTTTCATACCGTAGTACCTCCGAAAACAAAACTGACAAACTCCAATTGCCTTTGGTGTTCCAATTTTATTATGCTTAAAACTCCTTAACATGAGGTCGATTCTGCTCATCGTCTTGATGACTGCCTATTCTTTTTTTGCAGGTGCGCAAACGCTTACGTCACATAACATAACGTCGGCGGGGCACCCAAATATTGGATTTTATGACTTTAAACCGGCGGACTACACAACCAATCCGGCGCAAAAATTTCCGCTTATTATTCCACTGCACGGGCTGGGAGAAAAGGGAGATGGTACCACGCAGTTGAATCTTGTATTTACATCAGGCATTGGTTACCAGGTAAAAAATGGTGCCAGCATGCGTTTTAATTATCCCAACGGAGTAAAGGGCTCTTTCCTGGTATTGCTTCCGCAGCTGAGTTCCTCATATGGCGACTGGCAACCTTTCTATATAGATGAAATGATAAAGTGGGCAAAGGCAAATCTTAACGTTGATACCAATAAGGTTTATATAACCGGCTACAGTCTTGGCGGCGGCGGTACATGGGTGTATCCCGCTTCTTCAGTGCTGGCCGCATCGCAGGTCACGGCAGTGATCCCGGTGTCCGGTACAGGGTTGTCGCAAGGTAATGCATGTAATATCGCGCAGGGAGGAACCGCTGTGTGGGCGATACACACCACCGATGATAACCAGGTGTCTGTCTACAGCACGATGGGAGTGGTGAATGCAGTTTTAGGCTGCGGACCCAAAAATCCTGTGTTTGGCTGGTATCCCGTGGGTAACCACCAGATATACGACGGAAAGATCTATCCCGATACTGCAAACAGATATTCATACCCCACGATCTATCAGTACATGCTGGGCATGAATAAAAAGAACACGCCGCAAACTAATTTGTCACCGGTCGCAAATGTGGGCGCCACGGATACGACAGTGGTTGTGAACTCCAGCATGATGTTTTACCAAAAGAGAATAACTGCTGAGCTTTCAACCGATCCCAATGATGTGATCTTTCATTACAACTGGCAGATTACTTCAAATAATTTATCCAAAGTATGGCCCTTTGGTGGTTACCAGCAGGTGGACACTTCCACAGCATGGCCGGCACACGACCTCGACTATAAAAACTGGAGCTGGCCGTGGCAGGATCTTGAGTTTCATGCGTTGGGCGATTATACCTTCAAACTAACGGTTACGGATACATACGGAGCCACGAGCACGCAAACAAAGACAATTCATATTACCAACAACGGACAAAATACTGCGCCGGTCGTAAATCTTGGACCTGATCTGACACTGGCTTCCGGAGTGACCACCGCATCTTTCACGGGAACCCAGGTCTTCGACTGGGAGGCTCAGGCGATGACTTACAAAGTAACACAGGAAGCCGGTCCGGTTAACGCAACGCTGAGTGCCAACAACTGGTACCAGTTTAATGTGAGCGGTCTGACTGCTCCGGGAACTTACACTTTCAAAGTGGCTGCAACAGATGCGGGTGGGGCAACAGGTGTTGACTATGTAAATGTGGTAGTGCCGGGCGGAGCAAACAATCCGCCGGTGGCGAAAATTTCTGCGCCAAGCAGTGTCATATTACCCGTTGCCAGTGTAACACTTGATGGCAGCGGATCTACAGACAGCGACGGATCTATCAGCGCCTATCTGTGGTCACAAACCGCAGGACCAAATACTGCTAACATTGTTACGCCTTCTGCAAAAACAACTGTGATTAATGGTTTGGTTGCAGGCACCTATACTTTCCAGTTGAAGGTCACAGATAACCTTGGTGCAGCAGGTTTTACATCAGCGACCGTAACAGTTAGCGCCGGAGCAAATGTGCCACCAACGGCCAAAATAACTGGTCCAACTTCCATTACTTTACCAACAAATTCGGTAACATTTGATGGCAGTACTTCTACAGATAGCGATGGAAGTATCGCGACATATAACTGGTATGAAGGTTACGGTCCAAACTCTGCAACTATTGCGACGCCAACAGCCAAGTCAACTACTGTCAGCGGCTTGGTCGCAGGTACATACCAGTTCATATTGGCGGTTACAGACAATCAATCGGCGAGAGACACCGAATTTGTTATCCTAACTGTTAACCCCGCTGTTTCAAACAACAAGCCTCCTGTTGCAAATGCAGGAAATGATTTCACAACATCAAATAGTTACGCATATTTAAGTGCAGGTGGGTCTTACGATCCTGACGGCAGCATTGCCGGTTATAACTGGACGCAAGTCAGCGGACCAAATACAGCAACAATTTTGTCTGGCAATTCTATGTTCCCAACAGTGCAGGGATTGGTTTCCGGTTCGTATGTTTTCAGAGTAACTGTAACAGATAATCAAGGTGCAACTGCATCTGATGATGTACAGTTAACGGTGGGTGGAAACAAGCCGCCGGTTGCCAATGCGGGTGCTGACTTCACGGTAAATGCAGCGACCACTGCGAGCCTGAGTGCAAGCGGATCATCCGATCCTGATGGTACCATTGCGTCTTACAGCTGGACACAAGTAAGCGGTCCAAATACGGCAACTATAGCTTCTGCTAATACTGTTTCACCAACAGCACAAGGTTTGATAGTAGGTGTGTACGTTTTCAGAGTGACAGTAACTGATAATCTTGGCGCAAGTGCAACAGACGATGTTCAAGTGACCGTTGCGAATAATTCAAACAACAAAGCACCGATAGCCAACGCAGGCAACGATTTCTCAACAACAAGTTCTTACGCATATTTGAGCGCAGGCGGATCTTACGATCCCGATGGCAGCATCGCCGGCTACAACTGGATACAGGTGAGTGGACCAAATACCGCCCAGATATTGTCCGGCAATACCATGTTCCCGACCGTACAGGGATTGGTTAATGGTAATTATGTGTTCAGGGTAACTGTAACGGATAATATGGGCGCAACCGCATCTGACGATGTACAACTAACAGTAGGTAGCGGTACCAACAAACCTCCTGTAGCTAATGCGGGTGCTGACTTTACCGTGAACGCTACGACTACCGCTAGCCTGAGTGCAAGTGGTTCATCTGACCCTGACGGTAGCATTGCGTCTTACAGCTGGACGCAGGTGAGCGGACCAAACACCGCAACCATCGCTTCAGCGAATACAGTATCGCCAACAGCTCAGGGTTTAATTGTAGGTGTGTATGTGTTCAGAGTAACTGTAACAGATAACTTGGGCGCAACAGCTACAGACGATGTCCAGGTGACTGTTACCAATAATTCGAATAACAAACCTCCGGTTGCCAATGCAGGTAATGATTTCAGCACTTCAAATAATTACGCTTATTTAAGTGCCGGCGCGTCATACGATCCTGATGGAAGCATCGCCGCATTCCAGTGGGCGCAAGTGAGCGGACCAAATGCCGCTACCATTTTGTCTGGCAATACTATGTTCCCAACTGTTCAGGGCCTGGTTTCAGGTACTTATGTGTTCCGCGTAACAGTAACGGACAATTTAGGAGCAATTGATACAGATCATGTTTCAATGACTGTTACAAACCTTGTTGCCGGTGCAATGATCACGCAATCTGTTGTAACAGCCAGAGACTCAGTAGCTGTGCAAATAAGCATTTATCCGAATCCTGCTACAACGCAGATTACTGTGTCAAGTACAAACAACTTTGCAGGTAACTATAAAGTTATCGTGTACGATGCGGTAGGTAAAATAGAAGCTCAATACAGCTTTGTAAAACCTGCAGCAGGCTTGGTAAAACAACAATTGGATATTTCAAGATTGGCTGTTGGCTTGCATTACGTAGAAACAATTTACGAAGGCAATCAGCATTCAACAATTCAGAAATTTATGAAACAATAGAAGATAATGGTTGTTAGTTATTAGTTGATAGTTTAGAAGGAAAGATTGTTTAATTTGCCTAACAACTAACAACTCAACTTAATTCCGATACGCTTAGAATGGAACAACATTTTAAGCGTATTTGTTTTTTTGGTAACCTTATCAACGACCTTAAAATCTGTTTATGAAGTCAGCTCTATTTACTTTAGTACTTATCGTAACCTTTAGTGTTGCCCATTCGCAACTCGTTTCTCATTATATCCCCAAGACGGCGGATCCTAAGGACGTTACGCCAGGAATAGGGTTTTATTCCTATACGCCGCCGGACTACAACACGAATCCTTCTACTAAATTTCCCCTCATTATTGCATTGGGCGGTAACGGAGAAAAAGGAAATGGTACAACTCAACTCGGTAATGTGTTGATATCCGGTATTGGTTACCAGATTAATACCAATCATGCCACCATGCAATTCAGCTATCCCAATGGAGTGCATGGATCCTTTGTAGTATTACTTCCACAGCTTGATCTTGGGTATCTGGACTGGGTGCCGAATTATGTGGGCAAAATGGTGGCATGGGCTAAAGGCAATTTAAACATCGATCCCAACAGAATTTTTGTGACAGGTTATAGCCTCGGCGGAGGCGGAGCAATTATATACGCTTCTCAAAATGTGGATTCGGCAAGAAACCTGGCCGGAATAATTCCAATATCTGGATCGGGCATACCTCCTTACATGGAGCCGTTGGATACCTGCAATATCGGCGCGGGAAGAACCGCAGTATGGGCCATTCACACAAGCGATGATGACCAGATACCCACTTCCGTTACCCGTAATATTGTAAATGGAATCAACACCTGTAGTCCTTTGCCATTGGATCCTGTAGTTGGTTACTACCCAATAGGGAACCACCAGATATACGACCAGAAGATTTATCCGGATACGGCAAATAAATATTTGTATCCGAATGTTTACCAATGGATGCTTGGTGTAAACAGGCAGAACACGTACCAAAATAATCTGCCGCCCGTGGCAAATGTTGGATCAACAGACACAACGGTGGTGGTTAATTCCGGTATGAGATTTTTCCCAAAGACCATTACCGGGGTGCTCTCAACTGATCCGAATGACCTGGTGACGAGTTATAAGTGGCAGATAATTTCAGATAATAGAGATAACGTTTGGCCGCTCAACGGGTATCAGAAAGTAGATACATTTACAACACAGCGAATGGATCTCGATTACAGGAACTGGACATGGCCGTGGCAGGATCTGGAATTTCATGCACTGGGAACTTATGTATTCAGATTAACAGTTACTGATATGTTCGGGGCTACTTCTTTCGTAGATAAAAACATCCACATAACTGATAATGGCGTAAATGTTGCGCCATATATATCCCTTCCGGCCAACATCAACATACCTGCAAACGCACCAGGGAACACTGTCATTAATGTCGCTGCAACGGTGTTTGATTGGGAAGGCCTTGATCATTATTCATTCACACAGATTTCCGGACCGGCAACCGCAACTATTGCCCAAAATAACTGGTATCAATCGGATCTAACGGGATTTACTGCGCCGGGTTCATATGTCTTTGAGGTTACGGCGTTCGACGCGGGAGGGCTTTCAAGCAAAGCCAGCATAACGATTACCAAAATACAACCGTTGCCTGTTACTTATTTGTATTTCAATGGTACAAACAGCGACGGGAAAAATATCCTTAAATGGGCAACCAGCAAAGAGCTTAACAACGATCATTTTGATGTGTTAAAGAGCGATGACGGAATTGATTTCTCGCCTGTTGTCACCATTCCCGCATCTACGGCAGCTACAGAAACAAGGCAATATTCATTTACCGATATCAATCCATTTCCCGGTAATAACTACTACAGGCTTGCCCAGTACGATATAGATGGAACGAAGAAACTGTCTGATATCATAAACATCAGGAATGCAGGGAATACAGCGATAGCCACATATCCAAATCCAATAAAGGATCAATTGTATTTCACTGTAAAAAGCAGCGATATTAAAGGTATTGTAAAAGCACGTGTATTGGATGCCTCCGGAAAAGTGGTGAAGCAAATGAGCTTTGACAAAACAGGCAGCATTTCCAATCAATCCATTCAACTGCCCGGTTTGCAACCAGGTATTTATGTACTGGAGTTGAGCCAGGATAATGGCTGGCAATCGGTTCACAGATTTGTGAAATAACCATTGATATAAGTAAGATTAAACGCCTGCAACATTAAATGCTGCAGGCGTTTTGCTTTAAAAAAACAATTGTTTTTGGAAACTATTTTCCCACTTTATAAACAATATCCCGCAACACGATGTTCTTATCTCTTCACCCCATGGATAGACTTGAAAAGTAATCTGCAAAAATACCGGTTGTTTTCAACCGGCGCCTTTTCAGTCTTGCAGTTCTTAACGATACTTTATTTATCTGACCCCATAAATACCATTGGCTTTGGCAAAGCATCTGCTGGTAGCAAACTAATTTTTTCATAAAAAATTAAATGGACTGTTATGAAAAGAGTGCTATTACTTTTAACCTTGTTCTCGTCCTTTTTATCCTTCGGGCAGTTAACCCAACAGCATTTAACTGCCGCAAATGGAACCGCCATCGGCTTTTATAGGTTCCTTCCTGCAGGCTATGACCCCGCAAAAAAGTATCCGCTCATTGTGTTCCTGCACGGTGCAGGAGAAGTGGGAAATGGCACCAGTGATTTGGGCAAAGTATTGAATCAGGGCATTCCGCGACTGCTCAGAGCGGGAGCAACCATGACCTTTACAGTAAACGGTGTAACGAGCAGCTTTATAGTGCTGGCTCCCCAACTGGCTTCCAATTATGGTAACTGGCAGGATTTCTATACAGACGAAATGATGAAGTATGCCAAGAATAATTTAAGTGTTGACGTTAACCGGATATATCTTACCGGTCTTAGCCTCGGTGGCGGAGGAACCTGGCGATGGTCCAGTAGTGATACTACCCATGCGGCACAATTGGCTGGTATCGGACCTATCTGCGGAACTGGTGAAACTCAACAGTATTTTTGCTGGGTAGCATACGACAGAGTGGCCTGCTGGGCATTTCACAATATGGACGATGGTACGGTGTCCGTAGGTAATACACAATACGCTCAAATGACGCTTGATAACTGCGACCCTAATCATAACGAGCCGCGTCAGTTCACTTATTATCCAAATGGCGGCCATAATGCGTGGGACAAAGGGTATGACACCGGCCATGGCATTCAGAACCCTAACCTTTATGAATGGTTCCTGATGCACCCGAAACAAGGAGCCGAACCACAGCTTCCTGTTGCTGAGGCTGGACCGGATGTTATTCTGAATTATCCTAGAAATTCAACCGTGCTCGATGGCCGCGCATCTTATGATCCTAATGGTGGAACAATTGTTTCATACAGGTGGAGCGCACAGGAAAAGGCACTAAGAGGAGCCATTGAGAATCCTAACAGTGCAGTAACAGTGTACAGCAATCTTACACCGGGACTACACGTTGCAACCTTAGAAGTTACCAACGACAAGGGGCTAAAAGGTTACGATGTTGTAAATATTAGTGTTAAAGGAGACCCTGCACTGGATTCTCCTCCGGTTGCGGTTGCAGAAGCTGATACAACCATTAATGCGCCAAGCGATAGCATTCACCTTAACGGCCAAAAATCATACGATCCTGATAATTTTGTAATTAGTAATTTCCTTTGGCAAAAAGCTTCAGGATCTACCGGCGATGACATCAAAACTCCGGAACTGTATAAGACAACCGTTACGGGCCTCAAACCAGGAACCTATTATTACACTTTGAAGGTAACCGACGTTGCCGGCAAAACAGATATGGACTCAGTACAAGTTATTGTAAATCCACCTCCATCAAATAACAAACCGCCGATTGCAAACGCTGGTAACGACTTTACCACCTCGGATAATTTTGCGTACCTGAGTGCAGGCGCATCATACGACCCTGATGGTAAGATCACCACCTTTTTGTGGTCACAGGTGTCAGGACCAAATACAGCTACTATTCTTGCAGGCAACTCAATGTTCCCGACTGTGCAGAACCTTGTATCAGGAACATATAAGTTCCGCGTGCTGGTAACAGATAATTACGGCGCAACAGATGATGATACAGTCGCTTTGCAAATGCTCGGTGCAAATAGGCCTCCTGTTGCAAATGCAGGTTTAGATCAGACAGTAATAATACCTGCCAACACAGCCGACCTCGACGGTAGCGCCTCCAGCGATCCTGATGGCTCCATTACTATCTATGCATGGACAAAGGTAAGTGGACCTTCAGGCGGTAATATAAGTTCACCGGACAAGGCTAAAACAAAGGTGACCAATCTTGTTGAAGGCACTTACGTATTCCAGTTGATGGTTACCGATAACCAGGGCGCTACAAATACGGCTCAAACGAAAGTAGTAGTGGGTTCTGGAAACAACAAACCGCCTGTTGCAAATGCGGGCAATGACTTTAGTACCAACGATAATTTTGTTTACCTGAGCGCAGGCGCTTCCTACGATCCTGACGGAACAATAGCCGGCTTCCAGTGGTCACAGGTGAGCGGGCCTAACACACCAACTGTTCTTTCCGGCAATACCATGTTCCCAACAGTGCAAGGTCTTGTAGCAGGAACATATGTGTACAAAGTTGTGGTAACAGACGATATGGGCGCAACGGCAAACGACCAGGTTTCATTTACAGTAAACGCCAATAGGGACCCTGTAGCCGTTATTCCGTCTCAAATTATAATTACAATTCCGAATGGCAGATTTGACCTTAACGCCTCACAATCATTCGATCCTGACGGTTCTATCGTATCATTCCATTGGACCGCTACAAAACCAGAACTTGTGAGTTTATCGGCATTTGACAGGGATAAGATCACATTAATAGGCGTGAAAACCGGAGAACTGGATTTGACACTGGTTGTAACTGATAACAGAGGCGGTACAGGCAGTGCAACTGTACACGTGATACTTACAACAGATCAGCTGCCTGTGGCTAAAGCAGGATTTGATTTTGTTACTTCCAACACGTGGGCATACCTGAGTGGCGCAGGTTCTTACGATCTTGATGGTCATATCGTTTCATTCAATTGGATGCAAGCGATCGGACCAAATGTTGCAACTATCAGCGGCGGCAATACTATGTTCCCAACTGTTTCCAACCTTGTACCGGGTATTTACAGATTCAATTTGGTCGTTACAGATGATGCAGGATTCTCATCCAGCGACTATGTTACAGTTACAGCAATACCATCTGTTACTGAAACAGTTATTCCTAATGCGCTGATAGCGGGAACACTTAGAAATGATATCTCTGCAAACGCGGAATCTGCATTGTTGTATCCGAATCCTGTTCAGGGAGCGGCGAAGCTCTCATTGAACAATAGGCTTACCGGTAAAGTGCAAATAGCAATATTTGACGCCACCGGAAAAGTGCAAATGACAGCGAACTCCGACAAACGCACCTCAGACTTCCAGCAACAACTGGATGTTTCCAAACTGCCTCGTGGAGTTTACTACATGCAGATAATGGTGGATGGCAAATCAGCCGGCGCCGTTAAGAAGTTCATTAAACTATAATTGAAGAATTTAATCACTGATAAAGAAAGGGCCGCAAGGCCCTTTTTGCATTTTATCCCCTGCATGTCGCTGACCCTGTTGCTTTTGCGCATATTCGTGGGAGATATATGCTAACGATCGTTAGTTGATGGGCCGAAAAAATTTTACACAACGATCTACCGCTGGAAGCACAGAGATCGCACGTTCTTTACCGTTATGTATTGAAATTTTGCTTAGTTATATATTACAAATATATTTTATTAGATTTTCACAAATTGGTTAGACCCGAATCATATTAATTATAATCTAAATTGGTTCTTGTGCTTTGGTGGTTAGGTGAAGAGAACTAATTTCGCATTCCGAAAAAGATAAATTTCTATTTTTTACCTAATAAGTAAAAAATGATTTTTTTTTGGTATAACGTGAAACCTTTGCCAATCGCAATACTTGTCAGATGGACACCCATTGATGTGCAATTTATTTTTTCGGAGGCCTGAATCAGCTTAATATTAAAAAAATAATTTGACTAACAGGCTCATTTGCAATGGTCTGAAAAGATGCGATGAAGAAAACTGAAATGGGATGGATTTTGGGGTGTAATTAGATATTTTAAAATCTCGTTATACGTTTCGAAAAGCGGAGTCAGAATCTTATGCAGGTATGCACTGCTGGTTGGGGAAGAATCGCATCAACATTGAGATGCGGCTAAATTTCAAATAACATAAAAAACTTATACCGTTATTCTCATTTCATCCATTTTGGTATAGATATTGCTCTTAGAAAACTCCGTGAAACGGAACAATGAATGTTCGACATCATAAGGAAAGAATTTGAGGTTAAGGTACACCGTTAGATATTCAATTGTTGAAACGCATTTTGAAAAGTGGTAAATGCGAGACTCACTCACGTACTGGATTTCTGTTACCCCTACCGAAAGCTTATTCAATTCTTATTTTATGTGAAAGCAGGACGGATGCTACTATTCATCCATGTAAAGTTTTGTATGTACAAAATTGCATGTGGAGTGAAACAGGAGAGGTATGCCCTGTAGTTTAGAAAGTAAATGAAAAATCTGAAAAAAATCTGATTGCAAATGAGATCCTTTTTACTCGGTTTGTTAGTACTGATTAGTGCTTCCTCCTTCGCACAACAAGTTGCGAGATCAATGACGTCCTCCGCTGGTTTATTTGTTGGGTTCTATGACTTTAGGCCACCGGGCTACAATGCATCGAACACTGCCAAAAAATATCCTCTTATTATTTTTCTTCACGGTATTGGTGAACGCGGTAATGGTACAACCGATCTTCCCAATGTATGTGCAAATGGTATACCACGCGATATCTACTGGGGTTCTACAATGACTTTTACAGTTAACGGAACTACAGAAAGTTTTCTCGTGTTGTCTCCACAACTGGATACAAAATATGGAGGCTGGGTTAACGGCTATGTAGATGCGATGCTGGAATATGCAAAGGCAAATCTTAACTACGATCCTGACCGTGTGTATCTTACCGGTTTAAGCGCCGGCGGTGGCGGTACTTGGGATTATGTATCCAGCAAGGCAGGTAATGCAGGCATCTTCGCTGCAATCGCGCCTGTGTGCGGTTCCAGCTATACTGCTTCGGGTATGTGCTACATCGCGCAGGCTCATTTACCTGTATGGGCCTTCCACGCAGTGGATGATGGTACAGTGTCTGTAACCATGACGCAAAATGCAGTCGCACTTATTAATAGTTGTACACCCGCTCCAAATCCTGCACCTATTGTAACTTACTATCCTGCGGGTCTTGGCGGACACGGCATCTGGTATATGAGCTACGATGAAACGCACACATATGCCAATCCAAATCTTTACGAATGGTTCTTATCAAAAAGAAGAAGTACAAATGGTAATGGTGTAAACCAGGCGCCTGTGGTGCAATTGCCAAATGACATTTCTCTTGTACTACCAACAAACTCTACAACCCTCGACGCAAGTAAGTCTTACGATTTCGATGGTACGGTATCTTCATACAGATGGACTCAGGTTTCTGGTCCCGGCACTGCTACAATTTCATCGCCTTCCTCTGCAACCACATCAGTTAGCAATCTCGTAGAAGGAACATATGTGTTCCAGGTAACAATCACAGACGATAAAGGCGCAACCTCAACAGGTCAGTTAAGAGTATTGGAGCAATCAACATACGG
Source organism: Pinibacter soli (assembly GCF_029961145.1). Lineage (GTDB taxonomy): Bacteria > Bacteroidota > Bacteroidia > Chitinophagales > Chitinophagaceae > Pinibacter > Pinibacter soli. The sequence goes on along the minus strand of NZ_JASBRG010000007.1, from coordinate 2,630,329 downwards.
TGCAGACATTGCGCCGGTATGTAAAGCCGGAGATGACTTTACGTCTACAAACAGTACTGTATATCTTAGTGGTGCCGGTTCTTATGATCCTGATGGCAGCATTGCATCTTATCAGTGGTCACAAATTGCTGGACCTGTAACAGCAACTATTAAAGATGGAACGACTGCGTTTCCAACTATTAGTAACTTGATTACAGGAAACTACAAATTCAGATTGGTTGTAACAGACAATTTTGGCAAGCCTTCTGATGATACAGTTGCATTCAGCATTTCAACAAATGCTATTGTAAACTTACAGCCCACTGCAAGCATTAGCGGAACAACCAACATTACTTTGCCAACAAACTCTACAACGCTTGATGGTAGTGGCTCTTACGACCCCGATGGCTCTATTGGCAGCTATCAGTGGTCACAGGTTTCTGGTCCTAACACGGCAACAATTAGCGCAGCTGCGGCAAAATCAACTGCAGTAAGCGGACTCGTGGCAGGTACTTACAGCTTCCAGCTGAAAGTAACAGATAACCTTGGCTCAACAGGAACAACTACAGTATCAGTCGTCGTAAACGCAGCCGTTGGAAACAACAAACCGCCAATAGCAAATGCCGGTGCGGATTTCACAACACAATATAAAGACTACGCATACCTGAGCGGTGGTGCATCATACGACCCTGATGGAAGTATTGCAACATGGGCATGGACGCAAGTAAGCGGACCTAATACAGCTGGGATTCTTGGTGGAAATACAATGTTCCCAACGATCAACAACATGGTAGCCGGTACTTATACATTCAGATTAACAGTAACAGATAATCTTGGTGCAAGCGCTTCCGCTAATGTGAATGTATCGCTTGGTTCAAACGGTAAACCTCCAGTTGCCAATGCAGGTAATGATTTCAGCACAACTAACAACTATGCATACCTAAGCGGCGGTGCATCGTACGATCCCGATGGAAGCATCACGGGATGGGCATGGTCACAGGTTGGCGGACCAAACAACGCAACCATACTTGCCGCAAACGGAATGTTCCCAACAGTACAAAACCTGATTTCAGGATCGTATACCTTCCGCGTAACAGTAACGGATAACAGTGGCCTTTCTGCTTCAGACGATGTAGTGTTAACTGTAGGAGCAAAAGTTGCGGGCGTAGCAGGTGGTGTTAGTACAATGGCATTGAGCACTGATGTGAACGCAGGAAGCACGAAAGTGAATGATCTTGCAAAAGAGCCAAGCATTTATCCAAACCCTGCAACAAACCAGATCACCGTTACATTCACAAACGATTTTGTTGGCAACTACAAATTCGTAGTGTATGATGTAAAAGGAAAAATCGTAACTCAATATAACTATTCTAAGCAGGCTGGTCAGGTAAAACAACAACTTGATATTTCCCAACTGCCTGCAGGAATGTATTATTTGGAAACTATTTATGAAGGAAATCAAAAGGCAGTTAGCAAGAAGTTTGTGAAACTGTAGTACTAATTTGAAAATTTGAAGATTTGAAGATTTGAGAATTGTTTCTGTGTGGCTCTCAAAGTAGAATTCAATTACTTCTAATATTTGAGAGTTGTCAATATCCTAACAAAGACCCACGTACAGCATTTTCAAATTTTCAAATTTTCAAATTCTCACATTAATCGTGAAGACCCAATGAACCGTAATTGAAATTAAACCTGGTATTTTTTTCAAAAATCATTGAGTTATGAAAAATATTCTACTCGCTGCGGGATTTTTAGTCTTAACACTGTTCGCTAATGCGCAACAGGTGGCCCGCAGTTTAACTGCAACCAACGGTACGAAAATTGGTTTTTTGGAATATAAACCCGCGGATTATTCTAAAAAAACAAAATATCCTCTCATCATCTTCCTGCACGGAATTGGTGAAAGAGGCAACGGCACTACAGATCTTAATAACGTTACGGCAAATGCGATTCCACGCCTTATCGCCGGCGGTAACACAATGACATTCACCAACCCTAATACAGGGCAGCAGGAAACATTTCTTGTATTATCTCCTCAACTCGACAAGCAGTACGGAAGCTGGGAAAACTTCTATACAGACGAGATGATAAAATATGCCAAATCCAATCTTAGTATAGATAATAACCGCATCTTCCTATGCGGTATCAGTCTTGGTGGCGGTGGTGTTTGGAAATACGCTACTAACTCATTACAAAATGCCAATCAGTTTGCGGGCATCATCCCATGTTGCGGAACCGGTGAAGGAACAGACTTCTGTAATCTTAACCAGGCAAAAACCGCAGTGTGGGCATTCCACGCTATGGATGACGGTACTGTAGGCGTGGGCAATACACAATACGCTCAAATTAAAATAGCTTCATGCAGTCCCAAGCTGGCAGCTAAATTTACATACTATCCCTACGGCGGACATGGTATTTGGGATTGGGCCTTCGATCCCGGCCATAGCATTCAAAATCCTAACGTGTATGAATGGATGCTTACTTTATCCCGCAATGGTGATAATAACGATAACCAGGGCCAGGACAACAACGCCCAGAGCAAACCTTCAATTCCTAATGTAGCACCTGCTGCAAATGCAGGCGGCGATCAGGCAATTACATTACCTGTAAGCAGTGTGACATTAAACGGGACAGGGTCAACTGACAGCGACGGCTCCATTACTAAATATTCATGGACAAAAGTAAGCGGACCTGCTTCAGGCACAATTGCTTCTCCATCTGACGCGACAACAAAAGTTACAGACTTGACCGTAGGTACATATGTGTTCCAATTAACTGTAACTGATGACGACGGCGCAACTTCTTCAGACAATGTTACCATTTCCGTAAATGCTGCTGTAGTAGTTAATCAACCGCCAACAGCAAATGCCGGAACCGCACAAACTATTACATTGCCTGTAAACAGTATAACACTCAATGGCAATGGTTCAAAAGATAACGATGGCACCATTACAACATATGCATGGAGTAAGATAAGCGGACCAGCCGCTACCATTAGTTCTCCATCTGCCATGTCTACACAGATTACAGGTTTGGTTCAGGGTTCCTATGTTTTCCAGCTAACGGTAACAGACAACTCCGGTGCGACTGCTTCAAGCACTGTAGCAATTACCGTAAACCCGGCGCCTAATCAACCACCAACAGCAAATGCCGGAGCCGCACAAACCATTACATTGCCTGCTAACAGTATTACACTTGATGGCAGCGGTTCAAAAGATAATGACGGCACCATTACAACATATGCATGGAGTAAAGTAAGCGGACCTGCCGCTACCATTAGTTCTCCATCCGCAGTGTCTACACAGGTTACGGGCCTGGTTGCCGGATCATACGTTTTCAACCTAACGGTAACTGACAACTCCGGAGCAACTGCTTCGAGCACCGTAGCTGTTACTGTAAATCCGGCTCCGAACCAACCTCCAACAGCAAATGCAGGCAATCCACAGGTTATAACATTGCCAACAAACGCGGTAACCCTTGATGGTAGTGGTTCAAAAGATAATGACGGTACTATTACAACATATGCGTGGAGTAAAGTAAGCGGACCTGCATCAGGTTCAATTGCTTCTCCATCTGCGGTGTCTACACAGGTTACGGGCCTGGTTGCCGGATCATACGTTTTCAACCTAACGGTAACTGACAACTCCGGAGCAACTGCTTCAAGCACTGTAGCGGTTACAGTAAACGCGGCGGCAGTAGTTGCAACTAACAAACCTCCGATTGCACACGCAGGAGATGATTTCGCTACCGCAAATGACTATGCTTATTTGAGTGGCGCCGGCTCCTACGATCTTGATGGAAGCATTGTAACATGGGCATGGCAGCAGCTAAGCGGGCCGAACACAGCAACTTTGCTGTCCGGAAATACGATGTTCCCAACGATTCAAAAATTGGCGGGCGGCACATATACGTTCAGATTAACTGTTACGGATAATCTTGGTGCAACAGCATTTGACGAAGTAAATGTCAAGGTTGTTCCAAACGGTAAACCGCCGGTTGCAAAGGCTGGCAATGATTTTAGCACAACTAACAGCTACGCATACCTGAGTGGTGCTGCATCATACGATCCTGATGGAACCATTACAGCATGGGCATGGTCACAGGTGGGCGGACCTAACAGTGCATCAATACTGGCAGGTAACGGAATGTTCCCAACAATACAAAACCTGGTTGCCGGAACTTACACCTTCCGCCTGAAAGTAACGGACAATGATGGTTTGGCTTCAACCGACGATGTAGTATTAACCGTGAAAACACAGACTGCGCCGTCTATTGTAGCGGGAATGAGCACACAGGCTTTGATCTCTGATGTAAATGCAGGAAGCACTAAGGTCAATGATTTGGCGAAAGAACCAAGCATTTATCCAAACCCTGCAACCAGCCAGATCACTGTTACGTTCAACAATGAATTTGTTGGAAACTACAAGTTCGTTGTGCTTGATGTTAATGGAAAAATTGTGACTCAATATAGTTATTCTAAGCAAGCAGGTCAGGTACAGCAACAAGTGGATATTTCGAAACTGCCAGCAGGAATGTATTATCTGGAAACAATTTATGAAGGAACCCAAAAACCAGTTGTCAAAAAGTTTGTAAAACTGTAAGTAATGTGATAATTTGAAGATGTGAAAATTTGAAAATTGTTTCTGTGTGGCTTTTCGATTTAAGCTTAATCTCTTCGAAATTTTGGAGATTGGTAAAACATCCGAAAGGACTGCATTTAGAACATTTTCAAATTTTCAAGTCTTCAAATTTTCAAATTACACAAGCCTTATCCAATCTAAAAAGATCGACCCAGATTTCTCTTATTGCATGATGCTTTGTAAAAGAGATCGATGTCATAGTGTACTATGCATATACGATTTCGTTTGGAATGCTGTTGGGTCATATGATCCTGGAGGTTCTAAACACAGAGTGAAGCTTACCGCATGCGGTTGCTTGCACGCATTTCAGCAAACGTGAAGAGTGATTCGAGACTATTGTTCCACTTCCCCCAGGAAGTGCTTCTAAACGTTTGTGCCATGCGGTTAGTAAAGCAATACAGCTTTCGAATTTTTTTTATGATTATCCGGAAGACAGCATCCTTATTGGCTTTGATGATAACTTGAATGGATTAGTAGCGTTCGTGTGGTTGGTGCAAAAAATATTCGAATCGGATATTTTTAAGAGATTGAAATTATGTGGTATGGAAATTGGTGCGTAAACGATCAACCAAAAACTATGAAACTAACACGTACTTACTTTCGAGGTGAAATGTTTTGAAGACGTTATTGCAAATTCACAAAAGAGTTATGACAAGGAACTGAATTGTGTTAAGGATTTGAGATGTGTTGAAAGGTGTTTTGATTTCGTTAGAAAAGTAGTAGTAAACAGTATTGTATAAAATGGGTTTTTTTCAGTGAATCCTTGAATTAATTTTTTTATGAAAAATCTCTTAATTATTGTGGGCATGGTATGCCTCTCCCTATTCGCTAAGTCGCAAGAAATTGCACGTAGCTTAGTTGCCACTAATGGCAAAACAGTTGGGTTTTATGAATATAAACCCACGAGTTATACTACCTCGAAAAAATACCCTCTCATTATTTTCCTGCACGGAATTGGGGAACGTGGTAATGGTACAACCGACCTGTACAAGGTTAATGCAAACTGCATACCGCGCTATATTGCCGGCGGCAGCACCATGACTTTCACGAACCCTAACACGGGTGTAGCCGAAACATTCCTCGTGCTTTGCCCCCAATTAGACGTACAATACGGCAGTTGGGAAACATTTTATGTAGATGAAATGTTGAAATATGCCAAGTCAAATCTTAGTGTCGATCAAAATCGCATATTCCTCTGCGGTATAAGCCTCGGTGGTGGTGGTGTTTGGAAATATGCAACTAACTCATTAGCAAACGCTCAGCAGTTCGCCGGTATCATTCCATGCTGCGGAACAGGCGAGGGAACTTATTACTGCAACATTGCAGATGCAAAAACTGCAGTATGGGCTTTCCACGCAATGGACGATGGCACAGTAGGGGTGGGAAATACACAATATGCGCAAATCAAATTGGGGCAGTGTAACCCCACTGTACAGCCGAAGTTTACATACTATTCTTCTGGCGGACATGGCATCTGGGACATGGCGTTTGACCAGGGTCACGGATACCAGAATCCTAACGTATATGAGTGGATGCTTACATTGTCACGTGCTAATTTGGGTGGCACAACTCCTGTTGTTCCTGCAAACGTACTTCCGGTGGCGAATGCCGGTGCTAACCAGGCGATCACATTGCCTGTAAGCACTGTAACTTTAAATGGAACAGGTTCTACAGACAGCGACGGTTCAATTGCATCTTATTCATGGACAAAAGTTAGCGGACCATCTGCGGGAGTTATTACCTCTCCGTCTTCTTCTACAACAACTGTTACTGGTTTGATCGCAGGTACTTATGTTTACCAGTTAACAGTAACAGACAACTCTGGCGGAACTTCTTCGGCTAATGTAACAATCTCTGTTAACGCAGCTGCCATTGTGAATGTGGCTCCAACTGCTGTTGCGGGTGCAAATCAAACAATTACTTTGCCGACAAGTTCAGTAACATTGGATGGTAGCGCTTCTAAGGATCCTGACGGTTCTATTTCAAGATACGCATGGGCACAGGTAAGTGGTCCTTCTACATCAACTATCACTTCTCCAACTACTGCATCAACGCAGGTTACAAGTCTTGTTGCCGGAACTTATGTGTATCAGTTAACTGTATACGATAATAATGCAGCAACGGCTACCTCTAATGTAAGTATTACTGTAAATGCTGCAGCGCCTGGTAATAAGGCTCCTGTTGCAAACGCAGGAAATAATTTCTCTACGACCAACAATTATGCATACCTGAGCGGTGGTGCGTCTTACGATCCTGACGGCAGCATTGCAGCATGGGCATGGTCACAGGTAAGTGGTCCGAACACGGCGACATTGTTGTCTGGCAACACCATGTTCCCAACAGTAAAAGACCTGATTGGCGGTACATATGTTTTCCAATTAACAGTAACAGATAACCAGGGCGCTTCCGCATCTGCAACGGTTTCTCTTTCTGTAGGTGGAAACAAACAGCCCGTAGCGAGCGCAGGTGGTAACTTTAATGTGCAACTTCCTCAGGGAACTGTAACATTGGATGGCAGCTTGTCTTACGATCCTGATGGCACCATCTCGTCCTACTCATGGACAAAAGTGAGCGGACCAACCGGCGGAACTATAGTTACACCAACAGGTAAAACATCTCAATTGACAGGATTGATCGCCGGTACTTATATATACCAGGTACAAGTGACTGACAACGGTGGCCTTACAGCAACATCTCAGGTTACTGTAACAGTATTTGCTGCAAATAGTAATAATAAGGCGCCTTATTGCAACGCAGGTAACGGCTTCACGTCTGCAAACAACTATGTATATCTGAGTGGAGGCGCATCTTACGATCCTGATGGAAAGATCACATCATGGGCATGGAACGAGGTTTCCGGACCAAACACTGCAAGCGTACTTGGTGCAAATACAATGTTCCCGACAGTTCAGGGATTGATCGCAGGAACTTATGTATTCAACCTCGTGGTTACAGATGATTTGGGTGCTACAGCTTCCGCACAGGTTTCATTTACGATTACTTCGTCACTGGCAGGAACAGCTATCGCTTCTAATGCAAGTGTGGTATCTGCAGATACAAAAGCCGTTACTGCAACTTCAGCGCTTAGCCTGAGCCCTAATCCTGCACAGAGCTACGTGAACCTGGTGGTGAACAATGAAACTACCGGTAAAATGAAAGTAGTGATTTTCGACGCAACAGGAAAAGCTGCGAAAACAATTGAATATACTAAAGGACAATTCGATTTCCGTCAGCAAATTGATGTTACGGGCCTTTCACAAGGTGTGTATTACGTGCAAATAGTGCTGGATGGCAAATCACTGCCTACGCAGAAATTCGTTAAACTGTAAGTTAAGCAACTCCGTTTTTGGGCTGGCAGGTTTTAATACTTGTCAGCCCTTTTTTTGTAATTAAGAATAAGAATTCAATGTCGTTTAGTTAAGCAACTTTTCAATTACTTGGTTGCTATGTGTAGGAAAGAAAGACTGCTTGTCATCCCGACGAAGGAGGGATCTGCGTGATTGTTTACGCATAGTATTCGTTAGTGATAGGCCCAGATCCCTCGTTCCTCGGGATGACAAGCGAGATGCTTTTGTTTTTTCAAACCCTTAACTAAACGACTTTGAATTAGGAATTAAGAATTGTTCCCTTGCAACGGTCAATCTATTTAGTTGCATTGCCTTTATGTCCAAACAGAGCGGTGCAAGAATTAGCAGGCATGTCCCACAGAAAGAATTCTTAATTCCTAATTCTTAATTTGTTTTTCACTTATCTACAACCCATTTTCACGTTAAACTACTATCTGTATACGTATTTTCCGAACACCTAACGTGCTGTGATAAACGAAAATCTGCGCTAAATTTTTGAATCAAATATTCTGATTTCTAATCATTTGTATTTTTTCTATGGAAAAATACTTGCCCTGGCAGCATTTCTACAAAAGATTTTATACATGTTTTACGTTTTAAAAGCAGCTTGGGCAATGCTTATACCCAGATTATTTAATCCAATGTACGAGTATGAAAACAATTCTTCTCAGTGTGGGACTGCTGCTGGTAACGCTTGGCGTGTCTGCGCAGCAGGTGGCAAAGTCTCTTACCTATAACGGACTGTTTGTGGGTTTTTACGAATACAAGCCCACTTCTTACGGTTGGAGTTCTGCAAAAAAATATCCGTTAATGATTTTTCTTCACGGTTTCGGAGAAAGAGGAAATGGCACCACGGACTTGTACAAGGTAGCATTCAACGGTCCTCCATATAATATTGCTGCTGGTTCGAAGATGGCATTCACTGTCAATGGCGTAAAAGATACGTTCCTTGTTTTATCCCCTCAATTGAGCCTTACCTATACCGGATGGATCAATAGCTATGTGGACGCAATGTATAACTATGCAATGGCCAATCTGCAGGTAGATCCCAACAGAGTGTACCTGACGGGATTGAGCGCCGGCGGTGGCGGTGTATGGGATTACGTAACCAGCGACCCAACCAATGCGCCAAAGCTGGCAGCTATCGTAGTAAGCTGCGGTGTGGCGCCAGGCAACATGAATGGTATTTGCTACATGAACCAGGCGAATCTGCCTGTGTGGGCATTTCACGCCATGGATGATGGAACAGTGCCTGTAGGCTATACCCAAAGTATTATTGATAAGATGAACAATGGATGTACGCCTTCTCCTGATCCTTTGCCGCTGGCAAAATATTATCCATCCGGAGGACACGGCATCTGGGGATGGGTATACGATGAAACTCATGCTTATCAAAATCCAAACGTTTACGAATGGATGCTGATGCACACAAGAGCGTCTGCTCCAGTGGACGTGGCCCCAGTTTCAAAAGCCGGTAACGATACGATTATCGTGCTTCCTGCAAACACCGCATCCCTGAACGGGGGAGCTTCGTACGATGCTGATGGTTCCATTGCAGAATACAAATGGACAAAAGTTTCCGGTCCTGATAACTTTACTATTACATCACCATCCAGCAGTGCAACAACTGTTACAGGAATGGTTACCGGAACATATACATTTGTTTTGCGCACGTTGGATTATTACGGAAAGGCCGGTTATGATACGATGACTGTAGAGATCAAACCCGGCATTGGCGCAAACATACCTCCCGTATCTAATGCAGGAAATGATTTTAGTACCACGAACAACTATGCTTACCTGAGCGGGGGCGGCTCATACGACCCTGACGGTTATATTATCGCATACGATTGGAAGCAGTTAACGGGTCCTGCGATTACACTCGTTAATGCACAAAGTTCTTTCCCTACGGCGCAAAGCGTGGTTGGCGGCGTATTTAAATTCCAGCTTACTGTATATGATAACATGGGCGCAGCAACTTCCAATTTTGTAACGATGACCAATCCTACAGGATTGCTGCCAGTAGAGTTTTTGTACGTGAAAGCCACTAAAATCAGCGGAAAAAATACAGTACAGTGGGCGACTGATAAAGAGCTTAATACAGACCGTTTCGATGTGCAAAGAAGTGAAGAGGGAACAGTATTTACGACCATCGGAAATGTAACGGCTGCCGGCAGTTCTTCCGCTACGAAAGAATATACCTTCACAGATAATCAGTACTCAAAAGCAAAATATCTATACAGGCTGCAACAGGTAGATAAAGACGGGCAGGTAAAGTTTTCAAAAATCGTATCTGTGGCAGATGTTGATAACAAAGGCGGCGCAACAATTTATCCTAATCCGGTAAAAGAAAACCTGAATATCGCCATTAACAATACTGAAAAAGGAAATGGAGTGATCAATGTGTATGGAGTTGATGGTAAACTGATACAGCGCCAATCGTTCTATAAATCACAAACAGATTATTATACAAGCATCAATGCGCAAAGCCTCAAAGCCGGTATCTACTTAGTAGAAGTGAGTGTGGGAGACAAGTATAAAACGGTGGAGAGAATGGTGAAAACGAATTAATAATTAAGAATTAATAGGTGTAGCATTCCGCATGTAATCGACCTTAATGAATGTCCAACAGAGAGGAAACAACAAGCAAGCAAATGACGCCCTATTAATTGTTAATTATTAATTATTAATTACCTGAATGGTTTATAAAATGTCTTTGTGCCCAGTGCCAGCATTGGTTTATCGCCACTAGTGTCACCGTAACAATAAATTTCGTCGTACTCTTTTAAGTTGTAGCGTTGATTGATCAACGCTACTTTTTCTTCTCCGTAACAATTTCTTCCGTTTATTCTTCCGGTCATTTTATTGTTATGCACTTCCAGCGCAGTGCTGATCATTTTGAGGTTGTACTCAGTTGCCCATTTGCGAAACCAGTTAGACGCAGAAGCAGAAACGATAACCACTTCCGTGCCTTGTTCCAAATGTTTTTTTATCTCATGAATTGCTTTCGGGCGGATCATTTCAGGAAGTTTTGCCGTTGCAAAATCGTCGCATTTTTTTTGAAAGGAAATTTCATCGCTGCCGCCAAAAAAGAACTTCAATACTTTTTCCTTCGCAGTTTGGTTAGAAATAACCTTTGCCTTGAAAGCCACTAAATAAGGGGCATTCAGCAAAAAGCCAAAATAAAACCGTAAGCTGCCCTTATGGAACTTTATATTTTCCAGCAAGGTATCTTTCGTTGTGATCGTTCCGTCGAAGTCGAAAAAAGCGATACGTTTCATTTGTGAGAGATTTTAGAGAGGACGCTTAGGTTGTTAAGTCAAAAGTCAAAAGTAAAAATTCAAAACAGGGTCTCTCCGCTTTTGAATTTTTACTTTTGACTTTTGAATTTTCATCAGATGTTCATTTTCTTAAACATCGGCTCCGGTACATTTTTGATGATCAACATGATGTACTTCCACATCCATTTTGTGTAAATAGTATTTTTCTTTTTCTCAACCGCGTTAAACACCGCTTTTGCAACTTCCTCTGGCTGTGCGGTAAGAGGTTTGGGTAAAGGAAGTTCCTCTGTCATTTTTGTATACACGAAACCTGGCTTTACAGAAACGACATGCACGTTGTCCTTAAACAATTTATTTCTCAGACCCGCAAGATATGCGCTGAATGCTGCTTTTGCACTGCCATAGATCAATTTGCTCTGTCTGCCACGTTCGCCCGCAACAGAGCTGATACCAACGATCGTTCCTTTCTTCTGTGCGCTGTAATATTTCGCAGCAATATTTAAAATGGAAACAGCACCTGTGTAGTTCGTGTCGATCATGCGATGTGTAAGTTTCCAATCGTTCCATGCATCTTCTTCTTCGTACATCACACCGAACACGCATATGGTAACATCGGGCTTAACAGGCAGGCTGTCGAAAAAGCTTTGATGACTATCGTAATTCAGTGCATCAAATGCATGAACGGTACAATCAACATTGTACCTGATCTTTAAATCAGATTGAATCGGTGAAAGATGTTCAGTATTTCTCGCAGCGAGTTGCAACGCGTATCCATGGGCACCAAATTCTTTCGCAATAGCAACGGAAATGTCAGACGTAGCACCTAATAAAAGTACAGTTGGCATGTGGTTATATAAGAGTTTTCAATTGTGTTGGAAAAATTAAAAAGGCAAAAGTCAAAACTGGGCCTCCGCAATTTTTGAATTTTGAATTTTTACTTTTGACTTGTCTTCGTCTTTGGTTAATAATAATCTGTCGGACTGATGTGAGCGGAATTTAAAGTCCGGGTTGAACTTTTTAATGATCGCTTTGAATCTATCCAGGTGCGGATAACCCGCTTTAAGAACTTCGGGTTTCATTCTTGCATCTTTAGACATGTACAAGCGGCCACCATATTTCAATACAATTTGATCAAGTTCATCAAGGAATTCAAAAAGCCCCTTGCGCACAGGAATATCTAGTGCGAGAGTATAACCTTCAGTTGGGAAAGAAATCAGGCTCTCTTGTTTGCCGAATACTTTCAGCACAGCGAGAAAAGAGCCGATGCCTTTATCGCTGATACGATTTAAAATATCGATCAAACCTTGTTTCGCTTCCAGTGGCAAAACGAATTGATATTGTATAAAACCTGGTTTACCATAACCACGGTTCCAGTGTAGAATAGCATCGAGCGGATAGAAAAATGGCTCGTAAGAAACAACATTGTTGATCTCTTTCTTAAAATTCTTTCCATAATAAAGGAAGTTGAAAGCCTTAACGGTAAAGGTATTCAGCACCCATGAAGGAAGATTGAAAGGAAATGTGATCTGTTTCTTTTTAGGTAATTGCAGCGGATCGCTTTTTTGTTTGTCGTTAAGATCTTCAATCTTTGCATGTTCACCAAGGATGAGAATGCTTCTTCCAAAGTTCTTTCTTTTTTTCAAACAGTCGATCCAGGCAACAGAATAAGTGTAGTGCGCATAAGTATCGAAGAGTTGCAAAATCTCTTCGAGATTCTCCGCTTTAACTTGTTTCTGTTTTATAAATGAAGTTTCAATTTTTTTCAGATCAAAGATCACTTTTTCGATCACGCCGGTAAGGCCCATGCCACCGCAGGTTGCTTCGAACAGATCATTATTATTTGTAGGAGAGCAGGTGATAGTTTCACCGTTTGCCAGCAAAACATCCATCTCAATAACGTGATGAGAAAATGCGCCATCTACGTGATGATTTTTTCCATGTACATCACTTGCAATCGCACCGCCAATGGTTATATATTTAGTACCCGGAGTAACAGGAAGGAACCAGCCTTTCGGCACTATAATGTCAAGCACCTGATCCAGTGTAATGCCACTCTGGACCTCGAGCAGACCTTTCTCTGTATCGAACGATAAAACCTTGTCATACTTAAGTGTGGAAATAGTGTTGTCTGCCAAAGAAGCATCGCCATAGCAACGGCCGTTACCGCGTGCTATGTAGCTTTTCGGCTGAGCTACCAGTTTATCGAGTTCGTCTGTGTATGAAAATAATTTTTCATCACTCTCAATTACCGGATAGTTTCCCCAGTTGGCGATTTGCTTTTTCATAAAAAAGTTTTATTCTGTGGTGACTCGTACAACGGCAATATTTCAACAGTTGGGTAGAGATTGTTATGTATGCGCAACTGTTGGAGCCTTTGCTAGTACGATTTTAAAAAGGTTAATTCCTTAAGGTAAACAATCATGTAAAAACTGGCTATCCACAGTAATAAAGTGATTTGAATGAAGCGGTCTTTGTACAGGATTTCGGTTGGAGATCCGGCTTGGTTTTGAACCAATGTTAATTGCAAATATCGCATCAAGCCGGCAATTACAAAAATAGAAGTATAGTAAAGCTGATAAGTGCCCAATTTTTCTATAGTGAACGGTGATACACAATACATTATGTACGTAACAATGATGATGGCGCTAAACAATCCCAGCATGGTGTTCAGAAAATCGAGGTTATAACCTTTAATTGATTTGCGCATGTCTGTACCGGTTTCAATCTTCAAAAGAATGTCATCACGACGTTTGGCGATAGCCATGAACAACGAAAGCAGGAACACCATGAGATTCAACCACAATGATAGGTTGATGTGGGCAATAAGTCCACCGCCTTTTACACGAAGCACAAACCCAACTGCTATGATCATGATGTCGAGTATGGAAATATTTTTTGCACCAAATGAATAGGCAAGATTCATGACGAAATAAAAAGCCAGAACAAATGTGAAGTGCAACGTTCTATCTGCTAAGTAAGATAAGATGAAGCCTAAAATTGGAAGTAACACAAAAATAACAATGGCCGCCTGCTTGCTTACAGCCCCACTTGCCAAAGGTCTTTTGCTTTTTTTGGGGTGCTTGCGGTCATCCTCAATATCACGATAATCATTGATAATGTATATTGAACTCGCGACAAAGCTAAAAGCGAAGAAGCCAATAATAAGTGCAAGAATATTTTCTTTTGTGAGATGCTCAAAACCTGAAAAGATCAGGGGTATAAAAAGAAATAAGTTCTTGGCCCAGTCCTTAGGTCGTAACAATTTTATGTAACTGCCCATCAGTACGAATTTGGTTGGTTGTGTTTTAAAACTCCGGAAAATGCTTTTTCGCAAGCAGAAGGATATTGAACCTGCAAGGTCCCGGCGGATTGATTATAAAATTCAATGCCAAGATACTATATAAAGGTAGTTTGTGCAATACTTTGTAAAGAGATAACCATGTAGTAATTTTCGCCATCATTGACCAACAACCTTATTATGAAGCGAATATTAGCCTGGGCAGAAATTTTCCTGATTATAATCATAGCTTTTATACCCGTCTTTGGAACATTTCCGTATCGTTTGAATATTTTTCTTTCCTATGAAGGCGCTTATCGTTTATACCTTGGCGAAATGCCCTTCAGAGATTTTGGCATTCCTACAGGATGTATGTTTTGGGTTATTCCTGCTATGTTTTTTAAAATCTTTGGACCTCAATTAATCACTCTCGTGAAAGCGCAGGTACTAATCAATATCATGTCTGGACTGGCTTTCAGGTCAATATTAAAAAGTCTTTCTGTAAAGGAAGGAATACGTTTTGTATGTGTGAGCCTTTATGTTTTTTCTTTTTCGTTTCTCAATTACTGGCCATGGTATAACCACACAGTGATCGTGTATGAATTTGTGGGCATCGCTTTTATCTTGAAATTTATTTTTGGTGAAGGGCGCAAATGGCGCTACACTTATATGATAGCAGGTGTGCTGTTTACTCTCTGTTCTTTTTTTACCAAACAGGATGGCGGTGCGTTGGGTTATCTGATTTGTACTGCACTTGTTTGCTATAGTTCTTACAATGAAAAAGATTGGAGACAACCAATGTATTTCCTCGCAATCACAATAATCATCGGATGTTTGTTTGTTGTGCCATTTCTTAAATATGGTTTTGGCTATTGGTTCAATCATGGTCAGCCGCCACATTCATCACGCTTTTCAGCAATGGATATTGCTGATGAATTTTTTAGCGCTTCGCAATGGATAAAATTTTACATCGGTGTTATTATTGTTTTGTTGTTCGTTCAATACAAGAAGAAAGGTGCGAATGCTTTTTGGTCAAACAAGCCGTTGATCGTTTTTTCACTGCTTGCTTTAGGTATCCTCGTAGAAGCTGCTATATTTCAGGTGACAAGTTATGTGCCGCAAGACAATAATATTTTCTTTCACAGTTTTGCCATCGCATTTATACTGGTGCTTCTTGCAGAATATTTGCCGGTAAATTTCGAATCAACTTCTACTGTTGTTATTTGCACATTGGCTGTAATGCTTTGGTGGAGCCAGGTTTACTGGAGATATGTTTATAAATACGCGGAAATAATTTTGGGTCATAAGAAAACGGACCCCACGGTTGTAAACAAAAATACTTACCTCATTTTACCTGCCGATACAACCGACGTTCCATTGTTCCTGTGGCGCGGCATTGAACTTCCATCGTTTAAAGGAATGCTCTTGCCCGGCCCAACGGTTGACGGCGTTCATCGCATCATGCAAATGCCGGAAATTAAAAAGCCCGATGCAAAGGTGCTTAACATGAGCGAGCTTACATCTCTTGCAAACGATCTTCATTTTTCATTGGAAACCGGAAGCGAATATCCGTTGTGGTTCCACAAAGGCGTGGGTATGTTTGAAAAAGAAACGCAAATGTTTTGCGACCGCATCAAAAACAATTACTACGACATCGTGATGTTTGAATACATTCCTTACCTCAACAATTTCTATCCCTTCGAAGTACGCAGCACCTTGATGCAATACTACAAACGTGTAGATTCGTTTACTGCTCCCCGTAAGCCGAGTGGGCAAGCGTGGGTGGAAGTTTATGTGAGGAAATAGGAATTAGAGAAGCTTTGGTGTTGGCAGCACCCACACACTGTTGGCGCGGATATGTATCTTAGCTTGTGCGGCATGGCGTATCTGTGCCGGCAGTCATTAAAACCAAAGGGTTTAAGATTGACTTTTTTCTAAATTGCTCGTATCTATCTTTTGCGTTAACGCTTTTCTAAATCGCCTCGTAAACGAAGCAAAAACTCCGCCACCTTCAATCAATCTTCTATCACTCGTCCAGGCGAGAGCTTTGTTAGATGTAACTTTTTGTAGTTTGCCAAACTTTGTGCGCAGTTTATAGCCAAGATACCCGTCTTCATTTGTTCCCGGCGGATGTTCGAAACCGTTTACAGCAATCGCTTGTTCTTTGCGGTAGCAGGAGCTACAACCGTACACAAACATCGCTTCTTCTTTTGTTTTTGCCAGCCACCATTTGTATGGATCGCTGGAAGTTTCGTATAAGAAGTATAACAATCTTGGTGCTCCGCTTTCAGGAAAGAAAGCGAATTTGCCATAAGCCATAGAAATATTTTCATCCTTCAAAGGACTAGTCATTAGCTCCACCCAGTACGGCGTGTAAATTGTATCTGCATCTGCATTAATGATGAGTTTTCCTTTCGCTGCATGAAGGCCTGCCGTGCGTGCATTTTGCACACCTTGTTTCGTTTCCGTTATCACATTGGCGCCGCCACGTTCAGCGAGTTCTTTTGTTTTATCAAAAGAATTATTGTTGACGATTAATATCTCAACCGAAAGATTCGTTTGTGTTTTAGAAAGAGAAGCCAGTGTGCGCAAAATTTTTTCTTCTTCATTATAGGCAGGAATCACAACACTCACATCAATCTGATCTCCTTTTATAAGGCTCTGAATACCTTTTCTTATTTCATCAATATGTTCTAAAAAATAATTTTTATCGTGGTAATGAGTTGTAACGTATGATGGTGTAGTAATTGGTCGCATAAAGATGTAATGGTTCAACAAGATAGATTATTTGCGAGAAACGCTGAAATGCGGAATGTGAGAATTTGAAGATTTGAAGATTTGAAGATTTGAAAATGCTTTCTGTGCGGCATGCGTGGATGTTGTATGAAAATTAATTCTGGGTTAATTGCTAATTGTCGTGGCCCACATTTCTCACGAAATCGCACCTCTCATTTTCAAATTTTCAAATTTTCAAATCAGCACATTCTGTATTCCCATCTTCAAATTTTCAAATTAGGGGTTACATTTGTCGATAAACAGTTTTTATCGCAACCACTCCGTCCATATTAGCTAGTCCGATCGAGTACCTGAAAGGTGTCGGCCCTTTGCGGGCAGACATTTTGAAAAAGGAGCTTAATATTTTCACTTTTAAAGATCTGCTTGAGCATTTTCCCTTCAGGCATGTTGATAAAACGCAGGTGCAACTCATACGGGAAATTACCCCTCAAACAGATCAGGTGCAGGTTGCAGGTAGATTGATGAGTTTGCACGTGCTTGGTGAAAACAGGGCAAAAAGACTGGTAGGGGAACTTAGAGACAGCTCTGGTACAATGGAACTTGTTTGGTTTCAGGGAATTAACTGGGTACAAAAATCCCTCGAGGTAGGGAAGGAATATCTCGTTTATGGCAAGGCTAGTTTTTTTAGCGGTTATCCACAAATAACGCACCCGGAAATAGAAGCCTTCAGCCCCGAAAAATCTGAGGGAAAAGGGTTTCTTGAACCCGTTTACCCTACAACAGAAAAATTAAAACAAAAGCAGCTTGGCGGCAGGCAAATCGGCAAGCTGACCTGGGGCCTTTTAACAGCTTTACAGCCCGCTGATATACCGGAAAATCTGCCTGATAAACTTTTGCAATCACTTAACTTAATTCCCAGGTACAAAGCATACAACGATATTCATTTTCCAGCGAACTTTACTGCCTATCAAAATGCGCTTAACAGGCTCAAGTTTGAAGAGCTTTTTATGGCTCAGTTAAGATTGAATCTTATCAAATCTGAACGTCACCGTTTTTCGCATGGCGTGGTTTTTAAACAAGTAGGCGAATTATTCAATTCATTTTATAAAACCTGTTTGCCTTTTGAACTTACCGGGGCGCAAAAAAGAGTGTTGAGGGAAATAAGACAGGACGCGGCGCATGGCAGACAAATGAACAGGCTTTTGCAGGGAGACGTGGGTAGCGGAAAAACCATTGTTGCATTGCTGAGTATGTTGCTGGCGGTGGATAATGGATTTCAGAGTTGCATGATGGCTCCGACAGAAATTTTAGCCAATCAACATTTTGTGGGGATCAGCGAGTTGGTAAAGGACCTGCCGGTAACGGTTAGGTTGCTCACTGGTTCTACAAAAGCGAAAGAAAGGCGAGAGATTTTGGCTGCATTGGAAAGCGGAGAACTTAACCTGATCATAGGTACCCACGCCTTGTTGGAGGACCCGGTAAAATTTAAAAATATTGGTCTTGCAATAATTGATGAACAGCATCGTTTTGGAGTAGAGCAGCGGTCGAAATTATGGCGAAAAGCGAACATACCACCTCATGTACTTGTTATGACTGCAACACCCATTCCACGTACCCTCGCCATGACTGCTTATGGAGATCTTGATTACAGTGTAATAGATGAATTGCCGCCCGGCAGGCAACCTGTGACCACGGTTCATCGTTTTGAACAAGCAAGGGGTTCTGTGATGGACTTTATAAAACAGGAAATTGCCAAAGGCAGGCAGGCGTACATAATCTTTCCTTTGATTGAAGAATCAGAAAAAATAAACTATGAGAACCTTATGCGGGGGTATGAAAATGTGAAAGCATTTTTCCCCGAACCAAAGTATTGGATCAGTATGGTGCATGGACGACAGCCAGCTGAGCAAAAGGATACCAACATGCAACGTTTCATTACACGCGACACTCAAATCATGGTATCAACCACTGTGATCGAAGTGGGCGTGAATGTTCCAAATGCAAGCGTGATGGTGATTGAGAGTTCAGAGAAATTTGGGTTGTCACAATTGCATCAGTTGAGAGGAAGAGTAGGAAGGGGAAGTGATAAAAGTTATTGTATCTTACTAACGGGTAATAAACTTTCAAGCGAGGCGAAAGAACGATTGAAAATAATGACCGCAACAAACGACGGGTTTAAGATTGCCGAAAAGGATATGGAGCTGCGGGGACCCGGGGATATTGAAGGTACAAGGCAAAGCGGGATGCTGAATTTTAAACTGGCGAGTTTGTTACAAGATAAACAGTGGCTGGATGCTGCCAAGCAAATGGCGCAACAAATACTGGAGGAAGATCCGGACCTTTCAGAGAAAGCGAATGAAAGATTAAAACGCTTTTTGCAATCGCAAAAGGGAAAAACGGCTTGGAGCAAAATTTCGTAAATTAGAAATAAAGCTAGACAACTTGATGAAAACTACAACTATCATATTATGCCTCCTGGTAAGCAGCTTACAATTATTGGCGCAATCGGGCGGTAATTTTAATAGCCTTGAGTTTGTTGAAAATAAAGGACAGTGGGATAAGCAAGTTCAGTTTCAGGTAGATTTTGGTTCAGGCGCTTTTTTCCTCCGGAAAAATGGCATCGCCGTATTGCAGCGCAATACACAGGACATGGAAAATATTGGTCACGTAAGATATAATCCCGCAGATACTTTGCACTCCCGCCCAATTCGCACAGATGGATCAGGTTCCACTCAAATGGAAGACAATACACAACACATCTTGCACTCTCACATGTATTTCATGGATTTTGTGGGAGCCAATGAAAATGCAGAGATCGTTGGTGAAAAACCACAGGACACCTACTACAACTATTACATAGGAAATGATAAGTCAAAATGGGCAGGCGGCTGTAAAGTTTATCAGTCCGTTCTGTACAAGAATATTTATCCGAATATTGATGTACGTTACTTCACCAACGATGGTTTGGCGAAATACGAATTTATTGTAAACCCGGGTGGCGATCCTTCCAAAATTGTGATGCAGTTTCGCGGAGCGGATAAATTAAGCGTCAATAAGAACAACGAGCTTGTTATTAAAACATCGGTAGGTGATGTAACAGAACTGGCTCCTTACACCTACCAGTTTCAAAATGGTACAAGAGTAAAGATCGATTGTAAGTATGTGATTAATGGCAACAATGTAACGTTCAAGCTGAAAAGCTTTCAGAGCAGTGAAACGTTGATCATTGATCCTGCATTGATATTTGCCAGCTTTACCGGAAGTCGCGCAGACAACTGGGGTTATACGGCAACTTACGGAGGCGATGGTTCTTTTTATGCAGGTGGTATCGTATTTGCCAACGGCTTTGTTACCACAGCCGGTGCCTTCCAAAGCACCTACTCAGGAAAAGGACAGGAAATGTTTAACATGGGTATCATGCGGTTCAATCCTTCAGGAACGCAACGTATGTTTGGTACTTACATCGGAGGAAGCGGAAAAGAACAACCGCACAGTATGTTTGCCGATGGCAATGGTAATTTGGTGATTGCGGGAAGAACCACTTCCACAGATTATCCATCCACTATTCGCCAGGTAAATGGTAGCGCCAATAATTGGGACATCGTGATCACAAAAATTAGTTTCGATGGAAAACAATTACTGGGTTCACTGGTAATTGGCGGTTCCGGAAATGACGGACAAAACATTGGAGACAGCCACAGCAGCATTACGCGCAACCAAAGCCTTATTAACTTTTATGGCGACGATGCCCGTAGTGAAGTGATCCTTGACAGAACCGGAAATATTTATCTGGCATCTTGTACTCAGTCCGGAGATTTTCCAACAACGTCTAACGCGATGCAAAAAAATTCCGGCGGCAAACAGGATGGTGTTATCATAAAAGTTGATGCGGCTTTTTCGCAACTTTTATACAGCTCATATATCGGTGGAAATGGTGACGATGCGGCTTTTGTATTGGCCCTCGATCAAAAATCGCAGGACGTGTATGTGGCCGGTGGTACGAATAGCACCAACCTGCCTACAACAGCAGGCGTTGTACAACCCACTTATGCCGGTGGCGAAAGCGATGGCTTTGTTGCTGCATTTTCCAATGATGAAGCGACTTTAAAAATGATGACCTACCTCGGTACATCGAAAACCGATGTAGTATACGGTATTCAATTTGACCGCGATAATTTTCCTTACGTAATGGGAATTAGTACCGGTGACTGGACGGCGATAAATGCGGCGTGGTCACAGAGCGGATGTCAGTTTGTAGGTAAACTAAAAGAAGATTTGTCTGACTGGGTTTTCAGAACAAAATTCGGAACTTCTTTAAGTGCACCGAATATGTCGCCTGTGGCGTTCCTGGTAGATCGTTGCGAAAATATGTATATCTCCGGCTGGGGAAAAGCATACGGAAGCTTTAACATGCAAGGCGTTCGCGGCATGAGCGTAACGCCTGATGCTATAAAAAGCGATGCCCCTGATAATGCAGACTTTTATTTCATTGTAATCAAAAGAAACGCAGCTTCACAACTATACGGAACATTCTTTGGTCAAAACAGTGGCGGTCCTGAACACGTTGACGGAGGCACCAGCCGCTTCGACCAGAATGGTGTGATCTACCAGGCGATGTGCGCAAACTGTTTGTCTTCTGCAACAGCACCGAGACCGCAGTTTCCAATAACAGCCGGAGCGGTTTGTTGCTCAAATAAATGGAGCGGTGCAAATGGAACAGGAAGCGGTGCAGAATGTAATTTGGCTGCGGTAAAAATTGTTTTCAACTATGCCGGTGTAGGTAGCGGTGTAAAATCATTTGTGGCCGGTAAAGTAAGAAGTAAAGGCTGCGCACCTGCAGACTTTGAATTTAAAGACACCGTATTAAATGCCGTTAGTTATATATGGGATTTTGGTGATGGCAGTCCGCAATTGGCTACCACCAATTTTGATGTAACGCACACATACGCAAATGTCGGCACATACAAAGTCATGTTGATCGGTATAGATTCCAGCAGTTGTAACATACGCGACACCGCGTACACCGTTGTACGTGTGGGAGATGACAGAGTGAACTTCGCTTTCGATTTTCAAAAATTACAACCTTGTGAAGCGCTCGATTATCGATTTACAAACAACTCGTCTGTAATCAGTGGTGCGCCGTTTACAAATACTTCTTTTGTTTGGGATTTTGGTGACGGAACAAGAATCGCAAGTGGCACGGCTCCTCAAACGCACTCTTATGCTGCACCAGGAACATATAAGGTTACACTAATACTCGCCGATACGGGATATTGTAATTCGCCGGATTCATTGTCAGAGTCTTTGCGTGTATCACCTCTCGTTAAAGCACAGTTTGAAACACCGGGAGAAGGTTGTGCGCCATATACCGCAGTCTTCCACAATACATCTTTGGGTGGTGATACATTTGATTGGGATTTTGGTGATGGATCGCCTATCTCGCATGATATAAATCCTTCACACACTTATCCGCCGGGACCAAACGTGTACACTGTGAAGTTGACGGCATACGACGATAATACTTGTAATAAGGTACACGATACAACATTCACCATAACCGTGCACACTAGCCCTACAGCGGCATATACGTATGCGCCTTTAACGCCTGCGGAAAATAGACCGACAACATTCACCAACAATTCATCTACCGATGCCATTCAGTTTGCATGGAGATTTGGTGATGGGGATTCCTTAATAACAAGCAGCCGCAATGACATCGATCACCAGTATAATATTTCAGGCACTTTTGAAGCATGTCTGGATGCAGTAAATGCTTTTGGTTGCCATGACACAGCTTGCAACTTTATCAAGGCGATAGTTGTTCCTAAGCTGGATGTGCCGAATGCATTCACACCACTAGGGCCAACTTCTGCCAGCACAATATATGTTCATGGATTTGGCATCAATACCATGAAATGGGTAATTTATAACCGTTGGGGACAAAAAGTTTTTGAAACCAATGACAGGAGAAGAGGCTGGGACGGCAGGTTTAACGGTGTAGTACAACCGATGGATGTGTACGGCTATACACTGGAAGTTGAATTTGTAGACGGGGAAAAGCTAAGCAGGAAGGGAGATATTACGTTGATAAGATAAAATCGAATTAATAATTAATAATTAAAAATTAATAGTGTAAATCGCTGACGAAATGCATCGTCAAAACTGCGGAGAGATGAAATACTTAGAGACGTTCCTATTAATTGTTAATTATTAATTATTAATTCGACAATCATAAATGTCGAAAAGATTTGAAGAATGATTGATCAAAAAAAAAGACCCATGAAAATAGACGCACTAAACAATTCACGCATTAGAGGGAAACAGATAATGGTGAAGATATTGTTGCTTCTATGCCCTGTAGTGTTTTTTGCTACAAAAAATATTCAGGCACAGGACCTTCATTATTCTCAATGGTACGCTTCGCCTTTATTGGTAAATCCTGCGAACACAGGATTTATTCCAGATGCAGACTATCGCCTGGGTGCCAATTACCGCAGTCAATATATGAACGTTCTATCGTCTCCATATAAAACAATGAGTATTTGGGGAGATGCGCAGATAATGCGCGACAGATTTGACAACGCCTGGCTGGGCGTAGGTGGTGTGATCCTTCGCGATCAGGCGGGTAGTGGAAATCTTACTTCTACAAAAGTGTACGGATCGCTGGCCTATCATCAAATGCTGGGGTTATCAAGTTTGCTGACAGCAGGATTCAACCTTGGTTGGGCACAGAAAAGAATAGATCCTACGAAGCTTACGTTCCCCGATCAGTTTAATGATGCTACCGGCTTTTTTGAATCAGGAATGCCGACAAGCGTAGTGTTTAATACAACGTCGATTAATTACATGGATGTTCAGGTGGGTGTCAACTATGCTTATTTTCCAACGCAGAATATTTACTTAAACGGAGGCTTTTCTGTTCAGCACATTAACAGACCAAAAGAAGGATTTTTTGTAGAGAGCTCAGTATATGACAACAGGTTGTCTGCACGATATATTGGATTCGTAAACGCCAGCCTAAAATTGAGCAATCAGGTAATTATTAATCCGATGGCCTATTATACCAACCAGGCAAGCGCATCAGAGTTTACCGGAGGTTTAAGTATGGATTATAACTTGTCCGGCGACGGCAATACCATTGTAAGCGGCGGCATATTCTATCGTCCCGGCGATGCATTCATACCGCAACTTGGTTTTGAGATCAATGATTTTCGTCTCAACTTTACATATGATGCCACTACCTCAGGTTTAAAAGCCTATAACGGTGGCCGGGGTGCTGTAGAATTTTCGCTTATAAAGAAAGGATTATATCCTGACAAGGAATCGAGACAGTCGTGGTGCCCAAGTTTCAAAATGTAATAGATATATTCTGTATAAAAAGCGCTTCCTGGAGAAGCGCTTTTTTGTTTGTACCCATTTTTAAGAAAATTACTATTATTGCTCACCGTTAGATCGGTATTCCTCATTATGCCTGCCAGATACTTGTTTTCATTATTCAAACGAAGCAAGTATGCGTTATCTGATTTTCTTACTGGCCACAGTTTTTTCATTGCAGTTACAAGCGCAGCAAACGATCGAAAACAATATTTCGGCTGTTGTTGACTGTGGAGACAGAACAGCATTTGTTTTTTCAGATACCGATCCCCAAGATGAATGGCAGGTAGTAGAATGGAGCTTTGGAGACGGTACTATGGTAAATGAAATGCCGGTTCCTGCTTCTATTGCCCATAAGTATGGCGTTTCCAACTCAGCGACATATGTTGTTTCTTTAAAAAAGAAAAATGTCATCACTCAGCAGTTCTCCATTGCCAGCAG
Source organism: Pinibacter soli (assembly GCF_029961145.1). Classification (GTDB taxonomy): domain Bacteria; phylum Bacteroidota; class Bacteroidia; order Chitinophagales; family Chitinophagaceae; genus Pinibacter; species Pinibacter soli. The sequence goes on along the minus strand of NZ_JASBRG010000007.1, from coordinate 2,605,254 downwards.
AACCGTTTTTGTGGTTAATGAACAGCCTTCATTTACTGTCGACGTATTGGAAACCTGCCTTCAAAACAAAGTAACCTTTGTTCCCCTTGGCATCAAATCGCAATACATCAACAAATACCAATGGGACTTTGGAGACGGGAAATTAACTGTTAAAACAAACACGAAACTTTCGCCCAAATTTGACGCCAGCGTTTCCTACGCATTCGATGATCCCGGCATATACAACGTACAGCTTGCCATCGTTGATACAAACAGCTGCTCGCGGACATTTGAGTATCCTAATGTGATCCATATTAGGGGGCCGGTCGCGAAATTTAAAGCCACCAGCGTCACGAGTTGCAAAGAAGAAAATTTTACAAGAACGATCAAGGATGCGTCAGTGCCAGATAAGACAGCCGCGATTAATAAATGGGAATGGTACGTTTGGGAAACGGGAACCTCGGGCCCTGCTGATCCTACAGCGATATTTGACGGTACCCATCCGATGAATGCCGACGGGGTTGTATTTCCTTTTTCAAATACGAATCATGCGTACAAAGGATATTCCATAAAGCTGATTGTGACAGATAATGAGGGTTGTATTTCTGCAGCAAAAACATCTTCCTCATACATTAAAAGTTATTGGCCAAAAGCATCCTTTGAAGCTGAGAAAACCTTGCTCTGCAACGAAAACGACGTGAAGCTAAAAGATGCGTCAACAGGAAACAAACTTAATTATACATGGGTTTATGGAGACGGAGAAACCGGTTCAACAAGTGTCTCTCATTCGCACACATATTTAAATACCGGCCTGTATAGCGTAAAACTAGCAGTTGCCGAAAAACAAATGAATACCTGTAAAGATGAAGTTGTAAAAGACAATTACATCAAGATAGTAAATGTAAAAGCTGCGTTTGAAATGATCGACAGCAAGCAATGCGGGCCGGTTCCGGTAAGTTTTATTGATCATTCTATCGGCGCAGCATCCTACAATTGGGATTTCGGTGATGGCCCAATATCAGCGGAGAGCCAGCCTGTTCACTCGTTTGAAGCAGGTGACCACCCAATAACACTTACTGTAAAAAGCCCTCAAAATGAATGCTCATCTTCTGCAACAATGCCGCTGCATATATATCAAAAGCCGGATGTTTCGATTGAAGGTGAAGAGGTGATTTGTCTCGAAAAAAATGTGACTGCACTGGACTATAAGTCAGCAATAAACGGAAGCGATTCGCCGATTTCATTTAACTGGGAAATAGATGGTGTGACTTTGGGCAACGAAGCAAATTTCACGAATGATTACCGATTGCCCGGCGCTCATAATTTGAAACTGACTGTTGACGCTGCAGACTATTGTTCCGGTACCGCAGAAAAGAATATAAAGATCGATTCAATAGCGCCTTCATTCATGGCCGCAGCAAGTGTCTATTCTGTTAAGACTGGCGAAAATATTATTCTTCACGCTGGTGCAACTGGGGATAATTTACAATTCAATTGGTATCCGCAAACGGGCCTCTCATGTTATGATTGTGCAAACCCTGTTTTCAATTCAACTGCAAGCACGCAATATCGTCTCACTGCATCAACACCTGAAGGTTGTGCTGTAGAAAAGGATATCGTAATTACTGTTATCAAAAATATTGATGTGCCGGTTAATAGCCCCTGCACCGGTATAGCAATGCCAAACGCATTTACGCCAAATGGCGACGGTCAGAACGAAGTGTTTTATGTCAAAGGATGCTCGATAGTCTTCGTAAAAAAGTTTAGCATCTACGATAGGTTGGGAAGACGTGTTTTTATGAGAGAAAACTTTCTACCGAATGACAAACATTTTGGATGGGATGGTAAAGTAAATGGCGTTCATATTACTCAAGCCGAGACTTTCGTCTACCTCGCTGAGGTTGTTGACAAGCAAGGAAAACCCCAATCTTTAAAAGGGACGGTGATCCTAGTGAAGTAACAACAGGTTGTCTGACAAAACATAGAGACTCTGCACGTCATTGCGAGGCCCCTGCATAACAACAAGCAAGCGTAAACTGAAGAGAAGTAATCAATAAAGCATCCGGCCGAAGCAATCTCATCAGCAAGTAGCGCCAACATTTTGAACATCAAATTATCAGATCATGATTCGAAAAGATTGCAGCTCGCTGCGGAGATTGCTTCGGCCACTTGTTGATTGCTTGAGTTTCGTTCTTCGTTCGGATATTCATTCTCCGCTGGCCTCGCAATGACGGGACAGGCCTGCGTTTTATTTTTGAACATGCTATTATTATAATAGTAGAGCGACACGTCCAGCAAACAAAAAAGCCCAACGAAAGTTGGGCTCAATATAGAAACCGTCCACTAAAAAGGTTAATCAACTATTGCTTGTAATTTCTAACATCCAGCAATTTAACTTGAAAGTACAATGGGCTATTTGGTGGAATGGCGGCGTTGCCGGTACAGCCATAAGCAAGGTAAGAAGGCATCACAATTTGTAATCCGCCACCTTTTTTCACTTTCAACAATGCGTATTGGAAGCCCGGAATAAAAGTGCCTGCATACGCCATTACAGAATCGGCATGGTCAAAAACCTTATTGTCTAAGGTTTTTCCTACATAACTAATAACCACAGTGTCTGACGCACTTAATACGGCAGGTCCCGTACCTACTGAATCTATCTGGTAATAGTTACCTGCATTGTCAACCTGGTAATCCAATCCCTGACTCACACAAAACGCTTGCATTGCAGGGGCCTCAACAGACTTGTCCTGATCTGAACACGTATCTGATTTCTTGGAACATCCTAAAAACAAAACGGGTGCGGCAAGCATCAGCAAAAAAGACTTTTTCATCTCGGTCACTTGTTTTTTAAATGGTACTACTAATATTAACTTACTGCAAAAATCAGAAAGCTTTTTGTCATAACACTTATCTTGACCTAATTTATTCTTAAATCGTTGCGTATAGTTTTGACATTCAAAGTATATATTCTAAAATTATATTTATCCGGCAGACCGTGAGCTTCCTCTGCCCACGGTTTCTTATATTTGCGCCACAAAAATTCTATTTTCGATGCAAGCGACTTTGACGAGAAAATCTGCTATAACTGCTGATCACATCAAATTGTTTACCAATCTGTTAGGAGAAAATTATGTGCTTTATGACCAGGAATCACTCCATGATTACGGTCACGATCAAACCGAGCACCTTTTGTTTTTACCCGACGTTGTATTAAAACCTCGCACAACAGAGGAAATCAGCGAAATAATGAAGATTTGTAATGCTAGCGGCATTCCTGTAACGCCACGCGGCGGAGGTACCGGCCTTAGCGGCGGCGCTTTGCCTCATTTAGGTGGTGTAGTTTTGTCAACAGAGCGTCTCAATAGCATTTTGAGTATAGACGAAAAAAATCTCCAGGTTACAACTGAACCAGGTGTAATCACAGAGGTTTTACAAGAAACAGTGAAGGAGAAAGGTCTTTTTTACCCTCCGGACCCAAGCAGCAAAGGTTCCTGTTTTATAGGCGGAAACATTGCTGAAAACAGTGGAGGTCCTAAAGCTGTCAAATATGGTGTAGTAAAAGATTACGTGTTGAACCTGGAAGTTGTGTTGCCAACCGGCGAGGTGATTTGGACCGGAGCGAACGTTTTAAAAAATTCTACAGGATATAACCTTACGCAGCTGGTTGTAGGCAGCGAAGGAACGCTCGGAATTGTCACTAAGATAGTATTGAAGCTGATTCCGCTTCCGAAATATGACTTGCTGATGTTGGTGCCATTTACATCATTGGAAAAAGCTGGCGAGGCTGTAAGTGCTATTTTCCGCGCAGGATTTACGCCAAGTGCTTTGGAACTGGTAGAATATGATGCGTTGAAAATTACTGCGGCAATGGTTGACAGTACTGCGGTTCAGGTTACTGACGATACGGCCGCACACCTCATCATTGAAGTAGACGGCAATCACATGGACGCACTGATGAGTGAGATGGAATCAATTAGTGAGTTATTAACACAGTTTGATTGCGGAGAAGTGTACTTTGCAGATGACGCACAGCAGAAAGCAGAATTGTGGAAGCTTCGCAGACGTGCTGCAGAAGCAGTGAAATTGCAAGGTTACACCATTGAAGAAGATACAGTTGTACCAAGAGCGGAATTGCCGAAATTGATCAGAGGAGTAAAAGAACTTGGCCGCAAGTATGATTTTCATGCAGTGTGCTATGGTCACGCCGGCGATGGTAATTTGCATATCCGTATTAAAAAAGAGGGGCTTCAAAATAGCCAGGATGATCCTCAAATGGTTGAATGTCTCAGAGCTTTATTTGAATTGGTTAAAAGCCTTGGTGGAACGATCAGTGGCGAACATGGAATTGGGCTGGTGCAAAAGGGATACATGGATATTGTATTCAATAACACACAGCTTCAAATAATGAGGGACATTAAGAAGGTGTTTGATCCGAACAATATATTGAACGCCGGAAAGATTTTTTAAATGAGCTTTGACCAAGTACCCCTGAAAATCAACAGCACCATTTAAAATTTTAAGTATGAAATTATTGAAACTGGCTACTTTGTGCTTACTCTGCATCTGTGTGTCATCAACCGCTTTGCATGCTCAGTACGAGCCCGATAATTCATCCGGAGAAAAGGGGTTTGATAAAAGCAAACTTTTCTTTGGTGGCAACTTCGGCTTAAGTTTTAGCAGCTACAACACATTTGTAAATGTATCTCCGCAGTTGGGTTATCGCTTTAACAGATACATAGCTGCAGGCATCGGAATTAACGGCCAGTATTATTCATATGATGATGGATACGGTAAAAATCAGTATGGTATTGCCGGTTTGAATGTCTTCGGAAGGGTTTATCCGATCCCGCAATTGTTTGCGCAGCTTCAACCTGAAGCAAACTATACCTGGGGTAAGTACATACCTCATAATGCTGCTGATGGGCCTACGCAAACAAAGGATAGTGAAGTTCGTCCGGCGTTATTGATTGGCGCCGGTGGCGTTATTCCAATGGGCTCCGGAGGCAGTGGAATTATCTTAATGGTGCAATACGATTTGTTGGGAGAAAGAGATATGCCGCCGTATGGCGACAAGCCGTTCTTTAGTTTCGGCGTGAACTTTGGATTGTAGAGAAAGTAAAAATTTAAAAGTCAAAATAGAAGCTTGGGTTTAACCCGGGCTTTTTTTATGTGCATGCCCAAGTTTTACCACAGAGTGCATCGAGGTTTTTTTCACAGAGGAAAGGAGAGAGGCTATATTGATAGTGAAAAATAAAAGGGAAGGAGAAATTTTACAAATCTCTTCTTCCCTTTATTTTTTGAAACTGCTATTATTTACGAAGTAAATTCTCCTTTCCTCTGTGAAAAAAACTCCTTTCTCCGTGGTTTAAAAAACAAGTCACGGTGAAACTCTGTGTTCTCGGTGCCTCAGTGGCAAAGAGTTCGATCACTCAATCTTATTAAAAATATCCACCGGTGATTCGCAAAAAATAATGCGTTCATCTACTGGCTCATAAAGAAAGCCTTCTTTCTCTGCTTGTTTCAGATAGAGGATAAGATTATTATAGTAACCGGCGCTATTTAATATGTAGATCTTTTTATCGTGAATTTTTAATTGGTTCCAGGTAAGCATTTCGAAAAATTCGTCCATTGTGCCAAAGCCGCCCGGCATTACGATAGCAGCGTCACTCATATCGTAAATGGTTCTTTTACGCGTGTGCATATCAGGTACTATAGCAAGCTCTGTAAGGCCTTCGTGCTGTTGCTCCCATTCAATAAGAATTTTTGGGATGACGCCCATCACTTGTCCATTGTGCGCAAGTACTGCATTGGCAATGGCACCCATAAGCCCTTTTTTACCACCGCCGTAAACCAATTTCAATTTAAGAATGGCAATCAACTTGCCCAGCTCTGCCGCATGCTGAGCGAAAACGGGATTCTTCCCACTATTGGAACCGCAAAAAACAGCAACCGAAGAAATATTCATAGAAAAAAAAGGATTTAGTTTTAAAACTTCAACGTCAATTAATACAAGTCAAATGTAAGCATACTCATTTTTTTTGATAAAGATTTTTATATCTTCATTTAAGAAGGCACGCCAATGGCACGCAGATGACGCAGATTTAACTGATTTACGCTGATGATTACTTACCGGTAATCTCATATTTCAGATAGAGGTTCTGATAAAAGATCTGCGTTAATCTGCTAAATCCGTGTCATATGTGTGCCGTCTTTCTTAAAAAAAACATGATGTCATCTATACTACTGTTTGCTGTTGTTATTGCATATTTTTTAATCCTTTTGTCCGTGGCCTACGTCACTTCACGTAATTCTACCAACGATACTTTTTTTATAGGTAATAAAAGCTCTAACTGGATGCTGGTGGCATTTGGCATGGTGGGAACTTCGTTATCCGGTGTAACATTTGTTTCCGTTCCGGGAACAACGGGAGACTTTGCAGGAAATGCATTCAAGGGGTTTGGATATTTCCAGGTGGTTATCGGATATTTCATCGGTTATTTTATTGTGGCGTATGTGCTGTTGCCGTTGTACTACAAGCACAATCTCACTTCCATTTATAATTATCTGCAAAAAAGATTTGGCATTTTTTCCTATAAAACCGGCGCCTTGTTTTTCATTATCTCCAGAACAATTGGTGCTACAGCACGCTTGTATCTGGTGATCAATGTTTTGCAAATATTTATTCTCGACGAAATGGGCGTGCCTTTCATTGTAACAGCATTTGTGATCTTGTTAATGATATTGCTGTACACATTCGAAGGTGGAGTAAAAACAATTGTGTACACTGATACATTGCAAACAACATTCATGCTGCTGGGATTAATAGTTTGTATTATTTACATCATGAGTCAGTTGCATTTAGGCGCAGGATCAACCATGCAAACGCTTTCTGCAAAAGGTTATACCAACATTTTCAATTTCGATGTGAAGAGCAAAGGGTTTTTTCTTAAGCAAATTTTGGGCGGTGCATTCATTACCATTGCAATGACAGGACTTGATCAGGAGATGATGCAGAAAAATATCAGCGTGGAAAAATTGAAAGATTCTCAAAAAAACATGCTGACTTTTAGTACAGTGATACTGTTGGTCAATCTATTGTTCCTCTCATTGGGTGGCTTGTTGTATGTTTTCATGATCGACAAAGGTGCTTCTTATGATTTTGGAAAACACACGTTGATGTTGGGTGACAAAAACATTATCGGTGATGATTTGTTTCCCTACACTGCATTGAAATTATTGCCTCAAACAGTAGGTTTGATCTTCATCATTGGATTGATATCCGCACTGTTCCCAAGCGCAGACGGTGCCTTGACAGCCTTGACCTCTTCTTTCTGCATAGATATATTGGGTATTAAAAGAAGAACCGACATTCCGGAAGAGAAAAAGAAAAAAACACGCATGATCGTGCACATTACATTCGCCTTGATTTTCATGCTGTGCATTCTCATATTCAAATGGATCAACAATAAATCCATTATCAACATTATACTTGATCTTGCTGGCTACACATATGGTCCGCTATTGGGATTGTTCTCATTTGGCATTTTGAGCAAGCGCAGATTAAATGATGGCATTCTCGTGACAATCATATGTCTGCTTTCGCCGGTTATTTGTTTTTTCTTAAGTAAATACTCTGCAAACTTATTAGGGGGCTATCAAATAGGCATTGAGTTACTTATTATCAATGGGTTGTTAACGTATCTTGGCTTGTTAACAATTTCTAAAAAATAGTTTTCCGATTAGATATAGCTCAATAATTATATCTTAAATCAATGCAAATAAGACTGATTTGTATAACTACTCGAATCTGGTTGAGTTATATTTGCAAAAAAAGTTTTAAGTAGTAAGTTTTAAGTAATAGGTATGAGATCTTTTATAATTCTCACGACTTAGTACTCATAACTTAAAACTTATAACTCAAAACTTACAACTCAAAATGGAATTGATTTCTTCATTAGTAGAAGCCTATGCCGATAAATTTACCTCGCCGGAAGACGAAGTCATGCAGGGCATATCTGCTGCTACTCAAATGCACGATCATGCCCATATGCTCAGCGGGCATGTGCAAGGAAAATTCCTCGAATTGATAAGCCGCCTGGTTGCCCCAAAATACATTCTCGAGATAGGAACATTTACCGGTTATAGCGCCGTTTGCCTTGCAAAAGGATTACAACAAAATGGCGTCTTACACACCATAGAATTAAGAGAAGAAGATGCTGCCACTGCGCAAAAATATTTTACAGAGGCAGGAGCTTCAAACATTCAATTGCACATCGGAAATGCCGTGGAAATTATTCCAACATTTACCGAAACATTTGATATTGTATTTATTGATGCCGATAAAACCGGCTACCTCGATTATTACAAAATGGTGTTGCCCAAAGTGAGAAAGGGCGGATTGATTATTGCAGACAATGTATTGTTCCACGGGCAGGTGTTGGAAGAGCCTGTAAAAGGAAAAAATGCAAAAGCCATTCAGGCTTTCAATGAATATATACAGCAGGACGCCTCTGTACAGCAGGTATTGCTTACAATTAGGGATGGCCTGTTATTTATTGTAAAAAAATAATACGAGTTGAAAATTTCCGTAGGGGCGAATCGCATTCGCCTTGAAACATCGGCATAAAAAATAATAAAGAATGCAGTTGAAGAGGTTAACAGTTTTATTTGCAGCACTTTTTTGTATGCATTACGTGCATGCACAAAAGCCAGACGTAATTATTCAATACATCAATGCTTATAAAGACATCGCGATCAGTGAAGAGCAGCGCACTGGTGTGCCCGCGGCTATCAAGTTGGCGCAGGGTATTCATGAAACACAGGCCGGCACGAGTGACCTGGTGATAAAATCAAACAATCACTTTGGTATTAAATGTAAAAACACCTGGCAGGGTGACAAAGTGTATCATGATGATGACGCAAGAGGCGAATGTTTCAGAAGTTACAGTTCACCGGCAGATTCATATAAAGATCATTCGGATTTTTTGAAAGCAAGTCCGCGTTATGCGTTTCTGTTTCAGCTTGATCCTACAGATTATAAAGCATGGGCCTATGGACTAAAGAAAGCAGGCTATGCCACCAATATCCGTTATTCTCAAATATTGATCAACCTGATAGAAACCTACAACCTGGAAGAATATACATTGATCGCATTGGGCAAGGCAAAACCAACAGACGATGCAATTGCTTCCAATACCATTGAAAACAAACCGACCAATGTGCCGGTCTTAACAATGGATCAGCCGGTAAACAACGCCCAACCTGTAACTGCTGTGGCATTACCCGCTCCGAATTATCCCGATGGTGAGTTCAAGATAAACAATACACGGGTTACCTACGTTAAGCAGGGAACATCTTTGCTTGCGCTCGCAGAATATTATCATTTGTCACTAAGCCGATTGCTTGAGTTTAATGATATGGAGCAGGGCGATGGTGATATATTGTCTGAGGATCAACTTATTTTCCTTCAACGTAAAAGAAAAGTAAGCGACAACGAATTTCACGTAGTGCAAATGGGCGAAGACTTGTACGACATTGCGCAGAAAGAGGGCGTTCGCTATGAAAGCTTACTGGAACTGAATTTAATGAGTGAAGAAATGGACCCGGCAGTGGGGGAAAAAATCAGTTTGCAAAAGAAGCTAAGTACACGTCCTGCGCTGATAACAGAAAAGTCCAATGTTGTTATAAATGCTGCGAGTAATAATGCATCTTTGCAGCAACCACAATCAGGAACTAAACATATTGTTCAAACAAAGGAAACACTGTACAGCATTTCAAAAAAGTACGGTGTAAATGTAGAACAGATTAAAACATGGAACAATTTGCAGGACATGAGTTTGAAAGTGGGGCAGGAGTTGATTATTTACAGGAATTAGGAGTTAGAAATTAGGAATTAGGAATTTTTTTGGCCTCAATATTTACGATTCATCATTGACCATTCACGATTAACATAAAACACATGGCTAACACGAACGTAAACGGTAAGTTTTTTAAACCTTATTTATCGGACAATGACATTCAAAACGCAATCGCAAGAATTGCGGATGAAATTAAAGCAGAGTATAAGGATAAACGTCCTTTGTTTATAGCTATATTGAATGGCTCGTTCATGTTTGCTTCTGATCTTTTTAAAAAGCTGGAAATAGACGCTGAAATTTGTTTTATTAAACTCGCTTCATACAAAGGCACCAAATCAACCGGTCATGTAATTACCGCTATTGGCCTGGACATGGATCTTTATGATCGCCACGTAGTGATCGTCGAAGACATCGTTGATACCGGAAAAACGCTGAATGAATTTTTACCTCAATTGACCCACCAGCAGCCTGCGTCACTTAAAATCGCTGCATTGCTGCACAAACCTGAAGCAACTTTGTTTCCAATTCCAATAGATTATCTTGGTTTTGCTATTCCAAACAAATTCGTCGTAGGTTATGGCCTTGATTATGACGGACTTGGGAGGAACTTGCCAGAGATTTTGCAACTGGCAGAAGAAGAATAGTTGCGAATTGAAAGTTGAAGTTGAAAATGGGAGATAATAAATCGGTTACATTTCCTATCATTTTCAATTTTCCACTTCAAACCTGATTTCTATCATCTGCGCCTATTGAATATTTCTTCCTATTTTTCGATAAATCGGTTGTTTATGGAGAGAACCTGAGTAAATTGCATGGAAGGCTAACTGTTTTGCGTTCGGGCAATTGCGAGGAATGAGAATTCTAACAAATCATTTTTAACCCGTTGAAATCAACTGTTTGCATATTATTATTGCTGATCAGTTTTCACACCAAACTTTTCTCTCAATATTATTTACGTGGCGAAATAATAGATGAGTCGGGAAAACCGCTTTCCAATGTAAAAATGCTGTTGCAATCAACGGGGTATGTTTACTACTCCGGGAGTTCCGGCTCATTTGGGATCATGTCGAACGTTGCCAATGACTCCATTACTCTTTCTCTTGACGGCTTTCGACTTACCGGTGCAAGACTGGACTCCAGGAAATATCTTTCCATTACAATGAAAATGTTACGGGCAGTAGGAAATACTGCTAAGCCGCGACTGGCATCTGTAACTAAAGATCTGAAAATGGATGAAAAACTCCGCTGGACTTTTGCCGGAGAAACCTACAGCACACTTCTCGAAAATAATTTTATTCCCGCTTCCCGGTTTCCGGAAACAGGATTTGCCATGAATATTGATAAAGCTGCCTACAGCAACGTGCGCCGTTTTCTCAACATGCAAAGCACCGTGCCACCCGATGCTGTACGCATGGAAGAAATGCTCAATTACTTCAACTTTAGCTACAAAGAGCCTGATAAGGGGAAAGATTTTGATTTTGAATCGCGGCTCAGCAGTTGTCCGTGGAACAAGGAAAACGAGTTGCTGTTCCTAAAAGTTTGCGCTCGCAAGACAGATCCTGATAAAGTGCCTCCAAGTAATCTTGTTTTTCTTATTGATGTTTCTGGTTCTATGGACATGCCTAACCGCTTGCCTTTGCTGCAATCGGCATTTAAGTTAATGGTCGATAACCTGCGTGAAAAAGATACTATTTCCATTGTTGTGTATGGTGGAACAGTTGGCGTGTGGCTTCCTCCAACATCGGGAGCGGAGAAAGCCAAAATAAGACAATCAATAGAAGAACTGACCGCTGGTGGTGAAACACCTGGCGAATCTGGTATACAGCAAGCGTATAAACTAGCTCAAAATAAGTTTATTAAAAATGGTAATAATCGCGTTATTCTTGCGACTGACGGCGATTTCAACGTAGGGCAGAAGAACGATGAAGAGCTGGAAAAATTGATCTCGAGTTACCGTAACTCCGGCATTTATCTCACGTGTTTGGGAGTGGGAATGGGCAACTATAAAGATTCAAAACTGGAGATATTGGCAAAAAAAGGAAATGGCAATTTTGCCTATCTTGATAATGAACGCGAAGCTGAAAAGGTGTTGGTAAAGGAACTGATGCAAACCTTGTATGCGATTGCAGATGACGCCAATTTGAAAATTATTTTCAATCCTGAAATGGTAAGCGAATACCGGTTGATAGGATTTGATAATAAAGTAAATGCTGTAATTGATTCCAGCAGTGAACTGGAAGGCGGTGAAGTGGGCAGCGGTCACACGCTGATGGCAATGTTTGAAATAAAACCCACCGTCATCAACAAAGGCCACATAACAGACTCTATTTCTTCAGAGCGATTATCGACCGTTGTGCTTGATTATAAGAAACCACGTGACAGTACATTGTTAAAGCTATCATACGACTGCCCGTTGTCATACAAAAGTTTTGACAAATTGGATTCCTGCTATCGCTTTGCCTCTGCGGTTGTTATGTTTGGTTCTATATTGCGTGAATCAAAATTTGTGAAAGCTGTTGGCTGGAACGATGTAAGCATACTCGCTGCTTCATCGTACGATCCAAAAGATGTGGTGCAGCGGGAGTTTCTTACCCTCGTTGATAAAGCCAAGAAAATATATGGTAAGAGAAAAAAAGACAGGCAGAACCAGGATTGAGAAAAGTAAAAAGTAAAAAATTGGTAGCACCTAAGCTTTTACTTATTCTAATTTCGCAGAAACGCCACTTCAATGAATCCTCCCCCTGACATACAACTTATTCACGGAGAAATTGCAGATTATTATCTGGACAACGATGGTATATTGTATTCGTATTCAAAAAGTATTTTAAGAACCGTTGATAACATTGCTGCAAATGTTGAGCTGGTAAAGCAAATAACGGGAAATAAAAAAGTGCCGCTATTGATCTATTTGAAAAATTCACCGGTTCCAGATAAGGCCACGAGAAAGTTTTCCACCGAACAACTTCCAAACATTTACACCGCCATGGCGATGGTTTCGAAACCAGGACTGGCACAGTTTATCATGAAAATATTGTTCAGGCTGAAGCCGCCGCCCATTCCCATGAAATCATTTACAGATGATAAGGAAGCGAGGGAGTGGTTGTTGCATTTTGTAACACCGTAGAGACGCATTGAATGCGTCTATGGCTCGTCGATGTTTGCATGCCCGCAAATACCGCAGCATGTTTGACAAAAGACGTTATTTAATGGCACTATTGTTCGGGTGCAGCACCCAGAGACACATGCAATGCGTCTCTACGAAAGACGCCGATTGCTATAAACAATCGGCGTCTTTGATGATATTATGGAAGACACATCGAATCCGTCTCTACCTAGCTGAACATTTCTCTTACTTTATCGAAAAAGCTCTTTTCGTCTTTACCTGGTTTAGGTTCGAAGTTGGAAGACTTGTGCAGTTTTTCCATCATTGCTTTTTCCTCTGCGTTCACATGTTGCGGTGTCCAAACATTCACGTGGATCAGCTGATCACCTTTTTCATACGAATTAACAGCAGGGAAACCTTTTCCTTTCAAGCGGAAAATTTTACCGCTTTGTGTACCGGCAGGAATTTTAATTTTTGCACGGCCATCGATCGTCGGTACTTCCACATTTGTTCCGAAAACAGCGTCAGGGAAAGAAATGTACAGATCGTACGCAACATTCAAACCATCACGTTGCAATTCAGGGTGTTTTTCTTCTTCGATCAAAACGATCAAATCACCAGGTGCTCCTCCGCGTTCACCGGCATTACCTTTGCCGCCAACGCTCAATTGCATCCCTTCCTGTACTCCCGCAGGAATATCGATGGTTACTGTTTCTTCGCCATATACACGACCTTCACCTTTACAGCTACCACATTTCGCAGTGATCGTAGTGCCTTCTCCATTACAAGTAGGGCATGTAGTTACCGTTTGCATCTGACCAAGGAAAGTGCTGGTTACTTTACGAACCTGGCCGCTTCCGCCGCAGGTCGAACAGGTTTGTACACTGCCTTTATCTTTTGCCCCGCTACCAGCACAAGTGGTGCAGGAAACGTATTTTTTTACTTTAATGCTTTTGGTAACACCTTTAGCAATCTCTTCGTAGTTTAATTTCAGTTTTACGCGAAGGTTACTTCCGCGAATACCGCGTGATCTTCCGCCACCGCCTCTGCGGCCGCCACCACCACCAAAGAAATTGCCGAAAATATCATCGCCAAACACATCACCGAATTGACTGAAAATATCGTCCATGTTCATGCCATGGCCGCCATTAAAGCCACCTCTTCCATTACCGCTTACTCCTGCATGGCCGTAACGGTCGTATTGGGCTTTTTTATCAGCGTCGCTTAATATTTCGTAAGCTTCTGCTGCTTCTTTAAATTTTTCTTCTGCGGCTTTATCTCCAGGGTTACGGTCGGGGTGAAATTGCATAGCCACCTTGCGGTAGGCCTTTTTAATTTCGTCTGCCGAGGCTCCTTTTTGCACACCGAGTATTTCGTAAAAATCTCTTTTCATGCCTCAAGTAAATAATTGAGTGAATATTACTGAATGATTGAATTAATTTATTTTCCTACTACTACCTGCGCGTGACGAATGATTTTATCACCGAGGTAATATCCTTTCGTTACTTCGTCCAGTATTTTTCCGGCAAGATCAGGAGTTGGCGCTGGAATTTCGGTAATAGCTTCGTGAAGGTCCGGATTGAATTCTTCACCTTTCGATACCATCGGTTTCAAGCCTTTCGCTTGCAACGCACTTCTTAATTTGTTGAAAACCAGTGTTACGCCTTCTTTTACATTTGTATCTTCAGATGCATCTACCTGCTTCTGTGCACGATCGCAGTCGTCGAGAACAGTCAGCAAAGATGTCATGATATCTTTGCCCGCCGTTTGGATCAATTCCATGCGTTCTTTTGCTGTTCTTCTTTTATAGTTGTCAAACTCAGCCGCCTGGCGAATGTATTTGTCTTTCATTTCTGCCAGATCCTGCTCCAGTTTTTCCGTAAAGGTCATATCTGCCATCGCATCATTTAGGTGTGTGTTGCCTGGAACATCAGAATCGGAGTTAATATCCATTCCAGAATTATTTTCCTGCTCATTTTTGACATTCTTAATGTCTTCTGCTGAAGTTTTTACATCTTTTTCTTCCATATTCTTACAAGTTGACAGTGAACATAGGGTTGACAAGAATTTTGCCAACCTGTTTTTTGGGACAAATTGTCCTGAAAACGGCTGCAAAATTAAGTCAAATGACTGGCTTTATTAAGCAATTGGAAATGTAATTCATGCATTTGCCTGTTTAAATGGATTTTTTAACAAAAATTGATTGTAAAAACAGTATAAAACGAACAAATGACACTCTATTTTATGTACTGTCATTTGTTAATCAACGGGTTGGTGACGGGTAAAAGCCGAGCGTGGATGAATCGCCAACCTCCAAAAAAATCTCTTCAAAAAATCCCATGCAACCAATGAATTTGCTTGTCTTACTGCTCTCGTTATCCCTGTTTTCCTGCAAGAAAAGCGATAATAGCGAAAAGCAGCCCATCGAAAATTTGCCTACCGTGCAGCTCAGCGACGTGACGCAACAAAGACGAACCACGGATGTGTCCGTTCGCTTTAATGTGAGTGTGTGGTCAAGTTTTACTAAACCAATTACCATCACCTATGCCACGCAAGAGGGCACTGCAAAACAGGGGACAGACTTTGTGGCGGCAAATGGTACACTCACGATTCAGCCCGGCACAACCCAGGCGTATGTAGATGTAACGGTGAAGGGAGATAGCCTGCGGCAAAATGACTTGCAGTTTTATCTGCAATTCAGCAATCCACAAAACGCTCTGCTGGGTGGAACAAAATCAACCGCAACGATCCTGAATACTGATGGAACTTATTTGCCAACGAGCAACGACGGTTACTCCGCGACTGATAATTATCCCGGTTATTCCCTTGTCTGGAGCGACGAATTCAACGGCTCCGCACTTGACACAAAAGTTTGGAATACAGAGCAAGGCAACAACAATGGTTGGGGAAATCATGAGTTGGAATATTATACCGGAAGACCACAAAACGTTTTTCTTTCCAACGGAAACCTGATCATTGAGGCAAGAAAAGAAACCTACCAGGGCTTTAATTATACGTCTGCTCGTTTGACCACGCAGAACAAAAAAACGTATCAATTCGGACGCGTTGATATCCGTGCAAAATTGCCTGTGTTGAAAGGTATGTGGCCAGCGATCTGGGCGCTTGGCAGCAACATAACTACTGTTAACTGGCCGCAATGTGGCGAAATAGATATTATGGAACTCGTGGGCCAAACGCCCGGCACTGTGTATGGAACGGGGCATTGGAAAAATGCAACCAACGGACATGGTTATAAAGGGGGACAAACGTCATTAAGCAGCGGTGACTTTTCACAAAAATTCCATGTATTCAGCATTCTGTGGGAAAAAGACAGCATTCAATGGTTGATGGACGACAAGCCCTACTATAAATCAACAAAAGATATAGTAGATGGCATATATCCTTTCAACAATCCTTTCTTTTTTCTCCTGAACGTAGCCGTGGGTGGCGATTGGCCGGGGAACCCTGACGGTACAACCCAGTTTCCACAGCGAATGTTCGTGGATTATTTAAGGGTTTATCAAAAGAATTGAGGAGAGAAGATGAAAATATGAAAATTTGAGAATTTGAAAATGAGAGGTGCGATTTTGGTGAGGGATACGAGCCCCATTGACTTTCAATTAACACAGAATAGATTTCATGCTATACAGATGTGCTGCACGGAAAGAATTTTCACATTTGCATATTTTCAAATTTTCACATTCTGTATTCCTACCTTTGCCCGCTATGACAAAGTTGTTTTTAAACAAAAAGATCAGCCGCAGGATTGAAAGTGGTCACCCATGGATATTTGCTAATGAGGTAAATAAAATTGAAGGTGAAGTAAACGGCGGCGATATTGTGGAAGTGCTCACGCATGAGGGAAAATTTGTTGGTCGTGGATACATCAATCCGAAATCACAGATCATTGCGCGACTCCTGACTCGCGACAAGAAAGAAGTGATTAACGAAGATTTTTTTTACAACCGTTTGTTGCAGGCATGGCAATACAAAAAACAAATGGGCTATGAAGAAAACTGCCGTTTGATTTTTGGCGAAGCCGATTTTATTCCTGCACTCATCATCGATAAATTCAACGATTACTTTGTACTGCAAACTTTGGCGCTTGGTATTGATGTTTGGAAACCTGCGATAGTAAAAGCGCTGGAGAAAATTTTCAAACCGAAAGGTATTTACGAACGCAACGATGTTCCCGTTCGTGAACTGGAAGGATTGCCACAGCATAAAGGATTTTTGTCTGCACCATTTGATACAAAAATCGTCATCAACGAAAATGGATTAAAGTTTCATGTAGATATTGAAAATGGGCAAAAGACAGGCTACTTCTTAGATCAGCAGGATAATCGCCGAGCGATCCAGCATATTGTAAAAGACGCTGATGTTTTAGGTGCATTTACTTATACCGGAACATTTGAAATACATGCAGCACAGTATGGTGCTAAATCTGTTTTAGGACTTGATATTTCTGCGAATGCAGTTGATCAGGCAAATGAAAATGCAAGATTGAATGGACTTGAAAATATTGTACACTTCGAAGCAATGAACGCGTTTGATGTATTGAAACAATGGGGGAAAGACGGCAGACAATATGATGTTGTAATGCTTGACCCGCCTGCCTTTACAAAGAGCCGCGAAAATATTCAGAAAGCGATCACCGGTTATAAAGAGATCAATTTGCGAGGAATGAAGTTGGTGAAACCGGGGGGCTTCCTTGTAACTTCTTCCTGTACAAACCTGGTGCAGCCTGATCTGTTTTTAGAGATCATTGGCATGGCAGCAAAAGATGCAAGACGCACATTAAGACAAGTTACTTACAATGCACAAAGTGCCGACCACCCGATCATCTGGGGGTTGGAGAATACACATTATTTGAAGTTTTTGATTGTGCAAGTGCTTTAATCAATTAAAAATTAAGAATTAGGAATTAAGAATTGCATCACAGTGCAGTTTTACAATTAATAATGAATCTCTGTAGAGACGCGTTGAACGCGTCTCTTTTACAATCAGCTTGTCACAACAAATTCAACGCGTCTCTTTTAATATCAGTCTGTCACAACAAATTGAACGCGTCTCTTTTTGTTTTTACTGTTTACAACAAGTTAAACACAACCGCAGCCAGCACCGCGCCAATTACTGGGCCTAAAATCGGCACCCACGCATAGCTCCAATCTGATGTGCCCTTCCCTTTGATGGGAACAATTGCGTGAATGATACGAGGGCCCAGATCACGTGCAGGGTTAATGGCATACCCCGTAGTGCCACCCAATGAGAGCCCAATGGCAAACACAAGTATCGCTACAGGCAAAGGCCCGAGTGCTGCGAGGCCCGCGACATTTTTATCTGTTCCAAAAAATAATATCACAAAGATTAATACAAACGTGCCGATGATCTCGCTAAGCAAATTTGCCGGATAGTTTAATATCGCCGGCCCCGTCGCGAATACGGCCAATTGTCCGCCGGGGTTATCTGCCGATGCGTCGAAATGCGGTTTGTACATTATCCAGACAGTCAAAGCACCACACATGGCACCTAATATTTGCGCAGCGATATAGCTGAATACATTTGCCCATGCAAATTTTCCGGCCACTGCCAGTGAAAGCGTCACCGCCGGATTTAAATGCGCACCACTTGGTTGTGCTACTATCACACCACAAAAAACAGCAAATGCCCAGGCAGCTGTAATAACGATCCATCCTGAGTTCTGGCCCTTGGTTTTATTTAATACTACGTTTGCTACCACGCCATCGCCGAGTAAGACGAGTGTCGTGGTGCCGAGGAATTCTGAGGTGAATGGAGACATGGGATTAATTGAAAATTGAAAGTTGAAAATTGAGAATGATGGATGCATTTTGTAGAGACAAGGCACTGCCTTGTCTCTACGGGTTACACATCATAACTTGGATCGATCCAATTGCGTGAACGCTCAACGGCTTTCTTCCAGTACTTCAGCAATTCAGCAGTTTTGTTGTTATCCAATTGTGGATCAAATTTTACATCGACCGCCCATTGTTTTTTTATTTCTTCAATATCTTTCCAATAACCGACTGCAAGCCCTGCCAGATAGGCGGCGCCTAGTGCTGTGGTCTCTAAAATTTTTGGACGGATTACTGCGCTGCCAAACAAGTTTGCCTGGAACTGCATCAACATATTATTTGTAACAGCGCCGCCATCTACTCTTAGTTCAATAGATTTTCCGCCACTGTCAGACTCCATCGCTGCCAGCAGATCATGCACCTGGAACGCAATGCCTTCAAGCGCCGCACGTGCTATATGCGCAGCGGTTGTTCCCCGGGTAATGCCGAATATGGCACCTCTCGCATATTGATCCCAGTAAGGAGCTCCCATTCCTGCAAGCGCCGGAACGAAGTACACGCCACCATTATCTTCCACAGACGCAGCGAGCTTCTCACTTTCCGATGCAGCATGAAGAATGCCAAGTCCATCGCGCAACCACTGAATAGCAGCACCGCCTATGAATACGCTGCCCTCCAATGCATAAGTTGTTTTCCCGTTGATCTTCCAAGCAACTGTTGTAAGTAAATTATTTTTAGACTTCACAGGTTTATCACCCGTGTTCATCAACATAAAACAACCGGTGCCATAAGTATTTTTCGCCATGCCAGGTGCGTCACACATTTGTCCAAACAGCGCTGCCTGCTGATCTCCCGCGATACCCGCAATTGGAATTTTTGTAGCGAATAGAGTGGTGGCCGTTTCTCCATACACTTCGCTGCTTTCTTTTACATCAGGCAAAATGTTTTTCGGAATATTGAGTAGTTGCAATAATTCATCATCCCATTGCAGTGTGTGAATGTTAAACAACATCGTTCTACTTGCATTGGTAACATCCGTAATATGCATTTTACCACGAGTAAATTTCCATACAAGCCATGTATCAATTGTGCCGAAACAAAGTTTTCCCTGCTCTGCTTTTTTTCTTGCACCTGCAACATTGTCAAGGATCCACTTTAGCTTGGTAGCAGAAAAATAAGCGTCGATTACCAATCCTGTTTTCTCTTGTATTGCATCAGCATGGCCCTCTTCTCTTAATTGATCACAGTATTTTGATGTGCGTCTATCCTGCCACACTATTGCATTGTAAACAGGTGTTCCCGTTTCTCTATCCCATACAACAGTTGTTTCGCGTTGGTTAGTAATGCCAATTGCTGCGATCTCTTTTCCTGTAAGATCCGCTTTCGCAACAGCTTCCGCGGCTACGGAAGATTGTGTGGACCATATTTCCAACGGATCGTGTTCCACCCATCCGGGCTTTGGAAAAATTTGCTCAAAGGGTTTTTGGGCAATTGATACCACTTCACCATTGTGGTTGAAAATTATCGCTCTTGAACTTGTTGTACCCTGATCGAGGGCCAGAATAAATTTTTCAGATGACATAGAATCTGTTTATATGAGCAATCATTTTATTTGTGGGTCATCAACGTTACTACTATGTGGCTTTGCTTGCGTCGCACTCTTCGGCAGTAGTAATTTTATTCAGCAATATGCACCTCCATTTTGACATTCTTAATTTTCAAGGGCGAATGCAATTCGCCCCTACCATTTGCAACTTTCAACTTTCAATTCAAAATGTATCCCTTCGCCATCGTTGTAAACTCGCTCATTTGCTGTTGTATCCACGCTTCATCACGGCCTAATTCTCTTGCAAGGACCTGGGCGACAACAGGCGCTGCTTTGATCGCTTCATGTGCATCAAGAAATAACAATCTGCAACGCCGTGCAAGCACATCATCAATGTTTCTTGCAAATTCTTTTCGCACTGCCCACACAACTTCTGCTTTTGTGAAATCGTATTTTGTAGAAATCTTTTCTTTGAACTCAGGAGATTCATTCATGAGCTCCTGTACACTTTCTATATCGGAGCCATAAACGTATAAATGATCATGCATGTTTACGCCGTCCCTGTAGCCGTGAATCTTTAATGTTTTTGTAACACAAGGTTTATAGTGAAGATGAACTTGCGCAATTGCTCTATCCACGACGTCCTGCGCCATTCTGCGATAAGTGGTCCATTTGCCGCCCGTAATGGTAACAAGATTACTTTTCGAAACGATGATCTTGTGGTTGCGTGAAATTTCTTTTGTGCTTTTGCCTTCTGTTTGCGGTGCCGCCAATGGTCGCAAGCCTGCAAACACCGACAATACATCTGCTCGCGTAGGTTTGCGTGTGAGATAGTTCGCGGCTGTGTTTAAAATGAAATTTATTTCCTGCTCCAACGCATGCGGTTCCAGTTCGATGTGATCGCGAACTGTGTCGGTTGTTCCTGTTACAAGTTTGTCGTGCCACGGCACGGCGAATAATACACGGCCATCGCTTGTTTTAGGAATCATCAACGCATGTTCACTGTCGAGGAATGAACGATCCATTACAAGGTGAATGCCCTGGCTTGGCTTTACCAGTTTTCTTGCTTCGGGTTTATCCATCAGCAACAAATCATCAACAAACACACCGGTAGCATTGATCACTGCTTTGCCTTTTACGGAGTACTCAATATTCGTTTCCTGATCTTTTACTTTTACACCGCAGACCTTTTTGTTTTGTTTTTGCAGATTAACAACACGGCAATAGTTTAGAACGCAGGCGCCCTGTTCGATTGCTGTTTGCGCAAGATTGACAGCCAAGCGTGCATCGTCAAATTGTCCGTCCTGGTAAACAACACCGCCTCTTAATCCTTGCTGGCGAATGGTTGGTAAATATTCTATTGTTTTTTTCTTTCCTATAAATTTTGATCTGCCGAGACTTAACTTGCCCGCGAGCATATCGTAGAACTTCAAACCAATTGTATAAAGAATATTATCGAAGAATGAATAATTGGGTATAACGAAAGTTTGATTTTTGGAGAGATGGGGAGCGTTCTTTAATAACAAACCTCTTTCATAGCAGGCTTCTCTTACCAAAGCTAAATCCCCTTGTGCCATATAACGAACGCCGCCGTGTACAAGTTTTGTGCTGCGGCTGGATGTACCTTTTGCGAGATCTGATTGTTCAAATAAGATAGCGGAGTACCCCCTGGAAGCTGCGTCTACCGCTGCTCCGAGGCCTGTTGCGCCGCCACCGACTATTATAAAATCCCATGTTTTTTCTTCTTTCAATTGATCTAATAACAAACTCCTATTCATGAAATTGGTTGTGCTTGTAAGATAGGGGTTTCGGTAGTAAGACGCAAGGGAGGGATGCTTCGCATCTTTTTCACCACTAACACACCGAGGGCTTAAGTTTTCACTAAGAGCTAGCGGAAAGACAAAACCACAGAGGGCATGGAAGTTTTTTTTCACAGAGGAAAGGAGGATAGTAAAACTGATAGCAAAATCAAGAAGGGTACAAGGTAAAAGGCAATTTTTTTTGTTTCATCTCGGCTGCTATTATTTACATGGCACATCCTCCTTTCCTCTGTGAAAAAAACTCCTTAACTCTGTGGTAAAAAAAGTGAAGCTTAATTTGTTCAAACAAAAGAGATATTTTGGCGGGCGAAAACAAAAAACTTGTGGCTTGTGTTTTAGTGGAGCGAAATTGTGAATCAGGTCGGCACCAGTTATAGAAAAATCTATTTATTATAAAAACAACAACAATGGCACACGTTTCTATCTATTTGAATTTTGCGGGCAATGCTGAAGAAGCATTTAACACCTACAAAAAAGTATTCGGTACAGAATTTTCCACTCCGCTGATGCGCATGAGCGACATTCCCCCATCACCGAATGCGCCTTCATTGCCAGAGTCAGAAAAAAACAAAGTAATGCACGTTGCATTGCCAATACTCGGCGGTATTGAGATCATGGCAACAGACACATTAGAAAGCATGGGTCATAAACTGATTGAGGGAAACAATGTTACTATCAGCTTGAATCCTGATACAAAAGAAGATGCCGATAAATTATATGCGGGCCTGTCAGAAGGCGCAACAGAAGCCGTAGCACCGCATGATGAATTCTGGGGCTACTGGGGCACTTGCAAAGATCGCTTTGGTATTCGCTGGATGTTTAACGTTATGAAGAAACAGTAGAGAAAATGGATCGCAGATTTTTAAGGTTTTGATGATCTTTTAAGATTTTTTAGAATTGTTTCTAACAAACAAAAATCATAGCAAATCATCACAATCTTGATAATCTGCGTCTTGTTTTTATTGTAGGCTGCTATTATTTGGAAACCTGGAACCTGCCTGAATCAATAATCTTACCTGATTTGTCCTTCACCTGGTAGATATAATAACCACGATAATAGTCCGAGAGGTCAATTATTGTTTTTTGATTACTCAGACTTTGATCATATATCTTTTTCCCTATAAAACTGAATATCTGAAGGGAGTAATCGCGTGGGTTGGAATATTTAAGATCGAAAGTAATTTGTGTGATAGCAGGATTGGGGTAGCATCGCACAGCAGTGGGTACCTCTTGTTGTGGTAACGTCGCTTGCGTGAAACCTTTTGAAGTAAGCAATAAAGAAAATAGTAATATGTAAAAAATCTTCATTGGCGATCCGGCATATTTAAGGTTAAGTTAACCTGATTCTTCAAAATTACAAATCATTTGGGTAAAAAAAAGTTCTGGCTAAGTGTTTTCTTTACATTAACGGACAAAATCCCCATAAATCATGACGCGGCTTGCAGTGCTGACTTAATCAATTCGAAATCAGGTAGCTCTGATGGAACTTCCCGGGCTTCTGAATAAATGATTGCGCCATCCTTATTTATAACAAATGCGGCTCTTTTACTAACTCCCTTCATTTCAAATGCAGGGAAAGTCTCATAAAGTACATCGTATGCCTTTGAAACATCTTTGTTGAAATCACTTAAAAGCGGAAAATTCAACTGTTGCTCCTTTCTGAACTTATCTAGTGAATAGAGGCTGTCAACCGAAATTCCCAAAATTTGTGCATCCAGATTTCCATAATTTCCGATATCATCTCTTATCGAGCATAACTCCTTCGTACAAACGCTGGAAAAAGCCAGCGGAAAAAACAACAAAACCACATTTTTGGACTTGAAATCATGCAATGAAACTTTCTTTTTCTCAGAATCGTAAAGTGTAAAGTCCGGTGCTTTGGTTCCTTTTGGTAAAGCCATCGTGTTGTTAATTTTCAAATTGGTTAAAATTTGGGGCAGAGTACTTTGTCTCTGCTTGAATTATATCTGTCCAGAAATCCTATGTACGATACAGAAATTTCTATGCCGCCGCGTCCCTGGCTGACTGTTTTAAGCGTGGACACGTTTACATCGTAGCTTATCGCTACTGCAAAGGGATTGTAATCTATTTTCAAAACAGGAATAAAAGCATCTCCCCAACGCAGAAAGGCGCCACCGCTAATTGTGTAATCCGGTGCTTCGTAATCGTCGCCCAGTTTGTAAGAATACAAGACGCCGGCGATGGTTTCGGTAAAAGTACCTTGCTTTGAATAATCGGCCTGAAGCGTAAAGGATGAATAATCGTCAAGGTTAAATTTCACGCCGCCAGAGACAACTGTTTTTCCGTGAAGCGCGGCATCGGCGTTTCTGTAAAATGAATTGGTTGGTCTGTTTAAATGATGGTAGCCTAATCCAAAGAACAAATTATTTTGATTTTCTGCTCCAAAGGAGGTGTTGAAACTTGCACCAAGGCTTGCATCGAAGTAGCTGTAATTCGGAGAAACAAAAGTTTCGCCATCTGCCACTGCAGGATTATATGCGCCGCCAATGAATTGATTGTCGGTGGTGATTTTTGTGCGGTCAATTCTTTTTTGCACCAGTCCTGCCATGAAGCCAACTGAAAGATACATGGCTTTATCGCTGCGCAATGACTTGTGGTAGTTCAAGGCTGGTAAAACTTCAGTTGTTGTTAGACCCGCGGTTCCTGCTTTGTCAAACAGCGCCTGAAGGCCCACGGTAAGAAAGTCATCACTTTTTCCTACCGGTGCTTTGTATTCCACGTTAAAAGATCCTGTTTTGTAAGCGTTGGTGAAGCTGTTCCACTGGTCGCGATAAACCATCTGGGCCCTAATATCTCCGGTAAAAATTCCTGCAAGCGACGGATTTCTCAATAGCGGCGCTTCGAAGAATTGCGAAAAATGGACATCCTGCGCGGAAGCATTTTTTGCAACGCATAAGCTGCATGAGACGACTAGAATAAGGACAAGCTTTTTGCACATCATGATCGGTATTCTCATATTGCTGAGTTGGATTTCGGTTATCTTATTAATGATACGTTTCCTTTATAAGGTACTATCTGACTATTATTGCAAACGAATTCAATTATATAAGTGTACACATCCTGGGGAGCTTTTTCACCATTTATAGTTCCATTCCACCCCGCAGATGTATCATTTGCCATGAAATTCTGTTTCTCAAAAATTAATTGCCCAAGTCGGTTGTAAATTCTGAATGTATTAACCCTTGCCAAACCTTTACCCCTTGGATAGAAAACATCGTTCGTGCCATCATTGTTTGGAGAAAAGGTATTTGGCATGAAGAAATTTTGATCATTACAGAACACTACGATCGTTATGTTATCAGCCACAGAACAATTGCCATTGTTGGTTGCAGTTGCGTAGTAGTTGGTTGTTTTTGCCGGAGAAGCTACCGGATTGAGACAGTTATCGCAACTCAACCCTGTATTGGGCTTCCAGGTAACGCTAACGATGTCCGGAGAACCCTGGCCATTGATCTGGTAGCTTGTGCCAGCAGGGATAGAAGCATCAGGACCCAGCTCAAGAGTAGGATATTTGAAAACAGTGATTTCTACTGTGGCAGAATCAAAGAAACATGATTTGCTGTCGCTTGCTACTACTTTATAGGTGGTGGAGACATCTGGTTTTGCCACCGGATTATTGGTCGTTGTACTGCTTAAGCCTACCGCAGGGCTCCAATTGTATATAGCTGCACCGGCAGCTCGCAACTGTGTGCTTTGACCAATACAAACCGAATCTTTCGCGGGCTCAACCATAATGTGTACGGGCAGGTTAACGGAAATTTTTACTGTATCCAGTTTAGTACAGCCAAAAGTGGTAGATCCTGCCAGAAAATACTCAGTTGTTTGCGTTGGAGTAGCGATCGGTGAGGTGCAGGCTGTACAACTTAATGTTGTAGTAGATGGTCCGACCCATTGGTAAGAATTTGCGCCTGTTGCCTGCAATTGAACCGTTTGACCGAGACAAATAAGGCTATCGATCCCCGCATTTGTTTTAGGTAGTGGATGGATTGTCACCGGCAAAGCATCTTTGCCTATACAACCTTTTGCATTGGTGGCCTGCAATGCAACTGTATAGTTACCTGCTGTGGCAAATGTTTGTGCGGGTGGGTTTTGGCCGGTTGCTGTTTGCCCATTTCCAAAATTCCACAGCCATGTAAGAGGTGCATAGTTCGGGCCATTATTTAGCAGGCCACTATACGTTAATGTTGCCGGCTCGCAGGCTTCTTTTGGTCCTTGTATTGATACATTCGGTGCAGCATAAATTATGATAGTGTCCTTGTACGTAACAGATCGCGAACACACAGGTGCGCTCGTACTCACGTTCAATGTAACGCTATAAGTGGTTAACGGCGTTCCTGTTTTTGCATAAAAATGCGGTGCGTTATTACCCGATCCTGTAGCGCCGTCGCCAAAGTCCCAATTATAGGTTGTGATATTTCCATTGCTTTTTGAAGCATCGCTGAAAACAACAGTACCGGTATCACAAAGTGTTACGGGTTTAAATGTGAACTTGGGAGTGATATCGATAATTTTTAGGGTATCCACTGCCGTTATAGGCACCTGGCAGCCAGTGGCATCTTCAAGAATTACACGCGGTGAATAATTTCCACTCGAAGCATAAACGTGAGATGATGCCGGGGTAGTTGTTGTGTTTGAGTTACCGTCTTTAAAATCCCAGGTATAAGTTTGCACGCCTTTAGCATTTGCTACTGCAAAATTTATATTGGAATTGATACAGGCGGCTTTGGGGTCGAAACTAAATTCTCCCTGTGGGCCGTAAATAGTAATAGGACTGGATGTTGCAACCGCTGTACAGCCGCCGGGACTTGTTGCGGTTACTTTGATAATGTAACCGGGGTTATCATTTGGATAGTAATAAGTATGTGATGGATTTGCCGCTGAAGAATGTGCGCCATCGCCAAAGTCCCAATTAAACTTGGTTACATAGTGGCTCGTGGAAGTAAAATCCATTGCCAAAGGAGGACAGTTTGTTGTACCTGTAGTTGGTGTAAAGGAAATACTTGGTTTGTCAAACGTGATGATCCTTGTTGTATCCTTTAAACATCCGTTCGCATCACGGGCAGTCAGCCTCACGGTTGCTGAAGCTGGTACTGTCATTGCAGGCGAATAAATATGTATTGGGTTAGCTAGTGCCGATGTTTGGCCATCACCGAAATCCCAATTATATGTCAGTGTGTTTCCTGTAGATGTGTTCAAAAACTGCATTGCCGAGCCGGGGCAGGATGCAGTGTCCACAGCGAACGCGGTATAAGGCTGGGTAATGTTAACTATAGAGGAAACGCTGTCTGCACAGCCTCCATCGGCTACAACTAATTTTACCGGAAATGAGCCTTGTTTGCTGTACGTATAAGGAGAAGGTGGATCCTTTTGAGTAGAACTTGTACCATTGCCAAAATCCCAGCGCCATGTTGTTGTACCAGTGCTCCCCGTAGAGGTATTTGTCAATGTAATCGGAGTGCCGATACAGCCTTGTGCAGGAGAAATATTGAAGTTTGCTTTTACACCTTTAACAACAATTTGCTGAGATGTGGAGCTGGAGCAATTGTTGGAGTCCAGCACAGTCATTGTCGTAGTAAACGTTCCGGCAGACTGGTAGATTTTTCCGACTCCAAAAGTAGTTACTTCCTGCGGTGTTCCATCGCCGAAGTTCCATGTGTACGACTTGGCAGCGCTTGTATTAACATTAGGGAAAAATGCGGTATACGTATTCGTACAAATAGGACTTCCGGTTGTGATCCGAAAGGTGGAATCTACAGCCAATGTATACACCGGTATGGTATCCGAAACGTTTGTACACGCACCATTTGTTGCCTTGATTGTAACCTTATATGTCGTGTTAAAAGAAGGGTAAGTATGTGTAATCGGTGGACTTTGCTGTGCGGGAGGGGTGCCATCGCCGAAGTCCCATATAACAGAGTTTGCGCCTGTTGACTTGTCGACAAAAGTAAACTGCTTTTTATTGTCACAATTTATTTGATAAATAAATTTAGCAACAGGAGGATTTACTTTAATCAAAGCGGGTTTTGTAACGGTGGCTGCGCAACCATTATTATACACCGTAAGTTTTACGTCGTAAGGAACTCCGTTGTTATCACTTGTGTATTTGTAAGACGGATTTTGAACAGCACTTGTTGAACCATCGCCAAAATTCCAGAGCCACTTGTTTACGCCGCCAACGGGCGTAGAAATATCTGTGAATTTAACAGTTGCTCCAGCGCAGGGGTTTGTGCTTGAAACATTGAAGTCGACAAGCGTAGGAAGTGTGCCAATTTCAATTGTTTGCGTAGCGGTAGCTGTACACCCGCCTTTGGTTGTTGCGGTCAACGTAAGCGTAAATGTTCCTGTGGTTGCGTAGTGATGCGATACCAATGATGATGATGTCGACGTGAAATCCGGAGTGCCATCACCAAACTGCCATCTGTAGGAGGTAACGCCATCAACGGTTGATACATTCGCATTTGCGTTTATGTCAAGGGTGTTACAACCGTTCGTAACAGGAATACTTATCGATGCTGTTGGAACGGCAATCTTTACATATTGTTGTATCGTTTGCGTACCGGAACATCCATTGCTATTTGTTACAGAAAGTGTAACTGGAAACAATCCTGAACTTGTGTATGTGTGTTTTGGGTTTTGTAATGTAGATGTTTGCCCATCTCCAAAGTTCCATGACCATTTGTTTGGGTTTCCTTTAGTAGTATCCGTAAATGTAACATCGAAAGGAGCTTTACAACTAAGTGTGTCTGGCGAGAAGAAGCCGGCACTGCTTCCTGCTACGATAGCAACCGGTTTTGTAACGGAATCAATACAGTTTCCGAAGTTATTTACAAGCTTTACATTGAACGTTCCAGAATTTGCAAAAACGTGAGCGACATTAACTGTTCCGCTGCTTGATGGTGTGCCATCACCAAAATCCCAGACAGCTGTGAAAGGCTGAGGTGTCGATGTATTAGTCAGCGTTGTCGAAGTACCTGAACAGGCACCATTAATGTAACTGAAATCTGAGGTTACAGTGTTAACGATGTTGATTTGGTTGTTGCCCACTAAAGTATCTACACAACCCTGATCACTTTTGGCAACTAACGTAACGGTGTAAGATTTTACTTGTGTATAAGTATGTGCCGGAGGATTTTTTCTTGTGTCTGTACTGCCATCTCCAAAATCCCAGAAGTAAGTCATGTTTCCGAATTCCTGGCTGGTATTGTTAAATGCTACCAATGCAGGTGGCTTACAGCTTTGTGAAACTGTATTAGTGTAGTCAGCCTTTACACCGTTATTGAGGGTAATCGTAACTGGTTTGCTGAAGTCGCTACAGCCGGCGGCATTTGTAGCTTTTAGCGAGGCAACAAAACTTCCTGAGCTCCTGTAAGTATGGTACGGATTGCGGGTTGTTGAGACGTCGCCATCACCAAAATCCCATTCCCATTTCACAACATTTGCGGAAGATTGATCTGTGAACTGAATACCTAAAGGATAACAGCCCGTTGTACTGGAACTTGTAAAAGCGACCGTTGGTTTTTCGCTTACGGTAATAACCTGCGAAACGGGGGCACTGGTGCCACTTCCGTTTTCTGTGGTTAGTGTTACAGTCCAAGTGCCGGGATCAAAAAAGACTACGGGATTTTGAATTGATGATGTTTGACCATTTCCAAAATTCCAATGCCATAGGGTGGGATTTCCTGTCGATTTATCTGTAAAGTTTACTTTAAGAATGGCGCAACCGCTTGTTACGGAAGGCGTAAATGCACTTACAGGGGCCTGGGCTTTTGATAGAATACAGGCAAAAATAAAAATGACAGCAATGAATAATTTCTTTCTCAGATACTACAGTTTTAAAGGTTCAGAGCCAATAAGCAAGCAAAACTAATCTATGTGATTAACGAATAAGCGCTACGTTTCCTTTTTCAAGAATAATTTGGCTGTTTTCGCAAATTATTTCAATCATGTAAATATATACTCCCTCATCTGCTGTTTTACCCTGAAATTTTCCATCCCAACCTTTATCGGCCTCATTCGCGTTAAAACTTTCCCTGCTAAAAACAATTTGTCCCCACCTATTAAATATTTTCATACTTTTTATCGTATGCAGTCCTTTGCCTCTCGGATAAAAGATATCATTCACGCCGTCGTTGTTTGGTGAGAATGTATTAGGTAAAAAGAGATTTTCTTCTTTACATATAACAGTAATCGTAACCTGGTCCATGGTGTAACAGCCGCCATTGTTAGTCCCCGTAACAGTATAACTGGTTGTTTGCTTAGGACTCGCTATTGGATCCTTACAACTTATGCAACTCAGGGCCGTTGATGGCTGCCATAGAATACTTGTTACGTCATCAGATACATCAGCGTGCAACGTTACAGAATTTCCTACGGAAATAGTAGTATCATTTCCTGCGTTAACTTTTGGAATTGGGAATACAGTTATTGTAACAAATCCCGTATCGCTGAAACAGGTTTTGTTATCTGTACCAATGACTCTGTAAGTAACTGTTTGATTAGGGCTGGCAACTGGATTTGCTATTTGAGAATTGTTTAATCCGTCGGGCGGCGTCCAGGTGTACAATTCTGCGCCGGTTGCATTTAATTGTTGGGATGCTCCTACACACAAAGTATCGTTTGCTGACACTTTGATGGTGATAGGTTGTTTTACCTCAATATTTATATCATCTTTATTTACACAGGCGTGTATGTCAGTTCCTGTTAATGTATATTTTATTGTTTGTTTGGGCGAAGCGATCGGCGCAGCACAATTGTTGCATGATAAATTTTGCGTTGGCTGCCAATTATAACTTACACCGCCGGTTGCATGCAGTGTTATGCTTGTTCCAAGGCACATTGCTGTATCATTTCCCGCATTGATATTGGGTAGAGCATAAACTGGTAATGCTTTTTTTGCCGTATCATAGCATCCCGCTCTGTTGGAGGCTACTACGCGTACATTATAAACGTTCGCTTGATTATAGAGGACAGCCGGTGGATTTTGAACGTTCGAAGTTTGTCCGTTTCCAAAATTCCACGCCCAGTTCAATTGCATTGTGTCTATGGCAGACTGTGCTGTAAAGTTCACCGTAACAGGAACGCACGCAGAGTCTATACTTTGCATGGAAATGTTGGGACCTATATTTACCGTTACTACCGCTTTTTGCTTCGAAGTGTCCCTGCAATTGTTTTGTGTAAGTGTATAAAGTTTTACAAGATAACTGCCCGGGCGAGCATAAAAATGAATTGGATTTTTGTCATTCGAAAAACTTCCGTCACCGAAATCCCAGTTGTACTGTGTAATGACATCATTGGCTTGAGAAGCATCAGTAAATTTAACGACGCCAGAGTCACATAGAGGTTTTACGTCCTGCGTAAATGCAGCGTCCGCTCCATATACAAAAATGGTGTCTTTTCCTGTAACAGGTACACGACATCCTCTATCGTCTACGAGTATCATTTTTGGCAAGTAATTACTGGCGTTTAAGTATGTATGTGTTGTTAACGAATCTCCATTATTGACAAGGGTTCCATCGGCAAAGTCCCAAACAAGTTTTACTGTAAAACCAGGTTCGGGCAAAGCTGTGAAATTAACGGTGAAGGGATCACAGCCTTTCAATGGTTGATAAGTGAAAGTTCCTTTTGGTCCCAAAACAGTTATTTCAGTGGAATCAGCCGCAAAACATGCATCTCCATAGCCTTTAACGATAAGTTTTACTTTATATTTTCCGGGATAGGAATAAATGTAAATCGGATTGACCATTGTGGAAGCGTCTCCTGTGCCAAATGTCCACGCGACAGACTGATAATTTTGAGATTGGTTGTTGAAACTTGCCACCAATGGCGGGCATTCAGCAAGCGTACTGTTCACAGTAAACTTGGCTATCGGATCTTTTATATTGATGTAATTAATCTTTTTAAGGGAATCGGTACAGCCGTAAACGTCTGTTATTTTTAAAGAAACAGTATAAGTGCCTTCATTCGGGTAGCTGTGAATAGGGAATCCGTCCGTTCCTGTAGAGCCATCGCCAAAATCCCACAAATAACTCAACTGTGGTCCTGTGGACATATTATTGAATTCTGCCTTTGTAGTCGCGCACAGCAACGAGTCGCGGGCCCTGAAGTTCGCAACAGGTTGTGAAACGAGCAACGCATTGGGCTTTGTAACCGTATCGGTGCATCCTTGACTGTCGGTTGTAATAAGAGTAATATTGTAGTTACCTGGTTTATTATAGAAATGTGAGAATGGCGGTGCCGTAAATGATTGAATAGTTCCATCGCCAAAATCCCATTTCCACCGCACAATAGGATTGTTTCCGTCACCTTGTGACTGATCTTTAAATGTAACAGTGGTATTGTTACAAACTCCTGAAGCCGGCACAATGAAATCAGGCGTAGGCCCCTGAACCTTGATGTACAAAGGTTTTACTAAAGTGCTTTTACATCCCAGGATATCAGTAAGCGTAAGGGAAACATCATAGCTTCCTGCTTTTGTATAAATCTTTTCAGGGGCAGGGAGTGTGCTGGTAAATCCGTCTCCAAAGGTCCATGCGTACTGAGCGATGTTGTCTTTATTTACACCAACCGTATTGAATTTTACCTGGTTCTTTTTACAAGTAATAGAATCGGTGCCGATAAATTCGTTTTTCTCATCCACCACTTTTACTACTTGTTGGGATGTGTGCGAGCAGGTACCATGTGTTACAGTTAAAACAACCGTATAAACACCCGGTTTGTCGTAGCTATGCTGTGGGTTTTGTTCTGTAGAGGTTTTACCATCACCAAAATCCCAGGCCCATGTTTCGGGCTGTATGGATTGATCAATGAATCTTCTTACATAAGGAAAAGTACATTCCAATGAAATGCTGAACGCAGAAATTGGCGGATCAATATGTACGAATTTGGGTAAAGTCAATGTATTTGAGCAACCATTATGACTAACTGTTAGTGTTACATTAAAATCACCCACTTGCTGATAAGAATGCTTAGGATTTTTGATGGTTGATTTTCCATTATCACCAAAATCCCACAGCCATTCATCAATTGGAGGGCCTGTAGATTTGTCGGTGAATTGCACTGGCACCTCGGCGCAAACGCTGCGGGGTACGGCGTCAAAGTCAGGCGTAGGTTTCATTCCCACGAAAACTGCACCCGTAAATGCAACGGTGTCTGTACAATTGGGGCCCGAGTAAATAACTTTCACCGTATACCTGCCGGTATCGGTGTATACATGTGTCGGGTTGGTGCCTGTTCCGGTATTGCCATCGCCAAAATCCCATGTTATTGAGTTTACAGGATATGGTGCGTTTATTGTAATGGAAGGTTTGTAAGTAAGAGGAACGCAACCGGAAACCGAACTGTCTTTCATTACAATAGAGGCCTTGCTGATATTTACAAAATTGTTTTTTACGACAGTATCAGGGCAGCCATTAGGTCCAAATGAAATAAGTGTCACGTCAAAAGTGTCGGCCTTTGTATATACGTGTGTGGGGGAGGCATTTGTTGATTCGGTACCATCACCAAATATCCATTTATAGGATGTGGCGTTTGTAGAAGTTGACGTAAAGTTTACACTCAATGGAACATTACAACCAGTATTGTTAGTAGCCGTGAAACTACTTTTCGGTGTTGCTAAAACTTTAATGAGTTTTCTATCCAAACCTGAACATGCTCCGAAATTGCTGGTAAGTTGTATAGTGTAGATGCCTGAATTATCATAGGTTTTTACAGGATTTAGTTCTGTTGATTGTGTGCCGTCGCCAAAATCCCAGATCACCGAAACAGGTGGTGGTGTAGATTGATTGGTGATTTTAACCGGAGTGCCTGCACATACGCTGTCAGGTGAATTGAAATCTGCCTGCACACTGCCAATTGTTATCGCCTTTTGTTTTACAATTGAGTCAACGCAGCCCTGGCTGGAGTTCACTACCAAAGTAACGGTATAGTCTCCTGAAGTTTCATAGGTGTGCGAAGGATTTGCAAGACTGGAGGTAGAGCCATCGCCAAATCTCCACAAGTATGAGAACTGGCCGGTGCCTGTACTTTTATTGGTAAACTGTATGGTAGTAGGAGGCGTACAATTTCCGGGATTATTGTACGTGAAATCTGCCGTTACACCTTTGGGTACCTGAATAAACCCGATACGGGTAAACGCATTCTCACAACCATAAGAAGTAGTCACTCTCAGCGTAACATCAAAGCTGCCGGTGGTTTTATAAGTATGGAGAGGATTATGGTCCGTAGAGTATCCACCATCACCAAAGAACCATTCCCATTGCGTTATGGGATCGTCGGAGGGAGTAGTAAGGTCTTTAAATTGAACGGCAAGCGGATAGCAACCTGTGGTGTCCGAGGCCTGGAAACTGATGGTGGGCGCACCATGCACCACAATGATATCTTTCTTCACAATTCTGGAAATACTTACACCGTCGCTCACTTCGAGCGTTATCGTATATTTACCCGGATTGAAGTAAGTGGCCCCGGGGTTTTGTAAAAACGAAATTGTTCCATTGCCGAGATCCCATTTCCACGAAGTGGGATTACCGGAGGAACTGTCCTTGAAGTTTACAATCATTGGAGTACAACCTTCTGTAGGGCTAACGGAAAAATCAGCTTTCAATTGGCTATACGACTTATTATAGCTTGCGATACTTACTAACAAAAAAAGCAGTACTCGGCAGGATATAATAATATATCTTTTCTGCATAGGCTACCCTTTCGGGAATTTTTTTAGGATAAGTATTTTCAATAAAAAAAAATGTACCGCCCTTATTCGCCAGGCAATAGCTTTTAGAAGGGTGCGACCAATTTATATCTACAGTTGAAAGCTGTTTTTGAGGTTAGCGTCCGGCTATGGAATATTAAAACATCCGGCGTGGCTAGTTGTTTGATTGGTTTATTTCTTTTTCAAATACAAGAGCTTGGTGCCATTGGCTCCGGTGGCTCTTACATAGTCGACGTCACTGTCGGTTATTTTCCATACCTCATTAAGTTGTTGTAATGTGTCGTTTGCAGATTCAAAATGTGCGGTAATTGTAAGTGCACCAATATCTCCCGACCAGGTTCCCGTGTTCTTGTTCACGGACCAGAACGCATCTACGGTTCCTGCTTCGTAAAACTGAAATTCGTAACCTGCAAAGTTGGTTGTAATATCTGTGCCGTTGTTATTGAATTGGGTAACCAACCATCTGCCATTAGTAACAGCAGCAATTACGATTTGTTCTTTTTTCCGTTCGATTGCTTTTTTGCAGGATATGGAAATAAGAACCGGCATTAGTAAGAATATAAGCAGCTTGTCGTTCATAAACTTCGTTGAGATGTGATTAACCCGCACAATTCCGGTTACAAATTTAATTAGTAAAACAATATAAAGCGTTGAATGATATGGTCTTAATATTGATTCTATTATTCAGGTTAATCAACGTAGATAATAACGTAAAACTGTTAACATTTGTTATAACCGTTAACAACTATTTGCCGGTACAGGAATGGCGGGAATATAAGTTTCGGTGCAGAAACTTTTTTTTAGGGTAATTGTTAACCTAATAAAAAGCTTATGAAAGTAATAACCCGTTTTGCCATTTTGATAATGTGCATTGCCACCATTAACGTAAGTTGCTCTTCCTCTGCAGGCTTGTTGAGCACCCTCGCATCCAATCCAAATTTAAGCGGCATAAGCAGCCTCATTAAGAGTGCGGGAGGTATAAGCAGTATTTTGGGAAAAAAAGGGCCATACACACTACTCGCACCTACTAACGATGCGCTGTCTCAACTGGGAGGAAATATGGGAAGTGTACAGGATCTGATGAAACCAGAAAATAAAAGTCAGCTTACCAACATGTTGCAACAATATGTGGTACCTGGTAATGTAAGCGCAGATGATATTAAAGCAGGAAATGTAAAAAATGCCGCCGGTACACCATTAAATCTGGGAACTGCCGCGCTGGGCGAAAGCATGAAATCAAGCGACGGTGGAGTAGTGTACGTAATCAATAAATTATTGGGTCAGTAGAGACGCATTGAATGCGTCTCCTGCCTCGCCCCAATTGCGTAACACAAAAAAAGAGACATTCACACATGTCTCTTTTTTTGTTGCAATATGATATGGCAAATGTGCATTTTCCTGATGGTTACTTGTGCACCATTGAGGTGCACGAGGGCAAATGCAATTCTTCTCTATTGCGTGTAAATACCTGCGTACTTCTCTCTGGCATATTTCATGAAATGATCAATGTTTAGCGGTTCGCCGGTTACCCGTTCACACAATTGCTCACTCGTGAACTTGCGTCCATACTGGTGAATATTTGTACGCAGCCATTGCAATAGCGGAGCAAAGTTTCCCGCAACGATCTCACTTTGCAGATCTTTAATTTGCGATAAAGCCGTATTGAAAAATTGCGCAGCATACAAACTTCCCAAACTGTAAGTTGGGAAATAGCCAAAGCTTCCGTGGCTCCAGTGAACATCTTGCAGACAACCACGTTTATCATCCGGTACATCTACACCAAGATATTTTTTGTATTGTTCGTTCCAGTAAGCAGGAATGTCTTTTACCGTAATGCTGTTTTCCATTAATTTTTTCTCCAACTCATAACGGATGATAACGTGAAAATGATAGGTCAATTCATCAGCTTCTGTTCTTATTAATGAAGGCTGCACTTTATTGATTGAGCGGTAAAATTGATCCACAGAAACTTTTTGCATCTCCGTTGGGAAATAAGATTTTAGTAAAGGAAACATGTATTTGCAAAATGAAATACTTCTACCCACATTATTTTCCCAAAGCCTGGACTGCGATTCATGAATACTTAATGATGCATATTCACCCAGCGGTAAACCATATTCTTTAGCCGGCAATCCTTGCTCATATAAGCCGTGACCGAGTTCATGAATGCAGCTCCACGTCATGTTGCTGATATCTTTTTCATCAATGCGTGTTGTTAAACGCACATCTTCACTGCTGAAATTTGTGGTGAATGGATGCTCTGAAATATCCTGACGACCGGCGTCAAAATCAAACTGCATTTCTTTCAGCAATTGCATGCTGAATTTCCATTGCTGGCTCTTATCAAAATGTTGTTGTAGAAAATGATCGTCAACTTGTGGTTTGTTCCCCACTTCGTCAATCAATTCTTTTAACGGCTGACGAATATTGTTAAAAACCGGATCGATCATTGAAACAGTAGCGCCACGTTCATATTGATTTAGTAAAGCATTATAAAGATGGCCTTCGTAACCAAGATAATTCGCCTCCTTCTTTTTTAAATCCACTAGTTTGGAAAGACTCTCTTCGAACAGGCGAAAATTATTTTGCTTTCTTGCATCGAGCCAGAACTGGTAACTCTGTGAAATGGCTTCACTCATTTGTCGAACAAAACTTCCGGGCAGCTTCTTTTGCTGGTTGATATCGTAAAGACTCAGCTCTATATTTTTCCTTTCATCCTCGCTCAAATTTTTATCCTCCTGCAGTTTTCCAAGCAAAGTGTCCAGTGTAGAATCCGTTTGCATGTTATGAGCCACTTCGCTCAGCGTGGCGATCTGGCGGGCCCGTGTAGCTGCGCTTTTGGCGGGCATGTACGTTTCCTGGTCCCACTGAAGTACAGCCAAAGAATACCGTACATCTGCTATTTGCTGCAATTTTTCGCGATAGTCGTCATATAAACTGGCCATAATTCGAGTTTTAATGGTATGAAAAATAGCTATTGTTGAAATATCTTGTTAATGTAAATTGCGATTCAACACAAAAATATATCTTCAACCCATAGTTTGTTTATCAACCTGAAGCTATTATGATTCAAAAACTTATAAAGTCCCTGACGATAGTTTGCCTTTTGATAATTCCCGGTCGCATGTTTGCCCAACGACTTGATTCTTTGATGACGATGTACAGCGATCGTTATCCCATTGAAAGGGCCCACGTTCACTTCGATAAAAACTATTACAATGCCGGTGAAACCATCTGGTTCAAGGCGTATCTGATGACTGGTCTGTGGCCATCAACAATCAGCACCAACATGTACTTTGAACTGATTGATGACAATGGTAACGTGCTCAACACAAAGGTGGCACCTGTTTTGGAATCATCTGCGATAGGAAGTTTTGATATTGCTCCCACTTACACAAAATCCGTGTTATACGTAAAAGCGTACACACGATGGATGCTGAATTTTGACACCACGTTCCTGTTTACCAAAGCCATTAAGATCATTAATAAAAATACTTCCGGCAAACCGGAGAGAGCAACTTCTATATCGCTTCGCTTTTTCCCGGAAGGCGGTGATATGGTGAATGGCGTGGAGTCTGTTGTAGCATTCAAGGCCATTGATAATAATGGGTATCCGGTAAATATAAACGGTAACATCATGAGCTCTTCGGGACAAAAAGTTGCCGCGTTCAAATCAATTCACGATGGGATGGGAAGCGTAACGCTCACTCCTCAGGCAAACACTACTTATAAAGCGGTTTGGAAAGATGTATTTGGTAAAGATCAATCAGTTGATCTGCCCGCAGCCAAAGCAAGCGGCGCCGTGATTAAAGTTTCTGACGGATTGGATACAAAGAATTTTACCATCAAAAGATCAACTGGTGGAGGTGATGCGTTGAATACAATGCACATTGTTGCCATGATGAATCAGCAAGTTGTGTACATGGCAAACCTGCACGTGAAAGACGGCGCGGATATGACCGGAGAAATTCCATCCACTCAATTGCCAAGTTGCATTATGCAGCTTACGCTGTTTGATGCAGACTGGAAGCCCGTTGCAGAAAGGATAACATTTGTAGACAACAACGATTATCAGTTTGACGCGAACGTTCGAAAAAAATCCATACAACTTACAAAGCGAGGAAAAAATGAAATTGATATAGAAGTAGATGACACTGTGAAAAGCAATCTTTCTGTTTCTGTTACTGATGCGGATGTTTATCAGCCTAAAATGGAAGATGATAATATCATTTCCCGCTTTTTGCTAACCAGTGAATTGAGAGGAAATATTTATCGTCCGTACTATTATTTTTCCAACCCAAGTGACAGCGTAAAAAATCATCGCGACCTTTTAATGCTAACTAACGGCTGGCGCAGATACAATTGGGACAAAATAATGGC
The DNA here is from genome assembly GCF_029961145.1 of Pinibacter soli. Classification (GTDB taxonomy): domain Bacteria; phylum Bacteroidota; class Bacteroidia; order Chitinophagales; family Chitinophagaceae; genus Pinibacter; species Pinibacter soli. Next base: position 2,566,029 of record NZ_JASBRG010000007.1, on the reverse strand, counting down.
GAAAAATTTTCCTTCATTAAAATACCAACCGGATAAATTTCTTTCACTTAACGGCCAGGCGTATGGCGTTTCTCAAAACAGGTTTAAGAAAGGTGAAATGATGAATGCGATTTTGCAAATGCCAGATTCATCCAAACAAATGTTCTTCTTAGAACTTGATTCTACCGGAAGTTTCAATACACAAGGGTTGGTTTTCTTTGGAAAGGCTAACCTCTACTACACGTTTAATAAAAACAGTGCATTGGCAGAGAGAGCCTCGCTTCGCTTAGACAACGGATTGGTTAAAGGAAATGCAGTGGAGGCAATTGATAAAAACCTTTTATCAACAGTGAGTTTGCCGGATAGTAGCATTTTGCATCAAAGCTATTTGGTTGGTCAGGGATATATCAATGCGGGAAAAGACAGAGATAAAAAAACACAAACGTTACAAGAAGTTGTAGTAAAAGGAAAGGTTCGTTCTGAGAAAGATAAACTTGATGATAAATATGCAAATGGTTTGTTTAAAGGAGGAGATGGCTACAGCTTCGACCCGGCGAATGATCCTTTCGCATCCAGCGCTTATAACATCTTCACATATCTGCAAGGAAAAGTGCCGGGATTGATGATCAACCAAAGCGGAGGAGCAACTACGCTCACCTGGCGCGGAGGCACACCGGGCCTGTATTTGGACGAAATTTCAACGGATGCGGACCAGATACAAAACATTCCAATGACAGATGTTGCATACATCAAAGTTTTTCGTCCGCCATTCATGGGTATGGGCGGAGGAAACGGCGGTATCGCTATCTACACCAAAAGAGGTGGTGGCGCAAGCACAGCCAGCATTAAAGGTCTTGAGTCTTCTGCAATCCTCGGGTATTCTGAGATCAAGGAGTTTTCCTCTCCAAACTATGCGGTAGAATCACCTTTGGATGCAATTGATGATTTGCGTACAACCCTTTACTGGAAACCATATATCCTGCTGGATAAGGTTACAAAAAGAGCGACGATTCAATTTTACAATAATGATATAACAAAGAAATTGCGCATCACAATTGAAGGGGTGTCAGAGACCGGTAAGTTGATGCACACAGAAGAGATCATTCAGTAATCAGAAATTAGGAATTAGGAATTAGGTTGCCGTAGGGGCGAATCGCATTCGCCCAGCAAACACACGATGCAGCAATAGAGTTGTTAGTTGATAGTTGTTAGATTTTATTTTCGATTAGTCGTCATTGAAGCCGCGGCTCCTGTCTTCACGAACCACGGCATTTCGAATAGTCATTATTGAGGTCTAACAATAAACAACTAACAACTAGCAGCTTTGTTGATTATAGACTGTTCTGCCTCGATAATATCTGGTTGAGCATAAAGCCTAACAACCAACAACTATAAACTAACAACTAAAAAAGCATGAAGATCGCCGATATTCTCGCTGCCCTCGAACAAAAAGCGGATCCCTTTTACCAGGAGTCATATGATAATGCCGGCCTCATCACAGGTTCAGCGGGTTGGGAGTGTACCGGTGTGCTAATTACGCTTGATGCGACAGAGGCGATAGTGAATGAGGCCATTGAAAGAAAGGTGAATCTTATCGTGGCCCACCATCCGATTGTATTTGGTGGACTTAAAAAAATAAACGGCAAGAATTACGTCGAGAAAACGGTGATTGCTGCCATCAAAAATGACATTGCTATTTATGCTATTCACACCAACCTTGATAATGTGGAGGATGGTGTAAATGGGAAAATTGCCGAAATGCTAGGCCTTACAAACGTTGCCATTTTACTGCCCAAACAAAATACGCTTAAGAAACTGTACACGTTTGTGCCCACGGCGCAAGCAGAAGACGTGCGTAATGCCATCTTTAAAGCTGGCGGTGGGTATATTGGCAACTATAGTGAATGCAGTTATTCAATAGAAGGAAATGGAACTTTCAGGGCGCAGGAGGGAACGGCTCCATTTGTGGGCAAAATAGGAGAGCGCCATACCGAACCGGAATTAAAGCTCGAAGTTATTTTTCCCGCTTATTTAGAAAACGCCATCGTAAAAGCTATGAAAATGGCACATCCTTACGAGGAAGTGGCCTATGATGTAGTTTCGCTGGCTAATCCAAATATGCAGATCGGATCGGGAATTATCGGTGAATTGCCCGAATCTTTGGAAGAAAGCGCCTTTCTTGGCCATATAAGATCGGTTTTTAAGGTTCCAGTGGTAAAACACACGAAGCTGACCGGCCGGAAAGTAAAAAAGGTGGCAGTCTGCGGTGGAGCTGGTAGCTTCCTGATTAACAAGGCTTTAGCCGCCGGGGCAGATTTTTATATAACCGCGGATGTGAAATATCATGAGTTTTTCGACGCAAATGACCGGATGGTTTTGGCAGATGTCGGTCATTTTGAGAGTGAACAGTACACGATTGACCTATTATATATTATATTACAGCAAAATTTTCCTAACTTTGCCGTCCTTAAAACAAATTTATCCACCAATCCGGTGCATTATTTCTTTTAAGACTACAAACTTCAAACTTCAAAATACAATATGGCAACTGTAAAAGATTTCTCAGTTGAAGAAAAATTAACCGCAATGGTTACGCTTCAGAAAATTGATTCCAAACTGGACGAACTCCAGGTGTTGAAAGGGGAATTGCCAATGGAAGTAAGCGACCTGGAAGATGAAATAACAGGATTGAACTCTCGTCAGACTAGAGTAGAAGAGGAGATCAACGGTATTAACGAGTTTATCAACGGAAAGAAAAATGCGATAAAAGAATCTGAGGAGCTGATCAAAAAATACGAAAAGCAAAGCACTAACGTAAAGAACAGCCGCGAGTTCGAGGCGATCAATAAAGAAATTGAAATGCAGCAGCTTGAAGTTAAGCTTGCTGAAAAGCACATCAAAGATGCTCAGGAAGAAATCACCGACAAAGTGATCGCTCTTGATAAAGCTAAAAAAGCGTTGGGTATTAAAGACAACGTTCTTAAGCACAAAAAAGATGAGCTTGAGAAAATCATCGCTACAACTGAAAAAGAAGAAAAACACTACAACAAATTATCTGCTGAAGCACGTGAAAAGGTAGATGAGCGTTTGTTGAATTCTTACGACCGCATTCGCAAAAACTACCGCAACGGTTTGGCAGTAGTTCCTGTAGAAAGAGATGCTTGCGGTGGTTGCTTTAATGCAATTCCGCCTCAACGTCAGAGCGAGATCAAACAACGTAAAAAAATCATCGTTTGCGAAAACTGCGGCCGCGTATTGGTTGACAGAGATCTGAACGACACAATAGAAGTGAAATAAGACATTCCCGATAATGAGAAAGCCCGAAAGTGATATCGGGCTTTCTTGTTTTTATTAGTGACTGAATTATCGAGTTTAGATCAGTGTGCAGCAACACCGCGTCGTCATTGCGAGACCTGCGGAGAATGAACGTCGAATAATAAAAGCAACATTGAATAATCGGTAAGCGGTCGAAGCAATCCCGGTAGCCCGGCTGAGATTGCTTCGACCGCTTACTTTGTGTACAAGATTTCTTGTGCAACCTAACAGTGATTCTCTGCAGGTCTCGCAATGACGGTGCCGGCTTTCATCAATTATTCAATCCATTCAACTACTCAGTCACTCAGTTATTTACCACCGGCAAAATCACTCCCGAGCTATTCCCCGCATCATGAAACACTCTGATTGTCGCCTTTTTAAAGTCGCTGTCTTTTGCTTCGTAAATGTTCATGAATTGCTGCGGGTTGCGGTCGAAGATTGGGAACCATGTACTTTGAATTTGAATCATCAGGCGATGGCCTTTTTCAAAAGTATGCGCGACATCAGGCAAAGTGAATTTTACTTTTTCGACTTTGTTTGGTTTGAAGGGTGCAGGCGTTTCAAAACTGTTACGGAATTTGCCACGCATGATCTCGCCACGCACCAACATTTGGTAACCTCCCATTGGATAAGAACCACCAACACCTCTCGCAGGTTGAGGAGTATAATCAGGATATTTAAAATCATCAGGGAAAACGTCGATGATCTTTACAACAAAATCTGCATCAGTCGAGCTAAGACTCACTAACAGATCGGCGATTACCGGCCCCGCCAAAGTAAGATTTTCAGTAAGCGGCGCCGTCTCAAAAGTTACCACATCAGGCCTGCGCGAGGCAAAGCGTTGATCATCCGTCATGTATTCTCTTGTTCTGGAAAAATGAACATCTTCTGTGTAAGGAACAGGATGCGCAGGATCACTCACGTATTCGCTGAAACTGTTTGCTGTAGCAGGTTTTCTCCATGCCAAAGAACCATCGGGTTGTAAATAAATCTCCTGATTTTGTGCAGCAGCAGGCGGCCATTGATCAAAGGTTTTCCATTTGTTTTCACCACTAAAGAAAATAGTAGCTTCTGCCAAACGGGGATCATTTCCTTTCCCCTTTAAATAATAATTGAAGAATGGAATTTCAATATTATTTTGATACCACTCACTTGTTCTGCTACCAAATTTTACATTGCCCAAATAGGACCCGTCGCCTCTCGACCATTGACCATGGAACCAGGGCCCGATGACTAATTTGTTGTTGCTGTTAGGGCTTTGCTTCTCAATTGCCTTGTACAGGTTCCAGGCACCATAGCAATCTTCGGCATCAAACAAACCGCCTACGGTAAGCATTGCAGGCTTTACATCGTACATACTCACACGTGCATTGCGTGCCTGCCACCATGCATCGTAGTTGGGATGCGCAAACATATCCTTGAAAAATTTGATGCTATCGCCGGCGAGCTTCGTCACATTGGAAAGACTGCCGATCTGTAGATACCTGTCATAGTTATCTGAAGAAGTTTTGAATGTAGAAACAGGTCCTTTTGTTGTGGGTGTTGTGCGCGGATATCCAAATCCGCCCAGATAAAACGCAACACCATCCATTAAGGCGAAAGCACCGTTGTGGTGAAAGTCATCTCCCATGAACCAATCGGTAACCGGTGCCTGGGGACTTACTGCTTTTAATGCAGGATGCCCGGAAGCCGCTGCCATTGTGGAATAGAAGCCCGGATAAGAAATACCCATCACCCCTACATTGCCATTGTTACCATAAATGTTTTTTATCATCCAGTCGATGGCGTCATAAGTATCGCTCGCTTCATCAATATCGTTGTTTGTTTTTTTGTCTTTAATGAAGGGGCGTACATCTACAAATTCTCCTTCACTCATCCATCGGCCGCGCACATCCTGCATTACCACAATGTAATTTTCGCGCATGTAATACTTCCAGTGCGTATCCCAGAAATTACGGAACTTTTCGCCATAAGGTGCAACAGAATAAGGCGTGCGGCCAAATAAGATCGGATGTTTTTCAGATGAGTCTTTAGGAATGTAAATAGAAGTGAAAAGCTTGACTCCATCCCGCATCGGAATTGATTTTTCCACTTTGGTGTAGTGCTCCGTGATCCATGTGGAGTCCTGCTGATTGGTCGTTTGCGCCGTTGCACAAAAGGCTGTCATCAGCATCATAAATGTTGCGGTCAGAATTCTCATGTTGATTGATAGTTTACTAGATCAGCAAATTAATAATTAATAATTAAGAATTAATAGATGTGACACCGAAAGTGATATCAGATCACTGTTTTGCCTCCTATGCCTCCCAATTCGTTATAACTCATTTCGAAAGCTGCCCTATTAATTCTTAATTATTAATTATTAATTGGCATTTACGACTGCCAAGTTTTCGTTATGATGTAAAAACAATAAATTGCGCAAACTAAAATCCTTTATCATGGAAAATGTAGAAACCTCTTTACTCGATGTAAACTTAACAATCGACACACAAAGCGATCGAAGCCTGCGCGAAACTGCCAAATGGAACAAGTTCCTGGCAATCATTGGATTTATTTTTGGTGGATTTTTCATACTTGCCGGAGTGTTTGCAATAGCCGGAAGTAGTTTTTCAGCAAGCACTGAAGCAATCTTTGCATTTGGTTCAGGCATTGGGGCAGTTATCGTTTTCCTGGTTTTTGCCGTGTTGTCTATTTTACCTAATATATTCCGCTACAGATTTGCCTCGCAGGTAATACAGGCATTGGACACCAACGATCAGGTGACGCTTAGTTCGTCTCTTAATAACTTGAAAATTTTTTACAGATTCTATGGGATCATAATGATAGTGATGATTGCTTTTTATGCACTCGCCATCTTTTTTGCATTCTTAGGTAGATCGCGTGGATACTAAGTTATTCTTGCAACAATTTCGGACGAAAAAATTATGCACAATTAGTGCAGAACGAATAAACTAAAAAGCAAAACCATGCAGCTTACTTTGTACATTGCATGGCTTTTGAAAAATGTGAATTCATGCTGTCAAGACTTTACATACAGAATTACGCGATCATAGATGAGATTGAGATTCATTTCTCAAACAAGTTGAATATTATCACTGGTGAAACCGGTGCCGGTAAATCCATTGTAATGGGCGCATTGTCGCTCATTCTTGGTGAACGTGCAGATAGCAATGTGCTGCTGCAAAAAGACAAGAAATGCTATGTGGAAGGCTATTTTAAAGCCAGCACAAAAAGCATCACGAGATTTTTGAAAGAGAATGATCTCGATGAGGAAGAGCAAATAATTATTCGAAGAGAAATTGCTGTAAACGGCAAATCAAGAGCGTTTATAAATGATACACCGGTTACGGTGAGCCAGTTACAGCAATTGAGCAGCATGCTGGTAGATCTGCATCAGCAGTTTGATACACTTGCTTTGGGCGAATCAGATTTTCAGAGAGAAGCTATCGATGCACTTGCAGGAACTGAAGATCTGCTAAAAAAATACGCCGGAGTTTATACGCAACTAAGACAAGCCGGTAAGAAACTGGCAGATTTAAAATCGCAAAAAGATTCGTTTAACAAAGAAGCCGATTACCACAGGTTTTTATACAACGAATTGGAAGAAGCAAATCTTACCGAAAACGAACTGGAAGAAGCCGATGCGGAACTAAAACTGCTTAGCAATTCTGAAAATATTAAAGCCGCACTTACCAAGGTTTTTTACGAACTAAGCGATGGCGAGCAACCTCTTGTGCAGCATTTAAAACAAATCGCCAATAGCCTGCAATCATATACAGATTATCATCCTTCGCTCCCGGCCATTGTACAACGATTGCTGGCTGCGCAAATTGAATTGTCTGACCTTGCCGACGAAACCGAAAGTATCAATGACAAAGTGAATCATGATCCGCAGCGAATGGAGCTGTTGAATGAGAGATTGACGCTTGGTTACAAGTTGCTTAAAAAACATAGCCTGCATACAACTGCTGAGCTACTTTCTTTGAAAGATGATCTTGAAACGAAGCTGCAAGCTGCGCTGAATGTGGATGAAGAAATTGCATTAGTTGAAGCAGAAGTAACTCAGCTAACAGCTAAAGCGGTAGACCTGGCGGAGAAAATTTCTGCAAAACGAAAAGCTCAGGCAAAACCTTTTGAAGATAAAGTGAACAATTTGCTGACTCAGGTTGGTATGCCAAATGCACGCCTGAAAGCAGATATAACCGGCAGCAGCGAAGATGCACTTCACGAATATGGACTTGATAATATTGAGTTCCTGTTCGATGCGAATAAAAGCAACCGTTTCGCACCCGTTCGCAAAGTGGCCAGTGGCGGGGAACTTAGCAGACTGATGCTTTGTATAAAATCGCTGGTAGCAGCGTCTATGGATCTGCCGACGATGATCTTTGATGAAATTGACACCGGTATTTCGGGCGAAGCTGCTAAACAAGTGGGCGTGATTATGAAAGAACTGGCAACGTCCAGACAAGTAATCTCTATTACCCACCAGCCACAAATTGCCGGAAAAGCAGACGCTCATTTCTTCGTGTATAAACAAATGGCTGGCGAACGTGTTAAAACAAATATCAGGCAGCTATCAAAAGATGAGCGTGTAACGGCTATCGCGAAAATGCTCGGTGGCGAGCAACCGAGCGCTGCAGCGCTGGAAAATGCCCGTGAAATGGTAGGAGTGTAGAGAATTGAAAGTTGAAAATTGAGAATTGAAAGTTGGAAAAAATGTTAAACGCCTTGCAGTTATACCAAAAAGGCTAACATTGCCGACAGGACAATTTTTGACTTTTTATTTTTTACTTTTCACTTTGCCTTATCTTAGCCGCCCAAAAGAACCAATTAGTTTAATAATTCAATATGGCTTACAATTTATTAAAAGGGAAACGTGGTATCATCACAGGTGCATTAGATGAAAATTCTATTGCATGGAAGGTAGCTGAAAAAGCGCATGAAGAAGGTGCTACTTTTGTTTTAACCAATGCTCCAATTGCAATGCGCATGGGCGAAATTAAGGTGTTGGCAGAAAAGACCGGATCTGAGATCATTCCTGCTGACGCTACCAATGTAGATGATCTTACAAACCTGTTTGTAAAATCCCAGGAAGTGTTGGGCGGTAAAATTGACTTTGTTTTGCATTCTATAGGGATGAGTGTAAATATTCGCAAAAAGATACCGTATGCGGAATCTAACTATGAATATTTTATGAAAGGAATTGATGTTTCTGCAATGTCACTGCACAAAATGCTAAGCGTTGCACGCAAACTGGATGCTATAAATGAGTGGGGAAGTGTTGTAGCGCTTACTTACATGGCGGCCCAACGTACTTATCCTTTCTATACAGATATGGCCGATATCAAAGCAATGCTTGAATCTATTGCACGCAGCTTCGGTTACCACTATGGCATAGAAAAGAAAGTGCGTATCAACACTGTATCACAGTCTCCAACCAAAACTACAGCAGGTAGTGGCATTAAAGGCTTTGGCGATTTCTTTGATTTTGCAAACGAAATCGCTCCCTTGGGCAATGCGGATGCGGCATCTTGCGCCGACTACTGTGTTTCACTGTTCTCAGACCTTACACGTATGGTTACTATGCAAAATCTTTTCCATGATGGGGGATATTCATCAACTGGAATTAGCATGGAGATCATGAATAAGTTAGGTTTGGAAAACGCCGAATAATCAAATAATTATTCCATAAAAAGAGGCCATTTCAATATTAGGAAATGGCCTCTTTGCTATATCGAGCGACTTTATTTCTTTTTTGCCACCACGATCAATTCTACGTTAACCTTGTCTGACATGGTGATGCTGCTGCCTCCCACCTCAAAGTCGCGGCGATTCAGTTCAAAGCTGCCTTTAAACGTGTAAATGTCTCCCTGAGGCGTGGCGGTGAATTTGAAACTGACTTCTTTGGTGACCCCTTTTATGGTAAGTTTTCCTTTTACATTAAAACTTTTACCGGAACCAGTAATGCTTTCGCTGACAAAAGTTAAGTGAGGATATTTTTCCACGTTAAAAAATTCTTCCTTACGTAGATGATTATCACGCATATCATTATCCGTATTGATAGACTTTGAATCTACGTGAACATTGAAAGAAGATTTTGAAGACTGGTTTGGATCGAAAGTTATTTCTCCCTCTAAACCGCTGAATGTACCGTGAACGGTTACACCAAGGTTTTTAATGCCAAATCCGATTTTGGAACCAGAAGCTTCCGGTGCGTATTGCTGGGCATATGAAAAGCTGCAAATGAAAATAGCTATCAACAGAGCAGCGAGAAATTTATATCCTTTCATGAAATTTGCTTTTAACCTTTGATTCGATATTGTTTAAATGGTTTAAATATTATTAGTCCGCAATACGATTTTTGAAATTAATGAAATAATCATTCCGTTAAGGGAAAGAGTTGATAGCCGGTTGTTAGTTATTAGTTATTAGTCAGGCTCTAATGACGACTAATCAATACTAAAGCTTAACGACTAACAATTCTCAACGACCAACTTCTACCATAAACAAACGTAATTTCCTTCTCTGGGGTTGTTTCCAATTCGCCCAATATTTTGTGCTACATTAGAATACGCAAACGGGTCATATGTTAAAAGATTTTTTCTTCGATCTTCTTGATGAGTATACGACAAATAACACTGTGATTGCGAATTGCTGGGAGGAAATTGAGAAAAGTTATGGCAACAAGAAAAGGTACTACCATAATCTTTCGCATCTTGAAAATCTTCATGCGGAGCTTACTGCATGCAAAGACCAGATAGCAATGGAACGTGATGATGTTTGCGCTCTTTTATCACGATATAGTTTACAATACTTTCAGGAAGAATAATGAAGTGAAGAGCGCCGAACTAGCTGAGAAAAGGCTTTCTTCGTTAAAGGTTCCGCCAAAAGACATTAGGTTTGTGTAGAAATGATCAATGCTACGAAGGACCATGATTTTTCTGCGAATGCAGATATGAATTTGTTTACAGAGTATGCGATTTACCCCGATCTTATATATAAACCCGGCCGCAAGCAAGTGTTACTACATTTCCTGGAAATGAAGAGAATATTTAAGACTAAGGAGTTCTATGAGAAATATGAAACTGCTGCGAGGGAGAATTTGAAGAAAGAGTGGCTGGTTGTTGGTTGATAGCTTTTATTGTTGAACAGCGGTCATTGATGCCTAACAACTAAGAACTTCTCAGTTATTATAAAAACAAAAACCGCTCACCATTCAGTGAGCGGCAGAATATGTTTCCGAGGTTATTTCTCCTTATTGATTAATATTCATCCTCATTAAAGAAAAAGTCTTCCTGTGAAGGATAATCGGGCCAGATATCATCAATACCCTCATAAATTTCACCTTCATCTTCCAACTCCTGCAAGTTTTCAACAACCTCAATTGGAGCGCCGCTACGGATGGCATAATCAATCAACTCATCTTTGGTAGCTGGCCAGGGTGCGTCTTCAAGATAGGATGCTAATTCGAGTGTCCAGAACATCTTTCTACTTTTTTTATTAGTAAACGTAAAGGCAAACGAAATATTTGCATTTACCTAATTTTTTCGCAAAAGTAGTGGTTAAAATGGTATTTCCAAATCTGATATTGTGGGTGGTCATAAAGTTTTTATTAATATTGCTTTACATGTCCTAAAATGTAGCAACTGCGGCATTTTTTGATAGTTTTCTTGTTAAAACCGAAATATAAAAAAGCATGCTCACAGCCCGGGAAATCCACAAAAAATATGGCAGTCTGGAAGTATTGAAAGGAGTGGACATAGATATTAACAAAGGCGAAATAGTAAGTATTGTAGGATCCTCGGGTGCCGGCAAAAGCACGCTGCTTCATATTTTGGGCACTCTTGATAAGCCTGATAACGGCACTGTTGCTCTCGAAAATGTGAATTATCACCAGCTTTCAGGTAAAAAACTGGCCGCATTTCGCAATACACACATAGGTTTTGTATTTCAGTTCCACCATTTATTACCCGAGTTTACTGCGCTGGAAAACGTTTGCATTCCAGGTTGGATAGCGGGAAAAAGAAAAAGGGATATTACGGAAAGGGCCGCGCATTTATTAGATATTTTAGGTATTGGTACCCGGAAGGATAATAAACCACAGGCGCTTTCAGGTGGCGAACAGCAAAGAGTAGCTGTTGCCAGAGCGCTGATTAACAATCCTAAAATTGTCTTCGCAGACGAACCCACCGGAAATCTCGATTCAGTAAACGCGAGGGAGCTTCACCAGCTTTTCTTTGATCTGCGCAAACAATTTGATCAAACCTTTCTTATTGTAACCCATAACGAAGAGTTGGCGCAAATGAGCGACAGGGTGCTGCACATGAAAGACGGGAAAATGTTGTTGTAATTTGAAAATTTGAGGATTTGAAAATTTGAAAATGCTTTTGGCGGGTTCTTCTTCATTTATTCTTTTCTCTCGGATATTCGAGAGTTCATTTGAAAAATGAAAAGCTGCACAGAATGAATTTTCAAATTTTCAAATCCTCAAATTTTCAAATTAAGCACTGCTCTGAACTCACCAGATAAAAAAACATTTTTTCAAAAAAAACTCTTTACCTTTACTGTAATAAATAAAATTACAGTTGAGCAACAGTCGTTTTGCAATATCACTTCACATTCTCACCTTATTGGATCTGATGGGAGATGAGCTTCAGTCTTCAGAATGGATTGCGGGCAGCATCAACATTAATCCTGTATTGGTAAGAAAAGAACTAAGCAATTTACGTCAGCATGGTTTAGTGGAAAGTAAAGAGGGTAAAAATGGTGGCGTGTATCTTGCGAAGCCGGCAAATAAAATCCTGTTATCAGAAATCTACGAAGCCGTAAGACAAGAATCTGCGTTAGGAACAAAACGCACAGACCCCAACCCCAAATGCAGAGTGGGTAAGCAAATAAATAAACATCTCGACAATCTATACAATGAGGTAGAAGATACCTTAATGCAAAAGCTTGGCAAAAAATCACTGGCTGAATTTGCAGGTAAATTCAACTAAATTTTTTTTGAACATAACTGTAATAAAAAATATTACAATATGAATTAAAAAACAATAATTATGAAACTAGCAGTAATCGGAGCCTCTGGCTTTGTTGGATCACATGTTGTAACAGAATCTTTAAGTCGTGGACATAATGTGATAGCGATTGTTCGTCATCCTGAAAATGTAAAAGTGAATGATTCAAAATTAACAGTGGTTAAGGCTGATGCTTTTAATGTGGAAGAACTCGCTGCTTCTTTAAAAGGCAACGATGCCATTATAAGTGCTTATAATGCCGGATGGACTAATCCTAACATCTACAACGATTTTCTGAAAGGATCGCAGGCCATCCAGGAAGCAGCAAAGAAGGCGGGTGTTAAAAGAATACTGGTGATTGGCGGAGCAGGCAGCCTGGAAATCGCACCCGGCGTGCAATTGGTAGATACGCCACAGTTCCCTGCAGAGTATAAAGCCGGTGCGCAAGCTGCAAGAGACTATCTAAATATCATCAGAAATGACAACGAATTGGATTGGTCATTTTTAAGTCCTGCGATCCTGATGCATCCGGGAGTTGACACCGGTCGTACCGGAAAATATCGCACGGGAAATGACCAACCGGTATTTGATGCCAATCACGAAAGTAAAATTTCTGTGGAGGATCTTTCCATCGCAATTCTTGATGAAATTAAAAATGGAAAATTCATTCGCCAGCGTTTTACAGTAGCATATTAAACTTATTAAGAGCGATGGGAAAAACTTCATCGCTCTTTTTACAACCTTTCGACACTCCGCAACAAAGGGCTTGGTCCTGCAACCGAAGATGACAAAAAGTTTTGGGCAAATAGAAATGAGCAAACCGAAAATGCGATGCGTAAAATGATATCACTGGAAGGTACTATGACGGAATATCTTGACGGTGCAGAAGATCAGTCACGCATAAGCCCGGATGCCCTACCACTACGACCTGTATTTTTCAGAAAAAGAACGAAATAAAGAGATTCAACTTGATCTTCTTTACAACTATCAAGAGAGTATTAAGCAGTATTCTAAATGGCAGGAATACTTAAGAACAAATCAACCGCCTGTATTAATTACCCGGGGTGAAAATGATGCTTCGTTGGCAGCCGCCGTTGCAATAGTGTATAAGAAAAATCTACCCGATGCAGAACTATATTGGTTTCACTCCGTACATTTTGCGTTGGAAAAATTTCATCTCAAAATTTCGAAACTGATCAAACCTTTTCTGAATAAAATCAATCTATTTAAGTAGCTGTAATATTCTTAAAAGTGTAAAACGTTGATATTCAATGTTAGTTGCGGTTTGGTCAGTTTAGATAAAAACTAGCCAGCCACTGGCTAAATGTTGATCAGTGTATTCTGATAATTAATGTTATATGAGTGTGATTATATTTTAATATAATTACTTGCGCTGAATTTTGTTAATAATTGGCAAAAAAAAGTGACTAATAACAGTTTTATAGGTAAATATTACGGTAAATTGCAAAGAATCTTTAACCTGAGAAATTGAGTAATGAGTAGCAAAGATATCTCTTTTGTACTACCGTTGTACAAACCCAACCCGAACTGGCATCATCGTTTCTTGGATAACGTAGTTAAGGCACGGTCGATTTTTCCTTCATCGGTAAATATCGAATTCGTTATCGTAAACGATGGTTTTGAAACGCCGGAATTACTAAATCTTTTTGAGGTGATCTCAGAGAAAGATCCCTCTATTACCTTTATTTCTTACCCGGATAACAAGGGCAAGGGCTATGCGTTGCGAACGGGCGTCGAGAACGCATCCGCACCTTATGTGGTTCTAACGGATTTTGATTTTCCGTATGAGCATGAAAATCTTCTGACGATGTACCATGACCTTCAAAAAGGCTATGAAGTTGTTACGGGAAAACGTAATCACACGTACTACAAGAAATTACCATTGAAAAGATGGCTCATCTCCAAGGGGTGCTCCTGGCTCAATAGAAATTTCCTTTCATTATATATCAATGATACTCAGTCTGGCATCAAGGCTTTTAACGAGGCCGGGAAAAAGGCATTTCTTGCTACTACCATCGATAGATTTCTTATCGACACGGAGTTTTTGCAACTTGTTACACACAGAAATTTGCGCACCAAAATAAATGAGGTGTCATTGAGGGACGATGTGGTATTCTCAAACATGGGTTATGCAGTACTGAAAACAGAGTTGAAAAATTTTGCGCAGCTTGTAAAGCAGCGCAGGAGATTTGAGAAGGAGAAAAATGTGCCTTCAATTGCGCAAACTGAGCAATTGTCTGATATTATTGCATAGTAAAGTTTTGGGTAATAAGTTCTGAGTTTTAAGCAGGAAGAATCGTGCCTCCTGTTAAAGTTCTCAACCAGTTACACCATATCAACATTTTTGATCGAATTTTTGTGCAAAATTTTGAAAAACAAACCGGCTTACATACTTCTTAGTTTTGACGTAGAAGAATTTGACTTGCCTCTGGAATATGGTCAAATCATTTCAGCGGAAGAGCAAATGGCGACCGGTTTTCGTGGCCTGCAAAGTATGCAGGATGTTTTGACTGCAACTGACGTCAAAACCACATTGTTTACAACCGCCCATTTCGCTCAGCACTATCCTGCTGAAATGCTTGCTCTCGCAGCAAAGCATGAGATTGCTTCTCATACTTTTTATCACTCAGAATATGAAACCTCGCATTTGTTGCAAAGTCGCAAAGTGCTAAGCGACATATGCAAAACTGAAGTAACAGGACTGCGTATGCCGCGATTACGAAAAGTAGAGATGAGCGATGTATTCGCGGCAGGTTATACGTACGATTCTTCCATTAATCCCACTTATTTGCCGGGTAGATATAACAACCTGAAAATATCGCGGACAGTTTATAAAGAAGAAAATATAGTGCGTGTACCTACCTCAGTATCGCCGCATTTACGCATTCCTCTTTTTTGGCTCGCGTTTAAAAATCTCCCTTATTTGGTGTATAAGAATCTGGCGATTCAAACACTAAAGCAAGATGGTTATTTGTGTTTGTACTTTCATCCGTGGGAATTGACAGACATCAGCCAGTACAAAGTACCGGGCTACACAAAGCGCCATAGCGCAAACAATGTGCTAAAAGAAAGAATGATAAGGCTAATAAAAGATTTATCTCAACATGGAGAATTTATAACTACGCAGGAGTTTCTACGTGTGCGTTTAGCATAATTAAAAAATAAAAAATCAAAAAGCTGTACCCGATATTTTTACTTTTTAATTTTCACTTTTGAATTAGCGTTAGGCGTTCACACCCTCGGTTTCCATGCGATCTCTTCAACATGTGACAAATGCGCCACATATCTTGCCAATACAAAAAGATAGTCGCTCAATCTGTTCAAATATTTGATCACAACTGCTTCAACGGCCAATTCCTGGAACTGCATGTTTACACATAACCTTTCTGCGCGGCGACAAACGCAACGTGCAATATGCGTTTGTGAAACTGCAACGCTGCCTCCCGGCAAAATGAAATGCTTCATTGCCGGCAAAACGGCGTTCATTTTATCAATTTCCTTTTCCAGTAGTTCAACGTCACTTTCTTTAAGATCAGGAATTTTGAGAGAAGGTTCTTTATCAGGATCACATGCCAGTGAAGAGCCAACGGTAAACAAACGGTCCTGTATTTCTTTGAGTAAAATTTTGCTGTGACTATCCGTAATCAGGTCATTGACCAACCCGATGTATGAATTCAATTCATCTACCGTTCCATATGCTTCAATGCGAATATGAGACTTGGGAACTTTCGTACCACCTATTAAAGACGTTGTTCCTTTATCACCTGTTTTGGTGTAGATTTTAGTAGCCATGGGAGAAATGATTGAATAACTGAATGGTTGAGTGCCGAATAGCCTTCTTCGATTGAATAACTGAATGATCGAATAAATTGAATGACTGACTGTAGTTTAAAGTTCAGTTATTCAGTTTATTCAATTATTCAGTGCGCCGCTGCCATCTCCTTGCGCTTGTCCGTTTCTATCACGCCGTCGCGGAGACGAACAACCCTGCGGGCATAAGCTGCGATATCTTCTTCGTGGGTAACCAGAACTACAGTATTTCCCGCCGCCTGAATGCTGCCAAAGAGTTCCATGATCTCAACTGAAGTTTTGGAATCAAGGTTTCCTGTCGGCTCATCAGCAAGAATGATGGAAGGATTGTTTACCAGTGCGCGGGCAATTGCCACGCGTTGTATCTGACCACCGCTCATTTCATTTGGTTTGTGATGGCTTCTGTCTGCAAGGCCCACTTTTGCCAATACTTCTTTTGCCATTTCGAGTCTTTGCCTTTTTGCAATACCTGCATAGATCAACGGCAGGGCCACATTCTCTGCAGCAGTTAAGCGAGGCAGCAAATTGAATTGCTGGAAAACAAAACCAATCTCCTTGTTGCGCACTTCGGCAAGGGCATCATCTGTCATGGTGCTCACGTTGCTTCCGTTTAATATGTATTGTCCTGCCGTGAGAGTGTCGAGGCAGCCAATAATATTCATCAGTGTGCTTTTCCCAGAACCTGAGGGGCCCATCAGTGCAACATATTCATTTTTAAAAATATCCAGTGATATGCCTTTCAGTACGGGAAGAGCTTGTTTTCCCATAAAATAGCTTTTCTGGACATTTTCAAGATGAATGATAGATTGATCCATAGAGAGGTTATGAGTTGTGAATTATGAGTTAGGAGTCGGAAGCTGCAACCCCAAGTCAAAAATAAAAAGTCAAAAATCAAAATTCGGCTTACAGATTAAACGTACAAAACTCCCTTCATTTTCAATTTTCAACTTTCCATTTTCAATTACTTCTGTATCACTTTTGGCACTTTAAAATAGTCAGAATCTGCCAAAGGTGCGTTTTTTAGTGCCTCATTTTTAGGCATGGAACCTTTTACCACATCTTCCCGGAAAGCATCGGTTACGCTGGTCATGTGCAGCAATGGTTCTGTACCGGTAGTATCCACTTCCTGAAGTTTCTCCACAAATGCAATCATTTTCTCCAAATCGCTTTTAATTTCCTGCTTTTCCGCCTCATTAAAGCTTAATCTGGATAATGCCGCCAGGTTGTCCACTAATTTGTCTGTTACTTCCATATTCCAAAAATACGGGGAACAATTTGAAAATTAGATAATTTGAAAATTTGAAAATTGGGTGTGTCACATACTTTTCTTGGAAGATAAATGCTTGGAATTCTAAATTTTATTGAATTGTTGAATTTTTTTACAAAACCCAGTTGAAAAATCTGCGGTCAGTTACGCCTTCCATTTTCAAATTTCCATATTTTCAAATTTCCACATTGGGTATTCCCGTTTTCAAATTTTCAAATTCTTATCTTCGCCCGGTTATGGAAAAAGGGAAAAAACAGATAGTAATGAGTGGCATCCGTCCCACAGGTTTTTTGCACCTCGGCAATTACTTTGGGGCATTGCGCAACTATGTGCGCATGCAGGATGAATATGAATGTTATTTTATGGTGGCGGATCTGCATTCGCTTACCACACATCCTGATACAAAAGAACTGAAAGGACATGTACATCGCGTATTGGCTGAGAATATTGCTTCGGGTCTCGATCCCGATAAAGCTGCGCTTTTCTGCCAAAGCCATGTGCGTGAAACAAGCGAATTATATCTTTATTTAAATATGCTGGCCTACAAAGGTGAGCTGGAAAAAACACCTACTTTTAAAGACAAGGTGAGACTGCAACCAGATAACGTAAATGCTGGTTTGCTAACTTATCCCGTGTTGATGGCGGCGGATATCCTGCTTCACCGTGCGGCGCTGGTGCCGGTTGGTAAGGACCAGGAGCAGCACCTGGAAATTGCCCGTACATACGCAAACAGGTTCAATCACCGTTATAGTGATGTTTTTCCTGAACCGCAGGCGTTCAACTTCGGCCAGGCGCTGGTAAAAGTGCCAAGCCTGGATGGTGAAGGAAAGATGAGTAAAAGTGAGAACCAGAATGCAACTTTGTATCTGGCAGATAGTGATGATGTGATTCGCAAAAAGGTGATGAAGGCAAAAAGCGATAGCGGCCCAACCGAACTAAACTCAAAGAAACCAGATTATATCGAAAATATTTTCCTCTTGATGAGCCTGGTAAGTGGCAAAGATGTGATCGAAAAATTTGAAGCTGATTATAACAATTGCACCATACGCTACGGTGATATGAAAAAGCAACTGGGAGAAGACATGGTGAAGTTTATTGCACCTATCCGTGAAAAAGCTGAAAGCATCCGCACAGACGAAAAGTATTTGAAAGAGGTGATGGAAAAAGGCGCGGAGAAGGCAAGAAAAAGTGCTAACGCAACCATGGAACAGGTTAGAGAACACATGGGATTAGTTTATTAATTTACATACCCTAATAAAAATTTGACTGTTTTACATTTTATTTCATGGCTAAAGCAAAAAAACCTAAACACATAGCGATTGCCGGAAACATCGGTGCAGGTAAAACCACTTTAACGGAAATGCTGAGCAAGCATTACAAGTGGATACCGCAATTTGAAGATGTTGACCACAACCCGTATCTGAATGATTTTTATGAAGACATGCCCCGCTGGAGCTTCAATCTTCAGATCTTCTTTTTGAACAGCCGTCTTAATCAGCTGCTGGATATTCACAGAGGAACAGAGACCGTTATTCAGGACAGAACCATCTATGAAGATGCGAATATATTTGCGCCAAACCTTCATGAAATGGGGTTAATGAATAAACGTGATTTTGACAACTACTATAAATTTTTTCAAACCCTGAAAGGAATGGTGCAGCCTCCGGACCTGATGATCTACTTGCAGGCCTCCGTTCCAACTTTGGTTGCGCAAATACAAAAACGCGGCAGGGAGTATGAAGAAAACATCAGGCTTGATTATTTGAAACGCCTGAATGATTATTACAACAAATGGATCGAATCATACAAAGAAGGTCCACTGTTGGTGATTGATGTTGATAAAAACAAATTCGCAGAAAACGAAGAGCATTTGGGTGATATAATCAACAAAATTGATTCGCAGTTGTACGGATTGTTCTAGTTTTTTTCCGGCAAAATAATTGAAGCGCTGGCCCTATGAGAGCCAGCGCTTTTTTATTTACAAATTGCTGAATAACTGAGTAACTGAATAACTGAAGGGATGACTATAGAATTTGACCTGTGGTACTTTAACTATGGTCGTGAGGTAAAGATTCCGATAGTCTCACCCAGTTATTCAGTTACTCAATTATTCAGTTACTCAGTGAACTATGGCTCATTGTATTTGTTTAGAAAACCTACGTATGAAGCGAATGATCTATTCCATGGCAATTCCACTTTCTATTGCTTTATCGGCAAATGCGCAGGACACGATACCGCCGGATAAATTATACGGCGAGTTATTTGTCGACGTGCAGATGAACCGCATTTTCCCTGATGGGAAAACGTTTGTGGATTGTACTGCCAAACGATCTCCGGCTGCAATTGTAGAGGATTACACAAAAATCAAGAAAGCTCCAACTGCTGATTTTTCGTTGAAAAAATTTGTGGAAGACAATTTCGATTTGCCACTGGCGCCGTCCGACAATTATAAAACGGATAAAAACGCTGATGTGCAAACGCATATCAAACAATTGTGGCAGGTGCTGAAAAGAAATCCGGACAAAACTGTTGCAGGAAGCACGTTGTTGCCTTTGCCCAACTCTTATATTGTACCCGGTGGAAGATTTCGCGAAGTATACTATTGGGATTCTTACTTCACTATGCTTGGTTTGGAAGCGAGTGGGGAAACTGCCATGATTGAAAATCTCGTGAATAATTTTTCGTGGCTTCTAAGTCAATATGGACATGTGCCCAATGGAAATCGCACCTATTATTTAAGCAGATCGCAACCGCCGTTCTTTTCTTTGATGCTCGATTTATTGGCTAAGAAAAGCGGAGATAAAGTGTATGCAGAATATCAGCGTCCATTGCAAAGTGAATACGATTACTGGATGGATAAAACTGCACCCACGAAACACGTAGTGAAAATGCCGAATGGAGATGTTTTAAACAGATACTACGACCAATATGAAACGCCCCGCCAGGAAAGCTATCGGGAAGATGTAGAGCTTGGCGCAAAAGCAAATGAAGCCGTAAAAAAAGCACGCTACAGAAGCCTGCGCTCGGCAGCAGAAAGCGGCTGGGATTTCAGTACAAGATGGTTTGCCGATGGCAAGAATATTTCTACCATCGAAACGACCAACTTTTTACCGGTAGATTTGAATTGCTTGTTATATCATTTGGAAATTACTTTGTCAAAATCATACAAAGCAACCGGCGATTTACTGAGGGCAAATTTGTACACGCAAATTGCTGAGAAACGTAAAACTGCTATCAACAAATATTTATTCAACGCAGCTGATGGCTGGTACTACGATTACAACATCAGCGGAAAAGCGTTGAGCAATTCGATGACGATTGCCGGCATCACACCGTTTTATTTTGCGCTTGCGCCAAAAGAAAGAATTGAAAAAGCTGCAGGTATTGTTGAAAAGAAATTTTTAAAACCGGGTGGCGTTGTTACAACGCTTAAAAACA
The DNA here is from genome assembly GCF_029961145.1 of Pinibacter soli. GTDB lineage: Bacteria > Bacteroidota > Bacteroidia > Chitinophagales > Chitinophagaceae > Pinibacter > Pinibacter soli. The sequence goes on along the minus strand of NZ_JASBRG010000007.1, from coordinate 2,545,185 downwards.
GCGGTCAGCAATGGGATGCGCCGAATGGCTGGGCGCCGCTGGAGTGGATGGCGATCAAAGGTTTGGAACAATACGGAAAAAATGATCTCGCCAAAGAAATTGCCAAACGCTGGATCGACTTGAACGTAAAAGTCTATAAAGCCACCGGCAAAATGATGGAGAAATACAATGTTGAAAATATCGATGCGACAGCGGGTGGCGGCGAATATCCATCGCAGGACGGTTTCGGTTGGACGAATGGCGTGTTGATGCAATTGATGAAGGAATATCCGACGCCGTGATGCTTTACATCGGATTGTTGCATGTAATGAATGTCGGTAGAGACGCATTGAATGCGTCTCCGTTACCCCCAAACGTTTAACAGCAATATTCGGGGCGCATAATTTTTACGTTGCATTGTTTCGGTGCAAGGGAGACGCGTTCAACGCGTCTCTACAGGTTACGACGTGTAAAATTTATCCTTTTCCCATTTGTTTGGATTGTTGATTATATAGTTTGAGATAGTGTAAAATGATTGCTGTGTCCGAATAGTATGATCATGAAATCTTTCCTGCCAGCCAAATTCTTTTCCTGATTTTTTAGCATAACCAGTTACTGCAGCTTTGTATCCTTTAATGATGGAAGAAAGGTTGTGACGTTGCGGTCCGAATGTGTTTGGCGTCCAGTCTTGCATTTTACGATTGTATTCATTTCCTCCAATCATAATGACGCCATGAATATGATTAGGCATTACAATAAATTCCCCCAATTCGATATTCATATCTGCTCTTAATGAAGGCGTTTCAAACCAAGCCTCTTCGGCAAATTGTCCTATTGATGATTTCTGTAGATAGGCGCTGTCATTGGATTTGACAATAGATCCGAAATAATGAAAATGTTCTCGTGTACAAATAGTGATAAAATAGAATCCGGGACTTCCATAATCCCATGTTGAAAGCCTTGACGATGGAATACGAAATTTGTTTTGAAATAGTTCTGCCATTGGTGCTGTTTTGATGGCAGTATCCGGTAGAGACGCATTGAATGCGTCTCCGTTGCACAGGTTGAATGTAGATGTACAACGTTAGGTTCGGCACGAAAGTATGGTAATTGTTTCATTTTAGCTGCCACCTCTGGGCGCAAGGGAGACGCGTTCAACGAGTCTCTACGGAGTTAATACCCCGCATATGCGCTATATTCCTTCAAACCTTCAGAAATTTTTTGCGACCATCGTTGCTGCGCATCTTTAATCAAAGAGTGATCTGTTTCGCTGTCATATTGTTTTTGCACCTGCTCATGTTCTGTCATGATGCGCTGATAGATTTCCGGCAGATCTGTACCAACTGTTTTCTGATTAAACTTATATTCCTTCATTGCCTTGTTTAGCTTCCGGGCATAAAGTTCCGAGATATCAAAGTGTACTTGCTCGTGCGCCAAAACGTAGCCGTTTTTAACGCGCATCCATGATTTTGATTTATCAAAAAAGCAATTGATTTTATATGTAAACCCGCTTGAATTGTAACCCATGTCCATTTTGATAGAGGTATTTGTCAAAGCGGCGTTGGTGTAAGAAGATTCTATGGGAGCTCTAAAATCTTCGATTGTTATTTTTTTAACTGCATTCCAGCGAATAAGATTGCCGGACTGAGCCTTTGCAAACGATAAGGATAATAGAAGAATAAAAAGGTGGATAATTTTCATTCTACAATTTAAAAAAACGATTTCTTAAATCAGTGTTAAGTAATATCCGTCTCGTTTGCCAGAATGCGGATGATAATTGAGCGTATTACCTCGTTCTTGTTCGGTTCCTGGAATCTCGCTCTTGCGTTGGTAGACAAAATTCTTTCTCTGTCATAAAAAAAGAAAGGTAAGCTATTGACTGCAAGCTTGCTATCGAGGAGTTCATTGCAAAGTGTCAGCAGAGATTTGCCCTCCTGCAATTTCAAAAAATGGTTGAGAACGGTTAACCAAAAAATAGTTAACGTTTCATGGTACCCGCTGTCGCCGGTGTTTTCCGTGCCTATCGCCAGATTGTAGGAGATAATTCTCGAACGCATTCTGCAAATGGCTTCATCCAACGCGAAATTGTGTACATGCCAGAGGCCCACTGTTAGATGTGCAGCATGGGTCCATTCAGATTTTGGGAGCGTTTTATTATTGAACTGTTCAACGAGATGCTGAATTTCTTGTTCTGATGAATAATGCAATGAAACTAAATTTGAGAGTTGAGATATCGATTATTGTTTCCAGCGTTTTAAGGAAGGAATTCCTTTTGTAAAAAAGCCGGCAATAAAACCCGGGAATCCCATTTGTTTGAGTTTTCCCTTTACAAAAGATTGCATTTCAGCAGCAGTGATATTTGGTTGTGTGAATTTTCCATTTTCAAAACAGTAACTGCAGTACATAGTGCTTTTTGAACCATCTGTATTGGTGCCGCCGCCTTTAGGGTCTCGCTTTAGCGGCATTCCGCAGCTTTGACAATTTTTGTAAACATCTGCCATAAAAACTGATTGAAAAATGAAGTTAGAAAAGGTTGTCTAAACTAGAAATTATTTTAACCACTGGTGCTGCAGATATAACTGAAAACAATATCCTATGCGTGTTGTCCTCAGCCTTTTTCAACGGCTAGTCTCCCCGCTTTTATTTCTTTTAGAAAGCTTTCATAATCCTTTTCCGTTTGGTCCGCATAGGCGGTTGCAAAATTGCTGATCGCTTCTTCAAAAGCTTCGCTTTTGCCCATATAAGAACTGATGAGTTCTGAGTTACCTGTTTTTGCATGTGCCCGTGCGAGCATGCGCCCGCAAAGGCGTGCATAAGCCGTAAGCAATGCTTTGCTGAAGTGTTCTATGGTTGGTGCAACTTTACGGTCCCTCAATTGTCGCAGATAAAAATGCCTTCCAGCCGGGCCGATGCTCCAGCCAAGGAATATGTCGCTTGCAGCCTGTACCAATCGCTGACCTTCCACTACTCTTTGTCCCTGGTGTAGATATTTGCTAAGTTGTGTATAAGGTTCCAGCACACTTTGTCTTGCCTCTTTCACTTGCAGGAAAAGCGGTTCTTTTTTATCGTTCATCAACAGCACAACATAACATCGTGTTCCCACGCTGCCAACGCCAACAACTTTAAGGGCCACGTCCACTATTTCATATTTTGTTGCCAGCCATTTACGATCGTGTTGCAGCGTATCAAAATAGTAACTCATGAATGAGCGCATGTATTCTTTATCTTTCTCCACATCAAAAGTGTGATAGATGAGCGGGGGCTGATCGGTGATTTCAAGTTTTCCAAAAACCTCTTGTGTGATCTTATAAAACACTTTTTCAGGCGTTTCCTTATGTGCCTTTGCAATGGAATCATCCAGGAAATCTTTGATGGTTTCGTTCTTTGTTTTGCCGGCAAGTGTTTCAATATCAAACTTCATGTACCATAGGTCCAGCATGCTCATTTCCGAAAAAAGAAACATGTGCTTGCGATAGGATTGCGCCACAGTGTATGCCAGCTCCTGTCCATCAATTTCTGCAAGATTGTTATTTCTGCCTGCCAGCACAAAACTGGTGGCAAGGCGCTTAACATCCCACTCCCACGGCGCAGGATGCGTTTCATCGAAATCATTGGCGTCAAACACCAATGTTCTTTCCGGTGTGGCAAAGCCGCCAAAATTCATGATGTGACAATCACCTATCGCCTGCACATTGATTCCCGTATTTGGCATATGTGATAGGTCGTAAGCCATAATAGAAGCAGTTCCCCTGTAGAAGGCGAACGGCGATGCGCTCATGCGTGCATGGCGAATAGGAACGAGATCTGGTAGCCGGTCATAGTTTGACTGCTGTATAAAACTTAATATTTCCGGCCGGTCTTTGCTGGTTGCAAATTCGCCCTGTGAGCTTCGGCTCACTTTTTTCCGGATCTGTTTGCCTTCTTCAACTACATTCTCGATCATGGTAAATAGCTGTTTCGCAATAGATAACATTAAGTTCTTACTAATGTTTAGATATACGCAGTGTCCGCAAAACTTAATCGGTTATTGTTTTGTTATTTGAGAAACGACTCGTGATGAAACGCAACACGCTGATCCCCCTTTTAGCCGGTCTTGTTTTTATTCTTTGTGTGAATGTAAATAGCGCATTTGCCCAAAAAAATAATGATTCAACTTATTACAAGAATAGTATCAAGTTCAATATAACCAATTGGATATTGTACGATAATGTTTTCATGTTTAGTTATGAACGGGTAGTGTCCAAACATCAAACTTTTTCTGTAACAGGCGGATATGTTGAAATGCCTGGGTTTCTGCCAAATCAAACAGGCGTAAAATACCACGGAGATGTTTCAAAAAGTGGTTTTACTATTGGCGGCGACTACAGATTTTATCTGGCGGCTGAAAACAAATTTCCTGCTCCGCACGGTCTTTATATCGGGCCATATATTAGCTACTATGATTTTAAAAGCGAGCGCCGCATGGCGTACACCGATACTACCGGCAGTACATCTACAGCCATTATAAATTCAAAAATTAATGTTGGCAACCTGGGAGTGCAATTAGGGTATCAATTTATCTTATCAAAACGGATTACCATTGACCTTACTTTGTTCGCACCTTCTTTTTCCCGCTACGGCATACATCTTGATGCCACCGGTAGCTTAAGCGATCATGCGAAAGAAATAATTTATAACGATGTAACACAGGCGGTAATTGACAGATTTCCTTTACTTGACAAGTTATTGACGGATAAACATGTGGATGCTTCCGGAAGCAGAAATGCATTGGCGCCGGGTCTGAAATATTGCGTATATATTGGCTACCACTTTGGAAAAAGATAGACCTTGTGAGTTTCACGCGGCGAGCGCGGCGGAGCAACGACGCAGAGAATTTCACGCAAATCTTTCGCAAAAGTTTGAAATCTTAACTTATATCGATACTCCCGGAATAAGAATACGCTGCGTCGTTGCTCCGTCGCGCTCACCGCGTGAAATTCGTTTGCGTCAGGCATAAGAAAGCCCGGGCTTTCGGCCCAGGCACATCTTATTTAACCCTACAACCAACTTAGACAGCTTTTGGCGCGGCTTTCAAAATTTCTTCCGATACACCGGCTGCATATTTTTCAAAGTTTTTGACAAATTCTAATGCAAGAGCATTTGCTCTTTCATCGTAGGCTGCTTTGTTGTCCCATGTGTTACGAGGGTTGAGTATCTCAACAGGTACATTTGGACAGCTTAACGGAATTTCGAAGCCAAAAACCGGGTCTGCTTCAAAATTTACTTTATCCAGCTCGCCTTTTAACGCTGCTGAAATCATCGCACGTGTGTAAGAAAGCTTCATACGGTTACCTACTCCATATGAACCTCCGGTCCAGCCAGTGTTGATCAGCCAAACTTTTACGTTGGTTGATTTCAATTTTTCCCCGAGCATTTCTGCATATTTCCCCGGGTGCAATGGAAGGAAAGGAGCGCCGAAACACGCACTGAACGTAGATTTCGGTTCTGTAACACCAGCTTCTGTTCCGGCAACTTTTGCGGTATAGCCGGAGATAAACTGATACATTGCCTGTGCAGGATTGAGCCTCGAAACTGGAGGCAACACTCCGTTTGCATCACAAGTTAAAAAGAAAATGTTCTTAGGTTGAGAGCCGATAGAAGGCTCAATGGCATTGCCTATGTATGAAAGCGGATACGAAACCCGCGTATTTTCAGTGATTGTAGAATCGTCGTAATTAACAGTGTGTGTGCCTTCGTAGAAATTGATATTTTCCAGCAAAGCTCCGTCGTGCACGGCGTTGAAAATTTCCGGCTCTTTTTCTTTTGAAAGATTGATACATTTTGCGTAGCAACCGCCTTCAAAATTGAACACATTTTTATCTGACCATCCATGCTCATCGTCGCCAATCAACTTTCTTTCAGGATCTGCACTCAAAGTAGTTTTACCGGTTCCGCTGAGGCCGAAAAACAGGGCTGTGTCGCCATCTTCGCCCATATTTGCAGAGCAGTGCATGCTCAAAACACCTTCTTGTTGTGGTAAAACATAATTGAGAATAGTGAAAATCCCCTTTTTGATTTCACCTGTATAACCTGTTCCCGCGATCAGGATGGTTTTGTGTTTAAATGAAACCACGGCAGCATTCGATTGGCGAATACCGCATTCGGCCGCATTAAGTTTTAAGCCTGGAGCGTTAAGAATTGTCCACTCCGGTTCGAAAGTTTCCAAATCATGCTCCGAAGGGCGCATGAACATATTGTAAGCAAACAGATTAAGAGCAGGAGTTTCGTTTACCACGCGGATCGACAATTTGTACTGGGGATCAGCGCAGGCAAAACAATCTCTTACCCAAACTTCCTTGCGGCCATTCAGGTAATGCATGATTTTTCCGTAAATAACATGGAAAAACTTTTCCTCGATGGGCTGGTTGAATCCGCCCCAATGTACCGTGTCAGCGGTAATTTCATCGCTGACAATGAATTTATCTTTTGGACAACGGCCGGTAAATTCCCCGGTTTTGATTACCAATGCCCCTGTGTCTGCAAGCTCACCCTCATCACGTTTTAAAGCATCTTTTATGAGTTCGTCCGGGTGTAGTTGATAGTGTACGTTGTTTTGAAATGTAAGACCAATTCTTTTAAGGCCTTTGATGGGCATTGCAATCGTTGAAATCATATGGCTTAAATCTATGGTGAAGGACAAAACTAACGGTTGTTAGCAGATGCACTATCTACCCAAAGTGCATAAAATTCGACCTGCTATACAGTCGGCATTATCTTTTTTTCAAAATATGCCCGTTTTTTATACAAATAATTTAAAAGCAATCATTTGAACATTAGATAAATTGAAAATTTTAAAATTTTTTCACTTATTGACAAACATCAGCTTTTTGGGTATGAGACCTCGGGAATAAGGTATGAGGCTTAACACGTGCGCAGAATGTGCGATGTATATCGCTTGTACAATCTGACATCACAAGCCTCCCATCTCGCACTTATCTTTTCTTCCTTACTTTTACGCATTCTTTTACTTTTTCAATAGATTTTAATGAAATACAAGCCTTTAAATGCAGAGATATTTATACAGAATCGTAAACGTTTTGTAGAAAAAATGGAAAAGAATGCGATTGCTATTTTCAACAGCAATGATGAATTGCCTTCGAATGGTGACGCATTACATGGATTTAAGCAAAATTCAGACCTATACTGGCTTACAGGTATTGTGCAGGAAGACACAATGTTGGTGTTGTTTCCCGACAATCCCGATCCCAAATTCCGGGAAGTATTGGTGCTTGTAAGGCCAAATGAATTGAAGGAAAAATGGGATGGCCACAGACTAAGAAAAGAGGAAGGCACTGCAATATCCGGCATTCAAACTATTGTATGGCTGGATGTGCTCGATGGCGTTTTGCAACCGTGGATACACCTTGCAGATACCATTTATCTGAACACAAATGAGAACGACCGCAAGTCAAATTTACTGGCGGTTAGGGATTACCGTTATGTAGCGGAAATGCGCAGCCGTTATCCTTTGCATAACTATAAAAGAAGCGCAAGAATTTTAAAAGATCTTCGTGCCATTAAAACGCCCCTTGAAGTGGAAGTAATGCAGGAAGCGATCGACATTACAGAAAAAGCATTTCGTCGTTTGCTCGGCTTCATTAAGCCTGGTGTTTTTGAATATGAAATTGAAGCAGAACTGGTACATGAATTTTTGCGCAACCGCGCTACCGGAGAAGGTTACGGTAGTATCATCGCAAGTGGCGATAGGGCTCGAACATTGCATTATGTTAGCAATAACCAGGAGTGTAAAGATGGCGAATTGGTATTGATGGATTTTGGTGCGCAATATGGCGGCTACAATGCAGACTTGACCCGCACAGTGCCTGTAAACGGTAAGTTCACTAAACGTCAGAAAGAAGTTTATAATGCATGCCTTGACATTCACAAATATTGCAAAAGCATTTTAAAACCTGGTATCACATTGCTTGATTATACTGATAAAGTGGGAGATGAAGCAACCAAACAATTCCTGAAACTGGGTCTTATCACTGAAGCCGATGTAAAGAATGAAGACCCTGAAAACAGAGCGTACAGAAGGTATTTGTATCACGGTATTTCGCACCATCTTGGAGTGGACGTGCATGATCTTGGAACAAAAACAGAGCCCTTGCAAGAAGGTATGTTGCTAACGATCGAGCCGGGTATTTACATTGAACAGGAGCAAATGGGTATTCGCATAGAAAACAACATTTGGCTCACAAAAGATGGCAACATCGACTTGATGAAAAATATTCCTTACGAGGCGGACGAGTTAGAAGCATTGATGAAGAAATAAAAGGCAAGCACGCAGATGACGCAGATTGAGCAGATAAACACAGATCAGTGTAGATCAGTTTAATCTGCGTCATCTGTGTGCGGCTTTTAATAAAAAAATCATAGTTTCACGATTCAGTTATTCAGTCTATTCAGTCATTTAGTTATTCAGTCTATTCAGTTTATTCAATTCTTATATGAAGCAAATTCCTAACCTATTCACGTTACTTAATCTTTTCTTCGGCTCGCTGGCTATTATCGTTACACTTCAAAATGGCATTATCATAACTACTGACAGTTACGGTGCACAGTTAGTAGATCTCCCGGAAAAAATTTGGTACGCGTCATTATTTATTGGGCTGGCAGCAGTTGTTGATTTTTTTGATGGGTTTGTGGCAAGGTTGCTGAAAGCGTCTTCTGCTATGGGTAAGGAACTTGATTCTTTGGCAGACGTGGTGAGTTTTGGTGTGGCGCCAAGTATGATCTTGTACCAATTTTTGCGCTTAGGCATCGCTAAGGAAGAAAATGGATTGAATGTTTCTATCATGTGGTTGTTGCCTGCTTTAGTGGTGGCTTGTGCTGCGGCTTACAGGCTGGCGAAATTCAATATTGACGATTCGCAACAATATGGCTTTAAGGGAGTTCCGACACCTGCGATTGGTTTGCTGATCGCTTCGTTTCCATTAATTCTTGTGAATTCCGGAGAAACGGTTGCTTCGCTTTTACTCAACAAATGGGTGATTTATGCCATCATTGCGCTCGTGAGTTATTTGATGGTGTCCAACCTGCCGATTATGGCTTTGAAGTTTAAAGACTACAAACTAAAAAGCAATATGCCGAAAGTGATCTTGCTTTTATTGGCCGTTGTTTCTGCAATATTCTTAAAATGGCTTGCAATACCTGTCATGTTTATTCTCTATATCATCTTATCTTTGGCCCTTCCAAAACAACAGGCATAGCTTGTTGAGAGAAATTTTCTAATAAATCGAAAACCAAAATACAATGACTTTTTCAGTACAGGTAAAAGTAATGCCCCTAAAAGATTTGCTGGATCCTCAAGGTAAAGCCGTTATGGGTGGCTTAAACAATCTTGGCCTAAAGGGAATTAATGACGTAAGAGTAGGCAAACACATTACGCTTCAAGTAGATGCTTCTAACGAAGATGAAGCAAAAAAAATCGCTGAAGATGCGACTAAAAAACTACTGGCTAATCCTGTAATGGAATATTTCGAAATTTCAGTTAACTAGTGTGAAAATGTGGAAGTGTGAAAATGTGACAAGTGCAGAACTTCCATTTTCACATTTTCATATTTTTCACATTTTCATATTTTCCCAACCATGCTCTATCTTGTTCCCACGCCTTTAGGAAATCTTAAAGATGTTACTTATCGGTCGATAGAAGTATTGCAAAGTGTCGATCTCATTTTGTGTGAGGATACAAGAACTTCATCCGTGTTTTTGAATCACTACAATATTCAGAAACCGCTTACTCCATATCATCAGCATAACGAACATAAAATTCTGCAGCACCTTGTAGAGCAATTGCTGGCAGGTAAAAAGATGGCAGTGATCACAGATGCGGGTACTCCTGCAATTTCGGATCCTGCGTTTTTATTGGTTCGTGAATGCGTTCGCAACGACATAAAAGTAGAATGCCTTCCCGGCGCTACAGCCTTTGTTCCCGCCCTTGTTAACAGCGGACTTCCCACCAATCGTTTTTGTTTCGAAGGATTTTTGCCTTTAAAAAAAGGTCGCCAAACTGCACTAAAACAACTGGCAGAAGAAGAGCGCACCATGATATTTTATGAATCTCCCATGCGACTTGTAAAAACGCTGGAAGACTTCATTCAATACTTTGGGGCTGACCGGCAATGCTGTGTTAGCCGTGAACTTACCAAGATGTTTGAAGAAAACAAACGTGGCAGTCTTCAGGAAGTCTGCGATCACTTCAAGCAAAAAACGGTGAAGGGGGAGATTGTGTTGATTGTGGCGGGAAAGGAGGAATAATTTGAAAATTTGAAGATAAAGAGGTGCAACTCCTGTTATAGAGACCTTAAATTTAGTGGCTTTCATTTTCAATTTTCAATTTTCCACTTTCAATTAAGCTACCTTGGTGTAATTTTTGTCCAAAAAAAATCTAAACAAAATTTCTGTATGAAAACTGGAAAAATCCTGAGCTTTATTTTGGCAACCGTATGTATCCTAGCTGCTAACTCATTGTTTGCGCAGTTTCGTAAAATACCGGCAGAAGTAACAGATGCTTTTTATGCTAAATATCCAGTGGCAAAAAAAGTGGAATGGAAAGACAAACTGAGTTCTTTTGTAGCAACTTTTAGTCTGGACGGAGAATCGCATGAGGCACGTTTTACCAACAAAGGCATTTGGGAACAAACAGAAACAAAGCTCGAAGAAAGTAAAATTCCTTCCGTGGTGAATGATGGTTTTTCAAAAAGCAAATATTCCGAGTGGGAAGTAAAGTATGCATCGGAAATCAAATTGCCGGGCGATTCTGTTAACTACAAAATGATCGTAGCGAAAAGCAATGTCGAAAAAATGAACCTGACGTTTAACGAGAAAGGAAAGCTGTTGAGAGATAGTAGAACACTTTAAGTTATAAGTTTTAAGTTGTAAGTAATAAGTTAGAAGGAAGCCCCATCACTTAAAACTTATTACTTACAACTTAAAACTCAAATAAAACACCCTGATTATAATGAGAAAATTCTTCCTCCTGAATATCGGGTTCGTCCTGATAAGTTCATTGGTTTTTGCACAGCCTGACAGATGGCAGCAAAGAGTGAGCTACAAGATGAACATCGACATGGATGTTAACACCAACCGTTTTACCGGTACACAAAAACTGGAATACACCAACAACTCTCCCGATACGCTGTACAAAGTGTTTTATCACTTATACTTTAATGCATTTCAGCCAAACAGTATGATGGACATGCGCAGCCGTGAGCTGGGCAAAATTGTAGTGCGGCAGGACGCAAAGGGCAACGATGTTCGCGATTGGGACAGCAGGGTAAGAGATCGCATCGCAAATTTGAAACCTGATGAAATTGGTTATCAAAAAGTGCTTTCATTAAAAATGAATGGTGTTGCGCAGCCCTACAAAGTAGAGGAAACCATTCTGGAAGTAACGCTTTCGAAACCAATTTTACCGAAAAGTAAAGTGGTGTTTGACATGGAATTTGAAGCGCAGGTTCCATTGCAAATTCGCCGCAGCGGAAGAGATAATCCTTTAACAGGAGTTCGTTACTCTATGAGCCAGTGGTACCCTAAGATGAGTGAATATGATTATGAAGGCTGGCATCCTACACCATATGTGGCACGTGAGTTCTACGGCGTTTGGGGTGATTATGATGTTACTATTTCAATTGATAAAAAATATTTATTGGGTGGAACCGGCTATGTTATAAATGGCAACCAGATAGGTTATGGCTACGAGGATGCAGGCGTGAAAGTAGTTCAACCTGCAGGTAGCAAACTAACCTGGCATTTTGTAGCTCCTAACGTTCACGACTTCATGTGGGCAGCTGATCCAGAATACAAACATCTCGTTAGAAAAACGGCTGACGGAATTACCATCAACGTTTTGTACAACTATAAAGAAAATGATGCCGCTAATGATGCTGCGTGGAACAAAGTAGCGGATGCGGCAGTATTGGTACTGCCATATATTCAGCAACATTTTGGTAAATATCCTTACAAACAATATTCGTTTGTGCATGGGGGTGATGGTGGCATGGAGTATCCAATGTCAACATTGATATCCAGCCCAAGCCTTGGAACCGCATTTCACGAGTGGATGCACACATGGTACCAGATGATGATGGGAACAAATGAAAGCATGTATCCCTGGATGGATGAGGGCTTTACGTCGTGGGCAGAAACATGCGTGAGCCAGTACTACGGAGAGCAAACAAGTGGTAGTGGTGCTGCTTCAAAAAATGAACTGGCAGTAAATACCGCTACACAGAATATTCACAAGGATGCTTATGCGGGGTACTTTGCCCTAGTGAAAAGTGGAAGAGAGGAACCGCTGACCACACATGCTGATCACTATGAAAGCAATTTTGCATATAGTGTTGCGTCGTACTCAAAAGGCGAAGTATTCATGGAGCAACTTGGATACATTGTAGGAGCCCAGATTAGAGATAAAATTTTACTTCAGTATTATAATGACTGGCATTTCAAACATCCCAATGTAAATGATTTCATTCGCGTTGCGGAAAAAGTGAGTGGTATGAAGTTGGACTGGTACAAAGAATATTGGGTGAACACAACAAAGACTATTGACTACGGAATTGACAGTCTTTGGGAAGAAAATGGCAAGACAAAAATCAGGCTTGCACGAATTGGCAAAGTGCCGATGCCAATTGATCTTCAGCTAACATTTAAAGACGGAAGCAAAGAGATACAATATGTACCAATGTATTTGATGTTCGGAGAAAAGCCTGCAGAGGACAATACACCACGAGTTGTAAATGAAGCGTGGAAATGGACACATCCGACTTTTGTTATAGAAACAAAACATAGGATCACAGACCTTAAAGAAGTGGTGATTGACCCGTCCGAAAGAATGGCTGATGTAAACCGCAGAAACAACGCGTTGCAATTAAACTGGTAGAAACGCTTTGAAATAAAATGTAAAAGTCATCCCGATTGATCGTCATTATTTGACCAATCGGGATGACTTTTTTATTGAAAAACCCAGGACAATATCGATGTGTAAACACAGAGCTGTAAGGAGAATAAATAAGCCACTCTGGGAGCGGCTATTAAATTACTTTTTAAAGTAATTGAGTTCGTAATGCTGAGCGTTTTTTAGGGATAATACGAAAGGTAAGGTTTCAATGATTAACAATATTTGCTTTAACATCCCGACTAACGCAAAGGTCATGGTAATTTTTATTGGAAACAATACCCACTTAGTGGTAGTTTTTATAAAAAAAGGTTAATGCAATCGGTTGATCTAGCGGCCATAGTATTTATTCACAGCTTCGATGCGGCTGTTTACGTGAAGCTTCTCGTAGATATGGTATACGTGCTTACGTACCGTTTCATGACTGATGCCTAATTGCACACCAATTTCTTTATAGAGCATTCCTTTGGAGAGAAACTTCAGGATTTCTTTTTCCCTGTTGGAAAGCGCATCGATCAGGTCGTCGCTGCCTTCAGTTGTAGCGGCCACAGCGGCTGGTTTGTTTTGGAACGCAGCCACCACTTTTCTGGCGATCAGGCTGCTCATGGGAGCACCGCCTTCTTTCAGTTCTTTTATGGCTTCGAGTAACTTACCGGGAGCAGTTTTTTTCAAAATATAACCATTCGCCCCTGCGCTTAATGCTTCAAAAATTTTATCATCTTCCTCATAAACCGTACACATCATAAAAAGCATATCGGGATTAAGAGGCTTCAATTTTCTTACACATTCAATGCCCGTCATTCCGCCGAGGTTGATGTCCATCAGTACTACCTCGGGCTTAAGATCCGGCAGCTTTTCCAATGCTTCTTCACCATTGCTGAAGCTTCCTATCAGGTCATATCCATCCGCCATATTAATGATCTCCTCAAGGGCAAGGCGAATGTCATTCGTGTCGTCGACAATGCATACAGAAATGTTTCTATCCATACGGCAAAAGTCAGATTATTCTCCTTCCCCTGCAATACCACGAACAGGTATTTAATGATTGCAAGAGCTTATAAAGCGTTTGTACAGCAAAAAATATAACCTGTTGCAGAGGAAAAGTTGATGATAAACGAGAATCGGAAAATATTCTTGAGGGAATTAAAACTTGATCGTTAGCCGTACCTTCTTCTTTTTAGAATTGGCCTTCCAGCCGGGGCCTTCCTTAACGATCCTGATCGCTTCTTTGTCCGCAGCGTCGGTGAGTGATTTTTCAACCACTATGTTGTTGGGTTTTCCTGATTTGTCGATTTCAAAACGTACAATTATTTCTCCATCTATGTTAGGAAATGACTCTGTACTTCTCTGAACATAATTGTAATAATCTTCCCAGCCGTCAACCGGTGCAGGTTGTAATGTGTCAATAGGAGATACGGCTGCAGCTCTTACAGGCTTGGATTTCTTTTTCGAACCGTATCCTACCACCACAACATCGTTTAAAGCTGTGGCATTTTCTTCCAGTTTGATATTGTTCTGAGCGTTAGCATTTAAAGCAACGTTGGCACTCAAATAGCCAATGGAATTGACAGACACTGAATCAAATCTTGTTGCTTCAGATGCAGGAAAAGAGAAAACTCCGTTTTTGTCGGACACCACTGCAACATTGTCGAGATTGTTGGCTTTAATGACGGCCCCTGCAATAGGTTCGTTTTTACTGTTGGTGATTCTTCCGGAAATATTGTTCTTCAGTAGGCCAAAGTTTTGTGAAGCTGCTACCTGTGGTGCTTCTTCAGCTTTAACGCCACTTACCTTACCACTAAGCATCGTTGCCACCGAAGAAGGTTTTTCTTTTTTAAGATCATCTGTATCAGAAAATGTTTTTGCAAGTTTAATTGAATCGCTCACAACAGGAGCATTGAAAGTTTCTTCCGCGTTGGCGAGGTCTTTTGCATAAAACTGTTTTGCGGGGGCTAAATTATATTGCAGCTTTTTCGCATTACCGTTTGCAATTAAATTTTGCTGTCGATTGGCATTTAAGTCAGGCGTTTCTTGTTCAGGTTGTGCCTTGAAATTAAATGTTGGGGTATCTTTCGGCGTGGCGACAGTATCTTGTTTACGTTCAGTTACTTGTTCTTTTTTAGCACCACTTTCTGTTTGCGCAACTTCTTTATTTTTCTCCGGCAAGAATATGAAATAACTCAACGTGCCAAGGCCGCCAATAATGATAAGAGCTGCAGCAACTCTCATCCAATTTTGTTTGAAAAGAGGGATGGCTTTCTTTTCTTTTCTTTCATTTGATGCTAAATTCTTGCGCAACCATTTGATGTCGTTAGCAGCCGTTTGACTTTCTACAGACGAATAGCCTTCCAATGCATCGGCAAGAAAAGGATCATCAAGTGATGCTTTTTCCAACGCATGCATTTCACTTGGAGACATTGTTCCGCTCCAATAATTGCGAATGTCTTCCGCTGTAAAAGTTTTAATATGGTTTTTATTGTCGCTCATAACAAGTGTAATCTCAATTACACCGGTCGGTTTATTTACTGTTTATGGTTACCATTTTTCCTTCCATACAAATCTTCAGATTGCGTCTTCCGTTTTGTATAAGACTGCGAACTTTGTTCCATTCGTAGCCGGTTATGGCCATTATTTCGTTATAACTTTTGTTTTGCAGGTAAAATAATTCCACGCTTTGTTTTTGTTCAAAAGCAAGTGTTTGCAGGCAATCTTCCATTTGAACAAGTTGATCTTCTTTGTCCCATGCACTCTCAGGATGCATTTCTTCCCCCGATTGCATAAATGAATCATCAATGCTTACCGTTACTTTGTTTTTTTGGCTGCGCAAATGCATAAGGCAATGGTTCTTAGCTACAGCGTAAAGCCAACTTCTGAAGTTATCAATGATATGCTTTTGAACTTTAACAGGCAGTTCACCGTAAATATTCATCACAGCGTCCTTTGCAACTTCATGATCGCCAAGATACTTTACGCAAACGCCATATACAAGCTCCATATATTGCTGGTAAAGATGCGCAAGGATATCAGCATTTCCGGTGCGTTTGTATTGCGCCACAAGGTCTGCATCAGAACCTTCAATAGGTGATATTTTCTTTAAAAAAGCCAAACGGTGATTGATGCGGAAAGATAGTGTTTTGCGGGAAGAAAACCAGCAGGGGGAGATGTGCAGGGTCTGAGGGTGTAAGACGTGAGGAAAAGATGTACGAAGTACGAAATTCTTTAGGGCGTTTCATCATAATGATTTTCGTACATCGTACACCTAACACCGTACATTTCTAATGCGGCACATTTACAATAAACTTCTCCTTAAAGAACTCTTCTTCAAAGATGTCATCTATTGGTACAATATGAGGACGGAGGCCACTTTCATGAACTTCCTGCGTAAGATCGCCGCCTTTGAGGCAAACAAGTCCGGAGGCGCGTATGGAATCATTTACGCCTGTAATGGCTTCTTTATTTTTCTTCATCAACGGTTTGCCCCACTGCCACAGATCTCTTAATGGAGCTACAGCACGGGAAACAACGCAGTCAAATTTCCTGCCCTTTATTTCTTCAACACGTGTGTGCTGCGTCGTTACATTTGTTAAACCAATGCCTTCGGCAACAGCTTCTACGACTTTTAGTTTTTTATTAATGCTGTCCACAAGGTGGAACTGTACTTCCGGAAAGAAAATAGCCAGCGGAATGCCCGGAAATCCGCCACCGGTGCCCAAATCAACAACCTCATATCCTTTGGGGAAATCAAAAACTGCGGCAATGCTTAATGAATGCAATACATGCTTTTCATAAAGACTCTCAATATCCTTCCTGGAGATGACATTTATTTTTTCGTTCCACTCTTTATACAATTCTCCCAATCCTTCAAGTTGCTGTAGTTGCCGGGGAGTGAAATCGCTGAAATATTTTAAAACTAGTTCCATGTTGCTTTCGGTTTTTTCCACAATGCTGGTGCAAAGATGCAATAAAACAAAAACATCCAGATATCAAATAACCACCACAGCGGCCAAAGGTCCTTTTCATTCAATTGCTTCATGGCTTTATAATAAATAAAACCCTGTGCAATAAATCGAAGTGCGAAAACTCCCAATGCCAGTCTCCAATCAAAAACTATGAGACTTGTTATAAAAAGTGGATAAAATAAAAACTGGGAGGCAGTATAGGTGCCCAACAAAAACTTGTGTTTTGGCCTGTAATATTTGGCGGTAGAAAAATGCCTGTTCTTTTGACGCATCCAGGCACCAAAGCTTTTCTTTGGTTCAGAAAGTGTGAAAGAATCAGGATGAATAACTACGCTGGTATTCTTGTTTGTTGCCACTTTGTTGATGAACAGATCATCGTCGCCACCGGGTAAATGATTGGTAGAAGAAAAACCTTTGTTACGCAGGAAGAGATTTTTTTTATAAGAAAGATTTCTCCCCACCCCCATGTATGGCATACCCGCAATAGCATATGACATATATTGCAGCGCCGCATGAAAGGTTTCGAAACGGATAAGTTTGTTCAGAAAGCCCGGTCTTTTAAAGTAAGCGCCGTAGCCGATTACGATCTCCGTGCCGTTATCATAGCCATTTTGCATGTGCTCGATCCAGTCTTCAGAAGCAGGAACGCAGTCTGCGTCTGTTAGAAGCAGCACTTCATGTTTGGCCTCTTTAATGCCGATGGACAAAGGGTATTTTTTTCCGGGAATGCCCTTTGCGTCGTTTTCCAGGTTTACCGCATATAAATTCTTAAAAGTTTTCTTGAACTCATCCAGTAAAAATCTTGTCTCATCCTGGCTGTTGTGGTTTACAACAATCACTTCGTTTGTAGAATGATATTTTTGAACAAGTATGCCGGGCAAATTGCGTGTAAGATTTCCCGCTTCATCTCTGGCGCAAACAATTACAGAAACCGGATGCTGCTGCATATGCTCTTTGGAAGGTGTTTTGTAAAAAGCCAATTTGCCAAAAAGCCTCAATATGTAGGTAAGCTGTATTAAGCAAATAACACAAAACAAACCAAAAATGACTAACTGCCAGCCTGATTTCGAAAGAAAGATTTCCATGCCTAGGTAATTGCGGGGTTACAACAATGAGCTGCGAAAATAAGTAGAACCTCTTATTTGAAAAGATAAATGATTGGTTAAACGAGATATTTTTTCCAATAAGGGCAAGTTTCAGGCTTTAGTTACCTGGTTGCGTTTCATTCATAAATACTTATGAAGTCATATTTATTACCGGATTAAAGACTGAGGCTCAGTGAATTTTTATTATTTTGGAAACCGTCCATTGAAAAATATCAAATGGAACCGTTCAATCATTGTAACACGTATGAAATCTTTTCATTCAAAGAGCTTACTACTGTTTTTTTGCAGTTTGTTTTTTTTAACCAAAACCTTTTCCCAGAGTACTGCGGAAGATAGTATTGCCTATGCATCGGCTATAAAAAACGCGAAAGCAATTTATCATAAAGCGCTTTATCCGGAGGAGGGTTTGTATACAGGCCCCGAATATTATGGCTACCCATTTCGATTCCAAGAAGGACAGCCTTATTATTATAAAGACCAGATGGATACAGGCTGGATACAATACGAAGGTGTGTTGTATGAAAATATTGGTATGCGATACGATCTGATCAGGGATCAGCTGATCGTTACCCAACCAAAGAACAATGCCCGTATTTGCCTGATCAACGACAGGGCCAGTAGGTTTCACTTATTCAATACTACTTTTATTTATCTCAAAACAGATACTGCCAAAGCTGGAATTTCCTCAGGCATTTATGCGCTGCTTTACGAACACAACGACAATATGCTTGTAAAAAGAAACAGAAAAACGATAACGGAAGAGCTGAGCCTGGCCGAAGGTATTCTTCGTTTCATAAATGATAACAACTCGTTTGCTATAAAGAAAGGAAATAAATATTACCCGGTAAGTGGCAAGAAAGATGTGCTGAATGTGTATGCCGATAAGAAAAAACAGTTGCAGCAATATATACGCAGGAACAAACTGGATTTTAAACACGATAAGGATAATGCATTTACGAAAGCCGTGAGCTGGTACGATTCCCTATAAACCAACATCATCTACCCTGACCGACCAATACTAAATAAATGAAACTTTATTTCTGCATAGTAACCATTATGCTAATGCTCACCACTCATTTTGCTCTTGCGCAAAAAGAGAAAAAAATGATCACGGGATCATTTGAAGATATGCGGGTTGAGCAGTTTTTGCTGGAGCTGCAAAGGCAAACAAACTGTCACTTCTACTACGACACCGCACAGCTTGATACCCTTAAAATAAATATTTCTGTAAAAAATGAGCCGCTTGAAAAAGTGTTGGAGAAAGGGCTTGCAGGAACAGAGAATGTTTTTTCGATCGATGACAGCAACAATGTATTCATTACAAGAGGCACGCTGGTGAAAACAACACTTCCGGAAGGCTACTTCGATCCGGGTAATCCCAACAAATCCCGCAGCAGCGACGTGCTGGAGGAATACCAGGAAACGGAAATAAAACAAAAGGCCATTCTTGAAAATAAATTGTATGAAGTAGGCGACAAGAATGCGTCGCAGTCAGGCGGCATCAATGTAGCGGGTTATGTACGCGATGCGAAAACAGGCGAGCCGGTAGCCGGTGCCTCTATTTTTATCGACAAACCCAGAATTGGAACTTCTACCGATCAATATGGATATTACTCCATTGTACTTCCCCGCGGCCGGCATGTACTGAACATCCAGAGCATTGGCATGCGAGATAGTCGCCGGCAAATAATGGTATACGGCGATGGCAAGATGAACATTGATTTGCAAAGCCAGGTGCTCGCCCTGAAAAATGTAATCGTGTCATCTGCAAAAGCCAGCAATGTAAAGAGCACTCAAATGGGAGTGCAAAGAATAGACATCAAAGCGATCAAGCAAGTGCCGGTTGCATTTGGTGAAGCTGATCTGTTGCGAGTGGTACTTACTTTGCCGGGTGTAAAATCGGTGGGCGAGGCGAGCACAGGGCTCAATGTTCGTGGTGGTTCTGCTGACCAAAACCTTATACTGTTTAACGATGCTACGATTTATAACCCATCCCATTTCTTTGGAATGTTTTCAGCTTTCAACCCGGAAGTAGTAAAAGATGTTGAGTTGTTTAAAGGTAGTATTCCTGCTAAATATGGAGGAAGGCTCTCATCTGTATTAGATATTAAAAGCAGGGAAGGAAATAAAAAAGAGTTTACAGGTTCAGCCGGAATCGGGTTACTTACAAGCCGCGTAAATATTGAAGGCCCGTTGATAAAAGATAAAGCGTCATTTATTCTTGGTGGCAGAACGACTTACGCCAATTGGTTGCTCAAAGCGCTGCCTGACCAATACAAAAACAGCAAAGCAAATTTTTATGATCTTAACCTGAATGCAAACTATGAGATGAATAAAAAGAACACATTGTTTGTAACAGGTTACTTCAGCAAGGATCGTTTCAATCTTAACAATGACACGACCTATGGCTATGCGAACCAAAATGTATCAGTGAAATGGAAGCACATTTTCAATAATAAAATGAATGCGACAATTGTTACCGGTTATGACGGATATAAATACAATATAAGTAGCGACGCAAATCCTGTGAATGCATATGAATTGAAATTTGACATCAATCAGCTTTATCTGAGAGCCGGATTTAATTATTACCTCAACAGCAAGCACACAATTGATTTTGGCGGCAGCACACTGCATTACAAATTACATCCGGGAAATTTGCAGCCGCTTGGAGCCAAAGCAATCACAGTGCCTGATGTGGTGCCCGCAGAACAAGCATTTGAAAGTGCGCTGTATGTAAACGACAAATACAACATTACACAAAACTTAACCATAGAAGGTGGTGTAAGATATTCCATGTTCAACAACATGGGACCGCAAACGGTCAACAACTATGCTCCGGGTTTGCCGAAAACAGAAGACAATATCATTGACACATCTGTTTACTCAAAAGGACAGGTGATCAAGACATATCACGGTCCCGAGTTTCGTGTTTCTGCGAGATATTCGATCACAGACAATCTGTCGATCAAAGCGGGTTACAATACGCAAAGACAATACATACACATGTTGTCAAACACAACAGCAATGGCTCCCACGGACATTTGGAAATTGAGCGATCCAAATATTAAACCGCAATTTGGCGACCAGGTGTCGTTTGGTATTTACAAGAATTTCAAATCAAACACCATTGAAACTTCTATAGAGGTTTATTACAAACACATCAATGATTATCTCGATTATAAAAGCGGTGCGCAGTTGGTGCTGAATCATCACATAGAAACGGACGTCATCAACACCAAAGGCAAAGCTTACGGAATAGAATTTTTGATAAGAAAAACCCAAGGCAAATTGAACGGATGGTTGAGCTATACTTATTCAAGAACATTGTTGAAAATGGATGACCCAACCGTAGGAGAGCCTGTTAATAAGGGTGAATTCTATCCATCAAATTATGATAAGCCAAACGATGTAACATTTGTAGGTAACTATAGATTCTCGCACCGTTTCAGCACGTCGCTCAATGCTACTTATTCTACAGGAAGGCCAATAACAGTACCGGTTGGAATATTCTATTACGGAGGTTCTGCACGCACTCTTTACTCCGATAGAAACGCTTACCGCATTCCTGATTATTTTCGTGTGGACTTTTCTATGAACATTGAAGGCAATCATAAGGTGCACCAAAAAACGCACAACTCATGGACTGTTGGGGTATACAACCTGACCGGCAGAAAAAATCCTTACTCTGTTTACTACACCTCAGAAAACGGAAAAGTGCAAGGGTACAAGCTTTCCATTTTTGGAAGCGCAATACCGTACGTGAACTTTAACATCAGGTTTTAAAAAAATGAAAGAAGGAAAGATGAAAATAAGAATAGGGTTTTTATGTGCAATGGCAATATTACTTGCTGCATGTAAAGAAGAATACAACGTAAAGTTATCATCACCCCATACCGGATACCTGGTGGTGGAAGGGTTTGCCAATCTTACGCCAAACAGCAAAAGCACGATAAAGCTTTCACGTACAACGTCACTTGATTCCAGCTATTATTACAAAACAGAAAGCGGCGCAATAGTTTTATTAAATGATGATGCGAATGGCGCATACATCTTGTTTGAAACATCCCCCGGCGTTTATACGTCAACGACTGCTACACTGGATCCATCAAGAAAATACAGATTGCACATTGTTACGAGAGATCAAAAACAGTACAATTCTGCGTGGGTGCAGGGAAAGATGTCGCCTGCTATTGACAGCGTTAGCTGGAAACAAAAAAGTGATGGTGTACAGGTGTATGCCAATACCCATGATCCGCAAAACAAGACGATTTATTATTTGTGGGATTACAGAGAAACCTGGCAGTACAACCCAATTTTGTTTTCGCAAATCGTTTATAATCCAGCGACTAATACACTCGATCCCAGAGATCTTGTGAACAACGATATTCATACTTGCTGGATCAGTGCCAATTCCACCAACATTATAGTTGCCTCCACTGAAAAGTTGGCGACCGATGTGGTGTTTGAGAAACCTATTACTGTTGTCTCTTTTTCTACCAATAAGCTGCAGAATAAATACAGCATATTGGTTAATCAGTATGCGCTTACAAAAGAGGCTTATACATACCTTGACCTGATGCGAAAAAATACTGAACAGTTGGGTTCTATATTTGATGCACAACCATCTGAGCTGCATGGCAACATTCATCAGATAAGCGACTCGACAGAAGCGGTGGTTGGATTCTTTTATGCCACTTCTGTACAACAACAAAGAATATTTATATCCCGCAGCCAGCTGCGAGGTTTGGTGTATATAACAACCGGCTACGAGAATTGCCTGGAAGATACGGTACTAAATAATCCTGGCAAGATCAGAGAAGTGTTTAACGTTGGACCCGGTGTTGTAGTCGGAGTAACGCCTATTTATTTGGGTCCATCCATTATATCCTATACTTATTCAAGTAATTATTGCGCCGATTGCAGAGCAAGAGGCGGCAGCACTACCAAACCAGATTTTTGGCAATAGCCCTATAATAACTAAATACATTAAAGCAACCAGAAGTGAGAAATTTCAAAGGCTCTTTAATAACTGTTTTCGCGTTCACAATAGCCCAATTTTGTGTGCGGCACAGTCACGCTCAAAATGTTGCTGCATCTGTAAGGCAACATCTTTATAACTACAACAGCAAAGCCATACAGGAAAAGATATACCTGCACACAGACAAGAACTTTTACCAAACCGGAGAGATTATCTGGTTCAAAGCATATTCGGTAGATGCTTCTTTTCACAAGCCGCTCGACTTAAGTAAGGTGGTATATGTTGAGCTGCTTGATAAGGGCAATCGTCCTGTGTTACAGGCAAAAATAAAAATGGATAGCGCGGAGGGAAATGGTTCGTTATATGTTCCGGTGAATCTGAATTCAGGCAACTATCAACTACGTGCTTATACAAACTGGATGAAGAATTTTGACGAAGCATTTTTCTTTCGGAAAACGATCACGGTTATCAACGGACAAAAACTAAGCGATGTTGTTAAGAAAGGTATTGACAGTAGTTACGACGTACAATTTTTTCCCGAGGGTGGCAATCTTGTAAACGGTCTGCAAAGCAAAGTGGCATTCAAGATAAGCGATAAGTACGGAAAAGGCGTTGACTGTAGTGGAAGCATTGTAAATGAAAATGGAGAGAGCATTGCAGCATTTCAATCGCTGAAATTTGGAATGGGAAATTTTGTTTTCAAGCCTGAAACAGGACATAGTTATAAAGCCGTCATCAGGTTTAAGAGTGGGCTGAATTCTTCCAAACAATTACCGGCTGCGTTTGACAAAGGAACGGTAATGACCTTGAAGGAAAACGCTGCAAATATTGATGTGGTCATTAATGGAAACAATGATGATCGCACTGTGTATTTGGTTGCTCAAACAAGAGGTGTATTAAGGAAGACGCTTTCTGCTGCAATGCAAAACGGTGTCGCAAATTTTAGGATTAGTAAAACAGATTTGCCCGAAGGCATCACGCAACTGACAGTATTTAATGAAAGCAACCAACCTGTTTGTGAACGATTGTATTTTAGTTTTCCTTCTGGAAATGATACGCTTCAGATACAGCCTGATAAGGAAATTTATGGAAATCGAAGCAGAGTAAACCTTGACGTGCACTCTCAAAATATTGCTGGCAGGGCAAGCGCATCCATCGCTGTGTACAGAATTGATTCGCTGCAACAGCTTGATGACATGAAGCTGGGAGATTACTTAGCCCTCGGCTCCGACTTGAAAGGATCGATCGAATCTCCTTCCTATTATTTTTCAAAAGATAAAGATGCGGCAGCGGCTATTGATAACCTGATGCTTACGCAGGGTTGGCGAAGATTTGACTGGAAAAATATTTTGCAGGACAAATCGTCTTCACTAATCTATGAGCCTGAGATTAAGGGCCATATTGTAAACGCGAAAGTGATAGATGTACGAAACGGACTGTCTACAGAAGGAATTGAATGCTATCTCTCGGTGCCTGGTACAAGAGCTATTTTTCTTTCTAACGTGAGTGACGATTCTGGCCATGTTAAGTTTGAAATGCGGAATATGTACGGCGCTGCGGAAGTAATAGCACAAACAAATTCGATACGTGACAGTGTTTATAGAATTGATGTACAAAATCCCTTCAGCGAAAAATATACCAGAGATTCTCTTCCTCACTTTTACCTGCCGGTAAATAATCCTGCAACATTAACGGAACAAAGTGTAGCAACACAGGTTCAAAATATCTACACTGGTAATAAACAAAGACAATTTACAGAAGCAGGCTTCGATACTTCTCTGTTTTATTCAAAACCTGATCTCAGTTATTTACTCGATAATTACGTTCGCTTTACCACAATGGAAGAGGTGCTGCGTGAGTATGTACAGCTCGTGAATGTGAGAAGACGCGGAGGAAAATATCATTTTGATATTTACGATAACAACTCACAAAGAATGCTCTGGACCGATCCGCTTGTACTGCTTGATGGCGTGCCTGTATTCGACATGGATAAGATGATTGCATACGATCCGCTTAAGGTTCGCCAGCTTGATGTACTTACCCGTCGTTTTTATTTTAGTCATTCTGTTTATGATGGTGTGCTGAATTTCGTAACGTACAAAGGGGACTTGCCGGGCTACGAACTTGATTCAAAAGCAACCGTATTTGATTACGAAAGCCTGCAAAGCCAACGTGAATTTTACTCTCCAAAGTATGAAACAGATGTAGACGCAGCAAGTCATTTGCCAGACTTTAGAAACGTTTTGTATTGGAGCCCGAATGTTAAGCTTATAAATGCCACTACCTCTAAAATAGAATTTTATACTTCAGATAAGAAAGGGAAATTTGTTGCAGTGTTACAGGGCATCGATGCAAATGGTAAATGTATAAGCGGCATTCATTACTTTGAAGTGAATTAGTCTTCAGGCAAATTAGTTACAGGATCATCATAAGCTAACCCTGTAACCAAATGGCATTGCATAGATTTTAAGAAATCCGGAAAGGATTGAAGCTATACGGTTCAATCACCGTTATTTTTTCATGTTGTTCATTTCTTCACGCAATTTCCTGCCCGGCAGATACATTTGGAAACCTATGTTGAGATTAAGGTGATTGTTGGTGGCAGAGCTACCAAAACCAACGATGCCGTTATATTTCAAAAGTGTTTCAAGGCCTATGTTTGGTGTAAGAAAATAGGCAAAACCTGGTCCGAGACCAATACCAAGTCCATTGGTATTGTCGCCAACGGCGGGATTGTCGCCTTCTACACCAACATTGCCTTCAAAGAAGAAACGTGATTTTCTTACTACAATTGCGTTTTTATCGTTGATGTAATAGCGTCCCAATAGACCGATTCCATACGAAACATCTGTTCCCGCATTTTTAGCTGTTGACACACCTGCTTTGAGATATCCGCCAAGTGCAATATTGTCTTGTATGAACCATGCAGCCTTTGGATTGATCGTCATACGGAAATTTTGTCCAGAGCCAAGGTCAATATCAAAGTTAGCAATGTCCGCACCTATCATCACGTTTCCTCTTTGTATCTGGGCATGCAACATTTTGCTACTGCATAGGGCAACTATGCAAAAAATTAAAATTCTTTTCATAACATAAGATTTGATGAAAATAAGATGGAGATATATGGATCAAGCTTTAACGCTGGGTACGAAAGGCTGATATGTGAAGTAAAAAAACTGTGCCAACGAGCGAGGAATTAGAAATTAGGAATTAGAAATTAGGAATTAGGAATTAGGAATTAGGATAGGAATGTATTCAGCAGCGCCTAAGTACTGCTCTACATTTCCAATTTTCGATTTTTTTCTAATTTTGCGTAAATTCTTACGTAAAAAATTACCTTTATGAACATAATTGATGAATTAGGTGAATTAGCAATAGGCGCAAGAATGCGAAGACTGTATGATGTTTTCTCCAGAGATGTAATGAAGATATACAATGATCATAACCTCGATTTTGAAGCAAAATATTTTACACTCTTCTATTTGGTGAGCAAACGAAACGGCATCGGTATTATGGATGCTGCGGAAGAGTTAAGCCTTACACATCCGGCCATTATTCATCTCGCAAAAGATCTTGAGAGAAAAGGTTATATAGAATCTGTGAAATCTCCACTGGATAGCAGAAAGAGATTGCTAATGCTCTCGCGAAAAGGAAAGGCCGCACTGCCGGCATTTAAAGAAGTTTGGAACAAGATTGATAAACTAAATAAGAAACTGATGCGTGCGCAGAACAACAATTTGCTGAAAGCATTGGAAGAAATTGAGAATCTGCTCGATGAAAAATCTTACTATAAAAGATATCAAAACTTATAGAGAAATGGAAAACGTGACTATACTCGAATATTCACCGGAGTATGCAGGTGACTTTAAGCGATTGAATATTGAATGGATCGAAAAATATTTTGTAGTAGAAGAGCACGACATTGAACAGTTAAACAATCCGGAAGAATACATCATTTCTAAAGGCGGATATATTTTGTTTGCTCAATACAACAACGAAATTGTAGGCGTTTGTGCTTTGATAAGAACCAATGACGAGTCATTTGAGCTGGCGAAAATGGCGGTGTCTTCAAGTGTACAGGGAAAACAAATTGGTACAACACTTGGCATCGCGACATTAAACAAAGCAAAAGCTATGGGTGCCAATCACGTGTGGCTTGAGTCAAACAGAATCTTAGAACCCGCTATTCATTTATACAAAAAACTGGGTTTTGTAGAAATTCCGATAGCAGAAACGCCGTATGCGAGAGCAGATATTAAGATGGAAGTTTGGTTGTAATTGAAAATTGAAAGTTGAAAATGAAATGGAACGCAGATTGTTAAGATTTTGAAATTTTAAGAACGTAGCAAATAATGGCGACCATAAAAGTTTCTTGCCTCGACATTTTCAACTTTCAATTAATTTCTCCATTTCCTCCAGCAGCGCCACTTGCGCGGGATTGATCTTTTCCTTTGCTTCCTGCAAATTGAACCAGCCTGCTTTGTCTATTTCAGGAAATGTTTTTTGTTTGCCGGATTTTGGTGGCCATTCCATTTCAAATGTATTGGAAACAGTTGCAGTCTCGTCCACATCTCCTTCTATGGCCCACGCATGAACATGCTTGCCGCTTTTTAATTTTATAAGAGTAAGAGAAATGAAGTTGCCTTCCATTGCAATACCTGTCTCTTCCTTGAATTCCCTTTTGGCGGCAGCCAGCGGATCTTCTGTGTCATCAAACTCTCCTTTGGGTATTGACCATGCACCTGCATCCCTGCGTGCAAAGAAAGGCCCGCCAGGATGCACAAGAAAAAATTGAAGCTCGTCTTTCTTTTTCCTGAATACAACTAATCCTGCGCTTTGCTTAGCCATGATCAATTAATGATTAACAATGAATAATTAATAAGGAGGCATTCCTAAGTAAATATAGCACTCTGTTTCTTATGCTTAAAGTCAATTGCGTTCGAATAGCATTGAGCTTCTAATTCTTAATTTCTAACTCCTGTCCTCTTGCAAATGTTATTAGATTTGTAAATAATTTTTGCGCGAAGCATTATTATTCACAAAAGAGTTTTATGGAACGCTAATTGACGACTCACCTTTCAAAATAGAAAAAGCATGAAAGTATTTGTAACAAGAGAGATTCCTGAGATAGGTATTAAAATGATGAGGGAGGCGGGGCTTGAAGTAACGCAATGGCTGGAGAAACGAGATCTTACACAAAAAGAATTAATTGCTTATTGTCTTAACCACGATGCATTGTTGAGTTCCGGTGCGAATAAGATTGATAAAATATTCCTGCATAAATGTTCCCATTTAAAGGTGATAGCGCTTTTGTCCGTTGGCTACGATAACGTGGATATTGAAGAAGCGAAAAAGTTGGCGATTCCGATTGGTAACACTCCTGGCGTTTTAAGCGGTGCCACCGCCGACACAGCATTTCTCCTAATGCTTGCTACTTCACGCAAAGCATTTTACAACCATAAAAAAATAATCAAAGGTGAATGGGAGTTCTTTGATCCCATTGTGAATCTTGGAATCGAATTAAGTAACAAAACAATCGGCATATTTGGCTTGGGGAAGATTGGATATGTAATGGCGAAACGTTGCGTTGGCGCGTATGACATGAGAGTGATCTACCACAACAGAAGTCACAATAAAGAAGCCGAACAAAAGCTGGGCGCTAAAAAAGTTTCGTTTGAACAACTGCTGGAGCAAAGCGACGTATTATCCGTGCACACGGCGCTCACAGATGCAACAAAGGGCATTTTCAATAAAGATGCTTTCACTAAAATGAAACCGGGCTCTATTTTCATTAACACCGCCCGTGGCGCGATACACAATGAGAAAGATTTGATTCAGGCGTTGGAGAATAAAACGATTTGGGGAGCAGGTTTAGATGTAACGAATCCGGAGCCGATGCTTCCTGATAATCCATTGCTGAACATGCCTAATGTTTGTGTGTTGCCGCACATCGGCTCTGCAACAATCGAAGCAAGAACTGCCATGGCGAAACTTGCAGCGGCAAACATCATTGCAGGCGTAAGAGGCGAAAAATTACCAAACCCCGTAGAGACACGTTGAACGCGTCTCTGATACCAGCATGCGTCTCCCGGTACCAGCGATAAAGCACCAAAATATCCGCATTTTTATAAGCCAATTCTTCCTTAAAATTATATGAACATGCCTTGGGGACTTATAGCAATATTTTTTGCACTTACGCTTTTCTACTACATTTCCAGAAAAACAAAAGCAAGAAACGAAGAGCGAAGGGAACGCCTGAATGAAGCAGGCAGGCATATTTGGGTACTCTTCAAAAGAAACATAAAAGTGAAACCAATCTCGTAGAAAATGGCGAAGAATACGAAAACCACCCCTTCCGATAAACTAGACCACGATTAAACAATGTTGAAAAAAATAAAGAGTTTAAAAAACAAAAAGCACCGGAATATCCCGATGCTTGATTATTTGTCTTGAAAATCGAATTTTTAGGCATTCTCAAATTTTCAAATTGCTTGTGGAGAATACCGGGCTCGAACCGGTCACCTCTACGCTGCCAGCGTAGCGCTCTAGCCAAATGAGCTAATTCCCCGAAATGGTGGATTGCAAAAATAGGAGGGAGGAATTGTAAAACAAAAAAATGTTTCTAATAAAAAAGTCCTCCGTCAACGCGGAGGACTCCCTGAATTTTTATGCTGATTTTTTTATTCTTTCTAATCGCCCCAAATATTGTCTTCCTTGTTCAACCATTTTTTTACAAGATCGGTGGTAATTGATTTTGGACGCTCGATAGGCTGACCAAGCGCTCTATCCCAACAAAGGCTCGCCAATACGCCCAATGCACGGCTTACGCCAAATAATACGGTGTAATATTCATATTCCATCATGCCGTAGTGAACTAATAAAGCACCGCTATGTGCATCCACATTTGGCCATGGATTTTTGATTTTTCCCAACGATTGCAAAATTGGAGGCACTGTTTCATAAATGTTCCAAACAGTTTGCACCAATGCATCGTCCGGCATATGTTTTTTACCAAACTCCATTTGTGCAGTAAAGCGTGGATCTGTTTTTCGCAATACTGCGTGACCATAACCCGGAACAACTTTTCCTTCGCTTAAAGTAGTTTTTACGTACTCGGCAATTTGCTCTTTGCTTGGCTGCTCTGTGTTTAGTTTTTCGCGCAATTCGTAGATCCATTTGATCACTTCCTGGTTAGCAAGGCCGTGAAGTGGGCCGGCTAAACCGTTCATGCCTGCCGCGAAAGATAAATAAGGATCGCTTAAAGCAGAACCTACGAGGTGAGTGGTGTGCGCAGATACGTTGCCACCCTCGTGATCAGCATGAATGGTCATGTAAAGGCGCATCAGTTCCATGAATCCTTCGTCCTCAAAACCGAGCATGTGTGCAAAGTTTCCTGCCCAGTCAAGTAATCCGTTTGGATTAATATGTTGATTGTTTTTGTATTTACGTCTGTAGATGTAAGCTGCGATACGCGGCAATCTCGCGATAAGGTCCATTGCATCGTCAAAGACCGGATCCCAGTAGTCTTTTTTGTTGATACCCCGCGCATATTCTTTCGCAAAGTGGCTCTCTGTCTGAAGCGCCATGATACCCACAACAAACATTGTCATCGGGTGCGTTTCGATAGGAAGTGCGTCAATAGCATCAAATACGTGGTTGGGCACGTGCGAGCGACGCTGCAGCAATTCTGTAATAGTGTTTGCGTCTTCTTCTGAAGGAAGTTCATTGATCAACATCAGGTAAAAAAGACCTTCTGGTAATGGCTCGCTTCCTCCTTTTGCTTTTGGCAGTTTCTCCTGAAGTTCCGGAATTGAATATCCTCTAAATCGAATGCCCTCGTGCGCATCGAGCAGAGAAGTTTCAGAAACCAGGCCGGTTATACCACGCATACCCTGATAAACCTGTGCAAGTGTAACTTCACCAATAACATCGTTGCTATGATCTTTCAAAATGCCTTTTATTTCAGTAGCGGCTTCGTCGGCCTTCTTTTTGAACCTTTCTTTGAGTACTTCCATTGACAAGTGATTTTCAAAAATTATTAAAAATTCAGAATGCGGCTAAAGTTACTTAAACGTCGTTGGTGAAACAAATTAAATCAATAAGAATGCAGGTAAATTAATGCGCAATCGATGGAGAATTGAAATATTAAATCTATTTCAACTATGTGCTTTTAATTAAGAATTAGGAATTCATTGCCGCGAAGATGTGGACTGTCGGCGATGATTACTTATGCGTAAAAGGCTTCAATAAGGTCAGCCTGACGGCATAAATAGAGTGTCAGGTTGAGCTTTTTGAAGCCCGCTTATAAATTGAACGAGTTAAAGTGAGATCGGGAATGCCACACACCCAACCAATTCTTAATTCCTAATTCTTAATTATTTCGGTGCTCTTTTGTACAACCAAAACGCAGCAAAGCTGTAAATAATATTCGGGATCCATGCGGCCAGCATTGGGTGCAGGTTTCCTTTTGTGGAGAATACAGTGGAGAATTTGTCCATCACAACAAAAGATGCTGCCATCACAATACCTATGGCGAGATTTAAGCCACTTCCGCCACGTGTTTTTCTTGCGGCAACCGACACCCCAATTACAGTAAGGATTAAAATGGCAACGGGTGTTGCATTCCTGTGATGAAGTTCTACTATATAGTTGTTTAGCCCTTCGCCACCGCGTTGCTGTTCCGCTTTAATGAAGGCTCTTAGCTCAGGTGTAGTGAGTTTATCTTTTAAATATTCGTCTTTTCTCAGGTCTTTCGGAAGTACATTGAGCTTAAGAACCATTGTGTCGTGGGTGGTTAATTTTTCGTGCAACCCATCAATCGTGCGCTCCTGCACACGGTCTGCGATCCATTTTTTTGAGGCAGTATCCCAGTGCATATTGTCGCCACGAAGATTATAGTACACCGAGTTATTGCGGATCTTTTCAAGGAAAAAACTATTGGCGGCTTTTCTGGCGGTATCATAGTAGCGAAGGCCAACAAAAGTGTTGGAATCGGCGCGGAAGTAGAAGTCGCTGGAATTATTTGTACCTCCGGGAACGTATCCGCTGTTCCTGTCTATATATGTGGTCTGAAAATTGCTTCTTATTTCTTGCGCCCTTGGTATCACAAAGGCCATCATCAACCATAAGATAACGGCCAGTAATATACCTCCCATGAAGTAAGGTCTCAACATCCTATTATATGGAATACCGCTTGCAAGAATGGCTACGGTTTCTGTCCGCGCCGCCATTTTTGATGTAAAGAAGATAATAGCAATAAAAACAATGAGTGGAAAAATCATCGACACGATGAACGGCACAAAGCCGAAGTAATATTTGGTGACGATGCCGCCAAATGAAAGACCGGATCTTACAAAATCGTCGGTTTTTTCGCTCACATCAATAACTACAGCAATTGTCGTTATTGTAACAATTGTGAAAAGAAACGTTACCAGGAAGTTTTTAAGTATATACCAGTCAAGTATTTTCATGTAGCTTATTAAACGTGGCAAAAGTAGTGGTTTTAAAGTGTAACCGATGACCACGAAATCGTAAGGAATTCAAAAAAAGCGTAAAAGCTGTAAATTGCAGCGGATTGTAAGTTGCTGAAAATCTTTTCGTTAACAAGTTTTTAGCTTTCAGGTTTTAGCGCTATATTTATCGTTACAGAATTTATTGATATAGAATCCGTCTAATCTATGCTCATTTATTACCTTAAGAACGAAACCATCGAAGGACCTTATTCTGTCGAAGAGCTGAAAAAAAAGAAGTTGACTTCAGACACAATGATCTGGCACAAAAATTTTCCTGAATGGAAGCGATTGGATCAGGTTCCGGAAGTTTATGGACAGTTTGCTCAAAATGGAAATGGCTTCCACGAAACAGAGACCGTTACGATGCAGCTTGCCACTTTTGCACAACGATTCAAGTGGCTTTTTGTCTGGATAGGCTTCAACATGCTTGCGTTAGTCCTTTCATACGCCGAGGTTAAACCGTTTAATTATGTCGGCGACCCTGCAACTGAAAAGTTTTGGCCATTTGTCAAATTCACAGATGCCACGTACACTAAGATCAGCAGTAACCCTGATGTTTGGGGGACATTGGTCAAATTCAATGGGCTTTTTGCCAACTATGACTGGTCGGAATTTAGTGTGTACGTAGGAGGAACTTTATTTATCCTGTTACTTTATTATATGCATAAACGCTCAGTATAAGAATCGTGAATGGTGAAACGTGAAATGGATCACCCAATAATAAGTTTGTACATAATTGGAATGCCACGTTCACGATTCACCTTTCATGAATTACAATCTTGTTTTCAATAATTCCACCTGCTCATTTTTCCAACTCACAAAATCGCCTTGTTGAATATGTTTGCGGGCTTCGGTTACAAGGTGCAGGTAAAAAGCAAGATTATGAACACTCGCGATCGTTAGTCCCAAAATTTCTTTCGATTTAATAAGATGGCGCAAGTAGGCTTTTGAGTAGTAATTACTCGTATCGCAATCAATGCCGTCGTCAATAGGAGAAAAATCTTTTTCCCATTTTTTATTGTCAATGTTGATCACACCTTTGGAAGTAAAGAGCATCGCGTTGCGGCCATTGCGTGTAGGCATTACACAGTCGAACATATCCACACCCAAAGCGATATTTTCAAGAATGTTCCATGGTGTGCCCACACCCATTAAGTAGCGAGGTTTGTCAACCGGTAAATGGTCGCAGCAAAGCGCACAGATCTCATACATCATTTCTTCCGGTTCACCTACGCTAAGGCCGCCGATAGCATTGCCCGTAGCGCCTTTCGATGCAATGTATTCAGACGATGCTTTGCGAAGGTCTTTGTAGGTACTGCCCTGTACAATCGGAAACAGATTTTGCGTGTAACCATATTTGTCAGGGGTGTTGTTGAATTGCGTAAAACATCTGTCGAGCCATCGATGCGTAAGCTCCATGGAGGTCTTGGCATATTTGGTGTCACTCGGGTAAGGTGGGCATTCGTCAAATGCCATAATGATATCTCCGCCAATTGTGCGCTGGATATCCATCACACGTTCCGGAGAAAACAAGTGTTTCGATCCATCAATATGACTTTGAAAAATAACACCTTCCTCCTTGATCTTTCTGTTGTTTGCCAAAGAAAAAACCTGGTAGCCACCGCTATCTGTAAGAATTGGTTTGTGCCAGCCATTGAATTTATGCAGGCCTCCGGCGCTTTCAAGCACATCAAGTGTTGGACGTAAATATAAATGGTACGTATTTCCAAGAATGATCTGCGCTTTTACATCTTCATACAACTGCTTTTGGGTAACAGCCTTCACGCTGCCGACCGTGCCCACGGGCATGAATATCGGTGTAAGAATTTCACCGTGATCCGTTGTTATTTTTCCTGCCCTCGCTTTTGAAGCGCTGTCTGTCGTTTGAAGATCAAATGTTAAAGCCGCCATGTGTACTTGTTAAGCGGGCAAAAATAGTTAAAGGAATCAGGAATTAGAAATTAGGAATTAGGGATCGGCACGCAGATGACGCTGATTGGACTGATTTACACGGATCAATAACTGAATACCCGAGTAAACTGAATAACTGATATGTTGAATGACTGAAAGTCTGCACAAATAAACGACGGTGATCATCGGAAAAATCCGTGTAAATCCATCTAATCCGCGTCATATGCGTGCTCTCTCTAACTCCCTGGGAATGAGTAACCGAAAATTTAAAGAAATCATAAAATAGTCTTTAATGCCCAAAGTGTATATAACTCTGGCATAGGCGTGCCTTATTCGGCACAGTCCTTGTTTTAGGTTGGTTCCCCCCAATAAAAAGCTATACGCATCCCGACGTAGAAAGAGTAAAAACTAAATTAATTTTCTATCAAAAATTCGATTGTTATGAAACAACTCACAAAATTGAAATTGGGATTATTGGGTATTGGTGTAGCGGGATTGTTTTCTTTCTATACCGTACAAAATGGTGCTATTAAAGGAACAGTTAGTCCATCTGAAGGCGCAGTGCGTGCATGGGCATTATCAAGCAGTGATACGCTGAGAGCGGCAATACAAGGTGGCACATTTCAAATTACAAATGCCAAACCTGGAACGTATCGCGTAATTATAGAAGCCAAACCTCCTTATAAAAATATAGCGAAAGAAGATGTGAATGTAACCGAAGGCCAACCGACTGATGTAGGTGAAATTAAACTACAACAGTAAAGATAACCAGCTCTGTGTTGGCGTCTTCTTTTTCTAAAATCTGATTACTTTGATAACGACCACTATGGAATTCCATGTATCCGTTGAGCGCGGCCACTTGCGTTCAACGGATCTTTTTTTAACAGACTGATTAACTGAATAGCTGAATAACTGAAATGTTCTTATTTTGGACTCGCAATTAATTGGCAACAACTCAGTTATTCAATTATTCAGTTATTATGACTACCATTCCTCCTTATTTAAATCCCGGAGATACAATAGGCATCGTTTGTCCAGCTGGATACATGCCATATGAAAAAGCAGAAGTTTGTATCAACACATTGTTGCAATGGGGTTACAAAGTCAAAGTAGGAAAAACACTTGGAGGCGATTCTGTCAATTATTTTTCAGGCACAGATGAAGAACGTCTGAATGATTTTCAACAAATGCTTGATGACAAGGAAGTAAAAGCCATTCTTTGCGGCCGGGGCGGATATGGTGTTAGCAGGATAATTGACGACATTGATTTCCGGCAGTTCGAGAAGTATCCAAAATGGATCATTGGGTTCAGTGATATTACAGTATTTCATTCCCACATTCATACGAATTACAAAATTGCATCTATCCATTCGCCAATGGCGGCAGCTTTCAACGATGAAGGTTATAAAAGTGAATACGTTCTTTCACTAAAAGAAACGTTGGAAGGCAAGGCTATGCAGTATGCTTGTCCTGCTCATGAGTTCAACAAAACAGGAAAAGCAAGTGGCGAATTGGTCGGTGGGAATCTCGCATTGCTGGTACATTTGATCGGTTCAAAATCTGAGGTCAAAACCAAAAACAGAATTCTTTTTATTGAAGATATTGGCGAGTATACTTACAATATCGACAGAATGATGCTCCAGCTGAAGCGTGCCGGTAAGTTGGATGACCTTGCAGGATTGATCATTGGCAGCTTTAATGATATGAAGGACACCACAAGACCGTTCGGTAAAACTGTTTTTGAAATTATTCACGACGTTGTAAAAGCCTATAAATATCCCATCTGCTTTGATTTTCCTGTAAGCCATGACACGAAAAACTATGCGCTGAAAGTAGGAGTGGAGTATGAGTTGAGGGTGGATGAAAGTGAGGTGAAACTTAGAGAAATTGAAAATTGAAAGTTGAAAAATGGGCGTGCTGTAGGGGCGAATTGAAAACGCAGCGAGTTCCTGTTTGACGTTTGATTTTTACTTCATAAATGAAATTTATTGATTTTTAATCTTCATCAACGCTATCTATCTTTGCTGCATGACTTTCACGCAATTAGAATACCTCGTGGCGGTAGATAATTTTCGCCATTTTGCCGCTGCAGCCGATGCATGTTTTGTAACACAGCCAACACTCAGTATGCAGGTTCAAAAACTTGAAACCGAATTAGGCGTAAAAATTTTCGATCGCAGCAAACAGCCCGTTGTTCCAACAGAAGCGGGCGTTGATATTCTTGCGCAAGCAAGGAAGATCATCGCTGAGAAAAATGTAATACAGGAGATTGTTCAGCAAAAGAAAGGCATATTGACCGGTGAGTTGCGCATTGGTATTATTCCAACTTTAGCGCCATATCTCTTGCCGCTTTTTGTAAAAGGATTCAGTAAAAAATTTCCACAGATTAAACTGGTTGTAAACGAAATGATGACGGAAGTGATGGTTTCACGTTTGAAAGAAAGCCGCATAGACGTTGGTATTCTTGTTACACCTTTGCACGAAAATGGTATTAAAGAATATCCTTTATTCTACGAGGAGTTGCTGGCCTACGTTTCCAAAAAGAACGATTTGTTTAAAAAGACAGTTATTCAGCCAAACGATATCGCTGTCGATAAACTTTGGTTGATGGAAGAAGGACATTGCTTTAGATCGCAGATTGTAAATCTTTGCGACCTCCGGAAACAAAGCGAGCTACAACATAGTTTCAAATACGAAGCGGGAAGCATC
Source organism: Pinibacter soli (assembly GCF_029961145.1). GTDB lineage: Bacteria > Bacteroidota > Bacteroidia > Chitinophagales > Chitinophagaceae > Pinibacter > Pinibacter soli. The sequence continues at coordinate 2,508,088 of NZ_JASBRG010000007.1, read as the reverse complement.
GAAACGTTAAGGAGAATGGTTGAGGTAAACGAAGGTATAACCATTCTTCCGGAACTAGCTACAACAGATATGTCACCAAAGCAATTACAATTGCTAAGACATTTCCGCAACCCTTCACCTATGCGTGAAGTGAGCTTGGTCGTTCACCGCGATTTTGTGAAGAAAAGACTTATTGATGCGCTAAAAAGTGAGATCATTTCCGCCGTGCCAGAGAAGATAAAGAAGAATAAAAAGTCGTTTGTGGTGGAAGTGAATGGGGAATAATAACTGAATAAATTGAATAGACTGAGTGGTCGATTGACATAGTGCAAAATCGAAAAATAAACACTCAGTTTATTCAGTCCATTCGTTTATTCAATCATTGCCTTAGCAAAGAGTCTAACTTCTCGTGAAACAAAGGATAGTCATTAAGGTTGTTATGGCTTGCCCCTTTGATGGTTACAAATTCATCACCTGGTTTTAAAAAAGGCTTCAGCTTAGATGCGTTTCTATAAGTTATTACGCGATCATCCGTGCCGTGAAATATTGTTACCGGGTCAATAACTTTTTGCAAATATTCATACGTAGGCAAATTATAATGCAACATATTTTTTAGCGGATACATAAAAAAATATGTTTGCACTAGTCCACGCATGCTTGAGTACGGAGTTTCTAAAATTAATCGTTTGCAATCCCTGATGGAAGCCAGCTGCGCCGCAACACCCGTGCCCATGCTTTTGCCATAAATGATAATGCTGTCCTTTCCATATTTTGTACGCGCCAATTTATATAACTGCAGCGCATAGTCATAAAGGCGTTGTTCTGACATCTTGCCTGTGCTTTTTCCAAACCCAGGATAATCGATCATCCAGACTTCGTAACCATTTTTGGTGAAGTTGGGAGCGAATTTGGCGTACCAGCTGATGTTCTTTTTATTGCCATGAAAATACAGCACCACGCCTTTCGCAATGCTGTCCTTTGTTGTGAATTGAATGATGTTGAGGTTAGAAGCCGTATCGTAAGCAATGTTCACTTCCCTATGCGGAATATCGAAATTGTATGCTTCGTTCTTAGCTTTTCTTTCAGGATGAAAAAGAATCTGATCCTGCAAATAATAAAAAGCGATACCAATAGCGCAATACACTATGATGATAATTTTGATCCATTTGAAAACTGGTCCTCTCATTTTGCAAAAATAGGGGCTATTTGAAAATTTGAGGATTTGAAAATTTGAAAATGATATTAAGTTTAGAATTAGGAATGGAAATCAGGCATCTCGCATTAAATGAATTTTCATATTCCCACATTTTCAAATTTTCAAATTGGACTAATATTTCAAAATATCCCGAATGAAATTATGGTACTCATCAAAAGAGGGCAGGTTGTTGTGTCCGCCGCCTACAATGCGTATCAGCGTGATTTTGTTGGGGCTGATTTCCTGGAGTTTTTCGCTGTGCCTTATGGGGATCAATCTGTCTTTTGTGCCATGTAAAATGTACGTGTGGCAGTTTACGTATCGAATCCATTTATCAATACGCAAATGATATCGCAGTACAATGCTCACCGGCAAAATTGGAAGAAAGCGCTTCACCACTCTTGTGAAATTGTAGTATGGCGCATCGAGGATCAGATAGCGCGGCTTATTATCAGATGCGATCTTTGCCGCAAAGCCGCTGCCAATGCTTCTTCCATAAACGATGATGTGGTGCTCCGCAAATTGTTTGGCAAGAGCCGAGTACACAAACTGCACATCGCTCAGCATTTCTGATTCACTTCGCTTGCCTGTACTTTTTCCAAACCCCCGATAATCGATCAACACGACATCATAGTCATACCGGTAAAAGTCTTTTGCGCGTTTGGCCCAGCCCTTTATACTTCGGCTGTTGCCGTGTAAATAGAGGATCAAACCTTTGGGGTCCTTCCGGTAAAAATGCAAACCGTTTATCAGTACACCGTGAGCGATATCAAAGTTTAATTCGCGAAAAGGAACATCATATTTGAAAACAAAGTCTTTCTTTAGCTTTTCTGGTTTGAAAATGAATTTTTCCTGGAAAAAATATCCGAGAATAGAAAGTAAAATAATGCCCCCCGCTATATAAATAATGATGTGGCTCAATAAGTGGTCTGTTAGTTATTTCAAAATAGTAAATTTTTCATCTGTAAATATTAACGTTACGCAAAACAAAAAAGTTGGACCAAGGGCCCAACTTTTCAAATAACGCTCAACTCTCCATCAGTTCAGTCCATCTCAATTCTTTTCAATCGCAAGTTCGTAACTGGGGATACGATCAACGGGAACTTTTCAACTGTTACGCTTGCCGAGTCAAGACCGAAGCCTCTTTCCTCAGAAAGACTGACTTCTTTCACCCAGAAATACAACTTCATAATAATGCGCTCCACGATTGGCAATTCATTATCCTGACTTAAATATTTTTCCATAACAATGAATTGGAAATCGCCCACCACATTGTTTCTTTCAAGACTTTCATAGCGGCTGGTGATGTTCACTTCTTTGTTGGCAACAAGATCCGCCACTACTTTACGGAACATTAAGTTGATGCGCGGCTCAATTCTAAAGCCTAAACGGAATTCTACCCTGATAATATCATTCGGGATAATATGGTCAACGGAATATTCGCAGGTATACGGATCATCCAAAGTATCTACGTGAATGAACCAGTATATATCGGCGCGTTTTGGTTTTCTGTTCAGAATTGAATAAATGATCTTATGCTCAATTTCCTTAGGATTGTTCGCGCTAGTCATGTACACCAGGTGAGTCGCATGTTTAGGAACAGTTCTGTCGTTGCTCAGTTCCTGTATTTGTGGAATATAGTGGTCCATGCGTACAAACTCCACATAACGGTTTTTGATTTTTCTGCTGCGGAACCAGATATACATAATGGTGAACAAACCTCCTGCAATGATCAAAGAAACGAAACCACCGTGAGGGAATTTCTCAAGATTTGCAAAAAGGAAACCGAATTCAATTCCCAAATACACCACGAGATACAAGTAAATGAGATATGGCGGGGTTCGTTTGGAAACGAGGTAGTTTGCAAACAAAATAGACGTTGCGATCATGCACATGGTAATAGCCAAACCGTAGGCTGCCTCCATGTTGCTCGATTCCTGGAAGTACAATACTACACCTGTACATCCCAAAAATAGCAACAGGTTAATGCCCGGAATATATAGTTGCCCGCGTTCTTCTGTTGGGTAAACAATTTTGAGTTTTGGCCAAAGATTCAGTCGCATTGCCTCACTGATCAGCGTAAATGAACCGCTTATCAATGCCTGGCTGGCAATGATCGCAGCAGCCGTGGCAATCACGATACCTGCAATGATGAACCAATGCGGCATGATGCCGTAGAAAGGGTTGATCAGTTCCTGTGCGTTTGGAAACTCCAGCATGAACTTGGAATCTTTTAAAAGCTTTTCAGTCGCAAATACAGCTCCATGATGTTTTGCCAAAAGCCATGCACCCTGTCCCAGGTAGTTTAAGATCAGGGCGGTTTTTACGAATATCCATGAGTAACGGATGTTCCATTTTCCGCAGTGACCAAGATCTGAATACAGTGCCTCCGCACCCGTGGTACAAAGGAAAACCGCACCTAGCAACCAGAATCCTTTTGGATAAGTTACCAATAATTTTATAGCGTAGTATGGATTCAGTGCTTTGAAAATGTCGAAATCAAAAGAGATCTTCGAAAGCCCCAGTACCGCCAGCATACAGAACCAAACAAACATGATCGGCCCGAAGAATTTACCAATGGATGCCGTTCCAAATTGCTGTACAAAGAAGAGCATACACAAGATGCCCAGCACTATGTACATGATAATGTTAGGATTGGAATCGACAATTGGCTTGAAGAAATCCTGCCTTCCAAGCTCCTCAATGGCAGAGGTAACGGTAATTGGAGGCGTAATCATACCGTCGGCGAGTAACGCGGCACCGCCTAGCATCGCGGCAACAACCAGCCATTTCCGTTGCCGTCTTACCAGTGCGTATAATGAAAAGATACCACCTTCACCTTTGTTATCTGCCTGTAACGTGAGGATAACGTATTTAACAGTGGTTTGTAGTGTGAGCGTCCAGATAATGCAGGACACGCTTCCGATGATAAGGTCTTCTGAAATAGGTCTTCCGGCAATGATAGCGCTCATTACGTAAAGAGGAGATGTACCAATGTCACCATAAATAATTCCTAAGGCGATTAGAAGTCCGGCCAACGAGGCCTTGTTTGATATTTTGCCCACGATTGAGTAATTATGAACTTTACTGTGTACGAATATTTTAATACTGTGTTAACAGTTTTTCTGCAGACACAAGCTGCAAAGTTATATGGAAACACAATTAAAGTTGTTTAAAAAATTATTAGTTAATAACTGAAACTACTAACCGTTAGTTTAGTCAGGAATTAGGAATTAGAAATTAGGAGTTAGAACGTAGCTCAAATATCAAGTGTGTTCTCCCACTAATTTCTAATTCCTAACTACTAACTCCTAATTCCTGTTGTCTCAACGTATAATCGCACTTTTTGTTTACGTTTGTGAGGCTATTAAACAACCCGGGATTATGAAAAAGGAAGAATTACCACAGGATAAAAAAATCATTAAGGGAGAAGACAATACCTTAAGGAAAGTATTATACGTGACTGACGATTCCGGAAATTATGAGTCTGCACAGTCCGACGGCTGGGAAGCCGAGAACTATGCACTTACCCAAGCCTGGGAAGACATTGACGAACACATTGCAGAAACCAGGGATAAAGTGAAAAATGGCGAAGTAAGTCCGATTGCCTATTTTATGCTGAAAAATCTTATGGACATTCCCATCCTTGCAAGCTATGTCGGCAAATGGAAATGGGTAGTAAAACGGCATTTAAAACCTTCTGTCTTTAAAAAACTTGATAAAGAAACATTGGAGCAATACGCATCCGTTTTCAACATAACTGTAGATGAACTTACTAAATTCCCTACAGCGTAATAATATTTCAACCATCTATGATCATTGATAATTTCGAGCATCACCAGTATGCACACTGTGAAAGCGGCGTTACAGTAAATCTTTTAAGATACTACGGAGTAGAACTTTCTGAACCTATGATATTTGGCATCGGCGCAGGAATGTTTTTCGGGCACTTACCATTTGTGAAAGTAAATGGCGTACCGGGAACAACCTTTCGCATTTGGCCAGGTTACATTTTTAAAAGAGTAAGCAATCAACTTGGCGTAAAAATAAAAGTGGAGAATTTTAAAACTCCCGAAAAAGCCATGCAGGCGCTGGATGAGGTTTTGGCCAGCAAAAGACCAGCGGGAATGATGGCCAGCGTTTATTATTTAAATTATTTGCCTCCTGCTTTTCGTTTTCATTTCAATGCACATAATTTAATTGCCTTTGGCAAAGAAGGTGATGAATACCTGATCAGTGATCCGGTAATGGAAAGTGTTGCGAAAGTTTCCTCAGAAGATCTGGCGAAAGCACGCTTTGCAAAAGGGTTTCCGGAACCTAACGGCAGAATGTATTATCCCGTTCAGGCGCCCAAAACAGTTGATCTTACAAAGCCGATTTGGAGCGGCATCAATCAAACATGTTTTTTTATGTTAACTCCACCCGTGCCATTCTTCGGAGTAAAGGGCATTAAATTTTTGGGTAAAAAAATAAAACAATATCCCGCCAAACTTGATCCAAGAAGATCGGCACTGTATGTTGGAAATATCATTCGCATGCAGGAAGAGATCGGCACAGGCGGCGCAGGTTTCAGATTTTTGTATGCGGCATTTTTGCAGGAAGCAGGCAAGAAATTTGGTAACGACGAATTGTTGCGCCTGTCACAAGAAATGACCACAATTGGCGACCAATGGCGCAACTTTGCATACTCCGCAGCACGCACCTGCAAGGCCCGCAGCGGTGAATTGCACTCCTACGATGAACTGGGCGACATGCTCATTGACATATCCGGAAAGGAAAAAGATTTTTTTGAGAAACTTAAAAAAGTAGCGAAAAGCTGGAATTAATTGAAAATTGAAAGTTGAAAATTTAAAATGTAACCTCGTAGTTCAAACCAATTTTCGACTTTCAATTTTCAATTTTCAATTAATTAATGATGCTTCAAATAAACAATCTCCATAAAACATACAAGCATGCGCCGGAGCCATCGTTGCAGGGATTGAACATACAATTCTCTACGGGCATCATTGCGGGTTTGCTGGGGCCAAACGGTGCAGGTAAAACAACTACCATTTCGATCATTTGTGGGTTGGTGGCACCAGACAATGGAGATGTAGTTGTGTTAGGAGATAACGTAAGAAGTGAGCTTGACAGCATTAAAAAGAAGATCGGTGTTGTGCCGCAATCCATTGCTCTGTATCCCCAGTTGTCGGTGTTTGAAAATCTACAATACGTTGGAAAATTGTATGGACTTAAAGGAACAGCGTTGAAAGATAAGATCTATCATTATTTGAAAATCTTTGGCCTTGATAACAACGCAAAAAAGTCTATCAAACATTTTTCCGGAGGAATGAAACGGAGGGCAAATATTATCGCAGCTCTGCTGCACGAGCCCGTGTTGTTGATTTTGGATGAGCCAACCGCTGGCGTAGATGTGCAGTCGCGCAACATGATCATGGACTTTCTGAAAATGTACAATGCGCAAGGACATTCTATCATTTACACTTCCCACTTGTTAGAAGAAGCGCAGGAGTTATGTGATGAAGTTGCCATTATAGACAACGGGAAATTGGTGGTTCATGGGAATACAGAAGAATTAATTTCATCGCATCATGCAAATAATTTGGAAGATCTGTTTTTAAAAATAACCGGAACAAAAGTCAGAGATTAGGACTCATAACTTACAACTCAAAACTCACAACTTTCCCCGTTTCATGCAAAAAAAGGCTGCATCTGTATCTAGAATTATTGCTACCATCATCAATGAATGCCGACTTTTCTTAAAAGATATAGCCGGGTTATCATTGCTGTTATTAATGCCGATTGTACTCACCGTAATCATGGCATTGATACAGGACGCTCCATTTCGGGAATATCAGAACATTCGGTTCGATGTGTTGTGGGTGGACAATGATCACGGCCAACTCGCAAAAAAATTACAGGAAGATTTTAGCCAGACAAAGCAGTTTCATCTTGTTACATCTGTAGACGATAAGGTATTGGATGATGCTGCTGTAAAGGCTTTGGTGCAAAAAGGAAAATATCAGATCGGTATTGTTATTCCCAATGGTCTATCGGCTGAAGTGATCAATAGCGCCAACCAGATTGCTAATGACATCGGTTCAAAAATAGGCGCTCCCGGAAAACTACCGCAAAGAGAAAGCCGCCCCGGCAATGACATACAAGTCTATTTCGATCCTGCTGCCAAACAAACGTTCAAGCTTTCAATAATGAATGCGCTTGAGAAATTTACCACGAAATCTGAGGCTGAATTGACGCTTTCCAGACTCGCAAAAACAATGAAGTCGCAGGATAGCGATACTAACGACTCGGTAAATATTGATTTGCAGAATAGGCTGCGTTCGGTGGGTATTAGAGAGGCCTCACCCGTAAACGCCAATATTTACAGCGCCACCAACTCAGTGCAACATAACGTTCCCGCATGGGCGATATTTGGTTTGTTCTTTATCATCATTCCTATCGCGGGAAACATGATCGGTGAAAGGGAAGACGGTAGCTTGACAAGGCTGAAACTAATTCCGGGCTCGTATTTCGATATTCTATTCGGCAAATTATTTTTCTATGTAATGGTTGGTGTGGTGCAATTTTATTTGATGTTGCAGGCAGGTGTTTATTTGTTGCCCCACTTAGGTTTGCCTGCATTGTACATGGGCCACGCACCAATTTCTTTATTTATCACGGCAATTGTAATTTCATTTACGGCAACTTCTTATGGCGTGCTAATTGGAACTGTATTTCAAACGGCGAACCAGGCTTTGCCATTTGGTTCCATTTCCATCGTGATATTATCGGCCATCGGTGGTATTTGGGTGCCAGTCGAAATTTTGCCGTATGCATTGCAACAACTGGCAAAAGTTTCGCCCCTTCATTGGGCTCTCGATATTATCAATGATCTGTTTTTACGTAACGGTAGTTTTTATGGCATTTTGCCTAAGCTTTCAATGCTTCTTGGTTTCAGCGCCGTGTTTTTTATAATCGCAGGAGTGGTGGAGAAGCGGAGGAAGAGGTGAAATTTGTTAGATATGATCCAGCGTCATTGATTGTTCTTAATCTGGTCAAATCTGATAAGAAAATAATTGTCTTTGTCGAACACGATGTTTCCATTTGAATTTAGGGGGACTATGTCACCGGTGGCGCCGTTTGCTAGGTCTCTTTGTCGCATGTTTTGCCACTCATCTTTGTGATCTGGATATTTCCCTTGCCAATAACTGCTATCCATACTAGAATAACGGCGAATTAAGAATTTATTAGTTTGAATTCCATGGTGCTTTCTTAAATCGTGCATAATTATCGTGTCACCAGATAAGTCGTAATTACCCGTGTAACAACCCGGGTCCATAAAATCGCCGTCACAAAATTGGTATTTATTGCCTTTGTATAAACCGAAGTATATTACGCCAAATCCACTATTGACTGGGCCTGCATGGAATATTTTGTCTTTTTCGTCTACCTTAATCTGAGTTCGGCAATATACAAGGAGAAAAGCGAAAACAACAAAAAGTAACGTCTTGTTTGTAATCATAGAATAATCGTTGGCTCAAATATATAAAGAGAAAAATAAAGCCCCTGCAAACAATTCCCGGCTTTCTTTGTTAACAAAACTCGCGTCAGATCTTACATGTTTTTTCACATTTATAGATGTGCATAACTCAAAAGCTGTATGTTATTTGATGTTTAGTGCTGATATGCAGCTTGGCTCTGTAGTTAAGCGTTATCTGTGCCAAAAATCCTTTCCCTTACCGTTAATAAAACTTATACTAAACGATTACTTTATGGTATTTCCTTACAGATTATACCTGGTTGTCAGTGAATTGGCTTGTAAGGGCAAAAACATTTTACACGTTGTGGAGTCTGCTGCGCGCGGCGGTGTAGACCTTGTTCAATTCCGCGACAATGAGATGGATGAGACAGATTTTGCCATGACCACCATAGCTCTGCAACATTTATTAAACAAATACAATGTTCCTCTGATTGTGAATGACAGGTGGGATATAGCCAAAGGATTAAATGCTTACGGCGTTCATGTGGGTAAAAGCGATAATTCTCCGAGTATAATTAAGCAGGTTTGGCCAGACTGCGGCTGCGTGGGTTATTCCGTTGAATATGAAGAACAAATAAATTGCGAAGAAGCAAAAAAAGCCGATTACCTTGGTATATGCCCTGTTTTTACAAAAACGGGTTCGCTGGTGCAATGGGGGATAGAAGGCATCCGCTGGATTCGTTCGCAAACCAATAAGCCACTTGCCGCTATTGGCAATATTAATATGGCAAATGTAAAAGAGGTGGTAAAAGCGGGAGTGGACTGCATTGCGGTGATGTCATCTATTTGCAGTGCAAAGGATCCTGAAAAAGCAGCTGCATTGTTAAGAGCCGAGATTGAGATCGCCAGTCTTGCCTGATTAGCGAAGATATGCAGGCTTGGGTCGGTAGTTGCAGCGTGGCGTATCTGTGCTAGCAGCTATATATAAATAATTTTTGTCAGTTTTCTGTCTTCTTTAATAACTTTTATTTTTATTTGATGTTATTTCTTACCTTTGCTCTCCTGTTTTTACGGGAAAATTAGCTAATTGATGTTATATAACGGCCGTATTTTTTATATAACTTATTGATTTGTAGTGTAAAAGAGAACATTTAATGTTCTCCTTTGGTATTTTGTCTATAGACGATTTAAAATCTTTAAAACCGGTTTAATTATACATATGTCTTCAACAAAAGTGAACAACAGGGTCAATTTTGCAAAAATTAAAAACATTGCAGAAACTCCTGACCTACTCGAAGTACAGATTCAATCATTTAAAGACTTCTTCCAGTTAGAAACGACTCCAGACAAAAGAAACATTGAGGGTTTATTCCGTGTGTTTAGGGAAAATTTTCCTATCACCGATACCCGCAACATCTTCGTGCTGGAATTCCTGGATTACTTTATTGATCCGCCTCGTTACACTATCGAAGAGTGTATGGAGCGTGGTTTAACGTACGCTGTTCCATTAAAAGCAAAGCTTCGCCTGAGCTGTAATGATGAAGAGCACGTAGATTTCCAAACCATCGTTCAGGATGTGTTCCTCGGAAACATTCCTTACATGACCCCTCGTGGTACTTTTGTTATCAACGGTGCTGAGCGTGTTGTGGTTTCTCAATTACACCGTTCTCCTGGTGTATTCTTTGGTCAGTCCGTTCACCCGAACGGTACTAAGATTTACTCTGCAAGGGTAATTCCTTTCAAAGGTGCATGGATGGAGTTTGCTACAGATATCAATAACGTGATGTATGCTTACATCGACCGTAAGAAAAAATTCCCTGTAACAACTTTGCTGCGTTCTATCGGTTTCGAAACTGATAAGGACATTCTTGAGTTGTTCGGAATGGCCGATGAAGTGAAAGGCGAGAAAAAAGAACTTGATAAATATATTGGTAAAAAATTGGCTGCTCGTGTATTGAGAACATGGGTAGAAGATTTCGTGGATGAGGATACAGGCGAGGTGGTTTCTATCGAGCGTAACGAAGTTGTGCTTGAGCGTGACACTATCCTTGACGAAGAAGCAGCTGAAATGGTGGTTGATATGGGCGTTAAAAGCGTATTCCTGCAAAGAGAAGACGTTGGTGGCGACTATGCGATCATCTACAACACTTTGAATAAAGATACTTCTAACTCAGAGTTGGAAGCGGTTCAGCACATCTACCGTCAATTGCGCGGTGCAGATGCTCCTGATAACGAAACAGCACGTGGTATCATTGACAAATTGTTCTTCAGTGATAAACGTTATGATCTTGGAGAAGTGGGCCGTTACAAAATCAACCGTAAGTTGAATTTGAACTATCCTCTTGAGAAAAAAGTATTAACGAAAGAAGATATCATCGAAATCATTAAATACCTGGTTCGCCTTACAAACGCGAAAGCAGATATTGACGATATCGATCACCTGAGCAATCGTCGCGTACGTACAGTGGGCGAACAATTGTATGCTCAGTTCGGTGTTGGTCTTGCACGTATGGCTCGTACCATTCGTGAAAGAATGAACGTTCGTGATAATGAGGTATTTACCCCGGTTGATTTGATCAATGCAAGAACACTTTCTTCTGTGATCAACTCATTCTTTGGTACGTCTCAGTTGTCTCAGTTCCTTGACCAAACCAACCCTCTGTCTGAGATCACTCACAAACGTCGTATCTCAGCGTTAGGGCCAGGAGGTTTGAGCCGTGAGCGTGCAGGCTTTGAGGTTCGTGACGTACACTATTCTCACTACGGTCGTCTTTGTACAATTGAAACTCCGGAAGGACCAAACATTGGTTTGATCTCTACCTTGTGTGTTCACGCAAAGATCAACGAAATGGGTTTCATCGAAACTCCATATCGTAAAGTGAACGACGGTAAAGTTGATATGAAAGAATTGACTTACCTGAGTGCTGAAGAGGAAGATTTCGCTAAGATCGCGCAGGCAAATACTCCGCTTACTGAAAAAGGCGAGTTTGCTGAAGACAAGATCGTTAGCCGTGAAACAGGTGACTTCCCTATTTTGGAAAGAACAGAAGTAGAATACATGGACGTTGCTCCTAACCAGATCGTTGGTTTGAGTGCTTCCCTGATTCCGTTCCTTGAGCATGATGATGCCAACCGTGCGTTGATGGGATCAAACATGCAACGTCAGGCTGTTCCATTGATCAATGCCCAGGCACCAATCGTAGGTACCGGTCTTGAAGGTAAAGCTGCACGTGACGCACGTGTGCAGATTATGGCTGAAGGCAAAGGCGTTGTTGAGTTCGTTGACTCTAACGAAATTCACGTTCGTTACGACCGAAACGAAGCTCAGAAACTTGTAAGCTTTGAAGAAGATCTTAAAATATATAAACTAACGAAGTTTATTAAAACCAACCAGGAAACTTCTATCACTTTACGTCCTGCTGTGAAAAAAGACCAGGAAGTAAAAGAAGGCGACTTCTTAACTGAAGGTTACGCTGTGAAAGATGGTGAATTGGCTTTGGGACGTAACCTGAAAGTGGCATTCATGCCTTGGAAAGGTTACAACTTCGAGGATGCGATCGTAATCAGCGAAAAAGTAGCACGCGATGACTGGTTCACTTCTATTCACATTTCTGAATACGAACTGGAAGTACGTGATACTAAATTGGGTGAAGAGGAATTGACTCCGGATATCCCTAACGTATCTGAAGAAGCAACAAAAGATCTTGACGAAAACGGTATCATCCGCATCGGTGCCCAGGTAAAAGAAGGAGACATCCTTATTGGTAAGATCACTCCAAAAGGAGAAAGCGATCCTACCCCTGAAGAAAAACTGTTGCGTGCGATCTTCGGTGATAAAGCCGGCGACGCAAAAGATGCTTCACTGAAAGCTCCAAACGGAGTAGAAGGTGTGGTTATCGACAAGAAACTTTTCCAACGTGCAAAAAAAGATAAGAATACAAAAGTTCGTGAAAAAGCAACTATCGAGAAAATCGAGAAAGTTCACGAGAAAAATGTAACTGATCTGTTGGAAGTGTTGTTGAGCAAATTGCAAGTGTTGTTGAGAGATAAAGCTTCAACAGGTGTTAGCAATAACTTCGGTGAAGTACAAATCGGTAAAGGCGCGAAGTTCACTGCTAAGAACCTTGCCGGCCTTGATTACCTTAACATTAACCCGCTGGGTTGGACAGGTGATGCTGATATCGACAACCAGATCAACATCTTGTTGCACAACTATAACATCAAGTACAACGAAGAACTTGGACGTTATAAGAGAGAGAAGTTCAACGTATCAATCGGTGATGAATTACCTGCCGGTGTATTGAAATTGGCTAAAGTTTACCTTGCTGTAAAACGTAAGTTGAAGGTGGGTGATAAAATGGCCGGTCGTCACGGTAACAAAGGTATCGTTGCTAAGATTGTGCGTGCAGAAGATATGCCTTACCTGGAAGATGGTACTCCGGTTGACATCGTATTGAACCCATTGGGCGTACCTAGCCGTATGAACCTTGGACAGATCTACGAAACAGTACTTGGATGGTGCGGTGAGAAATTGGGTGTGAAATTCGCTACTCCAATTTTCGACGGTGCTACAACTGACGAAATCGCTGAATACTGCGAAAGAGCAAGTATCCCAATGATGGGTCACACTTACCTGTATGATGGTGAAACAGGCGAACGCATGCACCAGAAAGCAACTGTAGGTATCATCTACATGATCAAACTGCACCACATGGTTGACGATAAAATGCACGCACGTTCTATCGGGCCATACAGCTTGATCACACAACAACCTCTGGGTGGTAAAGCTCAGTTCGGTGGTCAGCGTTTTGGTGAGATGGAGGTTTGGGCACTTGAAGCATACGGTGCATCTAACATCCTGCAGGAGTTGTTAACTATTAAATCTGATGATATCATAGGTCGTGCAAAAACTTATGAAGCAATCGTGAAAGGTGACAACATTCCAAGAGCTGGTGTTCCTGAATCATTCAACGTATTGGTACATGAGTTGAGAGGTTTGGGTCTGGATCTGAAATTTGAATAATAAATTATTCATCATACTGTGAAGCCGCGGCATTGCCGCGGCTTTTTTATTGTGAAGTTCATAATCATCAAGGTTTACATCTACACCTCAGCCACTCTAAACGGCACCACTTCATAAGTCTCCCATACACCATCCTTCACATATGGATCTGCCTCTATCCAGTTTTCAGCAGCTTCCATATCCGGCAAGTCGATCACCAGTATTGAACCGACCATTTTTCCTTCATCAGTTAGTTTTGATCCGCCGAAAATAAAATGTCCTTTAGCTTTTTCTTTGTGCATACGGTCGATATGTTTCGGACGAACCGCGAGTCGGCGATTTAACGCTTCGGCATCTTTGTGGTCAGTGCCAATAACAAGGAATTGCATATGGGAAGTTTTGAGTTGTGAATATGAGTTTTGAGTAAAAGGTAAAAAGTAAAAGATCTTCATTGATCATGGAAATCATGAAAATCTGCCTGCCCGACCAGTCATTCAGGCGGGCGTTCAGGTTTCTCCAAAAAAAATCCCCATGAGAAATCTCACAGGGACAAATTATTTAAAATGGACTTAGGCTAACTATTTGCCTTTTGCTTTTTCAGCTTCATATTTTGCGAAGTCATCAGCGCTTAACACCTGGCCAGCAATTTTCAATTCCAAAGGCTGATCAGCACCAGCAACTTTTACGAAAATTGTTTTCTCGAATGGACCGGCAGCGGCAGCATTGAAACCAGCTTTTACCACATCGCTTTTACCTTTAGCAACCGGTTTTTCAGGTTTTACAGGTGTAGTACAACCGCAGCTTGCAGTTGCAGATTCGATTACAACAGGAGCTGAGGCAATGTTTTTGAAGGCGAAATCGTAAGTAACAGGTACGCCTTGTTTGATCTTACCAAAGTCGTGTCTTGTTTCAGCAAATTTTACTAATTCGTCAGCTTTTTTGGTTGGAACCGTACTGGTTGTTTGCGCAAATGCAAATACGCTTAGCATTAAAGAGAAAACAGATAACAGAGCGATTTTTTTCATGCTTATTGTTTTTTATTGTTTTAATAATTGAATGGAACTGTTGGCAGGAGCTGAACCTACTGGAGCCTTGGTTACTTCACCCTTAATTTTAATGGCCGAGGTTTTGTTTCCATTGTAAAAAATAGTCACGGTTTTTTCGAAGGGGCCTTCTGCTGCTGCATTGTACCCTACTGTAATTTTGCTTGTATTATTCGGCAACACCGGATCCTTTTTCCAGACAGGAGTGGTGCAACCGCAAGATGCCTGCACATTATCAAGGTGCAAAGTATCAGAACTATTGTTGGTAAAATAAAATTCATGAGTAACAGGCCTGCCTTGGGAAATTTTGCCAAAGTCGTAGACTTTTTCAGGTAACATCAGCGTTTCCTGTTGTTTTTCATTGGTTTGTGAAAATGCAATGGAGGAGATTCCCACCGACAAACAAACCGCTAATAAGGTTTTTTTCATTCGCATACAGGGTGATAAGACCGGAAAATTACAATTAAGTTTAACGAACAACAAATCTATAAATTGTAAAGTCAAACCGGAACTTTTTGCCTTTCGAAAAACAGGTTATTAACAATCAGATTACATTTACCAGATTATATTAACAGTTGTTAGTTTCTGTTTGCCAAATTCACTTTACATTTGTCGCATGGAAAATTTGATACACAGCGATGCTATTACCGATGAACAACTTTCGTTCGATTCATTTCGCGAAAAAGTTCTTACCGATTATAAAATAGCTTGTGAGAGCAGGGAGGCGAGTTTGCTTGGCCGTAAGGAAGTACTCACCGGCAAAGCGAAATTCGGCATTTTCGGAGACGGAAAAGAAGTTCCGCAGGTTGCACTATCAAGATTTTTCAAGCCGGGCGATTTTTACTCCGGTTATTACCGCGACCAAACTATCGCTTTCGCCACAGGCGGAGCTACTGTTCAGGAGTTTTTTGCGCAGCTATATGCTGACCCTGACAGAAACAATGACCCTCACAGTGGCGGTCGTCAGATGAACTCACACTTCGCAACCGCATTTGTAGACGATAATGGTGAAATATTAGACCTTATAAACCGCAAGAACCTTGCGGCAGGAATGGCTCCTACAGCAGGCCAAATGCCAAAAGCGCTTGGTTTTGCATTGGCATCAAAGTCTTTCCGGGAGATAGATCAGCTGCATCAATTTACCAACCTGTCAAACAAAGGCAACGAGGTTTGCTTTTGTACAATTGGCGACGCATCTACCAGCGAAGGACATTTCTGGGAAACAGTGAATGCTGCGGGTGTTCAACAAGTGCCACTGGCCATCTTTGTTTGGGACGATGGTTACGGAATCTCTGTTCCTACAAAATATCAAACTACCAAAGGTTCCATCTCCGAAGCATTAAAAGGCTTTCAGAAAAAGAATGGTTCCAACGGTATCGACATCTATAAAGTAAAGGCCTGGGATTACGCAGGAATGTGCGAAGTATTTGAAGCTGGTATTCAAAAGATCAGAGACACGCATATTCCAGCGGTTTTCCATGTGGAAGAAGTAACGCAACCACAAGGCCACTCTACATCTGGCAGCCATGAGCGCTATAAATCTAATGAGAGACTGGCATGGGAAAAAGAATGGGATTGTTTGAAGAAAATGAAGGAATGGATCATTGAGAACGCTTTGGTAAGTGAAGAAGAGCTTTCTGAAATTGAGCTGAAAGCAAAAGAATATGTAAAGCAAAGCAAGATCAATGCGTGGGAAAATTACATCATGCCGATCAAACAGCAGGTTATCAAAGCGGTTGCGCTGTTGAAAGATTTTGCAACTTCTTTGCCGGATCAGGCAAACGCTATCAACACCATTTCCAGTGTACTTTCTGCACATCGTGAGCCGGGACGCAAGGATGTAATGAAATCCATCCACAATGCATTGCTGCTTTCTACAGACAAAAAGAAGAATCAACCATTGCAGGAATACTACAATGAACTGTTGGCTTTAAATAAGTCTTTATACAATACTTATTTATTGAACGAGAATGCCAAAAGCGCTTTGCGTGTAAAAGAGGCAAAACCAAATTTTGATGATCATAGCCAGGTGCTGAATGGTTATGAGGTATTGAATAAATATTTTGATGCCTTATTTGGAAACAATCCGAAGGTTCTTGCTTTTGGTGAAGATCTTGGAAATATTGGCGACGTGAACCAGGGCTTTGCTGGCTTGCAGGCAAAATATGGTGAAAAAAGAATTTTCGATACTGGCATTCGTGAGCTTACGATTATTGGTCAGGGTATAGGAATGGCGATGAGAGGTTTAAGGCCAATCGCAGAAATTCAATACCTGGATTATGTATTGTACGGTTTGCAACCACTAAGCGACGACCTTGCTTCTATGCACTACAGAACAGCGGGCAAACAAAGTGCTCCACTGATCGTACGTACAAGGGGCCACAGACTAGAAGGCATTTGGCACAGTGGCTCACCAATGGGCATGCTTGTTAATTCATTAAGAGGCATTCACGTGTGTGTGCCGCGCAACATGGTACAAGCGGCCGGTATGTACAACACCCTTTTGCAAAGCAGCGATCCTGCTATTGTGATTGAAAGCCTTAACGGATATCGCCTGAAAGAGAAATTGCCAAACAATTTACTTGAATACAGAGTGCCACTTGGCGTTCCTGAAATTATAAGAGAAGGTAGTGATATTACCATCGTGTCTTACGGTTCAACTTTGCGCATCATTCAGGAAGCTGCCGACATTCTTGCTACTCATAACATACATTGCGAGATTGTTGACGTACAAACGCTTTTGCCATTTGACGTTAACGGTTCCATCATCGAATCTTTAAAGAAAACAAACCGCATCGTGTTTATCGACGAAGATGTTCCGGGTGGAGCGGCGGCTTACATGTTTAACATTGTGATGGAGAAACAAGGTGGTTATAAGTGGTTGGATGTTGCTCCCCGCACGGTTACCGCAAAAGCACACCGTCCTGCATATGCAAGTGATGGCGACTATTTCAGCAAACCTAATGTGGAAGAGATCGTAGACGTGGTGCTTGAAATGGTGAGAGAATAATTAGGAACCAAGAATTAGAAATTAGGAATTAGGTTTTTCCGATTATAAAGTTTTCGAAACTGCAGGGTGAGAGCCTTGCAGTTTTTTTGTTGCACCGCGTGAATGCGAAAGTTAGGCGCAGCATCTGGCAAACCGTAATGGTTCTTACTAATCATGTCCCACCCATCAGCCATGGTTCGTGTCTTCACGAACCATCACCCACCTGCTTACTGTTGCGTTGCGTGAGGACACGTACTGCGGCGTTCGGTGTTTTGCGTTAAACCGTCCATCAAATAATCCACAACCCGCTTGTATTCCATCTTTATTCTGTCTATTTTAAAGGGTATTTAGAAAATAAAACCCGGTAGAAGTTTCCAATCTTTGAATTTTTGCGATATAGGTAGGTGATGTTCTCTAAACTGTTATTTCCCCTCAAATGAGAGAAACTACCATACTGCCGAAAATAATGGCAACACTTTTATTTGTTGCTATTAATTTTTTTGTGTCTTCTCAGTCCTTTTGCCAAACTATTAATGGAACAGTTGTAGACTCGGTTAACAAGCCGTTGGGCCACGCAAATGTTTTGTTGCTTAAGGCAAAAGATTCTTCGTTGGTGAAAGCAATCATGTGCGATGACAAGGGCATTTATTCTTTTGCAAATATTTCTGAAGGAAAGTATCTTATCGTTTCCAATTTTGTGAATCATAAAGCGGCTTATAGCAGTTCATTTATTCTTGACAAAGCACGTTCGAAAATTTCACTTCCTCCAATCATTCTCATTGAGCAGACTACCACGCTAAAAGAAGTTACAGTTTCCGTCAAAAAGCCATTGTTGGAGCAAAAGATAGACCGGCTCGTGATCAATGTGGCAAACAGCATCACAGCTGCCGGTAACACGGCACTTGAAGTGCTGGAAAGATCACCAGGTGTAATTGTTGATCACCAGAACAATGCTATTGCGATGAACGGGAAAAGCGGCGTTGTATTGATGATCAATGGAAAGATAAGCCGGGCACCGGTTTCAGCGGTTATGCAATTGCTGGAATCCATGCCATCTGGCAATATTGAAAAAATAGAATTGATTACTACACCGCCTGCAAATCTTGATGCGGAGGGTAATGCGGGTTATATAAATATTGTACTGAAAGAAAACAATAACGAAGGAACAAATGGGTCTGTTTCAGGAACCATTGGCTACGGAAAAGGCCCGGTAACACAGGTTGCAGCTAACATCAACCACAGAAAAGGAAACATAAATCTATACGGCGACATTTCTTATTCACGTATTCACAAGCCTTTGCCGATAGACGCTTATAATATCGTATCAAACAATGGCGACATTACTAAAACGACTTTTACGACCGACAGAATGGAAACAAGACCTAATTTAAACTGCCGCGTCGGTATGGATGTTGAATTGTCCAAAAAAACAGTATTGGGAGTGTTGTTTTCAGGGTATGATAACAAGTATTCGCAAACAGAGCACAATACCAGCACTATCACAAAGAATGATAAACTGGACACAACGATACAGCATTATAACAATGAAATTAATCACTGGCACAGTTTAAGCGGAAACGTTAATCTGCAGCACTCCTTCAATGAAACCGACAAAATTGTGTTCAACGCGGATTATATGTACTATGGCAATCATCAGCCGGTGAACTATCATAGTGTTTATTTTGATGGCAACAACAACTATGCGTACGAAGAATATTTCAGAAACGAGAAAACAACGCCGATTTCATTTTGGATATTCGCACTTGACTATTCCAAAAAAATAGGAAAGCACGTAAGCCTGAATGCTGGCTTGAAAGAAACAATTTCCACTTTTGACAACGACATAAGTTTTGAACAGCTGATACAAAATGAATGGATCAAAGATGATTCATTATCGGCAAAATATACTTTAAAAGAAAATTACAGTGCCGCATACGCATCTGTTAATGCGACGTTGGGCAAACGCACAGAAGCTAAGCTGGGACTTCGTTACGAGTACACTAACTCAAACCTGGGAACAGTGGAGCAAAAAGATATAGTAGACAGACACTACGGAAATTTGTTTCCGAGCTTTTTTATTACACATAAGCTCAATGATAATAATTCACTCGATTTTTCTTACAGCCGTCGCATAACAAGGCCAACTTTCAATGACCTTGCGCCATTTACTTACTATGCAAATGCTAATACGTTGATCACAGGTAACCCGGCATTGCAGCCAGCTATATCCAACAATTACAAAGTTGGATATACTTTTAAAAGTTACTTGCTTTCTGTTTCTTATTCTAAGGAAACTAATTCGATTGCGGGCTTTCAACCGAAATCAGATTCTACCACTAACAAGTTGCTCCTGTCGGCACAGAATCTAAATAATGTCAAAACGGTTTCGGTCATACTTTCTTTGCCCTTCAACGTTACCAAATGGTGGGTAATGCAGTTGAACCTAACAGGTCTGTGGCAGCAAATTAATGCGACGTATAAAGGTGATCCTGTTTCTGCAGATCAGATAAACTATAATATAAATGCCAGCGAAAGATTTACATTGCCCAAAAACTTTTCTCTTGAAATATCCGGATATTATCAGTCGAAGTTTTTAGGAGGCATCTACACAATACACGGCAGAGGCTCACTGGATGTTGGCGTAAGGAAAAAATTGCAGGGAAAAGGCGGTGCATTTACATTAAACGCAGTTAATATTTTGAATACATCCTACCTTAACGCGGAGGTGAATATGCCTGAACAAAACCTCATTACAGGTGTGAAAATATATTTTTCTCAACCTACCATAAAGCTTACGTACACACGAAATTTTGGTAAAGAGAAATTAAAGGCGAAGAGAAATTATGCAACAGGTGCAGAGGAAGAAAAGGGGAGAGTGGAGTGAATTGAAAGTTGAAAATGATGGGATTATCAGAATACCCACTGGTAGGCAAGAGATGCCGCATTGTAATCATAACCGCTTTCGGTGAATGCTCCTACGTGAAACTGAAGTTTTAACGAATGTCCTTTTGCGATTGGAAATGACCATGTCGCACCAATTCGCCAGTTGTCAAGTAAATTGCCTTGCTCTGCGCCATCAACGAGTGTTTGGCCTCCGTTGAACCAGTTGGCATTTATGCTAATCCACATTTGTCTTTTGAAATAGTACGATGCATGTCCCTGTATATTGAAAACCGGCTTTTGGATTTGTGTTTTTGTAACAAGGTATTTTGTATTAGCGGTATAGAACCAAACGCCGCTGTACATTTCCGCATATACACGTTTGAATCTTTTGGAGATACCAATTTCCGGCTTAAAGCCCCAGCGATTGCTGCCTGGGTTGATTCTTTTGTCTTGGTCGTAATAACCTATTGGAATGCTGGTCACAAGGCTGACCCCAATAATTGTTTTTTGAGTATAGCGAACAAAATCTTTTTTGTCAAGAGGAGGAGAACCCGTTAGATTAATTCCCAGTCTTAATCTTGCGTCGCCGAAACCGTTCCTGGTGATACTTGTATCGACACCGTTTAATTTAAGCTTGCCAGACAGCATCATGTAAGGTAAGACTATTTGCACACGTGCCAGTTTATTCGCAAGGCCAAAGGTATGGACGTAGCCAAGCGTAAGGCTGTTTACATTGGCCTTCATGTCTTTGATTGGAAGGGAAGGGTCGGTCAAAACATTTCCTTTCGTTAATCCATATACGAAGGCAAGCGAGTTTAAGTTTTTGGGAAGTGCAGCGTATGCCCGGGGCTCCAATTCCTGGCCGCGACAAATGCTGCATAACAGGCAAAGCAGACTTAATAGAAAAGCAGTTTTCATAATCATTTTTTGAAAGGCCGGTTGTGCAGTGTACGGTGTACGAAGTACGATGTACGACATTCATGTAAATACAACATCAAAAGACTTTCGTACATCGTACATCGTACATCGTACTTCGTACATTCCCTACTGGCTGTCCTGCACACTTTGCCAAATCTTTATCAGGTCTGGGTTTATAATGATTTCAGTTCTTCTGTTTTTAGCGCGGCCATCCGCAGTGCTGTTATCAGCAACAGGGGAATATTTGCCTCTGCCTGCAGATGTCAGACGGCTTGGATCCACTTTGTAATCGTCGCGGAGAATTTTTACAACACCGTTTGCTCTGTCCGTGCTAAGCGTCATGTTGTCGCCACCTTTCTTGAAAGGTTTATCATCCGTGTTGCCTACCACGTATACTTTTAATTTCGGGTATTCGTTGAGTACAGAAGCAAGGTTGCCCAAGGCAGCTTTAGCATCTGGCCCTAGTGTAGAGCTGCCGCTTTTGTACAATAAACCTTCGGACATGCTTACATATACCAGTCCTTCTTTATAGTATACATCCACACCCTTATCGTTGAAATTAGAAAGAGCATCTGCGATCTTTTTATCTACTTCCTGCAACGTTGCATATTGTTCAGCTACCAAAGCCCGTACCACCTCCAGTTTTTGTTTGGCGTTTTCACATTCTGCCCTGTACTTTTCAAATGCAGCCATATTCGCTTTTCTTTGGGCGTCAAACTCGTCCAGCTGTTTTTGCAAGGCTTCATTTTTTGAAGTAAGAGCTGCTTTGTCGGCCTGCAATTGTGTATTGGCGGCTTCAGCAGCTGCTAGTTTTTTCTTTGCAGCGCAAGAAGTAAACAGCACTATACAAATAAGTGTAATGGGAATGATTAATTTTCTTGTCATGGTGATGTATTTAATATGATTAACAGGGAATTAAAACAAACGACTTATTAAGAGGATATTAACTGGTTGTTTCAACAGGTAGGACGCGTTAAACGTGATCGACTTTGATGGGCCAATCACTCCTATAGCAACAGTAACAAACAACAAATGCGAGGATTAAATGGTTGGATTTTGTGCAAAAAAAACGTGAATAGACAATGGTGAATCGTGAATAGGTAGTTGACGTTCGTTGTCCAAAAAAGAATAATAAAAGCGCGAAGATTGTGTTGGGTGCCCTGATTCACGATTGACATTTCTGGATTCATCCCTATTGAAGAAACTTCGCCTTAAGCTCGGGAGTTGGTACCCAGCACGCTTCGCGCTTGCCGAACCAACGGTAACGGTTCCGCGCAATGAAGCTGTAAACAGCGTCTCTGATGAATTTTGGAATGAAAAGAAGAATCGTGGACCAGTGCCAGTTATGTAGTTGTGATAGGACTTTTAAAGCTCCTGTTGATTTTGTAAACAGCGTATCGTTTTCCAAAAGAAGAAAAGAGTCAAAATCGCCGGAAGATAGTTTGTATTGAGCGAGAATGCTACGGCCAAATTCGGATTGTAAAGAGGCAAACTGAAACCTGTTTTGTTTATCGCGTTTGATAACAAACTGAACAGAGCCGTTGCAGAGATTACAAACGCCATCGAATAATATTACAGGTTTACTTTGCAAAGCGGGATAATTTGATAATTTGAAGATTTGAGAATTTGAAAATGCTTTCTGCGCAACTTGTCGTTGTTTAAATTAGCTCGCCACAGAGGCAAGCAAATAAAAAGTTTAGCAAGACACACCTGAAGCATTTTCAAATTTTCAAATTTTCAAATCCTCAAATTTTCAAATTGGATTACTTCAAGTTGTGAAACACTTTTTGAACGTCGTCGTCCTGCTCCAGTTTATCAACCAGTTTCAGTACATCCTGCGCTTGTTCTTCGTTTAGCTCAACTGTAGAAGTTGGGATCCACTCAAGCTCGGAGCTGATAGGTGTGATGCCTTTGTCCTCCAGTGCTTTTTGAAGGTTACCAAAATCGGTGAATGCGCAGCGCAACACCAGTACATCTTCGCCATTTTCACCGCTACCTTCTCCCATTTCATCAAGACCGGCATCGATCAATTCCAGCTCCAGTTCATCTGCACTCAAACCTGCAGGATTCAATTTGAAAACACCCATTTTCTTAAACTGGAAACTAACACTTCCACTGTTTCCCAAAGCACCATCTCCTTTGTTGAAAATAGATTTTACGTTCGCCACAGTACGAACGTGGTTGTCGGTTGCAGTTTCAATAAGAACAGCTACACCGTGCGGAGCATAACCTTCATACAGGATCTCGTCGTAGTTGGTCATGTCTTTACCAGAAGCTCTTTTAATAGCAGCTTCTACTCGGTCCTTAGGCATGTTTACCGCCTTGGCATTCAGGTAGCAACGACGCAAAGCGGGGTTGGTATCAGGATCTGGGCCACCGGCTTTAACAGCGATCACAATTTCCTTTCCAATACGGGTAAACTGTTTTGCCATGCGATCCCAGCGGGCAAACATGGTTGATTTACGAACTTCAAAAATCCTTCCCATGATATATAATTTCGAATTTGAACGTTTAAGTGTATGAGCCTCAATTGGCAGGCAAACACGTGAATATTTTAGGTTCGGCAAAATTAGGAGATGGCGGGCATGTTGCCAAGCAATAACTGAATAACTGAATAATTGAATAACTGATTGTTTGAATATCGAAACCGCTGATTGAAGGTTAAGATTCAGTTATTCAGTTAATCAGTTATTTAGTCATAAAAAAAGACGCCCGGAGGCGCCTTTAAATTTATTTCTCAATCTTTTCGAAGTCTTTTGCTCGTGTAAGTATTTCACTTGGATTTCGAAGTTTGCTGTGCTTTCTGCTATAGAGGAAGTAGACTACTAAACCCACTGCCATCCAAAGGAACGCGACTTTCAACGTTTGTGCATCAAGCGCCACGATCATACCGCCGCAAATGATCACACCCAAGATCGGAACAAGTGGAACCAAAGGCGCTCTGAAAGGACGTGCAATATTGGGTTCTTTTCTTCTCAATATCCAAACGCCTGCGCTTACCAGAACGAATGCGAACAATGTTCCGAAGGAAGTCAGATCACCCGCAACATGTCCCGGAACGAATCCAGCGAAAAGGCCAACGAATACTAAAAGAATAAGGTTTGCTTTGTAAGGTGTTTTGAATTTCGGGTGAAGATCGCCGAACACTTTAGGAATCAAACCGTCGTTGCTCATGGTGTAGAACACGCGGCTCTGACCCATCAACATCACGAGGATTACAGAAGAAAAACCCGCAAGGATCGCAACAGTTACGCTTGTGCCTAACCAGCCATAACCTTTCATGTATGTTTGAATAGCATACGCTACAGATGCTTCTTTTCCCGCAGTTTTAAATTCCTGCCAGTTAGCAACACCCGTAAGAACGTGCCCAAAAAGGATGTACAGAATGGTACAAACCACCAATGAACCGAGGATACCGATTGGCATGTCTCTTTTTGGATTCTTTGCTTCTTGTGCTGCAGTGCTTACCGCATCGAAGCCAATAAAGGCAAAGAATACAATGGCAGCGCCGCCTAATAAACCGCCCCAGCCATGTTTGAAGAAACCTTCATGACCTGGCGTATTTGCAGGGATCAAATAAGGTGTGTGGTTCGCGGGATTGATAAATTTCCAACCAATTGCGATGAACAAAAGAACGATGGCAACTTTTACAAACACGATGATCGCGTTTACAAAAGCTGATTCCTGTGTTCCTTTTATAAGTAATAAAGTAAGAAGCAAAAGAATGAGAAGAGCAGGAGCATTTACAAGACCGTGTGTAGATTGTACCAATGGTGCAAGGCTCGCAGGCAGCACTTTCATTTGATCTTCGCTAAGCAAAAGTACGCCGTTTTTGATGCCTTTTGTAAGCTCAGGCATGGCAGCGGTAAACTGTGCAACGGCGTCTCCGGTTACTTTGTGTAGTGATTCAAAAGGAGAGTGGCACCATTCATATGGGATACCTCCTCCTAATAAGTTATTTAAGTATTCGCTCCATGCAATGGAAACCGTGGCGGCACCAAGGGCATATTCCATAATAAGCGCCCAGCCGATGATCCAGGCAACCAATTCGCCCATTGTTACATAAGAGTAAGCGTAAGCACTACCGGCGATAGGGATCATGCTGGCAAATTCTGCATAGCACAAACCAGC
This sequence comes from Pinibacter soli, assembly GCF_029961145.1. Taxonomy (GTDB): domain Bacteria; phylum Bacteroidota; class Bacteroidia; order Chitinophagales; family Chitinophagaceae; genus Pinibacter; species Pinibacter soli. The sequence continues at coordinate 2,482,468 of NZ_JASBRG010000007.1, read as the reverse complement.
GAAAGCACAACCAATGGCTGCGATAACGAATGATAACGTAACTGCGGGACCGGAGGCTTCTGCGGCAGCGGCAGCGGTTCTTACAAACAATCCCGCGCCAATAATGGCACCAATTCCCAAAGCGATCAGATTACCGGCTCCAAGGGTTCGCTTCAATCCCTTTTCACTGTCTTCAGCCTGGGCAAGCAACTGTCCCAGCGGTTTCTTTACGAACAAACTCATATTAGCTGTTAATTAGGTTTTTAAAACAAGTTTAATTTAGGCAGGTAAAGTAAACAATTATCTTCAAAAATCGACCGATTTAAGCTGTTGATTTGGAATTGGGTGAAGAAAAAATGGAATGAATAAACAGTAAACTTTATCCATTGTGCTGGATAAAATCAAACGGAAAAACTAATTTTATAGCAGTTATTGGTGAGGAAATTTATGGTAAAATTCGATGTCCTCAATGCCCTACATTAAACCCTTAATACAGCCGTCACGTTTAATCTTACTCTTTTTTAAATAACCAAAACATCCATTGCGTCGCTACCATTAGTTGATCATTAATCGATACTGTCAAGCGACTTAACGTCACTAAATGAGTTTGCGTTGGTTTTTATTATAGATTTATTATCAGTTCAACCAAAATTAGCTAATGAAATTCAGGTTTATCCTTTCGCTGCTGTGCTGTATCTTTTCTATAACTTCCTTTGCGCAGCCCATTTGCGGATTTGATCATATTCACCAAACCAGGCTAACGATTGATCCACAGTATGCGAATCAAGTGCAGTTAAATGAACAGAAGATCCAAAAAATCATTCCGGAAAAGAAATCAAAATCTGTCCATGGATTTGGGACATTGTCTACTGCGATTATTCCGGTAGTAGTGCACGTTATTCATACCGGTGGCGCTGTGGGCTCAATCTACAATCCGTCGGATGCTGACGTACAGGGAGCCATTGATTACCTGAACAAGGTATATGCGGCAGATGCTTCTGTAACAAGCGGCAGCACTAACCTGGGAATTCAGTTTGTTTTGGCAAAACGGACTCCTTATTGCTCAGCTACTACTGGTATTGAACGCATTGATGGTTCGGGCATTCCTAATTATGTTGCCAACGGTGTTAACATGAACAGTACGTCGGGCACTAATGAGATAAATGTAAAAAACCTTAGCCGATGGGATCCAAACTCGTATTATAACATTTGGGTAGTGGATAAAATAGACGGGAATGATGGCACCAACGGACAATTTATAGCGGGGTATGCTTATTTCGCGGGGGCACCAGCTTCGCTCGACGGCACTGTTATGCTGGCGACTCAAATGAAATCAGGACAAAAAACATTGCCACATGAGATGGGCCATGCGTTTAGTTTATACCATCCGTTTGAGGGGTCTCCGGATAAGAACACCTGTCCGCCTAATACTAATAACGATTGCAATTTAGATGGAGACAGGGTTTGTGATACCGATCCTATCAGGTTCAATCAGCTTAATGGTGTTGTCGATTTTACGCCACGCACAGGAAACAACCCATGCGTAAATCAGTCCTATACTGCCAATACGGAAAGCAATTTTATGAACTACACCACTTCATATTTGCTTTTCACAGCGGGCCAAAGTGCAAGGGTAAGTGCAGCATTGGGCTCATTGAGAGCTTCACTGGCAAATTCGCTGGGAAGCTTGTCAATAGACATGGCACCCGCCTGTGTTTCTCAAATTAATTTTGAAATAGGCAGTAGTTCTGTAACAGAGGCCACTACAAGTGTAGACAACTGTCGTGGCTATACAGACTACAGTTATCGCATCCTCAGCAGCGGTCCTCAACCTGCACAAGCCGTTACCGCAACGCTAACCTTAGGTGGTACTGCAGTGCGTGGAACGGATTATGACATTACTACCAACGGCAGTTTTACATCACCATCTTTAGATATTCCGTTTTCAACTTCGAGCGATGAAACCAAAAGCTTTACCGTTCGCATTTACGATGATAAAGCAATAGAGTTGCAAAAAACAATATCGCTTGCTTTTACTTTGAGCAACACATCCACATCAATAGGAAATATTAACCCTGCACTTACAATTACATTAAACGATGATGATGTAGCACCGGTGACTTATTTCTCTGGATCAATTGCCCTAATTAAAACACCCACAACGTCGGGCGGAAGTATAGTTAGCTGTTTTTCGGGTGATCTGCACCGCCATAGAGTGCAGTATTTATATAGAAAGGCAGATCTCTATAATGCAGGCATAGTCAATGCCGCAGTTTTAACGGCACTTAAGTTACAGGTTACAACCAAAAACAGCACGAAGCCTTTTACTGGATTTACAGTTTCTATGTGTCAGGTACCCACCACGACTACAACATTGGGCAATTTTGCGTCAACCACAGGTTTTACAACTGTATACTCTGGTAATTATACAACCACGGTGGGAACCAACAATATACCTTTCTCCACTAATTTTAACTGGGATGGCCAGTCAAACATAGTGATCAATATGTGTTATGATAACGGAAACACAAATTCCAACTTCGATGAACTGGCATTTAACGCAGATTACGGGCAATATGTAGCAGCGCTTAGTAGTGGGAGTGGAGCTTCCAGTGGATGCGCACTGCCTGTTGGATACGTTGCCACCAGCAACCCTGCTATAACTTTCGACTGCTCCTTTGGCTTATTTGTCGAATCAGCGATAAGTTCTGATGAAGAATACCTGGGAGCCAATGCCCTTGTGTATTTTAAAGATGCCGCTGGCAAGCTGCTGGCGAACATACAGAACTTGTCAAGCTTCGATTATGGTTGTACAAAAGTGGAAATAGACAGAGCAGGTACAAGTGCCAATATTTTCTGGCATAACACAAACGACAAAAAAGTGGCAGCTACAACATTTAAAGTAACGCCAACCAACGCTAATCCGAACGGTCAGTACAAGATTACCTTATACTATACGAAAGCGGAAATAGACGGTTGGAGAAGCATAACGGCTAAAAACCTTTCTGATGCAGATATGAGAGTAGTGAAGATTTCCAATCACAACATATCGGAAGTATCGCCAGCCACGCCATATGTATCGGATGTTCAATGGGCCCCATTCACAAAAGAAGACTTTGGTAGTGATACCGCCATTTCTGCCACATTCAATACAGGCTTCTCTGGTTTCGGAATTGGCGCAATAGACGTAACGCCTTTGCCTGTTACATTGCTATCTTTTACGGGAAAGAGCCAGAATGATAACGTTGCGCTAAATTGGGCAACATCAACGGAAATCAATAGCAGCTATTTTGATGTGGAAACAAGCGTAGACGGTACGAATTTCTATAAAGCGGGGCAAGTAAAAAGCAAGGGAAATTCCGGCTTGGTGCAGGATTACAGCTTTATCCACTACTCTCCGGTAGAAGGTGCAAACTACTACAGGCTAAAACAAGTGGATCTGAACGGAGCCTTTACATACAGTAACGTCATAGCTGTGCAGTTTGATAACAACAAAGGACAGGTTATAAGCATCTACCCAAGCCCTGTAAACAATGACCTGAATATTACTTTCAGTAAAAGAGAGGAAAATGTGATGCTCCGGGTTATTTCTATTGATGGTAAAGTAGTTGAAACGAAACAAATTGGTATAGCTGAAGGCAAAACATCATTGAATGTTTCTTCCCTAGTCAATGGCGTATATATTTTGCAGGTAAGAATAAATAATGAATGGAGGCATTTTAAGTTTGTAAAACAATAATAAACCATGTGGGAATAGCATTCGCCGCTTAATTTTTCCACGACCTTCGCACCAATAGTGGCCCTCAAAGGGAATGAAGCGTCTGGGGGCTTTTATACTAAATTTTTGTCAAGTCAATTTTTTTTTGAACTTTCGGTGCTTATTAACCTTAATAGTCGCTAAAACATTATGTCAAAAGGCAATAAACTCACATTGTGGATCATCATAGCAATGTTATTAGGCGTAATCGTCGGATATTTTATCCACGAGAGTGGCGGCGGTAAAAGGCTACAATACAAACCCAAAGAGGGATTTGCCGGAAAAGACACCGTTGTCCTTCAGATATCATCCCAGGTTGTAAAGCAGCCAATCATTGTATATAAAGACGAAGACAGTTACAGAATTGATACCGTAGCAAGCGGGAGCGCATGGAGAACGATAACTGACATTGATGGCAAGTACGTTCCAACCTACATCAAGGTACATCCGGGTACGAAGATTGAGAAAATAGTAGAGCAGCCTAAACACGGTGTAGCCTTTACGAGACTGGATAATTTTGCTACCAGCATAAAATTACTGACCGTTATTTTCCTTCGCCTTGTGCAAATGATAATCGCGCCATTGGTGTTCTGCACATTGGTAGTAGGTATTGCTAAACTGGGCGATTTAAAAACAGTAGGGCGTGTTGGCGGTAAGGCATTGCTCTGGTTTGTTACCGCATCCCTGATCAGTCTTTTGATTGGGTTGGTCTATGTAAATGTTTTTCAGCCGGGTCATGTTATAAACCTGAGTAGCGGCGATGCAGCTGAAGCAAGTGATCTGATTGGTAAAACAAAATCTTCTTTTTCGTTGTCCATGTTCATTGAGCACGTCATTCCCAAAAGTGTGATAGAATCAATGGCTTCTAATGAAGTGCTGCAGTTGGTGGTGTTCAGTGTGTTTTTTGGAATTGCTGCGACCGCTGTCGGCGACTATGCAAAACCAATGATCAAAGCGCTCGATGGTGTTGCACACGTGATCCTTAAAATGGTTGGCTATGTAATGGGCTTTGCGCCGCTGGGTGTGTTTGGTGCAATATCAGCCGTAATTGCAGTAAAAGGATTAGAAGTTTTTAAGTTTTACGGATACTATCTTTTTTACTTTCTCATAGGTATTGCAACGCTTTGGCTGTTGCTGTTGCTGGTGGGTTATTTGATTTTGAAAAATCGATTGCCGGCACTGGTAAAAAGAATTGCACAACCGCTGTTGATCGCTTTCAGTACAACCAGCAGCGAAGCGGTTTTTCCAAAACTTACAGAGGAACTTGAGCGTTTTGGTTGTAAGGATAAAATCGTGTCATTCATTTTGCCATTGGGCTATAGTTTCAATCTTGATGGGAGCATGATGTACATGACTTTTGCCAGCTTAACCATAGCGCAGGTATATAAAGTGCCTCTCGATTTGCCAACACAATTAACTATGCTGATAGTTCTGATGCTTACCAGCAAAGGAATTGCCGGAGTTCCAAGAGCATCACTGGTAGTGGTTACAGCAACATGTGCCATGTTTAAAATTCCACCTGAAGGTATCGCATTGATCTTGCCGATCGACCACTTCTGTGATATGTTCAGAACCGCAACAAATGTGTTAGGCAATGCTTTGGCGACAACAGTTGTTAGCAAATGGGAGGGCGAATTGGGAGAAGAAGTAACACAGACTGCATAAGAAATACCATAGAAACAGAACAGGATTTGAATACTAAAAAAGTAATTATGATTAAAAGGATTTCGGTCTTATTGGGGCTCTTGATTATGACGATGAATTTTTCTTTTGCACAAAAAGAAATTACTCTTCAATTCCTTAACCAGTATGAAACACCGCTGAAAAAGGTAAGCGTCGAAAACGCCGGTAAAACAAACGAGTATGCTCCTGATAAAGCCGGCTTTGCAGTAGTGAATGTTGATCCTTCATCACCCGTTACTGTGACAAGCCACGATCACGAAAATGTTGTACTATCAGCAAATGAATTAACTGATAAGAAAATAGTTCAGTTGCATAAGATCTTCTCATGGAAAGATCTGCTGAACCCAATGTTCTACATTATCAATGGAGGCTTTTGGTTATTACTTTTCATTGTATTTGCAGAAACAGGATTGTTTGCCGGTTTCTTTCTGCCTGGCGACAGCTTGTTGTTTGTTGCCGGCATTTACAGCGCTAACCTTGCACATGAGTTTTTGAAAGCATTGGGCTTGGGCGGTGTACATTCTGAGTGGTTTGATTTGTTTCTCCTCGTGGCATTGATATCTGTCGCCGGTATACTTGGAAACATGCTTGGGTATTGGTTTGGCCGCAAAATTGGCCCAACGATGTACACCTGGAAAGACAGGTTCTTATTTAAGAAAAAATACCTTAACGACGCGCATGATTTTTACGAAAAACACGGCGGCGGAGCTATCATCTTCGCCCGTTTTCTTCCTGTGATAAGAACCTTTGCCCCAATCATCGCGGGCATTGTTCAAATGGACAGAAGGAAGTTTATGCTAAACAATATTATCGGTTCTGTGGCATGGGTTGTGAGCATGGTTTTCGCAGGCCATTTTTTGCAAATTTGGGTGCGCAAACAATTCGGTTTTGAATTGAAAGATCATCTTGAAATGATAGTGATCGGCATTATAGTTGTGACGACAGCGCCGGTACTTTGGAAGATATTTTTCGGGTCAAAAAAACCAACACAAACGACATAAGTTGAGAGTTGAAAGTGGAAAGTTGAGAGTGAGGGCGCGTAAATCATTTTCAACTTTCAATTAACTCTCAACTCCCCATTCTCAATTCTCAACTAGCTTATGAATCCAACATCCAAAACCACAGGTCTCTTCAACATCATAGTTATTGTAGCCGCGCTTGGTTATTTCGTAGATATTTTCGATTTGCTGTTGTTCGGCATGATCCGTACAACGAGTTTGAAAGACATAGGAATTACTTCCAAAACAGATATTGAACGCTTTGGCCTTATGCTGGATAACTGGCAAATGATCGGCATGCTCATCGGAGGTATTTTCTGGGGCATCATGGGCGACAGAAAAGGAAGGCTGTCGGTGCTGTTTGGTTCCATTCTTACTTATTCTATAGCCAACATTTGCAACGGATTTGTGCACGACGTACACATATATGCGGTTCTTCGTTTTGCTGCGGGCTTTGGTCTCGCGGGTGAATTGGGTGCAGGCGTAACAATGGTGAACGAAGTGTTGGATAAAGAAAAACGCGGTCTCGGCACTGCGCTGGTCGCAGGCACGGGAATCTTAGGCGCAGTGATCGGAGGATTTGTGGTGAAATGGGTAGGCGATTGGCGGACATGCTATTTCATTGGTGGCGGGATGGGCGTATTCTTGTTGTTGCTTCGTATTGGCGTTTTTGAATCAGGCATGTATGAAGCCGTGAAAAAATCTGACGTAAAAAAAGGAAGCATTCGGTTGATCTTTCAGAAAAAGGAACGCTGGCAAAAATACATTGCTGTTATTTTGATCGCTATTCCTATCTGGTATATCGTTCAGCTATATGCGAAATACTCGCCAGAACTCGCCGATGCACTGGGGTTACAGTTTTCCGACGCAGAAAGAAAAACAGTTCCCATCAATGCCATCATGCTTACTTACCTTGGCTTAACATTGGGCGACTTTGCTTGTGGTCTTATTTCTCAACATTTAAAAAGCAGAAAGAAAGCCATTCTCGGGTTCATGCTCAGTTCCATCACAGTTATTATTCTGTTCTTTTTGCTCGCGCCATTAAGTCAATACTTCTTCTATACCGGTATTTTTATGTTAGGTTTTACAGGCGGTTATTGGGCAGTGTTTATGAGTACCGCTGCAGAAAGTTTTGGCACAAACATCCGCTCAACAGTTACCAACACAGCGCCCAACTTCGTAAGAGGCTCGGTAGTTCTGATCAACCTGATGTACGAATTCTTCAAATATTCAATGAACTTCAATTCTAAATACGCAAACATCTTTGTGGGTATAATGGTCTTTGCTGGTGCGCTTTGGGCATGGACAAAATTGGAAGAAACGTTTGGAAAAGATTTGAATTACGTAGAGAGTTGAAAATGGAACGCAGATTTTTATGATTGTTAAGATTTTTTATGATTTTGATTAAATCATAAAAAATCATCAAAACCATAATAATCAGCGTTCCTTTTTCAATTTTCAATTATTCCCCTATTTTCGGTCAATGAAATTTCTTGTGATCCGCTTTTCCTCCATTGGTGATATTGTGCTGGCATCGCCCGTTTTGCGTTGCCTCAAAAAACAGGTGGCAACTGCGGAGGTCCATTTTCTTACAAAAAAATCTTTTAAGGCGGTAACGGAAGCCAATCCTTATGTTGACAAATTCTTTTACTTCGATAAAGATCTTGGTGAAGTAATTGAAGAACTAAAAAAAGAAGATTACGATTACGTAATTGATCTGCACAAGAATTTCCGTTCCGGAAAAATAAAAAGAGCGCTGGGTAAAAAAGCATACACGATCGATAAACTCGATTGGCAGAAGTTTTTGCTTACAAAATTGCACATTGATAAAATGCCCAAACGCCATATCACACAACGAAGCCTCGATACGGTTGCTGCGTTTGGCGTAAAGGATGACGGTCTGGGCCTTGATTATTTTATTCCACAAAAAGATAATATTGATATCAGCAAGGACCTGCCTGCTTCGCACCATGCAGGCTACATTGCGATTGTAATCGGTGCATCCTACTATACGAAAAAATTACCCGTTCACAAGCTAAGGGCATTGTGTGCGCAAATCAATCACCCAATCATATTGGTTGGCGGAAAAGAAGATGTGAAAGAGGCCGAAGCCATTGCAGAAGAAGACCCGGTAAAAATTTACAATGCCTGCGGCAAATTTAATCTTAACGAGTCGGCAGACATCGTGAGATGCTCAAAATTGGTGATATCGCATGATACCGGACTTCAATATATTGCCAGTGCATACAAAAAGCCAACGATCGCGATCTGGGGTGGTACTTCACCAAAGCTTGACGTAGAGCCGTATTACGGCGCAAATTATATGGCCAGCCTGAAAAAATCTCCTTACATAAACATGCTCGTACCTAACCTGCCATGTCAACCTTGCAGCAAGTATGGGACAAACAAATGTCCACGCGGTCATTTCAAATGTATGGAGCAGCAGGATGTTTATAAGATTATTGATGAGGTGAGAGGATATTTGAATAACTGAATAATTGAATAAACTGAAGTTGAAAGGCGATTATTCATTTGAACCTCAATTATTCAATAACCGTTCTATATTCAGTTACACAGTTACTCAGTTATTCTGTTATTTCACATGCACTCCCTTCCATTCGCCGCCTTTTTCAAAGAAATTGAAACCCGTTATGCCGTCATAACAGCCGAATTGGCCGGTCCACTGATCATTTGTATTATAGAAGTTGTAAGTTCCTTTTCCGCTCCTTACAAAATAGCCAAGCCATTTGTAAGACCTGTCGAAGTATAAGATGACGTTTTGGCTCGCGGAAGAAACGTAGCCCATCAGCTCATCATCGATATCAAAAACAAACAGCCCCTCCCAATTCGGATTTTGCGGGTGAAGTTCATTGTGATACATAGGATTAAGCATCTTGTTTTTATTGGGATTTAAATCGTTAACGATAATTGGGTTGATGCTCGCGTTTGTATCAGGGTTGAGGGTAGCATTATGTTCAGGACTAATGTTCCAGTTTACTTTGGGATTGATAGCCGCATTTTTTTCGGGATTAATGCTTTTATTATTAGCAGGACTTAGATTTGGGTCCATCCTGGGATTGTGTTTCGGGGGGATGTTCTGAGAAAAGCAAAGCACTGGAAAGAATAAGGCTATTAGTATTTTAATGGATATAATTTTAATCATACAGGGTCGATTTTTATGAGGCAAAAGGTCATGTGCGGATCGATCCATGATCTTTAACCTTTTAAGCATTCAATTTGTTCGTTTTATTCTATTTGATATACTGATGCATCCACTTGCAATCCTTGTTAAAAAGATTGTACCCGCCGCTGTTATCGGTACACAAAAACTTTCCTGTCCACAGGCCGGTTACGCTGAAATGATTGAAAAGTTTTTCCGAAGCCCTTACAAAATACCCATCCCACTCCATCTGGCTGTTAAAGCACAAGATAACTTCCTGCGACGCTCGTGACACATATCCTCTTAGCTCGTTATGCTCATCAAAAATATATTGTCCATCCCACGAAATGTCATCTGGCCAAAGATTTTTGATATACAACGGATTCAAAACAGAGTTTTGCTGAGGGTTATAATTCAGGTTCATCAGCGGGTTGATCTTTTCGTTTTTGGAAGGATTGCATTCCGTTGTTTGAACAGGATTGATGTTCCAGTTGGTGACCGGATTGATAAAAGAATTGCTATCGGGATTGATATCGCGATTAAAAAATGGACTCAAATACCTATTAAGCATGGGATCGTGCTTTTTAAAAAGCTCGCTTTTTTGCGGAAATGCAGTTAAGCAAATACCCATAAACGTTACACAAAACAACCACTTCATAAACAAGCTGTTAAAATGTTTATGCCCAGATACAGTAAACTAAGTTTTATGGGATAATTGGAAGGGTCTGAGGGCGCAGATTATTAGTTATTCAAAAAGGTTTGGAGTAAAAGATGGGGCAAAAATAATAAAAAAAGGCGGCAATGAAGAATTTGCCGCCTTTTTGGCTGTTCTGGTCCCTCTTGTTGGAAGAGGTTACAAAGTTTTCAGAACGTCGTTCATGTTACGAACGGCGTCAGCACTTTTCTTGAAAAGCTCTTGTTCTTCAGCGTTAAGATCAAAATTGAGGATCTTTTCCCAACCGGATTTGCCGATTATAACGGGTACGCCTAAGCAAATATCTTTCTGGCCATATTCCCCGTCAAGGCTCACGCAGCAGGAGAATAATTTCTTTTCATCGTTAAGAATGCTTTTTACAAGCGCGGCGCCGGCAGCTCCGGGAGCATACCATGCCGAGGTGCCGATCAGTTTTGTAAGCGTCGCACCGCCTACCATTGTGTCCCCAATAATTTGTTTTTGCTGTTCAGCGCTCAGGAAGCTGGTAACAGGCATGCTGTTCCATGTAGCAAAACGGATCAGCGGAATCATAGTCGTATCGCCGTGACCGCCCACTACCATTGCATTCAGATCTCCAGGGCTGGCACCTAAATGTTGGCTCAGCTGATAACGGAAACGTGCGCTATCCAATGCACCGCCCATACCAATGATCCTGTTCTTAGGTAATCCGGTAGCCTGCAATGCGAGGTAGGTCATTGTATCCATGGGATTACTGATCACGATGATGATCGCGTTTGGCGAGTATTTCAGGATGTTTTCGGCTACACCGCGAACAATCCCTGCATTTACCCCAATTAATTCTTCCCGCGTCATTCCTGGTTTTCTCGGCAATCCTGAAGTGATCACTACTACATCGCTGTTGGCGGTTTTTGAGTAGTCATTTGTACTGCCCGTAATGCGTGTGTCAAATCCAAGCAAAGCGGCAGTTTGCATCATGTCCTGTGCCTTGCCTTCTGCAAGCCCTTCTTTAATGTCTAGTAAAACTAAGTCCTGGCAAATAGAGGCTCTTGCAATGTTATCAGCGCATGTTGCGCCTACTGCACCAGCCCCAACAACTGTAACTTTCATGTAAAAGAATTTGCGGTGAAAAAATAATTTTAAATCAAGAAACGTGAATGATTCCGTTACAGACAAGGCATTGCCTTGTCTGTACAGCGACTATATTCGTTAAACTTAGTAAATAATTGACTGGTTTATTATGATTTAGTCCAATTTATTATCAAAAGCTTTTAAGAGCTTGTCTGGCTTGCGATTTCCTTCGAAAGTGGTGATCAGGTTGCCTTTTTTGTCATAAAGCGCCAGGTATGGCAGACTTTGCATTCTGTAAAAAGGAGGAAAAAAGAACTTGGAATCTCTACCTATTTTGATATTTGGATATCGCACCAGCTCGAATTTTTTATAAAAATCAACCATTTCCTCATAGGGTTGGTAGGTCATCATAACGATCTCTATATCCTTGAAACCCTTCATGGCGCCTAAAATATCCTGCGTTTGATGCTGGCAATGTTCACATTCAGGACTAAAATACATCAGCAACACTTTTTTATGCTTGGGGATGTCGTCCCTGGTCACATTAGCACTGTCTAGTCCAATCAATGTAAAAGGCGGAATATTTGGAAATCTTTTGTAAGCAGGCAGTGTATCGTCTTGAGCGAAAAGTTTTCCCATAAAAAGGACCGTCAACAACAAAAAGGATATTTTTTTCATGGTGGGAGTTATTGTGGTACAATGATAAGAATAACTGAGTAACTGAGTAACTGAATAACTGAATAAATAACGAGTTATTAGTTATTAGTTGTTGGCTGTTAGGCTCTAGGTGCGTCTTTCTTCCTAACAATTAACAACCAACAACTAACTACTGATAACTAAAGACTCATGCCAATATTCAGTTATTCGGTTATTCAGTTACTCAGTTATCCAATCATTGGATAAATTGCCTTAGATTTGCCGCTCTGAACCCGTTTTGGGTCAACAATCTTGTATAATTTTTTATTATTTATTTATGGCAAATACATCAGACATCAGTCGTGGCCTGATTATTAAATTAGACGGAAGCCTTTATTCCGTGGTGGAGTTTGGCGAAAACAAAACTGCAAGAGCTGCAGCAAAAGTTTGGGCCAAATTGAAAGGAGTGGATAACAACCGTTCCATTGAAAAAACATGGAACAGTGGGGATACTATTTATCCTGTGCGTGTAGAGAAAAAAGCTTTCCAGTTTTTATACAAGGACGACAGCGGCTACAACTTCATGGATAATGAAACTTTTGAGCAAATTGCTGTAGCTGAAAATATGGTAGATGCCCCTCAGTTCCTGAAAGATGGCCAGGAAGTAGCGGTAATGTTCAACACAGAAACCGAGCAACCAATGAGCGTAGAATTACCTGATAAGATCGTTTTGCAGGTTACTTACAGCGAACCAGGCGTAAAAGGCGATACTGCTACCCGTACATTGAAGCCTGCAACTGTGGAAACAGGCGCAACTGTAAACGTACCGTTATTTGTAAACGAAGGCGAATTGATCCGCGTCAATACAAAGACAGGCGAATACGTAGAAAGAGTAAAAGAATAAACTAACATATCATTGGAAGTAAAAACCCGAATTTTCGGGTTTTTACTTTTTGTAAGGATTTTTATTAATTTCAAAAACTATTCCGTTGTATTGTAGTTAATACATTTCCTTATCTTAGCAGCCCATTTTTTAAACTGGAAAATTCTTCATCATGGATTTCAAACAAATACAAGAGTTGATTAGAATAATCAACCGGTCCAATATCGGTGAGTTGACGATTGAAGAGAAAGGCTTTAAAGTTACTATCAAGCAGAAACAAGACAATATTCAGCAAGTTGTTGCTGCAGCCCCTCAAATGATCGCCGCTGCTCCTGCTGCAGCATTGCCTGCCGCTGCCCCTGCTGCTGCTACCGCCGCAGAAAAAGCAAAGCCTGCAGCAGAAACTACCGCAAGCAACCTCATTACTATAAAAAGTCCGATGATCGGAACTTTCTATCGCAGACCTTCTCCAGACAAACCTCTTTTCATAGAAGTAGGTGACGAAGTAACTCCTGGTAAAGTAGTTTGCATCATCGAAGCGATGAAACTTTTCAACGAAATTGAAAGCGAAGTAAAAGGTAAAATCGTAAAAATATTGGTTGAAGACAGTACTCCGGTGGAGTATGATCAACCGTTGTTTTTAGTAGAACCTTAAGGTGTGCTGAGTTATAAGTTGTAAGTTGTAAGTTATAAGTGCCAAATGGGAAACTCCCACAACTTATTACTTACAACTTAATACTTAAAACTTAGAACTTTCTTCCAACTTAAATTCAATTAACTTAAATGTTCAAAAAAATATTAATAGCCAACCGTGGAGAAATTGCGCTGCGTGTGATCCGTACCTGTCGCGAGATGGGCATTAAAACAGTAGCGGTTTACTCTACGGCTGACAAGGATAGCTTGCATGTGAAATTTGCTGACGAAGCAGTTTGCATCGGCCGTCCTCAAAGCAGTGATTCTTACCTGAATATTCCTCACATCATGGCCGCAGCCGAAATTACCAACGCGGACGCCATCCATCCCGGTTACGGATTTTTGGCGGAAAACGCGAAGTTTTCGGAAATATGCGGTGAACACAATATCAAATTCATCGGGCCAACTCCTGCTATGATCAATCAGATGGGTGATAAGATCACCGCTAAAGAAACGATGATCAAAGCTGGCGTTCCTGTTATTCCGGGTAGTGAGGGTCTTTTAGACACCCTTGAAGAAGCATTGGACCTCGCGAAAAACACCGTGGGTTATCCCGTGATTCTGAAAGCAACTGCCGGTGGTGGTGGTAAAGGTATGCGTGTGGTATGGCACGAAGAAGAAATGGAGCGTGCTTATAACACTGCGAAGGCGGAAGCTTTGGCGGCCTTCAAAAATGATGGTATCTATATGGAGAAGTTCGTAGAAGAACCTCGCCACATCGAAATCCAGATTGCAGGTGACCAGTACGGTAAAGTTTGTCACCTAAGCGAAAGAGATTGTTCTATTCAACGTCGTCACCAAAAACTGGTAGAAGAATCACCTTCTCCGTTTATGACACCTGAATTGAGGCAAAGAATGGGAGAGGCTGCAATTAAGGCTGCTTCTGCTATCAATTATGAAAGCGTTGGAACAATTGAATTCCTTGTAGATAAACACCGCAATTTCTACTTCATGGAGATGAACACCCGTATCCAGGTAGAGCATTGCGTTACGGAAGAAGTAGTGAATTTTGATTTGATCAAAGAACAAATCAAAATTGCTGCCGGTGAGCCGATCAGTGGTAGAAACTACGAACCGGAAATGCATGCGATCGAATGCCGTATCAACGCAGAAGATCCATACAATGATTTCCGTCCTTCACCGGGCAAGATCACTGTTTTGCACCAACCCGGCGGTCACGGTATCCGTATCGACAGTCATGTTTACACTGGTTATACAATTCCTCCATACTACGACTCCATGATTGCTAAGATCATAGCGGTTGCACGTACGCGTGACGAAGCGATCGACACCATGCACCGTGCATTGAGCGAGTACGTTATTGAAGGTGTAAAAACTACCATTCCGTTCCATCTTCAGTTAATGAAAGATGAACGCTTCAGAGCAGGTGACTTCAACACTAAGTTCCTGGAAGGTTTTAAAATGCAATAAATCATTTCGAAACAGCATATTATAAGAAAGCTCCGCGATCGCGGAGCTTTTGATTTTAACACTACCCTGAAATGAAAGACGTTTTATTGCAAAACGTGAAATGTGAATCGTGAATAGGACATCATGATCACTCATTCACTTTACTATTTATTTAAAACTCAGTAGTACGGATACCATTCACCATTTACCATTCACGACTATCCAGTCACGGATACGCCGGTTGCGTCAGAAACCTCGCTTCTATGATGTCTGAAATGCTGATGACGGTCTTTTTTAAACTCTGCCAGTTTTGCTTTTTGATCATCATTCAAAATGCCGGTCACCTTATTCCTTCTTTCCTGACTAAGCGATTTGAACTGATCCTTGCGTTGCTGATCGCTTAAGGTTTTATCGTTCTTAAGCGCCATCATTTTGTCCTTGTATTCTTTGTTAATGCTTTTCCACTGCGTCTGTTGATTCTGCGATAGATTCAGCTCTTTAATGTGTTGCTTTGTCTTCGCAACTTTTTGCTTCTTCATCTCCTTAAGCTTTGATTGTTGCTCAGGGGTGAGGATTGTATTCATTTTATTTTGTTGCTCCTGGTGCAAAGCCTTGTATTGTTGCTTGCGTTGCTCCGCGGTCAGGCTGCTATCGGCTTTCAATGCTGCAAATTTTTGCTTGTATTCAGCATGCATGCTTTTTATCTGCGCCTGCTGTTCTTTTGTAAGATTCAACTCTGATTTGACTTTATCCTTTTTATGGGCAGTGGAGTCCTGAGCAGATGCAGCCACTGCAAAACCGATTGATAATGCGACGATAGCAAATAACTTCTTCATATTTTAAAATTTTTGTTTTTACCAATGTGTATCTAAGAAGCACATAGAAACAAAAAGTTTAATGGGGCTAATGTTAAATAATTGGAAAGGGGAAAATTAAAAGTTGAAAATAGGTGTTGGCTACAAAAAAGAAATGCCCATGAGTATTTTGCTCATGGGCATTTCTTTTTTATTTAATTGTGATTACCGACAAATGTGGGATCGCGGGACTTTGGATCTGCCATTTTCAATTAATCACTATTGTTTTTTGGTCGCCAGCTGCACCTGTCCGTACGTTGGAATTTGCTGCATTATACTGGCTCTTATTTGCGTGAGCAAGTATAGCTCTGCCTGGTAGAACTGAAAAGCCACATTGGCATTGGTGGCCTTCTTGATTTTCATGTAATATTCTTCAAGCGTCTTTTCCTGGCTCTGCCTGTTTGCAAAGTATTTCATGGCAAGTGAGTCAGCGGTCGCTGATGTCATGTTGCCATATGCGTGTACTGTTTGTTCATACAACTTGATTCTCCCTTTACCGGTTGCAATATTTTTTTTAGCATACTCATCATAAATTTTCCAAAACGCAGCAGAGTCTTTCGCCGAAACAGCAACCAGTTTGGCCATTGCCTCTTTCTTTTGCACGCCCAATAGATTGGCCATCGCCTGCGCTTCTTCATCGGAGGTTTGTGCGTAAGAACTTGCAAAGATACAAAGGCCGAAAACGGTAAGTAGTATGAGTTTCATAAAAAAGAAATTTTCCGAAAGAAACTCATTTATTATTTAAAAAGAAAGGAGAGCAGACGTTTTACAGTAAATGCGAGAGCTTTATTTAATTGAAAATTGACAATTATCGGGTGGTTAATACGTATTTTAAAGGCTTGCAAAAATGTGAAGCCCATGAGTGTTTGCTCATGGGCTTTTAATCTGGTGTTATTGCCAGCAGCTGGCATTTTATGTCGGACTTCAATATTTTAGGAACCGCCATTTTCAACTTTCAACTTTCAATTTTCAATTAATTACTGCTTCTTCGTCGCTAGCTGTACCTGTCCATAAGTTGGTATCTGCTGCATGATTTGCGCCCTTATTTGCGTGAGCAGATATACTTCAGCCTGGTAGAACTCAAACGCAGTAACTGCATTCGTTGCCTTTTTTATTTTCTGATAATATTCTTCCAATGTTTTCTCCTGGTCCATTCTGTTGGCAAAATATCTTGTTGCAAGGGAATCGGCAGTGCCTGCGCCCATAGCGCCATATGATTGCACCGTTTGTTCATACAGCTTAATTCTGGCTTTGCCGGTTGTAACATTTTTCTTTGCATACTCATCGTAAATTTTCCAAAAAGCAACTGAATCTTTTGGAGCAACAGAAACCATTTTGCTGATAGCTTCTTTCTTTTGTACACCAAGTAAATTTGCCATTGCTTCGGCTTCTGCGTCAGATGTTTGCGCATATAAACTGCTTGTGATATAGAGGCTGAAAATGGCGAGTAGTAAGACTTTCATATATTTTCTTTTTAGCAAGAAACTCAATAATTATGTAAGAAGAAAGGAGTGAGAATGTTTTACAGTTAAATGAAGAAAGCACGAGGGGAAAGAGGTATATTCTAATTGAAAATTGAAAGTTGAAACTTGAAAATTGAAAATGATGGTGCGGTTATTCAGTTACTCAGTTATTCAATTATTAAAGCCTTCACAATCTCCTCAAGATACTTCTGATCAGTTTCATCAAACTCATTTAAATCTTTGCTATCCACATCAAGCACCCCAACAACTTCATCGCCTTTAAAAACCGGTACTACAATTTCAGATTTGGATAAACTGCTACAGGCAATATGTCCGGGGAATTTTTCAACATCGGGAACGATTAGTGTTTTTGCTTCGGCCCAGCTAGCGCCGCATACGCCGCGACCCTTTGCAATGCGTGTGCATGCAACAGGACCCTGGAACGGTCCGAGGACTAGCTCACCTTTTTTAACCAAATAGAAACCGATCCATAACCAATTGAATTGTTCCTTCAATGCACCGGTAATGTTGGCAAGGTTGGCGATCAAATCTTCTTCACCCTCCAATAACCCTTTTATTTGCGGAATAAGTGCTTCGTATTGGTCAGTTTTTGAACCTCTTATTATCGTTAAATCTTCTGCCATAAAAAAAAGAAACAACCAATTTGAAGGTTGTTTCTTTTGTAAAATTAGGGGGAAGTTTTGAGTTATGAGTTTTGAGTCGAACGCCCACTGTCGTATATGCTTTATTTTGCCTGTTTCATATTGTTCACAACTCAGACTTACAACCCAAAACTCAAAACTCACAACTTCTTTATTTGCCCGGGAAATCAGATTCTGATTCTTTGCCGTTTTCAAACACCGCCCGATACAGGAAGCCTGCGATCAGGGCACCAATGATTGGCGCCGCCCAGAACAACCACAATTGACCAACCGCCCAACTGCCTGCAAAAATTGCCTGGCTAGTGCTGCGGGCAGGGTTAACAGAAGTATTGGTAACGGGAATGCTGATAAGGTGAATCAGCGTAAGTCCCAGGCCAATGGCGATGCCTGCAAAACCTTTCGGTGCTCTTTCGTCTGTCGCACCCAAAATAATGATCAGGAACAAACAGGTCATTACCACTTCACAGGTAAAAGCGGCTGCGACAGAATAGTGCCCCGGCGAGCCTGGCGTATCGCCATAGCCGTTAGCAGCAAAACCACCGGCCGTAGAAAAGCCGTCGTGGCCGCTGGCAATAATGTACAACACGCCCGCAGCTGAAATGGCACCCAGCACCTGTGCAATAATGTAAGGAATAAGTTCGCCTGCGGCAAAACGGCCGCCTGCCCATAAACCAACAGAGACAGCAGGGTTAAGGTGTGCGCCGGAAATATGGCCAAGCGAATAGGCAATGGTCAGTACAGTTAACCCAAATGCAATTGCTACGCCTACGAAGCCAATACCAAGATCGGGAAAGGCCGCAGCAAGTACTGCGCTTCCGCAACCGCCAAGTACCAGCCAGAATGTGCCGATAAATTCAGCAACCAGTTTTTTTGTCATACAATAAATTTTAGTTTGATAGCAAAAGTTTATCTCTGGTAAAACGAATCTTCATGACCCGCTAATCAGGGAAAACTATTAGTTGTCATTTTAAAGAGTTTAGTTGCAACGGTATTTATAGAATGCGCATATAATTATTTAATTAATAAAATATAATAACTATGTGTCGCTGATAAATGAATTGCCTGATCTTGAATCATGATATACAATCAGCAATTACTAAATGTTTGCGTAAGGGTACTTATTTTATCGGTTAAATTAACTACCTGTCGGTGTAGTTGTCATAAACATTCAAGTGCTGGTTTCAGAAGCCTTTCTCCACAATTACAACCCCTTGATTTGTAGATATTTTACCTCACAAAAAAAGTAGAATTTCACACAACTTTGTTAACCTCCGCGTGTTAAACAATTCTAATTAGTCACCATTTTAGAATAGATGCTTATGAGATACTTCTCAATGGGCAGATGTTTTTGCGTTTGTATGTCCCTATGTGTGCTTGCTCTTGGCGCACGGGCAAACGAAAACAACAAGCCGTCTGAAACAGTCACCTCGTACTCCAACGTTCCCGGTCTATTAAATGATACAGTACCGAAACGGGTAACCGGAAAAGTTACCTCTGAAGAAAACGGGGCTCCACTCGCGAATGTTTCCATTACTATTTTACAAACAAAAAAAGGAACCGAGTCGGATGCTGCCGGGAACTTTGTCATCTACGCCAAAGATGGCGATGACATTCAGTTCTCTTACGTGGGTCGTACGCCCAAAGTCATTACATTCCACAAACAGGCTACGCTCAATGTGACGTTGGTTACCGGCACCGAAAGAGCGCTTTCGGAAGTAGTGGTGACAGGATACCAAAATATTGACAAACGGAAATTCTCCGGAGCCGCTGTTGGTCTTAAAGCGGAAGATGTAAAGATCGATGGGATGACAGATGTGAGCCGCATGCTGGAAGGGCGGGCCGCCGGTGTATCTGTTCAAAACGTATCCAGCACTTTTGGTACAGCACCTAAAGTGCGCATACGTGGGGCCACTTCCATTAACGGGGATAACAAACCGCTTTGGGTAGTGGACGGGGTAGTGCTGGAAGATGTGGTGAATATTTCCAACGATCAATTGTCAAGTGGTGATGCTGTTACGTTGCTTGGCTCGTCTGTTGCGGGTTTAAACGTAAACGATATTGAAAGTTTCGATATACTGAAAGATGCCGCTGCTGCTGCGTTGTACGGCGCAAGAGCGATGAACGGTGTAATTGTGATCACCACAAAAAAAGGACGTGTAGGTAGACCAATTGTTTCCTACGTGGGAAATTTCAGTACACAGTTAAAGCCAACTTACAACTCATACAACATCATGAACTCTGCCGATCAAATGGCTGTGTATACTGAGTTATATAAAAAAGGAATGTTGAACTCAACCATTTCCGATGGACCAAACACTGGTGTGTACGGAAAAATGTACGACGAAATAAATACCTACAATGAAACCAATGGAAAGTTCGGCGTTGAAAATACAGTAGCAGGAAGAGCTGCGTTTCTTCAAAGATATGTAGGCGTGAATACCGACTGGTTCAATGTGTTGTTTAAAAACTCTTTTATACAGGAACATAACCTTAGCATTTCTTCCGGTACCGATAAATCGCAAACATATTTCTCCACCAACTTTTACTATGACAACGGTTGGACAATTGCGGACAATGTAAAACGCTATACACTCAATTTTAAAAACACTTATACTCTCAACAATAAGCTAACAGCCGGCTTCTCAACCGTTGGATCGCTGCGCCAGCAAAGGGCTC
This sequence comes from Pinibacter soli, assembly GCF_029961145.1. Lineage (GTDB taxonomy): Bacteria > Bacteroidota > Bacteroidia > Chitinophagales > Chitinophagaceae > Pinibacter > Pinibacter soli. The sequence goes on along the minus strand of NZ_JASBRG010000007.1, from coordinate 2,461,870 downwards.
CGGGCACATTGCAGCGTGCCGCCAACGCTGTCGAAGGAAGCTATGACAGAGATTTTGACATCAATCCATTCAGCTACGCGATCAACACCAGCCGCACGATCACACCATATGATTCAACCGGACAACTCGAATATTTTAAAATGAACTATGCACCCTTCAACATCGTGAACGAATTAAAGAATAACTACATCGATCTTACAGTGCTTGATATTCGCTTGCAGGGAGAGTTGTCTTACAAGTTTGCAAAAAACTTTCGCTACGAATTTGTAGGTGCATTACGTTTTGTAAAATCAACAACGGAACAGCAAGTGCGTGAAAACTCCAACATGGCAAACGCATACAGAGCCGCAGGAACATCAACCGTTCGTCAAAACAATAAATTTCTTTACCGGGATCCTGATAACCCCGACGCAGAACCGGTGGTGGTATTGCCATATGGAGGTTTTTATAACAGGCAGGAAGATCAGTTGGCCAACTACGAAATCAGGAACAGCCTTAACTACAACAAAACATTTAACGAAGTGCACAGCCTGAATGTGCTGGTGGGGCAGCAGATTAAATATGCGAATCGTCAGAGTGCAAACAACACTGGTTATGGTTATCAATATGATCAGGGTGGCGTCCCGTTCATTGATTACAGAATCATCAAACAAGCGTTGGAAAACAGTTTTCCTTACTATGGCATGGTAAAGACTTACGACAGGTTTGCCGCTTTTTACGCTACCGCAGGATACTCCTACAACAGGAGATTCAACTTAACTGGAACTGCTCGCTACGACGGGTCCAATCAGTTGGGCGAATCAAAAACTGCACGATGGTTACCAACCTGGAGCGTGAGCGGTTCGTGGAACATAGACCAGGAGTCATTTATGAAGAATGTTGACTTTGTAGACTTTCTTACGTTACGTGCAAGTTATGGTTTAACAGCAAGTATGGGACCTGCTACCAACTCATCCATTGTGTTGAAAAATATGCAGACACGCAGACCTTATCTCTCCGAAGTTGAATCGGTAATTCTTCAGGAAAGTTTGGAAAACGAAGATCTCACCTGGGAAAAATTATATACCGGAAATATAGGTGTAGATGCCACAATGTTCAACAGACGATTGAATATAACGCTGGACCTTTATAGAAGAAGAAGTTTTGATTTGATCAGCATTGTCAAAACATCGGGCATTGGCGGTGAAGCATACAAAGCCGCAAACTATGCTGATATGAAATCACATGGGGTTGAATTTCTAGTGGGTGGCGATATCATACGGCAAAATGATTGGGGATGGAAAACCAATCTGACATTTGGCTATAATGAAAATGAAATTACTAACGCCAAGAACGATCCAATCATATTCGATCTTGTAAAAGCTGAAGGGGGTAACAAACAAGGTTATCCTGTAAATGGTTTGTTTTCGCTTGATTACAAAGGCCTGCAGCCAAGAACCGGTGTGCCGCAATTTGTAAATGAAGATGGAGATATAAGTCCTTCAGTGTATCTGCAAAGTGACAACACACAGCACCTTGTGTATGAAGGTCCGGTAGATCCAAAAATTACAGGAGGGTTTTCAAACACCGTTCGCTACAAAGCATTTTCCGTCAACGTATTTCTTACTTATCAGCAAGGCAACAGGATTAGGCTTTATCCTGCGTTCAAGCAGCGCTACTCCGATCTTGATGCGATGCCTAAAGAGTTTTACGATAGATGGGCGATACCTGGCGACCAGGGGCAAACAAATGTGCCTTCCATCGCAGATGTGTATGAGCAATATTTGTTAGGAGGTTCCTATCCTTATAACAACTACAACTATTCGACACAGCGTGTTGCCAACGGTTCTTTCGTAAGATTAAAAACAGTATCGCTCACCTATCAGTTGCCGGCAGCGACTCTGCAAAAAGCGAAGCTGAATAACTTATCAATAACGGCGCAAGCGATTAATCCATGGCTCATTTATTCCGATTCAAAACTGAAGGGACAGGATCCTGAATTTTTCAACGCCGGTGGTGTGGCGCAGCCGATACAAAAGCAGTTTACACTTTCGTTGAAAGTAGGAATATAGGAAAAGTTAAGAGTCAAAAAGAAAAAGTCAAAAAAGGAAGCTGATAACTCACTACTCAAAACTCATTACATGAAATACTCAATATATATCTTCATAATTTTTACAGTTGTCATTAGCAGCTGTAAGAAATATTTGGAGCAAGTGCCGGATAACAGAACGCAGTTGGATTCGCCGGAAAAGGTAGCGCAACTTTTAGGCACAGCGTATCCGCAAGCGAGTTATATCACCTTTGCTGAAGCCATTTCAGATAACGTAGAAGACAAAGGTGCGGGCGTTGTGCTCAACATCAATCTTGATCCATTCAACTTTCAGGATGTAAGAGATCAGAATCAGGATTCCCCCGAGTTTTACTGGAACGGATGCTATACAGCCATTGCAGCCTCCAACCAGGCGCTGGCAACATGTATGGCTGCGCCAGATTCGCAAAACTATCGCACGCAGAAAGGAGAGGCATTGGTAACAAGAGCTTTCTCACATTTTATGCTCGTAAATTTCTTTTCTAAATTTTATGACCCCGCAACAGCAGGTACAGATCCCGGCATTCCATATGTAACAGAACCGGAAAAAGTAGTGTTCAAAAATTACGATCGCAAAACAGTGCAGTACGTGTACGACATGGTAGAGAAAGATCTAACCGCCGGACTGCCACTGCTAAAAGATCAGGCATATACTGTACCGCGTTATCACTTTAACCTGGCCGCGGCACATGCATTTGCGACGCGGTATTATTTATTCAAAAAGAATTATGACAAAGTAATAGAACACGCAACAGCAGCATTCCCCAATAACAATTTTGCCGACAATATGCGCCCATGGAATACTACTTATCAAACACTTTCTTTTTTCACTTTGCTCGCGACCTATACCAAGGCTACAGAGGTTGCGAATTTGTTGCTCACAGAAATGCCTTCCAACTATGCACGCAATTACGCTACGTTCAGGTATGGACTAAGCTATGGAAAACAACGTGACATTTTAGGCACCAACGTAACAGGTGGTAAATGGGCATACTCAGTATTTTATTACGGTTCACAGGATTATTTTGTACCAAAGTTCAATGAGTATTTTGTAACTACATCGATCAACGCAAATACCGGTATCCCTTATATTATGCAGCCGGAGCTGACTACAGAAGAAGTATTGTTGAGCAGGGCAGAAGCTTACATCTATAAGAACAACACAGCTGCCGCTATCGCAGATTTAAACACTTTTATAAGCAAACGCATAATAAACTACAGTCCGTCACAGCACAACATCACCGCTGCAAAGCTTGCTAATTTTTATGGAACATCAGATCTGCAAACAGGATTACTACTTGCAACACTTGATTTCAGAAGAGCGGAATATGTGATGGAAGGACTGCGATGGTTCGACCTGCAGCGATATAAAATACCTGTAACGCATTCGTTTTTTGATGGCTCTACAAAAACACTGAGCGCCACTGATCCGTATCGCGTTTTCCAAATACCAGAATCTGCAAAGCTTTCAGGTATTGCATTAAACCCGAGGTAGGAATTAGAAATTAGGAATCAGGAATTAGGAATTAGGAAAGAAAGGTCGATGGTAAAGTCTAACAACTCACAACTTTTTATAAATGAAACTACTCAAAATAATAACGCTTGTTGCAATGCTCGGAACCATTGCATCGTGCAAAAAAGATGAGAACCTCAACACCAATATTCCGGGGCTGGGAGGAGATTCCTGGGTGCCTTCCAAACTGGATAACTGGTTGTATGACAGTCTTACGCACCCTTACAATATTGAAGTCAAATATAAGTGGGATCAATCAGAACTTGATCTTAACAAGACACTCGTGCCGCCCATTGAATCGCAGGTACAGCCTGTGTTGGATGCATTAAGGCAAATTTGGATCAACACTTATATCGCAGAAGCCGGAGCAACATTTTTCAAAAAATATTCGCCTAAGCTCTTAGTAATGGTGGGAAGCCCATCCTTCAATCCGGACGGTTCCATTACATTGGGTACTGCTGAAGGCGGCAGGAGAGTTGTTTTGTATGATGTAAATGATTTTGATAACACCAATGTTAATTCTGTACAAGAAATGGTGCACGTGGTGGAACATGAGTTTGGGCACATTCTTAATCAGAATCAAATCTATCCACCGGAGTTCAAACAGATATCTGTTGGTAAGTATACCGCCAACTGGATCAATGAATCCGATGATCAGGCAAACTCTGAAGGCTTTATTTCAGCTTACGCAAAATCAATGCCCGATGAAGACTTTGTGGAAATGATATCACTCATGTTATCGAACGGAAGAATGTGGTTTGAAATGATGGTGAACAGCCAACCCGATAGTGCACGGACGGCATTAAGAAGCAAGGAGCAGTACGTAGTAAGCTACTACAAAAGTATTTGGAACATAGATTTCTATGCATTGCAATCAGACGTGCAAAACGCATTGACGAAAGTAACAGGAAGGCCGACGCTTGCTTCTGTATTCGGTTTTGGGAAAAGATATACATCAGCTGTTTGGAGTACAGCTATTACCGGCAGCTCACCGGATTTTGTAACCCTCTTCAATACGGCATCAACCAATTTGAGTGGCTCATTTGGATTTACTTTGGATTCTTTGAAAGTAACGTTTACCGCGGCTAACAGGATACGTGTACAAATGTTTTTCAACCCTTACCAGGCGAGCTTCACATACAGTTTCTCAACTGATGCGAATGGGGTGATGACGCTTACTTACCTAAGTGCAGACAATAACGGAGGGATAATAAAAACCAGTGTGCAGGGACTGCTTGATTATTTTTCGTTAAATCATTTTACGCTTGATTGGGGATTCAACAGAGATTCCAACGCAAACCTCGGAGCCTTTGTGCCGAAGGAAAATCCGAAGATTTACTATGTAGGAATATTAGAATGACAGAAAGGTTGTTGGTTGTGAGTAATGAGTCGGTAGAACTAAAACTCAAAACTCACTACTCCACTCAAACCCTAAAAGCTCAAAACTCAGAACTCAAAACTCAAAAAGATGAACAAATCACTGTTATACATCGGATTGTTTTTCATGATAGCGTTAGCAGCGTGTAAAAAAGACGACTCGCATCCATTCAATCAATCGCCGAATGACAGGATGCAAGCGCTTTTGGATAGCTATCAGTCAACCTTTGTAAATGCGCAATATGGCTGGCGTGCCGTTGTTTTTCCTGATAGTGGAAAAAGCGGTGGCTACTCTTTTTATTGGAAATTCACGAACGCCAATCGTGTAACCATGCTGGCAGATATTTATCCTTCCACGCTCGACCAATCATACGAAAGCAGTTACAGAATGAAAGGCTTACAACAACCTGCATTGATCTTTGATACATATTCTTACCTGCACATACTTTCAGATCCCAACAGTAATGTGAACGGCGGAACCATGGGGAAAGGTTTAATGAGTGACTTTGAATTTGCTGTAGATACAGTAACAAAAGATAGTGTTAAGTTAACCGGTCGCTACAATGGCAGCAAGGCCTTTATGGTGCCGGCTACACAAAAGGAGTCGCAAGACTTTGCAGGATCGTTTGGCAATGCAATGGATTTTGAAAACATCGCCAATCTCACCACTTATTTTAAACGGCTGGTTCTTGGCAGCAATCAGTTTGATATATCAGTAAATCTATCGACACGAACCATCACGTTTTCGTGGGTAGAAGGAGGCGTGGTAAAAACATTTACAACTGGTTATTTCTATGCAAATGGAAAAGTGGTGCTGGAGCAACCATTCACAGCAAACGGCATTACGATAAGAGATTTTTCCAACATTAACTACGATGCAACAAACAGCATCATACATGTAACAGCAGCAGGAATTGCAGGACAGATTCAGGGTTCAGGAAAACCAATATTGGTAGATACCAATGCGCCGCAAAGGTGGTACCAGGCAGTACTTTCACAGGACAGTTATTGGTATTCAAACACAGGCTTTACAATAGAAGGCATACAGGATGCATACGGCATTACAACCATTCCTAATTTTTATTTTCTCATTTTCTGGCCCAATTTCAACAACTATGATCTTACAGGATTTGTAGTGGTTGTGAACAATACTTCACTCTCTATATCTTATGGTCTTGCGACCTCAACGCCACCAAACTTTACTTCAGATGGCAGAGTGATATTTACAAGGCTTGGCACTGTGGGTACAATCCCTCCGAGCCAGCAATCTATTTTTAATAACACCGCTGCGAAGTTCACAGATCCTTCCGGCTTCTACCTCGTGCAAACCGGCATGCAAGCCTATGACATGGTAAGCGCAAAGGATGGAAAGGCATGGATCAGTTGGCAGTATTGAATGACTGAATGACTGAATAATTGAAGTGGCGAGGCAATCTTAATTTGGGGATTGCTTCGCCACTATTGTTTGTTGAATATTTCATTCTTACAACTCACAACAACTACTAGCTAACAACTAACAACTAACAACTAACAACTAATTCCTAGTTCCTGATTCCTAATTTTCCTACCTTAGCCTCGTTATCAACCACTTGCTTTATAATATGAGTAAATCCACATCAAGAAACACTACCATCCAGGATATAGCAAAGGAATTGAACGTAACTGCGGCAACCGTATCACGTGCATTGAACAATCATCCGCGCATTAGCGAAGCAACGAGGCAGGCAGTTGCAGAAGTGGCTGACAGATTGAATTACACCCGCAATCGCGTCGCTTCTTCATTGCGTTCCGGTAAAACAAATGTTATCGGTGTCATTATACCAAGTGCCAAGATCAACTTCTTTGGTTCCGTTGTGCATGGCATTGAAACCATGGCTAATGAGAGAGGCTACAATGTGCTTATCTATCAATCCAATGAAGATACCGAGTATGAGAAGAAAGGCATTCAAGCTTTTCTGAGTGCAAGGGTAGATGGCATACTGGCATCCATCGCAAAAGATACAAGAGATATTTCCCACTATTTAGACGCTCGTGATAAAGGTGTGCCCATCGTATTCTTTGATCGTACAAATGATGATACTTCTATTCCATATGTGGTGGTGGATGACTACAAAGGCGGGTATCTCGCAACGGAACATCTCATCAATCAGGGTTATAAAAGAATTGCACACGTTTCCGGCCAGCAGCATTTGAAAATTTTTGCGGAGCGCTTACGAGGTTATAAAGCGGCATTAAAGGCGTATAAGTTGCCATTTGAGAAAGAACTTGTATTTGCGGGAAACGTTTCCATAGAATCCGGTAAAGAGGCTGTAAAACATTTCCTTAGTTTACCTGAACCTCCTGACGCTATTTTCGCCGTGGAAGATTTTACTGCTCTTGGAGTGATTAAAGAATTGAAGGAAAATAAGATCAGGATCCCTGAGCAATTTGGCGTCGTAGGTTTTGCCAATGAGGAGTTTGACGAACATATAACGCCTGCATTAACCAGTGTGGATCAACAAACTGTAACGATGGGCAAGGAAGCCTTCAACCTGATCATGGACATGATCAACAAGAAGGTGGTGCGTAATGTAGACAATAAAAAAGTGATCCTCGAACCCCTTTTGCAGCCAAGAGCTTCATCCCAACGCTAAATTTTAGAAAAAATCAGTTGGCCGGATTCAAAATATTTATACATTTGTGCAAACGTTTACGCATTGTTCATTTCGAATGTCGGGGCGAATTCAATTCGCCCTAGCCGATGAGTCAATGGTATCATATAAATTTTAAAGATTTCAACATAAACGCATGAACGCAGAGAATGCCAAAGCGGTTAGCGCTTTAAACGATCTTGGCCATAAGATCCCCGAAAATTTACAGAAATACATCACCAGTGAATCGGTGGTAGTGTTTTCTCCAGGACGTGTAAACCTTATCGGAGAGCACGTTGATTATAACGATGGACTTGTTTTGCCGGCAGCGATCAGCAAGACAACTTACATGGCCGTTACTCCAAGACAGGATGATGTTATCCATTTAAGTTCGCTTGATTTTAATGATACTTACTCAACCACCGTTGGTGAGTTGAAAAAATATCAGAAATCATGGCCAAACTATATTTTGGGAGTGGTAGAGCAATTGCAGAAAAATGGCTACGAAGTAAAAGGCTTCGATGCATTCATCACCGGCAACATTCCGATGGGCGCTGGCCTTTCGTCATCTGCTGCTATCGAATGTGCAACCGGTGCGGCTTTGAGCGCATTGTTTGGGTTCAACATAGAGAGGATTGACCTTGTGAAAATGGCGCAAAAAGCAGAGAACGAATTTGTGGGCGTAAAATGCGGTATTATGGATCAGTTCGCAAGCGTGTTTGGTAAAACAAACCATCTGATTAAGATCGATTGCCGCACACTTGAGTACGAATACATTCCTTTCGAAATAGATGGTTATCGCATTGTATTGCTCGATACACAAGTAAAACACTCCCTTGCTTCTTCCGCATACAATAAACGCCGAGAAGAGTGTGAAGAAGGCGCTGCATTGATCAACAAAAAATATCCGCAGGTAAAATCATTACGCGATGCTACTGTTGAAATGGTGGAAGAATGTATTAAACCTGTTGACAGCGTAGTATACGACCGTTGTTTATTTGTAGTAAAAGAGATCAATCGTCTCATCACAGGTTGCGAAGATTTGAAGAAGAATGATCTTGTTTCCTTCGGCAAAAAAATGTTTGAAACACACGAAGGCCTTAGTAAAAAATATGAAGTAAGCTGCAGCGAATTAGATTTTCTTGTTGAGTACGTAAAAGATAATCCGAACGTACTAGGCGCAAGAATGATGGGCGGCGGCTTCGGCGGTTGTACCATCAACATCGTTAAAGAAGAAGCCATCGACGATCTTATCACCCACGTGGGCGAAGCTTACGAGAAAGCTACGGGCCTTGTGATGAAAGCGTATGTGGCGGAGATTGGTGAAGGAACTAGTGTTGTAATTAAGAATTAATAATTAATAATTCTTCTCGTGTTACACTATGACCAATGTTTGAGGATTCACTAGGTGCCACACCTATTAATTCTTAATTATTAATTATTAATTGATCAAAATGCATTTCGACTATAAAGAACACCCTCACACTCGCGTAAACCTCCTCACAGGCGAATGGGTGCTGGTATCACCACATCGCAGCAAAAGGCCATGGCAGGGTAAAACAGAATCTGCAGGTGGCGCACAGAGACCGGAGTACGATTCGACTTGTTATTTGTGTCCGGGCAATAAAAGGGTAGATGGCGACAGCAATCCTCAGTACACAGAGCCTTACGTTTTCATAAATGATTTCTCTGCATTATTGAAGGACACGCCGGATGGAGAGTTGAATGAAGAGGGTTTGCTCATGGCAACTTCTCAAAAGGGAATTTGCAAGGTTATTTGTTTCTCTCCGCGTCACGACCTCACGTTGCCTGAGATGGAAGTAAGTGCGATTACAAAAGTGATCGATCTATGGGCAGAGCAAGTGAAAGAACTTAGCGCAAACCCAATCATCAGGTACATTCAGATATTTGAGAACAAAGGTGAGATCATGGGCTGTAGCAATCCGCATCCGCATGGTCAAATCTGGGCTTCGCAAAATGTGCCGCTGGAAGTTTCGAAAGAACTGCACCAGCAGAAAAAATATTATGATCAGCATGGCCGCAGCCTGTTGGCTGACTACTTAAAACTGGAGCTGAAAAAACAGGAAAGAATAATTGCTGAAAATGATCACTTCGTTGCATTGGTTCCATTTTGGGCAGTTTGGCCATACGAAACAATGATCATCAGCAAGCGTCATGTGCAATCTGTGGTTCAGTTCACCACAGAAGAAAAACAGGCATTTGCTGAGATGCTGCAAAACCTTACCATTCGTTACGATAATTTGTTCGAAACATCTTTCCCATATTCTGCAGGTATGCACGAAGCGCCGGTAAATGACGGAGAACATCCTGAATGGCACTGGCACATGCATTTCTATCCACCGTTGTTGCGTTCTGCCAACGTTAAGAAATTCATGGTAGGCTACGAAATGCTGGCAAACCCACAACGCGATATTTCGCCAGAATTTGCAGCCGAGAGATTAAGGGCGCTCCCGACTGTGCACTATAAGAAGAAGTAAAAGATGCTTCGTATCTTAAAATATTAGCCACTGAGGTACAGAGAATACAGAGGATTTTTTTTCAGAGTCCTCTGTGCTTCAGTGGCAAAAAAAGTTGTTGTTATATTGGTTTTTGTTTCATTGGGCTTGATTGCGCTCGCAGTCGGGCCCTTTTTGTTTACGCAACCGGCTTCAGGGTAACTGCTCCTCTAATTCCTAACTTCTAATTCCCAATTCCTAATTCTTCCTTCCTATATTTGGGCAAAATTCAGTAGATGCTTAAAATTGGTGTATTCGGCGTGGGCCATTTGGGTAAATTTCATTTGAACAACTGGAAGGAAATAAAAGATGTGGAGCTGGTAGGTTTTTATGATCCAAATGATTCGATGGCTCAGGAAGTGCAGGACAAATATCAGCTTGCCCGTTTTCTTGATCCTGAAAAACTAATTGATGCCTGTGACGCTGTAGACATTGTGGCGCCGACGACTTTCCACTTTGATCTATGTGAAAAATCAATCCGCAAAGGCAAACACGTTTTCGTGGAAAAACCTTTGGCAAATACAATAGAAGAAGCAAAAACATTGGTAAATCTTGCTCGCGAATCCAATATAAAAATGCAGGTTGGGCACGTAGAGCGCTTCAATCCGGCATTTCTCGCAACACAAGGTTTGGAATTGAACCCCATGTTCATTGAAGTGCATCGTCTTGCACAATTCAATCCCAGAGGTACAGAAGTAAGTGTGGTCCTGGATTTAATGATTCACGATATCGACATTATTCTTACGCTTGTTAAAAGCGAAGTAAAATCTATCTCCGCGAGTGGAGTAGCGGTTATGTCGGATACGCCGGACATTGCCAACGTTCGCATAGAATTTAACAATGGTTGCGTGGCAAATCTTACTTCCAGCAGAATTTCCATGAAGAGAATGCGCAAAATGCGACTCTTCCAGAAAGATGCATATATCGGCATCGACTTCCTGAATAAGAAAACGGAAGTGATCAAATTAAAAACAGAGGAAGACGCCAACGTTTTTGAATTTGATATAGAAACAAACCACGGCAAAAAAACAATTGCTGTTGCCAACCCATTGGTGCCTGAAGTAAACGCTATAAAAATGGAACTTGAAAAATTCCGTGACGCCATTGTTAATAACACTCCACCAATCGTATCGGCAGTGGATGGTTACAGAGCAATGGAAATAGCTCACCAAATACTTAATAAGATAAAAAATACCACTATTAACGCATAAGTCTTGAATGCCAGCCAATAAAAAGATTCCTTATGCATGGTACATTGTTAGCGATGCCCTGGCGGCGTTGCTGACATGGATTTTATTTTATGCCATCCGCTGCGAACTCTTGAAAATTCCCTTTTCATTTTCAGAACAGTTCCGGATAAATCCACCTTTTGCCATCGGTTTGTTTTTAATGCCTCTTGCATGGGTGATCATCTATTTTATCGTTGGCTGTTATGAGTCGTTGTATAAAAAATCGCGACTCAATGAATTTAATATAACCTTCATCTGTTCGCTTATCGGCTGTGTTTGCGTGTTCTTTATATTGAGGGTGAACGATATAAGACGCTCACTGACCTTTTATTACATTGCTTTTTTCTCTTTTCTTTTTCTGCAATTCTTTATTACTTTTTTAGGCAGGTGGATTTTGCTCTCCATTACAAAGCGACAATTGAAAAATGGAGACATAAGGTTCAATGCTTTGCTGGTAGGGGATCACGCAACATCATACGAAATATACAAGCAAACAAAGGGTTTGCTGCACCTCACCGGATATTATTATGTCGGTTTTTTAAGTGCGCATAAAAACGTTTTTTCTAATGAACTTTCCTATTTAGGAGCATTAAGTTCATTGGACAATGTGTTGCGTGAGTTCGATATTAAAGTGGTGGTGCTGGCAATGGACAAATCACATTATGCAGATATCGAGGCTTTGCTCGATAAGTTAAGTGAAAAAGATGTCGAAGTAAAGATCATTCCCAAAACGCTCGACATTGTTTCTGGTTCTGTAAAAACAAACAACGTTTATACGCCGTTGCTGGCGGAAATCAACACCGGCCTTCTTACAGGCTGGCAGCAAAACGTAAAGCGCTTAATTGATATTGCAGCATCATTCGCGAGTCTCATAGTATTGTCGCCATTATTGTTGTTTGTTGCTGTTCGCGTGAAACTTACTTCTAATGGGCCGCTTATATACAAGCAGATTAGAACTGGTTATAAAGGCAAGCCATTCACTATTTACAAATTCAGATCAATGAGAGTGGACGCTGAGGAAAATGGGCCGGCCCTTTCTTCAGAGAATGATCCACGCATTACCAAGTGGGGCAAAACCATGCGCAAATGGCGTCTTGACGAACTGCCTCAGTTATGGAATATTTTAATAGGCGAAATGAGTCTGGTGGGGCCGCGCCCTGAACGTCAGTTTTACATTGACCAGATCCTTCAAAAAACACCTTATTTCAAATACCTGCTAAAAGTAAAACCGGGTCTTACCTCATGGGGGATGGTGCAATTTGGCTACGCGGAAAATATAGATGAAATGATTACGCGTATGCAGTATGACCTTGTATACATCGAAAACATTTCTCTCTCTCTCGACTTCAAGATCATGATCTACACGCTGAGAATTATTTTTACGGGAAAGGGGAAGTAATTGAAAGTTGAAAATTGAAAGTTGAAAATGTAGGGGCGAATCGCGTTCGCCCTGATGAAAATTGCACGTGTAGCGATATTCCAGATTCTTGTATAAAATTTGTTGCATCGTGTGCATGCAGCAAGGGCGAATGCAATTCGGCAGCTCTCCGAAGCTTATAGCTTCGGAGTTGTATTTTATTGCCTCCGGCGATTGGTATTTGTTGTTGCCAAAGGCAACAGAATATTGCTCCGAAGCTGGAAGCTTCAGAGAGCTGCCTGGTTTTTGTTACGGGGCGAATCGCATTCGCTCCTATATTTTCAACTTTCAATTTTCAACTCCCCGTTAATCTCCCTATTTTTGAAAATGCGCCTTAACCTTACATTTTTCTTTCTGGCTTTTCTGTGCCTTGGCAGTTTGCGATCATATTCGCAAAGCAGCTATTGGCAGCAGCAGGCAAATTTCCAGATCAAAGTAAAACTCAATGATATCGATCAAACCCTCGATGCTTTTGAAACAATCACCTATACCAATAATTCTCCTGATACTTTAAAATTCATTTGGTTCCACATTTGGCCCAATGCCTACAAGAATGATAAAACCGCATTCAGCGAACAATTGCTGAGAAATGGAAGAACAGATTTTTATTTTTCCAACAAAATGCAACGCGGCTATATCAACAGGCTTGATTTTAAAATAGATGGATTGACTGCAGAAATAGAAGATCATCCGCAATACATAGACGTTGTAAAAGTGCTCCTGCCAATTCCGTTGGCTCCCGGAAAAACCTCCACCATCACAACGCCTTTTCATGTGCAATTACCATATAATTTTTCACGTGGTGGTCACCTGGACCACTCATACCAACTCACGCAATGGTTCCCTAAGCCTGCAGTGTATGATAAAAAAGGCTGGCACGAAATGCCCTATCTTGACCAGGGAGAATACTACAGTGAATTTGGCAACTACGACGTAACGATCACGCTGCCTAAAGATTTTGTAGTAGCCGCAACCGGCGATCTGCAAAACGAAGATGAGTTGGCATGGTTAACGGAAAAGGCGAGGCAGCCTGTGGAGAGTCAGAAAGGACAAGTAAGTCAAAAGGGAAAAGTAAAAAGTCAAAATGCAAAAGGCAAAAAGACAGCGCCGGCAAAGAAAAAGACTACTACGACTAAACACCCAACGCCCAACGCAAAAAGCAGGACAGGTGTGCCACAAAATATAACAACTAACAACCACCAACTAACAACTGAAACCAAAACCCTCCACTACATTCAAAATAATGTCATCGACTTCGCACTGTTTGCAAACAGAAATTTCATTGTAAAAAATGATACACTGCAATTGCAATCAGGACGAGTGATCAATGTGTGGGCGTTTTATTTGAAACCGCAAGCAAGCCAATGGACAAACAGCATACAGTTTATAAAGGATGCAATAGTAAAACATTCGCAGTGGCTGGGTGAATATCCTTTTAATACTGTAAGTGCTGTGCAGGAAGACGTGGTTACAAAGTCGTACGGTGGCATGGAATATCCAACTATTACAATGCTGGCTCCTGCAGATGATGGATTAACTGTTGGGGAAACAATATTTCACGAAGTGGGGCATAACTGGTTGCAGGGCGTTCTTGCAACTAATGAACGTACATATGCATGGATGGATGAAGGTTTTAACACTTTTTACGATCATAAAAATGATTCGTTAAAACCAAAGGGCTGGGTAGAAAAACGGATGCCCTATGACTTTGAAGGCTTATTGATGACTAGCCTTGAAAGCGTCAAACAGGATCAGCCCATCAACACTCCAGCTGACCAATTTACGGAAGTGAATTATGGAATGATTACCTATTACAAAACGGCAGAGTGGATGAGGGCATTGCAAAAGAAACTTGGAGAATCCATGTTCGATTCCTGCATGCATGAGTACTACAGGCAATGGCAATTCAAACATCCGCAACCGGAAGATTTTAAAAACATAGTGGAAAAAACAAGCGGTCAATCCATTAATGATCTTTGGACCAAGCTCGATAAAAAAGGATCACTCGAAAACAAAGAAAATCATAAGAAACTGGCCTTGGAATGGTTGTTTAGTTTGCGCGATACCGATAAAAAACAATACATTTCCCTTGCACCGGCAATTGGCTTTAATAACTATGATCATTTAATGGTGGGCGCCGTTATACACGACTATCAATTGCCTCTGCCGCGTTTGCAATTCGTGCTTGCGCCCATGTACGCTACTGTCAGCAAAGCTTTTGCCGGCATTGGTCGCGTGGGCTACAACTGGTATCAGCCATCACAGAAAATAAAACACGTCGAGCTTGCGGTGAGCGGTGCGAAATTCTCAACCAATGACGGACTTGATAGCAGCGGCAATAAAGTTTTTGCCGGATTTTATAAAGTTGCGCCAACGCTTAAAGTTGAATTTGCAAACAGGTCTCTGCTAAGTTCCATGCACAAATGGATCGAATGGAAAACATATTTGATCGGGGAAAATAATTTTAAGTATATCGAGAAGATTGCAGATTCTAATTACTATCCATCTGCAAACAGTTATTCCACGCGATACATAAATCAATTGACTTTTGGTGTAGACAACAACCGCGTGATATATCCGTATGATGCAAAATTGCAATTGCAACAAAGTTCATCATTTTGGAAAGCGACTGTCACCGGAAATTATTTCTTAAGTTATGCAAAAGGCGGAGGTGCAAATGTTCGTTTGTTTGCTGCGAAGTTTGGTTATATAGGCAGCCGTACAACTACAAAGCAGTTTGAAAACTATCGCTACATGCCAAAGCTTACCGCCGTAAAAGGAAATGAAGATTACACTTACAGCAATTATTTTTTTGGCAGAAATGACAATGACGGAATAGCAAGTCAGCAAATAATGATGCGTGACGGCGACTTAAAGATTTTGCACACGGATCAATTTGCTTCGTTGCCAAACCGCTCTGACAACTGGGTTGCTGCGATTAATTTGAGTACAACATTGCCTTACCAGATCATTCCAAAATGGATACCGATAAAATTGTTTGTCGACTTTGGAACTACCGCAGATGCCTGGGATAAGGATGATGTAAATTTTACCGGAAGCAGAATATTATATGTTGGAGGTATACAGCTTTCGTTGCTGAAAAACGTGATCAATATTTATGCACCACTTGTATACAGCAAGGATTTCAAAAATGAATTACAAACAGATCCTTCAACCAATACCTTTGGCAAACGTATATCATTTAGCATAGACATTCAAAATCTAACGTTAAGAAAAATCTTCGGCAACAAAATGCCTCTCTAATCATTTCATGAGCGAAACAATACGTTACATACAGCGGAAAGACATTGATGTTGCGAAATGGGATGCACGTATCGAAGCAGCGACAAATGGTTTGATATACGCCAGGTCCTGGTGGCTCGATGAAATGGCTGATCATTGGGATGCATTGGTGGTAGGCGATTATGAGAAGATAATGCCGCTGACATGGCGAAAAAAGTGGGGCATTAAATATTTATATCAGCCGGATTTTACACAACAGTTGGGGATTATTTCTTCGCAAACACTTGCAGCAAACAATGCGCATTCATTTTACGCACAAATGCAAAAGTCGTTTCGCTTCGCAGAGATTAATCTGAATTATTTAAACCCTTTCGAGAAGACTTCTTCAAGGAAAAATTTTGTTTTAGATATCAGCGCGGATTATGCAAGCATTGCCTCACACTATAAGAATGATCTGAAAAAGAATCTGCACAGGAGTGCAAAGGAAGGTTTTACTTATAGTGGCAATATAGAAAACTTGACAGTTGTAGAATTGTTTAAGGATACCTATAAAAATAAAATAGAGCTCTCTGTTGATGGTTTTTCAAGATTGAATAAAGCAGTCGCTATTGCTGAACGGAAAGGAATGATTGTTGCCCGGTGTGTTAATGACAAAGAAGAGCAGATATCTGCGGCGTCCTTGTGCTTAAAAGATAACAAGAGAATTTATTTTCTTTTGTCGGTAATACCCTCTTCTGCCCGCGTGCAACGTGCAAATCATTTCCTTGTTGACAGCTTGATACGTGAATTTTCCCGGCAGCCATTATTGCTGGATTTTGAGGGATCGGATATAGAAGGAATTGCACACTTCTACAAAGTTTTTGGCGCCATCAATCAATCCTACTTTTTTTTGAGGTATAATAATCTACCCTGGCCAATTTCAATGTTGAAGGGGTAGACTCATGTTGTACAACTTTGCACAAGGTTACTTTTTGCTAAAAAGAAGTTGGATTTTTACCAGCACTTTTAAATAAAACAATACGGTGGCTTTTAAAAAATCTGACTTTAATTCCAGATTGTATGATACTATTGGCGTTTGTCTTAATTGCTTGAAATATTCATAGTCCGCTAAGGTTTTCTCATCGAAGTGCTTTCTCAATGCTTTTTGCCTTTCCATTTCATTCATCTCTTCATTAGCGCTTAAATTATTCTTCTCAAAAAATGAAATTGGTTCGTTCAAATATCGAGTAGTACAATTATGCTTGATGATAACAAGTGTATTAAATTCCCAATCGGAGGCTATGCGGTTATCTTCGTTATAGAGTCCATATTTCTGGAACAGATCACGTTTATAAAAAATGGCCTGGTGGCAAATTGAAGAGGAAAAATAAAAGGTAAAGAATGTCAATTTCTCAGGAGCCTTGTGTTCATATTCTTTTCCATTTTTATTTAATCGCATAATATTTCCGTATACGAAATCTTCATTAGGGTTCTTGCTATGAAAGACAACATCTAAAATATTTGAATTAATAAGATAGTCGCCACTATTCAAAAACAAACAGTATTCGCCTGTCGCTTTTATGACGCCTTTGTTCATGGCGTTATATATTCCGGCATCAGGTTCGCTTACCCAATAGTTTATTTTTTCACTGTGTTGTTTAATAATGCTCACACTTTCATCGGTTGAGTTGCCATCAATTATGATATATTCATAGTTGGTGAATGTTTGGTTGATTATGCTTTCTATGGTTTTTTTTAAACCATCTGCATTGTTCAGATTAATTGTTATAATAGAAAGTTTAGTCATAGAAAGCTTAAATAAATAAGAGCAACCTATTCGATGTTAGTTAATATTTCAGATAGTTTGTAATGGTCAAAAACATTCTGTATTTGTTTGTCGTTTTGGTTTTGAACAACATTTACATTGAATAACCTCAGATTTTTGTGTATAGTATTTTCAATGAACATCTCTTCCCAGGGCAGACTTCTGTACGCCAATTTACATGAAGTTCTCTTAAGAATGGACATGGCTTTGTACCAAACGTCATCCGCGGTTGGGCATAATTTCATAAATGTATCCCTATTCGTAATGTCTTTATGAAAACAATCCGGCGGATACAAAACGCCACCTCCACTTGTCGGAAAATTTAAAAACGATTCCTTTGTATCGGTTATTTGGTGTCCCCATTTATTATACGGAAGCGGTTGGTTGTTCTCAGTTAGTCTTATTTGGTGGCCTCTGCAAAAATGAATCAGGTGCGGAGCGCTTTTATAGCTCGCCACAAGCGATTCTACAAAATCACGCGGATACAGAATATCATCATCCGCTGTAATAATTATTTCGCCGGGGAAGCACTCCAATGACGGAACCAGTTTTTTGTATGCTTTAATATCATCACAAAAGCGAATTTGCAATCCCCGTTCACGCAAGTTTAAAAGAGATAAAGGAATTGTATCTAATGAAAATTCATCCTTTGCAAGCCATAGTATGATCATGTTTGGCTTTAAAGTCTGTTGAAGGAGCGATTCAATTGTAACATAGGTTTCAAAAATCCGTTTGTTGAAGGTGGTTAGTGAAACTATGATTTGCCGGTCTAAATGCCTTTCGTTTGAAATACCTATTGAAGTGGAATTAAAAGCTGACTGCTTTAAATTGTTTAAGACTAATTGTTCATTAACAATCTTTGCAATAAACTTCTGTAAATGCAATAGCACATAAATAGAATCTCTTAGTTTTTTCATATTACAAATGAGTTCACCTGAATCAAATGCCTTACTTTATTTCAGTAAGTTACTATAAATGTCCAATAGCTTTTGCGTTTCATTTTTCCAAACATATTTTGCTTCAGCAACTTCAGTGCATTTCGCTGAGTAACTTTGGTAGCGGTCGTCCTGAAGCAAATACAATATTTTATCCGCGATTTCATTGGCATTGTACGGATCAACAGCAAACCCCACATCGTCAGTCTCGGCAATTTCTTTCATATGACCAAAGTTGGAAACAATAATCGGCAGACCAAAATGCAGGTATTCGAACAGTTTTACGTGAAGTGCGATCTTAAACGTCCTGTTCGCAGGGAGCAGGCAAATACCAATCTTACTTTGGTTATAAAAAACATCTACATCCTCAAAAGCCACATGACCGGGAAAGTGAAATTGTGAGCCGAGGTTATAGACCGCAATTTTCTTTTTTACGCTTTCTTCATGATCTTTTGTCTCAAAGCCCCCGACAAGCATGCATGAAACGTCTGCGCCTCTTTTTTTGCATTCATGCACGGCTTCCACGATGAATTCAATTCCCCGTGCTTTATTAATGCTTCCACTGTATACAAGGTCATATTTTTTTGCCGGGGCATTAATGCGGCTGCGATCAAAATAGGAATAATTATGAATAATTGAAGTATTGCGGTTCTTTTTTGCTAAGCGTCCTCCCACATTGTTTTCCGTTGCAATAAGTGCATCTGCCTTTGGCAAAAAACGTTTTTCTGCCAATAATGCGGGAATGTCATTAAAGATGATCTTGGGCAAAGAGGAATATTTCCAAAAGTCTAAAAAGTTTTCGAGGTACGGCTCATGTACATCATAGATCACCTTTGGTTTGTGAGGAAGGCGTTGAAGCCGGCGTGCTATTCTGCACAATTCCAAATCGTGCAAATGATAAACATCAGCTTTTGCATTTGCCGCGACGTCAAAAATATCTTCAAGGAAAGATTGTTTGAAAGATTGAAAAGCTGTTTTTAGAGACTTGCCTTTTTTGAGTTTTTTAAGTTGTATGATTTCAACACCATCTTTAGTAAAATAATGGTTGTCCTCATTACCATAACCGACATGAAGAACTTGGTAGCCGTGGGCTTGCAGTGTTTTAGCTTCCCGGGTATAAATTCTTCCATCTAGCATATAGTGCCTGGTGGACATCATACAAATCTTTATTGACATAGTGCTTATCAGGCTTCTCTTTTTTTCATTAAAAACTTTTTAACAAAATACATCATTGTGCGGTAACGGCTTTTTTTATACCATGACCATTCGTCGTTGTAAATCACATAATCGCCTTTCATGCCGTCTTTGAAATCAAAAACGCCGTTCAGTTCTTTTGTCATGGAAGGTATTAACCGGCCCACATCAAAATACCTATGCGCCCCTTGCTGTAAGTGTTCCAACAGTTTTGCATAAATAAAAAACATCGCTCCGTTGTCTCTTGCTTCTTCTGATTTGGCAGTAAACAACGAAACAGCATTTGTTTTGTCTGTAAAGAAAATGAAAACTGCATTCGTTTTGTCGTTGTCGTCTTTCGCAACAGCTAGTTTGAAACGGGTATCTGCCAAAAGATATTTCAGTTGATCAGGTGCTATGTTGTGATAAATCTTTTTATCAGACAGTAGTTTGGTATAGAGTTCAAGAAATGTATGGATGTCATTTTGTGAAGCATGCTCAATCACTTCAAATTGTAAGTGATGCTTCTCTGATTTTTTCAGATTTCTTCGCCAGTTTCCGCTGAAAGCGATTTCTGTTTGCAGATCAATAACTTTTGAAAGATGCACCGAGAAAGTACCAACGGGTTTCAAATACCCCGCGCTTCTGATACCTATCTCGTATTCGGGATTGTAAATGGCGATGGAACTGACCTCGACAAAGTCGTAGCCAAGCTTTGTTATGTCTTCAAAAAATGATTGAACGATTTGCCGCGAAATTGTATTCTTTTTAAGGCACTCGCCTTCGATCATCAACAGACGAAGGCCAAAAAACTTTTTTACATAACCAAAACAAGCGATAGACGGTTCTTCTACATTGTCGACGATAAAAACAACATCTTCAGGTTTTGAAAAAGAATTGTATTTATACCAGCCCTCCGTTTGAGTATAGGGTACATACTCAAAATCATTTATCAGCTTAAAAAAAGTGTGTTTATCAGAAAGTGAAACCATCCTTTAAAGATAACTTTTTGAAATTCAAAAGTTGAAAGTCGAAATTAAAAAAGCTTTAGAAGCAGTCACGCTGACGCAGTTTTTACTTTTTAATTTTGATTTTTAACTTAACCCTAAAGCACGTTCTTCCAGTACTTTTTCTGCAATCAACAGATCCAAAGGATGAGTGATCTTGATATTTGTTTCTTCACCCTCGATTAGATGTATTTTGATGCCAAGTTGCTCAACTACACTTGCTTCATCGGTAAAGGCTTCGTGATAATCCTGCTCGAAAGCGGTTTTAATAATATCTGAGTAAAAAGTTTGCGGCGTTTGAATAATGCGCACTTTATTTCTGTCAATAATTTCGTTGCCGTTAAAAGTTTCAATGCGCAGGCTGTCGAAAGGTACAATGGCTGGGATAGCATTGCCACGATCCATCGCACCACGGAAACATCGTTGAATAAGATCGGTGGTAAGAAGGCATCTTACGCCATCGTGTACGAAAATGATGGAATGTTTTTTAACAAGATCAAGTCCGTTTTTTACAGAGTGAAACCTCGTAGCACCGCCGGTTGTAATTTGAACGCGTTTGGGATCAAGTATATCGGCAATAATGGTTTTGCCTGTTTCCACATAGTGTTGCGGCAAAACAAGAATGATCTCGAGATCGTCAAATGATTCCAGGAAAGTGTTCAATGTATACCAGATAACGGGTCGCTCATTGATCTCAAGGAATTGTTTAGGTACGGTTGTTCCCATTCGCAAGCCGGAACCTCCGGCGACTATTACAGCGTATTTCTCCATTTTCAATTAATAATTAACAATTAATAATTAATAGTGCGACCTTCACAAGTAGAAGAAACTTTGTTTATTATCGAATAATAAGAGGGCATATGTTTTGCGGCTATGCTACACCTATTAATTATTCTTTATTAATTATTAATTACTTTCCGCAAATATGATGAAATTTTTTTACAGCGCTATAGCTTTTCCAATACTGGCCATCATTTCGTGCCATAAGGCGCCCGATCAACGGCAGGAGGTTCTTGCCTTGAGGCAAATGGGTAACCTTGCGACGACTGAGTATGTGGTAACCAAAATTGTAAAAGCAAGTGATGATCAGACATGGTACAAACTTGGCGATCGTAAAATATTAATTTCCTGCCAGGCAAATATTAAAGCCGGTGTTGATTTAACCAGGCTGACTGAAAATGATGTAGTGATAGAAGGGAAAAATATCACCATCTATCTACCTCCACCACAAATGCTTTCGCTAAGTATCCCCCCGGAAAAAATAAAAGTGGAGTACAAGGAAGTATCGATTTTAAGAGATGATTTTAATAATGCAGAAAGAGATGCATTGCTTACACAGGCCGAAAATCAAATAAGAAACAGTGTGAAAGAGTTGGGTGTAATGGAAACGACCGAGAAGAATACAACTTTGTTTGTGACGAATTTTTTGAAAAAGCTGGGCTTCGAATCAGTAAACATTTCTTATGGTAAAAGACCGGAAATAAATATTCAACATGATTAAAAGCATTAGAAATATTGTTATCACTGTACTGGCAGTAATAGTGCTTGTTTTTGTTTTGAGGAAACTGGATGTTATCCCTTCCTTTCACGACGTGTTTGCGCCAAAGCCCGTGGTTATTGACAATACACCGATCCTAATAAAAGACATCAAGCAAATAAGCCAGCTATTTACCATAACCGTGTACGATGAAGTGGTGATGGATTCAACAAAGTACACACAGCAAAATGTCATCTCAAAAATATTGCAGTACACCGTACCGGGCACCGTGCCATCAG
The DNA here is from genome assembly GCF_029961145.1 of Pinibacter soli. Classification (GTDB taxonomy): domain Bacteria; phylum Bacteroidota; class Bacteroidia; order Chitinophagales; family Chitinophagaceae; genus Pinibacter; species Pinibacter soli. Next base: position 2,439,182 of record NZ_JASBRG010000007.1, on the reverse strand, counting down.
GTTTTGCAAGAGTAGTGCTGGTAGCAAAAGGAAAAGTAATTACTGGCACGGACTTGCAAAAGATTACAGAAAAAGATGTGTTTGCAGAAAAAGATTCTGTGTCTTTACAAATGCCACAATCTCAAATACTGGATGTGATCGTAAATCCATCTGATGTTAGTACTTTTTCAGAAACCGGAGACTGGCTTCCCGATGAAATAACACAGGTAAAAAGCAGGATCAAAAATAAACTTGTTCAACGCGCCCTCGAGCAGGGTGTGCTTAACAAAGCCAACACACAAGGCATATCCATTATGGAGAATTTTTTGAGAACGCTGGGGTATAAAAAAGTGGTGGTGCGAATGCGGAGTAATTGAATAAACTGAATGGACTGAATAAACTGAGTGCTTGATTTGGAAAGTGATCTCACACTTTGAAACATTCAGTTTATTCAATCATTGCTATTTGTACATCTTCACTTCATACCTGCCATCACTATCTCTCACACCGCGGTACATGCCGGCGCTGTTTAATATCATTGCTGTATTTCCTTGAGCATCCACGCCAATCATGCCTCCTTCACCGTGCATGCTCACTAGTTTTTTATTTACCACCTCGTCCATGGCTTCCTGGAGGCTCAATCCCTTGTATTCCATTAATGCACTTACATCGTAAGCAGCTACTGAACGGATGAACATTTCACCGTGACCCGTGCATGAAATAGCGCAGGTTTTATTATTGGCATAAGTGCCGGCTCCAATTACCGGGCTGTCACCAATGCGACCATATTTTTTGTTGGTCATGCCGCCTGTGCTGGTGGCACCTGCAATGTTGCCGTGCATATCGCAGGCTACGGCACCTACAGTACCAAATTTTCTATCCTTCATCAATTCTTCCAATCGTTGGTGCGTATGATCGAGAGAGTAAGTATCTGAATCGCGAATTGCTTTCCATTGGTCATAGCGGAACTGCGAAAAGAAATAGTCGTCAGCTTCCAGTTTCACGCCTTGTTTGATGGCAAACTCGGTGGTTCCTTTTCCGCTCAGGAAAACGTGATTGCTGTTGCGCATCACTTCCGTGGCCAGTTCTATAGGATTGCGAACGTTTCTTACACCGGTAACAGCACCGGCTGCAAGATTGCTGCCATCCATAATTGCAGCGTCCATTTCCTGAATACCTTTTTTGGTAAATACAGAACCGCGACCGGCATTAAAAAGCAGGTTGTCTTCCAGCAGAACGATTGCTGCTTTGATGGCGTTTACCGCAGATCCACCTTCTTTTAATACTGCAAAACCGGCGTCAAGCGCCTCACTTAATCCTTCTGTATAAGCAAGTTCCAATTCGGGAGTCATGTCTTCCTTCACTATCGTACCGGCGCCACCATGAATAACCAATGAGTATTTCGACATATTTTAGATGAGATATAAATATTTGGTTAAATATGCCTGTGAAATTAAATAATATTTAATCGCAACGCGTCGAAGATTTTGGGAAAAACATTAAATGTGGCGGTGGTGAGGGGCGGGATTTGTTTGAGGTTTTCAAAAGGAAAAAGCGAAGGTTTTGAGTTGTGAGTTTTGAGTAATGGGTTTTGGGCAAGCCTCAGGTTACAAAATAAGCTGGCCCACGTTTAAAATGCTAAACATGGGCCAGCTTATAATTTATATTGAAAACCGTACTTGAAACTAATTACTCAAAACTCATAACTACCCTAACAGCAGCTTACATTCTGTCAGCAATCTTCCTTTATTAATCGCCTGCGTGCCTACCTCCTCGCATACGAGACCGCCAGCGATGTTAGCAACTTCCGCCATTAAGTGTTGGTCCTTTGTAATGGCGTAGAGTAAAGATGCTACGGCGATCACTGTGTCTCCCGCACCGGAAACGTCTGCAATATTTCTTATGTGAGATGGAATAATAGCACCTTTTTCGCTGTTTTGGTAAAAAACGCCTTTCTCTGAAAGCGTGATAAATGAAATCTCGTGGTTGAGTTTTTCGCAAAGCGCAACGTGTACTTTCTGCATCGACTCAAGATTTACTTTTTCGATGGAAATATTCAAACCTTCCTTTACTTCTTTAAGATTTGGTTTGAAAATGTGCACATTTTTATAAGCGAAGAAATTTTTCTTTTTAGGATCAACTGCAGTGATTACGTTGTGCTGCTTGCAGAGCGCAACAACGTCAGTGATCAGTTTTTCTGTCAGTACGCCTTTATTATAATCCTCTAGTATGATAACAGACGGTTTTTCATTCACGATGTATTGCTGCAAATTACTCAATAATGAATCTGCAGTAGAAGCAGGAATGTCTTCTGTTGTTTCAGAATCCAGTCGCATCATTTGCTGGTTGCGGCTCATGATGCGGGTTTTATTGGTCGTCTTGCGTCCTTCGTCTTTCAGTAAGTAAGAAGTGTTGATCTTGTTTTGAGCGAAAAGATCACTCAGCAATTTACCATCTGCATCTTTGCCGATAACAGAAAAAATAGAAACCTGTGCATCCATGGAAACCAGGTTCAGGGCTACGTTGCCGGCGCCTCCAATGCGCAATTCCCGTTTGTCGAGGCTCACCACTGGCACGGGCGCTTCGGGAGAAATGCGCTCCACATGCCCCCACCAGTAAGTATCCAACATCACATCGCCAACAACGCCCACCTTAACATCTTTGAATTGCTGAAAGAGTTTATCAAAATCCATTGTTCTTTATCGGTTTGAAACGCAAATGTAGAGATCAAAGATCAAAAAACCTTAGGCACACAGATGACACTGATTGGACAGATTACACGGAATACTACCTGAGCTCCGTAGAGACGCATTGAGTGCGTCTCTGTTAATACAGCGGGTTTGTGGAACAGAAACAGGTTTATGGTGCAACAGAGACGTATTCAATGCGTCTCTACGGGTGGCCGTTAACATGCGGCCATAAAAAACGCCCTGAAAATTCAGAGCGTCTTTGAAAATATTGAAAGAGAAATTATTTACTCTTATTCGAAATGGCCACATAATAAATTGGGATGCCGATCAAGGCAATCACCAATCCCAGTACTGCATACAGCGGTTTCATGTACAAAAGAAAACCGCAAAAAGTAAGACCCAGAATGATGTAGATAATCGGCAAAACCGGATACCCAAAAGCTTTGTAAGGCCTTTCAGCATCGGGCATTTTTTTCCTTAAAATGAAGATGCCGATAATAGTAAGAATGTAGAAAATAACTACCACAAAACTCACCATGTCCAGCAGGTCACCATAACGACCGCTAAGGCAAAGTACAGATGCCATAATGGCTTGCGCCCAAAGTGCCCATTGAGGTACGTGAAAACGATTCAGTTGACCGGCTTTTTTGAAAAACACGCCGTCATTTGCCATGGTATAATAAACCCTTGCACCGGCGAGGATCAAGCCATTGTTACAGCCAAAAGTTGAAACCATAATAAGAATGGCAATTACAATAGGGCCCGCCGTACTAAATAATTTGCTGGCGGCTGCCACGGCAATCCGATCCTCTTGTGGAAAGGCGATTTCATTAAGAGGAAGAACATTCAGGTACATCAGGTTCATACCGATGTAAATAAGCGTAACGATGAAAGTTCCAAGTGCAAGGCTCAGCCCGATATTGCGTTTTGGATTTTTGATCTCCCCGGCAATAAACGTAACACCTTCCCAGGCCACGCTACTGAAAAGTGAGCCGGTCATGGCTGCTGCAATCGCACCTATAAGGGCAACCCCACCAATTGATTTCCAGCCCGTTGGCACGAGCACACCTTGGGTATTTTTTTCCCCAAGATCTTGTGCGGCCTTCCAGCCTCCGGTAAAGTTCTCATGCCAGAAACTGTGTTTCGCCAAAAGAAAGCCAAAGGCCAAAAGCCCGAACATGGCAATTAGTTTGGAAACGGTAAAAGTCGTTTGAATGAGTTTTCCGTTTTCAACGCCCCTGGAATTGATCCAGGTAAGGAGCAGAATAATGACAATGGCAATTATTTGTGCGGGGTAAATACTAACCGATCCAACGGAAAAGAGGATATTCTCGCTGGTCATATTTAAAGCCGGCCAGAAATAACCGGCATATTTGGCAAAAGCCACCCCCACGGCGGCAATTGTACCGGTTTGAATGACCGCAAAAAAGCTCCAGCCGTAAAGAAAACCTGTTAAAGGATTGTAAGATTCGCGCAGGTAAGTGTACTGGCCACCCGCTTTAGGAAACATGCCGCTCAGCTCGCCGTAGCTCACCGCCGCCACAATGGTCATAAAGCCTGTAATGAGCCATACCATTATGATCCACCAGGCGCTGCCCACGTTACGGGCAATATCTGCGGTAACGATAAAAATTCCTGATCCTATCATAGAGCCCGCCACGATCATCGTAGCGTCCAGCAGGCGAAGTGATGGAATAAAGCCGGTTTTTGTTGTTGTTTCGGTTGCAGTTGTTGTTTCGCTCATAAGGCAGTTTGGTTTTGTATTTTGTCGTAGAGACGGATGATAATCCGTCTCTAGATCTCGTCATTTCGCAATGGTGACGGATAATTATCCGTCTCTACATTCCGTCTTCCCCCAGTTCTCTCTCTATTTCTTCCATCTGTACTATGTCCCAGGCTTCGCTTTCCGTAGGCGTTACGTTCATCATTTCCAGCTTATCCGTATCAAGCAAGAATTGCTCTACATCGGGTTGCAGTTGACAAATAACAAATGAAGCACCATTATCATAATATTGTTGTTGTATATTTAGTAACTCGTCGGCGGCAGGCTCGTCAATTGTCGTTACCTTTTCCATGATTAATACGACATTTTTAACGACATTTTGCAGGTACGGAAGCAATCTTTCAGCCAGTTCTGCTGTCATATTAGCAGCAATACTTTCGTCAAGTAATGTTATGACATGGAATTTTTCCTTGGTATCAATTTTGACCTTCATAATTCGTTCTTTTATATATTGTAATGTTAACGTTAGTTAGTCGAAAATTTTTTTGCACATTCTCTCGTAAATGTTAATAATACCAAGCTCACTACGTTATTATGTTGCAACAGTAAGTCAAATATATTTGTTAATATTGTATCACACACAATTAAATAAAATGGATAATAATTTTTCAGCCCAGGTAAAAGAGATTATTTCGTTTAGCAGGGAAGAGGCTTTACGGCTGGGGAATGATTTTATCGGCACCGAGCACTTGTTGCTTGGCCTGATAAGAGAAGGGGAGAATACGGCCATAAAAATTCTGAAGAGCTTTAATGTTGATCTCTATGAACTGCGAAAGGAAGTGGAAATGGCAGTTAAGGATAAGACAGGCAAGAATATCGCAAACATTAATAGCCTACCACTGACCAAGCAGGCAGAGAAAGTTATAAGAGTAACTGTTTTGGAAGCAAAGGCTTTGAAGAGCCCAACTGTAGAAACAGAGCACCTGATGCTTTCAATTTTAAAGAACAAGGAAAACATTGCTACGCAAATCTTAAATCAATTTGATGTGGATTACGACATTTTTAGAAATGAACTTGGCGTGGTAAGAAGCAATGAAGTTAGGAGTGAATTTTCTGATGAGAACGAAGATGATTTCGATGAGGAGAAAAAATTTGCTCAGCAAAAATCTAAGACCACAGGAAACACAAAAAGTAAAACACCTGTACTAGACAACTTCGGACGTGATATTACACGCCTTGCAGAAACAGGCTCCCTCGACCCTATTGTTGGTCGTGAGGAAGAAATCGAGAGGGTATCACAGATACTTTCCCGCAGAAAGAAAAACAACCCGATACTGATCGGTGAACCGGGAGTTGGTAAAACAGCTATCGTGGAAGGGCTTGCTCTTCGCATCGTTCAGCGTAATGTATCCCGCGTGTTGTTTGACAAAAGAGTTATTTCGCTTGACCTTGCTGCTTTAGTGGCAGGTACAAAATATCGTGGACAGTTTGAAGAAAGAATGAAAGCGATCATGAACGAGTTGGAAAAGAACCGTGATGTGATCCTGTTCATCGATGAGATCCACACGATCGTAGGTGCCGGTGGTGCCAGCGGTTCACTGGATGCTTCAAACATCTTTAAGCCGGCATTGGCACGTGGCGAACTGCAATGCATAGGCGCTTCTACTTTGGATGAGTACAGAATGTACATTGAAAAAGATGGTGCACTTGACCGTCGTTTTCAAAAGGTTATTGTAGAACCACCAAGTGTAGACGAAACCATTCAGATATTAACAAACATTCAAAGCAAATACGAAGATTATCACAACGTTTCTTATTCTCCGGAAGCAATTGAAGCTTGTGTTAAACTAAGTGACCGCTACATGACCGACCGTTTGTTGCCAGATAAAGCAATCGACGTGCTGGATGAAGTGGGTGCTAGAGTGCACTTGAAAAATATCAACGTTCCTCAGGAAATCGTAGATCTTGAAAAGAAGATTGAAGATGTGAAGAACGAGAAAAACAAAGTTGTTAAGAGCCAGAAGTTTGAAGAAGCCGCTTCTTTACGCGACACTGAGAAACGCTTACAGGAAGAGCTTGAAAAAGCGAAAATCAACTGGGAAGAAGAAAGCAAACATAAACGCTACCCGATAGACGAAGATGCTATCGCCGAAGTAGTGAGCATGATGACAGGAATTCCTGTAAAACGCATGGTGCAGGCTGAAACAGAAAAGCTGCGCAACATGAGTAATGATATGCGCGACATGGTGGTTGGTCAGGATGAAGCCATTCAAAAAGTGGTGAAAGCCATTCAACGTAACCGTGTGGGATTGAAAGATCCTAAGAAACCTGTTGGTAGCTTTATTTTCCTTGGTCCTACTGGTGTTGGTAAAACTGAGTTGGCAAGATCATTGGCAAGATATCTCTTCGATAGCGAAGATGCACTGATAAGAATAGACATGAGTGAATACATGGAAAAATTCACCGTGAGCCGTTTAGTAGGTGCGCCTCCGGGCTATGTGGGTTATGAAGAAGGCGGTCAGCTTACTGAAAAAGTAAGACGTAAACCTTACTCTGTAATCTTACTTGACGAGATTGAAAAAGCACACCCGGATATCTACAACATTTTGTTGCAGGTACTGGATGATGGTCAGCTTACTGACGGACTTGGCCGCAAAGTAGATTTCAAAAACTCACTTATCATTATGACATCTAACATTGGTGTTCGCCAATTGAAAGATTTCGGTGAAGGTGTGGGTTTTGCAACTGCTGCAAGAACTGCTAATTCTGAAGAGAACAGCAGAGCGGTAATTGAGAAAGCATTGAAACGTACTTTCTCTCCAGAGTTCCTTAACCGTATTGATGATGTGATCATATTCAATTCTTTGTCAAAAGAAAATATCTTCACCATTATTGATATACTGATGAAAGGTGTGTTGAAACGCCTCAACAATCTTGGTTTTACACTCGAACTGACAGAAGAGGCGAAAAGCTTCCTTGCAGAAAAAGGTTACGATGTGCAGTTTGGTGCAAGACCACTACACAGGGCGATTCAGAAATACCTTGAAGATCCTTTAGCAGAAGAAATACTGAATATGCAAGTGAAGAACGGCGATATTCTGGTAGCAGATTTGGATAAAGAAAACAGCAAGATCAAATTCAGTTTAAAAGAATCAAAAATTTCTTCTGAGAAGTCTCAGGCATAAAAAGAAATAAATTAATAGTCAAGGAGTACAGCATATGTTGTACTCCTTTTTTTATTTTTGCGGGGAGAGGGAGCACGCACCCGCCCCGCTGAAGCCGTTCGGACGGGGATGACGCTGATTAGACTGAGATTGGCACACGGATGACACGGATTGGACGGATGAACACGGATTTTTTTTGTTGATGTTTGATTAGTCTGTTGCTTATGGGAGAGTATGATAAGCTATTATCAGTTCGCTGTGTCGTTGCTTCGCTGCGATAGCCTCGAGAAATGTAAAAAGCCTTTGCGAACTTGTTGTTCCCTTTGCGCCTTTGCGTGAAATCTTTTTGAATTTTTAATTTTGACTAAACCTGATGCATAAGAAAATAATTATAACGATAGACGGGTGGAGCAGTTGCGGGAAAAGCACTCTGGCTAAGCAATTGGCTAAAGAATTAAACTATGTGTATATAGACAGCGGCGCGATGTACAGAGCCATCACATTGTATTTTCTCCGTAATCACGTAGACTGGACCAAACATAAAGCGGTAGAGGAAGCTCTGAGGAAAATTACGCTCGATTTTCGTTATAACGAACATAGCAACCAGTCGGAAATGTACCTGAACGATGAAAACGTTGAATACGTAATTCGCGATCTTGTTGTTGCTGAAAAAGTAAGCGATGTGGCTGCGGTAAAAGAAGTGCGCCAATTTGCTGTTAAGCAACAGCAAATGATGGGGGAGAAAAAGGGCATTGTAATGGATGGAAGAGATATTGGAACTGTTGTTTTCCCTAAAGCCGCTTTGAAAATATTCATGACGGCAGACAATGCAATACGCGTTGAAAGAAGATTTAAAGAACTCTACGATAAAAATCCAAACGTAACTATTGACGAGGTTAAGAATAATCTCGAAATGCGTGACTATATAGATTCTCACCGGGATATAAGCCCACTTAGACAAGCTGAGGATGCCATTGTTCTCGACAATACAAATCTTACGATGAAGCAGCAACTGGAAATTGCGCTGAGGTGGGCGAAGGAGAAGATTGGCTAGAAATTAGGAATTAGGAATTAGGAGTTAGAAATTAGAAAATGTGCAACAGTCTGTATTGCCCTAAGCGTTTAGAGAATTTTTTTAGTGAAACGTAGGTTTTCGGTGCCTAGTGGTAAATATTTGGTAGTATAAATCGTAACCAATGCTACACGGCTACATTCGCTTTGAACTCGGCTGTGGTAATTACTCAATTTTTCTTGATCGGTCAGTATTTTATGAATAAAGCTTAACTTTTTTTAAGCGTTTATTTATATTCGTAACAGATAAGAAAAGTTATGAAACCATTTAGATCCCTCCTTGCCTTCCTGGTTACTACAATTACCCTGTTCGCACTGAGCTCATGTCAGAAAGAAATAAGTTACGACCTGGGTCATGGAGGCAGTGTAGGAACGTCAACCGGAACTTTTACTGCAAGTATCAACGGCGTTGGCTGGGCGGCAGCTGCAGATAAACAAAGCGTTACAATTAAGGATGGGATGATCAACATAACGGGAACAAGCAGCAACGGACAAATGGTTACAATCACTCTCCAGGGAGACACTGTGGGCACATACGACGTTTCTTTTGCAGCTTTGAAAGGATTGCTGACTTACGAACCGGATTATACCAAACCTGCCAATATATATTCGTCCGTTGGGTCCAATGATCCTGCGAGTGCTAATGGCACAGTGACGATAACATCAATTGATGCGGATAAAAAAGTTATCAAAGGAACGTTTCAATCGAAAACATTTAACCCCACTGATGGAACCAGTTACACCTTTACGGAAGGCGCATTTGAATTAACTTATTCAACCTCTCTGCCAACAACTCCGACTACAGGAGATGCTTATTTAAAAGCCACCATCAACGGTACTGCATGGCAGGCAAAATCAATTACTGCACAAATAACGCTTGGCCAAATCTATATCGCCGGAATGGATGCGTCCAAAATATTTGCATTTACCATACCGCCGGACGCAAAAGTGGGCTCATATACTTATGATCCGCTTAACCAGCTTTATACAACAGACTATAGTGAAATAAATGGAACATCCGGAAAAATGTATTCTGCAGAATCCGGTACGCTAAAAATCACGCAGCACGATCCTACCAAGAAAACCATGACGGCTACATTTGAATTTGTGGGAAGAGAAGTGCTGGATGGCGTGGAAACAAGACAAATAACAAAAGGCTCGTTTTTTGTAAAATATCAATAAGCATAAGTAAAAAGATTAAAAGTCAAAATTCAAAAGCGCTGTGTTGCCTTTTAACTTTTGATTTTTACTATATAATAAAAAAGAGCGGCCCTTCGACTGAGGGCCTCTCTTTTTTGATATTTAGTCCGGTTGAAAAACTTGATTAGTTTATTACACCACCTCTTTCTCTTTATAGACTGTAAGCCTCGAAAAATCTACTCCATTAAATATCTTGGCAAGCCCCATATTGTTTGACCTGCTGTATTCTTCAAATTGTGATTTTGGAACAATTCTCCAAAGATTCTTCGATTTAAGATCATCGTAATCCTTGTCTTTTACAAAAAGGCCGTAAATGGCGTCCCTCTTTTTAAAGTCAATTTTTACTTTAGTATCAGCCGATGTTTTAGAATCTATGAACTTTTCAATTTCTTCTGTGTGCATATAGAAGGTGTTTAAATTGTTACTGAATTATGAAAGAGCCTTACGTGTGTTTTCTTTTCTCCTAAAGCTTTTGCCTGGCTTGCTGTATCCAGGTTTTTTGGTTACAACCGGTGTTGCGGACTGCTTTGTTTCAAAAGCTTCAAACGGATGATTTTCCGCAGGAACTTTTAGCCCGATCAATTTATTAATATCGTTCAGGTATGGCCTTTCTTCGCTATCGCAAAATGAAAAAGCTATGCCACTCGTGCCTGCTCTGCCTGTTCGACCAATTCTGTGAACATATGTTTCCGGTACATTGGGTAAATCAAAATTGATCACATGTGAGAGTGCGTCCACGTCAATACCCCTTGCAGCAATATCGGTAGCCACTAACACTTGCAGTTTGCCATTTTTAAAATTGGTTAGAGCATTTTGACGGGCATTTTGTGATTTGTCACCATGAATAGCATCTGCCGCGATATTCATTTTCTTAAGCCCTTTTGCAATTTTATCGGCGCCGTGCTTTGTTCTAGAAAAAACAATGGTACGATCAATTGCTTTTGCCTGCAGCAAATGAACAAGTAATGGTAATTTTTCTGTCCTGTTAACAAAAAACACCGATTGGTCTATTTTTTCGGCTGTTGATGAAACAGGCGCCACTTCAACTTTTATTGGAAAATGCAAAAGCGAATTGGCAAGATGTGCGATTTGAGGAGGCATCGTTGCAGAGAAAAACAACGTTTGCTTTTTTTCAGGTAATTCTTTGATGACTTTTTTTACATCATGTATAAAGCCCATGTCAAGCATGCGGTCCGCTTCATCCAACACAAATATTTGAATATGCTGAAGAGATATGTAACCCTGGTTTATGAGATCGAGTAGCCTTCCGGGTGTGGCGATCAAAATATCTGTACCATTGCGCAGCGCATTTACCTGGTTATGCTGCGAAACTCCTCCAAAAATAACCTGGTGTTTCACACCGGTATTGCGACCATATGACGCAAAGCTCTCATTGATCTGTATAGCCAGTTCTCTTGTGGGAGTAAGAACCAGTGAGCGTATATTTCTATGGGCTTTATGATCAGCGTGCAGACCGTGCAATATTTGTAAGGTGGGAATAGCAAACGCGGCAGTTTTCCCCGTTCCTGTTTGTGCGCAACCCAAAATATCTCTTCTTTCCAGCACTGCCGGGATTGATTGCAATTGTATAGGGGTGGGATTGGTGTAGCCTTCAGTTTGAAGGGCTTTTAAAATAGGTTCTATGATACCTAATTGTTCAAATGTCATTATATCTTTTTAATTTCTAAATAATGCGACCGCATGTTTAAATGATACAGCGGTCAACGTTTAATTGCTCACATTATGACAGATTGAGCACAAATAATTTAATACTGGACTAATGGCTGCTAATAATGCGAATAAAGCTTATTAGGTAAGCTAAATATTATCTGAGGAAAAGATCAGAAAAGAAGTATCCGGAGAAGATGAATGATAATTTCTTGACTAAAAGTAGCTCAAATGATTTGCAAATATAGTGTAAATAATTTTAATAAATAGTTAAATAAAAGTCGATAAGTTATTTTATAACTAAGTCATTTTCAGGATATTAAATAGATAATAAATAAAAATGGCTTGAGGAGTTAACATCAAGCCATTTGCATATTCAATAAAAAAATGTCATCAGCTGCCGCGACTACCACCTGTTTTCACCATTTTCTTTCCTCCGCCGCCAGTCACTTTTGAAGTTGGCTTTGCAATGAATTTAGAACCATTTGCCGCAGGCTGGTTTTTGCCAACTGCTTTCCCTTTTCCTTTATTGTTTACGGGTAATGCCATGTGCTTTCATTTTTGTGTTAATAAAGATAAGGTTTTGCGCAGAACTTATTGCAGGTACAGGCAGAGCAAGGTAATTTATTATTTAACAAAGATAAAATAAGGCCCTACTGCCCTGTCTCTCGAATCCGAACCCCGTAATACCACATCAATCATAATCTTTGAATTTTTAGTCAAACCCCTAATGACGGTTTGCTGCTCGCTGGAAAATAAATTGCCGTTGTGCTGTATAAGTTTTGCCAGAGTATCCGAGGCTGGACCAATGAAAGTTGTATAAAATCCAACTATACTAAGAGGCTTATTACGCAGACTATTTACAACAATTTTTATTCCTCCATTGGCAAGGATTTCGCCCACGGTCGCCGTGTCATTGGTTATATTTCCGACATGAACTTTAATCGAAAATGTAGTGTCGATCAAGAATGTTTTTTTCAACAACAACTTCTTCCCGGAAAGAACTGAAAGCGTGTCCGGATTCAGATTTCGCGCACGGATCGCAAACTGATTGCTGCCCGTTGGAGTTACCGCATTTCCAACGCGTGACACCAGGTCAACCTTTGCAGAGGTGCCCGAAACAACCAAAATATTTTCCGAGCCATACGCCAGGACATTTGTATCTGGTTTAATGAGGCTGGTATTTTTAATGGAGACCTGCGCATAAATTTTCAGTGAAAACAATAAAATGATGTAAACAAGACTGGGTTTCATAATGGAATAGATTGAATATAAAATCTCTATTTCAAGCGCTCCAATACTCCCTTTCGCTTCACAATATTTTTATAATCCCATTGAATTTCTCTGGATTTTTTCAACCATCGTTTCAGATGGGTTTTGTTTATTTGCGATGCAGCGGTATAGCGCATTTCGGCGGCCTTAAACGATCCTTCTACCTGTAGCTTTTCTTCATCGAATGATTGTCCGCTCCAAAATAATAAGCGAACACTATCTTTTAATTTGCTATAACCTACAATAGGATTTCCTTCTAGAAACCAAACTGGATGCCGGTGCCATATTTTATTTTCTGCCTCCGGCAAATGAAGAGTTATTTCGTGCGACAGTACATCGCAAATTTCTTTGTCTTCATCTGCAAGTGCATCGTTATAAGCTTCGATGTCTTTGTTGATTGCTGTTTTATTTTCTTTCATGTTAAGCAATTGATTTACTCATCTTTAAGAAGTCCAAAACGGGAAAACACAAGTTTTCTTCTTCGTTCAAAGGTTGTAAGCACATTAAAAAATACTCATTATTTAAGAAATAGTTTACTTTTTATGGAACGAAAAAATCCACTCACTGAGCTGATTTTGTTTCTTGCATTCCTTCTTCAATTGTGAATTAATTGGCAAGATCGCCCATCTTGGGTCGTAATCCCTGTGGTGCTCGCGCTTGTGGTAACGACAGGCAGTCCATAGAGCGTATGGAAAATGGGAAGGTTATACCTTCAGTCTATTCCATTTATTAAATCACCAAAGCGCCGGAGATTTCAATGGCTGCGTTTTTTAATTTCTAAATTTTCTCGATATTATTCCGCGACTTGTTGGTTTCAACTGCGAAATGATAATATTCAATTGGTGCTGCACAAGACCTGACAGGTTTTTAAAAACCTGTCAGGTCTTACAACCCTCCTTACACACAACTATCCGGCTTTAGCAGTACAAACAAGTTTGAGTTTTTCTGAATCAGGCGCTGCATTCGCAGGGCTGGCAATCACTATGAATTCCGTCTTTTTAAGAGAAGAGATACTCATATTCATTTCTTTACCTACTGCCAGTTTAATTGATTTTAATTTAGGATCGTATAGCCATGTACCTTTTATCTTGTCTTTGTCGCTGGTCAATACAAATGTTTTATCCTTGCTGAACTCGTAGCTAATATTGCCCATGTCTGAGGGTTTCTCTATTTTGGTATTTCCGGTTATGACATAACTTACTTCCCATTTTTTACAAAGAAGAGCAGTTACGCTGTCGGCTGATAAATTAATGGTTTGGCTAAATGATTTAATGTTTGCAAAAAATAATAATAGGGTTAAGATGGTAAGGATTTTTTTCATAAAGGGTTGTGTTAATATAGAATAATAATTAGAAAATCAGGAATGGTTTGTAGGGTTGCATCAAATTGTAAATTATATACTTTCTCCAAATGTCAACAAATTATTATCAGGATCAAGCAATGAAAATTCCTTTTGTCCCCAGGGCTTCGTTTCCAAATGTCCGTTAGGGTGGATTGCTACTTTTGCGTCTATGAGAGATTGATAAAATACTTCAATATTATTAACCCTGATATAAACCTGTCCATAATTTTCTTTTGGGTCAAGTTCCTTGAACTCGAAGAAATGAATTTCAATATTGTCTTTTCCAATCATCAAATAACCATCCCAGTCAAGGCTTCCCAGTTGTATAAAACCAAGTTTGTTCAGATAATAATCCCGCGTTGCAGCTTTACTGCGCATTGGGAGCTTTGGATGGATGGCTGTAAGCATTTCTGGTGTTTGTATAAATTTAATTAATTAACCGGTTTATAGGAATTGAAATTCCTTTTATCTGTGATTCGACATGCGCTGTGCTAACATGTCGAATAGCTTAATTCCACACAAAGGCACAAAGCCGCAAAGAAGTTAAAAAAAGTTAAAGGATTTTGAATGATGGGGTAAAATTATATGATCAATCGTCTTGTTATTTCATATGCAGAAACTAGATGTTGTATTAGGTTTGCTGATCTTGTTTTTCGTTCCTTGGCCGGGAAAATGTCAACAAAAAGATTCATCCAATCTTATTATAAAAGGCCATTTTAAGAATGTGCGCCCTCTTTCAAAAGTGCTTGTAACTATTGTAACAGGAAGTGGCCATAGAAAATCCGACTCTGTTAAAATAGTGAGCGGCTCTTTTGTATTAAAATTTAGATTGGACGAGCCATCTATTGCATGGATTGATTTTAGGAGATTTAAAACTCCAGAGGAGCGTGATAAAGGTGTGCGATATCTTTTTACGCAGTACGACTCGGTTTATAATCATGAACTTTTAAGTACTTTTCTTGAGCCGGGTGTTTTAACTATTGATGCGGATAGTTCATTTTCTACAGCAAAATTTATGGGGATGCAATCACATAGTGACTGGGAAATATTGCATAGGACCATAGGCCCAATAGAGAAGAAAATATTTGAAGAGAACCAGGCGTATTGGCGCCGACAACAGAAAAACAATGACACTACGGGCTTGTTTGCCGAGAGGCAAATGGCTAACGCTTTGCAGCAACAAATAGCTGACTGCAAACTCCAGTTTGTCAAAACTCATCCTGACTCTTATGTCAGTGTACATTGTCTTTGGGAACTGGCGGGTGGAAATATCAACTATGATTTCATCAATCCTTTGTTTGTAAGTCTTACATATCGAATGAAATTTTCTAAAGAAGGTAAAGATCTGTCAGAGCGTCTAAAGCTTGCAAGCAAAATGCAGCCGGGTTTTCCATTCACGGATTTTACAGCAACTGATGTAAAGGGCAAAACCTTTCAGCTATCATCACTAAAGGGAAAATATATCTTGCTTGATTTTTGGGTGAGTTGGTGGCGACCATGCCAAATGGAAAATCCCAACAAGGTGCTGGCCTATGAAAAATATCACCATCATGGTCTGGAAATTGTTAGTGTCTCCCTTGATACCGTAAATGTTGCCTGGGAATTCGCGATAGAAAAAGATCATTTGAGCTGGTATCATGTTTCCGACCTCACAGGCAAGTACGACAGGGTAGCCCAAGCTTATGGAATAACCGCTGTACCGCAAAATATCCTGATCGATCCAAACGGAATGATCATTGCCCATAACTTGTACGGAGAAGATTTACAAAAGAAATTGAAAGAGTTATTTGATGTCGAAAATAAACCGGCATCTTAAATGCGGAAAGGCTTCACGCAAAGCCCCGTTATGTTTCACGCCCGCCTGAATGAAATTCTTTCGGGCAAGCGGCGAACGCAGCGGAGCAGGATCTCTGTCGATCTGCATAATCAGCGTCATCTGCGTGCTCACTCAAAAAATCCGTGTAAATCCGTCCAATCCGTGTCATCCGTGTGCCATAAAAAAAGTTGGCAACTCTCGCTGCCAACTTATATCTTGAAAACTTTTAGGTTTCTCCTAAATCTTCTTCAGCAATAATTTCCTTTGAGAAAAATTATATGCTGCATCCAGAACTGTAACTACAGCCGGCCAGTTTTCGGCTTTTACGTTTACGTTTTTAAATACCTGCTTAGCTTGAATCAACAGTTGATTATTTACAATTTTTGCTTTGCTGGTAAAACTTGCAAACTCATTGTCTGTTCGTGCATTCAAAGCTTCCCATCCTTTAATAGTGTAGCCTATGGGAATGTCGAACGCGATGTTGTATGTAAAGTTGCCTTCGTAGTTGATGTTGATAGGCAATGTACGTGTACGGTCCGCTTTTTTAATTTTTGTTTGCTCGCCCATAAGGAAAGGAATCTTAATGATAATGTCTTCTCCAACTTTTGAAGTCATTTCATTCAGCGAAAAATTCTCTACGTATTTGAGCTGATTTTTTTTGTAGCTACGGCCATCATCAACTACGCGGAAGTTCGTATATTTTTCCACCTGATCGTTATAGAGGTCGTTGGCATTCTCTTCCATCATTAGCGGTTTGTCTTCTTTCCATTCCTTTTTTTGATGGTTAAATTCAGTCGTAGCTTTTTCTTCTTCTACAGAACTTAAACCTTCCCACATGCCGGTGCCATCATAGTTTCTGTAATCGCTTTCCATAAAAGGAGTGAGCGCAAGCGCATCATCTATGTAAGCGCTCTTTACAAGACCTTTGGCTTCTGTTGTTTTCTCAACACTTAAAATAGATTGAGTAACGTCTGGCATTTTGCTCATAACCTGTACGGTTATTGAGTTGGCAAGCGTATCAGAAACAGGAAGCGGCTCTACAGTTTCCTTTTCCTTTGTATTATTAGGATTGAATCTTACAGAAAGGTTGCCATTGTAAATAGACGGCATTTCTTCTGGATTCAAATGTTCATCCGGGTTGCAATAATATTTTTTGTTGTATTTGATCAGCCAGCCAAGCTCTGAAGTAAAGGCCACTTTTGATAGATCCGTTAACTGGTTATTTGTAGTTACAATTACTTCGTGCGGAATTTTTCTTTCATTTAAAAGTGCGGAAAAAACTTTAGCAAAAGTGTAATCGTCCCAATTATTATACACCGTTTTAGAACGGATAGAATAGTAAGCTTTGCGTACATATTCATCATCGCTTGCACTGTTGATGCCATGCTTTTTCAATTCTTTGTAAATCGCATTTTCCATTGCACTGATGTTCCCTTTCGCATCATCGCCGAATGCCGCGCCCTGCATTTTGTTTGGCTCAAACCAGATAATCTTTGTTTTTTCAACAAACTCTTCCGGCTGCATGTCTTTCTTAATATCGTCATCGCTTTTAAACCATATCAAGCCCTGGCTGTTGTTCTTGGCATACTTCACCTGGAATTTCATTACAGGCAATTCTGTGTATCTGTTTACAAATTTTATGTTGCCATATTTGTCGCGGTTATCATCTTCCCAGCGGTACACTTTGTTGCCGTGCTTGTCTGTGGCATCGGTAAAGGCCGGAGTGTTTTTTAAGTTTTTATAAGCGAGATGATATTTTTCATCTTCCACGTTTACTTCTATGATTTGTTTTACAACAGGCATTGATCTGTTGCAAACGTAATACACCGGATAAAACTCTTTGTAAGATGGATTGTTGCTAAATTGTTTTGAATTGATATTTCTGAATTCATATTCTATAACATCTCCTTCTTCCAGATCCGGCACTGCTATTTTATAGTAGTTAGGACGATAGGTGGAAGAAAATCTTCTGTCGGTATAACTTCTAAAGATATCAGGAACGGCGCTTGGATTATCAACTGCAATGGCGTCTTCTATGTCAACATTTTTTGTTGAGCCATCCTTTTTTATCACACGTGCCGCAAACGCATCTTTCTCTGCATACAGCCTGAAGTAAAGAACAGAATATTGTTCAAGCGAATATTTGTCGTTTAACAAAAGCTTTCTTCTTTCTGTTTCTTCCACTATCATTTTAGTGGCGCCGTTGCCTGCATTGGCGCCATAAATGGAGTAGCCAAATGTAGGCAGCGCCATCAACAAGCCAACTAAATTGCGGCCGATAATTGTACCTGCACTCAAGCCTTTTTTGTCGAAACTAAAACTGGTTTTTTGCGATAGAATTACCGCGCCTTCGCTCGACCATTGTGGAGAGGCATTTATGCTGAAGTCTTTATCATCTGTAAGAAGGGGATCGCTCTTGAGATTTTTTTCAATGATGCTGATTTCGTTTTTATTGATGTGGCGCTGCGCCATGCTTTGCAAAGCGAGGCAGGCACAGGTTATGATTAAAATACTTTTTTTCATCTGGTTATATTTTATCCGGTTAGATGGTCTGTAGAAATGACAACTGCATTGTGCCGAACTCACCATCTTACATTTGTTGTGTAAAGGAGTTGTAAGTGTTTATTCAATAATGGAAATACTACTGCGGTTAAACTCTTTTATGGAACTGACAAATTTCTTCCACGCATCAAAGTCGACAGGCAGTATCACAGGCGAAGCCATTACTGTTTTCTTTTGTAAAGTCACCTGACCGTTGTTGAATGCGTACTCTGCATCCACCTGGTTTTTGTTGAAGTTTGCAGTGAATTTTTTTGGCATTGAACCGGGCTTTGCACTGGCAGGCAATTTCAGCATTATTTTATCTGTGGCTACAAAAGCGTTACCCAAGTCGATTGGCGATTTCCTATTTTCTCCCGGCATAAAGCCCATGATGTTGCGTGGGAAAAAGTCGATGGTTGTGTAAATATTTTTATCAATTTCTGTGATCTGGTTGCTTACTTCTATATCGCCTTCAACGGTGATAGGAATTTCCCTGTTCGTAAAATCAGATGTTTTAATGTTGGAAGTTTCCGTGTTTTCGCCGGAAACCTGCAGCAGGCTGCTTACAAAGTCTTTACGTTTGTCGACAGGCACATTGTTGTAAATGTAATGGAACAAGTGGCGGGATTCACCGTCAAAAGTAACAGTCATGTGTCCGGTAAGTTTATCGCCGTCGATAGCAAGGTTGGACACGGTATTTATTTTGTCGTTCTCCATGTTTTCCTGCGGCACTGTTTCTAGTTTGTAAGAGCTGCCATTTTCAACCAGTACTTTCTTGCCCTGGATGCGGCTGGCGTTTGTTCCAAGCGCAGCATACTTTTCAGTACCGTCGATGAAGTATGTTTTGCCTTTAAGGTAAAGCACAGATATCGCGTGGTTGCTTACACACATAGATTGTACATCTGTAATATCGTAGGGAATTTCCCTTGTGCCGATCCATGAGAAATGGGCATCGAAGCCTGCAAGTTTCAGCATTTCTGTAACAAGGTTGGCCATGCCTTTACAATCGCCATATTTGTTATTGTAAACATCTTGTACTGTTTCGGGAACAAAGCCTGCATAACCTTCTTCAAAGGCAATGTAGCGGATGTTGTCCTGCACCCAGTAATATATGGCACGCACTTTATCTTCATCCGTCGTTTTGCCTGCTGTTAGTTTGGTTACCTGAGCCTTCAAAACGTCCGTTTTGTTTTGGGCTTTTTTGTAGAGCAGGCTGTACCAGGTGTACATGTCGTCCACATTTTTAAAGCCGCTTATTTTTTGCTTGTTTACTGTAAAGCTTCTAACGGTTAGGATCAGGTGTGGAAGATAGTAAGGTTTCGCCAGCGACATTTTTTCTGTCTTTGCGCCCGCCATATCATCTGCCTTGTAAGTGTAAATGGTATAGTCTTTATCCTTCTTTACCTCTTTCTTGATTTTGTAGCCGTCGAAATTCTTTTCCAATATTTCCAGCTCAAGCCAGGAGGGCACTTTGAAGGTGATGATTTGCTGTTTTACAGGAAAAGATTCGTGGAAAAACAAGCGTGTCAGATACTTCGCGTCAGTGTATTGATAGTTGTATTTAAAACGGCAGCGCTGGCCCGATTCCTCTGCTTTAAAGCCGTAGACCATGCCGTAGGAGTCGTCCTGGAAAATGCTTTCATCGGTAAGCGAAATTCTTTCCGGCGGATATTTTTGGGTCTTGAAATTGTTCTTGTAAAAAATCTGGAAGTCGTAATCCTTTAGTTTGACGAATGTATTAAAAGGTAGCATGTACCCAACGATGGCTTTCTCCTCAATGCTGGCCATTTCAATATTTCCGGTTTCTTCGGCGGTAACTACGGGCTGGCCGTTGATGCCTTTGGAGGTGCCGAATTCAATTTGTTTGTTGATGAGGTAAGCACCGTACTTTGCCTTTTTATCCAATTTTTTAAGGTTAGAGGCTTGCTGAGAGCCTTCGCTGTCTGCGGTTTGGGACTGCGAGAAAACGGATACGTTCACGCACAGGCACAAAGCAATGCCTAACAAGGTTTTTAGCATAAGGGGTTTATTTTTTACTGATAATTATATAAGATGCATTAAGATGGTGAAATTACCAAAGGATGCAAATATTTGACAAAATGGTCGTTGTGTCAAATAGATATTTCGATAATGTGTTAGAAGGCTTCACGCCCGCCTGAATGACTTTAGTCGGGCAGGCAAAGGTGCAAAGGGGCGCGGAGTGCTTGTGAATTTCACGGAGCAGCGAAGCAAAGTGCTGTTGCTGATTTGCAGCTAACTCACTAAATATTACTTAGTTCAGCCCTTATGGCGTTCTCCGCCTCTAAGACAATAGTTGCGATTTCTTTGCCTGTGGTTTGAATGCAGGGAAGAACGGTCCAGCTTATGTGTTCCCCGACCGACATGGGAAATCGCCAGCGGTTTAGTTTCCAATTATTATTGATCACTATAGGCACAACTAATGCGTCAGGAGCTTTTTTCAATAACGCATTGATCCCGGCAGCGGCAAAACCTTTTACTGTTCCATCTTTTGATCTTGTGCCCTCAGGAAATATTACCGCACTATAATTATTTTCTTCTATTAGTTTTCCAAGTTTTGCTATTGCAGTAATTGCTTGTCTGGGATCATTCCTGTTAATCATTGCGGCTCCGCTATGGCGAAGATTATAAGAAATGCTTGGAATGCCCTTGCCGAGCTCTATTTTAGAAACAAATTTTGGATAATTGTTGCGCAGGAACCAGATAATGCCAACAATATCATACAGGCTTTGATGGTTGGCTACAAAGATGATTGGTTTATCCACGGGCGGCTTAAACTTGTATTTTATATGTATGCGTGTTCCTAAAATCCAAAGGCTGTATAAGAGACAAAAATTCATTACATCTACTGTTTTCTTATGCGCATTTTTTCCAAATATTCTTAGTGCAATTACTTGCGCTACATGGAACACGCAAAGTATTAGCCCAAATACAAAGTAAAAAATGGGTGTTAAGATGTATCCTAAGAGTTTTTTCATAAAAAATCAATAAATAGTTTTGAACCAGGTACGCAATTGCGAGGCTGCAAGTTTAAAGTATCCATGCGAATCAAAAGATGACTTCGTCAAACTGATATATAAAACTTGAAAAGGAGAATGCGGCCGTTAACGGGCTAAGTAAGCGCAACGGCTTCGCTCTATCCGATATTCTTCGCTCAATAGAAATTCTGCTGTACAAGTGTGCGACGCAACAATGGCCCAATAATACCTCAACTGCTGATTACCTAATATTCACCGATCATACAATCTTAAAATCCACGTGTCTTCTCTAAAATAAAAAAAGTTGGCAACTTTCGCTGCCAACTTAAAACGTATTACTTAAAACTTACTACTTAACAAACTGCTTGCGAATGATGTTCAATGCGCCACCGGCTTTGAACCATTCGATCTGCTGATCGTTGTAAGTGTGATTTGCCATGATGATTTCGCTGCTGCCATCTTTATGGTGCAATACCAGTTCCAATGGTTTGCCTGGAGCGAAATGAGTCAGGCCATTGATATCGATTGTATCGTCTTCCTGAATTTTATCATAGTCTGCTTTGTCGGCAAAAGTCAATCCCAGCATACCTTGTTTTTTCAGGTTGGTTTCGTGGATACGGGCGAAAGATTTCACCAAAACCGCACGTACACCTAAGTGACGAGGCTCCATAGCCGCATGCTCACGTGAAGAACCTTCACCGTAGTTTTCATCACCAACTACTACTGAACCAACGTTTGCTGCTTTGTAAGCACGTTGAGTTGCAGGAACTGCGCCGTATTCGCCAGTCAACTGGTTTTTAACAAGGTCAGTTTTTTCGTTGAAGAAGTTAACCGCACCGATCAACATGTTGTTGGAAATGTTATCAAGGTGACCGCGGAATTTCAACCATGGGCCTGCCATAGAGATGTGGTCAGTTGTACATTTTCCTTTTGCTTTGATCAGGAGTTTCAAACCTTTAAGGTCTGTACCTTCCCATGAAGCAAATGGATCCAGCAATTGCAAACGGTTAGAGGTTGGAGAAACTGCTACCTGAACGCCACTGCCATCAGCAGCCGGAGCCTGGTAACCCGGATCGTCAACAGAGAAACCTTTTGGAGGCAATTCATTACCTGTTGGAGCATCCAGTTTTACTTTCTCACCTTTTTCGTTTATCAAAGTATCTGTAAGCGGGTTGAAAGAAAGATCACCTGCAATAGCCAATGCTGTAACCAATTCAGGAGAAGCAACGAACGCGTAAGTGTTAGGGTTACCATCCGCACGTTTAGCAAAGTTTCTGTTGAAACTGTGAACAATGGTATTTTTTTCTTGCTTGTCAGCACCCATTCTGTCCCACATACCAATGCAAGGCCCGCAGGCATTTGCGAAAACTTTTGCACCGATCTGGTCAAAAATATCAAGAAAACCATCTCTTTCGATAGTGAAACGAACTTGCTCACTACCAGGAGTAATGGTGAATTCTGCTTTTGTTTTAAGACCTTTTTCTTTTACTTGTTTTGCAAGGCTCACTGCACGGCTGATATCTTCGTAAGAAGAGTTTGTACATGAACCGATCAAACCCACTTCGATTTTAGTAGGCCAGCCATTTTTAGCAGCTTCTTCTTTCATTTTAGAAATAGGAGTGGCTAAATCCGGAGTGAATGGTCCGTTTAAGTGTGGTTCCAATTCGCTCAGGTTGATTTCGATAACCTGGTCGAAATATTTTTCAGGATTTGTGTACACTTCAGCATCTGCAGTAAGGTGTTCTTTGATAGCGTCAGCAGCAGTTGCGATTTCTTCGCGGCCGGTTGCTTTCAAATAGCGGCTCATGCTTTCATCGTAACCGAATGTAGAAGTGGTTGCACCAATTTCTGCACCCATGTTACAGATAGTACCTTTACCTGTACAGCTCATGCTTGTAGCGCCTTCGCCGAAATATTCAACAACAGCACCGGTACCACCTTTTACAGTAAGAATACCGGCAACTTTTAAGATAACATCTTTAGGAGCGGTCCAGCCATTCAATTTACCTGTGAGTTTTACACCGATCAGTTTAGGGAACTTCAACTCCCAAGGAAGGCCGGCCATCACGTCGCAGGCATCAGCACCACCAACACCGATAGCAATCATACCCAAGCCACCTGCGTTTACCGTGTGGCTATCTGTACCAATCATCATGCCGCCAGGAAAAGCGTAGTTTTCCAACACCACCTGGTGAATGATACCCGCACCCGGTTTCCAGAAACCGATACCATATTTATTAGAAACAGAAGCAAGGAAGTCATAAACCTCGCTGCTCTCGTGAACTGCTCTGTCAAGGTCCACTTTGCTGTTTTCTTTAGCTACAATCAGGTGGTCGCAATGTACAGTAGAAGGAACGGCAACTTTATCACGACCCGCTTGCATGAACTGCAAAAGCGCCATTTGCGCAGTCGCATCCTGCATGGCAACGCGATCCGGAGCAAAATCAACATAGCTTTTTCCCCTTTCAAAAGGCTGGGTAGCTGCGCCTTGCCAGAGGTGGGCATACAATATTTTTTCTGTTAGCGTTAACGGACGTCCAACAACTTTGCGGGCAGTCTCCACCTTAGCACCGAAACCGGCGTAAAGTTTTTTGATCAGGTCTAAATCGAAAGCCATGTGTATTATGTTTAGAATTGTGACAATGAATGCTTTACACGGCGGTCATAGTCAATCAGAGAGGGAAAAATTCTTTTATTGCCTGGGACAGCCGTAAAAAGTGCTGCGAATTTACTAAAAAATAGAACTGGTTGAAAATGAACATTGAGAAAAACAGCTGAACGCTGAAAGCCGAATGCCTAACGCTTAATGCAGAAAATTGAGCTGCATTAAGCGTTAGGCATTCGGCGTAAGCAATAATAGGTGCTATAAAGTTGCTTTAAACTTGCCGTTTGAAATAGTTACTACATCGCCTTTTTTGTTCCACCCGTTGCCAGAGAATGTGCCGGCAACTGTTTTCGTAGCCGCATCATAAGATGAAATGGTAACCGTTATTTTGAGATTGGACAATGCACAAGTGCCGCATTTTTCGTAATAGATATATTTCGCGTTTGGCGGCAGATCTGTATACATTGTAACCTCAGTAGAATTAATGGCAAAACTATTTGGCTCGGAAACATAATTGCCTGGTACAGGCTGTGAAGGCGAGCCATTGAAATGAACATTGATCCTAAATGTTGTGTCGGCGGTAGAGGCGGAGCCATATAGCGTCATTACTTTGCCGGAAACAAGATCGTCGCCGAAGCTATTGTATCTTCCAAAAGTGCCGCTGTATGTTACGCCACCTTCGGTAAAACTCCAGGAGCCGGATGTTGGCGGCGGTGCGCTAACTGCAATTTGCAGACTACATCTGGAGGTACCTACCTCAATCGGAACATTTGCCATAGCGTCATTTCCCGGCGTTCCTAAACCGTATAGTGTTATCTGTTGTACACCTGTTGTGGTAAAGGTGCCGCTGCCGGAAAACGAAATGCCATTGCTTTTACCGGTGGTTATCGTATAGGTGCCCGGACTGATGACGTTTACACTGATCGTAACAGCATTCGCGGAAGTAAGCGCAACGCCCGTGTAGTAACTGCCCTGGAAGGTGGCAGAAGAACAGCTGGTGGCTGTAAGTTCAAACTTTGCAGCAGCAACGGTGAAGGTTACTTGTTTTTTAATGCACTGATTTGCAGTTATAGTGATCTTTCCTTCCATGCTGTCTGACTTACCGCAATAAGCCTTGTATGAGTGTTCGCCCGGTAACAAAGAAAAAGTGGCACAACCTGAGAGGCTGCAATCAGATGGTTCGGTACTGGTAAAAGTGGTTATTGATTTTTCGTCTTTTCCGTCAATCTTAATTCTGATACTGCCACCTTCGGTGCAGGAGTTTTTCGCCCAGAATTCCACCTGGCCCATAACTGGTCCGGTTTGTTGCAAAACAACTTCTTTTCTTTCACACCCGCCCTTGCTAACGGTAACGGTGCCCTTAACCGAATCCTGAGTGTTTGAAGCAGCTACCCATGTATAAGTTCCAACAGGCACTTTGAATCTTGCTGTACCCGCTGTTTGGCAGTCGGCAGGAGCAGAGGACGTAAACACGCTGATGGTTTCTGTTTTGTCATTTATTCTCACCTTTATCGGCCCACCGCCATTAGGATTACCTTTTGCCCAAAAGCTCACCCAGCCGCTGTCTTTTGCTGCCGGAGGAGGCGGAATATTTGATTTAAGCGTTAACGTAAATCTTCCGTCCCTGATTTGCTTCCTGGCACCAAATGGATCTTTTACGGTGCCGGAAAAAGTTCCGCTTATTGATGTTGCACTGATTTTGGTGATAATGATCTGAAAATTTCCGGTATCACTTTGGTAGATGATCGCGTTGTTTTTCATGTAGGTGAAACCTACATGGTTGACCTGGTAAGTTGCTGGTTTAGTTGTATCGAAATTCTCAATGGCAAATAGTATCAGCCCTGTTTTGTCGCTGGACCTTCCGGTCACTGCAACGTTCGCACCGCTGGAACCAGCCTGCATAAAGGCCGAGTCGATGGTGCCGCCGTAATTGTTTGAACCTTCTTTGAATTCCCATTGTGTGGAAATCGTGGCATTATAATTCGGTTCGGAACTGTTTTCTTTGCCACAAGAAAAAATGTAAATTAGGAGTACACATAGCGGTACAAAGAGGGCAAGACTCTTTTTCATTGGTTCGAAAGTTTTGGTGGAGGTGCGTTTACCTGCCTAAAATACTAATTTTTTAAAAAAAATAAAAGTCCCGGATTGTTATTCTTTAGTAAATAGGCTGGATGCTTAATACTGTAGACCGCTTGTCCGGATACGAAAAAATTACCTGACAACATATGCTGCCGGAATCGCTGAAAAACATACTCCTGAACCTTCACCCGCTCGAGCCGGAGGTTCTAAATGAAATAGCCATACGCCTGAAGCTAATGGAGCTGAAGAAAAAAGAGCTTTTGCTCCGGCAAAAGCAGGTTTACACAGACGTCTATTTTATAGAAAAAGGGTTCCTGCGAAGTTTTTATGAAGAAGGAGAAAATGAAGTGACCACCTGGTTCATGAAGGAGCATGATTTTATCATTTCTGTAAAAAGTTTTTTTGATCAGCAGGCAAGTCATGAATCAATCGAAGCTATTGAAGATTGTGTTATGTACTATATCTCCTACGAAGATTTGATGCACTTGTACGAGAAATATCACTCATTCACTTTCGTGGGTCTGATGCTTACTCAACATTACTACAAGCAAAGTGAAGACAGACTTTTTAACCTTCGCAAAAAAGATGCGTTTGAACGTTATCAATATCTTCTTGAAACATATCCCGAAATAGCTTTGCGTTGCCCGCTAAAACACATCGCATCTTACCTGGGCATTACATTGGAAACATTAAGTAGAATAAGAGGAAGAAAAATTTGATCCTCTGTGCAGCGCTTTCGTTTACCACTGAGGCCTAAGGGCACTGAGCCTCCTAAGAAAACCCTTATTGACCGCTCTGCAAGGCTTGTAGCTTTGCAGCTCCATGCTATCGCCTTGGGCGATGTATTGCAGAGCTGTTGCCCAAGGCGACAAAATAAAACTGCAAGGCTAGAAGCCTTGCAGAGCATAATTATCAACCATTCAGTTATTCGTCATTCCTACACGCCAAGGCTCCAGCCAGCTCTATACTGTCTCTTCACAAACTGATTCGCGTCTTCAAAGTTGGTGATGCGCATATTTGCGCCATCCCACAAAAGTTTGATGTAACGACCGGGGTATGTGAACCCGCCGCCTTGTTTTTCTTTGCGAATATCATAGCTGCGGATTGCGAGGTTGCCCATCAAAATACTTTCTGTAAGCGGACCAGCAATGTCAAAATTGGAACTTAATTCTTTGGCCTCTTTGCTGCCATAGCCTTTCATTGCCGCATTTACCCATGCTGCATAATGTCCATCCGCGCCGCCGGGTACGCGTTGAATGGTTTGTGGCACTTTAGTAATCGCAGTTTTAGAAGTGGGCAATAACTGTGGGTTAAGACTGTAAGTAGAGCACATCATTTTCCCTTTTGTACCCACAAATATTACTCCGTTGCCGCCATCGCCCATTTGCTCATTGGGACCAAGCTCAGCTGGCCTTTCCGGTTGAATACCGCCATCCATCCAGTGAAGCTTAACACCCGGCTTGCCATTTTTTTCTGCAAACTTCAAAGTGACATGCGAAGAAGGGGGACAGCTATCAGGGAAATAACCACGTTTGAATTCACCTACATAAACAGACCCTACGCTACACTCAGCTTCGGTTGGGTAACCAAGATCCATAACCGAAAAAGCCGGAGCTATAATGTGGCAGCCCATATCGCCCAATGCGCCTGTGCCGTAATCCCACCAGCCGCGCCAATTGAACGGTACAAGGTTGTTAACGTAGTCTTTTTGCGGAGCTGTACCTAACCAAAGATCCCAATCAAGCTCCTTAGGTACTTCTGCTTTTGCAGCCGGCCATTGAATGCCTTGTGGCCAAACAGGTCTGTCGGTCCAGCAGAAAATTTCGGTGATGTCGCCAATTACGCCGCTGCGGTACCATTCTGTCAATTGCCTTACGCCGTCATTGCTGGCACCCTGGTTTCCCATTTGCGTAACTACTTTATATTTATGGGCAGCTTGTGTAAGCATGCGTGCTTCGTAAATGTCATGTGTCAGTGGCTTTTGCACGTACACATGTTTGCCCATCTGCATAGCCGCCATTGCCTGTACAGCATGCATGTGGTCCGGTGTAGAAACAGAAACCGCGTCAATCGATTTTCCTTCTTTTGACAGCATTTCTCTATAGTCCTTGTAGAATTTTGCATTTGGGAAACGCTTGCGACTATTTGCAGCGCGGCGTTCATCTACATCGCATAGGATAGCAATTTCTGCTTTGCCGCTTTTGTTGAACATATCGATATCGCTTTCGCCTTTACCGCCTACGCCAATGCCGGCAATAATAAGCTTGTCGCTGGGAGCGACGAAGCCTTTACCTCCTAATACGTGACGTGGTACAATATACATCCCTGCAAGTGCAGTAGTGGTGTTACGGATAAATTTTCTGCGTGAGTTGTCGCCTTGTTTTTTCGGTGAATCTTTTTGCATAGCTGATCGTTGGTTGTTGTTTGAGAAACTAATATAGAGGCAAAATTTGAAAATATGGTAATTTGAAAATTTGAAAATGTGGGTAGAAAACAAATAAGAATTAAGAATTAAGAATTCATGATGTTATGACTTCTCAGGACATTGTGTTGCTGAACGATACGCTTGAAGCAACACAGAAAGAATTCTTAATTCCTAATTCTTAATTCTTAATTTCCGAATTTATCTTGCATCATCTTGTTAAATGAGTCCGATTGTCCTTTTGCAATAGAAAGCGGTTGCCAATCGCCGGCTTTCATGATTTTGCCGAGCATTACAATTTGTCCCACGTGACCACAGTAGTGAGCAATTTGTCTTACAATAGCGTCAGTAACGGATTGTGGTTCGGTGCGAATGAAAATATCTTTTGAAAGATCTTCTTCCTTCAAACTTTGCAAAGTATCAAACAATACTTTCCAACCTTTTTCCCAAAGCTCAAGTAAATGTTCTTTGTTTAGGTTTTGATCATTAAACTCTGTATCACGGTTGCGCCAGGGCTTTTCGCCATCTTCCGTTAAAAAGTTTGTCCAGCGGCTAAGCATATTGCCACTCATGTGCTGAATAAGAATAGCAATGTTATTGCATGCGTCATTCGGCTGATAATGCATTTGCTCTTCGCTTAGCTGCGCAAATGTTTTATCCGCCAATCCTTTGTAAGTGGTGAAATGCTTGATGGCATTTTGTACGAGGAGAGAGGTTGACATGGTAGTGTGTTTTTAATTTTAATAGCCGCATGATTAGCAAATGACTGAATAAACTGAATGGACTGAATAGACTGAATGTTTAATTTCGATTTTGCTCTTTACCTTTCAACCAATCAGTTTATTCAGTCTATTCAATTTATTCAGTTATTAATAACCCGCCGCGCTGTCATCTCCGCGATGATCGCCTACGGCTTCTATCATTCCTTTATCAATTTTTATCGCTTCGGTTCTGCCGATGCCGCCAACTTTTTTAATAGTATAACCCATTGCCGACAATTGTTCCAATACATCTTCAGGAAAATTTTCTTCTACCACCAGTTCATCCGGCAGCCATTGATGGTGGAATTTTGGTTTGTTTACTGCATCATCAAGGCTAAGGTTAAACTCCAGCACATTCACCAGCGATTGAAACACTGAGGTTGTAATGGTTGTGCCGCCGGGGGTTCCCACAACCAAATACGGTTTGTCGTTTTTCAAAACAATCGTTGGCGTCATAGAACTCAACATCCTTTTGTGAGGAGCAATTGCATTTGCTTCACCGCCCACTGCACCATACATATTCGGAACACCAGGTTTTGCACTGAAATCATCCATTTCATTGTTAAGCAGAAATCCCGCTCCGGCTACAACCGTTCGACTGCCGTAGCCTCCGTTTAATGTGGTAGTGATCGCCACCGCATTTCCATCTTTGTCATAGACGCTCAGGTGCGTCGTTTCATCGCTTTCGTGGGGAATTTCTCCGGGACCAATTTTGGTGCTCACGCCAGCTTTTTCAGGATCGTACAGTTTCATGCGCTCGGCAATATATGCGTCACTCGTAAGTGTTTTAACCGGCACTTTATAAAAATCAACGTCGCCTAAAAATTTTGCACGATCGGCGTAGGCGAGTCTGTCAACTTCCGTCATTAAGTGAACTGCTTTTACTGAATGAAAACCGTAGTCTTGCATCGGCTGGTTTGCAATCATTTTCATCATCATGGGTAACAATACTCCGCCACTTGAAGGCAATGGCATCGTTACGATCGTGTAGTCCTTGTATTTGAAAACTACCGGCTTTCTTTCTTTGGCTTTATAATTTTTAAGATCATTATAAGAAATAATGCCATTCCCTTTTTGCATTTCTTCAACGATCATTTTCGCTGTGGCGCCTTCGTAGAAACCTTTTGCGCCATTATCGCGAATGCGTTTCAATGTATTGGCAAGTTCGGTTTGAATAAGCGTATCGCCTTTTTGCCATTGTGTATTTTTTACAAAGGCTGAAGTTTTTGAACTGTATTTCAAAAAATCATTTTTGTAATGATTCAATCCTCTTGC
The DNA here is from genome assembly GCF_029961145.1 of Pinibacter soli. Lineage (GTDB taxonomy): Bacteria > Bacteroidota > Bacteroidia > Chitinophagales > Chitinophagaceae > Pinibacter > Pinibacter soli. The sequence goes on along the minus strand of NZ_JASBRG010000007.1, from coordinate 2,408,578 downwards.
TTCCGGTACGGTAATTACAAATCCTTTTTCGGCCAGATCAATTGCAGGTTGTATCAAAATCTTGAAAGGTAGCCGTGCATATTTAAGAGAAGAAAAAATACCTGCAATTGTGCCTGGGACACCGCTTGCAAGATGTCCATTTTGACTAAGAGTCAACTGGCTTTCACCTTTTGCGTTTAGATACATATCACGGGAAGCCTTGCCGGGGGCCATTTCGCGAAAGTCGATAGTTACATTTTTCCCATTGCTTAAATGCGCAACCATAAAACCGCCGCCCCCAATATTGCCAGCTCCCGGATATACAACTGCGAGAGCAAGCTGTGTGGCAATGGCAGCGTCTACCGCATTTCCACCTTTCTTTAAAATGCTAAGTCCTGCCTGGCTCGCCAGTGGATGGGCACTCACCACCGCTCCGTTTTTTCCCTTGAAATTTTTCTGAATACTGTAATCAAAAGGTTGAATTATTTGCTGGCTATACGAAAGCTGCGAAAAGACAAGCAGCAAAACAATTAAATGTTTTTTCATGTTTCAAAATGTTCTCTATCTGCAATTTAAGTATATTCGGGTGAAGGGTGAAGAGATGCTTCGCATCTCCAGGATTACCACTAAGTCACTCAGGGCACTAAGCCACATTAAGGGTGCGTTTATTTTTAACCACAGAGGAAGGGGTTTTTTTCACAGAGTGAAGGAGATTAGTTTTCGGAGTCACCACTCTCTGTTTCCTCTGTGAAAAAAATCTATGCGAACTCTGTGGTAAGAAACTCTTGCCGAGCTTTGGTGTTTGTATAACAATGCTGATTCAAGATTGACCATTCATGATAAATAATTTTCGATGAAAAGATTCATTAGCTGTTTTCTTGTTTGTTTAATTGCAATAACATCTTTTGCCCAGCTGCAAAGCCCTGAACAATTTCTTGGCTACAAGATAGGAAGCAGGTATACGCCTCATTATAAAATTGTGAATTACTTTAACTATCTGGCAAAGCAATCGCCAGACATGGTGAAGCTGGAGCAATACGGAGAAACCAATGAAGGACGGCCGCTGTTGTTGGCATTTATTTCAACGAAAGAAAATATTACCAACCTTGAAAATATTCGTCAGAATAATTTGAAGCTGGCAGGCTTTGACGCAGATAAAGCGAACGCTTCAGAAAAGACGCCGGCTATCATATGGATGAGTTACAACGTGCATGGCAACGAGCCTTCATCATCTGAGGCTTCTATGCTTACTATTTACGAGTTGCTTAATCCATCAAACACGAAATCAAAAAACTATTTGCAAAATACAGTAGTGATCATTGATCCATGCATGAATCCTGATGGCCGCGATCGCTATGTTTACTGGTTCAATCAAGTGGTAGGAAAAAAGGCAAACCCGAATCCTGCATCGCGGGAGCATAGTGAGCCGTGGCCGGGCGGCAGAAGCAATCACTACAATTTTGATCTTAATCGTGATTGGGCATGGCAAACGCAAATTGAGAGCCAGCAAAGAATGGCGAAGTACAATGAATGGTTACCACAAATTCATGTCGACTTTCATGAACAGTCTTATAACAACCCTTATTATTTCGCACCGGCTGCAGAGCCTTTTCATGAAGTGATCACAGAATGGCAAAGAAATTTTCAAACAACCATTGGTCGAAACAATGCAAAATATTTTGATGAAAATGGTTGGCTGTATTTCACCAAAGAGCAGTTTGATTTATTCTACCCAAGTTATGGTGATACTTATCCATTGTATAATGGCGCAATAGGGATGACCTACGAGCAGGGTGGTAACAATCGCGGCGGGCTCGCTGTGGTTACTGATGCAGGCGACACATTGACTTTGTATGATCGTGTGATGCATCATTTCACCACGGGTATTTCAACCATTGAAATCGCTTCGCAAAATGCGGACAAGCTGGTGAAGGAGTTTCACAAGTATTATAACAACGCAATAAGTTCGCCTTTGGGAGATTTCAAAAGCTATGTAATAAAAGCAGATGATGGCGACAAGCTCGATCGTTTGAAAAAACTGTTAAACCGTAATAAAATATTGTGGTCGTATTTGCAGGTAAACAACGCACAACTAAACGGGCTTAACTATTTCACCGGCAAGCAGGAAAATTTTAAAGCGGCGATCGGTGACATCGTTGTGAATGCAAATCAACCAAAATCAAATCTTTTGAGGGTGTTGTTTGAAAGGGTATCAAAGCTTAGTGATTCAGCTACTTATGATATTACTGCGTGGTCGTTGCCTTTCGCTTATGGACTGGAAACGTATGGACTGAAAAGTTATATTACCACAACTACCAAAGCAAATCCTGATTCAATTACGACCTTTGCATTGCCGCCAACAACTTACGGTTATGTGGTGCAGTGGAATGGAATGAGCAGCGCGAAATTTCTTACGGCAGTTTTACAAAAAGGATTGAAAGTTCGCTATGCTGAAAGATCATTCAAAATAGGTAGCGAAGATTTTGATAAAGGAAGTTTGATTCTTACCAAAGCAGGAAACAATACGCTTTCGCAATCGTTGGAACAAATTATTAAATCTGCCGCAGAGCAGGCAAACGTGAGAGTTTATGCAGTAAGTTCGGGCCTCGTGGATAAAGGGTTTGATTTTGGTTCGGACAAGGTGCATGTGATCAAATCTCCACGTGTGGCACTGCTGGCGGGAAAAGAAGTGACGTCGTTGAACATGGGTGAAATCTGGCATTTATTTGATCAGCAATTGAATTATCCGGTGTCGCTCATCAACGTGAGCGATCTGCAAAAAGTGGCATGGAACAGTTTTGATGTGCTGATCATTCCGGATGGTGATTATGATTTCTTCAATGAAAAAAACACCAACGATGAATTGAAGAACTGGGTGAAGAGAGGCGGAAAAATAATTGCGGTACAAAGTGCAGTGATGGAAATGGCAAAAGCAGATTGGGGAATCAAATCAAAAGTGCCTGATGATGATAAAAAAGACGATGTGATAAAAGGAGACTATTCGTTACTGCATCGTTACGAAAACCGCGACCGTGATGTGTTGGTAAACAGTATTCCGGGATCGATATTTAAAGTAGAACTTGATAATACGCATCCACTTGCTTTCGGTTATCCTGATTTTTATTACACGCTGAAACAGGATGAAAATATTTACGAGTTTATGAAAGAAGGCTGGAACGTGGGTGTATTGAGAAAAGATAATTACATTGCCGGCTTCACGGGCAGCAAAACAAAGGAAAAACTAAAAGACGGCTTGCTGTTTGGCGTGCAGGAAATGGGTAGGGGTAAGGTGGTATACCTTGCTGATAATCCTCTATTCAGAAGTTTTTGGGAGAACGGAAAGCTGTTGTTTTGTAATGCGGTGTTTATGGTAGATTAGTACGGAGTGAGGTATAAGGTATGAGGTCTGAAGTTTAAACGCCTTACATCTTATGCCTGAAGCCTCAAACCTCAAAACATGATTAAAATTGCAATTCTGGATCTTTACGAGGGACACGCAAACGAAGGTATGCGATGCTTAAAGCAGATTATTGATCAGTTTAAAACAGACAATAACTTGCCGATCGTACACGATGAGTTTGAAGTGCGCTTGAGCAATAGTGTTCCCGATCTTTCTTATGATATTTATATAAGCAGTGGTGGCCCCGGCTCCCCGTTGGAAAGTGAAGACGTGGATTGGGAAGTAAATTATTTCCGTTTTATAGAAAGGTTGCGACGCTGGAATACTGAACCGGGTACGCGAAAGAAGCATATGCTTTTCATTTGTCATTCGTTTCAATTAGCCTGCAGACATTTTAGAATAGCACAGGTTGCGAAAAGAAAATCAACGGCGTTTGGCGTGTTCCCTGTTCATCTTTTACCTGAAGGTAAAAGCGAAAGATTGTTTGAAGGTTTGCCCGATCCGTTTTATGTAGTTGATAGTCGCGACTACCAAGTGATACAACCTGATATGGAACAAATAGAAAAACACGGAGCGAAAATATTGTGTATCGAAAAAGAACGCCCGCATGTGCCATTGGAAAGAGCCATCATGAGTGTGCGTTTTAATGAGTATATGGTAGGTGTGCAGTTTCATCCTGAGGCCGATGCACAGGGGATGCTCGTTCATTTAGAAAACCCCGTTAAGAAACAAAACATCATCGAAAAATATAGCTTTGAAAAATGGCAGTCAATCGTGGAAGCATTAAGCAATCCGGAAAAGATATTGTGGACGTATGAGACGATGCTGCCAAATTTTTTGAAAAACGCGATTGAGAAAGAACGCTGATTTTCATGATTGTCATGATTTTTATGATTTGAAATTTGTAGGGGCGATTTGTATTCGCCCTAATCAACATTCAACAAAGACAGAAAATAATAACCAATGATCCCGCAAGTTCGTCGAGAATACAACAAACAGTTCACTGAGCAAGCCTACAGCGATTTTCTGAATGAGCTGGATGAATCATATCCTGGTGCCATCGATTTTCGTTTGGCGGAAACACCGGTATTTGTTGATAAGGCATTTAAAAATAAAGTGCTGCAAGCTTGCGAAAGCATCATTGATTTTATTGTAGATTCTGCATTCATGGAACTTACAAAAAAATCAATTCCTGAAGGCGAACGTTTTGCCAACGAAACATCTCCTTGTCAAATGCTGGTGTTTGATTTTGGTATTTGCGAAAATAAAAATGGTGAAATAGAGCCGATGCTAATCGAAATGCAGGGATTTCCTTCGATGTATGCTTTTCATGCATGGTTTCCGGAGATCATGCGCAAGCATTTGTATGTGCCTGAAAATTTCACACAATACTTAAATGGTTATACAAAAGAAAGTTTTGTCAACGAATTTAAGAAGATCCTTGTAGATAATATATCGGTTGAGAATGTAGTATTGCTTGAGATAAAGCCGCACGAGCAAAAAACGAGAATAGATTTTTATTGCACTGAAGCTTACACTGGAATCAAGCCCATTTGTATTTCTGAATTGATACAGGACGGTCGCCAATTGTTCTACATGCGCGACGGCAAAAAGACTTTGATCAAAAGAATTTACAATCGTATCATCACTGATGAACTTAGAGCCCGACGTCACGAATTCGACAACATGGTCGACATTACGCAAGACTTCGATGTTGAATGGATCCCGCATCCCAATTGGTTTTACCGCGTCAGTAAATACACGCTCCCTTTTTTGAGACACGAATATGTGCCGCAAACTTTTTTCCTTAATGAAATAAAACAATTGCCTGCTGATCTGGAAAATTATGTATTAAAACCTTTATTCTCTTTCGCCGGTCAAGGTGTGGTTATTGATGTAACAGCAGAAGAGATCGAAAAAATAAACGATACCGAAAACTGGATATTGCAACGCAAAGTACAATACGCAAACATCATTAAAACTCCCGAAGAAAACGATCCAGCAAAAGCAGAGATCCGCATCATGTATTTGTGGAACAAAGATTGGTCACGGCCAAGGGCAGTCCTCAATCTCGCTCGCCTTAGCAAAGGAAAAATGATCGGCACGCGATACAACAAGAATAAGACTTGGGTAGGAGGGAGTGTGTGCTTTTTTGAAGAGTGAAAAATTAGGAATTAGGAATTAAGAATTAAGAATTAAGAATGCATTCTGTGTAGCATTAGATTTCAAATGCAAGATGATTGAGCTTTAAAAAAAGATCCGTGTAAATCAGTCTAATCAGTGTCATCTGTGTGCTCTCTAAATAAAAAAAGTGCAGAGTAGAAACTCTGCACCACATCCTAGAAAAACGAAATTAACATCCTTTATATTTAGTCGTTTTTTCCCATCCAGTCGGGACGTACTTTGCTGTCGTCTTCTTTTGTAACCACATTAATGTTGATCAACCAGCCGTTCATTTCATAAAGAAGTTCGAGCTCTACTTTTAAATTTTTGTAACGGTCATCACCTGTTTGAAGATGCAAAGCACTTGTTACAAATTGCAACTCTTCTTTTGGTGATTCATAATTCCCTTTTAAGAATAGAATAGAACCATCAATTAATCTGATTTTTACGTTGTTGAGATTTCGATAAAAAGTGCTGTAGGCTTTGGCTGCTTTATCGTACTCGTCATAATGCCCCATAACGGCTTGCCAGCTTGCGGTGGTGTCCAGAGCTGAGTGATATCGCGTGATCATGCAACTTTCAGAACCTTCCAGTTCTATATTGGAGGCGTAGTTGTCAATTTCTCCTTGTGAGAGAACCAGATCTCCGGCGATGTTTTTGTAGTTAAATGTAAAGTCTTTCAAAACCGCGGTCATTGTTTCAGAAAAGTTACCTTTTCTTGGGGTGGGTGATGACTGCGAATAGCCAATGGTCGACACCATCAGGCAGATCATCAAGGCAGTAATTGGCTTCATTGAAGTAGGATTTATGAAGGCAAGTTTAGAGAATAACTTTTTAGCAACAAACAGGTATGAGGTTGGTTGATAAAAAAATAAATCAGCACGATGTTATTCTCGTTTATTCAACAACGTTATTTCGGAGTTCATAGATGTTAACAAAAGGTCGGCCCGGATTTTAAATGCTGATTCCTATTGATTTTGACGAGTGATGCAGAGGAGGCAGATAAGCATAAATCAATTTTTCTATTGTTGGTAAACGAAATTTCGTTCAGTCATAGTTGTGTAGAAATACTATATCCGATGTTAGAAACTGCACACCCCACTATCTTTGATTATCATGTAGTTATGTAAATCACGTTTTTTTGAAAAAAACGAATTTTAGCGCACATCGTAAAACAACGTTGGGATGAACCGCGTTCTCCCGGTTGTTAACTTTACCGCATGAACGAAAATATAGAGATAAGGAGGATAAGACCAGAAGATAATAAAGCCCTGGCTGTAATTGTGAGAAACGCATTGGCGGAATTTGGAGCCAACAAACCGGGGACTGTGTTCTTCGATCCTACAACAGATAATTTGTTTGAACTCTTTCAACAACCGGGCGGTGTTTATTTTGTAGCACTCATAAATAATGAAGTGGTTGGCGGCGCAGGCATTTTTCCAACGGAAGGTTTACCCTCTGATACTTGCGAGCTTGTAAAAATGTATTTGTCATCAGCTGTGCGTGGGAGAGGGCTTGGAAAATTTCTTATAGACAAATGTATGGCACATGCAATAGAAGAAGGCTATTCGAGAATGTACCTCGAAACCTTGCCAGAGCTGCGAAAGGCTGTATTAGTGTATGAAAAATTCGGCTTTCAATATCTTGATGCACCACTTGGAAATTCGGGGCATTTTGGATGTGATGTGTGGATGATTAAACAATTGAAAATTTGAAAATGTGCTAATTTGAAAATTGTGGTCCCCGCCCGGTAACTACCATTCCGCACACAAAGCATTTTCACATTTTCAAATTCCCACATTTTCAAATTGTTTTTAAGCGTACACTTCGTACACAGGACTAAACAAATACACTTTGCCGGTTTTTATTTCGATGCATTGAAAGCGTTTGCGGAGTTGTTTACCCTTCTTGAACTCGCGGCCTCCTTCGATGGTGAAGTTTTCGCCCTCCTGCACTTGTTCTACAAGCTTCATTCCCTCTTTCACGGGATCGTATTTTTTTAAAACACGCATCAGGTTTTCATCCGCGCAACTGCTGGCGGGAAGATTATTCAGGGATTTTAATAGTGTCTTTTCTACATCTGCAGGGAAAATTTCTTTATGCAAAAACTGTGACAGTAGTTCTTTATATAAGGCCTTCCATTCTTTTCCGTGCGATTGTACTTTATTGCCGAATTGCAGAAAGGTCACAAGGTGTGCGAGCTCGTGGATAAGTGTAATAAGAAATGCGTATTGATTAAGGTTCCCATTTACGCTAATGCGGTGATTTTTTCCCGGCACAGCATGGCGATAGTCTCCCAGTACAGATTTCCGCTCACGTGTGATCGTAAGGTGCACCTTGAACTGATGAATATAATGAAGCACAGGCTCTAACGAACCTTGAGGAATAAATACTTGTAAACTATGTAAGGGTTGTTCTGATTTAGGCATTTTTTTTCTGCTGCTTGCTTAAATGTAATACACTGCGCATTTCAAAAAAGGTATAAATTAAATACATTCCCATGCAAGCAAAAAGCGCAGGCTTATTTACATTTTGCCTCGCTGCAAAAACATATCCAAAGGCTGCAATCATGCAAACCATAAGTTTTAGGAACATTCCACTGTAAACATTTCTCAGGAAGCCCTGGGTGGAAGTGTGCGCCAGTCCGCGCTGGTATAATACGAAGGAACCGGCTGAAACCAGGAAAAGGAGAAGATTGCCACAGGCAAGAACCACAACATTAAAACCGTTTGTCTGCAACAGCGCCTTGCAGGCAAAAATTAAAATAGTAATAATAACGAATACGAAAATTATTGGCTGAATTGCTTTTAATATGCTTTTATTTTCCATTGCTGCCGCAGCTTTGATTTTTTACTACATTCAAGTGTACGGCAAAGTTAATCCCCAAACTGATACTGGCCTAGGGATCATTCGGTCTATTTCCAGACCAGGTAATTAATAATTAAGGCCTCCGCGATTATCTCTTTCATTCGATTGAGCCATCGAAGGGACCCTGCCTTTAACTGCAAAAAAAGAGGTTGCATTTTTTAAAGACTGCAACCCTATTAATTATTCTTTATTAATTATTAATTGGATTCGTATTATTTCGCCATCGCCAATCTTTCTTTTTTACCGGAAGACAAAACTGCATCAGCTTCTTCTTCAACTTCAGTCATTTGAACAACTCCTGGCGGGATCATGTGGCAGTTACCGTTGAATGAAGCGTTTGGCTCAACCTGCAGTTTGCCGGCAGCAATGTTTCCGTTCACAACGCTGTTGTCCTTTAATTGTAATAGTTCTTTTACGGTCACATTGCCCGTAATTTTACCTACAACATCCGCCTGTTGAGCGATAATGTCGCCTTCTACTTTGCCATTTGGCCCGATAATAACTTTAGCTGTACTGTTGATGTTCCCGATGATGGTACCATCGATGCGCATGTTGGAGCTGCTGCTAAGATCGCCTTTAATAGTAGTTCCTGCACCTACAAGGCTTGTACTGTTAGGTGACGTAACTTCTGCGGGAGAGAAGTCGTCATTCTTCTTGTTTTTAAACATAGTATCAGATTTTATTCAGTGGATTTTTCAGGTTCGGGCACGTTTAGCAAACTGGTGTCCAGTTTTACTGTAGCATCCCCACCTAAAACCTTTTTTACGCTTTCCAGATATTGGTCTTTATATTTTGTGGCCTTTTCAAGAGAATCCGTCCTCATTTTCAGCTCCCTCAATTCTCTTGTGCCAGATCCTGATCCATAACCGGGTATGTACAATTTTAGTGGTGTAAACACTATCAAACCCACTGTGAGCCCTGTCAGCAAAACAAAAACGGTACTTAGAAACACATAGACACTTAACCGCGACAGTTTGAACGTAACTACTTCTTCATAAGAGTCATCGTTCATAATTACCAGTCTATAACGGTTTCTCAGCCTTTTTAGTGTAGAAGTGCCTTCTATTTTCGACATAGTTATAATTCAATGCTCTAAGGTAATGTTTAGTTCATTTTATCCACCTAACCACCTCAAAAATTATTATCGTGCATGGTGAATTGTCAATCGCGAATATTTTTCCCAATTTCTCAGCCTGGTTTCAAATTTTCGACCCGCATTCAGGATTCACCATTCACGCCTTCTCCCAGCAATAACGATGATAAAGATGAAAAAATGCGGGTAAGAGTAATCGAAATCCGTCATTCCGCTTTTTAAAAAAGACATTTTTTATCGGTTTTTGAAGGTTATTATAAAAAACACGGTAAAAATAGTTGGCCTAAGCAATCTTAATTGTGAACTTGCAGCAGCTCGTAAAGAAATGTATAATTGCAAATAATAATATTAAGCCGGCGAGCAGGATTTTTCGTTCAATCTTTTGAGCCTTTCAGGCGAAATTTTGGCTTAATTTTTTGAAGTAAATTTGAAATAATTTTTCCTTTTATAAGTTATTAAATCTTTATCCAAGAAGATGTTTGTATTGTTGAAAAGATTTCTGTTCGTAACTACCTTTTTGTTGGCTTTAGCGAATGCTTTTGCCCAACCCCATCTTGACCCTGATATCAAAAAACCAAAGAAATACGAGAATCGTACATTGGGCGCTGAAAAAACGGAAACAACGAAGTTTAAACTACCCCGGAAATTTATTCAGAACACGGTTACCCACTACAATTACTATTTTAATGCAGCCACCAAACTCGATCAGGTGCTTTCCCGCGCAAAGGAAATGCACAAGGATGACTATGGCAAATTGCTGCCTTTTTATAATTACAGACTCGATAGAACTGCAACTTATAAACAGGAGCTGGACAGCGTAATTTATAAATCTACAGCGGGCATACTCTTACATGATCTGCGCAATAGCTATATCGACAATTTGTACATGCTGATCGGTCAGGCTTATTATTTCCGCAATCAGCTCGATTCGGCCCACATTACATTTCAGTTTGTGAACTTTTCATTTGCCCCAAAAGAAGAGGGCGGATACGATAAATATATTGGAAGCAACTCAAATGCTGAAGAAGGGGGAAATGCCTTTTCCATTGCTACTAAAGAAAATACGCATTTTGCCCATCGCCTCTGGGCAAGGCCTCCAAGCCGTAATGATGCGTTGATATGGCAGGTACGAACTTACATCGCAAGTAATGAATATGTGGAAGCAAGTAGTTTGATATTGACGCTTAAAAATGATTCTCTGTTCCCTAAAAGATTGGCAACGGATCTTAATGAGATGCAGGCGTGGAACTTTTATCGCCAGGAAGTTTACGACAGCTGTGCTTTTTATTTGGCGAAATCTCTGGACAACGCTGATAATAACGAGGAAAGAGCAAGATGGGAATATTTGCTGGGTCAGTTGTACACGATGACGAACGACAAGACGCTGGCATCGCAATATTTTGCAGAGTCAATCAAACATACGATCAATCCGATTGAGGAAGTTTATGCAAGATTAAACAACGCAAAGCTTGCAAATGGCGACTCTCTGCATAATCCCCTCGCACAGGCCATGCAGGAGCTTTTGAAAATGGCAAAGCGTGAAAAATACCTGGTATATCGCGACGTTGTGTACTATACTGCATCGGAAGTGGCGCAAATGCAAAATGATCCCGACAATGCCAAACAACTACTTTTAAAAAGTGTCCATTCAAGCATTGACAATCCTGTACAGAAAGCAAAGTCATTTCTTGCCCTGGGTGATATTTCATTCAAGCAAAAGCAATATGGAGAAGCAAGCCGCTACTACGACAGCGTAAATGTTTCGACTATTGATCCTGCGCTTGGCATTGAAGCACAGTTGAAAGACAGGAGAGATGCATTGCACATTGTTGTTAAAGAAATGGACATCATTCATCGCCAGGATAGTTTGCAATACATAGCAGCCTTGCCGCAAAAGGAAAGGGATGAAGTGATCAAAAAAGTGCAGAGAACGCTTAGAAGACAGCAGGGACTTAAAGATGAAGAGTATACCTCCGGAAGTGTGAATACGCCGGGTGCCAACAATAACGGTGGCGTAACCGATCTTTTCAATACAACTAACAAAGGAGACTGGTACTTTTATAATGCCACTCAAAAAACAAGGGGTGCCACTGAGTTTAAATCTGTGTGGGGAACACGACCCAATGTGGACAACTGGCGACGATCGGCTGCAATAGCAAGCGCATTGGCGAATATGAACAATGGTGGTCAGGGAGATGATGTTGCTAAAAAGAATGCTGCCGCAAACGCATATAGCTTTGAAAGCCTTTTGGATAAATTACCAACTACTCCAGAGAAATTAAAGATATCCAATGATTCGATTGAGCATGCAACATTTGCATTGGGCGTTGGCTTGCAGGATTACCTTGAAGATTATGCTTCTGCCATTGAAAAGTATGAATCGTTGCTGCAGCATTTTCCACAAACGGTACACGAACAAGATGCACTTTTCAATCTATATTATTGCTATGAGAGGTTGGGCATAACCGACAAATCAATGGCGGTTAAGAGACAACTGGACAGCAAGTATCCGAACGGAAAACAGGCAACGAGATTAAAGAATGGTGGAATATCTGCTGACAGTTTATTGAAGAAGGATGCGACTGCTTTGTACGATGAGATTTACAACAAATTCATTGAAGGAAATTTCCAGGAAGCGGCCGCAGAAAAGAAAGTTGCAGACAGCAAATATGGCAACAAATACTGGACGCCGCAGTTGCTTTACATCGAAGGCGTACACTATGTTCACGAACGTGATGACAGCACTGCAAGAGTTGTGTTGAACAGCATTTTGCAATTGTATCCAAACAGTACGATGCGTGAGAAAACGCAAAATCTTTTAAGTGTATTAAGCAGAAGAAGACAAATTGAAGAATACCTGACCAACCTGCAAATAGAAAGGCCAAAAGAAGACACAACAGCGACGATTGCTGATGCAGAACCGAAAAAGCAGGAACCTCTGCCGCAGGATTTCGAATTGAAAGAAGCCAAGGGAAAACCGAACGATGTTCATTTACTAAATGATAAAGGAAGATTTGATAAGACCAATATCAACCCAAATCAGCAGGCACTGGCAACTATCGACCCTGGATTATTGTATCTGTATGAGAAAGATCTTTCAGGCAAACTGATCGGTGGCAGGGCGGATTCTACAGGGCGTTTAAATGCTAACAAGCCAGGTATTGTTGCGCCGGGCATGGTAACGGGCTCCCGCACGATAGATTCTACTTTGCTGTATCAATATGAAAACCAACAAAAGGAATTAGCAAAACAGAACGTTAATAAAGAGCCGGTTGACCAATCAGCTGTTGCAAAAGGCGCTCCGGTGATAGCGGCACCAGGATTACAATCAGGACAGAAGATCGATTCTTCCAAACTGAATGTAATTCCACTGAACGAAGTAAAATCTGCGTATTCGATAGACCCACGCAAGCCGCAATATGTAGCGTTTGTAATGGAAAAAGTTGATCCTGTATATGTAACAGAAGCAAGAAATGCGTTCAGCCGTTACAACAGAGATTACTACAGCGGTAAGACTATTGAGTTGAGTAATGTTATCATTGACGATAATAATAAGTTACTATTGTTTAAAGGATTTGCGAGCATAAACGAGGCACTTGATTACTTGCAAAAAGCCAAGAAAGCGGCACCGTCTGAAATTATTCCATGGCTTAGTGTGAGCAAATATTCATTCATACTTCTTTCCGATGACAATCTTGAGCTGTTGAAGAGCAAGAAGAATATTCAAGAGTATAAGACGTTCCTGCAACAGTCGTTGCCATCGCAGTTTTAAGAAGTTGAGAGTCGAAAGTTGAAAATTGAAATAATGGCGGATAGCTTCTAAAGCCTATTTTCAGTTTTCAACTTTCAAATAACGCTCAGTTTTTTACCTTTCCATATTCACCATCTACCGCCTCAAAAAATTTTGTCGTTATTTTTTCGTTATTGGTCGACGCCATTTTTTCTATTTCTTATGTAAGAAATAGTTTTGAGGCGTTTTACGATAAAATTCGTTTTTTAATTGATTATTGATTTTATAGATCGTTACCTAAAACCTGTACGCATGAAAGTTAAACTCACAATCGTAGCGCTATTATCTGTTATTTTGGCCAACGCACAAACTAGCACACAGACTGTTGCAACTGAGCAGCCTGTACCACAGTCTTCGTTCCAATGGGGAATAAAGGGAGGACTTAATTTCACCAGCATAAGAGGAGAGGGAATGAACACAAAATTTGGAACGGGTGTAGAAGGCGGTTTGTTTGGTTCCTGGAATTTTAGCAAGAATTTTAACCTGCAACCTGAATTATTGGTGAGCCAGTCAAACACTACAAGATCAGATGATTTTATGGTGTATTATGTAAACTCTGGTAAAGCTGGAGGAGACAAAGCGATTAAACTTACAACCTTAAACGTGCCGGTGCTTTTGAAATATAATGTCACTAAAATGTTCTCGGTGTTAGCAGGTCCTCAATACAACTATATGTTGTTCGATAATGAAGATCTGTTGAGGGATGATAAAGATGCATTTACAAAAGGTGAGTTCAGTGGAAATGTGGGAGCGCAGTTTAATGTATCAAGCGTAAGTATTTATGGCCGTTACAACTTTGGTTTATCAGACATCAACAATGTTGACGACCGTTACTCATGGCATTCTTCACACATCCTTATCGGTGTTGGGGTTAGATTAAAATAGGTTTTTTTAATGCTTAAGAAAAGGTAGTGTGTGGCGAAAGCTGCGCACTATTTTTTTGATGATAATTGAATAACTGAATGTTCATATTCTGGTAGACTAATCGAAATTAAACTACTCAGTTATTCAGTTATTGGACAACAACTGAGGCTTTCATGTCTGCATGAAAAGTGCAGTGATAAGAAAACGTACCAGTGGTAGAAAAAGTATGACTGTATTTACTTCCTGTTTTTATTGCACCGCTATCGAAACTTCCATCATTTGCTGTTACAGTATGGTCCACATTATCATTATTGGTCCAGGAAACGGTTGTGCCCGCTTTTACAGTTAAGTTGCCGGGATTATACAACATGTTTTCTATAGAAACTGCATTGCTCTGATTGTTGCCATTATTGTTGTTACTGCTGGAGCCGTAACCGTTATCTTTACTGCAGGATATGACTATCAATACGCTCCACAAAACGACCAGAAATCCTGCTGATATTAATTTGGATTTCATAGGCTTTTTCTTTTATTACTACTAAATACGTACCAGCACAAGAACCGGTTGCTTGAAAATATGCTGCATTTAGCTCATTAACATGGAATGTTATGCCGTTAGGATTTTGGTAGGTATTCATAAAAAAAGCGCCTCAAATGAAGCGCTTTCTATATTTAAACAAGTTCTTTTTCCTCTTTAAAGGCTTCTCTTGGCTTTAATCCAAACAATTGGAACATTGCCATATCCTCGTCAAAGCCAGGGTTTGGAGTAGTAAGCAATTTCTCGCCGGTGAAGATTGAGTTTGCACCAGCCATGAAACAAAGTGCCTGTTCTGATAAAGACATTTCTGTTCTACCTGCACTCAAGCGCACCATGCTGCGGGGCATAATGATTCTTGCAGTTGCAATCATGCGCACCATATCCCAGATCTCAATTTTAGGATTATCCTGCAAAGGCGTTCCTTTTACACGAACAAGAGCGTTAATAGGAACACTACCCGGATGCTCAGGAAGTGTAGACAATGTGTGTAACATACCAATGCGGTCCTCATGTTTTTCACCCAACCCGATGATGCCACCGCTGCAAACGCTGATACCAGCTTTGCGCACGTTATCAAGGGTGTTCAGGCGATCCTCGTAAGTACGTGTTGTAATGATGTCATGATAGTGTTCAGCAGAAGTGTCTACGTTGTGATTGTAGGAATATAAACCTGCATCGTGCAGTTTTTTAGCTTGGTCCTCTGTAAGCATACCCAATGTACAGCAAACTTCCATACCAAGTTCGTTCACGCCCTTAACCATGTCAATAACGCGGTCAAAGTCGCGGTTGTCGCGCACTTCGCGCCATGCTGCACCCATACAAAAACGAGTAGAACCTGCATTTTTAGCTCGTTCTGCATAAGCCAGAACTTCTTCTTTTTTCATCAAAGCTTGTACATCCACACCAGTGTTGTAACGTGCAGCCTGAGGGCAATAGGCACAATCCTCACTGCAACCGCCTGTTTTGATTGACAACAATGTACAAACTTGCACTTCCGCAGTATCCTGATGCTCACGGTGAACAGTAGCCGCTTTGTAAATAAGCTCCATCAAGGGAGTATTGTATATTTCTGAAATTTCCTCTTTGGTCCAGTCGTTTCTAATAGTCATTGTAAATATTTTTTGGGACACGCATGTTTCGATAGAGACAAGGCATCGCCTTGTTTGTACAGATGCGTTATAGATAGTTCAAATTTGTTTTTGGTGTCAATGTCAATACCGTGTCATACATTAGTTTGATCGTATTTTCAATATCGCTTTTGTGCAACATTTCCACAGTCGTGTGCATATAGCGCAAAGGAATTGAGATCAGTACGGATGGGCAACCATCGTTTGCATACGCAAATGAATCGGTGTCGGTGCCGGTGCTTCTGCTTACTGCTCTTAGCTGAACAGGGATAGAAGATTTCTCTGCTACATCCTGCACAACTTGCAGCAATTTGTTATGAACGGCTGGTCCAAAAGCCAATGACGGCCCTTTTCCACAAGCCACATCGCCTTCAATGATCTTGTTAACCATTGGTGTAGTCGTGTCGTGGGTAACATCTGTAATGATGGCGACGTTTGGCTTAATTCTTCTTGCGATCATTTCAGCGCCACGTAAACCAATTTCTTCCTGAACTGCATTTACGATGTAAAGTCCGTATGGCAGTTTCTTTTTGTTCTCTTTTAATAATCTTGCTACCTCTGCGATCATAAAACCGCCAACGCGGTTGTCGAATGCGCGACCGATATAATAGTCGTTAGCCAGTTCCGCGAAGCCTTCCTGGTAAGTAACTACCGCTCCAATATGAATGCCGAGTTCTTCTACTTCTTTTCTGTTCCTGGCGCCGCAGTCAAGGAACAGGTTTTCAACCTTTGGCTGTGGTTCTTTATTTTCATTATTGGAAAGACGTGTGTGAATAGCAGGCCACCCGAAAACGGCGGGAACATTACCCTTTTTACCGTGGATGAATACCCTTTGTGCCGGAGCTACCTGGTGGTCCACGCCGCCATTGCGTTTCAGGTACAAAAGACCTTCAGGAGTGATGTAATTTACAAACCAGCTTATCTCATCTGCATGTGCTTCGATTACCACTTTAAAAGGAGCATCGGGATTGATTACACCCACGGCAGTGCCATAAGGATCTACAAATGTGGTATCTACAAATGGTTTTAAATAATTAAGCCATATTTTTTGGCCGCTTGCTTCAAATCCTACCGGAGAGGCATTGTTGATATATTCTTTTAAAAACGACATTGATTTATCGGTTAAAAAAGAGCTGCTTTTTTCTTTCTTTGCTGCCATGAATGCGTTTTAGCGGTCAAAGATAAGGGGAAAGGAGAATATCAGGAATATTCGGACGCAACTTAAAACCGCAGGCTATACGTGATTTATGTCAGGGAATTTGAAACTACCCTTTAGACAAGATGACCGCCTGGTCAGAAATAATTGTATCGCTAATATTACCACCTCTGTCCTGCAGCCAGAATTGCACTTTGATGGTGTCATTTGGGAAGTGCGCAGTATCATTATTTCTATGAAGAAAGTTATAATCCAGGGTCAGCTGAAGCTTTCCTTTTTGCCAATCCACGTCAAACAATGGAACGGTGTCAGCTAAAACTTCGTATGGTAAGCCATCGCTAGCTCCCAAAGGCCGTTGATTAAGCCTGTCGGGATAATAATAAAGAAGACCGTGGCTTATGTCACCCTGCTTATCTGTGTACTCCATTTCTATTACCAGGTTTTGATTTCTTCCTACCACAGCTGTATTCTGATTGGTAATTTTCAATGTGGGCTTCGTCTTATAATTATCTTTGTTGCAGGCAAACAATAGCGCTACGGATCCTATTATTGCTATAGCTGTTATGTTTAGCTTCATATAACTTTTCTGTAATTAACAAATTTAAAGGATGCAGGCATTATTTCCTAACACAACGGAATTGATTAACCAGATTTTTAACAATCCAAACCTTGCTTTCGAGGATCTGTGCCTGCAGGTTTTCCGGTTCCAATACTATAACAATTCAATTTACAGGAAATTTGCCAACGCCCTGAATATTAACGAGGAAAATGTTGACTCGGTTGCCAAAATTCCCTTTTTGCCAATAAGTTTTTTCAAATCCCACAAGGTTGCTGCTACAAATTTTGAACCAGAGCATTTGTTCGAAAGCAGCGGTACAACCGGTTCTGTAAACAGCAAACATTTGATCAAAAGTTTGGACCTCTACAAGCAGAGTTTTGCAAAAGCATTTGAACTTTTTTATGGCAATCCTGACGATTGGTGCATTATCGGACTGTTGCCTTCTTATCTCGAAAGACAAGCTTCTTCGCTTGTGGTGATGGTGGATGAACTGATCAGGCAAAGCGGCGATCCGCAAAGTGGCTTTTATTTGTATGATCATGAAAAACTACATACTGTTTTGCAAGAACTTGAAGCCAGGGGGAAAAAAACTTTGCTGATAGGCGTCACGTTTGCGCTATTGGATTTCGCGGAAAAATATTCCATGCAATTAAAAAACACTATCGTGATGGAAACCGGTGGAATGAAGGGTAGAAGGGAAGAATGGACGCGTGAAGAAGTGCATGAGTTTTTGATGGAGCGTTTAGGCGTAAACAAAATTCATTCTGAATACGGAATGACCGAGTTATTGTCGCAGGCCTATTCGAGCGGTGACGGCATTTTCAGTACGCCGCCCTGGATGAAGATAGTGTTGCGTGAAGAAGATGATCCCTTAAGTGTACGCCAGCTTTCTGATAAGGCGATCAACGGAGTGATTAATGTGATAGATCTTGCTAATATTTATTCCTGCTCATTTATAGCCACTGAAGATGTCGGAAAACTATTCCCCAATGGAGATTTTAAAGTGCTGGGAAGGCTTGATAACAGTGAGGTGAGAGGGTGTAGTTTGATGGCGCTGTAGAGACGCGTTGAACACGTCTCTTTCGACACGGCATGTTGCAAAAAATGTTTTTAACTTACTGTAAACTAAAAAGAGACGCGTTCAACGCGTCTCTACTGTATTCTTAATAATCATTGTCCTTATTCTTCTTGCCACCAAACAATCTCTTAAAAAATCCTTCTTTCTTTTTCTCTTCCTCTGGTGGTGCTGCAACAGGTTTTTGCTGATTGTTCTTTTTGTTTTGTCCTTTCGCTTCCTGCAGCACTTTTTGTTCATCCGGATCAAGTCTTGAGTCTACCGGCACATGCACATTGCTGGTATCCAAACGCAGGTATTCATTTGCATTGCCATTTCCCTGGTCATCACCTTCAGCACCTGGTGGTGGAGTAGGATCAAAGTTTTGGTAAGACATCATCAAGCCATCACGCACAGATTCCGGTTGAATGAATTTCGCTTGCCTGTCAATAGCCAACGTTTTATCAGCATATACTTTTTGGAAGAAGTATTCCCAGATTGGTTTGCTCGCTGCACCACCATAACCTAAGGCGCCTTCGAGGCGAATAAATCTGTCATCGCAACCAACCCAGGTACCCGCAACCAATTGAGGAACATAACCCATGAACCACGCATCACTGTTGTCATTCGTGGTACCTGTTTTGCCACCCATTTCAGCAGCGCCTAGTCTTGCACGCAAGCCAGCCGCGGTACCTACGTCTACCGTTCCCTGCATCATGCGGCACATAGTGTATGCGCCGTTCTCGCTGATAACTTGTTTAACTGATGTCTGAAAACTTTCAAGCACATTACCATTTTTATCTTCTATACGGGTAATGTAAATTGGTTTGGTACTGAATCCTCTGTTAGGAAACATTGAATAGGCCCACATCATTTCAAACATAGAAAGGTCGCAGGAACCCAGCGCAATGGAAGGATATGGATCAACTTTTGTTTGAATGTTTACGTTTTTCAAAAACTCTACAAAACGCTTCGGCGTTACCTGCTTCATAATATAGGCACTCGCGCAGTTCATAGAATAGGCAAGCGCATTTGCCATGGTAACCGTTCCGCCTTTGCAGATACCTTTTGCCGGAACCATGCCATAGCCAGGGAAATTCTGTGCACTGTTTTCGCAAGGCGTTTCCGGAGTAAAGCCAATTTCTTCAATTGCGTCGCAATACAAAAGCGGCTTAATGGTAGAGCCAACCTGGCGCTTTGTATTAATGTTTACGTGATCGTATTTGTATGTTTTAAAGTCGATACCGCCTACCCATGCTTTCACTTCGCCGGTTACAGGATCCATTACCATGAAAGAGGTTTGCAACATCTGCCGGCAATATCTGATGGAATCCATCGGAGACATCACCGTATCCTTTTGTCGGGTACTGTTCCAGGCAAACACTTTCATCGGTACCTTTTTGTTGAAAGACGCTTTTAATTCTTCGTCAGACATGTCATCATCTTTACCGTTTTTCCAGCGATCGCTGTTTTTCATTGCCGTATTCAGAATGTTTTCATGCTCCTTCCAAACCTTGCCCGTTTTTACTGATGCCTGCATGTTTAATACTTTTTGCAACGCAGGCATTTGTTTGGCCACCGCTTCTTCTGCATACAATTGCATGCGCGGATTGATGGTAGTGTAAATACGCAAACCATCTTCGAAAAGATCGTATGGTTCGCCCGTTGCCGGATTTTTATGTTCCTTGCACCATTTTTTAAGATCATCACGCAGAATGTCGCGGAAGTAAGGAGCAAGGCCGGTTGTTTCATCCATTTTTTTGTAACTGCCCATGTCAATCGGAATAGCCTTCAGCTTCGTAGCTTCTATGCTCGACAGCTTTCCGTTCTTTACCATTTGGTCCATTACGGTGTTACGTCTGTCTCTTGCTTCCTTTGGATTTCTGCGAGGGTTGTACAATGTGTTTCCTTTAAGCATACCCACCAGAATAGCCGCTTCATCTACCGTCAAACGATCGGGTTCTTTTTGGAAGAAGGTTAGCGACGCATTGCGGATGCCGTAAGTGTTATCGCCAAACGGAACTGTGTTGAGATATAAAGTGAGAATTTCTTCTTTGGTAAAATTTCTTTCCAGCTTCACGGCTATGATCCATTCTTTCACTTTTTCGATTACGCGTCGTACAATATTTTTAGAACCTTGCTCAAGCAGGTTCTTTGCCAGCTGTTGGGTAATGGTGCTACCGCCACCTTGCAAACCTCCTGTGAATACGGCACGCATAACTGATTTGCCATCGATGCCGGAGTGAGAATAGAAACGTTCATCTTCTGTTGCAACCAACGCATCGATTACATGCGGAGAAATATCGCGGTATTTTACGCTGCTGCGATTTCCTTTTTCGCGATAGAATTTCCCCATCAAAGTACCATCAGAAGCGTACACTTCAGAGGCTTGCATGATGGTTGGATTTTCCAGCTGCGCCAAAGAAGGCAGCTTGCCAAAAACGCCAAAATTTATGAGAAGGAATATGAGTAAAAGGATGCCTGCGCCCCAGAGTACAAGTTTCCAGAAAATGCGAACGGAGTTTTTCATGTTGATTGCTTAAAGTAGAATGGTATTTATTAGCAAAAATCGACCCGAAAATAGGAATTAGGAACTAGAAATCAGGAATTAGGAACCCCGAATTTGGGAAACCCAGTAGAGATGCGTTGACCGCGTCTCCAGAATAACAGTCTGCATGAATTTTCGAATGGATTCCCCGTCATTGGTATTGCGACGTGGTGTTGGGGGAGACGCATGCAATGCGTCTCTACTGGAAAACAAAAATCCCCCGTAAAAACGGGGGATCTCTTTAACCCTTAAAACAACCAACATGAAAAAATTCTACAATGTTTTTAACAACGTTTAAAAGAAATAGTTCAGATAAAAAGTTGTTTTTGTAAATATTTATTTAAAATTTTTATGCCAAAGCAATATCAAGAACCTGTTGCATAGTTTTCACATAGTGGAACTTCAGGCCCTTAATGAAGCCGGATTCAATTTCCTGTACATCCTTTTCATTTTGCCAGCACATAACTATCTCTTTCAGGCCAGCTCTTTTTGCTGCCAGCACTTTCTCTTTAATGCCTCCCACCGGCAACACCTGACCCCTTAAAGTAATCTCGCCGGTCATTGCCAGGTAAGGCTTTACTTTCCTGGCCGTAAAGGCAGATGCAAGGGCCGTCATCATTGTAATTCCAGCGCTGGGGCCATCTTTTGGAACGGCTCCTTCTGGTACATGTATATGAACACTCCTCTTCGAAAAAAGATCGGAATGAATGCCAATTTTTTTTGCGTTTGATTGCAAATAGGTCAATGCAGTTGACGCACTTTCCTTCATTACATTGCCAAGGTTACCTGTCAACTTCAGTTCGCCTTTGCCATCGCTAAGACTTGTTTCGATAAATAAGATATCGCCGCCCACGTAAGTCCACGCCAAACCAACGGCAACGCCCGCCATATTTGCGGTTTTATATATCTCGTTACTATAGCGCGGCTTACCCAATATTTTTTCAATGTCTGTACCAGACACCGTTGAATCAACTTTGCCTTCTATCGCATAGTCTTTCGCCTTAGATCGCATGATACCTGCAAGCTGTCTGTCCAGTTCCCGCACGCCGCTTTCTCGTGTATAGTCCTCCACTACTTGTTGCAGCACTTTATCGCTCATTTTCAGATTCACACTTTTCAAACCGTGTGCTTCTTTTTGCTTTGGCAAAAGATGTCGTTTGGCGATCTCTACTTTTTCTTCCACCGCATAACCGCTGAGGTCAATTATTTCCAAACGGTCACGCAAAGCAGGTTGAATGTTCGCGATATTATTGGCAGTAGCGATAAACAAAACTTTACTTAAGTCGTACTCAAGCTCAAGATAGTTATCGTAGAAAGTATTGTTTTGCTCAGGATCCAACACTTCGAGCATAGCAGAAGAAGGATCGCCGCGAAAATCATTTCCTATTTTATCAATCTCATCCAGGATAATCACCGGGTTAGATGATTTTATTTTTCTGATAGATTGCAGAATACGGCCCGGCATCGCACCAATATAGGTTTTACGGTGACCACGTATTTCACTTTCATCGTGCAAACCACCAAGGCTCAGGCGAACATATTTTCTGTTGATCGCGTTTGCAATGCTTTTGCCAAGCGAAGTTTTACCAATACCGGGAGGACCTGCGAAACACAAGATCGGGCTTTTCATATCACCCTTTAGTTTCAACACAGCAAGGTATTCGAGAATGCGCTCCTTGATCTTCGCCATGCCAAAATGATCTTCATCTAATATCTTCTTTGCTTTCTTAAGATCATAGGAATCCTCAGTATATTCCTGCCACGGAAGATCAAGCATCAGATCAAGATGGTTGTACACTACGGAATAGTCTGGAGTAGTTGGGTGCATTCTTTCCAGCTTTTCGATACCTTTCTTGAACATTTCCTTCGCAGCTTCGGGCCATTTTTTTGCTTCGGCCTTTTTCTGCATTTCTTTCACCTCTTTGTCATTAGTATCACCGCCCAGCTCATCCTTAATACTCTTCAATTGTTGTTGAAGAAAATATTCACGCTGTTGCTTATCCAGCTCATTGCGTGTTTTGTTGGTCACCTTGTTTTTAAGTTCAGCAAACTGCAATTCCTTTTGCAGGATTTGCATCAAAAGGTCTGCGCGGGAATGAATATGGTTTATTTCCAGCAGTCTTTGTTTTTCTGCCAGCTCCGTATTCATGTTACTCGACACAAAGTGAATAAGGAAAGATGGATTCTCAATATTTTTTAAAATGATCGCTGCTTCTGAAGGAAGGTTGGGCGATAGTTGTATGATTTGTGTAGCCAGTTCTTTAATATTGGCTACATAAGCTTCAAAGTTCTGATCAGTTGGAGCCGGTTCTTCTTCCAGCAATTCAATTCTTGCCTTAAAGTAGGGGTCTTCTGCAGTAATCATAGAGGTTTTGAAACGCTTTTTCCCCTGTATTATCACCGTTGTGCCGCCATCGGGCATTTTGATCAGCTTCACAATTTTGGCAACCGTACCAATATCTTCAAGATCTGTAACCGCAGGATCTTCAACAGTGCTGTCTTTTTGCGCAATTACACCTATTAACTTGTCGGCTTTGTAAGCATCATTAACTGCTTTTATGCTTTTGTCTCTTCCAACAGTTATTGGCAGCACCACTCCGGGAAAAAGGACTGTATTGCGGAGTGGCAAGAGCGGTAGTTCATCCGGTATTGTCAATTCCGTCCCGTCATCCCCTTCATTCTCGTTTAAGGGAATAATGGGCATGAAATCCATATCATCTTCTGGCTTAAATAAAAAATTCGAACCTTTCATTATATATTAATTCATTAGTAATCAGCTGTTATGGGTGCATAATCAGCCGTAGTGACCCAAATACGAATTAGGCGTCAATATTTTTAAAAAGGTGACAAAATAACATCGCCTTTCTTAAAAAAACTAA
Organism: Pinibacter soli; assembly: GCF_029961145.1. Lineage (GTDB taxonomy): Bacteria > Bacteroidota > Bacteroidia > Chitinophagales > Chitinophagaceae > Pinibacter > Pinibacter soli. Next base: position 2,384,560 of record NZ_JASBRG010000007.1, on the reverse strand, counting down.
TTTTTGGATCACTCCTAAATTGTCAACTATGATGCCACGAAGAAAAATGAGAAAAAACGTCAGGAAATTGAAATAAATAAGAAATTAAAAAGAAAAAAGTAAAAATCAAAACGTTGTAACAGATTTTGCTGAATGTATGTTCACGTAATAATTGAAAAGGTCATTATCCGGTTACGGAAAATGACCTTCAGGCATTTTTATTCTTACTTTTTCTTTCGACTACAAAAAACGCCATCCAAGGCTCACCTGGAATCCTGTATTCTTCCATTCCTCAGGTTTTGAAGTATTATTGATATTGTTCAAACCGGTATACCATCTGCCTGTTACTTTGAAAGTAGCAATGTTAAGTTGAAGGCCCAATAAAAGACTCAGATCTCCTCCCTTAAAAGCATTCTCGATGGTTTGAGTAAGATGCTCATTTTTGTTTGTCAAAATACCGGCCTGCAAACCGCCTTGTAAAGTGAGTGGTTTTACAACGTTGTAATTGATTAGCACAGGTACAGAAAGATAGTTAAGCTTTACATCTTTAAAATTGTTTGGATCGTAAACATCGCTCGGCTGATTGGCCACTTTTGCACCGTATTGATTAAAGAGAAGTTCTGGCTGAATGCCCCATTTTTGGGAGAAATTGATAATGCCGAACAAACCAGCCTGATAACCATAATTGAATTCGTCTTTAAAAGATTCGCCTGTCACCTTGGTGATGTTGGCGCCCGCTTTGATGCCAAACTGAAATCCCTGCGCATGCGTAGAAAAAGATAATAAGGTAAGTATACATGCCAGCAGGATAAAGGTTATTTTAGTTTGCATTTGGTTGTATTGTTTACGATATGGAGGCAAAGATTATACCACTACAAAGCCTCACTGTGACAGTACAACATATTAGGAAGCGAAAGGTTCGCCAAGGTAGGATGTAGGGTGTATTTTGCGAAGGAACGCTTTTGTGACTTTTGTGATTAGCAAATCGTGCATTGATACTTAGTTTGAACAGAGCAAATAGCGATGCCTTTTAATTTTATCCTATCCGTATGAAAAGATGTAATAAATTTAGGCTTGTAAAATTGTGACCATGAAAGTGCTATTAGATATTCCAGATAACAAAGCTGCATCTTTGATGGATGTTTTGAAAAGTATTTCTTACGTAAAAGCAAAACCCCTAACCGATGCCAAAGCATTGCTAATGGGAGAACTAAGGGATGCGGTAGAAGAAATGAAATTAGTTAGAGCTGGCAAAAAGAAGGCTCGTAACGCCGACGATTTTTTGAATGAGTTATAAAGTCAAAACAACTACTGTTTTTGAAAAACAGGCAAAGAGACTCGTAAAGAAATATAGTTCCTTAAAAAAGGAATTATACACGTTGATTCAAGAGCTTAAGGAAAATCCCGAACACGGGATAGCTATAGGTAAAAGCTGTTTCAAGATCAGAATCGCCATTTCTTCAAAAGGCAAAGGTAAAAGTGGCGGAGCAAGAATTATTACAAATTTCATTATAACCGATAATACTGTTTATTTAATTGCCATTTACGACAAATCTGAACAAGATAGTTTAACCGATAAAGAGCTAACTGAACTACTAAAATATCTTCCAGAATAAGATTTTGGCATGCAGATGACGCTGATTTAACTGATTTATGCTGATCTTGCGTGAGCGATTTTCTTTATACAAGACAGTAAGACCAGTTAGTTTTGCTGTCTTGTATAAAGAAAAAAATCAGTGCCAATCAGTTAAATCAGCGTCATCTCCGCGCCAAAATCTCTCTACACGAACTCTATCACTGTGATCTCAGGCAATATTCCAACACGACCGGGATAGCCGATAAACCCATAGCCTCTGTTCACATATAATTTTTGCTTTTCTGTTTCATACAAACCCGCCCATTGCTTGTACATGTACTGAACAGGACTCCATTTAAAACCGGGCAATTCCACACCGAACTGCATGCCGTGTGTATGTCCGCTCAACATAAGATCGATGTCGCTGTATTTGGGAATTACTTCTGCGTCCCAATGGCTCGGGTCATGACTCATCAATATTTTGAAAGGATATTTTTCTGTACCCGCATAAGCTTCACTCATTTTACCATATTTAGGGAAACGTCCTTTGGCACTCCAGTTTTCAATACCTATTAAAGCGATTTGTTCGCCGCCTCTTTCAAGTGCCACGTGCTCGTTCATTAGCAAACGCCAGCCAAGGTTGGCATGAACCACTTTCAGGTTTTCGAGGTTTTGTCTTTTTGCTTCCGGACTGTCCCATGCCACGTAATCGCCGTAATCATGATTGCCAAGCGTAGAAAACACACCCATTGGAGCTTTTAATTTGCCAAAAACATCCATGTAGTTTTTCATCTCTGTCGCACGATCATTAACAAGATCACCGGTGAATAAGATAAGATCCGGTTTTTCGTGCATTATTTTTTCAACGCCTCTTTCCACCGCGGCTTTATCATTAAAACTACCCGAATGAATATCGCTGATCTGTACCACTTTCAAACCTTTAAAAGATACAGGCAAATTCGTGTAGGAAAGTTTGATCCTGTTTACATGATAGTGATACTTGTTGCGGAAGCCATATACCAACGAACCAAACAAAGTGCCGCTGGCGGCAAGCCCGAGCCAGCTTATAAACACAGATCGTGTAATGCCTTCGTCGCCTGTTGTGATAGCAACTGTCGGACTACTGAACAGTTTTCCGATGCTCCACATCATCAATCTCCTCACGTCATCTACGAGGAAAAAGATGGAACCAACCACTTTAGAAAAAAACAAGCCGATCAATATTGCAAACGTATAACTGCGCAATGACTTGGGCCAGTTTTCTGTATTCAGATACGGCATCAGCAAAATAAAAAGGAAGGTGCAGGCGGATAAAAACCAATAAATGGAAAATAAAATGATCCGCGTACGATTGGCGGAGTTTTGGGTAACAGTTTTTAAAGCTTGAAAAACGTAAATATCAATAACTACGATAATTGCCAATAAGATCCAGGCAAAGCCGGAATTGCGCATAGAGATAATTTATAAGTAAAAAGGTAAAAGTAAAAAGTCAAAATCGCCACAAACCTTTGAATTTTTACTTTTAATTTATTCGATAGACGATTGAGATCGAATAATATTTTAAGAAGGTGAAAGTTGTAGGGGCGAATCGCATTCGCCCAAAAGTAAAAACCGTGCGCGACTGTTTTTACTTTTGATTTTTGAATTATCTAAAACTCTATAAACTCGTCCAGCTGCTGATTAATAACCTTGACCGTAGCCGGATCAGTAATTTTCCCCTCTGCATCCAATAATCTGTCTACAATGGAAATAGGTAGTTTGTTAGGATGAACGATCACTTTTACATAATGCAGAATACCGGTAAAGTGTTCCATACCACGTAAGTTTCCGGCGCGGCCAGTCGATACGCCCGCTAGCAGCGCTTTTTTCCCCCACCACACATTCTTAATGTCGGAAATATCGATTAATGATTTCAAAACGCCGGGAATGCTGCCGTTGTATTCCGGGGCTATGAAAATAAATTTCTTCGCTGGGATCAAAATAGTTTTCTCCAATTGGATCATCGCCGGACTTCTGTGATTTACGTCCATATTTTCCAGCGATAAAAAGTTTGGTTCAATCCCTTTTTGGCGCAGGAAATAATCGTACTGACGTGCAATCTTTATCGTGTTACTATCCGCTCTGTTGGTACCGGATATAATGGTATACATGTAGAAAAAGAAAATTTAATTATAAAGATAGGTTATTAGTTGTTAGTTGATTGTTGTTAGTTATCAGGCTTTAATGAAGGCTAGTTAAAATTGAACACCAACAACTAACAACTATCAACCAACAACTATAATTCCTATTTTTGTCAGCCTGCAAAAACATGGCTTCTTAAACATAGAATTATGCAAATAACATATTACGGACATAGTTGCTTTTCAGTAGAAATTAAAGGGAAACACCTTTTATTTGATCCATTCATTACACACAATGAGCTGGCGAAAAAAATAGATGTAAACAGCATAAAGGCAGATTATATTTTGCAGTCTCATGGTCACGGAGATCATATTGCAGACACTGTTGGAATTGCTAAAAGAACAGGGGCGAAAGTTATTGCAGCCTACGAAATCCACGAATGGCTAAATAAGCAGGGTGTTGAAAACACGCATCCGATGAACACCGGAGGTAAATGGAACTTTGGCGAGTTCACGGTGAAATGTGTAGTGGCTCACCATTCGAGCGGTTTGCCCGATGGCTCATATGGTGGAAATCCTCTGGGTTTTGTGATCACCAGTGAAGAAGGGGACTTTTACTACGCTGGTGACACAGCTTTAACACTTGATATGCAGCTTATTCCACGTTGGGGAAAATTAAAATTTGCATTCTTACCTATTGGTGACAACTTTACTATGGATGCCACGGATGCTGTGGAAGCTTCAAATATGTTAAAATGTGATAAAGTGATAGGCATGCACTATGATACGTTCGGATTTATCAAAATAGACAGGGAAAAAACATTACAGTTGTTTAAAGAAGCGGGAAAAACACTGCTGTTGCCTGGTATTGGGGAAACGATTGACGTGTAAATCGTGAAATGAGAATGGTGAATCGTCAATGCGGTGTCTTCGAAGTTGAGCAACCCAATTCACGATAGTTGTTGTTGAATTCTAAAAATCTGGTTTTTAAATCCTTACGCAAGTTTTTAATTTGAAATTTTAATTTCAAATTGCGGAAGGAATATAATATTTTACATTTGCGGCCCGGAACAGGGAAACGCACATAGAGCCAGATAATTATCTGGCTCCGTAGAAAGTAATTAAGTAATAAGTAAATATGGCAAGAATAATTGGTGTAGCGAATCAAAAAGGTGGGGTAGGAAAAACAACTACTGCTATTAACCTTGCAGCAAGTTTTGCGGTGCTCGAGTTCAAGACTTTGCTGGTGGATGCAGATCCGCAGGCTAATAGTACCACCGGTGTTGGATTCGACCTGCATAATATTACGCAGGGACTCTACGATTGCATGGTTAACGAAACACCTGCGCGGGACGTAATCCTGAAAACTGAAATTCCTAATCTGGATGTAATTCCTTCTCACATTGACCTTGTTGGTGCTGAGATAGAAATGATCAACTATCCTAACAGGGAAAGTGTATTGAAAGCCATATTGGAGCCGGTAAAATCAGAATATGATTTTATTATCATCGACTGCTCGCCATCCCTTGGTCTTATTACTGTAAATGCTTTGACGGCTGCGGATTCCGTGGCGGTTCCCGTTCAAACAGAATTTTTCGCCCTTGAAGGTTTGGGCAAATTATTAAATACAATCAAGATCGTGCAAAACCGCTTGAATCCGGACCTGCAGATTGAGGGTATATTAATGACGATGTACGATGGCCGTTTACGTTTATGCAACCAGGTGGTAAGTGAAGTGCGCCGTCACTTCGATGATCTTGTTTTCAGCACGATCATTCACCGTAATTCCAAATTAAGCGAAGCGCCAAGTGTGGGCAAGCCTTCTATTTTGTATGATGCCTTCAGCAAAGGATCGGTTAACTACCTCAACCTTGCTAAGGAAATTTTGCAGAAAAACAACATGACCAAGATATCCCAGGAAGAAAGGATCATTGGGGCAGGCGACGAAGAAGAATAAATAAGATTTAAGTAATAAGTTATGAGTTATCAGTTGTAAGTTTTGAGTGATGCGTTGTAAGGCCAATAAATGAATTTGTGATAGCCTGGCAGCCCCGCAACTTTCAACTTTCAATTTTCAACTTTCAATTTTCAACTCTAAAAAAATGAGTGACCAGAAAAAACAACCAGGTAACAATCCAAAAGGTAATAAAGAATTATTAGGGAAAGGCATCCGTTCGTTGCTACAGGGCATCGATGCTGACCTGAAAACAGCTGCCGGAACGCATTTGAAGAATAATGTAGTGGAAGCGGCGACTGGGATTTTACGTATTCCGATTGAGCAGATCGAAACCAACCCAAAACAACCACGTCACGATTTTGATGAAAAAGCGCTGAATGAATTGGCGGCTTCTATCAGGATCCACGACATTATACAGCCGATCACTGTTTCTAAATTACCTACTGGAAAGTACAGGTTGATTTCTGGTGAGCGCCGTTACCGCGCTTCTAAAATTGCAGGTTTGAAAGATTTGCCTGCATACATCCGTCTGGCAAACGACCAGCAATTGCTGGAACTTGCGCTGCTGGAGAACTTGCAACGCGAAGATCTCAATGCCATAGAAATTGGTTTGAGCTATAAACGCATGATGGAAGAGCTTTCCCATACGCAGGAAGAAGTTGCAGAACGCATGGGTAAAGAAAGAAGTACCGTTTCAAACTATATCCGTCTTTTAAAATTGCCACCAGATGTGCAGGTTGCCGTTCGCAACGGAGAGATCAGCATGGGCCACGCAAGAGCCTTGATCAACATTGATGCAGTAGATAAGCAGCTATATATTTTCGGAGAAATTAAAAATAAAGGTCTTTCCGTAAGACAAACCGAGGAATTGGTTCGTAACGCTTACAAGGAAGGAGGCGCTGCTGTTAAAGTTGCTTCAAAATCAACATTACCACCTACATATAAGAAAATAGAGGATAATTTAGCGTCTCATTTTGGCACCCGTGTAAAACTGAATCACAGCAAAAAAGGTAATGGAAGTATTACGCTGGAATACTATTCTTTACAGGAGTTCAACAAAATACTGGAACAATTAGGCGTGTCAGCTAACTAAAAAAAATGAAGTTTTACCGTTTTTTATTCGTTCTTCTATTTTTTACAGGAGCAAGTAATGCTGCATTCTGTCAGCAAGACACCCTGAAGATTACACATGATACCATCATCGCCAAAAAAAAGCCGGCTTCTTTGTACGGCGATTCGGCCATGATCCATGGTAAAATGAGAAAACACGACCCCAGCCAAGCTACATTACGCTCCGCAATAATACCGGGGTGGGGACAAGTATATAATCGCAGTTACTGGAAAGTGCCGATCGTTTATGCTGCCCTTGGCATTACCACTTATGTTTTTGTCGATAATATGAAGACTGTTCGGGATGCTAACTACGCAATCAAATATATGACTCCGGAAGATAGCGCCGGCACCAGTTACGATAATATCGCCCCGTATCTGAAACCGCTGGTAGACCAGGGGGATATCAATTCGGTACGCAACGTTAGGAACCAGTTCCGTCAATATGTCGATTATGCGGCATTGGTGTTCATTTTGTTTTGGGGATTGAATGTGGTAGACGCTACCGTAGATGCACACCTGAAACACTTTGATGTGACTGATGATTTGAGCATGAAAATTAAACCAAACATAGTTCCGCAAGTGGGAGGACAAACATTTGGTGTCAGCCTTGTGTTTGATATTCACAAAGGGAAGACGGCGCTGCGTGGTTTGCCGTAGGGGCGAATTGCATTCACACTGAGTCTCCGAATATCGGAGATTTTGTAATTACAGGAAATCTTAACAGGCGAATTCAATTCGCCCAAATAAACAAACTGTTATGAAAATTGCTTTAGTTGGTTATGGTAAAATGGGTAAAGCCATAGAAGAAATCGCTCTGAAAAGAGGTCACGAGATAGTTTTAAAGCTCGATATTGATAACCAACATGAGTTTACCAAAGAAAATCTTGCCAAAGCCGACGTTGCCATTGAATTTACAAGCCCGCACAGTGCTTACAACAATGTAAGTAAATTGCTGGAATGGAACGTGCCTACCGTGTGCGGCTCCACAGGCTGGCTGGACAAATGGGATACTGTAAGGAAATATACTGATGAAAATAATCGTGCGCTTGTTTACGCCAGCAACTACAGCGTGGGCGTCAATATATTTTTCGAAATAAACAAAAGACTGGCAGAATTGATGGCTCCCCACGCAGAATATGATGTGCGTTTAGAAGAAATCCATCATACTGAGAAAAAAGATTCTCCAAGCGGAACTGCGGTTTCCCTGGCTGAACAAATTCTGGAAAGAATTGCCCGCAAAACAAAATGGATTAATGAAGAAAGCGATAACGCCAGTGATCTGGTTATTCTAAGCGAAAGGGTTGATCCTGCTCCGGGAACCCACATCGCCTTATATACATCCGCGATCGACGATATAGAAATTATTCATACGGCCCACAACAGAACCGGTTTTGCTACAGGCGCTGTATTGGCGGCCGAATTTGTTAAGGACAAAAAAGGTATCTTTAGCATGAAAGAAGTGTTAGGACTGTAGGGAAGGCAATAGGTTATAAGTTGTAAGTTATAAGTAGTAAGTAAATGAGAATGTCTTGCTGCTTCAAACTTTATGCTTATTGCTTATAACTCAAAACTTATAACTTAAAACTCATAACTCATAACTTCCAATGCTTTCGAAGAAAACACAATATGCATTCAAAGCCCTGATGTATCTGGCCCAACATGAGCATGAAGGCCCCGTACTCATTGCTGAAGTATCCAAGAAAAAGAAAATTCCGCTGAAGTTTTTGGAGAATATCCTTCTTGAATTACGAAAGGCCGGAATTCTTGATAGTAAGAAAGGAAAAGGGGGCGGCTATTTTTTCGCAATTGAACCAAAGAAGGTAAATCTTGCACAAGTCATGCGACTGCTGGATGGACCAATCTCTCTGCTGCCTTGTGTTAGCCTTAATTTTTATGAGCGTTGTAAAAATTGCGATGAAAAGAAATGTGGCTTAAATATGGCAATGGTACAGGTGAGAGATGCTACTTTGAAAATATTGGAAAAGAAAACTGTTGCGGACATTTCATTTCCGGAGTAAATAATTCAGATAATCTCTTTTAATAAAAACGGACCGCCTTAATGGTGGTTCTTTTTTTCCGGACATTTATTTTTTCGACTCATCCCTCAATGAATTGATTTCCTTTTCTTTCAATTTCAGCAGGCTCTTTAAAGTATCGATGTGATCATTCCGCAATTTGATTTGCTCTTAAATCAAATGTGACGCCATCTGTTTAAAATACTATTTCCCCATTTCACTCCTTAACCTTCAATTCAACAATTCATCAATGATTCTGTTAAATTCTTTTTTGTATTCATCATAATGTACACCTGTTCCAGGGCCATTAAAGCCAGTATCGATCTTTTTTACTTTGCCATCTTTTCCAACGAACACAGTAGAAGGAAACGTCATGATAGGAGTAAGCTGCGGTAATGTTTTTTGCGTACGTAAAGTGTCGTTTGCTCTAACACCGGTGATCAATATTGGATATTGTACATTGAAACGTTCCTGAAATTTGCGGAGACTTTTTTGCGAACGCTGATAATCTTCGCTGTACTCATATGCAAGCGCTACCATTTCAATACCGCGGTTTTTATTCTTGTCGTAAAACCTACTTAAGAAAGCAGTTTCATCCATGCAATTCGGGCACCAGCTTCCCATTATTTGAATAACAACAACCTTGTTTTTAAATCTTTCATCATTGATCGAAACCTTTACGCCCTCAAGGTCTGTAAAAGAAAAATTAAGTTTATCCTCTCCTGATCTTACATACATCGCAGCTTCATTTTGTGGCAAAGTTGCGGTATCATTTTTTTCGGCTATCCATGACTGCTTGTAAGCCGGTCCTGAAACGAAAAGGCCGTCAGACAGATGTTTGGCATCTTTTATTTTGGCAGAAAAATAATAGGCATGTCCACCATCAAAGCCAGACATCTGCAAAAAATCATTATTCACCACACCTTCCTGGAATCTGTAATCACCTGTAGTAGTTAGAAAAGTGCCGGTTACTTTTTGTCCTTTCTGTACAAGTTCGGCTATAGCTTGTTCATTGCCGTCAGCAGATGAAAAGGTTGTCGCCCATCTGCCGCTTATATTGTGAGATGCTTTGGCTGTAATAGGGTAACGATCTGTTTTGCCATATACTGCTTTAAAAGGAACGACAAGATTTTTTGCAGACGATCCGCGAATCCAAAGTCCGGCAAGCTCCCCATTATTAATAACTTTCAATCTGAACTGCGATTCAAAAAAAGGCATGTTGATAAAACAGGAATCTCCTGCGAAACTGATATCCTTTACTTCAAGTCTTTCTGCAGCATTATGAATAATAAACACACTTTTGCCTTGCACCTGCTTTACATCAAAGTTGAAAGCGATCTCATTGCCATCCGTTCTTTGCAAGACTCCCCGCCAAACACCATTTTTTAGCGTTTGTCCATAAACGGTAGTTATAAACAGCGTAACGGTTAAAAAGGTGATTATTTGTTTCATAGCTATGTAATTATTGAATAACTGAGTAACTGAATAACTGAGAGCGGCCGAAACAGCTGAAAGTTGCACATAGAGTTCAGTTATTCAGTTACTCAGTTATTCTGTTATTTGAGATTCTCCAACATATCACCAGTCATTTTCTCCAAATCATATTCATGCTTCCAATTCCAGTCATTGCGTGCAACACTGTCATCAATGCTTTGGGGCCAGCTGTTGGCAATTGCCTGGCGGCTGTCTGGCTTATAGGAAATTTCAAAATCAGGAATGTGCTTTTTAATGCAGGCCGCAATTTCTTTTGGTGAAAAGCTTATTGCGGCAACGTTATACGATGTGCGGATAGAAATTTTTTCTTTGGGCGCTTCCATCAGTTCGATTGTTGCACGAATCGCATCTGGCATGTACATCATTGGCAGATAGGTGTCTTCTTCAAGAAAGCAGTCGTATTTTTTTTCTTCCAATGCCTCATGGAAAATTTCAACAGCATAGTCTGTCGTGCCGCCGCCCGGAGCAGATTTATAACTGATCAAACCGGGATAGCGAATGCTTCTTACATCTACGCCATAACGCTGGTAGTAATAATTGCACCAGAATTCTCCTGCGTACTTACTGATGCCATACACGGTGGAAGGTTCTATGATAGTTTGCTGGGGGCAATTTTGCTTTGGCGAAGTTGGCCCAAAAACCGCAATGCTGCTCGGCCAGTATACTTTATGCAATTTCTCTTCCCTGGCGATATCAAGCACATTCAAAAGACTTTGCATATTCAGGTGCCACGCAAGGTTCGGATTTTTTTCACCTGTTGCCGAAAGGATCGCGGCCAGCAAATAGACCTGCGTGATATTTTGACGAATTACCTGCACGTGCAACATTTCCTTGTTCATCACGTCCAGCGTTACATAAGGACCGGTGCCTTTAAGCAATTCATTTTCCTCACGCATATCCGAAGCGATCACGTTCGATCCGCCATAGATATTCCGTAAGGCTAACGTAAGTTCTACGCCTATCTGTCCGCAAGCGCCTATTACTAAAATTTTCTCTTTAACCATGTTTAATTGTTTCGTGTGCAAACCTATGATAAATTTGAAAATGTGGTAATTTGAAAATTTGAAAATGCTTTTTGCGCTGGGTGTTTATTGGAATTTTGCTTCTAGCGAGTATTAATTTAGTCTTGGGTCTAACACAGAGGAACAATTTTCAAACTAACACATTTTCAAATTCTCATATTTTCAAATTTTCAAATTGAGTACATTTGTAAACATGGAACAATTCTTAAAAGATGCATTTGCTAATCAGCAATACGACGAGAAAAATTTCTTTTTGATAGCGGGGCCTTGTGTGGTAGAAAGTGAAGAACTTGTAATGGAAGTGGCAGACAAGGTTTTTGGTATTTGTAAAAAACTAGGGATCCCTTATATTTTTAAGGCCTCTTATAGAAAGGCCAACCGTACCAGCGGTAGCTCTTTCACCGGTCTGGGTGATGAACTGGGCCTGGATCTAGTGGCAAAAACGGGTAAACATTTTCAGCTTCCCACAACGAGCGACATTCATTCAGCTATTGAAGCGCCTTTGGCAGCGGAGTTTGTGGATGTACTGCAGATACCTGCCTTTCTTTGCAGGCAAACAGACTTGCTGGTGGCTGCCGCAGAAACAGGAAAAATTGTAAACGTTAAGAAAGGACAGTTTCTTAATGGTCCTTCAATGAAGTTCGCAGTAGAAAAAATACAGAAGGCCGGTAACAATAAAATTATCCTAACAGAAAGAGGAACAACTTTCGGCTACCAGGATCTGGTAGTAGATTACAGAAATATTCCGTGGATGAAAGATCATGGTGTACCTGTGGTGATGGATTGTACGCACAGCTTACAGCAGCCAAACCAAACCAGCGGTGTAACTGGTGGTAACCCTCAACTGATTGGAACCATTGCAAAAGCAGCAATTGCTACCGGCGCAGATGGACTGTTCATTGAAACGCATCCCAATCCGGCAGTAGCGAAAAGTGACGGAGCAAACATGCTGAGATTGGATTTACTGGAAGGGTTGCTCGAACAATTGGTGAAATTGAGAAAAGCAGTAATTTAGGGGTAGTATAATTTGAGAATTTAAAAATTTGGTAGAAATGCGTTCTGTGACGCGTTTCTACCAAATTTTTCTCTCAAAATGTGTTGATTTGAAGTCTTGGAATTGCTTATACGATCCATTTTCAAATTCTCAAGTTGAATTCGCCTCTATGGCCCCAAAACTCATAATTGTTCTTGCGGGATTTTGCTATCTGTCATTTGTTGCGTTTGGACAAACGCGAAAAGTCATCGACTCCGTTGACGTTAAATACAAGGTGTGCCTTGATAACGGCCGCCAGACATTTGCGTGTGCAAAAAAATATTACTGTCAGATGGATAGCCTGGTAAATGCTTTTTATCATACCATTTACAACTCGCTTGATACAACAAAGAAATCGGAATTTAAAAAGAATGAAATTGAATGGCTGAATAAGAGAGATAAATATTTTAAGAAAACCTATCTCAGCTTTAAGAAAGACAATCCATACCAGGAGCCGTTTACAAAACCTAAAGGTGCAGAATACGATGCGATGATAATGTTTGATAAGAATGCGAAGTATGTAAGAGACAGAGTCATAGCACTGGCGAAAATGCTGGACAAGATAAACAAGCTGAAAACCTGACCAATTGGCAATTATATAAAACATTGAAGCCCCTGGAAAGGGGCTTCGCATTTTTAAACAACACCATTGAACCTTAAAACTTACCTATTTGTTAACCAGCATTTGGCTGGGTAATACTCCATGGATTTTTTTGAACGCTGCGGCAAAGTGGCTGATATTCTGGTAGCCTACTTTTTGTCCTACCTGCTTCACGGTATAACTACCGGTTAGCAAGATGTCTTTTGCTACATGCATGCGGTGATTTTGATAATATTCATACACCGGCAGCCCAAAAATTGACTTAAAAGATCTTTTTAATTTGGTAGCGCTCATCGCGGCCATTTTTGCCAGATCATCAATTGTTGGCGTTTCCTCAAATAAACCGTTGACCAGTTTATTTTCAACTTCTGCAAGCCTTTTAAGCTCTTCAGCAGTAAGGTGTTTTTCTCTTTCTACACCGTTTAGACCCAGATAATGCTTTGTGAAGAATTTTTCGATCAGCAGCATAACGCGGTTGCCAATGAATAGCTCTCGTAAAGGGGTCTTGAGTTTGGGATCAAATAATTTATTGATTATAATCCTGTACTCGGTATCCATAAGTTGTAAATGCTGCTTTTGAAAAGGTATTCCGCGCAAATGTTCCAGCATTATACCCGACTCTGTGGTTTCAGCAAAATGCTGCATCCAGGCCAGAGGCATTATTACACTTACAGATCTCACGTGCCCTGCGGGCACATAATATTGTGCATTATTTAAAGAACTTCTTAAATACACTCCTGTCTGCAGGAGAATGAAATCGTCCGGTTGTTGATCTTTTTTATCATCGGTTTCCGGATTTGATTCCTGGAAATTCAGAACATAAAATTCTTCATCTACGATTCCGACTTCCAGCACCAGGCCATGACGTAGAGACGTCTCTGCCATAAGTACACTTAATCCATTTCCGAGATCTATACCTTTCACGAATCCACTTCCCAGCGACTCAGGTAATTCAAACTCATTGTTTTTGATTTCTAGATCAAACGCGCCGGCTACGCCATGCACAAAGTCTGAATAATTATGATATCGGATAGAGAATCGGTTCACTTTACAAAGGGTTTAGATTTTTACTCATGTTTAGTTATTGTAAGAAATATATTCTTATGATAACTCGCTTCTCACGGACTTTCTGGATCAATTAAAAACGGGCCAAACCTTATTCCTTATTCACAGTGCAAAGATACTTACACATGCGTGGAACTCTGTAACCGATAAAGTCTCATGTTTATCCAAAACGGACTTTTAACGAAATTGCTTTAACAAGTAATTTTGAAATGGCATGCAACCATTTGAAGAAGAGAGGAGAAGATACTGTAAATTAATTTAATTTGTCTGCAACCGATTGCTGCAACTTATGCTTACAGATACTTAAGTGGATTGCGTTTAGCGGCAAACATATACTTTTTGAGGTTGATCCAAAAAGCATAAATAAGGTAGAAAATGATAGGAGAACCCATTGTAAGAAGGGAAGCATAGATAAAAAAACGACGAATGGAAGACGTTGCGATTCCCATTTTTTCACCGAGGTACGAGCAGACACCGAAAATGTGCCATTCAATGAAATGTTTCAATGATTTCATAGAGGCTAAATTAACTAAAATAATAAAACCGAGAAATACGGTTTGTTAAAGCAATGTCATTTTGAAGATGTTTTGACTGCAAAAGCTATTTTGGTCATGAAACGAAGTGGGAAGGAGCCAATCAAGTAAACTTTCACAGGATAATTGGCTTTTTTTTGGATTAGCTGTTAAACTTAAAGCCTTTTCTGGTATCGAATTTGCTCATTATCATCGTTTAAGTATTTTTACAATTACAATCCCCATTTACTGAAAAAGGCCCGGAAAATAATTGGATATTTCTTTCTGTCGCTGCTGGTAATCTTATTACTGGCATGGGTGCTTATTCAGACTTCTTTGGTTCAAAACTGGATTATAGGTAAAGTTACCAAACGACTTTCCAAAGAATTAAATACCACAGTTCAGATCAAGCATGTGGATTTCAGTCTTTTTGACAAGATGCTGCTGGAAGGGACACTTGTAAAGGATCATAACAAAGACTCATTGTTATATGCAGGTGTCGTGGAAGTAAACATCAATAATTGGTTTTTTTTGGGTGAAGATGTTAATCTTAAATATATCGCGCTCAAGGATGCAAGCATTTTTCTGCACCGTACCGACTCGGTTTGGAACTACCAGTTTCTTGTAGATTACTTAACGCCATCTCAGCCAGATACATCGACCAAGAAAAGTTCAATTGTTTTAAATCTCCAGAAAATAGACTTGAAAAATCTTCACATTCTCAAGAAAGATGAATGGCGCGGCGAGGATATGGGTTTTTCGTTACAATCATTTGCACTTGTTACCAAGGAGTTTAATCTGAAAAAGAAGAGAATCGTTGTAGATAATATTGATCTTAATGAGCCGGTTTTTTCGATTTACAATTATGACGGAAGACGACCGCCCCGTGTAAAGAATCCTAATGACACGGTTGCTGTTTCGCATAAAATCAATCCTGACTCACTGCAGTGGAACGAAGCAGGATGGGACATTGCAGTAAACAAATTGACCCTTACAAAAGGGACTTTCAGAAATGATGTTTACACAAAACGTGATCCCTATCCATATTTCGATGGAGCACATATTTTGTTTGGACAAGTAAACAGTACATTTAAGAACATTCGTTTCAAAAAAGACACACTTTCTTGTCAGCTCACTTTAAGTACGAAAGAGAGAAGTGGTTTCCAGGTAAGCTCAATGAAAGCCGATGTGAAGTTTCATCCCAGAGCGATGGAGTTTCACAACCTTGATATCCGTACGCCTAAAAGCAGGCTGCGTAATTTTTACGCAATGCGATACAACGATTTTGATGACATGAGCGATTACATTAGCAAAGTTGTGATGGATGGGCACTTCAAAGATTCTGAGATTAACAGCGATGATATTGCGTACTTCGCGCCTGAACTGAAAAACTGGAAAAAGCAGGTGTATTTTACCGGCAATGTAAAAGGAAGTGTAGAAAATATGTCGGGCAAAAACCTGGAAGTCAAGGCTGGTAAAACAACTTATCTTAATGGGGATTTCAGCATGAAAGGCTTGCCGGATATTGAGCAAACTTTTATTTCGTTCAAGGCGAATGAACTCCGCACAACCTATGCAGATGCATCAACAATTTTTCCTGAGATAAAAGAAATAGATGAACCCAAACTGAGCAGTGTCCAAAATCTTAGGTTCAGAGGAAGTTTTAACGGTTACATACGCGACTTTGTAACGTTTGGCACGATTGAAACAAACCTGGGAAATCTAACGACTGACATTCACATGAAGCTTCCTGAAAAAGGATTGGCGATCTATTCGGGAAAACTTACAACAACCAATTTTGATTTGGGCTCTTTTCTTGATAACAAACAATTCGGAAAAGTTTCTTTTGACGGATCGGGAAAGGGTACGGCATTTACATTCCGCCAACTGGAAGCTTCTCTCGTAGGAAAACTTTCATCGATTGAGTTCAATAATTATGCTTATAAAAATATAACCGTTGATGGAAAGGTTGCGAAGCGTTTGTTTAATGGTCTTTTAATGATCAAGGATGAAAATATAGACGGCAACCTTGATGGCCTGGTTGATTTTTCTGGTGAAAAACCTCGCTTTGATTTTACTTCCACAATCGAGCATTCTAATCTTCAAAAATTAAACTTTACCCAAAAAGATATCGACTTTAACGGTCATTTCCGTTTCAATTTTGAAGGAGATAATATCGACAATTTCTTAGGTTCGGCACGTGTGTATGATGCATCTATTTTTAAAGAGGGGCAACGTATTTCGTTTGATTCATTAACCTTGTATTCAAGTGTGGTTGACAGCAATAAGACACTGGTGTTAATGAGTAACGAAATGGACGCAGCAATTGCCGGTCAATTTAATATTAAAAACTTGCCTGACGCTTTCCAAACATTTCTAAACCGGTATTACCCTAGTTACATAAGACCCTCAACAAAGAAACTGCAACAGGAAAAATTCAGCTTTGTAATTACTACAAGAGGTATCGAAGATTACATCGCATTGTTTACCGACAAGGTGAGTGGTTTTAATAATTCAACAGTTTCGGGAAGGATCAACAGCAGGGATAATGTGTTTGAAGTGACTTCTGACGTGCCGAAATTTTCTTATCGCAATGTCGCATTCAACGATGTGAAGATGACTGCCAGGGGGAATTTGGACAGTCTTTACTTAACTACAAATATTGGCGACACTTATGTAAACGACAGTTTGCATTTTCCTAAAAGTGCCATCAGTATCGTTTCTGCAAATGATATGTCCAGTGTGAAGATCGCTACTACGGCCAATCAAACATTAAACAATGCTCAGATCAACGCTGATGTGCAAACGCTTACAGATGGTGTTCGCATTAGCTTTAAGCCTTCCTCATTTGATATAAACGGGAAGAAATGGATTATTGATAATAATGGGGAACTCATCCTTAGCCGGGACTTCGTAATGACGGACGGGTTTCGTATTTACAGCGATGACCAGGAGATTTACCTGACTGCTTCTCCCGGAGATTCATCCAGTGCCAATACATTGAATGTTAGTTTGACAAAAATAAATATCGGCGATTTTGCGCCGTTCTTTGAGAAGGAAGTAAAACTGGAAGGATTATTAACGGGCGATGTAAACATTACTTCGCCATTTGGAAAAATGAAAATTGATGTAAATGCAAAGGCAGAGCAGTTTAGATTGGACAATGATTCAATTGGCGTTCTAAGCCTTGCTGCAGCATATGATGGCAATAAAAAAGAGGCTCCATTCTCTGTCGTTTCAGATAACCCCAACTATCAGTTTGATTTGCAGGGAATGTTTAATGTAGTAGACAGCACGACAGATAATTTGAATATCGTTACCAATCTTAAAAATACTGATATCCATCCGCTTGAAAAATATCTTGAAGGTATTGCGTCGCATCTGACAGGAAAAGCAACAGGGCAACTTACCATTACAGGCTCTCCGAAAAAATTAAAGTATCTTGGTAAAGTTGCGCTAGCCGATGGCGGAATGTTGATCGACTATACGAAATGTTACTACAAAATACCGAAAGCCAATGTCGATTTTGAAGATGGTGTGATCAACTTCGGAACGTTTACCATAAAGGATACACTCGGAAACACCGGAGAGGTGGTAGATAGTAAATTGTATCACCAAAGCTTCGATAATCTTGCGTTTGATTTCAGAGTGCGCTCAAACCATTTGCTGGTGCTGAATACAATAACAACGGATAATAAACAGTTTTATGGAACCGTTATTGGCAAGGTAAACCTGACATTATCCGGCCCGATGGATGAAATGGAGATGACGATAAAGGGAGAGCCAACGGATTCATCGAAACTCTATTTGCCAATGGCGTCATCTCACGAGAGTGAAACGGCAGATTTTATCGTATACAAAACATACGGTAAGGAAATGAAAGCAGAGGAGAGAGATAAATTTGGTACCAACCTGAATGTGTCAATGGATATCACTGCAAATAACTATGCCCACGTTTATCTCATTATGGATGAACTTACCGGCGATGTGATTGAAGCGCAGGGACATGGAAATATTAAGATGACAGTTGGCACAACAGAAGATCTCACTATGAACGGCCGTTATGAAATTGAAAGAGGAAATTATAATTTTAGTTTCCAGGGATTGAAAAGGTATTTTACATTGAGTCAAAACTCATCAAACTATATTTTGTGGAGTGGCAACCCGGCGCAGGCGATTTTAAATATCAATGCTGAGTATAAAGCGGAGAATGTTAAGTTCAACGATCTTGTAACAGCATTGATGCCTAGTCAAAGTTCAAATATAAAAGATCCGAATCGTTATCGTGGAACAGTATTGGTAGTTGCGCAAATTACAGAGAGGTTAACGGCGCCAAGGATTAAATTTGATATTGAACTTCCAGAGGGAGGAGCTACACAAAATGACCCAGAGTTACAAGCTTGCATTGCCTTGATCAGGCGTGACGAAAATGAAGTGAATAAACAGGTGTCGTTTCTTGTATTGTTCAATTCTTTTGCACCCGTTACCGCCAGCAAACAAGGCACAGTAGGAAACACCGTATTTGAAGGTTTGGTAATAAACAGCATATCAAGTTTTCTTTCCACCATGCTGACAAAAGAATTCTCAAGCATTTTCCAAAACGTGTTTAATGATCAAAGCTTGCGTATTACCATTAATGCCAGCTTGTACAACGCTTCAAGTACCGTGAACCCTACTGATCCGACTGAAGCAAACAGTTTTGCCATCCCTGACAGAACTAATTTTACATTCAGTGTAAATAAAAGTTACATGAACGAAAGATTGACGTTTATGTTGGGAAGCGCCTTCGACTTTGGATTAACTGCTGCACAGAGCCAGGCCGCATTCCAGTTTCTGCCTGACGTAAGTGTGGAATACAAACTTACTCCAGACGGCAAATTCCGATTAACATTCTTCTATCGCGATAACTACAGTTATATTGCCGGTAAGGCAAAAAACCGCTCTGGCGTTAGCTTCTCTTACCGTAAAGAATTTAATAAAGTGAACGAGATATTTAAGAGTACGAAGAAGGTGACGGCGAACTGACGAATTAATAATTAATAATTAATAATTAATAGGTGGGACAGACAGCAGAATATAAGCTTTCCTCTTACTAAATATACAAGGGCAGCATTCATTAATGAGTGCTGCCCTTGTATATTAATTATTAATTCTTAATTAAACCTCAAATCCTCCTGTCTGCTCTTCATTCAAAATCTGATGTCCCAATTTATCTCTTTTGGTTTTCAGATATTTTTCGTTGTGGGGATTTGGTTTGATCTTTATGGGAACGGTGTCAACAATTTCAAGACCGTAGCCTGAAAGGCCACTGCGTTTTTTCGGGTTGTTGCTGATCAGTTTAATATTTGTAATGCCAAGATATCGGAGAATCTGAGCACCAACGCCGTAATCTCTTTTGTCCATCGGGAACCCGAGATGCAGGTTTGCTTCCACAGTATCCATACCTTCTTCCTGGAGTTTGTAGGCCCTTAGTTTGTTGAGCAATCCAATGCCACGTCCTTCCTGGTTCATATATAATACAACACCTTTGCCTTCTTTTTCTACCATTTGCATCGCCAGTTCAAGTTGTTCGCCGCAATCGCAACGAAGCGAACCAAGAATATCTCCGGTGAAGCAAGAGGAGTGAACGCGAACCAAAACAGCGTCTTCTTTTTCCCATTCCCCTTTAATAAGAGCAAGGTGCTCGTTTTGCGTATGTTTTTCTCTAAAGGCTACTAATTTAAAGTGACCATATTTAGTTGGCATATCCACTCGCACCACCTCTTCAATAAGAGAATCGGTTTTCAGGCGATATTCAATAAGGTCCTTGATAGAAATGATTTTGAAATTATGCTGTTTTGCTATTTCCATCAATTCAGGCAATCTCGCCATGGAACCGTCTTCGTTCATGATTTCCACCAAAACACCTGCGGGTTCAAATCCTGCTAAACGAGCAAGATCGATTGTTGCTTCTGTGTGTCCGGCACGTCTCAGAACGCCACCTTTTTTGGCCCTTAATGGAAAAATATGTCCCGGCCGACCGAGGTCCTCCGGTTTTGTTTTTTTATCAATAAGCGCCTGAATTGTTTTAGCGCGGTCATGCGCGGAAATGCCGGTGGTACAGCCATGTCCAAGAAGATCGATCGAAACAGTGAACGCCGTCTCGTGCAAAGCTGTATTATTATTAACCATCAGGTCCAGTTCCAGTTCATCGCATCTTTCTTCGATTAGGGGCGCACAAATAAGGCCGCGGCCATATTTACTCATAAAGTTGATCACTTCCGGGGTAACATTGTGAGCAGCCGTTACAAAGTCTCCTTCATTTTCCCTGTCCTCATCATCTACTACAATTATCAGTTTGCCTTGTTTTATATCTTCTATAGCACTTTCTATCGTATTCAGCATATGATTCTAATAAAGTTTGAACAAAGGTAAGACATCTGTATCCGTAATCATTCAAGAACATATGGCATATATCATTAGAAATCACTTTTAATTATCTATTTTTTACATATGAGTTCGATCTGAATTTTTGTAGTCCCTTTTTGAACAAACGCAACATAAATGATGGAAAATTTGAATAGATTCTTACTAAATGGCGCAGCTTTTGAAATATTTTTATTGTCTTAATGCATGCTAACAATTTGTTAATATTCCATAGCAACTTAATTAGTTTCTTTGCAGCTGAAAATTTTAACATTATATGCTTAAGAAAATCGCCCAGCTGCTTATGATGTTTATGGCGTTCACAGCCGTACTTCATGCGCAGGTAACCACCAGTAATATGACTGGGGTAGTTAAGTCTGAGAAAAACGAACCGTTGGTTGGTGCAACAATCACGGCTACCCACACACCCTCCGGAACTGTTTATCACACAGTTTCAAGAAAAGACGGTTTATTCGATTTGCCAAACATGCGTGTTGGCGGTCCTTATAAAGTAGAAGTGTCTTATGTAGGATTAGAAAAAATTACCTACAATGACCTTTATCTTCAGGTAGGTGAAGATACAAGACTTACACCGGTAATGACTTCAACTATGCAGACGCTTACTGAAGTTAGTGTAACAGGAAAAAGAAGTCTTGTTGCTAAAGAAAAGGTTGGCCCTTCTATGCAGATCAGCCAACAGCAATTGACACAATTACCTACAATTACACGTAACGTTAACGACTTCGCTCGTTTAGTGCCACAAGCTCAGGCAAGAAGTAACGCTTCTGATGGTTCTACAATGGGTATCTCTTTTGCCGGTCAAAGTAACAGATACAACCAGTTCACCATTGATGGTGTTAACTCTACTGATATCTTTGGTTTGGCTGCGAGCGGAACAAACGGTGGACAAGCTGGTATCAACCCTATTCCTTTCGATGCGATCGAGCAGGTTCAGGTTGTATTGGCACCTTATGATGTAACTCAGGGTGGTTTCACAGGTGGTGGTTTGAACGCTGTAACACGTTCTGGTTCTAACGAATTCCATGGTTCTATCTATGGTTTCAACCAAAACCAGAATTTTGTTGGTAAAAGTGCAAACGACAAATCTAAATACGGTAAGTTCCACGACAACACTTTTGGTGCTCGTTTAGGTGGTCCGATCATTGCAAATAAATTGTTCTTCTTCGTAAACTACGAAGGTGAAAGACGCTCAAGCCCATTGGATTTTCAACCAGGTTCTGCAGGTTCTAACGTAAAAACTTCAACTATGGATTCCCTTTCTAACTGGTTGAAAGATGAATCTAAACACGCAGGTTGGAGTTACGATCCTGGTGCTTACAATGGCATCAACAAAACAAGAGAGTCAGACGCGATCTTTGCCCGTATCGACTGGAACATCAATGCAAAAAATAAGTTGACTTTGCGTCACAGCTACACTGATGGCCGTTCATTCGTAATCAGCGATGGTCAGAATACAATGCAGTTCATGAACAATGGTTACTATTTCGCTAGTACCAACAACTCAACTGTATTAGAATTGAACACAAACTTTTCAAGCAAATACTCTAATGTTGCCCGTGTTACTTACACTTCAACAAGAGACAGACGTGAAACTCCAGGTGCAGCTTTCCCTTATGTAAAAGTAAAAGACGGTTCTTTGACTTATGCATTCGGTACTGAAAACAGCTCTGGTGCTAACAGATTGAATCAGGACATCATAACTATCACAGATAACTTTAACATCTACGCTGGTAAACACGTATTTACAGTAGGTACAAATAACGAGATCTACAATACTAAGAACTTGTTTGTACAAAACATCTACGGTAACTATGGTTACAACAGCATGTCTGATTTCTACACCAATGCAAAACCAAACAGTTATAGCTACTTCTCACCGGCACAAAAAGGAAGTGATGGTTCTGCTCAAATCCATGCTGCTCAATTTAGCGTTTACGCGCAGGATGTATACCGTGTAAACAACAACTTCAAATTGACTTATGGTGTAAGAGCTGATATCCCTGTTTTCTTTAACAAACCAGGTGTGAATGATAAATTCAACTCATCTGATATCGCAAAACAATACAATGTGGCAACTGACAAAGTGCCTGCAACTAAAGTATTGGTTTCTCCGCGTATCGGTTTCACATGGGATGTTAGCGGTGATAAATCAACTATCGTTCGTGGTGGTGCTGGTTTGTTTACTGGCCGCATTCCTTTGGTTTGGATATCTAACCAGTATGGTGGTACAGGTGTTCTTATCAACAGATACACTGCAAGCTCAACAGATCTGAACACTATCAGATTCAATCCGAATAACCCTCCAACTGGTCCTGGCCCAGCAAGAAACGAGATCGACGTTACGTCTCATGACTTCAAATTCCCTCGCACCTTCAGAGCTAACTTAGCGGTTGACCATAAACTACCTTGGGGTATCATTGGAACAATCGAAGGTATCTATACAAAAACTTTGCAAGACATCGCTTACCAGGACCTGAACCTCGCTCCATCTACAACCGTATTGCATTTGGGCAGCACAACACGTCCTTTCTATGGTTCACAAGTAGACGCAACAAACTACAGCAATATCGTTTTGTTGAAAAATACAGACAAAGGATATGCTTATAACGTGACTGTTCAGTTTGTAAAACCATTCGCTCAAGGTTGGACAGGTATGGTTTCTTACAGCCTTGGTCACTCTTACGGTTTGAACGATGGTACTTCTTCTACAGCATTGTCTAACTACCGTTTTGCTTATAACATTAACGGTTTGGGTAATCTTGACCTTGCGAGAAATAACTACGATCAGGGTTCTGCTGTAAAAGCATATGTTAGCAAGAAATTTACTTACGGTAAATTCTATACTTCAGTTGGGTTGGTGTACAACGGTTATCAGGGTCAAACACTTTCTTATGTTTACTTCGGTGACCTGAACGGTGATGATGGTACAACTAAAACATCTGTTAATACAAGTAACAGTGCTGACCTGATGTACATGCCTACTTCTGCTGCTGACTTTGCTTACCTGTACACTACCAACTCTGCTGGTAACGTAACTGGTATCAAATACACGCCTGACCAACAATATCAAGGTTTCCTTGCTTACATGAACTCTACTGACTATACAAAAGATCATATTGGTAAAAATACAAGCCGTAACGGTACACGTTTACCTTGGGAAAACCACTTTGACCTTAAATTGGTACAAGGTTTCAAGTTCTACAAAACACACTCTCTTGAAGTATCCTTCGATATCTTCAATATTGGAAACTTGTTGAGCAACAAATGGGGACATGCTTACTATGCGAGCAATCAGGAGCTTCAGCCTCTTAACGTAGCTGCTCCAACTGCTGCAAGCAAATTCACAGGAAGCGGTATCCCAGCTGAACAACAATACACTACATTCGATCCGGCTAATCCAAAAGTTACATTTGACCCTGCCTTTGGTTTGAACAAATACACTGGCAAGCCATGGTCCTATGCTGATTTTACATCTCGCTGGAACATGCAGATCGGTGTTCGTTACACTTTCTAAAACATAAACTGTTTTATAAACAAAAGGTGATGCTCAAAAAGCATCACCTTTTTTGTTGGAAAAAATTATAGAATCGCTTCCGTTATTTGCCTTAATATTGAGATGCAATTGAACTTGCCATTTTATGTCCAACCTCAATTTTACACATTTCACTTTAGGAGTAGAAGAAGAATACATGGTTATTGATCCTGCTACAAGGGAGCTCATAAGCCATGACCAGAAGCTGGTGCTGGAGGGTCAAAAGCTCATTAATGACAAAGTGAAAGCAGAAATGCACCAGGCTGTAGTAGAAGTTGGCACGGACGTTTGTAACAATATTGACGAAATTTTGCGTGACATAACAAGTTTGCGCCAAACGCTGGCCGCGATTGCAGATGAAAATAATCTGTGGCTCGGCGCGGCAGGTACTCATCCGTTTAGCCATTGGCAAAAACAATTGATCACTGAGCACGTACGCTACAATGAAATGATCAATGAGTTTCAGGAAGCAGCGAGAAGCAATTTGATTTTTGGCCTGCACGTACACGTTGGAATGCAGAACAGGGAAATGGCAAACCACATTGCGAATTCAACACGATATTTTTTACCCCACATATTTGCGTTAAGCACCAATTCTCCATTTTGGGAAGGAAGAAAAACAGGCTACAAATCCTACAGAACAAAAGTATTCGACAAATTTCCCCGCACCGGTATTCCCGAGGCTTTTGAAAGTATCGAAGCGTATGACAACTACATTAAGCTGCTCGTAAAAACCAATTGTATTGACAACGCGAAAAAAATATGGTGGGATCTTCGTGTGCATCCATTCTACAATACCGTCGAATTTCGCATATGCGACGTGCCGTTAACCACAAACGAGACAATCGCTTTAGCGGCATTGTGTCAGGCCGTATGCGCCAAAATTTACAAGCTGCGCCTGCAAAACATGAACTACATCCAATATTCCAGGGCGCTGATCAACGAAAACAAATGGAGAGCCAGCCGTTATGGAATTGACGGAAGGTTGATTGATTTTGGAAAAGAAGAAGAAGTAAATACCAGGGTACTGATTCATGAACTGCTGGATTTTGTGGACGATGTAGTGGACGAGCTGGGTAGCAGGCATGTTATTTCACACGTGAAATCCATTCTCGAAAACGGCACCGGCGCCGACCGCCAACTAAAACTTTACGAAGAGTCCGGCGGCGACCTGGTGAAAGTGGTTGATTTTATTCATGAAGAGTTTTTGAAATAAAGTTGTTGGTTGCTAGCCTTTGTTGTGGATAGTCGTCATTAAAGGCTAACAACCAACAACTATCAACCGTAAACTCCTTTCCTCCGGCATTCCACCAGCGGCAACACACTACAATTCTTTTCGCTTAATTTCGTGACGGTTTATACCGACCTTTTTAATCTAAACAATTATTGGATGAACAAAATAGCAAACATATTTCTGTTGGCAACTTTACTGGTTTGCAACGCTGTAAATGCTCAGGCGCCTGCAACCTATAGTAGCGCAGATATTTTATCCGGCTTGAAAAAATTAAATGTGCTCGGTTCAGTTTTGTACTTTGCCGCGCATCCGGATGATGAAAACACTAAGCTACTGGCTTATTTATCCAAAGAAAAATTATACCGCACCGGTTATTTATCGCTGACCCGTGGCGATGGTGGACAGAACCTGATTGGCAACGAACAAGGTGTAGAACTTGGTTTGATCCGCACGCAGGAACTGTTGGCAGCAAGAAGGATCGACGGCGCAGAGCAGTTTTTTTCAACGGCTTTTGACTTCGGTTTTTCAAAAAGTACAGAAGAAGCATTGAAAATCTGGGGCGAAGAAAAAGTGCTGGCAAATGCTGTTTGGGTTATCCGCAAATTTCAACCGGATATTATCATCACAAGATTTCCTGAAGATAGTCGTGCCGGTCACGGTCACCACTCCGCATCCGCAGTTATTGCACGCGAAGCATTTATCGCCGCCGCCGATCCAAAGCGCTTTCCTGAACAATTTGCCTTTGGCGTAAAACCATGGCAGGCAAAAAGAATTTTGTGGAACACCTTCAATTTTGGAGGTGCAAATACAACAAGTGAAGATCAGTTCAAAATGGACATTGGCGGTTACAATGCGTTGCTGGGAAAAAGCTACGGAGAAATAGCAGCGCAAAGTCGCAGTCAGCATAAGAGCCAGGGATTTGGCGTGGCTTCTACAAGAGGGCAATCCTATGAATACTTCAAAACTACTTTGGGCAATGCGCCAAAAAATGATTTGATGGATGATGTAGTTACAACCTGGAACAGGGTAGAAGGCGGAAAGATTATCTCTTCTCAAATAGATGCGATCATTAAAAACTATTCTTCTGCAGAACCAGGAAAATCTGTTGCCGCACTGGTTACGCTATATCAGTCGATCAGTAAATTAAAGGACGGTTATTGGAAAGAAAAAAAGCTTGCAGAAGTACAACAACTTATTGAAGCATGTGCGGGTTTGTTCATGGAGGCAAACACCAACCAGGAATATGCAGTACAGGGCGATTCGATGCCTGTAAACCTGAATATCAATAATCGTGAAGATGTAAAGATGTCTTTGGTTAAAGCAGAAATAAACGACAAAGAAATTGCAGGCAAACAAGATCTTGAAGCAAACAAATCATTTAGTTTTCCAACAATGCTTTCCGTTGCTGTCGACAAATCATTATCGCAACCATACTGGTTAGCAGAGCCGATGCAAAAGGGAAGCTTTACCGTAAATGATCAAACACTTATCGGCAAGCCACAAAATGACCCTGCTTTCGAAGCAACATTTGTGATCTCTGTAAACGGGCAGGAGCTGACCTACAAAAAGCCTTTACTTTATAAATACACTGATCCTGTAAAAGGTGAATTATATGAGCCACTCATTATTCTTCCTGCATACCGCGTTGAAATTCCAAGTCCGCTGAACATGATGATTTCCGGAAGTGGAAAAACATTTACACAGGAAGTAAAATACATCGCCAATAAAGATGTTGCTGATGTTAAAATTTACGAAAACGATAAACTGCTAATTGATGATACAAAGGGCTTAAAGAAAGGTCAGTACGCTGTTTTCTCTCATCCGCTTGATATGAGTTTTTATGGAAACAACGCTGCCGGCGAATACGATATGAACCTTTATCAGCAACCGCAAAAAGAAGCTGCAAAAGTGCTTCGCAAAATTCAGTACGACCATATTCCTAACATAAACTATTTCTCCAATGCCGTTGTGAGAAATGTATTGGTAGATGTAAAAACGGTGGGTAAAAAGATCGGCTACATAAAAGGCGCTGGCGACAAAGTTCCGGAAGCACTTGCGCAAATGGGTTATGACGTTACTTTCCTTGATGAAAAAAATATCGCATCAGGAAGTCTGTCACAATACGATGCAATTATTGCCGGCGTTAGAGCTTACAATATTTACGACTGGTTAAATACATATCATTCATTGCTCATGCAGTATGTAGAAAATGGTGGAAACTTAATTGTGCAGTACAATACCTCCAATCAAATTGGACCTGTAAAAGCAAAGATCGGACCTTACGATTTTGGTATTTCACGAGCACGTATAACCGATGAAAATGCTGCAGTTAAAATTTTACAACCTGATCACCAGGTATTGAATTTTCCTAACAAAATAACCTCGAAAGACTTCGATGGCTGGATACAGGAGCGCAGCATTTATCATGCATCGAATTGGGACAAACACTATGAAACAATTTTCTCCATGCATGATCCGGGTGAATCTGATGATGATGGAAGTTTGATCACCACAAAATATGGTAAAGGAACTTTTGTGTACACTGGATTGGTTTTCTTCAGAGAACTTCCTGCCGGCGTGCCCGGTGCGTATCGTTTGATGGCAAACATTATTGCATTAAGCAAAAGTTCGAAATAGGAGAAATCAAAAGTCCAAAGTAAAAAGTCAAAAATGGTTCCCTGTCGGCGACCTCTTTTTGACTTTTGACTTTTTAATTTTTATTTATAATGAGCAAACCGAAACAACAAGGAAGAAGAGATATTGGAATATTGCTTTGTGTGATCTTAGGGTTAATAATCGGCGCATTTATCAAACGCGTTTCCGTTGGATTGATAATAGGGCTCGGCCTGGGCTGGATGGCCGGCATGTTGATCTCAGGAAGAAAGTAGGGGAATTGAAAATTGAAAGTTGAAAATTGAAAATGTTGGGGCGTGTGGCATTCGCCTTCATCACGATTCACGTTTGACCATTCACGATAAAACATTACAATGAACAATCAGGAAGATAAAGCACCTCTGTTTAGATCATGGCGCACATGGTATACGCTTGTTGTAGCTATTCTGGTATTGCTTATTGTATTGTTTCAATTATTTACAAAATACTTTTCATGAGCTTTATAGATTGGATAGTACTGGCGGTCACGCTGCTAATCATCATTGGTTATGGATTGTATAAGAGCCGTACCACAAAAAATCTGGACGGTTATTTTTTAAGCAACCGGAGCATGCCATGGTATCTCATTTTACTTAGTATAATGGGAACGCAAGCCAGCGCCATCACATTTCTTTCAGCTCCCGGTCAGGCATATACAGACGGAATGCGTTTTGTGCAATACTACTTTGGCTTACCACTGGCGATGGTTGTACTATGCATTACATTTGTTCCCGTTTTTCACAGACTAAAAATTTACACTGCATACGAATATTTAGAAGAACGATTTGATCTCAAAACAAGGACACTCACTTCGTTTTTGTTTTTGCTGCAAAGAGGACTTTCTACCGGAATAAGCATCTACGCTCCATCAATTATTTTGTCATCGCTATTGGGCTGGAACATTTATTGGACAAACATTTTCATGGGCGGCCTCCTCATTATCTACACAGTAACCGGTGGCGCCAAAGCTGTTGCTTATACACAGCAGTTGCAGCTTATTATCATATTCGCGGGAATGTTTTTAGCTGCATACATGGTTGTGCATTTGTTACCTGAAGGCGTTGGTTTTATTGATGCTTTAAAAGTGAGTGGCAAGCTGGGGAAATTAAACGTAATAACAACTGGCAATACTGAAAAAGGCTTCAACTGGAGCGATCGTTATAACATCTGGAGCGGGTTGATCGGAGGCTTTTTTCTGGCCCTGTCTTATTTTGGAACCGATCAAAGCCAGGTGGGGCGCTATCTTACTGCAAAGAATGTTTCGGAAAGTAAAACAGGGTTATTGATGAATGGCATTGTAAAAGTGCCAATGCAATTTTTGATTCTGTTGATCGGAGCTTTGATATTTACATTCTATCAGTTTAACCAGGCTCCCATTTTTTTTAACCAGGCGCAAGTGAATAAACTCGCGGCCTCCCCGAAAAAAGACACGTTGAGGTTCATGGAACAGCAATACAACCTTTTATCAGCAAAGAAAAAAGAGCTCTCTGCGACATTTGTTCAGGAAGAAAAACATGGAAGCGCATCAGCAGCAACAATAAATGAGCTCAGAAATGTAAATGCCGAAAGTGAAAAAATAAGAACCGGACTAAAAGATGTTCTGAAAAAAGAAGTAGGCGGAGATACAAGCGACACCAACTACATTTTTATAAGGTTTGTAGTAGATTATTTGCCAAAAGGTCTTGTCGGATTGTTGATCGCGGTTATCTTCCTGGCGAGCTGGGGAAGTATAGCAGCGGCATTAAATTCACTTGCCTCCAGCACAGTTGTGGATATTCATAAAAAGTTTATCAACACCTCTTGTACAGAGTTTATGGACTACTCCATATCACGCTATTATAGCCTTGGCTGGGGCATTTTTTGTATAGTTATTGCTCAATTCGCCAATAATATGGGAAGCCTTATCGAAGCTGTAAACGTTTTGGGATCATTGTTTTATGGTGTGATCCTGGGCATTTTCCTCGTTGCATTTTATTGTAAAAGTGTTAAAGGGAACGCTGTGTTTGCAAGCGCTTTAATTGTAGAACTAGCTATTATCCTATTGTTTTGGAAGTGCAACATCGGGTTTTTGTGGTTAAACCTGATTGGGGCATTGGGTGTTGTGGTCATTGCATTAATAATTCATGCAACGTTCAATCTGCTTAAATTGTCAAAGCAATAAACCCCCGAAAGATGTGCAGATTTTTACTTTTATTGTTGGTAGTGCCGGTGATGATGTTGTCCTGTACTAAAAGTTCGAGCACTGATGCTTCTACTTATGATTCGGCCTCGGACGTTTTCAGGGGGACATATGTGAAAACAGACTCGAGAGTCGACACGCTTGTTGTGGGTGTTACAAATGGTAAGCCTAGTCTGTTCTATAATACCCAGGCTTTTCGCGATCAAGCGCAGGCCCATCCGGAGTTACAAACATTTGAGTATGAATTTAAAGACGGGAAAATAGGAGTTCGTTCTATGACCTCGCAAATAAGCTCGTTCGTGTATTATGATTTTAGCTGGGTAGCCGTAGGAAAAACCTTCAAGATGCAGGTAATCGCCCTTCAGCCGGACATATATACTACCTCATTTTACACCTTCGAAAAGGTTAAATAAAGCCGCTTCATATATCGAAAGTTTAAAATTTCAAGAATTGCTAATAATCAACAACTTTCTACTAACAACTTATAACTAACTAATCTCTTATCTTCGCAAGCCTTATTTTGAAAACATTTGAATAAAGAATAATCCTTGCAACCAAAAGTATCAGTCGTTATTTTAAACTGGAATGGGCAAAAACATTTGCAGCAGTTCCTCCCTTCCGTGCTGGCTTCAACATATTCAAATGTTGAGATAGTGCTGGCTGATAACGCGTCTACGGATGATTCTGTTGATTTTGTCCAAAAAAATTATCCCGAAATAAAAATATTAAGGCTATCAGAAAACTTCGGCTTTGCAAAAGGCTACAATGAAGCATTGAAGCTTGTGGAGGCTGATTATTTTGTGTTGCTGAATTCAGATGTAGAAGTAGAAAGTGGCTGGATTGAACCGGTTATTGCGCTAATGGAAAGCGATAAAAATATCGGAGCCTGTCAGCCTAAACTGCGTATGTATGCTGATAAAAGATTGTTTGAGTATGCCGGTGCGGCAGGAGGGTGGCTGGACAGACTTGGTTATCCATTTGCAAGAGGAAGAATATTTGATATCTGCGAAGAAGACCATGGTCAATACGATGACATAGCGCAAATTTTCTGGGCAAGCGGAGCCGCGATGTTTGTAAGAAGTGAGGTGTATAAGGAGCTTGACGGACTTGACGAGTATTTCTTTGCCCACCAGGAAGAAATAGATCTGTGCTGGCGAATGCAGTTGCACGGATACAAAATTATGGTATGTCCGAAGTCTGTTGTATATCACGTTGGCGGAGGAACATTGCCAAAAGGAAACGAAAGAAAAGTGTATCTCAACTTCAGGAATAACCTGATCATGATGGCGAAAAATCTTCCTGTTGCGATGGCACTATGGAAAATACCTTACAGGTTTTTGCTGGATGCCATAAGTGCGTGGAAGACGCTATTGGCGGGAGAAACGCATTACATTACTGCGATTCTAAGAGCGCACGGAAGCTTTTTAAAGTGGTTGTTTTTCGAAAGAAAAAAAAGTGTGTTTGCTAAAAAGAGAACTGGCAAACTTCATGGATACTATACCCACAGCGTCGTATGGAAACATTTTATACTAGGTGAGAAAAGTTTTTCTGAAATTCTCGGTAGGAAAAAATGAATTGAATAGTTTCAACCTTTATTTTTGCAATGCAATAAAAAACTTATGGCACAGAACGAACAACATTTTGACGATCCAACAAAGAAAGACTTTGCTAGAAACTGGGTTAATTCATCTGTATTTTTATTTTATCTGCAAGTGTTTTGTGTGTTAGCTTTTGTGCTTGGCGGATGTTATGGATTATATACACATCACTACAAAGGTCATCCTGATGTAGCAGTACCTGAGAGCACCCAGTACACTCCGAAATACAAATAAAAAATATTTGAAAAAGTAGGAGAAAAAGTTGGAGGGTTCAAAAAATAAAATAACTTTGCACTCCCAATCAAAATAACAAAAGCTCTTATAAGTAAAAGCAAATCAACAAGATAGCCGATACGAGGGGTGATTTTGAAAGGAAAAAGTTCTTTATAATAAGCGGAAGTAGCTCATTTGGTAGAGCACGACCTTGCCAAGGTCGGGGTGGCCGGTTCGAGCCCGGTCTTCCGCTCTGAGACAAAGCAGATAGCCTCAGTTATCTGCTTTTTTTGTCTTAAAGATAGTGTCACCCGGGTGGTGGAACTGGTAGACACGCAGGACTTAAAATCCTGTGGGCAGCAATGCTCGTGTGGGTTCAACTCCCATCCCGGGTACTCTTTTAAGAGCGCTATTTATTATAAAGCACATAAAGTTCTTACAACAAGCGGAAGTAGCTCATTTGGTAGAGCACGACCTTGCCAAGGTCGGGGTGGCCGGTTCGAGCCCGGTCTTCCGCTCACAAAGCAGGTAATCGAAAGGTTATCTGCTTTTTTTTGCGCCAAACTTTCTTACGATAGCCTGCAAAATGTAAAGAGTTTGAAGTTGCCCAAATCTCCTTTCCTGGTTTAAAAAGGGTTAGCTGTTCAATGTTCTTAGCAATATACTTTGGGAGGAGATACCTCAATTCTTCACAATTGTCGCTCGATAATTAAAATCAGGATCAATGCTTTCTTATATTCATATATTGCAAATCCCACTTGCTCGCTATGAAGATTGCCTCAACAACACTTGCATTGATTCTATTAGCTATAGCGTTGTATCGCTGCGTTGATTCAACCAGGCCTGCTACTGCCGTTGAGTTGACATATGTAGGCACAGCGAAATGTAAAACCTGCCACCAGAGTGAATATGACCGCTACCTCACCTCCGATCATTTTCATGCGATGGATAGTGCTTTACCCCGTTCCGTAAAAGGCAATTTTGATAATGCTACTTTTATTTCGCATGGCGACACTTCATTCTTTTACAAAAAAAACGATCGCTATTTTGTTCGAACCACAGATTCTTCGGGCAAAAAGAAAGAGTTTGCCATCAATTATACTTTCGGTTGGAAACCTTTGCAGCAATACCTGGTACAGTTTCCTGACGGTCGCATTCAGACGCTTCCTTTTTGCTGGGACACAAGACCCTCGAATGAAGGAGGCCAGCGTTGGTTCCATATTTACGGTAAAGAAAATATTTTGCCGGGAGATGAATTGTTCTGGACAGGTATAAATCAGAACTGGAACTTTATGTGCGCCGATTGTCACACAACGGCCTATTCAAAAAACTACGATTTCACAGCAAATACCTATCATAGTACGTGGACAGAAAGTAAGGTTTCCTGTGAGTCGTGCCACGGGCCGGCTTCGGGCCACATTAATTGGGCAGATAAAAGAAATCCATACGACAGTTTGAAAGGTTTTGCTATTAATGTTTCTTCGAAAAAGGTAAACTGGGTTTTTAATCAGGAGAAAGGTATTGCGTATCCTTCAAAGGTTGAAAAAAATGATGTGCTCATTGAAACTTGTGCCCGCTGTCATGCAAGAGCATCAAGGGTTTCAGATAATTATCACCAAGGCGCTTCATTTTTGCAAACGCATATTCCATCTACCATCAATACCAATAATTATTATGAGGACGGGCAAATCAAAGAAGAAGATTATGAATACGGATCTTTTCTTCAAAGCAAGATGTATGCACAGGGCGTAACCTGTATGAACTGTCACGATCCGCATACAATGCAAATAAAAATACAGGGTAATGCTTTGTGCTATTCATGTCACGCGCCAGAGAAATTCGATGTTGAAGAGCATACACATCATGAAAAAAACAGTATCGGCGCCACTTGTGTTGGCTGTCACATGCCTACTACAAATTACATGGTAATTGATGCAAGGCGGGATCATAGTATACGCATACCCCGGCCAGACTTATCTGAAAGCATGCATGCTCCTAACGCCTGCAATAAATGCCATACAGATAAAACGATAGCATGGTCAACTAAAATTTTCGAGCAATGGTATGGCGATAAATTGTCAAAGCAGAAAACGTATGGAGAATTGCGGCAAATGATAGCAAGGGATATTGCCGGCAGTGACGCCGCTTGGAACGAATTGATGAGTATGGCTAATTATCCGGCTATCATAAAAGCAACTGCTTTGGAAACCAACAACCGCTTTTATTCGCAACGCAGCATTGATCAAATAACTGCGCAGCTAAAAAGCAGTGATCCCAATTTGCGGCTTAACGCATTGCGGGCAATTTCGCCTTTGCCTTCAAATAT
Source organism: Pinibacter soli (assembly GCF_029961145.1). Lineage (GTDB taxonomy): Bacteria > Bacteroidota > Bacteroidia > Chitinophagales > Chitinophagaceae > Pinibacter > Pinibacter soli. The sequence continues at coordinate 2,349,913 of NZ_JASBRG010000007.1, read as the reverse complement.
TGCGCAGCCTGTTGTATTGCCTTTGTTAAACGATGAGGTGTTAACTGTACGGCGCGAAGCATTGAATGTGCTGCTTCCTTTTTATGCTGAATTACCAGAAGCAGACAGGCGAAGATTTGATGCTGTGATGAACGAGGCTATCACTATGGAGCGAAATCTAAGTGATCGCCCGGAAGGTTATCTTAACCAGGGAATTTTGTTTGCGGGCACAGGAAAGCTTGATGATGCAGAGCAGGTATATCTTCTCGGTATTAAACGTTTCCCGAAGAATAGCAGCCTTTATATGAATCTTGCAGACTTGTACCGGATGAAACAAAATGAAGTGAAGGTGAAAGAGACGCTTGATAAGGGATTGCAAATTTTTCCACGCAATGGAGGGCTTCATTATGCACTTGCTCTATGGCATGTGCGAAGAGGAGATAAACAAGAAGGGGTTCTGGAATTGCAAAAAGCTATTCAGCTGGAGCCATCAAACGCATCCTTCAATTACGGATATGCTGTAGCTATGCATGATATAGAAGGTGGCGGCAAAGCAGTTGCTTTGCTTGAAAGCTTTACTAAAACTTACGGAAATGATCCGTCAGTCATTAACGGATTAATCTCATTCTATAATGATATGAAGCAGCAGAGTAAAGTAGAATACTATTCCAAACTTCGAAAAGATGTATTTGGGTATTAGAAAGCACGCAGATGACGCTGATTTGGGAGATTGACCGGATTTTTTTCGGTCCGTTGGCCGGATACTAATTTTGCAAATGCCTTTTTGTTCATTAGATATACTACCGTTGAATGGAGCGTCGCAACCAAAGTTTAATCACAGCGTTGCCGCTGGTTTCCCAAAGTAGAGACAACGTGTCCAACGAAATTGTGTACAATAAAAAAGCAGCCATAACGACTGCTTTTTTATTATATGCGAAGTAGCACTTAATCTCATTTTCAACTTTCAATTAATCCGTCCACTTGACTAATTCATCCACCAGCTTTCTGTCATTACTTAGTCGTGGTACTTTGTTTTGCCCGCCTAATTTTCCTACACTTTTCATGTATTCTATAAAGCCATTCTTATGAACAGGTTTTATCTCAAGCGGTTTCAAAATGTTGCCAGTGATAAGATCGTCGTAGTAGATGTTCTTGCTGCGCAAATTGTTATCTACTTTCAAAGCAAACTCAGCCATATTCGCAGGTGCGTTCTCGAACTCTACAAACCACTCGTGGTAAGACTTTCCTGTATCCTGCTTGATCATTGGCGCGACTGTAAATTCAGTGATGTGAACACCTTCTTCAGCTGCAGCTTTTAACAAGCTATATTCTACTTCTTCACCAATAACGTGCTCTCCGAACGCAGAGATAAAATGCTTGATCCTTCCTGTAACCACTATACGGTAAGGGTTGGTGGACACAAAGCGAACAGTATCGCCAATATTGTAACCCCACAACCCTGCATTGTTATTAATAATGAGCGCATAATTTTCACCAACTTTCACATCTTTCAGGCTAAGGCGTGTTGGCTTTTCATCAAAAATTTCACCCGCAGGAACGAATTCAAAAAAGATTCCGCTATTGGTATTTAATAAAAGACCTTCTGCGTTTTGAGAGTCCTGGAAGGCGAAGAAACCTTCAGAGGCAGGGTAGGTTTCAATCGTTGGTAAAGTCTTTCCTACGCTTTCAAAAAGTTTTGCTTTATACGGCTCGAAGTTTACACCGCCATGTACCAGTACAGACAGATTTGGGAAAATATCTTTAATTTTTTTGCCGCTCACTTGCGAAAGACGGTCAAAGTACATTTGCATCCAAGGTGGAATTCCGCTGATCAGCGTCATATCCTGGTTAATGGTCTCTTGAACTATTTTGTCCAGCTTTGTTTCCCATTCGTCGATGCAGTTAGTTTCGTAGCTGGGAAGCTGGTTGCTCCGCAAATAACTGGGAACGTGGTGGTTAACGATGCCACTCAGCCTTCCAGTAGGGATATTGCCAATACGCTCAAGTTCCGGCGAACCTGAAAGGAAGATCAGTTTGCCATCGGCAAAAGCTGTATTTCCTGTTTCAGCCATAAAGCAAAGCAGGGCGTTTCTGGCCGTATTTATATGATTATCAATGGATTCTTTTGAAATGGGAATATATTTGATGCCGCTTGTAGTACCTGAAGTTTTGGCAAAATAGATCGGTTGTCCTTTCCAGAGAATGTTATGTTTACCGGCTTTTACCATTTCTATATATGGCTTGAACTGCTCATAGTCGCGAATAGGCACGGCATTCTTAAAATCCTCATAGGTCTTAACCTCAGAAAGCTTATGATCTTCTCCAAAAGTGGTCTTGCTGCCCGTTTTTAAAAGATCTTTAAAAATATTTTCCTGATCTTCCAGAGCGGTAAGCATTCCTTTTTTAATTTGCCTGTGGATATACGAAGCAAAGGGTTTGGCAAGAAATGATTTGAATTTCATAGATTTATTACAGTTAAGTAAAAATAACAGGCTGCAATCTACCAAAACATTGAATTATTTGCGAGAAACATTTTTGCAATAAACATTTGTTGGAAACTAAAATACTCTTACCTTTGCACTCCTTAATTCGGAAAGTTATGTTCGCAGTAGTTAAAATAGCAGGGCAGCAATTTAAGGTCGCTAAAGACCAGACTTTGTATGTACCAAAAGTTAACGGCAATGCCGGTGACAAAGTAGAGTTTTCAGAAGTATTACTAGTAGATACGGATGGTAGCCTTTCAATAGGTGCTGCTGTAAAAGCTGTAGTTAAAGCTGAAATCATCGCACAAGTGCAAGGTGATAAAGTGATCGCCTTTAAAATGAAGAGAAGAAAAGGTTTCCGCAAGAAACACGGTCACAGAACTCATCACACGAAGATCAAGATCAACGAAATTGCATAATCATCTATAAAAAAGTTATATCATGGCTCACAAGAAAGGTGAAGGTAGTGTAAAGAACGGCCGCGACTCGCAAAGCAAACGCCTGGGTGTAAAAATCTATGGTGGTCAAGCTGCGACTGCAGGTAACATCATCGTTCGTCAACGTGGTACTGTTTATCATCCTGGTAAAAATATCGGTGTTGGTAAAGATTATACATTGTTTGCACTTACTGATGGTGTGGTTGAATTCAGAAAATCAAGAGGTAACAGAACTGTCGTTTCTGTAAACGCAGTTGAGGCTACGGCTTAAGATTTTTTGATTTAATAGCAAAATTTTTTTGGCAGTTTCCCAGAAGTTTTTATTTTTACTTCTGATATTTCTTTACTAACCATTTTAAATTCAAGAAACATGGCAACTGCAAAAAAAGCGGCTCCTAAAAAAGCTGCTGCAAAAAAAGCTGCACCTAAGAAAGCTGCTGCGAAAAAAGTAGCAAAGAAAGCCGCTCCTAAAAAAGCTGCTGCAAAGAAAGCCGCTCCTAAAAAAGCTGCTGCGAAAAAAGTAGCTAAAAAAGCTGCTCCTAAAAAAGCTGCTAAGAAAGCTGCTCCTAAAAAAGCATAGTCTTTGCAACAAAATGAACATACAGTCCTGCAGAAATGCAGGACTTTTTTTATGCCCTGATTTAAGCACACTGATGACACGGATTAGACTGATTTACACAGTTCTTTTTGTTTCGCCTGCCCTTATTAGTTGGATCAGCACTTTATCTATTTGAAGAATCAATAATCAATATTGTAACAATGCCTTGAAATGATGCGCTAAAAAATTTGTGTCGATCAGTTAAATTTGCGTCATCTGCGTGCTAAGTCAGTCTTTCTCTATCTTCACACTCTAAACAGCCATTTATGCCGCTTGATAATTATGCCATTGCTGATCAGTTTTCATTGCTAGCAAAACTCATGGATATTCATGGAGAAAATAGTTTCAAATCAAAGTCATACAGCGTTGCAGCTTTCAATATAGAGAAGATCACAACACCATTACACGAGATATCTCCCGATAAACTTTTTACACTAAAAGGTATTGGTGAATCCACCGGACGAAAAATCATTGAAATCCTTGATACAGGCAAGTTACAGGCATTGGAAGATATGCTTTTAAAAACGCCTCCGGGCATTTTAGATCTGTTAAACATTAAGGGGTTAGGGCCTAAGAAAATCTCTACCATCTGGAAAGAAATGGGCATTGAATCTGTTGGCGAATTGTTGTATGCATGCAATGAAAACAGGTTGACACTTCTCAAAGGTTTCGGTGAAAAAACACAAAAAAGCGTACAGGAAAACATAGAATTTTTCTTAAGAAATGTAGGCAGTTATTTGTACGCACAAATTGAAGGATATGCGCACCAGTTGCTCGCCGGATTAGCGAATGCATTTGGTGATGATCTTTTAGAAATTACCGGCGATTTTCGCAGGCAAAATACCATCATTAGCAAGCTTGAATTTGTGACCACAAAAAGTATCGACTTCATCGGCGATTTTTTTTCACAGCAGAATTTTGTTGTAGAAGAAGTCAACCAGGAAATGATTGCGGTGAAAGGGCCGGAAAATATCTTACTTGTTTTCTACATTGCTGCAGAAGAAAACTTCTATTACAAACTGCTTGAAACGAGTTCTGCTCCTGAGTTTTACGAAGCTTTGCAAAAAGAAAAAGGATGGTCGGCGTCCAACAAAGCGGAATCGGAAAATGATATTTTCAAATCTATTCATTTCAATTTTGTTCCAGCCTATTTAAGGGATTCAACTGCATTTATTGAAAGAGCAAAACAAAAAGATTTTAGTGATATTATTCACGTGTCGGATATAAAGGGAATTATTCATAATCACAGCAATTGGAGTGATGGCGTAAATACTGTTGAAGAAATGGCGAAGGCTTGCATTGCACAGGGATATGAATATCTTGTGATAAGCGACCACAGTAAAACGGCTGCTTATGCAAAAGGACTGCAGGAAGACCGAGTTCGTGAACAACATTTATACATCGATGAACTGAATGCGAAACTGCATCCATTTAAAATTTTCAAAAGTATTGAAAGCGATATTCTGAATGATGGTTCGCTGGATTACAGCAATGAAGTTCTCGCAACATTCGATCTCGTTATCGGTTCCGTGCACCAGAATCTCAGTATGCCGGAAGATAAAGCAATGATGAGGTTATTAAGCGCCATCAGAAATCCCTACACCACCATTCTTGGACACATGACCGGAAGGCTTTTGCTGAGCCGCAAGGGTTATCCTGTTGATCATAAAGAGATCATTAAAGCCTGCGTAGAGAACAATGTTGTTATAGAGTTGAACGCTCACCCAAGTAGGCTGGATATCGACTGGTGCTTCATTGATGATGCCATTGCGCAGGGTGCCCTTATTTCCATAAATCCTGATGCGCATAGCATTGATGGTTTTCACGATGTAAAATACGGTGTGCTTGCGGCTCAAAAGGGTGGACTGACCAGGGAAAAAAACCTGAGCAGCTTCAGCCTCGCAGAGTTTGAGAAGTTCCTGAGTGACAGAAGAATAGCAAAGAAAATATAATGTAAAGTGCTGCTATGGCAAGCTCCTACAAAAAAAGTTCGCGAACTGTATTGATTTAGCAATTAGCCCCTATATTTGCAATCCCTTGCGGAGGTGGCGAAATTGGTAGACGCACTACTTTGAGGTGGTAGCGCCTTTTACCGGGCGTGGGAGTTCGAATCTCCTCTTCCGCACTGAGTTTATAAAGTCCTGTAAATAATTTGCAGGACTTTTTTTTATAGAGCGACTATCAAGAAGTTTTTTTCCTAATCAGACACTTCTAACTTAAAAATGTCTTCAACCTTCTTTCCAAAAGCCTTAGCAATCTTAATAGACAGAATAACTGATGGAACGTATTTGTTGATCTCTATTGAAAAAATTGTTTGACGTGAAACTCCGACTAATTCTGCTAACTGAACTTGTGTAAGCTGTTTTCTCTGCCTTTCTTCTTTGACTGTATTTTTCATGATTTATACTTCACATGAAGAATATAATTGAATCGCCCAATAAATAGAAGCCAGAACAAAAAAACTAAAACAATAAAGAATAGCAACATTCCGCTTTCTCCAGGGTCTCCTGCAAACAATACGAATCCGAAACCGACAATTGTAGTAATTATTTGCAGAAAAGCTGCAAACTGAAAACTTTCCAATCTTGTCTTTTGAACCATTTCATCTTCTACCTTTTCTTTCGAAAACGCGACAAAATAAAGTCCTGAAAGAAAAGACGAGAAACCAATAATAGCAGCTATAACATTAGCCACGTGATAAGCTGACCATTTCTGATTTTCATTAGGTTGACCAAAGACATATACAATCATGTTTTGTAAATAGCCAAGCTGCATTATAAGCCATAAACTGAGACCCAGTGGTGTAATTATGGTTCCAATTTTCTTATAACGGTGTGGGAGGAGAAACTTCATCAGTTGTAATTTAGAATTCTAATGTAAAGTATACTTTACATATTTCGAAATCTTTTTTTCGACGTGGTTAAGAGATTATTTTAAATTATTAGATATCAGGAAGATTTCCTAAGTTCATTTTGCAACAACCTAAACCTTTATCTGAAGCATTGTCGCAATCGTCAAATAAAGATATTTTGAGTGGCCGATGGATCACGCGAATGGAGGTCATTTTCACACATGTACAAATCCAATCCTTATGCACAATACTAAAAGACTCCTTAATATGAAAAGACTGATAACAATTCTACTGCCAAAATTTCGCAGAATGAAATTTTTATATAGTTTATTTTTCGTTCTTTCAGCTACAAATTTTCTGTACGGACAAAACTGTGAGCTATTAGATAAAGAAACGTTTTTTAAGTCAATCAAATTGGGAGAACAAATTCCTGATGACCTTCTTATCTGTTCAAAGATTCAAAGGAATGAATTTTTTCGCGTTGAGTACGATAGTTTGGATCAACAGTGCCGGCATAAATATTCCGACCTTTTTAAATTTCTATCTAACTCATTTTCTTTTTTACAGATTTATAGGTATACAACAGGAAAAATTGTTTCAGTGGATTTATACAGTTTTTTTGAAGACAATCGGGATGATACATCTAAAATTTACGACCCTCCGGCAAACTTTACCAAGACATACAATAAGTTGATCAAATTGTATGGTATGCCGAATAGGATAAAGAATGCAAATGAAACTGATTCACTTTTTGTTAGGGATATAGGAATGGAAAAGGTTGCTGAATGGATATGTGGCAATACAGCTTTAACATTGATGGTACGATATGGTGCCAGAAAAAAAGAAATAAACGTTTTTTCTGTGAGATTTGACAAGATTGAGATTCCTTTGCCAGACGTGATGGAAGAAAGATTACAGTAAAGTTTTGCCCATTTCGGTTTTAAATAATGCTTGTGGTCAATTGCCAGTTTTGCCTGTAATCCAGCCATTTGTTACCAGCCGATAAATATTGGTGGTTGTGTCTTTGCCTGAAACGGACCAGGCCCTGTCCCAGGTGCTATTGTTATGACCGCCACCTTTTATCACATCTATTGAACTGATCGATCCATTTGCGTTCAATGCCTTGTTTTGGGCTTGTGCGGGCCATAACGCACAACAGCCTTGCTTATCATTATCTCCATGAACGAAGTGAAACACATCGCCTTTAATCCGTTGGTATGTCGCTGTAGAAGGAAACTTTACCGGAATACTAACCAGCCAAACCTTTTTAATTTTTGTGGAATATTTGGAGATACCATAAGTCGTTACTGAATTGTCCCAACTGGCTATATCCCATACGTCGCTTGCACCCTGGCTAAGTCCGATAAGCGCTACATATTTGTATTTGCCGTTTGCGTCCGTGGAAAGATCACAACGGTATTTTGCGAAAACGTAATCAAATACCTGGTTGCTTAAGTTCGGTTGAGCGATTGCTCCTGACGACGGGCTTTGCACAATGACATGAATAATGCTGTCAGCAATAGTTCGCTGTACACGATTCAACGCAACCTGCCTGCCGAAGCCGGCATCCATAAGAAGGTTCAAACCGCCTTTGTCTGCTGTTTCATTGTTTCCACAGAAGTGAAAAATTACCGGATACTTTTTTGCATGCAGTCGATTATAGCTGGCCGGCAGTCTGACCAATCCTTGTAAGGTAGAGGAAAATTTTACAGGAGTCATACCGGAATATTGCGCCTGCGTTGAAAGCAGAACAAAAGAAAGTAAGGTTGTTATCAGTTGTTTCATTTTTTTAATAATCGACGCCCAACAGGATAGACAAATCAGCTTTGAATCATCGTTCCAATTTAATTTCTTTCTTCAACACAATTCTAAACGTAGTGCCTTTGCCAACTTCCGAATTTTTTACAAACAATTCTCCCTGGTGGTATTGATCTATAATTCTTTTGGAAAGGCTGAGACCCAATCCCCAACCGCGTTTTTTTGTGGTAAAACCTGGCTTGAATATTTTAACGAGATTGGCGGAAGAAATTCCTTTTCCTGTATCTGAAATGTCTACAATAATTTCATCTGCATGGTCTTGGATATCGGCTGAAATTTTACCTTTTCCTTCCATTGCATCCAATGCATTTTTTAGCAAGTTTTCAATTACCCAGTCAAACAATGGAGGAGAGATCATCGCATTCAAAACATCAATGTCATGAGTTTGTACGGAAAAATCGACTCGGCCTGGTGCTCGTTTTTTCATATATTCTACCATTGCCTGTACCTGGCGTATCACATTGCTGCTTTCAAGTTTTGGAGTGCTGCCGATCTTGCTGAACCTGTCAGATACCAGCTTTAAGCGACTAACATCTTTCTCCATTTCCTTTACAATGTTGTTGCTGCTGTTATCTTCCTTTAGCATTTCCAGCCAGGCTTGCAGCGACGAAAGAGGCGTCCCCATTTGGTGCGCCGTTTCCTTGGCCATCCCAGCCCACACCTGGTTTTGAGTGGATTTATTTCGAATGTTTATCAGCGTTAGTATCAGAACAATGAAGACAATTACAATTAAAAGTTGGATCAGCGGATAATACTTTACCTCGTTCAGCAATTTTGTATTTCCGTAATAATATTTGTTGGCAATAAAAGGTTCCTGGCTTAGGATGATCAGCAGCGGATCATTGGCTTTGCGGAACTCTTTTAATTTTTTGGAAAGAAATTTTGGATCCTGGGCAACGCTGGCACTGTCAATATTGATGAAGTTTACAATGCTGTCGCGCTCATTGGTTTCAATGATAGGAATATCTGTTTGTTCATTCCTGATCATATTGGGTAAGGAAAGATCCATGCCCGGGTTTTGCACAACGGCCTTGCTCGCTTCCACCCACTGCGTCACCTTCTGCTTTTCATCTTTTGCGATTTTAGAGCCAAGGTATTGCGAATAGAATATCGTTCCGCTAATGATAGCGATTCCCAGCAATGCCAGCAGGCTTCTCCAATTGAATATTGATGCAAACATTTTTTATTTCTGTAGAGACGCATTGAATGCGTCTCTCTTGCAGTTTTTAGGTGTTATTCACAAATGGGCAATATTGCATTATGTTTTCTGGCATGTATCAGGTGCAACGGAGATGCATTCAATGCGTCTCTACTATTTCGTGTATGTATAATCATACAGAATCTTTCCCTGCAATTCATTTTTTTTGTTGTAACAAAAATCAGCGGCCTTCAAACCATCTTCATCATATTTGTAATACCATTTCTGATAGTCATTGCTGCCTTCGGGAACAACGGTCATTACAGAAATTTTGTTCGATTCGTCGTACTCAAACATATAGTCAGGCAACATGCGCTTTGCCTTCTGGTTATATCTAACTACGTCTGTAAGCCTGTGTTGATCGTCATAGTAGTAAAATACAGCAGGCTGAGGGATCGCCACATTTCTTTTTGCATGTTCTTCCGTTGGATTTCCTTTGTCGTCCAGGACATAGGTGATCCAGGTAGTGTCAGCTCCGTTACGGATTCTTAGCATAGAAACGGGATTGCCTTTTTCGTTGTATTGCCATGTATGTACTTCAACGTTCATAATGTTTGCAGCACGGCTGGTACTTTTTATACTTTGCAATTTGTTTGACGCATCATAGCTGTAATCCGTTGTTGATACAAGGTGTGAGGAGCTGTCAATTGTTTCTATGAGCAGATTATTTTTGTTATAGAATGCAGTAAAGAATGACTCGCCTGCATCGGTTGTTTTTGTGTAGGTAACAACTTTATTTTCTGCAGCAGAAACTTTTTGATTGCAGTCAAATCCTTCAGTTACCTCATTGGTTTGTATAAAACTTTTAAGAACCACCGTGGCGACATTTGCCTTTTTCATGAGTTGGTAATTGTTGCTCACCTGCCGTGTGGTAATAATGTCCTTGTAATAATATTGTGCATTTACACACAGTGAAACAAGAGCAAAGGCAAGGCATGTTAAAAACTTAGGTATGCTTTTCAATCTTCAAAATTTTAAATGAAACAATCTTCAAAAGGGCCAATGTGATTCGCCTACAATGGGCGGTTTGATCAGAAAGGCAAAGTAATAGTTTATTTGCTAAAATATACCCACTCTTTCGTCTGAATACTTGCTGCTCAATCAAATTTGTATTTATTTTTAACGAAATTTAACCTGTGTCACATTTTCACCAACGAATAGAAAAAAACTGTCTTAACTGCGAAACTGAAGTAATTGGCCGCTATTGTCACGTTTGTGGTCAGGAGAATATTGAGCCTAAAGAATCCTTCGGTCATTTAGTAATGCATTTCTTTAATGACATTACGCATTTTGACGGTAAGTTTTTCAGCAGCGTGAGGTTGCTGTTTAAGAAACCAGGTTTTTTGGCCAAAGAATACCTGAAGGGGCGCCGTGCCTCATATCTGAATCCTATCAGAATGTATGTGTTCACTTCAGCAATATTCTTTTTCCTGTTTTTTGCATTTTTCAAACCGGGGATTCATCCTGGCAAAGAGCGTAAAAATGACCCGAAAGCAATGGCAAAAGTCGAGGATAAGATGGACGCTGAGGATTCAATTGCGTTGGCCAAATCAAAGAGATTCTCCCAAAGCATTCCTATTACTTTTGATTCTACCAATAAGATAAGTATCAGTGGCGACGGACAGGAGTTTACAGATAGAGCGGAATATGACAGATACCAGAAGTTACTTCCTAAGGAGAAAAGAGATGGGATCCTAAAAAGACTATATGTGCATCGTATGATATCGTTGCACAAAAAATATGACAGGCCTGAAGGTGGTGGTGGTAATGAGCTTGTAGATGATCTGCTTGAGAGATTTTTCCATTCACTACCATATATGTTGTTCGTTTCGCTGCCATTGTATGCATTGTTTTTGAAATTGCTGTATGTGCGGAACAAGCAATTTTATTTCGCAGATCATTGCATTTTCCTGGTCTATCTGTACATCTTCACGTTTATCTTTTTACTTGTATTCTTTACGTTGTCAAGAATTTCAGGGTTTGCGCATTTTTCCTGGTTATCGTATATCCTTATTTTGATGTTCCTGGGAGGCGTTTACTACGCTTACAGAGCCATGCGAAATTTTTATGACCAGGGAAGGCGTAAAACGATCGTTAAATTTCTTATATTCAATATATTAACTTCGGTATCACTGCTACTCCTTTTTACGGTTTTCTTTGCTTTTTCAGTATACGTAATATAATTTTTTATGGAACAGGAAAATTTGTCGGCAAGCTTCTTAAAATTAGTGCAGATCATGGATGACCTCAGGGAGAAATGCCCCTGGGATCGCAAGCAAACTATTCAAACGTTGCGCCAGCAAACCATTGAAGAGACCTTTGAATTAGCAGATTCGATTACAGACGAAAGCTGGAAGGGGATAAAGGAGGAGCTGGGCGATTTGTTGCTGCATATCCTGTTCTACTCAAAAATTGGAACGGAGCAACAGCATTTTACTTTGACAGAAGTGATCGATGGCATTTCGGAAAAATTGATTTTTCGCCACCCTCACATCTACGGCGATGTACAGGTGAATGACGAGGAAGATGTAAAAAGGAACTGGGAAAAACTGAAGCTAAAAGAAGGGAAGAAGTCTGTGTTGAGCGGAGTTCCAAAGTCATTGCCGGCTACCGTTAAAGCCATGCGATTACAGGAAAAAGCAAAGCAGGTGGGCTTTGAATGGGACAATAAAGAACAGGTGTGGGATAAAGTGCAGGAAGAATTGCAGGAATTGCAGGAAGTGGTAAAAGAAAATGATAAGAACAGAATAGAAGACGAGTTCGGCGACGTGGTGTTTTCGCTCATCAATTACGCACGGTTTTTGCAAATAGATGCTGAAAATGCGCTGGAAAGAACAAACAAGAAGTTCATACAACGCTTTACACAAATGGAACTCATTGCTTCAGAACAAGGCAAACAGCTGCACGATATGACCTTGCAGGAAATGGATGCCCTTTGGAACACTGTTAAAAAGCAAAAGCAATCATCTTGAGAAGTTTTATTTCTGAAATTCTAAAACGTAATGCCTACTTCATATTAGCCGCAGCATGGCTCTTCACCATTGCATTTATCATCAACAATTATTGGAATTCATATTCTTCTGTTGAAAAAGTGCGCAATGGGATTGAACGACGTCTGCAAAAAATTGAAGAAGATGTTCAAGAATTTAGTGACGATAAAACATTACAAGGTGAGCTGCTGAGTGAAAATCCTTCTGAGAAGACGATCGGTGAAATGGTTGACAAATCGTTTGGCATTTATCTTTTTACTTTGGATGAGTACAATGAACCCCAGCTTAAGTTTTGGAACACGCAAACCGCCATTCCAGACAGGGATCTGTTATTCAGTGCAGATTCGACATCCTTTGTGAAGCTTAGCAATGGTCAGTATGAGTTTATAAAAAAGCAATCTGCCTACAATGGAAAACCATTGATCATAGCGGCTTTGATACCCATAAGGAAAGAATACTTCATTGAAAATAATAACCTCGCCAGGGAAATAGAAGGTTTTTCGGAAGCGGAAAAAAAGGTTTCTCTCACCACCTTTCAAACGGATTATCCTGTTTATTCTAAAAATGGAAACGTGTTGTTTTTCCTCGAAGCAAAACGAAACACACATCCCGCAAGCAACAATAATTGGCTTTCACTTACATTCATGCTTATTGGCATTGCGTTTCTGATGTTTTTTATAAACAACGCTGCGCATAGCATTTCAAGTAAATACGATTATAAAACAGGGATCGGTTTTCTGCTGCTGGTTATTCTCATCTTACGCGGAGTTATTTATTTGTTTCCGGGCCTGCTCAACTTGCGGCAGTTCATGCTTTTCGATCCTACGATTTACAGCTCAAATATTATCTTCAGTTCGCTGGGTGACCTACTGATAAACGTATTTCTTTTCTGCTGGATAGTGTTGTTTGTACGAAGGGAAATTGGCGACAAAGATTTCAGCCGTTATATAAATACAAGATGGCAATGGCCGCTGTACATTATCAATATCTTTTTGTATGTAGCGGTTACGTTTGCCGTTGCTCGCATAATACAAAGCCTGATAGCGGATGCGAGGATTTCATTTAACGTAACAAATTTCTTCAGCATTCTAAATCAATACAGCTTCGCCGGTTTCGTGGTGTTGGCGGCTATTACATTCGGTTACTTTTTTCTTTCGCAGATCATTCTCAAAATTGTGCAGCCGCTGAATATTGACAAGCCTTACATGCTTTATCTTTCAATTGCTATTGCCGGTCTGATCCTGTTAAGCATTGTAACGCAAACTTCGTTTGTTGAGCTAAATATTTACGTACTTATCTGGCTGCTGTTCTATACATGGTTACAAAAGCAAACCTTTTTATCCGATCTTGGAAACAGGTTCAATATATCCCAGGTTATCTTCTGGTTGTTTATTTTCTCAATGTCGGTTGCCTCCATCATTATTGAAGAAAATAACAAAATAGAAATTGAGCAACGCAAACGGACAGCGGAGAAACTGGCATTGCAGGCGGATCCTTCCAGCGAAAGGCTTTTGAGCATTGTGCTTACTTATGTAGACAATAATTTTCTTTACGGGAATTTTGAACGTTTCAGATTGCCTATCTCAAATGCTTATTTGAAAGATAGTTTGATCAACAAAAATTTCAGCGCTTATTTAGACAGGTACAATAACCATATTTACACATTTGACGGATCTGAAAAACCGCTCTTTAACGAAGGTTCCGTTTCATACGACACATTAAATACGATTTTTCAGATTGAAGGGAAACCTACAACAGTAAATGATCTTCGATATTTTGAAAGAGCGTTTGATAAATATTCCTACATCAGTAAGAAAACTGTGACTGATACATTAGGCAACACGGTGGGTTATTTCTTCATGCTTTCCGATCCCAAGTTTTACAAGAGCGATGCGCTTGTGCCGGAGTTGTTCAAGCAGAAGAAAGATTTTCTTCCTAATGAATATTCGCCGTTTTATTCTTATGCCATTTACGACAGCAGGGAGCTCTTAACCAATTTCAATGACTATCCGTTTCCAACGCAGTTGGATTCAAGTATGCTTCCCAAAAATGATTTCACGCAGGTGAAAAGAAACGGTTACGATGAACTATGGTATCGCGATAACAACAAGGTGGTAGTTATTGCAAAGAACAATAATTACTTCATCGAAGCGATCACATTGTTCGCGTATCTCTTTAGTGCATTTATATTGCTGGTGGCTTTATTCCGCATCATTGCGCTCATTATACAATCGGGCCTGCGTTGGAAAAATCTAAAGCCTTACTGGCAATTAAGTTTGCGCTCGCAAATACATGGAACGATCATTTTCATCAGTCTGTTTTCCTTTCTTGTAATTGGTATAGCAACAATTTTCTTTTTCATTAACCGCTACAATCAAACCAAGCAGGACAGACTAACCAAGGCAATTCAAACAGTTAACAACGAGATAGAGAATCGCGTAAAGGGAGACATTGGATTTCGTGATATCATGCGCCTTTACAAGATGGGTGTCGACAAAGATCTGGAGGATATGATATCAAGGGTTTCTGAAATTCACGGTGCTGACATAAACCTCTATAGTCTTGAAGGTGATTTGAAAACTTCATCGAATCCTTTCATTTACAACAAAGGAATTCTAAGCAACAAAATGAATCCGCTTGCTTACTATAATGTACACAATAAAAAACTGGTACAGTATGTGAACCAGGAAAAAATGGGTGGTGTGGATTATCAGAGTGTGTATTGCCCGTTACGGGATGACAGGGGCGAAGCATACGCTTACCTGAACATTCCATCTTTCGATACACAAACAGAATTGAAAAGGGAGATATCCAACTTCCTTGTAACGATCATTAATCTTAATGCATTCATATTCCTTATCGCCGGTATTATTGCGCTTGTAATTACAAACCGCATCACCTCATATTTCACGCTCATC
This sequence comes from Pinibacter soli, assembly GCF_029961145.1. Taxonomy (GTDB): domain Bacteria; phylum Bacteroidota; class Bacteroidia; order Chitinophagales; family Chitinophagaceae; genus Pinibacter; species Pinibacter soli. Next base: position 2,334,641 of record NZ_JASBRG010000007.1, on the reverse strand, counting down.
GGAAATAAGATGAAGGAAATTAATCTCGGCACCATGAACGAAGAAATTACATGGAGCCGCGATAATGAAATTGGAGGTCTGGTGAAGGAGTATAACAAAATGGTGAAGAAGCTCGAAGAAAGTGCCGCAGCGCTTGCTAAAAGTGAGCGGGAAGGGGCATGGCGGGAAATGGCGAAACAGGTGGCGCATGAGATCAAGAACCCACTTACGCCAATGAAGCTGAGTATTCAATACTTGCAAAAAGCTATCGACAATAACATGCCGAATGTGAAAGAACACACGGCAAACGTGGCAAGGACGCTGGTGGAACAAATAGATCACCTTTCAAAAATCGCCTCCGATTTTTCACAGTTTGCCAATATTGGAAACGTGAGAAATGAAGTGTTCAATCTGAATGACGTTTTATCCTCACTCGGTTCATTATATGAAAAAACAGAAAACTTCGAATTGTCATTGAATCTGCTGCCACAAAGAATCTATGTACTGGCCGATAAGACACAGTTGAACCGTTTGTTTACAAATCTTTTACAAAACGCTGTTGAAGCCTGTTCAAAGGAGGAAAACCCGGAAGTGATCATCAACGAAATGATCGAGGATGGAAAAGTGATTATTACTGTAAAAGACAACGGTGAAGGCATTCCCACTGATACCAGAGCCAAGATATTCATTCCAAACTTCACTACTAAGTCTTCCGGAACGGGCCTTGGGCTTGCGATGAGTAAAAGTATTGCTGAACATGCCCGTGGAAATATTTGGTTCGAAACCGCCGAGGGCGTCGGTACTACATTTTTTGTTGAACTTCCTATTGTGAGAATGGTCGATTGAATGAGGAATCAGAAGTTAGAAATTAGGAATTAGAATTAGCGGACGACTGCTTTTTTCTAATTCCTAACTCAATGTCGTTTAGTTAAGCAACTTTTCAATTACTTAGTTGCTATGGCCAGAAAAGAAAGACTGCTTGTCATCCCGACGAAGGAGGGATCTGCGTGATTGTTTACGCTTAGTGTTCGTTAGTGTTAGGCCAGATCCCTCGTTCCTCAGGATGACAAGCGAGATGCTTTTGTTTTTTCAAACACCTTAACTAAACGACATTGAATTCCTAACTCCCAAATTCTGTGTTACTTTAGCTGATTGAAAATCAATGCTAAGATTGTAGTAAATATGAAAACTAATTTTTTTAGCAAAAAATGAAAGCTGTTTCGTAAAATTGTATAAATATTCAGAAGATGCCTACGCAAATAAAATGTACGAATTGTGGTCATGAGTTTCCCTTAGAAGATGCATTGAACGACGAGTTGAAGGAAGCAATTGAAAAAGAAAAGCAAGAGCTTCGTCAGCAGGTGATTGACTACAAGAAGACAAAGGATGAAGAACTGAAGCGCAAGGATGAAGAATTTTCTGTGATCAGGAGAAAACAGGAGGAAGAGTTTGCGGCCAATGCCAGAAGGCAGGAGGAAAAATTTCAGCTGCAATTGGAAACCGAAATAAAGAAGAAAAATCAGCAGCTCGAGGAAAATCTTCGTAAAAGTATAACGGCTGATTATGAAGGCAAGCTGGAGTTCCTTGAACTAAATAACAAGGAGAACGAAGAAAAGCTGAAAGAAGCAAGAAAGAAAGAAATTGAATTCTTACAAAAAGAAAAGGAGCTGCAAAATAAGGAGGCAGAGCTTGAGCTTTCCTTGCAACGCAAGCTGCAAGAGGAGCGCAGCAAGCTTTCTGAGGAGATAAGGCAAATTGAAGAACAGAAAAATGCCGCCAAAGAAACGGAGTTTAATCTTCGCTTAAAAGAATTGGAAAAGCAACTGGAGGACCAGAAGAAGCTTGCTGAAGAAATGAGGCGCAAGGCGGAGCAGGGTAGTATGCAATTGCAAGGCGAGGTGCAGGAGCTGGCACTCGAAGAAATGTTGCGTGCCTCGTTTCCGTTTGATGTGGTAAGTGAAGTAGGTAAAGGTGTTCGTGGTGCAGACTGTATCCTTACTGTAAGAAATAACTTTGGACAGGAGTGCGGTAAGATAATCTTCGAAAGTAAACGTGCAGAAAATTTTGGAGGCGAATGGGTGGAAAAACTAAAGAACGATATGCGTAGCCAGCAAGCAGATATCGCTGTACTGGTCACTAAGAAAATGCCGAAGGATATGGACAAATTCGGTGATATAAGTGGCGTGTGGGTTTGTTCGTTTGCTGAAGTAAAGCCGCTTGTACATGTGCTGCGTGACGGTCTTGTAAAAATTGCCACAGCAACAAAATTCCAGGAAAATCGCGGTGATAAAATGCATTTGCTCTACAACTATTTGACCAGCCATGAATTTGCAGAGCAATGGAACGCCATCCGTGAAGGTTTTATGAGCATGCGCATTTCCATACAAAAAGAGCGTGACGCCATGGAGAAACTCTGGAAAGCAAGAGAGAAGCAACTTGAAAAAGTATTGCTGAACGCTGCACACATTCGCGGCTCAATAGAAGGCATAGCCGGTCAGGATTCCATCGATTTGAATTTACTGGATGATGCTGGTAGCGATTTGCTGAATTAATAATTGAATAACTGAATGACTGAATAACTGAATGTTCATTTTCGATTTTGCATTATGAATACGAGACAGTTATTCAGCTACTTAAGGCAAAAGGCCTGACGCTGAGATTCTCTGCGTTAGGCCTTTTGCGTTTTTGCTTTATGCGTTCAGTCCTATTTCGTTTGTTTTTCGATGAACTTTGCCAGTGCTTTTCCAGCGTCAGCATAAGTTTCAGCTAGGCGGGCTCCGGTGTCAAAATCTGCACCCCAGAAATCTCTTCCAAGCGCTTTGTCCAAAGAGATTCTCGCCAATACTTTGTTTTTATTTGCAGTTTCTACAATAACTATTTCAGCATTGTGCTGTGCATTTTTTCTTGAAATACCAATGTTGTAGCCGGGCTCAAGGAAAGTAGTTTTGTAGACCAATGTATATTTTGAAGTGCCTTTGTCGCTCACCTGTAACGCAGTGTTTTTGGTAAACAGCTCTTCAAATTTTGGTTTGTACCTGTTGTCACGATCGTCGATCCAGGCTTTGGCCCATTTGTCGCCTGTGCCGGCCTCTTTCTTGTTCATGTCTTCTTTCTTCTTGTCAATGTAATCTTTCTCATTGTCGTATTTGCCCACTTTTACATTCTCGTAGACAAACTCAACGTTAACTGACTTCTCATTTCTTAGAAAATCAAGATTGCCATCTTCAAGTTTGATTTTTTGTGCGTGTCCCGTGACAGAGAGCGTGGTAATTGCCACGGCAAGGGTTAGTTTAAGCAATTGCTTCATAAAAAAAAGTTTTAAGGATTTAGGGCTACAATATAGTTGCAAAAAATAATAGCAGAAAAATAAAAAGCAGTGAATTGTGAAAAAAAGCGGTTAAAATGAGGCAACTGTATTTATTATCTTGCGGGGATAAGTAAAAACTCTTAGTGTAGGCAAGAGTCGAGAATTGTTTTCGGACTGGAAAGTCTAACGCTTAACGCAAAACGCCTAACGCATAGAAAGTGCGTTAAGCGTTCAGCTTCTAATGAAGTTTTTTCTCAAACATTTTTCCAATTTCCTTAGCGGCATCGGCATAGGTTTCGGCAAGCCGTGCACCAGTGTCGTAATCGTTAAAAGACATCGTTCTTCCCAGAGCTTTGTCTACAGTAATTTTCGCCAGCACTTTACTTTTATTGGCTGCATCAACAACGGTAAGTATAGCATTGTGTTGCGCATTTTTTCTGCTAATACCTATGTTATATCCTGGTTCAAGAAATGTGGTGTGGTAAATGATGGTGTATTTAGCTTTGCCATCGTTCGTAATCTTAAGAGTGGGGCAATGTTCCTGGAAAAGTTCCACAAACTTAGCTCTGTAGCGTTCGCCCTTATCATTTTCCCATTCCTTGGCCCATGTATCGCCGGTGCCGGGCTTTTTTCCGTTCATTTCAGCTTGTTTGTTGGTGACATAATCCTTCTCATTCTCGTATTTTCCCACTTTCATGTCTTCGTAAGTTAGTTCAAGATTGATTGCTGTTTCGCCTTTTAAGAACGACAAATCGCCCTGTTCAAGTGACAGTTTTTGAGAAAAGGTATTAGCCGAGGCCATAATGAATATGCCTGTACATGCAGCTTTTAATAATCGATTCATAAACTAGTGTTTAGTGGTAAAAGTATTGTCAATAACAAAAAAGCCTCATGATAGGTTGAGTGAAATGAAAAAATCGAAGTATCGATTGTATAATAGCCAGTAGGAGTATCAACTGCGATAATGTAATTTACATTTGTAAAAAAGCTGTACATGTGGGAACCCTATAAGAAAGGCTTCAAAGCATACCTTCAACTGGAAAAATCGCTTTCGGACAACTCAGTTGAAGCCTACTTGCGTGACATCGAAAAGCTTACGCAATTCATGCTGCAAACTGATGCCAAGAAATCTCCTGCACAGATTGAGCTAAAAAACCTCCAGCACTTTTTAAAATGGATCGCAGAACTAGGAATGACGGCTACTTCGCAGGCTAGAATCATTTCTGGCCTAAGAAGCTTTTATAAATATTGTTTGCTGGAAAATATTGTTACCAAAGATCCAACCGTATTGCTTGACGCACCTAAGCTAAAACGTTCGTTGCCGGATGTTCTTTCGTTTGAAGAAATTGAAAACATTATTGCGCAAATTGATCTCAGCAAACCTGAAGGAGGCCGCAACAAGGCCATTCTGGAGACTCTTTATAGTTGCGGTTTGCGTGTAAGTGAACTGGTAAACCTGACCATCAGCAACCTGCATTTAGACGTGGGATTTGTAAGGGTTATAGGAAAAGGCGATAAGGAAAGGCTGGTGCCTATAGGTAGTGATGCGACAAAATATATCAATCTTTACCGCGATGAGATACGGGTTCATGTTCCCATAAAGAAAGGCAACGAAGATATTTTGTTTCTTAACAGGCGAGGAGTAAAGCTTACAAGGGTAATGATCTTTTTGTTGATCAAAGATTTGGTGCAGAAGGCCGGCATTCACAAAACCATTTCACCGCACACATTTCGCCATTCATTTGCCACCCACCTCGTAGAAGGCGGCGCTGACTTGCGTGCAGTGCAGGAAATGCTGGGCCACGAAAGCATCACAACAACGGAAATTTACACGCACCTTGACCGGGAATTTTTGAGAGAGACGCTGCATAAGTTTCATCCGGCGTTTAAATAATTGAAAATTGACATTTGAAAGTTGAAAATGAACGGATTAGAAACCTAAGCTGAGAAAAAATCGCACATTGCCTCCCTTGAAAATCATAAAATATCATGAGCATCTTGATAATCTGCGTTCTATCTTTCTTAACCTTCACAAAATTTTTTCGAAAAAACTCTTTCATTATTTAAATTATATTATACTTTTGCGGCCAATAATTGTTCTTCTTAAAAAGACGGAATTGAACGATCAACTGCAACATATAAATTCTTCTTTGCAAGGCTTCCGACCGGAAAGCTACTGCATGCCTCGACCGCGACGTGGTTGCTGATAGGACGAGCCATTAAAACCGGCCCCTATCAGTGGAAAAATCCCAATAGATGAACGTCGCACGTTTTTTGAACTATTTTTCATTGATTTAATTTTTACATAATTGGAAAATCAGGAAATAATTGTCCGGGTGGCAACACCTGCCGACAAAGGCTATTCGCAATTGATTACCGATGAAATGGAAGCGTCAGCTAAGGCCCGCGGAACGGGTATCGCTAAGCGCTCACCTGAATACATTGCGAAAAAAATGGAAGAAGGTAAGGCTGTTATTGCTTTAACTAAAGATGGCGCCTGGGTGGGCTTTTGCTACATCGAGGAATGGAGCCATGGCAAATTTGTGGCAAATTCAGGACTTATTGTTTCCCCGGCATTCAGAAAAAGCGGCGTTGCCAAATCTATCAAGCAAAGAATTTTTGCACTCTCAAGAGAGAAATATCCCGAATCAAAAATATTTGGTCTAACCACTGGATTGGCTGTAATGAAAATCAACAGCGACCTGGGTTACGAGCCCGTTACATATTCTGAACTTACAGACGACGAAGAGTTCTGGGCAGGATGTAAAAGCTGCGTGAACTATGAAATCCTGATGAGTAAAGGTCGTAAGAACTGTATGTGTACTGCAATGCTCTATGATCCGAAAGATCATTACGAGCCAGTAGAAACAGCGCAGGATTTCAAACAGCATTCAAAACTGTACGAACGTTTCATGCGCCTGAAACAATCCAAGTTCCTTAAACCATTCCTGAAAAAAGAATCAAACGGCGGTGGAAGCGGATCTGGCGGCAGGTCCATATTCAGATCACTGTTTCATCTATAAACATTTAAATAAGTGGTGAAAAAAATCTTAGTTCTTGTAGTTGTGTTATTTGTTTCAATAGCTACATTTTCGCAAGTTGCTTCAGATGTTCCTTTGAATGGTGACGCTTTTGGAGTACTTAACGAAAGGCCAAGGTTTCCCAGTGGCGATCTCGGGTGGCATCTTTTTGTGAATCATAATTTAAGTTGCCCAGATTCGCTAAGAAGTAAAAATCAAAAACAAACTGTTGTTATTGGTTTTACTGTTGATAAAGATGGGACGCTGTCTGATTATAAATTTGTGTCTGGTGCCGAAAGTTTGAAGCACTATGCGTTAGATTGCATAAAAAAGTCTCCAAAATGGATACCGGGAAGGCAAAATGGCAGTCCAATAAAATTCTATCATGAAGCAGCAATTGTTTTTGAGGCTCCTATAACATTTGATGCTGTCGAAATCGAACCCGAATTTCCTAAAGGAGAGAGCGCATGGGAGGTTTTTTTACAAGATAGTCTTCAATATCCCAAATATGCACTTGTAATGAAGATTGAAGGCGTAGTTAAGGGCCAATTTTTAGTGGGTAAAGACGGCACAATTAATCAAATAAAAGCTTTATCAGGGCCAGAGGAATTACAATCTGCAGCTATTGACGTAATAAAAAAATCACCGAGATGGACTCCGGGCCTTCGAAATGGCAATCCAGTGGTCTTTATGAAAACATGTGATATTCACTTCTTGTTAGCTAATGATAAGAGTAAAAAATAAAAAAACTTTTAAGAAATGTGCTTGAAAGTTACTGAAACATTGAAGGGACATTTGCATTAAAAGAAGTACAAATGCTGGTAATCAAAAAATAAAACATCAAGTCATGTCAAAAAAAGTTGTTCTTGGTTTTAGCGGAGGATTAGATACCACTTACTGTGTAAAGTATCTGAGTGAAGATAAAGGTTACGAAGTGCACAGTGTAATCGTAAACACAGGCGGTTTTACCGAAGAAGAATTAAAACACATAGAACAACACGCTTATAAACTGGGCGTTAAAACACACACAACCGTTAACGCGGTTAAAGGTTATTATGATAACATTATCAAATACCTCGTGTTTGGCAACGTGCTAAAAAACAACACCTATCCATTAAGCGTAAGCGCTGAAAGGTTGAGTCAGGCATTGCACATTGCAGAGCATGCAAAAAAACTGAATGCTGATGCGGTTGCACACGGTAGCACCGGCGCAGGAAATGACCAGGTTCGTTTTGACATGATCTTCCACATCATGATCCCCGGTGTTGAAATTATTACTCCAATCCGAGACATGCGCCTTAGCCGCGAAGAAGAGATTTCCTATCTGAAAGTAAAGGGTGTGGAAATGAACTTCGAAAAAGCTGCTTACTCTATCAATAAAGGTTTGTGGGGAACAAGTGTAGGCGGTAGAGAAACGCTTTCTTCAAAAGGCATGTTGCCTGAATCTGCGTGGCCAACACAAGTAACAAAAAATGGGGAAGAAGAAGTAAAACTTCATTTTGAAAAAGGTCAGTTAACTAAAGTAAACGATAAAAGTTTCGATCACCCAACTGAAGCGATCCAATATCTGCAAAGCATTGCAGGCGGTTATGGTATTGGTCGTGATATTCATGTGGGCGACACCATTATAGGTATCAAAGGGCGCGTAGGTTTTGAAGCCGCTGCTCCAATGGTTATTTTGAAAGCGCACCACGCTTTGGAAAAGAATGTGCTTACAAAATGGCAATTGAACTGGAAAGATCAGTTGGCGCAATTCTATGGTAACTGGCTTCATGAAGGACAAATTCTTGATCCGGTAATGCGCGACATCGAATCATTCTTTGAACATTCACAGCAAAATGTAACCGGTGATGTGTATGTGCATTTGGCTCCTTATCGTTTTCAGGTGATAGGTATTGAGTCTGCTTATGATTTGATGAGCAGCAAATTTGGTAAATACGGAGAAATGAACAACGGCTGGAGCGGCGAAGACGTAAGAGGTTTCTCTAAGATATTTGGTAACCAGACTGCAATCTGGCAACAAGTGAACGAGTCTTCTAAATAAATCCGGAACGCAGATTTTCATGATTGTCATGATTTGTGAAGATCTTAATTGATCATGAAAATCTTGAAAATCTGCGTTCTCTCTAAAAAGATATTACAATGATCAAAGTTGGAATTATAGGCGGAGCGGGTTATACAGGAGGCGAGTTAATCAGACTTTTGATTAACCACTCTCAGGTTGAAATTCTTTACATACACAGCAAAAGCAACGCTGACAAACCTGTTTATACAGTGCACCAGGATTTAATTGGTGAAACAAAATTAGAATTCACAGGTGCTCTTGATAAAAAAGCAGATGTGGTGTTTTTATGCGTGGGTCATGGTGAAGCAAAGAAATTTGTAGATGAGAATGCCGATTTTTTAAAAGGCAGTAGGATCATTGACCTGTCCCAAGATTATCGTCTACACAATGACAATGCACGCCCAACCATCAACGGACAAGCAGTTGTATACGGTCTTCCGGAACTGAATAAAGATGAAATAAGAAAAGCGCAGCATATTGCAAACCCTGGGTGTTTCGCAACAGCAATTCAACTGGGATTGTTGCCTTTAGCACAAGCGAATTTGCTTGATGATGTTTATACAACAGGCATTACGGGCTCCACAGGCGCAGGACAAAGCCTTGCAACAACTTCACATTTTAGCTGGAGAGCCAATAATATACAGGCGTATAAAACGCTTACACATCAGCATTTGAAAGAAATCGGGCAATCGCTGAATCAACTGCAACCTGGAACAGAAATAGAACTGAGTTTCATTCCATGGCGAGGTGATTTTACAAGAGGCATTTTCGTAAGCTCACAACTTCATTGCGAGCTAAGCGAAGCTGCATTGATTGAAATGTATGAAACGTTCTATGCTGATGATCCTTTTACAACTATAAGCAAAGAGCCTATTTTCTTAAAGCAGGCTGTGAACACGAACAAGTGTGTGATTCAATTGGAGAAAGTGGGCAGCAAACTTGTTATACATACTATTATTGACAACTTGCTAAAAGGCGCGTCTGGCCAAGCAGTTCAGAACATGAACCTGATGTTTGGTTTGGACGAATGCACCGGATTGAAATTGAAAGCGAATTATTTTTAATAATTGCACTCAGATGATACTGATTGAGCAAGATCAGTGCAAATCAGTCTAGTCAGTGTCATCTGTGTGCCAACTAAAACTACAACATGAAACTTTTTGATGTTTATCCGCTTAATGACATTACGATTGAAAAGGCTTTAGGAGCGACTGTATGGGATGACAAGGGACAAGAGTACTTAGATCTTTATGGTGGCCATGCTGTAATTTCCATCGGACATACAAATCCTCATTACGTTAAGCGAATAGAAGATCAATTACACAAGGTTGGGTTTTATTCTAACTCTATAAAAATTCCTTTGCAGGTGGAGCTTGCTGAAAAGCTTGGTAAAGTTTCCGGCAAGGAAGACTATCAATTATTTCTTTGTAATTCCGGTGCAGAAGCAAATGAGAATGCATTGAAGCTCGCATCGTTTCACAACGGAAGAAAAAAGATAGTAGCATTTACAAAATCTTTCCACGGAAGAACTTCATTGGCAGTAGCTACGACTGACAATCCTGCGATCGTTGCACCGGTTAATGCAACATCAAATGTCTCATTTCTTCCTTTCAACGATGTGCAAGCACTCGAAGATCATTTTAAAAAAGAAGGTGATGAGATCAGTGCGGTGATTATCGAAGGCATTCAAGGTGTTGGTGGTATCAATGTAGCAAGCAACGAATTTTTGCAAGCGATCCGTCGTTTGTGCGATCAATATAACGCCGTATTTATTGCAGACAGTGTGCAGTGTGGTTATGGCAGAAGCGGTAAATTTTACTCCCAGGATTTTAGTGGCGTAAACGCCGATGTTTATTCAATGGCGAAAGGCATGGGAAATGGTTTTCCGGTTGCAGGCATTTCCATCGCTCCGAAACTACATCCTAAATACGGCATGTTGGGAACAACATTCGGAGGCAATCATTTGGCTTGTGCCGCTGCATTGGCAGTGTTGGAAGTTATTGAGCAAGACAACCTGGTTCAAAACGCTGAGAACATTGGTAATTACCTCATCTCAGAATTGAAGAAATTGCCAAAAATAAAAGAGGTAAGAGGAAGAGGCTTAATGATCGGTATCGATTTGCCGGAAGAATTGAAAGATGTAAAAAAGAATCTTTTGTTGAAACATAAAATTTTCACTGGCGAAGCAAAACCATACGTGATAAGACTCTTGCCGACATTGAACATAGGAATGAAGGAAGCGGATCAATTTTTGACCGCCTTGAAAGCAGAACTAGCGTAGTTGTGTACTATGTACATTTTCTTAACAGCATATAAAATTCATTTACACAAAGAATGAAAAATTTCATCTCCGTTCACGATGTTACAGACATCAACGCTTTGGTAAAAAAAGCACTTGCTTTTAAAGCCAACCCTTTAATGTCGCAATCTCTTGGAAAGGATAAGCGCATTGGATTATTGTTTCTGAATCCAAGTTTGCGTACGCGCCTGAGTACCCAGGTAGCTGCGAAAAATTTGGGTATGGAAGCTATTGTGTTCAATGTAGATAAAGAAGGTTGGGCGCTGGAATTTGAAGAAGGCGCCATTATGAGTGGCAACACAGTAGAACACGTGAAAGATGCAGCGCCAATCCTGGGAAGTTATTTTGACATTCTTTGCATTCGCACATTTCCTTCATTGAAAAATAAAGAAGATGATTACAGCGAGTTGTACATTACGCAGTTCATGAAATATGCCGGTGTACCAGTGATCAGCCTGGAAAGTGCCACTCTGCACCCATTACAATCTTTAACGGACATCATTACTATAAAGGAAAGTTTGCAAGCGCAAAAAATTACCCGCAAGCCAAAGATAGTGCTCACATGGGCGCCACACGTAAAGCCTTTGCCACAATGCGTTGCAAACAGCTTCGCGCAATGGGTGAATGCATGGGGCGAAGCGGATTTTGTGATCACACATCCTGAAGATTACGAACTGTCTGAAGAGTTCACAAAGGGGGCCACCATTACACACAACCAGGATGAAGCATTGAAAGATGCCGACTTTGTGTATGTAAAAAATTGGAGCACTTATACTGACTACGGTAAAATATATGAAAACGATCCTCGCTGGATGTTGGACAATGAGAAGATTGCTTTGACAAACAACGCGAAAGTGATGCACTGTTTGCCTGTGAGAAGAAACGTTGAACTAAGTGACGAAGTGCTGGACAGCCCAAATAGTATCGTTACACAAGAAGCTGCGAATCGCGTGTGGGCAGCACAAGCAGTGATAGCGGAAATATTAGGGGCAAAAGCATAAAGCATGGGCTTGAATCGTAATTAATTCAGCTCGCACATTTCAAAACTAACGCTATGGAGAAATTGGTTGTAATAAAGATTGGTGGGAACATTATCGACGATGAAGCTAAATTGTCTGCATTCCTGAAGGACTTTGCAGCAATTGAAGGAAAAAAGATATTGGTACATGGCGGAGGAAAACTAGCAACGAAACTGGCTGCACAGCTGGGTGTAGAGCAACAGATGATTGACGGAAGAAGGATCACTGACGCAGAGACATTGAAGATCGTAACAATGGTTTACGCAGGCGCTATCAACAAAAATATCGTTGCACAACTACAGGCGAACAAATGCAATGCAATTGGCCTGAGCGGTGCAGATGGCAATGTGATAAAGGCACACAAAAGGGTTCACCCAACTATTGATTATGGTTTTGTAGGAGATGTAGATGAGGTGAACACTGGCTTACTAAAGAGTTTATTAGAACAAAATATAGCAGTTGTCTTAGCGCCGATTACACAAGATGGTAAGGGACAACTACTAAACACAAATGCTGATACAATAGCGCAGGAAACTGCGAAAGCGCTGAGTAGCATTTACAAAGTGGACCTGGTTTATTCATTTGAGAAAAGCGGAGTATTGCTTGATGCAAACGATGATAGTACGGTTATTAAAACCATCAATCCAGCATCATACAAAGAACTTAAGGAAAAGCAACTCATCTTTGCCGGTATGATCCCAAAACTTGATAATGCCTTTACAGCTTTAAACAGTGGCGTAACGAGAGTGATCATCGGTAAAGCTGAACAATTACATCACATTCTTAATGGCAATGCCGGAACAACAATTTTACATGAATAACTCAGTAGAACAATTATCGGAGAAAGCGATCGCCTTGTTGAAAGAACTGATCAGCACGCCATCATTTTCAAAAGAAGAAAATGATACCGCAGAATTGATAACGCAGTTTTTTACAGATAACAACGTGCCGTTCGCAAGAGTAGGAAACAATGTGTACGCAAAGAATTTGCACTACGATGTTTCAAAACCCTCAGTGTTATTAAACTCTCACCACGACACTGTGAAGCCCAATAAGGGTTATACACTCGATCCTTTCACCCCTGTAGTAAAAGATGGAAAATTGTTTGGTCTTGGCAGCAACGATGCGGGCGGATGCCTTGTGTCCTTGATGGCTACGTTCCTTCATTTTTACAATAGAAAAGATATTAATCACAACGTTGTTTTTGCAGCAAGTGCAGAAGAAGAAATCAGCGGCGTAAACGGCATTGAATTGGTATTGCCTTATTTAGGGAATATCGATTTCGGTATTGTGGGCGAACCAACCAAAATGGAAATGGCGGTTGCAGAACGCGGCTTGATGGTAATTGATTGCACAGCACAAGGTCGCGCAGGACACGCTGCAAGAAATGAAGGTGAAAATGCCTTGTACAAAGCGCTTGAAGACATCAATTGGATTCGCAACTATAAATTCGAAAAGGTAAGCGACCTGTTGGGTGAATCCCGCATGACGGTTACTGTTATTGAAACAGAGAACAAACAGCACAATGTAGTTCCTGCACAATGCAAATTTGTGATCGATGTACGTGTGAATGAATTGTACACTTTCGAGGAAATATTGGATGCACTGAAAAATAATCTGCAAAGCCAATACAAGCCTCGTACTACAAGAATGAAATCAACATCGATTTCTTTGGAGCATCCTTTGGTAAAGGCAGGTATTGCACTGGGCAGAGGTTATTATGGTTCGCCAACAACTTCAGACAAAGCGTTAATGCCTTTCCCAACTTTGAAAATGGGACCTGGTGATAGTGCAAGAAGTCATACTGCAGATGAGTATATTTATCTCGATGAAATTAAAAACGGAATCGATCTATATATACAGTTGGTTGAAAAAGTGGTAAAATAGTCGCCGGCTGTGCTGGCTTTTAAAATAACCACTAAGACACTAAGGACACTAAGTTTCACTAAGAGAAACCCTTAGTGTATCTTGTGTCCTTAGTGCCTTAGTGGTGAAAAAAATAATCATAAGATCATGAAGCTCTGGCAAAAAAATATTGCGTCGCTTAAGGAAGTTGAAAACTTTACAGTAGGTAGAGATCGCGAATTCGACGTGATGATGGCGAAGCACGACGTGCTGGGAAATATTGCACATGCAAAAATGCTCGCAACAATTGGGTTGCTTACAAACGATGAAGTGGACGACTTAGTTACAGAGTTAAAAAATATTTACAAAACCACTTCTCCCGATAGCGCAACACCATTTTCAATTCTTGATAACATTGAAGATGTGCATTCGCAAATAGAATTTTTACTCACTGAAAAACTTGGTGACACGGGCAAGAAAATTCACTCTGCACGCAGCAGAAACGACCAGGTTTTGGTGGATGTGAAGTTGTTTATGCGTGACGAACTGGAGCAGGTTGTCAACACAATTGTTCCGTTTTTTGAATTGCTGATAAAACAAAGCGAGAAGTACAAAAACGATTTATTGCCTGGCTACACGCATTTGCAGCTTGCCATGCCTTCTTCTTTCGGGTTGTGGTTTGGCGCATATGCAGAAGGGCTGGTGGATGACATGAACGTGTTGAAAGCCGCATACGAAATTGTAAACAAAAATCCGCTGGGCTCTGCGGCTGGTTATGGTTCTTCATTTCCCATCAACAGAACGCTTACAACAAAGCTTTTGGGTTTTGCTGACCTTAATTACAATGTTGTGTATGCACAAATGGGGCGCGGCAAAGCAGAAAGAATTGTTGCAATGGCATTGGCAAATGTTGCAGATACATTGGCTAGATTAAGCATGGATGCCTGCCTTTTCCTGAATCAGAATTTTGGGTTTGTAAGTTTCCCTGCAGAGCTTACGACCGGTAGCAGCATTATGCCGCACAAGAAGAATCCTGATGTATTCGAATTGATCCGTTCGCACTGCAATCGAATAAAAGCTTTGCCAAACGAGATCATGATGATGACCACAAATCTTCCTTCTGGTTACCACAGAGATCTGCAACTGCTGAAAGAGCATTTGTTCGAGGCGTTCAAGACATTGAAGGATTGCATTGAAATGGCAGGTTTGATGCTGAGCAATATTGAAGTGAAAAAAGATATTCTCGCAGATGAGAAATACAAATTTCTGTTTAGCGTAGAAGAAGTGAACAAACTTGTGCTGCAGGGAATTCCCTTCCGTGATGCGTATAAAAAAATTGGGTTGGATATTGAGAACAATAATTACCAGTATTCAACACACGTGAACCATACGCATGAAGGCAGCATTGGCAATTTGTGCAATGATCAAATAGAAAAAATGATGAAGGCACAGATTGCATCGTTCAATTTTGAGGGCGTTCACATGGCCGTTAATGATTTGTTGAAATAATTTTCGGTACCAGAGGCGAATTGCATTCGCCCTGATTCACCGGCCGGTTGTGTCGAAAAATCAACAACCCTGCACTCTCGTAGAGACGCATTGCATGCGTCTCTACGGGCACGCGAATGTAATGCGCCTCCGTTCTGGGGGGCGGCACCCATCCCAAACAATTAATATTTTCACAACAATCAATTCTCTTGTACGGCACAACATTAGTGGCCCAGAAGGGATTGATATTCTGCATCCGTTCCCATTAACTTTTCCCGGAAAACATTGTTATACGAAAATAGAAGGAGCACGTACAAACGAAATTATTTTGCATAACAATATTTATTAATGTTTAAAAACTTAACATGCTGGAAGTAGGAACAAAAGCACCTGATTTTTCATTGTTTACAACACCCGATCAGCGGATCGAATTGAATCAGTTAAAAGGTAAAAGAGTAATTCTGGCTTTTTATCCTGCCGATTGGAGTCCGGTGTGCGGCGATCAAATGAGTTTATATAATGAAATGTTGAAATTTTTTCACAAGCAAAATGCTGACCTGATTGGCATTTCAGTGGACAGCAAATGGTGCCATCTTGCATTTAGCAAAGATAGAAATTTGCATTTTCCGTTACTCTCTGACTTTGAACCCAAGGGCGCCGTATCAAAACTCTACGGTGTGTATGACGATACAACGGGCGAAAGTAAACGTGCTCTGTACGTATTAGATGAAGAAGGTTATGTTAGATGGAAATATTTATCGCCAGTTGGCATAAACCCCGGAGCAGACGGCATTATGGATGCTCTTGATGAAATGAATAGTAAAAAATAAAAAGTTTATCTATGTCAAAGTTAAGACCTGATGTTACCAGCAACGATCATATTCAAGGCAATGTAAACGCATCTGTAGAATTGGTTGAATATGGCGATTATCAATGTCCTCATTGCGGACGCGCCTATCCCATCATCAAGAAGATCCAAAAGAAAATGGGAGATAACCTGAAATTTGTTTTTCGCAACTTCCCATTAACAGAGGTTCACCCAGATGCGAGAATGGCAGCTACTGCAGCAGAAGCAGCAGGTGCACAGGGAAAGTTTTGGGAAATGCATGATATCATTTTTGAAAATCAGGATAGCCTGAATTATGAAGATCTGATGGGCTATGCAGAGTCGCTGGGGCTTGATATGGATCAGTTTGAAAAAGATTTTAATAGTAGCAACTATTCCGATAGAGTAGATATAGATTTTGAAAGTGGGCTGAGAAGTGGTGTAAATGGCACTCCGGGATTTTTTGTGAACGGAGAAAAATACAATGGCATTTGGGAAGACAAGGAGTTGTTGACGTTCCTTCAGAATAAGGTGCAAGAGCTGCAGCATCATTGAAAATAACTGAGTAAATGAAGGGTTTAAATGTTAGACCAAAAGATTATTCAGTTAATCAGTGATTCTCTGCTCGGGGCTTGTAGCTTTGCAGGATTATTTTGTTGCCTCTGGCAATTGGTTATCGTCAAAGACCATAGAATAGAGCTGCAAGGCTACAAGCCTGCAGAGCATAGTTACTCAGTTATTATTTTCTCTCCGGAATGGCAATTGTAAACACCGAGCCTTGTCCGAGCTCACTCGTAGCGAAGATTTGGCCGTTGTGGCGGTCCATTATTTTTTTGCAGATGGATAAGCCTATGCCTGTTCCTTCAATTTCATGGTAACTGTGTAGTCTCTTAAATACTACGAAGATATCATCAGCGTATTTTTTATCGAAACCAATGCCATTATCTGTAATGAATATTTTGCAGTAAGATGATTTGCCATTTTTGCTTCCGTTTATGTCAAGCGAGCAATGCGTTTGTGCATGAATGTGTATCAACGGAGGTTCTTCTTTTTTCTTAAACTTCAGGGCATTGCTGATAACGTTATAAAACACACGTCGCATTAATGAAGGAATAATCAAGGCAGACGGCAGTTGATCAATAACGATGTTTGCATTGCTTTGATTGATCTGCATTTCCAGTTCAACAATCGCTTCCTTAACAACATTATTCAGGTTGGCTTCAACAAAGTCGTTGTCATCAACATGATGGCGCGAAAACTGCAACAAATCATTTACCAGTTGATGCATGCGATCTGTCGACGTTTTTATTTTCGACAGGTATTTATCCATATCCTCCGGTGATCCTTTTTTCTGTAAAAGCAGATCGCTGAATAATTTTATTTTTCGCAGTGGCTCCTGCAAGTCGTGGGAGGCTACATAGGCAAAGCGGTCAAGTTCCTCGTTGATGGATTTCAGATGGACGTTATTCTGTTGCAGCTCCATGTTCAAATGCATAACCTTTTGCTCAGAGGCAAGTCGCTCTTCAATCTCTCTTTGTAAATATGCATTTGTATTCAAGAGTTTTTGCTCATGCGCAATAAGCTGCTGCGTTTTGCGGAATAGTTCTGCGAACAAACCAACTTTAAGACGAAGCAGTTCCGGGTTAACGGGCTTGTATATGAAATCCACCGCACCAAGTTTATAACCCTTGTAAATAGCTTCTTCTTCGTGACTGTGTGCCGTGATAAAGATGATGGGAATGTTCTTCAACTTGTCGCGCTGAAAAATCAAGGAAGCTGTTTCCAATCCGTTCATGTCGGGCATTTGAACGTCCATCAGGATCAGGGAAAAATCATGTTGTGTAAGCAGGATCTTTAAGGCAGCCTTACCCGAATTTGCTTTTACAATTGTATAGTTTTCCCTTTCCAAAATGGTTTCTATGGAAAGCAGATTGTCCTCACGATCATCTACAACTAATATTTTAATGTTAGGTGTCAAATGTTGTAATAGGTTTCTTTTTATTAAAACAGTTTAACTAAACGATACTGAATTTTTAATTATTTATACAACCATACTCTCATCAGCGACAATAACTGATCAATTTTTACAGGCTTGGTTATATAATCAGATGCTCCTGCTTCAAGACATTTTTCTCTGTCACCTTTCATGGCCTTTGCGGTAACGGCTATGATCGGCAATGTGTTGTTTTTGTGTTCACGTCTTATTTTTTGCGTGGTTTCATAACCATCCATCTCCGGCATCATGATGTCCATCAACACAATATCGATGTCGTTGTTTTCACTTAAGATGTGCATCGCCTCTTTACCACTTTCTGCAGTTATTGTGTTGATATTGTATCGCTCGAATGCGGTGGTCAACGCAAACAGGTTTCTAACGTCATCATCTACTACGAGAACTTTTTTATTGGACAGAATGTCTTTTTTCGACCGAAGGTCCTCTATCAATTTTTGTTTTTCCGGCAAAAGATCTTTGTGATTTATATGCAGCCACAGCACCGATTCTTCCAGCAACACATCCAGTGTGTTTACGTTTTTCAGCAAAACTTTATTGGCATATTGCTTAAGTTTCAGACGTTCTGAGGGTGAAAAATCTTTTGCGGAATAAATAATTATCGGCGTTAAGTTGTGTTTATTGATCGTGTATATTTCAGTTACAAATTCCAGTCCGCCAATATCAGGAAGCATGTAGTCAACAATGATGCAATCATAAGAATTGTTCCTGATCAACTCCAATGCCCGCATGCCGCTGGATTCTACTTCAATATTCAGCAAATCTCCATTATCAAGTATTTTGGCAATTTGTGAAGAGTCAAGCTCGTTATCCTCTACTACCAAAACACGTTTTTGTTTGCGTTCATTGTGTTCAATAATATCCTCGAACAAAATAGTTAACACTTCTGCCTTGAGTGGTTTCAGATTGAAGCTTTTCGCACCTCTCTGCATAGCCAGCAATCTGTTTTCTTCACCTGAAATTAAATGTACCGGAATGTGTTTGAAGTTGATGTCATTTTTAAAAAGATCAAGAATGCGCCAACCGCTTGCATCAGGCAGCTTTACATCCAGTGTAACTGCAATAGGGCTATATTTATTTGTCAAATCGAGTACCTCGCCAAAGCTTGTAGCAACAATTACTTTGATATCCATTTCGTGTGCTTTCTCCATCATGATCTTTGCAAAACGGATATCATCTTCAACCACCAATACCACTTTGTCAGTACTTGTGATGTTGTTTCTGTCATCGCCGATGTCATTTATGATTTCATTGAGGACATCCAGATCTTTCGTTTCCGCAACTTTTATCGTTGGTACAGAGTGAATGGTACCATCAATGGCTTCCGGTAATTTATACTCACTAACCGTACGGCTTGTCTGTTTATCTTTTTTGATAGTAGTAGGATTGTAGCTGATAGGCAAGAAGAGTGTAAACGTACTTCCCGCGCCTGCTTCACTTTCCAGTTCAATGGAACCACCTAACAGATCAGCGAGACCACGGCTGATGGAAAGTCCTAAACCCGTACCTCCATATTTGCGGCTAGTAGAACCTTCTGCTTGCTGGAACGCTTCGAAGATGATGTTCTGTTTATCTTTTGATATACCAATACCTGTGTCTTTGATTTCAAATGCAACTACTCCGTCAGCATTGTCAAGGCTTGGCATCATGCCGTGTTTCCAGTTTTTCCTTGCTTCGTAAATGCGTAGCTTAACTTCTCCTTTTTCGGTAAACTTAAATGCGTTTGACAATAAGTTTTTAAGGATCTGGTTAAGACGCTGTGCGTCAGTTTCAAGGCTTGCAGGAAGCTTTTCATCCATTTCAATGCTGAATCGTAAACTCTTGCTTTCGGAGATGTGCTTGAACGTTGTTTCCACAAATGATATAACTGCATTGAATCGCAGGTTGATAAAGTCTGTAGAAATATAACCGGATTCGATTTTAGAAAGGTCAAGAATATCGTTGATCAATTGGATGAGATCATCACCGCAACTGTGAATGGTTTTTGCGTAGCGCACCTGCTTTTCATTCAGGTTGCCTTCATGGTTCTCATACAATTGCTGTGCAAGAATGAGTAGTGAGTTAAGTGGTGTTCTCAACTCATGCGACATGTTTGCAAGGAATTCCGATTTGTATTTTGATGTAAGCTGTAATTGTTCTGCTTTTTCTTCCAGTGATCTTCTTGCTTCTTCCACCTCTTTGTTTTTCGCTTCCACTTCTTCTTTTTGTTTTACCAGAAGGTGAGCTTTATCCTGCAACTCTTCATTCGTTCTTCTTAACTCATCAGTCAAGGATTGTGATTGTTCCAGCAGATCCTCTGTACGTGAGTTCGCTTCAATGGTGTTCAATACGATACCGATACTTTCTGTTAACTGGCTTAAAAAGTCAAGGTGGGTTTGGCTAAATGTGTCGAAAGAGGCAAGTTCAATAACAGCCTTGATCTCTGTTTCAAACAATACAGGCAATACAATCAAATTCACTGGATTCGCCTGTCCCAGGCCCGAACCAATTTTGCTGTAGTTGTTAGGGACGTTTGTTAACAAAATTCTTTCTTTGTCAACAGCGCACTGGCCAACCAAGCCCTGACCAAGATCAAACTCCCTTGAGATGCTTACTTCATCACCATATGCATAAGCAGCGAAGAGTTTTAATTTTTGATTTTGAAGATTTTCATCCTGTTCCAAAATGTAGAACATACCTTTCTGTGCGTTTACAACTTGTGCCAATTCAGAAAGGATGCGTCGTGTTACAGTGTTCAGATCTTTTTGCCCTTGCAACATTTGCGTGAACTTAGCAAGGTTCGATTTCAACCAGTCTTGTTCCTGATTACGCAATGTTGTTTGCTTCAGGTTCGCGATCATTTGGTTAATGGTGTCTTTCAATTCTTCTACTTCACCTTTCGCTTCCACTCGAATCATCTGTGTAAGATCACCTTTCGTTACCGCAGAAGCCACAGCTGAGATCGCACGCACCTGTGTGGTTAAGTTTTCGGCCAACTGGTTTACGTTTTCCGTAAGGTTCTTCCAAATGCCGGAAGCGCCCGGTACGCTTGACTGTCCGCCCAATCTGCCTTCAACACCAACCTCGCGGGCAACGTTTGTTACCTGATCGCCAAACACGGCAAGTGTATCAATCATTTCATTGATCGTATCTGTTAACTGCGCGACCTCACCACGTGATACGATCGACAGTTTTTGTTTCAGATTACCTGTTGCAACAGCTGTTACAACTTTTGCAATACCACGTACCTGGTTGGTAAGGTTAGAGGCCATCATGTTTACAGAGTCTGTCAAATCTTTCCATGTACCTGCAACGCCCTGTACGTCCGCCTGTCCGCCCAGCTTACCTTCTGTTCCTACCTCACGTGCCACACGCGTTACCTCGTAAGCAAATGAGTTCAACTGATCAACCATCGTGTTGATGGTGTTTTTCAAGTCGAAGATTTCACCTTTTACGTCGATCGTTACTTTCTTCGATAAATCCCCGGAAGCCACGGCTTTGGTCACTTCTGCGATGTTACGTACTTGAGATGTAAGGTTACCCGTCATCTGATTTACTGAGTCGGTCAAGTCCTTCCATGTACCCGCAACGCCCGGTACGAAAGCCTGTCCACCGAGTTTACCATCTGTACCCACCTCACGTGCCACACGCGTTACTTCGGATGCAAACGCACGCAATTGATCCACCATCGTGTTCAGTGTTTCTTTCAATTGTAGAATTTCTCCGCGTACGTCCACCGTGATTTTTCGCGACATATCGCCATTCGCCACGGCAATTGCCACATCAGCAATGTTACGCACCTGGTCAGTAAGGTTGCCGGCCATTTGGTTCACTGAGTCAGTTAAGTCCTTCCATGTACCACCCACGCCGGGTACGTTTGCTTGTCCACCCAGCTTACCATCTGTACCTACTTCACGCGCCACACGGGTTACCTCAGATGCGAATGCACGCAGCTGATCCACCATCGTGTTGATTGTATTTTTAAGTTCGAGGATTTCTCCCTTTACATCCACTTCAATTTTCCGGGAAAGGTCACCATTCGCAACCGCTGTTGTTACTTCGGCAATGTTACGCACCTGCGATGTAAGGTTAGACGCCATGATATTTACTGAGTCGGTCAGATCTTTCCACAGACCTTCGACGCCTTTTACCTGCGCCTGTCCGCCGAGTCTACCTTCAGAACCTACTTCCAGCGCCACACGCGTTACCTCAGAACCGAATGAATTCAACTGATCCACCATCGTGTTGATGGTGTTTTTCAATTCAAGAATTTCTCCTTTTACATCCACGGTAATTTTTCTTGACAGATCACCTTTCGCAACCGCGGTTGTTACCTCGGCAATGTTACGCACCTGCGCAGTAAGGTTTGATCCCATCTGGTTTACAGACTCTGTCAAGTCTTTCCATGTACCACCCACGCCTTGTACTTTCGCCTGTCCGCCAAGTTTACCTTCTGTACCCACCTCAAGTGCCACGCGGGTTACCTCAGATGCAAAAGAGTTCAACTGATCCACCATCGTGTTAATGGTTTTTTTCAGTTCGAGAATTTCTCCTTCTACGTCTACTGTAATTTTTTTAGAAAGGTCACCGTTCGCAACCGCCGTTGTTACTTCTGCGATGTTACGCACCTGTGCAGTAAGATTAGATGCCATCTGATTTACAGAGTCTGTCAAATCTTTCCATGTGCCACCAACTCCTTGAACTTTTGCCTGTCCGCCCAATTTACCTTCCGTACCTACTTCAAGTGCCACGCGGGTTACCTCAGATGCGAATGAGTTCAACTGGTCCACCATCGTGTTGATGGTGTTTTTCAATTCAAGAATTTCTCCTTTTACATCCACGGTAATTTTTCTTGACAAGTCACCATTTGCCACCGCTGTTGTTACCTCCGCGATGTTTCGTACTTGCGCCGTAAGGTTCGATCCCATCTGGTTTACAGATTCTGTTAAATCTTTCCACACACCACCAACGCCTTTTACCGTTGCCTGTCCGCCGAGCTTTCCTTCCGATCCCACTTCGCGAGCCATACGCGTAACCTCAGAGGAGAAAGAGTTCAGCTGATCCACCATTGTGTTGATCGTATTCTTTAATTCAAGAATTTCTCCTTTTACGTCCACTGTAATTTTTCTTGACAGGTCACCACGCGCCACTGCGGTTGTTACCTCTGCGATATTACGCACCTGGCCCGTCAGGTTAGAAGCCATCTGGTTTACGGAATCTGTCAAATCTTTCCAGGTACCGGCAACGCCTTTTACCTCGGCCTGTCCACCAAGCTTTCCATCTGTACCTACTTCACGAGCCACACGGGTAACCTCAGACGAAAATGAGTTCAACTGATCCACCATTGTATTGATGGTGTTTTTCAATTCAAGTATTTCTCCTTCTACATCTACCGTAATTTTTTTGGATAGATCTCCTTTCGCCACAGCGGTAGTTACGTCCGCAATGTTACGCACCTGCGCCGTAAGATTACCTGCCATCTGGTTTACAGAATCGGTAAGGTCTTTCCACACACCCGCTACATCTTTTACTTTCGCTTGCCCACCGAGTTTACCTTCAGAACCTACTTCACGGGCAACACGTGTAACCTCCATTGAAAAGAGGTTAAGCTGTTTCACCATTCCGTTTACTTCTGTGGCAATGCGCGCAAACTCGCCCTGCAAGCGGTGATTGCCGATTTGCAATGGCATTTCCTGTGACAAATTTCCTTTTGCCACAGAGCTGATAACATGTGCAATCTCAATGGTGGGATGTACAAGATCGGAGATCAATGTATTGATAGAATCGACCGCTGTGTTCCATGAACCACGCGCCGCACGCGGAAGTTCCACGCGGTGATTGAGTTTGCCTTCCTTACCAATGGTATTTCTTGCCAGTAAAAGTTCTTCCACCAGCAATTCGTTAAGCGAAAGAATTTCATTAACAGTGTCGCATATTTTTCCGTTTACACCTACTTTGTCAACAGGCATTCTTACACTGAAATTACCGCCCTTTGCTTCGGAAAGTACTTGAAGCAACTGCCGTGTATCCAATTCATCGCTCAGTAAATCATCGGTGATTTTTGCAGTGCTTTTCTTCTTGCTGGCTGTGCCGTTTGCTACAGGTGATAAAGTTTCGGTCGCTCCATCGTTGGGTTGGTTAGCAGGATACTTTTTGCGGGTGCTCATTTTACAGTTGTTGTAACGAACTATCTTACAAATAAAAGGCCATTTTTAAAGTTGCAACACACGCTATAATGTGGAAATTTATTTTAAATTTTTATCATGTAATATTTTATCGCAGCAGGTGAAATAGTATCTTAGCACTCGCTTTGCTTACGAGCGTAAATATGAGAGTACCTTTAAGCCAACCCACACGATCCATACTTTTAGCGGAGGATGATGCCGATGACCAGGAGCTTTTATCAAGTGCTCTTCGTGAGATAGATCCTGAGGTGGATATTGTCTGCATTACCAATGGGCGCAAGTTTGTCTCATACCTGGAAAGCATACAGGACGCGGAATTACCAGCACTGATCATTCTTGATTATAATATTCCCGAACTTACAGGGGTTGAAATACTTACGATAATTAATGAGGATGAACGCTATAGCGACATTCCCAAGATTGTGTGGAGCACTTCCAAATCACCGGTTTTTAAGACTATGAGTTTTGATATGGGCGTGGTAGATTACATTATTAAGCCAAACGACATTGCATCATTTTCTGAAATTGCCCGGCATATGCTTTCTTTTGTAAAATGAGAAAGCATTTTTTTTCTTTCACAAAAAAATATTCCAGCGATTTTAATTAGCAGAAGTGCAATGGATTGCAGCATGTAATGTTGGGAAATTAATTCCCCGTTTTGGGGTGAGCTTGTGACCACTAAAAAGTAGTGGCAGTCCTTGTATAGCAAGAGATTGCTTCGCCCCGCTCTCCGTTAATGTGTCTTTCCTTTTGTATTAATGCATTCTTTTTCTGTCTGGGTCTCGCAATGACGAGTGCGGCTCTTCTATGTTTTTGCTACACACTGCACGTG
Source organism: Pinibacter soli (assembly GCF_029961145.1). Lineage (GTDB taxonomy): Bacteria > Bacteroidota > Bacteroidia > Chitinophagales > Chitinophagaceae > Pinibacter > Pinibacter soli. The sequence continues at coordinate 2,309,786 of NZ_JASBRG010000007.1, read as the reverse complement.
CCTGATGCCTGCTGCACGTCATTGCGAGGCAAGCTGAGCTTGTTGCCTGGTGTTTTGAATGCATCGCGCACTAGCGGGAATCGCCGAAGCAATCTCATTCAGACGGCCGCATAAAAAAGAATAAGCCGTTCATCACGCTTCCGCCACCTTCTTAATCTCTACCAAAATCGGTTGCCAGCCTCCTGAAGCAACTGCTTCGTTGTATCTTTTATCGCCGTCGCCCACTTTGCTGTAGTCGCCCTGTGTTACGGTTAATAAGGTTTCCCCATTTTGCGGTGTGAGTTCGTATGTTACAGTGAGATAATTTTCCGGAACATCTGCTATGCCTGAGTTTGGATCGATGGTGGTGTATTCCAAAAATTTATTCGGTTCGATATTTACGATAGTGCCTTTTACTGCAACCATTTCCTGTCCGTTGAAGTTTCCTTTCCAAAGCAACGGGCTTCCTTGTTCCCAATCGGAAACGGTTTCGCAGCCAAACATGTACTTTTTGGTTTCTTCTGGCTTAGTTAATGTGTCCCAAACTTTTGAAGTAGGTGCATTAATAACGATGGTGTTTTTTACGATTAATGGATTGCTCATGATGTTGTTTTTATGTTTATACAATTGTGTTGAATATTTCAATACAATGTTAGACAGATTATTATCGGATGGATTGCATTTTACGGATTATTTCTAACGGAAAAAGGCGTGAGGCCAAACTTCTTCTTGAAGGCGTTATTGAAATGTTGTGGCGTTGCATAACCAAGCTCGTAAGAAATTTCCGCAGCTGTTTTTTTAGTGTCCCGCAAATATTGATGGGCAAGATGCAAACGTTGTTCTGCCAGGTAACCAAATACCGTGTTGTTGAATGTTTCTTTAAAACCGCGTTTGAGTTTGTATTCATTAAGACCAACCAATCTTGAAATTTGCGAAAGGTTAGGAGGGTCGGTCACTCTGTCATTGATGAGGTCGCGCACAGCAATGATCTTTTCTTTATCAGCTTTGCTTTTAATGAACGGATCTTTTTTGTTGGCAAGATCATACGACTCTGCACAGAGCACCAATAACTCGATGCATTTAGAAAGCATGAAGAGCTTTTTAAGATCGCCGCTATAATTGCAATTGATCACTTGTTGTATTACTTGCTGGATAGGAGAATCAATACTGCCCCAGTTTTCACTAAGCATAATGCTTTTATCATTCATGATCGCTTCGGCAAATCGTTTCAATGCATCAGTAGCATTTTGTGTGAAGTTGACAAAAACGGCCCTGGGAAATTGTACACCAAATGTTTCTACCTCGGCAGTTTTGTTTTGCACCACAATATCAAAATCTTTCGAGAACATGATGTTATGATGACCACCAATGAGATCGTATGTTTTGTTGAGTTGTTTGTAAGTAAATACATAATCGCCTTTCAATCCGAAATGTAACCGAACGACATCAGAGTTTTGCTGACCGGTAGAAAATGTACTTCCCACTTCGGCACTTGAAATGGCGTGCCCCATTTTGATTTCATCAAATGTCCATATAGTAGAACGGATGATACTATTGTCAATGATGCGTTCGAGTTTTTCTTCCATGAGAAATGTTGAAAGTCAAATTTACGAAATGATAGAGCAGATGCAAGAACGTTAGTAGTTAATGAACATTCCTTAATGATGAAGATTTTTTTAACCACAGAGTGCGCGGAGGTTTTTTCACAGAGGAAAGGAGAACTAGGGCGTTGATAAATGGGAACCCATGAGAAAACGATATATACTCGGGGACCCAGACGACACCTCCTTCTTTTCTCTGTGAAAAAAACTCCTTTACTCCGTGGTTAAAAAAACTGTCGGCACCAGGAGCAACTAGATATACCACACATCGCCCGCAAACAATGTCAGATAAACAATGCCTCCTTCCTTGTAATGATTGTCAATTGTTTTTACGGTAATAGAATTGCCGGGAATGGTGACAGAAAGCTCGTGAAGACTTCCTTCGAAGTTTACTTTTTTCACAATGCCTTTGATGGCATCATTGGTTTCTGCGCTGGTAATCTTAAAGCTTTCAGGGCGAATTAAAAGATTGCTTCCGGCCAGGATGAATTTTCCAAAAATGCCCGCATTGTCTGCCGGTATTAAGTTGTAAGAACCGAATAGTCCTGCCACATATTCATTGATGGGATGTTTGTAAATTTCCTGTGGTGTACCCTGCTGTACAATCTTTCCCTGTTTCAACACAATGATCTCCTCTGCCCATGAAAGTGTGTCAAAGGGATCGTGCGAGCAGATGATACAAGAGGTGCCCAAATGTTCCTGGATATCTTTGATGACTTTTTTAAGCGTGTTTTTATGAATGAGATCCAGATTGGAAAACGGCTCATCGAGCAATAAAAGCCGCGGTGAAGAAATTAGCAATCTTGCCATGGCAATGCGTTGTTTTTCTCCACCGGAAAGTTTGTCTGTTCTACGTTTTAGCAAATGACTTATTTCGCAGATGTCAAACAATTTGTTGGCCTCATCTTCAGGTAACTCATTTGCGTAAGACAATAATTCTTCTACTCTATAATTGTTCAGCAACTCGTAGTGTTGCGACAGATAAGCAATGCCCGGGTGTCCGGGAATTAATTTTTCTGCAGGGCCCTCCACACGTGTACCTTCAAAATAAATGTTTCCGTGGTCTGGTTGTGAAAGTCCGGCGATAGATTTGAGTAATGTGCTTTTTCCTGATCCTGTTTCGCCGGCAATGGCAATGTTCTGCGTTTTGTTTTGCGAAAAACTTACACCATTCAAAACATCACTTGTTTCAATACGTTTGTAGATATCTGTTACTTGTAAAAAACTCATTGGTCAGGATTTGGAGGCGTGAAAATACGAAGAAATTGAAAGTTGAAAATTGAAAGTTGAAAATGAAGGGAACGCAGATTGTCATGGTTTTGATGATTAGTTAGGTATTCAAGAAAGATCATACTTAATCTTAACAATCATAAAAATCTGCGTTCCATTTTCAACTTTCCATTTTCAATTTTCAACTCCTATCTTGCACTATGAATTTTTCTGAACCAGAAATAAGAACGGTTAATGTAACGCGTTATGTGACGCCGTTGCGAGAGGGCGGTTCGCTGCCAGCTATTGCCGAGGCGGACGACGGGTTTAAGTACGTGCTTAAATTTCGCGGGGCGGGACAGGGAGTGAAGGCGCTTGTGGCGGAATTGATAGGTGGGGAAATTGCAAGGGCACTTGGGTTGAAAATGCCTGAAATAGTTTTTGCAAATCTTGATACAGCATTCGGCCGCACGGAACCGGATGAGGAAATACAGGATCTGCTGAAAGCAAGTGTGGGGTTGAATCTTGCGATACATTATTTATCCGGCGCCATCACTTACGATCCGGTAGTGACGAAGCTTGATCCATTATTGGCTTCACAAATTGTGTGGATGGATTGTCTCTTGACCAATGTTGACCGCACTGCACGCAACACCAACATGTTGATGTGGCACCATGAACTTTGGTTGATCGATCATGGTGCATCCTTATATTTTCATCATTCGTGGAGCAATTGGGAAGAGCAGGCTGTGAGGCCATTTGCAATGGTGAAAGATCATGTATTGCTGCCGCAGGCAAGTGAATTGGAGAAAGTGGATGAAAGGTTCCGTGAGATATTAACGAGTGATCGTATCCAGTCAATCGTTAATACTGTGCCTGATGAATGGCTGAGTAATTATGGAGAAGATATGACACCGCAGGAAATCAAGCAGGTGTATGTACAATTTTTAACAACGCGTATCGCACAATCCAACGTTTTTGTAAAAGAAGCACAGCATGCAAGAAAATCACTTATTTGAGTACGCCGTTATACGTGTAGTGCCTCGCGTAGAGCGTGAAGAATTTCTGAACGTTGGGATCGTGCTGTACTGCCGTAAGCCGGTTTTTTTAGAAACAATTTATTCGCTGGATGAAGAACGTCTTCGTGCGTTATACGCCGATATTGATATTGACCAGCTACGTGAATATTTGAAGGCTTTTGCATTAATTGCCGCAGGAGATATTAATGGCGGTCCGATTGCAAAACTGGATGTAGCCTCACGTTTTCGCTGGCTAACGGCAACACGAAGCACCATTATTCAAACTTCTAAAGTGCATCCGGGATTTTGCGCAGAGCCGCAGAAGACGGCGAAGAAGTTGTTTGAAGAGTTTGTAATTTGACCCTGTAAATAACCCTAAATCTATGCATTTCAGAACCATACTATTGTTGTCATTTTTGATATGCTGTTCTTGCGGGCTCTCAACAAAAGAACAATGGAACGCCATTCAAAAAAAAGAAAGTGTTTATCTAAAGGATATAATTGTGCGCTTTAAAAAGCCGCTTTGGCAAGACACTGCCGACATCTGGGTTAACACGCCTTATAAGAATTATCCATACAAAAAATATTGCTCAGGATCTGTGCGCGCAAATTTTAAAATGAATAATTTATATGTAATTCAGAATTTGGGCGCTGATTCCCTGGGGCTGGCAAAATCAATTCTGAAGAAAATGCAGACGACTGGAGTTGCTCATCTGGTTGCCCAAAGAATCTATGGTGATGATCTGACTATTTACTATTATACAGACAGGGACGCAGATTGGGTTGGTGTTACCGAAAAACTTAAGGAGCATTATGAAAATTTTGAAATGCAGGAAGATCCGGAATGGAAGGTGTTGAATGACCTTACTTATTAATCAGTCGATCCGCATACAACTCAAATCTTTATACACCTTCGGAGTAATGCCCTCTACTTTTTTAAATAACCTTACAAAATAATTTACATCAGAAAAGCCACAACGGTAGCTTACTTCGGTAATGCTATGGCTGCCGTAACTCAGTAATTGTTTCGCAAGTTTTATTCTTTCACTGTTAATGTAATCAAGTGGTGTAATGCCAAACTGCTGGCGAAACCATTTAAAGAAATCATTGCGGCTCATATATGCTTTGCGGCTAAGCGTGTCAACAGCAATTTTGCCTGTAAGATTTTCGTGAATATAATTGAGAATATAATGAAGTCTTGTACGATTGCTTATTTCTGATGCTTCACTCGCCGTTTGTATCATGTGCTGACTTTGCACAAGTCTTATCAGTAATTCTTTAAGATTGAGATCTGCGTAAATATTTTTAGCAGTGTCGCTGCTGCTACAAATGCGGATCAGTTTGTTAATGATATCTGTGATCTCAGCATCATTGTTGAAGTGGTATTGATTAAACTGCAATTTCCAGTTATGCTTTATGTCTGGATCGCTGTTGTAATGATTGTTTAAATAACCGAGCGTATCATTGATGTATCCGGAAGCTATGGCGAGTGCTACACACTGTGTTGGATTAAGCTCTGACGCTTCAGGGAAATCAATTACCATGGGTTCGTTTCCAGCGGCGATTGCCGTTTCTCCGGGTAAGTAGGTGAATGCAGGTTTCTCAAAAAGATGCACGATCTTTTTTCCCCGCATCATACTAGTGATTACAAAATCATTGAAGGTAAGTGGAACACGATAAGTTTCCTCGTAGCTTTCAAAAATATTCAGTTCGCAGTTGTTGAGATTAAACACGCGCCTATGCTCCACAAATGTTTGCAGCTCTTTGCGCGGAGTGAGGCTAATGGTGTTCAGATAATTATGGCTGGGCACAACCGAACGTTTTTGGTTATATCAAAATACTAAAAAATAATCCAAGACAGAAAAAGTAAAGTACGATTGTGCTATAAAAAAGTACTAAAGTGCAGCACACTTAAGCAGTTATTTTAGAAGTTAGTATTCAGACTGATGTGTAAAGAAAAATACGGGCATTTTATTGGTGGTGAGTGGGTAGTGCCGAATACATCGATAACGTTTCCGATGATGAATGAAAGTTGTTTAGGACAAGTAGCCATAAGAAATGGAAAAGAAATTAGAGAAGTAGTTTATGAGCTACAGAAGTCTTTAAAAAGGAAAACCGCTGAACAAAAGCCTGTAAGCATTGTGTGCTCCATCGGGTATGTGGGCACATTTTGCTGAACGGCGAGAAAAAGAGGACAGGCTCTGAAGATCATTCGACAAAATTGAAAGCTACCCAATATAGGCTAGTTGGAAGATGCATAAGTTCTTTGCGGCGGCGAAGCATTTCTTAAAAAATAGTGGGCTTGAGAATAGCTTTTACTAAGCCTGCTATTTTCAATAGACACAAAGAGGTGTACATTTTCCACGAAAAAGTTTTGGGTCTGTTACATCGTAACAGCCTTTATAACAACCGGGGAAGCAATAGCGATAGCCAATGACACATTGTATGGACTGGGCGCGGGTGTATGGAAGAGAGATTCATGAATTGTATCAAGCGCCCGGAACCATGCAGGCCGGACGAGTTTAAGTCAACTGTTATCACGCATATCCTGCTCATGTGCCTTTTGGTGGTTATAAAGAATTGGTTTCGGACGCGAAACCGACAAAATGATGTTGAGCTATTGTAGTCAAAACAGACGTAGTTGATTTCATACAGCAAGAATAAAATAGGCTTCTTCTAAATCATGAACAGGTGTCGGATAATGGGGAGCGGTGGCGAAAGCCACTGCTCTTGCTTTTTTTGAATATAGAAAACGAATTGCTTTGCAAGTGTCCAGGGTGCTTGCCTCTGATACTGCAAAAAATCCGACTGCAAAATGAAACACGAACCGAGGTAGCCAAGCGTAGATGAAATGACGATGAAGACCGGGGGTGTTCAGAGATCTGGCATGTTCCTAAAACTTGCCAGGTCCGGCACTCCAACTGTACAACGTCATTCATTCGTCGTTACTCCAATTATAACACCAAAATCGCCATCTGTTTGAATCCAATTTTTTTCAGGAAGGTAAGTTCGTGAAACAAATCCATCAAGGTACAATGCATTCTTGCAGCCGATGCTTTTGAAATAATTTGCAAAATCATACAGGTTTATTTCTTTCTTAGACATTGCGAAAATAATTTTGTTGGGCAAAATGCTGGCTGTTACAAAAACTAGTTTCGTGTTTGCAGCTGTGCGAAAAAAATGTGGCATAAATACGAGATGTTTTTTTAATGAAAATCCACATTCTTTTTCTAATCAATTGTTCTACAATTCCTTCAAGCCCTTTAAAATAAAGGTTTTCGATTGTTATCGAAAAGCAGTATTTTCATAGGGCTAACGCTTCCCCTCATTGAGAATTAACCCCATAAAATTGTAAATTTTGAAATCAAAATTTATAAGCAAACCATTCAACTTACTGCTTTTTGCAGCAACCATGCTTTTTATTGTCTCTCTTTTCGTAAGTGATGAAACGGCCAACCTGCATTACAATGATGCTTACTATGTACTTTCCTTAAAAATGATTTGTCTTTGTGGCGTTGTGTTTCTTGGCTTTTTCTGGTTTCTCTACAGAGCCACCAATAATTTTTTATATTCACGCATACTGACGTGGCTGCACGTTATAATAACGGTTGCTGCCATATTTCTTTTCCTTTCCGCGCTGCAATCAAACACTGCCCATAGACCTACACGATATATAGATATTGTAGGCGTCGACACGATTGATCATACATACGTGACATCGATAATCATAGTCATTTGCGCATTTATCATAGCGCAGTTCATTTACATGTTGAACATACTTTTTGGGCTGTCGTCGAAGTCGATGTTGGAATAACTGAATAACCGAATAATCGAATAACTGAATAACTGAGTTGGGCTTAATGCCCAACTCTAAATGCCTAATGCGGGCCTTGGGTCAGGCGTTTAGAGTTCTACATTCAGTTATTCGGTTACTCACTTATTCAGTTATTGCCCCGAACTATTTCTTCTTCTTGTTGTTAAACCCCCAAACAACAAAAAAAACAATCTATGGCCTTCAATTTACTTGACGCGGTAAAAAGTTATTTGCCGGGGGATATAATATCTAAAGCTGCGGGTTATTTGGGAGAGTCAGAAAACAGTGTAGCCAGAGGACTTGATGCTGCCGTGCCGCTATCATTGGCAGGCATTATTCAAAAAGCGGAAGCAGGCGGTGCTGATACGATTTTCAATTTTGCAAAACAAGCATATAACAGCGGCATTCTGCAAAACTTTGCCGGGACATTCAGTCATTCCGGAGGCGGAATACCGGCATCGGCACCGGGTTTGCTAACGGGTATCTTCGGTAATAACTTTGGCGGTATTGCTAACGCATTGTCAAGTAATCTCGGTTTGAAGGGTTCTACTTCGTCGGCATTGTTTGGTTCCATCGTTCCATTGATTTTAGGGCTTTTGGGCAAGCATGCTGTTGATAATAACCTTTCCGCAGGAGGATTGTCTTCTTTTTTGGGAGGTCAGAAGAGTGCCGTGCTTGGCAGCCTGCCTGCAGGTTTTGATGTTACAAAGTTGTATCCTCTGCACAGTCCCGCATCTCATCACATGGCCCCTGCGCCAGCAACAGTGGAGCCTCCAAAAGGTAATCTTCTGTTGTGGGTAATAGCCGGTCTGTTTTTCCTATGCATAATGTGGTGGCTCATGCGGAGCTGCAATGGTGAAAAACATGAAGAGACTGCTGCAACGGAAATGGTTGCCCATGAAGAAAAGCATGATACTACCGCAGTAACGATGATCAGTCCTGCTCACGAATCTTTAAAACTGACATTGCCGAATGGAGTGGAGATCAATGCGTTTAAAGGCGGCATAGAAGATGAGTTGATAGCGTTTATCAAAGATTCAACAAAGATTGCGGGTAAGGACAATTGGTTTGATTTTACCGAACTGAACTTTAAATTCGGTACCGCAGAAATTGTTCCGGAGAGCCGTGTAGAAATAGACAACATCATACAGATATTAAAAGCATTTCCTAAAGTGAAAATAAAAATAGGCGGCTATACGGACAAAGTAGGAGAGGAAGCTGCTAACGTAAAATTATCATACGAAAGAGCAAACGCCGTAACCAAAGCCTTGCAGGATGAGGGTGTTGGAGCACAAGTCGTAAAAGCAGAAGGTTACGGATCCCAGTATGCGAAATATCCCGCAACAGCGCCGGAAGAAGATCGTATTAAGGACAGAAGAGTGGCGGTTAGTGTGAGGGAGAAATAACTGAATAACTGAATAGCCGGGTAACTATACCTGAAGGGCAAGTTTGTCTTCAGGTTTAGTTACTCGGTTGTTGTTTTTGCCTATTGCAAAAGTTTGAAAATTCGACTTTCTTTGCATATCCGCATACCTCCTAAACCTTATCCAACATTCCTATCAAATATTTAGCTTATCAAGTTTACTTGTATTGTTATTGTCACTATTACTGACGGGTATCTTCTTTTGTCAAAAGATAAATACCCCCGCGATTATTTTTTAACTACCAAATACCACCATTGTGAACGAACTTAACCCCAGGCAAATAGTAGTAAAAGGCGAAAAGATTGATAATCCCAATGCCGCTATTGAAGGCGCGAAACTAGTGGATAGTTATCTGATCGGTGCCGCAACAAGAGGTGCACAGGAAACTCATCCTATTTCTCTTGAGAAGTCAGATCGTTTATTGCAGTTTGTGTTTGAAGATGACTCCAGCTGGATGTGTGATGCTTCTACGCTGCATGAATTGTTTCCTGATGTAAACGTGCCAAACAGATCCGGAGAGTTTGTAGTGCCCAATGCTATTGCAAATGTTGATAGTGAACGTGGCGTTGTGGGGCAGGCTGCTTTAAAACTCCTTAACGTGTTTGCAAAGGATGCTATCCCGGATGGAATAAAAACAATTGCTGCAAAGCTGGAAGGAAAGTTGGTTGAAGGAAAAGATCGTTTATGTGTACTGCGTAAAGACTTTGTTTTAGATAAAGTTAATTACGAAGAACTGTCAAAGGATTCGCCTGTTCTTTTATTTATACACGGTACCAATTCAAATACCATTGGAGGTTTCGGGAAGTTTGACAAAAATGTTGATTCCTGGAACTATATCCACAATACCTACAAAAACGTTCTCGCGTTTGAGCACCGCACACTTACAATAAGCCCCTTGCAAAACGTGCTGAATTTTGTAACGCAACTGCCTGAACAAGCAAACCTGAATTTGCATATAATAAGTCATTCGCGTGGTGGTTTGGTGGGCGATATACTTTGCCGTTATTCCAAAGACGACGATAAAAGCTTTCTCGGATTTTCAGATGCGCAAATGCGTATTCTGCAGATGGAGGGAAGAACAGAAGACATTAATTGCATCAGGGAGTTAGACAAGGAATTTGGTAAAAGAAAAATAAAAGTAAAAAAGTTCGTTCGTGTTGCGTGCCCTGCGGCAGGTACGAGATTGGCGTCTAAAAGACTGGACAATATATTCAATGCGTTATTCAATTTTTTAGGAGGCAGTGCAAATGTTATTGGGGATGTTTTCAAGGAACTGATTGCAGAAACAGTTAAAACAAAAGCCGATGTGAAAACATTGCCGGGCATAGAAGCAATGTCTCCTGATTCGCCATTTATTAAGGTGCTCAATGATAGAAATGAAGAAGCTTCTATTAGTGCGCAATCTCTTGCCGTAATATCCGGTAACGGTGCTATTAGCCTCAGCCTAAAAAGTGTTGGTGTCATTCTGGGAAAATTGTTTTTCCAGCAGAGGAACGATCTGGTCGTTAATACGGATTCCATGTATTTGGGAACCCGCAGAAATGGCGATATCCAATATTTTTTCGACCAGGGAGGAACAGTCGATCATTTCAGTTATTTCCTTAACAGTAAAACCAACGCTGCGATCATTGGAGCATTGAAAACTGAAGATGGAAAACCTATTCCCGGTTTTGCAAGCGTTAGTCAATATGAAGTGCCTGCTAGCGATAGAGGCCTGGATCATGGCGAACTTTTTCCATTTACAGATGTGCCATCAGGCAAGAAACCTATCGTTGTTTTATTGCCGGGTATTATGGGTTCTAACTTGTCAAAAGGAAAAGATAAACTATGGCTCAATTACATTTCTGCACTTGGCGGAGGGTTATTGAAAATGGAAAGAGTGGATGATAAAGGCATAACTGCTACATCTTTGATTTCATCTTCTTATAAGCAATTGGCCACACGCCTTTCACATAACTATGATGTGGTGATATACCCATTTGATTGGCGAAAGCAATTGCAAGACAGTGCAAAAGATTTTAATGACAAAATCGTTGAGTTGCTAAAATTTAATCAGCCCATCAAAATAATAGGTCACTCGATGGGCGGTGTGTTGGTCCGCGATTTTATCATTAACCATAAAGAAACATGGACACTGTTAAACAAATCGGAAGGCTTTAAACTGTTATTCCTTGGCGCACCACTCGGCGGTTCGTATCGCATACTTACCGTTTTGTTTGGCAGCGATTCCATCATTCATTCTCTTAGTATGCTTGATATAAGGCACACAAAGAAAGAGTTGATCAGCATGTTTTCAACTTTCCCCGGAATATTAAGTTTGTTGCCGATTACTACAGATGGAGGAAATGATTTTGGTAAGCAGAAGATTTGGAAAGAAATGGCAAATGCATTAGGTGATGGCGACTGGCCGCTTCCTTCCACTGAGCAACTGGATATTTTTGCTAAATACCGCGACAATATTCTCGCTAAAAGGGATGAGATCGATTATACCAATATTGTTTACATAGCGGGACAGGATAAAGCCACGCCTTGCGGATATTATAATGACATGATTCCGCCGAGAACAGAACTTGTTTTTCTAAGCACTGCAGAAGGTGACCAAAGCGTGACATGGGAAATGGGTATTCCTAAACAAATGACTGAAAAGTATGAAAAGCAGGTATACTATGTAAACGTGTCTCATGGAGCATTGGCAAATGAACCAAAGATCTTTGATGGTATTGAGCAGATACTTTCCAGCGGCTCCACTACTTTAATTAGTAATCAAAAGCCTTTGGTGAGAGGTGGGGCAGAAAGCTTCCGTTCACCGGTTACGTACAATTTCGATCTTTCAGAAAGAGGTATTTCAAACAATGTACTCGGTATTTCGAATGAGAATATACAACGGGCAAACCAGGTGCCACTATCCGTGTCCGTTAGTTGCGGTTGTTTGGACTACGCTTCTCATTATATAGTGGCGGGGCACTTTGCAAACGATGGCATTTTATATGCTGAGGCGGCAATCAATAGTGCACTAAACAACAATCTTGTTAAGAGAAGTGCTCTTGGTATTTATCCCGGGGATATTGGCACCAATACAATTGTTGCCGGTAACATTCAAACCGATAGGATTGCAGGCGCAATCATCGTGGGACTGGGCGAGGCAGGCAAGCTCACGCCATTTCTACTTTCTGCAACGGTAGAAAAAGGAGTTTTAAAACATCTGCTGGACATCAATAGTAGAAAGCCTGATACATCGGAAGTTGGACTTTCTGCTTTAATGATTGGATGTGGTTATGGTGGCCTGACTATAGACAGTTCCATAAAGGCGATCATAGAAGGCGTGAATAGTGCCAACACCAAAATGCAGGGGGTGCAAAAAGACAATGAAGGTGTAAGACTTGTGCAAAATCTGGAATTTGTAGAGCTATATGAAGACAAAGCGTTTAGTTGTCTTTATTCCCTTACAAGAATTGAAAGCAACGAAAATAACACCTATAACATAAGGCTGGTTGAAAGGAAAATACGTGAAATGTTTGGCGCTCAAAAAACGCTCAATTTATCAGCTATGACCGAGGCGTGGTGGAACCGGATTTCTGTGAGGTTTAAAAAGCCAAAGGAAGTGCCGGCAGATTCGAAGAACGTTATAAAAGAACTTCCCAGTATAGTTTTTAACGCAGGTACAAATGAAGCACGGGAAGAAGAAATGGAACTTTTTAGCAGTACACCGCTTATAGATCTTTTTATTGAGCAAATGTCCACACAAAATCAATGGGATGCTACTCTTGCAAAAACACTGTTTGAGTTAATGATACCCAACCAGTTTAAACAAAATCTTAAAAAGAATGGTAGTCTTTTGTGGGTGCTGGACAAGGATGCCGCAGCATATCCATGGGAGTTATTGCAGGATAGTGTAAACGATGCAAAACCTTTGTGCATAAATGCCGGCATGATCAGGCAATTGGCGACATCCAGTTACCGCGCAGATATCAGGCGGGCTTCAACTGATTTAGCGTTAGTTGTCGCTGATCCGGTAACGAATGGTTTTTTGCCGCAATTGAAAGGAGCAGAAAGAGAAGGCATAAACGTTGGAAAACTGTTGGAGGTAAATAATTATCCGAAGGTTTCGCTGATCGGAGAAACTGCTGAGAAGATAATACCAGAGATTTACAGCAAGGAATTTAAGATCATGCATTTGGCAGGACACGGCCTCTTTAATCCTGCTGATGTAAATAATTCGGGAATGGTGATAGGGAAAGATTTGTTTTTGTCGGTTAACGCGATAAAACAAATGAGCACAGTTCCTGAACTGGTGTTTATTAACTGTTGCCATTTAGGTAAAGTTAATCCTGACTATGAAGTGTATCTTCAAAACAGATACAAGTTGGCGGCCAACATCGGTACAGAACTAATTGATATGGGCGTGAAGGCTGTGATTGCCGCAGGATGGGCCGTAAATGATGATGCAGCATCCGAGTTCGCGATCAGGTTTTATTCGGAGATGATGAATGGTGAGGCATTTGGCGAAGCAGTAAAAAAGGCAAGAAACACTATTTATAAAGATGTCAATTCCAATAACACGTGGGGTGCTTATCAGTGTTATGGAGATCCTTACTATAAACTCAGAAACAGAGCGTCAAAAAGCGATGCGAAACAAAAGGCACCAGTTTATCTTTTTAAAGATGAAGCGGAAATACAGCTCATTAATTTGAGGCGAAATCTTGATACAAGAACGATCTCCTGCGAAGATTCGAGAGTAAAACTTGGATTGATTTCCGATGCGATTGAAAAGGCTGAAATGAGTAATGGTAAGACACTTGAGCAGCAGGCGTTGATCTTTTATGAACTTGCGGATTACGCATCTTCTGTTAAGCAATTTGATTTATTGCGTGCACAGGAGCTGGCAGATTTCTCAGTGGCGGCATTGGAAAAATATTGTATTACCAAAGCGAGAGATCTTGTATTTACTACCGGACCGCTAAATGCAAGCCCATCACAACTAAAACAAATAGACGTGATAATTGGAGAGTTGAAACAGTTGAATAATATAAAAGAAACGTCAGAGAGGCTTATGCTTATTGCTGAAACGTACAAGAAAAAAGCGTTGATAGCTAAAAATCCTAACGATAAAAAAGCTGCCTGCGATGGTGCATTTGAGTTTTACCAACAGGCAATTAGCAAGAAGGGTGATAATATTTCTGCCTTATGTCATTTTCTGCTACTGGATAATTTACGGCCCGGTAAGAAGCCCCAAACCGGTAGTGCGATTGATAAGCGTTGGAAGATAATAAGGAGTCGTATGAACGTATTGTATAGTGCAAGCGATAACAGACGATTGGACTATTGGGAATCGATGGAATATTTCTGGTGCTACCTTACGTGTATTATTTTAGGACCTCGACCACCAATTGTTCCGTCTGGCAAGGACGAAGCTGGTGTTTGGCAGGATCTTTTGAATTGGTGCAGTTACGTTTGGAGAAATGCAGCCAGCAAAGGAAAGCACTTAGATGAAATAGAAGCCCTGGAAGCTTTGTGCGACTTGTTGGGTGTTTCTTCTATAGAGAGTGGCAATAACTTAAAATCGAGAGTTGATAATCTTAAGGAAGGATTGGAAAAACAGGTATGGGGAGGGAAAGCACAGACAAATGAACATGTAAACTCTTCCAGTTCCAGGCGATGAATTTCATACAAATAACGAATCTGTTTGTAGAAATTAAAGCAAGCCCGCACCGTCATTGCGAGGCCTTCGGAGAATGAATGTCTGCATTACAAAAACAAATCAATATAGCGGCGTGTGACCTAAGCAATCTCTGGCAGCGTGTTTGAGATTGCTTCGCCCCCGTTGTTGGCTGTGCTGCTTTGTTTTGAAATTGATGCATTCACTCTCGGCCGGGGCTTACAATGACGGTTTGCCGGATTGAAACCTCGTTCACCCAATAGAATTCCCTGCGTTGAAGTTCCGATTTTACTGCGTATCGGAATCTCGATGAGGAATCGAATCGGGACGACGCAACGATGATGCAGAGAATTACAAATGCCTGGTTCCAAAAAACAAAAAACCGCTCCATTGGAGCGGCGGTTCTAAGGGTTATGGGTTAGGGGTAATGAGAAACTTTTTACTTTTTAATTACTATTAGCAGGCTGTAGCTTTTGCTCACGAACATAAGCTTTGTTCGCGTTGATCATACCAAGAAGTCTTTGTACTGTAGTCGCTGAACGCAGACCATCCGACGGCGTATTCATTACATAATCCAGTAACTGATCGATGGTGGAAACTGCAACGTGTACGCGGCTGTCTGATGAAGCGTAATAAATAAATACCTTGCCATCGTCATCCATTATCCAACCATTGCTGAACACCACGTTTGAAACATCGCCGGTTCTTTCATCACCTTCAGGTGCAATAAAATAACCGGCAGGTTTGTAAGTGATTTTTGTGAGATCTTTCAAATCTGTCATAAACAGGTAGAGCACGTAACGCAGACCGGCCGCGGTGTTGCGCACACCGTGTGCAAGATGCAGCCATCCATATTTTGTTTTGACAGGTGCTGGGCCCTGTCCGTTCTTTAGCTCATTGACGGTGTGGTACATTTTCGGATCGATGACTGTTTCTTCGGTTACTTCCGCTCCAATAATTCTATCACTCAATCCAAATGCAATACCACCGCCTTGTCCTGCTTCGATAAAGCTGTCCTGCGGACGCGTGTAAAATGCATATTTGCCGTTTACAAATTCAGGATGCAAAACAACATTGCGCTGCTGTGGCGATTTTGTTTTAAGATCAGGAAGGCGTTCCCATTTCTTTAAATCCTTACTGCGCACAATGCCGCATTGTGCCACCGCAGAGCTTTGATCGCCGGGAGCTGCCGCAGGATCTTTTCTTTCTGTACAGAACAAGCCATAGATCCAGCCATCATCATGGGCTACCAAACGCATGTCGTATATGTTCGTATCCGGATTTTCTGTTTCGGGAATAACAACGGGTTCATCCCAGAATTTAAAATTATCAATGCCGTTATCGCTTTCTGCAATGGCGAAAAATGATTTGCGATCATTGCTTTCAACACGCGGCATTAAGATGTATTTATTGTTCCATTTTATGGCGCCTGTATTGAAAACGGTATTCACACCAAAGCGTTCCATTAAGTAGGGATTGGTGGATTCGTTAAGATCATAGCGCCATGTGATTGGGATGTGTGCAGCTGTTAGTGCAGGATGGTGAAACCTTTTGATGATGCCGTTACCGCCTTCAAGTGGTTCGTTTTTTTGTGTAAGAAGGGTTTCATGATTTTTCTTCAGATACTCCAAACGCTCGTTAAATATTTTCTCCATAAAGTTGCTTTTTAAAACCATGCACTCACCGGAAAATGATTGCTGTTATACTGGTGACTTTTATCTTTCCGGTATTAGGGTTACCTCACGAAAAAGCAAAAGCAATTTGAGCAAGCGTATAGCTTTTGCCAAACAGAATACTCAAATCGCCTTTTTCGCTTTTGTAGTTTTGCAGATAGATTAATTAATTCCCATTGCATCTACATATACTGTAAAGCCGCCGTTGCCGGTTGTTTCCTGCAGTATGATGTCCGTTATGTTCGCGCCGCTGATCAGGGACGAAAGTGGGAAGGCATAGTCTGTCCATTTGCCTTCAACTATGGTGATGCTCTGGCCTCCAGCTCCATTTAATTGCAGATTTACCGTTTTGCCGTTGCTGCCTGGCGCACCATAAATTGAAATTTTAAAAGTTGTGTACGAGCCTTTGGCAACTGTGGCACCTCCAAGTTGCAATGGCGATCCCCAGCCACCTACATAATCTATCTTTATTGATTTGTCGCCTTCTCTCACCGGCGTTGTGTTGGCGTAATTTTTATTACCGCCCCAACCATCGCCTGTCCATCCATTCCAGTTTGTTACAGCATCCTTATAAAAAGGAAGCGCAATGGTAGGAGGAGGAACGGCTCCTGTTATCTGAAGAATATTTGGAGATTGAACAGTTAGCGTAGAGTTCAATACGCTCAAAGTTATTTTCCCTTCAGTTACGCCGCTTGGAACTTTCACCACGATCTGTGTTGCAGATTGGCTCACGAAAGTGGTTACGGCATTCGCGTTTTGAAATGCTACCGCAGTAACGAGGTCGAGGTTTGTGCCGGTAATGGTAAGATTTGCCAGCGGATCAACCGGGTTCGGCGTCATATTCGTAACTGCCGGTAACGATACCTGCAAGCTAACAGGGCAAATGGTTTGCACGCCCGATGCGGCTTCCAGTGTTACGTTGCCTGCGGTTGTGGATGCAGGAACCTTCACTACGATTTGTGTTGCAGACTGACTAACAAAAGTGGTAACAGCAGCAGACACACCTGTGAAGTAGATCTTCGTTGTAAGATCGAGATCTGTTCCGGTAATAGTTAAGTTGGTTTGGTGCTTAACAGGATTTGGCGCAAGTGCAGTTGCTTTAGGCAGCGTTACATGCAATGTGTCTTTTGTTTCCACAAAGCCAGAATCTGTACCTGCGTATTTAAGCACCAGCGTTCCTGTTTTTGCGTCAACAGGAACTTTTACCACGATTTGAGTCATACTTTGGCTCACAAATGTGGTCGCTACTTTACCATCGGTAAACGTTACTGCACTAACCCAGTTTAAATAATTACCGGTAATGGTAACGTTATCGCCGGGGCGTGCAGTTCCTGTAATGGAAGTAACTGTGGCAGCGATGCCGATGTTGAATTGCGTTTTTGATGTTACATTACCTGTTGGTGATTTTAATGTAACATAACCTTTCTCTGTTGTTGCAGGCACCACCAGATAAATTTCTGTTGCGCTTTGACGAACAAATTTGTTGCTGGCAACAGTTGCTTTCTGGAAGTCGATCTCTGTAACCTTGTCAAGGTTATTACCAAAGAAGCGTATGGTGTCGCCGGGGCTTGCGCCTGTTGGGCCAAAGCTTAGCAATTGCGTTGATCCATCGTTGGCAGGAGCGGAGTCTTTTTTACATGCTATGAAGCACAACGATCCAATCAAGATCGTTAGTAACAGCAAACGCACGTTATAAATTATTTTCATTTTTATTGATGTTATGATTGAACTAATTTTTTCGGGAGGCTACTTGTTAGATTTTGGAACAATTCTGAAACTGTCAAAACTAATGTCAGCATCCAGGTCGCCGGGCCCCTGCATCAACAGCATTGCCCAGTAGCCATCAGGATTTACAGTCGGCTTTACTGTATAGCTTTTCCATACTTCATCGTAAGAAATAACAACAGTTTGCCATTGACCTTTAGAATCATAAGGAGGTGCCCATTGGTAGTTGACTGCATCCTGAACGCTCGTGCCCGCGTTGATTCTTATCATGCCGTTGTTATACGGTTTCATGGTGCAGATTTCAAACTTCAGGTAATATTTTTCAGGATGAAGAATAGCATCATCAGGAATTTTTTTGCTGTGGTTTGGCATTGCAGATGCCGGGCCGTCTGCAATTTCGTTCCAGCTCCAGCTTGCCAGTTTTTTATTTACGCGAATGTAATTGCCGCTGATCTTTGGAGGATCGCCGGGGCCGGGATTGGTTACTACAAGGTTTTCTTCGTGCCATCCTTCATAAGGGTCGCTGGTGATAAACTGGTTTCTTGGATCGCGGAACCAGAAGTCAGATGATGTTATACCAAAATTTGTTTTCACTGTAATTGGCCCTGGTTGTGCGTTTGCAGGCACTTTGAATTTTAGTACACCATCTGCTACAGAAACAATTTCGCCAGTTGCACCTCCGGTAAATGTTACCGTTAATGGTTGGTAGAAATAGTTGCCGATAATAGTTGCAACATCTCCTGCATTCACAAACTCGCAGGTCATGCTGTTTAACGATGGCTTGCTGATGTCAACACTGAAGTTATACTTCAGTTTGTAGCCATTCGCAAAAACGATCGTCATTATGTTGTTTACTGTGGTTGGAATTTTGCTTGGCACAGACACCAGGATAGAGTTGCCGCTAATGTAAGTTGGTGTTAGCCTTGACTGCTGATCGTTGAACCAAACTTCTCTTGCTTCCTGCAGATTGGTTCCTACAATGGCAATGAGTTGTCCCTGGTTTGCGGACACCAGCAAAGAGTCTGAAGACACGGGATTCGTAACTCTGATATAGTTGATGACAGGCGTTGGTGCCGCGTCTTTTTTGCAGGAGTAAATGATACTTGCTGCTGCAAAAAACATCAACAGGGTGAATAATATTTTATATATAGATTTCATTGAAGTAATATTTCTTTTTCAAAAAAATTGTGACGGAACTAACTAAAGCTTATAATCAACTGGTGGTTTTGATAAATTAGGAGCCTTGCTTAATTCAGTATTTGGAATTGGAAGCAGGAAGTTTCCATCATTTGCAACAACCTTTCTTTCGGTAAACCATGATGTTTTATTGAACGTCCATAAAGTTGGGTTAGGCATTTGATCTGGTTTTGCAAAGAACAAGCCTCTGTCTTGCGCGTTCAGCATGTTATATGCTTTTTGCGGGTTCCAGTAGTGCAGGCTCACAAAGTCGTACCATGCCATGCCTTCCATAGCAAACTCTTTAAATCTTTCTGAAAAAACCTTATCAAGTGTAAGAGGTCCGCTACCGTTCTGGCCGCCTACTTCATAGGCTGGTAAACCTGCTCTTTGATGAACTGCGTTAAAGTATGCTACAGCGGTCGCGTCGGATGTGGAAGCAGCATTACCAATAGTTGCTTCTGTATATATCAGGTACATTTCTGCCAGGCGCATCATATACGTATCGTTAGGGTAGTGTTGCTGAGATGCAATGCCCGCAAGATCCAGCGGTGATCCGATCACATATTTTTTAACAGACAGGAAGTTGTTGTCTGTTCCGCTAAATGGAAATATCAATTTTGTTTTGTCCGTTACCTTGGTTATTTCCGGGTAGTAAAAACCGGGTAGCATGAACGTAGCATGTAAGCGTTGATCTACGGTTCTTCCTTTTAATGTGTCAGTTCCCTGAGCAACAAATCCATCGTACTGGCTGAGCATCCACCATGTTGCGCCTTTATCGCCGCCCCATCCGCCAAATGAAATGTCCGGGCTGTAAGCTAAATATTCCGGCATACTGTTAGCCGTTCCCCATGCTGATGTTCCTGAAAATACCCACTGTAATTCAAACAAAGATTCGGTGTTGTTATTGTATGGATATTTGAAAAGCTGTTCGTAGCTGTCAAGTAGTTTATATCCACTGCGTGTAATTACATCATTTGCATAGTATTTGGCGCTATCTAAAAACTGCTGTTTCCTGGTACCGCCGCTGCTTTCCACGCCTGCCCTGGTTAAATAGAAACGGGCAAGCATACCTTCTGCGGACCATTTGGTCAGTCTTCCCTGCTGTGCCGCGGCTTCTGGAAGATCTGCTGCTGCAGCACGCATTTCACTGGTAATAAAGCGCCAAACACTTGATACAGTATTGCGGGCAATGGAAGTATCAAAAAGTTGCTCAACGTTGTTAGTGATAATTGGCACGGCGCCCCAGTTCATCACAAGGTAGCGATAAGCCAAAGAGCGCATAAATCTTGCTTCTGCTATCGAAATCTTTTTTGTTGAAGCTGTTACCTCCGGACCTGCATATTTGTTGATATTGTAGATTGCCATGTTAGACTGTGCAACCACGTTAAAGAACGCACGCCATGAAGCTCCGTTCTCGCCATTGTCGCCAGTTGTGTTAAACATTACGTTGCCTCTGTCGTTCCATGCAGAGAAAGCAGAACCTCCTCTGAAGTCGCCAAGGTTGTACATGGCCTTGTCATTATAGTCAAACCATACTTCACTGTAAAGTAAGCTGGTCGCGGCTTTTACCTGGTCGTCCGTTTTATAGAAATTCGCATCTACCACTGCGTCTTCCGGTGGCATATCGAGAAAGCTTTTCTTGCAACTTGATAATGCTGCAACAGCAAGTATCAATGTGGCGAAATAATTTTTATATCTGATGTTTTTCATTTTACAAGTAGTTTAGAAGTTAACACTTACTGCTGCATTATACATTCTTGTTAATGGGTAGCGACCAAAGTCGATACCAATTGCCTGGTTGTCCGTTGATGAGCCTGTGCCTACATAAGAGCCAACTTCCGGATCGTATCCTTTATAATGAGTGATCGTTAATAGATTTTGCGTTCCTACTGTTACACGTAATCCTTTAACCACTTTCGCGTAGCCCAGCCATTTTGCAGGAAAGTCATAAGTAAGTGAAATGTTTTTCAAGCGCAGGTACGAACCATCTTCCAAAAATCTGTCAGTAATCTTTGCATAGTTGTTGTCGCTTGCTATCTGGTTGTTGGTAATGCGCGGAACATCTGTGCCCGGGTTGATGAGCTTAGGATTGCCTGGGTCCTTGCCATCAATCTTCGCGTATTCCATGGCTTTGGTCAGCAAGTTTCTGCTAAGGTTGATATTGTTTGGATTGCTCGCTTGTGCAGCTATGAAGTTGTATACCTGGTTGCCATAAGAGCCAATGATCAACATACTTAGTTCAAACCCTTTGTAGCTGAAAGTATTGGTAAGACCACCGCTAAGTTTTGGCCATGGGTTACCAATGTCGGTCATATCATCTACAGTAATTTTGCCATCGCCATTAAGGTCTTTATATTTTACATCACCTACCCACAAGCCTGTGTTTGGATCTGCCGGAATTTTGTTGCCGCTGTTATCAACCGGTCTTGGGCTTTTGTTGATGTCTGCCACAGACTGGAACAAGCCGTCTTCTTTATATCCTCTGAACAACCATGGCTCTGAACCAAGCGTTGAACGTTGCGTCCAGTTGTTCATCCACCATGAAGTTCTTTCAAGAAAAGTCTGGCTGTTGTTCAAAGATGTTACGATGCTTTTGTAATGTGAAATATTCAGGTTCGCGTCCCATTTAAAATCTTTATGATCGATGATGGCTGCGTTGATGGTGATATCCCAACCTTTCGTTTGCATTGATCCGGTATTAACCTGGGGTGCGTTTAAAGATCCGGGGCTGCTATTTGTTCCCATATAATCCGGCACGCTTGCTTTCATCAAAAGATTGCTGATGTTTCTCTCGTAGTAGTTTCCTTCAATGTTAAATCTGCTGTGCAGGAAACTTGCATTAAGGCCCAAGTTATAGCTCCCGGTTTCTTCCCATTGCAAAGCCGGGTTGGTAAATGTGGATGGAAGAAAACCTGTTCCCCATCGAGTGGCACCGGTAGCCAATGGTGCGTATACGCCAGATTTGTTGCCCTGGTTACCATTTAAACCAGTTTCATATCTAAGCTTCAATTCGTTCATCCATGAAACGTCATAGAATTTTTCCTGGCTTATTCTCCATGCTACAGATAAAGAAGGGAACGCCCCCCATCTTTTGTCCGGGCCAAAATTTGGTGATCCGTCTTTTCTGTAGGCAGCAGCTACAAGGTAGCGGTTATCGTAGTTGTAGGTAACCCTTCCGAGATAAGATTCCATGCCGCTTGGATAAGTACCGCCGCTGTTGGTTGCAGTAAGTGGGTCGCCTGCATTTATATCAAAAATGTCATTGGTAAGAAATCCTGTTCTTCCGGCGGTTAACGCCTGGTACTTTGATTCCTGTGCCTCGTGGCTCGCCATCACTGTAAAGTTGTGCTTGCCTATTTGTTTTGCATATTCGATCCACTGGTTCCAGTTCCAATAGTAACTGGAATAGGTACCCGTAGTTAAAGACGCAACAGTGTTGTAGTGCCATTGGTCAATATTATAAGTAGGTGTGTAATAAGTAGAAAGACCATTACCAAAACTGCTACTCAAAGTACTTTTAATGGTAAGACCTTTTACCGGCATAATGCTAACATTAAAGCCGCCCATGAACTGCCTCTTCATATTTGTATTCGTGATGAGGTTTGCCAGTGCGATCGGGTTGATTGGTGCATATTGATTGGCTCCGTTTACAGGATCGCTTCCGCCCCATGATCCGTCGAAATTCGTAACGGGAATTTGAGGTGTCAGTCTTAAAGCGTTTGCAATGAGTGGGCTTTGTGCATCGCCATAGTTAGTGGTAGTAAGGTTTTCATTGGTTTGATTAAAGTTGATATTAGCACCCAGGGCCAGCCATTTTTTCGGCTTGCTGTCAACGTTTAATCTTGTGCCATATCTTTTAAAACCAGAGCCGGCCGCAATACCATCCTGATCCAGATATTCGCCGGAAAGGTAGTAGGTAGTTGCGTTGCTTCCACCGCTAAGGCTAAGCTGGTGCTTGTTCATGGCCGCGTTGTTGAACAATTCTGCCTGCCAGTCGGTGCCCGCACCAAGCAAAGAAGAGTCTAAAAACTCACCCGGAGTGGTACCGCCTGCAATAGCGTGGTATTGTTTTACCATGCTTGCATATTGCGACAGGTTCATTACAGGAAGATGATCCGGAGGTGTTTGCAAACTGTATTGATAGCCGTAGTTTACCTTGAAATCACCGGACTTACCTCGTTTAGTGGTGATTAGTACCACGCCATTTGTTCCTTGCGAACCGTAAATGGCCGTTGCAGACGGACCTTCCAATATTTGTATATCCTCAATGTCTGCAGGGTTTAAGCCTGACAAAGGATTGGATGAAGTTGCGTTACCAGAACCAACATCAGCCCCCTTGATCTGTACATCATCAATAACATACAGTGGCTGAGTAGTGCCGTTAAGCGTACTGATACCACGGATATTAACCGACATGCCGCCGCCCGGCTGACCCGAGTTTTGTGTAACATACACACCGGCTGCACGGCCCTGCAAAGCTTGTTCAACAGTGGTGTTCACCGTTTTTTCAATCGCCTTTGCATTAATTGATTGTTGGGCAGTTGTAAGGTTTGCTCTTTTGGAGGTACCATAGCCTATCACTACAATGTCACTCAACTGTGTTCTGGAAGATTGCAGCACAACTGCGAAAACGGAGTTGGTGCCAATTGGAACTTCTTTTGTAGAAGTGCCCACGTTACTTACTACGAGTGTAGTGGCGCCATCCGGAACTTTGAGGGAGAACTTTCCATCGGCATCTGTGAGCGTTACTGCTTTGGAGTTTTTCACGGCAACCGTAGCGCGAAAGAGCGGGTTACCATTGTTGTCACTTACTGTACCAGAAATTGTTCTGCTTTGCGCCCACGAAATATGGCATAGGGCAAACGCAAAGAACAAGACTAGTACTAGCTTGGTCAATTTTGTCATAACGGCAAGTTGTTTTGGTAAAAATAGTTTGCAATTTGTCATAAGTTAGAATACTTTTTTATCACTTATATATGTTTTTCTGACAAGTTTTCTTGCCAAGTGTCTGTATTACAAGAAAGTTTTAAAAGAAAGTTTAACGGGGAAACAGTGATACTTTATTAACTTATTTTATTCTAATATGTAGGAGGTTGCTGGTTAATGGGCTGTTCGTAATCGGTTGCAGGCGCTGGTTTTACCGCGAAGAATGGATAGGATTTACTGCAAAAGTGGAGGCAACAAACGCTGTAAAGTAAGCAAATAGAAAATGTTCTGTTTGTTCCTTTTGCGCGGTGATCCGCCAGTAATTGCAAACAACTCCTGGCGTCCTTTGGAGTTAAGCAATTACCACCAAATTACACAGTTGGAAATACGGCTTACCGCCACCAGCCAACGGCTACATAATATCCATTATCAACAACTTTACTGCAACTCGCTTGTTTATATAACCGGTATTTGCCGGAACCAGATCTAACAACTAAATAACTATCAACTAACAACTAATGCAATGACTAATACGCTGGTACAAAATGAAAGCATAAACAAGGTTGAGGAAATAAAAGATTCCATACTTGAGCATCTTTGTTTTAACCTGGGAAAATCTCCACGCATCGCCACGTTGCACGACTGGTACATGGCCACGGCCTATGCGGCACGCGAACGAATGATGCGCAACTTCGTGAGCTATACCGAGAAAATGCAGAACAAAAAATTAAAGATCGTCGGTTATCTTTCTGCAGAGTTTTTGATGGGGCCGCATCTCGGCAATGCACTTATTAACCTGGGTATAGAAAATGAAACAAAAAAAGCGGTCGAGCAACTAGGCATTAACCTGAATGACGTATTGGAACAGGAGGAAGAGCCCGGTCTTGGTAATGGCGGTTTGGGGCGGTTGGCTGCATGCTATCTGGATTCGCTTGCTACTCTGCAGGTGCCGTCAGTTGGTTATGGCATACGATATGAATTTGGCATCTTCGATCAAACTATACGCGATGGTTGGCAAGTAGAAGTTACCGACAAATGGCTGCGCAATGGTAACCCCTGGGAGATTGTAAAACCCGAACTTAACTACACTGTAAAACTCGGCGGCCATACTGAAAGTTATACGGATGATAAGGGTAATTACAGGGTAAAATGGATGGCTGAATCTGAGATCAAAGGCATTGCATATGACACACCTGTGCCGGGTTATAAAAACGGCGTGACCGGCATACTTCGTTTATGGAAGTCGGAAGCTGTGGAGTCTTTCGATTTTCATGCATTCGACAAAGGTGATTACTATGGCGCTGTGCATGAAAAAGTGTTTTCCGAAAATATTTCCAAAGTGCTATACCCGAATGATGTGTCTGATGAAGGTAAAAGGCTGAGACTATCCCAACAATATTTTTTCGTTTCATGTTCTTTGCAGAATGCATTTCACATACTCAATTTGCGTGGGCTCAGCATAGAAGAATTTCCCGAGTCGATGACGTTTCAGTTAAACGATACACATCCCTCTATTGCAATTGCCGAGTTGATGCGCTTACTGATCGATGAGCACCAGGTGAGCTGGGACAAGGCATGGGACATGACTAAAAGAACTTTCGCGTATACCAATCATACCTTGTTGCCTGAAGCGCTTGAGAAATGGTCGCTGCCTTTGTTTGCCCATGTGTTACCAAGGCCGCTGGAAATTATTTATGAAATCAATAGTCGCTTTCTTTTAACTATTAGAGATAAATATCCCGGGGATGAAGATAGAGTAAAACGCATGTCGATCATTGATGAACGTGGCAATAAATCAGTTCGTATGGCGCACCTGGCAACGATTGGCAGTCACGCTATCAATGGTGTTTCGGCCTTGCACACAAAATTATTGAAGCAGGATGTGCTGCATGATTTTTATGAACTGGAGCCTGAGATTTTCTTCAATGTTACAAACGGAGTAACGCCAAGGCGATGGATAAAACTGTATAATCCACGACTGGCTTCACTTGTTACAACGCATATTGGTGAAGGTTGGGTAAATCATCTTGAAACAGATCTTATAAAGCTGGAACAATATGCTAATGATGCTTCCTTTCAGCAAGCATGGCACGATGTAAAGAGGCAAAACAAGACTGATCTCGCAGACTTGATACAGACCGTTGTTGGTACCAAAGTAAATCCCGATTCATTGTTTGATATACAAGTGAAACGCATTCATGAATATAAGCGTCAACATTTAAACGTGCTATACATTGCACATTTGTACAATCGTATAAAGCAAAAACGCGCAGAAGGTATTGTGCCGCGTACATTCATTTTTGGGGGCAAAGCTGCGCCCGGATATTTTATGGCAAAGCTGATCATTAAACTGATCAACTCGGTTGCTGAAACGGTTAACAATGATCCCGAAGTAAATGGCCTGATCAAAGTGGTATTCTTTCCAGATTTCAACGTGAAGAATGGTGCGCATGTTTATAAAGCGGCAGATTTATCGGAGCAAATTTCTACTGCGGGCAAAGAAGCTTCCGGTACGGGCAACATGAAATTTGCAATGAACGGAGCGCTTACCATTGGTACGTTTGACGGAGCTAACATAGAAATAATGGAATGCGTGGGCGAGGAAAATTTCTTCCTATTTGGATTGCATGCCGCTGAAGTAGCAGAGACAAAAGCCAACGGCTACTGGCCCTATGATATTTACAATAATGACCAGGAGCTGAAACAAGTTATTGACATGATTCAGTCGGGTGTTTTTTCTCACGGCGATACCAATGTTTTCAAGCCGTTCGTAGATTCATTGCTCAACGTTGATCCGTTTTTGGTGTTCAAAGATTTTCGTGCTTATGTAGAGTGCCAGGAAAAGGTTTCAGCTGCGTACGCCAATCAAAAAGTATGGACGAAAATGTCAATTCTTAATGTTGCAAGAATGGGCATGTTTTCATCCGATAGATCAATAAAAGATTATTGTGAGAATATCTGGAAGGTCGCGCACGGGTAAAGCTAAACGCCTAAAGCTTTATGTTGCAGCGTCATTGCGAGCCCCTGCAAAATTGCGACGTCGCACCAGACATGAGAAGGCTGGAATATCGTGAACGGGGCGAAGCAATCTCAGATGCGCATCGAGATTGCTTCAGCCGTTCGTAAACGTGGTGCTTTGTTTATTTTCTTTCGGTCTGTCAGCTCCGCGGGCTTCGCAATGACGTCGCCGATTGTAACCTATGCTCAATAGAATTACTGCTGTACAAGTGAGTGACACAACCAAAGTTTAATAGCAGTACAAATGTTCGTTCCATAAAAAAATGCTTCAACAATTGCAATGCAAGTCGCAAAAAAACACATCCACGAATATGGCGAAACTTTTCCACTGGGTTCGACGATCGTTCCCGGAGGCGTGAATTTTTCTTTGTTCTGCAAAAATGGTACAGCCGTTGAATTATTACTGTTTGATAATGTAGAAGCTATCGAACCAAACAAGACAATAAAGCTCGATCCGAAAAAAAATCGAACCGATCAATACTGGCATGTGTATGTTCCCGGCCTTACAAGCGGGCAATTGTACGCATACAGAATCGACGGCCCGCATGAGCCTGCAAACGGACACAGGTACGATGCCACTTCAATACTACTCGATCCTTATGCAAATGTGGTGGCCGTGCCGGAAAAATATAACAGGCGTGCAAATGCCGATGAAAGGAAACTCGGTACACCGGCGATGAAAAGCGCTGTTGCTGACCTTTCGGTGTACGATTGGGAAAATGACAAGCCTATTGAACGGTCATTTGCAGAAACCGTTATTTATGAAATGCATACTGCCGGATTTACACTCAACCCTAATTCAACTATAGAAGCCGCGAAACGCGGCACGTATGGCGGTGTTATTGAAAAGATCCCCTATCTCAAAGAGCTGGGAGTTACAGCGGTAGAGCTGTTGCCCGTGTTTCAGTTCGATGCACAGGACAGCCCGGAGGGAATGATCAATTATTGGGGATATAGCCCCGTGTCATTTTTTGCGCCGCACCAGGCTTATAGTTCTTCCAAAGATCACATGCAGGTGTTGAATGATTTTCGCGACATGGTGAAAGCCTTGCACAAAGTGGGTATAGAAGTGATATTGGATGTAGTGTTCAACCATACAGCAGAAGGAAGTCACGATGGTCCTTCATTTTGTTACCGGGGTATAGATAATTCAGTGTATTATATTTTAGAAAATGACAAACAGTATTACTCCAACTTTTCCGGCACAGGCAATACTCTAAATGCCAATCAACCGATCGTGCGAAGAATGATCATTGACAGCCTCCGTTTTTGGGTTTCGGAAATGCATGTAGATGGTTTTCGCTTTGACTTGGCTTCTATTTTGTCAAGAGATGAAAAAGGCTCAGCCATCGAGAATCCGCCGGTGTTGTGGGACATCGATTCTGATCCCGAATTAGCCGGTACCAAGCTCATCGCCGAAGCATGGGATGCTGCGGGATTGTACCAGGTTGGTAGTTTTGCGGGTGACAGATGGAAGGAGTGGAACGGGGTCTTTCGCGATGATCTTCGAAAATTCATGCGGGGAGACGAAAACACTTTGTCGCAACTCGTAACCCGCCTGATCGGAAGCCCGGATATTTATAGTTATCGCAATCGCGACCCGGAACAGAGCGTCAATTTTGTTACCTGCCATGATGGATTCACACTCAATGATCTTGTTTCCTACAATCAGAAACACAACGAAGCTAACGGGGAAAACAACCAGGATGGTTGCAATGACAATTGCAGCTACAATTTTGGCATAGAAGGCCCAACAAATGATCCCGCTATTGAAACTATACGCAACCGGCAGGTAAAGAATTTTCTTGCACTCACTTTGCTCTCCGTTGGCACGCCAATGATACTGATGGGTGATGAAGTACGCAGAACACAAAACGGCAACAACAACGCCTATTGCCAGAATAATGAGTTGAGTTGGTTTGACTGGTCGCTGGTTGACAAGCATGCCGGGCTGTTGCGATTTACAAAAAATCTGATCGTTATTCGCTTGGAGCGCGATATGTCGAAACCAGAATATAGCATGACATTAAACCAACTTTTGGGCAAGGCTGTTATCTCCTGGCACGGCATCAAACTCAATGCAGCTGACTGGTTGCCCAACTCTCACTCGGTTGCTTTCACGGTAGAATCACTCAGCGGAAATTTGACCATGCATTTTATGCTTAACGCTCATAAAGAAGCCCTTGAGTTTGAACTGCCCGAGCCGCCACCCGGCGTGCAGTGGAAGCGATGGGTCGATACCGCACTAGCCTCTCCCGATGATATTTCCCATAGGAAAGAGGCGAAAAGTGTTGCCGGTAAGGAATATAAAGTGGAGGCATTTGGCTTTGCATTGTTGTTTTGGGAAAAGTGAGCACGCAGATGACGCTTCCGCTGGTAGAACTTCTGGCAATAAAATGTTTCCATTGCTTCCTTTATTCCCGATAAATTAATATATTGACAAAACAAACCTCTGCCAACCGCATTTATTGTTCCTCCTACGTCAATTGTCATGCAAATAAACGAGTTGATTATTTGATTGAGTCGTTGTGCATTGCTTTTTCGCGTGATAAAATGTCTATACCCTCACAATCCGTTAAACCCAGGTTCAATTTTTAACCTCCCATATAAACCCTCTTTTATGAAAAAGAACAAACTGGCAAATGCAGTGTTTGCCCTGTCTCTCGCCTTCGCGACTTTCTTAACCAGTTGTCAGAAATTAATTGATTATATCAATAAGCCTGGTAATGGCAAAGATGTTTCTGATATCTGCCAGGTGCAAACAGTCTCCTCTGTCGGTCAGTATGGTCCCGCCAACTACGTTTTTAATTACAACAAACGAAATGAGCTGGAAAGCATTATTGCAACTCCGTTGGGCACCGGTAATCCCAATACGTTTTTTATTTATGACAAAAAGCATCGCGTCAGCCAGGTGCTATATTCTTTCACGGCTACTCCAACAACACCAGGCCAGGTGTGGGCCTGGCATAAATTTGACTTCAATAAGGCGGACCAGATTATAAGAGACACCATGTACGGATTCACGGTCATTGGACCCGATGGCGCAGTGGTGCCGTCTCCGCAGTTTTTGAGTGTTTCTATAATTAACTACGATGCTTATGACAGGGTGGTTGCCAGTGACGATAGTGTTTGGGCATTTGGAAGTTTTGCGAACACATATCACTATGCCTATAAGTATGATGGACGCGGCAATTTAGCTTATCAGGCAAGGCAATACCGCGGCACGACAAATCCGTTGCAACCTTATAATGATACATTCAGGATCGCCCCATACGATGATAAAATAAGCATCAGGCAAACCAATAAAATGTGGATGTTCATTGACAGGAATTATAGTATAAATAATTCATTTAGCAGCGCTACGTATAACAACTACGGATTGCCGGTGTATTTCGACGGCTTTCAGTACTTGCAGGGGCTTGTTACACTACTGCCTTTTATCTATGGCAACGTAACCGTGCAGTACCTGTGTGACGGAAAAGGCAACAGCAAGTAACTCAGAAATAATTTGAATAATAAAAAGCAGCGTAGCAGTTTTTGTACGCTGCTATCATGGTTTCGGGAACGGGTATTGATGAACTGGCACTATGTTTGAAGGGAGTTGATTTGGAAATTGTTTCCCCCAAACTTTTTAGATGATACAAAAGGTGAAATTTATAAAGATTGTTTCGGCGTTGATTTTTAGTTCTATAGTCATTTCGTGCCAGGCCGCGCAGGCAAACATTAGCAATTCTGATGGTCGCGATACCGCAATCATGAACTACATGAAAAGGCAGCCTGCTTTTTCAAAACTTTCCAACCGTGAACAGGATGTGTTGTATTGGGTAAATGTAGTTCGCGTTCATCCACGCGAATTTTACGACAAATATGTTGCATCGTATGCAAGCAACAATGGGAAAGCAAACAGTGCGAATGTACGCTCCCTGAAAAATGAACTTTACAAAGCAAGTCCCGTTACTCCACTTATAGTGATCTCTACGTTAAATCAAACGTCGAAGAATCACGCGACTGATTTAGCACGTCATCAGCAATTTTCTCATAGCTCCTCCGATGGTACCACATTCAGCCGCCGCATGGCGAAGGCCGGAATACCGGGGCCGTGCGCAGAAAATATGTATAACGGTGGTGACGCTGCGCTGGATGCAGTGATTACGTTACTCATTGACGAAGGCGTTCCCGGCTATGGCCACAGGCGTAATCTTCTTAACAAAAATGCAAGGCTGATCGGTGTTGCATTTATTCCTTATAACTCCGGTAGTTTTATTTTGGTGCAGGATTTTGTGACACTTTAGTTTGTTGTCAATTGGTTGGTAAACTGAGCGATATTCAATGTGACTCTCAAGTCGCGACATATCAGAATGAGGACTTCCCAGATCAGATTTTCCAAAATTTCACTTATTTTGTGGGCTAAGCCTTAATCAGTTGAATCAAAACCCCGAGCAACTTGCCAGAGACAGGATCGACGCCGAGCTACTGCGGAGCGGCTGGATCATTCAAAATAAAACGAGCATCAACCTTGGTGCCGGCGTTGGCATTGCCATCAGAGAATATCAAACAGATATTGGTCCCGCGGACTATGTACTTTTCGTCAATAAAAAGCCCGTCGGCATAATAGAAGCCAAACGTGCAGAAGAAGGCGAGCACCTTACCATTCACGAAGAGCAAAGTGAAGGCTATGCTACCGCCAAACTAAAATATTTACAAAACGACCCGCTACCTTTTGTGTACGAAAGCACGGGCGAACTTACCCGCTTTACCGACTATCGTGATCCAAAGCCAAGGTCAAGACCTGTATTTAGTTTCCATCGTCCGGAAACATTTGCCGGATATGCAAAAGAGGAAAAATCGCTGCGAACAAGGCTGCACGATTTGCCCGCTTTGGTTGAAAGAGATTTAAGAGATTGCCAGATCACGGCCATCAATACACTGGAAGATTCTTTTAAGAAAGCGCATCCAAAGGCATTGGTGCAAATGGCAACGGGTTCCGGCAAAACCTTTACTGCTATCACTTTTGTGTATCGGTTATTAAAATATGCCAAAGCAAAACGCATTCTTTTCCTGGTAGACACCAAAAACCTTGGTGAACAGGCCGAGCAGGAATTCATGGCCTTTGTGCCCAATGACGACAACAGAAAATTTACCGAACTATACGGCGTTACCCGGTTAAAAAGCAGTTTCATTCCTGCAGATAACCAGGTGTACATCTCCACCATCCAGCGCATGTATTCCATATTGAAAGGTACTGAGATGGATGAAAGCGCGGAAGAAGAAAATCCCAATGAAGGTTTTCAACCAAGGGAACCATTGCCCGTAGTGTACAATGAAAAAATACCACCAGAGTTTTTTGATTTCATAGTAATTGATGAGTGCCACCGCAGCATTTATAATTTGTGGAAACAAGTGCTGGATTACTTTGACGTATTTCAGGTGGGCCTCACTGCAACGCCCGACAACAGGACGTTTGGCTACTTCAATCAAAATCTTGTAAGCGACTATGGTTATGAAAAAGCGGTGATAGATGGCGTGCTTGTTCCTTACAATGTTTTTACAGTAGAAACAAAAATTACCAAAGATGGCAGCACGATTGCACTCGGCGAAAAAGTAGACAAGCGAGAACGGCTTACGCGAAGGAAATTTTGGGAATCGGTAGATGAAGACATTGAATACAGTGGCAAGCAATTGGATAAAGACATTGTGAATCCAAGCACTATCCGCATGATCGTTCGCGCCATACGCGACAACCTGCCTTTCATGTTTCCCGATCGCCTGGATAAGGATGGAAAATTTGAAGTACCTAAAACGCTCATCTTCGCCAAAACGGATTCGCATGCCGAAGACATTATAGAAATTGTGCGCGAAGAATTTGCCGAAGAAAATAAGTTTTGCAAAAAGATCACTTACCGCAGCGATGAAGACCCCAAAACCGTGCTCAGTCAGTTTCGCAACGATTACTACCCACGCATAGCCGTAACCGTAGACATGATTGCGACGGGCACCGATATTCGCCCGCTGGAAGTGCTCGTGTTCATGCGCGATGTAAAGAGCCGCAGCTACTATGAGCAGATGAAAGGCCGCGGCACACGCACCTGCTCTCTAGAGGATTTAAGAACCAAAGGCACGCCTTCTGCAAAGTTTAGCAAAGATCATTTTGTGATCATTGATGCCATAGGTGTAGAACAATCTCAAAAAACAGATAGCCGCCCGCTTGAAAAAAAGCCAGGCATGAGCCTGAAAGATGTGCTGCAAAACGTAGCGATGGGTAATACCAGCGAAGAAATATTGAGCACACTTGCTAACAGACTTGTGCGCCTCGATCGCCAGATTAATGAGAAAGAAAAAGCCAGCTTTGCCGATCAGGCGGGTGGGGCATCCATTGGGCATGTGGTGAAGCAGTTGCTGAATGCCTATGATCCCGATACGATAAACAATATACAGACAGCTGTAATCCGCGAGAACATCGGCACATCGCCCGATCATATCAATACAACAGCGAAAGCGCAGCACGATAAATTGATTGAACAAGCAGTTGCTGTTTTCAACAATCCTGAGCTGCGCAACTTCATAGTAGATGTGCGCAAAAAATACGACCAGGTAATAGACCACATCAACATAGATGCGGTGACAAAGATGGGCTGGGTAAAAGATCAGGATGCTGCTGCTGAATTGACCATCAGCAATTTTAAAGCATGGATGGAGGGCCATAAAGATGAGATCACTGCGTTGCAGATTTTCTATAGCCAGCCTTACCGCCGCCGTGAACTCACCTACCGGATGATAAAAGACCTGTGCGACAAACTCACGAGCGAGCAGCCGCTACTGGCGCCCTCGCATGTATGGCGTGCATACGAGCAGCTGAAGCAGGCCGGCGGTGCCGCCAAAAACGAACTCACTGCACTCGTGAGCCTCATACGCAACATATGCGGCATAGACGACACGTTGACGAGTTATGATAAAATGGTGGACAAAAACTTTCAAACCTGGGTATTTAAAAAACAGGCCGGTACCACCACCAAATTTACCGAAGAACAAATGCAGTGGCTGCGCATGATAAAAGACTATGTGGCCGGCAGCTTCCACGTAGAAAAAGAAGATTTCGAACTCGATCCGTTTAATAAAAACGGCGGACTAGGCAAGTTCTATCAGCTTTTCAAAAACGATTATGAACTTATTTTGCAGGAGCTGAATGAGGCGTTGAGTGCGTAAAAAAAGTAAACAGATTTTTATGAGCCAGATAGTGCTGGATAACAATATTGAACAATGAAGGAAGAAGGAAATAACGAACAATTGCCGGAGGGTTGGAAGTGGGTGAGGTTAGGGGATGTGTGTAAGAAAATTGGAGATATCGATCATAAGATGCCGAAGCAAGAAACAACTGGATATCCTTATGTGTCTACAAAGGATTTTACAGACGATTTAAAGATTTCATTTGAAAATGCAAAGTATGTTTCGGAAGAGGATTATTTAAATCTATCAAGAAAAATAAAGCCTGAAAGAGGAGATATAATTTTCCCTCGATATGGCACAATTGGGAAAAACATTCTCATTGATTTTGATAAGGAATTTCTAGTCTCATATTCGTGTGCAGTTATTAAACCTGATCGCGATCTAGTATTATCAAAGTATGTTTATTTATATTCTTTGTCTCCAAAGATTTGGGAGGAGATTAGAAAGTATATAGTTGAAACTACTCAAGCAAATGTTGGCATTTCCTCTATAAAACGATTTGAATTTCCTCTTCCAAATATTGAAACTCAACAAGCTATTGTTTCCAAAATAGAAGAACTCTTTAGTGAGTTAGACAAAGGCATAGAAAACCTGCGCACCGCCCAGCAGCAACTAAAAACCTATCGGCAAAGTGTATTGAAATGGGCATTTGAGGGGAGGTTGACAAATGAGAATGTGAAGGATGGGGAATTGCCGGAGGGGTGGAAGCGGGTGAAGATTTCAGAAATTAGTAAAGTAGTGCGTGGAGGTTCCCCAAGGCCAGCTGGTGATTTGAGATATTATCAGGGTAATATCCCTTTTTTGAAAGTAGCTGATGTGACAAACAATGTGGGGATGTTTTTGACAACTTTTCAATATACTATTAAAGAAGCGGGTTTACACAAAACCAGGCAAATAAAACCCAATACTCTACTACTGTCAAATAGTGGAGCGACACTTGGGATCCCAAAGATTTGCATGATTGATGCGACAATAAATGATGGTATTGCTGCATTTTTAGATCTTGACCAAAGAAGTAATCAATACCTATATTATTTCTGGGAGAGTAAGACTAGAGAGTTGCGGAACATTAATATGGGCGCGGCTCAACCCAATTTAAATACTGATCTAATTAAGGATTATAACCTTCCTTATTGCTCGTTTGAGGAACAACATAAAATTGTTGAAGGAATTGAAAGCCGCTTAAGTGTTGCTGATAAAATGGAAGAAAGCATTAATGAAAGCTTGCAACAGGCAGAGGCTTTGAGGCAGAGTATATTGAAGAAGGCGTTTGTGGGGAAATTGATTTAATTATAGGGTTAAATGAAAAAAAATCCTAAACAACATTAACTATGTTTTATAATAAGGAGATTGAGTATTTTATTTCTGATTTTGTCAGCGAACTTGGCGATAATAACGTCGCTATTTTTGCGGGTGCAGGTTTGTCTGCGCCGTCAGGATTTGTAGATTGGAAGGGCTTGATGAAAGATTTTTCTGATCAAATCGACTTAGATGTTGAAAAGGAAGATGACCTCATAAGCTTAGCACAATATTACTTAAATAAGCAAAAAGGCAATAGATACTCTATAACAAAAAAGTTAGTTGAAGAATTCACTCAAGACAAAATTCCTAACGATAATCATCGCATACTTGCTCGCTTACCGATTCCAGTATACTGGACTACCAACTACGACCGACTTATTGAAAAATCACTTGTGGACAATAATAAAAAGCCGGACTCTAAATATGCAAAAGAGCATTTCGTTAAAACAATTCCGAAAAGAGATGCTATAGTTTATAAAATGCATGGGGATATTGAGCACCTACATGAAGTTGTTCTTACTAAAGATCAGTATGAATCATATTATGAAACGCACTCAGCATTTTTAAGCACTTTAGCTGGGGATTTGACGGCAAGAACATTTTTATTTATAGGATATAGTTTCAACGATCCCAATTTGCAATACATCTTAGCGAGGGTAAGAGTTTTATACAAAGATCATCAGCGAAGACATTACTGTTTTTTTAGAGAACTAAAGCAATGGAAAAATGAAAGCTACGAGGATTTTGAGTATAGAAGGGTTAAGCAAAAGTTGATTATTGAAGATTTGGCAAGATTTAATATTCATGTGCTTCTTGTCAAAGAGTACGAAGATATTACGAAGATTCTTTTAGAAATAGAGAGGAGATACAAAATGAAAACTGTGTTCATTTCCGGAAGCGCTTACACTTTTGACGGTTTCAAAAATAATGGAGCAGAGCTAGGGAGAGAATTGTCAATTGCCCTTTTGAAACATGGATATAAAATTGTTTCCGGATTTGGTCTGGGTGTTGGGCAGTATGTTATAGACGGAGCGCTTGATGAGATCTATAATAACCGAAAGGAACGCTTATCAGATCAACTTCAACTGTTTCCATTCCCTGTTTCATCAAACTCTCCGGATATCCAAAATAATTATCGTGATAATATGATATCACATGCTGGGATTACAATATTCTTATTTGGAAACAAATTAAAAGACGGTAGTTTAATTAATAGCCCGGGTTTAGAAAAGGAATTTAAAATTTCAGAGCAGAAGAAATTGCTGCTAGTGCCTGTCGGTGCAACTGGATATGCTAGCAGGGAGCTATGGAATGAAGTGATTAATAATTATGATAAATACTACCAAGAAAAAAATAAGTTTGAAATGTTGAAAAAGTTAGGCGACACTTCACTAACAAACTCCCAATTAATTAATATAATACTAGAATTTATAAAATAATATAAAATGGCAAGAAGAGTGTTTTTCAGTTTTCATTATGAGAATGACGTTTGGAGAACAAACATTGTTAGAAATAGTTGGCTTACGAAACCTGATAGCGAAACTGCAGGTTTCATTGATGCAGCAGAGTTTGAATCAGTTAAAAAGGGTGGAGATTCGGCAATAAAAAAATGGATAGACAATCAGCTAGTTGGAACAACAGTTACTGTTGTATTAATTGGCTCTGAAACCAGTAACAGAGATTACATTAAATACGAACTGGAACAAAGTTGGAAAAGAGGGAATGGTATTATTGGAATTTACATCCATCAGTTAAAGGATAGGTATGGCAATAGCAGCCTCAAAGGAAATAATACTTTTGGGCCCTTATTTTCGAGCCAACTTGACAGTAAGAAATATTTCTATGAACGTTTCGAAACTTACGATTGGGTTGATGATGATGGTTATAATAATTTTGGTAAATGGGTTGATATTGCTGCAAAAAAAGCTGGTAAATAAAATGACACAAGCTGTTCGACATGTTAGTGAAGCGCATGTC
Source organism: Pinibacter soli (assembly GCF_029961145.1). Classification (GTDB taxonomy): domain Bacteria; phylum Bacteroidota; class Bacteroidia; order Chitinophagales; family Chitinophagaceae; genus Pinibacter; species Pinibacter soli. The sequence continues at coordinate 2,272,060 of NZ_JASBRG010000007.1, read as the reverse complement.
GAACCTACAGATAACAGGGATTTTTAATTTGCTGCAACGTCTATACATTTCAGCAGAAGGCGCTGAACAGAATTACAAATGTACAAGTGTGCGACGCAACAGAAGCTTAATAGTAGCAACAGAGCTTAGTACATAATAAAAATGGTTTAATAATAGCGGGTTACACAAGGGATTTTTTTGATTTTTACTTTAAACAATGAGCAACAACAATACATCCACCTCCTCCATCGTCTCCAAAGTCTGGGCATTCTGCAATACCCTTCGAGATGATGGTGTAGGCTACGGCGACTACCTCGAGCAACTTACGTATCTGCTATTCTTAAAAATGGCAGATGAATACAGCAAGCCGCCACACAGCCGCAAGATGCCCATACCTGCGGCTTACAACTGGGAAACGATTACCAACAAAAGCGGTGATGAACTGGAAGTGCATTACAACCATGTGCTGCGTGAGCTGGCGAAGGAGAGGGGCATACTTGGGCAGATATTTACCAAGAGCCAGAATAAAATAACAGATCCGGCAAAGCTGTACAAACTCATTGCGCTTATCAACGCAGAGCAATGGGTATTGATGGGCGTTAAAGACAAGGGCGATATATACGAAGGCTTGCTGGAGAAAAATGCAGAGGATACCAAAAGCGGTGCCGGCCAGTACTTCACACCAAGGCCGCTCATCAAGGCAATGGTGGAGTGTTTGCGTCCGGAGCCAATGCGCACCATTGCAGACCCGGCATGCGGTACAGGCGGATTCTTTTTAGCTGCTTACGACTGGCTCACAGACAATGTAGAGCTGGATAAAGAACAAAAGCAATTTCTGAAATACAAAACATTCGCGGGCAACGAAATTGTGGCGGGCACACGTCGCCTTGCATTGATGAACTTGTTCCTGCACAACATTGGAGATATGGACAGCGAGCAGGTAATGATATCGCCCAACGATTCATTGATTGCTGCTTCTGAAACGAGGTACGATTACATACTCGCCAATCCGCCGTTTGGTAAAAAAAGCAGCATGACTTTTACCAACGAGGAAGGAGAGCAGGAAAAAGAAGACCTCACCTATAATCGCCAGGATTTTTGGGTAACCACCAGCAACAAGCAGCTCAACTTTGTACAGCATATTAAATCCATGCTAAAAACAACGGGCCTTGCTGCGGTTGTATTACCAGACAACGTTTTGTTCGAAGGCGGTGCCGGGGAAACCATCAGAAAAAAGCTATTGGAAACAACAGAGCTTCACACCATTCTGCGCTTGCCTACTGGCATCTTTTATGCCAATGGCGTAAAAGCAAATGTACTTTTCTTCGATGGCAAACCTGCCAGCAAAGACCCGTGGACAAAAGAGATTTGGGTGTATGACTACCGCACCAACATTCACCACACGCTAAAAAAGAATCCGCTTAAGCTGGAAGATCTACAGGATTTCATCACCTGCTACAATCCAAAAAACAGGCACAAAAGAAAGGAAACATTTAGCGAAGCCAATCCCGAAGGTCGCTGGAGAAAATTCACGTACGACGAAATCATAGCAAGAGATAAAACCAGCCTCGACATCACCTGGCTTAAAGATAAATCCCTGGCGGATCTCGACAATCTTCCCGATCCCGATGAATTGGCGCAAGACATTGTAGAAAATCTCGAAGCAGGACTGGAAAGTTTTCGGGCAATTATTGCGAGTTTGAAAAAGTGATAAAGTAGAAATAGAAAATAAAAAAGCCGAAACTTATATTGATAGGGTTTCGGCTTTTTTATTTGTGCAGTTTGTGGAGCATAGAAAAAAGCCCCTTAGTGTTTTCTCCAATCCCAAGGCGAAATCGGATCAGGATCTATCCAAAGGCCAATTTTATTTTGTCTTGCAATTAATTCCAGGCTATCATATGATGTGTCGGTGGAGTATTTCTTGAAATGCCATGCAAGTCCCGCCTTCACCAATTCTTTATTTATATTTTCATTTCTTTCGTTGATAATAACGCCAATAAGCCGCTTGTATCTGTCAAACTCACCTTCATTCAATACGGTTACAGTTTGCCCAAAGCAATGCTCTGACGTAAACTTTTTCGCGTCCTGTCCGAATGGCTGTCTCCTCTTAAGTTCCGGGCAGTCAATATGGGCAAATCTTATAGTCAGGGGTTGTCCATCATAGAGAACTTCAATGGTATCTCCATCCTTTACTGCAATTACTTTTCCTGTTATTGCGGTGTCAATTTCCTTTACCTTAGTTGTGCAGGAAAGAAAAGCAAAAAGGAAGAGTATTTTAGGAAATGAATTGAGTAAAGTCATTATTAATAATTAAGGAAATCAGTTATTCTCTTTCTTGTATTGGTTGGCAGGTCAGTATTATAAATTTCAAAGCGTTTGACTTTCATATCTGTAAACCACTTCTGCAAATAAAGCTTAATAACATCTTCATCATCTTTATGGTCGGCTTCCGAATTTATCTCAAGAACTAAAATCTCAAGGTTGTTCAAATCGCTTCGCGTAGAAATAAGGCCGCAATCGTTTTTTTCAAAACTAGATTTGAAGTTTGCATTGTTTCTCAATCCTAAAGATGTAAGGAGCTGTGGCAGGATATACTCGCTTTTGTTGCCAACTTTTCCCATTGAGCTTTTGTCATAGAGGTAACCGTCTGTCAGAATAACCAAAATGTTTCTATAGGTCGAATCTTTTGATACACAATAATCAACTACGTTATTTTTGAAAAATCTGTAGATGTCTGAACCGTCCCATTTGGAGGTCTTGATAGTTAAGTCTGTGATTTGTTTACTAGCGTCTTCAAAATCAGCGCTAATATGGTCATAAACTTGTTTCTTTTCTTTTACATCTTTTTTCGATAAGTCAATGTCTAAATTTGACGCCAGAGTATTAATATTTTGGTCTGAAGGATTTGGTGAAAAAAATATCTTTAATTTTCCTTTTGCCATATATGCTCCTTTCTTATCCATATCTCCCTTTAAGAAATCTGCAAAGTATTTAATAATAGCAATGTCTCTCTCTGCATTAGTAGGCTGCTCTTTATGAATAAGTGGATTGATTCTGTCAGACAAATCCCATAAGACAGAAATGTTTAATTGTTTCTCCTGTTTTTTACCTTCAACCTTGGCTTGCCCATCGGACTCTTTCTTGTCAGTGCTGTTACAAGAAAAAATAGTGAATGATATTAATGCTATTAAGAATTGTCTTTTCATTTTTAATTATTTTGGTAGTCAATTTGTTTAATGTTAGCTGTTATAAATAATTTCAGAACATCTTCGCATTCTTTTTGTTGCGGTTGATTTTTCAAATTGGCAGCCATCCAGTGTAACCAGCCCTGCATAAAGTGATATAAGTATTGCTCAAACTCCTTTGGAATTATTGTCGTGTTTTCAACTAGCTCGTTTAGTTTATCTATCTCTCCATTGTTTTTGCTTTCCTTTTCTTCCAGGGTATTGATTTCACCATTTAGTTTATCTATGGTTTTGTCAATTTCCCTGATTTGTTCTTCTTTAGTTTTTATTGCCACTCGAACTTTGTCTAATTTTTCATGAGCCTCGATTGTGAAACCAAATACAAATCCCCAAATTAAATAGACCATAAATCCTGCAAAAATGATTAGCCAAAAATTGACGGAGCTAAAGGCTAATTTTAAAGAGTAATCTGGAATATTTTGGAAGCTGTTAGTCTTGTTTATGTCATAGATTTTTTCACAAATTTCATAAGCTATAATCGCATCGAATATGAATGTCACAATAACCAGGACAGCAATAATTAAATAGCTTTTGGAGCTTTTTTTTTCAGAGTGTTTGTGAATTAGGTAGCCTAAACCAAGAAAAACGGCAGGAATAGTAATAATTAAGATGAGCTCCGTGAATCCATCGTTAAAGGCATTTGAAAGCGCTCGTGCATCAAATATTGTGTTCGCAATATTGATTTCGGAAATTTTGAATTCTTTGAAGAAGGATGAATAAGAAGCCGAACTGTAAAAAACGAAAAGATAAACCGTAAGGAGAACCAGGATTATTGCACCTATATAAAAGCTTGCCTTTCCTGTTTTGTCACCTGTTAACAGTTCTGGATTTGACCTGATCTCTGCAATGTCCAGACGGGATCTTTCGATCTTTGTTTTTAAATTGGGTATTTCCTGGCTTTTAATTTTTTCTATTTTTCTTGATATGCCATCATTTTCCGCGTTGAGTTCGTGAAGTTTCAGGCGATATGGCTGTTTTAAATCCGCTTGCTTTGCAATGTCGTCAGTAACCTTTTTTTTGAAATCAAGATAATTCCGATTTAAGCAAATTGAAAGGCCAATAGTTGAGCCGTTATTGGCTTTTGCACTATTGAATCCAAATCTTTCAACTGTTATGGTTTCATTATGAAGCAAACTGTCCTCACTAAGAATGTTATCGGAGCTAGATAGAGGTTTCGCTTCATTTGGGGACGATATGAAGTCTTTCTTGTTTTCAGTGGATTCCATTTTTTTCAGGCTGAACAGGCCTTTAGGCAAATTTTTAAAGTCCATATCAGTTTAAATTTTCAGTGATAATTTGTAAAAGGTCGTCTGCTACTAAATTGCTTTTGGCAGAGGCAATTAGGAAGTCAGTGATAGCAGCGATGTTGGCATCTTCAAATCCAAAGCGACTGCAAAATAATTCAAGGGTGGCACGTTCATTTTCGTGAACGATACCGTCTGCCAATATGATTTTGGCAAAATCATATAAATAGATGATTTTTTCGTCGAGTGTATCGGGAAAAGAAAATTTTACTTTGTCAGGATTCAAAATGATTTGGTCGATTTCGGATTTGTCAACACCTTTTTCTTGTCCAATCTTGTATAGTGTTTCAAGCTCAGATGTGTCGACCTGAGTGTCTGATAGTGCCATTGAATACAGGTTGAGAAAATGGCTTTGTAGAATAGTTGTCATATGGGGACGCTTTAGTTTACTAGGGTGACGATAATATACTCGCATTAAATAATGTTCGTAATTATTTATGGTAAGAGTTGTAAAGCGCGGGTATTGTTGTTATTGGATGCAATTTTCTTGCATAAATGGGGCTTTGATATTCTGACAGCAGATCCAACTACGTACACGACATAGAGCTGCTATAAAGATGGCCCAACCTAAACCTGTTGTTAAAAAAAACGGACATTCTTCTCAATCAAAGTCACCTGAGAAGTTTATACGGTTTAATAGTGAAGTTCTAATTGTTGTACAAAACTACATTCGAAAAAACGAATACAAAAAACAATTTGCTTCCCCAAAGCAGATTTTGGATGAACGTTTGAGATACCGGGATGAACTATACAATCACTGATATCAATTGATCAATCCTCTATACCATATCTAATCAAGTTCGGGAACTATTTTTCTGGAACAAAGATCCCAAAAGAAATACACCGACTATTAAATCGACAATATTCCACAATTCCCTACCGAGAGGGATTTTAAAAAATGGTTGAAATAGTATTGCTAAGCTTAGATAAACTACTTTCGAAAAGTTGTCTTTCTTTTGATTTGCATCGTAGCTCAAAACTAAAAAGCCCACAAGTGAAATGAAACGGATAAGTTGATAATATCCGTAGGGCATTTTCAATAAACATAGAAACAGCAGTATTGCTAAGATGATTTTAAATCCGTTCATGACAAGCGTGATTGTTTATCGTTTTATAATGCATTGTTCTTACAACATACACCTTGTTGCAGGCGTTAGATACAGATTTGTTTTTGAGCTTTGCCGTTGTATAATAGACATTATTTATTTGAGAAAAATCTAATACGGTTAATGGCCGTGACGATTCAGGTAGGAGCTGGTAAATCTCAATGTTGGATAAATGTGGAAGCCGGCAGCTTGATTAGGGTAAAAGCGAAAGACCTCCCTTTGAAGGCTTTTTGGCAAAGGTTAACAGGCAGAAACAAAAAATCCCGTAAGCCAGAGCCTTCGGGATTTTTTGTTTTGTGGAGCTGAGGGGGCTAGAACCCGCTACAGATATGCTTATTAGTCAATTATTTCAAAGTATCTAAACGCATAAGTTCAATGAATGACTCACAAGCTCGTAACAACAATATTCATTCGCAAAGATAATGTAAGGATAAATAAGTTGAGCATCAATCAACGATGCTTTAAGTGCTAAAGGCATTTTCTTATATTTCGCAGCTGCTTAGGCTCCTAATTGAATCTTATTTGCCCGAATGCAACCGGAATAGCCTAGTTTAAAGCGGTAATTTGTAAACCCAGCCCCTTAGTATTTTATGCGTCTAATTGTTTCATTAATGTATTTGTTTCATTGCTACTACAAATTGGGACATTTTAATTACTAGCCTTCCATTATCGAACCCTTTTGATTTAAAAGAATTTTCACCTAAAACTTCAAAAGAAGGACTATGTTTTAGATTATATTCATATTCAAATTCTTTATCTCCTTCAAAGGTATAAGTTCCCAATATTTCTGTCCTTATTTCACCGATGCTTTCACTAACAATTATTGTGCTTGCTTTTAGGAACAAACCTCCTTTTTCTCTTTTAGTAATTATTTGGTTATAATCCTTTATCTTGAGGATGTCAGTTGGTAGATTTCCAGAGAATCCGTTTAAAGTGTTTTTGTAGGAAATGCCTTCATGTGTTAAATCCGCTTTTCCTATTTGCGAAAAAGATGCGGTTGGAAAGTCTGGGTAGGTATATATTCTAGAAGAAATTACTGAACCCTGCTCTTGTAGGAAATCGTAGATACTAGGCGTTCCATCCGGTTTGGTTAGAATGGCGACTTTTTGCGAGGAATTACTTAGGGATAAATATGCAGGATGAAATCCTTCTGGAAGCTTAGTAATGATAATATCTCCGATTAATTCTCCTGAATCGAGCATTCTCATTCTTGTAATAGATTCATACGGACTTCCGTTAATGGTTCCATCAGTAATACCTTCATATTTTTTTTCCGGCATGAGCTTTAGTTTGCATGTTATGCCTACTCTATACGGTTTTCGGCATCCCCGATTTATTTTGTTATATTTTTATATTAAAAGTCAATTTTGAAAGCTGAACTAATTGAAACTTTGCATCAGTGTCATATCCATTTTTATACTCATAGCCAATGCCGATAGTCTCCTGTTTACCTGGATAAAAATATAGTGATGGATTTATTATTGGAAGCCAAGTTTTAATCGAGGATTTATTGTTTATTATTTGTCTATAAGTTCCATCAATATTCAGTTGAAGCGTTCTGGGAACAATCCATAGTTCTGCAAATAATCGTATGAAATAACAGTAAAATTCCTCAGAAACTCCCTTGGTAATTAAATTGGGCAACCTATTATACTCAGCTCCGAAATATGGGTAATATCTGAATCTAAAATTGAGGTTTCCATCTCGCATTTGCCAGCCGGGAAGCCAAGAATAATTACTAGCAAAGGAAGTTTGCAGCGTAAGCTTCGTTTCAAAAACTTTATCAAGCAAGTTTTGTTTGAAGGAAGATGTTCCTTGAAACCAAGGAGCAATAACTAAGCCTTCGTTTACCAAACCGGGTTTTAAGTTAGGAGATTTTAGACCAAATGGTATAAATTCAAAATTTATACCCCCATCTATTTTATTTTTTAAATCGGTCGAATCTGTAGATTTGTGCCATTCTACTTTCGGATAAAATATCAGGCTTGAATGTTTATTTTTTAGAAGCTCAAACTCCGATATTTTTATTGCTAAGTCGACATTGAAGAAATCGTTTTTGGATTGATGATCTATCCAAAATAGCATACCTGCAGGCTTGTTTTCATTTTTGGAACCATCAAACGTCTTGCGTATACTGAAGTTTTTTTCTGTTAGCCATGTTTTTATTTTATTAATTGAAGAGTCTTGGCCGTATGACTGAAAACTCATTGTCAGAAGTGATATGAATATTGAATGTTTTTTCACGCTTTAGATTTTGTAATTATTAGTTCGATCGTTTTCTTAACATCCAAATCCTTTTTTCGAATTTCAGTCACCAAAACTGTTTCATTAGGGTTAAGACTTTTTAAGTATGCTCTCAAGGCGATTGTTAAAAATGCCAGTTTAACATCATCTAGTTTGAGCGGGTCGTTTTTGAGAACATATTCCTCTTTGATACCGTCCGTTGGTATGTTTGCAAACGATGCTATGTAGGCAATTACATTTGCTCTAATTATTTCTTTCATCTTTTTTGTTTATCGTGTGTTTCGATATATGCTGTTATGTCCTAGATTTTAACTTGAAGACTATTGACGTAATGAATGTGTATAGGTTACTACATGGGACAAAATGGCCAAGTACAATTATTTTAGCATTATTTATAAACTTCTTTATGTTCTAGAATTTGTTAAACCGAGCTAGGTTTTCGTATCAAAAAGGAATAATATTGATCGTTCGAAAATCAGCAGGTGGCACTGTTTTTCTATTAATATTAATTCGTTTGAAAATAAAAACTAGTTCAATAACTTTTTGTAAATTTTCTCTGTAATTAGATGCGATCAATGATAGTTCACGGAAGGGAAACGGGCTAGGGTGTTTATCCCATAAACATAGGAAAAAGATTTTATATTGGAAACAACTTCTCTTAATAAATGTCAAAATCCTAAAAGCAAAATCTAAAGATTGAATCAATATAACTTTCTCAATTTTGAAGAGAGAAATAAATCCGATCCAAAACGGACAGAAAAACTAATTCCTTACGACCATTAAACTTGCAAAACGGCGATCAAAAGTCTAGATACACAAAACGGTTGTCAAGCTGCAATCTGTAATCTTTCTTTGGCCTCAATGCCGATCGAGGATATGAAGAATTGACTACCTTATGACAGATAAATTTAAAATGTCACTGCCATATTCAATCTCATAACGTAGGCGGGTAAGGGGAAAAAAGGAAAATTATTATTGCAAAAATGAAAAACTGTTTTTATCTTAATAAAGTCTTTCCTCTTGAGTTCATAAAAACTTATGGCTATAAAACAATGGCTTTAATTTTCCGTCCTTACAAAACAAGCTATCAATTTCTTGACTATCTTGAATCTACAAAAAGGAATGTAAAGTTTTTAAGGGTTAATTGAATTAATTCTTAGTAATGATTTTAAACTCGTTTAGCCTCCTAAATCTCATTCTATTGCTGCAATTACCAATAATTGCATCAATTGTTATTTTTGGTTTTCAAGCAATAACTTTTATCAAAGAATTTAAATATTTGATTATTGCTTGGTCGATAAACCTTATTTATATTTTACTGACATTGATTTCAAGAAAATATAATTTGGATATTAGCAGATCTTCATGGTTTGTTTCATTCTCTGATTTAGCAGCCTCATATTTTTTTCTACTTACTTATTTGAAGTTTGTTGGCTTCAATATAAAAAATAAAGGTTTCAATTTTACAAAATTCATTTTTGCCTCAATATTCATTATTTGTGCGCTATTGAAGTCTCTGACTAACCGAAACGAGTTTGATCGGATTCCTTATATCAATGAGTTTAATATACCAGCAATTCTATTAGATTTTGCTTCTTTGTATTGTCTTTACCTTTTTTTTGACGAAATTAAAATTAGGTTTCCTAAGGCTCGGCTACTGGCATTGGCAGCTTATTGGTATTCTTTATTGCAATTCATTAGCGTACTCCAAACAGATTCGTTGTTTGTCGATTCCGCTGTAGATGTTTTTTATATAATAGCGTACGGGCTTGGTTTTTTGCTTAAATTTTTATTCTTAATTGGGTTGTCAAATTTGTTGGTAGACATTTTCAAAAGCTTCTCTCAAATTGATAAGGAATTATCATTAAAACAGGCTGTCGGTGACAAACTTAATATGATACTTGGTCGTACATTCCATGAGTTGACTCCGCCTCTTTTGGAAATAGAAACCATCACAAATCAGCTTATAAACATTACTCCTGAAAATAAGTTTGCTTATCGAATTACGAGAAAAACCCGTGATGAGATTGAGATAATTCAAGAAGCTATACGTCGGGCAAAAGTTATAGTGACAGCATCAGTCAAGATGTATCATGCTGATCAAGTTAATATTTACAATGCTGATACGATGGACGGCTTGCCTTTACCAATTGATGCGGTAGAAGAGATTAATAATGTAAATACGCTTATTCAGATTGCAATTATGAATTTTAAAGCAAAAGTTTTACAGGAGTTGGATACTAATATGTTTGTAACTGATAAAATCGTTTTCTCTACTGAATATGGTGCGAATTGCGATTTGAAATGCAACCCGGTTCAAATAGTCCAAGTACTTTATAACTTATTTAAAAATAGTTTCGAAGCATGTGACAACCTTTCAATAAAATGTTGCTTAAATATTAAAACGAAAGTAGTTAGAATAAAGACGAATGATGATAGTGATAAAATGGATAAATTTTTACAAATTGATGTTGAGGATAATGGGCCAGGAATTCCGCAGGACATAATGTCAAAAGTTTTTGAACTTGGGTTTAGTACAAAAAACGGGAATCCAAAAGATCGAGGGTTTGGTTTGGACATTGTTAGTGCCTATACGCGAGCAAACAATGGCGAAGTTACCGTTGAATCTCCGGTACAACTATCGAGAATTAAGGATAATAATGGTGGGACTAGGTTTAAGATTCTATTTCCAAAATCATGAATTATGAATAATCTGTTGCAATTTAAAAATCCAGGCAAGGAGATCGCTTTTCTTTATTTGGATGACGAATCAAGTGCGTTACATAATTTTCAGGTAAAGGTTAACAGCTACAATACAAATGTTGACAATGATGATGCGTTTAAAATTAGATTGCAAACGACAGATGACAATGTGGAAGCGGTAGGCATTTTAGAGTCCGAAAATAATGACGTTGATGTATTTATTTGTGATCATAATATGCCAACTCGCAAGGGGTTAGATTTGATAAAATATTTTAAGTCGGGTAGTGCAAACGACTTGATTTATGTACTCTATACTGGTGCCGGAAACGTCAACAATGAGATAAGAAGAGAGTGTGCCAATAATGATATTTTGCTGTTTGCAAAAACCGAGGAATTTTCCACGCTAATAGGTCAAATTGTTAATAAGGCAAACAAACAATCAAATAATCCTATGGAAAATCTTTATTTCAAGCTTACGTCTGATATGATAAGAAGCTTGCAAAATATCGCCAACCACGACCCAAGTTTTCGAATTCAGATCGGTTCCCGATTTCTAAAACCTAATGAACTTATTAACGAATTGAATAATAGGACCCAGCTTGGATTTGAATATCTAGAGTCTTATATAGAGGGGTTAAAGTTTTTTAATAGATAGTTTATGAAAAAGACATTATCTCGGTTTTTGAGTTTTTTCATTGGTTCAAAACCATGCGCTGTGTTTTTTACTGATTCGGAGGATTGTCCATGTTTTAAGACAATAAATGATGTTAATGCAAGATCTTTCATATTTAGAAATGTTTTAAGTAGTGATGCTGAGCATAAAGTTGAGCAAATAAAAAGATTTAATAATCTGATTGTGTTTGCCCATGGCGACAGAAAATCTCTGAATTTTTTTTATTATGAGTTTAAAAATGGCGCAGAGCAAAAAGTCTTTATAAGTGATGGCTGGTGGTCATCATTGGTCAAGTCCAAAAGGAATATTTATTTTCATTCATGTCATGGAGCTAAAATCTTGCTTGAAAATTCTATCATTCGAAATTTTTTTGATGCCTGGGTTTCTTACAATGATATAGTTTATGGTTTTTTTTCTTCTAATGACAGAATAACGAGTATTCAAAGAAAATTTTTCAATTTGGTTACTCGCGAAGTGACAAAGAAACGATCTCCTAAAGCTTTGAAAAGCGCCATTGAAGGTGCTTATTATTCCATCAAAGGTGACCTAGAAGATCTAGGAGTAGTTGATCCCACAAATCCTAATTGCAATAGAGATTATATTTTTCCAATTATTGCTTGTGTGGGAAAAAATATTTCAGGACTTAATTATTCAACCTTTAATTAGTTTGCAATATGAACCACTTTGTTTATTTATCACTATCGTTTTTATCTATAGCTTTATTAATCTTTTTCCTCATAGTTAAAATAAAAGACAATAGAGTGTTTGTTACGGAGATTGGAGACTTTGAACATGGTAATGTTAAAAAAAGTCTTTCAGAGCAGGCTGTTTTACAGAAAATGCGGCATAAGGAGATTTCATTTTATGCTTATTTAATAAGCCTGGCTGTTTCTTTTGTTCTAGGATGTCTTATTGTCGTTAATGTGATAAACCAAAAGATAGATTGGTCTCTATTGGTCGATGGATTAAAAGTTGCCGGCGGTACCGTAGCAACTGTTGGATTTAAGAAACTACATGACAAATGTACTAAAGAACTTAATAACAGATGACGCTTAAAAAATTTCTGTTTTTTGTTGGTTAGAACGTAGAGTAGTGGAGCGATTGCTATTTGACCTGCCTGTTCTAGAAAAGTTTTAGTATTCTTCCATACAAGTGTTTCTGGCGAAATATTTTTGGGGAAGCTTACACATCCTATATTGAAAAGTCCAATATATTGTTTTCAATCAAAAAGAAAATATTTTTTCATTACTACAGTTATTAAGTTTTGATAAAATCTTCGACGTTTTTACGGCTTATTGCTGCAAACGTGTATGGCTTGCTTTGCGTTGCCTGCGGGAAGTTCTTCGATAAAAAACACACTCAATACAAGATTTCTGTGAATGCATATACAGGACTTCTTTATGGAATTAAAAACAGCCTTCCCAGTCATCTTATTCAACAAAAAGCTCCACTGGTACAGACAGCACCGTTAAACTTAATGGTGGACAATCAATCGCTGTTTATGCGCCTGTGTGTATAGGATTTAATTGGGGGCTTGGATGGAAGAAATTCAAATCCATGGCCGCTGTCTGCCTTCGTTTCCCTTATCGATATTGGAGCAATTGTTGGCTACCGATTTGTAACCGACACTGGCCAGGTAAGTACTAAGTTTAAAGTGAGTTTGTCAAATATTTTCGCTCCGGGAGCAAACTTAATAATTGGCTTACCAAACATGCCTTTGTCTGTTGGCGGTGGGCTGCAGTGGATTCCAACTTTACAACGCGACCCTGCGTCGAACGATTTCTTTAATCTTGACCACTCGGGAATGCGGTATCAAGTATTTGTCGCTGTCGATTTACCTCTGCTTAACTTACATACCTCGAAATATAATTTACTGGTCAAAGCAGTAAATACGAATCCACATAATCATACTGACATTTGGGACAACCTTAAAAGAGGGACAATTTGAAGTTGTCCCAAATGTAATTTTTGCTACAAGCAATCGGGTGATCAGCATTAAAAGTTATGCAATTGCAGCAAGAATAATCGCAGGAGGCATTGGCGAATCAAATGTGTACATGATCCTGCTGGATGAAGTGCTATCTCCCTGAAAAAGATGTTTGCCGTCAAATGTATAAATTCTTTTACTTGAGGAATTGCTATCACCTTGATAAAAGAACTTTCCGTCCCAAGTATAAAGTCTTTTGCTAGATGAGGTTGAGTCGCCTTGGTAAAGATATCTTCCATCCCATGTGTACAAAATTTTGCTTGTAGAATTACTGTCTCCTTGAAAAATGTGTTTTCCATCCCAAGTGTAAATTCTTTTGCTCGATGAATTGCTATCGCCTTGATAAACGAATTTTCCATCGAACATACATACGATTTTACTTGACGAAGTACTATCGCCTCTAAAAATTTTTGTCATTTTTTTTCTAATTGTTTAGGGTTACTCTTATCCGTTTAAGATTTCAGACAGTAACTGAAAACTAAAGACAGCCATCACGATAGGTAGTTTAGCTTTTTTTCCATTTCAGCAGCTTTATCAGGACGCCCAATTTGGGAATAACAAATTTTCAAATTTTTCAAAGCATCGTCATTGTTTGGCATAATAGTCAATGCTTGTTCATAAAAACGAATTGCATTTGCGATGTCGTCATTATTGTAAGCATTAACTCCTTGATTATTCAGCTTGTCACTTTGCGCTGCTATCATCATTTTTTCATTCATTGGCATGCTTGTATTCCATTTGTATGTAAAAGCTTTAAAGCTATCAAAGTCAGAATATTGGTTTAGGGTTTCGGATTGTTTCTTGTCATTCGCTTTTTCATAAACAATGTCTACGCGCCGGTCGTGCATGTGTAATGTTATTTTAGCAATGTCATTATTCGACTTATGAAGCGTAATACCATAATCTGCAAAAGAAGCTCCTGTTGCATCTGTGCCGAAGCCACGGAGAACTATTTTATCAGTACTTTCCTCGATGATTTTCATTTTTTTTTTTGCCATTTGAATGTTATCTCCCCACACGGGATGATTTTCATTCATATTGTACATCATTACATAAAAAGTGCTGTTGTCGGAGGTTATAATTCTTATTCCTCTCCAAGCTCCTTTGTTGTTGGCATTGAGAGGGCGTCCATCCTCAATTCGAGTATGATCGTCAGACAGAAATTTGTAGTCTGTTAGGTCAATTGATGGTTTCCCGCCATTCGATTTTAAAAAGTCAAACAATCCCATATGATTTTTCTTTTCGTGTTTTGCTTACTCTATTCGGTTTTCAGCTTCCCCGCTAGTTAAAGCCAATATATCAACCTGTGCTATTCTAGTGCGCCATTATATTTCATTTTGTACTTTTGCAGCCTAGATGCAACATATAAGTATAGAGTTTGTGTTAAAAAGAAAATGACTTAACTTAACAACACTTACGCATCGGTCCTTATGTTCCACGTTATACAGTTCAGTATCCCTCCTTCTTTAGCAATGTCATTGCTTTCAATTGTAACTATAGTTTGCCCTGCAAAAATTGTTTCAAGTTGTTTTACCGCATTATCATCTTCCTTAATACCAAAAATCGGAACGATAATCGTGTTTTCCATTTGTAGATAGTTGATGTACGTGCCATTTGCCTGATCATAGCTTTTGTTGTCATAAACATTGTAAGGAAGTTTGATAAAATCAAGGCCTGCATTGTGAACGGCAATTTCAAAAGCCCTGGAAAACCATTCTTCCTCTTTACTGTAGTCGTTAATGAGTACGGTATGCTCATCTATAAACCGAATCATTCCATCAGAATGGCCTGTATAGTCATCCGGTTGCTCGGGAATGAAATAAAGCTTGTCAACTTGTAAAAGTTCATGAAGTCGATTTATTAAATGTTTGCGTTCGTATCGCGGGTTGTCAATAAAAACACGGTCAGTCATAATAACCTTGTTCGTCCAATGAATGATATTACCTCCGTCGACGATGATATCAGTCTTACTAGTGTCAATTCCGATTTCGGCGCAAATCGAGTCGACGTCCGAAATTGTTTTGGCATAGATTTTATCCTTTGTTAAATACGGCGGCCTGTATAAAAAACGAACGAAATCATTCACCTCGATTTGAATAGGCATATAATCAACAGACCAGACATCTTTAGTGCCTTGTAGTAAAGCAAATTTGATACTACAGTCCGTTAACACCTTTTCAAAACGTTGGTAGAATCTGGGATATTTTCTTGGTAATGAGTCAGCCAGATATAGAAAGTTAGTTTGGATGTCAGTTATCATTGAAAGTTCCTTTTGTATCCTAAAATTCGTTTCGTTTGGTCTCTTTCCATTTTCCCCTTATCCTCAAGCTCTTTTAACATACTTTCAATGCCTTTTACTACCTGTTTAAAGTTTGGAAACTTCGGCAAGATTGTAATGTATCGCAAAGGTAGATTTCTATAATAATCTTCAATGTCAGTTGGCTTAGGTGTCAAGCCAACCCTTTTCGTCTGAATTAGTTTCTCCGCTGGGCAGAGGCTAAAGTTTTGCTTGCAGTCGTTAATGTCGAATATTGAAATGTCATTTCTTTCTGGGCTGAAAAGTGAATTAAGATTTGAAAAAAATTCTGTAGCTACTCGTTGAGGCCCGTCAAATTGTTCCTTCATAAAACCATCCGCGTCCTCGCTACCCTCGAAGAGTTTTACAACCGCTCTCAATAATATTCCACCATAATTGGTCCCATCGCCAAAAGTTATGTCAAGGCCTGAACTGTGCAAATAAAGCTTGCCCGATTTAAGTTGCAACTTATTCCTGTAGGTGTGTGGGTCGGGTAGGGCTTTTGAATACGTATAAAACTCGAAATCTGTAAGTCTATAAAATGAGTTGTTTATTTTAAGGTAGATGTCTTTAGAGATTTTGTCCGCAATACGGTCAAAACTTTGAAGAGTAGTTTCTAAGGTTTCAAAATTTACATCTAAAAATGTCATAGTCTGGTAACGAGTGATGAATGCGACGTAAAATGATGTCACATAAATCGCCGATGAGGTTTAGTTGGTTAAAAAGTGAACTTACTAATTATTATGGGATAATCAAAAGCGAAAATTGTATTTGAATTCTCAAGTTGATCTTTTGTTTTTAAGAAAAAGTGAATGACGAATAAAATATGAAGTACGGTCAATTGAGAAAGTTATCAGCAAGCTAAATTCGGGAGGACCAATTGAAATTCGGATTGAATTTAATTGTGGTAGTATAGTTATAGAATGTTTTTCCGTGCATTTTTTCGGCTTTAACCATTTGAATCGGATTTTTTAATGCCTGATTTGGTGAAAGCTTATTAACGATTGAATATTTGATATTCTATCGAGCAGATATAGTATAAATCCTATTTTCAATGCATTAGGTATCGACGGGTTCTAAAAATTCAATTTAATCCTTCCTTATTTAACATGGTTTTAAACTTTTCAATGCTTCCCCGAGCTGAATATTTCATCTTATAGATAACTGAATTTTGACCTATGTTTTAAGGGAGCTCCTTTCCTAGGCAAACTCAAGTATTTCAATCTTACGCAAGAAACTTTTGCCCTATCTAAGTAAACCCGGCAGTTTGGTGTTTGGTAATGACAGCACCTGCCATCCAGAAAAAATATTAAGTAATGACTTTTGTTAACCCCTTCGAAATATTGGAACTGCAAATGAATGATTCTTTGCAGGATGTTGATATAGCAGCAATTAAAAAAGCAAAGAGAAGGTTGTTTGCAGAAATAGAACTCTCAGACAATCAGGTTGTCTATTATAAGGGTGTTGAAATAACTAAGTCTGATTGTGAAAAAGTGATTGACGATTTGGATATTAAGGAGAAGAAGGAATACTATTATTACCTGATTCAAAATTCGAGGCTCAATGATTTTTTAGCTTATGGTGATAGCAAGTTGTTTGCGTCATTCAATCATCAGGACATCTACACAAAATCAGAATTCGTTGCGTTTGTTAATCCATTTTTCGCCGAAAGATTTGATAAAAGCTTGATGATGGCATTTGGATTAAACGACGTTAAACAAATTGCCTCCATTCTACAGTATCAAATTCTGATTGATCCGTCTTCTGTTAACGCCGCTTTCAAAAGTGTTAGCAATGAAATTGCAAATAGAACAGAGGAAATCAGAACAATATGTGATGAGATAAAAAATGGTAAAAGAGATTGTTCTGAACAGTCAATTGGTGCGTTAGTAAAGAATGTTGAAAGATTATTTCCAATCGAACTTGTAAATAGTTTGCCTTTTTATTTTCAGAGTCAGGTCAACAGGATAGGAAGTGCCATCAATTTTCTCAATTTGGCCATAGACGAGAAATTGGTAGCCTCTCCGCACTGCGTTCATTTGATTGAACATGTGCTGAAAATGAATATTGACAGTATCGGGAGGCGAACATTTCAAAGTAATTATGAAATAGCAAAAGAGCGCTATGAAAAGCAAATAGAAAAGGAACGAAATGCCCCGGCATTGGAAAAATGGAATAAAATTTTGACACAAATAAATCAAACGATCAAGCGTCTTGAAAACAAAACCGCTAGTCCGGGAGATGGGGAGAGAATGATTAGTTCAATCAATCTCTCCGAATTGAACAGTCTTCCGTCCTTCGCTAGTGATTTGAGGGATTCATTTGCAATGGCATACTGCGCTATGGCTATTTCAATGTGGAATGAACATATAAATGTTACAAGCGCAATAAACGTAGTTAAAAAAGGTCTTCTTATAAAATCGTCTGATGGAGTAAAAATGCGGTTAGATCGGGATTTAAAACGCCTCCAGGAATTTAAAGAGAGACAGGATGTGGAGGGTAAGCCAATGCGAGATACCCCTTCATTGTCAACCATGAATGGGATAGGGACGACGATTTATGGCGATACTTTATTTTTTGTTTTATTCTGGATTCCAGTTTTCCCAATTGCAAGATATAATTGTTATCGTGAGCTCGGCGGCTACCGTTTTAAGGGGAAATTGAAGCTTCACGACTGGCAACGGCTTTGGCAAGGGGTGGTTACCGCGGTAGTGGTAATATCCTTCGCAGTTCAAATAGATGAGTTGATTCGTCAATCAAAGCGGCATACATATGATCATCCGGTCAGTACTACTCCGGCATATAATTACAATACATACCAACCCGAGCCTAAAGTTAATTCAACAACGCATTCGGTAGATACCGCCAGCTATGTTGTAGACAGCAGATACAAAGGAAACCAGCTTAAAAATGGAGCGTCGCCGTTATCTGCTTGTTTGGGTGAGAATGTTTATAGTGGTAATCCAAGACTAACCGTAAAGAACACAGGGGAGACAGACGCAATAGTCTGTCTTTACAGTATCAGCAAATCCCAGACAATAAGAAATTCATATGTCCGTGCCGGCTCAAAATTTACCATTAAGAGCATTCCCCAGGGAGTGTACATGCTAAAAGTTTATTACGGAAATGATTGGAATCCAACGCTGGTGAATAGCTGTGGCGGCAGTGGAATTTTTGAAACCAGGGAAGCGTACTGTAAATACAACGGGACAGGAACGTTCGAAGATGGCGAAAAAGGGTATACCATAGCCACTCTAACCCTGGATTCCAAAACTGTTGGGGATGCCTACAGTTCTTCAATTACTCAATCGAAATTTTTCAGCAATTAAATTAAGATAATGCAAGATCCTAGAAAAACAAGGTTTGTAAGAATACCTCAATCATATCTTGATTTGGTAAATCAAGTATTTGAAATCGAAAGAAAAACCCAGCAACTAAAAGAGGATCACTCTATACAAAGGAACATAAACAGGTTGAAGTCACTTATTGAAAGCGAACTGTTTGCCAGTAATGAAGGTGTTGGCCTGACATACCATGATCCGTTGGGAGAGCCATATAGCCAGACACGAACGGACTGCGAAGCAAGCATTGCAGGAAACGTAACAGAGGATCTGGAGATAGTTGAAGTAATAAAGCCTATCATATTTTGTAATGAGTTAGGTAATGATTTTGGTATAAAGAAAATTATACAAAAAGCGGTGATAGTAGCGGCGTCATGCAACAAAAAATAAAAAAATAAGCGTATGGAAAATACAATAAACTTCGGGATTGATTTGGGCACTACCAATTCTGCAATTGCAAAATTTATAAAAGGAGAAGTAGTTGTTTTTACAAATCCACAGGACTTTGGTCGTAGCACTTTGCCATCTGTTGTTTCCTTTAGAAAGGATAAGATAATGATTGGCAATAAGGCGAAAGAATTCCTGGAAAAAGATCCCAAAAGTGTAGTAGGAGCATTCAAACGCAAAATGGGAACAGCGGAAAGCTTTAAAATAAAAGCCCTCAATGAAACAAAGACGCCTGTAGATCTTTCAGCGTTGGTTTTAAAGGAATTGAAAACTTTCGTAAATACAGGTGACAGCTTAGAATCGGTTGTGATCACTATACCGGCTTCATTTGACACAATACAATCAAATGCTACAAAAGAAGCCGGAGCCCAGGCAGGGTTCAAGCAGGTTATTCTTTTGCAAGAGCCTATTGCCGCAAGCCTCGCCTATGCAAATATGAAAAAGAAGATGGACATGAAAGAAGGCTTATGGCTGGTCTATGATCTTGGCGGCGGCACATTTGACGTGGCACTTGTAGAGATTAAAAATGGTGAAATGAAAGTCATTGACCACGAAGGCAATAACTTTTTGGGAGGCGTTGATTTTGATAGAATGATTGTTGAAAAACTTCTTATCCCTAAAATCGAAGAGGAATATAGTTTTTCCTCCCTGGAGAGTGATATGAAGAGTGCTTCAGGAAAATACAACGCAAAATATTATGTACTACTCCGTAGAGCGGAAGAGGCAAAAATTTTACTTTCTGCAAAATCTTCAGCAGATATTGTTATAGACGGATTTGAAGATGAAAGGGGAAATGATGTGGACTTTGAGGTTACAATAACCAGGTCGGAATTTAATGATCTTATAAAGTCGGCAATTGATAGCACAACAGATATGATAAAAAAGATTTTGACGAACAAATCTTTAAAGTCAACAGACATACAATTTACTTTAATGGTGGGAGGTTCCACATATATACCGTACGTAAGGCAACATGTGCAGGAAGTATTGCAAATTCCTACGAATTGCGAAATTGATCCTACAACTGCCATTGCAATAGGGGCGGCTTATTACGCAGCTACAAAACCAAAAGAGTTTAACAATGTAGTACAAGCAAGGAAGGAAAATGCAATTTCAATTAAGCCTGCCTATCAAAAAGCATCAAAAGAAAAAGAAGAACTGTTCGCCGCACGAATTTCCGGTAATGTCGAGGGGCTGTTTTACCGTATTACACGTGAAGATGGCGGCTTTGATACGGGGCTGAAGAAATTGTCTGAAAGAATAAATGAAGATCTTCCGTTGGTAGAAGACGCATTCAATTTTTTCAAGCTTACGGTTTATGATGAGTTAAACAACATTGTGGAAACAAATATGGATCTTATTGGAATAAATAGCGGCTTTGCTATCAGCGGCCAGCCTATTCCGGAAGACATTTGTTTAGAGGTTGACGACGGCGATAATCCAGGTCAAACGAGGTTGTTGCTTGTTTTTCAAAAGAATTCGGTATTGCCGCTTAAACGAAGTATAACTTTTCCTTTAAACAAGACTCTTTCTAAAGAAAGTAGTGATCAGGTTATTAGGATCAATATTCTGGAAGGCCCACATTTATCTCCTCCCGAAGCCAACAAAGGAATTGGTTACATGGAAATTTCTGGAGATAAGCTTAAAAAAGATGTATCGAAAGGATCGGATATTGAGATAACGATTACAATGACCGAATCAAGGGATTTGAGTGTTTCAGCATATTTGAATATGGCAGATCAGGAATTTAAGGAAATATTTAATCCTAAAAAAAGGCATACTTCCATTGAATACCTGAAAGAACAGGTAGTGGATCTTTCCGAAAAACTTGACGAAGAAATTGAGCATGCAACAGAGAAAGAAGACTATGAAATTGCAGGCGCCTTAACAAAACTCAAAAAAGAAATGGAACAGGTAGAGGATGAAACTGAAACCTTAGCTCTTGATGACGAATCTGATAATCGTTATAAGCTCGAGGACCGAAAAAGAAAAATTGCTCAGGAAATTAGCGCCGCTACACAGAACAAAAGGGTTCAGTTAGCCAAAGAGCACTATTTTGAGATAAAGGAGGAATGTGAAAAGATGATTGATGAAAATGGAAACGACTATGAACGCCAGGTGTTTAATGGGATAGTGGAAAAAGAAGAGATCTTTTTAACAACGAATAGTCCATTAAAGATTCAGGAAAAAGCGGATGAACTAGACGGTATTATCAGGCAGATTCAATGGCGAATTCCAGAGTTCCTGGTGGATATTTTTTCATGGTTAAAAAGGGATAGTGCAAAAATGAATGATCAAAACGTAGTTAAATATCTGATTGAAATCGGCGAATCAGCCATTGAGAACCAGCAATGGGATCGATTGAAAGATGTTAACTATAGCTTGTTTGACCAACTGCCAAGAACTTCCCGTGAGCAATTAAATACAAGGATCGGATTCGGTTCTTGACAACGGTTTAAGATGATGGTATTTCCTGTCAAGGCTTTTGAACGCTGTTGGCAGGAAATGTTTGTCGAGCTAACTGAAAGCAAATTCGGACAATTGGTTCGCAAAATCGATGAGATAATGAAAATTGTAAAATTAATGTTAGCAGGTTTATTCTTCGGTTTCAAAAGTTTAGCTTGGTAAAGTACGTAACAACTATAGATTATGAAGGATGATTTTTACAAAGGCTATTTTAGAGCGTGTCTTTATGTAGCAATTTTTAATTCGGTATTTTGGATACTCTTCAATCACGAGTTAGAAATTTGGAAGATTATTTTGGGATTGGTAAGTATATATTTGGGTTATGCTGTTTGCTTTGTCTTTATTGATTTTCTTATAGCAAATTTCTTTCGTTGGGTTCAAGAAGATGAAGAACGTGAAATAAACGAAATAAAGTACAAAGAAGAACAAGCGGTTTATGAAAAAAATAATTTTTATAGAACGAGTGACGACGAGTTTAGAATTAAGCCAATGTTTAAGAGATTTGGGACTGTAGAGTGGGGATTGAAATTTTTTATTCTCATGTTGGTGATTGTTTTAGATACAGTAAGCATTTTTCAATTTAAACAATCGTTAGTATCAGTTTTTCGACATTTTATTTGGTAGAATCAATATATAGATAACCGCTTGGTGCTTGAAAGTGATTTTTCAAAGTATGTTATATGGGAAACAGCTAGAAGATCAATTTGAAGATTATACTGTAAAAATTTCCTAAATCTGGTTTTCTTTTAAATTGGGCCGTAACTAACGGCCCAACTGAGAATAGAGGCAAAACTACTTGATTGACCGCAATCATTGGCTAATTTCGAGGGCCACAAATTTATCCTTAACCATTGCAATATGTATATTCACCCTGACATTCCCGCTCCTCACATACTTTACTTTTATTCATTTGCATTTAGTGTTAGTTTAGGTGGCTAAAACTTAAAGTGATGAAAGAAGAGGTGAAAAATGGTAACATTGTTACCCCAATGTTGTTTCCTTATCAGCCGGAACAGTTCTGGCAATCTTTGCGTCAAATCATTAGAGAGGAGGTCGCGAAAGCGGATAAGGAAAGATCTGCAACTGTTACTTTTGAAACACCGGGTTTGACTTACAAGCCGCTTTTCAAGATTGCCGAAATTTGCGAGCTTTTTCATATTACCAAGCCTACCATATACGACTGGGTGCGCCATGGTAAATTAAGGCCTTTTAAAATTCGTTCAAGGGTATTCTTTTTGTGGCAGGATATACAAGACCTGTTGCAACATAAACTTGATTAATAAAATTGCGTTTGGCCAAGGTTTATGTTCTAAACAGATTTTGTGCTACACAATAATTTTGTGCAGGGTGAACAGTTTTTCATGGCTCAACAAAATCAATTTTGAGCAATTTCTTTTTCAGGATATCTATTTCTGTAAATTCGATATTAAGGTGAAACGCATTTAATGGTATAAGATCGGGGTTTTCCACATGCGTCCATGTTCCGTCGTTCAAAAATGGAATTTCCTCATTAAATTCTATAAAAGAAGGTTTGAAGTTATTTGAGACAAAATCTTTGATACCTCTGTAGTCTGTGGGGGTAAAAAATTTAAAATGATACCTGTGGGTGACGTCGTATTCGATTTTTGCTTTTAAATCCCATTGGTGCATGTCATCATTAAATAGACGTGAAGCATCCAAGTCCAAAAGATGTTTCCCTTGGGTCTTTAAGATTTCGTCCTTTTCTAATTTGCTAACAAAATATTCCATAGCTGTAATAACATCAGGGATTTGTAAACGGTCCACGGTCATAGGTGCTTTGGGGAAATACTGTGTGTTAATTTTTGTTTTTATTGCCATACTCGTTTTTAAGACAGGTATTTCGATCTTCGTTTGCCAGTTAACCTTAGAGGCATCGTGGGCAGAACAGAGTTCTATTTTGCAGCGTTTGGCGTATTCTTTGGCGGCCTTTGTAAAGCCAACGTTGCAAATTAAGATCCCTTTTTGGGCGCAAATGTCTTGAAGAACAGAGCGAAATTCTCCCACAACGTTTACATCAGCGGCTCTCTTAAGATCCTTCGCTTGTATGACCATCAATATTTCATGTCCCGCTATTTTTTTTCGAACGGAAATGTCGATTTGACGCATGGTGCCAGACTCCAAACCGAGAATGGAATCGTTGTGCGTTACATTTGCATGGGGTTCTAATTCTTTGTAGATCGCGTAGATCATCTCCTCAAATTCTTGCCAGCTTTGTTTCCTGTTGCTCATGAACTATGATATTGTTGCAGCTAAAATTTATGGAAGAACTTGTTTTCTACTGCAGAATTTTAAACTGTTTTTTATAAAAATGGCATCGAAAATACAAATTTTCGTGTGTTTAGTTTTTAGTACGTTTATAGCAAGGGTATACCAAACTCCTACCGAAAACAGTTGCTGGAAAGTTTTGTCTAACTAAGGCATTTAAAGTCGCGGGCAATAAAGTGTATTTCTAGTTTAATAGGAGTTCTAAGATTGTAAATATCAACGTATATTCAACTATATTTGTCTTTACCGGTGTTTTGTAATAAACTTTTATTGCAGAATGCTTGCCCTAACATAGGATGACCCAAAACCGTTGTCCTCACATTAACTTTTAAAAAATACTAACCGGCAATTTTCAATGGTTAATGAACCCCAAATAGAATACGGCTTTATCGGAAAGTTAACCGATCTTAAATATACCTATCGTGCGGATATACGGGATCGTAAGAGCCTGAAAGAAAACTTTCGGGAAAAGTTCCAAGCATTAAACCGGGTTAACTTAAGCGATGCGGAGTTTGCTCGTCTTCATGATGAGGTTGTTAATCCAGATGTTTTTGCAGCCTCCAAAATTTTGCGTCAAAGAAATACTTTCCAACGGGAGGACGGTACTCCACTGCAATACACCCTTGTTAATATCAAAGACTGGTGCAAAAATGAATTTGAGGTAATAAACCAGTTGCGCATCAATACTGAGAATAGCAGCCACCGTTACGATGTGATATTGCTTATTAACGGACTCCCGGTAGTGCAAATAGAATTGAAAACGCTGGATATTAGCCCGCGCCGGGCCATGCAGCAGATCATAGATTATAAAAATGATGCGGGAAATGGCTACAGTAATTCGCTGCTTTGTTTTATTCAACTTTTCATAGTTAGTAACCGCTCCAGTACATTCTATTTCGCCAATAACAAAAATCAACACTTTAGTTTCAATGCCGATGAGCAGTTCTTGCCCGTATATCAGTGGGCGAGTGAAGACAATAAAAAAATAGCGAATCTCTATGATTTTGCAGACGACTTTCTTAAGAAGTGCACACTGGGTGAGATGATCAGCCGCTATATGGTGCTGGTTGAAAGTGAACAAAAACTGATGGTGATGCGCCCTTACCAGATATATGCAGTTAAAGCAATCGTTGACTGCATCCATCAAAACAGGGGCAATGGTTATATATGGCATACGACAGGAAGCGGTAAAACGCTCACTTCGTTTAAAGCATCTACGCTGTTAAAAGACAATCCTGATATTGAGAAATGTTTGTTCGTTGTAGACCGTAAAGATCTGGACAGGCAAACACGCGAGGAGTTCAACAAGTTTCAGGAGGGTTGTGTTGAAGAAAATACAAATACGGAAACACTTGTTCGGCGAATGTTGTCGGAAGATTATGCCGACAAAGTGATTGTAACAACCATTCAAAAACTTGGTTTAGCGCTCGACCCAACCCATCGCAAAAATTATAAAGAACGGCTGCAGCCATTAAGCAAGAAAAGATTGGTTTTTATTTTTGATGAATGTCACCGTTCGCAATTTGGTGATAATCATAAAGCTATTAAAGAGTTTTTTCCAAATGCTCAGCTATTTGGATTTACAGGAACGCCAATTTTTGAGGCCAATGCAAACTATAAACAAATAGATGGAACGGTAGGTTCCTACGTGACCACAAATGACATTTTCCAAAAACAATTACATACTTACACGATAACGCATGCGATTGAAGACCGGAATGTATTGCGCTTTCACGTTGACTACTATAAATCTGAAGAAAAGATAAATACAGGAACGGCCATTCACAGATTGGCGGTTGTGGATGCGGTGCTGGATAAGCACGATGCGGCCACCAGCTCCCGGCGGTTCAATGCGCTGCTGGCGACAGCATCCATTAATGAGGCAATAGAATATAGGAGGCTGTTCAAAGAAGCACAGCAGAAAATGAAAGATGAGGACGAAAGCTATCGGTCTTTGAATATTGCCTGCGTTTTCTCACCTCCGGCAGAGGGAAACAAAGATGTGCAGCAAATTCAGGAAGACTTACCACAAGAAAAAGCCGACAACCAGGTGGCGCCTGATGAAAAGAAAATAGCATTAAGATCTATCATCGGAGATTATAATGATCAATACGGAACCAATCACAGTATAAATGAATTTGACCTGTATTACCAGGATGTACAGCAACGGATCAAGGATCAAAAATATACTAATGCAGATTATCCTCATAAGCACAAAATAGACATTGTGATCGTAGTGGATATGTTGCTCACAGGCTTCGATTCAAAATATCTTAATACATTGTATGTAGATAAGAATCTTAAATATCATGGCTTGATACAGGCATTCTCCCGTACCAATCGTATTTTGAATGATAGCAAGCCTTATGGTAACATTCTTGATTTTCGCAAACAGCAGACTGCTGTCGACGAAGCTATCGCTTTGTTCTCCGGACAAGATACTGTCAAAGCGAAAGAAATATGGTTAGTTGATCCGGCACCTGTTGTGATAGGGAAATATGAAAAAGCAGTTTCAGACTTAAACACGTTCATGCAAACCAACGGTCTTGAGTGTACGCCCGAAGAAGTAAATAACCTCAAGGGAGACAACGCCCGTGCAGAATTTATCAACCACTTTAAAGAAGTGCAAAGGCTGAAGACGCAACTTGATCAATACACAGATCTAAGTGTTGACAATAAAAGTGTAATAGAAACATTGCTGCCGGAAGAAGAACTGCGGTCGTTTAAAGGAGCGTATTTGGAAACGGCAAAACGCTTAAAGGAAAAACAAACAAAAGAAGGGGACGATGCCAGTACAGAAGTACAGCAACTGGATTTTGAATTTGTTTTGTTTGCTTCTGCTGTAGTAGATTATGACTACATAATGAAACTGATAGCCAGTTACACGGAGAGCAAGCCTTCTAAGCAAAAAATGACCAAAGAACAACTCGTCAATCTCCTGAGTTCAAGCGCTAACCTGATAGACGAACGGGATGATATAGTGGCATACATTAACAGTTTGGAAGTGGGAAAAGGTCTTTCCGAAAAAGAAATACGGGACGGCTATGATAACTTTAAAGAAGAAAAGACAGCGAAGGAGTTAGCCTCCATTGCCCGGAATCATGGCCTGCAAACAAAAGCATTGAAGGGATTTGTGGATGGCATTATGAACCGGATGATATTTGATGGCGAGCAACTAAATACATTATTAGAACCATTAGAGCTTGGCTGGAAGGACCGAACCAAAAGAGAGTTGGCTTTAATGGAAGACTTGTTACCTCAATTAAAAAAACTTGCCCAAGGGCGTGAAATATCAGGATTGTCAGCGTATGAGTAAAAAAATAAATAATAATAAGGTGCCTGTATTGCGGTTTCCTGAGTTTAACCATGACGGTCAATGGGATTATCTGAATGGAGATGTGATGTTCGATCAGATTTCTGACAAGGATCACAATTCCGACCTCCCTATATTGGCCATTACTCAAGAACATGGAGCGATTCCAAGGCATAAAATTAATTACAATGTTTCAGTAACTGATAAAAGTGTAGAGAGTTATAAAGTTGTAAATGTTGATGATTTCATTATTAGTCTTAGGTCATTTCAGGGTGGGATCGAATATTCGAACTATAAAGGCATATGCAGCCCTGCATATATAGTTCTTCGAAAGAAAAAGGAAATAATAAATCTTTTTTTTAAATATTATTTCAAGACATCAATCTTTATTAAAGATTTAAATAAAAATATTGAAGGCATCAGAGACGGCAAAATGGTTAGCTATAAGCAATTTTCTGAGTTATTGTTACCCAGGCCACCCCGCCCAGAACAACAAAAAATCGCCGACTGCCTTTCTTCTTTAGATGAACTAATTACTGCACAAAACCAAAAACTAGAAGCTCTTAAGTCACATAAAAAAGGCTTGATGCAGCAGTTATTTCCTGGGGAGAGTGAAACGGTGCCTAAGTTGCGGTTTAAGGAATATAGAAGTAGTGGGGCTTGGACACTTAGAAAATTTGGTGAGTTTATTGCTGAACGATCTGAATTTCCTTTAAAAGAAGTACCGCTTTATAGCTTAACCATTGAAGATGGGGTAACGCCCAAGACGGAGCGATATGAGCGGTCGTTTTTAGTAAAAAATGAAGATGATGCTTACAAGTTAGTGTATCCGAATGACTTTGCCTATAATCCGATGAATTTGAGATTTGGGGCAATTGCTAGGCACAGAGGCAATGATAAAGTTGCACTTTCAAAATATTATAACATTTTTCATTGTGACAATTCCGTTGACTCTAGGTTCTGTGAAAAATATTTTAGAAGTCATGGAATGATTGCTCATTATGACAATATTGCAACAGGTTCTTTGGTGGAGAAAAGACGTGTTCATTTCAGCGATTTTTTGAAATTAAGCAATCTCTTTCCTGAACTATCTGAACAAAAGAAAATAGCTGATTGCCTTTCGTCTTTAGACGATCTTATCGAAAAAGAGGCTCAAAAACTAGACAGACTCAATACTCATAAGGAAGGTTTGCTACAACAAATGTTTCCTTCTAAAAATGAAGATGATAAATGAGCCATCAATCCCCTATAACCAAGTTTGAAACCTTGCAGAGCCTTGTTGATAGGTTTCGTCGAGATCTAGACACGAAGAACTTTGTACTCCTATTTGCTTATAACGGCACTGGAAAAACAAGGACTTCAATGGCTTTCCAAGAAACGGGTAAGAGGGGTGAGGGTTTTAGAGATACTTTATATTTTAATGCTTTCACAGAAGATCTTTTTCATTGGGATAACGACTTGGAAAAAGATACAGAACGGGTTCTTCAAATAAATTCTGAATCGAGCTTTTTTGATGGCTTTAAAGAACTTGCATTAGAAGAAAAGATATTTACTCACCTGGAACGATATGCTGATTTCAATTTTAAAATTGACTATGAGAAATGGACGATCTCATTTATAAAAGACAATGACAGTAACATCAAAATATCTCGCGGAGAAGAAAATATTTTTGTGTGGTGTGTTTTTCTTACAGTGTGTGAACTTGCAATTGAGGGCGCGGAGGCTTATAATTGGGTAAAGTATTTTTATATTGACGACCCTATTTCATCTTTAGATGATAATAATGCTATTGCTGTAGCTAGCGATTTATCCCAGTTGTTGAAAAGAGGAACAGATAAAATTAAGACGGTTATTTCTTCTCATCATTCTCTCTTCTTTAATGTCATGTTTAATGAATTAAAGAAATCTAAACCGATTTGCTATTTTCTGCACAAAAATGGTTCGGATGGTTACAATCTGAGAACGACAACCGATACTCCCTTCTTTCATCACGTTGCTTTATTAAGCGAGCTAAGGCGGGTGTCAGAATCTGGTACTATCAACACATATCATTTCAATATGCTTCGAAGCATATTAGAGAGAACAGCAACATTTTTTGGCTTTAATGATTTTGCAGTTTGTGTTCATGGCGTTGAAGATGACGTGCTTTATGCACGCGCATTGAACCTCCTTAGTCATGGTAAGTATTCAGTGTATGAGCCGGTCGAAATGGGAGAGGATAACAAAAAACTTTTTAAAGATATATTGCAGGCGTTCCTGGATAAATATCAATTCTATTTACCAGAACTCCTTATTGAAGACACATCTAACATAGCAAACAATGACAGCAATAGAGCAACAACAATTAGGTAGAACATTATGGACAATAGCAGATGATCTTCGCGGAGCTATGAATGCGGATGACTTTCGTGATTACATGCTGTCATTCCTGTTTTTGCGTTATTTATCCGATAATTATGAGGCCGCAGCTAGAAAGGAGTTGGGAGCCGACTATCCTGCGCCAGTTAAAGATGATAGACGGCCGCCATTAGCAACATGGTATACCGCAAATAAAGCTGATGTACCAGAGTTTGAAAAGCAAATGCGCCGAAAAGTGCATTATGTTATCGAACCTCAATATTTGTGGAGCAATATTGCGGAGCTTGCCCGTACACAAAACCGCGAACTTTTGCATATACTGCAAGGTGGTTTTAAGTACATCGAAAATCAATCATTTGAAAGCAATTTTCAGGGCTTGTTTTCTGAGATCAATCTTGATTCTGAAAAACTGGGGAAGAATTATACGGATCGCAATGCAAGGCTTTGTACCATCATTCAAAAAATTGCAGAGGGCATTGCTAAGTTTTCTACAAGTAGTGACGTGTTGGGCGATGCTTACGAGTATTTGATTGGTCAATTTGCTGCCGGTTCCGGCAAAAAGGCAGGTGAGTTTTACACGCCTCAGCAGATTTCAACCATTCTTTCAGAGATAGTAACATTGGATAGTCAGGATCCTTCTCTCGGCAAAAAGAAAAAGATTGATAAAGTATTAGACTTTGCTTGTGGTTCAGGGTCGTTGCTATTAAATGTGCGCAGGCAGCTTGGCCAACACGGCATCGGAAAAATATACGGTCAGGAGAAAAACATTACCACATACAACCTTGCACGCATGAATATGTTGTTGCATGGTGTAAAAGATACCGAGTTTGAAATTCATCACGGCGATTCATTGTTGAATGATTGGGACATACTCAACGAAATGAATCCTGCAAGGAAGATGGAGTATGATGCCGTTGTTGCCAATCCACCTTTTAGCTACCGTTGGGAACCATCCGAAGCGTTGGGAGAAGATTTTCGTTTTAAGAGCTATGGGCTCGCACCAAAATCTGCCGCAGATTTCGCGTTTTTATTGCATGGATTCCATTTCTTGAGTAAAGAGGGAACAATGGCCATCATTTTACCCCATGGCGTTTTGTTTCGCGGTGGGGCAGAAGAAAAGATCCGAACCAAATTATTAAAGGATGGCAATATAGATACGGTGATAGGATTGCCGCCAAACTTGTTTTTCTCAACAGGTATCCCTGTTTGCATTATTGTGCTCAAGAAATGTAAAAAGTTTGACGACGTGTTATTTATAAACGCCAGCGAATACTTTGAAAAAGGCAAGCGCCAAAACAGGTTGCGCGAAGGCGAGGATGGCGAGCCAAATGATATCGAAAAAATTGTTGACACCTATAAATATCGAAGTGAGCAAGATCGTTATTCCCGTCGCGTAACGATGGATGAGATTGAGAAACACGGATATAATCTAAATATTTCGAGATATGTCAGTACTGCCGTTTCAGAAGAGGTAATAGACTTACAACAAGTGAATGAGCAGTTAGTAGAAATTGAAAAGAAGATAGCTGAGGCTGCCAGCAAGCATAATGAGTTTCTTAAGGAGCTGGGATTGCCACCCATTTAAAAGTTGTTTAATTTTATTTGTAGTGAGGTAGAAAGACATGAAGCAAGGAGGTCGTTTTCGTTAATCGATGATATTATCATATTGTGATGTTTGGTATTGATTATTTTGAACAAACCTGGAACCCCGGTAATCATGCAATATCAGAGTGGATACATACTAGAATCAGTAAGAGATGCGCTAAATGCCTATGCCAAGGGAAAAGGGAAACAGTTAGAACTGAATGGACTACTGAGATCCCTTAGTACATTCGAGGTGCAGACAAATGTAAACCTTGAATTAACGGCATCCTTGCCGTCTATACTGGCTGTTGCTGCTAACATTATTACAAGAGGATTGCCAACATTGGCAAGTGTACATTTGGAGGAGTATTTTGCAGAACAACTATCAATTACCCAAAGACATGATAACGCTGAACGAGGTAAAATTGCATTCCCATTTCTTTCCAGCGAGGTTGAAAAGAACACCGGCGAGGCGCTATTTAATGCGTTGCATATTGTAGAACCGAGAGCACGAACAAGACGCGAATATCTTAATCTGAGTAATGTTGACAGCGATTTTGAAAGAAATTTCTTACTAAAATTTATACCTGAGGAAAAGGCTTGCCTGGCCCAGCTGTTGGAAAAGCAAAGAGCTCGTAATACGTTTACGAGAAACAATAACCAGGGCCGGGTAGATTTCAGTCTGGAGATTCCTTATGATTTTTCAAAAAACAGGACGAACAGATATAATGGTCAGGTACAAATCAAGCACCACAAAACGTATATCGTTGAGGTTGACGGTAGGCAATACCACACGGAATTAATTGATGACCTCAAAGATTTTGAGATCGGGCAGTTGTCTCGAAATATCAGCCATATTACTGAGGATTCGGCTTACAATGATGCCGCAGAATTTATTCGTGTGATAGCGACGGAAGATTATATACGGTTGATAGAGAGTAATTACAACAATAGCAATTATCTATCAGATGCCTTAACATCCCTTGTGCTGGCTCCTTTTGGTATTGCGAGGTTACAAACTATAATGTTGCGGTATCTGATGGCCAATTATGGATCGGTCAGCCAAAAGGAATCAATAAAAATTGCGGTTGTAGAAAGAGATCTGCCTTGTGCCCGGGCCGCGATTGAGGATCTTCAGATATTATTAAATACATTAAACGAGCTGGCTCAATCTCAAATTCAAATACCGTCCCTTGAGCTGACTGTTTTTTCAACACCGGATTTTGCAAACCATAAACTACACAAAGGCAAAAGAATAGAGTCGTTGAATACCTTGGATAAAAGTGCCTTTGATCTGGTTATAGATATTTCAATCCTTCGACGAACTTCAATTTTTAAAGACGATTTCGAACCTTCCGCGAACACTATCATTTTACGCAGTTCCCATTATACCCACTATCAAACTAATACCGGTGTTCTTTCTGCTGCTCCCATTTTTTACAGGCCCTTGGTCAATCAATTTCAGAATGAAGTTTATGAGCCGATAATCGAAACGTCCTCTCTGCTCAGAAAGTTTTTGCAGGACGTTTTCCGGAAGCTCGACTTTCGTGTGGGGCAGTTGCCGATATTGAACAGGGCCGTTCAGTTGAAGTCGGTAATTGGATTGTTGCCCACTGGCGGGGGTAAATCACTAACCTATCAGCTCGCAGCCATCCTGCAACCTGGGACTACAATTGTAATTGATCCTATCCGCTCATTAATGATTGATCAATACAATGGCCTAAGAGAGTTGAATATTGACAAATGCGAATTCATCAACTCCACCTTGACAACTGCAGAAAGAACATTTAACCAGCATGAGTTATTAGCAAAAGGGCAGCTGCAGTTCTTGTTCGTATCACCTGAAAGATTTGTGATTGATGACTTTAGAAAAGCATTGGACAATGCCCGTAAAGATGGTCATTGTTTTGCTTATGCAGTAATTGATGAAGTCCACTGCGTTTCAGAATGGGGACATGATTTTAGGACGCCTTATTTGAATTTAGGCGACAATGCTCAAAAATTTTGCCTTACATACAATGGTAATTCAATACCCCTTTTTGGATTGACTGCCACTGCATCTTTTGATGTGCTAGCGGATATTGAAAGAGAGTTGAACATCAAAGAAGATGATGGGCACGCAGTGGTTCGATTTGAAAATAGTGTGAGGGATGAAATTAATTATTCGATAAAAGAGGTGCCTTGCTCTTATGAGGGCTTGGACAATCTGAATGAAAGAGTCATTCGGGCAACTATTGGAGGAGGAAAGCAAGATGTTATATTTGAATTGATCGGCAATAAGGAGGCGGAGTTTGATATATTTAATGGTGCAGAGGCAATTGACCAGGCAATTAAACATTCATTTCGCAATTACTTGCCCCTGGCTAATCGTCAGAAATTCAAGGAAGCTGCGGGTAATGACTCAGCTGCTGAGAGTTTATACGCATCGAAATTATTTGAAAAATTGCATCTTTCTGTCAATCCTTTTAAATTCGAAATGAAGGATGCTACAAGGCTCTATCAATACGGCTTGATTGTATTCATGCCTCATAGGCAAGGATGGTTGGGAATCAGAAATGGGCAATATTCGCACGGGGTTTTCGATAACCCAGAATATGTATTTACGATACCCCAGGACCAATATGTAAAACATTATTACCAGGCAGAAACTTTAGGCTATTTTATGGGTAGTGGTGATGATGAAAATGCATCTAAAATAGATGAAGAATCCTTTTATCACCTTGAGGCATTCAAAAACAATGAAGAATCTGTAATGGTGGCAACTAAGGCATTTGGCATGGGAATCGATAAGCCCAATGTGCGAATGACCGTGCATATAAATATACCTCAGTCAATCGAATCATTTGTCCAGGAAGCTGGTCGTGCTGGCCGCGATGGCAAAGTATCTTTGTCTGTCATTTTGTTTAACGATGACCAATTGGATCTGGGGACAAAAGCTAATGCGCCTTTCCATCTTGATAAGGATATATTAATGTATTTCCATAAAAATTCGTTCAAAGGGCAAGTGAAAGAGCGTGTAATGATCCACGAACTTAGAAGTAGAATTACGTTTCCCAACACTTCTAGCCTTCAAATGCTCAATGACCAGTTGAATGAGTTATATGGCACGGACGACATCCAGTTTGCTGTTAAAGCTGGAAGTGGAAACCATCGGAACAGAGTGTTTATAAACACGACTTCAGGAATCAGTATTGGATATGTTTACCTGGATAATCAAAACACTGGCATCTACCGAGACTTTAATAATGATGCCCTCTGTTATGATCTGGTAGAATGGCTGAAGAAAAGTCTTCCGTTTGCTCACATTGCTGGTGTCGATAATCTCAGAAACTGGCTGGACCAAATCGTTGTAAATACCCAGCAACAAATTGGCCTTGAAAGAGTAATGATGGATATGAAGCTGGGGGACGAAAAGATATTGCCGATACCGTTTACAAATCGTTACTCTTCAAAACGTGGTCGGTCCATCGATTTTTTCAATCTCAATCAAGATCACTTTCAAAAGGTATTGAATACGTCTGCTGTTCAACAGCTAATCTCTACAAATAGTATTTCAGGAAATACGCTAAGTAATTTGTTGAAAGATGCTGTTTCTGGCGGTCTGGATTATCTGGAGTTTGTTGAGTCTTTAAAAATACAAAACGAATCTTTTGCTCAAAGGTTGACTAATTTGGACGATGACTTATCGTTAGAGTTACAGAGAGCGTATTTCATGCCTCGAAGCCAGGAAGATACAGCCAAGGCAATCTACCGTCTAATCTCTATTGGTGTAATAGATTCTTACACTATTGATTACCAAAACAAACTTTACACGGTTCATTTTACAAAAAAGAGTGATGATGAATATTATAATTCATTAGAGAAGTTGGTTTCACGTTATTCTTCAAAGAATGTTGCAAAGAGAGAAATTGAAAATTTGAAGCGAGAAGCAACGGCAGATATCAAAGCTGGGAAAGCAACCGTAATTAGCAAATGCCTTGAATATCTTACTGATTTTATTTATGGAAAAATCAAACAAAAGCGTTTGCAGGCCATTGATGATATGGTAAGATTGTGTCAAACTTCCATCACAAAGATGGATCCATTGGAACAAAGCACTTATATAAAGGATGAAATTTATTATTACTTCAATGCTAAATATTCCAGACGGGGTTTTGTGGAGCGAGCAGCAAGTGGAGATTTGTCAGCTTCGATGCCTGATGACCTAGATGATGAGGTGCCGGTTCTGGAAACTATTAACAAATACCTGAACCTGGTGAGTAATGAGGAAACTGGCGAATTTATCAGTAACATCAAGCATTTGCGGGGATCCACTATGCGCATGCTAAGGAGTTATCCTGATGAGCCTCAGTTTAGAATACTCAAGTCGTTTGCTCTTTTTATTTTAGCTGATACCGTTAGAGAATTAATAAATGAAGCGACGAGTGAATTAGTTAAAGGATTGATTGATTGGAAACACAATGAAGATCCCGAACTAAATGTGCCGGCATTCATTATTCTATTTAGAAAAGAAGTAGAACGTCATGTGCTTAATTATGACGTTGAAAAAGCCTTTGATGGCATCGAAGATCAATACTATGCATCATACTATGCCACATGGATTGGAACCTTTAATCAAAAATTTTTGACCCAATAACCGTAGAATATGGCCTCACAAGAAGTACTAACCGCACTTGAAACTTTGCACAGGGAAATTGAAAAACTTGAGCCTGCTATTAAGCACGTTGAAGCAGCACAGCAAGTTACCCAAACAGTAAAAGCTATACCTCAAAAGCATGTTGAGCTATTACAAGAGGTGAAAAATAGCGATGTAAAACATAAAGATGAATTGAAAGCGATTTTCGCGACTGAGCTTGTAGGAGTTACAGAAGAAAATCGAACACTCCAAAAAGTAACGAGTGATATTCAGCAACAAATGAAGCTTGAGCAGGAAGCTTTGATAAAACTTAGAGATACTATTCAGGCTTTTCATGAAAGAATAGAAAAAGTAAACTTTCCTGAAAGATTAGATAAGCTTGACGCTAACATCGCAGGTATAATGGCCGCAATACAGTCTGTACAAAGCCGAATAGATGGTTTGGAAAGAAACATTGTTGACCGGTTAAGGGATGTTCAGGATTACCAAAAGGAAACCCGTACTACATTGCAAAGCGGAATGGAACAAACAAAGACTGCTTTGCAAACATCAGTTGATGCCGCTGCTAAAAAGCAACAAATCATCATTTATGTTACCTGGGTATTGATTATAGCAGCTATCATCATCTCCTTTCTAATTAATAAATAAACTCGTGAAGGGAAGAGCTTGGTTTTGATAACGCCCTTCCTGCCTTGAAAAAAGTATATCAATTTCCAACCTGATAAATATCTCCTTGTCCAATGAGCATTGATAAAATAACAAAGCAACATGTCTTGGATGCTGTTGATAAAATTGAACGGGAAGGAATCGCATTGGAGCCTTCTACCGGGTTTGATGTTCTGATTAATGGGAGGTCGTATCCCCCTAAGGAAATAATGCGATACGCCAATTTACATGCAAATGGAACTAAAGAATGGCCCTTTAGTGGGGGCGAGCAAACCAACAAGTTTCTCAGGCAACTCGACTTTGAAATTGTTCCCAAAGGTGAAGAAGTTGAAATGCTTGCGTCAAAAGAGAATTTCGTTCAAATACTCAAACGAATGGGGAAGGTCAATTCGACGAAGTTCCTTAGTGGTGCCGCTAATTTGATGCATCGGCTCAATGTTCAGGCAGAGGATGCGAGAATCACGTATGGCACAAGAAAAGACAATAAACGATTAACAATAACTATAGGGCAACGTTACTGTTATGGCTACGTTTCTAACGAAGCAAATGAATGGCAATTTATACACGATACTGAAAGAGTCTCAACGGACGATATTGAGGTAACCAAGTATGAAGGAGAGCCGGTTGCTTACTATTATCGATGCTCTGACGTTGGTGCAATTGCAAATAATTTTGATGGACTGGTGAATGCAGCTAACAAAGAATTGCAGCGTTCGGCTGTAGCTGGATTTAGAAAATTCAATAATCCCATATTTGAAAAGGTCGTACTAGATGATGTGTATAGACAGCAAATATTTGACGAAGCGTTTGGTAATATAATCAGTTTAACTGGTAATGTTTGGAAGTTAGGATGTAACTGGGGTACAGGAGCACCAAGCTTTTATGAATTTATCAAAAGTCATTCAATCGTTATAGGAGTTGAGAGTAAGTTGTATTCGGTAGGTGATTTAGTCATAATTACGAAAGGTCAAACTGTTTTATCGATCGGAAAGGTGCTACAACCCCCATCTTCATTTAATAATTTTCCTGAGTTTGAGAGCGATTTTGACAACTATGAAATTGAACATGGTGTCAATATTGCAAGGGTTGAATGGTATGAATTGTCCAAAGAAGAAGTGTTCACATATCCATTGCAATTAGGAATATGTAAGGTGCATGGTTCGTACAAGGACACCGCTTTGAAAATATGGCGCGACCGGTTTGTCAACTATTGGATTTTTCAAACCGATCCTACTGAATTTGATTATAAGAAAGCTGTTAACGGTAATTTGCTGGATAGTTGGAAAGTAGCAGTTGGAGATAAAGTAAAGACAAATGATAAGGTGGTGTTATGGCAAACAGGTGCAAGACAAGGATGTTACGCCTTGGCACGAATTATCAGCAATCCAGAGCCCGCCACATCCACAGAAAACCAGCTCTCGAAATTCGAATCAAAATTCCCATTGAAGGTTGGGATAGAATTAACCCACAATTTGATAGATAATCCATTGCTGTGGCAGAATATCAAGACAGCGCCTGGTCTTCAAGATTTAAAACTGGTAAATGACGCAAACAATTTTTCAATAACCCATAATATGATACGCTGTTGAAATTAGTTGAAGGAAATAGTCAAAATATGAGCAAAAAATTAGACTTACATATCAATACCATCTTGTACGGGCCTCCTGGAACGGGCAAAACATATAAACTCAATGAGTATAAGGGAATGTTCTTTACAGACAGGGGAATAGCTGTAAGCGAAAAGGATGTTTTAAGAGAAAAAGTTTCAGAATATCCATTTTGGAAGGTTTTGGGGGCTGTTTTGGGTGTGGCCGAGAAATCACTAACTGTTAGTGAAATTGTTGATCACCCTATTATAAAGGCAAGAATAAATCCTGCAAACAAAACAAAGCCAAATAATCTTGCATGGGCCGATTTGCAATCTTATGCCGATGATATGTCAACACAGTTAGAAGAAAAGTATCGAAGATCTATCAAACTTTTTCACAAGGATGAGGAAAGCCGCTGGACTATTGCAGACGATAAAAAGAAGGACTTGTCGAATATTATAGATCAGGAATTATTGGATATTGCATTCAATCCAATCCTGCAACCTGTACAAAGTTCGACATTTAAAACCCGATATGATTTTATTACATTTCACCAAAAATATAGCTATGAAGACTTTATCGAAGGAATAAAGCCTCTCCTAAGGAAAGAGGATTCAGAGGTGCAATCAGGAGATTTGCAGTTCGAACTAAAGAAAGGAATTTTTTACAATAGTTGTTTAGAAGCCTTACGATTAGTTGGATATGATTCCTTTGATGCCTGTTATAAAGATCTACCTGAAAACCGAGTGGCAAAATTTGAGACTGCCAGATCGAACCCTGCTTTGCAATTTGCATTGTTTATAGACGAAATTAACCGGGCTAATATTTCTGCCGTTTTTGGTGAACTCATTACATTGCTAGAAGATGATAAACGTATTGGTTCCAATAATGAAATGTGGCTTGAATTACCTTATTCGAATGAAAAATTCTGTGTTCCCGGCAATTTGTTTGTCATAGGTACGATGAATACAGCTGATCGATCCATAGCTCTGTTGGATATTGCATTGCGTAGAAGATTTGAATTTAAGGCACTTTATCCAGAGTATATGGAAGACGAATGGTGGGCCCCATTGCTACAAGCAATAAATCAGGCTATATACAATTGGAAGAAAAATCCAGACTTCTTTATTGGCCATGCTTTTTTTATTAATAGGCCTGAGACTGATAGAAGTAAAATATTAAACACTAAAATCATTCCTTTGCTTTATGAGTATTGTCAAAACAATTCAGTAACGGTTAAGAGTGTTCTTTCGGAAGCGGGCATATCATTGAAGCAAACTGGCATTAAAGAAAACTTTCAAATTATAGCCGAGTGAGACTATTTGAGTGGCATAGTAAATCATTTATCGAACACCAATCAAAATTGGCAGACTTTGTCGGCTATCTTTCTAATGCCTGGCAGAACAGAAATCGCTATATTGAAACGTTAGAAGATATTTCTGAAGAAGAAATTCAGGAGCAAAGTATACAAAGGCAACGTTTCTTCGATTTTACTGTAGACGGTAAGATTTCAGCAAGAAATTATGTGGGCGTTGTACAGTATGATGGCATACGCGTTGAAGTTTATCCTAAAATATTTTCAAAAGATACATCAGGAAATGTTAAACAATGGCAGCTAAATATATTGTACTGGCTTTCATACTGTAGCAAAGTTAGATTCCCATTTTCTTTTGCTGATGTCTCAAAACAGAATTTTGATAATTTTCTTGAACTACTGATTTATATATATGCCAATTACACAGCAGAAATTATTGCGAACCAACCATTTCAGGCATACCAGACCGTTGAGGAAGAAACCACTTATTTAAAAGGGTGTATTTCATTTGACGCCTATACAAAAAATAACCTTATTAATGGTAAATGGCAAAACTTTTACTGCATACACGAACCATTTGTGTTCGATAATCAATTCAACAGGATTGTAAAGTATGTCGCAAAAAGACTGCGTACAATAAGTGAAAATCATTTGAATCAGGAAAGACTAGACGAAATTTTATTTATTCTACACGATGTGTCAGACGTATGTTGTTCGGCCGAAGATTGCGATAAAGTAAAATTAAATCCACTGTATGCAGATAGTAAACATATTTTGGACTTGTGCAGATTATATTTATCAAATCAGGTTATCGATTTAGAAAACGAGGAAAGCAATAACTTCTGCTTCCTTTTACCGATGGAATACATTTTTGAAGATTTCATTTGCGGATTCATCTCAGAAAAATGGCCATCTTTAAACATAAAAGGACAGAGTATAGATTTTCTCGCCATGAATCAAGGTAAGTCCGTCTTTCAGATTCGGAATGATATATATGTACCAAATGAACTAATTATTGATACTAAATATAAAATTCGTTCTAACAACGATGGATTAAAGGCCGGCGTTTCTCAGTCAGATCTTTATCAAATGGTAAGCTATGCAATAAGAAGAAACTGTACCGAAGTGCTTCTGCTTTATCCATTAGCAGTTAATAGCGCAGATATTGACGCTTTGTTTACAATACCATCCGGCATGCTGTCAGAAATAATCAGAATTAATGTTAAAAATATTGACATTATTTTGGACGATATTCAAAATGCGGATACCGTCATTAAGTCAAGAATTGAAAAATTGAGTCCGTTGTTTCTATAAGCTAATTACAAATGAAGATGCTTACGAGCTAGAATTGAAGTTACGCGTAAATGGCAAGCCGCCACGCGATTGCCAAACAAATTCCTTTTTCTTTCTCCAAACTGAAAAGTTTATTTATATACTAATTAGAAACACTGCTGGTTGTGGTTGGGGGTCATAATGTGAAGAGGGATTCAAAATTGTCAAGAAACATTTTAAAACTGTATGCATTTAATAACTTATATCCACTGAAAGGACTAAGCTATTTAAGAATACACACGTCGATATGGGTTCATTGGCTGTGGTTAGAGACTTCTGCGATCTTGCCATACATTAAAAGCAAATTAGTAGTTGCAAGAATACCAACCGCTTCAGATGTCCATATAAAAATGGATTATCCCTTCCCAATGTTCCGGTTTCTTCTTGCAATAACCCGAGTAATCACGGTGCGTTATTCTTGTCGCCATTCGATATTGTCGTTCTAAAAATCCCAAAACAGACGACTGGGTAAGTAGGGTTATTCATAAATAATTCTTTTTTATATGCCTGAGCCTGGTTAGATATTATTTGTTTTTGTTTGACGGAAAGCAACGAAAATACTACCTAAATCAAGCAGACATTATTGCAGTTGATCTTCAATTTATGAGTTATAAAAACCGAGCATCGAAGTAGGTGTAGATGTTAAAAAGGTAAGCGAAAGAGGAAAAATTAGATTTGATTTCTTACATGAAAATGCGATCCAAAAAAGCAGTGTCGATTTCTAACACAAAAGACACTAGAAGAAAAAACTACGTGAAAATTAAGATTGCCGTCCTTTTCGCAATCGGCAAGATGTCCGGTTGTTTAACAACCGAATCTTGCTGCTACCCTCGGATCTCGGTCGCAGAGCATTAGACAGGATTTTTGAATGTTTGAAAGCTTATCTAAAGACGGTCTAATCAGACTTGCAAAGCAATTCTTACAACTATGGTCCTAAGAGTAAAATGATAAATCATATTTTAGATTTTACTTGAAAATGCTGATGACATAATGACGCTTGACAACTAAAACCAGAATGCAATAATTAGACATCGTCATCTTAAATTGTTAAACAAAGTTCGCTTTATTTGCAAGGAATAATGAACTTCTAACAGGCTAAGGTATTTAGTAATTCTAGGGAAACGGATTGGTTTTAATTGGTACAGATTACAAAAAATAGTAGAAGCTGTTAGTAAGATTTAACTTTGATTTTCTCTCTCGCAAAGCATATATTTATCTCCTTTCAACCGGATTTAGCAATGTCAATTATCTCTTTCACCCGCTCAAATAAAAGTTGTAAATCCTTGTATTGGATAGAATAATTTTCACTGTACCGCGCCTCTGAATATCCTTTTTGTAGGAGCTTTAAAAGCATTTTTTCCGGCTCCGCATTAGTTGGGAATACGTCGGGTAACCTATAGCAAACCATACTTGCATATCGTAGCAACCTTTCCAAATTATGGGTATGCGTGTGATAACCAATAGCAGTTTTTATCAGCGTCGAAAGGCTGTGTTCGGTCGCCTGGTGTAACATAAAAACAGCCAGACGGAATTGCTTTCGCAGGATATAAAGTTCAGCTCCTGCCAGAAATTCTTTGGCTCTTGTTATTCCTTCCTGGAATACTCTTTCATCTGTTTTAAAACTAATAGATAAAGCATGCCCGAGCGAAAATTGAACGCCCTCTTTTTTGAATATTGGCACTCCCAACTCCATCACGTTTAGGGCAAATTTATGACCATTAGTCAGCCACTCTTCGAAAGTATTCGTATCAAGTACAATAACAGTCACCCTATAATATTCCTTCAGGTATTGTTCGATTTTGTCCTGCCATTCATAAAGCGGTTTGCCCTGCGTGTCCCTAACAATTACTAGCAAAAAATAATCATTTATATGCTGCGCTGTTGGTGATCCACTGCAAAAAATGCTGTCTGTTTTTCGCCGGTGAAGGGTAGCTCCCAGCAAGAATACGGCCTCCGGCTCAATGGTCTCTGAAAGTAGTTGAATGATCTTTTGCTCAGCGTTTGCAGTGAGGTGAACGAACTTGTGATGAAAAGAAAATGATTTCATGTTGGTTGATTGAAAAGGTAATTATTGTTTAACAAAACTTACCGTGTAGCAGGTTTGTAAAGGAGTAAGCACTTCCTTTTCAAACAGAGAAAAATGCTCTTTAAAAATGGTGATCCAGCCGCCGGAACGATCAATCCATTCTACCAGGCAGGCATCTCTTAGTGAACCAAGTGGGAACACAAAATCGTCCATCTTGATAAATAAGGGAATGCCGGTTTCAATGTTTTGCGCTTGCTTT
Source organism: Pinibacter soli (assembly GCF_029961145.1). Lineage (GTDB taxonomy): Bacteria > Bacteroidota > Bacteroidia > Chitinophagales > Chitinophagaceae > Pinibacter > Pinibacter soli. Next base: position 2,228,905 of record NZ_JASBRG010000007.1, on the reverse strand, counting down.
CCATCTATATGCACTTGTAAGGAAAACCGGAAATGATCGCCTTTATCGGAGAGCAAAAATGAAATGACCGGTATGGCAGCAGAGAGAAATATTTGCTGCAAATAATTTCGCCTCGGTTTTGTTCGAAGCGCTTTCGGCCCGAGTAATATATAACTATAGAAAAAAGGCTGACCAAGCAAATAAGGATATATGCTTCTCCACAGCTTCAGAATGGGAGACAAGGATTCAAATTTTTTAGCGTACAATTTTCCTTCAAGTAAAGCACCCGGTAGGCGTTCAATTTGCCGGTAAAGCTCAAAACATTCTTCATGGAACTGGCCTTGTTTTGGAGATTGAAATTGCCTGCTGATTGTTTTCAAGCTGCTTTGAAAACTGTCAAAAGATTTGAGCGCATTGTCTTTTACCGTTGGGGTGCCAGTAACAGGGATGATTGAGGGCAGGTGTTCGTAACGATAAGGGATGACGAGCATATAGGCAATGGCTTTGCCGTCAGGTAAGCGACAGAATTTGCTGTCAAGTTCCGGCAGTTCTTGACATGATGGTAAACCTGTATCCGGCAGGTTAATAATGGCGTTTATGTCTGGAGTTTTGATCTTTGGAGACAAGTAGAAGACGGACTTGAGTTCCGGTCTGATCGTCACAGTAATGCCACTTTCCGTTTCTTGTTTATCAAACAGCATCGGATAACGAAAAGCAAGTTCCATCATTCCCGACGGATGCAACTTTTTAAAATAATCTTGTCCATTTTTCCAGAGAATCGTATCTAATGCACAGTAGGCATGTTTGCAGATTTGCTGACCCGTTTTATTGCAACTGCAGGTCAGAAATAATTGGTTCTGTTTTCGTCGTAGCTGTACAACATAGGTCTCGTCATCGCTTGTCGTACGCAGCGTCAGAATATTTTTTTCGAAGGATAGAAATTTAAGACTGGAGTTACTCCAGCCACTGCGAAATGTTAGATAGCCTGTGCGTTTTTGGAGTTCGTCTGTTGATAGCCTGCCACCTTTTTGCAAAGCAACACAATAGGTGCTTAAGTTGTTTTTACTACCTCTTTTCATACGCTTTCAGTTTTGAATCATAAAGCTCAAAACTGTATCGGCGTATAATATTCACTGTTACCCGTATCTTAGTAAAAATGGCCGTATTTTACGGCGTAAAAAACGGGCAGTGTTTATTATATTTGCTAATATAAACCTATGGGTATGGAAAAAACAATTCATCATGGCCGGAACATCAAACGATTTAGAGAAGTATTCGGTTTGAAACAAGAAGGTTTAGCTTACGAGCTGGGCGATGATTGGGATCAGCGCAAAGTTTCTGCACTAGAGCAAAAAGAAGTGGTCGACCCAAAAATACTTGAGGAGGTTGCTAAAGCATTGAAAATACCCGTTGCAGCGATTGAAAATTTCGATGAAGAGCAGGCTGTACACATTATTGCCAATACGGTAAATAACAATGATCACGCAACAGGGAATGCGCTATACAGTTATTGCCCTACCTTCAATCCCTTAGATGAATTACTGAAGTCGTTGGAGGAGAATAAAAAATTGTATGAAAGACTGTTGCAATCCGAAAAGGACAAGGTGGAAATGCTCCAGGAAGTTTTGAAAAAAATCAAATAGTTTGATTATAATCACTCGCTATGAACAAAGCCACCTACGTAAGGTGGCTTTAATTTTGACAGTTGCTGATAAAGTAACTAATTACCGGAAATCTTGTCTCTCATGTAATTTGAGCCTTGAGAATTTGATCCACCACCCATACTATTTGATGATTGGTTACTATTGCTTACTCCGCTTGAACTTCCAGAAAGTCCTTGAGCGAGCGCTTGCGTTCCGCCATAAACAGCACTCACACCGTTGCTAACTGCGGTTGAAACCATAGTAGTAACTTTTTTTGTTAAGCCATTATCGCCACCCGCATGAATAATATGATTGGTTATGGAAGGAACACTGAAATAACCAATAATTCCAATCAAAAGAAAAATAAGATAGGCTATGTCTGTTGCGCCAAAGTAGGTGTCTCCTGTACTTTGAATTTGAACAATATCCAATTTTATCATGTTTTCTTGGATCTTTCCAATGATGCTGCCGAAAATGTTGGCAACAGGCAACCAAAGAAAAACGTTGAGATATCTCGCTAGCCACGCTTTCAGTGTGTGCTGAAATCCATCAAATACGGAAAATCCAAATGCCAGCGGTCCCAATATAGCGAGGACAATAAGTTGAAAGGTCCGGAGCGTATCAATGACAAGCGATGCGGCCTGAAATATAAATTGTAAAATTTCACTCAACCATTGTTTGACCATGCCCTGCACTCCGAATTGAGCAATTTGCCAGGCGTATTTCATATCTTCTCCGATACCAGTCTCTGAGCTATTGTCATCATGCATGTATTTGTGCCACTTATCAGGATCAGGAATGCCATTTCCAGCAAGAAAAAGCTGACCAAGTTGAGACTCATTCGTGACCTGCTGCTTTTCTTTAAGAAGTGAAGTAATGGCTTTTTTAGAATCTTTGGTCATTTCGTAGGTAGCGGTAACTGTTGGCGTCATAATTCCATTTATGAGGTCAATAACGTGCGGAAACAACATTATTGCAAGGCCAATTGCAAAGGGACGCAGCAGCGGAAAAAAATCAATCGGTTCTGCATTTGCGATATGCTTCCATATGCGCGACCCTATGTACCACAACGCCCCGAAACCTGCAATCAGCTGACTTACTACAATTAGTTTGCTGCAAAGCGGCATCACCTCATTATAGACGTTTTCTAACACACTCTGCAAGCCATGAATGTTGTCTCCGAGGTCCTGCGCTATCAGTAGATGTGGCGTTACACACAGGACTGCGATGCCCGCAACCACTCTGAAATACTTCAACATAAATGATATTTTAAGTTTGAAAAAATGATATGAGTTAACATATCTTGTCGCTCTTAAAAGAATCGTTTAATGTTGACGGTGTCAAGTCCAACAAAATGTTGGACCCCGTTGTACCTATAGCTTGAGACACTAATATGTACAACTGCGGCTTGTTATTTAAAAAGAAATATTGTTATAGATCTGTTTCTGCTAATCCGTTTCCCTAGAATTACTGCAAACAAATCATATTTAGAAGACTCTAATTATAAATGGCACGAAATAAGGAAACCTTACAATTCCGCCTTTTAAATGCTGATTACAAATACTGTACTTTTATTATTACAAAATTATTTTATCCACATTTGTCCGGTTTTTTGTCAAATGGCCATCAAATGGGAAATTATTGAAATTCAATTAGTTAGTACTCTGATTTGTCTATTTTATCAAATGGCCATCAAATGAACTAAGCCCAAATGGGTATATACTTTGGATATCGCCTTGATTTATTATTAGGGTCTTCTAATTTAATTAGTCCCGCGTCAACAGTATCAGATATAATTCGAGAAGCCGTGGCGGCATTTTGATCCTCAATTTGAAAACGTTCTCTAAGACTTTGATTGGTCATAATATTATTAGAAATATATCTCAAACAACAATGTTGATAGCAAGCTCTAATTCTGTCAGGCTTATCCATATCGTTCAATTTTTTATAAGCATATAAAATTACTTTAGTGTGTCTTGTGTTTTCTTGAAAATCAGGAGCGGGTAATTGGAAAACTTCGCATTGACTTATTACTCTGTCAATACCACTTCCTTTTTCCTCACAAATTCCAATCCGTCTCATTAGGGCGGCTATTTCCTCATTCCTGGATTGAAATTCATCAATAAATCTTAGAGGTAATATTAAGGGTAATCCGGGATTCGTTATTTCGATTCTATCACTAAATATTTCTACAAGGGGTCCAGTACCTCTTTCTGAAAAATCTTGATGGATAAGTGAATTTGCAACAAGCTCGCGAATCGCGTCTTCAGGATACATTGTCGTCGTCTCCCGTATTATTTTAGAAATTTCTTCATTGGCAGGTAGCTGGCTAGTTATAAATTGGATAAGAAGTTGGAATCCCACCGCATATCCCCGAGTTCCGACGATATCTCTTTTTGTTTTTAATTTGTCTTGGCCTTCATAAACCACTACACGAGCAGCTTTACGCACAAGAGTCGGAAACTTTTTAACGTCTTTTGCAAATAGAAGTCCACCTAGGTTAGTGATGTCATAAGCTCCTCTATTTTGGACAATAATATTCTCGGATAACAATCTTTCTATAACAGCTTCTTGCGTTGTAGGATAGCGGGTTTTAACAAGAAGATCAAAATAAGCTTGTGTGTCCAAATATTCAATCACTTGAGCGGCAGAAACTGATCTTAATGCGATTTCTTTTGCAAACAAAAGGTCTGGGCTGCTCATCCAGATCTTTCTTTCTTTTTCGGGAAAGTCACTTAGCTTTCGGGTAACACTACCAATCCTAATATAGGAGATGTGAAGAAATGTAACTGGTTGGCCACACGCTTGTGGAATTTCGAAAAGAACAAAACGCTTGTCTTCTATTTCGACATTATAAAACTGAAATTCAATTTTAGGCGACAAACGTTGCACTAGCCAGTTTTCGAGAGGCTCGTTACCTTTCTTATGAGTCGCCGGATTAAATGATGTTCCAATTATAGCGTGTGTTTCATTTTCAATACCAAAAACAAGATATCCATTCGGTTGTTTTGAGATGCAAGCTCCATTTGCCAACGCCGATATCCGTTCACCTATTTCTTCAGGTGAATGAAAATTTAGTTTAAACTCAAGCCATTCACATTCTCCAGGTTGTTTTAATAACCATTCAACAGTATTTCTATGATCCATAGTTGAACAAATTCTTTTGAATTCAGTTTTGCAGTTCTGCTAAGATAATCATCTGTTTATGGATGTTCAATTTTTTGTGATTTTACCAAAAGGTATGCAAATGCTTATTTTAGCACCCATCAATTCAAAATAATTGTAGATACAATACCTTTCAACTTTTGTAGCATCAAGTTTTAAAGCAAATTCTTGGTTTGAAGAAAAGACCCTATCTCAGTTTTTTCTTTACTGGTTTAGAAGTTCTCTGTTTATAAAATCAGCCCCGTTTACGGAACGTAAACAAGAGTAATTTATAAACAACCCCAATAAAATGTCCACAAAATATCAATGTCCACGTTACGTGAACATTCGATAAAACTGGACGAATTTGACATATCCTCCAAAATTCTAGCAATGTCAAGTTCAGGCGTTACTTACCATACTTTTCAAACAAATGCGCCATATCATTTCCAATTTTATGATCTAATATTTTAGCATAGATCTGCGTCGTTTTTAAATCCTTATGGCCAAGCATTTTTGAAACCGTTTCAATAGGCACCCCATTGCTAAGCGTGACAGTAGTTGCAAATGTGTGGCGTGCAATATGAAACGTAAGTGTTTTCTTAATGCCACAAGCATCTGCAATTTCCTTGAGATAGTTATTCATTTTTTGATTGCTAAAGGTTGGCAATGCCGCATCTTTTTTCATACATTCATTATTGTACGCATATTTTTCAAGAATATTTTTTGCTACTGGCAAAATTGGAATTCTAGTCGCTGTTTTTGTTTTATGCCTGTTGCTCATGATCCATAATTTGTCGTCGTTTCCCATCACAATAGATGACCGTTTCAGTTCTTTAACATCTATATAGGCCAGTCCTGTAAAGCAACAGAAAACAAAGATATCCTTGACCAACTGCAAACGTGGAATTGAAAAGTCAAGTTGAATAATCGCATTAAGTTCTTTTTCGGTTAGTGGTACACGTTGCACTTCCATTTTACGCATGGAAAAGCCAAAGAAGGGGTCTTGTTTTAACCAGCCATACTTTATGCAACGGTTGATGATCTTTCTGAAGTTGCTGATATATTTGATGGTAGTGTTGTGATCGCAATTGCGAACAACTTTGAACCAATGCTCAAAATCACAAACCATTTGATAGTCTAGCTTGGTTATGTCTAGATCCTCTTTTTGATACTTATATTCCAGGAAAGCTTGTGTATGACGTAAGGTTGTTTCATATCGAATAAATGTGGCTTTTGAATACTGCTTACCGATAAGTTCAAGTACTTGCTTATTATGATCCTTAAATATTTCAATAAGCATGTGTTTGTTTTTATTGACATCAATACCTAACAGTTTTTGTTTGATGATCTCCGCGGTGATTTCATCATCCCGATCCATCATTTGTTTTTTTATCCTGTATATTTTCTGCTGGAAACTGTCGAGGTAACTGTTGATTTCTTTTGCAGCCTCCGTGCGTCCCTCCATTCGGCCAGCTTGAGCAATCCATTTGTCTGATGAACATTTTCTTTTTGTACTCAGTTCGCATGATTCACCGTCTACTGTAATCTTTACATAAATGAGGCTTTCACTTCCCGTTTGATGACTACGAGATTTTCTTAAGAAGAATAGCAATCCAAAACTCTTTTCCATAACAACATTTTTAGATTATAAATTTAAGTTTCATGTATAATAAAAATCATACATATAATCTTATAAGTTGTTAAAAACAAGTGAGTTGTGTAAGTTTCATTGAACGCAAGTAAAGAAAAGTCAGAGTTCAATGAAAAGCTCAATGGATTTTTCAATTAAGAGCAGTAAAACTGGAACAAGCTAAAAATAGAAAACCCATAAGATCAATGACTTATGGGTTTTACAATACTTTGATTTATCTGATTTAACGCTAAAAAGTGGAGCTGAGGGGAGTCGAACCCCTGTCCAAACATATTCTCCAAAAGCTTTCTACATGCTTATTTCATTATTATTTGTCGGCGGCGTACAGGAAAAGAACCAACCAATACACTACTTAGCTGAATGGTCTTAAGTTATAGTCACAGCCTTCTACAACAGCATTCTGTGTTTGTTTTTGAGTCGGCGGCGGCACATGGTAACAGAACAACCGGCGCGGCGGCCCTAATGACTATCTAATCACTGATTAGGCAGCCATGGCATACTGAGTATTGCCATTTGAAGTTTGTGCATTCCAGATTAAAGTGCAGATTACACAACGCACTGCATGCTTACACTCTCAAAGATCTACGCTGTCAAAACCAATACAGCCCCCGGAAAGATGTGCGAGGATTTACCTTGCGGACACTTTTCGCGAACAGCAAATTTACGCAAATAATTAATAATTAATAAAGAATAATTAATAGGGAGCGTCGCCACCTGTTAGTGATTCATACTGTTTTTCTACAGTTCAGATGTAGCGCTTACTCAATATATGACGCTATTAATTATTCTTTATTAATTTAAACGCCTAGTTTCACCACATGGACAATACCACTATTTATACTCAACGAATCACCAGGCTGGAAGAAGATTTACGGTTGCTCAAAAGAAGAAAGAATACCATAAGCTGGATACGCTTTATCATTACCATTGTCGCGGCGGTGGTGGCGTGGCAATTGAAGGATAACGGCTGGCAGTATATCATTATGCCAATCGTTATCTGGCTCGCTGTTTTCCTGCGGCTGGTTGTGCTGGCGGTGAAGAACAATGCGGCTATTTCGCATCATCAGCGGTTGGTGGCGATCAATCAGCAGGAAATTGAAATAGCGAAAGGGCATTATACCAATCTTCCGGATGGTAGCCAATTCAAGCTGCAGGTGCACGACTATGCAAACGATCTCGACATCTTTGGCCGGGCCTCCATTTACCAATATATCAATCGCACAACTTCCGAACAGGGAAATAAATTTCTTGCGGATAAACTGCTGCATCCATCGGCTGTAAACGACATTCTCCAAATACAGCAAGCGGCAAAAGAATTGGCGCCTGCATATGAGTGGCGACAGGAATTGCAGGCGCATGGAATGGAGTCTCCAATCACCCTTGCGACGCAGGAAAAAATTGCGACATGGCTCCGTGAACCCTTTTCATTTTCAACTAACAAAGGCTGGCAACTAATGCGGATCATTTTCCCATTGATCAGTTTGTCCACGCTGGTATTGCATATTGTAGGCATTATTTCTTCGCCTCTTTTTTATGCATTGGTTATTTTGTATTTGCTCATTTCTGGCGGCATTACGAAAAAGGTAACGGCGCAATATCTTTCGCTAAACAAAATAGTAGGGCAGGTGACGACGCTTTCCAACAGCCTTGAAACGATTGAGAAACTTACACCTAAAACGCATTTACTGCAAGCGATCAAAGCGTATTTTGTTGGCCCAACATTCAGGTCGTCGGCAGAAGTAAGACGCTTGAAAAGCATTCTTGATAAATTTGATATCCGTTTAAATCCAGTTGTTTTTCTTCCGCTGAATGCTTTTCTTTTGTGGGACTTACAACTGATTTTTCAGTTAGAAAAGTGGAAGCAAAAAAATCAATCAAACGTAAATAACTGGTTTGACAAACTTGGAGAAATTGAATTTCTAAACACCATTGGCAATCTTCATTTCAATCAACCTCAATGGGCTTTCGCATCGTTTGTAGAGGCACACGGTCATTTGGAGGCAATAGATCTCGGACATCCTTTGATCGAAAAAAAGAAAAGAGTTGATAGTAATTTTGAAATTCACGGTACGCCGCAACTGGCTCTGATCACGGGTTCCAACATGGCTGGTAAGAGTACATTTTTGCGCAGCGTGGGAACAAACATCGTACTCGCTATGATGGGCGCACCTGTTTGTGCGTCTTCGTTTGCGCTTTCGCCTATGCGTGTGATTAGCACGATGCGCATTGCGGATAACCTGGAAGAAAGCACTTCTACTTTTTATGCCGAGTTAAAAAAACTGCAATACATCATCGAAGCGGTGAACAGAAAAGAGAAAGTCTTTTTGCTATTCGATGAAATACTTCGTGGCACTAACTCTGCTGATCGTCACCTTGGTTCTGCAGCATTGATCAGGCAGTTAATGCATCATGACGCGATTGGCATTTTGGCTACGCACGATCTTGAACTTACTAAACTCACCGGCGAGTTCCCGCAATCGATCCGCAACTATCATTTCGATATGCAGCTCAAAAATGGCAGCGAATTATTTTTTGACTACAAACTGAAAGAAGGTATTTGCGAAAGTATGAATGCAGCGATATTGATGAAAATGATAGGAATAGAGTTTAGTTGAAAATTGAAATGGGAGAGAGGCACACAGATGACACAGATTAGAGTGATTTACGCTGATTTTATGCAGTTATCTTCCATAAAAACAAAACAGCAAGACTACATTGTCTTGCTGTTTTGTTTTTTATGTGAAAAGATCAGTGTAAATCAGTCAAATCAGTGTTATCCGTGTGCTCACTTGAATAGTCGGAAGATATCCAATCCCAAAGCGTATGCCATAATTCCTAATAGTAATACCATGCCCGCCATTTGCGCATACTCCATGAATTTATCGCTTGGTTTGCGGCCGCTGATCATCTCGTATAAGGTAAACAACGCGTGGCCACCGTCAAGGCCCGGAATTGGAAGGATATTCATCAATGCCAATACCAAAGAGAAGAACGCTGTTAGTCCCCAAAAGCTCTGCCAATCCCACACTGGTGCAAACATCTTACCAATTGAAACAACGCTTCCCAACGATTCGTTTGCATTTACTTTACCACTAAAGATCAGTTTTAATTGCAGCCAATAAGATTGCAGTGTTTCCTTGCTTTTTTTCACGCCGGCAGGAATTGCCTGCGCAAAGCTGTAGTTGATCTCTTTCGTTTCGAAATAAGGCTTGATGTCTCCATTGTAAACGCCTATCGCGCCAACTTCAGGAATTGTAAGTGCGATATGATTGGTGTCTTTACCACGCAGCACTGTCAGGTCAACTTGTTTGCCTTTGTTTTTCCAAACCTGTTTTCTGAAGTCCTGGAAAAATTCCGTGCTCACACCGTTTACTGCAATGATCTTGTCGTTCTTTTTTATACCGGCTTTTGCCGCAGCACTTGTATCGCTTGCGAGGCTATCTACTTTTACGAAAGGCACACGCATTTCGATAAAGTTTACCGCTTTATACTTGATCAGTTTGCCTGCGAAATCTTCGGGAATGTTGATTGTTCGTTTTTGACCGTCTCTCTCTACTTCAACAGTTTTTGAACCGCTCAAAATGATTTTCATCGGTATCTTGTTGAAGCGATCGATGTATTCACCATCAACGCTCAGCAGTTTATCTCCATCTTTAAAGCCGATGCTTTGCGCCAATGAATCTGTTGCGATACCATAAGTAAATTTATTGGTAGGCACATATTCTTCACCCCAATGCCAAAGCATGCAAGCGTAGATGAGAAAGCCGAGCATGAGGTTTACTAAAACACCACCCACCATGATGATCAATCTCTGCCAGGCCGGTTTGCTGCGGAACTCCCAGCTTTGCGGCGGCTGTTTCATTTGCTCTTTGTCCATGCTTTCGTCGATCATGCCGGCAATTTTTACATAGCCGCCAAAAGGAACCCAGCCAAGACCATATTCAGTTTCGCCGATTTTCTTTTTAAAAAGGGAAAACCATGGATTGAAGAAGAGATAGAATTTTTCAACGCGGCATTTGAACCATTTGGCCGGAAGGAAGTGGCCAAGTTCGTGCAATACAACGATGATGGAAAAGGATAAAATAAACTGTCCTGCTTTTACTGCAAATTCTGTCCAGTCGATTGCTAATAAGGTCGTCATACAGGTATTATAATATTACCGTATCCGGTACTTTTTGAATTTTGAATAGTCGCAAATATAGGGAAAAGTTTGAGCGCAGACTATGCTTAATGCAGAACGTCTAAAGCTTAACGCTAAACGCCTAAAGCTTAATGCATAAAGCCTGATGTTTCAGGTGTAAATGCTGGAAAAGGCGGGTCGTGAAGCCGCCGTAATATTTTTGTTAATATTTTTCTTTTGATGCATAATGGGGAACGCCTAACGCAGCGTGTACCAATAAGCATGTCTGCCAAATATCCCGATGATGCACCTCTCCAGCGGCGGTTAGCGTTAGGCTCTGAGGGTTCAGCCTCCTACAGACTCAACAACGACGCCGCGAATTCCCTCGCCTCCGCATCACTGTTGAAATAATCTTCGAGTGTTGGTTTTTCTATGAATGGTACTTTTTCCATGGTACGCTCAATGAGGTCCGTCATGTCCAGGAAACCCAGACGATTGCGCAGGAACGCATATACGCCCATTTCGTTGGCCGCATTCATTACGCAAGGCAGGTTGCCACCTTTGAACAAGGCTGCGATTGCAAGGCCAAGGTTGCGGAAGGTTTTAAGATCCGGCTCTTCGAATGTTAGGGCATTGGGTTTGCGGAAATCATAGCGTGGAAAATTGTTCGGCAAACGCTGGGGAAAACCAAGTGCATACTGAATCGGCAATTTCATGTCAGGAAGGCCCATTTGCGCCTTAAGGCTGCCATCTTCAAACTGCACGAGACTGTGGATGATGCTCTGAGGGTGTATAACCACCTGTAGCTGATCTGGCTTTAGATTAAACAACCATCTCGCCTCGATCATTTCGAGGCCCTTATTCATCAGCGTGGCAGAGTCAACGCTTATTTTGGCGCCCATGCTCCAGTTGGGGTGCTGCAAGGCATGATCGCGTTTTACGTTTACAAGGTAATTCGGTTTTTTGCCGAGAAATGGCCCGCCGGAAGCCGTAAGGATCACCTTTTCGATCTTGTTGCGTGTTTCGCCTACAAGGCATTGAAAAATGGCTGAATGCTCGCTATCCACCGGAATAATCGGTACACGATACTGAACCGCTTTTTGCATCACAATATCGCCTGCAACCACCAATGTTTCTTTATTGGCAAGGGCTATCGGTTTTCCGTTTTCAATAGCTTTAAGTGTGGGTTTTAATCCTGCAAAACCTACAATTGCCGCCAGCATCATGTCATAATTATCCATGGCCGCTACTTCTTCCAAAGCATCTTCTCCGGCAAAAACTTTTACGTCAGTGCCCGAAAGGTCTGCTTTTACTTTCGCGTATTGAGATTCGTCTCCTATAACAACAATATTCGGGTTGAATTGTCTGGCTTGCTCAACAAGCAAAGAGGCATTAGAGTGAGCTGTCAGGATCTCGGCCTCGAACAGGTTTTCATTTGCTGCAATTACTTCCAGCGCCTGTTTGCCGATGGAACCGGTAGAACCAAAGATAGCAATACGTTTTTTTGTAATGTCCGGCATTAGCAAGGTTATTTTGGCGGCACCGCGCAAAACTGTGCCATTAATTGTTAAAATGTTAATTAATCTGGCCGGTGCAGTATAAATATTCGGTCTTTCAAATCTGAAGTGGCTTTCTTCAGAACACATTTCAGGATCAAAGGAAAATTTCACCGTAAACCGGGGAGCTAAATTAATGCAATAATCGGACTGAAATGGGTTTTCGGGGTTAAAGTTGTGTGGTTCTGTGAACAAATTGTGTATTTAAAGAATTGAGGAGAAGCATATAGCAGTGAATAACTGAATAACTGATTAGCTGAATAACTGAGTGCTACGAATTAACCATTCACTACGAAGTTGAAACTTTCAGTTATCCAGTTAATCAGTTATTCAGTTATTGAAATGTGACAAAGTTTTTTCTCTTTTTCGCAAATAAATTTTCCCGGGTATTTTTTAATTGTCATTTTTACATTAATTTAGTTGTAACGACGATTGACTGCTATGCCATTTAATATCTCTGACGATACTGCTTTATTGAGTCTGCTTGCTCAAGATGATGAAACTGCGTTTCAAATCTTGTTTGACAAGTACAGAGGAAAGATCTTCAGCGTTGCTTATGTGTACGTCAAAAGCTCCTCGGTGGCTGAAGAAATTGTGCAAGATGTCTTTCTCAAAGTTTGGTTCCAGCGAAAAGATTTGCATAATATCAAGAACTTCAAATCCTGGCTATATACAGTCTCCAAAAACTACATTATTAATTATCTCGAAAAACTTGCAAACGAACTAAAGGCTCGACGTCTTTACAGTGAATTGCATATGGTTTCAGAAGATAATTGCGATTTTAAAGTACGCGATAATCAATACACACAGTTGCTTACAGACGCTATTCAGCAATTGCCTGCGCAGCAGCAGAAGATCTACACCATGGCAAAGCAGGGCGAACTGTCCTACGAGTCCATCGCCACTAAACTCAACATTTCACGCCTCACCGTTAAAACGCACATGGCCCGCGCCCTTGAATCCATACGCAGCTACATTAAGGCGCATGGAGGAGCACTGATGTTGGCGATCCTTATGAGTAAATTCTTTTAGTTTTTTTGATTTGCCTCATTAACTAGTAACTGAATAACTGAATAACTGAGTAACTGACCTTTGAAAGTCAATCATTGATCAATTATTCAATAATTCAGCTATTGCTCTCTTCGGTTATTCAGTTACTCAGTTATTCAGTTATTTGATTTTCCCGCTGTCAAAAAAAAATATTTTGGTTTCGTGTACTCCGCCGCTCCCCGCCGCCTGTCTTAATTAAATGAACCTTGGGAAATAACTGGCTATGGTCAACAAAGAGAGAATACAATATTTACTGGACAAATATGTTTTAGCAAAAATTTCTGCTGCAGAAGAAGAGGAATTATTCGATGCTATTGGCACGGGTATGTATAATGATCTTTTGTCGAACCATATTATGGGAAGGTTTCACCACCAGCAGGCAGAAGAGATGAACATCGATGAGCAAAGGGCTAATGAAATCATCGCCAAAATAAAACACGCGGAGAAGGAAACAGCGAATGTTATACCTATTCAGAAGAAACATAATTACAGAAAAGTTTGGTTTGCGGCGGCATCAGTTTTAGTTGTTTGTCTAAGTACTGCCGTTTTCTTCTTGTCAAAGAAGAAACCCGCTGCAGAGCTGATTTCAGTAAAAGAACAAGTGAAAGGGGAGATGTTCATTAACAAAGAAAATGATGGTACAAAAGCTGAGCGTTTTCAACTGGAAGATGGAAGTTTTATTACACTTAAGCCAGGTTCTTCTGTAAAATATCCGGAGCATTTTTCTGCCAACAAACGCGATGTGTATTTATCTGGCGAAGCTTTTTTCGAGATTACTAAAAATGCCGGCAAGCCGTTTTTTGTGTACAACAGAAATCTGGTGACGCATGTTTTAGGTACCTCTTTCAATATTAAAACAGACGACAATAACAAGAAGATAGAAGTATCTGTGGTAACTGGAAAAGTAGAGGTTTATGAGCGTGACGAAAACGCAGATGATATAAAACAAAGGAAGAACAAAGGTCTCATCATCACTCCAAATCAAAAAGTAATTTACGGGGAAGAAAATAAAACATTTGATGCAACACTTGTTGATGTTCCGTTGCCCATTGTAGTTAACAAGGACAGCATACAAGTCGCTCCTGCAAAAGAACGCGCCGCATTTATTTATGAATCAGAAAGGTTTGAAAGTATCCTGAAAGCTTTGCAGATAACCTACGGCGTGAATATAGAAGTGGAAGATGAAAACATCAACAACTGTCTCTTTACAGGCGATATAACCGATCAGAATCTTTACAAAAAACTAGATATTCTTTGCCAGTCGCTCAATAACACTTACGAAGTAAAAGGCACATCAATACTCATACGTGGCAAGGGGTGTAAATAAAAACGAATTGCTTTTGTGTAAATAATTATTCAATCACTAAACCATAATTATTGCTTTATGAAAAACAACAACTGCAAAACCTAACTCAACAAACAATTTTTCTCAATTATACTGCAAAAGAATGCCGGTATGTGGGGCATACCGGCAAGAAAACCTATGCGGTTTAATTATGTCCGAAACAGTTTACTTAACGAACAAAATCATATGAAATTATGAAAAAAAAGCAATTTATTGCTTCAATACTGCTTGCAATGAAGATTATTGTAGTTCAATTTACTATCGCCGTCACTTTTGCGTTTTCAGTATACGCAAAAAAAACAGAAGCGCAGGGCATACTGGATAAGCCTGTTACGCTTTCTGTGGACAAAATAACGGTGTTCAGGTTCATCTCGCTAATGCAACAACAAACCGGCGTAAAATTCCTCTACAGCCCATCTGCGATTGATGGAAATCAAAAAATCAGTTATTCCGGTGATAATAAAAAAATTTCGGAGGCGCTTTGCGAAGTAATGAAGCCGCTTGACATCCGCTATAAAGTAGTAGATGACCAGATATTACTTTATCCGGACGAAACCAGTCTAAATCCTTTACCAGATAATAAAGCCGTAAACATCGCATCTGACCACTATGTGGGAGGAACTGTAGTAAATGAAAAAGGTGAACCGCAAGCCGGTGTGAGCGTCACTATAAAAGGAACCAGCCTGGGCGTTTCCACAAATGATAAGGGATACTTTCGCATTAGTGTAAAAGATGAAAATGCGGTGCTTTTGATAAGTTATATCGGTTACAAAACACAAGAAATAAAAGTTGGCAACAAAACAGATTTCGTTTTGAAACTAGAAGCTTCTACGGATCAGTTAAATGACATCGTAGTAGTAGGTTATGGCTCACAAAAGAAAAAAGATCTTACAGGTTCTGTAGCAGTAGTAAATGTAACGGACGCGAAAAAGAATCCATCATACGACGTTGCAAAAATGTTGCAAGGTCAGGTAGCCGGCGTTACGGTACACGGTTCAGGAGAACCAGGCGGCTACGTACAACTGAAGATCCGCGGTATCAGCAACTTTGGAGACAACAGTCCATTGTTCGTTATCGATGGCGTTCCTATCGATGCGCCATTTGATTTTTCACCGGACGACATTGAATCTATCTCCATTTTAAAAGACGCCTCTGCTGGCGCGATTTACGGTTCCCGTGCTGCAACAGGCGTTGTAATCATCACTACCAAAAAAGGTAAAGCAGGTATTCCTAAAATATCCCTCAATGGTTATTACGGTGTGCAAAAAGTGCCAAAGAAAATTTCTGTGTTAGACAGAGTAGGGTATCAAAAAGTGGTAAATGCCGCCACTACAAATGCAGGTCTTTCATTAGTTCCCGCAAACGATCCATCCAACCCAAATTTTATATCCAAGATCAATACAGACTGGCAGGATGCTGCGTTGAAAACCGGTTCCATACAGGATTATAACGTAGGCATATCAGGCGGAAGCGAAGCTATCAGCTATAATGTATCAATGGGCTTTTTTGATCAAACAGGTTACCAAGTGGGCCCACAGGCATACAAACGTTATTCTCTAAATAGCGGTTTGCAAGGTAAAAAAGGTAAACTGAGTTACGGTGTGAAACTGGCTTACATGTATTCTAAAAAAGGCAACTACTCAGGAACTGCTAACCACGCTGTTTTTGGTGGTACGGTTACAAGCATGTTAACTGCGATCCCCACAATGCCAGTGTATGATTCAACCAAAGAAGGAGGTTACGGTGGAACCGATCAAACTATTCACCGTGCCATCTCTGCAAACGTTGTTGGCTTGAACTCAATCGTTGATGACTGGAGCGAACGTAACAGAGTATTGCTGAATGGTTGGGCTGAACTTGAAATAGCGAGAGGTTTAAAATACAAGATCAATGCAAGTTTCGACAGAACAGACTGGAAGAATTACCACTACGAGCCAAGCTTCAACATGGGATTCTATTACATCAATACACAGTATTACTACATGGAAGCCTTTGGTCAGCCTAATAAAAAACTTGTAGAAAATACCTTGTCGTATAATTTCAGCAGAGACAAGCATAACCTTGATCTGTTGGCTGGTTATACTTTTGAGAGAGGAAATGACTACTCACAAACAGGAACTTCACGTGCAGACGGAAACCTGGCCTTCCCTTCATTTAGCAATGCAGCAGCCAGTGCTAATACAATCACCGAATACAAAGGTACTTACGTTACAACAGGTATTATTGGAAAGGCGACTTATAACTACGATAGCCGTTATATGTTGAACTTCAATTTCAGAAGAGATGGTTCCTCAAAATTTGCTCCTGCAAAAAGATACGGAAACTTTACAGGTGTGTCTGCCGGATGGAATGTTCTCAATGAAAAATTCGTCGATCTGCATTCTATATTCAGTTCACTAAAAGTACGGGGTGGTTGGGGTACACTGGGTAACCAACTCAATCTTGGAGCTTATGAGTGGCAGTCATATATCAATAACGCGTCTAACTACAATTTCAGCAACACATATGCACACGGCGCTACAACAGTTTCTGTTACAGATCCAAACCTGCATTGGGAAAGCGCTACGACAAGTGATGTAGCCGTGGATATGGGTTTCTTGAAAGAAAAATTAACCGTTACGCTCGAGTATTATAACAAAACTGCTTCAGACATCCTTACCCTTCTGCCTCAGCCATACTCTCTTGGTTCAGTGCCTAATACAATGAGGACAAACGCCGCTTCCGTTAAAAATTCAGGTATTGAAGCGACAGTGGGCTACAGAAAAACTGAGGGTAAGTTCACATTCAATGTAAATGCAAACTTTGCGACTTATAAAAACAAAGTGTTGAAACTGGGTGGTACAAATAACCCGATTTATGGTTCTGGCAGTAAAACGGAAGTAGGACGATCAGTTGGTGAGCTATTTGGTTACCAGACCGAAGGTCTCTTCCAAACTGCTGAGCAGGTTGCCGGTCACGCGTTCCAATCTGTGCAAACTGCGCCTGGTGATGTGATCTTCAGAGCGCAAAACGGGAAAAATAACGACCATACATATACGCTGACAGATGCAAACGATCGTGTGTATCTTGGAAATACAACACCTACATATGGCTTTGGTGTAAACTTCAATGCTAACTATGGTGATTTTGATTTCTCGTTCTTTATCCAGGGAAGTGGTGGAAACAAAGTGTTCAACGGAGTTTACCAGGCATTGATGACAGGTCAGTATGGTAATCAGTCTACAGATGAATTGAACTTCTGGACTCCGACTAATAAAAACACAAATGTTCCAAGACCAATCATCAACGATCCAAACGGTAATAACCGTTTCTCTAATCTGTTTGTGGAAAGTGGCAACTACGCTAAACTGCAAAACGTACAATTAGGCTATAATCTTCCGGCAACATCTTCAATTGTTAAGGCTCATATTGTTAACAGGTTGCGCATATATATTGCCGGCGAGAATGTATTCACAATGAGCAAGTATAAAGGATATGACCCTGATTTCATTAGTGATGGATTGTTCAATCGTGGGTTTGATTATGGATCATTCCCTAATGCAAGAACCTTCATGTTCGGCATTCAGGCAGGGTTCTAATTTTTTATCCTAAAATTTATTTAAGAAAATGAAAAAGACTTTATTGAAATACGGAATAGCCATCAGTTCGATCATCGTTTTGGCAAGCTGTAACAAGCAGCTTGATCAAACTAATCCTAATGCACAAACGTCGGCATCGTTTTGGAAAACACAGAGCGATGCAATAGCGGGAACAAATGCATGTTATCAAACTTTTATTGAAGATGGTGGCTATATGCGCTTTGCGCCTATTTTATTAAACGTACAAGGCGATGACATAAAAAGTAACAGCCCGTGGACCGCTATATCCAACGTCGGAAGATTTCAGCTGGGTACTGCAGACAATTCAGGTTACGGCTGGACCTTCGATGAGTTCTACCAGGGCATTTCAAGATGTAACCAGGTAATTGAGAATGTGCCCGGAATATCCATGGATAATACAGTGAAGAACCGGTTGATAGGTGAGGCTTACTTCTTGCGTGGTCTATATTACTTCCATTTAGTGGATATGTTTGGAAGCGTGCCATTGCCAACTTCTACGGCTAAAATATTGCCGCAGTCAACAGTTGCACAAGGTTGGGCACAGGTAAAAGCTGATTTTAAAGCAGCTATTCCTTTGTTGCCAACAACATACGCAAATCCCGATAAAGGACGTGCTACCAAAGGCGCAGCAATGGCATTTCTCGGAAAAGCATATCTCTTTAATGGGAGTTTCGATAGTGCCTCGGCACAATTTAAATCTGTGATTGATCTAGGTGTGTATAGCCTGATGCCAAACTACGCTGACAATTTTAGCGAAAACAACGAGAACAATGCAGAGTCTGTTTTTGAATTCCAATTCTCTTTAACAGCAGGCGGTACGGACTTGCAGTGGCAAGGTGTACCTTCCTCTACGTGGGGCTTCTACTCTGCACGTGCGATCACATTTGGCGCACCAAACTTCGGGTGGACAGACGTGCAACCAACAGCAACAGCCTTGGCTGAATATCGCCAGGAAAAAACAAAAGACGGAAAGATTGATCCGCGCTGCCTTGCGACTATTTTCTACAACGACACTGTAGATACGCATTTGGCAAATACGCCGATGTATCAGACAACATTCCAGGCTGCCTATGCATCGAGCCCTGCTTACATGGGAGATACTTATTGTAAAAAGTATGAAAACTGGCAAGGTTCAAAACCAAACGAGTACGATTGGAAATCCGGCATCAACGAAAGACTGATGCGTTATTCCGATGTGCTTCTCATGTATGCTGAATGCCAGAACGAACTGGGCAACGCTGCAGAGTGTGCCAAGTACATTCAACTTGTGCGTAACAGGGCAAACCTGCCTGATCGTCAATCCGTATTTGCAGGATACACTAAAACGCAAATGCGGGATCAGATTGGTCATGAAAGATTGCTGGAATTCTGTCTGGAAGGGCACCGCTTCGATGACATCCGCAGATGGGGCTGGTTAAGCGATCCAACTAAGCTCGCATGGCTGAAATCAAGAGATCCGGAGTTTAACAGTTACCTGTCCGGCAGAGAATTGTTGCCAATTCCGCAAGCAGAGATTGACAACAATCCTGGTATTAAACAAAACCTGAATTATTAACCCTTAGATTAGATAAGCAAGCAAAAAGGAGCCGATTCTTCGGTTCCTTTATTTTCTAAGAAATTTAACAGCAAAGGACTCTAAGGTTACGCAAAGGAAGCAAAGAGGTGGAAGGTAGGATTCGCGGGATGCGAGGCCAGACAGATTTTGAAACTCTGTCCGATGTTAATCTTCGAGGTTTTCGAAGTCGTTGGACGTTGATGTTTTTGCCTTCCTGGAGTTGCATAAATCTTTCGAAGTTTATCCTTTGCTTCCTTTGCGAAAAAACCTTTGCGCCCTTTGCGTTTAAAACCTCATAAAATTTTATAATTGTAAAAAATACACTTATTTTAGAGCTCTAATATTTACCGAAAAAACAACGACATGAAATTCTTGCGATTGCTATTGGGAACTTGTTTCCTATTCACTTCGGGATTGCTATTTGCCCAAACAAATATCTCCGTTAATACAAGCAATTCTTCTACTGTTATAAGCAAACACATTTATGGTCATTTTGCAGAACATTTAGGTCATTGCATCTACGGTGGATTTTATGTAGGAGATACAAGCAAAACAATTCCCAACACAAATGGCGTTCGCAATGATATCATTGATGCACTTAGAAAATTAAAGATTCCAAACCTTCGCTGGCCGGGCGGTTGCTTTGCCGATACATATCACTGGAAAGACGGCGTGGGACCAAAAAATAAACGTCCTGAAATGGTGAACAAGTGGTGGGGCGGTGTTACAGAAGATAACAGTTTTGGCACACACGACTTTTTAAATATGTGCGAACTTCTTGGCGCAGAACCATATCTTGCCGGTAACGTAGGAAGCGGAACTGTGCAGGAATTAGCTGATTGGGTGCAGTATGTGAACTTTGATGGGAAGAGCCCAATGAGTGACTGGCGCAGACAAAACGGAAGAGAAAAGCCATGGAATGTAAAACTATGGGGTGTAGGGAATGAAGCTTGGGGTTGTGGTGGAAACATGCGTCCCGAATATTATGCAGATGTATATCGAAAGTATGCAACCTTCATGAGCGACTGGGAAGGCGGTGGAATGATGAAGATCGCTTCTGGTGCAAACAGTGCAGACTATCACTGGACAGAAACATTGATGAGCCAAATTCCTTTGCAGATGCTTGGCGGTGTGGCGCTTCACCACTATTCAGTAATCGAATGGCGCCATAAAGGGCCTGCTACAAATTTTTCTGAACAACAATATTTCGCAACAATGAAAAGTGCATGCTTCATGGATTCTTTGATCATAAAGCATTCCGCGATTATGGACAAATACGATCCGAAGAAGAAAGTAGCATTGGTGGTTGATGAGTGGGGCGGATGGTACGATGTAGAAGCAGGCACCAATCCTGGATTTCTGTATCAGCAAAATACCATGCGTGATGCAATGATCGCAGGTGTTACACTAAACATCTTTAATAATCACGCAGATCGCGTACGCGTCGCGAACCTTGCACAAGCGATCAACGTATTGCAGGCTGTGATCCTTACAGATAAAGAGAAAATGATCTTAACACCTACTTATCATGTAATGGAAATGTATAACGTGCACCAGAACGCAAAACTGTTGCCCGTTACAATCAAAACGAATGATTATGTTTTAGGTGATGATAAATTGCAGGCAGTATGGGCATCTGCATCAAAAGATTCATTGGGCAATACGCACATTTCGCTGGTAAATATTGACGCTAAAAAATCACAGGACATCACCGTGAATTTTGACGGAGCGCAATTCAAATCTGTAAGCGGCAGAATACTTACTTCTGCTAAACTAACTGACTACAACTCCTTTGAACAACCTGATAAATTAAAACCTGTTGCGTTCAACGGAGCGACTGTAAAAGGTTCTGTATTGAATGTGAAATTGCCTCCGTTCTCAGTAGTAGTACTGGAATTAAAATAAGACTCTATGAACAAGCGATTACTTGGTGGTATTATTTGTGGCATCTGTTCTCTGCAGATGTCCGCGCAGGAGAGAAAAGACACAATGTTCATTGCGAATGGAAATCCGGTCATACAACACAAATACACTGCAGATCCTGCAGCGATGGTGTATCACGATACTGTTTATCTGTATACAGGTCACGATGAAGCTAAGCCGCCGCGTGAAGGTTATGTAATGCATGAGTGGCTCTGTTTTTCAACGACCGACATGATCCATTGGACGGAACACCCATCGCCTATGAACAGCAAAGATTTCGCATGGGCAAAAGATGATGCATGGGCATCGCAGGTGATAGAACGCAATGGAAAATTTTATTGGTACGTTGCAGTTGAACATGGAACCATTCACGGTAAAGCAATTGGCGTAGGAGTGAGTGATAAACCAACGGGTCCTTTTAAAGATGCCCGGGGCTCGGCGCTTATTACAAACGACATGACGAAGGCTACAAACATCTCTTGGGATGATATTGATCCAACGGTGATTATTGACGACGATGGACAAGCATATCTCATTTGGGGCAATACCAAATGTTATTATGCAAAGTTGAAAGAGAATATGACAGAGCTTGATGGTCCCATCCAAACCATTGATCTGCCAACATACACAGAAGCCCCATGGATTCATAAACGAAATGGATGGTATTATTTATCTTATGCAACGCAGTTTCCAGAAAAGATTGCGTACGCGATGAGCCGAAGTATTAACGGGCCATGGCAGTACAAAGGAATATTAAACGAGATAGCGGGCAACAGCAACACGAATCACCAGGCGATCATTGATTTCAAAGGAAGATCATACTTCATTTATCATAACGGAGGAATTAATACAAACGGCGGAAGTTTCAGAAGATCTGTTTGTATTGATTATCTCTTCTATAATAAAGATGGTACGATGAAACGCGTAGTGATGACAACAGAAGGCGTGCAACCCAAAAAGTAAGAAACAAATGCGACTGTTTAATAAAAATAATATTTGTGCAAAAGCAGTGATGTTTGCTGCAGCATTGCTCCCACTTGCTTGTTCCAAAAGCGGCGGCGGTACCAACAATGGAGGCGCTGATACTGTTGTAGTTCCCCCACCGGCAACGTTCGACATTAATTCGATCAACGATACTTATGCAGAAGTAGCACCGTTTGCAAATTACCTGCAATGGGGCAGTTACAACGTGCATGATCCGTCTATAAAGAAATTTGGTGATTACTACTACTGCTATAGTACCGATGCAGGTTATGGCATAGATGTTCGTTTGGGTTTACAAATACGCAAATCAAAAGACCTTGTACAATGGCAGTTTGTGGGCTGGGTTTTTAATTCACTTCCCACAAAAGGCGCTGACTATATAAAACAGCAAAGCGGAACTCCCAACAACTCTTTGTGGGCACCATATGTAATGAAGGTGGGCAGTGAATACAGATTGTATTACTCTTTGTCATCTGCAACAGCAAGATTAAGTGTAATAGGTCTGGCCACTGCAACCAATCCGGAAGGGCCATGGACTGAAAAAGGAACAGTTGTTGTTTCCACTAATAATGCCATTCGTCAAACGAATGCGATTGATCCAACTGTAATTGTAACTCCTGCTGGCGAGCATTGGATGTATTACGGTTCTGCATGGGATGGCATTTACGTGCTGAAATTAGATCCTGCAACAGGACTTGCGAACAGCAACGGAGATATTGGCGTACGTGTTGCCAATCGTGGATACACGAGTGGAAAATACAATGGCAATATCGAGGGTGCAGAAATTATTTACAACGCTGATCAGAAAAAATATTATCTCTTTATTGCCTACGATTGGCTGGAAACAAAATACAATATACGTGTTGGAAAAGGCGATAGTCCTCAAGGTCCGTTCTATGATTTCAATGGTGTTGATATCAACACAGATGTTGATCACGCACCAATGATCGTTGCGCCTTATCAATTCAGCGACCACAGCGGATGGCAGGGCGTGTCACACTGTACTGTGTTTGACGATGGCGCAGGAAATTATTACATCGGGCATCAGGGCAGACCGGCCATAAACAAATACTTTATGGATCTTCATGTAAGAAAACTTTTCTGGACAAAAGATGGTTGGCCTGTTGCATCACCTGAAAGATATGCGTGGGAGGATAACAGCCTTGTTGCAAAAGACAGTCTTGCTGGAAATTGGGAGCAAATTATTTTAGGATATCGTGTTGTGCCCGGTTATTCAGCTGAACAAGCATCTCCTGATTTCCAGGTATCGCAAGGCTTAACGATCGGTGCGAATGGAACACTAAACGGCGATGCAGCAAGTACATGGACATACACCGCACCATGGCTTGAAATGCACTGGAGCAACGGTTACACAGACAAAGTTTTTGTACAAAAAGGACGCGACTGGGAACACAAAAAACAAACGATCATTTTCTCCGGCCTTAACAATACAGGCACCGCAATATGGGGAAAGAAAAAGTAAAAAGGTTATGATAGCCTCGTCTAATTCCTGCTTCCTAATTTCTAATTCCTAACTGAACTCAACATTTACTATATCATGCGAAAATTTAGTTTCTTAATCATTGCTTCCCTTGCGCTCGGCGTACCCAACGCACGATCGCAAAAGCAATTGATGGTAAAAGTGAACCAACCGAAAGCAGACATCCAGCCAACGATGTGGGGTGTGTTCTTTGAGGACATTAACCTTGGTGCAGACGGCGGCATTTATGCCGAGATGGTAAAAAATCGCTCATTTGAATTTTTCAGACCACTAATGGGTTGGGCTGTAAAACGCAAAGCAGAAGGCGATGTATTAGTAGTAAACAGAAAAGATGTAAACACTGCAAACCCTCGATATTTAAGAGTTACAGCGAACAATGCATCTAAAGGCGATATAGAATTGGTGAATGAAGGTTTTCGCGGCATGGGAATTAAGAAAGATCTGCGGTATGATTTTTCTTTCATGTATCATCAACAACAACCGGGCGTAAAACTAACTGTTGAATTGCTGGATGCAAATGGAAAAAGCATTGGTGGTACAACCATCACTCCGCAGGAATCCGGTGATGCATGGCACAAAGCAACTGCAAGCTTCAATGCAACAGCAACTGAATTGAAAGGAAAATTGAAAATAACAATCGAAGGAAATGGTATTATTGATTTAGACATGATCTCTATGTTTCCCGGCGACACATGGAAAAACAGACCGGGCGGTATGCGTGCCGATATGGTGCAATTGCTTGCAGATATGAAGCCCGGCTTCATCCGTTTTCCCGGTGGTTGTATCGTAGAAGGCTTTGATCTCTCACAACGATATCAGTGGAAAAAAACAATTGGTCCGGTAGAAGAAAGACAATTGCTGATCAATCGCTGGAACTTTGAATTTGCACACCGTCCAACACCGGATTACTTTCAAACATTCGGATTAGGCTTCTTCGAATATTTTCAACTGGCAGAAGATATTGGTGCCGAACCATTGCCAATATTGAATTGCGGCATGGCTTGCCAATTCAACTCTGCAGAAGTTGCTACACTTGATGAACTCGATCCTTATGTGCAAGACGCACTCGACCTGATCGAATTTGCCAACGGCGATGTTTCGACAAAATGGGGTAAGGTGCGTTCAGACATGGGACATCCAACTCCATTCAATTTAAAAATGATGGGTGTTGGAAATGAAAACTGGGGGCCGCAATACGTGGAGCGTTTGAAAATTTTTACAAAAGCGATCAAATCAAAATACCCTGATTTCAAATTGGTGAACAGCTCCGGTACCGATCCTAACGGCGAACGTTTCGACTACCTGAATAATGAGCTTCGCAAAATGAACGCAGACATTATCGACGAGCATTATTATCGCAAGCCAGAATGGTTCTTTGAGAATGCCAAACGATATGATAGTTATCCGCGCAACGGTTCAAAAATATTTGGTGGCGAATACGCTGCGCAAAGCGATAAAACAGTAAGTGTAGATAACAGAAACTGCTGGTTGACAGCATTGTCTGAAGCTGCTTTCATGACGGGCTTAGAACGTAATGCAGATGTGGTTAATATGGCATCATATGCACCTTTATTCGCACATGCGGACGGTTGGCAATGGACGCCGGATCTTATTTGGGTAAACAACCTGAAATCTTACGGAACACCTGATTACTATGTGCAGCAACTGTTCTCTTTAAACAAAGGAAACAAAGTAGTGCCGATTACTTTAAACAACGATGTCGTAGCAGGTCAGGATAGTTTGTATGCTGCTGCCGCAATCGATACCAAAACAAGTGAGTTGATCATCAAATTGGTAAACGCATCGAACAAGGCACAGGAAACGTCGCTGTCGCTCGATGGTGTTAAGAAGTTAGCTTCACAAGGCTCGTTGACTGTTTTGCAAAGCGATGACTTGATGGCGGTGAATTCATTCAACGATCCTGCAAAAGTCTCTCCAAAACAATCAACGATTAAATTAAGCGGTAAAAAAATAAATCTCTCTGCAGCACCTTATTCATTTAGCGTGCTACGAGTGAAAATATAAGTTCTCAGTTGTTGTTAAAACGGGTTTGAGGTGAGATGAGAATCTTATACCTTGAACCCTATTTTTTTAGGAATTAGAAGTTAGGAACTAGGGATTAGAGGCGTATGGAATTCTTTTTTGACCAAAAGATCCTTGTATCAGTCTAATCCGTGTCATCTGTGTGCCATATTCCAAATAAGTAATACCATGAAAAATATTTTACTTCTTAGTTTATTAGCTTGTTCAATTTTGGCACAGGCGCAAAAGCCAGAGACAAGCATTTCTGTACATGATCCGGTAATCATTAAACAGGATAGTGTGTATTATATTTTCTGTACCGGCATGGGCATTTCTGTTTGGTCCTCCACCAATATGAAAGAATGGAAAAAAGAGAAGCCTGTTTTTGAGAAAGCTCCGCAATGGGCCGTGGATGCAGTTCCTGGCTTTAAGGGACATGTGTGGGCGCCTGATATCAGTTTTCATAATGGCTTATTTTATTTGTACTACGCGGTTTCCGCATTTGGAAAAAACACTTCTTGCATTGGTCTTGCAATTAATAAAACATTAGATCCTCGGTCTCCAAACTATAAATGGACTGATCTTGGAAAAGTCATTCAATCTGTACCCAACAGAGACAAGTGGAACGCCATCGATCCTAATTTGATCGTAGAGGAAAATAAAACTGCATGGCTGGATTTTGGTTCATTTTGGGACGGCATAAAACTGGTGAAGCTGGATAGCAACTTGGAGAAAGTAGCACAACCGGAAGAGTGGCACTCTCTTGCATCACGTCCGAGAAGTTCTGCTGCAGATTCTGCTGCAGGTGACGGCGCCATAGAAGCACCATTCATCTTTAAGAAAGGAAAATATTTTTATCTCTTTGTGTCATTTGATTATTGCTGCCGCGGTCCGAAAAGCACTTACAAAATGATGGTGGGCAGATGCGAAAAAGTAACCGGGCCTTATCTTGACAAAAACAATAAAGACATGGCACTAGGCGGTGGAACACTGCTACTCCAAGGCGATAGCAACTGGTACGGTGTAGGACATAATGCGGTCGCAACATTTGACAACAAAGATTATCTCATCTTCCACGGCTACGATGCCCACGACAATGGAAAGCCAAAGCTACGCATCGAAGAACTTACGTGGATAAACGACTGGCCTGAAGTGAAGTAGTTTTTTTTACCACTAAGGCACTAAGGACACTAAGCCTCACTAAGGAATCGCTGAAATTAAAACCACTCTTAGTGAAACTTAGTGTCCTTAGTGCCTTAGTGGTAAATCTGAGTCTTGCACAGAAAACTAATTTCTGATTCCTGCATCATCGACGAAATCATTTCATCGCACATTCCCTGCAATCTATCTCTCATTTCCCCATCTCCCGCGATTATTAAAAATTAAAGGTTTGCCGTTGAATAATTTTATACGACAAAACAATACTGACCTTAATTTTTAAAATGATTTGTTATGAAAAAGATGCTCCTGATCCTCGCGATCGTTGTTACTGCCACTGGCTTTAAAGCAAGTGCTCAAGACGAAAGCGCTGCTAAAACTCCTAAATGGATATCCGACAAAGGCTACTGGGTTCTCGAAGACAACAAGAAAGGAAATTCATTTTCCGTTATCAACTTTTATAACAATGAAAATCAACTTGTTTACAGGGAAAAACTGATCGGCACCTCTCTAAATATCAACAAGAAAAAGACATTGATGAAGCTGAAAGATGCGCTGGATGCATCCATCGTAGCCTGGGAAGAAAAACACACACTAAGAGAAGATGAAGCCATCGTAGCCAAGGTATTGAAGTAGAGACAAGGCACCGCCTTGTCTTCGCATTTGTTGGAATTTTGGCTGAGACAAGGCAATGCCTTGTCTGTACGGAGCCTGAGATTTTCTGTATACAAAAAGCGAATGTTCGTCGCTTATCAGATTTTACGGGTTTTCAAAGGCTGAACATTTTTGTAACTTAGTAAGGAGGCTTAAATTCCTCGTAGTTATGGAAAAATATCCGCTCTTATTTTCCGACAAATACAAGTATACGCGGCATTTGCTGTGGTGGTTCAGCTGGTGGATATTCAGCGGAGTTCTATATTCATTTGGTTGTGGTTCGGCCTTTGTTCCTTATACCCAGCGACTGTCATGTGCACTGGCCGAATCGCTTCTATTTCTGCCCGCACATATTTTCATGGCTTACACACTTATGTACTTTGTGGTGCCAAGGTTTATCCTGAAAGGAAAATATCCAATGGCCGCAATAATGGTAATCATTGTAGTCGTTTCAACCGGCATAATTTCCGCGATGATTGCAAACTATTTGGTAATGCCTTTCAGGAAAATGTTCTTTCCGCAGATGTACACGAGCGTTACCAGTTCTCTCTATGCAACATTCTTTTTGTCATTCCTTGCAGGGCTTCGCGGTGGTATTACCATAGGTGGAATGGCGGCCGCGATAAAGCTCATGAAATACTGGTATGTAAAAGAACAACGCAACCTGCAACTGCAAAAAGAAAATGTAGAAACACAATTGCAGTTATTGAAGGCCCAGGTGCATCCTCATTTTTTGTTCAATACGCTAAATAACGTATATGCACATACGCAAGATTCATCTCCTGTTGCTTCGGGGCTTGTGTTGGGACTTTCAGATATGCTACGTTACATCCTGTATGAATGCAATCAGCCATTAGTGCCGTTAAGCAAGGAAATAAAAATGATCAGAAATTATGTAAAATTAGAGACTGTTCGTTACGGCAATAAGCCCGACATAAATATTGATGTGGAAGGAGAAGTGGATGAATACCAGATTGCGCCGCTGTTGCTTTTGCCTCTTGTCGAAAATAGTTTTAAACACGGCGCCAGCGAAATGCTTGAGAACCCATGGATCAACATGCATATTTATTTTGAAAAGAATATTATGCATTTGAAAATAATGAATGGTAAAGCTCCTTCCAAAGGAATTGCAAAAGTGGGAGGAATTGGTTTGCAGAATTTGACGAAGCGGCTGCAATTTTTATATGAAGGAAAACATAGCTTCTCTATCATTGAAGATGTTGATGTGTTTGTTGTGAATCTTGACATTGAACTACAGCAACAAAAAGTTAAGATGCCGGCAGTCGCCCTAAAATATGCCTGATTATGAGTGACCCAAATGTGATCAAATGCCTGGTGATAGATGACGAACCACCTGCACGCAGCATACTCAAAAACTACATTGAAGCAATGCCTGCATTAAAATGGGTGGGAGAGTGTGGAAATGCCATACAGGCTTTGTCGTATCTGCAACAGCACGAAGTACAACTTATTTTTCTTGATATAAGAATGCCGCAACTCAGTGGCATTGATTTTCTTAAAACACTTAAAAATCCTCCGGCTGTAATTTTCACAACTGCTTACTCTGATTATGCCATTCAAAGCTACGATCTTGATGCTGTTGATTATTTATTGAAACCAATACAATTTGAAAGGTTCATAAAAGCGATCAACAAAGTATTGTATGCAAAAGGCAGTAATCAACTTACTGAAACCACTGTAAGCAACGAAGCTCCCGCCGTTAAAGAAAGTTTTGTTTACTTCCGCGCTGATAGAAAAATGGTAAAGGTTATGCTGCGCGATATTCACTACATCGAAAGCATGAAGGACTATGTAAAAGTCTTTACCGGCAATGGCACCATTGTAACTCGTCAATCCATCATATCACTCGAAGCAATGTTGCCCGGCAATATGTTTCTCCGCACGCACCGTTCCTTTATCGTATCTCTCGAAAAGATTCGTTCTTTTACAAACGAAGTCATTGAAGTAGAAAAATCAGAAATTCCTGTAGGGAAGTTGTATAGGAATAATGTGATGAGAGCATTGGACGTTAGAAATTAGAAATTAAGAATTAGGAATTAAGAATTCTTCAAAGTGTGGTCAGCCAAATTCATATTCTACAACTCGCTTTTCCGAAATTGTAATGAATAATACGCTCAAACAATTCTTAATTCTTAATTGCTAATTCTTAATTACTTGCCATAGCTTACTCTCCAAATCTTATTACTCGTATCGTCAGTAATCAACATCGAGCCATCAGGAAGAACAACGATACCAACCGGGCGACCACGTACCTTTCCTTTGTCAAGATCTTTAATAAAGCCGGTTAAGAATTCTTCGGGATTGCCGGATGGTTTGCCATCTTTAAACGGAACAAATAGCACCCTGTATCCTGCGATAGGCTTGCGGTTCCAGGAGCCATGTTGTGTAATAAATGCCCCATTGTGATACTTTTCCGGAAAAGCTTTTTTGTCATAGAAAGCAAGGCCCAAAGACGCTGTGTGCGAACCCAGCGGCACATCCGGCACTATCGCCCGCTGAACAAGATCAGGCTGTACCTGCTCTACGCGGGGATCAAGATGCTGACCCCAATAACAATACGGCCAGCCATAAAAGCCATTCTCTTTAACACTTGTCAGGTAGTCAGGCACGAGATTGTCGCCCAATTCGTCGCGTTCATTTACGGAGGTCCAAAGTGTTTCTGTGCCCGGCGCCCAGGCCATGCCCACAGGATTGCGAAGGCCTGCCCCGTACACTCGCATCCCAGTTCCATCAAGACTTACTTCGAGAATATTTCCCCTTAATTTTTCATTTTCCAAACCTTTCTCACCGTGATCAGTGCCCGAGCCGACGGCTATGTATATTTTTGAATTGTCTTTGTTGGCAATGAGATTTCTCGTCCAGTGGCGATTGATTTTCCCATCAGGAAGATCTAGCAATTTCTCGCCCTTGGACGTGATTTGCGTAGCTCCGTTTTCATAAGTGTAACGTACAAGTGCATCTGTATTTCCGACATAAAAATGATTGCCAATTAACAACATTCCGAATGGCTGTTTGAGTCCGTTCAAAAAAGTTTCTTTTATTTCCGGTTTGCCATCGTGATCAGCATCGCGAAGCAAAGTGATCCGGTTCGCGCTTTTCTTCATGCTGTTGGATTTGTTCGCACCAATAAACGCAGCGCCTATCTTTTCAAAGAATCCATGATGAGTATTTGATTCTGCCACTAACACATCGCCATTAGGAAGCACGTACAGCCAGCGGGGATTTTGTAAACCATCATAATATAACTCCACTGTAAAGCCCTCCGGTGCAATTGGTTTTGCTCCGTCTTTCCACCCTTTCACCTTGCTGAAGTTCATGTGTGATTTTGTTGCATTCGGCGGCGGTAAAGTATCTTTTTGCTGCGCAAAAGACAGCAGAGGAGCAATGGTTATAATCAATAAAATGTGTCCTGTTTTCATGGTCATTTTATTTGGCTTGAATAATAATGGGAAGAGAAAATGATACAGATAAAGAGGTATATTCAAAAGACATGCCCCTGCCGATCGTTTGGATGCTGTGTTAAAAATGAGTAGTTTATGGAAAAACACTGTTTATGAAATGCAAGCTTTTACAATCATTGTTACTGGTTGTTATTGTTTCTTTTATGGCAATCAATTCAAACGCACAACAACGAAGCAATACAAACGAATATTTTACGATCGAAAATTATTACAAAGTAAAATGGGGATCTGCAGGTGAATTCATTGATCTGTGGAAGAAAAATCATTATCCTTTATTGAAGAAAGCGATAGAAAAAGGGGACATTATCAGCGTTTCGGCACAGGCTCCAATGTTACATTCCGGCGAAGACACAAGATGGGATTTTCGTGTAACAATCGTGTTTAAAAATGCGGCACTGGCCTTCGCTACCGATCTTCTCGATCCCTACAAAAAGCAGCTATATCCCGATCAGGAGAAGCTAAAAAAAGATGAACAACACAGGTTTGAGTTGTTGATTTCGCATTGGGATGTGATGGTAGAGCAATTAATAATTAATAATTAAAAATTAATAGCTGTTGCATTCTCTTATGAATGTTAACCTCTTGATAACTGAAGAGTTTTGAAGTCATAATTTGTAAGGGTTAGCACCTCCGATAATTATTAATTACTACGACTGAATCAATCTCGCAATGCCAAACGCACAACCTGCGGCAATAGCGCCAATGACAGTTACACGTAATGCGCCGCCCCACGGATTCACACCGGTAATTTTACTTTTAAAGAACCCAAATGCAAACAAACAAATTAGTGTAACAACCGCGGAAATTTTTAACGCCTGTAAGGGCGTATCGATAAAGAAATATGGCAACAACGGAACAATGCCACCGGCGACATAAGACAAACCGATATTGAAAGCGCTGTTCCTTGCTCTTTTAGGGTCTGGCTTGTCAAGTCCCAACTCGTATTTCATCATGAAGTCAACCCATTTTTCTTTGTCTTTCGTCATCTCCTCAACCGCTTGCTGCTGTACATCTTCACTAAGACCAAGATTAGCAAAGAACTCTTTTACTTCTGCTTTTTCTTTATGAGGAACCGTTTCCACCTCGTCATGCTCACGTTTCAATTCTGAGTTATAGTGATCAATTTCTGTTTTGCCCGCAAGATAACCACCAAGTCCCATCGCAATGGAACCTGCTGCAATCTCTGCCAAACCTGCAATTACAATCAAATGCGTCGAAGAAACAGCGCCACTCAAACCCGCTGCTAATGCGAACGGAACCGTAAGGCCATCGCTCATCCCGATAACAATATCTGTAAGAATATCCGAACTCTGAAGATGTAGTTCTTTGTGTTGGTGGTCGTGATGCTCCATGGGGTAAATGTAAAATGAATAATCGAATAACTGAATAGACTGAATGAACTGAATAAACTGATCTATAACGAGGACGTTCCATCACTAGTTCAATGATTACACAAGCAACGTTTCAGTCTATTCAGTTCATTCAGTCTATTCAATCAATCCAGCACCTTCAGGCTCTCCGCAATAATCCCCACGCACTCATCAATCTGTTCTTTGGTAATCACCAGTGGAGGTGCGAAACGTATTTTATCGCCGTGAGTTGGTTTTGCCAGCAAGCCATTTTCTTTTAGTTGTAAACACAGGTCCCATGCAGCTTCGCGGTTTGCATGATCTACAACAATGGCATTCAGCAAGCCTTTACCACGGATCAATTTGATGTGAGGAGAATTCAATGCCTCAATTTTTTCTCTGAAATATTGGCCCAATGTTTCTGCATTTTCAGCCATCTTTTCATCTATCAAGGCATTCAATGAAGCCATCGCTACTTTACAAGCCAATGGATTTCCGCCGTAGGTAGAACCATGTTCACCTGGTTTAATGGTGAGCATTAATTCGTCATTTGCCAATACTGCACTTACCGGCAAAGTGCCGCCACTCAAGGCTTTGCCAAGAATCAAAATATCCGGATGCACATTCTCGTGATCGCAGGCTAGCATTTTTCCTGTTCTTGCCAACCCAGTTTGAATTTCATCTGCAATGAAAAGTACATTGTGCACTTCACACAATTGTTTTGCTTTACTCAAATAGCCTTCTGTCGGTACCACAACACCTGCTTCCCCTTGAATGGGTTCTACTAAAAAACCTGCAACATTTTTATCCTGCAACGCATTTGCCAACGCCTCAATATTGTTATAAGGAATGATCTCGAAGCCCGGAGTATAAGGCCCGAATTTGCTGTAAGAAGCAGGATCACTGCTGAAAGAGATCACCGTACTGGTACGGCCATGGAAATTTTCAGAACACACAATGATCTTTGCTTTATTATCTTCAATGCCTTTCACCAAGTAACCCCAACGGCGACAAAGTTTGATAGCTGTTTCCACCGCCTCAACACCAGTGTTCATTGGCAATACTTTATCGAAACCGAAAATGTTGGTGATCATTTTCTCAAACTCTCCCAGCAAATTATTATAGAAAGCACGAGACGTAAGCGTAAGCTCTTGCGCCTGTTCAATAAGTGCCGCGACAATTTTAGGATGGCAATGCCCCTGGTTTACAGCCGAATAGCCGCTCAGGAAATCGTAGTAGCGCTTGCCATCAACATCATACACAAAAACGCCTTCTCCCTTGTTTAAAACAACAGGAAGCGGGTGGTAATTGTGTGCGCCATATTTTTCTTCCAGCGACAAATAATAGTTGGTTTGCTCACTTACAGAAAGGGTTTGTTCCATGATAACAGTCTTTAAAAAGTTGATATAATAGTGCAGCACGCAGTTAGTGTCAACACAGTATTGGTAAAAATAAATGACAGGTGAAATTGCCCGCCAGATGCAGCGGGTAGCACATTACCTAACCTCGATGATTAAGGAAATCAAGGTTGAAAGAAAGAAAATGTGGTATGTGAATTAGTGTTCTGATAGATGCAAGATAAGAAAAGTTCAATTAACAATTAATAATGAATAATTAATAGGTGTGGCGGCGAAAGAGGTTGTTGTCATCTTGAATTTGTATCTCTTAGAAAATATTTGTTGTGAGGTGAGCGGTGGAATAAGCATTAAGCTTCAATTGCGTCGTCGCGATTGATGTCTCATCGCGATTCCGATACGAAGTAAAATCGGAAGTTGAACCGTAGTAACTCTAATCAATGCAATAAGCGATGAATGACAACTATCTCGGTTCTGCACCTATTATTTTTTAATTATTAATTGATTTATTCGCCCGAATAAATCACCCCTGTTGTCGGTGTTTCATACAATTCTATTCTGCTGAGTTTTGGTAAAACAGGTTTTAATGTATTCCAGATCCAGATGGTAATATTTTCCGCAGTGGGGTTTTGCAGACCGGGTACATCATTGATCAGTTTGTGATCAAGTGTGTCAATGATAGGCGCGATAGCGTCTTTCAATTCTTTGAAATCCATGATCCAGCCGTAATGCTCATCCGGTTTTCCCTGAATGAAAACTTTCAGTTTGTAGGTGTGGCCGTGCATGTTTTTGCACTTGTGCCCTTCCGGTACATTCGGTAAAAAATGCGCTGAATCAAAAGAGAATTCCTTATAGATTTCCATACTGCCCAAATTTCAGGCTGCAAAAGTACTTAATTTGAAAATGTGGTAATTTGAAAATTTGAAAATTAGCTGCTTCGGGTGTTTACCCTTTGTTAGGGAAATGCACAGAAAGAATCTTCAAATTACCACATTTTTCAAATTTTCAAATTATTGAGCAAGGCGTAATAACGCTTGCCAGGCCTCATTCACCTTGCCCTCGTTCAGCAGTTCCGCGGCGTACTGAGCGATTTGTTTGGCTTTTTCGCCGTTGGTCGTTTGGGCAAGTTGGGATAGTTTTTCATCCCTAAAAGTGGCTTCTGCGGCCGGTAAAATGTCCACATTAGCCAGTTGACCCAAATGGTTGCCAGTCAGTGTGTTATGCTCTCTTATAAATGAAGGCAGTTTGTCAACGCCAATTCCAAGCTTGGTATTCGGCTTTTCTACCTCAAACAAATTATCCGGCGTAATGCGGGCGTACCAGTTGCTTCCCAACCTTGCGACATGGTGTATTTTGCGCTGATCAATCATGCCTTTGCCGTCCAAAATGGTTTCGTCGATATGCATGCAAAGTACTTCGCAAATCACCAGATTGCCGGCACCGCCATTGGTTCCCAGCGGTTTAACTTCAATAACCTTACATTCCAGTTTTATTTTAGATTCCTTCACCATTGGCGGTTTTACCAATGTTGCAGGTTCTTGTGTAAAGCCCGCTTTAAGAAACTCGTTTACCCCTTTCTCATATTCGCAGGACGCAAGGCTGGTCTGTTGCACCATGTCCTCATCCACAATATTGATTACCACTTCCGGCACTTCTTGCACGTTCAGCAGGGAGTGCTTTACGGTATTATCTCTCACTCTCCGGCTTGGAGAAAATATAACAATAGCCGGGTCAGACGAAAACAGATTGAAAAAACTAAATGGGCTAAGGTTTACATTGCCCTCCGCATCAATCGTGCTTGCAAACGCGATCGGTCTTGGTGCGATGGCGTGTTGCAAATATTGCTGCCTTTGTACAGTGGTTATTTCACTAAGATTGATGAGCATGTTTTTTCAATTGTAAAATGGAATAATCAGTGTCTTCTTTTACAATAGTATTGGAGAGTTTGCCCAGTGCGTCAATTTCCATATCCACCACATCGCCATCTTGCAGCCACTGTTCTTTATAATCAGGGTTTTCTAATTTGCCTGTGCCGTTCAGTTCAAGGAAACATCCTGTACCAACAGTACCGCTGCCAATCACATCACCCGGATAAAGCGTAACGCCATAGCTCGCACGTTCGATTATTTCAGCGAATGTCCAATCCATGTCTGCAAGATTGCCTGCGCTTACTTGTTTACCGTTTACAAAACATTTCATAGCTAGGTTCCAGGATTTACCTTCATGGTTTGGCTTTGCAGGAACTTCGTAGTTTGTCAATTCGTCTTTTGTAACCAAATATGGTCCAAGCGTCGTAGAAAAATCTTTTCCTTTTGCAGGGCCAAGGTTCAGTAACATTTCTTCCATTTGCAAAGTGCGGGCACTCATATCGTTCATGATCATGAGGCCGCCGATGTATTCATCAGCATCTTTCGCTTTAATGTTTCTGCCTTCTTTACAAATAACGATCGCACATTCCAGTTCAAAATCAAGTTTGTTGAAATGATCCGGCATGCAATAAATTTTTCCTGGTCCATCCACTGCCTGATGATTGGTAAAATAAAAGATCGGATATTGATC
The DNA here is from genome assembly GCF_029961145.1 of Pinibacter soli. Taxonomy (GTDB): domain Bacteria; phylum Bacteroidota; class Bacteroidia; order Chitinophagales; family Chitinophagaceae; genus Pinibacter; species Pinibacter soli. Next base: position 2,192,273 of record NZ_JASBRG010000007.1, on the reverse strand, counting down.
AAACTCAGGTATCATCGGCACTTTGCGGTTACGACGCGCCGCTGCTACGTGCTGACGGAACGCATAACCGTCACGCATGGATGTAGGACGCGGAACCGGCGAAAGCAATTGTACCTGACCAAACGGCGTGCTGGTCACCACTAATTTCCCGCTGATAATTTGTTCCAATGCCTGCGACGCCAGTCTGATCTGCGTATCCCAATCGCCAAGGAACAAAGCCATTTTCGAAAGCAGCTGTGGATGCAAACTTTGCATATCATACACATTACCTTCATGCAGCAAACCCAATTGCTCACTGCCTTTTTCGATATAAGAGAGAAGTTTCATGTTGCGCCAAATCTTGTTTTATTGTTTAAATAACCGAGGGCGAATTAATAATTAATAAAGAATAATTAATAGGGCGGTCTTCAAAATCAACACGAACTCTAAAGGTTGTGCGATATTTTTTTTTAAGTGGCCCCACTATTCTTTATTAATTATTAATTACTCCGCCCAGCTCATTATATACCCCTCATTTTCAATCTCCAGCGCTTCCTGGGTGAGCATGAGGGGGTGGAACGTATCTACCATTACGGCGAGTTCTTTTGTTTCTTTTGCACCGATGCTTTTTTCCACCATTCCCGGATGTGGGCCATGTGGAATTCCTGCCGGGTGCAATGTGATCATACCGCGAGTCACATTTTTGCGGCTCATAAAATCCCCGTCAACATAGTATAGTAATTCGTCGCTGTCAATGTTGGAGTGATTGTATGGAGCCGGGATGGCTTGCGGATGATAGTCAAACAATCTCGGTACGAAGGAGCACACTACGAAGTTGTTGGCTTCAAAGGTTTGATGTACCGGTGGCGGCTGATGTACACGACCTGTAATCGGTTCAAAATCGTGAATGCTGAAAGCAAAAGGGTAGCAGCAGCCATCCCAGCCTACAACGTCAAACGGATGTGTCCCGTAATGTAGATCGTACATGATGCCTTTCTTTTTCGCCCTGATAAAAAAGTCGCCTTTTTCATCAATTGTTTGCAGGTCCTGCGGCGTGCGAATATCTCTTTCGCAGTATGGCGCGTGTTCCAGCAATTGCCCATACTTGCTTTGATACCTTTTCGGAAAACGGATCGGACTGAATGATTCAACGATGAACAGTCTGTTGTTTTCCGTTGCAAATTCTATTTGATAGATAGTGCCTCTCGGCAACACCAAATAGTCTCCGTAAGAAAAAGGCAACTGGCCGTAAACAGTTTTCAGCACGCCACTTCCTTCGTGCACAAAGATCATTTCATCTGCATCAGTATTTTTATAGAAGTAATCCTTCATGCTTTGCTGTGGAGCGGCCAATACAATGTGGCAATCATTGTTTACCAAAACAGCTTTGCGACTGTCGAGAAAATCTTTCTCCGGCTTTACTTTGAAACCATCGAAACTATGATGTGCCAATGTATGTTGCTGTGCGATCTTTGGCGAAACGTCTTTGCCCGTCACTGCTTTAATGATCTGTGTTGGCGGATGTACGTGATACAGCAAAGAATAATCGTTGGAAAATCCTTCCGTTGAAAAAAGCTGCTCCGAGTAAAGCGTACCGTCTTTTTTGCGGAACTGCGTATGTCGTTTATGAGGAATTTCCCCCAGTTTGAAATAGTGTGGCATGACAAACAAGTTATGAGTTATGAGTAGTAAGTTATGAGTAGTAAGTTATAACTTACAACTTTCTTATAAATTCCCTCTTAATGCCTGCTCTCTTTCTATCGCTTCAAACAATGCTTTAAAGTTGCCTGCGCCAAAGCTTTTAGCACCTTTACGTTGAATGATTTCGAAGAAGAGAGTTGGTCTGTCTTCTACAGGCTTTGTAAAGATCTGCAATAAATAGCCTTCTTCATCACGGTCCACCAAAATGCCCAATTCTCTTAGTGGAGCAATGTCTTCGTCAATTTTGCCCACACGAGCTGAAAGTTCATCGTAGTAAGCACCCGGAGGAGCCGGTAAAAATTCAACGCCGCGGGCCTTCATCGCTCTTACGGTAGTAACGATATCTTTTGTAGCTACCGCAATGTGTTGAACGCCTTCACCTTCGTAGAATTCAAGGTATTCTTCTACCTGCGATTTCTTTTTGCCTTCAGCCGGTTCGTTGATAGGGAATTTCACATATCCATTACCGTTACTCATTACTTTACTCATCAAAGCGGAGTACTCGGTGTTGATTTGTTTATCATCAAATGAAAGAATGTTGGTGAAGCCCATGATTTTTTCATACCATTCAACTACAGGAATCATGCGATTCCAGTCCACATTACCCACGCAGTGATCAATATATTGTAAGCCTGTTGAGTCCGGATGATAGTTAGTTTTATACTCAACAAACCCCGGCATGAAAACGCCTTTGTAATCTTTTCTTTCTACAAAAAGGTGAACAGTTTCGCCGTATGTGTAGATACCACACATTTTCACTTCACCGTTGTCATCCATCAGAGTAGTTGGTTCCATGTAAACTTTGGCACCACGTGAAGTTGTTTCCTCAAAGGCACCGTAAGCGTCATCCACAGACAGCGCAAGTATTTTGACGCCGTCACCATGTTTTTTAACATGCTCAGCGATTGGGCCTTCAGAGCGCAATGCAGTAGTAAATATTAATCTGATTTTACCTTGTTGCAAAACGTAAGAAGCTCTGTCGCGAACACCTGTTTCCGGTCCGGCATATGCCAGGTCCTGGAAGCCGAATGCTGTTTTATAAAAGTGTGCGGCCTGTTTAGCATTACCTACGTAAAACTCAACGTGGTCAGTGCCATTAAGTTGTAAAAAGTCGTGTGCGGCAACCACCTCAGGTGCGCCTGAATTTGAAGCAATCATGTTTAATTTAGTATTAAGTGAAAAATAAATCGTGTCGGTGTATAGCAACAAATGCAGCTGCATAAAGCATACTGGCATTGCATAAGAACTATGTAACGGAGATTATATGGCCGAGTCGGTTGCGAGCGTCACTATGAGGAAAATGTAGTGTCCACGCTCATCAGAAAATATTTTATGAGAATAATCTGGTCTCAATATGTTTCGTGTTAGTACAAAGTAAGGGTTTTTTACAGGTATCAGCAAACGGAGTTTGTTAAAAGGTAAGGGGTATATTTGTGAATATGGAGGAAAGAAATCTGTACATTATTGCAGGTTGTAATGGAGCGGGTAAGACTACTGCCTCATTCACTATTCTACCTGCGATGTTGAATATTAGGGAGTTTGTCAATGCTGATGAAATTGCAAAGGGGTTGTCCCCTTTTCAGCCAGAAGGCGTTGCTCTTGAAGCGGGAAGAATAATGCTTCAACGTATCAATGAATTGCTGAACGAGAATAAAAGCTTTGCTTTTGAGAAAACGCTTTCTAGCAGAAGCTATAAGAATAAAATCAGGGAAGCAAAAGAAAAGGTTACAGAACTATTTTGTTGTTTTTTCATTTAAATTCTGTTGAATTGGCAAAACAGCGGGTGAAAACCAGAGTTTCCGAAGGCGGTCACAATATTGAGCCCGAGGTAATTGAAAGGCGATATATAGGCGGGCTAAGAAATTTGTTCGATATTTACCTTGAAATTGTAGATGAAATTCTCATTTTTGATAACTCAGAAGGAACGCCTGATTTGATTGCGCTTAAAATCGCTCCGCAAGACATTCAAGTCTCGAATCAGAAGATGTATGATAATTTAAAATTTCTCTATGGACGAAATAAGTAAAGCATTAGAACGTAAAGAGAAGATCTTGCTAGGACTCAAGGAGTCTTACAAAAGACTAATTGAGTTTAAAAAAAGCAAGAAAACGGATTTAGTCGTTTCTCGCGACGGCAAGATTGTAAGAATTAATCCAAACGATATTAAAATTTAATAAAAGTTCAGTTTTCTTCAAATCAGACTGATGCACGTATATTTTGGAAATCATACGCTCGGCTATTGTGCGGAGCGCATGATCGATAGTACGTTTAAACCCATGCATGTAGCATCACCGGTGAGCCGGTTTCCTGGTAAATACCTTTTGTGTGGATATTATACTCAGGAACAATTGATAGGAGGAGCTCTGTTATCATTTCGGCATGCGACTTCTCGTGATAAGTTGTAACAGCAATTTTAGGTTTATTCTTTTTTATTAATTCTTTTGCTCCTTTTAGAGTTTCAACATCAAAGCCTTCGACGTCAATTTTGATATAGTTAACAGGAATGTTGTTTTCGAAAAAAAGTTTGTCTAAGGTCGCAACTTTCACTTCGCCTGTTCCAATTGACAAACTTGAAGCGATATCGTTTTCACTTATCGAAGCATAGCCATCCTGGCTTGAAAGGCCCAGTTGAAGGATTTCGACGTTGTTCGACTGAGCAAATGTTTTATGCAAACTGTCACAAAAACTTTTTAGAGGTTCTATTGCGTACACTTTTTTGCAACGAGGCGCTACAATAAAACCAAATAAACCTTCTGCTGCTCCGCAATCCACTACAATATCATCCGGAGAAACACGGGTTTGTGGAATTTCATAGTAGTGCCAGTTCGCATCATAGAAGCTTTCGCAAATAACACGTTCAAGAGAAGTTATTGGCATGCTTTCGGGGTAATACATCGGAGTGTCGTAGCCTTTGAAGTATACTTTTTTAAATTTTCCCTCAGCCTCGATACTGGCTATTTTCCTTTTCGCTTTTTTGCTATAGGAGGTATCAAAGAAGAACTTTAGCATTTCTTTTGTTGATAATCCATTGCGTTGATGAAGCAGGAAATATTTCAGGACCTTTAGTCTTGTGGGAGTCATATAGTGTACATTTTAGAGTTAATTATTTAAAATAAGGTAAGATCACAAGGATAAATCCAGACGATATTTTGGTATAGTTTTTTACAGGTCGGACTGATGCACAAAGTAATTTTCAGGCAACCGAAGTTCTGCGATATTATTTTTGTTAAAAATACCAAACAAGGACGCTCCGCTTCCGCTCATGGACGCATAAAGTGCACCTTGCGCATACAATTGATCTTTGATGTTTTTTATAGCCGGATGTGCGGCAAAGACAGCTTCTTCAAAATCATTTTTTAAAACGTTCTTCCAGGTTGTTATCGGTTGTGCAATGATGTCAGATAATGAATGACTGATCGCGGTTGGTGTGATTTGAGAAAACGCCCAGCCGGTATTAACATGTATGCCGGGATTTACAATTATGATTTTAAGACCTTTCAAAGCAGGAACGTCAATCGGCTGCAATATCTCGCCACGTCCGCTGGCGATACAAGGTTTATTGATAATAAAAAAAGGACAATCGCTTCCCAGCTGCAGTGCCAAATCGATCAACTCGCCCGGAGATAGTTTCAGTTGAAATTTTTGATTGAGCAGCAAAAGCGTTGCCGCGCCATCAGAAGAACCGCCGCCAAGGCCCGCACCTAAAGGGATGGCTTTGTGCAAATGCATATAAACAGGAGGCAGGTCAAATTTTTGTTTGAGTAAATCATATGCCCTTACGCAAAGATTTTTTGCCGGATCGCCGTCAACAGGAATGCCTGTTGCCTTAAATGAAAATGTATCTGCCTGGATGATCTCTAAAACATCATTCAATGCGATAGGGTAGAAAATGGTTTCCAGATTGTGGTAACCATCGTTACGTTTCCCAACAATATGTAGTCCAAGATTGATTTTGCAAATGGGAAATGAAATCATGAGAGCGGGTTGTAGAGACAAGGCACCGCCTTGTCTTGATCAAAAAGAATATCAATTTTTTAATCCGAGACAAAGCAGTGCGTTGTCTGTACAAATATCAAAATAGTTATCTCTTCCTGTTATTTATTTCATCGCGGATAGCAATGGCACGGATGTAGTCCTCCTGCTCCAATACCTCGTTAAGAAGAGTATTCAATTCTTCCAGTGACAGGGCTTTGAGGTCTTCATTGTGCGTCATTTCCTCTTTTTGAGAAACGGTAGTAGTAGAAGACGATTTCTTTTTCTTGCCGGTGTCTTCCATTAGAATGCCGGCACTTTCGAGAATGTGCTCGTAAGTATAGATCGGGCAACCGAAACGAACTGCCAATGCCAGCGCGTCTGAAGTACGGGAATCAATTTCAACAGTATCGTGTTCGCTTACACATAAAAGTTTGGAGTAGAAGATACCTTCTTGTAAATCGCTGATAACGATTTCCGTAAGGTCAACATTAAAAGCGCTCATGAAATTTTTCATGAGGTCGTGTGTCAGAGGGCGGCTCGGGTGCATTTTTTCCAGCGCAACAGCAATCGCCTGCGCTTCAAAGCCTCCGATGACAATCGGCAAACGGCGAAGTCCGTTTATCTCACCTAAAACCACTGCATAGGAATGTGTTTGCGTAATGCTGTGCGATAGGGCCACAATTTCTAATTCTATTTTCCTCATATAATTAAACACATCCGCTTTTTACAAACGGACTTTTATGGTTGAAAGGCAAATATAAGAATTTGAAATCTGAAAAAAGGGAAGGAATTTGGGGAATTGAAAATTGAAAGTTGAAAATTGAAAATGAGCTTGAGTGGGAAAAAATATCTATGCCCATAGGCATTTTTAGATGAAAAAAAATGGAAAATGAGATATTCTTAATCCCATTTTCCATTTTCAACTTTCAATTATCAATTAACTAAGCTCCTTTCAGTTTTTTAACTGCAGCGATCATTTTAGGAAGTACTTCAAATGCGTCTCCAACGATACCGTAATCGGCGGCTTTGAAGAACGGAGCTTCAGGGTCTTTGTTGATCACGACAATTACCTTACTCCTGTTTACACCAGCCAAATGTTGAATAGCACCAGAGATACCGATAGCGATATAAAGATTTGGAGCGATTGCCAAACCTGTTTGTCCTACGTGCTCGTGGTGAGGGCGCCAGTGTGCATCTGCCACCGGACGGCTACATGCAAGCGCAGCGCCCAGCAGGTATGCAAGCTCTTCAAGCTGGCCCCAGTTTTCAGGTCCTTTCATACCCCGGCCACCGCTTACTACCACTTCAGCTTCACTCAATGGTACCTCACCGGATACTTTATTGGTAGCAGTAACTTTTACTTTTGGAGCGTCAACGGCGGCATCAAATGCAGCCACTTCTGCTGTGCCGGCACCTTCTGTAACCTGGAATGCATTTGGGTTCAAAGCGATGATCTTAATATCACTATTGATCGCCACATTCGCGAAAGCTTTACCGGAGAAAACAGTTTTCTTAACAGAGAAACCGTTGCTTGTATCTGGTAGTGCCATTGCGCCGGTTACGAGTCCAGCTTTTAGTTTTGCTGAAAGACGCGGAGCGATCGCTTTCCCGTCAACGTTATTCGAGAATACAATTACTTTAGCGCCTGTTTTTTCTGCCACTTGTGCAATTACTTTAGCATACACCTGGCCATCAAGATGAGCAAGATTGTCATTTGTAACCTGGTGGATCTTTTTTACACCATATTTACCAAGACCAGCAAGATCATCCTGTACTTTACCTAATAGCACGCCTTCTGCTGTTGTTCCTAATTGTTCAGCGATTTTTGCGCCATAAGAAAGCACTTCGTAAGAAGCCTTTTTAATGTGACCATCTGCCTGATCGATATATATTAAAACTGACATGAGTTAATTTGAAAATTTGAATAAATGAATGTGAGAAATGTGGTGAATGTGAAAAATGTGGAAATGAAAGACTAAAAACAATTTTCACATTTCCATATTTTCACATTAATTAAATAGCTTTCGCTTCGTCGTGAAGCAGTCTTACCAATTCTTCCGCCTGATCTGCCGGAAGAAGTTTTACGCCAGATTTTGCAGGTGGTAATTCAAAACCTACAATGCTTGTAAGATTGTCCACTGCAACAGGTTCTACCACTTTCAACGGTTTTGTACGTGCTGCCATGATACCGCGCATATTTGGAATGCGGGCTTCGGCCATACCTTTTTGGCAGCTAACTACCAAAGGCAATTGTACTTCGTTGATCTCTTCACCGCCTTCAATTTCGCGTGTAATGGTGGCAGTTGTACCATTCAAGTCAAATTTCGTAGCAAGAGCAACATATGGAAGGTCGAGCAGTTCTGCCACCAGACCTCCAATAGATGATCCGTTATAATCAATTGTTTCTTTACCTGTGAATACAAGGTCGTAAGCACCTTGCTTAGCCACCTCTGCAATTTGCGATGCGATGTAAAAACTGTCGTGATTGTCGGAATTTACACGAATGGCTTCATCGCCACCCAATGCCAGGGCCTTGCGGATAATAGGTTCTGCATCTGCAGCACCTACTGTTACAAGGTGAAGCGTAATGGAACTGTCTTTTTCTTTTAGTTCAAGGGCGCGAACCAAAGCATACCATTCATCGTAGGGGTTGATGATCCATTGCACACCGTCTTGTGCAAATTTCGTGTTGTTATCGCTGAAGGCTATTTTTGCCGTAGTATCCGGCGTCTTACTAACGCAAACTAAAATCTTCATATCGCATATTTAGAGTTGACTAAAAGGTTGTTTATGCAACCAAAACAAAGATAAGCGGTGTAAAGATAGGGCAAGAACATTTTTTGAATTAAATTTTGTCTACTGATTTTATGGACCGTATAGCAAAACTGAAGGAGTTTTTACAGCAAAATCCAAACGATAATTTCCTGGAACATGCGCTGGCATTGGAATATATTAAAGCTGGAGATGAAGAGAAAGCCCGGAATTTATTTGAAACAATTTTGCACCGCGATCCATCGTACATCGGTTCCTATTATCATCTCGCACAGCTGTTAGAAAGAAATGGCCTCACAAGTGAAGCCATTTCGTGGTATGAGAAAGGTATGGTTGCTGCTAAAAATGCGAATGATAATCACGCTTTTAACGAGTTAAAAATGGCTTGGGAAGAACTGACGCTGTAGTGCCAGCTGGGTTTTCCTGTAAGAAATGTCTGAAAGAAAATCTGCGGCGGCCAGCAAAAGGATCACACGTGTAAAAAAGTAGGCGCCAAGATTTAGCAAACCTATTTGCGGCACCAGCATTCTCTGTTCTTCAAACGTTTTTGCAAAGAAGTAATACGGCATCAACGCTTCAATTATAAAGTAGGTGAAATTGTAGATCATAAACCCGGAAACAATCAGGAAGCGTGTAAACACAAAGTTTTGCTTTTCCGGTTTTTGATAAAGCAGCGCCAAAGCTACGGCCGTGATGATTATTGACCACATGGAAGGCGGTATCAACGCTGCTAAATGAATGTGATCAATGGGTTCAAAGCAAAGTTCCTTCAACCACAGCACCATAACCGGTATAACTGAAAAAACCAGGAATTTCCTGAAAAGGGGCTTATCCCATAACACATATAATATTAGCAAAGCCGTAATAATATCTACAGGACGGGTAAGATTAAAGCCGATCGCATAAGCTGGATTTTCATGGCCCAGGAACAAACGCAGCAGGGTAATGATAAGATTGTAACCCGCATTTATCGCCAGTAATTTTAAGAATGTAAATTGCATTCCCTTTTTCAGCAGAATAAACAAGATGGTGCAAAGGAGGATGAGGGCGGACAAAACATCTGCGGTAGTGATAAGGCCATTAATGATCTCCATAGTTAAGGGGTTAATCTTATATAAGGGTTAAATTTACTTGTCTTGTATATTTCTTACAAGAGCAAAAACACTCTAGTAAACTTTCGATTTTTTCGAGTATTTGCTACATTGTACCGGTTACAAAAAACAACCATAGATCACGTTTTTATCGGATGAAAAGACTTAAAGAACTATTTAAAGATTTTATAGAGCAGGAAAAGCTTTTTTCTGCAAAAGATCGACTGCTCGTGGCTGTTAGCGGCGGTGTGGATTCAGTTGTAGTGTGTGAATTATTGCATCGCATCGGATTTTCTTTTGCCATAGCCCATTGCAATTTTCAGTTACGCGGAGAAGAAAGTGAGCGCGACGAACAATTTGTTCGCTCGCTTGCAGAAAAATATCAAGCGCAGCTTTATATAAAAAGATTTGATACAAAAAAGGAAGTTGATGAGAATAAAATCTCTATACAGGTAGCAGCCAGAAAGCTTCGCTATAACTGGTTTAAGGATATTTTGGAAAGTGAAGAATGGACTCAGGCTGCGGGCGCAAAGAATTATTTGGTGACGGCTCACCACCGCGATGATAATGTAGAAACGGTTTTGATGAATTTTTTCAAAGGCACTGGTATCGCAGGTCTTCACGGTATTTTGCCAAAAAAAGAACATGTTGTAAGACCTCTGCTGTTTGCCGGAAAAGAGGAGTTGAAACTATTTGCAAAAACTGAAAACCTTGACTGGGTGGAGGATAGCTCCAATAGTTCAGATAAATATTCCCGCAATTATTTCAGACACCAGGTTATTCCTCTGGTTGAGAAGATTTACTCAGAAGCTGCGCAAAATCTCGCTGACAATATTGAACGGTTCCGTGATATAGAGGTTTTGTACAGCAGCGCAATGGCCAAACAAAAGAAAAGACTGTTGGTACAAGACGGAAAACAGTGGCAAATTCCTGTGTTAAAATTGGCGCAAACACCTGCCGGCAGAACCATTCTTTTTGAAATATTGCAACCATTTAATTTTTCGGCTGCTCAAACGCCGGAAGTATGGAATTTGCTACAAAGTGAAAGTGGCAAATACATTGATTCATCAACGCACAGGGTGCTAAAGAACAGAAACTGGCTGGTGATTTCGCCATTGGCAACTGAGCAAGCGCAGATTATCGTTATCGAAGCAAATGATGAAGCAATAACATTTGCCGAAGGCAAATTAATCTTCAAAAAGACTGCGAACAGAGAGATCGATGCTTCTACTGATATTGCCAAACTCGATGCATCTCAAATCACTTTTCCTCTCTTGCTGCGTAAATGGAAGCAAGGCGACTATTTCTACCCGTTAGGTATGCAGAAAAAGAAAAAGATCAGCCGTTTTTTGATCGATCAAAAAGTTTCACTCACCAATAAAGACAAGGTATGGGTGCTGGAAATGAATAAAAAGATCCTTTGGGTAGTGGGAATGAGAATAGATGACAGGTTTAAGATAGGAGACAAGACAAAGGAAGTGCTGGAGATTTCTTTTCATCGGTAGGCCGCTCACTTTATTAAGATTTTTTTAACCACAGAGGTAACAGAGGTTTTTTTCACAGAGGAAAGGAGGTTTGTAAAACACTCTTTTATGCTCTGCACGTCGTTATTAGCTGTATGTTTTTAAGGAATTTCTCTTTCACTCTGTGAAAAAAAACTCCTTCTCTCTGTGGTAAAAAAAAGACGCCAAGGGCGTCTTAAATAAAATTTATATTCTCTAGTATAAAATTAAAACTTGATCCCGAACGTCAGTACAGCGTTCCCATTGCTGCCCATTACTGTAGCAAAAGTGTTGTCGCCGGAGCTGATGCGGTAAGGGAAGTTCACATCTTTTGTAAGCGTTTGAACATAGGATAGATCAACGAATATTCCTTTGTTTCTGTAACCAAGGCCTCCGCTTATATTCATCAGGTTTGCTTTCAGATTGCTTTTGTCTTTATAAGGATTGCCGTAATATGCAAAACCTGCACGAACCATATATTTTTCAAGTTTTATTTCCCCGCCTAATTTGAAATTAAACGCACCGCGATAATATCCTTTTACAGTACTATTTACTCCATCAAAATAGGCTTGATCATCGGCATAACCTTCATTTGCTGATGAAAATCTCGACCATCGGTGGTTCAGGTACTCGACATCTGCTGTAATAAAACCTTTTTGATTTTTCACATTTTCCTGGCCGCCACCAAACATATACGTTCCGCTCAGCATAAAGCGGGTGGGCGTTTGCAGATCGTACTTGTAAGAATTTGGCAGATTGGATATATAGTTCAGATTATCCGTCGTTTCTGTAAACTTGCCGTACCTGGTCCCTATGTCACTGGTGATACTTGCATGATAAGTATCCGTAAGTGCAAAAAGGCTCGGTGTATGGATTGCCAATCCCATTCTGAAAGTCTCAGAAAATTTATAGATCGCACCGATTTTAAAGTTGAAACCTACGCCGGTTGATTTGTAGTCTTCCGTGTATGTCATGCTATTGAATACGCTGTCATTGGGCAGCACTGTATTGCTTTCTGTGAAAACGTGGTGGCTGCGGAAATTAACAATAGGTATTCCTATACTACCGCCGATAGAAAGTTTATCTTGTTTCGAAGAAGCAAATCCAACTGCAATCTCTGTAATGCCCCCCTTATTGGTAATTGTATTTTCCTGGAGGAGAGGATGGTGGTCGAGGAAAATAACATCTTCCGGACGGGAGTAAACTTCATCGTTGCTTGGGTCTACACTCACGAGGTTGGTGGAAAGGCTCATTCTTGTATTGTAAGAAAGCGATGGATCTTTGATCCCCTGGTCTATGATTTGATCGATGGTACCTGAATTTTTGTTTTGCTGGTAATAGCCATAAAATTCGTTTGCCGGTTCTGTAGTAAATGAACTGTAATCATTTTGTCCCTTGTAATGAACGGTCGAGTTGAAATTTGCCGTGCGGTTTACCCCAATACTAAAAGCCGAGTTGTTCCATTTTTTGTAGGAATTTGGCATTCCCCAAACGATACCGCTTGTTCCAATTACAAAACGGGTCATATTATCAGCCTTAGTGCCGTCTGTTCCTCTGTAATCGCTTTTGCCACCATAAAAAGAAAGGCCGGGGCTAAAGGTAATTTCGCTTGTTTTATACAAACCAAGACCTGCAGGGTTGTAAAAGAGTGAAGTAATATCACCGCCTAAAGACACACTTGTTCCACCAATAGCCTGGTTGCGGGCGGTACCGGAAGGAGTGGCCCAGGAATGACGCAAGGCATCTTCGGGTACTTGTGAATAACCATAAACGTAACTGATTAAAAAGCCAATCGCTGCGAGAGTTTTTTTCATGTCCAGATTAATTCTAAGAAATTAGGAATACTAGACCTGACAGGTTTAGAGCCATATTCAATAAAATCAAAACGTTGAGAAAACCTGTCTGGTCTTAATAAAAAAGGAAACACGTTTCAAAGCATGTTTCCTTACAAGTATCGTGTCTTTGTGGTATTACATCAATGACCTCTGCTTGGTCTGCTGTAGCCACCGCCACCTCCACCACCAGAAGTACCACCACCGCCGCTACCTCTGTAGCTACCACCAGATGATGATGGTGCAGGGGAATAGGACGGAGGGGGAGTATAAGTTCTTTGCGGCCTGTTGTCGTTCGCGCTGTTGGTGTTATTATAAGTCCTGCTGGAAGTGCTGTTAGTGCTTCTGTTGCTGTTATTGTAACTATTAGGAGTATAATAACTGCTTCCGCGATTAGCGCTTGGTCTCACCGCATTCGCATTATTGTAACCATTGTTGAGGTAAGAACTACTTGATCTTGGGTTCAAATATTTATTTGAATTGCTATAACTGCTGCCCAAATAGCTATTGGTGTTAAATGCCGGACGCGTATATGTTGTTCCGGTAACAGGATATTTACCAGGATAATAACCATAACCACCTACAGGATAATAGCTGCAATATGGGCTGTAATATGCCATTGCATATGGATTGTAAAAACTGTTCCAGTAGTAATAGCTGTTCCATGGGTTGTAAATGCTTGAACCCATTCCGAAACCATAACCATAACTCATGCTGTTCCAGTAATAATCGCTGTATGCGGAATAGTACATTGGATTGCCAATGCTTAAACGCAGGAAACGGTCATTGTAATAATCGTAATTATTGTAGCTGTCATAAGTGCTGTTATGACCGCCGTAATAATCGCGATAACTGTCATTGTTGCCATTATTACCGGCGTGTGCCGTTGTATATGCTTCACCTTGTTGAGCGGGAGGGGCCGGAGAATAGTAGGTGTCATCAGGAGTTTGTCCTTGCTTGTACACGGAACAACTGCTTAGAACCACCAATCCCAAAACAACGCTCAAAAATTTGTTATTCATTGCTGAGGGTTTATATTATTAAATATATTTTTGCGCTTTCGCAAGTATAAAGTTACAACAAATAGTCCACGGATAACTACAAAAGTTCGGAAGGAAACCAACTTTTATATGAGCGGGAAGGTGAAACGTGAATGGTGAATCGTGAAACGGCGATTCCTTCATAAATTCGGAAACCTGAGATTTGGGGCATCATATTCACGATTCACGATTGACGATTCACGTTAAAAAAACTACAAGACTTCAAAAAATGAGCAAAGAAATTACAAGCAGGCAGCAGGATTATTCGCAATGGTACAATGACCTGGTTCTAAAAGGAGAGTTGGCAGACTATTCCGCCGTAAGGGGATGTATGGTAATAAAACCATATGGGTTTGCACTCTGGGAAAACATGAGAGATGTGCTGGACAGAAAATTTAAAGACACCGGGCACGTGAATGCGTATTTCCCCTTGCTTGTGCCGAAAAGCCTTTTTGAAGCAGAGGAGAAAAATGCAGAAGGCTTCGCAAAAGAATGCGCCGTAGTTACGCACTACCGCCTGAAAACAGATCCTGAGAAGCATGGTAAGCTGATGGTGGATCCTGAAGCGAGGCTGGAAGAAGAGTTGATTATCAGGCCAACCAGTGAAGCAATCATCTGGAACACCTATAAAGGCTGGATACAATCTTACCGCGATTTGCCTTTGCTGATCAACCAGTGGGCAAACGTAATGCGCTGGGAAATGCGTACACGTCTTTTCCTGCGAACTGCGGAATTTTTGTGGCAGGAAGGTCATACTGCACATGCCACTTCCGAAGAAGCCGTAGCGGAAACGGTTCAAATGCTGGATGTATATGCTGATTTCGTAGAAAAATACATGGCGTTGCCTGTAATTAAAGGTGTTAAAACTGAAAGCGAACGTTTCGCCGGTGCGGTTGATACCTATTGTATCGAGGCATTGATGCAGGACGGGAAGGCCTTGCAGGCTGGGACTTCACATTTCCTTGGACAAAATTTCGCAAAAGCTTTCGACGTAAAATACTCTGATAAAAATAACAAGCTGGATTACGTTTGGGCCACCAGCTGGGGCGTGAGCACAAGATTAATTGGCGCGTTGGTAATGGCGCACAGTGATGATGATGGATTGATATTGCCTCCAAAAATCGCTCCGTTGCAAGTTGTGATTGTGCCTATCTATAAAGGCGACGAGCAAAGAGGAATGATCAAAGAAGTGATGAATCCTGTGGTAAAAATGCTGAAAGAACTTGGCATTTCCGTGAAATATGATGACAGCGACAACTCAAGACCAGGATGGAAGTTTGCAGAATACGAGAAAAAAGGCGTGCCTGTTCGTATTGCCGTGGGTGCCAGAGATCTTGAAAACAATGTGGTGGAAGTTGCCAGACGCGACACAAAGGAAAAAATGAGCGTAAGCATGGAAGGTATTTCTTATTACATAAAAACATTGCTGGATGAAATTCAGCTGAACATGTTTGAAAAAGCAAGGATCTATCGCGACGAGCATATCACCAAAGTGAATACATGGAATGAATTTGTAAATACTTTGGAAACAAAAGCAGGCTTCGTTTCCGCGCACTGGGATGGTACAGCTGAAACAGAAGCGGCGATCAAAGAGAAAACGAAAGCTACCATTCGCTGCATTCCTCTAAACAATGAGCAGGAAAGCGGCAAATGTATTCTGACAGGTAATCCTAGCACGCAAAGAGTGTTGTTTGCGCAGGCTTATTAATAATGTGAGAATGTGGTGATTTGAAAATTTGAAAATTGGGGAAAGGAAGAACGCAGATTGTTATGATTATCAAGATTTGTCAAGATATTTTTAAGAAATCATCACAATGATAATAATCTGCGTTCTCTCTCATTCTCAAATTGTTCCTAACCCCTTAAATACTTGTATCTATGAAAAGTAGAATTGACTTGATAAAAGTAATTTGTTCGATTTTGTTGATTGCGATTTTTCAAATCAGTTGCGGTAAAACTAGTCGTGTTCAGACCAGTCAATTACCAAATGACAAGGCACTCGTACAAAAGGACTGGGTGGTAGATCAATTACACCACGTCATAGCGGGCAAATATTCGGCCTATCAGAGAAACGGAGATAATACGACTGGTACAAATTACGATAACCTGCGATTTACCTTTCATCCCGATGGCACTGGAATTCATGTCAATGAAAACGGCAAAAGTGTCGATTTTACATGGAGATTTACATCAGAAGATAAGCGAAGTTTAGCGCTAACTGAATATGGGCGTACCGACAATTGGCAAATGCTGGACATTAAAGGCCGGTACTTATATGCGTCAGTTAATTTGACACTCAACGGAGATCCTAATAATATTGAAACATTCAGATTGGTACAAATACCATAAACTAATTTGGAAATGTGGTAATTTGAAAATTGGAGAAATAAGCACGCAGATTGTTATGATTATGAAGATCTTTTTAAAAAATCATAGAAATCATCATAATCATGAAAATCTAGGTTCTCTCTCATTTTCAAATTACCACATTTTCAAATTTTCAAATTGAATTATGAAACTCCAACTCTGGTCTATAGGAAAATCACACGAAGCTTACGTAAAAATGGGTGTGGAAGATTTTACGAAGCGCATCAACAATTATTTTCCTTCCGACTGGACAATCCTACCTCCTCAAAAAAATGCAGCCACACTTTCTGAGGTCGACTTAAAAAGAAAAGAAGGCGAAGTAATCCTGAATATGCTGCAAAAAGATGATTACCTCGTACTGCTTGATGAAAGAGGTAAATCATTCACGTCGGAAAAACTTGCAGAGTTTGTACAGCAACGGGCAAATGAAAGCACAAAAAATGTGATCTTTTTAATTGGCGGCGCATTTGGCGTAGATGAAGCGGTTTCGAAACGTGCCAATTATAAATGGTCGCTTTCTCAACTTGTATTCCCCCATCAATTGGTAAGATTAATTTTGGCAGAGCAGGTGTACAGAGCATGTACGATTTTGCGAAATGAGAAGTATCATCATGTATAGCCGAGAAGTCAAAAGTCAAAATTAAAAAGTAAAAGGGCCAGCCGTATTCTGCTTTGGTGCCGCGTTTGAATTTTTACTTTTTACTTCTTACCTTTTTTAATAGTTTTAGTGAAAATGTCCTGAATTGCATCTTCGCATATACGGGCATTTTTACCTTTTATTTTTACTTTTTTTTACAACCCATGTTAACAACTTTTAGCATAACAACCATCATCATCGTCGTAACCTGTATTGTGTCATTCATGGCGTTCGGTAACGAGCGACTAAAAAATGATCTACTCTTCTGGCCCTCTGAAGTTGAGGACAGGCGGCAATACTATCGTTTTCTCACATATGGATTTGTTCATGGAGACTTTATTCACCTGGGGTTTAATATGCTTTCATTGTACTCATTTGGTACCTATGTAGAGAAATATCTTTTTACGCAAAGTCATTTATTTGGACATTCTGCAGCTACCATGTACATATTGCTGTATGTAATGGGACTTATCGTTTCTGCGATTCCAGATTTTTTTTACTACAAAAATTATTCTAGCTATCGTGCATTGGGTGCTTCCGGAGCGGTGTGTGCGGTGATATTTGCAGGAATTATGCTGGAGCCCAAGTTGCCAATATCAATGTTCTTTATACCTGTTCGCATACCGGGCTATATATTCGGTGTTATTTTCATTGCCATTTCAATTTGGCTCGGGAAAAGAGGGGGCGATAATATCGGTCACCGCGCTCACATAAGCGGCGCGATTTTCGGAATTCTGTTTACCATTATAGCAGCCAAGGCATTTTCAAATTTCGATGTAATGAAGTCGTTTTTGGATGAGGTGCTGAATAGATAATAGGGCGTTGGTAGTTGTTAGAAATGGTTCTTCAGTTGGCGACCGCTGACAACTATCAACTAACAACTCTACTGCGTCAACAGATCTCTGAACCAATACCCCGAATCTTTTATCGTGCGTAATTGTGTTTTGAAATCTACATGTATCAAGCCGAATCTTGCATTGTAGCCTTCTGCCCATTCGAAGTTATCCATTAAGGTCCATGCCATATAGCCCTTTACATTAATGCCTTCTTTTTTTGCTTTAAGCACAGCTTGTAAATGGCTTTGGAAATAGTCTATACGTTGTTGATCTGCAATCGCTCCATCTTTAACAACATCGTTAAAGGCAGCACCATTTTCTGAAATAATTATCTCTTTAATGGCGCCATATTTCCAAAACTGTTTAATGATATTGTAAAAACCATTTGCATTTATTTCCCAACCCATCGCTGTGTGCGGAACCTTGCGTGTGGTCGCTTTTACTTCAGATGCGTTAACAATTGGAATGAATGGATTGTGTTTTACAACCACCGGAAAGTAATTCTGCAATCCGATGAAATCCATGTCAAACCTGAGTTTGTCAGTATATTTCCATGCAGTGTTTTGCATCTCTAATTTTTCCAGCAATGCAAAATCATCTTTCGGATAACCTTTGCCAAGCAATGGTTCTATGAATAACCGGTTAAGCAGAATATCTGTTTTTAGTGCAGCAGCTTTGTCTTCTTTTGAATCGCTAAATGGAATAACCTGCGAACATGAAAAAGTAGTGCCGATATATGCTTTGGAAATCTCACTGCGTAAAATGCGTCCGCCCTCTGCCTGAGCCATGGCAGCGTGGTGAACAGCTTTCAGAAAGTTATTGACGCCTGTTTTGCCCGGAGCATGTTTGCCGATCATATAACCCAGCATGGTGAATCCAAAAGGTTCATTTAACACGATCCATTTTTTTACTTTATCCCCATATTCAGTTGCACAAAAAGTCGCGTAACGATTGAACCATTTGTTCATGTGATGACTTGTCCATCCTCCTTCTTTCTCCAATGCAGCAGGGAGGTCCCAGTGGTACAGCGTTACAAACGGGTCCATATCCAGCTTAAGGCATTCATCAATTACTTTATGATAAAATGCAACGCCTTCTTTATTTGGTTTGCCGGTGCCTTCGGGAAATATCCTTGACCATGAAATGGAAAAACGAAAGGCTTTAAAACCTAGCGCTTTTGCCAATATGAGATCATCCTTATAGCGATGATAGAAGTCGCAGGCTACATAAGGCTTTGCAGCGCCTTTGATCTTCCCTTGCCGGCGCGAAAAATTATCCCAAATGGAAGGGCCACGACCATCTTCATTATAGGCGCCTTCATTTTGAGCAGCGGCCATTGCCACGCCCCAAATAAAGTTATCTCCAAAATCTTTTAAGCGGAAAGGTAGTATACTTGTAGTCACGTCTTCACTAAGGTTTTGATTTTACGTTATCATAAAATCGTAAGGAACAATGTACGAAAGATGTGTGAACATATTGTTATGTTTTTCCGTACATGGCACGCAGATGACGCTGATTTAGCAGATTTGCACGGGGTATTTTTAGGCCAGTATGGCCCTAATTAAATTTGATGAATTTTCAATAAAATTTTGCTGTAAGAATTACAAAAAATAATCAGTGAAAATCTGCTAAATCAGCGTCATCTTCGTGCTCTCATTTATACTCTTTTTCAAACATTAATTTACCACGTTTGTTGTAGATGCTAAGCCGCACCAGACTGCCATTTGCATCATACCATTTCCATTCTCTTGTTTTCACGCCGTTATCATAATTGCCAACAGATTTCAATCTTCTGCCATTTTCTTCAACTGTTAATAACCACACGCCATTGCGCATACCGTTATTGTAATAGCCAGAATCCTGTACGGTTCCGTTTTCAAAATAATTCATGTACAGGCCGTGTTGAAGGCATGAAAAAAATGGAGGTTTGTAAGAAGATGAAGTTGTGTTTTGTTGCACCAGCTCCAGAAGAAAAATTCTTTCCGAAAGATTGCCGGATATATTGAATGAATAGTAAGAGGTAAGTTGTTTGAATGCCGCCGGCATGTCCTGTTTTGCAAGTGTAGTTAATGGATAGATAATCTGTTTGCCATCTTTTTTCGCAAATTCGTTTATTACCATGCTGTAGCGGAAGGCGTTGTAAGTTCTTACGTAACGCAAGTTGCCATTTGCATACCACACTTTCCATACACCATCGGGAATATTGTTTTTAAAACTTCCTGAATCACAAATAATGCCTGAATCGTACCAACTGTTCCAGGTGCCGTTTAGTTTGCGATTTTTAAAATGACCGTGGAAGCGAATATTAGCATTGCTTTCGGCGATTGCAATTTCATTGATTATATAACGACGACCATCTGCAATTTCATCCTGAAATACAGTCATGCTTTTAACTTGTCTGATCAATTCTGAGTGAGGCTGCGTAGAAGTATCAGACTTTGCAATCGTTGAATGGTTGGCAACACACCGTGTAATGCAAAACAGCATTACACAAGTGTAAGTAATGTGTTTCATATATGGCCTGCTTTTGTTATCGCGGGATATTGGACACGTAATCTTCTATGTTGCTGATGTTTGTGGGTGCAAACCATTGAATAGCTGCGTCTCTGGAAAACCAGGTAATTTGTCTTTTCGCGTAGTGTCTTGTGTTTTGCTTTATCAGTTCGACCGCTTTTTCTAATGTTATTTTTCTTTCCATATAGTCAAACAACTCAGAGTAGCCAACAGTTTGCAAAGCGTTCAAATTTCTTTGTGAAAATAATGCTGAGGCTTCCTCAAGCAATCCTTCACTAATCATTTCATCCACACGTGTATTGATTTGATTATAGAGAATTTCACGAGGTAATTGCAAACCAATCTTAACAATTTTAAACGGCCTTTCTTTTTTTATGTTTGATTGAAAGCTTCTTATGGATCTTCCGGTAGATAGCACCACTTCCAGCGCACGCATAAGGCGCTGCGGATTGTATAGCTCGCCGGTCGCGAAGTATTCGGGATCTTTTTCTTTTACTTCGCTTTGCAACCATTCAAGTCCTTTTTGCTCAAATGATTGTACGATTTCTTCTCTTACATCAGGAGAAATTGCTGGAATGTTATCCATGCCTTCGCAAAATGCCTTCACATACAACCCGGTACCACCTACCATTATAGTAGTGTTTTTTGTAATAAATATCTCCTCTGCTTTGGCGAGAGCATATTTTTCAAAAACGGCGGCATTTACTTCATCATGGATCGAGTGGGAGTTAATAAAATAGTGTTTTACCTCTTCTAATTGTTTCTGTGTTGGTTTTGCTACGCCAATATTCATTTCTTTAAAACATTGGCGAGAATCGGCAGAAATAATGGATGTGTCAAACTTTTTTGCCAGCTGAATAGCCAAAGAAGTTTTTCCGACAGCCGTGGGCCCAACGATTACGATGACTGTGTGAGGTAGAATAGAAATTAGGAATTAGAAATTAGGAATTAGGAGTTAGAAACCAGTCGGATGTCTAATTCTTTGTTTGGTAGAGGTTTGGCCACTAAGTTTCTTTAAGAGAATTTCTTAGCGAAACTTAGTGTATCCTCTGTGTCTTAGCGGTAACTTGAGACGCGAAGCAGCTCCTCTAGAAATCCTCATTTTCTTCGGTGCTTTCTTCTTCTTCTTCATTGGAGTCTTTGTCATCATCGTCTTCACCTTCCTCGCCAAAACCTTCAGCGCCTTTGGTAAGATCATATTTTTCTTCGATCTCGGTTAGTTTATCGCTGCCGATTCCTTTAGTGCCGTATTGAGATGGCCCAATGCCTTCAGTTCTGATAACAACCGGGTAGGTGAGCTTCGCGTTTTCTTCCTTCGAAACATTGATCAACTCAACAAGGAACGTCCAGTTCTTTGCAAAATCGTATACATAAACGAATTTTTGATTAGGATCAAAAATCTCGGTGCCAATTATAGTAGTATCCATCAGTAATGGCTCCGCTTTGTAAGGCTTATTATATTTTTCCAGAGAAATTTCTCTTCCTCTTTGCCAGTGATCATTGCTGCGATAAAAAGTAGCCTGGTGTTTACTGTCAAATTCATAGGCTTTTAATATCACCTGGTGAAGCTCCAAAAAAGTTTGTTTGTGCTTCACTACAACGTCTCTGTAAATACTATCATCTTCTTCGAAATAGATCCTGAATTTTAAAACAGCCATGATTTCTAAAAATTAATTCAATATCAATAAATCGTTCGTTTGCCCGCCCAAAATAAAACAAAATAGTGAAAAGCTAAATGCTAAATGTCGAACGCTTAATGCCTAACGTATAACGCTGAATGCTTGGTGCCAAATGTTTGAAGTCTGTTCTCTTGCATTAAGCATTTTGCGTTCCACGTTCTGCATTCAGCGTTATGCCTATCTCGCCAGCTTTTTTTATCATAAAAGAATGTGCCGCATCGTAAGTGTTTTCAATTTCTCCATCCAAAATAGCATCTTTTATTGCATCTTTAATAATGCCTACTTCGCGACCGGGACGTAAATTGAAGGTTTCCATAATTATTTCACCCGTAATAGGTGGTTGCCAGTTGCGGATCCTGTCGTTTTCTTCTACCCATTGTAATCGGTTGCGAACCAATTCGAAATTATCAAGATAGCGCTTTACTTTGTGCTTATTCTTGGATGTGATATCCGCCTCACATAGTGTCATCAATGAATCAATGTCATCTCCTGCATCAAATAATAAACGTCGGATAGCGGAGTCCGTGATGTTTTCTTTTGTTAAACTGATAGGCCTCAAATGCAGTTCCACCATCTTGCGGACAAAACGCATCTTTTCGTTTTGCGGCAGTTTTAATTTGGTGAAAATTTTCGGCACCATTCTTCCACCTACAACTTCGTGGCCATGAAACGTCCAGCCGTGCCCTTGTTCAAATTTCTTTGTTGCAGGCTTGGCAATGTCGTGTAGAACTGCTGCCCAGCGCAACCATAAATCATTTGTATTATGGCTGATATTATCAACTACTTGTAATGTGTGGTAAAAATTATCTTTATGACCTTTGCCATCAATATATTCGGCGCCAGCAAGATCCACCATTTGGGGAAAGATAATATGCAGCAATCCTGTTTGATAAAGCAAATCAAAACCAATGGATGGTTTGTTGCTCGCCAGAATTTTATTGAGCTCTTCTGTTATGCGCTCCTGTGTAATTATGCGAATTCGCTCAACATTGTTTTTAATGCCCTGTAGCGTTTCTTCCGCAATTTGAAAATTTAATTGAGAAGCAAAACGAATGGCACGCATCATGCGCAATGGATCATCACTAAAAGTAGCATCAGGATTGAGCGGCGTTTTGATGATCTTATTTTGGAGATCTCTCAATCCATTGAACGGATCAATTATCTCACCGTAGTCTTCATCATTCAAGCTTATAGCCAGTGCATTAATGGTAAAATCCCTTCGGTCCTGATCGTCCTTTAAAGTACCGGGTTGAACATCAGGATTGCGGCTGTGGTATTTGTAGCTTTCCTTTCGGGCACCAACAAATTCTACCTCAAAATTATCGAGCTTGATTTGTGCGGTGCCATAAGTTTTGAAGAAAGCCACCTGTGGCTTAGGGTTGAATCTCTCCGATACTTTATGTGCAAGATCAATGCCGTCACCTACGCAAACAATGTCAGCATCCTTTGTTTTTCTGCCGATAATTTTATCCCTCACAAAGCCGCCAATGATATAGCAAGGCGTTTGCAGGTCCTTAGCGGCATGTGCAATTTTTTTAAAAACAAATAATTCTTTTTCTGAGCAATTGATATACATAGATGGGACAAAGATAATTGAAGGTTGTGAGTTTTGAATCTTGAGTTTTGGTTGTAAGTAATAGTAATAGGGCGGGCAGTATAAAATAGAAAAGCCCCAGACGTCATATCCGAGGCTTTATCAGGTGAAATATTTTGAAAATTGCGGCGCAGCTATCTTCCAAAGTCGTCGTAGTTGTCGCTGGCATATTTTTCGATTGATTTGAGCAGTGCTTTGGATATATTTTACAACGAAAGCGTTTTTAACGGCAAAACAAAAAGATTTCAAAGCGCATGAACGCTTTATGATACGAAGCTATGCCTTAACGCTGTCTGCAATTACTTTACGTGCCTGGAAATACCTGTTGGTGGCATTATTTCATCCTCGACCTATGGATGTTTACATGATCGTGGCATGGATGGGCTGGGTGCTAAATATTGCGTTTGCTGAATGGTTAATAAGAAGAAAGGTTATTAATTTTCAACTCTCTAAGTAACTGCTCATCCTTTATTTCCATTGCGCATTTAAAATGCTTTAGCGGACAAGCTTTGTAGCCGTGTATGCCACAAGGACGGCAGGTAAGTTTTTCCTCAACTTCTATGATTGTTTTTTTGTCTGAAAGCGGCCCGAAACCAAAATATGGAACCGTGGAGCAATAGACTGCAGCAACAGGCGCATTCACAGAAGAAGCAAAATGCATAGGTGCAGAATCGTTTACATAGTTCATTATCGAACCTTTCATCAACGCCGCTGATTGAAGAAAACTTAGTTTGCCGCTTAAGTCGGTGATTTTTACAGAC
This sequence comes from Pinibacter soli, assembly GCF_029961145.1. Taxonomy (GTDB): domain Bacteria; phylum Bacteroidota; class Bacteroidia; order Chitinophagales; family Chitinophagaceae; genus Pinibacter; species Pinibacter soli. Next base: position 2,167,993 of record NZ_JASBRG010000007.1, on the reverse strand, counting down.
GGACAGCCATTAATGATTTCTTCGCACAACCCTTTATCAGAAGGCGCTCCCAAAAGATATACGTGAATATGCTTTGGAATTTTTTGTAGGAAACTTATCCATTTTACTGCCGGGTACTGTTTTGTGAACCACACAGAAGCTGGCGCTACGCAAATGTATTCGCCTTTCTTGTATTGTGCCACCGCATTTTCGTCTTCTGCAGTTGGATAAAGTCTTGGCTTAAAAACTTTATCGTCTGTGAAATGTTTTATCAAATCATTGCAGCGATCTATCTCATGAATGGGATGTTGTGCATCGCTGAAAATATGTTTAACCTTAGTAGTAAATAAAAAACTCAGTGGGTTTTTATCGTAACCGATTTTTTCTTTGGCGCCTGAAAACGCAGTGAGAATGCCGGTTGCAGCATAGCGCTGAACATTTATGACCTTGTCATATTTTTTTGACTGGATGATGTGTAACATTTTTTTCAGGTTGCGCAGTTTTCCTTCCTTCTTGTTCCAAACCAAGGTTTCTCGTATGAATGGATGGCCTTTCAGCAAACCTTCATTTCCCTTTCTTACCAAAAAATCGATTGACGCATCAGGAAAATAGGCATGCAGTTTTTCAATAATTCCGGTTGCTAAAACTACATCTCCAATAAAAGCGGTTTGTATAACTAAGAATTGTTGCGGCAATGTTCGTCTTTTTATTTTCTTATAATGGTAATGTCGTTCACTCCGTTCCATTTTACAATGGCAGATGCAGCAGCTTCAGCAATTTCATGTTGTCTATATTTTACTACATAGTCAACATTGTTTTTTATGCTCTCATCAATATCTGCAAACTTCGCCGGCGTGGGCTGTCCGGAAATATTCGCAGAAGTCGAAACGATAGGTTTGCGAAAGCGCTTGATAAGGTGTTTACAAAAATCATCTTTCACCAATCGTATACCAATGCTGCCATCTTTGTTGATCACATTATCTGCAAGTCCAATGGCGCCTTGGTAAATTACCGTGGTAGGTTTTGTGACACTATTCAAATAATCGAAAACCTGCAAGTCAATGCCGGCAACATATTTGAGTATGTCGCGTTCATCAGCCAGCAGAATGATCATGCTTGAAGAAGCAGGTCGTTGTTTTACCTCGAATATTTTATCTACTGCAGCTGCATCTGTAGCATCGCAGCCAAGCCCCCACACTGTATCAGTGGGATACAAAATTGTTCCCCCCGATCTCAGCACGTCAAGACATTTTTCTATATCGGCATCGAAATTTTCCATCCGGGCAAAGATAGAGAAGGAACGCAGATTTTCATGATTGTTATGATGTGAAGGATTTTTGCTTTGAAATTTGAGATTTGAAATTGCCGTCTCGGTCGGAGTTATCCCTTCGGGTATGTTAGTAAAAATAGGAGCTCCAGTCCTCAATCTCAAATTTTCAAATCTCGAATTTCAAATCATAGTAAATCATGACAATCATGAAAATCTGTGTTCCTTATCTTGCAAAAAAAGAGCAGCCGATCACTTGATCAGCTGCTCAGCCTTTAAATGGACAGGGCTAATGAATACTGGAATTCGGGCTAATAAATTATTGTGGCGGCGCCGTTGCCGTAGTTGTGTTTGTAATTGGCCAAATACCAGGCGAAGGAACACTTACGCCTTTGTTTATACCTCTGCTATTCGCTCCATCGGGGCCAAAGTAATATAATGGCCATCCTTTAAATGTGAGTTGTTTTTTACCAAACACCGTAATGGATCCGAAATCTGCTTTTGATAGTATAGATGGCAAACTTTGAACAGATGAAACCTGGAATATTGGCCACGTGGGGTCGTTGCTAAAATCAGCTGCCGTGTAATTGTTTTTATTGAATTTGTCCGGTGTAAAAGCATAGAGCGTACGGCCCATGCTATCTACGATATAGACTGTATTCTCCGTTCCTTCTGTATAATCGTGTTTATAATTTTTATTATCGTTGCCTACAAGTTGCGCTCTGGCAATCATCAGCGTGTAGTCGGGTTTTGCTACGAACCAAACGCCATTAAAACCATCGCCATTAACATCGCCTTCCTTGGTGTCGTTTACATTGTAGTATAGGGGCCAGCCTTTGTAAGTGAGTTGTTCCTGCCCATCTGTGCGGTCAATATCTTCAATGTCGTTATGGCCAATGCCTTGAGAAACAGATGGGTCTTTTATATAGAGAAGTGGCCATGTAACAAGGCAACTGCCTGTACACACAGAAGTTCCTTTAACATCCGGTGCAAAGACATACAGTGTCCGACCATTACTATCGGCGAGGATTTTTCCAAAACGCGGGTTGTCAATAATTTGGACAGAAGGCTTGCGGGTGTTGTTAGTATTGTTATTGTTGTTGTCCTTTGAGCATGATGCAAACAACATTGCCATACACAAAACTGCAGAAATGCCGGTGGCATAGTGAAATACTTGTTTCATTGAAAGATAATTTTTAATGGTAAAATTGATTGGATGCTTTCGCGGGTAACTAACAATGAATACGACGAATGAGAGAAATGGGTTGCCTGTGTGGAAACTTTTTATTGAAGATGGGCTTACTGCCGCAGTTTCAGAGAATTTTGTATTTTCATCTGGTCAAAAATTAAACAACAGAGAACAATTTTCAAAAGCATAAAGTGGAACAAACCGATATTAGAAAAATAAAATTGATAGAGTGCCCTCGTGATGCTATGCAAGGCTGGAAAAATTTTATTCCAACTTCAACAAAAGTTGAATACATCAACAGTCTTTTAAAAGTAGGATTCGATACACTTGATTTTACAAGCTTTGTTTCAGCTAAAGCTATTCCTCAAATGGCAGATGCAAAGGAGGTGGTAACGAAAATTGATATTGGCAGCTCAAAGACAAAGTTGTTAGCTATCGTAGCAAATGTACGCGGGGCGCAAGATGCAACAGCTTTTGATGCTATCAACTATCTTGGGTTTCCCTTTTCCATTTCTCCTACATTTCAAATGCGTAATACCAATCGTTCTATAGAAGATTCTTTCGAGACAGTAAAACAATTGCAGGAGATTTGTGTAAACAGCGGTAAGGAATTGGTGGTGTATATTTCAATGGCGTTTGGAAACCCTTATGGAGATGAGTACAACAAAGACATTGTGGTTGAATGGATAAACAAACTGACACCATTAGGAATTAAAATTATCTCCCTCGCTGATACCGTGGGAGTTGCAACTGCTCAACAAGTAAGCGATTTAACATTCTACGTAATAAAGATGTTGCCTGAATACGAAGTAGGCATTCATTTGCACTCCACTTCACTTAACAGAACAAAAAAACTGGAAGCAGCTTTAAGCGCCGGTTGCTATCGCATTGATGGAGCTTTAAAAGGTATTGGTGGTTGCCCAATGGCAAATGATAATTTGGTAGGAAATATGGATATGGAGTGGATCATCAACTATCTCGAAAACAAAAAGATTACTACAGGTATTGACAAAGAAGCGCTGCAAAAGAGTCTGGTATTGGCAGACAGCGTGTTTTATTAATTAATAATTAATAATTAATAAAGAATAATTAATAGGGCTGCACTATTGAGGAATTGTGACTCCGTTAAAGTCAGCGCTTTTGATGTAATGAGAAGGGAGGAGTGATCAGCGCTTTTGAGAGGTGCAATATTAATTATCAATTATTAATTATTAATTCGTTTTACTTTTGTCTTTTAAATTTTTAATTTTTCCGTCGGATGAATTTCATGCTCGATATAAACATCAAGTCTCCGGATGTTCCTGTGCAATATGGAGAAAATATAATGCTCATGGGCTCCTGCTTTACTGAGCATATTGGCAACAGACTTGAGGAGTTGAAGTTTAATACTTTACAAAATTCCAACGGTATATTATTTGATCCTGTTAGTGTTTGCAGAAGTCTTGTGAGTTACATTGAAAACAAAAAATATACTGCAGACGATCTTTTTTATCTGAATGAACTGTGGCAAAGCTGGCAACATCATTCACGTTTTTCCGGAATGGATCAGCAAAATGTTTTAGCACAAATTAACGCTTCGCAACAAAAGGCTCATGAATTTTTGAAAAAAGCAGATTGGTTGATCATTACTCTGGGCTCTTCTTTTTCATATAGATTGGTTGAAAACAATGATTCAGTCGCGAACTGTCATCGTGCTCCGGCGCAAACTTTCCGCAAACATTTACTTTCAATTGAAGAAACAGTTACATCGCTGGATACTACGATGCATAGATTGTTTCACTTCAACAAGAAATTAAAGATCATTTTTACCATTAGTCCGGTTAGGCATATCCGTGATGGCGTGGTGGAGAATAACAGAAGCAAAGCCAGACTACTTGAGGCTGTTCATCACATGGTTAATAAGTTTGACCGTTTGCATTATTTTCCTGCGTATGAATTGGTAATTGATGTGCTGCGTGATTATCGTTTTTATGACGTTGATATGGTGCATCCGAATTATCCGGCCACGGAATTTGTGTTTGAGAAATTTGCACAATATTATTTTTCCGATGCGTCAAAGGAGCTAATGAAAGAGATTCGCCAAATAGCGATTGCCCGCAAACATCGATCAATGCAGCCTGCAACAAATGCACATCAGCAATTTCTAAGAACACATTTTGAAAAGGCTCAAAAACTAAGCGCTCAACATCCCTTTTTGGATTTGAGTGAGGAAATGGAGTATTTCCGGGGGGATACTGAGACATCCCTCACAAAATGACATTTCCATGATTGTTGGCGATCTATAGATATTCTTCGATAAATGGAATGATGTGTATCTTTGCAAATATTTTAAAAATTAATTATGAGCCGCAAAGGAAAAGTCCTGGTTGCAATGAGTGGCGGTATTGATAGTACCGTTACGGCTCTGATGCTCAACCAGGAAGGGTATGAAGTGGTAGGCATTACCATGAAAACGTGGGACTATGCCACCAGCGGTGCCTCAAAAAAAGAAACGGGCTGTTGCAATCTCGACAGCTTCAATGATGCACGAATGGCCGCCGTACAGCATGGTTTTCCGCATTTTATACTGGATATACGTGAAGAGTTCGGCGATTTTGTAATCGACAACTTTGTGGAAGAATATATGGCGGGCCGCACGCCCAATCCATGTGTGATGTGTAACACGCACATCAAATGGCGCGCCTTGCTAAAGAGGGCCGATGCACTTGATTGTGAATTCATTGCGACCGGGCACTACGGAAATATTCACCAGCACAGCAATGGCAGATATTACGTGAGTAAAGGCCTGGATGAACTTAAGGACCAGAGCTATGTGCTTTGGGGATTGCAACAGGATCTTTTGGGCCGTACATTATTGCCCTTAGGAAAGTACCGCAAAACGGAAATTCGCCAAATGGCGGCAGATTTCGGTTACCCTGAGCTGGCAAAAAAGGCTGAGAGCTACGAAATATGTTTTGTGCCCGACAATGATTACCGCAACTTTCTGAAAAAGAAAGTAGAAGGATTGGAAGAAAAAGTTGCCGGTGGTTTTTTCGTAGATAAATCAGGTAAAATACTTGGAAAACATAAAGGTTATCCTTTTTATACAATCGGCCAGCGTAAGGGACTTGATATTGCGCTCGGAAAGCCTGTTTTTGTAACAGAAATACGTCCCGAAACCAATACAGTTGTTTTGGGTGATGAAGTTGATCTTGAAAGACCCGAGATGAATGTTGCCCGGATCAACTGGATGAAATATGATGCGGTTACAGATGGAATGGAAGCAACTACAAAGATCCGTTACAAGGACAAAGGAAGCCTTAGCAATCTTTACAATAACGATAACAACGGCATAGCCGTACGCTTTTACGAAAACGCCAAGGGCATTGCGCCCGGGCAGAGCGCCGTTTTTTACGAAGGCGATGATGTTATCGGTGGAGGCATTATTCAAAGGAGCACAATTCTTTAACAATATTTCTATATTTAAAACGTTCAGAAACCGGTTATACAACCGGTTTTTATTTTCTTGCATCTATAGAAGTATTATTTTAAACCAATTGCAGTGATCAATCAATCGTTCCAGGAAACAAATAAGTTCAGTATAAGCAGCCGCGTTCAGTGGCTGATTGTAATTGCTTGTATAACAATGGTTTTCGCAGCATGTTCAAAAACCGACAATTACAAGAGCGATCAACTGAGAGAATACATGCCTTTGGCAAAAGGCAAATACTGGATCTATTTGTTGGATTCTACTAATTATTACAATTCTCAAAAGGTTCAGACACAGTACCAGTTAAAAGATGTGGTTGACGATTCTTTAACAGATAATCTCAACAGAATTGCATATCGATTGATCCGTTACATACGTCCGTCGTCAAGCATAAACGATAATGATTGGAAAACTATGGGCGAATATTATATGGTCCCGACAAGAGAGACGCTTGAAACTGTCGATTTATACAACTTTAAATATCAATCGCTCAAGCTTCCTATCGCGGTGAATTTAACGTGGAAAGGAAATAGTTATCTTCCTGCCTTTCCGTATTCAGAAGCAAGTCCTGACGCTGCCAGATACAATTTTACGGTAGATGGCGGAATGGGAGATTGGGATTTCACTTATACAGGAGTAGGGAAAAATGATACAATAAACGGCAAGACATACACGAATGTGCTGACTGTAAGCCAGGAAGACGCCTCCACCAACCTGCTCGCTGACAATCAAACACCTACAAACGTAAACGACTTTGCCACCAGAGCTTATTCTGCAGAGAAATATGCGAAAAACATAGGATTGATTTATAAAAAGCTAGAGCTATGGGAACACCAGCCTGCCAGTCCAACAAATCCAGGCGGTTATTATGTTGGCTTCGGAATTCAGCTGCAATTAATTGATCATAATTAGAATTTATCGAAACTACAGTATCTAAGGATAAATTCTGTGGAGTCCTTGCAGATGAGTAGTGGCAAGAGCTGCTATTTAGTGCTTTAAACTATAAAGGCTGCCAAAAGTACTAAATGCCAAGTCAATGATTTGCGTAATTGATATAATGCTTTTTGAACGTGCCCCTCTACAGTTCGTATTGAAATTTTTTGTAGCGATGCAATCTCCTTGTTAGAAAACCCCTCCACATACGATAATAGAAAGATTTTTTTTCTGATTGGAGGAAGTTGTTCTATCGCTTTTTTTAACAGATCGGTAAGCTCCAGCCTGGAGGACTCATTTCTTTCTGTATCGTTTTCTATCTCTTTAATAAGCTTTCTTTGGTGGGCTTCTCTTCTGAGCCAGTCAATAAAAACCTGTTTTGCCTTTTGATATAGCTGAGCTTCTACAGAAATTTCCGGTGAATAAGAGGAGCGATAATTCCAGAATTTAACAAAGGTAGCCTGCGTTAAATCGCTGGCAATATCATGCCTTTTGGTTTTTGATAAAAAATTGGCATAGATATTATCAAAATACCTGTTAAATAGGTCTTGTAAAATATGTTCATCAAGCAATGTTACCCCTGACATTTCCCGGCATTTTTTTCCAAATAGTAAATGTGTTAATTGTAAAAGTAGTGTTTCAGGCAAGAAAGATTGCGTTAATGGAGACTTATTAAAAGCTGAAAAAGGCACTTTCCTGATTCAAAGTAATTTCAGCTTCGCTTGTTGGTTCCGGTTATTTCGTCCATTTGCCTGATAGTAGTTGGAAATGTATTTCTTCTACATAAAATAAATTTCAAATGTAAAAAAAGATTGGATGCCGTCTGCAACTTTAATTATGTTGAAAATTACAAACGGCATCTTTATTTTAATACGAATCCGCCAATGAGTAAGTCTGCACCTCTCTTTCTGTCACAGCTTCACTTACCGTAATCCGCTTAGCAGTTCCCGGCATAAGATCGAAAAAGTTATCAGAAAAGTGGGCGTTTTTTGCCTTTACAGATAACCAGACATTTTTAGCCAGCTTATCAGCAGTCACTTCCAGCGTAGTACTGTCAATCATCTTCACACGTATTGTGACCGGAGGTAGCGCAAGATTTTTAGGGCGGGTAAAATAATAATTTTGGGTAGCCAGTACTTCATTACCGTTTTTCAATTCAATTTGCATTACAGCGTTAGCTGTATCAATACGTGCAAAATCTTTGTTACTGAAATCTATATAGGACTTGCTACTGTTTTTACTCACTACCACGTTCTGTTGCTTTTTAGGCATCAGCACCTTACCGCTAAAGTCTGTTACTGTATACGATAATACTGCTTTTGTTTCAGTAAGTTTATCTGACACAATGTAAATGGATGGAGGTTGATTGTTATCCTTTACTGTAATTAAAAACGGTGCATAATTCTTTGCAAGTTGGTAGTGCAGCGCTTTCCAGTTGCCCGATCCATCAATGCTGCTCCATGATACTACCGGCCAGCAATCGTTCAGCTGCCAATAAAATGTACCCATGCAATAAGGCATTTTGCGGCGATGAATTTCTGTGCTTTTACCAATGCCATATTGCTGTAATACCTGGCTTACATAGGCTATGGCATAAAAATTTTTAGGCGTTTTATAATAGCGGCTCATGTACGATTTTATCTTTCCATATCCCGGTGGGTTACGCTGGTGCACACGCATTACATTGCTTGTTGTATCATAGTCCTCAGGTAATGCAAACCGCTCAATAGTATTCCAGGTAGGAAATCCCTGCATACCATATTCAGAAACAAAGCGTCCGGTTTTTTCTTCAAATATTTCAAAATCATATGCAGGTCCGTGCCACACACCCCAATAATGCGAATCGCCCTCGGTAAGGCTTTCCTTGTGTTCCCAACCATACGAAGGGGAAGTAGGCCAGTAATCCCGTTGTGGATCGCATTGCGTTATTATTTGAGGAATTGTTTTTTCAAATATGGTTTGATACCAATCATACAATTTCACCGAATCGGTTGCAGATATTTTATAGTCACGCTGCCAGAACCAGTTGAACCAGCCTTCCTTATTTTCATTGTTACCACACCACAACGCAATACTTGGATGGTTGCGCAATCTTTCAATATTTTCTTTTAGCTCTGTTTTTATATTATTCAGTGACGCCTCATCTGCCGGGTACATACCGCAGGCGAACATAAGATCCTGCCATACCAGGATGCCATTTTTGTCACACAGATCGTAAAACATATCTTCTTCATAGGTGCCGCCGCCCCATACACGTAATGCATTGAAGTTGGCTGTTTTTGCATCATTTATCAGCTTCGCATAGTCATCATATTTTTTTGCTGTAAGGAATGGAGATTGTGGAATATAATTGCCTCCCTTTAAGAACACAGGTACGCCGTTCAGTTCTATGTAAAAACTTTTACCTGCAGCATCCGGTTTTTGAATCAGGTGTACAGTACGCACACCAAACGTTTCATTTTTTTGCTGAAATACTTTATTGCCATCCGAAAAAGTAAATGCTAAAGAATACAAATGCGGTTCGCCCAATCCATTGCTCCACCACAGTACAGGTTTTGCAATATTAAATGAGAGCTCAATATTATTTTCTCCTTGTTGTAATGTTACCGAACGGTTATTGATATACGGTGAAGCATTGATGTTTACGGTTTTTGCAACGTCGCTTTGAATGTTTATAACGGCCTTGACTACTGCATTGGCCGCTGTTATTTCAGGAGTGGTGATCTGTATATTGTTTACTTTCACATCGTTCCAGCTAACAATTTTTACCGGGCGCCAAATGCCACATGTAGTAAATTTTGGGCCCCAGTCCCAACCAAAATGATACTGTGCCTTGCGGGCATATACACGGTCATTTTCGGGCAATCGCAATGGATAGTTTGCATTTTCTGTTGAATCTACAAAGTTTTGTGCCGATCTGAATTTAATGATCAATTCATTGCCCGATGCTTTCAAAAAGTTTTTAGCGTCCGCTTTCCATACACGAAACATATTGTTGGCACTCATGAAAAGTTTGCCGTTCAAATACACATCTGCATAGGTATCCAGCCCGTCAAATTGTAATAATATATGTTGCTTTTGCAAAGTAGCCACATCTATGGGAAAAGTAGTTTTGTATTCCCAGTTCTCACGTTCGATCCAGCGGAGCTTAGGCTCATTATCTCGATAGAAAGGATCTTCTATTTTTTTATTGCTCAAAAGATCTGTGTGCACTGTGCCTGGAACTGTTGCAGGTAACCATTGTTGTTGGTTTATGTTTTTGAATGTCCAGTTGGTATTGAGTTGTTGCTCGGTGTATTGAGCAAACAAAACTGTTGTAATTAACAATAATGAAAACGCAAGCAATATTTTTTTCATGGCTTAGTTGTTTTATTTCACACAAAGTGACAAGGAAATATTTTTATGTATCGGCTTTAGTATTTCTATGAAGCGACTGTTGCGACGCTCCGTTCATCTGTGGGATCTTTATTTAGCATTTCATTTTATGCTACACTAAATTTGCTTCCCGAAACACTAAATGCTATTGAATTAGTGTTGAATAAAGAACAAAAGGTACAAGAGTGCGACGCAAGTAAAGCTTAATAGTTATTCTGCTGCCGGGCCCATTAAAAAAACTGCTCTTTTATTCAACGACATGCTTCAAAGTTTAAAAAGGCCTGTCTTTCTTTTCGGCACCGTATTTATAATTGGGTTGCGGACCCATTACAAATACGAGCTTTCCGCCGTTTATAATATCCTTATGTGTAAAATATGTTTTAGAGTATTGTTTGCCGTTAAGCGTTGCACTTTGTATGTACTTATTCTTTGAAGAATTATTTTTAGCCTCAATAATAAATTTCTTCCCGGAGGATAATGATAATTCTACTTTATTAAACATAGGGCGACCAAATACATAATTACCACTTGCGGCATTTACCGGATAAAATCCTAAGGAGCTAAATACATACCACGCACTCATCTGACCGCAATCTTCATTACCACACAGGCCATCAACTTTACTGGTATATAAATCCCGCATTACCTGGTCAGCCTTTTCGGCAGTTTTATAAGCTGCTCCTGCATAGTTATACAAATAAATGGTATGGTGGCTGGGTTCATTGCCATGCGCATATTGTCCTATCAATCCGCTAATATCCGGTGATACGTTTTCGCCGGTTATTTGAGAAGAAATAATAAACAACGAATCCAGCTTTTTTATAAATTTCGCCTCACCGCCAAATGCGTTGATTAGTCCCTGTACATCCTGTGGTACAAACCAGCTATGCTGCCATGAGTTACCTTCAGTAAAGGCTGCTTTACCAAAATCATGTTCGGAGTAAACCGGATCGAAAGGCTCAACCCATTTGCCATCACTGGTTTTTGGTCGTGCAAATCCGATACTGACATCAAACAATTCTTTCCAGGATTGTGAACGTTTCATAAACGTATTATAATCCGTAGTCTTCCCCAGCTTTTTAGCTACTTGTGCTATGCACCAGTCATCATAAGCATATTCATAAGTAGATGTTACACTAGTGCCTGCCTTATCGTAAGGTATATAACCATATTGCCGGTAAACATCTGTGCCGCGAATATTTTGCATTGCACTCTTCATCATGGCTTCATAAGCAAGATTAACGTCTATGCCGGGAATATTTTTCATAATAGCATCGGCAACAATGGGTATGGCATGATAGCCGGTCATACAATCGGTTTCGTTGAATGCCAGGTCCCACACAGGCAACTGGCCATGTTGCTTGTAGAAGTCCAGATAAGAATTGATAATGTCTGAGACTCTGTTTGTTTGCAATATTGTGAATAATGGACTCTCGGCACGAAATACATCCCAAAGTGAGTGCGTACTGTATACCGTTCTATCACTATGTTCTACTTTTCCATTCACACCTTTGTAGTTTCCGTTCACATCATTGAATACAGTGGGCGCCTGGTACGCATGGTATAGTGCAGTATAAAATATTCGCTTTAAATTTTCGTCGCTCGTTGTTACTTTAACCTTACTTAATTCTGTTTCCCACATAGCAAGCGCAGCCTCTCGTGTCCGTTCAAAATTAGTTTTTGAGCATTGATTAAGTTCGTTCATCGCCCCTTCAATATTTGCGAAGCTTAATGCCACTTTCATTTCTACTTTTTCATTTTGTAGCGTAGAAAACATCAGGCAGGCGATTGTTTTTTGTGCTGTTACTTCCTGTGTATTGGTAATTTGTCCGTTGCCAAACAGCACCAATTCTTTTACAGGTTTGTTTAGCCTTACAGCAAAATATACTCTCTGGTCTTTTGCCCAGCCTGTAGAAAAACGATAACCTACAAAAGTGCTGTCATTTATTTTTTTGAAATAAGTGTCGGTAGGTTTATCCCAGTTAATAGCGAAACCAAGATCAAAGCGGATCATTGCCCTGTCTGATGCAGGAAATGTATAACGGTGCACTCCGTAACGAAGTCCGGTTGTAAGCTCTGCATTGATATTGTATTTATCAAGATGCACTTTATAATATCCGGGAGTTGCAACTTCGGTCGAGTGAGAAAACCCGGAAAATAATTTTGCAGTATCTGCCGGCTCGCCTACCACCGGCAATACAGAAATATCACACAGATCACCAATGCCGGTTCCTGTTAAATGTGTGTGGCTGAAGCCTGTTATTGTGGAGCTGGTATAGTGATAACCGCTCACCCAATCCCAGCCCTGCTCTCCATTATCGGGGCTCAACTGAATCATTCCAAACGGAACAGTTGCCCCGGGATATGTGTGACCATGTGCACCAGTTCCAATGAAAGGATCGACGTAGTGTGTAGCCGGTTGGCCAAAGCCAGGTAAAATGTACAAAACTGTAAACAGGTAAAGAATAGTTTTTTTCATGAGAAGCAAGAAGAAGATTGAATTATTTGAATTGGTGAATGTACAGCTAAGTTATAGGAGAAATATGATGTCATGCAGCTTTCAAAATGGTATAATGCAGGAAAAAAAGATTTCTTTTTGAGAGTAGGTAGTTTTGGCTTTTGAAACGTACATGTATGTTGCGGATGCCAAATAATATTGTAAACACAAGTCATTTGGCGTAGTGCAGGAAAATATTTTTGCGAGCAGGTAGTTTTGTTTTTTAAAACGTACTTATTTATCAGCGATGCCAAACGATATAGATATACAAGCCATTAAACGATTCTTGTCAAATGAGAGTGACTACATTGAAGCTGAACGTGTAGCTGCCTATCTTTTGCAAAATCCTCAGTTGTTAGACGAGTTTATTCTTTTTGACGAGAAGGCAGAATTGCCTTTAATTTCCAGCGAAGAAAAAAGAAAAATCTTAAACAAGGTACTTCCTCCGCGTCGTGGTTTTATAATAAGCATGAAGAAGCTGGCTGTAGCCGCTTCTGTTATAGGGGTGATAGCCATTAGCATTCTTTGGTTTAACCGACCACAAAAAATATCGAATACAACTACCGATATCGCGGTTAATTCCAAATTTTCAAAGGTAAAAAACAATACAACGTCATTAATGAAATTTGTCCTGCCCGACAGTTCGGAAGTGCAATTGAAACCATCGGCAGAAATAATGTTCGATAGTGATTTTAAGAATCATAGAGATGTTTTTTTAATTGATGGCGAAGCCTGTTTTGAAGTGTATAAAAATCCCAGTATACCATTTAGTGTATTTGCAAAAGGCATTAAGACCACCGCATTAGGAACAAATTTTTGGGTTGAAAGTCCCGTTTCCGCACCAACAGTTGTGGTGCGGTTGCAAAATGGGAAAGTTGTATTGACGTCAACGGACAGTTCGTTTAAAATGAAGAATGTTATGTTGTCGCCTGGCCTTTCATGCTATATAAACAAGCGTACAGGCGAGGTAAAAATTATGAATGAAAAACCGCCTGCAACGACCGTCTTGAAACAGCCGTCTAAAACTGATACCCAAAATAATAAAGCGGTATTGTGGAGCAACGATGGAATGCAGTTTAAGCAGGCGGCGTTAAAAAATGTGCTTTCGCAATTAGAGGCCCGCTATAATGTAAAAATTATAGCTGATGAAAATACAACCAAAGGCATTGTGCTTACCGGAAAATTATATGCAACTGATTCTTTACTGCCTATTCTGAAATCAATATGCGATATGAATAAGTTGGATTATGAAATTAGAAATGATAGCATTTTTTTGAAAAGAAAATAAATAGAAAAAGTACTGCCTGCATCCATGCGCAAATGCGATAGGTTTTGCGCATGGATAGTTTTAAATATTTCAATGCTTAACGGATAATTTTTTAAATCAATCAAGATCAAGGATGAGAAAATGTAAACAACGATTGGCAGCAATAGTGTTATTGCTATTTTGCTGTAATGCCGCCATTCTGGCACAGCAACGGATAAATGTTCCGGGAAAGGTATTAGCTGAGAATGGTGATGAATTAAGCAGTACAACCATTACTGTACTGAACGTGCAAACACGAAATAAGAATGTTCTTGTTTCGGATTCTTCCGGCTCTTTTGAATTAAAGGGTGTATTGGCGGGACAGAAGTACAATTTGTACTTTGAACATATTGGGTACGCTAAGGATTCTTTAGTGAGTCTGATATTTTCATCCAATGAAGCCAACACTCTTTTAATGCGAATGAAACTGGCTGCTGGTAACTCACTTAGTGAGGTTGTAGTAACAGCATTGGGTATTAAAAGACAAGCAAAAGCATTGAGCTATGAAGTACAACAGGTAAACCAAAGTGCTTTAACCACAGTGCAAAATTCTAATCTTGTAAACAGCCTGAACGGAAGGGTTGCCGGTATTCAGATAAATTCAAGTTCAGCAGGTATAGGTGGCGCATCGAGAGTTGTATTACGTGGAACCAAATCTATTGGTGGAACGAACGGCGCTTTTTATGTTATCGATGGTATTCCATTGGTTGATGTAAACCAGGGAAAATCAGAAGGCGTTTATGGTGGCACTGTGGGTTCTCAAGGTATTGCAGATTTCAACCCCGAAGACATTGAAAGCATCAGTGTATTAACGGGGCCATCTGCTGCTGCATTGTATGGTTCCCAGGCGGCACAGGGTGTAATCCTGATCAATACAAAAAAAGGGGAGAGGAATGGTGTTCGTTTAAACTATTCAAACAGCACAACATTTTACAATCCTATTGTAATGCCCAAGTTTCAAAATACATACGGAAGCTCTGATGCTTATCAAAGCTGGGGCGATAAAATGGGTATTCCTTCAACGTATGATCCCAAAGATTTTTTTAACACAGGGTTACAGGAAATAAATTCTTTGTCGGCCAGCATTGGTTCGGGCAAATCACAAACCGTTATTTCCGGAGCGGCGTTAAACGCGAAAGGTATTGTTCCTAATAACAAGTACAACAGGTACAATTTTACTTTTCGCAATACCAACAGTTTTCTGAATGACAAAGTTACAACCGATGTAGGCGCTTCTTATGTTAATCAGGCAGATCAAAACATGGTATCTCAGGGGCAATATTTTAATCCGATCCTGGCTACTTATTTATTTCCTCGTGGTGATGATTTCGACGCAATGAAATATTATGAAAGGTATGATGCCTCGCGTTTAATACCAGTGCAATACTGGCCTTACGGCACGCAGGGTTTAAGCCTTCAAAATCCATACTGGACTACCAATCGCTTACTCTTCCCTAATATTAAAAACAGGTACATGTTTACCGGGGCCATTTCTTATAAGCCATTATCATGGTTTACAATTGCCGCGAGGGGAAGGATAGACAATACCTACCAGGAATCTGAGAAAAAATTCTACGCATCTACCGACGCTGTATTCGGAGCTTCAGAAAAAGGATATTATTCTTATGCTAATAATAAACTATCTAATCTTTATAGCGACGTAATAGCAACCATCAACAAAAAGTTCGATGACTTTACTGTCAATGTAAGTGTTGGTAGCAGTTATCAAAAAGTACAACCAACCATTAAAGGATACCAGGGACCGCTGGCAACCATTCCTAATTTGTTTGCCTTACAAAATATTAATGTTGCTGCTTCTTCTGCTATTGAGGGTACTTCTAACTCTATCAACAGTGCCTATCCATATGATGCATGGGCAAACTCTGCTGTGTTTGGTGTTGCTGAAGTTGGGTATAAGAACTATTTGTTTTTAACTGTTTCCGGCAGAAATGACTGGAACTCGCATCTCGTTAATACGAGTAAAAACAATTTCTTTTATCCGTCTTTGGGTTTATCGGCAGTGGTATCTGATATGGTCAAATTGCCTTCTGCAATTTCTTATTTAAAAGTGCGTGGCAGCTATGCGCAGGTGGGTAGTCCTATTTCCATCTTTGGTTTAACTCCGGGCACAGTTACATATCCTATCAGTGCAGGGCAGGTTGGAAAAGTGGGCTATCCGGCAACTTCTACTTTCCAGCCTGAAAAAACAAATTCTTACGAAGCTGGGTTTAATCTGAAAATGTTCAGAAACAAAGTTGGCCTTGACGTAACGGTATACAAATCGAATACGTATAATCAGCTAATCCTTACCGCAGCTTCAGGCACATCAGGTTATGATTATAATATGATACAAGCCGGTAATGTAATGAATAAGGGTATTGAAGCAGCATTAACCTATGATAACAGAGGTGCTGTAATTAAATATTCAACTGGCCTTACACTGAGCTTGAACCGTAATAAGGTTGTTGAAATTGCAGATAACCCGGTTGGTGAAGATGGGAAAATAGGCACTCCTATTACAAACTACGTGGTTCCCGGTACAAACAATATGGGAAAGGTTTATAAGGGAGAATCAATGGGCGAAATTTATGCTACTCAGCTTCTACAAAGAGATGGCAATGGAAATATTTTAATTTCCGGCGACGGCACTTTTGTGAGGGTCAATCAAAATACAAGACTGGGAAATACCAATCCTGATTATACGCTGGGTTGGAGAAATGATATCGGATATAAAAATTTCAGCCTTGGATTGATGTTTTTTGCAAGAGTAGGGGGTATAGTAAC
Source organism: Pinibacter soli (assembly GCF_029961145.1). Classification (GTDB taxonomy): domain Bacteria; phylum Bacteroidota; class Bacteroidia; order Chitinophagales; family Chitinophagaceae; genus Pinibacter; species Pinibacter soli. The sequence continues at coordinate 2,151,194 of NZ_JASBRG010000007.1, read as the reverse complement.
ATCGCAAACTCAGGCAATGCTGGATGCATACGGCGTTTCACAGGCATCTGCAGATGCAAGAAACAACGGAGGTGTTTTAGTGAATGGTGTTCCTTATGACACAAAGTCTTTCTATTCACAGGTTGGCGGACTTGATCCGTTGCTTGCATTCTACACTTATGATGCTACCAACATAAGGTTGCAAGAGGCTTCATTAAGCTACACATTACCGAAGCATTTATTCAATGATAAGCTTAAACTTACTGTTTCTCTTTTAGGCAACAATTTGTTGATGATTTATAACAAAGCTCCATATGATCCGCAGCAAACACCTTCTACCGGCACTTATTACCAGGGCTATGATTATTTCATGTTGCCAAGTTTAAGAAGTTTTGGTTTTGGTATTAAAGCACAATTTTAAATTATTGGGATATGCAAAAACGATGTTTGATAAATAAAATAAATATAGCTGTTCCGGTTGCCTGCCTGCTTTTTATTGCAGGTTGCACCAAAGGCTTTGAAAAATTAAATACAAATCCTAATCAGCCAACGGACGAGATGTTGAATTGGGACAACGTAAAAATCGGTTCTTATTTTCTGCAAATGGAAAAAAATGTAAAACCGATTGGTACCGCTTCAGAAGCTACAGGCCCGGTGAATGATTACCAAATAGCCTACAATCTTGCGAGTGACAACTGGAGTGGCTACATGGCTGCGCCGCAAAGTGCCAAGTGGGGCAGTGGATCGAATTTTACCACTTATTTTTTTACAAGTAACTGGAATGACGGTACGTTCAATACAATGTTTACAAAAACATTTGAACCGTATTTGAATATAAGGAAGAATGTTGACTCTGCTAAAAGTCCTGAAATTGTAGCATTGGCCAACATTATTAAAATTGCGCAGCTTCACCAGGCGACAGATTCTTACGGCCCGATGGCTTATGATGGAGTGGGAACCTCATTGAATGCACCATACCAGTCACAGGAAGTAGTGTACAACAGGTTCTTTCAAGATCTGACCAGTGCAATAGCTGTACTTGGTAATTACCAGAAAGCATCCAATTCGATCATCCCCAACTATGACGCTGTATATGCCGGTAACGTTTCAAAATGGATCAGGTTCGCCAATTCATTATTGTTGCGATTGGCGATGAGATTATCATACGCGAACGCTACGAAGGCACAGTTGTATGCAGAACAGGCAGTGAATAATGAATATGGTGTAATAACGGATGTAGCCGATGCTGCACAAATGAGCCAAGGCGCGGGTTTTACATTTCAAAACCCTGTCACTACCATTTGGAACGGTTATGCTGATACAAGAATAGGCGCATCTATCTTGTCTTTCCTGAAAGGATATAATGATCCTCGCCTTACCGCTTATGTACAGAAGCCTGCATTAGATACGGCAACTACGTATTACGGTGTGCGTACGGGTTTTATCACCGGCGATTTTACCAAACTGTCAAGCCCAAATATTCAGTTAACAACACCATTGTATTGGTTAAAAGCATCTGAAGTTGCTTTTTTAAGAGCAGAAGGAGTATTGCGTGGCTGGAACATGGGAAACACCGCGGCCAATTTTTACAAAGATGGTATTGCAAAATCATTTGCTGAAAATGGTGTATCAAGCGATGCTTATGTTAACAACAGCACGAGTGTTCCTGCGGCTTATGTTAATCCAGTAACACCCGCTTTCAACAGCCCTGCTGTAAGTTCGGCTACAATAGCCTGGAATGAAACAGCCACTTTTGAAGTGAAGCTGGAAAAAATCATCACCCAAAAATACATTGCTACGTTTCCAAACGGGCAGGAAGCATGGAGTGAATTCAGAAGAACAGGATATCCTAAACTGTTTCCCATTATTAACAATATGAGTGGTGGAGTGGTGCCAACAGCAACAGGTGTAAAAAGAATGCCGTTTCCATCGTCAGAGTATTCAACCAATGCTGCTAATGTAAACAACGCGGTTTCCAATTTACTCGGCGGCCCTGATAATGGTGGTACAAAAGTGTGGTGGGATCAAAAAAACTAACAACAAAACTGAATTTAACATGAAACATTCGTTCTATTATTATATTCTTCTTTTAGCGTTTGCTGCAATTAGCTGTAGCAAATGGAACGAGCCATCTGCTTTGGTGGTGCAGGATCTGAATTTAGATCCTTATACCAACCCGGTGTATAAAGACTACCTCGATCATTTAAAAACATACAAAACATCTAAGCATAGCATAATGCTTGGCTTTGTGGGCAAATGGGATGTAACGGCTTATAGCAATAAATTAGCTGCCGTTCCGGACAGCGTCGATATGATAGCGTTGCTAAATCCACCTTCCACTTTTACAGATGCGCAGACTGCCGATTTTAAAAAAGTACAATCTGAAAAAGGAACCAAAATACTTTTTTATCTCAACAGCAAAACGATGAGTGACAGCATTCGAAACAATCCTTCGATGTTTACTGGTGGCGATAGTGCGGCCATTGCTACATATGTTGGTAAGGTGACTGACCAGCTAAGTAAAGGCGGTTATGGTGGTCTTGTGTTGAATATGGAAGGAAATGTGTGCTACACTTGCAACTCCGTTTTTACGTCCCAGCAAAAAACGTCTTACCTGATTTCTCTACTTGGAAAAGCTGTTGGACCTGTGTCATCCACAGGAAAGCTTTTCATGGTACAGGGAGAGCCGAAAGACGTGGGAGCAAGCAATGGCAATTACTTTGATTATTTTATTGCCAATACAAACACGTCTTCCTTCTATTATGTAGAGAATGCAGCTTACGATTTGTACAAACAGTTTACCAATTTCAGCAACGACAAATTTATCGTTACTGCGGACTTCACACAAGTGGCCGATGCAAAAGCCGGAGGAATTTCCTTTTACACCAATGCAAGCGGAGCTGTAAAGCCTGCATCACTCGGCCTTGCTGGCTGGAATACAGCTGATGGTAAAAAAGGGGGATTGGCCATCTATAGTATTGAAAACGATTTTGGCAACAACTACTACTCATATACAAGGGGCGCAATTGGTATTCAAAACCCATCTGTAAAATAAAAATGCACCATTCATGAAAAAAATATGTTTATATATACTTTGTTTAGTGGCCTTCTCCCGATGCAACAAAATTGAGGAAATAGGTCAGGGAGCTAATGCCGTTTTCATTGATGAAGCTCAACCAAGTTCATCATTCCAGGTGGCAATACCTGCAGGTGTTACCACAAAGACTCTCGACATTACGCCGAAGCTTGTTTACCTCACCAATCAAAACACTGACATTACCATCAGTGTGGCCCCGGAGTTAATTGATGGTTATAACAAGAAAAACAATACAAGCTATGTAGTTGTGCCTTCTGCAAACTATAAATTGGCGAAGACCACTACAACCATACCTGCAAACAGTTCTGCTGCTACTCCTCTTCAAATAGTGTTTAGTAAAACAGATACTTTGAGCCGCGCAAATAAATATTTGCTTCCGGTTACTATTACTACTATTTCCAATGGTTTGACAGCTATTGCAGCCACTAAAACCATTTATTATATAGTAGACAATTCAGTGTTGATTTCTACAGCGGCGGTTCTTACTAATAACTACTTTACCCCTGCAATGGCCGGAACAGCGAATGCTTCTCTGCTGAGTGGTTTAACACAGTTTACAATGGAAGCACTGGTAAATGTAAACGCTTTCAGAGATGGCGGTGACGCAGGTATCAGCAGTGTTATGGGTATTGAAGGATACTTGTTGATGCGGTTTGGTGATGCAGGTATCGGTAACAACATTTTACAAGTGGCTACAACTTCAGGAAATATTGCATCAAGCATTTCTGTGAACGCAAAAAAATGGACACATTTAGCTGTTACCTATGATGGAACTACTGTGAAAATGTATATTGACGGTGCATTAGCTGCCAGCCAGGCTAAGGCTTTGGGCACCATCACCTTTGTGCCTGCAGGAAAAGATCCCTTTTATATTGGCAGATCATACAATGACAACAGACCTCTGGATGGAGCTATCAGTGAATGCAGAATATGGAACGTTGCCCGGACTGTTGATCAGCTGAGCGGAGACAACAAATACAAGGTTGATCCTACAAGTGCAGGATTGTTGTGTTACTGGAAATTTAACGAAGGATCAGGCAATTCCGCACACGACTATACAGGACATGGGTTTGATGCTACTGCTAAAAATCCGGCATCATGGATTGCAGTAAAACTCCCTTAATTCAATCAACAAATAAATATTGCTAAATATGAAAAGATATATGCAGTTATTATTGGCAACATCAACAGTAGTGATACTGTTGCATGCATGCGCCAAAAAGAACGATTATAATACATTCGATACAACACAATACGCAGCATCCAGCCAACAATATGTGTATTTAAAAAACTCTGTGAATACACAAAATACAGTGGTCATAAACGCCACTGTATCAGGCAGCGCTGTTACAGCTTTATCCAATGATTCCTTATCGTTGTATTTGAATACAACAAAGCCAGTATCGGGAGCGATCAGCGGATCTGTTGTTACTGATGAGAGTTTGGTAACAACATATAATACGGCCAACAAGACATCATATACGTTGTTGCCGTCTGCTGCTTACACACTTGCCAATAATACAGGCCTTTCTGTTGCAGCGGGGGCATCAAGCTCAAGCAACGGCGCTTTATTAAAACTTAATAAAGCTGCACTGGTGCAGGGTGTACAATATTTACTCCCGATAAAAGTTTCAGCTATCACTGGCAGCATTGATATTTCAACAAATCAAAATGTAGTGTATGTTGCTGTAAATGTACCATTGGCCAATACTGCAAGTACAGCAAAACCCGGTGGTTACAAGCAAATATTATATGTTGAGGTAAACGACAATAATCCATTGAATGCACTCAACTATAATTTGACAAATAGCAAAACGCCATTCTTTGATGTGGTGAACATTTTTGCGGCAAACATTAACTACGACAATGTAAAGCAGAAACCTTACATATATTTTAATCAGCAGGTAAGTGCCATCCTTTCCAACAGGCAAAAATATATTGTGCCGTTGCAGGCAAAAGGGATGAAGGTTTGTCTCGCATTATTGTGCAACCACCAGGGTGTTGGCTTTGATAACTTTACCTCTGCCACAGGTATAAACGATTTTGTACAACAGGTAAAAAAGATTGTTGATGACTACCAGCTTGACGGAATCGATATCGACGATGAATACGCACAATATGGCACAAACGGCCAGCCTGCTGTTAATGACTCGTCATTAGTCTTGCTGACGAAGCGTTTCAGAGAAGTGATGCCAAATAAAATCATAAGCTATTACTATTTCTCCGATGCTGTTTCCATTCCTAAATATGCCCAATGGAATGGCTTAACGGTAGGGCAGTACATCGACTACACATACCAGGGTTCTTATAACAGATATTCTGTGCCTTCTATGCCGGGTCTTACCGATAAAAGTAAAATAGGGGCCTATTCACTGAATCTGTCCAGCCCACAAACAAGCACTTCGTTTAATACCAACGTCAACACGGTAAAGACAAACGGTTATGGCGGAACCTTTATGTGGTATAACCTGGGAGCCGCAGATCAGGTAACTTTAAGTAATGGTACCAAAGCGAACTTATCGACCTACTTCACTTACGTATCAAATCTATATTATGGCGAAACTGTAACTTACACCAATCAGCCATATGCGAAAGATTATTAGACGCAAAGAATAGCGCCAATACAAAATAGCCGTCTCAAAAGTGATTGAGACGGCTTTTTTTATTCGGGTTCCTGACGGAGCGTTGTATCGTTTAAACGAATTCTCAGGACCCCTTTTTGCTTTTGAAACAACCTCTTAATGGCAATCGCAATTCGGAAAACGCCATGTGAAACTATGAGTTGAACAGCTTTGCAACCAGAGAATAATCAAGTGTCAATGCTTGTCTCAATCAAATAATTTCAAATAACCATAGTCATTTGAAATTTATATGCGACACAAGAACATTTCACACGCCGGGTATTAAACTTTTCTCAGCAAGGCCGCAAACATCGTATCTGCTTTTTTATCGTAGCCTGAAAGCGTTTGCTTCCTTATCAATTTCAACCCTTTTTCTTCCAGATGTTTTACTGCCTCTTCATTTTCTTTTTTAAACACTGAACAGGTGATATAAAGAAAATAACCACTGTCAGCTAGTGCTTCAACAACATTTGCGGTTATATTAGTTTGCAATCTTGAGTAGTGATCAATTTTTTCTGTGGGAAAAAAAGACAATTGTTCAGGAGTTCTTCCCCATGTGCCGCTGCCTGAGCAAGGCACATCTGCAATAATGAGGTCGAAGTTTTTTGCGGGTAATTTTGCCTGAGGATTTGAAAGATCAATAGTAAATGATTGATACTTTGTGATGCCGGCTTCTTTAAAGCGTTCGTGTAAGTTGGCCAGAATGCTGTTTCGAATATCAGATACCGTCAGGTTTATGTTTTTGTTGAAGTCGTAAAACATAATCGACTTGCCGCCACTTGCTGCGCAGCAATCCCACACATTAACGACTTTTTTAGCGACGTTAATTTCTCCGAAAAAAGAGGCCACAATCTGCGAACTTAGGTCCTGAATAACTGCTTCTTTGTTTAGCTCAATGACATCATCAATTTTTACGGCGCTCGAAACCGACAAAGTATTTTGGCCAATTGTGTTGAACGTGATTTCAGCAGCATTTAACTTGCTCGCAACTTTCGTTTCATTGCCTGGTCTTACTCTCAAAAAAACATCCGGTTGAATTAAATGAGACGTGCTAAATGCTGGGGGATCGATGCTTGCGCACAATTCATCCTGCCATGAAAATATTTCGTCGATGATATTTTTTTCTGAAAGATGAAATTCATTTGCAATAAAATGTAGCTTCTCTTCTAGTGAAAGTATTGTCTGCTCTTTCCAATTTGGTTTAAAGTAGTGGAGAAAATCATTTGAACTATTGCTTGTAAGAAACAAACCTGCAAGGATTTTTTCATCCACCCCAACTTTCGCCAAAGCTTTGCCCAGTCTGAAGTAGCAGAAACACAAATGGGAAATCTGTTTTCTGTCTTTAGAGCCAAACTTCTTATGCTCCTTAAAATAATTTTTGATCCATGCACTGAAAGGAATAGTTCCTTTGTACTGGCTGATTAATTCTGAAGCGTTGCGTAAATGATGTTCGAAGATTTTCAAATCAAGTTGTTTGTTGTTAGTTGATAGATGTTAGTAGTTGCTTTGCTTGTTCGGCAGAAATTGTTTCCCCGTTCAACGATTGTTGTAGCCCCTTTTTAACTTTTTCAAGAAAAACAATTTTGTTGACCAATTGATCTATAGTAAACTTTTCGGGGAGCTGCTCAATTATACGTAAAACTTCTTCTTTTATCAGCATACAAAGTCTTTAATGAACTATGGGATAAAATTAAGGCAGGACAAATAAACAATCTTATTTGCCCTGCCTTTTATGTTTACGATAGTTAGTTATTGCTAACAACTATCAACTAAAAACCAACAACTTTCTTACAGTTCCAAGAGCGCCTTTAGCGGATCTTTACCGAACAAAAGCAACTCTGGTTTTTCCAGCAATTCTTTTACTCTAACCAGGAAGCTTACAGATTCACGACCATCAATGATACGGTGATCGTAGCTCAAAGCGAGATACATCATTGGCCTGATCTCTACTTTACCATTGATCGCCATCGGTCTGTCCTGAATTTTGTGCATACCCAGGATAGCAGATTGAGGAATATTGATGATTGGAGTACTCATCAAAGAACCGAATACGCCACCATTTGTAATGGTAAATGTACCGCCCTGCATTTCTTCCATGCTCAATTTGTTATCGCGAGCTTTAGTAGCAAGTTCCACTACTTTCTTCTCAATGCCTGCCATATCAAGGCTTTCAGCATTGCGAATAACTGGAACCACCAAACCTTTAGGTGCAGATACTGCTATGGAAACGTCGCAATAATCGTGGTAAATAATAGAGTCACCATCGATGTAAGCATTTACAGCCGGCCACTCTTGCAATGCGTAGCAAACTGCTTTTGTAAAGAAGCTCATGAAACCAAGGTTGACACCGTGTTTTTCTTTGAACTTGTCTTTGTATTGAGCGCGGATTGCCATGATGTTTGTCATGTCCACTTCGTTAAAAGTGGTTAGCATCGCAGTTGTGTTCTTTGCTTCAACCAGGCGGCGGGAAACTGTTTTGCGCAGGTTGCTCATTTTTTCACGTTTCTCCTCACGCGTAAATGCAGTAGAACCTGGGCGGCGTCCTGGATTATTTAAAGCTTCCAATACATCATTTTTCAGGATCTTACCGCCCGTGCCTGATGCGTGAATAGAAGACGGGTCAACTTTTTTATCAGCGATAATTGCTGAAGCAACCGGTGTTGCTTTAATATCATTTGAAATAGCTGTAACCGGCGCTTGTTGAGCGGCAGGTGCAGCTTTTGCTTCTTCTTTTTTAGGAGCTTGTACTGCTACTGCAGGAGCAGCTTTCCCTTCTGGTTTTGGAGCAGTTTCATCAATTTGGCAAAGTACATCACCAATTTTTAGTGTGTCGCCTTCTGCGGCTTTTGTTTTCAGGGCTCCGGCTTGTTCTGCATTCACTTCAAAAGTTGCTTTTTCACTTTCAAGCTCTGCAATTACTTCATCTCTGTCCACATATTCTCCGTCCTTCTTTAGCCATTTTACCAGCGTTACTTCGCTGATAGATTCACCTACTGTTGGTACTTTAATATCAATCATTCGATGCGTTTTTATTGATGGGGATTTATCATGAAACATGAATCGTCGATCGTGAATAAGGTGCGCTATACTCAAAATTTTTAGGCAGTGAGCAACCCGTTCACGATTCAAGTTTCACCATTCACGATCACTAAATAGAAAATGCTGTTTCGATTATTTCTGCTTGTTCCTGAGCGTGTACTTTAGCATAACCAGTAGCAGTAGCTGCACTTGGCTGTCTGCTGATTACGCCATAGTTAATAGACTTCAGGTTCATTTGCAGGAATGAAGCCGCACCCATGTTCAATGGCTCTTCCTGAACCCAGAACCATGTTGCTTTTGCGTATTTTTTATACAGGCCTTCCAGTTGAGCAGTAGGTAAAGGATACAATTGTTCCATACGAACGATTGCCACATCTTTCCTGTTGTCTTTTTGCTGGCGCTCCGCAAGATCATAATATACTTTACCTGAGCAGAACAATACTTTTTTCACGTCACTGGCTTCACCTACAAAAGAATCGTCGATCACTTCTTTAAATGCAGTGCCGGTAGCAAATTCTTTTTTATCAGAATAAGCGGCAGGCAAACGCAGGTTTGCTTTTGGCGAAAAGTTGATCATTGGTTTTCTGATCGGCCATGTTTGCTGACGACGCAGTGCGTGGAACAAGTTCGCTGCTGTTGTAATGTTGGTAACGATCATGTTCAGTTCAGCACACTGTTGCAGGTAGCGCTCCAGTCTTGCACTACTGTGCTCTGGTCCCTGACCTTCGTAACCGTGTGGCAATAACATTACCAGGCCACTCATCTGTTGCCATTTTGTTTCGGCAGCACTGATGAACTGGTCGATCATTGTTTGTGCGCCATTGCTAAAGTCTCCGAACTGTGCTTCCCAAAGAACCAAAGCTTTAGGGTTGGCAACAGAGTAGCCATATTCAAAACCTAACACACCGTATTCGCTCAACAATGAATTGAATATTCTGAAAAGACCTTTTGCATCAGGGATCTGACTAAGTCTGTTATAAGCCTGGTCATTTTCTTCGTCTCTCAAAACAGCGTGGCGATGTGAGAATGTACCACGGCGAACGTCCTGGCCGCTCATGCGTACATCGTTGCCATCCAGAAGCAAACTACCATAAGCCATTAACTCCGCAGTTGCCCAGTCAAGTTTACTTTCGTCAGTATATAATTTCACTTTGTCTTGCAGCAATTTCTCCACTTTACGAAGCGGTTTGAAATCGGATGGCAAAGTCATTATCGCATCAAAAACTTTTTTGAAATCAGCTTCGTTGATACCGGTTGCGGGAGATTTTTCAAAGTCTGCGGCAGTTGCTTTGCGCAGATCTTTCCACCAGAGTTCCGGTTTCTGATATGAGTAAGGCAAAGGATTTTGCTTGATATCATCCAGGCGTTCTTGCAGGTCGGCCCAGAATTTTTTCTCCATTTCCTTTGCAAGATCCTGTGCATCAGCTTCGCCGTTTTGTATCAGGAACTGGGTATACACTTCACGAGGGTTAGCATGCTTTTCAATCAAAGCATACAATTTCGGTTGTGTATATTTTGGATCGTCGCCTTCGTTGTGACCATGTCTGCGATAGCAAACCATGTCAATGAAAACGTCGCAATTAAACTCCTGGCGATAACGTGCAGCAATTTCGGCGCATTTCACAACGGCCTCAGCATCGTCACCATTTACGTGGAAAACAGGCGCATGAACTGTTGCAGCAAGGCTCGTACAATAGTCGGAACTTCTTGCATCGTTGAAATCAGTTGTAAAACCGATCTGGTTGTTAATTACATAGTGAATAGTTCCACCTACATAATAACCGTCCAATTCGCTCATTTGCAATACTTCGTAAACGATACCCTGGCCCGCTACGGAAGCGTCACCGTGGATAAGGATCGGAAGTATTTTATCGTAGTCGCTATTATATATTACGTCTGCCTTACTTCTTGAAAAACCGATCACCACAGGGTCAACGGCTTCAAGGTGAGAAGGGTTAGGGCAAAGCTGAAGATTTACTTTTTTGCCATCCGGAGTAGAATGTTCAGCGCGGAAACCAAGGTGATATTTTACGTCACCGCTTCCCATTGTTTGATCAGGAACAGATTTTCCTTCGAACTCGCTGAAAATTTGCTCGTAAGTTTTTCCCAATGTATTAGCCAGCACGTTCAAACGACCGCGGTGTGCCATACCAATCACTACTTCCTGAACGCCGTAGTCTGCACCAGTATTAATGATGGCATCCAATGCAGGAATAGTTGTTTCGCCACCCTCCAGTGAGAAACGTTTCTGACCAACATATTTTGTGTGAAGGAATTTTTCGAAGATTACACCCTGGTTCAATTTCTCAAGGATGCGTTTTCTTTTTTCGATCGGAAGGGGCTGGTTGAATTTCTTTTCCATTTCATTGTACAGGAAATCAACTTTTGCCTGATCGCTAATGTATTTAAACTCAACGCCTACATTGCCCGCATAGGCTTTTTGCAGGTAGTTGCGGATATCCCTAAGAGTAGCCTGACCCAGACCGATAAAGTCACCGGCGTAAAATTTAGAGTCCAGATCTGCCTCTGTAAATCCGTAAAATTCAAGTGTAAGGTTAGCCCCGCGGTCAATACGTGGACGAATCGGGTTTGTCGTAGCAATCAGGTGACCCTTATTGCGGTAGCCTAAAATCATACGATAAGCACCGATTTCTTTTTTCCAGTCGATACCACTCACTGCGGTTCCGTTTCCAGACGGAGCGACTGCTGCAGACGCGTTGCCGTTGGTTGCGTTGTTGGAGACTGCGAAATCAAAACCTTCAAAAAACTTTTTAAATTCCGGATCTACATCATTTGGGTTCTTTACAAAATCCTGATATAAACTTTCAATGTAGGCCGGAGAGGAGCTGGTTATGTACTGAAAATCCTTCATGGGAATAGTAGCTTTTTATGGAAGCCAAAAAATTGGTACGCAAATATCGGGAAATAGTGCCACGATATAATTAAATTTTTGAAGGATTACGCAAACGATAGGCAAAAAGACAATGATTTTCGTCATTTTTGAGGCAGATATATTTTTTTCAATAAAATTTGGCAGACAAAGAATAGCGTCTTACCTTTGCCGTCCTAAAAATTTCGAATAATGGCTAATCATAAAGCTACCAAAAAAGATGTGCGTCAGGCAGCAAAACGCAGAGACAGAAACCGTTATCATGGTAAAACTACCCGTAACGCTATCCGTGATTTGAAAGAGAACAAGGAGAAAAAAGCTTTTGATGAAAGCCTTCCAACCGTTGCAGCTATGATCGACAAATTAGCTAAACGTGGCGTTATCCATAAAAATAAAGCAGCTAACCTTAAAAGCAAATTGGCTAAAAAGTCAAACGCTTTAGCTACTGCTTAATTGGATTAGAAGGTATTTCTCAATAAATCGAACTTCTTTTTAATCAATAATATTAGAAGCCTGTTGTTTGTGCAGCAGGCTTTTTGTCGTATTAATTAAAAAGTAAAAATTTAAAAGTCAAAAAGGTTTTGCAAACGCGCCTCGGACTTTTTAATTTTCACTTCTTACTTACAAATGTCTCTGCTTCCAATCGGCATAGGACATTTCGAATTTGATTTCCCCCGTTTTCAGTAAACCGGCATCTCTCCAGCCTGATTTTCTGTAAAAATTCTCTGCCCGTGTGCCAGGCATGGTGCTCAACCAAATGGTCCGATGTGATTGCTCAAACCCCCAATGAAGCATCAGGTCATGCAATCTTTTTCCGATTCCTTTGCCCTCGTAAGATGGGTCGACAAATAAGGCCCAGACATTGGGATCACTTTTGGAGATGATTGAAAAACCTATTATTTCGTTTTCCAATTCGCAAACCCAGCCTTTGCCTCCAACCGTAATAAATCTTACGTAATCTTCGTGTGTAACCAGGTTGGGGTTGTCCAGCACATTTTCCTTAACCGCCATTCTTACCCTATGCATGCCCGCGATATCGTTTATGTTAGCTTCCCGAATGTTCATAATAGTAATAGAAATTGATGTTTACGGATACTGTGAAGATATGGGTTTTCACAAACCGAATCTTGGATGGGGCTTTATAGTAGGAGATATTGAATCGAAAAGATGAGAAACAGAGTATAATGTTAGTCTTCTCATGACAATTTTCAAAGCTTTATTTTTAAAAAATTAACGTTAAAAGGGAAGTGCGGCTCTCCAATTTTGTTTGCAACCATTATATTTACCCTTTATTAATAAAAATACCTAAACTATTTGAGCAGGAAGCCTCATTTTTAGAACATTATAGTAATAGCGTGTTCAAAATTCTTGTAGGTTTGCCCGGTTTAAAAAAAGAACGATTTATGACTTTTAACAAAGTGAACAACATTGTCGGATGGATTGTTTGCGCGGTTGCCTGCGCCGTTTATCTGATGACAATGGAAGCTACTGCCAGCTTATGGGATTGCGGTGAATTTATTTCCAGTGTATTTAAAATGCAAATCCCTCACCCGCCCGGAGCGCCTCTTTTCGTTATGCTGGGCAGATTATTTGTAGTTGTTTTTGGCGGAAGCAATCCAGCGAAAGCCGTAAACATTATGAGTGCTCTTAGCAGTGGGTTTACCATTCTTTTCTTATTCTGGAGCATTACCCACTTTGCGAGAAAAATATTTTTAAAAGGTGCTGCTGAACTGAACGCACAGCAATTGTTCATTACCATGAGCGCCGGCGTTGTTGGTGCATTGGCATATACATTCAGTGATTCATTTTGGTTCAGTGCAGTGGAAGGCGAGGTGTACGCTATGTCATCTTTGTTTACCGCTTTGGTTTTTTGGGCCATGCTTAAATGGGAGCACACCGCCGATCAGCCGAATTCAGATAAATGGATACTTTTCATATTCTTTATGATGGGGCTTTCAATCGGTGTTCACTTGCTGGGATTGTTAACAATTCCCGCAATCGTGATGATCTATTATTTTAAACGTTATAATGCAACTCCATGGGGCACGTTCTGGGCCTTCATCATTGGTTGCGCTGTAACAGGCTTTGTACAATTGGTGGTAATTCAGTATTCCGTGAAATGGGCCGGTATGTTCGACATCTGGTTCGTAAACGGCTTCCATTTACCATTCTTCTCAGGTTTCGTTTTCTTCTTTGTATTGCTGGCAGTTGTATTCTTTGTTTTACTGCGTTATGCAAACAAGAACAATTATACATTCCTTCGTTTGGGTATCTGGTGTTTCATTTTCATGTTGTTGGGTTACTCAAGTTATTTGACAACGATGATCCGTTCGAATGCAAATCCTGCGGTGGATATGTATAATGTAGATAATCCTAACTCATTGGTAGGATATTTGGGCCGTGATCAGTATGGTGATTTTCCTTTGATTTATGGACAGGTGTTTACCGCCACTCCAACTGATTACAAGGAAACATCCATGAAATACACAAAGGGCAATGACAAGTATGAAGAAATAGGTAAAGATGTAAAACCTGTGTACAGCTCTGATGACATGATGCTTTTTCCGCGTGTGTGGGACGCCAGCAACGACCAGGGACATGCTCAGTTCTATAAAGACTGGTTGGGATTGGAAAATGGTGAAAAACCAACAATGGCGAACAACATTAATTTCTTTTTGACCTACCAGGTTAACTGGATGTATTTCCGTTATTTCATGTGGAACTTTGCAGGCAGACAGAATGATATTGAAGGTTTTGCTCCTGGCAATGTTCGCGATGGTAACTGGATCTCCGGTATTTCTTTCCTTGATAACATGCGTCTCGGCGATCAGTCTACTTTGCCGGATAGCATTAAGAATAATAAAGCAAACAACAAGCTTTTCTTCCTTCCGTTAATTCTTGGTTTAATAGGTGCTTATTTCCAATACAGAAAGGACAAAAAAGACTTCCTTGTAGTGGGGTTGTTATTCTTCTTCACGGGTCTTGCAATTGTTCTCTATCTGAATCAGGCGGGAAATCAGCCACGTGAGCGTGATTACGCTTATGCAGGTTCGTTCTATGCTTATGCATTCTGGATCGGTTTGGGTGTAATGCAGGTGGCAGAATGGCTGAACAGGAAAATGGCACTGTCTTCTTCCAATTATGTTGCCGCAGGTTTGTGCTTCCTGGCTGTACCCGTAATTATGGGCAACCAGGAGTGGGATGACCATGATCGTAGCAAAAAAGTTTTGGCGAGAGATCTGGCTAAAGATTATCTCGAAAGCTGTCCTCCAAATGCAATCCTGTTTACTTACGGTGATAACGATACTTATCCATTATGGTACGCACAGGAAGTTGAGCATATCCGTCCTGATATCCGCGTAATCAACAACAGCTTGTTGGGCATCGACTGGTATATCAACCAATTGCGCTACAAAGTGAACGAAAGCGATCCGATTGATGTGATTCTTACTTCGGAGCAAATCCAGGGTCGTAACCGTGATTATATTGTTTACAACCCTCAAAAGAACGTAAGCCCTAATAACTACTACGATCTGTATGATGTAATGAAAAACGTGGTGGGTAGTGATGATCCTAACATGCAGGTTGCAATGCAGGGCGGCGACAGATTAAACATTATGCCAGCCAAAAAATTCCGTGTTCCTGCGGATGAGGCTGTTGTACGCGCAAACGGAACGGTGAATCCTGCTGATACTGTAACCGATGTGATGATAGATATTCCTGAGGCTAAGAACTATATCATGAAAAATGATATAGCTATTCTTAACATCATCGCGGCAAACAAATGGAAACGTCCGATCTGCTTTACTGCTGCGTACTCTGCTCAGGAGTTGGGCTTCGGTAATTTCGTTCGCAAAGATGGTTTAACATACAGACTGGTGCCGGTGAAAAATAACTCTGGCGTGAACGTAGACTGGATGGTAGACAAACTGATGAATAAATTTGGATTTGGCAGCGCCGATATCAAAGGTGTTTATTTCGACGAAACAAACCGTCTGCATTTAAATACTATTCGTATGGCATACGCAGAAGCTGCTGCAGCGGCTGCTGACCAAGGAAATAAAGATATCGCGAAGAAAGTGTTGGATAAAGCAGACAAAGGCATTCTTGAAGAAAATATGCCTTATGCAATGGTAAGCTCTAACAACAGGCACAATTACTTTACTTTCAAATTCTTAGAAGCTTGCTATAAAGCGGGTTATAAAGAATTGGCGGATCATGTGTCAAAAGCGCTTCACAAAGATTTCGATCAGCAGATGAGCTATTATAGAAATCTTTCTGAAGGAAGACAGGAATCAATGAAGCAGGAGATTGCGGGTGCGCAGCAATTGTCGCAAATGTTGCAAATGCTGGATGCACAATATAATAACGGCAATGCCCCGAAAGTAAATCCGGAAATGCAGGGTGTTATATCAAATGATACCAATGTTAAAGCGGGTGCAAAGACTAAAGATTCCAATAAATAATGACACAATAATGTGGTACAGGACAAGAACCTGTTCTGTTAATGAAAACGCTTCGCACTTGTGCGGAGCGTTTTTGTTTACAACCAAACTGATTGTAAATTGTTGTTCTGATATGGCGATTATAATGTGTAGAAATCGCCCCAAATACTTAACCCACCGTAGTCAATGTTATCGAAATGTAAACTGGAGAAAAACGGTAGACTAATTGCTATTGAAGATTTTATAGTCATTTCTTGAAAAGATAACACTCCGGAAATCCTTTTTACTTTTTGAATTTTTACTTTTAATTTAATCCCAAGGTTCTTTAATTATAAATCGTAAATTGTAGTCAAGGGAGGAAAGTTTATGAAGGGATATCTATTTAGCGGCTTCGATCCGAACGAACAAGGCAAATCTGCTTTTGAAAAACTTCTGGAAATTTTTATGCAGCTTCTCACTTATACCAACGGCGACGTGGGTGAAGCTTTGCAATGGCTCAATCAACTTGACAGAGAATACCAGATCACTGATAATGATTATGGTATGGGAGATTTTGTAGATGAGTTGAAAGACAAGGGTTATATTGATGAAAACAAGCAAACTGGTGAAATAAAAATCACACCTAAAACAGAACGCGGCATTCGTAAACGGTCGCTGGAAGAGATTTTTGGTAAGCTCAAAAAAACAAAACAGGGAAATCACAACACATTCAAGCCGGGGCTGGGAGATGAGTTAAATCCGGAAACGAGACCCTTCCGCTTTGGTGATATGCTTGAGCAAATTGATTTTACGGAGTCGATCAGAAACGCGCAGATCAATCATGGCGTGGAAAGTTTTTCGATGAAAGAAGATGACCTGCAAATCCGCGAAACTGATTTCAAGGCACAAACATCTACGGTGCTTATGATCGATATTTCCCACTCAATGGTTCTGTATGGAGAAGATCGCATTACACCTGCGAAAAAAGTAGCGATGGCATTGAGCGAACTGATCACAACGAAATATCCGAAAGACACGTTGGACATTGTTGTTTTTGGTAATGATGCGTGGCCGGTTGAAATCAAGGATCTTCCTTATCTGCAGGTGGGACCGTATCACACAAACACAGTCGCCGGACTGGAACTCGCGATGGATCTGCTGCGCAGAAGAAGAAATCCTAACAAGCAAATTTTTATGATAACTGATGGTAAACCTACCTGCCTGAAAATTGGCAAGCGTTATTATAAAAATAGTTTCGGGTTGGACAGACGTATTACAAACCGATGCCTGAACCTTGCGGCACAATGTAAAAAACTGAAGATTCCGATTACAACATTTATGATCGCAAGTGACCCATATCTGCAGCGATTTGTAAATGAATTTACAGAAACTAATAACGGTAAGGCTTTCTTCGCGTCACTCGATCATCTGGGAGCGTTTATTTTTAAGGATTTTGAAAGTGGTAAAAGAAAAACAGTGTACTAATTAGGAATTAGGAATTAGGAATTAGAAATTATTTCATTTACTACCCTTCTTAAATCTTACAACTTATTACTCAAAACTTATTACTCAGAACTTAACATGGACATAAAAAATATTGCAACATTAGGTCAGCTTAAAAAGTCGGGATATAAAAGCAAAACGGTGAAAGAAGAGATTCGTCGCAATCTTATAACCAAACTGAAACAAAAAGAAACTTCATTCAATGGCATTATAGGATATGAAGATTCTGTGATCCCCGACACTGAAAGAGCATTGCTAAGCAAACACAATATACTTTTTCTCGGATTGCGAGGACAGGCGAAAACCCGCATGGCACGTATGATGACGGGATTGATGGATGAGTACATTCCCTTTGTTTCAGGAAGTGAACTGAACGACGATCCGCTGAATCCTATTTCCAAGTACGCGAAATTATTGATCGCGGAAAAAGGTGATGATACACCCATTGAATGGTTGCACAGAAGTGAACGTTATGGTGAAAAATTAGCAACGCCTGATGTAAGCGTGGCGGATTTGATTGGAGACATTGATCCTATTAAAGCAGCAAATTTAAAACTCAGTTTTGCTGATGAGGGTGTGATCCACTACGGCATTATACCTCGCAGCAACCGCGGCATTTTTGTGATCAACGAAATTCCGGATCTGCAGGCTCGCATACAGGTTTCGTTATTTAATATTCTTGAAGAAGGTGATATTCAAATTCGTGGTTTCAAATTGCGCATGCCCTTGGATATACTTTTTGTATTTACGGCCAATCCTGAAGATTATACGAATCGCGGTTCTATCGTAACGCCATTAAAAGATAGAATTGAAAGCCAAATATTGACACACTATCCGAAGACATTGGAGACGTCGCTTGCTATTACAGAACAGGAAGCTGCTATACATGAAGAGCAAAAAGACATCGTGAATGTAAGTGACCTTGTAAAGAGATTGATAGAGCAAGTAGCGTTTGAAGCAAGAAGCAACGAGTATGTAGATAAAAAAAGTGGTGTGTCTGCAAGGCTTACCATTAGTGCGTTTGAGAATGCAGTGAGCGCTGCCGAAAGACGTGCCATTGTAAACGGCGATGCCAAAACCCAGGTTTGGATAAGTGATCTCACTGGCATTATTCCTTCCATTACCGGAAAGATTGAATTGGTATATGAAGGCGAGCAGGAAGGCCCTTACCAGGTGGCGATGAATTTACTCGACAAGGCATTGCGTTCGCAGTTTGTACAATTTTTCCCTAATCCTGAATCTTTCAAAAAGCGCCGTGGCACTGGCAAAGAGAGCATGAAGGAGAAAGAGGAAGATCCATACAAACCAATTACACGCTGGTTTGATGCCGGCAACACACTTGATATTTTCTTCAACGTAACTGATAAGGATAAGATCGCACGTTTGTACAAAGTAGATGGACTACATTCATTGGTGAAAAAGTATTTTCCTAAAGCAAATGAGTTACAAGCTGCATTGCTGATGGAGTTTGTATTACACGGCCTTGCCGCTTATTCGTTGATCAGTAAAAAAGTAATCGATAATAAAGTTGAATTCAAAGATTTGATTGGTTCTATGATGAACATGGGCCCGACAAGCTTTGGGCAAGAGGAAGACTTTGATTTCGATTCATAAGGAAAGTTGTTAGTTGATGGTTGTTGGTTATTAGACTTTATATGCGAGCTGCGTTTACTAACAACCAACAACTATTAACTATAAACTATCATAGCTTTTTGCTAAATTTATTTCACCAACCTAACCACTGAAAATGAATTTAGTAAAAAGATTATCAGGCGTAATTCTGTTAAGTTTTGCGGTATTATTTCTCGGATGTAGCGAAGACGCGACTACAACGCAAAACAGAGTTGAAAGTATAAATTATCTTACACCCGTAGATACTGGTGTATTAACAGGCGGTGTGAAAGTTATTCCTATCAAAACACCGAAGGGAACCTTTAAAATTTGGACGAAGCAGATTGGGAATAGTCCAAGAATGAAGGTTCTGCTACTTAACGGTGGGCCCGGATGCACACATGAATATTTTGAATGCCTGGAAAGTTTTTTTCCGAAAGAAAGAATTGAATTTATTTATTACGACCAGTTGGGCTGTGGTAATTCGGACAATCCAAAAGATACATCGCTGTGGGATCTGCCAAGGTTTGTGGATGAAGTAGAGCAGGTAAGAACGGCGCTTCATCTGGACAGCACTAATTTCTATTTGTTAGGGCATTCCTGGGGCGGTATTCTTGCTATGGAATATGCATTGAAATATAAACACAGTTTGAAAGGATTGATCATTTCAAACATGATGTCGAGCTGTCCTGATTATGGCAAATATTCCAGAGATGTGTTGGCTAAACAGATTGATCCAAATGCGCTTGCTTCCATTAGAGCCATAGAAGCTAAAGGCGATTTCGAAGATCCACACTATATGGATCTGTTGATGAACAATTTCTATGTGAAACATATTTGTCGTATTCCTTTAGATCATTGGCCGGAACCAGTTACCCGTTCTTTCGGTAAGTTGAATCAATCGTTGTATGTTACTATGCAAGGCCCGAGCGAGTTTGGCATTTCCGGAAAACTTGCCAATTGGGATCGTAAGGCTGATTTGAAAAGTATAAAAATTCCAGTGCTTGTAATAGGTGCGCAATATGATACAATGGACCCCGATCATATGAAATGGATGTCAACACAATTTTCCAATGGTAGTTTCCTGTATTGCCACAACGGCAGTCACATGGCGATGTATGACGATCAACAAACTTACATGAAAGGATTGGTGAGGTTTGTGAAAGGAGTGAATGAGTGGCAGAATAAGTAGAGAGAATTAATAATTAATAATTAAAAATTAATAGGGGTAACATTTTATAAAGAATGCTTCCCTGTGTTTATGTAAATCTGATGAAAGTGGCATTTCATTCATCGCACCTATTAATTATTCTTTATTAATTATTAATTACAAAATGTTCACTTCTCTTTCCAATTCTACCCCAAACTTTTCTTCTACACTTTTCAAAATGTCGGTGCTGAGATCGAAAACTTCTTTGCCTGTGGCATTGCCATAGTTGACCAAAACAAGTGCCTGTTTTGCATGACAACCTGCATCTCCTTTGCGGAAGCCTTTCCAGCCGCATTGTTCAATCAACCAGCCTGCCGCAAGTTTAAAGTGATTGCCTTGTAGCGGATAGCCTACAATGTGAGGAAATTCTTTTTTTAATGATTCGAATTTTTCAGTAGTAACTGAAGGATTTTTGAAGAAGCTTCCGGCGTTGCCAATGTCTTTGGGATCAGGAAGTTTAGAGGACCTGATATTAATAACGGCTTGCGAAATGGCTTGTATGCTTAAGTCTTTCACATTCATTTTTTCAAGCTCTTGTTCAATCGCGCCATAGGTTGTATTGAACTGAGGTTGTTTCCGCAGTTTGTAGGTAACATTTGCGATGGCAAATTGGTTCTTATAAATATTCTTGAAAACACTTTCACGATAACCGAAATGACAATCGCTCAATGTGAATTTTACTGATTTTCTATCATGCAAATGAAATGCTTCCAACTCGTGAAAAACGTCTTTTATCTCAACTCCATATGCTCCGATATTCTGCATGGGGCTTGCGCCAACATTGCCAGGGATCAAAGAAAGGTTTTCAACGCCGGCATAATTATACCGAATGCAGTACAAAACAAACTGGTGCCAGTTCTCACCAGATCCTGCTTTTACGTACACGAAATCGTCGTCCTCTGCCACTTTTTCAATGCCTTTGATTTCATTTTTCAAAACGATGCCATCAAAGTTTTTGGTAAAAAGAATGTTGCTGCCTCCACCTAAAATCATCTGGTTGTTATTCTCCGCAGGTTTTGCTGCAAGCAATTCATTCAGTTCGTCTATTGTAGAAAATTTGGTAAATTGTTTGGCAATAACATTAATACCAAAAGTGTTGTAACTTTTAAGAGAAACGTTTTCGAGAATTTGCATACGCAATAATACTTTAAAAAAATGAGTAGAACAGCAGCATTGATCGGTGCAACTGGATTAATTGGCGGACATATACTGGATTTGTTGATGAAGGACAATAGCTATGGCAAAATAAAAGCGATTGTGCGTCGGCCGTTGGAAATACCTGTAAACAGTAAGGTTGAACAAATTATTGTTGATTTTGGAAATCAAAAGGCATTGGAAAATGCAATTGCCGGAAGCGATGTTGTGTTCAGTGCGATCGGGACAACCAACAAACAGGTAAAAGGCGACAAAAATGCGTATCGCAAAATTGATTATGATATTCCTGTAAATGCAGCCAAAGCTGCTGCGAAATATGGTGTGTATTCTTTAGCTATGGTTTCGGCGATCGGAGCCAATGCTGGAAATAACAATAACTTTTATATCAAGTTAAAGGGCGTAGTGGAAGAAGCAGTTTCCAAAGAACAAATTCCGCAGATCGTCATCACGCGTCCGTCGCTGTTAATGGGCAAGCGAAAAGAATACCGTTTGATGGAGAAAATATTTCAGGACATCATGCCCGTTTTTGCCATTTTCTTTTTTGGAGCCTGGAGAAAATATAAACCCATCAAGGGAGAGGATGTTGCGAAGGCAATGATCAATGCCGTGGGCGAAGGGAAAAAAGGAATATTCATTTATGAGTATGATGATATGAAGAAGTTAGCGCGGTAGAGACAAGGCGCTGCCTTGTCTCTACGGGCATGCATCCCCAGAATGCGGGCACAAAATTAGTAGATTCATATACCTATGGCGCTCATTCAATTTACCGATAAAGGGCTTTACTGTGCCGAAGGAAATTTCTACATCGATCCCTGGCAGCCGGTTGATAAAGCCGTCATCACACACGCCCATAGCGACCATGCCAGATGGGGCAGCAAATCCTATTTGTGCCATACTTTCACAAAGCCACTATTACAACAACGTTTAGGTGACAACAATTACGAAACGCTTGATTGGGGACAAGCTGTTTTAATAAACGGAGTAAAAGTATCGCTGCATCCTGCCGGGCATATCATCGGGTCGTCGCAAATCAGAGTCGAGCATAACGGAGAAGTGTGGGTAGTGAGCGGTGATTATAAAACAGAGAATGATGGCATCAGCGGTGAGTTTGAACCGGTAAAATGCAACACGTTTATTACTGAGTCTACTTTTGGATTACCTATTTACAATTGGAAAAAGCAAGCAGATATTTTTATTGATATTCAAAACTGGATTAAAGATTGTTTTGAAAAAAATACCAATGGGGTGATCATCGCTTATAGTTTAGGCAAGGCACAACGCATCATTGCACCGATTGCAGAAGTTACCTCCAACATCCACGCACATGGAGCTGTTTGGAATATTTTTCAAACACTAAAAAACACTGGCTTTAATTTTCCCGACATAAAAAGAATTGAAATTGATGCGCCTAAAGAGAAATACAAAAATGCTGTGATTATTGCGCCGCCAAGCGCCGAAGCATCTTTGTGGATGCGGAGATTTACGCCTTTCGAAGTGGGTGTGTGCAGCGGCTGGATGCAGGTGCGGGGTAATGTGAGAAGACGCAATATTGATGCAGGCTTTGCGCTAAGTGATCATGCGGATTGGAACGGATTGCTGCAGGCCATTGAAGCAACAGGCGCATCAAAAGTTTTTGTAACACATGGCTTTCAATCAGCTTTTAGTCGTTATTTAAATGAAAAGGGAATTGAGGCTGCGGAGGTGAAGACGGAGTTTGGGAATGATGAGGAAGCAAGCGAGGAATTGAAAATTGAAAGTTGAAAATTGAAAATGATTAGGAGTTCGTGGATGAAATACTAACATATGGTGAAGATGTGAACGAAGCGCCGATGCAGGTCGGTGGTATGTCGCTGTTTGCAGAATTGATCATGTCGTTGGGAACTTCCACTAAAATCAATGACAAGCTCGAAGCATTATCAAATTATTTTTCTGTTGCGGGTGATAAAGACAAAGTGTGGATGATAGCAATTTTTAGTGGAAGAAGGCCTCGCAGATCGGTGAGTGCTGCGCTGCTACAGCTATGGTGCCTTGAATTGGTAAATCTTCCGCAATGGCTATTTGCAGAATGTTATTTAACTGTTGGTGATTTGGCAGAAACTATTTCATTGCTCATACCGCCGGAAATAATGGCACCGAAAGAAGAGCAATCTTTGCATTATTATATCGAACAACTCATCGCCATTGATAAGCAAAGTGAAGAAGTGAAGAAACAGTTTGTAATTGATGCGTGGCGGCAAATGAATCAGCAGGAACGTTTTGTTTTCAATAAATTGATTACGGGAAATTTTCGAATCGGCGTGTCGCAACAATTGATGGTAAATGCTTTGTCGAAAGTTACTGAGCTTCCAGCTGCAACGGTTGCTCATCGTATCAGTGGCAACTGGGATCCGGTGATGACAACATTTTCAGCGCTCTTGCATGAAAGTAACACAGATGACTCAAAGCCTTATCCATTTTATCTGGCTTATGCCATCGAAGGAGAGCCGGCTGAACTTGGTGCACCGGATGAATGGCAGGCAGAGTGGAAATGGGATGGCATTCGCGGACAAATCATCAGACGCAATAACGAGTTATTTGTTTGGAGCAGGGGAGAAGAATTGATCACGGAAAAATTTCCCGAATATCATTTTTTAAAAGACAAACTACCGGATGGAATCGTAATGGATGGCGAAATTATTTCCGGGCGGCAAAGCGATGAAGGCTTTTTGGTATTGCCATTTGCTAATTTGCAAACACGTATCGGCAGAAAAAATATTTCCAAAAAGCAATTGCAGGAAGCGCCTGTTATTTTCATTGCATATGATCTGTTGGAGTACAATCATGAAGACCGGCGCGAAAAAACAATGCAGGAACGAAGAACGCAATTAGAACAAATAGTTGCAGCATTACATAGCAGCACCGTGTTTCTTTCTCCCCTTATACAATTCAACTCATGGGCGGAACTGGCCACGACTCGTGAAACGGCGCGATTGATCAATTCAGAAGGAGTGATGTTAAAAAGAAAATCGTCAATCTATCAAGTCGGTAGAAAAAGAGGTGACTGGTGGAAATGGAAAATAGATCCATTGACCATCGATGCGGTAATGATCTATGCACAAAAAGGAAGCGGCAGAAGAAGCAATCTTTATACCGATTATACATTTGCTGTAAAAGATGGCGACAAGCTAGTGCCGTTTACAAAAGCTTATTCTGGTCTTACGGATAAAGAGTTTGGAGAGGTGGATTATTTTGTAAAAAGAAATTCTTTGGAAAAATTTGGTCCCGTGCGCACCGTTAAACCTGAACTTGTTTTTGAAATCGCTTTCGAAGGAATCGCAGCGTCCAATCGCCACAAATCTGGTGTCGCGCTTCGTTTTCCAAGAATCAGCCGCTGGCGCAAAGACAAGAAACCAGATGAAATCAATACGCTGGAAGATTTGAAGCAGATGCTGGAACAATACGGGAAATAATTGCCTCCATCGTCTACCTGTAGAGACGCTTTGAAAGCGTCTCTCTCAAACATCCATTATGTTATTCAAAATACACACGATTGTAACAGAGACGCTTTCAAAGCGTCTCTACAAATGATACCCAAAATCTGTGTAAATCAGTCTAATCTGTGTCATTTGCGTGCCTTCTCTCTGCCACCGATTTTTCCTTAAATTTATACCTCTTAAAAACAAGTATGCCTGTAATGAAATCAATGATAGTGGGACTGGGAGTGCTGGCATCTGCGGCTGTCATTTTGAGTAGTTCCACAAAATCATCCGAGCCTGGAAGAGAAGAAAATCCTGTGCCTATTCCTGCAAGCGTGCAGCGTACTGGAAATGCAGAGCAAGGTTATAGTTATTTAACAACGGGCGATTATGTGAAAGGCGGCATCCCCTACAGTTTCTTTAAAATGGCGATGGGAAAGGAGAAGAAGAATTATTTGCAACGCGAAGGCCTCAATGCAAATGTGAGCTATGACTATACTGTAGTAAAAGCCTCAAATGGCGAGAATCTTGTTGCACCAAATTGTATGCAATGCCATGCTCAAGTGTTCAACGACTCTGTGTACATAGGCATGGGCAATACTTTTATTGATTTTAGCAATGGTCAAAAGCTCGATATAAGACAACTCAATACACTCGAAAAAGTATTAAAAACAGCTGCCCCAAAAAAATATCGTGCGGCACTTCCATTTATAACAGTCGCTAAAACAATCGGTCCTAAACTCATAACAGAAGTTCGTGGCGTAAATGCGGCGGACAGGCTGGCGGCGGTTCTTGCGGCACATCGCAATCCCGAAACTTTTGAGTGGAGCGATGAGCCGTTGCTCGATATTCCTGATGAAGTCTATCCCACAGATGTGCCTGCATGGTGGTTGTTGAAAAAGAAAAACGCTATGTTTTACACGGGCTTTGGTCGCGGTGATTTTGGAAGATTCTTAATGGCGTCAAACCTGCTCACTGTAAATGATACTTCGGAGTCGAGAGAAGTGGATAGCAAGATAAATGATGTGCTTGCTTATATTTACTCAATTCAACCGCCAAAATATCCTGGCAATATCGATGCGAATTTAGCCATGAAAGGGAAAGAGCTTTTTATAAATTACTGTTCTGAATGTCACGGAACATATGGGAATGATAGCGAGTACCCAAATTTGCTGATTCCGGAATCTGTTATTAAAACAGATTCAATGTTGTTCAAAAGCAATTATCAAAATCCGCAATTCGTAAAGTGGTTCAATAATAGCTGGTTTTCCAAAGGTGATCATCCGGCAAAGTTGCAGCCATTCAATGGTTACATTGCTCCACCGCTGGATGGCGTTTGGGCAACAGCTCCTTATTTACACAATGGCTCAGTGCCAACGATTGAAGGTGTTTTAAACAGTAAAGCAAGACCTAAATACTGGTCACGCGATTTCGATGAACCGCAATACGATTACCAAAATCTTGGCTGGCAATACAAAACAGAAACTAAAGCCGACAATACAGTAACTTATAACACCACACTTAAAGGCTACGGCAACTACGGGCATTATTTTGGTGATATACTTACGGAGCAGGAAAGAAAGGCCGTGGTAGAGTATTTGAAAACGCTTTAGCCAGGAATTAGAAATTAGGAATTGGAAGTATGTCTGAGCGCCGAATGTTTTAACTAGCCCCAGCGGGGCGACATGTTAGTAGAAAAAGGCAAGAATTTAGAATATGAAATCGAGCCTCAGAGGGGCGATATGTTAAACATTGTCTGTTTATTTGAGCAGACATTTTTAAAGTTAACGAATGCCTCAGTTAGTGTCTTCTCGACGGCACAGAAATGTGCAAACAATAGGGGAAATACACTATTAATTATTCTTTATTAATTATTAATTTAATTTTTGAAAAAAACTCCCGGATACAAAATCATCAAGTCTTGGCTAGCGGAAAAAGACCGAACTCCTTTTCGTTTCCAGGAGGAAGCATGGATGCACATTGCAGATGGCAAACATGGGTTGGTAAATGCGCCAACAGGCTTTGGTAAAACTTACTCGGTATTTCTCGGTGCATTGATTCAGTTTATCAACGCTCACCCGAAAGATTACAAAACAAGAAGCAAGAATGGATTGCAGTTAATCTGGATTACGCCATTGCGTGCATTGGCAAAGGACATTGGTCGTGCAATGGAAGAAGTGATCGCAGAGCTCGGCATGGAATGGAAGATAGGCGTTCGTAACGGTGATACTGAAATAAGTGAGCGCCAAAAGCAAAAGCGTCAAATGCCGGAAGTGCTCATCATTACGCCGGAGAGTTTGCATTTGTTGCTGGCTCAAAAAGGTTACTACGATATTTTTAAATACTTGCGTATCATAGCGGTTGATGAATGGCACGAATTGCTGGGCAGCAAACGTGGAGTGCAGGTAGAGCTTGCTATTTCACGTATTGTCAATGTTGGCAATTCGTGGTTAAAAGGAACAGCCTCTTCGTCAAATGGCTATGATAGGCCTATACAAGTCTGGGGTATCAGTGCGACAATAGGTAATCTTGATCAGGCGAAAGATGTTTTGTTATCGCCTGTAAAAGAACACGGCGTTATTGTTAAAGCAGATCTGAAAAAGAAAATAGAGATCATTCCTATCATTCCTGATGAAATAGAGAAGTATCCATGGGCAGGGCATTTGGGATTGAAGCTTGTTCATAAAGTAGTGCCAATTGTAAGAGAAAGTAAAACCACACTAGTGTTTATTAACACGAGAGGCATGAGTGAACGATGGTACCAGGCTTTGCTCGATGAAGCGCCGGATCTTGCAGGAGCTATTGCTTTGCATCACGGAAGCATTGAGCAGGCACTTCGATTATGGGTGGAAGACAGTTTGCATACCGGAAGATTGAAAGTGGTAGTAAGCACCGCCAGTCTTGACTTGGGTGTAGACTTCAGGCCGGTGGATACGGTAATACAAGTAGGCTCGCCAAAAGGCGTTGCCCGTTTTTTACAGCGTGCAGGACGAAGCGGCCACCAACCTGACGCAGTGAGTAAAATTTACTTCCTTCCAACACATTCTCTTGAGCTTGTTGAAGCTGCGGCATTAAAGAGTGCAGTGAAGGAAAACCTGATTGAAAGTCGCGAGCCAATGATGTTGTGCTTTGATGTGTTGATACAATTTCTGTGCACATTGGCAGTGTCAGATGGCTTTTATCCTGATGAAATTTTCAACGAAATAAGATCAACTTTTTGCTTTAGTGATATTACATACGAAGAGTGGCAGGAGATGCTATATTTTGTTACCAACGGTGGCAATGCTTTGCAGCAATATGATGAATATAAAAAAGTAGAGATTCTTAATGGCTTGTACAAAATAACCAGCCGCAGGATTGCCATGAGGCACCGCCTGCACATCGGCACTATTGTAAGTGAATCAATGTTGAAAGTGCGCTTTATCAGCGGTGGCTATATTGGAGTAATAGAAGAATGGTTTGTGTCACGATTGGAACCTGGTGAAGTTTTTACACTTGCCGGAAGAAACGTTGAGCTCGTCATGATCAAAGATATGACGGTGCTTGTGCGCAGATCAACTTCTAAAAAAACGATTGTTCCAAGCTGGCAGGGTGGCCGCATGCCACTTTCTGCAAACCTTGGCCGCAAGCTTCGTGAAAAGTTTGATGAGGCAACAGTGGTAAAACCAGATCATGACATAGAACTGAAGGTATTGCAACCATTGTTCGAACTGCAGGAATATCTTTCGCGTGTGCCAAGGGCAAATGAACTGCTGATTGAGCAAATTGAAACAAAGGAAGGCTTCCATCTTTTTGTACACACTTTTGAGGGAAGACTTGTTAATGAAGCTATGGCCGCTATTTTGGCTTACAGGATAAGCAAGATCGTCCCCATCACATTTTCATTTGCGATGAACGATTATAGTTTTGAATTGCTGAGTGATCAGCCGATTCCCGTAGATGACACAAACGTTTATGAGCTCTTTACTACCGAGTTTTTGCTTGATGACATCCAGCGAAGTGCCAATGCAACAGAGATGGCTAAGCGAAAATTCAGAGATATTTCTGTAATTGGTGGATTGATCTTTCAAGGCTACCCCGGTGAATATAAAAAAGCCAGACACTTACAATCATCTGCATCTCTTTTGTTCAAAGTGTTTCGCGAGTACGATAAAGATAATTTGCTCCTGCGGCAGGCGTTCCAGGAAGTGTTGTTCCACCAAATGGAAGAAGTGCGTTTGCGTAACATGCTGGAACGCATTCAACAATCTAAAATCATATTGAGCTTTCCCGAACGTCTTACTCCATTCAGTTTTCCGGTAAAAGTCGACAGCATGCGTGAAGCCTTATCATCTGAAAGTTTGGAAGATAGAGTGAAGAAGATGCAGCAACAGTTGGGGAGTTGAAAATTGAAAGTTGAAAATGAATTCTATTGGTCTGGTTTTGGGATTGAAACTATAAAACAACATTTTCAATTTTCAACTTTCAATTTTCAATTGCTAATGCATATGCTTCAACTGTGAGCCATACAGAATGATGAACAACACAGGGAATATTAAGAAGAAAAGGAAAAATGGAGAAAAGGCTCCAGCTCCTATGAATATAAATGTTGTAATAATTGGCAATATTTCTCCGATCAGCCAAACATAATAACCTTGTTTCAGTAACTTTCTCATTTGCATCGCCCCATATATACACAGGCCAGTTGCGATGAGCGCTACCAATAAAATCGGAACCCTGTTTTCCATTGATTTTCTTGATACTTCAAGCATCTCAGGGCCCGTCATTTTTTTTACAAATTCAGGAGCATTTTCAAGTTCAGGTGATCCTTGCATTTTTTCCAGCTTTTCATAACCTGATTTTGCTGTTGCAAAACTGTAAAAAGATGAAATAATGGTAATACCGCACCAAATAAAAGTCAGAATGGTTAATACATTTATGGTGCTGGGAAGTTTTTTGGGCTCTTCGATACCGGAAAGGTGATCGTTGGGCGAGGCGAAATCGTTCATAAAAAAGAGTTTGTTGATTGTTTAATTGAGTTTAAATGTAGCAAACCAAATGAATACTTTATAATTGAGTGCATAACATTTTTTGATCTAGTCATTTCAAGGCTGTGCTTTATTTTCAAATTTTCAAATCCTCAAATTTTCAAATTAAATTTGCTTCTATGCAAGCGCCGGTTAAGTACACATTGAGGGAGCAGACACTTTGGTTATCGTCACAAAGAGTCATTTATTGGGAAGAAGCAAAAGCACTTTTACTATCCGATCTTCATTTTGGCAAGACCGGCCACTTCAGAAAAGAAGGGATCGCTGTCCCTCAAAACATGTACAAAGAAGATCTTCAACGACTTTTTCAATTAATACAGTTTTTCAAACCTGAGCAACTCATCATTGTTGGTGATATGTTTCATAGCAGCGCCAATAAAGAAATGGACTTCTTTCGCCGCTGGCGAAGTGATTTCGAGAACCTGCACATACAGTTGGTTAAAGGAAATCACGACATTTTGAAAGATGAACTGTATCGTCAAATGGGCATTTCCGTTTGCGATTCGGATATTGCCACCTGCATGGCAGAGGGCGATGGTGCTTTTTTGTTTACGCATGATATATCCGATGTCGATTTTGGTCTGCTGGATAAATATGTTTTCAGTGGGCACATTCATCCTGGTGTGCGTATAAACGGGTTGGGCAAGCAATCGCTGGCATTTCCCTGCTTTTATTTTGGCGAGCAATTCGCGGTACTACCCGCTTTCAGCAAGTTCACCGGTTTCGCAAGAATTGACATCTACAAGAAAGATGATGTTTTTGCACTGGTAAATGATTCGGTAATTCGAGTGAATTAAGAATTAAGAATTCTTTCTGTGTGTTATTGTTTACTGAATCTTCCCTTTAAAAGGGTTACCATTAAAGCAAACTAATCAATCAAATTGAATGTATCACCGGAGCAATTCTTAATTTTTAATTCCTAATTCTTAATTGTTCCCCGATAAATCTTTACAACTCGCCGATTTTTTTCTCTCAATTACGTTACAATTCGTAAGTTTAGCCACAATCCAAAACACCATGTTCAAAAGATTACTTGCATTAATCGCCATCACCACACTCACCATGACTAACGTATCTGCACAAACGAAAGATGAAAAAGCAGTAGCTGATGCTGTAGAAACATTGCGCAAAGCGATGATCAGCGCAGAAAAAGCTACGCTGGAAGGAATAACACTTGATCAGTTGTCGTACGGACATTCAAGTGGCAAACTGGAAGACAAAAAAACATTTGTTGAAAATATTACAAATGGTAATTCTCATTTTCTGGATATCACTTTAACCGACCAAACAATTACAGTTGTAAAAGAAACGGCTATAGTAAGGCATAAACTGTTTGCGAACACCGATGATAAAGGAAAGGGGCCGGGAACGGTTAATTTGTACATACTCCTGGTATGGCAAAAAAATGGAGGAAAATGGAAATTGCTGGCGAGACAAGCGGTTAAGGTTAATCCATAAGGAATAATTTGAAAATTAAGCACAGTCTTGAGTTTCAAGATCAGGAAAATAACTGTAATTATCGGGAATGACAGCTTCAGAAGACCGGGAAATATTGGAGCTCTTAAAGCAAGGAGAAGCAGCTGGATTCAAGGCATTGTTTGATAAGTATTACAAACAGCTTTGTATGCAGGCGACCCTTCTTTTGCCCGATGAAGCTGACGCAGAGGACCTTGTGCAGGATGTGTTTGTGAAATTCTGGCACGAACGCAAGTTCGACGCGATCAATGAATCCCTCGGTTCTTATCTTGGCGTTTCCATTCGCAATGCAGCACTTAACATTTTGAAGGTCAAAAGCAGGTACACCGAAAAGGAAAAAGGCTATACCAATTTGCTTAGCTCGTCCGTGCAGGTCAATCACATGGAGTTGGCAGAAATTACGACCGCAATTAATGATGCGTTGAATGAATTACCCCAGCAGTGCCGCCAGATTTTTGAATTGGTATACGTGGACGGAAAAAAGTACCAGGAAGCCGCTGATACCTTCGACGTGTCAATCAACACCGTAAAGACCCAGTTAAAGAGGGCGTTTACTAAACTAAGAACGAGTTTGAAAAATTATAGTTCCTTTGTTGGGATATTGTCACCCGTTTTTATTTATTTGTTGTCTAACAAATAAATAAAAATGTTTGAGTTTATTGAATACAACAGATAGTTGTTTGTTATTATAGATAAATAATTGAAAAATAGTTTCATATTGACAGAATCTGCTGCCATACCGCCAATTGAACAGTTGATTATCGACAGATTAACCAACCAGATCTCGGAAGAAGACAACCAGAGATTGAATGAGTTATTTGTAACCGATAACCACGCACAGGATTTGTGGCAACAAATGTCGCAGGTGCACAACCTTAAGAAACTGGTTTCTTTTAATAAATCTTACAATGCCGAAAATAGCTGGCAGGCTTTACAGGATAAACTAGCCGCTTCAAATCAGGAAAACAATGTGCTTCCGGACGTGGTGGTAGCACCCGTGGTGAAAATGTCTGGTCGCAACAAATGGTTGAAATATACAGCAGCAGCGATGGTAAGCGGTATAGTTATAACCGCAGGTGTGATGCTTTTTCAAAGCCGCTATGACACAGCTGGCAATTTAAAGCTCCTGCTTGCAAACGGAAAATCTATTTCTGTTGGGCAAAATGACAATCTTAAGGACGTTTTTGCGAATGCAGGAACTGTTGATGTCAACAGCATTAACACGCTATCGGTTCCTAAAACAAAATCATACAAACTGCAATTAACAGACGGTACGCAAGTGTGGATGAATGCTGCTACTGATCTGGATTTTCCTTACCAGTTCAACGGATCTTCAAGAGAAGTAACTGTGAAGGGAGAGGCCTATTTTAAGGTGGCACAAAATGCAGGAGTACCATTTATAGTAAAAGTGAATGGTATAAAAATTAATGTGCTCGGCACGGAGTTTAACGTTAAGGCATATCCGGGCGAACCAATGCAGATTTCGCTGGTGAACGGAAAAGTGAGTGTGGAAAGCGATCATGACACGCAAATACTCCAACCAGGTGAAGCAGTAGATATACAGTCTGATAAAGAATTAGCCAAGATCAATTTTGATGAATCCATGGTGCTGGGTTGGATGCATGGCATTTATTATTTCAAAAATGAAGAGCTGGGAAACATCATTCCGGCTATAGAAAGATGGTTTAACATTCAGGTAAAAGTTGATAATCCTTCTCTCGCAAAAGTTCATATCACCGGTGCATTGGAGAAACAAAAATCCATCACCGACTTTCTCGAAATGCTTTCCAAAACCACCGGCATTAACTATGACGTGAGTGGTGGAGAGATTTTGCTACGCAAATAGTTTGGAACGCCCGTCTGAATGGCTTTAGTCGGGCAGGCAGATTTTCATGATTGTCATGTTAAGTTATGATCTTTGTACACTGCATTCGCTACGGTGTACTATTCCAAATGTCCACGTTCTAAGAACAATAGGCAACCCTTAGGTCCTTAGTGGTAAAGATTCGAGAGCCGCACTCCAAAGACTCTCGTACCTCGTACACCGTACATTCGCAAATTTTATAACGCCAACGCACATACTAAAATTGATTTTCACTATATTAGAATCTCTTTTCCACCTTATCCTTCAATTTTTTTTCGTTTTTCGCTTATCATATGGGGTTATTAAGGCTATTGGGTAAAATGAAACAAAGCATATTATAAATTGCAATATTTAATATATGATAAAATGAGTGTTAACCCCTACGTATTTTTTCGCGGAACTCCCAAATATTTGCAAAGGTTTGTCACCCATTTTTTTTGAATGGCTGTCTTACTCTTATAATTTAATCAAAACTTAATTGCTTATGAGATTCTTCGGAGCTGGCCGTTCCGTGTGGCGCAATGCCATCTTGGTATGGCTTTTAGTTACGGTAACAGCGGCACTTCAAACCATTCCGCTTACCGCTCTCGCTTCTAAACACAAGAGGTTAAATCAAGAAATTAAAGTGACGCTGCATGTAAAGCAAACAAGCTTTGGCGATGTGTTTTCTGAGATCAGAAAACAAACGGGCTTGGTGTTCTTTTACAGCAATGAAGTTTTCAACGACAAAGAAAAAGTTGATGCAAATTTCACCAACACTGCTCTTGAGAAAGTGCTGGAATCTCTATTGAACGGGAAGGCCCTCTCTTACAAAATCGCGAACAATTACATAGTGATCTCAAAAGCCTTCAGCAAAAAAGCGGAAAGTTTTTTAAAGTCCCCGGCCAGCTATAACGCCCCTGATAGTGTGCCGGCAGTTAAACTAAGGGGTAAAGTAACAGGTCAGGAAGATGGAGCGATCCTCAGCCAGGTATCTGTTGAAAACCTTGGTACGAAAAGGGGTGTGTTCACCACTACACAAGGTGAATTTGCTATTGACGTGCACAACGGAGATAGCATCCGCTTTTCCTATGTAGGTAAAGCTGCCAAAACAATCGTTTTTAAAGGACAGACCTTTTTAACCGTTACATTATCAAACGAGGGAGATAAAGGATTATCTGAAGTAATCGTTACAGGTTTCCAGAATATCGATAAAAAGAAATTCAGCGGAGCTGCTGTAAAATTGAAAGGTGATGAAATTAGAACAGATGGTGTAACAGATGTGAGCCGTATGCTGGAGGGTCGTGCTGCGGGGGTTTCTGTACAAAACGTATCGGGAACTTTCGGTAGTGCGCCTAAAGTGCGCGTGCGTGGAGCCACTTCCATCATGGGGGATAATAAACCTCTGTGGGTGGTGGATAACGTTGTGCTGGAGGACCTGGTAAACATTTCGAACGATCAGTTGTCAAGCGGCGACCCTGCAACTTTGCTGGGTTCTGCAGTGGCCGGTTTAAACGCAAACGATATTGAAAGCCTGGACATCCTTAAAGATGCTGAGGCTACTGCAAAGTACGGGGCAAGAGCGATGAACGGTGTTATCGTTATTACCACTAAAAAAGGTAAAGTTGGTAAACCTGTTGTAAACTACACTGGCAACTTCAGTACTCAGTTGAAACCTAGCTATAACAACTTCAACATCATGAACTCTGGTGAGCAGATGTCTGTGTATGGTGAGTTGGAAAGAAAAGGTTTCCTGAACTCCTCAATCCTTGATAGTCCTGATTTTGGCGTATACGGAAAAATGTATGAGTTGATGAATAGCCTGGATGGAAACGGCAACTTTCTTTTGAAAAATACGCCGGCAGCAAAGAATGCATTTTTAAAAAGATATGCAACTGCAAACACAGATTGGTTCGATCTGATGTTCCGCAACAACCTGATGCAGGAGCATTCTCTCAGTATTTCTTCCGGTACGGACAAATCCCAGACTTATTTTTCTACGAGTTTTTATACCGACAATGGTTGGACAATAGCTGATAAAGTAAAACGTTACACGTTGAATTTCCGCAACAACTATAAATTGTCTGATAAAATTTCAACCGGTTTCTCTACACTTGCTTCTGTGAGACAGCAGAGAGCTCCGGGATCTTTGAGCAGACAATCAAATGCTGTTGAAGGTAAATATGATCGTGATTTCGATATCAACCCATTCAGCTATGCGTTGAACACAAGCCGTGCGTTGACTGCTTATGACACCAGTGGCAACCTTGAATATTTTACAAGAAACTTTGCGCCATTCAACATCATGAACGAGGTGAAGAATAACTATATCGACCTTAACGTGTTGGATATCCGTTTGCAAGGCGATCTTACTTACAAAATCAACAAGAACTTTAAGTATGAGTTTGTAGGTGCATTGCGTTATGTGAAATCTACACAGGAGCATAATATCACTGAAAACTCAAACATGGCAAACGCTTACCGTGCTGCTAATACAGCTACTATCCGCCAGCAAAACAAATTCCTTTACAGGGACCCGGATAATCCTGAAGCAGAGCCTATCGTTGTGTTGCCTTATGGTGGATTCTACAACCGTGCCGAAAACGATCTGGTCAACTACGACATCAGAAACAGTTTGACTTTCAATAAAACAATTGCCGAAAAACACAGTGTGAACTTGCTGGTGGGTAACCAAATCAAGTCTGCAGATAGGCAGGATTTTAGCAATACAGGGTACGGTTATCAGTATAACAACGGTGGTATTCCTTTCATCGATTACAAAATCCTGAAACAAAATATCGAAGCCAATTTCCCTTATTATGGTATGGCAAAAAGCTATGACCGTTTCGTAGCGTTTTACGGAAGTGCACAGTATACATACAATAACAAGTACAACATCGGGGGTACTGCACGTTACGACGGTTCCAATAGATTGGGCGAAACGAGTGCTGCACGTTGGTTGCCTACATGGAGTGTCAGTGGTTCATGGAACATCGAGAATGAAGATTTCATGAAGGATTTTGATTGGTTGGATTATTTGAAACTGAGAGGTAGTTACGGTCTTACTGCAAGTATGGGGCCTGCTACAAGTGCCAGCGTTATTTATAAAAACCAGATCACAAACAGGCCATATTCAGACGAAACAGAAAATGCAATTAGCTTGGAAAGCCTTAAAAACTCAGATCTTACCTGGGAGAAAAACTATTCCGGTAATATCGGTTTGGATGGAGGCTTTCTGAAAAACAGAGCGGTTTTCAGTCTTGATGTTTATAGAAGAAAAAGCTTCGACCTGATCAGTATAATGAAAACGTCTGGTATTGGTGGCGAAGCTTACAAATATGCTAACTATGGCGATTTGGAATCTAAAGGTGCGGAGGTAATGATAGGTGGCGATATCATCAGATCTAATAACTGGAAATGGAAAGCGAATTTTACTTTCGGTTACAATACTACAAAGATCACATATGTTAGAAACGAACCAATGATCTTCGATCTTGTAAAAGCTGAAGGCGGCAACGCCGAAGGATATCCGGTAGGAGGCCTGTTCTCAATCGACTTTACAAAACTGGTTCACGATAATGGTGTGCCTTTGTTTATTAACGAAACAGGAAAGGAAAGCCCCGCTGTTTTCTTACAGGATCAAACCACTAAATACCTCGTGTACGAAGGTCCGGTTGATCCTAAATACACAGGTGGTTTAAACAACTCTTTCACTTACAAATCATTTGCATTGAATGTGTTCGTTACTTACCAGTTTGGCAACAAGATCAGGTTGTATCCTGCATTCAGGTCGTCCTATTCAGACTTGTCTGCAACTCCTAAAGAGTTTAACGACCGTTGGGTAATACCGGGTGACGAAAAACAAACTGATGTAATGTCAATCATGGACATGTGGACGCAGTACATTCTGTCTGGTGCTTATCCTGCAAATAACTATAACTATTCAACTGCGCGTGTTGCGAAAGGAGATATGATCCGTTTAAAATCAGTGTCACTGAGCTACAACATGACGCCAAAGACACTTCAAAAAATTGGATTGGGTAGCGCATCTCTTTCATTAACGGGTAATAACCTTTGGTTGATCTACTCTGATAAAAAGTTGAAAGGCCAGGATCCTGAGTTTTTCAACGCAGGTGGTGTTGCACAGCCAATTCAAAAGCAAATTACTCTTTCATTAAAAGTTGGTATTTAAAAAAAAAGAGACAATGAAGAAATTATCAATATATGCGATAGCCGGTGTGTTGATGGTGACTGCAGGATGTAGCAAATTTCTTGCGAAAGCACCCGACAACCGTACAACGCTCGACACACCGGAAAAGGTATCACAATTGTTGGCTACTGCTTATCCGCAGGCTAACTACATGGCGTTTACAGAATCCATTTCTGATAACGTTACTGATAAAGGCCAAGGTAGCGCAGACCACACAACAATGGATCCTTATTACTTTAGAGATGTACAGGACAACCAGCAGGATTCTCCCGAGTTTTACTGGAACGCCTGTTATGCAGCAATCGCTGCCGCTAACCACGCATACGCAGCTTGCGTAGCAGCAACAGACCCGCAAAACTATATTCACCAAAAAGGTGAAGCATTGGTTGCACGTGCCTACTCGCATTTCATGTTAACTACACTATTTGCGAAAAGGTACGATGCGAAAGGAACCAACACAACTCCTGGTGTTCCCTACGTTACAGAACCAGAGGAAGTGGTGATCAAACAATATGACAGAAAAACAGTGGCATACGATTATGAAATGATCGAGAAAGATTTGCAGGCAGGTATGCCATTGCTGGATGATAATTCTTATGTCGTTCCAAAATACCATTTCACAAAAGCTGCTGCACATGCATTTGCGGCAAGATTCTATTTGTACAAGCAACAATATGACAGCGTAATCAAGCACTCTACGGCTGTATTTGGTACTGCGGGTTTTGTAAACAACCTGCGTCCATGGAACACAGACTATTTACAACTTAACTATAACGAGCTTTTCGCGAGATATGCAAAAGCATCAGAAAATGCAAACATTCTACTGGTAGAAACATCGTCATGGTGGGCGAGAAGCTTTGTAAGCTCACGCTTTGGGTTCAGTGCTGCGGCAAAAGATGATGTTTTCCGCACTCCGGCAACAGGCGGTACATGGGCATTTACAAACCAAACGTACACAGCCGGTGAAGAGAACTATATGGTGCCAAAGATTAATGAGTACTTCGTTCGCGTGTCAGTAAATGCGGCTACAGGTTATGGTTTTGTAATGGTTCCTTTGTTCACTGCTGAAGAAGCATTGTTCAACAGAGCAGAAGCTTATATTTTGAAAAATGATCTTGCATCTGCAACAACAGATCTTAATACTTATATGAGCAAAAGAATTAAGAACTATAATCCGGTTACCCACGCTGTTACTGCCAGCAAGCTTCAAAACTATTACGGTACATCAAATACCCAGGCTGCGTACCTGGCTGCGTTGATGGATTTTAAACGTGCAGAATTTGTACAGGAAGGCATGAGATGGTTTGACCTTGCGAGATACAATATACCGGTTTTCCATGCCCACGCGGATACTGGCAAAGTCGATACTTTGAAAGCTGATGCTAACATGAGAATGTTCCAGATACCGCAATCAACATCTATTTCAGGATTGCAGCCTAATCCACGCTAAACCTTAACTTAAGAAACTTAATAAGCGCTTTATTATGAAACTATTAAAATACAGCCTGTTTTTTTTGATTGCAGCAGTTGCAATGACTTCCTGCACAAAAAAAGATACTTTACCCGATCCGGACACAATTACCGGGCTGGGTGGTGATACATGGGTTAACGGCCCAATTGATAACTGGGTACTGCAGAACTATGTTGATCCGTACAACATTTCCGTAAAGTACAAATGGGATCAATCTGAGCTGGACCTGAACAAACACCTGGTGCCCCCAAAAGAGGAAAAAGTAATTCCGCTGATGCAATCCATTAAATCAGTATGGATAGATAACTACATAGCAGAAGCAGGTGCTTTGTTCTTCAAAAAATATTGCCCTAAATTCTTTGTACTGGTAGGTAGTGTACAATACAATACAAATGGTTCAATCACACTTGGCCAGGCAGAAGGCGGACGCCGTATCGAAATTTTTGGACTGAATGATTTCAACATAAAAGGAATGCCCGGTTACAAAGCGGCAAATGACTCTGATGGAGTTAAGATGAAGATGCACACTATCGAACACGAGTTTGGTCACATTTTGCACCAAAACATCATGTATCCACAGGAGTTTAAAAAGATCTGCGTTGGGCAGTACACTGCCAACTGGAACAATATTGAAGATTCTATAGCACAGAAAGAAGGATTTGTAACATCCTATGCAATGAATGGTACGGATGATGACTGGGTAGAAACGATTGCTATATTGTTGATTGAAGGACATGACGGTTTCGACAGGTTGGTGAACAGCATTCATGGTACGAGTGACAATGGCACTACGGCGGCAACAGCGCAGGCAAGATTGAGGCAAAAAGAATCAATGATAGTAAACTATTACAAAGACATCTGGGGAATTGATTTCTATAGTTTACAAAAGAGAACGAGAGCGTCTGTTGAAGCATTACTTTACTAAACGCATTTAATTAATTGAATCAATCAATAAAAATGAAAAAAATTCTTTTATATCTTTTTGTGGTAGCGGCGGTGCTTTCTTCCTGCCAGAAAGAAGAGAAATCAGTGTTTAATCAAACGCCTGATGAAAGGATCAACGCAGCTTTGGCACAATGGCAGACTAACATCCTTAGCTCTGCAAATGGTTGGAAGGCATTGTACCACACAGGTACCGGCCAGGACTTTAATTTCTATTTTACTTTCAATAATCAGAACCGCGTTGTGATGTACTCAGATTTTGATACATCAACAACATCTGCACGTGAGAGCAGCTACCGCATTAAAGCACTGCAGCAGCCCGCTTTGATCTTCGACACTTACTCTTATTTGCACTTGCTGTCAGACCCTAATCCATATGTAAATGGCGGTGATGCAGGTGTTGGGCTTCAGGCAGATTTTGAATTTGCATTTGATACAATGGTGGGTGATACGATCAAATTGAAAGGAAGACAAAACGGAACCACTTTGAATCTGATCAAAGCTTCAAAACAAGAAGCTGATGACTGGATTAAAGGCAACTGGAAAAACGCGCTGTCAATGATGCATATAGGTGAGTTTCTTACATACTTCAAAAGATCAAGTGTCGGTGGGACAAATGTGGACGTGGATTATGATCACTATGGTCGTCAGATCGCGTTTTATACTTATAACACAAGTGGTATCAGAACTCTAAATGTTTCCTCATTTGTTTATAACCCTCAAGGGATAGTTCTTACAACTCCTTTAAAAGTCGGCACAACCACTGTTTCTACAATGACGAATATGAGTTGGGATGCAACCGGAAAGAAAATCAATTTCAGCCTTAATGGCACTTCGCCTTCAACAATTGCAGAAAATGCTGTTCCGGTAGTGGTGAATAAAAACGGCGCAACAAACTGGTGGTTGTATAAAATACAACAAGGTTACTGGGCTAATCTTGGTTTTCATCAAAATGGTGTGGAGGATGCTTTCAACCTGCAGGCATCAATACCAGGATTCTACTATTGTGCTTACTTACCGGCGTATGACACCATTACGAAAACAACTTACTGGGACTGGATGGCATATGCAGCAGTTAGCAACAATTCGTTAATTGTTCCTACCAGCAGCAGCTTTGTACCTACGTTCACTTCAGATGGAAAAGCAATTTTTAAAACATACAAACCTGACCCCACCAATGCGCCTGTTTATGTTAAGCAAACAACCGCAGCACTTACTGAACCGCAAGGTTTCTACTTTATCCAGATCAGCTCAACCACTATTGACATGGTTGGCGTGAAAGATGCCAAGACGTGGGTGCGATGGTATTGGGTGCAGTGATGAATAATTGAATGACTGAATAATTGACCATTGAACAATTGAATAACTGAATAATCCAAATGAATCTCAAAGTTGAGAACACAGGATTATTCAGTTATTCAATTATTCGATGGTTTGTAAGCAACACCATTGAACTTTTATCATGAAAAATATAAACAGCAAGTTGCTGTGTAAACGATTGGCTTGCTGTATCTGCTAATTACCAGGTTGGAATTACTTTCTGATCCTTAGTTCAACATGGTTCTTCCCTTATTTATCCGGTGTATGATCTGCAAAACAAATTGATCGTAACGATGCAAAGTTTCTTGGCGAGGGAGTTTTCCGGAAAAAGATATTTACAGCAAACATCGAATAAAAGAATAGTTCAGTTGCGGGGGAGGGGCTTAGAGCAATGCTTGTTAAAGTCCGTAACAGGCGCAGAAAATATTCTGCAAACCATTTAAAGTCCTACCCAAACCCGCGGGGAATTGAAAATTGAAAGTTGAAAATTGAAAGTTGTTGAACTCTCTGACGGAGTCTACTTCCGGGTCTAATAATTTTCAACTTTCAACTTTCTAAAATCTGTTTTCTCATGGTGACTAATTCAAGGGATTGTTTCCACAATGTCCTTGCCTTTTGAAAGAAAGTTTCAGGCGTCACCCAAAAGAAAAAAATGTCTGTGAAAAGGAAAGGTGATACACAATTATAGCGCCTTAACGAATTGATACGAACAAAATAGATAGCTGAGTGTTTATCGCTATGAGTGATCAAAACAATTAGCCAGATAGTAAGAATATTTCATTCACGTTTTTTTAGAAGCTATTGTCAATAAACTGGCTTAAAAATTTTCCTTAAGCATTAAGTTTAGACCCAAGGGATTGTTTCTACAATGTCCTTGTTTTTTAGAATATACAGAGCGTGTGATTGCAGAGCGGAACTAAAACGGTTAAAAAGTTATTTTTAGTTAAACGGGGAGAGTTTTTGTCTGTAAGGGGTTTCGCCCTTTCTTTTTTGTTCTAAAAATTTAGAAGAAAGGAAATAAAATTGCGGTGTTTTCGTTACAGAATTTTTAAGGATTAACAGTTTGATTTAGATGGCAATAACCCTTACGTTTTTCTAGTGGTAAATACCTGTTTTTCAGTCAATATTAGTGACACAACAAATGTTTGTTTAAATTTAAATCTTAATACTTAATCAACTATTATTCACATTACAAAATTGATCGTTATGAGAAAAATTAAGCTTCTGGCCCTGGTTGTAGCGGCCTCCATATTTGCGGTATCATGTCAAAAAGGTGACGCGGGTCCTGCCGGTCCTGCCGGTGCAACTGGTCCTGCCGGTCCTGCTGGCCCTGCTGGTGCTGCTGGTACTGCTAACGTTATCTATTCTGATTGGATCGACGTTACTTACAGCAGTTCGACTTACTCAGGCACAATAACTGCTGCGCAATTAACTTCAGATATCATTACCAAAGGTGAAGTG
This sequence comes from Pinibacter soli, assembly GCF_029961145.1. Classification (GTDB taxonomy): domain Bacteria; phylum Bacteroidota; class Bacteroidia; order Chitinophagales; family Chitinophagaceae; genus Pinibacter; species Pinibacter soli. The sequence goes on along the minus strand of NZ_JASBRG010000007.1, from coordinate 2,108,460 downwards.
AAAGTATATTGGAACCTTAGAGGCTCAGATACATTATCAGTGGTCCCTTTGCCTGTAAGTAATTTGTATGCAGGTACAGATGCTAGTAACGTTGACTATTACTTTAATATTTTGCCTATTTTTCAAGTTGGTAAAATTACATTGGCTTTAAACGGTATACTTGACTATGGCATTTCCAATCCTTCAACTTATACAACGCCCTGGAATAAAAAATATTACCAATACCGTTACGTGTTGATCCCTGGAGGCGTAAAAACTACAAGCAAAATAGATTGGAACAACTACGCTCAGGTAAAAAGTTATTTACATTTGGAGAACTAATCAATCTCGGTTATCATACATATTTGAAGGGAGGCATAATTGCTTCCCTTTTTTTGTTGTGAGTTAGTAGCCTTTCTTGTTGGGGTCGGCCTACTACGATAGTCGACAGTAAATACTGAAAGTGGCATTGGTGTTAGTACCCCTTTTTTATTCGTGCAATTACTTCGAGTCAAAACGAATAGTGGTCCCGCTGCACAGACACTACTTGCTTCGGCATTGAAAACCATTACAGTTATTGAGTTCCAGGGGATTTGGTAAAACGCAGGCAGAAACTACGCCCTGTTTTGCCGGCATTGGCACTGGACGGATATTTAGCTATTTTGGCCGCAGATTGAAAAATACCTGGTTAAAAATCCAAATCGTAACACTATGAAAAGCTATTCATTCTTCGGGCTATTGTTAGCCTTCTCATTGCTTGTATACTCCTGCCAGAAAGGCGATGCAGGTCCGGCTGGTCCTACGGGCCCAACAGGTCCTACCGGAGCAACGGGCGCCAACGGCAAGGATGGCAAAGACGGTTCCACAGGAAGTAAAGGAGATACCGGTACTGCCAATGTAATTTATTCAGCATGGCTTGACATAGGCTTTCAGCCAACCACTGTAAAAGATCCTAAGGATCCATCCTTACTTGATACCACCGGTTATTTTGCACAAATTGCTGCACCCAAACTCAGCTCGGCTATTGTAAACACGGGTGAAGTAAAGGTTTACATGAATGAGTATGATCCTGAAACAGAAATCACCACCGTATATCCGCTTCCATTTGATGACGGCACCATAAAGGCGGTGCTCTCTTTTTATGAACAAACCATTACCATCAAAGCAAACAAGGATATCAGTACCATCAGCTATTCGCCGAATCCGAACAAATCGTACCAGTTCCGGTACGTACTGATTCCAGGAGGTGTCAAAGATCAAAGTACAAGCAAAATTGATTGGAACAATTATGCAGAGGCGAAGAGTTATTTAGGAATTAGGAATTAGGAATTAGAAGGGTGGGATGTAAGTGTGGGCTATCGCACCAAAATAAATGAATTGCTATTTTTAAAAAGCAAAGGCTTCGACAATCTCAACCGAGATTATCGAAGCCTTTTTTAGCTGCCAGTGAACTAAGGATGCCGCAAGTTTCCCAACTACTCAAACAATCGGCAAGCAATTCCTAATTCCTAACTTCTAATTTCTAATTCCTGAGTTTTACTCCAGTTTCTTCAAACTGCCGCTCCCGTGCATATTGCTTTTTACCTGAGGAGCGTTGCCTTTGTAACTCACGTCGCCGCTACCGTTTACGGTAACATCCAGTTTCACACTTGCAAATAAGTTCGCATTTCCACTACCGGAAATTTCAACCTTCGCCTCTTCAGCTTTCAGTTCAAATGCATTGATATTGCCGCTGCCTCTCACATTGCCATTAAATTTTCTTGTTTGTCCAACCAGGTTCGCATCGCCGCTGCCGGTAACTTCGGATTGTACTTCGGGGGCATCAACAGTTGCTTTGATATCTGCACTGCCGCTAACCGATAGTTCAATTTTAGAAGAATCATAGATTGTATTTTGACTGGTAATATTGCCGCTGCCATAAGAACGGATTGCAGAAAAAGTAGGAGCAGTTATATAGACCTTCAGGCCTTTCGTTGGGCGGAGCCAAAAATCGTGTTTAGTATTTATTTCCAGTTTGCCATTATTTACAGTGGTTTCAATATAAGGAAGCAAATTGTCTTCTGCTTCAATTTTCACCGAATACGTACTGCCGGTAGAAACATACACATCAAATGAGCCTTTTTGCTCAACTTGGGTAAAAGGGGGGACTGTTTTTTCAGAAGTGGTTACATTGCCATTTCCTGGTACCCGCTTGCCTCCCACAAAATTGCAGGAAGAAGCTACGATAAGAACAGCTAAGAACAGGAATGCTAAGTGTTTCATTATGTTGTGTTTATTATAAAAATCGAAGATATGACGATGATTGCAGTTTTAAGGTTACAGGGGGAGGAATTTGAAAATTTGAAGATTTGACAATGAGCGAGCTGCATTATCACGTGGTATGTCGCAGTCACGTTTCACCATTTTCCGTTCACGGTTCAAATTTCTAATCTCGTTTTTCAAATCTTTTTTACCTTCGCGTCACAATGACGGAAAAAATATTAATTCTCGATTTTGGCTCCCAATATACACAATTAATAGCCAGGGCCGTACGTGAGGCCAATGTTTACTGCGAAATTATTCCCTACCACAAAAAGTTTGAAATTGATGCCTCTCTTAAGGGCATAATCCTTTCAGGATCACCTTTTTCTGTAAATGAAGAAAAGGCGCCTGTGGTAGATATTGCAGACTTTATAACAAAAGTGCCTGTATTAGGTGTTTGTTATGGAGCACAGCTTACTGCCAAAGTTTTTGGCGGACGTGTGGAAAAAAGCAACAAGCGCGAATACGGTCGCGCCATGATGCAAAAACACATCAACGATGTACTGTTGCACAATGTAAGCGACATGAGCCAGGTGTGGATGAGCCACAGCGATTCCATCAAAGAATTGCCTGAAGGTTTTGAAGTATTGGCAACTACGGCGAGCATTCCTGTGGCCGCTTTCCGCAGAATCAACAACAACAACGATACACATTCACTATACGGGTTGCAATTTCACCCAGAGGTATACCATTCTGCCGAAGGCAAGAAAATACTGCAAAACTTCCTCGTAAATGTTTGTGGTTGCTCACAGGACTGGACGCCTGCACACTTTGTGACCGACACAGTTGAACAATTGAAAAAACAGATTGGTAACAGAAAAGTGATCATGGCACTGAGCGGCGGGGTAGACTCCACAGTAGCTGCAACGCTTATCCACAAAGCAATTGGCAGCAACCTCTTCGGGATTTTTGTTGACAACGGCGTGCTTCGCAAAAATGAATTCCAACAAGTACTTGATACTTATAATAAAATAGGACTAAATGTAAAGGGCGTTGATGCAAAACAACGTTTCTACGATGAGTTCAAAGGCAAAACTGATCCTGAGGCAAAACGAAAAGTGATCGGTAAACTGTTCATCGATGTTTTCCAGGAAGAAGCGCACAAACTTGAAGGCATTGAAATGCTTGGTCAGGGTACCATTTATCCTGATGTTATTGAAAGCATTTCTGTACATGGTCCATCGGTTACCATCAAATCTCACCACAACGTAGGAGGCCTTCCTGAAAAAATGCACTTGCAACTGGTAGAGCCATTGCGTTTCTTGTTCAAAGATGAAGTAAGACGCGTGGGTAAAGAATTGGGTATTCCTGATGAAATGTTGGGACGCCATCCTTTCCCGGGTCCGGGTTTAGCCATCCGCATTTTGGGCGAAGTAACAGAAGAAAAAGTAGAGCTTTTGCAAGACGCAGATCACGTTTATATAAATGGGTTAAGAGAACACAATTTGTATAACAGTATCTGGCAGGCAGGCGCTATTTTACTTCCGGTAAAGAGTGTAGGCGTAATGGGTGACGAAAGAACTTATGAATACACTTTGGCTCTGAGAGCCGTTACTTCTGTAGATGGTATGACCGCCGACTGGGCGCATTTGCCGTATGATTTTCTGGCACACATTTCGAATGAAATTATCAATAACGTAAAAGGTATAAACAGAGTAGTATACGATATCAGTAGCAAGCCACCGGCAACTATTGAGTGGGAATAAGATAATATTTGTAAGCGGCAGATTGTTCAGGGATAATTACAAAAATAGCTGGGAATAAACCATTTAACCCAGTGTTTAAATAAATTTTCGTTTATTCGCGTGAGCTGTTAATAGAAAGGTACTGGTATAATGCCATACGACCGTTATTAACAACTCACGTTTTTAGTTATAATTATTTCCAATGAAAAAACTTCTTATCGCCTTTATTCTATTATGTTCGTTTGGAAAAAATGCATTTTGTTTTACACCATCCGATACCACGAAACGAAGCACCGTCGCTATCTTTTTGCCTCTCTATTTAGATTCGGCATTTGATGCTACCAACAATTACCGTTACGGAAAACAGTTCCCTAAATTCCTCAATCCTGGCTTGGAATTTTACGAAGGCGTTCAACTGGCCATTGATTCCATGAGAAAACTGAATCTGGCGCTGGACGTGCAGATTTATGACACCCGGTCGAACAAATCTATTTATGAAATAACTCAACTGCCTGAGTTTGGTGATGTGGATCTCATCATTGGGCATACTGCCAGTACTGAAATGAAGATGCTTGCGGAAATAGCGCTGCGCAAAAAGATTCCCTTCATTAATCCTAACTTTCCGAACGACGGTAACATTACCAATAATCCATATTTTGTTTTACTAAACTCAACGTTGCGTACGCACTGCATTGGGATATATAAATTCTTACAGAAAAATTACGGCACATCTCCTGTAATTATTTTTCGCCAAAAAGGAGAACAGGAAGATCGCTTAAAAGGATACTTCGATGAAATAGCAGCCAACACGGCCTCTGTAAAATTGAAATTGAAATATGTAAATCTTGAAGAAGGATTTACCGCTGATCAGCTGCTTCCTTATCTCGACAGCACAAGGCAAACAATGTGCGTAGCCGGCAGCCTGGATGCAGATTTTGCTACCAATCTTTGTTCGCAATTATCCACACTTTCAAAAACTTATCCGCTGCAGATAGTCGGCATGCCAACCTGGGACGGCATGAAGGATCTGGAAAAATTCAATCTTGATATTTTCTACTCCACGCCCTTTTATAATGCCAAAGTTGATGCTGTTAGCACAAGCATCAACAACTATTTTAAGACCAATTTTTACTCAAGGCCAAGCGACATGGTGTTCCGCGGTTATGAAACATTCATGCATTTTGGTCTTTTGCTGAATACCTACGGGAAAAATATTGATTCTAATATAGGTGACAAAAAATTTAAAGTCTTTACCGACTTCGACATTCAACCCACCATTCTCAACACGCAAACGCAACAGCTCGAATACTTCGAAAACCACAAGCTGTACTTTGTGAAGAAAACAGGCGGCGTGGTGAAAGCGGTGTATTAATTTGAAAACGGAATTAATTTGAAAATATAAGAATTTGAAAATGGCAGGTGTAGCATCTGCCATTTTTATTAAAAAGTTCTTGTGGAAAAGATTAATTGACAATGATTTTCAAATAAATAGCACCCGAAAAATATACTTTCTTGAGAATGACGGTTTAAATATCAGGATGTGCACAGAAAGTTAATTTTCATATTTTCAAATCGTCAAATTTTCAAATTTTTCTCTCTAAATTGCCCGCTTAAACTATATTAATTACGAAGCTAAATTTTTAAGTTATGATTAAGCTACAAGTTATCGGCAATCTCGGTAAGGACTGTGTTACAAGCAATGTAAATGGAAGAAGCGTGATGAATTTCAACGTGGCACACACAGAGAAATACAAAGATGCACAAGGTAACCAGGTAGATAAAACTATCTGGGTAGAATGCGCTTACTGGAGCGATAGAACAGCTGTAGCAGCTTATTTAAAAAAAGGCACACAGGTTTACGTAGAAGGTACTCCCGAAGTGCGAACTTATTCAAAAAACGATGGTAGCACCGGTGCGTCACTTACATTACGCGTACAGAGTGTACAATTATTGGGTCAAAAAGCAGCGGGTCCTGGCGACTACAGTTCTCCGGCAGCGGGCAACACCTATGGTGGTAACACTGGCGGTGGTTACAGCCAACCGCAAAGCGGACCTTCTGTACCATCAGAACCAGTTGACGACTTGCCATTCTAAGAAAAGCATTTTTCTACTGAGACCCGAGCCTACAAGTTCGGGTTTTCTTTTTTGCGACAACGCTTAAAGTTGGCGCAGATATGCCAGCTTTTCCACACACTTTGGCGCAGATATGCAGTTTGGCATTGTGCTCTGCGTATCTGCGACATCGCTTTTCCCCGCATTTTCCCCACCTCCATTTTTCAATTGTGCCATTTTCCAATTAAGAGCTAATTTGCACGCATGCAACAATATCTTCAGCTTCTGCAGCATATAATGGACAATGGTGTTTCTAAAACCGACAGAACCGGTACGGGCACCACCAGTTGTTTTGGATACCAGATGCGCTTCGATTTGTCGAAAGGATTTCCTTTGGTAACCACTAAGAAACTGCATTTGAAAAGCATCATTTATGAGTTGCTTTGGTTCCTGAAAGGAGAAACCAACATCGCATATTTAAAAGAACATGGTGTAAGCATTTGGAACGAGTGGGCCGATGCAAACGGCGAACTCGGTCCCGTGTACGGCAAACAATGGCGCAGTTGGGAAGGTGCCGATGGCAAAACGATCGACCAGATCAGCGATGTTGTAAAACAGATAAAAAACAATCCCGATAGCCGCCGTATGATCGTGAGTGCCTGGAACGTAGCCGAGCTTCCCGAAATGGCATTGATGCCTTGCCACTCATTGTTCCAGTTTTATGTTGCAGACGGTAAACTAAGTTGCCAGTTGTATCAACGCAGTGCAGATGTATTTTTAGGGGTACCTTTCAACATCGCATCTTATGCATTGCTCACAATGATGATGGCGCAGGTTTGCGGATTGGAAGCTGGTGATTTCGTACACACATTTGGTGATGTTCACTTATATAACAATCATATAGAACAAGCCAAACTGCAATTGTCAAGAACGCCGTTTCCATTGCCAATCATGAAACTCAATCCTGAAGTAAAAGACATCTTCAATTTTAAATTTGAAGACTTTACTTTGGAAAACTATCAGAGCCATCCGGCGATTAAAGCGCCAGTTGCCGTTTAGGAATTAAGAATTAGGAATTAGGAATGCATTTTGTGTTACGATTGCGATAAGTGGCTGGCATACTTTGAGTGCATTAAATCTCAGATTTCAAATCGTCAATCTTAACCAATCATGACAATCATGAAAATCTGCGTTCCATTCTCTCCATTTTCAAATTAATTACATGAACATTTCTTTCGTAGTAGCGGCTTCCGAAAATAATGCAATAGGTAAGAACAATGAATTGCTTTGGCGATTGCCAAATGATACAAAGTTTTTCAAGAATATCACATGGGCAATGCCATGCATAATGGGGCGCAAAACATTTGAATCGCTGGGTAAGGCGCTCAACGGAAGGAAAAACATTGTGATTACGCGTCAAGATGACTGGAAAGGGGAAGACGCTATTGTTGTAAAGAATATACAAGATGCATTGAAAGCAGCCGAAGCAACTGATTCGAAAGAAGTATTTGTAATCGGCGGTGCACAGATCTATAAGGAAATGTTGCCAATGGCAAACAAAATTTACATCACCCGTGTTCACGCTTCCTTTGATGATGCAGATGCATTTTTCCCAGAGATCAATACCAATGAATGGCAATTGACAAATAACCAGGATTTTCCCATTGATGGTAAACATGCGTATGAATATAGTTTTCAGGTGTGGGAGAGGAAGTAGAGAATAATTGAAAATTGAAAGTTGAAAATTAATAGGTGCGCAGTTGTTATGAAGTGTAGTATAGTTCACTTGAACCGTTTACTCACAACTCATAACTCATAACTCACAACTTTTTCATGTATAGTAAATTCAAACTGGCTCAAAAATATCTCGGGTATTACGTTACTGCACTTAATGGAAAGGGGCATGGCATTCATTCTCCTTTTGTGTTTGATTTTGTGATAAACGTACTCAACGACAAACGGCAATATTATGCATTTGAAAAGATCGAAGCTTTAAGAACCAGGTTGTTGAATGATCATAATGTAATACAAGTAGAAGATTTTGGTGCTGGTTCAGTAAAGGATAATAAAAAACAACGCAGTATTGGCAATATTGCAAAGCTTGCGGCAAAGCCCGCAAAACTGGGGCAGCTTCTGTTTCGCATAGTCAATTACTATCAGCCGCAAACAATTGTGGAATTAGGCACTTCATTTGGTATGTCGACATCTTATCTTGCCTGTGGCAACGCACAGTCTTCCGTAATTACAATGGAAGGCGCACCAGCGATAGCGCAAAAGGCCAAAGAGAATTTTCACTTGATAGGTTTGCAAAACGTGCAGGTTGTAACGGGTAATTTTGATGAAACACTTTTGCCAGCCTTATCATCGTTGCAAAAAGTTGATCTTGCATTTATCGACGGCAACCATCGCAAGAAGCCAACACTTGACTACTTCAATGCATTTTTGCAAAAAGTAAATGATCACTCCATTTTAATCTTCGACGACATCCACTGGAGCCAGGAAATGGAAGAAGCCTGGGAAGAAATAAAAAAACACGAAGCCGTTCAATATTCCATCGATCTATTCTTCATCGGATTGGTTTTCTTCAGAAAAGACTTTAAAAAGAAACAGCATTTTGTAATTAGGTTTTAGAGAGAGCACGCAGATGACGCGGATTGAGCAGATTGCCACTGATCTTCTGACGACTGGCGAATGTATAGTGCTTAACCGCAAAGCACGCAGAGAGGTGGCCAGCAAAATGAATAGCAACTTGATGAATCGCAAAGGTAGCGAAGAAATACTTAGTGATAGAATATGAGGCTGCTCTAAAATTTTCGTGTTGCCAAGAAATGGCTTCGTTTCCTTTGCGCCACCTTTGGATATTTGCGGTTAAAAAATCTGCGTTGATCGGTTTCATCGGCGTCATCTGCGTGCTCCCTTAGTTGTTGCTCTGAAAAAAAAAAGTTATATTGAAGCAAGAATAACTACTTATGATTGTAGGAATTTTAAAAGAGCTATCCTTTGAAACACGCGTCTCCATGTTGCCTGAAACCGTTTCTGCGCTGATAAAGAAAAATGTGGAAGTTTGGGTAGAGCGCGGAGCGGGAGAAAAAGCATCTTGCGCAGACAGTGACTATGTCAGTGTGGGCGCAAGCATAAAATCGGCTGTGGAAATATTTCAATCGTCAACCATTATTCTATCTATTCATCCGCCGGACGAAACTTCGCCTTCACCAAATCCTTCACAAATAATCATAGGCGTTTTTCAACCTTTATATAACGGTCCTTTAATGGATCAGTGGGCGAAAAAAAATATAACTACATTCAGTCTCGATATGTTACCACGCACTACGCGTGCACAAAGTATGGATGTATTAAGTTCCCAGGCAAACATTGCAGGCTACAAAGCTGTATTACATGCAGCAAATATTTTTCCGAAATATTTTCCCATGTTCATGACCGCAGCTGGCAGCATTGCTCCGGCAAAGGTCCTGATACTTGGTGCCGGTGTAGCAGGTTTGCAAGCGATTGCAACAGCGAAGCGGTTGGGCGCGGTGGTTGAAGTGTTTGATACAAGGCCTGCCGTTAAAGAAGAAGTAATGAGCCTTGGTGCAAAATTCATTGAAGTAGATGGCGCGGCTGATGTTTCCAAAGCTGGCGGCTATGCAGTGGAGCAAACAGAAGAATACAAACAGAAGCAGCAGCAAAAAATTACAGAAGCAATCGCCAAAGCAGATATAGTAATTACAACCGCGCAAATTCCCGGCAAGAAAGCGCCGTTGTTGATTACCGACGAAATGTTGGCGCAAATGAAAAAAGGCTCTGTAATCATGGATCTTGCCTCTGCAACAGGAGGCAACACTAATGTTACAAAAAACAACGAAACGTTTTTGCACAATGGAGTAACGATTGTGGGTAATTCAAGCCTGCAGTCAACAATGCCGAGCGACGCAAGTAAAATGTATGGTAAAAACGTATTGAACTTTTTACAACTCATCATAGACAAAGAAGGAAAGCTCAACCTGAATTTCGAAGACGATCTTGTAAAAGGCGCATGTATCACACACGGCGGAGAAGTGCTAAACTCAAGAGTAAAAGAAATTTTGACCGACTAGAGAAATCAAAATTTCAAATTTCAATTTCAAATCCAACAGCATGCAAAACATCCTCGAATGGTTTTCGCTACATGAACAATATATCTACATCGTGGTGTTGATGATCTTTTTAGGAATAGAGGTCATTGGGCGTGTGCCTGCGGTTTTACATACACCGTTAATGAGTGGTGCCAATGCGATACATGGGGTTGTAATCATTGGAGCCATAATCGTAATGGGCAAAGCTGATACTGGCAATTATCTTGCACTTTCTCTCGGCTTTCTGGCGGTGGTCCTCGGTACGTTGAATGTTGTAGGTGGTTTTGTGGTAACCGATAGAATGTTGGAAATGTTTAAAAAGAGGAAGTAATGAGTTATGAAGGATGAGTTATGAGTAAGGGTCGCTAAACTCATAACCCCCAACTGAAAACTCATAACTCAAAACTCATAACTCCCACAAGCATGGAAATAAGCATCCTCACAATTTGTTATCTCGTTGGATCGATCAGTTTTATACTGGGACTAAAAATGTTGTCGAATCCTGCAAAAGCAAGAACCGGCAATCGCATTGCAGCGCTTGGAATGACGATCGCAATTCTGGCAACTATTTTTTTATACAAAGATGAAGAGGGAAATCATTTGCATAATTATGCGTGGATCTTCGGAGGATTGTTGATAGGAGGTATAGTAGGAACGCTGGCTGCGAAAAAAGTAAAAATGACCGCAATGCCGGAAATGGTAAGTCTCTTCAACGGAATGGGTGGGGCATGTGCCGCATTAATTTCTATCGTGGAATACGATCACCTTGTAAAGCCGGCGCTTAAAGTTCTGGCTGATGCCGAGAAAAACAATACAGAGTTCTCTTTAACAGACCTTTCCACTATGCCCGTTATCATTTTGGGTTTGATAATAGGAAGTATCTCTTTTGCCGGAAGTATTATTGCGTGGGGCAAACTAAATGGTAAGATCAAAGACTTTTCTTTTCCGGGACAACATATTGCCAATCTTTCCTTGTTTGCGATCATTCTTGCGTTGGGAGTGTGGTTGTGGTTTGATCCGATCGCCGCGCCAAGGTTCTATCTCATTTTTGCACTCGCCATTTTGTACGGAGTAATGTTTGTGTTGCCGATCGGTGGGGCAGACATGCCTGTCGTTATTTCCCTATTGAACTCTTTCACCGGTGTCGCTGCAGCTTGCGGTGGATTTTTGTACAACAACAAAGCCATGCTAACCGGCGGTATACTGGTAGGAGCGGCCGGTACATTGCTTACCATACTCATGTGTAAAGCAATGAACCGCTCGTTGAAAAACGTATTGATTGGTTCATTCGGTGGAGTATCAAATGGTGTTGCACCAGGTGAAAAGGCACAGGGCAACTACAAAGAAATTTCATTAAGCGATGCGGCAGTATTGTTAAGTTATGCGCACAAGGTAATGATCGTTCCCGGCTACGGTTTAGCAGTAGCGCAGGCTCAGCACGTTTGCCATGAGCTTGAAAAAATGCTCGAAAACAAAGGCGTGGAAGTTGACTATGCGATACACCCCGTTGCCGGACGCATGCCCGGACACATGAACGTGTTATTGGCAGAAGCAGATGTGCCGTACGATAAACTGAAAGAAATGGAGCAGGCAAACGATGAATTCGGCACAACAGACGTAGTGCTGGTGCTTGGCGCAAATGACGTTGTAAATCCTGCTGCTAAAACAGATCCATCTTCACCAATATATGGAATGCCAATTTTGGAAGTGCAGAATGCAAAAAATATTATCGTCAACAAACGAAGTATGAAGCCTGGCTACGCAGGTATAGAGAATGAGTTGTTTTTTCAGCCAAAGACCTCAATGCTTTTCGGCGATGCGAAAAAAGCGTTGCAGGATTTGATAGCAGAGATTAAGCAGCTTTAATTTGAAAGTTTGAAAACTTGAAGATTTGAAAATGAGGAAGCAGGAACGCAGATTTTCAAGATTGTCATGATTTGTCAAGATTTTTTGATGGGAGATTGGATGGCACAATACCTGTATGAATGAACTTATTCAAGCAGGGGATTGACTGATTTCTCCTGATCTTTTGTGGAACAGACGAGTGCTTGTCGACAATCCCGATACCGCACAGAATGCATTCTTAATTCTTAATTCTTAATTCAACGTCACAGCCTTTTAAGCTAACATTGAGCATTAAAATAGAAATAAACAGGAGTTCAAATTTCTTACATTCAAGTTCCTTTATCAACAACTATTTACTATGTGGAAAATCTTTTATAGCATCGCAGTTTTGCTTGGCTGCGTGCTCACAGGCGCCGCCCAAAAAACGGTTCCCTATCTGGGAAAAATTGAGTGGATCAATGGTTTTGACCATGAGATTGAAGGCGAGAATATCCGGTATTATTCGGCCTTTCCTGACTATGCTACCACAGCATTGCTCACGCGTGCCACCGACGGCAACAAGGTCATCGCATGGGAAACAGCCCCTGTACCTGCGCGTATTAAAGGGCCTTATGTTTATTTCAGTTGGGTTGCGGGTCATTCAACCGGTACCAGCAGCGGCGATCGTTATTTTGATGTTTACGTAGATGATAAAAAACTTCTTACCATCACCACGAAGCCCGCTAATCAGGCACCTGTGTGGTCATTTGCTGCTTCTGACAGCAGCAGGATCGTCTTTCAGCAAACCAAAAGAGATGGTGCGAACGATGCACACGGCCTTATGTTCCTGCGGTTGCCGGTAAGCCGTGTAAAAGCAGGAAGGTCTGTGAAATTGAAAATCATCGGTCAGGCCCAGCAAAGCAATGACTGGCTCATGACGTTTAAGTTTTCCTTCCAGGAAAAAGTAGATATCAACCCTCAACCTTTTATACTTAAAAACGGTCAGCAACCTGTGGCCCTTACTGCACTTCATTTTGGCGCACGCCAAACCCTGCAGGTTAAAGTTGGCGGGAAAAAAGAATATTCGTTTCAGGTAGAAGATGGCGTTAATCACTTCGACATACCTGTAGAGCCGGCGCGTAAGTTAGATAGCATTCGTGTGGTGGTTTCCAATGCAGGAAAAATACTGGCGGACAAATTCGTTACACTAAAACCTGTTACGTACCGCGAGCTCAATTTCATACACCATGCCCATACAGATATTGGTTACTCTCACCTGCAACCGGAAGTGATGAAAAGACACATCAAGAACATCAACGATGCACTGGATATGATTGCAGCTACCAGGAACTATCCTGAGGAAGCAAAGTTCAAATGGAACGTTGAGTCGCTGTGGGCAGTGGAACATTTCCTGGAACAGGCAACGCCTGAAAAAAAAGAGGCATTCATAAAGGCAGCGAAAGATGGCTATATCTGTTTGTCGGCACTGTATGCGAATATCCTCACTGGAATGTGCCTGCCGGAAGAAACACTTCACTATACTGATTTTGCGGCACAGCTACGCAAAGCATATGGCCTGCGTATTCCCAGCGCTATGATCTCTGATGTGCCGGGCTATACCTGGACTACCGTAACAGCACTTGCAAAAGGCGGTGTAAAATATTTCTCCAGTGGTCCCAACTACATGGGTGAAAGCCATCCTTACCTTGGAGATCGTGTGGGTGAATTTGTTCGCGCCTGGGGCGATAAACCTGTGTGGTGGGCATCGCCGTCAGGAGAAGAAAAAGTGTTATTCTGGGCAGGTGGAAAAGGATATTCTTCCTGGCATGGCACTGCTCCCGGAGCGGTGTTTGAAAGCGGTGCACAAAAGATCGCCAATTATTTGAACGAGCTGGATGAAAAAAAATACCCCTATGATATTGTTCAATGGAGGTACAATATCGTTGCCGATAATGGCCCTATTGATACTTCTATTTCCCGGTTTGTTAAACAATGGAATGAGAAGTATAGCTCGCCTAAAATAGTACTTAATACAACGGACAAACTTTTTGAAACATTTGAAAAAAAATATGGCAAAGATCTGCAGGTGGTAAAAGGCGATATTACTCCCTATTGGGAAGACGGCGCTATTTCTACCGCCAGAGAAGAAGGGCAGAACCGGCTCAACAGTCTTCGTTTGTCACAGTTGACCAATGCATATGCAATGCTGGCTCCCAGCCAATATAACGAACAGCAATTTTATAATGCATGGACCAATGTCCTGCTCTTCCATGAGCATACCTGGGGAGCCTATAATAGCACGACAGAGCCTGATATACCTTTTGTGACAGAGCAGTGGCGCATTAAAAAGCAGTACATGCTGGATGCCGACAGTCAGATCAATGTTATTGCTGATAAACTATTTCAACCATTAACAGATGCAAACTCTCGCAATATTGCTGTAGTGAATACACTTTCTTGGTCACGAAGCGGACCTGTGAAGATCAATGTAGCTGGTAAATCTGTGAAAGACGCTTATGGCCGCACATATCCACTTCAGCACCTTTCGGATGGTTCCTATGTATTTATCGCCAGCAACGTACCGGCTTTCGGAACGGAAGTTTATACAGTAAGTGATGATGCCGCTTCAGTAAAAAATTCGTTTACACAAAACGGAAATATGCTCTCTAATGGCGACATTACCGTTGCGTGGGATCCTGTTTATGGAAGCATTACACAACTTAGTGCAAAAGATGGTCACAACTACGCCGGCACGTTTCAGGCACAGGGACTAAATAGTTATTGGTATGTACCCGGATATAACCCGGCAGATGCCATTACCAACCAGCAAGTGCAAATACAGGTATTGGAAAATGGTCCCGTGGTAACTTCTATCGTTCTGCGTGCGCAGGCACCCGGCGCAAATTCGCTGGAGAAACGTTTAACACTGTACGCTAACAGTAACGCCGTGCTAATTGAAAACATCGTCGATAAAAAAGCTATAAGACAAAAAGAAGGTGTACACTTTGGTTTTCCATTTGATGTGCCTTCCGGAAAAGTTACACTTGACGCAGGTTACGGCACATTGAGGTATCTTGATGATCAGCTTCCCGGATCCAATATGGATTTCTTGTATGGCCGCCGGTGGATGGACATCTCTGGCGCTTCCAATGGTTTGCAATGGATGTTGTTGGAAACACCGATAGTAGAACCTGGTAGTATGAACGATGAGCGTTTGCAAATTGCCCAAAGTCTTAAAGCATGGAAAAAAACGGGTCAGCCAACATCGCTTTGGTTTTCTTATGCGATGAACAACTATTGGTATACGAACTACAAAGCAGATCAGGAAGGACGTGCCAGCTTTCACTACGCACTACAGCCGCACGGTGAAGCAAACGACGCGGCGTTGGAAATGGCAGGATCAGATTTTACGCAACCGCTGATTAGTTTTCCTGTGAAGAAGGATGTTGTTTTATCAAAAGGGCTTTTTAAACTTACCAATACATCTATCGTTGTTACTGCTATTGTGCCCCAGGCGAGGGGCCAATATATTATTCGTCTGTTTAACCCTGGTCATACACCACAAAATACAGGCTTCAACTGGGGTACACTAAATCCGGGTAAGATTACAGATGTAAGAAACGGAGTGACGAAACAGGCAAATGCAACCGTTACTTTGCCGGCAATGGGTGTTGAAGAATATTTGATTGTACCGTAGGGGCGAATTGCATTCGCCCTTTCATTCACCGCAATTTGCAGTCGCAACAAACTTTTGTGGCTGGTCTTTTTAGACCGGCCATTTTTATTTCATCAGATTAAACGACACGACAATGATTGTAATGCTTATGCAAATCAACCCAACAAGAAATGCATAATCCGCAACCAATTCCAGCCTTCGGCTTATTGTAGCAAGACGTGAGCGCATTGATAAAAATGATAATAAACAACTCGCCATTAAAAGCATTGCAGCCATTCCTGTAGAATCATCAATAAAAGTAGCAGAGTTGAACTTTGCTATCTTAATAGATGTAAGCACTATCAAACAAAAACCTAACAGGTTAGAAGATGTATTGAGAATGTGCGGAGATTTATTTTCAACTGCCATAGCCTTATTTTATTAAACAAATTAAAGTAGTGTACCTGATTTAAAAAGGGGCTGCCGCTAACAGTTGGTTATTTAGTAAAATATTATGGTGCAGTCAGTAGCTTTTAAAAAAATGACGGTAAATAAAAAAGCTCCGGAATGACCGGAGCTTTTAAACAATTCCATTAGTGATTACTGTCGTTGATAAATTCCGGTATAAGTGTATGTTTTGCCATCGTTGGCTACATCGTTATATGAAATTTTGAATTGATTGTCTGATACTTTTTCTAATGAAGCTTCTTGCATATATGGATCGAGCGTAGGGCCATTTCCATCATCAGAATATTCACTAATAATAATGATTTTCTTTGTTTTTGAATCATAGCTCCATGATCCGTTATTTAGGGAGTTGTGCGAGAATTCTCTAAGGGAAGGCCCATTCGAACTCCAATAAATAGATTTTGTAGCATCGGAATATTCTCCAATGTATTTATCACTATTTAAAGTGATATTGTTTTTCTTGTAATTAATAGAGTCGGTACCTAGTAATATATCCGTGGGACGTGGCGTGTATACCCCGTTGATGGAATAATAATCGGTAGATGATTTCATCACCATGTACCAGGCGCCGACCGTACCGGAGTACGATTGAATATATATAGCTGAATCGCCGCTCTGATAGACTTTGGCAGGTGAAAAATCAATGGCCCAAAGCGCTTCTTCCCGGTCAACTATCCACTTATTATAAGTATAATTGAAATAGTCTTTTAACTGACCAATTTCGCTTCTTTCCAATCTTGTGGTAGTCCATGTGCCTTCCAGCCATTTGCTACCATCGTCGCCCCCAAAATGATCAATATAAATACAAGTTGTAACAGGGTTGCTCACATGATTGTTGAAGTCATATGCCATATAGGTTACACACACCGTATCCGGGGTTTTAATATTTACGGGAATGTTGATAACGATAAGGCTGTCGTTATTGTTATCACTGCCACCCATAACGCTTATAAGCGAGCGATGGAGGTTTGTTGATTCAGCTGGCTTGCCAAACGGATGTACAGAAGCTGTTGAAATGCTGCCTTGCTGAGTACTGCTTTGAACCACTGGTTTAGCGTAATCAACTTTGAAATACTCGCTGGCGCCATTGATTTGCACGTAATATCCGGCAACATCTCCTGATTCAATATTCGTGTGAATAAATGCATGGCGGCCCGCTATGGCATTTACGGAAGATTCATTCGGGGTGCCAAGTTTAATATCAGTAGTATTGCTGCTTGCTGGCATTGCACCTGTAGTGCGTTTACCGTGCCAAACAGTAATTGCAGCAGACAAAGCCTGTGGATCTTTGGAAGAAAGCTTTGAAGACTCGGGAATAGTATCGTCGGCGTTTTTTTGACAAGAGAATAAGGCAATGCTTAGGGTTGCGGCACACAATAGCCATGAAGGGTACTTCAGTAAATATTTCATATTGTACTAATAGGTTTAATGGTAAAGGTAATTGTTCTTTTGTAAAAACAACTTGCTCATGCTTAAACGCCAAAGACGATCTTTTATTATAAAACATAATAAAAGCTAAGGTAGTGTTATAGAGCAGAAATATCAGTGTAAATCAGTCAAATCAGTGTCATCCCCGTCCGAACGGTTTCAGCCGGGCGGGTGTGGCTCACTCGAAAAACACCTTCACTGTCTGATAAAACAACCTGTTTTGCAAGTAAGCATTTTGTGTTTGTTCAAGATAACCTTGCAAGCCGAAGAGGCCAGCCGCATTGCCTTTGTTGATGGCAATTTCAAGATAACCGGCAGAATTAAACAGCGCCAGTTTTTCGCCTTCGGAAACATCAGCATACGACTCACTGATCTTATCAATCACTTCATCTCTTTTAAAAACAATTCTGAAACTGCGGCCGCGACGTTGTTGCTCAAAATCATCCCGTGTAATATTTACAATAACGTTTTCAAAGTTGTCAATGAAAATAATTTGTCCCTCCATCCAGTTATCGCCAAGCAATGCACGCAAATGATTTTTTTCAATGATGGGAACATCCGGTTCGCCGATGGTTAGCAAACTTTTCCCTTCAGAAATATCCTTGATCGTTTTGCCGAATATCTGTGCGCAATACAAAGTATTTTTAATAGCATTGCTGTCAAGCTTCAGTCCGATCACCATTTCAGGTTTCTCTTCCAGTATCATTGTAAGCAAGCCGTTGTCTGCACAAAGAATATATTGATTTTTGTGAAACGCCAATAGCAATTGCTGAGGCTTGCGCTCAAACAAATTCACCATTACAATATGAAAAGTGAAATCCGGAAAATTCTTAATCGCATTTCTGCTAACATAAGCAGACTGCGGATAGTTAAAAGGAGACAGTTGATGTGTAACGTCAATAATATTGAATGAAGGATTAATTTGGAGCAATTGACCCTTCACCGCGCTCACCAGGAAATCCTGCTGACCAATGTCGGATGTAAGGGTAATTAACGCCATTCAATATATTTTCTTGTTGCGATTTAAGTTAGAAATGAAATTCGCTGCTAATAAACAAATTCCTTTTGAATAGAATAACTATTTAACCAGTTTTCCTTTCTTGTAATAAAAATTATGAACCAGTTTGTCTGCCAGTGAAGGAAAAAATTTATTTAGGAAAATAGTTTGCTTGCCCTGGAAAGTAAGCACCATTGTTCTCTTCTTTTTCTCAATTGCGTTCAGAATATATTTCGCACATTCTTCTGCAGGCATAATTTTTCCTTCGTCCATCACGCTTTCTCCTGTTGCCTCACCTTTATTGTTCAATGCACTAAAGCGAATATTAGATGCCGTAAAGCCCGGACAAACCCACATTACATTCACTCCGTCTTCCAGCAGTTCCGTGCGCAGAGATTCCAGCCACCCCTGCAATGCAAACTTCGAAGCACTGTAACCGCTTCTTCCCGGCAATCCGCGATAACCGGCAATAGAAGAAACGCCAACAACCGTTCCTTTTCTTTCAATCAAACTTGCCAAAGCATGTTTGGTGCAATAAACAGTGCCGAAGAAATTAATGTCCATCAATTTCTTAATTACATCCACGCTAGAATCCTTAAAAAGGGCACGCATAGACATACCGGCATTATTAATAAGAATATCGATGCCGCCGAATGTTTTGATGGTAGAATCGATGAATTTTTTACAATCCTGCTCGTTGCTTACATCTGCGACAACAGTGTGAAGCATTACGTTGGTATACTCCATTTGCAGGTTGTATAATTTCTCATAAGTTCTACCACAAGTGGCAATTTTGGCACCCATAGGAATAAGAAGATCGATAAGCGCTTTTCCTATTCCCTCACTGCCTCCTGTAATGGCAACAACTTTATTTTGAAAAAAAGATGACATGTGTTAAAGGATAAAAATTTGGTGCGGCAAACCTACACGAAAACTACTGCTTCACAAAGAAGTAAAGGGTAATGATTTGCCCTATTTATAACTTTATCAAACTGTTAGAAGTTGAGACGACTGAGCCTTTTTCAAAAAAAGTTGAATATTTTTTTTGAAAAATTTGGTGCGAATTGCTGAATCCTTATCTTTGCACTCCAATTTTGAAACGGCCTTATCGCCGGTAGTTCTTAAGAGGAAGTTCTTACAAGAAAAAATGATTTGTGGCTCAGTTAATAGAGCATCCCGATCTTAAAATCGGGAGGGTCTTGGGTTCAAATCGAATTGATTCCGTAGCTCAGTTGGTAGAGCAATACACTTTTAATGTATGGGTCCTGGGTTCGAGTCCCAGCGGGATCACAGAAGAAGGCCTTCAAATCAGACTTTGAAGGCTTTTTTATTGAATTGAAAAGTAAGAGATTTTATAAGGGTTTAAATGAACCGGAATAGAGTTTCGAATGTTCTTAGGAAAATTGATTTTGTGGCTCTGTTGTTAGAGTATCATGAATTCAAATCGATTCCGTAGCTCAGTTGGTAGAGCATCCCGATTTCTAATCGGGAGGGTTCTAAGGTTGGAGAGATAAATTGAAATAAAAATATTGATTCCGTAGCTCAGTTGGTAGAGCAATACACTTTTAATGTATGGGTCCTGGGTTCGAGTCCCAGCGGGATCACAAAAATTAAGTAGCCTTTGGTCAAATCGATCGAAGGCTTTTTTATTTCGAAAATTTTCAGTTTCGATGAACAATCGAATTTTGATTCCATTGCTCAGTTGATAGAGCATCCCGATCTTTGATCGGGAGGGTCCTGGGTTCGAGTCCCAGCGGGATCACGAAAATTA
>NZ_JASBRG010000007.1:1997574-2088039 GCF_029961145.1 Pinibacter soli | reverse complement strand
TTCAGTTTCGATGAACAATCGAATTTTGATTCCATTGCTCAGTTGATAGAGCATCCCGATCTTTGATCGGGAGGGTCCTGGGTTCGAGTCCCAGCGGGATCACAAAAATTAAGTAGTAGCCTTTGGTCAAATCGATCAAAGGCTTTTTTATTTCGAAAATTTTCAGTTTCGATGAACAATCGAATTTTGATTCCATTGCTCAGTTGATAGAGCATCCCGATCTTTGATCGGGAGGGTCCTGGGTTCGAGTCCCAGCGGGATCACAGAAAAACAAGTAACCTTTGGTCAAATCGATCAAAGGTTTTTTTATTTTGGAAATTTTGATTCTATAGCTTGGTTGGTAGGGCATCCCGATTTAAAATCGGAGGGTCCTGGGATCGAGTCCCGGTGGGATCACAAAAAACAAATAACCTTTGGTCAAATCTCATAATCGATCAAAGTTGTTCAATGCCATTCACATACATTTTATATTCTGCGAAATTAGATAAGTATTATGTCGGCGCATGCACTGACATCGAAAGACGCCTATATGAACATAACATCGGACATTCAAAATTCACGAGCACTGGTACGCCATGGGTGGTTGTTCATAACGAGATATTTGAGACGCTGCAAGAAGCTAAGCGACGAGAAGCATATATTAAAAAGCAGAAATCGCGAAAGTACATTGAACGGTTATTTGGAAAAATTCCATAGTTCGGTTGGTCGAGCATCCCGATTTTGATCGGGAGGGTCCTGGGTTCGAGTCCCAGCGGGATCACAAAAAAATAAGTAGCCTTTGGTCAAATCGATCAAAGGCTTTTTTATTTTGAAAATTTTGATTGCGGCGACAATTAAAATTTTGATTCATCCTCGGTTTAGAGCAACCAGATATTATTTTTTCGGATGCTCTGGTACCATCATTTTGGGAATCGCCTGCTGGTATTGATACACTAAATTAACCTTCCCGTTTTTATCAAACCGCCATGTTTCCTGCAGTTCCCTCACTGTCTTTTTTCCTTTGGCGTCTGTTGAAATCTCGCGGCTCCATATCAGCACCCATTCTTCATTTCTATCTTTACTTCTGAGAGGCACCCATGCGTGAACAGAGTCAACAACACTACCCATCATTCCTCTGCTCTTTTTTGCCAGGGTAATAAGACTGTCTCTGGTGCCAACAAACATATTTCCATCTGCAAAAATCATCGTGTCAACTTCTGCGAAGGCATTTTTTGAATTGTCCAGCGTGTTGTTGTCGAAGTCTTTGTACAGTTGGAGAAGTGTCTGCGCATTCTTTGCATCACCGATTTCAAAATCGGAAGAATAGTCCGCCGTGTAAGGATACGTCAGGCTTTCCTGTTTTGGCATCGTTGAATCGGCGCTCTTTGGAGTCTCCATTTTTGATTTGTCAGTGCTGGAGTTGCAGGCTGCTAAAAAAGTAATTACTACGAAAAAGGGAATTTTTCTCATAAAAATTGTTTGTAAATTTTTAATAATAAAAAAATAGAGGTAGCAACTAAAAATGTGGAGGAAATGGGGTTCAATGGCTTATTGTAAGATAAGAATTTTTATGAACTATTTAAAACTCTTTGCAATCAACCTCCAAATTGTCGCATTCAGCCTTCAATAGCATAATCTTTATTGCCGAGATTTGTACCTGACGAAACCTTTATTCTAAAAAGTAAATCAATAGGAGGTAAATGCCATGAGAAAAATAATCGTCTCATCAATGATCACTCTGGATGGAGTAATTCAGGCCCCCGGCGGCCCTGCGGAGGATCCATCAGGCGGGTTTGAATATGGTGGATGGGTTGCTCCCTATGGCGACGAAGTGAGCGCGAAGATTGTACAGAAACAATTGAAGCCAACTGATCTTCTTTTAGGAAGAAAAACGTTTGACATTTGGGAAGCCTACTGGCCCCAACACGCAGCTATGTGGCCAGGCATTAATGATGTTACCAAATATGTTTTGTCCACAACAAGAAAAAAATCTGATTGGCAAAATACTGTGTTTCTGGAAAACCTGGCAGACATAAAAAAACTTAAAAACTCCGAAGGTTCTGATATTGTAGTTTGGGGCAGTGGCGAACTTATTCAACTGCTGCTTAAAAATGATTTGGTGGATGAGCTCTGGCTCAAGATTTATCCATTGACTCTTGGCAAAGGGAAAAAAATATTTACCGACGGTCCCATTGCGGCGGCATTTACATTAACAGACAGCGTCGTTACATCAAAGGGTGTTATCATAGCCGATTACAAACGTGCGGGAGAAGTGAAGACCGGTAGGGTTGGAGATTAGAAAAGTAGAATAGGAAACAAATTTTATTTATGTCCTGGGAAAATGTATTTGCTTGGGATTTGCGAGTGCCTAATAGTAATGGTTATAGATTAAATAAAGCAGTGAAAGTATGTTGGTGATCAATAATAGGAGAGTTCCTGAATTAAATACATTCTTATTTTGCAAATTTTTAAATACCGAGGGTACAATAAATTGAACTAAACACTCTATTTTGGTGAGATATTTTTTGCAAAAACAAACTCCTTATGAAACAAATATTTGTTATCGCATCCTTTATTTTTTTTATTTCCTGCTCCCAAACCGAAAATCCTGTTGTTACACCAACCCCCGTCAATTATAATACAACAGCCTTTTTTATTTCCAACAAGGACACGATACAATATAAGGATTCCAGTAGCCATACACAGGTTGTGTACAGCACGTCAAAAGCGTATGCCATTACGTTGGGACTTTCGTTTCGTGTTATCTCTGATTCATTGCAGCCAAAATTATATGTTGGGCAACAAATAAGAATGCCATACATGCGCTATTACGGTCCTTATTCTGATCATGGCACCGATGTAAAAAACGATGACATTGCTCTTGGGTCCGGCTCGACCGTTGTATTAACAGTAACGCGAGTTGGTAGTGAGAATTTTGATGCAACTTTTTCCGGCAAATTATGGTCGACCAAAGATATAGACACCCTTTTTATTAAGGAAGGGGTATTAAAGCAAGTGAAGATGCCGACACAATAGCCAATTGACAAAGTTTCGGTTTGCTGAAAAGATTTCGCAAAAAGCGTAAAGTCTGCACCTGTAGCCAAAATAAAATTCCCCTGTACGCCATCGACCGAAACCTTCACGGGCAGGTGGCCCGAATGACTGAATGACTGAGTAGTTGAACTTTAATAATGACTATTGAACATAAACTTCAGTTATTCAGTTATTCCGTTATTTCAGTCGTTATTGAATATCGCTTGCATATGCTCAATCGCATCAGGAGAATGTAGCCTCTCTGTTTGTTCCAAAGTTATTCTTCCTACTTCAGAAGCTCTTTCCCTCATCTTGTTTTCATAGTGTGCGATAGCTGCGTGCACGTCAGCAAATTCATTACTTGTAAGCGCATAGCTTAGCTCAAGCGCATCCTGCATGGCCATGTTCACACCTTCGCCTGCATAAGGTGGCATTAAGTGCGCCGCATCACCGAGCATTGTGAGGTTTGGCAACGCTTGCCATGTTTGATCCAGGGGCATGCAATATTGAGGACGGGGAATAAAAGCAGGTTCTGCTTTTTCAAAAAGCTCTAACCATGTATTATCCCAATCGGAAAATTCTTTTTTGAACCATGCAATTACCTGCGACTTGTCGGAGAAATCGATGCCACTTTTGCGAACCCAATCCTCATCCGTTTTACAACCAGTATAGAAAACCAGGCTGCCGTCACCTTTCGAACTTACAATCAAACTCTTGCTATTGCCGAAGGCAAATATTTTTCCGCCATTCAGCAGGTTGTGCATGTAAGGAGCTGCCGTTGCTGAGTTGTACACCGCACCTTCAACAATTGTATAGCCTGTAAAGAATGGCTTTATGGACGTAATAAGCTGACGGATTTTAGAGTTGGCGCCATCTGCAGCGATCACAATATCAGCAGTAGCAACATTTCCATTTTTGAAACTCAATTGCCATTGGTCATTGGTTTGTGTTAGTGTTGTCAAGTTACTATCCCAAACAATGGTGCCTGGTTGTAGAGATTCCAATAACATTTTTCTAAGCGGTCCGCGATCAATTTCCGGGCGAAAAGCAATGTCTCCAAACTCGCCTTGATGCATTTCATCGCCATGTTCATCAAATACGATATTGGCGGCACTATCAACAATACGAATTCTATCTGCATTTGGTCTGTAGTTTTCCTTGAATGCCTCCATCAGTCCAGCTTGCCTGAGCGCTTCCAGGCCTGAATCCTCGTGCAGATCAAGTGTTGCGCCTTGCACCCTCACATCCTTATTTACATCTCTTTCATACACTTTTATATCAGCGCCTTTAATTTGCAGGAGCTTTGCTAACGTCAGTCCGCCGGGGCCACCACCAACGATGGCTATTTTTTTATTGATCAGGTTTTTCATTTTAATAAGTTTTGTTGTTTTAAATTGTCATTCCTTTTATCACTACTTCACAACTTTCAAGAATTACTCTTTCAGTAATGATTTGCTTGGGTCTGTCGAGATGTTCAAAGTATTCGTTCATCAGGTTGAAGATGGGCGACATCAGCAATGCACGACACACTTCAATGGGAAAGTTTTTGATGATCTTTTTAGAGATATTGGTTTTATAAAATTTATGAATAGGAGCGAAGAATTGTCCCTCCTGTATGTTTCTTTCTTTAAATGCCTTGTGTAATAGCGGCGATGAATTGCCATACTGCATCAATGCAAAAGCCTGTCTGTTGTTTTTAAAGTATCGGAAAGTGTTGAGCCATATTCTTTTTACGCCTTCGGCAAAATCCATTTTTTCATCAAAATTATCCAGCACTGCTTTTTCATATTCTCCAAGTACTTCATCAATAAACAGCTTGATTAGGAGGTCTTCCTTATCCACGTATTTTATATAAATCGTTCTGGGAGAGATGTTGGCAGCCTTAGCCAGCTTTTGCATACTTAGGTTTTCCAGTCCTTCTTCATGAATGATTTTCAATGCAATAGTACGTATGGCCTGTTCCTTCTCTATGCTCTTAGGTCTCATGTTTTTTAGTTGACAATGCAAATATAAGTAAACGTTTATTTACTAATGAAGTTTGAAATGTTAAAAAAGAGAGGAAATTAAAAATTAAAAGTTGAAAATGGGAGAAGCGTTGATTGCATGAGGTCTGCAATTTGATGAACAGAAAGATTTGAATGTCTCATTGCAACGGCGACACAGAAGGCATTTTCAACTTTCAATTCTTAATTGATTACCTATTCCCACTTAAACAACTTCACCGCGACCACGCTCAACGCTGTGGCCCAAATGATCAGGCCAATTACCTGCCATGGTAGCTGCCAGATGTGGGCACCTTCAAATCCTATTTTACGCAAGCCGTCCACAAATAGTGTAAGCGGTAAAATGTTGCAGAAAGCTTGCAACCCGTGCGGATAATTTTCTATAGGAAAGAAAAGTCCACACAATAATATTTGCGGAAGGATAAATGTATTGGCAGTTGGTGCAACGGAGCTTTCATTTTGTATTACACCACTAATGATGAAACCAATGCCCATAAATATCACTAGGCCGAAAAGCGAGAACAGCAGCATCTCAAAGAAAGTAAGCAAACCATTAACAAGTGTGTAGTTGAAGGCAAAATAGCCGAGCCCAACCATAATAATAAAGCTGAGCACGTGAAACGAAAGCCTGCTGAGCATTTCGCCCAGAATGATATACGATCGTTTGATGGGCGTTGCCGACAAACGTTTTAAAACAAGGCCCTGGCGCAAATTGAACAATAGAAATGCAGACCCAAATACGCCGGCCATCAGCAAAGAAAGACCCAATTGTCCCGGAAGTATAAAATCTATTTTGCGATAAACACGTCCCGGTAATTCCTTGGTGTGCAAAATGGCAACAGAACTATTGGAAGGAAATGCGGCCTTATCAATCGAACCGACTACGTTATTCAACAAAGTTTGTAGCAACACTCCCGCATCAGCAGACGACGGGCTGGATGTGATCAATATTGTGTAAGGTGGCAATTGTGAAAATATCGGGTTCTTTTTAATACGTAGAATGGCCGTCAGTCTACCCTTTTGCAGCGCCTCCTGTGCTTCATCCTGCGACATATTGGGGACAATGGTAAGGTTCTTTATTTTCTTTACCGATTCGAAAATGACATTGCTCGTATCACTGTTTGGCCCAACCGAAATTTTCAACGGAACAATGGTTGTGTCTACCATAGAGCCAAACACTATTATAAAAATAATAGGGAAGAGAAGAGAAAAAACAATCGATGTAGGACTACGAAGCATGGCAAGTAAACTCGCTTTTGCCAAAGCAAAAGCAGCTCGCAGTTGACTGTATGATTTCGGCATAAAACAAATGTAATCGGAAAAATTTGAAAATTTGAGGATTTGTAAATTTGAAAATACAAAGTGCAACACCCGGTTAAGAAGCGGTTTTCCTGTACTCGGTAGGGTTGATGTTCGTGAACTTTTTGAATGTGCGGTTCATGTGGCTGAGGTCTGTAAAGCCAAACTCATCGGCAATTTCATTCAAGCGCATGTTTGAATGTTTCAGGCGCGTTTTGATCAGCTTTACTTTGTATTTGGTAATGTATTGCTGCAGACTTTCGCCGATATGTTTCTTGAAATACTCGTTGATATAGTTGCTTGAAAAATTGAACGTACGTGCGATCTCTTCGACCCTTAATTTTTCCGGTTCATAAATATGCTGATGAATGTAATTGAGTAACGCGAGTGATTCATCCAATGTGTCAGATTTTTTATTTGCCACGTCATCAATGGTAATATTTCTGGCTGCTATCGTAATGATCGTGTTGATGCATTGCGCAATAACTTCATCACGATTGTGTACATTGTTTGATTGTTCACGAATGATTGCTTCCGCCAAAGCTCTTATCAATGGCTTATCAGAAACATTCGCAAGAATACAACCGGGCATATGATTGTGGTTGTGGAAAATGTATTCAACCTTTTGCACCCAGTTCCTGCTTTGTGTTTTTAAATAGCTGTCGTTAAAACGGATGAAGAGAAACTTTGTGTGGCTCTGCACTTCAAAGCCGTGCTTATCTTGTGGAAAGATCAGGAAAAGCTTATCCGGAGCGTATGGCAGAGAATGGTCATTGATCATTTGTTTGCCATTTCCCTCCAATACAAACACCAATTCAAAAAAAGTCTTTTTATGCTTTTGGGAAACGTATTCATCCGTCTCCATGTAATACGTTTCAAATGGTTGATAAAGGCTTTTGATTTCCATACCACCAAAATTACAAATTAACCCAGCGATTGTACAAACGCAGCATTTTGAAATTGTAAAACTTTGCATCACAAACAAATGCAACAATGAACACGACAAGTTTTCTACTATTAAGACTCGCCATAGGTGCAAGCATGCTTGGTCACGGTTTGGTACGTTTGCCCAAACTCAAAGGCTTCAGTAACTGGATGGTAACTTCATTTGAGAAGTCAATGTTATCGGCAACCATAGTGAAACCATTCAGCTATGCGCTGCCATTGGTGGAGTTTGTCATTGGCCTGTTGCTCATGCTGGGTCTGTTTATCCGCCCGACATTAGTTGCCGGCAGCATCGTAATGATTATGCTGATATTGGGGACTACTTTGATTGAAAACTGGGAGGCACTTCCTTCACAGTTAATTCACGTTGCTTTTTTTGCACTACTTCTCCACTATGCGGCAAGCAATACGTACTCTCTTGACAACGTCTTTTTTGAAAAACTGGTTATGTAGTTCACACTTTGAAGCGACCATTTGGTGGATTTTAAATGCAGATAACTACAAAGAGGCGGTATTGAAGCCGTTAATTTTGGAAGTGATACCGATACAACCGCAGCAGTAACAGGAGGGCTTTCAGGGCTTATATACGGTACGGAGGCGATCCCGCAGGAATGGGCTGCTAAACTGGCAAGACGAAATGAGATTGAGGATTTGAGTGAACGACTTTTTATTAGATTATAATTAAAACTTCACAAAAAATACTTATAAAGTATTTACTTCGCTCATGGCCAAAACATTAGTAATAGGAGATATTCATGGCGCTCTAAAAGCGCTGCAGCAATTGATTGGTGAGTTAAATCTTCAACCGGATGACAAACTTATTTTCCTCGGTGATTATGTAGACGGCTGGTCGCAGTCTGCACAGGTGATCGATTATTTGATACAGCTTGATGAAAAGCCGGAATGTGTTTTCATAAAAGGGAATCATGATTGGTGGTGTGAGAATTGGCTAAACGGTGCCCAGGCAAACAATGAGTGGCTGCTGCATGGCGGGAAGGAAACCGTGGAAAGTTATATTGGGTTTAGCGATGATCAAAAGAAAGCGCACCTCGAATTTTTCAACAGAATGAAAGGCTATTACGTGGATAAGGAAAATCGCTTGTTCATTCACGCTGGATTTTCGTCAATGCATGGCCCCGCTAAGGAAAGGCACGAAAGTAATTTTTTATGGGACAGAACTTTGTTGGAGACGGCATTGGCCACAGATAAAAATCTTTCCAAAGAATCTCCTTTTTATCCAAAGCGTTTAGCGTTGTACAAAGAGATTTTCATAGGACATACACCAACAACAAACTATGGTATAACCGTTCCAATGCAGGCATCGAACGTATGGGATATAGATACCGGCGCAGCTTTTAAAGGACGGATATCGGCGCTGGATATCGATACAAAAGAATTCTGGCAGAGCGATGCGCCGCAAAAATTATATCCAAACGAAAAAGGCAGAAATAAATAAACCTAAACAGATGAAAACATTCAACCTCATATCTGCGATGGTGGCGGAACATTTGCCGGAACGGCAAAAATGCTTAAAGATAAAGGCGCTAAAAAAGTGGTGCTGATCGTGAGCCACGGCATATTTAGCAAAGGGGCCGTGATCGATTTTGTGGATGATATTTACACAACTGATTCTTACAAGAATATAGAAGGTGTTCGTTGTTTTTCTATTGCGAAATATCTCTGACCAAAATGTTGGCACACAGATGACACGGATTAGATGGATTTACACGGATTACAATCTCGATGTAAATGTGGCGATTTTGTTATGAATGTTGTTTTGTTAGTCCGTTCGAAAAATTAAACCACTCTTGCTTGTCATCCCGACGAAGGAGGGATCTGAGATCAACACCTGCAACCGGGTTGTCTAATATCCCAATCAATCTACTCTTGCAAATGCAAATTATTTTACTAGTTTTGCACCTCAGTAATAAAACGCATAAACTTTTGAGCCATGTAATTTCACAGGCATATTAAATCTTTCTCTGTAGCCCTTCCGTTCCGGAAGCGGCCTGTGAATTTTATTTTCTAAACTAAATATTGATAACATGGCAATATCTCAAAAATACGGCCGTACTTATCACTATCCGTTTTCTCCCGGTACTACAAGTGATGATAGAATTCAGCATGACTACTGGAAAAACGTAAGCGCCATTGAGCAATTGGTGCATACGGAAAAACTGGATGGTGAAAACAACTGCCTTTCGCAATATGGCGTGTTCGCCCGTTCACATGCAGCGCCTACAACTTCTGCATGGACAGCAACTTTGCGCAATTATTGGAAAAGCGTTAAGAACGACCTCGGCAACCTGGAAGTGTTCCTCGAAAATTTATATGCGGTCCACTCTCTGGAATATAAAAAACTTGATCATCATTTTTTTGTCTTCGGTATACGTGAAGGCGACAGATGGTTGAGTTGGGAAGAAACAAAATTTTATGCGGCGATGTTGGATTTGCCAACAGTGCCCGAAATTAAAATAGTAAAGCGGCCAATGGTTCAGGCTGATTTTGAAAAAGGCATACTGGAAATTGTGAAGGGGCCCGGTGCATTTGAACCTCACGATATAAACAACGGAAACATTGCTACCATGGAAGGCATTGTTTCCAGGAATGTCGAAGGTTATGCAGTGGATGATTTTGCAAACAACGTTTTCAAGTATGTGCGCAAGGGACATGTAAAAACAGATCAGCATTGGATACGCAATTGGCGTCGTGCAAAACTAATTAATGAAGGAGGTAGTTATGTGGCAGATAAGTAGTAATAAAGACTGGCATTACCTGGAAGAAAAATTCTGGTGGGTAAAAATAATGAACGAAGTTCCGCAGGATGCGCGGCATCATGGAGAGGGGAATGTTGCCATTCACACGCAAATGGTGTTGAAATCATTGGTGACATTGGAAGAATACCAGCAATTGGATGAGCAATCACAAGAAATATTGTGGGCCGCGGCATTAATGCATGATGTTGAAAAATATAGCACTACGGTAATAGAAGACGATGGAGCAATAACTTCAGCAGGACATGCGAGAAAAGGTGAGGGAACAGCGAGACAAGTTTTATATCGCGATATATCCACACCGTTTTTTATACGGGAGCAGATTGCAAAACTCGTGAGGTATCACGGCTTGCCACTGTGGATATTTGAAAAGCCTGATCCTGAACGATCCGTAATTATTGCAAGTCTTGAGGTGGATCTGAAAATGTTGGCCATTCTGGCAAAAGCAGACGTGCTCGGACGCATATGTAATGACCGACAGGAACTGCTTTACCGGATCGATTGTTTTATTGAACTGTGCAAAGAGTACGATTGCTGGGAGGGGCCAAAGCAATTTGCTTCTGCAGAAGCAAGGGCACATTACTTGTTGAAAAATGGCGAGTCGCCGGAGTATGTACCCTTTGAACAATCGGCAGTAGAGGTGATTATGATGAGTGGATTGCCTGGGGCGGGAAAAGATACATTTTTACGTCAGCGCTACAAGGCGTTGCCTGTCATTTCATTGGATGACATTCGAAAAGAGATGAAGATAAAACCTGATGACAAAAGTGGCAATGGTCTTGTTATTCAGGCAGCAAAGGAAAAGGCGAGAACTTATTTGCGTGCAAAGAAATCTTTTGTTTGGAACGCGACAAACATCACAAAGCAAATGCGTGAGCAATTGATCAGTTTGTTTATGACTTATGATGCGCACGTAACAATTGTATATGTTGAAGTAGCCGCCAATTTGTTATTACAGCAAAACAAACAAAGAGAGGCTGTTGTACCTTTGGCTGTGATGGAAAAATTGATCAGCAAGCTGGAGGTGCCAACGATAGTGGAAGCGCATGAAGTTGTTTACATAACAAAGACATAATGTAAAATGCAAGGGAAATGATTATTCGTTTTCCCTTGCTTTCTAGAATCTTATCGCACTTAAGTAAATCCATACAATAAATAATATCTGCAAAGGCACTCTGAACCACAGATAGTTTAATCCATCACCATCATAAGTTGCCTTTTCATAGTTGATATGATTGTAGGCTGCATAAATATTTGCAGGTAGAAGAACGATGAAAAATGCAATCAGAAATATAGCGGTAACAAATTGCCAGGAGGGAATCAGCAGGGTAATGGCAGCAACTATTTCCATAATACCGGTGAGATGCACGAGTGGTTTTCTTAAAGGAATAAATTTTGGCAACATCATAATCATACCGTTTGTGTACACGAAATGGGCTATGCCGGTGGAAATTAGCATCACACACATGGCAATGCGACCCGCCAACGGAAAATTATATTTGCCTGTGAGTATGAGTATTGCCAGGAATGAGAGAATAAATGTTGTGATAAGAATGATCAAAGGTTTCATCGTGCTACTTTGTAAAACGAAAGATAATAAACAATAAAAGTTTGGTGAAAAAACACCAAACTTTTATTGTTTATTATCTTAACTAAGGTTGAAGAATTCCCTTTCAAAATGTAAACTTCTTCAAATTCTAATTCCTGGCTCCTAATCCTAGTTCCTAGTTTTTTAGTCCATTCACCTTCATCCAATCAAAACATCTGTCCATCCATTCATCGGAAGTGTTTTTTCTGTGAAGACCGAAACCATGGCCGCCAGTTTGGTATATGTGTAATTCAGCAGGGACATGATTTGCAAGCAGTGCTTCGTAGAACAAAGTGCTGTTTTGCGGATTAACAACCTTGTCGTCGCTTGCGTGTACAAGGAAGGTTGGAGGTGTATTCGAAGTAACCTTTAATTCATTGGAGTACTCTTTGATTTTTTCCTGTGAAGGATTTTTGCCAATCAACTGGTCCCTTGAACCGATATGGCCGTATGCATCCTGGAAGCTGATGACAGGATAAATAAGGATCATAAAGTCCGGACGCAGATTGGTGTTTTCTTTATTGTCAATTACCGACTGGGTGAAATGTGTGCCAGCAGTGGATGCCAGATGCCCGCCTGCGGAAAAGCCTATGATGCCCACATGCGCAGGATCGATATTCCATTTTGCAGCGCTGTCCCTTACTGTTTTAATGGCTTGTTGTGCATCCTGAAGTGGTCCGATCTCTTTACTCTCCATGGCGTTTGCATCGGGGAGCCGATATTTCAAAACAAAAGCAGTAATGCCCTTTTTGTTGAATTCTTTTGCGATAGCTGTACCTTCGTGATCTGCTGCCACGATTGAGTAACCGCCGCCGGGGCAAATAACAACTGCTGTTCTTTTCGCATCCTGCTTTTCAGGAATGTATGCCGTAAGAGTAGGAACGGTGATTTTACTAATGCGTAGAATGCCGCCTGATGTTTCAGAAACCTCTTCATTTTTAACGGGCTTGCTTCCCGGTATAGCGTTCTTGTATAAGTTAAAAGTTGTTTGTGCCTTCACAGTTGTAAGCATAATCATAAAAAGTACGAGTAAAATGTTTCTGTTCATAATGGCAATCGTTGGTGGTTGTAAGATATTTTTATTTTTTGATAAAGGACAAAATGATTGAAATAGCTCACAAAATAAATCAAATTGGCTGCAGAAACAGCAGGAAATTGAAAATTGTTAGGAGTGTTCACGTGCGATAGTTTTATACTGATGAATCGTGATTTCAGATGCTTCACCAGCTACCAGTGCCTGTCTACTAGATGCACCCAATTTGCCTAACGTTTTACCGTATTTCAAGCTCATCTTCTTGCAATAACTTTTAAAAGTATTACCACCTGCTTTAAATGCTTTCTTGTGTGCAAACCAGACGACTAGTGTAGTGGAGAAGAAAAATAATTTGTAGAACCATTTCCTCCAGCGCTTTCCAAAGACTGTTTTGTCTTTAACGATTGTTGACATGCGTTCCATTTGAAAAGTGATGTGATAGGCTTCGTCTATCAATATGTCTGTACAAATTTGTTTTAGCAAAGTGCAGTCGCTTGCATCTTTCAGTGATTGATAAAATATTTGGGCAGTACTTTCCACGACAATCACAGTAAGTGTCCACAGCTCCATGCTGGTGTTGAAGTATCTTATTTTTCTAAACAGCGAATCTCCCCAATCCTGCCTGATTCTTTTTTCTCCAATGGCATCGATGTATAACCCAAGATTATTGCCATGCTTCTGCTCTTCTTTGATGAATAGTTTCACAGCTTCAATGTAATCCGGATCGTTAATTGAATGAGCATACTTCGTGGCGGCCCTCAGCAGGTTGCTGCCGTCAGAAGTTTCTCCGAGTTGCCATGCTTGTAGTGAATAGATAACGGCACTGATTTGTTCCTGGGTAATGTTTGGGTCGAGGTTCCAGTCAACCCTGTATTGCTTTGCATTTTGGCGGAAATATGCAATCCATTCTTTACTGTTCATTTGTGTTTATTTATGTATTTAAAAGCACTTTGTAATACAAAGTAAAATGAAAATAATTTAGTTTCATAGTGATGATTTGATTTTAGATTTTCTTTAAGAGTGTGTTTTTGTGGAAGGCATTAATCAGAATTGAAAATTTGTCAGTTGTGTTGATTGTTAAATTTTCAGAAGGAGTTTAATAATAGATTGAAAATATATCGCTTGTGCTCCGTTCATTTTTCAGATTATCAGCTGGTATGATTTTTTCGGCGAAACATTGCATTGTTCACTCAAAAACTTTTATTATGACTACAAAACAAATCGCACAAAAATTAGTGGACTATTGTCGCGAAGGCGAATTTGAAAAAGCACAAAAAGAGCTTTATTCAAAGGATGTTGTAAGCATCGAGGCCGAGGCATCAGCAGGTTTTGATAAAGAAACAAAAGGACTGGATAAAATAATTGAGAAAGGACATAAATTTCAATCAATGGTAGAAGAGGCTCATGGAGTAAAAGTGTCTGAACCTCTTATATCAGGTAACTCCATTGCATTTGTATTGGACATGGATATGAAAATGAAAGGACGGAACCGCGAAAAGATGTCTGAACTTTGTGTTTATCACGTGCAGGACGGAAAGATAGTGTCAGAGCAGTTTTATATGTAAGCGCATAGACGCAGGTTGAATAACTGAGTAACTCAATAACTGAGACACTGAAGATCGATCTTGCTTTTTGATAATCAACCTTTCAGTTACTCAGTTATTCAGTTATTTTCTCTGGGTAAAAAAGATAGCTTTTGCAGTTGATTTTTTGTATTTTAATAAAAAATGCAAAAACATGCAAAAAACACTAATGGTTTTTGCCTCCCTGTTAACCTTAAATCTCACTTCTTTTGCCCAATCCAAACATGAGGTAAGTTTGGGTTTTGGCTTTGGTACCACAAACGAAGCTGCCAGCACCACTTTAAACGGAATGACCGATTTTTTTTCAGCAATTTTCATGGTCGATACTTACTCAGAGAATGTGAAGTATTCACCAGCCTGGCATGTGGGATATAAAACTTTTCTTACCAAAAAACAGAAGCTAGCAGTAGGGGCTACTTTCGCCTATCAAACTGGTAATGGCGACTACTCCTACAGCCGTGAGAAGTCGGGTGACCTTCACAGAAACTTTTACACTATTGCAGCAGAAGCTGATTATCGGTATATCAAGAAAGAAAAATTTCATTTGTATTCCGGGTTAGGATTGGGCTATACATTTAGTAATGAAACACTTACACCTATTTCCGGGGCAGAAAAGAAAACCAGCTCTGGCAGTTTTGATTTACAGATCATTGGTATTGGAGCCAGATATGGCAGTAATGTTGGCGGCTTTGTTGAATTGGGCTTTGGGTATAAGGGTATGATTTGTGCAGGATTCTTTTTCAGGAGATGATTTTTTAGTTCACTTTTTAAAAGAAATCCCTATGAGTCAGGCATTTGTACGCGAAAGCGACGGACAATGGTTGAACGATGTGGCGCCTACTTTAAACGCATTGCTCGTTTATTTAACAAGAGAAAACAATGGTATTAGAGTGTATGAAAAGCGCAGTTATGTAAATGACGGAGGCAGGCAGATTCACGAGATGAGCAATGGGTTATCCTATGCAAAAGATAATGACGGAAAATGGGAGATT
This sequence comes from Pinibacter soli, assembly GCF_029961145.1. GTDB lineage: Bacteria > Bacteroidota > Bacteroidia > Chitinophagales > Chitinophagaceae > Pinibacter > Pinibacter soli. The sequence continues at coordinate 2,072,810 of NZ_JASBRG010000007.1, read as the reverse complement.
TTGTAAAAAAGTTTCCTATATTAGACTACTTGACTTGATTCGACTTGATATATTGTAGTACTCAAAAACTAAAACCCAATGGTCCGATTCGTAATGATGTGCTTGTGTGGGTTATTATATGCTTGCACCGGCAACTCCCAGGTAATTAAGGGAACGTATGCTATTAAAAACTTAGAAACAGGAATGTACCTGCGTGTTAAAGATGCAAATGCAGATAATGGCACTCCTTTGGTTTCTTATTCCCCAGTGAAGTGGAAATGTGTGACATGGGATTTCCAGCATGTGGCTGGTCAAACATACCAGTTGAAAAACCTGTTTACAAACAAGACATTTCAACCTTGTGCCAGTGCATACAACGGCTCCGCATTGGAACAACAGCCTTTAACAGTTGATCAGATCTCACAGGAATACGAATTCATTCCGGTTCAAAACAATGTGTACATGATAAAATTGAAAGGAACTGATCTGTACCTTACTCCTTCTGACAGAGACGGTACAGTTGATAGTAAGATCATTTTGTCAAAGTACGATAACTCCACCATACAGTGGTGGACACTACGCGAACAGAATCCAGATATTTAATACACCATTGAACAAGCTCTCAAATTGATGAGGCCCGGGCGAATAGCTACGGGCTTTTTTATTTTCAAATTGATTGAAAACCGAATGTCGATTTTCTATTTTCACTACAACCAATAACTAACAATTTTTTCTTTGCCGTAGAAAATATTCCACACCAATTCTCTTTGATAAATCGCGAAATTCAATAACTTTAAATACACCTGTTGTGGTTTGATCCTACCATTATAATCAGCAAAGAACTCACTTGATCATGATATAGCTTTGATTGGTTGAAGAATGCTCTTCAAACCACAACCTTATTAGTAAACCTGTCATTGCCGGTAGTTATTCAGTCGCCATGTGAAGAAAAGCTTCTGCTTGAATTATATGTGAAGGATTGATTGTCGGCGTGAAATTAAAACCATCTCTTTATGCCGGGACCAGCTTTTACCACTTACGGCCTTACACACATTGCACTTGCCGTAAAGAATGTGCAGCAATCAGTGGATTTTTATGAAAAAGTTTTTGGCGCATGCGTAATGCATAGCACTCCCAAATGGGCGCAAGTGCAAACGCCCGGAGCCAACGACATTATCGTATTCGAAGAAAACAAAGAGCTCGCTGGAAAAAACAACTGCGGCATCATGCATTTTGGTTTTCGTCTTACCAATGCAAATGAAATTAAAAAGGTAACCGATGTGCTTTCAACTGTGAATGCTCCCATCGTTGAGCAGGGCGAATTTGTGCCCGGTGAACCATTTGTGTATTTCAAAGATCCGGATGGATATACGGTGGAAGTATGGTATGAGAGTGATGAATTGAAAATTGAAAGTTGAAAATGGAACGCAGATTTTCATGATTGTCACGATTGGTTATGATTTTTTGAATAGAATCATGACAACTCATCAAAATTTGCGTTCTCTCATTTTCCATTTTCAACTTTCAATTAAGAAACCGGCGCAACTACAGTTCTCATTTTCTCTCTCGATTTTCTTCTGCCTCTAAAGAATAAGTAAAGGTTGAAGAATAGCATGATGCCTAAATAGATTAAGAAGCCTCCTATTTTTGCGCTTAATATTTCCACCAGTTCACGGTTGGAAAGAATAGAGGAAGTTATAGTCATGATCCAAAATGCGAAGCCAAGATTTAACAAGTAAAAGCCTGTCTCAAAAAGTTTGTTGGTGGCAAACGCAATCTCTTGTTTGCCGCTAAAGATATCCAGCATAAACACTCTGCTATTTTTGAATAGGGTATGTGCCACATACCATGTTACTAAAAGAATTGCAGGCAGATAAATTAAATACGCTACGAAGTTAAAATCGTTTTTCATATTTGTTCAGTTTTAGAATGAGTGAATGATTTGTTTTTCTTTCCCATGAAATAAATTACAGCCATATTGAAAAAATGGATGATTGAAAGAGTAAGCATGATGTTGCCGGTCATTTTGGTAACGCTGGATAGGAGCTCCGTCCAGCTGTTAACGGTTTGCCAGAAACTTATCATCATTGTGGCATAACCAATGTTCAGCAGGTAATAGCAAACGAGCAACACACGGTTAATAAAGTTGGTAAGATGTTCGTCTTGTTTTAAAAGATAAAAAACAAAAACACGTCCGTTGCGGTAAAAGATCAGGCCAACCTTGAATGTGATGAAGTAAGTTATGACCAAATAGATAGCATAAGCAAGAATATTCATAGCATACATTTTATAGTACCGATCTGAAACATTTGCAGAACAAAAATACTATAAATTTCGAACTTTCAAAAAAAACTGAAACAAATGAAAAAATAAAGAACGCAGACTTTTATGATTTTGATGATTTATCATGATTCGATTTAAAAATCATAACAAATCGTAACAATCATGAAAATCTGCGTTCCATTTTCCATTACAAAATATACTCGCCGCTATGCATCGTTGGTTCCGGTGAAGGGATTTTTGTTTCACCAAGCATTTGGAGAAGATTGATTTCAATGTTGCGGGTAATGCTGTTTAGTGGTACACATTCAGGAGCGATTTCAAAAGGATTCATAATGGCCATACCATTGATGTGTGTTGTGTGAAAAACGAAACCCAGCACCCATCCTAGTAAGATGGACCACGGGCCAATGTTTTCAGCAGTCGTTACAGTTACAAATACAACAAGTATCCAGACAAACAAACGTGTGAAGTAAATATAGTTCGTAGGAAAAACGGTATTGTTGATGCGTTCTGATTTTCCCATGTGGTCACAGAAATTTTGCAGAAGGCCACTTATTTGCATGAAGCGAAATCCATCGATCAATTCATAGTCTGACAATAGCTGTATATCATCTGCCTGAAGATCAAGTATGGCGCTCGGTACATTCGCAAACGCTTTTACTTTTTTTGCTTCTTCTTCAGAAAGAAATTTTTTGTACTCATCATCGTGCAATCTTCTCAGGCTTGTTTTCAGTGCATACAAAAAACCGATGTGCCTTAATACCATTCTTCGTACCAAAACAGTTTTGTCTTCATCGTTAGCAGTGTAGGAGAGCAGGTTGCGTGCCCACGACCTTGAATCATTTACGATGCCTCCCCAGATAATTCTTGCTTCCCACCATCTGCTGTAAGCCTGGTTATTGTTAAACGCAATGAAGAACGCCAGGGCAGTTCCCATCAGCGTTGTAACCATTGTAGGAATATGAATTTCCGGAGTAACGTATATATCAAAATAATAGGCAACAGCGCACAGGCTGATCATGATGAGATCTACCTTCCATGTGAGTTTTACGATGCGATAAAGTGTAAGGTTCTGTTTGAGCAGCATTCACTACGATTTAGAAAATCAAAAAAAAGTTTGTCGAAAGTAAAAAGTAAAAATTCAAAATGAATATCTCAGGAATGATCCCTGTTTGAGAGCTGAGACTGGAATAGTTTTTTGCCTTTGGACTTTATTAAAAAACCTCGCTTGCTCCGAAGTAAAATCCGGATGAATTTTGACCAATCGCATAATCTATCGACATGTTCATTTTTGCTTTCTTATTGAACAAGAAACGTAAACCAACACCACCCGCTGGTCTTAAGTATTCAAACAAATTTACGTTCGCGTCTTTGTTACTTGTAGTAATGGCGCTGCCAAAAACAACACCGCTGATGAGTTGATTGCACATAATAGGGAACCTGTATTCAGCCTCCATATCTACCAGTTGCTCACCTCTGAAGCGTCCGTTTGTATAACCCCGGCCGCTTCTGCTTCTCTGGTCGTAGCCAATTGCAGGCAGGGAAAGATAAGGTACATCACCACCGGTTACGAAATTGCCGATCACCCAAACGCCAAGCACGTGTTGGTTTTTATTAGGAATAACTTTTTTGAACGCTCTGAATTCCGCCCACAAAATGTTGCTGGCTTTTGTACTACCGAGCCATGTGGGGTTGGCACGGAAATTAAGATTTGCAAACATTCCCTTTTCCGTGTTCACCATATTATCCCGTGTATCATACATAAGATTTAAACTTACACCCATCGTTGTGTAGTGCGTAGGATTAAACCCGTGCTTAATACTGTAAGTGTAATGGCTCGTATATTTTTTTGGCGAAGCCGCTGTATCGAGGCTGAGGTCTTCGATGTTACTGTACGTATCGAGGTGAATGCCCGGGCCTACATAAAATCCATTACCGACAGACCAGGAAGCTGTTTGATGCAGTTTAAAGTAGTTGAACTTCATTGGCTGGGCAAGGGAATCAGTTGGCATGGTTTCACCGTTGAAGTTGATCTTGTTGACAATAGAACCTTCCGGCGCATTTGTTCCCAGGCCGTAAGTAGGTTCTGAATATTTGAAGTAGCGCCAATCGCCCGAAAGAAAGATCTTACTGTGGTTTATATAAATATTGCTGCGTAGAAAAATCAGGACCTGGGCCTTGGTGGTGTATTGCACATTTGCCTGGAAAGCAGAAATTTTAGAACCTGGTACCTGGAAAGCACCTTGTCCCGTTACGCCGAATACAAATCCGGTAGTAGGAGATGAGTTAAATACAGGCGCAACAAATATCGCGGAGCTTTTTTCTTTTTTGGGCTTCATATTAAACAGACTTCTGGCCACGTCCGAAAGATCCCGCGGAGCACAAGTGTCCGCCCCTTCAAATGCATATGAAACAGACGGCGAGCTAATCAAAAAAAACAAAAGGCAGTTAGCAATAAATATGTTCTTTCCTAAGGTAAAAATCATAATAACTATGCTGGTTTTAAAAACAGGTATCGCTACCTCGGGTAATTAAAATGGTAACAATGGAAACGCGTAAATGTTCATTGTCAATTGGTTTGAGGATGAACTTTTCATATTCCACACAAAGGTGCAAAGAGAAAACAAAGAGCGCAAAGGTTTACGCAGAAACGAATTAAGCAAAAGATAAGCGCACGCATTACCTGCTTTTTATTTCTTCTTCAGAAATGCAAAGAATGTAAAAACATGACCATGTTTTTGTGTCGTTTGTTTTCACTTTGCGCCTTTGCGTGAAATCATCCTTGTTTCTTTCACTCAGTCTCTTATCTTCGTAAGTGGATAGAGAAAGCTTGCTTATGAGAAGGCCAATGGCCGATCCTCTGATTATTGCATATATGCAGGTGTTTCCTATTCCCGCCCTTATTTACTTTATTATGAAGCATTTAGTAATAGCAATTGCCATACTTTTTTTCGGATTCTCAACTTATTGTCAGCAAAGTACCACCTCGCTGCTTTCCAATCTTAATGATGCTATTACACAGGCTCCTCAATTTGATGATGGAAAACTGAAATCTATCAGTGAACTTAAAATAAACCTTGCAAAAAAAGATAACAATAGCCCAGGCTATAAATTTTTCGTGTATTCGAGACTGTATGATGAATATAAAATATTTAAATATGATTCTGCATATAGTTATTCCAAAAAACTCCTCGAAGCAGCTTATCAGTTAAACGATCAGTCGAAGATCAATTATGCGAAAATCAAACAAGGTTTTATTCTCTTATCGTCCGGTATGTTCAAGGAAGCGTATGATTCTTTAAAGAGAATAGACATTTCCCATTTGCCCGATACTTCGAAAGCTGAATACTATTCGTTGATGGCGAGATATTATTATGACCTTGCAGATTACGACAATGATGCTTACCATACTCCTGAGTATAATAAACAAGGCAACAACTATCTTGACTCTGCGTTCAACTACTACGACACAACCAATTTTGAGTACTTATACTTTAGGGGGTTAAAAGACATTCGTTCCAATAACCGCCCGCATGCTCTGGTCAATTTTAAAAAGATCATGAGCAATCCCAATTTAAGCTATCATGAAATCGCGTTAACCGCATCCACACTTAGCGACATTTACATACAGAACGGTCAAATTGATACGGCAACCGCATTGCTGGTGAAAGCAGCGATTGCAGACATTAAATCTTCCACAAAAGAAACGGCAGCCATTTTCAACCTTGCCTCCATATTATTCAAACAAGGCGATTTGAAAAACGCATCTACTTATATAGAGAGGGCGATCAACGATGCGGTGTTCTACGGCGCACGCCAGCGCAAAGTGCAGGTAAGCGCCATCTTGCCGTTAATTGAAGGTGAGAAGATAAGCCGGGTAGAAAACCAAAAGAAAACATTAATTACCTATAGTGCGATCGCAACATTATTGTTAATAGCGTTGGTTACATTAATAGTAGTAGTCTTCCGCCAGGTGGCAAAATTGAAAGCTGCGGAAAAAATAATCATGGCTGCTCACGCAAAACAACAGGAGATCAATACCAAACTTCTGGAAGCAAATAAGATCAAAGAAGAATACATTGGTTACTTTTTCAACGGCAACTCAGAGTTCTTTACCAAAATTGAAAGATTCAAAAAATCTGTCGAGCAAAAGATCGCTGAGCGAAAACTGGAGGAGATAAAATTCCTGGTGAACAATATTAATCTTAAAAAAGAGAAAGAAGAGTTGCTGAAAAACTTCGATAAGGTTTTCCTGAAACTGTTTCCAAATTTCATCGATGAGTTCAATGCGCTCTTTGCGGAAGAGGATAAAATCAAGCTAAGAGACAACGAACTCTTAAACACCGATCTGAGAATTTTTGCATTGATTAGAATGGGTATTCACGACAATGAAAAGATCGCTCAGATTTTGGAGTATTCTGTTAACACCATCAATACATATAAAACGAAAATCAAAAACAAATCTGTGGTGCCAAACGAAGACTTTGAACACAGGATCATGGACATAAAGACGGTATAAAATGCCTGAATCAGCTAAATAAAAGGCTAAAATAGCATTATATATAAAAAATAATAATGTGTTTTTAAGTGTTTGTATATCATTTCTTTAGCTTTAGTAGAATCTCCATTTTAGCAAATATTTCTTATAGTCAGGACATATAAATTGGTTTCGCTTTTTTCCAGCTATTATTTTGACCTTGTGAACATGACTAACGACCTGTTCGCAAAAATGCTACTCTCTTTTTAAAGCTTTCCTTAAAAAGCTGTAAACCAAAAATGCTTGTTTATGACTAAAAAACTATTGGATTTTCCACATCATTATTTTCCCTTTTTTGTTGATCAATTATTAATTGGCAAAATCATGTTTCGATAACCGGAACAAGTTGCGCTAATTAATAGTTTATTCTCAAAACAATTTGCATTTCGACATATTTAAACTTTTTAAACAATCCTGATTATGCTTACAAAACGATTGCTACAACAGCTATTGTGCTGTTTTATGTGTCTGTTTCTTGTACACCTTGCAAGGGCACAAAGCAAAACCGTAACCGGTACCATTACCGACGACAAAGGTGCACCACTGGCCGGTGCCACCGTTAAAGAGAAAGGCTCTTCTACCGGAACTAACACCAATGTTTCAGGAGTGTTCTCCCTCAGTGTTCCTAATTCCGCAACCGCATTGGTTATTTCATATATAGGGTATGATCAACAGGAAATTTCTATTAAAAACAGAACAGCAGTTGCAGTTTCATTGCAACCAAGCAAGTCCAGCCTCAACGAAGTAGTTGTTGTAGGATATGGTACGCAAAAGAGAAAAGATGTAACAGGTTCTGTTGTTTCTGTAAAAGGCGATGCGTTTAAAAACCAACCCGTAACCAACGTTACCGAGGCTTTACAAGGTAGAGCTGCCGGCGTGGAAGTTATCAAAAGCTCAGGTGCACCCGATGCTCAACCGCTTATTTTGATCAGAGGTACAGCCTCTCTCCACCAGCCTAATCCTCTCTACATTGTGGACGGCGTTCGCACAGACGGAACCAATCTTAACCCTCAGGATGTAGCTTCAATAGAAGTATTGAAAGATGCGAGTGCCGCCGCCATCTACGGATCTGCAGCAGCAGGTGGCGTAATTTTAATAACCACAAAAAAAGGCACTTCTCAAAGACCAACCGTAAACTTCAATGCACGTTATGGTGTGTCTAAACCGAAACTAGTGAAGTTGCTTGACAGAAATGACTGGATCAAATTACAAAACATTATTCACCCACTTTACTTTAAAGGCGCCACTAAAACAGATACGCTGGCAAATACGGATTGGGTAGATGAATTATATCGTAATGGTTATGAGCAAAATTATAATCTGTCTGTTTCCGGTTCTTCTCCCAATGTAAATTATCTCGCTTCCGGGTTTTACAATGCCAATAAAGGTATCTATATAAACAACTTTTCAAACATTGGTGGAGCTCGCGTAAATACTGATTTTAAATTAGGCAACTACGTAAAAATAGGAGAGCAGGTTTCAGTGTCTCAACGCAGAACTGCGCCGCCTGTTGGTAGTGAAGCGCAACTGCATAATGCGCCTTTCCGCACACAACCAATTATTCCGGTGCACAACAGTTGGAACAATTCATGGGGAACGCTGCCTCCCGGTTATCCTGCCATCCAGTTTGGCGGTCCAAACCCTGTGGGCGCGGTAAACTCAGCGATGGCGCAAAACTTTAAAAACAATTTCCAGGGCAATGTATATGGTGAAGTAAAACTCCCATGGTACCTGACTTTCAGAACCAACCTTGGTTATGGCTACTATAACGAAACAAACGATTACTACCAGGCGCCTTACAACTTTGGTCCGGTTAATAGCGCTACCAATTTCCTGGATAAAACATCAATCGTTAGCTCCACTTTGCTGACCAATTATCTGTTGTCGTTTGATCACACATTTGGCAAACACAACATCAGCGCATTGGTTGGATATGAGCAAATCAAAAACGTTTACAACTATATCGAAGCAAATCAAAGCATGATCGGTTTACCGGGATATTCTTTCATTCAAACTTCTCAAAGTAACACCACCGTTCATGGTAAATACGATGCAAACGGTTTGATCAAATCAGAGTTTGCCAGATTGAACTACAACTTCAACGGCAAATATTATTTGTCCGCTTCCGTAAGGCAAGACGCGAACTTTACAGTTTTTGGTCCTGGCAAACAAAAAGGTACTTTTCCCGCATTCTCTGCGGGTTGGAATATCAGCGAAGAAGATTTTTGGAAACCAATTTCCAACGCAGTTAACCTCTTAAAGATCAGAGGTAGTTATGGTTCTTTGGGTAATAGTGCCATTCCGCCTTATTCCTATGCGGCTACTTACAGCAAGTTCACAGGCGGTGGCTACAATGCATTGGGCGGACAAAACTTTGCACCAGGCGCACCACTTGTAATTGCAAACTCTTTAAACGCAATCCCTAACCCTAACCTTCACTGGGAAACTGTGTACGAAACCAACTTAGGTATTGATGGAGAAGCACTGAACAGCCACTTGTATTTTACAGTGGAATGGTACAACAAGAAAACAAAAGACATGTTGTATGCGCTGAAAATGCCTGTGAGTGCGGGTTATACTTCGCCCTACTTTGTAAACATCGGTTCTGTGCAAAACAAAGGTGTTGATCTCCTGATCGGCTATAGAAGCAAAGCTGGAGAGTTTAACTACGATGTTAGCTTTAATGCAGGTTTCAACAACAACAAAGTGCTTGATCTTTCAGGCATTCCAAACGATCAGTTGTTTGACGGTATCAACTACTACAGCAATGGTGACGCGGGTTACAACATAATGCCAAACCAAAACCTGACTGTAACAAAAGCGGGACTTCCTTTCGGCTCCTTCTATGGCTACAAAGTAATAGGTACGTTTAAAACAGATGCCGAGGCGGCAGCAGCTACTGCACAACCAGGTGCAAAAGCAGGCGACCTTATCTATGCCCACGATGCTAAAAATGGCAACGTGGTATCAGAAGCTGATAAACAAGTGCTGGGCAACCCAAACCCTAAAATGGTATATGGCGTAAACATTCACCTGAACTGGAAAGGAATTGATGTGGCGATGCTATTTAATGGTGTTGCAGGCGTAGAGCTTTTCAATGGAGTAAAAGCATATGAAATGTTCCCATGGTCAGATGGCAATACTACCAGCAAAGTGTTTGGCGCATCATACTTCGGGGACAATCAACTTACATCGCAACCGCGTATCGGCTATATAAATCCAACAAATGCAAACCAGTTTATTTTGGATCCTAACGGTAACTATACAAAAGTTAACAGCTACTTCGTAGAAAATGGCAGCTACTTGAAATTGAAGAACCTTCAGATAGGTTATACCTTCTCTGGTTCTTTGATGGAAAAAATAAAAATGAGAAGTGCAAGGGTATTCGTAATGGCAAACAATGTGTTTACGATTACAAAATACACTGGTCTTGATCCTGAGCTGGGCACAGGATTCTCGATGGCTCAGCAACAAGGATATGTTGGCGGTATTACTGTAACAACAAGAGGTGTAGATGCAGTATCGCAATATCCGCAAACAAAACTTTATTCAGTAGGTCTTGATCTTACATTCTAAGCTCACTTTTCAATTTTAAAAATTAACTACAATGATTAGAAAAATATATACAGCAATACTGGGAGTGGGCCTTCTGGCGGGATGTACAAAAGACCCTTCATCTGTATCACCTACAGATCAGTATTCTACAAGCAATTATCCAGCTTCCATAAATGATTTGAATAGTGTTCTGGCTCCTTGTTATTCCAACATGCGTGACGCCGGTTATCTCGGGTTTCACTTTTTGCCGAAGGCGCTTTCGAACAGCATGCACGCTGTGGACGCGATATATGACGGTGATCCGGGCTGGAACGAAATGGCGAAAAACAATCTTTCCATATCCAACCAATACGCTGCAGAAGCTTGGCAGGTGTTGTTTACAGGTGTAAAAAACTGTAACGTAACATTGAAAGCTGCAGACTTTTACGCGACCAATTATTCAAAAGGAAATGATGCTGCAGATATTGATGCCATCAGGGGGCAGGCGTATACTTTGCGTGCTTACTACTACATGCAATTAGAGTGTTTGTTCGGCGAAAGCTATATCACCACAAGTGGAGGCGGCGATAAAAGAGGCGTTCCTATTTTCGATAAAGTGCCTGCTTCTTTAGATAGTACAGCAGTTCCTCGCAGTACCGTCAAGGCGGTATGGGATCTTATCAAAAGCGATTTGCAAAAAGCTGCAACCTTACTGAAAGGCAAAGCCTGGACTGGTGACGACAGAGGTAAAGCAACAGAGTGGACCGCGAAAGGATTGCTGGGTAAAGCTTACATCTACACACAGGATTGGGCAAACGCTAAAACCACATTGCAGGATGTGGTCACAAACAGCGGCAAAAGCCTGATGAACTATGCAAAATACAGAGACGCATTTGTAGGAAATGCCACCAATGAATTCAATGAAGAATCATTATTCGAACTTAACATTGATCCGGATGCAAAAGGAAACTATGGCGTATATGGAGACAATATCAACGCCACAAGTATCAACGGCTTGATCTGGTGCCCATGGAACCTGGGCACTGATGGAACCGAAGGTGGATCTCAACCAATGGGCTACGGCAATGAAATTTTTCACGACAGAAGTGTAGTGCGTTTCGGTTACACTTTAGGATCTTACACACTTGTAGACAACCCAAATTTTAATTCCAACAAACCTGCTGCTTTCGACAATCCTAAAAAAATCATGGACCCTGCATACAGAACAAAAGCTGTTGCAGCAAGAACCAATCTCACAGTGGATCCCCGCTTGTATGTTGCCGGCTTGCAACCATGGGTGGACTCTGTAAAACCTGATGGTAAAACATGGTATCCCGTTAGTATGCCAGGCTTCTTTGCAGGCCAGGCAGGCAAGTACGGATTTAGCGTTAGAAAAAATGCTGTGATCTACAACAATATCAACAACCAGGGACCTGCAGATGGCGCCAACTTTTATCTGCTTCGTTTAGCTGATGTATATCTGTTGTATGCAGAGGCATTGCACAACAGCGGTACAGATGCGACTGCACTTGAGTACCTGAACAAAGTAAAACGCAGGGCCTATAGTCTTCCTGTAGATGCAGCATCGTCTGTTGATTACAAATCATTCACCGATGTAACGCCTGCGAATTCTGCAAACGATCCGGTGCTTGGACACAATCCTTTGTACTACGAACGTTGGGCCGAACTGTACAACGAAGGCTCTTGGTGGTTTGATGTGTGCCGCTGGAGAATTGGTAAAACAGAGGCGGACTTTTATCAAAATGCATTGAACGTGCATGAAGGTACATTGTCAAGCCAATGGAACGACGGTAAATCTTATGTATGGCCAATCCCATTAACTGAGATCAACTCTAATCCAAAGATTACGAGCGCAGATCAAAATCCGGGATATAAATAACAGTTGAAAATTGAAAGTTGAAAGTTGAAAATGAGTTGCAGGTAATAGTAAGTCCGCTTTTTAACATGGTCCGATGTGGGAGCCAGGCGGTAGTACTACTATTAGATAGCCGTTGCGTCGCACACTTCAGCTTTTTGTTCTCTATTGAGCTACGCAGCATGCGAGCTTAATAAAGAACTCATCAAAAAATATTACCTAATCTTTAAAAACTTCACTCAATTCAGAATTGGCCCTCCCGTGAAAGCGGGAGGGGCCGGGGTGAGGCTTTTTTTACCATGCAGAAAACAACAGTACATACGGTTAGCATTGCGACGATGATTGTAGCATTGTGTTGCTGCATTGTATTGCAATCCTGTGCGCAAGAAAGTCTCAAAAACGCACCGGCATTGAGTTTGCCTATCACCAACAAAAAACTTGTCATTGCTCATTGTATGACAAATATTATCCGGTACAAGGGACACAAATTTGAAGACAGCTGCGATCCTGATTATTATTCGCCCAAAGGAAATGTCTCCGCGCCTATTGGTGGCCTTACCCAGGTTGTGCCGATGAATGATCGCCTTCTGAAAGATGCATCGCTGGATGAGGCTGTTGAATTTGAAATGCGCACCGCCATTAAATCCGGCATTGATGGCTTTCAATTTTACTACACCTTATACAACGATTCCTGGGACGACATCATCAAAGCATATTTTCGCGTAGCAGACGCGAAGAACATTGATTTCAAACTAACCCTGTGCATTTCACATCCTTCCGGATCTACAGAAGATAAAAAGATTCAGGAGTTTGCAAAACGCATCAATGGCATTATGACTGCTGTTGGAAAAAATAACAGCCACTGGCTGCGGACTCCCGATGGCCGCCTTGTCGTGTATTTATGGTATGGAGAACAGATTGCCGATATTCCGGTCAACCTCAAAGGAAAGCCTGAACAATATTATATGGCAAATGCTTTCAAAAAATTAGGAGATGCTGTAAATGAAAAACTTGCATGCATTTATTGCATCAATGAAAATATTACCAAACAAAAACTAAACCGTGTGCTTGATTATTTTCCGGCCGTTTGGATATGGACACTTCCATATAAAGAGCAGGGATATATTGGAAATCTTGTAGCAGATGAATGTAAAAAAAGAAACAGAAATTTTGAAGGGTCAACCTTTAATGATTTTTATACGTCAAAGCTTTTAAAACGTGGCACATGGGATATGTTTCACGATGTGCAGGACGCAGTTAATGCTGGCATGGAGAATGTAGAACGTAAATATGTTGCGACCGGATTGTCTTACAACTTCAGAAACTTATTTGAATTCGGTATAAAAAGAGATGCTTCAGTTATGAATATCATTACCTGGAACGATTATCCTGAAGGGCATCATATAGCACCTGAGATTAATCATAATGATGGTTTCGCCATTCTCTTAAATTACTATAAAGGAGTTTGGAAACAACAACCTTTTTACAAAGATGAAGATGTGATTGTGACGTTTTTCAAAAAATATAAACACAACATAACCCCAAAGCCATTTGATATTCCTGTCGTTTCTTTCGAAGAAAATGGTGTGTCACTGGCTTTCGAAGATGCGATAGAAGTGGTGACCATCCTGAAAGAGAAAGCTTCGTTAAATGTAAATGGTAAAATAGTTGATGTTCCTGCGGGTTTTGCCGCAACAAGGTTTCCGCAGACAGCTGGCCCCGTAATGGCATCGATCATAAGAAATGGAGTAGTGGTAAAAAAGTTTACAACGCCGGAATGGATAACAGACAAGCCGTACAGGTCGGATAGAATAACATACAGTTACAGCAGTGAATTTGGCAATTATTATAAAAGCATTTTCGGCGATCTGCCACCAATTTATTCGATGGAATATAATGCGGATTCCACTCGATTAAATACTGGAAGGAATTGAACATAGAAAATGTAGAGACGCATTGAATGCGTCTCCGAAAATAATGTATGCCACAGAGAACACAGAGACACAGAAAAAAGATGACTAATAGATATTAAGAGTGAGGAATAAAAAAAGGGACGCTAAAGGACACTTTCAAATTCTTTCCCTGAACATGATTTTCGAGGCGAGCCTTCCTGAATTTCTCTGTGTTTCAGTGTCCTCTGTGGCAACAAAAAGAATGATTGAAAAAAATAAAACAGCTATGCGACTAATGAAGACTTGTGTTTTCTTTGTGTGTATGATTTCTGTTCAGAGATCAACAGCGCAGGAAGCAAACACACTAAATGCCGGGATGAACAGAGTAAGGTTGGAATTCGTACTAGATAAATCCGGAACGCCCAATTACGCAGTATATTTTGACCAAAAGCAAATAGTAAAACCATCGTCGCTTGGTTTTGCATTAGGCGATGATAGTACATTTTACAAAGATTTTGAATTACTGAGTAGCGAAAAGAAAAAGGTAGACGAAACGTGGAAACCGGTGTGGGGCGAAGTTAGCCAGATAAGAAACAATTACGAAGAACTTGCCGTTCATTTAAAGCACAAAGGAGCAACAGACAGATATCTCGATATCATTTTCAGAGTATTTGCAGACGGTGTAGGGTTTCGTTATGTTTTTCCAAAACAAACGGACCTTAAATATTTTGTGGTTACAAATGAATTCACTCATTTCAATTTAACAGGCGATCATAAAGCGTTCTGGATACCTGGTGATTATGATACAAACGAATATCCATACACTATTTCAAAACTCAGCGAAGTAGATGCTTGGAAACTCGCCACAACAGCCGCAGATATAGCGGTGCGTGTAGCGCCAGATCAATATGCGGTGCAAACGCCTTTGATGATGAAAACAAATGACGGCTTGTACATCAATATACATGAAGCCGCATTGTCAGGTTATCCTGCCATGCAACTGCGTGTTGACAGAAGTACAAGTAGTCTGTCATCCAATCTTGTTCCTGATGCAGTGGGCAGCAAGGCGTTTTTACATGCGCCATTCAAAACACCATGGCGCACAATTATTGTTAGCAATAAAGCCGCAGATATTTTAGCTTCAAAACTTATTCTCAACCTCAATGATCCTTCTGTAATTCAGGATCCGTCGTGGATAAAGCCGATGAAGTTTGTAGGCGTGTGGTGGGAAATGCAGATTGGCAAAAGCACCTGGCGATATTCTGAATATGCAGACAGCACTGATGCAAATGGTAAACCCATTCCTAATGGAAGACACGGCGCCAATACCGAAAACGTAAAACGCTACATTGACTTCGCAGCAAAGAATGGTATCGGTGGTGTATTGGTCGAGGGCTGGAACACAGGCTGGGAGGATTGGTTTGGCAACTGGAAAGAAGATGTTTTTGATTTCGTTACACCATATCCTGATTTCAATTTGAAAGAAATTACTGCCTATGCCGCATCGAAGAATGTAAAGATGATCATGCACAACGAAACATCTGGTTCAGCAACGAATTACGAAAGGCTGATGGATACAGCGTTTCGCTTCATGAATAAATTTGGCTATACTTCTGTAAAGACTGGCTATGTAGGAAAAATAATTCCTCGTGGCGAACATCATGACGGACAATGGATGGTGAATCATTACGAACGTGTTGCGAAAAAAGGAGTGGAGTACAAAGTAATGGTCGACATGCACGAGCCGCCAAGACCAACGGGCATGCAACGCACTTATCCAAACTGGCTCGCCTGCGAAGCCGGTCGTGGCAATGAATATAACGCTTTCAGCAAAGGAAATGCACCCGAACATGAAACCATCATGCCATTCACTCGATTGATGGGTGGCCCGATGGATTACACACCAGGTATTTTTAAATTAAAAAATTATTCCCCCGAAGACCCCACAAGACAAGTGCATACAACGCTTGTAAAACAAATGGCACTATACATTACAATGTACAGCCCGGTGCAAATGGTATCTGATCTTTTGGAAAACTATGAAGCAAAGCCAGATGCGTTCCAGTTTATAAAAGACGTGCCTGTAGATTGGGATGACAGCAAAATACTGGAAGCAGAACCCGGAGACTACATCACCATTGCCCGTAAAGAAAAAGGAAAAGACAATTGGTTCATCGGCTCGATCACTGATGAAAACGCAAGGAGTACGATTGTTTCGCTGGATTTTCTTGATAAAGGAAAAAAATACACTGCCATTATTTATGCCGATGGAGATAAAGCAGATTGGAAAGACAACCCCGAATCATATAAGATACAAAAGCTGAAAGTAGATGCGACAACTAAACTCAACCTTAAGATGGCTCCGGGAGGAGGCGCCGCAATTAGTATTATGCCAGGTAACTGATAGTTGATTCGTACAAGATGTTAAAGCTGTTAACACTCTTAAAACGCCATTGATGTAAGATTTCCATCTTTTATCAGTGGTTTTTTTTAGGTAGAAGGATTCAATCCGGTTGCGCCATGATCTAATATGAGCTACAAATGATGGGTTATTTCACTTTTTGACTATATTTTTCAAGAAAATAATCCATCTGATTTTCGTTGGGCTTCATATGATTTTCGTCATAAAACCCTTTCTGGTTGTGGATTGTACGAATTGTAATTCCGTTTTGGCATCATGAACAGGAGAAAAACTTGGTTTAGAAACTCCTCCGCCGTGAGCTACTTTTACATTGTGAACGGAACGAAAGAGGTTGAAGAGAAAGAAAAGAGAAGAACCGGGCACAAGTAGCAGAGAAAAAGCAAAGGACCTGCTACACTTCCAAAGAGATTTTTACGAATTTTTCATATGGCAAGCAATCGTTAGAGGTCAGCTGTTTCTACAGTGGACCCTTTTTTTTACACAGAAGTTTTTTAGTTTTTAGCATAATGAAGCCGGTTTCTTTTGGGGCCGGTTTTTTGTTTTGCACCGTAAAGGCGGAAGTTGCTGGTCTGTATGATGTACGGAGTACGGTGTAAGAAAGTCATCCAGATGTTCCTCCTCAACGAATTTCGTACATCGCACATCGTACTTCGTACATTCTTCCTGTACTCCGTACATTGCTCAACATTCTTACCTTTGAAAGATTTAAAATTATCAGGTGTCAAGATTACCATACGCATTATTAGCATCTCTCGAAGGTTTGCCAGGTTACGATGAACAAGCATTTACACAAGTGCATGCATCAGGCCATCAGATCACCTCGGCAAGAATAAACCCCGCAAAAACATTCGATGTTCAGGCACATACTTTTGAAGTTGATTCAAAAATCCCTTGGACATCAAACGGATACTATTTAAAACAAAGACCTTCATTCACACTTGATCCGCTATTGCATGCTGGCGCTTATTATGTACAGGAAGCATCCAGTATGTTCTTGGAGCAAGCATTACGACAAACCGCAGATTTGTCGCAACCGTTAAAGGTATTGGATCTTTGCGCTGCACCGGGCGGTAAATCAACGTTGATACAATCTGTTATTTCAAAAGACAGTTTGCTTGTTAGCAATGAAGTGATAAAAACAAGAGCGAATATTCTTGCAGAAAATATCACCAAATGGGGCGCGGAAAATGTAGTCGTCACCAATAACGATCCAAAAGATTTTACTAAGCTGGAAAGTTATTTTGACATTATCGTAATCGACGCACCTTGTAGCGGCAGCGGTTTGTTTCGCCGCAATCCTGATGCGATAAACGAATGGAGCGAAGCCAATGTGCAGCTCTGCAGCCAGCGCCAGCAAAGGATCATAGCAGATGTTTTGCCCGCGCTTAAGCAGGGCGGCATTTTAATTTATTCTACCTGTTCCTATTCAAAAGATGAAGATGAAGTGATAGCAGACTGGCTGATCGATGAGTTCAATATGAAAAGCTTGCGTTTATCCACTGACTCCGAATGGCATATTGTTGAAGCGTTAAGTGATAAACACAATGCATACGGATACAGATTTTATCCTGATAAAGTAAAAGGTGAAGGCTTTTTTATAGCCTGCATGGAGAAACAGGAAAGTGAAGGTGGAGAGGTGGTTTTTCCAAAAAAATCGAAGCTGGAAAAGTTATCGAAAAATGAAATAGCAATTGCTGAAAAATGGATCAGGGAAGATGCAGCGATTTCTATTTTAAAATGGAAAGAATTGGCATTGGCGCTTCCTGAGCGATTTGTACAGGATATTGACCTGTTGCAGCAATCATTATATATTAAGCAGGCAGGTGTTGCACTGGGGCAAATAACTGCGAAAGAGTTGATACCTGAACACGCACTAGCTGTTAGTAATTTATTAAGTAATAATATTCCCGCGGTTGACATAACGTTGGATGAAGCATTGCAATATCTGCGGAAGTCGGATCTCAGGCTGGATGCCGGCAGCAAAGGCTGGGCACTGTTGCAGTACAAGAAACGAAATCTCGGCTGGGTAAAGTTATTACCTAATCGATTGAATAATTATTACCCGAAAGAATGGAGAATTTTGAAGTGAGCATAAAATTGGTGCTTAATTTGTACGATGTTCACAAAGATTAATCATATTTGCACGGTTTAAACAACAATAACATGAGGTTTTTTCTGAACGTATTCCTTTTGATTCTAATATCCCAAGCCTCTTTTGCCCAATCCGGCGATTTGATGGTAGAAGGCGCCTCTCCTAATTTATATGTCGAGCACACGGTGGTGGCGAAAGAAAACTGGTACAGCATCGGCAGGTTGTATAACATCAGTCCGAAAGAAATTGCACCATTCAATAGTACTTCAATGGATAAGCCGTTAAGCATTGGTGAAAAAGTAAGAATACCGCTAAATGCATCTAACTTTTCGCAAAATGGACAAAAGGCAGCAGATGAAGTATTTGTGCCTGTTTATCACATCGTAGCAGAAAAAGAATGGATGTATCGCATCAGCACCAACTACAATAAAGTGCCAACCGCATATATCGAAAAATGGAACGGCATCACAAATGATCAACTAAAAGCCGGAATGAAACTGGTGGTTGGATACTTAAAGGTGAAGCCTAGTCAAAGTATATTGGCTGCTAAAGGATCTGCAACCATAAAAACAGAGACCGCTACAGTTGTTGAAACAAAATCCACAACTACTCCAGGTTCAACCGGTGAGGCAGCTGCAGCAACTACTGCAACCCAACAAACAACTGTAAAAACTGAAGATAAAAAAACTGAAACTGTTGCTGAGAAAACAGCTCCTGCAACAGTTTCAGAAAATAAACCGGTAACAGCTGCGACTACCACAACGCCTGCCAATGTTGATTTTAAAGGCGGTTACTTTAAGTCTCAATTTGATAATGGAAGCAAAAGTTCTTCTGGCTCCGCTGCAATATTCCGCAGCACCAGCGGCTGGAGCGATGGTAAATACTACGCATTAATGAACAATGTGCCTGTGGGTACCATTGTTAAAGTAAGCAATACATCCAACAACAAAATTGTATACGCGAAAGTGCTTGGCAATCTTGCTGACATAAAAGAAAACAGTGGCCTCGCGATCCGCATCAGCAACGCCGCTGCTGCAGAGCTTGGTGCCGGCGAAAATAAATTCAGCGCTTCGATTGCGTACTAATAATTGAATCACTGAATAATTGAATAATTGAAAGGTTGAAGCGATTCAACCTTTTTTTATTGGGTTGCAATATCATTATGCTAGAGTTTCTTTACCACTAAGGCACTAAGGGCACTGAGCTACACTAAGAGAACCCGATTATCTGGAATTCCTTAGTGAAACTTCGTGCCCTTAGTGTCAAAGTGGTAATATCAGGGATGTGTGGCATCTCTTGTCTTCTTTTCAATAATTCAATTATTACCCTTACTTTGCTTAACTGTTTTTTACTGCTATGAGGTGCTTGTCTGTCATATTATTACTGCAAATACTGGTTTGCTGTGACTTGCTGTCGCAGGGAACACAGTACCGTTTTTCCCGTATTGATATTCGCAATGGATTGTCTAACAACCAGATCAATAGCATATTGCGTGATGATAAAGGCTTTATGTGGTTTGGCACCTCTTCCGGATTGAACAGGTACGATGGCTATAAATTCAAAGTATTCAAACACATAATTGGTGATTCAACTTCGATTGAAAATGATATCATTTCTAAAATTTGGGAAGGGCCGGATAATAAACTTTGGGTACAGGCAAGGGATCACATCAATTTTTACGACAGGGAAACTGAAAGCTTTAGTAGAGATGAGAAAATGTATTTTGCTAAAATAGGTATTCCTGATTCTGCGATAGATGATATCAAGAAAGATACAAAGGGTTATTACTGGTTTGTTCATACAACAGCAGGACTTTTCCGGTACGATACCAAAACGGGTAAAAGCAATCACTTCTTACATTTTAACAACGACGAAACAACAATATGCGATAACAATGTAACAGCTTTTGCGCAGAACTCCCAGGGAGATTTCTGGGTCATCCACGGCAATGGAATAATGGAGAAAATGGATGGCAAAACAAATAAAGTTGTTTATCGCAACGCATTACTGAGGTCATATTTTTCAGGCAACAGCGACTTTCAAATTTTTATAGACGCCCAGGATGAGCTCTGGTGCTATGTTACAACCGTTTCAAATGGTGTGTTTCATTTCAATCCTTCACAAAATAAGCTCACGCACATCAGCAAAGAATCATCGCCGCAATTAAACAATAACATTGTTAACGGCGTGACGCAGGATGGCGATGGATTGATATGGATTTGTACAGATCATGGCGGTGTTAATATTTACGATAAGAAAAATAATAGCATTCGTTATTTGCTCAACAACGAAGATGATGACAAAACAATCTCTCAAAATGCGATCACTACTGTATATCGCGACAACAGCGGAATTGTTTGGGCCGGTACATATAAGCAGGGCGTAAGTTATTACAGAGAAAATATAATAAAGTTTCCTTTATATCGTCATCAACCGTCAAATCCTGCCAGCCTGACTTATGATGATGTTAATCGTTTTGTAGAAGATGCGAAAGGTAACATTTGGATTGGCACAAATGGTGGAGGACTGATCTATTTCAACAGGCAAACCAATCAGTTTGCACGATATACACACATCAATTCCAACACAAACTCCATCGGCAACGATGTGATCGTTAGTCTTTGGATAGATCACGAGCAAAAGCTCTGGATAGGTTCTTACTATGGCGGATTAGATTGCTATGACGGGAAAAATTTCATTCACTATAAACACAACGAAGCTAATCCTGCAAGCATTTCAGACGATCGTATCTGGGAAATTTTTGAAGATAGCAAGCAGAGACTTTGGATTGGAACATTAGGCAACGGCATCGATTTATTTGACAGAAATACAAAAACATTTTCCCATCATCGCAAAGCAGATGGCTCTCTTCAAACCAATTATATAGCGGCGATCACGGAAGATAGGACCGGAAATATTTGGTTCGGCACAGATGCAGGTATTGACGTGCTGGATAACAAAACATCAAAGTTTATTCATCTCTCACACAATGACAATGGCACAAGCCTTAGCAACAATTTTGTGATGACCATCCTGCAAGACAGTCGCGGCATGATATGGGCTGGAACCAGTGAAGGAATAACAATCTATAATACTGACCACAAAGTCGTGAAGATATTAAGAGTGAGCGATGGTCTGGCGGACAACAATATTCTGAATATTCTTGAAGACAACAATCATAACGTATGGATAAGCACAAGGAATGGCATTAGTAAAATATCCATTTCAGGAAACAGTGCTAAAGAGTATGTTTATCGTTTCCAAAACTTCGATGAGCAGGATGGTTTGCAAGGCAGGGAGTTCAATGAAAATGCTGCGCTAAAAACAAGAATAGGAGAGTTGATGTTTGGCGGTGCAAATGGGTTTAATCTATTCGACCCTTCAAACATACAAACTAACAAATCCGTTCCGGCAATTGCATTTACAGATTTTTTATTGTTCAATAAAACAATTGGCGTTGGTGAAAAAGTAGGTAAGCATGTTGTGCTGGATAAGTCCATAAGTGAAACAAATCAAATCGTATTAAAGAACAATGAAAATGTTTTTTCTGTTGAGTTTGCTGCATTGAGTTATTCTAATACCGAGAAGAGCCAGTACATGTACATGCTCGAAGGATTCGATAAAGAATGGACGTTGACGGATGGTAAAAACAGGAAAGCAACCTATACCAACCTTAGCCCGGGCACCTATACGTTAAAAGTGAAAGCATCCAATGATGATGGCATTTGGAACGAGAAGGGCATTACTATGACAATAAAAGTATTGCCGCCGTTCTGGAAAACGCCGCTTGCATATCTGTTGTATTTGTTGATAATTGCAGGCGCATTATATTTTGCACGATATAGAATACTACAAAGAGCAAGAACAAAATTTGCGTTGGAGCAGGAGCGCCACCAGGCACAGCGATTGCATGAGTTGGATATGCTGAAAATTAAATTTCTTACCAACGTGAGCCACGAATTCAGAACGCCGTTGTCATTGATCTTAACGCCTCTCGAACGGATGTTGAAGTTTGGTAATGACGATGAAAAGAAACAGCTGCAACTTATCTATCGCAATGCAAGAAGGTTGATGAATCTTGTAAACCAGCTCCTCGATTTTCGTAAAATGGAAGTAAAGGAACTGAAGCTACAAACAAGGCAGGGCGATATCATTCAATTCACAAAAGACATCGCGCAATCATTCACTGACCTTGCGGATAAAAAGAATATTAAGTTTTCTGTTGCAGCCAACATTGAACATTTTATTACTTTTTTTGACCACGATAAAATAGAACGTATTCTTTTCAACCTGCTCTCAAATGCTTTCAAGTTTACACCAGAGAATAAAACAGTGAGTGTAAGTGTGGTTTTAAAGACGATACATGCAGACAATGCGACACACCTTTTGACGGTGAAAGTAACTGATACAGGTATTGGCATGGAGCATGACAAGCAGGAGAAAATATTTGACAGATTTTTCCAGAATGAAATACCAGGCACTTTAATAAACCAGGGAAGCGGGATAGGACTTGCCATCACAAAAGAATTTGTAAAACTGCACAATGGCAGCATTTCTGTGCACAGCGTTTTAGGCGAGGGAAGCACATTTGAAGTGGCATTGCCATTGAAGGAAGCGGTTCACGTACCCATTAATATAGAGGAAAATATAATCGATGAAGTGGTTGCGGTAAATGGAAACAACAAACACATTGAAACAGAGCAACAGATTATTCCGGCAGAAATAGAAAATGGGGAAGGAGTAAAAGAACATTCATTCTCGAAGAAGCCAATAGTGTTATTGGTAGAGGACAATGATGACTTCCGTTTTTATTTGAAGGACAACCTTCGCGAACAATTTAATATACTTGAAGCGGAGAATGGAAAAGTGGGCTGGCAAAAAGCATTGGCGTCGCATCCCGAACTTGTAGTGAGCGACATCTCCATGCCGGTAATGGACGGAATAGAGCTATGTAAAAAACTTAAAGCCGATAAAAGAACGGCACATATTCCGGTAATATTATTAACTGCACTTATGGGAGAAGACCAGCAGTTGCGTGGGTTGGAAACCGGCGCCAATGATTACATGACCAAGCCTTTTAATTTTGAAATTCTTCAGTCGCGTATAAAGAATCTGTTGTCGCTGCAAACAAAAATGCGGAAAACTTACCAAAAGCAAATGGAGGTAAAACCCACCGATGTTGAGATAAGTTCTCCGGATGAAAAGTTTTTAGCACAGGCACTGGAAGTTGTAGAAAAAAATATTTCTAACCCGGACTTCTCCGTGGAAGATCTTAGCAAGGCAATGTTCATGAGCCGCGTTGCACTTTATAAAAAATTGCTCTCACTAAGTGGAAAAAGCCCGATTGATTTCATTCGTGATATCAGATTAAAACGGGCCGCCCAACTTCTAGAAAAATCCAAAATGACCGTTTCGGAAATTGCTTACGAAGTTGGTTTTAACGATCCTAAATATTTTGCGAAATACTTCAAGAAAGAGTTTGGTGTTACTCCCTCTGCGTATGCAAAAACAAATACTTCACAGGCTGAATAATCAGGGTTTAATGCCTGAATTGTAAACCAGTTATTTGTCGTGACAATATCCCCAAAAACAATTTTTACTTTTTAGGTTTTGCCGTTGTTGATTTAGGCTTACTAGTGGTCGTGGTTTTCGTTGTGGTTGTTTTTGTCGCTGTGGTTGATTTTGCTGTTGTAGTTGTCGCTGGCGTTGTAGTTGTTGCCGTTTGAGTTTTTTCTTTGTATAATCCGTCCTGTTTGGCTTTTGCGATTACAGCGGCTGCACGATCTTTTGAGTCGGGATGCGAAGACATCATCTTTGTCAGTTTTGAATTGTCTGCACCTGTCTCCATGCTTGCCAGTTTTTCAAAAGCCGATGCCAGGCCCATGACGTTATATTTATTTTTCTTCATGAAATTGTAAGAAAAATCATCAGCCTCGCTTTCTTGTTTTCTGCTGTGTTTAGCTTCCAGCAGGGCATTTGCAAGAGCGCCTATCTGGCTGTCGGTTAGAGTAGCAACTGTGGTGGATGTTGAACCTACTGCGTTTTGGGCCGCAGAGCGTGTGTATGCTGCTTTTATTGCGTCACGTGTATCGTGATTTACTACGTGACCTATTTCATGCCCCACAACGCCAATCAACTCGTCATCCGTCATCATATCCATTAGTCCGGAAAATACACGCACGCTACCATCAGCACAAGCAAATGCGTTTATGTCCTTGGTCTTGTACACTTTGTAGTTCATCGTGACACCCTCAACCTTCGGTAGTTTAGAGATCAGGCTATTTAAACGTAACGTATAAGGATCATTTGCGGCGGCTACAGTATTGGCCGAATCCAGTTTGGCAACACCCTGTTTGGCAAGAGCTCTTGCATCGGCATCGCTGAAGGTCAATGCCGTCATGCCGTCACTAAGAGCAGAGGAAGCCTTGTCATTTAATTTGATTTGAGCAAAAGAGGCACTTGTTAATCCAGCAAATAAAGCTACAAGAGCTAATTTTTTGTTTAGCATAGAAGTTATTTAAGCACCGAAGATATTTGGCTGGCAATTGGTGAACAAGAAAATAATGCAAATACTCCAAAGAAAAGTCCCTCCGATAAAATTTGCCGGCCTAATTGAATGATTGAGTAACTGAATAACTGAATAACTGAATAACTGAATAATTGAATAAACGAGTTTTCTTAGGATTATGGATAAAAAAGATAGCTAGCTTTTCTCATGTGTAACGAAGCTAAGGCAAGCTCAGCCTGGCAGCTTGCCCAGCATGCCTGGCTGAGTTTTTCAGAGCCTTTGCCATTGGGTGATCTTCATGGTTATTGAACTTCAATCCTTAAATTTTCAGCGACTCAGTTATTCAGTTACTCAGTTATTCAGTTACTCAGTTATTCAGTTATTGTGCCTTTTCCAGTTGAATCGCTTTCGGAAACAGTATATTATTCTCAAGGTGGATATGCTGATACAGGTCCCCCACAAATTCTTCTAATTTTTTGAAGTACAGGTTATGACTGTTGCAGGCATTGGCAGGAATAGTGAAATTGTCAGTCAGTTCTTTTATCTTTCTCACCAGCTCGCCTGCCGCATTGTGATCATCTTCCATTACCGAGATTGGTTGTTGAACTGTACTGAAACTTCCGCATGAGTTGCTTTCACCACTAGTGCGTTGTTCAAGTTGTTTTACAAATGGAAACAGGATCATTTCTTCTTTTCTCATATGCGTATGTAGTTCTTCTAGCAGCTCCATTACATAATTTCTCAGCAATGGCAGGTAAGTAAAACGGTCGCCGTGTTTATAAGCCACCCTGTTGCTCAGTTCATCCAGTATTTGGGTGCTCTCTCTTACATACTTGTGGTGAACATTCACGATGTAATCTGCAAGGAAAGAAGACGGCCAGCTATCAAAATCGTGTTGTGCAGTTCCCACATTTACCGTTTCTGATTTGCTAAGCGCTTCTTTTACCAGAGTTACATCCAGGCCTGCCACTTCAGCCGATTCTTCGACTGTTTTCTTTCCGCCACAACAAAAATCGATGCCAAGTCTTTTAAAAACTTCTGCTTTGCGGTAATCTCTGCGGGCCATTTCGCCAACTGTTTCCGGTTTTGTTTCTAATGAAGTGTAGCTCATAATATGTAGTTTAAATTTAAATAAGGATGATTTTGTCTTTTATTTGGTCAAAAAAATTTTAATCGACTTTCAGAAATGTTCCGCCGGTTTGCAGTGAAACTGCCATGTCCTTAATGGTCATACCGGAAAGCATTTTTTTTATATCATTTCTAATGGACGCATATTTATTGTGTAAAGGACAAGGCTCTGTTTCTGAACATGCTTTAAGGCCGAGGCCACATTTCGATAAAACTTCCTTGCCTTCGATCGCTTCTACTAGGGTGATTATCGGTTGCTTCAGTTGCTCGGCCGTCATATAAAAACCGCCGTTCACTCCTTTTTGCGAGCTCAATAGGTGATTGCGTGTAAGCACCTGTAATATTTTTGCAGTAAAATGTCGCGGCGCCTCAATGTTTTCGCAAATTTCCTCAATGCCCGTTCTTTCCGCTTTATCACTTTGCGAAGCGATATAAACGGCGGCCCGGATTCCGTACTCACAAGTTTTTGAAAAAAGCATTGATCGATGTTTTCACAAAGGTAAGGAGAATTAAGGATGTTTTTGTCTTTTATTGAAAAAAAAATGATCAACTGAATGGCTGAATAGCTGAAGCTGTGGATCGAAAAGTCACTCTGACAATCGAACACCTTCAGTTATTCAGTTACTCAGTTAATCAGTACTTAGGTGGTCAAATGTTAATTCCCTAAAATAACTTAATAAAAATCAATTCATTACGCAGTCGCTTTCTCCCGGTTAACATTTTTACCCCTAATCGTAAACAATCGGCTTACCAAACAGAAAAAAAATCAAGAGATATTAGAGTTGTCTTTCATAGCGAAAGAGGAACTAATAAAACTTGTGATAAAATGATTGTTTTGCCTGTTAAAAAAGTAGCATTGCTTTGCGTCCTTTCCTTTTTGGTTGCTATAAATGTGTCTGCGCAGCAACCAGTTTTAGAAAAATTACAGAACGGCATTACCATAAATTTTTCCGCACCCAATGATGAAGGTGTCAATAAACTTTCCCTGTATGTGATCAACGATAACATCATCAGGGTGGTGGCAACTCCATTGAACGGATCGGAGACTAGCAAAAGCCTGATGTTACAGGACAACCTACCCAACAACAAGAACTCGAATTGGAATGTAACAAACAATGAAAACGAAGTCGTTGTAAGGACGGCTGCTATCCAGGTCCAGATTTCCCTCAAAACGGGAAAAGTGATTTTCAAGGATATTTCCGGTAATATTTTATTACAGGAAAAAGATAACAGCCGCCACTTCAGGCGTGTGATTTATGAAGGTCAGCCGCTCTATGAAACACGGCAGGCATTCACATTAAAAGATGACGAAGCGACGTACGGCCTCGGTCAGCATCAAAGTGACGTGATGGATTACCGCGGTCAGCAGGTTTTTTTGTGGCAAAATAATACTGAAGTAGCTGTACCACTTTTAGTGTCCAGCAATAACTACGGTATTCTTTGGGATAATAATTCACTGACGACTGCGGGAGACGTTCGCCCGCTGATGCCACTTTCTGCTTTGAAATTGTATTCAAAAGAAGGTGACAACGGTTGGCTGACCGCTACGTACGGACATCACAACAGCCCTTTCAAGCAATTTGCTGTAAGAGCAGAATCTGAAATCGATTATACTTTTCTGAATGATATTAAAAAAGCACCAGAAGGGTTTTTTACACACAACAATGGAATTGTAACATGGGAAGGTGCGGTTGAATCAGGAATTACAGGTTTGCATCAGTTTCATGTAAAATCTGCGGGCTATGTAAAGATTTGGGTAAACAATCAATTGCTCCTCAATCGCTGGAGACAACCGTGGAACCCTGGAGACGTATTGATGCCTTTGCAAATGGAAAAAGGTGTTAAGTACAATATTAAAATAGAATGGCAGCCTGATGGAAACGATAGTTACCTGTCGGTAAAATGGCAAGCGCCGGTGCCGGATGCGCAGAAAAATGATTTTGCTTTTGTTTCAAATGCAGGTAAAAAGATTGATTACTATTTCATCAACGGAAAAAACCTGGATGAAGTAATAAGTGGTTACCGCTTACTTACGGGAAAAGCGATCATGTTGCCGAAATGGGCATGGGGTTTATGGCAAAGCAGGGAACGCTACAAAACACAGAAAGAATTGTTGGATGTTGTGACAGAATTCAGAAAGAGAAAAATTCCATTGGACAACATCGTGCAGGACTGGAGCTATTGGAAACAGGATGATTGGGGCAGCCAGCAATTTGATAGTTCTCGTTTTCCCGATGCAACGGGAATGATCAAAACATTGCATGCAGAGAATACGCATTTCATGATCTCTGTGTGGCCGAAATTTTACGAAGGCATTCCTGCATACAAACAGTTTGATGCAAACGGATGGTTGTATAAAAGAAACGTAGCAGACAGACAACGCGACTGGATCGCACAAGGCTATGTGTCTACATTCTACGATGCTTTTAATGCAGATGCACGCAAAGGATTCTGGGACTTGCTCAACAAAAATCTGTACTCAAAAGGAGTTGATGCATGGTGGATGGATGCAAGTGAGCCGGATATTTTGTCGAACGTAAGTCCTGAGAAAAGAATCGAACAAATGCAGCCAACTGCCGCAGGACCTTCAGCCGAATACCTAAATGCGTATCCTCTTGAAAATGCAAAAGGAATTTATGAAGGACAACGAGGCACTGACCCCGGTAAAAGAAGCTTCATTTTAACACGTTCCGGTTTTGCTGGATCACAACGTTATGGTGCTGTAATATGGAGCGGCGATATAGCTGCACGCTGGCACGATATGAAAGATCAGATTGCAGCAGGATTGAATTTCTCTCTGTCCGGACTTCCTTATTGGAGCATGGATATTGGTGGCTTTGCCGTTGAAAAAAGATATGAGCATGCGCAAGGCGAGGATCTTGAAGAATGGCGCGAACAAATGACACGCTGGTACCAATTTGGTGCTTTCTGTCCGCTGTTTCGTGTGCATGGTCAGTTTCCGTACCGTGAAATTTACAATGTAGCACCCGAAACACACCCAGCATACAAAAGCATGTTATACTACGATCACCTGCGGTACAGATTAATGCCTTATATATATTCTTTCGCAGGAAAAATTTATCAAGACGACTATACGCCAATGCGTGCACTGGTAATGGATTTCAACAATGATCCCAAGGTTAAAAATATTGGCGACCAGTTTATGTTTGGTCCTTCATTGCTGGTAAGTCCGGTATTGGAATACAAAGCAACAAGCCGCAGTGTTTACTTGCCACAAGGCAACGGATGGTATAATTTCTACACCGGAAAATATGACGATGGTGGCCAAACCATCAATGCTGATGCACCTTACGAACGTGTTCCACTATTTGTGAGAGAAGGTTCGATCGTTCCTGTTGGTCCTGAATTGCAATTTACTTCTGAAAAAACTGCATCTGTTATTACGCTGTATGTGTACACCGGAAAAGACGGCAAGTTCTCATTGTATGAAGATGACGGCTTGAAATACGATTACGAGAAAGGCGCTTTTGCAAACATTCCTATCACTTACAACGAAGCCGAAGGAACGCTCACCATTGGTGAAAGAAGCGGCTCATTCGATGGCATGTTGAAGAAAAGAACCTTCAATATAAAATGGATCAACAAGAAAAACGCACAGGCATTTGATGCTGATTCGAAAGGCGATGAAAGCGTGACGTACAGTGGAAAGAAAATTGTAATAAAAAGTAGAAAGTAAAAAGTAAAAAGTAGTCGCGACCACCTCGGTTTGTGTCCTCACGAATCGAAACAACGAAGCGGAGCGAGAATGGTTCGCGAGGACACGAACCATGGCAGATGAGGAGCGTGCAATCATGGCAACGCAAACAACTAACAATACTCATTTTTAATTACTTAAACGTAAAACTTGCATATGAAGAAAAGGAAACTCAACCAGCGATTGGTGTTTATGCTGTGTGCATTCATCACCACGCTACTGCTTAGTGAAAGTAGTTTTGCACAAAACGCCGCACTGCGAAAAATATCAGGCTCGGTAGTAGATGCAAAAACTGCACAAGGAATCTCCACTGCTACTATTCTTGTAAAAGGATCAACGAGAGGATCCGCCACCGATGACAAGGGGAACTTCTCTATTGAAGTGGCAGATGGAAACGTGCTACAAATAAGCCACCTGGGATTTACCGCAAAAGAGGTGACAATAACATCCGCTACAAATAACATTAAGATAGAATTGGATCAAAGCCAAAACAACATGGATGAAGTGGTTGTAGTTGGTTATGGCAGCCAAAAAAAGAAAGTGGTAACAGGCGCTGTGAGCAGCGTTAAAGGTGGCGCTTTAGAAAGCAATCACACTATCTCCACACTCGATGCATTGCAGGGGCAAGCGCCTGGCGTGTATGTGTCATCTACATCCGGTCAACCGGGCGATGCACCCAAAATTGTTATCCGAGGTAAGGGAACTAACGGTGATGCTAACCCACTTTATGTTGTAGATGGTATGCCAACAACGGACATCTCCTATCTTAATCCGGCAGACATCGAATCAATGGACATTTTGAAAGATGCTGCATCTTCTGCGATCTACGGCACACAAGCTGCAAATGGTGTAGTACTTGTAACTACAAAACGCGGAAAAGCCGGAAAAAAATCTCTCACTTTCGATGCGTTCTATGGCTGGCAGAATCCTGCAAGAAAATTAGGTTTGCTGAATGCCAAAGAATACGCCATCATTATGAATGAAGCAGCAATCAACTCTGGCAGAGGGCCATACTTCTTTTATTCTCAAAAACAAATAGATACAATGGGTGCAGGCACAGATTGGCAAAAAGAAGCCACTGTGAAAAATGCAGCCACACAGAATTACAATCTTACTTATTCGGGTGGAAATGATCAGTCTGTTTTTTCTACAGCTTTATCATATCAAAAACAACAAGGTGTTATTGGATTGCCCGGTAAGTCATTCTACGAGAGAATTGGTTTCAGAATTAATTCAGAGCACAAAGTGTATAAAGATATCATCAAAGTTGGTGAGAATCTTACTTACACCCACTCCAATCAAAATGGTATCGGAACAGGAAATATTTACGGCAACTCCATGCGTGCGATCCTGAATGCGAGCCCGGTGTTCCCTGTGTATAATGCAGATGGAACATACGGCAGATCATGGCAGGCGAGCGAAGCAAACCCAATAGCAGTAATGGATGTGAGTTACAATAACCAAACTGTGTAAGATCGTATTTTTGGTAATTTGTACGGCGAAGTAGCTATTGTAAAAGGTTTGAAATTCCGGAGTGATTTTGGTGTTGATCTTTCTTACAACACTTATCAAAAGTTCACTCCGATCTACAACTTAAGTTCAACATTTGTAAACAGCTCTACAATAGCTGCACAGGAAATGTATAAAAACTATACATGGAACTGGGACAACACTTTGAACTATACAAATACATTTGGCCTGCACAATGTGAACGTTGTAGTAGGTACAAGTGCAAGAGAATACTCTTTGTTCAATGTAAAAGGAAGTGGAACAGGCATCACAACCATTGCTGATTTCGACCACGCTATTCTTTCAAACATTACGCAAGGAACAGCGAAAGCTTCAGGTACTGCGGGTTCTCCTTACGCACTTAATTCTTACTTCGGAAGAATTAACTATAACTACAACGAAAAATATTTGCTGACAGCAATTGTTCGCCAGGATGGCTCTTCACGTTTTGGTGCTAACAACAGATGGGCGACCTTCCCTTCAGTGTCTGTGGGTTGGGTTGTAACCAATGAAAATTTCTTCAAAACAAAAGCGATCAACTTCCTGAAAGTACGTGCAGGCTGGGGAAGAAACGGTAACGACAGAATTCCTGACTTTAAAGCATTATCAACCCTTACAACAGCCAACCTTGGTTATTACTTTGGTGGTGCCAGCAACACTGTTATTTCAACAGGTGCAGCTCCGGGTTTGATCCCTAATCCAGATCTTAAATGGGAAACATCAGAGCAAACAGACATTGGATTCGACATGACTTTCTTAAAGCATTTCAGTTTCAACTTCGATTACTACAACAAGAAAACAAAAGACTGGTTGGTGCAAGTGCCTGTACCGGATTTAGTAGGAACTGGTGCTCCATTCATCAATGGTGGAGATGTAGTGAACAAAGGCGTTGAGCTTGCGTTGAACTATCAGAACAAAATTGGTGAAGTAACTTTCAGTGTAGGTGGTAACATTGCATTCAACAAAAACAACGTGTTGACAGTGGCCACTGCAGATGGTATCATTCACGGTGCCAACAACGTATTGTCTTCTACTACACCTGAATTCTATCGCATACAAGCCGGTCATCCGATAGGTTATTTCTGGGGATATAAAACAGCAGGCATCTTCCAAAATGAAAAAGAGGTTGCAGACTATACAGGTAAAAATGGTTTGATTCAACCAAATGCAAAACCTGGTGACGTTCGCTTTGCAGATATTAACAAAGATGGAGTACTTGATGATAAAGACAAAACACAGATCGGCAGCCCGATTCCAACCAACACATACGGCGTTAATCTTTCTGCAGCTTACAAAGGATTTGATCTTTCAATACAGTTGAGCGGTGCAGGCGGTTACCAGGTGGTAGACGGTGTTAGAGCAACTGATGCATTCTACAGCAACTATTCTACTGAAATCCTGAACAGATGGACAGGAGAAGGTTCTTCGAGCAAATTGCCGAGAGTAACAATGGGCGATGAGCTAAACAAAAACTGGGGCAACTTTTCTGACCTGTACGTTCACAACGCGTCTTTCATGCGTGTAAAAAGCATCAACCTTGGGTATGACTTGAAAAGGCTGATGAAGAATGTACCTATGCAGCAATGCCGCTTGTATGTCTCTGTATTGAACCTGTATACATTCACACACTACTACGGTATCGATCCTGAAATTGGTTATGGTAACACTGAATCTGATAACAATACATGGTCATCCGGTATCGACATCGGACGCTACCCAACACCAAGAACAATTCTTGTAGGATTGAACGTGAGATTATAGAGAGAAAGAACGCTGATTGTCAAGATTGTCAAGATTTTTTAAGATAAAATGTTTTGAATAAAGAAGAACCTGAAGAATTAAAAAGATCATAACAAATCATGAAAATCTGCGTTCCGTACTAACAAAAAAAACATCAGCAAATGAAACTCAATAATAAAATTTTTATAGCCCTTGTGGCAATCGTTGCACTCGCATCGTGCAAGAAGAGCTTTCTCGAAAAAACGCCTGTAGACGCCATTGCACAGGACGATTTTTACAAAACACCAGATGATGCTTTCAAAGCATTGGTCGCATCATACAACGTATTGGATCTAACGGGTTATGGCAACATTGTCTTAAGTTCAGAAATCACGTCTGACGATTGTTTCGGCGGAGGTGGTCTGGCTGACAACGGTCCAAGACAGTGGGATAAATTCCAGGTCTATACCAATCTGAATTCAGATGCATGGAAGAAATACTACCAGGGAATTTACAGAGCAAATATGCTTCTTTCTCAAATGGACAATGTAGATTTTGGAACAACACCGGCATTAAAAAGTCAATATTTGGGAGAGACATATTTCCTGCGTGCTTATTATTATTTTGATTTGGTACGCATGTTTGGTAATGTGCCTTTGCTCACAAAACCAATTGAAGGCAGTGACTATTATATCAAACAATCCTCTGCTGACAGCGTGTATCGTTTGATCGCTTCTGATCTTAAACAAGCCATCACATTGCTAACACCTTCTGCAGTTGCTTATTCTTCCATCAAATCAACTGACTATGGCCGTGCAACAAAATGGGCCGCTGAAGCATTGATGGCAAGAGTTTACATGTATTATACAGGCTATTATTCAAAGCAAGATTTGATGGGCGTTTTCACAAAACAAGATGCAACGGCTGCGGTTGAAGATGTGATCAAAAACAGCGGCTATGGTTTGGTTGACAAATTTGCAAATTTGTGGAGACCGGCATCCGGAACAAACTTCGCGGGACAAAATAATAAAGAAGGCGTTTTTGTAATTCAGTATACTGATCAGGGTAAAGGCGATTGGAACAAACAAAATGGTAACCGCTTCCAGGTAATGGTGGGCCTTCGCAACCAGGCGCTGGGCAACTATTACAAAGGCTGGGGAATCGCCGTTGTCAATGGTGGATTGTGGAATGCTTATGATGCCACCGACACAAGAAGAGGTAGCTCAATCATCTCTATAGCTGATGAACACCTGACTTATACAGTGGGCGATCAATACCAATACACCGGTTATTTCTGGAAAAAATACGCTCCTGTAAATGACGCTTCAAGACCGGACGCAAACGGTGGCGATTTTCAGATTGATAACTATGATAACTACGTTGCTATTCGTTTTGCAGATGTGTTGCTGATGGGAGCAGAGTTGAATCTTGCAACAAATCTTTCAAAAGCACAAGGTTATTACGACCAGATCAGGGACAGGGCTTACGGCGATGCATTGCACAGAAAAACGTTAACAGGAGATGCTGCAGGTTTAAATCTTGTAATGAACGAACGCAGACTAGAACTTGCATTGGAAGGCCAGCGTTACTGGGATTTGTTAAGACAAGGATTGGATGCTACCAAACAAGCCATTGATAACACAACTGGCGGAACTGATTTCAATGTCAGCTTCCGCAAGGAAACAAAAGGTTTGTTTGCAATACCTGAAGCACAAATAGGATTGTCAAACGGAACATTAACGCAAAACGCGGGATGGAATTAAAACTGAACAGACATCTCTTGATATTCAAAACAATCAAAAAGATTAAAATGAAAAACATATATAAATTCTCAATTGCTGTGATCATGGGCGCTTTTGCTGCATGTTCACCAAGCGAAAAAAGAGTAGAGTTACCTGCAATCATCGATAAATCACAATTGAAATTCACGGTAACTCAAAACCCAAGTCATGATAACGTCGCTTATCTGAACAGCCAAACGCCAAATGCAAATCCGTCATGGGCCTTTGGTACATCTTTCTCTACTCGCGTAAAGGATACAGTATTGTTGCCTTTCGGCGGAAATAACACCATTAAATATGGTGTGATTTCTGGCGGAGGTTTTGTGCAGGATTCCGTAACGATCAAGGTTACAAAGAACGATGACGAGTTTTTTGCAAACCCTAACTGGAACCTTTTAACCAACGGACAAGCCGGTAAGACATGGGTGCTTGACATGGTGAACCCAATGGGATTCTATGGATTGGATTGGGGCAAAGGCGGCTCTGGAGATTGGTCATGGGAGCCAGATCTGGCAAGCAATTCATGGATCATGCCAAGCAGGGATTACGGTGAGATTAGATTTGACCTTAATGGAAATTTCAATTACAAAAAGATATCAAAAGATGCAAGCGGCAATGCCTCTACCTGCATCGGCACCTTTTCCTATGATTTTGCAAATAAGATAATCAACCTGAATGGTTGCGAGCTATTATTTGGCGGCGACTATCATAGCGCAGTGGCAAACTGGAACTCCGTTAAAGTGATCCGTTTAACAGCAAATGAAGTTGTACTGGGCGTTATAAGAACTGTTGATCCTTGTTATTTGGGATTCAGGTTTAAGCCGAAACCGTAGGTAATTGAAAATTGAAAGTTGAAAATTGCTCCTCATTATTGACGAGCATTCTAAAAGGCGAACAACTTTCAATTTTCCACTTTCAATTTTCAATTGTTTTCAGGCGTCTCTTTTTAATTACTATAAGCAAGCAAGCATCCGGTGGTGTCGGGCGAAAGCTTCGAAGGCCATCGGATTGCTTTTTGAATGAAGAAGTTGTTGGTGTGAGTCTCTAAAATGTTTTTTGCGGTGGACGTTCTTGACGTTTACAAAGAAGTTGCGGCTTGCCAGCTGCACCAAGCGAAAAGCCATCAAAAGCTAGTTTTATAAGATTGAAATAGCGTATATATTTGTGTTAGATGGTTATTTCAACACCGGAACAACCAATATCTTAATCTAGGCTTGATATGAAAAACATAGATCAACAAAGCTTAGAGAATGCTTACCGTAACGAGAACATACGAACTCTTTTAAGTAACATAAGATAATATGGACATCTTTACCGACAATAAACTTCACCCCGGGCACGACACTGCAATAAAGCCTCATTACAAGGAGTATTTTGACACGGTATTCATTGCTTTTTCGCCTTTCTTTAAGTTAAACAATGGCGGTTTCTCAAAAGAAGGTTATCAAAGGTCGCAGCAGATAAGTTTTGACGAGGCGCAAACGGCAAATGAGCTTTTCCAAAAAATGCCTAAGCCCGCTGCTGATATTTACTCTTATAACAATGAAAGTTATCCGGACGACGATGCGATTTATGAAAAGGCTGAGCAAGTATCATGGAACGCTGTGAAAGAAGGTTGCGGTTTTCAAAGTTTTGACGAAATTAATAGGGCACTAAAAACTTCAATTGGCGCTTATCGCAGAATTTTCAAACGAGCTGATTTGGCGCAAACACTTTCTGATTTTGCGACTGCAAATCAAATTTATTATCCAACTGAAGGTCACTTTGAAGTGCTTTCGAAAAAACAGATGCTGAAGGCTTTTCGCATGTTGGCCAAAGAGAATGTTGTTATTGAAGAACAGTTTGGGCTAAATAAAAGAGAATTGAACATTGCTTCCATTGAAGAAAAGGAATTTGTAGATACGATAAACTTTCATGATTATTTCATTTATGATGCAAGCAAAGAGCTGCTTTTTGCAGTCGATTGGGACGACTTCTTCTTTTTAATTTGTTCAAACAGGCAAATTGTAGATAAGTTGGTTGGTACTTTAAATTTTGAAGGGTTTTATTGCGACGACACAACAGAAAGTGCCTGGGATTTAACACGTGAAGAGATAGAAGCTGGTCTGCAAATAGAAAAGCAGCGTGAGAACATCAAACAAACGAATCAGCTCGTTGATAAGAAGCCCTGGTGGAAATTCTGGTAAACTCATTGAACCCATGCAGAAGGGAAGCAATTTGATAAAAGACAGAATAGACTAACAACCTAATGTATACTCACTTCTTTAATATTTTAGCAACTCCAACATTGATAAACAAACAAAATATGAATCTCCCATTGATCAAGAGAATCTCACTTGTATTGCTTCTTTTTGTTTCTGCTGCTTCCATTGCGCAGACGAGAAATACGGCATCTTTCAACAGCAACTGGAAGTTTTATTTAGGTAATGCCACTGATCCTCAGTCGGCAACTTTTAATGATGCTTCGTGGCGGTCTTTGGATCTTCCGCACGACTGGAGCATTGAATTACCATTCGACTCTACGAGCCCGACAGGCACGGGCGGCGGAGCGCTGAGAGGTGGCTTGGGTTGGTACAGAAAAACATTCACAGTGCCTGCTACTACAAAAGGCAAAAAGGTGTTCGTCGATTTTGATGGCGTATACATGAATAGTGAAGTTTTCATCAATGGTCATTCATTAGGAGTAAGACCCAATGGTTTCATTTCCTTCCGCTACGACCTGACTCCTTATTTGCACTATGGCAATGAGAAAAATATTATTGCAGTGAAAGTTGATAATTCAAAGCAACCAAACTCACGCTGGTACAGTGGTTCGGGCATTTACAGAAATGTATGGCTCACTACAGTCAGCGATGTTTTTGTCGATCATTGGGGGACACATATCACGACTCCACAAGTGGATGATCAGTCCGCAAAAGTTGTTTTAACCACCACTGTTAACAATGCAAAAGCTGAGAACGGAATCGTTTTGGTGAAAACATCTCTCTATGATGCTACTTCCAAAATAGTAGGCACAAGCAGCAACAATATTGCGGTTCCGCAAAAGGGTACTACAAATACCACACAACAATTTTTAATTGCAAAACCAAACCTTTGGTCTGTTGACAGACCTTATTTGTACAAAGCTGTAACGCAGATATTGGAAAATGGAAAGGTAATTGATGAATACACAACAACCTTCGGAGTTCGCTATTTCAACTTCGACATAGATAAAGGATTTTTCCTCAACGGAAAACATCTGAAAATTCGCGGCGTTTGTGATCACCATGATCTTGGATGTTTAGGAGCGGCTGTCAATACCAGAGCACTGGAAAGACAACTGCAAATACTAAAAGACATGGGTTGCAACGCTATCAGGACATCGCACAATCCGCCAGCACCAGAGCTTTTGGATCTTTGTGATAAAATGGGTTTCGTTGTAATGGATGAGGCTTTTGATATGTGGAAGAAAGAAAAAAATCCGTACGACTATCATTTGTATTGGGATGAATGGCACAAGAAAGATCTAACTGATCAGGTAATGCGTGACCGTAATCACCCGTCTGTTTTCATTTGGAGCGTGGGAAATGAGATCATAGAGCAATGGGACAAAGACGGCGACACACTGGGTGCAGGCATTCTTCGGGAATTGGTTAGCATAGTAAAATCATTGGATGATTCGAGGCCAACCGTTACTGCAAACAACGAACCCAACAGTTACAATGCACTACTGAAAACGAATGCCACGGACCTCATAGGTTACAACTATCATCATAATGATTGGGATTCTGCTATCATCAAATGGTACCGCAAGCCGTTCATCGTAACCGAGTCTGTGTCTGCATTGCAAACGCGTGGACATTACGATATGCCATCCGATAGCATTCGCCGCTGGCCACAGCAATGGGATAAACCACTAACAGACGCAAATGCCGATCTTACTTGTTCAGCTTATGAAAACTGCGCTACTCCATGGGGGTCTACACACGAAGAGACTTTGAAGGTGTTTGAAAAATTGGATCATGTTTCTGGTATGTTCATCTGGACAGGATTTGACTATATCGGCGAACCAACGCCGTACCCATGGCCCGCACGCAGCTCATACTTTGGAATCGTTGATTTGGCAGGCTTTCCCAAAGATTCATATTACCTCTATCAAAGTGTTTGGACGGATAAGCCAGTGCTGCATATTTTGCCTCACTGGAACTGGAAGCCCGGACAAACAATTGACATGTGGGCATATTACAACAATGCGGACGAAGTGGAGTTGTTCGTGAATGGAAAATCATTGGGGGTTAAAAAGAAAACGGGAGATGATTTGCATGTAATGTGGCGCACCACTTTTGTTCCGGGCACGTTAAAAGCAGTGTCACGCAGAAACGGAAAAGTAGTTTTAACTAAAGAAGTAAGAACGGCAGGTGCTCCGGCGAAAATTACGTTGCAGGTAGATAGAAAAGCCATCAATGCCGGCGATGATCTTTCTTTTGTAACAGTTCGCATTGAAGATAAAGACGGCAACCTTGTTCCTGACGCTTCAAATGATGTGCAATTTAAACTTTCAGGCGGTGGTTCATTTGCGGGTGTTGACAACGGTTGTCAAACCAGCATGGAGTCATTTAAAGCCGATCATAGAAAGGCATTTAATGGTCTTTGTTTGGCGGTTGTAAAAGCAGCTAAGGCAGGAAAAGTTACACTTACTGCCACTTCTCCGGGATTGAGTTCAGCAACAGTGAATATTGATGTGAAATAATGAAATAGTATTTCAGAAAAAGTGCGGTGAGATTTTTCACCGCATTTTTTTTATGATTAATAATTAATTAAAAATTAATAGTGCACCAAAGTCTGACAACTACCAACCAATTGAAGACATTCACTCTGAAGGCTTACATTTGTCCTATAATCAACACGAATGTTTTTCATTCTCTCTAAACTTTTTTCAATATTCATTGATCCGGCAACCTGGTTGATCCTTGTTGTGCTTCTCGCTGCTTTTCTTAAAAAAGGTAAATGGAAAAAACGGGCGACCATTTTCGCAATAGCCTTATTTATCTTTTTCACTAATGGAGCGATCTTGAATTTTATCATAAACGCATGGCAGCCCGGGCCCGCAACACTTACAAAGAAATACAGTGCCGGAATCGTACTCGGAGGGTTCACGATTTTTGATGCAAAAGGTAAAGGGTATCTCTCCGGCACTTCAGACAGATTTATTGCCACTGCCACATTGTATCATTCAGGGCATATAAATAAGATCATTGTTTCCGGCGGCGATCCTTCCATCAAGCAGGACAAACCTAAAGAAGCGGATTTTGCAAAGTATATGTTTATACAGGATGGCGTGAAGGCGGAAGATGTTTTTGCCGAATCCAATTCACGCAATACTTTCGAAAACGCTATGTATTCAAAACGAATACTCGACTCACTACATTTGCCGCCCCCGTATGTGTTGGTGACATCTGCACTCCACATGCCAAGAGCGGCAGGCACTTTT
Source organism: Pinibacter soli (assembly GCF_029961145.1). Classification (GTDB taxonomy): domain Bacteria; phylum Bacteroidota; class Bacteroidia; order Chitinophagales; family Chitinophagaceae; genus Pinibacter; species Pinibacter soli. Next base: position 2,032,365 of record NZ_JASBRG010000007.1, on the reverse strand, counting down.
AAAAAAGCAGGCATCGATGTGGATATTTATCCATCCGCCTATCAAACAGTTGAGACACCTTTTTCTTTTGCTGACCTGATTCCCAGTGCTGATACGTTGGTTCAATGGCGTAGTTTTATAAAAGAAGTCGTCGGATATTGGGCTTATAAAATCACAGGCAAATTGTAGTGTGGCGAAATGCATTCGCCCTTACCCACCGATCAACCGGTCTCAATAGTGAAGAATGATAACAATCGAAAAAATAACCGATCACAACAAACTTGATCTTTTTCTGGAGCTCACAAAAGAATATCTTGTTGAGTTGGGAGAGGACTTATCATTTCAATCAGTGCAGTCGGAACTGGAAGAGCCGTTGCTAAAGTATGGTCCACCCAAAGGCTTGATACTACTAGCTTTCGTAGATGAAGAAGTTGCAGGATGTATTGCACTTCAGCCTATCTTACCTCACTATCATTTAGCCGCCACAGCAGATAGAAATGCATTTTGTGAAATGAAACGCATGTATGTAAAACCTGCATTTAGAAAGCATGGAATTGGAAATATTTTGGTGGAAGAACTTTGCAAAGAAGCGAGACAACTCGGCTACACGCACATGTGGCTCGATACTTTAAGAAGAATGCAACCCGCGATTAACTTATACAAACGCCACGGGTTTTACACGATCGACCCGTACTACCACAACCCTCTGCCTGGTGTGATTTTCATGGAAGCAGAGCTGAATAATTTGAAAATTTGAAAATGTGCTAATTTGAAAATGCTTTAGGTCGATCATTTGTCATTAATAATCGTCAGCCCTTAACGCTGTCATTAGATAACACCTAATGTTACACCGAACGAATTTTCAAATTAGCACATTTTCAAATTTCCACATTACGGAACTTTCTTCACTTCCACATTCCGCAACTCTTCCAATTTATATACAACCTCTTGCAGTCTTGTTTTTGGAATACCTATTATTAAGTGGCTGAATAGTTGAATTTCTTGTTTAATGATCGTGCAACCCGTTTGTTTAACGATCATCATTACGTCGTTCATGCAAGTATAATCGAAATCAACTTTGTACGAAACTTCAACGGGACGTTGTGAAAGAGGCAACACCTGCAAAACCAATGAAGCAGCCATTTTATAGGCATTGATCAAACCCGGGACGCCGAGTAATGTGCCGCCAAAGTAACGCACCACTACAACAAGTGTATTTACTAGTTGCTTACTATCGATCTGGCCAAGAATTGGTTTGCCGGCAGTACCCGAAGGTTCACCATCATCGCTCACGCGGAAATTATTGCCATCTAATCCCAGGCGATAAGCAAAGCAATGATGCGAGGCTTTGGGATGTTCTTTCTTCAGCTCTGCCAGTCTTGCTTTAAAATCATCTGCATCCTTAATGGGAAAAGCATAGGCAATAAACTTGCTTCCTTTGTCCTTATATTCTGCAACGGCTGTTTTGTCGATCGTATAATAAAATTCCTGGTCGCTCATGTTTGGTTAAAAAGATCTACTGTTATTAGTAAAGAAATCGACTCTGTCAGTAAGCAACCTGAGTTCGTCGGTTTTTAGGGCGTTGGTCAATGAAGGCGCTTGAATGCCCTCGTCAATCATTAATTCATCGTTTGTAATTATTCTTGCTTCATCCCAATATCCTTCATCTATAAAAGATTGCAGGAGACGTGTGCCGCCTTCGATCAGCACACTTTGAACTTGCAATTGATACAAAGCATTTGTAATCTGATGAACAATGCTCGTGTCTTCGCTTATTTGATAGTATTCAATATTTTCAGTTTGCGAATGCTTATGTTTATTGAAAATAATTGTTCGAACAGAATTGTCTAAAATTTGGTGTGTTGACGGCACTTTCAGTTCCATGTCAAGAAATATCCTCACCGGATCGGAGCCTTTCCACAGGCGTGTTGTGAGAGAAGGGTTATCATGAAATGCAGTGTTGGTTCCCACCATGATTGCCGCCTCATCGCTTCTCCATTTGTGAACGAGCCGGTTGGAAAAATCATTACTGATATTGATTCGTTTAAAATCCGAACCTCCGATTTTACCATTGTTGCTTTGCGCCCATTTCAAAATAATGTATGGGCGATAGTTTGTATGAAAAGTAAAAAAGCGTTTGTTTAGTTCACGGCATTCATTTTCCAAAACATTCATCGTTACTTCTGCACCAGCATTCTGCAATTTTTCAATTCCTTTTCCATCTACCTGTTTAAAAGGATCTCGGCAGCCAACTACTACTTTGAGAATGCGTTCATGAATGATTCTGTCTGCACAAGGCGGTGTTTTGCCAAAATGTGCACAGGGTTCCAGCGAAACATAAATAGTACTTTGAGGAATGAGATGTTTGTCGTCTTCCTTTACCGAATTGATGCAATTCACTTCTGCATGCGCCTGGCCATATATCCGGTGAAAACCTTCTCCAATGATACGGCCTTCATGCACAAGCACAGAACCCACCATAGGGTTGGGAGCTACATGCCCGGCGCCATTTTTTGCCAGTGCAATGCAGCGATGCATATATGTTTCGTGGGAGGTCATCTGTAGATGGGCAAAGATAAGGGTTAACGCTTAATGCTTAACACAGACCGCTTAACGCCAAAAGCCTGATTGTGCGGCAGTCTATACTATTGGTAGCAGGATGATGCGCTGAAACCGCGTTAAGCGTTAGGCATTTGGCGTTAAGCATTGTCCTATCTTTGAATCATGACGCTTAACGACCACCAGCAGCACCTTTTTTCGCTTCTTTCAGGCGTGTACGACTCACGCGAAGCTGCAAATATTGCCGATTGGGTATTGGAAAATATTACGGGCTGGAAAAAGATTGACCGTGTTGTAAACAAGCACTCGGAGCTTTCTGCAATGCAAATAGCAAAACTTGAACAGGTAAGTAGCGATCTTTTGAAACACCGTCCGGTGCAATACGCTTTGGGCGAGGCCTGGTTCTATGGTATGAAATTTTATGTAAATGAGGCCGTGCTTATTCCAAGGCCGGAAACAGAAGAGTTGGTGGAATGGGTGGTGAATGATTTTCAAAACAAACAACGGGATGATTTTTCCATTTTGGATATTGGTTCGGGCAGTGGCTGCATCCCTATATCTATGAAAAAAAATCTTGCATGGGCAGCTGTAAACAGTTGCGATGTCAGCCAGGCGGCGCTGAGTGTTGCTATGCAAAATGCGAAAACACTGAACACTGATGTTCGGTTCCGTCAATTGGATTTTTTGAATGCAGCAAACTGGCAGCAACTTGGAACCTTTGATGTGATCGTAAGCAATCCGCCTTACATTCCAAATGAAGAAATAGTGGAGATGGAAAAACATGTTGTTGATTTCGAGCCACATCTGGCGCTATTTGTTGAAAATGAAAATCCATTGATTTTTTATAAAGCCATTGCTGATTTTTCGGCACAACATCTAAAAACAAAAGGAACCATTTATATGGAAACTCATATGGCGCTGGCGAATAGTGTGGCAGATATTTTTACCAATGAACGGTTCGAAACAGTGCAGGTGAGGAAAGATCTGCAGGGTAAAGACAGAATGGTTAAGGTGGTTAGAAAATAATAAAATTAATGTCGAGATATATTTGCTGTTTCTTTTTCCTTAAATTACAATACCTAAAAACATACTGTTACAGTTAAGTATTCCTCTTACAAAATACTGTGTCAAAAGTAAATGATTGAAGAAAAATTATCAGTAGAACAACTGGTCTGGCAATCTCCTATTGCCATAGCGATTCTGTGTGGGCCGGATTATATCGTTGAGCATGCTAATGATCTATACCTTGAAGTGGTAGATAAAAAAGCAGATCAACTTATTAATAGGTCTTTGTTTGAAAGCCTTCCCGAACTGGTCAATCAAAACATAAAGCCCTTGCTGGACGGGGTTATGTCAACCGGTATAGCCTATCACGGACACGAGTTCGAGGTTGATCTTGTGAGAAAAGGAAACAGGGAAAAGGTCTATTTCAATTTTGTTTATCAGCCGCTTCGTAACAGTAAAGGTATTGTAGACAGAATAGTGGTGGTAGCAACAGACGTTACCAAAACTGTGAAGGAGTCGCATGCTTTGCAGGAAAGTGAAAAACAGTTCCGCAGCCTGGTAATGCAATCAACTATTGCCATGGGCATTTTGAGAGGAAGGGAGTTGAAAGTGGAATTGATAAACCCCGCGATGCTGAAGATTTGGCAAAAGGAAGAAAGCGAAGTGCTGGGCAAGAAGTTGTTGGAAATATTTCCCAGGCTGGAACATCAGCGCTTTCCCCAACTTCTGCTGAATGTGTATGATAGTGGTGTCACATACAGTGAGACGGAAGGCGTCTCATACGTTGATATGAAAACTCACATCGCTACACTATATTTCGATTTTACATACGCACCGCTTTTCGAAAAGGATGGCACAACCGTTCAGGGGATAATGATGACGTTAAACAACGTTACTGACCAGGTAGAAGCGAGACTAAAAGCAGAGGAAAACGAAAAACGATTGCTCCTTGCAATAAGGGCCACTAATCTTGGCACCTTCGATCTTAATCTGCTGGAAAATTTTTACGGCGACATTTCACCAAGACTTAAGGAAATTTTTGGTTTCAACAAAGATGAAAGTGTCACACGTGTCCATTTGTTTGACCAGGTGCTTCCGGAAGACATAGAGGTCGTACAGGAGGCGCACCGCATTGCCAGAGAAACTGGCAAACTTAGCTATGAGATACGCATCATACATCAGGATGGTAGTATTCACTGGATAAAAGCAAGCGGCGAAATGTTGTACGACAACAACAAAACGCCGGTGCGTCTTTTGGGAACAGTGATGGATATTACCGAAAGCAAGCGCATGGTGGAGGTTTTGCGGGAAAGCGAAGAGCGTTTCCGAACAATGGCGAACACTGCGCCGGTGAAAATTTGGGTGGCAGATACAAATGGAAAATTTACATTTCTAAATAGACAATGGTTGTCGTTTACCGGTCGATCGCTTGATGAAGAGTTGGGCGATGGCTGGCAGGAAGATATTCATCTGCTGGAACGCGAAATGGTATTGGAGGAGTATACTTCTCACTTCAACGAACGCACACCTTTTACCATTGAATTTAAGATGAAAAGGCATGATGGCGTTTACAGATGGGTGGCAAATTCAGGCGTGCCGAGATATACGCCGGAAGGGCTTTTTGAAGGGTACATCGGTTCTTGCATGGATATACAGGCAACCAAGATCGCTCACGAGGATCTGGAAAGGATAGTAGCTGAACGCACAAGAGATCTGCAGGAAGCCAATGATCAGTTGGAAAAATCAAATTCGCAGCTGGAGCAGTTTGCATATGTATCCAGTCATGACCTGCAAGAGCCGTTACGTAAAATTCAAACCTTCTCGGACCTTGTTTTGCAAAAAATAGATGAACCTGGCTTTGATGGAAAACTTTACATCAAAAAAGTGATTTCATCTGCGGGAAGAATGTCTGTTCTGATCGAAGATCTTCTCAATTTTTCACGCATCAACAAAACGGATGAAAAGTTTGATACCGTCGATCTCAACAAGGTACTGGAGAACGTAGTGAATGATTTCGAAGTGCTGATCGAGCAAAAAGGTGCGAAGATCATAAAAAGTTTAATGCCTCGCATAAAGGCAATTCCCATTCAGATGAATCAATTGATCTTTAATCTAATAGGGAACGCGTTAAAATTTTCAAACGAAAATCCTGTTATCGAAATTTCAGCGAGGGTTCTGCCACGTGAAGAGTTGAAGCTATATCCATTATTACAAAGCAGCAATCGCAATTATGTTGAGCTGACTTTTAAAGACAATGGAATTGGTTTTGATCAGACATTTGCTGAACAAATTTTTCTGATTTTTCAACGATTAAATGATAAGAATAAATACAATGGCACCGGTATCGGTTTGGCGGTTTGTAAAAAGATCGTCGAGAACCACAACGGCGTGATTAAAGCCGAAGGCAAACGCGGCGTAGGAGCAAAGTTCACGATCGTGCTGCCGGAGTAAAGAGCACGCAGATGACGCTGATCTAACTGATTTTCACTGATAGATTTCTAATAAAATAAAACCAACAAGATTGTTTAGTCTTGCTGTTTTTTTATTTTATGTAAGATTTCAGTATAAGATCAGTGTAAATCAGTTAGATCAGCGTCATCTGCGTGCGAATTGTTGCTCCTATCTTGGATTGATCATTTGTTCTTTGCTTACAAACAACAATGCATAATAATAGCCGAAAAATTCTCTCACTAGTGAATACAAGTCACGAAGTTCGTAGTACGAAGGACTCGCTCCGTAAACGTTCTTGATACCTGTTTTGTGAAATAGTAATTTTGTGCGTGAAATATGATAGAATTGGGAAATAACAGTAATACTATTGTATTTTAAAACCGGTTGCATTCTGTATGCATTTCCAACAGAGAATGCGGTGTTGTCTCCACGATTGTCAACAATGATTAGCGAATCAGGAATGTTGTTTTCATTGAGGTAAGTTTTCATTTTCTCAGCTTCATAGAAGCCTTCCTTGCCAAGTCCGCCGCTTACAATTATTTTCTTCACGAGAGATTTGGTATAAAGCTCTTTTGCCTTATCCAGCCTCGCTTTAAGCCTTGGTGATAGTGTACCATCTTCGTTCACCTTATTGCCCAAAACAATAGCAATATCAGCAGCATGTTCTTTATTGAAAATTCCGTCGACACAAATGACAATTGTATGGATGATGAACCATGCAAGAAAAACGTAGAGAAGGTATTTAGCTAGTTTCATTGGGCGAAAATAACTGAATAACTAAATAACTGAGTGGTTAAAAGTTGTAGTGCAAAATCAAAAATGAACCACTCAGTTATTCAGTCAATCAGTTATTCAGTTATTTAAATTAGTCTAATCTGCGTCATCTGCGTGCTCACTTCCCCAGCGCATTAATCACGTCATACTTGGTCACGATATGGTAGTTGCCAGCTTCATCTTTACTAAGCACTGCGCCATTTTCTTTGTTGATCAATGTACCAAGTTTCTCAACCGGTGTGTTGAAATCCACGATAGGAAATGCGTGTTCAATTACTTCCTGGATTTTTGCATTCTTGATATCGGGATTGGAGAATACTTTTTGGAACAAACCGTTTTCACTGATTGATCCTGCAATGTTGCCGTTATCAAAAACAGGAATATGTTCAATGTCGTATTTCTTCATCATTTCAACAGCTTCAGCAACAGTATTTGTCGGCTGAATAGAAACGAGCTTCTGTGAATTCTTTCTACCGTTGACAATATCTTTAAAAGATTTTACATCAAGGAACCCGCGCTCCATCATCCACTGGTCGTTATAAATTTTACCTACATAACGACTGCCATGGTCATGGAAAATACACACCACCAGATCATCCTTTTTCAACTTGTCCTTCAATTGCATCAAGCCCTGTAAACAGCTGCCGGCACTATATCCACAGAACAGACCTTCTTCTTTTGCAATGCGTCTTGCCATCACTGCGCCATCTTTATCTGTTACCTGCTCAAAGCGATCGATCACACTCATGTCATAGTTGTCGGGAACAAAGTCTTCGCCAAAACCTTCAGAAACATAAGGGTGAACTTCATTCATGTCCACCTCGCCGGTATTGAAGAATTTTGTAAGCAACGAACCATATACGTCAATCGCCCACACTTGAATGTTGGGATTTTTTTCTTTCAAATACATCGCTGTACCAGTAACAGTGCCACCCGTTCCTGCAGTACAAACCAGATGCGTGATCTTTCCTTCCGTTTGTTCCCATATTTCAGGACCAGTACTTTCGTAGTGAGCCAGTCTGTTAGCGAGGTTATCATATTGATTGCAATGGAAAGAATTAGGAATTTCTTTCGCCAGTCTTCTTGCGATGGAATAGTAGCTGCGCGGATCATCGGGCTCAACGTTTGTAGGACAAACAATCACTTCTGCACCCACAGCTTTCAGAATGTCCATTTTTTCTTTTGACTGCTTATCAGTTGTTGTGAAAATACATTTGTAACCTTTTACACATGCTGCTAAAGCAAGTCCCATTCCGGTGTTGCCGCTTGTGCATTCAATGATGGTACCTCCCGGTTTTAGTTTGCCTTCTTTCTCTGCCACCTCTATCATTTTTATAGCCATACGGTCTTTAATAGAGTTGCCCGGATTAAAATAGTCTACCTTAGCCAGTACAGTCGCAGGAATATCTTTCGTGATCTTGTTAAGTTTTATCAGCGGAGTATTGCCAATCGTTTCGAGAATATTATTTAACCACATGGTATAATCGTTTTGGTAAAGTTAGTTGTTTTGAGTTGTTGAGAGAGCATGAGGGGATGCTTCTGATCTTTTTACCACTAAGGCACTGAGGGCACAAAGTTTCACTAAGATTTTTTAATGAAGAATTAACTCAGCGTTTTACCACAGAGGCAACGGAGTATTTTTTCACAGAGAGAAGGAGATAAGGAAGTGTTTTTTTGGAAGATTTTGCAATTTGAAAAAACTTTCTATTTTTGCGATCGCAATTTTTACTAAAACCTAAACACCAAGTGGAGGGTTTTAAATATGCTTGAACAATAACTACATATCATCGTTGGCATTTTTCGGTTTGAATCGAGACAGGGAGCTTTTTGCACATAGGTAAGTTTCGATAAAATACTCCGGATCATAACTTCTTTTCGCCAACACAATCAATCGAAAATAATTTTTAATAAACACAACGCGATTGTGTATTAATGCTTTTTTGCTTTCCGCAAACAGGAGGTTAACCTTTTGCCAGGAATAAATAAGCTCATGCCGGAGCAATCCGGTAATCATTTTACAAGAAATGAAAACTGTAATACAATTAAAAGAACTAAGCAAGATGGGATATACTACAGACGTAGCTCGCAGCCTTGCTATCAATATTATTTCAAGACATTGCAAGCACGAAACAAAAGAAGATGTGGTCAATGTGTTGAAGAATATACAAGAGCAACCACAAACGTGGTTGCAAAATGAAACATGGAGCAAACTGGCAGAATATTTTTGTCCTGAGCCAGATGATGAAACATTCCAAGTGTATGCACTAAAACATCAGAACGATGCTGCACCTCTGAAAGTATACGGCGGTAAGCATATAGACACGAATGCGAAACAACAAATGGCAACGGCGCTTGCATTGCCGGTTGCTTTGCAAGGCGCTTTAATGCCGGATGCGCATGGCGGCTATGGTTTGCCGATAGGCGGGGTACTCGCCACAAACAATGCTGTAATTCCATATGCAGTTGGTGTAGACATTGGTTGCAGAATGTCGTTAAGCATTTTTAGTGAAAATGAAAAGTATGTTAAACGATATGCGTATCAAATAAAGGAAGCCTTGAGGGATCATACACATTTTGGAATGGAAGGAAGTCTCGACTATCGCAACGAACATGAAGTGCTTGATAGAAGCATATTTCAACAAACAGAGTTGTTGCGAACATTGCAGGGAAAGGCGGCGAGGCAATTGGGAACTTCCGGAAGTGGTAATCACTTTGTGGAGTTTGGTGCCATTGAACTGTATGAAAACAACATACTGCAACTTCCTGCGGGAAACTATTTGGCACTTTTGTCACACTCCGGCTCAAGAGGATTGGGCGCCGCTGTCGCAATGTACTATACACAGCTTGCAATGGATGTTTGCAAACTTCCTTCTGAAGCAAAAAATCTTGCGTGGCTCGATATGAATTCTGAAGCGGGACAGGAGTATTGGATGAGCATGACATTGGCTGGCGATTATGCAAAAGCAAGTCATGATTGTATTCATGCCAATCTTGCAAAAGCTTTGGGGCTGCAGGCTTTAGCGAAAGTGGAGAACCATCACAACTTTGCATGGAGGGAAACATTGCAGGATGGTCGCGAAGCGATCGTACATCGTAAGGGTGCAACGCCTGCACACAAAGGAGATGCTGGAATAATTCCCGGTAGCATGACATCGCCTGGTTATTTGGTAAGCGGGAAAGGCGTTGATGCCGCACTTAATTCCGCTTCACATGGGGCAGGTCGTGCGATGTCGCGAAAAAAAGCAAAGGAGTCTTTTACAAACTCTGCGCTGAAGAAAATGCTGGCCGATTATGGGGTTTGTTTAATTGGCGGCAGCATTGAAGAAGCACCGGGAGCGTACAAAGACATCGATACAATCATGAGTGCACAAACAGAATTAGTGGATGTGCACGGAAAATTCATGCCTGCAATTGTTCGCATGAACAAGGAATAGAAACAGGAATTAGAAATTAGAAACGTTCGCCAGTGAGCGACATCGTATAAATAAACAACAATGGACAATTTAATTTACCTACAAATATCATCCGGACGTGGTCCCGCGGAATGCGAAAGAGTTGTTGCGAAAGTGCAACAACTCTTACTGAAAGACGCAACAGAAAGATCATTATCGGCAATCGTAATCGATAAAACAAACGGTCAGATAAACGGTACACTGCAATCAACTTTGCTGCAGTTACAAGGTGAAAATTTGAAAGACTTTGTAAACGAATGGGAGGGAACCATTCAATGGATAGGGAAGAGCCCGTACAGAAAATTTCATAAGCGCAAGAACTGGTTTGTAAGTGTGCAATCATTTTCGCCTTCCAAAGAAATACTGTTCGATGCAAAAGAAGTGGAATTCAAAACCTGTCGCGCTTCCGGGCCGGGCGGACAAAATGTAAACAAAACAGAAACAGCTGTTCGTGCAACGCATATTGCATCGGGTATTAGTGTAATGGCCAGTGATACAAGATCGCAGCACCAGAACAAAAAGCTGGCAATAGAACGTTTGCAATTAAAAATAAAAGCATGGCAAATGGATGAACAGATGAGTAATATCGAAGCTCAATGGAGTCAGCACACAAACTTGAAAAGGGGAGATGCGGTGAAGATTTTAACAGGCGATTTGTAGCGAGGCACTCATTCACTACTAAGGGAAAACGCTTCGTGTTTCTTTTTACCACGGAGGTAAGGAGTTTTTTTTCACAGAGTGAAGGAGAAGAAAGGAAGAGATTTAAACAATCTCTTTTCATCCGGTATTTCTGTAGAACTCAACTCCTCCTTTCCTCTGTGAAAAAAATCTCTGTTTCCTCTGTGGTAAAATAAAAAAAAGAGCCGCATGTGGCTCTTTTAAAATTATATGCTAGATCGGTTATCGAAGATCAACTTCTTCTACTCCCGGATATTTGCTTTTATCGAAAACAAATTGAGAATCAGCGATGGTTGCGTTACCATTCAAATTGCTTACTGAGTAGGTGAACTTGTTGCCATCTTTCTGCATCACTTTTGTGCTTACAATGGTTTTAGCTGCTTTGTCTACTGTAAGCAATATTTTAAAGAAAGGTTTGCTTTTATCTGTTGGCGTCAATTCAATTTCCTGAACAGTTTTCGCGCCTACTTTTTTCTCACCGTTTAATTTGTAAAGAAAATCTTTATCATAAAAGTTGGTGAATAATTTTTGAGGAGTAAGTGCGTTGCCGGAAGCATCAACTTTTGAAATGGTTACTTCGTTTGCTGCTTTATCGTATGTCCAGTTTGTTTTTCCATCGCTGAAAATTTCCTGTCCGCCCGGGATGCTTACCCTGTATTTTGAGCCTTTGTAGTATAAAATTCCTTTTTTAGTGCCTTGTGTTTTTCCTTTTGCATCTTCTATCGACAAGGTGAAATTTGCCTGAACCGCTTTGTAAGTTTTAAATTTAGCGCTAACACCGTCTAAAATCGTTTTAGCTGCCGGATCATTGGATTGTGCGATACTTACTGCTGAAATTCCAATACCTAAGGCGAGCGCCATTAAATATTTCTTCATTTGAGAGTTTTTAAAAAATTTGTGCAAATATATTATTAAACGCGATACTGAGACCTGCAAAAGCCTTCACGGGTTTAAATGAGGAAAATATTCAACAAAAATTTAACCTTAAATAGAGCCTAAGAGTTCTCTTAGATCTGCTTCTGTTTTAATCAAAACCTCTCTCGCCTTGCTGCCTTGGTTAGGTCCTACTACGCCTGCTGCTTCAAGCTGATCCATCAATCTGCCGGCACGGTTATAACCTAATTTCATACGGCGCTGGATAAGAGAAGTTGAACCAACCTGGTTTTGAACAATAAGCATCGCTGCTTCGTCAAACAATTTGTCCCTATCGCCAAGGTCAAAATCCTTTGCATCCATATCTTTCTCATCCACGTACTCCGGCAAAAGGAATGCCTCGGGATAACCACGCTGATCGCCGATAAACTCATTTATGTTCTCTACCTCAGGTGTGTCTACAAAGGCACACTGCAAGCGGGTTAGCTCACCATTGTAACTGATAAGCATATCTCCTTTACCGATCAACTGCTCTGCGCCACCGGCATCAAGGATGGTTCGGGAGTCAATTTTGGAAGAAACTTTAAATGCGATACGAGCCGGGAAGTTAGCCTTAATGGTACCGGTGATAATATTTACCGAAGGTCTTTGTGTTGCAACGATCAGGTGAATACCCACCGCACGGGCAAGCTGTGCAAGACGCGCAATGGGCATCTCCACCTCTTTGCCTGCAGTCATGATCAGGTCGGCAAACTCATCGATTACCAACACAATGAACGGCAGATATTGATGGCCCTTTTGCGGATTCAGTTTGCGCTTGGTGAATTTTTCGTTGTACTCTTTAATGTTTCTTGTACCCGCCTCTTTCAGCAGATCGTAGCGGTTATCCATTTCAATACACAATGCATTTAGTGTATTGATTACTTTTTTAGTATCGGTAATAATCGCTTCTTCTTCATTAGGAAGTTTGGCGAGGAAATGCCTTTCGATAGAACGGTAAATGCTAAGCTCTACTTTTTTAGGATCCACCAATACAAACTTTAATTGTGATGGATGTTTCTTATATAAAAGAGAAACTAGGATAGCATTCAAACCGACCGATTTACCCTGCCCAGTAGCTCCAGCCATCAGCAAGTGTGGCATGGCAGCGAGGTCAACAATAAAGTTTTCGTTGTCGATTTTTTTACCAATCGCAATGGGCAGAGAGAAAGCGTTGTTCTGAAATTTGTCGGATGACAACAACGTCTTCATACTCACAACGGTCTTCTTCACATTAGGGACCTCGATACCAATTGTTCCTTTACCCGGGATCGGCGCAATGATACGAATACCAAGCGCAGCAAGGCTCAAAGCAATATCGTCCTCAAGGTTTTTAATACGCGAAATACGGATACCCGCTGCCGGTACAATTTCATATAGAGTAACAGTAGGCCCTACAGTTGCACTAATTTTCTGAATCGTGATGTCGTAGTTCTTCAGAGTATTAATGATCTGGTTTTTGTTTGTTTCCAGTTCATTAGGATCCTGTATGATCTTTTCACTGCCATGTGTTTCCAGCAAGTCAAGCGAAGGATATTTATAATCACGCAGATCAAGAACAGGATCGTACGGAGGAAGGTCCTCCGTCTTTTTAGGAAGCGTTGGAATGTCTATTTCATCTTCTTCCGGTACAACCGATTTTATTTCCAGTTCCAGTCCGCTTGTGTCGGGAACAGTGTTAACTAATGGAGGTTTCGGCGTTTCTTTTTGAATAAAGACAGGTGGCGCTTCTATCTCCTCTTCTTCCTCTTCACTTTCTTCATATTCCATCTCAATTTCTTCGCCATCTTCTTCTTCCTCAGCAAATTCATCTGTGTCTTCCTCTTCTTCAACAAATCTTTTGTTTTTATAGAGGTCATTTATTTCTAAAGCCGGGCCGGTTTCTTCCATTCTCTCTACTAGTTCCAGCTGATGTTTTGAAGCTTCATCCTGTTCTGCAGGAGGAATTACTATGGTGCCATGTTCGCCCTTAAGGTTGTTGCCTTTGCTTTCTACAAAATGTTCTTCCACATATAATTTGGCATCATCTGCATCTTCATCTTCTTCTACGTTCATGTTGCCAATGGCTGCAGCTTCAGGAACAGGTTCTGTAACTTTTTGCGGCTTCGGTTTTCTTTCGGGCATCTTAGGTATCTTGGGTACCGTGAACACCGGGTTGAAGCGCCAAATGAAATATGCCAAACCGCCCACGAGCAGAATAAAAGCGGTTCCAAAGTTGCCGATAAATTTTACCAGCCAGTCGCTCATCATTTCGCCAACGGCGCCGCCCCATGGAAAGCTGGCATTGCTGCTCACAAAGCCAAGTGCAATGCTGAAATAAACAAGGCCGGTGATAATGTATTTAATGTTGCGCGCCGGAGAAAACAGCTTTTTCCCAAATAAGAAATTGGCTCCGAAAACAAAAAACAGTGAGCAAATAAGATAAGAAGCAAGGCCAAAACCTTTATAAAAAAAGAAATGGGAAATGAAAGCGCCAAGCCTTCCAAGTAGGTTAGATACTTTTATATCGTCAGCGAAAAGGACATGCGCCCCGTTTTTAAAAACTTTGTCCTGGTCCTCTTTCCACGTAAATAAATAGGATGTAAAGGCAACAAAAAGGAAAACTGCGAGTAATAATAATACGGACCCGGCAATTTTGTGGGTTCGTTCATCTTTCACCAATTCTTTTACCTCAACCTGCACCTCTTTTTCGGGTTCTAGTTTGTCTGGGCTGGGTACTTCCTTTTTTTTCGATTTCAACTTGTTGGCCATGGTGGCAAAGATAAGTATAAGAAAATCTTATGAATAGCTCTGTTTATAAATTTAGAGACGCATATAAACGATAAAATTTATGCAAAATGTTCCTTGATATCATCGACAATATGTACCCGGGTTTCTGTAAAATAATCCATTCTTTAATTGTGTTATACTATTGATTATTGTCAAAAATTACGAAAATGTTACTAAATAGCCTGTATTTCATCACAAATAATAGGTGTAGATTAGTAAAACCACGAAAAGAAATTGTACTTTCCCTGCTATGTTATGGCTTACCTGGCTAATGGTGAATTTTACTTGAGCCCTGACGCAGTTTTTTCCAGAAACTTACCTTACACCTTTAACCTGATGGAACGAATACGCCCGCTGTTTTTATCTTTTTTCATTCTTTGCTCTTTCGTGTCGCTTGCGCAAACGAGCGATTCTACTATTAGCGGACCATCAATACGAGCGGCGCACAGAATTTGGAAGGAAACCAAGTTTTATATGGGCGATGAGATTGGTTATACCCCTCAGGAAGTATTGCGACTTAAGTTCCTGGACACGATCCCTTCTCTCTACAGAATGAAAATTCCACCAAGGGATGTAAACAAAGATTTCTATTTCAAGTTTCATGTGGCGAACGATATGGATTCGGCCGGACATTATTATTTTCTGCCGGGTTTTTTTATGGATGAAATTGATCTGTACAAGCAAATTGATGGTGACACAACTATCCAAACAATTGTGAGTGGCAGCCCATTGAAAAATCAATACCAGGGCGTGGTTGATTTTACGATGCAGGCCAATGAAAAGGCTACTATCGTTGTGAAGATGAAGTTTATAAGAGCAACGGTAAATGCACTGGAACCAAGGATTATTCAGCCCTACTTTGTTCCTATTTTGCTTACTTCATTACGCAATACAAATAAACTCAACCAGGTTATTACCTATATAACAGCCGGCGTATTGCTGATGATGATCTTTTATTCGCTGGCTGTTTATTTTCTAAATTCCAGCAAAGAATTCATTTTGTATTGCGGGCATGCTTTATTTCTTTCCATCCTGTTTTTTTTCAAAGCTTATTTATTTCGATGGCCATCGGCTTTCAACTATTTTTTTGAGAGCTATTTTGATTTTGTCATTCAGAGTACAAGCTTTTATTTTTTCCTTTTCTTTCTGAGAAAATTTACTGAATCGAAAGAGAAGTACCCGGTGATAGAAAAGATATTACTGGCCGACCAGGTTTTTACAGTTGTGGGCATTCTTGTTTTCAGTTATCTCTATTTTTTCACCGATAGCTTTATTGGTCTTAACCAGGTGGAAATGATTATAAAGTACAGCTGGTCGATCACTGCGGCATGCTTTATCGTTTTTGCGATCATTAAAAAGCAACAACTGCTGAGTCTTATCGCGATGGGACATTTTCTGCTGCTGGTCTCGGTTCTGTTCTCTTTATATCTTATCAGCTCTGATAAACGTTTTGGCAGCAGGGTGGATCCTTTGCTGAACGATTCTTTGTTTTATTATGAAATGGGAGTTGTTTGCGAATTGATCTTTTTCCTGATTGCTCTTGCATTTAAAAACAGGCAGGATATCATTGCCTCCGCAACGGAAAAGGAACGTTTGTTGTTAGCTCATGAACGGAACCAGTTGGAAAAACAAATTGCCATCATCGAAGCGCAGCAGCAGGAACGCAATCGTATTTCCGCCGATATGCACGATGAGCTGGGTTCCGGTGTAACTGCGATACGACTCCTGAGTGAATTGGTAAAAGCGAAAATGAAGGGCGATGCATTGCCGGAAGTTGGAAGAATTTCGAGCTCTGCAAATGACCTGATCAACAAAATGAATACCATCATCTGGACAATGAAAAGTTCAAATGACAGTATCGATAATCTTGCTGCCTACATACGATCATATGCGTTGGAATTTTTAGAAAATACCAGCATTGATTGTTTTTTTAAATATCCTCCTGTTATACCCGGCATAGAATTGAGTGGTGAGAAAAGGCGCAATATTTTTCTTTGTGTCAAGGAAACATTGAACAATACGGTAAAGCACGCCGAAGCCACTCAGGTTGTGATTACAATGGATGTCGGTGATGTGTTGATACTTACGCTTAAGGACAATGGCGTTGGTTTGAAAAAAGAAGAAATACGTCAGTTCGGTAACGGTATTATAAACATGCGGAAGAGAATGGAAAGCATCGACGGCCATTTCGAAATTTACGAGGATGGTGGTACCGTGACGGTATTGTCGCTGGCGATTTAATAACTGAATAACTGAGTAATTGAATAACTGCATGGTTGAAGACTGTAGTTGGGAAATGAAATTCGACGTTCAGTTGATCAGTTATTCAGTTATGCTCTCTCCATTGCACAAACCAATAATCCCCATGCATCACAGTCGAAAACTCTGGTAATTGCAACGGGTTGCTATATAACGGACAATTGATTACCAATGTGTGAAACTCTCCGTTTTCACCACAGGCATCTATTCCTTTTGCTTCGAGTTCTGTTACTAATTGTGTGGTGATAATTTTACCTAAGAAAGGCTCGCCCAACGTATTGTTGCAGGAAACGATCATTGTCTCAATGCCTTGCTGTAGCATTTGCAAAACAAGCTCCTTGCGGTTTTTTTGCCAAAGCGGTAAAAAGGCTTGCAGTCCTGCTTTTGCACAAACTTTTTCCTCCCAGTCACGATGTGGTTGCAAATCAATGTCGCCGAAAACCATTGCATTGATCCGATATTTTTCTTTGGCCTCCAGCAACGTGTTTACAAAATGCACTTCATATTCTTCCCAACTGGAAGGCTTTGTAAGCAGTGGTAAATTCATTGCATCAGCCTGCTGTTGCAGCAATGAGTGAGGCAACGCATGAGACCTGGAAATCTTTCCATTCTCATTCATCATATTGATCAAAACCTTTGGCGTGTAACCTTGCTGCACCATTTGCATAAGTGCGAAACAACTGTCTTTACCGCCGGACCAGGATGTGCCGAGCATTGTAATTAATAATTAAGAATTAATAGGTTTTTCAGACTGAAGATTTTAATTACTAGTTAACAATTAATAAAGAATAATTAATGAGTGTAGCTCTGTAATTGAATACAGGCTTGGGTTTAGAATGACTTGCTGAGAGAGCATGAATGAAAACAGTTTCGCAGCCGCACCTATTAATTGTTAATTATTAATTATTAATTCTTTTTCGCAACGCGAAAAAAAGCATCAGCCATCCGAGTATAAGAAACACGCCACCAATCGGCGTTACAATGCCAATGCCACTCAAACCCACAGTGTTTGTGGCTTTCAGGGCAGTGAGTAAATACAATGAACCGCTGAATAGAATGATGCCGGTTACAAAAAAACTTGCTGCGAGGCCAAGTTGTTTGCTGGCAAATCTTTCGAACAGAATGCCGACAAACAACAATGCGAATGTGTGATAGAATTGATAACGAACACCTGTTTCAAATGTGGCAACGGTTTCCGGAGGAACCAATTGTTTCAAGCCATGCGCACCAAATGCTCCAAGGGCAACGGACAATGCGCCAAGGATGGCAGCAGTGAGTAATATTTTTCTATTCACGTTATGTTGAATTATGGTTGTTTTGTTTTCCGGTCCCGTATAAGGTCAGATAAAGAGTCGATGGTAAGAGACTCTTCAGCAGCAATGATATTAGCTTGTTCGTAATACAATCTTCTATCTTGCAATTTTTTAAGAATGAAAGCCTTCAGGTTTTTATCTGCAATGTCTTTGATGAGGGGGCGATGATTTTTTTCTTTCAGCAATCGTTCCACCAAAGTATCAATACATGTATTCAGCCAGATCACAGTGCCGCTATCTTTCATGAAATCTATATTGTTGAAAAAGCATGGTGTGCCGCCGCCACAAGAGAGAATAATGTTTTCGTGCTCTTCTACGATTTGTTCCATCACTTCTTTCTCTTTGTATCGAAAGTATTCCTCGCCTTTTTCCTGAAAGATCTGGGCAATGGATTTACCTTCATCATCCACGATTACTTTATCAAGATCGAAAAAAGGCGCGCCTGTTTTCTGCGAAAGTAATTTTCCCCAGTGCGTTTTTCCCGAACCCATAAAACCGATAAGAAAGATGCGCATGATTAGTTTGTTTGGAAAGACAAAAGTAGTCTTTAATTGAAAATTGAAAGTTGAAAGTTGAAAATGATGAAGAAAATAGAACGCAGATTTTCATGATTGTCACGACTTGATATGATTATTTTGAAAGATCATTCAAATCATCAAAATCATGACAATCTGCGTTATGTCTCATTTTCAATTTTCAACTTTCAATTATTTAAACGCATTAAACCCCGTCACATCCATTCCTGTGATCAGCAAATGAATGTCGTGAGTCCCTTCATAGGTGATCACGCTTTCAATGTTCATCATGTGGCGCATAATGGAGTATTCGCCGGTAATGCCCATGCCGCCGAGCATTTGGCGTGCGTCTTTCGCGGCTTGTTGGGCAACTTCGCAAGAGTTTCTCTTTGCCATACTTACCTGCGCTGGAGTAGCACGCTTGTCATTCATTAATGTGCCAAGTCGCCAGTTAAGCAACTGTGCTTTGGTGATTTCGGTGATCATTTCAGCAAGCTTTTTTTGCTGCAATTGAAATGCACCAATGGGCCTGTCAAATTGAGTGCGTTCTTTGCTATAGCGTAATGCAGTATCGTAACAATCCATCGCCACACCCAAAGCGCCCCAGGCAATACCATAACGGGCTTTGGTTAAGCAGCTCAGCGGGCCCTTCAATCCTTTTACTTTTGGCAATATATTTTCCTTAGGCACTTTCACGTTGTCGAAAACAAGTTCGCCAGTTGCAGATGCACGCAGGCTCCACTTGCCATGTGTAGTGGGTGTAGAAAATCCTTCCATTCCACGCTCTACAATCACTCCACATATATCGCCGTTTTCATCTTTTGCCCACACTACAGCTACCTGCGCAAAAGGCGCATTGCTTATCCACATTTTACTTCCATTCAGCAATATATAGTCGCCTTTGTCTTTAATGTTGGTGATCATGCTACTGGGATCGCTGCCGTGATCAGGTTCTGTTAAACCAAAGCAACCGAGCCATTCACCACTTGCCAGTTTGGGTAAATATTTTTTACGTTGCTCTTCACTGCCATATTCATAAATGGGAAACATTACCAGCGAACCCTGCACAGATGCTGTACTTCGTACGCCACTGTCACCACGTTCCAGCTCTTGCATCATCAAGCCGTAACTTATGTAGTCAAGACCGCCGCCTCCATATTCAGTTGGAATAGTTGGTCCAAAGCATCCCAGTTCGCCCATTTCCTTTACAATCTGTTGGGGAAATTCTGCCTTTTGAGCGCACTCTTCTATAATTGGTGAAATGCTTTTTTTAACATATTCTCTAACACTGGCTCTGATAAGTTTATGTTCTTCTGTAAACAGCTCATCTAATAAAAAATAGTCGGGAGATTGAAACAGATCATTGGCCATAGCATCGGCTTTTGTTATATGCTAATGTAGTGAAAAAAAATTGGTGGTTAACGGTTGTTAGTTTTTTAGTAATTGAAAATTGAAAGTTGAAAATTGAAAATGATAAAGAACGCAGATTATCATGATTTTGATGATTCACAACGATTTTTTTTCAATAACATATCAAATCGTGACAATCATAAAAATCTGCGTTCTGTTTCCTTCATCATTTTCAATTTTCAACTTTCAATTTATTCAGGTTTCTGCGGCTGCATCGCATCTACTGGTATCGGAATGTTTTTTGTGAAACGGTGATCAAACTGATTCAGCTTCTTTCTCAACTTAGGCCCTGGAACAATACGGTGTGCAAATGTTAAGCGCAGGTTTCCTGTATTGTATATGTAGTGATCAGAGGACGAAGAACCTTTTGTTATGAGTCTGTTGCCCACAAATGAAAGGCTGGCGTTCCAGAAATCGGAATTGTAACCGATTGCTGCCCGGGCAAAAAAGCCAGGTACAATGCTTACGTGCATACTGGCATTATCTTCGTACATGGCGCGTTCGGTAGCAAATGAAATTTTTGGATTAAATGTAAGCGATGCTGTTGCAAAAATGTGTTTGGCAACTACCAGCGTGTATGCATAGCCCACACCGGGACCAAATTCAAAAAAGCGTACCTGGTTAATATTTTTCTGATTGAATTTTTCAGCCATCGACATTGGAACAAAAGCGCTGTCCGCTGTATGCGAACCATAATAGGCTTCCGCACCGACAAGAAGTGTTCCTGCGGATTTTTGCTGGTACTCATTCTGTACCAATGCTGCCCGGTAAGAAAACTTTTTATAGTTAAATATTTTGTATGCTGCCAAACCGATAACAGTAACATGCATATCCGGGCGTATGTAATATGGCCCCTGCTCCTGGTTTTTGTTATCCTTTTGCATAAGATAATACCCCGTGTAAAACTGTCCGAGAAAATCAAACGCCCATTTACGAACGTAAAGGTGTGATTGCAGATCAAGATATTTTGTTTTTCCTTTCTCTTTATCCTGGTTTAAAAAACTGAAACCATAACCAAGGTTGATCGTTATCGGCTTGTACGTGGCGCCAATCCCCATATTTAAAGTAGTATTGGGTACATAACGCAACTTATCCGACCGTTCGATCCCTTTAATGGTAGGGTTGGTAAATTTTTGGGAAAAATAAAATCGGGCCACAATGTCCTGGATAAATGAATGATAATACGACGAATCGTAAGTGGCTCGTAAACGTTCAAGCTTGGGTATTTCCCGGGGTACGTTCTGCGCAGCACAATATAAAGCAAGGGCCGTGGTCAATAGGCTAAGTATCACATGCTTTATGTTATGTTTCATCATTTAAAGATCATTTTATTTCTTCAATTATTTCGCTTATCCGGATTTTTTTTGATTTTATAAAACCTAATTTCACCTAATCAAATTCTCTTGGTTTGTGAAAGATTATTATAAAACACTCAACATTCCTGTTAATGCATCGCCAGTAGATATTAAAAAAGCGTACCGTGTGCTGGCAATGCGTTTCCATCCCGATAAAAACGTCGGGGATAAATATGCTGAGGCATTTTTTAAAGAATTGCAGGAAGCCTACAGTGTTTTAAGCAAACCGCATGAGCGCCGGGTGTATACGCAAAAACGTTTTTACAATACTGTCACGGCCCAAAAATTTGAAGCTAATGCGACTCTTACACCAGTTCACTTTTCAGAAGAATGTAAACAATTGGAGACCTATGTTCGTTCACTGGATTTTTTCAGAATGGATAAGCCGGGTCTACATGCGCACATCGTAAAACTGCTTTCACCTTCTGCCATTCATATGCTGGATCGTTTTGGAGACATGTCCATAAACGAAAAAATTATTGAAGCGATACTTAACAGTGCCCAGCCATTGCCATTAATTTTTGCAAAAGATGTTGCTAATAGGCTTTCAGGAATTCAATCGAAAAGCGCCCAATCGTCAGAAAGAATTACTGCCTTCATGAAAAGGAAAAAACAGGAAGCACTTTGGGAAAGATATAAACTGCCTATTTTGATTATAATCATCATGTTTATTTGCGTGATCATTTATGAATTGAGCCAGTAGGGGCGACTCGCATTCGCCCTGCATCACAGGAAGCAGTTTGGAACGCAGATGACGCAGATTGAGCAGATTTTAGCTGATCTTTTTAGCTGATTTTGTTCACAACAGAAACCGATCATAAACCACTTCATGTAATTCTCTGGTGAGTAGTTGAAACGTATCCAAGCTATCAATTGCCGGTTGCGACATTAGCAACAACGGAAGAGGATCGTCGGTTTCCCGATAAGATGGTTGAAAATATTCATAGTGATTTGTAGAAAAACCAAGGCGTTCATAAAATGCAATTCGCCTTTGTGAATTATCATCAAATGGGTGCTCAACTTCCAGTAGAAAGTAGGTTGCCGGAAGCTTTAGCAACCATGCCATCATTTGTTTTCCGTAACTTTTTCCCCTGTTATTTTCCGTTACTGCAAAGTGTTCCAGAAACACAAGATCATTCAGTTGCCAATAAAACATTAAGGCGGCAAATCCATTATTAATAACGAACTTTACAGCATGAAAATATCTGTCGGTCAGCACTATTTCTAGAGTGTTGATATTTCTCCTTTCCCTTTCCGGAAACGATCTGGTGTAAAGATCAACCACGTCTGGCCAATGTTCGTCGCCTGTGGAAAATATTCTGATTAACTCCATGCAACCAAATATTTTTATGTAAATCTATTTACAATGGCATCATTCTTTTGTTTGAATCTTTAAATGATTTATTATGAAAAAGTTATGGTCATTTGAATTAATACTGGCAATTATTGCATTGCTGTTTATAGCACTACTAACCCTCATAATTGCCTGCAACTCTAAAAAGGCTACCACTACTGTAATGGAAAGTAATCAACCTTTAAATAATACGTACTGGAAATTGCTTAAAGTTGATGGGTTTAATCAGGACATCGTTAGTGTGCAGAAAGAAGCTTTTATCAGATTCGATTCAGCTGGTTCAAAATTCAGCGGCACAGCCGGCTGCAACCGCATGACAGGCAGCTTTGTTGCCAGCGGCAATACTATCAAAATTGGCCCTGCGGCTGTTACCAAAATGATGTGCCCATCACCGCTAATGGAGCTCGAAGATGCATTTTCAAAGGCGATTTATAAAGCAGATACTTACTCAATCTCAGGAAAAAAAATGCAGTTGAAAAGCGGCGAAAGCGTGTTGGCGGAGTTTGAGGCAGGAGCGAATTAATAGCTGAGTATCTGAATGACTGAATAACTGAGAATTAGGTTCAATCTTGTTTCCAGCATTTGAACACTCAGTTATTCAGTCATTCAGTTATTCAATCCTTTCCTTTCCATACCTTTGCGCCATGCATTATGTATCAGTAGAAGGTTTGAGCAAATCTTACGGTGTAAAACCATTGTTTCATGACATTTCCTTTCATATAGAAGAAGGTGACAAAATAGCGTTGGTCGCAAAGAACGGAACGGGGAAATCTACCCTGTTAAAAATACTTTCCTCCAGGGAAACTGCTGATGCTGGAACGGTTTGGATCAACAAAGACATTACAGTTGCACTTTTTGACCAAGAGCCGTCTTTTATAGAAGAGGCAACTGTTCGCGAAAATATATTTCACCATAATCATCCGGTTATTCAGGCCATCGCAGCTTACGAAACTGCGAGCGAGCAAGATGATGTAACTGCATTGAATGACGCCATTGTGAAAATGGATGATCTCGGTGCATGGGATTTTGATTCTAAAGTGAAGCAGATTTTCGGCAAACTCAATATTCATCATCTCAATCAAAAGGTAAATACTTTATCAGGAGGCCAGCGTAAAAGAGTGGCATTGGCTAAAACGCTTATAGACATTGGCTTTGAACATAAACACGTTTTACTGATAATGGATGAGCCTACCAACCACCTCGACGTGGCGATGGTAGAGTGGTTGGAGCATTATCTGAACCAGGAAAAAGTAACATTACTGATGGTTACGCACGATCGTTATTTTCTCGATGCGGTGTGCGAAGAAATCTGGGAGCTTGACACAAGCAGCCTTTACGTGTACAAAGGCGATTATGAAAATTTCCTGGAGAAAAAAGCGGCCCGCATTGAAAGCGAATCTGCAAGCATAGACAAAGCGAAAAACCTTTACAGGAAAGAACTGGAATGGATGCGCAAGCAACCAAAGGCCCGTACAACAAAATCTAAAAGCCGCCAGGATAATTTTTATGAAGTAGAGGCAAAGGCTAAACAAAAAATGGAAGACAGCCAGTTGCAACTGCAAATGAAAATGAGCAGGCTGGGGGGGAAGATCGCCGAGCTGAAAAAATTGAACAAGGCTTATGGTGAAAAAACGATCCTGAAAGGGTTTGACTATACATTTAAAAAAGGCGATCGCATAGGAATTGTTGGAAAAAATGGTGTTGGTAAATCCACCTTTCTCAATATTCTTCAAGGCATAGAGCAACCGGATAGCGGCAAGGTGAACATTGGTGATACTGTTGTGTTTGGCAACTATTCTCAACAGGGATTAATAGTGAAGGAAGACGTGCGTGTGATTGAGTATGTAAAAAATATTGCCGAGAGTTTTCCGTTGGCTTCAGGCGGATCGTTAAGTGCATCGCAGTTTTTGAATTTGTTTTTATTTCCACCGGAACAACAATACACTTATATCTCTAAGCTAAGTGGTGGAGAAAAAAGAAGATTGCATTTGTTATCCATTTTGTTTCGCAATCCAAACTTCCTCATATTGGATGAGCCTACGAATGATCTTGATTTACAAACATTGGGTGTACTGGAAAACTTCTTAAGTGAGTTTGGTGGTTGTATTGTGATCGTGAGTCACGACCGGTACTTCATGGATCGTTTGGTGGATCACTTGTTTGTATTTGAAGGGGGCGGTGAAATAAGAGATTTCCCCGGCAACTATACCCAATACAGAATTTGGGAAAAAGATAAAGACAAAGAAGAGGAGGTTAAAACCACTGTCGTTGCAGCTATTGCAGAAGCCGTTAAACCTCAGGCAAGTCCTGCAAAAAAGAAACTAAGCTTTAATGAAAAGCGTGAGTTTGAGATGCTGGAAAAAGAAATTGCTGCACTGGAAAAAGAAAAGCAAACAATAACAGAAAAGTTGGGTGACTCTTCCGTTCCTTTCGAAGAACTGCAAAAACTTTCTGAAAGAATAGGCGTCATTACACAGTGGATTGAAGACAAAGAGTTTAGATGGCTGGAATTAAGTGAACTGGCAGGCTAAGCGAATTAATAATTAATAATTAAAAGTTAAGAGGGCGGCATTCATCATTGAATACCGCCCTCTTAATTTCTAGAACGCAAAAAGAAGCTACGCTTTTAGTATGGTGCTACACCTATTAATTATTAATTGAAATTCCTCATTTTACGCTTCAAACTCTATATGCACTCTACAACCTTTTCCCGGTGCAGAATACACACTGCAGCGGCCGTCATAAAGATCCACACGGTTGCGAATATTTTTTAGGCCAAGACCATTCTGGTAGGAGGCATTTGTATTGAATCCCTTTCCGTTGTCTTCCACGATCAATTCAACCATAAGTCCTTTATTTCTGATGATGACAGATATTTTTGTACAGTCTGCATGTTTCAAAATGTTATTGAATTGCTCCTGTAAAATTCTATAGATCATCAGTTTTTTCTCCCTGCTCAAATGGGTTTCATCAAAGTCAGTATGAACGATCTCTACCGCAATACCTGATAATTTTTCAGTATCCTCGAAGAGATTAATAATATTGTTTACGAGGCTTGTATTTTCAGTCGACGGCGGAGTGAGTCTTTTGGAAAGGTTTCTTAATTCGTTGATCACCTGCACCACGTGTATGGAGCTTCTTTCCAGCAGTTCATGAAGCTGATCCGGTTTTGCAGATTTTGCGGAGTCGATATATAATTTAGTGGTTGCAAGAAGCTGATTGATGTTATCATGCAGTTCTTCCGCCAGAAAAGCTCTTTCTTTTTCCTGTGCTTTTAATATCGTAGTTGCAATGCTTTGCTGGTAAGATATTCTTTCCTCATATAAATGTTGCTGCATAATCTGCTCTTCTTGAAAACGGTCAAAAATACAAAGGAAGTATTGTGCATTTCCTTCTTCATCCTTAATGTGTTGCATGTTAACGTGACAAGGAACGATTCCGTTGTTCTTTGAAGTAAGATCTACCCAGCCATGATAATAAGGAAGATTGCCTGAGCGCATCAGATCCTGCCAGTAGTTGTAGCCTGTATTTGTTTCGCTTTTATAAAACTCAAGGTAATTTCTGCCTATTGCATCGGCCGGAGTGAGATCGAGGAACCGGGCAAGTTTTTCATTTACGTACAAAAGTGTGCCGTCAAACGACATCTTGCATACACCAACCGGCGCCTTATTAACCATGTCCTCAAATTCACCATCTGTCTTCACAACAGACAAATGAGAGGACGATTGGTCTTTTAATGGCTGGTTCAAATTCATAAGTATTCTGGAGCCTCTTTTGGTAAAGGATTTATTCAAAGATAAGAACTACCCAAACACAAAAAAACTATAATATTTGTATCGGGTCACCATTCAACCCCAAAAAAGCATGCCAATCTATGAAAAAGAAATGCAGCACAACTGCGCTGCATAATATGAGTTTAAATGATATGTGTAGTTTTTTATTTTCTTCCGAAAACTTGCTTTAAGATATCAGTAATCTGGGCAGTAGGGTTTGTGCGGATTTTCTTTTCTTCTTCTCCCACATAGTAAAAAATGCCATTTAATGCTTTGGTGGTTACATAGTTAGTTAAATCAGGATCTACCTTCTTAAAAGATACTTTATTGTAAGCTGAGAAAACCTCGCTCCAGTATTTGGTAGCGTTTGTTTTTTGTAGGGATTGCTCAATAACCGGTTTAAAAGAACTTGTAAGATCGCTATTGGTGGTTTTACGCAAATAAGATGTTGCTGCGGTATCAGCGCCTTGCAAAACGCCCAATGCATCTTTCACACTCATACCTTTGACAGCATTCAGGAAAATAGGGGCAGCTGTTTTTGACGCATCTTCAGCGGCACGGTTCACACTGAGGATCGCGTCGTCCACCAATTTACCCATTCCCATAGAACGCAGCGTGGATTCTACTTTTTTCGCTTCTTCTGGCATCAGGATTTTTACCGCAGCGTCTTTAAAAAAACCGTCCGCAGCGGAAAGTTTTGAAGTGCTGTTTTGAGCGCCCACATTCAACGCTTCCTTCAATCCCTGAACAATTTGATCGGTAGAAAGGGAAGAACCGGAGGTGTTATTGGTTCCCGAAACTGTTGAGCTCGCTTTTTTTAATAAGCCATTTAGTCCGCTTGTTTGAGCAAAAATGAGGTTGTAGCTAAAAGACAGGGCGGTTAACAGGACAAGTTTTTTCATGTTGGAATTTGTTTTTTAAATAATTGGTATCACAAGCCGGATTTATAGACCGTAATTAATACGAAAAGTTTAGTCTAAAAACGGGTCACCAATATATGACGTTTTGAAAACGTAAAACCTGCGTCCGGTATTATTATTTTACGATATTTTTGCCCTTCAACATTAATATACAGATGAAAAAAGTGTTCTTAGTATTAATTTCAGCGTCTCTTGTCGG
This sequence comes from Pinibacter soli, assembly GCF_029961145.1. Lineage (GTDB taxonomy): Bacteria > Bacteroidota > Bacteroidia > Chitinophagales > Chitinophagaceae > Pinibacter > Pinibacter soli. Next base: position 2,004,688 of record NZ_JASBRG010000007.1, on the reverse strand, counting down.
AAGTGCGATGGCACAACAGCAGAAAGCAAAGACGCCTGCAAAGCCAGCTGCAAAATCAACGGCTGCAAAACCTGCGGCGAAAAGCACGGTAGTGATGAAAAATGCGCTTGATTCTGTGAGTTATGCCATTGGATTAAACGTGGCACAATTCTATAAACAACAAGGCATCGATAATATCAATACAACATGTGTTCAAAAAGGTATGGCGGATGCTTTGGCCGGAAAACCTGCGTTAACAGAAGATCAGATGAATATGGCGGTTGGCATGTACATGCAAAAAATAAGATCTAAAAAAGCCGAAGCAAATAAAGCCGCAGGTGCTGCTTTTCTTTCTGCAAACAGCAAAAAGCCAGGCGTGGTAACATTGCCAAGTGGATTGCAATATCAAATTATTACGCAAGGCACTGGCCCTAAGCCGTCAGTCAGCGATAAAGTAAAATGTCATTACCATGGTACACTAATCGACGGAACTGTTTTCGATAGTTCAGTAGAGCGTGGTCAGCCGGTTGATTTTCCTGTAGGAGGTGTGATCAAAGGTTGGGTGGAAGCATTGCAGTTAATGCCTGTAGGAAGCAAATGGAAACTGTTCATTCCTTCTGATCTGGCTTACGGCGACAGAGACGCTGGTCAAAAAATTGGTGCAGGTTCAACATTGATCTTTGATGTAGAATTACTTTCTATCGAAAAAGAAGAACCAGCTCCAGCAGCGGATTCAACAATGCCAAAGCAGTAAAAGATAATGAGTTGTGAGTAATAAGTTTTGAGTGGTAAGCTATGTGATGCTTTATACATCGTTTGCGAGCCATTCTTAATTCTTAATTGTTAATTCTTAATTTTCCACCATGGGTATCTCAGATCAATTACAAAAAATGAAAGCAGAAAAATTGGCTGCAAATAAGGCTGCTGGTGCGGCTTTCCTTGCAGAAAACAAAAAGAAAGAAGGTGTTGTGGAACTGCCAAGTGGTTTGCAATACCAGGTAATTGTAGAAGGCACAGGTGCTAAACCTGGTCTTAGAAATAAAGTAAGATGTCACTATCACGGCACGCTAATCGATGGAACAATATTCGACAGTTCTGTGCAGCGCGGCCGGTCAATTGATTTCCCTGTAAGCGGAGTAATCAAAGGTTGGGTAGAGGCATTGCAACTAATGCCTGCAGGCAGCAAATGGAAACTGTTCATTCCTTCTGATCTTGCTTACGGTGATCAACAAGTAAGTCCGCAAATCGGGCCGGGCTCTACGTTGATTTTTGATGTGGAACTGATAGAGGTGATGTAGGGAAATTGAAAATTGAAAGTTGAAAATGGTTGAGGAAACTTTCACGATTAAACATAACAGATTCAGTTTCGCATAAAAAAAGCAGCCTTCAAATTATTTGAAGGCTGCTTTTTTTATGCGAACTCTTATTTCTCCATTTTCAACTTTCAATTCTCAATTATTATAAAGCAACTCATAATACTCGTCTGCCATTCTGTTCGATTCAAAGCCATTCATAACATCTTCCATTCCGTTGTAAACAATTTGTTTCCACGCGTCGCGGTTGTTGTAGTAAGTTGGGAGAATTTTATTTTTTAGAATGTCGTACAATGCTACAAGGTCGTGCTCATCCTGCTCGTAGACGGATGTGTTTAAATCTGCGGGAGGCACTACAAACGAGTTGATGCCATCTTTTTCAAATTCCGGGATCCAGCCATCGTTGGTGCTGAAGTTTACGGCGCCATTCATCGCAGCTGTCATGCCACTTGTACCGGATGCTTCACGTGGTACGCGTGGATTGTTTAGCCACAAATCTGCACCTTGTTTCAATCTTTTTGACAGGAACAATTCATAGCCTATCAGCACCGCAACATTTTTATAACCTCTGCTAAGATTTACAAGATGATTAAAATCATTAATCGCAGGATAATCCATTGGATATGGTTTCCCCGCCCAGATGATTTGTACCGGATATTGCGTGTTGCTGGTTAGTTCATTGAACCATTCCAGTTTTCTTGTGATCAGATCAGCTCTTTTATAACCCGCAAACCTGCGCGACCAAACGATTGTAAATACATTCGGATCAAAAAGTTTTCCGGTTTGATCGGCAACAATATCAAATGTTCTTTTCTTCAGGTAAGTTTTTCTCTCGTCGAATTTATTGCTGTCGTTGTTGTTTTTGGCCTCATACAAATGTTTGTCGGCCCAGTATTTTCCATTTTGAGAATTGGTGATGGAAATGATCGGACAAACGCCGGGATACTTTTTCCACATTGCCCTTGCTACTTCTCCGTGCAATTTGGAAACGCCGTTTGCAAGGCGTGCAAAGCGAAGCGCTACAAGCGAGTGGTCAAAGAAGTTATCTTGTAGTCCTGTCAACGCACGTACTTCATCCACACTCATGTTGCCGAAGTAGCTCATTTTCTGGCAAAGGAAAATATCGTGTTTTTCGTTGCCCGCTTCTTCCGGTGTGTGCGTGGTGAACACGAGTTTCTTGCGAACCTCTTCGATATTGTTTCCAAACTTTTTGTAGAGATAAAACGCTGAACTGATACCGTGTGCTTCATTCAGATGATAAACATCCGGATTGAAATTCAATTCATCGATCAGTTTTGCGCCACCAACGCCAAGCAATATGAACTGCGCCACTTTGGTAGCAACATTCGCATCGTATAATCTGTGGGTGATTGTTTGTGAAACGTAGTCGTTTTCAGGAATATCTGTACTTAATAAAAAGATAGGTGCAGACTTGAATGTTTCAGGTTTCAGGTAAAAAGCTTTTACCCAAACCGGGGCATCATGTACAGTGATCTGAAACTTAATTCCCGTGTCTTCCAGGAAGCTGTAGTCCTTCGCCATCCAGCCTACCTGCAAGGTTTGGTCCATATTTCTTCCCTGGTCGTAATAACCGTATTTCCACAAAATACCAATACCTATAAGGTTTTGCTGCAATTCATATGCACTGCGCATGTGCGATCCAGATAGAAATCCCAAACCACCACTGTATATTTTTAGGGGTTGATGGATGGCAAACTCCATACTGAAATACGCCACTTTCTTCGAATACTTTGCATCTCCGCTGTAAGGAACCTTGTAATTTCTAAAATCCATTTGAATTAATTTTTGTTTTTCGATTCATACATTATGGCAAGATATCCTAAAATTGAGCCAAAGGTTATCGGTCAATAGTGAAGCGTGAGTGGTAGGTCGTGCAACAAAGATCACCAATGCTACGCTTATGAAACATGATAACACCCGGCAAGCATTTGAGTTTAGTCATGAATATTTAGTTGTTCACTATTTTATGATTCTTTTATCTCTTTCCTTTTAACGCTTTTTTCACAGGAATTACCCTTTTCGTGAATGAGCCTTCAAAAAAACATTTTATATCCCGGTAAGAGCCGCAGCCGCCAACTTCTCTCATGCTAACATTTTTACCCGAAAAAGCAAAATCTATCACACATGGACTGCCGGTTTCGCTAAAGCGAATAAGTTTATCGGTAACAATTTTTGCTTCGCCTTTCAGCTCACCTTTGCAGGTGCCGTCGTCTTTTTCAAAGTGCACAAAGAACAACATACGCGAAGCATTGCGTCCATCGCGGAAGGAAATGAAATTCTTTTTATTTTGAACGTAATCTCCCGCCAGTTTGTGTTTAGCAGGAAGCGTATCGATCGGGTTGAATATTTCTTCTATTTTCTTTGCCATTCCGTTGGACTCTGTTAGGATTAACGTAAATCCTCCCGCGCCATTGTAAATAAAAACGTCTCTTTTGTACAAAGCTTCTTTGTCGGGCTGGCTCTGCTGGCTGAAAGTGGTTAGCGTATATTTTGTATCCATTGTAGCGTATGCAGACGTGGCTTTGTCATTATCCGCAACGATCAAAGGCTTGGCAGCTGCAAACTTTTTCTTTTCGTTGAAAACGGTAACATACACCACTTTTTTGGTTGCAGTAATTGCTTTGCTAAACAAATAGGTTTCACCACTTTTCACCGTGACTTTCGAAAGCGGTATGAATAAAGGTTTGGATTTGTGAAAAACAGGAGCGATGACAGAATCCGGTACAAATTGTATGAAAATGCTGAAAGGAATAGTGTCAGCGTTTTTTTGCTGAAATACACTATCAGCGATAGTTAAGGGCAGTTTTGCCTCTTCGTAAAGACCAAGAAAATCAGCTATTTCCACCTTTTCTCCTTCCACCACTTTGGTCTTTTTCGATTTACAATTGGCAAAAAGACCAACGAGGCAGATAAGTACAACGTACAGTGAATTCTTCATATTAGGACTTGTTCTGGGGGCTAAAGTAACCATTTTGTTGTTATGTATGCATTAACAAACAAGCTTTTGGGCTGGCGATTTCAAAACTATGCCCTATTTGAAAATTTGAAAATATGGGAATTTGAAAATTCTTTCTGCACAACGTTTCAATTTTAAATTAATTCGAGAAATATCGGGAAACAAATAAAACACCCCAGTGACGCACCCAAGGCATTTTCCATAGGTTTGGTTATCTCATCTAAAAAATTTAGATTTACCTAAATTTATTTTTAGAGAATTTTAAAAAATGAAATACTCCTCCAGTAAAGAGAACTACATAAAGGCCATTTTTCACTTACAAAAATCGAATGAGAGTGTTTCCACAAATGCATTGGCAAATGCCTTGCAAACAAAGCCAGCTTCGGTAACGGACATGCTTAAAAAGCTTAAGGAGCAAAAGATTTTGCAGTATGAGCGGTACAAAGGCGTTCGTTTAACTGCAGAAGGGAAAAAGATCGCTTTGCTTATTATAAGAAAGCACCGTCTCTGGGAATATTTCCTGGTGGAAAAATTGCAGTTCGGATGGGAAGAAGTGCATGAAATAGCAGAAGAGCTCGAGCATATCAGCAGCAAAAAATTAATAGACAGGCTGGATGATTTTCTTGGTAATCCAAGAAAAGATCCGCACGGTGACCCAATCCCGGATGCGAACGGTAAAATGCCCGTGTTGCAACAAATATCATTGGACTCCATTGAGTTAAATAAACCAATGGAAATTACCGGCATCGGCAACCAGACGCCGGAATTGATGGAGCTTTTGCAGCGGACCAATATCAAAATTGGTTCGAAGCTGGAAGTAAAAAAGAAATTCAGTTTTGATAACTCGCTTGAAATAAAAATGCGCAATGCTGCACCGTTCATTATCAGCCAATTCTTAGCGAAAAATTTACTAGTCAAAGATGAGGAATAACAGCAACAATCAACATGTTTCATTACTTGATGTGCATGAATCTATAGACACTACACAACCTAAAAAACGTTGGAAAAGACTGGCTGCTTTTATTGGACCCGCTTATCTCGTAAGCGTTGGCTATATGGATCCGGGAAACTGGGCGACCGATTTGCAGGGTGGTAGCAAATTTGGTTACAAACTGATCTGGGTATTGCTCATGAGCAACCTGATGGCATTGTTGTTGCAAAGCCTCGCTGCCAGGCTGGGCATTGTGCGCCGTCGCGACCTTGCACAGGCTAACAGGGAGGCATATCCCAAAAGCATTAATCTCATTTTGTACATACTGGCAGAAATTGCCATTGCAGCTACCGATCTTGCGGAGGTACTAGGAATGGCGATTGGTTTGCATTTGCTTACCGGCATTCCTATTTTGTTGGGCGTATTGATTACAGTATTGGATACTTTTCTGTTGCTCATTTTGCAGAGGTTGGGTATGCGGAAAATGGAAGCCTTCATTGTGATGCTTATCGCCATCATTGGTATTTCTTTTTTAATAGAAATAATTTTTGCGCAGCCAAATCTTCATGACATCGCAGGAGGCTTTGTTCCCACGATACCAAACAGCGAAGCGTTGTATATTTCCATCGGTATAATCGGAGCAACGGTGATGCCGCATAATCTTTACCTGCATTCTGCCCTGGTACAAACGAGAAAAATCCAACGGGATGAAACGAGCATTCGAAGGGCGATTAGGTTCAATATTTTCGATAGCGCAATAGCTCTTAATCTTGCGTTTTTTGTAAATGCCGCGATACTCATTTTAGCCGCTGCTGTGTTCTTCAAAACTGGACGAACAGATGTGGCTGAGATTAAAGATGCGCACAGAATGTTGGAACCAATGCTGGGTACTTCACTCGCTCCGGTTTTGTTTGCAGTTGCACTGATCGCCGCAGGTCAAAGCTCCACAGTTACCGGTACACTCGCGGGGCAGATCGTAATGGAAGGATATTTGCGATTGCGTATAAACCCATGGCTGAGGCGTGTAATCACAAGGCTTTTGGCGATTATCCCGGCAGTGGTTGTAATTTTGATTTATGGAGAAAATGAGCTGGATGACCTCTTAGTTTTTAGCCAGGTTATATTAAGCATTCAATTAGGATTTGCTATTATTCCTTTAATTCATTTTGTGAGTGATAAAGAAAAAATGGGCGTGTTTGTCATTCCACTTTATGTGAAAATATTATCGTGGATAGTGACGAGTATTTTGCTTGCTTTGAATCTTAAAATGGTGTTCGAGCAATCCATTGAGTATTTGCAGAACAGTCACAATACTGTTTCCAACTTCTTTGTAATCGCGGGTCTGGTAGTGTTGGTCTCTTTGTTGGCAACGGTTTTATTGTTCCCTTTTATTCGCCGCCGCATGGAAAAACCAATAACTATCCACGCGCAAAACACGGGCTTCAAAAAAGTCGATGTGCCGGCTTTTAAAAGAATTGCCGTGGCATTGGACTTTGGTGCAAATGACTCAAAAATATTGTCGTTTGCCATGGCACAAGGCAATCCGAGTACAACTTTCATATTGATTCACGTGGTGGAAAGTGTTTCTGCCCAAATGCTGGGGGAGGGCAGTGCCGACTATGAAAGCCTAACCGACCAGGAGCAACTCGACCTGTATGCTGCTCAAATAAGAGAAAATGGATTTAATGCCATAGCACAACTCGGGTTTGAAAGACGCACCAAAGAAATTGTTCGCATTGTAAAAGAACAGTCCGCCGACCTGCTTGTCATGGGTGCCCACGGCCACACAGGCTTTAAAGACTGGCTTTACGGCGAAACGATTAACAATGTGAGGCATGAACTGAAGATACCGGTGTTGTTGATCAATGTTTAGGTATAAGTCTCTAGAAATTAATAATTAAAAATTAATAGAGC
>NZ_JASBRG010000007.1:1752172-1997486 GCF_029961145.1 Pinibacter soli | reverse complement strand
ACGAATGCCGCTCTATTAATTTTTGTAAAGATTTGCAACATCGCCTTGTAAAAGCGAGTTACCCTATTAATTATTCTTTATTAATTATTAATTACTTCTTGGTTTTCAGCAAATGCTTCAACCTGCTAAAAGTCTCGGGCTTAATATTCAGATAAGAAGCCAAATATTTTTGTGGAACACGCTGCAGCATGTCAGGGTGGTTTTGGAGATATTCGAGGAACCGTTCCCGTGTGCTTATTAGTGATTGCGAATAGTAGCGTTTGTTTTTCTTAATATACATGTCGCTGATAAGCAGGCGTGCGAGATGCTCGAATTGAGGGTGCGTGTCGAGCAGCGAATTCATGCTGTCATGTGAAATAGAAACGAGTATTGTAGGTTCAAGCGTTTCTACGATCATGTCAGAGGGAGTTCTCTGTATAAAAGAGATTTCGGAATGAATAAAATGACCTTCAGTTGCGAGTTGTAAGGTGATTTCTTTTTTGCCGAGGCTGAAATATTTTCTCACAAGGCCTTTAATAACAATATTGAAATGGTTGTCCACCTCGCCTTTGTTTACCACGATTTGCTTTTTATCAAAGGTCCTTACTTCAAGGTAGGATTGAATAATGTCAAGCTGTTCCGGACTGATGTTGTCAAAGCGCCGGAGGTAATGAAAGAGTTGGATTTTGTATTGGGTATGGTTACTATGTGGAGGCAAAGTAGTTAGTTTCAGTTACTGTAATGAGTATTTATACCGGCTGAATGTTTCCGGTTTTATGTCTAAAAAAGAAGCAATTAGCTTTTGAGGCACTCTTTTTAAAAGTTCAGGATTTTCGTTGATGAATTTTGTAAAACGTTGACGCGGCGTCAGGCTGATACGCTCGTACTCCCAGATCTCGGTTTGTAACATCCAATCCGTGAACAGTAATCTTCCCAGTTTTTCAAAACGTGGGCTTTGGCGATAAAGGGTTTCGAAAACCTCTTTTCGTATAGAAAGGAACATACATGGCTCAAGAGCTTCTATACAATATTGCGACGGTGTAGAAGCGATAAACGAAACCGCAGATGCCAGCGTATCATTTTCTTTAGCCAACTGTCTTACAACCTCCTCCTTGCCGCGCATGAAGTATTTGATGGCAATACCTTTTTCCACAAAGCTTAAATGCGTTTCTTTCTCGCCCACGTTCAATACGATTTCGCCGGCATTAAAGCGTCTAAACTCAAGCTTTTCGATGATAAGCGCAAGCTCTTCACCGGAAAGCGTGATGAATTGGTTAAGATATTGGAATAGCTTATGCTGTTGCATGTGCGAAGCTTGGTTGTAAGGAGGTTAATAACGTCGTAAAATACGAAGAATAATCAACTTTTAAAAAACATAAAAGCCAATTTGAAAATTTGAGGATTTGAAAATTTGAAAATGAGCCGGATCCGTATTTCAGAATTTGTTATTGGTCCCGGACAATCGAAGGTTAAATGTTGGAAAATGAAGGCTGCGTACAAAGAAATTTCAAATTCGCACCGAAAATATCATTTCCCCAAATTAAATGACTTCAAAATAATCTTTAGGTTTTGTGTAATTCATTCAATTCTTGTAGGTTTGCTGACTTTTTTGGATACTTAAAACTAGAATCTAATGGCGAAAAAAATAAAAGTTGCAAATCCCGTTGTGGAACTCGACGGAGATGAGATGACCCGAATCATCTGGAAGTTTATTAAAGACAAATTAATCCTGCCTTATCTCGACATAGACATTAAATATTATGACCTTGGTGTTGAGCATCGCGATGCTACAAACGATCAGGTTACTATTGATGCAGCAAACGCCATCAAACAATATGGAGTAGGTATCAAATGTGCTACCATTACTCCGGATGAAGCTCGTGTAGAAGAGTTTAAGCTGAAACAAATGTGGAAAAGTCCTAACGGTACGATCCGTAACATTTTGGATGGTACTGTGTTTCGTGAGCCAATCGTTATTAATAATATTCCAAGACTGGTTACAAACTGGACAGCGCCGATCATCGTTGGCCGTCATGCTTTTGGTGACCAATATCGCGCAACCGATACAGTTATAAAAGGTAAGGGTAAACTGACCATGACTTTCACTCCGGAAGATGGAGGTGAACCTCAGACTTTTGAAGTGTTCAACTTTAAAGGTGATGGCGTTGCAATGACAATGTACAACACCGAAGAGTCTATCATAGGTTTTGCTCGTAGCTGCTTTAACATGGCTTTGAGCAAAAAATGGCCTTTGTACCTTTCTACAAAAAATACCATTCTTAAAAAATACGACGGTCGTTTCAAAGATATCTTTGAAGATATCTATCAAAAAGAATTCAAAGCTCAATTCGATGCAGCGGGTATCGTGTACGAACACCGCCTGATCGATGACATGGTTGCCAGCGCTCTTAAATGGAACGGTAACTTTGTTTGGGCTTGTAAAAACTATGACGGTGACGTTCAAAGTGACACTGTAGCACAAGGTTTCGGTTCACTTGGTTTGATGACCTCTGTGTTGATCACTCCTGACGGAAAAACAATGGAAGCAGAGGCTGCACACGGTACAGTAACGCGTCACTACCGCGAGCACCAGAAAGGTAAACCAACTTCCACTAACCCAATTGCGTCAATCTTCGCATGGACAAGAGGCCTGGCATTCCGCGGTAAACTGGATAACAACCAGGAGCTGATCGATTTTGCAAACGCTTTGGAAGCAGTTTGTATCGAAACAGTGGAAAGCGGTAAAATGACAAAAGACCTTGCTGTTTGCGTAAGCGGTAACAAAGTTGAGCACGGAAAAGACTTCTTGTATACAGAGGAGTTTTTGAACGCGATCGATGAAAACTTGAAAACAAAATTGGGCATATAATTTGAAAATGTGCTGATTTGAAAATGCCTGGTGCTACTTCGTTTAAGAATGTAACACCAGGCATTTCTAATTTTATATGAATTGGAGAATGTCTACAGAAAAGACCAAATGCCTGTGCCCCTCGTTTTCAAATTAGCACATCTTCAAATTATCTGCTCTCCTCGATATTAGCTCCCAACGTTCCTCTAACACGCTTCCAGAAACTTTCTCTTTTCGTAATACTTATAAAGTCAGGTTTGTAGGCTTTTGCTGAATCGATTGCCGGAGTGATCATATACGGCTCCATAGCTTTCAGCGTGTCGAATACAAAAGGTATCAATACGATATCCTTACTCACTTTTCTCCTTGCAAACTTGGAGATCATCTTTGTTTGATATGGGTCAGAAGCAATCGCTACTTTTTGGAACCCCATTTTTTTAGCCATTTGGTACGAGTAATAAATGTTTTCGGTAGTGTGCTCTGCCGTAGTTTCCGTAAAAACATGTTCCTGTGGAATGCCTAATGCACGGGCGTACATAGCCATTATTTCAGACTCGTAGTATGGCGTATATACCGCGGCTCCAGAGTAAATAATGTTTTTGGTAATACCCTGCTCATACAGATATTTTGACCAGTATACGCGTCCCTTCATGGTGTGACTCCAGCCATCCTCTTCAAAAGGAATTCCCGGTACTATGATCACATCGAACTGCTCCGTTTTTGCTTTTGCAAATAATTTGTGGGATTCTCTGCTGGTGTAAAAGCAGGAACTGAGCGCGGTAATAATCAGCAATGCCGCTGGAGGAGCCAGGATTGACAGTTTTATCATACGGGATCGATATTAACAGTTTACATATCTATCTTATAGTAACGTAATATGATAAAGAAGGTTTAAGATGTATAAAAGTCAAAACTGAAAAAAGCAACCGCAGGGGTCAAGTAAACCTCGGTGAGACTGGAACACAGGCTTTTTTTACTTTTTGCCTTTTAACTTAACCGATTCATTTTACAGTATAATTTACTACTGCAAACATTAAACCAAGTACAATCATCAGACGAAGGCACAAAAAAACCGGCGATTAAGCCGGTTGTAAAGATTTTTGCTAGTTTTTGTTCCGAAAATCTCCCCGTTTCCAGGCCTTGATGAACTCTCCCCAAGCCAGTGGGTTAAAGATGTTCATTGGTGGAACTTGTCCATTATAGTACCGCTTGGTAGCGTCTTGTTTTAAACTGTAGTTGGTATTTTCGCCTCCGTCACGCGGCATAGTCCTGGCGAGGGCCTCCCGTTTTTGTTCGTCGGTATTTTGACGGGCAATTTCAAGCGCATCGGCTTTTACATCAGTATTTACAAAATCACGATCAAATTGTTCCCTTGTAGGACGCGGTCGAATGATCGTTGCTGGTAAATAAGTTGTATCAGTCACCATCAGCTGGATCATACTGTGCTGATTCCCCTGGAGGTCTCTTGGTATGGTAACAAGCACCGGTTTGTAACCAATACTCGTAAATTCAATTTTGTCACCTTTTAAAACCACAATGGAGAACACTCCACTTTCACTACTCATTGTACCCTGAACACGTCCTTTAACCATAACACTCACGGCAGGTATGGGTCTGAGGCTATCTGCGGTCATAATAACACCATACAATTGTACCACTGAGTCTTTTATTGTCTCGAATTGGGCAGAGGCTTGCTGTCGCATAGCAATCATCCCGATAAAAAGAAGTAGTAAAAATTTCTTCATCGCCTCAAATATAACAACTTCAATTATTATAAACAGCAACTTAATACGCTTAGTATTGGTTAATTTTGCACCAATTATTCTTTTTTTAACAAATAAATCATGACGCAGGAGCAAATACTAAAAGCATTGAGCAACGTGCAGGAACCTGACTTAGGAAAGGATATTGTAACGCTTAACATGGTTAAGGATACAGAGATCAATGACAACAATGTTTCTTTCACAGTGGTCCTTACCACGCCCGCATGTCCGCTAAAGGATCTGATAAGAAATGCCTGCGTAAATGCAGTGCAAATTCTTGTAAATAAAGAAGCTAAAGTAACTGTAAACTTCACTTCTAACACGAGCAGTAACCGCCAGGATACGCAGGCCGTTTTGCCGAAGGTAAAAAACATCATCGCGGTAGTAAGTGGTAAAGGAGGCGTAGGAAAAAGTACTGTTTCTGCGAATCTTGCTCTTGCACTCGCACAAGGCGGTGCACAGGTAGGTTTGATGGATGCAGATATCTACGGGCCAAGCGTACCTATTATGTTCGGTGTACGTGGCGAACGCCCTATGATGATGCAAATAGAAGGTAACGACAAAGGTGTGATCGTTCCCCTGGAGAAATACGGCATCAAACTGATGAGTATCGGTTTGTTGGTAGATGAGAAAAATGCCGTGGTTTGGCGCGGTCCGATGGCGAGCAGCGCAATCCGCCAGTTTGTAACAGATGTGTATTGGGACGAGCTTGATTACCTTATTATCGACATGCCTCCCGGAACCGGTGATATTCATTTGACGCTTATGCAAACTGTTCCTGTTACGGGTGTGGTTGTTGTAACAACACCGCAGGATGTTGCCCTTGCAGATGCTAAAAAAGGTATTGCCATGTTTGGTCAGGCGCAAATTAAAGTGCCGATCATTGGCTTGGTGGAAAACATGAGCTATTTTACTCCTGCTGAATTGCCAAACAACAAATACTACATCTTTGGAAAAGAAGGTGGTAAGAAACTGGCTGAAGAATATGACATTCCTCTGCTTGGCCAAATTCCTCTTGTACAAAGCATCCGTGAAGGTGGCGACAACGGCGAACCGATCATGGCAAGCAACGACGAGATTACTAAAAAAGCATTCGAAGAATTTGCCGGCGCCGCAGCAAGAAGCATTGCTATGCGCAACGCAAACCTTGAAGTGACGAAAGTGATTGAAATAGTGGAAGGGTAGGTAATTTGAAAATTTGAAAATAGGTTGCTTCAATTTTGAAGCAACCCTATTTTTATTTAATGATTCAATCATTCAGTTATTCGTATTTTAGTCTCTCATTTTCAAATCCTCAAATTTTCAAATTACATCCGTGTACGGTTTCCCTTACTATAAAACGAAAGACCACGCAAAGGTGCTGCAGTTTATGCAGGCGCATCCGTTTGTAATGTTAGTTGGTTGCGAGGAGCAGCAATGCCCGGTTGCTTCGCAAGTGCCAATCTTAATTTCGGAAAAAGATGGACGAATGTTTTTGGAAGGGCATGTAATGCGCAACACCGATCATCAAAAAGCATTTGCGGCAAACAGCAATGTGCTGGCAATTTTCACCGGTCCACATACGTTCGTTAGCGCAAGCTGGTACACGAATCCACAACAGGCCTCCACATGGAATTACATGGCAGTGCACGCCAGGGGAAAACTTACATTTTTGTCTGAAGAAAGATTGATCGATATTCTCAGAAGAACGACTGAACAATTTGAAAGCAATTCTGCATCGGAAGCATCATTTGATAAATTGCCACATGAATATGTAACAAGGTTAGCGAAAGCAATTGTGGGTTTTGAAATTGAAGTTACAGCGCTCGATCATACTTTTAAGCTGAGCCAAAACAGAGACGAGGAAAGTTATAAGAACATTACGCATCACTTATCTGTTAGTGACAATGCGGACGCCAATGAGATTGCGAAAATGATGGAGGCGGGGCATACAAATGTGTACAACAAAGAAAAGTAAAAAGTCAAAAGCTTGTAATGCTGTTGCATTAGTTTTTGATTTTTTACTCAACACCAACCTAAAAAACAACCATGCTGAAATCTTTCTGTGTATGTATATGCGCTGTTTTACTTTTGACCACTTCATCTTTTCAAATAAAAAAAGGAAAGCAAACGCACATGAGCATCGATACATTACCTGCTTTCGATTTAGAAGGTCACCGCGGTGGCCGTGGTCTGATGCCTGAAAATACTATTCCAGCGATGCTCCATGCAATTGATCTTGGTGTAACTACGCTTGAAATGGATGTTGTTTTTACAAAAGATATGCAACCCATTTTGTCTCACGAACCTTTCTTTAATCACGACATCACGACAAAGCCCGATGGCAGTTTTGTAACCGAGAAAGAACAGCGTTCGCTGAATATTTACACCATGAACTACGATTCCGTAAAACGCTATGATGTAGGATTGAAGCCGCATCCAAAATTTCCGGAACAAAAGAAAATGCCTGCTGTAAAACCATTGCTAACGGATGTCATAGATCGTGTGGAAACGTATTTGAAGAAGAATAAAAAGAAGAAAGTTTTTTATAACATAGAAACAAAAACCAATAAAGCAACGGACAATATCTATCATCCGGAACCCGCTGCGTTTGTGGACGCGTTGATGCTGGTACTGATACAAAAGAAAATCACTTCGAGAGTGATCATTCAGTCATTTGATTTTCGGACACTCGAGTATTTAAAGACGCACTATCCGTCTATGAAAACCGCGCTTCTGATTGAGGATTATGATAAAAAAACATTTAAAGAACAACTTGCGTTGGCTGGTTTCAAGCCCACTATTTACAGCCCCGCTTACAAGCTCGTAACGAGAAAGCTGGTAGAAGATTGCCACAGCAAAAACATAAAAGTAATTCCCTGGACGGTAAACGATAAAGCGATCTATGATTCCCTGGTAGCAAAGAGGGTAGATGGCGTTATTACGGATTACCCCGATAGAATTAGGTAAAATACAGGAACGCAGATTTTCATGATTGTCATGATTTTTTAAGATGAGATTTTAAATTTAGTTATGTGGTATAATAGATTTTAATAAATGGTTTGGTATCCAGATAAAACCTGGTAGGCTTACCTTAAGTAATCTCAAATATTAAATCCCGTCAATCATGAAAATCTTAAAAATCTGCGTTCCTTCTCTCAAAAAATCAAACCATGAATACATCACTCACAGGAAAAACCGCTGTTGTTTGCGGTAGTACGCAAGGTATAGGTTTGGCGATAGCAGAAGAGTTGGCGCTGCTGGGCGCAACGTGTATTTTATTTGCAAGAAATGAATCTGCTTTAAAGGAAGCTGTTTTAAGATTGCATTCGGATGAACAGCAGAACCACAGTTATCATGTGGCGGATTTTTCAAAGCCTGAAGAAGTTAGAACAGCCATTGAAGAAGTCGTTGCCAAAACCAACATACACATTTTGATCAATAATTCCGGCGGCCCCAAAGCTGGTGCCATCATTGATGCACATGAAGAGGATTTTGTAAAAGGATTCAGCCAGCACATTGTATGCAACCAGATACTGACAAAAGCTGTTGTACCCGGCATGAAGAAAGAGGGCTATGGAAGGATCATCAATATTATTTCAACGTCGGTAAAAATTCCTCTGAATAATTTGGGCGTATCCAATACAATTCGTGCGGCAGTAGCTTCGTGGGCCAAAACAATGTCGAATGAATTGGGGCAATTCAATATTACCGTCAACAATATTTTACCCGGCTATACCAAAACAGCAAGGCTAGACAATATAATTGAAGGCGTCGTTAAAGCCAAAAACAGCGACACGGAAACGGTTGAAAGGGAAATGGAAAAAGACATTCCGATGAAGCGTTTTGGTGAAGCTTCGGAAATAGCTGCAGTGGCTGCTTTTTTGGCAACACCTGCGGCCAGCTATGTAACAGGCACAAGCATTCGCGTGGATGGTGGCAGAACGGGTTCTATTTAATATCTTCGCGGCATGACACGTCAGCAACTGGTTGAACAAATCAAAAAAAAGAAATCGTATTTGTGTGTGGGTTTAGATACAGATATTACCAAGATTCCCGCTCATTTACAATCGCATCCCGATGCTATTTTCGAGTTCAATAAAGCGATCATTGATGCTACAAAAGATCTTTGCGTAAGCTATAAGATCAACACCGCTTTTTATGAAGCGCACGGACTGAAAGGCTGGGAGGCAATGCAAAAAACAGTGGAGTATATTCCGCAAGAGATCTTTACAATTGCTGACGCGAAACGCGGTGACATAGGAAACACTTCTACTCAATATGCAAAAGCTTTTTTTGAAGCACTTCCTTTCGATTCAATAACCGTAGCTCCATATATGGGTGAAGACAGCGTGGCTCCCTTTCTTGAATACAACGGCAAATGGGCCATCGTGCTGGGATTAACTTCCAACAAAGGTGCATCGGATTTTGAACTGCAAAAAACAGGAGAGGCTTACCTGTACGAAAAAGTATTAAGTACTGTTTCAAAATGGGGAAGTCCTGAAAATTTAATGTTTGTAATTGGTGCAACACAAGCAGAAGAATTTACCAACATAAGAAAAATTACTCCCGATCATTTCTACCTTGTTCCCGGTGTAGGTGCACAAGGTGGAAGCTTAAAAGATATTTCCGAAAAAGCGATGAACAAAGATTGTGGTCTGTTAGTAAACGCAAGCCGTGCAATTATTTACGCTTCAGGAAAAGAAGACTTTGCAGATGCAGCGAGAAAAGTAGCGCAGGAGTATCAGCAGGAAATGGCAGTATATCTTGACAGATTGAATAACTGAATAACTGAGTAACTGAATAATTAAAATGCCGAATGTAAAACGCACGATTCCTAAAAAAGGGCTTTGCGTTTAGCATTCGGCGTTTAGCGTTTAGCCAAATTCAGTTATTCAGTTACTCAGTTATTCGGCTCTTTTCTCACATACCTTCTCCACTTCTCAATCACTGCCTGCATATCATCTGCAAGGTCACTGTTGAAGAAAACTTCTTCTTTTGAAGTCGGATGTACGAAGCCAAGTGTTTTCGCATGCAACGCATGTCGCGGACACAACGCAAAGCAGTTGTCAACAAATTGCTTGTATTTGGTAAACACAGTTCCTTTTACAATGCGGTCGCCACCGTAAGTATCATCATTGAATAATGGGTGGCCAATGTGCTGCATGTGCACGCGTATCTGGTGTGTGCGCCCCGTTTCCAGGCTACACTGTACTAATGTTACGTAGCCAAAACGTTCAAGCACTTTAAAGTGGGTGATTGCGTCCTTACCGTAATCTCCTTCCGGGTAGGCGTCAAATAATTTGCGGAAACGCTGGTGACGGCCAACGTGGGCAACGATCGTTCCTTCGTCCTGTTCTAGATCTCCCCAAACCAGAGCTATGTAATGACGTTTCACTGTGTGATCGAAAAATTGTTTTGCTAAAGAGCTTACTGCGATTTCAGTTTTTGCCAATACCATCAATCCGCTGGTGTTTTTATCAATGCGGTGAACCAACCCAAATCGTGGTAACGTTTCTTCGGTGATATCCTTATTTTTTTGTTGCAGATAGTAAGCAACACCATTGATCAATGTGCCATTGTAATTGCCGGAACCCGGGTGCACCACCAATCCCGCAGGTTTGTTGATGATCATGATATCATCATCTTCATAAAAAATATTCAGCGGAATATTTTCAGGAACGATCTCTTCACCCTGCACTTCCTTATTGGAGTAAACGATGATTTCATCCGTTGGTTTAATCTTATAATTGGAACTGACTTGTTTATTGTTTACCAACACCAACCCTGAATCAATTGATTTTTGCACTTTGTTGCGGGTCGCATTTTCTATGCGGGCCACCAAAAATTTATCGATACGAAGCGGTTCCTGACCCTTATCGACTTTTATCGTAAAACGCTCATATAGCTCGTCACTGGTCTCTTCATTTGACAATAATTCATCCTGATCTTCAAATTCGGCCATGTAGTTGAAATTTGTGCAAAAATAGGGAGGAGGGGCACAAGTAACAAGAGACTAACAATCTAATGCTTAACGCCCAACGACTAATGTCCAAAGCTAGTTGCCTACGTTTGCGTTAGGCGTTAGGCCTTAAGCGTTTAGCTTTTAATATTCGTGCTGATAACGCTCAACTCTCAATTTTCAATTTTCAAGTCCCTAACTTTGCGCCATGCAGGATGTAATTTTCAAGGATCTGGAAAAAATGCCGTATCAGGCCGCCTGGGATTTACAGGAAGAAGTTTTGCAGAAAAATGTAAAGCTGAAACAGGAAGCTCACCAAATGGGAGATGGTATTCCCAATACGGAACATCATTTGTTTTTTGTGGAACATCCGCCGGTTTATACTTTGGGTAAAAGCGGGCATATTGAAAATGTGCTGATTAGCAACGAACAACGAGAGCAAAGAGGCATCGAATTCTTTAAAACAAACCGTGGAGGCGACATTACTTTTCACGGCCCTCAGCAAATAGTGGGTTATCCCATTATTGATCTTGAAAAATTCACTACAGATATTGGCAAATACCTGCGCAACCTTGAAGAAGTAATTATTCTCACACTAGCTGATTATGGCTTGCACGGTGACCGTTCTGCGGGAGAAACAGGTGTTTGGCTCGATCCGGGAGAGAAGGGCAAAGAAAGGAAAATTTGCGCAATGGGTGTGCGTTGTAGCCGTTGGATCACAATGCATGGCTTTGCACTTAATGTAAATACAGATCTTTCTTATTTTGATTTTATTATTCCCTGCGGTATTCAAAATAAACAAGTCACTTCTATCGCCATGGAGCTTGGAAGGGAAGTGGATTTCGAAGAAGCGAAAGCTTTTGTAAAAAAGAATTTTGAAAAAGTGTTTGGAGTGAAATTGGTTGTTAGTTGATAGTTGTTGGTTGTTAGGCATTTTGTGTGGCATTTTAATTGTGTAGTAAGCTTCACATAATGCCTAACAACTATTAACTAACAACAAATAACTCCCCTAAAAATCCTTCGGTATATACAGCTTTTGTTTCTCCTTAAGATGGCCGTCCTCGTATAATTCAAAGCGGAACCAACCCCCGTGGACAAAGTTGGATTTGTCAAGCATCAGGATGGGCTCGGAAACCTTTTTAATTTCAAACAGCAAAGTGCTGTCTTCTTCGAAAAACTTAACGCTGTACTTTTTGGTCATTGCGTCTGGCAAAGAAATTTTTACACGTCCTTCTTTTTCAGTGAAAACATATTTTGATGCTTTGAACACTTCCTTTGGCACAAAAGGCCTGATCAGTAAAGTATCATTGGTTTCAGAATATATCGTGTCTCTTGTCTTGTAATTGAGAGAATCTTTATAGCGCCTGAATTGACGCTCGGGTATAAAGGCAACTACGCTGTCAGCTCTTTTTATCACAATAATTCTCTCCGGAGGCGGCGGCGGTGTTACTCTGGCATTTGGCGTTTCACGCGTTGGCCTTGTAGTGGTGGGCGCAGACTCATACTTTTTGTCATTCCCATTACTCATCACTTCGTTAACTGTCACTGCACGACTTGTATCTGCAGTCGGTTTTTTTGCTTTGCTGAACTCATATTTGCCACTATCCAATTGCACATACATTCTATAGTACATGCTGTCATTTGGTGCCTGGGTATCCAAAAAACCATTTTGCGGAGTAGTTGGATCAGGCATCGTCATAATTGTTTTAAACTGCTTTTTACTATCGCTGGAACGCTGTATGCTCAATTGTTTCACCGCATTTTTATAAGGGTTGATCC
Source organism: Pinibacter soli (assembly GCF_029961145.1). Taxonomy (GTDB): domain Bacteria; phylum Bacteroidota; class Bacteroidia; order Chitinophagales; family Chitinophagaceae; genus Pinibacter; species Pinibacter soli. The sequence goes on along the minus strand of NZ_JASBRG010000007.1, from coordinate 1,985,176 downwards.
AGCTGATCAAAATTTTATTCCTGGCTTTTTTAACTACGGAAATAGAAGGCAATGTGTCTTGCCCATAAATGAGAATAGATGAAAAAAGAATAAATAAGGTAAAAAGTACGGCCCTCAACATGTAAACAACGGTAATTTTTGAAACAATAACGCAAATATAATGGACATGACTTTAGTAGTCCGTTAAAAAATGGATTTGATCAGATTAAAATTGCAACATTCCCGCGGGCAACGATCTGTTGCCCTGGATGCCGCCACAGTGAATAACAAGTAGAGAACTGTTATGTGGAAAATAATTCTCTTTAATCAATTCATTTACAGCGAATAGAAGCTTTCCGGAGTAAACAAAATCAGTCGGGATGCCCGTTTTTTGATAAAATGTGTTCATGAAATCGATCAGTACCGGTGTTTTTTTTGCATAACCTCCATGATGATAGTTGAAATTAATCTCAAATACTGCATGGGGCGGTTGTTGAAAAGAAGAAACGATGGGCGTTAATTCATCCGCTCCCTTAACTGCGCTAATGCCAATCACGTGCTGGTGCGGCTGAGCTGCACGTACGATTCCCGCCAGCATTGTGCCCGTTCCCACGGCGCACAATATATGTGTGTAGCTGGTAAGGTCCGGAACAAGTTCCAGAATGTCTGCAGCTCCTTTTACGCCTGTTTCGCCGAAACCGCCTTCATCAATAACGATGTCGTCGGTTGGGTCAACATTAATTTTATCTAAAATGTCACTACGATTTTTATAGCTTTCGCGTGGAACAAAGATCAACTGCATGCCGTAACTAACGGAATCCTTCAATGAGGGAGAGTATGTTGCCGGCTCTTCTCCGCGCACTATGCCAATACTTTCTTTGCCTATCACTTTCGCGGCAAAAGCTGTTGCAACGAGATGGTTGGAATAGGCCCCGCCAAAGGTTATTATGCGTTGTTTGTCTCTCGCTGTTTCTAAGTAATACTTTAATTTATACCATTTATTACCCGAGATTATTTCGTGTATTTTGTCCAATCGTAATATGTCTACACTGGCCACATTTTTGCTATCAAATGCGTTGGTAATATTTTCAACAATTGCGCTTTTATAATTGATTAAATTGTTTACGCTCACCTTGAGTGTTTTTTCATTTAAAACTAATATTATCTTAGCGGCCGAAACAAAAACAACAGAAATGCAGCAACCAACCTTATTAATCCTGGCAGCCGGTATGGCCTCTAGATATGGAAGTATGAAACAAATACAGCCGTTTGGACCCAGTGGCGAAACTATAATGGATTATTCAATTTATGACGCAATCCGTGCTGGTTTTAAAAAAGTTGTATTCATCATAAGGAAAGACTTTGCCGAAGACTTTAAAGCAATATTTGAACCCAAGCTAAAAGGCAAAATAGAAACCGGTTATGTGTACCAGGAATTAGCCACGGGCACCGAAGGCTACAGCATTCCAGAGGACAGAAAGAAGCCATGGGGAACGGCACACGCGATCCTTTGTGCTTTTGATACGGTGAAAGAGCCATTTGCAGTTATCAATGCAGATGATTTTTACGGTCAGGATGCATACAGGAAAGCCTACAAATTTTTGACCACAGATGTTTCCGATAAAAAATATGCAGTGATTGCCTATGAACTTGCAAACACATTAAGTGAAAACGGTAGTGTGAGCAGAGGCGTTATTGCTACGAATGAGAAGAAAGAAATGGTGGGCATCACAGAGAGGACAAAGATCTACAGAGACAACGGCCAGATTGTATTTGAAGAAGAAACAGGGAAAGAAGAATTGGCGGAAAATACCATCGTAGGAATGAACTTCTTCTGCTTCGCGCCAAACTTCATTGAGCTTTGTAAAAGCAAGTTTGCACAATTCCTCGATCATAATATTGCCAATCCAAAATCTGAATATCTGATGCCGGCAATGGCTGATAAATTCATTACAGACGGATATGGTGTTATCGACGTGATCACTACTTCGTCAAAATGGTTTGGTGTTACGTATAAGGAAGATGCGCCGGGCGTTCAGTCAAGTATTGACAAACTGGTGAAAGCAGGGGAGTACCCGACAAGTTTGTGGAATAGCTAATTGTTATTTATCAAGCCGACGTTTGTTCTGCGAGGGATGAACGTTCACATATAACTACAAATGAAAAGCTCTCAGTTACGAGAGCTTTTCTTATATACTTAGGGATTAAAGAGATTTGCTAAGCAAGAAATTTAGTAGCTCAATACATTAAAAATGCAATCCTCAATTTTTTTAACCTGCTGTTTACGATCCATTTTTTTCAGGCTGGAAACGTAATTCAATTTGATATTATTGGAGCTGTCAGCTTTTTTAGCTTCTTCCAATATTTTGGTAATATTTTTCGCTCTACTGCTGAATACAACACCTTCCGCAGTGGTTTGCTTACCGCTCAATACACCGATTACTTCGCCGGCTTCGTTGAAGATTGGCCCGCCGGAGTTACCAGGGTTTACAGAAATCGTAATCTGGTAAGCAGAAGAATCGCCTTTATAACCGGTCTTTGCACTTAAGTAACCTTGGTTATATACCATTTCAGTTCTTGGGAAACCTAGTGTAAAAATAGATTCACCCAAATCTGAACTTCCTTTGTGAATAGCATAAGGAAGGTTTTTATAAGGCTGGAAACGGCCATCAATGATCTTCAGGATCGCGATATCTGTGTTTTCGTCAGCTATTACGATTGCCGCTTTGTAATAATTGTCCTTGCTAAGAACATACACAGAGTCAGACTTTGCTACAACATGCGCGCTGGTTACGATGTAACCTTTGCCATCAATAAGAAATCCAGTACCACCAAATCCGCTAGCCGGCGGTCTGAAGGAGCCATTTTTAAAACTATTGATCTCGTTCTGGGTTTGTTTTTGAGAAACTTTAACGGAATATAGTTCTCTTTTCAGTTGCTCAATTTCGCTAATCGTTCTTTTTGGAGTTAAGTAAGCTACTAGGCCGCTGATTGATAAGGCTATGACGCCTGCAATACATGCTGCAGCTGCCAATACCTTGCGATATTTCTTTAAGAAACTCACCACTTTTGCTTTTGGCTGCACTTCTTTAATGTCGCCGTTTTGCAATAATTGCTGGTGAATATTATGGAGATTGTGTTTCAGTGATCTATTTTCACCAAAACCGGTAAGCTGATGCAGAAACATTGAGTGCTGCACCACCATTTGATCTACGCTTGGGTCGCTTTTACGGAGTTGCTCAAAGTTTCTCACTTCTTCCGGCGTCATTTCCCCGGAGAGATACCTTTCAACAGCTTCCAATAATTGGAGTTCTTCCATTATTAGTCCTCGTTTTTATATTGTGCAAAAAATATCTTTTTCAAACGCATCAGGCATTTATACTTCTGATTTTTTGCATTGTTTGCATTTGTATATCCAAAGTTTCCTGCTATTTCCTCCATATTTCTCTTTTGGAGATAATACGCTTCAAGTAAACTTTTGCAGGGTTCGCCAAGGCCATTCAGCGCTTTTTCCATCATTTCAAATTCCTGTGCTTTCTGATTGTGTCTTTCGAGTTCATCCTCCACAGGAACTACTTCCGCAACGTGGCTGATCTCGCCGCTGAACCTTTGTTGTGACTGCAATTTTTTTAACCAGAGACGTCTTGTAACAGAATATAAATAGGTTTTTATCTGGCAACTAAGTTCAAAATCGTCTCTTTTTGCCTTTTCATATAATACTATAATGGCTTCCTGGAAAAGGTCCCTTGCGTCATCCACGGAACCGTTATTATTCAGTACAAAAGCCTGGATGGTATTATAATTCTGTTTATAAATCGTTTCAATGGCCGTTTTGTCGTCTTTCGCCAGTCCTTCAAGCAATAATTTTTCGTTGGAATCTGTAATCACACGCTTAACTCAATTTTAATACTCAAAATAACAAATAGTCACCCACAAAAAATCATAAAAAAAAATTTTCCGGTTAGGGGTTACCTTTTTCAAATCCGCGTATAAACATGAAATCATTCATTAAACAAAACAAAGAAACTCACATGAAAAAGTTATTCGTAGTTTTAGCTATCGGTGCATTCGCAGCTTGTAACAACTCCGCTTCTACAGAAACTAAATCTGCTGATTCAACTAAAGTTGATTCTACAGTTGCTGCTACTGCTGCTGCTACTGATTCTACAGTGAAAGCTGCTGATTCTACAGTGAAAGCTGCTGATTCTACAGTAAAAGCTGCTGAAAAGAAAGTTGATTCTTTGAAAAAATAGTATCTGTTTTTTATAAGGCAAGCAATCGTTAGAGGCCATCCTGCTTAAGTCGGATGGCCTTCTCAATAGAAAAGCTCCTTGAAACAGTGATTATTACTATAAGAAACTAAACGCCCAATGCCGGATGTATCAAACATTCTGCATTGGGCGTTCTGATTTTAGGCCTTAACGCTCAACGCCTAATGCTGAACGCTAGTGCACTATAGATTGGAAGGCCTGCACCACAGGACCCACGTTAAGTGTTATGTGTTGATTTTTAAGCGTTTATTTACAAAAGAACGCCTTTTAAGACCATAAAGGCTACTGAGAAATAAATAACTATACCGGTAACGTCGACCAGGGTGGCAACGAACGGTGCCGAAGATGTAGCAGGGTCAAGCCTACATCTTTTTAGAACGATCGGTAGCATGGAGCCCATCAGGCTTCCCCAAAGAACGATGCCTATTAAAGAAAAGAAAATGGTAACTGCCACGAGATGCCAGTGAATGCCATAGTCAAACACGTGAAGGTTTTGCCACAGGATAATACGCAGATAACCAATGCTTCCGAGGACAACTCCGAGCAACAGACCCGAGATAATCTCCCTACGCATTACCCTCCACCAATCTCCAATCGTAATTTCTCCCAGTGCCATTGCCTGAATAATAAGGGTAGAGGCTTGTGAGCCGCTGTTTCCTCCACTACTCATAATCAATGGAATAAACAAAGAAAGAACGAGCGCTTTGCTGATCTCATCTTGAAAATGCTGCATCGCGGTTGCGGTCAACATTTCGCCCAGGAAAAGGATGATCAACCAGCCTGCTCTTTTCTTTACCAGTTTTATAATGGGAATATCGAGGTATGGTTCATCCAACGCTTCTGTACCCCCGATTTTTTGTATATCCTCGCTATACTCTTCGTTGGCCACCCAAAGCATATCATCTATGGTTACGATGCCCAGCAAAACATTATTGTCATCTACTACCGGAAGCGCCACGCGGTTGTTCATTTTAAACACCTGGCTGGCATGCTCTTGGTCATCGGTAGCCTTAAGAGCTACAATACGACCGTCCAATATTTCGTTTACGCGTTGGTCAGGTGTCGCAAGAATGATGTCACGGATCTTAATATCATCAACCAATTCCCCTTTTTCATTGATCACATAAATGACATCGACCGTTTCACTGTTTTTTCCGTGCTTCCTGATGGTCGAAAGAACCTGCTCTACCGTAAAATATTCGTAAATGTAGACGTAGTCCGGTGTCATCAGCCTTCCTACACTGTCTTCAGGATAACCTAATAAGGAAAGAGTGATTTTGATTTCTTCCGGGTCCAGTAGTTTAATCAGGTCGCGGATCGCACTTTTAGGAAGTTCTTCTAAAAAGTCGGTGCGGTCATCGGCGGGTAGCTCGTTCAGCAGTTCGGCTGTCTTTGAAGGAGGAAGTTCTTTAATGATCGTCTTTTGCACACCCAGATCCAGGATTTTGAAAACGCTGGCTGCGCGGTGCACGCTCATGCCCCCGATAATTTTTTCCGAATAGTCCTCATATTCATACACCAGATCAGCTACATCACTAATTTTTTGCTTATTCAGGAAGTCTTTGATCTGCAGTTTATCTTCAGTTTGAATAATTTGCTCAAACTGTTCTCGGATGCTTTGTGTTTCTAGCTCTAAAGACATGCTACTGCTGGTTTATCGTTCTCGTTAATAACTTGGCCCGTACATTTCTCCGGAAAAATACGGGCAAATTTCTGCAAATTGCAGCAGAAAAAATATTTTAATTATAATCATGATCCTTCCTTGTTTATTTATTTCTCTCACTGAAAATATGGGAAAAGGTGTTTTTACTTCTGAGCGGCTTGAAGCGAAAACAATTATTGAAGTGGCGCCCGTGATTGTGATGGATGCAAATGACAGAAAACTACTTGATCAAACCCTGCTGCACGATTATATTTTTGAATGGGGTACGGAAAGAAATCAATGCTGTATGGCGCTTGGCTACGTGCCGATGTACAATCACAGCTTCATAAGCAATTGCGAATATGAAATGGATTTCGACGAGCACCTCATTTACATAAAAACCGTCCGCGACATAGAGCAGGGCGAGGAGCTTTTCATTAATTACAATGGTGATTGGAATGATGAGAAACCGCTGTGGTTTGAAGCCACCTGAAAATGTGGAAATGTGAAAATATGAAAATGTGAAAATTCTTTTAGTATAATTTTCAAAACAACTAATTAAGTCACAGACATTCGAAAAGATTATCTAATCGCTTTTGAAGACAGCCTCTTCATTTCCACATTTCCATATTTTCACATTTCCACATTCTCTTATCTGTAGCCGCGCAAAAAATCTTCCACACCCATCCGCTTTTTTCCTTCTAACTGAATTTCTTGTACGGAAATGTAACCATCTGCGGTGGCGAATTTCAGGAATGTTTTTTTATCGGTGCAAATGGTGCCGGGTGTGTCGGGATGTTTGCTATGTTCTTTTTTTGCTGAATATATTTTCAGAGTTTTGCCATCCAATTGCGTGAAGGCAGCGGGATACGGACACAGGCCGCGGATTTGGTTGTACACGGCGTCCGCAGACTTCGACCAATCTATTTTACATGTTTCGGTAAATATTTTCGGTGCGTGTTTAAGCTCGGTTGTATTGTCCTGCTCAATTTCTTTGAGGCTATCGTTAACAAGGCCATCAACCGTTTTTACCAAAAGCTGAGCACCGATTTCTTTCATGCGGTCATGCACTTCACCCGCAGTATCATTTTCAGCAATAGTAAAACGGTCCTGCAGAAGAATATTGCCGGTATCAATTTCATGCTGCAACTTGAAAGTAGTAACGCCGGTTTCTTTTTCTCCATTGATCACAGCCCAATTGATAGGAGCCGCGCCGCGATACTGAGGCAGTAAGGAACCATGGACATTTATAGTGCCCATTGGTGGCATGTTCCAAACGATTTCAGGCAACATACGAAATGCCACGACGACTTGCAGATCTGCGTTTAGACTACGCAGTTGTTCAAGGAATTCAGGATTTTTCAACTTTTCAGGTTGAAGGATATGTAATCCTTTTTCTACTGCATATTTTTTTACCGCACTTTCTGTTAGTTTCATGCCGCGGCCGGCTGGCTTATCAGGTGCTGTAACAACGCCAACAATATTGTAACCGGCATTAACAAGCGCATCCAAAGAAGCGACTGCAAATTCCGGAGTCCCCATAAAAACGATTCGTATGTTTTTCCGCATGGAACAAAAGTAAATGATAATTGAAAATTGAAAGTTGAAAGTTGAAAGTTGAAAATGAAGGGAACGCAGATTTTCAAGATTTTGATGACAATCATGAAAATCTGCGTTCCCATTTTCAATCTTCAATTTTTAATTCCCTATTATTCGCTATAAAGCAGATATTTTTTTCTTATAGATTTAAACTTGTTCAGTTCCTCCTGCCAGCTTTCGCGAATTTGTTTTTCCGTTTTGCCTTCTTTTATCTGCTGCATCAACACATCGTTGCCGGCGAGTTTGTTGAAGAAATTATTGGCGAGAAAAAAGTTGTCTTTGTCTTTGTACAATGAGTAGGCCTTGAGCAACCATTTCAGTTGAAGTTTGCCGTCAATTTCCTTTAGCGCATCGATTTTGCTAAGATCATACCCATAGCATTTCTGATTTAGCAAAGGCGGATTTTTTGCGCCTTCTACGCTTTGCGGTGTAAATGAAAAAAGATCAGTTGGGAATTCAGGACTGCCGAAAATCTGAAAAGGCTTGTCTGTACCGCGTCCCAGGCTTACCTGCGTGCCTTCGAAAAAACAAAGGGACGGGTAGAGGTAAACAGATTGAGCATTTGGTAAATTAGGCGATGGCTTTACAGGCAAGGTGTAGTGACTTTTATGTGTATAGTTTTTACAAGTGATGATAGTAAGCTTGAATGAAGATATCTTCTGATTGACTGCGGCGTCAAACCATTTTTCTCCCACCAGCATTTTTGCATATTCACCAATGGTCATTCCGTATACTAACGGAACGGATTGCATGCCCACAAATGATTTGAACTTTTTATCAAGCACAGGTCCATCTACGTAAAAGCCATTGGGGTTTGGCCTGTCGAGAACAATCAAAGGTTTGTTGTATACAACAGCACTTTCCATAAGATCCTGCAAAGAAGAAATGAATGTGTAAAATCTTACTCCAACATCCTGTATGTCGAACAAAATAATGTCTACATCCTGTAGCTGATCCGCAGTAGGTTTTGTTTTGCTTCCATATAAAGAAATTACCGGAATGCCTGTTTGCTGATCGACAGAGTTTTGCACTTTCTCGCCTGCATCCGCATTGCCGCGAAAGCCGTGTTCAGGAGCGAATATTTTTTTGATTACCACGCCTTTTGATAATAATGTATCAATCAAATGCGTATGGCCAATAATGGATGTTTGATTCGCAAAAACGGCAACGGACTTGCCCTTCAGCAGCGGAAGATATTCCTCCATTGTTTCCGCGCCGGTAACAATGCTTGTTTTTTGCGCAGCTATAGAAAATGTTATTGTCAAGAACAATAAAAAGAGGAAAATTTTTGAAAAAGGTTTTCTCATAATAATTGTTAGAAAGTGAAGTGTTGATTTGAAGATTTGAAAATATGAAAATTTGAAAATTCTTTCTATGCAACTTTCATTTTTGGAATTTAGCTCACTAAATGGGTTGGGAAATTCAAAAATGACACACCCAAAGAATTTTCAAATTTTCAAATCCTCAAATTTTCAAATTGGACATAAACGCCTTACCTTGCCGATATTTCGCATCCTTTTGTTTTCACTGTTTCGCTGTGTAAGCTCATGAATCTGGAACTTTCCTTGTTTTTAGGGCGCATTGCTATCACGTTGAGAAGAAATGAGAGGCCGATAACTATAAATTTTTAAAAAATATTTTATGCAACAAGTGAAAAGTGGCGATACAGTTAAAGTACATTATCATGGCCGTCTTACAAACGGAGAAACTTTTGATAGCTCAGAAGGACGCGAACCTTTGGAGTTTGAAGTGGGCGGTGGAATGGTGATCAAGGGTTTTGATGATGGCGTAACTGGTATGGCTGTTGGTGAGAAAAAAACGATCAACATTCCCGTTGACAATGCATATGGTCCGAAAAATCCGGAGATGATCATTGAATTTCCACGCAATCAGTTTCCAGAAGGAATGACTCCAGAAAAAGGCATGCGTTTGAATCTGAATAACGCGGAGGGACATGTGTTTCCCGTTGTTATTGCAGAAGTAAAAGATGACGTTGTGATCCTTGATGCGAACCATCCTTTGGCTGGTGAAGATCTTATCTTCGACCTTGAATTGGTGGAGATCGTAGGCAGCAAGTCCCGCATTATTATGCCATAGTTTCTTTTGAACAAATAGATAAATTACTGCTGAAAGTTGAGTGTAAATACTATACTTTTCTTTCAGCAGTTTTTTTATTTTGTGTTCAAATTCGATCCGATGAAAACAATATGTACCCGAGTATTAGTTCTTCTCTTTCTATGCCCTCTTATGTCCAACGCGCAGGAACTCGACAGCGCATTTATTAAGCAGAGAGCTGCGTATTTTGCAGACAGCCTGGACAAAGCTTATCAAAACAAATTGTGGGATCAGTATGTGTCGCTAACTCAACCCGGACTTATAAAGTTCTTAGGCGGTAAAGCCGGCGTTATTGATTATGCAGAACGCCTGTGGATGGTACTTAACCAGGATATTGGCGAAAAAGTTTCCACCCAGCATGTGTTGCAAATTGTTTCCAAGGACAATGCCTGGCAGTGTGTGGTGGAGAAAATAAAAGAAGTGTATTACAATGAACGCAAAGCCTGGGTTACAACGTATGTTGTTGGTAAATCCGAAGACGAAGGTGTCTCCTGGAAGTTTGTTGAAATTTCCGAAGGGATGCTCATTAATGCAAGAGAAGTAATGCGCGATATTTCTGATGAATTAATTATCCCAAAACGTACTGTTGTTTACGAAGATGACTTAAAAAAACAGCAGGAGGCAGAAGCAGCAGCTGCAGTGAAAAAACAGCAGCAACAGCAGTCGAAGAAGCGAGTTGCGAAAAAATAATTTTGGGTTTTGAGTAGTGAGTTATGAGTGATGAGTTGTTTGTTTATAGTTGTTGGCAATTTCAGCCATCCATAACTCATTACTCATAACTCAACACTCACTACTTTCTCAGTTTTCGATACATACAACCACTCCAGCAAAATTGCTGTAATTAGCGTCATTACTGTGCAAAGGGTAGAACCCTCAAATCCAAACTTCCCTCCGGTTAACAATGCAGGTCCCTGTAAATCCTGTTCTAAAATGCTTCCGAAAACTTTGCCGCTCACTTTGTAGCCTAAGACAGGTCCCTGGAAAAAATTCCATGCAAAATGAAAAGCTATTCCAAACCACAGGTTTCGGGTATGACTATAGTTTACACCCAGCAACAATCCTGCAAGAAATACATTTATCAATGGTAATATGTTTGCACCAGGACTTCCCATATGAAAAGTTGCAAATAACAATGCGCTGGTGAGCAAGGCAACACGTCTTTTTTGTGACTGCATCAGATTATTAAGTACGTAACCCCTGAAAATAAGTTCTTCTCCAAATGCTACCAAAAGCATTAAAACTACATTAATAAAAAACAGTGTTCCATCGAAATGAATGTCTGTCCACGTGAGATATTTTGAATAAGACAAGATCAGCGTGCCAATGCCGAGTAAAATAAAAGGTAGTGAAAAGCCTACGCCCGCCTGGCTTGCATAGCCTTGCCATTGAAATCCCAGCGAATAAACGGAACGTTTATCAAAGAATTTGGTGAAGAGCCAAACCAACACGAAGCCGATAATAGTAACGGCAAGCAATGTGAGCGGGCGGAACAATGGGCCTGACAAGGCATCCTGCAAATCGAAGGTTTTATTTTTGATTTCTTCAGCATGCTCAGCCATCACGTAGCTCGCGAAAATAAGCCCAACCACAATATTCATCAATAAAAAAGCAGCCAGTAAACCGATGGCTCTAACCCAGCCCTGCTTAAAGAAACTCCTCTTTTGTTGATTGACAGATTCCATAGATGCGTTAATTTGCCCAAAAATATCCAATTATGTTCCAAAATTATCAATATACAGTTACGGAAAGATTTTTACGGTACGTGCAAATAGACACACAGAGCGATCCGCATTCTAAAACACAACCATCAACTGAAAAGCAGAAAGATCTCAGCCGTATATTGGTAACGGAATTGAAAGCCATTGGTGTTGAGGATGCGCATCTTGATGAGTTTGGATATGTGTACGCAACGATACCTTCTAATACGGACAAAAAGGTTCCTGTTATTTGTTTCTGCTCCCATGTAGATACAGCGCCGGATTGCAGTGGCAAAGATGTAAAGCCAATCGTGCATAAAAATTACGATGGCAGTGATATTATTTTGCCAGACGACAATACACAAGTGATCACCACAAAAGAACATCCTTATTTGAAAACCAAAATAGGAGACGATATCATCACCGCATCCGGAAATACTTTGCTGGGTGCAGATGATAAGGCTGGTGTTGCGATCATCATGGATCTGGCGAATTTCCTGATTACTCATCCGGAAATTAAACACGGAGAAATTAAAATTCTCTTTACACCTGATGAAGAGATAGGTCGTGGTGTTGATAAAGTAGATATGAAAAAACTTGGCGCTGATTTCGGGTACACACTTGATGGCGGCGAGTTGGGATCATTGGAAGATGAAAACTTTTCTGCTGATGGTGTTACGATTAATATCTACGGGATTATTGCACATCCGGGAACAGCGAAAGATAAACTGGTCAATGCTTTAAAAGTTGCATCAAGCTTTTTGGATTCGTTGCCTAAAGATGCGTTGTCTCCTGAAACTACAGACGGTAGATTAGGATTTGTTCATCCAATACATATTGAAGGTATTGCGGAAAAAGTTACCGTAAGTTTCATTATTCGCGATTTTGTTACGGCGAAATTGAAAGAATACGAAAGCTTTTTGCAACAACAATTGGAAGCTACCGTGAAAAAATTTCCTGGCGCAAAAGCAGATTTTGTTGTGAAAGAGCAATACCGAAATATGAAAGAAGTGTTAGATCAAAACCCTCAGGTGACGCAGTTTGCAGAGGATGCAATCAAAAGAGCGGGAATTGACTTTGCAAAACTGATTATACGTGGCGGCACAGATGGCTCACGTTTTTCATACATGGGTTTACCTTGCCCTAATTTGTTTACGGGCGAAATGGCGCTGCACAGCAAACACGAATATGTGAGCATACAAGACATGCAAAAAAGTGTTGAGACTTTGGTGCATTTGGCGAGATTGTGGGAGGAAAGAAGTTAAAAGCTTCGCTTTTGGATTTGCCACAGAAGCACAGATAGTACAGAGTTATTGCTAGCGGAAAAACTATGATACATGAGGACTGAACTATAAACTGTTTATCATTTGACCGATAAACTTCTTTATACCTTTCATAGACATTCTTGGTAAAACTCAGTGCCTTCTGTGCCTCAGTGGCAAAGAAAAATAGGCGCAGCCTCTCTTAAGCGTCCTCCAGCTTGCTGTTCTTCACCACAATATCCTTCACTACCTTCTCTGCGTGCACCCTTGAGTTTTCAATGAACCACACGTGTGTATTCATGCCTCCGCACACAACACCTGCGAGATAAATGCCTGGCAAATTTGTTTCCATTGTATCCGGATTGTAAGTGGGGCACAAATCGGCATCGTCTGATAATTCGATGCCAATATTTTTCAGGAACTCAAAATTTGGTTGATAGCCCGTCATTGCGATGACATAATCATTCGGGACGGTTACAATTCCATCAGTCGTTTGAATGTCCACATCCTTTCCGCGAATAGCCGTGACCGTTGAATTGAAATATGCTTTGATGCTGCCTTCCTTAATCCTGTTTTCAATATCTGGTTTCACCCAATATTTCACCCTTTCGCCAATGGCTGGGCCTTTGACAACCATAGTCACTTCAGCGCCTTTGCGGAAGGTTTCCAATGCAGCATCCACAGCAGAGTTTGCCGCACCTACTACCAGTACTTTTTGCATCGCATAAAAGTGTGGATCCTTATAGTAATGTGCAACTTTAGGTAAATCTTCGCCGGAGATGTTCATTAAGTTGGGAATGTCGTAAAACCCTGTTGCGATGATCACATTCTGGGCGTAGTAGAAATTTTTTGATGTAACAACTTCGTAATTGTGCTTAGCCGTTTGCTTCACTCTTTCTACCTTTTCCTGCAGGTTAATTTTTAATTGATTGGACGTTGCCACGCGTCTGTAATATTCGAGTGCCTCGGGTCTCGTTGGTTTTATATTGTTGGAGACAAAAGGTATTTCTCCAATTTCAATTTTCTCAGAGGTAGAGAAAAAGGTCATGTTCATGGGATAGTTATACAGCGAATTTACCAGGCAACCTTTTTCAATAATAAGGTAATTAAGTCCTGCCTTTTTTGCTTCTAGTGCACAAGCAAGCCCGATCGGGCCGCCGCCAATAATTATGATGTTGTAATGGTTGTTCATTTTTCAAATTTAACACGTGAAAGGTGAATGGTGAAACGTGAATTGGGAGACCCAAGCTGTGGTTTTTTCTTCCCCGTGTTGTAACTTCTTTATTTTTTAGAAAAAAGCACTGCCGGATTTTGTTTTGCTGCTGCACTCAAGATTCATGATTCACGTTTCTCGATTGACCATTCACGCTAAAGCTGTATTTTCAATCCTAAATTCTAAATTATGGTCTCAACCCCCTTAATTATTTTGGCCGTTGTCCTGTTGATTATTCTAATGGGCCTTAAAACGATTGCCCAGGGAACGGTTGGCGTAGTTACCCGTTTTGGTAAATACCAGCGTGTATTACATCCCGGTCTTAACGTTATTATTCCTTTCCTTGATCAGATCTCCAAACGAGTTTCCATACAAAATCGTTCCGTGGAAATGGAGTTCCAGGCAGTAACAGCAGATCAGGCGAATGTTTATTTTAAAAGCATGTTGCTGTATGCTGTTCAAAACGAACAAGACGAAACAATAAAAAAGGTAGCCTTTAAATTTATCAGTGAAAGGGATTTGATGCAGGCGCTTTCCAGAACCATCGAAGGAACGATCCGTTCTTTTGTTGCCACGAAAAGGCAAGCAGAGATCCTTGCATTGAGAAGAGAGATCGTTGAATACGTAAAAGAGCAGATCGATCTTTTATTGGAAGAGTGGGGTTATCACCTGATCGATTTGCAGATAAACGACATCACATTTGATAAAGCGATTCTGGAAAGTATGAGCAAAGTGGTGGCAAGCAACAACCTGAAAGCTGCTGCTGAAAATGAGGGGCAGGCAATGCTGATCACAAAAACCAAAGCTGCAGAAGCAGAAGGTAATGCGATCAAAATTGCTGCAGAAGCAGAACGCGAAGCGGCAAGATTGCGCGGGCAGGGTGTGGCGCTTTTCCGTGAAGAAGTGGCAAAGGGTATGAGCCAGGCCGCTGCTGAAATGAAACAAGCAAATCTTGACACGAACGTAATCCTGTTCAGCATGTGGACAGAAGCTGTCAAAAACTTCGCTGAATACGGCAAAGGAAACGTCATTTTCCTGGATGGTAGTGCAGATGGTATGGAGAAAACGATGAAACAGATACAGGCGATGATGGTGAGGCAAGCGGGAACGGGGAATTAAAAAGTAAAAAGTAAAAAATCAAAAGTCAAAAATTGGGAAAGTTGCAACCAGGAGGCCATTTTTGACTTTTGATTTTTTACTTTTTACTTTGAATTGTTAAAAGCCTGCCAATACACAATTTTATCAACAATTAACCATGTTTTTTCACGTTGAGCATAGAATTGGAGCATCGTTTGCTTAGTTCTTTTATTTTTGTTCAAATAAACAGCCTTACATGAATATTTTCTTATTGCAGATCACAGATTCCGCAAAACGATTGATTGATTCTACACACACAGCCACAACGGCAGCTACTCCTGCGCCTCAGATGAACTTATGGGGCCTGCTAATGCAGGGTGGTATTTTGATGATTCCGCTGTTTTTACTTTTGGTACTGGCTATTTATTTTTTCTTCGAAAGATGGATCGCTATTAATAAAGCAAGCAAAGTAGATCCGAATTTTATTAACATTATTCGCGATAATATTTTGGCGGGAAATATTTCTTCGGCAAGGGCATTGGCAAAAAATACCGATAACCCTGTTGCAAGAATGATCGATAAAGGCTTACAGCGCATAGGCAAACCAATTGACGCTATTGAAAAAAGCATGGAAAATGTTGGGAAACTTGAGATGTACAAAATGGAGAAAAACCTTTCTGCATTGTCTTTGATCGCCGGTATTGCTCCCATGTTTGGGTTTTTGGGAACAATCGTAGGTATGGTGCAATTGTTTTATGGAATTTCGTCCACAGGAGAATATACTTTGAGCACCATCGCCGGTGGTATTTATGTGAAGATGATCACTTCTGCAAGCGGGCTTATCATCGGTTTGATCGCTTATGTTGGCTACAGCTTTTTGAACGCGCAAATCGATAAAAATGCTAACAAAATGGAAGCTGCAAGCGCAGAGTTTATTGATATATTGCAGGAACCGACGAGATAATGATAAATGATGGGTACTGTAGAGACGCATTGAACGCGTCTCCCACTAATCAAAATTTGAATAATGAATTTAAAAAGAAGATTAAGATCGCATGCAGAGGTGCACACAGGTGCGCTCAACGATATATTGTTCATACTCTTGTTGTTCTTCCTTATTGTGTCAACGTTGGCAAATCCCAATGTGATCAAGCTTTCGCAGCCAAAGGCCAAAAGTGATACAAAGGCAAAGCAAACGGTGGTTGTTTCTATTGATGTAAACAATAACTTTTATGTTGGTACAACCAAGGTGACGCTGGAAGAATTAAAACAAAAATTGCAACCAATTCTGGCAAAAGAAACAGATCAACCTTCTATTGTGATCAATGCGGATAAAGTGGTGCCCGTAGAAAACGTAGTGGCTGTAATGCGTGTAGCACGTGAGCTTGGCGCGAGAACGGTACTGGCGGTTGATAAGGCTGGCCAGTAGAAATAATTTGAGAATTTGAAGATTTGAAAATTTGATAATGAAAAAGGGTCGAACATTTTAATAATGTTCGACCCTTTTTCATTATTGAAATTAGTAGAGAAGTTAAGACCCAAAGCTTCTCATTTTCAAATTGGGCTTACCCCTTCCTCTTAATCACACACCCCACAGATCTTGTTTCTTTCACTGTAACCGGTTTGTCGGCGAGGGTTTCGTTCATGGCTTCCTGTAAATGATGACGGCTTACTTTGGTTTCGTCGGAAGGGCTGTCGTCGATGGCGCCGTGATAAACGAGTTTGCCATTTTTATCAAATAAAAAACATTCAGGCGTTCTGTTAGCACCAAATGCATCTGCGAGATCATTGTTGCTGTCCACTGCATAAAACCATTTATAGTTCTGCGCTTTTGCGTATTCTTTCATTGAAGCAAAAGAGTCTTCATTTGCTCTGTTGCCTTCGTTTGCATTCAGAATAATAACACCAATGTTTTTGCTTTTAGCATATTCGCAGATATCTTTTGTGCGTTGTTGATTTTTGATAACGTATGGACAGGTATTGCAGCTGAACATTACAAGTAATCCGTTTGATTCTTTTGCATCGTCAAGGCAAACAACTTTGCCTGATACGTCCTTCATTTTAATTGTTGCTTTTGGCAAAGCAGATCCTATTGCAAGGCCATTTTGCGCATGGACCGATGAGCTAAGGGCAAATATACCGAGCAACAGGGTGATCAATTTTGTTTTCATATAAGTGAATTTTAAGGCTTAATAAAGTTATACAAAAAATAGAATATAAGAGCTGGGATACGGTTTATATGTGTATTATAAATATTTATAAATCAACGCATAAGAGCAAACGCTTATTTCCAATGATAAGACTATTAAATGCATATAAAAGCTGCATGTAAGGTAAGTACGGAGGGAGGAAATTTACCTTGCTTTCTGCAATTCCTGCTCGTGATCTTGCTTTCTATTGGCTGCTATTATCTTCAGGGATTGAATGCTCACATTCAATTCGTATCCGATCAATAGTACAAGAGAATTTAAGAATATAAGCACCATTAGGATAATAATGGTACCAATGGAACCATAGATCTTGTTGTAGTTACCAAACTTGTTAACCCAGTATGAGAAAGCAAGAGTGAGCAAAACCGTTAGAAATGTTGCCAGAATACTGCCCGGTGTATTCAATTTTTGCCTGTTTTTTACTGCAGGGGCATATTTATACATAAACGAAATGCCGTAAAAGAACAATGCCACGATAATAATAAAGCGGATGAATTTAATAAAGAACATCGTCCAGGCATCCGTTCTGTGCATGTGCATTGCTTTCAGGATCCATTTTAGCGCCGCACCTTGGGTTACCAACAGCATAACGGTTGCAATGATCAGGAAAATAAGTAGCACTGTAAGTTTGAGCGCCACCCATCTTTTCTGAAAGAAATTACGTTTCGTTGAGTGCATCAATGATCTGTTGAAGGAACGCATGACACCGATCATTGCATTGGAAGAAGTGAACATCACCAACACGAAACCCAATGACAGCAAGCCTTCCCGCGGGGTGTCAAGGAAGTCGACAAGGAAATCTTTTACCAGCAAATAAGTGTTAAGGTTAGGCGTAATGTCTCTTGTTAGCAGAAGTAACTCACGTGTAATCAGTTTTGACACCGGCATGTAAGGAATAAGCGTGCAAAGGAAAATCGTCGCCGCTGGAATCGCCATCAATAAATTAAAGGAAATTGCTGCTGCTCTTTCACTCAAACCAACTTCTTTAACACGTGTTCCAAAAAACGACACCACATCATACAAACACAAACCCTGAAAGCCCGGTAGTTCCCACACCTTGCTTTTCTCTATTAAATAATTAATAGGGCCAGTTGAAATTAAGATGCGTTGCAACTTTGTCATGCGTTTAGTAGTTGAAAATTGAAAGTTGAAAGTTGAAAATTAACCTAAGAGTGTACTCTCATTTTCAATTTTCAACTTTCAATTAGTTTCCAAGCTGTCCTTCGCAGCTTTTTTCTCCATCCATTTATCCAGTGCCAGCTGGTATTCTTTTGCATACTTTAAATGCTCCTCGTATGTAGCAGCAAAGTTATGATGACCTGAGAAATCACTTTTGGCTACAAAGAACATATAATCAGTTTTCGGGGCATCCAAAACCGCGTCTATCGTTACTTCGGAAGGTGTACAGATTGGGCCGGGAGGCAAGCCATACACGCGGTAAGTATTGTACGGTGATTCTACCGCAAGGTGCTTATTGTAGATTCTCTTCAGTGAAAAATCCTTCAAAGCAAACTTAACAGTCGGGTCCGCACCCAGTCGCATGCCTTTAGCCATTCTGTTCATGTATACACTCGCAATATTTCCTTTTTCGTCGTTTTTGTTGGTTTCCTCTTCGACAATAGAAGCAAGAATAGTTGCCTTTTGCGGGTCCAAGCCTTTTTGTCCGGCCTTCTGTTTTCTTTCAGAGGTCCAAAAGTTCGCATAACTGTCGAATATTTTTGTAAACACTTTTGCCGGCGTAATGTTCCAGTAATAGGTATAAGTGTTTGGCAAAACTGCCGTCATGATGGTATTTGTGTCCAAACCATATTTTTTCAGGGAGTCCTGGTTGTTCAGGAAACTGATAAAAGCAAGAGAATCGCACTCAAACTTTCTTCCTACCAAACCTGCAAAATCTTCCTTGGTTCTCAATTTGGTTATAACAAGATTAACGGGAGACTGTTTTCCGTTTTTCAACATTCTTAAAATGGAAAAAACACTCATTCCTTTTTTAATCTCATAGTGTCCCGCCTTTATTTTTTGCGGATAGTCTATTCTTTTTGCGAGGAAATTAAAAATGGCAGTAGAACTGATGATCTTTTCCGTTTCTATTTGCTTCAACACAGTGGAATAACCGCTGCCGGTTTTGATATTGAGGAAATATCTTTTTTCAGTGAAAGAAGTAGCCGGCCCAAAAACAAGCCAGGCGATGATAGCACCTATTAATACAATAGCTCCAAGGGTGATGAATAACGTTTTGCGCATGGATGTAAAATCTCTTTAAATTAAATAAAAAACCCTGTTCATTAAACAATTTAAAGAACAGGGAAGTATTTGAAATTTAAAAAATGCTATTTCGTAGTACCCGGAGTCACAGGTTGCGCTGCAGGTTGGGTAGGAGCCTGTTGTGTCGGTACAGAGTTGCCCACTTCATTAATCAATCCTTTATTTTTTACAGAGGTTGAAGGAATGAAAACTGCAGAAAAAATGCACAATAATGCGATAACTGTGGCGAAGATCCATGTACCTTTTTCCAAAACATCAGTTGTTTGTTTAACACCCATAAACTGGTTGCTGATGCCACCGATATTTCCGGCAAGGCCACCGCCTTTTGGATTTTGTACCAATACCACGAAACCAAGCACCACACATGCAAGAATGATTAGTATAACGAAAAGAATAACCATATTAATTTTGTTTTAAAGCTTCTATTTTGGCTGCAAAATAATGGGATTTGTCGGGATTAAGCAAACTTAATTTATTGTACATTTCGATCGCTGTTTCTTTTTTTCCCTGTTTCAACAGAACTTCAGCCATTGATTCTGTTAAAGTTTCTTTTTCTTTTATCGAAACCTCCGCCATGGCCTCAACTCGGGCATCTGGCATAGGTAAATGATCTTCGGCTTCCTGGGCTGCTAATGCGCTGTCTGGCAATCGCTTAAGTGTCTTTAACCACTCTGTAAAACTCTTCAGTTGTTTGCCAAGTTTATCGTTCAAAGGCACATTTTTGCCCACTTTTATACCTAAAGAAGCAAAATAGTCAATTGTATGATAAGGCTCAAAAACTAAACTGTCATCCAGAGCAGGTTGTTTTTCCGCTGGCGCAACAGGTTCCAGTTTAATGGCCTCGTTACTATGTGCATCAATTACTTCGCTATCGTCATTTACCGCATCTTTTTGCAAAACTTCTTCTTCCTGGACCGAGGAAGTAATTTCTGGTTTAAACTCAACAACCGGCTCTTTTGCAGCTTCTGGTTGCCCTACAGGAATATGCGCAGACTGAACGTTTCCGTGTTTTATTTCTGCAACCGATTCGGGAATAGCTGGTTGCAAAAGATATTGCAGCCACAAAGGGTTCCCGAAATAAAGGACCGTTTTATGCAATTGGCTTTCAAATCCGGGATCTGCTGTCTCTTGCAACTTTTTCAAGAGCAGGAAATGCCCGGCAGCAAAATAAGGTTCTTCATCAGCAAGCATTTGAAGCTGTTCCAACGAAACGTCTTCAAGTCTTTTCTGGTGAAAAAGTTCTTGTATGATATTAGATATATTCATTTCTGGAATAGCAAGATAGCGGCATTTTACCAGTTTGAAAAAATTCGGTTGAAAATTTCGTCGGTAAGGTTTTTGAGAATGTCAGACATCAATTGAGATTCCGCCTGTTGTAAGCTCAGGTTGGCATTGAAGTCAAAATTGCGGGTTACATCGGCTTCGAAATTTTTCTTTTCGTCCTTCCTGTTTTTAAATATAATGTGAACAGAAACGTTCAGGCGGTTACTTGCTGCCTGTTGATTAGCGATACCGGAAGTTGTTACACTGTAGTCGCTTATAAAACCGCTGATATCGTAATCCGCTTCATCGCCCGTTATGAGTGTTAGCCTTGTTTGGTTGTTGATCTTTTGGCGCAATGCATCCGTTAACTGCGGACTCATCTGCGGGTTAATATAACGGGCGTGGTTTTCCAAATAATTTACACGGGCCGTTTTTATCTCAGGCGGAATTGAAATGTCTTTAAAAGTATAACATGCGCTAAACAAAAAGGCGCACACCAACAGCGAAGTAAGTACCAAGCCTGTTTGTTTCATTATTCCTGCGAGCGATTTATTCATGTAAAATTCGATAGTAAAGTAAATGTATGAAAATAGTTGAGAGTGGAGAGTTGAAAGTTGAGAGAGGAGAATGGTTCACTGTTAGACAAAATGTTAAATCTAAATAACTCTCCATTTTCCATTTTCAATTTTCAACTCTCAATTCTCAATTAATCATCAATGTCGTATTCCTTCAGCTTCCTGTACAAGGTTCTTTCACTGATGCCCAAATCAAGCGCGGCATCTTTACGTTTGCCTTTGTGTTTTTTCAACGCTTTTATGATCAGCTCTTTTTCCTTGTCCATTATGTTCAGCGATTCTTCCACCTCTTCATGTTCGTGGATGTCTTCATGCTCCATGATAACGGGTTGTGCAGCGTGTGCAGCTGGCGCCTGAACCTGTACATATGGTTGAGCCTGGATAGAAGTGTTGGGTTGCAATTCTCCAATAGGAGTATAATCATTCATCAAATTGTCGTGCGCATACGCAGCAGCAACAGCTGCACTGGAAGGATTTTTGATGATTTCCGCAAACATCTTTTTCAGTTCCGTTACATCTTTTTTCATGTCGAAAAACAGCTTGTATAGAATTTCTCTTTCGTTTGAGAAATCATTGCCGTTTGCATTTTGTGTGTTGGATGCCACCAGCATTGGCAAACGGTTGCTATTATTATTCTGCGGAAGAAATATTTGCAGTTCCCTACCGGTAATATTTTTATCAACCGAAAGAACGGAGATTTGTTCAGCGATATTTTTTAGCTCACGCACGTTCCCCGGCCAGCCGTAGTTGACCAGTACATTTCTCGCATCTTCATCCAATTGAACAGGAGCGGTTTTATAGCGCTCGGCAAAATCCACACTGAATTTTCTGAACAATAAAGGAATGTCTTCCTTTCTGTCACGCAAGGCCGGAACGCGGATAGGCACTGTGTTTAAACGATAATATAAGTCCTCACGAAATTTTCCTTTGTAAGTAAATTCCAGCAGATCTTTATTGGTAGCCGCGATTACACGCACATCCGTTTTCTGAACTTTGGAGGAACCCACGCGAATGTATTCGCCGGTTTCCAGGACACGCAACAATCTCGCTTGCGTACCTAACGGCATTTCACCTATTTCATCAAGAAAAATAGTCCCGCCGTTCACCGTTTCAAAATAACCTTTACGACTATCAACTGCACCCGTAAATGAACCTTTTTCGTGACCGAACAATTCAGAATCGATGGTGCCTTCCGGAATAGCGCCGCAGTTTACCGCAATAAAAGGATTGTGTTTTCTTGCAGACAACGCATGAATGATCTGCGAAAAAACTTCTTTACCTACACCACTTTCTCCATTGATCAATACGCTCAAATCGGTATTTGCCACCTGCACAGCCACGTTCAACGCATGGTTAAGTGCCGGTGAATTACCAATGATACCAAACCTGTTTTTTATACTTTGTGTGTCCATTCAGTGTAATTGAAAATTGAAAGTTGAAAATTGAAAATGGGTCGAAAATTGAAAGTTGAAAATAATGTTATGGCATTATGAAAGTCCATTTTTAATAAACAAACTTCTGCCTAGAGAATTTTCAATTTTCAACTTTCAATTTTCAATGATTCAATGATTTGTCCTATCAGCGTACCTCCGGTTGACTCAACTACTTTCACTATCACATAATCGCCTGGTTTATGTTGCCCTTCTCCTTTAGGAACAACCACAACTTTGCTTTGTGTGTTGCGGCCCATCCAGTCTTTGTCGCTGCGTTTGCTATCTCCTTCAATCAATATTTTGAAAATCTTACCAACATCTGCCGCATTGGCTCCTTCTGAGAGACGTCTTTGTACGGCTACAATTTCTGCAAGTCTTCTTTTCTTAATATCTTCAGGAATATCGTCTTCATATCTTCTTGCTGCCAATGTTCCCGGACGTTCACTGTAGTAGAACATGTAAGCAAAATCATACTTGCAGTATTCCATAATCTCTATTGTGTCCTGATGATCTTCTTCAGTTTCTGTGCAAAAACCTGCGATGATATCTGCAGTGATTGCGCAATCGGGCATCACTTCGCGGATGCGGTCAACCTTTGCTTTGTACCATTCACGGGTGTAAGTGCGATTCATCAATTGCAACACACGGTTGGAACCGCTTTGAATAGGAAGGTGAATACATTTGCAAATGTTTTCGTGCTTAGCCATCATTTGCAAAACATCTTCTGTAATATCTTTCGGATGTGATGAGCTAAAGCGTACACGCAGATCTGGCGAAATCAATGCCACCATTTCCAACAAGTCGGCAAATGTCACCACCTTATTTGAACTAATATCGGCTGTATAGTAGTAAGAGTCTACGTTTTGTCCAAGTAGTGTTACTTCCTTGTAACCTCTTTCAAAAAGGTCTCGGCACTCGGCAACAATACTGGCTGCATCTCGGCTTCTTTCACGGCCTCTTGTAAAGGGTACTACACAGAATGAACACATATTGTTACAACCACGCATGATGCTTACAAACGCCATTACGCCGTTGCTGTTTAGGCGGATAGGAGAGATGTCAGCGTAGGTTTCATCGCGGCTAAGCAATACATTTACTGCTTTTTGGCCGCCATCTGCTTCTTCGATCAGGGCAGGAAGGCTTCTGTAAGCGTCTGGTCCCACGACAATATCCACAAGCTTTTCTTCTTCCAGCAATTTTGCTTTCAATCGCTCGGCCATACATCCCAAAACGCCTACCAACATACCGGGTTTTGCTTGTTTCAATTTGCGAAACTCGGTAAGACGTTTTCTTACTGTCTGCTCCGCCTTTTCGCGGATAGAGCAGGTGTTCAGGAAAATGAGGTCGGCTTCTTCGCAGTTGCGGGTGGCTCCAAAACCATCATTGTTCAAAATAGAGGCGACGATCTCGCTATCGGCAAAGTTCATGGCACAGCCATAACTCTCTATGAAGAATTTCTTCTTGTATTGATTGGGGTCCTCAGCGAACGGTGCAAACGCTTCACCCTGCCTTGCTTCATCATGCGCTTTTTCTGCTACAACATCCAGCATTTTTCAATTTTTTGTAAGTGTGCAAAAATAGCTAAAAAGAGGGATATAAATGACAGGATGGCAGGAATAGTTGGGAATTGAAAATTGAAAGTGGAAAGTTGAAAATGGAGGATGATCGTTTGATACTGAATACGAAGTTTCCGCAGACTTGCTCTACCTTTAATGTTCTTTTTTAAACCGAATTCCATGAATACTAGTCCAAAACAGCCGGTTGAAAATATTGGAAATCAAATTGATTTACCCAATGGCAAAAACATTTAATCGACAAACGGGTCGCTGAATTTCAAAAACATCCAGAAAATATTATAGAATGGAGTCAAATTGTGGAAGAATTGGATACAGAAGATAGATCAATTAAAGAAAATGGTTAGTCTGTTAAGTTTTGTACCTTAACAGACTAACCATTTTCCATTTTCAACTTTCCATTTTCAATTATTCTTCTGGTACTTCCGAAGCAGGCGTTTGCGGCCCGGTTACCAAAATTTTGTCAATTCGCAAGGCGTCCATGTCAATAATCTCGAACTTAAAGCCTTGCCAATTAACTGTTTCTCCCGTGTGTGGAATGTGTTCCAGTATGTGAAGGATAAATCCGGCAAGCGTATTGAATTCCTGTTCGCCTTCATTCATTAGGTCGGTCATGTCGAAACGGTGAAGGAAATCGTAGAAAGGAATTTGCCCGTCCACGAGATACGTTCCATCTCCGCGGTCGGTGATTTCATAGTCTTCCATGTCCGGTTGAGGCATGTCGCCGACTATGGCTTCCAGAATATCGTTTAAAGTGATCATTCCCTGAACGCTACCGTACTCATCCACAATGAAACAGCTATGGTTCTTTGATTGCTTGAACTTCTCCAGCACTTTATACGCGGAGTTATTTTCAGGAACAAACATTGCCGGCTGCATAATGTGCTTAAAAAGCACTTTATCATTCGAAGTATAAAGGTCCTTTATGGAAACGATACCTTTCATATTATCCAGCTCACCTTCGCAAATTGGGTAAACAGAGTGCGGTTCTCTTAAAATTTTCTCTTTTATAGATTCCTCATTATCATTAAGATCGAACCAGATGATATCACTTCTATGCGTCATCAGCGACGTAATGGTTCTATCGCCAAGGTGGAAAACTCTTTCGATGATTTCCTGTTCAGCTTCGTCAATGGTACCCTGCTCTGTTCCTTCACTGATGATCGCTTTGATTTCCTCTTCTGTTACCTGGCTGTCACTTGATTGAAGATTGAATATTTTGGTGATAAAGTTGGTGGATTTGGACAATAGCCAGATAAAAGGGTGCGTAATAACGCTTACCGCCCTCATAGGGCGAGCAACGAGTTTGGCAATTCTTTCCGGATTTGCCATGCCAATTCTTTTGGGTACCAGTTCTCCCAGTACCAATGAGAAATAAGTCAAAATGATCAGCACGATTACCGTAGCGACGCCGCTAACAAGGGAGGGCTTAATGAATCCGAGCCCGTTTAGAAAATCTACAAGACCAGATTTTACCTTGTCGCCTGAATAAATACCGGTCAAAATGCCTATTAGTGTGATTCCTATTTGGACAGTAGAAAGAAAAGTATCAGGATTGCTGGAAAGTTTTAAAGCTTCTTTCGCACGGATATCACCTTTGCTCGCCTGAAGCTCAAGTTTTGATTTGCGTGCCGAGACAAGGGCAATTTCTGCCATCGAAAAAAGCCCGTTCAACAAAATCAATCCAAGTATTATTAAAATTTCCGTCATGTCTTATTAAGTTGGATATCAGATGGGTTAGTCTAATTTAGAAGTGAAGATAATGGCAAATAGGCGAATTAATAATTAATAATGAATAATTAATAGGTGCAAATCAGGGAGATTAATTGCCTATTCTTGCTACCACCATTTTCTTCGTTGCTTCGCTTCGTGTTTTATAGTTTACAAATTTTCCCGTTAACATTGCCACCCGAAAATCTTCAAATGGCGCCAATACCTCCGTTTTCAATCCTGCATTGTTAAGAGAATCCAGTTTTGAGCGTTCTGTCAACACCAGTACAGGTTGTTGTTTCACTTCCATTTTCAATTCATCAATACTCCATTGGTAATTCGGTTGGTTCAAATAAAATGCATAGTGGTACGACTGTGTATCAAATTCCCCCGCTTTTAAATGCTGCGGATTATTTTCATTAATATACAATGCAGCTTTCATACCACCCTGGTATTCCATCAGCGGGCCGTAAAAAAAAGCGTTGAGAAAAATATTTATCAGCACACTCGTCGCGAAGCCAATGCCAATTGCAGAGGACATCGATCTTTTCCCAAACCAGTAAACGGACAGAACAACGACAATTGTTATCCAGAAAGCAGCTAAAATATAATGCGGTGGTCGGAAAAAAATCAACAGGATAACCGGCAGCAAAACGGCAATGATCCCTATAACAGCTTGAATGATATAAACAGCTTTGATTGATTTTGGCATTTTTAATGTACAAAGGAAATGAGCCGTTAAAATGCCGAGGAACGGAAAGACGATATTGGAATAATGTGGCAATTGGAATTTGGACAAAGAGAAAAGTAGCAACGTTAAGATAGAGGCGCCCAGCGAAATGTATTCATTCGCATAGTTATCTTTTTTAAAAATGCTCTTGATATTTCTGTATAAAGATGCGTACATGACCAGCGACCAGGGTAAAAAGGCCCAAAGAAGTGTATGCAAAAAAAATGCTTTGTCGCCGCTTCCTTTGATTGGACCGGTATTGAAAAAACGTCCGAATTGGCTGTCCCAAAGGAAAAATTTAATACCTGATTTTACGGAAGGGTCGGGTCTGTCGCCAACAATAATTGTTTTTTCAGGATGCAAATCAACCTGGTGGTACAATGCATATAGTTCCGGTGTTATGAAAATGAAAGTAAGGATGATCGCTAATATCCAGCGGAACTGAAAAAATTGGTTCCATTCTTTTTTAATGATCCAGTGAACGATGAAGCCGCCACCAATTGGCAGCAAAATAAAAAGCCCTTTCGTCATCACTGCAAAGCCTGCCAGCAAAGAACCCAGCATCAAATCAACGCTGAATGTTTTGCCATACGATTTATAAAAATGATAAACACTGCCTATAACCATACCCGTTAGGAATGGCTCTGCACGAACATCATTATTGGATAATACCAAATGTTCCGCTGTTAAGTAAATGATCACCGCCACTTTCGCGGTAGTGTCATTATAAAACAGTTTGGTAAAACTGTATGTATAAAAAATACCAAGCGCCCAGAAAAGCAGTCCCGGCAATTTGTAGGCAAATGAATTGATACCGAAAATTTTGAAAAATATTGCAGTAACCCAAAATGGGAAGTGCGGTTTATCCAGCCAATCTTTTCCCTCAACATATAAATTATTGAAGTTGTTATTCAGTGACATTGTTTTCGCCACATGCGCATATAAAGCGCCGTCTGTGCCGAGGATAGGCAGAAATAAGCCACTTGCATTTACAGCAATTCCTATAATTACAATTACGGGGAACCATTTATTGAGCCAGGATTGTAAATCGGGTTGTTGCATATTGTGAAATTCAAAAGTTAAAATTCAAAATTCAAAAAGTAAAATCCAAAAGCGAATGTAGCACTGAAGCTATTTTTGACTTTTGATTTTTGACTTTTGACGCTCGTCCTGCCGTTTTATAGCGTACTCAAATAATTTACTTACTGCGAAGCCTATGAGTATGCCTAAAGCCGTTCCTGCAATGACATCAAACGGATAGTGCTTGCCCACATACACTTGTGCATACGCCACCAGCGCGGCCCAGAACCAAAGCCAGTACCATTTTCTTCCTCTAAGTTTTTTTATTACTAGAAACCAGAAAGTAGCTAAAGCAAAATGATTGGTCGCATGTGATGATGGCATTGAGTAACCGCCGCAGCCAATTATATGTCGGATATAAGGTGCGAGGCTCTCGGCATCGCAGGGACGCGGACGTGCAACAAGATTTTTGATAATGCCTGAACTGATGTAATCACCCAAGGCGAAAGTGATGAGCGTGCAGGCTATAAAAATAATAGTATACGGCTTTCCAAACTTAATGCACCAAAACAGCATAAAAGCGTACAACGGAATCCACGTATTTGCGTTCCGCATCAAAAGCATAAAATTATCCAGGAATGGAGCACTGGCCGTATTATGAATGAATATGAACACGGTTTCATCTATATGTTGCAGCCATTGAAGGAGAGACATTTGAATAGAAATTAGGAATTAGAAATTAGGAATTAGAGCGCTTGATACAATTAAGAATTAAGAATTGTTTCTGTGCAATATCGTTTGTTTTTGCAAGAGAGATTTATGCTCAGTCGACTAACTCAAAACTCATAACTCGATACTCAAAACTAGCCCACAACTTTCTTTGCAATCATGATCAGTCTGGGTGATTTCCTCACATCGTACGCTCCAAAATGATAATCGCCATACACTTCCTGAATTTGCAGGTTGTAATAAGCAAACATATCATTAAAATCGCCCAGTGTAAACTTTGCAACTTTTTCAGTGTATTCAAGTGGCTCGGTGAGGTCATCGTCTTCTACCACGATCTTTTTATAGAAATGCGTTTCGTCGAACCATTTAGTAATAAAGAAGTTGATGCCGTCAATTTCTTTGTCAGCCTTGTGTATAAGATGATCTTCCGCGTAATGCACATTCAGATAATCTACTATCAACGTCCCGTTTGCTTTGAGCGATTGAGCAATTGATCTGATTGCATTGTAATGCTCACGCTCAGATTTGAAGTAACCGAAGCTTGTAAAAAAGTTAAACGCATAGTCAAAGTAGTTGATCATAAACGGCAGGCGCATGTCCTGTACAAAAAAATGCAGATGTTCATCTTCTGATTCTTTTGCTTCTGCGATGCTGTCAGGAGAAATATCAATGCCGGTAATGTCGAAGCCGTGGTTAGCCAATATTTTCGAATGCCTGCCTTTTCCGCAGGCCACGTCCAGCATAAGGCTATCGGCTGGCGGGTTTAATTTTTCGATTAGCAAGTGGATAAACTCCGCAGCTTCCTTTTCATCTCTCTTAAAATATAACTGATGATAATATTGTGAATTAAACCAATCTTTAAACCAATTAGCCTGTAGGTCCATAATTTTTTGTAATAAACGCTGTAAAAGTAGTCAATACAGATTTGAAATTTATTACTCTACAAAATAAATAAATTCAAATTTGTATTATGTTGATAGATCGGCCGGACAGACTTGAGTGTTAAGTTTAAATTAATTTAATTTGAGCCCAATTGCGTGACCCATTTGTATTAGCAAAGATTTGAAAGCACAGCGACACGAAATAAAAAAAAATAATACTTACGGTATATATTTTGCTACAATAAGCTCCTTGGGGGAAACATATTGCCGACAGATAACATCTACTTAATGATTATTAACAGTTTATTTTCAATGAATTGATTTTTAAAAATGGAATGTTACTAATTAACTGTAGAAATGGTCGGTAGAATTCTTAAATTTGTCCTCCTTGCAATCTCTCATCCTATAAAAGCGCTGGTCATTCGATTGGACTTGAAATTTATTTAGATACAAAATTTAAACCGTTAGATCTGTGGCATTGATTAAAAGTATTTCCGGCATCAGAGGAACTGTTGGGGGCAACCCGTCTGAAAATTTGACTCCACTTGATGTGGTAAAATTTACAGCTGCGTATGGGACCTGGCTAATAGAAAAAAACAATGGTAAGAAAGTGGTTATTGGCCGTGATGGAAGAATAAGCGGAGAAATGGTAAGCCAACTTGCAGTAAACACCTTAATGGGGCTGGGCCTCAACGTTGTAGACCTTGGTCTTTCTACTACACCTACAGTTGAAATGGCTGTAAAATGGGAGGGAGCCGACGGCGGTATTATTATAACTGCAAGTCACAATCCTAGAGAATGGAACGCACTGAAACTGTTGAACAGCGAAGGTGAATTCATCAGTGCTGAGGCAGGCGCTACAATTCTTGAACTGGCTGCAAAAGATTCCTACAAATTTGCTCCTGTAGATAAATTGGGTAGCTATACAGTTAACGATACTTATTTGCAAAAACATATTGAGGCTATTGTAAATTATCCTTTGGTAAATAAAGAAGCCATTGCCGCTAAAGGATACAAAGTTGTTGTTGATGCGATCAACTCGACTGGCGCAACTGCAATACCAAAGCTGCTCGAAGCTTTGGGCGTTCAGGAAGTTGTTGTGATCAATAGTGAGATTACTGGAAAATTTGCTCATAACCCTGAGCCATTACCGGAAAATCTAACCAGCCTTAGCGCTGAAGTTAAAAAACACGGAGCGTCATTTGGTATAGCAGTTGATCCTGATGTTGACCGCCTTTGCTTTGTATGCGAAGATGGCAGCATGTTTGGCGAAGAGTTCACACTCGTTGCTGTTGCAGATTATGTTTTAAGCAAAAAGAAAGGCAACACAGTTTCCAACATGTCTTCTACAAAAGCTTTGAAGGAAATTACGTTGCACCACGGCGGAGAATATTTCCCTTCTGCCGTAGGTGAAGTGAATGTAGTAAACAGAATGAAAGAAATGAATGCAGTTATCGGCGGTGAAGGAAACGGCGGCATTATCGTTCCTGATCTTCACTACGGTCGTGATGCGCTGATTGGCATCGGTTTGTTCCTTAGTTCATTGGCTCAGCACAAAAATGGCATGAAGTCTTTCAGAGCAAAATACCCTGACTATTTCATTTCTAAAAACAAAATGGAACTGAATAATGGTGTAGATGTAAAGGATATTTTCGAGAAAATTAAAGCGAAATACAAAAAGCAACCTGTTAATACAGAAGACGGTTTGAAGATTGAATTTGACCAGGATTGGGTGCATTTACGCACTTCCAACACGGAGCCGATTATTCGTATTTACGCAGAAAGCAATTTCGAAACTACTGCTAATAATATCGCACTGCGCTTGATGCATGATATAAAAGAGTTTATGGCATAGGCCGAAATTTATTTATTTTTCGTAACGCAGATTATGACGATCGTCATGTTTTAAAGAGGGTTTGTAAAAATCTTCTTGTTAACGGCGGTCAGAATAAGCTGCGTTCGTTTTTAATACCCGTTCTTTTGTAAATTTGCACCTTCTTTGAAACCTAAATTAAACAGATCGTGCAAAGAATATATTTCGATAATGCCGCTACCACTTCACTGGACCCTTCGGTTCTTGAAGCAATGATGCCTTACCTGACTGAAAAATTTGGTAACCCATCTTCTATATACTCCTATGGCCGCGAAAGCAGGCTTGCTATTGAAAACGCACGCAAGTCCGTTGCAAAAATCCTGAATGCACATCCCGCTGAAATCTTTTTCACTTCCGGCGGAACGGAAAGCAGCAACACGATTATCACTGCTGCGATCAGAGATCTCGGTTGCAAACACATTATTTCTTCTCCAATAGAGCATCACGCCACATTACATTCTGTAGAATACTTACATCACAACGATGAGATAAAGCTCAGCTTTGTAAAGGTGTTGCCAAGTGGTCACATTGATCTCGAAGATCTGGAAAAATTGTTGGCAGATAGCGAAGAAAGATCGTTGGTGACGTTGATGCATGCCAATAACGAAATTGGTAATTTACTTGATTTGCACGCGGTAGGTGATCTTTGTCAAAAGTATAATGCAATATTCCATTCAGATACGGTACAAACGGTAGGACACTACCCATTTGATTTGCGTAATACACCGGTACACTTTATAACCGGCGCCGGTCACAAATTCCATGGCCCTAAAGGCGTTGGTATTTTGTACATAAATGAAAATGTAAAGATTAAACCTTACATACACGGCGGTTCGCAAGAGCGTAATATGCGTGCCGGTACTGAAAATCTTTACGGCATTGTTGGTTTTGCAAAAGCATTGGAAATCGCAACAGCTAACTACGAAAAAGACAGCGCTTACATCAAAGACCTTAAGACTTACATGAAGGAACAATTGCAAAAGAATTTTTCCGGTCTGAGTTTTAATGGTGATGTGGACGGAAGAAGTTTGTATACAGTTTTGAACGTTTCATTTCCTAAGAATGAAAAGTCTGAAATGATCTTGTTCAATCTGGATATTAATCATATTTGCGTATCAGGCGGAAGTGCCTGTACAAGTGGCGTAGACATTGGCTCGCACGTAATACGCGCCATCAACAACAATCCTAACCAGGTTCCTGTTCGTTTCTCCTTCAGCAAACACAATACGAAGGAAGAGGTGGATGCAGTGGTGGAGAAATTGAAAGGGCTGGTATAAGGCTCAACGCTCAACGCCTAATGCCTAACGCAGTTCTGGTGCAACACCTTGCGTTAAGCGTTAGGCGTTTTGCATTGAGCTTTCAGCATCCTTGGTTCGCTTTTTGCATAATTATTTACGCGACGATTAAACATTTGTCGTTTTAAATCTTCCTATAGATAGATAATTTTTGTAAAAAACATCCAGTTATGAAACTATCGATCATCGCTTTATCACTATTCTCAATATTTGCGTTTAGTGCATGTACGAAAACAGAAGTGCAACAAGTAAAGCAGGCGTATTCCGTTTTATTTACGTTACAGCCTAATGCCTGGACCTTAAGCAGTGACAATAAAACAGCTTCCATTAATATTCCAGTACCCGAGCTTGATGCTTATATGAATACAAACGGCGGAGTGTTAGCTTACATTCAATTTGATGGAACCAACTATGATGCACTACCTGAAACATACGACGCATTTTCATATGTGGTAACGCATAGAACCGGAAATGTTACCATTTCAATATCGGATGTTTTTGGCGGCACATTGACGCCGCCGAATGCACCCCTAAATGCTAAAATTGTCTTAATAGATGCTGATCCATTGCATTAGATAATCAATCATATCAAATAATAAAGAGAAAAGCAGCCAAATAATTAGCTGCTTTTCTCTTTATTTAAAATCATCAACAATTATCAAAATCATAAAAATCCGGGTTCTTTGTTTCTCAATGAGGGCAAATGCGATTCGCCCCTACAATTTTCAAATTTTCAAATTCCCACATTTTCAAATTATTTCACTCTCTCCTTAATCTCTTGCAACTTCAGCAACGCTTCTACCGGAGTCAATCTGTTAATATCAATGTTATTCAGCAAACCGCGAATTTCTTCAAATGTTTGTGAATGTGCATCGAAAATAGAAAGCTGCATTTTAGGCATTGCAATCTGTTTCACCTGATCTTCTATGCTTTCATCGACGTGCTTTGATTCCAGTTGCTTCAACACATCATTTGCACGATCAATAAGCGCAGGCGGCATGCCAGCCATTTTTGCCACATGAATACCGAAGCTGTGCGTACTGCCGCCCGGAGCCAGTTTGCGAAGGAAGATAATTTTATTGCCGACCTCTTTATTGGTAACGTGATAATTTTTTACGCTGTTTAATTTGTTCTCCAGCTCATTCAATTCATGATAGTGGGTGGCAAATAAAGTCTTTGGCTGACAAGGCGACTTTTGTAAAAATTCTACAATGCTCCATGCAATTGAAATACCATCATACGTGGATGTTCCGCGGCCGATTTCATCTAGCAGGATCAGACTTCTGTCTGTAATGTTGTTGATAATGCTGGCAGTTTCATTCATTTCCACCATGAAAGTAGACTCACCACCACTCAAATTATCAGAGGCTCCTACACGTGTGAATATCTTATCTGTCAACGGAACAAATGCATCTGAAGCAGGAACAAAACTTCCGATATGCGCCATCAATGTAATAAGTGCCGTTTGGCGAAGCAACGCACTCTTACCACTCATGTTTGGCCCAGTTAGGATAATGATCTGCTGCTCGGTTTTATTCAGCTCAATATCATTGGCGATGTAAGTTTCACCTGTTCCCAAATTTCGTTCAATCACCGGATGACGCCCCTCTTTAATTACCAGTTCGTGGCCTTCATGCAGCAATGGTTTTTTGTAATTAAAATGATTCGCATTGTATGCAAAACAAAGCAAACAATCGATAATAGCAAGTATGTTACCGTTCGTTTGAATAGGAGCAAGGTAGGTTTGCAATTCATTCAGCAACGCTTCGTACAAAGACATTTCGAGCTGATAAATTTTATCCTCAGCACCTGTAATTTTTTCTTCGTACTCCTTTAGTTCCGGAGTGATGTAGCGCTCAGCATTTGCAAGTGTTTGCTTGCGCGTCCAGGTTGCAGGCACTTTATCTTTGTGAGTATTCGTTACTTCGAGGAAATAGCCAAACACGTTATTGAAGCCGATCTTCAAAGAAGAAATGCTCGTTTCTTCGGCTTCCTTTTGCTGCAGTTGCGTAAGATATTGTTTGCCGTTAGAAGCGATGTTGCGCAAATCATCCAGTTCGTTGCTAATACCACTTGCTATCATGCCACCTTTAACGGCAGTCGCAGGTGGATTCTCAGTAATCTCTTTCTGAATTTTTTCTTCAATATAATGACATGGGTTCAGCGCATCACCCAATCTTTTCAAATAACTATTTTCACTTTCCGCACACAACTTTTTGATCGTATCTACTTGTTGGAGCCCTCTTCCGATCTGAGCCACTTCACGTGGGTTGATCTTCTTCAAAGGAATTTTGCTCACCAATCTTTCAACATCACCGCACTGTTTGATGAGCTGCGAAAGTTTGGTTCTGGCATCTACGTCTTTGATCAAATACTCAACAAGATCAAGACGCTCATTTATTTTGGTAATATCTTTTAAAGGAAAAACAAGCCAGCGTTTCAGCAGCCTTGCGCCCATGGGCGAAACCGTGTTATCGAGCGTACGCAAAAGCGTTTGCCCGTTTTCCACGCCGCTGCCAAGCAATTCAAGATTGCGAATCGTAAAGCGGTCCATCCATAAAAAATCATCACGATCAATGCGTTGCATGCTCGCAATGTGTTGCAGGTTTGGATGCTCCGTATCTCTCAAATAATGCAAAACAGCACCCGCTGCAATCAATCCGCCAGACAGTTCTTCAACGCCAAAACCTTTTAAGGAATGCGTTTGGAAATGTTTTAGCAAAGTTTCCTGCGCATACACGTCCTGGAAGATCCATTCATCGAGCGTGTAGGTATAAAATTTACTTCCAAAAAATTCTTTGAATTGTTTTTGTCTGTGGCGCTGAAAAATGACCTCAGCAGGTTTGAAACTCTGCAGGAGTTTGTCTGCATACTCGCGATCACCTTCTGCAAGAAAAAACTCACCCGTAGAAATATCCAGGAAAGCAATGCCGTATTTATCTTCGTCAACAAAATGAAGTGCGGCCAAAAAGTTATTGCTGTTGTGCTCAAGTAATTTATCGTTTGTCGCCGTACCTGGCGTCACCATTTCAGTAACACCACGTTTTACAATACCTTTTACAGTTTTGGGATCTTCCAGCTGGTCACAAACGGCAACGCGATAGCCGGCTTTCACCAGTTTATGCAAATAGGTATCCATCGCGTGGTGAGGAAAGCCCGCCAATTCGCTGGAAGAAGGCGAACCGTTGTTCCGTTTGGTAAGCGTAATACCGAGCACTTGAGAGGCAATAATGGCATCTCCGCCAAAGGTTTCGTAAAAGTCACCCACACGAAACAACAAAACTGCGTCAGGGTAGCGCTTTTTAATTGCATTGTGCTGTTGCATTAACGGAGTTTCAGTGCCAGTTGCTTTTGCCATAGCTGGCAAATTTAGCAATTGGCGGCAAGTTGCAGGTTGCGAACAGCAGGTTGTCAGGGGCTAATTTTTGACAAGTTATCAACAGGGGAATAGAATTTCACGCGGCGAACGCGGCGAAAAAGCGACACAGCGGTTTGCGAAAGTCGGACTTCTACTGCGTCCTGAAAAGGGTGACGATGGAACGCTGCACCGCTGCTTCGTTGCGTTCGCTGCGTGAAACCTTCGTTGTTTTTACGTGAAACTGCCTAATTTTGCCGCTATGCGTAAACTGAGCATGGACGAACTGAACCGTAAGTCGGTGGAGGAGTTCAAAGAATCTGAGAAAGTTCCCTTAATTGTTGTTTTGGAAAATATTAGGAGCGCTTACAATATCGGAAGCGTTTTCCGTACAGCAGATGCTTTTTTGCTGGAAGCGGTTTATATATGTGGCTATTCCGCAAAACCACCCCATAAAGAAATCAAGAAAACAGCACTTGGCGCAGAAGATTCCGTTCATTGGAAAGGCTTTGCAAATGCAGGTGAAGCAGTAGAAGAACTGAAGCAAAATGGTTACAAAGTTTTTGCGATCGAGCAAGTAGAAAATAGCCGGAAATTACATGAATGCAATTTTGATACAAATGAAAAAATCGCCATTGTTTTGGGAAACGAAGTGACAGGAGTGGAGCAGTCGACCATTGCATTATGCGACGGTACGATTGAAATTCCGCAACTTGGCATGAAGCATTCGCTGAATATCGCAACGGCTGCCGGCGTTGTGATCTGGGAAATAGTAAGGAACTTTGTTCCGAAGTTTATTGAAAAGTAAAAAGTAAAAAATCAAAAGTAAAAAATAGAGCCTGACAATTATAGATTCAAAAGGTGTGATTACAAGCGGTTTGAATTTTAACTTACAACCATCCGCCAACTTCCAACTAACAACAATATTAATGAGTACAGTAAAAAATTACCTAAGCCTAATAAAATTTTCACATACCATTTTCGCAATGCCATTTGCGATGATTGGTTTCTTTCTTGGCATTACAACTACTGATTTCAATCCCGAAATGGGTAATAGTTTGAATAGATCAATAGGCTGGCCAAACGACACTACCAATTTTGCGATATGGCAGATCTATTTGATAAAATTTATCTTAGTAGTTATTTGCATGGTAACAGCACGCAGTGCAGCCATGGCTTTCAACCGCTATTTGGACAGGACTTTTGATGCTAAAAATCCACGCACTGCTATTCGTGAAATTCCTGCTGGAATTATTTCTGCAGACAGTGCGTTACGTTTCACAATTATCTGTTGCGTTATTTTCATGGCAGCTTGTTTTTTCATCAATACACTTTGCTTCTTCCTTTCCCCTGTTGCATTGTTTGTAATTCTGTTTTACAGCTATACAAAAAGATTTACACCGCTTTGCCATTTGGTATTAGGGCTGGGTTTGTCGCTGGCGCCAATCGGAGCATATTTAGCGGTTACCGGAAAATTTGAATTGTTGCCAATTTTATTCTCACTCGCTGTAATCTTCTGGGTGAGCGGGTTTGACGTCATCTATGCTTTGCAGGATGTCGATTTTGATCAATCACAAAATTTGTATTCCATACCTTCTGTTTTAGGCAAAACCAAAGCATTGAGAGTATCGGAATTGTTGCATTTGTGCAGTGCTATTTGCGTGGTAACAGCAGGTGTTTATGGACATTTTCATTGGTTGTACTGGGTCGGAATTGCGGTATTCATTGGTATGCTGTTGTATCAACACTCCATTGTAAAACCCAATGACTTAAGCAAAGTGAATATTGCCTTCATGACGGCGAATGGGATAGCTAGCGTGGTGTTTGCAGTGTTTGTAATCAGCGACTTGTTCATTCGATAATCATTGAATAATTGAATCATTGATAAGAGAACATGACAAATCATGACAATCATGAAAATCTGCGTTCCCTTCTCTCCAAATTTTCAAATTAGCCCATGGCTCGAATCCTCTCCATAGACTACGGCGGTCGCCGCACAGGAATTGCTGTTACAGATCCTCTGCAGATCATTGCAACGGGGTTAACTACCGTTGATACAAAAGAGCTTATGCCATTTCTCAAGAAATATTTTCAGCAGGAGCAGGTGGAACTGGTAATTATTGGTGAACCCAAAAACTGGGACGATTCCGATACGCACGCGACTCCGCTTGTGAATGCATTTGTAAAACAATTTGCCAAGGATTTCCCAGCGCTTCCCTACAAAATGGTGGACGAACGCTATACCTCTAAAATGGCCAAACAAAGTATGATCGACAGCGGCATGAAGAAAAAGGATCGCCGAAACAAGAAACTGGTAGATGAAATTGCCGCGACCATTATGCTGCAAGAGTACTTGCAGCAAATTTGAAAATTTGAAAATGCTCTAGGCGTAACCTTGCTTATATTCTTTCCAACTTACTGAAAGTCAATGATATTATTAGTGTTCTCAGTCATTGAACACAATTTTCAAATTTTCAAATTCCCACATTTTCAAATTGTCCCTACCTTTGCCAATTAATAAATAATCGAAAGATGATACTTCCAATTGTAGCATACGGACATCCGGTATTGAGAAAAGTGGCACAGGATATAACGCCGGATTATCCGAATTTAAAGGAGTTTATTGCGGATATGTGGGAAACAATGTACTACAGCAATGGCGTTGGGATTGCAGCTCCCCAGGTGAATCGAGATGTTAGGCTTTTTGTGGTTGATAGCGAGCAAATTATCAATAACCTTGACGACGATGAGAAGAATGAATATCCAAACGATAAAGGCGTTAAACAGGTTTTTATCAATGCACACGTAACAGAGCTGAACGGTGAAGAATGGGCGTATAATGAAGGTTGTCTAAGCATACCAAAAATCCGCGAAGATGTTTATAGGGCAGAATCTGTTACCATTGAATACCAGGATGAAAACTTTGAACACCACGAAAAAACTTTCAATGGCATCACTGCAAGAGTTATCCTGCACGAATATGATCACATTGAAGGAAAATTGTTCATTGACTACCTGAAGCCGTTGAAAAAGAAATTGTTGAAAGGTAAATTGGACGATATTTCTAAAGGAAAAATCAGAGTGGATTACAAAATGATGTTCGCTAAGTAGAGACGCATGACAATGCGTCTTTTCAAAAACAATGTTCGCAGAATAGAAACGAAACACAAACCCGTCCTTATATGAGAAAGAATAAAAAATATACAATCGTTTTATTCTTTCTCTTTTTTTGTGCCTTCACCGTGCTCGCCCAAGATAGCACGGTCACGATCGACAAAAAAGTGGTTACCCTAAAGGAGGTGATTGTCCGCAGCAACTTCGATGTAGCTTCTTTTATCCGCAGAATTCAAACTGATACTACTTTCTACAAAGCATTCCGTAATTTGAAAGTATTGGGATTTATCTCTCTCAATGACGTTCGCATGCTTGATAAGAACGGTGAGCTCGAAGCTATGCTCGACAGTAAAACTGAGCAGGTTGTAAAGAATGGTTGCCGCAGCATGAACATATTGCAGCAAACCACACACGGGGATATATATGATCGTGATAGCTCCTGGAATTATTACACATTGGAATTGTACGCCGGGCTAATGTTTACGCAAGGAACTGTTTGCGGTGAAACCAATATTGTAAAAGATGTTGACAGGAACTTAAGCGATAAAAAGGGAATTGAAAAACATAAGGAGCAGTTGAAAATGCTTTTCTTCAATCCAGGAAGAAGAATCCCCGGTGTTCCTTTCATTGGCAATAAAGTCGCGCTATTCGATGATGACGTTGCAAAGCTTTACGATTTTACAATTGATATGGAACCATATCTTGGCAAGAATTCTTATGTATTTAAAATAAAAGCCCGTAGCGATCTTAGCAGAAGCGAAAGAAACGATATTGTCATCAATGAAATGACGACATGGTTCGATAACAACACCATGGAAATCGTTGGTCGCAAGTATGATCTCAGTTATGATGCGGGTGTTTATGATTTTGACGTGCATATGGAGGTCCAGCTTACTAAGTTTGGGGAGTATCTTGTGCCTAAGATTATCCGCTATAATGGCAACTGGCATGTCGCATTTAAGAAGCGGGAGCGGGGCGTTTTCACTGCGACTTTGTTTGACTATAAACAGTAGAGGTTAAAAAAAACAAATAAGTATTTATACTTCATTTTGAGCTGCTTCTTTTAACTTTCACTAGCTACAATTATATTTATTCTATAATCTGATGGTAATTTATTTTGTTGTTTAGGTAGTTTTTTTATTTACTTTAATCATATATTTGATTTGCTAAAGACGAAAAAACTAACCTGCTTTTAAGAAAACGATGATGCATTAACAATACCTCAGAGTAATAATTAAACTTTGGGGTGGCCTTCAAAAGAAAGCCCCAATACTTTTAAAAACGGTAATTAACGAAAGTAATCAACCTGAATTGTTAGTGTTTCTATGCAAGATTTGTTATCGCCATATGAAATGTCCGCTCATCTTCACGATCGCACAATTCCAACTTTAACAAGCTACGATAGTAATAAACATATTTTAAGTTCTAATACCGGTGCTCTGAGAAAATGATCAAAGAATTTGAAATATGGTCAGAATTTCAGTCAGGTAATGGTGATGCGTACGCTCAGTTGTACAAATCGTTCGTTTCTCAGCTGTATAGTTATGGTATGAAATTTACCAATGATGTAACATTGGTTGAAGATTGTATTCAGGATCTTTTTTGCACATTGTGGGCCAGCAAAGAGCGCCTGAGTGTTCCCGGTTCGGTTAAAAACTATTTGTTCAAGTCATTAAGAAACAATCTTTATAAAAAAATAAATGCCCTTCCCGTTATAGTGGAAGATGACCATGCTCTCGATTTTCATTTTGAATTGTCGCTGGATGAAAAACTTACCCAAAACGAAAATTTCCAGCAGATCAAACGACAGATAGAGCAGGCATTGGAAAAGCTTACCCCTCGCCAGCGTGAAATCATTTATTACAGATTTTACCAAAACATGGGGTTTGATGAAATCGCCGATATTATGAATATGCAGGTACGTGCCACTTACAAGCTTACCGCAAGGGCGCTTGAAACACTTCGCATGCTGATTCCAACAACACACCTTTTCGTTTTATTGTTCCTTTTACGCACCCGTTAAACTTTTTTACACACCAGGAGAAAATCTTAATAAAAAAATAATTTTTTATGGGGCACTTTATTGAGTCGTCCTCTATTCTATAGTATATACCAACCTATGGACGAAAGAATAGAAAAATATGGACACTATGAACTTCGGGATTTTTTGCTGGATGACGATTTTGTCGCCTGGTGCAAAAATCTGCCTGAAGCAGACAATGAACTATGGGAACGTGTGCTGAAAACTTATCCTGACCTGGCTGATAAAATAGTCAATGCAAAAGAGTTTTTGTTACACAGTGTTACAAGAGATCAACTGCCAACAGACGACCAGATACAGAAAATGTGGCGGGTCATAAATGCCGAAACATTTGAAACGAAGTCATCTGGAATTGTAAGAAAGCTGAGCAGGTTAAGAGTTGCAGCAATTGTATTATTAGTAGTAGGAGCGGGTGTATTTTCTTATCTGGCTTATACGAAGGATACGAAGGTTAGTACCCTATATGCTGAAATAAAGCAATTGGAGTTGCCCGATCATTCAAAGGTTACTCTGAATGCAAATTCTGAAATCAGATATTCTGAAAAATGGAACACCATTAAACCTCGAGAAGTTTGGCTAACGGGTGAAGCGTACTTTGACGTAACTCACTTACACAAAGGAGCGACACCTGCAAAGCCAGGCGAACGGTTTATTGTTCACATAAATGGGCTGGATGTTGAAGTGCTGGGGACCTCGTTTAACGTTAATAATCGCCATGATGCAGCGCAGATCACGCTTACATCGGGCAGTATCGAATTGAGGTTTCCTGATAACAAGCATTCCGCAATGATCATGAAGCCGGGCGAAATAGTAAAATATTCAAAAGGCTCACTAACAATTGAGAATGAGGAAGAGAAGTCATCAGCAGCAAGTGCATGGAAGGAACATCGGTGGGAATTTGATGATGCTTCGCTGAAAGATGTATTGCAATTGCTGAAAGATAATTATGGGCTTGATGCTAAAGTGGAAAATGAAAAGTTGTGGAACAAGAAAATATCCGGAGCCATTTCATCCGACAATAAAGAGATACTGCTTAGCGGACTTTCAATTCTGTTGGATATAAAAATTGAACAAAAAAACGGAACGATTATATTAAAGTAATAACTGCTTAACAACTACACGCTAAACCAAAAAGCATGAGAAAATTGACTGCAGCTTTGGTCCTGCTTCTGGGACTTAATGTATTTTTTTGTCAGGGACAAGAAAGAAGCCTTTCTGATTTGACGTTGCAGAATGAATCAGACACGCCCAGAAAGCAACTGAAAGATATTCTGAAACAAATTCAGGATGTTTACAAGGTAAACCTGTTGTTTGAAACAAAAGTAGAAGGTCTGACTACTTCATATCAGATCAATCCCGCCAAAGATGTCAATCATGTTCTGAAAGAATTGTTGACTCCTTTTCAGTTAACCTATGTGCGGCTGAATAGTAAAAATTACGTGATAAAAGGCGCTCAGGCAGCTTCGGGTTCTTCTTCTGCTTCATTGGTGGCACAAGACGCTGTAGCCGTAGTGGATTCATCAGAACCTCACCCTGCTTTAATTGAAAAAATTGGAACACAGTCTGTCGATCCTCCTACTGAAGTGAAAGGTTTTGTGGTAGATGAAAATGGTAAACCTGTAGTAGGTGCGACAGTAATCATCAAAGGAACCAGCATTGGTTGTCAGACGGATGCTACCGGCGGATTTTCGATTAGAATTGCTGAGGCACATAACCATGTATTAATGGTTAGTTATATTGGCATGAAAGCGCAGGAAATCAATGTAAAAAACAAGGCTTCGATTCGTGTTTACATGGAAAAAGCCGAGCGTCAAACCGATGAAATCGTAATAGTAGGATACGGAAGGCAAGCGAAGAAGGATGTGGTTACCGCAGTTTCAACAATCCAGGCTGATGAGATCATGCAGATGCCTTCAGTAAATGTTGGAGATGCTTTGCAGGGCAAGGTAAACGGAGCAATTATTGCTGCGGTTGGCGGCGCTCCTGGCAGCAGACCTGTTATTATGATTCGCGGTAATGATCCAAATCCAAAGCATTCGCCTTTAATTGTATTGGATGGAGTGCCTCTTTATAGAGATCATCCAAATGCTCCTGATGATATTATTAAAAATTCTAATCAATTTGCTTTAAGTACCGGCGGTAGTGTTGGAATGTCACTAAGTGATATAAACCCCGACGACGTTGAGAGTATTACGGTCCTGAAAGACAATGCGGCAACAGCTGTTTACGGTATGCAGGGTGCTTATGGTGTTCTTGTCATCACCACCAAACGGGGCAAAATGGGTAAGCCTCAGTTTTCTTATACTGCTAATTTTGGTTGGGATAAACCGTCCAAATTCCCCAAAATGCTTAGTGGCGTTGATTATGCTAAAGCATCTAATGAAATGTATCAAAATGATGGTTACGGAACGTACTATTCACCCGGAGCAATCGATTCAATACAAAGTGGGAAGTATCCGTGGGTTTATAGTCCAATAAGCCTTTATGAGAGCGACATTCAACGTACTGCGATGGCCCAGACACACTCACTTGGAGCGTCGGGAGGCACTGAGGCGGTTCGTTACTATGTGAATGGTTCAATAGCTGACCAGAAAGGCATTCTTACTGCGTATGACTATAGACGTTATTCGATCCTTTCTAATTTGGATATTAAGCTTCATCGCGATTTGAAACTGGGATTAAATATGCAATATGTTAGCTCCAACCAGTCAAGTCCAATTACCTCCCAATCGGGTGTATTCCTGGATATCCTGACAGCCAATCCTCTTACGCCTCTTTTCAATAAGGATGGTTCGTTATATGGCAACGGTTCTAATAAATGGGCAAATACACAGCCGGATCTATCAGGATACATACATAACCAAAGTAGCAATATGAATGTACAGGCTAACTTCACTTACACACCTATTGCTATTAAAGGGCTAACGATCAAAATGAATAACAGTCTTAGCTCTAATAATTTACAATACAAAAAGCTGCAAAAATTTTACAAGACGTTTGTGCCTGACACAACATCACCGACAGGCTACAGACAAACCGGTGGATTTCAAAACTCACCTACAAACAGCAATTCACTCACAGAGGATCTTGGAAGTGTTAGTTCTTATAACACAGACTTTGGTTTTGACTACTCCAAATCATTTGCGAGGCATAGTTTGGGCCTGACAGCATTAGGAACATACTACTATTCAACCACTACATATCTGCAGGCTTTCCGCTACGGACTTATTGATGGTGTTGAGATTATTAATGGCGGTATGGCCACTGGACAGACGAATGGAGGAGTGGAAACGCATGATGGTAGAATTGGCGGTGTTTTGCGCTTAAATTACAATTTTGCAAAAAAATACTATCTGGAGTATAGTATGCGTGCTGATGCCTCTAACCATTATGCTCCGGATAAGAGATGGGGTTATTTTCCGGGTGGCGCTGTATCCTGGCGCATAAGCGAAGAAAAGTTTATGAAAAATAACGTGAAGTTTATTAATGACTTGAAACTACG
This sequence comes from Pinibacter soli, assembly GCF_029961145.1. Taxonomy (GTDB): domain Bacteria; phylum Bacteroidota; class Bacteroidia; order Chitinophagales; family Chitinophagaceae; genus Pinibacter; species Pinibacter soli. Next base: position 1,940,751 of record NZ_JASBRG010000007.1, on the reverse strand, counting down.
AGCATCTATAGGCCTTACGGGAATTGATCAAACCAATCCCTACAGTTACTACTACAATTACAATATCGTTAATTCCGGTCCTGGCGGCGGTGGCGGTGGCTACGCTTTTGGAGGCAACGGAACGACAAGCAGTGCTTATCAGCCTGGTTTCGTGTTGGCCAATTCTGTATTGCCTAATCCAAATATACTCTGGGCAAAAAGCCTGATGCGCAATATAGGCCTTGATTTCTCATTATGGAGAAACTTCATTAGCGGAACTTTTGATATCTATGATAAACATGTCACCGGGCTTCAGGTAAGTAAATCGTTCAGTACTCCGGCAACATTGGGAATTAGTGCCCCATACACCAATTCAGGGGAACAGCACTTTAACGGATTCGAAGTCTCTCTTACAAATAATGCGAAATTAAACAGGAACATGTCCTTACAAACTATGTTTAATTTCAGTTATACCAATAGCCGTGCTATTGATGCTGGCTACTCCACACTTTATCCCGCTTACGGAAGATACCAGGAACATGGCATCCAATACAAGGCGTATTATAAATCCCTTGGTTTGTTTCAAACGCAGAAAGATATTGACAACTATGCCGTTAATCAGGACGGGTATGGAAACACAATCTTAAAGCCAGGAGATATAAAATACGCAGATCTTAATCACGATGGAAAAATTGATAGAGAAGATATGGTCATATTTAACAATACCAATCTTCCTCCTTATTCTTTCGGATTGAATCTTACGTTCCAATGGAAAAATTTTACTGTTAACACCTTCCTCCAGGGAGCAGGCGGCAATGTGGCACAATTCCAACCGGGAAATCAGACAGAGTATGGCTATGAAAATGCATGGAGACCGGAAAGCAGAGATGCACGCTATCCCCGTTATTCCAATCCCGCTTTTTCAACCAATAACTCAGCGTCTGGTCATCCAAGCACATTCTGGTTGGTTAAAGGAGATTACATAAGATTTAAAAACCTCAAAGTATCGTATCATTTGCCAGCTCATACCGTGAAAAAAATTGGACTAAACAATGTGATGTTCTCTGCAGGAGCAACCAATTTGTGGTCATGGGCCAAATCAGGAATAAATGTTGTCGATCCTGAAATGCTAAATGTGAATTTGGAAAGCGGTGGCTATTATCCAATTCAACGTTCACTGAATTTGGGTCTTAATGTTGGATTTTAACAAATACAAGTAATCTAATTTTAAAAAGAAGAAAGATGAGAGCTAAAGCTTTTTTGACACTAATAATAACCTGGAGTATTTTTCTTTTTGCAAGTTGTCACAAGGTCCTGGACCAGAAACCTCTGGACCAGATCACTGACCCTCAATTATGGGGAAATCAGAGTAACGTAGTTTTATACACTAATAATTTTTATTCTCAGCTAACAACCGGGTTCGGTGGTTCCAATATTATTACAGGAGGTGCATGGTTAATGAGCTGTCTTACGGATGATGCAGTTACCGCAAATGCAAATAGTACTGCTCAGAAATATTATTCTACTTCCTCCTACGATGCCTATTACAGGACGATTTCTCCAATATGGACTTCACGTTATACATACATACGCAGAGCCAACATCTATCTTTCAAAAATTGACGGCGTACCCGGCGATCCACAATTGAATAAAAGATTAAAGGCAGAAGTAAGATTTTTGCGTGCATATTATTATTATGACTTAGTTCAATACTACGGGGCTGTTCCTATTATTACAGTTGCTCAGGATCCACGTGATTCAACTTTATTTCCTGTTCGGAATACACTTGATTCATGCCAAAGGTTTATTGCAAATGAGCTTGATCTGGCAGCAAATGACCTGCCTGCTCAATACTCAACTGCCGATCTTGGCAGGATAACAAAACAAGCTGCGTGGGGTTTAAAGTGTAGGATACAAATGATGAAGGCGTCATCAACGCAGTCACCACAGGATTGGGCAGCAGCAGCAGCTACCGCTAAGGGTATTATGGATTTGAAAGCAAACTCATTATTGACTATTGCCAGCACGGATTCATCAGTTCTTGCAAAAAATTATAGTAGTATTTTCTCTACTCCGAACAATGCAGAAATGATTTTGTCGGTACAACATAATTTTAATAATACAGAATTGGCGACCTATTTTGATTATAATAACCAATCTCCTTACTATGGCGGATTGGGCAGCACTTGCCCCACTCAAAATTTAGTTGATGACTATGAGATGATGAAAACAGGTTTGGCAACTAGCGCTTCCGGTTCAGGTTATAATGCTGCAAATCCTTATGCAGGCAGGGACCCGAGGTTTTATGCAACAATTTTATATGATGGAGTAGCATTTAGAAACCGGAATATGCAAATGTATAGCGGTGGCCAGGACATGGTCAATTCATCAGGACAGGCATACTCTAACGCTACCACTCCAACCGGTTATTATTTAAGGAAGTTTATCAATGAAAGTATTACCCCAAGCGGTTCTGTTGCTGCAAGTGGCTATAATTGGCCATTGATCCGCTATGCTGAGGTGCTGTTGAACTATGCAGAGTCGCAGAATAAAGCAGTTGGCCCGGACGCTTCCGTTCAGGCTGCGATAAACCAGGTTCGCACCCGTGCGGGCATGCCACAGGTAGCAACTAATTTAACACAGGTGGGAATGGATACAGTCATACGACATGAGCGTCGTGTTGAACTGGCGTTCGAAGATCAACGTTACTGGGATGCGAAAAGATGGGGCATGGCAGCTACCTGGTTTAACAGTGCTACCGGATTCACTCCGACCCGGAAAGTAACTATTACTTATAATGCTACAACAGGTGTTAAAACTTACTCCTATGGTACGAATTTCAACAATTCAAAAACTTTTGCAGCAAGAAACTATCTGTTTCCTATTCCTCAATCGGAAATAGATATACCAGGGAATAAATTAACTCAAAACCCAGGATGGTAGAGAGAATTATCATTTAGAGCCAGCAGGCGTTAAATGAAATTTTGTTTAAAAAATAAAATATTAGCAGATGAATAAAATTACATCATTGCTCATAGCTATAATCAGCACATCAATAATTTTTTTCTCTTGTAAAAAGTTTAATATAAACAGTCCACAGGATCCTCCTTATGCTCCGTTGGCGGACCATTCAATAACAATGCAACTTGCACAGCTTGCGCAAGTTGGGTCATTTACCAGCAGTAATAAAGGAGATTTTTCTGTTGCTACTCCAGCATTTAATCTGAACGGAAAAAATATTAAAGTGAGTTGGGGTGACGGAGTCGATTCTTTATACCCGGGAGGATCAGGTGTTACGGTAGTGGCCTATCATACATATCCACGTTTAGGTGATTATACGGTTACAATAACCGGTGATTCTTTAAGTGCCTTAGATTGTACCGGAAATAGAAATATGAACACTTCAACCAGCTGGTATAATCCAAGTAACTCTTTTATGGAAGCTGGCGTTGGACATATTGTTTCATTGTATATTACTAAAGTGCCTGAGATGACATCCCTAAACTGTAGTTACAACGATATACAAGTATTGTCAACCAGTGTAGCTGAACTTCCAAATTTGTCGAACCTCGTATGTTCTCACAACTATAGAGTTGGCTTATTGCCTTTGACAAATTGCACAAAATTGACAAATGTTGATTGCAGCTCCACGAGCATATCTAAATTGGATGTTTCGAATTGTCCACTGTTAACCAACTTAGCTTGCAATGAACCAACAAACGGAGGTAAATCTTTATGGGGAGGAATTAATTTACGGTCATTGAAATTAAACAACCCGGTTTTAACTAAAATAAATTGCTCCAACAATCAGATCGATTCACTGGATGTAACACAATGTCCCGCATTAACATCTTTGGATTGCTCAACCAATTATGCCCTTGTTTATTTGAAATTGAATAATCCGAATTTAACTACATTATCGTGTGGTGGAGGATCCGCTAATTTTGGGGGGCCTTCTAATCTAACCTCAGTTGATTTTTCACAAACTCCGGCTTTGACCTCATTAACATACGCTTATACAAATGCTCAAACATTGCCGGCAAGTATTGCAACACTGACAAATTTAACAACTTTGTCATGCACTAATAACGCACTCACATCACTACCAGACCTTACGGCACTTACAAAGCTGGCTACTTTGAAATTTTCTTTCAATTTTATCACTTCGGTAGATGCTTCAAAACTTCCAAATGCAACGCCTGCCAGTGGAAGCTACTTTTTATATCTTGATAATAATGCCCTGACATCATTTACGCTGCCATGGACGCCAACGGCGGCAACATTCAGGCTATACCTCCTGACTAATCCATTTGATGATGCAGCGGGTATCAGTGGCGCAGCTGTTGATCTTTCGCAATGTAAAAAAACTACTTATACAGTAGACGTTAGTTCCAGCTCTACTTCGGGGTCAAAATTTAAGACGGTAAATGCATCAACGCTTTCCACTGCATTAACGCTTTTTAAAGATGCAGGGGTAAATCTTGTAAAGAAATAATGACAGCATAAAATTTGCATAAATCACTATTAAAAGAAAATTGTTTCGATCCGTTAAATCTTTTATCAGAATACAGGTCAAAACAATAGAGTAAAATGTAACATCACTTTAGTAAAAAAAAATAAAAATGAAAATCTCTCGTAAACAGTTATTGGTTTGTGCGCTGGGCTTGGGCTTATATGCGCAGAGTAGCTTTGCTCAGTCTGCAAAGTTTGTGGACATCGATTCAACAGCTCCGTCCTTCAAAAATGCTGATTCAATTGCAGCGAGAAAGGCGGTCGTGTTGAATGGTTTGACAAATCTGGCCACAGCTACGCCAGAATTTAAGAAGGCACTTAATGAAGCTGCTGCAGATAAGAATTACAAGATGACAGATCAGAAGTATTACACAGCTGAGTTCATTAGTGTGCCATTCGAACAATATAGAAAATTGTTGTTCGATCCCACAGGAATATGGGTTGACGACATGTATGGCGACATCAACTACAGCAGAAAAGCAATTGTACTTCGCAGGGCAACGCCTGAAGAACAGGAGAAGAAAGTAGCTTCACTTAAGGGATTCTACGCACCTAAAAAGGGTACTTCTATTGCTCAAAATGATGTGGAGGTGAGTAAGCTTGTTGGTAATGCAGCTCCTGATTTTACAGTTACCACCCTTGATGGAAAGAAAGTAAGCATTAAAAGTCTAAAAGGAAAAGTGATTGTGCTGAACTTCTGGTTCACGCAATGCCCTCCTTGCAGAGAAGAAATGCCTACACTCAACACATTTGTTGACAAGTATAAAGGCAACAAAAATGTTGTGTTCCTCGCACCGGAGGTGGTTCCTGCAACAACAGCGGCTGACGTACAGAAATTCCTGAAAAGAGTGCCGTTTACTTATCAGGTTGGTTTAGGTGGTAAGGCAGCCGCCGATTTGTACCAGGTAAAAGTGTTCCCAGCCAATTTCGTGATCGACAAAAAAGGTATCGTTCGCATGGGATACGTAGGATACAATCCTTTCAGTCTTGAAGAATTAGGAAAAACGATTCCAAAACTTATTGCAGAATAATAATCGGAAAACGCTAATCGTAAACAGGAAATCGTGAAAGTAGTTCACGCTGTGAATGAAACTCGCGATCGCGGTTGGTGTTTCACGACTTAATAAAAATCAAATCATGTTAGGTAAGAAAGTATTTTGTTTATCGGCTCTGGCTATTTTGTCTTCAATCGGTGTGTTGCGAGCACAGACAGCAGTTGATAGCGTAAGCCAGGTGGAAGCAAGAAAAGTGAAGTATTTGTCAGGATTGCAAAAAGTAAATTCTGTTAAAGAATTGCATTACGCAGATTCGATTACAAATGCAAAAAACGTTTCAGAGGCTGATATTATTTGCCTGTCAAAGGAATACCAAAAAGTGCACCGTTACGAATTTGCGAATCTGATTGATCAAAGTGACTATAAACTGACAACAGATACTTATGTTGACTCCAACTCTGTGATCAGAGTTAAAGTTGCCAGAGCGGCCACAAAAGAAGAGCAAACGAAAGCCATCGAAGAATTTAGAAAAGTGGTATTTGCTGTAACTCCTGAAAGCATCGAGCGTGAGAAAATAATTGCATCGCAAATGAACAAGCCGGCTCCATCGTTTTCAGTAGTAGATGTAGATGGTGTAAAATATGATCTGCAAGAATTGAAAGGAAAAGTAGTGGTGTTGAATTTCTGGTTCATTGGTTGTGCACCTTGCAAAAAAGAAATGCCTGAACTGAATAAACTGGTAGAAAAATACAAATCCAAAAATGTAGTGTTTTTAGCTTTTGAAGTTAACGACAACACACCCGGAAAAATCAAAGCTGTTACAGAGGGTCATTTCAATTATACCATGATACCCGCTAAAAGAAACGGTATTTCGGTTCAGTACAAAATAAAAACATATCCTACTTCATACGTAATTGATCAATCGGGTATAATAAGATTTGGACTGGCTGCTTACAATCCGTTCAGACTACCGGAGATGGATAAAACAATTGAAACACTTTTAAGTCATTAAAGTCGTGAATGGTGAATGGTCATGCGTGAAGAAATTACAGCTATGATCGCTACTTCACGTTTTGACAATTCATCATTCTCGTTTCACAAATAGAACATGAAACATCTTGTTTTTTGCATAATTAGCCTTCTTACCTGTGTAGCATTGCATGCGCAGGACAGGTCCATCGCCTTTGAGCATAACAGTTCCTGGGCCGACATTAAAGCCAAGGCAGCCAAAGAAAAAAAAGCAATTTTTCTCGACTGTTATACCAGCTGGTGCGGTCCATGTAAAAAGCTTGCAAAGGAAGTGTTTACAAGAAATGAAATAGCTGATTACTACAACGCCAATTTCATTAATGCATCAATTGACATGGAAAAAGGCGAAGGTCCGCAATTGGCGAAACAGTATAACGTTCACGCTTATCCAACACTGTTGTTTATTAATGCCGAGGGTAAATTGATTAGTCAGCAGATAGGGGCCGTGGACAGCAAGGTGTTTCTGCGTGTTGGAAAAATGTCGGTGGGAGGACAATCACTTGAATCGTTGATGGCTCAATATAAAAAGGGTGACAGGAGTCCGGGTTTCATGAAAACATTCATGACCCGTATGGAAGGGCTTCATGAAAACACTTCTTCAATTATTGAAGAATATTTCAGCAAAACGCCACAAACAAAATGGCAAACGCAAGAAAACTGGTACTTCATAAATCGCTATGTCAGAAAAGAAGAATCACCAGTTTTTCAATACGTGCGTAAAAATCAAAAAAACTACGAACAAAAATTTTCGGCCGATTCTGTGTCAGATTATTTTGTAGAAGTTTATCGCAATTCAATTCAAAAAGCGGCCAACACTATTTTTCCTGCTGAAGATTTAAAAGATCTGAAAGATAGTCTCAATCAAATGAATTTTGCAGGTAAACACCTGCTCGCACTTGAATGCGATGCCGCCGCAGCAGATCGTAGCAATGATTGGAAGGCCTATGTTGATGCAATGGAAGCTATTCTTACTAAATATCCCAAAAAAGATACAGCAACCCAAATAGAGTGGTTGAATGCAACATGCTGGAAGCTGCTTCAGAAATCTTCTGATCCGTATGTGTTGCAAAAAGCAATAAAACTTGCCGAAACGTCAATGCAGTATAAGAAACCCGTTTTCATGGATACTTACGCAAGCCTCCTTGTTGAGACCGGCAATTTCGATAAAGGAATAGAGATAGAGCAACAAATTATGGCGATGCTGAAAATGAAGGCTGATCCCGATTTTTCAATATCGGATTGCGATACGCAACTTGAAAAATTTAACCGCAGAAAACTGGCGGTGTCAAATAGTAAATAAACCTTAAGACTACCACGAAATGTCACCGTGGTCAGAGCCCTAAAATCTTTTTCTCACGGTGATTTGGTTTTTATTAACCTGAGTCCCTAAAGGTCCTCATTCCTGAGGAGCTGGGGACTCTTTTCTTTTGGGAAGGAACGCAGATTTTCATGATTTTCATGATTGGTCATGATTTTTTGTTTCGTCGGCTTCCTCAACAAAAAACGACCAGAATAGCTGAAGTCTATCTCGATATCCATTCCTCGCCCTGGTTCAAAAATTCTATCTGGATCTTGATAAATCATGACAATCATGAAAATTCGTGTTCCACTCATAAAAAAATACTAACGATCATTAGTTAGTGAAGCAACTTTCCATATATTTGGCAATAAATTTCAAAACGCCTATATGGATTTTCAATTGAACGAAGAGCACCTGATGATACAAAAAGCAGCCAGGGATTTTGCTCAAACGGAGTGTTTACCAGGTGTAATCGAAAGAGATGAATTGCAAAAATTTCCTAAGCAACAAATAGAGAAACTCGCCGACCTCGGTTTCATGGGCATGATGGTGGATCCGAAATACGGCGGCGCCGGCATGGACGCTATCAGTTATGTATTGGCAATGGAAGAAGTGAGTAAAGTGGATGCCAGTGTAAGTGTAGCAATGAGCGTAAACAACAGTCTTGTTTGTTGGGGGTTGGAAACGTATTGCAACGAAGAACAAAAACAACAATACCTCGTTCCTCTTGCACAAGGCAAAAAGGACGGAGAACTATATATCGGCGCCTTTCTTTTAAGTGAGCCCGAAGCGGGAAGCGATGCAACATCGCAGCGTACCACCGCAGAAGACATGGGCGACCATTATCTTTTAAACGGTACCAAGAACTGGATTACAAACGGAAACTCAGCTTCTGTTTACCTCGTAATTGCGCAAACCGATCCTGCTAAAGGAAGTCACGGAATCAACGCATTTATTGTTGAAAAGAATTGGCCGGGCGTTGTCGTAGGTGCAAAAGAAAACAAGATGGGGATACGTGGTAGTGATACTCACAGTATTTTGTTCAACGATGTAAAAGTGCCAAAAGAAAACAGGATTGGTGCAGATGGTTTTGGGTTCACATTCGCGATGAAAACATTGGCCGGTGGCCGGATTGGTATTGCATCCCAGGCGTTAGGTATCGCCAGCGGCGCTTACGAACTGGCATTGAAATATTCTAAAGAAAGAAAAGCTTTCGGTAAAGAGATTATGCATCACCAGGCAATACAATTCAAGCTTGCTGATATGGCTACAAAAGTAGAAGCCGCGAGGCTGCTTTGCCTGAAAGCTGCATGGGAAAAAGATCAGAAGAAAGATTATACACTGAGTTCCTCCATGGCAAAAGTATTCGCTTCAGAAGCGGCCATGTGGATCAGCACCGAAGCCGTTCAGGTACATGGCGGTTACGGCTTTGTAAAAGAATATCACGTAGAGAGATTAATGCGCGACGCAAAAATTACCCAGATCTACGAAGGCACCAGCGAGGTGCAAAGAATAGTGATCAGCAGGGCGATTCTTAAATAAACATGGAGAAAAAAGCAAAAAAAGTGCAACGAAAGTTGCACTTTTTAGTTGAAAATTGAAAGTTGAAAATGATTGATTCAAAATTTGACATTTATTGAGGATAACTTTTAATTCTCAGTTCTCCGGTCAAAACCATTTTCAATTTTCAATTAGCTAACAACTTTTCATCAGTTTCTCCAGAACATAAAAAACCGCCGGACAAAAAGTGGAATTCTTTAGTGTAATGTTCATTCGTTTTAAAATCACATCCTCATCCGTGTAAGGGAAACGTTCACAATCGGAGGGCCGCACTTCATAAATACTGCAATAATTATCGCTGCCAAGAAAAGGACAGGGCGATTGTTTTACCACGTAATCACCGTCACTATCAAGGCGAAGATATTTTTCAATAAAATCCCCTTCCTTTAGTTTCAGGTGTTTGCTAATGCGTTTAATATCAGGCGTTTTGAAACGTGGAGAATAAGTTTTGCAACAATTGGCACATTGAAGGCAATCAACATGCGTAAATGCTTCTTCGTGCAGATCAGGAAGCTGTTTCAGCACTTTGTTCTTATCTGCCCGCTGCAAAAAACTTTTATATTGTTTTTGCTTTTCCGCTGATTTCTTTTCCCAATTATGAAGAAGCTCTTTGCTCATGATAACTATTGAAATACAAGTTATTATAAAATAAATGACTGGTTAATAAGGAGAAATGGTTTGTTTCGTTGGCGATTAAACTGCAAATTTGCAGTTTATTTTCCTAACTATTAAAAACCTCAGTAGTGCATTTTCGGGAACAATTGCTTTTATTGATCAGTACTCCGCTATACATATTCATTATCGGGCTGGAAATTGTATTGAGTAATCTTCGCAAACAGGAAACCTACACTGTAAAGGACACCTTTCAAAATGTTTATATGATGCTGCTGAACGGCGGTATCGACTTGATTTTCAGGGCGGTTTATGTTGGGGTACTTGTATGGTGCTACACCCACAGGATTGTAGAGATTCATCAAGTGGTGGCATACTGGCTCATCCTCGTTTTGTTTGAAGACTTTATGTATTACTGGCTGCACCGTATGGATCATACATTGCGCTTTTTGTGGGCAGTGCATGTAACCCACCACTCATCTCAAAAATATAATTTTACTACAGGTTTCAGATCATCGGTATTTGAGCCGTTATACCGATTCATTTTCTTTTTGCCACTGGCGTTTTGTGGGTTCAAACCTCTTGATATTGTGTTTATCTACTCGGCCACACAGATATGGGGTATTATGGTACACACTGAAAAAGTGGGCAAGCTCGGCTTGCTTGAATATATTCTTGTCACCCCTTCGCATCATAAAGTACACCACGCCTCAAATCCCAAATATCTTGACAAGAACATGGGAATGTTACTCATTTTCTGGGACAAACTTTTTGGAACATTTCAGCAGGAGTTGTCGGTGGAAGAGTATCAGCCGATTCGTTTTGGGTTAACATCCCCGCTTGAGAAACAAAGTCCTTTATACCTTGTTTTTCATGAATGGGTGAGCATTTGGAAAGATGCTACGCAAAAAGACATTTCGCTAAAGGCGCGAATGGGATATTTATTCGGAGCGCCGGGATGGAGCCATGATGGATCACGCCACACCAGTGAAGATATGCGCAAAGAGGAAGACAGGTTACAGTCAAAAAAATAAGGTCACGCATCTTGTGGATCTAAATATTTTATGTCCTTTTTTGATACAGTCAAATAAGGAATACTTATAATTTTGCGATCCGTATAAGTATAAACACTTACGTGTTTTAATTGATGAAGACCAATTGTATGAAAAAAAACCTAACCGTAGCCGCATTAGTATTTGTTGCGCTGACAAGTTGTATAAGTAACAAAAAGGCAAGCAGTCTCCAAAGGCAGATTGAACAACAAAAAAATGAGCAAACAGCTCTCTTGCAAAAGCTCGATTCGATCGATGCCAGGCGAATTTCAAAAAAGAATAATGGAGAAATAGATGAAATGACTGATTCAGTCACGTATCAGTACATCAAACAGTTGCGTGATAGTATTCAAAGTCATATTCAGCAATATGATGCAATCGCCTCTACCGGATATAAGAACAAGAGAAAAAATAGAAGGACACAGGAATATTTCAGTCATGTGAGCTCTTTGTACAAAGCTGATCTTGAAAACGTGCTGTTTTTTGACGAACTCCTTGCCGCAAACACATTTGCCAAATTGAACACAGCAGTGTTCTTCGGTTCAGGTCAATATAAAATTGAAAGCAATGCCGAGGCAGAGAAAATGCTTGGGAGTGTAACCGATGAAGTGTTGAGTTTCGCGGCAAAACATTCTGATCGGGCATTGCACGCTTCGTTTATTGTACTGGGTTATGCCGATGAGGAAAATTTCACGTCAGGAAGCGAGTTGTACAAGGACCTGGCAAAAGATATGCCTGGGTCGTCCCCAGGCAGAATTCAGCTGAATGTTGAAATGTCCAACAGAAGGGCTAACTCTATCACAAACATTTTGCGTAATCAATACAGGCTGCAACGCAGCAAATATCCGGTTACAAATCTTTCTGAGTCATTCTTTTCAATAGGCAAAGGAGAACAACTGCCAGCAGGGAAAATTAATGATTATAAGCCCATCGATGAACGCAGAAGAGTGGTGTTGATCTATTGGAGCGTATTGCCAAGAATGAAATAGATCGTGAATTGAAAATTGAAAATTGAAAGTTGAAAATGACGTAGGGGCGAATCGCATTCGCCCTCCCAAACAGAAATGGAATGCAAATAAAAAATGATTGAAAAGTAGAATCGTGAGCTTTAAAAACGGGTCTCCTTTTTTTTATTCGGTGAGGCTATGCGATATTATTTTAATGTTAATTCAATAGTTCTGTTTACAACTCCTCTTACAAGCAGGTTTTACACTTCACTTCCACCCATTTTCACTTTCTAATTCCTAATTTCTAATTCCTAATTCCTGTTTAATCATTTTACCCTAAATTCGCACTCAAATATTCTGATATGAATCTTCATGAGTATCAAGCCAAAGAACTACTAAAGAAATATAATGTGCCGGTGCAGGAAGGTATTGCCTGCGACACTCCCGGCGAAGCAGAAGAAGCTTACAAACAAATCAAAACTCAGTATGGTGGTCCTTTTGCAGTTGTAAAAGCGCAGATCCATGCGGGTGGCCGTGGCAAAGGAAAAATTCGTGGGACAGAGCAACGTGGTGTAGCGATTGGCAAAAATGCAGAAGCTATTAAGGAGATCGCTCAAAATATTTTGGGTGGCACTTTGGTAACTATTCAAACTGGCGAAGCCGGTAAACTGGTTAACAAAGTATTGGTAGCACAAGACGTATATTATGAAGGCACCAATCCGGTAAAAGAATTTTACCTGAGCATCCTGTTGGATCGTGCAAAAGGACAAAACGTAATCATGTACAGCACCGAAGGTGGTATGGACATTGAAGAAGTTGCACACAACACTCCCGACAAAATCTTCAAAGAATGGGTTCACCCGGGCGGCGGTTTACAAGCGTTCCAGGCTCGCAAAATAGCTTTCAACCTCGGTTTGAGCGGTGAAGCTTTCAAAAATTGCGTGAAATTTGTAACCAATCTTTACAATGCATATGTAGGTTTGGATTGCGGCATGCTTGAGATCAATCCTTTGTTCAAAACAAGTGACGAAAAGATCATAGCAGTTGACTGTAAAATGAACCTGGACGATAACGCTTTGACTCGTCATCCAGACCTGGCTGCAATGCGCGACATCAGCGAAGAAGATCCTACTGAAGTAGAAGCAGGTAAATTCAACCTGAACTTCGTGAAATTGGATGGTAACGTAGGTTGTATGGTAAATGGTGCCGGCCTTGCGATGGCAACTATGGATATGATCAAATTGAGTGGTGGTGAGCCCGCAAACTTCCTTGACGTAGGTGGTACTGCAAATGCTCAAACTGTAGAAGCAGGTTTCCGCATCATTTTGAAAGATCCTAAAGTAAAAGCGATCCTTATCAACATCTTTGGTGGTATCGTACGTTGCGACCGCGTTGCACAAGGTGTTATCGATGCTTACAGCAAAATGGGCAACATTACTGTTCCAATCATCGTTCGTTTGCAAGGTACAAACGCTGAAGAAGCTAAAAAGCTGATCGACGAGAGCGGCCTGAAAGTACAAAGCGCTATCTTGCTGAGTGAAGCGGCAGCACTTGTAAACAAAGCAGTGGCTTAATTAAACAAAGAATCAATTTGTATATAGATCCCCCGTATTTCGGGGGATTTTTTATTATATTAAAGTTGTATTCTATTTAGATTACGATTCTGTTTGTTGTTTAAATGACAAAACAATGAAGTATCTACTGACCGGAATTTTAATTTTCGCTTTTTCTCAATCCCTGCATGCACAAGTTAATGCAGACGACTTCCTCCAAAAACTATTAATAGAAAAAGGCTCTTCGTTACTATTGAATATCCTTGACAAACCTGATAGCTTTCGATACCAAATCATCTATACACAAATTAGCAGAAGCAAACACAACAAACCGACCTTCACCAGCTATTATTTACACGTAGACAAAGAACAATATTTCAACCCTGCGTCAACGGTTAAATTACCGATCGCTTTACTGGCCTTGGAAAAGCTACACAAGCTGCATGTTCCAATGGTTGATAAATACACAACGATGTTGCTCGATAGTTCTTACAACAAGCAGACAGATGCCTGGATCGATTCTACAAGCGAGAATAAATTACCTTCTATTGCACACTATGTTCGCAAGATATTTTTGATAAGCGATAACGAAGCCTACAACAGATTGTACGAGTTTGACGGACAACAATACATCAATGAAACGTTGCAGAAAAAAGGTTACAAGAACACTGTTATAACCCGTTCATTTGCCCAAATGAACGAAGATGAGAACCGCCACACGAGCCAGGTGAGATTTGTAAATGGCGATCACCTGCTTTACACACAGCCGGCTGCTTACAGCAGTTTCAAATTTGATTTTTCTAAACAGATCAAAATCGGCAACGGCCATTTGGATCGAAATGATAGCCTGATCAAGGCGCCAATGGATTTTACCGCGCACAACAAATTTGCATTAGCAGACATGCAACAAATGTTGCAAGCCGTTTTGTTTCCTTCATCGGTAAACAGCGCCAAACGTTTTGATCTTTCAGAAGATGATTATCGGTTTCTGTATAAATACATGTCGCAATATCCTTCCGAAACAAGTTCTCCCAAATACGATACCACAGAATATATCGACAGTTACACAAAGTTCTTTTTCTTCAAAGCGGGCAAACAAAAAATTCCACCTTATATAAGAGTGTTTAACAAGGCAGGATGGAGCTATGGTTTTCTCACCGACGCGGCCTACATTGTCGACTTTTTAAATGGCGTAGAGTTCATGCTTACTGCAACCATTTACACGAACAGCGATGGTATTTTAAACGACGACAAATACGACTACGACACCATCGGCTACCCCTTTTTCGAAGAGGTCGGCAGGATCATTTACAACTACGAATTACAGCGTCAGAGAAAGAATGCGCCGGATCTGAGCAGGTTCGTCATTCAGTATGACAAATGATTGAATAACTGAGTAACTGAATAACTGAAGGTTTGTATTCGATTATTCACTTTGACTTTCAACATTCAATTATTCTTCATTCCCGGCACATGGGAAATGTTTTTTTGCCGCTCACCATGGCTTTAACAGGTACAAAATAAATCGTGGCTTCCAGCTTGCGTTTTTGAGCCGGATAGTCTAGTTTTATACTACTCCGTACAGCCTTCAATGTCCTGTATACAGCTTCCCTTCAAAGGCCTATTTTCAATTGAACATTTTTAAACACTCTATTATGAAAAAGAATTCATTGTTTTCAATGGTGCTTGCTGCGCTATTTCTGACGTTTTTCGTTAGCTGTAAAAAGGATGAGATTGATCTGAAACGCATTCCTGCAGATTTGGCTAACACTAAAATTTACCGGTATTATGGCAACATGTTTACTGATACACTAACGTTAATGGGTACTGTAAATTATAACAAATTTGGAGATCCGGTTTCAATAATAAAGCCGCCGCAGTTTGTAGGGACCGGTAATCCGAACTACACTTTTTGGTATGACAAAAAGGGAAGGCTATCCGATTTTATTGGCCTATACAGTGGTGGAATAGGTTTTGAGGGCTGGCGACATTATTATTATGATAAAAATGACAGAATTGTTCGGGATTCAGCGTACATCTTCGGCAGTATGGTAGACGGAAAGCCAAATGTTGCCGCATCGTATGCAAGTACGTATGAGTACGACGCTTTTGACAGAGTAATAAGGACCACTTTGGTAGACAGGTTTGGCCACAGTCCTTTGGTACAGGATTTTGTGTACGACGAAAGGGGAAATTTAGATGGGAGTACAACAAACTACGATAACAATTTTAACCCTCATTTATTGAACAAAGTGTGGCAATTTATTGAGTTGGATTACAGTATAAATAATGTGATCAGCGGCCCCATACAATACAACAATAAAAGGTTGCCCATCGACATGGCTATTTACGAATATAATCCTTATTTTTTGGGTCAAATAACCGGCTCTCGTGTTAAAATTGAATACAGTAAATAGAATAGTGAGCTACGAATTATAAGTTTTGAATGCCTTAAAATAAAATTCCCGCTTCATCACTAGCGGGAATTTTGTTTTAGCAAATTGTTGCTCTTGTTATCGGCCGTTTGCGCGAAGAATAGTCATTTCTTTTTTAAGATCGTCATCATACGTTTTCTTTACAATGTAGTGCCATTGTTTATCCGGAACATCAACATAAAATACCTCTCCTGTTTTATGTTTGGAAACGGCATCCTGGAACTCCTTAGGCATCATTTCTTCACCAAAGAACCAGCCTGTGTCACCGTGTGTGGTGTTGCCATCCATTGTGTATTGATCCGATAATGCATCGAATGATTGTCCTGCGTCGACCTTTTTTGTAATGATCTTTTTCATGCTGTCAATTTCTGCAGGTGTGAGACTTCCACCATCCAGGAAAATGTAGCTGGCGCGGTATTTAACTGATTCGTTTGATTCCAGCACTTTGTAGGTCGTATAACCGACATTGAACACATTACCCTTTGTTTGACGCAGAAGGCGTTTTGCAATCATAGTAGTGTCCTTACCTGCCACTACATTAAAGATAACAGGCTTAAGCGGTGCATTGGCATCAATGAATTTTTGAGCCTGCTCCATTGTAGTGATCTTTTGAAATTGTTCTGTAACGGTCGCCTGCGCAAAAACCGCAGCGGCAGAAAAAGACAGGAATACGGCGAAAAAGAGTTTTTTCATATATTTTTCTTTTGTTCTGAGATGTAAAAAGGTGCGGTACTAACGGGTAGGCGGTCATCTGAAGATAATGAATTTTTTCTGTTACTGTGTTAGGGTTTTGCTAATTAGCTAACAGATAGTTATAACAAAAAGGGGAAGCAAAAGGTTGAGGAATTTTCTAATAATTGGAGGACTCCGAATGTCAAACGCCTAACGCTAAACGCAGAGACTTTGCGTTAGGCATTAGGCGTTTGGCTTTATGCTACAAAAAGAAGATTATCCTTTCTTTACTTCTTTTGCCCAGGTATCTTTTAGCGTCACTGTTCTGTTGAAAATCAACTTTTCCTCAGACGTATCTTTGTCAAGGCAGAAATAACCTTTTCTCAAAAACTGGTAGCGGTCTTCAAATTTCGAATGTGCCAATGCAGGCTCGGCATAAACGGTTTCGACTACTTCCAAAGAATTCGGGTTGATGTAATCTTTGAAATCGCCTTCTTCGCTGGATGGATCTTCAACTCTGAAAAGCCTGTCGTACAAGCGAACTTCCGCGTGAATAGCGTCAGGCGCACTTACCCAATGCAGGGTGCCCTTCACGTTAATGCCGCTGGTGTCGCTACCACTTTTACTTTCAGGAATATAAGTGCAATGCAGTTCTGTAATATTACCATCGGCATCTTTTACAAAATCGTCGCACTTAATGATGTACGCACTTTTCAGGCGAACCATTTGTCCCGGTGCCAAGCGGAAATACTTTTTTGGAGCTACCTCCATAAAGTCTTCTCTTTCGATATACAACTCACGGGAAAAAGGAATATCGCGGTAAGTTGTATTTGGATCTTCCGGATTGTCTTCGCCTTTTAGTATTTCAGTCTTGCCTTCTTCGTAGTTGGTAATGATCACTTTCAACGGATCAAAAACCACCATTCTGCGGTGCGCCATTTTGTTCAAATCTTCGCGGATGCAGAATTCCAGCAATGATACATCGATCAGGTTCTCACGTTTTGCAACGCCTATTTTTTCTGCAAATGTGCGGATGCTTTGCGGTGTATAGCCACGGCGGCGAAACCCGCTGATGGTTGACATACGCGGATCATCCCATCCGGTAACATGCTTTTCTTCCACCAGTTGTTTCAGTTTGCGCTTACTCATTACCGTATAGGTAAGGTTGAGGCGGGAAAATTCATACTGGTGAGAAGGGAAAATGGCCAGGTTTTCAATGAACCAGTCGTATAGCGGACGGTGCGGAATGAACTCCAGCGTACAAACGGAGTGCGTAATGTTTTCAATGCTATCACTTTGGCCGTGTGCAAAATCATACATCGGGTAGATGCACCATTTGTCGCCAGTGCGGTGGTGATGTGCATGCTTAATTCGATACATAATTGGGTCACGCATATGCATGTTTGGCGAAGCCAGGTCAATTTTTGCACGCAAAACTTTCTCGCCGTCTTTGTACTTGCCGGCACGCATATCCGCAAAAAGTTGAAGGTTTTCTTCGCCGCTTCTTGAGCGGTATTGGTTGGCAACGCCCGGTTCTGTAGGCGTACCTTTTTGTTTGGCTATTTCTTCAGCAGAACTGTCATCCACATAAGCAAACCCTTTTTTGATCAGCTCCACTGCAAAATTGTAAAGCTGTTCGAAATAATCTGACGCATACAACTCATCGGCCCATTCAAAGCCGAGCCAGCGAACGTCATCTTTTATGCTGTCTACGTATTCTGTATCTTCTGTAACAGGGTTGGTATCATCGAAACGAAGATTGGTTTTGCCGCCGTATTTCTGCGCCAGACCGAAGTTCAGGCAAATACTTTTGGCGTGGCCAATGTGCAGATAACCATTGGGTTCCGGAGGAAAACGTGTTAAAATACTTTTGTAACGACCGTTCTTTAGATCCTCTTCCACAATTTCTTCAAGAAAATTGAGTGATTTTTCTTCTTCTTTCTTAATCTCGCTCATATTTAAAAAATGCCTTTTGGGCCTGCGAATTTAAGCAAATGTGAGGAAGTAGCACGCAGATGACACAGATTAGACTGATTTACACGGATTTTGAAGAAAGGACGCATCGATGGCACACAGATGATACTGATCGGACGGATGTGCACGGATTTCTTTGTAAATGTTTTGTCTGCTTGGAACCGATAAATCTTTCTTTGGAAAGGCTCTCTGATAGAGTTTAACTAGATAATCAAAAAAAATCAGTGCAAATCAGTCCAATCAGTGTCATCTGCGTGCTCTCTACTTCCTTGCGCCGAACAACAAACTTCCGATTCTCACCATTGTGCTGCCTTCTTCAACAGCAACCTGGTAATCCCCGCTCATGCCCATGGACAGAATGGAGGGTTGGCAATTGGCAGGTAATTCCTGCGATTTTAATTTATCGAAGATCGATTTCAGGTTGTGAAACTCATTCCGCACTTTTGAAAGATCATCGGAGAAGGAAGCCATTCCCATTAGTCCCGTAACACGCACGCTCGTCAGTGATGAAAGATTGGCAATGATTTCCTGCAACTCATTTTCATCCAATCCAAATTTTGATTCTTCCTGTGCGATATAAACTTGCAAAAGACAATCAATGACGCGATTGTTTTTTGAAGCTTGTTTATTGATTTCCTGCAGCAATTTTAAACTGTCAACTCCGTGAATGAGATAGACGAAAGGAGCGATGTATTTTACTTTATTGCTCTGTAAATGACCGATGAAGTGCCAATGAATGTCTGCTGGTAGAGCCGGTTGTTTTTCAGTGATTTCCTGTACATAATTTTCTCCAAAATCTCTTTGTCCCGCATTGTACAACGCCTTGATATCTTCCATCGGTTTTGTTTTAGAAACCGCAACCAGTTGTACACTTTTAGATTTCAGTTCTTCAATTATGCTATTGTACGCTTCGATGTTTACAGCCATGGAGCGAAATTAATTTGAAAATTTGGGAATTTGAAAATTTGAAAATTCTGCGAATGCGAGCTGTCGTTATCAATAGTTAACAGGCTACACAGAAAGCATTTTAAAATTTTAAAATTAGGCAGCAATTCGCCTCCATGGCAATTTTTGCAGGTTCTTGAGTATGGCGATAATGCCTGCAACAAGAAAAGGAATTACTGCGTAGAAAATTGTTGGGAATTTCAAGAGCACATAATGAATGCCAATCAGTGCGCCGATCATAACCATTTGTACAAGTACGATGACAATTCTGCCCGTTTGTTGCTGTGTGCTTGGCTGCCTCGAAAATGGCAGATAGTGTGGTGTGAGTGCTGCGATGATGAAAAAGGAAAGCAGGTTGTTGCAAAGTCCAAAAAGAAAATCATCAACAATCGGCCAATGCCAGATATACAATGCCAATGCAAACATGATCAGGTAGGCAGGCAAAAAATATTTCATCAACAATGCTTTCAGCGAGCCGGTGAGTAGTTCGCCGGGTTTATTAACCGGCGTGCTGTAAAATATCCATGAGGCCTGGAAGTTTTCATTGAAGGCCATTATCAAAATTCCTGTAGAAATGGTAAATAACGGAACATATATCAGCACGAGAAAATTGGAACTGGATGGCAGGTTTTCCCAGCTTTCGCCGATACTTTGGTTGCTTCTGAAAACAAATACAAACACAAAAATGAGAATATAAGCAAGGCTGGGGTAGAACTGTAAACGAAACTGTTTATCCCGTCCTGTTATTTTCCAGGTCATTTCAAAAGCGCTGCGTTCAAAACCTTTCTTGCAAACGAGAGTAGAAAGTTTCTGTGAAATGGAAGGTTTTTGAATATTGCTTTTTGTTCGCTTTGAGCCTTCAACTGCGTCATTGTTAAGTACCGCCAGTTTTTTGGAAAAATATGGCGCAAGATATTTGTTCAACACCCAAAAAGTGATCACTGGTATTCCGATGGCAAGTGCCGCCATCGCGATGTGTAAGCGATCAACTGAAAGAGTGTGCAGGCCATCCACTAAAAGAGCCATCCATACCGGCGGAAGAAAATAAGCGTACCAATGCAACTCAAACGACCCTGCCAATGATTTCAGATTGATAATACGCGGAATAATTTGATAACCTACAGCAAAGAAGATCGTCATGAATATCTGGAAATACGTAACGATTTCTTTTATTTTTTGCTCATTGCTAAAGCGAAGCATGACGAGGTAAAAAAGATAAGTAGTAAATACCGCAAGCAATACTGTAAGAAAAGTAGTAACGCAAAAGCCAATGCCGGTAAGTATTCCATACTTAAAAAATGTAAAAATAACCGGGAAAAAACTAAGTGCAATGGTGAATTGTAAAAGGTAGATCATGATATGCACCAGTCGCGCCATGAAAATTGTTTTGCTGGAAATTGGACGCGGAAGTATGATTTGGTTATCTGCAGTGTCGAGTAAAACAGTAGAGAAATCGGTGATCAGCGTCATCGCCATCATGAATAGCACATAAGTATGGAATATAATCATGCATAGCAGAAAGGAAGGCAGTGCGAAAACAAGAACGCCAATCATCAACCCGAAGAAACCATAGATCAGCAGCACGGTATTGAGATGATTGCGGTTTTCATTTTGCTTTGCATTCTTATAATTCAAATACACACGACGTGTATCCATCGTAAGTTTTGCATTTACAATGATCATCATTTTGTCGAAGTCTATCTCGGTGGGCATTAGACGACGGAAAAGGTAGACTAGTTTTAAGAGCAGTTTATTCAAGGCTGTTGGTAATTAATAATTAAGAATTAATAGGGGACTCGCTAATGAGATCAATTAAGAATTAAGAATTAGGAATTAAGAATTCATTCTGTGTAACGCTATAACTTTTATTCATGGGCTTACTCTGTTTGTCAGATTTGATAGTGCCTTTCAAAAAAAAATCCGTGTAAATCAGTCTAGTCAGCGTCATCTGCGTGCCCTCATTTTCAAATTTTCAAATCCCCACATTTTCAAATTATTTCAACGCTTCCACGAACTCGCCGGCCGTTAACTGGTGTTGCTCGTTGCCTGTGAGCGAAGTGAAGATCGTTTCCAGCGAACCTTTGTGTGCTTCGGAGCGAAGCGTTTCAAAGCTGCCATCCGCAATCACTTCGCCTTTGTTAATGATAACAATGCGATCGCTTATTTTCTCCACCACATCCATAATATGCGATGAATAAAAAATGGTTTTGCCCGCCAATTTTAATTGCAATAAAATTTCCTTCACCAATATCACGGCGTTTGCATCAAGTCCGCTTAGAGGTTCATCAAGAAAAATAATGTCAGGATTGTGGATGAGTCCGGAGATAAGCAACACTTTCTGGCGCATGCCTTTACTAAAATTATTCATACGCACATTTGCCTTATCATGCAGATCAAATAAACGCAATAATTCAATTGTTTTGCGATCGATAGTAGCTTCATTCAATTGGTACAAACCGCCTACAAAGCGCAAATATTCCACTGGAGTAAGCACTTCATACAGCACAGCATTTTCAGGAATATAACCGATGCGTTGTTTTACATCGATTGCATTTTTACGAATGTCCATGCCGAGCACATTTATATCGCCTTCGAAATCTTGTATAATGCCGGTGAGAATTTTTATGGTTGTGCTTTTTCCTGCGCCATTCGGGCCTATGTAACCAATGATTTGCCCGCTGTCAAAATTAAGATTGATATTTTTCAATACGTAATTGCCACTGTATTCCTTTTTCAAATTGCTGATATGAATAACGCTCATAGCAAAATTTTAGAGCTGAAATTTACCAAATAGATAATTAAGCCGTTTGTTTTTTGTTTATATGGTAAAAATTAAGTTTTATTGCATAAACCGCTTCTGCTTATTCGTGAAAGGTGAATGGTGAATCGTGAATGATTCCCTCAACCTTATTCACGGTTCACTTTTGACGATTCACGATCGCAATTCCAACCTTATCACAGCGCAATCGTAATCCGACACCTTGCTGATATTTTTTACAGACGATAATAATTTAAACTGAGAGGCCAAATGAATCATCTACCGACACTTATTACAGACTTAGCTTTAATACTTGCATCAGCCGGTATGGTTACTTTAATCTTTAAGAAATTAAAGCAACCCGTTGTGCTTGGATATATTATTGCCGGTTTGCTCGTAGGGCCCAAAATGACGCTTTATCCCACCATTGGTGATATGGAAGGCGTAAAGTCGTGGGGGGAAATAGGAGTGGTTTTTTTGCTATTTGCACTTGGTCTTGAATTTAGTTTTAAAAAAATTGCGAAAGGCGGCGGTTCATCGGCAATTGCCGGGATTTTTGAAGTTGCCTGTATGACCATATTAGGCTATGTAACCGGCAGATTTCTTGGCTGGCCGAAAATGGATTGCATGTTTCTGGGCGGCATCATCGCCATTTCGTCTACTACCATTGTCTTCCGTGCATTCGATGAACTTGGTTTAAAGACGAAACGCTTTGCAGGGGTTGTAATGGGAATTCTGATCATCGAAGATCTTGCTGCAGTATTGTTGCTCGTGCTGCTAAGCACGTTGAGCGTGAGCCGTGATTTTCAAGGAACACAACTGCTATTTTCCATAGGTAAATTATTTTTCTTCCTTTGCCTTTGGTTTTTGGCGGGAATATTTTTGTTGCCATCCTTTTTCAAGAGGGTTCGCAATCTGATGACTGATGAAACACTGCTGGTAGTGTCTTGCGGGCTATGTTTGGTAATGGTTGTAATTGCTGCCAGCGTTGGGTTTTCCGCTGCACTTGGTGCTTTCATAATGGGTTCAATATTGGCGGAAACTACCGTGGCAGAGCAGATTGATAAACTTGTTCAATCGGTAAAGAACCTTTTTGGCGCAGTGTTCTTTGTTTCGGTAGGGATGTTGATCGATCCTAAATTATTGGTGCAATATGCGGGACCTGTTTTACTCATAACTGTGGTGGTGATTATTGGCAAAACGTTGAACGTAACAGTCGGTGCATTGTTATCGGGACAGCCATTAAAACAGTCCGTACAAAGTGGCGTTAGCTTATCGCAAATAGGTGAGTTCTCTTTTATTATTGCTACGCTGGGCTTGGATTTGAAAGTGACCAGCAGTTATTTGTATCCCATTGCAGTGGGTGTTTCCGTGATCACTACATTTACAACGCCTTATATGATGAAGCTCGCAAACCCGCTCTACAACTGGCTTGTAAAAGTTTTGCCAAATGGCTGGCTCAGAGCAATTGATCGCTATAGTGCAGGTACACAGACTATCCAGGCTGAGAGCGATTGGAAAAAAGTTTTAAGAGCTTATGGAAGCATCATCATCGTAAATGGTGTAATGACAGTGGCTGTAGTGTTGTTAACCTCATATTATATAGCACCTTTTATAAGTCGCGAAATAAACAATGCAGCGCTTGCTACTGCTATTTCTATCATTATCGCTTTTGCAATCATGTCGCCTTTCTTGTGGGCGTTAATGGTAAAGCAAGTGCGAAGTGAGCACTCGAGATCATTGTGGCTGGATAACAAATACAACCGCGGTCCGCTGCTAATGCTTGAAGTTTCGAGAAATGTAATTGCAGTGCTATTGGTTGGATTTTTGTTCAGACAATTCTTGTCTTTTTGGCTCTCCATCGGCATTGCAGCAGTGATCATGGCCATTGTGTTACTTATTTTTTCGAAGAAATTACAAACATTCTATCAGCGTATTGAAAAGCGTTTTATTACCAACCTGAATGATCGTGAAACGATTGATTACGTGGATGGCAAAGAAGATCTTTCTCCGTGGGATGCACACCTTGCTTATTTTGATGTTAGCCCGAATCTTGATTTCATAGGCAAACGGTTGATTGATCTTGCATGGCGCGAAAAGTACGGCATCAACATCGCTTCTATTGAACGTGGTGACAACTTTATAAGAACACCCACCCGCGAAGAAGTTATTTATCCGTACGATAAAATTGCAGTGATTGGAACCGATCAGCAAATGCAAAATTTCAGACCGGTAATTGAAGCGCATAAATCAGAATTACCTACGCAGGAAGATGAAATGGTGCTCGATAAAATTATTGTAGGCAGCCACAATCACTTAACAGGCAAAACAATACGCAACTCGGGCCTTCGGGAGAAAACAAACGGTCTTGTAGTGGGCATCGAAAGAAACGGCGAACGCATTCTAAACCCTCATTCAGATACAGAATTTGCATGGGATGATATTGTGTGGATAGTGGGAGACAAGAGGAAGATACAGGGATTTTAAAATTCCTGTAATGTGTAAATTTGAAGATTTGAAAATTTGAAAATGCTTCTGGCGCGACTGTCATTTCTTAATTGAAACATCTTGGTTTTTCGAGAGTAGAAGAATTCGGTTAAGAAGTCGCACAGCTCCATTTTCAAATCTTCAAATTTTCAAATTGCCACATTGGCTCTCTAGTACTCCATCTTCCGCAAACTCGGCGCCTTGAACCATGTAAAGATTACAACTCCCAAAGTCATGCAGCCGCCGAAGATTACGGAAGGAACAACTCCTAGTAATTTTGCGGCAACGCCGCTTTCAAACAATCCCAATTCATTACTGGAGCTGATGAACATAGAGCTCACAGAAGATACGCGACCGCGTAATTCATCCGGTGTCTTTAATTGAAGAATAGTTCCCCTTACTACAACGCTGATGCCATCAAGGGTTCCGCTAACTAGCAATGCAGCAAACGACAACCAGAATACCTGCGATAAACCAAACGTGATGATACACAAACCAAAGCCTGCAACAGCAAAGAGCAATATTTTTCCTTGTTTACCTTTCAGCGGGAATATGGTCATTGTAAGAATGCTGGCCACGGAACCTATATCTGTAGCGGCGTTCAGCCAACCGAAGCCTATTGGTCCCACTTTAAGAATATCCGACGCGAAAACTGGAATCAATGCAACTGCGCCGCCAAACAACACCGCAAACAAGTCTAGTGACATGGCGCCCAATAATTCTTTTGTTTTGAAAACATAACGCAACCCTTCCTTCACACTTTCCCATGTACGTTTGTTCACGTCGAGGCTTACAATTGGTTTTGGTTTGATCAATGCCACTGCAATTGATGCAATGGATACATACAAACAAACTATTGAAAGCGTAATGGCAGAACCTACATAAGCAATGAAAAAACCCGCTGAGGCGTGTCCCAAGATGCTAGCAGTGAGGTAAGTACTTTGTCCCATGGTAATGGCGCCTGGCAACTTCTCACGTGGTACGATCTGTGCCACGATAGCGTTGGAGGTAGGGCCGGCAAATGCACGCACCACACCTGTGAAGAAAATGATCACATAAAATAACGAAAGAATAATGTTCTTATGAATATGTGCCTCCGAGAAGCCTGTTGACAAAAAAACAAGGCAGCAAGCCAACGAGAGGTAACTTACGATGCAACGAAGCAGAACCGTTCGCTTATCATTTTTGTCGATATAATGTCCGGCATAAAGTGCAAGACCAACCGCAGGTATTACTTCCGATAAACCGATCAAACCCAGTGCAAAAGGGCTCTTTGTGAGTTGGTACATGTGCCAGCCAACCACCGTGGTGACCATGCGAAGAGCCATGGTGTAAAAAAGACGCTGAACTATATAAAATCTGAACTCTTTAATTGATAAAACTTCAAAAGGAGATGGTTTTCGCTGCTGACTTTCCATTATAGTATTAGAATATTAAACGACGCGAAATTAATTTGAAAATTTGAAGATTTGAAAATTTGAAAATGGAGAGGGCACGCAGATGACGCTGATCTAACTGATTTTCGCTGATTTTTACCCAAAAAATATTAGTCAGTCTTGAGTTGAAACAGATGGCACGCGCCCGCCAAGCTGAAACCGTTCGGACGGGGATGACACTGATTAGACGGATTAACACGGATCCGTTGTTGACAAGGCCATCAACGATACAATTTGATGAACCGAAAAATATCAGCCATCAGTCTAAATGCTACACAGAAAGCATTCTTAATTCCCAATTCTTAATTCTTAATTCGCTGCTTAAGGCAGCGTTAAATAGTGTTGCCCGTCGTCATAATCTTTGCTCAGTGCATCAAGAATGACATTGATGTGAATATCATTACTCAGGAAATCTGCATTGGACGCATCGATGAAAAGCGTTTTAATATCATGCTGTTTGATGTAGTGCGTATAGGTTTCCTGGATATTGAACAGATATTCGTTAGGAATTCCCTGCTCGTAAGGGCGGTTGCGGCGACGGATATTTTCCTGTAGTTTTTTTACAGGCGCATGCAAATAGATGAGAAGGTCCGGTTGAATAAGTTGTTGATGTATAATGTCAAACAAACGCTGATACAAACGGAACTCATCATCTGGCAGGTTTACTTTTGCAAACAGTAAACATTTGGTGAACAGGTAGTCGGAAATGGTAACGGTTTGGAAAAGATCCTTTTGCTGCAGCAGCTCTTTCAGCTGTTTGAATCTTTCCGCCATGAAGAAAAGTTCCAGCGGAAAAGCATACTGCTGAGGGTTTTCATAAAATTTGGGCAAAAATGGATTGTCTGCAAATTCCTCCAAAATGAGCCTTGCATTGAAACGTTTTGCCAATAAATGCGCCAGCGTCGTTTTCCCGGCACCAATATTCCCTTCTATTGTAATAAAGTTGTACTTCATAAAAATTATTTCACGCAAAGGAGCAAAGGCGTAAAACAGTTATAGTTTGAGTTTACGGAGTGTGTAGACTTATGGATGGTTTTTAATAAAAAAATCAGTGTAAATCCGTCCAATCCGAGTCATCTGTGTGCCAATTCCTCGAAGCCGCAAATATATATTTCAGTCTCCGAGATGTTATCCATATTTATTCACATCTAGTTTGTCCGGGCATTCTTCCAATAATTGCTGAATGGTTTTGTGCAAAACCGGATGCATATACGAAGAAGCTATTTCGTTGAGCGGCACCAGGGCAAAGCGCCTTGCGGGCAGTGCCGGATGTGGAACGGTTATGTGTGATGAAGCATGTATCTCGTTGTTGAACAGAAGAATATCCATATCAATAATTCGCGGACCATATTTTTCCATCCGTTTTCTCCCCATTTCTTCCTCGCACCACAGCAGACGGCTCATCAGTTCGGATGCACCAAGGGAAGTCTCCAGTTCCAGCGCCTGGTTCAAAAAAGCCGGCTGATCCTCGATACCCCAGGCCGACGTTTCATAAACCGAAGAAAAACGAGTGATTTTTCCGCAGTTTTCTGCGATGATTTTAGCCGCTCTGGCGAGATTTTGCAACCGGTTTCCGACATTGCCGCCTATCAGCAAATATGCCTTATTCATGTATTGAAAATATTGATCGCTTCAAATATCTTTATTTTTGAATAGTTTCACACAAACACCTGAGTATTAATGAGACAATTTTTGAAATTTTTTCTTGCTTCACTGCTTGCCCTGATCGTTTTTGCAGTTGTAGGAGTTTTTATTTTGGCCGGAGTAGTAGGCAGCGTTACTGCAAAAAAAGATGTTCAGGTTGGCGAAAAGGCAGTTTTATTCATCGATCTCAGCAAACCCATCCGTGAACAAAAACAGGAGAATCCAATCGCAGATCTTTCTTCCGAAGAGCAATATGATGCGCCCGGTTTGTACGACATGGTCCGCCTGATCAAGTATGCAGAAACCGACTCCTCCATAAAAGGCATTTACCTGAAATGTAACGACAATCCCAACGGATTTGCGACATGCGAAGAAGTTAGAAACGCATTGCTCGAGTTTAAGAAAACGAAGAAATTTATTTATGCTTACGGCGACATGATGAGCCAGAAAGCTTACTACGTGGGCAATATAGCGGATAAAATTTATTGCAATCCTAAAGGAGGATTGGAGTGGAAGGGTTTTTCCATTCAGTATATGTTCTTTAAAAATGCACTGGACAAACTGGAAATCGATCCGCAGATATTTTACGCAGGCAAATTTAAAAGTGCCACAGAGCCTTTCAGAGCTGATAAAATGACAGATGCCAACCGCCTGCAATCACAGGAACTATTGAATGATCTTTATGAGCGTTTCCTGCTAAACACTGCAGAGCAAAGAAGCGTTGATACAGCGTCGCTGCATAAACTCGCCAATGATCTGGCTATTCAATCTACCAATGATGCGGTAAAATATAAATTGCTTGATGCAGGAAAATATGACGACGAAGTAAAGGCTGAATTAAAAGAAAAGCTTGGCGTAAAGCAGGAAAATAAAATCAATTTTGTGCCTATCGGCAAATACGAAGCAGCCGTGAATTTCAAAGATGGCAGCGGTTCCGACAGAATTGCTTTGATATATGCACAAGGCGATATTGTGGATGGGAAAGGAGGCGAAGGCCAAATTGGCGGCGAAAAATTTCGTATGTACCTACGCAAAGTTCGTTATGATAATTCGGTAAAAGCTGTGGTTTTTCGCATCAACTCTGGCGGGGGAAGCGCATTGGCGAGTGAAAATATCTGGCGTGAAATTTCGCTGGTGAGAAAAGTAAAGCCAGTGATACTAAGCTTTGGCGATTATGCAGCTTCTGGCGGTTATTACCTTTCATGCGATGCAGATAGCATTTTTGCAGAACCCAATACCATCACGGGTTCTATTGGTGTGTTCAGTATGATGCCTAATCTCTCAGGATTTTTCAAAAACAAACTCGGCGTAACTTTCGACGGCGTAAAAACTGCAGAGCACGCATCGGTCCCAAGCATTTCACAGCCTCTATCAGATATTGAAAGAAGATTCATTCAGAACGATGTCGACAGCATTTATTTTACTTTCCTTACACGTGTCTCTGATGGAAGAGGCTTGTCATTTGCATATACCGACAGCATTGCGCAGGGCCGTGTGTGGACAGGCTCAAAAGGTAAAGAGCTTGGTCTTGTTGACAGACTTGGCAATATTCAGGATGCGGTTGATTGTGCTGCAAGAATGGCGAAACTAAAAGAATACCGGGTGAAAGAGTATCCTGAGCCTGTGAGCTTCCTCGACAAACTATTAAGTGGGTTCCAAAAAGTTACAAAAGCCAACACTGTAAAAGAAGACATGATTAAGGAGGAAGTAGGTGAAGAAGGATACCGTGCCTACAACAGCCTGAAAGGTATAAAAGCTATGATGGGCATGGCACAGGCGAAACTGCCTTTTGAAATGATCGTAGAATAATTTGAAAATGATACAGGAACGCAGATTATCATGATTATCATGATTGTCATGATTTTTTATGATTAATATTTCTGATTTATCAGAAAATATCAGTTTTTATCATAACGGTTACTACGACTTGGGTTCCAAGGGCAAAAAAAATAAAATCTTGTTTAATCATGACAATCATGAAAATCTGCGTTCTGATTTTTCAAAATGCCTAGCTTTGCACGAATTTAACCATACAGAATGCAGCAATCATATAGCCAGGGCAGGGCAATGCTGGCGATTACAAGAGCGAGTTTAAAGGCAATATTAAGAAGTCCGACCTCCGTTGTTTTCAGCATTTTTTTTCCACTCATTTTCATTTTGGTATTTGGTTTCATAGGCAATAGTTCAGGGCCATCATTTAAGATAGTATTGGATAAAAACAGTGATACCAATAATGTTCTGCTTGATTCCATAAAGCACTACCCCAACATAAAATTCATAACAGGCAAAACCGATCAGGAGATTCGCTCAGACCTTGAGAAAGGAAGGATTACCGGGATTCTCTCCATAGAAAAAGTAAACGAGCCAAACAGCAATGTTGAATATCTGGCGAAATTCAAATCAACTACGGCGAGTGCAGATAAGTTCTCGGCGTTTTTGCCCCTACTGGAAAATGTCATTTCCAAGATCGATAAGATAAAATTCTCCGAAAGGCAATCTGTAGCGCATATTGTTCCTGAAATTGAAACCGTACGTGAATACAAACCTATCGACTTTATTTTGCCCGGTCAGTTGGGTTTCTCGTTGTTAAGTGCAGGTGTGTTTGGAGTAGCATTTTTATTCTATAATATGCGCCAGCAATTGGTACTCAAGCGTTTTTTTGCAACGCCAATAAATCGCACTTCGATCATATTGGGTGAGGGCCTGGCGAGAGTAATTTTTCAATTGATCACCGCAGTGGTAATTGTAGCGCTGGGTCACTACGCTTTTGGCTTCACACTGGTTCATGGTCTGTTAACATTCGTTGAGATTTTGATCCTAAGTTTTCTTGCATTACTTGTATTTATGGGATTTGGTTTTATCGTAAGTGGTCTTGCTCCAAACGAGAGCATTATCCCTTTACTCTCTAATATTATTACCTTGCCGCAATTTTTACTGGCAGGAACTTTCTTTTCTATAGACGCTTTTCCAGCGTGGTTGCAACCCCTTTGTCGCATCTTGCCATTAACACATTTCAATGACGCCATGCGTAAAATAGCGTTCGAAGGCGCTCATCTAACAGACTGCTGGCAACAAATCGGCATTCTTGGTATCTGGGGAGTAGTGGTTTATGCGGCTGCCGTGAAAACGTTTAAATGGGAGTAGAGAATGGAACGCAGATTATCATGATTTTGATGATTTGTTAGGATTTTGACATTTGGCGAACGGCTTCATCCATGCGCCTTTCATTTGGATTATTAGCCCAAGACCTTCAGCCCTAAACCTTACTTTTGCAGCATGAAAATTTTAAAACTGGCCATCATCAGTTCCGTGGTGCTTTTCGGATTAGTATTTATCATTTCCTCCTTCATGCCCTCTTCGGTAAAAGTCTCAAGAGCAACGGATATTGATGCTCCTTATGACTCGGTGTATAAATATCTTTCCGACATCCGTAACTGGGAAAAATGGAACTTGTATGTTGATACGTTCACTAACAGGCAATATCCTTCACCAACATCGTTAACTTCTGATCAAGTGAATATCAATATCACGTCCGTTTCAGATAGTACGATTAAAGCCGAATGGCACCAGAAAAATACAGTATTTACTTCCGGTTATTATTTGGTTGCCCATGACAATATTACAACGGTTCAATGGTTCTTTGATTTTAAGGTGAAATGGTACCCGTGGGAAAAACTAGCCAGCATGGTATACGACCAGCAATTAGGCCCGGTGATGGAAAAAAGCCTGGCGAAATTGAAAGAACAAGGTTTGAGAAAATAGAGAAAGAACCCAGATTTTCATGATTGTCACGACTTGCACTGATTTTTTTGTTGGAATGCAAGGTTAGAACTGGTTTCAGCTACTGTTGCGTCGCACACTTCAGCATTTGGAATTCTTATCGGCGAATAGAGAATACAAAATCATAATAAATCGTGACAATCATGAAAATCTGCGTTCTATCTCTTAAACCATTCATCCTTCTTCATTAATAATTCATCAATCATTCTCTGGCATAATTTGTGAATTGATCGTACTTTGGCTTACATAAAATTTATAAAATGAAACACCTGTTATTCTTATTCCTTGCTTCAGCTTTTGTGCTTCCGGTATTTGCTCAGCAAAAACAAAGAGCCAGTCCTCATGACACAGTTAGTGCAAAGAACATTGAGATTACTTATGGCAGACCTTATAAAAAGAACAGAGAGATTTTTGGCAGTCTTGTGAAATACGGCGAAGTATGGAGAACCGGTGCGGATGAAGCAACTCAAATCACCTTCAAAAAAGACGCAACTTTTGGCGGAAAACCTGTTAAAGCCGGCACTTATACATTGTTCACCATTCCTACAGAAGGAGAATGGACAATCATTTTGAACGGCCAGTTGAAACAGTGGGGTGCTTACGATTACGCCAAGAACAAAGACAAAGATGTGCTACAAGTTAAAGTGCCATCTAAAAAGATCGACAGCTCTGTTGAGCAGCTGACTATAAAAGTGGAAGGAAGTGATATTTTGATCACATGGGATAAAACGCAAGTGGCAATTCCGGTGAAAAGTTAATCAATTTGAAAATATAGTAATTTGAAAATTTGAAAATGAAAGGTGCCTCATCTAACACTGGATGCGGCACCTTTCATTTTCAAATTAGCATATTTTCAAATTTTCAAATTGCGCCGTCAGCTCTCAATTAATGAAATCCAACCTAACAACGCACTATACACTTTCTGCAGCTCTTCCGTAGTAATGCAATATGGTGACATGATATAAACGGTATTTCCAAGGGGCCTTAGGTAAACGCCTTGTTGCATCATCAGTCTACTGAAGTCCTTGTTTACGGTATTCAGATATTCATCCTTGCCAATGCTGATTTCAAATGCTATGATAGTGCCTGTTTGACGAATGTTTTTTACGACTGGGCTATGCTTTTGTTCAAGTACTCTCATAAAGTTTGAATGCTGCTCGCAAATGTTTTTTATAGCAGCAAGACATTCTTCTCTTTGCAAAAGATCAAGGCTCGCTAATGCTGCAGAACATGCCAAAGGATTGGCAGTAAAAGAGTGACCGTGAAAGAAAGTTTTCAATCTGTCGTCAGTAGTAAAAGCCTCCACTATTTTGTCGTTGCACGCTGTAATGCCAAGTGCCATAGTGCCTCCCGTCAAGCCTTTGGACATGCAAACGATATCAGGCTTTACCTGCATGTGCTCACTTGCGAAAATTTTTCCCGTGCGTCCAAAGCCTGTCATTACTTCATCGGCGATGCAAATGATATTATGTTGTTGAACCGTTTCCAGCAATATGTTCATCAGTGCAGGATCGTACATGCGCATGCCACCGGAGCCTTGTATCAATGGCTCGTAAATGAAACCTGCAATTTCATGACCGTTGGCTTCAATGAAGGACGTCAGTTGGTCAATGTTATCTGTAGTTGGCGTATCGATAAAAACAACGTCAAACAAATAATTATGAAATGCTTTAGTGAAAATACCGCGTTCGCTCACACTCATGGCGCCGAATGTATCGCCGTGATAGGAGTGCTCAAATGCTAGTATTTTCTTTCTTTGCGTCGCTTCATTGTCGCTTTGGTTCCACCAATATTGAATCGCCATTTTAATAGCAACTTCCGTGGCGGTAGAACCATTGTCTGAATAAAATATTTTAGAAAATTTGCCGGGTAAAATCGGCAATAATCTTTCTGCCAGTTCAACTGCGGGATAATGTGTGAAGCCCGCAAAGATCACATGCTCCAGCTGCAGCGCCTGCTTGTAAATTTTTTCAGCAATATAAGGATGTGCATGCCCATGAATATTTACCCACCAGCTGCTAATGCCATCAATATATTTATTGCCCGACTCGTCAATGATATACACACCTTCACCCTTTACAATAGGTATAGGCTCAGGCATATTCTTAAGCGGAGAAAAAGGATGCCAGATGACGGACTGGTCACGTTTCTGTAGTGTCTGCATGGGAGCAAAGATAAAACTGATGCTTGAATTGAAAATTTGAAAATATGGTAATTGAAAATTCTTTCTGTGCGACGTTCCGCATAAAAAAAGGAGCCATTCTTTTGTGAATGTCTCCTTTCAATTATGAATGTTGAGCTAGCTAGGCATTTTCAAATTACCATATTTTCAAATTTTCAAATTGCCCTGCTGCGAAGCGGCAAGGCGGCTTTTCCTATATCCATAAAAGAAATAAATCACCAGCCCGACAGCCATCCAGATGAAGAACCAAACCCATGAAATGGCTGGGATTTCGATAAGTAAATAGGCGCATGATAACACGCCCAGGATCGGGATCATTGAATAGGAACGGATAAATGTTAATACGGAAAGGATTGTGCCTATCAGCATATAAACAAGGAACAACACTTCCTGCAAATTATCCTTACCAAGATTTTGCGCAGAAGTAATGATCCTGTCTTTCATGAGATAAATGAAAATGATAAACAATACAGGAACGATGAAGCGTCCATTGATATAAGGCAAACGGAAGCCCCCATGTCTGTTTTCATTTTTTGGTAATAACAAAACACCGGCGGATACCAACACAAATGCAAACAAAGTACCGATGCTGGTAAGATCGGTCATCATATCCATAGGCATGAACAGCGTTGGTACGCCTACCACAATACCTGTAATGATTGTTGCGTAAGAAGGCGTTTTATATTTTTTATGAACTTCTGAAAATCTTTTTGGCAGCAAACCATCGCGGCTCATGCTCATCCAAATGCGCGGTTGACCCACCTGGAACACCAGCATAACGCTGGTTGTAGCCA
This sequence comes from Pinibacter soli, assembly GCF_029961145.1. Classification (GTDB taxonomy): domain Bacteria; phylum Bacteroidota; class Bacteroidia; order Chitinophagales; family Chitinophagaceae; genus Pinibacter; species Pinibacter soli. The sequence continues at coordinate 1,906,105 of NZ_JASBRG010000007.1, read as the reverse complement.
CTACTGCACTGATTGAGATAATGTAGCTGATCCACTTTTGATCGATCTTATGAAAAACGTAAGCCAAAGGATCAGGTACTTTTAGTTCCGAATAATTTACCATGCCGGTAAGTACCAAAGCGATGAGAATATATAAAACTGTACAGATAACAAGAGAATAGATCATGCCGCGTGGAAGATCGCGTTGCGGGTTGCGGCATTCTTCTGCGGTTGTTGAAATGGCGTCAAAACCAATATAGGCGTAGAACACTGCCGATACGCCTGCCAGTACGCCGCCAAATCCGTTCGGCAGGAAAGGATGCCAGTTAGCAGGTTTCACGTAAAAGAAACCAAGAATGATCACAAAAATGATCACAAGTATTTTAAAGATCACCATGAAGTTAGTGGTCTTCTTGCTTTCCTTAATGCCAATGTAGGCAAGGGTTGTAATCAATACAACAATAATGAACGCAGGCAAATTGATGAAGAAATGTTTGCCCCCAACAATAGGGGCGTTATTCCATGAGCTAATGTAACTTTGAAACATTTGTCGTGCATCATCTGTCAAAGTTTTACCGGAAGCGAGTTCTGCAGTTGCGTTGGTGAAATTTTTAAAAGCTGTAGAAGGATCGTTCAATAGCCAACCGGGCAGATGAATGCCTAAACCCATCAAAAGATTATTAAAATAACCACTCCATGAAATGGCCACTACGATATTTCCTATGGCATATTCCAGGATCAGGGCCCAACCAATGATCCACGCGATCAGTTCGCCGAATGACACGTAGGCATATGTATAAGCACTTCCCGCGATCGGTACGCGACTCGCAAACTCTGCATAGCAAAGCGCCGAAAATCCGCAGGTGACAGCTGTAATAATAAATAGGAGAGAAATGCCCGGGCCGCCATTAAATGCTGCCGTTCCGATGGTAGAAAAGATACCCGCGCCTACCACAGCGGCGATGCCCATAAACGTTAAATCCCTTACAGTGAGAATCTTTTGCAAACCGCTGGCGTCGTGGCCATCGCCAAAACCTTGTTCGGCATCCTTAACTATTTTAGCTATCGATTTCTTACGGAACAAAGAATTGGACATGCAGTATGTTTAATTTGGCGGTCAAATTATGGAAAAAAAGCGAAAAAGACGTGGATGGCGTAAAGCGGTATTAGGATGCGTCGCGCAAATTGCCGATCCCAGTTCATGAATCCCTGTAGAGACGCCTTGAATGCGTCTCAGTAACACCTGCAACGTGTAACCCAAAATGTGGGGATTTCGTTTTTAATGTATCATGTTTCGGGTGATACGGAGACGCGTTCAACGCGTCTCTACTACGGACGGCTGCATTTCAATGTAGATATACTGCTGAAGGGTGCGACGCAACAGTTGCATAATAGTAGTACAATTGTCCGGCCCATAAAAAAACTTAGACTTTCTTGAAGCACAGGAACCTGACCATCAGTTGTCCGCGATTGATAACCTAATACAACTGTTTGCCCTGATAATAATCCAACACCTTCGTTCTGAAAATATATTCGTACTTCGCAGTGGTCAAATTAATATTTGCTCTGTCAATGTTATTTTTTGCTGTGAGGTAATCAACAGATGTGCCGACGCCAGCATTAAAACGTACTTCAGCTGCTCCGAATGATTCTTTAAACGCAGCTACCTGTTTGGTAGAAATGCCGTAACGATCGTAAGCGGAAGTCATGTTCAGGTGCGCCTGGTCAACGGCCTGGCGCAAAAGCAAAAGTGTATTTTGTTCTTGTAAGCCTGCATTCTTTTCCTGGATCTTTGCAATCTTCACTTTGTTGCGAACAGAAAGATTGTTGAAAATGGGGATGTTCAAACCCAATGTAAACGTACTGCCGTAATTGTTTTTAAGCTGATCAAAATATTGATAATCTTCGTACTGCTGTTGCGGTGAATAGACATTTGATTTGTTGCCATTAACGAAAACATAGTTCGGGGTAGACACATCTACAACCTTGCCCGCAATCGGTTTATAAAAAATGCTTGAGAAGTTTGTTGCATACACACCACTCAGGGACAGCTGCGGATACAAATATCCTTGTGCCACTTTAACTGCTTTGTTATAACTCTGTGTACGCAGGTTCGCGGCTTTCACCATTGGTAAATTGTTTTCGGCTGTTTCATAAACTTGTTGCGCGGTGTAATCGTATTTCGCAGGAACTGTTTCTGTGCCGCTGCGTTCAAGTTCGAGTTTCGAATTGTAAGGAAGGTTCATCAACTGGCACAAATTAAGCTTGGCAGTTTCTACGGAAGTTTTAGCATTTACAATTGTAAGCTCATCGTTTGCGAGTTGTCCCTTCAAATCAGTAAGTAGAGAAGGAGCGATGGCGCCATCGTTGTTTAATATTTCCAATCGATCAACCTGGCTCTTAGTAAGCGATGCCTGGTTTTGTGCGATCACATACAAGTCTTCATTTGCGAGCACCTGCAGGTAGGAGGTTACAACATTTAGCGCCGTGTTGTCTTTCTTTTGTTGCAAGTCTTTTTTGCTCGCATCAAACAACAAATTGTTTTGCTTAACAGAATTCAACAATGACAAGCCATTGAACAAAATCAAATTACCATTCAAACTGTAATTTGCAGAAGTGAATTGTTGATCGATGTAACTGTTTGTACCCGGATCAATGCTGCGGCCTTTGTTGTTGCTATGCCCAACGTATCCTGAAATAGAAGGCAGCAAATTCATTTTTGCCTGTTGATGATAAACATCTGCAGTTTGTACATCCAGTTCAGACTGTTGAACCTCTATGTTGTTCTTAATTGCGGTTTCAATGCATTGCTGCAATGTCATAACCTGTGCGTGTGTTGTAAACGATCCGATTACCAAAGCCAGTCCGCAAATAATTTTTTTGTATCGCATTGCTCTTTGCTCTTTTGAAATATGAATTTTGCTAGTGTACACTTGCCGGTTGAACTTCTATCCTCCCATCCAGCAGATTGATGATCCTGCTTCCATATGCGGCATTTTTTTCTGAGTGTGTAACCTGTATGATGGTGACGCCTTCTTTATTAAGTTCTGTGAACAACTTCATGATTTCTTCACCTTGTTTAGAGTTCAGGTTGCCAGTAGGTTCATCTGCCAAAATCAATTGTGGATTGCTGATCAGGGCTCTTGCAATACCCACAAGTTGCTGCTGACCCCCTGATAATTGTGTAGGGAAAAGGTCCTTCTTGCCAACTATATTAAAGCGATCAAGTATATCCGATACCCGCGCTTTTCTTTCGGAGTTTTTTATGTCCTGGTAAATAAGCGGTGTCTCGATGTTTTCATAAATAGTAAGCTCGTCAATCAGGTGGTATGCCTGAAACACGAAGCCAATATGCCTCTTGTACAATGCTGAGCGCTGTTTTTCTTTCAGTGCATTCATCGGTTGGTCCATAAAAATGTAATCTCCTTCAGATGGTTCGTCCAGCATGCCAATAACATTGAGCAGCGTTGATTTACCCGAACCCGATGGCCCCATAATTGAAACGAACTCACCCGCATTGATCTGCAAATCGATATCCTTTAGAACGAAGGCTCTTATTCCGCCAACGTTGTACCACTTGGAAATATGTCGAAGTGTAATCATTTCTTTAATTGAAAATTGAAAGTTGAAAATTGAAAATGAGTCGATAATTAGAAATTGAAAGTAAGATTTGACAAAAAGAAACGCGATATTTTTACTTTGCCAGACCGCTAAAGCATTTTCAATTTTCAACTTTCAATTTTCAATTAACCAGCTCCATGCCAGTTCAACCAAATATGCCGCCAAAAGCGTTTGTGCTTGAAAGACAGATTGTTGTGAAGTGGTCGTATTAAGTGCTGTTCGTTTTTGATACAATTGATGTACGATTTTCTTTAATTGAAAATTGAAAGTTGAAAATGGTTTTTATTAAGTTATACGCTGTTGGTTTATCTTTTATTTTGAACTGAGCTGTATTACTACTATCGACATCGTTGCGTCGCACACTTCAGCATTTGTTCTTTATTGAACAATGAATGATTAACGTTTTTAAACAAACTTCAATCCAATGCATTTTCAATTTTCAATTAACATCACTATTCTTAATTGAGCATCTACTCTGTTCTCAAACTTTTAACCGGATTCGCCACCGCAGCTTTGATCGCCTGAAAGCTAACCGTAAACAACGCAATGAATATCGCGGTTATTGCTGCCAGTAAAAATACCCACCAGCTTACGGATGTTCGATAAGCAAAACCTTCCAGCCATTTGTGCATGCCAATGTAAGCGAGAGGCGATGCAATAAGAATGGATATCAAAACAAGTTTGATAAAGTCGCTTGAAAGTAAAGTGGTGATGTTTGCAACAGATGCGCCCAAAACTTTTCTCACACCAATTTCTTTGGTGCGCTGCATTGTGCTGTAAGATGCAAGCCCCAAAAGGCCGAGGCAGGAAATGAAGATCGCAAGAATCGCAAAGTTCAGGAAAAGATTGCCAAATCGCTCTTCCCCGCGATATTGCCTGTCGAAAAATTCATCCATGAAGAAATAGCTGAACGGACGATTGGGAATCATTTCTTTCCACTTCTTCTCAATGCTTGCCAATGTAGCAGGAACGTTGCCCCCTGTGATGTTTACTGACAGCAGATCACAGCCATCTGGTTCAATACGCATCGTGAGTGGTTTGATTGGTTGCTGCAATGAGCGGAAATGGAAATCCTGCATTACGCCGATGATCTTTCCTTCGCGCCCCCATTGTTTGAATTTTCTGCCCACTGCTTCCTGCGGGTTTGAGTAGCCCAGTAATTTCGTAACCGATTCATTTACGACCATCGCCTGGGTGGTATCGGTGCCAAACTCTTTAGAGAAAGATCGTCCAGCCACCATTTTAATTTTGTATTGCGGAATGTAATTCCAATCAACAAAGTAAAGGTCGAGATTGGCAATCTGCAGGTCGCCTTTTTTGTTTTCTATTTCAGAATATGCCCCCGGATTTCCACTTCCCGGAACGCTTGATGACAAAGCAGTTGACTTTACATTGGGCAAACCACCTACTGCATTTTGCAGAGCAAATCTAGCAGGATCGCCCTGCGTACTCACTACCACCATTTGATCTTTTGAAAAGCCGAGATCACGTTTGCGCATGTAATTCATTTGCAAATACACCACAAGTGTTGCAATAATAAGCACCACCGAAATAGAGAACTGAGCTACTACCAAACCCTTGCGTAATAAAATGCCTTTTGTGCCGGTTGCAAATCTTCCTTTCAAAACAACGACAGGTTTGAATGATGATAATATTAATGCAGGATATGCTCCGGCCAATACACCAATACTAATAGCTGCGCTAAACAATAGTAAAAGATATTGCCAGTTCGTGAAGATGCCATGGCTCACAACTTTCCCCGCAAGTTTATTAAAAAGAGGCAACAACAATACTGATAACAATACCGTAAGCATGAATGCAATGATGCAAAGTATTACAGACTCTCCGATGAATTGCCTTGCTACTTGTGATTTTGCGGCACCCACCACTTTTCTGATGCCTACTTCTTTCGCTCTTTCGGATGAACGTGCTGTTGTTAAATTAATGAAGTTGATGCAGGCAATTAATAGAATGAATACAGCAATGATCGAGAAAATATAAACGTTGTTCATATTGCCTGACTTATTACCATCTCTTGTGGAGTATAAGTAAATGTCTTTTAAAGGTTGGAGCGTAAAGGTGTAAAACATCTGGCTCTCTTTTCTTTCCTTGCCATTGTTGCGCTCAATAAAGTCCGGGAATTTCTTTTCCATCGCACGGGGATCAGCGCCGGGTTTCAGCAGCAAAAATGATGTAGCACCAAAGTTGCCCCATTGCTGGTCGATATTTTTGTTCAGGCGTTGTGTAAATGTGGTCATCGATACCAGCATGTCGCCTTTAAGAATAGAGTTTTCGGGAATGTTTTGAATAATGCCGGTAACCGTTGCAGGAATTCCGTCACCCGTTAGAAGCACTTGCTTGCCAATCGGATTTTCGTTGCCGAAATATTTTTTCGCAGCGTCTTCTGTAAACACAACGCTGAACATGTCTTTCAATGCGGTCTTGGGATCTCCCTTGAGCATTTTAATATCGAAGACGTCGAAGAAAGTTGAATCTGCAAAGAGTGTGTTGTCTTCCTGAAATTTTGCATCTCCTTTTCTTACCAGGAAACTTCCGTTGTTAACTCTTGTAAATGTCTCCACTTCAGGAAACTCACGTTTAATGTTTGGTGCAAACGGCCACGCAGTAACGCTCGTGTTGATCGTTTCACTTGGTGTTTTGATATCCGTATTTAGTCGATAAATATTTGCAGCCTTTGAATTGAATTTGTCATAGCTCAACTCAAATTTTACATACAGGAAAATAAGAAAGCACGCAGTCATGCCCACTGTTAATCCCAGTATATTTATAAATGAAAAAACGCGATGCCGCCATAAGTTGCGGAAAGCGATTTTGAGATAGTTTTTTATCATGGTGTGGTTGTTAGTTGATTGTTGGTAGTTGTTAGGTTTTCAATTAAGAATTAGGAATTAAGAATTAAGAATGCTTTGTGTGCAGCATTTCTTATTTTTTACAGACTTCTTGTGTTCAACATTAGTAGCGCATAGTCGCTGATTAAGCATTCTTAATTCCTAATTCGTAGTCGTATTATTCGGTTCTCAAGCTCGTCGCCGGATTGGCCAGCGCTGCTCTTGCTGAACGATATCCTACAGTAATGGCAGCGATGATAAGTGTTGCCAGTATGGAGAGTATAAAAATGCCGGCACCAATATTTATTCGATATACAAAGTCATCAAGATATTTATGCATTGCCCACCAGCCGATTGGTGCAGCGATTACAAAAGCGATTAACAATAATTTTGAGAACTCTTTTCCGAAGATCCAGAGAATGTTTGGAACGCTTGCACCCAATACTTTTCTTACGCCAATCTCTTTGGTTTTTCTAACAGCCATAAAAGATACCAGGCCGTACAGTCCAAGGCAACCAATGAATACAGCAATGCCTGTAAATATTTGTATGAGGCGCAGCATCATTACATCTGTTTCGTAGAAACTGTTTACCTTGTCGTCAACAAATTCATGGCTGTAAACATAATCGGGATATTCTTCGTTCCATATTTTTTCAATAGCGGGCAATATCGTTTTAATATTGTTCATATTGATTTTAATAGCACTTGCAATGTATCGGCCATAGTCCGGATAAATAACAAGCGGCTCGATCTTGTTATGAAAAGAGTGGTTGTAAAAATCTTTCACTACGCCAACAACAGGGAACTTGTGGTTCGGTCCGTTCACGCTAATGTTTTTTCCAATGATGTCTTTCGGTTGCAGACCTAAATTCTTCACGAATGTTTCGTTTACTACATATTCTCTTGTAGTGTCTGAGGGCATAAAGTTTCTGCCCGCAATCAATTTCAAACCGAATGTGCTTAAATAATTTTCGTCTGCATTTTTTTGATTGGCAGACCAATGTTCAGGTTCAGGATTATTATTGAAGAATGCGGCGGATGAGTTGTTGCGATCAGCGGCAGGAGGTTGAAAGCAATAACTGATTTTTTCTACACCCGCCAACGATGAGAGCCTGTCGCGCATATTGCTCATTTTGATCTTAGTGGTGTCTGGCACAGGAACAACAACTATCGCGTCTTTTGTAAATCCCATATCAGCGTTTTGTGAGTAGTGCATTTGGCTTGCTATCACAATGGCTCCGATGATCAGCATTTGTGAAATGGCAAACTGTGTGATCACCAGAATGCGGCGCAAAGAAAAGCCTCCGATATGTTTTTGTGAAAGTTTGCTCTTCAATGCAAGCGCTGGCTGGAATCTTGCCAGAACAAGGCCGGGATAGGAGCCGGACAGGAAAACAACGATCAGCAACAGCAACGGTAAAAACAACAACAGTTTGTAGTTGTTGAAAAAAGTTAGTTCCATTTCTACATGAAGCAGATTGTTTAGATAAGGAACTGTCGTTTTCGCGATCCAGTACGCAAGGCAAAAAGCAAACAAAGTGATGATAAGCGTTTCTACAATGAACTGCCAGAAAAGTTGTGAACGCATGCTGCCCAACACTTTTCTGATGCCTATTTCCTTTGCGCGGTTTAGTGCCTGCGCAGTCGCAAGATTGATGAAGTTAACGCAAGCCGTTGTGATCAGAAATACAGCAATGAGTGCCAATGCCCACAAGTATTTTTTATCAGTATTGGCATCGTACTTTGTGTCGAAGTGAATGTCTGCCAATGGCTGCACTGTAAATTTTCTTGCTTTGGCTTCACGCCCGTTGTAATGGTTTGCAACTATTCCTGCCAATGCTGCATTTGCTACAGCGGGCGTTATACCTTTCTTTAATAACACAAAACAATGGCACTCACTATATGTGCCCTGCCATGAATTTGCATCATCAGCCATCCACTCGCTATAGTCTTTCAGGTTGGCATAGGAAACATAAATCTCCTGATGCCTGTCCGTGTTGTTTGGAAGATCCTTTAAAATGCCTGTGATAATGAAGTCTGTTTTGTTCTCAATGCGGATGGTTTTATTCATCGCAGCTTCTTCAGAGCCAAAATATTTCTTTGCCAGTTTTTGAGTGATGACCGCAGCGTTAGGGCTGCTTAATATTGTGTTCTGGTTACCCATCACCAAAGGGTAATTAAGAATCGAAAAGAATGATGGCTCTGCAAATGCGATACCTCTGGGTTCCTGGAACTTTTTTACTTCTTTTTCTTTGGGTAGTGAAATCAACTCATTGTCAAAACTGATCACTCTTGCTACCTGTTCAGCAAAGGTGGTTGTGTTGCGAATGGCTTTACCAACGGGAGAGGTCAAACCTTGATTATATCCTGATTCGTCACCATCATGGTACTCGCTGACCACACGATAAATTCTATCCTTATTATTATGAAAATTATCAAAACTTAAATGGTGCATGATCAGTGTATAGATCAGTATACAACATGCAACACCAAGTGTAAGACCGAGAACATTAATGATGGTGAATGCTCTGTTCCTGGTGAGATTGCGCCAGGCTATTTTGAAGTAGTTTTTTAACACCGCAGAGTAATTAAGAATTAAGAATTAGGAATTAAGAATTGTTCAATGTTGATCAGCTACATTGGTAGGTACGGCATTAAAAGAGAGATGAAATCTTTTCTTTTACTAGAAATTCATGACAATAGCTAATTAGGAATGTTGCGCACACAGAATTCTTAATTCCTAATTAACTAGGGTGTAATTAAATCAAAATATTCTCCGTAACAGTCGTACCATCCAGCATGCGAATGATGCGATGACTGAAGCGTGCATCGTGTTCGCTGTGGGTAACCATTATGATGGTAGTGCCTTGTTCGTTGAGGTCGGTTAAAAGTTCCATTACTTCATTGCCGTTTGATGAATCGAGGTTACCCGTAGGTTCATCGGCAAGAATCAGTTTAGGATTGTTCACCACTGCTCTTGCAACAGCCACGCGTTGTTGCTGACCTCCTGAAAGCTGCTGCGGGTAGTGGTTGCGGCGGTGCATGATCTGCATCTTGTCAAGTACCTGTTCTACGCGTTTCTTGCGATCTGCAGGTTTAACACCGGTATATATGAGAGGGAGTTCAACGTTTTCAAAAACTGTCAATTCATCAATAAGGTTAAAGCTTTGGAACACAAAACCAATATTGTGTTTGCGCATATCGGCTCTCTTTCTTTCATTAAAATGTGCTACTTCAACACCATTGAAAATAAAGCTGCCACCATCCGGGTCATCCAGCAATCCCAGTATGTTTAACAGTGTCGATTTGCCACAACCCGACGGGCCCATGATGGCAACAAATTCTCCTTCTTTCACATCAATTGTTAGCTTGTTAAGCGCAATCGTTTCGACTTCTTCGGTCCGGTAAATTTTTTCAAGGTTGGTGATCTTGATCATATTTGATAGTTGTGAGTTTGATAGTTGTTAGATACTTCGAATTAATAATTAATAATTAAAAATCAATAGGAGCGACATGTAATTCTTTTGCAATCGTTCACTATGTTCGAAAATTTGGTGACTGATGCACTGTTAATTATTAATTCTTAATTCTTCTTCAACACCAGCTCCTGCATCGTACCATAATTCTCATAGCTGGAAGTAATCACTTTATCGCCGGGGTTCAGGCCCTGCAACACTTCGTAATAGTCTGTGTTTTGGCTGCCCAGCTGAATGTTGTTTACTCTGTAGGCGGTTTTACCATCATCACTTACTTTAAATATCCAGCTTCCTCCTGTTTGCTGATAGAAGCCACCTCGTGGCACAAGCAACGCCTGACGTTCATCACTAAGTGCCAATAATATTTGTAAAGTTTGTCCGCGACGGATACCTTGCGGTACTTCACCTACAAATTCCATGTCCACCTGGAAACGCCCGTTTGTTACTTGTGTAAATATCTTTTTAATCTGAAGTGTGTATGATTTATTGGCAAAAGTAAAAGTTCCCCGTAATCCTGTAAAGATCCTTGAAATGTAGTGTTCATCAACATCTACACGAACTTTGTAGCCACTCAATACATCTATTTGTCCAAGCCTTTCACCTTTGTTTTTATTTTGACCAATTTCTACATCAAGAGAAGTTAGTTGTCCGTCAACCGGCGCACGCACCACAAGATCGCCTACTTTTTTTCTCGTTAGGTCAAGTGCATTTTGCGAACCATTGTACAGTTGTTTCGCTTGCGTAACACCTTGCCTGGTGGAAATAGAATCCTGTTTTAAAATTTCTTCAGAGAGTTTCTTTTTTTGCAACTGATAGTTGTAAGCGTTTTCGGACTGACGAAACTCCTGCGCGCCGATCGCTTTTTGTTCGTATAAATGTTTGTTTAGTTTATACACACGTTCAGCTTCTTTCAATGAATTGTCAACGTCGGTCATTTGATTGAGCTTAGTTACAGTGTTTTGCTGAGCAGCGTTCTGTGCAATTTGCATTTGTGTCAACAGGTTATACACTTGTGTTTCCTGGTTCACGAGGCTCAAGGCAAGATCTGTATTTGAAAGACGTAGAATTGGCTGTCCTTTCTTCATCACTGCTCCATCCTCCACATACTTTTCCTCTACACGTCCGCCCTCGGCGGCATCAAGATAAATTGTAGTGATGGGAAGTACAACGCCATTCACCGGAATTGATTCCTGGAACGGTCCTTTCTTTACTTCACTAATAGTTATGCGTTCCGAATCTACATTCAACTTCGAATTGCCTGACGTATAATAAACGCTGGCGCCCACCAATAGTACTATGCCTGTAATTGATCCGATCGTTAATATTTTTTTCGAGGTCCACTTCTTTTTTTCTATTAGTCTATCCACCGTTTTGTCGTTTTATAAGTAAAGCAAAATCAATTCGTGAAACTTTCCGATCACTATATCATCTTGTTCTGTTTGCTGCGCTTGTACCTTTTGTACGCCGTCAGCACATCTGTTAGAACAGTTGCCAGCAACCACGAAAATTGGAATGAATGCTATGATCATGACGATGATCGTGATTGCAGGCAAACTGTTTTTAGTGACAAGGTTCATGGCTGAAAATTTTCTTGTCGAATTTTGTGTACACCAATTTCACGGAAACCTGTGCCAAATCGTAAGTTGCTTTTTTTCAATTAATTATAATTCATTTTTAGGAAGCACTGTTCGATAATGATACATTTTCCGTACGCTTTTGAAATACAGGACAGCTGAATAACTGAATGACTGAATAACTGAAAGGTTGAATCATTGAATTATTGGATAATAGAAACGTTGGAACAGGGGTGTATGTTACACACAAACTTCAGTTACTCAGTTATTTTCAAACCTCAAATTTCAAATCCCAAATTCAAATCTTACATTTGAAGAGACAAATACTCTACTACTTTAATCTGCTTTGTTTCCCATGTTACTGAAAAACGCCAACGTACTAGTGATTGATGATGATACTGACGTGCTTACCGCTGTGAGGCTCTTGTTGAAGACAGAGGCTAAGAGCATCATTACAGAAAAGAATCCCGAAAACATACGGTCATTGATGACTTCAAATTCATTTGATGTTATCCTGCTTGATATGAACTTTAATAGTTCTATTAATACAGGCAATGAAGGAATTTTCTGGTTGAAGAAAATTCGTGAAATGAAATTTACGGGTGCAGTTATTATGATTACTGCTTACGGTGACATTGATCTGGCAGTGCGTTGTTTGAAAGAAGGAGCAACAGATTTTGTAGTGAAGCCATGGCACAATGAAAGATTGGTCAATGCGATTAGAGATGCATTGAAAAAGAGTTTGGGCGGCAACGGGAACAATGGAGATAAAGACAAAACGGCTTCTGTGATAGGGAAGGAGCTGCTTGGCAAGTCAGAGCTGATGCAGGACATCTTTTATAAGATCGAAAAGATCGCTCCAACAGATGCCAATATTTTGATTCTTGGCGAAAACGGTACGGGTAAGGATTTGATAGCAAAAGCGGTGCATCAGCGTTCACTTCGCGCAGATAAGCCTTTTGTAAAAGTAGATGTTGGTGCCTTGACAGAATCGCTTTTTGAGAGTGAATTGTTTGGCCACAAAAAAGGTGCGTTTACTGATGCACGTGAGGATAGGCAGGGAAGGTTTGAAGCTGCTAATACCGGTTCGCTTTTTTTAGATGAAATTGGAAATATATCATTGCAACAGCAAGCAAAACTGTTGACAGTATTGCAAAACAGGCAGGTTACAAAACTTGGAACTAACCAGCCTTCGCCAATAGATATTCGCCTGATCTGCGCTACCAACGTTTCCATGCAGGAGCTTAGCAACGAGCAGCGTTTCAGAAAAGATCTTATCTATCGCATTAACACAGTTGAAATTACGGTGCCTCCTCTCCGTAAAAGAAGAGAAGATATTCCAATGCTGGCCGAGCATTTCATGAACATGTACGCCAATAAATATCTGAAACCAAAGATGGAGTTTTCGGAAAAAGCGATCGACAAACTGATCAATTACCATTATCCAGGCAACGTACGTGAGCTGCAATACACAATAGAACGTGCATTGATCATGGCTGAGGATGCATTGCTGCAGGATAAAGATCTGTTGTTTTCACCAATCGAAAATGCAAGTGTGCAGCATGATGAGAAGGATGAAAATTTATTGAGTGAGGTTGAAAAGAATACCATTCTTCGTGTGATAGAAAAGCACAATGGCAACATTACAAAAGCATCCAAAGAGCTTGGCCTTACAAGAACCGCATTATACCGCCGATTAAGTAAATATGACATTTAGACGTTACAAATGGGGAATCCTTTTGCAGGTGCTCCTTCTTTTTATTGTGCTTTGCGCAGAAGCTTACTTTGTAAACAACCAGCAATATTTGTTTGCAGTTGTTTGTTTGCCAGTTATTATCTACCTGGTCTGGAGTTTTTATCGTTTTCATAAAAAAGCAGAAACAGAGGTTTCGCAATTTGTTGAGTCTGTACGGTATCGCGACTTTTCGAGGTACTTTGATGAAAAGCACGCTCCGTCTGAGTTTCAGATTTTGCGTAAAGGGTTCAACGAGATCAATTCAACTTTTAAGATCATTACAAAGGAGAGGGAAACGCAGTATCAATATTTGCAGAAAATATTAGAGCTGGTTGATACCGGAATTTTGTCCTACGAATTGAATACAGGTGAAATTGGCTGGATCAATGAGTCATTCAAGAAAATGTTTGGCATTCCTTATTTAAAGACGGTTCATTCGTTGGAGAAACGTGATGAGAATCTGTACATGCACTTGATCAGGCTAAACACCAATGAGCATGAAGTGGTAACGATCAACAAGGAGCAAAGCTCGTTAAAGATATTATTGTCTGCAACGTTATTTCAAACCGATGGAAAGATATTCAAACTTATCGCTTTTCAAAACGTGAGTGAAGCTTTGGATGAAACGGAAAGCAAGGCATGGCAGCGGCTACTAAGTGTGATGACGCACGAGATCATGAACTCTATTGCGCCAATTTCTTCTTTAGCAGAAACTTTGAAAAATCGTTTGGAGGTTTATGGAAAAGAAAATGGCAACATAGTACCAGAAGACTTTACGCTGGGCGTCGAAACAATAAAAAAACGCAGTGAAGGTTTGCTGAAGTTTGCCGAAGCTTATCGCAACTTCAATAAGATAACCACTCCCAATTTGCAGAAGGTTTATATCCGCGATCTTTTCGAAAATCTGCACACCTTAATGCAGCCGACACTTTTGCATAAGAATATTGAATTGAATATTGTGTTGAAGGATCCTTCACTAATGATAGATGTTGATACGAGTTTGATAGAACAATTGCTTATTAATTTATTGGTGAATGCCATTGACGCGGTAAAAGAAATTTCCCATCCATCGATCATTTTATCCGGTTATATTCAACCCAACAACAGGCCAGTTTTAAAGATTGCCGACAACGGGTCCGGCATGTCTCCCGAAGTGGCCGATAAGATTTTCATTCCTTTCTTCAGTACAAAGAAAACGGGTAGTGGCATAGGTTTGAGCCTGTGCAAACAAATCATGTTGCTACACAAAGGCAACATTCAAGTGCAGTCGAGAGAGGGCGAGGGTACTGTGTTTACGTTGTATTTTTGAGGTAGTGTAATAACTGAGTACCTGAACAACTGATTTGAACAGCACGTTCAAGTTCAGTTATTCAGGTATTAATTTCTAACCCTAATATCCAACTTTCGAGATGTCGCAGTCGTACTTTATCTCCAGCGTATCAAATCCAAAGCCGAACCTGCCTCCATTATAGCGGAACCCATCATAGGCCACGTATTTTGTCGGCAAGCCGTAGGAATTGTAGCTCACAATTTTTGCAAGGGAGTAATCGGGAGGCGCCAGGTGTAGAATTGGATTGTTAGCGCTGTAGTCCCAGAAAACCTGCTGCCACACTGGATTCGTTCTGTAAGGATTTATTTTATCGTCGTATGTAGCCGGGAAAGTGCGGATGAGATTTTCTTGGTCGTTATATTGGAAGGAGCCACTGTAGTTGTTGCTCGCGGTGAAACTTACGATTCTTCCAAAGTTATCCGTTGTGATGTTGTAATAAGCTTTGGCACTTGCAGGCGCATTGACCGGAGGCTTAGTGTCAGACAGATTGCCGCTATTTTGATAGACAGAATCGATGATCTTGTTGTGGGCATATTGATAAGAGTGCCAGGTAATTGGAACGGAATACCCATGATAGGCAATGATCTGGTCCGTTAGTTGATTGTGTTTGTCGTACCTGTAGTACTGATCGAAGTTCATGTAAACACGATAACCTTCTCTGGCCACAACACTAATCATGTTTCCTTTTTTGTCGTATGTAACATCGAAAATAACAGTTAATCCATCTTCAGAAACTGTAAACTGTGTGATCTTGCATGCGTCGGAGGTAGCTGTGGGATGGTGTTCTACATAGTCATATACTTTTTTACAGCTGCTTAATATAAATAGCACAATGGCAAATGTCGCGGCGATGTGGGTTTTAACTTTCATACATTTTAAGTTTAGTGGTTAATGAAAAAGTCGTGTAGCGCACGGATCCTAATAATTTATTTTGGACAAATCGCAATCGTACTTCACTTCCAGCGAATCGTAGAAAAAGCCAAACGTTGTCTGGAAATTGCCAGTGTAACGATTTGCTCTATATTTAGTAGGAAGTCCGTAGGAGTTGTAGCTGACAATTTCCGGATAGTACTGTTCAGCTATCGCCGGATTGTCGATAGCGTTATTGGCGCTGAAATCTCTCATCGTTATTTGCCACATGTTGTTGGTGCGGTATGGATTGATTTTATTGTCATAAAGTGATACAGGGTCGTGCAAAAGGTTTGAATAGAGGTCATATTTGTAAATGGTGGATTGATTTGGATTTTCTGGCTCCAGTATCCATGTGCCCTTGGTGATTCTTCCCAAAGCGTCTTGCTGAAATACCATGTAAGCCTTATTGACATAATCATTTACCGGAGGCGCAGGGTCGTGATAGTTTCCTGAATATTGATAAAAGGTATCAACGATCTTGTCCTTGAAATATCTGTAAGATTCCCATGATATAGCGCCGCCAAGAGAGCCGCTGTACACTGATATCCGTTCTGCTATTCTGTTTTTGTTATCGTAACGGAAGTAATAGTCATAGTTGGGAACATTCCAGGTTTGCGCAACTATGCTGATGATGTTTCCCTTTTTATCATAGCTAACATCGCGTACCGTTTTAAAGGAACTGTAGTAAGTAGTAAATTGTGTGATCTTACACGCATCACAGGTTGCGGTCGGGTTTTTGTCAATGTAGTCATACACTTTTTTACAGCCCATGCTGTAGATGACAATCAGTGTTAAAGCAATAGTTGAAATTCGCACTTTCATAAATTCGTTTTTAGGTTTGTATTAATAGATAGATGCTCCGTTGTGAAAACAGTTTTATTGAGTACGGACAAATGTTTTGATGTCTGTCTTTAAATAACAGACTCTTTCTCTCAGAATCATTAAAGAAGAAAATTGGTCCCTGACATCAAGGGGCCGTTACTGATAATGGTTGACAATATGTAGTTGCAACAGGAATACCTTGCAAACAGGTGTGCAGTAAGTTTCATAAAAAGAGGTTTAGGTGCAAAAAAGGGGTTGATAACCTGAATGTTATTGCTGATCTTCAATGGGTGAAAATCTTTGTGAAATCTTTGATGTAAGCTAGATGGGAATAGTTGGATTGGGGCGGACGGCGAGGTAAAAGTAAAGACTTAGAAAGGCTATGTCAAGAGTAAAGAGTGGTATTTAATACAGAAATAATAGATTAGTTTGAAAATTTGAAAATGTGCTGATTTGAAAATTCACTATGTATGACGTGCACGAGCTGTGCATACGAAACGACCGTGCCAACCGAGGATGTTACACCTGAACCCAATTTTCAAATTATCAAATCAGCGCATTTTCAAATTGCTCTATGCTGTTTTAGCGATCTTCTTCGCAAGCCAGCTATCTTTTACCGGAATGATCCATTTGTTTTCCAGCTCTTCTTTGTTTAGCACCATATTGTTGAAATACAATGTGCCTGGCGTTACAAAATTATTTTCAATAGCGTGGTTCAAGTGCGCAAGTGGCAACATTTGAATTTTATCCTTCACCACAAATGCCAGCATTTGCCTGTCGAACATATTTACCTGGTAGGTTTGCTCAATTTGTTTTATCACACGAACGGAACTATCTGTGCTGCACCCGCTTACGCCGGCCGCAGTTTCATCTGCCATCAAAATGATAAACTGACCGAAAAACAATGCGCCAAAACCTTTCACGGGTGTTCCGTGTGTGTTCCAGCCACTTACGAAATCTTCCAGCATACCTTCTATTTGCAACGCTTCATTTATTGAAAACAAACGGCTAGCCTGGTACACCCACACTCTTGATGATGCCGCAAAACCTTCCGGTAGTAAACTTTTGTATTCGAGATTCATAGAACGAAGGTAGGTAATTTGAAAATTTGAAGATTTGAAAATTTGAAGATTGGGTTCAGGTATGGCATCCCCGTTTGGCACTATCTTGTAGTATGTGTTGCAAGAGAATGCTGCACACAAAGAATTTTCAAATTAGCACATTTTCAAATTTTCAAATTATTGCAGTTCGGTAAGCAAACTATTAATAATCTCTCCATGCGTGTACACCATAAAATGTCCGCCACCATCGATGTAGCAGTGGGCGTGGGAGTTCCAGAAGATCTTGTCTTTTTTTCCGTGTAATTGTAAGAGGTTTTCGGGTTTTGTATCATTTTTCCAGCGGACGATCTGGCTGATGGCCCATGTGAAAAAGCGATGGTCGGTTTCCCGGATGATATTTCCCAGCAGCACCCTCGCTTCGTTCGTTAACGGCCCAAAGAGCCAGAAGAGGGCAGGGGTTGCTTTAAGCATGTAATTGTAGGGCAGATATTTATCAAGATTGTATTTACCGGCTAGTCTATAAACGTAAGGAATCTCTGTGTGAGTAGTAACGCTGGAAATGATGATCACTTTTTGCGGACGAGTAATTTTCGCCAGCTCGCACGCAATGATGCCGCCAAAAGAAAGCCCGATCAATATAAATGGCTCAGAATCATCAATTGCGCTGGAAAGTCTTTTCGTATATGCCTGGATATTTTCCTGCTTGACGGGCTGGATCCAATCAATGTGAACGGCTTGATATTTATCAGGAACTTTAATGTACTTAAACGCTCGTTTATCGGCGCCCAGCCCGGAAATGAAGTAAGCTTTCATGAGGACAAATCAATTTGAAAATTTGAAAATGTACTAATTTGAAAATTGGGTTTCCAGTTTGATCATTGTTAGTTAAGCTCGGCTTACTGCATTTTCAAAAAAGAAGAATGCTGTACTTATTGAATTTTCAAATTAGCACATTTTCAAATTTTCAAATTAAATAGACATTGCCACTAACTCCGCAATGTCCAGCACCGCAACATCGTTCTCCTTTTCCTGGTTTTTAACGCCGTCTGTCAGCATGGTGTTGCAGAACGGACAAGCGGAAGCAACTATAGAAGCGCCTGTTTCCAAGGCCTCATTGGTGCGTTCAATATTTATGCGGATGTCGCCTTTTTCTTCTTCCTTAAACATTTGGGCCCCGCCGGCTCCACAACACAAACCTTTGCTGCGGCAGCGTTTCATTTCCACCAGTTCAGCATCCAGGGCTTCCAGTACTTTGCGCGGAGCTTCGTAAATATTATTGGAGCGGCCAAGATAGCAGCTATCGTGATAGGTGATTTTTTTGCCTTTGTAAACACCGCCTTCCTGCATTTTTATTTTTCCTTCGTCAATCAGTTGCTGCAGAAAAGTAGCATGGTGAATAACCTCATAATTACCTCCAAGATCAGGGTATTCGTTTTTGAGTGTATTAAAACAGTGAGGACAGGCGGTTACAATTTTTTTGATGCCGTAGTTGTTGAGAATCTGAATGTTTTGATACGCCATCATCTGAAACATAAATTCGTTTCCGGCGCGGCGAACAGGATCTCCTGTGCACATTTCCTCTTTTCCCAGAATGGCGTAATTAACTCCTACTTTATTAAGAATGGTAGCAAAAGCTTTGGTTATTTTCTGAGCCCTTTGATCGAAACTTCCCGAACATCCAACCCAAAATAGTACGTCTGGTGATTGTCCGTTCGCAAACATTTCCGCCATTACAGGAACCTGCATCGTTGATAGTTTTTTTTGGTTGGGTGTAAAACTAAGAAAAAGTTGTTAGTAGAGACGCATTGAATGCGTCTCTGTTGCATTCGTTTGGTGCGGAGACGCGTTCAACGCGTCTCTACTAATGTATCCGGTCGCCGCGCACTTCCATGCTCTCCATCAGGCCGGCTTCAAAATCGAGCCATTCTTTCCAGCGTTTGCGCACCCGTTCTTTATCAATGTACATTTCTGCAAGCTCTATAAACAGTTTGTAGTGTCCTGCTTCGCTTTCCATAAAGCGGCGATAAAAGTTTTGCAAATATGGGTCTTCGAGGCCCTCGCTCAGACGTTTGAAGCGTTCACAGCTGCGGGCCTCAATAAGGGCCATGGTTAGCAACCTGTCGAGAAAAGTGTCATCCACACTGCCGCCCTTCACCTGGAATTCCAGCAATGCATTTACGTAGAGGTCCTTGCGTTGCTTGCCCAGCTTAAGACCTCTTTTTTTAAGTTCCGCCAGAACCAACCGGAAATGTCCCCATTCTTCCGTAACGATTGGGGCAAGTTCCTCTACCAGCTCCACTCTGTCAGAATATCGCTGGATAAGCGAAATACAGGTGGTGGCCGCTTTTTGCTCACAATAAGCGTGATCGGTTAAAACCGCTTCCAGCGAAATCTCCGCCAGGTTCACCCAACGCGGATCTGTGGGCAATTGCAGGCCCAATATGTTTTTAACGTTTATTGATTCTGTGGATTCCATGTGAATGATTGAGATGGAGCAAAAATAGTTATAAGTTTTAAGTTGTAAGTTATAAGTCGTTGAGTGCAGCTTTTCGATATATGGATGTCAGTAAAATTTACAAAGAGCAACACATAGAGACTTAAAACTTAAAACTTACTACTTAAAACTTATAACTTGCCTTTCATGAAAGAAGATTTTCTGCATAAAAAACTGGAAGAGCGAAAAGCAGCGGGAGCTTACAGATCGTTGAAGCTAACGGAAGGCATGGTTGATTTTTGTTCCAATGATTATTTAGGTATTGCAACAAATAACCTGATCAAACCTGATCAAAATTTGAAGCACGGTTCTGCGGGATCACGTTTGCTGGCAGGAAATTATGCTTTAATAGAAAATGCAGAAAAGCAGTTAGCAACATTTCATGAAGCAGAAGCCGCATTGATTTTTAATTCGGGATTTGATGCCAATCTTGGCTTGCTAAGTTCCATCGCACAAAAAGGCGATACTATTATTTACGATGCGTTATCACATGCAAGCATACGCGATGGGCTGAGGTTAAGTTTCGCCAATTCATTTTCATTTGCACACAACGATATGGCTGATCTTGAAAAGAAGCTGAGCCTCGCAAAAGGAAATATTTTTATGGTAACGGAAACGGTTTTTTCAATGGATGGCGACTTAGCGCCGATGCATACTTTGGTTAGTTTGTGTGACCGTTTCAATGCAAATCTTATTGTGGATGAAGCACACGCTATTGGTGTTATCGGCGATCGGGGAGAGGGGTTGTCGCAGCACACGCAATTGCACCAGCATTGTTTTGCACGCGTCTATACTTTCGGAAAAGCGATGGGCATACATGGATCGGCCATCGTTGGTTCCGAAGCATTGAAAAATTATCTTGTCAATTATGCAAGGTCATTAATATATACCACAGCGTTACCCGAAGCGGCAGTAAATGCGATTCAAAAAAGTTATGAGTTGATCCCTTCCTTGCATAAAGAACGGATGCATTTAAAAGAGCTGATCGCACAATTTCAACATGCTCCTATTCGCTATACAAAAATGCAATCCGCGACCGCAATACAAGGAGTAATTGTTCCGGGCAATGAAGCTGTGAAAGAAGTAGCTGCGCAATTGCAGCAAAATAATTTTGACATTCGCCCTATATTATATCCAACGGTACCAAAAGGAGAGGAGCGGCTGCGCATTGTGCTACATGCATTTAATACCAGGGAAGAAGTGGAGAAGCTGGTTGAATGTCTGAGCGACTAGTGAGCACGCAGATGACGCTGATTGGACTGATTTACACAGATGAGAAGATTTGAAGGAACGAAATCTTTATGATTTTGATTATTGGCTAAGATTTGAAAATAGTATGCCAATCAAATCAAAGAAAATCTTGAACTTTCGACAATCAGAAAAAGATCAGCGTAAATCAGTCTAATCAGCGTCATCTGCGTGCTCACTAAAATTCTTATATTTAACTATGAACCATACCATACGCTTCATTACAAGCTTATTGCTTTTGCATATTTCTTTCTTCACCTATGCTGGTAGAATAAGCGGAATCATTACGGATGATAAAGGTGCTATTTTGCCCTTCGCTTCTATACTTATCAAGAACTCCACACATGGCACCACAGCCAATAATGAAGGAAAATATTTCCTGCAATTATCGCCCGGCATTTACACCATTGTTTGCCAGTATGTGGGTTATGAAAGAAAAGAAAGAGAAATTACGATAGGCAATGAAGATATTGTTTTGAACTTTCAATTATCGCGACAGCAGCTTTCATTGGCAGAAGTGGTGGTAAGGCCCGGCGGCGAAGATCCTGCGTATGAAATAATACGAAATGCTATAAAGAAGCGTCCTTTTTATTTAAAACAACTCGATACGTTTCAATGTGAAGTGTACATTAAGGGGCAAATGCAATTACGTGATTATCCCAACAAATTCATGGGACAGAAAATAGATTTTGAGGATGGCGACACGAGTAAAAAGAAAATGATGTACCTCTCAGAATCTGTAATGAAATATTCTTCGCAAACCGATAAAATAAAAGTGGAGGTTTTATCAACCAAAGTAAGCGGACAAAGAGACGGTTTTGGATTCAGCTTGCCGCAGTTTGTAACCTTTTATAAGAACAATGTGGACCTTGGTCCCAACTTAAATCCGCGTGGCTTTATTTCTCCAATTGCTGATAATGCACTCAATTTTTACAAGTACAAATTCGAAGGAAGTTTTATTGAAGATGGCCGCGAGATCAATCGCATAAAGGTAATACCTAAACGAAAGTACGAACCGTTGTTCAGTGGTTATATCAATATCACAGATGATGACTGGCGCATTCACAGTGTGGAGTTGCAAATTACAAAGGAGTCGCAAATGCAGTTCCTTGATACTTTACGCATCAATCAATTGTATGTGCCATTTGATAAAAATGTGTGGGTGATAAAAACGCAGGTGGTATATCCCGCCATTAAAGTTTTTGGATTTGATGTGTACGGCAATTTTGTGAATATCTATTCAAAGTTTGACGTGCATCCGGAGTTTCAGAAAAAATTCTTCGACAACACTGTTTTGAAATATGAAGAAGGAAGTAACAAAAAAGACAGTCTGTATTGGGATACAACCAGACCGGTTCCGTTGCAGACAGAAGAACAAAGAGACTACCATAAAAAAGATAGTTTAGAAAAGTTGCGTGAAGACCCGCGGTACCTGGATTCTATTGACAGGATCCGCAACAAGCCTTCTGTGCCCGGTATTTTGTTTTTGGGGCAAACGATTTCCAAACAAAAAGACAGATCAACGCTTACTATTTTCCCGCTGGCACAATCAGTTAGCTTTAATACAGTTGAAGGATGGGTGATCAATGCCCGGGTCAGCTATACGAAAAGGCTCGACTCAACAGGTTTTAGCAGATCGGTTTCCATTTCACCGCTTATACGCTATGGCTTTAGCAACGGGCATTTGAATGCCTATCTCACGGCTTCCTATGACGTGGGCAAAAAACGGCCATCAAGCCTTTCGGCAGGCGGCGGTAAAAACGTTTATCAATTCAACAACAACAATCCGATCGATCCACTTTTCAATAGCTTCTCCTCGCTCATCTGGATGCACAACTACATGAAGATATATGAGGCATGGAGCGGCAGGATCGATTATTCAAAAGGCATTGCAGACGGCCTTACGGCGAGGATCGGGTTCCAGTACCAGGATAGAATACCGCTGGAAAATACAACCGATCAATCATGGAAAGCATGGGATACCAGAAGTTATACGCCCAATTATCCAACGGATCTTATGTCTGAAAACTTTAAGCGTCACCAGGCTTCCATGTTGTCGTTAGGCATTAGCTGGAGACCCGGCAGCCGCTACATTGAGTTTCCGGACAGACGATTTGAAATCAGTTCAAAATATCCAACGTTTACCGCCGGCATAACCATGGGGATAAAAGGATTGTTCGGCAGCGACGTAGATTATGGAAAATGGCGCATAGGCATCAACGATGATCTGAATCTGAAACTGGCGGGAACTTTCAAATACAATATTTCTGCCGGCGGTTTCTATAAAGCAAAACAGGTACAAGTGCAGGATTACAAGCATTTCAATGGTAACCAGATCACTATGGTGACCAATTACTTCAATGGGTTCCTTTTGCTGCCTTACTACAAATTCAGCAACACTGCCACGTTATATGGGGAAGCGCATATCGAACATCATTTCAATGGTTTTCTCACCAATAAAATTCCTGTGTTCAGAAAATTGAACTGGCAACTAGTGGGCAGCATGAACACATTTTACATCAATGATCACAGCAATTACATTGAAGCTGGTGTGGGACTGGAAAATGTGTTCCGCATCCTCCGCGCAGATTTTGTATGGGGATTTGAATATGGACAGAAAGCGTATACGGGATTCAGGCTGGGGATTAATCTTTTGGCGCCGCCGAGGCAATAAGAATGATGTGCGACGTACAGTGTAGATCATTCTTTTGAGAGTTGCATTGCGACGACTATCGGACACCGTATATCTACTTCTTACATTTTTTCTAAGCGTTTCTATTTATACGCTGTTTTATTTTTCAACAATTGCAATAAAAAAGTACTGGTTAATTTTAAGCTGTATTCAATTTTTAAACTAGCTTCACACATTAACCAATTGTTATTTTGAATAACGGCGCATCCGAAAAGCCTAACGAGTAGGAATAACCTAAACCCTTTAAACACCAATGGACGCTCAGAAAGTAGACATGTACATTTTGACGAACGCCAAGTTTTTTGAAAGTCATGTTATCCCAACTATCAGAGAAAGACTACTAGAACTACCTGACGAAAAATGGATATTGTTACAAACCATTTCTTTAAAAGATCCTACTACAAGCCTTATCGTTTCTATACTTGCGGGGCAGCTTGGCATCGACAGGTTTATTATTGGAGATACAGGTATAGGTATTGGTAAATTACTTACCTGTGGCGGCTTTGGTATCTGGACAATTGTTGACTGGTTCCTTATCCAGGGTGCAACAAGAGAAAAGAACCTGCAATTACTTCAAACCGTTTTTTATTAAGTAGAATAATGACAAGAAGAAAACTATATACCTTAATTCTTGTCATTTCCAGTGCGGGATATGCCTGGCTTGGTTGGAACTTGTTTAATCATGCAATGCACAGTGAGGAACACTACACTCTTTGCATATTCAAGTGGCTAACAGGCATTCCCTGCCCTGCATGCGGTGCAACGAGATCTGTAATGTCGCTTCTACATGCAGATTTCTTAAATGCGTTTCTTATTAATCCATTGGGTTTTTTGCTTTTGGCGGCATTGATCGTTTTGCCTTTATGGGTTGCAACGGACTTGCTTAAAAAGCAAAATAGTTTTTTTTGCTTTTATGCATTTGCAGAAACAAAACTTACTCAAAAAGCGGTAGCGCTTCCTGCTATTGCATTAATAAGTGCCAATTGGATCTGGAATATTTACAAACACTTATAAGTAGTTATGACAACGGAAAATTTACGTCGTGCAGACAACACATACGTTGTCTCTTCCGATCATGAAGCGGAGAGGGCGTCAAACAGTTATTTGATGTCGCTCATTGCCATAATGGCCGGCCTGCCTTTACCGATCATAAACCTGGTGGCAACCCTTATTTTTTATCTGGGCAACAGAAAGGGTACTTACTTTACCCGCTGGCATTGTACGCAGGCTTTTATTTCGCAATTTTCATTGTTGTTTATTAATAGTGCGAGCTTTTACTGGACAATGTCAATTGTATTTGGTACCAGGGAAATTTCGAACCCTTATATTGCCTACATCATCACCGTTATTATTTTTAACCTCTCTGATTTTATTGCCACCGTTAACACTGCTATCAAAACCCGCAAGGGTATTCATGTGCAGTGGTGGTTCTATGGTCCTTTAACGAACTTAATCTGCAAGCCCTGATATGAAAAAGATCGTTCCCCAATTTTTAATATTGTTATTATCTTTTTTTGGAATTTGGTTCATGCTTTCAAAAGTTGATTTTGTTCGCCTGTTACACATCAAACAGATCAAGCGACAGAGCGTCGATCAAATTGGCAAACAAGTCTGGAAAGCATTTGAAACAACCAATACAGTTATTGAAAATGATACACTCACCAATGCCTTGAACAAGATCAGAGATAAGATATGCAACAGCAATCATCTCTCTATTCCTGCCGATTCAATAAAGATCCATGTGCTTGAAAACAAGGAGATCAATGCATTTGCACTGCCCGGAAATCATTTGGTGATCTACTCTGCATTGATTAAAGATTGTAAAAATCCTGAAGAGCTTGCGGGAGTGATGTCGCATGAAATAGCGCACATGACACGAAATCATGTTGCTAAGAAATTACTGAAAGAATTTGGATTGTCTGTTATCCTTTCGTCCACGGGAAGTAGTGGAGGGGCAGTGTTAAAACAGATTAGCAAATTATTGTCTTCAACTGCTTACGACCGCACACTTGAAAGCGAGGCGGATGAATACGCTGTTCAATACATGACGAATGCTAATATAGATCCCGTCAATCTTGCCCGGTTCCTGGAACGAATGGATAAAGAAAGCGCACTTCCCAGCGCTGCTTATCTGATTAGCACACATCCTAATGCAAAAGCCCGCTCAGAAGCCATTATAGCCCAAACAAAAACGTCGAAAATGGTTGCGATGCCAGTGCTGGATGGAAAGGAGTGGGAGAGTGTGAAGGGACAATGAATAATTAATAAAGAATAATTAATAGGATAGTGAGCGAAATTATATCAAGCTACATTAAAGTGTAATGGTCAATAGGTTACTACAAACTGTTGCGACTCTTACCCTATTAATTATCCTTTATTAATTATTAATTACTTTCAACATCTTACTTTCGCAAAAAAAGCACTTGGAACGCATCTATAAAAACAAGTACGACGAGGGGCAGGTGATCTTGATTGACAAGCCTTTGGAGTGGACCTCTTTTGATGTGATCAGGAAAATTCGCAACCTGATCAAGATTAAGAAGGTGGGGCATGCGGGTACACTCGATCCGCTGGCAACCGGCCTGCTGATCGTATGCACGGGAAGGTTTACCAAGAAGATCAACGAATACATGGCGAGGGAAAAGGAATACACGGGTACTATTACCATTGGCGCCGTTACGCCAACCTACGACCTCGAGAGCGATCCAATCGACTTTAAAGAATATGCTCACATTACACCGGAGCAGATTCGCGCAGCGACTGAACAGTTTACTGGCGAAATTATGCAGGTGCCTCCAATACATTCCGCTATTAAAGTAGATGGTAAAAGAGTGTATGAATTAGCGAGAAAAGGAAAAGAGGTAAAACTCGATGCTCGTCTAATAACCATCAAAGAATTTGAGATTACATCCATTGATCTTCCCAAAATTGATTTCAGAGTAGTTTGTTCCACTGGCACCTACATACGTAGCCTGGCCAATGATTTCGGTGCAGCGCTCGGTTGCGGCGGCTACTTAAGTAAACTGTGCCGAACACGCATTGGAGAGTTTACCCTTGATCTGGCGGAGAGCCTGTCAAGTTTTGAACAAAACTTGGCAATTTGAAAATTTGAGGATTTGAAAATTTGTAAATGCTTTGTGTGTGACTTTCTTTGGGGCGCTTAATCTCTAAATAGCGAGAAGATAAAATCAATTGTTTCGCTGCGGCACCCTACATTTTCAAATTAGCACATTTTTCAAATTCTCAAATTTAAAAGGGGTAATTGATCCCCAGCTGAAACTGTCCGTCCCAGAATTTGATTTGCTGGAACCAGCCGTAGTGGTAGTCGGCGTATAGTGGATTTTTGATTTGGTAGGCCCAGTCAAGGCGTATAAGGAAATAATCAAAATCGAAACGCAAGCTGGTACCGGCGCCGACTGCGAGGTCCTTGTATAATCTGTTCAATTTAAAAACACCATTATTCAAACCCTCCTGGCCCTGGTTATTACGCAGCCAGATATTCCCCATATCCAGGAAAAGGGCGCTCTTGATCTTTAAGCTGCCTATATTAAATAAATTGTAACGATACTCCGCGTTTCCTTCCAGTTGAATGTCTCCAAAACGATCGAGGTTTGGGGTGGGGAGTTCTTCGTAGAATTTTGAGGAGCCCGGACCTAACTGCCTTGCACGCCAGGCACGCATGCTGTTTGGGCCACCCGCAGTAAATCCACGGGTTACCGGCAATGCCTGTTCAGGTATAACATTACCCAAACTGTCTTTGGTATCGCCATAGGAAAAACCGAAACCTCCATAAGCATGAAAGGCAAGTGCCGTTTTTTTGTAAGTAATATTGTGACTATAATCTAAAAAAGTTTTTACAAAACGAAAGAGTTTAGCATCTACATCGAGCGTTTTTATTAGACCAAGTAGTCCGCCACTTTCCTCCAAACCTGTTTTTACAGATGTTGTGTGTTTGCCCTTTGTGGTAATGACCTGAAACCTGAAGTTCTGGCTTACAATAAACCCGTCCTGGAATGTATAGTAGAGATTGGGGGCATCACGAATGAGAATTCTTAAACTGTCTGTTGGGATAACGTGCTGATATTCAACATTTATTGGGCTATAGTTGAAAAGGTATATTTTATTTCTCCTTGTAATCTCGCGGCCCTTTGTCCAATCGTACGACCATGAAATATTGGCATTTTGTAAAGTATAGAAATCCTTTCTCAAAGTGTTTGAGGCGTTGATACTAAGGTTTGTCCCTTCAGTGCTGATTTTTCCCTTCACGCGGCTGCTGTCTTTAAACGGCAGGATGAACTTGGGGAAATGCAGCGTGTAGTTGATGGAAGTCTGAATGGTTTGCAGCAATTCTTGTCCCAATTCCACACCGAAACGCGTGTTAAGGCTACTTTGTACAGATTGTTTCGCAATGTTTTTATCGGTAATGCCAAATGTAACACCCAGGCCAAACAAGTTGGTGGCAACAACGTCGCTTTCGTTCCTGCTCGCTTCCAAACCAATGTTCAGGTTACGTCTTACTGCCGGGTAAAGACGGACATCCATGTTTAGCTTGCCAAGAGAATCATTTGAAAAAATATCAATGGCAGTTTGCTGCCATGCGCCAAGCTGGTTATAGCTGTTTATCGTTCTTATATAGTTGCGTTGGCTGTAAAGGGCGCCGGGTTTCAGGTAGTTGTGAGCTTCAACGAATTTGGGTTTAAAGAGATTGTATTTGGAAATAATCGTTACGTTTCTGATCGTGTCTTTCCTGGAAACCGTTTCCACGGTGTCGTCTCTAATGGTAAGGTCGGGGTAAATGGTAACCTTGTCAATGTAGAATTTCTTTAGATGCGAAGGGTTCTCTTTCGCCCGCTGTTTAAATACGATATCTACAGTTGGGTTCTGTCCTCTTTTTTGCAATTCAGCCAACAAACGTGCTCTTTCAAAGATGTCAATGTTTGGGTTAATGAGCCGGGCCTCTACTGTGTCGACTTCTGCGTAAATATCTTCACGACTGATTTTGTAATAACCGTTGTTTTTAAACTGGTCGATCAACCTGTCCAGCTCGGCAGAGATCGCCTCTTTTTTGTATGCATCGCCTTTTTTAAGATCTGAGCGCCGTAAGCTGCGCATAACAAGGGCCTGCAAAGATGTATCTCTAAAATTATAGCTGATTGAGTCAATTTTGGTCAGTATCCCCGGTGTAACGGTAAACGTTGTTATAACACGGAGTTGTTGCTTTTTCTTCTTCTTTTTAACGATCAGGGTAGAGTCCCAGGTGACGGTTCCGCTCATGTAACCCTGGCTTTTTAAGAGGGCCTTCATGAAGGTTGCGCTCCGAACAGCGTACGAAGTATCAAAAACAGGTGGTTTATCGAGTTTTTGCCTGATAAGTAATTTGGTGACAATGCGGTTCTTAATGCTGTCGTCGAGCTGGATAAGCAGTTTTTCCTTTAGTTCATCCTTTTGGTTAATTGGCTGCTTACTCTCAATTTTTATATTTGATTTGAAGACGAATGGTTTGTTTGGCGGAAAGTTTTTTACCGTAAGGCACGATCCCAAAAAGAAAACGAGTACCAATGCCAGGCAAGTGCTGTAAATGAAGGTGGATGAATTAACTTGCCGCTTAAATATCATAAAGAAAGTAAACGCTAATAATAAATGTTGGTAAAATCGAAGGCCAAATATATTCAAAGTTTAAGCCAGAAAAAACTAAGAGACGAAGAAAACGTATTTGTAGCAGAAGGCCCAAAAATTGTTCATGAACTTTTACTTTGTAAAAATATACAACCTGTTGAAGTTTTTGCGGTGCAGGAATGGCTGGATACCAATGGTGGCCTGGTTTCTGGGCTGAAACAGGATCAGGTAAATGTTATTAGCGAATCAGAACTTGAACGCATTTCGTTTCTTTCTACTCCCAATAAAGTGCTTTGTCTTTTTAAGAAACCAACATTTGTTGACAAGGATCATCAGATTATACTTGCGCTTGATGGCATCCAGGACCCGGGAAACCTTGGAACTCTGGTGAGGATCGCTGACTGGTTCGGAATTGAGCAAGTTGTTTGTAGCAAAGAATCTGCAGATGTTTTCAATCCAAAAGTGGTGCAGTCAACCATGGCCAGCATTGCGAGGGTAGAAGTCGTTTATACCGACCTTCCTGATTTTATTAAAGATCATGCTTCGCTGGGAGTATATGCCACGCTGCTTAATGGTCAGCCCATCGAAAAAGTCGGGAAAATAAAAAGCGGAATCATCGTTACTGGCAACGAATCGAAAGGTATTAGTGAAGCGATTCAGCAACTCGCTACACATAAAATTACCATCAAAAGAATAGGCGAGGCAGAATCGCTGAATGCGGCGGTTGCAACGGGCATTGTGCTTTCGCATGTGCTTTGAGAGGGCACGCAGATGACGCTGATCAGACTGATTTGTACTCATCTTTTGCCGCAGGTGACATCAACTTTATTAAATCTCTTTTTTAACAAGTACCAAATCTGTTCCAGTCATTCTCCATTTAGGGTAAAATCCGTGTAGATCAGTCTAATCAGCGTCATCCGTGTGCTCCCTCTTCGCTCACTAGAAATAAAAAAGCTGAAGTGTGCGACGCAACTTCAGCTTAATAGTACCACAAATGCTCAGTACCTAATTATATTTCCAACTTTCGAAGTGATAAAAGGAATTGAAGAATCTTGCACCTCACATTTTCAAATCTTCAAATCTTCAAATTCTCAAATTATCTGCTATTCGCATCGTTCATACGAATGCGTCTGCCTTTGAAAGTTTTGCCGTCGATTGATTTGATCATTTTGCCGGCTGCGTTTTTATCGATTTCAACCCAGCTATTCATTTCTTTCATGTCAATGCGTCCAAGAACTTCTTTCTTAAGGTCGCTCATGTCAAGAATGAACTGAAGGAAACTTGCTTTGTAAAATCCGTCTTTGGTACCGAGGTTTACAAACAAGCGCATGTAGTTACCATTGCCGTTACCGCCAAACTCACGTCCTGCTGTGTCACGTCTTCTGTTACCCTGATCACGTCCGCCCTGTTCGCGTCCACCGGGTTCACGTCTATCTCCGCGAGCCGCCCTTCTTTCCTCACGGATGTTAAGGTCCTCAGCGTTTTCGTAATATTTAAGGAAACGGTCAAACTCCATCGCAGCAACACGTTTCAATACATCTTCTTTGGAAACATCTGCAAATTTCTCTTCCAGCATTGGCACATACGTTTCGTAGTCGCCGTGGCTGATATCTGCCTGCAGTAATTTCTCCATAAAAGAGAAGAACTGTTTGCGGCAAACATCTTTACCGGAAGGAATATCAAGACGGTTAAATTTAGCCTGAACGATATTTTCGATCTGGCGAAGTTTAAAACCTTCACGATTGTGGATGATGGAGATACAAATACCGGTGTTACCTGCACGACCGGTACGGCCACTTCTGTGCGTGTATACCTCAACGTCATCAGGTAATTCGTAGTTGATAACGTGGGTGATACCCTGAACGTCGATACCGCGGGCCGCAACGTCTGTAGCGATCAACAGCTGTAACGTTTTTTCGCGGAAAGCTTTCATCACCTTGTCACGCTGAACCTGTGTAAGGTCGCCGTGCAAAGCATCGATGTCATAACCTTCGCGGGTAAGGCGCTCAGCAATTTCCTGCGCATCCATTTTGGTACGCGTGAAAATAATACCGTAGATGCCCGGGTTAAAGTCGATGATCCTTTTTAATGTTTCATAACGGTTAGGAGCTGCCGCAATATAGTATTGGTGATCGATGTTTTTATTGCCGGTGTTTACTTTACCCACAGTAACTTCAACAGGCTCCTTCATATAGCGTTTGCTCACGCGGCGGATTTCCGGTGGCATGGTAGCGCTGAAAAGCCATGTGCTGTTACGGTTTGGAGTGTTTTGTAAAATAAACTCGATATCATCCTGGAAACCCATGTTCAGCATTTCATCTGCTTCATCAAGTACAACGTACTCGATTTTGTCAAGCTGAATGGCTTTTCTTTCGATAAGATCGATAAGGCGACCCGGAGTGGCTACAACAATTTGTACGCCGCGTCTAAGGTCGCGAATTTGTGTGCTGATAGATGTTCCGCCGTATACAGCGACTACCTGCACGCCTGTCATGAATTTTTTGAACAATTCAATTTCGTTCACAATTTGCATGCACAGTTCTCTTGTTGGGCATACCACTAGCGCCTGGGGGTGTTTCTCTGCAGCATTAATAACTTGCAATAATGGAATACCAAATGCGGCAGTTTTACCTGTACCAGTTTGCGCAAGACCTATAAAGTCTTTAGTGCCGCTAAGCAAAACAGGGATCGCTTTTTCCTGTATTTGCGTGGGATTCACAAATCCTAATGCTGATGTAGCTTTTACCAATCGCTCGTCAATACCCAACTCTTCAAATGTCATCATATAAAAATAAAAATTTGCGCAAAGGTACACTAAAAAAAGCAAGAAAGAAAGGGCATATAAGTAGCTGTATTAAATGTAATTATATATAAGAGCCGGGGCGGAACGCTTAACGCAGAAAGCCTAACACCCAACGCTGAATGTGCAGCGCCTAATGCGTTAGGCGTTAAGCGTTAAGCATTGGGCCTTAAGCGTTAGGCATTAGGCGTTCACATAAATGATCGCACCAGCTCACCCTCTGAGTTGATCGGATATTCGCCCCAGCAAACGATTTGAGCGGGTTTGCTCTTTTGCAGAACGAAACCGTTTGATTGTTGTTTTAGTTCTTTGTTGCTTTCGTGCAGAAGTGCCTGCCAGTCCTGCATGTTTAAGAAAACACCTGTGGCTTCGCCGGTTTCGCTGTACGTGAATTGTGGATGAATTGTCATTGTTAAAAGCTTTGTAAGGTTAAAAAAAAGCGAATGTTTAAAAATGCAGCGAAGCAGAATCGCACTTCGCTGCTGACTTGACTTGATTAATAAGGAGTAACTCTCCCTGATCCTGAAATATTTGCATTGACGCGAGGATTGCCGCGATACCAAACAGTGCCGCTGCCGGAGATCCTGCTATCAAGATTGTCTGTTACATATACTTTGATGCCTCCTGAACCACTCGTTGTGGTAGATGCATTTTTGCTCAGCACATTGATCAGGTCAATATTACCGCTGCCGCTAATGTCTGCGGTCATTTTGCTTGCAGTACCCTGGGCGACTTGTATGTTTCCTGAACCACTGATGTGTGAATAGATTTGATCACTTTCTACTTTGCTTATTTTGATGTTTCCTGAACCGCTTATTTGTAAGTTCAAATTGTCAACCGTTAAATCATTTTGCACATTCACGGTGCCAGATCCACTTTGTGTAAAGCTTTTCACTTCCGGAGCAGTAACATACACTTTGACTGCTTCATGGGATTTAATATTCACATCATTTCGAAATTTTATCTGCAATTCACTGCCGCTAATGATTGTCTCCATCACATCAATGATGTTTTGCTGTGCTTCGATCTTTACCTTGTATTCGTTTCCATTGCTAAAGAAAACATCGCCAGATAATTTAGAATGCAATGCAGTAAATGCAGATGTTGTTCTTTCCTGCGTTACCACAGGTCCTTCACCGACAACCTTCTTACATGCGTTCATCGAAAAGAGAATCGCAATAGAGGCAATAATCACACTAATCTGTTTCATCATTTGGGCTTTAAAAATTTAAAATTGATTTATTAATGTTGGTTGTTTTAAGGGTTGTGTTATGAGTTGTGAGTTTTAAGTAATGAGTTGTGTTTTTTGAAGGCACGCAGATGACGCTGATTTAGCTGATTTACACAGATTGTATTAGGTTGAACATTCACCAGTAATTTTTCACCATTCTTGATAATCAGTTTCAATATCGCATGTGACACTGAAAGAATTCTTAATTTTTAATTCCTAATTGCGCCTTCGGCGTTCTACCATTCCACTTTATAATTTAAAATAGGTATCAATCCTGTTTGGTAAGCGGTTTGTACAGTGCCTTTTGTAGGGTCAAAATATTGGCCGTAATAGTTTTGTCTGTTGGTAAGATTTTGCAGATCGAGCGATAGCGTGTTGGTATGTTTTGTTCTGTTCCATTTCATGCTCAAGCGTAGATCGGTTCTAAAGTATGCGGGATTTTGCAGGCTGTATGCCTCCTTGTCGATGTAGTAAGTGTAGCCGTAAGCCTTTGATTTTTCTACATCGATTGGTGTGTCCCTGAAACCTCCTGTATAGATCACTTTTATGTTTACACCAAACGTTCTGCGACCATTGCCTGAGACAAAGTCCTTACCGCCTGTAAAGTTTGCTGCATAGTTGCTGTTGAAACGTGTGTTTCTTTCAATGCCGTCTGATGCAGTGTATTTCGATTGAAACAAAGAGCCGCTCGCAAGAAAATAGAAATAGTTGCACATGTATTTTTCTAATGAAATTTCAACGCCGTAGTTTTTACCTTTGCCATTGTTCACCATCGGATCGGTGGTGTAATCGCCCATTAAGTTCAATGTTGACAAGGTGTTGGTATCACTTGTACTAACTGGTACGTTTAATAATTGCTGATAATAAAATTCTGTTTTGAAACGAAGGTTCCTTGAGAACAGATGACTGTACGAGAACACATAGTGGTTTGCTTTGGTGAAACCCAGGTCTTTGTTGGGATGATATATCTTACCAGTGTTGTCAGTTGTTTCCGCAAAGTAAACACCCAAAGCCTGCATTTGACTGTGACGGCCGTAGGCAAGTCCGATCGTGTTTGTTTTTGTTACATCCCATTTGATGGCTGCCCGCGGCTCTATGGATTTTGAATCATTGTAGAGTAATTGCAAATAATGCAAACCGGCATCGACAGTTACGTTGTTTACAGGTTTGTACTGCCATTCCGCAAAGCCTTGAATGGTTTGGGTTTTGTCGGCTGTGTTTATTTTTTGGGTAACAGGCTCCGTTGGATTTTCTCTAGAACGCTGATAATAATTAAAATTGTAAAAGTTCGCAATCATGCCTGCACGAAGTGTTTGTTGGTAATTTATTTTGTGATTCAGTGTTGTTGTAACAGAGAGTTTTTTAGTGGTGTATTTATCGTCGTAAGTGTTCACAATGCTGTCTGGGTTTTCTGCGTAGTTCTCATTGTATTTTGCTCCAACAATGGAATAGCCAACACCGGAAGTAAGACGTGTGCTGCGGGATAAAGCAATGTTATGTTTAATGCCGGCGAACCCTGTGTTTGATGTAAAAGTTGATCTTACTCTGTCGTAGTCATCTTCCCATTTTGATGAATCCTTTTCTCCATTGTAATCCTGATTGCTTAGTCCTCCAAAACCGAAGATGGTAAAGTCTCCTGCTTTCTTCGTAGGAAGGAAAATATTGTAAGAAAGGTCCTGGAAGTTTGTAGTGCCATCGCCTACATTCACACCCACTTTGTCCAATATGCTTAAAGTAGAATAACGATAGTTTACCAAGTAAGAGCCTTTGTAGTTTTTTGAGAAAGGTCCTTCTGCTGCCAGGTTCAAGCCAAGCACGCCAGCCTGTGCAGTGTATTCTCTTTTTTCATTGTTGCCTTGTCTTAGATGAATGTCAAACACGCCGCTCAATGCGTTGCCGTAATCTGCCGCAAATGCGCCGGTTATGAAATCCGAATTAGAAAGCAATTGCGCACTCAATATACTAATGCCACCGCCACTACTCGCAGGATTGCTGAAGTGATTAGGATTTGGAATATCCATGCCTTCCATTTTCCATAGCAATCCGGTAGGAGAATTACCGCGGATGACAATGTCATTGCGGCCATCATCTGCTCCTATGACACCCGGAAAGCTTGTCGCCATGCGCAGCGGATCATTTACTGCTGCAGCATACTTTTGAGTTTCTTCAACGGTGAAAGCTCTTGCACTAACCAGGCTCATTTCGTTAAGCGGCCTGTTTCTTTTGCTCTTTGCTTTCACTATAACTTCTTCCTGCGCCTTTGGATCTACATCAAGAGAAATTGATACGACGTATTCTTTACCAGAATTTAACGTTATGTTTTCAATAGTTGCGTCCTTATAGCCTATGTGTGTTACATGCACGTGATGCAGTCCCACAGGTACGTTTGCGAACCTGAAGCTTCCGTCTGCTGCGGTTGTTGTTGTTCTGTTGAGATCAGTAATGGTAACTGTTACACCATCTAATGATTTTTGTAACAATTGATCCGTTACAGTGCCACGAATGGTTTGAGTAAGTTGTGCATTTGTAACGTAAGAGAAGGTTAGTAGTAAAGCTGTTGTTAAAAACAAGTGCCTTAAAGTCTTTGCTGTCATACTTTGTAAGGTTTATGGAAGTGAGACAATTGATGAAAGACATACCCCTATGAGGAATTAATAATTAATAAAGAATAATTAATAAGAGGTGTGCGAGAGGGGAATTAATTAAGAATTAAGAATTAAGAATTAGGAATTAAGAATTGTTTCGGTGCAACAAGCATTATTGAAAAGGAATTTCAGGAATGGTAAAAATAATTGAGCCATATTGCCGTTGAATTCAGTCAACGGACGACAAATGAAGCCA
Organism: Pinibacter soli; assembly: GCF_029961145.1. Taxonomy (GTDB): domain Bacteria; phylum Bacteroidota; class Bacteroidia; order Chitinophagales; family Chitinophagaceae; genus Pinibacter; species Pinibacter soli. The sequence continues at coordinate 1,869,824 of NZ_JASBRG010000007.1, read as the reverse complement.
AGTTGAACACAAAGCCTAACAACCAAAAACTATCAACTAACAACTTTCTTAAAACAACGCTATGCCCACATTCCAGCCAATCCATCCTGTAAGGTGATTGTCAAAACTGCGCACGCTATAACCTTCTGAAGGGATGACGGTTGCGTAGCCAGGATTTTTTGTTATTTGTTTAGAATAGTACAAGCTGTACGCCGGTCCTCCGAAAATAGAAAAATGTTTGGTGATGTTGTAATGAACATTCAGATTGAAACGAGATAGAATATTGGCATTATCAAAATCGCCTAAATAGATCAAACTACCGGTAAGTTCGGGGTTGATACCAAATCGTGGAGTAAAGGAAATATCTGTACCTAGCCCGTAGCCTGCACTGTATGCTTTTTGGTTTTTATCGAGTTTTGCTCCGGCGGTTAAAATTGAATACAGATATTTTGTGCCGGATTTGAACGCGATGTTAACATCAGTGACTTCATTGTTGTACAAGGCAAGTTTGTGATAACCTTTAAGAATTATATTGATCAATCCAAGGCTCACACCTTCTGAAGTATCGGCAATATTGATCAATCCGATTTGAAGGCCCTTCATTTTTTTTGCGTAGTTAACAATCCCGGCTATCTGAACACCTTGTAAATTATTTGTAACGTTGGCAATACCCGCAAGTTGGAATCCGTTCATGTAACGGTTTGAATAGTTGGTGATGCCTGCGATCTGTGCACCTTGTGTTCCGGAATTTACGTGATTGTAAATGCCGCCAAGTTGCATTCCCTGCAAGTCATTTCTCAGATAGTTTGCAATGCCGCCAACTTGTAAACCAGTTGCACTTTTGCCGATGTGATTATAGATGCCGCCCAACTGAACGCCGTGAAAACTATTTTTCACGTAGTTGGTAATTCCACCCACCTGCATACCTACAACGCTGTCCATCACTGTGTTGTTAATGCCGCCAATCTGAACGCCGGTTACGCTTTGACCAACACTGTTGAATAAACCGCCGATCTGAAAATACTTCACATCTTTCTTATCAATGTTGAACAAACCACCCATTTCAAATCCGTTTACCCCGCCGGAATAACCGCCGAGAATGTTGACAGAGAAATTGTTAACCACCTGCGAGTTCAGCTTCCCGTTCGTGCTCACTTTGGGAAGTACTGAAACCTGTACGGGACGCACAGTGAAGAATTTGTTCAGGTTAACAGATTGGATTTTCAATCTTGATGAAAGCAGCAAGCGGCCCAGCCTGGTAGTTTCTACCAATGATGAGTCAAGCTTCTTATACGTGTACAACCAGATACTGCTATCTGGTTGTTGAACGGCAACGTAAATGGAGTCCGGCGCGTACAAGCTTTGCGGCGTTATAATAATTGATCGGCTGGAAATATCGATGGGCACAATGGCTATACGTATCTGCTGGTTGTAGTTGGGTTGAATGTTCACCGTCGTGTCCTGGTAATTTTCTTTGCTGACCGTTAGCGCAATGCTCTTGTACTTGTTTTTGATTTTCAATTTAAAATAACCCTTGTCATCACTGGTGGCTATGAGTAGTTTTTGTTTTTCATAAATACTTGCATCCCTGACTCTTTCGCCTGTTTGCTCGTCGATGATGTAGCCTGTCACGGTGAAAAAATTATCTTCACTCACTGCCTGGTTCGTTACCAAAGTCAGCTTTATCGGTGTGCGGCGGATAATGATATAATTGCCGCTTTCCTTAAACTCAAAGCCCGATTTAAAGATGAGATCAAGAATTTGTTTGATCGTTTTGTTCGGCGCCGATATGGTTACAAGGCTATCTCTGTTAATGATATTGCTATTGTAAGAAAAATAAAAATCGCCTTTGTTGCTGATGATCTCCAGTACATCCTCCACTCGTTGACGGGTTACTTCTACAGAAATGGTTTTGTTTAGAATGCTTTGTGCACCTGCGTTTTTGTGAAATAGAAAAGTTGTGAATACAAGTATAATCAGGGTTAATCGCTGCATGATCTCTTTTTTTATGCCATGAACAAATTCTTTTTCTACCTGTAAATTTGTCCATCGCTCGTCGTCATTGTTTTTACTTCAGTGTAATGTTGTTTCCATTTCTTTCCACTTTAACATCCAAAGTTTCTGAAATGATTTTTAAAACATTATCTAAAGATTCGTCATTAAATGTGGTGGTAAGTGGTAAAGATTTTACAGACGGATTCTCAATTGTGATGTTCACATCGTAAGCCTCATTCAGTTTTTCAACAAGCTTCCACAGTGGCGTTTTGTCGCAAACAAATTGCCTGCTGCTATAATAATTGTACAATTTATCTGTGGAGGACTCTTTTTGTAAAGCCGCGTTGCTACTACTGATAACAGCTTTTTCATTTGGTTTTAAATCTACTTTCTTACCCAAATGCTCCACGCGAACAAGGCCGCTCTCGACAATCACTTCTGTTTCTCCATTGTTATTTTTTACATTGAAAGAAGTTCCTAATACAGTGATGGTGACATCATTTACATTTACAATAAACGGTTTGTCTTTGTCTGTCGCAACTTTAAAGAAAGCTTCTCCCTGCAGTTTTAGGTTTCTTGTTTTGCCTTTGAAATGATCAGCGTAGGAAATCTTTGTGTTCTTGTTCAGTGTAACCATCGAACCGTCTGGCAGTGTATCGTTAAGAGTAGCACTGGTAGATGCTATATTTATCTGTGCCGCCGGTTTATTTTCCTGCCAAATGAAATAACTAATCGCGCCGGTAATAACTACGAACACAATTGCGGCAACTCTCAGCCAATTATTTTTTCCGGTAATAGGTACAACTGGTGCTTTGGCAGATTCTTCCTTTGCCGCAATCATTTGCTGAAACCTTTGCCAGGCAGCATTTTCATCAACAGTGCTTTTGGAAGCAAGTTCCAGGCTGTTATCCCAGATCAGTTTGAAGTCGTTGAAATATTTTTCATTATCGGCAGAGGTGGCGATCCATTGAGAAATGCTCGTGCTTTCTGCCGGAGATGCTTCTCCCAGCAGGAATTTTACCAGTAGTTCATCGTTTATATCGTGTAGATCTGTGTTCATTGTTTACTGGATTAGGAGGTTGGGTAAGATGATTAGAATGATAGGCAGGTAGTCGACAAGCTTCACTCTCAGGAGCTTCAATGCCTTGCCCATTTGGTTTTCAACGGTTTTGGGAGAAATGCCGAGACGCTGTGCGATCTCACTGTATTTCAATTCCTCGAAGCGGCTCATTTGGAAAATGGTGCGGCATTGTTCCGGCAATTCACTAAGCGCCACACTGATTTTCTGCTGCAGCTCTGTAAGCAGCACTTTCTTTTCTGCGTTATCGGTATTGTTTTTCATGTGGTGAACGGTATGTGCCTGGTAGGCCTGTTTCACTTTCTCATGTTTTAAATGATTGAGGCTGTGGTTATACACTGTTTTGTATAGATAGGCGGTGAGAGAAGTGTCAATATTCAGTTGATCCTTTTTTTCCCATATCTTAAAAAATGTCTGCTGTACGATTTCTTCTGCGATGGTGGAGTCTTTTACAACCGTAAATGCATAGGCATGCAAGCCTTTAAAATGCGTTTTAAAGGCTGATTCGAAGTTGTTTTTCCAGTCGCTCGTAAGCAAGGCATTACTTTGCGGATGGCTGATTTCCATTCTTATACATTGATAACTTGGTTCAAATATAATAGCTTCTGCCAATTTTTTCTTTCCAGTATGACAAGCGGAGAGGCGTTTACCCCTACGGAGAATTAATAATTAATAATTAAGAATTAAGAATGCTTTGTGTGTTGCGGAAAAATAGAGAGTAAACTTGCTGCTTGCCTAACAGCAAAGACTGGGCAAGTCCCAAGCTGTAGCACCTATTAATTTTTAATTATTAATTATTAATTCCCCATAGGGGTCGAGTTCCACTTCGTTGTCTCACCCTAAAGAATCAATATGAGAACAATTAAACAATGTATAGTGGTAATGGTTTGTATGAATTTTTTGACATTGGCAAACGCACAGGAAAAAGATACAACGCAAAGGAAAGCATGGCCATTCGGCCCGGTAGTCCCGGCGCAAATATCATTTGCTCCGGGAGTAGGAACGAATGGCAGGCAAGTGCTTGACATAAGAGGCGTTTCATTCAATGTACTCGGAGGAAAAAATAACAGTGTAACCGGATTTGAATTTGCCGGTTTGTTCAATGTCGATCAAAAAAATGTTGCATACACGCAGGTAGCTGGCCTTTTTAACACTGTCGGCGGAAACGTTATGGGAGCACAGGTTGCAGGCTTGTTCAATACAGTTGGCGATAGTGTGATAGGTGCACAGGTGGGAGGATTGTTTAATACAGTTAATAAAAAAGTAAGGGGTGCGCAAGTCGCTGGACTCTTTAATATGGTGGGCGATAGTGTTATCGGCATACAGGTTGCCGGCCTGTATAACAATGTTGCCAAAAGTGTTATTGGCTCGCAGGTTGGAGGATTGACAAATATTGTGAATGGTAATGTAGCAGGGTTTCAAGTCGGAGGACTTGTTAATAAGGTGCAAGGAAAGGTGACAGGTATGACGGTAGCAGGTTTATTTAATAGTACGAAAGAAGTGGAAGGGCTCCAGGTTGCGGGACTTGTGAATCACACAAAAAAACTGAAAGGAGTGCAAATCGGGCTTATCAATATTGCAGATACTTCCGAAGGTTGTAGCATTGGTTTGATCAATATTGCTAAGAATGGTTTTTATCAATTCTCTCTTTATGCCAATGAGAGTAACAGCGTGAACGTTGCCTTCCGCTCCGGTACTAAGAATTTTTATGGCATTCTGTTAGGCGGTGCCAACCCAAGTGACAATAAAAAGCTGTACACCTTTGGTGCAGGTTTTGGAGGTGCAGTAAAGCTTGCACACAACATTAGCATTAATCCTGAAATCACCTCGCAGTACATGTATACAGGTGATTGGCAGTACACAAATCTTCTGCAAAAACTTTCGGCCAATTTCAATTTCACTGTTGCAAAAGGTCTTACGTTGTATGCAGGCCCATCGTTTTCACTGTACTACACCGATCAGCACACAGACGTGAAAGATTACAAACAAGCAATGCCTTCCTATGGTGTGATGCATTGGTGGGACAATACTTATGCGTGGTTTGGCTGGACAGTGGGAGTGAGCTTTTTTTAATGATTGAATAACTGAGTAACTTAATAACTGAAAGGTCAAATAACTGAATAATTGAATTATTGATGACAAGCTGTTTTTCAAGGTCAGTTATTCAGTTACTCAGTTATTAAGCCATTCGTCACTCCTTCTCCAAATATTCGTTCAAATACTGCTGCGGCGTTTTGCCTGTATTCGCTTTGAAGTATTTATGAAAACAGGTGAAATTATTAAAGCCGCTATCGTAGCAGATCTGCTTAATCGTTTTCCGGTTTTCTATCAATAGTTTGCAGGCATAGCCAACACGAAGCTCTATAAGAAAACCTGTAAACGTTTTGCCAGTGCGGCTTTTAAAGTATCGACAAAATGAATTGGTTACGAGGCCCGCTTCTGCAGCGATGTCGTCAAGCGAGATTTTTTGTCTGAAATTTTTGAATGCGTAATCGTAAATGGCGGTCATGCGTTCATTTTCCTGCAATTGAAAATCGTTGCGGTAGCCGATAGATGAAAGCGTTGTGATCTTCTCCATCTTTGAAAACGCTGTCAGGCATTCCAGCAATGCAATGATCCGTTCTGCGCCTTCGGTTGTCCTTATTTTTTTAATAGTCGCGCTGATCTGTTCGCTGTATTTTTTTTCTACCACAACACCATATCTCGCTTTTTCAAGAAAGACCTTTATCGACGCGTTCTCCGGTAGTGAAAGGAATTGTTCTCCCCAAAAGTTTTCGGTGAAATGTATAACGGTAGCAAAAGGCGTTTTGCTTTCTGTAACCCTTAAATAAGGATCGTCGTACCGGATGTAATGCGGTAAATTAGAGCCGAGCAGTACAATGTCTCCGGGCGCAAAGTGTTTAATGTCATCGCCTACGAAACGCGTACCTGTACCTTTGTGCACCTGGATGATTTCTACCTCGGGATGGTAATGCCACTTGTTGATCACATTCGGGACAAGATCTTCCCGCACGTTAAAAGAACGGGTTGGCGTGACCAATACTTTAAGCAATTTCGCTTTCATCCGGATATTTTTTGTTTGCCGCTAACGCTGCGATTATTTTTAGTTGGATGCCCGCCTGAATGGCCTTGGTCGGGCAGGGAACTCCGCAGATGCATTCTTATGCGCGAAAATTTGTTCCGCTCCGTTTCATAATTTATCTCCCAAAACCACAATTTAGGCAAAATGATGTTAAAATAGCTTAATAGTTGGATAAATAGGGGAAAACCCGAACGCGGGAAAAATAGTTTCTTTGTTTTCATAACATAACGAATTGCTTTTTTATCATGCCTACAAACAAAAACAAGCTCGCGATTATTCTAATTACCTCATTGTTTTTTCTATGGGGATTTGCGCTGAATCTTAATCCTATATTGATTCCGCACCTGAAAAAGGCTTGTCAGCTTTCCGACACACAATCTGCATTTATTGATTCTGCGTCATACATCGCCTATTTTTTATTGGCCATTCCTGCTGGTCTGTTCATGAAGAGATATGGTTATAAAGGAGGCATCATTTTCGGATTGATGTTATTTGCCTTGGGCGCATTTTTATTTTATCCTGCAGCCATTACAAGGTCCTATGGATTTTTCCTTGGTGCATTGTTCATTATAGCAAGTGGGTTAGCATTTCTGGAAACAGCGGCCAATCCTTACATTACGGTGTTGGGCGATCCTGAGAGCGCAACACAACGTATCAATTTTGCCCAATCGTTCAATGGTTTGGCAGCGTTCCTTGCACCACTACTCGGGGGAACGTTTATTCTTTCAGGAAAGTCATTGACAGAGCAGCAAAAGGGTGCGATGTCTGCGACAGACTTAAGTGCGTACCTGGATCACGAAGCTGCATCAGTTAAGTTGCCTTACATTATAATAGGACTGGTTGTGCTATGTGTGGCGTTGTTATTATGGAAAACAGCGTTGCCTGAAATAAAAGAACAGGATGATTCGCTTGAGGTGGAAGGTTCTATTCTCAAGGAAAAGAATTTGATGTTTGGCGTGTTGGCGCAGTTCTTCTATGTTGGGGCACAAGTTTGTGTGAGCAGTTTTTTTATCCGTTTCTCAGAAAGAACCGCCGGGCTGGAAGAAAAGGTTGCAGCGGGGTTGCTGGCCGGTGCGATGGTTGGTTTTATGATCGGCAGATTCGTTGGCACATTCTTAATGCGTTTCATCGCTCCTCCAAAATTGTTGGCTACCTACAGCATCCTGAATATACTATTGCTTGTATTTGCGGTGATGAGCAAAGGAATGGTTTCTGTGTATGCGATCACAGGTGTAGAGTTCTTCATGTCGATCATGTTCCCTACAATATTTTCTCTCGGCATTCGCGGACTTGGTTCCAAAACAAAAGAAGGATCATCTCTGATCATTATGTCAATTGTAGGAGGCGCTATATTCCCTGTAATTATGGGCCAGGTTTCTGATCATACGAATATTCAGACAGCGTACCTTGTACCTGCTGCTTGTTTCATAGTAGTAATGTTGTTCGCATTTAAAAATATTAAAGTGCAGCAAATTAAACTTGCCGCATCTCACTAAATGATGATGAAAAAATATTGTCTTGCACTCGACCTGAAAAATGATCCGGCGTTGATCGAAGAATATGAAGCTTATCACAAATCTGTGTGGCCCGAAATATTGGAAAGCATTAAAGGAAGCGGCATTGAGCATATGGAAATATACAGAACCGGCAACCGCCTGTTTATGATAATGGAAACAAACGATTCATTCAGCTTCGAAGCTAAGGGAGCCGCTGATGCAGGCAACGAAAAAGTGCAGGAATGGGAAAAATTGATGTGGAAATTTCAGCAGCCTTTGCCTTGGGCGAAGGAAGGAGAGAAGTGGATTATTATGGATAAAATATTTGAGACGAACTAGAACGAGAAATTAGGAATTAGAATAGTGCGTCATCCAAAAACTCATAACTCACAACTCAAAACTCACAACTTGAATTTAAAAATAGACGCTCATCAACACTTCTGGAAATTTGATCCTGTTCGCGATAGCTGGATCAATGAGGAGATGAGTGCGATACAACGCGATTTTTTGCCTGAGCATTTGGAAGTAATATTAAAAGAAAATGGACTTGACGGATGTGTTGTTGTGCAGTCAGATCAATCCGAAGTAGAAAATGAATTTCAATTGCATAATGCAGCTGCAAATGATTTTATTAAAGGCGTTGTTGGCTGGATAGATTTAAAAGCAGCGAATGTAGAAGAAAGATTGGCGCATTATAAACAGTTTGAAAAACTAAAAGGCTTCAGACATGTGCTGCAGGGTGAGCCGCAGCGTGACCATATGTTGGGCGAAGCGTTTTTGAACGGAATTTCATTGCTGCAAAAGTTTGGCTATACCTATGATATTTTGATTTTCACAGATCAACTGCAATATTCACTTGAGTTCGCAAAGAAATTTCCTGACCAGCCTTTTGTAATAGACCACCTAGCGAAGCCCTTGATCAAAGCGCAGGAAATTGCCGATTGGAAAAAAGATATCAGTGCTTTTAAAGATCACAAGCACGTTTCCTGTAAAATTTCAGGCATGGTCACAGAGGCAGATTGGAAAAACTGGAAAAAGGAAGATTTTTACCCTTACATGGATGTGGTGGTGGAAACATTTGGCATGAAAAGGCTGATGTTTGGTTCAGATTGGCCGGTGTGCAATGTTGCTGCATCGTATAATGTGATGAAGAGTATTGTGGATGATTATTTTGCGTCGTTTTCGGAAAGTGAAAAAGAAGCATTTTACGGAGGTAACGCGGTGAGTTTCTATAACCTCTGAACAGAAATAAGTTGATTGTTGTTAGTTCAAGGTTGTTGTAATTTTGGGTTATTACTTTTGGCCAGAAAACTAACAATAAACAATTTTCCATAAAAGATTGACAATGAAAAAAGGAAAAGTTCTATCATTTGGAGAAATCCTGTTGCGCATTTGTCCTGATACAAATGGCGAATGGTTGCAGGACAATAGTTTGCCATTTTATGTGGGCGGTGCAGAAGGCAACGTAGCAACGGCGTTGGCTCTTTGGGATGTGCCATCTGCTTACATGTCTGCCATGCCGGATAACATGATGGCAAAACAGATCGCCGCATATCTTGAAAGCAACAGAGTAGATGTTTCTAAAATGTTGTACAACGGCGAACGCATCGGTTTGTATTATTTGCCGAAAGGAAAAGATCTAAAAAATGCCGGAGTTATTTACGACAGAAATTATTCTTCTTTCTCCAATTTGAAAACGGGAACAATTGATTGGGATGAAGTATTGAAAGATGTGAGTTGGTTCAACTTCAGTGCCATTTCACCGGCGCTGAATCAAAATGTTGCCGATGTATGTAAAGAAGCTGCTGAAGCCGCATCAAGAAAAAACATTACAGTTTCTATCGACTTAAACTACCGTGCAAAGCTTTGGCAGTATGGCAAGCAGCCGCATGATGTCGTTCCTGAACTCGTAAAGTATTGTAATGTAGTAATGGGTAATATTTGGGCAGCAGAAAAAATGCTTGGTATTCCGGTTGATGCTTCAATCATTAATGAGAACAGCACTAAAGAACATTATTTGCTGCAAGCAGAAAATACAAGCAAAGCGATCTTGCAACAGTTTGACAAAGTAAAAACGGTTGCGAATACTTTCCGCTTCGATCATGCAGAGCAGGGAATTAATTATTACACCGCGTTGTTTAACGATAATAAACTGTTTGTTTCACACGAATATTTCGCAAAGAAAATAGTGGACAAGGTGGGAAGCGGTGACTGCTTTATGGGCGGAATTATTTATGGTTTGTACAACGAACTCTCTTCACAGGAAACGCTGGAATTTGCGACGGCTGCGGCATATCAGAAGCTGTTTATCGAAAGCGATGCGACAAAAATGAGCGCGGAAGAAATTAAAGATAAATTGAAAATTGAGAAAAGTTTATAGTTGATGGTTGTTAGTTGAAGATGTGAAGCATGAAGGCTAACAACAAAGTACTATCAGCAAAGAACGGATCTAACAATTATTAATTAATAACAAACAACTTATCATATGGCTTCAAAAAAGGAAATACTTCAAAGCATATTGGATCAGGGCATGTTGCCATTGTTTTATTGGGACGATGCGACAGTGAGTCTTGAAATAATCAGATCATTATACAAAGCAGGTGTGCGTGTGCTGGAATATACTAATCGCGGACCAAAGGCGTTGGATAATTTTTCTTTCTTAAAAGAGAAATTAAAAACCGAAGCGCCGGATCTGTATCTCGGTATTGGTACGGTTAAAAGCCCTGAAGAGGCAAATGCATTTATTGAAAGAGGGGCCGACTTTTTGGTTTCTCCTATTGTAAATCCAGAGGTGGCTGCTATTGCCAAATCAAAAGATATGCTGTGGATCCCGGGCTGTATGACGCCTACGGAGATTTACACTGCGCAGCAAAACAACGCCATGTTGATCAAACTGTTTCCTGCAAACATTCTTGGACCGGAGTTTATGAGTTCTATCAAAGAACTTTTCCAGGGACAATTATTCATTCCCACAGGTGGTGTTGAAATTGTGAAAGAAAACATTGCAACATGGTTCAAAGCAGGTGTTTGCGCAGTAGGTATGGGCAGCAAATTGATTAGTAAAGCGGTGTTGGAAAATAAGAGTTATGATTTGCTGGAAAAAGAGACCAAACGTGCATTGGATTTGATTAAAGAAAGCAAGTAAAAAAAGCGCCAAGCGCCCCGGTTCGTGTCTTCACGAACCGGGGCGCTTGGCGGTAGACTTTTTTTGCAGGATTTCGGTTCGTGAGGACACGAACCGAGGCTGTGAGAAATAAAAATATTGTTTGTGAAAACAAACAAATTATAAATACAACGTAATGAAGCAACGCGTATTAAAAGTGCACCCGGATGATAACGTACTGGTTGCGCTTACAGACTTGAAAAAGGGTGAGCAAATTGACTATAACGGAAATAGCTATACGCTGCATGATGATGTTGCAGCAAAACATAAATTTCTTACAGAAGATTTGAACCCGGGTGATCCCATTCATATGTATGGCGTGTTGGTGGGTAAAGCGCAGGAGCCATTGCAAAAGGGAAACCTGATCAGCATAGGAAATGTAAAACACGCAGCAAGTGATTTTACAACGGGTGAGAGAAAAACGAATTGGGTAAAACCTGATGTTTCAAAATTTGCCAACCGTACATTCAACGGTTATCATCGCAATGATGGAAGTGTGGGTACAGGCAACTATTGGTTGGTAATACCAATGGTGTTTTGCGAAAACCGAAATCTAAAAGTACTGCAGCAGGCACTGGTAGAAGATTTGGGCTACGGGCGCAATGTCACTTACCAGAATCAGGCAAAGCAATTGATCGAACTGTATAAAGCGGGTAAAAGCGTTGAAGATATTTTACAGGCAGATATCAGCGCAGATTATAGCAAGAACAATAAACAGCGTTTGTTTGAAAATGTAACAGGCGTAAAATTCCTTACACACGATGGAGGTTGCGGTGGTACAAGAGATGATTCAGATGCATTGTGTGCGTTGCTGGCGGGTTATATCACGCATCCAAATGTTGCGGGTGCGACGGTGATGAGCCTCGGTTGTCAGCATGCGCAGGTTGATATCTTGCAGGAAGAAATTAAGAAACGTGTTCCAAATTTTGATAAGCCATTGTTTATTTTGGAGCAACAGAAAATTGGAAAAGAATCTGACTTTTTATCTGAAGCGATCAAGCAAACTTTTGCAGGATTGATACTGGCCAACAAGAATGAAAGAAAACCTGCGCCGTTGAGCAAGTTGGTCATCGGTTTGGAGTGTGGTGGTTCAGACGGATTTTCCGGTATCTCTGCAAATCCGGCGATTGGGTATACCTCCGATCTGTTGGTGGCTTTGGGCGGTTCGGTCATATTATCTGAGTTTCCTGAATTATGCGGTGTTGAACAAAATCTGAGTGACAGATGTGTTAGCGTTGATATCGCTGAACGCTTCTCGCACCTAATGCATACTTATGATAGCAGGGCGAAAGCAGTAGGTTCAGGATTTGATATGAATCCCTCTCCGGGCAATATTAAAGACGGATTGATCACTGATGCGATCAAGTCTGCAGGCGCAGCGAAGAAGGGTGGTACATCGCCTGTTGTAGATGTGTTGGACTATCCTGAAAAGGTTTCAAAGCCTGGATTGAATTTATTGTGTACTCCGGGTAACGACGTGGAATCTACCACTGCGGAAGTTGCTTCCGGTGCTACAGTCGTATTGTTCACAACTGGTTTGGGAACGCCAACCGGTAACCCGATCACGCCTGTTGCGAAATTGGCGAGTAATACAAAGCTATACAACAAAATGCGCGACATCATCGATATCAACACGGGAACGATCATCGAAGGTGAAGAAACCATTCAGCAAGCGGGCGAAAGAATTCTGGAATATGTGATTGGCATTGCCAGCGGCGAAATTGAAGTGGCTGCAGTACGTCACGGTCAGGACGATTTTATTCCGTGGAAACGCGGTGTTTCGCTATAGCAGAGAAGAATGGAACACAGATTTTCATGATTGTCATGATCTGTTATGATTTTTATATAAAGAAGCCCTTGTTGTAAATTCAACAAGGGCTTCTTCTTTTATTAAACCCAGACGGTTGTCTCAATGCCCTGACTATTGTTTTATATCGAAACTCAAAAAGACATCAGGCGTTCTATTTCAAATTTTAAAATCATAACAAATCATGACAATCATGAAAAACTGCGTTCTATTTTCCCTGGATCAGATTTTTCAACAGCACTATTTGCCCCAGATGATAGTGTGCATGTTCTGCAATACCGTGTAACGATTTGTAGGTTTGAGAATAACCGGGCAAAATAGGTTCAAATAATTTCTCATCAGGAATAGTTTGTATGGCTTCAGCAAGCGCATTTGCAGAAGTTATATTTTTTTGTTTAAGCTCCTGCCAGGCTGCTTCATCATGTAGTGGAGGCATGTCAAAACCATTAGCATCGTTAATTACAGGAGGATGCCCCTCGAGTCTTTTTAACATTACATCGTTGTAGAAAGTCACATGATACAATAAAGAAGCTATGGTGTTTTTCGAAGCTTTTGTTTGCGTAACAGCCATTTTAAACGACACATCTTTTAACACATCTGCAATGTTAACCTCAGTCCAGTTAGTGCCATTATGAACGTCAAGGATATGCTGAGCGATCAATTGTTGCAGTTTCATTGTAGTAAAAATTAGTGAAGAGATACGAACAAATGAAGCGGTCTGTTTGTTTGCGTGGCGTTAAAAAGAATGCACATTGATGAATAACTTTCCTGAAACCCGCTTGCATATTACGTTTCCGAGTGTTAATTTTTGAAAAGTAAAGTTTTTACTGCTTCTCAGGCTACATGATCCATCCCTTACAGCAGAAGACAATAGCGGTTTTTCAATCCTTACATCTTTTTTACTAACCACATTATTTATGCCTAAGGATAACTCAAAAGGTCCTTTGCTTCGCAATACGTATATCCTGCTTTCAATCATTGCATTGTTGAGCGCCTTTATTGCATTGAACTATCTCGTGTTTATTCCCCGCCAGCAAAGTGAGTTTAACAGGAAAGCCTTTCGCATTATGCACGAAGAAGCTGATGATTTTATACAGCGGGTAAAAGGCTATGCGGACTATTTTCAAAAGAACCACGATGAAACAAAAAAGTTTAAGCTCGACACAACAAAGTGGAGCCTGTATATGCATGATCCGGAGTCTGCAGGAAACCGAATCCGTAGCCTTATCACCGTGAATGGACTCTCCAACTCAATAAAGAAAGATACCTGCACTATAGACTTTATCACGGATTCAGTGATCTTTCGCTATGCAAAAGACGCGGCAGATACCGGTCGGGGCAATGCTCAAGACGTACTGGTAAAATCGATAGATGAGATCATACAACCAATACAGGCAATGCATCAGCAAACTTTTGATTACATTTTGCTGATCAACAAAGTAAGGGACACCGCCGCCGTTCCGGGAAAACGTCGTTCGGAAAGGTTGATCTATAAGTCTCCCGGACTTGCCATCGACAATAGCATCTACATTGATTCATTAATGAAGAAGGATGCTTTTCGGTTTGCTACCATTCACGATATGGAAGTGGAAGGAGCGAAGTATAAAGTTTTTTTAATGCCATTTGCTTTCAATAATCAACACTTTTATTTAACGGGCTTTATAGAAGATCAGGGATATAAGATAGGCGTAACCTCTTCTTCGTCGTGGGCGTATTTGGTAATCATAGTGCTGTTGTTGTCTATAATGATTAATCTCCCCACGCTAAAACTTTTTTTGCTCGGCAAGCAGGAAAATATTGTTATTACTGATGTTCGCATGCTAATGGTATCACTTACCGTTGCACCTGTTTTCTTTGTAATGGCATTGCTGATCATAAAATCGTACAGCATCAGTGATAACATCTCCAATAAAATAATGCTTGATCTGCATGCGCAGATAAAGAGAAATTTTTCGCGTGAACTCGACAGTATGGTTGCTCAGCTGAAAGAGTACGATCAAAATATCGACGGAAATAATTTTGGGCTAATGGATACCGCCATAAAACCACCGTCTGACGCGTTCTTTTATCCACGCACCTATAAGTTGTTTGACAATGTGAGCTGGGTGGAAAAAAGCGGTACCCAAATTGGCAAGTGGAGTTTTCTCAAAAACAACGCGATTAGTTTCCTCAATGTGTCAGGGCGCGACTACTTCAAAGCCATCAGGTTTGGAAAAGGGTTCGTGATGAAGAAAGACTCCATTTTTATTCAGCCAACGTTATCGTGGTCAAGCGGCGATTATTCTGTTAGCGTTGCAATACCAAGCCATAAAGAGTTTGATGTGGGCAATGAGAAAAAACGTGCTATCCTTGTAACGCTTGGCAGTATTATTTATTCCACTTACAATCCTGTGTTGCCGCGGCCGTACAGCTTCGCCATTATTGATAAAGATGGAGATGTATTGTTTCATTCCCAGTCGGCCAGAGCTTTGCATGAAAACCTGTTTGACGAGTGCGACAACAACCCTGAAGTGCTAAATGCGGTGCAACACAACGATAGCGTACTTGTTTCATCGGTAAACATGTATGACAACGATGTTAAAATGTTGATCACGCCTATAAAGGGATTGCCATTTTATCTTGCCGGCTTTTATAACAAGCGTGAGCAAAACTATTTTGTTTATCACATATCAGCATTTTCATTTGTATGTATAAGTGTCGTGCTGATTTCGTTGTTGTTCTTTTTGTATTTGTATTATCTGGTGGGAAGAAAAGTATCGCCGTTGTTATTTTCGCCAGGCGAATCTGACTGGATGAAGCCTGCAATAAGAAAAGAGTTATACTATAAAAAACTGGTAGTGTTTTTTGTAATGCTTATTGCATTGATAATAATCGTATCGATCGTTATTTTCGAGTTTTGCAATGCCCATTGGTTAATACTTGATATGGCAGTTCTCTCTTGCTTCCTTGCTGTTACCGGTTATTATATTATGAAAAAAGGAGTGCCGACGAACAGGCGTGCTGAGCAAATAAGCTATCGCAAACTTTTATATCCACATAGAAAGATACTGTTATTTTTTGCGTTGATTTTGTTTTTGATTTCGCTTATAATTGTTTTCTATACGGAAAGTTTGTGGTGGCTAACCATACCATGGATATTTTCCATCATTGTATTGGGGGCCGTTTTCAAGATAGGCAGCATGCCGCATTTCAGATTTATGGAGAGAGATTATTTGCAGCATTATGTATGGGCGATTTTTCTTTCTATCATTTTGATAAGTGTACTTCCCACTTTTATCTTTTTCAAATATGCATTGGAGCATGAAAAATATTTGCAGGTAAAATCGCGGCAGATATATTTGGCAGAACGAATCGTACA
This sequence comes from Pinibacter soli, assembly GCF_029961145.1. Taxonomy (GTDB): domain Bacteria; phylum Bacteroidota; class Bacteroidia; order Chitinophagales; family Chitinophagaceae; genus Pinibacter; species Pinibacter soli. The sequence continues at coordinate 1,853,866 of NZ_JASBRG010000007.1, read as the reverse complement.
GCGTAGTTCTTTTATTGATTCAGCATTCAGTCTAACTAAAATTTCAAAATATCACCAACCGGAAGATTCAACGTTTATAAACAATGTAAAATACAAAATGGGCTATGGCATTTATTCGGCGTTTAGTAACGTGCTGGATACTGTCGTGCCATCATTTCCAAAGCGGCCAAACAGTGTAGATAGTTTTTATAAAGTGGTCACGCAGTTTCTTTTTCTGCCAAGCGATCACTCCGATTTTTTTAATAACACTCCTTATTATGGCTGGTCAGATAAAGTGAGTAAGAATACCGTCAACTTCTATTACAAAAAAGATATCAACAGCAACGACAATAGAGCTTTGTTGATTGAAACAAGCTTGCTGGGTCTCGATTTTAGTCTGATAACAGATCTCTATAAAAGTTTCCTTGGATGGATATTGCTGTCAGTACTTGTAACTTCCCTCATTGTTCATTTTCGAGTGATCAAAGCATTAGCTAGACGTGTGTTTTTGAATGAGTTCCCCGGAATTGACATCAGCGATCATACTGATAAGAACTGGATCGACAGACATGTAAATCTTAAGACGGTTGCTGAACATGATATGGGATTGCTGGAAGAAGTGGAGCGTTCGCATCGTAAACGAAAAGTTGATGCAGCCGGAGATGATGATTTGGATGATCCGGGCGCAAATGGCGACAAGTTATTGAGGCATGAAAAATTCACCATCTCACACAGTCATATTTATGGCTACGAGTCGGAGGAAATGGAGAAAAGCAACTATGCAAATGTCCTAAGGATGCAGTCCATTCTTACGTCAACATATGATGATATCTGGAAAGAATTATCGGAAAAAGAAAAGTTCATTCTTTTTGACTTTGCACTGGATGGCTTTACTAACTACAAAAATCCTGACACACTGTATGGTTTGTTTAAAAAAGGATTGCTTCGCCAGGACAGAGAAAATGGAGGGTTGATATTGATGACCTATAGTTTCAGAAATTATCTTATCAGTAAATCAGACACGGCAGAGATTGAAAGATTGCGAAGAATTGTAAACCGTGGCGGCACATGGAAATTGATTCAAAATATTTTCTTCGTAACACTGCTGATGGTCTTTGCATATCTCATTATCACACGCCAGGAAGTCTCTACAAAAATTGCAGCGATCATTTCAGGTCTTGTGTCATTGGTACCTGCATTGATAAAATTGTTTGACAGGAAAACGGCGGAAAGCACGGAGAAAGCATAATGTGGAAATTTGAAAATATGAAAATTTGAAAATGCTTTTTGTGCGGCATTTCTTGTGTGGTTGCTGAATTGCACTATCTGTAAAGTTCAATTCTTTTCAAAATGCTTTTGGACAATTGATGAGGCATACATTCCTTACGCTGACGCACGCGTTCATTTTCAAATTTTCAAATTTTCAAATTCCCACATTATGTATTTTAGCATTCACTCAAGCTCAACGGTATATGTACCGCCAGGCCGCCGTCAGCAGTTTCTTTGTATTTGCTGTCCATGTCGAGAGCGGTTTCCCACATGGTTTTTACAACAGTGTCGAGAGATACTTTTGCGAAGTCCGGGGCGCTTTGCAATGCCAGTGATGATGCTGTGATCGCTTTGATGGCGCCCATTGTATTTCTTTCAATGCATGGCACTTGCACAAGACCACCGATAGGATCACAGGTTAGTCCGAGGTGATGCTCCATGGCGATCTCTGCGGCCATCAATGCTTGTCGTTGTGTGCCACCGCGGCTTTCTGTAAGCGCAGCAGCAGCCATTGCAGATGAAACACCGATCTCCGCCTGGCATCCGCCCATTGCTGCAGAAATAGTAGCACCCTTCTTAAAGATGCTTCCCACTTCAGAAGCGGTTAACATAAACTGAATGATCTTATCGTCATTCAAAGCATTATCTGTAATAATAAAATATTGCAAAACGGCAGGAATAACGCCCGCTGCGCCGTTTGTAGGCGCTGTTACCACACGACCAAACGATGCGTTCTCTTCATTCACCGCGAGCGCAAAACAACTTACCCAATCAAGTATATACTTGAAATCATTTCCACCGGCGCGGATCGCTTCTACCCAACTTTCGTAATCGTTGTAAGGGCGGCCGGCAATCAGTTTTTTATTCAGATCAGCGGCTCTTCTTCTTACCAATAAACCACCGGGCAATATGCCCTGTTGGTGACAGCCACGATAAATGGATTCGCGCATGGCTTTCCATATTTGCAAAATGCCTTTGCGTGTTTCAGCTTCACTGCGCCATGCGTTTTCATTCTCCATTACTACTTCATGAATAGCAAGCCCGGTCTTCATGCACCAGTGCGACAAGTCTTCGCTTTTGTCGATAGGGAAAGGCAATTGAACGATGTCTTTTGAAGCGATCGATTCATTTTCCTTCACTACAAAACCCCCACCGATAGAGTAGTAGGTTTCGCAAATGTTATTGCCATCCTCAAACGTTGCGAGAAAACTTAAAGCGTTTGGGTGATAGGGAAGCGACTCGTTAAAAAGAAATGTAAGATCATCAGCAACGATAAAATCGATTTTATGCGAACCATCGAGTGTTAAGCTGCAATCATTTTTTATCGCGAGTATTTTGTTGTTGATCTCATTTACGTCAATCGTTACAGGATCCTCTCCGCAAAGTCCAAGCAATACTGCAACATCGGTTCCGTGGCCCTTGCCGGTCTTGGCAAGCGAGCCGTATAGCAATACTTTCAACGATTTTACCGTATCCAGTTTGCCCTGGTTTTTCAGTGATTGAAGGAATTGCAATGCAGCCTTCCATGGTCCTAAAGTATGCGAACTGGAAGGCCCCACGCCAATTTTAAATATGTCAAATACGGATATTGCCTCTCTCAATGTTTAATTTTTTTGCAAAATAAGAAAGTGTGATGAATACACATTTTTCAAATATACATACATTACAATAAAACAGGCAAACACCGGTATTTTGATCACAAAAAAGCCCCGCATTGCGGAGCGAAATCAATTAAAATAGAAAATCTATTGAACGTTTAATAATTCTATGTCGAAAACCAGGATTGAGTTTGCAGGTACCCTCACGTTGTTGCTTGCATCTAAAATGGGAGTGCAGCCATAGCCATAAGAAGATGGAAGAATAAGTTTTATTTTGCCACCTTTCTTAATAAGCGGTAAGCCAATCTGAAAGCCTGTAACAAGGCTGGTCACGGGCCATTCCTTATTTGACGCACTGTCGCAAACAACATTGCTAAGTAATTTGCCGATATAATTGATAGTTACTTTTGAAGTATTGCTGGGAGAAATTCCGGTGCCGGGAGTAATGATCTGGTAATAAATGCCTGAATTATCGCGACTCGCAGTAATGCCATTTTCAGAAATATATTTTAAAATGTCCGGTTCCTCTTTTGCAACAGGAACGGGATCACAGGATTTGCTTTTTTTCGAACAGCCGGTAGCAACTATCGTTAAAAGGGCCAGGATCGACAAACACAGAACAATTCTCTTCATTTATAGTAAGTATTGGAATAGGAAGATACAACAATATGACAAATGAGAGGGGAGGAAAGCTGCGCGTAGTTAATTGAAAATTGAAAGTTGAAGTGCAGGATGTGGCAATTTGAAAATTTGAAAATGATTTCTGTGCAATATTCCTTATGCGGTAGCTAAATTGCATAATGTGTAAAATTCAATATTTTAAAAATCCTTATTGGCATCGACGTGATGCGTAATCCTCACGCTGACGCAGCCGCTCATTTTCAAATTTTCAAATTGCCACATTTTGCATTCTCCTTTTCAATTTTCAATTTTTCGCTTCTCTTCTAAAGTTCTTTTCGCAATAAACTCCTTATACCTCTGCTCGTTCATATCCCACTGATGACGCTTGTAAAAAATAGCGATGAATGTAATGATGATGAGAAGTGCGATCACGAGTACCATCGGGTTAAATTCTGCCATGGCGGTCATTTGTGCTCTTTTGTACCAGCCCGACGAAAAGTTGATGGCGATGGGAACGGCAAATGCAAGTCCGATTGGTAAACCTATGTACCATTGCTTTGTTATCTTCCTTTCTTTATCCCTGTTTTTCTCCCAGTATTCTATGAATCGCAGCTCGTGATCAGTCATCGGATTTTTTTGCAAAGATACCTGGTGTTAAGTCAAAAGGAAAAAGGAAAAAGTCAAAAGCTCATTATACAGTCGAGCTAAGTTTGCATTGAACCCACTGTCCGGTTAAGCGGTCGTTTTTACTTTTGAATTTTTACTTTTTCCTTTTGACTTTGCCCCAGATGCAGCAAAATCAAGGATTTTCTTTTTATTGATCTGTTATAAATCAATCTCTTAACGTATTTTTACTTTAAATTGTACACAAAAGCCAATACTTTGAAACTAGACATATTATTTTCCCAATACTTGTACCAGCACAAAAAGCTGGTTTTGCCGGGCATCGGCACATTCACTCTTGATCCGGCGGCCGCTATCCCTGATGATACTGAAAAACAACGCAGTGCGGTTACTGGCATCACATACGATTCAAAATCGGCCCCTAAAATAGAAGAAGAACTGATTGAATTTATCCGCAGTCATACGGGCAAAATACGTCCGTTGGCCGTATCAGATATTGAGTCTTATATTTCTTTAAGTTCCCAATTACTCAATATTGGTAATCCGCTATACGTTGATGGCATCGGCACTTTGATAAAAGGGAAGGATGGCAGATTGAACTTCACTCCAGGCAGTTATGTCTCCGCCAAATTGGAGGATATTACAGTGATCAGAGAATCCACTGAGCCAAGAAGACACGAAGAAACGTTCTCCAGGCGTGAATCTTCCGGCAACAATGCCCGCCAGCTTTTGATAGGTGTTGCGGCTTTGATAACACTTGTTATTGTTGGTGGCGGCGCCTATTATTTGTATCAAAGCAACGCTCACAAAAAAGCTACAGAAACCGAAGTGTCAGATACGGTTGCAAATGCAGTGGTGACCGATCTGCCAAACAGGCAAAGCGGCAATGCTTACATGCCTGACAGCAACCTGATCGCAAGAGACAGTGCAGCAATGAAAAGAAAAGCTGATAGTTTAGCAGCTTTGCAAAATGGTTCACAACAGCTGGATTCAACAGGCAAAATGCCTTTAAAATATGTGCTTGAAGTGACTGCCAACAAATACAGGGCATTAAAAAGATTTACGCAGTTGAGGGAAAATGGAAACAAAGTACAAATGGACGTTGCACCGGATTCTTCCAGCTTCAAGCTATATTTTTTAATTCCTTCTGTGTACAGTGATACGACCCATATTAAAGATTCACTGACACGCTTTTTTCTCAACAAAGTGCGAATTGAAAAATAATGAGTAACAACCAGCTCAGGTCCGCCGCATATTGGATAGAAAAACTGCACCTGCAGGAACATATTGAAGGTGGTGCTTTCAAAGAAGTTTACAGATCGGAGATGGTATTCCTCAAACCGTGTTGTCAGAAGATTTTAAAGGAAATCGCAACGCAGGAACGAGTATATATTTTTTGTTACAACAGGGCCAGTTTTCAGCGTTGCATAAAATTGCATCAGATGAGATCTGGCATTTTTATTACGGCGATCCTCTTATTGTGTTTGAGATTACAACGACCGGTGAGTTGATCGAACATGAGCTGGGCGCTAACTTCGAAGCCGGTGAACGATTTCAATGTGTTGTAAAAGCAGGCAGCTGGTTTGGTGCAATGCCTGCAAAAGAAAGTTCTTATTCGTTAGTTGGCTGTACAGTGGCCCCAGGCTTCGATTTCGCCGATTTTGAATTAGCCCGAAAGGAGAGTTTGCTCCTCCAATATCCCCATTTAAGTAATGTGATCAGGATGCTTTGCAGATAATTAAGAATTAAGAATTAATGAGGTGTAGCATATGGACAGAAGGCAGCATTCCATTGGTCGATATTTACGATGTCATTATGTGCAATGAATGGCCCTCTATTAATTATTAATTGTTAATTATTAATTCGCCAGTTAGCGAGTTATACAATAAAAAAAGCCGATCAAACGACCGGCAATTTTTCAAGAATAGGTTAATGGAAAAATGGTTTTCGAAAAGTAATTTGAAGTAAGCCAGAGATAAGTTTTAGGAAGATCAAGGTATAATGGCAATGAGTATTTAAAATAGAACAACATCTTTATATGCCAGGTTATTACACTCCGGCAAATTCGGGTGTTTCAATTTTAATACCTCAAGCATTTTTGACTGCTCCTTCATTGGTCTCACTGTGGCTCGCTTCCCAGGATACATAATTACTTTCAGTACCGTATTACCTTTTGGAGGCAGGTAGTCGTTAATTTTAATGACGTTTGACTTCATGCCTTTTTAAGCTAAAATTCTATGCCCAAAAGCTGCCCTTGAAATGTGGCGTTACTGAGCATTATTTTCTACAAACAAATTTTACTCACGGGTAAAAAATCTTGTAACAACGGCAGAAACCTTTTGAGTAAATAATTGTAGAAATAAATGCACAGGTTTTTCCTGAGCTTATGCAACCATTTGCGAAAAGCTTTGTGTTTAGGCGGTCTGTTAATTGCTTTGTTTCAACAATAAAGAACTATTTTTTATAATAATATGGTTTTGAAGAAACTCAATTTTAATGCTGCTTTTATTAAAAAAACGATCCGTATTATTTTAAAAATAGTCGTAGGGCTTATACTCTTTTTTATTCTCATTGTAGTACTTATCCTCACACCTCCTGTTCAGCAATTCATTAAAGGGAAAGCAGAGACATATCTGCAGCAAAAATTAAAAACAAAGGTTACAGTTGGCCGTATTTTTATAGGATTGCCCAAAAGCGTGGTGCTGGAAAATATTTATCTTGAAGATCGCTCAAAAGATACTTTACTGTACGGAGGGAAAATAAGTGTAGACATAGCGTTGTTTAAATTACTCAAAAGCGACGTTGAGGTAAACAATATCGAACTGGACAACATTACCGCAAAAGTAAAACGCACACTGCCCGATACGACTTTCAATTTCCAGTTTATTATAAATGCGTTCGCCAGTAAAGATCCAGCGAAGCCAAAAGATACAACGTCATCTTCAATCAATATTTCCTTAAACAAAATTGCTCTCAATAAAATTCGCGTCGTGTATAAAGATGCGGTAACCGGCAATGATGTGGAGCTTTGGTTAAACCACTTCGATACGAAGATTGACAAATTTGATCTGGATAAAAAAGCCTTCGACATTCCCCGCATCAATCTTGATGGTTTATCCGGAAAAATTTATCAAAACAAACCGTTGGTGAAATCTGAGCCTTCGGAAAAAGACATTCAGGATGCACAGAAACCTTCCGCTATTTCTATTGCTTTAAAAAATATAGATCTCACGAAAATAAATGTTGATTTCAGAAATGATGTGTCAGCATTTTATACAAATCTTAATCTTACAAAACTCGGAGTAGGTGTAGAGAAAATTGATTTGCAAAAAAAGATCATCCAGTTAAAAGAAGTGACGCTTCAGCAGACAACTGCAGATATACGGTTAGGAAAGAAAGAAGAGGCAAAAGTGGTAGCGAAAGAGGCAAAACAGGAGGTAGTTGCCCAAAAGGAAGCAGGCTGGAATGTAAGCGTGGCGAACATTTCACTGGATCAAAACAATATTAAGTTTGACAACGATAATAGTCCTCATCAAAAATATGGCATGGACTACGGCCACATAAAAGCAGACTCACTCACGCTTCATGTGGATGACTTTGTGTACAACGATGATAAAATTGCCGGCACCGTTACGAAAGGAAGTGTGAAAGAACAAAGTGGTTTTGTGTTGCAGCAATTGCAAACAGAATTTTTATATGGTTCCAAAGAATCTCATCTCAAAGGTCTGTACCTTAAAACGCCGGGAACGGAACTTCGAAGAGAAGCTACTATATACTATTCATCAATCGATGCGCTGGCAAAAGACTTGAAAAATTTGCAACTCGAGCTAAACCTCCAAAACAGCCGTGTGCAGGTAAAAGATATTCTCACTTTTGTGCCGGATTTGCGTAAGCAGCCTGCATTTGCTGATCCTTCAAAAACATGGTTCCTAAACGGAATAGTAAGAGGAAAATTGTCAAGCCTCATCATTCCCAAATTGCAGGTGAGTGGTTTAAATGAAACATCTGTTGACGTAAGCGGCACATTAAAAGGTTTGCCTGATGTAAAAAAAATCGAAGCAAATCTTACCATCAATAAAATAGCAACCGGTAAAAAAGATCTTGATCTTTTTTTGCCACCGAATACTTTGCCTAAGAATATCACACTGCCTGACAAGATCGCATTGCAGGGAAAATTTTCCGGCGGCATGACCGCAGCAAACGCTGATCTGTTGCTAACTACCAATCTTGGTACAGCAAAAGTGAAAGGGAGCGGAAAAAATTTCACTGACAAAAATAAAACAGTGTATGATGTAGCGCTAGAAACAAGATCGCTTGATCTCGGCACTATTTTGCAGAATAAAGAAATGCTCGGCAAATTCACGCTCACAGCGAGTGCGAAAGGAAAAGGCTACAATCCGAAAACTGCAAACGCTGTAGTGAAAGGAACTTTGAAAAGTGGTGTAATAAAAAAGTATGAGTACAGAAACTTCAACTTCAACGCAGCGATTGCAGAGCAGTTGCTAAAGGCTGATGCCTCTATTCATGACCAAAATATTGACATCAGTTTAGAAGGTGAAGGAAATTTTGCGGCCAAAGATCCATCTGCAAAATTTCATATTATGGTTGACAGTGTGAAAACAGCGCAGTTGCATTTTACAACAGATTCAATTATTTACAGAGGCGAGATTACTGGCGATTTTCCAAGAGTAAACATTGATAGTTTGGAAGGCGAGGCTTCCATTGCAAAATCATTGCTCGTCCTGAACGGCAGGCGTGTGCAAATGGACAGCATTATTTTGGCTTCCGGAAAAACAGACAGCGGCCAGTTTATAACATTGCGCAGTGATATTGCAGATCTGCATTTGCGTGGACAATATTATTTATCCGAAGTAGCAACTGTTTTTCAGCAGGCCATTCAACCGTATTTTGCCATCATGCATGACACGGCGATGAAAAAACTGCGACCCTATGATTTTACTTTAACAGGCACGATAAGAAACAATAAAACATTACAGGCCTTCGAGCCGAATCTTAAGGACCTGAGCGACATAACTCTTCTTAGCCATTTCTCCGAACCTGAATGGAGAGTGCATATGGAAGCGCCGTCGATTATTTACTCAACGGATACAATTCAAAACTTTGTATTAAAAGCTGGGAATATTGACAGTGCCGCATTGGTAACGATTGGGGTGCAAAAAGTAATGATCGGTAAAAGCGTTTCCATGCATGGTATCACGATCAACAGTAAATTGGAGGACAATAAGATCAATGCAAGGATTGGTATAAAGGATAAAGTTGGAAAACAAAAATATTTCTTCGATCTCGACTTTCAGCAACCACAAAAAGATGATTATGTTTTTTCTTTGAGAAAAGATTCGCTGGTGCTGAATTACGCCAAATGGAACACGACTGACAGTAATCGTATTTCTTATGGCAAAACCGGCATTAATGTAAAAGATTTCGAACTAAGCAACGGTAACCAAAAGCTGAGTATCAAAAGCGAATCAGAGGAGAAAAATGCGCCGCTGCTGATTGATTTCAACAACTTCCGCATTGCCACCTTAACGGGCTTTGTACAGGCCGATTCTTTGTTTGCAGACGGTGTGTTAAATGGAAATTTGAAAGTGGATGACCTTACGGGAAAAATGAAATTTGCCAGCGATCTTACCATTACAGATTTCCAGATGCGCAAGGATACCATTGGTAACATCGCCATTAAAGTAAACAACACAACTGATGATGCTCTTGATGCAGATGTTGCGATAACTGGAAAGGGAAATGACGTTACGTTAAAAGGGCAATATTATTTGACGCCCGTCAACAACAATGACTTTCATTTTAACTTGTTGATGAACAAATTGCAACTCAACACTATAGAAGGTGCGACAATGGGAGCGATCAGCAAATCCTCCGGGACGTTGTCTGGGAAGTTCGATGTGTCCGGAACCGCCAGCCAGCCTGCTATTGACGGTGACCTGGTTTTTGATAAAGCTGCGTTCAACTTATCCATGTTGAATAACTATTTCATGATTCCGCAAGACACCGTAATGGTTGACAAAGAAGGAATTCATTTAGACACGTTTACTATACAGGATTCTGCAAGCAACAAATTTGTCATGGATGGCGATGCGCTTACTTCAAATCTGCGCAACTACAATTTTGATATGACAATCCGTTCGCGCAACTTCCGTGCGTTGAACACCACCAGGAAAGACAACAAGCTTTATTACGGGCAGGTTTATCTTACTACAAACCTGAATGTAAAAGGTACGGAGAGTTCGCCTAAGGTTGATGGAACACTTACTATCGACGACAAGACAAAGCTGACAGTTGTGCTTCCGCAAAACGAGCCGGGCGTTGAGAAAAGAGATGGTGTTGTGAATTTCATAGATATGGATGCTCCCGAGAGCGATTCTTTATTTATGCAAAAAATGGATACGCTGAACATGTCATCCCTGCGTGATTTTGATGTTAACGTAAATATCCAGATAAAGAAAGATGCTGAGCTAAGCCTGATCATTGACGAAGGCAACGGCGACTTCCTGAGTCTTAAAGGCGAAGCCACACTCAACGGAGGTATTGACAAAAGCGGAAAGATTACGCTTTCGGGTTCTTACGAATTGGATGCAGGCTCGTATGAGCTAACATTCAATATGATTCACCGCAAGTTTGATATACAGAAAGGCAGCCGTCTCACATGGACTGGTGAACCCACCAGCGCGGATGTGGACATTACCGCCTTATATGTATCCCGCGCTGCGCCTATTGATCTTGTTCAGCAGCAGATATCGGACATGGATTCCAGGCAGCAAGCTGTATACAGACAAAAGCTTCCCTTTAAGGTCTTATTGAACATGAAAGGAGAGTTGATGAAGCCATTGATCACTTTTGATATTCAATTGCCGGAAAACGACAACTATGGGGTTGGCAGAGATGTGATAACAACAGTTAACAACAAGCTGTTTATTTTGAGACAGGATCCTTCGGAAATAAATAAACAGGTTTTTGCATTGCTGTTGCTCAACAGGTTTGTACAGGATAATCCCTTTGAGTCCAGTGCCGGCGGCGTGACTGCTGAAGGTTTTGCAAGACAAAGTGTGAGTAAGTTGATTACGGATCAGTTGAATCAATTTGCCTCTGATCTTATAAATTTTGTTGACATCAATTTCGATGTGCAGTCGGAAGCGGATTATTCTACCGGAACCGAGCAACAGAAGACAGATTTGAATGTGAACGTGTCAAAGCGTTTGTTGAATGACCGGTTAGTAGTTTCTGTTGGCAGCAACTTCCAGCTGGAAGGTCCACAGGCAGCAACGCAAAATGCTGCGTCGATGCTTAGCAATATTTCAGCTGCATACAAACTAAGTAAAGACGGCAGGTACATGGTACGTGTGTACCAGCGAAGTGATTACCAGGGCGTGCTTGAGGGTTATGTAGTTGAGACGGGTGTTGGTTTTATCATCACAATTGATTACAATAATTTCAAAAATATTTTTAAAAAGAAAAAACAAAGGCAGGATGATTTGGAAAAGTCGACAAGGAAGAAAAAGAAAACGAGTAGTTAGGATGCTTTGCATCTTAGAGGCTGACATAGAAAAACAGAAGAACAGAGAAAGTTCGGATCTATAGAAGCGATGGCTATTTTCTGTTCCTCTGTTTTTCTGTGGCTAACTTTCTCAGTAAGCTGAGATAAAAAAAAGAACATGAAGTTTTTCTCATTATACATTATTCTATTTGGTGTTTTCATCATCTCATCATGCAGCAATACAAAGTATTTGCCGGAAGGTGAAGCTTTGTATACAGGCTCGAAGATAAAGGTGGTGGATTCTGTTTACTCGAAGAAAAAGAAAAAGGCAATTAAGGAGCAGGTTGAAGATCTTACAAGACCTAAGCCCAACAAAAAAATATTAGGACTGCGTGTAAAATTATACGCCTATAACATTGCCGGAAAAAATCGCACGAGCACCAAAGGGTTGTTTGGCTGGTTAAAGTTTAAGTTTGGCGAACCGCCAGTGTTGATGAGCAGTGTGAATCCAGGCATCAATGAACAAATACTGGCAAATCACCTACAGAACAAAGGTTTTTTCCAGGCAGCTGTAAAAGGCGACACTGTTATAAAAAGGAAAAAAGGGGAAGCTATTTATACAGTGGTTCCCAGTGTACAATACACGATCAACGAAGTCAAATTTGATCTTGATAGCAGCGATTTAAAAAAAGCAATCGCCCGCACTACGCGAAGGACTTTGCTACAAAAGGGAGACCCTTACGATCTGGATATAATAAAGGCAGAAAGGGAGCGCATTGATTCGCGTTTGAAGAACAGAGGCTTTTATTATTTTAACCAGGACTTTATCATCGTTGACGTCGATAGTACTATCGGCAAAAATCAGGTGAACATGTACGTGAGGGTGAAGAGTGGAACGCCTCCCGCAGCAAAAGATATTTACCGTATCAACGATATTTTCATCTATCCTGGTTATAGATTGAATAATGTAAATGCCGCCGATACTTCCACGAAGAATGCATTTTACTACAAAGGTTACTATGTGGTAGACAGAAAGCATTTGTACAAGCCGCAGATGTTTGAGAGAGCAATGCTTTTCAAAACCGATAGTGTTTATAATAGAAGAGCTCATAACCAAACACTGCAGCGATTAACAAGTCTTGGCCTGTTCAAATTTGTAAAGAATCGATTTGAAGATGTTCCAAATGTTGATTCGCCAAAGTTGAACACTTACTACTATCTGACTCCATATCCAAAGAAATCTGTCAATACAGAAATAGCAGGAACTACAAAATCAAACGATCTCACAGGTTCTCAAATTACCATTGCATGGAAAAACAGGAACACTTTTAAAGGAGGTGAACTGTTGACGATAAAAACATATGGTGGCTTTGAAATTCAATACGGCGGACAGTTTAACGGATACAATACGTTCCGGTATGGCATAGAAGGAACATTGTCCTTCCCGCAATTTATTGTGCCGGTATTCAAGCTGAACACCAGTGGTGGCTATGTGCCAAAAACAAATATTACACTGGGCTATGACTGGTTAAATAAACAAAAACAATACACTCTGAATTCGTTCCGTGTGGCTTACGGTTATGTTTGGAAAGAAACACTGGCAAAGGAGCACCAGCTCTATCCAATCAGTGTAAACTATGTACAGCCCATAAACGTAACTGATCAATATCGTGACAGTGCTAGCAGAAATGTAACCCTTCAAAAAGCAATAGAAAAGCAGTTTATTCTCGGTTCTACTTATTCTTACACTTATAATACTTTGCTGACGTCAAGGCGGAAGGACGGACTTTATTTCAGGGGCGGAGTTGATCTTTCAGGAAATATTGTTGGACTGTTTACAAAGAATGATGTAAAAAATGGCGACACTGCAAAAATCTTCAACGCACCGTTTTCACAGTACGCTCGTTTTGATGCGGATTTCAGGGTATATCATAAAATTGGAAAGACCACGATTTGGGCCAACCGCATATTTGCCGGGGTAGGGTTCCCTTATAAGAACTCCTATTCATTGCCTTATGTAAAACAATTTTTCGCTGGCGGTAATAACAGCTTGCGAGGATTCAGAAGCCGCTCCATCGGTCCGGGATCATATATTTATCCTGATACACTGACCGGTTTCTACCCAGATCAAAGTGGTGATATAAGACTGGAACTTAATACTGAACTGCGGGCCAAACTCTTCAGTATCGTGTACGGCGCGGTGTTTGTTGATGCGGGAAATATTTGGCTCTACAATGAAAATCCTGCCCAACCCGGCGGAAAGTTCACCAAGCATTTTTTAGATGATATTGCTGTGAATACCGGATTCGGTTTGCGGTTCGACGTGTCTATTCTCGTGTTGCGGCTTGACCTGGGTATTCCGCTTCGCAAGCCATGGTATCCCGAAGGGCACAAATGGGTGCTGGATCAGGTTGATCTGGGCAATTCGCAGTGGCGAAAAGACAATTTGGTACTGAATATCGCGATCGGGTATCCGTTTTAGGAGGTGAATAACTGAGTAACTGAAAGAAAGTCAATTAATTATAATAGCAATTCCTTAGTTTTGTGATGCAGCAACCCGGCTTCAAATTCATTTGGATGTTTTGATGAAATGTAATTACTTTGTAATTACTTAATTTTGTGAGTTATGCAAGTAGCTGTAGTTTCAATTGGAAATAGTAGAGGAATCAGGTTACCCAAAAAGGTACTTGAAAAATATAACATTACCGATTCGCTGGAAATAATTCTGGAAGATGAGCGCATTGTGCTAGTGCCACAAAAAACGCCTCGTGCTGGTTGGGGGAAATTTGCAAAAGAATTACATGAAAGCGGAGACGACCAATTGCTTATACCTGACGTTTTTGAAGACGAAAATTTCGATGAATGGCAAAGCAATATCAAGTAGTACTAGTAGACTTAGACCCAACAATGGGTAGTGAAATAAACAAAACCAGACCTTGTGTTATAATTTCGCCAGATGATTTAAATAACAATCTAAATACTGTTGTGGTGGCACCATTGACTTCTACCATTAAAGAAGTGCCATTTAGGGCGAAGGTTATCATTAATTACCAGCCTGGAAGTGTTGTTCTCGATCAAATAAGGGCAATAGATAAAAGGCGCATCAAAAAAATATATTCTACGCTTTCTCTCGGGGACATAGCGCTGATAAAGGGTATTATAAAGGAAATGTATGTTGACTGATTGCATTGGACGGGTATTAAGCTGACAATTTAAGAAGCTTCTCCGTTCCTTTATTCCCACTCTGACAACTCCCTCATTCCCAAACTGTCAATTTTTCACATACGCTGCCATTGGCATAAGGATTGCCAATTACTATGCGATATATTAAAACACAAACCTAAAAGGAATCAATTATATGGGAAAAATTATAGGTATTGACCTGGGAACCACGAATAGTTGCGTAGCTGTAATGGAAGGCAACGAACCGGTGGTGATTGCCAATGATGAAGGACGTCGCACAACGCCTTCCGTAGTGGCATTTTTGAAAAATGGTGAAAGAAAAGTGGGTGATCCTGCAAAACGTCAGGCCATCACTAACCCACAAAATACTATCAGTTCAGTGAAAAGGTTTATGGGTCGTCGTCACGACGAAGTGACCGAGGAAATAAGCCACTGGGCATATAAAGTAGCAAAAGGTGACAATAATACCGTTCGTATTGACATTGACGGACGCCTATATACTCCGCAGGAAATTTCTGCAATGGTTCTTCAGAAAATGAAGAAAACCGCTGAAGATTATCTGGGACAGGAAGTAAACGAAGCGGTTATTACCGTTCCGGCTTACTTTAACGACGCTCAGCGCCAGGCTACAAAAGAAGCAGGTGAAATTGCTGGTTTAAACGTACGCCGTATTGTAAACGAACCTACAGCCGCTGCGTTGGCGTATGGTTTGGATAAAAAACACGCTGATCAAAAGATCGCTGTATTTGATCTTGGTGGCGGTACATTCGATATCTCTGTATTAGAGCTGGGTGATGGTGTATTTGAAGTAAAATCTACCAATGGTGATACTCACTTAGGTGGTGATGACTTCGATAAAATCATCATGGACTGGTTAGCTGATGAGTTTAAAGCTGACGAAGCTGTTGATCTGCGCAAAGACCCTATGGCTTTGCAACGTTTGAAAGAAGCTGCTGAAAAAGCAAAGATCGAATTGTCTTCTTCAAGCGAAACAGAAATCAACCTTCCATATATCACAGCAGTTGACGGAGTGCCTAAACACCTTGTAAAAAAACTGACTCGTGCCAAATTTGAACAACTGGCAGACAGACTGTTTGAACGTTGTTTGAAACCTTGTGAATCTGCGTTGAAAGATGCTGGCTTGTCTGCATCTCAAATCGACGAAGTGATTCTGGTGGGTGGTTCTACACGTATTCCTAAAGTACAGGAAATGGTGGAAAAATTCTTCGGTAAAAAACCACATAAAGGTGTTAACCCTGATGAAGTGGTAGCTATCGGTGCTGCAATTCAAGGTGCTGTTTTGACCGGAGAAGTGAAAGATGTATTGTTGCTTGACGTTACTCCATTGAGCCTTGGTATTGAAACTATGGGCGGTGTAATGACAACAATGATCGGGTCCAACACAACGATCCCAACTAAGAAATCTGAAACATTCTCTACAGCCAGCGACAATCAACCAGGCGTACAGATACATGTATTGCAAGGTGAGCGTCCAATGGCAAATCAAAATAAGAGCTTAGGTATCTTCAACCTTGATGGTATTCCTCCGGCTCCAAGAGGCGTTCCTCAAATCGAAGTAATATTTGATATCGATGCTAACGGTATCTTACACGTTACTGCAAAAGATAAAGGAACTGGTAAAGAACAAAAGATCCGTATCGAAGCAGGTAGTGGTTTAAGCAAGGAAGAAATTGAAAAAATGAAAGCCGAAGCGAAAGCCAATGAAGCAACCGATAAAGAAGCAAAAGAAAAAGTTGAAAAGATCAACCAGGCAGATAGCTTAATATTCCAGACAGAAAAACAACTAAAAGAATATGGCGACAAAGTGCCTGCAGATAAAAAAGCGCCTATCGAATCAGCTTTAACCAAGTTGAAAGAAGCGCACAAAACTCAGGATATTGCTCAGATCGATACAGCAGTGAATGAACTGAACGCTGCATGGACAGCTGCAAGCGAAGAGATCTACAAAGCGACTCAAGCAGAAGGTGGTGCACAACCGCAAGACGGCGGTGCTCAGCAAGGAAACGGTCATCACGATGCAGGTGAAAACGTAACTGATGCAGAATTCGAAGAAGTGAAATAATCACGGATTACAGTAAAATACAAAGCCAGTCTGAGTTATCAGGCTGGCTTTTTTTGATAGAGAATAGCACGCAGATGACACGGATTAGACGGATTTACACAGATTTTTTTGATAATTAGACAGAGCCACGGAGTGTTAGCTTGAATCTGTCAAAGTCTTTGCAAATAAAAAAGCCAGCCTGATAATTCAAGCTGGCTTCATACTTGCAAAAAAAACTGTGTAAATCCGTCTAATCAGCGTCATCTGCGTTCTCACTTCTACCTCACCAACATCACCATGCCTTTTCTTACGATATCCCCGCAAATAGTTTTAGCGTGAATGATATACACGAATCCGCCTCCCGGTTCAGGTTGTCCTTTGAATGTTCCATCCCAGCAATCTGCAATGTTTGAAGTTGCCCACACTTTTGTGCCCCATCTATCATAAATACTAAAGTCGATCAGCTTGTTGTTTACGCCCCAATGTCGGATATTGAAGCAGTCGTTCTGACCGTCTCCATTTGGAGTGAATGCATTAGGCACAACGAAGAGGTTTTCTCCATCGTGTGTAACGTTCACCATTATACTATCGGTGTTTGAGCAGGTGTTTTTGTCGGTCACTTCTACATAAAATTCTGTGTTTTGGAGCACGCTCGCCACTGGACTGATGGCTGTCGGATCGTTGAGGTATTCAGCCGGCCACCATTTGTATTCTATACCTCCTGAAGCAGCAATGTTTGTGCTCGGGTTGATACAATCAATATCGTTTGATTTGCGCATACTGATCGTTGGCAATGGATTTACTTTTATGTGTGCCGTTAAAACATCTGTTACATTACAAACTTTATTGGTGATGGTAACTACGTAGTCAGTTGTTGCATTCGGGAACACTGTCGCTGCCGCATTATTTGTGTTCAAGATATTTGTCGCTGGCGTCCATTGATAAACATCACCGCCGCTTGCCGTTACGAGTAGCGAGTCATTAATACACAGAGCAGGATTTCCGGGATCAATTGCGAATACTGGTTTCGGCAAAACTTTTACTAAAACAGAATCCAGCTTACTACAATTGTTTGCGTCAGTAACCTGCACTTTATAATAAGTACTGTTGTTGGTTGTTGCAACCGGGTTGGCAATAAGCGCATTGCTCAGTCCCAATACCGGGTACCATTTGTAAGACACGCCACCTGAAGCTTTGAGTTGTGCGCTGCCGGGAATACAAATTGTGGTGTCATTACTTTTGACAATCGTTGGCAGCGGCAAAATATCTATGGTTACCTGCCCATTCGCAGCGCAACCCTCATTACTTGCTTTGACGGTATAGGTTGTTTTTGCGGCAGGCTTAGCTGTTGGATTTGCAATAGACGGGTTGTCAAGCGTCGTTGCAGGCGACCAGTCATATTTGTTTGTAGAGGTTGCCTGTGTTTTTAGAACGATGGATGAGCCAGAACATATTGCGGTATCCTTCGACATGGCTACAGTTGGCACTGCGACCACATTAACCGTTATAGAATCTTTATTCGAACAGTTATTGGCGTCGGTCACTTTTAAGTAATATTTAGTTGTGTCTGTGGGTGTGGCAATAGGATTCGAAATATTGATAGCTGACAGTGTAGGAGATGAAGACCACACATAGATTGTTCCTGTTGCAGAGGATGCATTTATTTGCGCAGCACTTCCGATACAAATGGTCGTGTTATCTGCAAGTGTTATTACCGGTAACTGTAGTATAGAAAGTGCTGTGGTGTCTTTGTTTGTACAATTGTTCCCATCAGTAACTGCTACAACATAATTTCCTCCTTGTTTGGCCCAAATTGTTTGCTGTGAAGAACCGTCTTGCCATAAATACTTTACGCCATTAGTGCCGGCGTCAAGCAAAAGCGAATCATTTTTACAAATAGATGCATTGCTTGCAAGGTTCACTACCGGAAGCTGCAATGTGCTAACTGTCAAAGAGTCTTTATTACTGCAGCCGTATCTGTCTGTAATGATAACTTTATAAAACCCAGCTTGCTTTACTTTGAAAGTATTTTTTAAAGAACCGTCCTGCCATGCATACTTCACTGCGTTTGTTCCCGCATCTAGCAACAACGAATCGTTTTTACAAATGGAAGTATCCTCGATCAAATCAATTAAAGGCAAAGCTCTTTCACTGATATAGCTGGTGTCTTTATTGATGCAGCCATTTGCATCGGTAACTTTTACAATGTAGTTGCCAACACTTTTTGCCCAGATGGTTTGCGTAGCGGCACCATTATCCCACGAATAGATAATCGCGTTCTTTCCTGCATCCAGTTGCAGTGAGTCATATTTACAGTAATAGCTGCTGTCTGGTAAGCCTATGTTTGGCAAAGCGAATATGCCAACGGCGACGGTATCTTTTTGAACACAACCAAATGCATCGGTAACTTTTACATTGTAGCTTCCCGCTGTTTTAGCCCAATAGACACTATCTATCTTTTTATCTTGCCATAAGAATTTAGCTCCAAGATTTTTCGGATCCAGCAACAACGAATCATTTTTACAAATGCTTGTATCAACGCCAAGATTAACAAGCGGAAGTTCTTTTATAGTAGTCGTGTAGTCGTCTTTTCCTTTACAACCATAGTAATCATATTCTACAGAGAAATTACCTGCGGTTTTAACAAAGATTGCTGAATCAGTAGCGCCATTACTCCACAGATATTTGCCGTATTTGAAGTTAGCCTGCAGTTTTAAGCTATCGCCGCGACACAGGAATGTGTCAAGCAGCGGTTGAACGTCAGGTGCTGCGAGTACAACTACAGACTTACAAAATGAAGTCTGCGTAGAAAGGCCCTCATCTACCGCAAGGTTAATATTGTATACGCCGGGAATAGAATAGGTAACTGATGGAGGATCTTTCAATGTTGAATTTGGGATACTTGAATTCGTGCAGCCGGGAAACCTCAGTCTTGTGATGGTGTTATTGTTTACATTCATCACAAACGAAAACAAATCTGATCCTACTCTGAATATTTTAGAAAGACAGTGCGGGAAATTTTGATTACCAACATTGGCAAAAGTTACAGCGGTAGGGTTGTTGTTGAGCAAACTTCCGCCAAAGTTGAGTTTGGTTAAAGTGCCG
This sequence comes from Pinibacter soli, assembly GCF_029961145.1. GTDB lineage: Bacteria > Bacteroidota > Bacteroidia > Chitinophagales > Chitinophagaceae > Pinibacter > Pinibacter soli. Next base: position 1,833,918 of record NZ_JASBRG010000007.1, on the reverse strand, counting down.
TCGGAAGAGTTACTTACAAATGCAACAATGCTGTCGCAAAAGTTCATCACATAAATATCCCATGGATTTTTGAATTGGCCGCCTACATTGCCCAGGTTATAACCAGTAGGTGTATTCAGTAACGAGCTTCCAAAATCAAGTCTTGTTATCGATTGGCTGTTAACGTTAGTCGCAAATACAAACCAGCGCCCATTGTCCTTTATTGCGTGCAAACCTGTTGGATTAGTCAATTGCCCTACATTACCAAGGTTTACACCTGTTGGTATATTGGAAAAACTGGTGCCAAAGTCGAGGCGGGTAATCGTGCTATTTGAAGTGTTGGCAGTCATTCCATACCAATGTCCATTGTCGTTAAACACAAATAGGTCGTGCGGATAATTAAGGCCGCCGATATTTCCCCAGTTAGTTCCTGTAGGAGCGTTGTTCGTGATGTTTGTACCGAGCTCAATTTTTGCAACAAAAGGTTGGAAGTTAAATGCGGGGTCACCACCAACTATTATCACGTACCACTTGTCTTCATTTTTTACAATTTGTACACCTTCCGTTGATGCGGAAGGAAGCACACCTCCTGGATTACCAAGATTGACTGCCGTAGGTGTATTGAGCAGACTGTTACCGAAGTCCAAACGAATAAGACTGGATGAGCTGTTATTGGTTACGAAGCCGTAATAATTGCCATTGTCTAAAACGTAATCGATATAAACCGGTCTGTTAAAAGAACCGCCGATAGTCCCCATATTATCTCCCAGTGGTGGTTGGCCAACATTGGCAACACAAAAGTTCCAGTAAAAAATTGACCCCAATGTAGAGGTGTTGGTGATGGTTACGGGAGTATTCACGCATACTGTGTCCGGTGCCGCAAAGCTCGCAACAACGCATTGGGTGAAAGTGATATTGATTGTATCTCTCGCAGGGCAAGGTGTATTTGTTGTAACCTCTACCCAGTAGTCGCCTGACTGGTTAACCGTAATTGTTGGTGTGGTTGCACCATTGCTCCATAGATAGCTTTTGGCATTTGGTCTTGTTCCATCGATTGTGTAGGTCTTGTCGCAAGTGGAAACATCGCTTCCAAGGAAGGCTGTTTCCGGAGCAACTACAACGATAGATTTACAAAAAGAACTTTGCGTTGGCAAACCCTCATCCATTAATAAATTGACGTTGTAAATGCCGGGTTTGGAATAGGTAATTGTAGGAGGAGTTTTCAATGGGGAATTAGGAATGTTAACGTCATTACTTCCTGCAAACTTCAAACGGCTAAGCGTGTTGTTTTGTACGTTTGGAATAAATGTGTAAAGATCAGAACCTTCACGGAACAGCCTTGACAAAGAGTGCGGAAACTGGAAATTGGCAATATTGCCCAATGAAGTGCCTGTTGGTACGTTCGTGATCAGGTCATTAAAGTCCAGTTTTGTAAGATCATTTGATGATGGGCGATTGGGATCCTTGCCGTTTGCCACAAACCCAATCAGCTGACCGCAAAAGCGCATGATGATCAGGTCTCTTGGTTGGTTCAATGCATTGCTTGGGTTGCCAAGGTTTACTGCTGTGGGTGTATTGTTTAATGAGTTGCCGAAATCAAGTCTCGTGATCGTTGAACTGGTAGCATTTGTTATGAACACATACCAGTTATTATTTTCGTGGATAGCATTAATACCTGTAGGGTAGTTTAGCAAGCCAAAACCTCCAAGATTGGTTGCCACCGGAGGATTACTAACATTGTTGCCGAAAGAAAACTTGGTAACGGTGTTGTTATCTGCATTTACGGTAAAGCCGTACCAATTTCCGTTTTCTTCAAACATGTTCAAATCGATTGGTTGTTCCATGCCTCCGAGGTTGCCCCAATTGGTTGCTGTAGGAGCGTTGTTGGCAATATTGGTCCCGAAATCTATCTTAACTATTCTGGCGCTGTTTCCCGCAATCGCACCGCCTCCCACGATAATTGCATACCATTTGCCATTATTTTTTACAACCTGTATGCCCTCCACACCAATGGGAGTGGGCAGCATTCCAAAATTGCCAAGATCCGTCGCGGCAGGTGTGTTAAGCATACTGTTACCAAAATCAAATCTTATAAGATGCCCGCCGACATAATTGGTTTGGAAGCCATAGTAGTTGCCGTTGTCTGAAACTACATCAATAAAGACGGGACTTGAAAGCATTCCTCCAATGTTGCCTATGTTTTGACCGATGGGCGTTTTGTTTATGTCAGCTACAGAAAAATTCCAATAAAATGAATTGCCGAGAACGGAAGTGTTGGTAATGTTTACAGGCGTGTTTACGCAAACAGTATCCGGTGCTGTGAAACTTGCAGATGGGGTACCACAGTCTTTTACTTCTACTAAAGTTTTTTCATTTACAGGCACTATTCCTGTAAATGAAATGTCGTCAATTGCAAAGTCATTGCCCTGAACTATATTGTTTTGATTTATCAAACTAATAACGGCAGTGGTGTTATTGCCAGAGTTCCAGGTTGTATAAAACTGTTGCCACAAACACGTTGTGGAGGATGCCTGGAAAACATTTCCAAGCTGAGTACCATTTATAGAAAACTGCAGCATTGCCGGATTGTTGGGGGAAATAGATTCGATCCAGGCTGAGAAGACATAATTGGTGTTCGGAGTTACTGTAATAGTCTGTTTCCAAACACCCACATTTACCGTGGGTGCGCCATTCACAAGCATCATATTTCCGCTTCCGCTCGTGTGGTCAAAACATTGAGCAGTGTGCGGATTCCAAACGTAGGAGTTTGACCCCACATAATATTCGCCTTCCGTAACATTGTTCGAGGTATAATGATAGGAAGATGTGAAACCTGTATTGCCTTGCGAGAAATCTCCATTTGCTATAAGATTGCTTCCTCCGCTGGTTGTTGACACATTGCTGCTACAACCGTTTGCATCTTTAATGTTTAAGAGCGTATAGTAAGTGTTGTTTTGAATAGTTTCCGGAACTGTAAAAGCTACGCCACTAATTACATTGGTTTGCGTGAAGGTTTGCGTGCCATTTGTATAGGTTATAGTATAAGGGGCCTGTCCTGCTAATGAAGTAAAGGTCAGTGACGGTTGAGCGTTTCTGCATGTAGGTGTTCCTGTTAGCGTACCTGAAAGAATAGGGCAGCAGGATTCTTGTTTAACATCAGCGCAATTTGGATTTGTATTGTTGATCGACGCATTGCCAGACAAAGTTCCGTTCCATTGTGTGTTCCCCTGCTTGTTCAAAAGATTGTCAAATGTATAGTAAGCTACGAGGCCCGTTTGGGTTGTTGGCGACGGCAGGCTACCGTTCATGTATGTTTGTATATCCGCCTGGGTTCTTGCCACTTTCCAAATACGCACTTCATTGATGTAGCCAATAAAATTTTCTCCTGGGTTATTACCATCCATATATCCAATCTGCGTCATTAGATCGTTTTGATATAGATTTCCGGTAGCAGCTACCGAGCTCATCAGTTGCCCGTTTCTATAAAATTTTAACGTAGCCCCATCATATACGAGTGCAACATGGTAGGTTTTGTTTAACTGGATGTCGCAGATCTGGGGTGTTGCAAAATAGCCATTGGTTGTGGTTATTTCGGCGGTGCTGGGCCGCAGAAGATAGTTCGTATTGTTAGGGCCGGTATGCTTTGAAACCACATCTCCGGCGTAGAATCTACCGCCGCTCCAAGGTGTGGTCCTGTTAATAAGTGCTTCTACAGTTACTGTATTTCCAGAAACGTCAATGTCTCCAAGTTTGACAAAAGAGGGTTCAGAGCCTATTTTCAACCAATTGTTGCAGGATATCGATGCAGGTGAGTTTTCGGTAGATGAGTTTTCTTTTAATCTGTTGTGTGTATTTGCAGCGTTCCTCTTCGCCAGCGATTTTCTGCCATCATTAGCAGAGCTCACAGAGACAAGAATACAGAAATATAAAAAACACAATAGGATAGGCTTAAGTTCTTTTTCTAACAACATAAGGGTTTACCGGGAGTTTAGAGTTATGCAAAAAAAATACTTTTTTCTGACGGTGGTAAATTTTCGTGTTATTAAGTTGTAAATGAATGACGCAACCAACGCCAAGTTCCTAAATGATTTATAACAAACGTTTTGCTTCAATTTGGAAACAAATAAAAAAAATGGCAAAAAATACGGCTACTGATGATAGTATTCCATAAAGTATTAGTTTTACCCCACTTATATTAAATAAAGTGCTGTTTTTTGTAATGTGTAGTTTGGTGATTTTGCGATCTTAGAAAAATATTTTTAATGAAAGTTGTCATATTTGCCGGCGGCTTAGGCACGCGGATTTCCGAAGAAACTGATATCAGACCAAAACCAATGGTTGAGATAGGTGGTAAACCTATTTTGTGGCATATCATGAAAATATATAGCCATTATGGCTTTAACGATTTTATAGTCTGTCTCGGTTATAAAGGTTATGTTATTAAAGAGTATTTTATGCACTACTTTTTGCATAATTCGGACATAACCATAGACGTTGCCAGCAATAAAATGGAAGTGCTGGGAACGCAAAGTGAAAATTTCAAAATAACCCTGGTAGAAACAGGTCTTAATACAAAAACAGCCGGCAGACTTCAACAAGTGCAAAAATATATTGGCGACGAAGATTTTATGTTGACCTACGGAGACGGCGTATGCAACGTGGATATCAATGACTTGATTGCCTTTCACAAATCTCATAATAAAATTGCCACTGTTACTGCAGTGCAGCTCGAGGCTCGTTTTGGAGGGATGGATCTAGCCGCTAATGGCGAAGTTGAATCGTTCAGAGAAAAAGCAAAAGATGAAGGAAAATGGATCAATGCTGGCTTTTTCATATTGAAACCAGAAGTTTTTAAATACCTGCAAACAGATATGAGCCAGATGATGTGGGAAGATGAGCCTTTGGAAAAACTTACCGAGGATAACGAACTCGTAGCTTATCAGCATAAAGGATTTTGGAAATGCATGGATGCGCTAAGGGATAAGATTGAACTGGAGAACCTTTGGAAAAATAATCAGGCAAAATGGAAAGTTTGGTAACGATGAACAATCTTGAAAACGCATATCGTCGAAAAAAGGTTTTTGTAACCGGCCACACTGGGTTTAAAGGCAGTTGGTTCGTCTCTGTTTTGCGCATATTGGGTGCTCACGTAAAAGGCTATGCACTCGAGCCGGAGTACGAGGGCAGTCTGTTCGCTCACCTTACAGAGCAAAACTTAATCGAACAAACCATTATTGCAGATATAAGGGACAAGCAAAAGTTGAATGCTGAAATAGAAAGCTTTCAGCCAGACTTTGTTTTCCATTTGGCTGCACAACCGCTGGTTAGAAGATCATATAAAATTCCTGCGGAAACATTTGAAGTAAATGTAGTCGGCACGGCGAATGTGCTTGAAGCCGTAACTGCTTTACAGAAAAAATGTACTGTGGTGGTGATTACCACCGACAAGGTATACGAGAATAAAGAAAACGGAACATTATATAAAGAGCATGATGTGCTTGGCGGTTACGATCCGTATAGTGCAAGCAAAGCTTGTACTGAACTCGTGGTGAATTCGTTTAGAAATTCATTTTTTAATATACAAAAATACGCTTCGCATCAAAAAGCACTGGCAAGTGCCAGGGCAGGGAACGTAATAGGTGGCGGAGATTGGAGCCAGGACAGAATTGTTCCGGATATTGTGCGTTCGCTCGTTGCAGAACTTGCAATTGACGTTCGCAGTCCGCATGCCGTACGTCCATGGCAACATGTGCTGGAGCCGCTGGCAGGATATTTAATACTTGGAGCTTTGCTCGATGCCGCACCTGAAAAATACAGCGGAGCCTACAATTTTGGCCCTCAGCCAAAAGACCATTTATCTGTTAAAGAATTGGTAGAAGTTTCCATCAAAGCCTGGGGAGAAGGAAGTTGGAACGATATTTCTGATAAAAACCAGCCACACGAGGCAAATTTGTTGCAGCTGGATATCACAAAAGCAATGACAGAACTGGAATGGCAACCTAAACTAGACGCTGCACAGGCAATAGAATGGACGCTGAATTGGTATAAGCAACCCGATGCAAACAAACTGGATTTTACTTTTGAGCAAATAAAAAAATACCTTGCGCTATGACCTTTACATCAACATCGCTGCAGGCTAGCTTTGTAGTAGATCTGAATGTTTTTAAGGATGACAGAGGGTGGTTTGCGCGTACATATTGCAAAGACGAGTTTGCGCAAATTGGACACGATGCTGAGTGGGTGCAAATGAATCATTCTTTTACCAGCAAGAAAGGAACGATCCGCGGAATGCACTTTCAATTACCGCCGTTTGAGGAAATAAAGATGGTCCGTTGCATCAGTGGTGCTGTGTATGATGTGATAATTGATTTGAGGAAAGATTCGGCAACCTTCCTGCAATATTTTGGAACAGAGCTTTCTGCAGGAAACAGAAGGATGCTTTACATTCCAAAAGGATTTGCTCACGGGTTTCAAACACTAAGCGATGACGCAGAATTGATATACCATCATAGCCAGTTTTATAAGCCGGGTGTGGAAAGCGGGATAAGATATGATGATCCTGTAATTGGTATACAGTGGCCGTTGCAGGCCGTGAATGTGTCAGAAAGAGATTTGAATCATTCATTAATAGACAACAATTTTAAAGGAATATAATAAGCGAAATATAATATGCATTGCAGGTTTTGTAAAAGAGAATTAACCGACACTTTTATTGATCTCATCAATTCACCGGCGTCTAACTCATTTTTAACGAAGGAGCAATTGAATGAGCCGGAGGCTTACTATCCATTGAAAGTTTACACTTGCCCAAAATGTTTCCTGGTGCAGGTTGATGAGTACAAAAAATCTGATGCTATTTTCAATAGCGACTATGTGTATTTTTCTTCATACTCCACAAGCTGGTTGCAGCATGCGAAAAAATATGCTGATAAAATGTGCGACCGTTTTGGGTTCAACAATAATTCACTTGTAATTGAAATAGCTTCAAACGACGGTTATCTTCTTCAATATTTCAAGGAAAAAAATGTTCCTGTTTTGGGTATTGAGCCAACTTCAAACACAGCTGAAGTGGCAAAAGGGAAAGGCGTAGAAACAGTGGTGGATTTTTTCGGAACAACGCTTGCTAGAAACCTTGCTGATAAAGGAACCAAAGCTGATCTCCTGTTGGGTAATAACGTGCTTGCTCACGTTCCGGACATCGTGGATTTTGTAAAGGGTATGAAGACGATTTTGAAAGATGATGGCGTTATCACAATGGAGTTTCCGCACCTGATGCAACTGGTAGAAAACAATCAGTTTGATACCATTTATCACGAGCATTTCTCCTATTTATCATTCTATACCGTAAAAGAAATTTTTGCAGCACAGGGACTGGAAATGTTTGACGTGGAAGAAATTCCAACACATGGTGGATCGCTGAGAATTTATGCAAAGCATAAAGAGGATGGCTCGAAAGCTATTTCTCCAAATGTGGAAGCGCTTCTTTTGAAAGAAAAGAATAAAGGCATGACGTCAATGGAGTACTACAATAACTTCCAGGACAAGGCCCTTAAAATAAAATTGGATTTGCTCGGCTTTTTATTGGAACAAAAAAGAAACAATAAAAGTGTAGCCGGATATGGCGCCGCAGCAAAGGGAAATACATTGATGAACTATTGCGGTATTAAAAACGATTTGATTGATTTTGTAGTTGATGCCAACCCGCACAAACAGAATAAGTTTTTGCCGGCAAGTCATATACCGGTGGTGAACGAAGCATATTTGAAAGCGCAAAAGCCGGAATTTGTCATCATATTTCCATGGAACTTGAAAGAAGAGATAGTGAACCAGCTGGCTTATATTAAGGATTGGGGTGGAAAGTTTGTAATTCCAATACCTCAACTGCAAATACTGTAAAATGAAAAAGGTCCTTGTAACCGGTGCCACCGGCTTTATTGGAAATTATGTGGTAAATGAGTTGTTGAAGAATGAATGCATGGTGATCGCTTCATCATCAAACATTAATAAAGCAAAGGAGTTTACCTGGTTTTCGCAAGTGATCTATAAGGCTTTTGATTTTACGCTCTTTGACGATACAATAAATTACTTCGATTTCTTTGGCAAACCGGATGTTATAATTCATCTTGCCTGGGAAGGTTTGCCTTTTTATAAAGAAGCTTATCATTACGAAGTTAATCTGCCAAGGCATTTTCAATTTATAAGCAACTTGGTTAGGAATGGAGCAACGGACATAAGCATAACAGGTACTTGCTTTGAATACGGCATGCAGGAAGGCAAACTAAGCGAGGATATGCCAACTCACCCAGACAACTTTTATGCAAAAGCAAAAGACGAATTGAGAAAACAGGTAGAGGCTTTGCAAAATAGTTTCTCATTCTCATTCAAATGGCTCCGGTTGTTTTACATGTACGGAAAGGGACAGAACCCCAAATCCTTGCTATCACAACTGGACAAGGCATTAGACGCAGGGGAGAAGGTGTTTAACATGAGTGGGGGAGAGCAGGTGCGGGATTATTTGCCGGTGACAAAGGTTGCCGGATATATAGTAAAAGTTGCCTTGCAAAAAGAAGTAACAGGCGTTATTAACTGTTGCAGTGGTGTGCCCATCACAGTTAAAGAGCTGGTTCAAAATTATTTGAAAGAAAAAAACAAAGACATAAAACTTAATCTTGGATTTTATCCATATCCCGACTATGAACCGATGGCTTTCTGGGGAGATGATACAAAGATTAGTCAAGTAGAAAATAAAACACGATAATGAAACCTAATTTGAAGTCTATTCCTTCTCAATTTAACCCTGGAATACATCTGACTGCTTATCTGATTCGAAAAGTTTTGTTGAAAGCTGTTATAAAACATGTACATCAATTAAGTGGCTCGATTATGGATTTTGGGTGTGGGTCCAAGCCGTATAAAAGTCTGTTTACCGTTGACGAGTATGTAGGAGTTGACTACAATGGAGAAGGACATTCTCACGTAAATGAATCCATTGACGTATTCTATGATGGCGTGCATATACCTTTTGACGACAATAGGTTTGATGGAATATTTTCTACTGAAGTATTTGAACACGTTTTTAATCTTGAAGATATTTTGAAGGAACTCAACAGGGTATTGAAAACAGGAGGCAAAATGCTGATAACCTGTCCTTTTGCTATTTGCGAACATGAGCAGCCGGTAGACTTTGCACGCTACACTTCTTTTGGATTAAAGGCGCTGCTGGAGCGTAATGGATTTAAGGTTATCGAATTTGATAAAGCCGGATCTGCCTTTCAAACGATCAGTCAGTTATTCATCAGTTATTTTCAAACCCATATAATAAGAAGACTGTTTGGAAAAATTCCCGGAGTTCGAACTGCAGTCAGCTATGCTTTTATGACTGTATTTAACATATTGGCTGTAGTTGGTAATTTATTTTGGCCCAAAGGAGATGATTTGTATATGAATAATGTGGTGGTAGTGGTGAAGGAAAAGAACTTAAATTAAAAAGTTCGAAAATCGAAGATGCGTTTTTATGAAACCAATAAAAGGACTGGCAGGGGTTGTTATTCTTTATAATCCTGATACAGATGTTGTCGATAACATTAGAAGTTATGCCCCGGTTTTGGAAAAGCTTTGGATAATTGATAACTCCGAGAAAAGCCATGAGGCGCTGGTGGACCTTCAATCATTGCCAACAGATGTTGAAGTGCTGAGCGATGGCGTAAACAGGGGTATTGGCAACAGGATAAATCTTGCATTGAAAGCTTCTTTGCAGCATGGCTTCAAATGGTTGCTTACAATGGACCAGGATTCAAATTTTTCGGCTGCTAACTTGGAAGCTTATGTAGCGAAGCTCAACGAACATGCAGAACAGGACAGTGATATAGGTCAAATAGGTGTGCAGTATAAAAGGGATGGACAACAGCCGGATGAAAACGTTGTTTGCGAACCTGTAACATTATTGATAACTTCAGGAACATTTGTAAATGTGCAGATTGCTTTTAAAGTGGGATTGATGGATGAGGACCTGTTTATTGATGAAGTGGATTCTGATTTTTCCTACAAAATAGCTTTGAAGGGTTTTAAATCCCTGTTGTGTAAAGGGATTTATATGACACACAGTCTGGGGCAAAACATAGCAGCACGATCAATAATAAACTGGAAAAAAACAGACCGTTTTTTGCATGTTCCAATTAGGCTCTATTACATGACGCGTAATTACTTAATTATGCGGAAAAGATACAAACAATATTTTCCTGCAGACTTTAAGAAGAAGGATGTGGATATTCTACATGTTTTTAAAAACAACCTTTTGTACAATAAAAATAAATGGATATCCCTGTGTATGATTGTCAGGGGATATATCGACTATCGAAGAAATTATGTTGGCAAATTGCGATAATTAATATGATCATTTAGTAACCATACAACCATGAAAAGTCTTAGAGAAATTTTTAATGAACATTCAGGCAACTTAATTCATAAGCTTGACCACTACTTTGAAATTTACGAACGATACTTTGAGAAGTATAGAGATAAAGAGCTCGTTATTTTGGAGATTGGTATTTCGCACGGCGGCTCTTTTCAGATTTGGAAAAAGTATTTTGGTTCTAAAGTCAAAATCTATGCTGTAGATATCAATCCGGATTGCAAAAAACTTGAAGAGGAAAATGTTACGATATTTATCGGATCCCAGGAGGATAAAAATTTTTTATCGGATATTATAAAGCAAATACCGGCTCCTGACCTTATCATTGATGACGGCGGACACACCATGAAACAACAGATTGTTACATTTGAAGCGTTATATCAGCATTTGAAAGACGACGGCGTTTATGTGTGTGAAGATACATGTACTTCATACTGGTATGAATATGGTGGGGGCCTTCATAGAAGAGGCTCTTTTATTGAGTATTCCAAGAAACTGATTGACTCTTTGTATGCCTGGCATAGTGAAAGTAAAAAGTTTAAAGTAAACGATATTACACGTTCTACAAATGCCATTCACTTTTATGATAGCATGGTGATTTTTGAGAAGCTTCGCAGAAAAGCTCCGGAGCATGTAACCAAAGGTGAAAAAACAATAGCACATAATGAGGATCCAATGGCTTCCCAAAGGACTTTGTTACATAAAATAATCAAGAAAGTAAAGTCTGTTTAACTTATTTAGTTTGGAAACGGAATCATGCATTATAGATTTAGCATCATACTACCCGTTCGCAATGGCGGAGAATATGTAAAGGAGTGTGCTAAAAGCATTCTTTCGCAAACGTATTCGGACTTCAATTTCATTGTACTTGATAACTGCAGCACAGACGGTACGGCTGAATGGCTTGAAAGCCTGAATGATCCAAGGATCGTTATTTACCGTTCCGATAAATCATTGTCAATTGAAGAAAATTGGGCGAGGGCTGTAGCCGTTCCCAAAAATGAGTATATTACATTGATCGGGCATGATGATGTGCTGGAAAGTAATTACCTCGAAGTGATGAATAAGCTGATCAGCAAATATCCCGGTGCAAGTTTGTTTCAAACTCACTTTAATCTGATCGACTCTCAAAGTAAAGTCATACGATCCGCGAGGCCAATGCAGGCTGTCGAAAACGCGGAGTCTTTTTTGACGAGCATAATGACAAAAAAGTTTGATATTGTTGGAACAGGCTTTTTGATGCGCAGTGCGGATTATGACAAGCTCGGCGGCATTCCTGATTATCCGGGATTGCTGTTTGCCGATTACGAACTGTGGCTGAATCTCACGAGGCTTGGCTATAAAGTAACGGCAGAAGAGAATTGTTTTTCTTTTAGAATTCATCAAAGCGCAACTACTACATCATCTGATAAAAAGATCCAGGATGCTTTCGAAAGGTTTGTAAAATATCTTGAGGATGTTCAAGCCTCCGGAGCTGAGTATGCTAAAGTGATTGCTGAAAACGGTGAAGCATTTTTACTAAGCGAATGCAAGGCGATGTGCCATCGGTTGTTAAGGACGCCGAGGCAAAATGGAGGCTCTGAATTAAGCGTTAAAAATACTATTGAGACATTTGTGGGGTATGCAAAGAGATTAATTCCTCGTAAATCATTTGATCCGATGAGGGAGCAAAGTATTAAGCTCGCAGCTATGATTGACAGAAGCACGCTTGGACGAAGCTTGTTCCTTATGTTCAAGAAAATGTACAGGAAACCTGTTTTGAAATAAAATGGAATGACTATTTACCCAATAGTCTTGTGGCCGTCAGTGCTGCATATTGTTTAGTATAATAAATAGCCGCAAAAACATACCAGCGCCAATTTGGGTAAAATTTATGCATGAAAGCTGCATGGTTTTTAATGCCCGTTTTTCTAACCTGAAGGTGCTTTTCTTTACTTGAACTTCCCTTGTGTATATGCATTACCTTAGCCTGCGGCAAGAAGTGAATCTTATAACCCAATTGCCTGAATTCCCAGCACCAGAGCGTGTCTTCACTATACATGAAGAAAATGTTTGAAAGTTCTTTATTGGGAAGTTGATCGATTATTCTTTTAGGAAACATCATGTATGTGCCCCACACCCAATCACAATCCATCTCTCTCTCATGATCGAAGTAATGGTGCAGCATTAAAGATTCCCTTTTTTCCTTCGGCATTAGTTTGTACAACGGAAAGATTTCGAGGAGCTCCCAGCCAATAGTGCGAAACCGGCGGGCATTGTATTGCTTTCTTCCATCAGGATACAACAGCTGGCAAGTGGTCATGCCGGTATCCGGATGTTCGATCAAATAATCGTAAGTGATTTTAGGCGCGTTGTTGATGAGTTCTGTGTCACTATTGAGTAAAAGGATGTACTCACCTGAAGCGTGCTTTAATCCAATATTATTACCCCCTGTAAAGCCGGTGTTTTCTTTGCTGGCCACCAAAACAATATCAGGAAACTGTGCCTTAAATTCAGTTGGATCTCGCTCAACGGATGCATTATCTACCAATACAATTTCATAAGAAAGACCCGTTAGCTTTTCGTGTATGGAACGGATACAATTACACGTTAACGTAAAAGTATTGTAGTTGATAATGATGATAGATAGTTGCATTACTTCACTTTATAAAAAAAAGGTTTGTTGCGTAGCATTTTGAAAAAGTACCCTAGCAACACGCCAATGTTTTTAGTGTATTCAATAAAATTTTGCCAGCTGTACCGGGCTTCCTTTCCCTTGAATAATTTTTCAATAATTAATCCAAATAAGAAAACAGGCACATCAATCACATAAAAGAATGTAAGCACAAGGAACCAACCAATGCCAAACTCTTTGCGGATGCGTAGTTGCGTCGACACAATTACCTGGCGGCCGCGACGGTTCCACAAATTTTTGCCATTGTTCCATTCCTTTTCATCATAGAAATCACTGCTCGTACCGCCCCCGATATGAATAACTTTCGGTTCTTCAAACAAGCAAAGCTTGCCCTGTTTCTTTAATCTTGCGCACCATTCTATTTCTTCTGCGTACATGAAAAAATCGGGATCGAGTAAGCCTGAATTCGAGAGAACATCTTTTCTTACCATAACAAAAGCACCGATCACCCAGTCTACATCAGTAATGGCGGCAACAGTTGTTACGCTCGGAATTTTGGCATTGAGTTTATAGCCCCAGTATCTTACAAACGAGCCTAGATAAGGCAGTGGAAGCAGTGTATTCAAACCGCCTTTCATAACATGCGCTCCGGATATCTGATGTGTGCCGTCTGTATTCAGCAATTGAACACCACACGCAACATATTCCTTATGCTCTTCAAACAGCGCTACTGTTTTGTACAAGGCATTTTCCTGGATAATAGTATCGGTATTTAAGAGAAGAATGTTTCGTCCGGTAGCATGTGGAATGCCGGCGTTATTGCCGCGGGCAAAGCCGGCATTGTAATCAAGTTGTATCCATTTTAAATTTGGATACAACCTGGTTACTTTTTCCTGACTATTATCTTCAGAGTTATTGTCTACTACAATTATTTCGAAGGAAATGCCCGTCGTTTCTTTATAAATACTATCCAGGCAATCAATTAATAATCCGGCCGATTTATAATTTACAAATATGATCGATAGATCTGTCATTACTAAGCCTTCTTTTGCGCCGGTGCCGGTTGCGTTGATTTTCTACTGTTCAAAAATTCTTTTACCAACCAGCCAAGCGCCAGTATGGAAATTAACCAACCTGCTATTGTATCTATTGTAAAGCTTCTTAAATATACTTTAGGCTCGAATTTAAAGTCGATAGTATGTTTGCCTGCAGGCACGATCATTCCGCGCAATACATAGTTGGCTTTGATTACGTCAGTCTTTTTGCCGTCTACATATGCGTTCCAGTCTTTGTAGTATATTTCACTGAATATCGCCAGTTGTGCAGTCGCAGCGTTGCTTTCGTAAGTGATGGCATCGTTGTCAAACTTGGTGAGTTTGATAGACGCAGTACTGTCAAATGTAAATTGTCCATTTACTACTTGCTTGTATTTCTCATCTACGATCGCCGTGTCTTTAGGTGAAAACTGATCAAGCGCTTTCATTTCCTGTGCAGGTCCATTTACAAACTGAACGGCTTTCACGAACCACGCGTTGCCAAGCGCTTCCGGATTTGGAATCGCAATCGGTTTGTTGGTTTGCGGATTTGACTGAATCAAATATTTTGTATTCAGCATATTCAAAACCGATGGATTCAATTTGCCTGATAATTGATAGCTAACCAGATCATCGTAAATGCTAAGTTTAGCAGCATGGTAACCTCCCACTGATTTGTGGTAATAAGATGGTTTTGCATCCTGGAAAGGATCTGCACGTTCTGCAAGGTTTAAAACTCTGTAATCAGGATCTTTATCCTGTAAGATCGCTTTATCAGCATCGGTTAAAGGAAATGCATCTTCCTGGAATTTTTCCTTAGAATCGAAGTTGTAATTGTTTAAATACTTAGTGTTGATAGTAAACAACTCAATAGCCATCACTAATCCAATACCAACAAGTAGAACGGTGCAGTTTACTTTCTTTGTTATGAATGCATACAGCAATCCAAATACGAGCAATGAATATACCAACGCGATCAAAATATCTTTCTTCAGGAAATTCGCTCTGTCTTCGCGAACAGCTCTCACCACGCCACTTGCTATATCTTCTTTTCCTCCTGTATTAAGCATGAGCTGCTCAAAAAGCTGGTTATCTGTTTTAGGCTGGTATTTCTGATTCAATGCGTTGTATGCGGCTTGCATATGTGTGGAATCAGTTTTCAGCATATCTACAAATGCCGCTTTTCTTTCTTTATTTTCTTTACTGAAATCGCTTGTAAAATAAAACCCGCCAACAATTACAAAAATGGCGCCTGTTACATACGCAGCATTTTTGATTTTGTTCCATGTCGCTTTTTCGTCAGTAGCAGCTAAGATTTGCTGAATGCCTAAAACGGCACCCAACGGGAATAATAATTGCGGAATAACGAGCGTCATGGATGGCGCACGGAACTTATTGTACAAGGGCAAATACTTAAACAGAATATCATTAATAGCTGCAAAATTGTTGCCCCATGCCATTACAATTGCAACAAGGCTCGCAGCGAGGAGCCACCATTTGTATTCTTTGTCAATAAAGAACATGCTAATGATAAACAGAACACAAACCACTGCACCTAAAAAGACAGGACCATCAGTAGATGGTTGCGGTCCCCAGTAAAGACTTTGGCTCATTGAAACAGCATAGTTCGTAGCCTGATCTTCCGGGACATTTAATTTTTCAGAAAAATATTTGGCTGTTTTTGAATTCTCGTCCAGTTTTGGGAACATCCACTGGTCGCCATCTTTTTGAGCGTAGTGGAAACCATAACCTTGAATCGCCGGAAACATTAAAGAGAATGTTTCCATTTTGCCATAGCTCCACATGAAGGCGTATTCAGAAGTAAGGCCCTCGCTTTTATGCGAAGCTTCACCTTTTTGGTCCATTACCAATACGCCGCCTCTCTTTGTATCTTTTGTATAATCTGCAATGGTCAACAGGTTACAGGAGTTAGCGGCAAGACCAAGCAAACCTGCAATGGCAATAAGACCAAGTGATTTCAACATTGGTTTTACTTCTCCTTTTCTAACAGAGAAAATAATAAAGCTCAATGATGCTATCGCAATAACGATAAAGATGTAATAACTTATCTGTTGGTGGTTTTGCGCTAGATGCAACGCCGTAAACAATGTAGTTAAAACGAAACCGGCAATGTATTTTTTTCGATATAATAAAAGAACACCTCCTAACAATGCCGGCATATATGCCATGGCCAGCATCTTGGTTGTGTGCCCAGCTGCAACAATAATAGGATCGTAGGTGCAATACGCAAAAGCAATGCTACCAATAATAGCAACACCGGCTTGCCGGATCCCGACGCACAAACAGAGTATGTAAAAGCAAACGCAAGCCAGGAAAAAGAAGCTCATTGGCTGTGGCAGCCACAAATGCATTGCACTGTCTATTACATTTAATGGAGATGTAGGCAGCGGATATAAAATATTAAAGTTCGGCATTCCGCTAAATGCATTCGTATTCCAGAGCGGTGCAACACCGGTGGCTTTTTGATGCTCTTTTATCTGATGTGTCATTCCTTCAACGCCGGTATTGTCATACTGTACCATTGTCACTCCACTTTCAAGAGCCGGTCTGCAATAAATAAGGGTAATAACAAGAAAGACCAATATTGCTATTACGTGAGGTAGAACCTTCTTAAGCCAGGTTGGTTGCATTGCTAAAAAAATTTTGGTTGGCAAAATAAACTATTTTACTGATTCTTATGAAGGATTAGGAATTAGAAAGCAGGAATTAGGAATTAGAGGGGAAAATGCAATCATATCCAGCTAATTTCTAACTCCTAATTCCTGAACCCTTGCTATCTTCACGCCCATTATGAAGATCTCGTTATTGGCAAAAGTTGCTTTTATCTTCAATCTTTGCCTTTTGTTGTTGATACTTACTAAATATTTCCATTTTTTACCGGATGGCAATTTTAAAAATGCACTGGCAATTCCGGGATATATACTCTCTTTTGTGACAAACGCTGTGGTGAATGTTTGGGTAATATTACTCCTGCTTTTCAAAAAGCAAAACGTATTACCCCGCTGGTTGCTTTTGATAAACGGACTTTTCTTTATTTTACAGATCTATTTAGTAGTAAGTGGTAAGTTATAAGTTTTAAGTGGGATGGTCTTTTTGACAGCTTAAAACCGAAACTTATACTTATACTTATAACGTATAACTTATAACTCACTCATGATACACCAGATACTTAAAGATAAACCTACCAAACTGTTCGTAGCTTTTGCCGCGTTTTTTGTTGCAAATGCCCTGATAGCAGAATGTATAGGTGGAAAGATATTTTCACTGGAAAGCTTTCTGGGCATGAAGCCTTCATCTTTTACATTGTTTGGGCAATCCGGATTGTCATTTAACCTGACCTGTGGCGTTATACTGTGGCCACTTGAATTTGTGCTGACAGATATTGTGAATGAATATTACGGCCCCAAAGCAGTCAGAAGAATTTCTTACATAGCTGTTGCGTTGATCAGCTATGCATTTGTTATGTTTTATTTCGCGATCCATTTGCCGGGCGCAAATTTTTGGCTGGGGAGCAAGCAGGACCAAGGCGTGCCGGATATGCAGGGCGCTTTTAATGCAATTTTCGGACAGGGTATGTGGATCATTCTCGGAAGTTTGTGCGCATTTCTTGTGAGTCAGATTGTTGACGTGACGGTGTTTCACCGTATCAAAAGAGCAACAGGAGATAAATGGATCTGGTTAAGAGCAACCGGTTCGACCGTTATCTCACAGTTCGTAGATAGTTTTATCGTTTTGTTCATTGCTTTTAAAATTGGTAATAACTGGAGCTGGCAGTTGGTGCTGGCGATATGTATAGTGAACTACACCTACAAATTCACCATGGCAATTGTTTTAACGCCATTGATCTATTTAATGGAAAGAATGATAGAACGATACCTTGGTCACGAAACCGCTCACAGGATGAAAGCCGCTGCAATGGGGGCTCCGGTGGTGGATGAGCCGGTGGTTGCCGGCTAGCAGCAACCAATTTGAAAATTTGAAAATATGGTAATTTGAAAATGCTTTGAGTGCTGGCTCCAGAAGTGCGTGACTAAAATCTCCAAGGTTTAGAGAATAGATGTTTTGTAATGAATGGTGCACTCAGCGAATTTTCAAATTACCACATTACCACATTTTCAAATTAAATGTCTTTTTCCATCACGAAATCGTTCATAAAATATCCATTCCCGATATCAATATTTTCTTCTTTGATGATTTTAAAACCGCTGCGTTCGTAGAAGCTGATGGCTTTGTTGTTACGATTTACATTTAGCTGGATTTTTTTTGCGCCGTGTTCTCTTCCTTCTTCAATAATCGTATCCATCAACGCCTTGCCAACACCTTTGCCTTGCAGACCGGGCAGTACATATATTTTGTGAATTTTGAAAGTGTCAGGCTCTGTTTCTGAATATGAAGTAAACCCTACCTCATTTTCGTCGATTTCTGCGATATAGAAGTGATGGTGCTTTTGCAGCATTTGTTCCTGAAGTGCGGCCGGACTGTACATCATTTGTAGCATGTATTGCAATTGATCAAGCGTGAGAATCTCCTTGTAAGTGGAGGGCCATGTTTGGTAAGCGAGGAAACCAATAGCATTAACATCTTCAATGTCCGCGGAACGAATAACGAGCGTGTCTTCCATGTATGCAAATTACAATGTTAGCTGTCAATTTGAAAATTTGAAAATTTGAAAATGCTTTGGTGAGCCTTCGAATTTTTTTTATTTACTCCGGGGTATTGGGAGTATTTGCTCTAAAAGTGATAAGCCGCTCAGAATGAATTTTCAAATTTTCAAATTCTCACATTTTCTATGCTTCAATTGCATGTTATTCAATGTCAATCCCTATTTTGTAACCCAAATTGATAGTAGGTTGACAAAGAATTATAACACATCGATGAATAGCATTACTACTGTTGATCCGCCTTCGGCGGACGCAACAAAGGTCGCTCACTGTTCTACTGTTCGTCCCAAGAAATTTAAGAAGATTCTCATATTGAACGCCGTTCTACTCTTGTTGATTGCAAATAACCTTCTGGCCCAGGTTTTTGGTGGCAATCCTTCTTCAATGCAGTGGCGGCAGGTAAATAATAAAACTGCCCGTGTTATTTATCCGGTAGGTCTCGACAGCGTCGCGCAACGTGTGGCAAATGTTGTGGCTTGTTTTCAGCCATCAATTGCGAAAACAATAGGCGACCGATATAAGCCAGTGAGTATTGTTTTGCAAAATCAATCTTTGATTTCAAACGCCTTTGTTCAGCTTGGGCCATATCGAAGCGAGTTTTATATGACACCTTCGCAAAATAGTTTTGAGCTGGGAAGCTTGCCATGGGTGGATCAGTTGGCGATACATGAATTCAGACACGTGGAGCAATACAACAATTTTAATGTCGGATTGTCGAAGGTCTTCCGCATTTTATTTGGCCAGCAGGGACAGGAACTTGCGAATAGCCTCGTAGTGCCAAACTGGTTCTGGGAGGGCGACGCCGTGTTTAATGAAACACAAACGAGCCTTCAGGGCAGGGGAAGACTACCGTACTTTTTCAATGCTTACCGTTCGCTATGGCAGGAGCAAAAGAATTATTCGTGGATGAAATTAAGGAACGGTTCTTTCCGCGATTTTGTGCCGGATCATTATGCACTTGGCTACATGCTTACGGCGTATGGCAGAGAAAAATACGGAGATGATTTCTGGAAAAATGTTACACACGATGCCGCATCGTTTAAGGGTGTGTTCTATCCATTTCAATTAGCGGTAAAAAAATATTCATCAACATCTTATGAAGTTTTCAGGAATGATGCGATTTCGTTCATGCAGCGGCAACTGACAAATGGTGCAAGCATTTCTACAACAGAGCATTTTCTCGGCGATCAGGAGTTTCCTAATTATTTACCGGACGGAAGGTTGTTGTATATGAGCAGCAGCTACAAACAGATACCACGTTTTGTGATCAATAATAATGGTGTTGAAAAGAAATTGAGGGTGAGAGATATTTCGCTGGACAATTATTATTCAATTCGCAATAATAAACTAGTATACACAGCCTATAGGTCCGATGTGCGTTGGGGTTACAGGGATTACAATGAAATTAAGTTGCTCGATATAAACACAGGTGCCCAGCGCACAGTAACGCATCGATCAAAATATTTCTCTCCGGACATAAATGAAGGAGGCTCGCAAATAGTTGCCGTTGCTGTGTTTCCTGATCAAAGAAATGAATTGCACATCCTCAGTGCCGATTCTGGAAACGTTTTAAAAAGAATTCCAAATAAAGATAAACTGTTTTATACCTATCCAAAGTTTTACAAAAACAATGAGGTTATTGCTGCTGTGAGAGATAGTAAGGGTGAGATGTCTCTGATGATGATCAACACTGACAACAACCAGCACAAAGTATTAATTCCTTTTTCGTGGCACATTATAGGGTTCCCGCAAATAACTGGCGATACTGTTTTCTTCAGTGCTTCTGCGAAAGACAAAGACGAGTTGTTTGCACTTGTGCTTCCCGACGCGAAGCTTTACAAGCTTCAAAGTCCCTTATTGAAAGGCGTTACAGGCAACTATCAATTGGTTTCCGGTAACGGCAAAATGGCATGGGCAAACTTCTCCGCTGTAGGGATGCGGTTGAAAGAAACATCTACGACAAGTGTCACATGGGTAAGTGTAGATGATTTTAATGCACCGAATAGATATGATTTTGGCGTTAATGCCCTGAGCAATAAACAAACAAGCGATCTGCTGGATAAAGTGGGAGATAGCAGTTACCCGGAAAACAAATATTCAAAAGGATATAAGCTCTTTAATTTTCACAGTTGGCGTCCCGCTTTCGAAGATCCTGATTATTACTATTCATTATTCGGAGAAAATGTGCTGAATACCTTTCAATCGGAGATATATGTTGACTATAACCGGAACGAGAAGTATAAGAAAATTGGGTTTAATGCCATTTACGGAGACTTGTTTCCCTATCTATCGGCTGGGGTGGCTTATACGTTTGACAGAAATGGCCTCGGCAAATATCACCGTATTTATTGGAACGAATTGGAAGCAAGCGCAGGGTTAAGTGTGCCGCTGAATTTAAGTAGAGGAAGAAATATTACAAGACTTAGCATAGGAAGTTTTTACAATTACAACAGCTCGTATTTTCAGGGAAGCTACAAAGATTCAATCGGAACAATTGACTATGGATATTTGAATAACACGATCAGTTTTTCAAATCAAATACAAAGTGCGAGGCAGAATATCTATCCGCGATTTGCACAAACGCTGACGCTCAATTACAAAACAGCGATACAGAAATATACAGCCAATCAATTTCTTGCGTCTGCGAATCTGTACTGGCCGGGCCTTTTCATCAATCACAGCTTTGTAATCAACCTTGCGTTCCAGGGGCACGATACGTTGCGTCATCCGTTTACTTTTTCCAATGGCTTTCCTTTTTCCAGAGGTTACCAGGCGGAGAATTTATACCGGATGTATAAATGGGGAGTCAACTATCATTTGCCATTGTTCTATCCTGATTGGGGTTTTGCAAGCATTGTTTACTTTCAGCGTGTTCGGGCCAATTTGTTTTTTGACTACACAAATGCGCAGGACTTCTATAGTAATCGCTCAAAATTTGATCAAAATTTCAGAAGCACAGGAACAGAGATTTTCTTTGATACAAAATGGTGGAATCAGTTACCGGTAAGTTTCGGTATTCGCTATAGTTATCTGTTAGATGATGATAAATTTGGCGGAACAGGTCATAACAGGTGGGATTTTGTGTTGCCAATTAATTTGATAAGCAGATAAACAATTAAGAATTAAGAATTAAGAATGCTTTGTGCCACTGGTATTATTTTCTTCACATTGGTTTCATGCTCAAGAGTAATAAGGCATAATTGCCGGTAAGGAATTCTTAATTCTTAATTTTTAATTTTTAATTCTTAATTAATTTACATCGTTTCCTTCTGCAAAACCTGGCTCATATTCTTCCGGCTCCATTTGGAAAGAACAGTTTTTCCGTTCATCAGGCTCAGTGTGCTGCCTTCAATTTTATAATTACTTGTCAGAAGGAAATTGTGTAGAAAAGCTTTCTCGTCGTAACCCTTACATTCGATTTTGGTGCCTTTTATATTATCGCTGAAACTGAGCTTGTCTTCGGCGGTTGCAAATGTGCCCGAGATATCATTGCATCCATCGTTGCCGCTAAATTGTTTTTTCTTAAGGTTAATGACGAGAAAAGGAAGCTTGCCGGCCGCAGTGTCTGAAGCAAGCACAGGAATCAGATACCAGGCTCCATTCAGTGAAGAGTCAGTAGTTATGCGCATTTCTTTGGCGTATTCATACTGCGTATGTATAACTACGTTAGTCTTGGTGCCATATGGAATTGCCGCAAAAAGTGCAATCAACAAAAATGAGCTGAACATAGTAGTTTTACTATATTACTTCAATTTTCTTGCCACGGATTGATCCTGATCAGCGCAAAAGTTTTGAAATTGAGTTAAATATTAGCGAAAAATATTTTTTGCCCGGCACAATTCCGTTGTAGATTCTACGTTTTATGGTCTAAAGAAAAAATAGTAAGGGCAGCTAATGAAAAACCCTTAGTATTTTATTCTGATTGACCCACGAACCAAATACCAAAATGAAAACCAATACCAAAACTTACCTCGTAAGTGGTCTGGCCCTGTTGCTGCATTTTGTAAGCGCCCATGCACAAGACGCATCATTAATGATAGGCTCAGGCGCCTACTATGTAGGAGGAAACAGTTCTTATAGCGTCATAGCCGGCGATATAAGAACCGATGGTAACATAAATTCCACCGCGGGTAACAACTTCTCTTTCATCGGCACATCTCAACAAAAAATCACTTGTCTCGCCGGCGGCGGTTGTAGCAATGTTTTTAATACTTCCATTTATAATACTGTATTCGGTAACGTTAATCAGAACAACAGTTCCGGTATTCGAATTGAATCTAACGCAAAAGTGTTGGGCTTACACACGTTCAACAATGGTGCCACAGAAATCAGTGAAGGCAACTATTGGCTGGCTAACACATCAGCTACACCATTTGTCAATAACAATAGTATTAGCCGGTTCTTTGTTACCACCGCTCACGGCTTACTCAAACGTAGCAACATTGGCGGTTACGCGCTTTTTCCGGTGGGCACAGCAGCCAACTTAAGCAGCTACACCCCGTTGTCTTTGGCATATAGTGGAACTGCTGACAACTTTGCCGTGCGAGTTATGGATGATATTTATTATGGCTATAATAATATGGTCAATGGAGATCCTATTGGTTTGAAGGTATATAATCTAAGCACTGCTTTCGTTAAGAAAACATGGATTGTAAATAAAGAAACACCTGTAACAGTTTTATCAGACGGATTTCTGGCAAAGGCAGAATGGAACGCTGTAAATGAGGATGTAAATTTTAATCATGCCGCTGCGGGCATTGATAGAAATCATGACAGAACATGGTTCCCTCAAAACGCTCTGTCGGCAACAACCGGAACAGGTCCATATGCATATAACGCAGTTCAGGTTGTTAGCTACGATAACAAATTTTATCCATACTATCCCATAACTGTGAGTTCGATAATTAGTCCACTTCTTGTAACGGGTTTAAAACTTACAGCTTCGCTTAGCAATAATAACAGTGTGACACTTAACTGGCAGACACTTACAGAAGTAAACAGCAATTATTTTATTGTGGAAAAAAGTGTGGATGGTATTAATTATTCAGGCGTCGCAAAAGTAAATGCCACAGGAAACAGCACCTCTTCAAGAAACTATGCAGCTGTAGACAACAACATAAATGCTATCGCAGAAAATATCTTATATCGCATTCGCGAAGTGGATTTAGATGGAAAAATTTCTTACAGTAATGTAGTGTCTGTGAAATTGACCAATGACGCCCGCAGATTGATTTCTATCTATCCAAATCCTGCATTAACAGATATAGCAGTACACTTTAAAAATGCGCCGGGTAATTATGTAGTAAGTGTATTGGATAATAGTGGCCGCGCTATTTCTCAGCAAAGTGTTAGTGTTAGCGGGGTGTTAGAGAAGATTTCAATTGGTAGAAAAGGTTTGGCCGCAGGTGTATATTTTATATCAATAATAAACAAAGCAAACGGAAACGTTCAAACGATAATGGTGAACGTTCTGTAATCCAACATCTATTTAAAACACATAATCTAACCCAAACAATACCACCGTATGAGGAAGTCGTTTTACTATGCATGTGTATTAGCCTCTGCACTATCTGTCGGAAAGGCCCATGCACAAACAGGCATCGCCATTAATGACAATAATGCCACTGCTGATGCAAGTGCCATGCTTGACGTAAGTGTGAACGCAACGGCAAAAAAAGGCTTTTTATTACCGCGCATGACCTCAACACAAAGAGATGCGATTGCATCTCCCGCAAAAGGTCTTTTGATCTACGTGACAACAGTAGATAGTCTTGAGATGAACGTTGGTACCTCAGCTAGTCCAAGATGGGTCGCTTTCGGCAACGGCAGCGGCTGGTTGTTGAAAGGCAATAGCGGAACCAATATCAATACAGATTTTGTAGGAACTACAGATAACCTAGATCTCGCTTTCAGAACAAATAATTTTGAAAGATTGCGTATATCGAATACCGGTAACGTCGGGATAGGCACGATAGCGCCCGGTTACAAGCTTACAGTTGTTGGCGGGGCGGCTAACCCGCTGGCATTGTATGGTGTGCAGGCAGGCACGACAACAACGAATGACAGTGTACTAACTATCAGCAACGGTATTGTAAAAAAAGTTGGTATGAGTTCCTTTGCAACGACAACAACTCCAACCGGTTGGAGCTTGACAGGCAATGCAGGAACATCATCATCAACAAATTTTTTAGGAACAACAGACGACAATTCTTTAGTGTTTAAGGTAAATAACACCCAATCCGGATTTATTGGTAATTCAGCGAACGGTTATGCTGTATCTTTGGGAAGCGGAGCTTCCGTTGCTACTTGGAGCGGTACATATGCAACAGCCATTGGCGCCGGTTCGAGAGTTGCAAATTCCCAAGGAACTGCTATCGGCGGTAATGCGCTAGCTGTTTTAAGTTCAACCGCTGTTGGATACAATGCTTTAACCGAACAAGAAGGAGTCGCTTTAGGTGTAAATACCTACGCCGCAATGGATGGATCTGCGGTGGGTCTATCCGCAATCGCCGGCTATCAATCTATTGCAATAGGTTATAGAGCAGTGTCCCCCAGCCAACAAGGAACAACTGTGGGCGCAGCTGCATCGGCAAGCCAATATCAAACAACAGCAATAGGAGCTAATTCAACAGCTACTGTACAAAGTGGTTCTGCTTTTGGAGCAAATTCCCAAGCAACTGCTTACCAGGCAACTGCACTGGGTTTTGGAGCTTCTGCGGCAGGTTCTGGTTCTATTGCTGCAGGCATCAACGCCTCTGCAGGAGGTAATAACGCTATTGCAATTGGTAACGGTGCTAGTGTTAATGGCTCTGCTTCAAACTCTACTGTAATTGGTTATGGAACATCTGTTTCTAACAACGTTTCAACTGCCACTTTGATTGGTTATGGAGCATCCGCATCTAACAATGCTACAAATGTCACTGTACTTGGAAATGGAGCAGCTGCTTCTAACAACGTTACAAATGTCACTGTAGTTGGAAATGGAGCGACTACTTCTAATAATGTGACAAATGGCATGGCATTAGGTAATGGAGCCATAGTTGGCAGCGATAATACAGTTGTTATCGGAAACGGGACAAATGCTGTTCTTTTAAATAATGGTGCTTACAGTAATTCGAGAGCTCTCGTTGTAGGCAACGGCAATACTAACGGTAACGGCGCTTACCTGACAACAGGTGGTGTATGGACAAACGCTTCTGATAGAAATCTGAAAGAAAGCTTTTCTAAAGTAAACGGTGCAGAAGTGCTTGCTAAGATCATGGCACTTGATGTTACAAAATGGAAATATAAAGGAACAAATGAATACCACATCGGGCCAATGGCGCAAGATTTCTTTGCTGCATTTAGCTTAGGTACTGATGATAAGCACATCAGTTCATTAGATCCTGCCGGTGTTGCTTTGGTAGCAATCAAGGAATTGAAAAAAGAAAATGAAGCGTTAACTAAAAAAGTTGATGATCAACAAAAAATGCTTGAGCAACTGCTGAAAGAAGTAAACGAACTCAAAGCAAAAGTAAAATAAGTTAGATAGTTACTGATATGGATTAGATTGTGCAAGGCCCGCAGTGATGCGGGCTTTTTTAATAATTGAATAACTAAAGGACGGAATTCAAGAGCTTGATTCCTTTAGTTAATCAAATTAAAAAGAAAGCCAGATCTGACTCGATCTGGCTTTTTTATGGGTAAACAAAAGAGTATTTGAGCTTCGAAAGCGCTGTTCAAACCCTAAGTACTCAGTTATTCAATATTCAGTTATTTGTTAATGTGCAAAATCAGCTTCATAATTTCCTTTAATTCTTTCCATTGAAGGATTAAAGTAGCCGAATTTTACTTTAGGAAATTCTTCGTGAATCAGCTCCATTAGCTGTTTTACGCCCAGTATTTCACCTGTTTCATGAACTCCGATCTTACCCATGTACCAATCAGGGTCAATGTTGAAATTGCGCCACTGGATCATACTGAGATCAGTATCGATGATAAGTTTGCGGAGCGCTTCATATTCTTCCACACTGTCGGTCATGCCGGGAAAAACAAAGTAATTGATGGACGTCCAGCCACCAAAACTGCGCACTACTTTCAGGCTCTCAATAATATCTTCAAACTTGTAGTTATTAGGGCGGTAGTATGGTGTGTAGATATGTTCTCTCGCGGAGTTTGTACTTACGCGAATACTATTCAGACCTGCTTCACATAACGCTCTTACCGCATTAGGTTTAGATCCGTTTGTGTTAATGTTAATGCTTCCGCGTTCCGTATGTTTTCTGATTTCAATAATTGATTCACGAATGGTTTCCCACATCAATAAAGGTTCGCCTTCACATCCCTGTCCAAAGCTGATCAATGGATAAGGAGCTGTTTGCAAATGTGGGACGGTAAATTCTACAATCTCTTCTGCAGTAGGTTTGAATGTTAGTCGGTCCTGCGTGGAAACGATTGTTTCATCTTCAGGTTGGAAAGAAATACAGCCAATGCAATTCGCATTACAAGCAGGAGAGGACGGCACGGGGCATTCCCATCTGCTCAGGAAGAAATTTCTGGCAGCAGGGCAATGATAAGTTTGACAACAATTTTCCGCAAGATGTTTGATCAATCTGTTGTGAGGATAAGCCTTCATAATATGCTCCACTCCATACTCGATTTTTCCCTGATCGTAACCGGCACATTCCTGGCGAATGTCTTTTTCAATTCTTACTGCAGGAACATAGAATTTTTCGTTGTGCCAGCCTGCAGCTGTATAACAAAACAGCGGCAGTGTGGGCGCGTCCGGCATCGTTTCGTATGCAGCGATATAAAGACCAGTATGTGCCGGCGGAATAAATGCAGCAACAGCCCAGCCTTTTTCGCAAAGACGCATTTCGCCCGTTTTTACATCTATACCAATACCGCGACGCCCCGGAAGTTCGTATAAATTTCCTCCCTCCGGTAATTCGATCCACTCTTCCACAGGAACGGCAAATGCATCCCAACCGCTTCTTCCTACAACGTACAAAGAAGTGTCTTCAAAAATATTTCCCTTTCCATCACTGTATAAAATGTAAGGCGACGATTGCAACTGCGACATAATCTGTTTTAAATAATTAATGGCAACCGCTAACTCATGCTGATTGGTCAAACAATATGGACCAATCGCAACTATCGTCACATTGTTCTATTTGTTTGATCCATCAGCATTATCAGCCGTTGACCTGTTGTCCTAAATAATAGCGGCAAAATTCGTGAATTTGTTCCAGTTCTTCGAATTCAAGTTTATGTCTTAACGAAAAAACAAGGGTTTTGTTAAACGAGGTTTCTATTGAAATGCTGTCGTATCGCGCATTTATGCGGTCTATTTGCGACCATAAAAAGAATTTTCCTTCAGGAATACCTGAAATAGCGACGCCCGAATGATGAAATGCAAGTCGTTCTGTTTCAGCCGCTTTCTTCTCACAATAAGAAATGTAGCAGTATGCAATGCCGATAGCGAGCGAAGACGCCCCTAAAAACCATTTTCCGTCAAGAAGAAGGAGCGTAGCTACTCCCATAAAAATAATGCATTCAATTATGCGGAAAATGAGATTGATTTTCGGAAGATCCTGCGCAAGATTGCGGCAAGTAAATAAAAGCAGTAAAATATCGGCTGCAATAATGATCTGGCACCAGAGAAAAATGGCATTGCCTCCTAATTTGTTATAAAGCGTTACCGCATTTATAATAATGAGCAACGCCGCAAAAAGGTGAAATCCGCGGCCTGTTTTTTTGAGTGTTTCGAACTCCGGATGAATGATATCAATAGCAAGAGCGTTCATAAGAGGGTAGTTTCCTATTAAGATACGCTTTTGCTAAAATTCCATAAAGTTTTAGTTAATTGAAAATTGAAAGTTGAAAACGAAGTGCTAAGTCATAGACTTAACGATCAAAATTGAAAATGCGAAAGGTCGGGTATTTTAAACTATGTTCCACCTTTCGCATTTTCAATTTTCACCTTTCAATTTTCAATTATTTCTTGCCAACTGCACTCTACAAAACTCATTAAACTCGTCCTCATCTGCTTCCGGATCGTCGTCGTCGAGCACTTCTTTTTGAATGAAATGGTTGTTATGAAAATCGAGTGTAAGAAGATTATCTTTTAAAACAACGTTGCTAAGATCTTGCCAGTAATAGATTTTATTGAATAGTGAGTTTATAACAATTCTGTCTTCACTAAAACCTATTTCCTGTGGTCTTTTAGCCTGGTGTTCCAGGAAGAACATCGCCACCAACAAAATAGCCATCCAATGCAGGTAAGGCATGCTGACCCATGTAATCGCAGCCAAAATAAAACCAGGTTTGAACCAGGCCTTTTTTTGTCTTTTCTGTTGTACCAGGTTCCACACAATTACAGAAGCAACAGCCGCTGCACCAATAAGCCAGGCAATGTTTCTATCTGGAACGATAAAATAACTAAGGACAAAGAAAAAGATGGAAATCAAGCTGACAAATAATCCCGTAAGATTAGCATAACGGGCATTATCACTTTTTAGAATTACAACGTAAGGAAATACTTCGCCGCTACTATTTTGTGTGTCTATTGACATTGAAAAGAGTTTAATGCTTTATGCTTAACGCTGAATGCCTAACGCCTAACGCTTAACGCAACACGTCTAAATGTGCCAAGTGCTTGCTGTTTTCGTTAGTTGCTTGCCAATAAAACGTTGCAAAGCTTGTACAAAACACGTGCTCCAACATTGGAATCCCATTCGTATTCTCCAACGCCTATTTCATTAAGGTCAAAGCCGATTATTTTGCGTCCGCTTTCTTTGATTTTTTTAATCAGGTAGAATATTTGTTCTGTCTCAAAACCACCCTGAACCGGAGTGCCGGTGTTAGGACAAAGTTTTGGATCGAGACCATCAATGTCAAAGCTAATAAAAATCTGTTGAGGCAAATGATGGATCAGTTCATCAACAATTTGTTTCCATGTTTGCCCCTCGTATAAGCGCTCTTTAATGTCTTTGTCTAAATATGTAACAATGCGATAGTTGCTGTTGCAAACATAGTCCCACTCTTCGTCGCAGAAGTCTCTAACACCCAGCTGAACCAGTTTTGTTATCTCAGGAATTTCTGTCAACGCATTGTACATTACGCTGGCATGAGAATATTTGAAGCCTTCATAAGATTTGCGCAGATCGCAATGCGCATCAATTTGCAGCATTCCGAAATCGCCATGTTTCTCAGCAATGGCTTTAAAAAAGCCGAGAGGAGTGCTGTGATCTCCGCCTAGCAAGCCAACCAGTTTATTTTTATCAAGCAATTGTTTTGTGTGCTGATAAACCCAGTCATTTAGAAAAATCCCCCCCTCGTTAATATCTTTAAGTGACTTGCACATAAAGCTGTTTTTTTCCACAATACCGCCCTTGGTAATATAATCTATGTACAGTTCAGCTTCTTTTCTCAGATAATCACTTTTGATCAGGATTTTTTTATCCATTGGGCGCATGTAGATGCCTTTCTTCCACATGTCCTTATAATCGAAATCAAAAAGGTCGACCTGCAGGCTGGCCTTGAAAACATGTTCAGATGATCTTGCAGTGCCCGCTGCGCAGCTTACCGTTACCTCCCACGGAATGGGTAAAATAACAAGCTGGGCATCATCTTCCGTAAAGGGAAGTCCGAAAATATTATTATTGGGGTTGCCCGGACTGTTGGGATCAAAGTTTGAAAGGTCTGTCATGATTTTATTAAAATGCTGCGCAAGTTACAGTAGTCTTACTAAGTGCCAAAATGAATAAATCGTATTTTTCATACATTGGCTTGCAACAGTCAACCCTAATGCTTCTAATAGTCAATGTTTTATAATGAAAATAAAAATATTTTAAATTTCTATACATGATTTGGTTCAATTTTATTTTAACATTTATCATCCGTAGCTTGTTGATTATTCACTTATTTACACAGGTGAAAAATGTTGACATTGACTACTATAGCAGAAAATCGTTAAAAAAAGCATCAACTTTCAAACTAAACGTTAACACATGGCTTTTTGAACTAATTTTGCGGACGAAATTGGCGCTCATGAAAAAAACTCACATTATCATCCTCATTCTAATTGCCGTAGCAATCGCTGTTTTGGTTAGTTATATGGGAGATTTGACGACCTATGACACAATCGCATCAGCTAATCAAAAAGAAGGCAAGTTCGTACATCTTATAGCAAAATTGGATTTGAAACAGCCGGTGCAGTACGACCCAGTTAAAAATCCTAATTACATGACCTTCACCGTATTGGATTCACTAGGGGGAAGCGCCAAAGTAGTTTATCATAACTCTAAGCCAACTGATTTCGAGAAGAGTGAACGATTGGTTTTAAAGGGTAAAATGCAAAGCGGACAATTTGAATGCAGCGAAATTGTAATGAAATGTCCTTCGAAATATAAAGATGATCCTAACGCCGCGAAGAAAAATCTTACTTCTAATTAATCCGCAATTACATGCAATACATTGGTGAAAATTTGTTGCCCGGTCAGCTTGGGCACTTTTTTGTTGTGCTTTCCTTGATCGCTTCTTTGGTTGCAGCTATTGCATACTTAAAAGCTTCTAATGCACTCATACCCGAGGAGCATAACAGTTGGAGAAAACTGGCGCGTGTTAGCTTTTTCATTGAAGCCGGTTCTGTATTCGGAACCTTCATCGTCATATATTATATCGTTTCCTCTCATTCATTTGAATATTTCTATGCATGGAACCATAGTAGCACGTCGCTAAGTGTTAACTATCTCCTGAGTTGTATCTGGGAAGGACAGGAGGGAAGTTTCCTTTTATGGGCCATCTGGCATTCTATAATTGGATTGATACTTATTTCCAAAGGTGGTAAATGGGAAGCTCCTGTAATGACAGTGATCAGTTTTGCGCAGGTCTGCCTCGCCACAATGATCATCGGTATTTATCTGGGAGACGCAAAAATCGGCAGCAATCCATTCTTACTAGTGCGCCAGCACTTTCAGGATGCGCCAATCTTTCAGCGTGCAGATTATTTGAGCATTCCTCAAATGAAAGATGGGCAAGGCCTGAACCAGTTGCTACAAAACTATTGGATGGTAATTCACCCGCCGATTTTGTTCCTTGGTTTCGCATCTACGATCGTTCCGTTTGCATTTGTCATTGCGGGTCTCTGGAAAAAAGATTACAGCGGTTGGACAAAAATCGCATTGCCATGGACCTTGTTCTCCGGTGTTATTTTGGGAACCGGTATCATGATGGGTGCGGCCTGGGCATATGAATCACTGACATTTGGTGGTTTCTGGGCCTGGGATCCTGTGGAGAATGCTTCGCTTGTACCATGGCTGGTAATGATAGCAGGTTTGCATACCCACGTTATCTTCAATGCTACCGGACACTCTCTCAGAGCTACTTACATTTTCTATATTCTAAGTTTTGTATTGGTTCTATACTCTACGTTCCTAACAAGGAGTGGCGTATTGGGAGACAGCTCCGTGCATGCATTCACCGACTCTGGAATGAACCTCCAACTGATGTTATTTATTGTGGTGTTCTTTGTGCCTGCGATTTATCTGATGGCAAGAAATTATACAAAGATTCCGCACGTTGCAAAAGAGGAAAGTTCCTATTCCCGTGAGTTTTGGATGTTTATTGGTGCGCTGGTCCTGTTTTTATCAGCAATGGTAATTACATGGCAAACATCATTCACGCCTATCTATAATAAGATTACCGGCAAAACAACTGCAATGCCCGAGGACCCTGAGTTTGCATTCAACAAGATCCAGGTTTTTGTTGCCATTGTGATTGGTGTGTTGACAGCCATTACCCAATATCTCAAATACAAAGACACTCCGCGTGGTACAATTTTGAAAAAGATTGCCGTTCCTACTTTGATAGCGGCAGTGCTTTCACTTTGCATCAGCATTTTCAGCGGCATAGAATATAACAAACAGGGCATCGGATTTTTAGGTTCTATTCACGTTGCATTGTTTGCAGCTTTATATGCAATAGTTGCAAACATGAGTTATATCTGGAGCGGGTTGCATGGAAAAGTAAAAGCAGCGGGTGCTTCAGTTGCGCATATCGGTTTCGGCCTGATGCTGGTTGGTATTATAATCGCTTCTTCCAATAGGAAAGTTTTGTCCATCAATACAACAGGTATCAATTTGGCATTTGACCCTAAGTCGAAAGAAAAATCTTTGGAGAATCTCACATTGGTCAAAGGGTTACCAACAGACATGGGCAAATACATGGCGACGTACGAGAGCAACGACTCCACAAGCCGTCACGGAACTGTGATGTACTTCAAAGTAAACTTTAAGGATAAGAAAAGTAACGAGGAATTCAATCTTTATCCAAACCTGATCCGCAATACAAAGGGGCAGCAAGGATTTTCTAACAACCCGGATTCTAAACATTACTTTGGAAAAGACATCTTCACATACATCAGCTACGCAGATGATATGGATAGCGAGAAGGACACAACATCGTTTAGAAAGTATCCTGTAAACGTTAGTGATACTGTGTTTTACTCCAATGGTTTCTTTGTAGTGAATAAAGTTGTTCCAAATCCCAACAACGATAAATACAAATTCACTTCCGGTGATACGGCTGTGATGGCAGACATAACTGTGTTTTCGAAAGATGGCCGTCAATACAAGGCCCGCCCTGCATTTTACGTAAAAAACAACCAGGCTAATTATACACTTGATACCGTATTTGCACAAAACCTTGCAATAGGTTTTGGCAGAATCCTGGAAGGGGGTAAAATAGAACTGGAAGTAAAAGAATCAACCCGCATGGTACCG
Organism: Pinibacter soli; assembly: GCF_029961145.1. GTDB lineage: Bacteria > Bacteroidota > Bacteroidia > Chitinophagales > Chitinophagaceae > Pinibacter > Pinibacter soli. Next base: position 1,800,436 of record NZ_JASBRG010000007.1, on the reverse strand, counting down.
TTTGTAGCACTGAAAGTGTATGAGTTCCCGCACATCAACATACTGTGGATCGGAACGTTCGTCATGATCATCGGCTTCGTAATGAGTATGGTTTTCAGGCTTAAGCAGAGCAACCGATTGAAAGTGGCGAAGTAATTGAAAATTGAAAATGTTCAATAAGTTGATGGCAGTCCTCCAAAGGCTGCCATTTTCATTTGCAATTAATCACCGCAAATCATGACAATAATGAAAATCTGCGTTCTCTCTCATTTTCAACTTTCAATTTTCAATTTTCCATTGAAAAAAAACTAGTTTTGCCGCTCAAATCGAATTCATGTCTTTATACAATCAGCGCGGCGTATCTGCCCAAAAAGAAGAAGTACACAAAGCAACAGAAAAGTTAGATAAGGGTTTGTATGCCAATGCTTTTTGTAAAATTTATCCGGATTTTTTGGGTAACGATGCCAACTGGGTGAACCTTATGCACGCGGATGGCGCCGGTACCAAGAGCATTCTTGCGTACTTGTATTGGAAAGAAACAGGCGATTTGTCTGTGTGGAAAGGTATCGCACAGGATGCGATCGTGATGAATATTGACGACCTGCTTTGCGTGGGTATTCACGATAACCTTCTTTTTTCTTCTACGATTGATAGAAATAAACGCATCATTCCCGGTGAAGTGCTGGAAACCATCATTAACGGTACACAAGAGTTTTTCGACGAAATGAAAAACTACGGAGTGAACATCCATTACCTTGGCGGCGAAACTGCAGATGTTGGAGATGTGGTAAGAACAATCGCTGTAAATGGTACCATGACTGCACGCTGGCCAAAAGATAAACTGGTTACCAACGATAAAATTCAAGCTGGTGACGTAATCGTAGGCGTTGCAAGTTTTGGTAAAGCGAACTTCGAAACAGCATACAACAGTGGTTTGGGAAGTAATGGTTTGACAAGTGCACGTCATGATTCTTTACATAAAACATATGGTGCACGTTTCCCTGAATCCTATGACACAATGCTGGATGAAAGTGTTGTGTACATCGGGCCACACAGAATGACCGACGAGATAGAAGTGGAAGGTTTTGGTAAAATGGACATCGGGCATTTGTTGTTAAGCCCTACTCGTACCTATGCGCCTTTCCTTAAAAAGCTGCTGACAGAAAATTTGGAAGCGGTTCACGGCCTGATCCATTGTAGTGGCGGAGGACAAACAAAATGCATGAAATATCTTCCTGACAATTTCAGGATTATTAAGGATAATTTATTCGAAGCGCCGCTTATTTTCAAACTCATCCAGGAAGCTTCGCATAGCGATAACCGTGAAATGTACCAGGTTTTCAACATGGGCCACCGTCTTGAAATCTTTACCCCGGGCGCCAGTGCAGAAAGCATGATAGAAATGGCCGCATCATTCGGCATGGAAGCTAAAATTGTAGGAAGAGTAGAGTGGAATGATAAGAAGGAATTAGTGATTAAGTTGCCGCAGACGGAAGAACTTATCTATAATTTCTAGTTGAAAATGGAGAGTGGAGAGTTGAGAGTTAAAAATGCATAATTGCATCTAAAGAATTCTCTATTCTCCATTCTCTATTCTCAACTTTCAACTACCACTCATACACAATATTCTGTTCAAGCTCCCCGCTCAAACTCTTCGCTACCGGGCAATTGTTTCCCGTTCTCTCCAGGATTGTTATATCTTTTTCAGATAAATTCAGCGTTTTAGGAAATTTCAAGGTCACATCTATTTTGCCGATGCGACGCGGATCTGCCAGCATGTATTTTTGAATGTCAATGGTAGTGCCATCCAGCACAATGCCCATTTCATTGGCTTTGATCCCTATTGTCGTAATTATACAGGTTGCCAGCGCCACACAAACAGTATCCGTAGGCGAAAAACGTTCTCCTTTGCCCTTATTATCGGTAGGAGCGTCGGTTTCTATTACTGTGCCACTTTGGTTATGGGTTACTTTGCAACGCAAATTTCCCTCGTAAATAACAGATGCAGTCATTATCAATTTTTGCCCTAAATTTACCTACATAAACGCTTAAGACTTATCTTGCTACGATAATTTTTTTATAAGGAAATATTGTGCGAGATTGTAGGTAAGTTGTAAGTAATGAGTATTAAGTAATAAGTATGAAATGGGTTTGTCAAAAAAACGGCACTGCGTATAACTTATAACTCAAAACTTATAACTCAAAACTCATAAAATAATTCACCGGATGAAAAAAATACTGTTGCTACCACTGGGCTTGTTAGTATGCTTGTGTACCATGGCGCAAAACCAACCGACACAACCCGCAAAACAAAGCGCTAAAGCAAGCAAGAAAGCAAAGGAAAACAGTAAGGCGCGACTGCATGAAGAAGATGAAATTATTTTTAATAAACATAGCGCCTTTGGAATAAAACTATGTACCGATGGTTACGGGATTTCTTTTGAAAAAGGCAAATATAAAACGCCACGCAAAACTACCCTTTTGCAATTCGAGTTTAACGAGAAGAAGCATCCGAAGGAAGAAAAGCAGTCTATTGGTGTTGATGCGTTCGGACAGTTGAACCAGGCGATCTACGGCAAAATCAATAATTTTTATCAGTTCAAAGTAGGCATGGGTCAGCAATATCTTATTGGAGGCAAAGGCAATAAAAATGGTGTTGCAGTTACTGCGATAGGTGCGGGTGGTGTTTCCGTAGGATTGATGAAGCCTTATTATCTCGACGTTGTAGATGCTTCTACCAGGCAAACAGTGAGCGTACCATCCAAAGATTTTTACACAGATACATCTGGTGTATATGAAAATGTGGTGCTGGGAAGTTCAGGACCTTTTAAAGGTTGGGGAAAAACGAAATTTGCTCCGGGGTTACATGCCAAAGCCGCATTGAGATTTGACTACGCGAAATTCAATCCCACTATAGCCGCAATCGAAGCCGGCGTAAACGCAGAATATTATTTCACTGATATCGAACAGATGCTGGCGGTAAAGGAAAAAAAGTTCTTTTTCAACGCTTATTTAACAATACTGTTTGGAAGGCGTAAGTAACGTACTTTTGCAAAATGAATTTGCCTTTGGTTCAAGGGTAAATTTCCCATTTATCGATTGTTTGTTGCATTAAGTCATTGAAATTGAATTAAATAGTCCCGATCGCAGATCGGGAGATCATGGAAAAAGGAAAAGCTATGCAGGAATTACCTATTGTCTCAAATATAGTTGAAACTGAATCTAAGATTAAAAAGCCCAATTGGCTGCGCGTAAAACTTCCTACAGGAGAAAGCTACAAACACGTACGCGGCCTTGTTGATACCCACAAACTTCATACAATTTGCGAAAGCGGAAACTGCCCTAACATGGGAGAGTGCTGGGGGGAAGGAACGGCAACCTTTATGATTTTGGGTAACGTTTGCACCCGCAGCTGCGGATTCTGTGCTGTTGCCACCGGACGCCCGGATCCAATTGATTGGGACGAACCACAGCGAGTGGCAGAAGCAATTCACCTCATGAAAGTGAAGCATGCCGTTATTACTTCCGTTGACAGAGACGAGGTAAAGGATGGTGGTTCTATCATTTGGTACAATACCATTAAAGCAGTGAAATTATTGAATCCGGATACAACGTTGGAAACTTTGATCCCGGATTTTAAAGGAGAAACAGAAAACATTCAACGCATTATAGACGCCGCTCCCGAAGTGGTTTCCCACAACATCGAAACGGTTGAACGTCTCACGCGGAAAGTGCGCATACAGGCTAAATACTGGCGCAGTATGGAAGTGTTGCGTACCTTGAAAGAAGGAAGCATGCGTACCAAAAGCGGCATCATGCTTGGTCTGGGCGAAACAAAAGAAGAAGTTATCCAAACAATAAAAGATCTTGCGGCAAGCAATGTAGATGTTATTACAATTGGTCAATATTTGCAACCAACTAAAAAGCATTTGCCTGTTCAGCGCTTTGTGCACCCCGATGAATTTAAAGAGTACAGGGAAATAGGCTACGGACTGGGCATTGACTATGTAGAAAGCGGTCCGTTGGTTCGCTCAAGTTACCATAGCGAAAAGCATATTGTTCCAGGCTATGGCAGACAAAAATGGGAAGAAGAAAAAGCTATGCTGATCGCATAAAAAATATGATCTTATTTAAATGGGCCGCAAAATATTTTGCGGCTTTTTTTATCATTAAAGGATTCATAGAGTTACGCTTTAATTATTTAATAATGTTCAAATAGTAACCGGCATTATTGTTTTAATAGCCAATACATTTTATTTTGCCATACTAAAAGCTGTTTAACCAAAGCCTTGACTGCAATGACCCTTACTCGCCGAAATTGATCGTTTTTCACGACGAAGAACTAAATATTCCCGCCTGTATATTGTTGCACAACAGTAAGTGATTAAATGCGTTAAATAGCAGATCAATTTTCGAACATCGTAAACCTTTAGAACCAGTGAACTTACTGAATACCGCTTTAAAGAAAACAGCTATTCTTTCCCTAAGCTGTTTGCCACTTATAGCTTTTTGCCAGGATTACCCCAAAATGGCAAAAGACCTGCAACAACAATTCAAAGAGGATAAAGTATATGTCATTGGCACAGCCACAACCTATGAATTTTCAAAAGACAGTAAAGTAGGAGCAAAAGTGGAGATAACCGGCGATGAAGATTTGCTGTCATTGCGATACAATGATGGAATAAACATTCTGCAGGTTTATGACGGTAACTCAAAAATTGAAAAGTTCTACGCGGAAAGCAACCTGCATCAAAAAGCGCCGGATGATAAAAAAGTTTGTGGCACTTATACCAGCGATGGATTATTTTTCGATGATAGCAAATTCTGCGGTCATCAGCTAAGGTTAAAAGAAGTGGGAGAGGTATGGCATTCGCATTTTGAAAAGAAGATTTACGATGCAAAATATTTGAGCACCATTTTTTTCCCGTCTTCATATCCAACTGCGGAAAAAAAGATAAAGCTAATTATACCCCGGGAGCTGGATATAGAGATTAAAGAATTCAATTTCGAAGGCTATTCCATAAAAAAGTCTGAAACAGCTGATGGCAGCGACAGGATTATTGAATACACTGCTAAAAAGTTGACGGGAATGAAAACGGAGCGGGCGGAACGCGGTATGCAATATACTTATCCGCATTTGCTCATACTTCCAAAGTCTGCCAATGTTTCGGGAAAGCAAATGATGATACTGTCTTCAAATGCCGATCTGTATAGTTGGTACAGCGGACTTGCAAGTCAGCTGCAGCCCGACAGGCAAGCGCTTCAGTCAACCGTTAATCAGCTTGTAAAAGATAAAAAAACGGACGAAGAAAAAGTAAAGGCCATTTACTATTGGGTGCAGGACAACATTCGTTACATCGCTTTTGAAGATGGTGTGGCTGCGTTCAAACCGGATGAGGCGCAACATGTATTTGAAAAGAAATATGGTGATTGTAAAGGCATGGCAAATTTAACCAGGGAGATGCTCAAAGCTGCAGGTTATGATGCAAGGCTAACATGGATAGGCACACGACATATTATGTATGAATCAATCCCTACACTTGCTGCCAACAATCACATGATTTGCACTTTGTTCCTGAAAGGAAAAGAATATTTCCTCGATGGAACAGAGAAATATGTTCCGTTTGGAGAAAACGCTTTGCGCATACAGGGGCGTCCTGCAATGATTGAAGATGGAAATAAATTTATCGTTGAAAAAATTCCGGTTGCTGACGAAGATGCAGATGTAAGAAATATTACTGCAACCATTAACGGCGAAGCGCTTGAAGGAAAATGTACCGTGACTTTAAAAGGAGAATCAAAAAAGAATTTCCTTTATCAATATCATTACACAAAGAACGACGATAAATCGGAATGGGTGAGCAGTTTCGCTTCCGATGGCAATGACAAGATCAAAATCACCAATCTGAAGCTGCCCGATCTTGATCAAAGAGAAGGGATGCTTACATTTGATTGCAACTACTCTTATCCAGGTGCTGTAAGTTCTTTTAACAATGAATATTATATTGATCTTGATCCTTCAAAAAGTTTTCAAAGCTGGGTGATCAAAGATGACCGGCAAAGCGATGTTGATTTTAAAGAAAGAATTCACGAGAAAATAATAGTAGTATTAACCATTCCACAGGGTTACAAAGCGGCAACACTTCCTGATAACATCAACATTAAAGAACCGGAATTTTCTTTTAGTGTTCAGTATAAACAAGAAGGTGATAAAGTGATTTACACAAAAGAACTGAACATACCCGAAGGGGTAATTCAGAAAAAGAATTTTGCTAAATGGAACAACGCTGTTAAAGAACTCACTAAATCTTATGATAACCAAATAGTCCTTAAAAAGTAACTCTATGAAGAATGTATTGCTTACGTTAGGTTGTAGCGTGATGTTAAGCTATGCTCTTTTTTCCCAAACCGAAAAAAAAGTAAAGGAACAAATGTGGGACGAGGCACCTGCTGAGTTTAAAGTAACCAAAGTGCCGGAAAAGTGGAAGAATGAATCTGCTGTATTGATAGCAGTTTTGCGTGAGCATTCATGGGAAACCGCAAAGGCTGGTTACAAGGAAACGTTTAATTCGCACTACCGAATAAAGCTGCAGGATAAAGCAGCGGTTAAGGAGTTTTCCGAGTTGTCGTTCAATAACAACACCGTTAAAACAAATTTATTCGGGAAGACCCTTCGATACAGAATTCTCGGCATCAAAGTAATCAAAGCAAACGGAGGCGAAAAAGAAATTGATCTGAAAGATGCTGTGAAAGATGATGCAGGTAGCGGCAAAGAATTGAAGATTCCTATTCCGAATCTTGAGCCAGGTGACATTATCGATTATTTCGCAGCACTGAAAGATGAGAACAGTTCTTCTTTAAGCGATGAAGAATTATTGGAAATGAAATATCCGGTAATAAAACAAACACTGCGTTTTAATCTGTACGATAAACTGGAGCTTACTTATAAAAGCTTCAACGGTGCTCCGGAGTTCCAGCGATCGTTTGGCGATGGATGTGTGGTGTATACACTGGAAGATAATATGCGTGAAAAATCTCCCGACCTTTTGTGGGACTATGATTACAGAACTGCGCCGAACTTCAGGTACCGCATTAAAGCCAGGCAGGTATCTCCCGATGCAAAAACGTTGGCTGTAAATACCTTGAACGATATCAGCAGATTTCCCGGCATTGACATCGGCGTTGTTGTTGATTACATGAAAGGAAATTTCAAAGGTGAAACTGATCAAAAAAAGATCACGTACGAATTGTATAACCTTCTCCGCAACCCACTTTACCTAAAAGCCTATTTTGGAATTCAGCAGGGAAATCCATTGCGACTGGACAATTTGCCAATGGAGTTTTTCCTGGTAATGAGTCAATGCCTTAATAAATACAAGATCAGCCACGATCTTATGCTGGCGCCTTCGCGCAGCTATGGGCCATTCCCAAATCTCGTGAATCTCTCGTCTTGTGATATGGTGATTCGTGTAAATACAACGCCCAAAATTTATATCACAAGGCCAACGCCATTTTCTATTGCAGATGAAACAGGTTATCAATATGAAGGAACTAACGCTGCTGTGAAAAATACAATCGATAATCTTGACACGGTTGGTACATCTTCAAAGGAGCAAAATATCACCAACATGCAAATAAAAGTTTCTTTGGATGATGCTGATAAAACTAAAATCAACATTCAAAGAGACGTTGTGGCGAAGGGTCACACAAAAGAATATCATCAGGGATTGGTGGTTACAAACTATGATTATCTTAAAGCGTATGATTTGCCTAAATACCAGGTGGAGAGATCTCGATTGATGGGCGGCATCATAAAAGAATACAACAAAGAAAAAGACAAATACGAGCAGCGCCTTACAACCGATTACAACGAAAGAGACAAAAGGATAAAGGACGAGATTGAATCTGAAATGGACGTAAAGATCTCCAACTTTAAACTCAACTTAAAAAGCATAGGCATGTGGGAAACGCAGCCAACGACTGAATATTCGGAATCTTTTACCATTGAAAATCTGACCAAAAAAGCAGGCCCGAATACAATCATTGAACTTGGAAAAGTGATAGAAAAACAATTGGAAATTAAAGATGATCAGTTGAAAAGAACAAGGGACATTTACATGGCTTATCCAAGAACTTTTTCTAATGACATCGAGTTCGCGATTCCCGATGGTTACTCTGTTGAAGGTGTAGAAAATTTCAACATCAAAATCGAGAACGCCGCCGGTGCCTTTGTTTCAACAGCCAAAGTAGAAGGAAAAAATCTCGTAATACATACAACGAAATATTACATCAACAACTTTTATCCCGCGTCTGACTGGACAAAAATAACAGCGTTTACTAAATCAGCGCAAGGGTTCTATAATGCGAAAATATTGTTGAAGAAAAATTAATAATTAATAAAGAATAATTAATAATGCCGCATTCGTTTTTGAATGCGGCATTATATCGTAGTTTGAACAGAGTTGAATTTGATTCTTATTTCTCAGCCACAGCTATTAATTATTCTTTATTAATTGTTAATTAAAAACGCCTCTGCATTCCGCTTATCATTCGCCAACTGTTCCTTCAATGCCTCAAGTCCATTAAACTTTTGTTCATGACGAAGGAATTGGTGAATTGAAACACGCAATGTTTGTCCGTAAATGTCTTCGTTGAAATCAAAAATATTTACTTCTATAACCCTGTTCGTTCCATTAATAGTAGGACGAATACCAATATTCATCATGCCGCGATAAGCATGAATGGTGGAATGCTCAATCACAACATTAACGGCATACACACCATTGCCCGGAATAAGTTTTTCCTCATTTAAAATTTGAAGATTAGCCGTCGGATAGCCGATGGTGCGGCCAAGTTTATTTCCTTCAATAACTTTTCCTTCAAAAGAATAAGTGTAACCTAACAGCAAATTTGCTTCATTGATTTGTCCGGCTTTTAAATCCTGGCGAATGCGCGTAGAACTCACCGTTACCTCATTCAAAAGGTGTTCAGGAATTTCTATCAAACGAAAGCCCAGCTCTGGTGCATATTTTTCAAGCAGGTGATAATCGCCGCTTCTGTTTTTGCCAAACTTATGATCGTAACCGATTATAAGCGTATGAGGTTTGAATTTTTGCCAAAGGAAATTTTCGATGTATTCTGTAGCCGTCTGGCTTGCAAAGGCTTCTGTAAAGGGAATGATCACGACGTGATGAATACCTTGTTTTTCGAGCAGTGCAATTTTTTCTTCCGGGGTGTTTAGTAGATAAACCGGATCGGCGCCCGATGTTACCACTTTTTTAGGGTGAGGATGAAAAGTAATCACAACCGTTTCGCCATCAACAAGTTTTGCTTCTTGTTTCAGCTGATTAAGTATTTTTTGATGCCCGATATGTACGCCGTCAAATGTGCCTATAGTAACAACCGCATTCCTGAATGATGGAAGCGATTCGATATTTGTATGAACCTGCATAATTGCGGACGAAGTTAATACTAAATCAGTTAGAGTGATTTTCGCAAAATTTTGCGGTTGCAATTGAAAATCAATCAGGTTTACGAAGGCAAAAAACTTGTCTAAATTTTATAGTATTTAAGACAGCTTTTAAGGTTAGTTTTTTGTCATTATTGGAATAATATTTAGATTGTAGTCGTAAACATGACCCTGACGCGTAAATATCATTTTGTTGCATTGCTTCTTTTAGGTGTTTTCCTTTCCGTATTCCGTGCCGAGGCACAGGAAACAAAGGATACATTAGGGGATGTGAAGCGTCCTGAACTCGGTCCCAATGATACGATACCAGTTCCTGCCAAAATCGCCGACGGTGAACTTTATCCTGCAAACACACTGGAATGGACATGGGTGCAAGCTCCAATGCCTCCTGAAATGCGTAGACGACTCGAAGCATGGACGAGATTGCGCAACGCTGTTTATGTAACATATCCATATGCCAGGAAGGCCGGCATCATCCTGAATGACATCAATAGCAAAGTGACAAAAATGGATGAAGGCGATCGGAAAAAATACATTCAGTCAAGAGAAAAAGAGCTCAGAAAAGATTTTACCGAGCCCCTTACCAACCTGTCTGTTTACCAGGGAAAAGTGTTGATGAAATTAATCAACCGCCAAACAGGCAACAACTGCTACGATATCATCAAAGAATACAAAGGCGGACTCACCGCACGTGTTTATCAAACAGTTGCCTTCTTCTTCAATAGCAGTTTAAAACAACCCTACGACGCCTCTGGTGATGACAAACAGATCGAAAGCATCGTGCTGGAAGTGGAAAGAATGTATCCGAAAATGTGATGGGTGAATTGCATTCGTCCTGCGCTCAAGATTGTAGCACAAAAAGTTAAGGCCGGTTTTGAACTAAGCATTTGTATTTCAATTAAACATTCTTGCGTCGCACTCTTCAACTGAATAATACTATTGAACAAAAAATATTTTTGTACAAAAAGCAATCTCTTTGCGTTCTTTGCTTCTTTACGCCTTTGCGTGAATTGTCTTTGCGTCGCCGCTCATCTGTGTTCTCTGCGTGAAACAAAAAGCGTCGCATGAAAATTGTACCTTTGCGCTACTTTTTTAACTTAGATTAGAATTAATTCCGCATGAAATTTGAAGTTGGCGATAAAGTATTGGTAAAGCTTACCAACGAAGAAGGAGAGGTGATTGATATTATTAACGACACAATGGTAATGGTTGAAATAAAAGGCGTGAAATTTCCCGCTTATAACGATCAGCTTGATTACCCATACTTTAAAAGATTTACAGAAAAAAAGCTGGGAACACCACCCGCCAAAAAGCCGAAACAATACATCGATCAGTTGCCGAAAGAGAAACCAAAAGCCATTGGCAAAAAAGTTTCAAATGGCGTTTGGTTAAGTTTTCTGCCAAAATTCGAAACAGATGAATTTGGCGATGAAGTAGTAGAACTTTTCAAAATACACCTCATCAATCAAACTGAAACCGGTTACAATTTCGAATATAAAGTCAACTACTTTGGCAAGTCTGAATTTGGTTTGAAAAACCAGGTACACGCATTTGAAGATTTCTATTTGCACGACGTGCCATTTTCCGATTTGAGTGACAGTCCCAATTTTGAATTTGAATTTTCCCTGATCACTCCCGAAAAAGATAAAGCTTCACATTTCGAAAGCAATCTCAAACTGAAACCCAAACAGCTTTTTACAAAGATTGAAGAGTTGAAGGAAAAAGGCGAACCTACGTTTTCGTATCAGCTGTTTGATGTCTATCCACAAAAAGCGGTCGAAGCAGATACATTTGAATTAGGTAAACTGGCAGCAAAAGGCTTCAAGGTTTATGACGCGTCCAAAGTGCGCCAGAACCTGCCGCCAGCACGTACAGTGATCGATCTGCACATGGAAAAGATCACCGACAACTGGAAGCACATGAGCAACTTCGAAATTTTGTCGCTTCAGTTAAGCGAGTTCGAAAAGTATTACGAACTGGCATTGCAGCACAGGCAACCAAGCCTCACCGTAATTCATGGTGTAGGTAGCGGCAAGCTTCGCGACGAAATACACGATCTGTTAAAGCACCGTAAAGAAGTAAGATTTTTCGTTAACCAGTACCAACCTTCGTATGGTTACGGAGCGACGGAAATTTATTTTCAATACTAATCACTAATAACTGAATAACTGAATGACTGAATAACTGAGTGGTTGATAGTTATCGACCAAAATCGAAAAAGAACCATTCAGTTATTCAGTCATTCAGTTATTCAGTCACGTCAGCCATATGAACATCACCAATCTCTTCAACACGAAGTACCCCATTGTACAAGCCGGCATGATCTGGGCCAGCGGATGGCGCTTAGCCAGTGCCGTTAGTAATGCCGGAGGTTTAGGGATGATAGGCAGCGGCAGCATGTATCCCGATGTGTTGCGTTATCACATTCAACAATGCAAAGCCGCAACTGATAAGCCTTTTGCAGTAAATGTCCCTTTATTATATCCTGATATTGACAAGCACATACAAACAATTATTGACGAAGAAGTAAAGATTGTTTTCACTTCCGCCGGCAATCCTAAAACATGGACAAGCGTCTTAAAGGAAAAAGGAATTACGGTTGTGCATGTTGTAAGCAGCAGCAAGTTTGCATTAAAGGCACAGCAAGCGGGTTGCGACGCTGTAGTTGCAGAAGGCTTTGAAGCTGGCGGACACAATGGGAGAGAAGAAACTACTTCAATGGTGCTCATTCCCGCAGTTGTTGATGCGGTTCAAATTCCGGTGATTGCTGCTGGTGGTTTTGCAACGGGCAGGCAAATGCTCGCCGCGATGGTGCTTGGCGCCCAAGGTATACAAGTGGGAACCCGTTTCGTGGCTACTCATGAAGCATCTTCTCACATCAACTTCAAGAATGCTGTTATCAACAGCGAAGAAGGAGATACGTTGTTAAGTATGAAAAAGTTAGCACCGGTTCGTCTCCTGAGAAATCATTTTTTTGAAGCAGTAAAACAAGCTGAACTCTCCGGCGCTACGGAAGAAGAAATGAAAACATTACTTGGCCGTGGCCGTGCCAAAAAAGGCATGTTCGAAGGCGACCTCGATGAAGGCGAATTAGAAATAGGACAAGTAAGTGCGTTGGTTAAAGATATTCTTCCTGCTGGTGAAGTGGTTGAAAATATTTGGAGGGAGTACAACGAGTGCCTGAGTAAATTGGCACACGAATGACACGGATTGGACGGATTTACACGGATCTTTTTATAGCAAGCAGATAATATGATTTGAGAATTTTTCTCAGATATATTTTTTTAAGCACTTCAAACATGTGTCGAAAATAAATCCGTCCAATCCGTGTCATCCGTGTGCAATCAAATTTGTGTTAATCAGCTAAATCAGTGTCATCTGCGTGCCCTCTCACACGCCCAGGTTCTTCAACGCTTTCTTCAAATCAATTCCTTTCTCCAACACGGGCGCAAATAAATCTCCCTTTTTTTCAACCCTCTTGAAGATGTTTTTAAAATCAAATTGTGCAGGCGTCAAACCTTTTTTGACTTCTTTCCATTCCAAAGGAGTGGATACGGTGGCTCCGGGCTTAGGGCGAATGCTGTATGCACAAGCTAGTGTTTGTCCCCTTCTGTTTTGCAAAAAATCAATATAAATATTGTTCTTGCCGCGCTTTGATAATGAACGTTCAAGCGTTGTGAAATCTGGTAATAATTCAACGGTAAGAGAAGCGATCACATGCGCGAAATCCCTCGCCTGATCGTAATTGTATTTTGCTCCAAAAGGAATATATATATGCAATCCGGATGCTCCCGACGTTTTGCAATAACCATCAATTCCCGCTTTGTCTAAAACTTCTTTCACCGCCAAACCCGTTTCCACCACCTGGTCAAAAGTGTTTCCGTCAGAAGGATCAATATCAATAACAATGTAATCAGGATTGTCAGGTTTTTTGATAGTAGAGTTCCACGGGTTGATTTCAATGCTGCCGAGGTTTGCGACGTACAATAATGTCGCTTTGTTGTTGCATACAATGTAATTGATATCCTTGTTGGCAGACTCGGAAAATATCTCAAATTTCGTCATCCACTGCGGTGCATTATCGCCCGCATCTTTATGGAAAAATGCGGGCTGTTCAATACCATTTGGGTGACGCAAAAGTGATAAAGGCCTGTTCTTTAAATAAGGCAAAATGTAAGGAGCGATCTTTTCATAATAGAGAATCACATCGCCTTTGGTAAATTTTTCCTTTGGCCAATAGATCTTATCCAGGTTTGTAAACTCCAAAGTGTGCTTATCGACGGTGACTGTATTTTCCATAAAATGATTTTGTTGTTTTTTGAGTGAATTTCACGCAAAGGCGCAAAGAGAAAACAAAGGCCGGAAAGGGATTGGTTTCTACACAGCTTTCGTTATCGTTTATTGCAACATCTGTAAGGCCGTAGGACGAATGCAACTCGCCCCTGCATTTTCAACTTTCAACTTTCAATTAATTAAGAAGCTTTCTTTTTTCTTCCTTCTAAACTCGCTTTCAATTGCGACATCAGATCTTGCGATTTTGAATGCACCAATTTAAGCGGAGCAGGCGTGATGACCTTTCCTTTTGCTTTCGCTTTGATCAGTTTCATCAGCTCGTCAGAATAAGTGTCATGATATTTCGACATATCAAACTTCTCCGTAAGCTGGTCGATCAGCGCCATCGCCATTTTTAGCTCTGTCGCTTTGGGATTGGCTTCAGGAAGGTTCAATTCCTTTGACGAACGTATTTCTTCTCCAAACCTCATTTTGTTCAACACTAGTGCGTCGCCCGATACTTTAATCAAGCCGATATTTTCCTTGTTTCTCAAAACATATGTGCCCACGCCTGCCTTACCTGATTTCTGTAATGCGTCCCGCAAAAGGGCATAAGCTTTAGTGCCCGTTTTTTCCGGCGCCAGGTAATAAGGCGACTCATAATACATTGAATCAACCTCTGCTTGTTCCACAAACTGCAGGATCTCAATATGTTTGGTCTTTTCCGGACTGGCTTTTTGGAAATCTTCATCCGTCAGTATCACGTATTTGCCATCGAGGTCATAGCCTTTTACAATGTTTTCCCACTTCACTTCTTTGCCGGTTTTTTCATTCACCCGCATAAATTTTATGTGCGAATGATCCTTTTTGTCCAGCATATCAAGATCTAAATTGCTGTCTTCCACAGCACTATACAATTTAACAGGGATGTTAACCAGGCCGAAGCCCAGTGATCCGGTCCAAATTGCTCTCATGGTTTGAAGTTTTTAGTTTTTATTGCATTACTACAGAACGCCAAATGCTTAACGCAAAAAGCAGTACCAACATGCGTTAAACGTTAGGCATTTGGCATTTAGCTTTAACCATCATGCTTGTCTTCATTCGATGTTTTCTCAGCTCCCGGAGTATTGCCGGTCGTTTGCTCATTGTACCCTTTTTTGTTCGTTCTTTTGTGTAGTTCTGCCTGGTGCTTTGGGTCACTGCTAAGTTTTTTCGGATCGGGTTTGCCCGAATGCTTGTTCTGATCAGGTTGATTTATAATGGATTTCTTAGCCATGTCATTTATTTTGAACACGTTAAAAAATTATTCCATTTTCGGGACGGTGAGCTGTGGAAAAAATTGGACAGTGAGAATATTAACTAGTTGATTAAATTTGTTTTAAGAGAAAGATATTTTTCCAAAAATATCCCTTACCTTTGCAAACTCTTTAAAAGGGCATTCATGAGTCATCGTAGGGAATTTGATATAGCATTTGTGGGTTTAAAGCCTGGTGTTCATGAATATAACTATGAAATTAAAGATAAATTCTTTGAAGCGTACCAGGCGCAGGATTTTTCAAATGTAGACGCCACTGTAAAGTTAAGTCTTGATAAGAAGACCGGCTTTATGTTGTTGAAATTTGAAATTGGTGGCAGGCTGGAAGTAGTTTGCGACAGGTGTGGAAATCCGCTCCCATTTAATTTGTGGGACGAATTTAACATAGTCGTAAAACTGGTGGAAAACCCGGAAGAAATGAATGAACAAGAGGAAGATCCCGATGTTTATTATATTTCCAGAACCGAGAGCCATTTACATGTATCCGATTGGATCTATGAGTTTATTAACCTTAGCATCCCGATGCAGAAAATGTGCAGTGAAGATGAAATGGGCGGACCAAAATGTAACAAAGAGGTTCTTGATATGTTGAAGAAGATGGATACCGGGAACAATGAAACCCAAAACCCCATCTGGAAAGGGTTAGAGAAATTTAAAGATTTAGATAATTGATTATTTGTATTATAAATTGTTGAGTTATGCCAAATCCCAAACGACGTCATTCACAGCAACGTTCTGCTAAAAGAAGAACACACTACAAAGCTGAAACAACAACTTTGAGTGTAGACAGCACAACTGGTGAAACACACGTACGTCATCGTGCACACGTGAGCGAAGGTAAATTGTTCTACAAAGGTAAATTGGTAGCTGAAAAATCGCCCATCAAGAAATAGTCCTTAGTTAAAAGATTTATTTAATAGCTTGGCCGGAGATGAACATTGGATTAGACATAATGGGTGGAGACTTTGCACCGCTGGAAGCTGTGAAGGGCCTTCATCTATTCATGAATGAACATGTTTCTCCGGCTAATTTTGTGCTTTTCGGTGACGAAGAAAAAGTTCGTCCGCTTTTGGAGCAGTTTAATTTAAACGCTCCAAATATTTCCGTGGTGCACGCTCCTCAGGTAATTGAGATGAACGAGCACCCCACGAAAGCCCTTAAGGAAAAACAACAGTCCTCTATAGCTGTTGGTTTTTACGCTTTGGCAAAAGGAAAGATCGATGCCTTTATCAGTGCAGGCAACACCGGCGCCATGCTGGTAGGAGCCATGTACAGCATCAAAGCTATTGAAGGTATTTTGCGCCCCACTATTTCTACAATTATTCCAAAGCAAGACGGTACCGCTGGTTTGTTATTAGATGTAGGCCTCAATGCAGATTGCAAGCCGGAACATCTGAATCAATTTGCTATTCTTGGATCGCTTTATTCCAAATACATTTTGGGCATTGAAAATCCTAAAGTGGGATTGGTAAACATAGGCGAAGAAGAAGGAAAAGGTAATATTCTTGCGCAAGGAACATATCCTTTGTTGAAAGAAAATAACCAGATCAACTTTGTAGGAAACATAGAGGGCCGGGATATTTTCATTGACAAAGCAGACGTAATGGTTTGCGAAGGATTTACCGGAAATGTGATTCTCAAAATGGCTGAATCTTTTTACGAGATCACCCATCAAAAAGGCATTCGCCACGAATACCTTGAGCAATTCAACTTCGAAAATTACGGAGGAACGCCCGTTCTTGGGGTTTCCAAACCTGTAATTATCGGCCACGGCATTTCCCACGCCAAGGCATTCATGAACATGATTAAACTTGCTGCAAAAATGATCGACTCGAATTTCCTGGATAAAATGCAGGAGAGCTTTAAGAGCTGAGAGAAGCACGCAGATGACGCAGATTTGTCATGATTTCCACTGATTTTTATAGGTTAATCTTCCTTTTGTTTGTTGCTTCCAGTCTTCAACGGAGTTTGTTTATCTCCCTGTCTTAATTATTAGGGTCAAAGTTTTGATTTTTTAATTTTGATTTTGAGTGTCGACTTGTCAAATCATAACATATCTTCACGATCATCAAAATCTGCGTTCCATAAAATCATCGTTTGAAAACAATTTTCACCTACATAAAGTATTCCTTTTCTATTATTGATAAGCGCATATTGCTATGTGTTATTCCAGTTGTAGCAATGCTCATCACTTTGAATTACACTTATCATATAGAAACAGAAGTTATTTACGGTTATAGAGGTGTAAAGCAATTTTGGGGGTTTTATTTTATCTATTTAACAGCCTTCATCATTCCTTATCTAATTATTTTTCTTTTCAAAAAAGAACTACTGACAAAAGATAAATTTTTTTGGGTGTTGGTCTTTGTTGCGCCGGCAATATTTGCTGTCAAGGTAAGTGCAGGCGGCTGGAAACCCTTGCTCAATCAGGTTTTGGTGTCACCATGGTCGCAATACGTGAGTATTATTGTTGACTTGCCACTTCGATTATGCATTACAGTTTGTTTGTTGTGGCTGGCAAGAAAAATATGGCAAAACGATGAAAGTTTTTGGGGCCTAACAACAAAAGGTTTTGTATGGCAACCTTATGCTGTCATGCTCTTATGCATGATCCCGCTGATAACTTTCGCTTCTACGCAGCATGATTTTTTGAACGCTTATCCAAAAATGAAGAACATCTATTTCATCGATGAACATACTTCAAACAACTGGTTTTATCATTTGCTTTATGAGATTTCTTACGGACTTGACTTTGTAAGTATCGAACTTTTTTTTCGAGGCTTTTTAGTGATAGCATTTGCGAGATACGTTGGTCCCGATGCCATTTTGCCAATGGCCGCATTTTACTGCAGCATTCATTTTGGCAAGCCTTTGCTGGAATGTATTTCGAGTTTCTTCGGCGGATTTTTATTGGGCTGTATCACCTACAGAACCCGTTCCATCCTTGGTGGTTTAATGGTGCATCTTGGCATCGCGTGGATGATGGAAGTGGGAGGGTATCTGGGCAATCTTTGGGGGCATTAACGTGTACGATGTACGAAGTACGCAGTACGAAATGCCTTAGAATGATGCACCCTAACGAATGTCGTACACCGTACATCTTGAGGAACAGTTTTTTTGCAGATCCCTCAAAGTTTTCTCATGAAAAGCACATTGATCCTAATTGCCTGTCTTGTAGTTGTTTCCTGCAACAATAATGGTTCAAAATCTCCTGTCACCGAGGGGCATGCAGATAGTTTGACGCAGGAGCGGATCGAAAAACACACTGAGGATGCCGCCACTTCGCCTGCCAAATCTCCGGAAAACGGTGCCGTGCAAACTGACTCCGTTTTGAACCTGGAACTGCCGCAAAATGGTGATAGTTTAACAGTAAGAATTCTTAAGATATCAGCGCCTGTAACTTGTAATTTCCAGGTTAGAAATAAGTGCGTTCTCTTCGGAAGAATCATAACTCCTGGTGACAAGGGCAATATCCGGTTCAACCAGATATTTATGCCAGACAAATCTTCTGATGGCCCATTTGGAAAGGAGCTTAATTATGACATTAAGAAGACAGGACTTTACAAATTGTTAATAGGCGAGGATTTGATGGCGGAAAAACCCTATAGAGGTGAGTTTACGCTGGAATTGAAAATAAGTCAAAAGTAAAAATTAAAAAGTCAAAAAGGTAAGGTATTGATTATGCATGTGTTATTTCAAGCTAGAGAACCTTTGCGGTCTTCGCTTCTTTGCGCCTTTGCGTGAAACTGTAAAGGCCGAACCTTAACGTTTTTGCCTTTTTACTTTTGCCTTTTTACTTTTTCTCCTGCCTGTATTATCGTACCTTTGCAACTCGAAAAATTTAGCAATTACATGATTACGGTTAATAATGTTTCTCTATCATTTGGAAAAAGGGTATTGTTTGACGAAGTGAACTTAACGTTTAACAAAGGCAACTGTTATGGCGTTATCGGAGCGAACGGTGCAGGTAAGTCTACATTCTTGAAGATCTTATCTGGTGAAATAGAACCAAGTAAAGGTTCTGTAAGCATTACTCCCGGTGAGCGTATGGCCGTGTTGAAACAAAACCACTTTGAATTTGACGAAATTACTGTATTGAATACTGTGTTGATGGGCCACAAGAAAATGTGGGAAGTGTCGCAGGAACGTGACACTATTTACGCGAAAGCAGATTTCACCGAAGAAGACGGTATCCGTGCGGGCGAATTGGAAGGTGAGTTTGGCGAAATGGGCGGTTACACTGCAGAAAGTGATGCAGGAAGTTTACTGAGCGAATTGGGTGTAAAAGAAGAACATCATGGCTCTTTGATGAAAGATGTAAGTGGTAGTTTGAAAGTGCGTGTTTTGTTAGCGCAGGCATTGTTTGGTAATCCGGACGCACTGATCCTGGATGAGCCTACGAACCACCTTGACGTGGAAACAATCAGCTGGTTGGAGAACTTCCTGGCAGAATATGAGAACATCGTAATTGTTGTATCGCACGACCGTCACTTTTTGGATGCGGTTTGTACACACGTAGCAGACGTTGATCGTCAGAAAATCAAAATTTACACTGGTAACTATACATTCTGGTATGAGTCAAGCCAATTGGCTGCGCGTCAAATGACCGACAAGAACAAGAAGATGGAAGAAAAGCGTAAAGACTTGCTTGACTTCATCGCACGATTCAGTGCGAATGCTTCTAAAAGTAAACAGGCTACCAGCCGTAAGAAAGCATTGGAGAAATTGGTTATTGAAGATATCGAGCCTTCTAACCGTAAATATCCAGGTATTATTTTCAAACAGGATAGGGAAGTTGGTAACCAGATTTTGAACGTTGAGAAACTAACCAAGAAAGCTGATGATGGACGTATTCTTTTCAAAGACATCAGTTTCTCAGTAAGTAAAAATGATAAGATCGCTTTCTTCTCGAAAGATCCTTTAGCATTGACTTCTTTCTTTGAAATCATTGACAATAAAATACAAGCTGACGGCGGTAAATTTGAGTGGGGTACAACCATTACAGCCGCTTATTTGCCTAACGACAACACTGAGTTTTTTGAGAACAGCAAAGATCTTAACCTGATGGATTGGTTGCGTCAATATGTGCCACCAACAGTTACAGACGTGGATGAGCCGTTCCTTCGTGGATTTCTTGGAAAGATGTTGTTCAGCGGAGATGAGATCATGAAGAAAGTAGGTGTATTAAGTGGAGGTGAAAAAGTACGTTGTATGGTGAGCCGTATGATGTTGCAAAATCCTAACGTGGTTGTTCTTGATGAACCAACGAACCACCTTGATTTGGAAAGCATCCAAAGCTTCAACGAAAGCATGACAACGTTTAAAGGCATTGTGTTATTGACATCACATGACCATACGTTCATGCAGTCGGTTGCAAATCGTGTAATAGAAATTACACCAAACGGCGCTATCGACAGGCTGATGACATTTGATGAATATCTTGAAGACGATAGAGTAAAACAATTGCGTGCAGAAATGTACGGCGATAAAGTTTTAGCATAAGATAGTTTTAGATTTTTTTGAACGCCCGTCTGATTGACTTCAGCCGGGCTTCTTTTTTGGAGGTAGCACGCAGATGACGCTGATTATATTGATTTGCGCTGATTTGTTTTCTGCTTAGTGCGGTTTCGTTGCAAGCTTTTGAATTTTGATTTTTTACTTTTTACTTCTTCCGGGTATAGCTTACTTCGATAAGATTTTTGTTTCTTCCGGCGTGCGTTGAATGAACCAGACTCTTGACATGGCCAGACTTACCAAAAAGCCAACGAGACAGCCGAAAATAACTTCAGCGACTTTATGCAGACCGTATTCAATACCTACTCTTGTTGAAGCTCCGTGTGTAATACTTGCTGCTATCACTACTGCCGCCGTAATTGGAGCCTGCCGCCACATTGTTTTAATACGAACGACGTAGGATGAAACGAGCACAGTTGTGCCAAGCGCAACGGGCAACAACCATTCTTTTGCGCCACCTATAAGCAGAAATACAAGGCCGACTGCGCAGCCAACCAATACGTTGATAAGCCTTGCGCGAAACATTTTACGCGCCTCTGTGGGTTGAGGATCTGATGCTGCCACCATTGATGCGATCGCCCAAATGGGATTGGTATCGGCAAGATATCGCAGCGTAGTCCATGTGATCCATGTGGCAATAGCAACGTTCACTGCAAACCTCATTGCAAGAATATGATCGAATGAAAGGCCGAGTCTTTTCATCAGCGCTTCAGCCCTTTGTGATGATCGTCGCGCCATATATTACTCGTTGGATTTAGGAGGGTTGCCGAGCAATCTGTACACAATGCCCGTTTTCGTAGCATTCAAAGCCATCCAATCTTTTGCTGAATACTGCAGCGAAAGGAAAAATGCTTCGGCACGTTGCATTGCTTCGCGGGTTAGTTGCTTTCTGTCTCTAAACTTGATCTGGTAAGCAAATTCACCAATGAGCGGACGATGCTCTCCACGGGTGCGCCAGATGCCAACATTCGCTTTTGCGGTAAGGCCATCTCCGAAATCCAGCATGCAAATATCTTGCAGCACTTCTTCTACAATGGCGCCATTTACCAGGTTTATTCTTTCTCCCTCTTTCTGTTTTAGCGACTGTAAAGCTGGGAATACCTCCGATATAACATCAAATGAAAGCACATCACTCTGTGTTACATTTTTGCGCGGGAACTGCACATTGTTGGAATACAGAATGCGTATGCCGCCGAGTTTTTCTTTCAGCGGCAATACCTGGCATTTGAATTTTACCTGGTAATCTCCCTGTATTTGCGGCCGTACATCTGTTTCTGCCGTCTTTTGCAGGTCCGCATTTCTAAACTTGAAGACAATCTCCGGATCGCCTTCGGGGAATCCATTTACGTATGTTATGCGGCGACGCAAAATGAAAGAGTTGTTGTACAACCTGAAATCATCTGTGTCTATAAAAATGATCTCGCGAATTTTTGTGGGAGCGTCAATATAGTTACTGATGTTATAACTAACACCGTGTTCTGCAGCCGGCGCTTTAATCACTTTTGCGAAGTCGAACATGCTGTCTCTTGAAATGAACCGGTTGGGTTTAAGAATCAGCTTAAACGCGAGATAATTAAAGTCGGGATAGGGCAGGCCATCAGCGTATACGCCGGGCTCTATGTGTGGTATTCTTCCCACCCAGGATTTGTTTTCCGGCTCTCCGTTATCTGTTGCTGTTCCCAGGGAAGTTGCCTTTGCAGATGTGGGATTTACCTTCCCATTGGGTTTAATACTTTTTTTCTTGGCCGGCTTTACCGGTGCATGTGATTTTTGCATAATGGAGTTGTTATAAGAATGCGTTACGGGTGTTACACTAGCAGAATCTACAGTCTCTTAAGATACAATTCTTTTCGCGTATTCGAAAGCGTTTAACAGTAAACTGCCCCTTGTACATAGCAGCAGATTTTTAGTGTTTTTTTTGAAGCGATGAAGCCATTGTGTAGCACATAATTTCATTGTTTGTTTGCGGGAAGAAGCCTGAAATTCGGTTTGCTTTGCTTGTAGAGGATGATAGTTGCCAGGGAATTGCGCTGTGTCTATTGCAGATAGTTTTTGGGGTTTATGAGGATCACTCAAACTAATCTGATCACGACGGATAGGTACAACAAAAAAGCGCTAAAAAATAGCGCTTTTAAATTCCTTTTTTGAAGGGTTTTGGCGGAGAGAGAGGGATTCGAACCCCCGGACCTGTGACAGTCAACGGTTTTCAAGACCGCCGCATTCGACCGCTCTGCCATCTCTCCGGGTGCAAAATAAAGGTGCCGGGATTTATTTGCCAAAAAAGATTTCAAAAAATTGAAAATATTTTTTTCAACTATATGATTGATAGGCTGAAACTCAATAATAACAAGGGTTTTGGAGAATCGATGGTTGAAGAAAAGTTTTAACGATAAAACATGAATGTAGTGAAACATGCACCGGAACAAGCATAGCGACAATCAGCTGCAGCTATGCTCCCTAAGAAGAGTATGGTTTGCAAACCATAGCCGGTTCGCTTTGTCCATCTGTTTTTTTGAAAAACATAATGAGATGTTTCCAAAAAAAATCATTCGATAAACTATTAACTATCGCGTCGAATTTTTGCAAAAAGAATGTTCAGAATGATAATGTCGAATACCTGATAGTTAAATTAAACAGATAAAAATACACACAGAAATAATGCTTTCAATGCTGTCTTTTCACATATCCATTTAACTGTTAAGCCCCTCCGGCTTGTATAAAAGAAACTATTTTGGGAGGAATTCAAAGTGCTATTTGCCTGATGCTGTTTCATAAGCAATTGACCTGTGCGATGGCTTTTGAAAAGGTTCATGAATTTTAACCCAATACTTATTCTATAATCGTAATCTATGTCAGCAGAAATTGATACACTGATAACAGCCAATACTGAAGATTTGAAATCATTCGCGTTGAAGTTTACAAATCACCGGGAATCAGCAGAAGATCTGGTACAGGACACAATTTATAAAGCTCTGGCAAACAAGCAAAGATTTTCAGCCAATTCCAATGTGAGAGCGTGGTTGTACACGATCATGCGCAATATATTTATTAACAACTATCGCAGAAAAGAAACCTATCAAACTGTACTGCTTAAGTGTTACAGAAAACCGGAAGCAGGTAATGTGGAATTCACACTCAGAAATATATTGCCAATCGAATTAGAGATAAAAGAGATTAAGGAAAGAATTCATGCACTTCCTATTGTTTTCAGAGAAAGTTTTTTACTGCACCTTGAAGGCTTTAAGTACGACGAAATTGCTGAGATGCTAAATGAACCCATTGGTACGATCAAAAGTCGCATCCATTTTGCGCGGAAGATTTTGAAATCAAGGATAGAGAGATGTTAGGAGAAAAGGAACGCAGATTTTTATGATTGTGATGATTTGCTATGATTTTTTAATTTGAGATTACTTATCATAGAAGTAAAGTCGTTCGCAACTTTGAATTTCAAATTTCAAATCTCATAAGAATCTGCGTAAATCATCACAATATAAAAATCTGCGCTCCTCTCTCATGCTAATATAATACGCAAATTTGATTTTTCTGCGAACTGAAATGTGGCTATTTTCGGTCATGCACGTTAATTTACCGAAGGCCATTTTAGGAACCAGTACATTGGGTAACCTCTACAATGCACTTTCGCAGGAAGAAAAGACTGCGTTGATTGAGGCATATGTTTCCCTGTCTGATAAGCCATATTTTTTTGATACTGCCGGCAAATACGGCGCGGGTCTTGCGCTTGAAGCATTGGGCAAGGGCCTGAAAGAACTTTCGATCTCACCAGAAGACGTTATCATCAGTAATAAATTGGGTTGGTATCGCGTGCCGTTAACCACAGGCGAGCCTACATTTGAGAAAGGTATCTGGAAGGATATCAAGAACGATGCTGTGCAGAAGCTGGGTTACGATGGCATCCTGGCGTGCTTCGAACAAGGCAACCAATTGTTGGGTGGACACGACTCACGTTTTGTATCGGTACATGATCCGGACGAATATTTAGCTGTGGCGACGGATGCAACAGATGAAGAAAAGAGATACAAAGAAATTTTAGAGGCTTATCGTGCACTCTTCGAATTGAAGAAAAATGGTAAAGCAGACGCGGTGGGTGTTGGTGCAAAGAACTGGCGATCGATTGAACGCTTAAGCCATGATATAGATTTTGATTGGGTAATGATCGCAAACAGTATGAGCATTCATAGCCATCCGAAAGAGCTGGCGCATTTTATGAAGTCACTAGCGGATAAAAATGTTACTGTTATTAACTCAGCGGTATTCAACGGCGGGTTCTTAACGGGCGGCAATTTTTATAACTACCAAATGGTAGATGAGACCACAAAACGCGGGCAGGAGTTGCTTAGCTGGCGCGAACGTTTTTATGAGCTTTGCAAAAAGCATAGTCTTTCGCATGTGGCTGTGGCCTTGCAATTTGGGTTGACCGCCCCCGGAGTGAACAGTATTGCGGTCGCGGCTTCTAAACCAGAAAGGTTGAGAGCAACTGTCAATATGGTTAATCAACCGGTACCTGCAGATTTTTGGAAAGCAATGGTAGAGGCGGGTTTGTTGGAGGACGGATGGTTTTGAGTTATGAGTTTGATTCCACTCTTTAAGTTTCAAATAAGTTATAAGCAATAAAAAAGAGGCTGCCTCAAATTGTATGAGTCAGCCTCTTTTTATTCAGGTCTCTAACGGAGCGTTGTAGTCGTTTACGCGATTCTCAGGAGTCATTTTTATTTTTGATACAACTTTTTTTTATTGCTTTTTTTGAGGTTGTTGCTTCGCCTCCAAATCTTTTTTCTCCTGGAAATATTCGTTATATATTTTTCGTTCAGCAATCTCTAAGCCATTACCTAAAATGACTTTGTCACCATTTACAAAAGCGATGCCGATGCCGGTTATTTTTCTATCAAGAAGATCGGATTTATTCGTTGCCGGATTGTTATAAAAATTTTCTGTAGCTAATACGATCATGGAGCTGTCGGCGGTCTCAAATCGAAGACCCCTCATATTGCCAATATCCGTCGGGTAGGAGAAGAGCTTCGTTTGGCTTATACTGACTTTATATTTTTGAAGTGCCTTTTCAACTGTGAGCGACAAGTCTTTTTTGTCAATCTTTCTGGTATCGAAATAATGCTGCTTCCGGCTAAGCAATTTTACTGGTTCATCAGCTATTTGCCAGTATGATTTATTGGGCAGATAAATGCTTGAAGGAAGACAGTCTTTTGCTTTGAAGTATAAGTGATTTGAGAATTGTCCGCTGTTCAAGGCTGCAACATATTTGCCTTCTGTGTTTGTGTAAAAAGTGTCCTGCTCATACCAGGTAACATCGAATTTTTCTGTATAAAATGGATAAACAAGCACCATCACATTTTCCATCGGCTTGCCGGATTCATCTACAACCTTGCCGGAAATATAAACTGAATCCCTGCCAGGAAAAGGAGTGCTTTTGTTTGGCTGTTGCGCGAACGCAAACTGAAAGGCAATGGCTAGCAATGTAACAAGCAAGGTTTTCATACAGGCATCGTTAAATGATATAACCGAAAGACGCAATCGTTGGGTGTTACTTTAAATATACAAAGGTTTGGGGGCTTTTAAAATAGGCGAATGGTTTCTTTTGCCGCTGCCATTTTCGGTTTATTATATTTGTGGTAAACAACCGCAACCAGTATGGACGGTTCTTTATTGTGAAGGAATGCCATTGTAATTCGTAACTAGGACAATTATGTTCACAAAGATTTATTGGATATATCATAGCGACAATGCTGGGAGATTGGGCATCATGGCAAGGCCTCGGGGAGGCGATTGGCTTGCTGATGAAATAGCCAGCATAAAAAAACAAAAAGTAGAACTTCTGGTTTCCCTATTGGAAAGTGAAGAAGTTAATGAGCTTGGGTTGCGACAAGAGGAGACCTTTTGCAAAGACAATTCGATTGAGTTTATTAGTTTTCCAATAGCGGATCGCGAAGTACCTAAAGCAACCGACAAAGTCGATTGGCTTACGACCTATCTTGCAGGAGTTATTCAGAATGGAAGTTCTGTGGTGATTCATTGCAGAATGGGAATAGGACGGTCGTCGCTCATTGCTGCATGTATCCTTTTATTGTTTGGTCAACGATCAGATGCAATTTTTGTCGATATTAGCAAGGTCAGAGGATTAAAAGTTCCGGATACGGATAGCCAGGTGCAATGGCTTAAAACAAGAGAACAAAAACTCCGCTTAATTTCTAATTGCAAGAATGAAACCTGATTTTTAATGAACATAACCCCAGCAGTAATTGCACATTGCACGAAACACTTCAGTGGTCAGAGTTTGAGAGTCTATAAGCTAGAATTGATCTAAGGCACGCAGAGGACACGGATTAAACTGATTTACATTGATCTTTTCATAAGATGTAATCGAACAGTTCGTTATTCAACGTTCAGTTATTCTCTTATTCAATTATTAGCACAAAAATCAGCGCAAATCAGTCCAATCAGCGTCATCTGCGTGCTCCCTACGCCGGCACATAGTTCATCACTATGATTCCGCTATTGAAGACCTTGTGTTCTTTTAATTTCAGGTTGAGTTGCTTTTGAATATTTTGGAAGATAGACGAGCCTTTTCCAATCGCGACCGGGTCGAGCATGATTATAAATTCGTCCACCAAACCATGGTTGGCGAATTGAGCAAGAATACTTCCGCTGCCGAGGATCGTCATATCCTTCTCACTCGTTTTTTTCAGGTGCTTCATTTCACCAATAATATCGTTCGTAATGATTCTTGTTTTTTCCCAGGTTGCGTTCGTAAGCGTTTTGGAGAAAACAATTTTTTCTGCTTTGTTCATTCCTTCGGCCACTTCAGGAAAACTTTCCTTTGCCATTGGAGTGGGCCAAAAGCCGGCCATCATTTCGTATGTTAAGCGTCCAAAAACTAGGGTGTTTTCTCCCTGCGATTTTTGAGCTGCATATTCCGCTGCATCTCCACCATGCGGATGCCAGCTGATGTCATTGCCGGCACCTTTATAATAGCCGTCAAGTGTTATGAAAGTGAATGAATTTAATTTGCCCATGGGTAAAGTTTTAAATACAACAATCGGGATCGGTAAAGTTGGACAAGCGAAGGAAGTTTTTTTAATTGAAGTTGAAAGTTGAAAATTATTTCAACGACCGTCGTTTCTTTATTTTCAATTTTCCACTAAATTAAGAACCCCGCCTGCGGAGGCGGGGCCAGATTGAAACATACCCTTTGTAAACAAAACACCATGTGATTTCAGGTAATTTCATTTATCGGATATTGGATATTGCTTTTCTCCTGTTGGTTGTGAGCCTATTCATATTGATCAACCAGGTACCGGATGACGTCAGTTGTTGTTACGATGCCCAGCAGTTTGCCATCTTCCACTACAGGCAAAGCGTGAAATTCTGCCTTTGTCAAAAACTCAGCTACATCTTTAATACTTTCTGTCGGGGCGACGGTTTTTGGATTAGAGACCATTATTTGCTCCAATTTAAGCATGTCAAAAATGGCCTCGTCAGAAGACTCCTGACCATCGAAAAGTGAACCAAAGCTCAATCGCATAATATCGGTATGGCTGATGATGCCTGCAAGTTTACCATGCGATATTACCGGCAGGTGACGGATGTGTCTGTCATGCATTATTTTTTCCACCTTCTTCAGGCTTTCACATATGTCGACAGATATTACGTCAGACGTCATGATCTTGGCAACCGGAGTTCTCTTTTTCATATCGATCATTTTTGTAAGCATTCAAAAATAACCGTAGATATTTTGCTAAATGCTGATTTGTAAAAGGTTACGGCATGATTTGTATCATTAATGAATCGTTGTCTTTATACAAGCGGAAAATTTGCCTTGTAACAATTTCCTACCTTCGTGAGAAGATGAAGCACCTAAAGGCAGTCAATAAGTATTTCTGGAAATATCGTTGGAGATTTTTGCTCGGGTTTATTTTCATTATCCTTTCCAACTATTTTAAGATCATACAACCGCAAATAACAAGATTTGTAGTAGATGCGGTAGAAAGCAGCCTGCCTGGTTACAAACCTAAAAATGTTTCCTTTAACTATGATCCGCTTGTTGCACAAATGTTCCACTCTGCAGCATCATTTACATTCAATCAAAAAATAGTATTGTGCGGCGTTGTATTGCTGATAACGGCACTGGTTAGTGGGTTCTTTCTTTTCCTCACGAGGCAAACGATCATTGTAATGAGCAGGCTGATCGAGTATGATCAGAAGAATGAGGTCTACAGTCATTATCAAATGCTGGACTCGGCTTTCTATAAAAGAAACAGCACCGGAGATTTGATGAATCGCATAACCGAAGACGTTAGCCGTGTGCGAATGTACACCGGTCCGGCATTGATGTATTTTATCAACCTTGCTGCTACGATCGGTTTTTGTGTTTCTTATATGGTCAGAGAAAATCCGCGACTTACTTTGTATGTGCTGGCGCCCCTGCCATTACTTGCTGCAATCATCTATTTCATCAACAATATTATTCACAGGAAAAGCGAAAGGATCCAGGCGCTGTTATCAGATCTTACCACTGCGGCACAGGAATCTTACTCGGGTATTCGTGTCATAAAATCCTTTGTGCAGGAAAAAGCCATGCTTGGTTTTTTCGATAAGAAAAGTGAGGAATACCGCACCAACGCTATAGGGTTGGCGAAACTGGAAGCCGTTTATTTTCCTTCCATGTCATTGATCATTGGTTTGAGCACTTTGTTAACAATCATGATCGGTGGTTTTTATTCGCTTACTCCGGGTTCTGGCGTAACAACAGGAACCATCGCTGAGTTTGTGATGTATGTGAATATGCTCACATTCCCGGTGAGTGCCATCGGTTGGACAGCCAGTATGGTACAGAGGGCATCGGCTTCGCAAAAAAGACTCAATGAATTTTTGCAAACGGAACCCGTTATCGCAAATTCACCAAAGGCTGTAGATCCGGTGTTGACAGGCCACATACACTTCGACAATGTCAATTTTGTATATCCTGACACAGGTATCCACGCATTAAAGGATTTTTCTCTTGATATTAAAAAGGGAGAAAAAGTTGCGATCATTGGAAGAACGGGAAGTGGCAAGACGACACTTGCGCAATTGCTTTTACGCATGTACGACCCTGGTAGCGGCACTATTTCCATCGATGGAACTAATCTAAAGGAAATGGAACTACACAGACTTCGTGAACAAATAAGTTATGTGCCACAGGATGTGTTTTTGTTCAGCGACACCGTTACCGGAAATATCCGTTTCGGAGCTGTGAAAGCTTCTTTTGAAGACGTTATAAAAGCGACGCAATTTGCCAGCGTGGAAAAAGAGATCAACCAGTTTTCCGGTAAGTTTGATACGATGATAGGAGAGCGTGGTGTAACATTGAGTGGAGGACAAAAACAGCGCATATCTATTGCCAGAGCATTGATCAAGAACCCGCAAATGGTAGTGTTCGATGATTGTTTAAGTGCCGTTGATGCCAGCACAGAAAAAGAGATTATATCAAACCTATATGCGTTTTTGCGTCATAAAACAGCGATTATTATTACGCATAGAATATTCTCGTTATTTGATTTTGACAAGATCGTTGTTTTGGAAAACGGGCGCATTGTGGAAATGGGAAAACATCAGGACTTGATCGCACGCAATGGTTATTATGCTTATTTATATGAGCAACAACAGTTGCAGGAACACTCCGAGAAAGAATCTTGAAAAAATAAGTGGATACACTTACAAAAATCAGTAGATTCAATGGTTTCAAATTTTGCCAATTCGAAAACAATATTATATTTGTAGCTTATTGAACAATAATTAAAAAATTCCTAACTGTAAAAAATTATTACCGTGGCGTACGAAAGTAATGAAAAAAGAATGGAGAGCGTTTACAGTAAGCGCATCAGAGCCGGAAAGAGAAGAACTTATTTCTTTGACGTAAGAGCAACCCGCAGCAACGATTATTATCTTACAATTACTGAAAGCCGTAAGAAATTCAACGAAGATGGTTATGACAGGCACAAGGTTTTCCTTTACAAAGAGGATTTCAACAAGTTCTTAAAAGCATTGACAGAAGCGGTAGATTACGTGAAAACAGAATTGATGCCCGACTTTGATTTTGACGCGTACAACCACGATAATTACGACAGCGAAGGGGAAGTTGCAACAAGCGAAAATATCGTTGCTGAATCCACTACAGTTGCTCCATCACCTGCCGCAGCTCCGGTTGCAGATACTCTTGGTGAAGATGTTGACAAATGGTAAAATTTTTTCCGATAAATGAAGAGCCGCCCCACAATATTGTTGGGGCGGTTTTTTTTAGGGCAAAACTGGCACAATATTTTCGCTGTTGTAAAGCTTACAACCTCCAATCCGCACACTGAAAACCATAATTATCAAAATGCTCACCGCTGAATTATGGAGATATCTGGAAATCACACACTTGTAAATTGCAATACAGCCTGCCAAAGGAAATCGGTAACTTACGATAACAAACCTTGCATATGAGGGGCCTGTTCCTGTGGGTTGTCATTCTTCCGGCTTTATGTATTCCATTTAGCCGCATTGCTGCACAAAATACTTGTGGTTTCGACGAAGTAAACCGCAAGCTCCAGAAAGATAATTCTCAATATAAAAAAGTAAACGAAAAATTTAAAACCCAAAGTGGTTCCAAAACACTTGGCTCTGTTGGTGGTGGGGGAACTCCCGGCGTTATCTACAAAATTCCCGTAGTAGTACACGTTATCCATAACGGAGAGGCAGTTGGTGTTGGTTCCAATATTTCTGATGCGCAAGTCATAAGCGCCATCACCTATCTCACAAAATATTACCGGGCACAACTGGGCAATAGTACGGATGCCGGAATTGAATTTGAGCTGGCAAAAATCGATCCGTCCTGCCAGGCCACCACAGGAATTGACCGGCTAGACGGATCTTCCGTAAATGGATATCTTCAAAACGGCATAACAAATAGCGCATTTCCGGGATACCAAAACGAACTTGATGTAAAGAAGCTTGGAAACTGGAACAATGCAAACTATTGCAACATTTGGGTCGTAAGTGAAATAAACGGAAACGATGGAGGTGCAGGAACGCAGGGATTTACCTACCTGCCAGGCGCTCCTTCGGGCATAGATGGTTTAGTTATTGTGTGTACCGCATTTGGCTACGATCCCGATGGGACGCTTGGATTTAATTTGAAGGCCGGCACCCGGCAAAACAAGATCGTTACTCACGAAATGGGGCACGAGCTGGGTCTGTACCACAGCTTTGAAGGCGATGACGCAAACTTTGACGGTATTCCCGACCGATGCCCGCCAAATGTAGACTGCACAGTAGATGGCGATGGTGTGTGCGACACATGGCCACATGAAAGAAGCCGCTCGGATTGTCCTTATGTTCCTTACGGTAATTGTTCTCCTGATAATAGCGTTGTGAAGAATTACATGGATTATTCTGCCGAGGATTGCCAGGATAGATTTACTCCCGGACAGGTTGCCAAAATGCGCGCAGCCATTCTCGAATTCCGCCCCACCTTAGTTCAGTCAAGAGCATTGAATCCCATTATATTCCCCGGCGGCGCTGTGCCCATTACAGGAGCCCGGTGTACGCCGGCTACCAACACAATTGGTTTGAGTGGTTATTATGCTGGTATAACAAACGTCACCATCAACGACAGGTGTTTTATATCCGGATCGGCGAAGGACGATAATCCGCTAAGTGGATATTTAAACGCCGCAAGCGGATGTCTTAATATAATTTCTCTTACCAAAGGAAGCACCAATACATTTTCAATTACTGTTCTTGGTGAAGAAGAGGAACAGGTAAGAGCATGGATCGATTTTAATAACGACGGCATTTTTGATAATGAATCAGAACAGATTTGTATCGATACAAGAATTGATATTGCGCCAAACAGTATTGTATCCGGTACTTTTACAGTGCCGCAACAAGCCATAGAAAATGTTGTTGTGCGCATGCGTGTGATGGATGATCTTTCAAGTTATTCTGGTTTTCCGGTGCGGGATATTAACTCCGCATGTAACGATCCTGTGTATGGTCAGGCTGAAGATTATCCTGTAATGATCACATCTGTTTTGCCTGTACAGTTATTAAGTTTTGCTGCTAAGGAAAAAGGTAATGATGTTGTTGTAACCTGGACGACAACCAGGGAAATCGACAACAAAGGATTTGAACTCCAAAGATCTTTTGATGGCACTAATTTTACTGCAGTCGGATTTGTGAAAGCAACTCAACAAAACGCGGAACAGCACCACTATTCTTTTACAGATTTCAATATAGCACAACGTGAGTTGTATTACAGGCTTAACCAAATTGATATTGACGGAGAATCAACGTTAAGCAATGTTGTTGTCTTGAAACGAAGCGAAGTGAATGTACAAAACGGATTTGCTTTGCTGGGAAATCCTGTTAGTGATAATGTTGCTTTTGCTATAAAAGGCAGGGCGCAAAGTGTGCTGACAGCAACGCTTCTAGATATATCCGGCAGGCAGGTCGCACAGTGGAAATCGAAGCAATCAGGCGGCAGCTATCAATTCGATATTCGTGACAAAAATTTGCAATCAGGAATGTACATTTTAGTGGTGCATACAAAAGATCAGCAATATGTAACGAAGATTTTGAAGCAATGAGAAAGAACGCAGCCTGGGCAGACAGATGACACTGATTAGACTAATTGACACGGATCTTGGTTGAGTAAATAAGTCTCAGATAATATTGAAATTCAGATGATGCAAATAGTTTTTAACCGAAAAGAACACAAGGTCCCGCAAAGAAATGAAGGATTGTCTTTGGCGAATTCTTCGTTTCCGTTGCGATAACTTCGCGCACTTTGTGGTTAAAAAATCTGTGTAGATCAGTTTAATCAGTGTCATCTGTGTGCTAAAAAAAGAAAATCTGCGTTCCATTTTCTAATCAAAAAAGAATCAACGATGAAATTTAAAGACGCAACAACTGAAGATATAAATGCAGCAATGGAGAAATCATGGGATGCATTTTTGACCTACAGAAAATTGCCGTTGCAAAGAAGAGTTGAATTCATGTATGCGATAGCGAATGAATTGGATAACATTGCCACACCATTGATTGAGATAGCAAGCCAGGAAACAAATTTGCCGAAGGGCAGACTGGAATCAGAAAGAAAAAGAACCGTATTTCAATTGAAAAGCTACGCCGATGCCTGCAAACGCGGCGATTGGCTTGATGCTAGAATTGATACCGCCATTCCTGATAAAACTCCACCAAAGCCAGACATACGTAAAATGATGGTGCCGCTGGGACCTGTAGTTGTATTTGGTGCCAGTAATTTCCCTTTCGCATATTCAACAGCAGGCGGCGATACAGCTTGTGCATTTGCTGCCGGTTGTCCTGTCGTAGTGAAAGCACATCCTGCACATGCCGAAACTTCTGAGATGGTCGCCAACGCGATCTTCACAGCAGCAAAAAAATCTCAAATGCCAGACGGCATTTTTGCGCATATACATGGCGAAGGTTTTGAAACAGGCAAAGCGCTGGTGTTGCATCCACGCACAAAAGCAGTTGGTTTTACCGGATCCTTTGCCGGAGGAAAAGCTTTGTTTGATGTGGCAAATCAACGCAAAGAACCTATTCCCGTTTTTTCTGAAATGGGAAGTGTAAATCCTGTTTTTTTACTCCCTGAAAAATTGCAACAGTCTGCAGAGCAAACCGCTAGAATGTATGCTGCATCCATCACGGCAAGCGTTGGGCAATTTTGTACGAATCCCGGAATTTTAATCGGCATCAAAAGTGAAGCATTGGATCGGTTTCTCAAAAGTTTATCGGAGGAAATAAAAAATGTTGCCCCTGGCACAATGCTGCATCCAGGAATAGCAAAGGCATTTGTGGAAAAAAGACAAAAAGCATTATCGCAAAACGATGTGCATGTTGCCGCAGTGTCTTCGCAGCAGCCGCAAGAAAATCAAGGTCAACCAACGATAGCAACGGTTAGTGCCAATGAATTTTTGAAGAACGCAATACTGCATCAGGAAGTGTTTGGGCCTTATTCAATCTTGGTTATTTGTGAAAATGATCAGCAAATGGAGCAGGTTGCATTGCATCTTGAAGGTCAATTAACTTCTTCCATCATCGCAACGGAAAATGATGTGCAACAACACGAATCACTCATAGAAGCTATCAAAAATATTTGCGGTCGGTTCATTATGAATGGCGTGCCAACAGGAGTGGAAGTATGTTTAAGTATGAACCACGGAGGCCCTTATCCGGCCACTACCGATAGTCGCTTTACTTCAGTAGGAGCAGATGGCATCAAGCGCTTCGTTCGTCCCATGGCATTTCAAAACTGGCCGGATAGTTTGTTGCCAGATGAGTTGAAAAACGGGAATCCTTTGGGCCTGTGGAGAACAGTAAATGATGAGTTTACTCGAGAGGGTATTTGAAAATATGCTAATTCTTTCTGTGTAACATTTTTGATTTTTCGCCAACAGCGTTCGGTGTTGCACAATTCATTTTCAAATTTTCATATTTTCAATTTTCAAATTGCATTCCGGCGCTTACCACCGCGCAACCACTTTAATGTTCAATAACCGCGGTGTTAATCGATTCGGGATTGCGTAAGTGGTATTTGAGTAATCCTTGATGAACTGATAAGAAATAACATTATCTCTGTCAAGTAGATTGAAAACCTCAAGTGTCGCCCATATGTTTTCAAAACCTTTGAAGGGGCTGTGGCTGCGGCGTTTGCTGCGGTCGCTGTCGAGCAATAGAGCGCTGAAGCCAATGTCCACGCGAATATATGGATCGATGGTTAACGCATTGCGGTACTTCACACTTCCGGGAACATTGTATGGAAGGTTAGTTCCGTAAAGCGTATTCAGATAAACCTTGAAGTTTTTATTTGTCGACAAATAATCCTGGAAAAATAAACCAAAAGTAATCAGGCGATCAGTCGGCCTGCGGAACCAACCGCCCTCATGCTTAGTGCTGTCAACAGGCTGATTCAGCGAATCAAGTTTGTAGTCATAATAATAATCGCCTTCAATATTTTCCCTTGTGCGCATAAAGCCAAGGCTCACCCAGCTTTCGGCGTCTTTTACAATGTCACCAAACAAGCGCATCTCAAGTCCTGTTGCATATGCTTTCGCGTTATTTTGTCCATAGTAACGAAGATTTACATTGTCGATGTCGTAAGGAACAACATCCCACATGCCTTTGTAATATGCCTCTGCTGTAAAGCGCAATGCCCGATCGTTAAGTCCCACGAAATTATAATCCATCCCTGCCGTTACCTGCCAGCTTTTCTGGGATTTCAGATCAGTATTGAGCGTGCCATCATAACGCCTCATTTCACGATAAAACGGTGGTTGCTGGTACAATCCAAGAGCTCCTTTAAAAACAATATCTCTTTTCCAGGTAGTAGGTGTCCATGACAAACCAACCCGTGGAGAAACTAAAAATTCTTTATTAAGGGTGTTGTAGTTCAGTCTTGCTCCTGCCTGCAATGTAAATCCCGATGAATCGTGAAAGCTGATATTGTCCTGTATGTAGCCTGAAAACCTGTTGATGTCGAGATCTGCTGCAGAATGCAAATAGCTCGACATATTCAGCTGTGAAGGGTTGTAAGGCAATGTATAGCCGGCGGAGTCCTGCAGTTCCCATTCATGTAATTTATCGTGAACAAGTTGCTTCTCTGCCGTAGCTCCCCATTGCCAAAAGTTCCTGTTTTTGCGAAGTGTACCTTTATGACTGATGTTCCAAACGTCGATGTTCAGACGGTCGCGGGTGTATTGCTGGTACTGACCAACGCCAAGTGGATTTGTTATTTGCCCGTAATCACTTTGTGTTTTATCAAAACTTCTTTCACCAAAAATGTAGGCACCGATTATATCGACCGTTTCTTTTTCATTGTCCTGGAAATAACTGGCCATCCACTTTAATCTTAAATTGCTGCGCGGTTGCTGGATTACACTTAGGCCGACAAAATTGGTTTTGTATTCGTCTTTTTCGCGGCCTTCAAAATAAGTATCAAGACCTAGATTGGAAGTATAATATGCCGAAAAAACAGAAGCCGTTTGACTGCTGAATTCTGGTATAAGTGTGAATTTGGTTTTGGAAAAGTTGGTTAATAGTTCTGCAGACAATTTATTGGTAAATTGATAAGTAAACAATCCCTGAAAATCAGCGGATGAAGGAATATAGCTTCCCTTTGTTTCCTGACTGCTTAAAAGATTCTGGTTGCTTTTGTTTCTTACGCCAAGCAAATAAGTGAACTTGTTTTTCTTATCAGTTCCTTCCACATTAAAACCCTGTTCCAGTAAACTGATATATGCAGAGCCTCCAAAACGTTTTGGTTTTTTGTATTGAATATCCAAAACGGAAGACATTTTGTCTCCGTACTTCGCCTGAAATCCGCCATTATAAAAACTCACGGTACGTGTCAGTTCCGGATTGATAAAACTCAAACCTTCCTGTTGCCCGCTTTTTACGAGATATGGGCGAAATATTTCGAAGTCATTTACGTAAATAAGATTCTCATCATAGTTGCCTCCGCGAACAGAATAATTCGATGTAAGCTCATTGTTGCTGCCGACAAACACTTTGATCATACTTTCTATGCCACCAGTAGGAGAGGGAATATTGATAACCTGTTTTGGATTGATAAGCATCAAGCCCGCTTCTTCGCGTTGCTTGCGATCGTTTGTAATGATCACTTCTTCGAGTTCCTTCGCTTTTTTTTCCATGCGGATAACAACCATTTCATTTTCGTTTTCATTCAAAATGAAATTGCGTTGCTCTTGTTTGTAACCTGTATAAGTAAATACGATGGCGAACGCTTTATTAGCCGGGACTTTCAGTTTAAAAGTGCCTGAATCGCTTGTGGAGATACCATTTGTTTGACCCAAAACAACAACAGAAACACGTGCTACCGGATTTTCATTTTCGTCCAGAACCCTGCCGGAAATAACAGCCGTTTTTTTCTGTGCAGACACAAATTGGATAAGGAAAAGGAGGAATAATACTGCAAATGATCTTCTTAAAGTCATTACCGGCAATGGTTTGTTCGCAGCAATATTACCTTTTTAATTCGAGAAAGGGGAGAGATATTGAACGCAGATTTTCATGATTATCACGATGATCATGATTTGAGATATAGTGAGCCCGCAGATGACACTGATTAGACGGATTTGCACGGATTTTTTCTTATGCGCAGCTATGCTGAAACTGATGTGTTTTTTTAATGAATTATGATTCTAGAAATTGAAATCTAAGTTTTGTCAGCGTCTCACTAAAGGTTAAGTTAAGATCAGTGCTAATCCGTCTAATCTGTGTCATTTGTGTGCCATAATCAAATAAAAAAAATCATCACAAATCATGACAATCATGAAAATCTGCGTTCCGTCTCTTAAATGCTTTTCAACTCGTGTATCGTCTGCTTAGGATCTTTTGATTTGAAAACGGTACTTCCTGCAACGAGTACGTGTGCGCCTGCATCGATAATCGATTTTGCATTGGCTAAAGTTACGCCGCCGTCCACTTCAATTTTTGTATTGAGGCCAAGTGTGTCGATTCTTTCGCGGAGCAATTTGATTTTTTTAAGCGTATGGGGAATGAATTTTTGCCCGCCAAAACCAGGATTTACACTCATGATGAGGATTAGATCAATGTCTTGCATAACATCCTGTAACAGTTGCACAGGCGTGTGCGGATTAAGCGCTACACCCGCAAGCATACCAAGATCTTTTATTTGCTGAATATTTCTGTGTAAATGCCGGCATGCTTCATAATGAACCGTCAAAATATCTGCGCCTGCATTTTTAAAATCCTGCGCATATTTTTCTGGCTCTTCAATCATTAAATGCACATCACAAATTTTTGAGGTCGCTGTGCGAATTTGTTCAATCACCGGCAATCCATAACTAATGTTGGGAACAAAACGACCGTCCATCACATCGAGGTGAAACCAATCGGCCTCACTCTCATTAAGCATTTTACATTCATCAGCAAGGTGTAAAAAATCAGAAGCCAGTAGTGATGGTGCGATGATGGGCATGGCATGAATTGTTTGTTTGTGAAGATAGGTAGAAATTGAAAATTGAAAGTTGAAAATTGAAAATGGAATACAGATTTCTGATTTGAAATTGGTGCCATCATTTTCCATTAACTCCTCATTCTCTTAATTCCTTCTTTCGCTTCTGCAAAATTGCGGTCGAGTTGACTAGCTCTGATATAATTATTTAACGCTTCTTCTTTATTGCCGGCAGCTTCATAAGCGCGGCCGAGCCAGTAGTACACGTCCGCATCCGTATTGGAAACGGTTGTGGCCAGTTGAAGAGTAGTGATTGCTTCTTGTGGCCTATTCTGTTCAATAAAAAGAATTCCTTTTTCAATATAGGCATCAGTGAACTTCCAATCCATTTTTATGCATTG
This sequence comes from Pinibacter soli, assembly GCF_029961145.1. Lineage (GTDB taxonomy): Bacteria > Bacteroidota > Bacteroidia > Chitinophagales > Chitinophagaceae > Pinibacter > Pinibacter soli. Next base: position 1,761,473 of record NZ_JASBRG010000007.1, on the reverse strand, counting down.
GTCAAATTGCGCAATAGCGTTCTGACCGTCGTTTGTGTTGGAATAGTAAACACCTTTCAGGAAAACGGCATCTATCAATTCGCCGGTAGAATCTGCCTTGAGCAAAGCATCGCAAAGCGAAAGCGTTTTCTTGTTTTTTGTTTCGGCATACAAATTAGCAAGCGCAAGGCCTGAAAGCTGCAAAGGCTGGATAGAATACGATTTTTCCAGATCAGCAACTGCCTGCGTTGTATCGGCAAGAGCGGCAAGTAGCGTTCCTTTCTCATACCACGCTTCAAAATCGTTGCTGTCTTTCTTGATCATTTCATCATATAATGCCAACGCATCTTCTCTTTTACCCTCACTTACATATATTTCAGCAATCTTCCTTTTGAAATCTGTATTGGCAGGATACATCTTCATGCATTGATGCAGGAGGTCTATTGCGTCATTAAGTTTTCCTGTAATCATTAAGTTAGAAGCATAGGATGTGGCAGTAATCTCATCAGGCTGCATGCTCCATGCTTTTATGAAATCTTCAGTTGCCAGCTCATGAAATCCTTTTTGGGACAGAAGTCCCGCTCTTTGTTTGTACAGATCTGCGTTGTCGGGCAATAACCTGATACTATCTGTCAATACATCAAAAGGAGGGGATTTAAGTATTTTCTCGTTCTCCGATTTTCCTTTCTTATCGAAAAAATTACAGCCGATCAAAACAATTGCCAACATGAAAAAAGTGAAGATGTAGAAGTTGCGTTCCATGGAGGCAAGTTAGGTAATTTGAAAATGTGCTAATTTGAAAATATGAAAATTTGAAAATGCTTCAGGTTTAACTCACAAAACGAATTGTTTAATTGTCGAATATCAGAGGGTTAAGATTCATTATGGGGCTGCACCCCTCATTTTCAAATTTTCAAATCTTCAAATTTTCAAATTATTCTTTAGTTTAGCGCCCAAACTACACATTATGTACACTGGTCTTTTACACTTGCATAGCTTTTTACGTTGGGTTATCCTGATTTTATTATTGATTGGCTTGGTTCAGTCGTTTACTGCTAAAAGTAATCCTGAAGCGGGCGCAAAACTTAAGAAGACAAGTTTATTTTTATTGATTTCTGCACATACAACTTTCCTGATTGGTTTATACCAGTGGATCGTTGGTCCTTGGGGATTGAAAAACATTACCAACCTTGGTATGAGCGCAGTAATGAAAGATGATGTATACCGATTTTTCGCAGTAGAGCATATAACAGGGATGCTTATCGCAATCGTGTTAATTACCATTGCCCGCGGTAAAGTGAAAAAAGCTGCTTACGGCGCGGCATTCTGGTTGTATCTCATTGCGCTTGTAATAATCCTCGTAAGCATTCCTTGGCCGGGAAGAATGGCTGGCGCTGGAAGAGGCTGGATTTAGGCAATTTGAAAATTAGATAATTTGAAAATTTGAAAATGAAAGGAGCGGCATTCATCAGAGACATTATTTCTCCAAAATTTCAAGTAGATATATTCGTTTAGAATTTTGCACCTAAAGCATTTTCAAATTTTCAAATTTCCACATTTTCAAATTCAAATAGCTTCAGCCACTTTGCCCATTTCCTCCACTGTTCCCACAGTAAGCCTGCACCACCTGGTGTTTTTCTCATACGTTCTGATGCCTGCAATACCCTTTGCTTCTAATTGGGCAACAATATCTTTCGAATAATTTTCGCAATTGAAATACACAAAGTTTGTACTGGAAGGTATGTATGAAATGTTCGCTTTTTTAAGCGCATTATAGAAGATATCTTTTGCCTTTGCATTTTCCGTTTTACAATAAATCACAAAGCTCTTATCGTCCAGAGAGGCCAACGCGCCTGCAAGTGATACCGCACTCGCACTGGCATTTGCCCATGGCTGCAGCGAAGTTATTTCACTAATGGTTTGTGGATGAGCAAGAACGTAGCCAAGCCTTGCACCCGCCATGCCGTACACTTTTGAGAAGGTTTTTGCAATCAGCAAATTCGGAAATTCATTTACCAGTTTAGCCATGCTCGGAGTGTCGTTAAACTCCGTATATGCCTCGTCAAGTAAAATGGTGCAAGTAGGAGCCACATTGCGTATAAACGCTTCCAGTTCATTCGGCGGCAACACAGTTCCTGTTGGGTTATTGGGGTTGCACAAATAAACGAGCTTCGTGTTTGATTCAATGCCATTCTTCATTCCGCTCAGGTCGATGACTCTTGAACCAGTTAGCCGCACCGTCTTGATATCCAGCCCGATCTTTTTTGCAGCCGGTGTCCAGGAAAGAAAACTTACTTCCGGCACAATGGCCGTCCCTTTCTTCATAACCGTCCATGCACCTACAATGCCAAGCAATTCGGACGACCCTGCGCCAATCACAACATTAGACGCGTTAAGATTGTACTCTTTTCCTATTCTGTTTCTCAATTGATCGACAGCATCGATTGGATAACGATTAGATCCGTTTATAGCATCCATCATTGCTTTGCGGGCCATTGGCGACGGACCGTAGGGATTTTCATTAAACCCCAATCTTATCATGGGTTTTGAAGGAGGGAAGTTGTTGATAATGCGGGACTCTATCTTTCTCGCAAAAGAATCTCTGCTAAATGCAAAAGCTGCGGCGGCCAAAGCTGTGTTGCGCAGCATTTCACGGCGTTGCATGGTCATGTTTAGTAGTGTTGGTTTTGGTCTTTGTAAGGTAAGAAAAACTTTTCTCAAACCCTTTTCCCAAGCTCTATTACTTCGCAGTTTTTTATGTCTTTTCCATCAATATCAAATCGAATAAGTGTGCGTACCTGGTGCCAGCCTTGCTTTCCCGCTGCTCCCGGATTGATGTGCAGGCATTTTAATTTTTCATCGTATATAACCTTTAAAATGTGGGAGTGGCCGCTAATAAACAAGCCGGCATGAGTTTCCATAATTCTCTGTTTAACGCCGGGAGCGTACTTATTTGGATAACCGCCAATATGTTTCATGTAGACTGTAACCTCCTCGCAATTGAAAACAAGTTCTTCAGGATATGAATATCTGATGTCAGGCCCGTCAATGTTGCCGTACACGCCTTTCAGTGGTTTGAATGCTTTTAGTTTGTCAGCAATTTCAGCAGTGCCAAAATCGCCGGCGTGCCATATTTCATCGCATTTATCAAAATAATTGAACACAGCATCATCAAGAAAATTATGCGTATCGGAGATCAATCCAATTTTAGTCATGGTAAAAATTCAAAAGTAAAAAGTAAAAAGTAAAAAGTCAAAAAATGCGAAGACCCCCGTTTTTGATTTTTGCCTTTTGAATTTTGACTTCAATCCTGCCGTGAGCAACAAAATCTTGTTCGTTGATGTTATTTCCATTTTAAATATATATGATGATTAAAATAACCCATTGCAGCTATGATATCATTTTAGTATATTTAGAGTAAACAAAAAACTTGCTCATTATGATAAAAATCAATGAATTAAAAGAAGGCGATTATGTAATGGCCGACTTTGAGGGCCAGGTAAAAGAAGGAGTGGTGACAGAATTGAATCATGAAGACAAAGAAATTTGTGTAAGGACAGATGTGCAGACGTTCTGGTTCAAGCCGGAAAATCTTTTTCCCATACCTTTAGATGAAAATCAATTAGTTAAACTTGGTTTTGAAAAAGAAGCGTACGAAAATAATTATACGAAGTATAAAAAGGGGCCTTTCAGGGTGTTACTGAATTCCCAAGGCTTCCATGATTTTGAAATATGGTATCGTGAGGACCACCGGCAAATAAAGATGCCGATTGCGGTTCACCAGCTTCAGAATCACTATTTACAAATGACAAAAGTTGAACTGGTTTAATAAGTAAGGAAAAGGGGCAAAGCGATTTGCTCCTTTTTAGTAACTGAATAACAGAGCAATTGAGTAAAAGATTGAAATTCAGGACTCTTTCGGTTATTCAGTTGATCAGTTATTCAGTTACTGAAAAATATCTTAATTTAAGCTTTTCTAGGTATATTCAAATTATTTGCTATTTTTAATGCCGTATTTAAGAATAATATGCATAAAAAGGAATTTTTTCTCCATTTATTTTATTATTAATTTCTAAACTCCTATCTTTGCGCTCCCAAAAATAGTATGGCGAAACAAGCATTAATCAAACAGGATGGAATCATTTTAGAAGCATTGTCAAACGCGATGTTCAAGGTGAAGTTGGAAAATGGGCATGAAATTCTGGCGACAATCTCAGGAAAAATGAGAATGCACTATATCAGAATTTTACCAGGTGATAAGGTGGGTGTGGAGATGAGTCCATACGATCTATCAAGGGGAAGGATTATTTTCAGATACAAATAATCCGCATTAAAGGGTAAACGTTTTAAATTAAATAACAATGAAAGTTCGTGCATCAATCAAGAAGCGCAGCGCAGATTGTAAGATCGTGAGGAGAAAAGGAAAGCTGTATGTAATTAACAAGAAAAATCCTCGTTACAAACAAAGACAAGGATAATCTTAAGATTACCGTTTGAAACATTAAAATCGAAAATTAAAATAGAATTATGGCTCGTATTGCCGGTGTTGATTTACCAAAAAACAAGAGAGGCGAAATAGGTTTAACCTATATTTACGGAATTGGCCGTTCATCAGCCCAGTACATTTTGGAGAAAGCAGGTATTTCCTTAGACAAAAAAGTTCATACTTGGAATGACGAAGAGCAAGCTGCTATTCGTAACATCATCAATGATGAATTTAAAGTAGAAGGTGCTTTGCGCTCTGAAGTATCAATGAGCATTAAACGCTTACTTGATATCGCATGTTACCGTGGCTTACGTCATCGTAAAGGTTTGCCTGTTCGTGGTCAACGCACCAAAACAAATAGCCGTACTCGTAAAGGTAAACGTAAGACAGTTGCCGGTAAGAAAAAGGCCGCTAAGAAATAATTAATAGCTGTTGATGAGCTCAATCGCTTATTGACAGCCGTTTTTTTATGCACCTGTTAATAAGAACCAGTTACAGATGTCAGGGTGCGACGGAGTGTTGGTTCGATTCCGGTCACGGAATATTTAATTAAAACAAGATTACCTTTAAAAAGTCATGGCGAAAGCACAACAAAACAGCGCTAAAGTCGCTGCTAAAAAAAGAATTGTAAAAGTTGACGCATATGGTGATGCACACATCGTAGCAAGCTTCAACAATATCATTATCAGCTTAACTAACAAGCACGGTCAGGTTATTTCCTGGTCTTCTGCTGGTAAAATGGGCTTCAGAGGTTCTAAAAAGAACACTCCATATGCAGCTCAAATGGCCGCAGCTGACGCAGCAAAAGTAGCGCTGGATGCTGGTTTGAAAAGAGTGGACGTTTACGTGAAAGGACCTGGTTCTGGACGTGAAGGAGCTATTCGCTCTTTGTCTAACTCAGGCATCGAAATAGTACAGATTAAAGACGTGACGCCGCTTCCACACAACGGATGCCGTCCTCCGAAGAAAAGAAGAGTTTAATCTTTATAAAGAGTTTATGTACGGTGAAACCCACCGTACATTTTTGCTTTTCATATATTTTGTATTTTACAAGGATGTGCGATTGATTTTTTAAGATTTTTACTGATCGTACATCGTAACCAAAAAAATCTACAATTACAATTATGGCACGTTACACAGGTCCCAAGACCAAAATTTCCAGAATTTTCGGTGAGCCAATTTTAGGCAATGGCAAATGGTTAAACAAAAACAGCAACCCTCCAGGTCAGCATGGTGCTTCTCGCAAACGTAAAAGCCTTGGTGAGTATGCTTTGCAATTGCGTGAAAAACAAAAAGCTAAATATACTTACGGTGTATTGGAGCGTCAATTCCGCAAAACTTTCGATGAGGCTGCTCGTCGTCGTGGTGTAACAGGTGAAAACCTGATCAAATTGCTGGAAGCACGTTTGGATAACACTGTATTCCGTTTAGGTTTGTCAGCTTCTCGTCCTGGTGCTCGTCAGTTGGTATCTCACAAACACGTTACCGTTAACGGTGAAGTGGTGAACGTACCTTCTTTCCAATTGAAACCAGGTGATATCATCGGTTTGAAACCAGCATCTGGCGTTAACTCTAGCATCACTAGCCAATTCCGTGGTAAAAATGCTAAATTCAACTGGTTAGACTGGAACGAAACTGAGCAAAAAGGAACTTTCATTGCGTACCCTGAAAGAGAAAGCGTTCCTGAGAACATCAAGGAACAACTGATTGTAGAGTTGTACTCTAAATAATGATCAGCGCAGTTAGTGGCCGGAAGATTTTTCTTCTAGTGCTAATTGCAGAACAGTAAGGCTAAACAAAGAAAATATAAAACTAAAATCTGAAACAGATATATGGCCATTTTAAATTTCCAGAAACCTGACAAAATTGTTTTGCAAAAAGCAACCGATTTTGAAGCACAATTTGAATTCCGCCCTTTGGAACCTGGCTTTGGCGTAACTATCGGAAACGCATTGCGCCGCGTATTGCTGAGTTCATTGGAAGGATATGCTATCACGGGAATTAGGATTGAAGGGGCTGAGCATGAATTTGCTACTATCAAGGGTATAACAGAAGACGCTACCGAAATTATCCTGAATCTGAAACAAGTAAGATTTAAGAAAATCGTAGATAGCGAAGCGGTGAATGAAAAAATTACCCTGCACATTAAAGGTAAGAACGAATTTACTGCGGGCATGATCCAGGAAGGCACTCAGTCTTTCCAGATCATGAATCCGGAACTGCTGATCTGTACTATGGACCCTTCTGCAAAGTTGGACATAGAACTTACAATCGGAAAAGGTCGTGGTTATGTACCTTCTGAAGAGAACAAATTGAAAGACGCGCCTGTAGGTTATATTCCTATCGACTCTGTGTACACTCCGATCAAGAATGTTAAATACAGCATCGAAAATACACGTGTGGAACAACGTACCGACTATGAAAAGTTGGTAATGGAAGTTAGCACAGACGGTACTATTCATCCTGAAGAAGCTGTTAAGCAAGCTTCTCGTATTCTGATTCAACACCTGATGATCATTACTGATGAAAACATCACTTTTGATAATAAGGAAGAGAAAAAAGAAGACCTGGTAGACGAACAAACTTTACAATTGCGTAAAGTATTGAAAACACCTTTGGAAGATCTTGATCTTTCAGTGCGTGCCTTCAACTGCTTGAAAGCTGCTAAAATTAACAGCTTGAGCGAGTTGGTTGGTTACGAACAAGAAGACCTGATGAAATTCCGTAATTTCGGTCAAAAATCTTTGAGCGAAATCGAACAAGTGTTGAACGAAAGAGGTTTGCACTTCGGAATGGATCTTGCGAAATTGGGTGTGGATAAAGATGATATCTAAATAACTTAAGGCTTATGCTTGTGTGAAAACCTTGCATGAGCCTTATTTATACATTGTAAACTGTAGGCTGTAATTCCTGACACGGTACAGCCGAATCTAAAAATTAACGTCATGCGTCACGGAGACAAAATCAAAAATTTAAGTCGTACAAAAGCACACAGAGATGCTTTGTTGAGCAATCTTACTTGTCAATTGATTCAGCACAAGAGAATTGTAACTACACTTGCTAAAGCTAAAGCTTTGAGAGTGTACGCTGAGCCTTTGATCACAAAAGCTAAAGAAAACAGCACACACCAACGTCGTATTGTTTTCGGCTATTTGCAAGATAAAGAAGCTATCAAAGAACTTTTCGGTGCGGTTGCTGAAAAAGTTGCTGGTCGTCCAGGTGGTTACACTCGTATCATCAAATTGGGTGCTCGTGTGGGTGATAACGCTGAAACTGCGATGATCGAACTTGTAGACTTTAACGAAATCTACGGTAAAACAGCAGAAAGTAAAGCTGAGCCAGCTAAAAGAACTCGTCGTGCTGGTGGAGCTAAAAAGAAAGCTTCTGATGAAGCGCCTGCAGCTGGTGAAGAAACTAAAGCAGCAGAATAAGGAAATGATCATTCATTCTTTATATAGAAGCTCCGATATTATTATCGGAGCTTTTTTTTAACCAATTCAAAAGTAAAAAGTCAAAATTCAAAAGGGCGGCGTAAATTTTGGCGACTTGCATTGTAGCTGAATAGAATTACTACTGTACAAGTGTGCGACGCAACAAAAGTTGAATCAGGGATACTCAGTTGATTACATAATTGCCAGCGTAAAACTCGGTCTGTACCGATTATTGAGGCCAGTTTGCACAAACGGACAAATTTTTGACTTTTGATTTTTGAATTTTGACTTCAATATCAACTATTTTTGCAGCGAATTAAAAATCTCCATGTCTAATACTACTCAACAACAAGCGATTTTGGTGCTGGAAGATGGCACAGTACATTATGGTAAAGCATTTGGCGTTATTGGCACTACAACAGGTGAATTGTGCTTTAACACTGGTATGACAGGTTACCAGGAAGTATTTACAGATCCTAGTTATTATGGCCAGGTTTTGATTATGAACAACGTTCACGTTGGAAACTATGGCGTTAAAGATGGAGATGTAGAAAGTAGTTCTGTAAAGATCCGCGGATTGATTGGGCGTAACCTTGAAGAAACGTATTCACGCCGCCAGGCGCAAGGTTCTTTGAACGATTATTTGAAAGCAAACAATCTTGTTGCAATCGAAGACGTTGACACGCGTTCACTTGTTGAGCATGTGCGTACGAAAGGTGCGATGAACTGCATCATTTCTTCTGAAATTTTAGATGTAGAGCAACTGAAAGCCGAGTTGGCCAAAGTACCATCAATGGACGGTTTGGAGCTTGCTTCTCTTGTTAGCACTGATAAGACTTATGAAATGGGTGATCCTAATTCTGAGATTCGTGTGGCGGTGATTGATTTTGGTGTAAAGCAAAATATTCTTAATTGCCTGGTAGAGAGAGGCGCGTATGTAAAAGTACATCCTGCAAAAACTCCGGCAGCAGAATTGAAAGCGTTTAACCCTCACGGTTATTTCATATCAAACGGTCCGGGCGATCCGGCGGCAATGCCTTACGCTATTGAGACGGTGAAAGAAATATTGAAGGAAGAGAAACCTGTTTTTGGGATTTGTTTGGGTCACCAATTGCTGGCTTTGGCAAACGGTATTCCTACTTTCAAAATGCACCACGGTCACAGAGGGTTGAACCATCCGGTAAAAAATCTTGTAACAGGTTTGTGCGAGATCACTACGCAGAATCACGGTTTTGGTGTAGACCCTGAAGCGGTTAAAAAAGCAGATCACATCGAGGTTACGCATGTTAACCTTAACGATAAATCAATTGAAGGTATCAGATTGAAAGGCAAGCCTGCATTTTCTGTGCAATACCATCCAGAAGCAACTCCGGGTCCGCACGACAGCAGATACTTGTTTGATGAC
>NZ_JASBRG010000007.1:1527173-1752062 GCF_029961145.1 Pinibacter soli | reverse complement strand
TTTTTTTTTTTGATGTTAGCCGAAAGGTTGCGGCAAGTAGTCGGAGAATATTGATTTTAATATTAACTTTCAACTTTCAACTTTCAACTTTCAACTTTCAATTGATGAAGCTCGCTATTATCAACGGACCTAACCTTAATCTTCTTGGAACGAGAGAGCCTGGTATTTACGGTAGCCAGACTTTTGAAGCGTTTTATGCAGATCTGCAGAAACTGTTTCCTGCCATTTCATTTCACTATTTTCAAAGCAATGTTGAAGGCGAGTTGATCAATGAACTGCAGCGAGTGGGCTTTGACTACGATGGTATTATAATGAACCCTGGTGGCTATACTCACACTTCTGTAGCGATTGGGGATGCAATAGCGGCCATTAAAACGCCGGTGATTGAAGTGCACATTAGCAATGTACATGCTCGTGAAGATTTCAGGAAACTGTCGCATGTTTCTGCTAAAGCAAAAGGAACGATTGCTGGACTGGGAATGAAAGGGTACGAGCTGGCGGTGAGATTCTTCTTGGCTTAAGAACAACCGAACTAATTTGAAAATTTGAGGATTTGAAAATTTGAAAATTCTTTCAGCTAGGCTTTGCTCTTTTTATTTATTCCCTTGGCATCTGAGAGCGAAGAAACTAATTGAGATCACACACCTAAAGCATTTTCAAATCCTCAAATTTTCAAATTGCAATTGCAAGGCAATTGCTTATTTTACAATCACCGATTTTTGCGATACACTGTACGCCGAAAAATATCCCAACGCGCCTCCGGTGATGCTGCTAACTGGATTCGCTGGTGCAGGATTGTCTGGACGATCAACGATGGTCTGAAGAGAATTGAAATACTCATAGTTTACTTTGTCAACACTTCTCATTTCTACAGACACCGAATCTCCTTTTTTAATGTACTCCTTATCCTTCCTAAAAAGAGTAAAGTTTGTTGAGTTGCCGTCAAAATATTTGTCGTTTGTGATATTGATGGCTTTAGACGAAACGCCATTGATGTATTGTTTAAAATAATAGTTATTGCCCAAACCTTTTGGATCAGTGAAATACACAACCGCTTCGAGCGTGTCTTCATCGCTGGATTTGAAGGTAGAGTGTTGTATTTTAATTTCATCTAAAGGAACAACTGCCGGCATTGTGGAACTCGCTGTGTATTCTTTGTTGTCAGTTGTTTTTATGTACAGATTGTATGTGCTGCCCACAGTACCTTTCAATGTTGCTGTTTGATAAGAGCCTGGAGCTGTTTCTTTAAGCGTTTCGCTATTCCCTTTGTTATCAGAAATTTTTACAACAGCGTTTTGAACTGCCGGAAAACTATTTGTTTGATCGTAATCCACGCTTGTAGAAAGCTTGATCGTATATGGACCGGGAGTATTGGAAATATTGCCTTCCACTACTAGTTGAGGTGCCGAGTTATTTGTTTTAACGTCGATTACCTTTTCGCATGATGTTGTGCCAACTACTACAGCCAACACTAGTAACATCGATATTATAGATTGAGTATGTTTCATCTGTATTGTCTTATTTTATTTTGGTCAGATGGAATTCGCGTGAAAACAATCATCGCTTTTGGTTGGCAAAATTGTTGTCATGCTCATTTCATTAGAATTTGAAATTGTAGGTTACAGAAGGAATGAATTTGAACAAGGCAACCTGAACAGCTTCTGTTTTGGTTGGGTCATCTTCGTTTGTTTTGAAGTTGATCGTGTAAGCGTTTTCTCTACCATAAGCATTATACAGAGAGAATGTCCAGCTTGATTCTTTTGTGGCAGTTTTCTTAACAATGTAAGTTGCGCCAAGATCAAGTCTGTGATAGGCTGGCATACGGTAACCATTTCTTTCAGTGTAATAGTTCACAACCTGGTTGTCTACCTGATACTTGCCGCTTGGGAAAGTAGTTGCGTTACCTGTGTAGTAAACGAAGTCGGCTGAGAATGTCCATTTTTTGCTTAACTCATACATCGCCACAACGGAAATGTCGTGCGTACGATCTTGTCTGGCGGAAAACCATGAACCCTTGTTAATGCCCGCAAATTGTCTTTCACTTTTCGCTATTGTATAGCCAATCCAGCCTGTTAATTTGCCTGATTTTTTCTTGATCAAAAATTCTGCACCGTAAGCTCTTCCTTTACCAAATAACAACTGCGATTCTACGTTTTCATTACCATAAATATCTGCCCCATTTTTATAGTCGATCTGGTTCTGCATTAATTTATAATAAAGCTCAGTTGAGAATTCGTACTGGTTGTTTTTAAAGTTCCTGAAATAGCCAACAGTGAACAGATCCGCAACTTCCGGCTTCACATTGTTGCTGCTTGGTATCCACACATCCCACGGTGACGAGGTTGACGAGGTGCTCAACAGGTGCATGTTTTGCGTATTGCGTGAATAACCTCCTTTAATGGAGTGCTGATCATTTATAACATAGCTTAATGATATTCTTGGCTCAGCAAAGAAGTATGTTTTTACCAAACCCGTGTTGCTGTACACTGAAGAATCTTTTATGCTGCTATCATCATTGTAAGTGTAAAATGTTCCCGGCCCCAATAATGAAAATGAACTGAAACGAACGCCATAGTTCACGTTTAAATGATCGGAGAATGTCCATGTATCATTGATGTAAGCGCCGTTTTCCCAACCATGTTTTTTCTGCAACTCCATGTTATTGATACCTGACTTTGGATTTGCGGTTACTTCGCCCGGAACAAAGGTGTGTGCGATAGAGTTGATACCAAATTTTACGTTGTGATTTGTTCCGACATACCATTGCAAATCCTCCTTGAAGTTCCAGTCTTGTATGGCAGACGTGATCTTTACATCATCACCATTATTGTTGAGGAGGATATGATAATTATAGTTGCTGAAAATAAGAGAAGTGTTAGAAAACAATTTACTGTTGAAGATGTGGTTCCAGCGAAGGGTAGCAGTTGAATTGCTCCAGTCGAGGCCAAACTGTTTATTGTAATTAAAGTTATCACGACCGAAATATCCTGACAAATAAATACGGTCCTTATCGCCTAGTTTATAGTTTGCTTTCGCATTGATATCGTAGAAGTAAAGCGTTGAATTTTTCGCCGTAGTATCTTTTGATAATTTAAGGAAAACATCTGCATAAGTGCGTCGCGCAGAAATGATAAAAGAACCTTTATCCTTAACGATTGGCGCTTCAACACTCAATCTCGATGAAATAAGACCAATACCGCCGCTAACACTTGCCCGCTTGTTGTTTCCTTCATTCATTTTTAAATCGACAACAGAAGACAATCTTCCACCGTATTCTGAAGGTGCGGTTCCCTTGTAAATAGTCGCATCTTTAATAGCGTCTGAGTTAAAAACAGAAAAGAATCCCAGCATGTGAGAAGGATTGTACACCGGAGCCTCATCCAGCAAAATAAGGTTTTGGTCGGCGCTGCCTCCACGTACATAGAAGCCTGAATTACCATCGCCTGCAGACTGAATACCCGGCAAGAGTTGGATGGTTTTCAGCACATCCTTTTCTCCAAAAATCACAGGGATGTTTTGAATCTCTTTCATGCTTACTTTTTCAACGCCCATAACAGGTCGCAAAACAGCTTCATTTTTTTTACGACTGCTAACGACAACTTCCTGTAGAGTGCTGTTGGCTCTTCCCAATTGCATGTTCAACCGGATATCTTTGTTGACATCCAAAGAAATCGTCTGTACATTGAAACCCACTGATTGCGCCACGAGTGTGTATTTGCCCTTGGGCACAGTGAGGGAATAAAATCCATAAGAATTGGTGACGATACCGGCGCTTTTGAGTTCTTTGATATAAACGGACACTCCGATCATATCTTCGCCGGTTGCGGAATCTTTTACTGTTCCGCTAATGCTAAACTTTTCCTGAGCATTGGCAGCTATAGATAGCACAGACAGGATAAGTGCCACTAACAGCTGAAGGCTTTTTTTAAATTGCATGTAAGGGTTTTAAAATTTTCTAATGATAAGGCCGCAAAAATCTTTATCTCATAGTCAAGAAATCGTTAAAATAGCCCAAAACAAGGTTTCATGCGATTTGGCACGCAAAATTATGCCATATGTTAAACTTTGGGTATTAAATAGTGATAAAAGGGTGGTTAAATAGGACTAATATTTTAACAAGATTAGTAGGGGCGAATTGCATTCGCCTTTTCCTAAGAATCGCATTCGCCCTTTAGGCGAGGCCGAATGTCGGATATTTATAAGAAAATTCGCAAGAGTAGAGCATAGCCAATATCCTGTTTCATATTGTCGGCCTTCTTAATTATGTGGACACCGGTTCTGCTCCAAACAATGAATACTTCTCCCTTTTTATGCGCCATGATTTGCTGTTCGATTTCCGGCAAAATGTGACCTTTTGCTATCCAGCCAAGATCTCCTTTGGTAGCAATTTCTCCCCCCATCGAGTACATCTGAGCCATGTCTTCAAAAGTCGCCTGGCCGTTGTTAATACGGTTAAGAATTGATTTGGAGAGGGAATCTGCCACGCGGTAGGTAAGTACAGATGTATCAATAAAAACCTGGCTGATACGGTTAAATGTGCCGGGCTCCTGCGCCAAAACTTCTACGAGATATTTGTCCTGCTTCCTGGTTAAGAATGGGCCATAAACCTTGCCGGGTTTGCCGTGATATGCCATGCTATCGGCAACGCCTTGAAAGTTTAAGGTATTCATAACCACTACCGTATCAATCTTGTATTTTTTCTTTAAAATGTCGCGAGTGTACAAGATCGGATTGTAGGATTTTTCAATTCCTTCCTTTATTTGCGGTATTGTTTTTGGTACAACTACCGCGGGCTGTGGCGGTGCCGGTTGTTTGTTTTGCGCACTTACAGAAAAGAAAAGAAATAAATAGGTTGATACAAAAAGGATGATTTTAAGCCGCGCCATAATTGAAATTAGGAATTAGAAATTAGAAATCAGGAAATAGTCGCAAAGAAATATATTGCCGGACGGGGTAAGTATCATTTACTTTTGACCAGCAAAAGGGAGAAGATTCAAAACTTAGTATTTAATACTTTTTTGCAGAATAAATTATTTGATCAGTACGTTTTATAGACATGAAAAAGATTGCTCTGAAATTTTCTATTGTAGTGTTCATTACATTTTTCATTGCCGGTCCTTTAATGGCTCAGCAATGGAAAAGTTATGTTATTGGCGTGAAAGGTGATACACTTAACCGTGTTGACAAAAAAGACAAAAAACAAGGGAAGTGGGTGGTGAGAGTTGAATCGCTACGCGGCGAACCGGGATATGAGGAAGAGGGCGTTTTTGTTGACGGCCGCAAGGAGGAAACATGGCGCAAATACAGCCTCATGGGTGATTTGCTGGCGGTAGAAAATTATAAGTGGGGACTAAAAGATGGCAGTAATTTGTACTACAGCAGTTTAACCGGAAATGTTGCGATAGAAGAAAGCTGGCTGGCCATCAATCCTGATAAGTTATATGATACTATTGATGTAGAAAACGTTGATGATCCCGGGCATTTTACTCGTGTGATAATCAAAAATGACGGGTCTTCATTAAAGCATGGTACGTGGAAATATTACGACCCGACTACAGGATTTGTCACTAAAACCGAATTTTACCATTTAGGAAAGTTAGACACGGATCCATTGGCTAAGGCTGCGTCTACAGATTCGCCGACTTCTGTTAAAAAAGATGCCGCAAAAACAAGTTCCAAGCCAAAAGAAGTAGAAGAGTTTGAGAAACAGAACGCGGGCAAAAAGAAAGTGAAAGTGAGGGATGGAGCGACGGGGTATTAAGAGTTGAAAATTGAAAGTTGAAAATGGAAAATGCTTCAAATGAAACAGGCTTGATTGACCTTAGGCATTTTCAATTTTCAACTTTCAATTTTCAATTAAACCTACTCGTGACTCGCTTTACCAAGCGTCGCCAGAATACCGCCATCAACATATAAAATGTGACCGCTTACAAAATCAGAAGCTTGTGATGCAAGGAAGATTGCGGCACCCTGCAAATCTTCAGGATTGCCCCATCTTGCTGCTGGTGTGCGTTTAAGGATAAACTCATTGAACGGGTGACCATTCTCGCGAATTGGAGCGGTTTGCGCCGTTGCAAAATAACCGGGCCCGATTCCGTTTACCTGGATATTATGTTTAGCCCATTCAGTTGCCATGCTGCGCGTAAGCATTTTCAAACCACCTTTAGCAGATGCGTATGCACTTACAGTTTCACGACCCAACTCGCTCATCATTGAACAAATGTTAATGATCTTACCGCCGCTGTTGCGTGCGATCATGCGTTTTGCAACATGCTTACCTACGATGAACGGAGCTGTTAAATCAATTTTCAACACCAACTCAAAGTCCGCCACTTCCATATCAACGATTGGCGTTCTTTTGATAATGCCTGCGTTGTTGATAAGAATGTCAACCGGAGCCACTTCTTTCTCAATTTGATCAAGCGCCGCTATCACTTCGCTTTCAACAGTAACGTCAAAGCGGTAACCATAGGCTTTGTAACCTTGCGCCTCGTATTCTTTTATGGCGTTGTCTAATTTTTCCTGTGATACATCATTTACTATGATTGTAGCACCGGCTTTTGCCAGCGCAATAGTCATCGCCATTCCCAGGCCATGTGTACCGCCAGTAGTGAGAGCGGTTTTTCCTTTTAAGCTAAATAGTTCCATGATTTTATTTGTTGATTTTTGAATTAGATATTTCCGCCTTCGGCGGGATTTTACCACAGAGTTAACCGAGGTTTTTTACACAGAGAGAACAGAGAGGTTGCATCAAAAATTAATATAACTTGAGTGAACAGAGGACTGAATGAGTTGTTCGCAAATCTCATTTCCTCCGTGAAAAAAACTCCGTTAACTCTGTGGTAAAAAAAATGGTGTGAAGAAGCGAAGCTTCTATCTCAGATCTCCTGGCTGTACTACATCCATATCACCATAGTCAAGATTTTCGCCGCCCATTCCCCAAATGAAAGTATAAGCAGCTGTTCCTGCGCCTGAGTGAATTGACCAGTTAGGTGAAATGATCGCCTGGTAGTTTTTCATCCACACGTGTCTTGTTTCTTGCGGCTCGCCCATGAAGTGGCATATTGCCTGATTTTCCGGAACTTCAAAATACAGATACACTTCCATTCTACGGTCATGTGTATGCGAAGGCATCGTATTCCAAACACTTCCTGTTTTCAACTCTGTCATACCCATTTGAATCTGACATGTTTGTACCACAGAGTTTACAATAAGTTTATTGATCGTACGGGCATTGCAAGTTTCCGGCGTACCAAGGTTAACAATCTCGGCTTCGTTTTTCGTGATCTTTTTTGTTGGGAAGTTTACGTGCGCAGGAGCGGAGTTGAAGTAGAAATATGCAGGTCTGTTTTTGTCGTTGCTTTCAAACGTAACTTCTTTGTTGCCGCGGCCAACATACAAAGCCTCTTTGTAATCCAGCTCGTATACAGTTCCGTCAACAGTTATTTTGCCTGCACCGCCAACATTGATAAAACCAATTTCACGACGCTCAAGAAAATAATTTGCTTTCAAAGGATCGATCGTTTCAAGTGTGAGCTTGCCAGAAGCTGGGACAGCGCCACCTGCAATCACGCGATCATACAGAGAATAAACCATGTTCACGTTATCATTCTCAAACAATTTTTCAATAAGAAAATGCTCTCTTATTTTTTTTGTGTCGTAATTCTTTACGTCGTTAGGATGCGCAGCATGGCGCAGTTCATAATTGGTAGCCATATTTAAGATTTATATTTTGATTGTTGCGTTTAAGTCAAAAGTCAGAATTCAAAACCCGTTGCCGAATCATCTTGTTTTTATTTTACTTTAATCTAGTTAACTTTTTTGAAGGAATAATTTCCTGTCCAGCTATATGATTTCCCATCAAAGGTAACAGTATGAGAATCAGTAGCAGATACCTTCCCATTATTAATTTCCAGTAACCATTTTTCATTCTTTTTACTCGTGAGCATTACTACAGTTGCTTCATCGTTGCTGCCTATCACTTCAATTTTTGCGAAGCTTCCATAAGAATCTTTGCTCGCTTCTGAAGTAGCGCTGAAAGATCCGTGTGGTTCAATTACTGAAGCAAACACGTGATCGCTGCCGTTTTCCCTGATAGTAATTCCTGGTTCGTTACGCAAACTGAATTCCGGATCATTCGCTCCAATCTCCGTAAAGAAAACTTCTGCGTTATTAGACGTGGCAGTAACAATGGTATAAAAATTATGTTCATTAAATAGTGTAAACAAACTGTTGTCTGTATTGGTTGTTCCTTTTGCTTTTACCCATAAAAACTCATAGCCATCTTTTTTACCAAATGGATACATTTGCGGCGAAGCAGTGTATTTAATATTTGTTTCGATAAGCGAACCTAAATAATAAAAACTGTAATCGTATTGATGTTGCTCTTTTGAAGAAAGCCTGTAAACATCAATCAGGAAGGGCTTCTCAATGCCTTCGGGTTGTACCATTGCCAACGTTCTTTGCATTGCTACACCGCTATAGGCGGTTGTATCTTTTCCGCTGGTGATCTGGAATGACTTATTGCTGAGATCGTTAAAATGTGTGTAGGAAAATGCATTTGCCCCTTCCGCTTTTTTAGTGTTGTTATCGTAGTTGGATTTAGCGTCAACAGTCACCGTATTATGCGCAATGGTTTGTTTTGACCACGTTCTGTTTTCAGGTAAATAACGACCACCTCTTTTTTGTTCTATGTTGAGGAAACGAGTGCCACCATAGTCCGTTAAAATTTCTTTCTCACCATCATACAATTGAATGGCAAGTTTATCGAAGTGACCGTGATCCATTCCATAGGAAGAATATTTTAGCAAGGCACTTACCGCATCAGGCGTTTCATTGCTGCGCAAAATACTGATGCCGCCTTTGCTTCCATCAGGGCCATCTGTTAGTGCCATTGAATGCCATTTAAAAGAAGGTGTCGATTTGCCTGAAGCAATTGCTTTTGCTACTTTCACGCCGTCTGTACTTAATAAAACGCGATCCTGTTTTTGTGCAACAAACAAGAGGGAAGGATCATCTTTAATGGATCCATAACTTATATCAACAGCATACACCACTTCGCCGGATTCCCACGATTTATCTTTCAATGCATCATTAAAGGGGAGAAAATAACCACTAGCATCTGTCATTTGCAAAAGTGCTGATGTTGCCTTTGCCAGCGTTCCGTTTTTGTAGGAAAATATTTTTAAAGAAGGTTGGTTATTGTCGATTGCTTTTGCCAGCACAAGAAACGGTTGAATAGCATAACGCAAATAATAAGCGCCTTCGGTGTAATAACCATCCGGTGAAAACAATTGCTGTATCTGTTTTAGATAGCCGGTTTTACCGTCTTTGTTGCCTCCGTAAATCGCTTTGTTAACCATATCCGTATCGCCGATTGCGTAGCCTGTCATAGCAACGCCCGCAACTGACCATGTACCATGATTGTGAATCAGGTTGAATGTTTTAGAGTCATTCACGGTCATGTACTTCACAAATTTGCGCAGCAAACTATCTTCAATAAATTTTCTGTCGTCCTTTGAAAGATAGTCGTACACGCAATCATATGCCTGTGCTGCATGCACGAGCCAAACAGCATCATTAAGACTTTGCCAGAAAAGCACTCCCGGTGTTCCCGAGTTTTTTCCTTCAGGGTGAACGCCAAGAGTGGGATACATTTTAGCGTAAGCGATGAACATTGCTTTCACGTATTCGGCATATTTTTTATCGCCGCTTACCTGCCAGATGATTCCGGCATTCAGCATGTTCTGATAATTCAGTTTATGTTTTTCGTGTGAATAGCCGCCGCCGGGGTCTTTTGGAAAAGGCACATCAATACCATTTTTAATATCCGCATCAACGCCGGCTTTCGCTTCAGCAAATGTTTTGTCGAGCAACGGATATTTTCCAAGTCCCTGTTTTATTTGCTGTACGCCCTCTTTAGTAAGAATAAGATTGGGATGTTTGCTTTGTGCAAATGAAAGCGAGGCAAAAAGCAAGCAGATCGTAAGTGTTCTAAAGTTTTTCAGCATGGCAAGCATTGTAAGGTATGAGTTTTGAGTTATTGGTTTTGAGTTTTGAGTTGGAGGTTTTATGAACGGCACTATTACTCATAATTCAAAACATTTGGTCTATTGTTTCAAAAAATCTTTGCGCATAGGTGCGAACGCATCGATCAATTCTCCTTGTTCAATACATTTTGCGCCGTGCAAAACATTAGACGGTACAAAGAATCCTTCGCCTTCTTTCAGCCGTTGTGTTTTGCCATCAATTGTTATTTCAAACACTCCTTTTGCTACATAAGAAGTCTGGATATGCGGGTGTTTGTGTTCGTAACCAACGGCGCCGCTTTCAAACACGACACGCACCATCATCACATCTTCATTGTAGCCCATGATTTGACGCTTAACACCAGGGTCGGTATTTTCAAATTGCATTTCTTGCTCTAGTAAAAATTCTTTGCTTTGCATAGTTGGTAAAATGTTGGGGAATAAAATCGGGTATGAAAATATTAAAAATTGGTCGACCAATTAACTAAATTGTGGGTCAATTTTTTAAAAATTATCTCATTTTCTATTTAGTATTGATTTACAGTCTTTTAAAATGATACTTTTATTCCTGAAGATGATCCCCCTCATGAAATTGGTCGTCCAATTTTGATATGATACTTATTTTGGTATTTTTGAAACGTAAATCTTGTTGAATGAAAGATGTTTTGGACGGTTTGAAGGAAGTTGTTGTTGAAAAACCGGTAGATGTTATTATCAGGCAAATAAAGGAGTTATTGATCTCCGGTCAGTTAAAGCCCGGGGACAAATTGCCGCCGGAAAGAAAATTGTCCGAGAAGTTTGCTGTGGGTAGAACCCATGTTCGTGAAGCTATCCAAAAACTTGAGTTCTACGGTATTTTGAAAACCAAACCTCAAAGCGGCACTTATGTTGCAGGCATTGGCATATCTGCGTTGGAAGGTTTGATAAGCGATATTTTAAAGATTGACGCTTACTCTTTCATGTCGCTGGTAGAAACACGTGTGTTGCTTGAAACGTCAGCGGTGGCGCTGGCCGCAGAGCGCAGAACGGAAGAAGATATTGAGAAACTGGAGCTTTCGTTGAATAACTATCTTGCCAAGGCAAAACAGGGAATAAAAGCCGTAGATGAAGATCTTATGTTTCACCTGACCATCGCGGAAGTCAGTAAGAACCAGGTGCTAAAATCGCTTTTGCTTATTATTATTCCTGATATTATTACCAATTACGCTGTTTTTAAAGTTTGCGATACGATTACTGATAAAGCGCTCAGTGAGCATGCACTGTTATTCCAGCAAATCAAGGAGGGTGATTCTGCGGGTGCGCAGGTCACTATGAAAGAGCATTTGCAAGGCATAATGGACTTTGCGAAAATGATCATTCAGTAGGAAGAAGTTATGAGTTATGAGTGGTTTAAAATGGTTGAAAACGCAACACTAAATGCTCGCATACATCATTGTGATTTGCACATTTAACCACAACTCATCACTCAATACTCACAACTCAAAACCTCCCCAATTATTTTTTCTTCTTAAAATGCAAAAGATCGCAGTATAGACGAAATTAAAATTCCCATTTATTTAGAGAAACCTTAACAAATGCCTTTGTTTTTTGAGGTTTGGAAAATAAATGTTGGCTATACGTGATTCCAAATCGTGGTTTCGTCAATTTTATGACTCATAATCCGGAATTATCCTTCAAATTTGCGGAGCAAATTACAACCTGGCATTTTCCTGTTTCGCCATATGCGGACCAGATTTCTTCAATAATTGAGAATGAGCGGGTTTAGTCAAAAAATTAAACATTAGAAAAATGATTATCGGGTTACCTAAAGAAATTAAAAACAACGAAAACCGTGTAGCGTTGACTCCGGCTGGAGTTTCAGAATTGGTTGCTAACGGACACACTGTGTATGTGCAGTCAACTGCAGGTGAAGGAAGTGGATTTTCTGATGAAGAGTACCAAAGCACAGGTGCAAAAATTCTCGCTACTATTGAAGAAGTTTACGCTATCGGCGAAATGATAGTGAAGGTGAAAGAACCAATCGAATCTGAATACAAATTGGTGAAAGAAAACCAATTGTTGTTTACATATTTCCACTTTGCATCTTACAAACCATTGACTGAAGCAATGGTAGCAAGCAAGGCGGTTTGTCTTGCTTACGAAACTGTTGAGAAAAACGGTGGCTTGCCATTGTTGGTTCCAATGAGTGAAGTAGCCGGTCGTATGGCGATCCAGAAAGGTGCAAACTACCTGGAGAAACCTCTTGGCGGTCGTGGTATTTTGCTTGGTGGTGTTGCCGGTGTAAACCCTGCAAAAGTATTGATCTTAGGTGGTGGTGTGGTAGGAACAGAAGCTGCGAAAATGGCTGCTGGCCTTGGTGCTGACGTTACTATCATGGACGTGAGCCTTCCTCGTTTGCGTTATTTGTCTGACGTACTTCCTGCAAACGTGAAAACTGTAATGTCAAACCGTTACAACATCCGCGAACTGGCGAAACATGCTGACCTTATCGTAGGTGCTGTTTTGATTCCCGGTGCTAAAGCTCCTTTCCTAATCACCCGCGACATGCTGAAAGACCTTAAAAAAGGTTGTGTATTGGTAGATGTTGCTGTTGATCAGGGCGGTTGTATCGAGACTTGTAAACCTACAACTCACGAGAATCCAACATACGTAATTGATAATGTGGTGCACTATTGCGTAGCAAATATGCCGGGTGCTGTTCCTTATACTTCTACACTCGCACTTACCAATGCTACTTTGCCTTATGTTATTCAATTGGCAAACAATGGCTGGAAAGATGCTTGCCGCGCAGACGCAGGACTGAAAAAAGGTTTGAACGTAGTAAACGGACAAATCGTTTACAAATCTGTAGCTGATACGTTTGGCATGGCACATTTGCCAGTAGAGGAAATTCTATAGAACAAAGTCAAAATTTAAAAGTCAAAATTCAAAAGGAGGAGACTCCATTTTTGAATTTTGACTTTTAAATTTTTAATTCATTTGCAGCGACGGCAACCTGAATCCATGTCCATCCAACACAAAAAGTTCATCGATCTCATAGGTCCAGTATTTGTATAATGGAGATTTTATGAGATATGCTTCCACACTCTCTCTATCCTCCGCGTTGATTGTGATCCAAGTGCGTCTTTTTTCCATGCTTACGGCATAATACTCAACTATATCCTTGTTAATGAGATAATTGATGTAGGTACGATGTGCCGGTACTAGCGTCATAAATTCGTCGTCCCACGAAAATTCTATGCTTACCTGGTATTTCTTCATCATAGTATACTAACGGTTTTACCCGCCTTTTAGTTTTAGACAATTCAATTGAGGTTGTAGTTGCATTGCTTATATGAAAGTTTTTTAGAATCACGGTTTAATTATTCTTTATTAATTATCATTCCCTCACCGTGATTTTTATATTCGATCCCTACTTGTCTCCTGATATCTTTCGGTGCTTTATAACTAAGGTTTGCTGTAATGGAAATAATGTTGCCTATTGCGCTATGCGAAACAATTTCGATCGCATGTTTTAATACTTGGTATGAATCGTATCCAGATGCCCTTCATTATAAAAGTGTGCTTTTTTTGATAGCTGAATCATGTCTTCGACGTGCTTGAAGTCATCAACAGAATCCTCTGCATATTGCCGGAACCGATCATTCCACAGTGCATAGTCTTCTTTGTAAAGCAGAAGCTCTTATAGCGGGCGGTTACATTATATGGGTAAAATTTGTGCCATTAGAGGCTATTTTTCATTAAGTAAAAGGCACTGTTTGGGAACAATTTTTTAATGCACTGGTTATATATTATTTCACCATTAAAATGTAGCATTATGATACGCAAATTAAAATCCGGTGAGTATCGTTTGTATTCGAAGAAGAAAGATCCTAAAACCAACAAGCGTAGAAATTTAGGCACATTTGATTCCCTCGAAGCTGCTAAGAAACATGAAAGGGATGTGCAGTATTTTAAGAGACACTAGCGGAGGAATTAGGTTAGGAGTTAAAAATTAGAGTTGCCCAATACTTAAGATGTATGGTGTATGATGTACGAGATACTTTAGTGTATTAGATTCTAATGAATATCGTACATCATACATCATACATCGTACTTCGTACATAAATGATTACCTTAATAAAACAAAAGTCAAAACTAATGGCTGTACATTTTGCAGGAGTATCAGGAAGCTTGCGTAAAGGTTCGTATAATACGAAACTACTTAAAACTGTTACCACGTTATTGCCAGAAGATACAACGATGGAGATTCTTTCCATTGATCTTCCGCTATACAATGCTGACCTGGATGTGCCTGCAGCAGCGGAGCGGCCTCCAGCTGTTGTGACTTTTAGAAATGAGCTTGCGAAGGCTGATGGGCTAGTTATTGTTTCACCTGAATACAATTACTCTATTCCGGGTGGCCTTAAGAACGCAATTGACTGGGCTTCCCGCGGCGCCGATGCGCCATTGCTTAATATGCCTGTATCTGTAATGGGAGCCACCACCGGCATGTGGGGAACGGTGCGTATGCAATTGGCTTTTCACGCCGTGTTTCAATTTCTCAATATGAAACCTGTTTATAAGCCTGAAGTGTTGATCGCTCAAGCACCCTCCAAATTCAATGAACACGGAGAGTTTACAGATGAAAGTGCAAAGGTGCTTATTAGGAAGCAACTGGAGAATTTGAAAAAATTAATAATTAATAAAGAATAATTAATAGGGCTGGCTGCTTTTAAACAGCAATCTTAGGAATTAAGAATGCTTTTTGAGTAACATTAAGACTATTAATCTGTGCTTCTTCTGGTGTTAAATCTTGAATTCAAGTAGACGGCACCATCAACAAAATATCCGTGTAGATCCGTCCAATCAGTGTCATCCGTGTGCCATCAAAGTTAAAATCAAAACATCCTGACAAATCATGACAATCATGAAAATCTGCGTTTCATTCTCAAGTCTCTTTACTTCCTCACACCAACCACTCACTTGTCTCCGAGGGAGGCAACGAAGCCAGAAACTCGCCTGTTAATGATTGTCCTGTTACCAGCATTTGTTTCATAGTAGAAGGATCGAACACAAGGCCGCCCGGGCCTCCATTTAACGGTTCTTTTGGTCTGATGATATATAACTTTAACGGTACTTTGTTTTTAAAAGGATTGTCAGGCAACGTAATGTTGAAATAGCTGTCAATCGTTGCCTGATCAATACCTGCGCTTTTCATTTTATTCTTTACTGCATTGATGTATAGCAAGCCCTTGTTGTACAACTGAGGGATGATGATATCATTTTTGCCCACGTCCATTGTGAAAATATCAAGCGTTTGGCCCAGTATGGGAAACAATGTTTGAAACTCTCCTGGTGTTGGCGGAAAAGTTTCTGCAGAAAGCAGGATAGTGAAGATCACCGTAGCGCCATTATCAATAGCCATTTCAACACCGGCATATTCTCTTACTCCACCATCTACGTATTGATATTCCGGATGTGCCTCACCGGGAACTTGCTTGTTAATTTGAATAGGCGGCATGAACACGGGTTGACATGCAGAGGCCATTATCGCCCTTCTGAAGTGGTCTGCACTTTGAAATGTTCGAACGATATAAGTATCTGATGGCGCCGGATTTTTGTTGTTTGTATACACTGTAATATCGCCGGTTTGCAGACAGGTTGTATTAATGTAAATCTGTTTGTCGCCCGTCATGAGCTTATTGTATATATCGTCTGTGAAATAGTGCGTAATGAGGTTCCACAAAGGGTTTGCATCGAATATGGAATGTTGACTGAGCCTGTTTCCAAGGTTGTCTTTCAATACAATATTCTGCGTTGTTTGTGTAGTGTATAATTGTTCGAGTAAATCAAATTCTTCCGTTGCTGCGAGAGGAGTAATCAGTGAACCGGTGCTGGTTCCAACTACAATATCAAAATGAAAAGTAGAGAATTGCTGATGCAATTGTTTGATCACACCCACTGCAAACGCGCCTTTTGAGCCGCCACCGCTAATAACCAATGCTTTTGGCATAACTTATTAATTTGAAAATTTGAGAATATGTAAATTTGAGAATGCCTCATGTGCATGTCTCTGATCTGGTAATGACAAAAGTTCCTGCCTGTCATTTGTTGAATGGTTCGTCTATCTTTTTTACTTTGCTTAATCTTACCGAAACAACACATTGGAACCACCAACTGTTGAGGTTATAATCCCTGTGCGCTGTAAGGCCGATGGTTACTTTGTTTAAGACGCTCACATGAATACCGCCGCCAACAAGCTGTTCGTGCTCGGTGCCAAACAACCAATTGGCCGATAAATGCAAATTGCCTATGCTCCCCATTTCTGCGGCATTAAGGTCTTTGATCTTAAAAAGAACTTCAGGGCCAAACAGTCCCTGTAATTTTTTATTGTAATAAATACCTCCTGCAACAACGCCAGCTTTTAATTTGCCGGGCACGGCGGTAACATGTTCGGTTAGCAATAAGCCACCCGTAAATACGTCCGGGCTGCTGGCTTCAAAATTTGTTGCCAGACCGCTTTGCAGTCTCAACTCCGTTGTCCAGCCTTTTTTGAATTCTGTTATTTGTGCATGTGTAAGCGAAAAAGAAAGTAGCAGGCACAATGCTAAGGAAAGGTATTTGTTCATACGCTAGTATTATGGCTTAAAGCTTAACGCAAAATGCATGACGCTGGTTTAAAGAACGGCAAAACTCTGTAGCGGAGACAGTTGTTAGTTTTTAGTTGTTAGAAGGAAAGCTGCACACAAAGCCTACCAACTACCAACTAACAACTGAACAATGAGACTGCTGCGTTCCGCGTTAGGCATTCCGCATTAGGCGTAGCTAAAGCCCTCAGTCGTAATAAGCAAACTTTAAGAAAACATAAAACCCGGACAAAATCCGGGTTTTACAATGAGTTATGTTTGGGGGTGTTAAACTACATAGCAGCAAGCTGAACTTTCTGTTGAAGCTCCATAACGTTTTCACGGAAAAGTCCATCGGTATCCATCAGGTCCTTTACTGTTTGACAGGAGTGTATTACCGTTGTGTGATCTCGTCCGCCAAAATGTTCGCCAATCGTTTTCAGAGAATTCTTTGTAAACGCTTTTGCAAGGTACATGGTGATTTGGCGCGCCTGTACGATCTCACGTTTACGGGTTTTCTGTAAAAGCTTGTCGTAAGGAACGTCGTAAAAATCACAAACCATTTTTTGGATAGCTTCGATGGTGATTTCCTTGGATGAGGTTTTAACAAAATTTCTCAACACTTTCTTTGCCAAGTCTAAATCAATTTCTCTTCTATTAAGCGAAGATTGTGCCAAAAGAGAGATCAATGCACCTTCCAGTTCACGAACGTTGCTGTTAATATTATATGCAAGATATTTTACAACTTCTTTAGGCATATCAAGGCCGTCATTCTTCATTTTTCTCTCCAGAATCTCAATGCGGGTCTCATAGTCAGGCACCTGAAGGTCTGCGCTAAGCCCCCAGCGGAAACGGCTTAATAATCTTTCCTGAACACCATCCAGATCTTTTGGCGCTTTGTCGGAAGTCAGAATCAACTGCTTGCCGGATTGGTGCAGGTGATTAAAGATGGCGAAGAATGCATCCTGTGACTTTTCTGCACGCATGAAGAATTGAACATCATCAAGGATCAACACATCTATCAGCTGATAGAAATGTATAAAATCATTGATCGCATTATTGCGACTGTGATCAATAAACTGGTTAATGAATTTTTCGGAGCTTACATATAATACCACTTTATTAGGATGTAGTCTTTTTACCTCATTTCCTATTGCCTGGGCAAGGTGTGTTTTACCCAAACCTACGCCGCCGTATATAACAAGTGGGTTAAATGAGTTGGCTCCTGGTTTCTCAGCTACTGTTTTACCCGCTCTTCGCGCCACACGATTGCTGTCGCCTTCCACGAAAGCGTCAAAAGTATAAATAGGATTTAGCTGAGGGTCGATCTGCATTTTTTTCAGACCGGGAATAACAAAAGGATTTTTTACCGGGTTATTTATAACCAACGGAAAGTCCATTTCGTTATTTGAAAATGTCTTGTATCCATGTGCAGGCACATCCATAGTCAATGGCTTATTTTTATGATTGCCACTATCAACCATGATACGATACTCCAGGCGTGCCTCTTTGCCAAGAACTCTTCTTAATGTTTTGCCAAGCAATGTAACATAGTGTTCTTCTAAATACTCATAAAAGAATTGGCTAGGTACCTGAATAACCAAAACATTATTCCTCAACTCTACCGGGCTAATAGGCTCGAACCATGTATTAAAATGCTGCCACTCTACAATATCTTTTATTATATCAAGACAATTACTCCAAACTTTATCTAATTCGTCAGCTTTGACCATTGCAGTATTGTAACATTTAAGTTGATAAAGAATAAAATTTCTCTCTCAGTTTTTCTTAAAAAAGGATTTTAATCCGTCCAAAAAAAGTTTTGCAGGGGAGCGAATATCAAAAGAATTTGTTGAAAAAAAAATTTTTTATTCCCTTGTTTTTGTTCCATTAACTACAGATTGGCATCAAAACAAATTTTATTTTTTTTCTTTTGATAGAGGCGAAAAAAAATGCCTGAAAATACCCGGTTGTTTTAATTTTTTTTGGCGAAAAAAATCATAATATACGGGCCCCGGTTTAAAGTCTTTATTTCTTTTAAAAAGAAATCTCCCTTTGCTGAAAAAAACAAACTTTCTTTTAGATTAGTTGATGGTAAAGCGTTTTAGAAAACCGTCGAGATGAGTAGTGAAAATTTTCTTTGCAGAAGTAGGCAATGATGAGAGTGAATATAATCCACGTTTTTTGAAACGAATGGCAAAGACGTTTTCATAAAATCTTTTTTAGGGATGATAATTTTTTGCAGAGATTTTTCGTGTTGCTTAATCATTTTAGTAAGATAGATTAAATAAAAAAAGGATGCAATACTTATTCCAAAAATTAAATTTTGTGCATAAAAAAATGTGGAAAACACGCGAAATGTTTTTTTTATTCACACCAAATTATAGTAGCTTTTGATAATGTGTATAATCGGTGAGGAACGCTTGACTTGAATCAAATTTTTTTAACAAAAAAAATTGTTCTCATTTTTTTGTCTTCCATATGGGCAAATTACTCTTCGTAACTCGTATGCAACAAAACTTCCTGTTCCATAACATGCCGGCAAAATGAAAGTTTACATGAAAAGAGTTTTGTTTTGAGATACTACCTGAACGACTGTAGAACCGAATAACCGAATAACTGAATAGACTGAAAGTTGAATAGTTAAGTTATTGAATTATTGAGGCAGGGAGCAAACCTGCACTTGGCGTTCAGTTATTCAGTTATTCATTCATTAATGTACCTTTGCTTCACTTTTAGGATAAAAACCTAACGACTATACAATGCAAAAAACCATCTCCATAAAGTTGCTTCCATCCGAAGCTGCGGATGATCAAATTATCAAAGAATATATTTCCGGTGAAACGGGAAAACCTTTATCGCAGGTAAATGGATTTTACATCACGAAGCAATCGCTCGATGCACGCAGCCGCAAAGTGTGGTGCAATCTTACCGTTCATGCATTTATCAATGAGCCATTTCAGGAGCGTATTGTAAAAAAGATCCAGTTAAGAAATGTAGCGTCGTCACCTGATAAGGTGATTGTGATAGGAGCGGGACCTTGCGGGCTATTTGCGGCATTAAAACTAATAGAGCAGGGTATTCAGCCTATCGTACTGGAAAGAGGAAAAGATGTTCGTGCACGCAGACGTGATCTTGCTGCTATGAACAAGGAGGGTATTGTTAATCCTGAAAGCAATTATTGTTTCGGAGAGGGTGGAGCAGGAACATATAGCGATGGAAAATTATATACACGCAGCAGCAAGCGTGGTGATATAGATCGAATTCTTAATATTCTTGTGCAATATGGTGCCGATGAAAAGATTTTGTACCAGGCTCATCCACATATTGGGACCAACAAGCTTCCTCTAATCATTACAGCTATACGCGAAGCCATCAAAGATGCAGGAGGAATATTTTTGTTTGAACAAAAGGTATCGGATTTTATCGTTAGTAATAATATAATAACAGGAGTGAAGACAGCCGCGGGAGATGTGTTTGAAGGAAAGGCTGTTATTCTGGCCACGGGGCACTCTGCGAGAGATATCTTTCAATTGCTAGATCGCAAAAAAATATTGATCGAACAAAAGCCTTTTGCGTTGGGCGTTCGCATCGAGCATCCACAGGAACTTATTGATAGCATTCAATATCATTGCGCTTTACGAGGAGATTTTTTACCACCCGCTTCTTATAGTTTGGTGCAGCAAGTTGATGGGCGAGGAGTGTTTTCATTTTGTATGTGTCCGGGAGGTATTATTGCACCTGCAGCAACAGATCATAATGAAATTGTAGTAAACGGATGGAGCCCATCGAAACGTAATAATCCATTTGCAAATTCCGGCATGGTGGTGTCTGTTGAAATTGCAGACATAGCGGCATCGAAAGAATTTGCAAAGCAACATGACATAAACAGCCCGCTTGCGGCTATGTATTTCCAGCAAATGGTAGAGCAAAAGGCATACAAAGCAGGGGGTGGTGCCTTGGTTGCACCTGCCCAACGCATGGCAGATTTTTCAAAGAATAAATTATCTGCCACTTTGCCGGATTGTTCTTACTTGCCGGGACTAGGTTCAGCGTCTTTAAAAGAAGTATTGCCGCCTTTTGTTTATAAAGGGTTGAGCGAAGGGTTTATCGCCTTCGGCAAAAAAATGCCAGGCTATTTTACCAACGACGCAGTGGTGGTTGCCACAGAATCAAGAACTTCCTCACCGGTACGTATTCCCCGTAACAAAACAGATCTTCAACATCCACAAATAAAAAATCTCTATCCGGCGGGTGAGGGTGCCGGTTATGCCGGTGGTATCGTAAGCGCCGCGATGGATGGAGAGAGAGTTGCGGAAGCGATATTGATGGCAATTAAGAATTAGGAATTAAGAATTAAGAATTCATTCTGTGTTGCACCACAAGTAGCATCGAACATCCTTTCATTTATACACCTGGCAATTCTTAATTCTTAATTGAAAAAGGAGCTCTCTTTCGAGAAACTCCTTCTATTGTAATCAAACTTTTGACATTATCTGTGAGGTCTTCCACCTCCGCCACCGGAAGAGTGAGTTCCACCACTGCTGCTACCACCTGAAGGACGTGAGAATCCGCCGCCGCCACCGCCATAGCTCCGTGGTTGCTGACTTTGCTGGAAGTTCATGCTTCTTTCTGCACCACGTTGCCTGTCATAGTTCGAGCGATCCATTGTTCCCTGAGCAGGTCTGTAAGAAGGCTGCTGCTGAGGCATTGGTCTTTGAACATCTGCAGGTCTTTGCATTTCAGGTCTGCTTTGCGGCTGCTGATAAGCAGGACGATTGTTCGCAGCTGGCTGTTGTTGCTGTTGCTGTGGAACACTTTGAGGCCTGTTACTGTAATCCGGCTGTGTCGGCCTTGTTGCATTGTTGTTAGGAATGCTCGATGGTCTGTTATTGCCTCCACTTCCATTGTTGTCAACAGAAGAAGGTCGTTGACTGTTTTCCTGTCTCCAGGTATTACCATCTCTCACTTCCCAACTGTTGTTGTTTCTACGGTATACATTTC
This sequence comes from Pinibacter soli, assembly GCF_029961145.1. Classification (GTDB taxonomy): domain Bacteria; phylum Bacteroidota; class Bacteroidia; order Chitinophagales; family Chitinophagaceae; genus Pinibacter; species Pinibacter soli. Next base: position 1,730,422 of record NZ_JASBRG010000007.1, on the reverse strand, counting down.
CTTGTCTGTCGGTATAAACATTGTTTGGTCTGTTTACATTACCGCTACCATTTGGTGACACAGATGAAGGACGCATATTCCCAACGTTATTGGTATTGCCCGGCTGAGGTCTTGAAATAACATTGTTTACATCTCTTGTAGCGACTCTGCTGCCAACTGAACGTGTAGTTACTCCATTTGTGTGATAGCTGTACATATTTCTGTTATAACGGTTGTTGTTGATGGTCACATTGTTGTTGATAACAACGTTATTGTTTCCACCATAATAACCTGTTGGTCTGTAATACGGTTTTCCATAGAAGCCACCGCCGCCATAGTAGTATGCAGGTCTGTAGTAGTATGGGTGATAAACGGGAGGTCCCCACCATCCACCATAACCACCATAACAATAACCGAAGCTATACCATGGATTGTACCAACCGTAGTTGAATCCAAAACTAAAGCCCCAACCTGTCCATGGATTATAGTTAAAACCAAATCCCCATGTTACAGGATGTGGATAGTAGTAAGCTCCATACCAGCCGGGGTAATACCAACCTGTACCATACACTACCGTTGGCCCATATGAATAAGCTCCGAGATATCCAGGTGTATAACCAGTATATACAGTAGTTGGCGTTACATCATATATATAAACATACTTTGTATTGTAGTTCGGATTAGACGGTGAAATGTTATCAATTTCCGGAGGACGGGTTGTCGAAACTTCCCACGGGCCGGAAGGAGAAGACGATTGGAACCACACGGCATTGTCGCAGAGATAATAGGTATTGCCTGAGCGGAATACTGTGCTTGATGTATTTTGTGCATATTGAAGATTCGTTCCTTCCACCGCTTTGAAAGAAGGTGAACCGTCGTACGTTACATCACTTGCTTTTGCCGATTTTCTATCAACAGAAGCCGTTTGCGGAATTTGGTTATCCAGCAATGCGTCTCTTGATGCATCGGTGCCGGGCACATAAGCCAGTACATTATCTTTTGGTGATCCTTGTGGAATATTTGCAAAATCTTTCGGAAGTTGATTCGCATCTATGAATGTCCATGGGCCACTTGTGTTTGGCGCTTTGTACCATCTTCCGCTCAATACTGTGTAGTACTGATTGTTGTCGATGTTCATAAACACATCTGCATTGGAATTATCCATGTACAAAAGAGAAGTGTTTTGAATAGGAACAAAGTTTGGCTTGCCATTAGAAGCGATCAATTCTGAAGGATGATCTTTTACGATAATTTGCAGATCCTGGTTTGCCACATTTTGATCATCGTTTTTGTTGTCGCTATTGGCTGTATTGTTATTGTCTTTATTTTTCTCTTCGCTCTTTTTGATATCATCTTCCAGTTTTCGCAGATCTTTAGAAGGCTTATCTACTTTACTCCAACCTGACATTACATTTGGAGAAGTGTACCAGCTGCTTTGCGTATATAAATAATACTGGCTGTTGTCCTTGTCCTTCACCATGAAATACGGAGTGTTTGCCACTTTGCTGTATTTCTTATTGTAGTCTGCCATTTTTGGGGAACCGTCAAGCACTACCAGTAGTGATGGTTTTTGTGTCACTACAATTTCTGGAGCCTTGTTATTAAAAGAAGGTAAATTTTCCGAGCTATTTTGTTCCAGTGTGGTAACGACATCATCAAGATTCATTTGCAACTGCCATTTCGGAACCTCGTTTTCAATCATGTCGATAAGGTCCTCTTTCCTTGATGAGTCTGTAATAGCAGGGAAACGAAGATTGGTAACATCGATATTTTCCAACACCGCGGTGCGTGTACCTCTGTCGGTATTCATTTGTGCCTTGAACCACATAGCGCCAAATGATGGTTGCTTGCCATCAGTGCTTTCTATGGAAATGGCTGCACGTGCCTCCAGCTGATTACCGGTAAGTTTTTCCGGCTGGGGTTGGTAGATGATGATCTTACCCTTGTCTGTTTGTATTTCCCGAGGCCAGTCGGCATCCACGTTGTGCTGTACAACGCCGAGGAAACTGAGCATCGAAAATAAGATAGTTAACATTTTCAAAAGTTTGATTAAAAATAAAATAGGTCAAATTATGTACCAGTGAAAGCCAACAGTATTAACATACGATTGGATAGGCAAACTGTTACATAATCGCCACATATAAGACTGAAAGAAAAGTAAAAAGATTAACTGACGTATTATTCTAACGTTTCTTTTGCAAATTTCGTGTAAAAAGTTAGCAACGGATGACACAGAGTAGACTGATTTACACGGATTTTGGTTGGATGTATGGTGAAGAGCTAAGAAATGAAGGTTTTTGTTATAGCAAAAACTCCCGGCTGAAAATTCGCCGGGAGTTTACTGAGTTATTTTATTACAAATGAATGAGCATCAATATATGTGTAAATCAGTCTAATCAGTGTCATCTGCGTGCCATCTATTGCTCAGACTATTTAAACCTCTCGCTCACTACAAGGTCCTTGCTACCTGCAACGTATTTGTAAAATCCTTCACCGCTTTTTGCGCCGAGATATCCTGCGGTAACCATGTTCACCAGTAATGGACATGGCGCATATTTAGGATTGCCAAATCCATCATGCAGCACTCTCAAAATAGAAAGACAAACATCCAGACCAATAAAGTCTGCTAATTGCAGTGGCCCCATTGGGTGCGCCATGCCAAGTTTCATCACCGTGTCGATCGCTTCTACATCCGCAACGCCTTCATATAAACTATAGATCGCTTCGTTGATCATTGGCATTAAAATGCGGTTGGCAATAAATCCGGGGTAATCATTCACTACGCAAGGAATTTTTCCCAGCTTTTTACTTAACGCAACAATGGAGTCAGTTACGTCCTGGTCCGTTGCGTAGCCGTTGATAATTTCCACAAGTTTCATAACCGGCACGGGGTTCATAAAATGCATCCCAATTACCTTGTTCGCACGTTTTGTAACCGCAGCAATTTTTGTAATAGAAATCGAAGATGTATTTGTGGCAAGAATACAGTTAACGGGTGCCGCTTCATCCAGCTCCTGGAATATTTTGAGTTTTAGATTGATGTTTTCGGTGGCGGCTTCCAACACCAGGTCCACATCTTCTACGCCGGCGTGTATTTGATTAAATGTGGCAATATTGGCCAGGGCTTTGCTTTTTTGCTCCTCGGTAACCGTGCCTTTGGCAATTTGTCTGTCAAAGTTTTTAGCGATCGTGTGCAAAGCTTTTTCAATTTGTGGAGCAGATACGTCAATGAGGTTTACCTTAAAATCGTTTTGGGCAAAAACATGCGCAATGCCATTTCCCATTGTTCCCGCGCCAATAACAGCAACCGTTTTTATCATGTTTAAAAATTTAGGAAGCGTGAAGGTAGGCCAATTTGAAAATGCGTGAAAATTTGAAAATGCCAGGTGTAATTACTTTCTCATGTTAATCGGGAAATTTTCAAAAGATTGCTTTATGTATTTTATTTGAATGATTAATGAGCTTTTGAAATTTTTAGTAAAACATTTTTAGTATCTATTTTCTATTCAAGGAGTCTGCGGCATCATTTTCAAATTTTCAAATTCCCACATTTTCAAATTCTTCCTACTATCGGCTCTTCTTCATAATATTGTGCTTTCGTTGTGTCTACAATGAATTCTGATTATTGAACTATTTTACCATTGATTAAAAAAACTATTTATGTGTGGAATTGTAGCCTACATCGGGCCTAAAGAAGCGTATCCTGTAATTTTAAAAGGTTTAAAACGACTCGAATACCGCGGCTACGATAGTAGCGGTGTCGCTCTTCAAAACGGGGACCTGAGAGTTTACAAAAAGAAAGGAAAAGTTGCAGAACTCGAAGAAAGTCTCGTAGGAAAAGATCTTCACTCCAACATTGGCATCGGCCACACCCGGTGGGCCACACACGGTGAACCCTGCGACCGCAATGCCCACCCTCACATGTCAAACGACGGCAGATTGGCAATGATTCACAATGGGATCATTGAAAACTATGCTCAAATAAAAAGCGAATTGCTTAAGAAAGGATACACTTTCACAAGCGATACCGACACGGAAGTCCTGCTGAATTTCATCCAGGATATACAGCAAAACAACAACTGCGGATTGGAAGAAGCTGTACGCATCGCCCTTAAAAGAGTTGTTGGTGCATATGTTATTGTGCTGATGGATAAAGACAATCCCGACACTTTAATCGCAGCAAGAAAAGGTAGTCCGCTGGTAATCGGCGTTGGTAAAGGAGAACATTTCCTTGCGAGTGATGCTTCTCCAATCATTGAGTACACGAAGGAAGTAGTATATGTAAATGACTACGAACTGGCGGTCATCAAAGCGGATGAACTTATCCTGAAAAATCTTGGTAACGAAAAAATAACACCATACATTACGAAGCTCGACATGGAGCTGGCTGCTATCGAAAAGGATGGTTACGACCACTTCATGCTAAAAGAAATTTTTGAACAACCGCATACCATCTTCGATTGCTTACGCGGAAGATTGGATGTTAATGCCGGTACAATCACTATGGCAGGTGTTCAAAACCATATCGATCAGATCAAAAATGCCAATCGTATTTTGATTATTGCATGTGGAACAAGCTGGCATGCCGGCCTGGTGGCAGAGTATGTTTTTGAAGAATTGTGCAGAATTCCCGTTGAAGTGGAATATGCATCTGAGTTCCGATACAGAAATCCGATTGTAAATAAAGGAGACGTGATCATCGCTATTTCTCAAAGTGGTGAAACAGCGGATACTTTGGTGGCACTCGAAAGCGCTAAAGAAAAAGGTGCAACTATTTTTGGAGTAGTGAACGTTGTGGGCAGTTCCATCGCACGTATCTCGCACGCAGGAGCCTACACACACGCAGGTCCTGAGATTGGTGTGGCAAGTACAAAAGCCTTCACTGCGCAATTAGCGGTGCTTACAATGATAGCATTGAAAGTGGGTCACGAAAAAGGAACAATCGATGAAACCCGCTACCGCAAGTTGCTAAAGGAATTGGAGGAAGTTCCTGAAAAAGTATCAGCAGCATTGAAACTAAACGATCATATCAAAGCATTAGCTGAAAAATATAAAGACGCCAGAGATTTTCTTTTTCTTGGCCGCGGATATAACTTCCCGATTGCTTTGGAAGGTGCATTGAAATTAAAAGAGATCAGCTATATCCACGCTGAAGGTTACCCGGCAGCAGAAATGAAGCATGGTCCGATCGCGCTGGTTGATGAAACTTTACCTGTTGTATTTGTTGCCACTAAAGATTCTTACCACGAAAAGATCGTGAGCAATATCCAGGAGATCAAAGCTCGTAAGGGCAAGGTGTTGGCGGTGATTAGTGAGAATGACGAGATCATCGAAAAAATGGCTGACGATGTTATGATCGTACCATTTGCTGATGAGCTTGTTGCTCCGTTGATCAGTGTAATTCCTCTTCAATTGCTGGCATATTATATTGGTATTGCAAAAGGCTGCGACGTGGATAAGCCGCGTAATCTTGCAAAGAGTGTTACTGTTGAGTAATTAATAATTAAGAATTAAGAATTAATAGGGCTGCAGTCATTATTGAATGTAGCTCTATGATTTTTTAAAAAGCCTTGTAATGTCGATTTTATAAGGTATGAACACTTCTTTATTAATTACTAATTATTAATTCTGTTTTAAACCAACGCTTCATACTTCACACCATGAACATCATCTCCAAACAGGCGATCAATGCGCTGGGTTACGGATTTATTCCGAACGAATACTTGCCAAAAGGAAAAAATGAATATCATTTACGGAACATACAAAACCGCAGTGGTATTGAGTATAAGCACCTGACGGCTTACGAAATTGAAGTGCTTGTTCGCAACAGAAATACTTCAGACAACTGGAACAATATATTGGTATCCGATGCCTTTAACCCGGAACTGGTAAAGAACTGCAAGTTTTACGGATTGGTGCGCATCGGCAAACTGGAGCCGTATTTTCTTGAGTTCAACAACATTAAAATGCCTGTTGGTCTGTACAACAGCACCATTATCAGTTGCGACTTTGGCGACAATGTTGTGGTCGACAACGTAAACTATCTATCTCATTACATTATTGGCAACGAGGTTTTTCTTGTTAACATCAATGAAATGGCCACGACCGATCACACGAAATTTGGTAATGGTGTCCTTAAGGAAGGTGAGCCGGAAAGCATACGCATCTGGCTGGAGGTATGTAATGAAAATGGCGGCAGAAGCATTGTGCCTTTCAGCGGCATGTTGCCGGGCGATGCTTATCTGTGGTCCAGGTACCGCGACAATAAAGAATTGCAGGCTCGTTTCCTGGAAATTACAGAAAGACAGTTCGATAAAATAAGAGGTTACTACGGAAAAGTAGGTGACAGAAGTGTTATTAAAAACTGCTCGATCATAAAAGATGTTTGGATCGGTACAGATGCCTACATCAAAGGAGCCAATAAACTCAAAAACCTTACGATCAATTCTACGGCTGAAGCTCCAACGCAGGTGGGGGAAGGTTGCGAGTTGGTGAATGGAATCATTAATGTTGGTTGCAGAATATTTTACGGTGTAAAAGCTGTTCGTTTTGTAATGGCTTCGCACTCACAGTTGAAGTACGGTGCACGTTTGATCAACTCTTATTTGGGAAACAACGCAACCATTTCCTGTTGCGAAGTATTGAATTCACTTATCTTTCCTGCGCACGAGCAGCACCACAACAACTCGTTTTTGTGTGCCGCTCTGATAATGGGACAAAGTAATATGGCGGCGGGTGCAACCATCGGCTCCAACCACAACTCACGTGCTGCAGACGGTGAAATTATCGCTGGTAGAGGCTTCTGGCCGGGCTTATGTGTAAGCCTGAAACACAATTCAAAGTTCGCTTCATTCATGTTGCTGGCAAAGGGCGACTACCCTGCAGAGCTGAACATTCCAATTCCGTTTTGCTTAGTGGTAAATGAAGTGCATCTCGATAAAATCGTGGTCATGCCGGGTTACTGGTTCAAGTACAACATGTATGCATTGGCACGTAATGCCGGTAAATATATAGACAGAGACAAGCGCATTGAAAAACTGCAACACATAGAGTATGATTACCTGGCTCCTGATACGATCAACGAAATTGTAGGCGCATTATCGTTGTTCGAGAAATTTACCGGAAAGGCATATTACAGAAAATTTCCTGAAGGAAAAGTAAGTGAAGAAAAGATCATCGCGAAAGGTAAGGAGCTGTTGTTGAATAATGATCCTGTAGTGAACGGATTGGAAATATTGGCCGAAGGCTTTGAAAACAGCAGTCGCAAAGTAGAAATCATCAAAGTTGCTTATTGTTATAATTTATTCCGCGAGCTTATTTCCTATTATGTTGCAAACCAGTTAATAGATTGGTTCAAACAAAATAAAAAAGCCGGTATTGAAGAGTTGTCTGAAATTATTCCATCGCGCAATGCCCTAAGCGAGTGGGTTAATGTTGGCGGACAGCTAATGCTGGAAACTGAGCTGCAAAAACTTTTGCAGCAAATAATCAGCGGCAAGATAAAGAATTGGGATTCTGTTCACGCGTTCTATGAAAAACAAGGCATTTTGTACAGCCAACAAAAACTGCTGCATGCGATCGCTGCGTATGAGGCTGTCTATGGTATTGGTTTCAAAAAGAATATCCGCGAATTACTTCCGGCAATTTTAAATAGGAGTGTGGAAACGAAAGAATGGATGACGAAAGGTATTTTGGATTCACGTGCCAAGGATTATAAAAATCCGTTTAAGAAAATGGTGTATGATAATGACAAAGAAATGGACGCGGTTGTAGGAAGCCTGAAAGATAACTCCTTTATAAAACAGGAAACAGAGGCTCTCAAGTCCTACAAAGAAACTATAAAGAAGTTAGCCAAGGTTAAGCAAGTCGCATTGTAGAATTTTATATTTATCAATTTGGATTAAATTCTGTCCAAAACTGGTTGATTTTTGATAAAATACAGAAAAAATTCCGTCCGAAAATAAGTTGGGCATAAGGATGAAAATATAGTGAAACGCTTTATGACAAAGCGTTTCACTTTTTTAGGGAGTGGTTTGTCATAATTAAATCAGCTATTATTTGGTTTCAGCGGTCATGATTTCTGATATACTTTTACATCAGAAAGGAACGCGAGACGTTTCCACAAGATCAGAAAAGAAAAAAGTGAGAATCGGAAAGTTGATCTGACCTTGTTTCAAAATAGATTTTGAACTTTTTTTCATATGGCAAGCAATCGTTAGAGGTCATCTGTTTCTACAGTGTGACCCTTTTTTTTGCCCGGAACTTTCTGGATTTGCCACTGAGGTGCAGAAGGAACTGAATAATGTGTGTACGATGTACGAAATACTTCAGAACGCTGTACTCCGTAATATTCTTTTTGATTTGTATTCAACAACCAACAACTTCCTTAAATTTCCTCTACAATCGATCTTCCTGTACTTTCATCACCACTTGTCCATTGCCAGAGCTCGTGCAACCTTATTTTGCCATTGGATAATATTTCCGGTATAGATCTGCAAACACCCGTCATTAGTACATTTTGTGCATTCACATGATGGTAGCGCATACTAAGATCGCCGTTTTCACTTATCAGCGCAATCAAATGTCCTTCAATAATACCGCCGCCGCTATAAGTGGCTGTTACAATATTGCCCTTTTGTCTGTAATGAAAAGTAGTTTCACCGCTTACTTCGCCATTCTCCGTGTTTTCGATGGAGCGGAAGGTTTTGTTGTCGTAGTTAATCATAATTAAATGAAAATTGAAAGTTGAAAGTTGAAAGTTGAAAAGTGAGAGTTAAGCGTTGATTATGCAACATTTTCAATTTTCCATTAAAAAAAGCGGTCCTGCTTGCATAGGAACCGCTTTGTCGTATAGTTTTCCGGGCAATATTATTCAACTCTTGTAATCTTCAGCAAGTTTGTTGGCAGGTGTAAATGAACAGGAGTGCTACCTGTGTTTACAACGATATCGCCGCTTTTAATAAAGCCTCTTTCTTTTAATACTGTGATCTCATCGTTGATGATATTATCAAGGCTTTCTTCCTCATCGTAGTAGAAAGCGCGAACGCCCCAGCTCAAGCTCAATTGGTTCACCAAAGATCTTTCTTTTGTAAAAATATACAAACTTGATTTTGGTCTGTAGCTGCTCAGCATAAAGGCTGTGTAACCACTTTGCGTCATACCGATCAAAGCCTGTGCGTTTGCGTCTTTCGCAATTTTACATGCATTGTAGCAAATCGCATCGCTTAGGAATGAAGGAGAGTGTGGCTGAGGGATCAGATCGTCTTCACGGTTATAACGGTATTCTGTATTTTCTACTTCAAGAATGATTTTGCGCATAGTTTCCACAACCAATGCAGGGTGCATACCGGTCGCAGTTTCACCGCTCAACATCACCGCATCTGTACCTTCCAACACAGCGTTTGCTACGTCGGTGATTTCGCTACGGTTAGGTTTACTGCGGTCGATCATGCTTTCCATCATTTGCGTAGCCACGATTACAGGCTTTGCTCTGTGACGGCATTTGCGGATCAACTGACGCTGGATCAAAGGTACTTGCTCAACAGGAAGCTCGACACCCAAATCACCACGTGCAATCATGATTGCGTCAGATTCGATGATGATATCGCGAATGTTAACCAATGCTTCTGGTTTTTCGATCTTAGCAATGATCTTTGATTTGCTGTTTCTTGCTTTTAATTTGTCCCGCAGTAAAGTAAGGTCGTTTACGCTACGCACGAAAGATAGTGCCACCCAGTCAAGTTCCTGATCTATAATAAACTCAAGATCTTCAAGATCCTTTTCCGTCAATGCCGGAAGAGAGATTTTCGTATCTGGCAGGTTGATACCTTTTTTAGAAGAGATCACGCCACCCAGGATAACCTCAACCTTTACATCGTTTGAAGGCGTAATTTCAATAACTTTTACTTCCAGTTTACCATCGTCGATCATGATCTTATTGCCAAGTACCACGTCACCTGCAAGGTTAGGGTAAGAGACATAGATCTTTTCCATTGTGCCAACACATTTTTCGTTGGTAAAAGTGAGGATGTCACCCGGAACCACCGGCAATGCATTGTTTGCAATTTCACCTACTCTTAATTTTGGTCCCTGAAGGTCGCCAAGAATAGAAATGTTAACAGGCTCGGTAGCGTTTATTCTTCTGATATGTTCAATGATCTTCGCTTTGTCTTCGTGTTTACCGTGAGAGAAGTTAAGACGGAAAACGTTCACACCGGCTTTCACCAGTTCAAGCAGTTTTTCGTAAGTATCACAAGCGGGTCCTACTGTAGCAACAATCTTTGTTCTGTGGAATGAGTGATTGAGTGCTGTTGTGGAGTCCATTTCCTTATGGAGATATTTTGAAATGTTTTTAGACATGATAATGAATTTTTCGTTGACTTTCGGCCGTTTGTTGGTAAATGTGTTTGTATATGTTTTTTATTCGCTGCAAATGTACAATACGAAGCTGATGCATAAAAAAATGGCTTACTAGGAAGCCAATATTTTAATCATGTCAAACCAGTCTTCATCGATCTGTTGCTTTGCCTTTACTGCTTTTGACAGTGGAGTATAATGCATTTGATCGTTTACGATCCCCACCATTACATTGTTTCTGCCTTCCATCAGGCAAAGAACAGCGTGGTAACCCATGCGGCTCGCCAGGATCCTGTCGGCGCATGTAGGAGAACCTCCTCTTTGGATATGGCCAAGAACGGTGATCTTGATATCTGCGTTTGGTAACTTTTCCTTAATGTATTTGGTAACTTGTTCGCCGCCGCCAAATTCGTCCCCTTCGGCAACAACGATCAGGTTCATCAATTTTTTACGTTTTTCTTTTTCCTGCAATGAGTTGATAACCTCATCAATATCTGTTTTGTGTTCAGGAATCAACACGTGCTCTGCGCCTGTAGCCACGCCGCTGTGCAATGCAATATAACCGGCGTCGCGACCCATTACTTCAATAATGAATAAACGGTCGTGGGCATCTGCCGTATCACGGATTTTGTCAATCGCATCGATGGCTGTGTTTACAGCGGTATCAAAACCGATGGTAAAATCGCTTCCCGCAATGTCTTTGTCAATTGTTCCGGGCAAACCGATGCAGGGAATGTCAAATTCTTCGCTGAATTTCAACGCGCCATTGAAAGAACCATCACCGCCGACAACGATCAAGCCATTGATACCGTGGCTTTTCAGATTTTCGTAAGCTTTCTTTCTACCTTCAGGAGTGAAGAATTCTTTGCTCCTCGCTGTTTTCAGAATAGTGCCGCCTCTTTGAATGATATTGGCAACAGAGCGGGACTCCATTTTTACAATATCATTTTCAATCATGCCCTGGTAACCACGCATAACGGCATATACCTCCAGCCCGTGGTAAATTCCGGTACGAACAACTGCCCTTACAGCAGCATTCATCCCGGGAGCGTCACCACCGGAAGTTAATACTCCTATCCGGGTAACTTTTTTGTCCGTCATATAAATATAATGTTTGGGTTAAGCAAAATAACAGCGGTTCAATGTTTGTCTTTCGAAGTTCCAAAAATAAGGATTTGCAATGAATAGCTGTGCATGAAAGTGAAACGCAAACTGTTTTTATTGAATTAAATTTAGCAATGCTGAGCATTGTTAGTGTTTTAGCTCAGGTTTTTAAATTTTTGTTTGATATGGATCAGGTTTACCTGTTTTTTTGACGGGTAGAAAAATAAGAAGTCGTTTTTTTTGAGCGGAAAATTTATCATTGCAGAATGAAATGAGCGTGAAGGCAATTTGCCATCTAAAGACACGGTTATTTCATGCGAATTCCATCTGGCCAAAATCAAATGAAAATATACTGATGAAAAAAGTTCTGATAACCGGAGCAAACGGTTTGCTTGGGCAATACCTTGTAAAATTATTGCTGGAGAAAAACTATGTGGTAATTGCCACGGGCAAAGGTGACCAGCGACTGAGTCAAAATGAGAGTCCGCTATTCACATACTATGATATTGATGTGATTGAAGGTTTTTCATTGCATGAAGTTCTAAAACATGAAACGCCTGACGTTGTGGTGCATGCCGCCGCGATGACGCAGATTGATGACTGCGAACTGCAACCGGAACAATGCGAACGCGTAAATGTGCAGGGAACAGCACAGGTATTGCTCGATGCTGAAGCTTTTTGCAAGCACTTCATATACATTTCCACTGATTTTGTTTTTGATGGCGTGAAAGGAAATTACAATGAAACGGATGATTGTAATCCGGTGAGTTTTTATGGCTTTACAAAGCTGCAATCTGAAAGCATGGTGGAGATGAGTGAAATGCCGTGGACGATCGTGCGCACATGCCTTGTGTACGGAAACGTTGTTGGTGGCACACGGAGTAATATTGTAAGCTGGGTGAAAAACAGCCTCACCGAAGGCAATAAAATAAAGGTGGTCAGCGACCAGGTACGCACGCCAACATTCGTAGAAGATCTTGCGTGCGGCATAGAGTTAATCATTAATAAAACTGCTGAGGGTTTTTATCATCTTGCGGGAAAAGATATTCTTACTCCCTACGAAATGGCCATTGCCACTGCAGAACATTTCGGCCTCAATAAAGATTTAATTGAAAAAGTAGATGCTTCTGTATTCACACAGCCAGCGAAACGTCCACCTAAAACAGGATTGGATATTACGAAAGCAAGAACAGAGTTAGGGTATGAGCCGATGGGATTTAGCGAAGCGCTTAATAAATTGAAAATATAGTAGAACGCAGATCATCATGATTGTGATGATTGTCAAGATCTTTTGATTTGAAGTTGATAAAAAAGCAATCTCAAATCAAGAAATTCAAATCATGAATAATCATGACAATCATAAAAATCTGCGTTCCGTTTTCTACTCAATGGTGGGCAAATGAATCTCCGCCATCATGCATCTTGCGCTGCCGCCGCCGTTTTTCTCGATAGTGTTGAGGGAAGAGTGGACGATGCGATTAAAGCTTGTGAGTTTTTTTATTTGTTGCTCTGTTAATGATTCGTAGGCTTGAGTAGACATCACCAACAATTTCTCCCCTTTGTTGGTTGCCACTTGCAGCATGTTGCCTGCGAAGTGGTTCATCTGATCAAGTGTAATGTCGACAATTTCTTTTCCTGTATGTTTTATAGTGTTGATCACATGATCACGTTCTGAAGTGATGTGGATGCTGTCCAGGCAAATGACGACATATTTATCGCCAACACACATCATCACGTTGGTGTGGTAAATAGGCTGCCGATTTTTATCCACAGCTTCAAAAGCCTCTGGTTGGTACGTTGCCTGGTCACAGAAATCTTCCAGTACTTTTTTATCGGTTCTTGCAGAAATACAGGCGTATGCAATTCGCTTATCCCTGTCCAGCACCATGCTTCCTGTGCCTTCAAGAAATATATTGTCATCTTCGTAGTGAGTAAGGTCTATAATGCGTTCAATGGCGAAGTTTTCACTAATCGTTTCCAATACATTTTGTTTGCGCTCAAGTCTGCGATTTTCTGCATACATCGGATACAAAACAACAGAACCGTTTGAGTGAAATGATATCCAGTTATTGGGAAATATTGAGTCGGGCGTGTGTGGTTTTGGTGTGTCTTCTACCACAGTTACTGATACACCATTGGAACGAAGCACTTTTACAAAAGTATCAAACTCATCAAGTGCTTTATTTTGAACGTTGCCATCATCGCCGGCCACCTGGAACGCGTTGTTCACAGCGGTTTGTGCATTGTAGCCAAATTGCACCGGGCGTATCATAAGAATGTTATCTGTAGTTTGCATATTCTAATGACTGAATAATTGAATAATTGAACAGGAAGCAATATTAAGAATTTGTATACGATGTAGGAAGTGCGGTGTACGAAATACTTTTAAGCGTGGCATTTTGGTGACTTTCGTGCTCGCCTCGCCAATTTTTTCACCACAGAGTGAGGCGTTTTTTTTCAAAGAGGGAAGGAGAGGGGCTGTTAATAAATAGGAAGTTTCAGAAGGAGAAAGTATCTCAGAAGGCTCTTTTCCTTAATCTCTTTGTGGTTAGATCTTTTAAAAACAAATCCTCCGTTCCTCTGTGAAAAAAAACTCCTTTACTCCGTGGTAAATAAAGTGCCGAAGGTGCTAAACAATCTGCCTCGCTTTCAACTCAAGATATTTATTTAACGCATTTACCGTGAGCTTATTCGGTTCTGTCAGTAATGACATGATGCCATGCTTTTGTAACTCTCTCACAATCTGTTTTTTCTCGAAAGCAAATTTGCTGGCGATGGTGTGTGTATAGATATCCTCGATGGTGTGCGCCTTTTCATTAAGGAACGATGATAACTCAGAGTTTTCGAAAAATATAACTAGTAAAGGGTGATGATTCGCCAGTTTTTTCAAATATGGTAGTTGCCTTTCGAGGCTGTACATGTTTTCAAAATTAGTGAAAAGAATCAGCAGGCTGCGTTGCTTTACCTTATACCTGATATCGCTGTAAAGGCTTTCAAAATCGCTGTCCTGGAAATCCGTTTGCTGACGATAAAGACTCTCCAAAATAAGACCAAGCTGCGACCCTTTCTTATCGGGCATTACTGTTTGCCCCATTTTTTTTCCAAAGGTTATGAGACCTGCTTTGTCCTGCTTCATCAATACCATATTACTTAATACAAGAGATGCATTGATCGCATAATCCAGTAATGTCATGCCTTCGAAAGGCATCTTCATCGTGCGTCCTTTATCGATGATGCAAATAACCTGCTGGCTGCGTTCGTCCATGTAATTATTGATCATCAAGGTATTTCTGCGGGCAGATGCCTTCCAGTTTACCGTTCTGTAATCATCGCCCGACACATATTCTTTGATCTGCTCAAACTCAAGACTGTTGCCTATTTTGCGAAGCTGCCTTGAACCGGCTTCCATTAACTGGTTCGTTGCTGCCATCAATTGAAAGCGACGCATTTGCATATAAGAAGGGTAGGTGGCGACGTCTTTTTCTTCGCCGCTTCTGATATGCCTGACGATCATATTCAAAGGACCGGTAAACAAAATATTAATGATGCCGAAATTATATACACCGCGTTCTGTAGGTTTTAGAATATACGTATACGGTGATGTTCCATTTGCCGGCACTTTAAGATGTGTTCCTACATTGCTTAGCTGAAACTGCACGGGTACTTCATCCAGTAGCTGCACATTGATCGCATAGCCAAGTTGATTGCGCACTTTTATCGTTACAGGATTATCATCTCCATTACTGAATCTGTCTGAGCAAAGGCGTTCTGCTGTTACAGGCATTTTTTTACCAAATACTAACAGGAGATCAAACAATGCCGCAATGCAAAGGAATAGCGTAGCCATCTTTGCAATCAACATCAGTTCGGGAAAGAAAAAGGCTAACGCAAAAGCGGCAATGATACATCCCATGATGATGTAAAATAGCCTGCTGAAGTAGAAGGGGGAACCTGAATGTTTTTTCTTCATTGGTTTTTATTAGGCTTAAAGCTTAATGCATAACACTTAACGCATGTTTCCATGCGCTCAACCTGCGTTAAGCATTGAGCGTTTTGCGTTCAGCGTTGCACATTATCTCGGAACCTCAATCCCATGCACAATCTTCAAAATCACATCATCTTCGCTCACGCCTTCCATTTCTTTTTCCGGTGTTAAAATGATTCTGTGACGAAGCACCGGAACGGCGGCGTAAATGATATCATCGGGTGTAATGAAGTCTCTGCCGGAAATGGCTGCAGTTGCTTTAGCTGCTTGCAGCAGCGACAAAGATGCACGTGGTGAGGCGCCTAAGTAAATTGCTTTATCGTTTCTCGTCGCCACAATGATTTTTGCAATGAAGTTTAACAGCTTTTCTTCTGCTACTACATTTCTTACAAGCTGGCGCAAATGCAATATTTCAGATGTTGAGATTACAGCATTCACTGCATCTGTTTTTGTATCATTGTCCATCGAGCCGAAACGCTGAAGGATAGTTAATTCTTCTGCTTCCGTTGGATAAGGAACAACTATTTTAAACAGAAAACGGTCAAGTTGTGCTTCGGGTAGTCTGTATGTACCTTCCTGTTCTATCGGGTTTTGCGTGGCGAGTACCATAAAAGGCATTTCCATTTTGTGCGTGATGCCATCGATGGTAACCTGCTTTTCTTCCATTACTTCAAACAAAGCAGCTTGTGTTTTTGCCGGGGCACGGTTGATCTCATCAATCAAAATAATGTTGCTGAAAATAGGACCGCGTTTAAACTCAAAGCTTGTATTACCGGGATTATAAATACTCGTTCCCAACACATCGCTCGGCATCAGATCTGGGGTAAACTGAATGCGGCTGAAACCTGTTTGCAGGCTTTTCGCAACAAGTTTCGCGGCAAGTGTTTTTGCTACACCCGGCACACCTTCGATCAGCACATGTCCGTCTGCGAGGATAGCGGTAATGATGAGTTGAACCATTTCGTCCTGGCCAACAATGATCTTCCTGATCTCTGCCTGAAGGTTCGCGACGGCAGCATTCAGTTCGCTTACATTTATTCTTTGTTCAAATAAGGTTTCTTCCATATCAGGCTTTTTTGTAGAAATTTTCTAAATGGTTATAAAAGTGTTTCAGGTCATCAACAGTAATAGAGCCGATTTGTGTTTGCTGAACGTATCCGGTAAGCACACTGGCTTCTTCCTGCGGCACACCAGTTTTTACTGACAATGCTTTTGCAAAGTCATCATTAATGTGGCTCGTGTTTAGTTTATATTTTGTACGAACATGCTCCAGGAAAAACTGGCTCATTTTCGATGCAAGATTGAGGTGGTCGCCTTTTTCAAAATACAATTTTCCAACCGTGGAAATGAACTCCATGTGCTCATTTTTCGGTTTGCTGTATTCTGGTATCTGTCTTTGCTTGCGGCTGCTTTCGGTAAACAGGTAAACAACAAGCACTGCGAGGGTTAACCAAAATGCCCATTGAAAGTTAGGATAGTTGAGGATCACAGATAAAATACCTTTGCCTTCATTTTCTTTTTTCGGCCTGTCAGCAGAAAACAAATAGTATTCATCCCACACAACATGCGTAGGTTTTACAGGAACCATTGCTGCCAGTCGCTCGAGGTATTTGTGATTATTGTTGTACAAAAGAAAAAAGTTTGTCAAGGTGAGCGGTGCAGAATGAAGGAACAGCGTACCTTTTATGCTATTCATGGCAAGTAAATTCGGATTGCCATTGTCTGAATAACCTAACGGATAAGTAATTGTAGAATCGTAGTCCAAAAAACTATTGTCGTATGAAGAGCCGGGGCATGTGTACGCAACAGGCGTGTGAAACGCACCTGTGTCAAGCGTTACCATGAATGAGTCGGGCCTTATGATGTCGTTTATTTTATTCTTGAGATCATACCCGCTGTTATAAGCCTGCCTTATTTTGAAAACATCTGTGGCCATTGAGTTGTACATGACGGCACTAATAAAAACATAGTTTCCTTTTTGTGCAAAGCTGAGAATATTGTCCATCTCTTCTTCCGTAGGATCGAAGTCGAACGCTACAATTATCAGCACCTGTTTGCCGGTATCTACATTGAGGTTTTTCCATGCGCCCGGTTGATTGCGGTTCACCGTTACTTTTGCTGATGGAAACAGTTTCGATAATAATGAATAGGAAACATTGGTTCCGTAAGGAATTTTATCTTTAGGGTTCAGCGTAAACCTGGAATCGAATTGTTTACCCCTTTTTGTCGGAATAAACAGCAGCGCCAAAATAATTACCACGCCCACTATTACAAACGGCAATATCTTATTCATAGGATGGAATTATTTTCTTTTGCATAACGGAAAAATCCCGGCTTATTTTTTCATACATCTCCGGCGTTACATCAAACTTTCCATACCACACATATTCATAGTGCCTTGTAACTTTAAAGAAGTCGTCGTAATAAGAAGTCTTATTCAGCTGCATTAAGTAGTGAATGTTTGTAGAATCCGGCTTGAATTTAATGATGCCATTTTCAGACAGCAATTTCAGTGTTTGCAAATACAGAATGCGTGTTGCCAGTCTGTAGTTTTTATCTTTGATTGCTTTGTTCAACAGATCCTGGTAGGGAAGAATGAATATGTTTTCTCCGAGATCAGTTTCTTCCGGTTGCTCATCAATATTTTTATTGGAAGGCGCAAAAAATCCAACCTTGTTTGAAGATAGGAAATAGAAAAGCGCTCCCAGGAAAATGAGTATCGCCACGCCTAACAAAACGTATTGAAACCAGGGGCCTAAGTTTATTGTTCTTGGCGAATCATCTTCAAAGTTCTCATCTGGTTTGGATGCAGGCTCCGGTTTATCCGCATTTACTCTTTTGATAGAATCTGCAAAGAGCAGATATGCTTTTTGTTTCGCTTTGAATTTTTCTACCGCAGTCGCATACCAAAAATCTTTTTCTTTTTTTAAAGAATCAATCAAAGAAGGCGATAGCGTTTTTGCAGAAAATTTTTGGACGGTAAAAGGTTGTTCCGGATAGAACTTCGCATTGAAAAATCTTTCGGAGGAATCGTAAATGTGTTTTCGCCCGGTTTCGTCATTTTGTTCATTCTTAATCTGTTCCATTGCGGCTCTCTTCAGGGAATCCACATCAATATGCTGTGCATAAACGTGTCGGCTACCGCACACGAAAAGGAACGCCAGTAAAACAATTAAAGGATATGGTGGATAATAGAATCTTTTCTTCATGATTTTGCAAGGCTTTCCTGCTTAACTCGTTTCATAAGCTTAAGCGGATAAATAACAAAATAACCAATTACCAAACACAGGGAGATGGCTATTATAAATAGTTTCAGCACAATCGGCATATCTGCATGGCGGGTGACGAAGCCTTCAAATATTGCTGCGATAAACAACATGGGAACATTTGATAGTGCAATCATCACACCTTCTTTAGCACCTTGTTTTAGTGCTGCCAGTCTGCTTTTAGTACCAGGAAAAATCCAGCTCTTGGCCAATATCAATCCCGATGCTGCTGCTATTACAAAAGTAGAAAGCTCAATGGTGCCGTGAATTAAAATGGTAAGCAAACTATCGTTGATCAAACCTTTGCTATAGAACATGTATTCAAAAGCGCCTACCATTACGGAGTTATACATTAACATCAATACAGTTGGAATACCAAATAAAATGCCTCCGGCAAATTCTTTCAGGGATACCACCACGTTGTTCACGAAAATGTAACAGAAGCTTAGGAATTCATTTCCTTCACCGTATACACCAAATGGGTGTCCGTCCTGGATATTTTTTTCAGTCATGTTCACATAGCCATCGCCCATCACCATTCGCACAAAGCTTTCATCTGTTTTTGCAGAGAAAAATCCAATGGCGACGAATATTACAAACAAACAAAAACTAATCAATATTAAACCTAAGTGTTTCCCTATAGTAAGAGGGAGTGTATACTTGAAAAAATTGACTAAGCGAGACTTCGATTGTTTCTGATTTTGATAAATACCGAGGTATCTTTTACCTGCTTCTGTGTTAAGATATTTCGTAACGCGACTGGTAGGATAAAATGTTTTGCTGTATCCCAGATCTTCAACTAACTGAATGAATTCGTTAGCCATTTCATCTGGCTGGTCGCCGGGTAAATATTGCATTTGGAGCCAGCGGTCTCTATTTTTTTTTATGAATTGCGCTTCTCTCAATTAGGGTTGTTTTATCTTCGAAAATAGAATTACTTTACAATCTAACAAATCTTTTAATCCATATGGAAAAAATTACAGTTCAGACTAGTTTGAATATAGAACTGGAATTTGAATCAGCCCCTTTTCACAAGCGTTTTTTTGCACTGATAATCGATTGGATAATCCTATTTGCCTACACCTATATAACATCACGCATTATCGATTCTCTTGATACAGATTCAACGTCTGAGAATTTGCCTTTATTATACAATCTGTCAGGCTTAAAAATGATTTTTTACGTGCCTGCTTTATTGTATCACCTTGTGTGTGAAAGCTTAATGAACGGCCAGAGCCTTGGCAAAAAGATTTGCCAGATCAGGGTGATCAGTGATAACGGGGGGAGGGCAGCTTTTCATCAATTGGTGCTGCGCTGGCTACTGAGATTTGTGGATATTACGTTTGTGTTGCCGGGCTTGATCACTTACATGTCCACCAAAAGGAACCAGCGCCTTGGAGATCTGGCAGCCGGCACGATGGTGATTGACACCAAGCTTTCCTCGGATTTAAATGAAACCGTTTTCTTTGAACTGGAAAACGATTACAAACCAAAATATACCAATGTGTTGCGCCTCAGCGACCGAGATATGAACCTCGTAAAAGGGGTGCTTGATGCGGCGGTTAAGCAAAACAATACAGCGCTTTTGTATAGGACAACCGCGAAGATCCGCGAAGTGCTTAACATCCAGGAGTACGAAGATGACGTAGCATTTTTGGAAACGATTTTGAAGGATTATAATTATTTGTCGAATCAGAATTAATATTCGTTTGAAGGCATGACTTAGTTCTCAATGGAAGCAGTAAAAAGTAAGGTATGAAAATAGACGTGAATAAGGCAAATGAGCTTTTGAAAAATGAGCGATGGAATAAGATAATAGCTGGAGTGTTTTTTTTATTATTTGCGAGTTCTCTTTACTTCTACGCTTTATGGAATAATAGAAAAATCTATAATCGAATAATAGAGCATGCTGCTTATTCAACAGGATATTTTACAAGGTTTGAGAATTCCAAAGGATCAAGATCTGCAATTTTTAAGTTTTACGTGAATGACACATTACATGCTGGCGGTATAGGAAGCGGGGCGGTAAGCAAAGTATGGGCTCAAATACAAGGTCAATATTTTCCTGTGATATATAACAGAGAAAAACCTGAAGAATGTGACATTTTGGTATTCAGATGGGATTTCGAACGTTATAAAATGCAGTATCCCGATAGCATTCAGTGGGTGCAAGTGTTGTATGACCGGGCGCGGTGAGGTCAGCAAAGCCCTGAAAATTTTTCAGGACTTTTTTTATTGCTTAAAAAATTTTGCCGACTGGCTATAAGCATTCATGGAAAGCCTTGCCACATAAACACCTGCGGGCAAATTGGAAATGTCTATAGTAGGATTAGTTCCAGATATAGTTGATCTGTTTACAAGACTCCCGTTTGTACTAACGATATCCATTGTGCCGGAAATGTTATTATCGGAAATAACTTTAAGCTTGTTGTAGGATGCTGTTATGGTGACTGAATTGCCTTTGTTTTTTGACACCGCAACAATTTTGCTGTAATGAACTTGTTGGGTTTTATCAGTAAATTTTAACCTGTATTGAATCGTGCTATTGTCTTGCAAGGCGCCTTTATCTATGAACGTTATTTCATTCACTCCTATTGGTTGCAAATCACTAAAGTTAGCTTCCGTGCTTCTTTTGCGTTGAACCGTAATATCTGTAATATCGTTGGTACTGTTCAGTTGCCAGCGCAAGGTTACATCGCTGTCATTGACTGTGGCCTGGAAAGATTGCAGCTCGTATGGAAGTGCTGTGTAATAAGTGGTAAGCAAAGAAGAAAGATTAACTGATTGTAATCTCGCCGGTGTGGTGATAATAGAACGTTGGAAAAATTCATTGCTCACAAAAAAGGCAGTGCTGCTAATTGCGGCAATGCCTTCCATTTGCGTAAAGGCTGAATTCAATTGAACCTTCCTTTTATTGGCTCCAAAGAAGTCGTTGTTGGAGAAGTCATACAACAAATATAAAAATGGCGCCAACACAGTGGAGTAGCCGGTTAACACAATTGTTTTTTGCGAGGGCAAAATGGTGGCTCCCGTGATTAGACCGTCGACCAAAATGTCTGCTTTTAAATTAGCCGTATAAGTGCCGGGCGTTTTTGGCAAAGAATATAGCCTTGAGTGAAAATCGACCCAGTCTTTGCTAAATAAAAACAAGCTGTCATTGTATGCCACGAAAGCTTCGCAATCGTAGTTGGTTTGATTGCTTGCTGTTGCAGTAAAATCTGTTTGATCGCTGTAGGAGAAATTGATTGCTTGTGCATGCACACTTGTAGATGATTGTACATCAGCCTTTGCAATTTTATAGATGCGCAGGTTTTTGCGATTGCCGCTCGCATTGTTACCAAAATCGCCGATGTAAATGTATTGGTCATCCTGTGTGATCTCTTCCCAGTCGATATTCGTAGCGTTGGAAATGGTGACTATTTTAGTGATGTTGCCCGTAGCAGAATCGATAGCATATATCTCTGGTAATCCGCCGCTGTCATTGAATGTCCACACTTTGCCATCCCAATACAACAAACCTGATGTTTCCCTCAAGCTATTGTCCATTGTATATTTTACCTTAGGGGTCAACATGATGTCGTTGTATTTGCAGGAGCCGTCATTTGTTTTTGCAGTAGCATTATAGTTGTTAGCAGCTACATCCGTACAGCCACTCTGTGCGTGTAATTTGGCAAACGACGATAATATGAAAGCCGAAGAAAAAAATATTTTTTTCATGATTGCGGGTTCAACAATAAATAAATGGAAAGATGAATTTTCTAGTTGGAATTATCTCGGATGAATGGACACATAAGCAGTAAGCTGCCTGAAAAATAGTGATGAATTTTTATTCGCACAAAGATTTCCTCAATTGTTTGCCAGCGTTCTTTAAATAACGTCTATTTCAATTACGGAAGCTTGCCGAAAATCCGCTAAAAGAGTAGGCGCCATTTAAACCTTAATCATTATGTCAAAATCATTAAAATTCACGATCGAAGTAGAAGGGCTGGACATTCCTGACAAGTATCAGGCTGAAATAAGCAAAGCGCTGAACCAGGCTTTTATGCACAAACTCGGTGAACTGGATCTTGCCAGCGCTAATGCAAAAACGGAAGCACCAACAGCTGTCGGCGGCGGATTTATTTTCCAGAAATGGTTGATCAATGGCGGCAGAATATTGCAGCTAATGAGCAATGAACTAAAAGGCGCCCTTTCTCAAATTGAAAATCAACACGGTCTTGCTAACACCACAGGTCCGATTAGTATTGCACAACGAAACTCAATAGGATGAAAGAGAAATTCCTTTGCCCGAGTGCACCTTTATACGAGGGCTCAAAGCTGCTTGGTATAGTAAAGGATAATTCTGTAGACATTCTTTCTACGCCTATAGAGGTTGACGATGTTTTTGTAAAGGCTGCAAACACCGGAAAGGTTGCCGAGCAGAAATTTCGTTTTGTAAATAAATGCGTAAAGAGTGGATGCGAACAATGGACAGGTGCTGAATGTGGTGTTATAAAGCGTGTGTTAACAGCTATGGAAGAAAAAGTAAACAATGAACAATTACCTCCGTGTAGCATAAGACCGGAATGCCGCTGGTACGCACAGGAAGGAAACATGGCCTGCAAAGCCTGCCCAACCGTACGATACATTTGAGTTTTTGCAAGGGCTTCAGCAAGCTTAGCCTAACACACAGTTTACGCTGTCAGGCTAAGCTTGTTGAAGCCTCATTTTTTCTCCATCTTTGTAGCAACTCATTAATTCTACCATGTCTCTAACTTATAAACTCGAATCGAAAAAAAGCAAGATTGATGGAACCGGCACATTTGCGTTACAAAATATTCCTGCTAAAAAGAAGCTCGGAAATATGGGCGGAGAGATTGTTAGTCTTCGCAAAGCACGGCTGCTCGTGGCTTCGCAAAAGCGTATCGCGTGTGTTGAATTTGGCGATGGACGAGCACTAAACGGCAGCGTGAATAAAAACGAATTGAATTTTATCAATCACTCCTGCGGTCCCAACACGTACATGCGTGTAGCGCATGGAAAAGTAGAGTTCTACACCTTAAAGCCAATCAAAAAAGGAGAGGAGCTCACCTGTAATTATGGAGAAACCCACCACGATGGAAAGTTGAAGTGCAGATGTGGCGCACCGAATTGTAAAGGATTTATTTAATTGAAAATAGAAAGTGGAAAGTTGAAAATGGAGGGAAAGAGTTGAGAGTAGGAAAAGTTGTTAGTTGTTAGTTGATGGTTGTTAGCACTAGCCGATTATGCATGCCTGTGTCTATTTCGCAGCCGCACCCGTCATTTTCAAATTTTCAAATTTCCACATCTTCACATTATCCAAAAATAAAAGGCCCCGAAGGGCCTTTTATTTTTGGATTGCATAACATTAATTGTCACTTAATTTCAATGGGTATGGATATATACCTTCATAACCAGGATACACACCTTCCAGTTTGGCGTTTGCGCCAGAACTTTCGATAGCTTTTCTAAACTCATCTACAGTCTTCACTTCCTGGCCATTAACTTTTAGAATTACATAACCTTCCTGAATTCTTGAACGCTCAAGTAATCCACCGGATTTAAGGCTTTTTACAAGAACGCCGCCTTTAACACCAAGTTCGTTGGCATCTTTCTTAGACAGCGTTTCAAGGTCGGCGCCGAGTTTGTCTGCCGCAGTATTTTTTACTACTTCGGTTGTGCCGGCACTATTGCGCAATGTTACCATCACATCATTCAGTTTGCCATCACGGCGGTAGCTGATCTTGATTTTATCACCAGGGCGATAAGTTGCGATCTGGCCAACCATATCAGCACTTGTAGCTACAGTAACATCGTTGATCTTTTCAATGAAGTCACCTTTTTTAATACCAGCAGAAGCAGCCGCGCCTTCTTTCACAACGTCCATTACATACACACCGTCACCGTTCTTGATGCCGGCTTGTGATTTTTGCTCTTCAGTAATGTCATCTCTCAGGTAGTTGATACCGAGATAAGCTCTTTGTGCAGTACCATATTTGATGATATCGGCAACAATTTTCTTAACAATGTTTACCGGAATAGTAAATGAATAACCAGCAAACGAACCGGTTGGAGAAGCAATGGCTGAGTTAATACCAAGCATTTTGCCGTCCGTTGAAATAAGCGGACCGCCA
Organism: Pinibacter soli; assembly: GCF_029961145.1. Lineage (GTDB taxonomy): Bacteria > Bacteroidota > Bacteroidia > Chitinophagales > Chitinophagaceae > Pinibacter > Pinibacter soli. Next base: position 1,705,598 of record NZ_JASBRG010000007.1, on the reverse strand, counting down.
CTGTTTCCCGGGTTCACCGCAGCATCTGTTTGAATGAACGACTCGATAGGCGTGTTGCTCTGTCGGCCATTAATATTCAAGGTTCTGCCTTTTGCACTAATGATGCCCGCTGTCACAGTCGTTTCTAATGTAAGCGGATAACCTACGGCCAATACCCATTGTCCGATCCTTGCGTCATCTGAGTTGCCATACAGTAAGAATGGCAATCCTTTCGCATCGATTTTAATAACAGCGATGTCGCTGCTTGGGTCAGTACCGATTAGTTTCGCTTTAAAGCTTTTTTGATTGTTCAGCGTCACGTTGATTTCGTCAGCATCTTCAATAACGTGATTGTTAGTCACGATGTAACCGTCTTCACTGATAATTGCCCCTGAACCGGAAGCCATTGAAGGGATAGAACGTGGCATGCCGCCCATACCGTCGTCGTCAAAATCAAATCCAAAAAGGTCCAGCAATGGATTTTTCCTTGGTAAATTATTTGAAGCCGTACGAGTGGCCTTTGTTTTAATGTGAACAGTTGCCGGAATAGCAGCAGAAGCAGCCTGTGTAAAGTCTGTAGGAGGAGCACCGCCGGTCGCACCATCAAAAAAACCTGCATAATTCGACGGAAGCTTACCACTGTCAGCCACCGGATACTGGTAAGCGGTCTGGGTGGTTATTTTATTATACGCCCACATACTTCCAACAGACGTAGCAGCGCTAATTAAAATAATCGAGAATACTTGTTTTGTTGTCATATATAATCTTCCTTTTGATAGAACGTAAACGTCAAAAATTAATAACAATACAAATTAACGAAGCAAGAAAACATCTTGAATTACCGGTAAAACTGTTTAACAAATGTTTTACTAAGGTTTTCGTAGATCGTTCTTGTAAAGATAAAAAACATTAAGGGTAAAAGCCTGTAAAATATTGTGTTGGCAGGCCGATAAGATGAAATAAATTTTCTTTTTCTTCAAGAGATAAGTGTTTATTCTTATTAAAATATGCAAGCAGAGAATAAACATGAAATATCTACTAATTTTCCTTGTTTGATGTCAGCTCAATACACAGCATACTGCTTTCCGATGGCCTGAAATAAAACAAATAAAGAGGCAATAAGTTTGATCCGGCCTTTTCGATTTTTCACCTTCGTTTTTCAATTCATCTTTCCCGAGGGGGTAGCAGGGCGAATGCAATTTGCCCCCAAAGGCAAATTGTCTTGTCCCCCGCCAACTTATCTCCCAAATTCCATTCAACTGTCTCAATCACCTCTCATAACAAACCACCGTAAAAGTGTAACATGAAAATGACCGATTCTGTCTTACCTACTACCGAATATCAGTAGCAAACACCGTTCGACATAAAACAATGTACTGTGTAATGCATAGTACATAAGTTTGTGTTGTAATAATCAATAAACAGTACTATACACCACACCATGAGAGATTTACTGACTATGCTGAAGGTCCTAACATTTGTAACCTTATCTTATATCAGCCAAGCACAAATACCTGGAAACCAAATTATTGGTGCCGTAAATGACGACAAAGGAAACCCGGTTCAGGATGCGACCATTTTGCTTCTGCGAGCAACCGACTCATCACAGGTCCTGATTCGCAAGACGGACGCAAAAGGACATTTCGAACTAAAAAATCTTATCAAAGGCAAATACCTTGTAGCCATTACAGCTATCGGTTATAAAAAATTTACGTCGGAGTCGATCGAAGTTACCCAGACTGGCACCGCAAAAGACCTGCCTGTAAAACTTACGACATCCAGTAAAGAATTGAACAATGTAACGGTTGTAGCCAACAGACCGCCTGTTGAAATAAGAGCCGATAAAACGGTTGTAAACGTAGAAGCATCCGTTACCAACGTGGGGGCTACCGCGCTGGAAGTTTTAGAAAAATCGCCAGGCATTACGATTGATAAGGATGGTAACATCAGTCTTAAAGGGAAACAGGGCGTTACTATCATGATAGACGGCAGACCGACTTATTTGTCTTCTGCAGATCTGACTAATTATTTGAAAAGCCTTCCTGCAAGTGCGTTGGATCAAATTGAGATTATGACGAATCCGTCTGCGAAATATGATGCTGCGGGCAACTCTGGAATCATTAACCTGCGCACTAAAAAGAACAAGCAAAAGGGTTTCAACGGTAGCCTCACGCTCAATTATGGACAGGGTTCATACTGGAAAACCAATAATAGCCTCAATCTTAACTACCGCACAGGAAAGTTCAACATTTTTGCAAACTACAGCTACAGCATTTGGAACGGCTACAACCAACTTTACATCACCCGCAAGTTTAAAGATGTCAATACAAAACAGATCAATGGCATTTTTGAACAAGACAGCTGGATGAAGTTTAAAGAAAGAAACAATAATCTTAAAGTAGGGATGGATTATTTCCTGAATAAGAAAACAACATTGGGCGTTGTATTGAATGGTTATTTAAACAAAGAGATAAACTACAGCGAAAGCACGATCTTCTTAAAAGATCCTAACTACAACACAGATTCTATTACGTCTTCCGTAAATACGATCGATACGCGATACAATAGCGGAAGCGTGAACCTGAACATGCGTCATCAGTTTGATACCACAGGGCAGGAGATAACCGCAGACGTTGACTTCGCAAACTATACCAATAAAGGTGATCAGCATTTTACCAACAACACCTTTAACCCTGAATGGTTGCTGATTGGACAACAATACCTGCGTGCTTACATGCCTGTAGATGTAAACATTTATTCCGGAAAGGTTGACTACACAAAACCATTGAAAGGAAATGCAAAACTGGAAGTGGGCATTAAGAGCAGTTACGTTACAACTGTGAACAGCGCCAACTTTTATAATATTGAAAATGGGCACGAAACCGTTGACAACAATAAAACGAACTCTTTTACTTACAAAGAAAATATCAATGCCGCGTACGTTAATTTCAATAAGAAAATCAGCAATAAGTTTAGCATGCAGGTAGGTCTTAGATACGAGAATACCAACAACAATGGCAAACAGTCCGGAAACATTGCACAGAAAGATTCATCTTTTACTAACTCGTATCACAACTTGTTCCCTACAGCTTACCTGACGTATGCGATAAACGACAAGAATGACCTGAACCTGAACTATGGCCGCCGTATCGACAGACCGGCTTACCAGGATATGAATCCGTTCATGTTCTTCCTGGACAACTATACGTACATGGTAGGTAACCCATATCTGCAGCCTCAGTACACCAACAATATTGAGTTTTCGCATACTTATAGAAAGTTCCTTACTACTACTTTGAACTATAGTCATACGAAGAATATTTTCGCTGAAACATTCGAGCAACAAGGAAATGCAACGATCATTCACAGAGGAAATATTGGCAAACGCGATAATGCGGGTGTAGCGGTAAGTGCTCAAATTCCGATAGCAAAATGGTGGACAGCAAGTGTGTATGCAAATGTGAATTACAACCACTATCAGGGTACACTGTATAACGAACCGCTGGATATTGAAGCGACTAATTTCATGACCAACATTAATAACCAGTTTAAATTTAAAAAAGGTTGGAGCGCAGAGTTATCGGGCTTTTACAGAACAAAAGGCATAGAAGGTCAGATCCTGCTTCATCCTTTCGGACAGTTGTCAGCAGGCGTTGCAAAAAACATTTTGAAAGACAAAGCAACGATCAAATTGAATGCACGCGATATTTTGTACACACAAAAGATAAAAGGAGAAATCAACTTCCAGCAAACAGAGGCAACATTCAATCAACATAGAGATAGCCGCGTAGTGAATCTTTCATTTGTTTGGAGATTTGGTAAACAAATTCAAAATGCCCAACAAAACAGACGCACCGGCGGCGCGGACGATGAAAGCAATCGCGTAAAACGCGGAGGCGGAGATTAGAAATTAATTGAAAATTGAAAGTTGAAAGTTGAAAATGGGTTGTTGTATGGGCGAATCGCATTCGACGAGATGCACCGGCGGGGGATTGAAAATCGAACATAGGAGATGCTTGCTACTTTCAGCAATCAGTACATAAAACATTTTCAACTTTCAACTTTCAATTTTCAACTAATTCCTAAACCTTACGCCTTGAAACACCCTTAAAATAGCAGCATAGTTACTCGTGGAATCTAAGGAGCACAGTTGGTGAGCTGTGTTCCTTTTTTTATTGGCGATCGCTGGTATTATTTTTTTAAGCAGCGAAATTAAATTCCAGCATTGCGGACTGTCAGGGCGAATGCAATTCGCCCCTACATTTTCAAATCTTCAAATTTTCAAATTGTCCCATTTTCCATTTTCAACTAAAATCCTACTTTTACAGCTTCACCATTAAATGATTTCTTATGCCATCTTTTGATATCGTAAGCAAAGTAGATGTACAAACAGTGGATAATGCCATTAATACAGTAAAAAAAGAAGTAACTAATCGTTTCGATTTTAAAGGTGCACACGTGGTTATTGAGTTGAATAAAAAAGATCTAACCCTTGCACTTGAATCTGGCAGCGACATGCAGTTGAACCAAATTATTGATGTTTTGATTAGCAGAAGCATGAAACAGGGCCTGCCTCCTGAAGTATTTGATCTGAGCAAGGAAGCTTATCCGAGCGGAAAAGTTGTGAAGAAAGACGTTACTATTCGCAACGGTATCAAGCAGGAAGACGCAAAGAAAATAGTAAAGAACATTAAAGACAGTGGCCTCAAAGTGCAAGCTGCCATCATGGATGATATTGTGCGTGTAACGGGTAAAAAAATTGATGATCTGCAAGATGTGATACAAGCCAGTAAAAGCTGGAACCTTGGACTCGCCTTGCAATTTGTAAATATGAAAAGTTAATACACGGCCGGATTTGATCCGGCCTTTTTTTATTGCAACTTCCGTAGAGGCGCATTGAATGCGTCTGGCAGGAGACGCGTTCAACGCTTCTCTACAATTGCCGATCAATGATATACTGTTGAACGGAGCGTCGCAACCTCAGTTCCATCTATATTCTACCGCCGACCCCAAAAAACAAGAATGCCGAACTTTCGTCCGGCATTCTGCATATAATGAATTCTTAATTGAATTAGTCTTTCTTGCCTTTTTTCAAAGAAGACTTTGGTGCTTTCTTGCCTTCAAGTTTCAATGTAGAAGCCAGTTTGATAGCTTCGTAACCATTAACGATACCACCGGAAGTACACAGGTCAGACATGTTCACCATATCATCAGAACCTGGTTTTTTAACTTGCTCAGGCAATTTAACCACAGACTTTTCTATCACCATTTTAACCTGTTGCGGAGTAAGTTCAGGATAATATGAAAGGATAAATGCGGCCAAACCTGCTACAACAGGAGACGCCATACTTGTACCTTGTGCATTGCCATAAGTGTTGCCACCAGGAATAGTTGAATAGATCTTAGTACCGGGAGCAAAAACATCTACAGTACTTTTTCCGTAATTAGAGAAAGAGGCTGTATAGCTTTTGAAGCTCTCTGCAGAAAGTTCGCTGCTGGCGCCAACGGTAATCCAGTTGGTCGCTCTCGTGCCGCTTGCTCTTAAATATGGATTAGGGAAGTTGTCAACTGAATCAACATTCGCAGCGTCGTTACCTGCAGCATGTACAAGCAAAACGCCTTTTGATTCAGCATATTTCACCGCTTCATCAACCCATTTTTTTTCTGGAGAGAAGCTTTTACCAAAACTCATGTTTACTACTCTTGCGCCATTGTCAACAGCATAACGGATAGCCAACGCGATATCTTTATCGTGCTCGTCGCCATCAGGAACGGCACGGATCGCCATGATCTTTACATTATCCGCAACGCCATCCATACCGAGGCCATTGTTGCGTTTTGCAGCAATGATGCCTGCTACGTGCGTGCCGTGGAAAGGATTGCCGCTCATTACATCGGCATTGCCGTAGAATTTATCATTGAAGTCCATTTCGTTGTCCTTTACGATCTCAGCGCGGTAAGGTTTTGGAGGATTGGAAGCACCATCTTTTTTTCTTTCTTCGCTGGTTACGTATTCACTAAGGCCATCGATGAATTCTTTGTTGGTAGACTCCATCATATTGTTTGCTTTCAGCAAATAAAGGAAGCCGGCTTTCGCTCTTGCTGCATCTGGAGTTACGGCTGCAAAAGAGTCAAGATCGTTACCTGAGTAAACATCTTTACCAATAGATTTTTTCAGAATGGAATCGTTCTTAACAGACATCTCTAAAACTTTCTGCAACATTTTTGTATCTACACCACCAGTTGCATCACCTACAACTTTCTCTTTTGCTTTCAGCCACATTTCGTACTCGTCTTTCTGCTCCTGGCTGAACTTCGTAACGTCTATAGGTTTGTTTTCATATTTGTCTTTGAATTGATAGTAAACACGGATGGCTTCGTAAGAATCTTCTTTCACATAGCGACCATCTTTCCCACCAATAAAGTTCCATCCATGCACATCGTCTACATAGCCGTTGTGATCATCATCGATGCCATTGCCTGGAATTTCTTTTGGATTCACCCACAATATATCTTTCAGGTCCTCGTGCAAAGTGTCGATACCTGCATCAATTACCGCAACGACGATTGTTGTTGATTTTTTTCCTTTTACGAATTCATAGGCTTTGTCCATACTCAAGCCGTACACGCCATCTTTCGATTTGTCAAGCAATTGCCAGCCGTGGGGTAAATCTGTTTTTACGGATGTTCCCTGTGCATATGTAGAACCACTCACCACAAGAGCAAATCCAGCTAAAATGATAATTTTTTTCACTTGTAAAAATTTGGGTTTATAATTTCCTACGCTGAAATAAAACGCTGTATCCCGGCAAAAGGTTGCCGCACAATAATTTCAGCGGATCAAATATGAGGATTAATATCTTACAAAAGAATACCGTTCACAAAAAAAGATATTGAACCGCGCATTTGCCAGATGCAAAGACTTACGGATTTTCAGACGAAAATTGTACATCATCGAATGTTTGCAATATTTGTCTGAATCAACGATAAACAATCGCAGCCTTTTAACAACTAATTCCAAAATCTTAGCCTTCCGAAAATGCCGGTTAATAAACTGCTAAAACTCGAACTTAATACCTTGTGCCAAAGGCAATTGGGTAGAATAGTTGATAGTGTTTGTCTGGCGCCTCATGTACGCTTTCCATGCATCACTGCCGCTTTCACGACCGCCGCCGGTCTCTTTTTCGCCACCAAAAGCGCCGCCAATTTCCGCACCGGATGTGCCGATATTAACGTTTGCAATACCACAATCGCTGCCTGCGTGAGAGAGAAATGCCTCTGCTTCGCGAAGATTGAGCGTCATGATAGCAGAAGATAAGCCTTGAGGAACGCCATTTTGCATCGAAATGGCCTCATCAATACTATCGTATTTCATTACATACAAAATAGGAGCGAAAGTTTCATGCTGCACGATGCTGTATTCATTTTTTACTTCAGCAATACAAGGTTTCACGTAGCAGCCGCTTTCGAAACCGTCGCCATTCATTTGGCCGCCCTCCACAATAAAGTTGCCGCCCTCAGCTTTGCATTTATCAATTGCATTAAGATACATGGTTACCGCGTCTTTGTCAATAAGCGGACCAACATGATTGAGCTCATCAAGCGGGTTGCCTATGCGCAGTTGTTTGTAGGCGTTTTTCAGTTTATCAGTAAATGCGTTATAAACATCTTTGTGTATGATCAATCTGCGGGTAGAAGTACAGCGTTGCCCTGCAGTACCCACAGCGCCAAACACTGCGCCAACCAGTGACATGTCGAGGTCTGCATCTTTGGAAATGATGATCGCATTGTTGCCACCCAGTTCCAAAATGCTCTTGCCCAATCTTGCACCAACAGCAGCACCTACCGCTTTACCCATTCTCGTAGAACCTGTTGCAGAAACAAGCGGAACATTTACATCATTGCTCATCCATTCCCCCACATCACGACCACCGATCACGAGATTGCTCACGCCTTCGGGAACATTGTTTTTAGCAAATATTTCCGCTACAATTTTTTGACATGCAACGCCGCACAAAGGAGTTTTTTCAGATGGTTTCCAAATTGTCACATTACCGCAGATCCATGCCAGCATACTGTTCCAGCTCCATACGGCAACAGGGAAATTGAATGCCGAAATAATGCCCACAATGCCAAGCGGATGATATTGCTCGTACATTCTGTGTGCAGGTCTTTCGCTGTGCATGGTAAGCCCGTGCAGCTGGCGCGACAAGCCAACAGCAAAATCGCAGATGTCTATCATCTCCTGCACTTCGCCATAACCTTCCTGCAGGCTTTTGCCCATTTCGTAAGAAACGAGCTTGCCGAGATCTTCTTTGTGGTGGCGTAATGCTTCACCGATCTGCCGCACAATTTCGCCGCGCTTTGGAGCAGGCCACAGGCGCCATTTGGCAAACGCGTCTTTTGCTTTTGCAACTACGGCCTCATAATTTGCTTTATCTGCACCTCTTGCTGCGGCAATCAATTTGCCATCAACGGGAGAGTAGGAAAATAATTTTTCTCCATTGGCAGCCGGCCATTCCAAACCTGTGGACACGCCATTATTGTCGTTATCGATGTGTAGTTTTTGTAAGAATTCCATATGGCAAAGTTAACGATGGATGATGTAAGGTAATAATTGAATAACTGTAGTTATAAGGCAAAGTTGACTCAAAAGTTCAATTATTCAGTTATTCCGTTAGTCAATTATTGTTTTTGTGCAACGTATCTACCACCTTAATTGTCAACCTGAAAACCCCTAACATGAAACTTGCCCGTATATTATGCTGGCTGCTGCTACCGATGATTGCCGGTACCATAGAAGCCTGCTGTAGTTGCCCCGAAGGATTAAAGTATTTATTTGCCATCGACAAAATAAAACTTCAAGTTTTAGATAATAGTGGCCCTGAGCCTGTGGTAACAAGAGCTGATACACTTTGTAGAAAATGTTATGGAGTAATGCTTGAACTTGAAACTGTAAAGGTTGGACAACATAAGACGAGTCAACCTTTGTTTATGGAATCGGCATATGCAGCAGGGTTTTGCGAATGTCTCTCCAGTGGCTTTACAGGTGATTCTAAGGATACTATACAAAGTATACAGGTGTTTACTGTGCTCGATTTTGATTCCACACACAAAGCAGGCTCTGAGGTTACATCATTCTTTTTTGTTGATGCCACAAAGCCTCTTCCCGCCAACGGCATTTTTAACCAACCAATTTATACCTATGCAGAAGAGCCGAAGCCTATTGATTATAATTTCATTCTCATGCACGAATCTGACTATTCACAATGTCAATTTCGTGTAGTGGTCACAGTGGCAAGTGGGAAACAATTTGAACAAACTACTGCAGTAACCCATCTTATTTAATATGAAAGGCTATTTTCTTTTCTTGGGCGTGCTGCTATGTTGCGTCTCTGGTATACAAGCGCAAAAAAAGAAGCAGCTATATTACGCTGAAAGATCAAAATTTATACTCAGTCTTGAGGCCGGCGGACTTATCCCGCTTCATGGTTTTTCAAATCAAGATCCCTTTTTAAAAAATGCAACCAACATAGATAAAGGAGGTGGCTTCTTTCCTCTAACCAGGGTGGCTTATTTTCTTTCAAAGAAATGGGGGGCTGAGTTTGAATTTTTACCATGGATATTAAATCCCGCAAACACGGGGCAGGCCCAGCAATACTTAAGCAACCAATACTTAAGCAAATATTATGTGAACGCTTCGTCGCCAATGAATAGTCCCGACGCACTTGTGGTTAGTTTCATGATAGGGCCGATCTATAAAATTACATCGGGCAGGTTTATGATCGTTCCAAAATTATTATTTGGTATCAATAGTTACGATGGAATGATGGCCAACTATTCGTTGCATTTAAAAGAAAAAAATGGCAATGAAATTATTGACAAGATGTATAACTGGAACCAGGATGAATCAACCCAGGTTGGTTGGGTGTTTTCGCCTGCCTGCACATTTTCCTACAGGTTACTCAGAAGATTGGGGATAAACGTAAGTGCTAATTATCTCTTTTGTCCATCTGTTCGCATTGCATATACAACAACGGAACAGAATTATAAATTACAACAGCAAACTTCTCAAACCTATGTCTTTGAAAGTTCGCTCCAAAATGTAACAGTGGGCGCAGGCATTTCGTTTTTGTTGAAATGATTAAACTGAGCATAGAAAATCAAAAAACAAAAATCAAAAGTCAAAAGTGGTTCATTTTACAGAGTCCCTTTTTGACTTTTGACTTTTTAATTTCAATTATTAGTACTGCTCCTTCTCATTCGGGAAATCCTTCCTTCTGACATCCTTCACATACTGATGCACAGCATTTGTGATTTGTTCATGAAGGTTTGCATATTTTCTTAAAAAGCGAGGTTGGAATTCATTGTTGATGCCCAGCATATCGTGCATTACTAATACTTGTCCATCACAGTGTGGACCTGCACCAATGCCGATTGTTGGAATGGTTAGGCTCTCGGAAACTTCTTTCGCTAACTGAGCAGGAATTTTTTCCAGCACCACCGCAAAACATCCCGCTTCCTGTAGCAATATGGCGTCACGTTTTAATTTTTCTGCTTCAGCTTCTTCTTTCGCTCTCACCGCGTAAGTGCCGAATTTATAAATAGATTGAGGTGTTAAACCCAGATGCCCCATAACAGGAACGCCGGCAGAAATAATTCTTTTAACAGATTCCACGATCTCTTCACCACCTTCCAGTTTAAGGGCGTGTCCGCCGGACTCTTTCATTACGCGAATCGCAGAAACCAACGCTTCTTTTGAATTACCCTGGTAGGTGCCAAATGGCAAATCAACTACTACAAGGCTTTTATTTACGCCACGAATGACAGAAGAGGCATGATAGATCATTTGGTCAAGCGTAATGGGCAAAGTAGTTTCGTGACCCGCCATTACATTACTCGCAGAATCGCCCACCAATATAACATCTATACCCGCCGCATCAAAAACACGGGCAAATGAAAAATCATAAGCGGTAAGCATGGCAATTTTTTCTCCTGCTGCTTTCATACGCAACAGCGTATTGGTGGTAACTTTTTTTACTTCGTTGTGAACAGACATGTTTGCAATTTTAAGATTAGAATATAGGCGGCAAATGGTAATATGGATCTGCGTTAGAATAAAACATATCTGTCCGCATTTGCCCAAGTGGAAAGCGAAATTAGTAAAAAAACATACAATGGCACGCGGATGACACGGATTGGACTGATTTCCTCGGATATTTGGAAGCCGAATAATTGTGCAACAAATATTATTGAATGATATTGAAACGTAAGTTTGCAAAAAAATGAAACAGATGAGGGTTGCTGTTGCAAAAGAAAGGCCTGAAGATTCTGTTACGAAAGAATTGAAATGGTGGAAAAACAAGGCGTTCGTAAAAGAACTGAACAGACGCTGCGCTGACTGGGAAACCGGCAAGGACAAGGGCTATACAATGGAAGAAATAGATGCATCAATTGAGCAATTGAAAGCTCAATCCTAATCAGTGTAAATCAGTCCAATCCGTGTCATCCGTGTGCCAACTTCTCACACCTTCACCATCTTCTTACTCGTCAGTTCTGCATACAATGACTGTACTAATCCATCTGCCAAACCTATTTTTGGAACGTAAATAACTTCTGTATTTGCCCAACGCATCACATTAATGTAGATCGCAAGCGCAGGCACAATCACGTCGGCGCGGTCCTCACGAAGGTTGTAAAGACGCATGCGCTCCGGCACAGAAAAGCTTGATAATTCTTTATGATAATCTTTTAAAAGTTCCAGTGTTAGCGGCTTGCCATCCTTCCTTTTGGACAACGAGAACACCTTGTTGATATTTCCACCGGAACCAATGGCAACAACGTTTGGAATACCCTTTGTTTTTTCCTTGATAAAATTCTTCATGTTCGCCCAATGCGCTTCCTCCACCTGGTTCTTAAGAAGGCGAATTGTTCCTATATTAAAAGACTCTTTAAAGACCAATTGATTGTTGCTGAAAAAAGTAAGCTCCGTACTGCCACCGCCCACATCAATGTATAGATAAGAATTTTGCTTATCCATGTTCTCCGCAATGTGGTTCTCGTAAATGAGAGAAGCTTCCTCACTTCCGGAAATTATGTGAATTTCTATTCCCGTTTCTTTCTTTACTTTTTGAATGATCTGTTGAGAGTTGGTAGCATCACGCATGGCAGAAGTCGCGCAGGCGCGATAGTATTTCACGTCATAGACATCCATCAGATCGCGATAGGCTCGCATGGTTTTAATAAACATATCCTCTCTGTCCTTCGAAATCTTTGCCTGGTCAAAAACGTCGAAACCTAATCGCAGCGGCACACGCACAAGATTCAGTTTGTTGAACTGCGGTTTGCCTTCAGCAGTTTTTACAACCTCTGTGATCAAGAGCCTGGCGGCATTGCTTCCTATGTCTATAGCGGATAATTTCATTCGTAGGTAAAAAGTTCAAAAGTAAAAATTCAAAACTTAACTGACAAAATTCGCACCTCGCTGCGTCTATCCTTGTGTTACAACAGAAACGGCAGAAATGTTTTGCTCATCGTCGCTAACCACCTGTGTTCCATCTGTCTTTTTTTTATCCTCTTTCTTTTTGCCCTTTGAAAGCAGGTAGTTATAAATTTCTATTTGCGAACGGATTGGTTTTTCATCTTCCGGATGAGTGACATATTCGTTTCTTAGATTATTGTCCAGAATTCTTGCCTTCACATTATCGCTCAGTTGGATCTTCAATATATTCTTGATTACCTTTTTTATGTTTTTGTCGATGATAGGACAAGTTGCTTCTACACGATGGTCAAGATTACGTACCATCCAGTCGGCAGAAGAAATAAACACTTTTTCATCGCCTCCATTATGGAAAATGAATACCCTGGCGTGTTCCAGGTATTCGTCCACAATGCTGATCGCTTTCACCGGCGCTTTGAATTTTTTGTTCTCTGTGTACATACAAATGATACCGCGAATGATCAGGCTAATTTCCACGCCAGCAATCGCTGCGTCATTTAGTTTAAGGATCAGTTCCTCATCAGAAAGTGAGTTCATCTTCAAAATGATCTTCGCCTTTTTTTTGCGCTGCACCATTTTGATCTCGTTATTGATCAGTTTGATTAATTCCTTTCTTAATGAAGTGGGGCAGGGGATAAGCGTTTTGCAAAGATTCAAAACATTGTTATCTGGTTTGGGTTTTTCCAGGTAATTGAACATTCTGTTTAGGTCAGCCATTAGGTTTCTGTTGGCAGTAAGCAAACAATGATCTCCATAAATGCGGCTGGTGCTTTCATTCAAATTACCCGTACTTATAAAACCATAACTCACCGTGCGGTTATTTACCTTTTTCCTGATCATACAAATCTTCGCGTGAACCTTCATGTTCGGGTAACCAATCAAGACTTTCACTCCTTCCAGCTCCAGCAATTCCTTCCATTCAAGATTTGCTTCTTCGTCAAACCTTGCCTTTAATTCCAGCATTACCGTTACCTGTTTGCCATTTCTCACAGCATTGATCAGGGCATTCACAATTTTGGAATTCGCCGCAAGACGATAAGCCGTTATTTTAATAGAAGTAACACTTGGGTCGATCGCTGCTTCGCGCAAAAGATCAATAACCGGATTAAATGAATGGTATGGGAAATTGAGCAGAATATCTTTTTGCAAAACAATATCCGTAACACGATGACTGTCGATCAGGCCGGGATGGATGAATGGCTTCCTTCTCGGATTTTTCTTGAAAACATCCGGGAAGTCCATAAAGTGACGGAAGTTGTGAATCCGTCCGCCCGGACTTAAATTTCCTTTCTTGGCAAGGTTCAATCTGCGAATAAGGTATTCCAGTAAACCCGGATCCATTTCTTTGTCATACACAAATCTTACCGGCTTTCCTTTTCTGCGGTTTTTTAAACCTTTCTCAATTTTTTGGACAATATTCGTAGAAACGTCGTTGTCAATATCGATCTCAGCGTCCTTGGTCACTTTAAAAACCCACGACTCATATTTGTCATAACCGAAATAGCTGAAAATCGATGGAAGATTGTAGCGAACCACATCTTCCAGCAAAATAATATGATGCTCGCCTTCAGGAGAAGGGAGTTGTATAAAACGACCTACGGCGCGGTTGGGCACTTCGATCAGCGCATATTTCTGGGCATAAGCAGTGTCCGATTTGGACATCACCACGCCTAGATAAATTGATTTCTCGCGCAGGTAAGGAAATTGTGGAATGCTTTCGATCATCAGCGGGATCGTGTTGGCACGCACATTTTCTTCGAAAAACTTGATAATGAACACTCTCTGTTCGCGTGTGAGGTCCTTTTCAGTAAGGAGAAATATCTTTTCCTTCTCCATTTCCAGCTTAATATCGTCCCAAATGCGGTTGAATTCAGTTTGCTGGCGCAAAACGATCATTTGTATTTCGTCGATGATCTTTTCCGGGGAGGTTTCCAGGTGCATATTTAACTTGCCTTTTCCTCCCAGTTCAAACATGCGTTTCAGCGTAGCCACCCTCACGCGGAAAAACTCATCCAGGTTATTGGAAAAAATACCCAAAAAACGAATCCTTTCCTTCAAAGGCACATTTTTATCCGCCGCTTCCTGCAAGACCCTGGCATTAAACGACAGCCAGCTGATATCCCTGATAATTGTCTTATTTCTCATTTCCTGAAGTAACATTTGCGCCTTTTTTCCCAAATAAATGAAAATTAAAGGCTGCTTGAAATTAAGTAATTGTTATGATTTGTTGTGAGTTATGAGTTATAAGTTTTGAGTTGTAAGTTTTGGGTTTTGATTGCCGCGCTCAAAATGAAACAATTTTTACAGAGTAAATAAAGAAATAGGTTTAAGTTTTATATTTACATTTTGTATTGATAATCAATGTTTAACGGTTTTACGCCTCTTACTTAAAACCTAAAACCTAAAACTCATTACCCAAAACCCATAACTTTCTTCAAATTCTTTTTGTCAATTCAATACTTTTACTGACCTTTGCCGTCCAAAATTTTTCCAAGTCATGGCTAGAGTATGTCAGGTAACAGGTAAAACACCGATCAGCGGGCACAAGGTTTCTCACTCAAATATTAAAACTAAACGCAGGTTTTTACCAAATTTGCAAACTAAACGTTTTTTCCTTGTAGAAGAGGACAAATGGATCACTTTGAAAGTGTCTTCAGAGGCAATCCGCACAATCAATAAAAACGGATTGTATCCCGTAGTAAAAGAGTTAAGAGCGAAAGGTGTTAAGATCTAATTAATTTCCTTACTACTCGAAACCTATTGGTTTAATTAATAAATTTTTTATAAAATGGCAAAGAAAGGCAACAGAGTTCAGGTGATTTTGGAGTGTACCGAGCACAAAACAAGTGGTCAACCAGGTACTAGCCGCTACATCAGCACTAAGAATAAAAAGAATACTCCTGAACGTTTAGAGTTGAAAAAATTCAACCCTATTCTGAAAAAATACACTGTACACAAAGAAATTAAATAAGTAAATCCGAAAGGATAACTCATAAACTGATTCATTATGGCAAAAGCAGCTTCTAAGAACGCGAAGGTAAAAGATGCTAAAGCATCTGCTGAAGCGAAAAACTGGACTAAAGTTATTAAGGCGGTTCGTAGCCCGAAAACTGGTGCATACACTTTTAAAGAGCAAATCGTGCACAAGGATAAGGTGAAAGATTTTCTTGCCGGTAAATAATTTACATGTAAAGAGATTTTTTGTAAGAAGCTGTTCTGATGGTTTACAGGACGGCTTTTTCCGTTTAACTAAAAGCCTCAACTATGGGATTTTTCAATAAACTTTTTGGAAAAAAAGAAAAGGAAACATTAGATCAGGGACTTCAGCAAACCAAAGAAAACTTTCTTTCTAAAATTACCAAGGCAATTGCCGGTAAAAGTACCGTAGATGAGGAAGTGCTTGATAACCTCGAAGAAGCACTTGTTGGCGCAGACGTAGGAATCGATACAACTGTTCAGATCATCGACCGTATCGAAAAACGCGTAGCAAAAGATAAATACCTTAACACGACCGAACTCAATAATATTCTCCAGCAGGAAATTGAGTCCATGCTGGTAGACGCCCCAAGCGCAAATTCTTACGCATTCGATTCTGAATTGCCCTCCAGACCTTACGTGATCATGGTAGTGGGTGTGAACGGAGTAGGCAAAACTACCACAATAGGTAAACTCGCACATAATTTTAATAAGGCTGGCAAAAATGTATTGCTCGGTGCAGCTGACACTTTCCGTGCTGCAGCTGTTGATCAATTGACCATCTGGAGTGAACGCGCCGGCGTTCCAATTGTTAAACAGGATATGGGATCTGATCCCGCAGCCGTTGCATTCGATACCGTGCAAAGCGGAGTATCAAGAGGCAGCGATGTGATCCTGATCGATACAGCGGGCCGCTTGCATAACAAAGCACACCTGATGGAAGAATTGAGCAAAATTCGCCGTGTAATGCAAAAGGTAATTCCGGATGCGCCGCACGAAGTATTGCTGGTGCTTGATGGATCAACCGGCCAAAACGCACTTGAACAGGCAAAACATTTTACTGCCGCAACTGATGTAACAGCAATTGCTATCACAAAACTCGACGGTACTGCAAAGGGCGGCGTAGTTTTAGCAATAGCTAATCAATTCAAGATCCCTGTGAAATTTATTGGTGTAGGGGAAAAAATGGAAGACCTTCTTGTTTTCAACAAACATGAGTTTGTTGACTCTCTTTTTAATCTGGAAAAATAGTTCAATTTGAAATTTGAGATTTGATATTTGAGATTGATTCTCCAATGTGAAATTTCTAATTTCAAATTTCAAATCTCAGATTTCTAGTCCTAATTTCGAATCTCAAATCGTAAGTGAAATGAAAGTAATGATTGTTGGTAAAAACATCGCAAGACAGCATTTGATAAATCAGTTAGTCGGAAAAAAGATCGATGTTAGAGTTTTTGGCCGCCATGTATTGGAAAGCGTTACAAAGATTGACCATGTTGAATTAGTTACGGGGTCTGTTTTTGCCGAAGTAGATATCCGCGCAGCTTTGAAAGGCATTGACGCTGTAATTTCTATCATAGAAGCACGTAATGACGGTACAGATGTTACATTGTCTTTGGGAACAAAGAAAATTGTTGCAGAAATGGAAGCAGCCGGCATTAAGCGAATGATTGCCTTGGGTACAACAGCCGTTTTGGATATCAGCGAAGATGATCACGCATTGTTGGTTGACACAGATCTTTATCCTGAAACGCACAAATGCGAGGGTGACGAACTGAAAAAGGCAATGGAAACATTGAAACATTCAAAACTTGATTGGACATTGGTTTGCCCAGCGACTGTAAAGGAAGGAATTGTAACAGAGCATTATCACATTACAAAGAACTATCCGGCTTGGGGTAAAGGAAAAATTCTGGCCGGTGATCTGGCAGATTTTATTGTGAAAGAATTGGAAAGCGGAAATTATGTGAAAAGCAGAGTGGGAATCTCGAACTAAATTGTTGGGGCGAATGAATTCGCCCTATGCATTCTAAATAATTGCAAAGGCTCAGGGCGGTTTCGCTTTGAGCCTTTGCAATTATAGGACTCCGAATAACATCTTAAAAAATCTTAACAATCATAAAAAACAGCGTTTCAGGTTTTCAATGCCACATTTTCAAATTACCTTTGCCGCCTATTTATGAAGACAAGAACGCTTAAGAAAGATAAGGTAAACATCATTACGCTGGGTTGCAGCAAAAACATGGTGGATAGCGAGGTGCTAAGTGGCCAGCTTGCTGCCAATGAAATTGATGTAGTGCATGAAAGTGCGAAACGTGATCATAATATCGTGATCGTGAATACCTGCGGTTTTATCGACAAAGCCAAGGAAGAATCCATCAACACGATCATTGAGCAGGTTTCATTGAAGCAGAAAGGTAAGCTGGACAAAGTTTACGTTACAGGCTGCCTTAGCCAGCGTTACCGCGACGACCTGGAATCTGAAATTCCGGAAGTGGACGCATGGTTCGGTACAATGGAACTGCCTCTGATTCTCAAGAAATTTGAAGCTGATTATAAAAGCGAATTGTTGGGAGAGAGACTTTTGGCTACTCCTCAGCACTATGCTTACCTGAAAATAGCGGAAGGTTGTAACCGTACCTGCGCATTTTGCGCCATTCCACTGATGCGTGGTACACACGTGAGTAAATCCATTGAAGAGATTGTAGCTGAGGCTGAAAACCTGGTAAAACGTGGCGTAAAAGAGATCATGCTGATCGCACAGGAGCTTACTTATTACGGTTTGGATCTTTATAAAAAAAGAATGCTGGCCGATCTGCTGAACAAACTGGCAGATGTAAAAGGGCTTGAATGGATCCGTTTGCATTATGCTTACCCGCACAAGTTCCCAATGGAAGTGTTGGATGTAATGCGCGAACGCGATAATATTTGCAAATACCTCGATATGCCTTTACAGCATGCAGCAGACAATATGCTGAAAGCAATGAAGCGCCAGATCACCCGTCGCGAGATGGAAGAACTGATCGCCGCAATCCGCGAAAAAGTACCAGGCATTTGCTTGCGTACTACATTGATCGCAGGTTTTCCTGGTGAAACACAGGAAGATGTCGAAGAGCTTAAAGCATTTTTGCAGGCGCAGCGTTTCGACAGAGTGGGTATTTTCCCATATTCTCACGAAGAAGGTACTTCTGCGTACGATCTTGTAGACGACGTTCCACAAGAAGAAAAGGAGAGAAGAGCGCAGGAGATCATGGAAGTGCAGCAAGAGATCAGCTACGAAAAGAACCAGGAGAAAGTGGGCAAGATCTTCAAGGTATTGATCGATAAAAAAGAAGCAGGCCGCTACCTCGGCCGAACAGAGTTTGATAGCGTAGAGGTTGATAATGAAGTAGTAATCAGTAGCGATAAGAAGTTAACGGTCGGCGAATTCGTGAACGTAAAAATCACTAAAGCGTACGATTATGACCTTGAAGGAGAGGTAGTTTAATTGAAAATTGAAAGTTGAAATAGGAAAATGCGGTTTTCCCGTCAGTTTTCAGAATATATTGAAGCAGCACTTTTGTGCTGCTTTTTCTATTTATAGGGGATTTTACGCAACGCTCACTTTTTTGCCATTCCAATCTGAAGGACTTCAATTGATCATGAATTTCAGCTTCTATTTCCTATTTTTAATATTGTCGGGTATTTTTTAAATTAATCGAAACCCGCTCGGGTACTGACTTCCACGCATTGCAGCAATCTCATTTTCAATTTTCAATTTTCCACTTTCAATTGACTACATGGCGCGGTTTTTGTATTATTACATTCTACCTTCTTTATCTCTCAATCCACTTATTTAGCCGTAAAACATAAAAAGTTAGTAATAATACGATCGTTGTATTACTACATGTGTGTATTTACTGCACCACACAAATTGAGCAGATGTGCTCTTGTGGGGGAGCGGGGTCGGTTGTATGTTTGCATTAGAAGTTGATTGATCAGTAGATCAATAATATCCAAATCCAAGAGAAACCTACCGCTTAAAACACGGTAATTCCAATATCCAGTATCAGAAAGACCATTTAAAAATCCAGTATCAATCAACTTTCTTTTTATCCAATTTTCTTTGAAACCATAAGTCCAAGTCCGTTAAAACCGAAAACCAAGATCCGAGAAAAACCAAGATCCAAATCCAAGAAAAACTAAAAAGTCCTAAGTCCGTAAAACCAGTAGAAGTTTTTAAAGTCCAAAGTCCAGGTCCATCCGTCCCGAGAAACTAATTGAAATCCAGTAACCTCCTGCTAATTAAAGATTTTTTAGCAGGAGGAAACTAAAGCTCCTCCCCAACAATTTCACGTTTTTGATTTCCAATAATGCATAAATTGCCGCCACAAATCATTTGAATGCATTCTTTCTCGGACCAAACCGGTAATAGCATCTCTCTTTTGAATTTTCCCAAACGAATAATTTCTCTTGTTCCCTCGCAAACCGAATTGCTTTATACTTTACAGCTAGATGAAGAAGTCGTAGGTATCACGAAATTTTGTGTGCATCCTGAAATTTGGTTGCGCACAAAAAACAGGGTAGGTGGAACGAAGGATGTAAAATTTGACATCATAGAACAACTACAACCTGACCTTATTCTCGCCAATAAAGAAGAAAATGTAAAAGAACAGATCGAATATTTGTCAACCAAATTCCCAGTTTGGGTAAGCGATGTGGAGGATATTCAATCGGCGTACGAAATGATTTTGCAAATTGGCTCAATGACAGGAAAGGGCGTGATTGCAAATGAGTTAGCCGCTGCTATTGCCAAAGGATTTTCTGAATTGCATTCATTTGCGCCACCCACAAAAATTCCTGTCGGCTACCTAATTTGGAAAAATCCGTTCATGACGGTTGGCGGCGGTACATTTATCAACAACATGCTGGATGTTTGTGGTTTTAAGAATGTATTTGCTTCGCAAAAAAGATATCCTGAAATAACTATAGAGGACATCAAACAATCTGGTTGCAAAGCGTTGTTTCTTTCTTCAGAGCCTTATCCTTTCAAACAAAAACACATTGACGAATTACAAAAAGAATTGCCCGGTGTTGTTATAAAACTTGTTGACGGCGAAATGTTCAGTTGGTACGGAAGCCGCATGCTGCCTGCGATTGAGTATTTCAAAAGACTTATTCAGGAAGTTTTGTTAATTTGTAACAATTGAATGACGAATGAATTTACTGTACGATAAAAATATATTGCACTCGAAGGAACCGGGCAAGCCTTCACGTCGTAAACAATTATATAACGTAAATAAAGAATTGCGTGATTACCTGATCAGGTGGGGACGCGAAGTGGCGCTGCCGGTCGCTTATAACGATCTTTTGCTGTTCCGGTTTTCCATTCCGTTACTCGATAAAAATGGAAACGACACGCATTGGGAAAGAGTGAGCTATGACATGCGCGAGTGGGAATACCTGCGTGAAGGCCTTGTAAAAATCTACGCTATTTTAAAAATAGAAGGGAACTATGTTTACAATGATCATCTGGATGTGGCAAGTATAGATTATTGCCCATTCGGAAATTCCCGTCCTTTCAGAATTCGCATCATTAATAAGTTTAACGACAACTGTGATCATTATTACATAAAGCAGGCAGATGCATCGCGTATTTATGGTTTGGAGCTTGAGCATATTCTTTCATCTAATCGCGTACTATTTTTTACTAACTATAATACGCTGGTGGAACAACATATTCCCGGTATTCCGGGCGATATCTTTATACAAAGAGAATTAGATGGCGAACACACAAACAAAGTGCGCTTTGCAAAAGAGTTTGTGAAGTTTAATGAACATTGTTTTATCCGTCTTCTCGGCGACATGCGAAGCTATAATTTTGTAGTGAATGTGACACCGGATATAGAAGGTTATCACTACAAAATACAAGCGATAGATTTTGACCAGCAAAGTTACGAAGGCCGTAAAAATATGTACCTGCCACAGTTTTTTAAAGACAACTATGAGCTAGTTAAACTTTGCCTTTCATACCTTAATAAGGAATCTATCGAACAATACCAGGCTGAAGAAAGAACGTTGATGACCTTTAGGTTGGTGTCATCAAAACTGCGGATGCAGGCGCTTATGAACATTATGGTAAAGGACGATATTGCCCCTCCGGAAAAAATAAACCAGCTTAAAACAGAACTTGCTGAATTTTATAATCAGCCGCGATTTTTGAAATGCAAAACAATGGGAGATGTATTAAAGCTGCAGATGAAGCAGAAGTTAATTAAGAACCTGCAACAAATTCCGAAAGACAAAAGGCATTTCGTGTTCAGATAAAAACGGGTAGAGCAAAATCAATTAGATTCTGAATCAGCCGGGTGTATGATAATAATCAAAAAACAAGTTGTTTAAGCGCAATTTTAATCTTTATTATCAATTGAATACTTTCTTATCTTAGCGGGCCGACAAATTTCGACCAAACTCAATTGTATAAAACGAAAAAACACAATTTTAGATGAAAAAGTATAGAGCCGGGGTTCTATTTGGCGACGAACTGGAAGCATTGTACAATGATGCTAAAGATAACCAGTTTGCTATTCCTGCAGTAAACGTAATTGGAACAGACAGTATCAACGCTGTTTTGGAAACTGCTGCCAAAGTAAATTCTCCAGTAATCATTCAGTTTAGTAACGGTGGCGCTCAGTTCATGGCGGGAAAAGGTATGCCAAATGACCAACTTCAGGCAAACATTTCCGGTGCTATTTCTGGCGCTCTTCACGTACATAACGTAGCAAAATACTACGGCGTTCCTGTAGTGTTACACACTGACCACGCTGCAAAAAAATGGTTGCCATGGATCAGTGGTTTGCTGGATGCCGGCGAACAGTTCTATAAAGAAAAAGGTCAGCCTTTGTTCAGCTCTCACATGCTGGATCTTTCTGAAGAGCCTTTAGAAGAAAATATTCATACGTCTGTTGAATTCTTCAAACGCATGGCTCCGCTTGGTATGAGCATCGAAATCGAACTGGGTGTTACCGGTGGTGAAGAAGATGGCGTAGACAACAGCGGTGTTGAAAACGATAAATTATATACTCAACCAGAGCACGTTGCTTACTCATATACAGAGTTGAGCAAAGTAGGTAAACTGTTCACAGTTGCTGCCGCTTTCGGTAACGTACACGGTGTGTACAGCCCGGGCAACGTAGAATTGCGCCCTGTAATTCTGAACAACAGCCAGGTGTACATCGAGAAAGAATTGAAAACAGGTCCAAAACCTGTATACTTTGTGTTCCACGGTGGTAGTGGCTCTCCTCAACATCAGATCCGTGAGGCAATTGGTTACGGTGCCATTAAAATGAACATCGATACTGATATGCAGTGGGCAATGTGGGAAGGTGTATTGAAGTTCTACAAAAAGAATGAAGCTTATTTGCAAGGCCAATTAGGAAATCCTGAAGGCGCAGACAAGCCAAACAAAAAATTCTACGATCCACGCGTATGGCTTCGCAAAGGCCAGGATAGCTTTATTCAGCGTTTGGAAGTAGCATTTAACGATCTGAACTGTATAAACAGAAATGCATAAAAAGAAAGATCCCGCGAAATGCGGGACTTTTTGTTTTTAGAATGCACACGGATGACACGGATGACACGGATTGGACGGATTTACACGGATTTTTTAATAACTGAATAACTGAGTGTTCATGTGTAAGGGTCAATCTCAACCTTAAACACTCAGTTATTCTACTTTAGCTAACTATCCGTGTAAATCCGTCCAATCCGTGTCATCCGTGTGCCATCAAAATCTGCGTTCATCAGTTAAATCAGCGTCATCTGCGTGCTCACTAGTGCAGAATATTATCCTCAAATTGTTGCTTTATCCTCATAATTACCAAGGGCTTAGTATTTGATGCTTAGGTAGTACAATATTTTTTGTAAACCTAAAAGTCACATTATGAAACGGATTGTTTTTGCTTCATGCCTTGCCCTCGCTTCTTCTATAATGGTATCTTGTAACAGTGGTACAACTACAGAAAATAAAGACGCTGTAGATAGCGCCAAAGCTGTAAATAAAGAAATAAAACCTGTTGATAAATCAGTTTCTGACTTCGCAGTGAAAGCCGCCAGCGGTGGCATCATGGAAGTAGAACTGGGAAAAATTGCAGCACAAAAAGCTGTTAATCCGAGAGTGAAAGCTTTTGGTCAAATGATGGTGGATGATCACTCGAAAGCAAATGATGATCTTAAAAGTCGTGCTGCGATGGAAAATATCACGCTGCCATCCAACATGAGCGATGATCAGCAAAAAATGATTGATAAGTGCAACAAAAAGATGGGTAAGGATTTCGATAAGGAATACATGGATATGATGTTGAACGATCACAAAGAAGATGTGGATATGTTTAAAAAAGCTTCATCAGATTTAACAGATTCAACAATTAAAGATTTTGCAACAAGTACGTTGCCAACATTGCAAAAACATTTGGATTCTGCGCAAGCAATTACAGGGAAGCAGTAAACAATTTGAAAATTTGAGGATTTGAAAATTTGAAAATGCTTTTGGTTGAAAATTCATTGTCTAACTGGTCAGATCGTTTTGGCAGGATGATTAGAATTTGAAAATAGAATGATGCACATCCCATTTTAAAATTTTCAAATCCTCAAATTTTCAAATTACAATTTAACATGACGCAGGCAAAAATCTTACTGGTAGATGATGATCTGGAGGACCGCTTTTTGATTGAAGATTCATTCAAAGAGATAGGTGTGAGCGATCTTTTGCACTTTGAAGACAACGGTGAAAATGCGTTGAATTACCTGGAGCAAAGCTTTTATAGTTGTTCTCTTCCATGCCTCATAATACTTGATCTGAACATGCCGAAGATGAACGGCACTCAAATCCTTCGTCTTTTAAAAGGCAACGATAAATTCATCAATATCCCTGTTATCATTTTTTCTACTTCCTTAAATGCAATAGAAAAAGAAGAATGTCTTCGTCTTGGGGCTTATTCATATGTGATCAAACCAGTATTCTACAAGGATTCTATTGATACCGCAAAAATGTTTTACGATTTGTCGAGAGAATTTAGCGAGAGTTGATTTTACGCAAAGGCGCAAAGGGAAAACAAAGTACGCAAAGGCTGATCAATAGAAATACTACTGTCGACGTGTGCGACGCAACGATGCTGAATCAAAGTCTACCGCTCACCTCCAAAAAAGTCTTTTCAAATCATGACGATCATGATAATCTGCGTTCCCATTTTAAAATTTTCAAATATTCTCAATAGTTCTTCCGAAACTTCCCCGGCGTCATTCCCTTTCTTCTTAAAAATTGCCGGTTGAAATTGGCGATTGTTTCAAAACCGCTTTCATAGCAGATATCAAGAATGCTCATTTGTGTTGACAACAACAATTTACATGCATAGCCAATGCGTATTTCGTGCACAAAATCAAGGTAAGTTTTGCGTGTCCGTTTTTTAAAATAAGAACAAAAAGCAGGCACACTCATGTTGGCAATATTTGCAATAACCGTTAGTTCGATCGGTGATTTAAAGTTTGCCATTGTGTACTGAAAAATATTGTCAATGCGCCTTTGCTCATGTGGGTTAAGCGCTTTGATCTGTTGTGTGGAAACAAGTGTGTAGTCTTTCGTCTCGGCCAGTACCTGCAAACATTCACAAAGGCGAACAATTTTGCTAAAGCCACTTTCAGACTCCAGCGCTTTAATGTAAGGCTTAAGTATAGCTTTCGTTTCGCCGGTTATCTTCATGCCATGTGCAGATGTTGCGAGCAGTTTTTTTACAGACTTACTTTCAGGAAGATTTAGAAATTCCTGTCCCCAAAAATCATCTCTGAAGTGAATTACCACCGCACTTGTGATGAGATCCTCCGTGCTTTTCTGAAAAGTATGAGGCAGGTTGGAACCGAGAAAGAAAATATCATCTACCTCAAATTCATCTACGGCATTGCCCACAAAGCTTAATCCGCCGCCTTCCGTAAAAAGAATCAACTCGTACTCGATATGCTGGTGCCACGGAACTTCAAAAAGGGGAGTCCTGTGCGTTCTTGCGACGAACGAAGAATCTACTGCGAGGGGCAATTTCTCAATAAAAGTCTTCATAATACAATATTACGGTTTCCGGTGACTAAAAAATGCTAATTTGATTAATATTGTATAAGTTTTGATTAAAAAAATAGCAGTTTTAAATTCAAAGGGTTTATAATTTCGAATCGTCGGAATGATTGAATAATTTGAATCACTGAACTGTTTGCCATATGTTATTACTGGGAATAGACGTAGGAACTTCTTCCATTAAAGTGTCTGTTGTAGACGCATCTACAAGAAAAAACATTGTTTCAGCGCAATATCCTGAAACAGAATCTGCCATCAACTCCGTAAAACCAGGCTGGGCAGAACAAGAGCCGGAGATGTGGTGGGAACACGTACAACAGGCCATTCTAAAAGCAAACGCAACAAAAAAATACGATCCGAAGGAAATAGGGGCCATAGGTATCGCTTACCAAATGCACGGTTTGGTATTGGTAAATAAACAACAGCAGGTGCTGCGTCAATCCATTATCTGGTGCGATAGCCGTGCTGTTGAAATTGGAGATAAGGCCTTCTCCGCAATCGGAGAAGCAAAAAGCCTGAGCCATTTATTGAATTCTCCGGGCAACTTCACTGCATCAAAACTCGCGTGGGTAAAGGCAAACGAACCTGCCGTATATAATGAAGTTCACAAAGCAATGTTGCCAGGTGATTTCATCGCTATGAAATTAACGGGCGATATTACTACAAGCATATCTGCGTTGTCGGAAGGTATTTTCTGGGACTTTAAAGAAAACAAACTGTCTGACGACGTTTTTAATTACTACGGTTTTAGCAAAGACGTGATTCCTGCTATTAATCCTGTTTTTTCTGAACATGGAAAACTGCAGGCATCCGTTGCGCACATCCTCTCATTAAAAGAAGGTATTCCGGTGACATATAAGGCCGGTGACCAACCGAATAATGCATTGTCGTTGAACGTGCTGGAACCCGGTGAAGTAGCAGCAACAGCAGGCACTTCCGGTGTTATCTATGGAGTGAGCGATGAATTGACTTACGACAAACAATCCCGTGTAAATACATTTGCGCATGTGAATCACCGTGAGGATGAACAACGACTTGGTGTGTTGCTTTGCATCAACGGCACAGGCATTCTGAACCGTTGGGTGAAGAATACATTTACGCCTGCGATCTCATATTCACAAATGAACGACTCGCACAAGAAAGCGCCTGCGGGTAGCGACGGCCTGCGTGTATTGCCTTTCGGAAATGGTGCTGAAAGAATGCTGAACAACAAAATAGTAGGGGCTCATTTTCATAACATCGATTTGAATTTGCATTCGCAGGAACATGTGCAACGTGCATCGCAGGAAGGTATTGCGTTTGCATTTCGCTATGGTTTGGATATCATGCGTGAAAACGGCATGAATCCACAGGTGATCCGTGCGGGTAAAGCAAATCTTTTCTTAAGTGATCTTTTTGCAAAATCATTTGTAAATGCTACTGGCGTTCCTGTCGAATTATACGAGTGTGATGGTAGCGTGGGCGCTGCAATAGGTGCAGGTATTGGCGTGGGCGCATACAGCACGCCTAAGGATGCATTTGCAGATGAGAAGCCGCTGCAACTGATAGAACCAACGGAGACGAAGACATTCGACAAGTTTTATTTCGATTGGAAAGAGTTGCTGCAGAAATTTATTTGAAAAGAGAACGAACGCAGATTTTCATGATTGTCATGATTTGTTATGATTTTGAAATTGTGTCAATTGATCGTAATAATCACATAAAATCTGATTTCAAAATTGAATATGGAAAAACGCTGATTGCTCGATACGATGATTATTATGGTTTTAAAAAATCATAACAAATCATGACAATCATGAGAATCTGCGTTCCATAAATAAAAAATAAATACAAACGATATGTCAAAGATTGTAACCGGCTCGAAAGAGTTCTTTAAAGGTGTAGGACAAATTAAATTTGAAGGTCCTCAAACTGACAACCCGCTTGCTTTTCGCTGGTATGATGAAAACCGTGTGATCGGCGGAAAAACAATGAAAGAATATTTGCGCTTTGCAGGTGCTTACTGGCACTCTTTCTGTGCAACGGGTAACGATCCGTTTGGTGGTGGCACCATTGTTCACGAGTGGAATGAAAAAGCAGATGCTGTAGAAAGAGCAAAAGACAAGATGGATGCAGCTTTCGAGTTTCTTACAAAAATGAATCTTCCTTACTACTGCTTCCACGATACGGATGTTGTAGACTATACCGACAATGTTGCTGACAACGAAAAACGTTTGGCTGCATTGGTAGAATATGCAAAACAAAAACAAGCTGACAGTGGTGTTAAACTTTTGTGGGGTACTGCAAACGTGTTCTCTCATAAAAGATACATGAATGGAGCATCTACCAATCCTGATTTCCATGTGTTGTCACACGCTGGCGCACAAGTGAAAGCTGCGATCGATGCGACTATCGCTTTGAAAGGTGAAAACTATGTATTCTGGGGCGGTCGTGAAGGTTACATGAGTTTGTTGAACACAAACATGAAACGTGAGAAAGAACATTTTGCACGCTTCCTGCACACGGCAAAAGATTACGCAAGAAAGAACGGTTTCACAGGTACATTCTTCATCGAGCCTAAGCCTTGCGAACCAACTAAGCACCAATATGATTACGACAGCGAAACTGTAATTGGTTTCTTGCGTCAATACGATCTGTTGAATGATTTCAAATTGAACATTGAAGTAAACCACGCAACATTGGCTGGCCATACTTTCCAACACGAATTACAAGTTGCAGCAGATGCAGGTATGTTGGGTAGCATGGACGCAAACCGTGGTGATTATCAAAACGGATGGGATACTGACCAGTTCCCTAACAACCTGAATGAATTGGCTGAAGCAATGCTTGTAATTGTTGAAGCTGGAGGATTCCAGGGTGGTGGTATCAACTTCGATGCGAAGATCCGCAGAAACTCTACTGACATCGATGATATCTTCCACGCACACATCGGCGGTATGGACAACTTCGCAAGAGCGTTGGTCATTGCTGATGGCATCCTTAATAAATCTGACTACAAAAAATTGCGTACTGAACGTTATGCATCTTTTGATAGCGGAAAAGGAAAAGAATATGAGCAAGGCAAACTTTCTCTGGAAGATCTTCGTGCCTATGCGATTGAAAACGGCGAACCTGCTACTAAGAGTGGTAAACAAGAGTACTTCGAAAATCTTGTGAACAGGTTCATTTAATCAGCGTTTTGTAAGCAAGCATATATTCGATTACAATGCGGGGCCAAAAGCCTCGCATTTTTTTTGCGGGTACAGATAGCCACTGGCTACCGGGAACCTTTCCGCTGGAACAATTTTTTAACAAATCTGTTACTACATACATCTATTGAAAAATAAAACACTCATACTCATTACACTCATGTGCGGAACATTCATGGCGGCAATTGATGCCAGCATCGTGAATGTATCATTGCCTGTAATGCGCACTGAGTTTGATGTGCGGGTGGATGAAATAGAATGGGTGATCACCTCCTACATGGTCGCGTTTTCATTATTTATACCATTGATCAATTGGGTAAAAAACAGGATTGGTTATTATAACCTGTATTTATTAAGTGTGGCAATATTTACACTCGGTTCGTTGCTGTGTAGTCTTGCAGTTGATTTGCCGATGCTTGTAATTGCAAGAGTGATACAAGCCATTGGCGGCGGTGCAATTAGTCCAACGTCATTAGCGATTGTATCAGAAACATTTCCCAAAGAGGAGAGAGGAAGCGCCATTGGTTGGTGGGGATTGGGAAATGTGATGGGTCCCGCACTCGGGCCAACATTAGGTGGCGTATTGACGCAATATCTTGGTTGGCCATCTATCTTTTACGTAAACATTCCGGTAGGCATTGTTACCATATTGCTTACAATGAAACATCTTAATTTCTTAAAGAAACAACCACGCTACAAATATGGATTCGATATAAAGGGCTTCGCATTTTTCGGGCTCTTCATCATTGCTATACAGTATGCCATTGCAGGCATTGCGAAGTATAACCCGTTGTCGTGGCATGTGTTGGTTGGCTTTGGTGTTTCAATTTTATCATTGGCCCTGTTCATTCGTTCTGCAAGAAGACCCGCGCCATTATTGGATTTATCGGTGTTTAGATCGGGCGTGTTTTTAAACAGCATTGTGATTGTTGCGATACGTTCCATCGCATTGTATGGTGGCTTGTTTTTTCTACCGTTTTTATTGCAAGGCTTATTGGGCTTTTCAGAATTCCAGTCAGCTATGCTCATGTTGCCAAATGCGCTTGTAATGATTATTGTAAGACCAGTTGCGGGAAGGTATGCAGATAAAGGCGCGGTGAGAAATATTTCAGTTGCAGGAATTATTCTCGTCTCGATCTCCATGTTGTTGTTTTCCCGAATCAATGTTGGTTCGGGTATATGGTTGATTATCGTCGCAATGGTAGTGCGTGGAGTGGGCATGGGCATATTGGTTGCGCCTGTTTCTACTTCGTTGCTGAATGCAGTAAGCGAAGCGCAAACGGCAACAGCTACTTCGTTAAATAGTTTGGTACAGCAGGTTGGCGGTTCAATTGGTATTGCAATAAGCGGAGTGGTGCATCAATACATTTACAATTACTATCTCGATAAAAATGATGTGATCATTATTGCAGAGCACTTTGCTTTGCAAGATGGCTTTGTGATCGCGGCAATCATTATTGCCCTCGCTCTTATTCCTGCATTTAAGTTGCCTGCAAAGACGTATGTAAGACCTAAAGTAGAAGCGGAAGTTGCCTTGAAATAATAACTACAATCGGCACACGGATGACACGGATTTGACGGATTTACACGGATTTTTTTTTGATCACATTGAAAAGATGTAACGGTTCTGCATTTCACATCAACGGGCAAAACTCAAAACTCACTTGTGCAATCTCGCTTCTTCCAGATCAAGCTCCAATTCTTTCTTACGAATCAATTCATCCGGAAAGCTATTGTTGTGGCGCATTTTGTTTAACTCATTTCTTTTGATGGCAACAAGATCAATAAGCATTTGCCTGTACTTTGGAAGAAAGGCAGGCGCCTCAGCTGCATTGGTTTCCATGTTGAGGCGTTTGCCTGCAATGTCTATCATGCGGGCATAACGTTCTTTCACACGTATATAAGCATCATTATCTGCAAGCTCTGAATAGTGACTGTCCATGTGTTCAAGTGAAGCTTCTGCCAATCGCAAACGCACGGCCAGCGCCAGTTGTGACTCATCTTCTTCCGAATGTACTTTCAATACTTTGATCAACCACGGAAGCGTTAAACCCTGGAACACCAACGTAACAAGGATGAGAATGAATGTGATGAACAAAATAAGATCGCGGTGAGGAAAAGGCGTTTTGTCAGATAATGTCAATGGAATCGCCAATCCTGATGCGAGTGACACCACACCCCGCATACCGCTCCAGCCCACTATCAGCACATTTTGCCATGTTGGTTTGGGCTCTGTTGTTCTGATCTTTTTACTTAAAAGCCTTGGTATGTAAGTGTTTGGAAATATCCACGCTATTCTGATAACAATCACCAGCAGTGTGATCAACAATGCATAACCGATGGAAGCAATAATAGAATACTCCTGGATGCCATTGATGATGCTGCGTAATTGCAGGCCGATCAAAATGAACACAACACCGTTCAACATAAACACAACAGTGTCCCACACATGCTGCATTTGCAGTCTTGAGCTGTAGGAAAAAATGTCTTGTGATCTGTAAGTAAGAAATAAACCACCGCTTACAACTGCTAGCACGCCTGAGCTATGAAAATGCTCCGCCGCGATATACATGATATATGGAGTCATCAAACTTACAGCTGTATCAATGCTTGGTGTAGTGGGTAAGTAACGGTGTATCGAGTAAATGACAAAGCCGATGGCGATACCAATCAATACGCCCAAGACAACGACGTATAAAAAGTTTGCTTCAGCTTTCCAGATATTAAAATTACCAATAAGAATAGCTGCCAGTGCAAAGCGAAATACGATCAAACTCGCTGCGTCATTCACAAGGCTTTCGCCTTCAAGTATGGTAACGATTCGTTTGGGTAGTTTTAATTCCTGCATTACCGTTGTCGCGGCAACAGCATCTGGTGGCGAAATGATACCACCCAATAAAAAGCCAAATGCCAATCCGAAATTTGGAATGATATAAGATGAAAAGAATGCAACGCCACAGGCCGTTGTGATCACCAAACCAAAGGCCAGCAACGAAATTGGTCTTTTCCATTTCCAAAAATCTTTCCATGAGGTGTTCCATGCAGCAGCATATAACAAGGGCGGAAGGAATATCAGAAACACGAGATCCGGTTGCAATTGTATATCAGGAATGCCGGGAATGATGCTGATGAAAAGCCCTGACACGACAAGAAATATAGGATAAGAAATGCGCAGCTTGTTGCTAAGCATTGCCAGCATGGAAACGCCAAGTAACAGAGATATTATAAGGAGTATGTTGTCCTGGATCATACCGGGAAATTAGGAATTAGAAATTAGAAATCAGGAATTAGGAATTAGGTGGGGCGTAGGGTCCATCAATTAATAATCAAGCGTGCCGAATTTGCCATCGGCGAAATCTTGTTCCGCTTGCAAAACTTCTTCTTCAGTGTTCATTACAATGTTCCCTTTGGCAGCAACGGGTTCATTGATTGGTTCGGCAGATAGAAAAATGATTTTGCAATCAGCTTCAGTTGCTATTTGAATGTCTGTGTTATTTTTTTCAAAGATGATCAGCTCATGCGATTTTACATGACTGCCATTGACATTTGCTGATCCTTTCAGAAAATATAATAAGGTCCAGTATCCCTCTTTGGTAGAGAGTTTCAGCGTTTTGCCATTTGCTATACTTCCAAAAAGAGAAACGATTGGAGTGAATGATTGCAGTGGTCCGCTGAAATTTCCATATTCACCACTGGCCAGTTTTAAGTTGATGCCTTCTTCGTTAAAGAGCGATGGCATTTGACTTGCAGATACCTGTTGATAGTTAGGTGCGTCCCATTTATGAGCCTTCGGTACATTTACCCAAAGCTGTATAAATTCATAGTTGCCGCCTTTTTCAAGAAACTCTTTTGTTGGGCCTTCGCTATGTAATAATCCGCTTCCTGCAAACATCCATTGTACATCTCCCGCGTTAATAACACCTTCATTTCCCTGGTTGTCTTTATGGTATCCGGAGCCCTGAAACATAAATGTTACCGGTGCGAAACCCCTGTGTGGATGCGGATGCACACGCTCCGCAGGAGAGTTAGGTGAATACTGATGCTCTGGTAAATGATGCAAAACAATGAACGGATTAGCAAACCGGAAATCCTTATGTGGTAAAGGTTGTAAAATGGTTTCTTCGCCTATGCTTTTTTCTCGTCCTTCTAATATGTGATCGATCTTTTTCTCCATACAAAACAATTTTACTAGTGAAGCATTACGCAAGCATCGTGATAATGTCATTCGGTTTTTTCAACAGCTTGTGAACGGGACACACGTCTGCAATCTCCATCAAACGTCGACGCTGCTCGTCGGTAAGATCACCGCTGAATGAAAGCTCTACATAAAAGGTGTTGTTGCCGGATGGTAATGCCTTGCCTGATACAAGATTGACTTTGGCATGTATTTTCTGAAGGTTCCAGCCTTTGCGGTTGGCATACATACGCAATGTAATTACAGTGCAGGATGCGAGCGACATACAGATGTAATCTCCCGGCGCAGGGCCAAGGTCAAGGCCGCCTTTTTCCGTAAGCTCATCTGCTATAAGGCTATGGCCATTTACATTCAGGTTGATCGTATACAGCTCGCCGTTATTTTCGGCTTCTGCAGTGGCAATTATATTTGTTGGCAACACGATGGGTGGTTTTGTTTTTAAGGAATATTGGTTTCAGAAATTATGGCGGATTATTTTTTCCAGACATCATTGTACAGGTCGGGATGTCTTTGAAATTGCGCGTGAACGTATGGGCACAATGGAATGACTTTTAATTGATGTTGACGTGCATAGTTTACCATTGTTTCCAGCAGCTTTTTGGCAATGCCTTTGCCTTCTGCTTCCGGTTTCACTTCAGTATGATACACTGCCATGTCATGTCCGTTAATGCCAATTTCCATTTCGCCTATTTGCTGATCATTTTCCTCGTAAAAAAAAGCGCCTCGGTTTCTGTCGTTTAACTGAAGTGTGATATTGTCCATGGTAACAGGTTGAAGATTTGTTGCTCAAATTTAATGAACGAAGCTTATGTTACAAAGTGAGCACGTAGATGACGCAGATTTAACTGATTTGCGCAGATTTCTGATGGCACACGGATTGGGCGCCCGCCTGAATGAATTTATTCGGGCAGGGATTTATACGGATTTTTTTTGAGTATTTAGGCAAACCGGACTTAGTGAAGCATCTAAATTAAAAAAGTCCCTCGCTTGGGGACTTTACTTTTTCAAGTAGGCAATATATCGGTAGAAGATCCGTGAAAATCAGTCAAATCAGTGTCATCCGTGTGCTTACTTCAAACGCACATCAGCGAAATATTTTTGGAAAGTATGTAGTACTCTTTCTTTGATCTCTGAAGAAGGAGTCGTAACATCTGTTAACTGATAGGGAAGTCCCATCATGCGCCATTTATGCATGCCCAGCTGGTGATATGGAAGAATCTCGACACGGTCCACATTTTTGTAACCCGTAAATTGTCGGGCCCATCTTTCAACAAATTCAGGTTGATCGTTCCAGCCGGGTACCAGCACGTAACGCAGCCACATCTTTTGATTGACGCTTTCGCAATATTCAGCCACTTTTAAAGTAGGCTTGTTCGAAACGCCACATAGTTTGTGGTGCCAGTCATCATCAATATGTTTTACGTCGAGAAGAATCAGGTCTGTATGATGCAGCAGTTCTTTAACATCATTATCCAGTAATCTGCCATTGGAATCAAGGCAGGTGTTTATACCATTTTCGTGCAATTTTTTAAAGAAGGTAATCAACTTTGACCTTTGCAACAGCGGCTCTCCTCCGGAAACAGTTACACCGCCCTTGTGACCAAAATAATCTTTTTGATTAATGGCCCGTGTTACCAATTCATCGATTGAAACCATTGTGCCGCCATTCACATCCAGCGTATCTACATTTTGACAATACAGGCACCGAAACTGGCAGCCTTGTACAAAGATCACCATTCGCACGCCCGGGCCATCGTGCGTTCCAAACGTTTCAAGCGAATGAATGCGAAGATCATTCGGATGCTGAATGTTTAATGTATCCTGCTCGGTATCCTGGAGTGGAAAATATAGGCCCATGGCTGAATAATTAAAATAGTTGAAAATTGAAAATTGAAAGTTGAAAATGAAGTTGTTGGAAGCGCGACAATCTATGTTTTCTGTCGGACAATGAATGCCCGTTTTCCTTAAACAAACTTAATCTACTTCATTTTCAACTTTCAACTTTCAAATTTCAATTAAAACTACATGCTTTCATGGAATGTTCTCGCAATCACTTCCAGTTGGTGTGCTTTTGACAAGCGAACGAAATTAACCGCATAACCAGAAACACGTATTGTCAACTGAGGATATTGTTCCGGATGATTGTACGCATCCATTAATGTTTCGCGCTTAAGCACGTTAACATTCAGGTGATGTGCACCATGGCCAAAATATCCATTCAAAGTAGCAACGAGATTTTCAACCTGCTCTTCTTTTGTTGACCCTAATGATTTAGGGATCATAGAGAATGTGTTGGAAATACCGTCCTGTGCATCTTCGTAACTTAGTTTACTAACAGAGTTCAAAGAAGCGATCGCTCCTGTGCAATCACGGCCATGCATTGGGTTGGCACCCGGTGCAAATGATTCTCCCGCTTTGCGTCCGTCAGGAGTTGCGCCGGTGTTTTTACCATACATTACATTGGATGTGATGGTTAACAGTGACAATGTTGGTGTAGCGTTTTTGTATGTCTGGTGTTTGCGCAGTTCGCCGATAAAGAAGGATGTGATCTCTTTTGCGATATTATCAACACGATCGTCATCGTTACCATATTTAGGGAAATCGCCTTCAATGTTGAAATCAGTAGTCAAACCTTTGCTATTGCGAACCGGCGTAACTCTTGCGTATTTAATGGCACTCAGTGAATCTGCGATGATTGAAATGCCTGCTGCACCGTAAGCAATGTCAATGCCGGGATCTGTATCTATCACAGCCATTTGCGCTCTTTCGTAGTAATATTTATCATGCATGTAATGAATAACAAACATTGATTTTGCATACACTCTTGCTAATTCACTTAATGCATACTTGAATTGTTGCAGCACAAGATCATAACTTAAAACACCTTCCGGTACTGCAGGAATGCCGTTAATGATTTGTGTGCCTTTTTCTTCTTCGCGTCCTTCGTTAAGCGACAACAGTAACGCTTTTGGTATGTTCGCCCTTGCGCCAAAGTGTTGAATGCGTTTGCCGATAGGTTGGTAAGAAACGCAGCAAGCAATGCCATAATCATCAGACCCGCGAACGCATCTCATTACGTCATCATTTTCATATTGCAATGAAGATGTGTCGATAGAAACCTGTGCGCAGAAGCTTTTGAATTCTTCAGGCAAATCATTTGACCAAAGCACTGTAAGATTTGGTTCAGGAGCAGGTCCTAAATTGTATAATGTTTGCAAAAAGCGGAAAGATGTTTTGGTAACTTTTGTACGGCCATCGTGGAATTGTCCGCCAATAGATTCTGTTACCCATGTAGGATCACCGCCAAATATTTCATCGTAAGTGCCAGGCCTTAAGTGACGAACCAGGCGAAGTTTCATTACAAACTGGTCAACCATTTCCTGTGCTTCTTCTTCAGTGATAATGCCTGCTTCCAAGTCGCGTTCGATATAGATATCAAAGAATGAAGAAACGTTACCGAGAGACATCGCTGCACCATCTTGTTCTTTAATGGCTGCGAGATATGCAATGTATGTCCATTGTATCGCTTCTTGTGCGGTTTCCGCAGGACCTGTTATGTCAATCCCGTATCCTTTCGCCATCACAATCATGTCTTTCAATGCATTGATCTGCGAAGAAAGCTCTTCGCGCAGGCGAACTTTATGCTCAGTCAATTCTCCCGAAACATTGGCATAGTCAAATTTTTTTGCCTCGATAAGTACATTGGCTCCATAGAGTGCCATGCGGCGGAAGTCGCCAATGATGCGGCCCCTGGCATAGTTGTCAGGCAAACCTGTTAGTACGTGATTGGAGCGATAAGCACGGATTTCACTGTCGTAAGCATCAAACACCGCCTGGTTATGGTTTCTAGCATAATTAAAAATATCAACCACGCGTTCTGAAACTGTTAGTCCCCGTTCTTCAACCGCAGCCTGTACCAACTTAATGCCCCCAAAGGGTTTCATGGCACGCATCAATGGCAATTCCGTTTGCAGGCCAACAATTACTTCGTCATCTTTTTTTATATAGCCCGGCCCAAATGCGGTTATATTTGAAATTACTTCTGTATTGATCGAACGACAGCCATTGTTAATTCTTTCTTCGTTCAAAGCTACCTTAGCTGCGCCCCATACACTAAGCGTTTTCTTGCTGGGTCCTTGCAGAAAAGAGGCTCCTCCTTCATACGGAGTAATATTGTTTTTTACAAAGTCTGCCGGATCAATGTTTTTGTTCCATGCTCCTTTTTTAAACGCTCTTAAAGAAAGGTCTGTGTTCATAATAATACTGTTTAAATTTTATAAAAATCGATCAGTAACAATCATGTTTTGATTTCACTGATTTCTGTTCGTTCTTAAAAAACATCCACCAATAGAATGCCCCCACCATAAGCGCACCACCAACAAGGTTTCCAATAGTTGCAGGAATAATATTGTTTATGATGGCATTTGATAGGTTGAGGTTGCAAAGCTTTTCTGCACTTACTCCCATGTCTTTAGCAGCTTGCAGATAAGCAGGATTTGTTTTTGCAAGCAAACCCATTGGTATGTAATACATATTGGCAATTACGTGTTCGAGGCCAAGTACAATGAATAGAAATATCGGATAGAATATTCCCATTATCTTGCCGGCCACATCTTTGGCTGTGTAGCAGAACCAAACGCCCATACATACGAGCAGGTTGGCGAAGGTTGAGGAAATTAATGCAGCAGAAGGAGTCATAGAACTCTTAGTGGCTGCAACTTTTATGTTGTATGCGCTTATGAGGTTATCGGTGTGGCAGTCATGATTGTAGCAATACAGACAAACAACTACCAGCAATGAGCCAATCAAATTTCCGATGTAAACAAAGAATAAACTTTTCGCATAGTTTTTCCAGCTTGCTTTCTTCTGCAGGCAGCTTACCATGATAAGCGTGTTGCCGGTAAAGAGCTCGGAACCGCTTAACAGAATCAATACAAGACCTACTGGAAATATCAAACCACTTATAAGGCGTGCAAAACCAAGGTAAGGTATATTGTGTGTTACAATGATCGTTGCGTGTGCGGCGAGTGAAAGAAACACGCCAGCCATAATCCCAAGAAACAACATTTTTGTTGTGGGGAGAGTTGATTTTTTATGGCCCGTTTCTACTACGTAATCAACGACCTGTGCAGGAGTGTTATAACCTAAATCCATATAAACATTCTTGGTTTATATGGCAAGCAATCGTTAAGAATATGGCAAGCAATCGTTAGGAAAAATCGAAAGGAAACTTACGCAAACCTACGCCGTGTATCGCGGGGATTCTATGACATTAATCAAAAGTATTATGTTAAATCCCTGTTTTTAATCAGTTGCAAATCAGGAGTTAAAAATTAGGAATTAGGAATTAGAAGGGTGCGCATCGTAAGTTTTGTCAAACTCTCTAATTATCAGACTGTTTAGATGGCTTTTATGAAGTTGTGCTCACAACTAATTCCTAATTTCTAATTCCTGGTTCCTATTTGTCTCTATATTCGTATTTGTAACCTAACCATTGCATGAAGCTAAACATCTCGGTAATACTTGTCCATTTCATTGGCTGGATCTTGTTCCTGTCCCTGCCGGTGCTGTTTTTTGCAGGCTACAACAATGGTAATGGCATAGGGAGATTTTTATTTTCATGGGAGTATTGGCTGTATTTCACTTTCTACTGTTCGTTGTTTTATGTTCACACATTTGCGCTGTTGCCAAGGCTGTATTTTGCCGGCAAAAAGATTTGGTACGCATTGATCTTGATTGCCTTATTTTTTCTCACGCTAACGTTGAGACCTTTTGATTTGCTTACTTTCAAGCACAGGCCTTTTAATGATCGGGAGATGATGGCCGGTGAACGGCAAATGTTCCGGGAAAGACGGGAGCCGCCTCAAATGCACGGAGAGCCAGGAGAAATGCCACCGCCCGATTTTAATTCGAAGAATATGCAGCCAATGCCTCCGAATGGATTCGGGCAAAGAAGGGTGCACATCGATATTGTAAGTCTGTTTTTGTACTTCCTTATCATAGCACTGAGTCTCGCTTTGGAAATTTCAAGAAGGCTGGCTAAAGCAGAGCAAAAATTAATCGCCACCGAATCGGAAAAGGCGAGGGCCGAACTTTCCTTTTTAAAAGCACAGATAAATCCCCATTTTCTATTTAACACACTTAACAATATCTATTCTCTTTCATTGCTGAAAAATGAGAAGACGCCGGATGCCATTATGAAGCTGTCCAACATAATGCGTTATGTAACAGACGATGTGCATGAGGATTTTGTACCGTTGAAAGAGGAGCTGGACTGCATTGCGGATTATATTTATCTGCAGCAGTTACGATTGGGAAAGAACGTACAGTTGTGTTTTAAAATTACCGGCGACAGTGAGGATAGAGAGATTGCGCCTTTACTGCTTATGACATTTATCGAAAACGTTTTCAAGCATGGCGTTAGCAGTCACGAAACGTCAGTATTGACAATTCATTTAACTGTAGAGGAAACGCAGCTTGTTTTTACTACGCATAACAAAATATTTTTGGCAAATGAAAAGCTGGAAAGGATCGGGCAGGGGATTGAAAATGCAACAAAAAGATTGCAATTGCTTTATCCCGACAAGCATAGTTTGCAGATAGGAAATGCAAACGGTTACTATGACGTAAAACTAACTTTACAATTTAGCGAATAGTATGAAACTCAAATGTGTAGCGATAGATGACGAACCTTTAGCGATAGCACTCATACGGGAATACATCACCAGAATTCCTGAGCTGAGGCTATTGCATACATTTGAAGATGCTATTGCTGGCAGCGAATTTTTACGCAACAATCCTGTAGATATTTTGTTCGTGGACATCAATATGCCCGACATTTCCGGGCTTTCACTTGTTGCTTCGCTGAATGAAAAACCTGCCGTTATTTTTACTACAGCTTACAAAAAGTTCGCGTTCGAAGGGTTTGAACTGGAGGCAGTAGATTACCTGTTAAAGCCCATCAGCTTTGAACGGTTTGAAAAAGCAGTGAAGAAGGCGTTGCAGGTATTGAAGAGTAAAGAAAAAGAGACCGAACCGGTTCAGGATGATTTCTTTGTATGGAGCGAATACAAACAAGTTAAAATAGATCTTTCCCTGGTAGAGTTTGTTGAGGCACGGGAAGATTATGTGTTATTTCATCAGCGTCATCAAAGACCTGTACTGTCTTTGATGACGCTGAAAAGTGTGCAGGAAAAATTGCCCGTTACTAAATTCATCCGCATACATCGGAGTTATATTATTCCCGTTTCCTGCATAAAATTAATCGGTTCAAAAAAGGTGACACTCACTTCCGGTAAAGAACTTCCTGTGGGCAATAGCTATGCTTCGGCATTGCAGGAGATAGCACGCAGATGACACAGATTGAACTGATTTTCACTGATTTTTATCTTCCAATTTTAAAGTCGCGAACTTATCAAGAGTAGCGTCCTTAGTGTGTTGCAAACACTTTTGCTCTCCTATTAATTACTAATTATTAATTATTAATTCGCTTCATCGGTACAACGACTTCATTCACCGATACTTTGCTTTTTAGTGTTTAAACGATATATAATTTCGGTAAGAACAATACAGAGAATACCATGCTATAATTTCTACTCCTTGTTAGTTTATTAATTCAATTTTTATGGACAGAAAGCTTTTCGTAAAGCATGCATTCTCTGCTTTAGGTATTGTAGCTGTAGCGCCGTTGGTGAACGCGTGCAGTAAAAACGACTCTACAACAAATTCGTCGGCTGGTTCGTCGGGAAGTAGCAGTGATGTTACAACGGATACAAGTTGTTCGGTTTCGCCCACAGAAACAGAAGGACCGTTTCCGACAAAGCAACCTTCTTCTTATGTGAGAAGTGATATTACCAAAGGCGATGGAATAGGCTCGCCGCTTACGGCAAAGATCACAATCGTTAACGGTAATAATAATTGCACAGCACTCGCGGGTGCGATCGTTGACATCTGGCATTGTGATGTAGATGGCAACTATTCTGAGTATGGAGGCACACAAATGCAGTCTACCAACTTTCAATCTGTGCATTGGCTACGCGGCAGGCAGGTAACAGATGCTAATGGGCTCGTAACATTCAAATCTATTTTCCCCGGTTGGTATCAAGGGCGCGCCACGCACATCCATGTGCATGTGTACAATGCAAGTGGCACCTCCTTACTTGTTACGCAAATCGCATTTCCGGATGCATTGGCTATTACGGTGAACAGCACAGGGTCTGCATACGGTTATGCAAAAGGAACCAGTGGATACACGTACAACAATGCAGACAACGTTTTCAGCGATTCTGTAGCAAAAGAAATGGCGACTGTTACAGGCAGTGTAGACAAAGGATTTGACCTGTCGATTACCATTAAAGCAAATGCCTGATAAAGCAATATCCTACAGATCATGAAGCAAAGAATTATTACACTTTGTTACAGGAAAATGATAGATGCCAATTGCAGTGATGAATGGTCTAAGAATGTGTTTGCCGCAACTTACCAGGAATTCAAGATGCAGGCGCAGTTTTATAATCAACAGAAGAAGCATACAACATACAAGCAATTGATTGAGGAGGTGCAAGGTGCCAATAAGTTGAATTTTCTTGTCAGTGCCGCCATCATTGAGTATTTGAAAGAGTTAAACGATCAGGTGCCGGATGTTGTAAATAACTTAGGAAGATCTTTTTTACGATTTAAAAATTTTCAGTTTGAGATCAATAAATCGGATATCACAAACAGTGCATCGCATGTAGTAGCCATTTATTTTATGTCGCAGCCTTTAATATGGCACGATACTGTAGGAGATCAAATGATCACTTCTGAAAAATACGATGATAATTGCGAAATGATCATCAACCAGTTTCGCCTGAGCGACAACTTAGGAATTTATACACTTCAAACACTAGAAGTATGACAACTCAGTTACCTGCAAAAATGTTTGTCGCGGAGCAGCGGGGACATTTTGAAAACGATCATTTAAGAGTGTATGCGACTTTTAATTACAGCAATTATTTTAACGAACACAAAAAAGCTTTTGGACCCTTGCATTTGTTGAATGATAACACGCTGGCTGGTAATCATGTCTCTCTTACAAAGTTTGATGAAGATATGTACACAGTGTTGTTGCCAATCGTGGGTACAATTGAATATGCCGATAACCAAGGGGTGCATGCAGTGATTCACTCAGGAGAAATGCAATGTGGATTTTACAAGGGGAATTCAGGTTTTGTAGTTAAGAATCCGTATGAATCTGCATTGGTGAATTACCTGCAAATCGGTATTAGCGGATCATTTGTAGAAAAATTTGAAAAGCCACAACTCTTTCAATTTGACATTGATGGGTACAAAAATGTTTTGGTTGATATGACATTGAAAGAGGTTAATCCGGCCCTACCTTTTATTATGACTATTTGCAAGCTTACCTCTAAAAAAGAGCTTACCTATTTCATGAACGACCCTGGAAATGTGCTATACGCTTTTGCAATAGAAGGTGAATGCGAAGTAGAACAAAGGCTTCTGCATGCAAGAGATGGATTGGGTTTGCAGGATATTCATAAAGTAGAAATGGAAGGATTGACAAACAACGCGAATTTGCTGCTCATTGAAATGACACAAAAAAGATAGTCCAAATGTTGCAGTTACAATGAGGTGTATCAGGGTGTTTTTAAGGTTTACAAAAATGGCTCCGGTTCTCCGGGGCCATTGCCTTTTTGAGTGATGAGTTATGAGTTGTTGGTTGTTATTTGTCAGGGCTTGTGGCTCTTTCTTGCTGTAATCTGCATTTATATCGATTTGCAACCTGATCGTAATGTTTTTGACGGTGGTCCTGAAAGAATTCTTAATTCTTGATTTTTAATTCCTAATTTACCTTGGGTTAAACCAGCAACAATCGTATGAAAACAACATCCCTGTCTCTGATCACTTTCTTACTTTTTGCTCTCAATGCTTCTGCACAAAAGAATCCTACAGAAATGGCAGCGCCAATTGTAGAGGAAGGAAAAATGCTATACCGTTCTGAAATGGCTTCCTGGAATGGCACTGATTTGTTTTTAGAAAAATACACCGACAAAGGGAATATAGGCGGCTATTTTTCTTATGCTGATGGCGATTCCACAAGATGTATTTTTTACTCAAAAGAAGAAAGTCCCAAAGTGCTTGGTGCCGTCACATTTGACAGCACATACAGTACAAGTGTCGCAAGTGTTAATCTTGCTGAAAGATCATTTTCCAAAAAAGAAAAGGAACTCTTTGTAATAAGAGATGCCGCAAAGAAATTGATGTTGTCGGATACATTATTTGAGAGCTTTAACAATACCTCGTTAAATCTAATTCCCATTATCGTTAAAGGAGAAAGGAGAGTTTACATAATCACCGGAGCCGAAAAGACCGGCGTTGTTATTTTCGGAAATGATTATTTGCTTACGTTTGACAATGACGCAAAAGTTTTGACGAAGAAAAAACTACATGCCAACATTTTACCGTCATACTATGGCGAAAAAGACGGGAAAAAATCAGTTGGCTCGATTCACTCGCACAATTCGCAAACCGGCGACTTCATTACTCCCACAGACATTTGTACCTTGATGCTGTATGAAAAAGTAGCGGGATGGGAGCAATATGTTGTGGTGAGTGAACACTATGTAAACATCTGGAATTGTGAAACGAATACACTTGTCGTAAGGCCAAGTGAAAGCGAAAAAGAGATGCAGGAAACGATGTGATGATTGGCACACAGATGAAGCTGATTTGGCAGATTTGCGCAGATTTTAACCACGGAGTAAAGGAGTTTTTTTCACAGAGTGAAGGAGAGGATTATTACAACAATCTCTTTTCCTCTGTGAAAAAAAACTCTGCTAACTCTGTGGTTAAAGGAACTTAGTGGCCTTAATGTCTTAGTGGTAAATTTTTGAGATGCGAAGCATCCTCAAGCTACCTTGCCTTCAATCGCCATGTCTCTCTTACCTTACCGATCTTGCGGAATTCTTCCACCTGCTCCGGCGTAAGATTTTCAACAAAATAGGGATAAGCGCTCAGTTCTTTATAATCAATTTCGTTTACTTTATCTATTACAAAGCCCATGCGATCAAAGAAGTCTCTTGCGCTTTGTTCATCATCAAATTTCTTTTCGTCAATGCGATGCGTTGCTGTAAATTCTCCCAACGCATCTTTACGCTTCAATGTTTTGCTAAGATCCTTTTTAAAATAGATATCGCCTGTGATCCAGCAACCGCCGCATTTCCGTAGTATGTGATGGATAATTTCACAAAGCCTTTCTTTCTCCTCTGGTTCAAGATACATTAGCAAGCCTTCATTCACAATAGTTACCGGCCCTTTTTCAAAATGCCTGATTACTTTCGAAAACTGCTCCTCGTCGAGCACGTTTAGTTGCATGAGTTCCAGCTTGCTGTGTTTGCGAACATCATCAAGAAGATCTTCGATAATGTCTTTTTTCGCTTCAATAATACCGGGAAGATCAGTGTCTATATAGTGCAGATGATTTTTAGCTGTAGTCATTTCCAGACCACGAAAAGAGAAGCCTGAAGAAAGCTCCAGAATATTGTGCGCATCGATGTCTTCCAGCATTTCATTAATGCTGAAATAACGTGCTTCGAAATGTAGTATTCTTGCCCATAACCTCGCATCTTTGTTATCGTAATCGGGTTCATATGGTTCGGGCCGCATCATAAGCTCGGCAGCTTCTTTGGCATAGGGAATATCTGTGACTCCTTTCATTAATAGCAAAGCCCTGGCAGATGGACTGATAGTTGAATAATCTCTTAGCATAGCATCGTTATTTTTCTGGTAAACTTGTTGGTTATGTTCAGTAAGTTAGCAAAAAGCACACGAAGAAAAAAGTGAGAAAGATCAATGTGTGGAAAATAATATGATGGTAAAATGTAGCTACTAATTGTCGCATATACCCATTGTTATGTTTGCGGATGATTTCTATTTTTG
Organism: Pinibacter soli; assembly: GCF_029961145.1. Taxonomy (GTDB): domain Bacteria; phylum Bacteroidota; class Bacteroidia; order Chitinophagales; family Chitinophagaceae; genus Pinibacter; species Pinibacter soli. Next base: position 1,660,725 of record NZ_JASBRG010000007.1, on the reverse strand, counting down.
AGAAAAATCAGCACAATGAAACCTTTTTTGGTAACAGTCACCATCATAATAATTTCAATAACTATGAGTACCAATTCAGTGCAGGCACAGCAAACAGGAAGTAACGGTAAGTATGCCAGCGTTAACGGCATCAATATGTATTATGAAATACACGGTAGCGGACAACCATTAGTGTTGATTCATGGCGGTGGCTCCACAATCTACACGACGTTTGGCAAGATATTACCGGAACTTGCTAAACATCACCAGGTGATTTCGGTGGAATTACAGGCACACGGCCATACATCGGACCGCAATGCGCCTTCCAGCTTCGAACAGGATGCTGATGATGTAGCGTCTCTGCTTAAGCAGTTAAACATTGCAAAGGCTTCCTTTTTCGGATTCAGTAACGGCGGTAACACGGCGATGCAGGTTGCCATCCGCCATCCGGAAATAGTTAACAAGCTAATCATCGCTTCTTCTTTGTACAGACGCGACGGCATGCCGCAGAGCTTTTGGGATGGAATGAATCATGCGACGATCGACAACATGCCAAAGCAATTGCGTGATGCTTATCTCAAAATAAATAATGACTCCGCCGGGCTAATGACAATGTTTAAAAGAGATGCGGTGCGCATGCAGAATTTTAAGGATTGGAACGAAGCTGACATCAAATCAATCAAAGCGCCAACGCTTGTTATTGCAGCATCAAATGATGTAATGACTCCTGAGCACACAGTAGCCTTGTACAGACTATTTGCAAACGGACAACTTGCAATTCTGCCCGGAGGGCACGGTGATTATTTGGGAGAAATCACAACAAGTGCTGCTCCCGGAGAAATAACATATGTTTTATCACTGTTTGACCAGTTTTTACACTCAAAGTAATTTGTTCCTCGGATACATATGCCAAACATCTTTGTTTTAAGGGATGTTTTTTCAAACGGTGGTTAAAACTATAAAGTTATCGTTCCTTCAATAGAATCATCTAATGTTTTACCCACTATTGCACCGGCAACACGTTTTATCAGGCCGATTGCCATATTATGTTTCGTATCCCAGTAATAACCTTCTGCCGGATCAACGCTGATTACCGAAATGCGTGGATCGTCAATGCCTTCGGTGAACCAGGTTTTTAAAATGGGTTGCCACAATTCTTTGATCTTCTCTTTGTCATCGCTAACAACTGCGGTGCCATAAATATTCAAGAAATCGGAATAATTCGAGCCCTGGAACAAAAGCTGAACGGAGGAGTCGAGTTGTAGTTCAGCGTTTTTATTACTATCCTTTGCGCTTAGAAACCAGAAAATGCCGTTCTCGTCGAGTTTTTGAACGGACATCGGGCGTGTAGAGAAAGCTTTTCCACTAGTGATATTTGTACAAAAAAAACAGGTGGAAGCCTTATCGGTAAGTTCTTTTATTTTCTCCAGAGCTTCATCCCACTGCAAATCTTTACGATTATTTTCCGGTTGTTGCCTGTTTATACTGTCCATATTGTTTTTATTAAGGAATGCAAAACTGGTACCGAAGGGACAGTGGAATTTTATCCCCGCTGAGTTTATGGATCATGCAGAAAATTCCCATTCTGTTGGGTTACACAGATGGTTTTCAGGACACCTTTTAGGACGATACGAAGCGTTATTAAATGTAGTATAGCATTCGCCTTTCCTGAATAGTTATTCCGCTTCCATCATTCCCTTAAAATAATCGATCAATCGTCTGTAGTTTTCAATGCTGATATATTCGTTATAGCCGTGAATGATCTTTTGCTCGTATTCATTTATTTCAAGCGGCAGAAAGCGATAAATGTTTTTGCTAACAGACTGATATTTGTAAGCATCTGTAGCAGCAATAGTTAGATAAGGTGTGATGATGGCAGAAGGATAAAGCCTTTCAATGTTTCTTTTCATGTTGTCATAGCCTTCTGATGGAACCGGTGAAATGCCCGATGCTTCACGTGCAGCAATCGTATCTATTTCGGTCTGGTAAGGTTTGCATATCTTTTTTGCATGATAAACAACATCCGCAACGGTTGTGCCCGGCAGCAAACGAAAGTTTACAGTCACTTCTGAAATCGTTGGTAACACGTTCTCCGCATCGCTTCCCTTGGCCATTGTGACTGCCGTGGTCGTGCGCACAAGTGCATTTGTGTTTGGCGCTTTGGTTAATGTCTTTATCAGCAAAGGTTTTAGTAGCCATTGATTGGCAATACCCACTTGCGAAACGAAACTCATCTCGCCACCAACATTCGTCAAAAAGTTTTCTACAGGAGGAATGATGTCTGGCTTTAATTGTTCATTCTCCAATTGCTGAATGATTTCTGCAGCCTGCACAAGCGAACTGTTCCGTGGTGGCATGGACGAATGACCGCCTGTTCCCTTTACTTTGATCTTTAAAGTGAGAAAACCTTTTTCTGAAGAGCCTATCAATGCAATGGGTTTTCCAATGCCTGCGATGCCAGGCGCAGCAACAATTCCGCCTTCATCATATACTGCATCAAACTCTATTTTGTTCGCTTGAAAATACGCGGCAATTTTACCGGCGCCATTCGCACCACTTACTTCTTCATCGTGGCCGAATGCGAAGTAAATGTCGCGATTTGGCTGAAATCCTTTGCTGATCAATTGTGTAGATGCTTCTATAATACCGAACAACATGCACTTCATGTCGATCGTTCCTCGTCCATATATTCGACCATGCGCAACAGCACCTGAAAAAGGTGGATATTCCCAATCTTTTTGAACGGTGTTTACGGGCTCTGCGGGTTTGTCGTTGATGTGGAAAATGACGGTTTTGGTTGTGTCTGAAGAAGGGCCGTAACCATTAACGGGAACCACATCATAGTGCGATAAAAACAACACCGGTTTTAGTGCCGGGTTTTTCCCTTTCCAATGAAAGACCAAACCATAATTGTTGATCGTAGCTGTATCCATTGTTTGATACGCAAGCGGAAATGTTTGTCGCAGATAAGTTTTGAAATCGTCAAAGGGCTTGAAGTTTGTCTGGCTGTAATTTGAATTGCTTACAGTTGGTATTCGGATGCCACCGGCGAATCGTTTCAGTTCTGCGGTAGAAGTGTCCGTGACAAAATAGCTGCTTTGCGTATTAGTATTTTTAGTGAAGGGATAAAGCTTAGTTTTTACAAGAACAATAACTACAAGGATAACAAGCAATACGAGTAAACTCATGAAAACGGTTTTCAGTAAGCGTAGCGCAGTCATAAGAGAGACGTTTAATAAATGTACTAAATGTGTACGATGTATAGAGTACGATGTACGGAAGTCTTTTAGAAGCTGCTCTTTGATAATACTCTCGCACCATGCAGGACTTTTTTTCACCACGCAGGCACTAAGGATACTTAGAATACACTAAGGAGTTCCCGATAGTCAGCGTTTCTTAGGAAGCTTAGTGTCCTTAGCGTTTTAGTGGTAAAGAATCGGGTGCATATTCGCCGAAAGCCCTGATTTTACTTGCATTTCTACGTAACTATTGCTATATTTATTAAGCATGCCAATATCTCCTTAAAAGCACTTCCTCTTTTTCCGCTCTCTATAAGTCAATTACAGCAGCAGTTTCCGGCTTATGAAATAAAGTTAAACGGCATAGTATCCGCTGTTTAATTCGTAAACACTATTTAACCTAAACCTTATAATATGGCAGGAACGATTGGTGAAGAATCTGCACTTACACTGGAAGACTTTCGCCTGGTAGTAGCTCCGCTTATTGAATACCTGCAAAAAAGCAATGGCGATAGTGTAATCAAAAAAGAGAAATATGGAAATGGCGAGCGCCGCAGCAATTTGATCTTATCAGATGTTGTGGATGACAACGGATCGCAGTATGTTGATCTTGTGCAGGAGGGTGGTGGCGTGCATGGTATTGCGCTCGCTGGTTACACTTATGTGCTGGAGAAAATGGGCGTGTCGTTTATGAAGATGGCCGGGACCAGTGCCGGTGCCATCAATACATTGCTGTTGAGTGCAGTGAATACAAAGGCTGAGATTTTAAAGTTGCAGGAGTGTGTAAAGCAACCCGTCAACGCGCCAACCGATAAATGGAACGATTCATTAAAATACCATCCGTTTAGTGTGAAGGCGGAAGATTACTATGAAACGCGTTCGGAGAAATTGTTGAAATATTTGTGTGAAAAGAAGTTGAGCGATTTGGTAGATGGACATATAATGTGGCGCAAATTGTTGTTGAATCTCTTTCAAAACACAGTGAATGTAAAGTCAGTTAAAGACTATCTTACAAGAATGAAAGTTTGGAGTCTCATTGCACTGGCGGCTTTCGGTTTACTCATTGTATCCGCATCGGGATTGGTTTTTATCACTTGCAATCAAAATCTTTATTGTTGTGATAACTGGATAGAAAAACTCTTCAAGTGGATCGCAGCTATTTCTGTTGTGGTCATCTTTTCTTCCATTAGTTATTTGCTCGGGCAATTTTTGGTGGGCAGGTTATTGTATAGAAATGCAGAACGTTTTGGTATCAATCCTGGAAAAGATTTCGAAGAATGGCTCACAAAAATTATGGAAGAGAATGGAATAAAAAACGTCTCGCATCTAAAGAACAAATTGCAACTGGAACGCAATTGTTTGAACCCCGCCTATTATCCTTCTAAAGTAAAATACGATAGTAAAAACTTACCCATAGAAACGCAGCCGTTTGTGAATGCAATAGACATTGCTAAGCAGGATATAGCAGTCGCCAAAGTCAGGGCAGATGACGCTAGTTTTCAAACAAAAGACGACATATTGGATGAGATGACTGATAAACTGGTGGCGCTGTCAAAAAAAATAAAACCGGAGCTGGCTGGGCGCAAGGATCTTGCGGCTAATTTACTTGAGGGGTTCCAGGAGATCATTGCTGCAAAAGCAGGAATGGAAACGGCAAGAGACGTTGTTGCCAACAACCAACAGCAGCCTGATCAACGGGATAGTAGCGAGGGAAGCGACCAGCCCCATGACGAAGAAACAAAAACATCCTTTGATAAGGAGATCGCCATTGTAAGTTCCGATATCACAAATGGAATCAAGGTTGAATTTCCTGCGATGCATAAAATGTACTGGGGTGAAGATTTTGATATTTCTCCTGCACGATACGTCAGGGCTTCTATGTCTGTACATTTTTTCTTCAAACCATTTGAGGTGGATTATGTAGCGGCGCAAAAATCAGTGATTGAAAAAGAATGGAAATGTTTGCTGAACATTGATAAAAGATTACAGGAGAAAGACACGCATGCGTTGATGGTTGATGGAGGTATGCTTTCGAATTTTCCCGTAAATATTTTTTACAATCCGAGCTCGCCTGTACCCATCAAGCCAACTGTGGGCATTAAGCTTGAGTTTGAAGATGATGCCACTTCCAATACCATCGATACGATGGGGAAACTTGTAGGCTCCATGATTTCGACGATGCGCTATTTCTACGACAGAGATTTTATTTCCAAGCATAATATTTTTAAGAAGACAATTCGCAGCATTGATACGGGGCAAATAAACTGGCTGAATTTTAATTTGAGTGATGAAGACAAGATTGAATTGTTCTTTCGTGGTGCGCTTACTGCTGCAATATTTCTGGTGAACAATGATGACTTGCAAAAACGTGCAAAGGATATTCAGTATCTCGTGAAATGTGGAACGGCGTTGAACTTCAGAGGAAAGAAGATCAACATTTACCCGGATCAAAAATGTGAATTTCGAACAGAGGATTATAGCACGGAAGAAGTTTCTTTTAACTGGAACAATTATAAAATAGACCGGGTGTTATTTATTGGCGAAGCCATTACAACCAAAAACAGGTTAAAGAGAAAAGCAAGCTTTGGCAAAAAACCTGATAACACTGTTGATGTAAATCCCAACCAACCGCCTAAAAAGTAGTGTATGGAACCGATAGATTATTCTATTAGAATTTACTGCCCCGACAACTTATTGTTGTTCGCTATTTTTCTGTCGTTTTTAAGTGCTTTGGCTATAGGAAGAATGATGTTGAATGCGAGCAAATTTATATTGAACAAAAAGGGGCAGCGACTATCAATAATAGAATTGGAAATGCCAAAGACTTTTGCACGATTTACCGACACGCTTGCAAACATGCCGGCAAAGGCGAAAGAGGCGGTACGCTTGAATTTGATCCTTGATTTTTTCTTCATGCCGTGTTTGTATTTGTGTATGTTTTTTGTTGCGACATACGCGAAACACCGCCTGGCATACAATCACAGTGTGAATGATGTTTGGATCAATGCTTTGTCTGTGGTTCGTTTACTTCCATTCCTGACATGGGCACTGGACATTACGGAGAATATGTTCACCCTATCGCTCATGCGCTTGCCCAGCAGAAGAGGTATTATCTGGATGAAATTTTTCTCAATTGTAAAATGGCTGAGTGGCTTTTTGTATGTGCTTTATTTCATAATGCTGCTAGTGATTTATGTGCTGAAGGTGAATCATCTTGCAGAATAATTGAAAATTGAAAGTTGAAAATTGAAAATGCAAAAGGTCGAACACTATTTGATAATGTTCGACCTTTTGCATTTTATAAACAGATGTGGGTTCGATATTTCAGCGCAACTCATTTTCAATTTTCAACTTTCAATTTTCAATTTTTATAAAAATAAATTTCAATCTTCCCATCTTTCGTCACAGCTCCTCTGTACATACCTTCTGTGTTAAATGGCATTGTCATGTTGCCGTTTTTGTCAAGGGCAATCAAACCACCTGAGCCGCCGAGTTTACCGACTTTGTCGATGACTGCTTTGCCGGCATTTTTTACTGACATGCCTTTATATTCCATCATCGCGGACAGATCATATGCCACTGTGCAACGGATAAAAAATTCTCCCCATCCGGTGCAGGAAACAGCAACCGTATTATTGTTTGCGTAAGTGCCTGCACCAATGATAGGTGAGTCGCCAATGCGGTTATATTTTTTATTGGTCATACCACCGGTTGATGTGCCTGCAGCGAGATTGCCATAAAGGTCAAGTGCAACACAACCTACAGTGCCAAACTTTTGGTCGGTGTTGATGATGCCGTATTTGTTGTTTTGCGAAAGAATTGTTTCACTGGTATCGTAAGGTGTTGGGTCGTCGTTAGAGCCGCTGTTTTTCTTTGCTTTGATGCTGTCTTCTTTAAGCGCTTGCTGCAGGTTGTCCCATCTGTCTTGTGTAAAAAAATAGCTTGGGTCGACAATTTCTAATCCTGCTTCTTTTGCAAACTGATCTGCACCTGCACCTGTCAGCATCACATGCTCTGATTTATCCATCACAGCTCTTGCTGCGCTAATTGGATTGCGAATGGTGCGTACACCTGCAACGGCACCGGCAGAGAGCGTTTTGCCTTCCATGATGGCGGCATCGAGTTCGTTATGTCCGTCGTGTGTAAACACAGCGCCTTTGCCGGCATTGAAATGTGGATCATCTTCGAGAACATGAATGGTCGCTTCAACTGCATCTACACTGGATTTGCCGGCTTTTATTTCTGCATAACCGGTTTCTAACGCTTTCTGCAAAGCTGCCCTGTAGGCTTGTTCTTTTTCGGGAGTCATTTTACTTTTTAAAATGGTTCCCGCGCCGCCATGTATGACGAGAACGTAATTGCCTTTTGCTTTTTTTTGTGCAATGGAAAAATTAAAATTAATAAGGAAAGCAGTAAGCAGTAGAAAAATGTTTCTCATATCAGAGTGTTTTGCGAAGTAAATTTAATTAGATTTAGAGTAGTTGAAAATTGAAAATTGAAAGTTGAAAGTTGAAAATGGCGACTGTGACAAACGCTTTCGGTGTAACACGTCATTGCGACCGCGAGAAACGAAGCGGGAAGCAATCTCATGCTTCGGGTGCCGGAGATTGCTTCGCTCATGCATTGTAAACTCCGAGCATCATGATGGTGCGCTCGCAATGACGGTGTTGCATACAAAGCGCCCAATAGCATTCTTTCTGTACAAGAGTGCGACGCAAACGAAGCACAATAGTAGCAATATCGCCCGGCCCATAATAACAAGTGAAACAAAAGAGAAGCCCCGGAAAAATCTCCCGGGGCCGCACATAAACTAATTTCTAGTTCCTAATTTCTAATTCCTGATTATCTATAGTACGCTTCGCTCCAGCGCAACTCATTTTTGAATTGATAGAGGTTTGTGTTTTTGCCGATCAGTGTGAATTCTATGTCTGCCATTTCTGCAAAGTCTTGCATGTGTTCTGCATTCAGGTTTTGGCTATAACCAGTGTGGTGCGCACCACCTGCAAGGATCCATGCCGCGCAACCTGTTTTCATATCCGGGTATGGTTTCCACAAGACACGTGCAACAGGTAGTTTTGGAAGATCGTGTGGCGCATCGACAGCTTCCACTTCGTTCACTAACAAACGGAAGCGGTTGCCCATATCAATTAAAGATGCGTTGATAGCAGGGCCGGAAGCCACGTTGAACACCAGTCTTACAGGGTCTGCTTTCCCGCCGATACCCAAAGGATGTATTTCGCAAGAAGCTTTTCCCTTTGCAATAGACTCGCAGATCTCGAGCATGTGAGAACCCAATACCATTGGGTTGCTTGGGTCAAAATGGTAAGTGTAATCTTCCATGAAAGAGTTGCCGCCAGGTAAGCCGCTACCCATTACTTTCATCGCACGTACCAATGCTGCAGTTTTCCAGTCGCCTTCGCCGGCAAAGCCGTAGCCTGCGCCCATCAAGCGTTGAGAGGCAATACCCGGAAGTTGTTTCATGCCATGCAGGTCTTCAAATGTATCTGAGAAGCCTTTGTAGTTGCCATCTTCAAGGAATGCTTTCATACCAAGCTCTATTCTCGCAGCATCGCGAAGAGATTCATATTGTGCGTTGCCTTTCAGTAAACTATTTGCTATTTTATAAGAGTCTCCGTATTCACTAACGAGCTTGTCAACTTCTGCGTCGCTGATCTGGTTGATAACGGCAACAAGGTCGCCGATGCCGTGTGTGTTCACAGAAAAACCGAATTTGTATTCAGCTTCTACTTTATCGCCATCAGTTACTGCAACGTAGCGCATGTTGTCGCCGAAGCGTACAAATCTGGCACCTTGCCAATCGTGCCAGCCCGCTGCAGATCTTGTCCAGCTGTTGATTTGCTCAAGAGCTTCAGGGTCTTGCCAGTGGCCCACCACTACCTTTCTGTTTCTGCGCATACGGCTAACGATGAAACCAAATTCACGGTCACCGTGTGCAGACTGGTTAAGGTTCATGAAGTCCATATCGATCTCGCCCCAAGGGATATCGCGATTGAACTGTGTATGTAAATGCAATAATGGTTTATGTAAAATTTTCAAACCGGTGATCCACATTTTCGCCGGCGAGAATGTGTGCATCCATGCGATGATACCGATACAATTCTTTGCAGCATTTGCTTCCGCGCAGATTGCATAAATTTCTTCTGTTGATTTTACTGTAGGTTTGAATACTACTGTTACGGGGATCTGAGAAGCATCATTTAAGGATTTAGCGATGATCTGTGAGTGTTCTGCTACTTGCTTTAAAGTTTCTTCTCCATACAGGTGCTGGCTTCCGGTTACGAACCAAACTTCCAGTTGCTTTAGGTTTATCATGTACTGTTTTTTTGCGATTGTTTATGTGTGAGGTGTTTTTTATTTATTGTCCGTAATAAGAGTTTGGACCATGCTTGCGTTCAAAGTGTTTTTGAATAAGCGAATCTTTCAGGCGTGGGCTGTCATGTCTGATCTGTTCTGTTAGGAATGCCATTTTCGCAACGGCTTCGCAAACTGCACTATTGTATACCGCTTTTGCAGCTGTTTTACCCCATGAAAAAGGAGCGTGGTTGCCAACAAGTACCATTTCTGTTTCTTCGTAGCTCAAGCCTTTATCTTTGAAGCAATTCATTATTTGAAAACCTGTTTGGTATTCATAATCACCTTTGATCATTTCATCATCCATTGGCGGAGCACAGGGAATATCATTGGTGGTATAATCTGCATGTGTAGTGCCGAAGATCGGAATGTCGCGCTGAGCCTGTGCCCACGCAGTTGCGTATGTTGAGTGCGTGTGTACGATGCCATTGATCTTATCCCAGTGCTTGTACAAAACTGCGTGGGTTAATGTATCGGAAGAAGGGCGAAGATTACCGTCTACTATTTTGCCTTCGAAATCTACGATCACCATTTTAGCAGGCGTCAGATCCTCGTAAGGAACACCGCTCGGCTTAATGGCAAACACGCCTAAGTCTCTGTCTGCGGCACTTACGTTTCCAAATGTAAAGATCACAAGGTTTAGCTTTGGTAGCTGCATGTTTGCTTCGTAAGCAGCTTGCTGGATGTGCGTGTATTTGCTCATTTTGTTTTTATGATTAATGAGAGGCTTTGTGGTTTTAATTAATAATTAATAATTAACAATTAATATCGTGTGTCTCTAATGCTTTTTTTCCTGGCCGTAAAGTATCGAAAGCGGCATTTACTAACGATTGCAGCTCTATTAATTCTTAATTATTAATTATTAATTGACAGCGGCAACTTTGCTTTGAACAGGTGTTTTGGATGTTGCATTACCAAGTTCCAAGTATTTTGCGTATCGTTTCGCATATACAGGAACCAAGGCTTCGTTTGGATGGTACTCAGCATCAAAGCCTTGTCCCATCGCATGCATGGCGTCTTCTACTTTTTCATACAAGCCAGCTGCTGTTGCGGCAAACATTGCTGCACCCAATGCGCAGGTTTGTTCTGAACTGTGAATGCGGATCGGCATGTTCATTACGTCTGCCATCATTTGCATGATGAACGGAGATTTTTTCGCCACACCTCCCAGGCCGATCAAACCTTTTACAGGAACGCCTTCTGTATTGAATCTGTCAACAATCGCTTTCGCTCCAAAACATGTTGCTTCTACAATTGCTCGGAAGAATTTAGGTGCGTCTGTTGCGAGATTTAATCCGGTGATAGTACCTTTTAATAATTGGTTCGCATCCGGTGTACGGCGCCCGTTGAGCCAATCTGTTGCCAGTTCTGCTTTTTCGTCCACTTTAAAGTTTGCTGCCTGTTTGCTCAACTCAGCGATCATGTTATCAGTGGTCTCGTTGATCAGTGCTTCCAATGTTTGTCCATCAGCAAGTTTGCTGTTTTTCAAAACATTTTGCAAAGGCCATGACAACAGGTTTCTGAACCATGCGTAACAGTCTCCGAATGCAGATTGTCCAGCTTCCATTCCCATCATGCCCGGGATAACCGAACCTGGAACCTGGCCGCAAATACCTTTTACCAATATACCGTCCACTTCATCAAAAGGAGCAACCAACATGTCACAAGTTGATGTTCCCATAACCTTACTTAAATGGTATGGTTCAATTTGTCCACCCACTGCACCCATGTGTGCGTCGAACGCGCCTATACCTACAACAACGTTTGTAGTAAGACCGAGACGGCTGGCCCATTCGTTTGACAAATGACCGGCTGCCTCAGAAGAAGTATATGTATCGTTGAATAAATTTTTAGTAAATCCATCCAGCAATGGGTCCAGTGTTGCGAAGAAGTCATTTGGAGGAAGTCCGCCGAATTCTTTCGCCCACAAAGCTTTGTGACCTGCAGAGCAAACGCCGCGTTTTAGTTTCGTAATATCTTTTCCTCCTGTTAAAAGGAAAGGGATCCAGTCGCAATGCTCTACCCATGAGTGGATCTGCTGTCTAACCGTTTCGTCTACACGAAGAATGTGCAGGAGTTTTGCCCAAAACCATTCTGATGAATAGATGCCGCCAACAAACTGAAGATAGTTTGTGTCGAATTTTGTAGCATGGTCGTTTATCTCCGCCGCTTCGTTTGTGGAGGTGTGATCTTTCCACAATACAAACATAGCGTTTGGATTGCTTTCAAATTCCGGCAACAAAGCCAGCGGTGTTCCGGTATCGTCAACTGCAACAGGAGTGGAGCCGGTTGTATCCACCGAGATTGCTTTTACATCTTTAGCTATATCCGCACCTGCTCTTGCCAAACAGTCTTTGATCGTTTTTTCGATTCCCTCGATATAATCAAGAGGGTGCTGTCTGAACTGATTGTTCGCAGCGTCGCAATAAAGACCGGCTTTCCAGCGTGGGTAATAAAAAACAGATGAGGCTACTTCTTTACCGTTGAGGGCGTTCACGATGATGGAACGAACGGAGTCTGAGCCAAAGTCAACACCTATTACAAAGGCATTCTGTGTCATTGCTGTAATTGTTTTTAGAACTGTTTTATATCTGCGCCGCAAGACAATTATGCCTGTTTTGAAGGTTGACAAGCTCAATGATCCGGCAAGCGTAAATTATATTAGTGTCAAAGTAACACTTATTGTGAGAATTAAAAAAATATTTTTAGAACTAGCGTTGTTGGCGCTTGAATGTCAACCGCAAAGGGCGCGAAGGTGACGCAAAGAAAGCAAAGAAGTCACGAACTAAAGTATGCCCGAAACCAGCGTGCAAAGAGGAAGAAGGAGGTAAGTCTTTGCTTCCTTTGCGCCTTTTATGCCGGCTATTTATTTTGCTACCAACTCCTTTGCGCCCTTTGCGGTTAAAAGACAGGTAGTTAGTGATTGACAACCGGTGTCAGCGCTTCATCACTTGCCATCAACTGCACGTCCTTCACTTTTTCAGGGAACCAGATCATCATTTCTCCTTTGCCGCGGTTGGCCCAGGCATAATAAGGAATGGCGGTAAAAGACTGTGCACGGGTGCTTACGTTTACACCGTCGTTGCTGATGTCTACGGCAGGAACGTTCGCTTTTAGAATCGTAACTCCGTTAAGTAGGGCGGCATTGTATTCGCTTGTAAATGACGAAGCTTCAGGCAGAATAATATTGCTTACACGTCCGTCATTGTCTTTCCATTCGCCGCAATACATAAGGGGGCCGCGTTGCAGAGCCACTTTGTTAATATCGTTTTTAATGTTGTTGCTGGCCACTACTTTTCTAATTTCCATCGGTAAAATCACTTCCACTTTGTCGCCTTTTTTCCATGTTCTGTTTAAAACTGCGTAACCTTTGTCAACGGTATATTCTGCCACATTTCCGTTGATTTTTATAACAGTTTTTTGCGTTGAATTGTTCTGAAAGCTGTATAAAGATGACGGTATCGCTTGGTTGTTTGCCCAGCCCGGAATGCGCACGAGCAGGTTGAACTGTGTCGCTTTTTTAGGATCGATGGTGAAAGAAAGATTGCCATCCCATGGATAGTTGTTTTCCTGCCTTATCTGAACCGGTTTGCCATTTACATTAACAGAAGCGTCGCCACTCACGAACAGATTTACATATATGTCATTTCCTTTTTGTGCGTATACATAGCCCGGAAGCGCTGGAATAAATCTTGCGAGGTTGGTGGGGCAGCAGGAGCAGTCGAACCAACCTGAGCGAACGGGTTCCATTGCAGTGTGAGAAAAGTTGTTGGTGATCTGCATGGCGTTGGTGTAGAAGAACGATTTGCCGTCCAGACCAATTCCTGAGATCAAACCATTGTACAAAGTTTTCTCCAGCACATCAATGTATTTGGATTCGCCATGCAGCATGAACATGCGCTCGTTCCAGTACACACCGGCGATGGCTGCACAAGTTTCGTTATATGCAGTAGTGTTTGGTAAGTCATAGTTGTCACCAAAGCGCTCGCCATCAGGAATGGCACCAACGCTTCCCTGCACATACATTTTTTTGCCTACCACATTGTCCCATATTTTGTCAATCGCGGCAATCATTTTTTGATCGCCTGTAAGTGCCGCTACGTCTGCCATTCCGGAGTACAGATATTCTGCACGAACTGCATGTCCTTCTGCTTCTGTTTGATCGTACACGCTTTTATCATCCTGCCAGTAAGAACCGTTTTTCCAGGGGTTCTTATTTTTTGCATCGTAATCTTTTCTTTGCCCACGTTGTTCAATGAAGAATTTTGCAGTCTCCAGGTATTTCTTTTCCCCGGTTACACGATATAATTTCACAAGACCCATTTCCACAATTTCATGACCTGGCGCCACGCCACGTTTGCCCGGTCCAAAAACAGAGCAAACAAGGTCAGCGTTTTTAAGTGCAATGCTCAGCAGGTTTTTTTTACCTGTAGCCTGGTAGTGCGCAACCGCAGCTTCATATAAATGTCCCGCGTTGTATAGCTCATGGCTAAGCTCAGCTTCCTTCACCCATCTTTCCTGTCCGGCCCATGCGTGCGGGTGCGCGGGATCTATTGTTCTTGCAGTATATAAATATCCATCGGGTTCTTGTGCCTTTGCAATTTTATCAATCAGCGTGTCAAGGTATTTTGATAAAGTGGCATCAGGGAAAACGCTTAGCGAATACGAAGCTCCTTCCAGTGTTTTATAAATGTCCGTGTCGTCAAAAGGAAAGGTGGTGCAGAATTTGCCCGATTTCGCTGCAGCCATTTCAAAGTTTTTTACACGTCCTGTGCTTTCACATCTTTGAAAAGAAGCAGGAATGGTTACGGTGCGATTGGTTTGAATGCGAGGCAGCCAGAAATGATCATTGAGCTTTACCTGTGTAAAAGGCACTCCGGTGATGGAGTAGTCAGTTTGTTGTGCGTGCGAGCCCAATGCTGCAAGCAGCAAAAACGGCAAGAAGCGTTTTTTCATGATAGCGTTCAATTTTGTTGATCGGGTAAGTAAATGTTTAGTGTCAAAATAACACTTATTTGTGGAAATTAAAAAGTAAAAATAAAAAAGTCAAAAAAACTCGGGTGTAACTTGCACCAAAGACCTTTTGATTTTTGAGTTTTTACTTTTTAATTATTTACTTACTCCGTCCTGTGAAAAACCGCGCTGCCTTTTTCTATTTCCTTGTTATCCAAAAAACTTACCAAAGCAAATTCAAGCGTATTATCGTCTTTGAACACAAGGTCAATTTTTTCGAGGAACTTTTTCTTTTGTTGAATTTCATTTGCCTGCATGTAAAAATGATTATCAGCTTTCCAAACGCCCAGGTGATCATGGGCTGTACCGAAGTTGTCAACGCTGAACCAATGTATCTTGTTGTCATTGCTGTTGTAACCAACAAGATTTGATCCCTTTAGTGTGCCAAGTTGCGGATCGGTGAACCATTCGTCCATGTATAAACCGCTGCCATCTGCGGTTTTTTTGAAGTCTACATAATAGGTGAATTCATGCTTTTGGCCATCCATCATAAGAGTGGCTTTGCCCTCCCATTTTCCAAGGAGCTTCATGAGGTTAGTGAACGCTGCTGGCATTTGATTTTGTGCCTGTGTTTGAATAGAACCATTGGCTGAAAGCAATGCAATGATGATTGCCTGTAAAATGATTTTGTTGCGCATAGGTTATGTTTTTTAGAGTGATACATTGCCCATGCAAAAAGTTCGGATGGAAGCGAAAATTATTTTCTGGGAGCGTCGTAAACGTGGATGGTTTCTACCGCCTTGCCCGGATTCCGGAACAGAACGTATACGGAAGAAGGGGCGCAGCGGTCAGGATATTCAGGCGTATTGATGTTTGGGCCCTCGATAATAGAAATGTTGCCGCAACTGATAACATCATGCACATTGAACCTCGTACCCAGGACAAGATCCTCATTTATTTCTTTCTCAACGATTTGTCTCCCTTTGCCGTATTTGCCGCTGGTGAAGCGAATATTGATAGCAGGATGAAGGTGGTCAAATAATTCGTTGCGAGTGTATGCATCATCATACAAATTGCTCCAAAGGCGATAGTAGTAGCCTGACCATTCCTTGGCATTTTTTAAAATTTTATCGCCAGCATCTTCGAATTTATTGTAGACCTGCGAAAGCTTTTGTCGTGCCGCTGATAACCTGCTGCGAACGGTGCCAACCGGAATGCACAGTATCGCTGCGATTTCTTCGTAACTATTGTAGTTGCTGAAATAACGAAGCAATACGCATGATCTCAACTCATCTGAGAGTGCCTGGAGCGACGAATACAATTGTTGTTGGTACGATGTTTTTTCAACAGCAGCATGCACGGACTGGAAAATCATTTGTTCGCTAATGCACGTTGATTCGCTAAACTGGTTAAATTTTTTCTTACGAAGCAATTGGTAGGTGCTGTTGATAAGAATATGTTTCAACCAGGGATAAAAAGAACCATTATTTCGAAGGGTGTGTAAATGAGTGAAGGCAGCGATGAATGTACCCTGAACGGCATCCTGTGCGGTGTCGCTATTCGAGCAAATTCTGAGAGCCAGTGCATACAACCTTGGACGGAAAAATTCAAAAACAGCGCCCATTTCACAAATATTTCCGTTTAGTGCCGCATTTGTTTTTTGCTGTATAATTTCCGGAATGTTAAGTGCCTGTTGCACGATTAAGAAGTTTTGGCCCATATAAGTTACGAAATCCCCTGGCCGTTGTCAATGCAAGCAAAAAGTCAAAAAGGTTTTGATTGTAAACTTGCACTGGAACCTTTTTGACTTTTTAATTTCTTCCTATGCAGCTTGTTTCTTCTCTTTCATCTTTTCCTTCATTTGTTTTTTCATTTCCTCTTTCTTTTGCAGATAGGTTTGATATTGACTATCATTTAATATCGCTTTTAACTCAGCATCTTTTGCTGCTTCATCGCTTTTCATACTTGTCATTTTGTCCTGCTTGGTAGCAGTGCTCTTATGGAGTTCATCCATTTTGTTGGCATACTTTAAATTGACGTCCTGCACCTTATTGGCTTGGTCGTCGGTCAGCTTCAGGTTGGACTTCATCCAGTTTGTTTGTTTCATCGCCCTTTCAGAGGCGGAAGGCATTTGAGCAGAAACAGAAAGGCCTACAAATACAAATGCGGAAATAATCAAAAGATGGCTAATGATCTTTTTCATACAAAATGTTTTTTAAAGTGATGTAAGAAGATAACTATACAGTAATCAAAGGATTAGTTCTGCGTTAATGTTTAGAAGCAAAATCACATGTATTTGTTCTGCAATAAACTGAAAGGAATTTGAGTGAATAACAAGTCTTTCCGTAAAAAGTTTGCACGTTTGCGTTAATTTAAAACGATGTTGAACCGCTTAAAGTAGCTAATTAAAAATTGAAAATTAAAAGTCGTTTAGTTAAGTAACATTTCGATTAGTTGGTTGCTATATCCAGGAAAGAAAGACAGCTTGTCATCCCGACGAAGGAGGGATCTGAGTCTCGCCCAATCAAGTTCGTTAGTGTTAGACCCAGATCCCTCGTTCCCCGGGATGACAAGCGAGATAGTTTTGTTTTTTCAAACCTCTTAACTAAACGACATTGAATTGAAAATTAAAAAGTCAAAAGGTCTTAGGCGCAGTTGCACCTAAGACCTTTTGACTTTTTAATTTTCAATTTATTTAACCTGCGTTCCGCTGGTTTCAATCATGTCGATTGTGCCGCCCTTTGCAGGAATCAACACATTCGTTTGAGATCGTGCGGTCGTCCATCTGCCAAGTTTCGTATCGTACACACCGCCCAGCAGCTCAAAGTAACCAATGTTTGCCGTAGGGTAGGTAAGTGCAAGTGTATTTGAACCAGCTCTGTTGAATGCTTGTGATTTCAACGTAAGCGGATTTTTTATGTCATAGAAATCAGTGTTCGTAATACGGTAGCCCATTTCAGGTGGGCCCGCAGCGTAAATCGTACCACCGGTTCCAATAAACATAACGTCAACTGGTTCTGAGTTTGCGTTTACAGCGCTGTCCGCGAATACTGCGATGCCAGATGCGTTTCCACTGTTTGCCAGGATATTTGTTGTAACTGCACCAAAACCATCGCCCGGAATTTTAGTGTAGTCAAAAGTTCTGATCCATTTGGCGGCGCTGATATCACCAGAAGTTTCACCGTTGATTTTCTTTCCGGTTCCACCTACGTAGAAGAAATCTCCCTTCTTAACAGTTCCCGAGAAAAGGTTGAACTTGAAAGTACGTAGCCCTCCCGTGGCCCAGCCGGTAGTAGGGTTCCCTACTGGAGTAGAGGCACCTGCATTGTTTGTAGTTACTACTGCGAAAGGCGTTTTAGAGAAGTCGATGTCTTTTGTAGCCTTCAATTGGATGTACTCATAGTTGGCTTCGCTTTTGCTGCTTTCATTGTAAGGATCTGCAAGGAAACCTGTAATTACAACAGGAGCGATGTTGATAACAGAACTAAGCACTTGCACATCGCTGCCGGTACGCAAACGCAATGTCGGCTTGGTTGTTTTTCCATCATTGGCGTTAAATACAATTCCATAGAAATTGGCCAGCACTGGAGCTTGCATGCTTGCAAATGATGCAGTTGCTTCTGTATGCAAAGTGATGCTGCCGAAACCATCGTTCAGTTGTTTGTCGCCGCTCAATGTTTCGCCGGGAGCAGGCAGCGGATCGAAACCGCCTTTTACGACAACGATCAACGAACTTTCATAGTTGTCAGGAGTTGCAAGGACCTGAGCGGTTGTTATGCGGTTAATAGCAATGGCATTTCCTGAAGAGACCTTTCTGATGTTGCTTTCTGTAAGACCGGTAATTTTAAGAATGCCATTTGGTTTTGTCAAAGTGCCGCCGGATATTTTAACCACCAGCGAATCACCTGTTGTATATTTTGTTGCAGCAGATCCAAGATCGATGGAGATGCCTCTTACTTTAGACAAGCGGCGTGCGTCCTGCACCGCTACTAAACCTGCCGGCATATTGCTGCCAGAGTGATCAGAAACTACCATAACAGCGATACTGTCGGCGCCGCCAAGGTTTTCAGGCGTAAGTATAACGTCTATTCCTTTGTACAAAGGTCTCACGTCAAAAACAGAAATGTAAAGGCTCGGAACACCGCCCGGATATGCGTCTTTTTTGCATCCCCACAATGAAGCTAAGGATAGCGCGAAGAAGGAATACTTTAATATTTGTTTCATTATTAGTTTTTTTGAGTTAGCACACAGATGACACGGATTTAACTGATTTACACGGATTTTTTGTGAACCTGGCGTTTTCCGTATCAAATGTGTGCTGCTTAATTCATTTTTTCTGAGAGGTTGAAAATTGTTGTCATTTTACGAACTGCATTAACAACTCTCCACTGAAAAATCATTTTCAATTTTCAATTGATTACGGTTTCTGCCACCAAACCTGCGTGCTGATCGCATCTGTTCCTTGTGAAGCAACAGCTGCTTTATAGTTGGTAGGGTTTGTTGATTGTATGTACACCGGATATTTTAATCTTGCCGGCATTACACCACCGTTTTGCAAGCCTGTTCCTTTGGGCAACACAGGGTGACCGGTGCGGCGGTATTCGAACCATTGCTCCATATCTGTAAGGAATAATGCGTAATACTTTTGCAGGTGGATCATTTCCATTTTTGCGTTCAGAGTAGCAGCGTCATCCCAGGTGATATCAGCAGCACTTGTGTAGTCTGTGATTTTTTTGCTCCATGTCGGGATCCACTGTGTGATGCAGTTTTGAATGCCGGCATTATAGTAGTCGCCCGCTTTTCCGCTGATCCATCCTTTTGCAATACACTCTGCCATGATGAAATTCAATTCAGCGTAAGTCATGATGATACCAGTGTTAGGATCTGTTTGTAATGTAAGCGGAACGGCACTGTTAACAGTTTGGTCGGTTGCATAGAAATAAGCGCCTTTTGGTGCGCCTGTTCCCGGAGAGTATCCGCTGGGTACACCAATGAAGTTACCCGCAGCAGGTGCGATGCCCCATCTGCACACACCATTTGTGCCATAAGTTGGAATGTCGATGAAAGGGCTGCTCCATGCAGAAAGGTGATCGATAAAGAAGCTGCATATTGCAGGAGCTCTGAAGTCTTGCGCCCTCACACTTACATAAGGAGAAACCAACGCACCGCCTGTCCATTTCAAAATTGCAGACTCAGCATTACTGGTCATGATCGGACGGTTGGTGGTATCTGCAATGCGAGTTTGAATCTGCTTGATGACATCAGCTGTAACATCCTGTTTGCCTGAAATGCGCAGTAGTAAACGCAGGTATAATGAGTTGCCGAGTTTTCTCCATTTGCTAACATCTCCACCGTATACAGGATCGCTGTTAGGAACAATAGCGGTTCCTTTTTTCAGCAACGTATCAGCTGCATCCAGTCTTTTGAAGATATCTGTGTAGATGTCCTTTTGTCTGTCAAAAGCAGGAGTGAAATTCAAGCTGTCTCTTCCTTCGTTTGAATGGAAATAGGGAACGTCTCCGTAAGTATCTGTAAGCATAGAGTAAACCCATGCCTGGCAGATCTGAGAGATGCCCATGTATGAAGTGTTGAGTGTAAGAGAATCACTGGCAGTTTTGTAAAGATCTTTATAGTTGGTAAGATCTGTGAACCAGCCGTTGTATAAGTAGTCAGAAACGTTATCGCGGATATCGTATCTGAATACCTCTCCCTGCCCATCACCCATGTCCACAGTCACCTGCATCAATTCGTTGTTAACGTTGCGGTTTCTTAGCAGGTTATAGTTTAAAGTGCTTGCCAGCGCAGGCGCCAAAAGCTGCTGTGGCAGCGTGTGCGGCGTATTGTTCGGATCAGTGTTTACCTCTGTGAAATTTTTTGTACAGGAAGTAAGAGCAACACTGAACGCGATTATTGCAGTTGAAAATTTATAAAAAGTTGTCTTCATAATCGTAAATAATAATTACACTTAATAATGTTACAAACCAACAATGATGTTAGCTCCGAATGATCTTGTAGATGGAAACTGGCCGATTTCAAAGCCCTGGAGAATGTCAGAACCATTCAATGTTCCGAACTCAGGATCGAAGCCCGGCCATTTGCTCCAAATGAAAAGATCTCTTCCGTAAACGCCTACGGTTACTTTTTGCACACCGATTCTTTTTGTTATCGAAGGATTGATGGTGTAATCCAGGCTTAACTCTCTGAATTTGATAAAGTCTGTAGAAAACGTACTTCCTTCTGCGTTGTCAACACCAAAATGAGAACGGTAGTAGTTGTCGACATCGGTTGCGATAACTGTATTCTTTGTATAAGAACCGTCTTTTCCCATCACTACGCCATTGCCAACGATACCGCTGTATCTTCCTGGAAGCGTGCTGGTGATTTTACCCTGTTCTGCCAGTTTGTAATGTGTAAGTGAATACG
This sequence comes from Pinibacter soli, assembly GCF_029961145.1. Classification (GTDB taxonomy): domain Bacteria; phylum Bacteroidota; class Bacteroidia; order Chitinophagales; family Chitinophagaceae; genus Pinibacter; species Pinibacter soli. Next base: position 1,639,759 of record NZ_JASBRG010000007.1, on the reverse strand, counting down.
CTACCGCACCATATTGCGCATCAAACAACAAGTGCATATGGAACTGTTTGTAAGTGAAATCGTTGTTCAAACCAATTTTACCTTTAGGGTTAGTGTTACCCAATTTTTTTACATTATCAGAGATCAATGCAAAACCTGTTGTGCCATCATATACAACCTGTCCGTCCGGAGCACGTACGTAGCCTCTGCCAAACAAGTCACCAATGCTTCCTCCAACTTGTGCCACCAATTGGGCACCGCCTGTAGGACCGTTGTACAACACAACTGAACTATCAGCCAATTGTTTGATAGTGTTTACGTTTTTAGAATAAACAAGGCTTGTTGTCCATTTGAAACCATGAGGGTTCACGATCGGTGTGGCATTTACTGAAAGCTCAATGCCCTTGTTGTTAACCTGTCCTATGTTGATCAGTGATTTTGCGTAACCGGACGATTGGTCAACGATACGTTGAAGGATCTGGTTCTTTGTGCTGCCCTGGTATACTGCAACGTCAAAGCCTAAACGGTTTTTGAAGAACTCAACATTTGCACCCGCTTCGTACGTAGTTGTTTTAAGCGGCTTCAGGTTTGGGTTCGCCAATGTTGTTGGGTTTTCCAAACCACCATTGAACAAGCTTCCAGCAGATGTGTAGTTGAATGAAGTGATGTAAGGAGTTGTACCGCCACTGCCTACGCCAGACGCAGAGAATCTAAGTTTTGCAAAACTGATCGCTTCCGGAAGTTTTACTGCGTCAGATAAAATGAAGCTCAGGTTAGCTGAAGGGTAGAAGAAGCCTGCATTTTCGGTACGTGTTGGTGTAGCCAAAACGCTGTTCCAGTCTTGTCTTCCTGTAACATCAAGGTAAATCATATTTCTATAATTCGCAGTGATCATACCATACAAGCTGTTGATATTGTATTTGCTTTTCCATGGCATACTAACTAAAGGACCAGCTGCGTTAGCCATTGAGTAGATGCCAGGATAAGTAAGTGAATCAGCACGAACTTCATCTCTGTTGTAGTTGTTTCTCAACATGCTTCCACCGAGAGATGCGGTGATGTCGAAATCGTGATTGATCTTCTTGGCATATCTCAGAAAAAAGTCAGCACTTGATTCCATTGAGAAGATGTTCTGAGTGCGGTAGCTTCCTTTCGGAAATTTCGCACCTGCATCATACGGACGTTCTTGTGCACGCTGCTCGTAAGACATGTCCAAAGAAGTTCTTACCTGCAAGCTCAATTCTTTGGTGAAGTTGTAAGTTGCCTGGATGTTGCCTGTTACAGCATTGCGGTTCGATTTGTTGATAAACTCATATGCAACAGCATAAGGGTTTTCAGGGAAAGAGCTGAATGGATATTCGATAGCTTTATTTTCTTTACCATTCTGCCAGTAGTTTTTCAACCAGTTAAGATCAGCGCTTGGTTGCCAGAAAATGTACCAGTACATGATTGACTGGTTACCGTAACCCGCTCCAGGCAAGTTGTCGCTCCATTTGTTGTTGTAGTCAACTTTAGAAGAGATGGTCAGTTTGTCGCTCAACTTAGAATTAACAGACATAGAAACGGTGTTTCTTTTATAGCCTGTATTTGGAAGTATCCATTTGTTGGAAACATTTGTAAGACCAAATCTTGCTGTTGTTTTTTCAGTACCACCTTCAACGCTGATGCTGTTTGTATATGTTTGACCGGTTTGAAAATATTCACGGCTTTGATTTTTGTAAGGAACCCATGGTGTTTTTATTGAATCTTGCGATTGCGTCCCTGGGTTGAACTGATAAAATTTTTGTCCGTTAAATTTTGGGCCGTACGCAGAACTCGTTCCACTTGTACTTGCTAATCCTTCGCTGGCACCCCAAGAATAATAATCAGCACCCGCAAGGCCCTGACCGTATTCGTATTGGAGGTCGGGCCATCGGTTAACTTTCTCCGCGTTGGCATTTGAACGAATTGTTACACTCATTTTTTTGCTTCCACCACCGGACTTCGTCGTAATAATGATGGCTCCGTTTGCGCCTCTTTGTCCGTACAATGCCGCCGCACCGGGCCCTTTCAATATTTGTACGTCTTCGAAGTCTGCAGGGTTAAGGTCATTCAGGTTGCTACCATAATCCGCCGGCATGTTATCACTACCTGTGCCGTAAACAGTTTCTCCTCCGTTAGCTGTTCTTCTTCCGCTTCCCTGGTTGATCACAACACCATCCACAACGATCAACGCTTCGTTGTCGCCGGTCAGGTTGTTTTCACCACGAAGAATGATTTTGTTGGAACCTGCAGGGCCGCTGTTTGATCTGATGAGATTCAAACCAGCTACCTTACCAGACAATGCGTCTGTCCAGTTGCCTGCCATCGACTCTGTTAATTGCTCGCCTTTTACAGTGGTTGTTGAATAGCCAAGAGCTCTGTTGGAACGTTTAATACCAAGGGCGGTTACAACCTGCACTTCCTGCAGGTCTGTTGCTGCGCCCAGCAGTGCAATGCTAAGCTGGTTGTGTTTGCCAACTTTGATTTCTTTGGTTTTAAAACCAACTACAGAAATAACCAGTGTGTCTTCTTCTGCACAACTGATTTTAAACACACCATCAAGGTCGGTGTTCGTTCCTTTCTTCGATTTTTTGATCATTACTGATGCACCTGCAACAGGTTTGTCATCAGCTACATTTTTTACTGAGCCGGATACTAATTTTTGCTGAGCAAAAGAAGCACCGCAGAGCAGTACCAATGCAATAATGCTCAAAAAAGAAACTCGTTTTTGTTTTCTGCTTCTTACACCCGCCGACGAATCAGTGGGGGCTAAACAAGCATTGCCGGGCGTTTTGGGTCCATAGCAAATTGCGGTAGAAAGATTCATTTGAGTTTGATTTGGTAAGAAATGAAGCGAGAGTGCTGATCAAGGCGTCGCACCGCATTTCTTTTTGTCAAAAGTTTGGTTGTGAAATTCAGGGCGCAATAGTAGAGCCGCGACGTTAAGTTTATGTTAACCAGACGTTATGTTAAAGTGATGTTATCGGTTACGCACAACCGAATAATTACATTATGTGTTTTGTCGGGTACAATCTGAGTTGGTAACATTCCCTTAATCTTGGAAACGGACTTTCGCCGGAAAGTAAAGTTTTGAATAATGAGTTGAGTTAGTTGTCCGAAATTTAAGTTACGACTGCATATAACTAGCAACCTAATACAAAACCAATAAGCTCCAACTCGGGATATAGAAATGATGATGGCAGCTTTAGTAATGAGTATGTGCCGTATGGTTTTAGCTAATTGAAAATTGAAAGTTGAAAATGATTGCCGGAGTAAAATGTCGGAGGGAGTATTTGAAGTTTCGAGTTGGCGAGTTTTTTTTGGGGAGGTCAGCTACATATCTTTGATTGGACTTTGGTTGCGTCGCACTCTTCAACTGAAGTAATTCTAATCATCAGGAAGTAATGTTGTTACGAAAACTCTGTTCAACATATATTCTTCAGTTGAAGAGTGCGACGCAAGGATGTTAAATTGAAAGACAAATGCCGCCTTCCCGACTAAGCGTTTAAAAAAATAGCGAGTTGAAGAAAAAGGAACGACAATATTTTCAATTAAATTACCAGTCTCTCTCCCTAATCGCTTCTTCCACATTCAATGTTATTTCAAAGTGCTTTAAAATTCTGTCTATTGTCATTTCAATAGATTCAAGGGCGACGGTGTCGAACTCGCTGTCGTGTTCCAAAAACTCGTCTTGCAGATCATTTGTCTTTGTGATCATTTTGTCAAACAATTCCTGGATATCTGTGTTAGAAAGATGGCCCTTTTCAAGTTGGTCGACAGTTTCTTTAATGACGACTTTAAGTTTGTCGACCAGGAATGGAGGATAGAAATCATCTTCGTACATTTCAGGAATGTACTCAAAGTCATCTGGCAGTTTTTTCGTACGCATGATCGTTAGTTTTAAGAGGTGTAAATAGCGGAAAACTAGTCGGGTTCTCAATGATGTCGGTCACGCTCTATCATGAATTTAAGCAAAAAATGTGGAAAATAAAAGCCATTCATAAGCTGGCCGGCCGTGTGTGCATAAATTCTGCCTAAGTTTTGTATCTTGTTATAACTGGGAAAAAACGAACGCCAATAAACCCCCGAAAAACCATGACATCTAGTCGCTAACGAATGCTGCTGCGGTAACTACTCTTTAATAACTATTAATTTTTTCCTATGGTCACCAACACGCTTGTAATTGGCGCAAGCATTGCAGGTTTGGCCGTTGCAGGTTCTTTACAAAAGCAGGAGATAGAATACACTATTATAGAAAAGGATAACTGTATTGCTGCTCCATGGCACAGGCACTACGATCGATTGCACCTGCACACGAGTAAAAGATTTTCTCATTTACCCTACAAAAAATTTAATAGCAATGTGCCGCGATATCCGGCGAAAGAACAAGTTATAGAGTATCTAAACGACTACAGATCTGCCTTTGATATCAAGCCTCTTTTTAACATGGAAGCTTTTTCCGTAAAGCGGGTAAACGATGTGTGGGTAACGCGGACAAACAAAGAAAGTATAGAATCGAAATTTGTGGTGATGGCTACCGGTGCTTTTGGAGAGCCCAAAACGGCATTCTTCAAAGGAATGGAAACATTTCCCGGAAGAATTATGCACAGCAGCGAATACAAGACCGGTGCAGATTTTAAAGGACAGAAAGTGTTGGTTGTTGGCTTTGGCAACTCCGCGTGTGAAATAGCTATGGACCTGTACGAGCAGGGGGCAAAGCCTGTTATGTCTGCTCGTTCACCTGTTAACATTGTGCCGCGTGATGTACTCGGAATTCCTATTCTGGAGATAAGTATTTTATTGAATCCTTTGCAACCTGCAGTTGCAGATTTGATCAGCAAGCCATTGATGAAATTGTTGATCGGTGACATCAGCAGACTTGGCCTGCAGCCAATGCCATACGGTCCGTTGAGGCAAATCCAAAAAGATCACAAAGCGCCAGTGCTCGATATTGGAACGGTTAAGCATATCCGGCAGGGTAACATACAAGTGGAGGGAGGCATTGATCACATCACCGGCAATATAGTGTATTTCAAAAACGGGAGGGTGGCTAAATTTGATGCAATCATTGCTGCTGTTGGTTATCGCAGTGTTGATGAGAAAATTGTGAGTGTAGAAAAAGAGCGTTTCGATGATTTGCTGGTCAGTGTAGATCATCAAAATTATTTTGGAAAAGACGGCTTGTATTTTTGCGGCTACTGGATAAGTCCGACAGGACAGATACGGGAGATTGCACAGGATGCGAAGAAGATTGCGAAGGATATCGCGAAGAAGAATAACTGAGTAACTGAATGGTTGACGATTGCAGGGTAAGGTTGAAAATCTACGGTTCGACTATTTAGTTGTAGATAAGAAAAAGAACACCGCAATTCACTAAGTATGCCGTCTATCAGGAGGATAACTGATCCATTTTGCACCTGTGTCTACATAACCTTCTTTTATCCAGTCTTCAGATTTATAAAATTCTTTACCAAGGGTTCGCACGTTGTCAAAATCAATTGAATTGTTGAATAGAGCGTGAAAAACGGAGCTCGTGGCATTTTCGTTCCAGTTATGAATGAACAGGCCTTCCACTTTTTGCTGGTAAATGTGGAAGGGAACAAAACGAAATCCTTTGAATTGTTTCTCTATCTTTTCGCAAACGATGTTGAAGCCTTCTGCGAATTCATTTTCGGGAGAAACGGCAAAGTAATTAGTGCTATGGTAACTGTCATTGTCTTCCATCTTTACCGTGTTTTTGTCCTGACCAAATACTGTGTAAAAAGGCCCCAGTAAACTGACATAGAAATGAAGCTCTTTTGTTCTGATTAAATTGTCTGCTATGTTTTTTTCAAGTTCTATATAGGAGCTTAAGCAGGGATTCAAGATGTTAGTTGTCCCAAAAACATATTTGCCTGTTTCTTTTGCGATCTGGTTGGTAAAATTGTTCCAGTGTTCAAATTGCGTTTTATCGACAATCTCGTCAGTAATAATTTTTCTTAATTCTTTATATCCCGGATATTCAAAAAAGAATTTCGTTTCATCTTTTTTTATGCCGAGGGGATAAAAGCGAATGATCGTCTGGTATATGGGCCAAAAATCGAACTTGTCGTAAGAGAAGAGAAACATAATATTCGTTTGATATCAACCGAATATACTCAGCTAAATTGAATACCGCAATGCGAAATGATTTCACGCAGCGAACGCAGCGGTGCAACGGCGCGGCGAAGTATTTCATGCAAAGTTGCATAAGGAGCGAAGGGCATAAGGGCAGAAAGTGAAATGCTTAGTTTCCATTTTCCGTTGCACCTTTGTTCCTAACCTTTGCGCCTTTGCCTGCCCGACTAAAGTCATTCAGGCGGGCGTGAAATCGCCCTCATGAAAACTTTTCGGGAAATTAAACTCAATCGGCACTGGTTTGTTATTAGTCCAAATCCTACGCCATGGGCCGCTCATTCTTGCCTGTTGTATACACTTGCATTGCAATTATCCTAACGTTTACCGCTAGGGCGCAGGAACCTGTTATCCAAAACAAGTATTTTTCGCTCGGCTCTTACGGCCGCGTAGGAGTCGGCTGGGCGCCTGATGTTACCGGTAAAGTGGGCCGCAGTCTTAATTTGAAAGGCATGGGCGCAGTTGGCGGCAGGCTGGAACAGGGAGACTATTTTGAGCTTGGTACAGCCTTTCATTTTTTTCCGGGAACGGCAAACAAAGATACCTCCACGCTGGACGCCCAAATTCGATTTGGATTCTTTCCCACACAGGGCCAGTTGATTGGAAACAGCACTTCGAAATCATACGGCAGCATCACCACCACGATTCCTGAGTTATATGTGGAGGCAAAGAAAATTGCAGGTTCCGATTGGTCCGCGTGGATCGGTGCCCGTTATTTTAGAGGAGGCGATATTCACATTATCGACTACTTTCATTTTGATGATCACAGCAGCCAGGGAGTGGGTGTGAAATATAAGAACACACAATTTTCTGTAATGCTTCCAGGCGCAGTGGACACCAATAGTTCGGTTCCTCCTTATTTTTATCTGAACGTCCGCGATTCTACACCGGTGCTGGGACTTCGTGGCAGACAAGTCTACATTATAGAACAGCAGCTATTCAACAAGTATGGACAAATAAAGCTAATGGGTGAGTTTCACAAACTGAACAACGCCACAAAAAACGATACGGCCAATTATAATTACCCGGCAGATGTCGGTTTTGTGCTGGGCGTTAAACACCAGATAGAGCTAAAGAAATTACTCGCAGGTTCTTTTCAACAGTTTTCGATAAGGTATGGATATGGCATTGCAAATGGCGGTGATGGGGGCGGTTCCAGGACCTTCCTTACTTACGGAGCGCCAAATATTAAAACCCAAAAGTTTAACAAAGCGTCTTCCATTGCACTGACGGAACATTTTTTGGCCAACTTCAATCGCGACTATTCTCTTAACGCTTATGGAATCTACACCCAGAGCAGAGGTGCGGCAGACAGCAGTAATAAAGCGCCGGACTTCATGGGCAGGCTGGTGTTTAACCGCAAAACAGATATTGCCGTTGGCTTCCGGGGAACGTGGTACATCACCAATTGGTTCCACCTGATGCATGAGGCGAACTATGCCGCCCGCAAAGATGGTACGCAGCCTTATGCCACGATGTTTAAGTTTGGTATTATTCCAACCATTGTGCCCTTCGCTAAGCGTGACGTCTGGAGCAGGCCGCAGTTAAGATTCATTTATGAAATTGCTTTCTACAACAAATTTGCCAGCGACAATCTTTATTCTGACTATCTGCAACAGTCCGGCAGCAAAAGCTTTGGGCAGTACATAGGGTTTGGAGCGGAGTGGTGGTTGTGGTAAAGAATGCTGAGCCAATGCATGTTTTGGAAATAACCTAAGATAGATGTCTCCCGCATTGTTATTGCATTTTACCAGAAAACTATCATGATGAATCCAACGTAAAAAGCAATACAGAAAAGTGTAAAATCGTAGCCAGATTTTGAAAAAGTTCTTTTGCTCACTATCACCCAAAGCGAAGTAATTATCAAGCCAATCATTACCCCCAGGAACAGCGGATTGTCTATTTGATCGATAACTGACGCGTTTTGCAGAGAAGCAGACGGAGAAGACATTGTCATTGGAATTTGAAAAATAACAGATTGCTCAATGACCAGGCTTGAGTCTTTATTTAGCTCGAAACGGAAATGCTCTGGAACCTGGTATTTTCTGCCAGATTTACAAACAAAGTATATTGTGTGATGGCTGCTGTTTCTTGATCTGCTTTCAATGTCTGACACGAAATCGAATTTTTCGTTTACTATTTTTCGCGGAAGAAAGTGGCAATCCGCTATAACAGTTAACGCAATCAATACATTGAATATGGCTAAATAGAAAAAGGCCTTTGACTGATTCATGATTAAGTCTATTAATCGTATTTCTGAAAAATCCCAATCTCACAGATGCTAATGGCACATACTATATTGAAGACAGATAAAAAGAAATGGAAACAGAGTCTTGATTGGTTCATGGTTTAAACGATTACTCATACTTCTGAAAAATGCCTTTATCGAAAGGCGTCCATAAACAGGCTCTTTGATCACAACTTTTAAGGCCGTTATTTGCCCACGTATTACAGGTGTGGAACATGCTGTAACTTCCTTTCGCTTCATAGAAAGCGTCGCTATTGCCGTAATTGGCATTGGTAACGATATGCATGACATGACCCGTTGCGTCATGTTGAAGACTGTTAGTAATGTAGTTGATTAATTTGCTGTATTCCTCTTTGCTGATCATGATCTTCTTGCAAGTCGAATCCGATGGCAAACGGTTGTGGTAGGTAGCGTGGATCGCGGTGGTGCTTAATCCAAATGCCGCTTTAAACGCAACACTGAATTTCAGGTCTGCCCATGTTGGTGTTTGCAGATAGAAGCCTTTATCTCCCCAGCCAAGTCCAAGATATTGCATGCCGGCTGTATCTTTCAAATGTGTATTTGCAAAACAAATTTCCTTTGTCCAATCGAATTGTTCGTTCTTGGATGGAACAACAATGTCTGTGTGAACGCCATTTGTCAAAATATAAATTGTCACATCGCTTGAAGGCTGAGGGTTTTTGTTCACAGCAATTTTCGCCAAACCATATGCGGAAAGAAGGTAAATGATTACAAATGCAATAAAGCCTGCAATGAAGATACCAATGTACTTGAGTGTTTTCTTTAAAAGGCGCACGATGTAAATGTTTAGGAGTCGGGTAATATAAAGCTGCGAAGATAATGAGTGTTGACCAATCGACTAATTGAATGGTTGAACTATCGATGCAAGGGCGACTTTGAATTTCAGTTATTCAGTTACTCAGTTATTCTGTTATTGATCAATACTGAACGTTTTGTTGTATCAAAATCGTACATGTTCCGAGGAGCTTCTTCACTAAACAATTGACTTGCAATGTTTAAAACGATTGGCATTTTTTTGGCAAGTTCTATATCAATAACAACACCTTGCTAAAAAAACAGGTATGATCAGGAACTATTTCAAAACTGCGTGGAGAAATCTTCTTAAGAACAAGATTTTTTCCTTTATTAATATATCGGGTCTTTCAATAGGTATTGCAGCATTTCTGCTGATCATAAGCTATCTGCGCTTTGAATATAGTTTTGATACATTCAATGTCAACAAGGATCGCATTTATCGTGTGCCGATGGTAATAAGCGAAACTAACGGTAAACCGCAAACATTTGCGTTTACATTTCCTGCACTAGCTCCGGCCATGAAAAAGGATTTTCCTGAAATAGAAGAAATTGTGCGCTTTAGAAGACGTTGGGGTGTGGTGCAGTATGAAGATCAAAAGATCGTTGAAAATGGAATGGTTTATTATGTTGATCCTGGTGTGTTCAATGTGTTTACTTTCCCTTTTGAAAAAGGCGATCCTGTCAATGCTTTTACACAATTGAACGACGCGGTCATTACGCATTCCACCGCACAGAAATATTTTGGTAGCGAAAATCCTGTTGGCAAACTTTTGCGTTATGATCATGAAGATTACAAAGTAACGGCTGTGCTGGAAGACATTCCCGCAAACGCTCATCTTCAATTTCACATTCTTCTTAACTACAACAAATACATTCAGCTAACCAGGGGAGGTGCTGATAAAAGCTGGACTTGGAGTGACTTTTACACCTATCTCTTGTTGAAGCCGGGAACTGACGCCGCCGCGTTGCAAAAGAAAATGCCCGCATTCACTGATCGTTATATGGGGGACCTTATGAGGAAAAACGGCTACAGTGTCTCGTTTAATTTACAACCGCTAAAAGACATTCATACAAAATCCAATTATGATTATGAAATGGCTGGTAGCGGTAATCTTTCTTACCTAAAGTATTTGGGCATTGCGGCCTTATTCATCTTGCTGATTGCATTGATCAACTACGTGAATCTTTCAACGGCACATTCATTGGAACGCTCCAAAGAAGTGGGTGTACGCAAAGTCGTTGGCGCATCAACGCAACAACTGGTGCGGCAATTCCTCGCTGAAACATTTTTGGTAAACATGATGGCAATCGTTTTGGGGTTGATCTTTTTCAAATTGTCATTGCCGTTCTTCGCGAGGCTTATTAACCAGGATGCAGCCGCTCTACAAACAAACAACTGGATATTCTGGTTGGGAATAATCGCCTTGTTTGTCGTTAGTACACTAGTCGCAGGTTTTTATCCCGCTTTTGTCTTGTCTTCATTCCGACCGGTGCAAACACTTAAGTCTGCCGCTGGAGGCGCAACAATAAAAGACAGAGCGTTTTTTAGGAAGTCACTTGTGATCCTTCAGTATTCAATCGCCATCATTTTAATCGGAAGCGCCATTGGTTTTTACAAACAGTTGAAGTTTATGAGCAGCCGCGATCTTGGCATTAATATAGATCAAACGCTTGTATTGCAACAGACTGTTGACATGGATAGCAGTAAAAATCTTATAGTTGAAAAGGCAATACACGACCTGCAACAAATTCCGGGCGTTGAATATGTAACAGTTTCTACTGACGTTCCCGGTGGAGAAGTAGGAAGCTCAGAAGGTTTCAGATTATTGTCCTCCAATGATGACAAGCGCTGCAGGACTTTTGGCATAGATGAATATTTTGTTCCGCATTTTGGTCTGAGCATTTTGGCCGGAAGAAATTTTGATAAAGACAAAGCTTTTGGTACCGACACCACACAGCCTGTAAGTATTATTGTAAATGAAACAGCCGCAAAAGTATTTGGGTTTGCAAAGCCTGCTGAAGCCATTAATCAACAGCTTCAGGCAGCCAACGGCACCATGTGTAAGATCGTAGGCGTAATGAATGACTACCATCAGCAATCATTGCGGTATAGTTATGATCCTGTGATTTATTATCCAAACAGGCATATTGATATGAACAACTTTTCCCTGAAGTTGAAAACAAACAATATTGAACAAGTAATGGCGCAGGCCAGGCAAACATGGAGCGCTGCCTTTCCGCAGAGTCCGTTGCAATACTTTTTCCTAGACGAATTTTTCAATCGCCAGTATAAAGATGATCAGTTGTTTTCTACTGTGCTATGGTGGTTCACGGTGCTGGCGATTATTATTGCCAATCTCGGTTTGCTCGGTTTGTCATTGTACAGTATTGCAAAACGAACAAAAGAAATTGGCATAAGAAAAGTGCTCGGCGCAAATATTGCACAGATCACTGCACTTGTTACTAAGGACTATATCAAGCTAATGCTCTATGCAGGATTGATCGCTATTCCGATTGCATACTTACTGCTTCAAAGCTGGCTGAAAGATTACGCTTTTCACATTCGCATAGGCCTTTGGTTTTTCTTCCTGCCATTATTATTGATCACGCTGGTTGCATTTGTTACAATTGCTTACCAGGCGATGAGAGCCGCATCTGCCAATCCTGTGAAGAGTTTGAGAACAGAGTAGGGGCGAATCGCATTCGCCCTTGTAGCATCCGAATGAATGACAGATAAATGTTTCAGTGCGGCAGGGCGAATGCAATTCGCCCCTACGCTTTCCTCGACTCAAGCAGTTTGAAAAAACTTTCCTGGTAAGTAACACCTATAGGAATGATCTGGTCCTTAATACTCACTTCCTGGCGTTCGATTGAAACAATTTTGTCTAGCGCAACAATGTATGATTTATGTACCCTAACGAACCGGTTGGGAGGCAACACCTTTTCCAATTGTTTCATCACCTGTAATGTAACAATGCGTTGTGTTTTTGTGTGAATGGAAACATAGTTTTTTAAACCTTCGATATACAAAATATCATCCAGCTCCACCCTTACCATTTTTGTTTCCACTTTTATAAAAATATAGCCGCCGGTAGGGGCATGCAGGTCGGGACCGCCTTCTATTTTTTGCGTTGGGTTGGTCCGGTTGTATGCTTTTTCAACCGCTTTGTAAAATCTTTCAAATGAAATCGGCTTCAGCAAATAGTCCGTTACATTGTGTTCAAATCCCTCAATTGCATACTCCTCATAGGCTGAAGTGATAATAACCTGTGCACGGTTTTGCAGCAGCTTCATAAACTGGATTCCGGTTAACTGCGGCATTTGTATGTCGAGAAAAATCAAATCAACAGGGTTGGAGTTGAAATCAATCAGTCCATCCATTGGGTTATTATAGGTTTTCACCAAGTCAAGAAAAGGAACCTTGCTGATGTAATTTTCCAGCAACGTGGTTGCAAGAGGCTCATCATCGATAATAGTGCACTTTAGCATACTTCGCGTTATTGCTATAAAGGTAAAATTAAATTTACGATATGCATATCATTCGTGTGTTGAATGTCGAAAGTATGGTTATTTGGATAGATAAGGTCAAGCCGTTTTTTCACATTTTGCAGGCCAATGCCCCCCACTTTATCTTTTTGGTAGTTGTTGTTGTAATTGGCGATATGAAACTTAAGTTTCTCATCAGTTACTGTTAATTCAATGACCACAGGTTTCTTACAGTCAGAAATTATTCCGTGTTTGAATGAATTTTCAATTAACGGGAACAGTAGCAAAGGGACAATTCTTTTGCCCGAAATATCACCTTCTATTGAAAAATTGATATAGACATCTTCAGAATGGCGCAGTTTCTCCAGATCAATATAGCTGTTAATGTGCCTTAGTTCCTTGTGCAGACTCACCTTGTTTGAATCATCCTCTTTTTCGTATAGCATATACCGTATGAGCTCTGAAAGCTTCAAAATGCTGTTGCCGGTTCTTGTACTTTCCTCAATTACAGCGAGGGAGTAGATATTGTTCAAAGCATTAAAGAGAAAATGAGGATTAACTTGCATTTTCAGATAAGACAGTTCTGTTCGTAGCTTTTGGGTTTCCAGATCCTTCCTGATCTTTTCTCCCTGCATCCAGCTTAGCAAAAGGCGATATGCAAAACCCACGACAACGATCGAGAAGTTTGTTAAAATGTTAAGCTGAAAATAACTCCTGAAGCGATAGCTGAAAAACCCCAGTGACTGTGTTGGAGCTTTTCTTTGTAACACATTATTAAAAAGAGTTTTACTTAAAAGATATTCGGTGTTATAGACTTCAAGCCGGAATTTGAAATAGGTGAAAGCGATCGTTAATAGCAAAGACCCCAGTAGCACCCAGAACCATTTTTTCTGCAACGTTCCAATCAGGGATATAATGTGAAAGGCAGTTACGTAAAAGAGAAGAAAGTTGAGGGTGATGAGTGCAAAATGATTAAAAAAGAACTGCTCGGTGGTAAACTTTGTCATGTTCACTAGTGTCGGCAGAAATATGACAAAATGCAAGAAAAGCCATGTTATCCAATGGATAACAAAAAGGACAAAGCGATTTTGTTTGAAGGGGAGTGCCAACACCGGGAATATATTTAAATTAAATTCTCTCACAATTTACACTCTATAATGGTTAATTCATTCCCTAAAGTGATCAAATAGTTAAATGTTTTCTTCGGTTGATTGACGTATTTTAGAATTTTCGGGATGAATTTGTTTAAATTGTGGATGAGTTGTTCGTCCTTCGAATTCCCCAATTCGTATAATGGCACCTGCAAATGATCAAATGTATCCTAACGCTACTAATAATCAATCTATTTTTAATGTGACCGGATTGACCTGGAACTAAAAAAGAGAAGAAAACTCGTGCCAATTTCTTTTGAAGCTTCCAAATAATAATTGATCTGTAACACCGCCAGCTTTATCCTGATATTCTTACCTCGTTGAATTTGCAACAAGTATAATTTATATAATAACTGTTCATGATACGTTTACTATTTGGTAGTCTTTTTTACAGTCTTTGTATTTTTTGTTTTTCCAAAACCGTAGCAGGGGAAACAGGTAGTCATTTTACGAAGGATTCTATCCCTTCAAGAATAATCCCCAAATTAAGAATTACTGTCAAGGATATGGCAGATGGCTTACCCATCGATAGTGCATTGGTTATAGCCGGCTATAAAAAAGGCTATACAAACGCCAATGGGTATATTGAATTTGACAGTATTTCTAAAGAAACAATTATTACGGCAGTGGTAGATCGCTATTTTTCGTTGTCAAAAACAGCAAAACCATCACTTACTTTGCGCCTTGCAAGGAAAGAATATTCTTTTGCAAATACCTATTCAAACGGTCTTTATGAAAGACCTCTTGAACACTTTTCCGGTGCTGCCACAATAGTTGACGGTGTAGAACTGAGAAGACTAAATCCGGTAAATTTTGCCGATGCGTTAAAAATATGTGCGCCTTCTTTTTTGGTTACAAGAGGCAATGACAATGGAGATGATCCAAATATTACGCCATCTACAAACATTCGCGGGTTATACAATTTCCCTGCTTCTGCATCAGTCGTGCTGTACCCCGGCGGTAATAATACAAATCTACAATTGAACCCCTCAGTTGGTGACTTTGTGGCCGGCAATGTGGCAAATCCAAACCAACCGGTGGTTTTATTGGATGGCGTGCAGGTGTCACTTCAAACGGTGCTTGATATGGACATCAACCGCATTAGCCAGGTAGTTATTTTAAAAGATGCTGCTGCAACAGCGGTTTATGGAGTGCGTGGAGGAACCGGTGTTTTGCTGGTTAAAACAAAAAAGCCGGAGAAAGGCATGTTTAATGTTACCTATTCGGGTCAGGTTCAAATTGCTACACCGGATTTGTCCTCTTATCATTTAATGAATGCGGCTGACAAACTTCAGTTAGAGCAGACCTCAGGTTTTTGGGGAGATAACGCTGCACTTGCTCAAAAGCGTCAGGCATTTGCCCAAAGCGGTAGGAATACAAACTGGCTTGCAATTCCAACAAGAACAGGCGTCGGCTCGAAGCACTATTTAACAGTGGGTGGAGGCGACGATGATCTAAGTTACGGTATGGACTTTTCGTACAATGATGTTGAAGGAGTAATGAAGGGATCGAAGAGGCAGAACATCAATATCGGCGGATATGTTGGTACTCGCATAAAAAACTTCACTGTCAATAATTATCTGAGATATACAACTACCAACGCCTTTAACTCTCCTTACGGAACATTGGCCGAATATGCCGGACTAAACGCATTCTGGAATCCTTATGATTCTATAACCGGAAAATTTGCCAAAGTGCTGGACGAGTACAGGTACAAGGGAGACAGCGTTCGTATTTATAATCCTGCCTATAATGGTATACTATCCACCACAGACAAAGGCAAGTATACAAGATTCAGCGATCAACTTTCTTTGAGCTTGAATATTGGCCGGGGTTTTAAAGCAGATGGTTACATCAGTTTGAGCAAACAGGCTGATGTAACGGACGTTTTTCTGCCTCCGGGACACACTGCGTTTGCAAACTACACTCCGGAGCTCTTCTTTTTAAGAGGTATGTACAACCAGGTGTCGAGCGATTTTTCGAGCATGGAGGGCGGACTTAATCTTAATTACACAAAAAGGGTAAACCTTCACCAATTCTATGGTTCTGCAGGAATAATGGCTATGCAAACAAGAAGCGAGTCTGCTGGTATCTCACTCGTTGGCTTTACAAGTGATAAATTGTCTGCGCTGTCTTTTGGAAATTCATATCTGACCAGTAAGCCACAGGCAAGTCTCATTCTCACAAGACTGGCTTCCGCTTATGGAAACTTTACATACAGCTATGATAATCGATATCAATTAGAGGTGACAGGGCACGCCGATCAATCTTCACAATTCCCACAAAATGTGACTGAACCTTATTGGTCCGTTGGCGCAAGCTGGAACCTGCACCAGGAAAGATTTTTTCATGCCAATAAGTTCGTGAGCATTTTGCGTGTGCGTGGTAGCGTAGGTACAACAGGAAACCAGTTCTACCAGTCGTACCTTTCTCACTCAACTTATGATTATTACACAGACAGACAATATATCCAGGGATCTACTGGCTATACTAATGTTGGCATTGGACAGGGCGCTTATTTAACTGCTTATGCCAACAATGCTCTTAAAGTTCCGCAAACTGAAAAACAAAATATTGGCCTTGAAGCAATGTTGTTTAAGGACAGGTTATCGATTATGATTGATGCATACAAAAACAAATCAAGCAATATTATTCTGCCTGTATCATCTCCTGCATCAACAGGGTTCATGAATTTCAGTTACTATGATAACCTTGGAGCTATTGAAAGTAAAGGAGTGGAGTTTGCTTTAAACTACCGTGTTATCAATAACATTAAAAAAGGAGTAACCTGGTCAGTAAGTCTTAACGGAATTCACAATGAAAACCGCGTTGCAGCCATTTCAAACTACATTGATGGGTTAAACACAAACAAAGCTGTTGACAATACAGTGCCTCAGCCTAACTACGTAGTAGGCCAGTCCCTAACCGGTATATGGGCCGTTCGTTCGCTGGGCATAGATCCCGCAACAGGGCAGGAAAAGTTTTTGAAAGCAGATGGTACCCAAACGTTTACATGGAACGCAGCAGACAGAGTGCTGGCAGGAGATCTCAATCCAAAATGGCGCGGATCATTTGGTACATCGATTTCTGTAAAAAGTATTTCCGCAGGCGTTTATTTTTCCTATCAGTTAGGCGCTTCATACTACAATCAAACATTGGCTGATTATGTTGAGAATGCGGATATCAGTTACAATGTTGACGAAAGAGCTGCAAATAACCGCTGGACGAAGCCGGGAGATGTGGCGCTGTACAAAGCTTTATCAGTAAATGGACTTGTTACATCACCTACTTATGCAACAACAAGGTTTGTAGAAAAAAATAACAGTATCGAATGTGCGGCGATTTCATTGGGTTACAAACTGGCAGAAAAAATTTCATCAAAGATCGGTGCGAAAAATACAATGTTTGGGTTTATTGCCAACAATGTTTTTCAATCATCAACAATGAAAGCGCAAAGAGGTATTTATTATCCTTTTCAACACACGTACACCTTTTCAATAACAACAAGTTTTTAAAATCATAATAGTAGCAGATGTTAAGCAGAAATTATTTAGTTGTTTTTCTTGCGCTTATCTCGGCACTCTCATTTAGCTCATGTCAGAAATGGGTAAATGTGCCGCCGCAATTGCAGGTAGATCAGAATGAATTGTTTGCGAATGAGCAAGGCTTCAGAGATGCATTGAATGGCATTTACCTACAAATGGGAAGTCAAAGCTTATATGGAAGAGATTTGACTACAGGTGTTCTCTCTATTATGGGGAGAAGTTATGATACATCTTTCAAGCAAGCAGATACTTTGTTTTACCAAAGTGCGGCATTTAATGTGCAGCATTATACATTGAAAAATACATTTCAAAATGTTTGGGACAGCCTTTATTTATGTGTAGCCAATTTGAACAATGTGTTGGCAAATGCAGACGCCAGGCAAAATGTTTTCTCTGCAGGACACTATAATACAACAAAAGGAGAAGCATTGGGTTTGCGTGCGTTTATCCACTTCGATCTCTTGCGCTTGTTTGCTCCGTCACCTGCGGCTGCGGGTTTGAGTGTGCCGGCAATTCCATATATAACGAAGGTGTCGCCGTACGCATCACCGGTATTGTCGACCGGTGCAGTAATTGATTCTTGTATAGCCGATTTGTTAAACGCTCAAAATTTGCTGAGCAAATCCGACATGACGACGTCCCAGTTTACTGCGTGGGCCGTAAAAGGATTGCTGGCCAGGATCTATTTGTATAAAGGTGATCTTGCAAACGCTCAAAGCAATGCACTTGCCGTTATTAACAGTAATGTATTTCCATTGGCTACCAATAATACTGACCTGATGTTTAATAAAGAGCAATTGTTCTCGCTGTATAGCAGCGGTAATTTTGCATTCGCTTATAACAAGTCTGTATTTGTTAAACCGCTGGGTTTATCTCCGACTAATCAAACCGCTGTATTTGTAACCGGCAGCGGTTCAGGCAATGATTACAGAAAGCTTGGCGCTTTTGTTGATCCAACTACAGGTAACACTACTGGAAACATCATTTCTCCCAAAAAGTATTACACTAACGGTTCCGTAAGTGTAAATACATTGCCAATGATCCGGTTAACGGAGCTCTATTACATTGCAGCAGAAGCTTCCAATGCATCGGCGGACTCTCTTACAGCCACAAATCTTCTTGACTCAGTACGGGTGCATCGCAATCTTGCCAAGTATACTCAAACTGCATTGAAAAGAGATAGCATCAATATTGAAATTGGCAAAGAATATCAAAAAGAGTTTTTGGGCGAAGGACAAGTGTTTTTCTACTACAAAAGAAAAAATATTCCATTCGCATCTCTGCCTTATACAAAGGTCCCTGTGGTGCCTAATGCATCTTATGTTTTTGTAAAACCGGAATAACTAAATCGAGAAAGAAATTATGAACTGTTTTAAAAATATACTATCAATAAAATTCCGCGCAATCATATCCGCGAAAATGTCATTGACACTTCTCGTGTTTTCTGTTATTTGTATTTCGCTTTCTGCACAGGATAAAATTCCCGTTTTGAAAGGGGTTGTGAAAAATGATGCCGGTGAACGTTTGGTTGGTGCCACAGTTTTTGTGCAGGGAACCAGTAACCATGCAGTTACCGGTAAAGACGGCAGTTTTGAATTGCATAATGTAGAAACAGGGGCCACTCTTCGGATTTCTTATGTGGGCCATGCCGCTACAACAATAAAAGTAAAACGTGGCGATACTGACATAGCAGTGAAGATGGTTCAATCATCAAATATGATGAACGAAGTGGTTGTGAATACGGGGTTGTACAAAAGACCAGCCGGCAACTTTACCGGTGCCGCAAAAACCTATGCCGGTGATGATCTGAAATTATTGAATCCCACCAACGTTTTGCAGGCATTGGCAATGGCAGATCCTTCTGTTCGTATTGAGCAAAACAATGCAATGGGGAGTGATCCGAACAGTTTGCCGGTTATTCAGTTAAGAGGTCAGAACAGTTTACCGGTAGGCACACAAGGTGGAACGTCTGATTACTATAGTTCAGCAGTTTCCAGCGGTGATATTATGTCAAGTTATTTGTCAAATCCCAACCAGCCGCTGATCATCCTTGATGGTTTTCAGACTTCGCTGCAGACGCTGTATGACATGGATATCAACAGAATTGCCAGCATTACAGTATTGAAAGATGCTGCGGCAACAACAGCGTATGGCGCCAAAGCCGCAAATGGTGTAATTGTCGTGGAAACCAAACAGCCTCTACCGGGAAGAGCTCAGGTTTCGTATGCGGTAAATTTTAACCTGCAGGCGCCAGATCTGACTTCATATCATTTGATGGATGCAAAACAATTGCTGGAGGCACAGCGTTTGGCGGGTGTTTACTCAGATCCCAATAATGGCCATTATAATAATGTAGCATTGAATCAGTGGTATGATCAGCGTTTACAGCAAGTGCAGAGCGGTGTAAATACCTATTGGCTCTCACAGCCGGTACGTACTGGTTTTGGAACGAGTCATAGTCTTAATGTTTCCGGAGGCACAAGAGCAATCCGCTATTCTCTTGCACTTAACTACAATAATGGCGTGGGTGTAATGAAAGGCTCTGGTCGTGACAATTTCGGGTTGAGCTATGCTCTTTCCTATAATGGAAAAAAGATCCGTCTCAGCAATTCGACAAGCATCGGTTACAACAAAGCAAATAATTCTCCCTGGGGAAGCTTTAACCAATATGCTAGTCAGTTTCCATACTTCAAGCCATATGATTCTGCCGGAAATGTGATCAAAGTATTCGAGCCCAGTGCTGCCACATTAGGTATAGGGCTGAATGCACCTGGCGGAACATTCACCAATGCTGCATACAACTCAACACTAAATGTTAAAGACTATTCCTATTATTACAGCCTAACCAATAATACCAATCTTGAATGGACAATAAACAGCAATTTTAAATTCAGGGCTGCTGTAAGTTATAGTGCCAATACGCCAGGTGCCGAACAGTTTTTGCCTGCGGATCATACCAGCTTCGTTAACGCTTTAACAGCAGGTCTTGGCACAATGGGATCCTATACCAGAACGAGAGGTAACAATAATGTGCTTGATGGAAAACTGAACCTGGATTATTATAAAAAAATAAACGCCCATACTTTTTTTGCAGCGGTGGGTACCGAAGTACAAGGTACGTCAACGAACGCAACCACTATTAAAGTCACCGGAATACCTAATGAGTACCTTGGGGAATTGGGCATGGCGAATGGTTATGGTCTTGCGCAGAAACCGCAAAGCAATCAGGGTATTACCCGCACGATTTCTTCATTTGCAAGCTTCAGTTATAACTATGCAGAACGCTACACAGCAGAAGTTACCGGCAACGTAAGCGGATCTTCGCTGTTTGGTGCAAACCAGCGGTTCGCTCCTTTTTGGGCCGGAGGTATAGGATGGAACGTAGATAAAGAAAAGTTTTTTGTCAGCAATCCCATTATCCAGCAACTAAGATTCAGGTTGAGCACGGGTGTAACAGGTAACCAGAATTTTGCCGCTCTTGGTCAGTCAATCTACCAATACAATAATCAAAATAGTTACAGGTTGCAGTTAGGCGCGACAGCTCCCTCATATGCAAATCCCGATCTGAAATATCAGCAGACACTTAAAAACAATCTGGGAGTTGCCATCATCTTATTGAATGGACGTTTAAATGTCTCAGCTGATGTATTCCGTGAAACAACCAACAACCTGATTTTGCCATTAGATGTGGCACCTTCCACAGGATTTTTGCAATACCAGGACAATCTTGGAGCCACAAAAAATAGTGGATATGAGGTTACTGTTTCCGCACCTATCATTCGCGATCGCAAAAGAAATATATTCTGGTCCTTATCCTTCAATGTTGGTTCAGCAAAAAATGTTATTACGGCGCTTTCTCCTGCGGTAGACGCTATCAATGCAACGTATGACACAGCAGGAACAAAGCAGCTGCAGGCATTGCCAAAATATGTGGTGGGCAGATCACTTAGCCAGATATGGGCGGTGCAATCTTTAGGTATAGATCCTGCAACAGGCAAAGAACTGTTCCAGAAATTGGACGGAAGCAAAACATTTTTATGGGATGTAAAAGACAAACAACCGATTGGTGATGCTGCCCCTAAACTAAAAGGTGGGTTTGGTTCAAACTTCACATATAAAGGATTCTCGTTGAACATTAATATGAGCTTCCAGTGGGGGGGACAAATGTATAACCAGACGTTGGTTGACAAAGTGGAAAATGTGGATCTGCGTTCAGCCAATGCAGATGAGCGTGTAATCACACAAAGGTGGAAACAGCCGGGCGACAAGGTGCCATTCAAAGCATTAGTGGTAAATGGAACAAATACACTGCAGGCAACTTATGCCACTTCGCGTTTTGTTCAAGACAATAATTTTTTGGATGCAAGTAGTTTGACAGTGGCTTATCAGTTTTCTCCCAATTTATGGTGGGTGCGCAAATTGAGGCTGTCCACTCCAAGATTAGCTGTTACCCAAAACAATGCGTTTCATTTGGGTACCATAAAAACGGAAAGAGGTACTGCTTATCCTTTTGCACGCAGTTTTAGTTTTGGGCTGTCTACCACTTTTTAATAAATATTATCATGAGCTATTTATATAACAATAAAAGAAAAAGAAGGATCATGCCAAAGCATCTAATGGCGGTTTATTCGGTAATGGTGTTGTTCATGGCAACATTATGCGGGTGCAACAAGTTTTTGGATGTGGCACCCAAAGACAAAGTACCACAGGGAAAATTATTTAGTGATGAACAGGGATTCAAGGACGCTTTGAATGGTGTCTATCTTGGAATGGACAAGCCCGCCACCTCATCCGGCGTTTTTGGTTTGTATACCGGTGATTTGTCTATGGGATTTATGTCGACCCTTGCATATGACTACGACAATGCCGCAACGCCAAACGTAGGCTCCAATGCCAGTTTTTTTACGACAGCCTATGCCTACAATTATGCGGATGTTACTATAAAACCTGAAGTGACTGCCATTTGGAACGGCATGTACTACAATATCGCTAATCTCAACAATATGCTTGTCCAGATCGATGATAAGAAAAGCTTATTTACGGGCGATTCCTACAATCGCGTAAAAGGAGAGGCTACGGCATTGAGGGCGTTGTTTCATTTTGACCTCGCCCGCATGTATGGACAGCCGCCGGTTACAGGCATGTCCGCACCTGCCATTCCCTATGTTACACGTTATGGCGTTACGTCCACTCCATTTTCCAGCTTAAGCAATGTGTTGGATTCATGTATCCGCGATCTTGCCGCGGCAAAAGACATGTTGGCTCAAACGGATACTTCAGCAGTGCTAAAAAGTGTTGATGATGCGTTTACCTCATATACACAAAATCACCTGAACTATTGGGCTGTTGAAGCGCTGATGGCCCGTGTCTATTTGTATAAGGGCGACATGGCAAACGCAGGCAAATACGCAAAAGCTGTTATTGCCAGCGGAAAGTTTCCATTGATCACCACTAATGTGGCGCTGCAAACGAATACTGTAAGAGACAGGCTCTTTTCGCAGGAGCTCCTATTCTCGGTGTATTCAAGCAACGTAAAAAACTACAATCTCAATTTGTTTAACAAGAGTAGCGGAACGCCGCTACAAATATTGACAACTCCCATTGTAGTAAACGGAGTAAAAGATACGGTGGGAAATAAATATCTGTACTACAGAAAAGGCAGTGGTGCAGCAAGCGATTACCGTTTTATATCCTGGTTTGACAAAAATGTGGCAACAAGCGCGGTGGTGGTGCCTTCCAAATATTTTCAGGATGATAATTTGCCTTACTATATGCAAGGAAACGTTCCGGTTATACGCGTTTCTGAGATGTATTATATCGTTGCTGAAGTTGCAAAAGCAAACGGCGATATTCCTACAGGCGTTGCATTCTTAAATAATGTTCGTCAGGCTCGCGGCCTCTCCATGTTGAATGCCGGCGGAATTAGCACTACAGATAGTTTATCCAGTGAGATCATGGCAGAATATAGAAAGGAATTTGTGCAGGAAGGACAAACGTTCTTTTACTACAAAAGGCTAAACAAAGATCTGAGAGTTGTAACCGCTACCACTGCCGCAGTTCCTGCCGGTGCGTACGTGTTTCCAATTCCGGATCAAGAAAACGAATACAATCACTAATTAACTATGAAAAGAATATATATCACCACAATATTGCTCGCAATTGCTGCAGGATTTGCTGCATGCAAACAAGAGTCACCCACGATGTTTACTGAAAATGATGCCATTTATTTTAGTGCGGCATCTGACAGTATAGGATATAGTTTTGCCAAATACCCAAGTCGTGTTGTTGATACCATCAAAGTACCGGTTACTGTTTTGGGCAGCCCAGTAAATGCTGACCGCGAAATCGTTGTGCAATCGATAAAAGATTCTGCTATCAATGCTGTGGAAGGGGTGCACTATAAATTGCTGACACCGTACAAAATGCCGGCAAACCAGGTAACCACACAACTGCCGGTTGTTATTTATCGTACGCCTGATCTGGATAGCCTCACAGCGACATTTGTTTTGAGCCTGCAGGTGAATAATAATTTCAAACTGGGATTTGCTCAAAAAAGCAGGATCAAACTGAAAACCGCCTATTTGCAAAAGCCATCCTCATGGGGTGAAACCAACGGTACGCAATGGGCCGGCAACATTAGCAATTTTGGAACCTGGACAAGAACAAAATACAAGATGATCCTTGCTGCTTTGTACGATCCTATTGGAGACTCTACCATTACAGAGTTTCCCTATCCCAAAAGTTCAGCGCCGGTTATTTATGGTCAGTATTTGCAATTGGTAAGAAACTATATCAGAACAAATTATCCGGGTAATGTTTCTTCTCCGGTAGGAGTAGGTGCCACCCTGAGGGATCCCGATGCAAACAATGCTGTTGTACTGGTAGGAAATGCAAATTATTAATGGAGAAAAAAGTTTTAGAAACAATGAACCATAAAAATATTTGGAGAGCTTTTATAGTTGCCGCATTGGGCATATGCGCACTTGTAGCCTGTAAAAAAGATAAGGGTAATTATAATTATTCCTCTGTTAATACCATAACCGTTATCACGGATACCGTGAATGCAAATCGTAGCCAGATTATAACGGTTGATTCGATTTCGGTTAAACAGTTTGATACTTTAACGGTGAATATTCAGCTGTCTCAAACGCAAGCGTCTGAAAATCTTTCCTACCAATGGATGATCATCCAGACCGCACAGAATCTTGCAAACCCGTTTCAATACATTGTGGGTACATCAAAACAATTAAAAGCGAGAATTGATGTGCCAATCAGTGTGTACCGCCTGGTTGTAAAGGTTACGGATAATGCGACAGGTGTTTCTTTTTACAAATTTTACGCTTTGAATGTGGATAGCTCCCCATGGGGCGGAGAAGGATGGGTTGTGTTACAGGACCAGCCTTCCAACGGTGGATGTGATATTGCGTTAATCGCATCACGGGACGGAACGGCAGGCAGCGGAGCTATATACTCCAATTTATATTCATTTGGAAATAACGGAAAGAAATTGCCAACAGGTACAAGCAAGGTTAATGTGCTTGACTACTCAGCATCGTTGCGTATCCAGAAAGTTTCCTTCTTCTATCCTAACGGAGGTTTGCAGGTGCGATCAACTGATTTTGCAGACTCCAGTTATAGCTCAGGCTGGTTTTTTTCCGAGCCTGCTACTATTAATTTACAGGCAAACGCCTGTAGTTCTCAGTATGAATATTTGATCAACAATAACCAACTACATTACAGAGCTGTAAATTCGACTTCTATCAAGACGCCACCAATTCTGTTTAATGCGCCGTTACTGGGTTCCTGGACGCTTGCTCCATTTGTTTTAAATCCCGCTGGGTCGTTGAGTGATTATTGGTTTATGTTATACGATCAGGCTAACAAATGTTTTCTTCAATACAATGCTCAAACCGGAGCATTAGTGGGAGTTACCACAGATGTTCCGAATGGACATTTTGCTGCATATTCTAAAGGAACTGCACCACTGGATCCCCTAACTGGTTCAGGATTTGATTTGAACTACATAGGCAAAACACTCCTCTATGCAGAGAATAGCCAGCCTCAATCAGGAAATCCTGTTACATACAGTTGTGTTTTTAGAAATACCACCAGCGATTCTACCTGGCTTTATCAGCTTTCTGTTGGAGGTTTTGCAGCGACAAATGCCAATATCACAGGCAGGTATCTTCTCTCGGGGACAAAAGTACCGGGAATCAATACAGCAAAGCTTTTTGCTTTCCCAACTTTTTTAACGCTACCCGGAAAATTCTATTATGTAAATGGTAATACTATTAATACTTGTACCATTGCAACGCTCGCTACGTCTACTTCTTTGGTTGGTTATACGTTCCCGACAGGAACTATTATTAAAACGATGAAAGTTTTCAAATCTGGCTACGCAACTGCACCTTCAACAGACAGCAGAGTATTGGTTGTGGCTACTGATGAAACAGCGACTGGTGGTGGCAATAAAGTTTATTTCTTAAGCTTAACATCAACAGGTGATATTAACAACACTCCAATTGCTGTATATGGAGGCTTTGATAAAATCGTTGATGTTGCATTCAAGAAAGGATTGGGACTGTAAACTGAATGAGTCGCTTTCGGCTTTTGATTTTCATTCACAGCCGATATGATAGTGTTTCAAAAATACCATTAAAACAAGCATCTGCACCTTAACGCAGATGCTTGTTTTTTATAGGTTGCATCAAGGATAAGAAGGGTGTCAAAATTCGTCAAGTTTTTTTATTAATTGGTACTATTTGCCAATAAACACTCTGTAAACAGGAGTAGTTTTAAGGTTCTTGTGAAACAGAAATAATATTTCAAAAGTTAGTTATGAATCTAAAAAAGGTATTTGGTTTTCTTTCGCTGGTTAGTGCGGTTAACTATGTAGTTGCGCAGGACAGTACCAGTGTAAAAAAGGCGGAGTCTCCAAAAATTAAATCATATTCAGAAGTCATCACTTCAAGAGCCGTTGCGAAAAACGGTTTATTCACGGTATATAAGCAAGATGAAAAATATTTCTTCGAAATCCCCGACTCTTTGCTTAACAGAGACGTTCTTTTCTCCACTCGTTTAGCCAAGGTGCCGACAGGCAGCCCAATGTTCAACGGTGAAATGGTGAACAGTATCATCGTGTATTTTGAAAAGGCAAGTGATGAAAAACTATACGTGAAGGCGCTGACAAATGTAGCCATGGCTGCTCCTGGTCAGGCGATCGCAAGAGCTGTTTCCAATTCATCCATGGACCCTATCATAATGGTAGTAGACGTTAAGGCTCGTGGAAAAAATAATAAGAGCTCCATTATTGATGTTACGGATTTCTTCTTAAAAGATAATATCATAACAGGTTTCGATGCGGGTGCCAAGAAAAATATGGGATTGGGCGGTGTTGCTCCAGACAGATCTTTTCTTTTGGCGGCAGATTCCTACCAGCAAAATATAGAGATTAAAACCTTAAAGACCTACACCATGGGCGCAGGTGGCACGGACGCAAGTCCAAGTGTTGGTGTAACATTTGAGTTGAGCAACTCTGTTATGCTTCTTCCAAAGGAGCCTATGCATGCGAGATACGCTGACCCTCGTGTTGGATACAGCACAGAAAGCTGCAAAGTGTTTTCTGATGATCAGCAAAAAGTGGACATAAAAACTTTTGTTGTTCGTCAGCGTTTGGAGCCCAAAGCTGAAGACATCGAAAAATATAAAAAAGGCGAATTGGTAGAACCCAAAGAACCTATCGTTTATTATGTAGATCCAGCAACGCCGAAACAATGGCGCGCATATATTATAGCTGGTGTCAACGATTGGAACGAGGCATTTAAATCTGCCGGTTTTAAAAATGCAATTATTGGCAAAGAATGGCCCGAGAATGATACAACGATGAAGCTGGAAGATGCAAGGTATAAAGTGATACGCTATTTCGCTTCCAGTCAGTCCATGTCAACTGTTCCTAAAGTGTACGATCCGCGCAGTGGTGAAATACTACAAACTTATATCGGATGGTCGCACAGTAACTTGCAGGCGCTGCACGACTGGTATTTTGTTCAGGCATCTGCCGTTGATCCTGCGGCAAGAAACGTAAAATTCAGCAATGAATTAATGGGCGCCCTGATCAAGGCTGAAATTACCAGAGCGGTGGGTGTTTCTCTCGGACTTCGCAGCAATCTCATTGCAAGCTTTGCTACTCCGGTAGAAAAACTTCGTGAGAAAAACTGGGTAGAGAGCAATGGATTTTCCTCTTCAATAATGGATATGCAGCACTACAATTACGTAGCGCAACCAGAAGACAAAATTTCAACGAAGGGGCTTATTCCTCAAATTGGTGATTACGACAAATGGGCTATAAAATATGGATATAGCTATACAGGTATAGATGATTTTGAAAAAGAAAAGGACCAGTTAGCAAAATTTACAACCAGTACAACTGCAGATGGAAGATTGAGTTTTAAGACAGAGGTAACTCCTAACCTCAATGATCCTTCTGATCCGCGTGCACAAACTGAAGACCTGAGCAATGACCAGGTGAAGGCGGCCGAGTACGGTATAAAGAATCTGAAGATTTTAATGGCAAATCTTCTGAGCTGGACACGGGCAGATATGGACATGTACGACAACGCAGCAGGTGCATACAATGATGTTGTTGATTGGTACAAAATTCTTACACGTCATGCTTATACGCAGATTGGCGGTACTTATGAAAATGCGAAGACAGTAGAGCAGTCCGGTGATGTTTATACTATTGTTTCAAAAGAAAAACAAAAAAGAGCACTTGCTTTTTTACAAAAAGAAGTGTTTCAAACGCCAACATGGTTGTTGAATCCTGAAGTGCTGAACAAATTCAGTAAGCCGGCTAAAAAAGAAAAATTGATTGGAATACAGTATGATGCTTTGTACTATGTGCTCAAACCTGACCGCTTGTATAAGATGACCACTGAAACAATGCGCTACGGAAAAGAAAATACTTATACCGTGGATGAATTGATGACAGATGTTGAAAAAGGTTTATGGAGTGAATTGAATGGCAAACCAGCAATAATAGACAGCTATAGAAGAAGCTTGCAGAAATCATGGATCGAAAGTCTTAGTAATGTTCTGAAAGAAGCGTCCAAAACACCGGAGCCTGGCAGCACATCACCAGATCTTTCCCTAACCGATATTCCTGCAGTGGTACGTGCTCACATGGAAAGCATTGCGAATCGTTGCAAAACTGCTGCTGCAACTTGCACGGATCCAATGACGCTTGCACACTTGAAATATGTAGAAGCGAAACTGAGAAAAAAGCTGAATCCTAAAGACTAAGTGTTTAAAAAATACTTGTCTGCATTAAACATGAAATGATGAAATCATCCCGCTTGGGCGGGATCACTAAAATGAAACGGATGAAACAAGTTTTCTTATCGACAATATTATGTGGTTTTCTTTCTGCAATTGGTTTTGCGCAAACGAATGTAGCTGCGCCAACTGCTATCAAAACAACATCAACTTCCTATAATCAAATTGTTAAGCCTGGAACGCTTAGCAAAAAAGGATTGTTTTCCATTTACAAAACGGATGATAAATATTACTTTGAAATACCTGACTCATTGTTGGGTCGACAGCTTTTGCTAACTACATGGCTCGTAAAGGTGCCAGGAGGAAGTCCCAAGTTTGGCGGAGAATCAATGAATACCCGTGTAATAACTTTTGAAAAAGAAAGAGGGAAAATTGCTTTAAAGGTTGTTACCATACTTCAAGAAACAGATAGTACGAATGCCATCTCCAAAGCGATAAAAAATTCCAATGTAAATTCGATCGCGACTTTGTTCGATGTAAAAGCACAAGGTACAAGCGGCAGGTCTTCGATCATTGATGTTACCGATTTTCTTCAAAAGGAAAATTCATTTACGATACTTAGCTCAGAAGTTAAAAGAGGTTTGTCAGTTGGTTCAATGGCGCCAGATCGCAGTTTTGTGAAAAGCTTTGCTGCCTATCCGATCAACGTTGAGGTAAAAATGCTGCGCACGTATTCGGCATCTGGAGGCGGCACAGTTGGAATAGGTGCACGCCCTGCAGCTGCACCATTGGACGCTGCTCAAATTGGAGGTGCGATCACACTTGAAATTTCTACTTCCATTTTTTTGATGCCGGAAAAGCCGATGATGCCGCGCAGGTTTGATGCAAGAGTTGGATACTTCGCAGATGCCTACAATGAATTTGCGGACGAACAGCAAAAAGCCGATACAAAAATTTTTATTGTACGTCAGCGCCTCGAGCCCAAAACAGAAGATATTGAAAAATACAAAAGAGGGGAACTTGTAGAGCCTAAAGAGCAGATCGTTTATTATGTAGACCCTGCAACTCCTAAGCAATGGCGCCCATACATTATAGCAGGTATCAATGACTGGAACGAGGCATTTAAAGCAGCCGGATTTAAAAATGCTATCGTGGGTAAAGAATGGCCGGAAAACGATACTACAATGAGTTTGGAAGATGCCCGTTATAAAATTGTACGTTATTTTCCTTCCGAAGTAGCAAATGCTTATGGTCCAAATATTCACGATCCTAGAAGCGGCGAAGTGCTGCAAAGTTATGTGGGATGGTACCATAACGTTATGACCTTGTTGCATGATTGGTACATGATACAAGCAGGACCAAGTGACCCACGTGCACGCAAAATGAAGTTCAGTGACTCACTGATGGGTACTTTGATTCGTTTTGTGTCATCGCATGAAGTTGGCCACACACTAGGCTTGCGTCACAACATGGGCAGCAGTAGTTTGACGCCGGTTGAAAAATTGCGTGACAAGGCTTGGGTAGAAGCGCATGGTCACACAAATTCTATTATGGATTATGCCCGTTTCAACTATGTGGCACAACCTCAAGACAGCATTGGCGAGGCCGGACTTATGCCGCGAATCAACGATTATGATAAATGGGCTATTAAATGGGGCTACACGTGGACCGATGCAAAAGATGACGAGGCGGACAAAAAGATCGTTTCTCAGTGGATCGTTGACAGCCTGAAAGCTAATCCTAGATTGTGGTTTGGTGGAGAAGGTATGAACAATGACGCTCGTTGTCAATCGGAAGATTTGGGCGACGATAACATGAAAGCGAATGAATACGGCATTAAGAACCTGAAATATGTAATGTCTCATTTGGAAGAATGGACAAAAGAAGACAATGATCTTTACACAAATTTGGTAGGTGTATACCGCCAGGTGGTTAGCCAATACCTGCGCTATGTAACGCATGTAACAAAGAATGTTGCCAGCACTTACGAAACATGGAAAACAGTAGAGCAGCCCGGTAATATTTATGCGCCGGAACCTGCAGCAAAGCAAAGAGAAGCAGTTGCATTTTTAAATAAAGAGGTTTTTACAACACCTGAATGGTTGCTTAATAGTGACATTCTTAATAAAATAAGCAATCCGGTGCGCTTGGGAAGTGTGAGTACTGTGCAGGGGAGAGTATTGGATCAATTGTTAAGTGACAGAGTATTGAATACATTGTTAATGCATGAGAGAAGATATGGCAAAGACAGCTGTTATACAATGATCGCGTTTTTGAATGATTTAAAAGCTGGTGTTTGGAGCGAGTTGAAAACAAATCAGCCGATAGATATTTATCGTCGTAGTATTCAGAAGAATTACATTTCAAATGTTTTTGCTGCCATGAAAGAGGTAGAAACAGGAAATAATCTGATAGGTCTATTGATGGGTGGGTCGACCGCGCAGGAAAATACACCGATTACAATGACTACGGACATCGGCTCTTATCTTGCTTTGCATCTTGAAAAACTACGAAGCGAGATTCTGGCTGCGATTCCAGCGGCTAAAGACAAGGATACAAAAGATCATTTGATCTATGTGGCTCAGCAAATCAAAACAGGGTTAAAAAATCAGTTTTAATTCTTTGAAAGATGATACGAAAAGTCTTACAGATTATCCCTCTACTAATAATCCCTATGGTCTTCAATGCTTATGCGGCAGGATCTAAACCAACAGAGGTAAACTGCCATGTGCATAACAACAAAGGGAGTGCTGTTTTTTTGTACAGAGTAAAAAATGGCCAGGCGATGAGTCTCGGCTTTAAACGCCCCGACGCAAAAAACAACTGTAAGTTTTCATTTGAAGCTGACAGTGATGCAATTTATTTTTTGCGCAAGGGTGGGGCACATTTGTTTGAATTTACTCATGTCATTTACCTGCACCCAGGCGATCAGCAAAAGGTGGACATCTATCCAAATGATCTGGGGATTGATTTTGATAGTATTAAAATTGCAAACCCCAACAAGGAAACGGTGTCTCTGAAAAAATGGGTAAGCGTCTTTAATCAGTCGTATAAACAAGTAACAAATCGAAATCAACGGGATCAGTTTTTGGAGACTTATAAAACACTGCTTGCAACAGCGGATGAAATAAAGAAGACCGGTGTTACCTCAAATAAGGATTTCAATAAACTCCTGGTCGAGAAGATTAACACAGAAGTTTTATTTCTTAAAGCTGCCGCTTTTTTCTATGCAGGAGAAAGAATGAATGCAGGATATGATACCACTGCATCCCGTCAATGGTTTTATGAAACTTTAGGGAAGGAAAAAATTGACAGGACAGACTTGTTACAATCAGAGCACGGTTTGGAAATGCTAAACTATTTGTTAGGCTACCAGTTTTTTCAGCAGTATAAAAATGGTGAACAGATGCTTGGCGTTCCTTTCCTAGAAAAAATAAAAAAGATAGAAAACGATACGGTTCGTGCGGTGTATGCAACCGCACATATGGAGCAGCTTACCAATTACGAACAGTTTGTTTTGGAGATCCAGCCGTTTAAACAAATAATTACTAACGCAGGCCTGCAAGGCAACTATCAAAAAAAATACGATAAGTTAAGTCTTTATGCAAAAGGAAAGCCAGCATATAATTTTTCGTTGTACGACAATAACGACAAGCACTATTCACTGACCGATTTCAAAGGGAAAGTAGTAGTGCTTGATATATGGGCAATGTGGTGCGCCCCTTGCCTGGCAGAAAAACCAAATTTCAAGAAACTGGAAGAGGAGTATAAAGGTCAAAACGATATCGTTTTTCTCGGTGTATCCGTCGACGGTTTGTCGAGGAAGGAAGTTTGGAAAGATTTTGTTGCAAAAAAAGGATATACAAATATTGAGATGTTATCAAACTTCGAGGAATCAATAATGAAGTACTATAACATCGGCGGCATCCCGCGTTTTATGGTCTTTGATAAGGAAGGAAAGATTGTTAGTGTTGATGCGCCACGTCCTTCAAGTCCGGCGTTGAAAGAACTTATTGAAGAAACATTGAAAAAGAATGATCATGCAATCGGTAATTAAGAAAGTTTTAGCAGGTGCGGTGATGTTCGTTGCTGTATCTGCATGGGGCCAAAGCGCTACACATGTTGTAAGTGGAGTTGTTACTGAAAAAGTAAATGCAGAATTGTGGGTTAATAAAATCGTTGACAATAAACTGCAAAGAGTGGCAGAATATAAAATTTCTCCTTCTGACGGAAGTTTTTTGTTTTCGATTCCAAAAGATTCGGCATCAGTTTATCGCTTTCAGCTGAACGTGCTGAAGCCTCATGGCCGTCATTTTACGAATGATAAAATTTGTTTAGTTACATTATCGCTGAGCCCAGACAAAGATTATTCTTTGTCAATTACTCCTTCAAAGTTTGATTCGTTGAAGAAAAAAGGATGGGAAGTAAAACAACTCGTCACGCCTCCGAAATTTACCATGGTGGCAGGCTCTGTAAAGAATGTGACAATGGGCATGGTATCATTAAATACAGTTGCAGAAGGAGAGTTGAAGAATGTAAGTACGGCGATGATTAATAGCAAAGGTGAATTTGCTATTCCGGTAAATGTAAAATCGAAAGGATTTTATTATCTATCATCACCGCGCTGGAAATTGCGGTTTTACTTACAGCCGTTAGATAACCTGCAAGTGGAAGTTGACAACAGAACAGGTTTCCTTTCGTCTGTTAACGGATCATTGGTGAATCAGATACTTTATAACTGGCAGCAGTTAACATTGCCAATGACCAGTTATGGATACAATCTGTCAACTTTCACCAATGATAAATTTGATCTAACATCCTATATCAATAACTATAAAAAATTGCAGCCATCTATGGACGCATTTGTAAAAGATATTGATATTAAAGACAATGCTATAAAGGCGCAAATTCATGAGGCGCTTTCTATTGACAAGGAGTTGGCGCCAATGAATTTATTGTTTCAGCTTTCCGCAAAAAAGATAGGCAGTTTCAGAGCTCAGCCTAAGGAATTCGACAATGTTCCTGAGTTTTATAAAACATTCATTCAGCCAGATAAATTCAATACGGCATCTCTATTAAAAATAGGAGAAACAAGACAATACATGAAGTTGTACGCTCTCTTGAATGTGGCTGCTTTGCCAAAAGAAAAAAGAGATCAGTTGTCAAAAGGAGAGAAGCTTAAGTTAATGATTAATTCGATCAGCAATGACACTTTGAAATCGTACTTCTTTAAAGATCAGATGGATCAAATTGAGATCAACAATCTTAGTGAATTCAGAGAAACATTTGAGCCACAAAAAAAGTATGCAAAGCTTGCCCCGGCAAATGAAACTTACAAAGGCATTTTTGCTATGTATGCCGGCGATACTGCTTTCATTGGAAAATCAGCTTACGACTTTTCCCTTCCGGATAGCACAGGCAAAATGGTTTCAATGAAAGACTTTAAAGGAAAGGTTGTGTTGGTTGATGTTTGGGCAACCTGGTGCGGCCCATGCAAAGCGCAAATGCCTTTTTTGAAAGAGATTGAAGAAGAATATGTGGGTAACAAGAACATCGTTTTCGTTGGCATTTCACTCGATAAAATGGAAGCTCGTCAAAAGTGGATGAACATGGTTACTGAAAAACAACTTGGTGGCGTGCAATTGATCGATGATTTTGGAAAAGCATTTGGAAGAAAATATCAGCTTACGGCCATTCCAAGGTTCATGCTGATTGACAAACACGGAAAATGGATTGAGATCCGTTGTCCGAAACCTGAAGCAAAAGAAGATTTGAAAAAATATATTGATAAAGCATTGTTGTGAAACAATGAGCAATTACCAATGGCAAGTGGTTGGTAAATAAGTCGATCCACATGGGTGATGTGATCGCAAATTTTAAGACAGATCCGGCCATTGTGCCGGATCTGTTTTTTTATTGAGATAAAGCGATGATCTTTTTTATTTAAAGGATGTAAAAAATACTCAGCAAGAATAAAATTCCTGCCCGACTAAGTCTGCAGGCGGGCGTATAAATCAGTCCAATCAGTGTCATCTGTGTGCCAACCCTCGGTCGCAAACACCCCACTCTTTGTCTCATCCCACCTTTTTCCAAGTCAAATATTACTGGCATCTTTGTTGTGTTGATTTCAACCAGCAAACAGCATCAGTGGAGCAGCAACACTTTAAAAACGGGCGGAACCGAAAAGCCAAACGAGTAGGACCTTAAAAACTTTCTTATGCCAAATAGTGTTTCCCTGCACAGAGTGCTTAAGGCTTCGCCGGAAAAAGTATATCGCGCATTTACAGAGGCGCTTGCAATTGCCTCATGGTTGCCACCATATGGATTTCTCTGCACCGTTCATGAAATGGATGTAAAAGTGGGTGGTTCATTTAGAATGTCATTTCACAATTTTACAACAAGCCACGGCCATTCATTTGGTGGTAAATATTTAGAGGTGAAACCCAATGAGTTTTTGAAATACACTGATAAATTTGATGCTCCTAATTTGCCAGGAGAGATGGTCACTTCAGTTACGCTTCGTAAAGTGATTGTGGGTACAGAAATTAAAGTTACACAGGAAGGAATTCCAGACATGATACCCGCTGAGATGTGCTATCTGGGCTGGCAGGAGTCGTTGGATAAGTTGATGCGATTGGTGGAACCAGTGATTCCGGATGCGTGATCAGGAATTAGAAATTAGGAATTAGGAGTTAGTCGCACATGGATGATTCAGATTTGGCGGATTGGTGCAGGATTTCTAATTGCTAATTTCTGGTTGCCGTACCAAAACCGAACACTTTTGTATCGGAATCAAACATGCGCAACGGACCGTTAGTTGCTAAACCTTTGATATTACTATACAAATATTTCTGGCATGTTATTATCTTTTCTTTTCCAAACAACACTAAATGCTCAGAAATTATTTTAAAACGGCTTTTCGTAGCATCACAAGACAAAAGGCTTTTTCTTTTATAAATATTTCGGGGCTGGCATTGAGCCTTACCGCAGTTTGGATCATTTCATTGTACATTGCTGATGAAATAAGCTATGATCGCTACCACCACAATGCGGAGAGAATCTACAGACTCGTTTCTCACGGATGGTGGGACGAAGAGAAATTTGATATCACAGGCACGTCGGGATTATCCGCGGCAGCTTTTAAAAAGGATTTTCCGGAAGTGGAAGATGCTGTAAGAATTGATCCCGAAGGCGGTGGTATACTCACTTACAATGACAAGACAATTAAAGAAGGCAATATCTTTTTTACTGATCCTTCTTTCTTCGATGTATTTACTTATCGTTTCATCGCAGGTGGAACAAATGCGCTAAAAGATCCCAACGCGATTGTGCTCACAAAAACACTCGCGACAAAACTGTTTGGTGATCCAGCAGCTGCGATCAGCAAAACAGTTTACATAGATAAAAGCCCTGTGAATGTGGCCGCGATTATAGAAGACGTTCCGGCAAGCTCACATTTTACATTTAAGGCGCTGCGCCCGTTTTCTCCGGATTACAAAGGCGATTGGAACAATCTCAGCATTTACACTTACATCCTTTTGAAGAAGAATGCAGAAATAGAAAAACTGCGTGCAAAAATGCCTGAGTTTGTTACAAAATATCTTACCCTCAATGCGCAGAATATTCATTTCAATCTTGAACTGCAACCCTTTACCTCGATACATCTTCGCTCTCACTTAATGTATGAGTTGGGAGAGAACCACGATATAAAATACATTTATGTTTTGTCCATCGTTGGTTTGCTTGTTCTCATCATTGCATTGATCAATTATATCAACATCTCTACGGCCCGTGCATCCGTGCGCCTGCGCGAAGTAGCGGTGAGGAGAATTGTAGGTTCCAGTAAAAATAATCTCGTTAGTTTGTTTCTTGCTGAATCCATCAGCATGATCGTTATTGCAGCTGTGATCAGTGTGGTCTTGGTGGCGTTGCTTATGCCGCTGATCAATAATGTTACAGGAAAAACTTTATCGATATGGAGATTTGGTTTGTCTGCAAGTATTTTTTATCTCTTATGTTTTACAACGATTGCCGGGCTTATTGGTGGGTTATATCCGGCATTATTTTTATCGAGTTTCAAGGCCATTCCTGCTTTGAAAAATCAATTGGGCGATGTAAAGGGACAAGTCATTTTCAGAAAATCACTGGTGCTATTTCAGTATGCCGTAACCGTAATTTTAATAACATCATCGCTCGTTATCTATTTACAGCTTCACTACGTCAGCAATACAGATCTCGGCTTCAACAAAAATCAAATGATGACCTTTCATATTGATTCCAGAGAGGTTAGGGGAAAAGTGCCCGCTCTTCGTGAAGCCTTATTGCAAAATCCAAATGTAAAAGCGGTTGCGTCTGCTGGCAATCCAATTGGTAATAACAACATTGGCATGATGGATTACAGCGTTGAAAAGAATGGCGTCTTCGAAGATCGCAGCAATCTCGCGTATGGCTTAACCATTGATCCCGATTTTATTCCTGCGATGCAAATACATTTGAAAGAAGGACGAAATTTTTCAAAAAACATAACGTCCGATAGTGATGATGTAATTGTGAACGAAGCCTTTCTTCAGCGACAGGGCTGGACAAGTGGTGTCGGTAAAAGGATTTCCAGAGGTAAAGATTCTACTGGAAAAATTTCCGCGGTAAACATCATTGGCGTCGTAAAAGATTACCACATTTATTCTTTGCAACACAAAATAGAACCAATGATCATGCAGTTGCCAAAGAATGCCATGGAAAGCGACAACATGTATGTTCGTTTAAGTGAAAGCAACCTCTCAAAATCTTTGACGGAGGTAGAGAATACATTCAGAAAGTTTGACCCTTCGGCGACGTTCGATTATCAGTTCCTTGATAAAAATTTCCTTGCACAATACCAGGCCGAGCAAAAGCAGGGACAAATATTATTTGCCTTTACGATGCTTACTATTTGCATTGCCTGCCTTGGTTTGTTTGGTTTGATCACGTTTACTGTTAGCCAGCGGGTAAAAGAAATTGGTGTAAGAAAGGTGCTGGGTGCCAGCGTAACGAACATCACCATGTTGCTCACAGGAAGTCTGTTGAAAATTATCTTCCTTTCCATGCTTGTAGCAGTTCCATTCTCCTGGTTCATGATGAACAAGTGGCTGCAGGATTTTGCCTACCGCATCCACCTCAATTGGTGGATCTTCCTGGTCTCCGGATTTGTTGCAATGATTATTGCACTATTCACACTTGGCTTCCAGGCCTTCAAAGCCGCCATAGCGAACCCTGCACAGAGCCTGAGGACTGAGTAGAAGAAGGCACACGGATAACACTGATTGGACGGATTTACACGGATCTTTTTTAAGGCACGCAGATGACGCTGATTTAGCAGATTTGCACTGATCACTATAGATCAATTGAATGCCTGATAAATATTTTCGTGTTTGATAAAAGAAAAAATCCGTGTAAATCCGTCTAATCCGTGTGCCATCAAAATCTGCGTCAATCACCTAAATCAGCGTCATCTGCGTGCTCACTCCTAAAATGTCCCCCTTTTTATCAAGATTTACCCCCTGTACAAAAACGCTTGTAGGGCTATTTTCGTTTTGCTAAAAGTCTTTCCTTCAATTGTTTATTATTATGAAAGATAAAACGAATGCTTGTTTTACTGGCAGCAAATTCTTCCTGTGTATCGTGGCAATAATTGCCATGCTTACCTCTGCAATCGCTCAAAAAAAGATCAACCCCGGCGAAGTTTGGCCGGATGACAAAGGCAATCACATTCAGGCCCATGGAGGCGGTATTGTAAAAATCGACAAATATTATTATTGGTATGGCGAAGAGCGCAGGCAAGGCATGGATACTGGGCTGCGCTATGTTAGTTGCTACCGCTCAAGCGATTTGACGAATTGGAAGTTCATGGGCGACGCTTTGCAACTTCCGGACCCTGAACATTTGGGCAGTCACTGGGTGTTGGAAAGACCAAAGGTTTATTTCAACCGGAAAACGAAAACCTATGTGATGTACTTCCATCTGGATGATGCCCGGTACAAGCTTGCAAGGGTAGGTATTGCTACGAGTGACAGGCCAGAAGGTCCGTTTCTGTACCGTGAGAGTTTTCGTCCGCTGGAAAAAGAAAGCCGCGACATTGGGCAATTCATTGATGACGACGGAACCGCTTACCTGGTTTTCGAAAGCAGGCCTACAAAAGGATTTTCCATTGCAAAATTGTCAGATGATTATTTAAAAGTGGAAAAAGAAGTTTGTTTGATCAATGCCCCATTGGAAGGCGGGGCCATTGTTCACTACAAAGGATTGTACTACGCCATCGGTTCTGCGCTAACCGGTTGGAATCCCAATCCAAATAAGTACGCCACTGCAACATCACTCGAAGGTCCATGGACGGAGTTTAAAGATATTGCAGCTCCCGAAACAAAAACCTATGGCTCGCAATCTACAATGATGCTGAAAGTGGAAGGAACAAAAAATACTACGGTAATTTTTATGGCCGATCAATGGAAACCTAAAACACAATGGGATTCCCGTTATCTGTGGATGCCTTTGCAAATAGGCGACGGAAGGCTATGGTTACCGGAGCCAAAGCCATGGTCCATCGATATTAAAACCGGTAATGTGCAATTTTAAAAAACGATTTTACTATGAAACGATTTGCAAGCCTCAGCTTATTGATACTCACAGGATCATTGTTTTTTCTTTCCTGTAAAATTCACAAAAGCACCAAGCAGTTTGGCAACAGTGCAAAAGAAGTGTTAGACATTATCAACGTTGTAAATAATAAATGGCAATCAACACACTCTCCTGAGCAAAGATCTTTCTGGGATGTAGCGGCTTATCAAACAGGAAATATGGAAGCGTATGCTGTTACAAAAAACGAAAAGTACAGGCAATACGCAGAAGTCTGGGCAAATTACAATAACTGGAAAGGTGCAACTTCTGATGACACATCTGAATGGAAATATTCCTATGGCGAAAAGCCTGAGTTTGTGCTGTTTGGCGACTGGCAATGTTGTTTTCAAACCTACGCCGATCTGTATAATCTGGAAAAGGATGAGAAGAAAATAGCAAGGGCAAAACAGGTAATGGAATATGAAATGAGCACGTCAAAAAATGATTACTGGTGGTGGGCCGATGGCCTGTACATGGTAATGCCCGTGATGGTGAAATTGTATAAGACCACGCAAAACCCTCAGTATCTCAATAAGATGTATGAATATTTTGAGTACGCTAATTCAATCATGTACGACTCCACCGAAAAGATATACTACCGCGATGCTCGTTATGTTTTTCCTGCACATAAAACGGTAAATGGTAAGAAAGATTTTTGGGCAAGAGGAAACGGTTGGGTTTTTGCTGCTCTCGCAAAAGTTTTGAAAGACTTGCCCGCAAATGATCCACATAGAAGTGAGTACATAGCAAAATTTACCGGCATGGCAAAAGCGCTCAAACCCTTACAACAAGCCGACGGCTATTGGGCAAGAAGCCTGCAGGATGCAGAACATGCGCCCGGCCCTGAAACCAGCGGCACTGCATTTTTTACCTACGGCTTAATGTGGGGTATGAATAATGGTTATTTAGATAAAAATGAATTCCTGCCTGTAGTAAAAAAGTCATGGGCATATCTTACTAAAACTGCAATACAGCAGGATGGAACGATTGGTTATGTGCAACCTATAGGCGACAGGGCAATTCCTGGCCAGGTGGTGGATAAAAATTCTACCGCAAACTTTGGAGTAGGAGCGTTCTTGCTGGTGGCTTGTGAAATATACAGGTACTTGAGTAAATAGTTTCTGACCGACCTTGTTGTTTTTACCACAGAGTGAAGGAGGTTTTTTTTCACAGAGGAAAGGAGATTTGTTAACAGCATTCTCTTTCCTCGGACATCCAGCAAAGCTTCTTTTTTCCAAAGCAACTCCTCCTTTCCTCTGTGAAAAAAACTCTGCTCTCTCTGTGGTTAATTTGGCTATGCAACTCGACGACTTGTTGCATAAAGTGGTAACATCGAATTTTTTCCGATTAATTCTTTTCAAAAAAGTGAGTAATTACTTGATAAGTCTTTATGAAAAAGGTAATTTAATTGTGCGAATCACACTTATTTGCAACAAATAAGGATCACAAAGCTAACGATGCTCATGAGAAAGACTTTTTTGCTGGTTTACCTACTGGCTTTTTGCGTCATACTGCAAGCCAGAGATTTGCCAATCCGCTATTTAGGAATTGAGCAGGGGCTCTCCAATAATGTCATCACAACCATCTACCAGGATCATCGCGGTTTTATGTGGATAGGAACATATGACGGTCTCAATCGCTTCGACGGATATAATTTTAAAGTTTTCAGAAACATCATAGGAGACAGTACTTCATTGTCTACCAACAACGTGCTTTCCATTTGCGACGACGGAAAAAACAATATCTGGGTGGGCACGCAAAACGGACTGAATATTTTTAATCAACACAACGAAGCCTTCTGCAATCCAATTTACCTCGTTCATGGAAATGGAGCACAGCAACACTTGCAAGGCGAAGTGCTTTCCATTCTTAATATAAAGGATCAGCAGGTATTGGTAGGTACACGCACCAATGGTCTAATTGTGTTTAAAGGTGCATCGCACTTCGGTATACAGGTGCCGCTAAAGATTTCCGATAAAGAAGAATGGAACTACCAGGTGCATGCTATCAAGTATGATGAAGCAAGAAAAAGAATCTGGCTCTCTGTAAAAGGCAAGGGTATATTCTTGTTTAATATTGAAACAAATGAAATAACTCCGGCAACTGCAGCGGTTACTCAGGCAAATGTGATGGAGATTGACAGGCAAGGTAATTTGTGGTTGGGCACAAACAGCGACCTGGTTTACTACAATGCAAATACCCGCGAAACTTCTTACAATCGCCTTCCTTTAAGTACAACAGTGACGAGTTTATGTTTCGATAAAAAAGAAACATTGTGGATAGGTACAGATGGAGCAGGTGTTTTTCAACTGCCTCCAAATGCAAAGACAGCAACGGCTTTCAAGTCTTCAAATGGAGCGGAGCTGATCAATAGCAACGCTGTCTACTCCGTTTGTTGCGATAAGAATGGTCGCAAATGGATCGGTACTTTGCGCGGCGGTATCAATGTAGTGGAATGCAGCGAACCGTTTTTTGAACATGTGGTGTATAAAGGAAAGGTTCCAAGCAAAGTAGATAATTTTATTTTATCGTTCTGCGAAGATGGCCAGCACAACGTTTACATAGGTACAGATGGCGCGGGTTTGCGGTATTGGGACCGTCGTCACAACACCTATGTTACCTACAAAAGCGATCCTGATAACGCTGGTTCTATAAGCAGCAATTTCATCACCAATATTATTAAAGATGACCAGCAGGATATCTGGATTTCCACATGGTTCGGTGGTATAAACAGGCTTAAGAAAAACAGCAATCGCTTTGAGCGTTTTGAGTTATACAATCCAAATACAAACAGTCGTGAACCAAACGCATGGCTGGTATACCAGGATGCGCAAAAAAATATCTGGGCCGGCACAACCAATGACGGAAGTCTTTATCTCTTCAATAAAACGAAAAACAAGTTTGAAATTTTTGATCCTGCTATTGTAAACCTGCAAACCATTGCTGAAGACAAACAGGGGAATTTGTGGGCAGGCAATTACACCTCCCTCATAAAAATAGACAGGCTCAACAAAAAGCATCAGGTGTGTGCCGTTGGCCATCCCATCCGTTGCATCAGGGAAGATGCGAAAGGCCGTTTTTGGTTGGGTACACAGGATGGTGGTTTGCTATTGTTTGATCGTTCTACGGGAAATTTCAAACGCTTCACTACGTCGGAAGGTTTGCCAGGTAATACCATTCTTCGCATGCTGGAAGACAAGAGTGGTAACTTGTGGATGAGCACTTACAATGGACTCGTGAAGTTTGATCCCAATACCTATACATGCAACAACTTTTCTCAATCAGACGGTTTGCAAAGTAACCAGTTCAGCTTCAATGGCGGACTGGCGCTATCTTCAGGTGAGTTTATTTTTGGCGGCATTAATGGCTTCAATATTTTTAATCCGGACAGCGTAGTTGTTCGCAAAGACAATTCCGATATCTTTTTAACAAGCGTTAAAGTTGACAACAAGCCACTTGCGCAAAGCGATGCATCGTCTGCCGAAGTAGATGAACAAGCCATCAGGCAGATCACTTTGCCTTTCGATCGTTCTTCTTTATCCCTTGATTTTATTGCCC
The DNA here is from genome assembly GCF_029961145.1 of Pinibacter soli. GTDB lineage: Bacteria > Bacteroidota > Bacteroidia > Chitinophagales > Chitinophagaceae > Pinibacter > Pinibacter soli. The sequence continues at coordinate 1,596,878 of NZ_JASBRG010000007.1, read as the reverse complement.
TTGATTATTCGACATCCGATAAGATTCGTTACGCATACATGCTGCAGGGTTGGGATAAAAGCTGGAACTATGTGAACAAAGGAAGAACCGCCAACTATTCCCGGCTGCTGGAAGGTAAATATGTTTTCCTTGTAAAAACATCCAACGCGGATGGCACTTGGGGCAATGCGACAAAGCTGCTGCAAGTGATCGTTCTACCTCCATGGTACAGAACATGGTGGGCCTACTCGCTTTTTGTGTTGGTAGCAGCGGCCATGATTCTTGCCTACATTAAATATGCACGCCGACAAGAACGACTCAAATACGAAATCAAACTGGCACATGTAAAGAATGAGCAGGATAAAATAATGGCTGAAAAGAAACTGTCGTTCTTTACCAATATTTCACATGAGTTTAGAACGCCATTGTCGCTGATCATTAATCCTATTAAAGAGAAGCTGGATGAAACGCCGGACTTTGCATTAACCATTGCCTACAGAAATGCAAGACGCATGCTCAGCCTGGTGGACCAGTTGTTGCTTTTCCGCAAGGCAGATAGCGGCGAGGATATGCTGAAGATTACACCGGTTAATTTGCAAATGCTTTGTGACGGCGTGTATCAATGCTTCATTCAACAGGCAAAAGCAAAGCAGATACAATATCAATTCACTGCTCCTGACACACCTGTTAATATATGTGTTGACGTGGAGAAAATAGAAATCGCCATTTTCAACTTGTTGTCCAACGCCTTTAAGTTCACACCAGAGAAAGGTTCCATTACATTTAAGATTGAAGAGAATGGCGAAGATGTAATTATCACGATCACAGACAGCGGATGTGGTATCGCAAAAAGTGATCAGGTGAAGATCTTCGAAAAATTTGCGCAGGCAGCAGATGCGGTTACACACAAATCCGGCTTTGGCATCGGGCTATATCTTGTAAAACATTTTGTAGAGGCACATAAGGGAAGTATCAAAATCAGCAGCGAGGTAAACAGCGGGTCGTCATTTTCCATACAACTTAAAAAAGAAAAACAACACTTGCAGGTTGCTGCACAACCTATTACAGAAGCGAATAATAATCAGTTGCTGGAAGAACTCGCTGCGGCAAATGATGACAAGTTCGCTGAAACGCTCACTGAAGAAATGCTGGCTTCCGGAAAAAAAGTGGAAGAAGTGATTACGGAAAAGCGTTCAATCTTGTTAGTCGACGACAGCCGCGACGTTCGCAACTATCTGAAGCTTTTGTTCAACGACAAATACATTTTGTACATGGCAGATGATGGGGTAGAAGGTTTGGCACTTGCTGATGAACATTTGCCCGATCTCATCATCAGCGACATCAACATGACGGAGATGGATGGGCTTGAATTGTGTGCCAAGATAAAACAGTCATCCAGGCTCAACCATATCCCTGTTATTTTGCTTACCGCTTCCACAGATATAGCTGTTCGCCTGAAAGGCATCGAAGGTGGTGCTGATGATTATATCACCAAGCCTTTTGATAAGGACCTGCTTACGGCAAGAGTGGAAACTATCTTGCGCAACCGCAGCCAGTTGCAGCAGTATTTCTTCGACAACATCACCTTGCGCAGTTCATCTGTAAAAGTATCTGCCGAATACCAGGACTTTTTACAACGATGTATTGAAGTGGTGGAAAATAATCTTGACGCAGATGATTTCAATATGAAGAAATTTGCGAGAGCCATGGGCATGAGTCACTCAAGATTGTATCAAAAGATTAAAGCAATCTCCGGTCAGTCACCCAATGCCTTCATTCGATCTATCCGTCTTCGCAGGGCAGCGGTGCTGATGTTAACTGGCGACATGAACATTACACAATCAGCAAATTATGTCGGCATCGGCGATGCCCGTTATTTCCGTGAACAATTTGTAAAGCTATTTGGGGTAATACCTTCTGAGTATATCAAAAAATACCGCCACACATTCAACAATACGTATAACACTATTAAGATCAAGGGGAAGGCATAACGGAGCACAGTGGGTATTTTTAAAATTGCTATTTTACCCACCCTTTTTTAAAGGTTTACCCCCCGTTCCCGTATCATTTCAAAACTAATATTACACTACCAAACAAGGTCATAGGATTGCTTGCAAACATTTTTCCAGGTGGGTGCAATTTCCTGCGATCTGATTGCTCACCAAACAAAAACGTTATATGAAAAAAGACCACTGCCTTCACCGGCAGACCAAACTGCTGCTATTGCTAATAGCCTGCTTTTTATTTGCTATTCCATTTTCTTACGCTCAAAATGCTACCCTTGCCGTTTCAGGAAGAGTAGTTGATTCTAAAAATGTTCCCATCACCGGTGCCACTGTTGTCGTGGAAGGGGCCAAAAACGGAACCGCCACAGATGCAAACGGTGCATTCAAGATTAATGTACCACAAGGTGCTGTTTTGCACATAACTGCCATAGGTTACCAGGAATTCAAAGTAAAGGTGGAAAGCGACAAATCAGTTACCGTTACAATGAAAGAGGATGAAGCCAAATTGATGAACGACGTAGTAGTGGTGGGTTATGGTACACAAAAAAGATCTGATGTAACCGGTGCAGTGGTTTCTGTGCCCAAAGCCAGATTATCCGAGTTACCGGTAACCAACGTTTACCAGGCGATACAAGGATCTGTTGCCGGCCTGAACATTAGTGCGGCATCATCTGTGCCCGGTTCTACACCTTCTGTAGGTGTGCGCGGACAAAACTCTGTGACTGCCAGCTCCGAACCATTTGTGGTAGTTGACGGTGTGCCTTTAACCAAAACCGGAGGATCGATCAATGATATCAACCCCAACGATATTGCTTCCGTAGAATTTCTGAAAGACGCTTCGGCCGTGGCTATCTATGGTGTAAACGGGTCAAACGGTGTAATGCTTATAACTACAAAAAGAGGAGCAACAGGTAAAGCACAGATCCGTTACAGTGGATATTATGGAACTGAAAGTATTGCACACATTCTTAAGCCAAGGGAGGGCGCGGCGTATGTACAAAAATGGAAAGACTATAACGCACAGTCTGGTTTAACACCTCAATACGATGTGCCAAACATAGCCGAACTTCCATATTACAACCAGGGAAAAACTACCGACTGGATGGATGTAATAACAAGACAAGGCATCATACAGGACCACAACCTTAGTATTTCCGGAGGAAACAAAGACGTGAAATATTATATTTCCGGCGATTACCTGGATGAGAAAGGACCATTGTACGGATATAATTACAAAAGAGCAAGCATCCGTTCTAACCTTGATATCAACATTACAGACTACCTCACAGTAGGTACTTCATTCTTCTTAGCAAACAACAACTACGACGGCGGACGTGTCAACATGCTGAACGGTTCAGCAATGAGCCCTTATGCACAGGTAACAGATGCAAACGGCATCTACATCATTTACCCAATGTATGCGGAATTGCTGTACACCAACCCAATGTTGCCACAATATACGGACCAGGTAAACCGCAGTACAAACGTTACTGGTAACGGCTATCTCGAACTCAAAATCCCTGGTAAACTAAAAGGGCTGAAATACAGGCTGAATGCCTCTTACACTTATCTGCCCACACTGCAGGGCAGCTATGTGGGCCGTATGGCAAATGACCTGAATGGTACTGCCAGCAAAACAAATACTCAAACGAAAAGCTACATCGTAGAAAACATCCTGACCTATACAAAAGACTTTGGTAAGAGTCATATAGATTTCACAGGCTTGTACAGCGCACAACAAAAACTGTTTGACTCTACAAGAGCGGGTGCAGTTGGTTTTATTAACGACCAGTTGTCTTTCAATAACCTTGGTGCAGGCGCTACGCAAACTTCTGCTTCATTTGCGAGCCAGTACAGGATCAACTCACAGATGGCTCGTATCAATTATAGCTACGACAGCCGTTACATGATCACCGGTACTGTAAGAAGAGACGGTTCTTCTGTAATTGGCGCAAACGCCGATAAATATGGATCGTTTCCTTCTGTGGGATTAGGATGGAACATCAGTAACGAACAGTTCATGAAAGGCATCAAAGCAATCAATCTTCTTAAACTGAGAGCTTCTTATGGTAAAACAGGTAACGAAGCAATTGGGCCATATTCTACCATAACAAAAGATAAACTTGCACGCTATCCTTTCAACGGACTTGCGTATACGGGTGTGGTTGCTGATAACCTGGGTAACAGCAAGCTGCACTGGGAATCTACAAAGGGCCTTAACCTTGGTGTCGACTTCTCGTTGGTGAACAATCGCATCGGGGGTTCAATTGATGTGTATCACACGAAAACAGATGGGATCATTCTAAGCCGCAACATTCCTGTAATGACAGGCTTTACATCGGTTTATGATAACATTGGAAAAGTGGACAACAAGGGTATTGAAGTAACGTTGAACACCAAGAATATTGCTACCAGTAATTTCCGTTGGGAAAGTACTATCACTTTCACCCGCAATAAAAACAAATGGGTTGATATTTATGGTGATGGAAAAAATGATGTAGGTAACAAATGGTTCATCGGTCAACCGGTTTTTGCTATTTACGACTACCAAATGACGGGCATCTGGCAGGAAGGTGAAGATCCATCTAAACAGGATCCATCTGCAAAACCAGGCTTTATCAAATTTGCAGATCTCAATCACGATGGAAAAATTACTGCTGACAGCGACCGCGTTGTGCAGGGACAAACCGCTCCAAAATGGTACGGTGGTTTTTACAACACCTTCCACTATAAGGATTTTCACCTGAGCATCTTCTTCCAAACAGTACAGGGCGTTACAAAAAATGACAATGACCTGAACTATGTAGACGAATCCGGTCGTCGCAATACGCCACAAGAAGTTGGCTACTGGACATCAGCAAACAAGAGCCAGGACTTTCCTGCACTTACTACTGCTGCCAACAATGCAAGACGCGGTTACGCTTACCCAAGAGACGCAAGTTATACAAGATTGAAAGACATCACACTTAGCTATACCGTACCGCAAAGACTGGTAGATAAAATGAAACTGGGAGGTTTGACAGCTTATATCAGTGGAAGAAATCTTTACACATGGACAAAATGGATCGGCTGGGATCCTGAAAACAACGTATCGCTAAGAGGTACAGGTACAGATGGTACGCTCGGTTCATGGACAAACAACTATCCAACCATCCGTTCATTTGTGTTTGGTTTAAATGTTTCATTAAAATAATTCTACCATTTTATAAAGACGCACACAACTTCATGAACAAGAGAAAAGAGTACAACGAACATTCATGGACAGTGCGATAAAAATATTAGATATGAAAAAAATTATTGTCATACTTTCAATTGCTTTTGCGGGGCTGCTCACCTTCTCGTCCTGTAGCAAAAGCTGGCTGGATGAAAAGCCATTGTCAGCTTACAGTCCAACAACATTAAATGACTCGCTCGGTTTCGAAGCTTCCGTAGTTGGTTTATACAATAACCTTGCAGCGTATCTGTGTTATTCTGGTAACCAGGGCTGGTTATGCGTTTGGCAGATAGGAACCGACATCGCTTACAGCGGTCAGCCGGAAGGAATCGAAACGCCATACTACAACTACACTTTGCTTAACTCAACTGATGGTGCATCAAACCGCGTGTGGACATGGTGCTATCAAACCATCAACAACTGCAATGTGATCATTCAGAATGTTGAAGATCCTTCACTAAAAGGAATGACTGATGCGAACAAAAAAGCAATAGATGGAGAAGCCCGTTTTTTTAGAGCATATTGCTATAATCAACTGGTACAGTGCTTTGGTAAAGTGCCGTTGGTAACAAAACCGATCACTTCGCCAAAAACAGATTTCACCCGCGCCTCAGTAGATTCAATCAATGCGTTGCTCGTAGAGGATCTTACTTTTGGTGCCGCTAACCTACCTGACATTGAAGCTGTAAAAGTAAGTAGTGGAAAAAAACTCTATGGCCGTGCAAACAAATACCAGGCGATGCAATTGCTTGCTGAAACATATCTGCGCATGGGGAAAAATGACCTGGCCGAGCAACAGGCACAGGCCATTATCAACAGCGGCCAGTTCAGTCTTACGAAACAGCGTTATGGTATTAAATCAACACAGGCCGGGGATTACTACTCTGATATGTTTCTGTATGGCAACGAACGTCGTGTGCAAGGCAACAAAGAAGCGCTTTGGGTATTGGAACAGGAAAATCCATCTTCTGTAGCAGGTGGTAACGTAGATAATGCACAACATCGTCGTGTGTGGGTGGCAGCTTATTACGCTATTTCAGGAATGAAGATTTGTGATTCACTAGGCGGAAGAGGTCTCGCCCGTTTGCGTTTGAACAACTGGGTTCTCTATGGTTTGTATCCACAGGGAGACATGAGAAATTCTCAGTTCAACATTCACAGACAGTTAATTTATAACGATCCAGCTTTCCCTACAACCTATGGAAAACCGGTTCCGTTGAACAATGCAGATACTATCTTTAGAACTTGCCCGTATTCTACTAAGTGGGGGTTCTATGATCCTAAAGATGATTTTGGTTATGCAACACTTAAAGATTTTATCTTGATGCGTTTGGGTGAAACATATTTGCTATTGGCCGAGGCGCAGATCAAACAAGGCAAAACAACCGAAGCCGCAAACTCAATTAATGCATTGCGTACAAGAGCGCAGGCGCCGCTGGTAACCGCAGCAAATATGACGATGGATTTTTTGCTTGACGAACGTGCAAGAGAACTGGTAGGTGAAGAAAACAGGCGTTTGACATTGACACGTACAGGCACACTTGTTGACAGAGCTTTGAAATATAACGCTGTAGCAAATCCTACAACATATTCCATCAAAGGGCTTACTTCAACAAATCTTTTAATGCCGATTCCACAAAGCCAGATCGATCTTAACAAAGATGCGAAACTGGAACAAAACACAGGATATAACTAACAGTCAAAAAAACATTGGCAGCGGCAATAGCTGCTGCCAATTCTTCAAATCGATGTTGTTTAGTTAACGAAATGAGGGACTACCGTTAATGCCCTACGGGCAATATAGACAGTTCCAGTTATTTCTATTGATATCGTTTCCGCTCCACAAAGAGAGAGATATGAAGAAGATATTACTATGCCTTTCATTGGGCCTTATAGCGCTGTGCCCGCAACTAAAAGCACAGAAAGTTCAACACACATTTGCATTGGGCGATTTTAGTTTTTTGCTTGACGGCAAGCCATTTCAAATGATTTCCGGTGAGATCCATTATCCGCGTGTACCACGCGAAGCATGGAGGCAAAGAATGAAAATGGCGAAGGCAATGGGACTCAACACCATTGGTACTTACGTTTTTTGGAACGTGCATGAACCTCAAAAAGGTCAATACGATTTCAAAGGCAATAGTAATATTGCTGAGTTCGTAAAAATTGCGCAGGAAGAAGGCTTGTGGGTCGTGCTCAGGCCGAGCCCATACGTATGTGCAGAATGGGAATTTGGCGGCTACCCATACTGGCTGCAAGACGAAGAAGGATTGATCGTGCGCAGCAAAAATCCCAAGTACCTTGAAGCATACAAAAAATATATTCTGCAGGTTGGTAAACAATTATCACCTTATCTGATTACACACGGTGGAAATATTCTTATGGTGCAGATTGAAAATGAGTATGGTTCCTATGGATCTGACAAAGAATATTTATCCATCAATGAAAAATTATTTCGCGAAGCGGGATTCGACGGAATCCTTTATACATGCGACCCTGCGAGGGATGTAGAAAAAGGTTATTTGCCCGGCTACCTTCCCGCAGTGAATGGTGTTGACAATCCTGAAAGAGTAAAATCTATCGTAAAAAAATATCACGAAAACAAAGGCCCGTTCTATGTAGCAGAATGGTATCCTGCATGGTTCGACTGGTGGGGGCAAACTCATCACACAGTGCCTGCGGAAAAGTATACAGGAAGGTTGGATACGCTGCTAAGCGGAGGTCTTTCTGTAAACATGTACATGTTTCACGGTGGCACTACGAGAGATTTTATGAACGGCGCTAACTGTTATGACTCGGGCTTCTATGAGCCGCAGATCAGCAGTTATGATTATGATGCGCCACTTGATGAAGCGGGCAATGCGACAGAGAAGTTTATGAAATTCAGGCTGGTCATTCAAAAACATTTACCTGCAAACCAGTCATTACCTGAAGTTCCCCCAGCAAAACCCTCCATTACTTTACCCTCTATTCACTTTGTTGAAACTGTTAATCTCTCATCGATTCTACCAAAACCTGTGCATGCGGAAATGCCAATGACTTTTGAGGCACTGCACCAACCTTACGGATTTGTTTTGTACCGCACTAAACAAACCGGCGGCATCAGCGGAATGCTTTGGATAAAAGAATTACGCGACTACGGCATCGTATTCATCAATGGAAAAAAGATCGGTGTTCTTGACAGACGTTTGAAACAAGACAGTATCGCTGTTGACTTGCCGGCCGGCGAAGTAACAATAGATATTTTCGTAGAAAACCTCGGCCGTATCAACTTCGGCCCCAACTTACTAAAGAACAACAAAGGGATTACAACTAGCGTAGCATTGAATGGCAAAGTGCTGAAAGGTTGGGACATGTATTCATTGCCTTTCCAACATATAGAAGACATTAAGTTTGGTAAAACGGCAATATCAAATGATCAACCTGTGCTCAAGAGGGCATATTTCAATATAACAGAAACCGGAGACACTTACCTCGATATGCGCAACTGGGGCAAAGGATCTGTTTGGATAAACGGCCATAACCTCGGTAGATATTGGTACGTAGGCCCGCAACAAACATTGTATGTTCCCGTAGAATGGTTGAAGAAAGGAAAGAATGAAATAGTGGTGCTGGAATTGCTGAAGCCGCAAGACGAATTAAGCAGCCTGAGTAAACCGATACTGAGTGAAGTGAGGAAGTGATGGAATAACTGAGTAAGTGAATAACTGATGTTCGCATGATTAAGATGCTATAATTGTTAAACACTCGTGCATCGTCATTGCGAGCCCGCGGAGAATGAATGATCAAATGGAAAAAATAAAAGTCAAAAATCAGCGAACGGGCGAAGCAATCTCAGCAGCGGGTGTGGCAGTGAGATTGCTTCGCTGCGCTCGCAATGACGTGTAGCAGCGAAACCATTTGCAATCATCACGATGTTCCCAATTATTTTCCTAAATTCAAACTTTTGTAGAAGTACAAAAGCACTTTACCAACATGATCAAACATTGCCTTTCATTCATCATCATATGCTGCAGTTTCGCTTGCCTCGCACAAAAGAAAGGCATCACTGTTGCCGGCACATCAATCGTTGGTGAAGGCTGGGCAAACAACTCCGTTAACGTCACCGTCTTTAGAAAAAACTCACTGGTAACAAACAACAATACACAATACATTGCATTTTACGACAAGGACAAATTCGTTGTTGTAGGAAAAAGAACATTGCCTTCCGGCAAATGGCAACTGCAACGAACAGCTTTCACCGGCAATGCGGATGATGCACACAATGTTATCAGCATAATGACCGATGGTGATGACTTCCTGCACATCGCATGGGATCATCACAACAATAAGTTGCACTATGCAAAGTCTGTATCACCCGGCTCCCTTGAGTTTTCGCCGCAAACCGGCATGACTGGTATACACGAAGGCAAAGTGAGCTATCCAGAATTTTATCGCTTGCAAAATGGTGATCTCTTATTTTTCTATCGCGATGGAGGCTCTGGAAATGGTAACCTGCTCATCAACAAATATTCCGTTAAGGACAAGCAATGGAAGAACTTGCAACAAAATCTTATTGATGGCGAAGGGAAGCGGAACGCTTACTGGCAGGCGTGTACAGACGAACAAGGCGGTATTCACATTTCATGGGTTTGGAGAGAAAGTCCTGATGTTGCGAGCAATCATGATCTGTGTTACACCGTATCCAAAGATGGCGGTATGACATGGCAAAAATCAAACGGCGAAAAATATACACTGCCTATTACTGCCTCAACCGCAGAGGTTGTATGCCATATTTCACAGCATAGTGAGCTGATCAATCAAACATCCATGGTGGCTGATAAATCTGGAAATCCCTACATCGCCTCTTACTGGCGGGAAGCAAACGACAGCGTGCCGCAATATCATGTAGTGTTTAAAACAGGTAGCGATTGGAAAACCAATTCGTTATCATTTAGGAAAACACCATTTTCATTAAGTGGTGCGGGAACCAAACGAATTCCAATTGCACGCCCACAGCTCATTGCATGGCAGGCGGGAAAACAATTTTCAGCAGCGTTGTTGTTTCGCGATACAGAACGGGGGAGCAAAATTTCAATAGCTTATTGTGAGAATTTGTCAGCCAATAAATGGAGTGTAAAAGATATTTACGAAGAAAATGTAGGAGCATGGGAACCAACATATGATACAGAGCTTTGGAAACAAAAACATCGCCTGCATGTTTTCGTGCAAAAAGCAGAACAGGTCGACGGGGAAGGTAAAGCGAACGTAAAGCCAGAAATGATAAAGGTTTTAGAGTGTTTGGTAAAATAGCATTCTCAATAAAAATAATCAACGTGTTTATTATGAAAACAAAATGGATATTACTGTTAGGAGGATTATGCATTGGAAGCATTGGATTTGCTCAAAAGAAAAGCAAAGCAAAAACTGAAACTAAAACTGAAGTAACCGGATTAGACGACAGAAAATTCTGGATCGCTCAGTTGGATAAAATGGTGCAGCCTGTGATGCGAAGCCTTGCTCATGACAGCTTGCGCATCAACATGCCGACAACGGTTTCCATACATATTGATAATGCAGAGCATCGTAAGAAAGTGGCCTACCTTGAAGTATTGGGACGTACGCTAAGCGGCATCGCTCCGTGGCTGCAACTTGAAGGTGGTTCAACTGAAGAAGTTACACTACGCAATCAATATCGTCAATGGGCCTTGCAAGGTGTAAAGAATGCATTGGACTCTTCTGCAAAGGATTTCATGCGGTTTGATATTGGCGGGCAACAACTCGTTGATGCATCCTATCTCGCTTATGCTTTCATAAGAGCCCCATGGTTGTGGCAAAACCTTGACACCGTTAGTAAGCAACGTCTGGTTGCTTCCATCAAAACGACAAGACAATTCAAACCTGTTTTTTCCAACTGGTTATTGTTCTCTGCCATGAATGAAACGTTTTTCGCAAGGTTCGGCTACGAGTGGGATCCGATGCGTGTTGACTTCGCCATGATGCAGCTGGAGCAGTGGTATCGCGGCGATGGCATGTACTCAGACGGAGAGGGCTACGCCTTTGATTATTACAACAGCTATGTAATTCATCCTTATCTCGCTACCATTTGCGACATCATCGGAACAAAGACCAGTGCGTACAAAGAAATGATTCCGAAAATCTATAAACGCAACGAACGTTACGCGATCATCCAGGAAAGATTGATCAACGACGATGGCACTTATCCTGCAACGGGACGCTCTATTATTTATCGCGGTGCCGCATTTCATCACCTGGCAGATATGGCATGGAAAAAAAGATTACCTGCGCAACTTTCACCTGCAAGTGTGCGTTGTGCCTTGACAGCAGTGATCAAAAAAACATTGGAAAGCCCAACGACTTATACAAAAGAAGGTTGGTTAACAATCGGCTTGTATGGCTCACAACCAAGTCTTGGTGATTTTTATAACAACTCGGGAAGTCCGTATATCTGTTCAAATGTTTTCTTGCCGCTGGGGCTTCCGGCAACAGATGATTTTTGGGCAAAGCCTGCGGAAAAATGGAGCGCACAAAAAATATGGAGCGGAGAAGATTTTCCAAATGATCATAGTGTGAAATAGAAATTGAAAGTTTGAAAATGAGGAGTTATGGTGCCGTAGGGGCGAATCGCATTCGCCCCTAAAAATCTAAAACTCTCAATCAATAAGGTTTAAGTATAATGCCTTGTTGATTGAGAGCTATCATCACACACATATTGCTACGTGATTAAAACCTTATTGTTTTATAAACTTCGTATTTACTACTTTGCCATTTTCCGGTATCATGCGTAAGATATATTGCCCCGCAGGCAAATTGGCAACATCAATATTCTCTTTCTTGCCAAAGTTTGATGCCTTTACTTGTTTCATTAATTTTCCATCTATAGAAAAAATGGTTATCCCCGCAGCTTTGCTTGTTTGTTTATTGCATTCAATCGTTATCATACTTTGCACGGGGTTCGGATAAATAGTAAATTTGGTTTGCTCTGCAAAGTTCAAGGTGGCAATCTTGCTATATGAAATGTTCCCGGTTAACTCAATCTCTTTAATACGATAATAGTTGTTGCCCTCCAAAGGATTGTTGTCGGTAAATACATAATGATTAGACATCTCCGGCAACTGTGAAGTAGAAATACTTCCCAGCTTCGAATAGTTCATGCCATTGTAACTTCTTTCAACTTCAAATAGGCTTATGCCTTTATTCGTAGCAATTTCCCAGTCCAACATCGCTTTATTGTTAATTGCTACACCCTTGAATGAAATAAAATCAATTGGCAAAGGCGTTACAACCGGTATGCCTATTCCGAACCCCGAAAAGCCTGTATAGGAAAAATTGCCACTCACTATAAAGTCCGATGCATATTGACTGTTTGTTGAATTCACATAACTGACGTTGGAACTATGTGGCGAAGCTGGTGAGATATCTGGAACATAGTAACCATTAGATACTTTTACGATTTGGGCATTATCAAGATTTTGGCTAGTGGTAGTGCGCCATCCGTTTATTTCTTCCTTCTTGAAATACAGCGAAACCACGTAGCTGCCGTTTGGTGTGTTGTTTGACGGAACTATCTTAAATGTTTTATCGGCAAGATAATGGGATGGGTCAGTATCCCAGAACTTGCTGGCATTTGTTCCCTGCCTGTCGATGGAAACTGTTGTGCATCCATAATCATGATCAGTGAGGTTTTTAACTCGTGCCAATACATTACCGGCAGAAGAAACAAAATATACATCGGCATAAGGCCCAAAGTATTCTGTTTGAGTTGTTGAGATGGTTGTAGCCACAGCATTGCCTGGTAAGCCATATGTTATTTTAAGATTAGGTTTGAAGCTACTATAACTATTAACCGAAAACGATCCTGAACAGGTCATTGTGCCGCTACTATTAAATATGAAATTTGAATACCCTGCACCGCCACCATCATCCATATAACCCAGTATATTATCGGTACCTGCTCCAATGCTTCCGTTATCCCAGCAAATTTCAATGCCTAAGTTGCTAACTCCATCCCAGGCAAAAGGGGTGTCAAATATAAACTCGTTCCAGCCGGTTGTGGTGCTGTAAGAACTATAAGTTTTTACAGTAGTGAGTGAGGATGCAGTAAGCGCATGACTTGCTGCGTCTCTTAAAAATGCTGTTGAAGTATTTGTAAGCTTAACAGTGAAGCCGGTAAATGGAGCTGTTGTGTTTTTTTGTTGAACGTTAAACGAAATGCTATTGATTGATACGTTAGCCGGTATGCCTGCTGCTGTAAGCTCAGATGCTGTATAAAGCAGTTGTGATTTTACTTTACTGTATCCGCCTTGATTAAAGGCTCTGGGTGCAGATGAAGTTTGTCCGTTTTCAATAAACGAACTGGCTGGAGTGCCCGGCACAATGGGAGGCAGGTCGTTATCTGCTATGTTAATGGTAAGGGTTGGAGCCAGCTCTCCTTTTACAGTTCCGCCTCCTGACACTGAAAAATCAAGGATAACAGACTCAGTGGATTCTGTTGCCTTGTCATCATACACCCTTACTGTGAAGGAGCGTGCGGCTATTAAGCCTGCAGGAAATGTAAGTATCGTCGATGGGTTATTAAAATCGCCATTCGTTGTTAAATCAAAATCAGCTTTTGCGTAAGCTGTTCCGGAAACATTCAACTGTACAATCGCATTAGTGCCAATAGGAGCGCTTCCTATGGTCATATTGAATGTGTAATCTTTATATCCTCTGCAGTCGAGGGTTGCAGAGCTTGCTTCCGATATCAATGTTTCCTTTATTTCAAAATTGACTTTTGGCGCACAGGCAGGTGTTACGTTTGTAGGAATCAGTGCCATGTTTGTTTTAGCAATCAAATTAGCTCTTGTGGAGTAGGTAGCCATGGCTGCCAGCATCCGGTTTTTTTGATCTGCTGTAAAAAGAGTTGCACAATTTGTATAGTTCATAAAGTTGTGCTCTGTGTTGATACTATACGGCTTGCCTGTGCAGGTATTGGTGCCTGTACGACAGGCAAAATCGATTGCCCCATTATTTTGATTAAAGGTAATAGGATCGGTATCGCAGATAAAATCTCCATCCTTTGTACAATCATTATTTGCGGGGCATTGGTTGTATTGAGAAGAGCCTTCAAACGGGTGACGTAAGTCAAGCGCATGCCCTATTTCATGTGACAATGCCTTATTGCCGGATCTCATAACGTTGGCAAGTATTATTGTGCCATCATACGCAGGTGTAATCGATGGTAGCGCGGCAAATGCCCCTGTGTATTGGCCGGACGTGCCATCATTTCCATCAATTTTGTTAACAACGTAAATGTTGTAGTAATTGTCTGTATTCCATCTGCAATAATCTTTTATCTGGTTGGCGGGTACTCCGGAACTAGAGTTGCGGACTACGCCATATGTTGCATAGTCCGGTATGGAAGATGCGTTTACTCTGTCGATGCCATTTGTCGTATTACAATTAGGGTCTCTTTTTGCGAGGGCAAATTGTATTTGCACGTCGCCAACACCTTCACCCCCGGGAAGAGAGCCATTGTAAACACTATTGAGATAGTCAATCGCCTTCTGTATTTGATCATCTGAAGGGTTGTAAAGGGAGCCTATTGCTTCGCCAGTGTGAACTATGTGAACAACAACAGGGATTACATATAACGGGCTTGCACCTCTTTGGGATATTTTCAGATTGGGATGCGTTGCAATATAAGTTTGCATTTGCGCATTTTTTTCCATCACAAAAGCCTTGTACAGAGGGTCCTTCATGAGGTCGCTTTGATATTTGTCAAATCCACAAACTTCCTGCGCCTTCAAATAATGAAACTGCAAAATGCTTAACAGGATAAAGACGATTGGAACAATAATTTTTTTGCAAAGAACCGGCATACGATAAGTGTTTTATAGATAAGTTCTGAACGACCAGGATTTTGGGGAATGTTTAATATTATTTAAGCAATAGTAAATGCTGGCGAATGTATAGCGAGAGAAGCAATATTCGTTTATAAATAAGTTTGTTCTATTTAAAAAACAGACAGAATTCTAGAAATTATATTTGAGAGTCAAAACAACCTGATTTTGTTAGAATTAGTTTCTCAGAAAATACGAATGAAAACCATTCAGATACTACGAACCACCAGGCTAAGAACTTTCTAAACTACAGAGAGTTAACAAAGATTTTTTTAAATAGGAGTAAACGGAGATTGGTGACAATCATTCTTTTTTCTTTTTCATGAATATTTGCTTATCGCGAAGATATTTCTCCTTCACATCTATGTAAAAAGAACTCCATTTCCTCTACGGTTAGAAATTGAACAATAATGCGCTTCAATTGTTGGCTAAAATATTATAGCTGTAGTTTATGCCGTTTTATAAAGACTTCAGGATAGCAACCGTATTTTCCAAGGCGGGGCTATCCGTTAAATTGTCCTCTTTTTTGTTGCTGTTTGTTTTGACTACAAGCATTGCTTTTTGTCAGCAAAAGGACACTACAGCAGCAAACAAAGACACCATACACCGCACAGATGTAGAACAATTACTGATAAAACAGGAACAGCAAAACCAGCTTGACTCTGTACTAAAAGAGCAATGGAAAAATGTTCTTGATAGTCAGCCCGATAAGAGAAGAAAAGCACTGGAATCTAATATTGGCAAGATCCTTTTTGAAGATTCCCTCCGGAGGGAGCGAGAACTTAAAACAATAGATTCTCTGAAAAAAATTACAACGGGCCACCCCGTTATGCTTCATGCCGATACACTCTTTCTTGTCTATGTTGGCATCGGGGCATTTGGTACAAAAGAAAGAACGCAGGCAATAGCCGGAAAAATAAAAAAGATATACGAGCTTCCTTTTTACTACACGGACACGTTTAAGATTGTCAACAACGGAATAGACCTCGATATCGTTTACGATGATATTACCGTTCTGTCTGTTTCCAATTTGGATGCGATGTGGTTCGGACAAAGTAAGCAGCAACTGGCTGAGCACTACAAAACCATCATCGCTAGCGAGATCGAAAAGGAAAGGCAGGAGTACAGTTTCAAAAACCGCCTGAGAAGGATATTGGTGGCTGTTGGAACTCTCGCTGTCCTATTACTGTTGATAAGAGTGATCAGCCTGTTTTTTAGAAGAATTGCCGTCTACGCACATGCAAGGCGCGACAGATTTTTTAAGGGCGTTACATTTAGAAAATTTCAACTAATCTCTCAGCGAAAGCATTTAAGTCTGTTTCTGCGGTCCCTGAAATTTATTAAAGCAGGATTGATACTGTTGATGATATACGCGTCACTTTCATTTCTTTTCAGCTTGTTTCCCACAACCATGGGTTGGACGGAAACCTTGTTAAGTTGGATATTGACGCCTGCAAAGGCTTTGTGGCATGCGTTCGTTAAATTTCTGCCGGATCTCTTTACAATACTTGTGATTTACTTCGTGTTCAATTACCTCATCAAAATCATCAGGTATTTTGTGTTGGAGATTGAAGATGACAAGATTCGTGTAAGTGGCTTTCATCGCGATTGGGCACGCCCCACTTTTAATATACTCCGGTTTTTGTTATATGCGTTCATGTTGGTCATCATATTTCCTTATTTGCCCGGCTCGCATTCACCGGCGTTCCAGGGAGTGTCAGTGTTTTTGGGCGTACTGCTTTCATTGGGATCAAGCAGTGCCATTTCAAATATTGTATCAGGACTTGTTATTACCTACATGCGTCCTTTTAGAATTGGAGACCGGGTTCAAATTGGTGAAGTGATTGGTGATGTTACAGAAAAAAATATGCTTGTAACCCGCATCAGAACTATAAAAAACGAAGACATTACAATTCCTAATTCAAGCGTGTTGTCGAGTAGTACAATCAATTATTCCAGCAACACAAAACCAACCGACACTGGGTTAATACTGCACACAACAGTTACTATTGGTTATGATACGCCATGGCAGCAAATACACAGAGCTCTCATAAATGCTGCCAACAGAACTGATTTAATATTACAGCAGCCAGAACCTTTTGTTTTGCAAACCAGCCTCGATGATTTTTATGTTTCTTATCAACTCAATGCCTACACGAAAGATGCCAATGAACAGGCAAACATATATTCACAGCTCCATCAAAATATCCAGGATTGCTGTGCAGAAGCAGGCATTGAAATTATGTCGCCACATTATAGATCGCAGCGAGACGGCAATACTACAACAATCCCAGAGCAATATTGGAAGGAAGGAAACAAATCTTCTGATACGTAGCGATGAGTTGCTTTCCATGGATAAAGGATAGACTGGCCGTAGTGATCAGGATTCATTACAATTTCAAACGGCTGTTACTGGCTCGCGAGGTGAAGGCTTATGTTTTAAGATGCTAAAAAGTCAAGATCAAAATAATAGCGTGCAGGATTTGACTTGTCCACGTAAAGCGTTGTTTGTTTTTGCTGAATAAGGTAAAAACCTAAAGTTACTTTGTCCCTCGGTATCACCCGGCTGACAAATCTATCCGTATGCCCCGTGCGGCTGTTGTCTCTTGAGAAAATGATCACCGTCTGGTTGACCTGCACCTGTTCTGGTTTCTGTATATCGTAAGCGGATATAGCGCCCCATCCGTACATGTTTATCTCAATCGCATGAAGCATTATGTTATCAGAGCCATTATTTTTTTCCCGTTCCTCAACATAGCTATGCTCTTTAAGTTCACATTGCGTGAGGTCCACCATTATTTTCTCTCCGTTCTCTTTAATATCGCGGATAGCTTCCATCAGACGTTTTTGATGGCTTTGTACCTCGGAAGAAGGGGTGTTGCGAAGAAGCCAAAAGCCAATACCAAACATGATCAATCCTACGAGCCAGAATAAAAATGAATTGGGAATCAGATCGCCTTTATAATGTCTGAAAAATGTAACAGTGAGGAAGCCCAGAACAAAAAAGAAATATGCTAAAAAACGTTGCTTCATAATTGGTTGGTGGTTGATTAAGGGGTTAAGTATGGTTTAATCTATCCGATAGAAAAAAGTACCCGTTGCTACACTTGGTTTCCAGTTCTGTTTTTTCAGATGATCTGGTTGCAACTCGTCAAAAAGTTTTTTGCTGCCATCGATCGTCATTGTGTATTGATCTTGGTATTTTTTATTTTTTTCGCTTAAATAATACTTGATACTATAGTCATCTTTAGATACAATTTTTTCAATTGAAGGTTTGAGGTAGTCGCTGATGGCTTTGGGGCTGGAGAATGTTTCATTGTTGGGAAATTGTATTTCAAAACTGCCTTCATATTTGAAAGAAGGGGAATAGCAAAATAGAAATGATTTGTTCTCCCTTTGCAGCTTTAAATATTCATCGTATTCTTCTCTGGTATTAAATTTTTTTTCCTCCGACTTGTAATCAAATGGATATTTGTCTGCCAGCTCTTTTACTTTATCAATGTCGAATGCATAAGAATGCCCTTTTTGTAATGCACAGTTTAAGGGTGGGTTGACGAACGAGAAATCTATTTGAAAAGAATTTTGAACCATAGTAATATGGAAGTCAGGGTTTCCAATAACATTAGATACTTCTTTGCCAAGTGTCAATGTGGCAAGTGCCTTTTTTATGGTCGCGGAATCCTCAATAATGAAGTTTAGATATTGATAAGTTTTTTGTTTGTCATACAGGGGATAATAGCCGATAAGCTTTGTATTAGCGTCTACCTTGGTCGTGTCAAACAAAGGTTTCTCTTGTGCCGAAAGTTTTAATGAGGAAAAAAGAGTAGCGGCCAGGATAAATCGTTTCATAGTTTAGTGTTTAACACGACGTCTTGTATTAGGGTTAATTAATGCTCCTTCGGTTAAGGCTGACGCGATGCGCAAATATATCAAGTAGGTTGGGAAAATGTTGGAATATTAAAAAATCATCGCATCGTTCTGTAAAAAAAATATCCTTTCGCAACGTTCTGCTTCCAGTTTTGATTTTTTAAGTTCTCCACATGCAAATTATCATACAGTTCGCGGGTTCCATAAATGGTTATCACAAACTGTTTTGGATCAGCAAGATTTCTGTCATCTAAAATGTATGAAATACTGTATTTGCCCTTGGGCACAAATTTTTCAATCAGCGGTGCCAGTGTGTCGTGAATTGCAGTCGGGCTTGGGTATTTTTTGTTCCGCGGAAATTGTATTTCGAAAGTGCCGTCAAATGCAAAGGAGCTGGTATAAGCAAACAAAAAGAAATCATCTTTCTTCTGCTTTTTTAAATATTCTTCATATTCATTTAGAGTATTGAAGGATAGCGCATCAAACCTGTAATCGAACGGGTTTTTTTCTGCCAACGCTTTTATTTTGTCAATACTGATCGTGTAGAAATTGTCGTTAACAAGTATGCAGTTCATATCCGGATTGACCATCCACGATTGCGTTTTTTTATAGTCCTGGATAATGTCTATCCGGAAATCCATGTTTGTGTAGTCTGATTTTATTTCTGTACCCAAAGGCAATGATGTAAGGACCTTTTTTATTTTGGCAGGATCCTCGATAATGAAGTTTAAATAGTAAAACTTTTTTTGTCTGTCGAATTGATCATATCGCCCGATTAGTTTAGTATGAGAATCGATCCTGCTGGTGTCAAATAGAAGTTTATTTTGCGCAGCAAGGTTCAGTGAATAAAATAGGGTTATGATCAGAAAATATTTCTTCATAGCTGTACAGACCTTTGTACAATTTTAGAGTTTGGGTTTATTTTACTACTCAGCCGCTTCCGTTACAAGAGGGAGGGTGTGGGTAGTTAGAAAGTGAACTTAGGTATTTTTTTTGATAGCTAAAAGCTTCAATGAAAAAATTATGCTATCCCTGATGATCACAAAGAAGGGCGTTTCGCAAGAGAACGAGACCTGACTCGTTTGAAATAATACTGATTTTCTTTTTCTTTGTTTCTATGTTGACTAAATCGATGATCGAAAAGGTGAAGGAATTACTTGCCTCTCAAAGCGCAGAAGACAGGGAGATGGGCAATAAGTTCCTGAAAGAATTTGACGCATCAGAAGCGCAGATACAGGCGATTCGTAAGTCCCTTTCAAGGCCCGGTCAGGAATATGAAATCATTGACGGTGAGATTTGCCCGCCGAAACAGTTGGGATTTTTTTAGTGGAGAATTGAGAGTTGAAAATGGAGAGTGCGGTTTGTAATTACAATAGTTTAATTTTCAATTGACACTCCACTCTCCACTGGCCACTCTCCGTCTATTTTATTTTCACATTAGACAAGTCGCAATCATATATTACTTCAAGTGAATCATAAAAACTAATCCCAAATTGAGGCCCATTTGCATTATAGTCATTGACTACGTACTTAGTAGGTAATCCATAAGCATTGTATTTTGTGATAGTAGGCTTCGGATGATATTTTACAGTACCGTCGTTTAGGTAATAGGCATTATTGACGCTATAGTCGCACTGCGTCAACTGCCATACAGGGTTTGTTCTGTAAGGGTTTATCTTATTGTCGTATAAAGCAGGAGGATCATACACAAGATTGTTGCTGGCATTGTAAGTAAAATTGGTTATTCCCGAGTTCGCTCCCTGGACTAGAGAACGCTGGGTTATGCGACCCTTACTGTCCAGCGAATAAATGTCCAGGATCTTTGCCCATGAAGGAAAGTCGGGTGATGGAGCAGGGTCGCTACTGGTACCAATCACAGGGCCTCCCCAATATATGTAAAAGGTGTCTGTTATTTTGTTGGGATAGTATTGATATGTTCTCCATTCAGTTGCATTGTCTGAACCGCTGTGTGTTTTTATATAGTCTGTTAACCGGTTTTTATTGTCATAACGAAAATAGAAATTGTAAACTGCCCCGATGCGTTCCTCATCAGTGACCATCTTCGTCATACGGTCCTTTTTGTCATAGGTTACGTTATACACAAAGCTCGTTCCGGCAGTGTACACAATAATTTGATTCACCTTGCATGCGTCGCAAGTTGCAAAAGGATTCTGTTCAATATAGTCATACGCCTTCTTACAGCCATTACATAAAATCATAAGAGCTAAAAAGAGCAAAGGGGTGATCTTGCATTTCATAAAATGAGTTTTTATAAATGAAAAAATAAAACGCTTGTTCAGGCAGGATTATTAGTTGGCAGGGTAAAAGGACTTACAAATTAGCCTCATGCTTCAAAATGGAAGAATGAGCATATAAACCGGTTCAGTGCTTTATTCGATTACACTCAAAAAGATAAATCAAAGACACAAGTTTGCGTGAAACGAGGTAAGAAAGAAGAATAGAATTTTTTAGGATAGCATCGCCAAGATAAGCAAATCAGTTGGTCCCTGCAATACCGCAAAGTGGTAGGAGTTGGGGTGTATAATGTATGCGGTTGTTGGGGGATGTGTGAAACTCATTAAAGGGATGCAACCGGCTACGGGAAACATTCAGTAACGACGGAGAGTAAGACCCCGGACAAGAAGAATAATGTATTCGGATGGTTATAAAAAAAGCGCAACAGGAGTTGCGCCTTTTTATATTGAATTAAAAATTATTCTGGTTAATTCAAGCCCCCTTTGCCTCTGTAAAGACTTATCGGCTTGTCCAATTCAACCGCCAATACAGACATGTACTTGTCCTGCACAGAAGCAGGTACATCGATGTAAACCAAGCCAGGAACAGGACTCCATGATATTTTGCCAACAATTTTATACTGCAGCTTTTGGTTTGTACCCACAACTCTTATGCTTTTAATATTATTGTTCAAACCTTTCAGCATAACATTGCCGGTAACTTTTCCCGCAAGAAACAAGTAAAGCGTTGTTGAATCTTTTGATAAAGTTGACGGACCATAAAAATGTCCTTGTGGCATACCGCCCACAGTATTGAAAATCGCTTCTGCATGTTTTTTGTTCCAGGCACCCAACTCTTTCAAAACATTTATCTCTTGCGGAGGAATGGTGCCATCTTCTTTTGGACCAATATCTAAGAGCAGGTTTCCGCCATTGGAAATAGCATCAGCAAAAATGGTAATGACTTCATACGGCGTTTTCCACGCAGTATCCTTGGGCTGGTAACCCCAGCTGCCATTGATGGTCATGCAAAGTTCCCACCATTTAAATGCAGGTCTTGAAACGGGAAAATTTTGTTCTGGAGTATCATAGTCGCCATATCCTTGCAAGCGTCCGTTAATGATGGCCGCCGGTTTGTCGCCCAAAATTATTTTGCGCACTTTATCTGCCTGCCATTCTGCTGCACTGTGTTCCCAGTCGCCATCGAACCACCAAAGGTCAGGGTGATATTGTTTGCTTATTTCACTTATTTGCCCCTGGTAAAACTTCTGAAAGCGTTCCCAACGTTGCGGATCATCAGAAGCTTTATAGCGGTTGCTATCTTTCAGGAACCCCGGATAATCAGGATAGCTCCAGTCGATCAGGGAAAAATAGGCGCCACGTTTGATGCCTTGTTTGTCGAGCGCTTCGAAGAAAGGGTTTACCAAATCTCTTTTTGCTGGTGTATTTTTAACTACGCTGAAATGATTTTGTGCAGTGGGCCAGAGCGCCACGCCATCATGGTGTTTGGTAGTAAGAACCGCATAGCGTGCGCCTGATTCTTTGATCAAAGCAGCCCATTGCTGAGGGTTGTATCTTGAAGCCGTGAAGCCATTCATCTGCTTCATGTAATCAGCATGGCTGATTTTTTTATTGTGAAAGCTCCAGCTTTCATCAATACCATTTACATCATAAATGCCCCAGTGAATGAATATGCCCAGCTTTGCATCGGCAAACCACTGCATTTTTTCGCGAATGGAGTCTGGCTGTGTGTTTGTTTGTGTTTGTGCGGAAGCGCCTACAGAACACAGTAACATTAATATCAAACCTGTTGCAGGAAATAATCTTTTCATATAGTATGCTGTGGTATTTGAACGGTGTAAAACTATTTGATATAAAGTCAAAATTTGAAAGTCAATAGTCAAAAACCTCCACTATATTAACCGACAGGAAAGTCCAAAACCTTGTGGATGAGAGTACCATCCCATAGAGTTTTGATTTTTGCTTTCTTACTTTTTACTTAGAAATAATGCTTCGCGTCCACCAAAAAATTGGTAGTGTCGCCGTAGCAAACAGCAAAGTTAAATCCCTTTTGCAAGCAGAATCCGCCGTATTCGCCCTTCTTATTAATGGCTATGAACCCAACCTGGTTCTCTTTCGCCTTTGCATAATCTTTCTTCACAATGCGCTCCACCGCTTTTTTGCAGGCATCTTCCGGCTTATATCCCTGGCGCATTAATTCCACCACCAAATGGGTGCCGCAAATTTTAATAACCTCTTCACCCAAACCTGTTGCAGTGGCAGCACCTACTTCATTGTCCACAAACAAACCCGCGCCGATAATAGGAGAGTCGCCAAGCCTTCCACGCATTTTAAAACCCATTCCGCTCGTGGTGCAACTTCCGCTTACATTGCCCATTGCATCCAGTGCCACCATACCGATCGTGTCATGGTTCAAATCGCCATTGTCAAGATGTGACGGAGCAAAAGGGCCATGTCCCTGTCCTGAATTTTCAATATTTATAACAGGCTTGTATTCCGATTTTTTCAACCATTCTTTGTATGAACGTTCCGCATCATCAGATAATTTTTGAGGTTCAAGTGGAAAGCCTTCAGCTAATGCAAATTTCTGAGCCCCTTCACCCACAAGCATCACGTGCGGTGTTTTTTCCATTACTCTTCTCGCTACAGATATAGGGTGCTTGATACGCTCAATAGCGCCTACACTTCCGCAGTTGCCATGTTCATCCATGATACAGGCATCCAGCGTAACGAAGCCGTCCCTGTCAGGATTAGCTCCTAAACCCACGCAGCAATTTTGTGAAGCTTCCGTGACCATAACGCCCGCCTCGACGGCATCCAGCGAACGACCCTTGTTTTTCAAAATATCCCACGCAGCTTTGTTGGCATTGATGCCTTCCGCCCATGTGGAAATAACGATTGGCTTGAAACCGCCGCTCGTGGCTGCACTTAATTTTGAAAAATATAAACTACCCAAACCTAGTGAACTTAATTGAAGAAAGCTTTTTCTGTTTAACATGTGGCTTGAAAATTATCTGGTGAAAAACGTAGAGACAAGGCATTGCCTTGTCTTGCCTGCACTTTTTGTTACATCGAAGATATGAAGTTACCCTGTTGTTTTAAAGCGTGATAAATTAGAGCAATATCCTTGAATGATTTGTAGTTATTTATGAATGAAAAGCGCCACGCGAATGATGATTCAGGGTAGAGTGCGAGTTTTAAAAATGGCGTCGGTTTAATCTGGAGGAATATCACTTGTACGAACTAAAAAGGAGGCAATTTACACTGCCTCCTTTTTTTAAAATATTGCGATGGTTGACATTTATTTTTCAATCATTCCAAGATCTTTCAGCATTGGTGTAATATCCGGTGCATGTCCGCGGAAGTTTTTAAACATCGTCATGTAGTCTTCTGTATTGCCTTTCGACAAGATCATGTCTCTGAAGCGTTGACCATTTGCGCGGCTGATTCCACCGTTTTCCTGGAACCATGAATAAGCATCTTCTTCCAGCATTTTGGTCCATTGGTAAGCATAATAGCCAGCTTCGTATCCAGACCAGATGTGCTTAAAGTAAGTGCTACGATAGCGCGGAGGCACCGGCGTCATTTGCATTCCTACAGACAACAACGCATTTTTTTCGAAAGCATCGACATCTTTAACGAGCGTTGTGTCTTTTAGCATATGCCACTGCATATCTAAAACAGATGCACTAACCAATTCACTGAGACTATATCCTTTATTAAAGGTTGCCGCTTTACGTATTTTTTCGACGAGGCTTGCAGGAATAGGTTTTCCTGTTTTATAATGTACTGCATAGTGAGACAATACAGCAGGGTCCAGCGACCAGTGTTCGTTGAACTGCGAAGGAAACTCCACAAAGTCGCGGGCTGTATTTGCACCGGATAAGCTTGGATATTTTTGATTGGCGAAAAGACCGTGCAGCGAGTGGCCGAACTCATGAAAAATGGTAGTTACATCATCAAAGCTGATGAGTGCCGGTTGGCCCTTTGCTGGTTTTGTGAAATTGCAAACATTATAAATAACCGGCTTCTTGTTAAGCAGATGAGACTGATCTACGAGGTTGTTCATCCATGCGCCCCCTTCTTTGTTATCACGTTTATAAGGATCGCAGAAATACAACGCCATCGGCTGGCCATCGTTGTCAAATACTTCGTACACTTTTACATCTTCCTGGTAAACAGGAATATCATGTCGTGGTTTGAAAGTGATGCCATAAAGCAAATTAGCTGCATAAAAAACACCATCTTCCAAAACCTTGTTCATGTCAAAGTAAGGTTTGATCTCACTTTCATCCAGGTCATATTTTGCTTTGCGCACTTTTTCCGCATAATAATCCCAATCGTAAGGCTGCAATTTGAAACCGCCATTTTGTTTATCGATCAATGCCTGGATATCTGCTGCCTCTATGTTAGCTTTCTTCATTGCGTAAGGCTGCAGTTTGCTTAAGAAATCCATAACCGCTTCCGGTTTCTGCGCCATTTGATCCTGTAGCTTCCAGGCTGCAAAATTGTCGAAGCCAAGCAGTTTTGCCTTTTTAATTCTGAGAGCAACGATTTGTGTGATAATATTCCTTGTATCATTGGAATCGCTTTTTTCTGCTCTTGTCCATGAAGCATTGAATAAAGCTTCGCGTGTGCTGCGATTCGACAGCGATTGCAACATCGGTTGCTGTGTTGTGTTTTGTAATGAGATGAGCCATTTGCCCTTACTGCCAGCTTCACTCGCGTTATGCGCAAAAGCAGCCAGGTCCGTTTCAGCAATGCCTGCAAGTTGAGCGCTGTCGCTTATCAGCAAAGCGCCTTGCTTTGTAGCTGCAAGTAATATGTTACTATATTTTGCCGTCAGCAACGCTTCCTGTTCATTCATCTGTTTAAGAATTGTTTTGTCAGGATCAGAAAGCCTGGCACCAGCCATCAGGAACTTTTGGTAGTAGTATTCTACAAGTCTTTTAGATTCTGGGTCCAGTTGCAACTGTTCACGATCGTTATAAATAGTCTCAACTCTTTTGAATAATTTTTGATTCAGAAAGATTTCATCATTATGCACGGCCATCATCGGATCCACCTCTTCCTTTAGTTTGCTGAGAAACTCATTGGTGTTGGCGCCGGTTACCATATTAAAAGTGTTCAGGACGCGTCTCATCAATGTGCCACTCGATTCCATTGCCACCAACGTATTGTCAAATGTTGGTGTTTCGTTGTTTTCGGCGATTTTCCTTATTTCCTCATTGTGAATTTCGATGCCTCTTAGAAGCGCGGGCCGGTAATCCGCATCTTTTATTTTATCCAGCGCAGGAATGCTATACGGCAGTTTACTTTCTGCCAGAAGCGGATTGTCTTTTAAATTTTGCTCGTTGTTGGCCGCAGGTGCATTGGAGCAACCTGAGTTTGACACTGCCCATGCTAGCATTATTGTGGCTACGGTAAGTCGTCTCATTGATAAATTTTATTTGAAAAAAGTCGTTATTGGCGAATTTATTGAAATCTGCCGGTAAATTGTTTCATTTACATGTAAGGCGGATATTCACGGATGAGTCAGCGTTGAGGCTGGACAAACCGGCGGTGTATTGTCCGTGCCGGTGCTAGGATAATGAAAATGGTTATCGATATCTGCTAACGCTGACCACTACTATAGGCTGGCAACTTACCAACTACACGCTCCGCGTTCGCCTATTCGTTATAAAAAACAACGCGGGTGTCAAATGCCACAACCAATCATAATCTCTTGGTAAACAAAAAGGCAGTGAACGTATTTGATATGAAATAAATACGTTCGCTGCCTTTTTACAGAAAGACTCTTTTATCGCAACTATTGCTTCATAGTTTTCATCACTACACTTTCACTCTCTGTTGATATTTTGATCATATAAACGCCCGCAGCCAATGAACCTAAATTGCTCAGGTTATAAGTAGACGTTCCCTGACTCAACAAAATTTTCTCTTCTTTAACTATAACGCCAGAAGTATTAATAATGTTTATTATCGCGTTTTTCGCTTTACAACTATATAGGTTTAAATGCAGCGTCGTAGTAAACGGGGCTGGATATATGCTTTTGCTCGTTAGGCATGATTGAGCATTGCTTTGAACTGCTGCTACCATTACTACATTGCTATAGGTATATTTGCCATCTATATCTATGCTTTCCAAACGGTACCATGCATTGCCCTCTACATTGCGCTGTATATATTGATATTTCTGATTGCCGCTGAACTCGTTGCCCGTCGCGGGTATCGTAGCAATCGGAGCAAAATTTACGGCATCTCTACTATATTCTACGATATGACTTCGTACATTAATTTCAGAAGTAGTTGTCCAATTTAATATGTTGTCATTACCCGAATGTGACGCTTCAAAAGACAATAGTGTTAGAGGCAATGAACAGGGCTGCACATTAACCGCCGAAGCCGGAGAAGCAGAAACACAGTTAAAGTTTCGAGCTGATATATTAATGGCATCTCCCACTACAACGCGATAATAGCCCGCTTGTGGTGATGGATTTGTATAGCTGGAGGAAGTGGCTCCGGCTATAGGTGTCCATGTATTCCATGAAGTTTCATTCTGCGATGGGCTGTAATACCATTGATATGACAAATTTGCTCCGAGCGATCCGTTGTCAACAAAAGTTGTAGTAAGAGTCATTGACGAGTTTGTGCAATAAGGAGTTGAAGTGCCATCAATTGTTGGTATTGTTATTGGAGGAAAACATCCGTATATAGCAATGTCATCCAGTGCAAAATCGTTACCATTACCCCCGCTGGTATTATTGTAGATTTTTAATTCAACAGAACTCACGCCGGCAGGAACAGGAAAACTAAACCCGTAGTTACCCCATATAACGTTATTATTGGACTGGCGGGGAAGGGGGCCGGTAATAAAATTGGTCAAAACCGTAGAGGTTGACGGGTCCGAAATTTCAAAACGAAAACTAGGGTCATCAGGACTAGCGGTTACACCTGATTTCACGAGGTTTGCCGCCCAAATTGAAAAATAAAGTTGACTGGTATTAGGGCAAATTCCTGTAATTGTGTGATCATAAAACTTATCAGGAGTTGCTGAAGCGTTCACGCACATAAAATACCCCTTGCTAAGATTATTGGGGAATGTATGGTCATCCATCTTGCTCTGCCATGCTGCAAGGGGAGAGGGAGGGGTTGATCCCCACCCTTTAGTAAGGGTGTACTGGCCATTACCGGGGTTGCCGCTATTGATATTACCTATATACCCTAAGGTTGTTTGACCTGAAGGTAATTTCGGACCGATATTAGTGGCAGATGCATTATCGCCGCCAAAATCATCCAAATACAATAAAGAACCAGTTGCAGCACAATCAGAAGGTGTTGTACTGCCGCAATTAGTATTTACAGCTACTGTTACGGTTTTAGGGTCAGTTGTGTTAGGCAAAGTTGTGGCGTTTTGAACAGTAACATAGTACGTGGTTGTGATACTTAATACATCTGTTTTATATGTAGCTCCGGTATAAAGTAAAGTAGAAAGAGATGCATCGGAATACCATTTAAATGTAGGGCTGCTTAATCCGGTAGTTGCTGTTAAAGAAGCTCCACTCCCACTGCAAACTGTAGCCGTAGGGATGTTGATGTTTGCAGATGTCGCTGTGCCCTGAGCAAACACTAAACTGCTAAATAAAAGAGAAACACAGCCAAGTAAGAATGATTTCAATGAATTTTTAAAGTTCAAATACATGCCGTCGACGTTTTTTTATAATTATTTTAAATGTTGTTTTCACAGGCGTTAAAATTCGCCTGTGAATGATATTTAAGCATTTGGTATAATTATCTTAGGGATGGAACCAAGTAGTCGTGTAAGCGATTTTTCAGGGCTCTTTTTACTTTTGATACATACTCAATCACCTGGTTTTATAATGAGTATTTTAATTAAGTAAAACAGTCAATATTTTTTATCCGATTTTGTATGTGTGATAGAACTAAACAAATAGTAGATGCGAATGATTCACAAAGCGTTGGATTCCCTCAAAAAAATAAAACAAGATTCTGTTCATCAAATATTTTGTCAGAAAAGGTCAGATATCGGCATTCCTAATAATTTAGGAAAATTCGTTATTTATCTAACTGAAATGAGACAGTAAATGACCTTATCAGTTGTCGTAAATTATAGCTGTTAGTCTCTGCGTTCAAATCCTGCGAAGCTTTTTTTACATTACGGAAAAGCATAGACGTTTTGGTTGAAAAAACAATTCACTTTCTACATCTGTATAAACTGGCTTCATGCTGCGTTTGTTGGCATTCATATATCGGCGAATACGGAGCTGTTTTGCAGCCGATCAGAGTCCCTTACGTTTTACCATAGGCTTTTATTCATTCTTGTTCCTGGACTAAATTTATTGCATCGATACGTTTATCGATAGGAATATTGTAGTTGCGATGATTACAAAATGAATGTTGGCATACTATTTTGGTAAATACGAAGATCAAAATAATGAATCGGTGCTCATTAAGTATTAAGGGATTTGGCCATTGGTAATTTTTAGAAATTATCATTGTCCATGCTGCAACCTTTGGTGTACTATATACATCTAAAAGTTTGCAAAACAGTATTTTAAATTTGCAAAAGAACGTTGTCTCCCCTTAGTAGATTCAATTATAAACAAATAATTGTTCCATCCAAAAAAGATTACCAGACTAAAAAAGATGTGTGTTTTATAATCGCCCATTGCGATTAAGCAGTGAATGATCTAACGATCCCACCTGTTTTCAAGTACTTATCTAACGTTGATATGTAATGTCAATGGTGATATAGTATTATGTACATATTATTTAAAAATTTATAAAATGAAAAAAAACTACAATGGTAAACCGAGCCAGTGAACAAATGTGCAAACGGGGTACTGTGCACAGGTGAAGTTCACAAGATCAACAGATGAATTGAGTTTAAACAGTCGGAAAAAATAAACAGCGACATTCTAATCATGAAAAGCAAACTGCTCAAAATAAAGCCTATGAATGTAATTTTCGATGGCGGACAGTATTTGGTAAAAAAAATATGGCTACCAATACTAATACTCTTACTGGCTTGTACTACTACAATTGTAAGGGCGCAACAAGACCCGCCAAGCGGTTTTGAGTCTTTCGATTGTAGCCAGAATGGCTACATAGTAGGGAACAACAGTCTCTATTCTATAAACATAAAAACAGGCGCAAGTCAACTAATAGCTGCCTTGCCGAATAGCCCTGCCGGTCCGGCAAAAACGAGTTATAATTCGATGGGTTATTATAGTGGGGATAACTCCCTTTGGGCGACCACTGGCTATGGTTACCTGGCAAAAATTGACCGGAACGGAAATGTACAGTTTTTTAATGTAACAGGTTTGCCAAATACTGTAAATGCGGGTACAAGCGGTCATGAAACCAGTGCCAATGCTGCATTTATTTGCGGTTCATCCGACATGAATGGCAATCTTTACCTGTACAATGCAAATGCAAAATATTATTATATAGTAAATGTGAGCAGTAGTACGCCTGTATATACCGGTAGGCTACAGTTGGGCAATGGTAATGGTTATAACATAGCCGATTGGGTGTTTGACAATAATACCAATACACTGACGGGAGTGGACGTAGGCGATAGTCCGATCAAAAAATACGTTTTTAATGCTGTTACAGGAGCGTTAGCAGGTACACCGATCACCATCAATCCGGGAACATCGGGCTTGAGTGCTGAAAACAGCAGTGGCTCTATTTTTACTGATGTATCCGGTACGACGTATTTGTATGGTAATACTACAGGTGGTTTTTACCGAATAAATAATTCGGCGCCTTATACGGTCTCTAAAATTACAAATCTGAGTGTATTTCAGAATAACGACGGAACGAATTGTCCTTGTATTTCTTTAGGTAATTTAGGATTTGCTAATAGTTTAAAAGATATAACATTCTGTTCCGGCACACCAATTGCCATTGATATGTTTGTATTTGGCACAGGGACACAAGATGTCCTGCGCATATTTAAAGACGGTAGCTTATATAAAGATAATGTAATTGGAACCGCTGATACAACAATTGTAAAAGGACTTAGTGAACCGGGCGTTTATACGGCATCTGTTTGGGGAGGAGGATGTAATGGTTGGGTTGCAATAAATGATACATTAACTATCAGAACGAAGAGTTGTATACCTGTACAGGGAACAGAGTCGTTCATCACATGGAAAAGTGTAAGTGATGCGAGTGGAGATGGCAAGGCACAGGCGGGCGAGAACCTGACTTATACCATCAATGTAAAGAATACAGGAGCTGTTCAACTGAATAACATAGCAGTGAGTGATGTGGTACCTGCGAATACAAGCTATGTAAGTGGCGGTGATTCATACAACAGCGGCAACAATACCGTAAGTTTTAGTGGAATGAACCTGGCAACAGGCGCGACAGCGAGTTACAGTTTTGTAGTGAAAGTAGCAAACGACCTGACAGGCATTAGCAAGGTAAGCAACCAGGCGACAGTGTTGGTAGATACAATTCCATCAACTCCTACGAAGCCAGCGGATCCTTCTAATCCAAACAACCCTGATCCATCATGTACGAATGCTGCGGGCTGTACAACGGACATACCGGTACAGGGAGTAGAGTCGTTCATCACGTGGAAGAGTGTGAGCGATGCGAGTGGAGATGGCAAGGCACAGGCGGGCGAGAACCTGACTTATACCATCAATGTAAAGAATACTGGGGATGTTCAACTGGATAATATATCAGTAAGTGACATGGTGCCGGCGCATACAAGTTATGTAAGTGCAAGTGGTGGAACCTACAACAGCGGAACCAATACAGTAAGTTTTAATGGAAACAGTCTGGCAATAGGAGCGACAAGGAGCTTCACTTTTGTAGTGAAAGTAACAAATGACCTGACTGATATCAGTAAGGTCAGCAACCAGGCGACAGTGCTGGTAGATGATCTGCCCTCAACTCCGACGAAGCCAGCGGATCCTGCTAATCCAGGCAATCCTGATCCTTCGTGTACGAGTATTGCGGGCTGTACAACAGACATACCAGTACAGGGAGTTGAGTCGTTCATCACCTGGAAAAGTGTAAGTGACGCGAGCAGCGATGGCAAAGCACAAGCGGGCGAGGAGCTGACTTACATCATCAATGTAAAGAATACAGGAAATGTTCATTTGGGTAATATAGCTGTTAGTGATGTGGTGCCAGCGCATACAAGTTATGTAAGTGGTGGTAGCTACAACAGCGATAACAATACAGTAAGTTTTAATGGAAACAACCTGCCAACAGGCGCTACAACGAGCTACAGTTTTATAGTGAAAGTAACAAGTGACTTAACAGGTATTAGTAAGGTCAGCAACCAGGCGACAGTGCTGGTAGATGATCTGCCCTCAACTCCGACGAAGCCAGCGGATCCTGCTAATCCAGGCAATCCTGATCCTTCGTGTACGAGTATTGCGGGCTGTACAACAGACATACCAGTACAGGGAGTTGAGTCGTTCATCACCTGGAAAAGTGTAAGTGACGCGAGCAGCGATGGCAAGGCACAAGCGGGTGAGAACCTGACTTACACCATCAATGTAAAGAATACAGGAAACGTTCAACTGGGTAATATAGCTGTAAGTGACGTGGTGCCAGCGCATACAAGTTATGTAAGTGGCGGTAGTTACAGCAGCGATAACAATACAGTAAGTTTTAATGGAAACAACCTGCCAACAGGTGCAACAACGAGCTTCACATTTGTAGTGAAAGTAACAAATGATCTGACAGGCATTAGTAAGGTAAGCAACCAGGCGACAGTGTTGGTAGATGATCTGCCATCAACCCCTACGAAGCCAGCGGATCCGAACAATCCTGACAATCCTGATCCATCGTGTACAGACGCTGCGGGATGTACAACAGACATACCAGTACAGGGAGTTGAGTCGTTCATCACATGGAAGAGTGTGAGTGATGCGAGTGGAGACGGCAAAGCACAAGCAGGCGAGGAGCTGACTTACACCATCAATGTAAAGAATACAGGAAACGTTCAACTGGGCAATATAGTTGTAAGTGACATGGTGCCAGCGCATACCAGTTATGTAAGAGGCGGTAGTTACAACAGCGACAACAATACCGTAAGCTTTAATGGAAACAACCTGCCAACAGGAGCGGCAACGAGCTTCACATTTGTAGTGAAAGTAACAAATGATCTGACAGGCATCAGTAAGGTAAGCAACCAGGCGAGTGTGTTGGTAGATGATCTGCCCTCGACCCCGACGAAGCCAGCGGATCCGAACAATCCTGGCAATCCTGATCCATCGTGTACAGACGCTGCGGGATGTACAACAGACATACCAGTACAGGGAATTGAGTCGTTCATCACATGGAAGAGTGTGAGTGATGTGAGTGGAGACGGCAAGGCGCAGGCAGGTGAGAATCTGGTATATACCATAAGAGTAAAAAATACCGGTACTCTTCAGTTGAGTAATATATCAGTTAGAGACATAGTTCCTGCCCATACAGTTTATGTAAGTGGCGGTATCTACAACAGCGACAACAATACAGTAAGTTTTCATGGAAGCAGCCTGGCAATAGGCGCGACGGCGACTTACCGATTTTTCGTGAAGGTGGCAAGTGATTTAACAGGTATCAGTAAGATAAGCAATCAGGCGACAGTGTTGGTGGATGATCTACCATCAACCCCTACGAAGTCAGCGGATCCGAACAATCCAGGCAATCCTGATCCATCGTGTACGGACGCTGCGGGATGTACAACAGACATACCAGTACAGGGAGTTGAGTCGTTCATCACCTGGAAAAGTGTGAGTGACGCGAGCAGCGATGGCAAGGCCCAAGCGGGTGAGAACCTGACTTACACCATCAATGTAAAGAATACGGGAGATGTTCAGCTGGGTAATATAGCTGTAAGTGACATGGTGCCAGCGCATACAAGTTATGTAAGCGGCGGAACCTACAACAGCGATAACAATACAGTAAGTTTTAATGGAAACAACCTGGCCACAGGCGCGACAACGAGCTACAGTTTTGTAGTGAAAGTAACAAATGACCTGACTGGTATCAGTAAGGTAAGCAACCAGGCGACAGTGTTGGTAGATGATCTACCATCAACCCCTACGAAGTCAGCGGATCCGAACAATCCAGGCAATCCTGATCCATCGTGTACGGACGCTGCAGGATGTACAACAGACATACCAGTACAGGGAGTTGAGTCGTTCATCACCTGGAAAAGTGTGAGTGACGCGAGCAGCGATGGCAAGGCACAAGCGGGTGAGAACCTGACTTACACCATCAATGTAAAGAATACAGGAAACGTTCAACTTGGTAATATAGCTGTAAGTGACATGGTGCCAGCGCATACAAGTTATGTAAGCGGCGGTATCTACAACAGCGGAACCAATACAGTAAGTTTTAATGGCAACAACCTGGCAACAGGGGCAACAGCGAGCTACAGTTTTGTAGTAAAAGTAACAGGTGACCTGACAGGCATCAGTAAGGTAAGCAACCAGGCGACAGTGTTGGTGGATGATCTGCCATTAACACCTACGAAGCCGGCGGATCCTGCTAATCCAAACAATCCTGATCCATCTTGTACAGATCTTGCGGGATGTACTACAGACATACCTGTACAGGGAATTGAGTCGTTCATCACATGGAAAAGTGTGAGTGACGCAAGTGGAGATGGCAAAGCACAAGCAGGCGAGGAGCTTACTTACACTATCAATGTAAAGAATACAGGAAACGTTCAACTGGGCAATATAGTTGTAAGTGACATGGTGCCAGCGCATACCAGTTATGTAAGAGGCGGTATCTACAACAGCGACAACAATACAGTAAGCTTTAATGGAAACGACCTGCCAACAGGTGCAACAACGAGCTTCACATTTGTAGTGAAAGTAACAAATGATCTGACAGGCATTAGTAAGGTAAGCAATCAGGCGAGTGTGTTGGTAGATGATCTGCCATCAACCCCTACGAAGCCAGCGGATCCGAACAATCCTGGCAATCCGGATCCTTCGTGTACAGATGCTACAGGATGTACGACAGATATACCGACGCTGGGCAAATTCCATATACCGAATGTGATAACGCCAAACGGGGATGGATACAATGACAAGTTTGTAATACAAGGTACAGAAGGGTATGATCAGGTGCAGGTTACAATATTCAATCGCTGGAACAATGTCGTGTATCAGAATTCGATGTATCAAAATAATTGGGACGGAAACGGATTGAATGCAGGTACCTATTTCTACGTGATACGAGCACTGAACAAGACAAGCCAACAATGGGAAGTTTACAAAGGTTGGGTAATGATTATGAGGTGATGAATAAGCAATAGTAGTATGGGATGTTTATGTTTTAAAGCATCTGCATCCTATACTTTCTTTACTGTCTATTGGTTTGAAAAAGGAGAACGTACAATAATTGTATTTGAAAAAATCCGGTTAATTAATAAAAAAAGCAGGATGAAAAAAAATAAGTTTTTAGGATTGATAATGGGTGTGGCGACATTGATGTGTGCAAAAACGGCCGATGCCCAGCAAGACGCTCAGTTTTCACAGTATATGTTTAACGGTTTATACATAAATCCAGCCTATGCGGGTTATCGCGAACAATGGAATGTCAATGCATTTTATCGCAATCAATGGACGGGTTTTCCCGGTGCCCCGAAAACGATGTCACTGGCAGCTGACGGAACAGTTCATGATAACAGAGCAGGACTTGGCTTCCAGATTGTAAATGATGTACTGGGAGCGCAAACCAATACTTCAGTCTACGGAAATTACGCATACAGGATACCTTTAGGTGTCAACGAATATGAAGGCAAAACTTTATCACTCGGTTTTGGCATAGGTATTTTGCAAGACCGATTAAACATGAGTAAGCTGGATCCTAACCAGCAAGGGGATCCTACCATTATAACTGCTGCTAAAACGAAGATTATGCCAGATGCAAAAGTGGGTGTATTCTATAACAGTGATCGTTTTTATATCGGCGCTTCTGCATCAAATTTAATCACCAATTCATGGAATAGAAAAGACGACATAAAAGGGGTATATGTTATTCCGAAACTACACTGGTATTTTACAGCGGGAGGGTTGGTGCCTTTGTCCGATGAGGTGTCATGGAAGCCATCTTTTTTGTTAAAGGACGACCTTGCCGGACCCACAAGCCTTGATGTAAACAGTATGTTTTTATTTCAAAAACTTTTGTGGTTGGGCGCCTCATACAGGACCGCAATACCATCTTTTTATAACAAATCTGCATTTGATAAAAACTTAAAGAAAAGTGCGGATGTAGTTGGCTTGCTGGAATTGATGGTTAATGAGAAATTGCGCATAGGCTATGCATACGATTATTCATTAAATGCAACAACGACACAAAGGTTCTCCACTCATGAGATATCAATAGGGTTCTTTTTTGCGAATAAGAAAGGAGCCATGCTGTCGCCTCGCTATTTCTGATGAGGTAATCAATGAAAAATGTGTAATAAAAATACTGTAATGAAAAACTTATATATATATACGTTGGGATTTTTTATGCTGGGGATAATCGCTCAGGGCTACGGGCAGGCTATATTGAAAAGGGCAGATGAACAGGCGTCGCTGTATAATTACAGTGTTGCGCGGGATTTATATCAGAAAGCATACAAAAAGAAAAAAACACTCAACGCTGCCCGTGGTGTTGCTGAGTGTAATCGTAAAATTAAAAACTATGTATTCGCAGAGAGTTGGTATAGCAAAGTGCTGTCGGATCAAAGCCATACTCCGGAAGATGAATATCGTTATGCACAAGTATTGATATCCAACAGTAAGTATACTGAGGCAAAGGACGTATTACAGCAGTATTTATCTAAAGGACAGAATAACGAGCTTGCGAAAAAAATGCTGGAAGGTTGCGATTCATCTCTTACACAGTTAAACAGACCGGTAAAGGGCGGATTAAATAATATGGCGATCCTAAACAGTAAAAATTCGGACTGGGGATTGGTACTACAAAAGGGTGAATACATTTTTGCTTCAGATGCCGGAAGAGATAGTATTGGGGAAACGCCATCCTTTTCATTGAAAAACGTACGAAAGGATGTATATGGTTGGACAGGTGCAAATTATCTGCATATATACGAAAACAACGGAACAGACTCAGTCAATAAGTTAATAAAGGAAATAAACGGCGACTATCATACGGCGTCACCGAGTTTTACCGCAGACGGTAAAACAATGTTTTATGCGATGACTACGTATGTAAAAAAGAGGAGATCGTTTTGGCATAAAGAAGTGCCCTATACAATGATGGTAGCTATAAAATACCGTGTTTGGGACGACTCTAAACAAAGCTGGGGGGAACCTCAAAATTTTCCTTACAATAGTTTGTTGGGTTATTCAGTGGGGGATCCATTTATTTCGGCAGATGGAAATACCTTGTTTTTTGTAAGTGATATGAGTGGAGGAAAAGGAGGGACAGATATTTATTACAGCAAAAAAGATGTGAATGGTAAATGGGGTGAACCTGTTGGAATGTCGGCTGATATAAATACGGTTGGTAATGAAAGAACACCCTATGTTGGTGCAGATGGGAATTTCTATTTTTCATCCGATGGCCGGGCAGGTTTCGGCGGTCTAGATATTTATAAAGCGGTAAAATTCGGAGGTGACAGTTGGAAAGTGACTAACATGGGGGTTCCCGTAAATTCATCTCAAGATGATTTTGCTCCGTTTTGGGCAAGTGGTCAAACGTTGTATTTTTCTTCTGACAGGCCGGGAGGTAAAGGATATGATGATATTTATCGCTTTAATTTTTCGCCGGAGGTACCGCCAGTGCCGAAAAAGACCTTTATATTAGTAGGTACAGTGTTAAACAAAACCACCAATTTACCAATACCTGATGCGGTTGTTACACTGGTTAATAAAAATACGGGCGTTGAAGTTAAAGGATTGACAAATCAGAAAGGCGAATTTCATTTCGATTTGGATTCATCAACGGACTATGAAATTAATGTAGCAAAAACGGATTATGCAAATGTTCGCAATGAAAATCTGACGACAAAAAGATTGACAGAATCAAAAACGATCAACAAAACATTGTACATGTTGCAGGTTGCGGATAGAAGCAAGCCTATTGCGATTAAGCTGGAGAATATTTATTTTGATTTGGACAAATCTGATATTCGTCCTGATGCGGCGGTTGAGTTGGACAAGCTGGTAACAATATTTAATGATAATCCTACGTGGAAGATAGAAATGGGTTCACATACTGACTCAAGAGCGGATGATGCATACAACATGAAGTTGTCGCAACGCAGAGCAGCTTCAACAGTGAAATATCTTGTTCAGCACGGTATAGCCGCCGATCGTTTAACAGCGAAAGGTTATGGTGAAACACAACTTGTAAATGGTTGTAGAAATGGTGTGAAATGTACTGAAGCCGAGCATCAATTAAATCGCCGTACCGAGTTTAAGGTGTTGGAACAATAAAACAAACATAGAGTGAAATACTCTATTGGAATGTTGTTAAATACAATAAATTAGTTTTTGCTATAAATCTATACTCCACGGCAGCCAAGGGCGTGTTGGAAAATAGACAAAGAAAAAGCCTCACTTTGCGCATTTTGCGATCGTGAGGCTTTTTTTGACCATTTCCAAATTTCTTATTTTAATGTGAAATGGTAGTCAGTATCTGTTTGCGAAAAGGAAAATTGAGAGTCGTTGGAGATAGGGCGGCATTTTAACCGTAAAATTTACTTTATTATTTCATCCTGATATAACTTCTAAGGAATATTATCCCTTTGTGCACGCCTGGTACGATTTTTAGAAAACAAATCAACCTTACTGAAGAATTCTGCAGCTGATATCATAAAAAATATTTTACCCCTTTTATTACAATTCGAGCTTTAGTTTGTTTAAGACTTAAATTGGTTAAAGAAATGAATATAACAGTTTTGGGCGAAGCAAAATTTGAATCTCCGATCGGGCACAGCGTCAGCGACAGCCTTCTCATCCCAGAGAATATTGTAATCGACCCGGCATCGACCGCAAAAGACGACTTGAAATTTGAATTGGCAGGGCCACGTTCCAAACTCTTTTTTGATCCGAAAAATACACGGGCAGGCATAGTTACATGTGGTGGACTTTGCCCTGGTCTAAATAATGTCATAAGGTCTTTGTTCCTGGAACTTCATCACGCTTATGGCGTGAAACAGGTGATTGGTTTTCGTGGAGGATATCAGGGCCTGGATCCCGTAAACGGAAAGGAACCTGTCGTGCTTACTCCAAAATTTGTTCACAGTATTCATAAAGAGGGCGGCACTGTTTTGGGTACTTCGAGAGGACCCGTCGATATTCGCATCGCAGTTGACAACCTTATCCAACGGGAAGTAAATATGATCTTTACTGTGGGTGGTGACGGAACCCAGCGAGGCGGAAATGAATTATTTCAAGAGGCTAAGAAACGAGGCTATCCCCTGGCGGTCGTGGGCGTTCCAAAGACAATTGATAACGATGTTGCTTTTGTTACAAGAACTTTCGGCTACATGACCGCAGTGTCGGAAGCGAGCAAAGTTTTGAGCAATGCACATAACGAGGCAATAAGTGTTGAGAATGGTATTGCGCTGGTAAAACTTATGGGCAGGAATGCAGGATTTGTTGCTGCTGGTGCAACAATTGCATGCCAGGACGTAAATTTTGCCCTTCTTCCTGAGGTGGCTTTTAAACTGGAAGGCCCAAATGGATTTCTTGCTGCATTAAAAAAACGTGTTCTTGAACGTTCGCATGCCTTGGTCGTAGTAGCTGAAGGAGCCGGCCAGGACCTATTTACAGCAGATGAAATGAAAAAAGACGACTCGGGAAACATCAAGGCTAAAGATATAGGTGTATTTCTGCGGGATACCATTGGAAAATATTTCAAAAACGAAAATATTCCAGTAGTGATACGATACATTGATCCCAGTTATATTGTCAGGAGCAGCGCAGCTAACTCAGAAGACGCTATACTCTGTGACATGTTTGCCCGAAACGCTGTTCATGCAGCAATGGCGGGAAAAACAGGACTAGTTATCGGATATATGCACGACAGATTTATACATGTGCCTATTGATCTCTTAACCAGCCGCAAAAAATCTATGGACCCGCTCAGTTTTCAATGGAAGGCGGTGCAGGCATCTACAGGTCAGGTCGCTCAATTTAAATAACTCCGTATACAGGAATATTTTAACTCACTAAAAAATATACACAGGAAAAATTCTTTTCCGTTATTCTGCAAATTTTGGGTTTCCTGTGCTTTCAGGAAAAAAAGTATGTGAAGGGCTTGGTAAATGATAAAAGCATATTTACTTTTTATTTAAAAGCTAAATAATCAAAACTTTTGAAAAGAAATACACAGAGCAGAAATGGTCAATTTTTTTACCGGCAACAGTGATTACTATTTCTAATAATTCAATAAGTTTGATTATCTATTTTTTTATACCAAAACTTTGCCAGCCATTCAATCATACGACGAACAAGAACTGCTTTTGCGCATGCGGCAAGGAGATGAGTCTGCTTTTACCCATATATACAGCCTACACTGGGAATTGCTATATGCTATTGCTTACAACCGCACCAAAGATATTCACCTTTCACAGGATATTGTGCAGGATGTTTTTACCAGTCTTTGGAGCAACCGGAACAGGGCAGAGGTCCATTCTTTAAAAAGCTACCTGGCTACCGCGGTTAAATACATGACCCTCACGCATTTGCGTAAATCTGGTCAAACCATTTTGGTTGAAGGGCATATCGGATCGGAAGAGGCAGGGCATAAAACGGTAGAAGAACAAATAGATTACAAAAACCTGCTCTCTTTTTTAAATGATGAAACAGACAAGTTGCCGGATAAATGCCGCTTGATCTTTAAATACAGCCGCGGGGAAGGACTTTCCGTGAAAGAAATTGCGAGTGAGCTGAATATTTCTCCCCGCACCGTTGAAACGCAGCTGTCAAAAGCGCTTCGCGTTCTTCGAAAATCACTCAAAGTGATGTTTTCCTGGGTTTTCTAAAAAAAACTTTGTTTTCACGTACGTGTTCCTCCTCTCTTTTTACACTTTACTATAAGAAGCGATACAATGGAGATTACTGAACAACTTAAGATTGCTATCAACAACTATTTGAATGGCACAGCCTCGGATGCAGAAAAGCAGCTGGTAAACGATTGGTATTATG
Source organism: Pinibacter soli (assembly GCF_029961145.1). GTDB lineage: Bacteria > Bacteroidota > Bacteroidia > Chitinophagales > Chitinophagaceae > Pinibacter > Pinibacter soli. The sequence continues at coordinate 1,555,514 of NZ_JASBRG010000007.1, read as the reverse complement.
CCTTCCATGACGAAGTGGTGGAGGTTGCTGCACCTGAAAACATGCGGGTGCTGCTGGAAAAGCAAATGAAGGAAAAGATTCTTCAGCAGATTCATCGTGAAGATATTGTTGATCCGGCGCCTGGCGTTTATCGTATGCGTACTCTTCGCAGATGGGGTTGGGTAGCTGCAGCCTCAATTATACTTGTATTGGGAGCGGGGGCTTTTTTCTATACAAATAACAGAAAGGATGCGGGCACTGCCGGCATAGCACAGACAAAAACAGATATCGTTCCCGGTAATAATGGCGCTGTCCTTACGCTTGCCGATGGTTCGCAGGTATTATTAGATTCAACAAAGAATGGTGTTGTTGCTTTGCAAGGTGGTATTACCGCCAAAGTGCTTAATGGTTCATTGACGTATGAGGGTAGTGGAAATGAGGTGGTTTATAATGTAATGAGAACGCCAAAAGGCAGGCAATACCAGGTCACATTGTCAGATGGTACACAGGTATGGTTAAATGCAGGCAGTTCTATTCGTTATCCAACCAAATTCATTGGAAGCGAACGACGCGTGGAAATTACCGGTGAAGCCTATTTTGAAGTGGCTGGAAATAAAGACATGCCGTTTAAGATAAACATTGATGGTAAGGGTGAAGTGGAAGTACTCGGAACCCATTTTAACATCAATGCTTACACAGATGAACCGCAGATGAATACTACACTATTGGAAGGAAGTATTCGCTTTAACGATTTACAGCACGACAAATCTGCCGTTATTGTACCTGGCGAACAGGTTCAGCTGAGTGATGACGGAAAGATCAATGTTAAAAAGAACGTTGACCTTGAATCGGTGATGGGTTGGAAAAACGGAAGCTTCAATTTCAGCAGCCAGGATATCGTAACCATTATGCGGCAAATCAGTAGATGGTACGACGTGGAAGTTGAATATAAGGGGGAAATCAGTCATGAGACATTTACGGGAATAGTGAGTCGGTACAGCGATGTTTCAGAGGTGCTGAGTTTGATGGAAGCAGAAGGCATTAAGTTTAAAATTGAAAATAAAAAGATAGTGGTTCAATTCTAAAATCGAAGCTTAATAAATTATTTTTTAATCAATCAAAAAAGGAGGTGTTAAAGGTCTCAATTATAGATTTAACAATACCGGAAACGCTATACTTAACAACTGCCACAGTTAATACCCTGCCAACAATAAATTGGCGGTCTATTATATCAAAACTAACTATTACGAACATTTGATCACGTTCACGCTGAATCGACAAGCGGTGTAACGGGAATCAAGCAAAGTATGTATGCTTATGAAATTGAAAATGACTTTGGTTCTTCTGAGTTCCTTATTCACATTGGCGTCCATCAAAGCCCAAAACATTAGTCTCTCCTTAAAGGACGCTTCCCTGCAAACCGTTTTTAAAGAAATTAACAGGCAAACAAATTTCAGTTTTTTCTGCAAGGATGAAACTTTGAACCGTGCGGGAAAAGTTAGCATCGAAGTGTCTAATGCCTCACTGGATGATGTAATGAAACGTTGCCTGAGTGGTAAAAACCTCAACTATTCTATTGAGGGTAAAAAAATAGTAATTAAACAGAAGGAGGAACCTTCTAAATCGAACACGAATGAATATGCGTCAGCGCAGGACAGGATTTTAAAAGGACGTGTTACCGGTGAAGGGGGTGACGCTTTGGCCGGTGTATCGGTAACTGTGAAAGGAACCCACAAGGGTACCTCTACCAATACCGAAGGTTTTTATCAACTATCTGTAACCAGTTCAGATAAGGTACTTGTATTTAGCGGCGCAAGTATGACTACAAAAGAAGTGGTGATTTCGGGAGAACCTGTTATCAATGTGACTTTAAGTGCAAAGGTTACCGGAATGGGAGATGTGGTGGTAACCGGTATCGTTAACAGGAATAAAAATAGTTTTACAGGGGCCGTCACTATTTTGTCCAAAGAAGATCTATTTAGAGTGAACAACAAGAATCTTATGCAGAGCCTTAAGGTTCTGGAACCTTCTCTTATGATATTCGATAACCTCACTATGGGCTCTGATCCCAATCAAATGCCCGATATGAATTTAAGAGGTACTTCTTCCTTTCCTCAACAACAGGATGTGGACTTGAAAGGTGGGTATGTTAATAATCCAAATCAGCCGCTTTTTATTCTCGATGGTTTTGAAGCCAGTCTTACAAAAGTGGTTGATTTGGACATGAACCGCATTGAGAGTGTTACTATTTTGAAAGACGCTTCCGCAAAAGCTTTGTACGGATCGAAAGCTGCCAATGGCGTTGTTGTTATTGAAACAAAAAAACTTACGGGAGGACAAGCGAAGATTTCTTATAGTGGAAGCCTTGATTGGGAAATGCCCGATCTTTCGAGCTATAATCTTATGAACTCTGCTGAAAAGTTGCAGGCCGAAAAGATCTACGGCATGTATTCTCAAAACCCGACAGTGGTTCCAAACTTTCAAACGCAATTAACGCTGGACCAACAGTATAACGCCCATCTTTCGGCAGTGCTTGCGGGTGTAAACACTGACTGGGCTTCTTTGCCACTGCGAAATGGCCTGGGACAAAAACATGCATTGTCAGTCGAACTCGGGGAGAAGAATCTGAATGTAATCGCCGATTTTTCTTACAACAATATTCAGGGGGTAATGAAAGGTTCATCCAGAAACACTTTCGCCACTTCAATTTCACTATCGTACAGGTACAAAAAGTTGTTATTCCGCGATATCTTAAGTGTAACAAGCAACAAAGGAACGAACTCGCCCTATGGCACTTTTGGTGACTATTCAAAAATGAATCCTTACTGGACACCGTATGATTCATTTGGAATTGTTAAGAAGAATGCTGAAACCGGAATCATTCCCTATACGGGATATTCTGGCATCGGTAGTTTATATGCACCCAATCCATTGTACAATTCAACGCTCAATATCAAACTGACAAATGACTACCTGGATGTAACGGATAATTTCTATACAGAAATGACTATCCTGCCGGGATTGAAAACCACTTTAAGAGCCGGGGTGACTGCTACAAAAAACCAGGCTGATGAGTTTTATCCCGCCAACTATGCAAAGTTTGATAGCTATACTGGTGCCGATTTTTTCAGAAAGGGATCATATAAACGCAACGAAGGCGACCAGGTTAGATACAGCGGCGACCTTAACATCAATTACTCAAAACTATTCGGCGATAAACATTACTTCTTTGCCAACGTTGGTGGTAACCTCAGCGAGAACAGCTTCGAAGAAGTGATATACCAGGCAGAAGGATTTCCTAATGATAGAATGACCGATATCTTATTTGCTAATCAATACGCCAAATACAATAGCCGCCCAACGGGTACAGAAGGAACTTCCCGCGATGTGGGCGTGTTGTCGGTTGCCAACTATTCGTACGACAATCGCTTTTTTGTTGATGCTACGTACAGGGCCAGTGCTTCCTCTCAATTTGGCTCAAACAACAGATGGGGAAATTTTTGGAGCGCGGGTATTGGCTGGAACATTCAAAATGAAAAATGGGTACAGAATCTCAACTTGTTTGATCGCTTGAAACTACGTGGATCAGTTGGATCAACCGGTTCTCAGAACTTTAGTTCTTATCAATCCATTGCCACTTACAAATATGTGCTCGACAAAGTGTACCAGAATTATTTGGGCGCTTATCTGATGGGGCTTGCCAATCCGGACCTGAAATGGCAGCAGAAAATGGATTATAACGTAGGGCTAGATTTTACTATAAAGAAAAAATTGGTTGGTCGTATAGATGTGTATCAGAGTAATACTTTGAACACCCTGATTGATTACTCTGTTGCTCCTTCCACAGGCTTTGCTTCGGTGAAAGAAAACCTCGGCAAAATAAGGAACATAGGTATTGAAGGAATGCTTACTTATACTTTTTATGCCAACCCGAAAACCAGGTCGTTCTTTTCCGTTACCGGATCGGCCATTCATAACGAGAATAAGATAGTTTCCATTTCGGATGCTTTAAGGTCTTACAATGAAGCCCAGGATAAGATTGCAAACGACAAGTTCAATAATAAAGCCGTTGTCAAATATTACGAGGGCATGTCAATGAACTCTATCTGGGCGGTTCGGTCAATGGGAATAGATCCTGCAAATGGCCAGGAGATTTACCTGGATAAAAATGGAAACAAAACCTACACTTATTCTGCAGCTGACCAGAAGGTGGTGGGCGATAATATGCCAAAATTAACAGGAACACTTGGTTTCAATGGCGAATACAAAGGCTTAGGACTAAACGTGTTTTTCAGGTATCTCTATGGCGCGCAACTATACAATCAGACATTGATAGACAGGGTTGAAAATGTGGATATGAGTTTTAACGTAGATAAAAGAGTGTTAAACAGCACATGGCAAAAGCCGGGCGATGTAAAGCCTTACAAGTCTCTTGCTGCAGTGAGCGTTCAAAACCCCGATGGCACTTACACTGTAAAATACACGAGAACACAACCAAGCGACCGGTTTGTGCAGGACAGAAACGAATTCAGCCTCGCTTCTGTAAATCTCTCTTACGATTTCTACAGATGGAAATTTGTAAAAAGTATTGGCATGGAGCGTTTGCGTTGCGGCTTTTATATGAATGATGTCTTTATGCTATCATCTATAAGAGTTGAACGTGGGTTGTCTTACCCGTTTTCAAGAAAATTTTCTTTCTCGATCCAGACAACATTTTAACAACCGTGGGTTTCCCTGAATTGAATAACCAATTACTAAACTAACAGTATGAAGAAATTAATTTTAATATCAATGCTTTTCGCAGGATTAACATCTTGTAAAAAGTGGCTGGAGATTTCCCCCAAGTCGCAAATTTCAGCGAATAAATTATTCGAATCTGAGCAGGGGTTTAAAGATGCATTAATTGGGAACTACCTGTTGATGACAAATACCAGCACCTACGGCTTTGAAAATAACGTTGGATTCGTTGATGCCCTGGGCCAACAATACTATATAGCAACATCAAGCAATCCTTATTATTATGCATCGCTGTACCAATATGATCAATTAACCGTTGTTCCAAAAATTGAAAACATCTGGGCAGGCAATTACAATGTAATTGCTAACCTGAATAATCTAATTGAAAATATAGACCAGAAGAAAAGCATGCTGCATCCTGCAAACTATGCTTTCATAAAAGGAGAAAGCGTAGGATTGAGAGCGTTCCTGCATTTTGATCTTCTACGTTTGTTTGGCTACGGAAACCTTGCAAATGATCCTTCCAAACTAACCACCAAAATTCTTCCCTATGTTACAAAATATTCAAAGGCGAAAACAATTCCCGTTACGATTTCTGATTATATTGATTCGCTGAAGAAAGATCTTAATACAGCAGAGGCATTACTGGCACCGTATGATTCTATCACGCTTAAAAAAAATACACTGGAAATACCCAACACTGATTTGTTCTACAACGACAGAAGAGGGCGGTTCAATTATTTTGCTGTGAAAGCTACGCAGGCCCGCTTGTATCTGTGGACCGGAGAATATGACAAAGCCATAGCTGCGGCCAATAAAGTGATAACAGGCGGTATGCAGAACCTCGTTACTTTTCACAGCGGAAATATCAATGATCCTAATCCGGTAAACAAAGACTACACCTTTAGCACAGAGCATGTTTTCTCTTTGAATGTTCAGAATTTATACGACATAGTGAAACCCTTCATTCAGCAGTATGCTTTAGATGGTATCAATATCAATTACTCGCGGCTCAATCACAATGGTACGGTTGCAAATAACCTGTATGAAACAGCAACGAAGCCCAACATGTCATTGTCAGATTACCGTTACAAGGAATTGTACAATAAAGTTTCCACCACGGATTTCCTGTTGCTGAAATTCACCTACGTTACAAATTCCACATTCAAGGACAGGATGCCTATTATTAAACTCCCCGAAATGTTCTATGTACTCGCCGAGGCCAACAACGAAACCGGCAACCAGGCAAATGCAGTAAACTATCTGAACACGGTGAGAATAAACCGTGGGATTTCAAGTTCGTATAATTTGACAACGAACATTTCAAAGGACAGCGTTACTAATGAGATTGAAAAGGAATACAGAAAGGAATTTGTAAGCGAAGGACAACTCTTTTACTACTACAAAAGACGTGGTAAAGCAGGTATTCCGGGCACTTCAAAATTTATGGATAACAGTGTATATGTGCTGCCATTGCCGCAAAAAGAACTCGAAATGGGAGGACAATAATCCCTCACGAAAAAACAAAAGTCAAAACTTTAAATAGAACAATCATGAAACAATTAATAAAATATTCCAGTCTCATAGTTGTCTTTTTAGCATCCTGTAAAAAGGAGGAAATTAAAATTTACAAGGATGACCCTGCAGTATATTTTACCGCACCAACCTATTCCTACTCGTTTACACAAGATATTGACTCCAGTGCCAAAACCATTTATTTGGCGGTGAAACTATCGGGAAATAAAAGTGATCATGACAGGTCATTCAATATTCAGATCGTTAACGACAGCAACACCAATGTGCCGGCCACACTCTATGAAATCAAGCAGGGTAAAGTGCCCGGAAACAGCTTTGATGGGAAAGTGGCTATTGTGCTAAAAAGAAATGCAACGGTAGATTCCTCTATCGTAAAGATGAGAGTTCAACTGGTGGGCTCTAATGAACTGGACCCGATGCTGAGCCCGATTGTAGATATAACGTGGACAGGAAAAATAATTCAGCCATCTAACTGGAAATGGTTGAAGTATTATTTTGGAACACCATTTTCAACAGGCTGGTACAAGTTTATGATACAGGCAGCGGGCGTGTCGTCGTTTCCTTACGATCCTACGCAAGCCGCTGCGGATCCGGTGACCTGGTGGTGGAACGCAAACCAGATACAGGCATATGGCTTAAAGGTAAAGGAAGCGCTGATAAACTACAACGCTGCGCACCCTGGCAATGAATTGAAACACGATGATGGAGCTTATGCCGGTCAGCTGGTTACCATGCCGATTTAGCATGCAAATGAATTCATAAAATCAAATTTACCTTTGTGAAAAAAATATCACCATACATACTGCTGTTCATTTCTGTGTTGGCCGTATCCTGCTTAAAGGACCGAACCAATTATAATATACATACTCCCAGCCCTATTGTTATTGACACAACAGGCGTTCCCGGTTCTTATGTTGTATTTCAAATGGATACTTTGAGGGTTAGTCCGAATATTTCCAAAGCGGGAATGAACACCGACAATCTGACCTACAGCTGGACCATGAATTATTTCCAGGGTTACAAACGTGTCATAGGCACGCAGAAGAAACTGGAAGGAGTAGTTACAGAGGCGCCGAATTCAAGCGCTTATTCACTTATATTGACAGTAACAGACACCACTACCAATCTCAAGGCTTTCTTTTCATGGATCGTGACCGTAAATCCGCGCTTTGGTGAAGGATTAGTAGTAGCTGATACAAAAGATGGAATCAATAGTGATCTGAGCCTGATCATGTCATATAATTTTACTTCAAACATCTTATACGATAGTGTTAGCTTTACTTACAGAAATCTCTACAGCGCCGCCAACGGAGCGCCGCTTACAGGGATTGTTAAGGGGGTGGCTTACATGAACTATCAAAACAACCGCGTGCTCACTTGCATAACAGATAATGCCATAACCCGTATCAATCCTATCAGCTATGTATACACTAAATTAGGGAACGATAATTTCATACTTCCTCCGGCTGCAATAAGTCCGAACATGGTGCAGAGCGTGGCTGTAAATAATGCGCACGAGTATCTTGTTAATAACGGAAAAGTGCATAGCCGGTATGGAACGAATTTCCAATACGGGTATGCTTTCCTGTTTGACAAGACAGACTACACGTGTCAAAAAATGTGTGGCCTGCAAACGGCCAATACCAACGGCGGAGCTATTTATGACGAAAAAAACAACAGGTTCCTGATGTTGCCTACCATCACATCTAACTCTGCGCCACTAGTGGCCTATCCTGTATTTGACAACTCTAATCCCGCGCCGGCATATGATCCCAATAACATGGGAAATAAAACTTGTCTGAACATGGAGGAAGGATATAATCAAAAAGTATTTGCGGTAATGAAGACAAGGGATCTGGACCAGTACGCTGTTTACCAGCTGTCGGTATTATCGCCCGTAAATGGCAAAATGGGTTATGCTATAAATGATCTTAGCAGCAATCCTGAAATTGGCCAATCGAAATTTTATACCGAATCTACACAGGAGAATGTGCTGTTTTATGCAACAGATACTAAAGTGTATTCAACAACGCTGTTGACGGGAGGTGGAACAAGTCCAACCGTGCGATACACCGTTGCGAATGGAGAAAAGATCACCGGAATGAAAATGCATATTAAAGGTGGCAGAATGTCTTTACCGAGTTTAACTGCCCCTGACGACTATACACAAAGGATAGCTGCAACTTCAGCTAACAGATTGCTGCTGTTAAGTACATACAATGAAAACACCAAAGAAGGAAAGATCATCGCTATTCCGCTACAAACACTGGGAGTGGGTGGACTTGTAACAGATCCGGCATACATAAAAACATACGGCGGCTTTGGAAAAATAACTGCGTTTAATTTCCAGGCACCATAACCTTGTAAAACAACAATTAATGAAATTAAGCGTAATCGGTCTTGCAGTTTTATTGCCTTGCACATTGCTGGCACAAAAAGCAGAATTTACTATCAGCGGAAGAGTAGGAGATATTGACGCACCTGCAAAGGCGTATCTGTCCTATCGCCAGGGTAGTCAGGCCATCTTCGATTCCTCTGCCATTATAAAAGGCAAATTTGCATTCAAAGGAAGTATTGAAGAGCCTATACAGGGAACAATAAATTTTAGTTACCTCGGTGATGGAATCAAGGGAAAGAATGTACAGCGGAAAACCATGTACCTGGAATCCGGCAATATTAAAATAAACGGAAAAGATTCTCTTGCGACAGCCAAAATATCCGGGAACATTAATGACGACTATGAAAATCTGATACAGGCGTTAAAACCTTCGACAGACAAGATGGATGCATTCATGGCCGACTATCGTGCATTGCCACAAGAGAAACAAAAAGACAAAGCAGTTCGTGCTGAATTAGATAAAAAATACAATGCAATTGACGAAGAGCAAAAGAATGCATATACAACGTTTATCAAAGCTCATCCACGCAGTGTGGTAAGTCTTGATGCCCTGAAAAAATTCGGAGGCTCTATTCCTGACTATGCTGTAGTGGCTCCATTGTTTAAATCTTTTTCAGAAAATGTACAAAACAGCAAAGCTGGTAAAGATTATGCTGTAATGCTTGACAAGATGGAAAAAACAGCCGTTGGGGCGGTGGCGCCTGAGTTTACGCTGAACGATACGTTGGGAAATCCTGTAAAACTATCCAGCTACCGCGGAAAGTATGTACTGGTTGATTTTTGGGCATCGTGGTGCGGTCCGTGCCGCGCTGAAAACCCCAATGTGGTAAAGTCGTACGCGAAATTTCATGACAAGGGATTTGACATTTTAGGCATTTCTCTTGATACCGAAAAAGAGAAGCAAAATTGGTTGAACGCAATCAAAAAAGATGGACTAACCTGGCAACAAGTGTCAGATCTCAAAGGATGGAACAATGAAGTAGCGCAACTCTATTCTGTCAGAGCCATTCCGCAAAATGTACTGCTGGATCCCAATGGTAAGATCATCGCGAAGAACCTGAGAGCAGAAGCATTGGAAGAGAAACTTACCGAACTATTTCCGCTTTAATAAGAAAAGAATAAAAGCAATCTGAGTATTAAGAAAGTGTTGGTTTAAATATTTTCTTAAGTCATCAGGTAGTTATCATTTGTAAGTTGGACACACAATACGAATCATAAATCGATGTCGTTTCGTTAAGATGTCTGAAGAATTGGAAGAATGTTGCTTGTCATCCCGGGGCACAAGGGATCTGGGTTTAACGCTTGTGAACACTCTTCGAAGATATGCACTCAGATCCCTCCTTCGTCGGGATGACAAGCAGTTTTTCTTTTCGGGCTATGGAACATCATGCAAATGAAAGCATCCTTAACTAAACGGCATTGAATCATAAATAAACTGTATTAAAATGAACATAAAAAAAATCAGGAAATCCATAGGCATCATTCTCGTAGCGATGGGTTCTTCGTTCGTTACGAATGCGCAGGGTATTGAATTTGAGCACGACCTCGATTCTGCTCTTGCAAAGGCCAAAGCCGAAAACAAAATTGTATTTGTGGACTTCTATACATCTTGGTGCGCTCCCTGCAAAACACTTGCACAAGAAGTTTTTCCTGTTGAAAAGGTTGGAACTTTTTTCAACAAACAATTTATTAATTGCAAAGTGCAATGCGATGATAAAGGAAAAGGAGTGAAGCTGGGGGAGAAATACCAGATCAATGCATATCCTACTCTTATGTTCATGGATAAGAATGGAGAATTGATTCATTCAGCAGCTGGAGGTACTTCTCCGGAAGGCTTGATAGAGCTGGCGAAAATTGCACTGAGCCCTGACAAAAATTTATTATCGCTGATAAAGGAATGGAACAGCGGTAACAGAGAAGATGAATTTGTTCGCAAGTATTTCAGATCACTCAAATCTGCTTATCGTACAGAAAAGGCGAACGCAGACTTCGAGACTTATTTTAATAATTTAAAGAAAGAGGAGAAGGCAAGAAAGAATATATTCGATTTGGCAAACTTTATCAAAGTAACACCTTTCACTCCTGTGTTTAATTATATTGAAGACAATAAGAAAGACTACTACACAACTGTTGGCCAGTCTGAAATAGACAAGTACATTGCTGATTCCTATCTCTGGTATTTGAAAGGCATGATAAGGAAAGAGACGAGAAAAGAATACGAAGTTGCGAAGGTGAAATTTAAAGCCAAAAAGTATCCTTATTATGAAGAGTATGCTATGTTCTTCAGTGCCTTTGAAGTGCAGGACAGCACCGGCGATTATAACGTGAAGGAATACATGAAACGTGGCACCGCGTTCCTTGACAAATATGGAAAAAATGATGATAGCTATACGCTTGCACTGACTGCCTTATTGGGTAATTGTACAGGAAGACGAGATGCTGGTATCGACGGCATAAAATGGATGGAAGATCTTTTGGCAAGGAACCGCAACCCCGAGTATCTTGATACATACTTCTATATTCTTTGGAGAAATTTCCATTTTGAGAAAGCACTGGAAGTGGGCGATGAGATCAGGAACAATCTGGTTCGCGAGAACAAGTCAACGAAGAGGATCGATTCGCAGATTACCATGATAACTGATTATAGAGATAAGCTGGCTAAAAAAGAAGCTGATAATAAGGCCAAAGAAATCAGCACTTCCAATTGATGAACCGGTTGCTGTAGATGAATATGGGGGAAGGGGTAAAGTCTTTTATAGTAACAGGATTTATCGCAGAAAAAATTAGCAGTTCGCTTTTTTCTCTCATGTGCAATATAAGAGGGAGGCTATAATGGCCTCCTCTTTTTTTTCAAATAAAAAGAAAATTGTGATATGGTAGGAACCTATATCATTCAATTAAGACAAACCTTTTCTATCAGTATTAAAAATAAAAAATACGATCTCGTTTTTTGGGTAAATGATTGCTTAAAGATGATGTATACACCTTTTTGTTCTTTCCCGAAGCAGGTCAATTGCCTGTTGCTGTGAGTCAAACGTACCGTCGATATTTACCAGGTTGTCAGCCAGCTTGTGGTAGCGTTTGGTCATAAGATAAATGAATATCTGCAAATAATCTATACCATCAAATACAATAGATTTCTTCTTCGCAAATTCATCTTTACGTTTCCAGAACTCACCAGGCATTTCGGTGTAGTGGAGGCCGGGTCGAAGATGGTGAATAATGTGATACCCGTCGTTCCAGCATACATGATTATATTTTGTGTTTATGCAATTGATAGAGTTCGTATAAATATCATCCGGCTTTGAACTGTCAATAAACGAATGTTGCGTCCAATTACCCAACATCATAACAAGTCGTGCAAACAAAAGCGGCGTTACAAAAATAACCAGTGTTGCTTTCAGGTTTGCAAAGCACATGCAAATACAGAATAAAATGAACAGCCATTCTCCCCAGGTATATCTTGTGTATAATGTTTTTCTTTTGTGACGATGCAGGTATGCAAATGTTTCTTTAAATCCCAGAAGGATAAAATGAAAAAAATATCTTAGAAAGCTTTTGAAGCTATCTCGTTGATAAAACATGGTGCTGCTGGAGTCCTCTTCTGTATTGTTTTCTACGTGGTGCATTCCCAGGTGATGGCTGAAATATCCTTCTGGTGCATGACCAAAAAGTGGACATATGATCCATGTAACATAAAAAAGAAACTTGGTTTGATAAGGTGATTTAAAGGTTTTGCGATGGCATAAACAATGGAACATTAATCCGAACCTGCCTTTGAAATAGAATTGAGACAAATAGAAATAGCCCGTTGCAACAAACAGCCATAGCCAGCCATGCAATATGTTAGTGAACAGGAGAACGGCAATTGGCACCACTGTAAGATGTATAATCGTTAGCAAGTGAATAAAAGGAAGGTCTCGTCTGTCTATCATGGATTTGAGCCACAATCTGTCGTAACTGTTTGCATGGTAGGTAACATCATAGACAGGATCGGTAAGATGGCGTAATAGTTTCATACTGAAGTGTATCTAATTTGAATAATACATGCCTGTAAAAGCGACAATATGAGCCTCATCGCAACAGGCGTGTCAGTACATAACCGGTAAAGAGTTTGATAAAGTGACAGTAGAACTACAACAATAGTAAAGAGGAGGAGAAATTCTTACCGTATGAAGCGTGTAATAAATTAAGGCTGATCAAGACTGGATGATGAAGAACTTACATTCACCAAATAAAGGTAGGTCATTTCGGCCAGTTTGTATCGGAATTGTTGCAAAATTGGATACGCAGATCAGTTCGTTATTGACGAGGTTGGCGGATAAAACCAAATCGAAAAAATCCTATTTAGATTATTGGGTAATTATTTCCACTAATTATAGCGTTGTCGGTGAAATTTCCGTTGTATAAATGGTTTCGGGACTAAAATGGACATGTCGTTTGTGTGTCCTTCTGTAATAAAAATGTTGAGCAATATCGCAGGTTTTGCTTTGCCGTATTTTAAAAAGATTATTGGAGGTTATTTTGAACGCATAAATACGATGCACAAACTTTTCCGGGGGCAATTACTCACGTAAAATTTTTTCAATCTAAAAAAAGAAATCCTGACTTATTATTTTTATCTATTGCCTAAATATTTTTCTTATTTAAACACAAAGCTCGAAATGCATGCAGCATTTTAGCGAAAAAAAATACCTTACAAGCGAATCCTTCGCGAGTAAGGTATTGCACATATATATGACCGTTAGCTTCTTATTTCCCTGCGCATAAAGAGATAATAGGAAAGTGAAAAACAAGCTACTGTTGCAGCTAAAAGACCGCTTACCTGTGGCCATACAATCAGCAGGCTTTCTTTAAACGGTAACGGTGATGGTATAGCACCTGCCATCTGCTCCATAGTAATAGGCCCCAGGCTACGAACGGACGGCATTAGCAATGTAGTGGTGGCATCGGTATAAAGCTGGCTGGGGGCAATACGTAGGATATTGAGAATAATTTCATTATAAGAAATGATCTCATCCTGGGAAAGAAGATTGGCATCGGGTAAGAAGGCTCGTACAACAAGATTAACCACTACCTGGTAGAATACGGTAAAGAATATCCATATACCAATTGCTGTCAGGGCAGAGGTTGCTGCTTGCCTGAACCTAACCGACAATAATATGGAAAGGCTTAGCCAAAAACCGACATAGACGACGGTCATTGCAATAAAGGCGAGTATGCGCAACATCTCTTGCGGTTCGAGTCGTACCCCTGTCAATATAAGTCCACCACCTACCATCAATAATGTGAGTGTAATAAACAGCGTACTTACAACCGTTAAGCCACCTGTGAATTTTGCCAGCAACAGGTTATCACGGTAAACCGGCTGCGCCATTATTCTTGTAAGCGTTCCGCTGTTTTGCTCGGCATTGATTGCATCAAATCCCAGCGCGATACCAAGCAGTGGTCCCAAAAAATTCAGGAACACATGAAATGGTGGAACAGCGTTATCCGTTGTGGTCAATAATTTCAGGTATAAAAAAAGATGATCAGGATCGTTTGTGTTATTGACTACTGATTTGATATTGCTTAACGATACATACATAGAAGCAACGAACGTAAGGACGATCAGTACAATGAGTACAATGAAGCGCCAACTGCGGATATGATCAGCAATCTCTTTATTTGCAATTACCTGGAATGGAGTTCCTGTTTTCGTTTGCAACAGCTTACCCGTTTTTGTATTTTTTAAAGAAAGGCCTTTGAAAAAAGCTAACTGACTTTTCATTGGTAATGTTTTCAGTTGAATTGTTCTCAAAATATTTTTGATAAATGTCGTCCAGTCCGTATTCTTTTTTGTGTACACTCATAATGTCATAGCCTTCCTGAACGAGGAAGCGGACGATGGCTGGTGTGATGTCACAATCACAGGATATTTCCAGTGTTTTCTCTTCAATAGAGACCTGGGTGATATTGCCTAATGTTTGCAATGCGGCGCGGTGTTGCCAGGGCTCAGCAACTGGCTGGGCGAGGGTAACGGATATGGCATATCCTTCCTTGCCAAACAGATTGCCTGAGAGTGTACCAATATTTCCCTGCACCAGTAATTTGCCGGCAACAAAAATGCCTACACGGTCACACACTTGTTGTACATGGTGCAAATGATGAGATGACAGAAGCACCGTCAGACCCTGTTGTTTGCTCAATTGTTTTATGAGCATCAAAAAATCTTTAACACCGGTGGGATCAATGCCCAGTGTTGGTTCATCTAAAATGATAATATCCGGTTGCTTAATCAGCACATCAGCAAGACCAAGTCGTTGCTTCATTCCCCTGGAATACGCTGATGTTTTTTTATGCATGTCATTTTTGAGTCCCACCTGCTCCATTGTTTCAATGGCACGTTGTAGTATTTCATGTTCGGGCAGGCCGTTCAACCTGGCAATGTAAATAAGATTTTCAAGAGCTGTCATGTTATCGTAAAAGCCCACGCTGTCTGGCATATAGCCTACTTTTCTTTTGACAGCAATAGGGTTGGTGGTCGCATTATAACCGCATACCTGCACAGTGCCTGTCGTAGGATCCGTGAGTCCCAGCATCATGAGTATAGTAGTTGTCTTACCCGCACCGTTAGGCCCAAGCAATCCGAATATTTCACCTTTGTCAATTGCAAGGTCGAGATGATCAACAGCTTTAAAAGTTCCATAGCATTTGGTCAGTCCCTTCAATTGTATGATAGGATCGTTCATCGTTAATTGTGTTTTGATCTTGTGGTATGGAAAAGTATAAGAGAGGTCCGTATACTACAGACCCCAGCCTATTAGCAATTATGTGGCACATCTGCCGATATTATCTTCTACCATATTTGCGAATAAGATAGTATACCAGACCGATTGCCAGCAATATCACCAGTATACCGATCCAGCCTGAAAGCAGTGAGGTTTTCACCACGATTCTGAATGCGGCTTGTGCATTACTGTTTGCATTCCGTATTGTAAATGTGGATGCGTAGTCGCCGGCAATGGTTTTATCCGGCACATTTAATTTAGCAATGATGTCTACTGTTTTTCCTGGGTCCAGTTGCTGGATCTTTGCAGGCTCGAAACTGCATTCCCATTTGGAAGGAAGTTGAGAAGATAGTTCAATATCGTTGAGCGGAAGCGTTCCTGCATTCTTTGCTACCAGGTGAATCTCCTTCTGGCTGCCGGAGGTAACCTCATCACTCAATCTTCCCGTAGGCGTCGTCAGATCCAGGCCATAGGATCCTTTGACTACTGCTTCGAGAGTAAGCGATAAGGTGTCAATGCCTGACACAGCTTTCACACGAACCTTATACTTATCCGGTTTTGCAGTAGCGGCTGCATTGACCTCGATAGAAATGTCCTGCGTTTTGTTGCCATCGAGATTAAGTGAAGTAATACGATTTCCATCCACTTTGTAAGCAATCATCCAGCCATCCGGCATATCCGTGGTCAGCTCATAAATAACCGGTTTACCGGAACCATTGTGCAACGACGCGTTGTAGCGAAACGTTTCATTCGTTGGGGCTTCAATGTTCATTAGTCTGACTGTGAAACTCGATTTGCCATCCGGAGGATTCTGTGGCTGTTGTGCTTTGGGGTCCTGTGCGGACGTGAAAAAAAACACTGAAAATAAAAGGCAAAACTGAAATGGGCGCGGACTGCGCAAACGGGTAAATAAGGATCCTGTTAACATAATCTAATACTAAAATTGGTTAAATGATAGTTTCAAAAGATGTTTATAAATACGTTTATGAATCGATTTTTTAATGAAGCGCTAAAATAAAAAAGTGAAATAAAATTTTGTACACGTTAAAAAAAAATTAACAAATTATGACGACAGATGATCTGGGAAAACCTGCAATTTTGGTTCCATCCCTATAAAGGTGTTGTTGGTTATTTTGAGTTATGATCATAGATTGGTATAAAAAATAACGCAACAGCATTTTTGACAGTGACAGGAAATCTGCAGCATTCAAAATTATTTGATCTTCAATAAAAACCCCTACTAGTTCCAGTCCTTAGTGGCAAAACTGAAAATTTTTCCTGTCAAAAAATCATTTTTGACAGCTGGCATTTTGATTGTAGATCGCTTTTAAAAAAGGAGGAATTATGAACAGCATTATTAAAAAAGAAAATGGTCAGGTGCCAGCCTTTGGAAGTGTTGTAGATCAAATCTTCCAAAACAATCTCAGTCGTTTTTTTGATGACACATTCTGGACCAATGGTGGTTCTCGCATTCAGGTGCCCGCCAATATTCGTGAAACGGCAACCAGCTATGAACTGCACGTCGTCGCGCCTGGACTTAAAAAAGAAGATTTCAAACTGAATCTTAACAAGGATCTGCTGACTATTTCCTATGACCACACAGACACAGCAGAACAGCAAGAGCAGGAATGGATTCGCCGCGAGTATAAGCAGCAAACCTTTTCCAGGAGTTTTAGTCTGAATGAAGCGGTGGATAGTGCAAAGATCACTGCAAGTTACAAGGATGGTGTATTGCAGGTAGTCCTGCCTAAAAAAGAAAATAGTAAAAACGTGTCACAGGTTATCCAGGTACAGTGACCTTTAAGAATGATGAATAATGTAAAGGGCGGAAGAGTGTCTTCCGTCCCTTTGCAATTACTAATTACGATCAGCAATTTCAAGGTTATGAGAACAGGATTTTATATTATTATAAATATTAAAACCTGCGAGGGCATCGAGCCTTTTGGTACTTTAGAGATAGGGAAGGATCGGGTCTTTGCCCGTCGCTTGTTTGGCTTGCTTAAAGGACGCCCTGTGAATTCGGATGAGGGCGTCATTCATCTGGATCTGATGGAAACAAAAGATGGACTGCCGATGAACCTGGAAGTACTTTATTGCACACTTGCAGAACTTGGAGAAAACATGCAGATCATCACCAAAGAGGTTTTTAAATGCCAAGCCTTGCAAAATGGACGATACCAGTAAGAATGATAGATGCCGCTGTTTATGTTAAAGAACTTGACCGTAGCGCATAGGCGCCCATGTCACAGCGCTTCCGCTTCTGTGCTTTAACATACATCTGTATGCAAAAAATGGATACATTTTCCGTTTTACTGCAGTAATAACGGTTTAATCTAATAAATTATTTATAGGAATAGCTTGCAGATAAGGCCCTAGGTGATCCGGCGATGGAAATACCCTGAATTCGTCAATGATTTTGCTTTCCTTGCTGCAATAGGTTTCTACGTAAAACTGCGGTAATTGAAACAGAAAAACCATATGGTGCAGATCATCCCATTTTGCAATAGGTACTCCCTCTTTTAATACCGCAAATCGCTTTTGTTCCGCTGACAATTCAATAAATGCTGATAGTTTCATACATACCATTTTATACAGTTAAATTACCAAGAGTAACAAATAACATTAACTGGCAAAGGCGCCTGATACAACTAACAAAAACAATTAATAAAATGCTGGACTGATCAATAAACGCTGATAGAATGACGCCGGATAGACGGCTGAAGTGAGCACAAATGTATAGGATTTTATAGAATAGCAAATTATTTTTTGGCGTGCAAGTTTTAGGGGTACTATGATAATTCGCATGTTGCACTAAAGGTAATATCCTGGTAGTGTTTGGAGATGAAACTGAAAATTTGCTGTTGTTACTATTAATTTCATAAATTTAGTTCCCTAAAACTGCTTTTTTGCTAGGCGGCATTTTGCCCTTAAGTTCGTTTATTCTTCGTTAACGGTAAAGGGCATTTCCTTTTTAATAATTCCGGTTGTTTTTTTGTTTTCTTTTTCATATTTACAAGGCGTTTCTTTTTCATTAATGGCCGGGCAAGAAAATATTTGTTCGTGTAAAAGTTGTGCGATAAATTCAACTTGAGTGCTGGATGTAATAAAGGAACCGCTTCTTTATTGCTGCTCTTTTGCCTGTTGGTGTTGATCCATAACTTTTCATCAAAACCTTTCACGATGTCTTTTGCCGAAAGATTAAACAACTCCAGGTAGGAGAGACCTGTATAGCAACCAAACAAAAAAACATCACGCACTTCATTTAGCATGTCTTTATCAAAGACTAGCTCTTTCATGTTATGTATCTGCTCCATAGTGGGCCCTGATGGGATGGATTTTTATAGCCACATCTGAAGAGTGAAAACATGTTGTTGGCAATCCATCCATTTGCAACCGCACGATCAAAATTTCTTTTAAACTTTGGGCGTATTTTGAAGCGGTATTATTACCTACACCAAAATGCGTCAATTGATATTTATGCAAATCAGCAATGAAGTTGTACTGCATTTATTCTAATAGTAGGTCGTGCTTTTTATACTGGTAAAAAACAAACGACAGGTATCGCTTTTTTCTTCCAATCATTTTTTCAAGACTGTTAGGAGAGCGTTTACCTGCGATGCATAGTTGTAAGAAATTGAGCAGGTATTCATTGATGGCAAGAAGGAAAGTCTTTTTATGTTTTTTGTTATCGAAGATTTTGTTAGCAAAAAAGGTAAGCGATTCAAGAGATACTCGAAGTTGTTTAAATGTCTGTTGTAATTGTTTTTATTTTTTCTTCACTTGGTACGGCGTCAAAAGCATAAGCTTTTAGCCAATCGTCATTGTAGGTTAAATACTTTGTAATTAATGCATCTAGTTGCTCACTTAGTGAGAGATTATCCTCTTTGTCCTTTTCAATAGCTTGGGCATTAATGGGCGTTTTGTAACTCTGTTTAACCTGTGCAGGGCGACCACTTCAAGTTGCGCCTGGAGGATGTTAAAATGTTGCTCAAGGTCGGATTGGATCTTAATGAGCCGTTTGGTAAGATTCCCTGCATTTGGAAAAGAGGAACGGATTTCCTTGCGCTTAGCATCCCCGGCCTGTTCTGGTAAGCTAATACCTGTTGCGATTTCGTCTCGGAGGCCGTCGATGCGGATGCGGACATAAACAGGCGCAATGCCTTTGTCGGATTTCCTGGTTTTTTTCAAGTAGATGAGAAAAGAGAGCTTTTGTAACACTTGCATGTTCAAATCATTTTAAATTTTTAAAATGCTCTTCTAAATCGTAAAACGCGCTGAAGTGCAGGTGTGATCGCAGGTGTCCATAACTTTATGGACACCTAACTGTACACCTAAAAGGCCACCTTTTGAATTAAAATGGTTTGAAATGATTTGATATCGAAATCCGCGGAAAGCCTTGCTGGGCGGGCTTATATGCAAAAAAATAGCGCAATGTGAATTGCGCTATCGTGAACCGAATTGAACTTTTCTCGAACCATTTTATGAAGGATTTGAGAACTTTGGCAGAAATATGTTAGTAAAAACACTACATACCTAGAGTATAAATGAACTTGAATTCTATAAATAGGAATGGTCTCAGTGTACATAATTGATATGGACAGGAGAGGAAAATGAATGGTGTCTTTTCTGTAGTTCTTTTAATACAGTGCTCCTTGAAATTGTTCTTGCCCAATGCTATTGTAGTTATAATAAAAGCAGTGCCATTTGTAAGCTCCCCTTATTTTCGGACCATTTATAATTAGAGTTTTCTAATTATCATTTTGATTTCTAGTAATTCTAGGGAAACGGATTAAAGGTATTCAGCGGGAGGTACAAACCCTAACGATTGATGGGGTCTTGAACAGTTGTAATCCTCTTGCCATTCCCGGGCCATATCGCGAACTTCTGCCAGGCTAAAAAACAAATAGGCGTCCAGCAATTCTTTTCTGATCGATCCATTGTTCTTTCTACCAATGCATTTTGAACAGGTTTGCCGGGTTGTCGACAGGCCGCCGTATTTTTTTTCCAGCACATGTCTGATCGCGTCATTTTCCAATGTGAGATTGGCCACGATTCTTTTTAACCGTGAGTTCTCATCTTCCAGGTCTTTTATCTTTTTAACATCACTGACGGCCATACCACCATACTTGGCTTTCCAGTTGTAAAACGTTGCGTCACTTATGCCATGTTCACGACAAAGTTCTTTTACTGACTTTCCGACTTCCTGCCGGTTAAGAATGGAGACAATTTGTGCCTCTGTAAAGCGTGTCTTTTTCATATCTGCACCATTTAAGTTAGAGCTTTTTCTCTACTTTTAAATGGTCGAATTTGGGGGAACCTTACACAATAATCTTTGGTTGATTATTATTGCAAGAGAATAATAATAGTAGAAACAAAAGAGTGCCTGCTTTTGTCATAAAATATATTTATTATTTTTAATAGTGATTTTTTTCATAGTGTTTAAAGGATAAAATAAATATTGTTTGGGATTTAAATATGTTTAGTTGGACTGAAAAAAATGTGACTTGTTTTTTTTCATAGAATGTGGTAGCGGAATTATTTTTTATCCCACATATCTTTTTAACTAACGCGAACTTCAGGTATATCCTGGTTTCATTTGATGAGAATGAGCAATACGCCCATATTGGTGGCACTTCTGAAATTATTTTTTAAATCAAGTACTATATTTATATGAATGCTTCGGAAAATACACGAAGCAGTATGAAAAAGGTAAAGGCAATTATTCAATTATCATAGGCGAAACGAGTTTCGTTTTTTTTAATAGCTTGCCTTTGTTTGAATATTTATAAATGAACCCATCTTTAGGATTATAAATTTCATAATGACCATTGGAGCTAATTGTCTTTTCCCTACTGTCTTTATAGTATATTTTTGTACGTTCCGGGTTTCCTTTTTCATCAAACTCTTCTGTCTTTTGTGTTATTCCTTCTTGAAGATTTTTGTAGGTTTCTCTTTGGAAAACTATATTTGATTCACCACTGTACCATTCCCGGATACCTTTAACTTCATCATCCACAATCCATCCAGATGGGTTCAAACCCTTAGAGTAAATTGATTCTCCATTCCGGTATCTTCTTTCGCACAACAATTTTTCTTGTTCATCGTATTCTTTTTTATAAAAAGTATCTCCTTCTAAATATTCATATTGTACAACAACTCCTTCTTTTTTTCTTTCATATTTCACTAATGTGTCATTTCTGTAATTGAGTTGAAGATCAGACAACGGCGGCAAACCTTTTATCGCAACCAGCGCTCCATCAATTTGTCCGGAATCGTTTACGTAAAAAGATACAATAAGGCCTCCTCTTTCACTATCGAAAATATAGTTCCCTTTTTTAAGCAATGTGCCGTCTTTATACCTAAGGTTTTGCGGTTTTAGTTTTTCCATATCCCATTCCATATTCCAATAATCTTTGAGATCACTGTTTTTCAGTGCAATTTGCCCAAAGGTATTAGTTGTGGTTAAGAGAAAAAGGGTAAGAACAAGGATTAAATGTGAAGCGTTTTTTTTCATTTCTTTCTTTTTACGGTATCAATTGTTTCGTTTATGTTTCATTTCGTTTGGTGCAAAAATCGTTTTAGTAAATGCTTTTATACTGGATAGCACGGATAGCAATTCCGCGTTACCCAAACGTTGACATGTCCGCACCATCCGGGATATACATGGTTCTTTTTATTTCCACCACTTTATTTTCTCATTTTTTCGTCCCAGCTCAACATCAATTTCAGTATCGCCAGATAGAGACAGTATATAGTAGTTCCATCCTTTGTCAAAATATTTTGAGTTTGGTGAAAATTCTCCTGCTCCAATATCTAAATCGCCACTCTCGGGAATTCTATAGTCACCCCAATTGCATTTTTTAACGGTGTTTGTTTTGTAGCTGCGCCAGGTTCCTTTGAATTCATTATTGCTAAAACCGTCTGTATAAAATAGTAGCGCATCATATTTAAAATTCTTTTCAGAGTCGATTACAAATCCTACTGTCATTGTGCCTTTTATAAATCCTGTTGAGGTCATTTTTATGTCTTCAAATAAATTAACCTCACAAGTAGCAATACCTTGCTCGTGGTCATTCTTTTTTGCAATAATCGCTTTTTCAACTACTAATGTGCCTTGAAATGGTCTAACGATTTCTTTTACTTTTGTCTTTCCATATACAAAATATTCATAGTGATTGTTAGGGTTTTGAATTACAGAAATAAAATGAATGTAAAATCTTTGACAATCATCACCAATAAAGCCAAAAGGTTCGGCTTTTGCTAATTTTACCTTTGCGTTTTCAACCTCTTCTACCGTGATGCTGTCTGCGGTAATGACCCGCGAAACATCATAATTTTTAATTTCATCATAAAAATTTTGGCTTTCTATTTTCTGCGCATATACCTGCTCAAAAAATAGAATTGTCAATATGAGTATTAATGTTTTTTTAATATGCATTTTTATAAAATTATAGTTGAAGTTTAGTGCTTTGCGATGGGCTAGTCAGCTGATGTTTATTTTTCTTGTAATATTCATATCCGATTTTGTCGATTGCTTTTCTTTATTCAAAATCGGGGCGAGCGTATTTTCTGATTCGCAACAATAAAACCCGGTTGATGTCATTTTTATTTAGCCCAATTCAAATACTTGTGTGACGACTTTTAATTGGCAATTTCCAACGAATGAAAAACAGTTATTTTTTTTCAACTTTTCCATTTGCATAGACAATGTATTCTTCTCCATCATTTCTTTGCAAAGTCATTTTACCATCTCTGAAAATATTTGTATGAGAAAATTCCGGTTGTATTACTATTTCATTTTTATAATTAATAAAACCCCATTTTGCCGGTTCCTTCATGAACATTATCAATTTTTCTCCAACCAGATCTAAAGATTGATACTGAAGTGGAATTACAATTTCCCCTTTTACATTTATAAAACCTTGCTTCTCATTTTTACAGACCTTTATCATCGTACTGTCTATTGCCCTGCTATCGTTGTCGTTTAATTCCATGCAATCATAATATTGAGGCGCTACTACCTCAATACCATTTTCAGAAACCAAACCATAATATTTGTCACTCCTGTCTCTTACTTCGCAAAGTCCATTTACAAAACCAACCATAATAGTACCGTATTTGGGTTTAACAACAATTTGTCCTTTCTTATTAATCAAACCCATTCCTAATGAATTTCCATCTTTATCCATTTCAGAAATGGAAGCATAGAGTTCCCCGTTAAATTCGAAAGTGCCGATTGGAGTATTATCGAAATCAATGTTAGCGGTATATTTGGGGTCATGTGTTACCCAGGCATCAGTCTCTTTATTATAACTCCCCGTAAGTTGTTCAAAATTTATTTTTTCAGTTTTTGAATGACTGCTGTCTGAAACTTTTTCAGACGGTTCTTTTTTAGTTTTTGAATGATTGTCGATACAACTGCTTATCATTAATATAGTAGTTGCTAATAAAAAATACTGCTTCATTATTTTATATTTCTTGTTAATTATTGTTGAGCTTTTTAGTTTAGACAAGGAAATCAAAAGTTGAGGTTTATTATTAATGTTTAATCGAAGAGCTAAACTTGAATTTTGCATTGTCATCAAATACCGCACAAATAGATTGGCTTAGTTGAGTTTCATTTCGTTCGAGCGCCCGTGCTTTCAGACTTTCAAAAGTCTCTGTTTACAAATCGGCTGATTACTTGGTTATTCTTTATTGTCCATACTACATTATATGCGCCCGCAGCATCCCCATTCGACATTACTAAAAACATAACATTTTCATCACTTAAAGCAACATACATATTTTCAGCGTTCGGGCTGAACAGGTTATTTAGAGTTTCTGATGGAAAGTTGTAGCTTTTGTCTTTGTAAATAATAGTAACCGACTTTAATGCTGTCAGGCTTTCGGGTATGATACCATCCATTCCCATCGGCTCAACATTATCTATGCTTACTACAAAACCATCTTTCTTTGTGATTTTATGATTATCAGGAATGAACTTTTCATAGACGACTAATAATTTGAGTGTATCATTTTTAAACTCGACACAATCTTGCGAAAGCATTTTTTTTCTTAATTGTGGCAGCTTACTTAAATATTGAATTCTACTCTTGTGAATATAGCCTTCTTTGTCTGACGTTGTATTGCTAAGCGCGGTTATGGCTTTTGATGTCCTTGCATAAGTGATCAAGTGCCAATCTGAAGTAGAGCCTTCATTTATCGGAGTAAGATTCAGGTCTTCAAATACCTGGTTAGCAGTCAAGCTATCAATTACTTTTGAAGAGCCTGTTTCTTTTGCCCTGACGTTAGTAAATCCATCGTGATCCTTAATTATTGCGAAAGGCGCTATCCATTGTGCGTTTGCAATCTTGCAAATGAACATCACCATCAGAGGAGTTAATAACAGTCTTTTCATATTTTAATATTTTTTTATTAAGCAATTGCCGGGCTCACTCATTTGTGCTTGCTGATATCTTGTTTCATTCTTCCTTTTGATTGTTGTTTTTTATCTCCGGAATCGCATATCTGATCTATATACAGAACCTTTTGTATATAGATCGGTGTATAATAATAGGGTAATAAATTCGCCCATTGACCTTGCTTTCGAAAGAATCCTTTTGTGTGGTACGTTCTATCTAAACCGTCCGGGATTATGAAATTTATATTTCTACTCTTTTTTAATGTGTTTAACTTTTATTTTTAACTTTATCCTGCCACACTAAAGGATTCGTGCTGGATCTGGGGATTATTATTTTATCCCACATGTAGTTGGGTATGTTCACTAAACTCATATCCAGTCGAGCACAAATTCTAAAACATAATGAATCAATGTAACTATTATGTTTAAAAAAAGGATTGTGATAATTCTTAGAATATTTTGATTCAGTTTAGTTTCTACTTTTATTTTAATATAAAATAGGTCGATTAACACAAACAGAATAAAGGAAATCAATCCAATAAGTCCACCTATCCGAATTATAATAAATTCATGTAATCCATTAAATATGGCCCAAAAACCTGTCAAGGCAGCAGGTGGTTTTTCAAGTTCTATTCTCATGCATCCCATTCCGGCGGAAATACTTAAAAGAAGCCATATCAAATATTTAATTGTTGTTTTTATAACGTTCATTCGAAATAATTTTGACTAAATCATTACGGATAGTTTCGTGCGGCAGTATGCAGATAAAGTCCAGTTTTTATAAAAGTTTGATACGCGAGTGACGAACTACATTAATCCTGGCGACATTTATCACATGCTAAAATTCCCACCTTTTTTACTTTATAAGTTTTCCTTCTATTGTGAAATTGTAGTTCTTGCCGTTCTTTTTTGTATATATTTCCTGCTCATTTTTGCGAACGCCTTGCAATGTCATAACTTCAAAGCTATTGGGAAGAATTATCTTAAAATCGTAAGTGACTAAACTGAATTTTTCATTTTTCTTTAAACAAATTGATTTCTCTGTTATGAATTCCAGGTCATGTTCTCCGAGGGGGATTATGAATTTGTTATTTTTGTCTATGACACCTTTTTTACCGTCTTTCGAAACAATTAAATAGAAATTATTGGTTGATATTTCGGTGTAACTAAATATTTCATCATAAATAAATGGAATAATGATGATGTTGTCTTTCGTTATTACTCCGGTTCTATTGTTTTTCCTGGCAATAATTACTTCCTGATTTTTTATGTCAAGTTCCTGATACTCTAAAGGAATTACGATTTCATTTTTGTCATTTACAACACCATAAAAATTATTTTTTTCAACCTCTATTAATCCGCTTTGTATTCCTATAGAGGTATAATTGTCTGAAAAATTTATTACAAACTGTCCTTTAGAATTAAGCAACGCGAATTTTTCTGTGTTTGGAATATGCTCTTCGTTTCTTGTGCCATTATCATAATATTCGTGTTCGCCCTTTGATACTAAATAATAACCATCAACATTGTAAGATGCAGAGCAAAATTGAGGCTTAACCACATTTGTTCTGTCTTCCAGGTAATAGCCGATATAACCCGATTTTCTGTCAGCGAGAGGAAATAATTCAGGATCTGTTTGAGCGTTAACTGATGATTGGACAAAAAGAGCCAATAATATAAATAAGAGTTTCATTTACTTGCTTTGTGTTAGAATACCAACATTTACTGCATTTTCCATTTAATCTGATACTTTAAAAAAAGCTTAAAGTTTTTGAGGAAAAACATAAATAGTAATGCTGTTTTCAAATTAGGAAACCTATTTTGCCAATTAGATTTTAATAAATTGGCACGTATTTGAGGTAAGATTACCACTCTGTAATTACGGCGGGAGAACAAAAGTATCGCTATTATTATAAATGTCCTTTTCAAAAAAGACATTAAAGGCGATAAAGGATTATCACCAATGGAAATGAAATCTGTCTTTTAAAGAATTATCTAAAAGATGCCTGGCTTTGAAGCATTGTTTATAACGGATTGAAACATATTTGGAGCGGTAATGCTGTCCTTCAGGATTAATCTGACTTAGTAAACTTAAAAAAATGCATCTATTTGTTTAATCCAGAGTTTATGCGATAAGCAACTGGATATTCAAAAGATATTATTGAAAAACGCTTTCAGAGGCTACAATTCTTTAAGCTACAGTGACTATTTAAGTTGCATGCGCAATTTGGGAAAAGTCATAGTTGACTTAAAATATAACAACTATATGCAAAAACATGGTACTGATAGCCATTTATTTATGGAATTATGTTATATCCAAAGTGTTTAAAGATACAATTGTCCTCTATAAAAAAAGTCCTATTAAACTTGATAAAAAGCCTTTTATTAAACCCCTTTAAAACACACTTAAATATATTTGATGCGATCTCGCACTTGTATGTAAAATAATCCAAGCATTCTTACATTCTGCACAAATTTGATTACGTAGAATCAATCACGTTAGGAGAAAAAAATACTCAGAGAAACGCTAAAGAGAATCATCATATTATTTAATAGCAAACACATTTAAATGAAACAATTACCAGCCATTATTATAATCCTGGCATTATCTTTTTCAGGCTTTTCACAAAATTCAAAAACTCAACTGCATAAAAAAATAGTAAAAAAAAATCCACAGGAAAGTGTGATGGAGACTCCTGTTGATACTACTGCTTATCAAATAATAGCAGAAGAGAGCAAAGTTGTAGATACGTTGCATATACAAGCAGGCAAACCGTGCTTAATTCTAGTTAACGTTTACCAATATCCAACTGTAGGTTATAATGATCATGTTGAAGAAAGGGAATTAATTCGAAATTTTGGACAAGATGCGTTGCGAATAATATACATAGACCAACATAATTATGTCATTTTTGAAAACGGAGAAACTTTAGATATAAGCAATTTTGAAAACTCTTACCAGGCATTTGCCTATTGGGGAGGAGACTTGGAAGATAATGTGCAAGTAAAAGAAGGAACTCATTATGCAACTGAATTTGTAGCAGAACAGATGAATGTAGACAAGGAATCATCTTATGTTGCCAATACAAGAAAATACAAAAAAGAGGTCGCCTCGTTGGAAAGCGCTAATAACGTTACCGAAAAATCAAAAAAAACAATGAATGCTTTTCTAAGCAAATTTTCAATTCCGCTTCCTGACGATAAAGGGGAAGATGCGCCCTTATATGAGCAAAAATTTACAAAGTTGAAAAGTGTGGAAACTTATTTTCAGGTGCCAAATGGAAAAAAAAAATTCTTAAAAAAGATTGAGTTCAATAAAGATCAACAACCTATCTTGGTAAAAAACTATAATAGAAAGGGAAATGAAAATGGAAGAACCAGTTTAGTTTATGAAAACGGAATGCTTATAAAAATTATTCACGGGGAAACATCTACAACAACTATCAAATACGATGACAATCAAATGATTCTTTTTTCAAATGCCGGGGATGGCAATGAAACGACAGTAGCATGGATTG
>NZ_JASBRG010000007.1:57896-1527036 GCF_029961145.1 Pinibacter soli | reverse complement strand
GCAGAAGAGAAAATTGAAAACAATTGTATTACCCGATATCTGAACAGCAATCTTTTGACTATAAACTACAGTACCAAAACAGGTACATTTCCTTTTGTACACAAATACACTTCTTTTCAAGATGGCAAAGTGTTACAATTCAGAAAATCCAAGTTGGTAAAAACAGGAGAAAAACAATTCGAAAAATACTACTCCGATGCAGAGCGGGAAAGCGACAAAGACAATTTTAAATTGTTTGGTGTTTTTCAATTAAATGATCAAAACTTATTGAGTTCTTATTACTTTTTTAAAGATGGAGTAAAAAGCAAGATCAAAATCGACTATGCTTATTTCAACGAAAATTAATGCTTGTTATAAGTCGTATCCGCTAAAAACGCTTGCAATGTCAACAAAAAGTAAGACAAAATATTTTATGAAACTTAAGAATATCGTTCCATTTAAAATAACATTCCTCTTTTTAATCTTCTTAGCACCATCAGCCTTTGCCCAACCAACACATAAAAAAACGGATGATCAATTAATAACTGATTATCTGCACAAGGGGTATAAGTATCAGGTAAATAAACAGCCGGATTTAGCGATGATAGAGTATGACAAAGTGTTGAAATTGGATAGTACCAATCATACCGCTTACTACAATACAGCGTTGATTTATGCAAATTCTAAACAACAGCTTAAAGCCATTGCCATTTGCGATAAAGCCTTACAATTTTGCACAGAAGATTTGGCCGATTTTTATCGTACAAAAGCAAACTGCTACTCAGATTTACAGCAATATGAAGAAGCATTGCCACTGTTTCACAAAGCTCTTTTATTAGAAGGTTCAGAGGCTAATGACAACACCCATTATAATCTCGGCTATACCTATTTTAAATTACAAAAATGGGAAAGCGCGATTGTTTATTTAAATAAATACCTTGAAAGAAGTGACGAAGAGAGCGGCAGTGTTGGTGATGCTTTATTTTTTTTAGCCACTTGTTACAGTGAATCAGGTGACGATAATAAAGCAATTCAGTATTTTGATAAGGCCATTGCCAAAAGTCCACATTACTCCTACTATTACAACAAAGCAGAAACGTTGGTGAACCTTAACAAAAAAGATGAGGCCCTAAAAGTTATCAACGAAGCATTGGTTAGTTACCCGGATAAGGCAGACTTATATTTCAAGAAATCGCAAATTTATACCTCATTAAAGCAAACGGAAAAAGCTAAGATTGAATTGAAACGTGGTTATGAAATTGACTCTACAAATACCAATATTTTATTAGATATGGGTGTAATATATGAGCACGATAATCAAATGGACATGGCGATAACGATGTATAAAAAATGTATTGAATTAAAGGGCAACCTATCAGGTGCGTACGGTAATTTGGCCCTCATATATGGTGATATTGAACTTAAGAGAGACAGCGCTTTATATTATTTTCAAAAAGCGTTATCTGTAGATAATAAAAACCCTATTAATTATTATAATATGGGGAATTATTACAGGGAAGAAAAAAAATATGATCTTGCTTTAGAAATGTATGCCAAAGCTATTGAATTGAAGCCTTTGCTTGCAGCCGCATATACTAATACCGCGATAATATATGAAGACAAAAAGGATTTGAAAAAAGCAATTGATCTTGCATTAAAAGCACTTGATATAGAACCGGATGATTATTACGCAAACTCATATCTAGCATCTCTTTACTTTGATTCAACTGACTATGAAAACACAATTCTTTATACAACAAAAGCTTTACGTCTAAGTGCGAACCCCAATATAGATCATCTGTTATTATACAAGAGAGGCGTGAGCAGGCAAATTGTTGGTGATTATAAAAATGCACTACATGACTACTTAGATATTGTAAAAAGATATTCCGACGATGAAAAAAAGGATCATGCAGATGTTTATTCCAATATTGGATATTGTTATATGGAAGACGATCAACTGCAAGCCTCGTTAAAATATTTTCAAGAAGCTGTGAATTACAAACCCGATATTGACCAGCTTATAGGTTTGTTTACTGTTCAATATTTACTCAATGACAAAGTAGGAAGTAATAAAACAGTATCTAAAGCAAAGAAAGTCGAACCAAAATTAAAGCAAGGGTATAAGGG
The DNA here is from genome assembly GCF_029961145.1 of Pinibacter soli. Taxonomy (GTDB): domain Bacteria; phylum Bacteroidota; class Bacteroidia; order Chitinophagales; family Chitinophagaceae; genus Pinibacter; species Pinibacter soli. Next base: position 1,524,927 of record NZ_JASBRG010000007.1, on the reverse strand, counting down.
AATTGAGCAACTAGAAAAAGACGGGTATTTTTATACAAAAAAGCATAAAGAGATTCTTAAACAGATATTGAATTAAGATTTTAAAAGTTCGGGAATCTAAATAAACATTAATACATATACTTAACAATACTACCGTTCTTTTTTCTTGTAAAAAATCAAAAAAGAAAGTCAGCAAAAAATCCCTAAGAATAAGGATAACATTTATAAATGAGAATACTAATAATCATACTCGCAGTTGGGCTTTTTTCATGCGGGCAGGCATTGAAAGATAAAAAAAGTGTTGTCGAAAAGGTCAAAATGGTTGAAAAGGTTGAAAAGGTTGAAACGACAATATCGGATTTGCCTACAATTGGAGAAAAAATTCAAGGGGACTTTAACGGAGACAGACATATGGACACTGCAACTGCCACTAAAATTAAAGAGGGAAAAGGAAATCCTGTTGAAGATGGCACTGCTGATGAGTATGCTATTCAATTTTCTGAAACCAGCCTAAAATCAATAGACGCAGGCTGTTGCAGCATTTGTTTAATTAATGAAGGCGACTTAAATAATGATGGAACCGACGAAATTTCAATATTCCAGGCACCTATGAACGGGTGCACCTGTTCAATGACCAGCCACCATTCTTTGCGATAATCTCAAAACCGCCGTCACAAGACCGGATCGGTATGAACCTGTCTTCACTGATGTTTGCTTGCAGCTCTCAGAACATTATGCCACGACCTTCAGCGCTACGCGCCCATACTCTCCACGGGATAAAGCCATGGTAGAACGGGCAGTGAATATTGTCTATAATAATATTTATGGTCCCTTGCGCCACCATGAGCCCACCAACTTACAGGCACTTAATACCGCTATACAGGAGCAATTAGTACTGCTCAATAACAAGCCTTATAAAAACACGCCCTTCAGCCGCCGGTATTTTTTTGAACAGCAGGAACGCTCTTTACTAAAACCTTTGCCTGCAACACCGTTTACCTCCAAAAAAGTAGTAACACTTACCGTGCAACGCAATTATCATATTCAACTCACAGAAGATCGCCGCTATTACAGCGTACCCTACCAGCATGTAGGCAAAAAAGTAAAAGTGCTTTATGACAACCGGGTAGTGGAAGTATACCTGGACACTGAACGCATCGCATTGCATATGCGTAAAAATCATCACAAAGCCTACACAACCCTGAGTGAACATATGCCACCGCATCACCGGCATATGCAACAGATCAAGGGTTGGAACCGCGATGATCTGCTGGCGCAGGCTTCGCGCATCGGCCCCTCTACAGTACAGGCAGCAACCTTTATGCTGCAAAACAGCATTTACGTAGAACAGAATTACAAAGCCTGTTTCGGCATGCTGATGTTACACAAAAAATATGGCGCTACCCGCCTGGAAGCGGCTTGTAGCAGAGCCATGCAGGGATCACGTGTCAACTATACCATGATAAAGAATATACTGGAACGGGGACTGGACAAACAGGTAGAGATCTTCATTACATCTGCGATACCAAGCCATGACAACATAAGAGGAAAAGATCATTATCAATAACCAATAAAAATCGGCCACACAAAATGAACACAACACAAACTCTGGATCAAATGCAACAACTACGACTGTCCGGTATGCATCATGCTTATCGTTCGCAATTGGAACTACCCATTGATCAGCAACTGGACGGACACGACATGGTGGCCCATCTGCTGCAATCCGAAGCATTACACCGCAGCAATGAAAAAACAGCTTGTTATCTGAAGCTCGCAAAACTGCGGCTGCCAGCTTGTATAGAACAGGTGGAATGCAGCGCTGCGCGCAACCTCACCAAACAACAACTCGCTTCACTTATTGAGGGCCGTTATCTTAGGCAGGGAGAAAATATTCTCATCACCGGTGCCACCGGTTGCGGCAAAAGCTATCTCGCCTGTGCATTGGGCCACCAGGCCTGTTTGCAGGGACACAAAACAATTTACCTCAACATGAACCGGCTCATAGAAAAAATAACGCTGGCCAGGCTCGATGGTTCTTACATTAAACTCCTTAACCAACTGGAACGACAAACTCTTATTATACTCGATGACTTTGGATTGCAGCCATTGACACAAGATATAAGGCTCACGCTGCTACAACTACTCGAAGACAGGTATGGTAAGAAAAGTATCATCGTCACCTCACAGTTACCAGTAGCCCAATGGTATGAATTTATAAATGATCCTACACTTGCCGATGCAATCATGGACAGGATGACAGCTAATGCAAACCGTATAGAGTTAAAAGGTGAATCATTACGAAAAAGAAAAAAATAATTAACAAACACAAAGCTCTTCGTATTTTTAAACGCACATCAAGCTCTTTCTCTTATCGCCATATACCGGGGTGGGTTAACATGCAGGAGTGATGGGTCACCATGGCAAGAATAGACATCCAGCAACTTGCATTCATACTACCATCACCGTTTTTGTCAAGATTGTTTACAATTTTTAAATTGCAAATAACTTCAAAATTATCTCGAAACGTCATAAAGTCCTTTCTCCAAATTGTAAGTCCGTAAGAACCCAGAAAGTATGGTTTAGTCTCAGGATGAATAGTTCACATTTTATCGAGTTCCATATCGGAATATTTAAAACGGTCATTCTTGGTGTTTCCTATTCCCCAAAATTCGCAGTCAAGTATGTTTGTAATTGTCGGCTTGTTTAAACTGTTATAAGTCAATACAGCGAAAGTGAAGTATTGCGAACTTTTGTCCTTATAAGTGCTTGTACAAAGTAGCACTTTGTATTTATTGTCAGTCGCTCTAAATGTCAATAGGTCGCCTTGACTTATGTCTTTTATTTTTTGCTTAGAGTGGTCTGTCTTAGCATTGCTGGTAACGGTCTCGCATTGACGTTTGTGGCAGCATTTTGAATTCCGTCAGCCCGTAACTGTTGGTGAATAAAAATACTAAAAGTTGACGATTAAAATTAAAGCTGATTTCTATTCTTCTGCCGGAACTAAAGCTCAAAAAAGAATCGATATTCATACGCAAATTTGTAAGGGTTAAATGTAAAATTCTTGTAAAGATCTATGGTTTCATTCAGAGTGTTGGTTATTGGGTTCACTGACTCGGTATTTTCGGATTATTCGATAGAAATTTGACTTTTCTTTTCATCGTCGAGATGCCGAATGTTTTATTGAAAATTTGAAGATTGATGCGGGCGGTGTAATTCCAATTTAAAACAGAATAAGAACGTTCTGAATTTTACATGCAAAGTAGGTTATTGACTGATTAACGCTAACAAGTGGAGCTGAGGGGAGTCGAACTTGACCTAAATATGCTTGCTATATCTGCATTTTAGGTCATCTCTATTTTCTACTCACCGAATCAATCACCAATATTTTTCATGCTTTTGCTGCAATGCTTAATATGAAATTACTAATAAATATGATATATGTGATTATTCGAAGGGAAGTTGATTCTCATTTTTTAATTTTTCTGAAACTCCTCCGAGGGTTCCTTTTGTGTATTCCTTTTCAATTTGGGTGTCAACACGCAATGGTTTTTTAGCTCCATGTAGACGTTTTAATGAAGACTCTCCATATTCGTTTTTTTCAACGATGGCCGCTTGATCGCGTCGGAGAATATTTTTGCCCAACAAGAAAGTACTGTGGGTTGTAAAGATCATCTGAGAACCTGAAAAGTTGACCTTCTTGCTAAGAAAAGTTTTCAGTAAAAATTTTAACAACAAAACATGAAACTTAGAATCAAGTTCATCCACCATAATTAATTGACCTTCTTTAATTGCATAAGACAAATAACAAGCCAGTATAAAATATTTGATAGTACCTGACGACTCACTTTTTAGTAGTTCAAATAAAGTACTACTCACCTTTTTATACTCTCCATCATAAATATCATGTCTAGTGTAAAGTTCAAAACGATCTAATTCCATTGAGTAAATTAAATCAATCAGCTCTTTATCGAGAGACAATTTATTTTTGAGTTGACTATCTATTTTTTCAATAATTGTCACAAACCCTAAGTCAGCTTTTTCAATAAAGCTATTGATAATGGATCTGTATTTTGGTGAGGAAAGTATTAAAATTGCTCGTTTCAGGTGAGTGTCGCTAGTGATATCAGTAATGATAATATTTCCCTTTAACCATTTAGCAATTTCAGAAATTTGGGAAATACTTCCTTGTGAAATTAGAACTGATAGAAGTAGGTTTGTCGGTTTTGTAAAAAATACAGATTGATCGACCTTGCCCTCGGATTCCTTGCTCCATACCTTACTTAATTTGAAATCCTGCTCCAATCTTACAAACAAGTGATTTTCCCTGACCCTAGATTCAGAATAGTAAAGCCATTCTTCAACAACTTTTTCACCGGTAATCTTAAAGCCATATCTATATTTCTTTTCCCTAATGTAAAATTTGGCTTCAAAATAACTTGGTTGAGTAGCTGTAGATGTATTTAGTTTAAAATTTTCAATAGGTATCGATTCTTCTGACCTCCCAATTTTAAAAGAAGAAAAAATGAAATCTAGAAAAAATTGATAGCCTTTTAAAAAGTTGCTTTTCCCATGTGAATTGTGACCAAAAATTCCAACCGCTTTCAATAGTCGCGCTTCGAAATCGTATAAATATGGAACGTGTAAAAAATCAGTGTGCTCCTTTAGTGCTTCAGGGGTTAGATCTAAAGTTTGTTCTTTTTTGAAGGATAAAAAATTGCGCAGGGAAAAACTAATAAGCATGCTGTTGATTCAGGTATCAAATATATTGAAATATTCTATTTATTCACACTCTGTGGATAAGTCTGTAAGATCTGTATTTGTTAAAATTGAAAAACACAATAATTTTGATGTCAGATAATTTATATTGTTAGTTCAGGTCGGGAGTTTTGTTGAATTGGCAATTTTCCTGCTTGAAGGTTTTTTTAAATTAAGAGATGATGAACGATATTTTTTCAAATTTTATGGTGCAAAGAGAGGACATCCTGACAAGAATTGCAGAGAGTCTTCAATTGGATACCACCAGACGTCAAAGGATGGAAAGCGCTTACAAAGCCCTATGTACCATTATTAATGAAGATCAAGGGTTCTTTAAGGGGATGGAAATTGATATTTATCCGCAAGGATCAGTTGCTATCGGTACGACTGTTAAACCATTTCAGGGCGATGAGTTTGATCTTGACGTTGTCCTCCATATTAAAAGAGGCTATTCAAATTTTACCCCGCTGGAGATATATAATGCATTGTTGAAAAAGCTTGAAGGTGATGGTCGGTATAGTCATATGGTAGAGAAAAAGCGCAGATGTGTTCGTCTGAATTATGCTGGTGATTTTCACATGGATATTCTTCCAGGATGCATGATTGTTATTAGTGACGAAAAAAATATAATGGTTCCAGACCGTGAATTAAAAGATTGGACAATCAGTAATCCAAAAGGTTATGTAGAATGGTTTTTGTCTATTGCAAACCTATCTAAAAAGTCAGAGCTTCAAGCTTACTATAATAGATTGTATGAACTCAAAGCTGAAATTCAGGAGTTACCAGACGACGATTTTTTATCGAAGAAGCCATTGCAAAGCGCTATTCAGCTTATCAAACGTTACAGGGACATTTATTTTGAACATAAGTCGGAATTTGCTACCTCAAGCATTATTATCACCACAATTGCAGCAGGCTTCTATCGCGGTGAAAATTCTATTTTTGGAACTATCGACTCGATTCTTACGAGAATACAACAAGAATCGCGATTGCCGCAATTCAAAACATCGCGCCTTAAAGTAACGAATCCCGTAAATCCTAATGAGGATTTTTCTGAGAAGTGGGATAGTGATCCCCGCTTATACCAACACTTTTTAGCATTCGTTAAAGACTTGTATGAAAAATGGCAAATGTTAAAAAAGGATTTTTCAGAAAGTGCTCTTACATACGAAACGCTGTTTGGCGAAAATATATATAAAGGAGCCATTAGGCAACAGTTACAAAAGCTAGGGCAGAAATCTTCAAATAAGCTCATACAGTCTGGGACGTTGATTATTGGAGCAAATATGAGAACAGATAGAGACGGCAATATTAACCTTCATACAGGAGAAAGAAATGAAAGGCATAGGGATTTTGGAGACAATATTGGTTAAAAAAGCAAAGCAGAATAGCTACTCATATTTGCTAATTGAGAAAATTTTAATTGAGAGCAAATATGATTGGCTTCGTTGTGTTATCGACGGCGAGAATTTGTTTTGTAGAGGATTTTTAAAGCTGGATAAAGGCAAGTATGAGGTAATGATTAAATATTCGTACAACCATCCGCAAAGATTTGAGCGAATATGGATTGCTAGTCCCTCAATTAAATTTCATAAGGAAACTCACATGTATTTTGATAATACTTTGTGCTTGTATTATCCGAAAGATTTGCCTGCTACGAGGATGACCCCTTTAGTGAAAATGTTGCCGTGGGTTTCTGAGTGGATAATTAAATATGAATTTTGGAAACGATATAAGGTTTGGATTGGAGAAGAAGCTCCACACAACTAGAAAAATATGAAAACAACTATACCCAAGACAATTGCATTCTCAATAGCCCTTACAGTGATTTTATTATTAACCAAAAGGCTTCCGGATAATCCGTGGTCTTTATTAATTGTTGGCTTATTGATAAATATAATTTCGGCGCCAATAGGCTTTTACATAGTGGAGCTTATCGCCAACATCAAAAGGTTGCCATTGTTTTTCCAAACAAGAATATTATTACCGGAGCAGTATATAAGAATGTCTTTTGCCTATCTAATTAGAATTAAGGTGAATGGTAAGTATTTGTTGGTGAAAAACAGGAAAGGGAATTATTACCAATTAGTTGGTGGAGCTTATAAAAGGTACGTGTCATCTGAAAAGCTGTTTGAAGAGCTTGAAATTAAATCAGACAGACAATTTTCGACTGAACATGGAATAGCAAAAAATGACCTTCGTATGCAAGTTAAAGGGAAACATGTCCTCGATGTTTTTAAATGGTTTGCTTCCAAAGAAGACCGCGAAATTTCTCAATGGCGAGAATTTTGTGAAGAATTATTAAGTACAGGTATATTAAATAAGGAGTTGTTCAGGTATATTGATTATAAATATGTTGACACTCTACTCACTCCATTTCAAAAGGCAAGGTACCTGGATTGTCAAGAATTATTGATTTACGAGATATTTGATTTGATACCAAATGAAGAGCAAATGCACGAGTTAGAAAAGTTAATTGATCAAGGAAACAATGAAAAGGTAAAGTGGGCTGACGATATGCTGATAAATGGTTTGGGTTTTAATGAATGGAGCAGGGAAACGGAATTTGAAATTGGAGCCCATACAAAGTGGGCTGCGAACTTGAAATATAGTAACGAATAAATTGCAGTGATCATAAGATGGAAAATTTGGCAATGTTGGCACCACTTCCGCACAAGAAATTACGTTTAAATTTTCGCGATTAGCGAAGTCACCCTTGGCGTTTTTTCCAAAAGGATTAATAAATTGAATATTATGGCAGAAAAAGGAAGTGTATTTCAAAAAGGAGGTGGCGGGACTAATTTCGAACAATCCATTCAAACGGCTTTTATTACAGGCTTGGTAATAACTGGTAGTGCGCCATGCTTGCCAGCGAATGAAATAATTGAAGTTGGTTTTCAAAATACCAGCAGAGGATATGAAACTGATGACTTGTTAGTCATTGCAAAATCAGGACTTGGCGAACATAGATTATTGATGCAAATCAAACATGACGTATCATTTACTGAAAATAACGACACTTTCAAAGAGGTGTTACAAGCGTTTTGGAAAGACTATAACAATACCACCATTTTTGATAAAACAAAAGATAAGCTGATTATCGTAAAAGGTGGATTAACTAAGGATGAACGCAATCATTTTAAATCCATCTTTAACTGGGCTAATTCACATGCGACAGAAGTTGATTTTATTAATGAAGTAAATCGCATTAAAGGTAAAAAGGAACGCTTAGACACTATACATACCATTTTGAAAGAGGCCAACGGAAATGTTGCCTTAACAGATAAAGAGATCTGGGAATTTACAAAATGTATGGATGTATTAGAGTATGATTTGTTGCAATCAGGAAGTGTAGACCAAGCATATTTTTTAAACCTGATTAGGCTTGCAAAGAGCAGAGTATCTGCCCTCAACGAGAAAGAAATATGGGATGGATTATCAGCCATTGCCGCTACATTTAATAAGGATGGAGGAAATATCACTACCGCAACCATCCGGCAAATGGACATTTATAAAAATTTTTCTGCAGAGAATTTGATTCCTTACTTTAACGCAATAGAAAAATTAAAAAGTGATAGTAGCGCCATAGTTAACCCGCTAAAAGATACCATTGGAGAAGTACATCTTGAAAGGTCAGATATCACCGATAATATAGTTCAATCGATTTCGACATTTCCTATCACTATAGTGACCGGAAAACCCGGAGTTGGTAAATCAGCCCAGGTAAAGGATTTGTTGCAGAATGTATTTACGACATCAGGTGTCTTTGTATTTAGAGCAGACCAATTTAATCAGCCACATATTGCCAATGTTTTTTCAAACCAAGGTGTTGACATATCTATCCGGGACATATTTTCTTGTATCTCACTTCTTCCGGATAAAATCTTATATCTGGACAGTTTTGAAAAATTATTGGAAGCAGATCCAGAATGCGCATTTAAACAACTTATGGGCATATTGGCTGAGTATCCTGATATTAAATTAGTTGTCTCTTCAAGAAAGTATGCTATCGATCTGATTATTCAGAAGTTTGGATTAAGCAGAGAAAAAATTGGTGTTGTTGAAATTCCGCTATTGACAGATGAAGAATTTGAAATCGTTTTTCAAAAATACCCTCAGTTAAATAGTGTTCTGGGCAATGTAAAAATAAGGCCATTGTTGCAAAGCCCTAAGTATTTAGACTTTGCCGTTAAAGCCTTACATAAAAGTGGCGATGATTATGCTAATATTGAACTTGCCGATTTTAAAAAAAGGTTGTGGAATATTCTTGTCGTTGATGAGGCAAACGAAATAAACGGGCTACCAATTAAACGGGAAAATGCCTTCATGGAAATAGCAATTAAACGGGCTAAAGAAATGAAACTGTTTACGCAACCAGCTACGGCTGATGCGGAAGCAACTGCATTGCTTGTAAAAGACGAGATGCTGGTGCAGGAACCATTGAACAGGCGATATACACCTGCTCATGACATATTAGAAGATTGGGCACTGATAAAACATATTTCATCAGTTTATGAAGATGCAGCCAATGTAGATGACTTCTTCAGTAAAATAGGGAAAGAGCCTGCAATAAGAAGGGCATTCAGGCTTTGGATAGAAGAATTGTTAGCAGAAAACGGGACAAAAGTAGTAACGCTTGTAAGAGATGTTTTAAGCAGTAAATCATTAGAGCGCTATTGGACAGACGAAATTCTTACCGCAATTTTCAGATCACAAGTCAGTGAAGCCTTTTTTATTGGTTTTGAAAAAGACCTGTTAGCAGGAAATGCAAAATTGCTAATAAGATGTTTGCATATAATTAAAACATGTTGCAAGGAAAACAATGACAAGGTAAATCTCTTATTGCCTGTAGGATCTGGCTGGAGAGAAATCCTTATGTTCATTGGAAAGCATATCGATCAGCTTGCCGCTAACAGGTTTAATATTATATCTTATTTGTCTGACTGGCACTTAAGACTGATGTTTCAGTTCAAGGATATAGACCAGTATGAATTAGCGTCTGCTAAAAAACTCGTACTACACTACATAAGTGAAATTGAATCGGGTTTAGAATTTTGGCAAAAAAGGGAAATGGAAGGCAGGAAAAAGGATCTGATAGCTATTTTGTTCGACCTAGCTTCCATCGCAAAAGACGAAATAAAAAAACTTGTTGAGCAGGCATTTGCAAATGAGGAAAGCAATTCCCGGCAAGGTCGTTCATTGGACAAGGCTGTAATTAAAAAATGTCTTTCGGGATTGGGTAACCAAGAGTTAATAAAAGAACTGCCTGAATTGATAGTGGAAAGCGCATGGAAGGAATGGAAGCTCCGTCCCATTGAACCACCGCCACCCGGTAGCATTAGTGCAATGATTGGTGATGATAGCTTAAATAGTGATAAATGTTGGGGCATTGAAGATAAGCACGAATTCTTCCCTTCCGGTATTTACAAAACACCTTTGTTTAACCTATTGCAATATCATCCTCTTAAGGGATTAGAATTCCTTGTACAGTTCATTAACTATTCGGTAGAGTTTTATGTAAAAGCAAAATGCCAATATAAACATCAACTAGAAGAAGTTGAATTTGAATTGCCTGATGGAACAATGAAAAAACTATGGGGAGCGGGAGAATTATGGGTCGCCTATCGGGGGATAAGCGTTACCCATTATCTTTTGGAATCGCTTTTGATGAGTTTTGAAAAATTCCTTTTAGGTATGGCTGCCAGGAAAACAGAGACAAGCCGGGCCAACCTCAAATTTATTTATCAGTACATCTATAGCAATACAAATAATGTGGCACCTCTTGGGGTACTGGCGAGTGTTGCTATAGCATACCCCACAGAAGTGGATGAATCGATATTGCCTTTATTAAAAGTAAGAGCATTTTATGAATGGGATTTAAATAGGGCGCTACAGGAACATGCTGCAATGGCTCCTTCGGACCAAAAAATCCCATTTGCACAAGAAGAACGATGGAAGGCCAACCAATTGCCTCATAGAAAGAAATTTAGGAGGGGGCTTAGAGATTTTATTTTAGATTATCAATTTAATATCAGGAAGCTCAATAACGAAATATACCAGGTATTTGATCAGCTAAAAACAGATATTCAAGAGAACGATATTGTTTGGAAAAAAACAATAACGGAAATAGATATCAGGAATCATAAACTTGGTGAATACGATGAAAAAATAGGAGGTTTTCCTATAGCACCGGAATACGACAAAGATGTTCAGGAGTTTATGGATTCCGGCAAAGAAGAGTTTGAATCTGATAATAAAGCAATGAATTATTCAAGTCAATTGCAAAAAGCATTTGATGGAAAGGAACACATAAGTTATCCAGACTGGCAAGCTTGTCAGAAAGAATATGAGAGCAATGAAAATCTTAATATCCTTTTCGACCGTCCGGTTACACTAGCTATTATAGGACTAAGAGATATTGCCCGGCAACTGAGTGAAGAAGAAAAAATGTGGTGTATAAATAAAATTCGGGGAACCGCAGCAATAATTATCCAGGATACGACCAGTCGAAATTTTGGGTTGAATATGAGCTACAATCTTAGGGAAAAGGAATTGGCTTTATCTTCTTTTCATCTTCCCCTTAATTTTTTAGAATCGGAAGAAGATCGTCGGAAAGTACTGCTCATTATGGTGCATATGGTTATTGCTCCATTTTCTGAGCATGAAGTTGGCGAAATAACTAAATATATCAGAGGTGTTTTTTCCAATCATCATCCTAAAGACGCAAAAACAATATGGTTTTCAGTAGTACAATATGCAGCGTATCGCAAAGCCAATCCGTATTTCCATATTGGTCATGATGATAACAGTCTTCAATTAGCAAAAGAAAAAGAACATCAATACATTGAAGCACAAATAAAAAAAGATAATGCAGTTTTAGATCTTTCTACTGTTACTCTTGATAGCCATTCAGGATATTTATTAACACGGGCATTATTGATAATTCCTTGTGCTACCGATGATGTTCTGCTTAGAGAATTTATTCGGCATTTCGTCTTGCTACTTGTAGAAGATCAGAAACTTGAAGAAGATTATTCATATAGAAGCAGAAAAGAAGGTAAGCAAATAGGATTTCAGGAGGTTTTAGAAATCAAATTCTATTTGGCAGAATTGCTTATAGTGGCAGCCCCCTCATTCTCAAAACGAATTTTGGATATTATTTTAGATGAATGCGACAGAACTATAGCCGACGCAGATACATATAGGCACCAGGATGATCTTTTCGAATTTGCTGCAGATGTTTTAAAATTTTCTGTAGCCAAACTGGACGATATTGTCGCTAATAATCCAGACGATACAATTAAGAATCTTGCAATTAAACATTTTTGGGACGTTTGGGAACACCTGTCTGGTAAAATTAAAAAAAGTGGGACTGGTTATTTTGCCAAACAATTACTACTTGATACCGGTTGGAAGGAACAGGCAGCAGACTGGCAGCCACTACACGGCAAAAAAGAAATTTACCACCAAATGATCAGTGATTTTGGCGCTTCTAATGCGCAGTCCATTTTAAATGTTTTTTCTACAATTGGTGAAAAAACTTTCTTACCAGAAGGCCTTAGTTGGCTTGTAGAGCTTATTAAAAAAGAATCATTACAATTAATCGCACTAATGTCAATAGATGCCGAACGATTGGTGAAAAGGTTATTCTATAATCATATATCTGAAATAAAGAAGAGCAAAAGATTGATAGACGATTTTGTTTGGCTCCTCGATAAGATGATTGAATTAGGTTCTTCTGAGGCTTATTTGTTTAGAGAAAATGTGATAACATTCAAGAGTGTTACGTAAGATAATATATGTACTGAAATAAATTGTAATGATTAGTATTTAATCGTACAGACATTGTCAGGAAAGTTTAAACTCATCGTAGAATTCTGTTCCATAATATTTTCTGGCAATGTTCTTCTACAAACAAGAAAGGACTTGACTAGAAAATATTTAAGTCAAGAACTTGGATTTATGACGGGGCATGTTATTTGTCCAATTAAATACTGAGTTTTACAAATAAATTAGATAATTATGTTTCTAAATCAACTTGAGATTTACAAATATCAAGACTGCTGCTGAATATTCTAACCTTTCTTTGTAATCACCAATGACTGCAGTTCTGGAGTGTAGACAATTCTGTCTAGTTCATAGGAAACAATTTTTTTTACAGCAGCTTTTATTTCATAAAAGCGCACTCTATACTTATTTACTTCTAACGTCGAGTAATCACAAATCGGTTTAATCGAATGATCCAGCACTTGTTTGGAAAGATCAATCTAGCCAGCTCTCAAATGAATCGATAATTATCCTTTGTTGCTATCAACTATACTAAGGATGGCAGAGATGCTTTAATACCGTGAAATTCAATGAATATTTTGTTAGTAAGCAAACTTTTAATACCTTAATTTGATTAAACCCAAACCATGATTATAATTCTCCCAAATTGTAAAACAAAAGCATTGCTTTTGTAAAAATCTCATTGCTAATTGCCAAATACTCATCAAAAAATACTTTAATGGAAATTTTTGCTGTATGAAAACTCTCTATACTGGAAATTGGCATATTGACCGGTTGAATTGTGTGGTTAATGCTTTAGCAAATCTTACGGGAAACGATATTTGTCCGAAAATACTCTTGCGTATTTTTAAAGGTTGTTGGTGAGCAAGTATAAAAACTGTGCGACCAACATTAGAATACATTAAATAGAAAGGCTTGTAAAAGCATAAAAATTATCTTAGGTCATCTATGAAAATAATTAAACTCGAAGTTGAAAACTTTAGATTACTCAAGAAATTCTCAATAGATCTTGAAGGGGACCTATCCCTCATCATTGGAAAAAACAACACAGGAAAAACTTCCATCTTATCTGTGCTGGATAAATTCTTAAATGAGAAATATAAGTTTTCTTACGACGATCTTAATATCGATTTCAAAAATGATCTGGAAGCTTTAATTAAAGCAGCCGGTACTCCCGAAGAATTTGCACCTAAAGGAATTAAACTAAAGGTCTTTATCGAGTATGATGAAAAAGATGATCTGTCAAATGTCAGTAGAGTATTAATGGATTTGGATCCTGACAATAATAAAATTGTATTAGGATTTGAATACACTTTGAGTTATACAGACTTTCTGAGAGTTCGAGCAGAATATTCCGATTTTTCAAGAACTGAAAATGAGAAAGCAGAGAAGAACGAAAAATACAAGCCCAGAGACCTAAAAGACTTTTTGAAACGAGGAATTGACGACTATTTTGATACGCACAAAAAATCCTTCGAGTACGATATAGTAAACAACATTGTTAATGAAGGTAATTCAATCAATCTCGAAAGTGAAGGCATTAGTATAAAGGATATTCTTAGTTTTAAATACATCAGTGCAAAGCGCGATGTAACCAATAAGGAAAAAGAAAATACACTGTCGAAACAAACCTCTGCGCTCTATAAAAAGAAAGAAGATACCAGCGACAAAACACAAGCCACCGAGAATTTTAAAGACCAACTTTCTGAGACAGACAACACCTTGAGTGACATTTATAAAGACCTGTTCAAAGATGTTATAGAAAAGGTGCAAAATTTTGGCGGCATAAGACTCAATGATACAGATATTGCTATCATCTCCACTCTTCAACACCGGGAGTTACTGGAAGGAAATACCACGGTAGTCTATACGCACGATGAACATAAGCTCCCGGAGCATTATAATGGCTTAGGTTATATGAACCTGATCAGTATCATTTTCGAGATTGAAATTCTTGTGCAGGATTTTAAACGGGACAAGGATAAAAAGCCGGCAGATATTAACCTGTTAATCATTGAAGAGCCGGAGGCCCATACTCATCCTCAAATGCAATATGTTTTTATAAAGAACATCAAGAAGCTGCTTGCGCAAGGGGTGAAAAGGGAGGATGGAATAACCAGGCCACTTCAATACATAATCACAACACATTCTGCTCACATCGTTGCCGACAGCGATTTTGATGATATCAAATATCTAAAAGCTGAAAGTAAGAATAATGTTGTTGCAAGAAACCTGAAAGACTTAAAACAAGAATATGAAGTTAATACCGATCAATATCAGTTTTTAAAACAGTATCTGACCATAAGCCGCGCTGAAATATTTTTTGCTGATAAAGCAATTCTTATTGAGGGGGACACAGAAAGGATTCTGATACCAACTTTTATGCGAAAAGTGGATTTAGAAGAAGCTGCCCGTCTGAAAGCAGAACATAAAGAGGATAATTTTCTGCCACTCCTGTCTCAAAATATATCAATTATAGAGGTGGGAGCATATTCACAGATATTTGGAAAGTTTATAGAATTTCTTGGAATCAAAGCGCTCATTGTTACCGATATTGATTCTAAAGGAGACATAGGAAATAAAGACAAAAAAGGGAACATAGTTTTAGAAGCCTGTCCGGTTCATCTTGGTATTGAAACAAGCAATACGGCCTTATTGCATTTTTTAGATAGTACTTCCTGGCAAGATTTAAAGATACTGACAATCGAGCAAAGGACGCTTACACGAGGGAGTGCTTTCATTTGTGTATGCTACCAGCAAGAGGAAGAAAATACAGGAAAGAAAAAATATCATGCAAGAAGCTTTGAAGATGCGTTCATCCATTTAAACAGGGATTTTGTAAAAAAGAATAAAACGACGTTTAGAGGATTGAAGAATGCGGATGATTTTAATAATGATGGAATTTGTGCTTATAATCTGGCAGAGTCTTGCATCAAAAAGAAAACGCATTTCGCTTTGGATATCCTTTATCACAGCGATGAAAACTTCAGCAATTGGAATATTCCGGCGTACATTAAAAATGGATTACTATGGTTGAAGAAAGACTAAAATTAGAGCCGGAAGTGCAAGAAATTTTCCGATCTATTGATAATGGAAGAAATTTTCTTTTGAGCGGTGGTGCCGGCAGTGGTAAGACTTATTCTTTGGTTAGTGTAATCCGTCAAGTGATTGCCGAAAATCCGACAGTTAAAGTAGCTTGTATGACCTACACCAACGCGGCTGTCAAAGAAATTGAAGAAAGGGTGAACCATCATAACTTAAACGTATCAACGATACATGATTTTTTATGGGATAATATAAAGCACTTTCAAAAGGAGCTTAAAGAAGCGCTTATTGCTTTGGTCAACGATGACACTATAACTCAAATCTCAATTGACGATATTAATCCAGTTTCGGCAGGTTTCTATGACCATTTACCTGAAGGCATCCAGTATAAAGAGTTTGTAAGATTACGCGATGGTATTATTTCTCACGATGAGCTGATTATAGTAACAAACTATCTTTTTGAAAAATATCCGAAGCTCAGCAGTGTTGTAAAGGATAAATACCGTTTTATTTTTATTGACGAGTACCAGGACACAGATAAATCTGTAGTTGAAATATTTCTCACGCATTTCAAAAAAAGTACAAGAAAAAATATTATTGGATTCTTTGGTGACGCAATGCAGTCAATTTATGATGAGGGCATTGGAAATCTCGATGACTATAAGGGAACAGATGTGAGTAAAGTAAATGAGATTCCCAAGACGCAAAACAGAAGAAATCCGCAAGTTGTTATCGATTTAGCAAATGAAATCCGAACTGATGGCATTCAGCAAATACCTTCTTCTGATTCTACTGCTCCCAATATGATTAATGGTGTGGTAAAGCAAGGCTCTCTTTTATTTCTGTATTCTGCAGATGGAGATACTGATGCCGTGAAACAGGTTTTGACAGAGAGATACAACTGGGACTTTAATAATGCGAAAGATACTAAAGAACTGAACCTTACCCATAACCTGATAGCTGATAAAGCTGGCTTCAGAACATTAATGGATATCTATGATAAAGATCAGATCTTAAGCTTTCGGGACAGAATAAAGAGATACATAAAAGATCAAGCTATCACTACTGACTTCTCTGAAAATACATTTGGTGAAGTAGTTGCAATACTCCAACAAAATAAAACTGGACGTGAGTTAAATGCTGTTAGCCCAACTAACGCCATGAAAACTTTCATTGATAGTAATCTGGATCTGTATAATTATGCGACATCTTTAAACTACGGTGGTTTTGTAAAGCTGTATGTAAACAAAGACCAATTGCTCGATGACAAAAAACAAGATAAGGATGATGAGAATAAAAAAGGCTCGAAAAGAGATAATTTGATCAAGCATCTGTTCAAAATTCAAAATAATATTTTCCTCTATCAAAGTAAAAGATACAATGAGTTTTTAAGAGCTACTGATTACCGTATTAAAGTAACAAATATTGCGGGCAAAAGAGCTTTAAAAGAAAACATTGATAATCTTGTTGAGGTCGGAGATAAAACCATTGAAGACGTAATTACTGAAGCGAACGAAACTGAAATTTGTCTTATAGACGATAGGCTTTTGGACTTTAAGCAGAACAAACAGTACTTATATAATCGCGTAAAAGAAGTGAAATTTAGCGAATTTCAAAAACTATATAAATACCTGGAAGGTCAAACACCATTCTCAACCCAGCATAAAACAAAAGGTGCTGAATTTGATAATGTATTAGTGATTCTTGATAATGGGAATTGGAATAATTACAATTTCAGCTATTTGTTTTTAGGCAATGGATCAGCAAGTGTATTGGAAAGAACACAGAAAATCTTTTACGTATGTTGTACACGGGCCAAAGAGCAGCTAGCTGTTTTCTTTCATGATCCGAGTGAACAGGTTATAGCTAAAGCCAAAGAATGGTTTGGCGATGCTAATGTTATCAGTATTGATTAAATGTTGATTATCGTTTCTCGAAGAAATCTTAACAACAATCGAAGAAATCTTTATCATGACAACCCAACACCAATATTTAGACCGTTATCCCATAACACCAGATAGTAAATTGCTTATACTGGGAACAATTCATCCGCACGATGTTGAAAGTTTTCAGATACCTTTCTTCTATGGCAATAAGAACAGCATCTGGAATTTACTTAGTGATGCCTTTCCTGATGCGTTACAGAAACCGATCACATTAAAGGGAGTGCTTACCTTTTTAAAAAGCAGGCAGATTACAGTTAGTGACACCATCGTACAATGCCGAAGGCAAAACCCTACAGCTTTGGATCAAGACCTGATACCCGAAATACTCAATCATGATTTGGTGCAACAAGTATGGCAATCAAAAATTGAACGCATCCTTTGTACGAGTGCTTTTGGAAAGAACAATGCGTTCAAGCTATTTTACGAAAACATACTTGGACAGAAAATAACACGCGCCATACGTGCAGATCGAAATATGCTACTTACGCCTGCAATCTTTGGCAGAACAGTACTGGTAAAAGCACTTTATTCTCCTTCGGGGTCATCTAATATTTCTTTATCCAAACATCCGCTTTATCTCAATAACAGAGACAAGTATAAAGGTTCTTCAAGGCCTGTTTATGACTTTAAAGTGGATTATTATCGTGAACAATTTTCAATGTAAAAACAAAAATTAAAAATGGCAGAACAGAATAAAACACCAAAAGAATCTGTAGTAAAAATTCTTCTGACTAACAGTAGTCATGCAAAAAAGTTTGAAGGAGAAAATTTGATTCATCAAGAGGAGTTTGATGAAACGATAAGATTGATTAATGAATCTTTGGCAAATGCAAAAAATGACCCAGACAGCAAATATCTTCATAATACCATTACCATTTTAGGAACAAGGGGAAGTGGAAAAACTTCGTTTTTATTAAGCATAAATAAATTTTTAGAAAAAAGTAATGAGATTGAAGTACTTAATATTATAGATCCTACGCTAATAGAAGAGAAAGGTCACGTATTTCTGAATGTTATCTCGCTGATTATGGATTTGGTTGAGACAAA
Source organism: Pinibacter soli (assembly GCF_029961145.1). Lineage (GTDB taxonomy): Bacteria > Bacteroidota > Bacteroidia > Chitinophagales > Chitinophagaceae > Pinibacter > Pinibacter soli. The sequence continues at coordinate 1,506,364 of NZ_JASBRG010000007.1, read as the reverse complement.
ATTAAATCAAGATGAATGCCATAAATCAGCAGAAAATAAATCGTCAACATATACTCGAAAAGAATGGCGTTCTTTTTTAAATGACTTGGCAGCAGGCTTGCCCTCCATTGATGGTATTGGTAGTCATAATGCCGATAGTTGGCAAGACCCGGAGTTTGTGATGGACAATGGATTGAAAGGCGTATCTGCCTCTCAAAAATTGGCTAACAATTTTAATAGATTTCTAAAAGCATCTCTTGACATTTTAGGGAAGAAGGCTTTCTTACTCATGTTTGATGATATTGACGTGGATGCTTCTAAAGGGTGGATTGTACTCGAAACCATAAGAAAGTATTTTACGAGTGCACGGTTAATCACATTATTAAGCGGTGACTTAAAATTATATTCAACTGTAGTTCGTCAAAAGAAATGGGAGAATTTTGGCAAGGAAATATTAGCTTATGAAGGGAAGCAGCAAAACCAGATATCGCGATTTAACGATATGGTTACAGAACTGGAAGCTCAATACTTGCAAAAGATAATGCAAACAAATTTGCGCATTCACATTCCTACATTAGAACAGAAAAACAAAAAAATACAAAATATAAAAGTCTGTACAACCTCAAGTGAATCCTCAAAAAATGAAATAATATGTACAGGCTTAAAAGTGTACTATTATGAAATTTTAAAATATTTTGGAGTTCACAATGAATTTCAGGCTGACTGTTATTTCTTTTTTTTACTAAGGCAGCCTCTAAGGTCGCAAATACAATTCATGAACCTGTTCAAGGTTGCGGATAAATATACATTATCGGAGCCGAACAGACTTCTGGATATATTTTATAGTGATCTTTCAGAAAAAGGAATAAATATTCAGCTCATTTCTCTTTCAGACACCGACATAGTTTCAGAAATATTGAGGTTTTTAAATAAAGAGAAAAGACTTTTTGATATATACCAACTACAACCTACTACAACCGACAATAGTTTAAACGCAAGTCTTGCGGCTTTAAATTTTCTTTTATCTCACCGCATACAAGAGGACAATATTTATTTGGTTTTCGAGTACTTTATAAAAATTGGCTACGTAAGGAATTTACTCCCCCTGATTGCAGACAATTCAGAGAAAAACGTCGGGCCTAACATTAATGATTTGTGTGTCAGTTCAAATCTATTCAATGACAGCGTCTTTCGAGATCAGGTTGGACACATGATTGCATATATCCGTGCATCGATCGATTTTACTACAAAAACAAGTGAATTCAAATTAAATGCAGGTACCGTTCCATTGTATGGCGAAAGAGCTAAACGCAAACAGAAATTAGAAACGCTTTCAAATAGAATAGATAGCCACCTTAGTAAAGAGGACAATTTATTAAAGAGGCTTGTTTATATTCCGCTAAGCGCAAATCAATATAGCAAAAAGCATTCTTCACTATTAACCTATTCCATTTACCTATTGTTGGCAACAATTGCAGAGATGTTAAAACGTAATTCTGCTTCTGAAAGCATGGTAATAAGTGACCTACTTGAATTATCTCAGCTACGATCATTTGTTATGCCAGATTTCAGAGGTGCTAACGATGATGATGAAAATGAAGCAACAGACGACGCAGCAATTAATGAAGAAGAAACTTCAGTTGTGAGCGATCTCGAAAAAACATTTGTTAATAGAATTGAAGAATGGAGGTCAGAAGGAAGAAACATACAGATCAACCCACATGTAATGGGGAAAATATCGACTAGGCTTTCTTATGCTTTAGATAATATAGAAACGGCTTACAATGGTAAGGAAAATTTAGGACAGGTTTTTCATGCTCAGATAGTTTCATTCTTAAACGCTGTGTTAATCGAAGATGTAAGGGAGAAAAGTGGCATAGAAGGACTGAACTTGAATAATACGCGATTCTCTGACAAAATATTTATTAGCAATATAAAATCACAGTTAGTCGAAGAGGATGGCAAATTGAAAGTAAAAAAACAAGAGGAACTGACTTTTTCGAGATGGTTATTCAAATGCCCTCTACTTATATGCTATTTAAATATAGAAGAGAAAAAACAACGAAATATGCCCAAAACATTAAAGGATATTAACACTATCCAGCAGGCTATTGAAAGCTACTGCACTTTTACACAGGAGAAAGATGCAAGCCTGTTTAAAGATTTTTCAGTTTTTTCAATCTTAGAAAAAGTGTCCATTAGGAATCGAGGTAAGGAAAATCTAAGTAGTAATAGAATCAGTTCAACTGGGAAAAATGTTCCTAATAAGCAACTCTCTTTAGGTGCAACAAGACAATATGACGATATAATAAAACTGCTAAAAGCAATTCCGCTTTCTTTTGATCTTTTCAAAGAGAATGGAAGATCCGAAACTACCAAAAACAATAAAGTAATTATAGCGGAATTAGAAAAACAAAAAATGACTGGCTTATCATCATTTAATATCGCAACATTTAGAAAACACCTTAAGGATAACAAGATAAAATGGTAACAATTTGATACTGAAATTTCTTTTGACGGACACTGAATCTCTTGCCCGCTACAATCACGGCAAATTTGTTTCATTTGCCGATGTGAAAAGGCGTTTGTTCCTCAAAGCAAGAGAACAGAATCGTGCTGTGCCCGATTCTCATTACTTATTGGCCCGGGAAGAGACATTTAGAAGTATTGAGTCAATAGGTGAAATTTTTACCAAAGGCTTAAAAGAACTATCGGAAGAGTATTTGGAGCTTCTGGGAAAGAGGGTGTATGTGAAAAATGCGAAGCAAACACAATGGCAGGAACTGATTACCTATATTCCTCCATTATTATTGCAATGCGTATTTTTCCAGGATAAAATAGCTTTCGATATAAACGACAATGCATCATTGATTGCGGTGGTAAAAGATTACCTGTTACCCAACACAAAATACACCGCTATTCCCAATGCACGCATCCCACAGTTGGACTATTACATACACCAACAACAAGGGTTGCATGATTTGCACATGCACCTCAACGGTGCATTGGAAACAGACCAGGTGTGGCAGGACTACTTGTTTGCTCCTACTAGTGTGTACCAGGATCTGAAAGCAGGCTTTAAAGCTCCAAAAGTCAAGGAACAGTTAGAGCAAGAATCGCATTTACTGGAACCTGAAAGCTATATTTCCTTGCTAAAAGCGGCACAAAAATTACGGAACTTCTTTTTTGAGTATTTATTTCCTGATCCTATACGAGATGATAAGGAATGCACATTGGATAAGGTGCATACAAAAGACCAAACTAATACGCCCTCCAAGCACGAGGATAAGGAAAGTATACCCATCAACAAATATTCACTACTTCAAAAAATACTAAACAATCACTCCGACTATGCGGGGAGCTATAAGCATCCATTTGCTTCGCTAATAAGTCTTGATACTAGTTATCCTTATTTAATGTCTGTAGAGGCATTAATGTACTTATTGTTATTAGATCAGATCAAAAAATTTAAAAATGAAACATTAGCAGGCTTCTTTCATTTTTATCTGCTCATACTTGGCCTAACCAATCGGTTGCTGGTACAGCAAACACATCAGAACGGATTTGATCAATTTCAAAAACACACTTTGAACGGTCTTCGGGAGGAAAGTGAGCGAATTTATCGAAGACGATACTTTCAAATGCACGGAAATGATTCGCGTCATCTACATTTCCTGGAAGGAAGGTTTTCGCCCAAAAAGAATGAAAAGGACTCTATTCAATTTATTGATGACATCTGGAACGGTTGGGAGAAGATGTGTAAACACTTGAAAGAGATTCAGGAAAAAGAAGAACCGAATATCTTTAAGGAACCTAAGCTGAAGCTCATTGCACACTTCATCAAAAAAGAAGACAAAAAGCCCGATAGCTTTATCAGGCACAAAGAGTTAAGGTACGATCTGTGGCAAAGAGGTAAAGTACTGGCATTATTGCTGAAACATTATGTTAAATACCGTGAAAGAGTTACTGCCGTAGATGCTGCTGCAAATGAGTTTGATGCCACGCCCGAAGTATTTGCACCTGTGTTTCGACTGATGCGACGTTATAACATCAGGCATTTCACCTATCATGCAGGGGAAGACTTTTATCACATCCCCGGCGGCCTTCGTGCCATATACGAGGCGATTGTTTTTTGTGATTTAAGAAACGGAGATCGCATCGGCCACGCCACGGCAACAGGCTTGCCGCCTTTACAATGGAGTCAGGTTGTAGGCAATCAGATATTGTTGCGGCAAGGAGAATATCTGGATGATCTCATCTTTGCGTATCATTTAATCATTGCCTGTAAAATAGAAGCACTGCATAGTGTCGTTCCTTTTATTACCAATAAAATACATGAACTGAGTTTTAATATCTACAAAGAGTATTATCCTGTTACCATTTTGGAAAATGCTTGGCTCATGCGCCAATGCTGTCCTATTCATACACTGGGGCAAAGTAAAGAAAACACAGAATTAAAACGTGTTTTTAATGATGAAGAATGGGTGTATCCGATAAAAAAAGGGTTTATTGGAGATAGAAAAAATGTAGGTCAAAATACTGCATGGACTATATACGAGCGATATCATGATGAGAAATTTAGAAAGGATTACAATAAGATTATTGAAGTCCTCCCTTTTGAGATCCTTAAACCCGAACAAATCGAAATGCTTCAGTTGGCATTATTAAAAGAAATGAATCAACGCGAAATTGTGATAGAAACATTGCCCACCAGCAATGTACGTATAGGCTTTCATAAAGATTTCAGTACCTATCATTTGTATAACTGGATCAAATGGCGCCAGGAGGGTAAGAGCATTCCGCCTATTGTGGTAGGCTCTGATGATACAGGCATCTTTGCCACCAATATTTACAACGAGTATGCAAACATTTACTGTGCACTGCTCAATCATCATCACATGCCGCATGCACAGGTGATGGAAGTCATTAAAAAGCTGGACGAAGACAGCCGTATTTACAGGTTTGAATAATAAGTCTATGAATCTACCTGCACTAGAAAAAACAATTACACCTGAACGCATGTATCATGCCTTTGGCGAACTATTCCCGAGCGAATTTGAGTTTCTTGTATTGTACCACTTGTATCTTAATTATCCAGAAGCTGAAATACAATATGCAGAAATAAAACAAGCAATTACAGATACTTCCCGTCTTCCGTTTTTACAGGGCAAAGACAAACAGGTTGAACGAACCTTTAAAGGCCTGTTGCGCAATTTTATAGAGCGGGCACCCACAAAGTACAATCGCTTTTTGCTCACACTACATGCAAGAAAAGTAATAGAAATAGTCACGCAACGCATCCATAATCCATACCTGAAATTTCCGCTGAAAGAAACTTTTGAAACATATTTCAAACTTCCTGTAAATGCAGGCGAAGATACTACGCGCTTACAAAGCTGGTTTAAGTTTGGGTTTCTGAACAATGCGCAACAGGTTGTGACTGGTCATTTGGAAGGGCTGAAATTATCTGTAGATGATGCCATAAAAGCATTAAACCAAATATTGGAGGCCGATGACCTTTCGGCTATGCAAATGCTGGAACAGTTTTCAAAAAACTTTCAAATACTGGGTGATAAGGCGCGACAAATAACCGAAGCAATCAAGATGAAAGTGGATGTTCATTATCAACTGCGTGATATTGTAGAGGTGTTTACGGATACGACGTCTGATAAAGAAGGAACTTCGATGGACACTGCCACCAGGCATAATAACCGTCGTATTGCACTTGAAATAAAAGAAGATGTGCATCGTTTTTTTGACAAAGTAGATAAGCAATTAGACCTTATTAACATGAAAATGGTATTTGCAAGTACGAAGATCAAGGAACTGCAAGAATCATTACGAGCGCAATCACTGTATAAGATCAGCCTGAAAAAGCTATTGGTATATCTGTTGGAGAATAGCAAAATAGATTCACAAAAACGGGTACAACTACCCGAAAAATTTCCCACAAAAGGATTGGTGCTTGAAAAATTCCGCTTTAGAAGCATACGGTATTATGATATGGGTTTTCTGAAAAAAGCAAAACCAATAGAGCAGGAAACAGATGAAGCCTACGAAGAAGGTCAGCGAAAATTGTTTGAGCATGAGTTGTACAAGCAAGCACAGATACAGCAATATTGTGAACAGATTGGCGAAGAGTTGTCTGTGATTAAACTGGTAGATCTTAATGCAAAACTGTTTGAGATCATGCAACAGGATGACGGCATAGAGATCGGCATCCAAACAGGATATGAATTGATACGGAACCTCTCACGAGATAGCCACGTTGAAATTGAGGAAGAACTTATGAGTAACGAAAGCAAAAGCATTCATTTATGGAAGACAACCATACAGGAACATTTGATTTCCTGAATAAACCGCAGGTGCAAAAGCATTTTGCAGAGTTAAATATAGAATTGTTGAAAGGCAGGCACATCATGCAGTCCACTCCTGCGCTGTTTGCTTTGCTGGATGAATTTGAAAAAGAGGTGGGCAGCTATTACAGAACATTATATGGCTTAATATTGGAAAGGCGAAGCCATGATAGCGTTAGCTATTTTTATCTTGAGTTTCCTGAAGCAGGCAGAGGAAAGCTGTCGAATCCGCTATTGTATGATGAAATGGATGCGAAAACGACTATTGTTGCCTGTATTCTTGCCAACCTGTATTTTTCCAACTACTTCAGCTACGACAAAAAATTCCAGTGGGATGATATACAATATGAGATAGAACACGGTGAACATCGCGAAGCATATCAGCAACTATTTTTTAATGATGTACGATCTGATTATACAGACAAAGAGTGGGAGGATGTACAACAATGGTTTAAAAGTGTGATTAATTTCTTTAACCGTATCGGGCTGGTGGAAAAAGAGGATGCTGACGATGGCCTGCAATTTACCATTCAGCCAACCATTCATCATTTTATAGAGATCTATAAAAGCGAGATCGAAGACATAGACAATTTTCTCCGTGAAATAAAACTATAACAAGCAACGCTTTTGGTTTGCCAACAACACGACTTATTATGACACCACGTTTATATTCCATATCTACCGTTTGCCTGCTGAAACACTATAACCAGGATTATTTGCTGCATGCTTTAAGAACTGATTTTACGGGTTCCAACGGCGTAGGGAAATCTATCATAGCCGATCTTTTCCAGATCGTTTTTGTAGCAGACACAAAGTATATAAAATTTGCTACAGAAGGCATTGATAAGAAGAAGCGTAAAATAGAAAAGCTGCCGCATGAAAGTGGTGTTGGCTATGCATTTTTTAATGTGCAGGTTAGCGAAGGGGCTTATATAGCCATAGGCGTAGCCATTTTTGCAAATGGTAACCAGATTGTAAAACCATTTATTATTACCTCCTCCATAGCATTAGAAAAAGACAAACTGGAACAACATACGTTTGGGGCAGACAAATTATTGTTTAGCAACAATTTTTTAAAGCCAACCCGTGAACCATATATGTTGGATGAACTAGCAGGTATATTGCCTGATAAACACGGCTTGTATCTGCATTACTTCAATACAAAAGAAGAGAGAAGTGGGTATTATAACTGGCTATACAAACATGAATTGCTGCCTATAAACCTTGCTAGGGAAGGCAACTTGAAGGCTTATGCAAAAGTGATACAATCTTTCTCCAAATCTAAAGCATTAGACATTGACAGCTCTAAAAGCCTGATCGAATATTTGTTTGAAGAAGACGAAGTGGAAATAAACCTGGAATACCAGCAGCAGGAGCAAACCATTAAAAAACTACTGTACCATTTTAAAACAACGAAGGATCAGATCAATGATATTTCAAGTAAACAGACTGATCTCCGACGCCTGAAGGAATATGAAGGCGAAAGCAATGAGGCAGACTATAAATTGGCTGTAGCTACCTATATACAGACGCACCAAACTAAAGTAAAAAAGCAGGATGAGTTTGATAAGCTGACAGCAGAGTTATCGGGCAAAGAAAGCAGGCTTGAGATGCTTGTGGAGCATTTGAACAATTTGTCAGAATCGGTTAATGAAGCAGCTGTTATAGCGCAACGGGAACATAAAATATTTACAGATCTGGCGGGAAAGCAAATTTTATTTACGAAGTTAAAAGAGCTTAAGGATGAGGAACGGTCGCTCAGAGATATTGATACGGAAGGATTATTGGACGAAACATTTGCAGAGCGAACTGTGGAATTATTGAAGCAAGATGCAAGATTTTATATGGAGAATATAGAGAGATCAAAATCCGTCTTGCAACGCTACAGCACAATGAAGGTTTTATTACAAAAAAAAGAACAGCAAGATGAATGGTTGAAGGGTAAGCTGAAAGATATTGACAATAAAGAAACACACCTGAATAAGTTTAAGAATACACTGCAAGATGTAGCTAAAAATAATATATTTACACAAGCACTGTCCACTACTGATAACTTGAGTAAAATGCAGCAAACAGTATTGGTACATTTGCGCGATGTAGTACTTAATAAACCTGCGGTAGTGTCAGAAGGAACACGTTATGTGGAATCCATTAAACAGGTACTTGATTTAGAGCTTACCGAAGATAAGGTCAATAAAGGATGGTGGTTGCATGCAGGAGTGTTGCATGAGTTTGTGCCCGAAACCTCTACACTGTTACCCGATCTCTCTAATATTTCGTTCAACAACCTGGAGCAACTAAAAGCATATGTTGATAAAGAAAGTGAAGCATTGCAGGAACAAAAAAGGAGATACACTAATTTACAAAAAGGTATAACAGTCGAAGATTTTTCTGAATATAATTTTGATATCGATCTCTCAGATCTAACGAAGATCAGTAATCACAGACTCGCAGCGCAATTATGTGCTATAGTAAATTACAAAATTGAAGAATTGCAAAGGCAGCAGATTAAAGAAGCTGAAGAGATAGAAAAAGCCAAGCTGCAATATGGAATAACTTTAGAAGGAGTAGGTTATGAGAAACTCTTTGAAAAAACAAAAGAGCGTGATGAAGAAGCAAGGCGTAGACATGAAGATCTTAAGGATCAACTAAGCGAGAAAAAGACTGAGATAAGTGGTCTGGAAACCTCATTGCCTTTGTTGAAAGAAAAAAATGAAGGTTTATCTAAAGAATTAGAAGATGCTCAAATCATATTTAACAAGGAGGAAGTTTCTTATCAATCAAAATATCCCGATTCAGAGATGCCCGACACAGATACTGGTTCAATTTCTTTATCGGAAATACGCCAGTTGAATGAGCGTTTCACAAATGCTGCAAGCAAATATTTAACCGAGTACAATCAAATTGTCGGTAAGTATGAAGAAACGAAAGACCATCGGGACATTCGCGTAAGTGAACAAATACGCAATCGTAATTTCGATTTTCAAATATTGGAACGGGCATTGTTAGGCAATAAAATACAAACGCTGGACGATATAACCGATCATTTGGAGGTATTGAATACAGCGTTATTAGAGATAGCTGATGATCTGTTGACAAGCCTTGTAAAAGTGTTTGGAAAAACAGAGACTTACTTTGACCGGTACAAAGAGTTGGTCAACAGTTTGAATGACTTTTTTAGTGGAAAACTCATTAGCAATCGCTTTTATTTCAGGATAGAGTTTGAGCCCGCACTCAAGCTGGATATCAAATGGATTGAACATCTCAGGAAATCGACCACAGATATCGCAAAAACAAAGATGGCCGGTGACATGAGTTCTGAACAATTCATAGAAACGTTTTACTTGCAATACTCCGGTAACAAATCCATCGTAACGGTGGAAGACCTGTTAAACCCCAAACGTTATTTTGTACTGAAAGCAAGGCTTACCGACAAAAACGGAAAAGATATTCCCGGCAGTACAGGCGAAAGCTATACCGCTATTGCATTACTTGGTATAGCAAGGTTGTCTATTGTGCAGGATGGCGAACGGTCAGGCTTGCGGTTTATCATCCTGGAAGAATCTGCCACTTTAGACAATGTAAATTTTAGTCTGTTTCCTACTATTGCCAAACAGTACGGCTACCAGATCATCACCATGACACCAAAGCCTTATGCCGTTGGTGATGATGAAGGTTGGATCATTCACCAGCTCATTCCGGGTAAAAATAATGAAGACATTAATTATCCAAAAACGATGAGCTATTTTAGGACAAATAAATCGCAAATGGAACTTGAGAATTATTTAAAAGCAAGGAATAACAATGAACTGGCAAACATTTAAATCTTTACATGAGCTTTATGAAACTGGCAAAACAAAGAAGAGGCCGAGCCTTGCGATCGATGCTGTTTTTAAATATCATACAGCTCAGACAAAAGAACTATTGTTTACTAAGAAGGATGTGCTTGTAAAGAATAAAGCATTGTTCGATCAAACCTTCAGGAATCGTTATCTCAATGAATACGACGAATGCCAAGAGCTTTTAAACAGTATAGATGAGAATACACCTCAATGCAGGTTTGAGGTAGAGGATATTTTGTGCCTGCAGGAGATGAAACGCCAAATGGATAACGGCGAATTTGAAGATATCAGAAAGCAAATTATAGACTCTAACGAAACACGACGCGGTGTTTCATTGATGTTCTTCAAGCATGAAAAGCATCTCGACTCAAGAGAGGCTTTGGAGCGTGCCGTAAGGAAAATTCTTCAAATAGAGCAGTTTGCAGATAACCGCGACTTCCAATATTTGTATGTATTGCAATGCCACGACCCAAAAGTAATTGTCCTCTGCGAGAATCTATACTTTCTCAAAATGCCTGAAAAAGCGCGTAAACGTCATATTGAGCTTTGGTATGCCGGTGGTCGGAATATTGAAAAATTGATATACACCGAAAGCCGCGAGTTGCCGATCTATTACTTGTGCGACTGGGATCACGATGGGTTGGATATTTATGAAGCTGTAAAAGAGAAGATTCCCCATATTCAACTTCTAACGCCGAATGGCACTCCAAGAGATATTGTGAAAACGGAACATAAAAGTCTGTGGAGATTTCCCGAGACGCCTGCGTATTTATCTGGACTAAATAAATCGTTGTTTTCTGATGAGCAAAAATATCTGATAGAAGCACTAATCAGGGATGGTACTTGGATTGTGGAGGAGTCGAATGATATAGTTGGAATGATTGGAGGGTGAACGGTTACCACATTGTCTTATTTCGCTCCGTATGAAAAAAATGCCAGCATCATACCAAATTTTATTGTCTGAAATCTTAGAAAATTTAAGCTTTTTTGTGGATAATAATGCTTAGTTCCGGTGTATTTATAATTCGGCTCATCTCTTCAATAACTAACTTTTTTATATCTGTTTTTAATTCAATGTATTTTTTGTTTATGAGCTGACGAACCGGGTCGGTTTCTTGAACAAGTAAGTCCGAGTAGTGATTTTTCAAGGGACTGTTGACTGGGAATTTTAATTCCGCATGAAACATCTTCCTTTCAATTTTTTGGTCCGGATTATCCGCAACAACTCCCACAAATTCCCCCGCCGAGAGGCTCGCTATTGTTGAATGCGGAATAGCATTGTCGAGCTGTCTTGATTGGCTAAATGAATTATCGCTACTATTTGTGGTCATGCTATTCCTATCCTGCATAATATTTCCAAATCTTTCAGAAAGCGATTTCGCTGTCTCATTCGTAACTTGCCCAGAAATTATATTCCCGATCATGGCATAGATAACATTAGCTTGCTTGATGCCGTAGTGCATTACCAGTTGGCTCACGTCTTGGATAACTAATGTAGTGGACACCAGATAGCTACGGCAAACTGACAAGAACTTATCCACCCCATGCCATGATATATTAGCAAACTCCTCCAACACAATGCCGCAAGGTTGTTCCTCCTGTTCTTTTAGAAGCTTTTGAAGGTTATTTAGGTAAAGAGAAATAACGGCACTGTAGACGTTGGAGATTTGCGGATTGTTGGCGATGCAAACAATCTTAGGATTTGCAGGGTCATTAATGTCCATTGTAAAATCATCACCGGAGAGTACATAATACAAGTTTTCAGAACTCAGTGTTCCGAGACTAATGGCTGCTCCTGATAATTGTCCCATGAGTTGCTTCATGGCATCGCTATTATATGCGGCAATAAAAGGATTGACCAATGCTTCTAAAGTTGGCTCGGCTCTTAAAATAGTAAACAGTTTTTCAAATTCAACCTGTGCCAGTTCTATCACATGCGGTAGTGTACAATAAATGCCGTCTTTATATTTTCTAAGAAACCAAATTAAAGCAGTCACATAATTGATAGATGACTCCACCCAAAAATCTCCTTGTTTGCTCATCCATTCCTGGTTGAGTCCCAGCATGATGGCGCGGGAGGCAGAAGCCGCATCGGTAATGGTTTTAATGGATTTTACCATTAAGGGATTGCAACGGTGAACAGGACTATCAAAATTGATAATATAGAACTGCGGTTCTTTTTTGTAGGATTTTTTATTTTTCAGAAAATGATGATAGGCGACATTGGTAAGATCAGGGTATTTAAAATCGTGGATGAACATGGCAAATCCTTTTTCAATTTGTTGTTGAATTACCTGCTTCACTACAAAGGCCGTCTTGCCACTGCCGCTTAATCCCATCACAAGTAGTCCTCTGAAGCCATTGATCACGTTCACCCAGCTATGCCGGGTTCTACCTTTCAGGTTATATTGAGCCCTAAAATTCATGCTGTATTTATTTTCGATCAGTCTTTCTTCCTGCGGAAAAGTTTCGTTTAGTTTATTAAAAACATCGGGAGAAAGTTTTTGAATAACTAATCGGCTGAGTAGAGAGCCACCGGTTAGAAAAAGGATGTAGCCGGTAGTAGTAACGAGTATGTATGCTGTGGCAATAATCTTTGGCTCTTCATTGAAATAGAAAATCCAAACACTGCCAAAGTAAAAGAACAAACCAAGTCCAAGAAAAATGAGTGTTGATTTAAAATTGACAGACACATCCTTTCTGCCTTTTGTTCCCAGTAGTGATATCGCTAAAAATCCCAGGGCAATCAATTTGCTGCGGTGAATACTATTTAATAAACCTGTGTGACTAATATTTTTGAGTAAGCGATTCCCGATTGGGTGTATCCAGCCCAACTCTTTAAAAGCGGCATAACAATAAAAATAGAAGTGCAGCAAGAGAATAACAATACTGATCGTTCTTGTGAGGTCCACGATCTTTTTCAACCCCATTTCATTTTCACTTTTGAGCATAGTTGTACAATTTTAACGTTCAAGTTCACGATTCCTGCGCCTGCGACGTTGTTCTTCTTCGTTCCTTAGTTCTGCATTCAGGGATTCATTTGTGTTTTCAGGAGATGCGAGATCTGTAAGAGTTTTGGAAACCTCTTTGAGTGTTTCCTTGGTAGGAGAGATGCCAGTTTTCGTTGATTGCGTTTCCTTTGTTTCTAACAGGTTTTCTTTTTGAGGTGTTTCTTTTTGTTGTACCTGTTCCCGTTTTTGTAACGACTGTTCTTTTTCCTGGATTAAAGTCTGCGGTTCAATACCCAGTCTTTCAAGGATGCGTTTGGCTGCATATTCTTTGCCAAGATCACTTCCGTTGAAAACTGACTTCGTATTCAGGTCAACATAGGTCAGTCCATACACTCTTCCTTCCGGGTTTCTTCTTACAACTACAGCGATTTTTTCTTTCGCTAAATTCCTCACGAGTTGATCAACCGTGCGGGGCTTTCTTAGGATTTCCCAATCGATCATTGTCCTCAATGGTTTTTTATCGGCCTCTCTTTTTGTTTCGTTCTCCCGGAATTTTTCTTCCAGTTTTTTTAATGTGGGCTTGGAATAAATATCGCTTGCCTTGATTGGTACGCCCACTTTTTGTCCCTGTTCATCCAACACGCGGTATGTTAATCCGCCCGTTTTATAGATCCTTCCATTTTCATTTCCCCGGTCGGCCATTACGTTGTAAAGTTTTAGCACCGCATTTAGTTCCTGCAGGCTGGTATACTTATACCGGTCAACTACATTGTCGAGAACATTAGTGATACTTCGTTTGGTTTCCGATTTTCCGTATTGTACTTTCTGTGCATTCACTACCAAACTTTTTTCTTTTTCTGTCGCACGTTCTCTTTTATCTGCACTCACGAGACCATATTTTTGTTCCAGTTCCTTGCGCGCTTTTTCCGAAATATCCTTTCCGAGGTTGTGCGTATTGATGCGACTCCCATCTTCTTTTATCAGTGTAGAAACAATATGCACGTGCGGATGTCCTGCATCATTGTGCTGGTACACGAGATAAGGTTGGTTGCCAAACCCAATCTTTTGCATGTATTCATCACTAACTTTTTGCAGGAATTCTTTTGAAAGTTTGGGCGAATCGTCGGGGTGAAAGTTGAGAGACACGTGCATCACTTTTGTTTTTGCACGGTCATTTAATTCCATGAGTTTTTGAAAACGTTCCAGTTTTTCATGGAAGTTCATCTCTTCTCCACGCTTTAAAAAGTTGGCGGCATGTAACAAAGTCGCCTGTTCGTTGTCCACTTTATGTTCGTTGTAGTTCAATGCGCGGCTGATACTTTGGGGATGTTTTATTTGTGGTACCATTGTTCATAGAGTTGGATCATAGTAAGTCGGATGTCTTCAATTTTGTGCAACAATATTTGCTGCGTGTGTTCATTACTGACAGCCCATGACCTAACTTCGGGAATGGTGTCGAGTGTGTGCAACTTATGAACCACCTGGTTAAAATTATTTCCAACGGCACTCAGCTCGTTTTTGATCCGGTTGAGCACTGACAAAATTTCATCGGCAGACTGGTTGCGATGATTGATCACAACCGGTTTGTTTAGTAAAACCTTCCTTGCATACTCGCTTAGTTTGCGACAAGTGGTAGAAGTGAAGTGACCGTGTATGATCAAATACTCGTCATGCTTCACACGAAAGCTGATCCAATTTTTGGGTGTTTTGATTTGTTCTTTCATCACAATTTCATTTTCACGTTTTCAAAATCACTGCATCCTACAGATGCAATCACAATAAATGTCTCATCCGCTTTTCTCCGCAACGACTCCGGAGTGTAGGAGCGAGGTCCGAATGTGCAACATTTGTACACCTCGCCGGTTGCGGGGACCGGCAACCTGGATAGCTTTTGTCTTTGGTATTGGACAAAGTGGTTTAGGATGTAGATGTCTTTGTAAATGTTTTTTGATCCTGTTCTATATACTGAATGGATAAGTTTCAACAAAAGTCTTTGAATTGGTTAGCTTAGGTTTCTTGTGTTTGCAAATTGCGGCATTGCTCCATACAGAACAAAAATTACAAGAGTGCGACGCAACGGCTGCTTCATAGTAGCAATACTGCCGGGTTCATAAAAAAAACAAACTGAACAGAACGCCTGCCTGGAGTAATTAAAACCTGTAAAGTTGACAGTTGCCGGTAGCTTCAAAAAAGACTTACGGGCAACCATTACCATTTGAACAATTTACGGTTGTATCTTTTGTTGTAAAAGGTTATGAGACAAAAATAGATTGTGCAACAACGCCAGACAAGATGTTTAAAAAGTGAACAGGTGGTTAGTGTTGGGCTTTGAGTTTTGATAGCGATAAAAGACAGGGATAATTTCATTTTAATTAAAGGACAATGATCGTGGTTGCCCAGATTCTCGGAGGTTTAGGTATTAATACGGTTGACCGACTGCACCACAAATTTTAATTTTCCAATAAAATGTATTGTGTTATTTGGTAGAGCAATCAATAATTAAATCTTAATTGAATGAGTTATCATAGAAAATTACACGCGGCATGTCTTACCCTTGCTGAGGAGTTGAACTGGAAAGAAGAATCAGAAATGACTGCAACCTATGTCAAGCAGACGGCAGAAATGACCAGGAAATTTATTGAGATAGCAGATAAATGGTTTCTAATTATTTTAGACTTACCAAACAACCAGTCAATAATTATTGGAGCGATTAACTATTTAAGAGGACAAGCTGTAGGGCCAAGTCCTGACTATTATACCTGGTTTGAAAATACGTTGGCAACACTTTTAAAGATTTGTAACCATCAGTTACCGATTAGTTTGGAAGATATCCCCTTCCTTATTTCTTTGCAACAGGGCACACTCAATGCTATGCAAGAGGTTTTAAATAAAAACGCAGAAGAAAAAAAGACACGCAACAATAATCGACAGACACGACAAAAAAGATTGGACAAATAGTTTTATGTTTCCTATATATTACTAGGATGCATAAAAAAGGGGGCGATCAAATCGCCCCATCATCAGCAAAGGAATAATAGCTTTCAGGAGTTATAATTAAATGATCCAGTATTTTTATATCCAGCAATTTCCCGCCTTCACAAATTTTATGGGTCATTTGCACATCACTATTGCTGGGTTTTAAATTCCCCGACGGATGGCAGTGACTGATAATAGCCGAAGATGCTCCCGCTTTTAACAGCAATCCGAAAACAAGTTTAGGATCAACGATGGTAGCGCTGATGGTGCCACTGGAGATTTCACAAATACCCAGTACGCGATTGGCATTGTTTAGAGCCATTACTTTGAACTGTTCCAGCAGTTCAATCTTGCCCATATCCCATGAGGCGAGAAACAGTTTGTAGGCATCGTTTGACGCTTTGATCTGCGGTCTTTCAGAAGCCCTGATCTTTGGTTTGTAAATGATTTCAAGTTCTGATACTTTCATCCAGGCTGGTGAGCTTGCTAACTTTTCCATAATTCAAGATTTTAAAGTGAAGAAATTATGGAACCATCACCTGGCTTTTACTTTGATTAAGTGGAAGGAGGAGCGGAATAAATGATGGCTTTGTGCGGAGGGTTTACTGTGTTTATGCCGCAATTCCTTGCCAACTTATCAACAGTAAAAGCCTAACTTTTGCAATAATTGATGCAGTAAAAAACTCAATAAAAAACAATCAACCAAAGGTTACCCTCGGCATTAGCCTTTCTTTTGCCAAGCTTTTATTTTGGTGCCTGAAAAGAAAAGCGGCGACCGCGGCATGATTATGCCGAGTCGTCGCCCGCAATAATTGAGCTGTAAAATATTTTTACTTTAATGAATCCGGCTAGAAACAGACTGGAACTTTTTTTGTAAGGCCGCAAATTGTTGCGCTTGTTTGCCTGCAAAATTTGCCGACCATTCTTCCAGCTCTTCGAGTTGCCCTTCAATTTTTTCTTTGGTTCGGGATAATTTTTTCATAGCCTCCGCATCTCCACCGAGGGTTTTATCAATCAACTCTTCATATTTGGCGATGGATTTAGTGCAGTCTTCCAGTTCCTCTTCAATAACCGTAGTTGAAAGCATGTCGGTGCCCGAGTCTGCGTGTAAAATGGTTGGAAGTTTTGTTTTAACGGGTTCGTCACATGATGACAATAAAATTGTCAATAATGAAAGAAGGGGTATTATGTTTTTCATAGTAATTTTTTAAGGCTCGAACTAAGTTGTTTATTTGAAAAGAAACGTTGCATTTTTGTGGGGGCTGTCGAAAAAAAAGCATTGCCCTACCAGTTTTTTGGTTTAAAAGTTTGGGAGATGTTGTAAAAGGCCGTGCCACAAAACAATGGCACGGCTAGAATAAAAAGGCTATTTTAAGAAAGGGATAATTTGCCAAAGTTTGAACACAGGTCGAATGCGGTTTGTGTTCTTTGCTGCGCAACACCTCCCAGCAAAATAGACTTTAGTTTTGTTTCATCATTCTTGTATTGTTTTACATTTTGAAAATAGCCGGTGATCCCGTTATAAAAACCAAACAAAGTGCCTTTTGTAGTGTCTAATTGTTGAGAAGGAGCTGCCAACATATATTCAAAAGTATTGTCACAAATATTGATAAATTGGGTCGAAAGTTCATCGTCTTGACCGTTGTTGATCTTTTCCAATACTTCTTTGTTTGGTACCATTGCCAACTGGATTAACTTTTTGATTTCCTTGTCAGTGATTTTTACTTTTGACCAATGGTTAAACAGTTCACTAAGTTGACCCGACAATTTGTAAGTAATGCCCATTAAAGTATGCGCCTGTTGCAATCTTTCTTTGGCGCTGGTAGTGTGCCTGATCTTTACCGCATTGCTGCAATTGTTGAGTGCGGCGGCGAGAGTGTTCGCGCATACAACTCTTACGGGAGTAAAAGCGGCGGTAATGCTACCTAATCCATCATGAGAAGTCGTAAGGAAAAGGTACTGTTCTATCAAATCACCTCTGCCCACCTGTATGTAATTTGGAAGTTTAGCGGTTATAAAAATTCTTTCCCCTGAACCCAAGGCACCGGCGGTCTCATACATGATACCGTCACCTTGTACAATCGCATCAAAGAAAGCAAAAGCATCTATATTTTGTACCACTTCATAATCTTTGCCCACCACACCTAAAACCTGTTCGGTGTCGGTGCGAATGGTAGCGTAATAATTGGGAACAAAAATCTCAGGGATTTTTAATTCCGTTTCTTCGTCTGCTAAATGATTTTCATTGTCATAAGTAAACAAAGGTCTTTTTTCAACGGTATAATCCAGTCCTGCAAATTTAATCGCTTCCTTACTGGTAGGATAATTCTCAACAATGGTTCCCAGACCATGCCAGGCTTTTTGTTGAACACTGAAAAAGCTGTGTTGATTTGTCTTTTGATTGTGGTTGATATTATGTGCCATGATTATAATTTTAAAAAGTTTTAAATAAGCGTGGTACTACCTGCAATACCACGCTTTGATTTTTTAGAATGGTAAATCTTCTTTTACATCGTCGGCTGTTGACGAATTTGGAGTTTCCGTTTGCTCGCCTTCTTTGCGTGTGCCATTAAAAATTTTAAGTTGTTGCACATGCATGGTTAAGCCTCCTTTTGGTTCACCGTCCATGTTTTTCCAAACGTTCACCCCTATGCGACCAAACAGTTCCACCACGGAACCTTTTTTAAGAAAAGCGGCCACACCGGGGTTGATCCAGTAGGCACATGCAACGTAGGTTACGATATTTGTCACCTCGTTACTGCCTTTTGATTTAAAACGGTCATTGATGGCAATAGAAAAATTGACTACTTCACGTCCGTCTTTTAATGCTGCTCTTTGAGCGTCCTGTGTTAATCTGCCTGTGATTTCCATAACTGTATATTTTAAAGTGATAAAATGATTAGCGGTTAAAAAGGGTGAGGGTCTGCGGTTGCGTTTTATTCGCATAGTTGGTATGGCTAAACCTTCGCGTAAGGTGATACACCGTTATATCCTCGTTTTGAAATATTGCCCATGCAGAAAGTAGGGCTTTGTTTCGTGTGATCTTCCTTTTGCGTTGGATTTCCCAAGAAAGAAACATGAGCTTTGATAGCTGTTGTGTGTTGTGCATAAAGACTGGTTTTAGAGTGAGTAAATATTTGTATGAATCATTCGGCTACGCCTCATTCTCATACTTGTAGCGACCAGTCATTAGTCATGTGGAGATGGGAGAAAGTTTTGCGCAGAAAAAATACTGTCCGGACGAAAAAATGGAAGAAGGCCAAAAAACAGGACGCAGATTTTTTCTGTGCAAACGTGCAAGCCGCAGGTTTACCGCAGGCGCAGACTTTCGGACATTGGAGCAGGACAATAGCTTTGCGAAAGAGTATCGAATGAAAGTTTATTGTAAAAAAACGAATATGAATTGCAGCACACTGACATGCAACCAATTGCCTAAAGCTTAACTCTACTATTGAATTTAGTATTGTCGTATCATCTTCGTGATACGAGGGTTAAAGTTAGACGCTCCTCTTCCTGGGAGTATTTTTTATGGAACCTAGAGTGTACTAGCAAAAGGTGTAACTGAAAACGCATTACCTAAATTTGGAAATCGGTTCTCTGCTTATAAATATGAATACCGCATATGTAGTGACAGTGAACTATTTGATATTTTTGAAACTCAAAAAAGAGGGCGTCTGCTATTTGAATATGTGAAAAGTTCTTCGGATAAGTTTGTTACGATATATGACTTAAGAAGAAAGGAAATTGTGTACAAGTAATATACCCCCCTAAGCTATGCTTTGAAAGAAAAAGATCTTCGATTTTAGATTCGTATGCAACTTTAAATAAAAAGAGGTTGAAATGAGTTTAATTTCTCTCAGCCACTTTTAGAATTCTTTAATAAGTCAGAAGCCGAAAAGCGTTTTATTCAAACAAAGACATTGTGATGTTTTTTTGTTGTCACAAGGTTACTCCCATTTGGTTGTTTTAAGCATAATCTTGATTTTAACAACGGGTGAAAGAGTGATCCTAACTGTTATAATCATACTAATTAGTTAAAGCAAAATAATTTTTTGCCGGCACATTTTTTCGCTTAATTTCGTTTTTGCAATTACAAGTGCCCCCTCCTCATACTTACCGGAACAAAACTCTGCCATATGAAGCAAATTCCGGTAAAGCAAAAACTGCCTTTATTTTTAATAATTCTGTTCGCGCCTCTACTCGCACAGGCACTGGCTGACAGCGTATTCAATTTCCCCGGCAAAGAAATTTCAACGATCGACAAAAAATACAATGCGCTTAACGATCGCCTCGAAAAGCAGCTTGCTAAAACACTAGCGCATTTTGCCAAACAGGAAAAGAAGATACAGAAGAAGCTGGTCGCAAAAGACAGCTCTGCAATTGCACTGTTTGCTTCCTCTCACCAACAGTATGAACAACTGCAGCAGCAGTTGAAAAATCCATTGAAAGGAAAAAGGGTCGCTAACTACATTCCCGGATTGGACAGTTTGCAAACCGCTTCAAAATTCCTGCAGCAAAGCGGGATTTTGAAAAACGACAAACTTGGCGAAGTAAGACAGCTAAGCAACGACCTACAAAAGCTGGAAGGCAGCTTGTATTCAGCCGAACAGATCGAAGTTTTTATAAAACAACGGAAAGCCTTACTAACATCTCAGTTGGAAAAGTTTGGCATGACGAAAGAATTAACCAGCCTGAAAAAACAGGTTTATTATTATCGCCAGCAAATAGAAGAATATAAAAATCTGTTCCACGATCAAAAAAAGCTGGAAGAAAAAGCGCTGGCAACACTTCGTGAACTGCCCGCCTTCCAATCTTTCATGCAAAAGAACAGTTACCTCGCGCAGTTGTTTCCTTCGTCAAATGGTGCAGGCACAGGTGATCCTGCTACTGCCATTGCGGGGCTGCAAACAAGAGCCAGTGTACAATCCATTTTACAGGAGAGGCTAGGTGCAACCTCACTGCCTTCCCCCGGCAATACAAGCGCTGCAGCGGTCAATCCATTGGATGAATCAATGCAGATGGCGCAGCAACAACTGAATACGCTAAAAGACAAGGTCAACAAACTTGGCGGTGCAAACAGCGACCTGGATATGCCCGATTTCAAGCCCAAAACGCAAAAAACAAAAACATTCCTGCAGCGCCTGGAACCGGGCATTATCATTCAAAGCAGTGGCAGCAGCAAATTTTTACCCGGCATTCTGGATCTGGGCCTGTCACTGGGTTATAAACTGTCCGACAAAAGCACCGTTGGCCTGAAAGCAGCATGGAAATCGGGGCTTGGCCATCCTATAAAAGACATTCATTTTTCAAGTGAAGGCGTAAACATGGGTGCTTTCATTGATATCAAAATTAAAAAATCGTGGTGGCTCAGCGGCGGCGGCGAATACAATTATCTGCAGTCTTTTAAAAGTTTGCAGGAGTTACATGCCAATGTAAAGGTATGGCAGCAAAGTGCACTGCTCGGTATTTCCAAAAAAGTAAAAGCGAGTAGACGCAGCCGTAATGTGCAATTGCTGTATGACTTTTTGTGGAAGCGGGAAGTGCCGGCAGCGCAGCCGTTGAAATTTAGAGTGGGCGTGGGGTTGTGAGGGAAATCACAAACTATTCTTAAACAAAAAATAAAATAATTGAATTCTTAAAACTAAAGTCATTTATGAAAAAAGCTTTTTTATTGATCCTTGCATGCAGTGCTTACTTTGTATTGTTTTCTCAGAACGCATTTCTATCAAACGGAAATGTATTAATTAATACTTCAACGGATAATGGAAATCAGTTACAAGTAAATGGTTCTGCAACTATTACAAAAGATATAATCGTTAATGGTATCACGGTTGGGAAGGGGGCTGGTAATTTGGGGCAGAATACCGCGTTGGGCAGTAATGCGTTGATGAGTAACACTGGTGCCTATAATACGGCAATCGGCTACAGCACATTGGTATATAATACCACAGGAATTCGAAACACAGCTGTAGGGGTGTGGGCGCTGCCGCAAAATACAACAGGCAACTATAATACGGCAGTAGGTTTTCAAACGCTTTATAACAATAGTACAGGTGTTTTTAATGCTGCATTTGGTCATGCTCCTCTCTATAGCAATACAACGGGAAACGGTAACATCGCGTTCGGCCAGGGTGCACTTTTCTATTCCACAGGAAGTTACAACATCGGGTTAGGCTACCGTGCCGGTTTTAATCAATCTGCCGGCGATAATAATATTATAATTGCTGCCAACGCCGCCTTTCCCGACCTGCCTAACCTTACCGGTTCTAATCAACTAAACATTGGTAATATTATTTATGGAACTGGTGTTAATTCTTCGACAATAGGAGCTGGCAATATTGGAATAGGAACAACTTCACCCTCCGAAAAGCTTTCAGTTAATGGCAACATAAGGTCCAAAAAAGTTATTGTGACCCAATCTGATTGGGCCGACTATGTCTTCGAACCATCTTATAAACTTCCTTCTTTAGATTCGGTGTCATCATTCATTAAAGCAAATAAACATTTACCTGAAATACCCTCTGCTGCTGCCATTGAAAAAGATGGCCAGGATGTAGGTGAGATACAAAAGTTGTTATTGAAGAAGGTGGAGGAGTTGACGCTGTATGTGATTGAGTTGAGAAAAGAGAATAAAGACCTTAAAAAAGAAATATTGGAATTGAAAGCCCAAAAATAGTGTCAGTTATTTATCGCCGGCACTTCAATTTAGAATTCATCAAATAAAACAAATGTAAATGCATTTTATTATTAGGAAGTTTTTCATCTTAGGAATTTGGATATTAGTTCTTAATACTGGTTACTCACAGGTTTGGGGAACGAATAACTCAAGATCAGAGACACGGGATGATGCCAGTGTAGTTACACAAAACGGCTCATCTGTACCATCTGGTTTTTTTGAAACTTACAACCCAATCAATTATCCAGCAGGTGCAAGCGGGTTGTGGCATTTATTAGGTATAAGGTATTCAAACTCTTCGAATAACCCGGTTAACCTTATTGGAATGCAATTCGCGGGAAGTGCATTTGGCAAAATTTGTATTTCCGGAAGCCATCATATTATACTGCACAGCCGTGGTCAAGAATTTTAATGGAAGATCCGATCGGACGTGTAGGGATTGGCACTTTAGATCCCGGGTATACTTTGCATGTAAAAGGCAAAATCGGGTATTTATTCAATATCGAAGACGATAACGGAGTAGGGAATTTCGTTGGCCTGCGTATGCAATCAACTTCATCCACAAAGGCACTTGGACTGCATTTAATTTCTGATGGGTTTCAAAATAACTCCTTGAGGTTTGGCTGGTATGGATTAGGTGGTATATATGACTGGGAAGCAGTTCCGGTTATTTTTGGATTGAACGCTCCGAGCGGCAGCCTTGTTTTAAATGACGCCGGCTATTTAGGAATTGGAACGTTCCGCCCAACGGAAAAGCTTGCTGTAGATGGCAACATAAAAGCACGAAAAATAATCGTAACGCAGTCCGGCTGGGCAGATTATGTTTTTGAATCTTCATATAAGCTTCCATCAATAGCTTCCATCGTTTCATTTATAAGAATACATAAACATTTACCCGGAATGTCACTGGCCAGCATCATTGAAAAAGAAGGCTTGGATGTTGGCAATATTGTAAAGCAACAGCAAGAAAAGATAGAAGAGCTGATGCTTTATGTAGTTGAATTGAAGGTAGAGAACAAAAAGCTACAACAGCAGCAACAAAAGACCGAAGAGCTGATACAATATTTGATGCAAATTAAGGAAGAGAACTTGATACTGAAGCAGGCTATGACAGCATATAAAAAGAATGGTCATATAAAAAGAATTTAAAACCCGAGAAACAAATTTAATTATGAAAAATATTTTCTTTTTAGCAATCCTACTGATTGGTTATCAAGGATACTCGCAGGACCCCTTACTTTGGGGTAATAATAATTCACGAACCGAAGGGCGTGATGATGCAGGCTTGCAAGGCAATGCTGGAGCGCGGTCAGGTTTTTTTGAAACCTACAACCCTATTAATTTTCCTTCCGGAGCATCCTCATTTTGGCATTTGTTGGACGTGCGCCATTCAAACTCGGCTAACAACTATGCTATGCAGTTCTCCGGAGGTTTTTTTGATCAAAATTTTTATTGTAGAAAAGTGAATAACAATCCTGCCCAACCCTGGTCTCGAATACTGCTTGAAAGCGCAGATGGAAAAGTTGGTATAGGAACTACTTCGCCAGAAAATGCAGAAGGCTGGCAAAGAGTATTGGAAGTACATGGAGATCTTCATTCAAAAATTATGACCACTACCAGCGGCATTCAAACGGGTTTATATGCTGATGGTTATAATGGTTTCTATAGCTGCCCCGCGGGCGAAGCGGTAGGTACTGCAACGAATCATCCCTTTTCGATAGTGACAAATAAAATAAACAGGGTTACTATTGGTGAAAATGGACTTGTTGGCATAGGTACAACAACGCCACAAAACACTTTGCATGTGGATCCTAAAGGGTCTGGCGGTATTAGCATTGGAAATGGTTTTGATAACGGAGGGTATACCAATTTTCTAGTGGGAATATCGCAGTCGTCAGGCGGATATTCATATCTGCAAAGTATTAAAGCTGCCGGCTCTGTATGGGGCGATTTAATATTAAATAGTAGGGGCGGTAATGTTGGTGTTGGCACCACCTCTCCTACAGAAAAGCTTGCTGTAAACGGGAACATACGTGCTAAAAAAGTAATTGTAACGCAGTCTAACTGGGCTGATTATGTGTTCGAACCTTCTTACAAACTTCCTTCATTAGATTCTATTGCATCATTCATTAAAGCAAACAAACATCTTCCTGAAATGCCTTCTACATCTACGATTGAAAAGGACGGGCTGGATGTTGGAGAAATGCAAAAGTTATTGTTGAAGAAATTAGAAGAATTGACGCTATATATAATAAGCCAGGAAGACAGGATAAAAAAATTAGAAGAGGAGAATAGACAGTTGAAAAAATAATTGTTGATCTAAAAGTTAAAATAGGAATGGGTATAGCGGCATGTGTAATTGCGGTGCACTAGAAGCAGCAAATTGATGACGCAGCAGCAGCAGTATGCATTGAAGGGATGGGAGATTTTTAAGCAACAAGTCATAAAATAGTTCCGTGCTTTATGTAATAAAAGCACCGGCTTTGCAATGCCCCAAAAGTCAGGCACTAATTGGGGGCATTTTTGTTTTTCGGAAATCAGATAATAATAAGTGCCAATCTGAACTTTAGCCAGACTGCAAGTCGCCATACCCGTTTCCTTCAGAATAGCTCCATGAGAGATAGCTTACGTTAGTTTGTTTTCACTTCCATCTATTGCTGAAGCGGGTCTCAGCATTAGTGAATGTAGATGTAAATAAAGATTATTTTACCAATACAAAAACTGTCCTTCTATTTTGCGATCGTCCTTCAGGTGTGTCATTATTTGCAATAGCGTGAGCGTCTCCCAAACCTATTGCTTGCATTTTAGTTCTATCAATGCCTTTAGACGCAAGATATTCCAGCACAACAACTGCACGTTCTTTACTCAATTCCCTGTTTCTCTTCGTGGTTCCGGTATTGTCCGTATACCCTTCTATTGTTAGTTGCTTATATTGCTGTGTAGTCAGCAATCTTGCAATAGTATCAAGTATTTGAGCCGAGAGTGGCATAAGCGTAGCTTTGTCGGAATTAAAATGAATCTCTTTCGCTAAATTATTTATAACGTCTCCAATATAGGAAGTCGCAGGAATGTTAGAGGTGTCCACTATTACAAGTTGCGGCGGACGGCTAACAGGAAGAGGGCACCCGTTAAGCCGTGCAAGTCCTGGTATAGTTGGACAATTGTCTTTATAATCAGGTATTCCGTCTCCATCCGAGTCGGGAAATCTGGTAAATGATTTTGGGCCTGCAATAGTGGAGCAAGAATCATTAATGTCAATAATTCCGTCATGATGCTGGTCATTTGTTTTTTGTATTGTTGATACAGAACGCTCAGCAGTGTTTGCAACAGGTTTTCTTTTTCGTTGAAATATTGTGCCCAACAGTCCTATCGAGACGGAAGTATTGTTATCGACCTGTGACGAAGTATTTATTTGATAATTGAATTGGGTATGCAGAAATATTTTACTGGTGAAACGAATTTCAAATCCCGCTCCCGCATTGAAAAAGAAATTTGTTTTGCTGGCTGTAACGCCAATCCCAGGACCTGCGTTTATAAAAGGATTGAAAGAAACTGAGTCAGAAAAAAAACGTCGTATTCCATTTACTGAAATAAAATGAAGCAAATCCTTATTGCTGGCATTTTTGCTAAAGGCAAATTTGGGTGAAGTACTTCCTGCCTGGATCATATAGTCATATTTGCCGGCGATCCCATCTATAAAAGAAAAAAAATAGCCCGTGTTAGTTTGAGATAGATTGAGTGGCCTTGAATAATTGGAAGCGTTGAAATGAATGCCCAACAAAGGATTTCGTTTGTAGAAATTGGTGGGGCTGTTTCCCGTCTGTGTAAATACATTGCAAAAACAAAAACAAACGGCAACGAATAGGGTAATTCTTTTATTTTTTTCAAGGACAGTAAACATGCGGCAAAGTTATTGAATACTGAATGTCTCTTTTTTTGCCACTAAGGTTGCTTGAATAAAAAATTGTTTTGTTAAAAAATCTCCATTACTTTTGTTATACCTAGTACAATAAGATCAGCTATTGATCACCGTTATACTTTCTGTGTAGCCCATTCCAAAATACTTCCGGTTAATCATCAACATCATTTATATTAATGCGCCATTGTATTTGGTGCGGCTATATGAACAACTACTGCTTATATATATTGAAAGCAGGCATTACACTTCTATTACTTTCAGTAATGCAATCTGTCGCCACGGCGCAGACAACTCCCGCCTGTATATGTAAATATGTCGATACTGGTATGATTACTCACGTTGAGAGTGAGGTGAAAAATATCCTAAAAGGACCGCCTTCAGATTCCGCTCTTGATCAAATAAGAAAGCTGAAAAAAATTAAAATTGAAGCCTCACCGGTTGGTATTGCAAAAGGACGACTTTTGGATAATCACATGCTCAACTATAGGGCAACCTATATATCAAGAATCGAAGGGGTATATGATTACAGCGATATCATTCAACAAAACATAAATTATACAACGAAAGTGCATGCGGTAAAGGACCTGCCGTTTAATGTATCTGTGTTCGGACGATATACTAATTCAGCTTATTTCAGGAACTATGTAGATTTCAATATAGGATTAAATGGGAAAGAAGTGGCTGGTCTTGCAAAGGATAAGTACCAACAAAACGCTCAAAAGGCATACCAGGCCGAGCAGCAAATGCTTCAATTGTATGTTGATGATAAGTTGGCCAAGTTAAATTCTTTATCAGATGAGTTTAAAAAACGGGATAATCCGGAGTGTCTCAATAAGTATATCCATTATAAAGAGATATTAGCCAATAAGCAGGTATATATTGACAAAATAAAGGACGGGGAAGATTCCATTTCTGCAGCGGTAGAATATGTAAGCAAATTCGACAGCATTCAGCATTCTATGGATGTTCTGCAACGATTGACGGACAGTTTAAAAAATGAATACAACAATGCGGCGGTTGAAATAAGAAAACTGCAAAAAGCAGATATAAACGACCTGAAAGGCCAAGAAGAGCTGTTAAGAAAATATGCGCCATACTTGAAAAAAATGCATGTCGATACTTCTTTTGTCGATGAGTACCGAAATAAATTCTGGGAGGGTTTTCAGAAGCTGTCATTAGGCAGAAGCATTGCAACTTCCACCCAATTGAGTTTTCAGAACGTCTCAATAAACGGCGTCAATATGGAATATGATTTGGGTGATGCGTTCTTGTCAGTACAGGCTGGATGGACAGATTTTGGGTTGCGTGATTTTGTTTTTAATACTTCGAAAAAAAAGGTCAACAACTTTGTTTATTCAACAGGTATCGGCATCGGGCTGCGAACTAAAAATTATGCGATGATTAGCGTTTTTGGAGGAAAGCATAATCCTGTTTATAGTGGTAGTCAGTCGGGTAGCGCAGCGCCGGGTTCAATAGGGATGAGCCTATCAGGACAGTTGTCTTACCGGCATCTCACACTTAATGGAGAAGTTGCCCAGTCAACGTATGCAAAACCCGTGGCAAACGGAACGAAAAATTCGTTTAGCATAAACGATAAATCCAACAAGGCTTTCAGTTGTTCTTTTTATAGCATATTACCTAAAAGAGGATTGAATGTAAATGGTTATTACAAGTATTATGGCGCTAATTTTTATGGATTCAATGCTTATCGGTTAAGTGCCAATAATAGTCAATGGGGTGTGCAGGCAAGTAAAAGTTTCTTTCATAATTTGTTAACCATAAATGCAGGAATAAAAAAGAACGACTATCAAAACCCATATGTGGAGCAAGTGTACAACGGTAAAAATACCGTGACCACATTAATGGCAACGTTTAGAAAAAACAGGTGGATTGTTTCCGCCGGTTATATGCCCTCTTTTCAATACGTAAGCATACACGATACCGTTTATGAGAACAGGTACCAGGTTCTGAACTGTATGGCAAGCTATTCTTATAAGGTGGGAGACGTGCCGGCTACGTCAACACTTATATTCAATAGGTTTATGAATAACAGTGCATCAGGTTATTTCTATGGAAACTCTTCGAACATTGTTATGACCCAGCATTTTCAGTTTGATAGATATAGCTCAGGGTTAACAGCTTCCGTTATAAAGAACAACATTTATAGTTATGTAGTATTCGACGGACATATACAATACATGATTAGTCGTAAAGTCACTGTTAAAGGCGGCTTTAAAATAAACAGTTTATCTGCTGCGGAATATGAAAGCAAAACAGGCGGCTACGGCTCAACAGCATTGACTATTCCTAGGGTAGGCGTGTTGTCTTTGCAGGTGGACTGCAACTATTATCCGGATATTAATTACAAATTATATAACAATACGATGGGTGTATTAAGTTTTACGACCTATTTTAAATAACACTATGAATGTGAGAATCAAAAATCTTCTAATTGCATTTGTGATGCTACTTGTCACAGGCAACGAGTTTGTTCAGGGCCAGGACCTGGTCGTAAGTGCTTTTTTGCCACCAGGAGCATTGATTGAAAAAGAGCAATTGTGGAATGTAATTATTGCAAACCCTTTATCTACACCGAGGCATTGCCAGCTGTCAGTAACAATACTCAATAAAAGCAATGGGCAAAAGATGATGACTGCTTTATCGGGCAGCATTGTAGTGCCTACAGGAGCAAGGCAGATGCAGATTGCAGACGTGATGCCTGTTGTATACAATTCGCTTAGCAATGACATTGACTTGTCATCACCTGGTTTTTTACCCGTGGGCCTTTACCAGATTTGTTATGAGGTATTGGAAGGTAAAGAGATGGCTTCGGGTGGAAATACCTGTGTCGATGTACAGGTAGATGTATTGGCTCCCCCTCAATTGATATTTCCGGAGAACAAGTCTGCGGTGAAAGAGACGCAACCTTTATTTAGCTGGGTGCCACCTGTACCGCTGTCACTTGTACGCAATTGTACATACGAATATAAGATTGTTAAGGTTGGGGGCAACCAGGTCCCTGCAGACGCCATCCGCGACAATGTTCCGGTATATGCCTCATCCAGGCTGGCAAACACAACACTTCCATATCCCGCATTTGCAACTGCGCTGGAAAAGCAACAGCTGTATGCGTGGCAAATAACCGCCCAGTCTTCCACCAGCAATCTGAAAAGTGATATCTGGACCTTCACCATTGAAGACGAAAACGACCCTACTGTATTGCCCGACGAGGGAAACACCTATACCAAACTTGCAAAGGGATATGACAAAGCCGGTTATTCGATTGTGCAGCAGATGCTAAAATTTTCATTTTTTAATGAAAGCGCAGATTCTGTTTTTCAAATTACCATAGCAGATGTTACCAGTAGCGCAGGGATTCGCCAGGTAAAACTTAACAAAGACAAACAGCCACAATTTTTGCGTGGCCTTAACCTGGTAGATATGGGACTGGAAGAGCAAGGAAAGTTCATTAAAAATCACATGTATGAATTTACCCTCATTGATAAGATAGGACAGGAGTGGAAAATGTTATTTGAGTACAAGGGAAAAAATAGAAAGGGCTAGCCGGGTTTTTTGAATTAATTGTAAACAACAGATCGACAATACGCTATTATGTTACAACTTCTGGGAGAAAGATATAAAAAGCAGATCGCCTTTTTTTTGGTGAATATTTTTTATATGGGATTTTTAGGGCAATTGCAGGCAGGTTTGTTAGCAGCACCGATAGGCAATTTTAAATCTCACTTTGATTTTAAATCAAAGCGATTGATATTGCCTGGAGATAATGATAGCGGTGCAGAAAATATATTTTCAGTACACGCAGGAAAAACAAAAACAAAACTCAATCCTTTGCCTGATGAATACAGTGTCTCCAAAGATGTTGCGCAGATTACGGAGTCCAATAAGCGAGAGTCTTCTCCAGCCATTGGCCCAAGTCAGCCGGAAAGCTCAACTTTTCAAAGTGCAGGAACGGATAATATGGTTGATCTATTCTCCGGTAATTTCTCCTACAATATACCCTTGATGGATGTGGGCGGTTATCCCGTGTCCATTCACTATAACAGTGGCATAACAATGGATCAGGAAGCCAGTTGGGTCGGATTGGGTTGGAACATCAACCCGGGCTCGATTACGCGTAATATGCGCGGCTTGCCGGATGATTTCAATGGAACGGATTCGATTACAAAAACGGAAACCATAAAGACAAATAAGACGGTGAGTGTGGATGGTGGATTTAGCGTTGAGATAGTTGGCCTGAAGCAGGTGGTAAAATCAGCAAAATTTGGTGCAGGAGTGAGTTCTACTTTAGGCGTTCGTTACAACAATTATATGGGTTGGGGCATTGAGTCAAGTATAACGCCCACGGTGAGTAGTAGTATTTCAGGCGGCGCAAATACCGCCGGCAAGTTAACGGCTAGTTTGTCCATAGCCAATAACACAATGTATGGCCCCAGTATTTCTCCCAGTCTTTTTGCGTCTCTAGGCGATAAGAATAATAGTAAGTCAGTTAGTTTGGGTATTGGTACTTCTTATAACAATCGTACGGGCATCAGCGGTCTTCAGCTGGACGCGGGATATAAACAAGCGCCAAAGTCTTACCAGAATGCAAAAGCATCCTTGTCTGGAATGGATTTGCATTTATCATCCTATATTTCCTTTGCAGTGCCTTCCTATACACCTACGATTACGATGCCGATGAGGAACACTGCATACAGTTTTACGGGAAAAGTTACTGGTGAGATATGGGGACTGGCACCTGGCATTTCTATAACAGGAGCTGTTCAGCAACAAGAAATACCTGATAAATACAAGATCAGGAAAATGCCGGCTTATGGCTATATGAACTATACCAGGGCAAAAGATGATGTGAATGCGCTAATGGATTTTAACCGGGAAAAGGATTTGACATTTAATAGTGAATCTACACCACATATTGCGGTACCTGTTTATACGCCCGATCTGTTTCAGATAAGTGGGGAAGGCACAGGAGGCATGTTCAGGGCCTATCGTGGTGATCTTGGTTATATCCGTGATCACAAGATGGAGACAGAAAGTGGCTCTGATAAACTGTCGACAGAGGTTGGACTAGGCGATTATGTTCACGTGGGGGCGGACCTTATGAAGGTAGATGCTTCTACTACCAACTCCGCCTGGAAGGATGATAACAAGCTTGCCAGTAACTTGACTTTTAAAGATGATGACACCACTTTTGAAAGTGCGTATTTCAAAAATCCCGGGGAACAAACGGCGGTCGACAGAAATTTTTACGCAGCTGTAGGAGATGATGACTTGATAAGAGCTTCATTAACTGGAAGTGGAGAAAATGTATCGCTTGATTCAAAGTTTGAAAAAGTACGTGGTGGTGCTTTTATCAATGGAAATGTAAATGTAGCAACTGCGATAACCCGTAAAGAAAGGGACAAACGAACGCAGTTGATTACTTACCTCACAGCGGAGCAGGCCGATAAATACGGCTTCAATAAAAAGATACTGTCCTACCCTGAAAATGAATTTGGAAAACCATCCATGATCAATCCCGGCGGAGATACCAGCTGCATGACAGGTATCAAGGTTATTGATAGAATAGGCAGCATAAGAAAAGGCAATCACCTCTCCGAAATTGACGTTTTGGGCAATGATGGAAAAAAATACGTATACGGCATACCGGTATACAACACAATGCAACAGGATGTGACTTTTTCCGTTAAGCCGTCTCCCACCAACATGAACAAAGGGTGGATAAATTACGATCCAACCGATGCTTCCCTTGCCAACAAGAGTGGCAAGGATAACTACTATTCAAATGAGCAAACACCTGCTTATGCACATTCCTTCCTGTTAACAGAAATCTTGTCGCCCGATTATGTAGACATACGGGGTGATGGGGTAACGGACGACGACCTGGGTGATGCCATACGATTTAACTATACGCAGGTTTGCAGTGAAAAGGACCCTTTCCAGTGGCGCATACCGTATACAAAGGATTCGTTCATGGCCAACTATAATGAAGGCTTTAAATCGGAAAGTCGTGACGACAAAGGCTCTTATACATTTGGAAAAA
This sequence comes from Pinibacter soli, assembly GCF_029961145.1. Lineage (GTDB taxonomy): Bacteria > Bacteroidota > Bacteroidia > Chitinophagales > Chitinophagaceae > Pinibacter > Pinibacter soli. The sequence goes on along the minus strand of NZ_JASBRG010000007.1, from coordinate 1,473,604 downwards.
AAGAACTCTGGTACCTCAATACCATCGAATCCAAAAACTTTATTGCGGTCTTCACCACCTCCAAAGAAAGAAAAGATGTCATAAACATAAAGGATTCTACTGGTGGTTTTGACTACAACGAGAGTAAGGCCCAGAGAAGGCTGAAACAAATTGATCTCTATTCAAAAGCGGACTGGGTGAAGAATGGCAATAGCGCGAGACCGGTTAAGACGGTTTATTTCGACTATGATTATTCTCTTTGCAAAGCCGTTACAGGCGTTGACTCAACGGGAAAACTTACGTTGACAAAGATTTCCTTTAGCTACAGTAATGGTAAAAAGAAAAATCCTTACCTGTTCACCTACGGTGGGAAAAATCCTGACTACAATCCTGCGAGCTATGACCGTTGGGGAAACTATAAGGACATGTCCGGAAATCCTGTATCCGCAAAAACTACTGCGCTAAATAACTATGATTATCCATATTTAGTACAGGATAGCACCGTTGCAGCAAGTAATGCTACTGCCTGGAACCTGACCGACATCCAAACACCCGCGGGTGGAAAAATGAAAATCACTTACGAGAGCGATGATTATGGGTATGTACAAAATAAACGGGCTTCCAGGCTTTTCGATATCCGCGGTTTTGCTGCCAGCCCTACAGGTACGCCTACAAAATATATTTATGGCGATGCCCAGCTCAATGAGAAATTATATGTAATGGCAAGGGTGCCTGTAGCAGTAACTAAACCGCAGGAAGTAAAAGAATTGTATTTGCAAGGCATTACCAAGTTATTTTTTAAACTCAATGTCCCTATGCCTGCAGACAAATGGGGCAATGGCAACGAATGGATCCCATTATACGCAGACATCGCAGATGCCGGTGTTGTAAGCGGAGGAGACAATAAAACCATTTGGATAAAAGTAAAAGATGTAGATGGCGTTAGTCCTTTCAAAAAAGTGGCCATGCAATTCCTGCGGCTGAACCTTCCTTCCAAAGCGTACCCTAATTCTGAAACCGGCGATGATGTCAATTTTAAAGACATGGTCAAGGTGATCTTTTCTTCCATGAGCGGTTACCTGCAAATGTTTTCAAAATTTGAAGCAGTAGCTGCAAACAATGGATGGTGCAAAGAAGTGTTTTTAGGCAATTCATTTGTACGATTAGATGAGCCTACCTTGAAACGATATGGAGGAGGATCAAGAGTAAAGCGAATTGAAATATTTGATAGCTGGAACAAAATGACAGCAGGGCAGCAGCAGGATGCATCTTACGGGCAGGAATACATGTATACAACAAGCCAAATCGTGAATGGCGTTGCTGCTACTGTTAGCAGTGGCGTGGCATGCTATGAGCCGCAAATAGGAGGCGATGAAAACCCCTTCCGCATTGCAAAAGAGCTAAGCGAAAAGACAAACCTGCTTGCTCCGGTAAATCTCATGTATTCGGAAGAGCCCATTGGGGAATCTTTCTTTCCGGCACCCATGGTCGGGTATTCAAAAGTGAGAACAAGAACCATTCACAGCAACAATAAATCAGCAAATGGATGGAGCGAAACGGAGTTTTATACATCCAAAGATTTTCCAACGGCAGTAGAAATGACGCCGCTCGATGGTTCCGGCAAAAAGCCTTTCAGATCGAGCCCTCTGGGACAATTTTTGAAAATAGAATCCCGCCAATACATGAACCTGAGCCAGGGATTTAAAGTGGAGCTTAACGACATGAATGGCAAAATGAAATCACAAGCTTCTTATGCAGAGATAGATCCTGCTAACCCGATTGCCTATACGAGATATTATTACAAGGTAGATGATAACAACGCTGACCATAAACATCTTAATAATGAGGTGGGCGTGATCCTTGGAAACAAAGGAGAAATAAGCCCTGGCATGGTGGGGAAAGATATCGAGGTAATGGTTGACCTGAGGCAGCAGCTATCACAAACCACCTCGCTTAATCTGGGTGTAAACGTAGACGTGGTAGCCGCAGGCGTTTGGCCGCTGCCGTTACCATCCGCCATTCCGTTTCCGCAAAAAGAAACTATGCGTTTTCGTTCTGCTGCTGTCGTTAAGATAATTAACAGATATGGTTTGCTGGATAGCGTGGTACAGATGGATAAAGGAAGTATTGTGTCCACTAAAAACGTGATATGGGATGGAGAAAGTGGACAGGTGGTGGTGAGTCGCACAAACAACGAATTCAATGATCCTGTCTACAACGTAAACTATCCGGCTTATTGGGCATACGATGGCATGGCACCAGCATATAAAAATATAGGAATCGATCTGGCTAAAACTACAAACGTCAGAAAGCAATTGAAAATAATAAGAGGAAAACTGTTTGATTATGATGATAACCCATTGCCAAATTGGGAGGCATTCTTTAAAAGCGGCGATGAAATCATTGTGCAGCGCGGCCTGGAAGAAGATGTGCAGCAGCTCACTCCGATGGCAATGGACATCCCCGTAACCTCTGACCCCACATTGTGTGGCGATCCAAAATGGCGTGCTCCAATCAAACAATATATTAAACTATGGGCCATTGATGCGAGCATAGGCAAAGAGCACAACCAGGGAATTTATTTTATTGATCAGGAAGGGCGCCCTTATAGTTGTAAGGAAATTAAAGAATTTAGAATTATACGCTCTGGCAGAAGAAACATGATGGCTGCAGCAGCGGGGTCGCTGGTATCCCTTGCTAATCCTATCCGCACAGTAAACGGCATTGATAAAATTCAAATAGATGCGCAAACAAATGTCTTGCAGGCATCGGCGGCTACCTATAAAGATTTATGGAAGGTGGTGAATCATTGGTATGTGAAGGATACTCCATATATCGTAACGCGGAATTTTACTACCACATTGCAGCCCACTGTAACTATTTTGAAAGACCAGAATGGTACTTTTAGTTATTCAAATAATGCTGGATATATCGTTAGCAGTTTTTTCTATTTGGGAAGAATTAAAGGACTGTGTGGCAGACATTCGTTTGGAACATCATCCCAATCTATCATAAACTTTCCAATTGAAAAAATACCAAAAGACGCTGTCATTGCAAATGCCACGCTTAATTTATCTCCTTATGCTCCACAGGATGTTTTTCCTATTGTAACAGTGGGTCGTGGTGCTTGTGGTACAAAGAGGAATTCGTTTGATTGGGGAAAAAACACAGCTTACTATGCTAATCTATTTTACCTGCCTCAATCCCAAACGTCTGCCGCCGCTAAACTGAGCCGGATTACATCGACTTGGACATCAAGCTTGCAGTTAACAGTGCCAACTACCACAGATAATAATGTGGCAATTACTCAGGATAATTTCACCAACCTTAACTGTACAGGATTGGTTAAAGATGTGTTCACAAGAGAAAATTTCGGCTTTTTATTTAAAGAAGATGTAATGAGCCCTAATAATGAGACCGAAGATCAGAATAACTTTCTCAGCTTTTGCAACACGGATAATATTTCAAATAATTCGACCGGAAATGGTTTTGTATGCGATAATAGTGGTGTTTATTGTAAAACATGTTCTGTTTCCAATTTGAAAATAAATTACAATAAAAGCGTTGACAGTGTTGGACAGATCTGCAAACAATTCATATCAGACACCGTAGTTAATCCTTACCGATTCGGTATACTTGGTAACTGGCATGTCGATAGAAGTTATGCATATTATAGCGACAGAGATGAGCGCAAGGAAAATGATCTGTCGTCTGCAGTCGTGTATACAAGAACGGGTGGCACACTTGCAGGTTTCAAACCCTTCTGGAGTTTTGGAGGTGATGTAATGGCTGCAACCGCCGACACTACTCAGTGGAACTGGACGAGTGCAGAAAACTTTTTCAACAGAAAAGGTTACGAAATGGAAAACTATGACGCATTGTACAGGTACAACTCCGGGCAGTATGGGTATAACCAGCAGTTAGCAATTGCTGCCACTCAAAATGCGAAGAACAGGGAAACTTTCTTTGATGGATTGGAGGACTACGATTACAAAACCAATAAGTGTAATTATCTGTGCAAGGATGCAAGAACTTTTGATGGCTTTACAATTACAAATGCAGATGCGCATACCGGTTTGTATAGTTTGAGCCTCGCAGCGGGGCAATCAAAATCTATTACTTTACCGCTTACTGCCAGTGCAGATACAGCAGCAGCTTTGTCGATCAAGGTTGATTCCTCACTTGTACCAAGAGGAACGGTAATACCTAAGGGAACTGGATTGACCGGCTATTATGTAGCAGGTGATAATAACCAGTCATTGACACGCACCGATGCCAGTATTAACTTTAATTGGGCTGTAAATCAAGCGCCAGATCCCGGTTTGCCTGCTAATGGTTGGTTGACAATAAACTGGGTGGGCAAACTACAGGTGCCGGAAAATGATACTTATACTTTTTATATTGACTATCATGATGGAAGAACCGTTAATTATATAATGACTGTCAATGGGGTCCAGGTTGTTTCATTAGGCACCGCAACTGTTCCAGTCTTTTTGGAAAAGGGAAAGCTATATGATATAGCAATATATGCAACAACGGAGCGGAGCCATAAGTTTTGGACTGGAACTGACAATATTGCCTTCAACTTCTCCGCTTTATGGAGCCGCGAAAAAGGCTTCACAAAAACGCTTATTCCTACAGGGGCCATGTATCCTATAGGTGCTGATACTTCCGGATCCTTTAAAGTACAAAACTTCTATTGTGTAAAACTAAACAGCGTTAAACCACAAAGCGTGATTCTCCCAAAAACAGCTCCGATAAAGGGTTCACAATCTTTAATAACGGCTTGGGTGAAGGTCAAGGATGATAATACCAATACCGCTAATGTAGACGGCCTTGCGCCAATTAAAATTCAATACGCGGGATTGTCAGGCTCAGACGCTACGCTTGCGCCTACGGGTGTGCGCATTGAAGGATGGCAGCGCTATGAAGCCGTTACAAAAATTCCGGCGAGTGCCACCAATATGCAACTGGTGTTTCAGCCAGGCACGAGAAATATTCTGGTGGACGATATACGCATTCACCCGTATAACAGTAACATGAAATCGTTTGTGTATGATCCTGTGAGCCTGAAGTTAATGGCAGAACTGGATGAGAATAACTACGCCACTTTTTATGAGTATGACGATGAAGGCAATTTGATGCGTTTGAAAAAAGAAACAGAACGAGGCGTTATGACCATCAAGGAAACCCGGAGCAACACACAAACTGCGTTATAGAACAAGAACTGATTTATTAAAATGACTCAAAGTAAAAATATGCGATACCTGTTGAAAGCGTTGATAGTAGCTGTATTGAGCATGAGCCTGTCGGCAGGTGTAAATGCGCTTCAAGCCCAAAAGGAAATGCAGCCATTGGGAATAAGGCTGGCAAGTCGTACCAATGCATTTAAGGAAATGATTGCTATAGGAAATGCTTATCAATCAACCGATCTGCTTAGCTACAATGTAGCTTACGATTTTGCCGATAGTGCCGCCTTGTCAACATCACTGGAGCATAAGGAGGGGCAATACAAAATGTTTGATAAAATGTTCTGGGGTATTGTCGACAGTAGTATGGAGTATTTGCAGGGAAACCAATATTATATCTCAATCGATCACGATAGCAAAAACATATATATAAGCAATAAGCTTAATTATTCAAGAGCACTGAATATACCGCTGTTGGATTCCATATACAACGAATCAACCTTGCAGGATCTTATACTAAAAAATGCCGGGGGCATTTATAAAAAACTTACCATTCAATATTTGCCAAACATGCCCTACAAGCAAGTTGAGATGGTATATGATTCCACAACTCATTTGCTGAAGAGCATCGCCTATTATTATAACACCATTTACTATCCTGATCAGAATACTTTATGCGATAATATGCAGAATCAATTAATTGTTCCTTCTACCGGAACAACTATGCCTGTATCTATTACGCCTGCGTTACTGATCAAAACCTATAAGAACTTTATTGCAGAATTTCCCGGGCATACAAAAGGTGCAACCGTACATATGTTTGTGCCAGGGTCTCAAGGTTCTGCATATAATAGTGTAAAAAACTATCGGCACAACGATGTGTATGCTTTGATGCAAGAACCGGGTAATTTCAGTTATACATATTCCCTGGCAGTTAGTAAAGCAAAGGGAGGGCCGAATAACATGGATGAGTTCACTGCCACTCCAAACCTCGTAACCGACTCTATCACCCCTCCGCCACCGGCATCCAAAGTAAATTTACTAGGCGCACCTGCCGGCAACTGGGTTGATTCTACGATGAATGGTTTGCAACTTTTTGAATGGTACATGAATGAGCATTTGGCTTTAAATTATAAAGCTGAGGTATACGCTGAATGGTTGGTTAATACTTGTAATTATAAACTATATCAGTTGCCATGGAGCAATGATATAGCGATAGTGTCTGATACCTTGCAAAATATATGGAACCAATTTGCGAACCAATATCCTTCCAATCAATTATCCATCACAGAAACGATTAATGTCCCTATTGTTAATTCAATGCTGATCAAATCAGATATGCCCACAGTAGTCGCAAATGAAGATGGTATAGTGGCCGGTACGTGGACAAACGGCACTTGGTTTGTTCAACGAGCCGGCGCTACGTTTGATTTATCAATGCTGGCCAAAAATGCTACTATAAACAGTGCGACCCTTAATTTATATGCCAACAATTATTACGGACTATTCGCCAGCCAATTCCGCTATGTCAGCCAATATCCATTTATGCAGATACAACCTGTGAGAGGTATTTATGTCGCCGGTAAAACCACATTTGAGTTGCAACCCGAAGTCAATACAAACATAACCGCAGTAAATCTTCCATCTCTCAGCAATACGCAAATCTCCAGCGAGAGCTCTGATGACTTTTGGAGCGAACAGAACTATTACGGGCAGAAAATAACGGGGCTTATTGCCTCTATGTATACAACCATTAATAACACTGGCATTAACTATCCTGTGCAGTACAGGATGAACGACGAAGGGTATGTTTATAAAATAATGCAGTTCGGCGGCATTTCATGCAGCAACCCGGCTAAACGCCCGTCATTAAATATTTCTTACACAGCTGCACGTTGGGATGTATTTACTGCTTTTGTAAACAACACGCTAAAGCTTAATCTATCGAATGATCAGGTGAAGGACATATACAAGTATGCGGGAAAATTAGAAATCAATAATGACTGTACGGTTGCCTCGGCAGGGATTGGCTGTGGTGGCGCAAGTGTCGGCAGGCCTATTACCGGAGTTACAACCATTACGCTCAATCAAACAAATGCTACAGAGAATGACTTGCCATATTTTGGAGAATCAAAATTCATTTATAAAGTAGGGGATGCCTTTTATCCAACCGCAGCTTACTCCGGGTATAAAATCATTCCTGTGTTGAATAATAATTAGTAGTTAATAGGATCCCCATTGCCGTTAGTAGCCCTCGCATCAAATACCTACCGAGATTTATTACAAATAGTAACAGGCAGAAGATTCAACAATCTAATTATGAAACGAATTGTTTTTTGGGTGCTATTATTGGGTGGTTTAGTTGTCAATAACAATGTATCGGCACAATGGAAATATGAAGAATATACCAAGGCGCTCAATGGTGCACAGAATCCGCTAAATGTTGGCGACGTGTTGACGGTGACCGATGTACTCCTGGCTGATCCGGGTGCGAAACCTGCCGTTACTGCAACCAACGACATTACCAATATAGTATCGCTGGCATTCAACGAACAGTTTCAGCCGGGTGCGGCACCATTGCCCGATACTTGCAGTATTACTGTTCGAGCTAAAATTTCAGTGTCTCAAAATGATCCTAACATCATAAACACAACAACCAGAGACTTTACAATAACCTACAGTAAAGACAATCCATATAAGAAGAACGACGTATTCTATTTCACGAGCGGAAGAAGTGTCAAAGTTGAAATTATAGCCATCGACAAATCTAACATTGACGTTCAAGTTGCCAAAACATTGATTGTCCTTACCAATGATCTGCGCATTGACAGGAACTATGATATGAATTGTACAGATTGCGGACTAAGACCCATTTCCGGTTATGCAACTGGCACCAATGGCAGTGGAGGTCTTGTTAATATCAATTGGTCCGCCAGCAAATGGGCAAAGGCATATGATCTTGAATGGACCTATATAAGCAGCCAGGCCTATGCAGATAACAGATACGGTACTTCAGGAACGGCTGCATTTGCGCAAAATGTTTTTAGAAACAATGCCACACGCGTAACCGTTAAGGATGTTACGTATAGCATACCCCTATTATTTAACGATAACGGCTATGTGTTTTTCAGGTATCGCGCCGTACAGGAGCTGGCAGATGGCCAAAGGCTCACGTCAAAATGGAGCTCGGAATACGATCCCGCAAATGGGCTAGGGTCTTATTATTATATCGGGCACGAAAACAACCTCAACTGGAAAACTGCCACTTCGTTTGCTGAAGAAGGAAAACGCAAAAGTGTGGCGCAGTATTATGACGGTACGCTAAGGGAGAGACAAACGGTAACAGCCGACAATACAACCAACAGAAACATAGTGGGAGAAACCCTCTATGACAACCAGGGTAGGCCCGCCATTACAGTTTTGCCTGCGCCAACCATATACAGTCCCATCCGTTATTTGCCAACAGTAACCAGTTTGAATGCACCCGGCTCAGAGTATACCAAGGACCTGTATGACGGCCTGGCAGCAAATGCGGATTATTGCAATGGTGCTGCTCCCGGCATGGGCACCGACAATGGCGCCTCGCAATATTACTCACCGGCAAACCCTGATAAAAACACCGGAATCAATAAGTTCATACCGGATGCGAAAACATTTCCGTTTTCTGAAACTAAATACACGCAGGATAATACGGGTCGCATCGCCGCACAAGGTGGGGTCGGAGAAAGCTTTCGTTTGGGAAGTTCACACGAAACAAAATACTATTATGGCAGTGCAAGCCAAATGGATCTCGATGCTCTGTTTGGTACAGAAGTAGGAGACGCCTCACACTATCAAAAAAACATGGTGCGGGATGCAAACGGCCAGTACAGTATTAGCTACATGGATATGAAAGGGCGCACCGTAGCAACAGCTTTAGCAGGAGCCGCTCCGCCCAATGTGTCGCAGTTAGACAGCTATGCTTATGCAAGCCAAACAGAAAGCCTGCTTACTCCGGTAAATAATATCTCAAAAGATAACAGCATTGTATTTAGCCGCACTTTGCTTGTGCCGCAACAAGATACCATCTCCTTCACGTATTCGCTGAACCCGCAAACATTAACCATGGCCAACTGGAACAATCAGCCAATTTGCTATGATTGTTTGTATGACCTCACTATCACCATTGCGGATGAATGCAATAATCAAAACATGCCAGACGGAAAGCCTTTTGTCTATACAAAGTCAAACTTTTCGCTTGACGAGATAAACAGCAATTGCGCGGATCCTTCAAAGGGACTTACTCAATCGTTTGATGTGGTGCTTCCTGAAGGTTCTTACACTATAACCAAAGAGTTATCCATTAGCCAGTACGGCAAAAATTATTATCGCGATAATATTTACATGCCCAATAACAGCAAGACTACATTTCAGGACATTTACAACCAGCAAATGACCGTAGTGAAGCAGCAGCTTGGTGATTGCAGTACCAATGGACAGTTTACAAAGGCACCTGACTATGAATACTACAGGCAGGCCATGTATGATCAAATGGAACCAAGAGGGCCCTATGAAGTTAAGTACAACCGGCCCTTAAGACCGGGAGAGGAATTGAGCATGGACGATGCCATTACGAACCATCCTGAATTCAACGTATATCAGAATTATAAATTGCTGACAGCAAGCAATGATTGGGATGATGCAATGAATGCCGTCACCACTTATGATGAGGCAGTGCAGAAAGGATATTTGAACCCTTTAACTATGGGGACACCCAACGCCCAAAAATTTGCATCCAATGGAAATGCTGATCCCTTTTTTGCAGGTATTGGTCAGCGTTATAAAGGCCAAATGACGGATTCCATAAATAGAGCAGTAGTAACTGCCCTTGCAAATGGTAAGCCTTCCGCTTATGCCGATCTTTGGTCGTTAAGCAACATGATGGCAAAATGCGGATTGGTAGATGGAATTATGGATAAAAACTGCATCAACACCTACAGCAATTCCGCCAACGTTTTTAATACTTCACTTCTTTGTCCGACTGAACTGGATGATGCATGGAATAAATTCAAAACCATTTACCTCGCGAAAAAAGGGATGTTAACAGCCGCTTTCCTGTTCTCGGTTGGCCACCCGGTAGTAGATGACAATTTCAGAATATTCCCGGATCCCCGCTTATACATTAACAAAGATTCGTTAAAGGGTGTTGATCCTTATCCAACTGATCCGGTACAACTGACGGAGCAAGCGAAAGCAGCCTTACAAAGTTCGGTGGATGCCAACTGCCGTGCTTATGCCGACTATTGGTGGAGCAAGCTGGAAGCAGCTGATTGTGGGTTTGACAAAGCAAAAGACTATGATAATGTCATTAGTCGCCTGGTAGAAGTCTGCAAAGCAGGTGGCGACGCAACGCATCCATTGGGCGCAAGCACCATCAAACCCGGTGCCACAGCTTCTTTCAGAAGTTTTAATGATGCCATTATAGACTATGCCAAAAATAATGCAGACCGCATCGTTACCGATGTTACTATTTGCAATGGTACGCTCATAGATGCCCCCGGCCCCTATGAAAAGCCGTTCATTAGTGTCAACGAGCCTGTGTCTGCAAAACCTACCGATTGCGAGTGCAAGAATATTAGTGGCTTATACCAGGTGTACAACAGCACCTACAAGTCGAAATATCCAACCATGAGCAGTTTCATGAAATCGGTGTATAAAACAAACATAACAGATGGTGCCATCGATAGCCTGCGCCGTATGTGTAATGATGAACTGAAATGTACACGCATTCCGATGGCGGTTATTTTGCCTCCCGTATTGCAATGCGGCAATGTGCAAAGCGTGTGTGCCGATTGTGAAAAAGTAAACAATGCATTCAGCGATTTTAAATCGGCTTATTTCAACGTAACGCCCACATCTGACGAGGACACTGCAAAGAAAAATATATTCTTCGCAGGTTATATGAACGACAGAACCGGGCTGGGCAAAACAGCGACAGACTATCTCAATTTTATTGATCAATGTAACAAGACGCCGGGAGCTTATGCAGGATCTGTTGATGTTGTTGATAGCGCAAGCAACTGCATGCCGGATGTTATTACATTTCCGTCGACAGGCGTTCCAAAACCAACATGGATAGATTGCAGTGACCTCATCAATGCCTATCAAAACTTCATAGTAGAATTTCCAAATCATACCAAAGGTGCGACGGTGCATATGTACGTATTTGGTGATTCGCCATCCTATCTTGCCGCCACGGATAAGCAGGTATTGAAGCAGGAAAATAATAGCAACACAACGTGGACGATATTGCAGGCCAATGATCGCTTAACAAAAGGAGGCGCAACAGCTTACCTGCTTCCCGCGATGATGTCTGCCAAAGTAGTGGCGAACAGTATTGCGCTTTCAAATGGAGAAGTAACGATGAGCGGTGACAGCATACTGCCACCACCGCCGGCTCCCAAACTAAATCAGATGGCAACGCCGGTCTACATTTGGAGAGACTCCGTTATGAATGGTAAACAGCTTTTTGAATGGTACATGAGCGAGCATTTAAACGTGGTGGGATATGGCTACACCTATTTAAACTTTGCGGACTGGTTGATCAATAGCTGTGGCTATAAATTGAACCAGCTGCCATGGAATGACACCGTGGCCGTACGACAGGATACTTTACAAAACATCTGGAACAGATTTATGGCAAAGTATGCTGCTGACAAGCTTTCCATTACAGAGACCATTGGTGTGCCCATTATAAAGTCAATACTCATTAAGTCTAACGTTAGTACAGTGTTATCCAATGAAGATGGTATTGTTGCAGCCACCTGGTGTTATCCGGGATGGTTTACACAACGGACAGCCAATACATACAACCTGGCGGCTCTGCCTAAAAATGCCAATATAAACAATGCCACACTCAATCTGTACGCGTATAGGTTCTATGGTTTGTTTGCGACCCATTTTCGTGACGTAAGCCAGTCACCATATATGCAGTTACAACCGGTAAAGGGAGTCTATATTCCTGCAAGAAATACATTTGATATTCAGCCGGGGAACTATGCCGGAATGTCGGCCATAAATCTTCCGGTTACAAACTCGGCACAGGTAAATAGCGGCAATCCAAATGACTTTTGGAGCAACCAGAATTATTCGGCACAAAACGTGACAACACTTGTTTCATCGATGTATGCTAATATAAAGAACACCGGTATTAACTATCCGGTGCAATACAGGCTCAACGATGAGAATGTTATAAATAGCCTGCAAAAAATCATACAATTCGGCGGCCCTTCCTGCTCCGATGCGTCGAAAAAATCATCATTAAACGTATCCTACACCGCTTCGCGTTGCGATGTGTTTGCCGCGTTTGTAAACAATGCTTTGGGCACCTATATGGACATTGCCGCTATAAAGGCATTGTATGCTTCCAAAGGCAAACTAGTTATTAGCGATGATTGCACAAGTGCAGCCGCAGGACCGGGTTGTGGTGCAAAAGAACAGGAGAGAGCTTATTTACAACTCAGCGGAAATCCATATGACGAAAATGTTGGTTTTACCAGTATCACCAATAACTTCACTATGGAGTTCTGGGCAAAACCCACCTCTGCCCATGAAATAGATTGGGAATCCGGCTGGGGATACGATGGCCTTAGCGGGCAGAAATATGCCATCGCACCAGCTTACGGCCTCATCACTGGGAATGCGAATATGGCCGGGGCCGGTGTTTCCGTGGGTACAAATGGAGTAAGTGTTTATGAGCATTCTGCCAACTACATGCCGGCAGTAGCAGTTTGGACAGGTGATCTCACAGATTGGACACATATTGCCGTGGTATATACCAACAAACAACCCCAGATATACATCAATGGTCAATTGGTACAAACAGGCGAAACCTCCATTAAAGCCGGTGTGTTTCCAAGCTATGGCTTATTTGGAGGCATATATGGTGGGATGGATGGCTATCTGGCCGAAGTGCGCATCTATAACAATTCCAGAACGCAGGCCCAGATACAGTTGGATATGAACAGCACAACTGCTGATGTTAACGACAATAATCTCGCTGCTTACTGGCCACTCAATGAGGGCAATGGAACCTTTCTATATGATGCAAGTGGTAAAGGCAAAGGATTAACGATAGAAAATGATGCTACATGGGCAAACGGAACATCGGCCATACTGCCGGTTGCAACAGCTCACGCAAAAATTTATGCATCCGACCTTTTGCTCTGCGGCAACAATACCGAGCCCACTTTCATGCCATTGCCGGCAAGTGTATTGCCCAATGCATGTAAAGATTCCACTTCCATGGCCTATGCTTTTGCCCAGGAAGTGTACAATTTCCGGCAGGATTCCCTGCTCGGCAATTTTGACAATGAGTACACCAAAAAATGTTTGTCTGCCGCGGCATATGAATCCCTTACCATGACCAGCCGCACCAGCGAATATCATTACACGTTATATTACTATGACCAGGCGGGTAATCTTATCAAAACAGTGCCTCCCGCAGGCGTTGCTGTTAACCGCGATCCCTCCTGGCTGGCGCTCGTGGCGCAGAAACGGGCAGCCGGTGGCTCCGAAACGCCGCTCCATAAGCTATACACATTGTATAGGTACAACAGCCTGAACCAGCTCGTGAGTCAATACTCACCCGATGGTGGCCAAACCAATTTCTGGTACGATAAACTGGGGCGACTTGCCGTAAGCAAAAATGAAGAACAAAAGAAAAATAGCCTGTATAGTTATACACTGTACGATGCACTTGGGCGCATTACCGAAACGGGGCAGAAGCAACAACCCTCTGCCATCACCGATGCGATGGCACGTGATGTAAGCTCACTGCAAAACTGGATCAATTATAATAACAATACGTATCCGCAAACACAGGTTACCAGGACAGTATACGATGATATGGCGCCCATTGGCAGCGTATATACAGCCTTGCACCAAAAGGCTTACACCCTCAGGAACCGGGTAAGTTACACACAGTATTTTGATCAGTTGCAATACGCTGCAAATGCGCCATCTTATCTCAACCATGACCAGGCAACATACTACAGCTACGATATTCATGGCAACGTAGATGTCTTGCTGCACGACTATGCCACCGGAGCCATGGCCGCCAACGGCTACAACCGCTTTAAACTGGTCGCGTATGGCTACGATCTTGTAAGCGGAAAAGTAAACATGGTAAGCTACCAGCCTGGTAAACAGGATGAAATGTACCACCGCTACGAATATGACGCGGAAAATAGGCTAACCAATGTGTACACCACCCATCGCAAAGCATTTGTAGGCGACCAGAATGTAGAAGAAAAAGAAGCCTCCTACAATTACTATCTGCATGGGCCGCTGGCGCGTACCGTTCTTGGCAATAATGTACAAGGTATAGACTATGCGTATACGTTGCAGGGATGGTTAAAGGGCGTAAACAGCACCGCACTCAACCCCGCTTTTGATATGGGAGGCGATGCGGGCAGCAGCTCACTCACGGCAAAAGATGCCTACGGCTTTTCCTTGAATTACCACAAGGAAGATTATAAAGCCATTAACCAAACCGTGCTGCCTTTTGCAGAAACGGGTACAGACGTAGACGCACTAACACGTGGAAGCTACAAGGCTTTGTACAATGGCAATATCAGCAACATGAGCGTAGGCATAAAGGGCCTGGGCACCCTGCTGTATAACTATGGCTACGACCAGCTCAACAGGATACGGAGCATGGACGCCTACAATAAATTTGACAGTGTAAACAATAGCTGGGCCGGTTTAAATGCAGCAGGAGTGTACGGAGAAAAAATAACCTACGATGCCAACGGCAATATTAAAAGTTACGATCGCGACGGCAATAAAGCTGGTAGCAACCTGGCAATGGATAGGTTAACATACAACTACATCGATGGCACCAACAAACTTGATCATATAAAGGATGCCGTTCCAGACGACGCCTACATAGCAGATATTGACAGCCAGGCAGTACACAACTATACCTATGACGCCATTGGTAACATGACGAAAGACTCGAAAGGCGGCGTAGACAAAATGGAATGGACAGTGTACGGAAAAGTAAAAAGAGTAACAAAAAGCAACAACATCACCATAGATTATACCTATGATGCAGCCGGCAACCGCATCAGCAAAACCCTTAGCGGCAGCGGAGTAACAGACGGGCCTGTAACCACCTGGTACGTGCGGGATGCGCAAGGCAACATGCTTACCACATACACCATTAAACAAAACAGTATAGTAGCGGCCGACCAATCCATATACGGTAGCAGCAGGCTTGGGGTGATTAACAGGAACCTTATACTAAACAGTTCGCTGGAGATTGCCTCAAGCACTCTACCGGGCATAGGCACTGTATACGCTGATGAAATGATACGGGGCAAAAGGCAATATGAGCTCACAAATCATTTAGGAAATGTGTTGGCCACCATCAGCGACAAGAAGAAACCGGTGATCACTGGTGGGAAAATTGATTACTTCGAGCCCATTGTTTTGACAGCAACAGACTATTATCCTTTTGGAATGACGATGCCGGGAAGAACACTTGCCATAGGATCTGGTGTGGCAGGGGCAACGGTGAGTGGAACCACCACGGTGAATGGTTACACTGTACCTGTAGATTTGTCGGTAACGAATAGAAGCAGTAGCCAGCCAACTGAATATGTTGCATCAAATCGAGTAGTATTAGAGGGAGAGGTCCAATCACTTGCCAGTGATGAATTTGTAGCCTATATTGCAGACGGAAGTTATGCCGGAACCGGAAACCAAGGAGGTGGTGGGTCGAGCGGATCAACGGAATTGTACATGTACGGCTTCAATGGTAAAGAGCGCGACAACTCAATAGGGACGGATGTTTATGATTATGGGATGAGGATCAGCGATAGTAGGACGGGGAGGTTTTTTAGTGTGGATCCACTTACAATAAAATATCCTTGGTTATCAACTTACCAGTTTGGAAGTAACAGACCAATCGATGGAATAGATCAAGATGGATTAGAACATTCTCCTGCTGGCAAATTTGGTATATACAATGAAGTTGTAGTAGATGCTACTGCAAATACCAGGTACAATATGAATCCTGCATTACTGCAGCAAGCAGTAGCAGAGGCTCCTAAAAGAGAAGCGCAAAGAACCATTTCCGCAATACATTCGAACTATTCACCTTCTGTTCTTAAGCAGTCGCCAGTTCCAAGTGGCCCATATGAAGCGGCTCAATGGAAAGCATCAAGTGAGAGACAGTTTGAGGCCGCTGGATACAATGCAGACGGTAGCAGACCACCATTGATGAGGCTGGCAGATAATAAAACGTTTAAGAATGCTGCTAATAATTTAATTCTTCCTGGAATAGAGTTTTATGGATATGTAGATGGTGCATCAGAGTTGAAGGCTTTATATAAAGGGGCTGGAAAGTTGTGGCTAGGCAGTAGTAAGTTTGGAGCTGATGCTGCAACACTAAAAAGTTTTGAGAATTTGAAGCCTAAAAAAGGATGGTTTGATGTCGTTGTTCATGGAGATAATGCAGCTCCTGGTGTATTGTTTAATATCGATGGAAATCCGATTGGAGCGGAGGGGCTTTATAAAACCATGCTTGAAAACGGTTATAATGGCACCGATAAAATAAGATTGATTTCTTGTAATGCGGGCTTAGGAGGTAAAAGTAGTGTTGCTCAGGAACTTTCAAATTTGACGAATACGCAAGTCATTGCCCCTAGTGCAAAAACGCTTGTTGATAAATCTGGAAAATTTATAACGTCTGATGCAAGTAAATATAAAGTGTTTAATCCCACACCTTAAATCTAACTATTATGAAGTTTGTTGGATTTATTAAAGAAGAAGATGAAAATATCAGGTCTGCAAAGCATTTAGAAGAAATGTTGTTTTCAGAAAATAACGATCAGGATATTCGAAATAGAATTGTCGAGTACTTAGAAAAGGGCATTTTTCTAACTGGCGTCATGTCTTATATCTACGACAATGAAAACAAGCCAATAGGGAATTTGGATTATTTTACGGATGGAGAATTTATATGGCCGATTTATTATCCTTACTATTTAAAAAAGTACGCGAATTTTAGTATTGATGAAGATTTGCTTCAATATGCAAAAATAAATTCTTTCAAATTTAGTGTTATTTCTAAAGAGAGGTTGGGTGAGTTGGAAGATATTTTTCTGATGGAATGGAGTGGTCGTTATCGTTAATGTATCCACTGCTGTGCACTGCTGTGCAATGTCTATGAGGAATCTTCGATATTTCTTCTAAAATTCGAAAGGAAAAAATAGGGGTAGTCGCCTTAAAAAAACGGGAAAGTTATTCTGAAAAAAAAGATTTGTAAACAATAAGGCATACCAATCC
The DNA here is from genome assembly GCF_029961145.1 of Pinibacter soli. GTDB lineage: Bacteria > Bacteroidota > Bacteroidia > Chitinophagales > Chitinophagaceae > Pinibacter > Pinibacter soli. The sequence continues at coordinate 1,456,103 of NZ_JASBRG010000007.1, read as the reverse complement.
CGTGCTATTAAAAGCGACAGAAGATTGTTTTATGTGAAAGAGCTTTTGGGTTAAGAAGATTTGCTAGCAGGTATCACACGTAACATTTTGGTTAGCGGATATTCTTTTTTTTCTGGCTATGAAAAATTGTTTTTCAAATCTTTTAAAGTCGGGTGTTTTTCCGGCGAGTACTTCGTTTGGAGTATAAGCCGATAAGCTAACAAGTGGCGTATTATTGTACTCCTCAATAATAGCTGGAAGTTTATTTTTGAGTTCGGCAAGGCAGGCAATACACTGTTTATATAAAAAACGGTGTTTGATAATTTTGTTAGCAGCTTCCACCATGCTATTGCTTTGTACAATATCAACTTGAGCAATTATCTTTTTCCAAAGCATGCCGGGTTTGGCGAGCATATCTGTAACGGCGCCTTTGTTTTCGGAACCATCATCAGTTATCAGCATGCCTAACCGCTCCTTTTTTGGGGATTCGGCGTCCGTTATCAACCTACCTTCTTTATACTTTTCACCCATGGTTATCTAAAACGTCCGGGAACGCATTGCGCACAAGTTGAAAGCAATAGCCGGCAGCCGCTTGCTCTCAAGAATGGCTTTGCTGTGTAGTAATAGCATTGTGTGCTTTTATACAGAAAGCAATCATGCGTTTTGCGAACTAAAATGAGATAATAGAAGCGAAGGCAGCCTAGCGCTGTTTCATTTTTTTGATTGGAAATAAATGACTTTTTTGATAAAAGTGTTTTGGAAATAGGCAATAGTTTAGAGCGACAAAAGAATCAAGAGATCGCTCCATCTTATTTTGAAGAATTGAGATATTCTAAGCAAGTTGAAAAGACATTTTGAAGTTTAAGATGCCAGGCAAGATGAATGGAGATATGGACCCTGTATTTAATCCATTCCGCATGAAACAAATAATAATAACCCTAACCTTATTCCTGTTTTATAACGTAATTTTTGCACAAAGCAACCTGAATAATTTAAGTTTTGAAACCGGCAATACCACCAAATGGGTTTTTTCTGCAGGTGACGTAACCTTGGGCCAGTGTTGCAGCCTTGTTCCTGTTCAGCCCACCAAAGGGATATCTGTTATAGATAAAACCACCGGCTTGAAGGATGTGAATATAACTGCACTCACTGCTTACCCCATAGATAATTATAACAAAAGCAGGTACAGTTTACGGCTGGGATTTGATTCAGTGTACGCAACAGGAGACAGTACGATTCCTTCACATGACCCCCATGGTGTTTACAGAGCCTCCAATAGTTTTACAGTAGACCCTGCCCAGCCTTTATTAATGGTTGATTATGCAGGAGTATTAGGGGCTTCTGCCCCTCACGATTGTAAACAACAGCCATATTTCTCCATAAAACTGAAAGATAATAAAGGAGTTGAATTAGCTTGTTCCACAGTAGATATGCACGTACCGAGCGAAAATTGCTTAAACCCTCTTTTTTATGTTGATTATATTAACGATACAATGCCTTTTCCAAAGGGTGATGGAGTTGTTTGGAATGAGAAATCTTTTTTTCTCAGTTATACAGGTTGGAAAGTGCTTGCTTTCGATTTAAGGCAATATACAGGCCAAACGATAACGCTGGAAGTTACAGCATCTGCCTGTGTAGCAAATGCACACAAGGGTTATGTTTATTTTGATGCGGATTGCTATCCATTTGCTCCGTTATCAATAAATGTTGATGGGACAGATATAGCACCTGATAATACAGGTATAATACAGGTTAATAAACCCTTTTGCAAGCAGATGAGTACTCATACTTTAGTTGCACCGGATTTGTTTCAATCATACGAATGGTATTCCACAGGCAACCCCGGCACGCCTGTTTCAACAAACAGAAAACTAGAAGTTGTGCAAGGTAACTACACATTAAAAATGTATCCATTTGGTTACCTTAACGCGAGCACTTGTAGCAACATAACTACTTTGCAGGTAAATGTTAGTTCCCGTGTACAAACTATTACTGCCGATTTCAAAAGTATTGTAAGCGGATGCATAGGATCCGAAGTTTCATTTACAAACTATACTACCGCGGGCACATACAATGATAAAAATACCCTTACATACTTATGGGATTTTGGTGATGGCAGCACAATCACAGCAGAATCGCCTAAACATACATACACCAACCCGAAAGATGCGTACACTGTCAGGTTAATTGCTTTAAGCGATGCTGGTTGTGCAGATACAGTTCTTAAAAGTATTACCATTAAGGATACTACAAAAGCGTCTCTATCAGACTCGCTATATTTTTGCCAGGAAGCGAACTTTACTCCATTACCTATGCCTACAGCAGCTAATACAAAATGGTATAGTAACAAAACATTTTATTTAGGTACGACTCCCCCAACAATATATAAATTGATGGCTGGGGTAAATGAATATCAATTTACGTATACAGATCCCGGAAAATGTGAAAGTCGCCAAGCCAATTATTATGTACAAATAAAGCCATCTCCGGGAGCAGGCACCGTTAAACAAGATCAAATATTATGCGGTATAGGTAAGCCTAATTTGCTAGAAGAATATTCGGCTTCCAGCGGTGGTAGCCTCCTCCAATGGCAATCATCTATCGATAAGATAAATTTTACAGCCATTCCCGGCGCAACCGATAAAACATACCAGCCCGGTGAGCTTGGTGCAACAACATATTTCAGGAGAGCCGTAACTGCAAATAACTCTTGTAGCAGCACGAGTAATATCGTTACCGTAACAATGCAGCCGCAAATAAATGCGGGTACAATAGGCAGCAGCCAGGTGATAACAGCGGGCAGCGGGACTATAGCACCATTAACAGAAACAGCACCACCAAGTGGTGGTAACGGCAGCTATTATTACGGATGGCAATCATCCACCGACAATGTCAATTTTACGGATATTGCCGGGGCGTACGATATCTCATTTACTCCAATGGCAACCCCCGGCGTTATGTACTATCGGCATGTAGTGAGCTCCGGCAGTTGTCCTGCAGCGTACAGCAATAGTGTAAGCATAGAAGTGAAAGGAGTGTCATCCACGCCATTAACTGCAGGATCTATAGCAGCAAGTCAAACCATATGTGTCGGGTCTGTACCTAACACGTTGGTGTCTGTAAGTACAGCGGCAGGCGGCACTGGAAGCCTCACTTACCAGTGGCAGTCATCTGCGGATAACAATATTTTTACCAATATTACCGGTGCCCTAAATACTGTGTACACTCCCAATGCATTAAGCACCACTACTTACTACAGGCGCCGAGTAACCGATGCTACCACTACAATGTACAGCAACACGGTTACAATAACAGTATTGCCTCAAGTAAATGCAGGTGCAATAGGCAACAGCCAGGTTACAGCACCCGGCGGAGCGGTTAGTGCATTAACGGAAACAACAGCCGCAAGCGGTGGCGGCAACTACCGTTACCAGTGGCAATCATCTGTCGATAATATTAGTTTTACCAATATTGCGGGTGCTACGAGTATCTCATTTACCCCACCAGCAACGCCTAGTATTATCTACTATCGGCGTGTAGTAAGTTCCGGTAGTTGTCCTGCGGCGTACAGCAATAGTGTAAGCATAGAAGTGAAAGGCATGTCATCCACGCCATTGACTGGAGGATCTATAGCGGCAAGCCAAACTATATGCGCGGGGTCTGTACCTGACGCATTGGTGTCGCTAAACACGGCAGTTGGCGGAACTGGAAGCCTCAAATACCAATGGCAGTTATCTACCGATAATATTAATTTTATAAATATCTCCGGAGCTAACACTACTGACTATTCGCCTTTAGCATTAAGTGTCACTACTTACTACCGAAGAAAGGTTGCGGATGCTGCCACTACTGTGTACAGCAACATTGTTACAATAACAGTGCTGCCGCAGATAAATGCGGGTATAATAGGCAACAGCCAGGTAATAGCCTCCGGCGGAACGATTAGTGCCTTAACAGAAACAACAGCCGCAAGTGGTGGTGGTAACTACGGTTATCAATGGCAGTCATGTACTGACAATATTAACTTTACGGATATAGCTGGTGCTGCCAATGTCTCATTTACACCACCAGTAATGCCCGGCATTATCTACTACAGGCGTGCAGTAAGTTCCGGCAGTTGTCCCGTAGCGTACAGCAATAGTGTGAACATAGAAGTGAAAGATATCTCCGCCACGCCATTAATTGGAGGGTTCATAGCCGCAAGCCAAACGGTATGCGCTGGTTCTATACCCAATGCATTACTGTCTGTAATCGCAGCTGCAGGCGGTACAGGAAGTCTCTCTTACCAATGGCAGTTATCTAATGATAATATTAATTTTATTAATATCTCCGGGGCTAACAATACTGATTATTCGCCTTTGGCATTAAACGTTACTACTTACTACCGAAGAAAGGTTGCGGATGCTGCTACGACTTTATACAGTGATACTGCTACAATAACTGTGTTGCCGCAGATAAATGCTGGTGCAATTGGCAACAGCCAGGTTGTAGTCGCCGGCGGAACGGTTACTGCATTAACGGAAGAAACAGCCGCAAGTGGTGACGGCAACTACGGTTATCAATGGCAGTCATCTGCTGACAATATTAATTTTACAGATATTGCAGGTGCAACTACTAATTCTTTCACACCAGTCGCAACGCCCGGTATTATGTTTTACCGCCTTATGGTTAGCACGGATTTGGGTTGTCCGGCGGCTCAAACCAATAGCGTAAGCATTGAAGTAAAAGACGCAGTTGTTGCTGCATTAACAGCTGGTAAAATAGCGGCAAGTCAAACCACGTGTAGCAACTTCACTCCAAACGCCCTGCAGTCTGTAAGTGTGGCCACAGGCGGCTCCGGCAGCTACTACTACCAATGGCAATCATCTATGGATAACATTAATTTTATCAATATTGCTGGAGCCATCAATACAATGTATGCGCCCAATAAGTTGAGCACAACTACTTATTACAGACGTGGTGTAACGGATGCAACCACCACAGAGTATAGTGATACCATTACCATAACCGTATTGCCTTTAGCACCTATACCAGTTGCAAACGACATGGAAGTGTGCATGGGTGACAACATGAACAGATTAAATGCCATAGGTACAAATGTGCAATGGTACGATAGTACCGGAAAATTACTAGGGGGCGCACCAGAGATTACAACAGAGAAAGCTGCTTTTTATGTATATTATGGTACAAGCAAATCTGCCGCCGGTTGCGAGAGTGATAAAGTGCGGGTTACTGCCATCGTAAAAGCAAAGCCACAATTAATCTTAGTCGGTAAAACCGAACCGACTTGTTTCGGCTACATAAAAGGCTCTTTTGAAGTAAAAGCCGCAGATGATAATGTCGGGCAATACTGGGAACTCATCTCTGGCCTTAGGCAATCTTCAGGTGTGTTTGCCAGCTTGTCTGAAGGGATTTATACTGTTAGAGTAACAGGCGAAAACGGATGCAGCTCAGACCTGGACGTTGTTTTAAGCAGTCTCGAAAGTAGATGTGATATAGAAATGCCCACCGCGTTTACGCCTAATTTCGATGGGAAAAATGATGTATTTAAACCTGTTCGGTGTGGTAAAATGGCCGCCTATAATTTGCAGATATTTAACCGTTGGGGTGCACGTATATTTGAAAGCAATAACCCTGCAAACGGCTGGAACGGGTATTTCAATGGAAGGCCGGCAAACAGTGCTACCTATGTATGGGTAATAAAATACAAAAAAGAAAATGACAGTCAACCTATAATATTAAAAGGTACTGTGGTGTTAATACAGTAGAGAAATATACCTTATAGTATCTGGTTTGTGATCCTTCTACAAAGCAGGAGGGTAGGCTTGTCCTTTTTCTTAAGGAATATGGCCAGCCCACAACCGAAACAATCAAACAGCTGGTTGGCTTGTTCCTTATTCAAATCTACTTCTGCCCGGAATGCAACCCTTAAGTACTTCGTTAGGAGAATAGGGGTCAAAGCCATGTCCGGGATGTTATTAAAATCGTTAATTAATATGGGTATTGAAGACAGAAAATGTTGAGTGTTGGCAATAAGCTTGTAATAGTTTTTGATAAATGCAGAGTAAATAAATAAGACAGCAAACTATTTATTTAAGTTCATTGTGATGAACAAGTAAATGCACGACGTGCGTGTTTTGATGATCGACGTAATCAAAGCTCCTGGAGCCCGGCAAAGCCCAACCGCCAACTGTAGTTTAAGCTTCGATAAGATATAGGTTGCGTTTCATGGTGTAGATTGGGATTACTGAAGGGGATGTAAGGAATGACTTTTAGTTGTAGAAACTAGTTAAAACAATAGCGTATTAGACATTGACAAATACAAAAAATCCACGGAAAACTTTCGTGGATTTTTTATAATCTTATTAAAGCCTTATTTATTGCTTTTCATATGTATTAACCCATTTGTATTTTTTCCTGTCATAAAACTCTTCAATTACCATATCAAACTTAGTGCTTGATAACTTATTGATCTTGGCGCTGTCTGCTTCGATTCCGGCGGAACTCCCATCGGTATTGAAACTTTCGTCTATTGTTAAAAGCTGCTGAGTGATGTTGTTATAACTCCAGGAACCTTTATAGGATTCGTTTATAAATTGACCTTCGGTAAAATTTAGCTTTTGAATGGAAGAGTTTTTAAAATCTACTATTTTTTCTTTATGCATTAAAAGCCTTTCGTAGTTACCTTTTGATGTCAAAGCTATCTGGAAGGTCTTCCAATAAGCCGAATCACCACCTAGCTCCAAAGTTGATAGCTGTGGATCGAATTTTCTAGGAATAGTTATAGGCTTCCCATCATAGAGATAATCAAAACTGTTATACATGTAATCGTCCGTGAAAAGCTGTACTCGCAACAAGGAATCTCCTTGCTTATAATAGACATAACGCTGATGAAATAAGTCCATTGTCCATTTATCATAGGTCATAAGCATTTCTTTATACAATTGTCCATCAACAAACAACTGCGAATGTTTAAGTTCCCATGTTCCGTCCATCCATGCACTATTTTCATCCGTTCCTAGATAGTTAATATAAATACAAGTAGTGACAGGATTGCTTACCGCTCCGAATGCATCAAATGCCCAATACTTTACGCAAACAGTGTCCGGAGCTTTAATATTGGCAGGCAATGTAATGACTATAGCGCTGTCATTATTATTGTCATCATAGCCCATAACACTAAATGGCGAGCGGGTGGTGGGTAGTTGTCGTTTTTGTCCTTGACCAGCAATGCTTGCCGTTGAAATTGACGAATGGTTGTTGCTTATAGCAGACGTTTTTCTTGGCATTGTATAGTCCACTTTAAAATAATCCGTAGCTCCTTCCACCTGTACATAATAGCCGGCCACATCTCCGGACTCTACAATGGGTTTTATGTAACCGTAGCTACCAGCAATGGCTTGTATATGTTCCGTTTTAAGGCCATTAATTTTTAGGTCAGTAGATTTGTTACTAGCAGGGACTGTGCCTGTAACACGTTGGGAATGCCATACGCCTATTGCATTTGAAATCGCCACTGGACTTTGAGACGATAATTTAATGGAATTGTCTGGAATCTGATTGTTTGTTGCTGAGGCTTCTTTTTGGCACGAAGAAAATAAGAAAATACTTACCGCTAATACTGCAAACAAAGCCGAGAGATAAATTGATTTCATTTTAGATTTTTACTATTTCTTTAAAAAATAAACGAATAGTAAATGGTCGAGGCTCAAAACGATGGTAATGGGTTGCAAAAGTATTGATAAATAAAAGTAAATAAAAATTAGAACAGTTGTCGGTTGAGAACATTGTAAGCAAAAGTGGTATTAATGAAGGTGGCAAGCACATGGCTATACGGAAGAAATTAATAACGACTCAACGTTTGCTATCACAAAGTCTCAAAGATTTTTACGCAAAAATGAACTTTCCTGCTATGCTTATGGTTAAGGTATGTCACATGAGAGAAATAGTAGCTGACTGGGGCGTGGATAGGCCTCATTTCAAGAAGTTCTATAATACGATGTTGAATGCACTCGGGGAAGGTGTAGTGTTAAACAAAGATAGCATACAAATTGATAATCCACTTGCCAAAGGCAATGTTGATTTTTTTCCATTCAGCAACGGGATTGCGTTGGTGCGAATAAGTCTTTTCTTTACGGAAGCCGTCAATTTTAAGCGACTACTTGAAGCTGGACCGGAGTATTATGCGTGTTTATTCTCTTTGAAAGAAGGTGTTGATATGCACGTTTTTGACGACGCTGATGACCACGAAATGCATGGTATGGGTCTGTCTGCTAAGCACTCTGTGCTTTATTTTTCATCAGATGTTCAAAGCCTGTTTAGGGTGACACCTGACGAGGAAACAAAAATTGTGATTTTGGTTTTTACAAGTGGTGCTCTTCATAATATTTTTCCTTTTTCCGCTAATAGCGAATCTTCGGGTTTTCGTGTTGGTCACTCTTTAAAAGGATATTCAAGCAAAAATGCAGATATGGTTGAGAAAGTAACCGACATATTTGATCATGTATCTGTAGAACATATTCAGTCCTTGTATTTGCAGGGGGCTGTTTATCAATTGCTCGCAGTTTTATTTCTGAAAATGGAAGAGGATCGCAAATTACTTATGCAATCTACAGGAGTAATAGAGGTCGCGAGAATGATCCAAATAAGAAATTTATTGATTGCAGATTTTTCAAGTGATTGTCCGCTGCTGGAAGAAATGGCGAAAAAGGCTCAAATGAGCCCTACTAAATTTAAGACCCTTTTTAAGAAGTTATTTAACTTGCCATATTATCAATATTATCAGCGCTATCGGCTGCATGGGGCTCGCCACGCTATAATTTTGGGCAAATCAATTGGCGAAACAGCCTATGAATTTAGTTTTAATTCAATCAGCAATTTTAGCGTAGCATTTAAAAAAATGTTTAAAATATCTCCAAGTCAACTTGAAAGGCCAACCGGATGATTTATCTGCTGTCTCACTTTAAGATTAATGGGAGTAATTCAAATCTTTAACCATACGCAAAAAAGCTGAGTAATGTAGTAAAGTATTAAATAAAACCTGCTTTAGATATGAGCCCAATTTTCACCGCTCTTAATCCTGTACAAAGTCATTTCGGTAACTCCATATTTACCCGCAAGTTGTTTTATAGTAAGTTTTCTGTCTCTGCTGGCAAGAATCGTTTTAATTCTTCTTACTTGAGTAGCGTTTAGTTTAGAGCCTTTGGTTCTATTTGCCTGCACTTTCTTATAAGCAAGTTTTGCAGGGCTCATTTGCTGATGCGCCATCATTTCATCAAGAGTGGCCCAAGCGAGATTGTTTATGGAATTATCTGTTTTGTTGTGATTGATATGTATAACGTATTTGTGTTTGGGTGAAGGCTTCTTAATAAAAAGAGTAGCAAGCTCCCTGTGCACATACAAAGTGCCGTTGCTTTCTAGTCGATGTAAATTGAGGGTCTTATATCCTGTTGTTAGAGAGCCTCCAAGTACTCTGCCGTCTTCCTCCAGCTTGTTTGTATAGCTGGCAATACGGCCGTGAGAGGAAAGTGCATATTTTCTACGTAACAATTTCCAGCCTGTAAATTGTAAAGACTTCCATTCTTCTCCGGGAAGTAGCTTGATCATCACCGATGTTTTTAAGTTAAAAGATAAAGGCGAAGATGAGGCATGTGGTATTTAATTTGTTGTCAAAAGGGACAAAATAAACATTGAAGATAATTTAAGTAACGACGTTTTAGCTCTTTCTGAGTTCACATCATTGCTTTTTGTTTGTATTGTTTCTCCACAAAATTATTATGAACTTTTCGATAGCTCAGGGAACTCAAGAAGTAAATTTATCAGATCTTTCAGCCGTGTGTATAGTGACATATTTTACTGCACACATGGGAAATGAAGGTGAACCGGATTGTTGTGGAAGGTCTTTCCAAGTTTCACAAGGAAGGTCGATTATATCTCTGTTCAAATATGGATAGGAAATTCCTTTACTGCCTTTTGAACCTCTGCAATAACTAATCGTGTCATGTAACATAAAATCGCGTTGATATAGCGCAATGTTTTGTAAAAGATATAATGGAAGACTTGGCTTGTCCTTTGGGACGAAATATTTAGATATGAATTAATATCTATAACTATTCACAAAGTTAAACAAAAACCCTTTGATTGGCGACTGATCTTCTTGGTTTAAAGACTACCGACAATGGGTAGTCTCTTTGTATGACTTGTTATTCCATTAAATTGCTGATTAAAGTTCCTTTGATGTTATAGTGGTTTATCGGGTAGAAACTCTCTGGGAGAACATTTGAAAACTTTTGCCAGTTCATTCAAATGTTGATTGTTGTATTTTGCTCTGCTGCTTGGGCTTTCGACCTGCCCTATAAACCCTGTAGAAAGATTTAAATGAATGGCAACATCTTCTTGTGTATATCCTTCAAGTAGTCTTTTGTTAATGACTTGGGTGATTATATACCAGTTGTATTTTACTTTTTTGAATTTTGTATCCCATTTCTTCACAAGCGCGGGATAATGGTTGTGTTCTCCCGAAAAACGTAGCTAGGATTCTAAACTGGCTATGAAAATTTTACTTATTTTTTGCGTTTAGTTGCATTTTTTGCTTTTTCAATCTCGGACATATAAGTTATTACAGATTCATCAGAAATCTTCTCGATACCCTGGAGAAATTTATGAAGTGGTATTCCTAGCCCTTCAGATAATGCTAGGAGCGGTTGTGAATTGTGGGTCTTTTTTGCCAGATGAGATTCTCTGTACGATTGCGTACTCTAGCCCGGAAGATGCCGCCAATTTTCTCAAACTATTTATTGAGTTAACTTTTCCACCGCTTTTATTTTCGGCAATAATGTTAGAAAGACATAGAGCCAACTTATATTTTGCAATGTTCTTTTCTTTAGTATCCATGGAGTTGAAGTTTCCAGCAACAAAGAACTCAAGATTGCTGTCATCACTGATGTACTTATAACGGTTTTTCAGGAAGGAGATCCCTTGGCGAGCATTTGAAAATTTTGGCTAATTCATTAAGGTGTTTGATATTGTATTTGTCCCGATAATTTGGGTTCTCAATGTTGCCAATAAATCCCTCTGATACATCTAAGAGTCGCGCCAAGTGTGCTTGACTCATATTTCTCTCCATTCTCATTTCCTTCACTTTGTCAATTACAAATTTTTCTATTGGTGTTAGCTCAATCATCAAACGAAGCAACCTGATTATAGAAAATTTGCCACACAGACATGTCTGTGTGATTTGTTTTATTTCGTATATTCGTATTTGTAGAAATAGCTATTCACATAATTTCGCGATTCTTCATAAACTAATTTGAAGCATTCGCTTTGAGTCTCGATTTTGAAACCTAGGAAATTTCATGCACACGAGACGATAAGTAGAATGCCCACGCTACGGCGTGGGCTCTCTTATTCGTGTGCGGGTTCTCCTAGGTACCCAAAATCGGTAAGTTGAGTTCCGCGCCATTTTTTATTCCTGCGACAGCACTTACAGGACTCATGATTTTTAAACCTGCTAATTATGAGTCCGCTTCAAAACAAAACCGACCCGGAACACTTACTGGCCCTACAACAAGATAATGAAAGTGCCCTGCAATATTTTTTCAACCAATACTATGACGCTTTGGTATATTTCGCATTCGACATCACCAAGGACATCGCTGTCGCTGAAGAAATTTCTTCCGATGCCTTTCTAAAGCTTTGGCACCACCGGGATCAATTCTTTAAAGTGACTTCTCTAAAAGCTTATCTATACAGGGTGGTAAAAAATGCCTCCATTGATTTTAACCGCGTCAACAAAGTGGCGCAGAAAAATGAGCATGGCTATCAATACCTTACCGAACCCACTGAAAAAGCGATCGAGGAAAAAATAATTGCGGCCGAAACGTATGCACTGGTGCTTGCGGCCCTGGAAGCCATGCCAGCAGGCTATCAGAAAGTCTTTCGAGGAATTTATCTTGAGGGTAAATCCTACGAGGAGCTGGCCCAGGAAATGGATACCAACACCGTCAATATCAGGAATCAAAAATTCAAAGCCATCCTGTTTCTTCGAAAGAAAATTCCACTTACCATCCTCCTCATGCTGTTTTTTATTTAATAAAAAAAAGTAATCCTCCAGGTTACAACCCAACAATTTTATCGTTTTAATGGTATGCAACTTTTCATCGGTATTTACGTAATTATACCTACAGGAAAAGACATTAAATTATATTAATTTAAGGCGATGAACTACCAATTTCAAGAAACGGAAGAAAGAGCTCAACGAATTGCTTACCTGATAGCTGGGTTTATCAACCGAACCCTGACTACGAGAGAGCATGATGAACTTGATCTGTGGGTAGAGGAAAGCGATGATAATGTTGAACTTTTTGCACAACTAACGGACGAGCGGAATATCAACGAGGCCATGGCATTTATGAAAAGTCTCGACAAAGACAAAGCCTATAAAAAAGTAAGGTCTGAGATCTTTCCGCAACATAAAAGCCGCCGATGGCTGCTTCCCGTATCGGTCGCTGCTATTTTTTTAATTGCCGTTGGCATCGTGTGGCTAATCAGATCGAAGGCAGTCGAGTCAACTCTACCATCAGATGATATAGCAAGTACAACAGACATACAACCCGGATCAGCAAAAGCTATTTTACAACTCGCAAGTGGCAGATCGATTGAACTTGGAAAACAGAGCAATGGCACCATAGCAAAGGAGGGCAGTGTAGCGATCAATGCCAGTGAACAAACCTTAACCTATGCGGGGACGGAACAATCAACAACTACCGCATTCAATGTGTTGTCTGTTCCCAAAGGAGGCAAATATAAATTGGTATTATCGGACGGTACGCAGGTATGGATTAACGCCGCTTCTTCTATCAAATACCCGGCTGTATTCAAGGACGGTGAAAGAAAAGTGATGGTAGAAGGGGAAGCTTTTTTTGATGTTGCCAAAGATGAAAAGAAACCATTTATCGTCCAGGTAAACAAGGCTACGATACAGGTGCTCGGTACCAGTTTCAATGTGACCAACTATGGCGACGAGCCAACACAAACAACCGTTCTTGTGTCCGGTAAAATCAAAGTGTTGGCCGCAAACAAACAACAGGAGCTATCGCTCGGACAACAGGCAACTATTGGAACAACCGGTGACATCTCTGTAACTGATGCCAATGTACAGGCCGCCACTGCGTGGAAAGAGGACAAGTTTGTATTCAAAGAACAATCCATTGAGAACATTATGCGACAACTGGCCCGCTGGTACGATGTCAAAGTGGTGTATAAGGGAAATATAAACTATCATTTCAGCGCGAAGATTTCGCGGGATCAACCAATATCTACCATACTGCGCTTGCTTGAAGAAACAAAGCACGTACACTTTACCATACATTCCGACTGGGTAGAAGTCGGTCAATAAAATTAGCATCAACGAAAAACCGCTATCATAGAATCAAACCTCACTGTGAGTAGTTAAGGCACTCCAGCTGTCATTTGAACAAGGGCTGTCGGTATTTACCGGCAAGCACAACCCTTTTGATTTTAAAACTGCATTTCTTTCATTAAAACCAATACAACTATGCATGTGACTGCATCCGGCACGTCATTGCCTACACGCTTATGCCCCCAACGAAGACTACTATTAGTAGCATGGATGGTGATGGGCAGCCTGTTTATGACCGCGCCAAAAATCATGGCGCAAAAGATCTCCCTGTCATTAAAAAAAGTTCCGCTTGAAAAAGTATTCGACCAGATCGAGGAGCAAACGCACTACCAGTTTTTCTATGCGTATGAAGATCTTGCAGGACTGCCGCCAGTAACGATCCGCGCCAAAGAACAAAGCCTTTCCATTATACTCGATGAATGTTTTAAGCATTCAACCCTTACCTACCACATTGATAACGACTATGTGACCATCAAGTCCATCAACCGAAGCTCTGTGCCTGACAGGAAAGACAGCGGCCGATTGCTCAGCGTAACTGGCAGGATCCTGAATGAAAAAGGAGAGGGGTTGCCTGGCGCGACTGTGCAGATAAAAGGAACCCAAACTTTTATCAATACCGATGGTAATGGCTATTTCAGTATTGACCAGGTTGCCAAAGGAGCCGTTCTTGTTATCAGCAGTATCGGTTACCAACCCGAAGAATTTACTGTTCGCGAAGCAACGTTTTCTCATGTGTTGAAAACGGCGGTTACAAGCCTTGACGAGACTGTCGTCATCGCCTACGGCACCACTACCCGACGTCTGAACACCGGTGCTGTAGGCAGGCTTACCGCTAATGATATCGGAAAGCAACCAGTAGCCAATCCTTTAGGCGCACTCGAAGGAAGAATTACCGGCTTGCAGATCAGTCAAACCAATGGCCTACCGGGCTCCAATTTCAAGGTATTGATACGTGGCACCAACTCCATCCAGAGCGGTACGGATCCCTTGTACATCATAGATGGCGTACCTTTTATTAACAACGTGAACAGTTTCACTCAGAGAAGCGGACTCGTTGCGAACAGTCCTTTCAACAATATTGATCCGGCAACGATTGAAAGCATCGAGGTATTGAAAGACGCGGACGCTACTGCCATTTATGGAAGTCGTGGTGCAAATGGCGTCATCCTCATCACCACAAAAAAAGGCAAGGAAAGCGGTACGCATCTGAGCTTCAGTTACACGCAAAATTTTTCTAAAGTCCGCAATGCTTTGCCTTTCATGAATACCCCCACCTATTTGATGATGCGCCGGGAAGCTTTTAAAAATGACAATATCCGACCTACTGAGACCAACGCGCCGGACTTACTGGTTTGGGATACGACGCGATACACCGACTGGAAAAAGATGCTGATCGGCCACACCGCTCATTCAGAAAATGCGCAAGTCCAGTTAAGTGGTGGAAATGCCCACACTAAATTCGGATTTGGACTCGGCTATTTACATGACGGCACTGTGTTTACCGGTAGCTTTTTTGACAAACGCATCAACGGTAATGTATTTGTGTCCCATCTGTCCGACGATAAAAAATTCAATTTTAATCTTACCGCCTCTTATACGGATGAGCAAATGCATTTGCCACAGCAGGATTTAACGGCTTATATTAACCTTCCACCGAACATGTACCTGCCTTACGACTCGAGAGGAAAATTGCAATGGCGTGAAAAACCGGGCTCTATCTCGATCGGCAACCCATTGGCATCGCTCGAACAACCTTATAATACAATCACCGACAGGTTTACTACAACCGGGCTTATCAGCTACCAACTGCTGCCGAAGCTTACTTTTAAGGCGTCGCTTGGATATAACCAGTTTATGTTTAATGAAAAGTCATATTACCCGATTTCATCCCAAGACCCTTCTTACGCGCCGCAGGGAAGCAACTCTATTGGCATCAGTTCCGAAAAGACATGGAACCTGGAACCACAAATTGAATACGCCAATGACCAGGTGGGAAAAAAAGGAAAACTATCCGTATTACTGGGCACCACCTTCCAGGAAAGTATCGACCAGTCGCAGGTGACAGATGGTTCCGGCTATACCAGTGATTTGTTGCTCCAATCAATAAAAGCAGCACCGAGTGTCACCGTTTCAAGTGCGTATAGCCAATACCGGTATAACGCGCTATTTGCCAGGATAAACTACAACTGGGCAGGAAAATACCTGCTCAACGTAACGGGCAGAAGAGACGGCTCCAGCAGGTTTGGGCCAGGCAAGCAATTTGCTAACTTCGGCGCGGTAGGGGCTGCGTGGATATTTTCCGAAGAACGTCTTCTTCAAAACATGTTACCATTCTTGTCATTCGGTAAACTTCGCGGAAGCTATGGCATCACGGGTAACGACAAGATCGGGAACTACCAGTACCTTGATTCGTACGCGGTCACCACTTATCCTTACCAGGGGCTGTCAGCACTCAGGCCCGCAAGACTCTATAATCCTGATTTCAGTTGGGAAAATAACCTCAAGGGAGAGATCGCGGTAGAGCTTGGGTTTTTAAAGAACAGGATCCTGTTGAATGCTGCGTGGTTCAAAAACAAGAGCACCAACCACATCATCCAGTATAGTTTGCCCGGACAAACCGGTGCCAGCAGTATACTCATGAATTTTCCAGGCGTAGTCAGTAACCGTGGTTGGGAGATAGAACTTCAAACCCTTAATATCCGCAAAGGAGGATTTGATTGGAAAACCGCTTTTAACATCAGTATAACGCGTAACCGGCTTGACCAGTTTCCGGGCTTGGCAAGTTCCACTTCCGCGACAAGATATGAAATCGGGCAACCTTTGAATCTCAAACGAGGTTACCAGTTCCTGGGGGTGGATCCTGCTACCGGCGTGTATAAGTTTAATGACCTCAATAAAGATGGCCTGATCAATACCGCGGATTATATTACTATTGGTACGACCGATCCTGTTTTTTATGGTGGCTTACTCAATACTTTTCATTACAAGAACTGGCAACTGGATGTTCATTTACAGTTTACTAAACAGAAGGGGAATGACCCGGTGTATAATTCATTGATAAAACCGGGCACAATGACCAATCAACCGGACCTCCTTCTGCAACGTTGGCAACAGGCCGGAGACTTGCAACCTTATCAACAATATACGCAAACAAGCACCAGTAATGCCGGCAAAGCAACGGCCCTGGTTACTAAATCAAGCGCCACACTGACGGATGCGTCTTTTGTCCGGCTTAAAAATATTGCGTTACAGTATAGCCTCGGCAATACTGTAGTGAGCAGGTTAAAATTAGCCTCCGCTCAACTATTTGTGCAGGCGCAAAATCTTGCCACCATAACGAAATATAAGGGTCTTGATCCGGAGTCTCAAAGTACCCTTACGCTGCCTCCGCTATTTACTGTTGCAGCAGGTATTAAACTAATCTTTTAAAAACAGGCTATGAAAACATATTTAATATTGTTGTTGATAACGCTTATCATTATTGGAGTAGGTTGTAAGAAGTTTGTGACCATTGACCCTCCTGGCGACCAGATCGTCAATCCCAAACCCTTTACTGATGATGGAACTGCCACCTCCACGATCACAGGCATCTACAGTGAAATGATGAATAACCCCCAGCAATTTTCATGTGCTTACACTACACTGCTCGCCGGCATGTATGCAGATGAACTCTATTATTACACGCCCGGCAATTTCGATGAATTTACCACCTGTAATATTTCAGAGGTCAATCACGGGCTTATTGAAAGTGCTTTTTGGCTGCCTGCGTATAAATACATTTATGCCGCCAATCTTGCACTGGAGCAATTGAATGCGACGACCACACTTAGCTCTTCCGTAAAGCGGCGGCTCACCGGCGAGGCGTTGTTTATTCGTGTATTCTGTTACCAGTATCTTGCCGGTCTTTTTGGTGACGTGCCACTGGTCCTGGGATCTGACTACCGCCAAAGCATCTCCCTTCCAAGGACTTCAAGGGAAGATGTCTATGCCCAAATGAATAAAGACATTGCGAAGGCCGTTGATCTATTGCCGGCGAATTTTCCCGAAAGTGATAGGGTAAGACCCAACAAGTGGGCGGCTAAAGCTTTGCAGGCAAGAATTGCACTCGTTTCAAAAGATTATGCTACCGCATCGGCAGCAGCAGGCGAAGTCATCAATAATTCTTTGTTTGTTTTGGAAACAACTGTCAACAATACCTTTCTCAAAGACAGCAAAGAGGCGATCTGGCAATTACAACCGGTGCGCCCGACCTATAACACCACAGAGGGTAACCTTATCTTACCGGCTAACAATAATACACAACCGACATTTGTCGTATCCAGTTATTTGCTGAATGCCTTTGAGGCGGGTGACCAAAGAAAAACAGCCTGGATAGGTCAACGTGTATACAATGGGAATACAATATTCTATCCTTATAAATACAAGATCAGAACTAATCAAACGGTAACTGAAAACTATGTCGTGTTGAGACTGGCAGAAATGTATCTCGTCCGGGCAGAAGCGAATGCACGCCTGGGGCAAATGCAAGATGCATTGAAGGATCTAAATATCATTCGAAAGAGGGCAGGACTATCTAACGCTACAGCGAATGACACGCAAAGCGTATTGCAAGCCATTGAACAGGAAAAAAGAATAGAGCTTTGCTTTGAATGGGGGATGCGTTGGTTCGACCTCCAACGAACCGGTCGGGCTGCTGCGGTTTTAAGCCCTATCAAACCTGGCTGGTCGCAGCATGATACTCTTTGGCCAATCCCCATCTATCAGCTTAACCTTAATCCATTTTTGACCCAGAACCAAGGGTATTAATCACCACTTTTTTTACGTTTAAAATTTATACAACAGTATGAATAAGTTATTTTTTTGCCTATGCCTGATGGTGTTGGTAAGTCCAAGCTATGCTCAAAAAACTACGAAGAACGGGCTTCAAATCGGCGATACTGTTCCCAATGTATTTTTCGGCGAAACCTTACAAGGCGATTTGCCAGTTAAAAGTATGACCGATCTGAAAGGAAAGCTAACCATCCTAGATTTTTGGACAACGGGTTGCGTTGGATGTATTTTAGGTATGCCAGCACTCGACAGCTTGCAGTCAACATTTGGCAACAAGATCCAAACGATCATTGTTTGTAAAAATGAAAGACAGGAGGTTGAAAAAGTTTTTAAGAGGATCAAAAAGCCGTTTCCTAAAACACCGATTGTTTTAGCGGATTCCATTTTAAACGCCTGTTTTCCGCATAGAACCGTGCCCCACCATGTTTGGATAGATGGCAATGGCGTAGTGAAATTCATCACTTATGACCATAACGCGACAGTAGAAAACGTTCGAAAATTCCTACAGGGAGAACACTTACATTTTTCAGTAAGAAAACAGATCCCCGATTTTAATGATAAGGTTATGTTGTATAATGAGGGAGGTGGAAGATGGAACCAGGAGATCAAATTTCATACACTTTTTGCCACTTTTCTCGACGGTGTTGAACATGCAATGCCTCAAATGATTTACGACCCTGTGTCCAATACTCAAACACTTCGGGTAGTCAATTATCAGTATAGCTACTTATTTGGAGTAGCCTACAATGAGTCATTTGGTGACGGATTATATAATCAACCTGCGAGGTGGTTGCTTGAGACTAAAGACTCTGTTGATTTTTTTCAGAAGGAAGTTGAAACAGACAGCTTGATTGATGATTGGAACAAAAAATATATGGCCAGTTATGAGGCAGTGATTCCGGGCAACCATCAAAAACAATTATTCAAAACCATGCAACGGGACCTCAATGCCTATTCTCCTTATGTTGCCCAAGTTGAAAAGAGAAAAGTGAAATGCCTCGTTCTCGTTAATAAAGGAATTCGTCCGACTACATATAAAGGGAAGGATTCTGTTTTTGTAGAAGAAGCTGATAAATCATGTGTTGTCAGGAATTATACCATCCGGAATTCTGTACTGGCTGCATTAACAACACATAATTATTTCTTGAGAATACCCATTTTAGACGAAACAAATTTTACCAAAAAAACCGATGTACATTTTTCTAATTCGCTCGATAACCTATCAGATCCTACACAACTTAAGCGCGTGCAGGAAGAATTGCGGGTGAACGGTTTAGGATTGGAATATGGATATAGAACCCTTGATATGCTGGTCGTTCGGGACAAGCACGAATAATGCAAATGGGCTGCAGTACTACCAATGTGCATAGAAAAACTTACCTATGATGTAGCTGGTTTTCCTGCAACCCATTTTTCATCCTAGTTCCTGGTCACAATTGTAAAAGCCTGGGTTAAATCTGGTAAACCAGTGCCATCGTCTTGTGCGATAACGCCACACCTGTGCGAATTGCCATCCGGGCAGTCCAGGTCATCTGTTCCATCATGACCGGTCAGGGTATAATAATTCGGATCGCTGGCATGGCTGTCATTCGGATAGGCCGTGTACGTGAAATTTTTCGTGATGGTAGGGTGTTTTGAAGTCTTTACTGTAAAAGAATTCAACGTGATTGCTGTTACGAGGGCAATAAAACCCAGAAGGTACTTTTTCATAATTAAAAGTTAGGTTTAAAAAAATGGTGCCTACTATGTCACAGGTGTTTGGCTTCTCCTGATTGCAATATTGTTATTCGTATCACTAGTTTCGCGCATACTGTACCAACCGTACAAAGCGAGACCAATGAAGATGATATTAAAAAGTATATGTTGCTTCCATGACAAACTGCTTATAATGCCTCCGCAGGTACAAGGCAGGGATGAAGAAAATAGCAGCATGCATACAATGTAAATAGTGAAAACGGTTAGTAACACAGCAGAACATAGCAAGCCAATCTTTCTTAGTAATGGAAAGAGTAGCAAACAAACAATCGCCAACTCTGTGATGGGCACTGACCATGACACAAATATTGCAACAGGGCGTAAGAGCGCTGAGTTGTGTAATGTGTTTAGAAAAGTACCATGTCCTATAAATTTTTGGAAAGCTGTATACGCAAATAACAGGATAAGCAATGCAGCAATAATTTCGGATTTCATATTTCGCATATAGGTTAAGGTTAAAAGTGGTCAAACGAACTTGCTGATGTAAAGTTTGTAAATCTTATGATAGCTTTTCAGGCAAAGTGTTTTGCAACTGGTAGAAAAAGTTATTCAATTGGTTGGACGGATCACTTTCTAAGTGACCCCGGTGTATAGTTGAAGTGTCTGTTAAACGCGTTCGCGAAACTTGATTGCCTTGAATAACCGACTATCCTAGCGATTTCTTTGAGCGGCTTGTCTGTTTCGACGAGGAGTCGCTTTGCAGTGTTGAGCCTGGCATCGATCAGGCACTCGAAGGGTGCTATACCAAAAAGCTCTTTAAACCCTGTTTTAAAAAAATACGAACTCAGGTGTACTTTTTTTGCCAGTTCTTTATTGGAATAGTGTTTCGTTAGATCGGCCAGTATGATCCGGCGCGCTTCATGTAAAGCATCTTGTTGATAACTTGCCACCGTTGTGGTTCTGGCCGGTTCTTTATACATCTCTGCCAATTGTAAAAAGAAAATGTCATCAACATTATTGTCGATGAATTTCTCGCGCCAGGTTCCCTCGTAGGGACAATGGAGAATATCGTAAATGTCATCCAGTATTTTACGTGGCGCATGCCTGGGTGTTTTGGTAATAAGGGTCATTTGATCCTCTCTTAATTTAGAATAGGTTTTTTTAAAGGAAGCAAAATTGTTCAAATACTCATCAATGAAAGTGGGAGCATAGGATGAACCAAACGCGAAATATTTTCTGCCTTTCTCGAATAAAAAAGTTACTTCACGTGAAGGATTTTGTAGCAACATAAAATGTCCCTGGCGCAATTTTACGTGTGCTGTACGATCAATATACGCATTCACATCTTCGTTCAGTACGATGTATGACTGGAAAACAAATCCTGAAATGTGCAGGGTGATTTTTGTCTTACTATTAAACTGGTAGTCGGCAAAAAAGATCGTGTAGTTTGATGAAACAATTTGCTGGATAAGGATCTGGCCTGCTTCTCCACTATAAGAATAGGGTTCACTTCCGGCGATGATATAGCTTTTGAACCCTTTCGGAAGCAGCGGTTGTAGTAATATCTGGCCATATACATCTGAATACAGTTCGATCATAAGGGATAAGGTTATCTTCTACAAAACAGGAATATACAAAAATCTTAAGCGGTCTGAAAGCGGACTAATACGCCTTCGATAATTTTTCGTCGTTGCAAGTGCGATTGGTTACCGGTTCGTGGTATTGTTCAGGATGTTGAATAATTAAAGTGGATTACAATGCCTGTATCTATGCGTGAAATGCCTGATATCAAGCAACGCCCGGATTAGAAGCCCGCACATTTTCTGCCACTTGCAAACATTTTTCTGCTAATCTCGAAACAGTTTCCGTTCTACTACGCTTTTAAAACGCTTATAGGAGAATGATCTTTACCCTTAAACTTTACCTATGACCTTCAACAACAAAAAGATTAGTATGCTCCCTTTTGCAAAAAGCTCTATAACGAATTAGAAGCGGCTTTAGAAAAGATCGCAGGAGAAGAGGACGACAGGATATTGCCGCTGGCGGAGCGATCTATCCAGGTCGCTAAAAGCGTTATGGAGCAATTACGAAAAGATGTCGCTGCCTATGTATTCACTACACAGGAGGAGGAAATACATTTTTTTAAAGACGAGAAACCTCTCTTCTATAGTAAGCTGATCTATTTTTTAAAAATCTACCGGATTGAAACGAGACGTCCCACCGGCAGCAATGAAACGCAACAAAAATATCTGCAAAAAGAACTCAGGCGTCTAACGCATTACTTCGAAGAGAATCTCCAGTTTTATCAATATTACCGTTCCGGTTCGACCTATCTCGATGAAAAATATTTCCTGCGTGGTCGTGAGGATATTTATCTCACCTTGGATACCTATCATTTTGACGCCGATCCTAATTTCTCTACCAGCCATGATTTCAGGGTCGCGAAGATTCATGCACACGAGTTACTACGGATATACCTGATCGGTGCACTCGAAGATTTGGAAAGAAAGGATGATGTGATAAGGGTACCGGCGTCCACCCGTCAACCACTTGCGTGGACAGCATCAAAAACGGCACTTATTGAGTTACTCTACGCATTACAATCAACCGGTGTTTTTAATAACGGCGCAGCAGATATAAAACTACTCGCTACCTATTTTGAACAGATGTTTTCAATTGATCTCGGCAATTATTACCGGATATTTCAGGAGATCAGGATCCGAAAAGGAAGTCGTGCCGCTTTTCTAGAATCACTTGCAGAAAAGCTCGTTCAAAGAATGGATGACAGCGACGAAAATCCCAAACAATATTTATAAAAACAGTGATCGAAAAGAGGCCAGTAAATACTTGGCTACTTTCCCGTAAGGGATTTTTTGAATAGAAAAAGGAATACCGTATACGGGTCGTAGTGTGAAAGAAGGCTTTTTTCTGATAGCATCTTTGTGTAGCAAAAGCAATCAACTAAAAAAGAAAGAAGATGATTAGCTCATTAATAGACTGGCCTGGTTACTGTAAAATGATGGCGCTGGCACTTGTTCTTTATTACGGTTTTGTCGGAGTGAAATTCTATAAATATGAAATCCTCCACTTGTTCGGGATAAAGAAAGAAACAAACGAAAAGTCGTCACCAGAACCAGGCGACAAAGATCCTGAGGGTTAGGTTGTAGGTTAACACTTTCCGGGAGCTGCCAAAGACGGGAATGAATGGTGTGAGTTAGAAGAGGCAAGCGACCGGAAAGTTTTTGACAAGATTTTTCAAACTTTAAAATAGAGGTTATGTGGAAAGAGAAATGGAGAACAATAAGCAACAATCAAAAAAGGATCATCCTGCTTATTGCACTAGGGATGAGTAATGCTCTACACTCGCTCTACGCGCAAGACGGGGTGGCGGGCATCCAGGAAGCCAATACCAAGGTGCGCGGTTACTTTGATGTAGGATGCAATTTGATGTATGCCGTTGGTGCCATCCTCGGGTTGATCGGGGCCGTTAAGGTGTACCAAAAATGGTCAAACGGGCATCCTGATACTGGGGCGACGGCAGCGGCTTGGTTTGGAAGTTGTGTTTTCTTGGTAGTAGTAGCAACAGTGCTGAAATCATTCTTTGGCATCTAACAACCGCAAATGGCAGCAAGTATCTATACGATCAACAAAGGAGCAAACGCCGACGTAGAATTTAAGGGGTTAAGAGCACAATACATCTGGTATTTGGCAGGAGGGCTATTATGTTTACTGGTGTTGTTTGCCGTGATGTATGTGGTGGGTGTAAATACTTATGTATGCCTTATTATCATTGTTGGTTTAGGAGCACTACTGTTTACACAAGTGTACAGGATGAGTAAAACTTATGGGGCATACGGGCTCATGAAAAGATCGGCGAAGAAAAAAGTGCCCAAAGTGATCAAGTGTAATTCAAGAAGAATGTTTATTAAAAAACAAGAATAATGCAAAAATGGTTCAAGGACATATTTCCAATCATGGATGTAGAGTATGATGCGATCATTAGTAACCAAGGCGACATCAGTATTGTTTATAAATGTACGCTACCGGAGATATTTACGCAGAGTGATGAGAACTATGAAACCTTGCACCAGAGTCTGATCAAGGCCATTAAGGTATTGCCCAAAGACACGGTGCTCCACAAACAGGACTGGTTTATCCGTACCCTATATTCAGCAACTGGGCAAACAGAAGAAGATAGCTTTCTAACTAATAGAAGCGAAAAGTACTTTAATGGTCGGCCATTTTTAGCGCATGATAGTTTTATCATTCTTACAAAAAAAGCAAGCAGTAGAAAACCTGCCAGCTCTATTATTAGTAACCTATTAAGGCCAACGATTGTCCCAGATCAAACCATTAACCCTTTAGCGCTTGACGCATTTGAGGATAGTTGCGGCCAGTTTCAACAAATCCTGCAAAGCGTGGGTATCTTACTTCAAAGGGTAAAGGACGACGAGCTGTTAAGTAATAATAAAAAAGGGGGTTTGATTGAAAGGTATTGCAACCTGTCTGCATCTCATGAAAGTGTTTTTATAAAAGACATACAGTTTAAAGAGGAGTTCAGGATCGGTAGTAACTATCTGCAATTATTTACGCTGGCAGATACCGAACACATGCCAGCTTTGTGCGGTGCTAAAGCAATCTTTGAAAAGTACAGCACAGACAGGACAAAGTTTAGTATTGGGTTTGCCGGTTCGCTGGGGCTACTGCTTCCTTGTGATCATTTGTATAACCAATATATTATGATCGGTGACGCGCAAGCAAGCATCAAGAAACTGGAAAGTAAAAGACTAAGGTTGCAATCGCTTTCCAACTATAGCCGTGAGAATGCTATTGCAAGAGACGCTGTCAATGAATTTTTAAACGAATGCATCAGCCAGTCAAGGTTACCGGTGAGGGCGCATTTTAATATCATGGTTTGGACAGAAAAGAAAGAGGAATTAAAGGACATCCGAAACCAGGTGGCAACAGCACTTGCGCAAATGAATGCTATTGCCAAACAGGAAACGGTAGGGGCCGCACAGATTTGGTGGGCTGGCATACCCGGCAATGCAGCAGATTTTCCAATGAATGATACGTTTGAAACCTTTGCCGAACAGGCTGCTTGTTTTCTCTCGCTTGAGACAAACTTTGAAAGTTGTGATCCAAATGAAGGCATCCGGTTTTGTGACCGCCTTAGCGGTAAGCCGGTATATGTTGATCTTTTTGACGCACCAAGAAAGCAAGGCATCACTTCGAATATGGGGATGCTGGTATGTGGTACGAGTGGTGGCGGGAAAAGTATGACGGTGAACCATATACTGCGGTCAATGCACGACCAGGGATCGCACTCGGTGATCGTGGATATTGGTGGCAGTTATAAAGGACTTTGCGAGTTGGTAAAGGGATATTATTTCACGTATGAAGAAACAAATCCCATTCGCTTCAATCCTTTTTATATCGCCAAAGGAGACTTGTTAGATACTGAAAAAAAGGAAAGTTTGAAGGCGCTACTCGTGGCTTTGTGGAAACAGGAAAACGAAAAGTTCAACCGGAGTGAATACGTGGCATTATCCAACGCACTAAGTGGTTATTATGAGTACCTGCAAAATAATGAAACTGTTTTCCCTTGCTTCAATACGTTTTATGAATACCTGCATGCAGAATATGTAGGTGTGTTAAAGGGGCACAATGTAAAGGACAGCGATTTTGATGTCAGTAATTTTCTATATGTACTCAGGCCTTATTACAAAGGTGGTGAATTTGATTACCTGCTTAACGCCAAAGAAAACTTGGAATTGTTGCATCAACCCTTTGTCGTATTTGAACTCGATGCGATAAAAGATCATCCGATATTATTTCCGGTGGTAACGCTTATCATCATGGAAATGTTCATCTCCAAAATGCGTAAGCTGCCAGGTAAAAGAAAAGTACTGGTGATTGACGAAGCCTGGAAAGCCATTGCCAAATCAGGGATGGCGGAGTTTTTAAAATATGCGTTTAAAACGATTCGGAAATTCAACGGCGTGCCTTGCGTGATCACCCAAGAGTTGGATGACCTGGTAAGTTCACCCATTATCAAAGATGCCATCATCAACAATGCCGATATAAAAATACTCATGGACATGCGCAAGTTCATCAACAAGTTTGACAAGTTGCAGGACGTGCTGGGTTTGTCAGAAAAGGCAAAGACAATTCTTTTGTCCGTAAACAAAGACAACCGGGAGATATTCATTGATCTCGGTGGACAAGTGTCAAAAGTCTATAAGAATGAACTCTGCCCGGAAGAATATTTTGCCTTCACTACTGACGGAAGAGAAAGGGTGAAAGTCCTGGAGTATGCGGAAAGATACGGTAGCATGGAGAAAGGAATTGCTAAACTGGTAGAAGAAATGAAAGCAGGCAGAACATAAACATTTTATTCATTAACCTACAAATAGACTTTCTATGAAATCGATCGTTTTATTGACCATTGCATTAACCTCAATTTTCGGAAGCTGCACCAATTCAACTTCTGATAAAATTCGCGAGTTTATTCCCGGCATGTATGTAAGGCAACTTCACGATGAGTTTACAAATGGTGCAGATACTTTGGTAATCTCAGAACAAGACCTGTCCGGCGGGGTCTATTTTATTGATAACATGACGGGTTATCAGCAACAACTGGACGGAAAAGTATTTCCACCGGAACATAAAGTGGAAAAGAGAACGGGCGTTTATGATCGAAGGACACATCAGTTAATAATTCAAAACACGGGGGATATTCTCACCTTTTTACCAAGGCAAAATAAACTCTTACAGGGAAGAACGGAATACAATAAGGTCAAAGACAAGTAAAGACAACGTATGAAAAAAGTATTCATCACCATTGTGCTTAGTTGCACGCTCATCGTTATGCCTACACAACAGAGCCATGCGTTTATTTGGGAGATTGTAAGACAGGCCATCATTGCAGCTATCAAGGCTGCTGACCTTGCCGTGCAAAGATTGCAGAACAAAACCATTTGGTTGCAATCGGCGCAAAAGAACCTGGAGAATATTTTATCCAAAGTAAAGCTCGACGAAATCACCGACTGGACAAAAAAACATAAAGAACAATATCAGCAATATTTTGACGAACTGAAGCAGGTAAAAGATGCCATTAGTACTTATAAGAAGATCCGGGAAATAATGGAACATCAAAAGCAACTGGTAGATGAATATAAGATCGCGTTTAACCGGTTCAAACAGGACAGGCACTTTACAGCAGATGAGATCAGCTACATGGCAAAAGTCTACACGGGCATCATGGATGAAAGTCTGAACAACCTTGATCAGTTGTTTTTAGTCATCAATGCGTTCAATACGGAAATGACAGATGGCAAGCGGTTGGAAATAATCGGGAGTGTGGCGAAACAGATAGATGACAACCTAAATGATCTCCGGGATTTTAACCAGCAATGCATCCGGTTTAGTTTGCAGCGGAGCAAAGATGAAAATGAATTAAAAACGATGCGACTGTTTTATGGTCTCTCCAATTAGTAAAAAACAGAATTGAACGGTATATGAAAAAAGTAACGGCGATCATACTGATATTGATCTTTGCGACGACGACAAACGCCCAGAACCAGCAGATCAAAGTTTATTTGCAACAGATCGCAGCAAACAAAGCATATATTGAACTTTTGCAAAAGGGTTACCAGATCGTGAAGAAAGGATGGAAGACCATCGGCGATATAAAGCAAGCGCATTTTACCCTGGATAGCGATTTTTTCAAAAGCCTGGAAGCGATCAATCCGAGAGTAAAGAACTATGCAAAAGTTGCCGCTTCAC
The DNA here is from genome assembly GCF_029961145.1 of Pinibacter soli. GTDB lineage: Bacteria > Bacteroidota > Bacteroidia > Chitinophagales > Chitinophagaceae > Pinibacter > Pinibacter soli. Next base: position 1,428,391 of record NZ_JASBRG010000007.1, on the reverse strand, counting down.
TTGTCTTACTCAACTCGGCAAAAAAGCTAATGCAAAACCTGTCGAATGCGACAAACACCAATGAATTGTTTAGTCCGGATGAAAAGGACTATGTAAGTAAGGTGGCCTCCAATGTTCAAAGCGAATGTGCGATAAAATTTGATGTGCTGCAAACGATGATAACAGCATCGGAATTAAAAATGACCGATGATGAGCGGATAAAAAGAATAGAAGCGGTGTATGAGGTAGCGACGGATGTCTACTCATTTGTCAATGCGTTTATTTCAGATGTGCAAATATTGGCCTTGCAGAAAACAAATGAACAAAGAGAAGTGAACGATTACCGCAAAGCGGCAGATTTGAAATGATATTATACGAACTGAAAATGTGATATATGAAAAGGAAGATCATTCTTTTATGCTGTACGTTTTTGTTAAACCTAGGTTTGATGAAGGCAAGAGCGCAAGCTACTGAACTCGCGCAACTGGCACTCAATATTGAAAAGCTGGCGCAATTCAAACAGATATTATCGGACTTAAAGAAGGGTTATGAAATACTCTCCGGAGGTTACAGAACCATCAAAGACCTGTCGGAAGGAAATTTTAATCTGCACAAGGCATTTTTGGACGGATTGCTTGAAGTGAGCCCGACGGTAAAAAAATACAAGCGGGTAGCTGATATTGTCGAGTGTCAATTGCAATTAGTGAAAGAGTACAAAGCGGCATTCACGAGATTTAAAGATGGCGGCTGGTTCAATGCGGATGAACTTAGCTATATCAGCAACGTATATGATAACCTGTTTTCTCTTTCCTTACAAAACCTGGATGATCTGTTAACAGTTGTTACGGCGGAAAAATTGCGCATGAGTGATGATGAACGATTGAATTCCATTGATAGGATTTTTGAAGACATGCAGGATAAGCTTGTGTTTCTGCGTTCATTCAATGGAAGTACCTCTTTACTTATGGGACAACGAATAAAAGAAAAACGAGAAGTTCAGGGTATGGAAGGTTATTACAAACCTTGAAAAGAATAGGCTAATATTTAAAAAGTGTAGTATGAAACGGTGTAGAAAGATAATCGCCTGGATGGCTTGCGTACTGTTGCCCTCATCGCTGTTTGCGCAAAATGGATTAGGTGATGAGATAACGGGCTTGCGTTCCGTGCTGGATCAATTGTACAAAGAACTGATACCGCTCTGTTCGCAGCTAATCGGTGTGGGAAGAGGCATCGCTGGATTTGCCGCCCTGTGGTACATCGCTTATCGAATCTGGGGACATCTTGCCAGGGCAGAGCCCATCGATTTTTATCCCTTGTTCAGACCCTTTGTGGTGGGATTTGCGATTATCATCTTTCCTTCTTTAATCCAACTCATTAATGGTGTCATGCAACCTACGGTCAGTGGCACAGCCGCGATGGTTAGTCATACAGATGATGCCATAGCTGCGCTTCTAAAACAAAAAGAAAACGCTATTAAGCAAACGGATGCCTGGCAGATGTATGTGGGGCTGACAGGAAGCGGCGACCGGGACAAGTGGTACAAATACACTCACCCAAAACAAGATCCTGGTGATGAAAATTTTGTCGATGGCATTGGCAATGATATAAAATTTGCGATGGCAAAAGCGTCTTACAATTTCAGGAATTCTATTAAAGAGTGGATGAGCGAAGTCTTGCAGGTGTTGTTTGCTGCCGCGTCTCTTTGTATCAATACGATCCGAACGTTTAATCTCATTATTCTTGCTATTCTTGGTCCACTCGCGTTTGGATTGTCAGTATTCGACGGTTTTCATCATACGATCCGACATTGGTTTGCGAGGTATATCAACGTGTTTTTGTGGTTGCCCATTGCCAATATATTCGGTGCGGTGATCGGAAAGATACAGGAGAACATGCTAAAGATTGATCTTAGTCAAATCAATCAAAATGGAGATACTTTCTTTAGCCGGACGGATATGGGTTATTTAGTTTTCCTCATCATCGGCATTGTCGGATATTTTACCGTTCCTTCCATTGCCAGTCAAATACTTTGGGTCGGGGGAGGTGATGCACTCACTTCAAAAACAACCGGCCTTACGATGAATACAGCAAGCTCCGCTGCTAGTATTGCCGGATCGGCCGCAGGTTCCGTTGCCAGTCAAACCGCCGAAAAGGGCCGCGAAATGATGGGACTCTAAGCAATAAAAACTTACAAGGATGTTTTCAAAAATGAAACAAATAGATACCGCTTTCCGGTATGTACGGATGTTCACGTTCATCATCATAACAGGATCATTATCGCTGTGTGGGTTTGTGATCTACAAGAGTTATGAACTGGCAACGGCTGCCAAAAACAAAGTATATGTGCTGGCGGGAAGCAAGGCGTTGGAAGCACTCGCAGCGGATAGGAAAGACAATGTGCCGGTAGAAGCAAGAGATCATGTGTATATGTTCCATCATTATTTTTTTACACTCGATCCAGATGATAAAGTTATCCAGAGAAACATCACCAAGGCATTGTATCTCTCCGATGCTTCCGCCAAACGTCAATATGAAAACCTGAAAGAATCCGGTTATTACTCCAATATTATTGCAGGCAATATCAGTCAACAAATCAGTATTGACAGCATTAACGTCAACGTAGATAGCTATCCGTATTATTTCCGGTGCTATGCTACACAGCAAATCATACGGGCGACGTCTTTTGTGTATAGATTACTCATCACCGAAGGGTATTTGCGCAATGTGGAAAGAAGTGATAATAACAGTCACGGCTTCCTGATTGAAAAATGGCACACGATTGAAAATAAAGATGAAAAAACAGTCAATCGATAAGTATGTTCCAGCTTTTCAAACGACATAAAAAGCCAGCATCTCCGTTATGCCCATTTTGGAACAAGACGGCGCTGGTAATACAAGCGAGACAAAGGCGACTGGCGTCGTGGCTTGAACAAAGAACAAGGTTATGGAGCAAGCGAACATGGCAAACAGTGCTGATCTTTTTTTGCATTGGCGCTTTTATAATAGGTGGTTGGTTGATCCGTGTTGCTTTTGTAAACACTCCTAATACAATCTCTGTGCAGGAGCTCATTAAACCTCCTCCAATAGTTCCAATTGAAACACGTGTTAATAATACGCAGAAGACATTGCACTATTTGCAACAACTAAAATGTCATGTGGATAGCCTAAAACAGAATGAAAAAAACAGTTTTGAAGAGTTGATAAAAAAAGAACCTCGTCTTTTAGACAGCCTAAATGGACTGATAGAATTATACAACGAACAACTAAAATAAAAACACATGCTACAGGATAACAGTACTAAAAAAGGATATACGCAAAAGTATTTGAGGCAGCGAAAGTTCTTGCTGTTCCTGCCAGCCTTTGTATTGCCACTTATAAGTTTTTTGCTGTGGTCATTAGGCGTGATCGGTAGCAGGCCATCAAAGGATACTTCAGCAATAAAAAGCAACGCTTTAAACATGACGCTGCCGGGTGCCAATACTGCCAGAGATAGTTCATGGAGCAAACTGAATTTTTACGAAGCAGCGGATAAGGAAGCGGCACGCAAAGCCTCGCTTGCCAGGAATGATCCTTACTACCAATTATCACCATTAGAAGATCAGGAAGTGGTTGATTCCAACTTGTTGCCTGTTTCAACAAAAAGCAAAACTGTATTGAACACAACTTCAAAAATACCCGGGAACAATTTGTCGTCCTATTACGCTTCATCGAAAGACCCAAATGAAGTTAAAGTCTATGAAAAATTGGAAGCGTTGAATAAAGCACTGGTAAGTGAGCCAGATAAAAATGTGTCATCGCGATATAACGAAAAATCGGAGGCCATGCATGCGCTACAAACCAGTCAACCTGAGATTGACAAGTTGGAAGCCATGATGCAGCAGCTGCAAAATACCGGCAGCGCAACCAATCCTGAAATGGAACAGATCAATATGATGCTGGAAAAGATACTGGACATACAACATCCCGAAAGGATAAAAGAGAAGTTTGCAGAAAGGGAGCAGCCCTTGCAACAACATGCCACATTGAGTGCGATAAAACCTTCAGATGCATTAGTGGCTTCTGTTTTGCAACCCGAAGATGTCAGCACAATAATAGATACAGTCACTACTTCGCGAGAGCCTAATGAAACCATAGAAACCAATAAGTTTTATTCGTTGGGAAATGAAGAAGAACGTGTTGAAAAATCAAACATGATTGAGGCGGTGGTTCCGGAAGCGCAAACACTTGTCAGCGGGGCCGTTATAAAACTGCGATTAGAAAATGACATCTATGTCAATGATGTTCTTGTTCCTAAGGGTACGTTTGTATATGGGACATCTTCCATTAATAATGAACGTCTGGTTATAAATATATCGTCGATCAAATGTCTTAATAATATTCTTCCGGTGGCTTTATCTGTTTATGATCTGGATGGCTTGGAAGGTATCTATACGCCGGGAGCGATCACAAGAGATGTTGCCAAACAATCATCGGATCAGGCCATGCAGGGTATGTCGTTGTCGGCGCTGGATAATTCAGTCGGAGCGCAGGCAGCAACTGCCGGAATACAGGCAGCAAAAACATTGATAAGTAAAAAAGCAAAACTGGTGCGTGTTACAGTCTCGGCGGGTTATCGGGTTTTGTTGCGCGATACCAAAGCGAAACCGGAATAGAATTTATAACAAGTAAAAACAAGGATATGAAAAAGTGTGAAAGAATTGTGATGCTGGCAATGAGTGTGCTGTTTTTTGTTAAAGCACATGGTCAATCAAAAGATGCCAGTATAGAACTTAGGGGCATTAAGCAATATGCGCTGGAAATAGGGTATTGTAAAACCAGCAATATCATTTTTCCCGCTAAAGTTGTTAGTGTTGATAGGGGTAGTCAAACTATAATTATACAAAGAGCCAAAGGTGCAGAAAACATTTTGCAATTAAAGGCGGCAAAGAAGCAGTTTCCTGAGACCAACCTAACCATCGTAACGGCAGATGGGAAATTTTATTCCTTTTTAGTGAACTATTCTGATGCACCACAGATGTTGAATGTTAGCATTGGCCAGGAACAAGAAAAAGACGAACAACCGATACTGCTAAATGGGGGGAGGGATATTTTTTTACTGGAAAAAGAAAAAAGCGAAATCGCAAAACAACATTCTTTTTTAAGGAGAAAACATACCAACCAAAAAGTCAGTATAAATCTTAGAGGTATTTACCTGGGCGAACAGTCCATGTGGTTTTCTTTTGGACTAAAAAATAAATCGTTCATTGATTATAAGCCTGCTGATTTTCGCTTCTTCATAAAAGACAAGCACCGTTCAAAAAGAATGGCCGTACAAGAACATGAAGTAGTGCCTGTTTGCTCAAGCGAGTTGTCTGCACTAAAAGGATTAGAGGATACATCTATTGTAGTTGCATTTATTCCTTTCACTATCCCATCAACAAAGAGGTTAGTGATCTCAGTCAGCGAAGAGGGTGGTGCTCGTGAATTGGTCTTGCGGATCAAGCATAATGTACTGGTAAAAGCAAGACCAATTACCCGGTAAGAATTCCGAAAAGTTGGGGTACTAATAGCTAAATGTTAAATCATCTCTAACATGAAATATTTTATTGTTCGAAAAGGAGTGGAGTTTGTGATCTACAAGGTAAGTGACGAACTCGAACAAGCATTCCGCCAGAAATATGATAAGGAAATCCTTATCGAAGAAAATGCTTTAACGGATGCATTGATAAGGTTTGAACAAGAGTTTATGTTCTCCATTGACTTCAACACGGAAAACTCATTTCCATCTGAAAAGGACACAGGCTCTGCGGGAGCGCAACCTGCCAGCGATAAGATGGAAGGCGGGGATAGTGATCCACCAGGTAAAGCCCGATAAGGGCTTTATCCTTTTAAGGAATTAACATCAGTGCAAGTAGCTGCTTTAATGATAGAGGGAGTAAAATGAATGAGAAAGATAAAAATATTATCTCCACACTTTTAAACGACGACTGTTTAACATCGACGCAGTTGACCGTTTATTTAGCAATGTATCTGATATTGTTAGAACGCGGGTTTTCTGACAGGGTTTTTATTTCGAGAAGGGAAGTGATGCAATTGTCAAGGATCAACTCTTTTGCGACCTATCATAAGAATATTCAACATCTCAAAAGATTAGGTTATATTGAATACCTTCCTTCGTATCATCCACACAAGGGTACTATGATCATTTTTAATTTTAAAATTTCCTGAAAGTAAGTACAGGGTAGTCATAGTGTAATTAATCTTTATTCGTACTTTAGATAAAGAAGTGTTACCTGCACCGGTTTTGTGAACATTGTAAATGAGGAGTGTGTATGGAAACAATTTCGCCAGAAAAAATAGTTGAGATTTTAAAAGAGCACGGAACGCATGTGACAATAGAGGAAGCAAAGATTATTCTGGAATTTATGAATAACCTGGCAAGTATTGCCATAAACGTGTATGTAGGAAAATGAATGCAGATTTATATATCCGTGTGAGTACCGATGAGCAGGCCGATAAAGGCTTTTCTCAAAGAGACCAAGAAGAAAGGTTGCGCAAGTATTGTATGAGCAATCAAATTACTGTTCGCAAAGTCATTTTGGAGGATCATTCCGCAAAGACCTTCGAGCGTCCTGAATGGATAAGGGAAATTGCCGACCTTAAAAAAAGAAAGGGACAGGTAGATGTTATTTTGTTTACCAAGTGGGACAGGTTTAGCCGCAATGCGGGTGATGCCTATCAAATGATCAATATCTTGAGAAAATTAAGTGTTGAACCTCACGCCATAGAACAGCCGCTTGATATGTCCATCCCCGAGAGTAAGATCATGCTTGCAGTTTATCTTGCTACACCCGAAGTAGAAAATGACAGGAGAGCCCTAAATGTCTTATATGGGATGCGCAAAGCAAAGAAGGAAGGGCGTTGGATGGGGCCTGCACCAATTGGGTATAGAAATAAAATTACAGAAGATGGTAACAAATATATAGCGCCGATAGAACCAGATGCAGGGATTCTTAAATGGGTTTTTAACTCGTTCGTCAACGGACAAATTGCAGTTGAGCAACTATATAAAGAAGCTCGCCTGAAGGGACTTAAATGCTGCAAAAGTCAATTCTGGAATTTGCTCAGAAATCCTGTTTATTGCGGAAAGATCTATTTGTCAGCATACAAGGATGAGTCGGCTAAGGTCGTTGCAGGTTTACATGAGCCTATTATCTCGGAATCTCTATTTTACGATGTGCAAGATTTGCTCGATGGTAAAAAGAAAAATTATCGTACCAAACTTGGAACTCAGGAAATAATGCAGCTCCGTGGTTATTTACTTTGCCCTCTGTGTGGTAAAGTGCTAACGGGAAGTGCTTCCCGAGGCAGGTCGGGTCGTTATTATTACTATCACTGTACCTCTTCGTGTGGAGCGAGGTTTAAAGCAGAGGTAGCAAATGACCTTTTTGTGAGAGAGCTAGGAAAATTAATTCCCTCATCAGGAATGATTGATTCTTATAGACATGTGATAAGTTCCGCCTACAAGAATCACTCGCAAGGTCGAAGAGGGCAGGTTAAACAATTAAATGAACAGTTAGATCAAGCTAATGAGGATATTGTTAAGGCGAGAAGATTATTGCTGAGGGAGGAAATAACACCGCAGGATTATAAAGAAATAAAAGCGGACAGTGAAAAAAGAATAGAACAGTTAGAAGTTAAATTACTGGAAGCGTCTAAACAAACTGATAATATCGAATTGTTATTGGATAAAGCGATAAGTTCTTTGTCAAGACTTGACCAATTATATGTGAATGCTGATGTAAAAAGGAAGCGTCAGATCATTGGTTCGATATTTCCCGAAAAAGTCATTTTTAATGGAGATAATTATCGAACCGCAAGATTGAATAAGGCAGTTGAGCTAATATATAGTCTGGACAAGGATTTGCTGGAAAATAAAAATGGACAAACCAAAGAAAATTTTGATTTGTCCACTGCGGTGAACCGGATTGGATTCGAACCAATGACCTACTGCTTAGAAGGCAGTTGCTCTATCCAGCTGAGCTACCGGTCCTTTTTGAATTTTTTTCCCTAACAGTTTGTTCGAGAAGGCTGCAAAAGTAAAAAATGTTTAGTTTGCACCCAAACAATTTTTGTAATGGATGTAAAAATAGATGAAAGTTGGAAGGAAGCGCTTAAACAGGAATTCCCTAAAACCTACTTCCAGCAAATAGTTACGCACCTGAAAACAGAAAGAATGACCGGTGAAACTATTTATCCACCGGGATCATTAATTTTCAATGCATACAACCTTACACCATTTAAAAACGTAAAAGTGGTGATTATCGGCCAGGATCCTTATCACAATCCCGGTCAGGCGCACGGACTGAGTTTTTCTGTGCCCGACGGCGTAACGCCGCCACCTTCCCTCATCAATATTTTTAAAGAACTGCACTCTGATATAGGTATGCAGATACCCAAATCGGGCAATCTTACCAAATGGGCAGAGCAAGGCGTAATGCTACTCAACGCATCTCTTACGGTCAGAAAAAACGAACCTATGAGCCATGCAAAGATCGGATGGGCAGAGTTTACAAATAGCACTATCAAAAAAATATCGGAACAAAAAGAGAATGTGGTTTTCCTTTTGTGGGGAAAATTTGCGCAGGAGAAGCAGGAGTTGATCGATGAAACAAAACACCTTGTATTGAAAGCTGCACACCCTTCACCGTTTAGTGCAGATAAAGGTTTTTTCGGTTGCCAGCATTTTTCAAAAGCAAATAATTATCTCGTAAAAAATGGCATCGACCCCATCGATTGGAAATTATAAAAAGTAAAAATCAAAAGTAAAAACTTTAGACTTGTATAGTCAACAGCATTTTGAATTTTGCCTTTTTACTTTTGCTTTACCATTAATTCAGTAAACCGGATTGACCAATACAACTTTTCGCAGCACATGAGAATCATAAGGGAGATACTTGGAAGAATATTCGCATTATGGGGCCTCTTGATTTTTTTCATTACCATGCTTGTAGCCTTGCCCATTATTTGGCTAACGGGTTTTTATGAAGAACCCAAAAGCACCATCAGTTTTGTAAAAATTGCAAAAAGGTGGATGCATATTTATCTGTATCTGATCGGTTGTCCGGTGTCTGCAAAAGGACAACAGAATTTTAAAGAAGGGGAAACGTACATAGTGTTGTGCAATCACAATTCCCTGATGGATGTACCGCTTTCATTTCCTGAAATTCCGGGTGGTAACAAAACTATTGCAAAAGCAGAATTTGCAAAAGTACCGCTGTTTGGCATGATCTATAAAAGAGGCAGTGTGCTCGTGGACAGAAAAAGCGATGAGAGCCGCAGAAAAAGCATTGACGCCATGAAGAAAGTTTTGCTCTCTGGCATGCACATGTGCATCTATCCCGAAGGTACCCGCAATCAAACCAATAAACCCCTGAAAGACTTCTATGACGGTGCTTTCAAACTGGCAACAGATACCAAAAAGCCGATTATTCCGGGGATTATTTTCAATACAAAAGAAACGTTGCCTGCGAGCAAGTTCTTCTTTTTGTGGCCACACAAATTGTCCATTCATTTTCTACCGCCCATTTATATTGACGACAATATTTCCAGCAAGGAGCTAAAGGAAAAAGTGTACAAGGTGATGGAGAAGTATTATGTGGAAATAGCAGTGCTGAATAACGGAAGCAATTAAGAATTAGGAATTAAGAATGCTTTCTGCGCAGCTTTAGTTATCAATCGATGCATAACCTATGTGGAAACTGATTGTTCAGTCACAATCGATTTTACTTAAAACAGAAAATACGTTACTAAATTCAAACGAACTTGCCGGGCAACAATTCATAATTCCTAATTCTTAATTCAAACTGTTTTTCCTCTCCGCGTAAACCTTTTTCCCGATTGCGCTTTCTATTTAAGTGTCATCGTTACAATTTTGCTGGCAAATTAAAAGCTTATGCACAGGAAATACTGCAAGCAGATTTGTAAACTACTATTCATTCTTACACTTATTATATTTTCAACTCCGGTAATTTTTGCAAACGACATAGAAGATGGCAATGGCACCATCAAAGGAAAAGTTACAACCAGTGATGGCAGCGCGGCGGCAGCAGTGTCGGTAAAATTGAAAGGCTCAAAAAAAGTTGTTGCAACCGAAGACGACGGCACGTTCATTTTTAAAAACATAAAGCCAGGTAATTATCAATTAGAAGTTTCACTGGTGGGCTATGAAGAAGTGTTGCAGGAAGTAACTGTGATAGAAAAAACAACAACGAGTGTTGCGATTCAATTGACTGTGACAAATAAACAACTAGAAGAAGTTATCGTGAGCGCATCAAACAATAAGCTTACAAAAAAAGAAAGCGACTATGTGGCTAAGATGTCTTTGAAAAACCTAGAGAATCCGCAACCAGAACAACAACAGGCGTGTTCACATTGCCTTCTTACACCGTGTTGAACGCATCTTTGTTCTACAACGCAGACAAATTCACAATCACAGCGAAACTGGATAATATTACCAATAAAGAATATTACAAAGGATGGTCAACAATCGAACCTCAAATGCCGAGAAGGTTCGCAGTCGGTATGTCTTTCCGCTTCTAGTTTTTATCATCTACAGTTTGATTGCAAGTGCGTCCTTCGGGGCGCATTTTTTTTAATCGCAGAGTTAACAGAGTTTTTTTTACAGAGGAAAGGAGAATATTCACATTCATATGATCTTTTGTTTTCTGCCGTTGTGTATTGATGATTTGCTACTTATGTTAGCTGCTCTTCTCCTTCCCTCTGTGAAAAAAACTCCTTCCCTCCGTGGTGAAAAACAAGTGCCGAAGGCACTCAAAAAAAATCGTTTATTTGCAGCTCATGGCACTCTACATCACATCTTTAAATTCGGGGAGTAACGGGAACTGTTACTACGTGGGCAACGAGACAGACGCTATTTTTATAGACGCAGGAATTTCCTGCCGTGAAACGGAAAAAAGAATGCGCAGGCTTGAGTTATCGATGGATATAGTGCGGGCAATTTTTATTTCTCACGAACATACCGATCATATAAAAGGCGTGGCGGTATTGGCAAAAAAATACCGGCTGCCCGTGTATATTACAGCAACAACTTTGCAGTATGCAGGACTCTTGCTGAACGATCATGTCGTAATGCCCCTTCATGGCAACTCTATTATAAACGTTGGCGACCTGGTGGTGACTGCATTTCCAAAATTGCACGATGCGGCTGATCCACATAGTTTTATGGTAAGCCACAATAATATCAATATTGGTGTGTTCACTGATATTGGATTTCCTTGCGAACAATTGAAACATCATTTTCAGAAATGCCATGCGGCGTTTCTTGAAACAAATTATGATGAGGAAATGCTGGAAAAAGGGCGCTATCCCTATTTTCTTAAAAACCGAATTCGCGGCGGCAAGGGGCATTTATCGAATACACAGGCACTGCAGGTTTTCAAAGATCACAAGCCTTCATTCATGACGCACCTATTGCTTTCTCATTTATCAAAAGACAATAATAATCCTGAGCTTGTTCAAAATCTTTTCACCGAACACGCTAACGGGACCGAAATAATTGTAGCCTCAAGATTTGCTGAAACCGCTGTTTATTGCGTCAGGTAAGAGTTGCTACTCACTGGGTTCTCGCTTATTTTTAACCACAGAGGAAATGAGTTTTTTTCACAGAGTGAAGGATGATTGTTCATTATAAGCAATTGCTTATCGGAAGAAAGAAAAGGAGGGAGTTGCACCAATCTCCGTTTCCTCTTTGAAAAAAACTCCGTGAACTCTGTGGTAAAAAAACTGTGGAAACTCTGTGTCCTCAGTTCCTCAGTGGCAAACAAGTGCCGAAGGTACTCCCTAAGGTTGCTTCTAAACATATTCCTCCCTAAATTGTATTACAATCAAAAACAACACTCATGCCGTTAAGACCACCGGTGTCCGACCACGACCATATAGAGGGGAATTTTTTTGCTACCATAGAATTGGTGGAATATGGCGACTATCAATGTCCGCATTGCGGACGTGCATACCCGATAGTAAAAAAGCTGCAGGAAACGTTTGGCTCCAAACTTAAATTTATTTTCCGCAATTTTCCTTTAGCTAAAATTCATCCCGAAGCGACAATAGCTGCAGTCGCTACAGAGGCTGCAGCACGCCAGGAGAAGTTTTGGGAAATGCACGATATTATTTTTGAAAACCAGCAGGATCTTAGTCGCGAAGCACTGCTTAAATATGCAAAGCAGTTGGGGCTTGATATAGAACAGTTTAATTACGATCTTGATGATGAAATGTTGTATGAAAAAGTAGACAGCGACTTTGAAACCGGCATTCGCAGCGGCGTTAATGCCACACCAACTTTTTTCATCAACGGAGAAAAATATAACCTCGGTTGGGAAGGCAACAGGCTGGAGCAATATATCAAAAGCAGTATTCTGGGAGAGGGGTGAAGCGGAGGTTGTTTTCTAAATTGTTTTAATTTACTGAGACTGAGTAACTGAGGGGTTGAACTATTGAATAATTAAATTATTGATGAACTGGCTGACGTTCAAGTTCAGTTATTCAGTCATTGCCACAAAACCACTCATATGAACTACGCCCAAAAACTTGCGGATATAAAACATGAAGTCACGATTTTTTTTCAGATTAATGATAAAGGAATTTATTCCTACCACAATCTCGCACATACGCAAAACGTAGTAGCCAATGCCGGAAAAATTGCCCGCTATTACAAGCTTGATGATAAGGATTCGTTCATTGTAAATGCGGCTGCGTGGTATCACGATACTGGTTATCTCATCGGAGGGGGAATGGATCATGAGCAGGAGGGAGCCGCTATGGGCGAAAAGTTTTTGCTTGCAAGAGGTGTAGATCAATCCATTATAGAAGCTATCAAAAATTGTATACTCGCTACAAAGCTGCCGCAGGCGCCACAAACCTTGCTTGAGCAGATCGTATGCGATGCGGATCTTTATCACTTGGGAACGGAAGAATTCAGGGAGCAAAATAAACAGGTTAGGAAAGAAATGGAGCATAGGTTCGGTAAAGAAATATCAAAACAGGAATGGCGATTGGGAACGATAAAACTTTTTGAATTTCATCATTATCATACAGATTATGCACACAAATTTCTTGATCCTGTTAAGCAACAGAATCTTGAAAAGTTGAAGAAGAAAGAATCGGAAGACGAACACAACAAAGAAAAGAAAGTGAAAAAACCAAACCATACAGGAGTAGGAGAACAGCCGGCTGCAACAGAAAATAAAAAACAGAAACCAGACAGACCGGAAAGAGGCATTGAAACAATGTTTCGCATCACTTCCAACAATCACCAGCGACTGAGTGATATGGCCGACAATAAAGCGCATATCATGATCACGACAACATCCATCATTTTATCCGTATTGCTAAGTGTGATGTTGAGGAAGCTGGAGGACAACCACCATCTTATCATTCCAACCATTTTATTGCTGGCAGTATGTGTCGTAACAATGACGCTATGTATTTTGTCAACACGTCCATCTATACCTCCGGGAACTTTTATCCCTCAGGATATTGCAGATAAAAAAGTGAACCTCCTGTTCTTCGGAAATTTCTATCGCATGAATTATGAAGAGTATAGGGATGCAATGAAATCCATGATGAGCGATCGAGAGTTTCTTTATGGTAATCTCACACGCGATGTGTATTCGCAAGGCGTAGTGCTGGGGCGCAAATACAGGCTGCTTCGTGCAGGATACAACGTCTTCATGTTTGGAGTGATTGTTTCTGTAATTGCTTATTCAATAGCGGCAATATTCTTTGCTCATTAATAAGTTCTGTTGTTATGCAAGCGCTGTCAATTCATAGCGAGATGATCACAATAAAAAGTGCGACTTAAAAGTATTTAAAGTAAAAAAACTATGACGTGGATTCGTAAGACATATTTTTTAAGTATGCTGATGGCTCTGCTCACTTTATTCGCCTGCGATTCTGTCGACGGTGACGATGGCGATAAAAAAAATAAATTGCCCCATTACGACTTGTCAAAACCTGAGCGTTTTACCATGCCTGAAACATTGCTGGAAATTTCCGGGATCAGTTTTCCCAAAGGTAAAAATGACACTGTTTACGCGATCCAAGATGAGGAGGGGAAATTGTTTAGGCTAGCATGGGGCACCAAGAAGCAATACCATGCAAAGTTTGCAAAAGGCGGCGATTATGAAGATGTGAGCATTGCCAATGATAAAGTGTATATTCTTAAAAGCAGCGGGAGTATTTACGTAATAGATTTTGGTGATGCTGTGTATGAAGAGATAGATAGCACAACAGAATGGAAGGGCCTGTTGCCAAAAGGTGAATACGAAGGTTTGTTTGCAGAGGAAGCTACAAACAAACTATACGTGCTTTGCAAAAACTGCGAGACTGATGAAAACAAAGATTTTGTAACCGGCTACATTTTGCAGGGCGGTGATTCATTATACCAAACAGGAAGTTTTACAATTGATGTGCAGTCCATCAAACCCTTTACCGGAAAGGTTAAGCGGGGATTCAGGCCTTCTGCCTTAACCAAAAATCCAATCACGGGAGAATGGTTTATTTTGTCAGCGGTCAATAAATTATTGGTCATTACAGACGGTCAATGGAAAGTGAAGGGCGCGTATCACTTAGACGGTAACATGTTCAATCAACCGGAAGGTATTGCATTTGATGCGGAAGGCAACATGTACATATCAAATGAAGGAGATGATTTGTCAGCAGGAAATATTTTGAAGTTTAAGAGAAAAGAGAAATGATAGGCAATGTACGATGTACGAAAGTCATTCGGATGCAACACTATAAAGAGTTTCGTACAACATACGTCGTACACTGCAAACAATACCAAACCAATTCGATGAGAATTTTATTAACCATACTAACCCTCTTATGCTTTGGTGCATCGTACGCTCAGGACAGCATTCAGCACCGGGTAATATTTATTGGTGATGCGGGTGAAATGAATCCTGCACAGCAAAAGGCACTAATACATGCTTCCAATCACATACTGCAGGGAAAAACGACCGTGATGTATTTGGGGGACAATGTGTACCCCAGGGGAATGGCGCTGCCGGACGCCAAGAATGCAGACAAAACAAAACAAATACTGCAATCGCAATTTCAACCGATGCGGGCAAAAGGGGCACCCGTATACTTTGTGCCGGGCAATCATGACTGGGACAAGATGGGGCCTAAAGGATTGTCGAAAATTAAATATCAATGGCAGTATTTGGAGGAACAGAACGATTCATTGTTGAAGTTGATTCCGCCAAACGGTTGCCCTGATCCTGTGGAGATACATCTTACCAATGATCTCGTAATCATTGCCTTTGACAGCGAATGGTGGTTGTTTCCCTTCGATAAAAAAAATGAAGACGCTGATTGTGACTGCTACACAAAGAAAGATGTGCTCGCCAA
Organism: Pinibacter soli; assembly: GCF_029961145.1. GTDB lineage: Bacteria > Bacteroidota > Bacteroidia > Chitinophagales > Chitinophagaceae > Pinibacter > Pinibacter soli. Next base: position 1,412,998 of record NZ_JASBRG010000007.1, on the reverse strand, counting down.
GCTTGCGGAAATGCGTTACCGGAATAGAGGCAAGATTGTTTTGCTCGCATCGCATCATCCGTTTCAAAGCTATGGCGTACACGGCGGCAAGTTCACGTGGAAGGATCATATTTTTCCGCTAACATCGGTCAGCAAAAACTTATACATCCCATTGCCTGGTATCGGTTCACTGTATCCTTTTTTGCGTTCTACTTTTCCCAACCCGGAAGATTTAAAACATCCATTGTACAAGGATATGATCAACCGTGTAGATGCTGTGTTTGAAGGGGCGCCTAATCTTGTGCATGTCGCAGGACATGAACATGGCTTGCAATTCATTGAAGATAAAGGCACACAGGTTGTAAGCGGCGCAGGAGCAAAACATACCAATGCAAAAAAAGGAAAGGGCTCCTTGTTTGCAGATGCCACGCAGGGGTATGTTACGGTTGATTTGCTGAATACCTCAGCGCTGCGTGTGACGTATTATATCTACGAAGATGATACGGTACATCAGGCCTTCACTTATACAATACCTTATGCACCCGAGCAGGAAATAGTTGCATCAAACAGCGTGCCCATAAAAGAAGATAGTGTTGTAGTTAGTGTACATGCGGCATACGATTCTGTTGGGAAGACTCATCGCTTTTTCTTTGGCGAAAATTACCGAAAGGAATGGGCCGCTCCCACAAAGCTCCCGGTGTTGCGCATCTCTGAATTGTACGGAGGTTTAAAGCCGTTGCAACTCGGCGGTGGTATGCAGTCAAAATCATTAAGGCTGGAAGATAAAGACGGAAAAGAATGGGTAATACGCAGCGTTGAGAAATTGCCAGACGCACTATTGCCTGATGCGCTGAAAGGTACATTTGCAAGGGATTGGTTGGATGATGTAACAAGTGGCCAGCATCCTTTCTCCGCCTTGGTTGTGCCGCCAATTGCGAATGCTGTAAGGGTGCCACATGCATCACCTGTTATTGGTGTATTATCTCCGGACAAGAACCTTGGCATGTATGGCAGAGTGTTTTCAAATCTTGTTGTGCTGTTGGAAGAAAGAGAACCTTTGGGCAAGTCTGACAACTCCGAAAAAATGAAAAAGAATTTGCAGAAGGACAATGACAATCAGCTTCATGCAAAAGAATTTTTACGGGCGAGAATGTTGGATGCGCTGCTGGGAGATTGGGACAGGCATGAAGATCAATGGCGATGGTACAACGACAATGATGACAAGAAGGCTAAAGAATATCTCGCTGTGCCACGCGATCGTGACCAGGTTTTTCACGTAGTGCAAGGCTTTATTCCTAAAATAGTTTCGAAAGAATATGTGCTCCCTACATTCAGAAACTTTGACGCGGAAATGTCGCACGAGAAATGGTTGTTGTACAAAACAAGATTTGGCAATGTCTATCCGGAGATGCAATTCACTCGTGAAGAGTGGAAGAAAGAAGCCGACAAATTTGCGAAAGCAGTTACAGATTCAGTAATAGAAGAAGCGCTGAAACGATTGCCTGCTGTATCTTACGCGATTCGGCATGATGAGTTGACAACCATATTGAGAGCTCGTCGTGACAGGCTTTCGGAAACGATGCTACATTATTATGACTTCATTCAGAAGATCGTTGACATAAGGGTGAGCAATAAAAATGAACTGGTGGAGATAAGCGATACGCCTGACAAAGGAATGAATATCCGCATTTCAAAGATCAACAAGGATGGCAAGGTGAAAGACGAATTGATGAACAAGACCTATCCTGCTAATGCCACTAAAGAAGTGCGTTTGTATCTTGGCGACGGTAATGACAGCGTAATTCTCAACAGTCCAGCATCGGCTGTTAAACTGCGCATCATCGGTGGCGATGACAGCAAGAGCTATAACATTGTTGATTCGAAGAACAAAGTAAAATTGTACGATAAGAATAATGGCTCTCATTTCACGGGCGATACGTCTCAATTGAAACGACATATTTCTGATGATAGTTTGAACACATCTTACACTCAAACGAATCTGTACAATATCTGGATGCCGATGGCATTGGTGGGTATTAATATTGATGATGGTCTTATTATTGGCGCGGGCTTCAAATACACGAAGCAGGAGGGTTTCAGGAAGTTTCCTTATGCAAGTATGCATCAATTGGTGGCGGGTCATTCGTTCTCCACAAAAGCATACCGGATCAGGTATAATGGCGAATGGATCGATGCTGTTGGTAAAGCAGATTTTACTTTACAGGCAGTAATAAGGGCGCCGAATAATACCATCAATTTCTTTGGCCGTGGCAACGAAACCGTCTACGATAAAACAGGTGATTACAAAAGATATTACCGCACAAGATATGGTGCCTATCAACTTGATCCTGCGCTGCGCTGGAATGGTAGAAAAGATGGTACGCTGAGCATCGGGCCATCATTGTATTATTATGCGTATGACTCAGAAGACAACAAAGGCAGGTTTATCGAGAATACTTCACACATCGGTTCGTACGATAGTTTAATCATTGATAAAAATAAACTGCATCTTGGTGGTCAGATAACATTGTTAAGCGACAAGCGAAACAGCAAGGTCATTCCGCAATGGGGCACCTATGTAAGCCTTCGCATACAGGCCTACAAAGGCATTGGTGAATATGCCAATGATTTCATGCAGTTTATACCGGAGGTGGCCCTGTACAAGAGTTTGAATCCCCGTGCGACTGTCGTGCTGGCAGAAAGATTTGGTGGAACTGTAAGTGTTGGCAAAACAACTTTTTATCAATCTGCATTTATCGGCGGACAAGAAAACTTGCTGGGCTACAGGCAATATCGTTTTGCGGGGCAACACAGCTTTTACAACAATCTGGAACTCAGAATAAAACTGGCAGATGTTGCTAATTATATTTTACCAGGACAATTGGGACTTACTGGTTTCTGGGATATTGGCCGTGTTTGGGAAGTGCCTGACAATTCGAACAAATGGCACAACGGTGTAGGAGGTGGCATTTATTTTGCGCCTGCATCAATGCTCTCTTTTAATTTTGTAATGGGATACTCTCCCGAAGGCTGGTATCCATATTTTACAATGGGATTTAGATTTTAATACTATGCAGAACACGATAATAAACGTCTTCCCTGATTTGCCGCCTGATTCAACTGTTGAAATAGCGTTGTCATTCGGGCCGTTTATCCGCTTTTTAAAAAGCAGGAACGACAAAGACAACATGCATAAAAATCATTTCTTCAAATACATCATCGATCAGTTCGAACGTCATCCGGAACTGTTGAGCCCGATTGATGTAAAAGAAATGTACAAGTATTCAAAACAATTGGAGCTTGTATATGCAGCGGTATCGCCGGTTGTAGCCGATGAAGAAAGTCATTACTGGGCGCTTTGCACGCCAGGTGTGCCATCATTGTTTTTTAGCACCAATGCATTTTTCAATCTCATTACCAACAAAGATGCAAAGGGCGTGATCAACAACGCGATCACAAAAGGCAATGAAGATTTACAGAAAGGACTTGCTGAAATGTCCTATTCTCTTATACTTGAAATGTTCTACGATATTCCCAGTTTTTTCAACCAGGAAATGATCAAGCAATTGGACGATAAAGAAACGGGGTTGGCTAAATATTACAAGATTAATCCTGATACAAGATTTACAGACATCGTTCCCTTGAAACCTTTGCCACAACTGGACATGACATTGTTCCAATCAAGGCAAACAGATAAAGATGAGATACTTGCAAGGCTGCATGAACTCATGCCGCTAAACATGTTCCGCTTTGAAGGTTTTGGTATCACAAACGCGGAGGATGTGACGTCTTCTTATGCGCTGGATACAATTAAAAATCTTTTACTGTCGCATTCCGATGATGAAAGTGAAAATTATGCGAAGATCACCAACGCTTTGAAAACGCTTATAGGCAGCAAGGATATTGAATTTGGTGCGTTACCGTTTTTGCAGATAAACAACAAACTCGTTTTTAAGGATAAGGTGTGTACAAACAGTATGCTGGTAAGATCCACAAAAGATTTTGTACACATGGAGACTGCATACGCAGCGCTGACTGAAAAATACTTCAAAAATCCGAGGATTGTTTTTTATAATGAGATTAGCGAAGATGATACGGAAAAGGAAAACTATCTCAAGTGTATGAAATTGGCAGGCGTTCGGTCTTTTGCATTTATTCCGGTTTTCTTCAACAACCTGCTGGTTGGTATGCTAGAAGTATTTTGTAAAAAAGAAGGCGTATTTACTGAAGGTCTGTTGTCGCGCCTTGATCCTGCAATACCATTGATTTCTCAGTTAATGAAGAATACCATCGATGAGTTTGGAAACGGATTGAATAAAGTGATCAAGGAAAGGTTTACCGCCATTCAGCCTTCTGTACAATGGAAGTTTAATGAGGTAGCATGGCATCATATGCGTGATGTATCGCAGCAGGTTCCCGATCCGGAGATCGAAGACATTGTTTTTGAAAATGTATATCCTTTGTATGGAGCTGTTGATATTCGTAATTCAACGATAGAGCGCAACGCCGCATTGTACAAGGATATGCAGGTGCAATTCAATATTTTGGTGAAGGTGTTACAGGAACTGAAAAAGCGTTCCGGATTTGGATTGATCGACGAAAAGATATTTGTTACCCAGCAATGGATTCAAAAGATAGCGGCAGTTTCGGAGTTTAATGAAGAAGTAAAGCTGAATGATTTTCTTGAGAATGACATCACTCCCTTCCTGATCAATTTCACCGAAAGCAATCCGGCCTATAGAAATGTAACAGATGAATATTTCAGTGCGATTGATGAAAAAGCCGGTAAGGCTTATCATAATCGCCGGCAACTCGAAAGGTCGATGAACACTGTCATTTCATCGCTTAACAATTATTTTGAGTTGCTGAAAATTGAGATACAGCAGGCGTATCCATGTTACTTTGAAAAGTTCAGAACCGATGGTGTTGAGTACGATATTTATATTGGTCAGTCTATCACGCCCGACAAGCCGTACAATGATATGTATCTCAGCAATCTTCGCCTGATGCAGCTTACATCAATGGTTACAGTGGCGAAGTATTCGCACTCCCTGTTGCCGCATATTCCAAGACAGGTAGAAACAACGCAGCTTATTTTCATTCACTCACATCCGATTGATATACGATTCAGAAAAGATGAAAAGCGTTTTGATGTAGAAGGCGCTTATAACATCCGCTATCACATCATTAAAAAACGAATTGACAAGGTGCACGTTCGCGACACAGGCGAACGTCTTACACAACCAAACAAGATAGCGTTGATCTACTTCAATCAAAAAGAAGCAGACGAATACATCTCTTACATCAAATATTTGCAAGGCGAAAAAATGCTGATGGATGATCTTGAATATCTTGATCTCGAAGATCTTCAGGGAGTGTCGGGATTGAAAGCTTTGAGAGTGGGAGTGATGGTAGATTAACGAGGAATTAGGAGTTAGGAACTAGAAATTAATAGGTGTGTCATGCTTTTTGGATGGGCACTTGTAGGTTTCTGTTCGAGTCGTTATTTTTTACCACAGAGGAAAGGAGTTTTTTCACAGAGGGAAGGAGATTTGTGAAACCCTCATTCCCTCTCTGTGTTTTCGGGAGTTAGATTTATGTTTTGATATAACATCTCTGTTTACTCTGTGAAAAAAACTCCTTTCCTCTGTGGTTAAAAAACTGGCCTTTGCTTCCTTTGCGCCACCTTCGCGCCTTTACGGTTAAATGCGGTTAAAAAGGAAAACCCTCCCAACTTTCAGGCTGCTTCTACATTACTTGTCGAAAGGGTTACTTCCATGTTTTAAGGGTCATGTTCTGTGTTAAAAACTAAAAAACCAAGAGAAACTATTTTCTTTCAGGCATTGAAAAGCTCAGTGGAACTTCGCCGCGCAATGTTTTTCCCGCTTGTCCCGTTAACCATAAATATTGATCAGGTGGCGTTCCGCCCATTTTTAAGAACTCTACATTTTTTCCAACAGGCACATTGTCTGTACACTTAAAAATGGCCGTGCCTTCATTCACCTCATCAAACATCGCAACGTACAACATTTTGCCACCGGCTTTAATAGCCGTTGAGATCAGCTGCCAGTAGAAACGACCGCCCTGGCGCGGAATAGAACCAACGGGTTTAATATCATCCGGAAAGGCATGTACACTCAGGTTGTGCCAGCTAAAGCCTGGATATACACAAGGCACATAGTCAATATTGTTTTGCCTGCACCATTTCATGTCTTCAATCATCAGGTCACGATAACGATCCATATCATTATGTAGCAGTGGAGAGAAACGTTGAACCGTCCACGGTAAGATCATGTCTGCCATGCGGATCAATTCATGCAGATAATTATCCTGCAAACAATCAGCATTCAGTTCACGCCATGCTGTAGGTACGCCAAGCATTACAGTGCAATTGCCATACACAGGATCATTCTTCAGGAAGTTGATCAAACGCTCTAAACCAATGTTGCGGATATTATAAGGTCTGTCAGGAAAGCCAACGCCCCAGATTACAACAACGGGTTTGCCGCGATGATGCAGGTATGTTTTTTCGCTGTCCTGGTTGGTGACTTTTAATTGATCAACAAGATATTTCCAGTCGTTAATAATAGCGGAGCAATCTTCGCCACTGCCCGGTAATCCGGATAGATCGTACATCACAGCGATTGCCCTTTTATATTTAGAAGCAGCTTCGAAGGCATTTTTTAAAATAGCCGAAGACTCTTTCTTTCTATTTTCATTTTTTACATCATCAAAAAAACGCTGCATGAAAACACCGTCAACGCCATATTGCTGCATCCATTTGAAGTGTAAGTCTGTTGTGCTTTTATCAACAGAGCTAAAAAACTTTGCAGGTTTTCCATCCGCTAATTTCAATGGTGTTTCATACGTCTTTTCATATTCACTTACGTCCGGCCATGCATCAACGCCCGATCTGTTTTCATTTCCGTAAGCATAACCTTTTGCAGAACTACCATCTCCTGCGGCCCTGAACCAGCCTTGATATCCGGCCATCACCAGACCATCATACGTTGGGAAAAGTGTCGAGCTGCTGTGTTTTGATTGTGCGCGGCTACCTAAGGTGCAGACCGCGAGAACGATTGCTAATAGTCTTTTCATGTTAGTGATGAGTGATGAGTTATGAGTGATGAGATTTATCGTGCAGTTGAGAAAACGTTCGCCGCTGCACCTATTAATTATTAATTATTAATTCGCCTTCAACGTCGCCGTTTGACGAATGTCTTCAGACGAGCTTCCTATCATGATCTTAAAGTCACCCGGCTCTACAACGTGTTTCATGTCGCGGTTCCAAAGTGCTAAGTGTTCGAAACCAATTTTAAAATCAACCGTCTTACTTTCGTCCGGTTTCAAAGTAACGCGGCCAAAGCCTTTCAGAGATTTAACCGGAGTAGTTACACTGCTCACAACATCACAGATGTACAATTGAACAACCTCCGTGCCTTCTGTTGTTCCCGTGTTCTTAATAGTAACGTGTACAGTCGCATTTCCGTTAACAGGAATGGTTGCAGGAGAAATAGTAAGATTGCTGTAATCAAAAGTTGTATAGCTTAAGCCATGGCCAAACACAAATAGCGGCGTGTTTGCTTCGTCTACATAAGCATGTCTTGATGTCGGTTTGTGGTCATAATAAAATGGAAGCTGGCCAACCGATCGAGGAAATGTCATCGGCAATTTACCGGAAGGATTTACATTGCCCAGCAATATATCTGCAACAGCCAAGCCACCCTTCTCACCAGAGAACCATGATTCTACAATGGCAGGAATATTTTTTGCCACCCAGTTAATGGAGAGAGGTCTTCCATTGGCAAGCACCACCGTTATTGGTTTTCCGGTTGCTTGCAATGCTTTTAAAAGATTTACTTGTTTTTCATCAAGATCAAGATTTGCGCGATCCTTTCCTTCACCCACGATTTTCAAATCTTCTCCGATCACGACAACAACAGCGTCCGCATTTTTTGCAAGTGCAACCGCTTTTTGTTGTAAGTCGTTTTCGTTTTCATTCTTCTCTGTTGAGTAACCTTTTTCGAAGTTGATGGAAACGTTTTTGTCCGCTCTTTGTTTTAATCCATCCAAAATGGGAATGGCTTTTCCTTCTTCGTTTGAATATCCGCCCAGATAGTTGCTTTCAGCCAATGCACCAATCACTGCGATAGATTTCACATCTTTCTTTATTGGCAACACATTGCCTTCATTTTTCAACAGGCAAATACTTTCCTGCGCAGCCTTCAAAGCGAGGTCCTGGCTCTCTTTTGTGTGAAATACTTTTGCTTTCAAAGAAGTGTCGGTGTATGGATTGTCGAACAAGCCGAGCAAAAATTTTACACGCAATACATCGCTCACCGCTTTGTTTAATTGAGAGATCGAAAGTTTTTTGTCAGCGATTGCTTTGTTCATCGCAGTTAAGAAACCATCATGAGGGAAATCGTAGAATTGCATATTCAAACCTGCGTTCAACGTTTGTGCCAATGCATCACTGGTGTCGCTTGCTACATGATGATTTTCGAGGCTCATTCTTATCGCACCAAGATCTGACAGTACAAAACCTTTGAAACCCCATTCTTTGCGCAATACATCTGTTAATAGCCATTTATTATCAACGCACGGGATACCATCAAGCTCGCTGTATGCTGCCATCATAGACAGTGCGCCACCTTCTTTAACTGCTTTTTCAAAAACATACAGGAAAGAACTTCTCCCTTCACGTTCGCTCATGAAAACCGGAGAAGTGTTACTGCCGCCTTCAGGAATGCCATGTATGGCAAAGTGTTTGGGTTCAGCCACAACCGAGTTTGGTTGGCTCACGCCTTTGCCTTGCAAACCCTTTACCATTGCAACACCATTCAATGCAGCGAGATAAGGATCTTCACCGTAAGTTTCTTCTACACGTCCCCAGCGTGGATCACGCGGAAGGCAAAGCACCGGACCAAGAATCATATCTACACCATGCGCTCTTGTTTCTGTCGCGATGGTTCTGCCGATGTCGTGTACAAGCGTGGTATCCCATGTACCTGCGAGTTGTAGAGGAATAGGAAACGATGTGCTGCCAAAACCGCTATAGCCATGCAAACCTTCTTCAATGAAAAGTACAGGAATGCCTAAACGTGTTTTTTCCATCGCATATTTCTGTATGCTGTTCGTGACCTCTGCTGTCAGGGGATATAGATCGTGAACGGAGCCGATGCCTGTTTTGCCAACGACTGCAGCGGTTTTTTCTTCTGAGTAAGAGGAGGCTTCGTGACCGCCCATGTTGGCAACTTCTTTTCCCCACCACATATCAAGCTGTTTGATCTTTTCTTCTGTGGTCATTCTGCCAACGAGGTCAGCCACTCTTTGGTCAACGGGCAGTGATGCATTTTTGTAGGGTAGAACAGTTGATCGCACCGGATCTTTTGCAAACGAACATAACGCCACCAGTGCAACCGCCAGAGAGATTTTAGCATTCATATTGCAAGCTTTTAATTAAATATGAATGCAAATAAAGGAGCGGGGAATTAATTAATGACTAATAATGGATTAATTGGAGGAAAAATGAAGAGAAAGAACGCAGATTTTCATGAGAGAGCACACGGATGACACGGATTGGACTGATTTACACGGATCTTTTTTAATAACTGAATAACTGAATTATTCCATGAATAGGTTTACGACTAATGACGAAAAAATCAGTGCAAATCAGTCCAATCATTGTCATCAGTGTGCTTAAAAAATAAACGGATCTCCACAAAATAAATCCGTGAAAATCCGTCTAATCAGTGTCATCTGTGTGCTAACTTAATTGATCACATCGTGGAAGCTCTTATCGAACTCTTCGCCGTAAATGTCTTTGTAATCTTTTACAAATTTCAGGTATGTGTTATTGGCCAGTGTGTGCCGCTTCAGTTGTATCAGGCTTTTGCACTTGTATGTCAATGCATCTTCGTTCAGTTGATCGAAGTAGAATACATAGTGCGTTAATTCTATGATAAACTCAGGGTCCTTAGTTATATTCTGGTTCTTAATATAGTTAAGGCAGAGATCGATCACAGAATTAGAAACTTCGGACTTCACATTGTCCAGCCAGTTATATTCAGTTTGCGAAAGGAAAGGTCCGCGTCTTACAACTTCTGCTAAGGGATGAATGTATTCTTGCGCATGTTCCGCAGCATACCTCAGTTGCGTGAAGCGTTTGTAATCAATATAAATGCTGTCATCCGGTGTTTGAAACTGCCAGTAGCCGGCTTCTTTATTAATCACGCAAGTGCCAATCTTTTCAAGTATAACTTTTAATTTGGCAATGTTTACCGATCGGTTATTCTTCGCGTCTTTGGCTGATTTATCATGCCATAAAATTTCATCCAATCCTTCCGAAGAAATGCCCCTGCCATCTTTTACCGTGTAAATAAGAATGATGAGAAACAACTCTTTCAGCAGCGGTGTAAACAATCTCGTGATGTCGTTTCCTTCTTTATCATACACCTGGAAGTGACCGAAAAGAAAGATTGAAGACTTGAATTGTTTCTCATTACTGTTTGGAGAAAATGCATTGGTGAATATCGGCTGAAACACTTCCTCTTTTTCTGATTGTGCCGGTGTTGATGCAGTTTCGTTTTTCTCCGGCTGTGCTTTCTTTTTGCGAAGCAGATAAATAATTATTCCTGCTGCAATCAATGCCGGAATGATCAGCCAGTAGCGGTTTTGTTTTTTTATAGCGGTTACAAAAACGTTACTGTCTGCCGCTTGTGGAGGAAAGTTGAGTGTAAATATTTTTACAATAGTGTTCTTGTCTTTTACTTCTTCCTTTGAATACAACATGGTAACTGCAATCAGTTTGTTGCTGATAGGAGAGTAATACAAGTCTGCATAAGATTCAATATCGTGAAAACTATATGGAATAGAATCTGCTACCAGGTGCAATGTTGAATCGGTTAAAGAACCTTTCACCAATTGAAGCGCCGAGTTGAAACGGTCATTGTTCGGGAAGATCAAACCATAAAAATCATCTTTGCCCGGGCCTATCACAAGGCTGTTGGCAAAAGCAAACTGAGAACCAAATGGTTTGAAGTTGTATACTTTTTTAAACGTCGATGTTTTAATATCAAATCTGTAGAGATCGTAATAGTTCTTTGGGTCAAGCATTTGGTCGCCTGTCTGACTTCCGTAACCGCCAATGATGTACGCAACGTTTGCATTCTTGTCTACACCAAGCGCAGACAGATAACGCGGCGGAAAATAATCTCCTTTAGCTTTTACAGAATCCCATTGTTGCGTAGCGAAGTTATAACGCAACACTTCATTTTTATAACGCAATTGTCCGTAGCCGCCAACGACATACAATGAACCGTCAACAGGAGAAATAAATTTATTTGCATGCCAGAACTCTGTAAGCGGGCCGGCTGCAAAGGTTCCGTTCCATTGGCGTTGATCGAAATCGTATCCGAAAACCTGCTGCTTGTCTACATAGATATCATAGATTTTTTTCGTAGTGCTGTCATAAATCGCCTGGTTGCCTACCAGCAAGTTTTGATGCTTGGCATTAGGTGTCCACTGTACTATGCCGCGATCTCCTTTCAGTTGATAAATACCAACAGAATCATTGCCGCCAATGAAAAGCCTGTCCTGCACCGGATCGTAGCCCACGTTTGCGAAACCATTGATCGTAAAAGAAGCCGCCATTTCCCATTTCTGGTGCTTTGGTTTTATCCAAACCGGGTTGGTTACTTTCGCTTGTTTGTTACCATTTTTGTCATTGCAAACATCGCCGTCAATTTCGTCAAGCGGCCAGTAATGCAGAAGTTTCCCTTGCTCAGATAATTTGATGTCCTTTACCTGCATGGGAGGGATGTCCCTGGTTTTGAATTTCTGAAAGTCATTTGCGCCCCACAAAAATTTATAGCAATTCGCGGCAAATGGCACATTGCTTTTGCCAACAGATTTTCCATTTACCAGCAACTCGATAGTATGTGCAGCGAGATCAAATTTGAGATCAATATTTGACCATTGCTTATAAAGATGCATACTGTCAATGAAAAAGCTGATGCCAGATAAGCTTTCACCAATGATCACTCTAAAATCAGAAGAACGCTGATTGTATATGAGATCGATGTTTTGGTTATCATGCGTTATTATGCGCAGCACATAGCCAAAATATGTTTCATGATTGGGAAGAAATTTGATATCGAAATTGAGATCAAAATTTTTGGAAAAGCATATTGAATCTTCGGGGGACAGATCAAGAGCCGTTCTTTTTTCAAGTACGACTTCATGACTATTAAAAGTTAACCCATAGGATTGGGAAAAACCAGTAACGTTCAGTAATAAAAAAGCAAGTGCAAAACAGAATATATTCCTCATCATAAGCAATCGTAAAAATAAGTATCTTTTATAAAGAAACCGTTATATCCGGCGCGTGGCCAAATTAAAATTTCTCAAACGAATAAGTTCGTGTTTTTTAGTGTTGTAATACTGCTGATGTAATGCAAGCGTCGGGGTTAAAAATAAGGTAAATGATTGTTTTTCCGTCAAATAAAATGATAAAAAATGGGAAGAGGAGAGAAGGCTCACAGATGACACTGATTGGACGGATTTACACGGATTTTTTTCTAGAGTATTTTTACGAGATTACTAGTTTGTATTATTGGGCCGCTACACATAAAGCCTAACAACTACCAACTAACAACTTTTATAAAAGCGAGAGGCCCGGATGATCTCCACCCAGGCCTTCGAAAGATTCACAAAGTAAACGTCAATAAAGATTATGTTTTAAAAGCGAATGCGATTGGCACTACTTGCTTGCAAAAGGTTTCGCCGGTTTCAAATCTGTGCCCCAGGTCTTGTTTGGCTTAGGACCCATTTCTAATTCTATGGTGCAGCCGCTTACAAGTTGATCATGGGTGAACCACGGCGTTTTTAAAACTTTGCCATTCAGCTTTGCACTCTGGATATATTTGTTCACTTCATTGCTGTTGCGTGCAACAAGCGTAAACGTTTTCCCATTTTCCAGGGCTATTGAAACTTTGCTGAAAACGGGGCTGCCAATTGTATACACGGGAATGCCCGGTGTTACAGGATAGAAGCCCATGGAAGAGAAAACAATAAAGGCAGACATTCCTCCGCCATCTTCATCCCCAGGAATGCCAAACACATTATCCTTGAACCACAGCGACAAAAGGCTCCTTACTTTTTTCTGCGTTTTCCACGGTGAAGAAGTGTAGTTATACAAATATGGTATGTGGAAACTCGGCTCGTTGCCCATGGAGTATTGCCCTACCAGGCCTGTAGCATCGGGGAACTTTGCCCAGAATTCATATTTTGATCTGCCAAGATCTTCGCGGAACAACTGATCAAGTCTCAGTTCAAAACTGTCTCTTCCACCCATTAAGTCAATCAGGCCGGGAATGTCCTGTTGTACCTGCCACATGTAGGTCCAGCCGTTGTTTTCATCGTAGTAATCCCTTCCACCAAGACCTCCATCAAATTTTGGATCGATCAAAATCCAGTTACCTTTATCATCCTTTGGTAGAAAGAATTTCGTTTGTGGGTTCCAGACATTTCTATAATTCTGTCCTCTTTTTTCAAAATTGTTATAGTCATTTGTTTTACCAAGGTCCTTCGCAAACTGCGCCAGCGCCCAGTCATCAAAGGCTCCGCCGAGTGTTACAGCAACGGCTTGTCTTTTCTCGAATGAATGTACTTCTGCAACTGTTTCTTTTTCGCCCTCGCGAAGCGCAGGGAAGTAGCCGTTACTGTGATAGAAATCGTCGAGCGATGTTTTGGGGCCGTTTCTCCATGGCAGCATCGTTGCGTCTGTCGCATTTTTTCTAATGCCTTCATAGGCTTTTTCCACATCATAATTTCTCAAACCTTTTCTATACGCATCCAAAAAAACGATAGAAGAATGGAAGCCGTTCATGCAGGCATGATCGCCGAAAAGTACCGGAAATGTTGGCATCCAGCCGCTTTGCTCATACATGCGCACGTACGATTGCAGCATGTCTTCTTCTTGTTTTGGATGTAAGATTGTTCTCAGGGGATGTAGTGCCAGATAAGTATCCCACGACCAGTCATCCACATAAAACGGACGTTTATCTGTATTGATCTTTTTGTTGTAACCGCTGTAGTAATGTGCATCTTCGCTAATGTCCACCATGCGTTCGTGACATCTGTACAAAGCTGTGTAGAATGAACGCCTTTGTGCTTCCGTACCACCTTCAGTTTTTATTTGCGACATCAGATCGCTCCACGCAGTTTTTGCATTTTTTTCTACCGTAGCAAAATCTTTCGAGGCAATCTTTTCTTCAAAGTTCTTTTTCGCCTGTTCCGCACTTACAAAACTGATCGCATATTTTAATTCAACCGTGCGGGCACTTGCAGGAAAATTGATATAAGGCCTTGCCCCTTCTTCATTTATACTTGATGCGTTTTTGATCACGTTGTTGCTGTCCACATAACCGGTTGTTCCTGCAACGTTGAATATGCCGTAAGTGTAAACCCTTACATCGTTGTGATAAGTTTCCATTCCTTGCAGCGCATTGCCGCTGAACTTCCACGAAGTCGCGCCGTCGTTAAAGTTGCTGAACAACAGGAATTTATTCCTCCCTTCGGGAAATGTAAATCTAAAGTAGCCGCTTTTTTCCGAAGGCGTAAATTCTACCGTAATGCCATCTTCGATCAAATATGTTGAATAGTACCACGGACGGGTTACTTCAAGATTGTGATCATAGGGCATTCGCTTGCTCCAGTTCGCCGCCGCCAGTTCTTTTACCGAAGGCTTTACGGAAAAGACTTCGCCGAGGCGGTGAGACACAATGGTTAAAGGAAAGCTTGATATCTGATCGTCAAGATAATCCTTGCGGATCGGGTACATGCGGATAACCTGGTTAGGCAATTGCGCAGTGGGTCTTGTAGGTTCGAGCAGTTGTCCAATGTTTCCAATTGTAGGATCGATGTAATCTATGTTTTGCTTTTTGGGCGCCGTCGTGTCTTTTGGGGCGTTCGCGCTGGCAATGCCTGTAAAAAGCGCCTGCTGCAAAAGCAGTAGAAGGATGCCCTGCTTACTCAAAAAAAATTTCTTCATTCAAAGTTCTTTTTAGAATATTCTATTCAGCCAGGCATTCATAAATCCTTGAGGTCCTGTTGTGATCGTAAATGGCAAGGCATAACAAATTGGTTGTTTTAAAAACTCATTATCCCGCCCGTGCTTGTAAAGGCGGGTGAAATAATGAAATCTTTCGAACCTGAAACACAGTGAATTTCAAAATGCAAATAAGAGGTGGAGGTATTAATAAATGATCTAACAAACTATTAATACAGAAATTAATTGACGGGAAATGGAAATTAATGCAGCAACTAATTCGTAATTAGGAGATTAAAGCGTGGAAAATGTTTCAAAACAGGTCGCCTGCCAACTAATAACTATCCACTAATAACCGATTAATAGTGTCTGTTTGACAATTTTTCTATCGTTTGCCGTTCCATAATTTTCAATTAATAGAAAAAAGTGGCATTAATTTTCTCAATTAAGCAGTTTTTAGCCTTCTTGTTAAGGTCGTAACAGTTTCTTGCAGGCAATTACGAAACAAAACGATTGCCGTATGAGGTTACTGCCGGGTGGCGAAATGTCAATAAATGAATTCCGTAGAGACGCTTTGAAAGCGTCTCCCGAAAAACAGATATGTCTGCAAAATAATCAAGGGCGAATGCGATTCGCCCCTACGGATATTCAAAAATTTCAACGATATAATATTAATATACACAACCCCTGATCCTTTTATCTCACCTCTTTCGTTGGAATAACAAAGTAGTCTTTTTCTCTCCTTACATGCAAGCAATCATTCGTTAGCTATCAGTTGTTCCGACGAAAGAGGTTTTACAAATCTTAATAATTCACCCTTGGTTAAAACGATTTCAAATGAATTTTTCGCATTCTAAAAAAATATTGCTGCAGGTCATTTGCCTGTGTTTTGCAATGCAGGGTAAAATAAATGCACAACAACTCATTTCCTATGTCGACCCATTTATCGGCACTGGAGGTCATGGCCATACATACCCCGGCGCCACCGTACCTTTTGGAATGGTGCAGTTAAGTCCAGACAATGGCACTTCCGGCTGGGACTGGTGTAGCGGTTATAATTACAGTGATACGGTGATCGCCGGGTTTTCTCACATGCATTTGAGCGGAACGGGCATTGGCGATTGGGCAGACATATCGGTACTGCCGCTTACGCAAATGGTTTCCGGGAAGGAAGCGATGTATAAAATTGGCTTCAGTCATGCCAATGAAAAAGCGACGCCGGGATTTTATTCTGTAAAACTCAACAATGGGGTGCAGGTTTCACTCACTGCGACAGAAAGATGCGGGTTGCATAAATACATATTTCCGAAGGGAGATGTAGCTGTAATAAGATTTGATCTTGGATTCCGAATAAACGGCGATCATCCAACGGACACCTATATCCGCCAGGTAAATGATTCTACAATTGTTGGCTATCGCTTTTCCTCCGGTTGGGCGAGGGTGCAGCGTGTGTTTTTTGCTGCAAGAACATCTGCGCCAATTAAAAAGATTGAAGCGACCAACACGAGCGACAAAGTTGCCAAAGCGCAATTGATCTTTGATGGCGGTAAAACCATTTTAATGAAAGTAGGGCTCTCATCTGTTGATGAACAAAGTGCTCTGCAGGCATTAAATGAAATTACTGATTGGAATTTTGAAAATGTTTCTAAAAATGCAGCAGCAAAGTGGGAAAAGGAATTGCGGAAAGTAAAAATAGAAACGGGGGATGAACATTTGAAGCGCATTTTTTACACCGCATTTTATCATACTTGTCTGGCACCTGTTTTATATTCCGATGCAGATGGCAGTTACAAAAATGTACAGGGCAATGTCACAAAAATGGCTTCGGGACAGCGTTACACGGTTTATTCATTATGGGACACCTTCCGTGCGTTGAATCCTTTAATGAGTGTTACACAACCCGATCGCTATGGCGACATCTTGAACACGATGCTTGCATTTTATGATGAAAACGGACTACTGCCGGTTTGGGATCTCAATACTTTTGAAACCAACACAATGACAGGCTATCACGCCATTCCTGTGTTGGCAGATGCAGTGCTGAAAAACTGGCCGGGCATAGACGCAGAGCGTGTTTACAAGGCGATGCAGAAAAGTGCTTATCAATCAATAAGAGGCATTCCCGATTACATAAAATATGGTTTTTTACCGCAGGACAAAGAAGCGAGCAGTGCATCCATCACGCTGGAATATGCGTATGATGATTGGTGCATTGCGCAGGTGGCCCTGAGGCTTGGGAAAAAAGATGATTATAACCTGTTTATGAAAAGATCACAGTCGTACATTAATCTTTTTGACAAAAGCACAGGGTTCATCCGCGCAAAAAAATCCGACGGACAATTTGTAACGCCTTTCGATCCTTATTATTCTGAACACAACGGAAGGAGAGCAGCTTATACAGAAGGCAACGCATGGCAGCATTCTTTCTTTGTACCGCAGGATATTCGTGGCCTTGCCAAATTGCATGGCGGTAATGATAAGCTTGGACAAAAACTCGATTCACTTTTTTCTGTAACTTCTAGCGTAACGGGTGAGAACGCCTCTGCAGACATCAGCGGAATGATTGGGCAGTATGCCCATGGCAACGAGCCGAGCCACCACATAGCATACATGTATGACTTCATTGGTCAGCCGTGGAAGACACAAAATATTGTTCGCCTGATCATGGATTCGTTGTACCACGATGCACCCGATGGCTATTCAGGTAACGAAGATTGCGGCCAAATGAGCGCATGGGCGGTGTGGAGCATTTTGGGCTTATATCCGGCAAACCCCGCAAGCGGCAGATATGTGTTTGGAAGTCCTTTGATTGACAATGCAGTTATTACTGTAAAAGGCAATAAACAATTCACTATTAAAGTAAAAAACAACAGTCGCGAAAATAAATACATCCAGTCAGTAGTACTAAACGGCAAGAAGTACGACAAAGTTTATGTTGATCATGCGGATCTTATGAAAGGCGGAACGCTGGAATTTACGATGGGCAAGGAGCCGAATAAGAAGTGGGGCATTGAAGCATCGCAATGGCCGTGATTCAATTAAGAATTAAGAATTAGGAATTAAGAATTAGTTTCCTCGGCGAGTGACTCTCGTTTTTTAAAGAAATTTGCCGTTCAGGATTTCAAACATGGTTGCAAGTAATGCCTTTGCATAAGTGGTCCCTTCACATACTAACAATGTCACACAGAAGAATTCTTAATTCTTCTTAATTTTTAAAGCGTTCTTTCTCTATATTCGCGATTAACGATTCAAAACTATATGATGAATAAAATATCTTTCACAGAGAAGAGATTTCTGGTAACTTTTGTATTTGTAACTTCTCTTTTCATGCTTTGGGGTATCGCCCATTCTATGAGCGACGTATTGAACAAGCACTTTCAAAACGTATTAAATTTATCCAAGGCCAACTCCGGTTTAATACAATTATCTGTCTTTGGCGCGTATGCAGTCATGAGTATTCCCGCGGGCATTTTCATGAAAAAGTTTGGGTATAAGGCGGGTGTATTGTTTGGTCTTATATTATTTGCCACCGGAACATTTTTATTTGTGCCTGCGGCAAATGAACAGTCTTTCACTTTCTTTAGAGTAGCATTATTCATTTTAGGTTGTGGAATGGCAACGCTTGAAACCGTAGCTCACCCATTTGTCGCTTCGCTTGGCGATCAAAGGGCAAGTGATCGACGCATCAATTTTGCACAATCATTCAATGCCGTAGGAACCATGATTGGTCCTGCGTTGGGTTCTTACTTTTTATTGCGAGCCAATACAGAAGTTGCAGGCGATCTATCTTCTGTGAAAGCGTTGTATGTTGGTATAGGCAGTTTCATTGCTCTTGTAGCAGTTTCATTTGCTTTTGTAAAAGTGCCTGCGCTGGTTGATCCACATGTTGTTTCAGCAGCGGATCTCGAAAAAGAAAATGTAGACACAGAGCCTGGAAAAAAATTATTTCAACACCGTCACTTTGTGTGGGCCGCAATTGCGCAGTTTTTCAACGTTGCTGCACAAGCAGGAACATGGAGTTACTTCATTAATTACGGACACGAAAAAATGGGTTTCACTGATCAGAAGGCAGGCAACTTTATGGTAATATTTATGGGCATGATGGCACTTGGCCGTTTTGTAGGAACCTTCCTTATGAAATACATTGCGCCCAATAAATTGCTTAGCTACTTTGCTTTGGGTAGCATTGCAATGTGTTTGATCGTCGCACAAAGCTGGGGTTGGTCGTCATACATCGCATTGCTGATGATAAACTTTTTCTTCAGCATTATGTTCCCAACCATTTTCAGTTTAGGTTTGAAAAATCTTGGAAGCCATACGCAACAAGCTGCGCCATTCATTTCCATGGGCGTTGTAGGCGGAGCATTTTTCCCTTTCATCATGGGACTAATCGCCAATCATGATGTTGCCAAAGCATACTATCTTCCTATAGTTTGCTATTTCGTGATCTTTTTATTTGGCTATAAGTTTTATGAAGTGAAAAAAGGGACTGCGCGGAAGATAAGAGCAGTGGTGAAGGAGGAAGAATTAGAAATTAAGAATTAAGAATTAAGAATTCTTTAGATGCAGGATGTTATTTGATTTTTGACCTTTCATCCCGTGCAACAAAAATTTAGGCAATATAAGAAGGCATCGACAGTTTAAACTATCGATGCCTTCTTTGCATCTACGCGTTTTATCGTAATGACTTTGTTCTTAAGAATTCTTAATTCTTAATTCCCAATTCTTAATTGATCTACAGTCCCGAATTTGCCTTTATTTCCTTCCCCGTTTTATCGAAATACAAATACTTCTTTTCGATTCCATTTTTAAGGTTGAAACGATAAAGACTTTGTCCTTTACTATCCTCTACAAAATCTGTCGAGAGGACCTTCCAATCCGAGAAGCGGCTTTTGGTAAAAGCTTCGTTAACGTCCTTTGACAGATCGCTTTTGTCGATCTCAGTTTCGGTGTTGTCCCATGAGCCATCAATATTGTAATGGGCTATATAGGGTTTGTCGTTTTGCTTGAACTTGGCTGTATAGTTCGATACATTGTTGCTCCATTTCACATCAGTGGCATTAGGGTACTTTTTCGCAAAACCCTCTTTTGCTTTATCTGGAATATTAACTACTTGCGCACTGCATAAATTGGTTACCAATAACATACAGGCAGCAAAAAAAGACAGAATTGTAAGTCTCATAAATGTTTGTTTTCAATAACAAACTTATAACACGTTGGCTGGGATTTGGTTCGGATTAGAAACTAGGAATTAGGAATTCAATGTCATTTAGTTAAGGTGTTTGAAAAAACAAAAGCATCTCACTGTCATCCCGAGGAACGAGGGATCTGGGCTTAACACTAATGAACACTATGCGTAAACAATCACGCAGATCCCTCCTTCGTCGGGATGACAAGCGGTCTTTCTTTCCTGAATATAGCTACCAAGTAATTGAAAAGTTGCTTAACTAAACGACATTGAATTAGGAATTAGAAGGGTGTAAGTGATCCAAGGGAGGTGCAAACTGAGTTTGTTGAAGCTTTATTTGACAGACTCGATGATTACCATTTAATCGCAGCTAACTGCCCTTAACTAATTCCTGCCTAAACTCTCATATCATCCGCCACCCAATTTTTAATCGATTTCTTTATCGCGTTTGGAGATAACTTTTCCTTAAGGGTTTTATCTATGAGAGACAATAACTCTTCATCAGACGCGAAACGTAGTGCTGCAATTTGACCGAAACTTAGTTTGCTCTCCAGTTCGTCCATTTTTTTATTGGTCAAAATAAAATAACGCAAACGCATTTCCAGTCGCACAATCCTGTTTTGATTGTTCAACGCATAATGTTGTCTCAACATAAAAGACAGCCATCCGATAACAAGAAATGCTACTGCAATCGTCATCCAGAGATAATGTTGTTCGGGGTGCTTAAAACCGCATCGAACACTAAAAATAGTTGCCAGTAAAATAATAGGATAGAACACAAAATGATGGGCAGGATAGTACTTCGAGTGGTTACTGTAATTCTGCGATGGCATGAGTTGAGTTTTTTGTAAATCTATTGTAAAAAATGTACCAGAATTCCTCAATCATGGCACGGTAAGGTTTTTGCATTTACTCGGATAAACCTTTGATAAATACCTCCACAGTGCTGTGGGGAACTAATTTGTTTACCATTAAAACCAGATTTATGAAACTTACAATTTTGTCTTTTTTTGTAGCCATTACCTTATTGGCAACCAATCTATGTGAAGCTCAGGTAGTTAGCATTCCTGACAAAGCTAAAAAAAGCTTTTCGGAAAAATATCCTGCCGCCACTAATGTTGATTGGGACAATAACGTCTCGAATTATACCGTGAAGTTTAAAGAACACGGAAAAAGTTATGAAGCCCATTTTAATGTAGACGGTATATGGAACAACACAGAAACGCAGGTGGCAAAGGCCGACATACCCGGGGAAATTAAAGAGTCATTTAATAAGAGCCGTTTCAAAGATTGGGAAGTGACTGCTACGGATTATGTGGTTGACAATAAGAATAGCCACTACTATCGTTACAATCTAAAAAAAGGAATCGAAAAGAAGTATTTGTATTTCGATAAGAACGGTAAGGAAGTGAAAGTGAATACAGGGATATAGAGAAATTAGGAACTAGAAATTAGAATCTAGAAATTAGAAATTAGGAATTAGGAGTTAGCGACAGCGTACATAATTTGTGGCTTTGGTGAGTTTGGCGGAACGAAAGGCTGAACTTACCAGAGCCTTTTTATTTTCAAACAATTAATTTTGAAGGACATGAAATTATTGAAATGACTTTTAAAGAACGGGTGTATATACAGTGCATGAGCATTGTTTCTCAAAGAATTACCGATGTCCAAAGAACGTTGGATGATTTAAGAGAGAGTATTAAAAACGAAACAAAAAGCACTGCAGGTGATAAATACGAAACGGCAAGAGCGATGCTTCATATAGAACAGGAAAATGTGAGCAAACAAATGACCGACCTGCTTGAACAAAAAGCACAACTGGAAAAGTTTTCAATGGTCGGGGCCAGCGAGTCTATTATTAAAGGTAGTCTTGTAAAAACAGACCGTGGATATTTGTTTGTTAGTATAGCGCTTGGTAAAATAAAAGTCAGCGATCAAACTGTTGTTGCATTGTCGCCGCAATCACCGCTTGGTAAGCAGTTGATGGGGTTAAAGTTGCAAGAGAATGCGGTGATGAATGGAGTGAGATATGTTGTTGATACAATTGAATAGCTTCTCCACATTGCAATATTTTTATTACCACTAAGACACTAAGTTTCACTAAAAGACTTCTAAATTTAAAACAATTCTTAGTGAGTCTTAGTATCCTTAGTGTCTTAGTGGTAAAACTTAGTGTGGCTACGGTTCATACTTCTTAAACACCGTCGTCGCAATGTGACCGCCAAAGCCAAACGTGTTGCTCATGGCATAGTTCACGTTCTTTCTAACAGCTTTGCCTAAGGTATAATCATAAGCATCTGCAAACTCAGGCTGCACATTCTCTGTGTTGATTGTTGGAGGAATAATACCATTTACAATAGCATTCACACAAGCGATCGCTTCAACCGCACCCGCTGCGCCAAGCAAGTGCCCAGTCATGGATTTAGTAGCGCTGATATGTAATTTCGATTTATCGGTAAATACTCTTTGCACGGCTTTCAATTCGCTGCTATCACCAAGAGGAGTAGAAGTTGCGTGTACGTTCAGGTAATCAATGTCGGAAGCAGAAATGCCAGCATCGCTCATTGCTTCCAGCATACCCAGGTAAGCACCTTCGCCCTCAGGGTGCGTGCCTGTCAGATGATACGCATCGGCAGCCATACCGCCTCCCGCAACTTCGGCAATGATTGGTGCGCCCCTTTCCAATGCGTGTTCAAGGCTTTCAAGAATCAAAGTGCCTGAACCTTCGCCCATCACAAAGCCATTGCGTTTTACATCAAACGGACGTGAAGCTTTTGCCGGATCATCATTATACGTAGACAATGCTTTTGCTGCATTAAATCCGCCCATACCAGATTTTGTGATTGGTGCTTCAGATCCACCGGTGATGATCATATCTGCCTTACCCCATTTGATATAATTAAACGCGTCAATGATAGCGGTGTTAGATGTAGCACATGCCGACACTGTGGTGAAGTTTACACCACGCAGGCCATGCTTGATCGAAATGATACCAGATGCAATATCCACGATCATTTTAGGAATAAAGAACGGGTTGAAGTGCGGCGTACCATCACCTTTTTCAAACTCTGCCACTTGTGTTTCAAACGTGCCAATACCACCGTTACCTGAACCCCAGATAACGCCAATACGGTTTCTGTTCAATTTGTTGAAATCAATCTGAGCGTGTTTAATAGCCTCTTCTGTTGAGATAACTGCGTACTGTGTAAAGAGGTCGTATTTTCTTGCCTCAGATTTTTCTATAAAAGAGAGCGGATCGAAATTCTTAAGTTCGCAAGCAAATCTTGTTTTGAATTTAGAAGCATCAAACTTGGTAATAGGAGCGGCACCACTAACGCCATTTTCAAGTGCAGCACAAAAATCTTTCAAATTGTTACCAATAGGAGTTAACGCTCCCATACCGGTAATTACAACTCTTTTCATTGACATGAAGTGTATTTAATTTTAGAATGAGATAGGATAAGCCGCCGCAAATGTATGAAATTATTTTTTAATAAAATACCGGTTGGTATATTTTGTCTTTCTCGTTTTATGGTATATTGTATTAAATCAAAAGTATTTACCGTATTTTTCGTTTTTCCCTTCGCAAGCACGATTTATATAAATTATCCTGCATTTTTATTTGGTAACATTCAATTGATGTTTATATTGAGAGTTTTCACATAGTACATTACATAAATTTCTTAAAGTAATCAAATGAAGAGAACACTCGTTTTATCGCTGACATTCTTGTTTGCGGTGAATGGCTTTGCCCAGCAACAAAAGATCATTATTGAAACGCAGGATGCTGCAATGGTTTTTTCTGTGAAAAATGATGGTAAGCTGTACCAGAGTTATTTTGGTGAAAAGTTGATTGGTGGCGATGCCTATGCTCAGTTATTTGCCGAAGGCAAAGAAAGTTATATTCCTGCCGGAACAAACAACCTATTTGAACCTGCAATCAGAATAGTGCATGCGGATGGCAATCCTTCGCTAGAGCTGAAATACGAAAGTTCAAAAACAGATAAACAAGGAGATGTTTCTCACACTTCCATAGTTTTAAAAGACAATCAATATCCTGTAACAGTAGTATTGCATTTTGAAAGTTATTTCAAAGAAAATACATTCAAAGAATGGACAGAAATCAAGCAGACTGAAAAGAAGGATGTGCTGTTAACACGATATGCTTCTTCCATGTTGCATTTTAGTGCAAACGATTACTGGCTCACCCAGTTCCACGGAGATTGGGCCGCTGAAATGCGCATGCAGGAAGGCAAATTAACAAACGGTATTAAGACCATCGATACCAAACTCGGCACCCGTGCCGATATGTACGCAACGCCAACTTTCTTCCTTGCGCTTAACAAACAAGCAGATGAAACAAGCGGAGAAGTAATTGCAGGTACATTAGCATGGACCGGCAACTTTCAATTCACCTTTGATGTGGATGAGAAAAATGATCTGCGTGTGATCTCTGGCATTAATCCTTTTGCTTCAGAATATTCATTGAAATCCGACGAAGTGTTTATAACACCGGCATTCATTTTCACATACTCTCACAACGGTAAAGGTGAAGCAAGCAGAAGCCTGCATTCATGGGCAAGAAACTATGGCGTACTCGATGGAAACGGAAGTCGCCTTACGTTGCTCAACAACTGGGAGTCTACACAATTTGATTTTGATGAAAAAAAACTCTCTGGTTTGTTTACCGATACAAAGAAATTAGGCGTTGATATGTTCCTGTTGGATGACGGTTGGTTCGCCAACAAGTATCCACGCAAGAATGATCACGCGGGCCTTGGCGACTGGCAGGAGAATAAAACAAAATTGCCAAACGGTCTCGGGTATTTGGTAAAGGATGCAGAAAGCAAAGGTGTGAAATTTGGCATTTGGATAGAACCTGAAATGGTGAACCCCAAAAGTGAATTGTATGAAAAACATCCTGACTGGATACTGAAACTTCCTAATCGCGATGAAGATTATTATCGTAATCAATTAGTACTTGACCTTACAAATCCTGAGGTAAAAGAATTTGTGTACAATATAGTGGACGATATGATGACGAAGAATCCGGGCATTGCATATATCAAATGGGATTGCAATAGGATGATGACAAATACATACTCGCCATATTTAAAGAACAAGCAATCGCATATGTATATTGAGTATGTAAGAAGTTTGTATAGCATCCTAGACAGGCTCAGACAAAAATATCCTACACTCCCGATAATGCTTTGCTCGGGTGGTGGCGGCAGAACGGATTACGGTGCATTAAAATACTTTACAGAATTTTGGCCAAGTGATAATACGAATGCAGTAGACCGCGTGTTTATACAGTGGGGCTACTCTTACTTTTTTCCTGCAAACACCATTGCTAATCACATTACATCATGGGGTAAACAATCACTCAAATTCCGCACGGATGTTGCAATGATGGGAAAGCTCGGCTACGATATCGATGTGGAGAAAATGAACGCCAATGAATTTGCTTTCAGCCAGGAAGCGGTTAAGAATTACAAACGCCTGAGTGATGTTATCTTGCACGGTAATTTGTACAAACTTGTTTCTCCTTACGAGGAAAGCCGCGCAGTGTTAATGTATTCTAACGATGCAAAAAACAAAGCAGTTGTCTTCGCATACAACCTCAATTTCCTCTACGGAAAAAGCTGGGAAGCAGTGAAGCTGCAAGGTCTTAATCCTGCAAAAAAATACACTGTAAAAGAAACGAATCTTTTTCCGGGTAACAACTCATCTGTTCCAGAAAATGGTAAAACATTTACAGGCGACTATCTGATGAAAGTGGGCATCAATCCGAGTTCTGGCAGAGAGTTGACAAGTACTGTAATTGAAATAACAGAAGCTCCGTAAATAAGCATTTTTGCGGTTACTGCAATCTGCACAGAAATTACCAGGCAGTATAAAAAACTGCTTGGTATAGTTTTTTTCACAAATAAATTAAATTGATGTTATGGATGGAAATCAAAGCTTTGGTAATCTTATAAATGGCAGCAAACCCGTGGTGGTAGATTTTTTTGCAGAGTGGTGCGGTCCTTGTAAAATGATGCCGCCCATTCTTAAAGAATTGAAGGACATGGTTGGCGATAATGCCACCATTATAAAAATAGATGTCGATAAAAATCCGAATGTCGCTACTGCCTACAATATACAAGGAGTTCCTACGATCATGATATTTAAAAACGGTAAAGTAATGTATCGCCAGAGTGGAGTGGTGCAGGCGAAGCAGTTGAAAATGGCCGTAGATCAGATGTAGAGACAATGTATTGCCTTGTCTGCACGAGGTGCATCCCAATCCCTAATTCCCAATTTCTTTCTGCGATTGTAACTCCCCGTTCTCATCAATATGCTGCACGTTAACGTTCATTTCATTCAGCACTTTGCCAATCAATTTACTACGATGGCATTCAGAAGGTTTGCTTTCGCTGCACATTATTGCGACCTTGATATTTTTTTCGTAAGCCGTTTCAATTCTTTTGATACCGTTTCTAAAAGCCTCGCTTTCGGCTAACAAATCGTAATTCACCTTTCCTTTTTCATCGTAAAACTTACTGTTCGCGGGTCTTCCGCCAAGCGCTTCTCCCATGAAGAGGTAAATGATATTATTGTCTTTCAATGTATCAGCAAGTTTCCTGGCTATGAATTGAGGATTGTATTTAGAGTAGGGAATAGAGCGCACATCGATCAGGTATTGAATATCAAACTGCTTCAATAGTTCAATGAATTCTTCGATTGTACGTGTGCCGTGACCGATTGTGTATACGGGGTGTTTAGTCATGTGATTGCAGCCAGTAGCCGGTAGCCTGTGGCCGGTGTTTTAGTGCGGGATTGTTTATAATAATTTCATACCAAAAGGGTGTTTGTCATTTTACTGAATGTTTTAACCGACTACTGGTTACTGGCTACCGGCAACCGGTCACCGGAGATAATACCAAAAGGAGGCTTTCGCCTCCCTTTTCCATGTACGCCTATAAACGGCCCTGTTTATTAGCTTAAGCTTCGAAAGATTGTTTATTTGCATTGGCCTCTGCCATCAGTTCTTTAGCAGCCTGCAATGCAAGTTCCTGTATTTGTTTACGGATCGTCGAATTTTTAATTTCATTCGCCAGCGAAATGATGGCCAGCGTGGTTTCTATTTCCTTATTTACCCTTCTTTCTGTGTTTAAATCGTTATTCATAAGCTTCTTTTGATTTCAATTAACAAGCGATGACTTAGTCGCAGGAATTTCCGGGAGGGAAACAGGCGGAGGGAATTTTTTTTGGGTACGCAGATGACGCTGATTGGACTGATTTACACAGTTTTTTTCAAGTAAGAAATAACAGGCTATTTTCTTGATACTCAGTTATTCAATTATTGATCCGTGTAAATCAGTCCAATTAGCGTCATCTGCGTGCCAATCTTCAATTCTTCGCGGCTTTCGTAGAATCAGCGTCATTTCCCTCGTGTTTCTTTTTCGCATCGCGTTCTTTCTTTTTTTGTTCCTTTTCCTGTTCCTTTTCTTTCTTGCGGTAATATTTTCTGAAGAGGAAGTTTCCATGTAACGCCTGCATATTTTCGCTGAAACCTTCAGAACCCTTTTTAACCGAATTTAAAGCTGACTTGGCTGAGTTGGCTGTCCCTTCAAGATTTCTCGCCAGACTATCGCTATTCAACAATCGCCCGATGCTGCCATGACCTGAATTTACTTTTGCAACAATGTCTGATAAATTGTTAGTTAGTGCCTCGGCATTATCAATGATCCGTGTGGCTTTTCCCAGCACCTTATCATAGTCGATCGGGTTAATTGTTTTAATCTGATCACCATCTTTCAATGCTGTTGCAGAAGCCGTCATTGTTGAATCATTGATGCTGCTGATTACAATTAATTTATCGCCCATCAAACCATCGGAACCAATGCTCGCAACTGCGTTTTTCTTTAAGAATTTTTTCACTTTGGACTGTAGCAACATGTCCACGCGGGCCAGGGAATCGGAGATGATTTCAATGGCATCTACCGTTCCTACATTGATACCAACGAAACGCACGTTGTTGCCAACCTGTAAGCCGCCAACATTTTTAAATGTACCGTATACAGTGAAGGTGCTTTTAAACATGTTTTTCCGACTGCCGATCACAAAAATGCCGACAAACAGCACGAGCAGTGCAACAATAGTGAATATACCCAGTTTTATTTTTTGTTGCGATGTAACTTTCATTTTATCTATTTAAAGAATGAGCGTACCAGCTCGTTCTGTGATTTTTCAAGGTCTTCGTAAGAACCTTCTGCAATGAACTTTCCGTCATTCAATACCATAATCCTATCACCTGTGATCTTTGCACAAGCCATATCATGAGTAATGATGATCGATGATGTCTGATATTTTTTTCTCAGGTCAATAATTAATTGACTGATTTCTCTCGATGTGATTGGATCAAGGCCTGTCGTCGGTTCATCATACAACATGATTTCAGGTTTTAGTATCAAAGTTCTTGCAAGTCCAATTCTTTTGCGCATTCCGCCGGAAAGATCAGAAGGCATTTTATCAATGGCATCTTTTAATCCCACCGCTTCTAAAACGTCCTCCACATTCCTGGTGGCCTCATTTTCATCCTTCATCTTTAACACACGCGTCAGCGGAAATGATAAATTTTCCCTCACCGTCATTGAATCATACAGGGCACCACTCTGAAAAAGAAAACCCAGCTTTAATCTTATATCCTTTAACTCCTCATCATCTAACTCTTGTATTTCTTTTCCAAAAACTTTTAATGAGCCGCTATCATAGTCCAGTAAGCCAACAACGCATTGTATGGCGACTGACTTGCCTTGTCCCGACCGTCCCAATACTACAAGGTTCTCGCCCTTGTGCAGCGTAAGATTGATGTCTTTCAAAACCTCTTTTTCGCCAAACGATTTTTGCAAATGTTCTATTTCGATGACTACATTGTCGCCATTTATTTCAATGTCTGTCGATTGTTTATTTTCGATTGTAAGTTCGGTTTGCATACTAACGATTAACTATAAGCGAAAATGTTTGTTAACTGAACAGCAATTCCATCCAATATAATGATCCATAGCGAAGCACTCACAACAGCTGAATTAGCAGCATATCCCACGCTTTCTGTTCCTTTGTTGGAGTTATAACCATGATAACAACCAATAAAACCGATAGCGAAACCAAAGAAAATCGTTTTAAGAAACCCGGGAATAAGATCGCTAAATGCCAGTGCTTTGAACGCCTTGTTGAAGTATAAGTGCAAACTCACTTTATTGTCGAGGTTAGAACCAATAAAGCCCCCAAATAAAGAAATTGCGTCCGCAATCATCGTCAGCAGCGGAATCATCAGTGTGCAGGCCAGAATGCGCGTTACCACAAGGTATTGAATAGGGTCTGCACTGGAAACTTCCATCGCACTGATTTGCTCGGAAACTTTCATACTTCCCAGTTCTGCGCCAATGCTGGATGCTACTTTACCCGCTGAGATCAACGCAATAATAACGGGGCCTATTTCCCGCACAACAGAGACTGATACCATGCCCGGAACATAACTTGTGGCTCCAAAATCTTTTAATGTTGGCAGTGATTGTAAGGTGAGAACAAAGCCAAGTATAAAACCAGTAATAGCAATTAAAGGAAAAGACTTATAACCAATAATAAAGCATTGCCTGATAAATTCGTTCCATTCAAATCCTTTTCTGAAGAGATGACGAAGAAAGGAGAAAAAGAAATTCACCTGATCGCCAACCTTTTCTAGCAACTTGTAAACGCCGGATCTTATCGTTTGTTCCATGGTATGGAAGAACGTTGAGTTTTAACTCCGCCCAGCGGATCAACTTTCTGCATATCAATAGAATAAATCAAGTGCCGCTCGGGTAGTGGCGTTTTGGAGGGGTTTTGTGGAAAATAATGCCCAGGAATGCAATGATTGAATAACTGAATAACTGAATAACTGAGTGGCTCACGTGGGCCAGCATGAGACGTAGCGAGGATGTTTCTGTGCGGCGACTTTTGACAAGCTCAGCGTGACAGCCTGTGCATAGAGTCAAGCTGAACTTGCCGAAGCCTTGTAATACAATCGGATAAGCTCTTTTCAATGTACACCTTTCGACTTTCAAACACTCAGTTATTCAGTCACTCAGTTTATTCAGTTATTTTCCCGGGTAGAAAACCAAAAGAAAAGTTGTTTTTGCAACCAATTTAATTATTTGAATAAATAAATTTGTTTCTTTGTGAAAATTCATGCAATGGATATCAAAAGAGCAGAGAAGATTTCTAAAGCTTTGGCTGATGCAAACCGCCTGACCATTCTTAAGGAAGTGAAGAAGAGCAAAGATTGTCTGTATTGTGTGGACCTCAACGAAACCCTCGATCTGGCCCAACCTTCCATCTGTCACCACTTGAAACAGTTAATCGACAATGAACTCATTTCTTCAGAAAAAGAAGGCCGTAATGTGAAATACTCTCTAAACAATTATGTGATAGATGATTATATTAAATTTTTGGAAGGACTAAAAGTCTAACAAAATTTTTTTTGAGTTATTTATTGATTTATTTAAATAAATCAATAGATTTGTATTCTATTTCAATTTTGAATTCCTCCATAAAGATGCAATTTATTTATTGAAATATTTAAATAAATCGAAAAAAGAACAACCATGCTGACAGATTTTAAAGGGGCGAAACGACTATTAAACTTATCCTTATTCATTATTGGTTCATCTATTTTACTGGCCGCATGCTCCAGCCAGGCAAAGGAACCAAATCACGCGGCCATCAACACCGTACCCCAGGCAACTGCTGTAGACGGTAACATTATAACTCCTTCCGTTTTAACAGACATACTGGAGGTAACCGGTACGCTGGTGGCCAATCAACAGGTGGATATTGCGAGTGAGCTTACCAGGAAAATTGTAAGCGTGAATGTAAAAGAAGGATCGCTCGTGAAGAAAGGCACTCTGCTTTTTCAACTTGACGACGCAGACCTGAAAGCGCAGCTTGAAAAATTACAACAACAGGAAAAGCTCGCAGCGCTTAATGAAGACAGACTTCGTGATTTGATCAAACATGAGGCAGTTGTGCAACAGGATTACGATCAGGCTTTTACCAACTTAAAAGTATTGCTGGCTCAAATACTCGAGTTGAAAGTAATGATCGACAAAACGCGCATCCGTGCTCCGTTTGATGGACAGATCGGTATCATTCATGCCTATCCCGGTGCTATCGTTTCTACGAGCACGATACTGACCAACATTCAAGACAATAGTTCTGTAAAAGTTGAATTCAACGTGCCGGAAAAATACACAAACACAATTGCTCCCGGAAGTTTACAAAAGTTCACTGTTGCTTCTGACAATAAACAGTACACTGCAAAAGTAGTGGCACGTGAAGCAAAACTTGATCAGAATACAAGGACCTTGTTAGTTCGTGCGGTGGCAGATAATTCAGGAAGGACATTGATGGCAGGACAAAGTGCAAGATTGAACCTTTCATTACATTCATCTAATAATGCATTGTTGGTGTCATCACAAGCGTTGATGCCATCTTCACAAGGCTACAATGTGTACGTTGCTAAAGATGGCAAAGCGCAGATTGTGCCGGTGGAAATAGGTCAACGTAACCCCTCGAATGTAGAAGTGCTGAAAGGTTTACAATCCGGCGATACGGTGATAACGAGCAATTTGCTACGATTGGTGCCGGGTTCAGCGATTCGTTTTGTTACCGTTAAATAAGTTGTTAGTTGATAGTTGTTAGTTGTTAGACTTCAATAACGACTATTCAATACTAAAGGCTAACAACTACCAACCAACAACGAACAACTATCACTAAAATCCCGCCCGTTATACTATAAATCATACAACATATTTATGAGTGCTATTTCACAAGTAAGCATATCCCGGCCAGTGCTGGCGGGGGTAATGTCAGTCCTATTGATTTTATTCGGGATCGTTGGTTACACGTATCTCGGTACAAGGGAATATCCCGTAACGGATTCACCCATTGTAACAGTAACCACCGTGTATCCCGGTGCCAGTGCGGATATCATCGCTTCACAAGTTACAAAGCCGTTGGAAGAAGCGGTTGCGGAGGCAAATGGTATTCGTGCCATCTCATCTCAATCAAGAGAGCAGGTCAGCATTATAACAGTAGAGTTTAACTTGAATGCAGATCTGGAAGCTGCTGCAAATGATGTACGGGACAAGGTTTCCAAGTCGCGTCAGCAATTACCTACAGACATTGAACCTACAATAGTTGAGAAGGCGGGTCCTGCAGATTTTCTTGTGTTCTTAACTGTTCAAAGTGATAATAAAAGCCTTGAAGACATTACTGACTTTGTAAACATCAATATCAAAGAAAGACTGCAATCCATACCCGGCGTGCGTTTGGTTGATACATATGCGGGTCGTAAACGTGCCATGCGCCTGCGCATGGACCCGGTAAAACTCGCTGCGTATCATTTAACACCTGCCGATATTCAGACAGCGTTGCAAAAAGAAAATGTCGATTTGCCAAGCGGAAGAATTGAAGGCGACAATACAGAGGTTACACTTCGTACACAGGGAAGATTGGTGACAGAAGACGATTTTAACAACATGATCGTGAGTGAAAAAGGTGGTGGTATCGTGCGGTTCAAAGATGTTGGTACGGCCATCATGTCCTCTCAAAACGAACGTACAGCAATGATCGTGGGCGAAGGACAAACGGCCCGCTACGGCGTGGGTACAGGAGTGCAGCCCCAACGTGGTGCAAACTCTCTGGCTATTGTGGATGAGTTTAAGAAACGCTTTGATGACATCGTAAAATCTGCGCCAAAAGATTACATCATTTCACTTGGTAAAGATTTTACCATTCCGGTACGCAACTCACTGGCTGAAGTAGAAGAAACATTGCTGCTCGCGTTTGGCCTCGTGGCAATGATCATTTTCATTTTCTTACGCGACTGGAGAAGTACGATCATTCCGTTGGTGGCCATTCCGGTGTCAATCATTTCTGCATTCTTCATTATGTACATCTGTAATTTTTCCATCAATGTATTGACGCTGCTCGGATTGGTACTCGCCATCGGACTCGTGGTGGATGATGCGATCGTAGTGCTTGAAAATATTTACAGCAAGGTAGAAGAAGGCATGACGCCATTGCAAGCAGCGCGAAAAGGTTCCGATGAAATTTACTTCGCGGTTATTTCCACCACTGTAACACTCGCAGCAGTATTCTTGCCAATACTGTTCCTGGGAGGAATTACAGGAAGATTGTTTAAAGAATTTGCCATCGTGGTATCTGGTTCTGTGCTGATCTCAGCTTTCGTTGCGCTGACACTTTCACCAATGATGAGTGCTTACTTATTGAAAGCTGGCGCCTCACACGGTTGGCTGTATCGTAAGACTGAGCCATGGTTCGTAGCATTGAACAGGGGCTATGCGAAAACATTGAGAGCGTTCTTTAAAGTAAGATGGCTTGGCTTTGCGATATTGTTGATATCATTTGGGGTTGCCTATTTTCTAGCTCCTAAATTACCATCAGAATTAGCTCCGCTGGAAGATAGATCAATGGTAGGTTTGGCAGTGATCGCACCTGAAGGAACATCTTACGAAAGCATGGAGCAAACCATGAAGGAGATCAGTAATTATGTGTCGGATTCTATTCCTGATTTAAATGAGAACAGAACATACGCAGCAGTTGCAGCTTCATCTGGAACGCTCGTTCAGCCTGTAAATGGCGGCTTCCAGTGGATATTCCTGAAAGATCCGAAAGATCGTAAAAGCGGAATGACGCAGCAGCAGGTGTATGAAAAACTCGTAGCGGCTTCCGCCCGATTCAGAAATGTGATTTGTATTCCTATACAAATACCAACCATCGGAGGTTTTTCCAGTTCACAACCTTTACAATACGTGATACAGGCTCCGGATTTAAAAAGCCTTGAAGATGTTATGCCTAAGTTAATGGGCGAAGTTTACCAAAGCAAAAAACTCAGCTTTCAGGATCCTGACTTCAAGATCAATCGTCCGGAAATAGGCATCACCATTGACAGACAGCGTGCTGCACAACTTGGTATTTCGACACAGGAAATAGGAAGAACCTTGCAACTCGCATTGAGCGGAAGACGATATGGCTACTTCATTTACAACGACAGACAATATGAAGTGATCGGACAACTGGAGAGAAAAGAAAGATCTGCACCAACCGATTTGAGTTCATTGTTCCTGAAGTCAGGTAGCGGAGATATGGTGTCGCTGGATAATCTTGTAACAAGAAATGAAAGTGTGAGTCCGCCTGCTATTTATCGCTACAATCAATCTTACAGTGCTACCATTTCTGCCACACCGGCAGCAGGCGTAAGTCTCGGCGAAGCGATCAAAGAAATGGACGGCATTGCAACAAAAGTTTTACCAAAAGGATTTAGAAAAGATCTAGCAGGACAAAGCCGCGACTTTTCTGAAAGTAGCTCCAGCCTTGTGTTTGCTTTCGTCTTTGCGATCATATTGATCTATCTCGTATTGGCCGCACAGTTTGAAAGTCTCATCGATCCATTCATCATTTTGCTGACGGTGCCAATGGCAGTAACAGGAGCATTGTTGAGTCTGTGGCTCACACATCAATCAATCAACGTGTTCAGTGAAATCGGTATCATCATGTTGATTGGTTTGATTACGAAGAATGGTATCCTCATTGTTGAATTTGCCAACCAGAGAAAGCAGGAGGGAATGAGTGTGAAGGATGCGATCCTAGATGCTGCGATCTCACGTTTCAGACCAATATTGATGACAACATTAGCAATGATTTTTGGTACGTTGCCAATTGCGTTGTCGCTGGGTACTTCATCAGGAAGCAGGACATCACTGGGTATCGTGGTAGTGGGCGGTTTGTTATTCGCCGGTGTACTTACGTTGTACGTAATTCCTTCGGTGTATTCATTCTTCTCCCGCACATATAAAAAGAAAGTTGAAGCTGGCATTGTTTCCGGTGGTCATGGAGAACTGATTGCTCAACCTTCTATTGTTCATTAAGTAAAATAATAATCATGCACGCGGATAATTTTAACTATAAATATTTTGTCTACACATTGCTGCTGTTCATAGCGTTGTGTTCCATCTCGTACGTCGCGAGTGCACAACAGCCGGGTGTTCAGCGGTTGTCCATAAAAGATGCGGTTTCGATGGCCGTACAACATAACAGGGAAATAAAGATCAGCAGCCTGGATATAAGCAAAGCACAGGAAGGTTCAAAGATAGCACGCAGCAAGTATTTGCCTGTAGTTGGCGTAACCGCACAAGTGTCTCATTATTTTTCTCAACCCATATTTTTTGGGTTGGGAAATAATGGCGCCGATGATAAAATTCCATATAGCCGTTTCGGTGGAAAAGATCAGGCGTTGGGAGCGTTCAATGTGATTCAACCTTTGTACGATCCTTCGGCAAAGTCTGCCAACACACAAGCGAAACTTTTGGAAGAGGAAAGCAAACTTTCATTGTCAGATAAACAAACGGCTGTTGCTGCATATGCACGCCAAACTTATCTATTGATAGTCGTTTTAGGCGAACGCATCAAGCTGCAAAAAGAAAGTCTTTCACGTAATGAAAAAGCCCTGCAGGATTCACGATCGTTGCTGGCACAAGGAAGGGCGCTACGCGTAGATACGTTGAGAGCTTATACATCGGTAAAAAATCTGGAACCTGATCTGTTGAAGTTGTCTAACGCAATTGAGGTAAACAAACAACAATTGAAAACATTGCTTGGTCTTGATTCATTACAGACAATTGAACTGATAGATTCCATCGCTTTGCCGCTTGCAGAAAAAACAGTTCCTTCTGAAGAAGATGTTTACAACCAGGCAAAAGAAAAAAGAGCGGACCTGAAAGCCGTTGCTTTGCAACAACAAATAAGCGATCAACAGATTCAATTAGCAAGGGCAGACAAGCGACCTAATGTAGCATTGGTAGGGCAATACATGATACAAACGCAAACGAATCAGTTTAACTATGCAAATGCTTATTATCCTTCTACAACCTTCGTTGGTGCACAGGTAAACGTGCCTATATTTAGTGGCTTTAGTAAAGATGCGAAGATTGCACAGGCGAAGATCGATAAACAACAGGCTGCCTTGCAAACGGAAAACGTGTATGAGCAATTGCATGTGGACGTAAAGCAGGTTGTGTCCGCGTTGAATGAAACAAGTGCACGCATGCAAACAAGAATCAATGTAAAAGAAACAGCACAGCTTAGTTATGACATCACTCAGTATCGATACGCAAAAGGTGTTGCATCACGACTTGAATTGACTGATGCGGAGCTGGCGCTCACCGCAGCACAATTGAATTACCTCGAAGCCGTGTATGATTATTTGACTGCGCAGATTTCATTGTACCGCGTGACAGGGAGAGTTGAAAATTGAAAATGGTAGGGGCGAATCGCATTCGCTCTTGTATCGATCAAGGCAATTTCGTGTTTGATATATTGTTTTTTAAAAAAGGAAAGGGCTGTTTTTCTAAACGGGCCCTTTTTTTGTAGAGACGCATGAAAATGCGTCTCTGTTGCAACAGAATCCTGTTTAGAAAAAACGTTCGGGTGCGACATGTGCCCGAACGTTATAATTAATGTATGTGTATGGGTATTTCGTGCTGGTGCCGCACCAGAGACGGATTTTTATCCGTCTCTAAAGGAGCGAAATAACGATGAGTTCTTTGCCCAAACCTTGCGTGTTGTTGTAAACACAATCGATAAACGTCGGCCCGTATTGCGCATAGAACGGCATAAAATTATCTGTTCTTTCCTGCAGGCTATTGTTTGGGAAGAGAGCCTGTTTAATAACTGCTATCTGACGCTGCTGTGCAGAGAATTTTCTTTTTTCAGCACGAAGCATTTTCTTTTGCAGATTCTGTAGTTGCTTGGCGCTTTTTGTGTGCAGTGCATCTACGTGTTGTAGCAATGTAGTGTCGATGTTGTTCACTATGTCTTTCAAATGTTTGTACAATGCGTCAAAATCCTTGAACTCATTGTTTAAGTCAACCTGTACGTTGGAGTCACGTTTTACCAGTTTCTCCAGCATTATGTTTTCAGGTTTGAAAAAGTCTGCAATGTCAAAATTGAGATGGCTGATCTTTTCATTCCATTTCTTTTCGACTACTAAGAATGAATTGCGCAACAGCAAAACAGGATAGGGCACATTGTAATGTTCGAAAAGATCTTTTAGTTCCAGCCAATACGCCAATTCGCCGCCACCGCCGATGAATACAATGTTCGGCAAAATTGTTTCCTGGAACATGCCGCGCAATATAACATTGGGGCTAAAGCGTTCGGGATGTTGTGCCAGTTCCTGTTGTAATTCTTCTTTGGTAAAATGTATTTGCTGGTGATCTACTTTATAGCCGCCATTATAGTCAACAATGCGTTCGCGAATATTATCTTTTAAGTAAAAGAGATTTATTTCTCTTGGATTCGCTTGTACTTTATAATGGTGATCCAGTTTTTTAATTGTGCCTTCAACAATAGAAGAAGGTGTTTTATACAGAAAATCTTCTTGGAAAATTTTGTACATGGTTGCTTTCAAAGCTGCACTATCAGGGATCAAAATGGTCAAGCCAAATTTTGAAAAAAGTGCATGTGCGAGTTTGAATGTAGCCGTTTGAATATTTGATCCTTCTGCATAACATTCACGCAGCAATTGGATCAAATCTTTGCCATGTGGGAAGACAGATAGTTGCCCGTCAAATGCGTCGATCATTTTCAGCAAAGCCTTGTCAACCTTCATTCTGCCAACAGCGCCGGTTTGTGTGGTTTGCCAAACAAACTTTTGTCCGTCTACTGTTACTTTGCCCAATTCATCAAGGTCAGCATCTTCGCTACCCATATAGTAAACAGGAACAAAATTGTATTGTGGCAGTTGTTGTTTTAGTTCGTTAGCAAGTTTGATCGTGTGCAATATTTTGTAAACGAAATACAAGTAGCCGGTGAAAATATTCGGCTGGTGCGCAGTAACAATCGTAAATGTATTTTCCTGTAATAGACTTTCTATGTTGTTGTTTACTTCAGCAACATTCGCTACGCCAGCATATTGCTCTTTCAATGCATCTACCAGCAATTGCCTGTTGGTTGGGAATGATTGTCGTGCTGCAATAGCTTGTTGAATGCCTTTTATATCCTGTGAATGTTTATAGAATGGTTGTAATGCCTCTGCGTTTGCAATGTAGTCCAAAGTTATTTTAGAGAAGAACCCTGTCTCTGCAAATGAAGCATTGGTTGATGTGCAATTCATAGTTTACAAAAGTACATGTAATTTGAAAATATGAAGATTTGAAAATTTGAAAATGGGGTTCAAGGGCAGAGATTGTGATGATCGGTAGGCATTTGTTTTGGAATTGTAATGTTGAATAAAAATGCCGAAGAATATTCTGCCGACGAACGGAGCGTCGCAAGGATGTTGGGATATGTTACAAATGCTGACAAAATAATTAGATCTATAAACAAACAATGCCGGTCATTAACCGGCACTGCTTGTTATTTGATTTCTTCAAACGTGAATTCAACAACCACGGAGACCGCAATTTTCAAATTATCACATTTTCAAATTCCGACAAATTATTTCAGGTAAGAGCGAAGCATCCACGCTTTTTGCTCGTGGAATCTCAACAGACCCGTAAGGAAATCTGCGGTTCCGGTGTCGCCAAGGCCATCGACTTCTTTGATGTCTTTTCTGATGAGATTGGCTAATGTTTCGTGATCGCTTACGAGGTTTTTCACTTGTTCATCCTGGTTGGTGGTATAAGCGGGTTCGTCTAAGCGAGCCAGTTCAAGATAATCTTTTAATCTACCCTCTGCGTGGTGGCCCAGCATTCTAATTCTTTCAGCAACACCATCGATGTGTTCTGCCAGCTCTTCATATTGTTCTTCATAGAGTTTGTGCATTTCCATAAAATTATCACCCTCGTAGTTCCAGTGGTAATTTCTCGTCTTTGTATATAAAATCGTTTCATCTGCTAAAAGGACGTTCAATTTTTCAGCTGCTTGCTTCAAATGATTTTCTGGAATACCAATGTTTGGTTTCATGATAATGCAGGTTTTATTTATTAATAAGTTTTGAGTAGAGAGTTATGGGTAACGAAAGTTACAAAAAAAATATGCCTGATATCTGAGATTTGCAGCTTCTTCGACTAACAAAACTCAGATATCATAACTGAAAAATTGCAAAAAAGTTTACTCGCCCAGGAGGTCGGAAAGCCCCATGAGCTCGTTATACTTGTACAAATGTTTGTTTTTTTCGAAACATTTGGCAAGTTCTTCCAGCAGTAATTGTATTACTTTTTTGTTATCGAGTGGCTTGAAGTAGGAGGTCACAGGTGGTACTGAAATACGGTGGAAGTAGGTATCCACGTCTTTTTGCGTGTACACTTGTCCATTGGTGGGGTCAATGTAAAATTGAATTCTGTCAGCGGGATTTTTCTTTACCTCTTCCCAGTCACCGTCTTCCACGTCATAATATGCAAGGATAAACTGTCGCGGAATATTAACTGCACGAATGGGAATGTCCAACAGATTTGATATGATCAACAATAGAATTCCATTGTTAAAGGTATTGCCTTTGCGTGCATCCAGCAGTTTGTTGAGCAGGAAATCGTTGGGTTCGGTATAGACAACTTCCACTCCCTTTATACGGTAGTATTTATAAAGAATGGTGGTGATGACTTTCGTTTGTTCCAGACTAGTTAGGTATCCATTCAGCTCCAGCCAGATGTTGCGGCGCATTTTTTCAATTTCCTGCAGAGGTTGTGCGGCTGTCAGTTCCGGATATTGATATTTTGCCGCCAGCAATGCTCCGCCCAGAATATCCGGTTCCGGTTGGTTCTTCCATTTTGTAAAATCATCTGTAAGATCACGGAAATGCAGGCGGTGGATGAGTAATTCGATGCGTTCCTGGGTAGTTTCGTCGGGAGTATTTTCCCAGAGATGCTCCAGGTTGGGGATAATGTTTTTCCCAAATGAAACGATCCGATCGCTTACCAAATTAAAGACTTCTCCATCGGGGTCGTCCATAAGGTGAAAAAGGGCAGATATTTCTCGGTTTTCTTCCATGCAGTTTTCTCATCCAATTTGAAATTAAATTTCGTGTTAAGTCTACAATTTTTCAGATTAACTTTTCCACAGGGGTGCATAAGCGCAGTAATTTGAAAATTTGAAGATGTGAAAATTTGAAAATGGGAGAGAATGGAACGCGGATTTTTACGGTTGATGATGATTAAAATGATTTGAAATTTGAAACGTTTGTCAAATTTCACAGGGTCGTGACTGTCTATGTTCTAATGAGCAATCTCTTCAATTGCTTTCGCGAGCTTTTCCCAGCTGTATTTCTTTTTTTCCTCACGCAAAAAAGGAACGAAGCGTTCTTCACCGAAAATGAAGTACTGAAGAATAGTTTGTGCCAGATCAAGTGCCTCAGGTTTGCAAACAAGGCCCACTTTGCCATTTGGTACATAATCAGGTAAAGCGCCAACGTTCGTGACGATCATCGGCTTTTCAAAATGATAGGCAAGTGGTGTGACTCCACTCTGCGTTGCATTTCTATACGGTTGGATAACAACATCCGCCGCACAAAAGTAGTATTTCACTTCATCGTCTTCTATAAAATCAGAGCTAATGATGACGTTGTCGCCTATATTTAATTGTTGTATTTGTTGCAGGTAAATGTTTTTATCATCGTAAAACTCTCCAGCTACCAGTAGCTTGAATTTACCATAAACGAATCCTGTGTCTTTTACGATTTTAACAGCATCCAGCAAAATGTCTAGGCCCTTGTACTTGCGGATGAATCCGAAGAAAAGTAAAACTTTGTCTTGCTGATCCAGCTTGAGATGTTGCCTGGCTTCAGTTTTAGCAACAGCCTTTCCAAAGTTATCGTACAGTGGATGTTCCACTTTTTTAACAGGAACAGTTATATTAAACTGCTTCAGATCCTTCATTACTTTATCGCTCATGGTAATGAAAGCATCACAGGGTTTGAGGAAATATTTTGTAAACGCAGTATCGCCGGGACGTTTTTCGTGCGGTAAAATATTGTCGGTAATGGCGACGATCTTTGTGTGTTTGTTTTTTCTTACTATTCTTAAAACGCTTCCCAGCGCTGGTCCCATTAAAGGTAACCAATAGCGCACCACCACTAAATCTGGCTTTAACGCCTTAATCTCTCTGCCGGTTTTTAACCAGCTGAGCGGCCAAATGGAATTAAGGCGCTGAAGTATTGTCAAATCCTCCGGAGCCGGGCCGGTTGCGTATTGCGTTTTCCCCGGAAAAAGAAAAGAAGGATACAGCAGTGTGAAATTGTAAATAGTTACATCATTGCCCATGCTCATAAATTCCCTTGCAAGGCGCTCATTAAAAGTTGTAATGCCTCCGCCTCTGAAGGGATGCGCCGGACCTAGAATAACTATTTTTTTGCTCATGCCTGATGTTGGTTCAATCCTAACTTTTGCTCAATTAAATAGGAGTTTCTCGAAGCAGAATTACGTGCGATCAATTCACCCAAAAATCCTGCGAGGAACAACATTGTACCCATTACCATAGTGGTAAGGGCTATATAAAACGAAGGTCTTGTAGTGAGTGAAAAACTGAAATCTATCAGTTTTGAAATGATCAGGTAAGCGCTTACTCCAAAACCGATGAGGAAGAATATTGATCCTGCCAATCCGAAGAAGTGCATAGGACGTTTGCCGTACCTGCCCACAAATGTTATTGAGGCAAGATCAAGGAATCCGTTTACAAATCTTTCCAAACCAAATTTTGTAACGCCGTATTTGCGGGCTCTGTGCTCCACCACTTTTTCGCCAATTTTTCTAAAGCCGCTCCACTTGGCAATTACAGGAATGTAGCGGTGCATTTCTCCATATACTTCAATGCTCTTTACCACTTTTTTGCGATAAGCTTTCAGGCCGCAGTTGAAGTCGTTCAACTTAATGCCAGAAACCGCACGGGTAGCCGCATTGAATAGTTTGGAAGGAATATTTTTAGTGAGTTTGTTATCAAAACGTTTCCTCTTCCAGCCGCTTACCAAGTCGTATCCGTCAACGAGGATCATTTTCCTCAACTCCGGAATTTCATCTGGAGAATCCTGCAAATCGGCGTCCATCGTAATGATCACTTCGCCTGTAGCAGCCTTGAAGCCTTCGTTCAGCGCTGCAGATTTGCCATAATTTCTCTGAAAACGTATGCCTTTGATACAGCCGTTTTCGGAACGAAGTTTTTCAATCACCTCCCATGAATTGTCCGTACTTCCATCATCAATCAGAATAACTTCATAGCTATAGTTATTCGCGATCATCACTCTTTGTATCCATGCACAAAGTTCCGGAAGTGATTCATCTTCGTTTAAAAGCGGTATTACAACAGATAGATCCATTCAATAAAGTTACTGGATGATAAATTGCTATTTATGAATTCTTTTTTCTAAGTGCAGCACCCAAAGCAGAACCGATTGCGCCGGTTACCAGCGTACTGATCAATGCCGATGAAATGGCTATTGGAATATAGCCTTTATTCACACTATCTCTCGCTGTTTTTTCAAAGTCTGCAGGAAGTGTATTCCCTTGTTGTTTCAATGCTTCAATGGTTGCTTTAACGGCTTCTTCTTTTAGTTCGGGAAACAAAATCGTAACGGAGAAAACAGAGTAAGCGATCATAATGACCGAGGTTACGGCGATGCTTTTAAAGCCAAACGCGAATGCGTTGCCAAATGAAAGTGGTTCCTCCGCTTTACGGCTGTAGTTTACAACGTTCAGTGCAGCTAACACAAACAAAACGATCGCCGGCAAAAAGCTTACGGTTGCATTGTTTTTTAAGCTGGTATATGAAATAAGGAGATACGCAATGATCACGGCGATTCCAATTACTAAGCCTGCCAGTAAATGTGCATTTTTGGTCTTCATAAGTACTATTGATTAAGCGACAACTTTTTTCCGTAAACAGTCCCTGCAACTTTTCCTACAAAGTCTTTACCAATGAAAGGAGTGTTGCTGCATTTGGAAGCTACATTTTTTTGAGTAAATTTATAATGTTCATCAGGTTGGTAAAGTGTTAAACTTGCTTTTTGATCAACATTGATGCTTGCGGGCTGGTCAAATATTTTTCTTGGATTAACAGAAAGCAATTCTACAATTCTTTCTTCCTGCAATTGTGGTAAATAAGTTCTGAGAATGCTGTAGCAAGTCTCGAGTCCTATCATGCCATCTTTTGCGTATTCAAACTCGAGCACCTTGGCATCATAATCCTGCGGCAAATGATGGGTGGCTATACAATCGATCACCCCCTCGGCCACGGCTACACGAAGCGCTTCCATGTCTTCACGTGTACGAAGTGGCGGATTTACTTTAAGATTGGTATCATATTGCATCAGGTCCTCATCACAAAGGGCGAGATGATAGGGGGCAACAGAACAGGTTACCTTGACGCCATGCTCCTTTGCTTCTTTGATTAGTGCCACAGAT
This sequence comes from Pinibacter soli, assembly GCF_029961145.1. GTDB lineage: Bacteria > Bacteroidota > Bacteroidia > Chitinophagales > Chitinophagaceae > Pinibacter > Pinibacter soli. The sequence goes on along the minus strand of NZ_JASBRG010000007.1, from coordinate 1,369,344 downwards.
TTCGGCGAGCTGATGCCTGTAAAGTGAACACGTGAATCGGTATATTTTGCGAGTTGTATATCTCTTGAAACGATTAGCTCTTCTGCAATCGAAGGCTTTCCGGGTAGACCAAGGCGCGTGGAAATAATGCCTTCGTTCACCAATCCGTGAGCAGCGATGCTTTCATCGTCGGGCAACTGCAGGATCACACCGTCGAATGCTTTTACATATTGCAATCCTTTCAGCAAAATGCCCGAAGACTGCAAAGGATGGAGACCGTCGGTAAATGCTGCGGCGCCGCTGGCATGCATGTCGTACATTTCAGCCAGTTCCTTTCCTTCGGTTTTCCTGGTAATAGCGCCTATCGGCAAAATTTGTGCGGGAAGACTCTCAGACGCACGAACGATGTATTCCACTTGTGATTTGGTATCGATCACTGGTTTGGTGTTTGGTAAAACCATAACTGTGGTAAAACCGCCCGCAGCTGCAGCAGAAGCGCCTGTTGCAAGTGTTTCCTTATGTTCGATGCCCGGATCACAAAAGTGTGCGAAAACATCCATCCAGCCCGGTGAAACCGAAAGGTTGGGGATATCAACCACTTCATCGGCAGATTCCGTAATAGCAGAATCGATGGCGCGGATGATGCCATTTTCAACTAAAATATCTTTTTTGCTGTTGTGAAAAGGAGAGGCTGGATCGTTGATTTTTGCTTTCTTGATTAGGACCTTCATTGCTTGAGAATTGAGCGAAGTTACGGGTTGTAATTCAATAATTTGAAAATTTGGGAGCTGGAAAATTTGAAAATTTTCGGAGTCCGCTTCAAAATGTTTAGGTGCTTTGATCTTGCGTCTGAATCCTTCATTGACGGCGTTCCTCATTTTCAAATTTTCAAATTATCGTCTTTTCTCTTAGCTTTGCAGCCCTCAATTATATGTGATTGAGTAACTTGCAGGGATCTGACGGGTAAAGTAACTCTTCATTCTGCTGGTAGTTCGGATGTTGGCGCAGCCCGGTAGCGCATCCCGCAGGGCGGGAGGGTCGCAAGTGAGCTGCAGTAAATCGTTCTTTGTATTAGTTTTAATAGAAAGGTTCTTTAAGCTTGCTCACCCCAAAATAGCAAGCAGAAAACTTCGAAATAACCGCAAGACAACTGTCTTGTATGGAGTTCGGGTGGTGGCGCAGCCCGGTAGCGCACTTGTATGGGGTGCAAGGGGTCGCAAGTTCGAATCTTGTCCACCCGACTAAAAGGGTAACAACCCGATTTAAAGAAGCTCATAAAACATTGATTTTGTGAGCTTTTTAATTTTTAGCCAATCAAATAATTTCAAATAAATTCAAATTTTTCGTGTGCAAATCCTTGAGCAAAATGCAATTTTTAATTTGCTCAAGGATTTGCACACAGATTTGCTCACAGAATTTGACATAGTGCGTTGATATTTAGTCGGTTATCTGCTTCGCATTAGGTCATAGTTCGAATCTTTTTGCTTTGCACTGCATGAGTATTTCTAAGGGCTATTTTCTAACATCTTATTTATTTTTTATGAGAACAGAACATAGTTTTAGCGTTGATTTTATTGTAAGAGTTGATAGAACCATTAAAGAGAAAGCTGACGTATTTGCAAGGATTACCGTTGATGGGATTATCCGAGAAATCTCTATTAAGCAAAAAGTAAATCTTGACGAGTGGGATTCAAAAAGAGAGCAGGTAAAAGGCAATAGCATTACCGCAAAAGAAACCAACCGTTACATTTCATGTATACGCTTTCTGATTACCGAAAAATACCGAATCCTTCGAGACAAAGATCTAACAGTGACCGCAGATACTGTTAAAGACGCATACTTAGAAAAACAGACGAGAACAAAAACCGGCCATACACTGAATGAATTGATAAGCTATCATTATAAAATTTATGCAGATCAATTAGAAGAAGGAACAATGAAAAATTACCGCACAACGGCGGAATATCTTAAACAGTTTTTGAAACAAGAATTGCGAAAGGAAGATGTTTACCTGATAGAACTGGATTATCAGTTCCTAACCAATGTAGAATATTTTATTCGGCACCGGCCAATTAAAAAGCATGATCCGTGTGAAGGTAACGGCGTTTATAAGCACCTGGAGAGAATCAAAAAGATGATACGCTGGGCAAAGAAACTAGGGTGGATAAGTTCAAATCCTTTTGAAGATTACGAATTGAAGTTTAAAAAAACGAAAAGAAAAAAATTGCACATTGATGAATTGATAAACATCGAAAATCAATCATTCGGCAACCCGAAGTTAGAATTTGTAAAAGATCTTTTTGTGTTTAGTTGCTACACCGGGCTCGCCTATGCAGATGTAATAAAACTTTCTGAAAAGGATTTCTATGTAAGCAATGATGGCAAACGCTGGCTTACAACTTACCGGAAAAAATCGGATGAACTTTCTCCAGTTCCTTTATTGGAAATCGCTTGTGAAATTATTGACAGGTATAAATGTTTGCCCGCATCTATAGCAAACGGAACTGTATTTCCAAAAACTAGCAATCAGGAAGTAAATAGAAATTTGAAAATTATCGCTGAAATCTGCGGCATAAAAAAGGAGCTTACGTTTCATATTGCTCGTCACACATTTGGTACAACAGTTACACTGAAAAATAATGTCCCTATAGAAACAGTGTCGAAAATGTTAGATCATTCTAAGCTTACTACAACTCTAATCTATGCCGAAGTCGACGAAGAAAAGATCGAAGAAGATATGTTGGGTGTGGAACTGAGACTTCGACAGAAGAAATTGAAAAGAAGTGAATAACCTGCCAGCTTAACATTTTCTTGGCAGGTCCTTTTTGTTTGTAGAAGGACATTGTCAAGAAAATGTTATTAGTAGAATTGTAGTACAAGTTCAGACTTATCTAAGCCTGGATCAACTAAAAAATAGTTTTTTCTTTCAATTTTTGCAATTGGTTCCCAAGTTGGGAACCAAAATCCTGTAGGTTTTCCAACGAATTTCCAATTGGCTAACAGCTTGCCGGCTAAATTTCAGGCATATCTGCCTGGCTCTAAAAAGCGCTGATCAAAGTCTTGGGATTTCCTTTTACGCATACATTTGAAGGTTATCCTCGGTATATTTTGCTTAGGATCGTTTCAAAAACCCTTTCTACTTTAGTAATCCAAATAAAATAAAATGATAATAAACAAACACCCCTTTAATTTTTGAAGATGTTGTTTGTTTACAAATCACATGGATTAGATTTGAAACTAGTAGCTCTATTTAAAAAACGAAAAACGTGAAGTATGAAAGAGTTAAAAACAAACGACACATTGGAGTATCCAAAGAGGATTTATGCGTCTCAGTTAGTCACCACAGACGACTTACAGGAACTAAGAAAAAGTATTGTAGCTGATCTAATCTCCGCATTGAAACCCTCCCTGCAACCACCATTGAAGAAGTGGTTGAATTCCCACGAAGTACGACGTCTTCTAAAAATTTCTCCGGGTACATTACAAACCTTAAAGAACAATGGGATAATTACTTTCTCAAAGATTGGCGGCGTTCATTTTTACGACGCTGACGAAATTCAAAAATTGCTTGAGTCGGGTAAGCATACGCATTGAGCGTATCGATACCTCTCTGTCGTCTTTTCAAAAGACAGATTTTGTCAATTCTTTTTTCCTAATTAAAGGTTTGCAAAATGGACAAAGAATATTTTAATACACGTCATGCAAAGTCAATTGATATAGTGGACTGGCTGACAAAAAAGGGCCACTCCCCACAAAAGATTTCCGGCAATGACTACTGGTATTTATCGCCCTTGCGGCAGGAGAAAACAGCCTCTTTTAAGGTTAATAGAAAGCTGAATGTTTGGTACGATCACGGACTTGGAAAAGGTGGAAACATGATTGATCTTGGCATTTTGTACTACGGTTGCAACGTAAAAGAATTGCTGCAAAAATTGAAATCTCCTTTTCTTTTTCAACCGCAAGAAGGTGTTAAAAACTCCGATGAAAAGCATGCATCCAAGATCACCATTCTGGATGCCAATCAACCGATTTCGAACGGTAATTTGCTGGCTTATTTACAAGAGCGAAATGTTTCACTGGAGGTTGCGATAGAATTCCTTTATGAGGTAGATTTTGAAACAAATAGTAAACGCTATTATGCTCTTGGATTTAAGAATAATAGCGGCGGTTTTGAGCTTCGAAATAAATATTTCAAAGGGTCAAGTTCTCCTAAAGATACCACGCTCATTGATCAAGAAAATGTCGAAAATCTTTTAGTGTTCGAGGGCTTTTTCAGTTTTCTTTCATACGAAACGATGCATAACAGTGGGAACGAATTGACAAATTTTCTGGTGCTGAATAGCCTCTCCTTCTTTGAAAAGAGCATTGAAAAAATGATGACCTATACAGTAGTGAAGCTATGCTTAGATAACGATCCTGCAGGAGAACGGTGTGTTCAACTCGCTTTAAAGTTATCAGAAAAGTTCAAAGATGAGCGACATCTTTATAAAGACTTTAAAGATTTAAATGATCAACTGATGCACTTAAAGCCTGCTTTTAAACAAAGGCAAAGACTGCGGTAAGGATTTTTTTCAACCGTAGCCAGCTATGTTTCTCCTTCGTCGAAACTAGGCTGGCTCTATTCATGCCGCTTGTGGCGGCATTCATAGAGTTAGTGCGATAGCTATTGAAAAGAAAATATGAGGATATGGATAATGAGGAAAAACCAACGAAACATGCGGGAGGCAGACCCAAAAAGTTTGTCAGAAGGGATCAACAATTGGCCGTTATGTGTAACCGTGTGGAGCGGATGATCATTGAAACAAAAGCTGAGAAGGCAACTGTTTCAGTGTCGGAATTCTTACGCAACCTCGCCCTGGGTGGACAGGTTGACAGGAAGGTAAAAGCCCTCCCAAAAGAAATTTTACTGTTCACTGCAACATTAAATCACCTTGCGGCAAACATGAACCAGGTGGCAAAAAAGCGTAACCGGGAAGAGGAGTTAAATGCCATTGAACGAGCAGAATTAACGGTGTTATCAACGCAGATTAAACAGTTCGCTACTGATATCAAAACCTACTTGAAATGATCGGCAAAATAATCACAGGGAAATCTTTTAATGGGTGTCTAAAGTATTGTCTGAATGACAAATTATCGGAAGAGGAATTTGGCGAACAAGCGCTTAAAAACAGGGCGGAAGTTCTTGTTTTTAATCAATGTTTTGGCAACGAAAAAGAACTTATTCAGCAGTTTAACGAGGTACGAAACCTGAATAGAAAATTGTCAAAACCGGTGATGCATATCACCCTAAGTTTTGCACCGGGAGAGCAACTTTCAAAGTACAAACTCGGCGAAATTTGTGAGGATTGCGCAAAAGAAATGGGTTTTAACAAGAATCAGTTCGTTGCCATTTACCACAACGATACCAGGCATCAGCATGTGCACATTGTGGCTAACAGGATCGGATTTGACGGAAAGACTTTAAGTGATAGTAATAACTATAAGAAGGTTGCAGACTATTGCCGGTGCACGGAATTGAAATATCATCTCAGGCAGGTGCTTAGTCCGAAAAAGTTTTTATCGAAGGAGTTGCGTCAAACAAATCGTCAGGATCAGAGAAAGGACAAGCTTAAAACTGATATTAAAGAAAGCCTTCTCAAGGCTTTTAATTTCCATGAATTCGAGCAAAGGATGAGGGCTTTGAAGTATGAAGTAATAAAGTCTAGGGGGATTGCATTTAGAGACAAGCAAAAGGTATACACAAAAGGCAGTGATGTAGGATTTTCTCTAAGCAGAATTGAAAAGTTGCTGGAATTAAAACCTTCTTTAAAAGTTCAGCTCTTTCACAAAGAAGAGAAAATAATAGCACAGCAAAAACAAGATTCGAGACCTAAAAATAATCTGCAAATTATCAAAACAAATACGCCGGACCTTACGGGAAATGGTGAATCTGACATGAAAATTGCAGACGAATTTATCAAGATTAATTCCAATGCGCTGGAGATTTTGATGGCAAACGAAAAAAGTATGTCAGTGCCAAGAGAATTAACTGAGGAGGAAAAACGAAGACGAAAACTAAAACAAAGGCGATCAATGTAGGGGTGATGTAATATTCAGAAGAATGTAAAAAAATAATAATAGCAGTGTTATGGAAAATGAAGTAATGATTACGGTTTTGAATGAAGTGTTGGAAGAACAAAAACTGGCAAATCAGAAAATAGATGAGCTGGTATTAATCGTTAGCTCTTTAAACGAAATGAATAGAAAGCTGGTTAGCAATTTCGAGGCTTTTGAAAACAAACCCGCACAAGTCGACCTCCGGTCAACTGAAATACTAATTAGCCGGAGCGCTGATGAAATAAAAAGACTAATTGAGGAACAGCCGAAGGAGATTAAACAGGAAAAGAGGTACTTATTTTTCCCGGAAAGCAATGTAACAGAATATTATGATGTGTGTATGAAATGGTTGTTGCGCATAGTGGTAGCTAGCTATTTATTTTTTCTGTTACATTATTTAATTGAACGCCTGACAGGACATTGAAACTTTGAAAATACAAGATCTAAGATACTGCGTCCTCGGTGTGTTGGTGTAGTCTGCTGATAGAGCTTTACTGGGAGTTGGGTAAAATGAATGCCGAAAAGTAAACAGAATGGGGCAGTAGGTTTTTGGAGACACTTTCCAAGGATCTACGCAAAAGAATTCCCGGAATCCCAAGTTGGGAACCAATTAGAAATAAGTTCACAGCCTGTGAACCAAAATTTTACAGACATTTCAAACAAGAAAAAAATTATTAAGCGGAACTCGTCTAACTTGAAAGCTCAAAACTTATTTCTTTTGTTTCGCTAGAATTACTCCCAATATATACTTTGAATGTGCCTGGTTCATATGTCTTCTTTAAATCCTTATCGAAAAAATACAAATCATCAAGACCAATAGTAAAGTTTACGATTTTGGATTCGCCTGGTTTCAGTTCTACGATGCTGAATTTTTTGAGTTCCTTAATTGGGCGTATTATAGAGCAAACCGGGTCGCCAATGTATAATTGCACAACTTCACGTCCGGTATATTTTCCTTTATTGGTAAGCGTTATAGTAGCATTTATGAAACCATTTGGCTTCATTTTTATGTCGGACAATTTAATTTTTGAATATTCAAAATGAGTATAGCTTAATCCGAAACCGAATGGGAAGAGTGGTTTATTACTGGCATCCACATACCCCGTCTCAGATTGTTTTTTTCGTTTAGCATAAAAATTAGGAATTTGTCCTGCGTTGGCCGGAAAAGTAACCGGCAATTTACCTGACGGATTATAATTTCCAAATAACACGTCCGCGACGGCATCTCCCCCCATAGTGCCCGGAAGCCATGCTTCTAAAAGCGACGTAGAATTATCAGCTATCTCTGTTAAGACCAACGGGCGACCATTAAAAAGTACATTTACTATGGGCTTTCCGGTTTGATGTATGGCACGGACCAACTGTTCCTGCTCAGGAGTAATATGCAAACCAGCCAATCCGGCAGTTTCTCCTGTGAAATTCGCCTGTTCACCAACCGCAAGAATAATCACATCAGCCTGTTTTGCTATTTCAATAGCTTTTGAAATTGAATCACTCCCATTATTTTTATAGCCATTAAGCCTACAACCTTCTGCATATAAGATTTTTGTAGACGGCCCTACAACATTTTTAATACCATCAAATAAACTAATTACATCTTTCTCATCACCCTTACAATTCCATCTACCCATTAAATCTTTTTTATCCTTTGCTAATGGTCCAATGATTGCTATTGTTTTAATATTTCTGGACAAAGGAAGCAAGTCACCGTCATTTTTTAAAAGTACCATGCTTTTTCTTGCCATATCGAGGGCCTTCTCCTTGTTTTCTTTCGAAAGTATTTCCTTTTTTTCGCGTTCTTCATCAAAATATTTGTATGGATTTTCGAATAAACCCATATCGAATTTAGCATTTAACACATTGCGAACAGCCCTGTCAATTTCCTTTACATCAATTTTTCCTTTCCTGATTAAATCCGGGCCAACCTTCATTAATATCCCGCTAGTCATGTCCATATCAATACCTGCTTCTAATGCCATTGCTGCCGCCAAAGAATCATCCCCGCAAACTCCCATGGAAACCAGGTTTGAAGTTGTTCTCCAATCAGTAATAACCATCCCTTTGAAACCCATTTGGTCACGAAGTACAGTTTTCAATAAGAATTTGTTGGCACTAGCCGGAACTGCATTGTAGGAGGTATATGCACTCATGAGGCTACCTGCACCTGCGTTAATAGCAGCCTGAAATGGCGGAAGATACAATTCACGCAAATCCCGTTCCGAATAATCAAGGATAGCATAATCTTCTCCTGACAAGGCAGCACCATATCCTGCAAAGTGCTTAACACACGCCATTATATTGGTACCATTAGTATAACTGTCACCCTGAAATCCTTTCACCCTGGCAGATGCTACTTCACTACCCAGATAAGGATCTTCTCCGGCACCCTCCATGATGCGCCCCCAACGGGGGTCGCGACAAATGTCCACCATTGGTGCGTAAGTCAGCTGAACTCCTGCAGCCGAAGCCTCGCTGGCCGCAACGGAAGCAGACTGTTGTATAGCCTCCATATCCCAACTGGCTGCCTCAGCTAAAGGAACAGGAGCAATTGTTTTATAACCATGGATAACATCTTCCTGGAACATCAGGGGAATGTGAAGCCTTGAATTCTCAACTGCTACTTTCTGCAATTCACGATTATTGGCAGCTCCGTTTGCTTTTAGCAAAGCGCCTATTTCTCCCTTTTTTATCCTTTCTTTTATGATTTCTTTTTGTGAGCTATAATAAGCAAGCAAATTAATCTGCCCGAACTTCTCTTCCAGAGTCATTACTTTTAACAAAGAATCGATTTTTTGATTCTTATTTTCCTGAGCATTCAATCCAATTGCGGCTACAAGCAATACAAGTGTGGGTATATATCTAAATCTAGTCATATATTTCAACTTTGCAATAAATTATTGTAATGGTCAAGCTGACCGAGGGTATGGCCTTCTTCAACTCCCACATCAATTAAATGTAGTTCCTGAAAGTAAAATTAAACAAATGGCATTTACCGTCCCTGTTTGCGAAGCAAATCGCGCAACCGTTTGCGTGTGAAAAAATAATTCGATGAGTATTAAAACGTTTTGTTCTTCAAGTTGTCAGGTCGGTCCTAATCCATTGCGTAATAAAATTGTCCAACTCATAATGAAGAAAACAAATGATATTAGTAATGCGATTGCAAGTCCAATTAATATGCGATAAAGTTTAGATTGCTCACTTCGCTTCCAAACTATTGGAATCGTTACCAGTGGCGTTATGAAAATGGCGAACCATATTATTTCTCCTATGCTATCTAACATGTGAATTTTGTTTTTTGTCTATGCAAAACAATAATCAATGTGATATGGCTTGTTCTTGTGCTTGTACAAATAGAAGGTAGGATGTTCTCCTTTGTCTGGATGGTTGAAGAGTGAACTTACTATTTATTCAGGAAATCAAAAAAAACAGGTAACGGCATAACTCACACGATTTTTCGAAAATGGCTTTTATTAGAATGTCATTTCTTGCTATTTTTGTAGGGTATCAGCTCTTAAAATATTCCTGTGTGCAAATCCTTGAGTAGTTGATTTTTTAGAAATTTATTCGGTTAAAAATCAATTTTTTATAAAGCATTTTCGAATCTTGTCCACCCGACTTTTAAGCTCAATAATGTAATATTATTGAGCTTTTTTATTGGCTATAATGCAATAGGAATAAGGATTCTAGGGATTTCTAGTTAAATTATAATAATTTACTATATGATCAAAATAGCTTCATTTTAGGCTAATTCCTGAGACCAATCCAGTTACCACCGCTGAGACCAAAAAAACCTCCAAAACCCTTACTCCATCTATATTTCAATTTTTCACCCTTTTAAAAAGTACTAAAAAATGAGACCAAATACGTTTGGTGTCCATTTTATTGTTAGAAGCAATAGAGAGGACAAGCAAGGCCATGTGCCTGTATATGCCAAGGTCAATATTAATAGCCAAGTTCTGCTTCTTTCATTAAATCATAGAATCCCGTTGAAATCTTGGGACAGTGCAAACAAACAACCCAAAAACACTTACAAAGACTATCACCTTATCCTCAATGGGCCAAACAGAAACTATGTACTTTTATGGGAAGTTTAGTTTTGTCTTTTGTTGTTAGAGAAGATAGGAATTTCACCCATGGCTCAATTCCATTTTCTATGACTATTTTTGAGTTTGGATCCAAAAGGTCAACGATGATTTCCAAAACGTTTTTTTGTGGATCCTTTTTTAGATTTAACCTTGAAAATAAGTACAAAAGCCGATGTATATCCGTCAGTCCGAACTATAGCCGAAGTGCTAACACCGCTGATGTTTATTCCGTCCTACCACGCTTGGGCAAAAAAGCTATTTGAAATAATCTTTATACTCTTCGTCAATCATTGTCATATCCACACTTTTGCTTTTTCTTTTTGGGTCAAACAAATATACCTTCCATAATTCATCCAACTTGGTCAAGTTTATTAATTCTTGTTTTTTGTCTCCATAAATAAACTTTAAAACTTTTTTACCGTTACAGTCAATTATTTTCAGCTTTACACTATCAAGAAATGTTTGAGTCTCGTTTAAATAAAAAGCATAATCGTCTTCACCTACATAAAAGTCTTGTCCTAATTCCTTTTTTCTTTTTGCAATTTGTGAACTATCTGCAGTTACAATTACCGCACAAGTCTGGTCAATAATTAAAGTGTCACTAATAGCAACGATTTTTTCTACTTGAGTCGCTACTTTCTTCATACTGTCAGCATGGTCTATTTTGTCATTGCCACTATTGGCTGCTTCATTACAAGAAGCAACCACTATGACAATTAGTCCAACACAAAATGTCTTTAAAAAAGAGTTGAGAAATGTCATTGTTTTTTTAAACGAAGTTAGGGTTCGAATAAAGTTGCCCGCAACGAATCCGTATTTGCGATGGCAGGGCGTTCTGTCGCGCCAAGCTATTGGAAATACTTGCGTTAGCGTAGTTTTTAACTTCACCTTTTGGGCAGTGTCAATTCAGCCACGAGCTCTGCTAAATTCATAATCAATGTCGCTTCATAAGGAAGTGCTTCATCTCCAAAACTGTCCAAATAGTTATTGACGAATTTTATTTTAGAATTTACAATGTCAACGACTTTTTGAAGTTTTGATTTTGATGATTTTTTTATCTTTTCATCTCTTTCCAAGTCGTCCGAAATTGCCCATTCCTCAAAATATGGAACTAAGTCCCGTAAGTCTTTGGGAATTTTTGAAGTGTCAATTATTTCAACACTATCAGGAAATTTATCTTCAATAACCAACTTTATTTTTTGCAAGAATTCAATTTCTGGAATAAGTTGTCTTGCTTTGTCTACCAATAACTTAATTACATTTCGGTAAACAAAAAGAGCTTCGTTCTTCTGAAGTTGAATTTCTTGGATGTCTTGCTGAATTAAGTCAACACAGGAAAGAACAGAATTGTCATTTGAATGATTAGTGTAAATATTACGTTCTAAAAGCTCGTTAGCTAAACATATATTTTCAGGCTGATTTATTGCAAATAGTAACGATGTTTTCACTTTTGTTTCAAGCATAATTCTATCTGAAAAATCATAAAGTTTGAATCCATTACCTTTTTCATCTTTTATCTTGAAAAATCTAGTGCAGGTATTACGAACATTAGGGTCGTAAAGATTTATTTTTTGACTCGTCGGTTTAAATTGTTTTGTCGAGTTTTTAATATGCTCAGAGATTGTCATAAAATTAACGCTAACGTTATAGTATTTGTGATGGCAGGGCATTCAGTGTTTCGTCACGCTGGTACCGAAGTTGATTTAATTGTTTTGCCGAAGATAACTACAAATACACAACAGTGCACTGCCAGCCGATAACCGGAGCTGAACAGAATTACTGCTGCCGAAGTGCGGTTCGTCAGCCCTGCTGTTGCAAAGCATCTTGTTGGGCGTTCCTTTTTGGGTTTGATTTTATTATTACTGCTATTTTCTATAAGAAATTACTGTATAACAGCATTTGCTATTTGAAAATTTTTTCTAGCAACACGTTGATAACTTCCACTAAGATCAAAAGAATGATAACCCATTCTAGCACCACGCTGTTTCGATATTGGAGTAAGTCCTTGAAAAGTTCTAAATTGTCCTTTACAATTTGCAGTCCTTCCTGGATGGTGCGAAATCGTGATTGCAGATCAAACGTTTTTTTTAGCCCTATGTCCAATTTATTGAGCGTTTCATTTTCCCACGTTTCTTCCGGCGAGTCAAAAATGTATAAATTTGCAGAGATTTTGTTTTTAAGGTTAAGCGTCCTGCCAATGTATTTTTTCAGCTCGACACCACCTAAGTCGATTTTCCCTTTTCTTTCTAAAGCTTGAGTATGGTAATTAGTTTCTTCCAGTAACAAGTTGGTTTGCTGGTTGTAATGATCCAAGGCTACACTTTGTGAAGCGTTGAGCATAATCAGCCTGATCATTTCAATATCAGGTTGGGGTATTTCAAGTTTATTATAACCGTAACGGATAGAGGATGCATTGGTTTCTATCTCAAATTCATCGCTCAATCTTTGGTCAATAGGATTTTTGCAATAAGAAGTTATCAGTTTTAAAAGTGAAGTCGTATCAATTTCATTATAACCCAAGAAAGAGACCACGCCATATTTAAATACATATAGATATTTATATGCTTCCATATGGTAAAACAATTCGTCTGTATCAGCATAATGAACATTGACAGTAAAGGCAGTTCTAAACTGTTTTAAATCAATGCTCTCGGCTACCTGAAATGAAATAACTTTTAAATTCATTGAAACAGAATTAAATGTGTGAATTGATTGGGCCACGGCAACTAGTAGAAAAATGCTAAAGTCATTATTATAGGCAGTTCAAAAAATGAAGCCCGACGTTCACGGCTTGCCGAAGAACTGGTATTTGAAATTCGTCCAGCCCGAACTGCTGCTAAATTTATAATTAAAAGTTCATTGTTATCCGATTACTAAACACCTTCAACTAAAATCATTTTTGTTTTTGCAGTTCTTTGTCTAATACTTTTAGCTTTTGAATACATTTCAGAGCTCCACCATTCTTTGGCTCGTTCAATTGTTGGAAACTCTAAAACTGCAATTCTTTCTGGTTGCCAATTTCCTTCCAAATTTTCTGTCTGCCCACCACGAACGATATATTTGCCTCCATAAGATGATATGGAAGAAGGGGCTGATTTTTTATATTCTTCATACCCTTCTTTGTCTATAACCGATAGTTCAACAATTATATAGGCTGGCATAAGTTAAAAGAAGATTTATTGATTTTATTTTAATGGTTCATTTAATTCAAAATGGTTAGTCCTCAATCTCAACTATTACTTCAACTTCTACTGCTATATTCATTGGTAAGACATTTATTCCTACCGCACTACGAGCATGCCTTCCTTTGTCATCAAAGACTGAAACCATCAAGTCGCTATAACCATTTATAACTTTTGGTTGCTCAAAAAAGTCGTCTGTACAATTTACCATTCCCAAAACTTTTACTATTTGTTTTACTCTTTTCAGGTCGCCTAATTCAGTTTTCAAAACAGCTATATGACAAATGGCTGCGAGTCGGGCAGCTTCATAACCTTGTTTAATACTAAGGTCTTTTCCAAGTTTACCAGTAATGTAAGTATCGTCAGACTTTAAAGGTCCCTTGCCTGACATGAATAACAGTTTACCTACTCTTACACAGTTTACATAAGTGGCAATAGGTTGAGATGCCTCTGGTAAAATAATTCCAAGTTTTTCAAGATTTTGTTCAGGTGTTTGTGCCATAATAGTATTGATTTGTATTACCGACAATAATTTAAAAGCTTGGGTTTTTCTCAACACGATATCAAAAGCATTCTTCGTCGTTTTCAAATCTTACATCTACTTTAATATTCGTATTGTCAGATAGGGTTTCTTCTTCGTAAATCTTTGTATACTGGAAATCGAACGGGGGAATAGTACTTCGATTTATCGCGGCAATGCAAATATTTTTAAGGGAGTTGTCTGACTTTTGCATTTAGGAATCTTTTTAAGCATTCTTACTTCCAACTTATTTTTACTCTTATTCTTTGCATGCCTTTTGCAGAAAATTGTTCCCCAAATATCAGGTCATTTTCAAAAATATCACTTGCGCCTTTGGTGTCAGTTTCAGGTTGATATGTTTCTTTACCCTTAATATAAGCAGCCAGTTCTTTACGATTTTTTTCAAGCAACTCATTAAAATCGGCTTCTGAATTGGTATCCCCTTCCCACCAATATTCAATCAATCTCAATGTGCTATCGGGTAATGAGTAGTAATACGAAGTTTCATAGCTAAACCCTTTTACTTCTTTACGGTAAACTATAGGTTGAGCAAGCTTGTATTTTGTTCTTCCTGGAAAATAATCTTCGGAAACTCCAATTGGGTAACCGTATTTGAATAGACGACTGTTTTGCTTTTTTTCAATTGAATCGATAGCACCTATTGATATTCTTTGAAATTGAAAACTTTGTGCACGCGTAATGAATGGCAGCATGAGAAGTAGTCCGTGAAGAAAGGCATGTTTCATAGTTAGTTGTTTCAAGGGTTATTATTTTATGTTAGGGCTATTCAGCTATTTAAGTTATTGAAATCGACGATAAGGCAATGCTTCGCCACCTAAGTCACAGACAAAGGGTTTGGGTGGTTAAAAAGTGAACTTACTATTTATTCGGGAAATCAAAAAACAAACGGGTAACGGCATAACTCACACGGTTTTTTGAAATAGCAGTATACAAGAATGGTGTTTCTTCCTATTTTGTAGTCTATCAGTTCTTAAAAATATTCCTGTGTGCAAATCCTTGAGTATTTAATTTTTTAGAAATTCAGTTGATTAAAGATCAAAGTCTTATATAGCTAATTCGAATCTTATCCACCGACTTCAAAGCTCAATAATGTAATATTATTGGGCTTTCTTATTTGCGTAATTTATTGGTAATAAGGACTTATGACTCAGTTGCAATTATTCCCTGCAAACAAAGACGTCCTCATTTCAGGCTATTTAGGAGTCCACAAACGGAGTCCATGACTGAGTCCAAAAAATCCTCTGTAACCCTGATAGGTCAGGGTTGTAATTTTTCAACTTTCCAAAAGCACCTAAAATGAATCCAAATACATTTGGACTCCACTTTATTGTCAGAAGCAATAGAGCGGAGAGTCAGGGGTGCCCCTATATATGCCAAGATCAATATCAACGGGCATGAATGCCATTAGGATTGCGGGAAGCCGGTGTCGAAAAGAATTAATTTTTCGCAAAGAGCAAAAGTGTCTGAGAGGATTATTAGCAGACCAAAAATTAATGTGCAAATACCTATTTTTATTGGGCAGACTATGCAGGGCTATATTTGTGTAGCTGTATCTGATCTAGAGCACTTGATAAAATAGTGGTGAAGTTGAAATAAGTTATAATAAGAATCGAAAACCGGTCGTAGTTGTATGAAGAAACAGATTGCAATAGCCAGAATTGTATTTTTCATTTTTGTTAGCAGTATATGTTGGAAGGCCCAAGCTCAAAAGGGAGTGGATAGCAATACTCATGTGTACCTGCTCATTGGTCAATCGAACATGGCGGGCAGGGGGCTGGTTGATGCTGAAAGCAAACTCATCGATCCGCAGATCATCATGCTCGATTCGCAAAATCATTGGGTGCCTGCAACTGATCCTGTTCATTTCGATAAGCCCAAAGATGCAGGTGTGGGCCCCGCCATCAGCTTTGCAAAAACTATTAAAGGAGCGAATAAGAAAATTAAGATTGCACTTGTTCCCTGTGCATGGGGAGGTTCACCCATTAAAGTATGGGAACCCGCTGCCAGTTATTTAAACGCTCACCCTTACGATGATGCCATTAAGCGTGTAAAGATTGCTATGCAAACAGGCGTATTGAAAGGTATTCTCTGGCACCAGGGCGAATCGGATAATGATTCGGCAAACTCCTGCGTTTATGTGGAGAAACTCGTTGCACTGGTAAATCGCTTAAGAAACGATCTTCAAATGCCAAACCTTCCCTTTGTCGCAGGAGAGATCGGCTATTTCAACAAGAAAAATTTTATCAATAAAGAAATCAATCGTCTGCCACAGCAGGTGAACAATACATTGGTTGTTTCTGCTAATGGGTTGGAGCACAAAGGCGATAATCTTCACTTTAACACTGCATCGGCAAGAGAACTGGGCAGGCGTTATGCGGCGGCTATGCTACAGTTGCACCAGGACAATTCACTGGCAATTGCTGAATATCAAAGCAATACTTCGTTTCAGCTGTTCAACAAAGCTTCAGTTGCTTCCATTATGGTTGATGAAAAAGATGCTAAAGTGGTATCACTTGCAGCTGAAGCATTTGCCCGTGATGTAGCATTGGTTTCCGGAAAACAAATGCAGTTAAAGAACAGAACATCTTCTTCATCCATACAAATTATTGCAGGTACCCTTGGAAATTCTGAAGCAGTCGACGCACTCATAAAAGAAGAAGGGATTGATGTATCTGCTGTAAAAGGAGCGTGGGAAAGTTTTCTTATCAAAGTAATCAGTCCAACGAAACTGCTGGTTGCCGGCAGTGATGCGAGAGGAACGGCCTATGGCATTTTCCATCTATCAAAACTCATGGGTGTTTCTCCATGGGTATGGTGGGCGGATGCATTGCCAGAGAAGAAAAACCAATTGTACATTTCAGGAACATATACATCGAAAGCACCGTCGGTAAAATACCGGGGCGTTTTTTTGAATGATGAAGACTGGGCCCTGCAACCGTGGGCCGCAAAAACATTTGAACCTGAAACAGGCGACATAGGGCCAAAGACCTATGCAAAGATTTTTGAATTGCTGTTGCGGCTAAGGGCGAATCTTATCTGGCCCGCGATGCATCCTTCTACAAAAGCATTTTATCATTATCCTAGCAATATACAAATGGCTGCCGATTATGCTATTGTTGTTGGTAGTTCACATGCTGAGCCCATGTTGCGGAACAATGTGGATGAATGGAAAGAGAAAACAATGGGTCCTTTTAATTTTCTTACCAACCACGATTCGATGTATCACTACTGGGAGGAAAGAGTAATACAAAGCAAAGGGTTGAACGCAATTTACACGCTTGGCCTTCGGGGTGTACACGATGGACAAATGCTTGGTGCGAAAACGCTGCAGGAACAAAAGGAGCTGTTGGGTAAGGCGATGAAAGAACAACGGGAAATGTTAGCAGCGCATATCAATCCGATAATTGAAAAAGTCCCGCAGGTATTTATTCCTTACAAGGAGGTGCAGGATATTTATGATGATGGATTTGAAGTGCCGGAAGACGCAACCCTCGTTTGGTGTGATGATAACTACGGTTACATCAAACACTTTCCCAATGAAAAAGAAAGAGCGCAAAAGGGCGGCAATGGTGTGTACTATCACCTTTCATATTGGGGCAGGCCCCATGATTATCTCTGGCTGGCAAGCACTCACCCTGCACAGCTTTATACACAGATGCGAATGGCGTATGACAAAGGAGCAAAAGAAATGTGGGTAGCTAACGTGGGAGATATTAAGCCTTGCGAATATTTAAGCGAATTATTTTTTGATATGGCATGGAACATTGATTCCATTACCAATAACAGGAAGGGACTGGAACAACATTTACAAAGCTGGCTTGGAAGGGAGTTTGGAACAGCTAACGCTAAAGAGATAGCTTCAGTTATGAATGAATATTACCGCCTTGCTTATATCCGTAAGCCAGAATTTATGGGTGGAACCCGAACAGAAGAAAGTGATCCGAAATATAAGGTGGTGACAGATCTTCCCTGGAGTGAAGACGAGATCAATCAGCGGTTGAAAGCTTATGACGTAATTGATCTGAAAGTGCAGCAGCTTGCTAAAAGCATGCCTGTTAAAAAGCAAGACACCTGGTTTCAATTAGTTGAATATCCTGTAAGGGGTGCGGCAGCTATGAATAGAAAGTTATTGTATGCACAACTGGCCAGGCATGGTAAAGCTGGATGGCCATTAAGTGATGCAGCTTACGATACCATTGTTACACTTACCAATAAGTACAATGCATTGGGGAACGGAAAGTGGAAGTACATGATGGATTTTAAGCCAAGAAAACTTGAAGTGTTTGATAAAGCAATTCAAACGCACACAGATAAGCCGTTGGTGCAACCTCTGCAACCGTTGCTTGTTCTCAATGGAGCAGATTATAGCTCATATACAGGTCAAAAGCCTATTGCTTATGGTTTGGGTTATCTTGGTGGGGCTGTAAGTGTAGCAAAGGGCAGTTCAATTCAATTTCAAGTTGCGCTTAATAAAAGTGATTCAATCGGTATTCGTTTGGCTTTAGCGCCCAATCATCCTGTTGAAGGAACAAAGATTCGCTACTCGATCCAAGTGGATGATGGTCCTCCTCAAACAATTGATTATGCCACCCAGGGGAGAAGCGAAGAATGGAAGCAAAATGTTTTAACAAACCAGGCAATCCGTACAACAAAACATTTTATTGGGAAGCCGGGAAAACATGTCGTGAAAATCACAGCAGAAGATGATGGTGTGAGCATCGATCAGGTAAAAATATACTCGGAATAAATAAGGCGGCGGGGAAAATTAACTATTCTATAAAAACATCCATTCTTGTTTTTCTATTACAGATATTGCGCCTTACTTATCGATCATAGGCTTTTTGCTTATGGATTTCACTTTTTGAAAGGCTTTGCTGGTGCTTCACATCAGGGTTGGGTGTTTAAATCGTTATCAGAGCATTCGATACTTGTCCTGAATAGCCGCTAGGTACTCGGCAGTTTGTCTGGCTTTGGCGGTGAAATCCAAACCAATGATTACGTTCCTGTTTAAATTTTGATAAGGATCGTTGTAGCAAAAAAGCTTTTCTTTTTTAATATTTTTAATATAAGTAAACAAATAGTTTCCGATAAAGAACTCCAATTTTACATATATGCCAAAGAAAAAAACATCCGTTACCGTGATTTTATATTGTGCTGGGATGCTCATATCTTTTGTCGGTATCGCACAAAATCGAAATCCTGTTTACAACGAAGAAATAGAAAATAGAATAAAACAGGTTGAAAATAATTTAAGTGGGCAAGTGCACATACAGGATAGCGTGAATACTTGCAGCCTGCAGCAACGTATGAAAGATAACGGGATTTTTGGTGTCAGCATTGCAGTTGTTCACAATTATAGGTTAGAATGGGCGCGTGGTTACGGTATGGCAGATGCTGTTACACAAACACCTGTAACAACGCGAACGCTTTTTCAGGCGGCATCCATTAGTAAATCAATTAACGGGATTGGTTTATTAAAACTGGCGCAGGATAAAAAGATAGATTTGTATGCAGATATAAATACATACCTCACCTCCTGGAAATTTCCATACGATACCATAAGTCGTGGTAAGAAAATTTCTGTTGCCAACTTATTAACTCATACTGCAGGTCTCACCGTGCATGGCTTCTCCGGTTATTCAAAAACAGATACGCTTCCTTCAATTATCCAAATACTCAATGGTGAAAAGCCTGCAAATAATACAGCTGTACGTTCGCGTGAAGAACCGGGCAAACGCTCTCAATATTCAGGAGGTGGTATTACTATTTCCCAGCTCATAGTTGAAGATGTTACGCATCAGCGTTACGATGAATACTTGTGGCAGCAGGTGTTGAAACCGATGGGTATGTTGGCAAGTTCGTATGCACAGCCACCTGCAAAAGATAAAGAAAAAATTCTTGCTACTGGCTACCGCCAGAATGGAAAACCGGTGGAAGGTAATTATCATATTTATCCTGAAGAAGGTGCTGCTGGTTTGTGGACTAACCCCGCCGACCTTGCTGCCTATATAGTGGAAACACAATTGTCGTTACAAGGTAACAGCAGCAAGGTATTAAACAGTGAAATGACCAGACTTCGTTTAATGCCTTATATCGATAGCAATGTCGCTCTTGGTGTTTATATCATGCAAAAAGGCGATGATAAATATTTTAATCATAATGGCGCCAATGAGGGTTTCCGGTGTGTATATTATGGAAGTATGAATACCGGCAATGGGGTTGTGGTGATGGTTAATTCAGACAATGGTAGCATTCTTGAAGAGATTGTGAACAGCGTTGCTACCGTATATGGATGGAAATATTTTTTTAGACCTGAAGTAAAAAAAGCAGTGGCTGTTACAACCGAAATGGCCAATGCATATACTGGCAGGTATGTATTAGCTAAAGACACAATTGACATTAGGTTTGAAAAAAAACCAATGCTTATCGTAAATAACCAGGAATTTTATCCCATCTATTTTTCAACTGAAAAAGATTTCTTCTCACTTGATCTGCCTTTCAATCTGAGCTTTGAAAAAGATGCCAGTGGAAAAGTAAAAGACATTTATTTTAAAAATAGTGGTAAAGAATTCCGGGCGAATAGACTATAGTTGGACGGTTTGTTAGCCTGATCGGTATCGTTTA
The DNA here is from genome assembly GCF_029961145.1 of Pinibacter soli. GTDB lineage: Bacteria > Bacteroidota > Bacteroidia > Chitinophagales > Chitinophagaceae > Pinibacter > Pinibacter soli. The sequence continues at coordinate 1,348,837 of NZ_JASBRG010000007.1, read as the reverse complement.
TTTTCAAATGTGTTCTTTAAATCAATAAGTCGCTGTTTTACGTTTGCCTGCAAGTTGTTTGTAATAAATTTTGTCATTAAGTTAAATGGAAATCTAAGTGTGAAAGAATATAGAAAAATGACTTCTGTCGTGCTGTTTGAAACTTGCTTAAATGTCCAGGAACCTAAAAACGACTTGAACAAATAAGGGCCTTTAGTCATTTTGATTGCTGTTACTCTTGGTCTGCTATATGTCACATATTCTGTCACCATACCAAGCCCATTTTTAGCAACACAATAGGCTTTAACACCTTTGTCAGCTTGCTTGGCGCCTTCTATTAGTTCAGCCTTTTTTAAAAAAGTATCCCAGGCTAAACGATTATTATAGTCTTGTGTATAGTCAAAAACGGTTTCTGCTTTTTCGTTTATCAGGATTGTCTCTGTAAATTTTATTGATTCCATTTATTCAGCGTTTTTCTTTATCGATTTCAATAAATAACGCTGAAAAACTTTCAATATCATTCTTGCAGGAATATTGAATAGAAAGTAAAAACGTTTGTTAATGCTATATGTCGTTGTTAGTTGTAGTGTTGTCGTTTGTCCCGCTGTTGTTAAATAGTAAGCGCCTGTTGGGATTTGAAAAACGCCTTCGGAAAGTTCAAAGAAGTATAAAACTTTAAATCCTTTTTCCGGATTGAATGAAAACGAATATTCTCTCAATGGTTTCCAAACTAATATTTCCTGGATAAACTTTTTCCCACTGTCAAAGTACGCAATTCGTTTTCCACCTTGCCCTTCTGAAATAATGTCTGCTCTTAATGGTTTTGGAATGTCAAGTAGTTTGAAGATTGTCGGGTCAGAAAATTGTTCCATTTTTACATTCGTAATGTTTTCCCAAATGCTTTCAGGTCGAGCCTTAATCTCTATTGCCGACCCAAGAGTCTTAACGATATGTCGATTAGTAGTTGTCAAATTTCTTCTGTTTTTAGTATCTCTTTCCTTCATGACGAAATGCCGATCTTTGTTCTGGATTAACTACAAATCAAATGTATTATTTCACTACAGTTATAGATGTAGCATAGCCATTTCCAACATGTACAACTGATCCATCTTTCCAATAATCTGCTGTATTAAACGAAATATAAATACTACTGTCGGAGGCAAGAATAGCATTTCTGTTTCCGGTAGTATTCATATAGTTTGCTGGATTGTTTAAGAAAGTCATTTTACCATTCTTCCAACAGACTGCAAAGTGATTATCAACATAACCGGCCACATTCATATCGTTTCCAATGAAAGCTATTCCCGTTGCATCCGTTGTAGTAATAGTACTGTCGGCAGGAGTAGGCAAATACAAGGAGTGCCTGGCATCATTTTTCCAGTACACTGCTCCTCTGGTGATCGTTGTAACATCTATTGTCCCCGCAATGTAAACGTCATTATTGTATATCAAAATTGATTTTGCAAATGAATGTGTTGAATTTTCAAGGAGGTGTAATGTGCCATTCTTCCAATATGCCGCTAAGGTGCCATAATTTCCTGCTGTTCCTACTACATAAATATTTCCATCGTTGGTCACGGCAATTGCATTGGCAGTTGAATATGGACTATTGCCGAGAGATACAATAGCTCCATTCTTCCAATAAGCAGCAACATAATTTCCATTTATCATTGCAATTCCCGCCACATACACATCTGAGCCGGAAACCACAATGGAATTTGCCTGAGAAGGAGCATTACCTAATCTTCGCAGGACTCCGTTTTTCCAATAGACTGCTTCTGTAGATGAACCTCCGCCAGGAAGATTGTATCCTGCATTACCTGCAACATAAACATCGGAGCCCACCACGGCAATGTCTATTGCATTCTGTCCGCTGTCGAGTTTTATGGGAGTGCCGTTCTTCCAATAACCGGCAGAGTTACCCAGTCCACCAGGGAAGTTCATATACCCGGACATATAAATATCAGGCTTATGCACTACAATATTGTCCTTCTTACTTTGACATGCTACGGCAAGAAAAATAATTAAAACTGATAATACCCAATCTTTAGTTCGTATCGTATTTTCCATTGAAGTGCTTGTCATAGCTTACTGTAAAATTAAGGGTTAGGAATTCAGAAAAATTGCTGGGGTTTGGGTGGTTAAAAAGTGAACTTACTATTTATTCGGGAAATCAAAAAACAAACAAGTAGGAGCATAACTCACAACGTTTTTTTGAAATAGACGTCTATAAGAATGGTGTTCATATTAAATATCAAAGCTTTATAAAGCTAATTCGAATTCCTGTTCACCGACAAAACACAAATGCAATGTTGTGCTCTGTGCTTGACTCATTTACTCATTGCAATCAGATAAATGAACCGAGCTAAAATAGAAAACAAAAGAGTCATAATCAGGTAATAGGTCGCGTTAAACGGCTTATATATTTTAAAATTGGTCAGCGATTTTGTAAATAGAAGCGTCACTATAGTGGAATAGGCCAATACATTGGCACTGGCCAAAATGAAAAAAGATATAAATGTGTGTTCTGCAAAACAATCCTCAATCAACAAAAAGGGAAATAAGTAGGTTATTTTTTCTGCTAAAAAGTTAGCTATTGCACCGTCACCCAATGTCCCTTCATCCTTCGCAAATGCACAAATAAAGGAAAAGCAAAATAAAAAGACAAACAGTATTGTCCCTGCAAGACAAATGTCTATTCTAGTTTTGCTTATTGTAGTCATTCATTTCATTATTTCCTGTGAGAATATTTGAAACGTCATTATCAATTAAACACAAAACAAAATAGCGATTTATAGTTGAATGCTCACTCATTCAGCCACAATTTAATAGACACGCTGTTGGGTGCTCGTTGTTTTCTACTTATGCTTTTCCGTTATAATTTGGGTCAAATTCCACAATCCATTCAATGCCGTATTTGTCTCTGAAGCAACCAAAATATGACCCCCATGGACTATCTCCGATAGGGCCTTCTACCTGTCCTCCCACAGAAAGCCCATTAAATAATTTATCTGCTTCTTCTTTACTTTCCGTGATTATAACAATTTTACTTCTGTTCTCATTTTCGTTTGTTTTTCCCATACTTTCCGGAACATCATTAGCCATCAGCATATTACTTTTTCCGATAGGCAAAGCAATATGCATAATTTTATTTTCTTCTTTTTCTGCTACCGGAAATTCAGCGCTTGCAATGTCTTTGAAACGTACAACTTTTGCAAACTCTCCGCCAAATACTGATTTGTAAAACGTAAATGCCTCTTCCGCATTTCCGTTGAAGTTAATGTGAGGATTGATAAGTGCCATGGTTAGGTTGATTTTTGCTGCTCAAACGTACGGCTTAACTACGAAATAAATAGGGTATGATCGCGTCAAAAAAAGAGCTGATTGCGCCAGAGGTTGTAAGGATGTGTCCGTTTAGATTGATCGCAAACGGTTAATAGATTCCGGTGCATGTATTCCGGAAAGGACCTTTTCACAGACTGGGCACCCGGAAAGCATGGGCGGGTAACCATTTAAAAAGGATTATGGAATATTGACATTTTACTGTAGTATTTTTATTTGTTTAGCTAATATTCTACAGTTAAAGTAGGCACTCAATAATAACAAGCGTAGATGTCTATGAACAAAGAGCACACAGCCTCGTGGAAATTTTCATCTGCTCTGAAAGTAAACAGGGATGGGGTTGCGGTACATTAAATGAAAGTTGCTCGCCCAACGACCAGTGCCCTATATGGGGTTTCGATGCCCGCCTAGAATGAAGAAAAAAACATCGATTTAAGAAGAATAAAAATTGCGCAACCGTTTGATAAGAGTTTTTGACGTGCGGTTTGATATATTTATGTCAATATCTTAGGTTTTTTATAACCTGTTGTGCCACGGTCATCAAGAGTAAAAATATTTTGGAAATAATGATAAAGAAAATAGTTTTTGTTTTAGTCTCACTGTTCATGCTGTCAAACAGCTACGCACAAGGCAAACATGTTTTTAGTTTAGGGAAAAATGATTTTTTATTAGATGGAAAACCCTTCAGAATTATAAGCGGTGAAATGCACCCTGGCCGCATTCCCAAAGAATATTGGCGCCACCGCATACAAATGACAAAAGCGATGGGATGCAATACCATTGCCTTGTACGTATTTTGGAACCACCATGAAACAGAACCGGGAAAATTCGATTTTACAAGTGAGAATAGAAATATCGGTGACTTTCTGAAAATATGTGAAGAAGAAAAGATGTGGGTGCTCCTGCGCCCGGGTCCATACGTATGCGGTGAGTGGGACTTTGGAGGTTTGCCTTCTTATCTTTTAAAGACACCGGATATCAAGCTCCGTTGCATGGACAGTACTTACCTGAGTGCTGTTAAGCGCTATGTTAGCCGTTTATCCGCAGTTGTAAAGTCGCACCTTGTGACTAATGGCGGCAACATACTCATGGTGCAGATTGAAAATGAATACGGCAGTTTTGGTAACGACCGCACTTATCTTGAAACATTACATGGGTACTGGACAAGCAACGGCATTAACACGCCATTTTACACCGCTGATGGTCCTACGCCGTATATGCTCGAAGCCGGTTCCTTGCCGGGCATGGCTGTGGGCCTCGATTCCGGCGGTGATCCACGCGATTTTAATCTGGCTGCTAAAACGAATCCCGGTGTTCCCGTTTTTAGCAGTGAAACATATCCCGGCTGGCTTACCCACTGGGGTGAAAAATGGGCGAAACCCGATACGACATCACTGTTAAAAGAAATAAAGTTTTTGCTGGACAGCAGTCACTCTTTTAATTTTTATGTGATTCACGGCGGAACAAACTTCGGCTTTACAGCAGGTGCAAATTCTTTTAGCGCAACGCAATACCAACCAGATATTACGAGCTACGACTACGACGCTCCTATAAATGAACAGGGAAGAGCAACTCCTAAATATTATGCCCTTCGCAATCTGATCAGCAAGTACATAAAAGATGTGCCTGCAATACCGGCGCCAATACCTGCAATGAACATACCTGAAATTAGAATGCAGACATACTCATCACTATGGAGCAACCTGCCTGCACCTGTTAAGTCTGCACAGCCAAAACCCTTTGAGTATTATGGCCAGAACCAGGGCATGATGGTGTATAAAACAAAACTGATCGGACATAAAAGCGGCAAGTTAACCATTACGGAACCTCATGATTATGCGCTGATATTTTTGAATGGAAAATTTATAGACACTATTTTTAGAGATCGCGGAAAATGGACAGTGAATCTTCCCAAAACAGATGTAGCAAACCCCGAACTGGAGATATTGGTAGAAGGCATGGGGCACATCAATTTCGCTCAATTCATGATTGACAGAAAAGGTATAACGGATAGGGTTACACTAAATGGAATGACACTGATGAATTGGGAAATTTACCCATTGCCATTTAACGAAAAATATGTAACGCAAATAAAGTCTTCAGCGGTAGACACAGCCCGTCGTGGTACGTTTTTCCAGGGAAGTTTCAATTTGCCGCAAACAGCCGATACTTACATAGACATGAGTCAATACAAAAAAGGAATGGTATGGGTAAATGGTCATAACCTGGGCCGCTACTGGTATGTGGGGCCGCAGCAAAGATTGTATTGTCCAGCTTCCTGGTTGAAGAAAGGAGAGAACAAGGTTGTGGTTTTTGATTTATTAGAAAATCAGGCAAAAAATATCATTGGTAAAGAAACCATGGAATAGGAGTTAGTTTTTTTCTATTTAAAAAATAAAGTTCAAACAGAATGATGACGTCAAGATTGTTTGCTATTGCAGTTAGTTTTTTTCTTTTAGCTAGTGCAACTGCACAGGAAATTCTTATTACGCCCAAGCCCGTTTCCGGTGTTGCCGGGAAAGGTATGTTTGTAATTAAACAGAATGCAGGTATTAAAACCGCAGCCGGCTCTATGAAGTCTGCGACATTTTTGAAAGACTACCTTTCTAAAATGTATGGCGTTTCAACCAACGTAAATGGTAAAGGCAAAGCTGATATTGAATTGAAAATAGCTGCCAAAAACAACGCTATTAAAGGCGCATACCATTTATCGGTTACCGGTAAACACATCTCCGTTATTGGTGATGATGAAGAGGGTGTTTTTTATGGTGTGCAATCGCTTATACAATTATTGCCGGTTCAAAAAACAGGCACAGTAAGCGTTCCTGCCGTGGAAGTAGCAGATGCTCCACGCTTTGCTTACAGAGGTGCACATTTGGATGTGGGCCGTCATTTTTTTGATGTGGACTTCGTAAAAAAATATATTGATCTGCTCGCAATGTACAAGCTCAATGTGTTTCACTGGCATTTGACTGAAGACCAGGGCTGGCGCATTGAGATTAAAAAATATCCTGAGCTGACGCAAATCGGTTCTAAAAGAAATGGTGAGATCACTGGTCATTATCCGGGTCAGGGCAATGACAATAAACCTTCGTCAGGTTACTATACACAGGAACAGGTAAAAGATATCGTTGCATATGCGGCTGCCCGCTACATTACAGTCATTCCCGAAATAGAAATGCCTGGCCATGGAAGTGCCGCCATTGCTGCTTATCCGTCTCTCAGCTGTTTTCCAAAACGCGTTACACCTCTGCCAATCAACATGGTTTCTATGGAGAGTGTTAAGCAAGCACAAAAAGAAAACAGAGTGAAATTTGTTCAGGAAACATGGGGTGTATTTGACGATGTTTTCTGTGCAGGCAAAGACTCAACATTTATCTTCCTGCAAAATGTTTTGGATGAGATTATTCCATTGTTTCCTGCTAAGTACATACACATTGGTGGTGATGAATGTCCTAAAACAAACTGGAAGCAATGTCCTTTGTGTCAAAAAAGAATGAAGGAAAATAGCCTGAAAGATGAACATGCTTTGCAAAGCTATTTCATTGGAAGAATGGAAAAATATATCAACTCGAAAGGCAAAAGCATCATTGGCTGGGATGAAATACTTGAAGGTGGCCTGGCACCAAATGCAACTGTAATGAGCTGGCGCGGAGAGCAGGGTGGAATAGAGGCGGCCAAACAACATCACGATGTTGTTATGACGCCGGGAAGCAATTGTTATTTCGATCATTCCAATTCAAAGAATGAAGATTCATTAACCATTGGCGGACTGTTGCCCATCGAAACAGTGTACAGTTACAATCCTGTGCCTGCAGCTCTTTCAGCTGAAGAAGGTAAATATATTATTGGCGTGCAGGCTAATTTGTGGACAGAGTACATGAGCAATCCTGCAAAAGTGGAATACATGTTACTGCCAAGACTGAGTGCGATGAGTGAAGTACAGTGGACAGCTCCTGAAAATAAAAGCTGGGCCGATTTTCAACCTCGTCTGTTACATGAATTTAAAAAGTATGACTGGATGGGATTGAACTATTGTCCGGTTTATCTGAAAGAGAACAAGAATTAAAGCAGCTATATTTTATAAGTTCGAATCTTTTCAAAATAAAAGGTCCGTTGAGTAATGCTCAACGGACTTTTTTATTTTGTGAATAATGTTTTGTATTATGCAAGTGCTTTAACCTTATAAACCCAATATGAATTTTAACAAACCTTCTCTTACCTCAAGGGTAACTATTTTAATTTTTACTTTTTTTCTTACTACTACACTCTCAGCACATCAATTACCTGCCCGCATGTTTGGCAATTGGTACGCCGCATCGGGAGAATGGCGATATGGCTTATATGATTCTTATGCAGTTGCCAAGGGAGATTTTTGGCAATACAAAAATGTTGCGGCCAGGAAGACCGGTGGTTTTATAGTTACTTTAAGCAAAGGCGCAGATACAATGCTGATTGAAGTTTCCGAAAAATCAGGGCATTCGGCTGTTGTTAAAACCGGGATTAAATCAGAAACACTTTATGAAGCGCCGCCAACCAAAAAAGATTTTGCCAGTCATACCGATATGGCATACCCGAAACCTGTTTTTAATAAAGGAGTTTTTGTATTGAAAGGTGTTGTAGGTGGATTTAAATCCGGCTCACCGAAAGCTGCAATCATTTCAGGAAATTTTATTAGAAATAAATTTCAGCGTTTGGTACGAATAGATAGTATGGGCAAATTTGAGCTGTCTATTCCGCTTTTAGCGCCGCAGTACGTGTTTATTGAATACGGAGAGAGCTGGCATCGCATTTGGGCCGAGCCCAACCGTGAGTTAATGTGTTTTATCAGACCGGAAGGAAAGCAGGAATTGGCATATCCATTTGCATTCAGCGGCGATTTGGGTTTGCTGAATGAGGAACTGCAAGATTATCAGGCTAACCGGAATTTGAAATATTCACAGGACTCATTCAGAACTCAACTTTCCCTGCAAAAAAATGTGGCCGGATATTGCAAAGCGGTATCTACGTACTTTATGCGGTTGGACAGTTTAAGAGCGGCTGTTTTGAATAGCCACCACTACTGCGATAAAAGCAGGCAGCTAATAAATATGGATGGGGTGTATGAAAGGTTTGACTTCAGGTATCCCAAATTCCCGTTGAATCGTGCAGATTCTAATTACATAAGGAAATGGCAGGGCAATTTTCTTCTCCCGCTTCAGGAAAAAGAAGAAGATGGAATATTGAGCGATAATTATTTGTTTTTTATCAATCAACAGGTAAGGGATAGCAGTAAGTTTAGCCAGAAGTTTCAACAGTTGTCATCATCTCTGCAACATATCGACCTAACCCTGAACGATATTATATCTATTATGAAACAACTGGATAAGGAAGGTGGCTTAACTAAGATGGAAAGTTATCTTGTTGATTCCATTCAAGAAATACAAAGTAACAACAAATTAGATTCTACAATTGTAGGAACATTGAACTCACTTATCAAGCCGCATGAAGAATATATCAACAATCAGTTAGGGGACAGAACTGATAGTGTTAATTGTGATGTTTTAACCCAGGCAATGCAGGCTGTGATAAAAGAATCTAAGCATTCGGATTTCTCAAAAGATATTTTCCTTATTAATCAGATTAATACGTATCGCTGGGTTCGTGCCAAACTATATCAGCGTCTTTCTCCTATGATGGTGTCAGAAAAGCTGAAGGAAGTGGCAGAAGCAAGTGTCAGGGAACCCGAGTTTCAGTTTGAGGACGCTCAGAGTATGCAAGTCTTTCAACAAGTTTTTAGTCCGTACAAAGGGAAAGTGCTGTATGTCGATTTCTGGGGAACATACTGCTCTCCGTGTTGGGGCGAGACCGCGTATTTAGAGAAGTTAAGAAGTCATTTGAAAGACAAGGATGTAGTATTCTTATTTATAGCCATCGATGATAACAAAAGTAAGTGGCTTGCTGATAAAGAAAAGTTTGCGCCCGGCGCCGAGCATTTGTTTGTTGAAGGAGATACCGCAACCATATTGAAAGCGATGTTTGAAGTCTCCGGGGTTCCTCATTCGGTAATCATTGGTAAGGATGGGAATGTCGTGTCTGCAAATGCGCCAAGGCCCAACCAACAACAAGACATCGATAAGTTGATAAATGCGAATTATTGAGTTAATACGAGCATGATCCTGTTCAAAGTAAAAGTCCGTTGAGCATTACTCAACGGACTTTTTTAATTTGCGAATAATTCTGATAGAACTTTTTAAAATAACTTAACGAGAATGTTCTTTTTTTGATTCTCCGAACAGCCAGTTTTGTTTTCCCGTCGCATTAGGCATATTCTCAACCTGTCCATTATCTGTTTTCACAGAATTCATTTTATAACAAACGCTGTTGTTTGGAACGGTGCAAGGCATTTTATCTATAGGCATTTGATAAATATCGGAATGTGTGTTGCGACCTATCAATTTGGCTTGTTGTGATTGATAGGGCAGCAGTTTTGTTACAGAGATTTCAGTTATCTTAATTTTTCCTGCTGCACTGTTGTCCTTATTTTGTACAGGGCCAAGTTTGGGTAAATAATTCTTTAGATCGTAATCTTTCAATTGCGGAGTTTGCATTTTTAGTGTCTGTCCGTAGGAGTTCGTCAGTGCCAGCAGACTGATCACACAAACAACAAATGAAGGAATTATTTTTTTCATAACGCTTAGCAGTTTTAAAAATTGGATGTATAGGTAGCGATAAATAAGATTGGGAATTATTTTACCTACCTTATCCAGTTAAATATAATGCATTAAACTGAGATCGTCCAGAGATAGAGTTTCTTAACACCGATATTAACGTTTTGCAGTCGCCGAAAATACCGATAACCTCACATGATAACTATTCACTCACTCGGGCTGTTCGGGGTGTTCCGAAGGGCATGATCGTTATGACCATTCACAGTCATTTTAAGAATATTTTTCATTCAAAATAGCAATAGCCTCCAGATTAACTTCATCCTCAATTTCGTCTTTGGTCGGATACTTCGCAATCCGTTCAATTTCTTTCAAGAAAATGTGGTCTTTCTCTTTTCTTCCAAATGCTGTCAAGATTCCTAGTTTCCACATGCCATCGTTTGTCTTCAGGATTTGAAGCAAGTCAGGCACCAATCTGTCAGAATATTCATCCAGCACTCCTGCAATAGACCTTGCTATTGGCCAGTGCAAATCCTGTAGAAATTTCAGCAAATCAGGAACAATAGGCTTTATTTCCTCAAATGAAAGCTTTTTAAGTCCCTCAATGACCTCCTGATCGTCTTTATGTTTTGGAATGAGTTTTCGTACATCCATTGTTCTTTTTAGTTTTTTTTGAAAATTTTCAACCTTAGCTGTTCGGGATGTCCTGCGGAACATGTCGAATAGCCCTATAGCTCTCAAATCATAATAATCATGAGAATCATGAAAATCTGCGTTCTCTATTCACTCACTTCATCTGATTGAATAAACTCACTCGGCGTTTTTCCGAACTGCTTCTTAAATTCCTTACTGAAATATTTTCTGTCGTTGAATCCTACCATTACGCTAACCTCAAACACGGAGTATTGGCCTTGTTGCAGCAACTGAGCGGCTCTTTTCAGTCGTATCATTTTTGCAAAATCATTTGCAGACATGTCGGTTAGCGCCCTTATCTTTTTATACAACACTGATTGACTCATCATCATTTTTGTTGATAAAAGTTCAATATTAAATTCCGCGTGATCCATATATTCTTCTATCACGCCAATTAATCGTGTAAGGAATTGTTCGTCAACAGTATTGATGGTAATGTTTTGCGGCTGCAACACAAACTCCCTGCTGAACTTTAACCGCATTTTCTCTCTCGCCGCAAGAAGGTTTCTTACACTTAATTCCAGTACCTGTGTGCTGAATGGTTTGGTTAAATACAGATCCGCTCCTGTATCTAAACCCGTAACCTGGTCACTTTGTGAGCTCTTTGCCGTGAGCAGGATCACAGGAATATGGCTCGTGCGTTCGTCAGTCTTTAATTTCTGGCAAAGCATAAAACCATCCATCTCCGGCATCATTACATCGCTGATAATAAGATCAGGGATTTCTTCCGTAGCCGCTTCCCAACCTTCAACTCCATTAACGCACTCGGAAACATTGTATTGACGCAAACAGTTTTTGATCAAATTTCTCAATTCGTCATTGTCTTCAGTTACCAGGATATTGTAGCGCTTTTCTTCTGGTTCTGCAGCAGTGTTGGAAACCCGTTCTGTCTGTTTTTCATTTTCAGGTGTGGCAATATTTTTCGTTATGTCTTGCGATAACTCCGTAGTTCCAAAATGTTCATGACCTTTCAAAAGCGTTACCGTAAAGCACGTGCTGCCTTCCATGTTTCTTGTAGCTGGAGTGCTTTCTACCGTAAGTCCTCCATGGTGCAATTCAACAATCGTTTTCGACAAAGCCAGCCCAATGCCATAACCACTGCTTTGAGACTTGTTGTCACTCACCTGGAAATAATTGGTAAACAATTTATCGAGGTGCTGGGGAGCAATTCCTTTTCCGTTATCAGTTATATGAATTTTGACTTTGTCGCCTTTGCTTTCTACGTGCAACGCAATAGCACCGCCCGGTGGAGTAAACTTAAAGGCATTGGTAAGTAAATTATAGATCACCTTTTCCATCTGCTCCCTATCAAAATAAAGATTGACAGCACTTGCATCGTGTACAAATGAGGCTCTTATATTTTTTGCAAGGGAAACATCTTCGAACGACGTGTAGATATCGTTTAAAAAAGCAATCAGGTCATGGTTGGCAATATGCAGTTTCAAATGATGAGATTCCGCCTTTCTGAAATCCATTAGTTCAGTCACGAGTTTCAGTAGGCGGCTGGCATTTTTTCTGGCATTGTCCAGGTGATGTTGCAATACATTATTGTGTGCGTTTTCCTGTTGCATTTTTTCTATCGGCGCCATGATCAGTGTAAGATGCGTCCTTATCTCGTGAGAAATATTGGTGAAGAAGTTCAGTTTTATTTCATGCAGCTCCTTATCCCGCCTCAACAGCGCCCTGATGTAAAAGAAACGGACAACAAGGAATACAATGGCGGCCACAAACAAAGCATATAACAGGTATGCCCAGCTGGTTTTCCAAAATGGGGGCGATACCGTTATTTTCATGGACACAGGCTGGCTCAATACACCGTCGTTGTTCACTCCTTTGATCTGCAGTGTGTAGTTACCCGCCGGTAAATTGGTGAATGTGGCAGAAGGAGTGTTGATGGCCGTCCAGTCTTTATGCACGCCTTCGAGTTTGTAAGCGTATTTGTTTTTATCGGGACGAACAAAATTCAACAATGCAAATTCAATGGTGAACGTATTTTGCTGATAGGAAAAACGAAGATGATCAGTCTGGCCAATGTCCTTGTGCAGAATTTTAAACTCATCATTTATAACCACTGGTGTATTGAAAATTTTCAACCCTGTAAAAACCAGCGACGAAGCCTTCGTGTTGCGTTCTATTTTACCAGGGAAAAAACTGGTCAACCCTTTCATGCCTCCAAAAAATAATTCACCGTTTCGGTTTTTGTAAAAAGCATTATTGTTAAATTCATTTCCAGCTAATCCATCACTCGTGGTATAGGTTTGAAAAGTCTTCGCAACGGGATCAAAACGGGCAAGTCCGTTACCCGTGCTTAGCCAAAGTTGGTTTCTGTCATCTTCAAGAATGCCAAGGACATTATTGTTCGGCAAACCGTTTGCAGTAGTGTAAACCGTAAAAGTGTTGTCGTTGTTATTATATTGGGCAAAGCCATCATTGTACAACCCGATCCAGACGTTCCCTTTGGTATCCGCCAGTATACAATTGATATTAGGTGAGGTCTTATTAAGTATGGAAACTGGCTTAATGGTTTTGGTTGTGTGACGAAATAAAAACAAGCCTTCTAAAGCTCCAATCCAAATGTTGTGATGTTGGTCTTCCGCCAGTGCACTGATATTTTTTGCATCCATGTTTTTCAACACATCTTCATAACCAATGGAGGAAAGATTTGTCCCGTCCCGCTCAAACACTTTGAGACCGCTGTGATTTCCTACCCAAAATCTGTGCTGGCTATCTTCGAAGAGTACCTCTACTTCTGAATGTTTTCGATTTTCATTATTTAGATAATACTTGAATTGTTGTGTTTTCGGATTAAAAAGGTTCAAGCCGCCGCCATGCGTGCCCACCCAAATATTTTTATCTTTATCAATGAAAACTGTTTTAACAAGATTGGAGTTCAAACTGCCTTGCCGGCCAACTTCGTTTTTATACGTTTTAAATTGTCCCGTAGCTCTGTTGTAAAAATTCAATCCACCACCTTCTGTGCCTATCCATAAATTATTATTTTCATCTGCGACGATCGAGCTCACTACATTATTGCTGATGCTCGATTTTGTGTTTCTATGTTGCCATGCAGTGAACGAGGTAGTGATCGCGTGCGTTACATTGGCGCCTCCAAAAAAAGTACCGATCCAAATCGAACCATTAGCATCTTCAAAAATGCTGTGCACTGAATTCTGACTCAGGCTCTTTTCATCTTCCGCATTGTTTGCAAGCGACTCTATTTGTCTGGTAACTGGATTCATGATACTGATCCCTTCCTGCGTGCCGATCCATAACTTTCCTGATTTGTCCACAACTAGTGACCTGACATTATTATTAATAAGGCCGTTTCCCGAAGGTTGGTTGCGATAGCTTTTAAATTTCCCGGTAACGGGGTCATAACAGTTCAAGCCATTCATGGTACCTATCCAGATCTTACCCGTTTTATCTTCTGCAATGGATTGGATCACGTCGTCGCTCAAAGTCGAAGGATCGGCAGGGTCGCTCTTAAATTCTTTTGTTTTATAACCATCGGAGGTCTTACTAAAGTGATAGAGGTGTTTGAACGTGGCCACCCAAAGTCCTTCCTTAGAGTCGGTAAAAAGTTTTTGTATGGCTTTCGTTTTTACTTCCGCGGGGAATTCTTGTTGGGGGGCAGGAATAAATCGGACGGTTGCCGTATTTCCACAATAGAAAAGTCCCTTCGATGTGCCTAGCCACAGTTCCTCCTTTTTCCCTTCGGCCAAACCGTATATCTCAGGTTGTTGATCCTTATTGAAGCCCGGTAAATAGATCCTCGCAAATGAATTGCTTGCCGCATTAAATATATCCAGTCCATTGGCCGTGCCTACCCAAAGTGTTCCTTCTAAATCAAAAAAAAGTGTGTTTATATAATTGTTGGAAAGCGAACGGCTGTCCGCCGGGTTATTTTTGTATACAACCACATGCGTGCCATCAAAACGATTGAGGCCATACCGTGTTCCCAGCCAGATAAATCCTTTGTCATCCTGTGTAATGCACAGCACCGAACTTTGTGACAAACCCTGTTCGACAGACAAGTGGTCAAAAGAAATTTTCTGAGCGCCTGCCCGGAAACCTGTAATAAAAAAGGAAAGCAATCCAATAAAATAGAGTAGGGTGTATCTGCTAACTAACATGGCCTATGGTAATACTAGGTATGAAGGTAGTTGAAAAATGAAAACGTAGAGACAAGGCACTGCCTTGTCTTTCGAACAGGCGGTAATAGCAAAGACAAGGCAGTGCCTTGTCTCTACAATTAATCATTTTTTAATCTTATGATAATCAATGGTTAATATTTTCTCTTTATAGAAAACAGGATTTTACCCCTTCATAAACGGAATCTTCACCCGTGGTTTTTGGAATATCGACAGAAATTTAAAGCACCAACTCACCAGAGTTTCTCAACTTAAAACCAACTAAAATGCGATTCACCAAAACTCGTTGTAGAGAGAAAAACTTTTGGCAACTATGGCGATTGCCTGCGGCAAAAAAGACTCCCATATTATTGGCTGTTGTTTTTTGTTTCCAAAAACAAACAATGGCTTTACCGGGAAATTTGACCTCTCCTTATAATAACCTGAGGGTTCCCACAAAATCAATCGGAGGAAAAGTAACTGATAACGCCGGCAAACCGCTTGCCTTTGTATCAGTAAAAGTAAAAGGCACCACCCGCGGAACGGCCACGAATGCCGATGGCGTGTTTAACATTGATGCCAACAAAGGAGACATTCTTGAATTTTCATTGATTGGTTACGTCGCTACAAACGTAACAGTTGGTGACAATACCAGTATAAACATCACCATGAAGCCTGAATCCGCAGGCTTATCTGAAGTGGTAGTGGTTGGGTATGGCTCGCAGAAAAAAGTAAATCTTACCGGCGCAGTTGCTCAGGTTACCGCAAAAGAAATTGAGGGCCGTCCGGTTGCCAACGTTGGGCAGGCACTGCAAGGCGTTATTCCCAACCTGAATGTTACCATTAGCAACGGAAGTCCTAACACTACCCCGTCATTGAACGTGAGAGGAGGTACTTCATTTACCAAAAGCGGCACCGACTTTGTCATTCAGACAGGTTCGCCTTTTACATTGGTAGATAATATTCCAATGGACATCAGCCAGGTGAACCCGGAGGACATTGAAAGCATTTCACTTTTAAAAGACGCCGCTTCATCTGCAATTTATGGAGCAAGAGCTGCATACGGTGTGTTGTTGGTTACCACCAAAAAAGGAAAGAAAACGGAGAAGCCAAGCATTTCCTATTACAATGATTTTCAGTGGAACAAACCCGCAGCCATTCCTGACTTGTTGAATGCCTACGAAATTCAGGATGCGTTGATCAAAGCACAAGCCCTGCAAAATGCATCGGCTTCTACAGACATGATCACTAAGCTGGCAGCCATCAAAGCATACATGGACAACCCCAAAACAGCATCGCCTTACATCATGAGTGTGCCGGGCAACGATGCGAGTTCCATCATTTGGGTGGCTAACCAGAATCCTTATAACGAAGCAGTTAAAGCTTCTTCACCCATGCAAAAGCACAACCTGAGTTTATCGGGCGGTAGCGAAAAAAATACTTACTACGCATCGCTCGGCTACCTTGACCAGGATGGAATTTACAAACTGAATACCGACAAATTCAAACGTTACAATGCGACTTTCAATTTGTCCTCTCAGGTAACAAACTGGTTCAAACTTGATTTCAGAACAAACTATTATAACACAACTTACACGCAACCGGTTAACCCGTCGGGAAAAGGAGGTTGGTGGAGAGCTTTGTCGCAGGAGCCTGATAGAAATGTGAACATGCCAATGCATGCTCCGGCAAATGCACCTAACAATATGGGAGGCAGGTACACGGATAATATTTTGTCATTCATGGATTATGGTTCGTTAGACAGGCAGAACACAGAAAACCTGTTGTTAGGTGTTTCTCCATCCATTAAGCTGGCCAAAAACTGGAACATTAAAAGTGATATCGCATACACGTCGAATAGCTATTCTGAAAAAAGAATCATACCGGAATTAAACAGGATAGAAACGAGCTGGTACTCTACCACCAATGTGTACACCAGTCCCAGCTCTGTTTACAAGATATCCGATCATTTCAATCAATATCTCGTGAATGTTTATACTGATTATTCCTACTCGCTGAAGAACCACAACTTCTATGCGTTGGCGGGCCTCAACCAGGAATGGTACAAAGACAATTATCTTGACGCAACAGGAAACAGCATGATTACTCCTTCTGTGCCGGTGATTACTCAAACTACCGGACAGAGAACAGCAAATGATGCTGAAAGTGAATGGGCGGTACGTGGTGCGTTTTACAGATTCACCTACAATTACAAAGGCAAATATTTGCTTGAATCAAACGGCCGCTATGACCAGACTTCCCGTTTCCCCGAAGATTCAAGAAGCAAATTCTTTCCGTCTGTTTCCGCAGGATGGAGAGTGTCAGAAGAGAAATTTGCAAGTATTATAAAACCAGTGGTGACAGATCTTAAACTGCGTGCTTCTTACGGCAGCATCGGTAACCAAAATGTGGCAAACTACATTTACGTTCCTTCTTACGGAACCACTTCGCAGGTTACACAACTATTCAATGGTACAAGACCTGTTGGTATTACACCTCCGGGATTGGTTGATCCTAACATCACATGGGAAACCGCGTCTACATTGGATTTTGGAGTGGATGCGACTTTAATCAACAAACTGGATATGCAATTCGACTGGTATAACCGTACAACAAAAGACATCCTTGTAGACGGTAGTAAGTATCCTGCGGTTTTAGGAACAAACCCACCTACGCAAAATTCAGGTGAATTGCAAACCAAGGGCTGGGAGTTGTCACTGAAATGGAGAGATGCTGCCAGCAACGGTTTCAGATACGATGTTGCTTTTGGTTTATCCAATTATCAAACCACCGTTACGAAGTTCAACGGCAATCCTAACAAGTTGTTAAGCACTTTATATGCGGGTCAAAAAATGGGAGAGATATGGGGCTATACAACAGAAGGTATTTTCCAGTCAAATGATGAAATTGCAAAAGCGCCAAGTCAGAAACAGATATACTCCGGCCTTCTTTATCCGGGCGATGTTCGTTATGCTAACCTGGATGGTGATACCATCGTTTCCCAAGGCTCCAACACTGTCAGCGATCCTGGCGACAGAAGAATTATCGGTAACAGCACACCACGTTTTCAATTTGGTCTCAATAGTAATTTTTCATGGAAAAATTTCGATCTGAATATTTTCTTCCAGGGCGTGGGTAAACGTGAAGTTTGGGTTGGTGATAATTTATTCTGGGGCGCAATCGCCGGTGGTATTGGTACAAGACAAGTGTACAGCGATTCATGGACACCAGACAACACCGATGCATTTTATCCTGCATACAAAGCGGCGTCGCAAAATATACAGGTGCAAACAAGATATCTGCAAAACGCAGCATACATCCGCCTGAAAAATTTCACACTCGGTTATTCTGTACCTATGAAGACGATCAGGCACATTGGTTTGCAAAAGGTGAGAGTTTATGCCGCAGGTTACAATGTATGGCAGTACAGCAAAGTGCCAAACGTGTTTGATCCTGAAGTGCTGAGCGCAAATTATCCGATGATGAAATCTTTTGCTTTTGGTCTGCAAGTAACATTCTAACACTCAAAAATCATTATACATGAAATCGAAAATATTAGGCTTAATTGCTTTTTCGGTTACTATTTACAGTTGTAATAAAGACTTTTTAAACAAGTATCCGTTAGATAGCATCAATGATGGGAACTACTGGAACTCAGAACAGGATTTGCAATTGTATAATAACAGCATTTATCCCACCTATATTGTTGGCTTTGGATACGGTTTCGGCGATGCAACCATAGCGCCTTATGGCTATACACAAGCTGCCATTGCGTATGGAGATGTGATCACCGACAATGCCGCCCCGAATACATATTCTAAAGTTGCGGCGAACCAATACATAAGTCATTTAACTGGTGGAAGCGGCTCCGGCGGATGGAACTTTTCAAACATTAGAACACTCAACTTGTTCCTGGAAAATTTCAGAAGAACAAAAATTCCCACCGCCACACAAAACGTTTACGGCGGCGAAGTGTACTTTTTTAAGGCATGGGACTATTTTGAAAAAGTAAAACTTTTCGGCGATGTGCCGTGGCTCACAAACACATTGACTACAACGTCTCCTGAATTATATGCGCCAAGAACACCGCGTGCGCAAGTGATGGATTCTGTTTTAAGAATCATTGATACCGCCATCGCATGGTTGCCTGCAAAAGGAAAGGAGATAACAGATCGCCTCAATAAAGACCAGGCGTTGTTTTTAAAAATGCGCATTGGTTTGTATGAAGGCACTTACAGAAAATATCACACTGAATTGAATCTCGATGGGAAAAAATTCCTGCAGGCCGCGTCAGATGCCTGCGAACAGTTAATGACCGGAAATTATTCCTTAGTTAAGTCAAGCAATGCGGCACAAGCATACAACTCTTTGTTTGCACAGTACACTTACAAAGGCAACTCAGAAGTTATATTGACCAAAGAGTATTCTGAAAGTCTTCAAATGGGCGTTGCATTCAGCCGCTACTTTGCACAGAATTTAAGGCACCAGTTTGGCGCGACGCGCAACTTCGTTGACGAGTATTTGTGTAAAGATGGTTTACCTATTTCAACCAGTCCGCTTTTCTTAGGAAGAGATTCTATTCAACTGGAGCTTCAAAACCGTGACCCACGCTTATCACAAACCATTTGCAATTTTGGTACATACTGTTTGGCAGTGGGCGTTTCACAAGGTGCAAACAATGCGCCCAAGCCAAATATTCCAGGGCTTTCAGGTAACAAATGTCCTACAGGCTATCGTTTGGCAAAATGGTTCCTTAACGATCCTGTAGATTGGAACAGAGTTACGAATGGCATGCAGGCCGCACCGGTATTCAGATACGCTGAAGTGTTGCTGAGCTATGCGGAAGCAAAATTTGAATTGGGTCAATGCGATCAGGCTGTTGTTGACAAAACCATCAACGCAATAAGAGACAGAGTTGGAATGCCAAAACTCCTGATTACTGCGATTCCAACTGATGCTGTGTTAGACGGCAATTACACGAAGTATTGTGCTTATATACCTGCTCCGCTGCTGCGCGAAATAAGAAGAGAAAGAAGAGTAGAAATGGCATTTGAAAATACAAGATGGGATGATCTTATGCGCTGGAAAGCAGGTCGCTTCTTAGAGATACCGGTAGAAGGAATGAAGTTTGTGCAGGCGCAATTTCCAACAGTTAAGATCAATACAGATGTTTACTTAAGCAGTGGTGGTTACTTGCTGCCGTACGCGAAAACATTGCCTAACGGAAGAGCATTTGACGAAAAGAAACAATATTTATTTCCTATCCCTGTAGAGGATTTGACATTGAACCCGAAATTAAAACAGAACCCGGGCTGGGAACAATAGTTTTTTCTCATGGGCAGTTTTTTAATCAGCAAGAGGCCCCGTGGATTTTCTCGGGGCCCAGTTTAAAAACTTATGATCAGTGCATTGAAATTTAGAAGGTCTGACGCAATATCCTTCAATAAAATGCGACTTGTCAGATTAATGCCCCACGGGCAAAAACGTACGTTGGTACCTTGTTCTATTGATGTTATTTCCCTACGGGAAATCCCTTGCCCGTAGGGCATTGATATCAATAGAAAAACAGAATCAGTTACAACATTGCCCGTAGGATATTAATATCAATAGAAATTTAAAACGAATCCAATTATTGAGTAATGAAAAGAGTAGGTTTGATGACGGTTATTGTTGTGGGCTTTTTTGTTGCGAAGGCTCAAACAACCGATAGTAAGATAAGAATGGCAGAGCTGGTTCACGAAAATTTTTTGCTTGCGGATAGCCAATACCGTTATATGTTGACACAAATACCGGCGGGTCAGATGCCGCAATCTTATGACGAAAAAAATAAGAAGTTGCTTGCCAATGAAATTACCTGGTGGTGCAGCGGTTTTTATCCCGGATCACTCTGGTACATCTACGAGCAAACGAAAGATGAGACTATTAAAAAAGAAGCGGAAGCTGCTTTAAATCTCATTGAACCCAATCAAACCTACACAGGTAATCACGATCTGGGTTTTATGATGTTTTGCAGCTTCGGCAATGCTTACAGGCTTACCCAAAACGAAAAATACAAGAACATTATTTTCCGCTCCGCGGAAACTTTATCGTCACGTTATCGTCCTTCCATTAAAGCAATTCAGTCATGGAACAGTAATGTATATTTCAAATGCCCTGTTATCATCGACAATATGCTGAACCTTGAAATGCTTTACTGGGTAAGCAATAACGGCGGCGAAGCAAGATTCAAAGACATCGCAATTGCACATGCAAACACTACTTTGAAGAATCATTTCAGACCTGATTACAGTTCATATCATGTGGTGGATTATGATTTGAAAACAGGCGGTGTAATTCGCAAAGCAACCTGGCAAGGAGCTTCCGATAATTCATCATGGGCGAGGGGACAAGCGTGGGGGCTGTACGGCTACACGATGATGTACCGGTTTACAAAAAACAAAGACTATTTAAAACAGGCCTGCAATATTGCGAAATACATTTTGCATCATCCTAATTTGCCAGCTGATAAAATACCTTACTGGGATTTCGATGCGCCTTTTATTCCTAAAGCAAAACGAGATGCTTCAGCTGCGGCAGTTATGGCTTCGGCATTGTTGGAATTGGGACAGTATTGTTCGAAAGACGAAGGCAAAGAATTTGTGGCTGCGGCAGAAACTATTTTGCAATCTTTGTCAAGCGATACCTACCGGTCGAAGTTTAAAGAGAGTGGCGGCTTTCTGTTAAAACACAGCACCGGAGGGTTACCATTAAATTCCGAAATTGATGTGCCGCTTATCTATGCTGACTATTATTTTCTGGAAGCATTGAAAAGATATAAAGACTGGTATTTACTAAATACATAACCTATTACTATGACTGGAATTGATCAATACAAGAAAAACAAACGATCGCTTAAGTCGATATTACTTGCAGGGAGCTTGTTAATATCTGGTCTTTTGTCTGCACAGCAACCCAAAGTTTTGCAGCATGGAGCACACCGAGTAGGAAAAAGAACGGATGTCGAGATGGCCACCTGGCGTGGTTATGGAATGGGGCAGTTTATTCACTGGGGTGTTTATTCTTTGTTTGGCGGAGAGTTGAACGGTAACTACTACAATGGTGCAGCAGAATGGATCCGCTCCTGGAAAGACATGCCGAATGGCGTCTATGACTCTGCCTATAAACAATTCAACCCTTCATCATTCGATGCGACACAGTGGGCAAAGATGGCGAAGCAGATGGGTGTGCGCTACGTGACCTTTACTACAAAGCACCATGATGGTTTTTGCCTTTGGCCAAGTAAATACACAGATTATACAATTGCTAACTCGCCCTGCAAAAAAGATATAGTAAAGCAAGTAGTGGACGCATACACCAAAGAAGGCATTGATGTCTATCTGTATTTTTCCATCATGGACTGGCACAATCCAGATTGGCGCTATGATCTGAAAACAAAGGAAGACAGTGTTGCATTTGAACGTTTTAAATTATTTACGAAAAAACAGCTAACGGAATTGCTTCAACAGTATCCGCAAACAAAAGGACTTTGGTTTGATGGTACATGGGATAACAGCTGGAAAAAAAGTGGTGCATTTACAGACACACTGGAGCAATATTTAAAAACGCTGCATCCGGGATTGATCATTGGAAGTCGTTTTCGTGCAGATGAATTTGGCAACCGGCATGTGGATGCAACCGGTGTGCTGATGGGCGATTACGAGCAGGGCTGGGAAAGGAAGATTCCAAAAACTTATGCAGACGTACATGGCAATGACTGGGATTGTGTGATGACCATTCCGGAAAATGGCTGGGGCTACCAGAAAAAATGGCTCGGTCATTGGAAGACAACAAATGAAATATTGGAGATGACCGCACAGTGTGTTTCACTCGGCGGAAATTTTGTACTCAACTTCGGACCTAAGCCAGACGGCACTTTCAGACCGGAAGAAGTAGAGATTGCAAAAGAAGCCGGAGAGTGGATGAAGATCAATAACGCAGCGATTTACAATTGCGAATACGCCGGATGGGAGAAACAGGATTGGGGTTATTATACAAAGAAGACAAACGAAAACAAAGTGTACATGATCGTTTTCAATGTGCCGGTTTCAAGAAGTTTGAAAGTCAAACCTTCAAAGAACACATTGGTTGACAAAGCATATTTGCTGACAGCGCCGGGCAAAACTTTGTCGCTTGAGAAATTGGATTACGATGCATCATTTATTCAGTTACCTTCAGCACAGTACAAGCAACCTTTTGTGATTGTTTTGGAAACAAAAGAAGGCGGTGAAAAGAGCGACGAGCAAAAAGCAAAAACCTAAAATGAGTTGTTAGTTGATAGTTTTTAGTTGTCGGGCTTTCTGTGATACTGGCGGATAATTTCGTTCCTATCAATTACAAGAGATTCCAATAAGACTTCTAACAACTGTCAACGAACAACGAACAACTTATAAAAAAATGCAAAGAAGAAATTTCCTCAAATGGTCCTCGTTGCTGGGTTTTGGCGGCTTTATTCCGGGACAAAAAGTTTTGGCAAATGATAAAATTGATTTTGCTGCACCTGCAAAACAAAACGACAGAGAATACTGGGTATGCCTGCTGGATAAAATAGCAACGCCGGTTTTAAGCAATATGAGTAAAGGAGAGCTGAGAAAAAATATGCCGGTGGTGTATAGTCCTATTTGGGATAACAGAAACAAGCAGGTGGCATACATGGAAGCATTTGGACGTTTGATTGCAGGCATTGCTCCGTTTCTTGCCTTGCCAAATGATAACACTCCTGAAAACAAAACAAGAGAGCGTTTGCGAGAGCAAACATTGAAAAGCCTTGCGCATGCTGTGAATCCCCAAAGCCCTGACTATTTATTTTGGGGAGATGGCAAAACCGCGCAGCCGATAGTAGATGCCGCTCATATCGCACAGGCATTGCTGTATGCGCCGGATGCTTTGTGGAAGCCGTTGAGTGAAGAAACCAAACAACAGTTTATTCATGAATTTAAAGCGATACGCAGTATCAAGCCATTTAATAATAACTGGGTATTGTTTGCGGCAATGATTGAAAGCTTTTTGTTAAGCATCGGTGAAGAAATTGACGCAGCAAGAATTGATACGGCGATTGATAAGGTTAACAAATGGTATGTAGGAGACGGCTGGTATAGTGATGGCGACAAATTTCACTTTGATCACTACAACGGTTATGTAATGCATCCAATGATGGTGGAAGTATTGAAGGCGAATGTTGAAAAGGGTAGAAGACCTAAGAAAGAGTACGATGTAGCTTATAAGAGAATGCAACGTTATGCATCTTTCCAGGAGCGATACATTTCCCCGGAAGGCACCTATCTTGTTGTAGGCCGTTCTTCTACTTATCGCGTTGGAGCTTTTCAACCATTGGTAAAACTCGCGCTTGAAAATAGCCTCCCGGAAGGCATTGCGCCTGCGCAGGTGCGTTGCGCACTTACAGCGGTAATGAAAAATATGTTCATCTCTTCTACGTTTACAAAAGACGGCTGGCTAAGATTAGGATTGATTGGTGACCAGCAGGAGAATCTTGCAGATTATTATTCCAATACAGGAAGCATGTATGTAACATCGCTTGTGTTTCTTGCGTTGGGTTTGCAATCGTCGCATGAATTTTGGTCGGCGCCATTTACGGAATGGACGCAGCGAAAAGCCTGGAGTGGAAAACCGTTTCCAAAAGATTATGCAGTGGATTACTAGGTCCGCAAAGAATTTTAAAAAGCTCGCAATTTTGCGGGCTTTTTTTGTCGCCCACATTATCGTGGCAGATTTTCCAAAATAACCATATTGGAAAAGATATAACGAAATTGCTGAGCGTCCGGGCAGAGCAAAAGAAAAATTACCTTCCTGGCCACACCTACTGTTTGCAAATCCGAATTTTTATATATTTGATCCGATTTGGATTACATACTTGCCATAATAAACGGAGATGAAACTGCTTTCCGGGAGGTATTCAATGGGTACCACGAGAAGCTTTATTTCTATATTTTCACCAAAACGAAATCTGCATACCTTGCGGAAGAAGTGGTGCAGCTATCCTTTATAAAACTTTGGAAATACAGAAAATCACTCAATCCGTCTCTGGCTTTTTCCACCCAATTGTACAGAATTGCCACTACAACTTTGATCGATCTGCTTCGCAAACAAAGTCTTTCGCAGGACCTAACAGTTGGTCTTGAGAAAACAGATATTCCTTCGGACGAAGATTTTTATGCAAACAACGGTGCCAAAGAAATGCAGGCCCAGCTGCAGACAGCTATGCTAAGCTTGCCGCCGGTAAGGAGGAAGGTGTTTGAAATGAGCAGGATGGAAGGCTTGTCATACAAGGAAATAGCACAGCGGTTGTCCATTTCCACCAAAACCGTAGAACACCATATTTCAAAAGCACTAAAAGCGCTAAGAATTCATTTTCCTACACTCACACTAATTTTTCTTTGTGGCAATTCCATTTTCAGATAGGGGTAGTGAGATAAATAAACGTATAATAATGGTAAATATCCATTTAGGCAGCCATGATTACAAAGACGATGATTGACAGATTTCTTAAAGGGCAGTGCAGTAAGGACGAAGCTGCGGAAGTATTGCGACATTTCGAGCGATACCCCGACTCCGTATTCGAGCACCTAGATGAAAAAGAGTGGAACGATTTCAAGGCGCAGCAATCACTTTCTGGTGAACAAAGCGCTAAAATGTGGGACGCTGTACAAAATAAAAGCCGCAAGTCTCCATCAATAATTTATTACTTAAGAAAACCGGCCGCGGCCGCTGCTATTGTTATTGCCATAGCAGGCTCGTGGTTTTTACTTTCAAAACAAAAGGGTAGCGTAATTCAAACCGGGACGAAAAATATACAACAGGAAATTGCCCTTAAGACAACTAGCAACAGTTCTGCAAAAGAAATGCTCGTTGTGTTAAGCGATTCTACTGTTGTTGAATTGATGCCTGGAAGTTCTATTTCCTACTACGATGCTTTTTCGTCAGATAAACGAGATATAGAACTAAGCGGAGGCGCAAGTTTTTCCGTAGCAAAAGATAGTCACAGACCATTTACTGTTCACTCCGACGATATCGCCACAACTGTGCTCGGGACAAGATTTTCAGTGAAATCATTTGCGGGAGAAGACAACATCCGTGTATCATTATTTGAAGGGAAGGTTGTTGTGAAGCCCTCTGCCACAGCACCAAAGAGCGAAATGAAAGATGTTTACATGGCGCCGGGAGATATACTGCTTTACTCAAAAAATAATAGAGTTGCCACACTCAAACACAAGCCTGGTTATTTGTTGCCAAATGTTTTAGCGGTTAAACCCCACCATGGATCGCAAACCATGCAGGGCAACAACTGGTACATGTTTAACAACCAGTCGCTGGCCGAAGTATTTGATCAGCTTGAAATACTGTACAATCAAAGGATCGTTTATTCAAATGCAGATATAAAGGGCATCACCTTTATCGGCAAACTGGATAACACAGACTCTTTGGATAATATACTTTCTTCCATTGGCTTGATTAATAACCTTAAGATTGAGAAACGTGCAAATGGATATTTAATAAAAAAGAAGTAGAAAAACTCAGTACACACCACAACACCATTTACCTTATTGCTCACTACGACGGAGCTTCTTAGAAGGCCCGCTGACAGCGCCTTTGACAAGCCTGTTGAAATAGTTTGCTATTTCTCATCCTGAATGTTTTTTTCAAAATTTTCCAATATAAAATTTTCGTTAAAAAAAAATAAGACTTGATGGGGGTAGGTTGAATTATAAACGTATAAGTAATATGAAAACGCCAAAACTGATTTGTAAATCTTAATTGATTAATTATGATTGTTTGCTTTATTAACTCCAAAAAGCGATTGTCAATTTGGATGTTGACAATGCTTTGCCTGCTAACCATTTCAGCCCAATCACAACAGGTCAACTCTGTGAGGGGCCAGGTTAAAGATGAAAAAGACAACCCTATTGCCGGTGCATCTATTGTCGCGAAGAACGACAAGACCAGCTTCACTGCCGGCGCCCAGTCTGACACTTCGGGTATTTTCCAATTTTTAAAACTTCCTGCCGGCGGCCCATACACTTTTACAGTGTCTGCTATTGGCTACGAGACGCAAACGCTCTCTGGGTACATCGTTCAGCAGGATGCAAAAATGTCATTGCTTGTAAAACTTGTATCAAAAGCCACTGCGCTCGAACAAATAGTTGTAGTGGGTTATGGTACGCAAAAGAAAGTTGATTTGACGGGTGCCGTTGCTGTGGTTGACAAAGCCGATATTGTGAACAAGCCTGTGCCCAACATAATGGCATCCATGCAAGGATTGTTGCCCGGCGTACAAATCACACGCAGCAATGGTAAGCCTGGTGATGAAGGTTACGATATCCGCATTCGCGGCTTCTCTTCTGCCAATGATACCAAAGCCCTGATATTGGTAGATGGTATGGAGATGGATATGAACCTGCTTAATCCTGACGACATTGAATCTATCTCTATTCTCAAAGATGCTGCCGCTGCATCCATTTATGGTGCAAGAGCTGCAGCCGGCGTGGTGTTGGTTACTACAAAAAAAGGATCGGGAGGCAGAACAAATATCAACTTCAATTCTTACTATGGATTGAATATTACAGCGAGACAACCTCAGCGTTTAAGTTCTTGGGATGAGCAAACGCTGATCAATGAAAGCCGCGTAAATTCAGGTGCTGCGCCAGAGTTTACGGATGAACAAATTCAGTGGTTGAGAAATCGCAACTTCGATTACAGACCCAATATGAGTAACAACCCAACAGGAAGCCCTAATGCTCTTCGCTGGGATTATTACGATAACATTAACTGGGTGAAAGAAGGTATGAAGCAGCAGAGTTCAATGCAGAACTATTCACTGTCAATCAGCGGTGGAAAAAAGGAACTCAACTATTTGCTTTCCGGTGGATATTACACTCGTGAAGGTGTTATTAAATACGGCCCCGATCAAAACGACCGTTACAACCTTCGCCTGAATGTGAATGGTGAGCTGAATAAGTACATGAGCCTCTCTGTAAACGCCAGCTATGCGGGCTCTTTTATTGCAGAAAACTCTTATGGTGTAGGCAACGTGATTGAGCGTCTTTACCGCATTCGTACACGTCAACCTATTTACGTGCCTGCTGAAGATAAAACAGGATCTATTTACAACGGTGATTTGCAAGTAAACCCGATTGATCTTGAAAAGAACTCAGGTGTTACAAATAAAAATTACCAGGCGTTCACCGGGATTGGTAACCTTGCTATAAAAAATCTTGCGAAAGGCTTGGTGATTAACGTAGTCGGTTCACGTCTGATGGATAACTACGATGAACGTTCTGAAAAACGAAGTTTGTACTGGTATGGTATGACCACATCGAATGTGCGCTTCAACGCCAACGTGCCAAATAGTCTTAGCAAGAAAAAGAACAATGGCTGGCACAATAATCTACAGGCATATGCTACATACAATGCGAGCATAAAGAACGACCATCACTTTAAATTAATGGGTGGTTATTCATACGAAGAATACCGCAAAGATGAAATGTCTGCCGGCGCCAACACAATGCCTACCAACGATTTCTATAGTTTAAATTATGGCGATCTTACTACGAAAACCAATAGTGACCTTGTAGAAACATGGGCAATGGAATCATACTTCGGAAGATTCAATTATGATTTCAGAGACAAGTATTTATTTGAAGCAAACCTGCGCTATGATGGTAGTACAAGGCTTGATCCTTCCAATCGCTGGGGCGCATTTCCTTCCTTCTCTGCAGGATGGAAAATCTCCAATGAAAACTTTATGAGGAACGTTTCATTCATTGATAATCTAAAACTGCGTGCTTCATGGGGACAATTGGGAAATGGCGCTGTTCTTGGTTTGTACGATTATGTGGCATTGCTTAACAGTGGTAATAGTTTGTCATTTAATGATCAGAAAACGCCTTACTACTATCAATCTACCATGCCTTCAAAAAATAAAACATGGGAGATCGTTCAGACATCCGATGTCGGACTGGATGTGGCTTTTCTGAGAAATCGCCTGAACGTGACAGCTGACTATTATATCAAACGCAACAAAAATATGCTGGCTACTTTACAGTTGCCTTCATTGATCGGTGTTGATGTTTCAAGCAGCAATGTAGGAGAATTGAAAAGCTGGGGTTGGGAGTTTGATATCAGATGGAAAGACCAGTTTAGAAATGGTTCATACTCGATCGGTTTCAATATAGCTGATAACGAAAATGAGCTTGCAAAGTACGATGGCAAAAATTCAATAGGCAATGGTGGTGTTGTAAACCTCTTACAAGGTTACGCATTGAACACTATCTGGGGATACAAAACAGATGGATATTTCCAACAACCTGAGGACTATGCAAAATATGGTATTACCAAAACCGGACAGCCTGCAAACGTAGGTCCCGGTGATGTAAAGTACCTTGATCTGAACGGTGACAAAGTAGTAAACGCTGGCGGCGGTACTCCTCAAAATCCAGGCGACCTCGTTTATCTCGGCACTACAAATGCACGTTACACATTTGGTTTCAATCTTGGTGCAACATGGAAGAATTTTGATTTCTCCTGCTTCTTCCAAGGCGTAGGAAAACGCAACTTCCTCATTGATGCCAACACATTGAATCCATTGAATGCAAGCTCCAACATGCCATGGACGATCATGATGGACAGGTGGACGCCTGATAACAGGAATGCATTGTTCCCGCGCACTTATGCGAGCAACAACTTCAACTTTGATCCTTCTGATAAATGGGTGCAAAACGGAAGTTACATCCGTCTGAAAAATATTCAGATCGGCTACAATGTGCCTGTTAAAAGAAAGTTCTTCCAAAGCATACGTGCCTATGTTTCCGGTCAGGATTTGTGGGAGTATACGAAAGTGTTGAATGTGTTCGATCCTGAAGTGAGTAACAATGTAAATGCAAATACGTATCCTTTCTACAGAGTTGTATCATTTGGATTGAACGTTGGTTTTTAATGCTGATTCTTTTTGGAGTCAGCTGAAGAACCTTGGTTAAGCTTCGGTTGCGACGCTCCGTTCAACTGTAGAATAGGAATTGAACAATGAAAATTTTACTAAAACGATTGAAATGAAAAGAAGATTCAAACTTCAATATATCATACTGGCTTCGCTCACTTTTTTATGCGCCTGTCTTAAGAGCAAGGAGCCTGAAACTACTTTTACTGATGCGGCTTTCTGGAACACTGAAAGTGATTTAAAAGTAGCGTGTAACAGGCTATACGCTTTGCTTGAGGGTTTCAATGTAATTTCAGACGAAACAAAAACGCCGCCCACTTTCACTAATATTTTTGATAACAGAGGTGATGATGTAGTGGGTACAGCTGCTGACGCTACCAGTAACGGAAGCAGAAACATACCAAGTACAAGCGATGATTGGAGCCGTCCTTACAAAACGATCTTTACTTCAAATAATATTCTCGAAAAAGGACAGCAAGCAAACGTAACAGACGCGACAAAAAATCGCTATTTCGCAGAAGCAAAATTCTTCCGCGCTTATGCTTATTTCCAATTATTAAAAAAATACGGCGACATTCCACTTGTAATGAAGGTGCTTGATATCGGTAGTCCTGAACTAACGATGGCAAGAACACCAAGAGCAACAGTAGTAGATACTATGTATGCAGACCTTGATTTTGCTGCACAATGGCTTCCAACAAGACTTACGATGCCCGCCGCTGATTATGGCAGAGTAACAAAGGGTGCTGCATTAGCGTTTAAGGCACGCGTAGCTTTGTATGAAGGAACCCGTTCGAAATACCATAACTATGGTGATCCGAAAAAGCACCTTAACATCGCCGTAGATGCCGCAAGCAAAGTAATGGACCCGGCGCAAGGTTACGGATTGCTGGCAAGCTATGAGAACAACTTTCAGTATGCCGGAGAAGGCAACGTAAATACAGAAAACGTTTTTGTAAAAATATATGGCGCCAGCTATCTTAATACGATTGTTGTGCATGACAACTCAAGAAGAATTGAAGGAGGAAACGTAACGCCAACACGCAATCTCGTTGATAATTATTTGTGTACAGACGGCTTGCCTTGGGGCAAATCTCCGCTGACCGTATCTCCTGAAAAAAGCTACAACGATGTGTTCAGCAACAGGGATCCACGATTGAACAAAACAATATACAAGATGGGAGAGCAGTCGTACAAAGGACTTTGGCTACCTGCCGTTGGTGCACAAAGATCTGGTTATGCCTGCAAGAAAGGCTATATACAAGCAGACTGGGATAATCTTGGAAAAGCCAATGTTGACAAGCAATTGATACGCTATGCGGAAGTATTGCTCACATACGCCGAAGCCAAGTTTGAGTTGAATGATGCGATCACTGATGCAGATCTTAACGCTTCCATCAATAAGCTGCGAACAAGAGTTGGAATGCCCGCGGCAGTTAATCTTACCAATGCTTTTGTTACAGCAAACGGTTTAAATATGAGAGATGAGATAAGGAGAGAAAGAACGGTAGAACTTGCTTTGGAGGGTTTCAGATATGATGACCTGATGAGGTGGAAGCTTGCTGAAACATTATTGCCAAAAGCAATTTTAGGTGGAAGATATGCGCAAGCTGAATGGACAAGTACGCCGGTGGCAAATGTTAAAAACACATTGACAGCCGATAGTTTAATAATAGTAGAACCCGCTGGCAACAGACGTTTTGATCCAGCCAGAGATTATTTATATCCTGTGCCGCTTAATGAAATAACATTGAGTGGAGGAAGTGTGACGCAGAATCCAAACTGGAAATAATCTTCATGAACTTTAAACTGAAAAGCAATGAATTTCAAAATATCAATATTATCAACAATAACGCTTTTGCTGGCTATAGCTTCTCTTTCTTCATGCCATAAAGAAGACTATCCTAAAAGCGATCCGATATACGATAATTATTATTACATAGGCTATGAGTCGCCATATCAATATCCCTGGAACAATACAAAGGTATCTGTTGCAAAAACGCAGCCGGACCTTGTAAAATTTCCGGTGCAGTTTCACTCCGCATTTGTACGCAACTACGATGCTGTAGTGAAGTATGTTGTAAGTGTGTACGGCTATACAACACCTGCCGTTGCCGGAGTAGATTATAACATTGTAGACAAAAATGGTAACAAGATCACCGTGGCAGATACTGTTTATACAATGACATTTCCGCAGGCGAAAAATGCATACGATACGATTTACGTAAAGCTCCTGAATAATCCTGCGAGCGGCACCAGAACAGTGAACATTGATCTTATAAAAAATGTAACCGATCAGTACACCGTAGGAACTTTTAGTCAAGCCTATAGAAGGCCATTGGAGATCAAATAACTTTCCCTGGAAAACCAGCCAAAACAAAGGGTCGCTTCATTCATTTTGAAGCGACCCTTTTTGACTTTTGATTTGTATTGAGGCTATTTCACATAAAAAGGAAAATTCGCAGTAGCTACTTTGTTCTTGCCGTCACTTGCATAAATGAATAAACGATAAGCGCCTTGTGTAGCCGGAGCTTTAAATGTAATGTTGCTTTGGTTCGATTCTCCAACAACAAAATTGTCGATTGGTTTGGGACGTCCCTCAAAGTCGCCGCCCTCGCTGAGTTTGGTTGGCTCAGGCAACATTTCCCAGCGATAAGTTATTTTATTATTGTCAGGATCAAATGCAGCAACCGCAGCCTTGTAATTAGCGCCGCCCGTTAAGTATAAATAATCTACAGATTTTTTACCATCTATTTGCAATGAATAAATATGCGGTGCCCTGTTGGCAGGCCATGTTCCCGACCATAAGTATTGCATTACATCTATCACTTCCGTCTCTTCTCCTTTTTCAGTAAACAAACCATACCATGTAGGAGTGCGTTCCTGTTTTTGCCCCCATAAAAAAACATAGGAGCCGAGACATTTTTCTTTGTCGCGCCCGATTGAATATTCATATCGTGTTTTATAAACCGCAGCCTTCTCACTGCTGGTTTCTTCTATCGCAGATTTCCACGGAGTGCTCAGGCTTTCCCAATGTCCCGTTGGTCCCCATTCTGTTACCATGTAAGCACCGGCCCATCCTGTGTTGCGAATAGTTTTCGGCAAACCTGCCAAGTCGCCGTAGGTATTAATACCAAGGAAATCAAGATCGGGGCACGATGTGTTAATGAGGCCGATAACGTCCTTGTTTGCACCCGCGAGAACTGTGCAAACAGGGTGATTAGCGTCGAGTGAGTGGATCATTTTGGCGATGTCGTTCACTGCGTTCCACACTTTGGGATTTTTATAGTTAAGATTAAGCTCATTGCCAATGCCCCATGCCAACAATGCAGGATGGTCCTTGTATTTTAAAACCTCGCCACGCAATTTTTCCAACTGCTTACGTACGGCAGCCGTGTCATCATAATTAAAACCATGACGGTCTGCAGTAACGCTTAGTCCCATTAAAACAGTAAGACCATATTTTTGAGCTGAGTCCAGCACCTTTTGGCCCTTGTCGCTTCCCCATGTGCGTATCGAGTTGCCACCATAAGCTGCTATACGTTCAGGATAGGTCGACCCACCCGCGCCTTTAACAAAATAAGCTTTGCCCCCGCGCAAAAGTTGGAAGCCGTCATTGCTTTTGATGATTTCAACTTTTACAGGTTTTTGAGAAAGCGTTTGTGCGATGGATTTTATGGCAAGAGCATTTATCACACAAAAGATGGTCAGCAGAAATGGTTTCATGGAGTGAAATTTTCGGAAGTCAAATGTAAGCAACATTCCCTTCTGTCATTTTATTTATAGGTACTACTTTGATACGCCTTCAACTAATAAGCATCCATTTTACATTAACAATCGTCTAACGTCAATAAATAATTGCTAAACTAGTAATATGCAAATCATTCAAAGTATTCAAAACAGGATTTATGAAATAAGAGGCGAGCGTGTGATGCTGGATTATGATCTGGCAGTGTTATACGAAGTTGATACCAAGGTACTTAATCAAGCAGTAAAAAGAAACATAAAGCGTTTTTCGGAAGATTTTATGTTTCGGCTTAGTGTTGATGAATGGGAAAGTATGCGGTCACAAATTGTGACCGCATATTCAAACGGAACATCAAAAGTTCAGATTTTATCTTTTAACCAGGGGAAAAGAAATAGTTCTATGACTCCGTTCGCCTTTACGGAGCAGGGGATTGCTATGCTGAGCAGCGTACTGCACAGTGACAAAGCGATCAATATGAACATTGCCATCATGCGGGCCTTTGTCGAAATAAGAAAAGTCTTGTTGCAGCAAAACGACTTGAAAGAGCAGTTAAGATTGATTAAAGACAAAATAGGCGAGCACGACGCCCAACTTAACCAGATTTACGACGCACTAGAAAACATACTGGACGAAAAGGCCGCGCAACGAAAATGGGAAGATCGCGACCGGATTGGATTTAGTAGATAAAAATCGCTACAAAGCACACCTTCTAGATTTGAGGTCGCAAATTGCAGCCTCAAATTCTGGAGCTTAGCCAATATTCACACCTGCCGCATTTAATTTGATTTTCTTAATTTTGAAAAATGGCAAAGAATGTTGTGCGTTCGGTATCCGCTTTTAATAATGAGCTAAAGCTTAAAGGATTTAATGCCTTTCAGATAGGAGACGCCTGTAATACAACCGGTAGTTACAGCAGAAAAGATTTTTACAAAATTTGTCTTTCCACAGGCAAAAGCCTGATCAATTACGCGGACCGCAGCTTTGAAATGGATGGCACCATTTTGTTTTTTGGCAATCCGCACATTCCTTATTCATGGGAAACAATTTCAACGACATACGCCGGCTATGCGTGTCTTTTTTCAGAAGATTTCCTGCAACTGGCTGACAGATCTGAAAGCTTGCAGCAATCACCTTTCTTTAAACTAGGCGGAACGCCCATTTTGACCATTGATGAAGAACGGCGTGATTTTCTCAATACCATTTTCCGCAAAATGATTGAGGAGCAAAAGACAGACTACGCCTACAAAGATGAACTGATCCGCAATTATATAAACCTCATCATTCATGAGGCGCTTAAGATGCAGCCGTCAGAGAATTTCGATAAACATTCCAACGCTCTTTCGAGAGTGACATCTGTTTTTCTGGAATTACTCGAAAGACAGTTTCCCATTGAAAGCATAGAAAGGCCGCTTTCGCTGAAGTCTGCTCAGGATTATGCAAAGG
Organism: Pinibacter soli; assembly: GCF_029961145.1. Taxonomy (GTDB): domain Bacteria; phylum Bacteroidota; class Bacteroidia; order Chitinophagales; family Chitinophagaceae; genus Pinibacter; species Pinibacter soli. The sequence goes on along the minus strand of NZ_JASBRG010000007.1, from coordinate 1,313,869 downwards.
CGCTTTCCCTTCATGTAAATTATCTCAATCGCGCAGTGAAGGATATTACAGGTAAATCCACCACAACCCATATTTCTGAACGCATCATCTCGGAAGCAAGGGCACTTTTGCAGCATACAGACTGGAACATTGCAGACATTGCGTATTCCCTTGGTTTTGAGTATCCTACCTACTTCAATAATTTTTTCAAGCGACTGACCGGAACCAATCCAAAGTCGTTGAGAGTGCAGGAGGTTTGAAATTCTTAATAATTGGTTTGATTGTCTTTACTCTCGGTATGTTTTGATTTCGAACTTTGTTGGCGAAAGAAATGTTCATCTTCCACAAACCGCGATGAACTTCAAAGTCGCATTAAAAACAACAACATATATGAGTACTGTACAGGTAAAAGCATACGGCACAGAAGCCGCCAAGGCATCATTAAATCAAATGGCGATTGACCGCAGAAAGCCATTGCCGCACGATGTGGAAATAGATATCCTTTATTGCGGCGTTTGTCACTCCGATTTACACACCGCAAGAAATGAATGGCACGGCACGATTTATCCTTGTGTGCCCGGACACGAGATCGTTGGAAGAATCGTGAACGTGGGCGATCATGTGCACAAATTCAAAGTAGGAGACATGGTAGGTGTTGGTTGCATTGTTGACTCATGCCGTGAGTGCCAATACTGTAAAGATGGATTGGAGCAGTTCTGCGAGCCTGGAATGACAGGTACATACAACTCGCCCGACAAGCATCTGCAAAATGTTCAAACGTACGGTGGTTACTCAGAGCGCATTGTAGTAGATGAAAACTACGTTTTAAGTATACCGGCAAATCTTGATCTTGCTGCAACTGCACCGCTTTTATGCGCTGGCATTACGACCTATTCTCCATTAAAGCATTGGAACGTTGGGCCCGGTAAAACAGTGGGCATCGTAGGCATTGGCGGTTTGGGTCACATGGGTATCAAAATCGCAAAAGCAATGGGTGCGCATGTGATAGCATTTACTACATCACAAAGTAAGTTTGAAGAAGCGCAACGCCTCGGAGCAGATGAAGTAGTGTTATCGAAAGATCCGGAACAAATGAAAAAGTACAGGGGCAAAATTCATTTTATTTTGGATGCGGTATCTGCTGAACACGACATTAACGCGTATCTTTCTTTGCTTCGTGTAGACGGCTCGCTTGCATTGGTAGGAGCTCCTGAGCAACCATTGCCAGTTGCAGCATTCAGCGTGATTGTGGGTCGTAAAAGTTTTGCCGGATCAATGATCGGCGGCATTGCAGAAACACAGGAAATGTTGGATTTTTGTGGCGAGCACAATATTGTTGCCGATATTGAAATGATCAATATAGACAGCATAAACGACGCTTACGAACGTTTGCTGAAAGGTGATGTGAAGTACCGTTTTGTTATTGATATGGCGTCATTGAAAAACAAGGCTAATTAAATACTTCAAAAATTAGAGAAATGAACATTACAAGAATAGGTTCAAAGCCTTCAGTGAAAGGGCCTGCGGACTGGTTCACCGGTTCCGTAAGAATCGACTCTTTGTTTGATCCTAATGAATCACGGCGTGCCGCCTCAGCCAGTGTTACATTTGAGCCTGGTGCAAGGACTGCATGGCATACACATCCGCTGGGCCAGACATTGATCATTACATCTGGTTGTGGATGGGTACAAAGAGAAGGCGGACCCATTGAAGAGGTGTTTCCCGGTGATATCGTTTGGTTTGAAGCAAATGAAAAACACTGGCACGGAGCTACCGCAACAAACGGCATGACACACATTGCGATCCAGGAAAGTTTGAATGGAAAAGTGGTGGAATGGATGGAACATGTAACCGACGCTCAATACACAGCAAAAGATTAACAACGCATCTACACAAGCTGTGGTCAAACTTGTAGTCAAACGAAAGAGGCTGATTCTTATGAACCGGCCTCTTTCATTTTTTATTTATTTGTTGCTTACTGGCTAAACACCTTTCTATCGTTGATCGCCTGCACGTGCCGGGCATTGTTGCCTTCCATTTTTTCAAGCGTCATGATCTGTTCTTCTGATGCCTCAATAACATGTTTCATAACGATCCACTGAACGGTTTCGGTAAATGGCGGCGTGGTTAAGGAGCCTTTGTACGTGTAGTAAGATTTGAGATTTTTATTTCTAAATTCAGCAATCAGATCGTCAAGCTTCACCTCGCCGGTGTGCAGTTCGGTTTTTCCTCCCTCTTTGTTTGGAATCTTATTTAGAAACTCTTTAACGAATTTGTTTTCAGCTCCTATTTTAAAAAGCACCGCCACCACCAGGTAATCGTTCTTGTTTGGGTTTGCTGAATCGCGTAACACATTTACGATGTGCATTTCCATGGGAAAGGTCATGCCATCTACAAGGTGTTCGGATGGTGTATGAAAGTGAAATTGTTTGGACATATAGTCTTTGCCATTCACGGTGCATTTGCTTCCTTCCTTGAATTCCAGCTCAATAGTGTGGCCAAGGTTTTCTGCAGCTTCAATATCTGAATGAAAGTTGAGTGTAATTCTTTCGTTGCCGGGATTGTCTGTTTTTGAGGAAATGATGTTAATAGGCGATTGTGCGAGATGTTCAGTATGCCTCGGCAGCGCATAGCCCTGCTCTGTTTTACCGGCAGCATCCGGTGCTTCGGCTTTTACCTCATTATCGCTTAGCAAAGTGTCGGCATGCGGATGATCAGTCGAAGCGGTCGAGTCGGGCGTTTCTTTTTTATCGTTGTGCGTATTGTTGCATGCAAACATTGTAAGCATTAACAAGTAAAACACGATTGATGGTAGATTAAGGTGCCGTGTTCGTTTCATAATAGAATTTTTGAGAAAAATTAAATTTGAATGAAAATTGAATTCTTGGATCGGTGGTTGTCCATCCATCACCGTAGTTTTTACGTTTGAGATATTGGAGTTCTATTTCCAGGAAAACGTCTTTTATGGGAGAATAGATCAGGTCCGTTATTGCATATTCTCCCTTTTTGAAAGCACTGGGTAACTGGCCATTTGAATTATCGATCTTAACGGACGAATAGCCGATCGTGCTGCTCAGTTTTTTGTTCCAGTAATGATCATAAAAACCTACAAAGCCGGTAACAGGCAGCGCAACACCCTCGATAGGATTGTTGCCCTCTTTTTTAACCCCAACATCTGACGGTGCATCTCGCACATAACTCTCAATGCCTTTTCCATAAAGCAATTGCAAGTGAATTGCGTCCTGCTTAAACAGTTTTATTTTTGAACTTAAATTAAGTCCCCAGCCAGTTCGTTTGCCACTGTAGTCAATTCCCGAAGTATCGAGGTCTTTCCATTGGAGTAACTTCAAAATACCGGCCAGTTCTACATATCCCCAGGGCCTGCCGTAGCGATATTCTGCAGTTAAATCCGGCAAACGAAATACCGGCTTAACATTCTTGAGCTCTACCATATCTGCATACACTCCTTCGTCTGCGGTTCCACCGGGTTTTTCCAATGCGATCGTCAATTTTGTATCGCCCTGTATGGGCATATAACGGACTTGAAGACTACGAATAACAGCCATCCCATTTGGTCCCCAAAGTTCCAGATCATTGGGAAAAACGTCTGTATCCACAAAAGGGCTCCACGTTTGACCAACGCCAACTTTTCCCAGCTCACCATATGCATGACGAAGATGAAAGGTGGTTTGTCCTGCATCTACACCTGACCCAAACAAATCAAATTCAAACAAAGTGCTCAACGGACCCAAAGGTGTTGGTACATAACTTTTCAATCCAAACCTCGTTTGACGCATACTGAAATAAAGTTGTCCATCAGGCCCAAATTGATTTTTGTAGGCGGGCAATTTTGTTGGTCTTGGTACATCATACCATTTAGGATCCATTTGCTTGAAATCATAAATGACATCAGTGAGAATGAAGCCATAGATTTCAAGGTTGGTATTCTTTTGAACAGCCTGTATTGCAGGCGTTTTATTTTTCGTTGAATCTGCTGAACGGGATTGCGCAATTGCCGTTATACTCAGCGGCATTAATACTGATAAATAAATTATTTTCAGTAGGAATAAGATGCACGACTGGTGCTTGCTGATGTATTTAAAACGCGCTTGCATAAGCGGCTATTATCAATTGTAAAATCGAGACTTAATTGTAGTAAGAGAGTGGCTGTTAAAGCGCTACACAGTTTTGCCACAAAATCTATTATTAATCGTTAGCCGGTTTAGTTCCGTTTGCTGCACATTGCTCAATAGAATTCAACTGTTGAATGGAGCGTCGCAACGGCCGTTCAATAGTAGCAATACTGCTTGTGGTATAAAAAAGATTTAGAACTAAATACAGCTCTGATTAATAGCACGTTCACATTTGCAATATCAACAAGCAGATGGTTGTAATGTTCATCATCAAAAAACTTTCAGGCTTGTTTATTTAAGCTTTTAGAGAAAGCCCGTAATTCATACACAAAGGCTGCTTTTAATTTTGGGGACAGCTTACCTGATATGGGATTTCGAATTTCTATACCCGGGTATCATCGGCAGAAAAACGCGTCTTTTTTGCAGGAACCTATTTTTTATTGCATTTTTTTACGGTTTTTATATATATTTAAGTACAAGTAGCCACGGCTAACATGCTTAAACCAGAACGACACGCTTTGATCCTGCATCAGGTGAATCTGCACAATAAAGTGCTTTCGACAAACCTTAGCGAATTGCTGAAGGTTTCGGAAGACACTATACGTCGCGACCTTATGGAGCTTTCGCGGGATGGAAAAGTTATCAAAGTTCATGGAGGAGCATTGTCCCGGTCGTTTCATCACAATGTAAAAGATAAAGAGGTATATGCTTTGGAAAGTAAAAGATCGATTGCCGCTAAGGCGTTGCATCTTATACGGGATGGCATGTTGATCTTTACATCAGGTGGAACAACTATACTGGAGCTGGCACGCATGCTACCGGAAGGTTTACAGGCTACGTTCGTTACAGGCAGCATACCTGCTGCCCTGGAATATATGTATCACCCAAATATAGAAGTGGTCCTGCTGGGCGGCAGAGGATCCAGGAATTCAAAAATAACCGTAGGGGGTACTGCGATCTCGGCAATCCGGCAAATAAATGCGGATTTGTGCCTGATTGGTATTAATGCGATAGACCCTTACGCAGGTATAACGGATAACGATTGGGAAATAGTGGAAGTGAAACGTGCGATGATACAACAAGCAAAAAAAACAGTGGCTTTATCTATTTCGGAAAAAGTAAATAGTAAAGATCAATTACTCATTTGCGATGCAGCTTCGATTGATGTGCTCATTACCGAACTGGATCCAAATGACGAAAGGCTTGCGGCATACAGAAGCAAAGGCGTTCAACTTTTATAAACACACAATAATTCCGAATAACACATGAGAAAACAACTGTTGACAACAGGGGTGGTTGCGCGGATGCGTATTTTACCGCAGCAGCCACCGCTATACCTGGCGCTCAAAACCTTTACTACAAACAACTACACCGCACCCTCAATTCAAATCGTCGTCACTTAAAGATATACAGTGACGAGCGTCCGACCCAGTTCATAAAGTTACTACACTGAACGTAAACAAGTACTTTAAAGAAAAATCATTCATTTAATTCGAGCCCAATCCTGTCCGTGAACTACTAATGCACGTAGTGCAGGTAAATGGGTATGCAAATTTTGTAAAAACCAAAATGTAAAAACTATGAGAAAATGGAAGTTTTTTAGTTTGATCATGTTTGCAATGTTTTACATGATCACAAACAACCTGATCGCTCAAACGGTTCCCATTACGGGAACAGTGCTTTCAGATGATGGCACACCACTCGCAGGTGTTACTGTGGTGATAGGCGGCACAAATAAGGCTGTTGCCACCGACAATGCCGGTAAATTTTCAATCACTGCAAATGCAAACGCCATGTTGCAATTCAGCTATGTAGGCTTTGCAACGCAAAAAGTAAAGGCTTCGCCCGGCATGGTGGTGCGTCTTGTAAAAGATGAAGGCCACCAAATGGAAGATGTCGTTGTAACAGCCATGGGCGTTAAAAAAGAACGTAAAGCTTTAGGTTATTCAGTAACTGACATCAATGCCGGTGAACTGATGAAGAATAAAAATACTAACCTCGTGAACTCTTTAACCGGTAAGGTGCCTGGTGTAAACATTACACAATTCAGTGGTTCTGCAGGTGCAGGCGCTTCTATCACTATTCGCGGTGGTAACTCTACATCGGATAGCAGACAGAACCAGCCATTGTTTGTTATCGATGGTATTATATACGACAACTCAACTACCGTTACTGGCAACACCGGTACTGATGGTTTATCGCGCAGCAATACTACTTACTCAAACCGTATCATGGACGTTAACCCCGAAGACATTGAAAACTTATCAGTACTGAAAGGTGCGGCCGCTGCTGCGTTGTACGGATCAAGAGCTGCTGATGGTGTGATCATCATCACTACAAAAAAAGGATCGGAAGGAAATGTGAAAGTGAATGTAAGCAGTAAGATCAGCACCTCATGGGCAAATAAACTACCGGACGCCCAAACAACTTTTGGTAACGGGTCTTACACCAGCAATGGAGTGTTTAACAATAACACTTATGCCAGCAACCCTCTTTCCGGTACAACATTGCTGATGTATAACTCATGGGGACAAAAGATTGCTACTGATTCTATATACGATAACATTGGCAGTTTCTTTCAACATGGTACTATTTATGATAATAACGTAAGTGTATCCGGTGGCTCGAAGAACGGTTCTTTTTATTTGTCTGGTTCTAACTTTAACCAAACAGGTATAGTGCCGGCTACAGGCTTTAGGAAAACTACTTTCCGTTTTAATGGCGAGCAAAAATATGGTCGTCTTACTGTAAGCGCGAATGCAGCTTACTCAAATGCCAATACAGACAGAACCCTGACTACTGCCGGTTTGTATGCCGGTGGTGGTGGTGGTGCAATGGGCGGTGTGTATAGCTTTCCGCAGGTGTTCAACATGAAGAACTATATAAATCCGGATGGAACGCAGCATCGTATTTATGCAGGGACTGTGCCTCTGGAGAATGATATTGATAACCCATACTGGATAGTCAACATGGATGATTTAACATCGCAGACAAAACGTTTCACCGGGGGAGTTAATGCCACATTTAAACTTGCAAGCTGGTGGGATGTTATTGGTCGCGTGGGTTACGACCAGTATAGCACCAATGACTATACATACATTGCTCCGGGATCTGCTGTAAGCCCGACGTATCAAAACGGACGCCTGAGCAAGAACCAGGTTAATTACACTTATGTGACAACAACTGTGATGAGTAATTTCCATAAATCATTTGGCGATTTTGATACACACCTGATGTTGGGAACGACTTCAGAAAAAACAGATGTGGCGAATCAGAATCACTGGGGCTATAATTTCATTACAGCCAATTCAATCAACTTCAATAATATTGCAACAACCACTCAATTCTTCAAAGACGGAGTAACGCAGAAACGCCTGGTAGGGGCTTACGGCGAAGTTGGTTTGTCTTATAAAGATATCGCCTACATTACCGCAACAGGTCGTAACGACTGGACGTCTACCTTGCCTTTGGACAATAGGTCATATTTCTATCCATCAGTAAGTGGCTCATTTGTATTTACTTCATTGTTGCCTAAAAATTCAATTCTTTCATTTGGTAAAGTGCGTGGAAGCTGGGCGCAAGTTGGTAAAGATGCAAACCCTTACGCTACGCTTACTTACTTGAATAGCCCCATAACCATTAGTTCGTTTACCGGAGTGGGTAATCAGTACACGAGTGGTAATCCCTTGCTGCTGCCTGAAATTCAAAAGTCATGGGAAATTGGTGGTGAGTTCAGATTCTTAAATGGCCGCATTGGTTTGGACTATACCTACTATCACAGCGAAACAAGCAATCAGATTGCTCAACCACGTTTGTCTAATGCTTCCGGATATATCTTTAAGTCCATAAACTCCGGTTCTGTACTCAATACGGGAATGGAAATTTCACTTACAGGCAAGCCGGTTGTCAAAAAAGATTTTGGATGGGATGTTACACTGAACTGGTCCTACAACAAAGGCAGGCTGGGAACCTTCCTTCCCGGTGTGAGTTATTTTTATCCAACCGATGCACAGTTCGGAACTGTAAAAGCTGCTTCTGTTCCAAATGGTGGCTATTTCCTTGGAATGACCGGTACAACATGGTTACGCGAACTGGATGCGAACAAAGTTGAAATGCCAAACGGCCGCTACCAGGTGGATCCTACAAGTGGATTGTATAAAGTAAATACAACCAGCCCGGTGGTGGGTAATCGTGAACCGGACTTCATTGGCGGCCTGAACAACACATTGAGATACAAAAGATTTTTGTTGTCATTCCTTCTTGACTTCCGCAGAGGAGGAGCCGTTTATAACGGTACCGAGTATGCGATGATTACAAATGGGTTAAGTAAGCAGACTTTGCAGAACGATCGTCAATCGGTAACTGTAACCGGTGTTAACAGCCAGACAGGCACTGACTTTACCCAGACATATACAGCGGGCCAAACTTATACTATTAATGGTGTCAACTTCGCGGGCACCTATATGATCCAGCAATACTGGTTAAACTACGCTGCCAATTCAATGAATTTTATTCAGTCAGTAAACTGGCTGAAACTGCGCTCCCTGTCGTTAACGTATGATTTTGGCGGCATTATCAGGAGCAAGAAGATCATCAAAGATCTTTCGGCAACAGCAGTGGGTACCAACTTGTTTACGTGGACAAACTACAAAGGAATGGATCCTGAAGTGAGCGCAGCGGGTGGAACAGGAGGGTCTGGCTCCACTGGCATAGATTATCTCGGAGTGCCTGCAGTTGCTAGTTTCACGTTCGGAGTAAATGTTACCTTTTAACCAATGAAAAAAAGCAAATTATGAGAACCTCAAAATATATAATACTTGGTTGTCTGCTCCTCGTGGGTGCAACTTCATGTAAAAAATGGTTGGATGTAAATACAGATCCGAGCAGCCCGAATAATGAAAGTGCTGCACTTCAAAACAGGCTTCCGTGGATTGAACACTTTTATCAATACACCTCGGGTGTTTCCAATTATCGAGCCGCGGCCCAGGCAGGTGTCTACTACAGTACCAATGGTACCAGTGGAAATCAGCTCAGTACGACCTGGACGGTAAACACCGGTAACACTACGCCTTACCAGACATGGTTTGTAGAAGTGGCCTCCAATCTTAATGATCTGTATGATGCTGCAAAAAAACAAAATGCCTATCATTATATGGCCGCCGCAGATGTGTTCCATGCTCTCGGTTTTATGGAGATGCTTGATCTTTACGGTGAAATGCCTTATACACAGGCGCTCACGAAAAATCCTAGTCCCGGTTTTGATGATGGCAAAGCAATATATAACGGATGTATGGCAAAATTAAATGAAGCCATCAGTCTCTTTAATAAACCGCAGGATGCTACTGTTACAGCACTTGCCACAGGAGATTTGTGGAGTGCAGGTAATGTGGACAAATGGATAAAACTGTGTTGGGGGTTGAAAGCACGTTATATGCTTAAACTTTCAAAGAAGGCTGACCTGTATAATCCTGATTCAATTTTGTATTGTTTGTCAAAAGGTCCGCAGTCAAATGCTGACAATACCGTGGGGCCGGGCTTCAACAACAGTACCGTAGTAGACTATTTAATTAGCGATCCGGTCGTAACAAATGGCAACTTTGACTATGCTGCATTTGGTAGCACGCAACGCCTCACGCAGTATTATGTTGACAAGCTTACGAACATGCGCGGCTCCGGTGTGGTTGATCCACGGATGACTAAGATTGTGCCTGCCTCAATGGCAAATGTTAAGCTGGATGGCAGTGGCAGAATATCGTCTTATACATGGCTACGGGGCATTGGAGTGGATGTGCATGGTACAGCAACAAGACTGGTAAAAGGTGGCTCCGCTTCTATTACATCGGTTACGTATTCGACAAAGAACGATTCTATTAGATACAAGATTACCAATGCAACGGATCGTCAGAATTTTATCAACGACCAGATGGCATACGGTCGCACTTTCAGAGTAAGAAACGATACCGTGGTCGTAATTTATCCAACAGGAACTTATTATATTAATAGCCCTAACTATCTGCTTGCCGGCGATACCGTATATGTAAACCTTCGCAGCAGTGCAATTGCAACATCAGGCATCACGGCGCAAGGACCACTGGATGTTAGCTGGTATCAACAAACAGCCGCATTTAATGCTGGTGTTGTTGCTTCGACTGGATCATTCCAGGTTCGTCCGGTTTCCGATCAGGAAATTTTGACTTATCATGAAATGTGTTTCATAAAAGCCGAAGTGTATTTGCGTAAAAATGATGGGGCAAATGCTAAAACCGCATACCTCGCAGGCATTCAGGCGCACATGGATATGATGCAGGCAAAGCTGACCTCATGGCAGGCTGCAGGTTACACTGCTACCAATCCTGATATGGCTCCGATGAAAGCAAGTGATATTAGTGCATACATGACAAGTGCAGCAGTGGCACAAGGCAACCCGACAATGTCGGATGTCATGTTGCAAAAATATCTCGCAATGGGCTGTAGCATTGAGAACTGGAACGACATGCGTCGTTTCAATTATAGTGTAGGAAACGTAGGAAGCTTTGGTGTGGTGTATCCCGCATTTCAGAGAAGTCCGTTGTTCTCTGGTACTGCGCTATATACAGGTTCCGGAGCTTCAGACCCAAGGTATTGGCCACGTCGCTGGAGTTTACCAAACACACTTGAATTGAATTACAACATAACAAATGCCCTCGCACTAAATCCACACGCAACAGATCCAAACATATGGAGCATGCCTGTGTGGTGGGATTGTGCGACCGACGCAGAATACAACGGATACCTGTCGAAATAATAAACGATTTTGATATAGTGTAGAAATAAACAAGCAGCAATGGCCCGGTATAGTTCCGGGCCATTTTTTATTGAACGGATTTTAGTTACCTAAAATGTTTCGACAAATTCAGCGAGACATTTTGCTCACGCTGTCATCCCGCGCTTGTCGAAGCATTCTCAGCTATCGAAAATGTTTCTCTATCAGTTTGCCAATCTCTCCGGCAAGTGCCTGGTTGCCTTCTGGCACAGAGTTCCATACTGTGCCCATGAAAGTTTGAATTCGCCTTATAAACAAAGGAGGGCGGTTCTCAAATACTGCTTTGTAAAGATTTTCCCCCGGATTGCCAACCTTTTCGACAGATACAGGTTTTCCTTTGTACGCTACTTTAATTGTATTTGCCATAGGTAAATGTAAAGTGTTGCGCTATTGAAGTTAGAAAATGTTTTTGTTGAAGATAAGGCTTAAATTTCCAGACCGTTCATATTAATAGTATCTGTTACACAGGGGGAGGCGCTGGCAAGGTAAAAGGACGTAGAAAAATAGAGATTACGATTCGATACAGAAATTTAGAAATAGAAATTGATTCTAAATTATTTAAAGTTCCAGTAGCACAAGAGGTTAGATCCGAACCGTCCTGCACCGTCCTGCTTAGATGCAGATTGCATCAGCTTTGTGCTAAAAAATTACAGGACTAAATCAAAAGTGTATAAATGACAATTATTATATTTGAAATTAATTCTGAAGAATTGTTGAGTAATCCATCAACTTTGCAAAATTGAAAACTTGCTAATGAGAAACCTATTTCAAAGTTCGCTCCGTTCTACTGTTTATTTGAACCTTGTTTGCATTTGTATTGCAGGGTTGATTTCCTGCCAGGAAAATAGCCAGTCTGTATCTTCATCATCTACTATCGGTAATATAAAATCAACTACTCAAACTCCTGTACTTATTGAAGTAATTGATACTGCCGGCAAGGAACTACATCCTGATTCTTTGATTACCATTGGTAAAAAAAAAGAACCCTCTGTTTCAGAGGTATATCAATGGAAAAATCATCTTGTGTTGTACGGTGCAATAGATGATTTGGAGGGCGTTCAACAACGAATTCGTACGGTATATCCAAAGGCAGAGATTAAGGTGTATCAAAATCCTTTTTACAATTTTAACCGCAAGCATTGCAGCGATACAACAACAGCAAAAGAGTGGGATAATATTATTCTGACTGCTAACCTGGTAAACGATACCTCTTTACAATGTGAATATCTTGACTATCATGCCACGCAATTTGAAAAATGGCCCGAGGTTTCCAAAGGCTTTTGCAACGCCAGTTTTCAGCAATTGTTGGTATATAAAAATGGCAGGCAGTTGATGCTTGTCATCAGCATTCCGAAAGGAGCGAGTCTCGACGAATTAAATCCAAAAACGACAGAAAACAACCCGAGAGTGGATGAATGGAACCAACGGATGAAAAAATACCAGGAAGGAATTGAGGGGACGACGAAAGGGGAGACGTGGGTGTTTTTAAAACAATTAAGAATTAACAATTAAGAATTAATAGGTGCGAAATTCTTTATTGGAATGAAACACATGAATGCCGAACAGAAGGCTCATCACTCAAAACTCATCACTCAAAACTCATAGCTCATAACATGTTACAACTTGGCATACTTGGACTCGGAGAGGGCAGAAGCACGATGTCTGCGGCGCTGCATAGTAAGAAATATAAATTGAAGACCATTTGCGATGCAAAGGAAGAGCTTTGCAAACAACGTGCAAAAGAATTTGACTTTCATCAATACACCACCAATTACCAGGACATGTTGAATGATCCGGAAATTGATGTGATTGCAATTTATACCCCCGATCATTTACATGCCCAACATGTGAAGCTGGCGTTGCAACATGGTAAGCACGTAATTTGTACAAAGCCTTTTATAGACAATCTCGCAGATGCAAAAGAGTTGCTCAAACTAAGTGAGCAAACAAAGAAGAAAGTATTTGTAGGCCAGAGCTCCCGCTTTTTTGAGCCTGCAAAAAGACAAAGAAAAGATTTTGAAGCTGGATTACTTGGCGAACTGATCACCATTGAAAGTCACTACCATGCTGATCACCGTTGGTTTTTGGAAAAAAGTTGGTCGCTGCAGGAGTCATTCAAATGGTTGTATGGCGGCTTAAGTCATCCGGCAGACTTTATTCGCTGGTATCTGCCGGACATTGAAGAAGTGATGGGCTACGGCATGATCAGTAGCAACGGAAAAAAAGCCGGCTTGAAAAATGAAGACACCATGCATTTTATTTTTAAAGCTGCGGATGGACGCATAGCCCGCGTAAGTGGCGCGTACACTGGACCTACACAACCCGCACAGCGTGATAGTGGCATGAGCTGCATACTGCGCTGCACAGAAGGCGCCAGCCAGGCCGATTATCATGAATTACGCTATAGTGTAACAGACAAAACAGGTGAGGAAAAAATTGTAGTGTGGGGCGACTCAACACTCAAACATTATTTTCGTTTTGAGGGCCAAAGTCACCACGCAGGAGAGTATCAAAATTACCTCGAATACTTCGCTGATTCCATCGAACAGGATTTTGTAGCATATCCAGACATAAAAGAAGGCATTGGCACGATTGCATTATTACAGGCAATGGACCGCACGTTGAAAACAGGTCAGCCGGTAAAGATAAAGGATGTGTTGAATGAGTATGGCCTTTGATTGCTCAACGCCTAACGCTGGGAGCTGAATTTTCTGCAACTGCGTTAAGCGTTTAGGATTAGGCCACTTATCAAACTAATAAATGACAACTAACTAAAGCTTGCTGTGAATAACATTGTAGAACGCTTAACATCGCTGGATTACGCCATTGTAGTGACTTACCTGATCATCTTGATAGTGATTGGTTACAGAGCCAGTTTTGGTAAAAAGAAGAAAACAGGAGAATCGCTTTTCCTTGCAAATAAATCGCTTGATTGGCCGAGCATTGGCTTCAATATGTGGGGCACGAACGTGGGACCATCAATGTTGCTGGCGTTTGCGAGTATTGGCTACAGCACCGGTATTGTGGCGGTGAATTTCGATTGGTATGCGTTTGTGTTTTTGCTGTTGCTGGCAATGGTATTTGCGCCTCGTTATCTCTTGGCCAACGTAACCACGATGCCCGAATTTATGGGAAATCGTTATGGTGATTCTACACGTAATATTTTAGCATGGTATGCACTCATTAAAATATTGATCTCATGGCTTTCGCTTGGTTTGTTTGCCGGAGGTTTTCTGGTTAGGCAAATATTGGGTATTCCTATGTGGGAATCCGTTATCGTGTTGGTGTTATTTGCGGGTTTGTTTGCATTTGCCGGAGGCTTAAAAGCCATTGCCAAAGTGAATGTCTTCCAAATGATTTTGTTGATCTGCGTTTCACTCACACTTACAGTAATGGGTGTTTCGAAAGTAGGTGGCTTGTCAAAAGTATTTAGCAGCGTGCCGGGGCATTACTGGAATTTGATTCGTCCTGCTTCTGATCCTAAATATCCATGGTATGCAATATTATTCGGCTATCCGGTAGCAGCTGTTGCTTTCTTCTGTACAGATCAGGCGATGGTACAGTCGGTGCTGGGCGCAAGGAATTTGGAGCAGGGGCAATTGGGTGTGAACTTCATTGGCTGGCTGAAAATATTGTCGCTTCCGTTGTTCATCCTTACAGGCATTTTGTGTTTTATTTTATTTCCGCATTTGAAAGATCCTGCCGAAGCTTACATGACCATGGTTACGAATCTCTTTCCGCCAGGCATGAATGGTTTGGTGATCGTTGTGTTGATAGCGGTGTTGGTAGGAACCATCGGTTCTTCGCTTAATTCACTCAGTACAGTTTTTACAATGGATGTGTATGCAAAGAAGATCAATCCAAACGCTACAAATGAGCAAATCATAAAAGTGGGAAGAATGACCGTAATAGGAGGTTGTCTTTTTGCTATTATGATGGCCCTGGCCATTGACAGCATCAAAGGTCTGAATTTGTTTGATGTGTTTCAATCCGTACTTGGTTTCATTGCGCCGCCTTTGTCTGTGGTGTTTTTGCTTACTGTTTTCTGGCAGCGTACAACACGTAAGGCAGTGAATGTAATCCTTTCAATTGGCTCTGCTTTTAGTCTTGGCGTTGGCGTATTGTATCTGTGGGTGTTTACGCCCGATAAATATCACTTCTGGCCGCACTACTTGTTATTGTCATTCTTCATTTTTTTATTTCTCCTTATTGCAGCCATCATCATTTCGTTGCTCGATCCGTCACCGGTTGTGATGGATAAAGATGCACATGCAACACATGATCTGCCAAAACCAACCAAAAGGGTTTGGAGAGCGTGGATATTACTGATCATTACGATGGTAGTGTTGTATGTTATTTTTAACGGGCATTGATAAACTAAAACGATTTTCTTTATATTACAACCTTAACCCTAATCTCTAAACAAATGAAACCTGTTCTATTGGCTGTGGCACTTTTGTACACAGTATCGTCGTTCGCTCAAAAGAGTGATGAACTGAAATTGCCCATTACTTATGTTTCCGGCTTTGGGCCATTTGAACACGGATATGGAGGCTTGAATTTTACTGAGCCACCAGAAGGTCATCCGTTTTACAAGTCCATTAAAGCCCTTCAATATAACGGCATTCCCTCCGGCTTAAAAAACGTCAAAAAGGGTTTTATATTTATTGATGGTGAGCAATGGGTTTATCAAAACTACCGCTCAGGGTACCTTTCGAAGGAAGGATTTGAAGAATGTGTGGCGGAAAAGCAAATAAATCTTTCTCTCAGAAATTTGACCCCGGATTCTATAGCTTGTATCGTTTTGTTTGTAAAAGGTACTAACGAAAAAGGAGACGAGATACTACTGGTGGACTACAACAATAATGGCGATTTTAGCGACGAAGAACCTGTTGTTACTCCACAAACGACATCGCTTTCGAATGTGGACAGTCTTGTTAAATATTCAAAAAATGTAAGGTACCAGATTGGTAAAACAGTTTCAAAACAAATACCGTTGTTGATTTTCAAGGATGAGAGTAATTATTGTTACTGTTTTTCTCAGTATGCAGTAGCGAGTTTGAAACAAGGGGGCACTACATATAAAATCGCCATAAGTCATGGGTTTGTTAATCCGTCTTTTTGGGTTTTTCAAGCCGGCTTATACTCGGGTGGTAAGCTTGATAAAAATGCACTGGTTAAAAGAAACGAGTTTCTTAAAGTAGGCGAAAATTTTTACAGTATAACAGGAGTAAACATAAACGATGGGATGCTACTATTGAAAAAAACTCTTGTTGATGGTAAAAATATTGAAAGCTCACAGGTTGGCTATCGCGCAATACAATTTACAGGAAATGATATCTTGAGTGATAAAACTATTGCACTGGGTAACTATACTGGCAAATATGTGTTTGTTGATTTCTGGGGCAGTTGGTGCGGTCCTTGTTTGAGCCAAATTCCTGCACTGAAAGAAATGTATGCTAAGATGGATTCTTCAAAAATTGCATTCATTGGCATCGTTGGAGAGGATACTCTTCAAAAAGCCAGGAGAGCAATTCTAGAGAAAGAAATACCTTGGCCCAATATCTTATCTGATAAGGAAAATTTAATTGTCGAAAAGTATCACAACCTCGCATACCCCACAGGTATATTAATTGGTCCCGATGGTAAAATAGTTGCAACTGACTTGTGGTCCTATACACTTAAACTAAAACTAAAAGAGGTGGGTCTGTTGAATTAGAGGAAAACTTTTTCTTTTGCTGTTCAGGATGCTCGTTGGAACATCCTGAATAGCAAAAAGACAGTATAAAATATTACGAAGCCAATCTCCTCGTCCTCTCACGCATCAATTGAATTGCTTGTTCTCGCGAGTCAAACATCCCATTAATGTTTACAAGATTGTCGGCAAGTTTGTTGTACTGTTTCGTCATCAAATAAAAGAAGACGTGCAAATAGTGGATGCCGTCAAATACAATCGCTTTCTTTTCTGCAAATTCGTCTTTGCGTTTCCAAAACTCATTCGGCATTTCGGTATAGTGCATGCCCGGGCGAAGGTGATGAATAATGTGATAACCGTCGTTCCAGCAAATATGGTTGTATTTGGTATTGATACAATTGATGGAGTTGGTAAAAATATCGTCAGGATTTGTATGATCAATAAACGAATGTTGCGTCCAGTTTCCCAGCATCATTACGAAACGTGCAAATGCCAGTGGGATCACAAAAACAACCAGCGCCGCTTTTAGATTTACAAAGCACATGCCTATGCAAAACAAAATATACAACCATTCACCAAACGTGAATCTTGTATACAATGTTTTTCTTTTGCGTACATACAAGTATTGAAAAGTTTCTTTGAAGCCCAACAAAATAAAATTTGAAAAATAAGCTAGAAAACTTCGAAAACTATCCCGCTGATAAAACATCGTGCTGCTGGAATCTTCTTCTGTATTATTTTCGACGTGGTGCATGCCAAGGTGATGGCTAAAGTATCCTTCCGGTGCGTGACCAAAAAAAGGACATACGAGCCAGGTGATATAAAAATGAAATTTGCTTTGGTAGGATGTTTTGAATGTTTTGCGATGACAAAGGCAATGAAACATCAAGCCAAACCGGCCCTTAAAATAAAATTGGGAAATGTAAAAATAACCGGCGGCAACCAGCCACCACGCCCAACCCGTCAGCACATTGGTGAATAACAAAATAGCAATTGGAGCTACTGTAAGATGTATTAGCGTCAACAAATGAATAAAAGGAAGGTCACGTTTGTCATTCATAAATCTGAGCCAGAATCCATCGTATGCAGTTTCCTCATAAGCATGATCGTAAATAGGGTCGGTAACGGCCTGTAATAGCTTCATTATTATTTTTTAGGATTGAACAATTATCTAGTGTGAAAGGAGAAGGCGTTTGTGAATGGTGTAAGATAAGCTTAATAATTGTCATCTGAACACGCCCAATGTTAAAAGAATGATTTAGTCTGTTAAAGTCATGGACGTGATTGAAATTCCTGTTATTCGCCGTTTGTGATGTCTTGCGGAACAGGATAGCGGCTTTTACTTCGTTGTTTCAGCGCCCATTTGTTTTCCTAACTTTTCATACTCAACATCATTTGGTTCCCACAATTCTATTTTGTTGTTCTCCGGGTCAAGAATATGCACGAATTTTCCGTATGCCGCCGTTTCAATAGTGTCCGTAATTGTAACGCCGTTTTTCCTCAATTCTTCTAAAAGCGCCGTCAAATTTTCCACTCTGTAATTGATCATGAACTCCTTTGTAGAAGGCTCGAAGTATTTCGTTGTTTCCTTAAAAGGGCTCCATTGCGTAAAGCCTTTCTTTGTGCTGTCTGCGCCCTGATGCCATTCAAACACAGCGCCATATTGGTTTGTGTTCAGTCCAAGATTTGTTTTGTACCATTCTCTTATTTTCTTAGGATCTTTGCACTTGAAAAAAATGCCACCGATGCCTGTCGCTTTTTTTATAGCCGCTGGCTTATCCGGTTGCTTTGAAATGATTGTCTTGAAAGCGAAACCAAAACAAAATGATGTCGCCATAATCAAAATCAACAATGGTGTCTTTTTCATTTGTTTGCCTGCATTTATTTACGCAATATTTTTTCCATCGTCTTGCCCTTTGCCAGTTCATCGATCAGCTTATCTAAATAGCGAACCTGCTGCATCAGTCTGTCTTCAATTTCTTCTACACGATAACCGCATATCACACCGGTAATTTTTGATGCATTTGGATTCAATTTTGCTTTGGCAAAAAAGGTTTCAAAATCAGTTTTGTTGTCAATGATCTTTTGCAAAGCTTTTTCATCATATCCCGTTAGCCAGAATATAATGTGATCAACTTCTTCCTTTGTTCTGCCTTTTCTTTCCGCTTTGTTTATGTAGAGCGGGTAAACGCTGGCGAAAGACATTTTATATACCCGAGTATTGTCCATGGTTTTTTAGTTGAAAATTGAAAATTGAAAGTTGAAAATGAAAGTTAAGAGTTGAACAATAATTGAAAATTGAAAGTTGAAAATGAAGTTTTTTGAAAAACTCTGTTGTTATTTTACTTGGCATACAATGAATGTCTATTTGATCAAAACAAACTTCCAGCTAAAGCATTTTCAACTTTCAATTTCCAATTCACTCAATTGCCTCAATGCCCTCTTCCTTCGCCCTCTGCACGCCCTCCTTCATCGCTTTTAGTTGCTCAGGAGAATGTCCCTGCCAAATGGTAACTTCTCCCACCACTTTAAACGGGTGTTGGGATCGGTACGACTTTGTTGGATTGCCAGGGAATTTTTTATCAGTTAAATTCGGATCATCTTCGATAGGACCTGTTGCTTCTACCAAATATATTCTTCCACGTTCGTTGCCGGCAGCCAACTCTGCTCCCCAAACGGCAGCGTCCAGCGTTGCTGAAAGATAAATGTATTTTGCTTTTTTCTGTTGCCCGAAATTCGAGTTAAAATTAATATCGATCAGGTCGCCAATTTTAAGGTCTGCCTTTGTGCCGTGGAAATATGTTTGGGTAAAAGGCGTATGACCTGCCTGCGCTGGTTTTACTTCATTTTTATTATCCATGTCATTATTTTATTTGTTGATTTTTTCGGCAGGTGGCAGATTTCAGTAACTGCAAAAATAGCCAATTAACTTAAGCTTGTCGGTTACCAACTAACAGCTTTTTTTATGGGAATTGTATTACACACTTGCTGCCGGCGCGGCCTAGCACGCACAATGTAGAGTTTGCCTGTGTTGCCGTCTTTTGCCCATTCTATGTCCATTGATTTTCCATAGTGTTCGCATATAATGCTTGCCCATTTTGCAAGCATTGCTATTTCATCATCGGTTAATATGTAGTTTGGAAATTCGGGAAGTACAGGTTCGGCGACAAATACTTCCTTGTCCACTTGAGAAGGTTGTTCTTTTTTTCTGCCCGATCGTTTTCTAAGAATAGGATTTTTGCCAAGCTCCAATGCGGGTTTAAAAACGAGGTAATGATCAGGCCGCGTCATTTTTACAATGTCTTTGCAAAATCCTTTTACAGCGCTTACGTCAAGCATGTCGCCGGTACCATCCAGCTCAATGATCATCCCGGAAGCGCCGCAGCGTGACTGTACCATTTTTTGAACACCGACCGAGAAGAATAATTTTGCGTGCGTAAAATGATTGTCTTCCCTGTATTTTATGGCACGGTCTGTATAAAGTGAAGCGAAACATTTTTTGATGGAATCGAGCAGAGTGTCTGCATCGTCAATATTCAGAAAGCTTTCATGCAAACCCACAAAGCTTGCGAGCGGAAGATTTTCTGCCGATGCACTGCTGCGCACAGCAACGCTTACCTGTTCACCTTCACTATGGCACAATTCGTCGTAAGCTTCTCTTATGGCCACTATCATATAATAGGGGATCGTGCCTGCGAGGATCATAGCCCTTGCTGCTGCACCAATTTCTTTCAGGTTAGAAAAGGTCTCGCGGTCCAACTGATGCATTAGTTCGTGCAATCGCTGATGCAATACATTGGCGGTCAGGAAATGTTCGAATGCAAACGAGGTGACAGCAAAACCATCCGGCACATTTATGCCCAGAGGTGAAAGTTTTGAGTACATATCGCCAAGTATTGCATTCTTGCCTCCCACAGAAATTATATCGCAGGCGTGGATGTCGCCAAGCTTCCGGGTATATGCACTGTTAACCATGGTAGTGTTTTTTAGTGGACGGCCATTACAGGCACGTGAGTATGAAGCACCAGGTTTTGTGAATGGCTGTGTCCGAACAGATCTCTCAATAGGTTGTATTTCCTGGGAATTACAATCATGAGGTCTATTTTATTTTTTTCAGCAAATTCCGTCAGGCATTCTTCAACATGTTCACCGTGCAGGACATGATATTTAGAGCAAGTCCCTTTTAGTACGTTCTTCAGCCATTCAAACTCTTTTTCATAGCGTAGTGTGTTAGGGTCGTGGTCATGTTTTGCAATATGCACCACTTGCAATTGCGCATGCAGATCGGTAACCAGCGTTTTTATGTAGGTGAGAGGAAGTGTAGAAATCGCGTCCTTGCAGTCACAGGCGAGCGCCACTTTGCGAATGTTGGAAAACTTCACAGTAGGTGGCACAACGATTAAGGGCCATGCAAGCTGTCTTAATGCAGATATTGCTTTTCCGGCAAATAAAAATTTCTCAAACGCATTGGCGCTTTCCGCTCCGATTATGACGATATAAGGTTTAGCGGCATTGCAGTAATCGTTTATTTCAGAAACGGCGTCGCCAATCCTCATATCTGTTTCTACACAGAGTAATCCACCGGTTTCATCTATAATACTTTCTTTAAGCCTCGCCAGCTCGATTTCTGCGTCAGATTGCATTTCGATAAGATCAAAAATGGGGGATGGCACCTCGCTGAAAGAAAGTGGTATGGAGGCTACATGCAGAATCGATAGTTTCATTTGCAGGAATAGAGCCAGTTCTGTAGCATAGTCCACGGCATTCTGAGAAATAGGTGTAAAGTCTGTAGTGACAACAATTGTTTTCATATGCTTTCCTTTTTCTATTACAAAACGTTAGAGATATCAGCTACTTGAACAAAGTATCCGTATTTGTTTTCAACACCAGGGCCGGGGGGTAAAGAAGGTTGTTGAAACCTGATACGAAAATATCAAATGGAATAGCCGGATCAAATGACCATTGTCACAGGAAAATATGATTTGAGAGAGGATTGTGAGCACGCAGATGACGTTGATTGAACTGATTTCATCTGCGTGCTCACTAAAATAAACGTCAACAATACAATTAAAATGTTTATTTTAACATTGGTCACTTTAATACTATTAGCTTCCATGAAACGATTACTTTGTCTTCTTTTTCTTTATTCATCCGCATTTGCTCAAACAGCCACGATTAAAGTAGATCTCCGGAAAGAACTCGGCGACATGAAACCCGTATGGGCCTGGTTTGGCTATGATGAGCCGAACTACTCATACATGAAAGATGGTAAGAAATTGCTTTCAGAAATTGCTGCGTTAAGCCCGGTGCCTGTGTATGTAAGGGCGCATAATCTGCTTACTAGTGGAAACGGAGATGCCGCATTGAAATGGGGTTCTACGAATATTTATACGGAAGATTCACTGGGAAGACCTGTTTACTATTGGAAAATTGTAGACAGCATTTTCGATACCTACGTGCAAAGAGGCATGAAGCCATTGGCACAAATCGGTTTCATGCCTGAAGCGCTGTCCGTAAAGCCGCAGCCATACAGGCATTACTGGAAACCCGGTGATCCATATAAGGACATTATAACCGGCTGGGCATATCCCCCAAAAGATTATCATAAGTGGGCAGATCTTGTGTACGCATGGGTAACGCATTGTGTATCGCGCTATGGACAAAAGGAAGTAGAGAGTTGGTATTGGGAACTTTGGAACGAGCCGAACGGCGATTATTGGAAAGGCACCATGGATGAATTTTTTAAGTTGTATGATTATACCGTAGAGGCATTCAAAAAAGCATTACCAAATGGGAAGATCGGTGGCATCAACGTTGCCGGAACAAGAAGCGCAGGAGCGCAAAAATGGTTGAGTGCATTTGTAGCGCATTGCTTCGAAGGAAAAAATTATGTTACAGGAAAAATCGGAACTCCTGTTGATGCAATATTGTTTCATGCAAAAGGGGCGCCCCGTCTTGTTAATGGGCACGTTGTGATGGATATGAGACCGCAACTGCGCGATATAGAAACGGGTTTCAAATTCGTTGCGTCAGATCCGCGGATAAAAGATCTTCCCATCATCATCGGTGAATCTGATCCCGAAGGTTGCGCTGCGTGTGGAATGGCGACAAACCCTGAAAATGCATATCGCAACGGAACAATGTATTCGAGCTATACTGCCGCTTCGTTTGCACGCGAATATCTTTTAGCGGATCAATACAAAGTGAACTTTAAAGGCGCTGTTTCATGGTCGTTTGAATTTGAGGACCAGCCGTGGTTTTACGGTTTTCGCGACCTCGCAACCAATGGTGTAGATAAGCCGGTGTTGAATGTATTCAGGATGTTTGGAAAGATGAAGGGAAAACGAGTTACTGTTGAATCTACACGTATGTATGAATTGCGAAACGTCGTGGACTCGAGTGTTCGCAGCTCAACGGATATCGGCGCTATAGCCTCAGCAGATAAAAAGTCTGCTGCAATTATGGTTTGGAACTATCATGATGTTGACAGTACTGACAACGGAGAACTTATTACAATTCTTTTAGACGGTCTGGAAAGCAAACGCGTTGAAATTTCGGAATATAGAATTGACAGCGAACACAGCAATTCTTATGAGGCCTGGAAAAAAATGGGCTCTCCGCAGAATCCTACGACGACACAAATTGACGAACTACAAAAAGCCGGCCAATTGCAAAAGGCCAGAGATTTTGTAATCGAAAAAAAGTCAAAGTCTCCCCTGGAAACAAAAATCACACTGCCTCGACAGGGTGTTTCTTTGATTTGTTTGAAATGGTAAGCGTTCCAATTCCTAACTTCCAATTTCTAATTCCTAACTTCACACCATGCCTATCAAACGAAGCGAGCACCTCGTGCGCCTTTCACGCGAGCATCATTCAGGACTTTTGTTTTGTTGGAAAATAAGACAGGGACTAAAGAAGAATGTCGACACAGAACGTATCAGGAAATATGTTGGATATTTCTGGCAAAACGATCTCGAAGAACATTTTCGTGAGGAGGAAAATATCCTGTTTGCGTTAAAGAGCGACGATGATAAAGTTAAAAAAGCATTGCATGAACATGTGCAAATAAAAGCGTTGATTGATTCAATAACTGAGAGTAATTCGCCGGAAGCAAGCCAATTAACAAGTCTTGCAGACGCAATTGATAACCACATCCGATTCGAGGAAAGAGAATTGTTTCCCTATCTTGAAACGAGTTTTACACCGGAGCAACTGCTGAAAATGGGAGAGCAGCTGAATGCCGGGCCCTCGTCTGTTGATAACTATGAGGATGTATTTTGGTAGTGCACCACTTCAGTGACTTTCGCACATCGTACTTTGCAGATGACGCTCATCCCGCTCAACGTTTTTTCAAAAACATATCAGCTGTTTTTAATTCAGACCTGGTTGAATGAGGATCGGCAATTGCCAGCAGCTGTTTGTAATATTTAGTTGCATTTGCATGATCTGCAAGTAACTCAGCGCTTCTTCCTGCACGAAAGAGGCTGTTGAATCGATTGGGTGATTTTTTTAGCACCAAAATATATTGCCCGAATGCTGCATCATATTGATGTGTTTCAAACAACATATCCGCATATAGCTCCCTTGCGGGCAAAACTTCTCCTGGTGTTACCGGTGACTTCGAAACGCTGTCTTCCTGGCTGGCGGCTGCTTCCATGAGCGATAAGGCTTGAGTATGTTCTTTATTTGTGAAAGCGATCCATGCTTTACCGGCATTCATTTGTATTTCGACCTGTCTCGCTTTGTAAGTGTCGTTTTGCTTAACGAGACCTGCATGCAGCGCCTCCAATGTTGTCAATTCAGTTTCGGCTGCGTGAACATTGCCGGTATGTACAAGCCCCAAAAGTTTTCCGAAATGTACAATCGCTTCCTGCCACGGATAGTTTTCCCATGGTGCATTTGCGGGCTGAAGAGCCAGCTGTGCTGCGGCTTTCCAGTCTTTGTTTTCGAGCGCTACGCGACATGGCACCGCGGCGAAAGTATAGACTCCTTTAAAGTTAGAAGGCGATACTTCTTTGATCGTCGATAGATATTGTAGTTGTTTTTCTGCTGCACTATTATCGCCCTTTTGCAAATACGCATACACTAAATAATCGATTCCGTGCAGCTCCTCATCCCAATGGCCTTTTAGTCCTGCTGCCTGTGCGTAGCATTGCGCCGCTTCTACAGAGCGTGTATTCATTCGAATGCTTTCATCCCATAATCCAAGCCTCGTAAAAATGTGTGACGGCATATGCAAGGCATGGGCAGAAGAAGGTGCCACGTCTGCATATCTTCGGGCGGCATTTAGTGCAAGATGGGCAATACCGGGATAATCGTAAGTATGAATAATGTAGTGAACAATGCCCGGATGATTTGGCGCCACAGCATACAGGCTGTCTAATATTTTTCCCGCCTTTATTTGATGAGTATATGACTTGTCCGTCGGAGCTGAAGAAGCATCCAGCGATAGTGCATAGAAAATTGCGGCCTCTCTGTCATCAGGGTATGCCTGGTGCAACTGCTGCATCGCATCTTCAAAACGAACTGCGCGGCTATGTGGATCAGTGGCACTCCAGTCTTTATAATACAGAGCGATTGCGTTGATAAAAGCGGTTTCTTTTGGTGATCGTTGTTTGATAGAATTGGCTATCTCTATGGCTTTCGAACCTTTCTTAAGATTGGCTTCTGTTGGAGGTTCCCATAGAGGATGAAAATTGCACATTGCCACGCCCCAATATGCCATTGCACAACCGGGAGATTCATCAATTATTTTTGCAAATGCCTTTTCCGCATCATCGTATTCGAAGGAATGAAGCAGTGCAACAGCTGTGTTGAAATCTTCCTGAACATTTTTGCTGGCAGTGATGCGAAAGTCTACTGTTCCGAATTCTTTGTCAGGCGGACCACAAGCAATAATTTGTCCCCGTTTCAACTGCAACTCATCAAGCATTTTTGCGGATGGCGTTGTATGATCTGCGCATGCCATCAGCAGTACAGCCTGAACCAAAAGACACACATATTCTTTGGTGTTATTCATTATAGACGATTAAACAATGCTACGGCAATGTAAGAAAAACAGGTTGCTTTGTCAATGCTTATCTCTTTTCCACTAAAAACGTCATCTCCCTGAGCCATGCTTCAAACAATGTTGTCCATTGCTCAACTGAGCCGGGATTGTTGTGTAGTATAATGGCGTGGGCTCCTTGTGGAAATATATGTATGGATGCAGGTACTTGTTTATCGAGCAATGCTTCGTAAAACAACAAACTGTTTTTCACAGGAACAGCATTGTCGTTGTATGCATGCACCATGAATACGGGCGGACAGGTGGACGTTACTTGCAGGTAAGTAGAATATTGTTCGATGCGAGCCTTTGAGGTATCTGTGCCTAAAAGATTGTTGCGGCTGCCCTTGTGTGCATATTTTCCAAGATCGATAACGGGAGACAGGAGCATGGCGAAGTTGGGCCTCGAAGAAACTTTATCCAGCGAATCGCCAATGTTCGCGATTTCTTTTTCTGTCACGGCAGTGAGCGATGCAAGATGGCCGCCTGCAGATGTTCCCTGTATACCGATTTTATTTGGTTGAAAGTTCCACTTTACTGCATTTGCTCTGATAATCTTCATTGCACGTTGTGCGTCGATTAATGGTCCCGTTTCTCTTTGAACAAGATCAGGAGAGTTGGGTAGTCTATAGTTAAGCACGAATGCAGTAACGCCAATAGAGTTGAACCATTTTGCGAGTTGCCATCCACTTGTAATGTAGGCCAGTCTTTCATAGCCGCCACCGGGACAAATCAACACTGCAGCGCCTCTGTTCTCTTGTGAAGATGGAAAGAATGCATACATTCCCGGATTGCCTACTCTGTATATTCTTTCATTGGCTATGCTGTCTGTAAGGCGTATGCCCTTTGTGTTGGGCATTTTGCCTGTCGGCCATAAAGGAATGAATTCCTGCGCCTGCGCGAAAAGCGAGAAAAATAGTGCTATTGAAAAAAGTGTTTTTTGCATAGAAGTAAAAAGTCAAAAGTAAAAAAGTTTTGAAAACCGTTTTGACTGAATAGCTGGAGCGCCCTTGCCGTGATTGCGAGACCGGGGGAGAACGCATTTTTCAAGAACAGGAGTAATGTTGAAAATCGACGAGCGGTCGAAGCAATCCCCGCCGGAGTTCAGGAGATTGCCTCGGCCGATCACCGATATTTTGAGTTTGTTTTTGTAACGCAGATTTTTTTTCTCCGCAGGCCTCGCAATGACGTTGCGACATTTACTTTATCGTTCTGTCATTGAATTATTCAACAACTCAGTTATTCAGTCATTTGCCCTTCCCCGGCCATTCAAATGGTTTCGACTCAAACTTGTACCAGCTTATTTCTATGTTGAAATTTTTATCGTTGATGCCGAGAATATTTTCCAATGTATACTCTTTACTTTCTTTGTCAGTCAACTGATGCGTCCACGCAGATCTTGTTGACGGACTGTAGCCTTCTCCGCTGTTGTTATACTCTGCATAGAAAACAGTCTTTTCATTTTGTGGATTGTCCCAATTGTGCCAGCCCTGGGGTGCTATAGCTTTTGGCAAAGAGCAATTCATGAAGACGGTTTTAGCATTTGCCCGCCATGGTCTGCCAAGCAGTAATTTCTTCACCGAAGTGTCTGCTGTTATTTTACAATTCAAAAATACATAACCAAACTTTTTTCCTTTGGTTGTACTTGCAGCGGTGATGAATGAGTTGGCCTTGCAACGAATAGTACAGTTTGTGAACACTGCTGTGGCAGGGCCAAATATGAAATCAGTCGTGCCTTCAATGTAGCAGTCTGTAAATAGTTGTCGCGACATTTCACCACCGGTAAAAATAGTGTCCTGGTTGCCAAGAAAGCGGCAGTTTTTAAACACTACCTGGTCTGCATCTACGTGCAGGGCAACGGCTTGTCCGACAGGTCCTGCAGCGTTTGCGAATGTAATGTTCTCTGCAATGAATCTGTTACCAGAGATTTTTGCAGTATACGAAGTAAAGGTTGTGTTTTTTCCTCTTCCTGAATAGTCATTGAAGGTGATAATGGTGCTGTCTGCGCTCTGCCCGATGAAATGCACATCTGTATTGGTATTGGGTAAATCTATCTTTTCATTGTACACACCATTTTTTATGTAAAGTACAATCGGCATTAAAGGATACACCCGCATGGCGTCAATGGCATCCTGGATGTATTTGAAATCTCCGGAACCATCTTTCGCTACAGTGAAGACGTATTTGTATTGCTGCGGATTGGCGGTTTGCGCGAAAATGTTGGTGAAAAAACAAAATGTAAAAAGAACGCTAAGGGAAAAGATCTTGAAATTCATCTGGCTGTTATTTATTCGTAAAAACTTTTTGCAAAAATCCGTCGATATAATTTACCATGGGCGTGAACCATGGATTGAATATCGGAAATGAATGCGGTGCATTATCAAATGTATGTACTTCTGAATAAATACCGTTGTCATTCAGCACTTTAATAAAATCGTTTCTGCCTGCATGCATACGATCAACTGAGCTGTTGAGAAAAAGGGTAGGAGGCGTTCTGGTGCCAACATAACTCAATGGCGATGCGGCGTTCCACAATCCTGTGTTTTCTTTTTTGCTATAGCCAAACCAGTAAGTGCCCGCGGAAGTGCTTTTGCTGTCATCGCCTTCGCCAGTCTCGGGATGCGTGAAAGATAACGTGCCATCCATATCTACAATTGCATTCACGCTGGAATTAATTCCATCGTTGCAACCTGCTCCTTCAAACAATGGCATGTTGCCTGTAGTGCCAAGAAAAGCTGCTAACTCACCGCCTGCAGAAAAGCCTGCGATAACAATTTTAGATGTATCAACTTTGTACTTTGCGGCGTTTGTTTTTACCCATCTGATAGCTGCTTTGAGGTCATAAACTGCTGCAGGAAAAAGCGCCTCGGTTGAAAGCCTGTATTCAGGAGTGAAACAAACATATCCCTTTGCCGCAAGCGCCTGTGCCAAAGGATAATGCTGCGTTCTGTTGCCCGATCTCCAGCCTCCGCCATGAATCATGATGAATGCAATGCGATTTGTTTTTGTATCTTTTGGAACAAATGCATCAAGCGCAAGTTTACGTTTGCCGATCGTGCAATAGGTTATGTCTTTCGTAGTCTGGATGTTTTTATCATCGAATTCAGGTACCAATGAAATTTCAGGATTTCCTTTCAGGCTGTGTTTGTAAGCGCTGTAATTTGTATAGCTCGTGTCGCGAATACCGTTAACGCCTTTGAGCGATTGTGCGAATGATACTACAGCAGTAGTTGTAAGTAGTAATGTGGCAGCACTGGTTTTCAATAATTGTTTCATTGTGGCGAATTCTGTAGTTGTTATTTGCTGAATAAAGATTTATTGCACAAGTTCCGATTACACTTCGTATCGGAATCCCGATGAGAATCGAATCGGGATGCGACGCAAGAATGTTCAATTTTATTCAAATGTTGGGACCATAAATATAGAAGAAATTTGGAGATAACGAAGTTTGAAAATGCAGACAGGCACATAATCAGAGTACGAGACCTGAAGGTTTTTAAAACCTGTCAGGTCTCGTACTTGCATTTCATCACATTTTCAAATTAGCTTCTCCCGAAGAACGGACTACCGGCGATATAACGTTTGCTTTGTGAGGAAACCGGGTCGCCCGCTCTTCGGGGATGAAGAATGTTTTGTCTGTATGCGTGTCTGTTCCCGCAAATATCTACCACCGTCAAAGCAGTATTTTTTTGTCGAGGACTCGCACATTGTAATTTTCAAATTTTCAAATTGCCATATTGCCAAATTATTTGTATCCAGTGTTTTGTTTTAAGTTTGGATTTGCGGTTATTTGCTCGTTAGGAATTGGCATTAGGCCGCGATATTTTTCGGTTTGCGTTGTTTTGAATGCCCATGTGCCTGTGAAGAAATCACCAAAGCGGATCATGTCTCTTCTTCTGGAACCTTCCCACAGCAATTCTCTTGAACGTTCATCTTCGATGTTCTGAATCGTAAGGCTAGTCAAACTGCTGGCTTTACTTCTTGTTCTTACTTTATTGATGAGCGTTAATGCATCTGTAGTATTACCCAGCTTGAACAATGCTTCTGCTTTTGTAAGAAATATTTCAGAATATCTTACCATAACAAGATCGTTGTCGCCGTTATAACCTGACCATGTTGTTCCAACCGGCGTATATTTCAAAACCTTGTAGCCTTCATTATCCTGCGCACTGATGATGTCTTTTACAGGTACCAGTACGAGCTGAGTGCCATTTGCATATTTCAAAGGACTGCCATCGAGATATGTTTGCGGGCCATATTCTATCAATGTTTTTCTTACGTCCTGGTTCTCGTATCTGTCCAGCACCGCTTGCGTTGTGCTGTAACCGTTGGCCGGGGCAAACGGCAGATTGTATTTTAATTGGTCAAGTGCATTTTGTGTGTACAAGATGAACTGGTTGTTGCCAGCGGTTTTTACGGGATCAACGGTGAACGCGGAAATGATTTCCTTTGAGTTGGCTTGCAAGTTTGATTTGAAGTTGTTCAACACTTCGGTTTCTAAATCATATGCGCCGGAGCTGATTACTTTATCGCACATGTCACTTGCTTTCTGCCACTGGGGAGTGCCTGTGTAGACTTCCGCATTCAGGTACAAGATTGCCAGTATAGAGTAAATTGATTCTTTTGTAAACCTTGGATAGTAAGACGTTCTGTTCACTTTTGTAACGGAAGGAATGTCATTCACGGCAGCCAGTAATTCTGATTCTATAAACTTATAGATATCTGCTCTTGGCGTATTTGTTGGCAGGTTATTTGGGTCAATCCTTGCAACAGTTACCAATGGTATGTTTCCCCAATAATCCATGCAATAAAAATAGCCGTAGGCCCTGAGTGCCCTTGTTTCCGCGATAAGTGGTTTCATCGCATCCTGGTTGGGCGATTTTTGCAAACTTTCCAGCACGGCGTTTGCTGTTCCAATTTCCTGGAACATATATTTCCATGCTCTTGCGTTGGTTGCATTGTTTGCATCCTGCTGGTGTTTGGTTAGATCAATATTGTTTTGATCAAACCATCCTCCACTTGCTCTGCCCGGAACAATGAATTCATCAGTCATGAATTCTCCCATTCTCCATGGATCGTTTATGTCAACGTTGTACGATAACAATTGGTACACACCTGCAACGGACGACAATCCCTCTGCTTCTGTTTTGTAATAAGTATCGGGAGATAAGCTTCCATACATTTCTTCATCCAGCTTTGTGCATCCCGCAAGGCTGCTGAAGGTAGCGAAGCAAATAATGAGTTTTTTTATATTAGCGTTCATAGCAATCAAAAGTTAGTTTTAATAAAATGGCTTAGAAAGAAAGGTTTACTCCTGCGCTTATTGCTTTAGCTCTTGGATAAGCCAGGTAGTCTATACCCAATGGCGCAACACCTGTGCCTGACACTTCTGAATTTACCTCGGGATCAAGTCCTGTGTAATGTGTAAACATCAGCAAATTCGTGCCTGTAACAAATGCACGTGCATTTGAAATGAATGTTCCTTTCACAGGTATGTTGTAGCTAAGTGTTACATTATCCAATCTGCAGAATGAACCATTCTCGATCCAGCGGGAAGAATATTTCTTTGGCTGGTCACGTGCCACACCACTTGTTACCGCAATGTCCATTACGTTTCTTCCGGGTAGGTTATTTAAGTAAGCCAAATTATTCGCAGTCATATTGTACACGTCATTGCCAACAGATCCGCGGAACGTAAAGTTCAATGCAAATCTTTTGTAGGAAAGCGTGTTGGAGAATCCATAGATATAATTTGGCTGCGCATTGCCTATCACTGTATCATTTGCGCTCAATTGTTCTACGCCTCCTTTGATGCCATAAAATTGTTTGCCGTAGAAGGTTCCTAAAGGTTGGCCCGGCATGATCAATTGCGCATAAATGCCTGCAAGCCCTGCGCCTTGTATTGGTGCGATCTGGATGTTGTTTCCTTTGTACTGATCATTGGAGAGGCTCAACACTTTGTTCCTGTTGAATGAAATATTGAAACTGCTTTCCCATCTGAAGTTGTTGCCGTCAATTACAGTTCCATCCAGGGCAATTTCAACGCCTCTGTTTTGTACACTACCTACGTTGGCAAGCTGGGTGCTGACAGCAGTCGGAGAAGGTACAGGCAGCCTCAGCAAAAGGTCTGATGTCTTCTTGTTATAAAAATCAATGCTACCACGTAGTCTGTTGTTAACTATAGCGAAGTCGATACCAGCATTGAATTGCGCTGTTTGTTCCCATCTTAAATTTGGGTTCGCATATTGTTGTGGTAGTACAACTGTAACACGTTCTCCACCCACAATATAACCTGTAGTAGTTGCTCCAAGAGTTGTTACAGAGTTCAGGTTGCCAATTTCCTGGTTACCCGTAACGCCATAGCTGGCACGTACTTTCAGGTCATTGAATATTTTGGCAGGGAAAAACTTCTCACGCGAAATTCTCCATGCTACTGAACCTGAAGGGAAAGTTCCCCATTTGTTACCCTCACCAAATCTGCTTGACCCGTCTCTTCTGATAGTTCCTGTAACAAGGAAGCGATCATCATAGTTATAATTTACTCTTGCATAAAAGGAGATAAGCGTATTGCTTTGTTTGAATGTACTTACGCCCTGTATTGTTTTTGCCGCTTGCAAACTATACCATCTGAATTCATCGGACAAAAATCCTGAAGCTGAAGTTCTGTCGCCTTCATTAACGAAATACTGCCAGGAGTAACCGCCGATCGCATCCACTGTATGTTTGCCAAATACGTTATTATAGCGTAATACAGTTTCGAGCAATTTGCTATAGTCCTGCAATTTCTGCACACTTGCATAGCCGCCAAGTCCAGCGCCCAGAAGGTTTGACTTCTTGATGTAAGAATTACGATCGATGTCTTGTTTGGTATAACCTAGGTTGAGGTTGATACTTAACGGACGTAATATTTTGTAGGTCGTAGAAAGGTTTCCCAGGAACCTGCTGTTGGTAAGTTCATCAATAACATCTGTTGAAAATGAAACCGGGTTTACGCGGTACGGTGGAACGAAAGTGTAGTTGCCGTTAGAATCGTACACCGGATAAGTTGGGTTGAAAACGTATGCCTCGTAGTTCATGCTGGTGCCGGATTCGCTACCCACCGTGTTTGATACCGGCGCAGATTTTGAAAATGTTGTACCGTAGTTTACACGCATGTCAAACGTAAGCCTGTCGTTTAATGCAGAGTGGTTGATGTTAATTCTGGCATTGGCTCTTTTCAAATCTGAACCAAGCATCACTCCCTGCTGATCACCGTAGCCAAGTGATGCGCGATAAGTGGTTTTGCTGTTGCCGCCAGACATTGCCAGATTGTAGTCCTGCAAGTAAGCAGGTCTGTAAATTTCGTCTTGCCAGTTGGTATTGGCACCTTTGTCATCTAATGGTAAATTAAGATCCTTCACTGTTTTTCTGTATTGATCCGCAGATAGAACAGGCAATGTTTTCGAAACTTTGGAAACGCCGCCGGTTGCACCAAGACTTACTTTCGGGCTTCCTGCCTGACCTTTCTTTGTGGTAATAACAATTACTCCATTTGCACCGCGTGAACCATAAATTGCAGTTGCAGAGGCATCTTTCAAAACTGTTACAGATTCGATATCATCAGGATTCAACGTCATCAATGGATTGGTTGGTTCCTGGTCAAAAACATCTGTGCCATTGCCGCGGATATTTGCCTGTGCCACACCTGCAGAAGTAGAGATGGGTACTCCGTCAATTACATACAAAGGATCGTTAGAGCCAGTCAATGACGTACCTCCACGAATGCGTATGGTATTGGAGCCGCCTGGCTTTCCGCTGTTCTGCGAAATGTTTACGCCAGGCAACTTGCCTTGTATCGCTTGCTGCGGGCTGAGTACAGCGCCCTGGTTAAAATTCTTGTTAGTAACTGCAGATACAGAACCTGTCAGGTCCTTTTGTTTTTGCGTACCATAGCCAACTACCATGATCTGCTCGAGCGTAGCCGCAGTTTCTTTCATGGTAACAGATAGTGAAAACGTAGTCCCTTCTTTTACGGAATATCCTGACAGCGTTTGGCTTTCATAACCAATCATTGAAAGGTTGAAGTTATAAGGCCCGCCAGATGGTACATGCAGGAATGTAAACACGCCTGTAGTATCTGTTTTGGTGCCTGAAGTAAAATTCGTTTTTGCATTGCGGACAACAACGGATACTCCCGCAAGTGGTTCATTTTTGGCACCACGAACAATTCCCTTCACTTCTCCTGAAGCATCCTGTGCGCTTGCAAACAAAGGATGAAAAATTTGCAAAATAAATAGCAGTGGAAGAAAAGCCTTCGGTGGCTTAAGCAGTTGTAATCTCATATGGCTTTGCAGTTTAAAATGAACAAAATGATTCCCTTTAGCCGATGTCTTGCATCGACCTCACATCTCGTAAAAGATGAATGGTTTAAAATTTTAAGGTTGAATTACTTTTTTGTAATGATGAACGTGCTATCGTCCAGTTTGTTAATCGTTAGTTTGTGCAGAATTCCAATGTCTTTTAAAATTGTTTCCAGCGAGTCTGTTCTATTGTATTTTCCGGTGAAATAAATATTCCTGACATCCTGTTGCTGATATTGAATATTCACGTCAAACATTTCGGACAATTGATCAAGCACCTGCGCAAGTGTTTGATTATTGAACATGTACCATGATCCCTGGTTGTTTTGTGGTATTGACGGATTCTCTTTTTGTTCGTTCGTCATGATCTCTGCCGGTGTGCCACTTGTGTTGAGTTTGAAGCTTTTTACTTTTGTAAAATTCTTATCGTACACAAACTCCTGGCCAGGTAGCAGATACACATCTTTCTTCATTCTTTTGTTGGTCGCCTGCACCGGTTTCACAACTACCTTTCCCTCATACAATCGAACTACAATTTGACTGAGGTGTGAATAAGCAGTTACTGTAAACTCCGTACCCAATGCGGTTGTGGCAATATCGCCGCTGATTACTGTAAAGGGCTTCGCATCATCTTTCGCTACTTTGAAATAGGCTTTTCCAACCAATGTAATATCTCTCTTTGTTTGGAAAGGTTCTTCATAAGTCACTTCGCTCTTATCCGCCAGTGTGATCGAAGAACCATCCATCAGTTGCAGCACTTCTTCATGTCCGGTTTTGTTCATCCTATGCTGTACAACTGGTGAGTTATTATTGTTCCTGATGTTATCTTTTTGTGCGACAGTCGGTTTACTGTCGTTGTTATTGCCTGTTAAAAATTTGATGCCGATTCCCGCGAGTGCGATAAGCAACGCCGCTACAGCAACACGTTGTACGATCTTTCTTTTATACCACGGCAACACGATGACCGGTGTTTCAATGCCTGTTTCTGCCTGCACATTGTTCCAAATGATCTCTTTAAGTCTTTGTTCGTTCTCAATATCCGGGAAAACAGTGTCTGTGGACTCCAGTCTTGTCATATATTCCTCCATCAACCGACGCTCTGCGTCGGTGGCGGTACCTGTCAAATATTTGTCAACCAGTTGTATAAAATGTTCTTTGATCATGCGCTTCAATATATAAGTACCAAAATGAAAACGGTACCCTACGGAAAATGGAAAATATTTTTAAACTTTTTTTCGACCGCTATTTTGCAAGGCTGATTACCAGCACCATCATCAGTAAAATATGTTTGTTTTCCTGTAGTACCTGGCGGAAGTGTTTCAGGCAGAGTGTCATTTTTTTCTCTACGGTTTTCTCGGAAATGTTTAATTGCAGGGCTATTTGTTTGTAGGTCATTTGTTCTTCCCGGCTCATCTGGAAAATGAGTCTGCAATCTTCGGGAAGGGTATCTAGTATGTCTTTCAGCAAAGACTCCTGTTCTTTAAATAATAACGGATTTTCGTAAACGATGTTGGCGGTAATGTTAACCAGACGGCTGTAAAACTGCTCGTCCGCCTTTTGTTTTTTTATCGCCTTTAGTATTTGAAAACGAACGGCCTGGTGCAGGTATGCATTTAAAGCCTGGATATCAGCTTCCGTATTTCGCTGCCACAGGGCAATGAAAACTTCCTGAACGGCATCCTGGGCCACAGACTCGTTTTTGATGATATTGTAAGCCGACCAATACAGGCTGTTCCAATACCGGTTGTAGATTTCGGCAAAGGCATCCTTGTTCGCTTCCCTAAGAAACGCAAGCAGTTGCTGGTCAGTCAGAGCGGAATACTTCATCTCAAAAAAGCAATCGTTTTATCAAATATAAATAATTGCAGGCACCATGTAAAGAGGATTAGGCCCGTTTATATTTCAAACTCAATAATAACAAGAAATGAAATGCCGCAAATGATTGTCCTTCATTCTTTTGAAAATATTTTTTACGGTAGCTTCTTTTTTATCGCTTTAATTGTCACATTTACAATTTATTTTGATTATCAGTTGGTAACGTTTTATTTTTAGGAGCAAAATAATTTCTTTAGGAAAATTAACACCAAACGAATCGGAACAACGCTAAGCTTATGAAAAATGTTCTTACGGTATTTTTTGCCGCTGCCTTGACGGTATGTTTTTCGGGCACGCGGGCGCAGGAAAAGCAAATTCAATATTTGTCAGGCACTGCCAATAATCACACAGTAACATGGGATTTCTGCTGCACAGGCGGAAGGAACAGCAGTAAGTGGACCACTATACAAGTGCCGTCCTGCTGGGAGCAGCAAGGGTTTGGCAGTTACAACTATGGAAGGGATTACAAAACCTATGGCAGCAATTTCAGGTTTGCAGACGAAAAAGGAATGTACAAATATTCTTTTACCGTGCCGAAATCATGGTCCGGCAAAGTAGTGCGGATCGTGTTTGAAGGAAGCATGACGGATACAGAAGTAAAGATCAATGGAGTGAGTGCCGGTAGTAAACATCGTGGCGCTTTCTACGAGTTCAAATATGATATCACGGATAAAATAAAAATAGGCAGCGCAAACTTATTGGAAGTTACGGTAAGCAAGATGTCTGACGACGCATCGGTAAATAATGCTGAGCGATTAGCAGACTACTGGGTATTTGGCGGCATTTTTAGGCCCGTGTATTTAGAGGCAGTTGAGCAGCAACACATCGATCGCATGGCTATAGATGCAAAAGCAAATGGCGATTTGACCATGCAGGTTTTTACCAAAAATATTAAGAAGGCAAATAAGATTGTTGCAGACATTGTCGATAAAAAAGGAAATAAAGTAGCGACCGTTACAAAAACAATTTCTCCTAACGACACCACTACACTTTTGCAAACCAAAGTAAAATCTCCTTTAACGTGGACAAGTGAAACACCGGAATTATACAGCGTAAATTTTTATTTAAAAGAAGGCGATAAGACAGTCTTTCACGCAAAAGAAAAATTTGGATTCAGAACCATTGAGGTGCGGCACGGTGATGGTATTTACATAAATGGTGTACAAGTAAAAATGAAAGGCGTAAACCGCCATTGCTGGTGGCCGGAAACCGCACGCACATTGAATGACAGTATTCAATTAATGGACGTTCGGCTACTCAAAGATATGAACATGAATGCCGTTCGTTGCTCGCATTATCCTCCCGATAAAAGATTTCTTGAATTGTGTGACTCACTTGGATTGTATGTGTTAGATGAACTGGCCGGATGGCAAAAAGCATACAGCACAAAAGTGGGGGAGCCGCTTGTAAGAGAGATGGTTGTAAGGGATGTTAATCATCCTTCCATTATTTTCTGGGACAACGGTAATGAAGGCGGAACCAACAAAGAACTCGATGATGACTTTGATAAGTGGGATGTTTCGCATCGTCCTGTTATTCATCCGCATCACAGGCCGGGCAATCAATTCAATGGTATTGATTGTAATCACTACGAAGATTATTACAGTACGAAAAATATTTTGAATGACAGCCTCATCTACATGCCAACTGAATTCCTGCATTCACAGGATGATGGTGGTGGAGGTGCAGCTATGGATGATTTCTGGGAGCTGCACTGGCACGCAAAAAGAAGCGGTGGTGGTTTTATTTGGGCAATGCTCGACGAAGGCGTTGTTCGTACAGACATGAACAACATTATTGATGCGAACGGACTCAACGCAAATGATGGCATCCTGGGACCTCACAGGGAAAAAGAAGGAAGCTTCTATGCATTGAAAGAAATCTTTTGCCCGGTACACCTGGAAATGAAAAACATTCCCGACAATTTCAATGGCAATATTGAAGTGGAGAACCGTTATCATTTTACCAATCTCAATGAATGCAAGTATCAATGGGCTCTCGTGAATTTTGCGAAGCCATTCGATTTGCAATCACGCGGCTACCAGGTTGCAAAGCAGGGTGTGGCAACCGTTCCATCTATTTTGCCACTGCAAAAAGGAAACATAGCATTGAATCTTCCTGCAGACTTTAAACAATATGAGGGATTGGTGCTTCGTATAACTGATAGGTTCGGCAATGTGTTGAATGAATGGACGTGGAAATTGAAATCCAACAGCCAGATGTCGCCGGCGTTTATTTCTGCAAGCGACAAGGCTGCATTCTTTATACAAACTGATTCAGTGATAACACTGAAAGGCGGAGACGTTACTGTGGAGATAGATACTAAGACAGGACTGTTGAAGAAAGTGACGAATAGCAAAGCATCGGCTCTTTCATTCAACAACGGACCAGTAATGGTACAGGGTAAAGGAACGCTTACAGGAGTGAAAGTATATCAAGACGGAACCAATAGCATTGCTGAATTCAAGTATGATGGCGATATACAATCAGTAAAATGGAAAATGAGTGGTAGTGGCTGGTTGACACTTGATTACACTTATTCGCTGAAGGGAAAATATGATTTTGCAGGGATAAGTTTCTCTTATCCTGAAAATTATGTGCTGGGAACAAGATGGCTGGGTAAGGGCCCTTACAGGCAGTGGAAGAATAGAATGAAAGGCACGCCGGTAAACGTTTGGCAGAATTTTTATAACAATACGCAAACCTCTTACTCGCCGCTCGTATATCCTGAGTTTAAAGGATACTATGGCGATATTTCATGGATGGAATTCAACACCATCGAAGGACGTTTTTATGTGGCCAGCCAGGAAGAAAATTTGTTTGTACGTCTCTTTGATTTTTACGGAATCACCGGGCCGGAATTTTATCCAAAGCTTCCTGTTGGCAATATTTCATTTTTGGATTGCATTCCTCCAATCGGTACCAAGCTGGCAACCAACATTACTAAGAACGCAGCAGTATATGGCCCTCAGAGCGAATTGACAGAGATTAACAAACCGGTTACACGAACACTTTATTTTTATTTTGGTTTGCCATCTATTTCTAAAAGCAACGAAAATTATAGCAGGCCATCAGTTGATAATGTTTTTTAAACGACGATTTAATTGCAATGAAAAAAATATTAACCTTTCCCTTATTACTAATAGCGTCTTTAATTGTGAATGCACAAGCACCCTCATGGGTAAGTGAAGTTGGGTGCAAGAAAATTGATGTTGCTGATAAAGAATACAGCGTTGCGAAATATGGTGCGAAACCCGGCTCTGCAAGCAGTGTTGCAAAGCAGGTGCAAAAAGCCATTGATGCCTGTTCGAAAGCAGGCGGCGGTAAAGTTTTTTTTCCTGCCGGTACATATGTGATGGGAGCGATCTTTCTCAAGTCAAATGTTCAATTGGTTATCGGCAAGGATGTTTTAATACTCGGCAGCGAATCGCTCACTGATTATCCTGACATAGATACAAGGGTTGCAGGTATCGAAATGAAATGGCCCGCAGCACTAATTAATGTTATTGACGCAAAAAATGCTTCTGTAACAGGAAACGGGGTGATTGATGCAAGAGGAAAATTCAACTGGGATCTTTACTGGAAGATGCGCAAAGAATACGATGCAAAAGACTTAAGATGGATCGTTGATTACGATGTGAAAAGAGTTCGCACTATTCTTATACAAAATTCAGATAACGTAGCCGTAAAAGGCCTGACGTTAAAGAGTGCAGGATTTTGGACCGTGCAGATTTTGTATTCGCAGTACGTGACAGCAAGCGGGCTTGTAATTAAAAACAATGAAAACGGTAGCGGCCCTAGTACAGACGGCATCGATGTTGACTCCTCTTCATGGGTGTTGATCGATGATTGTGATATAGATTGCAATGATGATAATTTTTGTTTGAAGGCCGGTAGAGATTGGGATGGGTTGCGTGTTAACAAACCGACTGAGTATGTAGTGATACAAAACAGCATTGCCCGTCGCGGCGCGGGATTGATTACGTTGGGCAGTGAAACGTCCGGGGGAATAAGGCACATATATGCCACCAACTTAAAAGCAAAGCATACTGATAACGGGTTGCGTATTAAATCAGCCACAACACGCGGCGGTACGATAGAAGATATTTATTTTGACAACATTGTGATGGATTCGATCAATAATGCTTTTCAATTTAATCTCAACTGGTTCCCTGCTTATAGTTATTCAACTTTGCCAAAGGGTTATTCTTCCGATTCTATTCCGTCGCATTGGAAGGCTATGTTGCAACACGTAGAGCCGGCAGAGAAAGGAATTCCGCATGCAAAGGATATTTATGTGAAAAATGTGACTGTAACCAATGCAAAGAAAGTGTTTGACGTAACGGGGCTGCCAACTTCAATGTTGAGTAATTTCCGGTATGAAAATACTTCTGTGGCGGCGAATGAGCTTGGTCGCCTAGAGTATGTTGCGTCATGGGATATACAGGGATTAAAAATTTCGATCGATAGCCCGCTTAAAGTTGAAAATAAAGTGCACAGCATTGAGGAAAAAGAAAGGCTTCAATAGAAAATAATGAACGCTGAATTATTTAAAGTTTACATCAGACTAATCAAATAAAAGCCACTTAAATTATTCATGAAAAGATTACTTGCCACTTCCTTCCTTCTCGTTGCGGTCTCTGCAATGGCAATGAGCCAGAGTAAAAAGATTATTGTTTCCCCGGATGGGAAAGGAAACTATAAAACAGTTCAGGAAGCCATAAACGCAGTGCCGGATATGAGTAATTCGGAAACGATTATCTACATTAAAAATGGTGTGTACAAAGAAAAGCTTCGACTGCCTGAAACAAAAATGAAAGTGCATTTTATAGGTGAAAGCGTTGACAAAACAATCTTAACCTACGATGATTATGCTTCTAAAAAAGATAGTTCCGGCCAGGGAATTGGAACATCCGGTTCTTCCAGCTTTTTTGTTTTTGGAAATGATTTCACTGCTGAAAACATCACGTTCGAAAACTCTTCTGGTCCGGTTGGGCAGGCCGTTGCAGTAAGAGTAACCGGCGATCGTGCGAAGTTTATTAACTGCCGTTTTCTCGGTTTTCAGGATACGCTCTACACGCATGGCGACAATAGCCGTCAGTATTATTACAAATGTTATATAGAGGGTACCGTTGATTTTATTTTTGGCGCTGCTACTGCAGTGTTTGATAGCTGTACTTTATATGCGAAGAACGCTGGCTACTATACCGCGGCTTCAACACCGGAAGGTAGAAAGTTTGGTTACGTTTTTCTCAATTGTAAACTAACCGGCAATGCTGCTAACGGCACTTTCATGCTTGGGCGGCCGTGGCGCCCTTTTGCAAAAGTTGTTTACCTCAATTGCTTTTTGGATGAACAGGTAAAACCAGAAGGCTGGGATTATTGGGGTAAAATTGAAAATCAAAAGACGGCGTTCTATGCGGAGTATAAAAGTTATGGTCCAGGTTCTGCTCCTGATAAACGGGTAGGGTGGTCTCATCAGCTTACTTCAGAAGAAGCCAGCCAATATACTGTTTCAAATATTTTGGGAGATTGGAAATTTTGAGTTTTGATTTGTGTACGATGAACTCATTTCTCAAGGTCCAACTTTTACATCCTTAACGCTGTCAGTAGTAATCATTTTGGTAATGATTCTGGCATATGGTTTTCCATTGGCCGCGTTTATTCGCTTGATGTAGATATTTCCTATAGGATCCTCATTTGAGTAGATTGACCAGGATATCATTTTGTCTATTTGATCGTAAGCTAAACTCATGTTTTTAACCGATCGGATTTTGAATTGAACTGAGTCTGTCAATGCCGCCGTGAGCGCCTGATCACAAGTGATGATTTGCAATTCGCCCTGCGTTAAAAAATGAATTTGACCTTCATCCAGCAGCTTACCGTTTTTCAGGATATCAAGCCTGAATAAAAATGGAGTGCCGTTGATTGCCTTTGTTTCAAATAGTATCGCGTAGAATGTGTAGACAGGATTGGAATCTTTGTCGTAAATCGGAAAAAGACGTCTGTTGCTAGAAGGTGTCAGGTTGCTTGTATCATACAATCTAACCTCCTTGATTTTTAAGACAGAGAAAAAATACGCTGAACTGAGATTGATGATTTCGTTCTTCATGTTCAGCAATGTTGAATCAGGAATGT
This sequence comes from Pinibacter soli, assembly GCF_029961145.1. GTDB lineage: Bacteria > Bacteroidota > Bacteroidia > Chitinophagales > Chitinophagaceae > Pinibacter > Pinibacter soli. The sequence goes on along the minus strand of NZ_JASBRG010000007.1, from coordinate 1,271,862 downwards.
TGTGGATGTTAAATCTCCTCAAACTTTTAAAATGAAATTCTTCATAAGAAGCAAATAGTTTGTCATACAATAATACTTTGTCGCAGGGAGATTGCGCCTTTGCAAGTGTAGCAAGAATTGCAAGGGTTAAGATGAAGATAGCTCTCATAAGATTTTAAAAGTCGCGAAAATAGACACTGTAACCGGAGTTCAGTTGTTTGTTCGATGATATAACCTAAAAATAATATTGAGCTGTTATTTTGCTCAAAGGCATCAAGTATTCTCTTGACTGAGTTTTATGTACCCGAGAATATCGCAGATGAACAGTGCGATGCCTCCACAACCACCCAATGCAAAAAAAGCGAGTATTAAGTACTCAAAATCCATGTAATCAGTCAGGAAAAATTTTTTAGGATCATTGGAGTCATACGTCACCGACACTTGTTGGTAGAGATTTTTTTTGTATGATCTGACTTTGTTCAAATCGCTTGAAGCATACAAGGTGGGCGAATCCGCAATAGTCTCTCCTGTTTTGGTCGTAAATTCGATAACAGGTTTTTTGTATCCATCACTGTCCGAGCGGTATTCTATTATAGTGCCTGTAGTTTCGATGCCATTTTGTTTAATTGCTTAAAAAAAAGCCTGGCATGTATTGCCACATATAATAAAAGTGAACCGATAAGGAAAAAGCAGAATACCGGCTTGACAAACGCTGATATGCCAAAAGCTACCATAATAAGTACTGAATACTTTTTAATTTGGTGCATGGTTTTAATAGGGGTTGTTTAAGATAACAATACTATAAAAAAGAATCTATTGCAAGTGAATTTTTATTACATAGTTTTAAAGTGTGGATGATTAGTTGACAGTGAAGGGAAACATATTTGATGGCATTAACTATTTTTTGTTCATGGAAAATCGCAGAGAGTTTATAAAGAAAGCAGGCCTTCTGTCGGGTCTTATGGGTATGAATACTTTGATACCCGCCGCAGTGCAAAGAGCATTGGCAATAGAGGCCGCTCCCGGCACTACATGGAAAGATGCAGAACACGTTGTGATACTGATGCAGGAAAACAGATCGTTTGATCACACCTACGGTACGCTTCGCGGCGTGCGGGGATACAATGATCCCCGCGCTATCAGGCTTGCCAACAATAATCCCGTGTGGCTACAATCTAACAGTGCCGGTAATACGTACGCGCCTTTCAGACTTGATTTAAAAAATACAAAGGCGACATGGATGAGTTCGCTGCCGCATTCTTGGAACAACCAGATAAATGCCCGCAACGATGGTAAGTATGATCAATGGTTGAATGTAAAGAAAAATGGGATTAAAGAATATTCCGACATGCCTTTAACGCTGGGCTATTACACACGCGAAGACATTCCTTTCTATTACGCATTGGCAGACGGATTTACGGTGTGTGACCAACACTTTTGCTCATCACTTACGGGTACCAGCCCAAACAGGTTATACTTTTGGGCAGGCACGATAAGAGCTGAGCAAAATGAGGATTCAAGAGCGCTTGTATGGAACGATGATATGGATTTTGAAACACTAAACTTCCGCACATTTCCTGAGTTGCTGGAAGACAACAATGTGTCGTGGAAATTCTATCAGAATGAAGTAGCCGTCAATGTTGGATTTGAAGGACATGAAGAAGCATGGTTGTCCAATTTCGGCGATAATCCGTTGGAATATTTTTCGCAGTATAATGTCAAACTGCATGAAAAACATCTTGCGTATCTGAAAAAAGTGACAGATACTTTTCCAAAGCAAATCGCGGACCTGCAAACCCAACTTGCAAGTTTAAGTGCTGTTGATGTTGCAGCCAAAAAGTTGCAAAAAACTATCGAGAACAAACAGCGGACATTGAAACAATGTACGACAGAGCTCGAAGTAAAAAATCACGAGATGCTCGGTAAACTTTCTCCAAGAGAAAAAGCGCTTCAACAGAAGGCGTTTACGACCAATACGAATGATCCGCATTATCATTCACTCGAATCTGTAACATATAGTGACAATGGTGTTGAAAGAACGATGCAGGTTCCGAAAGGAGACTTGTTGTATCAATTCAGGGAAGATGTAAAGCGTGGCAACTTGCCGATGGTTTCATGGATCGCGGCACCGGAGCATTTATCAGATCATCCGTCATCTGCATGGTATGGTGCATGGTATGTTTCGGAGGTAATGGATATTCTAACACAAAATCCTGAAGTTTGGAAGAAGACAATTTTCATTCTTACTTACGATGAGAATGACGGCTACTTCGATCACGTGCCGCCGTTTGTAGCGCCGCATTCCGACAGACCTGAAACTGGAATGGCATCGAGAGGTATGGACACGAAAGTTGAATTTGTTACAAAGAAGCAATTAACTGCAAGGAATGGATTTCCCGAGCCAGCCAATCGCGAAAGTGCTATAGGATTGGGTTACAGAGTACCACTTGTAATAGCGTCGCCGTGGACAAGAGGTGGCTATGTGAACTCAGAAGTTTTCGATCATACTTCCACGATACAATTTCTAGAAAAATTTGTCAAAGCGAAAAGCGGAAAAGACATTCATGAAAGCAATATCAGCGATTGGAGAAGAACTGTTTGCGGTGATTTGACATCCGTCTTCAGACCTTCCAACACAAACGATTCGCCCGGTATTGATTACGTTGTAATGCGTCCATTTCTTGAACAGGTTTACAATGCACAATTTAAAAAACTGCCTGACAGTTTTAAATCGTTAACTGCAGAAGAAATTAAAGCAATTCAAAAAGATCCTCACGCTTCCGAATATATGCCTAAGCAGGAGAAGGGCGTAAAACCCGCTAGTGCATTAAATTACGAATTGTATGCAGATGGTTATTTAAATGCTGCAAGGGATGCGTTTGTTATGCAATTGAAGGCCGGTAACCAGGCGTTTGGTGCCGATGCGCTGGGCTCCCCATTCAATGTTTACAGACCCGGAAAAGATTTGCAGACATGGGCCTTTGCCGTTAAAGCTGCTGATCAATTGGAACGGAACTGGTCATTAAAAGATTTTGAAAATGGCAAATATCATTTGTGTGTATATGGGCCCAACGGATTCTTCAGGGAATTTAAAGGCTCCGCAAATGATCCCGCGATTGCTGTAGAATGTCGTTATGAAAAATCAGGCAATAAAAACAAGCTTACAGGAAACATTGCACTGATATTAAACAATACTTCTCAAACGCCTTATAAAATAAGGATCACAGACAATGCTTATAAAACGGCTGACATTGAAAAAACTGTACAGCCAAAAGGTAAGCTCATTTTACCCATCGAGTTATCCAAACAACACGGTTGGTATGATTTCTCTGTAACAGTTGAAGGTGATGAAATATTTGAAAAAAGATATGCAGGGAAAGTAGAGACTGGAGTAGCGGGTTTTACCGATCCGTTTATGGGAGGGGAGGTTTAGGGAATTGAAAATTGAAAGTTGAAAAAGAAGGAACGACCGCGTGAAAGACTCTAGCCGGGCAGGCAGATTTTTAGAAGATCCGACAAATCTTATGCAGGTCGTCATTGCGAGCCCCGGCATTTATCATTGTTTGATGCTTTTAAAACTTTATGCATTAAAACGAACGGGGCGAAGCAATCTTCTTGTCTGAGATTGCTTCGCCCCGCCTGTTGTTTGAGTATTTTGCTTTTTATCATTCAATAATTCATTCTCCACTGGGGCTCGCAATGACGCGCTGCCTTGTTTGCCCCATCTATCCATTCATCTACTTCTGGTCGAATCAAAAAAAATATGACGATCATGAAAAGCTGCCTGTCCGACTAGAATCATTCAGGCGGCCTTTCTATATTAATCTCACTTTCAATTTCAATTAAATCAACTCTTCCGCCAGGCCAAAAGAAAGTGTCATGCCTGCGCCACCTGTAGCATTTACAATGGTTACGCCATCTTCAGGGGAATGAACAAACTCTGTGGCCCCATTTGTCATCTTCGCATACTGACCGTTCCACGATTGAATGCGTTCCCATGATTTGAAGCGTGCAAATGTTTTAAGATAGTCAAGCACCCAAATATTAAGTTGCTCGCGATCGAATGGATCGTGGGCAAGGCCGTATTCATGCGTGTCTCCAACAGTAAGTGCCCCTTCTTCGTTTTGTGACACCATTACGTGAATGCCCCACTGAATGTATTCGGGAAATTCCGCTGCATATCTTTTTTTCAAAGCATCAAGCGATGGAGCAGACTTGAATGCAGAGTAGTGTGTAAGCGTTAATCCTCCGCACAAGGAAGGTCCAATGCGCCACTTGCCGGGCTGGGCAGCGAGTCGCATCATTTGCAATTTGCATTTGGTAATAGGTACTGACTGAAAAACTTCGGGATATAAGGTTTCAAAATCTGCGCCGCTGCACACAAATATTTTGTCAGCCTGCCATTCTTTATTACCTGCAAAAATTGTTGGATAGTTAATGCGGGTAATGGCGGTGTTCCAAAAGAATTCTACATTATATTTTTCTGCAAGATAGCTGGCGACCTGCGCCACTGCTTGTCTTGACTCGATGATGATCTCGCTTGAACTCCATAATGCCCCTTTCAATCCTTGCGGATTCACTGCTTCCGATTTGGCGATAGCCTCAGAGGCGTTGATCATTTCGCAATTGCGATAGAGCTTTGCAGTTGCTGTAAATTCTTCCATCACCTGCAATTCGTCAGCATGGTAAGCAAGATGCAATGAGCCGTTTTCATGGTGCCATATATCGGCTTCCTTGCACAGTTCGCGCCATATTTCACTTGAGCGTATTGCTCTTTCATACAGTTTACCCTCGGGCTGACCAATGGGCCACAACATTCCGAAGTTGCGGATAGACGCGCCAATCGCCATCTCATTGCGTTCAAATATTTTTACTGAATAACCCTTTAGGGAAAGAGCTCTTGCTGTAGCAAGGCCAACGATTCCGGCTCCTATAACGATTGCAGTTTGCTGCATATGGAGAGTTGATTTTGTGCAGCAATACTAAACGATTGGCTATAGAAAGTAAACTTTGGTGTATTAAACAATTAATAATTTCAATCAATTAAGAATTAAGAATTAAGAATTAAAAATTAAGAATTCTTTGTGCGGAGCATGTACTGTTAGAGCGGCTTTCAAAAATGATAAAGAAAAGCCTCATTCATATTTTGAAACGGCCTTCGATAACGAATTTTTCGACTGATGAATTCTTAATTCTTAATTGCGAATTCTTAATTAACGTTAGTCTTGTTTTTCAAAAAAGTACACCACCAACATCGTCGCAGTTGTTTTTCCAAGATTGAGTGGCGTGTGCATAAGCCGTCCATCAAACAACATGGAGTCGCCGGTTTCTACGATGATGTTTTCTTTTTCAAACTGGTATTCCACTTTTCCTGCGATTACATATTTATATTCAAAGGCTTCCGTTTGCACCATTGGTCTGTTGGCACCGGGTTGCAGTTCCAGCAATACAATATCAACCGTTGTGTTTTTTATATGCTTTGAAAAAATACGGTGGTAGTCGAAACCGATTGCTTGTTCCTTTTCAAAATGCTCGTATTCATTGCGACGCTTTATTAATACGGGTGCATCACGTTGTGGTGAAATGCTTTTGAAGAATGCGTTCATGTCAACATCCAGCGCTTTGATAATGTCTATCAGTACCATCAATGAGGGAATGGTGCGACTGTTTTCTATTTGTGAAATCAATCCTTTGGTTACTTGTGCGTTGTTGGCAAGTTCCTGAACAGTGATGCCTCTTTCTTTTCGCAACTCTTTAATACGCTGGCTAATGCTCAGTAAAATATCTTCTTTCATGTCGGTAAGTCTCTGTAAATATGATAGATAACGTAGTGCAAAGGAACATACAACAACGCTATTATCGAAATTTCAATGTTTTGTATGTGTAAACTTTTGCCTCGTTTTACTGCATAGAAGTTTATTTGAATTAAACAAAATGATTTGTAACGACTTGAAAGTTTAGCAGCGCTTAACTAATCGGTAATGCATTGTATACAATAACTTAACATTGGATATCTAGATTTGATAAGTTGAAGAAAACCAACGATCAAAATGCAACTGTTTCATGTGAGCGAGGAGGCTGGTATAAAGACTTTTAAGCCGCGTCCTTCGCCTTCTAAGTTGGACAGCATTACGGGAAACGTTGTGTTTGCGATCTCAGATACGATGCTGCATAATTACTTGTTGCCGAGGGATTGCCCGAGAGTATGTTTTTATAAAACAACAGAATCAACAAGTGAAGACGCAGAACGATTTTTAGGAAATACAACTGCATCATATGTAGTTGCAGTAGAATCGGGCTGGTGGAAAAAGATTAAAGAAACGTCTCTCTATTGTTACGAGTTTCCATCTGAAGATTTTGTACTGCTCGATATTTGTGCGGGCTATTATATTTCAAATAAAGAAACTGAACCTAAAGCAGTTGCTGCGATTGAAGATCCCGTGTCGGCGATAACAGAGCGCAATGTTGAGCTGCGGTTCGTGCCAGATCTTTGGACATTACATGATGCGGTCCTTCGGTACGCATTGAACTTTTCAATGATTAGGATGAGGAATGCGAAAAGCAGATGATTTGCTACTGCAACTATAGTTAACGGTCGGATAACATTGGATACCTAGTTTTGTCACACCCAACTACTGTTTCATGATTAGTGTAATTGTACTGATTTGTATTATCGTTCAAACTGCTATAAGCATTTACCTGCTTAATGTTAGCGGCGTAAAAGACGATTTTGATAAAAATATTTACAAATTGCTTTTCATTTTACTCTGCCACCTGAGTATAAAATGTTTTATCCTGGCGGTAATGAAAAATGAATTTTTGTATGGCAAGATTGCGAGTGGCTTTGGACTTTGCTATGGGCCTTTGCTGTATATAACTGCATTGTCGTTTACAGGAAAAAAGGTTTCTGCGAAACAATCTTCCATGCATTTTTTCCCCTTCTTATTATTCTCCATTTTTTATCTCTCGCTAATGATTGGGCGTTCATTAAACGTGGTAAGCCCGGAGTTTATTATTACTTACACAACTTATTATAAGTGGTTGGTGACAGCGTCATTGATAAGTTATCCGGTTGCGACAATCAGGCATTTGAATGTCCGTGGTGCAAGTTTGGATGCGAATAAGAAGTCATTGCTTAACAGTATAGCCTACATTTTAGCCTTTGGTATTTTGTTTGGCATCTTCCTTATTATCTTACATACATTCGAGCTGCGAAGTACTGATCTTGACATTCGTATAGCTCCATACATTTGTTTTGCACTCATTCCTATAGCCATATTGAAATATAAGCTCGCTCAGAGGTTTAGCGTAGCTGTGCCGGAAAAACAAGATACAGAGCCAGTTGTAGAAAAACAACCACAAGCTGAAGTCGCTGAAAAACTACCGGAAAAACGCTATCTTAAATCAGCGCTTGATGAAAAGATGATGGATGAGTACGAGGTGAAATTGATAAAGTATATGTTGCAAAGCAAAGTATATTTAGATACAGAACTTTCGCTCGACGACCTGGCACACAAAATAAAAATTCCTAAGCATCACATTACCCAACTTCTAAATGACAGGCTTCTCAAAAATTTCTACTCTTTTATAAATGAATATCGGATAGAAGAGGCTATGCAAAAACTCCGCGATCCCGATGTGGATGTAAACATGCTCTCACTTGCATTTGATTGTGGCTTCAATTCAAAATCGTCCTTCAACACTTACTTCAAAAAGATCACCGGAGTAACACCTTCCGCTTACAGAAAGAAAATGTTGGTTTGTGCTTAGCGCTAAAAGCTGAAATCCTGGCGCTTAACGCTAAATGCTAAACGCGGCTTCATGTGTGGCATTCCTAATTTAGAAGGGAACAGCTTGTTAGTTAATGCAGGTTTTTATAGCCGCGGCCAAGGCGTTTCGCGTGTTTCAGATACTCTTTCATGCCTTAACAATCCCTTAAAATTTCGATAACAATACGTAAATATTGCAATTGATTGATAAGTAATTGGTTGCGATTTTAAAATGTATTTCCCGCTCGGGAACTACAAAAATAGTACCGCCCACGTGGCACATTCGAGTACGGTTTGTATTCGTACAACATTTGTGTTACGATAGTCTTCACGACTTTTTTATCTCATAAAACACCCAATTAAAATGAAATCAAAATTGACTCGCTTGTACACTGTAAGCCTGTTGATGATCTCCGGCCTGCTGGTGAATGTTTGTGCATTCGCGCAAATAAGAACTGTATCGGGAAAAGTATTAGGTGAGAACGGAGCTCCTGTAAGTTCGGCTACTGTTAACGTAAAGGGAACGCAAATATCTGCCGTTGCCGACGAATACGGTATCTACCACATTAAAGTTCCGGCTGGTGACGCCACACTTGTATTTTCTTACGTGGGATACAATCCTTTCGAAGAAACAGTGGGTCAAACAAATGAACACAATATTACTCTTCACGAAAATAAAACGCAGTTGAACGAAATCGTTGTGACTGCTCTTGGCGTTAAAAAAGAGGCAAAAAGAATCGGCTACTCTACACAAGAAGTTAAGGGCGCTGACCTGGTGAAAGCCCGCGAACCAAACGCGATCAACTCTTTAACAGGTAAAGTTGCCGGTCTTACCGTTGGTGCATCAGCAGAGATGCTTGGCCGTCCGCAGGTTGTATTGCGCGGTAGTACAGATTTGTTATTTGTTGTCGATGGTGTACCGGTAAACTCAGATACATGGAACATGAGTGCAGATGATATCGAAAGCTATACCGTGTTGAAAGGCGCAAACGCCGCGGCATTGTATGGTTTCAGAGGACAGAACGGAGCCATTTTGGTGACTACAAAAAAAGGCAGTAAAGATAGAAGGGGATATACAGTAGAGTTTAATTCAAGCACCATGTTTGAAAAAGGTTACACAGCGTTGCCTAAAAATCAAACAGAATATGGTTATGGTAACAACTACAAGTATGCATATGGTAATGATCTGTATGATCTTGATGGTTCTTATCGCCGTTCAAACATCTGGGGCCCTCGCTTTGAAGGTCAGCCGGTAAAACAATATGACAGCCCGATTGATCCAACCTCAGGACAGCGCACAGGCACTCCATGGATCGCTCGCGGTGTGAATAATTTTGAAAACTTCATGGAGACAGGCTTGCTGTCAACCAATAACATCGCTGTATCTGCATCTGGTGATAAATATGATCTGCGTATGTCATATTCTCACACTTACCAAAAAGGGATGGCGCCAAACACAAAGTTGAACATCGATAACCTGAACATCAACGCTGGTTATAATTTTTCACAAAAATTGCGCATGGAAGCCAATCTTAACTTCAACGCACAATACACACCAAACATTCCCGATGTAAGCTATGGTCCAAACAGTTATCCTTACATGTTTAAAGTGTACGGTTCTGCAAGCTGGGCATCGGATGATATGAAAGATTACTGGAAAGGTCCAACCGGCAGACCAGGATTGGTACAGTATTACGCAGAGTATGGTCGTGAAAACAATCCTTACTTTGTTGCGCACGAATGGTTGCACGGTCACTACAAAACTGATGTGTACGGTTATCTGAAATTTACTTACAAGGTCAATAAAGATCTTAACATCAGCCTTCGTTCACAGGTGACTACCTGGAACCAGTTGCGCACAGAGAAAGTGCCGCCATCCACCAATCTGAACGCTTACTACAGCGGTTATTATTTTCAAAAAGTTGGTACGCTTTACAACATATGGAACGGAGACTATCGTGAAGATAACCGCATGTTGATTGAAAACAACACCGACCTGCTAGCGACCTACAACAAAAATCTTGGTAAAGGTTTTAACCTGACAGCAGTGGGCGGATCAAGCATCAGAACATTCAGATACAATTCTGACTGGCTTTCCACTTATCAGTTGAATTTTGCCAACGTATACAATTTGTCTAACTCCAAAAACCCCATCAAAGCTTATACATTCGGTTCAAACATGCAAGTGATAAGCGGTTACGCGTCTGTTGATCTTTGTTATAAAAATTATATCAACGTTTCTGCAACCGGCCGTGTAGATAAAACATCCACTTTGCCTGAAGGGCAGCAAACAATTTTCTATCCTTCAGTGGGTGTAAGCTCTGTTATATCTGACTACACAAAGCTTCCTGAAGCTATTTCCTTCCTGAAGATCCGTGGTTCTTACGCTGACGTAAAAGGTGGCTTGACAAACTCTACAATTGGTTCGTCTTACAACGCTTTAACAACATCTGTTGGAAACCCGCAAACGCTTAACAGTGGCTTGCTTGGATATGGATCAGAATTGTACACTTCATATGATGGTCCTTCATACACCAATCAGATGGCGTACAATGGCGCAAGCTACTACAACAACACGCAGGCCGTTACTTACTCAAATACGCTGGCAAACAAGAGCCTGCAGAGCTTCGATATCAAATCATACGAAACAGGTTTGGATATTAAATTCCTGAAAAACAGACTGGGACTCGATTTCACATACTTTAGAACAATCAACGGTCCTTTGATCTATCCTTTGCCCGTGGCCTCTTCTACAGGTTATTATTCGCACAACGTAAATGGTATTACTTCTCAAAAAGATGGTTTTGAAGTTGCATTAATCGGCAATCCCATCAGAACAAAAGATTTCTCATGGGATGTCATGGTGAACTGGTCAACTTATAAAGAAAAACTGAGAGACATTTATCAGAATGAGAAAACAGTAACGATCAACGATCACAACTACCACATTGGCGACAGATTGGATGCATTCTATGGTTACAAAGTTTTTCGCGCTCCTGATGGACAGCCGATCTATAACTCAAGTGGCTTGCTGCTTGAACCTAAAACTGGCACAGATAACAAGCAACTTCTTGGTTACGCAAACCCTGACTATGTGTTTGGTATCAATAACCGTTTTAACTACAAAAATTTCTCTTTCAGTTTTCAGTTTGATGGCCGTGTAGGTGGTAAAATATACGACTACGTATTTGCGCAGTCAATGAACTCTGGTAATGCACTTGATTTGGTACAAGGCGATTATGGCACTGCACGTTTGAACGAATGGAAAAGTACAAGCCTGAGCACTGTTGATGCAAAACCTGCCTACGTAGGTAAAGGTGTTGTTATTACTTCAGGTACACCAGTATATGAAAATGGCGCGATCACTAATTTGGATCAATTAAAGTTTGAAGCAAACAAAACTCCGGTAACTGTTCAGAACTATGTACAAAACAGCTTGTATGCAAAATTTGATGAGCCGTTTTTGATCAGTCGTTCTTATCTGAAATTAAGAGAGGTAGTGTTGGGTTATACTTTCCCGGCTGACAAGTTCCATGGCAAATTCCTGAAAGGTGCTTCCGTTTCACTGGTGGGAAGAAACCTGCTGTACTTCGCCGAGCGGAAGGACATTGATCTTGATCAGTATGCATCAGGATTCAACATCTCTGACAGATCGCTGAACAGCAAAACTGGTTTGCAATCAACAACAGCACGTCGTTTTGGATTTAATGTAAACTTATCCTTCTAGCAATTGAATAGAATTTTTAGAATCGATTTAAATAAAGTAGCAATGAAAAAGTTTCAATATATAGTCGCTTTTTTTGCGCTTGTCGTATCGATGAGTGCATGCCAGAAAGGCAACCTGGAAAACAATCCGAATGTAGCAAGTTCAAACTCATTAGTGTCGCCTTCGCTCATTCTCAACCGCACATTGTTTGGTGTGTACCAGGGCGGTGGCGTGGTAGATGCAAGAGCTAACAGCGTGTTTGAAGGCCCATGGGATCAAACAATGAGATGGAACCAGTACACTGTTTCTAACCTAAGTTATTATCGTGGAAACAACTCATACAACTGGGCAAATACAGCAACAGCTTATGACATGTTGAAGTATGTTTCAAAAATGGAAGCACAGGCTGCAACGCAGTTCGGTACAGCAAACAACGTATATGGCGCTCTGGGTAAATTCCTGCGTGCATATTGTTTTATCTGGCTTACGCAAAGAGTAGGAGATATTCCTATGACGCAGGCCGGTAATGAAAATAATCTTACTCCAGCGTATGATTTACAGCATGATGTTTACAAGAACAGTCTTGCGTTGCTGGATTCTGCGAACACTATGTTTGGTGGTTTGATTACCTCATCAAATGCCAACACAACTATTGATGGCGATATTTATGCTCTTACTGTATCGCAATGGCAAAAGGTTGTAAATACTTACAAATTACGTGTATTGATCAGTCTCAGCAAACGTGCGGACGATAATGCTGATCTGAACATTAAAACACAGTTTGCAACGATCCTCGGCAATCCAGCAAAGTATCCTGTAATGACAGGCAATACGGACAACCTGGCTTTTAAGTTCAACTCTTCATACAACCAGTATCCACGCACTCCGTCGGAGCCATACAACTTGTATGAAAATATCGGTAACACTTATTTGAACACTACAACAGCAACAAAAGATCCACGCACGTTTGTGATCGCAACACCTGCGCCTGCGCAACTTGCGGGTGGTAAAACAGTAAGTGATTTTACAGCTTATGTTGGTGCTGATATTTCGAAAGCACAATCTGACTTAAACGTAGCTTCTAACGCGGGAGCTTATTCTTTCGTAAACTACAAAAGATACTTTGCTTCACTAACAGGTCCTGAGCCATACATTATGATGGGTTATCCTGAGATGTGTTTCAACATTGCGGAAGCGATCAACAGAGGTTGGGTGACTGGTGCGGATGCTGCTACATGGTACAATAACGGTATCAATGCATCGCTTGGTTTTTATGGTTTGGCAGATGGTCAGACACTTACGATTGGTGATCTTGCAGGTAAAACATTAGGAACAGTTACTGTTAAATTCAGTGACTTTCTTACAAACCCTGCTGTTGTTTACAAAGGCAATAACAACGATGGTCTTACTCAAATTCTGAATCAGAAATATGTTGCGATGTTTGAAAACTCAGGCATTGAAGCATTCTATAATTTCAGAAGAACAGGTTTGCCGGTATTTGCACAGAATGGTCCTGGTATCAATGGTTCAGGCGTTATTCCTCGTCGCTGGCAGTATCCAACTGATGAGAAAGTATACAATGAAGCTAATTGTACCAGTGCAATTCAAAAGCAATTTGGCGGATCGGATGATCTGAACAAAGACATGTGGCTTACTAAATAATTTTAAAATTTGAAGATTTGAAGATTTGAAAATTATTAAAGTCAATCATTCTTTACCTATACCAGGCACCATGATGCTGCCGGCGTAGCATACAGTAATGATAAACTGAATGAATTTTCAAATTTTCAAAATCAAAAAGTCTAATTAAATGAAACGGATTTCCTTCTTATCATTAATCATATTCCCGCTTTTAACTTTTGCACAAATAGCGGATAGTTCTAAAAGAGAAGTGAAGCTGCAGGGTGCAATTAACTTTCGCGACATCGGTGGCTACACAACCAACGATGGTAAACACGTGAAGTGGGGAAAATTGTATCGTTCGGCTGCGCTGAATAAATTGTCTGAACAAGATCTGCAAACATTAGCGAAGCTGAGCATCAGTTACGATCTTGATTTCAGAGGTCCATATGAAGTAGCGACCGCTCCCGACCGCATTCCCACAACTACAAGAAGAATTTCTTTGCCCGCCGGAAGTGAAACCATTGGCGATTCTGCCAGCATGAGAAAGATGATGCAGGCAAATTCACTGACTGAATTTTACAGCGACCTTACACCGTTTACCGCGAGGTATAAACCAATGTTTGATCAAATGTTTGTTGTTGCCCCTGACAGTGCCCTGCTGTTTCATTGCAGCGCAGGTAAGGATAGAACAGGTATTGCTGCTGCCTTGATTCTCTATGCTTTAGGTGTAAACGAAGAAACGATCATGGCAGATTATACGGCTACAAATTATTACCGCCGCAGCGAAAATGAAAAGGCGATGCAAATGATGACCGCTGCTTATAAAATGCCGGAAGAAAGAGCAAAGAAGATGATGGCCGCAGATCCGGCTTATTTGCAAGCAACTTTCAATAGTATCAAAACAACATATGGCAGCATTGATAATTACCTTGCAAAAGAAATGGGCTTGACTAAGTCTAAGTTGAAGAAATTACAATCAATGTATGTTGAATAATGTGAGTTATCAAGACGGCGAGCGTAAAGCTAGTGCTGTGACAACATCTTTAAAGGACGGAGTTCGAATAAGAGCGGTGGAGGAAAAAGATTACGGGGCAGTTGTTGAATTGCTTGCGGAGCTTGACTATCCAGATAATTCTGTTGCCTCTTTTGCAAAACGGTATGCATCATATTCCGAACACGAAGGTATTGCCTTTGTATACGAAAAACACGACGAGGTTATTGGATTCATTGCCTTTGCACGATTTCCATTATTTCACTGTGACGGGTTTGCAGGAAGAATCACGGCGCTTTGCGTGAAGCAGAATCATCGTTCTGCCGGTATTGGCAGGGAGTTGATCCAATTCATAGAAGAGTTGGCCCGGAACACTGGGTGTGCTGTTTTGGAAGTAACCACGAAGCTTAGCAGACTGCAAACGCACAAGTTCTATTTGCAAAACGGTTTTATGGAAACTCACAAGAGATACAACAAAAAGAGTTGTTAGTTGTTAGGCTGATGTTTGCATATTGATGCCTTGCAACTAACAACTCAATAAAAATCTTGAACACTGCATGAACACCACATCTCAAAATTTGAAGCAACAAATTAATCTGCACAAACTGCGTTCGTTATTACAAAACATTGATCCAAGAATAAAAGAGAAAAAGATTGACAATGTGTTTATGTATAAGCTAAGCACGAAGATTATTTGTGTTTTTAACCAGTATCTTGACAGCACCTGCATTGCGTTTCCTGCAAGACAGTACGCAAAAAGCATGCAGCGCACATTTGATTTTTCCGAAAGAGATGCTGTTGATTGGAACCAGATCCGAGAGTTGGTTTTAATGCAATTGATTGAGCAATAAAAAGTAAAAGTAAAAAGTTAGGACATCTTATAATTTTCAACTTTCAACTTTCAATTCTCATTTCCCTCCGCTTAACTATTCCGTAATAAATCCTTAACGCTTCTGGGTGTTTACAAATAGTAAACAGTGTTTAGTTTTACAAAACACAACGTGCAGATTAACTACCACTACTATTGTACATAAACACAACCTATGCCTATAAAGTCCTTGCAGAAATTATCTCAACATCCCGTGTGGGCACTGGTTGCAGCTTTTGGAGCTTATTTCTGCATGTATGGTTTTCGAAAACAATACACTGCCGCCACCTATAGTGATGTTGTATATTGGGGGATAGACTATAAATTCCTGCTGATCATTTCACAAACACTCGGTTACATGTTGGCTAAGTGGATCGGTATAAAAGTCGTTGCTGAAATAAAACCTTCACAGCGGATAAAAGTATTGATTGGTCTTATATTCTTCGCTGAATTAACATTATTGCTTTTTGGCATTGTGCCGCGGCCATGGAACATTGTGTGCTTATTATTGAACGGACTGCCGCTTGGCGTTGTCTTCGGTTTAGTATTGGGTTTTCTGGAAGGAAGGCGGCATTCGGAAGCAATGATAGCGGGTCTTTGCGCCAGTTTTATTGTTGCTGATGGCGCTTCGAAATCCGTTGGGAATATGCTGCTCCATTGGAGCGTTCCTGAGAGTTGGATGCCATTTGCCACAGGCGCTTTCTTCATGGTGCCGATGGCAATGTTTGTTGCAATGTTGAATATTGTGCCCGCTCCTTCAACTGCAGACATAACGAGCCGTTCGGAAAGAACACCCATGTCGGCTCAGGCAAGAAAGGCGTTCTTTCTAAAATATGCACCAGGTATTTCCGGCATTACGATAGTGTATTTGTTTGTTACCATATTGCGTAGTATCCGTGCGGACTTCGCTTCGGAACTTTGGCGGGATCTGGGTTTTAAACAAACGCCTGAAATTTTTACGCAATCAGAATTGCTCGTGTCGCTTGGTGTAGTAATTGTCAGCGGCTTTGCGGTGCTGATCAAAAATCATTACAAAGCATTTCGATTTGCACTGATGACGTGTGTTTTTGGATTTGCCATTTTGCTGATTGCCATAAACGGCGTGGGCCATGGCATGGGAAATTTTGTGTTCATGGTGCTGGCAGGTCTCGGTGTGTACATTCCTTATGTTGCCATCCATACTACAATATTCGAAAGGCTTATCGCGATTACAAAAGAATGTGCCAATATCGGCTTTCTGATGTATGTGGTAGATGCTGTAGGATACACGGGCTACATCTTGCTGATGTTGCTGAGATATCTTGCTCCTCCGGATAGTTCCATACTGTCGCTGTTCTTGCGCATTTGCGTCTACATCGGCATTTCAGGAGGGCTACTGGTGTTATTCTGTAACTGGTATTTTAAAATGAAATTGAAAGAAAATGAATCAGGACTTACTCAGTTTTCCACCCGGTAAAGTCGCAGTGTTTAATGGTCACGGACAACCATTTTCAATTAGCACGCATGATGTGCCTTTCATTAAGACGGGTGAAGTGCTTGTGAAGACACTGTACACAACCCTTTGTGGGAGCGATATACATACTTATTGCGGTAGAAGGCAAGAGCCTCCTAATGTCGTGCTCGGCCATGAGGTTGTAGGCGAAATTGCCTGGATCGATCCGCAACATTCCGGCAAAGATATCAATGGTGCGGCTATACAACCGGGCGATAGAATCACGTGGTCGATTTTTTCAGTGCCACCGGGTATTGTGCCGCCACATCCGGATATGCCGCAGAAGAGTGAGCAGCTTTTCAAATACGGACATGCGTTGGCGAAAGAAGATGATGTGTTTAACGGTGGTTTGGCAGACTACTGCGTGTTGCGTGCAAATACCGCGATCATAAAAATCTCCAATGATGTTCCGCTTAAAGTTGCTGCGACCATCAATTGCGCACACGCCACGGTAATGGGTGCTTTGCGAATTGCAGGAAAAATTGAGAACAGGAAAGTGCTCGTTTTGGGGGCCGGAATGCTTGGCCTGGCTTGTTTGGCAATGTGTAAAGAAGCGGGTGCTTCGTGGATCGGACTTGTTGATCGTGACAATGGGAGATTGCAATGGGGCGAGAAATTTGGCGCAAGCAAATCATATCACTTAGATGAAAAAACAGAAGAAAATGAACTGCCCTGGCCGGAAGCTGATATTGTTTTCGATATGAGCGGCAGTCCTCGTGCGATGGAGATGGGGATGGATTCTTTGGCTTTGGGTGGCGCTGCAATATGGATTGGCGCTGTGTTTCCTGATGCTCCTGTAAAAGTGGATGCGCAGAAAGTTGTTAGGAAATTATTGCAGATACGCGGTTTGCATAATTACAATTACGATGATCTTGTTAAGGCAACGGAGTTTATCGAAAGGAGCCATAGCAAGTATCCTTTCGCTGAGTTGGTTGAAAAAGAATACAATATCGAAGCAGTTGAAGACGCATTTGCATTTGCAAGTGAACAAAAGCCCGTGCGTGTAGGAGTAAGGGTGAATGCGGGCTTATAGAAATAGTATCAACAAATTTTTAAACGAACATAAATAATAGCTCATGATCAGAATGGTTGTTTTTGATATGGCAGGTACCACTGTGAACGAAGATAACATTGTGTATAAAACGTTGCAGAAAGCGATCAGCGAGAAGGGATATGATTTTTCGTTAGATAAAGTATTGGCACAGGGTGCAGGTAAAGAAAAGCTGGAGGCGATAAAAAGTATATTAGCAGCTTATGCACAAAACCATGATGAAATATTGGCCGGTGAGATTTATGGTCGATTCATGGTAATGTTGGAAGAAGCATACGGTACACATAAAGTATTTCCCCAGCAAAATGCAGATCAGTTGTTTCAGTCACTTAGAGAGAAAAATATTTTAGTGGTGTTGAATACAGGCTACAGTAATGAGACAGCCGTTTCGCTTATTGAAAAAATTGGATGGAAAGAAGGAGAAGATTTCGATGGATTGATCACTGCGACAGATGTGCAAAACAACAGACCCAATCCTGATATGATTTTGCTGGCAATGCAGAAATTCAATATTGCAGACGCAGAGGAAGTGGTAAAAGTTGGAGATTCTATTATTGATATTGAAGAGGGACGCAACGCTGGATGCTCAATGAATATTGGCATTACAACCGGCGCACACACTTACGATCAGTTGCTGACAGCCAATCCTGATTACATCATTGATGATTTGCTTGACCTGTTGCCAATTCTTGAAATGAATATTGAGATGCAGATGTAACAGTCTCATTTTTGTTTCTTGTTGAATAGTAAGCCGTGGACAACATTGTCTGCGGCTTTTTTGATTTTATAAAAGCAATAAGAGAGAACGCAGATTTTCATGATTTTTATGATTTGAAATCAGAGGGCGTCATAAAATTTCAAACCATACAATCTTAATAAATCATGAAAATCTGCGTTCTGTGTTTTTTAATTTTGGATCAACTGAATATATTTTACTTCAAAGTAACTTCCCGGATTGCCGCTTCCAACAACGTTTCCAAGAAATCCTAAAGACACCGATTGTGGTGACGTAAGGGTAAAATTGAAGCTTTTTGATTCTGTTACATTTGGTGATGTAGCGCCTACAGTAGCTCCATTAAACATCGCAGCATAGCCAAGGGCGCTTGAAAGATTCGCCAGTGATGGTATGCCGGTGTTGCCTGCTGCCGCAATACAATAAACAGATGAGTTCGATTGTATCTCAGAATAGTAGTTGAATGTAACGGTGTAATTCCCCGCGGGCAATGGTGCAGATGTTACCTGGTAAACTTTTCCGTCAACTACCGGCGTGTTACCCCATGTTTCCCATGTAATCAGTCCTGCAGACTGCCATGAAGCATGCTGGTAACCACCGAACGTGCCACCGCCTTTGTTCAAGGCACCTGCGTTTGATACCCACGGTGCATTCAGAGTTCCGAATCTGCCGTCACTACCAAGTGTGCCTTTAAAGTCTGGGCCATAGTTAGACAGATATACTTTCGTTACATCTGCTTTTACGCTGTGGTCCTGGTAAGCTGTATAAAATGTATCGATGGCTGTTGCGTTTGGCAAATATGCTGTTCTGTAAGAAAATGTTGAACCTACTTTAATGTTAGGCAAGCTGCTTGTTAGGTTAGTAGGTTGAGAATACACGATGGTATCATGTAACTTATTCGAAACATCCGAAAATTTGATCTGCATGTATTGCACACCCGCATCGGCACTTACATCAGCCCATGTGATCTTTGCTGAACCATCAGTTTGCAAAGATGCATCTGCAACTCCACGGTTCACAATAGAAGCCTGGTAATTTGCACCGTAAACGTTCGCCGTTACAAACACCGGAACAGAAGAGTGCCCGGCACTGTCGTAGGTTCTTACTTCAAAGCTCTGTGTTCCCTCTTCAAGGTTTGGAATAATTGTTTTTGCAGTGTCTACACCAGAAGTTCTTTTTACTACCACCTCCATTGAATCGAGTCCGCTTTTTGTGAAAACTCTGTACTTCACAATGTTTGGATCAGAAGTAAACAGACCATTTAACTGCGCACGGTATCTGCCGGAGAAGATTTTTACCGAGTCCATTTTGCCCGTGTAAGTAATGCCGCCGCCAGACATATATTTTGACTTGTAGTTATCTATTTTAGTGCACGCCGCCATCCAGATCGCTACGATGGTGATGACAGTTACCATTGCTAAATTTCTTTTCATTGTTCTTAATTTTTTTATGTTAAGCGTATTATCAGGATTTGAATTTTATTATTTATCACAGAGATAAAATTCAAATCCTTCATAATGCCGATGGATCAAACAAATAGACCAATAAGACGCAGTCGAAATTGGTCTATATTGTTTGACCAATCGGTATAACTATTTTCCCCACAGCGTCAACTCTGCAATGGTTAGGAAGTAGCTTCCCTGCCAGTTTGATAATTGACGGATGCGTATGTAGCGGTAATCTTTCAAACCCGTTGGGAAATCAAACTGCCAGCCATTGTATGCAGCTTGCTGGTCAGCAGTTGTTTCTATCTGGTAGCCCGAACCTGAAGGCTTCGTAACGTGATACGTGTCGATCTTTGTCCATGATGATCCTGGTTGGTTTGTAGCAGATACCGGATCGGTAAGGTCGGGACTATTTGAACCCCAAACTTCAAAATCTTTTGGATTACCTCTCACGTAATAATAGTTACCTACTTCCTTGTAAGGATTGATCTGGAAACGGCTGAACGTATGTACAGCACCGAGATCAATCGTTACCATTTGCGGCGTGATGGAACTTTCTACTGTAAAGTAAGTAGAAGGCCAGCCAGGATGATAGTTGCCATCGTACATGTAGTACGGCCATGTGTAACCACCGTTGTTCAACACGGTAGCATCATGAGGCAATACAAGCGTAGCGAATTTGCTTTTATCCAACTGCTGCTCGAACAATGGAGTAAGTGTTAAAAACAATGTGTCAGAATAGTGGAACCATCTGTCTCTTACAGCAAATGCATATTTTCTTTCAACAGAAGGTTGGTTCCTGATAGTAGCAGTGATAACAGTATCTGCACTGTAAACGTTGTCCATGCCGGTCGTTTGTCCCCAATTGCCTTTGCCTGTAGTATCAACCATTGGGATGATCGCAAGGTTGTCGCTTGTTGGGTTGTGGGCTTTAATAGTAAAACCACCGAATGTAATGTTCACTTCTAAGGAGCGACGTGCAAGAATATAGCCCGGCGTCAACGGATTAACAGTAACGTTAACCGGTGCAGAAGAAACTTCGCTGGAGTTTACCGAATACAGCTTGATGGTGTGTGCCAGTGTATCACCAAAACCATCAACAGTAAGATTGTTGGCATAGCGTGACGCGATCACCTGCGCTGCAACGCCCGGTGAAGTTTCATACACTGCTTTCACGTACTGCAGGTCTTTGTCTGACGGTAATGAATAAGTGATGCTGGCCTTGCCATTCTGGTTAACCACTTTAACGTTGGCAACAGTGCCCGGTGCATTTGAGTTGCTGACAATCGGGGAATTTAAAGTCTCCTGTTTGCAACCAAATGCAAGTAAAGAAAATGATAGAATATATAAATTTAGTTTACCCATTTTGAAAGATTTATTAGTTAGCGATAGCTTTAACTTTTACCAGTTTGGATTCTGTACCAGGTTTGGATTATTCAACAGGTCGTTGTCTTTCAACGGAAACAAATAATCACGTGGTGCAACAAATTTTCTTGAGTAGAAAGTTAACTCGCGATAGAACAGGTCCGAAGTTTTTGCTGTTCTGTCCCATCCGGTAACATTACCTGAAAGCTCTGTTGCCGCTGTTTTCCAGCGGATCAGATCCCAGTAGCGTTGTCCTTCAAAACACAATTCAATCGCACGTTCTCTTTGAATGATAGAGCGCATACCTGCTTTGGTTGTGTACTTGGTTGGGTTGTTACTGTAAGCTGACCATGCATCTTGCACAGATTTTAGACCACCTCTTGCTCTGACAAGATTTACATATTGGTAAACGTCGGCAGTTGGAGTCTCGTTTGCTTCATTCAATGCTTCTGCATACATCAGATACAAGTCGGCCAATCTGATAATAGGGTATGGGTAAGGTGTGTACAAACGTGTGTTCCAATCGAATTTCCAGTTAAGGATCTTCTTCATGTACATTGTAGTGATTGGAATAGGGGAGTTTTGTCCAAACTCACCTGCATGACAAAACAGGTAGAATGTGTTTTCATCAGAATGAGAAGGACTGTTTGCCATATACCAGATACATCTGTCGAACCCGATGTTGGCATAGAAGCGTGGCTCTCTGTCGAAATTCAGTCTGGCAGTTGCTTCACCTTCTTTGACATTGAATCTTTCAGCGTGCGAAGCAATGCGAAGTGCTGAGTAGTTAGAGAAGTCAAGTGTTTTGTCTTCATCAATAGGTACACCGTTTTTGGTGTAGAACATTTTAGCCATTTTAAGTGTTGGGCCCATCAAAGCGTTACCATAAGTGATACCGTTATTTTGAATGTATGTTCTGTCGTACGCTGCACCGCCTATAGCCTGGAAGAACGAGTTAAGGCCCATTCCACTGTGTGTTAATCCCCATACAAGCTCTGAGTTCCATGGATCGCTCACCGCATTGCGTATGCTCATCTGCGTTATAGTAGTGTCGGTAAGTACACTGCCGGCCGGAGTTGTGAAGGTGTACAATTTAATGCCTTGCCCTGTGCTTGCATCAATTGCTGCTTTACATGCATCTGCTGCTCTTTTCCATTTGTCGGCGCTGTATGTAGTATTGAATAGTTTTTCGCCGCCTTTGTTTTGCATGCTTGCAAAGTCTGAGTTGCCGTTAAACAACGGACTTGCAGCATAGACAAGCAATCTAGCTTTCAGGCCCATAGCGATAGGCTTAGTAATTCTTCCCAGCTCGGATGCCTGGTTAAGAATAGAAGATGGCAGGTGAACAGCCGCTGTATCCAGCAGATTAGCTATGTAGTTAACAACGCTGTCAACCGGTTGTCTTTTAACCTGTGTTTCACTCAACGGGGCACTGATCGGGATGTTTTTGTCAACAACAGGAATGGGGCCGTATGACCTGAAAAGAATGAAGTGATAAAAGGCTTTCAGGAACTGCGCCTCAGCGATCCATCTTTCTCTTGTGTCTATATCAAGGTCAGGAACTTTACTCAGGTCTTCAATGTTCTCCAGGAAAACATTACAATCCCTGATTGCTCTGAACATGCCGTGTCCGTTACTGTTCAAGGCTCCATCTCTCGTACCGTCCCAATAGTTACAGATAGGATCAGAAGTGTTTTGTCCACCTCTTGGCATTTGTGCAACGTTGGTAGAACGGATGTGGATCTCATTGTCTTCGATCCAGGTTTCATCGCTCGCCGTTATGCCCGGGTTATAAGTTGGATCTTCATCATTTGGCAGATACGAGTAGCATGTAAATAAATATTTCTCTGCCTCTGTTTTAGATGCAAATGCGTTATCGATTGTTGCTACGTTATCAGGCACCACATTCAGGAATCCCTTGTTGCAGGAGGTTGTCGACAACAATACGACAAGTCCCGTCGCCAGAATGCCGCGTAACCGCATTGACGTTTTCATGATCCTGAAAAATGAATATCTTTTATTTTTATTGAAACTGTATTTCATGAATTAGTTGTTTGAAGTTTTAGAATCCGAATAGCATACCTACGTTTACAACTTTTTGAATTGGATAACCTAAGCCTGAAGAACCCATTTCAGGATCCCATGTTTTGAAATGACTGAACGTTAACAGGTTGATTCCATTCACATAAATTCTTGCATTTGCAAAATGTATCTTTCTAAGAGTAGCCGCAGAAAGGTTGTAGCCAAGCTCCATAGATTTCAAACGCATAAACGCGCCGTTCCTTAACCACCATGAAGATGCGTAGTTGTTGTTGTAAGTAGGGGAACCACCAACCACATCGCTGTTGATATTCAGGCGGGGCCACAATGCGTAAGCGTTTCTGTTGTCTTCTGACCAATGATTTTCGGCAATTGCATTCAACAAACCATGTTGGTTGTAGAATGGAGAAATAGCTATCGGATCTACCATGAATGCTACACGGTCTGTACCTTGGAAGAAAGCACTGAAATCAAAGTTTTTATAACCCAGTGAAAAACCAAAGCCATATTGGATTTCAGGAACACTTGGGAAACCAAGTGGAACATAATCTGCTACACTTATTTTACCATCGCCATTGATATCTCTGTATTTGATATCACCGGCAAGTACACGGCCGAACTGAGTAGGAGAGTTGCCTACTTCCTTGTCATCACTGAACAATCTTTCTGCAATAAGGCCATACATCTGAGCAACAGAGTTGCCAACATGTGAAAGATTGATATTATTTTCTGCATAGGCAGGTTCTTCGTTTACGAGCACTTTACTTTTTGCATAAGTAAATGTTCCTCTTACCTGCGCCCACCAGTATCTTGAAATTGTTTTGTGATAATCAAGTGCGATATCAACACCCTGGCTCTCTGCTTGCCCCACGTTTGCAGATGGCGTTGCCTGCAAACCCATAGTAGAAGGAATTGTGGTTCTTGACATCAAGATGTTGGAACGTTTTTGGTGGTATGCATCAACAGTTACTTTGATGTCATCCAGCAAAGTCAGGTCCATACCGATGTTCAGCTGTTTTGATTTTTCCCATGTGATGTCAGGGTTTGCGTAACGATTGGTATAAACAGTGTTTCTGCTTGAGTTGAAGTTAGTACCAAAGCCACCTGCAACAGCACCATTTAAACCAACTTCAGACAGGTAGAAGAATCTGTCTTCCGCTTTACCAATCTGATCATTACCCACCAAACCGTAAGTAAATCTGAATTTCAGGTTGTTGGCTACTTTCTGTAATGGCTCCCAGAATTTTTCATTAGACACGACCCAGCCTCCACCTACAGAAGGGAAGAAACCAAATCGGTGGTTCTCTGCAAATCTTTCGGAACCGTTGTAACCGAAGTCAAATTCTAATAGGTATCTGTTGTCATATCCATAAGTCATACGACCGGAAACACCAGCGTTTCTCGAAGGCAATGAAAGTTGTAATGTAGATGCGTTACCAGTAACATAGTTGCGCATTGTTCCGATGAACATGGCACCAACAGCATGTTTATCGTTGAAAGTGCGGTTGTAGTTAATAGCCGCTTCTCCGTAAAAAGTACTGTTCAATGTTTTGTCGCCCGGCGCATAAGTCAGGTATTCTGTTGGCGCAGGGAAAGGATTACCTGCACTACCGTCGTTGATAAGATATATTCCTGCAAGTTTTCCGTCAACAAGATCAGACGCATAATAGTACGGACTAACCTGTCTGTTTACTGAAAATGTTGAGTAACGGGTTGTGTAAGCCATCGCTCTTGCAGACAAGCCATTTGTAACGAAATTCAGGTTTTGTTTCAAACTCAACTGAGCGGTCATTGTGCTTGTGTTGGTTGCTTGAAATCCTGAAAGTGATTGAGCATAAGGGTTTGTGTACAGTGTGTTGGCAGATCCCGGAATTACAGCGTTACCAAACAAAGGATGGTTCGCATACGAAATATAGCTTTGTGGATAAACAGCCGGGAAAGCCACGGGGTTGCTATAAATAGCGTTGTGGTAAACGGTTGCACCGCCGCTAAGTGTATTTCCGTATTCATCTCTTCCCGGAACGGGGCCATTGTAATCGTCAAACTGTCCTTTAAGGCTCACCAAAGCTTCAGTTGTTTTGGTCAGGCTCAAAGTAACGTTCGATAGTATCGAATACGTTTGAAGTTTAATGTTGTTATCAAATCCGTTTAAGGAGCTGTTTCTAATGTTACCGTTGTCGCGGTTGTAACTCAACGCCAGGTAGTATTTCGCTTTTTCTCCGCCACCGCCGATGTTCACATTCGCTCTCTGGTTGGTAGTAACCGGTTTGATCAATTGGTTTACCCAGTCATTGCTTGGATACAACAAAGCATCGTCGCCTGCAGCAGTGTGGTCAATTTTGTTTTGGCTGTACAAAACGGCACCCAGAGGGTTTCTTGTTAGCACGGCCTCATTGGCAAGATTCATGTAGGAAACGTTGTCTGCCAGGTCTACGCTTTGAGTGTTAGAAGAAAAGGAATTTTCCAAACGAATGTTGAATTGCATTTTGCCAGACTGGCCAACTTTAGTCGTCACAAGGATTACACCGTTCGCACCACGGGCTCCATATACGGAAGTTGCAGTCGCATCTTTCAAGATGGAAAACCCGGAGATGTTATCCGGCTGCAATCTTGCAAGGTCCGTAGTGCTGGACTCGATACCGTCGATGAGGATAAGCGGATTCACTTTTCCCGAACCAAAGGTTCCGAGACCGCGAATAAAGAAGTTGGCATTATCGCCGCCCGGTTCACCCGTTGTTTGAAAAGAGATCATCCCGGAGATCCTGCCTGCAAGCATCGTTGTCAGGTTACTCGTAGGTCCTTTTATTTCTTTCGGGCTGATGGAGGTAACAGAGCTCACAACCGTAGCTTTTTTCTGTGTACCGTATCCAACTACCACTACGTCGGTTAGTTTGTTGTCCTTCGCTTTAAGAACAACGTTCAGGATACTGTTACCCTGAATATCAATTTCCTGTGTTTCAAATCCTACGGAAGAAACGATCAACGTTCCGTTAGCGGGAGCTTTAATGGAGTAGTTACCTTTTTCGTCAGATTGGGTACTTCTCTGAGGATTCGTTTTAAGCACAATCGTTGCGGAAGGGATCGCGGCTGAGTCGGAACGGATCTTTCCTCTCACCGTAATCTCATTCTCCTGGGAATAGCATCGGGATGCAATTCCGACAAGGATGCAAATAAGTAATGGTAACAAGCCATTGTTTAATAGCTGCTTTCTGGTCATAAGCATTCTGCGTTTTAGTTTAAAGTCAATAATGTTAGTTGGGAAATTCAGTACTTGAAGTATGGAGTAGATGAAGGGTCATGTACTGCTTTGGAAAATGTTGTGGCTTCATGGCAATCGTTTTTTTGGCAAGACAAACTTGAAATATTTGTTAAAGATGCTACATGGACAAAATGATAATTTTGGGGGGACAAATTGCCAAACACCCGTTAATACTGGATTCGATTTAGTCATTCATAAGGTTTTTATATTTTTGGGGCCGCAATTTAAGTGTAAAAATGACCTTTAATATTAAAAATATTACCGGATGGCGAAAATGTCAGTTTTGGCTGGTTTTTTGTCAAAATGACAATTAATTGATATTTATAAGCTGAGTAACTGAATAACTGAATAAACTGAGTAAGCTGAATAAATTGAAGTGAAAGATTAAACACGAGCCTCGGTTATTCAGTTACTCAGTTATTCAACCATTACGTGTCATTTTTACAATAAAAATTTGGTTTTTCCACCTTAGCTGCATTTTCTCCCCCTTTAAATATGAATTTTCCCCCCGAATAGATATTTTAGCAACACTAATTTTGAATAAGTACTGTAACTAATATTGTGGAGTCGGTGTTGTTGGGATAGCTGAATAAAGAACCAAAAGTACAAGTGTGCGACGCAACGATGGTCAATAGCACTACAACTGCCTGGTTCACAGATAACATTCTTAATTCAACATTGACCGCAAAATGTAAAACCCAAGTTGCCATAAGATGAAATATTTGTTCCGCTCTCTTTTGCTATTGATTTTTCCTTCCATGATTTTTGCTCAGTCAACCTCTAAAAAAAAGGTGACAGCTTCAGGTTCCAAAAAAAATTACCAAGGCTATCTTTTCGCATATTTTACGGGTAATAAAAAAAGTGAAGAAGCCATCCGGTTTGCGATCAGCATGGATGGTTATCATTACCGCGCTCTGAATAACAATGAGCCAATTGTTGCGTCAGAGAAAATTAGTTCGACAGGCGGTGTTCGTGATCCGCATATTTTACGCGGTGCCGACGGTAAAACTTTTTACATGGTGGCAACCGATATGGTGTCGGCGCTTGGCTGGAATTCCAACAGGGCCATGGTGCTATTGAAGTCAACCGACTTGATTAACTGGACCTCCAGTGTGGTGAATATTCAAAAACGTTTTCCGGGAAATGACAGCCTGTTAAGGGTTTGGGCACCGCAAACAATTTATGATGCCGCAACAGGTAAGTACATGGTTTATTTTTCGTTGAAAAATGGAAATCAGCCCGATAAGATTTATTACGCGTATGCAAATAAAGACTTCACAGATTTAGAAACAACACCAGTGCAGTTGTTTTATAGCCCCGATAACGCCGCTTGCATTGACGGAGACATTGAAGAAAAAGACAGTAAATATTACCTGTTCTTTAAAACAGAAGACAGACAACCCGGGATTAAAGTGGCTGTTTCAAGTAAGCTGACAGGAGGTTACACGATGCAAAGTGATAATTATGTGCAGCAAACAAAATCCCCGGTAGAAGGAGCGGGCACATTTAAATTAAATGATGGCAGTGGTTATGTGTTGATGTATGACATGTACACAAGCGGTAGATATCAGTTTACCAAAACAACAGATTTCAAAAACTTCTCGGTGATTGATCAGGATATCACAATGAATTTTCATCCGCGTCACGGAACGGTAATGCCTGTTACAACAGAAGAAATGAAACGTCTTACAACGCAGTGGATGAGTTATGATGCAGCGATTACCAATGTTACGAACGCCAAAATAAAAAAGATCAACATCGTTTTAGATACGGCGACTAAAACATTGACGCTACCTGTACTGCCGGGAACGGACCTGAAGAATTTTGATCCTGGTTTTGTTACATTCCCGGGTGTAAAAATTACTTCTAAGACGCGTGATTTTTCCGCAGGCAGTGTTCGCAGCACTGTAACTATTGCAGGCAAAGGCACTCAGAGTTATACTGTGAATGCGGTGGAAAATCACAACCCTGCAATCGCAGGTTTGTATGCTGATCCTGATATTATTTATGCGGAGAAAACCGGCAAGTTTTATATGTATCCAACTAGCGATGGATTTAGCGGATGGTCGGGTTCCTATTTTAAAGCATTCTCTTCACCAGATCTTGTGAATTGGAAAGATGAGGGTGTTATTTTACAGTTGGGAAAAGATGTTAGCTGGGCAAAATCAAAGGCATGGGCACCTTGTATCATTGAAAGAAAGATCAACGGGCAATACAAATACTTTTATTACTTCTGTGCGGAAACAAAGATTGGTGTGGCTGTGAGCGATAATCCAACAGGGCCTTTTGTAGATCTTGGCCAACCTTTGATCAGCAAACGTCCTGATGTGATCACTCGCGGCGGTGGACAGATAATCGATCCGGATGTTTTCCAGGATCCGCAAAGTGGAAAATTTTATTTGTACTGGGGAAATGGTTACATGGCTGCAGCAGAGTTGAACGATGATATGGTTTCTATCAAAACAGAAACAATAAAACAGTTTACGCCGGATAGTACATATTGCGAAGGTTCGCACGTTTTTTACAGAAACGGGATCTACTATTTTCTATGGTCGCAGAACGATACGCGTGATCCCAACTACCGTGTGCGTTATGGCATGTCCACATCGCCGATGGGCCCAATGAAAATTCCGGCGAACAATTTTGTAGTCGTTAGAAATGATGCGCTTGGCATTTACGGAACTGGCCACAACTCAACAATACAAGTGCCGGGGAAAGACGAATGGTATCTGGTGTATCATCGATTCAATTATCCTAACGGTATAAAAATGGGTGGCGAAGCGGGTTATAACAGAGAAGTGTGTATTGACAAAATGGAGTTCAATGCAGATGGAACGATAAAACCGGTTGCGCCAACGCATGAAGGGATTAAGCCTGTGCATGTGAAGTGAGCACGCAGATGACGCAGATTGGACTGATTTTCACTGATTTTTTGTTCGTCTGTTTATCATTAAGACTATATGACAAAGCCTGTGCATTTAAATGTGTACAGGCTTTGTCATGCATTTAAGATTCAATGTCGTTCATTAAGAATAATTTCCTTAAACGAGATTGCTTCGATCCATTTCCGTACACTTCAGGAATAGGTTCCTTTTACAATCTCCATCCTCCGCAGGGTCTCGCAATGACGGTGCTGCCATTTTGAGCTTTACCCAACAACCTGTTACCAAAGAATTCGAGAATCGGCGCGTCATTGCGAGCCCCTGCGGAGAATGAATGGTTGAATTATATCAAGTAAAATAAACAAACAAGAAACGGGCGAAGCAATCTCACTCAGAAGATGTGTCCTTAAGGAAACGACATTGATATAAGATTTGCAAATTCGTTTGTTAGTCAATAATGTATTTTCGCATTTAAAAAGAAAAATAATCCGTAGTCGAAAACATGCGAACATTCATATCTTTTCTGTTGATCATTTTCACATTCAATGTTTCCGCGCAAACTTTAAAAGGTAAAGTGGTTAAAGTGAGTGATGGTGATACGATCACAATACTTGACAGTTTACATCTTCAAATTAAGATACGGTTGTATGGTATTGATTGTCCCGAAAAGAAGCAGGACTATGGAACTGTAGCCAAAAAGTTTACCGCAGATAAATGTTTCTCTAAATTGATCATCGTGGAGTCGAAAGGCAAGGATAAATACGGTAGAACGCTCGGTATTGTTATTTTACCAGATAGAAGCCAGCTTAATTTATTGCTGCTCGAAAGTGGACTGGCGTGGCATTATAAGGCTTTCGATAAGTCGAAAAGGTATGCAGATGCTGAGGTTAAAGCAAAGAAACAAAAACAAGGCTTATGGGCCGTTAAACATCCAGTTGCACCGTGGGAGTTTAGGAAGGAGAAAAAGGCCATTGCGACCGTAGAGACGCATTGAATGCGTCTCTACGGTCGCAAGTAGAATGTGTAAGTTTTTATTCAGCGTTCGTTCCTTTATGTTGCAGTGTTTGGGTGCAGCGGAGACGCGTTCAACATGTCTCTACATACTGTCATCCCAATCTTTTATAACGAACGATTTAATGATACCTTCCAACACAAAAGGATCTTCAGCAACGAATGCTTCAGCAGCTTCATGTGTTGTAAATATTGCAAGGTTGCCACCTCTGTCTGCGAAAGGCCCGATACCCAGGACTTCGCCTCTTTCAACATATTTATCTACGATTGCTTTGTGTCTCGGGTAAACCGATAAGATGGTTGCCATCGTTGCGCCGGAGCCTTCGCCGATTACTATGGTTTTCATTTTTTAAGTTGTTAGTTGTTTGTTGTTAGTCGGGGTAGAGACGTATTGAATGCGTCTCCGTTACACGCTGAATGCGTCTCCGTTACACGCTGAATGAATGTTAGTTACTACACGTTTCTGCTCTAATGTTGCAGTGTGTTGGTGCAAGGTAGACGCGTTCAACGCGTCTCTACTTCCCCACCTTATTGTTCAAAATCGTTTCCAGTTTTTTCAACTTGCTCGTCCAGAATTTATCGAAGTAGTTAATGAAATCCTGCAACTCATTAAACCCATCCTGCTTTAATGTGCAATAGCGTTCGCGGCCAATATCTGTAATGGAAATAAAGCCTGCATTGTACATGATCTTTATATGCTTTGAAACGGCGGGGCGGCTCATGTCGAAGTTTTCTGCCAAAGCATTTATTGTCATGCTTTCATTTGAAAGCAGATGCAACATTTGCCGGCGGCTGGGGTCAGCAATTACCTGGAAAACATCTAGTGCTGGAGCGGTCATTGAGTGATGGTATTTATTGATTCTTCAAAGCGTTTTAAGCAATGCTTCCATCCGCTATCGTGCGCAATTATGTCTTCCAAAACAGTAAATCCGTTGTGTTGTAAATGAAGTTCTGTTCCGTTGTCTTTGGGTACAAGTGTCCAGTCAACTTTGGAATTGAAATTCCTTCCCTTATCCATCGTACTGCCGTTCCAGGAGTAAGAAAGCTTCGTGTAAGGATTTACAGTTAATACTTCGCAATCGACAACGCCTGCATACGTGCTATCTGCTTTTGGCACAAATGTAAATTGAAACTTGTAACCTACAATTGGCTGAAAGTTTGATTTCATAAGCCATTGCTCAATGAGTTCGGGCTTTGTAAGATATTCCCAAACTTCTTCCGGGGATTGTTTAAAGAACCACGATTGTTTTATTTCTTTTTCCATAATGAGTAACTTTAAGGTTACGTAAAGTTATATGTAACTTTTGAGTTACGCAAGTTTTTAACAAAAAAAAGCCGCCGGAGTTAGCCGGCAGCTTTTTAGGAAGTTGAGAGTTGAGAAAAATGTAATCGATAAAGATATGCCAGTCAGCTTTAGGCGTCGAACCTTCAACTTTAAACCACTCGCAACTAATCATCGTCATCTTTCATCTCGCTTTGTTTTATAAACGCCGCTCTGCTTGGGCCCGGAGTTTCAGCGTGCTCACCTTTAATGCTTTTCCAGAGAATATCATTCAATACCAGATCAGGTATTTTGTCTTCTTTGCTCCAATCCAGTTTGTCGCTCATTTCCGCTAATTTATTCTGGGCAACGTTCTTGTCATTCAAGTTAATATTGGCTGGCAAATGCGTAAACGGAGTAAGGTCCGCCTGGGTTGTAAAGCAGCGGAACATAGGCGTTGCAGCCGCATCGTACTGTGTCATTGGCGGCATGCCAAGAATTAATTCAATTGTGCGAATCATACCTGTTGTCGAGTACATTGTATGATCAACAAAATGTCTTTTTACCAAGCCACCTGCAACATATGCAGTGCTTCTGTGTGCATCCACGTGATCAGGTCCGTTTTGTGCATCGTCTTCCAAAATGAATACAACACTCTCTTTCCAGGCAGGGCTTTTGCTCAGGTGTTCTATGAACATGCCAACAGCAAGATCGTTGTCTGCCACGTGTGCGAACGGAGTTGGTTTGCCTTTACGCACGCCTTCTGTATGATCGTTTCCAAAACGCATGGTACAAAGTTGCGGCAATGCATTGGCTGCTACCAGTGAATCAAAATCATGCTCCCACTGGTAATATCTTACAGTATCACGAACACTAAGATCCCAGCCTGTGTAAGGCGCAATGTGTCCCTTCAACACTGGTATGTTTGCTTTGCCATCGTCAGCAAATTCACCATAGGTTCTAAAGCTTACGTTATTACGCTTGCAATGATCCCAGATAAAACCTGCTTTACCATTTGCTATTTCTCTTTTGCCTTCGCCGCTGTAAGTGCCGCCACGACCGCCATAGCTTGTTGGCCATGTTTTTTCAAGGAAGTCAGTTGCATATGCACCCATGCTCCAGTTGTGGCCATCAGCACTTACTTCTGCATCTACATAAAAATTATCAAGCAATACAAACTCATTCACAAGTTTGTGAAGATTAGGGGTAACATGCTCGCCAAATAAAACAAGACCTGGGTCGCCGTTACCATTTTTTACATCACCTAAAACCTGATCGTATGTACGGTTTTCTTTTACAATGTAGAATACGTGCTTGATAGGTGAAGCTTCTCCAACCTTCATTGGTACAGGGTTTCCGGCTTCTCCCTGTGCATTCAGTTCTTTATCTTTTGAATAAGGTGTGTTATTGTAAACCTGTTGTGAGTAAGCGCTTAGTTGTTCTGCATTCGGCTCGTCTATAATGCTCAATGTGCCTTTAAATAAACCTGCGATGTACTGCACAGGAACGGTTGTTTCGTTGTCGCTTTTCTGATAGTTTACCGCTTGTTTTTTTGCAACAGGGTTAGGACCGTGTGGATTCGCCATGGAGGATAATCCTTTACCGTTGGTTACATATATTTTTTTGCCTACAACTTTCACATTGGTAGGGTACCAGCCAACAGGTATAAAACCTTTTGAACTGCTTTTGCCCGGAGTGGATACGTCGTAAACTGAAAGACAGTTGTTATCGGCATTAGCAATGTACAGTGTCTTTTCATCTTCAGATAATGCAACGGCATTACTGGTAGAACCGCTTGGTGCATTGGGATACAAAGCTGCATTTAGTGTTTCGATCACTTTTGCCTGTGCAACATCTATAACAGATACGGAGTTGTCGTTTGCATTCGCCACATATAGATACTTCTCTTTTTTTGATAAGTAGATTTCATTTGGATTGTCGCCTACGGCAATCTCACTTCTGATATTTTTTGCAGCAACATCGTAATACAGGATCTTATCCCCACCCCAAAGGCTTATGTACAAAGTCTTTTTATCATCGCTTAATAAACATGTGTATGCTTCTGCACCAAGATTGAATTTCTCTGTGACTTTTTTTGAAGTAAGATCAACAATGTAAAGGCTGTTGTCTTCTTTTGTTACCACGTATAGAATATCGTTCTTGTCGTCAACAGCGATACCTGCCGGGGAAATTTTCACCGGCCATTTTTCACCCAGCGCTATTGAGTCCTCAAGTTTCAGCTTGTTGTTCCTGATCGCATATTGCATAATCCAGTTATCGTTACCTCCAGATGCGTACAGCATTTTATCATTGTTCGAAAATGTTAAACCGTACCATGACTTTGGAATAACAACATCATCAAGTATTTTTTGTTTGGCAGCATCGATCAGTTGAATCGATTGTGTGCTCTGACCGTTATTGGTAACAGCGAGAAATTTTTTGTTTTTACTTACTGCAAGGTTCAAAGGAAGATCTCCCAGTGTGATTGCATTGTTACCGGCAGGAGTGAGGCTCCAGCCATTTGGTAATTTTATTTGTCTGTAAACAGCAGCTTCATCGGATTGTGCGAAAACGGAAGTTGCCAAACACAAACCCGCTACCAATAGAGTACATCGCATAAAAGAAATTTTGGCAAAAATAACGTTCTGATAAAGGGTAGTATGTTATCAAAATATGAACGATTCGAGTGTGGTAAGTATAATTTGAAGGTTTCGTAGTAGGTCGTTGGAGAAGGTGAAATTGTTCGATAGTTTTTTAACCACAGAGTTGAAGGAGATTTTTTTCACGGAGGAAAGGAGGAGATACTTCGAAAGTAATTGCGAGTTATCAGCATATCAGGGAATAAGAGGAACTAAAACTTCTTTCTCTCCATTCTCTCAAAACCAGTTAATTTTTCCCAGGCGATCCGCTGTTGCTCTGTGAAAAAAACTCCTTTGCTCCGTGGTTAAAATTCTCTCTACGAAATCATCTTTGTATAATTGGTTTCATAGTCCTCAGCATAGATCTCTTTATACTTCGAGGCAAATTTTTCGAAAGCTTCCTTTGCAAGCGTATGGCGGCCGAGCGATACAAGGCTCTTACATTTCAACTGCAATGCATTTTCGTTCAATTCATCAAACGCAAAAATGGCGTTGCAAATATTGATCACTCTTTCTGCATTGTCTGGCAAAGAAAGATATTGACAGTATTTCAGTAACGCATCTATCGTAAGACTTGATATCTCTGATTTAAAGCTGTCTGCCCATTGATAAGAAGTTTGCGGAAGAAAAGGACCCCGCTGTACAATCGCGATCAGTTCATTGATGCTCTTGTTGTCAAGCGTGCGCTCAGCAAACAATTGAAGGAAGTGGTCAAGATCGATATACAGCTTATCTCTGTCAAATGTTAGTTTCCAGTAACCAAATTCTTTTTGCAAAGTACAGTCCTCAATTTTTTCAAGAATGCTTTTGAGCTTTGCAATATTCACCGACCTGTTGTTGATCGCATCTTTCGTGTCCTTTGTGTGCCACAATATTTCGATCAGTTTTTCCGGCGATACACCTTTGTTGTATTTTAAAGAATGAATGCACAATAATAGAAACAACTCTTTCAACAACGGCGTAAACAATCTTGTGATATTTTCGCCGTTACTCGCTACCACTTCAAAATTTCCGAAGAGGTAAATGTGTGCGCCGGCTCTGTTTTGTTGTTCATTCGTGATATCCTCATATTCATTAGTAATCACGGGAATGGCTGGAGTTGGGACGGGAGTGGCCGGGGC
The DNA here is from genome assembly GCF_029961145.1 of Pinibacter soli. GTDB lineage: Bacteria > Bacteroidota > Bacteroidia > Chitinophagales > Chitinophagaceae > Pinibacter > Pinibacter soli. Next base: position 1,236,627 of record NZ_JASBRG010000007.1, on the reverse strand, counting down.
CGGATTGACAGTTGTCGTTGTCGTTGGCATCGCCGTTTCCACAGGCGCGGGTCTTCTTTCAACAGGTTGCGCAATAGTTTTTCTTCTAAATAATCTCAGTTTGTAAACAACGAAAGCAATGACAAGCAAACCAATTGCAGCCAACACAACAATATATTTTTTCGAGGTATTTGCCGGTGCCGCAACCTCAGGCGTTGCAATGCCGCTCGGGGGGAAATTGATGCTGTATATTTTTACGTCGGTAACATTGGCATCTTTATCTGTATACAAAGTCACGGCCAGCATTACTTTGGAAGCGTCACAATAATATACATTGGCCATCGACTTAACATCAACGAATGTGAAGGGAAATGAAGAGCCGATCAGCTCATACTCCGGTTTTTCCAGCGAACCCTTTATCAGTTGTAATTGCGTGTTGCGCTGATCCTTTGGATTGATCAGTGCATAGTAATGTTTGCCGTCCTTGTCAATTACCATTGAGTTGGAAAACACGAATGGCTCCGCAGGTTCTTTAAGTGTATAAATCTTTTTGAATGTAGATGTCTTTACATCATACATTGTCAGATCATAGTAAAATTGGGGATTAAGCAACTGGTCGCCGTCTTTGCTTCCATAGCCACCGAGAATATATGCCGTGTCGCCGTTTGACGTAGAGCCAAGTGCACAAAGGTATCTTGGGTTGAAATGTTCGCCGGCAGTTTTTACCGTATCCCATTTTTTTGTAGCAAGATGATAGCGCTGTACAAGATTCTTGTATCTCAACTGACCATAACCTGCCATGAAATACAATGAACTGTCATGGCGCGAAAAGAATTTGTTCACCTGCCAGTAGGCTGTAAGGGGAGCGGCGTTAAAATTTTTTTCCCAATGTTGAGTCTGCGCATCATATGCCGCAATGTCGTGTTCATCAGGATAAAAATTGTACAGATGATCGCTGAATGGATTATAGATCGTTTGGCTTCCCGGCAGCAAATCATGCTTTTCAGAAAGATGCACCGCTGTCAGCGCCGAAGTTTTTGCAGAGTATATATATATGGAGTCCTGCCCCGTTATATACACCAGTTCATGCACAGGATCAAAACCTGCGCTCACCCAGCTTTTGAAGCTACGATTGCTCCTCAGTTGCCAGCTTGAATGTTTCGGCTTTAGCCAATGCTCATTCTGTACTATTGCTTTTTTTCCGGAAATGCTATCCAAAGCCTGGTTGCCGGATGATTCATTCAGTGGCCAGAAAGATTTTTCCCGGTCATCCACATTCAATGCGATATTTCTCAATCGCATGGGAATAACATCGGACGATTTGAAGTAAGGATCTGTAGTTGCGCCAAAGTATAAGTTGAAACAATTTTCCTTAAATGAAACTTTGCTGGTTTGTACAAGTTTGTAATCGCAGTACAGTGCAATGGTTTGATGGGTAAAGTCGAGTAATAAGTGAAATTTTACCCACCGGTTCACTACGTCGCCATAAAGCATCGGCACACTTATATTAGTATATGCATCTCCAAAAACGATGGTAAAACTTTTTTTGGCCTCGTCATATAGCATGTCGAGGTTTTGCTTTTTATCGTTCACCAGCCGGAAAGCATAACCAAAATTGTCTGTGATGCCGGGCGTAAAACTCAGTTCAAATGAGAGATCGAGCTTTTGAGAAACGCAAACGGGTTTGTCTGGCGTAATATTTAAAGATGTCCTTTTTTCGGGGTCGGCATCGCGACTCGCAAATTGAAGGCCATATTGTGCGAATGAAGCAGAAGATAGAGAGAGCAGTATAAGTAATGATAGAACAGCGGGATACAGGAAACTCCTTCTGAGCAGATCATTAATGGCAAGCCGGCTATTCATTTATAAAAATCTGATTTTCATTTTATTTCCAATGAAACAACCTGGTCGTTTCATATTGGCAATAATAAGAGTTTACAATTTGCCTGTTCCACAAAACAAATGAAAAAATGGTTACTGTTTAAATGTACAGTAATTGCCGTATTTAGTTAAGACCCACATCCGGAGCGATGTAAATTCTTGCCAATTACTTTATTAGTTAGTGTAGAAACGCAAGCGATCTTCTTATACGAGTTCAAATTCTCAAAAGCCATTTGGTCAGGTGTTGCAATTTAGCATATTCAATTAAATTTTCTACCTCTTGTTATTAGTTTTTGACTTGAAGAACAAAAAATAATGAAACTGCAGCTAAAGTTTTTCCCAAAAACATACTTTTAAAAACTTAATAAGCGAAATGAACTATCATTAATGTTTTATTAATGCAATATTAGATTGAGGATCATACTTTTAGCCCATTAGGTTTTCTTCAATTCCAAAACTATTATTTATGCGATTGCGATTAAAACTGCCATTCCTGATGGCCCTCTTAATTTTCTTAAGCCTCCTTTCTTATGGTCAGTCAGTACCAATAAAAGGTAAAATTATTGACGACAAAAATGTTCCGCTGGCGAATGCAAGTATCCTTATAAAAGGTACCAGAATTGGAGCCGCTACTAAGGACGACGGATCATTTCAATTAAATATTAATGCGGTTGGCAAAACAACCCTGGCCGTAACGATGACCGGCTATCTTTCCAAAGAAGTAGAAGTAGACGCAAAGACAGGATATATACAAATAGCACTCACGGCGAGCGCCTCCACAATGGACGCCGTCGTGATCTCTGCCCTGGGTCAAACGCGGAAGGCAAGATCTGTTCCTTACTCGAGCCAGTCGGTTGATCCGAACAACATGACCGAAGCAAGGGATATCAACTTGTCTAATACCCTTGCCGGTAAAGTAGCAGGTTTGCAAGTGACGGGTACCGGACAGCCGGGCAGCTCATCACGCTTAATACTGCGCGGGGAAAATTCACTTACCGGAAGCAACCAGCCGATATGGGTGGTAGATGGCGTGATCATTTCTAACAAGACAGGTGAAAATGGCAACCTTGACTACGGTAACGCGGCACAGGATCTTAACCCGGATGACATTGAATCCATGGAAGTGTTGAAAGGGCCAAACGCAGCAGCGCTTTATGGATCGCAGGCCGCGAATGGCGCCATCCTCATCACTACTAAAAAAGGAAAAATAGGTGACAAGAATTTCGGGGTGTCATTAAATCAAAACTATCAGACCTACACAGTTACCGAGTGGCCGGATTACCAAAATGTATATGGTGAAGGTTCCAATGGACGATTCGCACAAGGTGGAGATAAGATAATTCCCGGGACCAACGCCGTTAACATGGGATCGATCAACATGCAAAGCTGGGGTATGCCAATGCTGGGGCAGCCGTACAATACTTATGATGGCAAACCGCACGGTTATTGGCCGCAGGCAAATAACGTGAAGGACTTCTACCAGTCGCCTTACGTCAATACAACAAATATTGCGATCAATAAATCTGACCAGGTATCGACATTCCGTTTGTCATACGGCTTTACAAAAAGCAATGACGTGGTGGACAACATCAACCTGAAAACGAAGCACAACCTTTCTTTTTATGCTTCGCGGAAATTAAATTCAAAAGTAACGGCGGATGCGAAGGTGATGTACACCAATGATAAAACAAAGAACAGGATGACGAGAAACCTGACACCAGGCAACCCTCTTGTGTTATTTGTTTATCAGCCACGCAGTATCGACATGGCAAGTTTGTATCCTTATAAAGATGCTGATGGAAATGCACTGATTTTTACAGGAAGCAATGGCCAGCAATTATTGTCGGACACAGAAAACCCTTACTGGTCAATATATGAGAACGAAAACGCAGATGCACACAATCGTTTCATTGGAAGTACTTCATTGAATGTTGACATCTTCAGTTGGCTGAAAGCAAGAGCGTTGATCGCAGGTGATTTGAATTTCGGTGAATATTATATATACAATGAGTTAGGTGGAAAGAAAACGCCAACGGGCAGCTACACCAACAACATGAGCTCCGATCAAAGCTGGAACTATGAGGGACAATTGATCTACAACAAAAGGATTAATTCCGACTTTAACATCAATGGCGTGGTAGGGGTAAACTATAACAATTTTAATGGACGTTCTCGCACTGCTTCTGTCGGTTCTTTGCTGGTGCATGATATGCCGGCGATCAGCAACTCGAAGATTGCGCCTTCTGCATCTGAGTTCTGGGGAAGAAGAAAATCTGCATCTGTGTATGGTTCTGCAACATTGGGTTTCAGAGATTATTTGTTCCTCGATGTTACAGGAAGAAACGAATGGTCATCCACATTGCCGAAAGGGAAAAATGATTTCTTCTATCCTTCAGTAGGTGGTAGCTTTTTGTTCTCTCATTTCATTCGCAGAAATGATATCCTCTCATCCGGTAAGTTCAGAGCTTCATGGGCGAAAGTGGGCGGAAGTCCGAATGTCTACCAGTTGCTTGAAACATACAACCTTGGTGGTTTCTATGTAAACAATCCTTATCTCGTGTACACGGATCAAAAGAAAAATCCTGATCTGAAACCGGAGCAAACTGTTTCGAGAGAGTTGGGTCTTGATCTCGCATTTTTCAACAACAGAATTACATTAAATGCTACGGTGTACAAATCAAACACGACCAACCAGATCCTTACTGTGAACACGCCGAAAGAAACAGGTTTCAATACCCGCGTACTCAATGCCGGTGAAATTCAAAACAAAGGGATCGAGTTAACATTGGGCGCAACTCCTGTGAGAACAAAGAAGTTCCAATGGAATGTGATGGCGAACTTTTCTAAAAATGATAACCTTGTTAAATCCCTTGTGCCAGGTGTGAACAGTGTTAACCTCGGCTCGAATCTTGGCGTGACAGTGTATGCTGAAGTGGGTCGTCCTTATGGAACCATGAGAGGTAATGCGCCATACAAGGTAGGTGACACGATCATCGTAGGTTCTAATGGTCGTACAATCGCAGACCCCAATGTACTCGCAGGAAACTTCAGACCAAAATGGCTGGGGTCTTTAAGCAACAGTTTCAGATACGGTGCATTTGATGCATCTGTTATGGTAACCGTGAAATACGGTGGTAGCCTTTACTCTGCGACTTACGGAAGAGCAATGTTTCAGGGTACGACCGTGCAAAGTTTGGCAGGAAGAGATGAGTGGTTAATGAGCCAAACTATTTTAGGTGAGAACGATAACGAAAGAAAAAATATTGGACAGACAGTAGGTACAACCGTTACACGTTACGCAGACTCTGCACGTGTAAAAGGATTGCGCTACCCGAACGCGTACATGGCAAAAGTGGATGCAAGAGGAAATCAAATGCTTGATAAAAACGGCAGGCTTATTCCGGGAGATCCTTTGCCTGCATGGATCTATCCTCAACTTGTAAATGGTAATGACAAAGTAACGAACGATGTGCCATCTCTTACTTATGACGCAACTTCCATCAGAATAAGCGAGGTAATAGTTGGTTATACATTCCCTAAGAAGCTCATTTCAAAAATCAAAATGCAGAATGCACGCATCGCATTTGTGGGAAGAAACCTGTGGCAGATCTACAAAAACACTCCACTGGGTATCGATCCTGAAGCGGCAGCAAACTCAGGCAATGCGCAGGGTATAGAGGCCGGAGGCTCATTCCCTTATGCATCATGGGGCTTCGATCTTAAATTATCATTCTAAAAAAGTTTCAACGGGAGCACTAAAAAACACAAAGATGAAAAAGATATTTTATATAGCGGTCATCGCAGGCTCCATGTTCTCTGCCTGCTCTAAAATGACAGATATCAATACCGACCCGACGCAGTTTACAAAAGTAATGCCGGAAGGTTCCATGAATACAGCGATCAAAGCAACACCTTCCATACTCGCACAATATCCTGTAAACAAATATTGGGAGTATGCCAACTGGGTATCACTAACCGGAAGATATGATTGTGCAGATGTAATGTGGCAAACATCTTACGTAACCATTCTGAACAATCTTCAGCAAATACTTAATAATTACGGCAATGATACAGCATTCAACAATAGAGTGCAGATTGCAAGGATTTATAAGGCTTACATACAATCCATACTGGTAGGGGCTTACGGGCCGATTGCTGCCAGCCAGGCAAACGATCCGAACCGTATGAGTTCCATCATGTACGACAAAGAAGATACCGTGTATGCCAATCTTCTAAACACATTGAAAGATGCGTCTGCGAAAATGAACATTGCAAAAATAACAGATAAACTTCCGTACGATGTGATCTACAACGGCGATCTGTTGAAGTGGAAGAAATTTGCGAACAGCCTTCGTTTGAAAATAGCACTTCGTAGTCAGCTATTGCTTGGCAGTACAGCGTTGAATGCCGTGAAAGAAGTAATGGCAGATGAAACAAACCTCATCGGTTCCGAAGCAGACGCGGCGAAGATCCAGTTTGACAACACTACCAACGGTAACCAGAATCCTTATTACATTGGTTATTCGGGCAAGGCTAATGTAACTGCACCCACAGGAATTTCTTTTCCAAAGATGAGTGATTACATGCTTGACTTCCTTCGTTCTTACAAAGATCCAAGGATCAATGTGTACTTTGACTCTGTAGCAAAAGCAACTGATCGATACATACTTACAGATACGCTTGCAAGTACTGCAGATGATTCATTAAGAATTGTAACTTATCCGATTCCACATTGGGGCATTCCAAAATCCACTGCAAAATTATCGGGATGGACAGCAGGATTGGCGAACCAGGTTGATCCGATAGGCAATGCCAATACATTCTCCAACGTAACGACAAAAGTTTGGAGCGATCCTTTGCGCCCGATGGTGATCATGGGTTTTGCAGAAACATTGTTTCTGAAAGCCGAAGCAGCGCAACTTGGTCTTGGAGGTTCTCAAACTCCCGATGCATATTATAATGCAGGCATCGATGCCAACTTTGTTTCATGGGGTTTAACGTTGGCTCAGGCGAGTACTTACAAACAAGTAGATGGTGTAAAATGGGGTACGAGCTCTGTGGGTAAAACTTTCAGAAACTACATTGGTATTACGAATGCAGACATTCCAAATGGTGACATCAACAAAATATATGCACAGGCATGGATGAATTATTTTCCTGATGGCGGCTTTGATGCATGGTGCATGATACGCAGAACATGGTCGTTGAATTTTCCTCCGCACACCAATCCTGCATCTCCCGGAGCATTGTATTCAGATGTGCCGTTCCGCATGTTCTATCCGGCAAACCTGGTATCATTAAATCCTGATGGATATGCAGATGCCATGACGCAGCTGGGCCTTGTGGGAACAACTTCCGAGGCGATCAACAACACTGTTGCATTGAAGTTTATGAAGCCGCACGTAACCATTAACTGGAACGATGTGCCTGCGCAATATGATTATTCACTCGTACAAAAATGGTACGGCAAAACAATACAAGAGTTAAGTGCCGCAGCAAAAGCAAGCGGGTTCACTTACACAGTTGTTTCAAGCTATAAACCATAAGTACTATAATTTAGAAAAGTATGCAAACAAAATATTTTCGCCTCTCAATAATTGCGATAGCGTTGTTAGCCTTCATCGGTTGTGTGAAGAAAAGTGATGCGCCTACGGCAGCCGATAATTTCCTGAACTACCAGATCAATGAAATTCCGGTAACGAACGATTACACGGTAGGAGCCATGTACTACTACTTCGGCGCGTTCAATGTGAACGTACCGGATACGCCAACATTAGGCAGATACAGCATGCCTTCGGGCGTGGTGCCACCAGATGTAATGTCAGGTCACATTGACCAGGCAAATAGCGCTGGTATTGATTACTTCCTGTTCTCTATAAGATCATTCAGTCGTGACTACAACAACTTTAAAATTGATTCAAATGTAGTGCGGTCATTTCTGAAAGCCAATACTGCAAACAAAATGAAACTGGCATTGGCTTATAACTGGCAATCTGGTACATACGGGCTTTCTACGACCACACCATTGGAGAATGATAAAGTAAAACTTGAGCAATTTTTCCAGGACATCTTAAAGCTTGTGCCTTACATGCAGGATGCCAACTACATGAAAGTAAACGGTAAAACTTTACTGTACATCTACAACGCACAGGTTCTCTATTCAAACGATAATGCAACTATATATACAACGCTAAGACAACGTCTAAACGATGTAGGTGTGCAGTTATACATTGTTGGCCAACAGGACAGATGGACGCCGCCTGCACGTTATCCTTTCCGTTTCCAAAAATGCGTAGATGCTATGGTACATCAGTCTTTCAGTACAAACATCAGCGATTGGGACAGGTTCTACCTGCTTCCGCAAATGATGAACGAGAACTGGAAATATTCTGTTCAATACTGGCAGGATAATAATTGGGGTGTAAGCTATGTGCCTTGCGTATCACCAGGTTGGAACCAAAAAATTACACAACCTACCACACTCCAGCCTCTCTATGGAAGAAGCGATACATGCAGACTTTACAAACAACTGTGTAACGTAGCAAAGATGAATGCAGATCAAAGCACAAGGCTTATTCTGCTTGATTCATGGAACGACTGGGCCAGTGCATCACAACTTGAATCTGCAAAAAGCTACGGCGATTTATATCTCACTACGACAAGAAAGGAGTTTAAGAAGTAGGGGAGAAAAATTAATAATTAATAATTAAGAATTAATAGGCTGCACACAACAAGCCCATTTTAACAACGACAGATGAGGCCTTCGCCCGCTGCAGCGCTATGTTGCAGCGGAAGGCTCTTGTCATGGCACGAAACCAATTCAATCAATCAAAAAGGACTTCCGTTATAAAGGCTATGACAATAAAGAAAATAAGGGCCATCACATATTTACTTGCCTGTATGGTTGTGTGCAACAGCATGCAGGCGCAAGACAACAAGAAGGTTAAGATAGAAGTTAGTAGCGATCTTGATTACATAGATCCAACCATTGGAAATGTTGGACAATTGCTGCAGCCAACAAGGCCAACGATTCAGCAACCCAACCAGATGATGAGAATGTATCCGGTTCGTGCAGATTATATTGAGGACCAGATAACAAGCTTTCCTTTGCTCATTGTTTCGCATAGACTGGGAATCGCATTCTCCCTGAAACCCACATTGGCATTGCCTAAAACGGCAGACGATTGGAAAAAGAAAATGACATTCGATCATGATCTTGAAATTACAAGGCCATGGTATTACTCGACATATCTTATCGACAACGGTATTACGGTGGAATTTGCGCCGGGTAAAAAAACAGGTATTTATCGTTTTGCATTTCCTGCAAATACGCACACGAAATGTTTGCTACTGGAACATTACAACACAGGAAGCAGCTCCTGGGATCTTATTTCAGACAATGAGATCACAGCAACTGAAACCTATCATGGCGATATAAAGATCTACATGTATGGTAGCTTCAATACAAAATGCAAAATTGATAAAGTAGACGAAACCAAATCCAGTGTTAGTTTCGGCGGCAGTGCAAACGATACCATTGAGTTGAAATATGCAGTTTCATTTGTAAGCGCAGATCAGGCGAAGAGGAATTATGAATCTGAATTGCACGGAGCTGGTTTTCAGCAACTGGCTGATGATGCACAACTGGCATGGCAAAAAGTGATTGGACAAATAAAAGTACAGGGAGGCACAACGCCACAGAAACGTTCGTTCTATACAGCGTTGTACAGATGTTATGAACGAATGGTTGATATTACCGAGGATGGAAAATATTACAGCGGATTCGATAAAAAGATACATACAACAGACAGACCCTTTTATGTAGATGACTGGACATGGGATACCTACTTGGCACACCATCCTTTGCGGGCAATTCTTAACCCTTCCATGGAAGAAGATATGCTCAATTCCTACGTAAAAATGTATGAGCAAAGTGGCTGGATGCCAACATTTCCGGTGCTTTTCGGCGACCATGCTTGTATGAATGGTTTTCATTCATCTGTAATGTTTCTCGACGATGTGCGAAAAGGTTTGAAAAATTTTGACATCGAAAAAGCATATGAAGGCATGTTGAAAAACGCGACCCAGGCAACTATGCTGCCATGGCGCAACGGTCCTAAGACAGAGCTTGAAGATGTGTACTATACAAAAGGATTTTTCCCTGGATTAAAACCGGGAGAAACAGAAACAGTTGCTCTTGTGAACTCGTTTGAGAAAAGACAGGCAGTGGCTGTAACGCTCGGTGCAAGCTATGATGACTGGGCCGTGAGTGAAATGGCTGCAACACTGGGCAAAGAGAAAGATCATTCAAAATTCGCGGCAAGGGCATCGAACTATAAAACACTTTGGAACAAGCAACAGAAAATATTCTTGCCAAAAGATGCACAGGGAAATTGGATAAACATCGATCCAAAATTTGACGGCGGCAAAGGCGGCAGAGACTACTACGACGAAAACAACGGCTGGACCTACATGTGGCAGGTGCAGCATGACATCAGCGGTCTTATGAGCTTGATGGGTGGGAAAAATGAGTTTGAAAACAGACTCGATCAATTGTTCAGAGAGCCGTTGGGAAGAAGTAAAAGTGAGATGTGGTACAAGTTTCCTGATGCAACAGGTCTTGTAGGGCAGTACTCAATGGGCAACGAACCAAGCTTTCACATACCTTACTTATACAACTTTACATCGAGTCCGTGGAAGACACAGAAACGTGTTCGCTTCCTGTTAAGCACATGGTTCAAAGACAATATTTTCGGCATTCCCGGTGATGAAGATGGTGGCGGCATGTCTGCTTTCGTTGTGTTCTCATCACTTGGCTTTTATCCTGTAACGCCCGGTGTTCCTACATATATAATCGGTAGTCCTTTGTTTACGAAGTCAACAATTGATCTTCAAAACGGAAAACAATTCACTGTAATTGCAAACAATTCATCGGTTGTAAACAAATACATCCAGAGTGCAAAACTGAATGGGCAAGCCATCAACACGCCGTGGTTCACACATCAGCAATTGATGGACGGCGGTACGCTGGAATTGGAAATGGGACCCAAGCCAAACAAACGCTGGGGCACAGGTGAGAGGGCAGGATTTTAGCAACTAACAATTCAATCAACTATTTAAAACCAATGCGACAATTTAAATACATACTTGGATTTGCAATATTGTTTACTACAAGTGTGAACGCACAACATAAACATAGCAAAACCTCTGCGTTTACTTCGTACAAGGGACTTGTAATGGCGGGATATCAGGGTTGGTTCAATGCTCCTGATGACGGTGCCGGACGTGGGTGGAACCACTATGCAGCCAAAGGAAAATTTGAACCCGGCAATTGTAAGGTCGATCTCTGGCCGGCAACTGCAGAATATAAGAAAACATACAAAACTCCTTTTCGCCTTGCAGATAGCAGTGCAGCAGTATTGTTCAGTTCTTATGATGCATCCACTGTTGATCTTCACTTCAAATGGATGAAGGAGTACGGTATTGATGGCGTATTCGTACAAAGATTTGTAAGCAATGTGAAAAGCCCGGTAAGCCTGCGACATAATAACACTGTATTAGGTAATGCATTGAATGCAGCCAAAAAATATCATCGTGCTATTGCAATTATGTACGATCTCTCCGGCATGCATGAAGGAGATGCTGATGTGGTGATCAACGATTTTAAAAAACTGGTTGATAGTTTGCAACTGACTACAAGAGGTAAAAAACAAACATACCTGTATCATAATGGTAAACCTCTTGTAGCCCTTTGGGGCGTAGGTTTTCCTGGCCGTTCGTACGGGTTGAAGGATATTGAAAAGATGATGGACTTTCTGCAAAATGACAAAGAGTATGGCGGTTGTTCCATCATGCTCGGTGTGCCCACTTATTGGCGAGACCTGGATAAGGACGCAGTCAAAGACCCGCATTTGACAGAAGTAATAAAAAGGGCTGACATTGTTCATCCATGGTTTGTAGGAAGATATAATGAACAAAACTATCCCGCGTTCAAGCAACACATAGCTGGAGATGTAGAATGGTGCAAACAAAACAAAATTGACTATGCACCCGTGGTTTATCCCGGATTTAGCTGGCACAACATGTACAACAAAAGTCCCCAAAACCAGATGCCACGGAATAGAGGAGAATTCTATTGGAAGCAGATTTCAGGAGCTTTAGAAAGCGGCGCAGAAATGTTATACGTCGCAATGTTTGATGAAATAGATGAAGGCACAGCAATCTTTAAAGTGTCAAAGAATCCGCCGGTTGGTGCAAGCAGTTTTGTAACATTTGAAGACGGCGTTCCCGAAGATCATTATTTGTTTCTTACCGGTATGGCCGCAAAAATGTTGCGCAAGGAGATACCGTTTAGTGAAACGCAACCGGTACAGCAAGCAGAGAGTTTTGGTAAGAAGTAAAAAGTAAAAATTCAAAAGTCAAAATTAGGAATACCTAAGGAACACGACTGTAATAATGGAACTGACAATTTTTGAAGTAAGATGATTCTAATTTTTGGTGTTACACGTCATTGCGAGCGCAGCGATGCAATCACCTGCTCTCAACAAATGAGATTGTTTCGCTGCGCTCGCAATGACGTGCGACACGCATAAGAGGAAAAACACAGGACGTAAATGAGCTAGAAAAAAATTATTTCTCAAAAAAGAAAGATGAATAATCGAATATGAAGAGGTTGATTTTTTTTATAAACATTATTTCATTCGTTTGCATAACCCAACAATCGCAAGCGCAGGATTTGACCAAATACGTTGATCCTTATATTGGCTCAGGTGGTCATGGGCATGTATTTGTTGGTGCGAGCGTTCCTTTTGGCGCGGTACAGTTGGGTCCTTCCAATTTTTTTAAAGGATGGGATTGGTGCTCGGGTTACAATTATGGCGACAGTATCGTAACAGGCTTTGCTCACATGCATTTGAGCGGTACGGGCATTGGCGACCTTGGAGATATTTTGGTGATGCCTTATGTCGGAGAAATAAGAACTGACAAGGCAACAGAAAAAGAATATCAGAAGGGTTACGGCGCACATTATTCTCATAAAAATGAAAAGGTGCTGCCGGGTTATTATTCTGTAAAGCTTGATGGTTCCAATATTCAGGTTGAACTCGCAGCAACAGAAAGAGTAGGGTTCCATCAATATCAATTTCCGCAAAACAAAGAAGCCCATGTTATAATTGATCTTAAAGAAGGAATTAATGATCAAAGTGCTGAAACGTACATCAGAAGGGTTGATCAATACACTTTGGAAGGTTATCGTTTTTCAAAGGGATGGGCGAAGGAACAACTGATATTTTTTGCCATTCGCTCATCCGACTCGCTGGAACATTTTACAGTTTATGAAGATAGTAAACTGCTGCAAGGTGATAGCGGAAAAGGTAAAGCCATTAAGGGCTTGATCAGTTTTGATAAAGCGCCCAAGACACTCAAATTAAAAGTTGGTATTTCTCCCGTAAGCTGTGAAAATGCACTGGCAAATATCAACGCGGAAATTCCGCATTGGGACCTCGATAAAGTTGTAGCAGAAGCAAAGGCAAAATGGAACAAAGAACTTTCGAAGATGGTCATCAACACGCCGTCCGAAAAAGTTAAACGCATTTTTTACACTGCATTATTTCATACAATGATCGATCCTTCTTTGTTCAACGATCACAATGGCGATTATCGTGGTGCAGATAAGCAAGTATATAAACATGCGCAATTTGCCAACTATAGCGTGTTCTCGCTTTGGGACACGTACCGTGCCGTGCATCCATTGTACACAATCACACAACCGGAAAGAACTGCGGACATGGTGAACTCGATGCTTGCCATTTACGATCAAAAAGGTTTGTTACCGCAATGGCATTTGGAAGGTTGGGAAACAGGAACCATGGTGGGCATTGCGAGCAGGCAGGTAATTGCAGAAGCTTATTTGAAAGGTATAAAAGGATTCGATGCTGAAAGGGCTTTCAATGCAATCAAAGGAACGTCTGCATCAGATACATTGGGAATGATGTGCGTGAAAACATTTACGGCAATTCCAGCAGATAAAGAAAGACGCTCTGTTGCCAAAGGTCTTGAATACGCTATTGGAGATGGCAGCATAGCCTTAATGGCAAAAGCCTTGAGCAAACAAAACGAGTTTGAATATTTTTCTAAACGTGCATTGAACTACAAAAAATATTTCGATTCAACCACGCAATTCTTCCGGGGTAAACTTGACAATGGTGAACGGGCCCCTGATTTTAACGCACTGAAAGCCAACAATACCATTTACGCAGAAGGCAATGCCTGGCAATACCTTTGGCTCGTGCCGCAGGATGTGAAAGGATTGATATCGTTACTTGGTGGTGAACAAATGTTTAATGCCAGACTCGATACAATGTTTGCTCTGGAAACAACCGCTGATGAAAAAGGGTTGGCAGATCTCACTGGAACTATTGGCCAATATGCACATGGCAACGAGCCTAGCCACCATATCGCATATCTGTATGCCTTTGGTGGCCGCCCATGGAAAACCGCGGAAACAGTAAGGCATATCATGAAAGATATGTACCACGATCAACCTGATGGCATCATTGGAAATGAAGACTGCGGACAAATGTCTGCGTGGTATATTTTCTCTGCATTGGGCTTCTATCCTGTATTTCCGGCCGATACGAGATATGTTTTCGGCAGCCCGTTGGTGGAGCAGGCAACATTGAAACTACCTGGCGGAAAAACGTTCACCGTAAAAGCAGCAGGGGCCACAACCCAACCTTACATACAAAAAGTATTACTGAATGGAAAAGCTTATGATGCAGCATATATCGATCATGCCGCGATTATGGCGGGTGGTACGCTGGAGTTCATTATGAGTGACAAACCTGATACAGATGCGAATCACGCTTCTAAACAGAAATCTTCGCTATTAAAATAAATGAATTGGTCATGAGATTAAAAAGAATTTCGCTTGTAATGTTATTGACGACAACCTCACTGCTCTTTTTGTCAGATGCAAAAGCACAAGGCGTTTCCACGACTCCAACATCTTTTAAAAGTGCTTTCCAGACAAGGGGCCGTGGTATATGTGAAATGAATAACGGCGTGTTGAAAACAAAAGATGCGTATGCAAGTTTTGGTGATGAAAACATGAGTGATTATGAGGCAACATTTCGTGCCTGCACACCCAAAGGTGAAGAGCAAGTACAATTGTGGGCGGGCTTTAGAGAATTCAATAGAAACGACAGATATATAATTGGTCTGCGTGGCGGTTTGCAAAATACACTCTACCTGAGCAGGCTCGGTTATCTCGGCACAGATGAATTTCTTGCATTGCGCACATTAGATTTTAAACCGCAGCCCGGCACTTGGTATACCTTCCGCATACAGGTGAGTGGCAAGAGAATCCGCGTGTTTCTCAATGACGATTTATTGCCACGTATCGACATAGAAGACAAGAACAGTGTGTTGGCGCCTTCCGGAAAAATCACACTCGGTGGAGGATGGATCACCAGCCTCTATGAAGGACTTACGATAGTGCCATTACAAAAAGGAGCTTTGGATAATATGCCGAAACTGGAATATGCTGCAGCGACAAAAACAGTTGATAAAACAGCAAAGAGAAAACAGGAGCGTAGCATATACAAAGCAATTGTTGTAGATAAAATTAATGAAGGGCGAACAGTGATTTCGCTGGACGGACAATGGTTGTTTATGCCCGTAAATGAAATGGCCGATCAAAAGAAAGCCATTTCTCCGAAGGAGGACGACAAAGAATGGCACAGCATGCACGTGCCGGATTTCTGGAACCCTATTCGGATCTGGCTGCACGGCGAAACCTTTGGCCAATTTGCCAAAGGAGCTTCCGATAATTATTTTCAGGCAGAAACTGATCGATGCGAGGGCTACACATTCGACTACAAAAAAACAGCCGCGGCGTGGTATCGTCAATGGATTGAATTACCTGCTGATATAGAAGGAAAAGATGTATCGCTGCAATTTGATGCCATTTCGAAAATCGCAGAAGTCTGGATCAACGGTGTGCATGCGGGTAAGCATGTTGGAATGTTTGGCGACCTTAACATAGATGCTGCTGGTTTGTTTCACAAAGGAAAAAATCTTGTAACAGTAAAAGTCATTCGTGACTACACAAATGATATTAAAGACGAAGGCAATGTTGTTGATGTTGCAGTTAGTGTGGAAGTAACCAATAAAATGCTAAAGGACCTTGCGCATGGATTTTACAATGGAGATCCGGCTGGTATCTGGCAACCGGTGAAGCTCGTGATTACGGATCCTGTGAAGATCAGTGATGTGTACATCAAGCCGAACCTTACTGGTGCTGCGTTTGAGGTTACCGTGAAAAATTCAGGTAAGAGCGATAGTCAATTTTCATTCGTTACAAAGATTGCAGATAAGAATGGCAAGCCTCTATTCTTGGGTCTGGGGTTGGAGAAAAACATTATTCACGCAGGAGAGGAACGTACTTTCAATTACAATGTGAACAATTTGAAACCATTGTTGTGGACACCGCAAACGCCAAACCTGTATGACTTTACATTCTACATCAATGCAAATGGTAAGGTGGCGGATAGTTCTGTCATTGTTTCCGGATTTAGAACATTTGAAAGTAAAGATGGTTACTTATGGTTGAATGGCAAACGTTATTGGTTACGAGGTGGTAACCAAACGCCCTTTGCACTAGCGCCAAATGATATTGCGCTCGCTGACAAATTCTACGATCTTATGAAGGCAGGTAACATGGAAGTAACGCGAACTCACACCGCACCATTCAACGAATTGTGGATGCAGGAAGCAGACAAAAAAGGAATTGGTGTAAGCTTTGAAGGTACATGGCCGTGGCTCATGCTCGCGACTTCAATGCCCGATAAAAAACTGATCGATATGTGGGCAGATGAATTTCTTGCGATGATCAAAAAATATAGGAACCATCCTTCACTATTGTTCTGGACGGTAAACAATGAAATGAAATTCTATGACAATGATCCTGATATGGAACGTGCGAAATCGAAAATGACGATCATTTCTGATGTGGTGAAAAGAATGCGTGTAGTAGATAATACACGGCCAATTTGTTTTGATTCCAACTACAAAAGAAAAGGCAAAGCGAAGAAATTTGGTGAAACATTTTTTAGCAGTATCGATGATGGCGATATCGACGACATTCATTCCTACATCAACTGGTACGATCATACAGTGTTCAAACAATTCAACGGCGAGTTTCAAAAAGAAAACTGGTGGGAGGGTAGGCCGTTGATCAGCCAGGAAATGTCGACAGGTTATCCAAACAGTGAAACCGGCCATCCCGTGCGGTTTTACACACAGGTGCACCAAACACCGCAGTCGCTCGTGGGCGATCTTGCATATGAATACAATGATCCTGCCTATTTTTTACAGTCGCAATCATTTATCACAGGCGAGCTTGCTGAGGCATTAAGGCGAAGCAATGATAAGTCTGCAGGCATCATTCACTTTGCGCTTATTACATGGTTCCAGAATGTGTACAATGCATCAACGATAAAACCATACGGGACATACTATGCCATGCAAAGAGCGTTGCAACCGGTACTCGTAAGTGCTGAGTTGTGGGGACGTCATTTTTATGCAGGTGAACAACTACCAGTGCGAATATGCATCGTGAACGACAGGAATGAAGGGAACGCGATTGCTACGTCCGAAATGGAATGGAAGCTTGTAGCCAACGATGGAAAAGTTTTACAAAGCGGTATGCAGAAAGTTCCTGAGGTTGCATACTATGGCCGCGAGTGGGTAACGCCGACGATTAACATTGCTGCACTGCCACAAGATAGAATCAACGGAAAACTAGTATTATCGCTAAAAGAAAATGGCAGGCAAATTTCATCCAATGAATATGCGATAACATTGGCAAACAAACAGTGGAACAAAGCAAGCTTTTCTAAAAATATTTTATTAGTAGATAAAACTAATATGAAAGCTGTGTTTGATAGGTTGGGCATTACACATACATCATCAGCAACGGTGAGTGAAGCTTTACAACAGAAAGCTGACGTTTATGTATTCTCCGGTGTAAATACCAGCGACGTATCCGTACAGGATTTGCAGCGCATTAAAGAAATGAAAGCAAATGGCGCCCGATTTCTTTTGCTTAATTCAGGCTTAGCTGCGGATCTTTTTCCCGAGTATATAAAAGGTTCAATCGTGCCGACAGAGGGTGACATCGTAAACATGGAAATTCCTGAATCGCCTGTATTTAATGGAATTGAATTGATGGATCTTCGTTATTTTAATAATAATAAAAGAGAGGTTCCCACGGTTTGTAATTTGGCTTTAAAAGTAACCCGGAGCGAACATGTTGAACTATTGGCGAAACACATCAAGATTCATGGATACATTAATGGAGATATGGCCGAGCGTGCAAAATATATGCAAACCATAGAAGGAAGTACGATCGTAAAAATCAATGATAAAGGCACGGCTATCATTTCAACTATGGCCTTGGAAAAAGGAGTAACGGATCCTGTTGCCGGAAAATTACTGGTGAATATGTTGACTGATTTGGCAAAATGATTTTAATGTATCTCGCTTGTCATCCCGACGAAGGAGGGATGACAAGTGCCTTTCACCACCGGCTATGAATACCGTGTGATTGGAAGAACCTTTCTAACGAATAATACGAAAACTAGTTTTAATGAAATCTGTCAAGAATATATTGATGTTGCTAGTCTGCACGATGTTGATCGGTAACATCAACGCACAGGCTGTTAATGCATCAACGCCTGATTACACAACAGTGCCAATGCTCGATTGGGAGAAGAAATTCTCAGATTTCTCTTTTAATGTGTACAAAAAGAACGACCATGTTTTGCCTTACAGGCTTTACAAACCAGCAGTGCAAAACGGAGGGAAATATCCGCTGGTATTGTTCATGCATGGAGCCGGAGAAAGAGGCGTTGACAATCGCAAGCAGTTCCTTCGTTTTTCGTGTACGAAGTTTTGGGAAAAATATCCATGCTATGTTTTAGCACCGCAATGTCCGGAAAGAAAAGATGTAGATAACGATGCTGGCGCAGTGTGGGTATATACGCCTTTTGGTGGACAGAGCCATACAATGCAGAGAGAGCCTACATGGCCAATGCAGTTATCCATTGAATTGCTTGATAAAATCATTAAGGAGAATAACATTGATCGCGATCGCATTTACATAACGGGACTTTCAATGGGCGGCTTTGCTACATGGGAAATGTTACAGCGTCATCCGGAGTTGTTTGCTGCAGGTGTGCCTGTTTGCGGTGGTGGCGACACTGCTTTTGCGGGAAAGCTTTCGCATGTTCCGCTTTGGGTATTTCATGGCGATGCTGACAGCACCGTGCCGGTAACGCGTTCACGTGCAATGGTGCAGCAGATTGTTTCAAAAGGAGGCCATCCGCGATATACAGAATATCCCGGTGTTGGTCATGATTCATGGAGTAGAACGTACGCAGAAAACGAAGTTTGGGATTGGTTGTTTGCACAAACAAAAAAGAAAGCTTCTCCTACGAAAATTGCACCTGGTTCGCTGGAAGATAATCACATCAAATACTTTGGCCGATGGGATCAAAGCAATGCTGCCGAATATGTGAGCAGATGGGGCGGGGCTTATTTTAAAGTTGCATTCACCGGCACGAAAGTGAAATTGAAAACAGGTACGAACAAAACAAACTACTACGTCAAGATAGACAATGGTCCCTGGATCAGTTATAAGAATGTAAGCGATACAATTGATCTCACACCTACTGCGTTGTCAAAAGGAAAGCACATACTTAGTGTTGCGCAGGGCAAGGATTACAATTATGTCTTTAGTTTTCATGGATTGATTTTGGAACCTGGCGCTGTAACGTCTGATCCTCCTGTGTCTCCGTTTCTTATTGAGTTTATCGGCGACTCGATTACAGCAGGTTATACAGATGACCAGGCAAATGTTTCTGATTATGCATGGATAAGTGCAGAAAAACTTGGCGCGGAACACACTCAGATTGCTTACCCCGGCATTACGCTGGTAAGTGGATATCCTAAGGGTGGCATGGATAATCAGTACTTCAGAATGGGTTCGCCTGCATCAATTGTGAGCCCTATGTGGGAGATGAACAAATATGTTCCGGACATGATTGTGATTAATCTTGGTACAAATGATAACAATAAGCGTGTGCCGGACAGTGTGCTGCAGGCAAACTATGCAGAGTTCCTTTTCAAAATTCGCAGTCAATTTCCCAACGCACAAATATTGGTGATGCGAACATTTCTTGGCGTGAAAGCAGTGCCAACATTGGCTGCAGTGAATGTACGCATCGCTGCAGGTGATACAAAACTACATTATGTAGATACAGATGGATGGCTGACGAAGGCTAATTATGGCGATGGTTTGCACCCAAGCGTGGTGGGACAGATTAAAGCAGCGGGGTTGTTGATACCTGTGATTGAGAAATACAGGTGATTTGAAAATTTGAAAATTATTTCAGTGCAGATTTCAATAAAAGCTCTTAACTCGCTGAACTGAATACAGAAATTAGTAGAGGCTCGTGTCGCACGCAAAGCATTTTCAAATTTTCAAATCCTTAAATTTTAAAATTGTTCCGCTATTTAGTGTCCATGAGACTGAAATCATTCCGGAATTTTAACTCACAGCTTTGCGTATTGATTTTTTTTCACAATTTTATATCTCTTTAAAAAGGTGATCGCATAATGAATAAAATTTTGATAGCGCTGACTTTGTCGGTAACATGTTTAACTAACAATGTACTTGCTCAGTCAGTGAAAAAGAACGGCTGGATAGACTTTAATAAGAATGGCAAAAAAGATGTTTACGAAGATCCGGCACAACCCATTGATAAGCGTGTAAGTAATTTGCTGTCGCAAATGACAACGGAAGAAAAGACTTGCCAGCTGGCTACATTGTACGGCTATGGCGCTGTTTTGAAAGATCGTTTGCCACAAGCCGGATGGAGAGACAGTGTGTGGAAAGATGGCATCGCTAATATTGATGAACAACTTACGGGGCTGCGTAAGGACACAATGTATGCTTATCCATACTCGTCCCATGCAGGTGCCATCAATACTATACAAAAATGGTTCGTTGAGCAAACACGTTTAGGTATTCCTGTTGATTTTACCACAGAAGGTATTCGCGGTTTGAATCACATGAAGGCTACGTATTTTCCTGCGCAGATTGCACAGGCATGTACTTTCAACAAAGAGCTTGTGCATAAAATTGCACGGGTTACCGGAAGAGAAGCCAAAGCATTGGGCTACACAAATGTGTACTCGCCAATACTGGATGTAGCGTCAGATCCGCGTTGGGGAAGAATTGAAGAAACTTATGGTTGCGATCCGTTTCTTGTTGCGGAGTTAGGCAGGCAAAATATAACGGGCATACAGGAAAACAAAATTGTGTCGACTGTAAAACATTTCGCAGTGTACGGCATTCCTGTTGGTGGCCGCGATGGAGGAACCCGCACCGATCCGCATGTGGCGCCGAGAGAAATGTGGGAACTGTATCTTGAACCATTCAGAGTCGCATTTGAGGAGGCTGGAGCAATGGGTACAATGGCTTCTTATAATGATTACGATGGTGTTCCCATCATTGGCAATTATTATTTTCTTACTGATATTTTGCGTAAGCAATTTAAGTTTAAGGGATATGTAGTGAGCGACAGCCATGCATTTGAAGATCTTTGGGATAAGTATCATGTTGCGGTTGACACCGCAGATGCCGCTAAGCAGGCACTTACAGCAGGCATGAATGTGCGTACGGATTTTGCGGCACCTCGCCCGTACATTATGGGCATAAGAAGGGGAATTAAAAATGGCAGCATACCTATGAGCGTGATCGATCAACGCGTGAGCGAGGTGTTGCGTGTAAAATTTTGGTTGGGACTTTTTGATGATCCTTATGTAAAAGATACAACGCTGGCAGACGGCCTCGTGCACAACCAGGAAGCGAAAGATCTCGCTGCATTAGCGGCTAAGCAAAGTATTGTTTTGTTGAAGAATGATAACAACACATTGCCTTTGAACAAGAACAGCATAAAAACCATCGCGTTGATAGGCCCCAATGTAAAAGAAGAAAAGAGTTTGCTCTCACGCTATGGTCCGGTGCATACAAATGTTGTTACCTTTTACGATGGCATTATAAAAGCGCTTCCGTCAAACACAAAAGTCTTGTATGCAAAAGGTTGTACACACACCGACAAAAATTTTCCTGAAAGCGATATAGAAGATTTTGCTCTTACTGCAGATGAGGATGCAGCTTTGAAAGAGGCTGTTGACGCCGCTTCTGCGGCAGATGTAGTTTTGCTTGCTTTAGGAGACAATGAAAATACAATTGGTGAAACACATTCAAGACTTAACCTGAAATTGCCGGGCAGACAGGAAGAATTGGTCAAGCGTATTGCGGCATTGGGCAAGCCAACTGTGCTGGTGTTAATGGGCGGTCGCCCTGTGACAATTAATTATGCGAGTAAAAATTTACCTGCCATCATTGAGACCTGGTACCTTGGTGAATCAATGGGAGATGCTATGGCATCTGTTTTATTTGGTGATTACAATCCTGCCGGTAAATTGTGTGTGCCGTTTCCCAAACATGTAGGACAAATACCGCTTTCCTTTCCTATGAAGCCGGCGGCTGATGGAGTAGGTGATGCCAACGTGCGTGGCTTTCTTTATCCGTTTGGATTTGGGTTGAGTTATACAACATTTGCTTACAGCGATCTTAAAGTGAATGCCGATCAATACGCTTCAAAAGGCGAGGTGACAGTAACTTTCAAAATAAAAAATACCGGGAAATATGCGGGTGATGAAATCGCCCAATTGTACCTGCATGATCAGTTAAGCTCGGTTTCGACTTACGTAAGAAAGCTGCGCGGCTTTGAAAGGGTTTCCCTTCAACCCAGTGAAGAAAAATTGGTAACGATGGTTTTGCACGCAATAGATTTTTCCTTGATCAACCGTGAAATGAAACGCGTAGTTGAACCGGGATGGTTCGATATTTTGGTCGGAGCGAGTTCGGAGGATGTGCGGTTGAGTGGGAAGATTAAGCTCTAAGAATAACTGAATAAACTGAAGGGTTGAATAAAATCAGCGTCGTCATTGCGAGGCCAGAGAAATCTGAGTGCTCGAATTACAAAAGCTACATCAAAATTCGGAGGCGGCCGAAGCAATCTCACTGATAGGCCCTAAGATTGCTTCGGCAATTCCCGCTATTGCGTTATACAGCACAATATCAGACAACACGCTCGGCTTGCCTCGCAATGACGAGTGCGAGTGGTCGTCATTGCGAGACCTGCAGACAATGTGACTCGCGTTTAGTCAAGATGCTTGCACCAAGTGAATCGGTCGAAGCAATCTTCCTTACTATTGAGAGATTGCTTTGGCAATTGCCGCGATTGCGCCATACAGCACAATATCAGGCAGCATGCTCTGCTTGCCTCGCAATGACGTGTGCGTTTCGTTATCGTTTCAATGACTCAACCTTCAGTTATTGGGTTGCTCAGTTATTGAGTTATTGAGTTCTTCAGTTTATTATAAAGAAATTCCGGTACTAACGTTCTATTAATGTTTTATTACGATTTTATTAGTCTCTCAAAGCTTTCTTTGGTGGCGATATTTAATTTGTCATAGGTAGATTTTTTCGACGAGTTCGGAGTTTACCAGTGTTGGATTTTTAACCCACAATCAGCTTTGTAATGCTTGCTTTATTAAAAAGAAACAAAGGAGTTGCTTTCGCTCTGTTGACATGTTGCATGAACCTTGGTACAAAGGTCAATGCGCAGCAGCAAAATTTTCATCATGATTTTGCCCCCTCCGAAGATCGGACTACTTCGATCGAACGTCCCTTCAGGGATGATATTTGTTTGAATGGTTCCTGGAAATTTTTTCCTGAAAGAAATGTTCGCGGTTTTTCAAAAGATCAGTTACGCGATCCCGCATTGCCCAAAAGTTTTTCATGGGAAAATGTTGCGGTAAAAATTCCATCACCATGGAACATCAACAGTTTTGCGCAAGGCGGCGGCGATTTCGTGACTTATCCCAGCTATCCAAAAGATTGGGACACTGTGAGGGCCGGTTGGCTCATGCGCAAATTTGTTTACAAAACAGAATGGAAAGGTAAGCGCCTGGTATTGCATTTCGATGCTGTTGCCGGATTCACCAAAGTGATACTTAATGGAAAAAAAGTGGGAGAGAACTATGATGTCTTCCTTCCTTTTGAAGTAGATATAACTGACGAGATAAAACAGGACGGCGAAAATGAATTACTGTTGTGGGTTGCAGATGCTGATCTGCTCAACGAGCCAGGCAAGTATGGAAAAAGATTGTACGTAGGCGGCTCCTTCTGGGGGCAACACATCAATGGCATTTGGCAAGATGCATACTTACTCGTAAAGCCCGAGGTATACGTAGCTAATGCTTTCATTAAAGCGCAGGTCGATAAAGATTCTTTACAGGTTGAATATACTTTGATAAATACGACTAACGCAAAAAGAACCATCGACCTTGGTGGAACTGTTTCCCAATGGATCAATCTTGCCGGTAAAAGTATTACCGAAGCGCCTGAAGTAAAATGGACACTCGATAATAAAGAAGCGCTTTCTATTCCATCTCAAAAAGTAACGCTTGTGGCAGGTGAAAAAAAGATAGTGACACTTTCCGTTGCTGTTAAAGGTAAGCTGAAGACATGGTCGGCTGAAGCGCCTAATTTATATGGGCTCGTGACAACATTGAGCAATGGCAAAACTATCGTTGATAAACAATATGAACGCTTTGGTTGGAGACAGTTTAAAATAGAAGGCGATAAACTATACCTCAACGGACAACGCGTTGCAATGAAGGGCGATTCATGGCATTTCATGGGCATTCCTCAAATGACGCGCCGTTATGCATGGGCCTGGTACTCGATGTTGAAAGACGCTCATGCAAACGCTGTTCGTTTGCATGCACAACCTTACCCTTCGTTCTATCTTGACATGGCCGATGAAATGGGTATCTATATTCTTGACGAAACAGGATTGTGGGCAAGCGATGGCGGCCCTAAAGAAGATGCAGAAGTATATTGGACAAATGCAGCTGATCACCTGAAGCGCTTCATTCTGCGTGACCGCAATCATGCATCTGTATTTGGATGGAGTGTTTGTAATGAGAATATTCCTGTAGCTGTGTATGTGCATCACTCGCCCGATAGCCTTGTCAACAAACAGTTACAGGAGATCAATCATTGGGTGGCGATCACAAAAGAGTTGGATCCGACAAGAAACTGGATCTCCGGTGATGGTGAAACAGATCGTCCTACTGATCTGCCAACAATCATCGGTCACTATGGCGATGAAAACTCTTACAAGAACTGGTCATCAAAAGGAAAGCTGTGGGGCATCGGTGAATCAGGAATGGCTTACTATGGTACGCCAAGGCAAACGGCACAATACAATGGCAATCGCTCTTATGTTTCTCAACAGGGTAGAATGGAAGGCGTGGCAATAGAAGCAGTGCGGTTGCTTAACGGACAAAAGAAATACGATGCTTCTTACTATTCTATTTTTAATGTGGTATGGTATGGATTAAAGCCACTTGAGTTCGGATTAAAAGATACAAGCAGAGCTCCAAAATCAACCGACGGAATTTTCTTCGATGCATTCAAAGAAGGTCAGCCGGGAGTGCAGCCGGAAAGGCTCGGGCCATATACCAGCACATTGAATCCGGGTTATGATCCTTCATTGCCCATGTACCGCACATGGCCGTTGTTCAATGCCATACAAGCCTCTTATGCTACGAATGTTCCTATCAGTGATTATGACAAAATAGAAGATAAACCAACGACTGATGATAAACGCAAAACGTCCTATTCAAAAATAATGATCTTGTCTGCAGATCCTGAAGCTAAGCTGGCTACGCTGTTCAGGGATCTTGGTGTACAAGCAGAGGATAAGCTTTCTGCAACAGATCATGCGCTGGTTATTGTAGACGGAAAATTTCCTCCAACCGATAAATCATCTATTTCGCTCTGCAGTGCTGTTACAAACAAGGGCGGTGATATCTTCATTTGGGGTGCCAATGAAAAAACACCTGCAGCCGTAGCATCTTATCTTCCTTTCGCGGTAAATGTTGTTGATCGCAAAGCCACTTCGTTTATCAAAGAAAATGATGATCCTCTTTTGAATGGTTTTGGTAACGGTGAACTTTACTTCAGTGAGATGGCGTCGCAACCGCTGGTGAATTATTGTATTGCGGGTGATTTTGTCAACAAAGGAAAAGTGCTGTTGAGTGCTTGCAATGCCGACTGGAAGGCCTGGAACGGCAAGGCGGAATATTCTAAAACCATTTCCCTGATTAAAAGCGAAAGAGAAAATAAAGCAGTTGGCAATGTGATGGTCGTATATTCATCGGGCCAGGGAAATATTTATTTCACCACACTTGATCCACAGGCAATCTACAAAACATCTGAAAGAGTATTGTATGCCCTGTTGGCAAATCTTGGTGCAACGTTCAATGCTCAAGCAGGTAAAGATCTTTCAGCGATAGATGGCGATGGTGTTCTGCAATACGCGATGTTTTTGGATTCTGTAGCAAATGGTAAAACAACATCAAGAACGCTAAGTGCTTCTTCGAACGGTACATTGGATGCGAGCGATATTCAACAAAGCAAGGATGGGAACAACTTCACTAGCTTTTGGGTGTACAGTCCCCGCTCGCTGGTGAATCTTTTGTCAGAGCCGGATATGCCGGTGTTAGATATGGATATCACTACCAAAAGTCCGTGGCAGGTGTATTTGAATGGAAAGGCCGTAGATGCCGCTTCCATTGAAAATAAGAAAGATGGTAAAATTATTCATTCACTGCCGCTGGATAAAGGTTGGAACCATTTTCTTATTCAAAACGTGCAAAGAAATAATTTGGGCGTGCAGGTAAAATTCATTTCTACCCAGAAAGATTTTGTCGAAAAGCTTCGTTCAAAAATTTCCCAATAAAAATTTAAACAGATTCAACTAACAATAGCCAACAATTAATCAAGAGCGTTTATGAAGAAGAATCTTTCAAAAATTATTTTCGGTTTCTTTTTACTACATGCCAACGACACACAGGCGCAAACAAAATATTTCATGTCAGCTGTAGCGTCTGTTAACCAGGCAGCTGTTGGCCAGTCTTTCGATGGTGATACGAAAACAGGCTGGGCATTGCGTAGCAATGATCTTAAGAAAGAACAATCGGTGTTGTTTACTTTATACAAGCCCGGCAACATTAACGGCTTACACATTGTTACCGATAATCTCACTGCTGATGTGTTAAAAAAATCGTTGACAATATACGTCACTTACGATCCTATGAACCTTGGAACGCCTGTTACCTACAGTGTTTCGGGGAGCAAGACGTTTGATGTTTCATTTCCCGCAAAATATGGTGCGCATTTAAAGATGGTGATAAAAGAAAGTAGCATCAAAGCGCCTGTTACTTTCAAAGAGATCACAGTAGAATATGGCGGTGCTATGACTGATGCGACTGAACTAAAAAACAAACCGTGGCTAAATGCATCGCTCCCTGTAAATGAGAGAGTGCTTTTGCTACTGAACGTAATGACACCTGCGCAAAAGATGGAATTGTTGAGAGAAGGCTGGGGCATACCCGGCATTCCTTCTTTGGGCATTCCGTTTGTGAACAAGGTGGAAGCCATTCACGGTTTTTCGTATGGAAGCGGCGCTACTATTTTTCCGCAATCAATTGGTCTTGGTGCAACATGGAACAAGCAGCTGATAGAGAAAGTTGCAGAAACAATTGGTGATGAAACGGTGAGCGCAAACACTGTGCAGGCATGGTCTCCCGTGCTTGATGTGGCGCAGGATGCGAGGTGGGGACGTTGCGAAGAAACTTATGGAGAGGATCCTGTGTTGGTATCGGAAATAGGTGGAGCATGGATCAAAGGCTATCAATCAAAAGGATTGATGGTTACACCAAAACACTTTGCTGCACACGGTGCACCGCTGGGTGGTCGCGACTCTCACGACATCGGATTGTCTGATCGCGAAATGCGTGAGATACATTTGGTTCCTTTTCGTCACGTCATCGAAAAGTACAAATGTCAATCGATCATGGTTGCTTACTCTGATTTCTACGGCGTGCCTGATGCAAAAAGCAAAGAGTTGCTCAAAGGCATTCTTCGCGAGGAGTGGGGATTCGATGGCTATGTAGTTAGCGATTGCGGTGCAATTGGCAATCTTACAAGTAAGAAACATTTTACGGCAACGAATGTAGTAGAAGCAGCGAATCAATCGCTTGCCGCAGGCGTAGCAACTAATTGCGGAGATACGTACAACAATCCGAAAGTGATAGAAGCTGCAAAGAACGGAGGTCTCAATATGGATGATCTCAATTTCACTTGCAGTACTTTGCTCGCAACAATGTTTAGGAACGGCTTGTTTGATCATAATCCTGCAAAGTCTTTAAACTGGAACACTATCTATCCGGGTTGGAACAGTCCTGCACATAAAGAAGTGGCGAGACAAGCGGCGAGAGAATCAATTGTGTTGTTGAAAAATGAAGACAAGGTTTTGCCGCTCTCTAAAAAAATATCAACTATTGCAGTGATAGGCCCGGGCGCCGACGATTTACAACCCGGCGATTACACTGCGAAACTTCAGCCCGGACAACTTGTTTCTGTTCTATCAGGTGTGAAGAAAGCTGTTGGCACTGCAACGCAGGTGTTGTTTGAAAAGGGGTGCGAGTTTTATTCCACAGATAGTTCGCGCATAAAAGACGCGGTTGCTGCTGCGAAAAAAGCAGAAGTCGTAGTAATGGTATTGGGCGATTGCTCAACAAGTGAAGCGATGAGTGGTGTTAAAAAAACTTCCGGTGAAGCGAATGACTATGCTTCTCTTATTTTGCCAGGATATCAGCAAAAATTATTGGAAGCGGTTTGCGCCGCTGGAAAACCTGTTGTATTGATTCTCCAATCGGGTAGGCCATACAACTTAACTTATGCTTCCCAACATTGTAAAGGCATATTGGTAAACTGGCTTCCGGGACAGGAAGGCGGCTATGCTACTACCGATGTATTGTTTGGCGATTACAATCCCGCAGGTCGCTTGCCTATGACCTTTCCGAAGGATGTTGCGCAGTTGCCATTGTATTACAACTTCAAAACATCAGGAAGGCAGTATGCGTATGTAGATATGCCATTCTATCCTTTGTATCCTTTTGGATATGGCTTGAGTTATACCTCTTTTAATTATTCGGATTTAAAGACTTCAATAAATGACGATGGCTCAATAAATGTTACGGCAATTGTTACCAACACTGGCAGCGTTGCAGGCGATGAAGTAGTGCAACTATATGTTACTGATATGTATGCAAGTGTGAAAACCCGCGTAACAGAGTTGAAAGATTTTTCCCGTGTAACGCTCGCTCCGGGTGAAGCAAAGAAAATATCGTTTACGCTAAGCCCTTATCAATTATCTTTATTAAATGACGAAATGGATAGAGTGGTAGAAGCCGGTGATTTTAAAATTTTGGTTGGTGGAAAAAGCCCTTCCTTTAAAGCATCGGATGAAATTAAGAACAGTGTTGCATTTGCCACCAGTGTAGAAGGCGTAAGTACTATGTTGCATTACAATAAAAAGTTTGCAGCATCATTTAGCATAACTACCGGAAATATTTTTGTTGACAGCATCATCGGAAAAAAGATATTGCCCGTGCTCGTTAAGAACAGTGGCAATCTTACAGATGTTGGAACTGTCTCGATGTATATAAATGGAAGTCGTGCGGATGATGTGCATCACTTTGAAGTAGAACCCGGTAAAGAAAAGCAAGTGGCATTTGTTCTTAATGAAGACATAGCAGGTAAACAGGTAACGTTTACAAGTAAACATGTGAGTATAACAAAACAGTTTTAATTGTTGACATAAATAGTAGCGTATCACAAGACCTGACAGGGTTCTAAAAACCTGTCAGGTCTTGTAGCACCTAAGTTGACCGTCATGCGACTCCTTAAAATCGAGAATGATTATATGTATAAACAGAAAAAAACGATTGCAAATTCGAATTGGATAAAAATTCTGGGTGGTATTTTTTTTCAAATCTCTTTCATTTCAACCTTTTCACAGGATCGCTTAACAAAAGAAGATTCTACATTGCCAGCCTCTCAACGCAATGGGAAAATAACAGCGCAATGGTATGACCGTGCGGTTTTTTCTGGAAAGGGAGATGGACCACAGAAAGAAAATGTTTTGTGGTACCGCACATCTGCAAAGGTGTGGGAAGAAGCACTTCCAATAGGCAATGGAAAGTTGGGTGCGATGATATTTGGCGGTGTTACTGATGAACGCATTCAGCTAAATGAAAGCACACTGTGGGATGGGTTTGCGCAGGATGCTAGCAATCCCAATGCATTAAAAGCTTTACCGGAGGTACGTCGTTTATTATTTGAAAATAAAAACAATGAAGCGGTTGAATTGGCGGGTAAAACCATGATGGGAAATCCGTCGCGCATCAAGCCCTATCAATCGCTGGGAGAATTGTGGTTTGATATGCCTCTGGCCAATGCAGAGAATTATGTTAGAAGTCTGGATTTGTCAACTGCAATCGCGACGGTGCAGTACCGTTTGAAAGACGCTACATATACAAGAGAAAGTTTCGCAGACGCAGCAAGTAATGTGATGGTTGTTCGTTTTACGGCAAGTAACAAAGGCAGCATTGGTTTCAATCTGAGATTGAGACGTGCAAAAGATGCCAACTGCGTTCCCGTTGCAGACGATAACCAGGCACTACTGCTTAGCGGACAGGTGTCGGTGAAAGACAGTACAGGGAAACAAAGAGGAGTTAGGTTTGCCGCAGAAGTTAAAGCTGTTGCGGAAGGTGGAACAGTAGAAGTCAAAGACGGCGTGTTGTCCGTGCATGAGGCTACGTCCGTTACATTGTACATAACAGCGGCGACAAATTATCCGGGTTTGTTGCAATTGGCAAAGGGTGTACAGACCTCAAATATTGATCCTGAAAAAGAGTGTAATAAAACTCTTCGCAAAGCCATTACTGTTCCTTACGCTCAATTGAAATCGCAACATATAAAAGACTATCAACGCTATTTTAATCGTGTGGCAATTAATTTGGGAAAGGTTGCTGATACATTAAAGACGTTGTCTACAGATGAGCGCCTTGCACAAGCCCGTGTGAATGGAAAAGCGGACAATGATCTGATCGCAACATACTTTCAATACGGACGTTATTTATTGATCTCCTCTTCGCAGCCGGGCGGCATGCCTGCTAACCTGCAAGGTTTATGGGCATGGCAAATGAATCCACCATGGAACGCAGACTTTCACACGAACATCAATGTACAGATGAATTATTGGCCCGCAGAAATAACCAATCTTTCTGAAATGCATTTGCCATTGTTTGATCTTAGCAATGCATTGGTGAAGCCCGGTGAAAAAACAGCACGTACGGAATACGGAGCACGCGGTTGGGTGGTGCATCACCTCACCGATGCATGGGGTTTCACAGCTCCTGCAGACGGTCCGCAAGGCATTTGGCCAATGGGCGCCGCATGGCTCGCACAGGATCCATGGGAGCATTATTGTTTTACAGGAGATAGAAAATTTCTTTCTTCTACGGCTTATCCTTTGATGAAAGGTGCTGCTTTGTTTATGCTCGACTTTCTTGTGAAAGCACCGGAGGGTACGGCTTGTGCAGGTAAGCTTGTAACTAATCCATCATACTCACCGGAGAATGAATTTGTATTGCCTAACGGAAAAGTATCTGTTTTTACATATGGAGCTACAATGGACCTTGAAATTATTCATGATCTGTTAACGCACTGCATCGAAGCAAGCAAAATACTGAATGTAGACGCTGATTTTAGAAAGCAATGTACTGAGACATTACAGCAATTGGCACCAATCCGCATAAGTAAAACAACGGGGAGAATAATGGAGTGGGCAGAAGATTATAAAGAAACAGATCCGCATCATCGTCATACTTCGCATTTGTTTGGATTGTATCCCGGCAACCAGATTACCGTGAATGGTACACCAGAGCTTGCAGAAGCTGCACGTAAAACATTAGAGGCAAGAGGTGATAACGGTACGGGCTGGAGCCTCGCATGGAAGATCAATATGTGGAACAGGTTGCAGGATGGCGATCACGCATATAAATTGCTATCGGTGCTGCTAACAACAAAAACGCTGCCCAATCTTTTTGATAACCATCCTCCATTTCAAATAGACGGAAACTTTGGTGCAGCTGCCGCCATAGCAGAAATGTTTTTGCAAAGTCAGCAACAAACGACAAACGGCAGTTATGTTGTTCAGCTGCTGCCTGCGTTGCCGCATGCATTTGAAACAGGCGCTGTTAAAGGGTTGGGTACACGCGGAGGCTTTGTGGTGGATATGGAATGGGCAAATGGAAAACTGGTAACTGCAACCTTTACTTCGAAACTTGGCGGAGAATTGAATGTTCAGTTGGGCGATAAGACCGTGAAATTTTCGACGATGAAAGGAGAATCGGTCCGATTGGATGGAGAGTTGAAGAAGGTTACAAGTCAAAATTAAAAATTCAAAAGTCAGAAAGTTTATTTTCCGTAACCATCCTGATAATAAGCTTTTTGACTTTTTACTTCATAATAACCAGATGAGCAGGAAGCAATATTACAAACGTAGAGCCTTTATCCCGTTCGCCGAATGCATATATATAGCCCTGGTGATTCTCAATGATTTTTTTGCAAAGGGCAAGGCCGATGCCTGTTCCTTTGTAAGCGGATTTTGAATGCAGCCGCTGGAAAATCTGGAATATTTTTTCTGCATACTGTTGTTCAAAGCCGATGCCGTTGTCTGTAAAAGAAATTTCCAGCACACGCTCTGAGTCCAGTATTGGTACGCCATCTGGAAGTTGGTCGTTGAACAGGAATCGTGTACTAATGTTTATGCAAGGGGTTGTTTCGCAAAATTTTATCGCATTGCTGATCAGGTTTGCAAACAGTTGTCGCAATTGAGACGGCAGCCCCATTATTACAGGCAATTGCTGCGATTGAATTTGAGTGCCTGTTGTATTGATTAGTGTTTCATAGTCTTCAAGAACTTCTTTCAGAATGAGGTTAAGATTTGTTTTTACAAACTGAGTTTCCTGTCGGTCAATTCTGGAATATTCCAGGATGCTTTCTACAAGACCTGACATTCGCTCGGCAGATGATTTTATACGATTAAAATAATTTGCCGGCATCGGATCAAGGCGTCCATTTTTCTCAATGATGTCTATGAATGTTTGAATTTTCCGCAAAGGCTCCTGCAGATCGTGACTGGCTATATAAGCAAATTGAGCAAGATTCTCATTTGACTTTAGCAGGTGTTCATTCATTCTGCTGAGATCAGCTGTGCGTTCGGCAACCGTTTGTTCAAGTATTTCTTTGGTGGTTTTTTCGTCGGTAATATCCAGCATGGTGCCAATGATCTTTTCTGCATCACCATTCGAAGAGAAATATACTTTGCCTCGCACTCTTGCCCATCTGATGGCTTTCGATTCCTGAACAACGCGGTATTCGATGTCGTAGTCACCGCTGTCTACATTTGTCATAGCCTCTTGCAGCCGGGCATTTACAAGATCTTTGTCTTCCGGATAAATAGCCTCCATCATAACTGCCCAGGTAAGCGCTTTGCTCCATGTACCGAAAATATTGGCCGTTTCTGTTGAGTAGGCAAGGTTATGGTTTTTGATATCAAACGACCATGTGCCAAGTCTTGCTGTCTCGATGGCAAGCCGGTATCGTTCCTCACTCTCACGTAAGGAAACTTCCTGCATCTTTTGAAGTGTGATATCACGTGCAATTTTCGAAGCACCTACTATCTTGCCATTAGCATCTTTTATCGGCGAAATTGTCAGAGATACATTCAGCAGCTTTCCGTTTTTGGTAATGCGAACGGTTTCATAGTGTTCAATGCGACTACCTCTGCGAAGATGTTCCTGGATCATGGATTCTTCGTTCCATAGATTTCCGGGAATAAGTTTAAAGATCAGTTGACCGATCATTTCATCGGCAGTGTAGCCGAAGATTCTTTCTGCGCCTGCGTTCCAGCTGGTAATTACGCCATCGAGTGTTTTGGAAATGATGGCGTCGTCGGAGGTTTCAACGATGGCGGCCAGGTGTGCTTCTTTTTGTTGGTTTATATTTTGACTTAGAACGCTTTCGCAGTTAACAATAAAGCCAATGTGTGCGCCTTCTTCATCATGGAGATATCTGAGATTGGTTTTGACAAGTGTTCTTTTACCATCAGATTTTTCAACGAGCATGTTGTGTATCGACAGCTTGCCGTTCATTATACTTTCGGTTGAAAACGGTGCAAATGGCTGTCCTTTCTCGTCAAAAGTTTTCCATGCGGCGGTCCATTTTTCTTTGCCGGGTTCAGGCCTGCGGCCCCAAAGTTTTGCGGATGCTTCGTTGTAAAAAACAATAAAGCCATTGCTGTCGCAAATGTATACAGCATCTTGCTGTGGGTCTAAAACCTGTTGCAATAAGTATTTAGTATCCGGAAATGTAACGCTCATGGTTGTGTAAGTCGCATGGGGGTAAAGGAAAAACGATAACAATAAATATTGTGCCAGTGGTAATTCGGGTCGGATATTGGATTATCAACGAAAACATAAATTACAAAATAAACGGTAAGTGTGGGTAAAACATTCTACAATTTTTCCTGCATGTCGTTCGAACGCAATTTGAAAATTTGAGGATTTGAAAATTTGAAAATGCTTTGAGTGTATCTCCCTAATTGATTTAATCATTCTTGCGATGCAATATGTTTAGGATTAATAACGAGATTTGCACGTCGAGAATTTTCAAATTTTCAAATCCCCAAATTTTCAAATTGATGCAAATCTTTAAATCAAGTCTTTTATTGATGATCATTGCGGCGTTTGGTTTCGCTGCAGCCGCACAGGATTATATTTCACCGACCACACCACCAAAGGCGGGCAAAGCGCCAGGTGTTAAAGTGAAATTGTTGAGTACAAACGGCGAAACAAAAAATTATGTGCTTGTATTTGCAACAGGTGATGAGCTACGTACAGGATTAACCGAGTTTGCTAAAAAGTACAATGTAAAAAGTGCCCATTATTCAGCCATTGGAGATGCCAGTACGCTGACAGTTGGATGGTATGATGAGCAAAAGAAAATGTTCAAAGTAATTCCCATCAATGAAGCCGCAGAAATTACAACACTTACGGGCAACATTGCTATTTACAATGGCCAGCCGGTTGCGCATTCCCATGTAAATGCCGCCACGTCGGATGGTATTGTACACGGCGGACATTTGCTGGAGCTGGTTGTAGGTCCTACGCTTGAAGTGTTCATTACCGTTGAACCTGTTGGCTTGTACAAAAAGTTTGATGACAAGTCGAAGGCTGCAGTGATAGACCCGGAGGAATAATTTGAAGGAGAAAAAGAACGCAGATTGTCATGATTGTCATGATCTGTTATGATTTTTAAGGATGGTTGTCACTGTTTATAAACCACAAAAAAAGCAGCGCAGAAACGACTTTGGAAACTTCGTATTTATTAGCCTTATGAAAACGTAAAATCATATCATTCAAATCATGACAATCATGATAATCTGCGTTCCGGTTCTCCCTACATTTTCTTATCCAGGTACCAATCAATATAATCTTCCTTTATGCTGTTGATATCAAGCACTCTGTAGATCATGGAGTGCTTTGGCAGGAAATCCTGCGCAGCGGTATTTGCTTCGAGGTTCACAATTGTTGAAACCATTGAACGGGATCTGTTTTTGAAGCGGGAAATAGGTTGCCCCGGGGAATCAAAGAATTGGCAACGATATTCTGTAGTATCACTTCCGCTGATAGTAATGATTTTAAGATTGTTGTAGGCATCTGTGGAAACGGCTTCATGATTCATTGTCGTTTTTTGAGACGCAAGAAAGGTGTCAAGCATTTTGAAGCTTTGCATTTCTTCAATTTTTTTCCTGGAGTCTTCCTTGTCCGAATCAAAGCCTCTTAGTTTCCAGAGCTCGTCATTTTTTTTCGCTACCTGTACAATTTCTTTTCTTTCGGGAGCGGCCAATCTTGGCCCGATAAACGATGGTGTAAAATTCTGTTTATCAGTATTTAGTTGGGTGAGCCAGTAATATATTTTCTCTCTTGGAACAATGGCCAGGTTTTTTGTAGAAAACCTGATAGAGTCAGTATGTAGTGATTTGCCATCGTTTCCCGCCGATGCGACAGTAGAAAATCGATGTGTAAATTTAAAGTCCCCACTTTGAATTCGGCTAAGTTCAAGTATTTCGCCCTTCCCGTAAACGCCGGGTCTGCCAAATGAATATTGACCCTTGCTGTAGTCAATGATGATGACATTCACAGAATCAATACTTTGTCCAAATAAAAATTGGTGAGCGATCACAAAAAGGATGATCAAAAGCTGCTTTGCCATCTTGCAGTTATTTAGCGTTTAGGTTGCGGTAGCTTAGATAACAACAATGGCAAAAAAATGTTGGCAAATAGTTTTACTTCTTATAACTTATCCGGCGCCTGCTCATCTTTGTAGCCTTTATAGTCAAGATATATGTTAACGAGGGTTTGAAAGTTTAAGGAGATTAAGAGTTGTTTCATTTACGGGTTATTTACACACCTCATCAATTCTTTTCTGTGCATATTCCGCCCCCAGCGATTTTGCCTTTGTCCAATCCATGCAGGCTTCTTTCTTGTTGCCTTTGTTGAATTTGGTATTTCCTCTGTTAAAATATGCCATGGTGTTCTTTGGGTCGAGTAATATTGCTTCGTCATAATCCTTTAGTGCTTCGTCAAATTCGCCGGATTCATCTTTATTGGTAGCTCTGCTTATCAAAGCGTCTACGAAATGCGGGGCCAGCTCAAGTGCTTTGTCATAGTCACATCTGGCAGCTTTCTGAGTTCGCAATTCATCTTTAATAAGACCTCTGGAGTACCAGGCATCGGGATTTTTCGGATCGATCCTTATAGCTGTTGAAAAATGAATAATAGCCATTCCGAGATTTCTTTTATTGTAGGCTTCCATAGCTATGTCAAAATAATGATCATACAAGTTAGAGTCAAGTTTCGGGAAATTTTGATTATTTGGATCAGCAAGCGCTCCATAGCCCGTAAGTTTACAGTCAAATTCATATCCCTTGTAATACAGGTCAATTGCCCAATACATGAGATTGCTACTGTCAAGCGGAAATGCCGTCGCATCTCCTTTTAGTTCCCAATATCCCTTTTGTTTTTTTATTGGGTAGTTTTTAAAGCCATAGTTATTTGATAGAAATACTGCTAGTGAGTCCAGCTTGTCCTTCGCATCAGAAATGTATGTAAAGTCAAATGTCAGTAAACTATATTCTTTGGTTCCGTTTGCTATCATTCCTTTGTAAATAGAATTAGCATCGGCCATCTCGTTTCCGAAATTGTCATTGAATTCAGTTTGGGAGAGGTATCTGGTTTTCATTATTGTTGTTTGAGCAGAGCAAAGAGATACTAAAAATGAAAGCAGCGTTGTAGTTAAAAGTTTGATCATGAAAATGGGTACAGGGTTCAGCAGCGAACTTAAGACATTTTTTAGCACTTGAAAAGTTTGCGGACAATAAATAGGCGACGTTAAAACATGTAGAGTTTTTTTCATCACCAAGGCACTAAGGGCACTAAGTTTCACTAAGAGAGGGCTTACTGCGGCGTAGCGACACGAAAGTAAAATACTGAAAACCCTCTCACAAGGAGCGGTTCACAATCCTCCTTTCCTCTGTGAAAAAAAACTCTTTTCCTCTGTGGTTTAAAAAGTAAAGCCTTCCACTTAATGCAGCTTTGTGTGCTTAGTGAAGGAAAACGGACAACCATGTTAATTATTTATTACCATAATATTACGATTACGTTATAATCCTTGTAACGCTGATGAACAGTTGCATTTTTATCTTCCTTTGCCGAAATTTTTTAGCCCAATGCAACTGCGTTCTCTGCTTATAACCGGACTGTTTTTCATTTGTAATACTTCGTTCGGCCAACAAAACGAACACTCCGTAAAAGGGACTATTCTTGATGCCCAATCAAAAGAACAGCTTTCGGGTGCAACCATCACCATTGCTGAATTACATCGTAATACAAGCACGAGATTGGATGGTTCTTTCACACTTGAACATATCAATAGCGGTACTTATCATTTCCAGATCAGCTACATTGGTTACATAACAATTGATACAGTATTTGCTGTAAACAGCAACATCAAAATATATATACTATTAAGGAACGCGTCTTCTGCTTTGAGTGAGGTTGTAATTGCAGGAAGAAAGGCAAACGGTGAATCTGAGATAGCTGCAAAAAGAACAGAACAAAATGCAGCAAGCGTTCAGAATATCATTTCGGCAAAGGCAATTCAAATGTCTCCCGACGTAACAGTGGGAAATGCTTTGCAACGTGTATCAGGCGTGTCTGTAGAACGCAGCAGCAGTGGTGACGGACGTTATGCGATCATCAGAGGGATGGATCAGCGATATAATAATACATTGATCAATGGTGTAAAAATCGCGAGCCCTGATAATAAAAGCCGTTTCATTCCACTGGACATTTTTCCTTCTGATTTGATCGAAAGAATTGAAGTGAACAAAACACTTACACCTAATATGGAAGCCGATGCGATCGGTGGTACGGTAAATATGGTGATGAAAAACGCTCCCGATGCATTGTATGTAAACGCCAGTGCTTCTGCAGGGTTCAACCAGAACGTATTGAAAAACGGCTTTGATCAATTTCCTGTAAGTGCCATTAATAAACAATCTCCATACAGAGCGAATGGTCCTGCTTATAGTGCCACTCCGCAGGATTTTACAAGAGATAATTTGAACTATACACACAAGTCTGCACCGGTAAACACGTTCGCGACATTGTCTATCGGCAACCGCTTCTTTAAAAATCGTTTAGGCGTAATGCTTGGCGGTTCTTATCAAAATGTTTACAAGTCATACAATACGATCTTTAGTCCCGGCGAGTTTCAGGATGGTGGACAACTTTACATCAAACATTTCAATGTTCGTGATTATTCTACGGAACTTACCCGTGCGGCATTGAATGGTAAAGTTGATTTCAATATTAATGATAAGAACAAAATAGGCTTGTATGCAATATATGCTGACTTGCAGGATGCGCAGGCCCGTTTAACAACAGATACGCTCATTCTTGCTCCGAGAACTGTTCCGGGAACCGGCCAGATATGGCAGTTCGGACGCTCCAGATATCAACATCAAAATATTTTCAACACAACTTTGCAAGGCCAGCATACTATTGTTACTGACAGACTAAAGCTTGACTGGTCCGCTGTTTATTCCAATGCAATGAGCCAGGTTCCGGATGTGGCAGAGTATGAATACGATGGAGGGATCTATGCAGATGCAAATGCACCGGGCTCTGCACCATACAAGCATCCTGATGTGTTGATGGACTATGATCGTACATGGTGGAAAAATACAGACAGGGATTTGACGGGCATCGTAAATCTTAGTTACAATAATACAACGCGTAATATTCCCTACACAGTAACAGTGGGTGGTTTGTATCGTGATAAACACCGTGTGAATGAGTATGATAATTATGAGTTAAGACCTGTGCCAAATTCAGATGGTTCAAAGCAAACATGGGCAGGTATTTACAATTACAAATGGTCTGTGTTTAACCCCAAGGGTAGCGCTGCAGATTACAATAACTACAGGGCAAACGAAACGATCGGCGCGGCTTATGCAATGCTGAAGTTTAAAATAAAGCGATTGGAGACCGTTGCCGGTGTGAGAATGGAACATACTGCGCAGGACTACATGACTGATGTGGATGCAACAGTAGAAGGAAAATCGGGAGAGAAAAGTTATCAGGATATTTTGCCCAGCGTAAACTTCAAATATTTGCTGAATGATAAAACAAATATTCGTCTTTCTTACTACAGCGCAATAGCAAGGCCAAGTTACTTTGAGATCGTTCCTTATAACGACAAAGCAGGAGATGATTTCGTGGTGAATGGTAATCCATTTGTGAAGCATTCTACATCGCAGAATTTCGATGTTCGTTACGAATGGTACGCAAAACCAAACGAGCAATTATTTGTAGGAGCATTCTATAAAAAAATACACGATCCGATTGAATATGGGTTCAATTTCACAGGATTTCAAAACAGCCAGATATATCAACCAAATAACTATGGCGATGCGGCTAACTATGGTCTGGAACTGGTGTACGAGAAATACATTGGCAACTTTGGTGTAAGAGCAAACTATACTTACACTCACTCTTCTATCACCACAACGAAGTTCACGTCGTTTAGAAAACCAGATGGTACAGTAGACAAAATGTATCCTGAGCAAACAAGGCCATTGCAAGGGCAGGCACCGCATGTTGCAAACGTAGCTGTGTTGTATAAGAACAATAAACTTGGTTTAGATGCGCAGGTTACATGGCAGTATACAGGAAAACGCATTGCACTGGTATCTCCTTATTACGAAATGGACTACTGGCAAACAGGCATGAGCATTTTTGATTTGGCAGCAGAAAAAAGAATTGCGAAACATTTTTCAGTATTTGTCAAGGTTCAGAATCTGCTGAATGCAAAATATGAAGTGTATGTGAACAAGCCGGTTATCAACGATGTGCGGGTTCCTTACCAGGACCCTGCGTCAGGCAAAACACTTACACAGCGTAGCGAATACGGACAAGTCTATCAGGCTGGTGTTCGTTACATTTTCAAAAAATAATTTCAAATACAACTATTCAACTCTTATTAAAGTACAATTATGAAGAAACATCATTTCAGGATCGGTCTTATCGCAATGATTCCGGTCGTAATGTTCTCTTGTAAGAAAGACGGTGAAAACACAAACATTTCAAAGCCGTTGACTATTATCGGTCAAAGTATTTCTGATACTATTCTTCCAAAGAAAGATGCAAGCGGTAATTCTATTCCTTTGAAAGGAACAATGCTTGCAGGCAAAACGTATCACATCATGTCTGACGTTACTATTAATGCAGGCGATACGGTGTATGTACAACCAGGTGTAAAGGTTTTGATACATGGTGATGGTCTTAGTCCTGAAACAAGTCCGGCAATTTATGTTAACGGAACATTCGTAAGCCAGGGTACTAAAGATGCTCCAAACTGGTTCACGATTTATGAAACGTCAACTGTTCAAAAGTCAAATTCTACATACAAAGACGACGCTGTAAATGACCCGGCTTACAAAGGTTACTGGGGTGGTTTCCAGTGCGGTAAAGCGGCAGATCTTTTGTTGCTTCGCTGGACACACGTTGAATACACAGGTGGCCCTTGGGGCGCGAATGCAGCTGATTACGGCGCAAAACCTGGTGATCCACGTTATGCAGTTTACATGAACCGTGCTTCAGGCTTCAGCAAATTGATCCTTGAAGATTCATGGTTCTTTGGTAGTAAAGATGACTGTATCGGTAAATGTGAAAACACTTACGTGAGCATTATGAGAAACACGTTTAACAAACTTGGTGGCCAGGGTGGTGAAGGTGTAAACCTGAAAAGCCACACCTTCGGGGATATGGCATACAACCTGTCTTACGGTATCGCTACAAACGGTTTGAAAACTGCAGGTACAGATGGCGTTAACACGTTAGTGAACATCTACAACAACACGCTTGTTAACTGCGGTTTCAGGCAAACAAAAGCTACGCGTAATGGTTCTATCAATACAGAAACAAACACTGGTGGTTTTATTTACAATAACATCATCGTTAACTGTAAACAAGGGTTGAGAATTTCTTATCAATCAGAAAAAGGTAAACCTAGTGATACATTGAACACATCTTACGGTCACAACCTAACTTGCATTGGTAGAGGTACTGTAATGGGCCCTGCGGACCAATACATGCTTTTCATCGAGCCTAATCAGTTCACGTTGAAACAAGCAGGTGATTTGAATGGTTATACAAATGGTGTGATCGCAGCTAATGGCACTAACGCAGGTACTAACAATCCTAATGATTCGTTGAAGTACGATCCAATGTTCACAAATTATGATGTTGCCAAAAACAGCATAGGTAAAGAATATAGAAACAGCGTGATCCCTGCTGGTGCTGACTTCCACTTGAAAGCTGGTTCTCCTGCAATTGGTGCCGGTGTTTACAAAGGAGGTACAGGCGCTAATGCAATGCCATCGAAACCAACAGCTCCAGTGTTGATGCAGTACGGTTTCCCGATGACTATACTAGGTGCCGCAAAGCCTACCGAATTTGACGCTGTTATCACTGGTCCAAATAAAGATTTGGGTGCGTTCCCAACTGACAATAGCGGTAATCAGCATTCTTACTAGTAGCTGCTGAACGCCTAATGCTTAATGCTTAACGCAGAACGCAAGGTGCCCGATCTTTCGACACCTTGCGTTCTGCATTAAGTGTTTTGCTTTGAACGTTGTGCATTAAGCTTTCACTAATGAAATTTTACACTTTACTTTCTATCGTTACTTTGATTGACGCTGTTGGATGTTCGAAGAACTCAACAGGGGTAACGCCGGATAATCCCGGTGGTAGCGACACTATCGTTACTGTGGTCAAAGACACTACGCCTCAAGCAAAATATGATATTACACAACTTGATAACTGTTTGTTGTTTGCAACAATACCGGTTGTAAACGTTATGCAACGCCAGGAGTACAACGAATTATCGGGCATTGCTTCGAGTGTTGCTAATCCAGGTGTATTGTATGTGCATGAAGATGATGCAGGTACAAACACTATCGCACTCACCAATGCACTTGGTGATGACCTTGGCAAACTTGTGCTGGATAATATTTCCACACGCGACGTTGAAGATATAAGAGTTGGCCCGGGCCCTGAAGCCGGAAAGACCTATATCTATTTTGCCGACATTGGTGATAACAATGCTTCACGCAAAACAATTACAGTGTATCGTTTTGAGGAACCTGTGCTGAAAGACCTCTCAGGTAGTTCTGTTATTCATATGCAGTCAATTGATAAAATAGAACTCGCTTATCCAAAAGGTGCAGTGAATGCAGAAACATTACTGGTTGATCCTGTAACGAAAGATATTTTTATTGCATCAAAAGAAACATTGCGAAGCACGATATATTCCGCTGCTTATCCTCAATCGCTCACAGTTACAATCGTTTTGAAGTCTGTTGTGAAAACAAATTTTGACCTCCTTACTTCCGGTGATATTTCTCCGGATGGCTCAGAAATGGTGTTGCGTAACAAAGGACAGATATGGTATTGGAAAAGAAATGCCGGTCAGTCTGTTGCACAAACAATATTGACAGCTCCACAAACGGCACCTTATGCAGGCAACGAGCACCAGGGCGAAGGCATATGCTTTATGTACGATGGTAGTGGTTATTTAACCGATACTGAAATAAAAGATCACGCCGGTGCTTTATCAACTATTTCATTTTATAGAAGAAAATAACAACCCGAAGACTCAATATGAAAAGAATATTTCAGCAACCTGTTATAATCATCGCTGTATTGGCAACAATGGTGGCAACAAGTTGTAAAAAAGACGATAACAATTCGCAGGACAATGAACCTATACAATTCATTTTTACTTCTGATGCACACTATGGTATTTCACGTCCTGCGTTTCAGGGCAAAACAAACGTGGATGCACATGTGGTGAATGCAGCCATGATCGCAAAAATGAACACGCTGCCTAATCTTACTTTGCCTAATGATGGAGGATTGAATGCTGGCAAAAAGATCAACACTGTTGATTATCTTTTTGAAGGTGGCGACATTGCAAACCGGATGGAAACAAGTGTCAGTGTACAAATTGCTGCTGCATCATGGGAGCAGTTCAGAGTGGATTATCTGCAGAACCTGACCGTAAAAAATAAAGATGGTCAAAAAGCACAGTTGATGATTGTTCCGGGTAATCATGATGTTTCGAATACCATTGGGTATTACGCAAAAATGTCGCCGCTTACAGATGCGACATCAATGGCGAATATCTACAACCTGATGTTTGGCGTTTCTACAAAAGATGCGCTGAATTATAATTACGCAAAAGACAGGATCAATTATTCAAGAGATATCGCAGGTGTTCACTTTTGTTTCATACAAATGTGGCCGGATTCAAGCGTGAGAGTATGGATGAACAATGATCTGCAGAAGGTGTCATCAACAACGCCTGTAGTTATTGTGGCACATGATCAGCCTGCTGTAGTATCAAACCATTTCACCAATCCAAACGGAGATCATTCTATCAACAGTACAGATAAGTTTGATAACG
Source organism: Pinibacter soli (assembly GCF_029961145.1). Taxonomy (GTDB): domain Bacteria; phylum Bacteroidota; class Bacteroidia; order Chitinophagales; family Chitinophagaceae; genus Pinibacter; species Pinibacter soli. The sequence goes on along the minus strand of NZ_JASBRG010000007.1, from coordinate 1,192,550 downwards.
TACTGGACGAGCGTTTTAAAAGTGGTACTACAGCTTCTGTTGCAGATAATATCGAGCAGAGAGCATTTGTTGCTTTCCTGAAACAACACACCAATATCAAAGCATACTTGCATGGTCACGCACACGAAAGCAAGTACTATGTGTACAATGGCCCTGACAATGATGTTGCATTGAGCACAGTAGGAGCAGACTCGCCAATGAAAGGCGTGGTGTCTACTATGAATGATGAAACAAAACTTTCGTTTCACTTCGGCGTACTGGATCCTAAAACAATGACACTGACGATGAGAGAATGTTTGTGGGATGCAGACCCTTCAAATCCACTGGCGGCTATACAATGGGGTAAAATGGTAACGATTAATTTGAAGTAATGTTTGTTAATGCGACCATACAACGATTTTAAGTTAAACAAAGAAACCCGCTCAAAAGGCGGGTTCTTTTTATTTAATGTGGCGATAGCTAAATAAGGTGTTATAAAATCAGCGCTGCTTATTTTATAGCGTTTACGATTCTATTTTTCCAATAAAGACCTCTTCCATGCCTTTAGTTCATCCACTTCGAATACCAGCTGATGATCGCTGCAATTGATTATAAATTCTCCGCCTGCATTAAAAATGGTTGGGTAAAACTTAAATGAATGTTGATCCGTCAATGACCATGAATGTACTTGCTGGGTCTGCTCATCCTGCTGGCACGGAACAAAAGCCAGTCGTTTGTCAGTTAAAAACAATTTACCGGGAACTGCATTCTCATCCATTGTATGATTTGCCGGGGTTTGAAGTTTTACAGTCTCTGAATCCTGAAGCGTAATGTTGATTGCCTGCAGCACTTTTACTGGCTTTGTATATTTTCTATGGATCAAGCCATTGGCAAGCAAAGCTGCAATGCTCATAAAGCTGGATGCTAATAAAGTGTCCTGCGATGAAAAGTGATAGTAGGTGCCAAAAATATATGCTAGAACAAACATGGCAACACCGTAAGAAATTCCGTTGCGTAATATTTTGATAGTTTGGTTCATGGGTTCGGGTAAATGGATTTGAAGGTGATTTTCTAATGCGCAAACTTTATCTCATAAATATTCTCCCACAGTTTCCCTGTTACATACACTTTATCTGTAGCGGGATCATAAGCGATTCCATTCAGTACATCCACGTTTGGATTCTTTGTTTTGGCTTCATTCATCAATGAACTCAGGTCGATCTTTCCAACTACTTTTCCATTGGATGGATCGATCTTTACAATCACATTTTGTTGCCACACATTGGCATAAATAAATCCCTTGATAAATTCCAATTCATTAATGCTTTCAAGAGGAGTGTTGCTATCTGTAACGGAGAGTATTTTTTCCTGCGTTAAAGTTTTTGGATTCAGATAGGTAAGTTTGTTTGTGCCGTCGCTCATAATTAAGCTTGCGCCATCAGTTGTCATGCCCCAACCTTCAATGTTTGAATACTTAAAGTCTCCAATTTTTTTAAAGGTTTTAGCGTCGTAAATAAAACCTGTCTGGTTTTTATAAGTAAGCTGGTACAGTTTGTCATTAAGAAATACAATTCCTTCACCGAAGTATTTTGACTTGTCCAGTTCCACTTTTGTTTCAATATGGCCGTTCGATAAATTGTGCGCTACTACCAAAGATTTTGTTAGTGGAAGATCCTTTGGTGAGCCCGAGCTTTCGTATAGTGTGCCGTTATAAAATAGAAAGCCTTCGGTAAACAGGGAAGCATCGTGAGGATATTGATTAACTATAGAATAGTTGATTAACGGAGTAGCCGGAATGGCAGCTGTTTCAGTGGTTGTGGTGCTGCTTTGTTCATTGTTGCAAGATGATAATGCGACAAGGCTAACCGCAAAAAAGGTAGATGCGATATTGGTGAACTTCATGAAATTGATATTTGGTTCGATCTGAACGGCAATATATCAATTATGTTTGAAATGCTGGGAATGAATAGATATAACTGTTTTGTGGGCCGGTCGTTTATATGCAACGATGAATGTTACGATTCCAAGTACGGCCCCTTGGTTTCGCCCCAGCCCCAGGTCGGCATTGGCGCTTTTTCGTTCATCGGATTGGTTGTTAACTGAGAATTGATTACCGCTATTCGTGTTCCCCATTCTAAATATCCAACAAAAGCAGAGCGAAATTCCGGGTCGCTTTTAAGGCCGATTTCGTCAGCGGTTTGTATCAGTAAATTCATCCAGCGTTGCCGTTGTTGCTCAGTAAGCATTTTACCGATATGCTTGCCGATCATTTTTGCATGTGAACCTTGGTCTTGTCCGGAGTATAACTCACCCGCACCAAAAACTTCTGCTATGAAATGCGTTACATGGTTTACATGTTCGGGTGACATATGTTCGAATAATCCTCCAATCAAGTCGTCCTTCAATACCTTGTCGTAAAATTTTGTAAACAAAGTTTCAAAGGTTGTGATATCGCCAATCCATTCGAATAGAGTAGGTATGTTTTTATTGTCGTTCATGGTTGTTGCTTTAATGGCTTAACAGAAGTCTCGTAATTGTTATTAAGTCAAATTTATGCCATGAAAGGGATAGGTTAAGTGATTTCTTTGTTATTGATGTTTGTTCCCATTCTTCATGCTTGCTCAGTTCAGGTCGAGTTTGAATCTTTTGTTGTTGCTGATAATTGCCGTCACTTGTCCTTTGTTGTTAAGTAGCTGTCTGGTTTTGGCGGGATTAAACCCTTCAATGACCTGCGTTCCATCATAGAAAAAGTATTTGTCCACTGCATATTGGTAATGCCCTTGCAGCAGTTTGAAAGTTTTGGTATCTGCGCCTTCAAGTTTTGAAATTTGCATTCCACCGCTTACTGGTCTGTAGTAATAAACGTTGTTTTTATCTTTTGCATACCAGCCGTCGAGGTTCAAAAGTCATCGGATCAACTTCCTAGCAAAAATATCCATTGAAATATTCAACTTCAGTCAGATGGTCCTTAACTTCTCTCAGGCCAATTGTGTTCTCATACAGATGGCCGGTTTGACTTTTGTAAAATTCATCTTTAATGTGTGTAAGAAGAAGGCTGTCACTTAGTTCAAATTGAGCAGGGCATTTGCATGTTTTTGCAGTGTCCTCTGAGTCGACGTCGTGATGAACAATCGGTTTTTGTTCAGCTTTTTTTATGGTAAAACTGTTTTTAGTGTTTTGCCCACAACCCTGATGCATGGCCGCGCAAGCGATTAGCAAAATGCAGTTTGCAATTTTCATTGTCCGGTTTAAAGTTTTCATAGCAACTGGAGGTTTAATTTTTTATTGCTGAGGCGCACCAATCTTCGGGGAATCTTTTGACATTGTTCCCTGCCAGCTGGTGTACATCCATTTGCCATTGCGTTTTACAAATACTGCGGTGTATAAAAATTCCACCACAAGCATGTTGTCTACATACACCTGGCCACGGCCATTGGTGATGCCTACATTGTCATACACTCTAATCTTTTTGTCGACCAGTTTGAGATTTCCCAATTCAACCATTTTCATGCGGGCGGTATCCGCGAAGGACTGCGCTTTGTCTGCCGTTACGCCATCCGCGTTGATGGTAAAAAAATCATCAGCAACGTCGGTTTTGTAATATTCCTTATAATGCGTGAAGTTCATGTTTTTAAACATCCGCGATTCGGCGGCTTCTACTTCTTTGATTTTCGTAGCGTCTGTAGAATGTTGTGCTGCTAAACTAAATGAACTTAATACGAGGGCTGCGATGAACAAAAGTTTACATTGTTTCATATGCTTTTGGGTTTAATTGAATGACGGGCGTGATAGAAGAGAGAAAAGCATTGGGAAAGTTTTCGGGATAGGATTTGTCCGGAGGCTGATGCTATTGCAAATGCCTTTATTTATTACTTGTCACTTCATTGCCTCGAATCCTGATCTCTTTTGACTTCTTAATATTTTCTTCGGTCTTCGTTAAAACCTTTACAAATTCCAACTGAAGTTTTTCTTTCGGGTTATTAATTTCGTCCACAATGATTTGAAGTACATTGTTTTCGTCGATAAGATATTTGTCGTAATCGGCATTGATGATGTCGCCATCAATCATAAATACAACTGGGTTGTCCGTAATGTTTGTGTATTTGAATTTTAGTTCATTCAGGGTAATTGGTTTGGGTGTGTAACTGACTTTCGTCTTTATGAGAATTTTACCGTTATATTGAATGCCGTTGATCGTGTCTGCGTGGAGGACATCTATGCTTTCTATCGTATTTGGGTTGATGGATGGCATTGAGCTACCGAAAAAAGTGCCGTTCAGGTAGTACGCGGTTTGTGTTACAGGTTTTAGCTTGTTTCTATAAATCACTTTTATTGTGCTGTCTGATGCGATTGTAACGCCTCTGGCGATTGGGGTTTGCGCATGCATTGTAATGGGTAAGGCTACGAAAGCAAGTACAAGAAAGTGCTTCATTTTCGTTTAAGTTTATAAAGTTTAATGGTAGAGGGTAGGATAATAATATTGCACAATTTAATAGAATCAGTTCGCTTTTGCAATGCTCCTATATCGCATTAGCCGTTAAACATTTTGTGTCTTTTTATTTCTTCTCCACGGCTGAGCTTTAAGGCGTGATAGAATGAAGGTACATCGTTTGTCCAATTTTTTAAGGCGAGAATAATCGCCGCAATTTCAATTCTGGTCAGCAAGCCAACCCAGAATAATATGTTGAATAATATGGTTGATTGGCATTGCACGATAACCTGAATTAGCGTTGCAAACAATAACAGTGTCCATACTTTTGCGCCAATGGAATGCGTGGCAATTTCTTTTTTGAACTTTAAGAAGCTTACCAGATATGTCAATGCTTCAAACATAATCAGTATTCCCAATTTTACTGCATTTGATTTAAAAAAATCAGGACACTGGATATATGTTGCAATTGCAACCGAAATGAAAAATATTTGGTCGATGGTTGAGTCTAAGCGTCTGAGTTTTTGCGTTGATATTTTTAATTGTCTTGCAATAATTCCGTCGAAAATATCTGTCAATAATCCGGTGGTTAAAAGAATGATTGCAGTTGTTTTATAGCCATCAAAATGCAGGCAGCTTAGAAAGATCAATATCAAGCCAATCACGAGCCTCAAATAAATCAGCAGAGCGGGAATTTTAGTTTTCATTAGTTTAACGGTCTTCTTCAGTTGTTCTGGGGAATATTGTTTCCAATTATTTTTTAAGAGTATTCACAGACGTGTATGGTTAATGCAGTCGGTTTAAATTAACTATAACTTTTCGATTTTTTGCTCCACGCTAATCACATGAATATCCTGCGTGCCAACATTCTGCAAAACATGTGGTGGAAGCGCTTCGACCCAATTGGCAGCTCCCGGGCCGGGCTTTTTTTCAAGCATTCTTGTATCGAGCATCACATTACCTTCGTCATCAAATCTCACAAAATCCGACCAACTCAAAATGTAAGTAGACGCCGGATATCGATGCGTATGAATCGCCGTTGTTTCGCCCGGTGGAATAAGCGTATCCAGCACCCGCACGAATTCATTTTCGAATAAGAGCTTGTGGTGCTGGGGTGACGCGATGAGAGCGTCGAGGGAATCGGGGTAGGGCCAGGGTTTATTATTGTTTGTTGTCATAAGCTTTAATATTTGTCAGACGACCCATGCAAGGTGTTCGAATACTTTCGCTTCATCCGTGTTGAAATCTGTCAGCTTATCATTCATAAGTAATTTCATATATAGTTAACAGTTTGCCGACGTCGAAAAGGATTTGTTTTCAAAGTTCGAAAACTCGAATTAGTAGCAATGATATTCAAATTTATCGATCAAGTACTTTTTGCCGTTGGCGTAAAAGCCATACACTGCTCGCTTTAATTTGTCTTTATTGTAAATGATTAGTTCCATATCCTTGCTGGTTTGAGTATACGGAAAACAGTCAATGTTTGGTGGAGGGGCATCGCAGTATACTTCGTAATTGATAGTTTCCAGTGAGGTGTCTGTGTAAATATATTCCGTAATTCTGTTTAAATTGTTATGTACCAGTTCGCCAATTGTGCCCGACTTTGAAAAAGAATTTAGCCGGATTATCCTGTTGTATTTGTCATAAATTGCGCTGTCTGTTTTGCGCCATTCTGCTTTTCCCAAACCATGCCTTCCAATTACAAGTTTGGTTTGGCCTTTGAGATTTTGATACGAGTAATAGACTACATCATTTAGTTCCAAACTCGTTGGTTTGATTTCGATTTGATCAGATACATTTCCAGGATAGTCTTCTTTGAAATAGGTCAATTTTGTTTTAAGGAGATTCTTTTCATCGTAGAAAAACTCTTCATAGCCGACATAATAGCTGTCTTTCCTGCCATAATAGTTGTAACAGTCGAGGTAGCTTTGAACTTGTCCTTTATTGTTTTGAATAAATCGTTCAAATCCAAGAAGGGCAGTCTTTTCGTCGTTGTATTTTAATCGATAAGTGGTGTCACCGCTAATTCTATAAATAAACGGGTTTCTGAAACTATCAATAGGATAGTTGATGTCTCCGATCAATCTTCCAAGAATGTCATAAATTTTAATATTCATTTCGCCAGGAAGAGTAAGTTCGCAGCTATCGATTACATATTTTATATGATTGTTTTTGATAAGCCTGTTTTCGGGATAGTACTTGCCAGATAAAAGGCTTTCTATATAGGTGTTATTTTGTTGTCCAAAACAAATTGCTGACAAGATTGTGAACTTGATGAGGATTACTAAATGTCGCATGAAAAATGATGTGTAAATTTTACATCCGTTTATTTTAAGAAATTGAAAAATGACGATTTGGGACGTTTGTGAACTTAATAAATTTTTCCCAAAAACAAAAAAGCCCGCATCGCTGCGGGCCTTATATCTCTGATAAAAATTCTACAACACCATTATCTCAACTCTTCTATTCACTCTTCTGTTTTCTTCACTCGTATTTGGCATCAACGGCTTTGTTTTGCCCAAGGATGTCACCTCAATACGATCGGCATCAATGCCTTTGTTTGCAAGATATGCAGCCACTTCCTGGGCGCGTTTGAGGCCGATTTTCTGGTTGGTTTCGTCAGACCCGATATCACAGGTGTGGCCAGTGACAGATACACGCATGGTGGGATATTTTTTCATAATGTTGGCGATGCTATCCAGGCGCGGTTTGAGTGCCTCAGGAACGTCGGTGCTGCCGATTTTTCCAAACGCCACAGGGTCCTGTAGTGTTCCCATTTCTTCGTCTGACATAACAGCAGGTGGCGGCGGTGGCGGAGCGATTTGCTTCACTTGTTCTACCGGTTGCACAGCAGTTGTCTGGCTGTCTTTCTTCACTTCTGGTTCAGGTTGCACTTTGGATGCAGGAACCGATGTTTTTGCAACAGAATCTGATTTTCCTGTAGTAGATGCCGATTTGCCTGCGGCAGGAGCGGCCGGAGCAGACTTCGATTTTTTGCGGTCAAAACCAAGCTTCACTTGTATGCCAAATGCATTAGGGTAGGCGTTTCCTGCTGCTTCCATGTTCAACACGGTGCCGGGCACGATATTATTTACGCCGGTGGCGCTATATGAAAGCATAGAACCGCTGCCATCTTTTTTGTAAACGTTGGTAAGGCCATAGTCTGCATACACACCTGCGTACAGGCGCATACCTGTAGAGAGCGGGAAACTCACACCCGTTGCAAAGCTCGCCATAGCGCCAAGCTTGAGGTCGGCGTTGCTCGTGCCGCTCCAGTTTTGAACGGTGCCAAAACCATGTTCAGGCAGTTGTTTCACTTCTACATTCATGTCGGGGTAGTAGCCGGAAGTTTCGATCTGGTCAGCAGAAGCTTTTGCTTTTCCGCTAAACGGCATTAAGAGCTTCGCACCGCCGTTGATGTACCATTGTATTTTTTCACCGTTGGTGTGGTATTGCAATATCAGCGGAACTGTTACTGCCATGAAGGTTTGTTTTTCCTGGTAGCCTGTTGTTTTTACGTTGTATTGAAACGCGGAGCCCATATCATCTACCTGGAAGGAAGAGTAGGTGAGCTGGCTATTTAGCGTAGCTTTTGTTGCATAGAATGCGCCGTTAATGCCGGTTAGTACGTTCCAGTTTTTGTGCACGGGAAACATATATCCAACGCCCAGTGCGCCACCGGCTTGCGGTTTCACGTTGCCGCCGGGAAGATCGTAATGCAATCCCTGCAGGCCGCCATTTATTTCGACGCTTAGTTCCTGAGATATTGCATTGCCCGTGATGGCCAGTAAGCCAAGTGACATTGCGAGCATTTTTCTATTCATCCTATAATGATTTTAAATTCTTTAATTATTAGTTACTAATTTCTAATTACTGCTTACTTCACCAGCAGGTTCACACTCGTTTTCGCTCCGTTCTTCAGCAGCAGCGTAATGTAATACATGCCGCGTGCAGACGGTGCTGCGATCGTTTGTGTCGCCGTTACATTCGTAAGCTCCTGTTGTACTTTGCCTGACATATCAACGATCGCCATTTTCGCACCTTGCAATGCCGCAGCCGTATAGCTACAAGTTACTGTTACGCTCGAACCTGCAGTAGATGGATTAGGGTATACTTTGATTCCGGCAGTAACTGTAGCGCTGCCATTTAATGTTAGCGGACATGACTGAATCGCTACATTGTTTTTGTCGGTGGCCACTACATAGTATGTGCCGTTTAGTGCTTTTGCTTCGCTGTAGTAAGCCGAAGTTTGGTTGGTCACCACGGTGTTGTTTTTATACCATTCCCATTTGGTGTAGTTGTTGCTGCTGTTGTCAAACATCAATACATCGCTCCAGTGTTGTCTTATTGCAGATGCTGATCTGTAGTTTACAGTGTTCGTAACAGAAGGAGCTGCAAAGTGATTGGCATCGCCGGCCTGATTTGCTGTAATCACCGCATAGCCCGGCAGTACCGGTGTAAGCGAGTTACCGCTGATCGTTCCTACACTCGTGTTTGCAATGGAGTAAGAAACAGCCAGGCCACTGTTTGCAGTTGCGTTCAACTGAATTGGTGCTATGTCTGCTGTACAGCCTATTGTAAGGTCCTGGCTCCAGGTAATTAGCTGCGGCGCTTTAGTAATGGTAAACGTATTGCCAAAAAAAGCAATGGTGTAGTTTGCGCCTGCGCCAATTGTTCCTTGTTGTATGGCGTAGGTGCCTGCATTTTCTCCGGCTACTCTTGCCAGTTTTCCGATGGTCACGTCGTCGCTATATTTCCAGCCTGTTGCAACAAAAGTTAAAGCAGGATCTGCCGTTCCGTAGACTTTTGTTTGCGGATTAGCTGTAATCGTCAGCGTTGCGGGTGTGATTGCAAAGTTGGCCGCAGTGTAAGCGATGATGTAGTTGTTACCCGCGCTCAATGTATTTTGATTGATAGGGAAGTTGCCCACGTTCTCGCCGGCAAGTCTTTTCAATGCGCCGGTGATCACGCTGTTGCCATCGCCATTTACCAAACCGGTTGCAACGTAGGTCAACGCAGGGTCGGCATCGCCGTATATTTTGGTTTTATCATCTGCCTTAATGGTTAACGGAACGGTGGTGATAGCAAGATTACCCGTTACATAACTGATGTTGTAGTTTGCATTTACTGCACCTGTTGCCGTGATAGGATAGTTGCCTGCATTGCTTGCTGCAGTTGCAGTTGTAGTAATGGATGGCGCGTTAGCGAGGCTTGAAACGCCATCGCCATTTACCCAGCCACTATACGTTGCGGTAAATGTTGGAAGCGCCGCACCATAAGCTTTTGTTTTGTTGTCCGCTGTGATGGTCAATGCTGCCGAAGTGATCGACAATTTTCCATTTACATAGTTGATGGTATAGTTTGCGTTTACCGCGCCACTTGCTGTAATGGTGTAATCGCCCACGGCACTGGCAGCGGTTGCTGATGTATTTGCAGTTGCTGCCGGTGTTAATTTAGTAGCATCATCATTGTTTACAAAGCCACTGTAGCTAATCGTTAACAGTGGATTGTTTTGACCATAAACTTTTGTTTTGTTATCAGCTGTAATTGTCAGCGTTGCTTTGTTTACTGCAAGATTTCCCACAACATAAGTGATGGTGTAGTTTGGATTCACCGCACCGCTTACATTGATAGGGTAGTTGCCCGCCGGACTTGATGTAGTCGCGGTTGTAGCGATGGCAGGCGCTGTTGTAAAACTGGAAACACCATCGCCATTTACCCAACCGGTATACGTTGCAGTAAGTGCTGGATTGGCGTCGCCGTAAGTTTTTGTTTTACTATCTGCCGTAATGGTTAACGGTGCAGCAGTAATGGAGAAGTTCGCTCCGTAATAAGTAATAGTATAGTTACTGCTTAGCAACAACGTTCCCTGTGTAATGCTGTAGGTGCCTACATTCTCGCCCGCCGTTCTTGCAAGCGCTCCTGAAATTACATCTCCATTCACAGGCGAAGGCAGTGTTGTGTAGTTTAATACAGGATCAGGAGATCCGTACTCTTTGGTTTTCGCAGTTGCTATAATATTAATCGACATTGGATTGATTACGAGTGTTTGTTGTACATCAACCGGTGCGCCGTGATTGGCGTCGCCTGCTTGCGATGCTTTGATAATAACCGTTCCTGCAGCAACGATATGCACCTGGTTACCATTAACAATAGTTGCAAAGGCAGTGTTCATACTTGTATAAGTGATAGCTGGTCCGGGATTGGTGCTGGTAGCACTTAATGTAAGATCGGCATCTCCGTAAGTACTCGCAGGTAAAGGAGAAAATGTGAGCGTTGGCAGGGCATTTACAACCAAAGAATATGATTTGCTTGCAGTGTAAGGGCCCGCGCCGGTTGAGCCATCCTGGGCGGTAATCGTAAGGTTGAATGTGCCGCTTGCAGTTGGCGTTCCTGATAAGGTGCCGGTATTCGTTAAACTCATTCCCGGAGGCAATGCGCCTGAAGAAAGCGAGTAGCTGTATGGAGCAGTACCACCTGCTGCTGTCACAGTAGCAATGTATGCCACATTTTGGTTTGCTGCCGGTACACTGGCTGGAGCCATAGATATACTCGGAGCAGCTATAGTAAGTGTATATGATTGTGTTGCTGTTTTTGCAGCAGCATCTGTAACCTTTACCACAAAGTTGAAAGTGCCGCCTGCCGTAGGCGTTCCTGAAAGCACGCCCCCTGCAGACAGTGTTACACCTGCAGGCAATGAACCGGAGGTGATTATAAAAGCATAAGGCGTCGTGCCGTTAGATGCTGTTAATGTTTGGCTGTATGCGGTAGTGACAGTTCCTGAAGGCACTGTTGTTGGAGAAATAGTAAGCAACGAAACAGTAAAAGAGTTGGTTGAGCTGTTTGCACTTGTGTTGCCTGCTGCATCAGTTGCTGTGGCTTTTACGGTATGTGAACCGTTAGAAAGCGAAGCGGGCTGCGTAAGCGTCCAGTTGCCGGATGCATCTGCAGTAGCAGTACCTATGGAAGTTCCGTCTACTATGACGTTAACGGTCGAACTGATTTCCGCGGTGCCACTATAGACAGGTGTTGCAGTAGTGACGCTTGCGCCATTCGCAACGGTTACTACAACGGGAGCTACGGGTGCCAAGTTATCAATTGTCCACGTGTATGTTGCCGGCGTTGCATCTGTATTGCCTGCATTGTCCGTGGCCATTACATAAAAGGTGTGGCTGCCTGCTGAAAGGCCGCTGTAACTTTGAGGTGATGTAGGTGCAGCATATGATCCTGCATCCAGTTTTGCTACAAATGTCGAAGGGCTTTCGCTGCTGGTAAATGAAAAGCTTGCATTTGTTGAATTGGTAAGCGCAGGAGGATTCGCGGTGATGGATGTCGTTGGCGCAGTTTTGTCAATTTGGTAAAATGGAGCTCCAATATAGGGAGAGTTGGTAGGAACAGCACCCATTGCGTTTCCATTTACTACAAGTCGCAGGCCGCCATCTCCGGAGCCTGTATTAACTGTTACCGTGTAAGTGGTGCCACTTCCGCTAACACCGGTGACAGTCGGTCCTGTAAGGCCTCCGGTTGTTGTAAATCCAAAAGCGGCTGGCGTTACATTTGTAGCGTTGTCGCTAAATGTAACGGTGTATAAAACAGATGATGCATTTGTGGGATTGGGTGAGGCGGCCGTAACGCTGGCAACCGTAAGAGGTACAGGCGTTTGGAAAGTGATTTCCGCTCCATAGGCCGTTCCTGTGGCATTTGTCGCATATGCCCTTGCGTGGTACCATGTGCCGGGCGTAAGTCCGGTAAGGTTCGAAGAGATCGCACCTGTGCCGGAACCGTTGGCTACTTTGCCGTCGGCGATGGTTGGGTCAGTGCTTGTACCATAAGCAATTCCCTTTTCGCTTACTGGGCCGTTGCCCGCGTAGGTGACATTGCCTGAAACAGTTGCGGTTGTAAAACTGACACTGCTGGCCGAGCCTGTTGTTACATCGGCTCCTGCCAACACTGTAACAGAAGATAGGGCACAGCCATTGTCCTTTACCCATACATTGGTGGTTCCTGAGTACCAGGATGTAGGAATGGTTTGGCCGGCGGCAAGGTTATGGTAGTATAAATCGCCTGCATTTCCGAGCATCAGCATCCAGGTGGCTCCAACGGGATAGAGGTGATAAGTGCCCTGGACCCCGTTTCCTGAAAATTCGGAGCCGGTCCAGCTAAGCGTTATGGTTGATGTTTCATTACAGTCCGTAAGTTTTACAGTTTGGGAAAATAATGAGCCGGTAAGCAACAACAATAAAATGGACAGGTAGAGTTTTGGTCTCATATAATTGGATTTGTCAGCCTGCTAAGGCGTACTATAATATTGACTAATTGAAAACAGCAATTTCCTGGAAATGCATTATTAATGGCCTTTTGAGCCTTATGCGTTTTTCTGGTCTGCAAAAAATGGATAATAACGGGATCGTGAGCACGATATTGCGGGAGTGCCAAAATTGGCTTGGGTACGGTTGGTTATCATGGTTTGGGTTTGGTGTTATAATAACAGGTTATTGGTTCCTGTTAAGGATGCAAAGAAATTGAAAAGATCGGAATCTTTCTATTTAATTTTAGGAATAGTACGGTTCGTGTGGGTAAAATGGGAATTTGGAACGGAGAAAGCACGCAAGTGACGCTGATTCGTTTCCTTAGGAATAATATTCCCGGGCGGGATTGCTTCGACCCATTCCTTACATTTCAGGAATATTTCCTTTTACAATCTCCACTCTCCGCAGGGTCTCGCAATGACGGCGCTACCATTTTGAACTTAAGGCTACAACCTGTTACTGCTGAATTCGAGAGTGGCACGTCATTGCGAGCCCTGTGGAAAATGAATGGTTGAATTATAAAAAGTAAAATAAATAAAAAAGAACCGGGCGAAGCAATCTCAACAGAAGATATATCTGTAAGGAAACGGGGTTGACTTCTAATTCCTGATTTCTAGTTCCTAAAAATTCCTGTACTGCTTATCAATAAACTGATGAAATTCTTCTCTGTAAGTTTCTCCAATCGGCAGTTCGAACGTATGCACACGAACAGTACTGCGCTCAATCACATCAACATAATTCAAAGAAATGATAAACGATTTATGAATGCGAATGAATTTATACGGACGCAGTTGATCTTCAAATTTCCTAAGATTTTGCAATACCATTACTTTACCTTTTGTAGTGTGAATGATAACATAGTTGCCTGAACCTTCGAGATAGTAAATGCTATCGAGCATTACTTTGATCATCCGGCTATCGGATTTGACAAAAATAAAATCGTCCTTTTCCGGAGAAAGCAATTGCGATGATTGCGCAGGCGATGAGCTTTGTTCGGCGCCGCTGATGGAGCGAACTTTTTTTACGGCACGTTCAAATCTTGCAAAAGAGAAAGGCTTCAGCAGGTAATCAACCACGTCCATTTCATAACCCTGCAACGCAAAATCAGGATAGGCAGTTGTTAAGATCACATTCGTGTGTTGAGGCAATCTTTGCGCAAGCGCAAGGCCGTTGATGCGACTCATTTGTATATCGAGAAACACAAGGTCGAATTGTATTTTGCCAGCGCTTATGTCCTGCAGGGCTTTTGCAGGGTCTTTGTAAACCTGCACCAATTCAAGGTCGGGAATGCGCTTGGCATATTCAGTAATGACGCCGAGTGCATTTGCTTCATCATCAATCGCGATGCATGTTATCATAAGCTAAGTCAATTTGAAGTTCTGCAATATATTTTCCTTCTTCCTCCTGCAAAGAAATGGTATGGTGACCGGGATACAGCAATGAAAGCCTGCGTTGCAGATTTGGTAAGCCAATGCCGCTTGTCGCATCTTTTACTTTTCCTTCGTCAATTACATTTTCTACGCGATATAAAAGTTGCTTGTTTTTAATTTCGATCAGCGCTGTGATGGGAATTTCCTCTGTGCCCAATTGTCCGTGTTTACAGGCGTTTTCAAGGAAGGTACTAAGTATCAGCGGCGCGATAAGGCATTCTCTTCCAGGTTCGTCTATATCTGTATTTAGTATGATCACATCATCAGTGAAACGGAAAAGATGGAGTTTGATAAATTGTTTCAGGTACTCAATCTCTTTGTGCACCGATACCTTTTCGTCTTTATTATGTAAAACATAACGCAGCAGGTCAGAGAGCTCCAGCAAAGCATCTGCTGTTGATGCAGATTGAATGAGTGCGAGGTAATAAATATCATTGATGGTATTGAACAGGAAATGCGGATTGAGTTGATAGCGGAGTAATGCAAGTTCAGCGCTTGTTTTTTCCTGTTGTAAAATTCTTGTCTCTCTGTCTTTCACAAACCAGTCTCTCATATAGGCGTAACCAATTCCCAGCAGCATATACACCAGCATACCTACCGTAGACCACAACCACGCAATTGGCGATAGCTGCAACGTAGCCATTGCTACCGATTTTCCGCCCAGATTAGCGATGGGTTTGAATGGCCTTGTGGGCGACAGCAGCCATCTTTGCCCTGCAAGGTCCACATTGGCAAGGACAAATATTATTACAGGTACAATAATAAGAAGGGGATAGAATCTTCTTTTAGCAATAAAGTATGGAAAGATAACAAATGCACCGAGTGACAATGAAAGGAAACCATTGCAATGGATAAAGAACCTGCGCATTATGACAATATGCACATCGTTCACTTTCAGCAGTGTTCCCGACAAAATATAGAACAGGAACCAGAAAGCCTGGAATATCAAAAACAGCATCACAATCTGCCTGATTTTGCTGCCTGAAGTCGGTTGTATATTGGTTAAAGGCATACTGCAAATTATCTATTTATATGAAAGCTGCAACATTTTAGGGATCAAATCAGGAATCTAAAGTGGTGGGAGGCGTTCACGTATTTAATTGGGGTGTTCACATATTAGACTCAAAACAGAAATAATAATTTGATAATTATGTACTGTCAATAGGGAAGTAAAAGTAAAAAGTAAAAAGTAAAAAACTGGAGCCGCTATTTTGACTTTTGAATTTTGATTTTTTAAAAACAGCCTGATGAAATTTTATACAGCCGCCATAATATGCAGTTCACTTGTAGCGAGCGCCAGTGCGCAAAGTAAGATCATTTTCAAAGGAAAGGTATCCGGCGATACCAAAGGATACAATAACGTGTTCACCTACACCGGTCACACCACGAAGGATACAGCGATAATATCAGATGGCGCTTTTTCCATAGAGTTGCCGTATGAAGGACCTGTGCTGCAATTGTTCTATGACGAGTATGATATCCGCAACAATGGAATGTACCAGCCCTACGGTGTGTTGATCGACAAACCGGGAACCTATTACCTTACTACCGACATCACAAAAGGTTTTCACAGTACAAAGGTCACAGGAGGTAAAACGCCAGAGCTATATCAGTCTTATAATGATCAACAATCAGCTGCATTTAAGAAAGTGAATCAGCAGCTGGAGAAAATTTATGGTAAAGGATGGCTGCCCGAGACCGATCCGAATGCTGCGGCATTGAGCAAAAGCAGGGACTCACTGCAAAAGGCGATTATTGTTCCAATGATCATGTCGTTTGTAAAAGAAAATAAAGACAGTTACGTGTCGGCCTTTGCAGTGGTCGGTTATGCAAGAAACATGATGAGTGTTGATGAGCTTGAAAAAACATACGCAATGTTTTCCCCGGCTGTTAAAAAAACAGATGATGCAAAGAGAGTAGCCAACTATATACAGGGTTTGAAAAGCTCTGCCATCGGTGCCACGGTGAAAAACTTTACAGCCGTTTCTCCTGAAGGGAAGCAATTTGATTTCGCTTCGCTAAAAGGAAAATATGTGATCATCGATTTCTGGGCCAGCTGGTGCAGCCCCTGCAGACAGTCGTTTCCGCACATGCGCGAAGTGTATAAAACGTTTAAAAGCAATGAATTTGAAATGCTGAGCATTTCGATTGATAAAGACAAAGCTGCATGGTTAAAAGCGGTGGCGCAGGAAAACAATCCATGGATACAAACGCTGGATGATAATTCCGTAGCAGATAAAGGTTTCGCCATCACCGGCGTACCCACAACATACCTGATAGATCCGCAAGGAAAAATATTGCTAAAAGAAGTAGGTTTTGAAAGCACAAAGAAAGGACCAATGGAACTGAAGCTCGAGGAACTATTCGGAAAATCTGTACCCGTTGCCACCACGCAGAAAAAAGAAGAAAAGAAAGAAGTAATGAAAGCGGTGCCAATGAAAGCCATGCAATAGAAAAGTAAAAAGTAAAAAGTAAAAAGTAAAAAGAGTTTCACCATACGCGGTCTCTCTTAGTGTGTCTTAGTGCCCTTCGTTCCTTAGTGGTAAATGTTGGACCTTGCTTTAACAAGCAGTTGAGGTTCATTTGAGAGCCGCCTGTTTTGACTTTTGATTTTTAACTTTTGCCTTATTCAACGTCCCTCTTAACATTTATTGTTTTTGCCATTTGCTAATTCTCTTTAAAAACGGGAACGGGAACTCCTGCGCCTGTATTTTTTGAAAATAAAAAACAACAAAACTATGCTGTCTTATTCCTCCCAAAGCACCCACAGAGTGTTGGGCATTTTCCTGATTGGTACAACATTGCTTGCATCCTGCAAAAAAGATGAAGCAAAAAGTAATCTCGCCGGTTTAAGCGAATTCAGTATTAAAGATGTGAACGTGAGTTTCAAGATTGATGAAACCAAGGCAACCATTGAAAACACAGATAGTTTGCCATTTCAAACAAATGTTTCTTCACTCGTTGCCATCTTTAAAGCAGTGCCTAATTCTACCACCAAAGTGGGTGAAGTGGTGCAGGTTTCGGGCACCACAGCAAATAATTTTTCCTCTCCGGTAATGTATACTTCTGTTGCACAAGATGGTATAACAAAACGCAATTACACAGTAAGGGTAAACGTTGCCAAACTTGATCCTAAAACAGTTGCATGGCAGCAGGCAACAGCCAATGGCGGCTGGGGGCCTTATCGCACATCCACTGCAGGATTCTATGGCGGCAAGCTTTGGGTAGCAGCAGCGGAGAGCGGTTCATTCGGTGTGTTTAACTCCGGATTGTGGTCTTCTGTAGATGGAATCACGTGGACAAAGGTGACTGCGAAAGACGATGCAACGAACAATGTTCCTTACGCAGAGCGCCAGACAGGTGTGTTTGGATTTAATAATAAAATGTGGCTGGTTGGTGGTCTGGTTCCCGGGATCGGTTTCAACTTCAGCAATGTTACGAACAAGGTATGGAGTTCTACAGACGGTGTTTCCTGGACGCTTACCACACCGGCTGCAGGCGCTACGATATGGTCGGCCCGCGAACGTACAGCGGCAGTTGTGTTCAATAGCAAATTGTTTGTGATTGGCGGAAACGGTTATCCTGCATTCGGTAACGCAAACTCCCCGGGCACTGCATTGAATGATGTTTGGAGCACCACAGACGGTGCGACATGGACAAAAGTTACTGATGCTGCGGCTTTTATAGCAAGAACGGAGCCAGCCGTATTTGTTTACGATAACAAAATATGGGTTGTTGGCGGTAGAGACAATTCAGGCAAATTGCTGAATGATGTGTGGAACTCTACCGATGGTGCGAACTGGACGCAGGTAACAACTACACAGGTATTTACGGAAAGATGGGGACACAAAGTGATTGTGTACAAGGACCAGTTGTTCCTGTTTGGCGGCGAGGTAAATTCGACCGATGCCTCCAGCGAATTATGGATATCTGAAGACAAAGGTGTGACCTGGAAAAAAGCTTCTGCAGGTGATGTAAGAGCGTTGCCTTCCAGCATTGCCGGACGTGCACATTTTAGTTACTTTGTGAACAATAACACCATTTGGATCGTGGGCGGACAAGCGTCGATGCCGGCGGCGGGCACCTACTCATTTATCAACGATACCTGGAAAGGCCAGTTCCCTGAATAAGTAATTAAAACAAATATTGCTGATGACATCTCCATATGTCATCAGCAATGTTCAACTGTATTTTCTATTTTAATAACCATTAATGACTGCACGTGGATATGGCTTTGAGAAAAAAAATACGCAAACATATTCTGTATCTCGTTGCAATATCGTGCATAGCTTCGATGTCGCACGCACAGGATACGAAGTCCGCAACCCGCAAGGTTGAGGGTACTGTTAGCTCAGAAAAAGATGGTGCTATAGTTCCCGGCGCTTCTATCAGAGTAAAAGGTTCTAAGAAAGGCACAACCAGTGATGAGAACGGGAAATTTCATTTGCTTGTACAACCAGGTGATACACTTGTGGTAACAGCCGTTGGTTTTGCAAAACTTGAAACCGCCTGCAACAAGAATGTCTTTCAGGCACTCAGGCTTTTGTCCGCGAGTAAAGACATGAATGAAGTTGTGGTAGTGGGCTATGGCAATGAAAGAAAAAGAAACATCACCGGTTCCATTACTTCCATAAGTGGGGACGAGTTAAATAAGGCAGCAGATATTTCATTCGATAACGCAATAACCGGAAAAGCTGCAGGCGTAAACGTGTTGTCAAGTTCAGGCGTTCCGGGCTCTGCGACAGCCATTACTATTCGTGGTTTGAGCACATTGAATCCTGACGGCAACCAACCGCTGATTGTTATTGATGGTATGCCAGTGTACGGCTCGGGAAAAACTACGAACACAAGCACTTTTAAAAATTCAACCACAGCCGCGGCAAGTTTTGGCGGCGTGAATGTGAGCAACAATCTTACACCGGAACAATCATTTGAAAACAATCCGCTTGCTTCTTTAAATCCCGCGGACATTGAGTCAATCGAAATTTTGAAAGATGCGTATGCCACATCAATCTATGGTTCACGCGGTTCTGCCGGTGTTATTTTGATTACCACTAAAAAAGGCAACAGGGGAAAAACATCTTTCAACGTTCGTTATACGGCCGGAGCAGTTCAGCCGATAGGAAAATATTCATTGCTTAATGGCCCGCAGTACAATGACATATACACAACGTACTACAAAGAACTGGGTTCAACTAAAATTTTCAATTCACCTTACAATACTAATTGGCAGGACGAAGTAACACGCACCGCTTTTACACAACAGGCAGATGTATCAATGGCCGGAGGAACCGATAAGGCGCAATTCTTTATTAGTGGTTCATACACAGATCAGCCGAGTTATGTGATCAACAATGATTATACCAGGTACACAGGAAGAGTAAATGTAAATTACCAGGCATCGAAAGCTATATCGCTCGGTGTAAACATGTCGATGAACTATTCAGCCAATTCGTCAATGAATGCGCCGGCTATTTACCGCGCCGCCATTACGAAAGCACCGAATCTTCCCGTAAAAGATTCAACAGGGAAATATTACTACGGCATTGGTACAAACCCTTACGGAAAGTTAGATGCTAATCCGGTAGCAGATGCCAATCTGAATACGAATACGCTAAACGTTTCGGATGCATTGGGAAATATCTTTTTGCAATACAAGCCTTACTCATGGCTCAATTTGCGCTCTGAGTTTGGTACGCAGTTTACCAACTCAAATGCCTATACAAGAAGAGTGAAACTGCCAAGCGGCTTTGGCGACGATGCTGTACAAAGCACTGCGAACAACAGAAAGATCGTTGTAAACAACACCATTACTTTTCTTAAAACTCTAGGTGGCAGTCACTACATCAATGCCATCGTGGGTCAAAGTTATGAGCAGTCAAATGAATCGACTACCGGCATTGGCGGTTATGGTTTTTTCAACGACAACATCAGGAGCATAACTGCGGCAAGCAGGAGGTATGTATCATCTGCATTGAACCAGAAATGGGCGCTGGTGTCTTATTTTGCGAGAGCCAACTATGAGTTTAAGAATAAATATCTTGCCGGCATCACTTACAGAATTGACGGTTCATCAAGGTTTGCAAGCAACAACAGATATGTTGGGTTTCCATCATTCTCTGCAGGCTGGCGCTTATCGCAAGAGTCATTTTTGATGAATCAAAAATGGATCACCGATCTTAAAATACGTGGTAGTGTTGGCTATTCCGGAAACAACAGCACGACTTCGTACTATGGCAGCCAGGGACAATATACGATCAATAGCGACAACATCACTTATGCGGGAACTCCGATCTTGCAAATGCAGCAACCGGATAACCCAAATCTAAAGTGGGAGAGAACGAGATCTGTTGATATCGGTTTGGATGCATCGTTGTTCGACAGCCGCCTGACCGTGGTGTTTGATTACTATCAGCGCCGCATCAAAGACATGATACTAAGTTCAGCCGTTCCGCTATACCAGGGCTGGACATCGCAGCCGCAAAACATCGGCGATATGATGAACAAAGGATTGGAATTGACGATCACCAGCGATGTGATGAGAAGAAAGAATTTTTCATGGGCACTTAATTTCAACATTTCACGCAACACCAATAAAATTATTAAGCTCAATTTTAGCGGTGAAGAAGTGGGCCTTGCAAATGATGCCTACAAGTACATGAAAGAAGGGGAGCCCGCTGCGCAATTCTTTTTGTACACATGGCAGGGCGTAGATCCAATGACAGGTAATCCTTTGTGGAACGATAACAAAGGCGGCGTTTCCACCATACCTCCGGCTTCGCTGTTTGCTGTAGTTAATGATGTGAATGATTTCAGAAAACCGTACGGAACAAGTTTACCTGATTTCTTTGGTGGCTTGGGAAACACATTTACTTATAAGAACTGGGAGCTGAATGCATTCCTTTCATTTTCTTACGGGGGAAAAATGATCAACGGTGCAAAAGCGAGCCTTCTTACTTATGCCACCGCGGATGCTGCGAATTTAAGCACAGATATAATGGACCACTGGTTAGTGCCCGGTCATATTACGGCAATTCCAAAATTGGCAAATGCATCCATTACAACATCACCGGGATCGGCAGCGAGTACAATGGATTTTACCACTAGCAGAACAATCAGTCGTTTCCTGGAAGATGCATCATACCTGCGTTTGCGCACACTTTCACTCGCATATAATGTGCGCACTGATAAGCTGATGCATGCGACAAAAAATACAGTACGAACCATTCAGATATTTGCGAGAGCAACCAATTTGTTTACCCTTACAAAGTACACTGGCCTGGATCCTGAAGTGAATGCATTTGGCTCATCGGCGCTGCAATCGGGCTATGATGAAATAACGATGCCGCAAAACAAAATGTACCAGGTTGGTTTCAATGTTGGATTGTAGATTTTAAAGAGAAGTAACCATGACAAAAAAAATATTTTACTTACTGCTTTTTGGCGCGGCAATCTCCATGATCGCCTGCAATAAAAAGCTGGACATATCACCGGAAAACACATTGGTAGATAAGGATGTGTTTGCTACATCAAGCGGTGCAGAACAGGCATTGATGGAAGGCTACTACAATTTGTTTGGCTCTGCCACACAATACATCGCTTATACTTTCGGTGACTTCAGCACCACAACACTGAATCATGCGATTAATTATGATGCTTATGTAAAGGGCACAGCATTGCCCACGGATTATAGTGTTGTAGGAATGTGGACGGAGTATTTTCAGACAGTCAATATCGCCAATAACATAATCGATAAAATTCCACGCTTTGGTCAATTTGAGCAGGCAAAGGAAGATCAGTTCATAGCAGAAGCAAAATTTATTCGCGCCTATGCTTATCTTGATTTGCTCAAGTTGTACGGAGACGGTGCCCTGACAGGCAAAATGGATGGATTGGGTTTGCCGCTGCAATTAACGCCATTCCAGGGTTACAAGACAGGGCAGGTAATACCACGCTCTACCAATGGCGATATTTATAACAGCATTGTAAAAGATCTTACTGAAGCGGCCGCTATATTACCTGAGAAACAGGCAAATGATCTCAACACAAGATCACGTGCCACAAAAGGCGGAGCCAATGCTTTGCTTGCAAGATGTTATTTGTACATGGGAAAATTCAAAGAAGCGGGGGATGCTGCGAAGGCAGTACTTGACGAGACGGGCACCTATTCGATCGTCAATAATCTCCTGCAGCTGTTTCCTGCAAATCCTTCCGGAGCAGCGCAAAATCTTACAGCCGAGCACATACTTGCATTTCCCGTGAGCCAGATGGTGGGCACAAGTACATCAGTTAGCAATAGCGTTGGTTCCACTTATTATTACAAACGCGCATTCTGGATCAATAAAAATTTCATGAGCGAGTTTGAAAGCGGTGATCTGCGTGTGAGCCAGTTGATGTTTAAAGGAGATCAGATTTATAACACAGATCGCCTCAATGATTACACGACATTCAAGTTCAATAATCAAAACAGCAGAGACAATGTGCCTGTAATACGATTGGCGGAAGTAATGCTCGTTCGTTCAGAAGCTTTGGCAAGAATACAAGGCGTAAATGCTGAGTCCATCACATTGCTTAACACAATACGTACCCGTTCACTGCCGAACGCTACACCGTTGACCAGTGCTGATTTTGCGAACGCGAATGCATTGATAGAAAAAATATTGCAGCAGCGAAAATTTGAACTGGCTTTTGAGGGGTTTTATCGCTACGATTTAATACGCACGGGAAAACCTTTGCAGTCGCCGGATTTGCCGGAGGCGAAAAAAGTATTGCCAATACCGCAAAGCGAAATTGATATATCTAATGGTCTTATAAAACAAAATACAGGATACGCACCTTAGTTGTTCTTTACTCTTAACAATTTGATTCCATTTAAAAACAAAAAATGAATTGTATGAAATTTTTTGACCGGGCCCTTATGCTCGCAGGTTTAGTATTTGTTTCTGCGAATAGCTTGTTTGCCCAAGACTCTATTCGTTTTCAAAACATTGGTTTTGATGAGGCCGTAGCGAAAGCGAAAAAATATAATAAAGTTGTTTTTGTTGACGTACAGATGGCAAAGCCTTCTCCCGTCAATTTGCAAGCAGATAAAGATGTTTTTACTGCAGATTCGGTTGCGCGTTATTTCAACGATCACTGCATCAGCATCAAAATGAACATGACAACAGAAGAAGGTAAAAAGTTTGCGCCGCATTTAGCTATGCTCATGTATCCGGCTTATGTTTTTTATGCTGGAAATGGCGATCAGCTTGATTTTACAAACGCAGGCGTAGTAGTGAAAGATCCAGCCATTTTGATGACTAAGGCACGTAGCTCGATGGCTGTTGCAAAAGTTAAAAACGACAACAAAAGATCCATCACATTCACTGAAAGCAATTGGGCTTCTATACTCGCACAAGCAAAGAAAGAGCACAAGCTCGTGTTTGTAGATGCGTACACACAATGGTGCAGACCTTGCATCATGATGGCGAAAGATGTGTTTACGCTTGATGTCGTTGCCGACTTTTACAACAAGAACTTCATCAATGTCAGCCTCGACATGGAGAAAGGCGAAGGTCCTGCGCTTGCAAAAAAATACAGCGTGAACGCCTACCCATCTTTCCTCTATATCGACGGCGACGGTAAACTCGTATCCCGCGATGGCGGCTACCAGGAAGCAGATAAGTTTATTGATGCGGGAAAGAAAGCGATAGGTAATTAGGAATTAGGAACTAGGAGTTAGGAAATCTCTTAGTGAAACTTAGTGGCCTTAGTGGTGAGGAAAAACCCCCAATTAATTTGAGTTCATACAACAGTAAAAAAGCCGGTGGGTGAAAATCCCGCTGCGCGACTTGCTATGCCTCAATGTTTCAATGCATACAAATTAAAAGTTCAAAATAAACAAAATGAAAAAGTTGTTAGTGGTTGCTGGTGCATTGCTTGCCATCAGCGCGTTACAGGCGCAAAAGAAAGTTGCGAAGAAGTACATCGTCATTAAAGGGAAAGTTCAGTTTATTAATCGGGCCCCTTATACTTACTTAAATAAGGTATGGCTGAGCAAAAGCAAAGGCTGGGATACAATAACCTACGATTCTGTAGACGTTGCAGCTGATGGCACCTGGCAGTTGAAAGTAGATGCAACCGTGCCTAGTATATATACCGTCGACATCGTGAAGTGGGACAGAGTAACGGTGTATACAGACTCATCCATGACGATCAATTCACGCGGTTACGATACCGCAAAAATTAAAATAAAAAATCCGCCTTACATCTTTGTAGAAGGTTCGGCAGACAACAACTTCATCAATCTTGTTGATCACATTGTTTACCGCAATTATCAATCAATGATTGCAGATAGCAGGGAAATGTATGAAGCCGGCAAAGCGGGAGATTCTCTGTGGTCCGGCTATCTTAAGAAGAAAGATCCTTATAAGGGGCTTGCCGACGATTTTAAAGACAGGCTGAAAGTGTTGATACATGCCTATCGCAATCGTCCCGTGGTAGTGTATGGACTTGGTATGCTGAACTGGGAAAAAGACCAGGATATTATCATGCCCATTCTTGCTGATTTAAACAAGCGCTACCCATGGTTCAAAGATGGCGTGCAAATGAAGGCAGACATGGAAGAAAAAATGGCCAAAGCAAATTCGCTTAAACCAGGGATGCCGGTGCCTGTTATTTCTTACCCGGATAATAATGGTGTAATGCAAGGACTTGAGCAATATAAAGGAAAGTATGTGCTGATCGATTTTTGGGCAAGCTGGTGCGGTCCGTGCAGACAAGCAATTCCTAAAGTGAAGGAGTTGTATGAAAAATACAAAGAAAAAGGGTTTGATATCGTGAGCGTTTCAATAGATGACAACAAAAAAGCGTGGACGAAAGCAATGGAAGAAGAAGGAATGCCATGGAAGCAATTGTTAAGTCCCGATAAAAATGCAACGATGAAGAACTTCCTTTTCTCTGGCATACCAACGATTTACCTGATTGACAAGCAGGGCAAAATTGTTAGCAAGTACAACGGTTTTTCTGCAGATTCAGCAAAAGAGATTGAGAAGGTTTTGAGTAATGGATAGGAGAAATTGAAAGTTGAAAATTGAAAATGGTAGGGGCGAATCGCATTCTCCTCTCGTAGAATCGCGTTGAACGCGTCTCTCTTAACACCCATGCGCTGCTAAATTCGAGTTGTTATGATTGATTCATTCATTTATTTATTGCTCTTTCGCTTTAGCCAATAGAAAAAAAACTACATTCTAATGATGCATAAATATTTATTGATCGTATTTTTTTGCGTAGCTAATTATAGTTGTTCGTTTGCACAGATGCAAGCAGCGCAAAAAACAAGTTGGGATTTTGATACGACGGTTAAATTCAATAAACCTGTTCCGGCGCTGTGGGATGCAATTAAAGATCCTGCGAAATGGGCAACGATAAGTAATGGCTACATCACATCTATCGATGCAAAAGGAGAGGCGCAGAATTTGAAACGTGAAATTACTTTTGCCGACGGAAGTAAAAGAAAAGATGAAGTGACGCAATATCAACCGGAATATAAATTCATCGTGCTAAAGGTCACCGATCCGGTTCCAGCATCTATAACGACCAACACGCTTGCATTTCATGCGGCAACAGAAGGAGAGGGCATATCAAGCCTGCATATTTTCTTTAGAGCAGAAGGCGATGAAGCGCAAAAGGCAGGTTTGATAAGTGCGTTGAGGAAAGAAATTGCGAATTATATGGAGGGGTTGAGGAAGAATTGAAAATTGAAAATTGAAAGTTGAGAATGAAGAAAGAAAGCCTGATCGAACAACTCATTTTCAACTTTCAACTAATTTCCTGCTGCGCGAAAAAATCAGCGCAAACCAGTCAAATCTGTGTCATCTGAGTGCTCTCTCTTCGAAAGTTGCTATATTGAGTGCATAAATAGAAAAATGGATTCCAGACTTATTTACGAGGCAAATAAAAAAGCGATAGGCAAAGTTGATTGGGTGAGACAAGCGGATTCAGAGTGGGTCTATTGTGGCGTAAAGGAAGATTTTAAGAATGAGCTTATAGCATCTGAGTTCAATGAGTTTTTTAATGAGGGTAGTTTCTATTTTTCGAAAACACGAAAAGATTCTTTTGAGTGTGCGAAACCTGATTTGATGAAGCATGTTGAAGAGTTGATAGGTGTTAGCGGATTTTGTATTTGGGATAAGGAGTTTAAAAAAGTAATCGAGTTTAATGCAATCGGTACATTTCGTAAAGGAGAGTTTAGTAAAGGTATAATATCGCCGCCCAAAGATTATTGGATCAAAAAGGGCTCACCTGATAAAGTGAGAGGCAAACTGGTGAAGTATAGAAAAGGAGATTGTGTAAGTATTCATTGCGGTGAAGGAAAGTATTTGGCAGTTTTTATTTCAGAGAAATTCAACAAGTACTATGATTTTACTTTGTTTGACTATCTCGAAGGTCGCCAACCAACAACGGATGATTTTATAAACGGCTATTATTTCGGCAGGTATGGCGATTCTCCAGAGAACGTATTTCCATGCGTTGAAAAAATTATGATGGACTGTCTGGAAATTGATGCAAGCCCTAATGTGGAAAAGATCGTACACTTTGAATTGACGGAGTCTTTGACGATGGGCTCATACATATATGGCAGAAGCGGAGATCTTGCTTCTCTTTTGAATGATTATAAGTCGGATATTGAAAGGCGCAGGACTAATACCGAAAATTTCAATAAGCACCCTGATGTATTTTTTATCGGCGACCGGCTTATGAAGTTTAAGGAAATAATCAAAGAAGAAGCAGGTGCCAAATAATGAAGTTACGAGAATGTCAAATCAAATGAAGTTTCTGTTTCGCTGATTCCCCAGCTTCCTTCCGCAATTTCTTCCTCTAGTTCGTTGGCATCCCAGCCACAATAGCCGATGAAAATTTTGACGTCTTTTTCTGTGATTGTTCGATCATTGATCAGCTTCACGGCAGTTTTAAAATCACCGCCGAGGTAAATGTTGTTGTGAGTCAACGTTCCGTCTTTTATTAAGTCTGGTCGCTGGTGGATGAAAAAAAGATGTTCGCGGTCCACTGGTCCGCCATCGTGTAGAGGGAAGGGCCTGATGTGTTTGAACTCTTCCAGTTCGTTGAGCTTTCGATCAAACAGTTTGTTGATCACAAAACCCATCGCACCTTTTTCGTTATGTTCTGTGATGAGTATAGAAGTGTCTTCGAAAATAGTATCGTCAAGAAGGGGTGTGCTGTGTAAAATGGTGCCTGCGTTCATATGGGCAAAGCTAGTAGAATTTGGAATGCTTAATGCTAAACGCCTAACACTAAACGCAAGCATATTTGCATTTAGCGTTAGGCGTTTAGCTTCGTCTATTTCACCGTCACCTCTGTTTCTTGTGTCACTTTAGCTGGAGTTTTCACAAACATTTTCCTATTCAGCCATGCTCTCACCGGCTCATCGTACCATTTCAAACAAGCGTAGGCAATTGCCACTGCAGAAACAAACACCAATACCGACACTGGGTAGGCTTCCTTCAGCGGAATTTTTTTATCGGATACCCAGGCCGTATAAATGTAAATAAGTGGATAGTGCGTAATATAAATGGGATAAGAAATGTCGCCGAGAAACTTGCATATTTTCTTTCCCGCATTGCTTTGTATTTCGCCACTTGCGCCCAGGAAAATGATAAGAGGAAAGATCAAAACGATGCTTAAGGAATCATATAAGCCATTCATCCATAAATGTTCCTTTGTGCCGATTCTTGGCGCTGCAAGCACAATAATGGTCAGCAGGCTGCACCACACAAATGCATTTTTGATATTGCGCAATTTAGCAACACGGAACAATAACAGTCCGCCAAAGAACGGAAACATAACCCTGCAAAATCCAATACGCAATTGCGGTGCGTCCAGCGACCAGCCGCCGATAACATCACCCTGCGTTACTGCAAGATGTATCAACGCCGCCGCTGATAAGCCAACAAGGATAGAAAGAATTGTTTTTGAAAGCTTTCTTGCGCCAAGCGCATAAAAAATGTTGACAACATACTCAAAAAATAATGACCATGCTGGCCCGTCAAGCGTATATGTTTCGGCCCAGCCGCGGATGTCCGCAGAAGGAGGCAACGGCAACATAGTGCAACCGATCAGCATTATAAGAAGCATTTTCCAAACCGGAGTTTGTTGTATTAACGGAAAAGCAGCAGATGCCTGGAAATAATAACAGATCGCGCCGATGATCATTCCCATGATAACCATAGGCTGAAGCCTTGCGAGCCGTCGTTTAAAGAAATTTCCGGTTGTCATTTTTCCCCATCGATCGTCGTAGGCATAGCCAATTACAAACCCTGAAAGCAAAAAGAAAAAATCAACTGCGAGATAACCATGATTGATGATTTGATCCTGGTGACTGGTTGAATGCGGCTCGCACAGATGAAATGCAACTACCATAAGCGCTGCAACGCCGCGTAGTCCATCCAGTATGGCATAGTGAGGTTTTGCGGATAATGAATTCGTCTTCATGTTGGTAAAAAGTAATGTTGAGTTGTGTTAATGAAATTGCAAGATAGACATTTAGTTTTGAGTGGTAATTAATGGATTATAAGCGATTAGTGCAGCTTTTCGATGTTATTACTTGTCATCATATTTAGGTATCGGAAATTAGCTTCTCTTTATTACAGAGAAGGAGAGGATACATTTTTTACTTCTTTCTCTTCGGGAACGTTTGCGTACAAATATATCGCTCATCACTTAGCGCAAATATTTGATTTTGGTATTTTTAGCTGCGGATCAAATAACGTTTGCCAAAATGAAAATCTCTTCAATCGACCTGAGTCAAAAACTTAGTTATCACAATTTTTGCCATGAAATAAATTCCAGGCACAATACAAATGGAATTATTGTTTCATCTCCGTTTCTGTTTGTCTTCCGTCATTTTTTCCGGTTCCAGTAAGATGTTATAAGAGAGCTCAATGAGTTCACTCAAGCTTTTTAATATATACCACAACAACTACTATTATGAAACCATTACTAACGATTGCGCGGGAGCATTTGTGTAATACAAATCCCCTTCTACGAAAAGGCGCCCTACTGTTGGCAGCATGTGTGCCTTTGGTGTCATTGGCTTCTCCTACCTTTGAATTGAGCCGGCATTTGAATGTTGTCGTAACCAATTCAAATCATCCATTAGGCATTATTACCGGTAAAGTAACCGATGAAAAAGGCGAGGCGCTCGCAAATGTTTCCGTTATGGTCAAGGGCAAAAGTAAAGGCGTTTCCACGAATTTGCAGGGCTTGTATTCCATCAATGCAGATAATAATGCAGTGCTGGTTTTTTCCTTCATTGGCTACGATGCGCAGGAAGTAGCTGTGGGCGGCAGAACAACCATAGACGTATCCATGGTCACCAACAAAAAAGAGCTGGAACAAGTAGTGGTAGTGGGTTATGGTTCGGTAAAGAAGAAAGATCTTACCGGTGCCGTTGTTTCCATTAAAGGTGAAGAAGTGAAGAAAGTGGCTGGTAACAACGTAATGGAAAGTGTGCAGGGTAAAATGCCGGGTGTTGACATCGTGAGAACAAGTGGTGCCGCAGGTGCAGGTGTAAATATTACTGTTCGCGGTAATCGTTCCATCCTTGCACAAAATGGTCCGCTGTTCATTGTAGATGGTATTCAGTACTCAAGCTACCAGGATATTAATCCAAATGACATTCAGTCAATGGAAGTTTTGAAGGACGCATCATCTACAGCCATCTTCGGCGCAAAAGGCGCGAATGGTGTGGTGATCATCAGTACAAAAAGAGGAACCAGCGGAAAGCCGCATATAAGCGCCGGCGCATACTATGGACAGACACAGGTAGCCGGATATCCTAAACCAATGACAGGTCCTGAATTCGCTGACCTCAAACGCCAGGCCTATCGCACTGCCGGTGTATGGAACTCACCAGCAGATGATCCAAAGGTATTTACAAGTCCCGCAGACCTGGCAGCAGTGCAAAACGGGGTGTCTACCTACTGGCCGGGATATTTGATCAAAAACGGTTCTCAGCAGGACTATAATATTGGTGTTGCAGGTGGTAGTGAACGAACAAAAGTTTATTTCTCCGTTGACTATTTAAGAGAAACAGGTATTCTTTCCAATGACTATCAAAACAGGTACGCTGTTCGTTTGAACATTGAACAAATGCTTGCTAAAACATTTAAGGTAGGATTGGAAAGTCAGTTGACATACTACAAAGGCAACTCAAGGCAGGACGGTGTGCTAACTGTTGCCAATAAAGTATTGCCTTACTACACACCGTATAATGCTGATGGTACGCTGGCAAAATATCCTGGCAATGGTGCGCAGTTCAACCCATTAATGGAAGAGTTGCCTGGTGCCTATATCAACCAGACAAACACCACGCGTATCCTTTCAACTGCTTATGCAGAATGGAAACCAATACAAGGTCTTACGCTGCGCTCAAATCTTGGTATAACCAATAGCAATTCACGCAATGGGTTCTTTGAAAGTGCCAACACAATCGACCGTGCATTGTCTTCCGGTTCGTTATCAAGAGTGACAAATGCTTTAGGTACGGATCTTATCTGGGAAAACATTATCACTTATCAGAAAAAGTTCGACAAACATAGCTTTGAAGTAACGGGTGTAACCAGCTATATAGCAAGTAAGGTAGATAGTTCGCAGGCTTCAGGTACCGGTCAGCTGTTGCAGGGACAAACGTTCTATGCGTTGCAAAACAATCCTGCTAACGTTTCGATCTCTAGCAATTACATAGGAAGCAACCTGGCATCAGGTGCCCTTCGCTTAAACTATAGTTACGCAGGCAAGTATTTGCTGGCAGCGACTATACGTGCAGACGGGTCATCCATTTTGTCAGAAGCTAACAGATGGGCCTACTTCCCTTCTGTTGCTGCGGGATGGCGCGTTATCGATGAAAGTTTCATGAAAGGCCAACACATCTTCTCTGAATTAAAATTAAGAGCAAGCTATGGCGTTGCAGGAAACTACGCTGTACCGCCTTACTCAACGCAAAGTGTATTGATGTTGATTCCTTATGAATACAACGATAAAAGCACACTGGCTTATGGATTTAACCCACGTGCCGGTAATCCTGATCTGAAATGGGAGCTGACCAACACATTGAACCTTGGGTTTGATTTCGGTTTTTTCAAAAACAGATTGACAGGTACATTGGATTACTATGATTCAAGAACGCATGACCTGTTGCTGGCAAGAGTGTTGCCAACTACTTCAGGTTTTTCTACGATCGTGCAAAACGTTGGTAAAACACGCAATAATGGTATTGAGCTTGGTTTGTCAAGTGTGAACATTGAGAATAAAAATTTCACATGGTCATCTACAGTGACATTTACGCACAACAAAGAACAGATTGTTGACTTAGTAGGCGGCCAAAGTGATATCGCGAACAGCCTGATTATTGGCTCTCCGGTTAAATCATTTTATGATTATGATAAAATAGGTGTCTGGCAAACAGCTGACTCTGCGTTGGCTAAATCATTTGGATACAACCCGGGCGACATCAGAGTACGGGATATTAGCGGTCCTGGGGGCAAGCCGGATGGAAAGATCGATGCAAACAATGATAGAAAAGTTGTGGGATCAGCGGTGCCAAGATATACAATTGGTTTTGGAAACGATTTGAAATACAAAGGCTTCGATTTTAACATGTTCATTGTTGCGAGACAGGGCCAGACTTTTGTTTCTGACTATGCAAACAAATTCGAACCGAACGCAATCGAAAATGGAGCTGTTGTCAATTACTGGACACCTGAAAATCCAACAAATGATTATCCAAGACCAAACTCAAAAATATCAAGAGCAGCTTTGCCATTCGCAACAACACTTGGATATAAAGATGGTTCCTTCGTAAAAATAAGAAGCATCACGTTGGGTTACACACTTCCTCACAAAACGACGGACAAGTGGCACATTAGTTCATTGCGGTTTTATGTAAGTGCTAAGAACTACTTCACAATGTCTAAAGTGAAAGACTACGATCCGGAAGGAAGCGGTTCATTCGACAGACCGTTGACAAAACTGGTTGTAGGAGGTTTAAATATTGATCTGTAAACATTTAAGAAGTTATTTATGAAAAAGAATCATCTATATATATGTTTCATTGCGCTGGCTGTCATTACTGCAGCCTGCAATAAAAAGTTACAAGAATATAACCCGAGCGGAACCACCTCTGCAACGGTTTTTAATAATGCAGCAGGTTTCGAAACACTGGTAACCGCCGCTTACAGTTACGATCGTTTCTGGTACGGAAAAGAAGAAGGCGTGAGCCTTTCAGAAATGGGTACCGATATCTGGACAAGTGGAAGCGGTGATGTGTATCCACAACTTACACAGTACAATAACCTGCAAGGTGGTAATACGGCCTCTCTTAACCTTGAGTGGGATAATTTTTATGCAGCCATCAACCTGTGTAACACAGGTATAGCAGGCATAGCTGCTGTGCCAGACTACACCGATGCGCAGAAAAAAATGAGAGAAGGAGAATTGCGTTTTCTTCGTGCCTTCTACTACTGGCACATTGTAGAAACATGGGGCGGTGTGCATTTTACAACCGTTCCTTCTGCAGGTGCGCAAACAACAGCAAACCGCACACCGATTGATAGTTTTTATCGCCAGATATTTACCGACTTGAATTTTGCTATTGCCAATCTACCAACAACAACAAGCGACTATGGTCGCGCAACACTTCCTGTTGCAAAAGCATTTTTAGCGAGAATGTATTTGACCCGCGGTATGAATGTGCAAGCTGCTGCTTTGGCAAATGATGTGATTAAAAACTACGGATTCTCCCTGCTTCCCAACTATGTTGATTTGTGGAATATGGGCAACATGGGCCCCGGCAAAAACAAGGAAGTGATCTGGGCAGTTGATTATTCAACCAACCTTTCTTACAATGACATGACAACCCCGACTTATCCTTATGGTCACTCACGCGGTTCAAACAGTGATCACCTTTTGTACCTGATGGTGTATGACCAGGTGAATAAATCAGTATTGATTCGCGACATTAATAATGGCCGTCCCTTCAACCGCTACATGCCAACGCTGTCTTATCTGAGAATGTTTAACAGAAATTTCGATTCACGTTACAATGGTTCGTTCCAGTCACTTTGGACATGCAATCAAGCAGGCGGCAGCTTCAAAATAGGCGACACTGTTTGCTGGGCTACTCCAGATACAATCAAGGATATAGCAACAAGAAAATATACTGTATATGATGCTACAAAAGTATACAAGGCTAATGGTGGATTTTTGCAAAACCTGTTCTATGTTTCTCTTTCCAAATTCAAAGATTCTACCCGTGCGAGTTTGGCTGAAGCGCAAAGTGCAAGAGATGTATTTGTGATTCGCTTAGCAGAAATGTATCTGATTGCAGCTGAAGCAAAATACAAACAAGGTGATCTTGACTCAGCGGCTTATTTCATTAACGTTGTAAGAAAGCGAGCTGCGTTACCGGGACATACAAATGATATGGTGATCACATCGGCACAGGTTAATCTCGATTTTATTTTAGATGAAAGAGCAAGAGAGTTGGGCGGCGAGCAATTGCGTTGGTTCGATTTAAAACGTACCGGCAAATTGGTTGACCGTATCAAAACGCAAAACCTGAATCCGGATGCTGCAGTGTATGTTACGCTGGATGATACCTTGCGTCCGATCCCGCAAAAACAGTTGGATGCAGTAACGAACAAGAGCGAGTTTTATCAAAACAAAGGATACAACTAGGAGTTAAAAATTAGGAGTTAGTTTCTGATTTCCGGCTTGATATAGTTATTTGAAAAAACATCGGCAAGCTTGTCTTAATTGACTAGCTTGTCGGTGTTTTATAACATAAAGGATTTAACAGAAATAGTGCTTGTTGAATGCAGAACAATTATGGGCCAGACAATAGAATAAATATTAAGCTTTTCTTGCGTCGCACTCTTGTGCTTTTTGTTCTTTATTGAGCGATATTGTATAATTGCCGCCTGATTTATTGTAGTCGGATGTTGCACGATTTTGACTTTTGATTTTTTACTTTTGAATTCGTAAAACATAAACCATAAATAATGAACAAACTTCTCGCCGTACTTTTAGTCGCACTGGTCTCTTTTAATCTGCCGCCTAAGAAAATTAAGATCTGGCTCGTAGGGGATTCAACAATGTCGGATAAATTAACAACGGCCTATCCTGAAACGGGCTGGGGCATGCCATTCAAGTATTTTTTTGATTCTACTGTTGTAGTTGACAATCGTGCACAGAACGGCAGAAGCACAAGAACTTTTCTTTCAGAAGGAAGATGGCAGGCAGTAATGGATGGCTTGAATGAAGGCGACTATGTGTTCATACAATTCGGACACAACGATGAAGTGCCGACAAAAGTAAATAGCTATGTAACGGAAGATGTTTTTAAAAGCAACCTTCAAAGATTTGTAAAAGAAGTAAGAAGTAAAAACGGTGTGCCTGTTTTATTAACGCCTGTTGCAAGACGTAAATTTGACAGCGCAGGAAATGTTGAAGAAACACACGAAAAATACGCAGCAGTAGTACGTACCGTTGCAAAAGAAGAAAAAGTATTGTTCATTGATCTGGATGAAAAAAGCAAAACCTTACTGCAACAATTCGGCGTGGAAAACTCTAAATTGCTCTTTAATCAATTGCAGCCGGGCGAACACCCAAACTACCCTGAAGGAAAAGAAGACAACACACACTTCAACGAGTTGGGTGCAAGAAAAATGGCAGAGCTTGTGCTCGCAGAAATCAGGGAACAGAAATTTGATATTACAAACAGAATAGTTCAAGGAAAAAACAAAAAGTAAAGGACGTGCGAAACAAAAAAATCATTGGTGCATTTTTAATTACCACTTTTTTATCCACCATTCAAACAAACGCTCAGGTATCAAAAGTATGGGTTTCCGATCAGGGAAATGGAACCTACAAAAACCCGGTGATCAACGCCGACTATTCAGATCCCGATGCGATAAGGGTAGGAGATGATTATTATCTTGTTGCTTCCAGCTTTGATGCAGTGCCGGGATTGCCGATACTTCATTCGAAAGACCTGGTGAACTGGACGATCCAGGGTTATGCGTTGCTGCGCCAGCCACCTTTTGATCACTTCTCTTCAACACAGCATGGAAATGGCGTTTGGGCGCCCGCCATCCGTTATCACAACAACGAATTTTACATTTACTATCCCGATCCTGATTACGGTATTTATGTGACGAAAGCAAAAAGCATTAACGGCACATGGAGCGATCCGGTTTTAGTTGAAGCCGGCAAGGGCCTGATTGATCCATGTCCGCTTTGGGATGATAATGGAAAAGTTTATCTCGTGCACGCATATGCCGGAAGTCGCGCCGGCATTAAAAGTATTGTTGTTGTAAAACAGCTGACTGCCGATGGAACTAAAGTAATAGACGAAGGCAGACTTGTGTATGATGGTCACGAACTTGATCCAACATTAGAAGGCCCTAAATTTTATAAACGCAACGGATACTACTACATTTTTGCTCCGGCCGGTGGCGTTAGCACCGGGTGGCAATTGATCTTACGATCAAAAAATATTTATGGTCCTTATGAAAGAAAGGTGGCTATGGACCAGGGGAAATCTCCCATCAATGGTCCGCACCAGGGCGCATGGGTAGATACAAAAACAGGCGAGTATTGGTTCCTGCATTTCCAGGATAAAGAAGCATATGGACGTGTGGTGCATTTGCAACCAATGACATGGAAAAACGATTGGCCGGTTATTGGAGTTGATACTGATGGCGATGGCAAAGGAGAACCTGTTGTGACTTACAAGAAGCCAAACGTTGGAAAAGTTTATCCAATCGAAACTCCAGCCGAGAGCGATGAATTCAATGGAACAGGTCTTGGTTTACAATGGCAATGGCAGGCAAATCCAAAAGCGACATGGTCGTTCATGAATACAGCAAAAGGTGCGTTGCGCTTGTATGCTACGCAAATTCCTGATTCTGCCAAGAGTTATTGGGATGTTCCTAACGTGCTTCTTCAGAAGTTTCCTGCG
Organism: Pinibacter soli; assembly: GCF_029961145.1. Classification (GTDB taxonomy): domain Bacteria; phylum Bacteroidota; class Bacteroidia; order Chitinophagales; family Chitinophagaceae; genus Pinibacter; species Pinibacter soli. The sequence goes on along the minus strand of NZ_JASBRG010000007.1, from coordinate 1,156,385 downwards.
GAGAAATTTGTTGCAACAACGAAACTTACTTTCACCATAAATCCGAAAATAAAAGATGAAAGAACAGGTTTGATCATTATGGGACAAAGCTATGCCAGCATAGGATTGCGTTCTACAAAAGATGGCATCAACATTGTTTACGCGACATGTCGCAACGCAGTGAACGGCGAACGTGAAACAGAAAAAGTTTTGGCAAGCTTATCCGGCAAAACTGTTTACTTACGTGTATCTGTAATCGAAGGTGCAAAATGCGAATTCAGCTATAGTCTTGATGGTGAAAAATTCACCAGCACTAATGAAACATTCCAGGCAGAAGCTGGCAAATGGATCGGCGCAAAAATGGGATTGTTCTGTACACGCACCGTTGTGACGAATGATGCTGGATATTCAGATGTAGATTGGTTCAGAGTGACGGAGAAATGACTGATAACTGAATGACTGAATAATTGAATTACTGAAGTCTCACCGAATCGTCATTGCGAGCCACGGCATAGAAACAATGCTTGGGTAAGCAAAGGTTGGTTGCAATAAAAGCAATGTGGCGAAGCAATCTCAGTCGGGGATTGCTTCGCCACGTTGCGTTAGATCAATCATGTTTTAGGCATTCATGCATTCATTGTCCGCAGTGTCTCGCAATGACGGTGCGGGTTTGCTTGTTGATTGAATGGAAGCGGGATAGAATGATTTAAGTAACATTCACGGTTCAATATAGATTCAAATGCTGAACGGAGCGTCGCAACGATGCTTAATCAAGGCGCTGCTGCTGATTTCCAAATATGCTGCGGGAGAATTATTGAATCATTGATAAAAAGGCGACAATGTAGTCAGTTATTCAGTTACTCAGTTATTCAATAGCTCAATCATTTGCTTCACGCTCGAATCCCTCACCACTAGCTCTGCAGGAAGCACACGATTTTCAAAGACCTTTACTGCACGTTTTGCTTCCATTAGATTAATCAACATTTCTGTTGCAATTTTTCCCATTTCGAATGCGGGCTGTCTGACAACTGTGAGAGCGGGTTGCAAAAGATCTGTGGTCTCAGAATTTGAAAAACCAACCACTGCAATATCATTCGGTACACGGATTCCGGTTGATTTAAAATATCGCAACACGCCCATCGTGATTTTATCCGAACTCGCGAAAATAGCTTGTGGCCTTTGTTTCAGGTTTAGCAGTACATTCATTTCTTTCTCCAACTCTTCATAAAACAAACCACCATGCGCACAGTACCTGATCAGGCTTTCATCGATAGGAATGTAATGGTCGGTTAGTGCTTTCTTGTATCCATTCAATCTTCCTTGCGTAATGGAAGAGTGTTGTGAAAGAGAAATACTAGCAATTCGTGTAAAGCCGTTTTCAATAAGATGCGTTGTTGCGTCATAACTGCCCGTAAAGTTGTCAACTGTTACTTTGTGCGTCTTGATATCGCTTGCCACTCTGTCAAAAAATACGATCGGCAAACCTTTGTTGTGCAGGCTTTTCAGATGGCTGAAACTGGTTGTTTCTGCTGATACGGAAATTAATAAACCATCTACCGACCTTGATGAAAGATAATTGAGGCCGACTATTTCACGTTCGAAAGATTCGTGTGTTTGGGAGATGATCGCATTGTATCCGCAGTCATATGCGATGGATTCAATGCCATTAATCACTTGTGAGAAAAAGCTGTTGGCGATTTCGCAAACCACTATGCCGATGGAGCGGCTTCGTTTTTCCTTCAGACTTAAAGCAATGGGATTGGGTCTGTAATTATGTTCCTCTGCATAAGCGGAAATAAGTTTTTTTGTTTCCGGGCTGATCTCATGACTATCCCGCAATGCACGGGAAACCGTGGATTTGGAGAAACCCAATGCGTTTGCAATGTCTTTTATCGTGATGGCGTCAAACCTCATAAACCGGCAGTAATACAGTATGCTAAAAGTAGACAATTTAGGAATACGCCAATTTGTTGATAATTAAAGGGTTGCTGGAAAGCAGAGCGGATTATTATACCTGACAGGGTTTTCAAAAGCCCGTCAGGTCCGGAAGCTGGAAGTTTTCTACCTGCTTACCGGCAGCCAAACACTCATTTCGCTGTGGCCTCGATTGGCCCATGTGTAGTAAGGGATCAGCTTTATGGTTGTCTCTTTGGTCTTGTTTGAAAACTCCTGATACAAACGGTTTTGCCAGTTATTGTTGTTGACGCGGCATTCTGCCTTGCCTGTTAATGACATTACTTCGCTGCCTGAAATGGTGATCGGTTGAGGTGTGAGTTGTATGGATGCAGGAATCAGGATGTCGGCAACTTTTTCATCATTTGGTAAATCAGTTGATTCCAAACAATATACAACCGGACCGCGTTTTACCGCCACCATATTGCGGGATTCTTCTACTAACGGATTCGATTCCATTAGCTTCGTTTTCATTGGTAACGTAAGTACGATGCTGTCATTTTTCTTCCATGTTCTTTCCACTTCAACGTAACTTTCGGCATGTATGTTTTCAACAGGTTGCTCGTTGACAGTGATCGTTGCTTTGCTGCACCAGCTTGGAATGCGCAGGAACATAGAGAATTTTTTAGAAGGTGCCTGCTGCATTTTAATAACGATCTTATCGCTCCATGGATAGTTTGACTCCTGGGAAAGTTTTACAACGGAACCATCCTTCAGTTTTGTAGAAAGCTCATTGCCGCTATACAGATTGCAATAGATTCCTTTGTCGGAAAGGCTATACGCATAGCTGGAAATCTCTGCAATGGTGCGAATGATATTAGGAGGGCAGCAGTTGGATAACTTGATGTACGCTTGTCGTCCACCTGCCCAGCGAAGTGTGTAAGGAAAATTATCAAAGGAACTCAATGGGTTAGTATAGAAAAATTTATCGCCCTCTAAGTTAATGCCCGACAAAATACTGTTGTACAAAGTCTGTTCAAGCACATCAATGTATTTTGAATTGGCTGTAGCCTGGAACATGCGCCAGTTCCACAACAGGTTGCCAATGCTGGCACAGGTTTCATTATATGCCATTGTGTTTGGCAACTGATAGTCCAGGCCGTAAGCCTGATGTGTTTTTTGGATCTCGTTAGGATTGTATGATGTGCCATTCGGGGAAACGCCGTCGTACATGGCGCCGCAACCTCCGGTAATGTACATTTTCTTAAACACGAGATCGTTCCAGATATGATCGAGGCAATACATCAAAGAGTCGTCCTTTGTTTCAGCATAAACATCTGTTGCACCTGCATACAGATAGTTTGCACGAACCGCATGCCCGATTGCTTTTGTTTGTTGGCGAAATGGTACGCGATCCTGGTTGTCATCCGTGCCGTCGTTGGTGTATCCACGAATGTCGATCAGGTTTTTGGCAAGCTCCATGTATGCCTTGTTGTTGGTGGTTCTGTATAATTCTATGAGCCCCATATAATGCGAAGGGCAAATTGCATTGCGAGCCAATTCAGGCGAAGCATGCTGGTAATACTTGTTTAGAAAATCCGCTGCCCTGATCGCTATGTTGAGCAATGATTTTTTTCCTGTTGCCCGATAATGTACACAACCGGCAGTCATCAAATGTCCAAAGTTGTATGCTTCAAAATTGATGCGCTCCGCAAACGCCTTAGCTTTGGCCGGATCTTTTCTGGCTTCTATCAAGGCCGGTGTATAGATGTAACCGTCCTCACGTTGAGCTTTTGCAATTACAGCAATCGCTTCGTCCGTCATTGAATCAAGTTTCCTATCTTTTGTTACAGCATACACGGCTGCAACGGCTTCCAGGACTTTATAAAAATCTCCGTCATGAAAAGAAGGGCCCGAATGTGAGCCTGTGTCAATGCCCGCGGCAATTTTAAAATTCTCGAACGAGTGACTGATGCTGGCATCGGTGTAAACGTGCCAGATATTGGGAATCATTTCGTTTTTGCAAACATCAAAGCGCTCCGCCCAAAAGCCCTTTGTCCATTGTACATCACCCATGTTGGTGGAACCTAATTTTACATTTGGACTTTGTGATGTATTAACCAAACTGCGATTTTGCTGTGCAAAAACACTCGCACTTAAAAATAACAGACCAACAAAAAGACTTCTCTTCATATAGTTTCAGTTTAAGAAATCGTTACCAAAAAATCATCACAAATCATGACAATCATGATAATCTGCGTTCATGTTGTTACCAGTCATCGGTTCTGAATGAAGAAGCCGGTAATCCCTCTGTGCTGAACAATAGTCCGTCTTCCGGAACATCTTTAAATGCATAGCGAACAGCAACAGGTTGTTTCACTTGCGGAGAAGAAACTGTCACTGTATTCTTTGAAATGCTTGCAGCAGCGGGATAGAACACTTTGTCGCTTCCTGCAATTTCAAAATTGGATAGTTTTTTACCATAGGATGTAAGCCAGTTTTCAGCATTTTTAAAAGATATGATTGCTGTTGTATCTTTTATTTTTATTGAGTCATAAAGCGGGGCGAGATATCCAAATCCTTTCATATCATAGCTTTTGGCCAATGCGATATATGCGAGACGAATGCCTGGCGTTTCTTTATTCATCGGGTGGATTGTTTTTGCATCCCCGGCGTCCAGCAACACAGACATAGCAGCGTTTGGAATTGCGTCTGCCATCTTTCTTTGTGCGTCACGCAAATAAGCGGAGTTGTATTTTTCTGTTGCGTTCTTATCAGCAAGTTGCTTGTAACCATAAGGAGCAATTTGTGTGTAGTAAAAAGGAAAATCGCCAATGCCCCACTCGCTGCGCCATTGCTTTACTGCAGCTGGCAATAATTTTTCATACAGATCAGGATCTTCGTAATTAGATTCGCCCTGGTAAAAAATACAACCTTTGATAGTGTAACCTTCAACTGGGTGCATCATGCCATTGTACAACGTAGTAGGAGTGCGGCTCGCTAATTTAATAGAGTCATCTTTTTTAGGAATGGTGATAGATGGAAATGCTTTCAAAGTTTCAGGATTCATCCACGCTTGTATTGAAGAGCCGCTGTAACTACAGTTGATTAATCCGATAGGAACATTGTCCATCAAGGCGCTTAGACGTCTGCCAAAATAATAACCAACAGCGCTGAAGTTGCTCACTGTTTCCGGGTCTGCTTCTTTCCAATCAGAAGGCTTACTGTTTTCTTGCGGCGTAGTAACAGACGAACGCGGTACAGTATACAATCTGATGTTTTTGTTTTTTGACATAATGATCGCTTCGTTGGAACCGATGAGCGGCTGGCCTTTAAAGCCTTTCATGGCCATCTCCATATTCGATTGTCCACCGCATAACCATACTTCGCCGATTAAAATATTTTTCAGTGTAATTGGTTTGCCATCGCTAATTGTAAGTTCATAAGGACCACCATAAGAAGGCGTCGCGATCTTTACTTTCCATTTGCCGTCTGCATCTGCCTGGGCAGTATATTTTTTCTTGTTCCAGGAAGATGTGACCGAAATATTTGCGCCGGCTTTTGCCCAGCCCCAAATCGCAACGTCTGTTTGTTGCTGCAATACCATGTTGTCGGTGAATAGAGATGCGAGTTTAACCTGCGCCGACATTGAGCCGTAAGCGATCGACAGGATGAGCAGCAGTGATGTTAGTTTAAGTTTCATATGTTGAATTTGAGAGACGGAACGCAGATTTTCATGATTGTCATGATTGGTTAAGATTTTTTGATTTTTGATTTGAGATTTGAAATTTGATGCTTCCTGATATGCAACTAGCTTAAATTAAACTTTCATCTGGCTGCACAAAATCTCAAATTTCAAATCCATCAAATCATGACAATCATGAAAATCTGCGTCCCTGTATTTTAATCTTTTACTGTGAACCAATATTCCCCGGAAGCAATGTTTACGACCGTTCTACCGTTTTCATTGCCGAGGATTTTTACGTCTTTTTGTTTTGATAACAATTGATTGCTCTCGAAAATTATGGATTGCGCTGTTGCCGGTAAATACACTAGTGCCGTAGTGTTTCCAGGAATTTTCACATGCAATGAAAACGAACCGTTCTCTTTTTTCCAGTCACTCACAATCGTGCCGTACATCGTTTCATAACTGCCTTTGGCAAAATGAATGTCGCCCACCACTTCAGGCTTTATAACAATGTTTTTATAACCTACCGAACTGTCAGCCTGATTGATACCAAGCAGGCCATTGTAGAACCACTGCATGATGTGACCCAGCATCAAATGGTTGTTTGAGACATCGCTCAATGCCTGCCATGATTCAGTGAGAGCGGTTGCACCTTTTTTAATCTGAAAGCCATAACCTGCAACATCATCACGATTGTTCATTTCGTAAATCAGTTGTGAGGCGCTGCCTTCGTGCAATGCCCGCACGAGAAAGTGATAGCCTACATCGCCGGCTGTTAATTTTTTGCCGGAGGCAGAAATAGAATCGACAAGATTTTTCATCACAGCCGGTTTATTTTCTTCACGTACTAATCCTACGCATAGCGGCATCGCCATTGATGTTTGGCTACCTGTTGCATAGACGTTGGTGGCAGCATTGAAAAAATTGTCGTTAAAAGCTTGCTTCACTTGTTGTGATAAATCGCTGTATTTATCTTCATCTGATTTATTGCCGAGCAATGCAGCTACTTTATTCATCAAACTTAGATCATAGTAATAGATTGCCGTTGCCGTTAGCGGAATGGGCGTCAATTGTGCCACTCCCGGATGGTTCGGGCCATAATCGTACCAGTCGCCGAGCCCGTAAGAGAGAATATGATTGCTTGCTTTACTTTGAAGATAACTTGTGTACTTCTGCATCATGGGATAGGCTGTGGCAAGAATATCCTTATCTCCGTACCATTTGTAAATGAGCCATGGCACAATGATAGCGGCGCTTCCCCACTCAGGAGAATCCCGGAAACCGAAACCGTGATCGTCAAAGAATACAAACTCCGGTGCGATGTCAGGAACAAGGCCTTCGGCGGTTTGTGCATCCATCATGTCAAACACCAGTTTGCGATAGAGATTGTATGTTTCAAAATTACTTTTGATGCCATCGCCCATTAAATAGTCTTGTTCCAGCCAACTTAGCTTTTCCCTGTGCGGACAATCCGTTAACACACTTTGCATGTTGCTTTTTATTGCCCAGCGTATCAAGGTATTGATCTGGTTGAACAGTTGATTCGAACATTCAAAAGCTCCCGCAGTTGGTGAGCTGTTTCTTGTGTGCAATGACGACAGGCTTACAATCGAAGGTAAATCATTCTGCTGTTTTGCATTTGCGGGAACACCGCCTTCCACCTGTACGTAACGAAAGCCATAGTATGTGAAGCGTGGTCGCCATGTTTCTACACCGTCACCTTTTAATGTGTAGAAAAAATAATAAGGCTTGCCGGTTGCTTTTTGATTAGCAAGACTGCTATCAGTGAGTAATTCAGCAGGCGTCAATTTAATGGTTTGTCCTTTCTTGCCGGAGACTTTCAACTCGACAATACCTGAAATGTTTTGTCCGAAATCATACATGTAAATGCCCTTCGCTGGTTCGGAAATTGCCGGCTTGCTAAATGTTTCACAAACCTCCACAGGATAGTCATGCTCAGCTTCCAGTTTGCCTTGCGGAGATTTTACCAACACAACTTTCTTCCATTGTGCATCAGAAAAGGATGCAGTGTTCCAGTCTTTTTGTTCCAGCCTGGCATCGTAGTCTTCTCCACCATAAATGCTGGAGAAGGTTATTGGCGAAGCTGTGGTTTTCCAACTTTCATCTGATACTATATTTTCAACACTTCCGTCGTAATAAGTGAGTTGTATTTTGCAGATCATTTTTGGATTGCCAAAAACAGAAATTGCTTTGAAATAGCGTTCGCGGTTAATATTGTAAAATCCATTTCCTACCATAACGCCGATCGCGTTTTGTCCCTTTTTTACCAATGAAGAAATATCGTAGGAGTTGTAAAGGCAACGTTTGTCATAAGACGTCCAGCCAGGGGCAAGAAAACTGTTGCTCACTTTTTGTCCGTTCATACTTAGTTCATAATGTCCCAGGCCGCTGATAAAAACCAATGCACTTACAATCGTTTTATCAGCAGCGAAAGTTTTCCTGAAAAGAGGAACAACGGTTCTCTCCTTCGCTTTATCCGGCCCTAATTTTTTCTTTACATCCGGACTATGTACACCGGGAACGATGCGCGAAGTATCTGGCAGTTCTTCATAGCCGATCCATTTTGCGTTGCTCCAGTCATCACTGGTGAAAAGGCCCGTAGTAAATGAAGTTGGTGCGCCCCGCCGGGAGGCCTGTTTTTGCTTATTCCAGATTTTCACGCACCAGAAATAAGTAGTCGCAGGTTGTAATTTCTTTCCGTTATAAGAGATGAAAATATTTTCAGTCGCACTGATCTTTTGAGAGTCCCAAATTTCACCAATGCCTTTCTGCAAATTGCTCTTGCTTTTTGAAACCAGTATTTGATACGCGGACTGACTGCATCCGCGGTCGCCGTTTATTTTCCAGCTAAACCTTGGATGAACAGCATCAATATTTAAAGGTGCAATTTTGTCTTCGCATTTTAGATCGTGCACGGAAATGTTTTGTGCAGAAACGGCACAGCAAAAAAAACAGATCAATAAAGCCAGGCAGAATTTGTTCATAGTCAGCGATCGTTAATTGAATTGCAGGCGATAAAGTTAATCAATACACGTTATGAAAAACACGCAATGCTATCATTAAATCTCAACAAAAACAATATCATTTTTTGCTGGTTTGATGGACTATTTTACAACGATCGAATTTTTGATGAGAATTTTAAATCTTTTGCAATCCTTGTTATTGCTGGGTTGCAACAGTTTCCTATTTTTAAGCAGTGGTGTATGTTCAGTGAAAATGTACTTATCGCTCATCTCGCTGTTGCGGTATTTAAATATTCTTTACGATTATGTTCAAATTTAAACGGATTGCTTCTTGCCTGTTGTTCCTTCTTTCTTGTGCGATAGTTTTTCCGCAGGGATTACGGAAAGATGAATCTCTGAACAAAAGCTGGTATACAAAAATGGATACATCCAACGATGTGGCAGCAGAAGCTTTCAATGCCAGGGATTGGCAAATGGTCAATGTGCCACACAATTGGGACCAATACGATGGCTACAGGCGGCTGAAGCATGGCAACAAGCACGGCACAGCCTGGTACCGCAAATCTTTTTCCTTAAAAGATATCGATAAAACTAAACGCTACTTTCTTTGGTTTGAAGGTGTAGGTTCTTATGCAACGGTCTGGTTGAACGGAAAGCAGATCGGGCAGCATGCGGGCGGAAGAACAACTTTCACAATAGATATTACAAATGCGATTTGTAAAGAGAACTCCTTGATCGTGAAAGCGGCGCATCCCGCTATGATCAGCGATTTGCCCTGGGTTTGCGGTGGCTGCTCGGATGATCGTGGTTTTTCTGAAGGCTCGCAGCCATTAGGTATTTTCAGGCCGGTTCATTTGATAACTACAGGCCCGGTGCGTGTTGAACCGTTTGGTGTGCACGTTTGGAATGACAACAAAATTTCCAGTGCGGGTGCTGTATTACACATGGAAACGGAAGTGAGGAATTATGCATCGCAATCAAGAAAGATAGTATTGGTGAATACTTTGTTGGACGCATCTAATAAAGTTGTTGAGGTGCTTCGTCAGAACGTAACGCTTACAACCGGAGAAACGAAAACAATTCCGCAGCAAACTAAAACGATAGCCAATCCGCATTTGTGGTCATTGGAAAATCCTTATTTATACAGGCTTCAAACCACCATTGAAGAAAATGGAAAGGTTAGCGATCAGGATACCGTTACATATGGTATTCGCTGGATAAGCTGGCCACAAAACAGAAACGATGGATCGAAACAATTTCTGTTAAATGGAGAACCTGTTTTTATTAACGGAACCTGTGAGTATGAACACCTGATGGGCAAAAGCCACGCATTTAGCGAAGCACAAATAAAAGCCAGGGTTAAACAAATTGAAAGCGCGGGTTTCAATGCTTTTCGTGATGCCCATCAACCACATAATTTATTGTATCAAAAATACTGGGATCATGATGGTATATTGTGGTGGCCACAGTTCTCAGCCCACGTTTGGGTTGATTCTCGTGAGTTTCGGGAGAATTTCAAAACATTGCTGAGGGAGTGGATAAAAGAAAGACGCAACAGCCCTTCCGCTATATTGTGGGGCCTGCAAAATGAAAGTGTAATGCCCGCTGACTTTGCCAAAGAATGTTCTGATATTATCCGCGAGCTTGATCCCACTGCCAGCAATCAAAGAATGATAACCACCTGCAATGGCGGCGAAGGAACAGATTGGAACGTGCCGCAAAACTGGACAGGTACTTATGGCGGTGATCCAAATACATATGGAGACGATTTGAAGAAGCAATTGCTTGTAGGAGAATACGGTGGTTGGAGAAGTCTTGGTTTGCATGCCGAAAATGATTCGCATCAGAAGACTAACACTGAAGAAAAAATGACGGAATTGATGGAGCTGAAAGTAAGGCTGGCGGAGTCCGTAAAGGATTCCACCTGCGGACATTTTCACTGGTTGTTTGCCTCACATGAAAATCCCGGTAGATCGCAGGGTGGTGAAGGTATGCGTGAATTGGATAGAATCGGGCCGGTAAACTATAAAGGGTTGTTTACTGCGTGGGGAGAACCAACTGATGCATTTTACATGTACCGTTCAAACTATGCGGATAAAGTGAAAGAGCCTATGGTTTACATCGTGTCGCACACGTGGCCCGACAGATGGATGACTGCAGGCATGAAAGACGGAATAGTCGTGTATTCCAATTGCGATGAAGTAGAGCTGTTTAATGACGCAGATAAAACTATCTCGCTTGGTAAAAGAAACAGGAATGGTATTGGTACACACTTTGAATGGAACAAAGTCAACGTACAATACAATGTGTTGTATGCTGAAGCCCGTTTAAATGGTAAAGTCGTGGCGCATGATATGATCGTGTTTCATCATTTGCCGGAGGCGAAGAAAAAAAGTACATCGAATGAAACTGCCATTACAAAAGGGGTTGCTGGTTATAATTATTTGTATCGTGTTAACTGCGGAGGCGGCAATTACAAGGATGTTAATGGAAATATCTGGCACGCAGATGTTGATCAAAAGGTAACTTCTCATTGGGGTTCGGTGTCATGGACAAAAGATTTTCCGGGTATTTCGCCATTTTATGCAAGTCAGCGAACAACAAATGAACCTATTGCGAACACGAGTGATAACGCTTTGTTTCAAAGCTTCCGTTATGGTATGGATAAGTTGCAATATGATTTTCCGGTTCCCAATGGGGACTATCTTGTGGAGTTGTTTTTTGCAGAGCCATGGTACGGAGCGGGCGGCTCATTGAATTGCAAAGGCTGGCGGATGTTTGATGTGGCAATCAATGATAAAACTGTTTTGAGGGACTTTGATATTTTTAAAGAAGCTGGTTTTGCAAAAGCGATAAAGAAAGCCTTCAATGTGCATGTGACCAATGGCAGGATTAAAATATCGTTTCCAGATGCTGCGGCAGGGGAGGCAATCATAAATGCAATTGCAATTGGTACCAAAAATGTCCGGTCTGCTGTTTCATCTGCATCATCGCCGATGATTGCTAATTTTAAAACCAGCGCTGCGGCAAACAATTGGGAAACCGGTTCATGGCTCAATACAGGCGATAAAGTGTTTGTTGACAAAAGCGTTTCATTTGCCTCATTGCCTCCTGAATTATATGGCGCTGAATGGCTGAAGGTTTCTTCAGGGAATCAGGCTGGAAATAGTGTACTGGCAAGCTTTACCACAAGCGAAGCTGCCGATGTATATGTCGCTGTTGCTGATACAAATAAAGAACTGCCTTCATGGTTAACGGGTTTTAGCGATGCTCAAAAGAAAATAGTAACTGATGAAAATGGCGGCAAAGAATTTTCGTTGAAGCATAAGCGTGTAGCAAAAAATGCCTTGATCGAAGTAAAAGAAAATTGCACCGTGTTTGTAAATCCTGCATCCAACATGGAAGGCGCTTACGATCTGAAGCCTACAACAAAGTATGAAGCAGAGAAGGCAACATTAACTGATCTGCAAATTGCAAAAGAAGAATTGTACGGCAAACAGTTTGTTGAATTTGAGAAAGGCATTCAAGGTTCTATCGCATGGAATATTTACACGGGCGTTGCCGACGTTTATTCCCTGCATTTCAAATACCTGAACACCACCGGCAAAAAGATTACTATGAGAATGAAACTGGTGGCAACTGACGGGCTGCTGATAACTGACACAATTGTTGAGTTTCCTGTTCGTGAAGGGAAGTGGGGCGTTGTTGACAGTTCAACGGGAACATTTATCAACGCCGGAACGTACAGGATTATATTGTCGCCTGTAGATGGAGAAGGCTTGAGAGTAGATGCGTTGGAAGTGCAGTAAATTTTCAAATTGGAATAAAGTCCATCCTCAAACGAGAAAAAGGCATTTTTCGCTAGTGGTTGTTCGAATAAATTTGTAAGCTATTAACCTGCAATAAATTTACGAATGCTGCCTGTATTGAAGAATAGAACAAGTTTGTACTTATTGATCATCGTGCTTGCTACGATGAATCTTTTCGCTGTTGCGCAAAATAAAAAGACGGATAAAACAGCCAACCTTCTCATCTCTCTAAATGCTTCAAAACGTGTACAATTCGGTGCGGACAAAGTTTCCGCCGCATTGCAACAATCGGGTTATGGCGTGAAAACGCTTGTGGCTGGTAAGTCTTCTGCGAAAGTTGTAAACATTGTTATTGGGAAACTGGATGATGATATTTGCAAAAATGAAATTGCACAGAATAGAATTGCCCTGGCAAAACAACCGGGTAAGGAAGGCTTCGTGATAAAGCAACTTGCGGTCAATAAAATTCTCGTTGCTGGCGCAGATGAAAGTGGTGTTCTTTACGGATTGCTGGCGCTGGCAGATAGTATCAGGAAATACGACAAAATTCCTGCAGATTTGAATGTTACCGATCAGCCGGAAATGGTGCTTCGCGGCGCTTGTGTGGGTTTGCAGAAGCCTGCGTATTTGCCCGGTCGAAATGTATATGAGTATCCGTACACCGAAGAAACATTCCCTTGGTTCTACGATAAAAAATTGTGGTTGCAATATCTTGATTCACTCGTTTCTTACAGATTGAATTCATTGTATTTATGGAACGGTCATCCGTTTGCTTCTTTAGTGAAACTGAAGGAGTATCCTTATGCCGTGGAAGTAGACGATGCTACTTTTAAAAAGAACGAAGAGATGTTTACGTTTCTAACTGAAGAGGCTGATAAACGTGGCATTTGGGTGATCCAATCATTCTACAATATCATCGTTTCAAAACCTTTTGCAGAGAAAAATAATTTAAAGACACAAGACAGGAACAGGCCGATCATTCCAATCATTGCTGATTATACAAGAAAATCAATTGCTGCATTCGTAGAGAAGTATCCGAATGTTGGATTACTTGTTACATTGGGCGAAGCAATGGAAGGGGTGGGTCAAGATGATATCGACTGGTTCACAAAAACAATTATTCCCGGCGTACAGGATGGCCTGAAGGCGTTAGGTTCAAATACACAACCACCAATTGTTTTGCGTGCGCATGATTCCGATGCACCGTCTGTAATGAAGTATGCATTGCCTTTGTATAAGAATTTGTATACGATGGCAAAGTATAATGGTGAGGCTCTTACAACCTATACGCCACGCGGTTCCTGGGCCGAATTGCATCGCACATTAAGTCGCATTGGAACGGTGCATATAGAAAATGTACACATAATGGCCAATCTTGAACCGTTTCGTTATGGTTCGGCTGACTTCATTCAAAAATGTGTGCAGGCTATGCACAATGTATATGAAGCGAATGGTTTGCATTTGTATCCTGAAGCTTCTTATTGGGACTGGCCTTACACTGCCGACAAAACTTCTCCGCGCCTGTTGCAGGTTGAGCGTGATTGGATATGGTACAAAACATGGTCACGTTACGCATGGAATTGTCATCGCGACAGAAGCGGGGAAATCAATTACTGGGGCTGCGAGCTGGGTGATAAGTACGGCTGTGATTTGTCGCAGGGAAAAAATATACTGGAGGCTTACGAACAGGCGGGAGAGATAGCCCCAAAATTGCTTAGACGTTATGGTATTACAGATGGTAATCGCCAGACATTGACACTTGGTATGTTGATGACACAACTAATTAATCCCAACAGGTATGGCTTGTTTACTTTGTTGTATACGTCAGAAAGTCCGGATGGAGAAATGCTGATCGAGTATGCAGATAAGGAATGGAAACATCAACCCCATGTTGGTGAAACGCCGGTGCAAATTGCCAATGAAGTAGTTGAACACGGACGAAAAGCAAGAGAAGCGATTGATAAAGCCGCAACGTCTGTAACCAAGAACAGAGCAGAGTTTGATCGATTGAAAAATGATGTCTATTGTTATGATGCATTGGCAAGATCGTATTCAGAGAAAGCAATTGCAGCTTTGTCTGTATTGCGTTATAAATACTCAAAGGATATAGCTGATTTGGAAACAGCGCTGGTTCATTTGAAGAAGAGTGTTGATGCTTATGAAGAGTTAACGGATCTGACAAACGGAACGTATCTGTATGCAAACAGTATGCAAACTTCTCAACGCAAAATTCCAATTCGTGGTGTGGATGGAACATTTAAAACATGGAAGGAATGTTTGCCCGTTTATCAGCAGGAGTATAACTATTTGAAGAAGAACATTGACTCATTAAAGACAGCAAGTCACGCGGTAAAAATTAAAACGCAACCTGTTGTTTTGAAGAACGTATCTGTTAAGTTGTTAAGCAAAGCAGACGGCGAATATGTTGTTGGGAGCGGAGCTTCTGTATTTGGCGATACGGCCTCTTCCATTACGGCATTTGCAGCGGAAATAAGGGATTTAAAAGGGATTCGTTTCTCAAGAACAGAACAGCGAAAATCCGGCACTGAAGTAACATTCAAAAGCGATAAGCCGGTAAAGGTAGTGGTGGGATTTTTCAAGGTAAAGGACAAGGCAAACTATCTAGCTCCATCTGATCTTGAAACGGACGCGACTGCAAACGATCTTGGACAGGCTGATATAAAGCTGGCAAATGCTTTGACTATTGCTGGTTTTCCGTTGGTAAATATTCATACGTTTTCTTTTCCTGCAGGAACAAATACATTGAAGTTGGCAAAAGGTGCGTGTCTGGTGCTGGGCTTTCTCGACGGCTCAACTGATGTGCCGCGCTACAATGCTGGTGTTGGAATTACAGGCGAAAATGAAGATGTTGATTGGTTGTTCGAGCGGTAGAGACAAGGCATTGCCTTGTCTCTACGTATGACCAACTGCTTGGTTCATAAATACTAAAGTGATATTTAAATATAAAATGACTAGGAAAATATCTATAACGATTGCAATTGTTTTGCTCACCTTTCGAGTGTCGATTGCACAGGATTACAAGCCTTCGTTTATCAAGACAGATAAACTGAAGAAAGATGTTACATACTTCAATTTGATTGATTCCGGTGATGTGCAGAACTACGTGCCGAATGACAAGGCTTACGACTGGATATTGCAGAACACGCCATTGTTTGAATGCCCCGACAGCACAATACAAACGGTATACAACTATCGCTGGTGGACGTTTCGCAAACATTTAAAACAAACGCCTGAAGGGTTTGTTTTCACTGAATTCATTATTCCTGTTTCACATGCGGGCAAGTACAACGCCATCAGCAGTGCGCTGGGACACCAGGTGTACGAAGGCCGTTGGTTGCACGATCCAAAATATATACAGCAATATCTGAACTTCTGGTTCTTTGTAGACAGCAAAGAGAAAAAACAATTCTTGCATCGCTTTAGTGGTTGGGTAGAAGATGCGGTGTATAATTTTTATCTTGTTAACAATGATTTGAATTATGTAAAATCGGTAATTCCGGCAATGGATGCCGATTACAAGCTGTGGGAAGAAGAAAGAAGATTTCCTGATGGTTTGTTTTGGCAATACGATGTAAAAGATGCGATGGAAGAATCGATAAGCGGATCACGTAAATTCAGAAACAAAAGGCCTTCTATCAATAGTTATATGTATGGTAATGCGGTGGCAATGGAGAAAATGGCGGTACTTACTGGGGTAGATTCTCTTAAAGACCATTACAGAAATAAAGCAGCAGAATTAAAGAACGGCGTGGAAAATAAATTATGGAGCAACAAGGATTCTTTTTTCGAAACAGGAATGGAGAAAGGAGATACTTTGGCTAATGCGAGAGAGGCAATTGGTTTTACGCCGTGGTATTTTAATTTACCGGATGACAATGATAAGTATGTTAAAGCATGGTCGCAAATCGTAGACACTGCGGGCTTTATGGCACCATGGGGTTTGACTACGGCAGAGAGAAGACATCCGCAATTCCGCACACATGGCGTTGGTAAATGCGAGTGGGACGGTGCGATCTGGCCATTTGCCTCCACGCAAACTTTAAAAGGATTGTCACATTTGCTGACAGATTACAAACACAAAGGCGGGATGACGCCGCAGGTTTTTTATAATGCATTTCACACTTATGCAAGTTCGCATCAAATGGATGGTGTGATTTATATTGGGGAATACCAGGATGAGAAAACAGGAGCGTGGTTAAAAGGAAACAATCCGCGCAGCAGGTATTATAATCACTCAGGATTTTGCGATCTTGTGATCAATGATTTGGTGGGGTTCAAGCCAAGGGTGGATAACAAGATAGATGTTGATCCATTGCTGCCGGCTAACGAATGGGATTGGTTTTGTCTTGAAAATGTTTTGTATCATGGCAAGCAGGTAAGTATCCTTTGGGACAAGAGCGGCAAGAAATACAACAAGGGAAAAGGATTTCACATTTATGTTGATAATAAAGAAGTGTATCACGGCAATCAGTTGAAACATGTTACAATTGATTTGAAATAGTATTGAATCAATCATGCCGGTTAAACCTGAAAAATATAAACTCTAAAACGATCGCCTTTTGAAAAAGTTATTACAGTTATTTTTAGCGAGCAGCATACTTTGCTTTTTGGGAAATGCTTTGTTTGCACAACAGTATTACAATGTACTTAATTTCGGAGCAAAACGTGACAGTAGCAAACTCTGCACGCAAGCCATTAAAAATGCGATTGATGCAGCGTCAAAAGCGGGTGGCGGAACGATTTATTTTCCTGCCGGCAAATATCTTACAGGTCCGATTCACTTAAAAAGCAACATAACCATATTTATAGATGCAGGTGCTGAGTTGCATTTCAGCGACGATTTTGACAATTATCTTCCAATGGTAGAATCTCGCTGGGAAGGAACTGACGTGCAAAATTTCTCTCCTTTGTTTTATGCTTACAAGGCGGAGAATATTGCTATCCGTGGTCGTGGTATTATTGATGGTCATGGGAAAAAGTGGTGGGATTTTCATCATGGTTTGTATGCCAAGAATGCACCCCGCAGCAAATGGCAGGATATTTTTGCAGCGAATAATAAGAACGTTATTATGCCTGAAGTGCCTGATATGATTCAACGTGGCTTCCTTCGTCCGCCATTTATACAGCCAATGTATTGCAAGAATGTTTTGGTAGAAGGTATCACCATTCACAATTCTCCCTTCTGGACTGTGAATCCTGAGTTTTGCGAAAATGTAACGGTAACTGGAGTTACGATTCAAAATCCGGTATCGCCAAATACAGATGGCATCAATCCGGAGTCTTGCCGCTATGTGCATATTTCCAATTGTCACATTAGCGTAGGTGATGACTGCATTACCATAAAATCAGGTAAGGACAGTGCAGGAAGAAAAATGAACGTGCCTGCGGAAAATTATACGATCACCAATTGCACAATGCTTTCGGGTCATGGTGGTGTGGTGATAGGAAGTGAGATGTCTGGCAGTGTAAAAAAGATTGCGATTTCCAATTGTATTTTTGATGGCACAGATAGAGGGATTCGCATAAAAACAGCAAGAGGGCGTGGTGGCGTTGTGGAAGATATTCGTGTTGATAATATCATCATGAAAAATATTCGCCAACAGGCAATTGTATTTGATATGCAGTACACAAAGACCGCGCCGCAGCCGGTTACGGAGAAAACTCCGATATTTAGAGATTGTCATTTTAGCAATATTACGGCAGATGGTAACGAGGCAATACTGATCGATGGCATTGAGGAAATGCCGGTTGAAAATGTCACTTTTCATGATCTGCGTATGGATATGCAAACCGGAGTAACTGTTCGAAATGCGAAGAATATAGAATTTCACCAGGTTGCGATAACGGCAAAAAAAACTGCTTCATTTTCAATTGAGAATACTGCAGGCATTGAGCTGGATGGTGTTAAGACTTTACAGCCGGTTGCAGGAAAGCCATTGATCACAATGAAAAGCGTAACGGATGCATTTGTTCACGGTTGTTCTCCTGTCAAAGGTACAGACGTGTTTCTGCAAATTAACAATGTTGATTCTACAGAGATTGTTATAAAAGGCAACAACCTGAAAAATGTGAAAACGATTTTGTCGGGCGACACAAAAAATATTAAAGCTGACTAAGGTTAAACCAAAATTCAAAAGCCTGTAACAATCGATCCAGATGCTGAAATTTAAATCTTTACGGCTACTCATTTTTTCAACATTGTGTTGTGCAACAACAAATGCGCAGGATAGTAATCTGCAATTATGGTACAACAAACCTGCTGAGAAATGGACAGAAGCTTTGCCAATAGGCAATGGGTATTTGGGAGCAATGATTTTTGGAGGCGTGGAGAACGATAGAATTCAATTTAATGAAGCTACTTTGTGGAGTGATGGGCCGAGAGATTACAATCGAAAAGGAGCGTATCTATACCTTGATCCTATTAGAAAGTTGCTGGCAGAAGGCAAACAAAAAGAAGCAGAAGAACTGGCGCAGGAACATTTCATGGGTATGAGAAGTAATGAAGAAGGCTATGAAGCGAGGAAAAAGGAATGGTTGGTAAAAGTGAAAGGAGATGTGATTATTAACTCTTCTCAATGGAACAATGCACAATGGAAGGATATGCAACTGCCAACGCTGAACGGCTGGGAAACCGCTGGCCTTGAAGGATTGGACGGCGCAGTTTGGTTCAAAACAACTTTCACTTTACCTGATAGTTGGCAAGGTAAAGATCTGCTGATCAGTTTGGGAAAGATCCGTGATCTTGACATTACCTACATCAACGGCAAACAAGTCGGAAGCACGGAAGATATTACTGCCAACAGATTGTACACTATACCTGCAAGTATACTTAAAAAAGGAACGAATGAAATTGAAATACAAGTTATCAATTATTTCGACAAAGGTGGTTTTGCTGGAACAAAAGGTGACCGTGAAATATTTGCCGTTTATCCAAAGGAAAGAAACGGAAAAGAAAGTGTAAAACTTAATCCTGTTTGGCAATACTGGGTTCAGAATGATGACGCGCCGGCAATGCCAAGATACCAGGCGGACTACCAGCCTTTTGGTGAATTGCAATTAAAAACGTCCGTGGCTAACGCAACTGAATATCGCAGAACATTGGACATAGCAAATGCCGTTTCAACTGTAACGTACAAAAGCGGCAATGTTGTTTATACAAAGGAATATCTCGCAAATTATCCGGAGAGTATAATTGCGATTCAGTTGAAATCTTCTGCAAAAGGCAGGCTGAATTATAACGCCAGCTTTACTACTGTCCATAAGAATTACAGGATACACGCAATAGATGGTCATACATTGGCACTCGACGTTGCTGTGAAAAATGGTGCGATGAATGGAACTGCTTATTTGTACGTTGATAATACAAATGGCAAAGTAGAAGTGACAGACAAAGAAATTAAAATAAGCAACAGCGATGAAGCGACACTCTATCTTATCGCTGCTACCAATTTCAAAAACTATCGTGATGTATCTGCAGACGCGAACGCTATTTGCAAAGCGAAACTAGTATCAATTAAAAAGTTGGTCTATGAAAAAGTGAAAGCAGCGCACATTGCCGACTACAAAAGATACTTTGATAAATTTTCACTTCAATTAAGTAATGGCGCTGCAAATGCAGGTGTGCCAACCGATGAAAGAATCAAACAGTTTTCGATAACAAAAGATCCGGCGTTGGTGACGCTTTATGTGCAGTACGCAAGGTATTTGATGTTGTCATCGTCGAGACAAGGAACGAATGCGGCAAATCTGCAAGGCATTTGGAACGATTTGCTCACGCCGCCATGGGGCAGCAAATACACGACCAATATCAATTTGGAAATGAACTATTGGCCATCTGAGTCGCTCAATTTATCAGCGTGTACACAACCTCTTTTCAAATTGATCAAAGAGGTTGCAGAAGCGGGCAAAGAAACGGCAAAAGAATATTACAACGCACCGGGTTTTGTGTTGCATCACAATACAGACCAGTGGAGGGGGACAGTGCCAATCAACGCAAGTAATCACGGCATTTGGGTGACCGGTGGAGCATGGCTCTCCACGCATCTTTGGGAGCATTATTTATTTACACAGGATAAAAGTTTTCTTCAAAATGAAGCTTATCCAGTGATGAAAGCGGCTTCTGATTTCTTCGTTCATTTCTTAGTCAAGGATGAAACAACAGGCTGGCTGATCAGCACACCATCCAACTCTCCGGAACACGGTGGATTGGTTGCGGGGCCAACGATGGATCATCAGATCATTCGCGAACTCTTCAGTAATACGATTGAAGCGGCTAAAGTTTTAGGTACGGATGAATCTTTCAGAAAATTATTGCAACAAAAATATGATAGTATAGCGCCTAATCAAATCGGCAAATACGGGCAGTTGCAGGAGTGGTTGCAGGACAAAGATGATTCAAGCGACACACATCGTCACGTTTCGCATTTGTGGGGTGTTTATCCCGGAAAAGACATTACATGGAGTAATGAAAAAATGATGAAAGCCGCGAGGCAATCATTGTTGTATCGCGGCGATGATGGCACTGGTTGGAGCATTGCATGGAAAGTAAATCTGTGGGCAAGATTTAAAGATGGTGATCATGCTATGAAAATGTTGCAGAAGTTATTGTCAGATGCTACTGCAGGCAAAGGAAGTGAAAGTGGTGGCGTTTATCCAAATTTGTTTGATGCACATCCGCCGTTTCAAATCGATGGCAATTTTGGTGGTGCTGCAGGTGTTGCTGAAATGCTGGTGCAAAGCCATATGGGTTATATTGAACTTTTGCCGGCATTGCCGTCTTCTTTGCAAAGCGGCATTATAAAAGGTGTTCGTGCAAGAGGAAATTTTACCATAAATATGCAATGGGAAAATGGAAAACTTAAACGTGCCGGGATTACGTCAAACGCAGGAAACAACTGTGTTGTAAAGTGCGGAGATAAAACGGTGACGTTTAAAACAGTGAAAGGAAGAACATATTCATTAAACCAGGCATTGATATTGATCCAAACAAAATGACCATGAAAATCAGGCTATACTTACTTGTTTTTATTTCGATCATTGGATGTGCAAATGTTTTTGCGCAAGCAAACGCAAGCGGCCCCATCTTGTTTGATGATGATTGGTTGTTTTGGCGAGGCGGTGCATTGGGTGGAGAGAAGCCAGACTACAGAGACGGTGATTGGAGAAAAGTAAGTCTGCCTCATGATTGGAGTATTGAAGATATGCCGGGTACAAATTCTCCGTTTAGCCCCTACGCGATAAGCCAGGTGAGTGGCGGCTTTACAACGGGTGGTACCGCGTGGTACAGAAAAAAGTTTTTTGTTGCCAAAGAGAAAAAAGATCAGCAAACCATTATTCAGTTTGACGGCGTTTACATGAACGCCGATGTTTGGTTAAATGGAAAACGTTTAGGCAATCATCCTTATGGGTACACTTCTTTCTGGTTTGATATTACAAGTTTCATCAAACCTGATACAATAAATATTATTGCTGTAAGAGTAAAGAACGAGGGCGAAAACAGCCGATGGTATTCAGGTTCCGGTATTTACAGACATGTTTGGTTGCAAACTTTTGATCCCGTTCATGTGTCGCACTGGGAGACTTTTGTTACTACATTGAATGCGTCGGAGGCAAAAGCAGCGGTAAAACTAAGCACGATTGTAAAGAATGAAACTAAACAAACTGCTGACATCCGTATTGTAACAAAAATATACGACAATCAAAATAGAGAAGTTGCACAACAAACTTCAACGCAACAGATAGCCGCTTCGGCAGAATTAAATCTAGAACAGCAGTTTAATATCGATCGACCAAAATTATGGTCAGTTGAAAGTCCTGTGCTGTACAAAGCCGTTGTGTCTTTATTTCGAAGCACTGAATTAATAAATGAAGAAACAACAAGTTTCGGTGTTAGAACCATTTCATTTGATGTGACAAACGGTTTTCAATTGAATGGAAAAACAATGAAGCTGAAAGGTGGTTGTATGCATCACGACAATGGGCCGTTGGGGGCAGCAGCTTATGACAGAGCAGAGGAAAGAAAAATTGAATTGCTGAAAACTGCTGGTTATAATGCTATCAGGACATCACATAATCCACCGTCTCCGGCGCTATTGAATGCATGTGACCGCTTGGGCATGCTCGTGCTGGAAGAAGCATTTGATATGTGGCGCGAAAAAAAGAACACAGATGATTATCATCGCTTCTTTGATAAAGAGTGGAAGAACGACATCGAAAGCATGGTGAAGCGCGACAGAAACCATCCATCCATTATCATGTGGAGCACAGGCAATGAAATACCAAACAGAGATAAACCGGAGGTGGCTGCTGTTTCTAAAATGCTTACGGAGCATATTCATTCACTGGATGCAACGCGTCCTGTAACATGCGGTGTTAATGGAGTGGGGCCGGATAAGGATTCATTGTTCGCTACAATGGATGTTGCAGGTTATAACTACGCAGTCGATAAATATGAAACAGATCATCAGCGTGTGCCGAAAAGAGTAATGTATGCATCGGAGTCTTTTGCTATTGATGCCTTGAATTACTGGAACGCTGTTGAAAAATATCCGTGGGTGATCGGTGATTTCGTTTGGACCGCTTATGATTATATCGGCGAAGCAAGCATTGGTTGGCTCGGTTATCCGCAGCGAGGTTGGTTCTATCCCTGGAACTTAGCGTATTGTGGTGATATTGATGTTTGCGGTTGGAAAAGGCCTCAGTCATATTATCGCGATGCAATATGGAAAAACGGAACGCCGCTTTCCATTTTTGTAGCGCCACCAACGCCAACGTTCCCCGATAAAAATCCCGGATTGGAAAAGTGGAGTACGTGGGACTGGCAGGATGTTCAACCAAGCTGGAGCTGGAAGGGTAGTGAAGGAAAGCTTTTAGTTGTACGTGTTTACAGCGATGCAGGGCAGATTGAGCTTTTCCTTAACGGCAAATCATTAGGAAAAAAATATAGTGGCAAAGACAGTGCTTACACAGCCACATGGCATGTGCCTTATACGCAGGGCACATTGAAAGCTGTTGCTTACAACGGTTCTGTGAAAATTGCAGAAACTCAATTACAAACCGCAGGTGTGGTTTCCCAAATTAAAATGCAGGCAGACAGAAATGTGATTCATGCGGATGGACAGGATTTAAGTTATGTAACGGTTGAGTTAACAGATGCGAAAGGTGTTCGCAATTTTGGTGCTGAAGATTTACTGAAATTTTCAATTAAAGGAGGAACGATTATAGGTGTAGGAAACGCCAATCCGAAAAGTGTTGAAAGTTGCCAGCAACCTCAACGTAAGGCTTGGCAGGGTAGATGTTTGGTGATTGTGAAAGCTAGCAAGCAAAAAGGCGATATTGTTTTGAAAGCAAGAAGTGGAGTGTTGAAAGGCGAAGTAAAGATTGCTGCGCAATAGGAGAGAAAGAACGCTGATTTTCATGATTGTCAAGATTAGTGATGATTTGATATTTGAGATGCTAGTGCGTAAAACATCAAATCTCACGCTCTCCGAAGCTTTTAGCTTCGGAGGAATATTCTATCGCCTCTGGCGATACTAGTTGCCAAAGGCAATAGAATAATGCTGCAAGACTACAAGTCTTGCAGAGCAGATAAATCAAGAATGAAGAAAGTTTTATTATACATCATTATCACCTTTTTGTCTGTACAGTTATTTGCGCAGACTGATACTTCGTTTTCGCGACCGTGGGTGTTTTGGTATTGGATGCAGGGAGCGGTTTCAAAGGAAGGCATAACCGCTGATCTGCAGGCAATGAAAGCGTCCGGCATTGGTGGCGCTTATTTGATGCCCATACAATCCCCAGGAGAGAAACCTTTGGTAGACACACCGACCATTCAGCTTTCACCGCGTTGGTGGCAGATGGTGAATTTTGCTTTTAAAGAAGCGAAACGTTTGGGATTGCAAATAGGTATGCACTATAGTGATGGTTTTGCATTGGGTGGAGGCCCTTGGATAAAGCCTGAAATGTCCATGCAGAAAATTGTGAGTGTTGATACTATTGTAGAAGGCAACGCAGCCTTTAACGCAATCTTGCCAAAACCGCAATACAATGAAAATTATTATCACGACATAAAAATTCTGGCGTATCCTACACCTCATGACGCAGATATTTCTACACGCAGTACAGTGCCAGTTGTTACAACAAATATTGAGGGAGCGAATGCACAATTGCTGGTTAAGCGTGGAAATAAAGAAGGCGTAAAAAGTGATAAACCTTGCTGGATTCAATACTCCTTTCAGCAACCATTTACTTGTCGCTCAATTTTGATTACAACGGGGGGAAATAATTACCAGTCGCATCGCTTAAAAATAGAAGTGAGTGATGATGGAACGAATTTCAGATTTGTAACGCAGCTAACTCCTCCGCGTCATGGCTGGCAGGATACAGATGCACCTGTTACGCATGTGATAGAACCCGTTACTGCAAAGTATTTTCGATTTACATACGATAAAGAAGGAACAGAACCAGGGTCTGAAGACCTAGATGCGGCGAAGTGGAAGCCAGTTTTGAAACTGAATGGGCTGGAATTGTTTGGCAAACCCCAGATCAACCAGTATGAAGGAAAAACAGGAGAAGTATGGCGCATCAGTTTGCCAACGACATCGCAACAAGTGTCTGATGCAATGTGTGTGCAGCTTTCATCGATTGTTGATCTTTCCAAATTTGTAGATGCAGATGGTCGCCTGCAATGGAAAGTGCCGGCTGGCAAATGGACAATCCTGCGAATAGGGCATACTTCAACCGAGCATACCAATGCTACAGGTGGCGGCGGTAAAGGACTTGAGTGTGATAAGTTTAATGTAGATGCGATCAAATTGCAGTTCGACAATTGGTTTGGAGCAGTGTATAAGAATACAGATCAGGGATTGGCGCAACAGGTGTTGAAAGTGTTTCATGTGGATAGTTGGGAATGCGGCAGTCAGAACTGGTCATCAAATTTTGCAGCAGAATTTGCAAAGCGACGCGGGTATGACATGATGCGGTATTTGCCTGTGATGACAGGTGTTCCCGTCGAAAGCGCAGATGTTTCAGAGCGTTTTCTGCGTGATGTAAGACAAACGATCGTTGATCTAATTGGGGACAAATTTTATGCAACCCTAGCGAAACTTTCGCATGAAAAGGGATGCTTGTTTACTGCAGAAAGTGTAGCGCCAACAATGACAAGTGATGGTATGCTACACTATAAGTATGTTGACATACCAATGGGTGAATTTTGGTTGAGAAGTCCAACCCATGACAAGCCCAATGATATGCTGGACGCGATTTCTGCAGCACATATCTATAAAAAGAGAATTATCCAGGCAGAAGGCTTTACTGAGTTAAGAATGGCATGGGATGAACACCCTGCCATGTTAAAATCTTTGCTGGATCGCAATTATGCTTTAGGCATCAATCGCATGGTATATCATGTGTTTGCGCACAATCCGTGGTTAGATAGAAAGCCGGGCATGACGCTCAATTCTGTTGGCTTGTATTTTCAACGCGATCAAACATGGTGGAAGCCCGGTGCGGCCTGGGTTGAGTATGCGATACGTTGTCAGAAGTTATTGCAGCGTGGAGTACCTGTCGCTGATGTTGCAGTATTTACAGGAGAAGAAATTCCGAGGCGTTCCATTTTGCCTGAAAGGCTTATTTATACATTGCCCGGTGTGATGGGAAAAGACGAGTTTGAAAGGGAGGAAAAACGTTTGCAAAATGTTGGTGTACCTGTTAAAGAAATGCCCGCGAGTGTTTGGAGCACAAATATTTCAGAACCCAAAGATTGGGTAAATCCGTTAAATGGCTATGCGTATGATTGCATCAATGTTGATGCCTTGCTGACCGCTGAAGTAAAGAATGGCCGTATCGCATTGCCGGGCGGAGCGATTTACCGGGTGCTCGTTATTCCTTCAAAACATCCGATGTTGACCGATGGTACGATTATGAGCCTTCCAGTTGCAAAGCACATATTGCAATTGGTGAAACAAGGCGCTAATATTTTGCTTCCTGATGGATTAAAAGAAACGACGGGATTGGCATCTTCAAAAGATGATGCGGTTTTAAAAAGTATCCTCGACGAAATTCGTAGTACCGGCAAAGAGCGGGTTGCAGAAGTGCCTTATCTGAAAAGTGATTTTGAAAACTTCGGGTTACAGCGCGATGTGATTTTTACCGACAACCGGAATAGCCCGATTAAGAATATTGCTTACACGCATAGAGTTGATGGTAGTACGGATATTTATTTCATCAGTAATCAGGGTGATAAACCTGTTTCAGTCAATGCTTCGCTGAGGGTATCAGGAGGTGTAGCAGAAATCTATGATGCTGTAACAAACCGGACGTTGTCTGCAAAAAACTGGAAAGTGGCTAACGGAAGAACATTGCTGCCATTAGGTCTTGAAGCAAGTGGATCTTTGTTTGTGATCATAAAAAAAGACGTCGGTAAGAAAGTGAAATCTTCTACAGGATATAATCGTTTCGAGTTTACGACACTTTCTACTATGAATAGTTCGTGGAATGTTATGTTTGACAAAACATATGGTGGGCCGGTAGAATCACAGGAATTCAAAACACTTGCGGATTGGACGGTCAATAGCAATGATAGTGTGAAGTATTATTCAGGCACCGCAATTTATTCGACAACTTTTAACTGGAATGCGTTGGCCGTAAGCAACAGAATATGGTTAGATGTGGGAGTGGTAAACAACATTGCACAAATAAAAGTGAATGGAGTAAACTGCGGCGTCGCGTGGACGGCGCCTTATCGGGTGGATATCACAAAGGCGTTGAAAGTTGGAGTGAATAAGTTGGAAATAGAAGTAACGAATACTTGGGCAAACAGATTGATCGGAGATCATTCATTGCCGGAAGCGGAAAGGGTTACGAATACAGAATCGCCGTATAGACTAGAAGGTAAGCCTTTGATACCGGCGGGTT
Source organism: Pinibacter soli (assembly GCF_029961145.1). Lineage (GTDB taxonomy): Bacteria > Bacteroidota > Bacteroidia > Chitinophagales > Chitinophagaceae > Pinibacter > Pinibacter soli. Next base: position 1,129,098 of record NZ_JASBRG010000007.1, on the reverse strand, counting down.
TGCTGGGGCCGGTGGTGTTGTTGAAGGAGAAATAGCGAGGCATTGCTTGCTAGCACAATGCTCAATAGAATACAACAGTTGACGAGTGCGACGCAAGAAAAGTTCAATAGTAGCAATATGGCCGGGCTCAAAAATGTCCTGATGATTTTTTACGATTAAAAACAAAAAATGAAACGCTTTATATATTTCAAACTCTTTTTTGCATTAATAATTTCTTTTGCTGCGAAGGCACAAAACGTGAAAGAAGTGCCGCAGGCAACAATGCAAAAAATTTATGAAGAAGTCAAAACGCCTTATAAATATGGGCTTGTAGTTGTGCCGGAAAGCAACGAAAAGAAAATTGATTGCCCCACCGTCTTCCGCAAAGGAAATGAGTGGTACATGAGTTACATTCAATTTGACGGCCGTGGGTATGAAACATGGCTTGCAACAAGTAATGATTTATTGCAATGGAAAACATTGGGAAAAATGTTGTCATTCAGTGATACAACGCAGTGGGATACGCATCAGAAAGCCGGTTATGTGGCATTGGAAGATTATGCATGGGGCGGTTCTTGCAATCTTCAAAAGTATGATGGCAAATACTGGATGTCATATTTTGGCGGCAATGAAAGAGGGTATGAGGCTGGAGCGCTTGCGATAAGCATGGCCTACACTTCAGGCGATGCAGCAAAGGCGCACGAGTGGAAGCGGTTTCCTGCACCGGTTTTAACTGCGAAAGATAAAGATGTGAGATGGTGGGAAAATAAGAAGCTGTTTAAAAGTTCTATCATTTGGGATAAGCAAAAATTGACGGGTTACCCTTTCGTAATGTTCTATAATGCAAATGGAGATTCTGCTATTAACAATATTAAAACAAGATGGTATGAAAGGATCGGCATGGCTGTATCAAATGATATGAAAACATGGAAACGCTATGAGCAGGAGCCTGTAATGCATCATCCTGTTGGTATTACCGGCGATCCGGTGATCCAGAAAATTGGGGATGTATGGGTAATGTTTTATTTCGGTGCCTTCTGGAAAGGCAATAAGGACGGCGCCTACAATCGCTTTGCATGTTCATACGATCTTGTACATTGGACCGGCTGGACGGGCGATAATCTAATTCAATCTTCAGAGCCATTCGATGCGAAATGGGCTCACAAATCTTACGTAGTTAAGTACAAGGGCGTAGTTTATCATTTCTATTGTGCGGTTGACAAAGCTGATCATCGCGGCATTGCCGTGGCAACATCGGTTGATAAGGGCAAGAGTAAGGTGGAGTTTGTAAAATAGTTTCTTATTTGAGACGCGAAGACTTATCGCTAAGACGCTAAGGACACTAAGTTCCACTAAGGGAGGTCTAAAGTTGAACAACCCTTAGTGCGGCTAAGTGTCCTTAGTGCCTTAGTGGGAAACATTAGAGTCTAAGACTTTCTCGACTGTTGCACCTAGCACATCTCGCTCCGGGTAATAACAATCGAAATTGGAATATAATCCATCGCTTTTTGCAAATAATCTATTGCGCCAAACTGTTTTCCACGCTAAGTTCGCATTGTATCACAACCAGATTCAAAAGAGCGGAGTATGGCGCAAAACAGGTGGTTTGAGGAGATCCTTTTAGGCGAAGGCAGGCAAACCCTTTCGAAGGCAATTACAGAAAAGGATATTAATTTACATGCCGCGCAGACGGGTGATTTTTTTCCTCATCACATGGATGCAGAATGGTGCGAGACGCAGCCTTTTAAAAAACGGATGGCGCATGGTACACTGGTGTTTAGCATAGCAATAGGACTTACAGCTTCGGATATCAACGAATTGGCGATGACTTACGGCTATAACCGCCTTCGCTTTGTAAAACCGGTTTTTATCGACGATTCCATCAACGTTAAGACGACCATTGTTGCGAAAGAAGATCACAAGAAGCCTGGATTTGGATTAGTATTTGAATCAGTGGAAACATTTAACCAGCATAACGAACTGGTGATGGTTTGTGAGCACGTGTATCTCGTTCAACGAAAAACAATTGCTTGATGACCGACATTGTCTTGCCATTAAAAGGATTAGTTGTACTGGAGTTTTGCCAGTACCTCTCAGGCCCTTCAGCCGGTCTGCGACTTGCAGATCTTGGCGCAAGGGTGATAAAGATCGAGCATCCCGAAAAGGGAGAAGCCGGAAGAAAATTGTCCATCAAGAATCTCTGGGTGGGCAGCGACAGCTTGCTATTTCACACCATCAACAGGAACAAAGAAAGTTTTACAGCCGACCTTAAAGATGCGGAAGAATTGCAAACGGTTAAACAGCTGATTGCAAAGGCAGACGTGTTGATCCACAATTTCAGACCGGGAGTAATGGAGAAAATAGGGCTGGATTATTCTACTGTAAAACAAATTAATCCGTCACTCATTTACGCAGAAATTTCCGGTTACGGAAAAGCCGGTGCCTGGCAAGGCAAGCCGGGACAGGATTTGCTGTTGCAATCCATCACGGGTCTTGCATATGCAAGCGGCGACCAGGGTGATGCGCCTGTGCCTTGCGGTGTATCTATCGGTGATAATTTGTGTGGCGCACAGCTGGTACAAGGTATTTTAGCAGCACTCATCAGAAGACAAAAAACAGGTCAGGGTGCTTTAGTGGAAACAAGCTTAATGGAATCATTGCTTGACTTTCAGTTTGAGTTGTTGACCACTTATTTTGCTTCCGGACAACAACCCGTAAGAAGCAAGATAAGCAACGCCAATCCCTTGCTCAGTGCGCCCTACGGCGTTTATGCTACGCAGGATGGGTACCTTGCAATTGCCATGATGAGTCTTGCACAACTTGCCACCGCGATTGATTGCCATATTTTACATAGCTATTCGCAAAGCGATGCCTTTGCAAAAAGAGATGAAATAAAAGAACTGATTGCACAGCATGTTGCAGGCAATCGTTCTTCTTACTGGCTTGAAAAGTTGCATGCAGCTGGTTTGTGGTCAATGGAAATAATGGACTGGCAACAGCTTTCCACACATGAAGGTTATCTGTGCCTCGAAATGGAACAAACCATCAATGTTCCCGGAGCAGATATTACAACAACCAGATGTCCCATCAAAATAGACGGTAGCAGAATTTATTCCGGCACACCAGCTCCGTTGTTAGGAGAACACAATCAAAAAATTCAGGAGGAAATTTTAAGTGAGCATTTGTTCACGCAGCCAAAACTTTAGCCATGAAATTATTGCAGGACATCATTGTGTTGGATTTTAGTCAATTCTTATCGGGACCCTCAGCCAGTCTGAGGTTGGCCGACATGGGTGCTCAGGTAATCAAGATAGAGAAAAAGGGAACAGGCGATATCTGCCGCCAGCTTTACGTTTCAGACGTAATGATCGAAGGTGAGTCTACTATTTTTCACGCCATCAATCGTAACAAACAGAGCTATGCTGCAGATTTGAAAGATGAAGACGATCTGAAAAAAATCAAACAACTGATTGCAAAAGCAGATGTAATGATTCACAATTTCAGACCTGGTGTAATGAAGAGACTTGGTTTGACTTATGATGATGTGAAGAAAATAAATCCGCAAATTGTTTACGGCGAAGTAAGTGGTTATGGCGACGAAGGCCCGTGGAAAGGCTTGCCGGGACAGGATTTGCTGCTACAAGCTATCTCAGGCCTTTCGTGGCTGAGTCACAACAAAGACAAAAAGCCAACGCCAACAGGCGTGGCTGTTGTAGATATTTTAACCGGAACTCATCTGGCCCAGGGACTGCTGGCGGCATTGTATCGCCGTGGCGCTTTGGGAATAGGAGGGTTGGTGCAGGTAAGCATGCTGGAAAGTATTCTCGACTTCCAATTTGAATTGCTCACTTGTTTTTATAACGATGGAGGCCAATTGCCACAACGGAGTGCCATCAGTAATGGCAATGCCTATCTTTCCGCCCCATACGGCATCTACAAAACTGCTGACGGCTACATTGCGCTGGCAATGGGAGATATACCTATGCTCGGAAAGACGTTGGTTTGTAATGAATTAGATAGTTTCCAAGACAAAGACGAATGGTTCTCGAAGCGTGATGAAATTAAGAATGTCCTGACGGAACATCTTGGGCCGCAAACAACCGCACATTGGTTGTCGTTGCTGGAACCCGCTGGTATCTGGTGCTCGGAAGTCATGGACTATGACATGCTGATGCAGAAAGATGCTTACAAATTGTTGCACATGGAAATGGAAGTGCGTACCGGCGCTGGTCATACGGTGAGAACAACCCGGTGCCCTGTTCGCATTGATGGCAAAATGTTGGATTCAACTTTAGGTGCGCCTGTGTTAGGCGAACACAATGCAGAGATAGAAGAACAATTTTCGGTTACACCTTAAAAAATACTGTTTCCTCTCTCTATAGTACCAGTTTAACCATATTGAGCCCAATTTCGGGCAATTTTCTCCTAGAATGGTCGTAATCTCGTTCTAACGGTGCTTGCTATTATGGCAATTGCGCTATATTGCAGCTAGGTTACCTGGCTACAGAACGGATTTGTCATTTACATACCTTTCTTAACTGATGGTCGCCTCACAAAACTCTGATTTTAACCAATTTACAAGATTGCTTGAGGCTCCATGTTTAATCCGATTATTGATACACATATTCATGTTTGGGATCTTGATCATGCCAGGTATGCATGGTTGGACAACGAAAACCCTGTGCTCAAACGCACTTATAATATTCATGAAATTGAAAGCGACCGCAAGGAGCTGAATATTGTAAAAGGCGTTCTTGTACAGGCTGCCAATAACCTGGAAGATACTGACTGGATGCTGGAAGTGGCCTGCCACACAGATTGGATTGCCGGAGTAGTCGGCTGGCTTCCTTTGCAGGACCCGTTAAAAACGGAGCAGCTATTAGCCGAAAAATATCTTACCAATAAATACTTCAAAGGTGTTCGCCACCTGATTCACAACGAAACAAACGTTCAGTGGCTGTTGCAGGAAACAGTTTTGCAAAGTCTTGAAATCCTGGCGGGACACAACATAGCTTACGAAATAGTAGCTGTGCAGCTGGAGCACATCGAGGCAGCTATTGCTGTGGCAAAAAAAATACCGTCCTTACGCATGGTGTTTGATCACCTTAGCCAACCACCGATTAATCAAAACCAAAAATTCGAAAAATGGGCGGAGCTAATGAAAGAAGCCGCAAAGCATCCAAACTTTTACGCAAAAATTTCCGGACTTGGGCTTGCCGAGGATAACCAGACAATGCGCAAGGGGGATGAAATCGCTCCTTGCATATCATTTGCCGTGGAGCAGTTTGGCGAAAACCGTGTTTTCTGCGGAAGCGATTGGCCCGTTTCTTTAAAAGCCGAATCCTACAAGGAAACCTGGCAATGCTACAGGGAGGTTATAGAAAAACTTTTCGGCCAGGCTGTTAGCAAAAAAATATTCTGCGAAAATGCGCAACAGTTTTATAAATTGCCGTAAGGGCGAATCGCATTCGTCTTCTTGAATATTATTTGAACTTCAACATTACTTTGATCAAGTGAGTACAAGACCTATATACATTCTTGGCGCGGGTGGAATAGTGAATGATGCGCATTTGCCTGCTTATAAGATTTCTGGTTACAATGTCGCCGGAATTTTTGACGCGAATGAGGAAAAAGCAATCGCGACAGCCCATAAATTCGGCGTTCCCGCAGTTTTTGATTCATTGGAAACATTGGTGAAAAGTGTTCCTGCCAATGCCGTTTTTGATGTTGCCCTGCCTGCAAGTGCTTTCATTGAAACATTAAAGGCTTTGCCAAATGGCGCTAACGTGCTTTTGCAAAAGCCAATGGGAAACACATTAGAAGAAGCAAAGCAGATCAGGCAAATTGTCCATGAGAAGAAAATGTTAGCGGCGGTGAATTTTCAATTGCGCTATGCGCCGTTTGTCGCTATGGCGCGTTCAATCATTTCCCATGGAGATATAGGAGAGGTTTGCGATATTGAATTCAATATCAATGTTTACACGCCCTGGCAGTTGTGGGACTTTTTATATTCATTACCACGCGTTGAAATTTTATATCACAGCATTCATTACATCGACCTTATCAGAAGTTTCCTGGGCAATCCCAAAAGCGTTTATGCCAAAACAACAAAGCATCCGCGCATGAAGGAGCTTGCGTCTGTACGTTCCAACATTATTTTGGATTACGGCGAAATGATCAGGGCGAATATTCTTGTTAATCACTGCCATGATTTTGGTACAAAATATCAATGTTCGAATGTAAAGATAGAAGGCACCCGTGGCGCCATTAAGATTCAAATGGGCTTGAACATGAACTACCCGCAGGGCATGCCCGATGTATTTGAATATGTAATACTTGAAGAAGACAAAGAGCCGGAATGGAAAACACTTCCTGTTAACGGAACCTGGTTTCCGCACGCCTTTATTTATAGCATGGAACAAGTGCTCCTAGCCGCCGATGGTAAAATTCCAGCGCCTGATAATTCCGTTGACGACTGCATTTACACGATGGCATGTGTGGAAGCTGCGTATGCGTCGAGTGCGAAAGGAGGAGAGAAGATTCAGTAGAGACAAGGCACTGCCTTGTCTTGGTTCATCAATCATGTTGGCTGCGCAGACAAGGCACTGCCTTGTCTCTACCTAATCTTTCTTTACACTCCTATACTTCGTAGGCGGCATGCCGATTACTTTCGAGAATCTTCTGGAGAAATAATACGGATCATCAAAGCCCATTTGCGACGCCACTTCTTTAATGCAGAGATCGGTGAGATCCAGTTGCTGACAGGCTTTCTGCATTTTCATTTGAATGAAATAATCTATCGGCGAGTAGCCTGTTTTTTGTTTGAAGATGTCAGAGAAACGTGAGGTGGAGTAATCGTAACTGGCGCTAAGATCCGGAAGTGAAATGTTTTCGTGAATATGCTCCCGCATGAAGAGGATCGCGTTGTCTACACAATCATTTTTCTCTTTTGTATTTGCAATGCTATGTTTTGCGGCATATACAAAAAGCGTGAGAAAGTGCGGCAGGCACATGTTTGCGAAGAGCAGGTTGTCTGTACTGTAGCCCAGTTCAAGCGTTTTGTACATTTTATTAAACTGGGTAAAAATTTCCTCATTGCTTTTTATATATGCGGGTTTATAATGCTCCTGAACAGTACGCAACGAATTGAAATGTGGCAGCAGTTCTCCGCCAAAGTGTAGCCAGTAAATGCTCCATGGATTTTTTTCCATGCTTCCGTAGCTGTGCTCAACGTTTTGTGGCAAAATGAAAAACTCGTTTGGGCCCACTTCGTACTGTTTATCTTCTATTTTGTAGAAGCCATTACCGTCAACGCAGTAAAACAGGAAGTTTTCGGGCAATCCTTTCTTTCTGTAGGTGTAGTGGCCCTCTGCCTGTGGGTAATATCCAAGGCTGCAGAGGTACAACTGTTTCAACCACACATTGCTTTGGATATGTGATTTCACCAAAGGCTTTGGAATTTCTATACGCTGGCGGCCCTGGCCGTACCAGATATTTTTGTGCGAACCGCGCTTGTTTGTTTGTTCTTGCATATGGCAAAAAATCTTTGGGAACGATTGCGTAAAATCTCGTATGAATTTTACGATGGATTTTGCCTAAAAATAGGAAAATAATCCATTCAATTAGTAAAAGATGTCATTGTTAACCAATGTTAATATTATCATCTTTGAAAGATCAAAGCAGCCATGAAATTTAATAACAACGATGCATTTGCCAACTTACTGCCTGCCGTTCTGCTAACGGTACTCACCTTAATTACAGGTCAGGTGGTGTTGGGTCAAAACAACAACTCATCGGAAGAAAATGAAGCTGCTTACACTACCACCATCACAGAAAGATCCCAAAAAATAATCGCTCCTCTTAATCTCGACGGTTCCAAAAATCAAAAAATATGCGATATTGTGATGCAGCAATACAGGAACCTGAATGCTCTATATATATCCCGAGATAGTTTAGTGAGATTGGCCAAAGCTTCAAGCCCGGTAAATAACACTACCATCAATTCCATCGAAGATTCTACATCGGATTTAGTACGCAGGTTGCATGCACAATACATTGAAAAACTTATCGCGGAAAACTTAAGTGAACAACAGGTAACAGTGATAAAGGATGGTATGACATATGGCGTGTTGGATGTTACTTATAAAGCTTACCAGGATATGATCCCTGCGCTTACTGCTGTGCAGAAAGTGCAAATTAAAGCCTGGCTCACTGAAGCAAGAGAATATGCTATGGATGCCGAATCTTCAAAGAGAAAGCATGCATGCTTTAGAGTATACAAAGGAAAGATCAACGAATACCTTGCAACGCAGGGGTATGATCTGAAAAAAGAAGAAAAAGACTGGCAGGCACGATTACGGGAAGCAAGGGCAAAAAAAGGATAGAACCAGTCAAACAAAAAAGAGAGTACGAAACCAAAATAAACTTTTATTATTTACTAACGAACGCTATTAACTAATACTGCCATGAAAAAAATAGACGACGGCGCTATTAAAAAACTCGCACTTATCGTTGTAGCAGGCTTTGCGTTAGCCAACCCTGTTTTTTCGCAAAACCCTTCTACACCAACGACACAAACTGCACCAAAGGTTAATGTATCCGGAAAAGTTGTGGATGCCGACGGCAAGCCACTTCCAGGCGTTTCGGTCCTGGTTCAGGGTACAACGACCGCAACTCAGACAGCAGAAGACGGCACATTTAAATTAAGCGCTCCCGAGGGAGGCAAATTGTCGCTTTCACGAGTGGGTATGAAATATGTTTCCTACTCATTAGCGGGAAATAAGAATGGCATTGTGATCACCATGCAGCAAGAGAATAAAGACATGGACGAAGTAGTGGTGATTGGTTATGGTACACAGAAACAAAAAAACATCACAGGTGCTATCGTATCAGTTGACACAAAGAAATTGGAGGATATGCCTGTTGCAACAGTTACCGAAGCCCTAAGGGGTCAGGTGCCTGGCTTAAACGTTGTAGGTGGTAGTACCCGTCCCGGTCTAATGCCTACACTAAACATTCGCCAGCAATTCGACTTTGGTAAGGATGGTAGTAGTCCATTACCGTTAGTTATTATTGATGACGTGATACAATTAGATCCCCAGTCCGGCAAGCCGACTATGGATCAGTTCAATCTGCTTGATCTTTCTGAAGTGGAAAGTATCACTGTATTGAAAGATGCAAGCGCTGCTATCTACGGATCAAGAGCATCACAAGGCGCAATCATTGTTAAAACCAAACGAGGCAAACTTGGCATGCCAAGGATTTCTTACTCGGGCAAGTTTGAAATAAATGATGCAATAAGCCATGGTAAAGTAATGAATGCGCATGACTATGGTATATATTCCAACCGCATGGGTCGTGCCTTGAACTGGACAACAGCTAACATGTTCGACAGTACAGAGCTTGTGAAAATGGATTCACTGAACTATGACTGGCTGGGTGATGCATGGAAACCCGCAAATGCAATGCAGCATTCATTGAACGTAAGCGGTGGTAGCGACAGGGCAACTTACTACACCGGAGCCTCTTACTATTCGCAAACTGCAAACCTTGGTTCACAGGATTACAAGAAATTCACTTTCAGATCTGGCGTTGATGTAAAACTGGTTAACAATCTTAAATTGTCTGCAACCATTGCCGCCCAAAACTCTGATCTTGAAAAGTCTTTCACCAAAACAAGTGTGAACGATGGTTATGCAAACGGTGGTGAGCAGAATGACTATGGTATACTGCTGCACATGCCGAAGTATATTCCTTATAAGTACAATGTTAATGGTACGGATTATTTTATATCTCCCGCGCAAAGTGCAAAAACGGTTGCAGGTAACGTAACATCCTCGGCTGTAACAAGCATCAACTACTTTGCATTGTTGAATAACAATTCTAAAACTTTCAACAACACATTTGGTTACAACGCAAACTTCTCTTTGCAATATGATTTTCCTTTCCTTAAAGGCTTATCAGCGAAAGTATCTTACGCTATAGCTGGAACAAGCGGCAGAACTGAACAAAATGCGTTTGCTCCAATATTGGAGCGTGCTACCAACACGAACACTGCAGGTAATCACTTGTATAGTTCTCCTACAATAACGTGGGCCCCACCGGCAAAAGCCACAAACAATGCACGTGTTACTTATGATAATACCGTATCGAAGAATGTGCAGCAAAACTTCTATCTGACTTACGATCATTCTTTTGGCCGCCATAACATTTCTGCAATGGCGGGTGCTGAAAAATCAACGAATAACCTGGATGACAACTATCAAAACTATGCTTCGCCAAACGGTGATGTTTACAATGGTACATCTTTTACTTCTCTTGGTACGATTGATCCTACTACCACTCTTACGACAAAATATGCGGGAGGAAGTTTGTCTTACTTTGGACGTGTGAGCTACAACTATTCCAATAAATACATGGCACAGTTTGTAATTAGATCTGATGCTTCTACCCATTTTGCACCAGAGAACTACTGGGGAACTTTCCCTGGCGTATCGGCAGGTTGGGTGATATCTGAAGAAAACTGGTTCAAGGATAATGTGAACTGGGTGAATAACTTGAAAATACGTGCATCCCTGGGTAAAACAGGTAACGACAACGTTAAGCCATGGAAATGGATGCAGGTGTTCGATCTTACTCAGAAAGGTTTAGCTTTTGGTACCAATGGCGGTACATACACGTATGCTGCAAGTCCAAGCGTTACTCCTAACAGAGATATTAAATGGGACTGGACAATACAGCGTAACATCGGACTCGATTTCGCCGTATTGAAAAGCCGTTTGGCAATGAGCGTTGATTACTACTACAATTCAGGCCACGACATCTTAACGTACCTGACCGATAACCCTGCAGTGCCTGTCACTGAAGGCGGTGCCTTTGCGGACATGAACTACGTAGACATGAATGCCTGGGGTGCTGAGATTTCAGCAACATGGAAGGACCACGTTGGTAAAGTGAATTATTCTATTGGTATGAACTTTGGTTATTCAGATAACCGAATGACCAAGTATTTCGACAGACCATTCGACTATCCATCTTTGACGACTACGAGAAGACAGGTAGGTTATTCAACCATTACTCCAGCCTGGGGATTTAGAACCTGGAAACAAAACTCCACACACGATGGTCTTTTGCGTAACCAGGCTGATATAGACGCATACTGGCAATACCTGAGTGATCTTGCTGTAAAAGCAGGTAATGCTCCATCTTATATGGGCATAGTTGATAAAACGGCCATTAAGCCCGGCATGTTAGCTTATGAAGATATTGCAGGTAATAAAGATCTGAATTCAAAAACAGTAGCAGGTCAAAATGGACAGATCGTTCAGGACCAGGATTATGTGCAATTCGTTAAAAAGAACAGAACTTACGGTATTACTACTAATTTGGGTCTTACATGGAAAGGCATTAGCTTCCTGGCCCAGATCGGAACTTCATGGGGCGGTATAAACAAACTGGATTATATAAAACAGGCAACAGGTTCTGCTAACTTCTGGTGGTCACAGCCGGTTTACCTGAATGACATGTTCGATGCAACTGATAATCCGAACGGAAAATATCCTGGCCTTGCCTATTATGATACATTTAATGGCACCAACTCTGATTTCTTCCTTTTGCCAACTTTTCGCATGGTTATTCGCAGCATGAGTGTGGGTTACACCATTCCTGCACAAGTAACAAGGAAAGCAAAAATTGAAAATGCAAGAGTATTCATTTCAGGAATGAATTTGTGGGATCTTTATAACCCATATCCTAACCATTACCGCAATATGTATGATGCGCCAAATGTGACTTATCCTACATTGAGAACCTGGGCATTGGGTGTTAACCTTGGATTCTAAAATGATTTTTTGTTAAAGAATTAATCTGATCAAAATGAACAAGAAAAAACTAATTTATATACTTTCTTCACTAGCCATACTGGCAACGGGCTGTAGCAAAAAATTTCTGTCGGACCTAAAAAGCTACAACCAATTTGATGAAACCATTTTCACCAATGAGGCGCAAGCACAACTTTACATTAACAATATGTACTATAACTTCTATAATACATACAAGCTTCCGACAGCAACATTGGCAGGCGTATATGATGATTCGAAAACGAAGATGACGGAAGAAATGGGTGGAACGGTTGCTGACAGGATCAATCCAACCAAAAATCTTGATGGAACAAACAGTAATGATTATGATGCTTATTTTGGTGTAGTAGCATCATCTGTTCAGAACTATCCCTACACACGTATAAGATTCTGTAACTTCTTCCTGGAGAAGGTTGAAGAATTGGGTCAAAATCTTTCTGCGAACTTCAAATCTGCATCGAAAGGACAAATGTATTTTTTCCGTGCGATCCAGTATTATGACCTGGTAAGAACATACGGTGGTGTTCCTATTGTGCTGAAAGCGGGTCAACTGGGCGATTCTTCCATCCAGGTGCCTCGTTCTACGGCTACACAGGTCTTTACACAAATCATTAAGGATCTGGATTCTGCGGAAGCGTTGTTGCCAACAAGAGGTAAGCCGGGTGCGTGGACCGATGCTTCTGACTATGGTAAAATAACCGGCGCCGCTGCAACAGCAATGAAGAGCCGTGTACTGTTAACTGCCGCAAGTCCTTTATTTAACGCTGATTGGGATAACGCAGGTAGCTCAAAATGGCAGGCCGCACTTGCTACAAGTTTAAAAGCTGAAACAGCATTAACCTCACAAGGATATGGTCTGTATGGCACATCTGCAAAAGATTGGGCAGACATGACTAAAATTTTAAACAACACTACATTCAACCCCGAAGCGATCATGGTTCAGTTAATGTCAAGCGCTTCTACAGCTGCCGGAGCACAATTGAACAATGGATGGGAAAACTCAATTCGTCTAAGTGATGTAGGTGGATCAGGAAATGGAATTTCTGCGCCAAAAGAAATGCTTGACCTGTTTCCATTGGCAGATGGCTCTCGTCCGATTGCATCTGGTGCCAACAAAAACTATGTTGATACTTTCTTCTTCGAAAACAGAGATCCTCGTTTTTATCGCACATTTGCTTTCTCAGGAGAAAAATGGCCGCTTAAAGGAAATGCGAATAAAGTTGTTTGGTTATACAGATGGAAAAAAGACCCAAGTCAAACAACCGGTCTGTACTATGCAAACATCTCTACAAACAGCCCGGCTGTTGTTAGAAAATTTACAGACACAAATGCTGATTCAACAATATTCCAATACTCGGGAACAGATATTTTCGAATACCGTTATGCAGAATTATTGTTGAACATTGCAGAGTGTTATGCTGCAACCGGAGACATCGGAAATACAATCACTTACCTGGGTAAAATACGTAAACGCGTTGGTATACCTGCTGCAAATAATTACGGTATTGGTAACCTTACCACAAAATACCAGGCTATCGAAGCTGTTTTGTATGAGCGTCGTGTTGAGTTGGCTTACGAAGGAAAACGTTTCTGGGATATTCACCGCTGGATGCTGTATGACAATACTGCAGGTAGCACCTCTTCTAAACTTGGCACAACTCCATTGAACGGATCTTCAAGAAATGGTTACTACTGGCAAAGCCTTGTGCTGAACAATACAGATCCTCTTACAGCAGCAGACCGTGCAAGCATCTCAATTGATCCTGATGCATGGGGAACCGCAGCATTCAATACACAAATTGCTAACCTGAAAACACTGTATCGTTCAAAATTCACAAGAGCACCATTGGATAAGCCATGGGATGCTGTAAACAGTGCACAGTCAAACATCTTGTTCAGGCCAAACTATTATTTGTCAGGAATCAACTCTACCATTATTTCTACCAATACGTGGATCACGCAAACAACACAATGGAAAGACGCCAGCGGCATCATGGGAACATTTGTTCCGAATAACTAATTCTTAGTAATACAAAAAGGGAGAGGGAGATTCCTTCTCCCTCCTTTACAGTCCCTGAAAACATAACCCTCAATAATTACTTCTCTATCACGCTACAGAAACACAAAATGTTTCTGAATTAAATAGCAATCAATTTTAACTTATACCATTTTTTAAAAAGATCATGATGAAATGAACCATAAAAATTTTCGGGTAACTTAACATTCACCGCGATGAAAATTTTTATGGCAAATTCCATCTGGCCAAAAAGAAATAAAAAATAAGCAGATGAAAAAACACTTTGTGTCGATGTTCGTGATGTCTTCATTATTGGGGGTGGGATTCAAGGCTTCTGCCCAATATCCGCAAGTACCTGCAGATGTTCAGGCATCAGCAGATTCAATGATGAAAGAAGAGTGGAAACGCTCTAATGAAGCCTGGGCCAAGGCTTACCCGGTTATTCAATATGAAGCGGCCCACAATCAACGTCCTTACGTTCCCTGGGCGCATAGAACAGAGGATTTGCCACAAGCCGAAATTCCTGCGTTTCCTGGTGCAGAAGGTGGTGGTAAATATGTGTTTGGCGGTCGTGGCGGTAAAGTAATTTATGTTACGAGCCTAGAAGACAGAGGGCCAGGCACATTGCGGGAAGCTTGTGAAACAGGCGGTGCAAGAATAGTTGTGTTCGCGGTTTCCGGTATCATCCGTTTGAAAACGCCTCTCATTTTGCGTGCGCCATATATCACTATTGCTGGTCAAACAGCCCCGGGTGATGGTGTTTGCGTAGCAGGTGAAACTTTTTGGGTAAACACACACGATGTTATCATTCGTCACATGCGGTTCCGCCGCGGTGAAACAAATGTAGGTCGCCGCGATGATGCGATCGGTGGTAACCCTGTTGGTAACATCATGATCGATCACGTTTCCGCAAGCTGGGGACTTGATGAGAACATGAGTATGTACCGTCACATGTACAATGACAGCACAGGTAAAATTGAAGATAAATTTCCTACTGCTAACATCACTATTCAGAATTCTATTTTCGCAGAATCTCTCGATACTTATAACCACGCTTTCGGTAGCACATTGGGCGGTGTGAACTGCTCGTTCATGCGCAACCTTTGGGCCGACAATACAGGTCGTAACCCATCAGTGGGAGAGAACGGTATCTTTAACTTCGTAAACAACGTTGTGTTCAACTGGGTACACCGTTCAGTAGATGGTGGCGATTATACTGCCATGTACAATATGATCAACAACTATTACAAACCAGGTCCTGCTACTCCTGACAACAATCTTCGTTTCCGTATTTTGAAACCGGAATCAGGCAGAAGTAAATTGCCTTACAGACAGTATGGCCGTTGCTATGTAAATGGCAACATCATGGAAGGTAACGAGCGTGTAACAAAAGATAACTGGGATGGTGGCGTACAGGTAGAAGAACTGCCAAATGCAGGTGAGTATACACCGTACATGAAATGGAACAAACCATTACCAATGCCTCAGTTGACAATTATGCCGGCTGCAGATGCATACAACTATGTACTCGCAAATGCCGGTGCTACTTTGCCAAAACGCGATGCTGTTGACGAGCGTATCGTAGCACAGGTGCGTACAGGTAAAATCACTACTTCTCCAAATGTAGTGGCACCTACAACGCAATTCAAACATCGTCGCTTGCCTCTTGATTCTTACAAGATCGGTATTATTACTGACGTATCACAAGTAGGCGGCTACCCTGAATACAAAAGTGCAGCTGCTCCAAAAGACACTGACAAAGACGGTATGCCTGATGCATGGGAATTGGCAAACGGCCTGAATCCGAAAGATCCGTCTGATGCTGTTAAAGACGTCAACGGTGACGGATACACTAACATTGAAAAATACATCAACGGTATCGATCCAAAGAAAAAAGTAAACTGGAAAGATTCTAAATTGAACGTAGACGTATTGGCTGTTAGAGGTGGATTGAAATAAAAAATAAAAAATAAAAAGTAAAAATTAAAAAGTCAAAAGTCAGGACCTAATCATTTTGACTTTTGACTTTTTAATTTTGATATTGTTTGTTGCGACCTTTTGACTTTTGAATTTTAACTTTTGAATTACATGAAACTATACGCATTATTCCTCACACTCGCTATTCCTTGCATGGTACATGCACAGGATACAACCAAAGCAGCAAAGGAAGCTGAGTACACCAATGTACTGGTAAAACGCGCAGATAAAATTGTTGCCACACTTAACATAAAAGACACTGCGGTGTACAATCGCGTGTTACAAACTGTTGTTCAGCAATATAAAGACCTGAATGCAGTACATGACGCACGCAATGCAAAAACCAAAGAGGTAAGAAGCAATAAAACAGAAGATAAAAAAGTAACTGAAGATAAGGTTGCTGCTTTGGAAAACGAAGCAAATGCAAAACTCTACGACCTCCATTGTGCATATTTTGCGAAGCTGGCTGTGGATCTTACTCCTGAGCAGGTAGAGCAAATTAAAGACGGCATGACGTACAACGTTTTGCCTATTACTTATAAAGGCTACCAGTCCATGTTGCTGAAAGCAACTCCTGAGGAATTCAGGCAAATTAAAGGTTGGCTGACAGAAGCACGTGAACATGCTGTAGATGCAGAGTCTTCTGACAAAAAACATTGGTGGTTCGGCAAATACAAAGGAAGGATTGGCAACTACCTCGCATCCCGTGGTTATGATATGAAAAAAGAAAGCGCAGATTGGGCCGAGAGAGTGAAGAAAGAAGAAGCCGCGAAAAAGAATAAGTAGAGACGGATGATAATCCGGCTCATAGCAGACGATAATCCGTCTCTAAACCAACGAAAGCTCGCTTATCATCCCGAAGAAGGAGATATCCTGGGGCGTTCTTAAGGGGCATGGCAGTGTCAAATCCGGATTTCTTACCGCCTAGCAAAAACTTTATTGAACAAGCAATAGTTTTAAATCTTATTAGTTTTTCGTTTATTGTTCATTGATATTTTACTTCGTAATTTTTGATTTTGTAAAGTAGCAGAGGCGCCGCAAAGCGTCTTTGCCAATTTTGTAACAAAACTTGTAGCAAAAAAGAATAGAGAGGTTTCATGTATCAGTATAAAAAACATAGCGCTCTTGTAGTTGGTTTTATCGCCATTGCTTTGCAGATGGCATCAGCGCAAAAGAAAAATGTTGTTAAGCCGGTTTACCCTGTTGATGTTGACGCTAAAGGAAAACTTGTTTATGTACCCGATTCACTTGGTAACCGTGTACCCGATTTCTCTTACTGTGGTTATATGGCCTCAGGAAAAGAAATTCCCGTAATTGGAGTAAAAGTGGTTGTGCCCGTAAAAACAGGCGATGCCACAGTTCGCATACAAGCAGCATTGGATTATGTCGCTTCTCTACCGGTTGACAACAACGGTTTTCGCGGAGCGGTATTGTTAGAGAAAGGAACTTATGAAGTGCTCGGCGGTCTGCAGATCAAAGCTTCCGGTGTTGTATTGCGCGGTAGCGGAATGGGAGAGGATGGCACCATGCTATTAGGCGCGGGAGATGACAGACAAACACTCATCCGCATCGTTGGTAAAAACGATAAGAAAGAAAACAATAAAATTGCTGTTACCGATAATTACGTTCCTGTAAATGCGACCACACTCACACTCGCATCTGTAACAAATCTCAAAGTTGGAGACGATATCTTTATCCAGCGTCCCTCTACAAAAGAATGGATCGAAACATTGGGCACTGCACATTTCGGCGGTGGTATTACTGCATTGGGCTGGAAGCCTGGTGAAAGAGATATTTTCTTCGACAGAAAAATTACAGCCATTAAAGGAAACACCATTACCATCGATGCGCCATTAACCACAGCGCTTGATAAACAATATGGCGGAGGCACTGTAAACATGTATCAATGGAATGGAAGAATCAACAATGCAGGTGTAGAAAATCTGCGTTGCGTTTCCACATTCGACAAAAACAATTTGAAAGATGAGAGCCATCGATGGATGGCCATTACTATAGAAAATGCACAAGACGCCTGGGTGCGCCAGGTGACATTTGAACACTTCGCAGGTTCCGCTGTAAGTGTTTTGGAAACATCCAAACGTGTCACTGTGGAAGATTGTAAATCGTTGGCGCCTGTCTCAGAAATAGGCGGCCAGCGTCGTTATACATTTTTAATTACCGGTCAGCAAGCCCTTGTACAGCGCTGCTATGCTGAGTTTGGCTATCATGATTTTGCAGTGGGTTATTGTGCACCAGGGCCGAATGCATTTGTACAATGCGAAAATCATTTACCTTATAACTTCAGCGGTGGCATTGATAGTTGGGCATCAGGAATTTTGTTCGACGTTGTAAGCAGCGATGGTAATGCATTGCGTTTTGGCAATCGCGGACAAGACGGACAAGGCGCCGGTTGGAGCGCTGCCAACAGCGTGTTCTGGAACTGCTCTGCTGCAAGAATAGATTGTTACCAACCCCCAACCGCGCAGAACTGGTCGTTTGGTTCATGGGCTCAATTTTCAGGAGATGGATATTGGGGAAACTCCAATAACACGATTGGTCCACGCAGCTTTTTCTACGCACAGCTTGCTGAAAGGTTAAGCAAAAATGTTGAAGCGCAAGCGCAAATTATAAAAGCAGAAACAGAAGCATCAAGCAGTCCATCTGTAAAAGTGGCTGCCGAGTTAACAGCGCAATCAGTAAATCCACGCTTGCAGTTGACCGAGTGGATCGATATGTCTGCAAAGAGAAATCCTATCAGCACGGAAGTTGGCACAGCCAAAACAATTGATGCGATAGGTTACAAAACGCCTGTTACGCCAGCTTTGGCTCCTGCTATGAAAATAGTAAACGGGAAAATTGTTCGCGGAAATGAATTGCTTGTTGGCAGAAGAATTTCTGTTCCATGGTGGTCGGGCGGTGTACACGCTGCTGATTTGCAAACAGCAAAATCAAAACCTGCAATCACCCGCTACGTGCCAGGAAGGGAAGGCGAAGGCCTAACAGATGATTTGAATGAACTTACAGACAAATTGAAACAGGCAGGTGCCATAGGAATGGAGCAAAACTATGCACTGTGGTACGAAAGAAGGAGAGATGATCACGAGCGCATCCGCAGAATGGACGGCGAGGTTTGGCCTCCATTTTATGAGCTGCCGTTTGCAAGAACGGGACAAGACTTCGCATGGGATGGTTTAAGCAAATACGATCTTACAAAATATAATAAATGGTATTGGCGCAGACTAAAACAGTATGCTGACCTTGCGGATCAGAAAGGGTTGCTGCTTGTTCACCAGGATTATTTTCAACACAACATCATTGAAGCAGGAGCGCACTATGCTGACTTTCCATGGCGCCCTGTAAACAATATCAATAACACAGGATTTCCTGAGCCTGTACCATTTGCAGGTGACAAGCGTGTGTTTATGGCTGAACAATTTTACGACACCACACACCCTGTTCGTGCGCCCTTGCACAGAGCTTACATCAGGCAGTGTCTCGACAACTTTGCAGACAACAACGGCGTGATACAAACGATAGGAGAAGAGTTTACAGGGCCGTTGCATTTCGTACAGTTCTGGGTAAACACTATTGCTGCATGGGAAAAAGAGAAGAATAAAAAAGAGATCATTTCACTGAGCGTTACCAAAGATGTACAGGACGCAATTCTTGCCGATAATAAATACGCTGCAACCATTGATGTAATTGATATTCGCTACTGGCATTACAGAAGCGACAGTTCTGCGTACGCACCACTCGGCGGCCAGAATCTTGCGCCACGTCAGCATGCACGTTTAGTTAAACCTGGCAAAACATCGTTCGACCAGGTTTATCGTGCAGTATCTGAATACAAAACAAAATATCCTGAGAAAGCGGTAATGTACTCGGGCGACAGCTTTGATAGTTATGGCTGGGCGGTATTTATGGCCGGCGGTTCATTACCGGTGATACCTGCGATTGCGGATAAAAACTTTTTAAGTGATGCGGCAACAATGGATATCGTTCCTCTTTCAAGTGGTGTAAAAGACCAGTGGATGTTGAGCAATAAGGAAAAGGAATACGTTGTGTACAACGCGTCTTCAACCTCTTCATTGATTGATCTTACAAATGTAAAAGGGCAATACAAGGTGCAATGGATCAACCCTTCAAACGGAAGTTTGATAAAAGAAGAAAATGTAAAGACAGGCAAAGTGGTGGAGTTGAAAAAGCCGCAAGGTGCTAATGGTGCTATTGTTGCGTGGATTCATAAATAGAAAAGGCTGCTGAATTTTTTGACTTTTGAATTACTATGACTAGAATATTATTAACATTTTCAATCGTTCTCCTTTGCTGCGCTGCAGGCAAACGCTCTGTGGAAATGACGCCTTTAAAAGTCTCTGCCAATCACAGATATTTTACTGATGGAAAAGGCAAGCCCTTCTTTTGGCTGGGCGATACAGGATGGTTATTGTGCAGCAAGCTCAACAGAGAAGATGTGGTGAAATATTTGAACGACAGACAGTCAAAAGGTTTTAATGTTATTCAAATGTCGATGCTGCATGGATTGAACGCCGTGAATGCATACAATGATTCTGCATTGATCAACAGAGATATTTCAAAAGTAAAAACAGCAGCATCTTCCGATCGCAACAATTATTGGAACCATATGGATTTCGTAATTGATGAAGCTGCGCAGCGCGGCATCTACATGGCGCTTGTGCCAACCTGGGGAAGCGGTGCCGTGAAGAGTGGCAAGGTAACAGTTGCCCAGGCAAAGGCTTACGCAACATTTTTAGCTGAACGCTATGGAGACAGGCCAAACATCATCTGGCTAAATGGTGGTGATGTGAAAGGTGCCGATTCTATTGATGTTTGGAACACTATAGGGAGCACGCTGTGTGCAAAAGATCCAAATCATTTGATTACGTTTCATCCGCGTGGCCGTTCCACCTCATCTATTTGGTTTCATAATGAAGGGTGGTTGGATTTCAATATGTTTCAATCTGGCCACAAAGACTATGAGCAGGATGCGATGAAAAACGATGGGAAAGAAAACATTGGCGACATACATTTTGGAGAAGATAACTGGAAGTATGTGCAAATGGACTATGCACTTACTCCTGTCAAACCGACAATGGACGGAGAACCTTCTTACGAAACCATTCCGCATGGTCTGCACGATTCATCTGCGCCCCGCTGGAAAGATTGCGATGTAAGACGCTATGGATATTGGTCGGTATTTGCTGGCGGTGCAGGTTATACTTATGGTAATAACGCTATCATGCAATTTCATAAAAAAGGAGACAAGGGCGGTTCATTTGGGGTGAACACTACCTGGCAGGAAGAATTGAATGCTCCTGGTGCTTCGCAAATGATCTACCTGAAAAAGCTGATGTTATCAAAGCCTTATTTTGACCGTGTTCCCGATCAATCATTGGTTGCCGGTGATCCTGGTGAACGATACAACTATGTGGTTGCGACAAGAGGTAAAAATTATGCTTTTGCATACACTTATACCGGCAGGACATTTAGTGTGAACATGGGCAAAATATCGGGTGCCAAAGTACGAGCATCATGGTATAGTCCGCGTGATGGTAAATACACCTCTGTCGGAACCTTTGCCAATAAAGGCGTTCAATCATTTGATCCTCCGGGTGAGCAGAAGGATGGGAATGATTGGGTGTTGGTGTTGGAGAGCGATTAGGAAATGCGCTTCGCGCATGAAGTTTACCACTAAGACACTAAGGACACTAAGTTTTCACTAAGAATTATTTGTGTTCTAAAGTCCGATGGTAGACTGAAATAGAAAGTTCCTGGTTGATAAAACAACCATTAGTGTGGCTTAGTGGCCTTAGTGACTTAGTGGTGAAAAAAAGATAGCAATGAAGAGAATCTCGATAATATTTTTTACTGTTCTTCTTACCGCATGTAGCGCAGAAAAAAGCGTCTACATGTTTACGTCTTTTCATGAGCCTGCAACGGATGGTTTGCGTTTGATGTATAGCACAGACGCCTATCACTGGAAGGCTTTTGATACAACTTTTTTGAAACCGGAAGTTGGGCAAAAAGTAATGCGCGACCCATCGATGATTCAAGGACCGGATGGCATCTTTCATCTGGTGTGGACAAGCGGTTGGAACAAAGACAAAGGCTTTGGATATGCAAGTTCGAAAGATATCATTCATTGGTCAGAAGAACGATTTATTCCGGTTATGGAACACGAGCCCACAACGGTAAACGTTTGGGCTCCTGAATTATTTTACGATGATGAAGGCAAACAATACATTATCATCTGGGCATCATGCGTACCGGGACGTTTTGCGAAAGGAGAAGAAGCGGAAGACAATAATCACAGATTGTATTACACGACAACGAAAGATTTTAAGACATTCAGCCCATCAAAACTCTTTTTTGATCAGGGTTTTAGTGCCATAGATGCAACGATGATAAAAAGAGGGAAAGATGATTATGTACTGGTAGTAAAAGACAACACGCGACCAAACAGAAACATAAAAGTTTGTTTTGCGAAAAGTCCGCTCGGTCCTTTCACGCAGGCTTCGCAACCTTTTACAGATAATTTTTGTGAAGGTCCCGGTGTTGCCAAGGCGGGTAATGAGTGGTTGATTTATTTCGACGCTTATCGTGCAAAGAGATACAGCGCGGTGAGGACCTCTGATTTTAAAACATTTGAGAATGTTGATAGTTTGACATCGGTTCCCGAAGGACACAAGCATGGAACTATATTCATGGTATCGAAAAAGACTTTGAAGAATTTAAAGAAGCATGTAGGGACAAATTGAATTTGCCCTATGAAGAAATAATTATGAACAACGTAAAAAAAGTATTGATCGTGTTGTCCGGTGCTGCAAGTATCGCTACATCGATGTACGCGCAGAAAAAAGATACAGTGCGTTACCTGGGCAATACATTGGTGAATGTGGATTATCATCACGGTCAGTTAACGCCTGCGGTTGGTGTTCACAATATCCAGGTGTTTCGTGCAAACCGCGAGCATCCTGAAATGGCGGAAGGTTTTGGATTTACTTACAATCACCAGCCAATGCTTGCGTACTGGAACAACAAATTTTACCTGGAATATTTGAGCGATCGCGTTGGTGAACATATTCCTCCGGGACAAACATTATTGTGTAATTCACAGGATGGCTACACATGGACAAAACCGGTTGTTGTTTTCCCACAATACAATATTCCTGACGGTACTACAAAAGAAGGCTATCAGGGTGTTGCTAAAAACCTGAAAGCTGTAATGCACCAGCGCATGGGCTTTTACGTATCGAAGAAAAAAAGACTGATGGTGCTTGGGTTTTATGGCATTTGTTTAGATAAGAAAGACGATCCAAACGACGGCAACGGCATAGGTCGTGTAATACGAGAAGTATACGCTGATGGAAGTTTCGGGCCCATCTATTTCATTCGTTACAATCATTTGTGGAACGAAAAGAACACGTCGTATCCGTTTTATAAATCAAGCAAGGATAAAGGCTTTGTAGAAGTCTGCGATGAAATTTTATCAAGCCCGCTAACAACCATGCAGTGGGTGGAAGAGGCCGATAGAAAAGATCCAATCATTCCTTTGCATTTGGATTACAAGGCCTTTTGTTACTATCATTTGAATGATGGCAGAGTAGTTGGCTTTTGGAAAAATGGTTTGACCACAATCAGCAACGACAACGGCAAAACATGGCCCGATGCGGCATCGAGGGCTCCCGGTGTTGTAAACGGCTCCGCGAAGATGTGGGGACAACGCACATCAGACGGGCGTTTTGCAACAGTGTACAATCCTTCTGAATTCAGATGGCCACTTGCGATTTCCACGAGTGATGATGGTTTGAATTATTACAACCTGTGGTTGCTTCATGGTGAAATTTCTCCGATGCGTTATGGCGGAAATGAAAAGTCATACGGTCCGCAATACATACGCGGCATCATCGAAGGCGACGGAACGCCTCCGGGCAAAGATATGTGGGTGAGTTACAGTGTGAATAAAGAAGACATCTGGATAGCGAAAGTGGCTGTGCCTGTTAAATGCGAAGTAAAAGGTGCTGTTGACGAAGATTTTAATAAAATGAAAGCCGGAGAAGAGTTAAATGAATGGAACATTTATAGTCCGCTATGGGCGCCTGTTCGAATTGAGAAGAAGGGCGATGACAGGATGCTGATGCTGAAGGATGAAGACAGATACGAATATGCAAAAGCGGAAAGAGTGATCGAAGCAAACAAAACCGGAATGATCGAATTTTCGTTGATGGCCGCACAAAATAATTATGGCATGATGGACATCGAGTGTCAGGATGCAAAAGGTGATGTGGCTATTCGTATGACATTAGATTCAACCGGCAGGCTACAAGTGAAAGCAGGAGCGAAGTACAAGAATGTTATGGGTTACGATGCAAATCAGGTGTATAACGTAAAGCTGGTGTACAACACATCTACAAGATTGTATACCGTTGATGTGAATGGAAAACAAGTGTTGCGGGCGTTAACATTTGCACCGGTTGACAAAATTGAAAGAGTTGTTTTCCGAACAGGTTCAAGAAGATATTTCCCGACACCTGATACTCCTGCGGAGCAAACATATGATTTGCTGGACGCAGGAACACCGGAAACAAAAGCAGCAATATTTTATATAAAATCATTTAAAGCCTCGTAGAGACGCATTGAATGCGTCTCTTGGTACACATTCAATGTGTTCCAAGAGAGCCCGGGATATCGAACAATGAGACGAATTCTATTTACATACATCGCCTTACTATCTGTTCTGCATTCCTTTGCGCAGAACACGGAAATCCGATACCTTTCAGGAACTGGCAACGATAACACCGTTGACTGGCAATTCTATTGCACAGAAGGTCGCAACTCCGGTAAATGGACAACCATCCCTGTGCCAAGCTGCTGGGAACTGCAAGGCTTTGGAAAATACAATTACGGCTTCAACAAAGACAGTGCAAAAGGCAAAGAGAAAGGCTTGTACAAATACACTTTTAAAGTGCCTTCAGATTGGAAGAATAAAGTGGTGAACATTGTGTTTGAAGGCAGCATGACAGATACGGATGTAAAGATCAACGGCAAGGTTGCGGGCGCAAAACACCAGGGATCTTTTTATGTGTTTAAACATGACATCAGCAAGTTGCTGAAATACGGAAAAGACAATTTGCTGGAGGTGACAGTCGCAAAACATTCCGACAATAAATCTGTAAATGAAGCTGAACGGAAAGCTGACTTCTGGATATTTGGCGGCATCTTCAGACCCGTGTATTTAGAGATGCTGCCTCAACAGCACATTGATAACGTTGCTGTAAATGCAAAGGCAAATGGAGATATAGATGCCAATGTTTTTCTTTCAAAAAACAATAAAGCAACTGAAATAAGAACACAGCTTTTCTCACTGGATGGCAGGCAGATAGGAAGTGCCACTAATGATAAAATTGGTGTTGGTGATACAATTGCTTCCATAAAAACCTCATTCAAAAATATAAAGCAGTGGACACCTGAAACGCCTGATTTGTATAACGTAGTGTTTACGCTAGTGCAGAATGGCAACGTGTTGCACACTGTTTCCAAACGCATCGGTTTCAGGACTGTTGAAGTAAAAGAGCGCGATGGTATTTATGTCAATGGGGTAAAAGTGAAAATGAAAGGCGTGAACCGTCATTCATTCTGGCCCACATCAGGAAGGGCAACCAGCAAAGGAATAAGCATAGCAGATGTATTGCTAATGAAGGAAATGAACATGAACGCAGTGCGAATGAGTCACTATCCACCGGATGGTCATTTCCTGGATGTATGTGATTCTCTTGGGTTGTTTGTAATGGATGAGTTAGCAGGATGGCACGGACATTATGACACACCAACCGGAAAGAAGTTGCTGAAGGAAATGTTTGATAACGATGAAAATCATCCGTCCATTATTTTTTGGGCCAACGGAAATGAAGGTGGGCATAATCTTGAACTTGATCCATATTTCAGGCAATGGGATATTCAGCACCGCCCTGTGATTCATCCATGGCAGGTGTTTAGCGGATTTGATACACAGCATTACCGCGATTTCGACTATGGCATCGGCAACTATATGCACGGTCATAACATCGTAATGCCAACAGAATTTTTACATGGTATGTACGATGGTGGCCACGGCGCAGGCTTGTATGATTATTGGGAAGAAATGTGGCGCAACCCAATCTGTGCCGGAGGTTTTCTGTGG
The DNA here is from genome assembly GCF_029961145.1 of Pinibacter soli. Taxonomy (GTDB): domain Bacteria; phylum Bacteroidota; class Bacteroidia; order Chitinophagales; family Chitinophagaceae; genus Pinibacter; species Pinibacter soli. The sequence continues at coordinate 1,103,069 of NZ_JASBRG010000007.1, read as the reverse complement.
GTGTTTGCAGACGAAGGCGTGGTGCGTACAGATAAAGGCGGAATCATCGATACAGACAAAGAACATGCACCTGACGGAATCGTTGGACCATATCATGAAAAAGAAGGAAGTTTCTTTACCATTAAAGAAGTTTGGTCGCCAATATTTTTCGAACGAAAAGATATTACACCAGCATTTGACGGGAGTTTGAAAATTGAAAACCGGTATTATTTTACCAATGTTAATCAATGTTCTTTGCAATGGAAATTGCAAAAGCTTGGTGGTGTAAATGATCAGGCGAATCTCTCCTCAAAGTCTGGAACCATTGCTGCGCCTGATATTAAACCGTCAGAAAAGGGATCGTTGAAAATTGATCTTCCTGCAGATTGGCAAAACTATGATGTATTGTATGTAACGGCCAAAGATCCGTTCAGTCGTGAAATATTTACATGGAGCTTCAAAATAACATTGCCTTCAAAAACAGCGGACAATATTGTTAAGAAGGACGGTAGTATAAATGTGGAAATCGAAAAGAGTGATTCTTTGTACATAGTCAATGCAGCCACCGTGCAGTTGACATTTAGTCGCAATACCGGGTTACTGAAAGAAGTAAAGAATGATAAAGGCATTATTCCGTTCAATAACGGTCCCATTGTGGATGAAGGTGCTACGAACTTTGCTGGTTTTACAGACACTGTAGAAGGCGATAACATCGTGATAAGATCAACCTTCGATAGAAAGCAATCATACAACACACTTGAGTGGACGATCTATCCTTCCGGTTGGATCAAAATGAAAGTGAATTATTTTCCTGCCGCATACTTAACAGATGTTGTGGGGGTAAATTTTTCATTTCCTGAATATGCAATGAAGTCTGTTAAATATATGGGGGACGGGCCTTACAGGGTTTGGAAAAACAGAATGAAAGGAACGCAGTTTGGCGTCTGGGAAAAAGAATACAACAATACGGCAACGGGAGAAGTGCCATTTGTATATCCTGAATTTAAAGGTTATTATGCAAACATGTATTGGTGCAAGTTCTTTACGAGCAGTCAAAACTTTACCGTGATTACAGAGAATGAGGATCTGTTCTTAAGACTGTTCACACCGAAGGTTTCAAAGGATCCGTATCAAAATTTTGTGCCTGTGTTTCCAGGCGGTGATATTTCCTTCATGCAGGGAATCTCAGCTATTGGAACAAAGACGCAGAAACCTTTGACAACCGGCGTGATGGCGCAAAAGAATATTTTTTACGATTACGAAAAAGAAAAAGACAGAGCATTGGCGATAACGCTGTATTTTGATTTTACAGGCAAATAAGATGAGATAACATCATGAAGCATATTATCATCAATATTGTTTTCTTGCTTGGGCTCGCTACGAGTTGCCTCGCACAAAGAAATGAGTTGGCAAGTCTGCGCTGTGAGATGCTTGACAATCCTGAAGGAATTGATGTGTCGCAGCCAAGGCTCAGTTGGGAAATAGGGAGCTCAAAAAGAAATACCGTACAGACTGCGTACCAAATACTCGTGTCGTCATCGCTCGAAAAACTCAATGCAAATGATGGCGACGTTTGGAACTCTGGTAAAGTAAATTCTTCGCAATCTATACATGTACTATACAACGGTATACCGCTTGTTAGTAAAGCAGCCTATTACTGGAAAGTAAAAGTATGGACGAACTACATGGAATTGCCATGGAGTGTTGCAAATGGCTGGAGTATGGGAATATTGAATAGCAAAGAATGGAAAGCAAAATGGATCGGTTGGGAGAAACCATTTGCATGGGATAGTGTTACAAAGTTTTCAAGATTGTCTGCCAGATATTTTCGCAAACCATTTGAGACAACTGCCGCTGTAAAACGAGCAACGGTGTATGTTTCGGGAATGGGGCTGTACGAGTTGTATATTAATGGTAAGAAGATTGGCGACCAGGTGTTGGCTCCTTCTCCAACGGATTTTACAAAAAATGTTAAGTACAACACGTTTGACGTTACAGAGAATATTCAGCGTGGAAAAAATGTGATTGCGACAGTGCTTGGCAATGGCAGATTTTTTACCATGCGCCAGAATTACAAGCCGCAAAAGATCAAGACATTCGGTTTTCCCAAAATGATATTGCAGCTCGAAATAGAATATGCGGATGGAAAACGTGCAACAATAGTTAGCGATGATACGTGGAAGTTAAGTGGCGACGGTCCTATCCGTTCCAACAACGAATATGATGGTGAAGAATATGATGCGAGAAAAGAAATGAATGGGTGGAACAATACTTCATTTAACGATAGCAAATGGAGAAAGCCGGAATTGGTACAGGCTCCGGGCGGCAACCTGGAAGCGCAAATGAATGAGTTGGTGAAAGTCATGGGGCACGTGAAGCCCGTTTCCATTAAAGAGCAGAAGCCCGGTATTTATATAATGGACATGGGGCAAAACATGGCGGGATGGATTAAGTTGAGAGTAAGAGGAAAAGCAGGAGATTCGGTTGTATTGCGTTTTGGCGAGAGCTTGAAACCAGACGGAGAATTGTATACGAGAAATCTTCGGGATGCTATTTCAACCGATAAATACATTCTGAAAGGTAAGGGCCCGGAAGAATGGCGACCTTCATTTGTATACCATGGTTTCAGGTTTGTTGAAATTTCAAATTACCCGGGGATACCTTCTGTTGCTGACTTTGAAGGCGACGTGGTATACGATGGTATAAACACGATCAGCATTTTTGAAACATCCAATCAAACTATAAACCAGGTGTATAAAAACGCATGGTGGGGCATTGCTTCAAATTATAAAGGAATGCCGATCGATTGTCCGCAACGTAATGAACGCATGCCATGGCTCGGCGATCGTGCGACAGGTGCCTACGGAGAGAGTTTTATTTTTGATAATGCAAAGTTGTATGCAAAATGGCTGGACGATATCGAAGCTGCTCAAAAGCCAGACGGCGCCATTCCTGATGTAGCTCCTGCTTACTGGAATTATTACAGTGACAACGTAACATGGCCCGGAACATATTTTCTCATTGCAGATATGCTGTATCATCAGTTTGGTGATGCAAAACCTATCGAAAAGCATTATCCGTCCATGAAGAAATGGATGGAATACATGCGCAGCAAATACATGAAAAATGATTTGATCACTAAAGATAAATATGGTGACTGGTGCGTGCCTCCTGAATCTAAAGAGTTGATTCATTCAAAAGATTCTTTGCGTAACACTGATGGCGTCTTGATTGCCACAGCAAGTTATTATCGATTGCTCACATTGATGAAAGGTTTTGCGACAATGCTCGGCAAGACAGATGATGTTGCAGAATATGATTCATTAGGAGAGAAAATCAAAATCGCGTTCAATAACCAATTCTTCGATAAAAATACAAATCGTTATAGTAACAACACTGTAACGGCGAATTTGTTGCCGCTGTATTTTGGCATGGTGCCTGAGCAATACAGGCAGCAGGTGTTTAGTAACATCACCGATAAAATTGTAAAAGAAAATAATTCACATATCAGCACAGGTGTTATCGGTACACAATGGCTTATGCGCGGATTGACCTACAACGGGCAGGCAGATATTGCATACACACTCGCTTCTAACAAAGACTATCCAAGTTGGGGGTACATGGTTGAAAATGGTGCTACCACAATCTGGGAGCTTTGGAACGGCAATACTGCTAATCCGGAAATGAATTCGCAAAATCACATTATGTTGCTGGGCGATTTAATTGTGTGGTACTATGAAAATCTTGCGGGCATTAAATCAGACGATAAGCAAGTTGCTTTCAAGAAGATCATCATGAAACCTTCGTTTGTGAAGGGGCTGGATTATGCGAACGCTTCATACCTGTCAATGTATGGAACGATAAAAAGCAGTTGGAAAAGAAATAGTAATGCAATTGAATGGAATGTAGTCGTGCCGCCAAATTGCAAAGCTGAAATTCATTTTCCGGTAGACAAGAAAAATATTGTTGAAAGTGGCAGTAGTATTGAATCTGCTGATGGAGTAAAATATATTGGAGAGCAGGGTAAACAAGAAGTATATGAAATTGGATCGGGTGTGTATTCGTTTACGATCAACGACTAAAAGATTTACACTAAGGCACTAAACATTATTAAGGTGCCAAAATATACAGGAGTTTTCTTAGTGAAACTTAGTGTCCTTAATGCCTTAGTGGTAATAAAAACAATAGCATGAAAAAACTGTTTTTGATATTATTAGCGTCGTTAAACATTGTTGCTACACAAGCACAAAAGCCCTGGAAGAAAGGCATCATCGTTGATGAATTCATTTGCGACAATCCGCCATTCCCTGAAAGCCACGCATCGACAATTGTGGAAACCCCGCAAGGTTTAGTTGCTGCATGGTTCGGTGGAACAAAAGAAAGAAACCCTGACGTTTGCATTTGGGTGAGCCAAATGATGAATGGTCAATGGACGAAGCCGCAGAACGTTGCCAATGGCATCATCAACGATACATTACGTTACGCATGTTGGAATCCCGTGTTGTATCAAGTGCCGAATGGCGAGTTGTGGTTGTTCTATAAAGTAGGTCCAAATGTGGCGGGATGGAAAGGTTGGATGCTGCGTTCAAAAGATAATGGCAATACATGGTCATCACCAGAAGCTTTGCCAGATAGCTTTTTAGGGCCCATTAAGAACAAGCCGGTAATGATTGATGGAAAAATTATTTGTCCTTCCAGCACGGAAGCAGGAGGATGGAGAGCGCATTTTGAGGTGATCGATGTTAATGCAAAAACATGGCAGATGATTGGACCGATCAACGACGGCAAAACGTTATCATTCATTCAGCCATCTATTCTTAATTATAAAGATGGAAGTCTGCAAGCACTAGGCAGAAGCAAGGATAGAGCAATTGTGGAATCATGGTCGCATGACAGAGGAAAGACGTGGTCCGCTGTTACAACGACAGAGATGCCTAATAACAACTCGGGGACTGATGCTGTAACATTAAAGGATGGCCGCCAGTTGTTGGTGTACAACCATGTTAGACCGGCAGACAGTTTGAAGAATGGTAAGGGCGCAAGAACACCTTTGAATGTTGCAGTGTCCAAAGATGGCAAAACATGGTATGCAGCGGCAATACTGGAAGATTCACCTATCAGTCAATACTCTTATCCTTCTGTGATACAATCGAAAGACGGAATGGTGCATATTGTTTACACATGGAGGAGAAAGAAAATAAAATACGTAAAGATCGATCCTACTAAACTTGAGATGAAAAAAATAATCAAAGGAGAATGGCCGGCAATGAAAGGATATGAAGCGCCGAAGGCAGGATCGGAAATTGATTCGAGCGATAAATAAGTGAAAATTGAAAGTTGAAAATGAGAGGTGAGATGTTTGGGGTATAAAAGATTCAAAAAGAATTTGAGGGTTGCATGCTCAACTATTAAAAATGTTTGATCAAAAAAGAGACCAATGCGCACAACAATAACGATACTTTTTCTTGTGTTTTTTTCGCAAACATTTGCGCAGCAAAATGCCGACGAAAAATACAAGAAGCCATTGAAGCAGGTTTTGCAGGAAGTGCAGACAAAATTCAATGTGCGAATAAAGTTCGATAATAAAATGGTGGCCGATAAATGGGTTAGCTATGCTGATTGGAGATACAGGGAGAATGTGGATGCCACGCTGGCCAATATCTTGACGCCATTTGATATGAAGGTGAACAAAGAAAATGATTCAACCTACAAGCTGAAAGAGTATGAGTACTATCGCTGGAGCGTAGAAGACGGACAGAAGAAGTTGAACGAGTTGGCTGCTTTATACAACGACAAGGAGACATGGGAAAAGAGAAAGGCAATATTGAAACAACAGATGCTCGAAGCGTTGGAAATTTCTCCGTTGCCAGCAAAGCCTGCATCTAAAACAATTCTGGCGAATAAAAGAACATTAGGTGATTACACTATTGAAAACTTCGCCATTGAAATGTTGCCGGGCGTGTATGTTGCCGGTTCAATTTATAAACCTGCAAAGATCAAGGGAAAAATTCCGGTAGTGCTTTGTCCCGACGGACATTGGCAGGCATGCCGTTATCGTCCGGATTGTCAGTACAGATGTGCTACTCTGGCAAGGCTTGGAACAATTGCCGTTAGTTATGATCTGTTCGCGTGGGGAGAATCAATGTTGCAGTTTCCGTATGAAGATCATCGCAAGAGCCTCGCGCAAACGATCCAGGTGTTAAATACGATTCGCATTCTTGACTACATACTTACATTGCCGGAAGCAGATACTTCAAGAGTAGCGATCAGTGGCGGTTCTGGTGGAGGAAGTCTTACTGTGTTGATGACAGCGCTTGATGACAGAATAAAATTGAGCGCACCTGTAGTGTCGCTGTCATGTTATATGTATGGCGGTTGCCCTTGCGAAAGCGGCATGCCTATTCACTTCGCAGGTGGGGGAACCGATAACGTAGAAATTGCCGCCATGGCTGCGCCACGCCCCATGTTGGTCGTAAGCGACGGACAGGATTGGACGGACCACGTTCCGCAAATTGAAATGCCATACTTAAAGAGAATGTATAGCTTTTATGGAAAAGATGCGTTGGTGCAAAATGTACATCTGCCAACGGAAGGCCATGATTTCGGAATCAATAAACGCACACCGTTGTACAAATTCATCGCTGGTAATTTTGGATTGGATTTGAAAAAAATAACAACTGCATCAGGTGAGATTGATGAAACGAAAGTGACGATCGAAAAGGAAAATGCGATGTATGTGTTTGGAGATAAAGGCGAGAAGTTGCCGGCAAACGCAATTAAAGGATTTGATGCGTTGGCGAAAATGTTTGTGAACAATTGAAAGTTCCTGCCGACTGAAGTCAGTCAGGCGGGGAAAGTTGAAAATTGAAAATGAGGTGCCGTAGGTGCGAATCGCATTCGACCTGTTGCACCAAACAATGCACGAAAATACATGGCGACTTACTAGTGCTCAATAAAGAACCAAGAGTTGAAGTTCCGATTATACTGCGTATCGGAATCCCGATGAGGAATCGAATCGGGACGACGCAATGGGGTCTAATAGATATTCAATTGTTGGTCTCAAAAGGAAAATGTAAAACACTGAAAACAGACATATGAAATATAAATTCTTTTGTGCAGTCATCTTAGCTGGATGCGTGCTGACAACAACGGGCTTGAATGCACAATCAAAGAAGTCCAGCTATAAAGTAGGGCTGATAGATCTGATGTTATTAAAGCGTCAAAAGCCAGGCGCCTTGCAGCTTGCAAAAGATCTGAATGCTGATGGACTTGAAGTGGACATGGGTGGACTTGGTCAACGCGAATCATTTGATAACACGCTGGCGAATGATTCCATTCGTCAGATGTACATGGACAAAATAAAGGAACTGAACATAGAGATCTGTGCGTTGTCAATGTCGGGTTTCTATGCGCAATCATTTGCGCACAAGCCAACTGCAGTGAAGGCTGTGGGAGATTGTATCGCTACAATGAAAAAGATGAATGTGAAGATTGGGTTCCTTCCACTGGGAACAAATTCTGATTTGACAGAACATCCGCAAGTGCGTGATACAGTTGTGCAGCGTTTGAAAGAAGTGGCAAAGATCGCTGAGAAAGAAAACGTGATCATTGCGATCGAAACTTCCATTTCGGCGGCTGACCAGTTGAAACTGCTGAAGGACATTGGTTCTCCTGCTATCAAGATTTCTTACAACTTCCAGAATGCATATCAGCGTGGAAGAGATTTGACAACTGAATTGCAAACGCTTGGTGCAAAAAATATTGCCCAAATACATTGCTCAAACAAAGACAGTGTATGGCTGCAAAACGATCCGCAAGTTGATTTAGCCGCAACGAAGAAAGTGTTAGACAAAATGAAATGGCACGGTTGGTTGATCATTGAGCGTTCTCGTGATGCAAAGCAATCGAGAAATGTGAAAGCTAATTATGGCGCGAATGTGGCGTATGTGAAGTCTGTTTTTGAGAAGGAGTAGAAAAGGAACACTGATCGTTATGATTTTTAAGATTGACAGGATTTTATTTTTTGGATATGAATTGGATTAGATATACAATTTTGTTGGCTGCGCTTATGATCTGTTGCGAAGTATTTTCGCAGCAGGTGATTTGGGTGGCGCCGAATGGATCAAATGCGAATGATGGTTCAAAGGAATCACCATTTGGTTCAATTGATATCGCCTTGCGAAAAGCGAGAGAGTTGCGTAGGTTGGATAGTACATCGTCGCTGAAAGACATTATTATTAATGTGCGTGGTGGCGTTTATAATTTGTATGAGCCGATTTTTGTAAGGCCTGAGGATTCGGGAACTCCTGAACATCCTTTGCTTATTCAGGCCGCACCAGAAGAGAAGCCGGTTGTAAGTGGAGGTGTAAATGTTACAGGATGGAATAAGGTGAAAGGAAATGTTGAGGGTTTGCCGACTGTTGCCAGGGGCAAAGTTTGGGAAGCTGATATACCTAAAGTTGGTGGCAGAAATATTGAGTTTAGACAACTATGGGTAAATGGGAGAAAGGCAGTTCGTTGTCGCGAAGTGGATGGTAATAATTTAAAACGAATTCTTTCTGTTGACAAACAGAAAGAAGAGATGTGGGTGGAAGCGCCTTCATTCAAAGTTTCGAAAGATGTTGCACAAATTGAAATTGTGTTGCACGAAATGTGGGCCACTGCTATATTACGGGTTAAGAGTATTGATGTCGTTGGTAATAAAGCCAGATTGACTTTTTATCAACCGGAGAGTCGTATTCATTTTGAGCATCCATGGCCATCAGCGGTGGTGGATGGTCAGAATGGTAATAGTGCTTATTATTTTACAAACGCAATTCAATTGCTTGATGAGCCCGGTGAATGGTATCTTGATCTAAACCACGGTAAAGTTTATTACTGGCCGAAAACAGGAGAGGATATGGCTACTGCAAAGGTTGTCGCGCCTGTTTTAGAACAACTCATGAAAATGGAAGGTTCGCTTGATCGGCAGGTTTCTAACATCATTATTAAAGATATTAGCTTTCAACACACAACATGGTTGCGGCCTTCATTGCAAGGTCACGTGCCGTTACAGGCTGGCATGTATTTGTTAGATGCATACAAACTGAAACCCAAAGGAACACCGGAAAAGAGAGGTTTGGACAACCAGGGCTGGATCGGTCGACCGCCAGCAGGGAACGAGATCAGCGGTGCGAACAACATTCTCTTTCAACACTGTGATTTTCGCCACATGGCTTCGGCGGGATTAGATCTTATTGATGGTACGAGTCAAAATCTTGTACAAGGTTGTGTATTTAAAGATATCGGTGGCAACGCCATCCAGGTTGGTACTTTCTCGCCTGAAAATTTCGAAACGCATTTGCCTTTCGATCCTAACGATCAAAGAATGATTTCTTCTTACGATAGAATTGAAAACAACTATATTGATGATGTTACCAATGAGGATTGGGGATGCGTAGGCATTGCTGCGGGTTGTGTGAGAAACATTAATATCGAGCACAACGAAATTTGCAATGTTGCCTATACAGGAATTAGTGTTGGTTGGGGTTGGACAAAAGCATTGAACTGCATGCGCAGCAATCGTGTTCACGCCAACTACATTCATCATTACGCAAATCACATGTATGATGTGGCGGGCATATATACCTTGTCTGCACAGCCGGGAACTTCTATTACTGAGAATTGCGTTGATAGTATCGGCTATTCACCCTACGTACATGATCCGGAGCACTGGTTCTATTTATATCTTGATGAAGGCTCTTCTTACATCACCGTCAAAAATAACTGGTGCCCTAAAGAAAAATTTTTAGCGAATGCAAACGGTCCCGGTAATACATGGGAGAACAATGGACCGATGGTTGCTGATTCAATAAAGAATGCTGCGGGTTTGTTGCCCGGTTTTAAAACGATAAAACATGAATAGAATGATCAAACGAATGGCGATAGTTTTCGGCGCTTGTTTCTTAATGTGCTCAGAAGCAATGATGGCACAGGAAGCAACGTGGATATGGTATCCCGGAGATTTCGATATATGGCTTAGCAATAAAATGCAAAACAGGCGCACAGAAAGAGGAACGTTTTATCCTCCATTCTGGAAAGTGGATAACCACTATGTGTGCGTTGATTTTCATAAAGATTTCACTCTTGCACAGCCAGAGCAGGTTGAGATTTATACTGAAGGAAATTACAATGTAAAGATTGATGGTAAGATGCAGGAAGGTGCCCCTTCACAGGTCTTCGTGCCGGCCGGTAAACACAGGATCAACGTAAAGATATTTAACCAGGCTACTGTTCCTGCGCTGTTTGTAAAAGGGCAAACGATCGTATCAGATGCTTCATGGTTGGTTACGTTTGAAGACAAAGAGTGGATCGATGAAACTGGTAAAGCATCAGATCAGGCAGCGACTGCATGGTTGACGGCAGGCAGCAAAAATTTCAATGATCCGAAGATAAAGCCATCTTCTTTCGAACTACTGACAACGCCTCAATATGCTGCATCAGTTGAAAAGAAAGGACAATCATTGTTGGTCGATTTTGGTAAAGAAACCTTTGGATATGTTAAGCTGAACGGCCTTCGCGGGAATGGCAAAGTGAATATTTATTATGGCGAATCAAAAGCAGAAGCGTTGTCGACGGATCATTGTGAAACTTTAGACAGATTGCAGGTTAGCAACGCAATTTCAAAAGATACAGTGTTGTCATCTTCAAAGGCATTTCGTTTTGTGAATATTCAATACGATGGGTCACTCGCGATTGATTCAGTGTCTATGTTGTACGAATATGCGCCGGTAACGCAGCGTGGAACTTTCAGATGTTCGGATACTTTGCTGAACAAGATTTACGATGTTTCTGATTATACGTTTCATTTGAATACGCGTGAGTTTTTTATCGATGGCATCAAGCGTGATCGTTGGGTTTGGAGCGGCGATGGTTATCAGAGTTTTTTAATGAACTATTATTCTTTCTTCAATTCGCCAACTGTAACTTCTACATTAATGGCGCTTCGTGGCAAAGATCCTGTAACCAGTCATATCAATACGATCATGGATTATACGTTTTATTGGTTCATGGGTATTTATGACTACTATTTGTACACTGGTGATCAAACTTTCATCACGCAGGTATATCCTCGCATGCAAAGCATGATGGATTATTGTTTGCAAAGAAGAAATAAAGATGGTTTGATGGAAGGGTTAGGCGGTGACTGGATATTCATCGATTGGGCGGATGGCCTAAGTAAAAAAGGTGAAGTAAGTTTTGAGCAATTGTTGCTTTGCCGCAGTCTGGAAACAATGTCATTATGCGCCGACTTGATGCACGACAAAAAAGCCGCGCAGTACAGACAACTGGCTGCGGATCTTAAAGGAAAAATATTCTCTTACTATTGGAACGATGGCAAGCAAGCGTTTGTACACAGTCGCATTAACGGCCAGCCAACTGACAATGTAACACGCTACACCAATATGTTTGCGATCTTCTTTAATTATTTATCAGAAGCTCAAAAACAGGGAGTGAAGCAAAATGTATTGCTGAATGATAAAGTACAGAAGATCACCACGCCATATATGCGTTTCTACGAGTTGGAAGCAATGTGTGCATTGGGAGAACAGCAATATGTACTGAATGAAATTAAAAGTTACTGGGGCGGTATGCTGCAAAATGGAGCAACCAGTTTTTGGGAAGAGTACAATCCGGATAAAAAAGGCGACGAACATTATGCCATGTATGGAAGACCGTTTGGCAAAAGCCTCTGCCATGCATGGGGTGCGAGTCCGATTTATTTGTTTGGAAAATATTATTTAGGTGTACAGCCGACATCTCCGGCGTACAAGACATACACCATACAGCCTGTAACCGGTGGTCTAAAATGGATCGAGGGAACCGTGCCTACGCCAAACGGATTGGTGAATGTGTACTGTAGTGCAAAGCAAATGAAAGTGAAAGCAGACGAAGGAACAGGGACATTGAAATTCAAAAGTAAAAAGAAGCCGTCCTGCAAAAACGGAACGATTACAAGTGTTGGCAATGGAGCGTACGAAATGACGGTGGAAAAAGGCGTGGAGTATGTAGTGAGTTACGAGGAATTAGGAAATAGGAGTTAGGAATTGGGGTTCGCCCCGTAGAGACGCATTGAATGCGTCTCCCGAAATAGCCGACTGTTTCAAACAAGCAGCGTGACAAGAACAGATGTTTTATGAAAATGGTCACAATTAAAAATATAGGTTCGTTATTGATGGTCTTGTTGCCTTTTGCATTGAAGGCGCAATTGGTTGACGGAACACCTGCAGCTGTGCCGAACAAGCCGGCTGTCTACGCGACAGAACCATGGGAAGATCCGCGAATAACCAGTATCAACAGAGATGAAGCAAGAGCAACAGGCTATTCATTCAGCAATTTACAGGATGCCTTGACATGTGACAGAACTAAAAGCTCACGTGTGATGTCATTGAATGGCAACTGGGATTTTTCATTGGTATTAAAGCCAGACGATACACCTAAGGATTTTTATAAATCGAGAGTAACGGGCTGGAAGCAAATTCCAGTTCCATCCAATTGGGAGATGCAGGGATATGACAAGCCTATTTATAAAAGTGCAGTATATCCGTTTCGTCCTGTGAATCCGCCATACATCGTGAAAGATTATAATGCCGTTGGTTCATACCAACGAACATTTACTCTGCCGGAAGATTGGAGTAACATGAATATCACTTTGCATTTTGGTGGCGTGAGTTCTGCTTTCAAAGTTTGGGTGAATGGGCAGTATCTCGGTTATGGTGAAGATAGTTTTCTGCCGTCGGAATTTAACATTACGCCCTATTTGCAAAAAGGAGAGAATATTTTATCAGTTCAGGTCATTCGCTGGAGTGATGCTTCATACCTCGAAGATCAGGATCAGTGGCGATTGAGTGGAATACAAAGAGAAGTCATGTTGTTGGCGGAGCCTAAATTAAGAATTGCAGATTTTCATTGGGAAGCAAAACTTGATAAGCAGTACAACGATGCAGCTTTCAGCATTCGTCCGCGCCTCGAAAACCTAACTGGAGAGGCGGTTCCGGGTTATGTGGTAAAAGCGCAGTTGTTTGATAAAAGTGGTAAGCCTGTTTGGAATGCACCATTGCAAAAGAAAGCGGACGAAATTATTAATGAAGTATTTCCCCGCTTGGATAATGCCAAGTTTGGTTTGTTGGAAGAACAAGTGAAGAGTCCTGAAAAGTGGAGTGATGAAACTCCGAATTTATACACGCTTGTGCTAAGTCTTGAAGACAGTACAGGGAAACTGATGGAAGCCAAAAGTTGCAAAGTTGGTTTTCGCAGTATTGAATTTTCAGGCGAAGGAAAGTTGCTGATCAATGGCAAGGTCACTTACCTGTACGGTATTAACCGGCATGATCACGATCCTGTTCGTGGCAAAGCTGTGACAAGAGAAGATATTTTGCAGGATGTAAAAACCTTGAAGCAATTTAATTTCAATTGCATTCGCACCAGCCACTATCCAATGGATCCATATTTCTATGACCTGTGTGATCAATATGGAATGCTGGTGATCGACGAAGCAAATCTTGAAACACACGGACTCGGCAGTAAGCTAAGCAACGATGCTGCATGGACTGCGGCTTATTTGGAACGTGCAACACGAATGGTATTGAGAGATAAGAATCATCCTTCCATTATTATCTGGAGCCTGGGTAATGAAGCAGGTCGCGGGCCCAATCACGCAGCGATGGCTGCGTGGATACACGATTTTGATATTACTCGTCCGGTGCATTATGAACCTGCAATGGGAAGCCCGAAAGTAGAAGGTTATATCGATAACAAAGATCCACGCTATCCAAAAACAAATGATCATTCTCATCGTTTGCAGAATCCGGTTGACCAATATTATGTAGATATTGTAAGCCGCATGTATCCGGGCATTTACACGCCTGCTCTGCTTGCGAATCAACAGAACGGTGATAATCGTCCAATATTTTTTGTAGAGTATTCGCATGCTATGGGTAACTCGAATGGCAACCTGAAAGAGTTCTGGGATATTTTTCGTTCAACGAAACGCATAATTGGTGGCTGTATTTGGGAGTATCGTGACCAGGGTTTATTGAAGAAAGACGAGCATGGCGAATACTACGCGTTTGGTGGAGACTATGGAGAAAAGTATTACGACAATTTTACAATAAAAGGAATTGCAGCTTCCGACGGAAGGCCAAAAGCGGCGATGTATGAATGTAAGCGTGTGTTTCAGTCGGTTGAGTGTAGTTTGGAGGATGCCGCGAAAGGACTGGTGAAAGTTACAAACCGTCATGCATCACAATCGCTGAGTGGATATAATGTTTCTTTGATCATACGCGAAAACGGAAAGGTAATTTCTCAGAAAATTTTGCCTGCGATTAATCTTGCAGCAGGTAAAGATACAGTGATCAGTGTTGCTTCCCTCTATCCATCATTCAAAGTAAACAACGAATATCTTGCCGATATACATTTCACTTTGTCGCAGAACGAACTTTGGGCAGATAAAGGATTTGAGGTTGCGTCTAATCAATTTGCATTAACAAAGCCTGCTCGTCCTGCATTTGATAAAGGCAAACAAAATAAAGCGGCTCAGCTCGCTGAAACAGATTCGGCTTACTCATTAAGTGGGAAGAATTTCTCTATTGCCATCAGCAAAAAGAGTGGAGGCTTAAGCTCTTATGTTTGGAAAGGGAAACAGCAGATCTATGCGCCATTGTTGCCTTGTTTTACAAGACCTTTAACTGACAATGACAAGCGTGGATGGAAGTCGAATAAAGTTTTGAAAGAATGGTATGATACAACTTTGCAGTTGGTGAATGTAAGTGCAAAAACTGAGAATGGAATGCCAACTATTACGAGCAATTATATACTTGCAAACGGAAGTAAAGTTGCAGTTGTCTATAACGTCAACAATGACGGCGCAATAAAAGTAAACTACACATTGGATGTTCCTGCAGGCAGACCGAATATTCCTAAAGTGGGCATGCAATGCGGCATCGTGAGGGATTATGACAATATCTCATGGTATGGTCGCGGGCCCGAAGAAAATTATATTGACAGAAGATATGGTTTTGATGCCGCGGTTTATTCATTGCCTTTGGATAAATTTATCGAGCCGTATGTGGTACCGCAGGAAAATGCGAACCGCAGCGATGTTCGCTGGATGTCGCTCAGCAATAAAAAACTAGATGGCTTTACTGTTGTTGCAGATAGTTTGTTGAGCATGAGTGCCCGTCCTAATACAGATTACAACATACAGGCATCAAAGCACACGTACGATTTGAAGGACGCTGGATTTATTACTTTAAATATTGACCTTGTACAAATGGGAGTAGGTGGAAATGATAGCTGGAGTGCGGTTGCAGCACCACTGGAGCAATACCAAATTGCTGCAAAACCATATAGTTATTGCTTTTACATTTATCCTGAGGTTAAAAAGAATTGATTTCATTTTGTTGAATAAAATATTGAGAACAAATTATTAATTGCATCGCATGAAAACATTGGTTTGTGTTACACCGGGAACATTTGAATATGGAACATTAGAACTACCTGAACTAAAGGATGGTTATTCATTGCTTAAGATCAAAAGAATTGGCATTTGCGGAACTGATCTGCATGCATTTGAAGGCACACAACCTTTCTTTTCCTACCCAAGAATATTGGGTCATGAATTGGCCGCAGAGTACATAAGCGGAGATGCGAAAGGCTTTCAGGCCGGTGAAGCAGTAACGTTTATCCCTTACTTCAATTGCGGTAAATGTATAGCATGTAGAATGGGTAAGCCCAATTGCTGCGCAGCGATCAATGTTTGCGGCGTGCATGTTGATGGCGGCATGCGCGAATATTTGCTGGTTCCTTCGGAATCATTGATTCATGGTGAAGGTCTGAATTTTGATGAATTGGCATTGGTAGAGCCATTGGCTATTGGGGCGCATGGTGTGAGACGTGCCGATGTTACTCCGGGGGAATTTGTTTTGGTAGTAGGCGCCGGTCCAATCGGCCTGGGTACAATGGAGTTTGCGCGTATTGCAGGAGGAAAAGTAATAGCTTTAGACATCAACGATACTCGTTTGGAATTTTGCAAGGATAAACTGAATGTTGATTTTACCATAAATGGCATGAAAGAAAATGTAGTGGAACGATTGAAAGAAATTACTAATGGCGATATGCCGACGGTAGTGATTGACGCAACAGGAAGTTTGCGGGCCATCAATGCAGGGTTTGAATTCATGGCGCATGGAGCGAGATACGTATTGGTTGGATTGCAAAAAAATGAACTGGTAATTTCTCATCCTGAATTTCATAAACGCGAAGCCACTTTGATGAGCAGCAGAAATGCCACCAGGCAAGATTTTGAGCACGTAATCGCTTCCATGAAAAAAGGACTTGTAAAACCTGAAACATACATCACGCACCGCGTTTCATTTGACGAAGTGAAAGATAACTTCGCCAACTGGTTGAAACCGGAAACTGGCGTCATTAAAGCGATGGTAAGTATTTGATCGGCGACCAGTAGAGATGCATTCAATGCGTCTCTCTTCCTACAGTAGCTGTTGCAAATCATTTATAGATGCTGAAAATCGGGAGACGCATTCAGTGCGTCTCTACGGTCATTCTACCTATTTTTCTTACATTCGTTTTACAACCTTTTATCATTGACCAGTACACGTAAGAAAATATCGCTCCTTCTTCCAATCATTTTTTTTTACCTCATTTCTTTCGCACAGCCGAAGGAATTATCTAACTATAATGTCATCTGGCACACGCAAAGCAAAAACTCTTCAGAATCCATGCCTTGCGGTGGCGGCGATATTGGATTAAATGTTTGGGTGGAAAATGGCGATGTGTTGTTTTACATTTCACGAAGTGGAAGCTTTGATGAAAACAATCAAATGCTCACATTGGGAAGAATGCGATTGCATTTTTCTTCCAATCCGTTTGCAGGAAAAGATTTTAAACAAGAATTGAAATTACTCGAAGGTGGTGTTGTTATTTCAGGAAATAACACTGAAGTGAATTTGTGGGTTGACGTGTTTCGTCCGGTTGTACATGTGAATATTAAAAGTCCCAAACGGATTGATATTACTGCGTCTTACGAAAATTGGCGCACAGCGGACCGCTTAATCAAAGGGGCAGAATTAAGAGCAAATTCGTACAAGGCGCCTCAACCATTTGACGTGGTGATGTATAAAGATGATGTGCAGGCATTAAATGGTGAAATACTTTTTTATCATCGCAACAGAGACGATAAACAAAATGTTTTTGACTATACGGTAGATAAAGAGGGCATGAGTTCAGTAAAAGAACAAATGTTCAATCCGCTTGCGAACAATACATTTGGTGGCGTCGTGAAGGCAAAGAATATGCAGTTTGTAAAAACTGACACCGGCACTTACTGC
Organism: Pinibacter soli; assembly: GCF_029961145.1. GTDB lineage: Bacteria > Bacteroidota > Bacteroidia > Chitinophagales > Chitinophagaceae > Pinibacter > Pinibacter soli. The sequence goes on along the minus strand of NZ_JASBRG010000007.1, from coordinate 1,085,703 downwards.
AATACTTTTTTTACTTCATGGCAGTTGAAAACAAAATCTGCTGTGAGTTCGCAGCAAATCGATATCGCTTTGAATGTTTCGCAAGCCGCTACAATTGATGTTTGGAAGAATGAATTGGACAATATTCTGAGAGACGCTGCCGCGAATAGTTCTACTGCATTGCAGAAGACAAAAGCCTGGTGGCAGCAGTTCTGGAACAGAAGCTACGTGATGATCGAAGGCAAGGATAGTTTTGTTTCCCGCAATTATAATTTGTTTCGTTACATGCTTGGTTGCAATGCTTATGGCAAATGGCCCACTAAATTCAATGGCGGTTTATTTGTCTTCGATCCGGTATTTGTAAAAAGCAATCAGCCATATCCATATTCGCCTGATTTCCGTTTGTGGGGCGGTGGTACAATGACGGCACAGAATCAGCGACTGGTGTACTATCCCATGATCAAGAGCGGAGACTTTGATATGCTAAAGCCTCAGTTTGATTTTTATCTGAACGCCTTACGCAATGCAGAGTTGAGAAGTGCAGTGTATTGGAACCATAAAGGCGCATGTTTTACCGAACAAATTGAAAACTTCGGATTGCCGAATGTTACCGAATACAATTTGAAAAGACCTGCTGATTATGATGTGGGTTTGGAATACAACGCATGGTTGGAATATTTGTGGGACACTGTATTTGAGTTTTGCCAAATGATGTTGGAAACGCAACGTTATGAAGGTCGCGATATAAAAGAGTACATTCCGTTTATAGAAAGTTGTCTTACTTTCTTTGACGAACACTATCAATACATCGCGAAAAAGCTTGGTGCAAAAGCGTTTAGTGAAAAGGGAGAATACATTTTTTATCCGGGTTCAGCGGCTGAAACATACAAAGGCGCATATAACTCAACTACGACCATTTGTGCATTGAAAGTAATCCTTGATCGTATGCTTGCTTTACCTGATCAATACCTTGATACAGCACAAAGAAGCAAGTGGCAAAAAATGCTGCAACGTATTCCGGTCATACCATTGCAAATGATCAACGGGAAAACTACGCTGGCTCCGGCTTTGGTATGGGCAAGGGTGCAAAATGCAGAAGCGCCACAACTGTATCCTGTTTTTCCGTGGGGCATTTATGGTATAGGAAAGCCGGGTTTGGATACGGCGATCAATACTTATCAACTCGACTCTCAAGTTATTAAAACCCGCAGCCCAATCGGCTGGAAACAGCACAATATTTTCGCAGCACGATTGGGATTGACGTACGAAGCAGCCGCATTGACCAAAGAGAAATTTGCTGACGGTCCTTATCGGTTTCCTGCATTTTGGGGCCCGGGCTACGATTGGTCGCCAGATCATAACTGGGGCGGTAGCGCCATGATTGGTTTACAGGAAATGTTAATGCAGGTAGATGATAAGAAGATTTATTTGCTGCCGGCATGGCCAAAGAATTGGAACGCGAAGTTCAAGCTGCATGCTCCTTATAAAACAACTGTGGAAGGCGAAGTGAAAGATGGAAAGATTGTGAATCTCTTGGTGATGCCTGCTGAACGAAGGACGGATGTGATCGTTAAAATAGAATTTGTTTCGCAGACTGAATTCTTTATTCAATCGAAGGAGCCAACAAAGTAAGGTTTAACGCTATTATATGCTGCAACAGACCTGACAGGTTTTAAAAACCTGTCAGGTCTTAGTCCCACGAGTAAGGATCTTTCCTTAGTGCCTTAGTTGTGAATTAGAAATTTTGCAGATAGAGAAAATCAGCGGTCATCTGTCAAATCAGCGTCATCTGTGTGCTATCTCTCTCTACAATGAACTTCTCGGCGTTAGATAGAAAGGAACATCTATGTGCTTAAACGAATTCGTCAGTATCAATTCTGCCGCCAATTCGCCCATCTTTTTAAAGTCTGTAGAAATGGTAGTGAGCCCGTTCAGGATGAGTTTTTTTAATGGCGTTTCGTTGTAAGAAATAATGCCCACATCTTCGCCTACAACAAGGTTTTGCGCAATGATCTTTTCTAACAGAATTACCAAATCATTTTCACGAAGATTAATGTAAATACTGCCCGGTGAAATAGATTCCTGCTCGATGTTCGAAATGATCTCATAGTTAAACGCATAGTCCTGGCAAAAGCGCTTAAAACCCTGCAGGATTTCGTCAGGATAATAAGTGTTCTCCGGAAAAATGATCTTGATACTTTTGTATTTCTGTAATTTATCCTTCGCTTGTTCTAATGCCGTATAAATGTCTTCTTCAAAGTTTTCGTACACGCCGCGGTAGGTGCCCGTTACGCCTTGCAGCCGTTTGTCAAGTAATACCAATTTTTCTTTAGGCAACGTGTTTAACACCTCATGCACATTTTCCCAACGTTCCCTGAAATGCGGAAGAATAACAAAGTGCGTGTACTCGTCAGGGCGGCGGGTTAATATATTCTTGAACAAACTAAAGTCACTGTTGTAAATGTAGAAGTCAATGTTAGCATGCTCACCAATCGTATCCACAAAAGAATCGTAAATGATTTTCTTGTGTTCACTCAGTTTGTTGAACAATAATAGTATTGTGAACTTCTGCTCGAACTGTGTGTTCTGCACAAAATAACCCTTACCGGGAACCGAAGAAAGAATACCCAGAGACCTTAGATATTTATAACCCTTTTCCGCAGTATCTCTCGAAATTTCAAACTCAAAGCTTATTTCGTTTATAGAAGGCAGTACATCATTCTTTTGAATTTTACCCGCTGCAATAGCTTTAATAATGGAGTTGGCTAGCTGGAGGTATTTAGGCGTAGCGGAGTAAACGTCTATAAATAAATGCTGCGTAATAGGGACTTGCTTCATGCGGTGCCTGTAGTAATTTGGTTATTGTTCAAACCTACGAAATTGTGAACCATGACAGTGCATGATGGATAAAAAATCATAACTTTTTACTTTTATTGAATTATTGTTTAGCCATATAAAAGACCAACTGCCATGGGAGTTATTCTCGGAGTAATTTTTCACTTTATCGGAGGATTTGCATCAGGAAGTTTTTACATACCCTATAAAAAAGTAAGAGGCTGGGCCTGGGAAAGCTATTGGATCGTAGGAGGACTTTTTTCCTGGCTCATCGTACCACCATTAGCTGCATGGCTAACGGTTCCTGGTTTTTCAGAAATTATCAAGTACTCGCCGTCACACATTTTGTGGATCACTTTTTTCTTCGGCATTTTGTGGGGCATCGGCGGTTTGACATACGGGTTGGGTGTGCGCTATTTGGGCGTGTCGCTTGGTAGCAGCATTATCCTGGGATTATGCTCTGTATTCGGTTCACTCATTCCTTCTATTTATTACGATCTCTATCCAAAAGCAGGTAAAGAATCTTTCTCAGACATGCTGCATAGCAACTGGGGAAAAATGGTATTGCTGGGTATACTTGTTTGTACCATCGGTATCATTATCTGCGGTAGAGCTGGCGTGTTGAAAGAGAAGGAGTTGTCGCAAAAAGAAGTAACAGAAGCGAACAAAGAATTTAAAATAGGACTGGGACTTTTTGTGGCGATTGTGTCGGGTGTGTTGAGCGCATGTTTTAACTTTGGGTTAGAAGCAGGAAAGTCAATGGCCGAGGAAGCCGTTAGACAAGGAATGAATCCTCTCTATCAAAATAACGTTGTGTATGTTGTGTTGCTTTGGGGCGGACTTACTACCAACTTCATTTGGTGCATGATCCTGAATGCACGCAACAAAACATTCGGTGACTATAGGAATCAACAGGCACCCTTATTAAAAAACTACATTTTTTCCGCACTGGCAGGCATCACCTGGTTCTTACAGTTCTTCTTCTATGGAATGGGAGAAAGTAAACTTGGTAATGGAGCAAGCTCCTGGATCCTGCACATGGCATTCATTATACTCGTTGCTAACTTGTGGGGACTGGTTTTGAAGGAATGGAAAGGAGTTAGTAAAAAAACATTATCAACCGTATTGGCGGGCATTTTGATATTGATCGTTTCGATTTTAGTAGTGGGTTACGGAAACTCACTCAAGTAAAACAATAATTGATTTTATAAACCTAATGAATATGTCGGTTACAACAACATTCAAACATGTGAGCTATTTATGGGATGAAGAAAAAGCAGCAGCACTTGCTGGTGACGAAGTGGGTCTGCTTATTTACAGGTCTAATTTGTTGGGGGCAGATTTGCGCCTGACGAATTATGGCGGAGGTAATACATCCTGTAAAGTTTTTTCAAAAGATCCATTGACGGGTGAAGAAACGGAAGTAATGTGGGTGAAAGGTTCGGGTGGTGATTTGGGCACGTTGAAAAGAAGCGGTCTGGCTGCTTTGTATGTTGACCGTTTACGCAGACTGAAGTCAGTGTATCGCGGTATTGAGCATGAAGATGAAATGGTTGAATTATTCAATCACTCCATATTCGATTTGAATTCAAAAGCACCTTCTATCGATACGCCTTTGCATGGATTTTTACCATTCAAACATATTGATCACTTACATCCTGATGCAGCTATTGCGATTGCTGCAGCGAAAGACGGCAAACGCATCACTCAGGAATTGTTTGGCGGCACGATCGGTTGGGTAGAATGGCAGCGTCCCGGATTTGATCTTGGTTTGAAATTGCGCCAGTGCCTGGATGAAAATCCTGGTATCCGCGGAATAATGCTGGGTTCACATGGTTTATTTACATGGGGCGACACAGCTTACGAAAGCTATATCAACACACTCGAAGTAATTGAGCAATGTTCTGCTTTTATAGAAGAACAATCAAAAAATAAACAGGCATTTGGTGGAGCTAAAATTTCTTCTTTACCAAAAGAAGAGAGAGTAAAACAAGCGTCTGCATTGGCTCCTGTGTTGCGTGGGTTCTGCTCAAGCAGCCTCAAAATGGTGGGTCACTTTACCGATGATGAAAAAGTTTTGCAATTCATCAACTCTAAAGATCTTGACAGACTTGCTCCAATGGGCACAAGCTGTCCTGACCACTTCCTGCGCACAAAGATCAGTCCGTTGGTATTGTCATTGACACCAGGCGAAGACTTGTCTGACGTACAGGCTATCAAAGAAAAACTGGCTCCGCAATTTGAAGCCTATCGCAAAATGTATACAGAGTATTACAACTCTTGTAAACATCCGAACAGCCCTGCAATACGTGATGCAAACCCTGTGGTAATTCTGTACCCTGGTGTGGGTATGTTTACTTTCTCAAAAGATAAACAAACTGCAAGAGTAGCGGCTGAGTTTTACATCAACGCGATCAATGTAATGCGCGGTGCAGAAGCTATTTCAGAATATACTTCTTTACCAAGACAAGAAGCTTTCAATATTGAATACTGGTTGTTGGAAGAAGCGAAATTGCAGCGTATGCCAAAACCAAAAGCATTATCTGGCAGGATCGCATTGATTACCGGAAGTGCTGGTGGGATAGGTAAAGCAATCGCACAGAAATTTGCTGATGAAGGTGCTTGTGTAGTGATCAACGATAACGACGCGTCAAGACTGGAAACAGCGAAAGAGTTCTTCCAGAAAAAATATGGTAAGGATGTTTTCACCGGCGTAGTGCTGGATGTAACAAGCAGCAAAGATATCAACGCTGCGTATGATGCTGCAGCATTGGCTTTCGGTGGTGTTGACATCGTTGTGAACTGTGCAGGTTTGTCTATCTCAAAACCATTGGAAGAGCATACAGAAAAAGATTGGGATCTGTTATATGATGTATTGGTGAAAGGTCAGTTCCTCGTAACACAGGCTGGCGTTAACACTATGCGCAAACAAGATATTGGTGGTGATGTATTGAACATCGTTAGTAAAAATGCTTTGATGAGCGGCCCGAACAATGCAGGCTACGGTTCTGCAAAAGCGGCTCAAATGCATCTTAGCAGATTGAACGCAGCTGAATTGGGTAAAGACAGAATTCGTGTGAACGTTGTAAACCCCGATGCAGTTATTTCCGACAGTAAAATATGGGAAGGTGCATGGGCAGAAGGAAGAGCGAAAGCATACGGCGTAAAGGTGGAAGAGCTTCCTGCTTACTATGCAAAAAGAACTTTGTTGAATGAGATCATTCTGCCTGAAGACATAGCAAATGCGTGTTTCGTATTTGTGGGCGGATTGCTCAATAAATCAACAGGCAATGTACTGAATGTAGACGGTGGCGTTGCTACAGCATTCGTACGATAAAAAGCGTTTGTTTTTTCGGTTCATATAGTAAATGTTGGGTAGGTTGGTGGCCCATGCGGTCATCAACCTTTTTTTCTAAATTACAGGCATGAAGAAACGTGCGTTCAAAATGCAATTGTTCGATGGTTTCGTGAGTGAATACAAAAAGCGCCACGATGAGCTCTGGCCCGAGCTTGAACAATTGTTAAAGGAAACAGGCATTCACGAGTATTCAATCTTCCTTGATGAAGAGACGAATGCTCTATTTGGCGTTATGGACGTTGAAGACGAAACCCTGCTTGACAAGTTGCCGGAACATCCTGTAATGCAGAAATGGTGGAAGTATATGGGTGATATCATGGAGTCGAATCCAGATAATTCACCGGTGAGTGTGGGGTTGAAGGAAATGTTTTACCTCAAGTAGAGACGCATGAAAATGCGTCTTATGTGAATTAATAATTAATAATTAAGAATTAATAGAGGCAGTTCGAAACAAATTCATGATTCACGATAGATCTAAGAGTTTTTTTGGGGACCAAACGACAGTGCTACTACAGGGCTTTTCTTGCGTCGCACACTTGTACTTTTAGTTCTTTATTCGGCGTAGGTTGATTGTGTTAAATTGCGGTTGACCATTCACGAATTTTCAAATTTTCAAATTTTCAAATTTCAAATTTTCTCTTGCCATGCAAATTGAAAAATATAAAATAGCAGATAACAACGATAAGCAAATTGCCGCACACAAAAGAGCGTTTGGCTTTGTTTCAGAAGGAGTGAGCAACGTAGAAGAAATGTTGCAAAAGTTGAAAGACTTCCAGGTGGCAATTCCAAGCTGGGCGCTGGGTACAGGCGGTACACGTTTTGGCCGTTTTTCTGGTGGTGGTGAGCCTCGCAACCTCGAGGAAAAAATAGAAGACATTGGTTTGTTGCATGCGCTTAACCAATCGAGCGGTGCTATTTCATTACATATTCCATGGGACATTCCTGAGAACTACGCCAACATAAAAGCATTGGCTGCGCAAAATGGTTTGCGTTTCGATGCCATGAATTCTAACACATTCCAGGATCAGCCGGGACAGGAGCACAGCTATAAATTCGGTTCGTTGCAGCACGTGGATAAAGCCGTGCGTCAGCAAGCTATTGACCATAACATCGAAGTGATCAGACATGGTATTGAATTGGGTTCTGATTCATTAACTGTTTGGTTGGCTGATGGTTCTTCTTTTCCTGGTCAGCTAAATTTCCGCAAGGCACACCAACACACATTGGAAGGCTTGCAGGAAATCTATAAAGCATTGCCCGATAACTGGAAAATGTTTGTAGAGTACAAAGCGTTTGAGCCAAACTTCTACTCAATGACAGTAGGAGATTGGGGCCAATCATTTTTGTATGCAAACAAACTGGGCGACAAAGCATACACATTGGTTGACTTGGGACACCATTTGCCAAATGCCAACATCGAGCAGATTGTTGCGCTGTTGCTGGGCGAAGGCAAGCTCGGTGGTTTCCATTTCAACGATTCAAAATATGGAGATGATGATTTAACGGTAGGCAGCATTAATCCTTACCAGTTGTTCCTCATCTTTAATGAACTGGTAGAAGGTATGGATGCAAGAGGCATGAATCACGCAACCGGTTTAGGTTGGATGATCGATGCTTCGCACAACATCAAAGATCCGTTGGAAGATCTTTTGCAGTCTGTAGAGGCGATCAAGATTGCTTATGCACAGGCTTTGCTGGTTGATACCAAAGCATTACAACAAGCGCAAGCGGATAACGATATTGTAAAAGCACAGGAAATATTGCAAGGTGCTTATCGCACGGATGTACGTCCGCTGGTAGCAGAAGCGAGATTGCGTTCCGGTGGAGCGTTGAACCCATTGTCTGTGTACCGCAGCGAAAAAGTAAGAGAACAATTGATTAAAAGCCGCGGCCAGAAAGCTGTGTCGACCGGCCTGTAAATTATAAACTATTGGTGCGGGTTCCGGTAGAGACAAGGCACTGCCTTGTCTCCTGATGCACCCCGATCGTGCGATGCACCCCGATGATGCAAGAAAAGACAAGGCAGTGCCTTGTCTCTACGGTTCACATTCAAAACTCACAACATAAATGTCCTCTGTCATTGCCATATTCGACGTCGGTAAAACAAACAAGAAGCTTTTCCTTTTTGATGAGCAATACAATATTGTGTTTGAAAAATCGGCGAAGTTTACCGAGACGACGGACGAAGACGGCGATATTTGCGAAAACCTGGAAAGTCTTCGCCTGAGCGTGTTTGATTCATTGAGAGAAGTGTTTGGAAAGAAAGAGTTTGATATTAAAGCAATCAACTTCTCCACTTACGGTGCGAGCTTTGTGTACATCGATGAGGACGGCCAGCCGTTAACGCCTTTGTACAATTACCTGAAAAAATATCCCGAATCACTCAGCGAACCGTTTTATGAAAAATATGGCGGCGAAAAGAAATTTTCGCTGGAAACGGCATCGCCGGTTTTAGGCAGTTTGAACAGCGGTATGCAATTGTATCGCATCAAGCAGGAGAAGCCGGAGATATTCGCACAAATGAAGTATGCGCTGCATTTACCGCAATACATGAGTTATTTGATCTCAGGCATAGCACACACTGATATTACGAGTATTGGTTGCCATACAGCGCTATGGAACTTTGAAAAAAATGACTATCACGAATGGGTGAAACGCGAAGGACTGATTGATAAATTAGCTCCGCTCATTTCATCGGACGTTGTCGTTCCTTCAACATTTCCCGGCAATACATACTCGGTAGGCGTAGGCTTGCATGACAGCTCTGCTGCGTTGATTCCTTACCTCGTGAGTTTTCATGAGCCCTTTATTCTAATATCAACCGGCACATGGTGCATCAGCATGAATCCCTTTAACGACGAGCCTTTGACGAGCGGGGAATTGGAGCTGGATTGCCTGTGCTACATGACATACCAGGGCAAACCGGTGAAGGCTTCAAGACTGTTTGCAGGTTACGAACATGAGCAACAGGTAAAAAGAATTGCCGATCATTTTAATACACACACGGCCAAGTACAGGAGCGTTCCTTACGATGCCGACATCATTGCTTCACTAAAAAAGAAAGATCAGCTTTCAAAAAAACAAGTGGAGGCAGGCAAATTACATGAGTCTATTTTTGCACAAAGAAACTTAAGTAGCTTCGCCAATGATGTAGAAGCTTATCACCAGTTATTGCTCGATATTATCGAACAACAGTATTTAATTACCCGCCTCGTGTTAAATGATTCGGTGAAACGTATTTTTGTTGACGGAGGCTTTAGTAAAAATGCTATTTATATGAATTTGCTGGCAGCTTATTTCCCCGGGCTAGAAGTGTTTGCAGCCTCTATGGCGCAGGCAACGGCGGTGGGTACGGCGCTTTCCATTCATACAAAGTGGAACACCAAAGCATTGCCCAACGACATTATTGAATTGAAATATTATGCGTCCGCGCATCCGTCCATAGTATGAAAGTAGGTTTGTTTATTCCCTGTTATGTAGATCAATTCTATCCTAACGCAGCCATAGCTACGCTGCAGTTGCTTGAAAAATTCGGTGTTGAAGTAACATATCCGTTGAGTCAAACCTGTTGTGGCCAGCCGATGGCAAACTCAGGTTACGAGCATTTGACCAAAGGTTGCAACGAACTCTTCATTAAAAATTTTGAACCATTCGATTATATAGTCGCACCTTCGGGCAGTTGCGTATTGCATGTTCGCGAGCATTTGCACGATCCCGCAAATGAAGAAGCCGCAACGGTTTTGCGACATAAGGTGTACGAACTCACATCTTTCCTCACAGATATTTTGCAGGTAAAAGAACTGAATGCACGTTTTCCGCATAGGGTAGGCATGCACCAGAGTTGCCACGGACAAAGAGGTTTAAAGCTTGCGCAAATGAGCGAATTGGTAGCGGAACCTTTTTCCAAACCGGGCTCATTGTTGAAAATGGTGAAGGATATTGATTTGATAGATCTTGGGAGAGTAGACGAATGCTGTGGTTTCGGCGGAACATTTTGTGTAACAGAAGAAGCTGTCTCGGCGAAAATGGGAAAGGACAGAGTAGCGGATCATCTGCACCATGGTGCAGAATACATTACCGGCGTTGACATGTCTTGTCTCATGCATATGGAAGGCATACTGAATCGTGCGGGCAGCAAAGTAAAAGTAATTCACATCGCAGAAATATTAAACGCACAGTAAAATGCACGAGTCTACAAAAGATCACGCTGCATTGGCGGCGGAGTTTAATAAAGATGAACAGCGTGTCAACTGGCACGACGAAACGCTTTGGTGGATACGCCAGAAGCGCGACAAAAATGTACACCAGTTGCCCGAGTGGGAAGCATTGAGAGAGGCAGCTTCGCAAATAAAATTCAACGTGCTGTCTAACCTGCACGACTATCTGTTGCAGTTTGAAAAAAATGCTACTGCCAACGGAGTGCATGTGCATTGGGCAGCTGATGCAAAAGAGCATAACGAAATAGTACATCGCTTGTTGACGGAACATAAAGTTGACAGGATGGTGAAAAGCAAATCGATGCTCACTGAGGAATGCGGATTAAATGAATACCTTGCGGAGCACGGCATTGAAGTGATTGACTCCGATCTTGGTGAACGTATTGTGCAGTTGGCAAAAGAGCCACCAAGCCACATCGTGTTGCCTTGCATTCATAAAAAGAAAGAAGAAATTGGCGACCTGTTTCATAAATATTTGGGCACACCGGCAAACGTTGCTGATCCGCAAATCTTAACAGAAGCGGCGCGACAACATTTGCGTGATGTGTTTCTCACAAGAAGAGCGGCGCTAACTGGCGTTAATTTTGCGGTAGCAGAAACCGGCGAATTCGTTGTTTGTACAAATGAAGGCAATGCCGACATGGGCGCACATCTTGCTGATGTACACATCGCAAGCATGGGCATTGAAAAACTAATTCCGGAAAGAAAACATCTTGGTGTTTTTCTGCGCCTGCTTACACGCAGTGCAACGGGGCAGCCGATTACAACCTATAGCAGTCATTTCAAAAAGCCACGTAAAGAAACGCCCATTCACATTATTCTTGTTGACAATGGAAGAAGCGTACAGCTTGGCAGGAAAGAGTTCCGCAATTCGTTGAAATGCATTCGCTGTGGTGCGTGTATGAATACTTGTCCCGTTTATAGAAGAAGTGGCGGCCACAGTTACCATACTGCAGTTGCGGGTCCTATCGGTTCTATTTTGGCACCGAATCTTGACATGAAAAAGTACAAGGACCTTCCATTTGCGTCTACGCTGTGTGGCTCTTGTTCCAATGTTTGCCCGGTTAAAATTGACATTCACGATCAGCTGTACAAGTGGAGACAGGAATTGGTGAAAGAGGGATATACGCCTGCGGCAAAAACGATCAGCATGAAGTTGATGGCCCAAACATTGTCATCACCAACATTATACAACGCTGCAGGAAAATCAGGCAGATTTGTGTTGAAGCATATGCCATTTTTGGTAAGCAATAAATTGAATCCCTGGTACAAGGAGCGTGAAATGCCCGAGGCACCGAAGGAATCTTTTAGAGAGTGGTACAAGAAGAACAATTAATAATTAATAATTAAAAATTAATAGGGCAACAACGGGATTGAATGTCGCACGCGTAGGGGCGAATCGCATTCGCCCCTACGCAGCCAACGGAATTCAAGAATGCACGAAACGACGAACATTTAAAAAAATGAACAGCAGAGACAAAATATTATCAGCCATCGCAGCAAACCAGCCCGAAAGAACGGCATTGGCGGATATTTCTGGGTTTAAAGGTGCTGAGGAAAATTTGCAAAACAAATACGCCGCGGTGCTTACAGCCATCGGCGGCAGGATATATTTTGTGAAAGATGAAAATGAAATCGCTGCTACCATTGCTGCTCAGTTTCCAGAGGCAAAGCGCATCATCAACCTCGTTGACAATTTGTCCATCGGGAACTTCGAAACAGTCATTTCAGATCCTGAAATACACAATCTGAAAAATGTTGACCTCGCCATCATCAAAGCAAAATTTGCAGTAGCCGAAAACGGCGCCGTTTGGATCACTGAAAAAGAAGTGCAGCCTCGCGTATTGCCTTTCATCTGCGAACACCTGGCAGTTGTAATAACCGACGGAATAATTTTCCCTACCATGCACGAAGCCTATCAAAAAATCGCCACTTTGGAAGAATATGGCTACGGCAGTTTCATCGCCGGCCCGTCCAAAACCGCAGATATTGAACAATCCCTTGTCATTGGTGCCCATGGCCCGAGGAGCATGAGTGTTTTTGTAAAGGTGTAAGATGTTGTAGATGAGGCGTCGAATGTACAAAGTACGACGTATTGCGTACAAACGCCTTCAGAGCGATCTGTAAACTGAATTTCGTACACCTTTCACCGCACATCCCAAACTATTTATTGCCGGTATTTTTGTAAAAGAAATATTTTTTTACCCGCTAATCAACCCACATAATATTAAGTGTATTGGCATCGATTGCGTAAATAAAGAATTCTTAAAATTTTTCTAATCCGCAGGATCGTGGTATGATTGTCAAGTATTTGAACGATCGCATTGCCAAGAGTGAAAAAATCATCTCATTTTGTTCTAATTATTCCTGTCAGGAGGTCCTTCGTATACGCCCAGTAACCCATTTACTCAATCACACTGCTATATGAAACGATCATTACTTAGCCTATTCGTGTCGTTATTGATTACGATCGTGGCAACGGCGCAAACCACCCAGATCAAAGGAAAAGTGGTGGACGGCGACGGCGCGCCGGTTCGCGGAGCCAGCGTTGTTATCGACAAGTCCAACAAAGGAGTATCAACCACAGACGATGGATCTTTCTCGATCCCTGTTAAGGATGCCTCACAGGTAGTTAATCTCACCATCACCAGTAAAGGTTTTAAAACAATCAGGACCGCAGCAAAGCCTGGCGTAATTGCCAGCATCACCATGGAGAAAGAAATTTCCAACATGGATGAAGTGGTTGTCGTTGGTTACCAAACCATGAAAAGGAGGGACCTGACTTCTTCCGTTTCGTCTGTTACATCCAAGGACCTGAGAGATGTGCCTGTAAGTACAGCTGCGGAAGCTGTAACCGGCCGTTTGGCAGGCGTACAGGTAACTACAACCGAAGGTCAGCCAGGTGCGACTATCCTTATTCGCGTACGCGGAGGCGGATCACTTACACAGGACAACTCACCGCTTTACATTGTGGACGGAATTCAGGTAGAAAATGCCCTTTCATTACTCGCGCCATCTGAAATTGCAAGCGTGGACGTTTTGAAAGATGCGTCTGCAACTGCTATTTACGGTGCCCGCGGTGCAAACGGTGTGGTGTTGATCACTACCAAGAGTGGTAAAGTAGGAAAGGCAAAAGTGATATACGATGGTACGTTCGGTGTAAGAAACATCGCCAACACATTGGATGTTATGAATCCTTACGATTTCGTAAACTATCAATCCGAATTATACAAAACCATGTATAACGGAACTTCTGATTCAACGAAGTTCGCCACTAAATACGGCCAGTTTGCAGACATGGACCTTTACCACCAAATGCCAATGGTAAACTGGCAGGACCAGGTGTTCGGCCGCAATGCAATGGCGCAAAACAATACGATCAACGTAACGGGAGGTGTTAAAGGAACTACTTACTCCCTGACGCTGAACAATAACAGAGAAGACGCGATCATGCTGGGTTCGGGCTTTAAGCGTAACATGGCTTCCTTCAGACTTGACAATGCATTGTCCGACAAGATAAAAATGGGTTTCAATATCCGCTACAGTTCACAACAAGTAGATGGTGGCGGTACTTCCAATACGGGCAGCCAGGGAAATAACAAGTTGAGAAACATAGTGAAATACCAACCGTATCAGTCAGAAACAACTTTTGATCCGGATGTCGTGCTCGATCCGACAACATATAACAGTTCTGCTATTGTTAACCCGATTGTGTTTGTAAACGACGACGTAAGACACCAGAAACAAAACACTATCGTTGTGGACGGTTATGCAAGCTGGCAGATAGTAAAAAATCTTACTTTCAAAACGACAATTGGTGCCACACGTGCGGATAGTGCTACTAATTTGTACTCCGGCGTATCAACGTACATCGCGAGACAGTATGGAAACATGCCGGCTGCTACAATGGGAACTTCGTACTCAACTTCGCTGAACAATTCCAACACTTTGGCTTATACCAATACATTCAAAAACAAACATAGCCTGAACGTATTGCTGGGTGAGGAAACCTACCAGGTTAAGTACAATTCTTTCAGCGCAACCAATTATTGGTATCCTGCAGAAATGAAGGCAGACCAGGTGTTCGCACAGTTTCAATCTTCGCAGCCTCCTACAGCGGCAAGCGTTCAGCCTACTCCAACGTCTTTCCAAACGCAGGCTCAATTGCTGTCTTTCTTTGGTCGTGCTAATTATTCTTATGATGGCAAATACATAGCGACAGTATCAATGCGTGCTGATGGCTCTTCAAAATTTGCTGACGGACACCGCTGGGGTTATTTCCCTTCTGCATCTGTTGCATGGCGCTTATCACAGGAGAAATTCATGCAGGGTGTAATTGGCGGGGGTAATGTCGTAAGTGACATCAAAGTGCGTGCAAGCTACGGAACGGCCGGTAACAATAGAATTTCAGATAATTGGTGGAGGCAAACATTTGGAAACTCTTTGACTGAGGGATATGGTTATAGTGTAGGTGCAACAAGTCCGGGATTAACTTCCGGAAGCCTTGCAAACAGCAACCTGAAATGGGAAACAACGGTTTCGAGAAACCTTGGTCTGGACTTCGCGTTCATGCATAACAGGTTGACTGCCTCAATTGATGGTTATACGAATCAGACAAACGACCTGCTACTATTGGCAGATGTTCCGCCAACAAGCGGCTATACAAAACAGCTTCAGAACGCAGGTAAAATTCAAAATAAAGGTATAGAGCTGCAACTTAGCGGACAGATCATCAACAAGAGAGATTTCACGTGGACGGCGAATTTCAACATCGCCCGCAACTGGAACAAAGTTATTGATCTCGGCATTGATCCTACAGGACACCCAAGACAATCTTACCAGGTTCAGTCCGGTTGGGTAAATCAGATGTATGATTTTTATGTTCAGTTAGGTAAACCTGTAGGTCAGTTTTATGGATATGTAACAGACGGATATTACACTACTAACGATTTCTCCGGCTATGACGCTGCTAAAAAAACATTTATTTTAAAGCAAGGAGTAGCAGATGATAAAGAGGTTGCTTTGGGTGGTAAAAACATTGAACCAGGGATGTTGAAGCTGAAAAACTTAGGCGGAGACAGTGTGGTTAGAAGAGATGAAGATGAACAAGTATTAGGCAATGCGCAACCAATATTTACCGGCGGTTTCAATAACCAGTTTACCTACAAAGGATTTGACCTGAGCATTTTCATGAACTTCGTGTATGGTAACAAAGAGTATAACGCAAACAAACTGGAATTTACAACGACATATCAATACACAGATAATAACCTGTTGAACGTTGTAAAGGATCGCTACAGAATATACGATGAAGCCGGAAACAAAGTAACCGATTTCAAACAATTGGATGCGATGAATCAAAATGCAAAAATATGGACACCTTCAAGGGGTAACTATTTCCTGCATTCTTACGGCATAGAAGACGGTTCTTTCCTTCGTATCAACAACGTCACATTGGGTTACACACTTCCTGCAAACTTGTTGGCTAAGACTAAATTCATTTCGAAAGTGAGAATTTATGCTACAGTAAATAATCTGTACACGTTTACCAACTATTCAGGATTCGACCCCGAAGCCAGCACAAGGAGAGCAACTCCGGAAACACCGGGTGTGGACTATGCAACATATCCACGCAGCAGATTTTATCTCGGAGGTTTGAGCGTAACTTTTTAACAGCTAAAGAAAATTGTAATGAAACTTAATATCATCAAAATATTACCACTATCAATGATCGCCTTGGGCGCATTGGTACTACCATCCTGCAAGAAATATCTTGATACGGATCTTCTTTCCAGTATGTCAACAGATGCTGTGTTCAGTAGTGTCACCAATACGCAATCAGCTATCAACGGTGTTTATAATCAGTTGACCGGTGACCAGGCTTATGGCATACGTTTGAGCCTGTATTTTGCACAGTCGGCTGACGACTTTAAAACCTCAGGTTCCAAGGATGGCGGTCGTCGCGACTTCAGCATGTTTTGCGTGAACCCGGCGAATACAGAACTTGCTAACCCGTTCAATAATTTGTTTGCAGGAATAGAAAGAGCAAACATTTGCATCAAGTACATTCCGAAATCAGATCTCTATACAAAAGGAAATGCGACACAGCAAACCAGCATGAAGAAAATGTATGGTGAAGCTTTGACACTGCGTTCAATGTTCATTCTCGAAGTTTTGAGAAACTGGGGAGATGCACCGGTTTCGCTTATTCCTTCTTCAGATGTTACTAATTTGTACATTCCAAATATCAGCAGGGATTCATTATACGATCACGTGTTGAATGATCTTAAAACTGCGGAAGACTTAGTTCCATGGCGTTCAGAAACCGGCGATCCGGCTACGAAAATTTCGAAAGCCGTGGTGAAGGCGATGCGTGCAAGAATCGCGTTGTATCGCGGAGGATTTTCATTGCGTGGCGATTCAAAACAAATGGAACGCAGAAGCGATTATAAAACCTATTACCAGATCGCAATGGATGAGTGCAAGGACATTATCCAGAAAAACGAAAACGGTTTGAACGCAAGCTATGAGAACCTGTTCAAATCATTGCATACATCTTCCAACAGTTATGTTGCAGATAATGCAAATGAAATGATGTGGGTAGTAGGCGCTTCTACTGCCGGCGGTTTGGCAAATACAGATACCAAACTCGGTTATTACAATGGCATCAAATCTGCCAGTACAACGTATGGTACAGGTGGAGGCGGTATCACTGCCATTCCAACTTATTTTTATGAATTCGATTCAATTGGTGATGCTCGTCGCGATGTAACACTGGCTTATATTCAAATAGACAACAAAGATCAAAAGACTTTGCAGGCTGCTGATGCGATGGCAGACGGTAAGTTCAGAAGAAACTGGACCAACAACAGCACAGCTCAATATATGGAAATTCAATGGCCGTTGGTGCGCTTTGCAGACGTATTGCTGATGTATGCAGAAGCAGACAATGAAATAAACGGTGCTCCATCTTCTGCTGCTCAAAATGCATTGAAGAGAGTAAGAGACAGGGCCTATGCGGGTTATCTCGATCGTGAGCCTGCAATGCCAACCAGCCACGATGGATTTTTCAATGCACTAGTACAAGAGCGCTTGCTGGAATTTGGTGGAGAAGGTATTCGCAAATATGACCTGATAAGATGGAACCTGATTGGAACCAAGATCAACGAGACTAGAGCGAAGTTGACACAATTTGCAGATACAACCGGAACAGGCGCCGGCCGCTATTCAAATGTTCCAATGGTGATATATGCAAAAACAAATGCGTTCCTTAATGCAGCTATTCCTCAGGAAATGTCATCGCTTATTCTTGCGACAGATGCGGTAGGCGGCACTGGTCCTGTTGCTAAAGTATATTTTACGCCATCCCCTGTCACCACTGCTCCAACAGGTTATACTGCATACAACTGGAGAAAACAGATCAAAGTGGCAACATACCTGAATGATGCGAACCAGGGATATGCGTATTATTTCAAATCGAATTTCAGCGAATTGCTGCCGTTCCCGAATACAGCGATCAATACGAATTTTAATCTGGTACAAAACCCGTATTATGGACAGTAGGAAAAATTGAAAGTTGAAAGTTGAGAATTGTTGACGCCCAATTTTGAACAGTCAGTATTTCTCACAACTATTAGCAAACAACTGTTTTTTCCTAACAAAAAACTGAAACATGAAACAAAGAATATTTAACCTTCTATATATCACTATAATAGCTTTTGCTGTTGTAAGCCTGGCATCGTGCGATAAGACCGGTGGTTTTCAGGACCCCTCATTTTCACGCATGTTCATGCCTAACTCCGCATTGAAAGCCACCACGGATGCCACTTCGGCTACGTTGTCATGGGGAACTTCATTGTACAATGATACTGCAGCAAACAAAATTTACTACGTCCTGCAAATAGCAACGGACGCGGCTTTTACCAATATTGTTCGCACTGATACAACAACAGCTCTTAGCAAAAAATACACAGATGCAGATCTGCTCGTGAAGAAGGATTACTATGCCCAGGTGAAAGTGCGTGGTGTAAATGGTGCAGGAGATTCACAGTGGTTAAAAGGGAATAAATTTTCAATTCTCGGAGAGAATCTTTTCATTGCGCCTTTAGCCGGAGATATTCAATATTATACAGCTATACTGCGTTGGAGACACCAGGATGGGTTAACAAAAGTGACTATCACCGTTAACGGTGCGTCCGCTGATTCTCTCATCTCTGCAGATACTTTACTGTTGAAAAAATTAACGCCAAACACTACTTACACTGCTGAGTTATTCAAAGGAGCGACTAGCAAGGGAACAATGACCTTTACAACAAAAGATGCAGGTATGTTCACCAAGATTATTGATCCAACTGCGAACCTGATTACAGAAATTAACGGAGCACTTGATGGTGCTGTACTTGGTTTGACCGATGGTACTTACGATTGCGGTGGTTTGAACCCGACCCTTCTTCTAAAGAATATCACGATTGCCTCTGTTACAGGCGATCCTACAAAAACGCTCATCGTTAACACAAAAGAAATTATTCTGAAAGGGAATGGAGCCGGTTTAACCATCTCCGGTGTTACGTTTGACGGTACTACTAACAACGGTTGGGTTGGAGCATCTTATTTTGTTGTATTGAATGGGCAGGTTAATACAGGTGATGCCACGACTTTCAAACAGTTCACAGCTGACAACTGTATTATTAATTTGAAGAGCGGTGCAACAACCTTTTTGAGAGGAAGCTACGGTACAGCCGCTAACGATCACAAGATTGGGAACATTAAAATCAACAATTGTGTTGCGAACGTGGGCGTTACCGGTTCTCAAAACTATGGTGGTATCATGTGCGATAAATTGCAGTTCGACAGTGTGATTATTACCAAATCAACTCTTTATAATATTGCCCGTGGCATTATAGGCTACACTGCCAAGATGAATGCACGTTCAGGTACATCGGTTACTATACCGGTGGTTAAAATTGATCAGTGCACTTTCAACAGTTTTGGCCAGCAGGCTAAAGCCGCTGTGTTTGATGGCAATACAGATGTAGCCAACCAGGTAAATTTCTTTTTGACAAACTCTATAATGGCTAACACGCCGGATGCTTTGGCTGCAACAACTGTAAACGCGAATGCGTTTGTTGGCTATGCCAGCAACGTTTATACACTGACGAATAATTTTGTCTATAATTGTATGACTGCTGCATCTGGCGGCACTGCCATTATTTGGCCGGGCACTGCGCCAACAACTGTTACATTGCCATGGACAACATCAACAACAAACTTTGCGTTGCCAGCAAGTGTTCCGAACAACGGTGACCCAAGATGGTACCATTAGTCAGGAATTAGGAATTGGAAACTCATTTTTTTGAGCCAGGCGATAGAATAAGAATTGAGCTTTGGTTGCGTCGCACACTTGTACAGTTGTATTTCTGTGCGGCGCTTGATATACGACATTGACGAAGTTTTTCAACTGAGGGAATGATTGAGCGTAAACATTCAGTATTCAATTATTCAGTTACTCAGTTATTAAGTTTTAACCCCTTAACCCCTATATCCTAATGCCCTCTACTTACTTTTTTGTAGGTTTATAAAAACATTTAGGGATGATCCGTAAACAAATGATGCTGCTGCTTGCCTCGGCCGTTTTAACGGCCGTTGCATGTACAGCTCAACAGGCAGCAGTTTCAACAACAGGCAGAGCAATTGCATTTCCGGGAGCGGAGGGCTTTGGCAAATACACGACAGGTGGTCGTGGCGGCAAGGTGTGGATCGTTACCAATCTCAACGATGCAGGCCCCGGCAGTTTGCGTGAGGCAGTCGAAGCAAAAGGGCCGCGCATGATTGTGTTTGCAGTCTCCGGCACAATCGAACTTGCGTCAAAACTCGACGTCAAAAATGGCGATGTAACCATTGCCGGACAATCTGCGCCGGGCGATGGCATCTGTCTTAAAAATTATACTTTCGTTATAGAAGCCGATAACGTAATCGTTCGTTACATGCGGTCACGACTTGGTGCAGAAAAGCATCAGGAAGACGATGCGATGGGCGGCACAAGGCAGCGTAGCAACATCATCATTGACCATTGCTCTGCAAGCTGGTCGGTTGATGAAACAGCTTCGTTTTATCACAACAGAAACTTCACCATGCAATGGTGCATCGTTGCCGAAAGCCTGAACAATTCTGTACACTCCAAAGGCGAGCATGGCTATGGCGGCATATGGGGTGGAGAAAGCGCAACATTTCATCACAATTTATTGGCAGATCATAAAAGCCGCAACCCACGTTTCAGTGGTTCGGCCACAACACCCAATCAACCAGATGAACTTGTTGATTTCCGGAACAACGTAATTTTTAACTGGGGAGAAAACAGTACGTACGGCGGCGAAAAAGGTTCGTATAATATGGTTTGCAATTATTACAAACCTGGCCCTGCAACAAAGAGAAAGACCGCTGATAGAATTGTTGAACCGTGGAGCCCACTTGGTAAGTTCTATGTTTTCGGCAATGTGGTTGAAGGAAATTCTTCTGTTTCTATTGACAACTGGAACGGCGGCGTACAAACGGCTGACCCGGATTCCGCTAAGGCCTTTGCTCCTTTTGAAGTAGAAAAAATACAATACACTTCAGCAAAGGATGCCTACACTGCAGTACTGAAATATGCAGGAGCAAACAAGTTCCGTGATGCCGCAGATCAACGCGTTATAGAGCAGGCGAGAACCGGCAAAGCAATCACCGGAAAAAACAGAAACGGCATTATTGATTCTCCTGCTGATGTTGGCGGCTGGCCAGAATTACGTTCACTTCCTGCTCCAGCAGACTCCGATAAAGACGGCATGCCAGACGAATGGGAAACCGCCCACGGCTTAAATCCTGCCAATGCAAGTGATGCCGCAGCTTATACGGTTGATAAGCAATACACAAATTTGGAAGTGTATTTGAATGAGCTGGTTGCAGCGGTTAATAACTGAATAACTCAATAACTGAGTAACTGAATAACTGAGAGTTTCTTACGCCCAATGCAGTTTGCATAGCCTTAGGTTATTGCATAGTGCATTGGGCGTTCTGCATTTGGTATTATGCGTTGGGCACCAAAAACTACGCCAACGATTGCGTGTTATTGCAGTACCGGCGTTTTTAAAAAAGATGAAAAGAATTACTACCGCTGAATGGAGCGTCGCAATGCCAGTAAAATCAAGCCTCTTCAGTTGATCACCCAAAAAATAGTTTCCATTTTTTCAAGTGAGGGATTTGTTGAAAAGATGAAAAAAACGGTGCTTCAATATTACATTTTTGCAAAGGATTGTGTTTTTTCCTTTGCCGCTTCAGAATTTTTCTACAGATATTTGTCGCAATTAAATTTAAGCTTGATATGAAATTTTTAAGGCTTACAATTGTTCTTGGTGCAATGTCGCTGTGTATGTCCGCTTTCGCACAGGATAAAGACATGACGTGGTATGTGAAAAATGCGCCATTCGCTATGCCGCAAACGGTCATTCCTTCATTTCCTTCTAAGACGTTTAATATTGTTGACTACGGCGGTGTAAATGACGGACACTCGCTGAATACACAAGCTTTCGATAAAGTGATAACGGCTTGTTCGCAAGCGGGTGGCGGTCGTGTTATTATACCGCCTGGTGTTTGGCTCACCGCGCCAATTCAGTTAAAGAGCAATGTTGATCTTCATGTAATGCGCGGTGCCATTGTATTATTTACACCCGACAGAAATTTGTTTCCGATGATAAAGTCGGGCAGTGGCTACATGGTGCAACCGCCTGTGTATGGCGCTAACCTGGAAAATGTTGCCATTACGGGCGAAGGTATTTTCGACGGTTCCGGTGAATCATGGAGACCACTGAAAAAATCAAAAGCCACGGAAGCGCAATGGAAACAATGGAACAAAACCGGCGTTGTAAGTAAAGACGGCAGTGTTTGGTGGCCAAGCAAAGAAGCCATGAATGGAGAGGAATATCTGAAAACATTGAAAGGAAAGAAAGATGCAACTGAAGCAGACTATTTGCCGGCAAAGGATTTCCTGCGTCCAAAGCTCGTTGTTATAACCGGTAGCAAAAACGTGTTGATCGACGGGCCAACTTTTAAGAACTCTCCAAACTTTGTATTGAATCCACAAAACTGTGTAAACCTTACTATTCGCAACATCCAGGTGAATAATGAATGGTGGGCGCAAAACGGTGACGGCATTGATATAAGCGCAAGTAAGAATGTAGTGATATACAAATGCACTGTCAATGCAGGCGATGACGGCATTTGCATGAAATCGAGCGGAGGAAAAAATGGTGAGGCACAATTGCAAAACGTTGTGATAGCTGATTGCATTGTGTATCATGCGCACGGTGGTTTTGTAATTGGAAGTAACACAGATGGAGGAATGAAAAACGTATTTGTGAGTAACTGTAATTTTATTGGAACAGACATTGGCATCCGTGTGAAAAGCAATGCCGGTCGCGGTGGACTGGTGCGTGACATTTATATCGACAATATTTTTATGCACGACATTCAGGATGAAGCGATCTTATTTGATACCTATTATGACAATGTGGGAGCAGGGCAGGACAAAGAAAAAGTGAAGAATGTTGCAACCGATAAGGTGCCGGAATTTTGTAATTTTTACATAAGCAATGTCGTTTGCAATAAAGCTGAAACTGCATTCAGCATTACAGGACTACCAGAAATGCCTGTCCACAACCTCGAATTCAAAAACGTTGTTATTTCGGCCAAAGATGGTTTTGTATCGAAAGATGCAAGTAATATCAGTCTGAAAAATGTGAAGATCATCACCGATGCCAATCCCGTTTTTAAAACAGTAAGTTCAAAAAATATCAATGTGCAGTAAAGTGATTTAGCAGATCGTTTTACTAACACTGTACTTGTTTAAAGGGGCTTGACAAATTATTTCCGACGGCTTCGTTGCTTCGTCGGCTTAATTTGTCAGGCTTTTTTTTATTTATACCATTACGGAATTTTATTGACAATCGATTTCAAAAAAAGTCAAATTTATTACGTCCTGTGTAATGTTTTCCGCTATTATGACGTAGATGCATCGCCCATATTGACCTTGCTCAGGATTAAAAAAAAAGAGAACGATTGCGTAAAAAAAGAGGTTGCAATTTTTTTTTTTGAAAGAATATGTCGGTAAGATTGTTCAGGTTTTTAATACTACACTTTTAAAATAAAAAATCGATCGCCTGATCCGTTTTTTATGACCTGAGTCACCTCCATTGTTGCCTTTTACCAGCATTCATCAAGTTTAATTACTAATACCAAGCCGTATGAAGCGACTACTATTTTCTCTACTATTACTATTGTCAATTACTGCTGTTGCAGTTGGTCAATCTACTCAGCTCAAAGGCAGAATTGTTGATGTTGACGGAAAGCCTGTTCAAGGGGCCAGCATCTTTATTGACAAAACCCAAACAGGCGTTTCTTCGGGAGAAGACGGCACGTTTGTTATTCCTGTCAAAGATGCCTCTAAAACGTATAGCATCAATGTTTCAAGTAAAGGATTTAAATCTGCTACTAATTCCGTTAAAGTGGGCGTTCCCGCAAACGTAGTATTGGAAAAAGAGGTTTCCAATATGGATGAGGTAGTGGTAATTGGATATGGTACGGCAAAGAAAAAAGACCTCACCGGTTCTGTATCTGCGATCACCGGAAAGGAACTTTTAAAAGCACCTGTTACCAATATTGCAGAGGCCATGACCGGTAAGATGGCAGGCGTTCAGGTTACCACTACAGAAGGTTCTCCGGATGCGGACATCAAAATACGCGTTCGTGGCGGTGGTTCTGTTTCCCAGGATAACTCTCCGCTATACGTTGTTGATGGATTTCCCGTGAATAGCATCAACAACATATCGCCATCGGATATTCAGTCGATGACAATTCTGAAAGATGCGGCATCAACTGCAATCTATGGTGCGAGAGGTGCGAACGGTGTAGTGCTGATCACAACAAAAGATGCGAAAGCCGGTAAAACAACTGTTAGCGCTAATGCTTACTGGGGCGTGAAAAAACTTACAAAAGAGTTAAATGTGCTCAGCCCTTATGAGTACGTAAGGTATCAATATGAATTGGATCCTACTTACTCAACCACTACAACGCCAACAACGTTTACAAATAATTACGGCGCGTTCAGCGATTTGGATATTTATAAATCTCAAAGCGGTACAGACTTCCAAAAAGAAGTTTTTGGAAGAACTGGTTTTCAGCAATATTACAATGTGGGAGTTACAGGTGGTACCAAGTCAACAAAATACAATGTTGGTCTGACCCGCAATGATGAAAAAAGCATAATGATTGGTTCAGGGTATGAGCGCAATAATCTTAGCTTCAAACTTCAAAGCGATATTTCTGACAAGTTAACATTTGACTTCATAAACAGAACCAACTACACCGTCATTACCGGAGCAGGAGTTAACACCGGCAGTGGTGCAAATACACGTCTGAGAAATTCAGTAAAATATGCGCCGACGAAAGGCTTAAAGGGTTTTGCCGGTGTTAGCGATGATGATGATATGAATAGTCCTGAATCATTGAGTCTGCTGTACAATCCTGTAGAATCAGCAAATGACGAGTATAAAAAGCAATATCAGTTTGCTAGTAATTTTAACTCAAGTTTGAGTTGGAAGATTATCAAGGGGCTGACATTTAAAACATTACTTGGTTATGAATTTCAGAATCAGAAAGTCAATAATGTTTGGGGCCCTGCAACTCCTGATGCGAAAACGCTGGGTGGTCAACCTATTGGAAGAATTGCAAATTCTTCTGGCTACACATGGATAAACTCGAATACTTTAACTATTGATCCTAAGTTAAAAAGTGGACATACGTTAAATGTAGTGTTGGGGCAAGAGATAACTACATTATCAGCTACCAGGAGTGTAACAAACGAATCACGCTTCTTCCCGAAAGATTGGAGTGCTGATATGGTGTTGGCCAATATGCAGTTTGGAACTGCCATTCCAACTAAGACTTATGATGACATTCCCAATAGGATGAGTTCATTTTTCGGCCGCGCCAACTATTCATATCTGGGCCGGTACCTTGCCACTGTAACATTTCGTGAAGATGGTTCCAGCAAATTTGCCGGTGGTAACAGGTGGGGCTTTTTTCCTTCACTGGCGCTTGCATGGAGAGTATCTGACGAGAAATTCATGGAGCCGGAATCAAAATGGCTAAATAGTTTAAAAGTCAGAGCAAGCGTAGGTACAGCCGGTAATAACAGAATTCCTGACAATTTATATAAACAAACGCTTATTGCTGAAGGTGGCGATAAGTACTATATGCCTAACGAAACACCTGGTACGGGAGTCATTCCCTCAACAATTCTTTATAACCCTGATTTGAAGTGGGAAACTACGCTCACACGAAATGTTGGATTGGACTTTGGTGTGCTTAATAACAAATTATCCGGTACACTGGATTTTTACTGGAACACTACACATGATCTGCTCGTACAGTCTCCGATAGCAGAAAATTCAGGGTATTTGTACCAGATCAAGAACGTCGGTCAAACCTCCAACAGAGGTATTGAGCTGACATTAAATGGCCAGATCGTAAGCACCAAAGACTTTTCTTTGAATGCAGGTTTCAATATTAGTTTCAACAAAAACAAAGTGGATAGATTTCCAAATGGCAATGTTAACTTCAAAACCTACAATTCGGGATGGAATGGTACTGCCTCACCACTTGAGGATTACATTGTCAAAGAGGGACAGCCAATTGGTGAAATGTACGGATACATAACTGAGGGAATGTACACTTTCGATGACTTTACATTTGATGGTAGCAAGAAAAACTGGGTGATCAATAAAGGTGTTGCCAGCGATAACTCCCTAATCACTACTTCTAATGGATATTTTGGCCCCGGCACTCTTAAGTTAAGGGATTTGAATGACGATGGTGTAATTGACGAAAAAGATAAAACAGTTATCGGGCACGCATTGCCGACACATACTGGTGGTTTTAATCTTACCGGTCAATACAAAAACTTTGATTTCTCTGCATTTTTCAATTGGTCATATGGCAACGATATATACAATGCCAACAAAATAGATTTTACTTCTTATTTGCTAACACGCAAATATCAAAATCTTACTACAGACATGGATCTTGCTCACAGGTTTACTACGATTGATCCGGAAACAGGTTACAATGTTTACTCCGGCAAGGACGCAGATCCTGCGAGACTACAGGAAATAAATAAGAATGCTACTATCTGGCACCCAATGATGACCAGTGGCGTATTTCATTCATGGGCAGTTGAAGATGGTTCCTTCTTGCGCCTGAATACAGCTACAATAGGATACTCACTTCCTAAAGCTGCATTGCGTCGTGCAAAATTTCAAAGCATAAGAGTGTATGTAACCGGATATAATCTCTACAATTTTACGAAGTATTCCGGCTTTGATCCTGAAGTTGATACAAGAAGATCAACTCCGTTAACGCCTGGAGTAGATTACTCTGCATATCCTAAAAGTCGCTCATTTGTTGGTGGTTTGAATATTACATTTTAAATAAGCCGTATGAAAAAAATAAATCTGTATCTAATAGCATTAATCGCTTTTTCATCTCTCGCAGGTTGCAAAAAGTTTCTTGATACAAAATCTGATTCTCAGTATACACCGGATATTGTGTTTAGCTCGCCGTCAATGGTAAATTTCGAATTAAACGGTATTTACTCATTGCTTACGCAGGATCAGATGTATTCTGCAAGACTATCTCTTAACTATGCTACTAACAACGATATCGAATTTGTAGGGGCAGATGAAAACTCTTATTCGGAAGATAAAAACAGAGGTCTGTCTAACTACATGGGCACCCGCAATAATACCGTGATATATAACGAATGGGTAACGCTGTACCGCCTTATTGAAAGAGCAAATCTCTTAATAGACGGTGTTGCTAAAAGTCCACTCTTAACTACCAGTGACTCTACAACAGTTAAGGGGTATTTAGGAGAAGCGTATACATTGAGGGCTCTTGCATTTTATGAACTTGTCAAAAATTGGGGAGATGTTCCGTTTTCGACTGAACCGGCCAAGCCAGATCTTTCGACTGTTTATATGGGACCAACGGACAGAGACACGATCTATGATCACATTATCGCTGATTTGCAACTGGCACAAAATATAGTTCCATGGGTAGGCGAGGGCGCAGGTTATACGCCAGAGAAAATTACAAAAGGGTTTGTAAAAGGTTTGCTGGCAAGAATTTGTCTAAGCAGAGGCGGGTATTCTATCCGTAACAAACCTGGTTATCCTACCGAAAGAGGAAGTGATTGGCAGAAGTACTATAGAATTGCGGATACCGCTTGCCGTGAGATTATAGCTAGCGGTCGCCATAATTTAAATCCTTCTTATACCGACATCTGGAAAAATCTTTGTCAGTTGACAATTGATAACGGTTCCAGAGAGAACCTTTTCGAAGCAGCAATGGGATTGGGTTATAGCGGTGAAATGGGTTATTCAATTGGCGTAAGATCTTACACCAATGGTAAGTACGGTTTTGGAAACAATGCCAATGTTGTAAATACCAGCCCTGTTTATTTTTACAGTTTCGATACAACTGACACAAGAAGAGATGTAACAGTAGCGTATTACTCGTATGGCAACAGTAGTGGAGATAAAAAAGAATTTTTTCAATCCAATCCATTATCCTATACCATTGGAAAGTGGGATCAGCGCTGGATGAATGGAGGCTTTCTATCAATGAATTTAGCTGCGCAAAGCAAATTTGGATATGGTATTAACTGGGTGCTGATGCGTTATTCAGATGTTCTGCTAATGTTTGCCGAAGTTGAGAACGATTTAAATGGAGGGCCGACAAATGAAGCTAAGCAAGCACTCAAACAAGTGCGAAGCCGTGCATTTGGGCCCAGCAAGCAGTCAGAAAAAGTAGACGGTTATGTGAATGGTCTTTCAGGCCAGGCAGCTTTCTTCAATGCAATTGTAAACGAACGTGCATGGGAATTTGGTGGTGAAGCCATTCGTAAATATGATCTGATCCGTTGGAATCTTCTTTCCTCTAAAATCCAGGAACTAAGAGATAACTTTTCAAAAATGCTTTCTCGTCAAGCTCCTTACGACAAACTTCCTCAATATCTATTCTACAAGTATAATGCTGATAACGAAACTATAGATAGAGCAGGAATTAACTTCTATACAGACAAAGGCGCGGCTGACATTGCCGGATATACAAAGATTAATTGGTTGTCTGGTTATAAGGATGCTGATAAAGCGAGTTATCTGAATAGAATGAACCTTTTTAGCAGCGGTTTAAACAACAATTCAGCGGGAGTGCGAAACAGGCATTTATATCCTCTTCATGGCTCTGTTATAAGTAATTCTAATGGCAAGCTTGTGAATGCATATGGATTCTAATAATTATTCTAAACAATTATCATTTAAACAATGAGAAAGATATTCAACCTGATATTCCTGTTATCCGCAATTGGAATGTCGTTTATTGCCTGTAAAAAATATAATGACTGGCCAACCGACAGTTCTTACAACAGACTATTTCAACCTTCTACTTT
This sequence comes from Pinibacter soli, assembly GCF_029961145.1. Classification (GTDB taxonomy): domain Bacteria; phylum Bacteroidota; class Bacteroidia; order Chitinophagales; family Chitinophagaceae; genus Pinibacter; species Pinibacter soli. Next base: position 1,056,776 of record NZ_JASBRG010000007.1, on the reverse strand, counting down.
AACAACATCCGTGGATGGAATAACTGTAACCATGAAGTGGAAAGGTATGCCATCAACAAACAAATATGTTGTTGAATTAAGTAAAGACAGCTTGCAATTTAACCCTGTTGTGGCAAGATTTACAGGAGCCGCATCATCAGATGCAAACGGATGCTATTTTGTTATACCGGGCCCTTTAGATCCACTGACAACTTATTCTGTAAGGATAAAAGGCGAGGACACTACAAATGGAACACCGGATTCACATTGGGTGACTGCAATGTTTAAGACAAAGTCTGAACAGATTATGACTAATGTTCCAGCATCGGATGTAACGGCAAATAGTATTACCTGGAGATGGCAGACTCCCAATGCTGTAACCCATTTAATTGTTAACGGGGTTCGTTATAACATTTCAGCAGATGAAGTTGCTACGGGCGCAAAAACAATAACAGGGTTGCAACCTAAGACTTCTTATTCTGCAACGTTATATAACAATGCTAATATCAGAGGCTCGCAAACTATGTCAACAACAGCGCTTGTTCCTGTTGGGCCTGATGTCATTTACTTAGGTCCTTCTGATGATCTTGCGGCAAAAATAACAGCATTAACTTCTGGTGACAATAAGATATTTGTTTTGTATCAAGGTTCCAGCTATAATCTTGGTGGAACTGCTGTTGCGATTCCTGCCGGTGTCTCAATTACAATTTGGGGCGAAGAAGGCCCTGACAGACCAGTAATTTATCCTGGAGTACCGTCAGTATCCGCTACTCAACTTTTTACTATCCCGACTTCTGCCGGTACAATAAAATTTGAGAATATTGATTTGGAAGCCTTTGCTAACAATAATCCTAACAGTGGTTTCAAAGCGACCTACGTATTAAACCAGGCGTCAACGGACCCCGCTTGTAATATTTCAAAAGTGGTATTTGAAAATTGTAAAATTCGAAATTTTGCAACTACAGCTTTGAGACTTCAGGTTGCAAATTCAATAATAGATAGTGTTGTCGTTAACAACAGCATTGCCTATAATACAGCGAACGGCTACGGATTCATCCATATTAGTGCAACAGGAGCTAGCGGCAATAAAATAAAAATAACGAATAGTACTTTTTATAACCTGGGGTTGGTAAGTGCGTCTAAAGGCATTGTATATAATGATAAGGTTGCAAATACAACAGTGATACAGAATTGTACTTTTAACAATATGCAATGTGGAACAAATTATTTCCTGACATTTGGAGGATTGGCTTCTAATTTAACGTTGGGTAATATTATTATTGGAAATCTTACCGGTAAGGGAATGGCCGCGGGTCCTATTGTTAGCATAAATCCAAGTGGTTCTGTTTTCAGGACAGGGGATGCAAATTTCACTGCTAATGCAATTTCAGGTATCTCCTTGTTTGGAGTAGCACCAAACAATAATTCAACGGATTTATTTGTCGATCCAACAAACGGAATTTTCACTACAAAACCAGGTTTTAGTTTAAATACTGGCGTAGGAGATCCCAGATGGTTTTAATTGATTTGTATATTTGATCATAGAAAAGGTGTGGCTCAATACCACATCTTTTTTAATTAATTCATATGAAATATATAATATTAGCATCGCTTGTTGCTTGCGTTTCTTTATTGTCGTGCGATAAAAACTCCAATACGGCGTATTCCCCGTCGGGCGGAAACAATAATAATGGCGGAGGAAACAACAACCCTGCACCCGTTCAGGAAACTGCTCTTGCATTTCCCGGTGCTGAAGGTTTTGGAAAAAACGCGACCGGCGGTCGCGGAGGCAAAGTGGTGTACGTAACCAAACTTACAGACGATGGCTCACAAGGAACTTTGCGCTATGCTGTTCAGCAAACAGGAGCAAGATTTGTTGTGTTTAGCGTATCCGGTGTTATACAACTGAATTCAAAGCTTGAAATTACAAATGGCGATCTTACCATTGCAGGGCAAACTGCCCCGGGAGATGGCATTTGTATTCGCGACTATCCTATGGTTGTGAACGCCGACAATGTTATCATTCGCTATATGCGGTTCCGCATGGGAGACGTGACTGGTTATGAAGACGATGCTTTCTGGGGGAGAGGTCACAAGAATATAATGATTGATCATTGTTCGATGAGCTGGAGTATCGATGAATGCTCTTCGTGGTACGACAATCAGAATTTTACCATGCAGTGGTGTATTCTTGCGGAGAGTTTAAGAATGTCGGATCACGTGAAAGGAGCGCATGGTTATGGGGCGATATGGGGCGGACAAAAGGCTTCGTTCCATCACAATCTGATGGCAGATCATGATAGTCGTAATCCACGGTTTTGTGGTAGCCGTTATACCAATCGACCTGATTTGGAACGAGTGGATTTTAGAAACAACGTTATTTTCAACTGGGGTGCTAATAGTGGTTATGCCGGAGAGGGTGGACAGTACAATATGGTCAATAACTACTATAAGCCCGGGCCGGAATCCTCCAATAAAACCCGCATTTTTCAGCCATACGGCGATGACGGCACAAATAGCCAGCCGGCTGGTGTTTGGGGTAGCTTTTATGTTGCAGGAAATGTTATGAATGGCAGCGCTTCAGTTACAAGCGATAATTGGACCGGTGTTACTCCCAATGACGCTAATAAAAACAAAGCTGATTTAAAACTTGCTTCAGCATGGGACATCACAGGCGGCGAAGTAAATACCCAGGTTGCCGACACTGCATACGACCGTATAATAAAGTTTGCAGGCGCAAGTTATAAACGTGATGCGGTTGATACACGCGTTACTGGCGACGTGAAAAGCGGCACTCCAACCGTAAGAGGTTCAAGTTCCCTGAATGTTGCGCCATATCCTAAGCTCGGTATTATAGATTCACAGAAAGACGTTGGTAATTGGCCTGTTTATAACAGTACTACAGCGCCAGTTAGCACAGCGAGCGACGGTATTCCGGATGATTGGAAAAAAGCGAACAAATTGGATGTAACGAAAAGTGTAGCCAACGGCCGCAGCCTTAGCACCGGTTATGATAATATTGAAGTGTATATAAACAGTCTGGTGAAAGATATTACAGATGCACAAAAATAATTTGGTTTATTCCTGGCATGGCTGCAATTCGATTGAAAAGAGTGCGGCCATGCTTTGTTCATTCATATTCCTCGTTGAAAGGAGCGTCGCAAGTAAAGTCCAATCAAGGAACAGCCGTTGGTGGCCAAAACAAAAAGCGTTTCGTGAAGACAAGAAACGATGTGACTTTCAGTTATTCAATGAATCAATAATTCTGCTATTTCTTTTCACTCGACTCTCTTATGACCAACTCTGCTGGAAGCACATAGTTCTCAAAAGTTTTATCCTGCCGTTTTGCTTCAATCATCTTTAATAAAAGTTCAGTTGCTTTTTTGCCCATTTCAAAAGCAGGCTGCTTGATCACGGTCAGTGCAGGTTGCAGAAGATCTGCATTTTCAGAGTTTGAGAAACCAACCAGTGCAATGTCATCCGGCACTTTCATTTTTTTAGACTTGAAATAACGCAGAATGCCCATTGTCATGGTATCGGATCCTGCAAAAACAGCGTCGGGCTTTTTTTTCTGCGAAAACAACGAATCCATTACCTGTTCAAGTTCCTCGTAATTCTGACCGCCATGCTCACAATACCGGATCAGTTTTTCATCTTCCGGGATGTTATTGTCCTGCAAGGCTTTTTTATAACCATTTAATCTTCCCTGTGCAATAAATGAATGTTCGGAAATAGAAACAATGGCAATGCGCTTAAAGCCATTTTTCATTAAGTGTACTGTGGCATTGTATGCGCCGGTAGAGTTGTCGATGATGACTTTGTGTGTATCGATATCGTCCACTACGCGGTCAAAAAACACGATTGGCAGTCCTTTGTCGTGCAGGCTCTTCAGGTGATCGAAATTGGTGGTTTCCATTGCCACAGAGATCAAAAGGCCATCAATCGAGCGGGAAGCAAGGTAACTCAGGTCCAGCACCTCGCGTTTGTATGATTCGTGACTTTGTGAAATGATCACATTGTACCCTCTGTCATACGCGATAGATTCGATACCGTTAATGATCTGCGAGAAAAAACTGTTGGCAATTTCGCAAACAACCACACCAATGGAGCGGCTTCTTTTCTCTTTCAGGCTGAGTGCAATAGGGTTGGGTCTGTAATTATGTTCCTCGGCATACTCACGAACGATCTTTTTCGTCTCAACACTTATCTCGTGACTGTCTCGCAGTGCACGGGAAACGGTTGAGGTCGAAAGGCCAAGGGCTGTGGCAATATCTTTTATAGTAATAGCTTCAAATCTCATATTTAATTCAGAATGTCGGAAAGAATGAAGATAGGGAAAAATGGTCGCATCATAAAATATTGATTATTAATTAATTGATTGGGGAAAAGCTGTTGGTTGGGATTTTTGTTGTTGAACCTCCGGTAAACGCAGATTTCTAAACAGCTATCGGGCCTTTTATTGTAAACAAACATGAGCAGATAAAGGCCTGTAACTAACATCCATCAACTAATCACTTTATAGCTGCAACCCGATAACGATTGCGTAAAAAAATATCTCTAACACCGTTGTTCTCCAAGAATATATAAGTAGCATTGTATGCTGAGATTAGTATCATATTGCTTCTATTTCTCGTGTCTAATCTTTATTCAGGAACTTAACTTGTCATCATGAAAATAAGGCCAATATTAGGTTTAACCCTTGCTTCGTTTGTTCTTGCTGCTGGTGCAAATGCACAGAAAATGCCTGTAGTGCAGCAACCCACTTTCAAAAAAGATACATTTAATATTGTTCGTTATGGGGCCGTGGCAGATGGCATTACGCTTAATACCAAAAGTATCAACGATGCTATTACTGCGTGTAACAAAAAAGGGGGCGGCGTTGTGCTGGTGCCTGAAGGTCTTTGGATCACAGGCCCGGTAGAAATGAAAAGCAATGTGAACCTGCATGTAAAAAACGGGGCCATTCTGCAATTCACGAACGATCTTTCGCAATACAAAATTGTAGAAGGTAACTGGGAGGGACAACCGAACGCCCGCAACCAGTCGCCGATATCCGGAAAGAATTTGCAAAACATTGCTATCACCGGCAAAGGTATTGTTGACGGTTGGGGCGATGCGTGGCGCATGGTGAAGAAAGATAAACTGACAGGCTCCCAGTGGAAACAATTAACGGAATCCGGTGGCATTACCAGCGATGACGGCAAAACGTGGTATCCTTCTCAAAGTTCGATGAACGGATCAAAAACAAAGGATGCCGGAGTTTTAGCAAATGGTAAAACGATCAAGGATTTTGAAGATATAAAAGACTATCTGCGTCCAAATTTACTTGTACTGGAAAGCTGTAGAAAAGTTTTGCTTGAAGGTGTAACCTTTCAAAACTCTCCCGCGTGGTGCCTGCATCCATTGATGTGTGAGGATTTGACGGTAAGAGATGTGTACGCAAAAAATCCCTGGTATGCACAAAATGGTGACGGCATTGATGTGGAATCTTGCAACCGCGTGTTGCTTGAAAACAGCACATTTGATGTAGGCGATGATGGTATTTGCGTGAAATCAGGTAGGAACGAGTCTGGTAGAAAAAGAGGCATGCCTACGCAAAATATGATCGTTCGCAATTGCATCGTGTATCATGCGCACGGCGGATTTGTGATTGGAAGTGAAATGAGCGGTGGTGCGAAAAACATTTACGTAAACAACTGTTCATTTATCGGAACTGATATCGGCCTTCGTTTTAAAACAACAAGAGGTCGTGGCGGCATAGTGGAAAATATCAATGTTTCGAACATCAGCATGAAAGACATCATGGGTGAGGCTATTTTGTTTGACATGTATTACGAAGCGAAAGATCCTGTGCCTTTGGCAGGAGAAGTAAGAAATGCACCAGCGGTAGAGTTGTTCCCTGTTACAGAAGCAACGCCACAATTCAAAGACTTTAACATCCGCAATGTAGTTTGCAACGGCGCATCCAAAGCTATATTCGTAAGAGGATTGCCCGAAATGCATATTCAAAACATTCTGCTGAAAGATATTTCTATTGTAGCAAAAAAAGGTATACAAATAGAAGAAGCAACCAACATAAAAATGCAGAATGTACATTTGTCAATTGCAGCAACTGATGCATTGGTAAGTATTCAAAACAGCAAAGAAATTTCGTTTGACAAATTATCAAATGTAAAACCAACGGAAGTTGTTTTCAGTGTGACAGGTAGCGGATGCGGAGATATTCAATATGCAAACTCCACGCTTCCTTATAACAAACAATTCGCCGCATTTAATGCAGGCGCGACTGAAAAATCATTAATCAAAAAATAGATTGTTCCCGGGATCGTCAATATGAAATGAGCATGACAACGATTTTGCGCTGAAAGAAATGATGATTTTCATATGAGTTCATTGCCCGACAAAAGCCATTCAGACAGGCATCTGACCAAAATAAATTGAAAAAATACAGATGAAAAGAACATTAGTAACAGCATTTATAGGACTTGGCTCAATTGCTTTTTTCTCTGCAAAATCGCAAACCGCGCAGCTTTCATGGTCGCAGCGTGCAGGCAATACAATCATGCAGCAATGGCCAGATTCATTAGTGAAAGAAGGTGCACACGAGGCGCGATGGACATACGATCTTGGTGTAATGTATGAAGGGCTGAGAGGTTTATGGTATAATACAGGTAATGGAGACTATTTCAAGTTCATCGAAAAGCGAATGGACTTTTTTGTAAATAATGACGGAAGTATTAAAACTTACAAGCAAGACGAATATAATATCGACAACATACTGCTCGGCCGTTCTGTACTTACAGCGTTTCGTGTTACTGATAAAGAAAAATATTACAAAGCCGTAGCTAATCTGCGTGAACAATTGAAATCTCAGCCACGCACAAATGATGGCGGCTTCTGGCACAAGAAAAGATATCCTTACCAAATGTGGCTGGATGGTCTTTACATGGGAGAGCCATTTTACGCGGAATATGCCGCACAGTTTAATGACACTGCGGCTTTCAGCGATATCGCGAAGCAGTTCATTTTAATGGAAGAACACTCTCGTGATAACAAAACTGGTTTGATGTATCACGGTTGGGATGAATCCAAAGAACAAAAATGGGCAGATAAAACAACCGGCAGATCGCCAAATTTCTGGGCTCGTGCGATGGGATGGTATGGTGCTGCATTGGTTGATGTGTTGGAAACATTTCCTGCCAACCACCCAAAACGAAAAGCATTGGTTGACATCTTAAACAGGTATGCCGCTGCTGTGCAAAAAGTACAGGATGCAAAAACAGGTTTATGGTGGGATGTGCTGGACAAGCCAAATATAAAACCAAATTATTTTGAAGCTTCTGCAAGCTGTCAGTTTGTGTATGCCTTTGCAAAGGGCGTAAGACTGGGCGTATTGCCTCAATCATATCTTGCTGCCGCGCAAAAAGGATATAAAGGCATTCTTGCTGAATTTGTAAAAAGCGATGGCAAGGATGGTATGACACTTGACGGAACGGTCAGTGTAAGCGGCCTTGGTGGAAATCCTTACCGTGACGGAAGTTTTGAATATTACATGAGTGAAAAAGTAGTGCGAAATGACCAAAAAGGTTTGGGTGCTTTTTTACAAATGAGCAATGAAATGGATATCGCAGCAATGCCAAAACCTGGCAAAGGAAAAACAGTCCTGCTTGATAGTTATTTCAACAACGAAACAAAGAAAGATGCGGCTGGCATTACCCGTCCTTTCCACTACAAATGGGAGGAACTGAGATATGAAGGGTTCTCTATCTGGGGTCATACTTTTAAATGTGCCGGTGCAAATCTGGCCACTTTGAATGAAGCGCCTACTGCCGCAAATCTTAAAAAGGGAAACGTTTTGATAATTGTTGATCCTGATACAAAAGCCGAAGCACCAAACCCAAATTATATGGATGAAGCATCTGCACAAAATATTTACAATTGGGTTAAAAATGGTGGTGTGTTGGTGATGATGATGAATGATTCTGCAAACACAGAGTTTGCTCACTTTAACATATTGGCGGACAAATTTGGCATCCATTTCAATCCGGATTTGCGCAACCATGTAATCGGTAATGCAATTGAGCCGGGCATTATGACGATTCCTGCTAGTGATAAAATTTTCAAGAATACCAAAAAGGTTTACCTGAAAGACATTTGTACAATTAAATTGAAAGCGCCTGCAACAGCACACTTCACCGATAAAGGTGATGTGATAATGGCAGTAGCGAAAGTCGGCAAAGGGACAGTATTCGCTGTTGGCGATCCATGGTTGTATAACGAGTATACCGATGGAAGAAAACATAACGACGATATCAACAACTACGCCGCAGCAAAGGATCTTGCTAACTGGTTATTGGAGCAAGCATCTGTGAAGTAGGTGGGGAGTTGCGCTCTGTGAGGCTTCCTGCCTCGCAGCTGTATTCTGTAGCCCTTGGCAACATTAACATCGCCGGAAGCGATAGATTAAACTCCGAAGCTGTAAGCTTCAGAGAGCAAGGTTAAATAAAAACACATTTTAGTGAATAAAAGATAACGTAAGTGTATGAAACAATTTTTAAACGAGGATTTCTTATTAAACAATAAGACCGCTCAGCGCTTATACCACGATTTTGCGAAGCAAATGCCGATCATCGATTATCATTGCCATTTGCCACAACAACAAATTGCAGAGAACAAGATTTTCGAAAATCTTACGCAGATATGGTTGTATGGCGACCACTACAAATGGAGGGCAATGCGTACCAACGGCATTGACGAAAGCTATTGCACTGGCAATAAAACTGATGAAGAAAAATTCCAGCAGTGGGCAGCAACTGTTCCTTATACTTTGCGCAATCCTTTATATCACTGGACGCATCTTGAATTGCAACGCTACTTTGATGTGCACGATATACTAAATCCAGAAACGGCAAAAGCGATCTATGAAGAGTGTTCCGCAAAATTGAGAACACCTGATTATTCCGTTCGTAGCCTGATGCGCAAGATGAATGTGAAACTGGTTTGTACAACAGATGATCCTGAGGATGATTTGTTTTTCCATAAACAATTATTGAACGAAGGCTTTGAAATCGGCGTGAAGCCAGCTTATCGTCCGGATATGGCGATGAACATCGATGATCCTGCGGCGTTTAACAATTACGTAGCAAGATTGGAGAAAGCGGCTGATATGTCGATCGGTACTTATGACGATCACATTGAAGCTTTGAAAAGCCGTCACGATTATTTTGCAGCCAACGGTTGCAGCGTATCTGATCACGGTATCGAGCAGATCTATGCAGAAGACTTTACTGCTGCAGAGATCAATGCCATTTTCACTAAAGTACGCAGTGGTAAAAAAGCCGATGATCTCGAAATCAGGAAATTCAAATCTGCGATGTTGATCGCATTTGCAGAATGGGATCATGAAAAAGGCTGGGTGCAACAATTCCACCTTGGTGCTTTGCGTAACAACAACAGCCGCAGATTGCGCGAACTAGGCGCAGATACAGGTTGGGATTCTATCGGTGATTTTTCACAGGGCCGCGCTTTGTCAAAATTCTTAAACAGATTGGATAACAATAATACATTGGCAAAAACCATTTTGTACAATTTGAATCCTGCCGACAACGAGTTGATGGCAACGATGATCGGCAACTTCAATGATGGTTCTTCAGCAGGGAAAATTCAGTGGGGTTCTGGCTGGTGGTTCCTTGATCAGAAAGATGGCATGACTAAACAAATGAATGCGTTGTCAAACATGGGTCTGTTGAGCCGCTTCGTTGGAATGTTGACCGATTCAAGAAGTTTCCTGTCTTACCCTCGTCACGAATATTTCCGCAGAATAATGTGCAACTTGTTTGGCGAAGAAATTGAAAATGGTGAACTGCCAAACGATGTTAATTGGGTAGGAAAGATCATACAGGATATTTGCTACAACAATGCTAAGGAATATTTTAGCTGGCAGCACCTTGACGTAAATAAAACAGCAACCCAAAAAGCACTTTAATAATGTATTCTAACGATGAAACAGCCATACTGGAGAAAAAAGAAGCCGTGCAGGAAAATGTACCGCAAAAGAAAAGTAACTACAGATGGGTGATTGTAAGCTTACTTCTTTTCTCGACCACCATCAATTACATGGATAGAAATGTAATTGGTTATCTGAAAGACTATTTCTGTTCTCCCACCGGTTTTGGCTGGTCGGCGAGTGACTTTTCCAAGCTAACCGCGATATTCACCGCGTTTTATGCAGGCTTCACACTATTTGCCGGCTTTATCATGGATAAAGTGGGTACAAAAAAAGGCCTTGCCTTTTCACTTGTGGTTTGGTCTTTCGCAGGAATCAGCAGTGCATTTATGGGCACGAGCCTTTGGCTGCACAATGCGGCCAGAGCGATTTTTGGCGCGGGAGAAGCAGGCAACTTTCCTGCATCTATCAAAACGGTGGCAGAATGGTTTCCGAAAAAAGAGAGAGCCTTGGCAACGGGAATTTTTAATTCAGGTTCCAATATTGGTGCCATGATTTGCGCATTGATCATTCCTATGATCCTTGCAGCATGGAACCCAACGGAAGGTAATTCTTTGTTCATGGGAACCTTTCATGGCTGGCAAATGGCGTTTATCATCACCGGAGTCGTTGGTTTTGTCTGGCTGATTTTTTGGAGAAAGTTTTATGCAACTCCGCAACAGATGCTTACGAGAGGAAAAGTTAGTCAGCAGGAATATGATTACATCAATAGCGAAGCGGAGCAATCTGCCGAGGTTGATGTAAAAAAAGAAGGTGAAAAAAAACCATGGTACAAAATGCTTTCTTATAAGCAAACGTGGTCCTTTGTACTTGGTAAGTTTTTAACAGACGGCATTTGGTGGTTTCTTTTGTTTTGGTTGCCAACTTATATAAAGCAGCAGTTTTGCGTAGGCATGGCTCCGGATCAGGCAAAATATACTGTAATGATCTCCACATTCACTGTGTATGGCATTGCAATTATTGGATCAATTTATGGCGGCTCCATACCAATGACATTTATGAACAAAGGCTGGCAGGCATATAAGGCCCGCATGACAGCCATGTTAATCATTGCTTGTGCGCCATTATTGTTATTAACCACTCAATGGATGGCTACCTATGGTATAGTAGCTGCAACTGCTATCATAAGCATAGGTGCAGCAGCTCACCAGGCTTGGTCTGCAAATTTGTTTACAACCGTTTCTGATATGTTCCCTAAAAAGATGGTGGGCAGTATAACCGGTATCGGTGCGGCAGCCGGTGGTCTTGGTGGAGTGCTCGTTCAACTGTTGGCAGGGAATTTAGAAGACAGCTACCGTATTAAAGGGGTTTTCGAAGCAAGCAAAGCCGGTTTAATAAAAGCCACAGAAGCATTGCCATTGGAAAACGTTAAAGTAGATAATTTGAAGGATGTTTTGATTGACGCAAACACGTTTGATCAGGCAAGACATTATATCACTTCCAATATTTCAGTAGCTTACGGCGTTATGTTTGCCGTTTGCGCAGGAGTTTACTTAGTGGCATGGATTTGCATGAAACTGCTGGTGCCAAAACATAAGCCAATTACGGCATAAATAATGGAGAATTGAAAATTGAAAATTGAAAATGAGAAAACCGAACGCTGATTTTCATGATTGTCATGATTTTTATGATTGAATAAAATCATTAACAGATAGTCTAAGTCTCAAAATCGGCGGCCATTCATTTTCAATTTTCAATTCTCAATTACCCCCGTAACACTACCATAATACGCGAGCCTATATCAACCCGAATATTGTTCGTATCTTTCACATCAGAAAAAGCAACGCAACAACTTCTGTAGAGGAGATGTTTGCATCGTACGTTATTTATCCCAACATTTTTATATGCAGTTTTCGAACGTAAAACTGCAACCTCGTATGAACTGAACCGGCAACCGACACCAATAACTAACAACACTAATTGATTAAACATGGAAGAATCCCGCATCGCAACGCCCATAGGGACCACGTTGGACAGGTTCATTAAGAACAAACAGGAAAATTTTAAGTACGCAACAGGAGAGTTGTCGCAATTACTACGTGACATTGCCCTTGCTTCAAAGGTGGTGAACCGTGAAGTGAGCAAGGCCGGGCTGGTTGATATTATCGGAACGCTGGAAGCGCAAAACAGTGGTGGTGAGCAGCAAAAAAAACTTGACGTTCTGGCGAATATCCGTTTCTCACGTGCATTGAAAAAAGGAGGGGAGGCATGTGCGTTGGTCTCTGAAGAAAACGATTCCTACGAAGAGTTGAACAGGGATGGAAAATATATCATCGCCATCGATCCACTTGACGGATCTTCTAACATCGATGTAAACGTTTCCGTAGGTACTATCTTTTCCATTTATCGTCGCAAAACTGAAGTGGGATCGGCTGTACAGGAAATAGATGTTTTGCAGAAAGGCACGGAACAAGTAGCGGCAGGCTATGTATTGTACGGTGCTTCCACAATGCTGGTGTATACGACCGGTCACGGTGTGAACGGCTTTACCTACGAACAATCGCTTGGTGAATATTTTCTCTCCAATCCAGATATAAGGATTCCGGAAGATGGGACCATCTATTCAATTAATGAAGGGCTGTCGAAAGAATTTTTTCCTCCCGTAACTGCGTATGTTGACTGGTGCAAAGAGCAGTCATTCAACGCTCGCTATGTTGGATCGCTTGTTGCAGACTTTCATCGTAACCTGTTGAAAGGCGGCATTTATATTTATCCGGCAACAACCAAAAAAGCAGATGGAAAACTGCGGTTGGTCTATGAGTGCAATCCTCTTGCTTTTATTACAGAGCAAGCTGGAGGAAAAGCTACCGATGGAAATAAAAGGATCATGGAAATAGAGCCGGTTGCGTTACACCAGCGTTCACCTTTGTTTGTAGGTTCATTGAACCTGGTAGAAAAGGCGATGGATGAAAGGCTGGCGCAGAAGGCAAAATAGTGTGAATCACAAAGGAACTAGCAATAATAAAAAATCCGGTCAGTCGACCGGATTTTTTATTATCACGTTATATAAACGGTTTACAAGGTTACACCTGTTTTAAAGATGGCGATTTCCTTGAAGCCTGTTTTTTCATGTTTTAGTTTGTCGTTTCCGTTGCATATTTCAAGAACGAAATCAACAAAGTTTTGCAGAACTTCTTCCATTGATTCATCTTCAAGCAAAGTGCCAGCATTGAAATCTATCCAGTTCTTTTTATGATTGTACAACGTGCTGTTGGTAGATATTTTCATGGTAGGAACAAAGCTTCCAAACGGAGTTCCTCTTCCTGTTGTAAACAATACCATCTGGCAACCGGAGAAGCCCAAAGCAGATGAAGCCACCAGATCATTACCAGGGGCCTGCAAAAGGTTCAACCCGTGTTTTGTTGCAGGCTGGCCGTAATCTAAAACGTCGACTACGTTAGAATTACCACCTTTTTGAGTACAACCCAGTGACTTTTCCTCAAGTGTGGAAATGCCACCTTTCTTATTTCCCGGAGACGGGTTTTCGTAGATAGGTTGCTCGTGCTTGCGGAAGTAGTTTTTGAAATCATTGATCAGGCAAACGGTGTCATCGAACACTTTTTGCGTGATCGCTCTATCCATCAAAATTGTTTCAGCACCAAACATTTCTGGTACTTCAGTCAATATAGTTGTGCCACCCTGTGCAATTAGCCAATCAGAGAACTGTCCTACCAATGGGTTTGCAGTAATGCCTGAAAATCCGTCACTACCACCGCATTTTAATCCTATTTTAAGATAAGAAAGTGGCAGAGGCTGACGCTTATCCAATCTCATTTTTTCAACGAATCCTTTCATTATCTCGAAACCTGTTTCCACTTCGTCTTCCACTTCCTGCGAAACAAGAAACTGTACACGATCTTCATTAACTGCTCCGACAAGTTTTTTAAACTCGGGGATCTGATTGTTTTCACATCCCAATCCCAGTACCAATACACCACCTACGTTAGGGTGCTTAACCAGTGCCGCGAGTGCCTTTTGCGTATTTTCATGATCGTCTCCAAGTTGAGAGCAACCATAGTTGTGTTTAAATACACAGATATCATCAATGTGCGATACATCCAATTCCTTTTTGATACGGTCAATGATCATTTGCGCCTGGCCGTTTACGCAACCAACCGCGGGCACGATCCATAGTTCATTACGAATGCCCATGTTGCCGTCTGCACGCAAATAACCATTTACGGTAAGCTCTGATTTAGGAATGTTCAAAACTGCCTTTACAGCATTATAAGAATATTCCAGGTTGTCGTGCAGATTGGTCTTCAGGTTATGCGTATGAATGTGCGCACCCTTTTGAATAGGCTCAATTGCGTGACCGATCGGGTAGCCGTATTTGATCACATTTTCATCAGCGCCGATGTTTTTCAAAGCAAACTTATGGCCCTTTTCCACATCAGTTGTGATGTTGATGTCGGTGCCGTCTACTTCAATTGTTTCGCCCTGCTTCAGTTCATCAAGGGCCACCGCTACATTGTCCTGATCATTTATTTTTATATAACGTTTCATAATTGGAGCTGTCGTTTTTAGATTTTTTTAAAAAAATTATAATCACGTTCGTTTTTCAATCCTTACCATATAAGAGATTTTCAAAAGTCAGACTTCCGCAAAAGAAATAGTCATCTTATTCTGAAAATCTTCCTCAACTCAAGAAACCAATATCGTTTAAACCATTGCTGAAGTATTTACCTGCAAACTGATTGCTGAAATTTTTTCTGCATATTCCGCATCCGTCAAGTATACTTTTTGAGGATTCATTTCGAATGTACTTCCCCATGTGTGGCCTCCTTCGTATTTAGGCACCAGGTGAAAATGCAGGTGAGCCAATTTATCGGAATACGCTCCGTAATTGACCTTATTTGGATTGAATGCTTTGCTCATTGCTTTTGCAGCACGGGCAACATCTTCCATAAATAATGCTCTTTCTTCGGGACTCAATTCGAAAAGTTCGTTTACATGTCTTTTGTAGGCAACAAGACAGCGACCTGGATATGACTGTTCTTTGAACATGAACAATTCAGAAACCTTAAGATCACAGATTTTGATCATCAGTTCTTTTTGTATTTCGTTTTTATCACAATATAAACAACTCATAGTTTCGAATTAAAGTTTAAAAGAAGCAGAAATCAGATGCCTGATTATTTTCCGATTTCTGACGCTAATTTTTTATTTTCAAATACTTTTTTCAGAGCATCTTCCATGCCGTCATTTAAAATGGATGTCACCATTTTAGATACTTCACTTACCAAAGGAGTAACCTGCGTAAGATCTACTGTCCAGATTTGCTTATTACCTAAAATTGCTTTTACAGAAGCTTCAACATCTGCGGTGTTAAAATTCTGCTGTATGAAAACAACATGTTCCGGAGTATCGTTTGCCACAAAATCAATTTTAGATTTTCCGCTGTACAGCACCAGTAAAGAAGCTAATGAAAACGAAGTGAGAGAAGCCAGCTTGTTAAATTTCGTCCATGTGTCCAACACGGTAGGAAAATCGCGTGTTTCCCATTTAGATAATGAATTAAGTGAAATAGTTTCCAGGTAATGTTTGATGTACGGATTGTAAAAACGCTCAAGTATCTTTGCAGCGAACTTTTTCAGCTCTTCCGGATCTTCATCAATAGCTGGCAATACCTCTTCTGCGACCATTTTATTAATATACTTTTCAACCAACGGATTGTTGAACGCGTCCATTACTGTTTTGCACCCCATTTGCAGTGCCACAGGCACCATCGCAGTATGTGAGCCGTTCAGAACACGTACTTTTTTATCGCGGAAAGCTTTAATGCTATCCATGAACAATACGTTCAAACCTGCTTTATCCAATGGGAACTTCTCTTTAATAACAGGATCGCCACCAATTGCCCACACGTGGAAATATTCTCCTTTAACCACAAGGTTATCATCGTAGCCAATTTCTTCTTTTATTTCGTTGATGGTTTCTTTAGGGAAACCAGGCACGATGCGATCCACCAATGTATCGTAGAAATAGTTTGCATTTTTTACCCAGTCGATAAATGCAGCTTCGAGGTTATTTACTTCCGCGTGCCTGATTACAAACTCGCGCAATGTAGAGCCATTGTTTTCAATCAGCTCACAGCAAATGAACATCAACCCTTTGTCTGCTGCACCGTTGAATGCTTTATAACGTTGATGTAACAACGCTGTTACTTTTGCAGGAAATGATTTTGGCGGTTTTGCATTTAAATCATCGCCTTCTTCGTAGCGGATACCTGCTTCAGTGGTATTGGAAACAACAATTTCCAGTTCAGGACTTAAGAAACATTTTTCATACACTTCGTATGATGTGTATGGGTTTATAGCATGTTGAATGCTTTCTACCAGTGAAATTTCTTTCACCGGTTTTTTATCTTTAATACCTTCTAAATAGACATGGTACAAGCAATCTTGTTTTTCCAGCAGATCAGCCATTCCCTGATTGATGGGCTGCGCTACCAAAATGCCATGATTCATAATACCTTGTTTATTCGCTTTGTCGATCATCCAGTCGACAAACGCACGCAAGAAATTACCTTCACCGAATTGCAAAATTTTTACTGGCAAAGCTTTCGTTGAGACATTTTTTCTATTCAACTCCTTCATGAGATTCGCTTTTTATGATTAGAATAATGAGTTTAAAGTTATGTCGAAAACACAAGGTGGAAGGAAAAAACACCGGAAACGATTGCGTAGACTTGCGGCGGGAAACACCTTTCCTGTCGCAGGATTGGTGGAAATGTCAATATAGGGGAATTTAAAAAGACAAGGCTTCGACAAACCGTCTCTAACAGCGAGTTAGAAAGGGAGGTCGAAGCCCTGTTAAATAGATAAAAACGAGTTTATTTGATCGCCTGCAAAGAAGACAAGACGTTTAATGCTCCATGTTCCTGAATGGCGTAAAATTTCTCCGTTACAGCGTCTTCAAAGCCTTCCAGTGCAGATAAATCTGCGTCCCAAAGCTCACGGTCCCGCAATACTTTTGCAACGATCTGCTCCGGTACGGTATTTTGCCATAACTCGTAAAAATAGCCGGCTTTGTCATCGTTAATATGATAGTCGGTGCCGTTAAACGAGCCATAGTATTTGCCACCTTCTTTTTTTACAGGTTTTGTAAATAAAATGTAGGCTGCAAAACCGAGTGCACAATGCTGGGGAACCGTGTTGAATAATTTATAGTATTGGTGCAATATGGGGACAATGCGCATTTTAAGCTTTGACGAGTATTGCAAAGTAATGCTTATCCATTGGTGCTGCATGTAAGGGTTTCTGAACCGCGTAAGTACTTGCTGGCCAAAATCCACCGCAGCGTTTTCAGGCAGTGGATAAGGGATCGCAGGCGCAATTTCTGCCAGCATCACGTCAGTGATGTATTGAGCAAGCTCCGCATTCTCCATTCCCTCGCGAACGGTGTTTATGCCGCTCAGGTAGCCTAATCCGCAGGCAAGTGTGTGCGTACCATTCAGCAAGCGCAATTTCAGTTCCTTGTATATCTCAATGTCTTTCTCAATAACCACGCCTTTATCTGAGGCGGCAAATGATAAAACTTCTTTTACCTTTTCATCGCCTTCAATGGCCCAAAGGCGGTAAACTTCGCTCATGATCAGCAATTCGTCCTTGTAGCCCAATTCTTTTTCGAAAGTAGCCAGCAAGTCTGCCGGAGGTTTGCCGGGCACGATTCTGTCTACCAGCGAGTTGCAAAATCTGTTGTGCTGCTGCAACCAGTTAATGAAACTGGGCTCCAGCTGGTTGTAGGCAGACAGCTCGAGTATAATGGCTTTCAGTTTTTTGCCATTATCGGTGAGCAGTTCGGTTGGAACGATTACCATGCCGCTTTCTGCACTGCCATTAAATGTTTGGTAGCGTTTATATAAAACGGCCAGTAATTTAGCAGGATAAGAAGACGGAACGCCCTCTGAAATGCTTTCTTTTACCAACTGTATACCGACTTCTGTTGTGTTGGAAATAATGACCTGCAGTTGCGGATTGGTTACACAATCAAGGATTTCCTGCCATTGCTGTTTTGCAGAAAGCACACGGCTGATAGCCGAAACAATGATGTTTTCCTCTACATTTTCTCCGATTTCAATACCTCTAACGCAAAGTGTATATAGATTGTCTTGTTTGTCAAATGCATCTGTACCACCGCTGTCTGTTGATTTTACCACAACAATGCGGCCGTTGAAAATGCCGTTGCGATTGGCTTTGTCCACGAAATAGTCAGAAAGTCCGCGGAGCAATACGCTGGTTCCAAATTGAAGGATCTTTTCCGGAAGGAAGAAACTGTTTTCCGATGGCTGCTGTATACCCGCAGGCAGGTTAGTCGTTAGTGTTTTTTTTGAAAGCTGCATGTTTTTTCGATCGTTTTCGAATCTGTGAAAGGTTGATTGTCAACATTTTCACAAAAAAGGTTTGATCCTCAAACCTACGAAAAGTTGAGCAAAGCAGATCGACTATTTTACTTCAACGATTGCGTAGGAGACGATAGCACGCAGATTTTCATGCTTGTGATGACGGGAGATAATTTTTTTGGGGTCTGTTTAAAACGGGTGGTTATTAAGTTTTTGTGGAAAGCCTGGTTTATTGAATGCCAGGTCTCAGGTTTATTGTAGTGTGAGCTTGTTTCTTGTTTAACACACGATTTACTTCATCTGCTAAAATTCTGATTATATACAAGATATAAATATGTTCAAAAACCTTTCTTGATTTGCAACTTTAGGATGCTGCTTTTAGTCAAATACAAAACAGACATTAAATATTTTCATCTCAACCTGAAATCTGACTTATTTGATAAATGATTGGTCTTTTCCAGACTCTGGTGAAATTTAAGTTGAATTACCTTGCATTAGTAAATCAGTTGCCAATACTTAGCCAAAAGGATCCTTTAAGTGTACATCAATTGATCTACCGCAAACCTTTTACAAAATGAATTTATTAGAGTTGAAAATTAGTATCGTCTGGTTCTTGTTAAGCTTTATCATATTGCCTTTTGCAGGTTTTATTTTCAGAACAAGGCAGTTGCAACAAAAACAAAGACGCATAAGAGAGTTGGAGCAGGAAATGGTTTCTAACCATGCCGAAATATTGTCATTACACGGGCAGTTGGCAACTCGCAAAACCGAAAATCTCAAGACAGTTGCCATTAAGGAAAATGCAAGTTTTGTAGAGAATTCCGGTAAAGGAAAATTAAAAGTAAGTAGTATGTAGGCCGCTAAAGTAAATACTTACACAAAAGGGTTCTCTAATCGCGAGCCCCATTCGTTTATATCAAAAATCGCTCGTCAAAAAAAAGCGCTGATAAGATTATCAACGCCTGATTTTTCATGTGTTGCGGATTTATTTATTATATACCAAAACTTCAAAACTACCGGGAACTATTGGAGGGCGTTTGCCCTCGTGCGGCCCTGCCACAAAGTCTGCAGTGGGTAAGTAAATAGCGTGACTTACTTCATCAATGGCGATGGTTCTTGCTCCTTTCTTCGTTGCAACCGTATTGATTACTTCAAATGAATTTGCTGACTTCTCCTTAATTACGGTCATTGTACCATCTTCTCCGTTAGATGCAAATATTGTTTTGCTCTCGTTGTCGAAAGCCACGCCATCACAGCCTTCGCCTATGGGAACTTTTGCGATTGTTTTGCCGTTTGTTGCATCTGTTACTATCAATAGTTTATTGTCGCAACCGGCAAACAATCTTTTTGATGTTTTGTCAAAAGCAAGACCGGTAGGCGCTTCACCCGGAGCGATGCTCCATTTTGCTTCAACGGACATTGTTTTAATGTTAATAACGGCTATTTCACTTTTGTCTTCAATATTTACGAACACTTTTCCCTCACCGTCGCTTACTGCTGTTTCCGGCTTTCCGTCAAGAGCGATGGTAGCGACTACTTTGTTGGATTGTGGATCAATAACAGAAAGATCCTTGCTGCGCCCATTGCAGGTAATTACTTTTTTGGAGAATGGCTCGAGCATGATAGCATCGGGATTTTCACCCACCAGTATTTGTGCCTGAACATTGTTGGTGGTGAGATCAAACACTGTTACGCTGTTCAGTTTGCCATTACTAGTATAGCCTTTATTAAGAGCGTTGTCAAATGCGATGCCGTGAACACCTGTGGTATTGGGAATTACACCAACAGAGTCGCCCGTTGTTTTGTCGAGAATGTTGACCTGTGTTCCGTGCGACACATACAGCTTGTTATTGTTTACAGCCAGGTAATCCCAGCCGCCGGCACTGGCGATGTGAAATGTTTTTACAAGATGATAAGGTTTGTCCTGCGCGAAAACGTTAGTGAATAAAGCAGAACTTAAGATCAGTCCTGTTGATAGTGATAATGCTAATTCTTTGGTCATAAGAAATAATGAGTTGAATGGGCTGCAAAGTTATCGGCCAATTCTGAAGAAACTTTGTAAACGAGCGGCTAGTAACAATTCGGTAACGATGACGTTTAGCCGCATTACAAGAGTTTGAATTGCTGTTTTTTACTTTTACTTTTAACTTTTCATGCATCCAACATTTACTTCCGGCAATTTTAAAAAGATATGTGCGAAACTTGCTCTGATTGACAGCGATCTGAAATTGGTATTGGAGACTTATGGCTATCCTCCGTTGTGGTCGAGGCCCAACACTTTCGAAAGCCTCGTGCATATTATCCTTGAACAACAGGTTTCGCTCGCTTCAGCACTTGCAGCGTTGAATAAATTAAAAGAAAAAATAATGAACATCACTCCTGAGGGCGTTTTGTTGCTGACAGACGAAGAGTTGAAAGCAAGTTATTTCAGCCGTCAAAAAACAATTTATGTAAGGCATTTGGCCGAAGCTATTCAAAACCGCAGGATCGAGTTGTTGGCGTTAGAAAAACTATCAAACGAAGAGGAGCGTGAACGGCTTACCAAATTAAACGGAGTCGGCAACTGGGCAGTTGATATCTATCTCATCTTCGTTCTGCACCGTTGCGACGTGTTTCCTATGGGTGATCTGGCGGCAGTGAATGCGTTAAAACAAATCAAGCGACTGCCCGGGGATATTTCCCCGGAGGAACTTTCGGCAATAGTCTCTAGATGGCAACCCTATAGAACAATTGGAACAATGCTGTTGTGGCATTGGTATTTGTCGGTGAGGAAGAAGTGAAGTCAGGAATTGAACTAAGAATTAAGAATGCCTCAAAGTAAGTTGCATTTTTGAAGATGGACTTCGGAAATGGTATAAGTAAATTAACAGGGCCGGGTTAAGTGATATTTGCAACTTTCCATTTTTTTTCAGATATTAAGCTCTTGCCATTCTTTGGGGCGTGCTGTGCTCCCAATTCTTAATTCCTAATTTTTAATTGAATTCATGAACAGACTACAAAATAAAACCGCGGTTATTACCGGAGGAAGCAGTGGAATAGGCTTTGAAACGGCCAGGCAATTTCTGGCAGAAGGTGCAAAAGTGATCATTATTGGACGAAATAAAGATGAGCTTGATAATGCTGTCGGCGAGTTGGGTGAAGGCGCCTATGCAGTGGAGGCAGACGTTTCAAAGGTCGATGCTATTAAAGCAATGCGTGGAAAAATAGAAAAGATATTTCCCTCGCTTGATATACTTTTTGTTAATGCCGGCATAGCAAAGTTTGCAGCCATTGAAGACGTGACAGAGGAATGGTTCGATAACCAATTTAATACGAATTTCAAAGGCGCATATTTTACTATACAACAATTGCTGCCGCTGTTTAAAGGTAGCGGCTCCATTATTTTAAATGCATCACTCAATGCACATATAGGCAGGCCGACTGCTTCCATTTATGGCGCGACCAAAGGCGCTTTACTCACGCTGGCGAAAAACCTTTCCGCTGAACTGATGCCGCGCAAAATACGAGTGAACGCTGTGAGTGCCGGCCCTGTTGATACACCACTTCATCACAAGAAAGGTTTAACTCCGGACCAACAAGTGCAGGATCACGAAAATTTTAAAACGATTATCCCCATTGGTCGTATGGGTGATCCGTCCGAAATTGCGAAGGCCGTACTGTTCTTTGCGTCTGACGATGCTCCATTTATTGTAGGCGCAGAGATTTTAGCTGATGGCGGAATGTCATTGTGAAGCAGCAAGCTAATAAATTGAATAACTGAATAAACTAAGTGGTTTAACGTTCGGCAATATTGATTATTCAACGATTCCATAATTCAATGCTTTTAAGGTGTTACATTTGAGGCTGTTTTTCAGAAAAAACAAATAGCAATGCCTGACGTATATGTAGAAGATAAGAAGTTTGACAAAGTGGATTTTACACAGAAAAATCTTGAGCGCGGCGAGTACGAATATTGTGAGTTTAATAATTGTGACTTCTCCAACACTAATCTTTCTTTCATAAAATTTGTTGAGTGCAAATTCAACGGTTGCAACCTAAGTCTTGTAAAGCTTGGGGGCACAGCCTTTCGCGACGTAGTGTTCAAAGATTGTAAAATGCTTGGGCTTCATTTTTACGATTGTGATGATTTTGTATTGGCATTCAGTTTTGATAATTGCACACTGAATCACTCTTCTTTTTTCGGAACAAAAATCAAGAGCACAAAATTTAAAGATTCGCAATTGCAGGAAGTTGATTTTACGGACTGCGATCTTACATCTGCGGTCCTTGACTATTGTAACTTAGTCGACGCCAAGTTTGAAAATACAAATATTGAAAAAGCTGATTTCAGAACTTCGGTAAACTATTCCATCGACCTTGAAAACAATAAGATTAAGAAAGCGAAATTTGCTTACCCCGGTTTGATCGGGTTGTTGGATAAGTATGATATTGTGATAGAGAAATAACTGAGTAACTGAATGACTGAATAACTGAATAAACTGAGTGGTTGAAAGTTAAAGGGCAAAATCAATAATCAATTATTCAATGGTTCAATTATTTAAAGTTCCATGCTGCGCTCAGGCCTCCAGAACTGCCATTATAGTAAGGTATGAGCGATAAATTCTCCGGCTTCTTTTTCCATATCGGCCATTTGTTTTGGTGGGTGAGATAGGCAATGTTTACCGAAAGAATACCAAATCCTGCTCCGGCAACGACATCAGAGACCCAGTGTCTGTTGTTCAGTATACGCATGGCGCCAACCGCTGTGGCTACAACATAGCCGCCGATTGCAACTCCGGGATAATTTTTGCCAAATTCCCGTCTTAATAATTCAGCAGATAAGAAGGCTTGTGCGGTATGTCCGGAAGGAAACGAATTGTAGGCGCTGCCGTCTGGTCGTTGCTCATGGGTGATGTTTTTCAGAGAGAACACCATCACGTTCATCAGTATTTCTGATTTTACCAAAAGAGCGGTTTGGTTCCAGGCGTCATGTGTACCCTTGAAACCCATCGCATCCATTGTGTACATTGCAGCTATCGGAACGTACAGCAGGTAATTATCAACGCTGGTGTGAAATGTTCCGAAGTGCTCCATTCGTTCTTCTCTTACCTCGTATTTGTTAAACAGATCACCTTTGCCTCCGTCGCCATCGTAGTTGGCCCAAAAACCTATGCCTATAAGTGCCGCAGGAACGATAAAGCTTTTTAACACTTTAGCACGTTTATAGTGAGCGCTGTCCTTTGAGGTGAGTGGAGGAAAGCCATTATTTCGTTGGTGAACAATGCTACTGTCATAGTTAAATGACGAAACGTTTACAGTTTGTGGTACAGGTTGCTGGGCAAAAATTCTTAATCCATTCAAAATCAAGGCTGCCGCTACAAAGTAATGCCGCATCAAATTTTATTTAACGCTCAACTTACCTTGAAATTCTGAACAGAAACTGAAGAGGAAATAGCAGAATTAACAAATAGGAATTAAGAATTAACAATTAAGAATTAAGAATTCATTCTGTGTAAGATGCTAACGAAGAATATGCTCTTTGCATAGTAAGGAGATATCATTCAGTAGTGTAATGCTAACCCAAAGAATTCTTAATTCTTAATTGTTAATTCTTAATTAATTAGCGGCCGCTTCAAACTGCCCCACCTGATAGCCTCCTGCCAAAGTGCGGAATGAAATATTAAGACGGTTGTAACTGTTGATAGTAATTACTGCAAGGGTTAAATCGATCAATTCTTCTTCGGAGAATTCAGCGCTGGCCTGTTCGTAGATTTCATCAGGCACATCGCCACCATTAATTTTTGTGACAGCCTCGGCCCATGCAAGTGCGGCGCGTTCCCTGTCTGTATAGAGAGGGGCATCTCTCCAAGCGGCCAAAAGATATAGACGTTGTTCTGTTTCTCCCATTGCACGAAGATCCTTTGAGTGCATGTCCAGGCAGAACGCACAACCGTTTATTTGTGAAACCCTGAAATAAATCAGGTCCTGAAGAGTTTTTTCAATAGAGCATTTCGCAAGGTAATTTCCCAGGCCAAACATGGCTTTTAGCGCTTTGTGTCCCTTTTCGAGAAGGTTTAATCGTTGTTCCATTTTTTAAAATTTAGATGTTGAATGTTCGTGTTACATCTACATAATGAATGGGAGAGGAAAAAATGGACAGTTTGGAGAAAGTTTTTTTAAAAAAAAGTAAAAAGTAAAAAGTAAGAGGTAAAAGAACTCCTAATTCTCAATATCGACTTGCTGCATAAGCCTTATTTCAAATCTCAAATTAAAAATAACTAATCATGACAATCATGAAAATCTGCGTTCCGTATCTCATAAAAAAAGGATGACATCGAAACTTCAACATCATCCTTTAATAGCTTTATTTAAGGTGCATCTGGTGGGGGAGGCGGTTTTGTAGTAGTATCGCCATCGCCTCTCATTACAGGTTTAGTGGAGCCAACTTTCGCTTTGGCTGCTGCTTTTTTAGCCACTTTTTTCACCGCCGCTTTCTTAGGCGCTGCTTTTTTAGGAGCCGCTTTCTTCGCAGCTGCTTTTTTGGGTGCAGCTTTTTTTGCAACTTTCTTCGCTACCTTTTTAGGGGCGGCTTTCTTGGCTGCTTTTTTGGGTGCTGTTTTAGCCATATTATGTTTTAATTGGTTGCGGAAAAATTACTGCTTTTGTTTTTTAAATGCAAGCGCTGATTAGCAAACTGGTTGCTAAAATTAATCACAAGTTATTCCCAATGACATTTGTAGAAAGAGCGACACTTACTTTGTGTTCCATTTGAATTTCCTGATGCCCATGAAAGCGAAGATCAGCGTGTAACCCAGCGTAACCAGCAATGCTGTTGTGGTTTCACTCTTCCATAAATCCGGTTGCAGGCTGCCGGCCAATATCGTTTGTACAGCGCCGTAAGGTGACCAGTGTGCAATTTCTTTTGCCTCTTTGCCCAACACGCCCAATCCGCCCAGCATTCCGGTTATGATAAAAGCAAAGTATACCAATCTGCTGGTAGAGTTGACTGTTTCCGGGTTTTTAATGAGACCAACGATCATTTGTCCGAGACTTAAGTACACGGCTCCGCCAACCAAAGCGCTCATTACAGTTAGCAAATAACCAACGGCAGACAGATGAATGCCATCGACATAATATCCCGTGATAAAAACGCAAAGAGTGACGAGCAGGATCATTACAAGTTGAACCGTTAACCTGCTGATCATTATTGCCCAATCTGGAATTGGCGCTACACGCAGTCGCTGGAAAATGCCTTTGTCTCTGTCCCGTGCAATTGAATTGCTATAGCCCATCAAACCAATTGCTACCAGGCCGAGTGCAATGGCGCTTGATAGTACAAAGGCGCCTCCAAACATTTTGATAACTCCTTTCCATGAAATAAGAATAATGACCGGCACAAGCAAAGCCAATACCGCAGAGCGGCGATTGCGCCATTGTGTGGTAAAATCGGCACGAAGCAGTGATGAAAATACAGTAGATGTTTTAGGTATGTTAATTTCCATTTTGAGCATTTTTTTAAGAGCGGATATCCGTTCCTGTTAAAGCAATAAATACGTCTTCCAAAGTGATCCTTCCTTTGCGCGAAACTCTTATCACCTCAGGTTCGTCCCTGTGTTTTTCGATCAACGCTTCGGGAGTGTTCACTTCTATCACCCTGCCGTGATCAATGATGCCGATGCGATCGCAAACAGATTGTGCTTCTTCCATTGAGTGGGTGGTGAGCAATACGCCATGACCTTTTTCGCGTATGTTTTCAATGCGTTCCCACAATTGCCTGCGTGATTGCGGATCAAGACCGGTTGTAGGTTCATCAAGCAACACGAGTTGTGGATTGTGAATAGTGGCGATAACAAGGGAAACGCGTTGTTGCTGGCCGCCGGATAACTGCCCGAACTTCTTGTTGGCTGCATCGGCAAGTTTGATGTCCTGCAATTTGTTCATCAATTGTTCCTTACTGAGCGACAACCCGTAAATACCTGCATACAGTTGAAGAATTTCCAGAATGGTAAGTTCCGGTTGAAAACTGGTTGATTGTAGCTGCACGCCCAGTGCGGCTTTGGCATGCAGCGGTTTTTCTTTATTGTTGTTGCCTGCAACACTAATCGATCCTGAATGGTAATTCAATAATCCTTCAATAGCGCTCAGCGTACTCGTTTTGCCGGCACCGTTAGGTCCGAGCAATCCGAAAATTTCTCCGCGTCTTACATCGAAAGAAACATTCTGTACAGCATGGGTGGTGCCATAGTAAACATTCAGGCCTTCTACTTTTAGAATTTGTTCATGGTTGTTCATGTCGAAAATTAATAATTAATAATTAAGAATTAACAGCGCGGTTATGCTGCGTGAAATTAATATTCGAGAAGTGAGGATAATATTCTGCTTAGGTGGATTGGTGATTTTTGCCGGTGAGCGATGGAAGAGAGTCGGTGAAAGAGGCAGTTAGAAATTAGGAATTAATGATAAGAAAATGAGCGACCCATAGAGACGCCGGCACTGCCGCGTCTCCCTTAGCACCCATATTCTGCCAAAACAGATAAAATGTCTTCGCCTTTAGTTGCCAAAGGCAACAGAATGGTCCTGCGAGGCTACAAGCCTCGCAGAGCCTACTCCTTCGTCTGGATGACAACCAACATTTTTCTAATTCTTTGAAGAGCTCATCAATTGAACTTTTTGTCTTGTTCATATTTATTCTACTGTTGAAGTGTGCGACGCAACGATGCTTAATAGATATTCTTTCGCCTGGTACATAAAGAAAAGTCCAATCTAAACGTAGATTAGACTTTGGTTTGGTTTTTATCTTAAAAAAAATTGCAGGCCGCTTATTCAATGAATGTTCAGGCTCACCTAATTTCTATCTTCTTCTAACTCCTCCACCACCACCGCCTCTGAAGCCGCCACCAGCACTACCTCCGCTGCGTTGATAGTTGTTGTAGCGTTGGGTTTGCATTTGTCCGCGGTAGCGGGATTGTGCAGAGTTATTGAGTTCACCCATAGTGCGGTCGTTTACACTTGGGCGGTTTTGTGCGGAAGGTTGATTGCGTGTAGCGCCACCTAAGTTTTGATCGCGGGTTCCGGCAGTTGGTGTTTGGTTACGCGTTCCCCCGTTTACGTTTCCCTGGCCCGGTTTGTTTACTGAACTCCAGCCTCCGTCTTTATTATATTGGCTCCACGAGCCATCGGTATTTTTTCTGTACACATTACCATCCTTTCCGGCGTATGTTCCATTGTTGGTACGTGCAACGGTTCCGTTATCACCGTGGTGAATGATGCCTTGGTTGCCACCGGAAGTTCGATATCCGGCAGTGGTTCCATTTGCATTGCTGACATGCGCGGTGCGGGCCCATTGGTCACCGCGAACAGCGGCAGACTGTCCCCAACTTCCGTAAGCGTTATGCCCCTGAGAAGTTCTACCGTAGGCGCCCGTGTAAGGGTTGTAGGAAGATGCCACCGTTCTGCCTCCATATGGAGTGGCTACACTTGCTGAGCGACCGTATCTGCCGGTGGCTGGATTGTACCATGCTGAGCCGCCGGCAGCACCGTAAGGTCCGTAGACTGAACGATGCGCGACATACCCGCCCGACCACGGGTTATAAGCGACCCCGCACCCATACGAGTACGGGTATGGCCGATAGACAGGATAGCCGTAAGGTGGGTAATACATATATGGAGGATAATACCAGCCGGTGCCATACGCCATGCATGCGCCCATTGTCATGCCTATCACGAACATGCCGAAATAACCAGCGGTGGTGCTGCTTTCAACGGTTTCTTCTGTAGCATTTGTTTGCGTAACGTATGTTACATTATAAACCGGTGAGCTCGGCGGAATGGTATAAATTTTTGAATCTACAGAATCGGCTACTTTCCATGGTCCTGTGGCGGCAGCAGATATGAACCATACACCCTGGAAACACAAATAATAAAGGTCACCTACCTTGATCACTTTTTCCTGTGTGTTGTAAGCGTATTCCATCGACGTACTGTCAATCGGTTTGAATTGAGGCGTATTGCCATCATACGCTACTTTCACTTTTGCTTCAACATCTTTTTTCTTGACAACGGCGGTGGTAGGAATTTGCGCCAACATCACTGCATCCGAAGCTTCCTGCGTGCCGGGAACGCATGAAAGTATATAGCTTTTAGGAGAGGCGGCCGGGATTTTTTTGAAGTCTTCCGGAAGGGTGTTTCCGGCGTACGTCCATGGGCCCGGCAGGTTCGGCGCGCTGAACCAGCGGCCCGAGATCAACACAAAAAATTTCTCCGAAGTATTGTCGAGGAAAAGATCATTGTCGGAATTCGTCACATACATCAAATTTGTGTTGTCGATCTTTGAATAGATCGGCTGGCCGTCGGACAAAATAAGTTCGGCCGGTTGATTGCTGTAAAAGACTGTTGGATCCAATGTAGAAGCAGGCGGGGGAACCTGTTGCTTCACGTCGTCGAAGTTTTGGCCCGCCGGAAGTTTGGCCATGTCCTTTGGCAGTTTGGTCGTAATCTTCCAGCCGGATTCCAGTTTGTTAGACGTCATCCATGTGGTATTGTCCAGCAAATAATACTGATTGGTAGTCGTGTCGATGAAAATATCCCAGTTGGTATTGATTACAAATTTTATCGAAGTCTTTTCGATAGGTGCAAAAACGGGATCACCGTAAATCATTAACAAAATTGCCGGAGTGGCACTGTAGAAAATTTTAGGGGGATCGTTCCTTAATTCAACACCGCTTACGATAACAGAATCTTTTTCCATGTCTGCAAGCACACGGTCAAGAGAAATGGGCTGTGCACTTTTAGAAGGTATTAATTTCTTTAAAAGCTTCTCCATGATTTTTGCCGAATCTTCGCTGAGTGCAGGAAAACGAACATCGTCGATGGAAATAGAGTGGAAATATACGGTACGGTTATCTTTATTAACGTCTGTTTTGGCCGAGAGATTTGCTACGCCTAATGTTTGTTTACCACCTTTTGGTGTAAGGGCAAACGCCATACGTGTGTACACCCGTTTGTAGTCTTTCCAGGAATCGATTTGTGGTTGATAGTAGACGAGTTTTGAGCCGTCCTGGGTGATCTGGCGCGGCCAGCCAAGATCCTTCGAAGAAATAGAATCTCCTTGTTGTGCCGAGGCTGTTTTGCCCGCGCAAAAGAAAAGTGGCAGGGCTAAGATGACAGGTAAGACCGTTTTCCTGAAAAGTCTGTTCATAAGGGAAAAATGTTTATGTTTTAGGGTCATGACACTGGTATGTGCCCAGCCAGAAGACATAACATTTTTACCCACTGAAATGTTCAGGACTGAATAACTGAGTAATTGAATAATCGGCGTTTGGGTATAATCACGCTATATGACGTTCAACCAATCAGTTATTCGGTTACTCAGTTATTCTGCTATTCAAATTGGTGCCGGTAAGCAATATTCTGTTCACTCAGAACCAGTTTCTTAATAATCTCCGAAGTTGCAGCGTCATCATAAATTCCGTAGCCGTTTACGAGAATGCCTCTAAGATCATGTTTTGTAGAAGAAACGGCAATTACGATGGCTTCATCAGCAGGGTCCGTTTCTCCTTCAAACCTGAAAACGTCGTCGATGGTAAAATGTTCAGGAGAGGAGTTGATAGTGCTGTAGTTATCGTTTTCTTCCTGTTTATTGAAGGATGCGGTATATCCTTTTTTACTAAGGTCGTTTACAGCTTCGGTTACTGTTTCGTAGGCGTTCATGGTGATTAGGAATTAGGAATAAAAAATTAGAAATTAGTTGTGAGCTACGCAAAGTGAAGTTAGCATTTAACTATGAGATGTAATAACAATAAAGCGCAGCCTTCTTAAGAGAGGTTTCGTTTTTTTACTACGGAAGTTTTGCCACAGAGTGATAAAGGACACTGAAGAAGAAGTCTCTTAATAAACTCAATACGTCTGTGCATCTGTGGCAATCTTTAAGATGCGAAGCATCTCTTGTTGCTTCGCAAACAATTGCGTAAATAGAATAATCTACAAAAACAGCAGAGTAAAACGCTATGGTCAGTTATAACCAGAGTTTATGTGTCATAACTCGTGGTTATGGACGACAAAAAAAAGTTTTTTGAAATGGTTCGTTCCTTACCTTTAGCGGTATGAAAAACACAACGCTAATTAATTTTAAGGAAGTAATTCTCGAAAAATTTGTCCCGGAAGATGCGATTCCGGCGGAGTTTGCTTTGTCTGAACAACTGCATCAAAAAAAGTATTTGTGCAACGGTGAGATGAAAGAATGGAACGGTAAAACAGAGCCCGTTTATTCACCGGTATGTATAAAGAGAGGAGATATTTTAGAAAGAAAACTCATCGGTTCATATCCTGTTTGTACAGAAGCAGAAGCAATGGAAGCATTGAACGCTGCGGTCGCTGCCTATAATCACGGACGCGGCGAATGGCCCACGATGAGTGTGGCAAAGAGGATAGAGTGCGTGGAAAAGTTTACCAAGAAAATGCTTGAGCAAAAAGATATCGTGGTAAAGCTCATCATGTGGGAAATTGGAAAATCGTATGCTGACTCCATAAAAGAATTTGACAGAACGGTTGAATATATTTATGCAACAATCGATGCCCTGAAAGATCTTGACAGACATTCTTCACGCTTTGAAATAGAGCAGGGCATTGTGGCCCAGGTGCGCCGCTCACCGCTTGGTGTAGTGTTGTGCATGGGGCCATTCAATTATCCGTTGAATGAAACGTTCACTACGTTGATCCCAGCGCTGATCATGGGTAACACGCTTCTTTTCAAACCTCCAAAACACGGTACGTTATTGCACTATCCGCTGTTGCAGGCTTTCAAAGAATGTTTTCCTAAAGGCGTAGTAAATACGATTTATGGTCGCGGACATTCTATTGTTCCTGCATTAATGCAATCCGGTAAAATAGATGTGCTTACTTTGATCGGTTCAAGCCGTGTTGCGGATCAATTAAAAAAGCTGCATCCCAAAGTAAACAGGCTACGTGCGATCCTTGGCCTTGATGCGAAGAACGCAGCGATCATTACACCAAAAGCAGATCTTGCTTTGGCGGTACAGGAAACAATTCTGGGTTCTTTGTCTTTCAACGGACAAAGATGTACAGCCTTGAAAATAATCTTCATTCATCATAGCCTGGCTGACAGATTTATCGAGCAATTAAATGCGGCTATCGCTAAACTAAAATTCGGTATGCCCTGGGAAAGTGGTGTGAGCATTACACCGCTGCCAGAGCCCGGTAAACCTGCTTATCTCGCAGGATTGATCGAAGATGCAAAATCACATGGTGCAAGGGTAATGAATGAAAACGGTGGCGAAACTGTTGAGTCATTCGTATATCCTGCCGTATTGTACCCTGTGAATGAGAAAATGAAAGTGTATCGTGAAGAGCAATTTGGTCCTGTGGTGCCGATTGTTCCTTACTATAGCCTTGAAGAGCCGGTGCAGTATCTGATCGAATCAACACACGGCCAGCAGGTCAGTGTGTTCAGCAACGATCCCGAAGAAGTGGCTTCATTAATTGATCCGCTGGTGAATCAGGTGAGCCGCGTAAATATCAACTGTCAGTGTCAGCGAGGTCCGGATGTATTTCCATTTACCGGAAGAAAAGATAGTGCCGAAGGAACGTTGTCAGTGTTTGACGCATTGCGTTCATTCTCTATCCGTTCACTGGTAGCTACAAAACTGACTGATTCTAATAAGCAATTGCTTAATGATATTGTGAACAGTGATCACTCGAACTTTTTGAGCACGAAGTTTTTATTTTAATTAATAATTAATAATTAATAATGAATAGAGTCGCATTCGTAAAAGAATGTGGCTCTATTTTTTTATGAATACCTGATTTTTTGCGAAGGCTGTGAATAAACATGCATCTCGCCCTATTAATTCTTAATTCTTAATTACCTTCACGCCATGTCAAAAGTTATCTCAACCGTTGGTCTTCTTTTACTATCCAATTCTTTCATGACACTTGCGTGGTACGGACACTTGAAATTTTTTGCGAAAGATTCCAATCATTCGTCAACTCCCTTGTGGACAATTATATTAATAAGTTGGGGACTGGCTTTTTTCGAATATTGTTTCCAGGTGCCAGCAAACAGAATTGGTTCTTCAGATTTTGGTGGCCCCTTTACCTTGGTGCAGTTAAAAGTGATTCAGGAAGTGATTACATTGATTGTGTTCATGATATTCTCGGCGCTGTTTTTCAAGAACATTCAGTTCACCGTTAATCATTTAATAGGATTTTGTTTTTTAGTGGTCGCAGTGTATTTTATTTTTAAGAAATAGTTGCTGCGAGATATCTACCATAAGGCATTAAGGACACAAAGCTTCACTAAGGATTGTCTAAAGATTGTGTTTTTCTTAGTGAAACTTAGTGCCCTGAGTGTCTTAGTGGTGAAGAAAAATAGGGCCGCAGGCGCAATGGCTTCACGAGATTGCAATTTTTTGCATCACCACGTTAACTACATGTTATTTATTGAAGCGTTGCCTTTTTTTTATTTCTGCCCTGGAACGAAGTTTGAACGAATCCACTAATTTTGGCCCGTGCTAAATAGAATATTTACCCATAGGACTCCATTCAAAGTGCTGTTACTGCTCGTTTTCAGCATATTCTATTTTGTACAGGCACAGGCAAGTTTTATCGCTTGTGCATATAATGATTATCCAACATTATCATCCGCAAAACAATCACACAGTTTTAATATTTCTAAAAAAGGAAAAGAAAAAAAGGCGCTGACAAAGCTTAACAAGCGATACCAGGCAGGTGATTTAATTGCCATTCTTCCTTTAACAGTTGAAGTTGAAAAGCCATTTTGCTTAATTGAAAAAGATTGGCAGCAATTCTTCTTTGATCTTCCCGTCAATTATCCTTATTGTTTATCGTTACGGGGCCCACCCGCTTTTGATTAATCCCGGTTCTCTATTTTATTAATCAAAAGAAAATGTTTTATGCTTGTTTTACGAAGTAAAGCGGCAAAGATGACTGCGTACATTCTTGTGTGCATAAGTCCTTTGTTGTCTTTGGCGCAGATGCAATCTGTGTCCCTGCAAAGTTTAATTGATTCTGCAACGCATCATTTGCCTGTACTTGATCAAAAAAGGGCACTTGTTAAAAGTGCAGATGCGCAGGTGGATAATGTTCGCCATAATTTTTTACCGTCGGCGGTTGTTGCCGATGAGCTGACTCTGGGCACCGATAACGGAGTGCCAGGCTCATACTGGTCCTTTGGTATCATTCCTTCCACCTCTTCCGGGATAAGAAGCAGCAATGATTACCAGCCGGCTTTTGGTAATATTGCCATTTTATATGGTCAATACAATCTGATCAATTTCGGATTGAAGAATGCAAAAGTCGAGCAAGCAAAAATGTATGCCGATGTTAACAATGCAGATCTTGAAAAAGAAATTTATCTCCTGAAATGGCAAATTGCAAAATTGTATTTTGACCTGAAAAAAAATACGTTTCAGCTTGAAGTAGATGCGCAGAATGTGAAGCGCAACGAGGAAATTTATAAAGTGATACAGGCCGTTACCCGAAGCGGGATCAAAGCTGGCGCCGATTCTTCCATGGCGCTGGCTGAGCTTTCCAAAACGCGTATTAACTACAATCAAACACTCGGGCAGGTTTTTCAATTGCAGCAACAGTTATCTTATCTCACCGGTATACCTCAATATAATCTGAGCGTGGATACGACTGCAAAGAGCGATTACAATCAATCGGTGCAGGCTATATTGCTGCAGTCGGACAGTGCGCAAAATCCACTCACAGACTACTACGAGAAGCAAAAGAAGGTTTACGATGCAACAGAAGTATTGGTGAAAAAAAGTTACATGCCGAAAGTGTTGCTGTCTGCGAGCACATGGGCAAGAGGCTCAGGCATTGACTATAGCGGTAATTTTAAAACAGATCCCTCTTATGGTTTGGGTTACCAGCGTGTCAATTACATGGCCGGTCTTACTTTATCGTACGATCTTTTTAATGGTGTGCACAAGAGAGATGAACTAGCTGTAAGCAAATACAACGCACAGGCAATCGACTATGCTTTGCAGCAGCAACGTTTGGCACTGCAAAATGCAAATGCACAGGCAAACGACGCCATCAATACAGCCAATAAAAATTTGCAGGAAATTCCTGTCCAGATCAAGTCATCAGGAGATACTTACAATCAAAAAAGAGCGCAGTATAAGGCAGGCATCATCAATCTGATCGATCTCACCAATGCATCGTATGTATTGTACAGATCGCAGACAGATTATGTGCGTACGCTAAACGACTGGATGCTGGCAAACCTCGACAAAGCCGCAGCCACAGGCAATCTTGATCAATTTATTCAATCTATAAAATAATTAACCATGGTAAAAATGGCTTTGAAAAAACCAATTACCATATTGGTTTTGTTTATTGGGCTTTTATTATTTTCTGTACTAGCCGTTCGCACAATTCCCATTGATATTTTTCCAAAACTCAATTCACCTACCATTTATGTAATTGAGCAATATGGTGGTATGTCGGCAAAACAAATGGAAGGATTTTTTGCCACACGTATGCAAGATCAGTTTCTGTATATCAATGGTGTAAAAAATATTGAAAGCAAAAGCATTCAAGGACTTTCATTGATTAAGCTGAGTTTTTATGAAGGAACGGATATGGCCGAAGCCTCTGCGCAAGTGGCTTTGCAGGTGAGCAGGACACAGGCATTCTTTCCACCTGGAGCGTTGCCTCCGCAGGTGAGTCGCTTCGATGCATCTTCGTTACCGGTAGGAGAGTTGGTGTTCAGCAGCAAAACAAGATCACTGAAAGAAATATTTGATCTTGCGTTGACACGTGTAAGACCAATGTTTGCTACGGTTCCGGGTATGTCATCCGCTCCGCCTTTTGGGTCCAATGCAAGAACAGTTGTGATCAATGTTGATCCGAAAAAGTTGCGCACAGCAAATATGTCGCCGGACGAAGTGGTGGAAGCCATCGCGAAGAATAATGCAATCAGCCCTTCGGGAAATATCCGCATTGACAGCACCATGTTTGTCACGTCCGTGAATTCATTGGAAAACAAAGTGCAGGCATTTGAAGACATCCCGCTTAAAAGCAATGGAGCATCCACACTGTTTGTAAGAGATGTGGCGTCCGTTGCAGACGCCGCCGATGTTACTGTTTCGTATGCGTTGGTGAATGGCAAACGCTCCGTGTATATTCCTGTTGTAAAAACTGCAGATGCATCCACCTGGGATGTCGTACAAACATTGAAGAAGAAAATTCCGGAAATGCAAAGCCTTTTGCCGGACGATGTGAAGATCACTTATGCATTTGATCAATCGGTGTTTGTAATGAGCTCAGCTAAAAGCCTCATGACGGAAGGTATACTGGGCGCCATTCTAACGGGTTTGATGGTGCTGCTGTTCCTGCGCGATTGGCGAAGCAGTTTCGTAGTGATCGTTACCATTCCAGTGGCAATATTAAGTGCCGTTTTCTTTTTGAAATTATCCGGACAAACCATAAATATCATGACGCTGAGTGGTCTGTCACTTGCAATTGGTATTCTCGTAGACCAAGCGACGGTGACGATTGAAAACATTCACCAACACCTGGAAATGGGCAAATCAAAACGGCAGGCAATCTATGACGCGTGCACCGAAATTACGCTTCCGCTGATGCTTATTTTGTTGTGTATTCTCGCGGTGTTCGCACCGGCATTTGTGATGTCTGGCGTGCCAAAAGCAATGTTTTTGCCGCTTTCATTATCCATTGCATTTGCAATGATCGTTTCCTTCATAGCTGCGCAAACATTAGTTCCTGTGATTAGTAACTGGTTGTTGAAAGCCGAGATGTTTCAATATCATCATTCAACTAATCATGCACATGCCGGTCTGGCTTTGAATGCTGCAGAAGTAAATGAAGTGAATGAACACAATTTGCAGGATGCAAAACATGGTCATGAAAATGGATTTTTTCAACGATTGAAAATGTTGCTGCAAGCCAAACTTGATGAGTGGATGAAAAGCAGAAAGCTGATCGTGTCGCTGTATGTCTTGCTGGTGTTGGGTGCCGCTGGTGTTTGTTATTTTGTTATTGGTAAAGATCTTTTGCCTAAAACAAATTCCGGCCAGTTGCAATTGCGTATTAAACAACCAGATGGTACAAGATTGGAAGTAACGGAACGAACGACAAAAGATGTACTGAACATTATTAATAAAACAGTGGATAATCACGTGGACATTTCTTCTGCATTCGTTGGTTTGGTACCGAGTAGTTTTGGTACGAGTAACCTGTATGTGTTTAATGCCGGAACGCATGAGGCCGTGATACAAATAAATCTTGATGAAGATTACAAGGTAAAAATGGATCAGTTGAAAGAAACGCTACGCAAAGAAATCGCCGCGAAGTATCCGCAGCTGCGCATTTCCTTCGAACCAATTGAGCTAACAGAAAAGATTATGGCGCAAGGAGCTTCAACGCCAATAGAAGTAAGGGTTGCAGGGAAAAATATGAAAGACATCAGATCTTATGCCGATATGATTGTGAGCAACCTGAAATCGATTAGTTATCTGCGTGATGTGCAAATTCAGCAACCACTTGATTTTCCTTCTGTCAATATAACGGTGGATCGTTTAAAGCTGGCGCAAATGGGACTGACTATCGACAACGTTACAAGAAGCATCACCGACGCAACATCTTCAAGTCGCTTCACCAACAAGAATTTATGGTTGGATGAGAACAGTTCATACACCTACCAAACACAAGTGCAGGTTCCCGAATACATGATGAACTCGATGGAACAAATGCAGGCCATTCCATTGGTCAAGGGCCAACCAAGACCTGTGCTGTCAGATGTTGCAATGCTTAACAACACGAAGGTGCCAGGCGAATACGACAGGAGCGGGCCTCGAAGATTTGTTACCATCAGCGCCAATATTTTTAATAAAGATCTTGGTACCGCAACTGCGGCAGTGCAAAAAGCAATTGACGAGGCAGGCAAACCGCCCGTTGGTTTGGTGACAGAAATAAAAGGGATGTCTTCATTGCTCGTTGAAACGCTTGGTTCATTGCAAAGCGGGTTGATTGCTGCGATTATCGTTATCCTGCTGTTGCTTGCAGCCAACTATCAATCATTTGGATTGTCTGTTGCTGTATTGTCAACGGTGCCAGCTGTATTGTTAGGTTCTATGTTGTTGTTGCTCGCCACTGGTGCAACACTCAATCTGCAATCTTACATGGGCATCATCATGTCAACAGGCGTGTCCGTTGCAAATGCGATCCTGATCGTAACCAATGCAGAATCCTTGCGACTTGAGTACAAGGATGCATTCAAAGCAGCGTCTGTTGCGGCTAGCATACGTTTGCGTCCCATCTTAATGACGAGCCTCGCCATGATCGCCGGTATGATTCCAATGGCCAGTGGTCTCGGTGAAGCAGGTGATCAGTCAGCGCCACTTGGGCGTGCAGTGATCGGCGGATTGATCGCGTCAACATTTGCTGCATTACTGATCGTGCCTCTTGTGTACGGTTGGATACAACAGAAAAAAACATTCGAATCCCCTTCATTATTACCAGAAAATTCAAACAAATGAAAAGAGTAATCATCTATATATTTCCTGTCATAGTTTTTACAGCTTGCTCCACTGCGCAAAACCAGGAAAAGAAAAACGAGAGAAAGGAAAGTACGCCTGTGTACGCAACCGCAACCGTTGAGCAGGGTGGCATTTCATCTACGGTAAAATTGCCCGCGCAGCTGGCAGCTTACCAGGAAGTGAGCATTTTTCCAAAAGTAAACGGATACGTGAAAAACGTGCTGGTAGATATTGGCAGCAAGGTGAAGCAGGGCCAATTGCTAATGACACTCGAAGCGCCGGAATTGATCGATGCATCTTTACAAGCAAAAGAAAACTACGCAAAAAGCAAGTCTGGTTTTGCAATTGATAAAGAAAATTACATGCGCTTGCTGGAGGCATCGCGTACTGCAGGTGCCATTTCTCCGCTCGATCTCTCTACCGCCAGGGCGAAGATGGAGGCGGACAGTTCACTTTGCAACGCCGAAAAAGCGAATTGGCAGAGGCAGGAACAAATGCTGGCCTATCTGAACGTTACAGCACCTTTTACCGGTGTGATCACCGAGCGCAATGTGCATCCGGGTGCATTGGTAAGTGCCGCTGAAAAAAATACCGCTATGCTGGAGTTAAAGCAGGTTGAGCATTTAAGGTTGCAGGTGAGTGTGCCTGAATTATTTTCTACCCAAATGAAGATCAACGACACGATCTCATTTTATGTAAATGCCTTAAATGGCAAAAAGCTAACGGGAAAAATTGTGAGAAGAGCAAGCGATGTGAATACGCAATATAGAACAGAAAAAGTAGAGATCGATGTGGTGAATAAAGATGGTGTTTTAGCGCCTGGGATGTATGCGGATGTGTTGCTGCGTGCCAATGGTAGCCTGCAGGCTTTCAAAGTACCGAAGAGCGCTGTGGTTATTTCTACAGAGCGCAAATACGTACTGGTGTTGAAAAATAACGTCATTTCCAAAGTGGATGTTACCACAGGAAATCAATCTGCCGACAGCGAAGAAGTATTTGGAAACCTGCAAAAAGGAGATGTTGTTATCACCAACGCAAGCGATGAAATACCGGAGGGCGAAGTAGCAGGAAAATAGGGCTCAACGCTTAAAGCCTAACGCCTAACGTAATAGTGTGCTGCACCTAAGCGTTAGGCGTTTTGCGTTAAGCGTTTAGCATTTTACTAGTTTATGGTCATTTATTTCCTCAATTAAAAAACTGCTGACGCCTTAATTTACTCGTTTAACTGTTACTTCCGTTTGCGCCTTATTACTGGCATTATATTTGGCGCAAATATTCTGACCGTTATAAAAGATAACAGTTATTTTAGTTTTCGAAAATTATATTGATAGATGATTTATAGTTAAGTAAAACGAGACAAGTCCATGATAAATGCAAACTCCGCAACCAATGTTTTAATAGCTGAAGATGATGACGATGATTATCTGATTTTTTCCTTAGCAGTAGAAGAGTTGTCTGTTCAGGTTGTTTTAAGCAGGGCTGAAAATGGTGATATTCTGATGAAGATGCTGAATGAGAATCATCCTGATCTTTTGTTTCTCGACATTTTAATGCCTTGCAGAGACGGACGTCAATGCATTAGAGAAATAAGGGCCGATTCGAAATTCGACTCCCTGCCGATCATCGTGTATTCTTCACTGAAAGACATGGAGACGATCGAATTTTGTTACCGCGCAGGTAGTAATTTATATGCATTGAAACCGTCCTCCCTTAAAGAGGTGAAGGCGACACTCGAAAGAATATTTGCCGTTGACTGGAAAAAAATGCTGTATTATCCGCCTCTTTCGCAGTTTGTACTACGCGGGGAAGAGTAGTTGTCCGTTCGGGAAAATATTGAAGCACCAGATGGTGCTTTTTTAGTAGCAGAATAACTGAATAATTGAATAACTGAGAGTTCGAACGTCGCAGAGCAAAATCAAAAATCAAGCACTCAGTTATTCAGTCATTCGGTTACTCAGTCATTCAGTTATTATTTTGAAATACCGAAAAAGTTGCTTTTTTTACATCCTGATTGGCGTAACTCCTAACTTATATTTCATGAGAAAACTTGTAGTCTGTATAGTCCTTTTGAACGCTTTCGTTACCTGTGCTTACAGCCAGGTTAAGGACGAAGACAGTCTGCTGGTCACGATGCAACAGCAAGCGATGAAAATGGCGCAGGCATTACTGAAAGAAGATTACAGGACATTCACAAAATTTACCTATCCAAAACTTGTTCAGATTTCCGGTGGTTACAACGAAATGGCGACACTGATTGAAAAGGAAATTTCGGGAATGAAAAAACAAGGATTTAAAATAGATGATGTAAAAGTAGATTCACCCTCTCATATTTTCCGGAACGGTAAAGAGTTGCAATGTACTGCGCTGCAACACTTGTACATGACTGTTCAGTCAAAAAAAATCATGTCGACTTCTTCTCTCATTGCATTTTCTTCTGACAATGGCTTGAACTGGACATTTCTTGATGCCAACAACAAAACGATCGAAACGATCAAAAAGATAGTTCCCAACTTAAGTCCGCAAATTGTAATACCAAAGCAAAGGCCGCCGATGGAACTTAATTAATTGAAAATTGAAAATGGATATGTTACGTTTTGAAAACGCTGGTGGGATACATCATTTTTAATTTTCAATTTTCAACTTTCAATTTCACATCCTATCTTCGCATCGCTATTTGGTTCTTTTATTCATAACAAAGAATGAAGGATTAAAAGGGAATCCGGTGTAAATCCGGAGCTGTCCCGCAGCTGTAAGTTCTGTTACTGATGTCACTTCAAAGTCACTGTTACCAATGGTTGTAACGGGAAGACCGACAAAAGGGAACGAGCCAGAAGACCTGCCTTTAGCATCATACTGATTCATTGCTTTCGGGGATAGAAGCGTGAATGATTAGCAAACAAAAATGCTTATTCATTAAGTTTTCCTTGCAGCTACATCTGTAATTAACCATTGGGTTAGTTAAGTGTATTGCTATGTGTTTTGCGAAAAATGTTTCGCAGGATATGTAACAGTACAGATGTAAATCAGTGTGCCATCTTGTATCAATTAAAATTTGAAACAAATAAAATGCACACTATGTACACTTTAAGGTCATTGGGCAAGCGTATTGTATTGCCTTTGTCAGTGATTATGTTTTCAATCGTTGCTTGTAATAAGAACGATTACAAACAGCCTTTGCCGAAGATCGTCGACAACAACATCAAAGATGGCAAAGACACCATTACTATCGGTAGTAGCCTTTTGTTATATCCAAAACTACTCGACAGAACAACTACAAGTTATTCATGGACAGTAAATGGAACACAGGCAGGCACTGATTCTACATTATCTTTCAAACCTGATGCTGCAGGTAAATATCTCATCAATTTTACAGCAAGCAATTCCACAGGACAAGCCTCCGCTAATTATCAGATTTATGTATTGGGTAAATATGAAAACGGCATTCTGATCGTAAATGAAGGTTGGTTGGGTCATGAAAACGGCAGCGTTAATTTTTATCGTCATGGTAGTGACACGATCGAGCAGAATGTTTACGCAAAAGAAAATCCTGGTAAGCAACTAGGTACAACAACAGAATTTGGTGCTGTTTTCAATGGTCGTTTATACCTGGTTTCAAAGCAAGGTCCATTGGTGGTTACAGACTCAAAGTCGTTGGTAGAAATGGGGCGCATAGAATCATTGCCGGCTAATGGCCGTGCATTTCTTGGCATCGACAGCGCGAACGGTTTGATCACTACACAAAGCGGCATCTATCCTTTGAATCTGCAAACATTGGCTATTGGTACAAAGCTGTCAAGTGTTAGCGGACAGGTGGGTAACATTATCATGCAGGGCAATTACATTTTTGCACTGACGCAAACAGATGGCGCTGTAGTTCTTAACAAAAGCGATTACAGCATTGCTAAAAAAATCAGTGGATTAACGGAAGGCTTTACCACCAGCAGTGATGGCAGCGTGTGGGTTGCCGGAGGAACATCTTTAGTGAAAATCAATCCTTCAACACTTGATACTACAAAAGTTACATTGCCTTTTTCTGCTGCCAACACGTGGGGTGCGTGGACATCGGGCTCGCTGAGTTTCTCGGCAACGGAGAATGCAATTTTTATAGCAAAAGAAAAGTCATGGGGTTCTAGCGGTACAAGCTTTTACAAAT
Organism: Pinibacter soli; assembly: GCF_029961145.1. Classification (GTDB taxonomy): domain Bacteria; phylum Bacteroidota; class Bacteroidia; order Chitinophagales; family Chitinophagaceae; genus Pinibacter; species Pinibacter soli. The sequence continues at coordinate 1,014,768 of NZ_JASBRG010000007.1, read as the reverse complement.
ATGTTATTGGCAACACAGCCTCTCTGCAAAATCCATTTGCTACCCTGCCAACCGGCAAAGAGTTGTATGGATGCGCAACACGCTACAATCCGCTGACCAACCAGGTTGTGGTTACCTCAGTACAATCCGGCTATGGGCAAAATTACAAATACAACAGCCTTTACTTCTACAATGCGTCAACAGGAAATTTAGATAAGACAGTCTCTTATGAATATTTCTATTTTCCTGGTTTAATGCTATTCAACTAATAGTAATGTTCTTGATGAAAAACCATAAGGCTTTTGTGGCAAATGTGTTGTCAATGATATTGTTGTTCGCAGCAAGTCAGCGCAGCGCATTTGCGCAGAAGCAAAATGAAACCACGCGACATTCGCAAGATTCGGTAAAGGTTCGTGTACTGGAAGAAGTAACGGTTAGGTCCAAAATGCTATCGCAAAACAAATCTGTAACACCTGTGCAGTCATTGAAAGGAGAAGCTTTGCAGAACATGAATAGTTTGTCGGTAGCAGACGCCATCCGTTATTTTTCCGGTGTACAGTTGAAAGACTATGGCGGCATTGGAGGATTAAAAACTGTTGATACGCGTAGCATGGGAAGCAACCATACCGGCGTTTTTTATGATGGCGTGCAGTTGGGGAATGCGCAAAACGGACAGGTTGATCTTGGTAAATTTTCTTTGGATAATATGGAAGAGATTTCCTTGTACAATGCGCAAAAGAGTGAGATATTCCAACCGGCCAAGGCTTTTGCATCAGCTGCTTCCATTTATCTGCAATCACGCACGCCTGAATTTGGTAAAGCAAATTATCATGTAAGAGCAGCGATCAAAACAGGCTCGTTCGGGCTCTTAGATCCATCGGTTTTGTGGGAGCAAAAGATCAGCAAGAATGTTTCTTCTTCTTTTAGCGGAGAATGGATCAATGCAGACGGCAAATATAAATTCCGCTACACAAACGGTACGTATGACACTACTGCGAATCGCGAAAATGCCGATATCAATGCGTGGAGAGCAGAGGCTGGTTTCTACGGAATGCTTAAAGATAGCAGTAAGTGGCGCGTCAAAGCTTATTTCTATGATGCAGCACGTGGCTTGCCCGGAGCGGTGGTTGCGAATAAATTTTCGCGTGACCAAAGGCAATGGGATCGCAATGTTTTTCTACAGGCATCTTATGGCAACAGTATAAGCAAGCGATTCAACTACCTGTTCAATGTTAAGTATGCCAATGATTACATGCGCTATCTCGATCCGGATTTTGTAACAACAGCTGGCTATCTCGATAATCGATACAAGCAACAGGAAATTTATTTTTCCTCCGCTAATCAGTACAGGATTACGAAGTGGTGGAGCGTAGCGATATCCGGCGATTTTCAGTGGAACAAACTAGATGCTAACCTATATCGTTTCGCATATCCGACAAGGTACCAGGGCTTGGTTTCTCTGACGAGTGACTTGCATTTTAATAATGTTATTGTGCAGGGCGGGGCTTTGCAGACGATGGTTTGGGATAAGGTAAGAGAGTATGAGTCGGCAGGTAACAAACAAAAGCTAACACCATTTTTATCAGCATCGTGGAAGCCTTTTACAAAAAGCAATTTGCGTGTTCGCGGATTTTACAAAAGTATATTCAGGCTTCCCACCTTCAATGATCTGTACTACACTTTTATTGGTAACACATCATTGCGACCGGAGTATACAAAGCAGTATGACCTGGGTTTCACCTGGGCGAAGGCTACAAACACAAATCCTGGTTTTATACAGCTGCAGGTAGACGGCTATTACAACACGGTTACAGATAAAATTGTAGCCGTGCCCACTACCAATCTCTATCGCTGGATGATGCTGAATCTTGGCAAAGTGGAAGTGCATGGCATTGATGCAAGTCTTGAAACATCGTGGAAATGTTTTCAGCAATTGGTTATTAGCACTACGGTGAAATACACTTACCAGCATGCAGTTGATATTACACAAGGAGCGGACAATTACAATCAGCAAATTCCGTACGTGCCTTTAAACAGTGGTTCTGCAATTGTAAACATGCTGTGGAAAACATGGTGCTTCAACTACAGCTTCATCTATTCCGGTGAGCGATACAGCCAGAAAATGAATATTCCTGTCAACTATGTACAGCCGTGGTATACACACGATCTCTCATTATCGAAAAAGTTTTCCTGCAAACATATCAACGCCAAGTTATTGCTTGAAGTAAACAATGTGTTCAATCAATACTATGATGTGGTGCTGAATTTTCCAATGCCGGGAAGATACTATCGGGTGGGAGCGGAGATAGGAATTGAGAGGAATTGAAAGTTGAAAATTGAAAGTTGAGAGTAACCAAAGCCCCAGAGGGGCGACACGTTAGTAGAAGAGAAAATAAACGTGTCATCATTAAATACCAGCCCAGAGGGGCGACATGTTAGTAGTAGTAGAATGAAAATGCAATTTATGAGAAATAAAATAAGGACAGTATGGTTGTTATTGCTGTTGGTAACTGGTTTAGCAAGCTGCCGTAAAGACCCATCGATTGTACGTCATGAAGAGGTAGAGGTACAGCCGGATTCGATGCTGGGCAGCGGCTTTTACTTGTTGAATGAAGGCAATATGGGCATGAATAAGGCCTCGCTGGATTTTTATGATTTTAGAACAGGTGTTTACAAACGGAATATCTACAACGAGATCAATCCTACTGCTACAAAGGAGTTAGGCGATGTGGGAAATGATATACAGATTTATGGAGCGAAACTTTATGCAGTGATTAATATGTCTGACAAAGTAGAGGTTTTGCAGGCACATACCGCGAAAAGAATCGGACAGATCAACATTCCCAATTGCCGCTATGTAACATTTGCCAACGGCAAAGTATACGTTAGTTCGTATGCGGGAATAGTAGGTGATCCTAATGCCCCAGAAGGTTTTGTCGCGGAAATAGACACCGCATCGTTGCAAATACTACGCAGGGTAACGGTGGGTAGACAGCCGGAAGAAATGGCCATCGTAAACAACAAGTTGTATGTTGCCAACTCCGGCGGATATAGTCCACCCAATTACGAGCGAACCATTTCTGTGGTAGATCTTTCTACGTTCAAAGAAATAAAACGCATAGACGTTGCGATCAACTTGCATCACGTCAAAAAAGATAACTACGGCAATTTGTTTGTGACTTCACGTGGCGATTACTATGACATACATTCAAATCTGTTTGTTATCGATACCAAAACAGATCAGGTTACGGACTCGTTTAATATAGCCGCTGAAAACATTTGTATACAAGGCGATTCCGCATATGTGTACAGCGTTGAGTGGAGCTATATTACCAATAAAAATGTCACGAGTTACGCGTTGATTAACGTGCCGGAAAAGCAAATTATTTCTAAAAATTTCATTGCAGACAGCATACAAAAACAAATCAAAATTCCTTACGGTCTCGCTGTTAACGAAACCAACGGCGACATATATGTAACCGATGCAAAGGATTACGTCACGCCGGGAGCTGTCCATTGTTTCGACCGGGCGGGACGTAGAAGATGGAGCGTAACAGCGGGTGATATTCCCGCACACTTCGCGTTTTTACCATAACATTTTTAAACCTTAAGACACACATTCTGATGAATCAGAAACTCAATTGGCTTTTGGCCTTAACCATTATTATTTTATCTGTATACTCCTGTAAGAAAGATGACGCATCTCCTGTGCCGGTGATCTCATTGTCTGTTACAACGGACACACTTTCGGTTGCATTTGGCGATAGCGTGATTATTAAGGCAACCGTTAATAACAACATACAAGTGGAGCACTCATGGAAACTGAACGATTCTTTGTTTTCAAAAACTGCGGAGTTTAAATACAAGCCAACCGTGGCCGGCGATTACAAACTTATGTATGCGGGCGGCAATGCGGAAGGGCATTTTACAAAAAATATTTTACTCCGGGTTGCTGCACCTATAAGACCCATAACCACTGCCAGCAACAAATATATCAGCGTCGTGTTTGATTATTTGCCAGCTCCCGGCCAGTTTGTGAACGAAGAAGGACTAGGAGATAAAAATGCTCCGAAGGGAATTGTCGGCGGGACAGATGCGTTGTTGCATTTAGGTGCTTACGGCGGATATGTTGTTTTTGGATTTGACCACTCGATTCTCAACAAGCCGGGATTTGATCTGGCCATTTACGGAAATCCTTTGCCGCCGCCAATGGAGTGGTCAGAGCCGGGCATAGTAATGGTGAGCCAGGATAAAAACGGCAATGGTTTACCCGATGATGAATGGTACGAGCTGGCCGGAAGCGAATACAACGCCGGAACAACCAAAAAGAAATACACCATCACTTATTACAATCCTAAATCAACTGCCGATGTTCAGTGGAAAGATAATTTGGGAAACATGGGTGCAGTTGAGATCAATCCTTTTCACGATCACTGCTATTATCCATCATTCGCAGCAAACCAGGATTCAATCTCATTTACGGGAGCTCTGTTAAAAAATACCTTTGGTTTAATGGATAACGGTTTTATTTACATCAATACCGGATTTTCTTTTGGTTACGCCGATAACTATTCTTCCGGCGATGATTATGCAAAAAATCATTTCAATTCTTTCAATATAGATTGGGCAGTCGACGCTAACGGACAGTCAATAAAAATACCATCAATTGATTTCGTTAAAGTCTACACCGGACAAAATGATAAGGGTAATATGCTGCTAGGAGAGATATCGACGGAGATCAGTGGAGCAAGAGATCTGGGCCTTTAGGAATTAGGAATTAGGGTTTAGGAATTAGGAGTGATTTCTGTATCCCATTACTTCTTGATTTAATGAGCCGTACTATTTAGTAAACAAGCTGCTTAAATACATGTTTACAGCCAAAGTATTCCTAATTCCTAAACCCTAATTCCTAATTTCTAATTCTTTATTATCCCTGCTTTCTTATATTTGCTCCCGCTTATGGCAAGGGTTCATTAAAATAATTGCAAAGCAACAGGTTACAAGGAATTTTAAAAGCAAAATTTATGTCAGCACTACTCGACAAATTGAAAGAAACAGTTGCCTACATTCAAAGCCAATATTCAGCTAAACCATTGGCTGGTATAGTGTTAGGTAGCGGCCTTGGTAACCTTGTAAAAGAAATCGTCGTTGAAAAAGAAATCCCTTACGATAAAATTCCACACTTTCCTGTGTCTACTGTTATTGGACACCAGGGAAAACTGATCTTCGGCCAGCTTGCCGGAAAACCGATTGTGGCAATGGCCGGACGTTTTCACTTTTACGAAGGCTATTCTGCGTTGGACGTAACATTTCCCATTCGTGTAATGAGATTGCTGGGTATTGAAACGCTTTTCCTAAGCAATGCAGCGGGTGGTATGAACCTCGATTTTAAAGTGGGCGATTTGATGATCATAACTGATCACATCAGCATGTTCCAGGTAAATCCACTCATCGGTAAAAACGAAGATTCTTTGGGAACACGCTTTCCGGACATGAGCGAGCCTTACAGCAAACAAATGATCGCTTCCGCAAAATCGATCGCTGCAGGTGCCGGCATCGATATAAAAAGCGGTGTGTACGTTGGCGTTACCGGTCCAACCTTTGAAACAAGGGCAGAATACAAAATGCTGCATATTATAGGTGCCGATGCAGTAGGGATGAGCACTGTGCAGGAGGTGATCGTGGCGCAACACATGAATCTACCGGTATTTGCGATCAGCGTAATTACAGATCTTGGTATTCGTGAAGAAGAAAATGTAATCACGCATGAAGAAGTGCTGGAAGCTGCACATGCGGCTGAGCCGAAATTGACAACCATTTTTAAAGGATTGATTGCCGGCCTGTAACATCTTTACATATTAAATTACATTTCCAGTTTTGGCGCAGCAAAAACTCTTGAAGTATTTCAGATATAGTATGACCGTCATTGCAATTATTGTAATTGCAATGCAAGCTTCTGCGCAGAATCCTATTCAAAACGTGGGAAACCGCTTCAAAGGAATGGGCGGCGGAAGTACCGGCGGCGGTAATGACAGTCTACGCCATAGAACGGGTTTGGAAGATTCTCTGACCATTTCCTATCGCTTTCTTGATACCACGCGTCAAAGTAAAATGGATTCCTCCATCAGTGATTTTACTAAACGTTTTCCTATTCCTGCGCATTACATGACACTGGGCAATAATGGTGCTGCTGCCAAATCATTACTGTTTGCGCCAAATATGAAAGACGGCTGGGATCCGGGTTTTCATGCATACGATGTATACAAGTTTACAATTGAAGACACACGTTTTTATACTACCACAAAACCATATTCTGAACTCGGCTATTTGCTCGGAAGTAAAAAAGAGCAGATAATCGGTTTTACGCATACACAAAACATGACGCCCAATTGGAACGCAGGGTTCCAGTTCAGGTTGATTAACTCGCCGGGATGGTTCAAAAATCAAAATACCAACCACAGTAATATTCGTTTCAACACTGCTTACCAGTCAAAAAATAAAAGATATCACCTTCAGTTTATTGCATTGTCTAACAAACTACAGGGGTCTGAAAATGGCGGTATACAAAACGAAGCGGATCTGCAGAACACAGTTACATACAAAGACAGGGTAACCATTCCAGTGCAATTGGGAAACTACATAGCACCGGGGTTTGCAGTATTCAATAGTAAAATATCAACCGGAACAAAGGACAAGAATTCTGCTATCTTGTTAAGGCAGCAGTACGATTTCGGGCAAAAAGATTCTACTGTAACCGACTCTACGGTTACCCATTTATTTTATCCGCGCCTGCGTGTTGAATACACTGTTCAATACAATAAGTTCGACTATGCATTTGTGGATCAGTCGCCTGATTCTTACTACGTAGACAAATACGATTTCTTTGCGCCGCCTCCAACAAATTTCGTTGTAGAAGAAAAGTGGACGCAGCTGGTGAACGACTTTTCATTTTATACATTCCCTGATTCTCACAACCCGCAGCAATATTTAAAATTGGGCGCTTCGATCGAGAATCTCAAAGGAACTTTTACTTCCAACGGAAGAACGCTGTACAATACAATCCTGCACGGAGAGTACCGTAATAAAACACGGAACAAAAAATGGGATTTTGAAGCTGCCGGTAATTTGTATCCTACAGGATATAATGCGGGAGACTTCAGCATTTACGGGCATCTTCAGAGATATCTTGGAAGAAGATTTGGTACGCTTCAGGTGGGAACCCAAATAACTAACAGAACGCCATCATACATTTTCAGCGGCGAAGGAAGTTTCGGATTTACCAAACAGACATTCAATAAAGAAAATATCATTAAGTTCTTCGGAACAGTTGATGTGCCGTACCTGAAAATGAAACTGTCAGGAGCATATTTTCTTGCGACTAATTTCACTTATTTTAACGGTTACTATCATCCTGACCAGGCGAGCTCGCCGTTTAACCTGTTGCAGGTAAATGCGGACAAAGATTTCAAACTTACAAGGCATCTGATCTGGCATGCACAAGTTGCATTGCAACAAAGAATTGGTGACGGCCCTGTAAATGTTCCTTTGTTCTACACGAGAAACAGGATCGGGTACGAAGGAAATCTTGGCTTTAAAAACCTGGTGCTGAACACCGGTTTGGAAATAAAATATAATTCTCCGTACAAGGCCGATGGTTATTCTCCGTTGTTTGGCCAGTTCTATTTTCAGGACGACCGTGTGGTTAATTTGAAAGCTCCGGAAATTGATGGCTATTTGCACTTCCGCATTCGCTCTTTCGTTTCTTATGTACGCCTCGAAAATCTTAACACAATCAGTTTCAAAAACGGTTTCTCTTTCACCAATAACAACCTTGCAACAGCAAATTATCCATATCCCGGTGTGCAACTGAGGGTGGGAATTTACTGGACTTTCGTAAACTAAGAGAGCATTAAGAGAGCACGCAGATGATGCTGATTGGACTGATTTACACGGATTTTTTCTCCAATTATGAAAAAAACTCATTAATCCTGACACCGGATTGTGTCGCGAGTCAGTTATTCCCTTAAAACAAATCAGTGAAAATCAGTCCAATCAGCGTCATCTGCGTGCCAATCTCTGATTTTGTTAATTTTTTGCCCTTTCATCCAAAATCGTCTTTAAGTAGGCTCTTGTCGCCTATTTTTGTAACTCACTCATGAAGAAATTATTTACCATAGCGTTGGCGGTTCTTTACCTGGCTATTACGAGTGGCCTGGTGCTGGAAATGCATTATTGCATGGGTAAACTGGCTTGTTCTGAACTTACTCTTGCCAAACATGAGCATTCCAAAACCTGCAGCAAATGCGGCATGGAGAATGGCAAGAACAAATGTTGCAAGGACGAGGTGAAAGTGATAAAGCTTCAGGATGCCCACAAACTCGTTTCTCTTGATTATGAAATAAACGTTCCGGTTGCAATTTTACCGTACCACACATGGCAGTTAGATCATTATGCACCGGTGATCAGCGACAAAAATTATACTTACAACTCACATGCGCCACCTCCGATTTGTGGCGTCTCTAAATGTGTGCTCAACAGCGTTTTCAGAATTTAATACCTTCTCAACGTTACGTTTCGTAACCTGATGGCACTTATGCCGTTGTTTCAATTTAATCGTTATTTTAGTGTGAATAAAAGATGTTACGGCCAATATTTAAGCCGGAACATAGCTATCAAAAAATCAACAATGCCGCATAGCGGTACAAAAAATATTATCATGAAAACGCTTCAATTATTTTCATTTATAGCCTTCTTATTTATTTCAGTTACTTCATTTGCGCAAACACAAAAGCAAACCGTAAAAGTGTGGGGTGAATGTGGAATGTGTAAAAAAACAATCGAAAAGGCAGCTAAACAAGCAGGCGCTGCTTCCGCAGATTGGAATGTGGATTCAAAGATTTTGACAGTTTCTTACGACGCAAAACAAGCCGATCTCAAAGGCATTGAAAAATCAATCGCTGCGGCTGGTTATGATACAAAGAATTTTACGGCAAGCGATGAAGCTTACAAAAAATTACACACTTGCTGCCAGTACGAAAGAAAGGCAAGCATGACAACAACTAGTGAAAATGCCGCTAAATGCTGCAGTGATGCGAATTATGAAAGATTGCACAGATAAAGACTGCTGCAAAGGAAAAGACTGCGCTAAAGGTTGTACAGACAGTACAACTTGCTGCAAACACTAATTTATTTTATCAATAAACAGGCGGGAGGCTCTTGCGACATGAAAAATGCGGCAATAGTTTCCCGCTTTTTTCGTTAAATTTCTTTGCGCTGCGGCGCTCGAATCAATACTATGAAAAGGAAATTTCTATTTGTTGTTATACTGATGTTTGCCGGAGCGGTTGCTTATGCACAGCCACGGCAAGGGCAGCCGGCTGGGGAAATCTCTTTGCCGGATGTAAATGGAAAAAACGTTTCCTTGTCGTCATTAAAAGGGAAAATAGTACTGATCGACTTTTGGGCATCCTGGTGCGGTCCCTGTAGACAGTCGAACAAGCATTTGGTAAAGCTGTATGAAAAATACAAAGACAAAGGTTTCGAGATTTACGGTATTAGTGTGGATGACAGTAAAGACGCATGGAAGAGAGCCATCAAATACGACAAAATAAACTGGATACAGGTAAACGAAAGCAACAGTAAGGATGGCAAAGTTGCAAACGCCTGGTATATCCAAAGAATACCCACGTCCTTTTTGATGAACAAAGAAGGCGTTTTAATTGAAATGAACCCGGATGACAAACAGCTGGAGAAGTACTTGAAGGAAAACCTTTAGGGAATTGAAAATTGAAAGTTGAGAGTTGAAAATGGAACGCAGTTTTTGACTTTCTAATTTTCAACTCTCAATTTTCAATTTTCAATTATTCGCTAGTTCATCCACTTTATTCCCCACGCCATAAAACCCCGCCAGCTTTCTGATTACTCTTTCTACCAGGGCATCGGGACATGATGCACCGCTGGTAATTAAAACCTTCAATGGTTCTTTTGCGGGCAAATAATCGTGCGAAAGAAGCTCTTGTTTCGTGTGGAAATTGTAGTGCAATATCTCTGTTGGTGAAAGTATTTTTTCGTCGCTGTTTACAAAATAAGTTGGCAGTTTTTCTTCACATAACTCAACAAGGTGCGTTGTGTTGGAAGAATTGTATCCGCCTACCACAACGGCAATATCCGCCGGAGTGGAAAGCATTCCTGTAACAGCCGTTTGGTTGTCATTGGTAGCGTAGCAAAGCGTATCTCTTGTATCTGCAAAACGTTCGCCGATGTTTGAGTCATTTAGTTTGTGATGTTCCTGCATTACCTTTTTCAAATATTCGGCAATGGCTTGTGTATCGGTTGCCAGTTGCGTTGTCTGGTTAACAACCCCAATTCTTTGCAGGTCTTTTGTAATATCGAATCCTTCGCTGTATCTGCCTTTAAAAGCCTGGTAAAATTCGTCTGCAGGTTTTTCTCCGGTAATGTATTTCGCAAGATCAATTGTTTCCTGCATATCATTCACAATAACGGTTGGCGTGTGTGAAGCTGCATGGGAAAAAGTAGCTCTTGTTTCCTCATGTTTTGGTTTGCCATGCACAACAATTGAGTAGCTTTTTTGGGCGATCTGTTCACTGCGGTTCCAAACCTTTTCTACGAAAGGACAGGTGGTATTATATTTTTCGGTATGAATGCCGATCTTGTTCAGTCTCTCTTCAATGTCCAGCGTTGTTCCAAATGCAGGGATCAAAACGATATCATCTGCTGTCAAGTCTTCAAATGGAATGATCTGTTTGCCGTAGGTATCCTGCAAAAACTGAATTCCACGTTCCTGCAGATCAGCATTTACCTGCGGATTGTGGATCATTTCACTTAAAAGAAAAATTCTTTTCCCGGGATTTTCATCAACAGTTGTGAAAGCAATTTCAATGGCATTTTCCACACCATAACAAAAGCCGAAGTGTCGCGCAAGATAAATGTGTAAAGTACCCAGATCCAGCTGTGTAGGAGTGAAATCTTTTTTCAATTTATCATCCTGCTTGCGCTTGTTTTTAATGGCGGTAATGAGCGGGCTACGGTATATGTTTGGAACGTTGAACTGCTTCATAGGGCAAAAATACGTGGAAATTGAAAATTGAAAATTGAAAGTTGAAAATGGGAGAGATTGGAACGCAGATCGTCAAGACTGTGATGATCCTCATGATTTTTATTAATCATTTCAAATCTTGATAACCGTGATAATCTGCGTCCCCCGTTTTCAACTTTCAATTTTCCACTGTCAAAATCCCTATTTTTATTCCATGGATACACTCTTTCAGCCCGTTTCATGGATACATTCGACGAATATTTACGAGGTAAACTTCAGGCAATATACTCTGGAAGGAACTTTTAATGCTTTTAAGGCGCATTTACCACGATTAAAGAACATGGGGGTGGAGATTTTGTACTTTATGCCGGTTACGCCCATAAGCTTCGCCAAAAGAAAAGGATCGCTGGGCAGTTATTATGCTTGCAGCGATTATACTTCCATTAATCCGGAGTTTGGAACGATGGAAGACTTTAAGGCGCTCGTTAAGGAAGTGCAGCAGCTGGGTATGAAAGTGATGATCGATATCGTGGCCAATCACACAGGCTGGGATCATCGCTGGATCCGCGAGCATCCTGAATACTATCGCAAAAATCTGGACGGTGAATTCTTCGACGCACATGGATGGGATGATGTGGTTGACCTCAACTACGACAATCCTGATCTGCGCAAAGCCATGATTGATATGATGCTTTTCTGGATCAAAGAGTGCAATATAGATGCGTTTCGCTGCGATATGGCTATGCTCGTGCCCGTTGATTTCTGGAAAGAGGCTAGAACAGGCTGCGACAATGTGAAAAAACTGTTTTGGTTCGCAGAATGCGAGGACATAGTTTATCACGAAGTCTTTGACGCCACCTATACATGGAAATTTCTTCACTCCATGGAAGCTTTCTGGCGAAAATCAATTGACATAAACGGGCTGCAGGCCATTCTTAAAACCTACAACGAAACATTTCCTTCGCACGCATTCAGGGCATATTTTACCAGTAACCACGATGAAAATTCTCACAGCGGAAGCGAATACGAACGCATGGGGGAGGCTGCGAAAGCCTTTGCTGTTCTTTGTTTTACCTGGAACGGCATTCCATTCATTTATTCCGGACAGGAACTGCCCAATCGAAAAGCAATAGAGTTCTTTGAACGCGATCCCATCGAATGGACGGATAAATTCGAGTTGAATGATTTTTACAAAACCTTACTGGAACTGAAAAAACGAAACGAGGCTTTGCGTGCGGTAGATTCCTCCACTTTCATGATCCAGACAAATGCCGCTGATTATGTATTCTCTTATCTCCGCAAAAACGGCGATGAAGAAGTGCTGGTATTTCTGAATCTTTCAGAACATCCGGTAAATATCTCCACGTCACATCCTTACATACGCGGCAGTTTTAAAGACGTTTTTACCAATACAACATACGACTTCTACCAAACTAAGTCCATCACAATCGATAGTTGGGGATTTGCGGTGCTTGAGAAACTGGCATAATTTGAAAATTTGAAAATGCGTTCTCTGTAGAGGTATTTTGTTTATAAAGAGCATCTTGAATGTTTAAGAATAAAATAATTGTATGAAATTATTAGAATGCTTAAAGTTGCGGCAACCCCAATTTTCAAATTCCCATATTTACATATTTTCAAATTTTCAAATTGCCTTATCTTCGGGCATTCCAAAAGGCTACACCACCCATTATGGCGAAAATCAGGTTAAGAAAAATCGTTCCGGATGCATTAGTATTAGCTGCAAAAAAAGGCGCATACAGGCTTTACAATTTTACCGATAAGTTTTTTACCGGTCCTTTTGATGTGTACGATTTTCAAACAACCAAAGTCATTAACAAGGTATTGAACCGCAATTCCAATTATATTGATATCGGAGCGCACAAGGGACACATTCTTCGTGAATTGATCAAAGCAGCACCTGATGGAAAAGGTTATGCTTTCGAGCCGATCCCGCCATTGTTCGAAAAAATCAAAAAGCAATATGGTAAAAAAGTCGTGATGTACAACCTTGCTTTGTCGGATGCAAAAGGCGAAGCGGAGTTTTCGTACGTTGTGGACAGACCCGCGATAAGCGGCTTGAAAGAGCGCACTGTTCAGGGCGAGGATTACCATACAAAGCAGATCAAGGTAACAATTGAAATGCTGGATGATATTATTCCTTCCGATCTTCGCATCGACCTGATAAAGATTGACGTAGAAGGTGCCGAGCTTGGTGTTTTGAAAGGCGGCATCAACACGATCAAACGCTGCAAGCCATACATTCTTTTTGAGTTTGGATTGGGCTCTGCAGATCTGTACAACACTACTCCAGAAATGATGTTTGATCTTTTTGATGAGTGTGGATTATCTGTTTCCACGCTTGACCATTTCCTGAAAGGCAGAGCGCCATTTGATAGAAACGAATTTATTGGTCAGTACAATAAAGCGTATAATTACTTTTTCATCGCATATGATGTAAAGCGTGAATCGTGAAAGGCGAATCGTGAATGGAATGGCAGACGAGTCAAAAAGTATTTATAATGGTAAAAATGAAACACGTTCAACAGCTTATTCACGATTCACGTTTCACCAAATTTTAGTCTTATGAAAGTTCGATCCACACAGCTTAACAGCAAATTCGTTTATCCATTTACCATTTCCAAAGGAACAAAAACGCATCAACCTTCGCTTGTTGTTGAGCTGAACTTCAATGGTATTAAAGGTTACGGTGAAGCGCCTGCAATTGCGTATTACAATATTCCCGTTGAAAAAATGTCCGCTGACCTGGAGTTGAAGAAAATGTTCGTAGAGAAGTTTTCTTTCACTGAGCCGGGAAGATACTGGCATTACCTCCATCATTTGCTGCCGCAAAATAATTTTCTCGTGTGTGCATTGGATATAGCCGCTTGGGATATTTATGGAAAATGGAGAGGTGAGCCGCTGTATAAAATGTGGAACGGCGATATTGCAAAATCGCCTGTAACAGACTACACCATCGGCATTGACGATATTGATAAAATGGTACAGAAGATGAACGACAAGCCATGGCCTGTGTACAAAATAAAATTGGGAACAGACAATGACATAGCGATTATTGAAGCGTTGAGAAAACATACAGATGCTGTTTTTCGCATAGATGCAAATGCCGGCTGGACAAAAGAAGATGCGCTGGGAAAAATAGATGTCTTCAAAGATTTGAATGTGGAATTTGTTGAGCAGCCGCTGGCAAAAGACGATTGGGAAGGAATGAAATGGTTGTATGAAAAATCGGCGCTGCCTTTGATTGCTGACGAAAGCTGCGTAACAGAACATGATGTGCAAAAATGCGCCGGACATTTTCACGGCATCAACATAAAACTTACAAAATGCTCTGGCATTACGCCGGCACTGCGCATGATCGAGAATGCCCGCAAGCTGGATATGAAAGTTATGATCGGCAGCATGAATGAAACAAGTATTGGAAGTGCAGCCATTGCGCATCTTGCTCCACTGGCGGATTACATAGACATGGACGGGCCATTGTTGCTGGAAGCTGATGCCGCAACGGGAGTGGCTTTTGACTATGGAAGAATTTTGTACAATGAAAATCCCGGATTAGGAGTTGCCGTGAAGGGTGAGGTGTTGGAGATGTTGAAATGATAGGAAGTGCGGATTTGTAGGCAAGTTCGCATCGTCATTGCGATGCCACGGCAAAAAATCACTATCAGATTAAATGAAGAAATCTTGCGCATAGTGCATGTGTGGCGAAGCAATCCCCGGCACTTCGATTAAGATTGCTTCGACCGCCCGCTGTTTCTTGATTTTGTTTTTATAGTTCGATCATCCTCCTCGGCAGGTCTCGCAATGACGGGTGCAAGAGGCCTTTATTCTACAGCCTCACGATATTCATAATCATCACCGGCGGTTCAAACGAAGTGTTATCTTCTTTGCTGTTGTAAACTTTTCTCACCACATCCATTCCTTTAACCACTTTTCCAAAAGCGGCATACCCTTGCCCGTCTGCATTGTTTTCTCCACCATAATCAAATCCCGGCTGATCGCCGATGCAAATAAAGAACTCTGAGGTTGCAGTTCCGGGTTCATTTCTGGCCATTGATATGGTGCCATTTTTATGCAGAATATGTGTTTGCTGAGTGGTTTCATGGGGAATAAAGGCCGGATGGAATTTTGCCGAAGGCATTTTGTAAATGCCTCCCTGGATAAGTTCGGCCTTGGGTGCATCGGAAGACTGATTATCCGTATTCAATACGCGGTAAAAAGAACATCTTTTATAATAGCCTGAATCAATATGCGATAAAAAGGCAGCCACTGTTTTGGGTGCTTGTTCGGGATATAACTCAACCTCAATGTCACCCAGTTCCGTTTCAATTTCCACGTGAGGATTTTTGTATTTGTGTGTGCAGGAAAAAATAAAAAAGGAGATAAAAAGCAAATAGAAGTAACGCATAATGACTGGTATGTGATTATGCAAATATAAAAGAAAGGACAAAGAGGGATAACCATCAAAAGAATAAGGTTTAATGGTTAATGGTATATCCCTCAAGGTTTAACGTCAGCGTACCCAACAAGGGTTAAGGGGTGGAAGAAGCTCAAAAGGACAGGTTTATGGTCATTTGGTACAATAAGATTAGGTTTAACGATCAATGGTGCTTGAGCAATAGGGTTTAGTACTTAATGACACTTGATTGTTTTTTCACGAAATAAGGTTAACGGTCAATGGTATAAGACAGGCCGGAAAATTAGTCGCGGGAAAAAAATGTATGGTAACATGGATGAGGGACTTTTTTTAAAAAAATAGGCTCTCTGGATTTTTGGTAATTTGAAAATGCTTTAGGTGCATCTTTTTTACTTATTATTTGCTTTCCAAATTGGAGGTGGTTTGATAAGGAGAAGTTGCGCAGAAAGAATTTTCAAATTCTCATATTTTCAAATTTTCAAATTAACGCAGTCTTTGTCTACTTTTGCCCCATGGTTAAAATTGGCGAATACAACACATTGAACGTTATCAGAATGGTAGATTTTGGCGTTTACCTGGATGATGGTGATGAAGGCATTTTATTACCGAAACGATTCGTTCCGGAAAACACAAAAATCGGTGATGAGTTAAAGGTTTTTGTTTATCACGATTCTGAAAACCGTGTAATCGCTACAACGCAGCACCCGAAAGGCGTGGTGGGCGATATTGTGCTCTTGAAAGCCGTTACGGTAACCCGCCAGGGAGCTTTTCTTGACTGGGGTCTGATGAAAGATATTTTCGTGCCCACTTCAAAACAACTTTCTGGTATGCGCACCGGTGGCGAATACCTGGTGAAAATATACGTCGACGAGCAAACCGGACGGGTAGCTGCTACTGAGAAAATTGAGTATTTCTTAAATAATGATGACCTTACGGTAAAAGAAAAAGAGGCCGTTCAGCTCATCGTTTATCGTCGTACCGACATTGGCTATGTGGTGATTATCAATAACAAACACACAGGAGTACTGCATTTCAACGAAATATACCGCAATATTCGTGTGGGCGATACTTTTAAGGGTTTTGTCAAAGCGATCCGCGAGGACAACAAAATAGACGTTGCCGCCGGAACCTCCGGTTATAAAAGGGTAGAAGACGAAGGAGATAAAATACTTCGCTTACTCGTGGAAAATAACGGCTACCTGCCGTACCACGACAAATCCGATCCCGAAGAGATTTACAGCTTTTTCGGCATGAGCAAAAAGACTTTCAAAATGACAACGGGAAATCTTTATAAACAGAAGAAGATTGAGTTTACAAAGACGGGAATTAAGTTAATTGAGAGTTGAAAATGGAAAGTTGAAAATGAGGTTTTATGCGAAGAACGACCATTATTTCACAAGCATCGGCTAGCGCGACATGAGCGCAGCAACACAAGAAGCATTTTCAATTTTCAACTTTCAATTATTGACTGGCACAATTTTTTGATTGAAAATTGGAGGTCGAAAATGCGTTACGTGCTACTTGGTGATTTATCACAAGACCGTGTTTGTTATAACTCGTAGAGATTGTCTACAAGCTCATTTTCAACTTTCAATTTTTAATTAAAATGAGTCTGGCCAAATACAAACAAAAGCGATCGTTCAAACAAACGCCGGAGCCGGAAGGAGGAAAGGCGAAAAGGGGTGAATTGCGTTTTGTGATACAAAAGCATGACGCGTCGCATCTGCATTACGATTTCAGGTTGGAAATGGACGGTGTATTGAAAAGCTGGGCCGTACCGAAGGGCCCATCAACCGATCCGGAAGTGAAGCGCCTGGCAATGATGGTGGAGGACCATCCATATGATTACCGCAATTTCGAAGGCATTATTCCCGAAGGAAATTATGGAGCAGGAACAGTGATCGTTTGGGATGAAGGAACGTATTTATCAGATGAAGATGTCCCCACCGATAAAAGATCCCAGGAGAAAAGCTTACTGAAACAACTTCATGCCGGTACGATTAAGTTTACTTTAAAAGGAAAAAAACTAAAAGGAAGTTATGCATTGGTAAAAATGCATGGCAAAGGGGAGAATACTTGGTTGTTGATAAAACACAAAGACAAATATGCCTCTACGGACGATATTACTGAAAACGACAAATCTGTTATCTCCAAAAAAACAATAGAAAAGATTGCTGCTACGAGCGAAAATGTTTGGCATTCTAATAAAACCGCGTCAAAAAAATCGGCGGTGAAAAAGTCCGCTGCTAAAACAACCACAACAAAAACAGCCAAAAAAAAAGTTGAGGAAGATGTTGAAGTGATTGGCGATGCATCAGTAAATGAGTTGCTCGAGAAAGGGAAGAAGCAAGCGTTTCCTCATGATCTTAAACCCATGCTGGCAACTAGAGTAGAAGAAGCGTTTGATAACAAAGATTGGTTGTATGAAATCAAGTGGGATGGTTATCGAGCATTGGCTTACCTGAATAAAGGAAAAGTAGAATTGCGATCACGCAACAATCTTTCATTTACGCAAAAATTTGCTGCAATTACTGATGCTCTGCGAGAAGAATGGAAAGGCGATGCAATTGTTGATGGTGAAATAGTTGCGTTGAATGATGAAGGATATCCAGACTTTCAAAACTTGCAAAATTTTGTAAAGAATGGCAGAAGAGCAAAACTTGCATTCTATGTCTTTGATATTCTGTGGTATAGTGGAAAAAATCTTACAGGCTTACCGCTTATCGAACGCAAAACAATTCTGCAAAATCTTGTTCCTAAAAGTGGCGTGATTATTTTCAGTGATCATATTGTTGGAGAAGGGATAGCGTTTTTCAAACTGGCTTTAAAGAAGGGTTTGGAAGGCGTGATGGCAAAAGATATGCAAAGCGAGTACTACATTGATCACAGAAGCAAAAGCTGGCTGAAGATAAAGAATACACAAAAACTCGAAGCGATCATTTGCGGCTTTACAGAGCCGCGTAAGAGCCGAAAATATTTTGGCGCAATTATCTTGGGAAAATATGATGGCAATAAACTGGAATATATCGGCCATAGTGGCTCTGGCTTTACTGAAAAAACGTTGAAAGAAGTTTATCAAAAATTGCAGCCGCTTGTTGTTAAGAAGCCTCCATTCGATAGCGTTCCAAAAACAAACATGCCTGTAACATGGGTAAAGCCACAACTCGTGTGTGAAGTGACTTACACCGAATGGACACAGGATGCTGTTCTGCGACATCCTATTTTTCTTGGACTAAGAGAAGACAAGAAAGCAGCTACAGAAAAGAATGAAAAGGTAGTGTCTGCACCGAAGAAAAGAAAGAAAAGAGAGACCGAAGTTTAACCGCAAAGGGCGCGAAGGTTGCGCAAAGGAAACGAAGGTTTTGAACTGTTGAGAACTGACGTCTCCCTTGTGTTTCTTCGAGGTCTATGTGTTTTTGAGACTTGTAATTTGTATTCTTTGCTTCCTTTGCGCAACCTTCGCGCCCTTTGCGGTTAAAAACTCAAACACTTAATCCGAATTCTTTCAATGCTACTTTTGTTGAGTCATAATCTTTATGCACAATGCCCTTAATGTCCAGACTTTCAGCTACGGAGATAAACATTGGTCTATCTTCAATATATAACACTTCTTCCGGCGCTACCTGCGCAATGTTCAGTGCCAGTTTAAAAATATCAGCATCCGGTTTGCGCATGTGTACATAGCATGAAGAAATAAAAAAATCAACAAACGAATTCAATTTGAATTTGCTTGTCCTGAATTCATTAAACTCTTTGCCTTCGTTATTTACAACCGCAATCTTTAAATTGTATTTCTTTTTGAGTGCACAGATCATATCGATCATCTCATTGTAAGGCTGCGATTGCGATTGTATGAAATTGATAAAAGCCTCCCTGGTAAAAGACCTTGGTTCGTAGAAAACAATTCTTGTAAGATATTCTTCCAGTGAAAGTTTTCCCTCCTCGTATGTATCAAAAGTCAGGTGATGCCTTTCCTCAAGCTCAGGCAGATCAAGATTGAATTGCTGAGAAGCCTGTTTGCGTGCATTGCGGTCCCAGCCATTGGTAAGCAACACTCCGCCGATATCGAGGAATAAGGTACTAGGTGTAAGATTCATTATAAAAGGTATTATAACACAATTTAAAAAATAACTGATTAACTGAATGTTGAATTATTGAAGAGCGTCCGACCTTCAAGTTCAGTTATTCAGTTACTCGGTTATTCAGTCATCAGTCCTTCCACTCCAGCGGCACATTAACTTTAAATGAAAAATTCCTCCCCATGTTATGTATACCATGATTTGGATTCGTGTCTGCATCGGAGTACAGAAAATATTTCAACCTGTTCAAATGATCCCAATAGGCAACGTCAAAAATGTTGTTTGCCATTAAATACACATTAAACAGTGTTCTGCCTTTTTTATTAGTGAAACCCGCACCAACACCGGCATTTACCAGTGTATACCCTGGCGTGGCGCTTTCTGTATTGTCGGTAAGGTAAACACGATTTTGTTTCGCATAGTAGGCTAATTGAACTTTTGCAAAGCCATCAACAATGTGATGAGCCTTCCCATCAAAATCATAGCGCAATTCAGAAATGCCATGTAATGGTGGAACGAACGGGAGGTATCTGTTGCTGTCTGTCTTCATAGCGCCGCTTACGTTTTTGTTATCGGCGTACACAACAGATACACTGTTTTCGAAGTGCAAAGGTTTTATCGGATGGAAATCTACACTTAATTCTCCACCATATAAATTGGCTTTTCCCTGTTGAAATTTGTAAACAGTATTGCCGTTTAAAAGCGAGTCTCCACCATTGGTTGCAGCAAGCTTCTGATTAAAAATGTAATTAGAAATAGTGTTGTTAAATACACTGAAATTGATGATCACATATTTTGAAGTATAGGAAAGACCAAGATCTTCCTGCAAAGAGAATTCTGGTTTAAACTGATTATTTCCCACCTGGTAAATATTCGTTCCGGGATGCACACCGTTGGCGGAAATTTCAGAAATGTTTGGTGCACGGTAACCTCTTGAAATATTTCCTTTCAGTGCAAATTTTTCTGAAACTTTATAGGTCGCGCCTACGCTTCCTGAAAAGCCCGTAAACGTATGTTTGTAATTGTAAAACGGATTGTCCGCACCAACTGTGTCTGCGCCATGTACAGGCTTCTCAAAACCGGAAACAGGATCAGTGCCAGTATACAATGCGCTATTGTTAAAAGATCTGCTGTCATAACGTACACCGCCTGCAATGTCCAACCTGTTAAATGTTTTCTTTATCAAGGCAAACGGACCTATATCAAACTGATGATAAGACGGTATTATGAACTCCGTTCCTTTTGTTACGTCATTTTGCTGAAACATACCATTCACACCTGTAGTAAAATTCCAACCATCAATCTCGGGCAGGTAATATTTTACATCGTATGAGTAAGTGTTCATTTGTAAGTACAAACCCGCAACGTCCTGGTAAGGAGCTTCGGGATGGTTGAACTCTCTTCTTACGCTGCGCTGAAAGGCAAGGTTAACGCCAAGTCTGCCATTATTGCCCAAAATGAAATTGTTGTTCAAATAGCCTCTGTAGTGCTGTACATGTTGGTGCAATGGAGTGATCGCATATGATTTTAATTCATCATCGCTAACGATCGGCCGGTAAAGATCATCTTCGGTAATTTGTTTCGTGAACTTTCCTGTTACTGAATCGCGGCTGCCGTCCGGAATTTCCTGCAGATCATCAAACATAGAAAGGTTCAAATGCGTGTAGCCCCATTTGCCGTGCAGGCCCATTGCAATGGTTGCGTCTGTTTCTTTAAACCCAGTATTAAAAACCCTGCCATCAATTTTGTTTCTGTAATTGGTGGCTTCTTTGTGAGAAACACGCCCCATCCATTCGAAACCGTTTCTATTGCCGGAAAGCATTGCCGTTCCTCCAAACATCCCATTGTTGGTTTGATACTCCGCCTGTACTTCGCCTTTTATTTTGCCGTCTTGGGGCTGCGGAGTAGGAATGAGGTTTACAACACCTGCCAATGCATCAGAGCCGTAACTTAAACTGGCCGGGCCTTTGATCACTTCAATCCTGTCAACGCCGTATTG
Source organism: Pinibacter soli (assembly GCF_029961145.1). Lineage (GTDB taxonomy): Bacteria > Bacteroidota > Bacteroidia > Chitinophagales > Chitinophagaceae > Pinibacter > Pinibacter soli. The sequence goes on along the minus strand of NZ_JASBRG010000007.1, from coordinate 993,217 downwards.
GTCCACTTCAATGCCATGTTCATCGCCCCACTGCTGACCTTCCTGTCGAACACCATCAAACAATGTCAAAATTCTATTGTAACCCAACCCGCGAATAAAAGGTTTTGAAACATTTGGTCCCGTAGTAAGGGCACTTACACCGGGTACTTTTGCGATAGCATCAATGATATTTGAACTCAGATTTGTTGTAAGGTATGTATGACTTACTGCAACGATAGGAACCGGGCTGCGCTTGATTTGCGTAGCTTTCGAAGTGCCCGTGATCACCACGGTTCCTTCTTCCACCACTTCGTCAGTTAAGGCAAAGTCCTGCTTGCGTATGGCGCCATTTACAGTTATGTTTCTTGTTTGGGCCTTATATCCTATATAACGTACCTCAACGAGGTAGGTACCTTGAGGAAGTGTCTTAAATGAATAGTGTCCACTGTCATCTGCCACAGTTCCCGTTTGAAGATCAGGAATGTAGATCGTTGCCTTGGGCAAAGGGGCGCTGGTTTTCTTCTCAAATATATTGCCGGATAATGATCCCGGAGCTTTGCCGGTCTTATTCTGCGCAGAAATTAACTGGCAGGAATGTATAGAAACAACCAGTATAGTAAGTCGTATAAAGAATGATTTCATGCCAAATCAAATGGAGATTAATGAAATGCACCAATGCATGTGAAGCATATGGGTGTTTTCACAAGGGAAAAAGTAATGAGTTATGCGTATTGAATTATGAGTAATGACCGAGACGAACTCAATCAATCAATCAATTGTCAAATACAGAGAAAGATGGGTTATGCCATTGGCGGACCTTTCAGCGAGCAGAATAGTTTTTCTGCGCATGAGAAAGGTGAATTATAAACAGAGAAGATTGTTTTGAATTCCTGTGTAGGAACATGCAGGGAAAAAACAGGAGTTTCATCAAGCGGCATTAAAAAGTCGTCAATACAATCGCACTTGACGGATTTGTCTTCGCCGGATGAAAGCGGGTCCTTCTTTTCATTTGCCTGCTCAGTATGATACCAATTGTGTAGCCACAAACGCAATCCCATCTTTTGGGTAAACACCAAAAGCATTAAAACCGTGATGACTTTTATAAGGGATTTGCGCATCTGGCAACAAAACTAATAAAAAATGCAACAGTATTTCAAAAATTGAAGAGTATTAATTTGGGATTGCCTTTTAACGTTTGAGCGCTACCTTAGCGGTCAAGGTAATTTAATCAATCCTAAACCTATTGGTAATGAAAATGACAAAATGGACCTTCCTTGGTCTTACAGCCTTATTTGCTGGTTTTTCTTCCTGCCAGAAAAATATTAGCGAGACTCAAAACGAAAACTACTTTACTTACGAAGGCAAAAACTACCCGACTGGGGCTGCCTATTACAGCAATGATTTTATCGGCAGTGGTTATGTGCAAGTATTTCTTACGACTACATTACAGGCTGATAATGGGGCAAATGCAGTTGAATTCGGCTTTTACAAAAGTGAAATTCCGACTAGTGGCACATTTACCGCTCATTATTTTGATACAGCGGATTTTGATTCTACGAAGAATTTTGATGAGGCAATGGTTGGCTTGAATTTTTCAAAACAAAGTCTTAGCTATGGAACTTTGTTCATGGGCACAGAAGGGCCCGATGCGACAGATTTCTATAAAATGGACGGAAGTACAGTCACTGTATCAAAAAATGGAGACAACTATACTTTTGTGTATGAGTTACATTTCTTAAAAGATGGAAAGACATCTGTTGTTAAAGGACAGTATACGGGGAAAGTACTTAAAGAATAAACAATAAGGTACTCCTGTTACCCCGCACCAAACCTCCACTAGGAAAACCCTTAGCTTAGTGGTAAGTATTCGAGACTATAAATTACAAACACTGCCACAACAAAAAAGCGTCCCGAAAAATCGGAGACGCTTTTTGACTGTTTATTTTTGACTTTCTTAAAATCCTTTCTTCTTCTCAGCAGCTTGCATTGGGTTTCCGCCGGTTGACTGACCGCGGGCCTGCTCAGCAGCTTTGAACACCTGGAAGCGGCTAGGAGCAGATACATTCGGCCAGCTGTTGTTGCTTTCGTCTATATCTGCTGTTTCACGCATTGGGTCAAGTTTAATGCTTGCCACTTCTTTGTGCTTCACAAATATTTTAGAAAGCTTGGTTTCGCTTTTGCGCCAAACCTGTGCCGGAATTCTTTCAACTTCTTTAGTGCCGTCTTTGTATGTCCATTCTATGATGATTGGCATAACGAGACCGCCTTTGTTGGTGAAGAACAATTGGTAGAAGTTTTCAGCAGCGATTGCTTTTTTCTCATCGTCTGTCAAAGTAGCTGCAGTTGTATTGTTTGGCACAGCTATGTTTGTTGTGTCGTATGGCTCAATACCGCGATCATACTTCCAGTAGAAATCACGAAGCGTTGTATCTGCGTCAGTCAGGAACTGGATGTTTTTATCATCGCGGTTGCGCACTTTAGAAATGTCTTCAAATGCGTTCACCTGAGGGCCCGCCAATTTTTTATAAACAACTGCAGTACCGTTTGATTTAGTAATGAACTCTGGTTTGAAACCTTTCACGCTATCCAATGCAATATCACAAGCGTCTGTACCAAAGAACCAACCTCTCCAGAACCAGTCAAGATCTTCAGCGCTGGCATCTTCCATTGTGCGGAAGAAATCAGCAGGCGTAGGGTGCTTGAATGCCCAGCGTCTTGCATATTCTTTAAAAGCATAGTCAAACAATTCGCGACCCATAATGGTTTCACGCAAAATGTTCAGACCTGTTGCCGGTTTGGAATATGCGTTTGGTCCAAACTGTACAATATTTTCAGAGTTGGTCATAATTGGCTCCAACTGATCTTTCGGCAATTTCATGTAATCAGTGATAGTGAATGCCGGTCCGCGACGGGAAGGGAATTTATTGTCGTACAACTCTTCTGTCAGATACTCAACAAAAGTGTTCAAACCTTCATCCATCCATGTCCACTGGCGCTCATCGCTGTTAACGATCATAGGGAAGAAGTTGTGACCCACTTCGTGAATAATCACACCCAGCATACCATATTTAGCCGCCTCGCTATAAGTGCCGTCTTTTTCTGTACGGCCATAGTTGAAGCAAATCATTGGGTATTCCATACCGTTTGATGCTTCTACGCTTTGTGCAACAGGATATGGGTAAGGAATAGTGAACTTAGAATATGTTTTAATGGTATGAGCAACAGCTTTTGTAGAGAACTTACGGTAAAGGCCATACGCTTCTTTTCCATAGTAGCTCATGCACATTACTTTTTTGCCTTCAACATAAGCAGGCATTGCGTCCCACACAAACTTAGGGCTGCTTCCCCATGCAAAGTCACGGACGTTGTCTGCTTTGAAGATCCATGTTTTTGTCTTTGTGGTTTTATCCTGCTCAGATTTTTTTGCTTCGTCAAGCGTAACTACTTCAATCGGTTCTTTGGTAGTTTGCGCTTTTTGCCAGCGTGCAAATTGCGCCGGAGATAATACCTGCTGATAGTTTTGGCATTCTCCTGTTCCGCCCACTACGTGGTCGGAAGGAACTGTCATTTGTACCTTGAAATTTCCGAAGGTCAACGCAAATTCTCCGCGACCAGTGAACTGGTGGTTTTGCCAGCCCTGGAAATCGCTGTACACGCAAAGGCGAGGATACCATTGTGTAATGGTGAAAAGGTAGTTGCCATCTTCAGGGAAATATTCATAACCACCGCGGCCGCCTTCTTTAATACGGTTGCTGATATAATAGTTCCAGTCAACTTTTAAAACAATTTGTTTGCCCGGTTTTAGTGGAGTTGGCAACTCTACACGCATCATTGTTTTGTTGATCGTATATTTCATTGCTGCGCCCAGTCCGTCCGTCAATTTGATGATGTTCACGCCACCTTTGTTAGGTTCGTTTTGCGACATCATACGGCCTATCTGTTGGCTGCTGGCTGTATCCGGCATGCCACTACCATCCTGGTAATTTGCGTTGTTTTTTGAGCTGTGCTCATTTTCATCAAGTTGCAACCACAAATAGGTTAAAGCGTCGGGAGAGTTGTTCCAGTAAGTGATCGTTTCACTACCGGTTAGCTGTAATTTGCTTTCGTCAAGGTTACATTTTATGTCATAATCTGCACGTTGCTGCCAGTACTTAGGGCCCGGAGCGCCGCTTGCAGTGCGGTATTCATTTGGCGTCGGCAGGATGCCACCCAATTGCTCAAACTTGTTTCCGTGGTTGGAACCCGGATTGTTTTGAGTGTTTTGAGCGTTCGATTTTCCTACAACAAAAAGCAGAAAACCAAAAGGAATCAAGAACTTTTTCATCAGTTAATTTTTATTGTTTTTTTTGGTCTAATGGAATTCGCCAAATAATCATTGCTTTGGATATGCAAGGTGATAATGGCTCATTTCATCATGTGTTTATTCAGTTTCAGTTTGAAAAAAAGGTTAAACATTTATGCGGCTTTCAAATATAATTCAGGCAGCCGTTCAAATGCCATTTTACATGAAAAAATCAATATTATTATAGAAATTATCTGTAACCATCTTTGAGCGGGCAGCTTGATAATGTTAACTACTAAATGAGAAAGAGCCAAAACCACGGCCACTACCAGCAATTGCGCAACTTCTATTCCAAGATTAAAGGCAAACAAATGTGCGACAAGGCCTTCTGTGCCCTCTAATGAAAGCAGAGTGGTGGCATAAGCCATGCCGTGTATCATGCCAAAGAACAGCGCAAAAAAGTAAATGAGCGGCAGTTTCTTTTTGGTTGCGCCCGGTTTTTGCAGCAGGTTATTAATGGCTGTACAAATGATGGTTATGGGGATTAAAAATTCGATCCATTTTGTATTCATGTGGAGAATGCCTAACGTGCTCAATGCCAAAGTGATGGAATGGCCGATGGTAAAGGCTGTAACTAAAACGGCTACTTTGCGCCAGTCTTTCCATGTATAACGGAGGCATAAAGCAGCAACAAACAATATGTGGTCCATCGCCTCCCATGTAAGAATGTGGTCAATGCCTAATTTAAAGTAAAGATTAAAATCCAGCATAAGATTTGAAAATAATCAAGACTTTTGTTACCCCGTAAATTAGTTTTTAAATGGCGAATAGATTTTATAAATGGCAGTTCTTATTGTGTTTATTTGTTATTTGTTCGGTTGCTGGCAATGATTTGCAGGCAGCCGGTCAAAGGATCAAAAAAGTTACCGTAAGTCCCGAAAAGCCAATCGCAAACCATCCTTTTTACATAAGTGTAACGGAAATCAACCATAACCCGAAAGATAAAACGCTTGAGATTAGTTGTAAAATGTTCCTCGACGATTTCGAAAAAACACTACGCGATGTAACAAAAACAGAAGTTGACCTCAATAATATTAAGGATAAAACGAAGGTGAATAAACTGATCAGCGATTATATAAACAGTCACTTGCAACTAAAAGTAGATGGAAAGCCGGTAGTGCTACAGTTTGTAGGTTTTGAAAAAGAAAGCGAAGCTGCATGGTGCTATGTTCAGGTAAACAATGTGCCTTCTGTAAAGCAACTGGAAATAAAGAATACGCTGCTGTTTGAAGAATTCGATTCACAGATCAGCATTATGCACGTAACCGTAAATGGTACACGTAAAAGTACGAGATTGAATAAGCCCGAAAGTGTTGCAAAGTTTGAGTTTTAATAGCTGAGTAACTGAATGGACTGAATGGTTGATAGTTGTAATGCAAGATCGAAGATGAAACACTCGGTTATTCAGTTATTTTTTCTGGCATTGTATTTTCAGTGTTTATTGATTATGTTTAACCATCACAAAAATCCTTTTATGAAATACATCCTGATGATCATTGCCCTCATTGCAGTATTTTCTGTAAATGCGCAACATTCCCTTTCAAAATTATGGCAAACAGATACCGTGCTGGCTATACCAGAATCGGTGAAGTTTGATCCAAATTCTCAAATACTTTATGTTTCGCTTATTGATGGAGATGGTACAGCAAAAGACGGAAAAGGAGGCATTGCCAAACTGGGAACAGGCGGAACAATTATCAATGCCGACTGGGTCACTGGTTTAAATGCTCCTAAAGGCATCGGCATATATGGGGATCTGCTTTATGTTGCGGATATTTCAGAGGTAGTTGTAGTAAGGATTTCAGAAAATAAAGTGGTTAAAAAAATACCGGTAGAAGGGGCAGTGTTTTTAAATGATATCACCATAGATAAAAACGGCGTTGTGTATGTTTCTGATTCAAGGAAAAATACCGTGCATCAAATCATCAGAGATCAACCGGTTTTGTTTGCTGACGATTTGCCCAACGCCAATGGCCTGCTGGCTGTCGGCACAGATGTATATGTGCTTGCTTCCGGCGATTTGTGGAAGTTTGACAATAAAAAACAGCGAACAAAAATTGCGGGCGGCATGGAAAAAAGCACCGATGGAATTGAAATGGTGGCGCCCAATGAATTCATAGTTAGCTGCTGGGCCGGTGTTATCTATTACATAAAAGACGGGCAAGCCGAACAGATGCTTGACACAAGAGAAGAAAAAAGCAATACAGCTGACATCGGCTACGATAGCCAGAATCACATTGTATACGTGCCAACGTTTATGAAGAAAAGCGTTGCAGCGTATCAGCTTAAGTAATTGAAAATTGAAAGTTGAAAGTTGAAAATGCTCTGGGTGCTACACTCTTATAGTCAATCAATCAGCTTGCTAATTGAAAAGTAAGATAACTTGAACACAAACCTCATTTTCAATTTTCAACTTTCAACTTTCAATTATTTGCTCCATTCAATACACCCACGGTATCAACCTATACGTCTCCTTCGCATACTTTGTATATTCCTCTCCGAATTGATTTTGAAGAACACGTTCCTCTATACGTATACGTTTCATAAAAGCAGTAAAAACAGCGATCGTCACTACAAAGAGGCTGATCCAGTTGTTTAGCGAAATACCGAAACCAACAAAAGATAAAATAGAACCCGAATAAGATGGATGGCGAACAATTTTATAGAAACCATCTTTCTTGAGGTGGTGCTCCTGCCGGATCGTGACATCTACTGTGAAGAATTTACCCAGCGAATTCACTGCGATAAACCTGATGAGAATGCCAATTCCTATCACGATCAATCCCACATATTCATATCCCTCTTTTCGAAAAATCGGAGCCCGGAAAAATGTCGCGATGAAAACACTCAGGGGAATAACCATCAAAATTGTAATCCAGATAGTAGCGAGCGAATTTTTGTCTTCGTGCTTTTTGTCGGCGTGCGCCGATCGTTTAAGCCTGTTCAATACAATTTCCGAGATGAACCAGATGAGATAAGTAAGCGTGAAAATATTTGACATAGTAAGGTTGTTTGGCCGTCACAGCACGTGGCTATAACCGTCAATAATGTTGTTTAAAAAAAACGGCAGGCAATTGTTGGGGCGAACCGCATTCGCTCTTTTCCACAAACAGCGAATTGCATTCATGTACGTGGCCCGAAGATAAAAATTTATTCAGGTAAGTGGAAGGTATGTAGCAATTTGCTTTTTTCTTTTCGTTGATACCAATCGTTGCAAACCAGCTCCAGTTCGCTGATACGGCATTTGCCGAAATCCATGCCTCTAAAAGTTTTCAATTTGTTAATAAGCGCATGGTTATCTGCAATCTTTTTTCTAAAGCGAACAACTGTCGAATGAGCCGTAATGATAGAATACCTTTTGTCGATTGATTCCTGTAAACCTGCGTCATTAAAAAGTTCGCGCAAGCGGCATCGGATCGTATGAAGTTCGTCGTTTTGAGGAAATCCCTGTAAGATGATGCAAGATGGTGAGGCTGTGATGCCATGAAAATGAACATCAAAAGCTTTTCTGTTGTGCAGGCCCGATTCAACCACTTTAATATAATCTTCCGTATTGATGTTTTTCAATGAAAAACCATCATATGCGGAAATGATCGACAGAACCGTAATGTGGATCTCAGAGGAGGGGTAAAAATATTGATCAGGCTCGAGTTTGCGCAACTCTTCAAACATATGTTGCACCTTTTGTTTAACTTCTTCCGACGGTCTCGCAATAAGCGAAATGCCGAATCTTTTATCGCTGTTAGAATCAATCAGGTGATCATATTCGAAAGCATTCTGTTTAAATTTACTAAGCGCCTTATACCAAAGGTTTTCATAATGTTTCTTCAAATCCATATCACAAAACAAGGGTTAGTTGATCAAAAAAATCTCTGCAAATTTAATCAACTTTCAAGGGACTTGTTACGTTTGTTTCTTAATGCGAAGGCATCTGCAAGTTCAGACTGACAGCACTATCGGGATCGCATTTGTCGAAGCCAAAAAAAGACCCCGTTTTAAACGGGGTCCGTCTGGACTTAGAATGCTAATGAATCAAACAAACAAAATAAAGAGGCAAAGTCTGAATGTTTTATATTTGAGATGGCTTCGTTACCACTCATTTAATGTACTAGTATCTTCTATAATCACCTTTGTCGTTGCCTCTTCTGCCATTGTCATGTCCCCAGTTGCCATTATTGCCCTGGTCGTTGTTGCGAGCCCAGTTGCCATTATTTCTTTGACCATTATCATGCAAATTTTCATTACCTCGGCCTCCTTTGTTGTAATCTGCATTTCCGTAAACTTCTCTGCGAACAGGGTATTGATTATTGTATTTGCCGTAATCTGCTCTGCCGGGATAGTCGCGCCACATCGGCTGAGGTTGGTTCCAGTTTCTGTAGCCCGCATATCTTGTATGGTAGTACGCATTGTTTAAGTAAGGTCTTGGCTCATTTACCACCACCTTGTAAGAGTGGTAAAGGTCAAAGTCCCTGTATGCATAAGGAAGACAGCTGTTGTACACCCATTGATTGTTTTGGAAATAAACAAATTGTTGCGTTGGTACGTAGTAGTACATGTCCACATCTGGCAGGTAATAATAATCTACGTGATCATAACCTGTAGGACCCCACATTGGCTGATTACCGATGTTGATATTTGCGGTTATCGCTACCTGTGCATTCGCTCTAAATACGATGGCTGTGCTTAATAACATGGCTGTAAGTAGAATCTTTTTCATAACGGTAATTTTTCTATAAATAAGATTCCACATTGGTTTGTAAGTTTAAAAGACAGGATAGTGGTAATTGTTAAACTATAGCCAAAGAGAAATGATTGAATAAGAATAATTGATGGTGCGTAATTGACTTTTGTCATTTACTCAGTAATTCAATAATTCAATGACTCAATAATTCAATTATTCAGATTACTTTGCAGCCTCGGCGAGAATTTGCGAGCGACGGATGAAAATGCGAAATGACTCTACTTAAGGACTTTTCAAATTTTCCCCGCCTGCATGATTGGTCGGGCAGGAAATTTTCAAATTTTCAAATAGAACAAATGAGCTTATTAAACAGGTTTTCAAAGATCACAACATTCGTGCTGGATGTAGATGGCGTTTTAACGGATGGAAGTATTTTGCTGCTCGAAGACGGACAAATGGCAAGAAGTATGAACACGAAAGATGGTTATGCCATGCAACTTGCTATAAAAAAAGGATATAGAATTGTGATCATTTCTGGCGGCGCCTCGGAAGCGGTAACCATTCGTTTAACCAAGCTTGGTATAAAAGATGTTTTTCTTAAAGTGGAAAACAAAATTGAAATTTTGCACGATTACATGAATCGCAACGGCATCAAAAAGGAAGAGATTTTATACATGGGAGACGATATACCTGATTACGAGGTAATGAAAGCCTCCGGAATTGCATGTGCACCGTCTGATGCTGTTGGCGAGATAAAACATATTGCCGCATATATATCACCGTTATCTGGTGGACGTGGCTGCGTTCGGGACGTGATAGAAAAAGTGATGAAGCTGCGCGGCGATTGGCACATTGATGTTTCATTACAAAGCAGGTAGGGACGAATCGCATTCGCCTTTGTTCCGCAAAAAGGCGAGCCGCCAATTATCGACCCGGAGCGACTGCTATTCGCCCCTGCGATTCACAAATATGCAAAATCCAAAAAAGAAATTAAATTTACCCTAAACAAATACTATCCTTGAAGTTATTAGGAGCCTTTTTTCGACTCATTCGCTGGCCAAACCTGGTTTTTATCGTTATTACTCAAGTGTTGTTTTATTATTGCATTGTCTTGCCCGTATTTGAAAATCCTGCCGATGTTGGACTCAATAAAATTTCAACATGCCTGTTCTGGCTGATTGTGGCATCATCCGTTACCATCGCTGCGGCGGGATACATTATCAATGATTACTTCGATCTTAACATAGACCAGGTTAATAAGCCGGACGCCATCGTTATTCAAAAACTTATAAAAAGACGATGGGCCATTGTATGGCATTTATTATTGTCTGCCATCGGTGTAGTCATTGCCTTTTACGTTGGATTTAAGATCAACAATATTTTATTGGGTTTTGCCAATCTTGCCTGTGTGCTTTTATTATTAACTTATTCCACCACATTCAAAAAAAAGCTGCTCATTGGCAATGTCATTATCTCGGTGCTAACGGCATGGGTCGTACTTGTTTTATATTTTGGAGAAGTGAGGGTGATGTACTGGAACTGGTCGCCGGAATTTAAAGTTTTGTATCAAACAAAGATCACCCGGTTATTTAAGTTCGCTACCATTTATGCAGGCTTTGCTTTTATCATTTCACTGATAAGAGAAGTAGTAAAAGACATGGAAGACATGGAGGGGGATGAAAAGTACGGTTGCAAAACCATGCCGATAGTTTGGGGCATTCCTGCATCAAAAGTTTTCGTAGCGGTGTGGCTCATTGTTTTAATTGTTTCTACAGGCATCGTACAGGTATATGGGTTGATGAAAGGTTGGTGGCTCGGCGCGGTATATTGTTTTATATTTATAGTATTGCCTTTGCTTTATCTGTTCAAATATTTGTACCGGGCAGTCAATGCAAAAGATTACCACAAAGTGAGCACCTACATCAAGTTGGTAATGCTCACCGGTATTTTGTCCATATTATTTTTTAAACTGTATATGTAATGGAAAGAATTGTTTTGGCCTCACAATCTCCGCGCAGAAAGCAATTGCTCGAATGGGCAGAAATTCCTTTTGATGTGATTGTGAAAGATACCGATGAGTCTTATCCCGATGGTTTGCATACAGAAGATATTCCCGTTTTTATCGCCAGAAACAAAGCATTGGCAGTAAGAAGCGAACTGAGTCATGATCGTGTTATTCTTGCAGCAGACACAGTGGTTGTTCTGGATGACGAAATAATTGGTAAGCCAGAAGATAGGGAAGATGCCATTGAAATTCTTACCCGCCTGGAAGGCAGAACGCACCAGGTTATTACAGGTGTGGTTATTATGAAAAATGATAAAGAAATTGTTTTCTCCAATACAACAGAGGTAACGTTCAATCCTCTTTCGTACGACGACATCAGATACTACATTGACAAATATCAGCCATACGACAAAGCTGGCGCCTACGCCATCCAGGAGTGGATCGGTGTAGTAGGAATTGGTGAAATACACGGCGACTTTTACAACGTAATGGGATTGCCGGTGAGCAGGGTTGTGCAGGAATTGCACAAGTTAATTTGAAAATGTGCTGATTTGAAAATTTGAAAATTCATTCTGTGCCTCATTCATTATTTTGATTTATCATTGCTTTAAGGCTGCTTCAAAGCAGCAAGGAAAGATGCACTGAAAGAATTTTCAAATTAGCATATTTTCATATTTTCAAATTTGACCTACCAAGTACTTCCGCATAAAACCACAATTATGACGGAAAGATTACTTCACTTCATCTGGCAGTTCCAGTATTTTAACAGAAGTCAATTACAAACTGAACAGGGTGAATCCATCACTGTTATTGCTCCGGGTATTTATAATACAAATCAGGGTGCAGATTTTTTGCAAGCGAAACTTAAGATTGGGAATGTGCTCTGGGCGGGCAATATAGAATTGCATATTAAAGCATCAGACTGGAACAAGCATGCCCATGACAACGATCCCAATTACCGGAACATCATTCTTCATGTGGTTTGGGAAAATGATCTCCAACTGGCAGGTATGCCTGTTTTGGTTTTGCAGCATCGTGTTTCCTCTATTTTGTTAAATCGATATCAGCATTTGATGGAGCAGCAGGGGTTTGTTCCTTGCGGAAACAGCTTGCAGCAAGTAAGGGAAATCATTTGGCTTACGTGGAAAGACAGGCTTTTTGTTGAGAGAATGGAACGCAAGACGCTTCACATTCATAGCTTGTTGCAGCAATCGAAAAGTCATTGGGAAGAAGTCTGCTGGTGGCTCGTCGCCCGCAACTTCGGTATCAAAGTAAATGCAGATGCATTTGAAATTGTTGCCAGATCTGTATCAATAAATATTTTAGCCAAGCATAAAAACAGCATTCAACAACTGGAAGCATTATTGTTGGGACAGGCCGGTTTCCTCGAAAATGATTTTGAAGAATCATATCCACAAATGCTGCAGAAAGAATACCGGCATTTAAGTAAAAAATACTCCTTGCAACGGCCACAGGTTCAGATTCACTTCCTGCGTATGAGGCCGCCTTCTTTTCCTACAGTTCGACTTGCTCAATTGGCTGCATTTATCCAAAGTTCCAATCATTTGTTTTCCCAATTACTTGATGCCGAAACAATTGATGACCTTTTAGTGTTATTTAATGTAACGGCAAATGATTATTGGCACTATCACTACAAGTTTGATGATCCCACAGCTTACCAACCGAAAAATCTTGGCAAAGGCACAATTATTAATATTATCATTAATACAATAGCGCCTTTATTGTTTGCGTATGATAGTTTCCATTCGCTGGAAATACACAAAGAAAGAGTGCTGAAATGGATGCAGCAATTACCTGCTGAAAACAATACAATTATGGAAAAATTCGAAGAGCATGGTGTTAAAAATAGTTGTGCATTTGATAGTCAAAGCTTAATCGAACTCAAAACACAATATTGCGAAAGCAGGCGCTGCCTGAGCTGTTCAATTGGAAATGTTTTGTTAAAATTCACTGAATGTTAACATCTGTGCGATTTAAAAATGATCTAAAAGCGTTATTTTCTAGGATCATAAAATTTTGCATCGTACCTTTGCAAATAGTGCCTGATTGTACAGTTAATTTTTAACCTTTCTTAACGCAACTTTTGGCAAACATATGCTGTCATACATATGTTATAACAATATAATAATACAATAGATAGATATGAGGCAACTTAAAATTGCTACGCAGATTACAAACCGGGATTCTCAGGCGGTCGAAAAATATCTCCAGGAAATTTCTAAGATTTCAATGATTACTCCCGAAGAGGAAACTGTGCTGGCGCAGAGAATTAAAATGGGCGATCAGAGGGCTTTGGACAAATTGGTGCAAGCTAACCTTCGTTTCGTAGTTTCTGTGGCTAAACAATATCAACACCAGGGTCTTTCTCTAAGTGATCTTATTAATGAAGGTAACCTGGGTCTTATTAAGGCTGCTCAGCGTTTTGATGAAACAAAAGGTTTCAAATTCATTTCTTACGCAGTTTGGTGGATTCGTCAATCTATTTTGCAGGCTTTGGCAGAACAGGGTCGTTTGGTTCGTTTGCCGCAAAATAAAATTGGTACATATAATAAAGCAAACAAAGCTTATATGGCGTTCGAACAGGAGCATGAGCGTGAGCCTTCTACAGAAGAGCTTGCCGAAATCCTGGAAATGAGCGAAACAGAGATCAACAACATTTTCCAAAGCAATACCCGTCACACTTCATTGGACGCTCCGGTTCACGAAGCAGAAGATGTAGCTATGGGTGATTTACTGGAAGGTAGCGATGACACTGATGATGATGTAATGCAGGATTCTTTGAGAAATGAAATCCGTCGCATTCTGAAATCATTGAGCCCACGCGAAGCTGAAATAGTAAACGCTTACTTTGGTCTTGATGGCGAAAATGGTGTTACTATCGAGCAAATTGGTCAAAAATATGATCTTACAAAAGAACGTATCCGTCAGATTAAAGAAAGAGCTATCAAGCGCTTGCAAAAAGCACGCTATAGCAACGCTTTAAAAGCTTATCTGGGATAAGAAATCTTTTAAAAATAACGAACCCGGCAAGCTTGCCGGGTTTTTTGTATAATGAAAATTGCGTTTTGCACAGTCTATTCACGTGATTGCAAACTATTTGCGCAAGTTCATCTTTCACTCTTACCTTTGCCTGCCTAATTGAAGTAAAAAGTAAAAATTATGAGGTCAAAAAGGGGCTGACTTGAGAAATCTCATCGATTTTTGAATTTTTACTTTTGATTTTTATTTTTTTAAAACCCGAAGATTAATGGAAAAAGTTCATTGTTTAATTATAGGATCTGGCCCTGCAGGCTATACTGCGGCTATTTACGCATCGAGAGCGAATTTGAAACCTGTTTTGTATCAGGGAATTCAACCGGGCGGTCAATTGACCATTACTACAGAAGTGGAAAATTATCCTGGTTATCCGGAAGGTATTCAGGGGCCGGAAATGATGGTTGATTTTGAAAAACAGGCAGCAAGAATGGGAGCTGATATCCGCTACGGCTTGGCGACTAAAGTTGATTTTTCAAAACAACCTTTTAAAGTTTGGATCGACGAAGAAAAAGAGATTGAAGCTGACTCAGTCATCATTGCAACCGGAGCTTCTGCAAAATGGCTCGGTTTGCCAAGCGAAGAGCGACTGAACGGTTTCGGCGTGAGTGCTTGTGCTGTTTGCGACGGATTTTTCTTCAGAACGAAAGAAGTGGCAATTGTAGGCGCGGGTGATACGGCTTGCGAAGAAGCGATTTATTTGTCAAAACTTTGTTCTACGGTTCACATGATCGTGCGTAAGGACGAGAGTGGCATGAAGGCATCTAAAGTAATGCAGGACAGGGTGAAAGCAACGCCAAATATCAAGATTTACTGGAACTCGGTTACCGAAGAAATCGTTGGTGAAAATAAAGTGGAGGCAATGCGCATTAAAAACATAGTAACCAATGAGATAACTGAAGTTCCCGTGCAAGGGTTCTTTGTTGCGATCGGCCACCAGCCAAACTCAGATATCTTCAAAGGTTGGCTGACAATGGATGAAGCCGGTTACATTCAAACGATTCCAGGCACTTCCAAAACAAACGTTGAAGGTGTTTTCGCTGCAGGAGATGTGCAGGATAAAATTTACCGCCAGGCGGTAACTGCTGCAGGTAGCGGTTGCATGGCGGCGCTGGATGCAGAGAGATATTTGTCTGCGAAAGGACATGTTTAAACAATTAAGAATTAATAATTAAGAATTAAGAGGTGTTGCATGGTGTGTTGGTAGAGCCTCTTATATTTTAGAATATTGAACCCGGCGAGTGCCGGGTTTTTTGTTTATATGCAGCTCTCCCCGGAGCTCCAGCTTCGGAGCGCTGCCCACTCAAAACTCACTACTTGCATTTCATCCCTTTTTCTCAGACTCGTAATGCTCCTTAATGCGTGTATTTGCAAATGTTCCTTTGGATTCGGCTTGCATAAGTTCGTTGAAGATGTGTTCAGGAACCTTGAAATAATCATACACGTCGCCTGAGATGTATTCAATCTCCAGAATTTTTTTATCGGCATTATAGCCGATAGAGGAGATTGCTGAAGATTTTACTGGTGAGCGTTTTATGAACATTTGCTTTGTTTTTTATGTATGTGGTTTAGTTGAATTGAAAGCCGCGGGATTGCTCGATGTTGCACCCAAATTACGATCGACAGGGTTTAAGTCATCAAATATGTTCAATATATATACCACCGTTGAAGTGTGCGACGCAACGATGTTGATAGGAATGCTAATGCCGGGTTCAAAATTATTGCATCACAATTAACGGTGCTTTCGTTACTATTTAGCAACAAACGCCTGCAGTTGCCGGAGAAAACAGAATAGTTCTCTGAAGCTGGAAGCTTCGGAGGACATTCGCATACTGTCATGCTCGCAACAAACAACTTCCCATCTACCTCCCAGAAATTAATAAACAGTTCGAACATTAATGTCTAATTTGCGCCCATTCTATTACGAACTGATTAGTATTTATGTTGACTGTACATCTTGAAGATTTGGTCTTTCATGCACATCATGGCGTTTATAGCGGCGAATCTGCTGTGGGCAATAGTTTCCAGGTAAGCTTGAGTGTCTCTTACGATGAAGAGAATATCAAATTGAACGATCTTCAAAACGTGATCAATTACGAGGATCTGTATAACATTGTAAAAAAGAAAATGGCGGTCCCAACCCCTTTGCTTGAAGAAGTTGCGGAAAGCATCATACGCAAGATCAGGCACTCGTATGCAAACATCAAAAAAATTTCCATTACCATTTTAAAATTGAATGCGCCTATTGAAGGTATTCACGGTAAGGTTGGCATTACTCTTACCAAGAAATTTGATTAATCATTTCATAGCGGGTTAACTATTCTTATATTGTATTATAGAGAGCAATTAATAATTAATAGTTGAGCTTTCTGTGATGTAGAACATTCATCTGTCGTTTTAGCAAGCCGCGTTTTTTAACGAAGTGTACCCCTATTAATTATTAATTATTAATTTTTAATTATTAATTGGAACTGCATGATTGCCATTGGATTAATCAAAGAAGGGAAAATTCCTGAAGACAACAGGGTGGCGCTGACACCGGAGCAATGCAAATGGGTGCAGGAAAATCATAAAGATGTAAAGATCATTGTGCAAAGCAGCAAGACGCGCTGCTTTAGTGACAACGAATACCGGAAAGCCGGCATTGAAGTTGCTGAAAGCGTGAGCAAATGCGACATTCTCCTTGGTATCAAGGAAGTGCCGGTAAACGATTTAATTGAAAACAAAACCTATCTTTTCTTCTCCCACACGCGAAAAAAGCAGCCGCATAATCAGAAGTTGTTGCACGCTATTCTTGAGAAAAAAAACTCTCTGATTGATTATGAATGTCTCGAACATGAGGATGGACAACGCATTATCGGCTTTGGTTTTTTTGCAGGCGTGGTCGGTGCGCACAATGGTATCATGGCCTACGGAAATAAAACTGGTTTGTTCAAACTTCAACGCGTTTATAAACAATCGAATCTTCGCGAACTCATTCATACTTATTTTGGTTTAAAACTACCGAACATAAAAGTGGCTGTAACCGGCTCGGGACGTGTGTCCAGCGGCGTGTTGGAGGTCATGAATTTGCTTGGTATTATTGAGGTTGAACCGAACGAATTTTTGGAGAAGCGGTTTTCTTATCCTGTCTACGTGCATTTGAAAGGACAGGACCTTTACAAACATCATAAGACTGGATTATACAACCGTGATCATTTTCATGCTTATCCGCAAGAGTACGTTTGCAACTTTTTGCCTTATACCAAAACAGCGGACGTATTGTTAAATGGCATTTACTGGGAAGAGCATATTCCGCGATTGTTCAGCAAAAGCGATGTGCAGGCAAATGATTTTTCCATCAAAGTTATTGCTGATATAACAGACGATCAAAACGGTTCGGTGCCTATTAACCTCGGCGATCAACCCATTGAAGATCCTGTGTATGGAGTGGATAAAACAACGCTTCAAAAAACTACTGCTTACCAGTCCAATACTGTCGATGTAATGGCAGTTGGAAATTTGCCCAACGAATTACCAAAAGATGCTTCGAGATATTTTGGCGAGCAACTGATCAAGTATGTGTTGGATGACCTGCTGAAAGATGGTTCTGATATTATAACAAGGGCAACGATTGTAGAAGAGGGAAAGCTGACAAAACATTTTGAATACTTGAATGAATATGCGGCGGGTTGATGTTGCGGTAGAGACAAGGCATTGCCTTGTCTGCACGGGCAGCATGATTGATTAAGGAAGACAAGGCAGTGCAGTGCCTTGTCTCTACAGATCATGCGTTTATTAGATTTATTTCCTTTAATTTTTTCTCTATAAAATTTCTCTCTGCATCAGTTTTTGAAAGCTGTAGCGCCTTCTTAAGATGCGCTGCTGTTTTGTTGTTGTCGATGTTTTTATAAAGATTGGCGAGCAGCAAATGATACCAGTGATTATCATCAAGCCGTAATTTTTCCGCCTCGATGATTGCTTCTTCCTTACCATTTGCTTTTGAAAGCGCATAGGTTCTGTTGAGTGCCGCGATAGGCGAGTATTCAATTTGCAACAGGCGATTGTACAACTGTAAAATGCTTTCCCATTTATCCAGTGTGTCTGCCTGATTTGTGTGGTAGAAAGCAATAGCCGCTTCGATGTGATATTTACTAACTTTGTTTTTATCGCAATGCGAAGATTGTTCGAGATAATATTTCCCTTTCTGTATCAATTCTGTACTCCACAGTTCGGCATCCTGATCTTCGTACAAAATAATTTCACCGTTGCTATCCATGCGTGCTTCAAAACGTGAAGCATGGAAACACATGATTGACATTAAAGCATTTACCGAAGGCGTGTTGGTGCTTTCGTTTTCAATTAGCGAATAAGTCAGCCGCATTGCTTCGAGGCAAAGGTCCTTACGCAGCGTAACATTTTGCGAAGCGGAATAATATCCTTCATTGAAAAGCAAATACATCGTTCTTAAGACAACATCAAGTCTGTTATCGATTTCCGTTTGAGATGGCAGTTCAAGCGCTACGTTGTTCTCCTTCAATTTGTCCTTTGCCCTTGCCAGACGTTTGTAGATCGTTTCTTTGTTTGACAAAAATGCATCTGCAATTTCTTCCGCACCAAATCCGCACAAGATATTCAACGCAAGTCCAATCTGTGCCTCGGGGGAAATAGAAGGATGACAAATGGCAAATATCATTTGCAACTGGCTGTCCGTAATGTTTTTCTCGGAAAGATCAATGTGAAGTTCGTTGTTGTCGGCTTCTTCTTTTGGTAATGCGGGCTTTACTTTTTTATCGAAAATATTTTGCCGGCGCAAAATATCCCTGCTCTTATTTTTAGCAACAGTGTAGAGCCATGCAACAGGGTTTTTTGGCAAACCCTTTTGTCCCCACATTTCAACGGCGAGTAAGAATGTATCGCTCACTACATCTTCAGCGATGCTGATGTGTTGGATGCCAAATGCTTTACACAGTACGGCAACCATCTTGCTGTACTCGGTTCGAAATAAGTGTGGTATGAGTTCGTTGTTTTCCATAAAGAAAAGCCAAATCAAAAGTCAAAAGTAAAAAATCAAAAGTCGAAAACCTTCCGGTCCAAGACTTTGATATGTAATCTTGCAGTCAATGTTTTTGAATTTTGATTTTTTACTTCTAATTTATTATTAGTCCATACCCACAAGGCCCCGAACTTCCACATTGCCGCCAATATTCAATACCGGACATCCTTTCGCCAATTCAGCCGCTTCGTCGAGGTCATTTGCTTTAACAACTATATAACCGCCAACCGCTTCTTTAATTTCAACGTAAGGTCCATCGGTTACTATTTTATCGGATTTTACAACCCGTCCGTCTGAGGCTAGTCTGTTGCCCGAACTTGCCAATTTGTTTTGCGCAGCAAGACTACCCATCCAGTCCTGCCATGGCTTCATCATCTTTTGAATTTGTTCGGGAGAAGGTTGTTCTTCTTTATTAACGAAATCTCTTCTGAAAATTAAAAGGAACTCTTTCATAAAAATATTTTTTAATTGTGATTATAGTATTGTCACGAATGAGTTTTGGGAAATGGACATTTGTGACACAGAAATTAGGAATTAGGATTCAATTTCGCCTTTAAAGTTCTAAATAATATTGATAATGAAGACATAAAAAAAGGCAGAACAATATTGATTACGATTTGTATTTTATAGTTATGAAAGATGTATCCGTTTTTATACAAAATCTATATAAACTTTTCAATGATAGAAAAATTGAAGAGATCATTGTTCACATGGATGAAGACGTGAAATGGGCGAATGGTATGGAGGGTAACTTTGTGTATGGGCACGATGGTGTTCGGGAATACTGGACAAAACAGTTTGAGGTGATCCAAACGAAAGTTGAACCCTTGACAATTGACGTAGAAAGCGGCGTGATCAAAGTGCATGTTCACCAGGTGGTGCATGATATAAATGGCACTTTACTGGCCGATCAGTTGAGGGATCATTACTTCAGGCTAAAGGATGGTAAAATTATAGAGTTTGGTATCCGTAAAAGCGAAGTAGAAGACGCCGGTTGGACATTTGATAACTAAGTGAACGTATTAACAAAGCAGATTGAACTTTTAAACAAACCATAGAGGACATCTGTTGACGGAACTTTGTGTAACAATTTTAAATCATTGTTCACAAAATTACTTGGAAATGAAAACGATAGATAAAATCTACATCAACGGAGCCTTTGTAACTCCCTGCGGAACTGAATTTTTTGAGCTTGTAAATCCCACCACAAATGAACCGCTCGGCAAAGTGGTATTAGGTGATGAAGAAGATACCAGGAAAGCAATCGCCAGTGCCAAAACTGCGTTTGTACGTTTCTCCAAAACAACCAAAGAAGAACGTATTGCCTATCTGCAAAAAATGTATTACGCTGTTGCGAAAAGAAAAGAAGAGTTAACGGCGATCATGGTGCAGGAATACGGTGGCACGTTGCAATTTTCAACAGCCAGTACACAACATGCACTGAATGGCATACAGAGCGTTATTGAAACACTTAGAAACTATGAATTTGTAAGGAGCATCGGCAAATCAAAAGTAAGACTAGAGCCTCTTGGTGTTGTTGGCATTATCACTCCATGGAACGCGAGCAATAGTTTTATTTGTAACAAACTTGCCACTGCAATCGCGGCAGGTTGTACTGCAGTTATTAAGCCGAGTGAAATGAGTGCCTTGCAAACACAGGTGTTGCTGGAATGCTTGCACGAAGCGGGTTTGCCAGCAGGAGTATTCAATGTTGTGAATGGCTTGGGTAATGTTGTGGGCGCTGAAATTACACGTCACCCTGATATTGCCAAAGTATCATTCACCGGTTCTACAGTAGTGGGAAAAACAATTGCGCGTGGTGCGGTTGATACCATGAAAAGAGTTACGCTTGAACTCGGAGGGAAATCTCCTAACATCATCTTAGACGATGCCGATCTGCAACAAGCAATACCAACAGCCATTGCGGCAGCGTTCATGAATAGCGGTCAGGCTTGTATTGCAGGTACGCGTTTGCTGGTGCCGGAAAATCGTTTAGATGAAATCAAAACGCTTGTAAAGGAGACTGTTGAAAAAGTGAAGGTTGGTGATCCGAAAAATGAAGACACCGTTGTAGGGCCGATGGTGAGTAAAAAACAATATGCACGTGTGCAACAATACATTGATCTCGGTGTACAAGAAGGCGCTGAAATTCTTACTGGCGGAGCTGGACAGCCTGAAGGACTGGAGGCAGGTAACTTTGTAAAGCCAACCGTTTTTGTTAACGTGAACAACAAGATGCGCATTGCACGCGAAGAGATTTTCGGACCTGTGTTGTCGATCATTACCTATAAGAATGAAGACGACGCGATTAGCATTGCAAATGATACAGACTATGGCTTGCAGGCTTATGTTAGTTCATCGGATTCAATTCGTGCAAATCGTGTTGCAGCCCAAATCAACGCGGGCCGTGTTTTGATTAATGGCCTGAATCATGATCCTATGGCGCCTTTCGGAGGCTTCAAACAATCCGGCATTGGCAGGGAATTTGGCGTGTATGGGTTGGAGGCGTATTTGGAAGTGAAAGCTGTTATTGAGTAATTAATAATTAGTAATTAATACGGCGATTTGCTGAGTAGATTTCGGTTATAGCGTATCGGCACATAAGTGACACTTTAACTAAGCCTCTATTCACCTTTGAGTGTCGCTCGTATTAATTACTAATTATTAATTATTAATTGCAGCTCCACAACTATATTTGAAACACGAAAAAGTAAAATGACCACACGACCATCAATACAATATTCCTGCTACTTTACAAGAAGCAGAACGGGGGAGCAGTTTGTGCCAGAGCATGCGATTGGGTATATAGTAGCAGGTGCATTCGAAGTTAATGACGGCGTAGTTAGCAAAGTCTTCAATAAAGGTGAACTATATTTTTGCCGTAGAAATCAACTGGCGAAATACACAAAGTATCCGGAAGAAGGAGGCGAGTTCAGATCGGTTTCTATTTTCTTCGAACAGGAAATGCTGAGAGAATTTAGCATTGGGTTTGGTCATAAATCGAATAAGGTTATTGAAACTCCTGCATTTCAACAATTACCTTCAAGCTCTGTGCTGGCGCACTATATGGAATCACTGCGGTCTTATGAAGATGTATTTAAAAACAAAGGAACAAATGAACTGCTGGCGGTAAAACAAAAAGAGGCTTTGTTGCTGTTGCTGCAAATACAACCTGCATTGAAAGATGTTCTGTTTGATTTTTCAGAACCCGGTAAGATAGACCTTGAAGGTTTTATGAACCGGAATTTTCATTTTAATGTTGATCTCAAAAGATTTGCTTATTTAACGGGCAGAAGTCTATCCACGTTTAAACGCGATTTTGAAAAAATATTCCACATAACACCGAGTCGCTGGTTATTACAGCGGCGTTTGCAGGAAGCGCATTATTTGCTGAAAGAAAAAAGGCAGACAGCTTCTGACATTTATCTCGATCTTGGTTTTGAAGATCTATCGCATTTTTCCTTTGCATTTAAAAAACAATATGGCGTTGCGCCGTCGTTGGTCTAACGTAATAGACCCGGCAGGCTGAGAGGCTTCGATAAATTTATCGGGGCCTTTTTTATTTATAAGTGCAAAACTTTACAACCAAACAATATGCAGTGATGTTATAAAACGCTGAAACCTTATCGCGCGAAGAATATTAGGGAAATAGTTCTCACCCTTGAAAGTTGTAGCAACATGTTTGCGGAAATCAAAAAGATCTAAGGATGAGAAACTTATTATTACCTGCAATTTTGGTGCTGTTGTGCAACACTTTGTGTGCGCAATATTACGGAATGGATAGTGTTACCTTCGGTAGTTCCAATATCAAAGCTGTGATTTACCCGTCTGCGGCAAAAAGAATAGCCGGCAAAAAGTATCCGCTGATGATTCATTATGAAGGTGCAGATCAGGCAGAAAGTATGCTTTCGTCTGTCTTTGGTGCCGGTTTCCCAAGGCAGGTGATGAACAACAGAATTATAGGAACTGTAGCAGATAGTATCATTCACGTTTGTCCGTTAGCGACATCGCCTGGATCTTTAAAGTATCCCTCCATGTTTAACCAGGTGATGGACTATTGCCTCGGGAATTTGCCCATTGATACTTCTAAGAACAATCAGGGAATGTATACGCAAGTTTGTGTAGATGGCATTGGGCAAGGTGCTAGCGATACCTGGGATAACCTCGCGTGGTACACAACGGGCAATGGTGATTTAAAGTATATAAAAAAGATAGGTCATGCCGTTTTCATTTCGACGCCCAATTTGTACCCCGCATCAGAAGCCTACATCAATTACCAGTTCACCAACACAAAATTTTTACACGAACAAAATACAAACGGCTGTTGTCAGTACGGCCCTGCGCAAGGCATGAGCAGCACGCTGAACAAAACGACTGGTGCGATTAGTACGTTCACGCTGTACACTATGTCCGGCAATGGATTCAACAACTTCACATGGGATAGCATGTACTCTCCATTTGGCCGCGACACGTTGACGAATATCTACAGATGGCTACTAAACAGTGCATCGCAACCTGCACCAACGCCGGCTCCATACTATGGCATGGATAGTGTAACATTTGGCAGTTCTAAAATTAAAGCGGTTATCTATCCAGCATCTGTCAGGCGTATACCCGGCAAAAAGTATCCACTGATGATTCACTATGAAGGGGTGGATCAGGTTGGCGCAATACTTTCTTCCGTGTTTGGCGCAGGTTTTCCAAGGCAGGTGAAGAACAACCGCGTTCAGGGAACAATTGCCGATAGTATTATTCATGTTTGCCCATTATCAACAAGCGCTGGTTCATTGAAATATCCTTCCATGTTTAACCAGGTGATGGATTATTGCCTTGCTAATTTGCCCATCGATACAGGCAAGAGTAATTACGGAATGTATAAGCTGGTATGTGTAGATGGTATTGGCCAGGGGGCGAGTGATGCCTGGGATAATCTTGCGTGGTACACAACCGGTAATGGAGATTTGAAGTACGTCAAAAAAATAAGTCATGCTGTTTTTATGTCTATACCTAATCTGTATCCGGCATCCCAGGCCTATGCCAACTACCAGTACACTAACACAAAATTCTTTCACGAGCAAAACACAAACTCCTGCTGCCAGTATGGGCCTGCGCAAACTATGAATAGCACGCTCGCACAAACGAAAGGAGCCCTCAGCACATTTACTTTGTACACAATGGCGAACAACGGGTTTAATAATATTACGTGGGACAGCATGTATTCGCCGTTTGGTAATGACACCATTACCAATATTTACAGATGGTTGTTAAATAGTGCCAAGACGGAAGCACCGCCCGTGGCTTCGGCGAAACTAAAAGTATATGAAAGCAGCTTGTATGATTTGTCAGGTCGAATCAATCATAAAGACAGACCCTTTAATTTTTTTGATGGTTTTGAAACAATTGATCCTAAAAATGGAAACGTAGATTTTGAGGCACAAACTGTTTTGGACGAATTGGGAAAACCAAAGCAGGTGAGAGGTGACACGACAAACTCTATTCCGGGTTCGGGAAGAGATGCTGCCTATTTCTATGGTGAAGGCAACAAGTCTCTTGCTTACGGAGGCTATTATTTTCCGGGCAAACGAGGAAGGTGCATAGTTGTAGATCTTGCTAATGATCCATCTGTAAAACATGCATTGATCACACATGGAAAGAAATTCAACATTACAGATGTTTATGGTTGGGAGAAAAATTTTGAGCAGGGCGACAGTTTGTTTTTCTACAACTTCGATAATGTAATCGAAGAAACCGATGTGCGAAAGATACCTTACATGATCAGCAGGCCGGATAGTATGCTGAAGCCCTTTGCTGTGCTGATTACGAAAGGTGGCACATCTTCTGTCGGTGTATGGCGCAATGTTTCCGGCATTGCAGACAGCATGCGTTATATAATGATCCGCAACACACTTCAACAACGGAGCGGCTACACGTCTACTGCATATTTTAATGAAATCGTTTTTTATGGATCACCAAGAGGAGATAGCACCTCCAAGCCCGCAGGTTATACAGGTCCGTTGCCGGTACAAAAAACATTATTCGATAAATCCGGTGTCAATACTGGTGTGCAGATTGATACGAATGTAATGAGCATTGTAAAAAATATTCGCCAGTATGTAAATGTGGATTGGTACGACACAGATACAGCTGCTGCTACCAAATACAAACAGCTTTTTAATGCAGACTATTTTCCCGGCTATTTAAACTGGAACCAATACTGGACGCCTCACAACAGAAACCATTGGCTTGCTGTATTTGGCGCATCAAAAAGAGCCGGTAATGAAATGAAACAAAGTGTAAGAAACAATATCGATACGCCTTATGCTGAGCCCGGTGATTGGTTACACTACATTTCACACGGCAGATTATTTTATCAGCTGGCATACAAGTGGGGCAATAACAAATCGCTGGATGGCAGTAAATACAGATGGTTCAACGATGTTACGCTTTCTGGTTATGCGCAAGACTGGCACCCGTTTTTAGAATTGGGGAATGAAGATGATACTTATGAACCTCCTGCCATATCTGCTGCGAAGCTGATCATGGCCGTCAATGGAAACAATAAGTATCTGGGTGATACACTCGGCATCAGAAATGCAGATCCTCGAACAAAGATTGTTTATGCAGGACAAACATATCCTGATACATTCCGTATTCGTACAGTAATGATGCTTGCTTATGCAATGATGAAAGATACGACCGTGAGGCTTTTTGACGTGTTTAGTTATCACGACTATAGCAGGTTGATCGATACTGTTTCAGGAATTGTCGGTCCTACCTATGAAGAGCAGATTGGTAACGGTGGTATGATTCCTGAAAGAAACAATTGGTACAAAGAGAGTAGTGGCATCGCAAAATTTATTTGGAAAATAACAGGCGATACAAGTATAAAAACATGGAACACAGAATATGGCTTTGATAATTTTTCTGTGCGTCCCGGCACCACAGATCAACTTGCCACTAACTGGACGACAACTTCCGTTCCAAGAATTACAGGGTATGATTCCGTTCAATCGAAAAGCATTGTAATGATGCGTATGGAACTTATAATGGGTGCAAGCGAACTGGATGGATTTACTGAGTTTAACGCACATAACTCAAACCTTGATCCGACCAATCACGTAAGCAAGAATTTTTACACAACAGGATGGGGTGGTGGAGATTATAGTTTGTCAACGAAGTTTACCAATTACTATGCGAAGAAATGGATGTATGAAAGAATGGGAGGTTATGCCGTTGACAGTGTTATAAGTGCCGACGGTACTGGTTTGTGGGAAATCAAATGGAGGAAGCAATCTGAACCCGATTCCGTGATGTTTTCTATTTGGAAAGGAAGCGACAACGCAACTAAAATAGATTACGACGATGTGAAAATAGAAGGTGTTACTTCGGGCACCACAAAAGAAGTTTATAATTTCTCCACCAAAACTGCAGATGTGACGCCGATTAAGAAGAATGATTCATATAGCTTTAGTGTAGTAGAAATGCCTGTGTTCATTTTTGCTAAAGAAGCCGCTCTGAATAAAGCAAGGATAAGATTTAGGAATAAAAAAGATCACTGAGTAAATTATTCTAAACAGATAATTTACTGAAAGTTGACATTCAGGGTAAATAGCATCCTCAGTACACCTGGGCGTGCTATCGAATGTCAGGCATTAATCTTGACAATTTTTTTGATCTATATTCCGTTTACAAACAAACAACGGACATTTGTATTATAAAAACCCATTACCGATAAAATGATTTGGATGAGAAGTTTACTAATACTTAGTGTTTTAGTGTTGTTTTGCAACACTGTATCGGCTCAGTATTATGGAATGGATAGCGTTACAATTGGCGGGTCGCAAATCAAAGCACTGGTTTATCCGGCTGCAGGGAAAAGAGTGCCCGGTAAAAAATATGCGTTGATGATCCACTACGGAGGTGTGGCGCAGGCAGGCAGTCGGCTTTCGGTTTTGTTTACCGCCGGTTTTTCGCGGCAGGTCATGAACAATCGCGTACAGGGAACCATTGCTGATAGCATCATACATGTTTGCCCGCTCGCTTCATCGCCTGGTGCTTTAAAATATCCCTCCATGTTCAATCAGGTAATGGACTATTGCCTTGGAAGCCTGCCCATCGATGATGCAAAGAATGAAAATGGTATGTACAAATTTGTGTGCATCGACGGTATTGGGCAAGGCGCCAGTGATGCGTGGGATAATCTTGCATGGTACACTGGTGGTCATGGCGATTTGAAGTATACAGGTAAAGTAAGCCACGCGATTTTTATTTCTATAACTAACTTATACCCCGGAGCCCAGGCATTTGCCAATTTCCAGCATACAAACACCAGATTTTTACACGAGCAAAATACTGATAAATGCTGCCAGTATCTACCCGCACAGGCGATAAGCAGTAAGCTTGCCGAGATGCCCGGTACCTACAGTTCATTTATTATGTACAACATGGCAAACAACGGCTTCAACAATGTTACATGGGATAGTGTGTTTTCTCCGCTTGGTAATGACACTGTTACAAACATATATCGTTGGTTACTGAATCGCAGCGGCTTTAAAACTCAATTGTTTTTTTCCTCTGCAAAGATCAAAGTGTATGAAAGCAGCTTGTATGATCTCTCAGGTCGTATCAATCATACAGACAGACCCTTCAATTATTTTGATGGGTTTGAAACTGTCGATCCCAAGAACGGCGACGTGAAATTTTCGGAGCAAATGGTGTTGGATGAACTTGGAAAACCTAAGTTAGTAAAGGGCGACACGACAAACCCTGTTCCTGCATCGGGAAGAGATGCAAGTTATTTTTACGGAGCAGAAAATGGCGATCTGGCATTTGGCGGATATTATTTTCCGGGGAAAAGAGGACGATGCATTGTGATCGATCTTGCCAACGATCCTTCTATAAAACACGCTTTGATAACGCATGGAAAGAAATTTAACATCACCGATGTTTATGGGTACGAAAGAAATTTTGAACCTGGCGACAGTTTGTATTTTTACAATTTCGATAAAGTAATTGAGGAGACTGATCTAAGAAAAATTCCCTACATGATCAGCAGACCCGATAGTACGTTGAAACCATTTGCTGTTTTGGTAACACGGGGTGGTACATCAGCAACGGGCGCATGGATAAACGTTTCCAACATCGCGGATAGCATGCGGTATATAATGGTTCGCAATACACTTCAAAAAAGAAAGGGTTACACATCGACAGCATTTTTCAATGAGCTGGTTTTTTACGGGGCTCCTAGAACTGAAGGAACGCAAAGGCCCATAGCCTATAGCGGTCCGCTGCCTGTACAAAAAACGTTGTTTGACAAAGCGGGCATCAATACAGGGGTGCAAATAGATACAAATGTTTTGGGCATTGTAAAAAATATACGCCAGTATGTAAATGTTGATTGGTACGACACTGACACGGATCCCGCAACAAAGAATCGGCAGAGTTTTAATGCAGATTTTTTTCCCGGTTATTCAAAATGGAACGAATACTGGACGCCGCACGCATATAATCACTGGCTTGCTGTATTTGGCGCTTCTAAAAGAGCTGGAAAAGAAATGAATAAAAGTGTGAGAAATAATATCGATAAACCATATGCAGAACCTGGTGATTGGTTGAATTATATCTCACACGGTAGATTATTTTACCAACTTGCTTATAAGTGGGGCAATAACACAACATTGAACGGTTCTAACTACAGATGGTTCAACGATAAAACGCTTTCAGGCTATGCACAAAACTGGCATCCATACTTGGAGCTTGGCAATGAAGATGATACTTATGAACCGCCTGCTGTGTCTGCTGCGAAGCTGGTCATGGCCGTAAATGGTAATCGTAAATACCTTGGTGATACACTAGGTATTCGCAATGCAGATCCGCAAACAAAGATCATTTATGCAGGGCAAACCTATGCCGATACTTTCCGCATAAGAACGGTAATGTTGCTTGCATACGTCATGATGAAAGATACAACCACAAAGCTTTTTGATGTGTTCAGTTATCATGATTACAGTCGCTCGCTTGACACTGTATCAAATATACTCGGACCTACCTACGAAGAGCAACTTGGCAATGGGGGGATGATTCCGGAAAGAAATGACTGGTACAACAAATGCAGTGCTATAGCAAAATACATCTGGAAAATAACAGGCGACACCAGTATCAAAACATGGAACACAGAATACGGTTATGATAACTTTTCGGTGCGTCCCAAATCTACGCAACAACTGGCCGGGATATGGACAACAACTGCGGTGCCAATCATCAAAGGCTATGATTCGGTTCAATCAAAAAGCATTGCAATCATGCGCATGGACCTTATCATGGGCGCAAGCCAGCTCGATGGATTTACAGAATACAACGCACACAATTCCAATCTCGATCAGACGAATAATATAAATGTCAATTTTTATACCTCAGGTTGGGGCGGAGGTACCTATGGTTTATCAACAAAGTTTCCGAACTACTTTGCAAAGAAATGGATGTACGCAAGAATGGGCAACTATGTCGTAGATAGTGTTATAAGCAGCGATGGCACAGGATTGTGGCTCATAAAGTGGAGAAAGCAAAATGACAGTGACTCTGTAATGTACTCCGTTTGGAAAGGCAGCGAAGATGGTAGTAAGCTGACAAGAAATTTGCCAGTCACAATTTCACAAGGCGCCACTAAAGAGGTGTATAATTTCTCTAAACAAACTGCAGATGTAACTACGCTTACGCAAACGGATTTGAATAATTTTACCGTAACAGAAATGCCGGTTTTTATTTTTACCAGGCAAAACTTTGGAAGGAGTTCACTAGCAGGAATCAGGAATTAGAAGTTAAAATTTAGGATTGACGTATGTTTTTGATCAGGAAGTCCGTAGTTGACGTGGAAAGATCAGGCAACTGTTTTTATTTTCCAAAACAACTTGGCCAAACACATTAATGCTGATTTCGTAGAGTCTACTGTCTTGCCAACTCCTTAATATCGCTGACTTCTAAGATGCTCTTTTCATAGCCTTTCGTAGCGCTATTGATCATTGCAAGTGCGAGCTCGTGGATCGTGTTGCTGTTTTTCGGAAACAGCACTTTAAATACAGGGAACAATGCTGCAATGATTTTATAATAGCCCTTAATATTTTGTTGGCCCTCTGTTGGCTTCATTAAGCCGGGACGGAAATTGTATATTTTTCTGAAAGGAAGTTTCATCAAAGCATTTTCTGCTTTGCCTTTTACCCGCGCCCACATGATCTTGCCTTTTTCGGAACTATCCGTATGACTGCCTGAAATGTGGCAGAAAACCATAGATGGATTTGCCCGTAGCAGCTCATTTGCAAACACCATTACTGTGTCGTAAGTGATGCGACTGTATTGTTGTTCGTTCAATCCGCGTGAACTAATACCGGCGCAATAAAAGCATGCGTTGTAGCCGTTGAGTTGTTCGCGAACATTATGAATGTCAAAAAAATCGTGAAGAATCAGTTCTTTTATCTTGCCATTGCGAACACCTGGGTAAGGTCTCCTGCTAATGATCAAAATTTCGGAAACAGCTGGGTGAGCAAGGCACTCAAGTAAAACACCTTCGCCCACAAGGCCCGTTGCTCCGGTTAAAATTATTTTTAGTGACATGCAGTTTCAGTATGAGGTCGTGAAAATAATATTCAATGTAACTATTATTTTTCAACAAAAAGAATAGCAGTATCTTTTGGCATAATAAACAGAAAACAACATCAGGATGTTCACAATCGATCAAATAAAACAAGCACATTCAAAAGTGAAAAGTGGTGCAGATTTTCCAGCCTATGTTCAGGAAATAAAAACACTGGGTGTGCGGTTCTACGAACATTATGTAAGCGATGGACATATCGAATACAAAGGAGAAAATAATTTTTCCCTATCGGCAGATGCCTGGTGGGCTCCGGCGCAAATAGCATCGGAAGGCAGCGTAGATGCATTAAAACATGTGTTAAAAATCCATCAGCAGGGGCAAACTGACTACATGACTTTTTGCAAACAATCAGCAGAAGCAGGTGTGAATGTTTGGGTTGTAGACCTGGTTAACATGACATGTATTTACTATGACAAAGCTGGCAATGAAATGGTTGTAGAAGCTATACCATTGCCCTGACCGGACCTTAGAAACAAAGTTGATACAATAAACTTCAGATAGTTTTTACATTCGCATTAGTAAAAGTATTTTGAATGACCATTACCGAACTATTACACAATCCCTGGCCATGGTATGTTGCCGGGCCGTTGATCGGATTAACCGTGCCAGTGTTACTCATTCTCGGCAACAAATCATTTGGCATCAGTTCTTCACTAAGACATATTTGCGCCGCCTGTTTTCCTTCTAAAATTCCTTTCTTTGAATACGACTGGAAAAAAGAGCGATGGAACCTATTCTTTGTAAGCGGCATTTTCGTTGGAGGAATTATTGCAGCATCTTTATTATCCAATCCGTCACCCGTTGCAGTGAATCCTGCTCTTGTATCTGACCTGGCTCGCTATGGTATTACCGATTATCATTCACTTGTGCCCGTCCAGATTTTCAACTGGCAATCGTTGTTGACAGCACGAGGCCTGATCCTTATGGCGGGCGGCGGTTTTCTTGTTGGCTTTGGCACCCGCTATGCCGGTGGTTGTACAAGTGGCCATGCCATCATGGGCATTTCCACATTGCAATGGCCATCGGTTGTTGCAACGGTTTGCTTTATGGCCGGCGGCTTTATCATGGCGAATCTTATTCTTCCTTTCATTCTTGCATTGTAAAAAAGAAATTTAATGGAAACAGAAACTATCATAGAGACTGAATTCAATACAGATTTTGAAGTACGTTCTTTAGATACCATTTGCATAAATGAAAGTCATTTGCAACATAAATGGTATCACAATATCAAATACCTCATCGTAGGTATTTTCTTCGGTATTGTATTCGTGAAGGCAGAGATCATTAGTTGGTTCCGTATACAGGAAATGTTTCGCTTGCAATCCTTTCATATGTATGGGGTAATAGGCAGTGCTGTTGCCGTTGCGATGTTGTCGGTTTGGTTGATAAAGAAGTTCAACATCAAAACTATTTACGGAGAAAAGATTGAGTTTCACAAAAAGCCGTTCAACAAAGGGCAAATTTATGGAGGCCTTTTGTTTGGCTTTGGGTGGGCACTTACTGGCGCTTGCCCTGGCCCTTTGTTTGCGCAGATAGGAACAGGTGCAACTGTTATCATAGTAACATTGCTGAGTGCCATTGCGGGAACATGGGTGTATGGTAGGTTCAGAGACAAGTTGCCGCATTAGGATGGGCTTCGGGTGGAACATCGGTGAATACCAGTTGTGGCGAAAGTTTCCAATCAAACAAGATTTCTTCTGCAAAGCAATAATAACAAAGACGACAATATCAATACTCACAAGTCGTGGAAAGCCGCGGCCAGGAATTATTTTGTTTTGTAAAATGGCGTTAAGTTATAAGAGTGCATAGTCAATATTCAGGAGCGCGGTTAACAAAGATGTGTTTAACTTCAAGTTTCTCATTCATTCAAATATCAAATTGCCATATGCTGAAAACTAAAAAAAGATTGACCTTATTGGTTGCAATGTGTTTGCTCCGTATTGTTACAATAGCCCAAACCTCCGATAGAAACAAACTCGCTCCAACGCCGCCAATGGGCTGGATGTCGTGGAGCTTTTTCGCAGAAAAGATCAGTGAGCAGGGCGTGAAAGAGATGGCTGATGCAATGGTCTCCTCCGGCATGGCGCAGGCGGGATACAAGTATATTTTCATAGATGATTGCTGGCAGGGTGGAAGAGACAACCGAAACAACATAATTCCTGATCCAAAAAAATTCCCATCGGGCATAAAGGCACTCGCAGATTATGTTCATAGCAAAGGATTAAAACTTGGTATTTATTCAGATGCTGCACCACTTACCTGCGCAGGGTTTACTGCGAGTTTGAATTTTGAAGAAAAGGACGCAAAAACATTTGCATCATGGGGGATTGATTATTTAAAGTATGATTACTGCGGCGCTCCTGAAGATTCTGCAACGGCAAAATTGCGCTATAAAAAAATGGCAGATGCATTGTCTCACAGCGGCCGTGACATAGCGCTGGGTATTTGTGAGTGGGGTGACAGGCAGCCATGGAACTGGGCGGCAAATGCAGGCGGAAGTCAATGGCGTATGGCCGGTGATCTGCGTGATAAATGGCAATCCAAACCCGGCGAGCCCGGCATGTCCATTATGCAGGTTGTTAAAACAAATGGCGATTTGGCCGCATATGCTGGCCCGGGTCACTGGAACGACCCTGACATGTTGATGATTGGACTATACGGTGTAAAAGGTCCCTCTGCAGATCTTGGCGGCACAGGTTGTACAGATGTTGAATATCAGAGCCAGATGAGCTTGTGGAGCATAATGGCTTCCCCGCTTATTGCAAGTAACGATTTGCGAAACATGAGTCCGCAAATCAAAACAATTCTTACCAATGCAGAGGTGATTGCAATTGATCAGGATGTATTGGGGAAACAAGGTATTAGAAAAGTGAGTGATGAAGTGTGGGATATATTTGTAAAGCCTTTGGCAAACGGTGATGTTGCCATTGCGGTCTTAAACAAAGACAACAACGCAAGAGACACAAAAATAAACTTCGTTGATCTCGGTATAAACGGCAAATGTTTAATAAGAGATTTGTGGGCGCATGCAAATGTCGGCACTGCATCTTCCTGGAAGGGAAATGTGCAAGCGCATGAAACAAAGATGTTCAGGTTGACAGCGAAATAGTAAGTCGTAAGAAGAACGCAGGTTTTCATGATTTAAGCAGATTTGAGATCGTGTGTTACCTCAAAATCAAATTTTAAATGAAAAAATCTTGACAAATCATGACACTCATGAAAATCTGCGTTTCGTTTCGCTACTTTCTCTCGAAGCTTGCGAATAAAAAATTCTGCTCAGTATTAAATGGTGTTGTGTGATTTTCAAACAGGTGATTTGTTAGTGTAAATCCGGTGCCAAAAGTTTCCTGCAAAGTTTGAGGAGTATATTGATGGATCGTTAAACCGCTACATTTTAAAGGTCCCGCCGTTGAGAACGTGGCGATCATCATTTTGCCATTTGGCTCAATATATTTCTCTGTAATGGCAATATACTTCGCAATGTCAGTTGGATCGGTAAGAAAATGAAATGCGGCTCTGTCGTGCCATACGGCAAATTTTTCTGCTGGTTCGAAATCAAGAATGTTAGAGACAACAAATTTTACTTTGTATGCCTTATCGCCCAATCTCTCCTTTACCCGCTCAATTGCCGCAGCAGAAATGTCAAGCACTGTAATGTTTTCATAGCCCTCTTCCAACAAAAAATCCGGCAGCATACTGTCCCCGCCACCGACATCAATGATTGCCGCTGATTTCGGAATGTTCCATGATTGTATTGTCTTCAAAGACGTCGCCGGAACTGCTTGCGTCCAGCTTACTTCATTTGGTTTTTTTGTTTGATACACCTTTTCCCAATGCGCCTTTAAATCCATGTTCTAAATTTTTACAAAGTTAGGTAGAGAGAACAGAGATTATCATGATTATCGAAGATTTGAAATTAGAGTTTCAATGTCGTTTAGTTAAGGAAAGGGCGCCAAAGGTTAATGCCATACGGGCAATAATGTTCAGGTTACGGCGATTTTTATTGATGTTTTTTCCCTACGGGAAAAGTTCTATTGCACGTAGGGCGTTAATATCAATAGAAAATATTACGGAGGAGCTTTTTGTCCGTAGGACATTAATATGGCAAACGGCGATATCGCCTAACCAAACGACATTGAATTAGAGATTAGATGGTATGAAAATCACGTGCTCCTCCTTCCATTTTCAAATTTCCATATTTCCATATTTTCAAATTGCTTTCTTTTCCCTAATCTTACACCTTAAAATTTTATCCTTGCAACTTTCAGAAGAACAGATATTATCCCTTGCCCCTGATGAATCTTCGAAGAAAAATGGAAAAGCATTGGCAACACTTTCCAAGTGGGTGTCAAAAGGCGCCAACGAAAGAGCGCTCTGGGGCGAGTGCCAGGGCAGCGGCAGCAAACCTTATCAAACACAAGTTGATCTTTCGACAACTTCCTTTAAATGTTCCTGCCCCTCACGTAAATTTCCCTGCAAACATGGGCTTGGCTTGATGTTGTTGTATGCAAAAGACAAGCTTTCTTTTACAGATACCACAATGCCCGGCTGGGTAGATGAATGGATAGGGAAAAGAACCGAGCGCCAGGAAAAAAAGGAGACAGAAAAAGAAAAGCCTGTTGACGAGGCCGCGCAACTCAAGCGGCAAAAAGCAAGAGAACAAAAGATCGCCGACGGTCTTGAAGAATTAATGTTGTGGATGAAGGATGTTGTGAGCAATGGCATTATGAATATTCCAGAAAAAGGAACAGCAACATTTGAAAACATGGGCCGTCGTTTGATTGATGCGCAAGCCCCCACGCTTGCCGGTATGGTGCGCACCGCCGGAAATATCAACTTTTATGCAGAAGGCTGGCAATCTGCGTTGCTCGATCAACTGTCACGCATTTATCTCGTCGCTACCGGATATAAACGAATAGAGACACTTGATCCCATGCTACAGCAAGACATCCGAACGTTAATTGGTTTTTCACAAAGCCAGGAAGCGTTGCTCGAACAAACAGGAGTGAACGATCATTGGCTGGTGTTGGCAAAAGAAGTTTCAGAAGAAGACAACATAACAACAGAACGATATTGGCTGTATGGCTTGCATACGCAACAAACAGCCCTGGTACTGCAATTTATTGTAAGAGGACAAGGCGGGCAATTAACACTGATGCCGGGTGCATGTATTCAGGCAGAGCTCGTTTTTTATCCATCCGTGTTGCCGCTTCGTGCATTGATAAAAAAGCAGATCGCTTCAAATGATACAACGTCACCAAAGGCTTATAAAGATTGGGATGAAGTGTTCGAAGCTCAGGCGCTTAATTTCAGTAAGCTGCCATTCAAAGGTTATTCGCCTTATATTGTAGAAAATGTGCGGCCGGTGCTGCATAATCAGCAATGGCATTTGCAGGATGCAAAAAACTGTTTGATGCCATTAAAAAAAACATTCGATAACATTTGGCTCCTGTTGTCATTGAGTGGAGGTGACTATACCACCATGTGTGTCATTGGGGCAGAGAAAACTTTTACGCCATTAGGCATGTGGTACAATCAAACATACAAGGCGCTTTAAAAATATTTTTACATGCAGTTTTGGAATCACATTATACAAGTTGCATCGCTTGGTACAGGCAAGCAACAGGCGGATGTTGCAGAAGCTGAAGAATCTTTACAGCCGGCATTGCAGCGCATTAATGACAATAATCAAATAGATCACGAAGAACGTTTTTTGCAAATAGTAGCGCTGGCTTTTAACTATCGTCAGTCCGGCGCGTCATTGGTGCCGGATGAGAAAACGAGCATTGAAATTGCATCGCCTGAAGAAAAAACTTATTGCCCTTCCGCCGCACTTTATTTGTTAAGTGAAATAATAGATGCGGAAAGCAACGGATTGTTGGAGATTTGGCTGAATGTATGTGCCGGCAAAGGTTTTATTGTTCCGCCAGAGCTTATTCCATCGCTGTTTGATATCGCTTCGCAAAATAAAAAATTGCAAACCATCATTGCGAAATGTTGCGGCAAGCGTGGCGAATGGTTGATAAGCTTTAATCCTGACTGGAAATTTTCCACAAGTGAAAGTGATGAAGAGATATGGAACACGGGACTGGCCGAACAACGCAGACTCGTGCTCATGGAAATGAGAACAACAGACCCTGCAAAAGCAAGACAATTATTGGAAGAGACCTGGGATAAAGAAGACGCCAATACGAAAGCTTTGTTTTTATCTGTTTTCGGAAATGGGATAAGTGAAAAGGATATTGATTTCCTTGACAAATTGAAAACAGAGAAAAGTAAAAAGGTAAAGGAACTTGCCTTTGCGTTACTTAAAATAATACCCGCGTCTTCCGTTGTTCGTGAATATGTACAAATATTGCAACAGGCTTTGCAGGTAAAAAAAGAAAAAGCATTGCTGGGGCTTGTTTCGAAAAATGTCTTGCAGATACAGTTGCCTCAAATAAGCAGTTCCGTTTTTGAAACCGGCATAGAAAAGTTAAGCAATGTAAAAGAATTGAGCGATGACCTTTTTATCGTACAACAGTTGATGGCCTATGCGCCGCCATCTGAAATAAAATCGATGTTGCAATTGTCTTATGAAGAGATTGCAGACTTGTTTTCACATCAATCTCCTTCCTTGCTAACGGCGTTTGGCACCGCTGCCGTGCGTTTTAAAGATCTTGATTGCTTTCGCGTGGTTGTAGGCAAAGACAAGAACACTTTTTACACAGATGCGCTTCATTTGCTGCCTCCGGCAGATGCCGGTGATTACGGCTTTTCATTTTACAATTCCCGGACTGGCACAGAAGCAGTGAGTGAACGCAACAATCTCATCAATGCAATTACCGCTGCAAAAGTTCCTCTTGATGAAGCATTTTCTGTTGCTGTTGTCGAGCATCTCGCCGGTAATATGTATATACACAACAGAAAGTTTTTCAGTACATACATTCACTTGTTTCATCCGGCAATGATCAATGCCGTTGATAAATTCCAACCGAAAGAACAATATTTGCAATCGCAATGGGCAAACATGGGGGACTACATAAAACACCTGATGCAATTGCGTTTACAGATACAATCATCATTTATACATAAACCTTAATCAACAATATTATGTCAACCATACTACGCCAACACGCAGAGCAATTATTCGCACAGGAACTTGAGGAATTGGGGAAATATGATATGGGCAAACGTCCGGCCAACTGGAAGCTCACGCCGCAAGCTGTAGTTACTTATCTCGTAGGAGGTAAACTTAACAATGGTTTTGAAGTAACGCCCAAATACATCGGCAGCCGAAAGCTGATGGAAATTGCTGTGGCCACACTTGCCACAGACAGGGCATTGCTTTTGTACGGTTTGCCAGGAACGGCGAAAAGTTGGGTGAGCGAACATCTTGCAGCGGCCGTTAGTGGCGACAGCACCATGATCGTTCAGGGAACTGCAGGTACGAGTGAAGAAGCCATTCGTTATGGATGGAACTACGCACGTTTGCTGGCAGAAGGACCTTCTGAAAAAGCATTGGTAGAAACGCCTGTAATGCGTGCCATGAAAGATGGTAAATTGGTAAGAATAGAAGAGTTGACGCGTATCGGCGCAGACGTGCAGGATACGCTGATCACCATACTGAGTGAAAAAGCAATGCCCGTACCGGAGCTCAACATTGAAGTGCAGGCAACCAGAGGGTTCAATGTAATTGCAACTGCCAACAATCTCGACAAAGGCGTGAATGAACTGAGCAGTGCATTAAAGCGTCGTTTTAATACGGTCATACTTCCCGTTCCCGATTCTATTGAAGAGGAAATGGATATTGTAAAACGTCGAGTTGAAAGCTATGAGAAAGTTATGGAGCTGCCTGCAGAACCACCTGCATTGGAAGAAATAAGACGCATCGTGACCATCTTCCGCGAACTTCGAAACGGCGTAACCATCGATGGTAAAACAAAAATAAAAATGCCGTCAGGTACATTGAGCACGGCAGAAGCGATTTCTGTAGTGAACAATGGTCTGGCAATGGCCGGTTATTTTGGTGATGGAAGATTAAAAGCAAATGATTTAGCTGCAGGCATCATTGGTGCTGTAATCAAAGATCCCGTTCAGGATAAAATAGTCTGGCAGGAATATCTTGAGACAGTTGTAAAAACAAGAGATGAGTGGAAGGATGTGTATCGTGCATGCAGAGAACTGATTTAGGAATTAGAAATTAGGAATTAGAAATAAGTTGCTAGTTGATAGTTGTTACACTTCAGTTTTGAATAGTCGCCATTAAAGGCCAACAACTAACAACCAACAACTCAAAGCTCATTTTCAACTTTCAACTTTCAATTTTCAATTAATGCAAATACTTGGCATACGCCATCACGGTCCAGGTTCGGCACGAAATGTAAAAGACTTCCTTGAAGAAATGAAGCCCGATATCGTATTGGTAGAAGGACCGCCGGACGCAAATGATATTTTACAATGGGTGGGAAAATCTGATTTGCAACCACCTGTGGCTATACTTGCATATCAACCCGAAGATCCGCAGCAGTCATTGTTTTATCCATTTGCTGAGTTCTCGCCGGAGTGGCAGGCTATATTGTACGCACGCAAAAACAACATACCCGTGCGCTTTATGGATTTGCCTGTAATGCACTCGATGGCCATAGAAAAAGAAAGAATAGAAAAAGCAAAGACACAAGGGCAGGAGCAAAAGAAGGAAAACGAGGTGGCTGAACCAACTGCTATTGAATCTGCTGATGCAACTGCTGCAGTCGAAGGTGATGAAAAAGCAGTTCCACATTTTCCTATCGATCCTATAAGCCATTTGGCCAATGCTGCCGGCTATAGCGATGGAGAAAAATGGTGGGAAGTAATGTTTGAGCAGCGGCTCAACAATGAAGCGATATTTGAAGCAGTAGGCGAAACAATGCAGGAACTTCGTGAGGCTTTTCCCAAAGAAAATGATGCACGTGAAAAACTCCGTGAAGCCTATATGCGCAAGGTCATTCGCGAAGCAGAAAGAGAAATGTTCACAAACATTGCAGTGATATGTGGTGCGTGGCATGTGCCGGCATTGACAAACATGCCAAAGCAAAAGGAAGACAATGAATTGCTGAAAGGTTTACCAAAAGTAAAAATACAATGCAGCTGGGTGCCATGGACATACGATCGCTTATCTTTTGAAAGTGGCTATGGTGCAGGAATTCAGTCCCCCGGATGGTATGAGCACTTGTGGCACTATCCCAAAGATGACGGCACAAGATGGATGAGTAAAGTAGCCGCACTGTTCAGGGGAAAGCAAATGGACATTTCTGTTGCGCATGTGATAGAAGCGGTGCGACTTGCTGATTCACTCGCGGCATTAAGGCAATTGCCACGGCCCGGATTATATGAGCTGAATGAAGCTACATGGAGCGTGTTGTGCAATGGCGAAAATATTTTGCTGAACCTTGTTCGGGATGAATTGATAGTAAGCAATAAGATAGGTGCGGTTCCTGAAGATGTTCCCAAACCTCCTTTGCAGGTCGATATTGAAAAAATACAGAAGCGTCTGCGCTTGCCGCAAACCGCAGACTGGAA
Organism: Pinibacter soli; assembly: GCF_029961145.1. Taxonomy (GTDB): domain Bacteria; phylum Bacteroidota; class Bacteroidia; order Chitinophagales; family Chitinophagaceae; genus Pinibacter; species Pinibacter soli. The sequence continues at coordinate 952,934 of NZ_JASBRG010000007.1, read as the reverse complement.
GGACTATACTTTGGATCTGCGTAAAGAAAATGATCTCGAACGAAGTATATTCTTGCATCGTCTGCTGATATTACAGATCAACTGGGGTGAGAAAACGCACAGCAGCAGCAAAGGAACATTCAAGGAAGCATGGCGCGTTCAATGGAGGCCTGAATTGTCTGTAGATATTGTGGACAAAGGAACCTGGGGCAACACGGTGGAAGAGGCAGTTTCGTCATTTTTAATAGATCGTTGTAAAAGTAGTTCTTCATTACAAGAAGTCGCGGGGCTGTTACAATTGGTGATACCGGCTGAGTTGACAGGTGCCGCATCGTTTGTGGCAACGCATATCGCCAACATGGCGGCCGCAACCAACGATGTACTGGAACTGATAAAAGTAATTCCAAAACTGGCCGACATTGTAAGATATGGAAACGTGCGGCAGACCGATACAGACATGATCTTATCATTGCTAACGAGCATGGTTACGCGTGTTTGCATTGGTTTGCCGGCGGCTTGTTGCGGCGTTGATGAAAATACTGCGACGGCGATTACAGATGACAGCCTGAAAATAGAACACAGCATTCAACTCCTGAAGCATCAGCCTTTTCAGCAGCAATGGCAGCAATGCCTGCAGCAAATTGCATTCAATGTACAGGCCGCACCAATGCTCAGAGGCTTTGCTGTTCGCCATTTAATGGATGCCGGTGCAATGAAGGAAGAAGTGCTGTACAATACATTTTATAGCAGCATGAGCAAAGCCGTTCCGCCGCCGGAAGCAAGTGCATGGCTGGAAGGATTCCTGAAAGGCAGCGGTACATTATTGCTGCTCGATGAAAACCTCTGGCAGATGGTAAACAACTGGGTAACTCAACTCAACGAAGAGGTGTTTACGCAATTGCTGCCATTATTGAGAAGAACATTTGCCGTTTTCTCCAAACCCGAAAGAAGAAAAATAGGAGAGAAAGTGAAGTTTGAAGGCAGTGGTATAACAAAAACCGGTACGCAGATATCAATCAATAAAGAACGTGCAGAAACTGCAATTGGAGTAGTGATGGAACTGATGGGATATTCGAGTAACTGAGTAACTGAATAACTGATTAACTGAATTAACTGAATAATGGAATAACTGAATGACTGAGTAATTGTAATGAAAGATGAACATTCAAGTTCAGTTATTCAGTCAGCCTGGAAACAAAAAAGTAGAATTTAAACAACCATCTTATGCCTTTTTCACAGCAGCAAATAGATGATGTGTTAGCACGTGCGGAGTCTGAGAATTTGACCCTGTTTGCATTTCATCATCTCCTTAAATCAACGGACTTTAGACAACATCCGACTATCCTTGGCATTGTTGATTATCTCACAGGTAGAGCAAGTCAGTTGCCTGTTGTTCAGTACGATGCGTCTGTGTATGTAGTAAATGTTTTTTTGCACCTCTTGGAAAATATCGAAACGCCATCTGTTAACGATCATCTCATTTTGGATTTGGTTACTGCCCCTGCTTTAGACGCTTACATGCAGTATGCTTTTCATCAATTTCTGTTGGGTTACCTAATAAAAAATGATACCGATTCAGCCATTCAGCACGCTATATATTGGATGAAAAAAACAAGGGGATCTGAAGAAGATATTTTTAAAGGCTGTATTTTTTATTTGGGTTTCGATGATAAAACAAGCAAACCAATCTTCGCAAGTCAAAGCATACAGCGTTATGTGGTAGATTATATAAAACAAAGCAAACTGTTTATTTCTCCTTTTGATCATAGAGGACTGCTTGTTGCTATTAATGACGAAACATTTAGTAAGGCCAATCAGATGAAAGCTTTTTTTGTACTGTTGGATGATATCAGACCTGAATTTGCAGAAAGATTTGTTGAGTATTTGTTATTGAGGAAAATGGAGGACGGTATTAAATTCGTAAGTGTATTTAGAAACGGTATTTATTTGCAACGGGTTCAAAGCAGGCTGCAGGCTGATGGGGTCAAATACGGAGATGAGCGGTTTGACGATTTTACAAAGGCGCTCACGCTATACGAATTGGATTCCAAAAAGTACAGAGATGCTATGCTGTTTCAATCCCGCAGTTATCTGGATTACTATTTGGGGCTTCCGAAAAACGAGCCCTACGGTTCACAATATTACGCGAATAGTCCGCTTCTGTCCGGGTTAACCCATTTCAGTACTTTTAGCTTGTACATTGTATTTGAAAACGATAGAAGTGAAGGCCTCGCATACCTGGAAAAGATAAAAGAAGCAAAAGCTTTTATACAGGATCAAACACTCACGGTTATTGCTCATTATTTAAACGAAGATGCTTTGCCTTATTATCAACTGGCACTGCAGTCTGATGGAGGTATTGATTATTACAGAAGTGTTTTAGCCGGACTGGCAAAGCATTTTCCAATAGAATCACAACTGCCCTTGTACTGGAGCTTTGTTAAGCACAAATCAAAACCCTTGCGGGCACAGGTTGCCTCTCTTATTGTAGCCAATGATTCGAAGGCAGAAGAAAAAGCAATCGAGTTGCTGAATAATAAAAGTGCCGATGCCCGTCAAACGGCTGCGCAAATACTTTCAGCTTTCTCTAGCCCTGCCGCGGAAAATGCGATTAAGCAGGCTTTGGGCAAAGAAACAAATGATGTGGCCCGCGATATTCTGTTGCAAACAATTGCCGGAAGCCTGCCGGGGCAAAGCTCCTATGCGGTTGTCTCGGAGATGGTTGATTCTGCAAGAGAAAGAGGAAAGCTGAACAAATCGGTAGAAGCGTGGTTGATTGAAGACGAGTTACCGTCGCTGCACTATGAAAGTGGAAGCGAAGTAAGCAAGGAGGAACTGCGGTTTTTGCTTTACAGAATGAGCCGTGTAAAAGACATGCGGTCTGATATTGAAGCAAAATATTTGTTGCAATTGATTGATCGTGTTACGGCTGCTCCATTTGCCCTGACACTTATTAAACTATTCATTGAAAAAGGCGCAAAGCCCGAGCATAAATATCTAATGACGCTCGCAGGTCTTTTGGGCGACGATACCGTGGTAGATAAAATTCGCATTACCACCGATAAGTGGATAGATGAGAATCGCTACAAGATGGCTGAGTATGGCGTTGGTGCGCTTGCTATACAAGGTAGCAACAAAGCCTTGCGCTGGGTGGAATGGTACAGTCGAAAATACAAAGCTAAACGTGCGAATGTGGGCAGTGCTGCTTTGGCTGCTTTGGAAACTGCGGCGGAGGAACTGAATATTACCACGCATGAATTGGGCGACCGTATTGTTCCCGACTTTGGCTTTGATGGTTTATTCAAACACTTTGCAGTGAACGGAGAAAACTATAGGGCATTTATTGACAATAAATTCAAAATAGCATTCTTTAACGACGACAATAAAAAGCTGAAAACAATACCCGCTGCGGCGGACGATACAATAAAGGAAGAATTTAAAAGCATTGCAAAAGAAGTACGCGACATAACAAAATCGCAGTCTTCAAGGCTCGAGTATTATTTAGTTATCCAGCGAAAATGGAGCTTTGCACAATGGCGCCGTGCATTTCTGGAGAACCCGGTCATGTTTATTTACGCGACGAGATTGTTGTGGGGCGTATATGATGAAGCGGGCAATTTGCAACAGGCATTCTATTGCAACGAAGATACTTCTTTGCAGGATGCCAGCTATGATGATATAGAGCCCGGCGATAATGCACGCATTGGTATTGTACATCCAACGCAGTTGCCCACAGAAGATCTGCAACGATGGAAACAACATTTTTATGATACCTCTGTGGATGCTATTTTCCCTCAGCTTGAAAGGCTAGTAGTCAGCCTGAATGAAGATGAATTAACAAAAACTATTTCCTCGAAATACGATGGAAAGCTTATGAAAACTGGCTCGATCAGATCAACGTTGGAAAAGCATGGCTGGCATAAGGGAAGTACCGGAGACGGTGGCTACATTGAATCATTCAAACTATTGTACGACGAAAAAAATATAGAAGCGGTGCTCGAAATAGAGGGAGTGAGTGTTGTGTATGGATTTGGCGGTGATGAAAAGTTAGGGAAGTTGTATGTGTTGAACAGAGCAATAACGAACAATTCAAAATGGTATTCACCGAAAGGTATGGATGATGAGGCTTTGGTAGCATTTAAAGAGTTGCCACCGATTTTTTTGAACGAAATGTTCGCGTCGATAGATGCGATTAAAGTGTTTGAGAGTAATTGATAACACTAATTATTGTAAGATGGTTTGTATTAAGACAATAGTCATTTTGTGGAGTTTCGATTGTGAGCCGGGCGATAGAATAGGTATTAAACATCGTTGCGTCGCACTCTTCGACTGTTAGTTCTTTAATGATCAATTTAAAATTGTTCAATAGATATTCAACTGTTGAATGGAGCGTCGCAAGCAAAGTTCAATCAAGGCATAAATGCCGGTGTCAAAAAAATAACTGTAATTGTTTTGAAGTAATTCTAAACTAAGTAAAATGAGTGACGAACAACATCTTCGTAAATGGAGATTGATATTAGGAGGCGATCAAAGTGATGGAACAGGGTATTCATTGTCGGGCACCGATGTGCAAATGGATAATACATTATCTGCTTTGTACGACTCAGACAAGCAGGGCGGTCTTGGCGCGTCTTCGCCGAATGTCGCGAGATGGCTGGGAGATATACGCACTTTTTTCCCGAATACTGTTGTGCAGGTCATGCAGAAGGATGCGCTCGACAGGCTCAATCTTACCCAGATGCTTTTTGAAAAAGAGATGCTGGAAAATATTGAGCCGGATGTGCATATGGTAGCAACATTAATGACGTTAAGCCGCGTGATACCCGATAAGACAAAGGATACCGCAAGAATGGTGGTGAGGAAAGTAGTGGACGAACTATTGCGCAAACTCACACAACCCACGCAGCAGGCGATTGTTGGCAGTCTCAACCGCAGCGTGCGCAATCGCAGGCCGCGCCACAATGAGATCAACTGGTCGGAGACGATCAGGCGTAATTTGAAACACTATCAACCGGAATATAAAACTATTATTCCGGAAACGAAGATTGGTTATGGTCGCAAAAGAAATGCGTTGAAAGATGTTGTGCTGTGCCTGGATCAAAGCGGATCGATGGGAACATCTGTTGTTTACTCAGGTATCTTTGGATCGGTGATGGCGTCGATTCCTGCGGTTAAAACAAAGATGGTGGTGTTTGATACCACGGTTGCTGATCTTACAGAAGATCTGCAGGATCCCGTAGAGTTGTTGTTTGGCGTGCAGTTGGGCGGTGGTACAGATATTAATGCTGCGCTTACCTATTGTCAGCAGATCGTAACACGACCAACAGACACGGTGATGATATTGATCACAGATCTGTACGAGGGCGGCAATGTGGCCGATATGCGCAAGCGTGCCACAGAACTGGTTGCGGCAGGCGTGCAGTTGATCGTGTTGCTTGCTCTGAACGACGATGGTGCGCCGGCATACGATCACAATAATGCACAGTTTCTCTCCAATTTGGGTGTGCCTGTATTTGCTTGTACGCCCGACAAATTTCCCGATATGATGGCCGCAGCGCTGAGCAAACAGGACGTGATGCAATGGGCCGCGAAGGAGGATATTGTGCTGAGGAAATAACTGAAGTCAGAAGTAAAAATTCAAAAGTCAAAAGAGTTGCCGATTATCCGGATCTCTTTTGATTTTTGAATTTTTACTTTTAACTTAAATGTATGTTGTACAAACGCATGCCTATCGAAATAGAAGCTCCCGAAGGGTTTGGATATGAAAATATCGATTGCAATCTTTCTGAAAGTTCCTTTACTGATCAGCGTTTGAGCGATCTGGGTATTAATATCAACGACCTTGTTTTATTGTACGGCGATCACAAAGGAAAGCCGGAGTTGCGGGAACTGCTTGCGAATGAAATTGGTTTGTCTTCTGAAGATGTATTGATTACTTCCGGGGCTGCAATGGCGCTGTTTATTGTAGCCACATCGTTATTAAACAAGGGCGATCATCTTGTTGTTGCAAAATCAAACTACGCGACAAACCTTGAAACACCAAGGGCCATCGGTGCAGATATTTCTTTTCTTGAACTGAAGTTTGAAAATAGCTTTGATTTAGATATAGAGGAGTTGAAGCAAAAAATTACACCTCAAACAAAGCTTGTCAGTCTCACTTATCCGCACAATCCAACCGGTGTAATGATCGATGAAAATAAACTTCGTGCAATCATTGCTATCGTTGAAAAGAACAACACTTATTTATTGCTTGATGAAACATACAGGGAAATGTCCTTTGTAGAGAAATTGCCGGTGGCCGCGACATTATCAGATAGAGTGATCAGCATATCGTCCATGTCAAAATCATATGGTTTGCCTGGAATTCGTATTGGCTGGATGTTCTCAAAGAACAAGCGATTGATGGAAACCTTTCTTGCAGCAAAGGAACAAATCTGCATCACCAATTCTGTGATTGATGAAGAGATTGCGTTTCATTACTTAAAAAGAAAAGAGGAATTGTTTGCACCCAATATGCAAACCATTGTAAAGAATTTCAGCATTTTAAAACAATTCATGGAGCAACAGAATGTTTTAGAATGGGTAGAACCCAAAGGAGGCTGCGTTTGTTTCCCGAGAATAAAAAAAGAAATAAATGTCGATACCGATAAATTTCATGATATACTGCTGAATAAATACAAGACCTACATAGGCCGTGGACACTGGTTTGAGGAAGACGCAAGGTATATGCGTATTGGCTATAGTTGGGATAAAACGGAAAAGTTGGAAAAGGGATTACGAAATATTTTGAAGGCGATTGAAGAGTCCAAAATTCCGTAGAGACAAGGCATTGCCTTGTCTACCGATGCAACCAGATGGTGCGGGAAAGACAAGGCAGTGCCTTGTCTCTACTTAAAATTCCTCGCCTCCGGAAAATTAATCTCCGTATTCTTCTCTTTTATTTGTGCACGTTTATTATTGGCCGTATATGGCGCAGATCTTTCATCGGCGCGGGATAGCGTTAACAGCGCGTTTTCCTGAACTTTGACTGCCGTCAGATCCCTAAGCATTTTTGAAAAATCATAACAACGTTGTACGATCACGTGAATGACTTCGCCTTCGCGTTGTAATTTGCCCTCTACCATCAGTAATTTGGCGCCCAGAATTTGTTTGCGAAAAGCATCAAAGAGATTTTGAAAAACAACAAGATTACTGTAGCCGGTTTCATCTTCAATAGTAATGAAACACACGCCACCAGCGGTTCCGGGCCGTTGGCGCACAAGTACCAGTCCTGCAACATTCACAAACGCACCATTGGGAATGTCCGATAGTTCATGCGTCGTGCGTACATTCAGGCGTTGCAGTTTTTCTCTTACAAAACTAACCGGATGTGCTTTTAATGAAAGAGATACTGAACTGTAATCCTGCACCACATGTTCTGCCATCGTCATTTCAGGTAATGCAATTTGTGTTTCATTTTTACTTTCTATTGAAGTGTTAATGAAAAGTCCTGCGGGTTGATCATGAATGGCAGAAGCCTGCCATAGTGCTTGTCTTCGGTCAATACCCATCGAGCGGAAAGCATCAGCTTCTGCGAGTTTTTTCAAAGCAGATTGTGGAACGCCAGCCATACGCAATGCATGTATGTTTTGGTAATTTTCTTTTCTGTTGCTCACGAGTGTTTGCATGTCGTCCTCTCTTAAACCTTTGATTTGTCGAAATCCAAGTCGCATTGCTTTGAAGTTGCCATCCTGTTCTTCCAGCGTATTGTCCCAGTTAGAATGATTGATATCGACAGGTCTTACGACAACTCCATGTTTGCGTGCATCGATTACTATTTGTGCGGGCTGGTAAAATCCCATCGGCATACTGTTGAGCAATGCGCATGCAAATACATCCGGGTAATACCATTTGAGCCATGAAGAAATATATACAAGCAGCGCAAAACTGGCGGCATGACTTTCCGGAAAACCATAACTGCCAAAGCCTTCGAGTTGTTTGAAAACCCGTCGTGCATATTCTTCTGTATAACCGTTTCGCATCATGCCATCGATGAGTTTCCTTTCAAACTTTGTAACCAGTCCCTGCACTTTAAATGTTGCCATGCTTCGTCTTAATTCATCGGCTTCAGCAGGTGTGAATCCCGCTGCAACGATGGCGATTTTCATCGCTTGTTCCTGGAACAAAGGCACCCCCAGGGTTTTTTCTAAGATCGCTTTCAGTTCGGGTGACGGGTATTCTACTTTCTCTTCATCATTGCGTCTTCGTAAATAAGGATGCACCATGTCGCCTTGAATTGGCCCGGGGCGAACAATAGCCACTTCAATTACAAGATCATAAAATGTTTTTGGTTTAAGTCGCGGTAGCATCGATTGTTGCGCACGGCTCTCAATCTGAAACACGCCAATCGTATCTGCATGTCCGATCATTTCATACACCGCAGGATCATCCTGCGGAATATTTGCCAATGTAAAATCATGGTCATAATGTTGTTTCGCCAAATCAAATGCTTTGCGAATACAAGTAAGCATGCCCAGCGCCAGTACATCAATCTTTAAAAAACCAAGTGCATCGATGTCATCTTTGTTCCATTCAATATTGGTGCGGTCTGCCATTCGTGCATTGATGATAGGACAGAGGTCCGTCAATTTTCCCTGGGTGATCACAAAGCCTCCTGTATGTTGCCCAAGCTGACGCGGAAAACCTATGAATTGCTGGGTAAGCTCTAAAACCTTTCGCAGGTGAGGATCGCGGGGATCGAAGCCTTGCTCAGCCACACGATGACCTTCGAACCATTCCGTTGTAAATTCCCAAACAGAGCCCGACAACCGGCTGATCGCATCCACCGATAATCCCATGGCTTTGCCCACATCACGAATGGCGCCCCGTTGATGTTGCTGTGTTACTGTTGCAACGATCGCAGCTCTGTCACGACCATATTTTTTATAGATGTATTGAATCACCTCTTCGCGTCGTTCATGTTCAAAGTCTACATCAATGTCCGGTGGTTCATTACGTGCAGAAGAAATAAACCGTTCAAACAAGAGGTCGAATTTTGTAGGATCAACAGCCGTGATGCCAAGGCAGTAACAGATCGTTGAATTGGCCGCAGAGCCGCGTCCCTGGCAAAGTATCTTTTGTGAATTTGCGAAACGGACAATATCATATACAGTAAGAAAATAAGAAGCATAATTCATCTCTTTGATGAATTTGATTTCATGCAAAATATTTGCTCGTATCTTATCCGGAATAATGCCATTATATCTTTCCTTAGCGCCTTCCCATGCAAGGTGTTCCAGTTCTTCCTGTGGTGTGCGGCCCTCTGAAGTGATTTCTTCAGGATAAATATATTTAAGTGTATTGAGAGAAAAATTACAAGCCTCTGCAATTTCCTGTGTGCGTTCAATGGCTTCGGGGTAATGCCGGAAAAGCCGGAACATTTCTTCTTTGTGTTTCAGATAGCGCTCTGCATTTTGATGCAACTTAAAACCTGCGTTGTAGATTGTGCATTTCTCTTTTATGCAAACAAGAATATCCTGTAACTCGCGACGTGCATGGTTGTGATAGAACACATCATTCGTTGCGATCATGGGAATATCAAAACGATCTGATAATTCTTTTATGCGAAACAATCTCTTTGCATCATCTCCCAAATATGATTTGGTGGCAGCGAGATATACATCTTTGCCCAATGCATCTTTATACTCTTTCAGAGATTTGATGAAATCAGGATCTATATCAAATGAAGGTGTTAATGAAGATGGTGGAATGGCAATAAACTTCATGCCTTTTGCATAAGCATAAACATCTTCTTTGTTTAAATGGCAGCTGCCTTTTTCTGCTCTCAGGTTGCCCTTGGTTAGTAGAGCGGAAAGATTGCCATAAGCATCCTGGTTGGTAGGATAAGCAAGTAGGCTTGGCCCGTTCAGCAGATCGAGTCTGCAGCCTGTGATCATACGGATGTTGCGTGTTTTCGCAGCCACGTGTGCACGCACAATTCCTGCGAGAGTGTTGCGATCTGTCACAGCAATATTTGTATAGCCAAGCTCCGCGGCCTGCTGCATCATTTCTTCAGGATGTGAAGCACCCTGCAAAAAACTAAAGTTGGTTGTAATCTGTAATTCTGTGTATTCCATATGCTTTTTTTTAGCACACTGATGACACTGATTGGACTGATTTACACAGATTTTTTTGTTGATACAAACTCTTCGTTAATAACACAACCTGTTGCTCTCTTTGTTCATAAGAATTACTATTGTTGAAGTGAGTGACACAACCGAAGCTCAAACACGGTACTACTGCTGGTTTCACAAAAAAACTCAATATTTAAGTTGTTGCAAAAATGAATTATCGTTAAAAAAAATCAGTGTAAATCAGTCCAATCAGTGTCATCTGTGTGCTCTCTCTTCATGCGAAAAATCCATGCACATACCATTCTGGTTTCTGTTCTTCGTCGTAGTGTCCCAAACGGAACAGCCAATAGCGTTGCCCCTGTTCATTTTCCACCACATAATAATCTCTGTGCAATCCTTTATCGATCCACCATTCCCGTTCTATGCGTTCGGGGCCATCTGCTTTTGCCACTTTATGCAGTTTGCCTTTGTAGTTAAACTGCATTGGCGGGTAATCCGGAATGGGTGCGGTTACTGCAATCTTTTCAGGAACGGGTAATAGTTGTATTGGCCTTGGCTTATCCGTTCTCCATGGAATCAAAGGCGTGTCATCAAGCGATGTTGCAGGCTTGATAGAGCGTTCCGGCCAGTGATGTTCAGCAGGCAAATAGCGATGAATATGCCCCGGCCCGACTTTCCCTTCTATACGATCAATTAACTCTGCAATGCCGGGATCCAGCAAACCGCTAGTGCCGTTCCATAATTTTTCCTGCGGCACAATAATGTCATCCACTTTCGGTGCCTGTAAAATGAACAACTCAATACCAAGAGCTGGCTCAATGGTGTCGATCTTTAACTCAAAAAGTTTGAAAAGATGCAGTGCATTGTGTGATGCACGACTGGTGCCGATTTCAATTTGCTCAACTTTTCCATCAATGCGATAACATTTGAAAACGGCCGTGCGAATGCCTTTTTGTTGTTTGTAAAGTCTTTCACATAAAGTGTCGAGTAATCGCGTTAATGCAATCTCAATGCCTCTTGCTGTGGAAATGGGTTCAAGGCAAGGCAAACGTTCTTCAAAAGTTTCTACCGGTTGAACGGGCTGGATAAATTCCTGTTCCTGCCCAAACGCCTGGTCAAGTCTTTGTAATAATAAATGTCCAAACCTTCGCCGCAATGCCGGACGTGGAATGTTAACCAATTCTCTGATCTGGCGTATGCCCAATTTATTTAAACGTTCAATGGTGCTGTGTTCTATGCGAAGAGAAGCAGGTGTCAAAGAAAGTAAAGTGTTTGTTTCATCAACAATAATATTACCCGAAGATGCAAAACGTGCAAAGGCCCAGGCCTTACCAACCGTATCGGCAATAGCAACATGCACATAATAACCTAAGCGACGAAAACGGTTGGTGATGTCCTGCAGGTATGCATTTTCCCCGCCCCATAAATGCGCACAACCAGTTGCATCCAGTATCAGGCCATCGGGCAGATCTATTGCTACGACCGGGCCGTAGCGAATGCACCACTCGGCGAGATTGTGTAACAGTACCATTTCCAATCCCGGTTTTGCATCTTTATATTGTAAGGCTGGAAAAACGGCTTTCGCATCTGCCAGTACCATTCCTGCATCTATGTTTTCCTTTTGTGCCAGTGCATTCGCGGCAACGATCATCATGCGGCCTCGTTCAGGGGCCACTAAAACAAACGGCACTTTGTTAAGTTGCGGTGCATGCCGTGCAGAGCGATCGGTGAGCAAATAACGGAACCATATGGAAATATAGCGTTTAGGCATATCGTTCGCGTTTTTGATTTGAAGAAAATGAAACTGTGTTTAATTCTTTTTCTATCAGCTTGAATTTTCCTTCACTCCATTCCACGTTCCATGCGCCGGGTTTGCCATTACGCACTTTCAATAGTTCCACCTGCCATCTTGGGAAACCTACGCCCGGCATATGATTGGGCAATTCGCTAGGCAACGGTTGAATCTGCCATCTCGTAACACATGCAGAAGGCATTATTTTTTTTGTGTCTTTACGAATGATAAATCCGGTCACCCTGCTTTTTTCTACTGCGAGTTGCAGCCTGCGCGATTGATTAAAGTCCATTTGTTGTATTTCTCCTACAACAGCGGCAACATGCTCGCATTTTAGCGTTTCTTCAACTACCCATAAAGCATCTTTTTCTTTTTTAAGATCGATGAAAATGATTCGCTCTGGTGATATGTCAAAATGTTGAAAGGCCAATGGGAAAGCGGTTCTTGCAGTGCTTATCCAGATCACGATGCCATTGTTTTTTATAATGCCAGATGTTATTCCGGAAATGAAGCCGCTTGTTGCTGCAAAACTTTCTGCTCCTGTTGAAATAAATTCATGTACGGCTCCTAAAGGAAATGTACCATTTGGAAAAGCTTCATTAATGGCGCCCAGACCATTTTCTACAGGATGGGTTTGCAATGGGTTCCTGATTCCCTGCAAGGGCAGAATGGCTCTCTGCAATTGTGCAAGCAACGCTTTTTTGTCGCTGTCACCAGTAGGAACTGTATGGATGGTATTGGCTTGCATGCAGGAGATATTCTACTGCAAGATTACGAAAGTTAGAGGTGAAATACTAATAAATTTAGTAATAAAATACTAATTAAGTTAGTGGTTGGCGTAGGAGGTTTTTAGTCAATTGGTTAGAATAATTTGTTAAACCATGCAAGAGCAAATTCATTTTATTGTTATTTTAGAAAGTCGATATTGTTTATAGGAAAACATTCGATTAACCCTATTTTTGACCTGTACTATCAAATGCCCAAACTGCAAAAAATAAGAAAGATAAGTTTGTTGACAATCTATTAGTATCCAGATTATTCTATTTAACGATTCTTCCATTTGTTGTCGTTTATTTTTACTTAGATCGTTCCATTCTTCATTTTTCCACAGAGCTATTTTGTATCACCATGGGAGTGTCTTTGTTGACACTAGCAGCTTTTTTCTATTGGAGGAACCTTATGTACAAAGAATATTACAGCTGGCTATTAGCAGAATACGGCGCCTTTTGGATTAGCGTTGGTTTTTTGTTGATCGTCCTGATGTTTAGATTTTTTGTAATGATTCCCTTTCAACTATTAATAATTAAAGCTTCTGATTCGAATGAAACGCATTATGTATCCTGTAAGATCACGAATATCAATACAGGAAAGCGTTTGATTTATTATGATTTTATGGGAAATACAACCCGCTTTCATTATGATTTTGCCGTAGACACACCATATACATTTAAGAAAAATTATGTTGTAGAAATTGGCGTGAGGAAATCTTTGTGGGATACTTATTTGGTTACATCTGAAAAGCTTGTGCATAATTAGATCATATCGGAAATGTTCGCTGAATAATGAAAACTATACTTGTCATAACTTCTCTTTTTTTATCATCAATTGCTTTTTGTCAACAGCACAAAAAAGCTAAGTCTATTGATGCTGCATATTACGGACTAGACACTATCTGTAAAATTGTTAAAGGAGATTTTTCTGACATTGCTGACAGGTTGGAAAGTCGATTACAAGCAGCCCACTTAAAAGATTCTTCATTGTTTAACTTGAAAGACTCAGCCGCGACAAACATTTCATATTTTAGATATTGTGGGCCAACTGGTGAATATTTGCTGGTAAAAATTTGTGTTGATTCCTCAGGCAAATTCAGGTCTTATGATGTCAGCCACAATACAGTAAAGGATAAGAAATATGATAAACGAGCTGTAAAGGTTTTGAATGCGATGCAATCATTTGATTATAGCCCGATCATGAAAAAAAGAGGTGTCTTACGAACTAGTTGTTACATAACCGATGCTACAGATGTTTTTTTGATCGTGAATAATAAGTCAGGCGTGTTGAACGGGCTCGGTGTTGTTTCGCTGGGAAGTAATGATCGACTCGGTGCTGATTATGCGTTCCTATTAATGATTTGTGGTGGGATTATTTAAGGGATAAAACTTTACAAATATCAACATCCCTAATTCACCACTAAGGCACTAACGACACTAAGTTTCACTAAGGGTTGTCTAAAGTTTAAGTTTTTCTTAGTGAAGCTTAGTGTATCCTAAGTGCCTTAGTGGTAAATAAAACTCTTGCAGTAGATGTGAGTTCCCCCAATACAAAATTCCCCCTCTTTAAAAATAAATTTACCCCTGCTACTTTAAATCTATTAGTAGGTTTGTAGTTGTACATTCTCGTACCACAAGCCATAATGTTAAGACATTAAACAAGAAAACATGCTTGCAAAACTTGCCAGGATAATAAACTTCTCTTTAGCGATGACTTGCTGCATTGGCGGCACTTCCAGCTTAGCACAAAATACAAACGGAAAAACTGCAAAGCCGAATATTGTTGTCATCCTTGTGGATCAGTGGCGCGGGCAGGCGCAAGGCTACATGCAGAAGGAAAAGGTGTTTACACCCAATGTAGATGCATTGGCAAAAGAAGGAGTGGCGCTAAAACAAATGGTGTCGAACTATCCTGTTTGTTCGCCGGCGAGGGCGATGTTCTTTAGTGGAACTTATCCTTTTAAAAACAAAGTGCATGCGAATGCAAATTCTAAATCTGCGCCATACGGAGTTGAGTTGCCGACTAATATTGTTTGCTGGTCCGATGTGTTAAAACAGCAAGGTTATAGCAATGGCTACATCGGTAAATGGCACCTTGATGCGCCTCACAAGCCATATATTCCGGTTGCCAACAATACAGAGGAACTTGCATGGAACGAATGGACGCCTTTCGACAGAAGACACGGCTTTGATTACTGGTATGCTTACAATACTTACGACTATCACTCGCGGCCTATGTACTGGGACACAAAAGCACCAAGGGATAGCTTTCATTTTGTAGATGAGTGGGGGCCAATACATGAGACGGATAAAGCGATTGATTTTCTCGATAATAAAGGAAACGTAAGAAATCCTGATGCACCTTTTGCAATGGTAGTGTCGTTTAATCCTCCGCACTCACCATACAATACCGCACCTGCAAAATACCACGAACCCTATAACAATATTCCACTTGATTCATTGTTGACGGATGCAGATATTCCTCCGGTGGGAACGCCAATGGGAGAGCAATATCGCAAGGAGGTGAAAAATTATTATTCAAGTATCACAGGAGTAGATGCGCAAATTGGCCGCATTGTGAATGCACTGGAGGAAAGGAAAATGTTTGACAATACGATCATCGTATTTGTTGCAGATCATGGCAATTGCCTAGGGAAACATGACGAGGAATCTAAGAACAATATCTACGAAGAGTCGTTGCGCATTCCGTTTATCATTTGCTGGAAAGGGAAGATCAAGCCTTCTATGGACAATACTTTCCTCGGTAGCTTGCCGGATGTTTATCCAACGCTGCTGGACCTTGCGGGATTAAAAAGCAAAATTTCTCAAACGATAGATGGTAAAAGCTATGCAAATTATTTCCTGAAAGGAAATGGAGATCAACCTGCGGAACAGTTCATTATGGGAGCGATGGCCTACGATACTTTGCAAATGGGACAATCCGGTTTCAGAGGTATAAGAACCGCACAATACAAATTGGCTTATCAGAAAACGAAGAAAAAAACAGAAGCTTTTCTGTTCGATATACAAGCTGATCCTTTTGAACAGCACAACTTGTATAGCAAAGATAATTTGCAGGTGAAATTGATGAGGCCCAAGCTGGCTGCCTGGTTGAAGGAACACGATGACCATTTTACGCTTGATTAAGAATAAAATAAATCTGAATTATTCCTAAATCCGTATATAATAAAAGTCGTGAATCCGTCTCTATAGTTAACGCTTTAATTTAAAGGGATTGTTTATGGATAATTATTATTATGTAGCAATGTACACAGTTACAGACAATGGTAATATAATTGAGGAAGCGTCTTTTTTTATTCGATCGCCACAATTCATGGACCGGCAACGGATCAAAGAATATATCAGAGAGAAAGAGAAATACACGACTGAAAGTATTTCATTGTCAAATGTTATAGAAATTGGGGAGGAAATGTTTAAAGAGTTGGCCGAAAACCAGGATGATCAATGTTTTAAAATAGTTTAAATGTCCGGTTTGATGTTCAAAAAATAAGCTAAGCAAATTCACATTTTGCTTAGCTTATTTTTTGTGATGAAGTATGTTTGGTTGCTGTCAGAGACTTGCACAGACAGCATTTTCAACTTTCAACTTTCAATTACTTGACTTCCACAGGGCTTGCCATTAATTCAAGCTCTTTGTTGAAATAATCTCTTACACCTTCTTTCGAGGAAAATGCAGTATTTGTTTTTTCCCATAAAGCGTAGAATCTAAATGAAACTTTGCCGTTGTTAACGGGCTGGCTAACGAGCCAGGTATCCTTTATTTCACTTTGCAAAGAGTTGGCATTTGTCATATAGGTGTGGCTATTATTGGACACGCTTATGCCGAGTGCTAACTTATCTTTATTTTCACTTTGTGTGCCGTAGGAATAATATATGTTTTGGTTGTTGCTTTTTAAACTCTCACCATTGTTCTCATAAAAGTCAGCCATGCCCGTTACTAATTCATCTGTAGCGCTGAGTCCGGAAATAGTAAGATCTGATTGATAGAAATATTGTCCTTTCCAGATGCTTGTGCGTTCTGTAATTGTGAAAGGCTTGTTGTTGATGACGCATGAATATGTCATCTCAAACATGACACGTAAAGGTCCATCGCTTATCACACGGAAAATTTCTGATTTTACCGCACTACCACCAACTCTTATGAGTGTGTCGGCATTGGCTGATGTTTTCGTGCGAATAGCCAAAGCACCTGCGCCCAGTGACTTTCCAACGCGTAGAATATCCATTCCCCAATTGGAGAAGTTATGGTAACTATTTTTTGGATCGGAGCCAACCGTATCCATCACCATACCGCTGATTCTTTTTCCATAAATGTCTTTACAATTTCTTGCATCAAAATATAGTCTGAATGCAACTTTATCATTCTCCCATGCTGGACCTTCAGTAAGGTAAGGCGGCAATACCACTTTCGAAAAATCTGTCGGGGGATTGTTGAATGGCATCGTATCTCTTAATACAAGTGGGCCGAAGGTTTGATCAGGGTTTTTATGTTTCTGTCTTACGTGAGCAAAAACGGCTTCCTGATATTGTGGCATATTTTTGGAAGCTTGCAGTTGTAGCTTAATGCTTTCCTTTGGTGCAAAGGAAATAATCAACGCTGCTTCATCCCATTTGCCGTCGCCATCTATATCGTCGAATTGCACTGGAACTGATTTGCCATTTGCGATGAAAGCTAAATATTCATTCGGTTGAAGGTTCTTTATTTTCGATTGAAGTGAGCTTCTTTTGAGGACGATCAGTTCGTTTTCTCTGTTCAACGAGCTTTTGTTTTTAAGCACGAGAGTGCCGGTATCCAGAGCAAACAAACTTGTTGTTGATGCTGCGAGTAGAAGGGAAGTAAGAAATTTTTTTGTCATGTTGGTTTAAATGCCGGTTATTGATTCGGTGGCAGGAAGATAAGTAAGTTATTTTGTATAGAGATGAAAGATACTTGTCATTTACAGGCCCGAGGGATCTGAGTGGAGATTTAACAACAACAACAATATGAGATACCCAGACCCCTCGGGCTTAATGCACTCCAATAGTGCGAGTGTTTTTTTACCACTAAGGCACTAAGGACACTAAGTTTCACTAAGACAGGTCCTTAGTGAAACTTAGTGTCCTTAGTGCCTTAGTGGTAAGATTTGAGATGCGAAGCATCTCTTCATGTATTATAAAATATTCATTACATCATTTGCGAATTGTTCCGCAGTTTCTTTGGTTGTAGCCTCCGTGTATATCCTTATGATCGGCTCTGTGTTTGATGCCCTTAAATGTATCCAGCCATCTAGCAAATCTATTTTCAAACCATCTTCTGTATTTAGTTTTTGGTCAGCATAAGCCGATTGAACCTTTGCAAGTACGTCTGTAATCTGTACATCAGCTGCAAGGTCAACTTTCTTTTTGGCCATATGATAATCGGGGAAGGTTTTGCGGAATGCAGAAATCGTTCCTTCAAATTTGGCCAGTGCCGAAAGGAATAAAGCCACACCTGCCAAAGCATCGCGACCATAGTGCAGCTCCGGCAAAATGATGCCGCCATTTCCTTCGCCACCAATAACAGCGTTTACTTCTTTCATTTTTTTCACCACATTCACTTCGCCAACAGCTGCTGCATAGTAGTTGCAGCCTTGTTCACGTGTAATGTCTCTTAAGGCTCTTGAGCTGCTTAGATTGCTTACAGTAGAACCTTTCTGAAATTGCAAAACATAATTTGCTACAGCAACCAAAGTATATTCTTCTCCAAAGAAAGTTCCGTCTTCGCACACAAAGCAAAGCCTGTCTACATCAGGATCTACAGAAATGCCGAAATCTGCATTGTGTGTTTTTACCGCTTCACATAGTTGTGTTAAATGCTCAGGAAGAGGTTCCGGATTGTGCGCAAAATTGCCTGTAATGTCACCGTTTATAATGATGGCGTTTTGTACTCCCAATGATTCCAATAGCTTGGGAATTGCAATTGCGCCGGTCGAATTGATCACATCAACTACAACTTTGAATCCTTTTTTTTGGATCGCTGTTTTGTCAACATATTTCAGTTCTATAATGGACTCAATATGTTTTTCGATCACTGAATCTATCTGGGATAATTTGCCGAGTGAGTTTACATTGGCAAATTCAAATCTTTCATTAGTGGCTTTTTCAAGAATATTCAAGCCATCTTCAGCACTGATGAATTCGCCGTGATTGTTGAGGAGTTTAAGAGCGTTCCACTGCATTGGGTTGTGGCTTGCTGTGAGAATAATGCCTCCATCGGCTTCTTCCCAAACTACAGCCATTTCAACCGTAGGCGTGGTGCTGAGCCCGGCATCAAGAACATCTATACCAAGGCCGAGTAGTGTATTCACAACAAGTTGGTTTACCATTGAGCCGCTCATACGTCCGTCGCGGCCTACAACAACTTTTTTGCCCTTGCCTTTTTCAAGCAGCCACGAGCCATAAGCTGCAGTAAATTTCACAATGTCTACCGGAGTGAAGTTTTCACCGGGCTTGCCGCCAATGGTTCCTCTGATGCCTGAAATACTTTTGATGAGTGACATATTGTTTTCGTTTGCCTTTTTATTTAACTGCAAAGGGGGCAAAGGCAGCGCAAAGAAAAGAAGGGTTTGTTGATTGCCTGATATTCTTTCCAGCTTATGATTATTTCATATTCCGAAAGAATCTCCATCACTTTAAAACCTTTGCTCTCTTTGCGCATCCTTAGCGTTCTTTGCGGTTAACTGTGTATTTTATTTTACACAATTCGTTAAATAATAAGTTTATTGTTGAAATACTTTTTCCGGCCACAACGCAGCAGGATAGCAATTGCTTTCTACTAAAGTGTTGATGCAGTCCTGCACGATTGGTTTGTCTTCTTTGTAGGTAACGCCAAACCATTTCTCAGAAGTAGTGACTGCTTTGATCTGGCCCGTTCCCTGCTTAATGAATTCGTCTGCAACAGATGGAATATAAAATTCTGATTTTAGTTCATTCATGTGCTGACTAAGGAAAGTATCAAACATCGATGATAGCGAATCAAAAACACTTTCAGAGAAACACCAGAAATTCATTGATGCTTTGGCTCCTTCATTGATCGGCAACAATCCTTCCGGCTCTTCACAAACTATTTGATTTCCCTGGCGAAATACTTTTGTTCTTTCTGTTACTGAAGTGATATTTCCATCTGTATTGATTTCGCAAATACCACGACTTACAGAGCCATGATCAGAAAGTGTGTTTGGCAGTTCGTAGCAAATATTTGCCCACAAATGATCCGATGCTTCTTTTGTTAAGAATGCATATGCTTTTTTGAACGCATCTTTCCCGTAAAAGTCGTCTGCGTTGATCATTGCAAACGGCCCGCTCACTTCATTGCGTGTACACAATACTGCGTGGCCCGTTCCCCATGGCTTTGTGCGGGTTGCGGGAATGATATGATTGCCTGTAAATGATTCAAGGTTTTGATACGCATAACGTATGTTGATGCGATTTCCAAAACGTGGTTCGAATATTTCTTTAAATTCTGCTTCAAACTCTTCGCGAATAACAAACACGACTGTGTTAAAACCTGCTTCAATGGCATCGTAAATTGAATAGTCAATGATGCTTTCTCCCGCCGGACCAAATTTATCAATTTGTTTAAGGCTTCCATATCTCGATGCCATGCCGGCAGCAAGAACTACTAAAGTTGCTTCCATTATTTTAAGTGTATTGAGGTTCAAGTGTAAGTTGTTTTTGGCCTGTCTTATATCCCTTCACAGCAAAGTAAAGAATGAACAAATAGCATGTGGCCATGAGTACAAAAAAGACAGCCTGGAAATGATAAACTTCTTTGAGGCTTGCGAAAAGTTTAGGAATAATGGCGCCGCCGGCGATGCCCATGATCAGAATAGCTGATCCTTTTTCGGTGAATTTCCCCAGACCATTGATGGCAAGGGGGAAAATTGCGGGCCACATGGTTGCGTTGGCTAAGCCAAGCATCGCAACAAAGAAAACGGAAACATATCCACTGGAAACAAATGCTGCACCGCTAAAACATATACCAAGAATAGCAGAGTATTTCAGAGCCGCTTGTTGTGAAATGTATTTTGGAATGGTGAACAAGCCAATCAAGTAACCCAGCAGCATCGCAGCAAGTGTGTAGGAAGTAAAATATTTTGTTTCTTCTGTTGGAATATGGAAGCCTTTGCCGTAAGTGCCGATCGCGTCACCGGCCATTACTTCCACGCCCACATAAACAAATATGCACAAAGCACCCAACCACAAATGAGGAAACTGGAACAGACTGTTTTTTTCAGAACCATCAGTTGATGTTTGTTTGTTTTGTTCTGAAGCCTTCACTTCAGGTAAGGAAGATTTTAAGATCCAGGCAGCAAGGATTAACAACAGCACCGACATGCACAAATACGGTATGTATATTTTTTGAGAAAATTCATCCAGGATGACATTGCGTTGAGCTGCATCGGTAGTGGCTTTTACTTTGTCTTCAAGAGTGGTTACACCTTTCAGGATGAGTCCGCTGATCAACATGGGACTGATGATGCCCGCCACCTTATTGCAGATGCCCACAATACTGATACGGCGTGCAGCACTTTCAATAGGGCCAATAATGCTGAGGTATGGATTTGATGCGGTTTGCAGCAATGAAAGCCCTGAGCCGATTACGAATAATCCGGTCAGGGACATTGGATAATTGCGGTGTGTGGCAAACTGTCCAAAAATAAACGTTCCAATTGCCATCACAAGTAAGCCAAGGCTCATGCCTTTCTTCATACCTGTTTTTTCAAGTATCCACGAAGAGGGAAGTGCCAGAAAAAAATAGGCCATGTAAAATGCAGTGGTAACCATGAATGCCTTTGAATCTGAGTCCAGTTCAAACGCAAGTTTTACATACGTAATGAGCGGCCCGTTCAGCCATGTTACAAATCCAAATACAAAGAACAGTAGTCCCATAATGGCCATTACATTGGCTGAGCCTGGTTGTTTATTTTTCATGCATTTTTATTTTCTAACCTAAAGTAATCATAAGCTTGATAGCAAATCATATCAACCGTTTGCGCAATTTTTTAAAGCAAGATGATAGTATGTTTGGAATATCATTGTCACGAGGGTTATTGTCGAACGGATAAGCGAAAAAAGGAGTTTTGAAGTGATTGTTACTATGAAAATACATTTCTGCCCCTAATTAGATACATTTCTAACCCCTTTGCAAGGGAAGTAATGATCAAATTTATCAGCGGTTATTATTCATGTTTTTATAAAAAAAATGCCATTATGGATGTCGCACGGGTAAAAGAGAAAATAAAAACCAGGTTTGTTCCGGTTCAACTTTGCAAGGAAGGAATAAAGAAAATATCGGACGTTATGGATGGGCTGGACAGACATACAATGAAGTATTGCCCGTGGAAAGAATATGGTTATGCGCCTGAGGTTTCCTTTTCTATAGCGCATTCACATGATTGTATATACCTGAAATATTTCGTAAAGGAAAAAGAGATACGTGCCCATGCAAACCAGCTGCAAGGACCGGTTTGGGAAGATGCATGTGTTGAATTTTTTGTGTCCTTTGATGGCGACGGTGGTTACTACAATTTTGAATTCAACTGCCTTGGTACTTTCCTGGCTGCTTTCGGGCCCTCAAAAACTGAAAGAAAGTTTTTGGAAATGAATGTCATGAAACAAATTGTTACGCATGCCAGCATCATTCGAAATGAACATGATGATATTCAATGGGAACTTGCTGCGGCTATTCCTGTCGGCTGCTTTGCTCATTCATCTATTGGTAAGTTGAACGGCATTAGCTGTGACGCGAATTTTTACAAATGCGGTGATCTGTTAATTGATCCGCATTTCGTGGCGTGGTCGGATATAGAATCGCCGGTGCCCAATTTTCATCTGCCGGAATATTTCGGAATGCTTGAATTCAATTGACAAAACGCATGAACGTTTCGGACCTAAAGTGATCAGCTCTTCTTTTATGCGTGATTGTTTATTAGGAATTAAGAACTAACAAATAGGAATTCTCTACAGTGCAAAACACCTGGCAGGATTGGAACCGCGTCAGGTGTTTTGTTTTGTGCAAAACCGGCGATTGCTAACTTTCGTCAATGAGGTGGACATTGAATTTTTAATTCCTAATAGGAATTTCGTTAAGTTTGAATACGATTGTTTCTGTACCAAACACTAAGCCAATGAAGATTGTTCGCGCAATATCAGGAGTAGTCGGCCTGCTTCTGCTACTCTTTACAAGTGTGGCATTTTCGCAGCCTTTACTTACATTCAAACATCTTACGGTGGAAGATGGGCTTTCATCCGGGTCCGTGTTGTCTATTGCGCAGGATAACAGAGGTTTTATATGGGCCGGTACAATGGACGGACTGAATCGCTATGACGGCAAAAGGGTCAGGATTTTCAAATCATTTTATCGCGATAATTTCATTGGTGCAAGCATCAAAATAAGTCAGCTATGCGCTGATGAACACGATAATTTGTGGATAGGCACCAACAACGGTCTGTATGTCTACAACGTTGCGCTGGATTCGTTTCGCGTTTTCTATCATTCTCCAACGGAAAAAAACAGCCTTTGTCATAATGTTATCAAGGACTTATTTCTCGATAGTAAAAAGAATTTGTGGGTAGGAACGGAAGGTGGGATAAACGTTGTTGCCAACACCGGCAATTTTGATTTTAAGTTTACATCTATTCCCCTTCAAACTAAGGATTCGGCACTTCTTGATGTAAACTCATTGTTCGAAAATACTTCGGGGGAAATGTTTGCAGGCACTGCAAATGGGTTGATCTCACTGTCTAAATCATCTGCTTCTTGCAGCTGGCAAATAGGCAATAATGTTTTGCAGGGTAATACAGTAACGGCTATTGCTGAGGATCAATTTCAGAACTTATGGGCAGGTACGCTTGCAAGCGGTGTTTTCAGAATATCCCGTGATTATAAAGTTGTAAATCATTTTGCGCGGGATAAAAACATTGCAGCAGGACCAGTCAGTAATTTTATTCGCAAAATTACCCTTGATAAAAATGGGAAACTTTGGATCGGCACCTTAAAAGGATTGGATATTGTGGATCCTGTTTCCTTAAGGTTTGAGACACATGTGCACGACCCGGGAGATGACCGCACATTGAATTTTAACTCCATCTGGGACATCATACAGGATCGGCAGGGATCGATGTGGGTGGCAACCTTTTTTGGCGGTCTTAATATTGCAGAAGCTATTTCTACTCCCTTTAAAGTGTACCAGAATGGTGCAAAGAATACAATTTCCAGCAACGTTGTAAACCCGATTATCGATGACGGTTCCGGTAATCTTTGGGTAGGTACCGAAGCGGAAGGATTGGATTTTTTCAACAGGAAAACAAATAGGTTCACTCAATTCCGGAATGACGAAACCAACCCAGCTTCTCTAAGTTCAAACCTGGTAAAGACATTGATGAGGGATAATCAAAACAATGTATGGGTGGGAATGCACGGTGGTGGCATCAATGTTATTACTTCTTCGGGAAAAAAAATAAAAGAGTTCAATAGCGGCACAAAAGGCGGCCCGCTTAATTCCAATGATGTGATGGCTTTGTTGTATGATGGCAAAGGGCGTGTTTGGGCAGGGACAGAGGAATCCGGCGTAAACATTATAGATGTAGCAACCAATCGTGTGCTGAATTTCGAAGATATTTTTCCAAACCGCAGGTTAACCAGTAAAGCAATAACGTGTTTGTTCCGAGATTCAAAAAATAATATTTGGATCGGTACACGCCAGGGTCTGAGCAGGTTGCAAGCTGATGGCAGTGATCTTACAGGTTATCTGCGCAGCAATGTGAAGGGAAGAATGCTTTCTGATTATATCAATTGCATTGCTGAAGATGTCCAGGGTAAAATTTGGATAGGCACGTACGAAGGACTCACATTTCATGATCCTGATAAAAAAGTATTTGGAACATTTACAACCGCGGATGGCCTTGCGGGAAATAAGGTGACGGGCATTTTAAACGATGATAAGGGAAATTTATGGATCAGTACCAATAAGGGTTTGAGCCTTCTTGATCCCTCAAGGAAAGGGTGGCACAATTTCACTGTGGAAGATGGTTTGCCTGCGAACGTGTTTAATTATAATTCATATTTCAGGGATAGAAACGGAGAGATGTTTTTCGGAACCTTTAAAGGACTTGTAGAGTTTAATCCGGCGAATATTCAAACCAATAGTGTTGTTCCAAATGTATCCCTAACCGGTCTTTCAGTCAATGGCAAGGCTGTGTCAAAACAGGATAGCACTGGTATTCTTTCTGCCAATATGTTAGAAACAAAGGACATTCAATTGAAGTATGATCAAAACGTTTTGACTGTAGACTACGCCATTTTGAACTTTATTAAATCAAGCAAAAACAGATCGGTGTATAAGCTGGAAGGATACGATGCTGATTGGCAAACTTCCAGCAATAATTCGGCTACATTCAATGGACTGCCACCGAACCGTTACCGTTTGTTGATCAGAGCCAGCAACAATGATGGTGTGTGGACGAAATCGCCGACTGTCTTGACAATAACAATTCTTCCTCCTCCCTGGAAAAGCTGGTGGGCTTACGCTTTGTATGTGCTGGCGTTCATTTTGATCGCGTCTGTTATCATTTGGGTCATATCATCACGCACGGCGCTTCGCAGAAAACTGAAGTATGAACATATGATTTCTGTAAAGCAGCAGGAATTGCATCAGATGAAAATGGATTTCTATACTTATATTTCTCACGAGATCCGCACGCCGTTGTCATTGATCATGGGACCGGTGGAAATGTTGCAAATGAGAAATCAGGGCAAGCCTGAAGATAATCGCCTTTTGGAAATGGTGAGAACAAATGCAGAACGCCTCTTGAAGCTTGCTACAGAGCTGCTGGAGGTTCGTAAAATTGATACCGGACATATGAAGCTGACAATCGAGCAGCATGATATTGTGCCATTTGTTGACTCGGTATTTGGGAAGTTTAAAGAGATGGCAAACAAGAAAATGATCGCCTATCATTTTGAGTCTTCGGAAAAAAGCTGCCCTGTATATTTTGATTCACATTATTTGGAAATTGTTATTTCAAATCTCTTGTCGAATGCTTTAAAGTTTACGCCCGAACATGGAAAAGTGTGGGTGAAAGTTACAAGGCGGTCAAAGGAAATAGACATAGCGGTACATGACAATGGACCGGGCATTCCAAAGGAGAATCAAGACAGAATTTTTAGTACCTTTTACAGGGCAGATAATGCGATCAATAAAACGTCTGGTACAGGAATAGGATTGGCATTTTCAAAAAGCCTGATAGAGTTGCATGGAGGAAAGCTTGCGTTTCGCAGTGATGACGCTGCTCACAATGATCAGCCTGAAACCTGCTTTACAATAACACTCATGCTGGAGAAAGAGTATGTACCCAAAAGCATGTCACTTAATTCATAAGTTTCTTAATTTACTTTATTACCAGTTATGAAAGAGAACAAGATCCTGATTGTAGAAGACAACACTGAACTCCGTGAATTTATAAAGATATGTTTGTCGCCCTATTACGAGTTTCTCGAAACCAGTAACGGCAAACAAGGCTGGGAAGCGGCTGTAGCAGAAATACCTGATTTGATTGTAACTGATGTAATGATGCCTGAAATGGATGGTAATCAGTTTTGCAGAAAGCTTAAAAGTGACGAACGCACCAGTCATATACCTGTGATCATGTTAACCGCCAAGATAGCCGTAGAGCAACAACTCGAAGGGCTGGAAAGCGGCGCCGACATTTATCTTACCAAGCCATTTAGTGTACAGATACTTCAATCATATATCAGCAATCTGCTGAAGTCACGTGAAGCGATTCGTCAGCGATATGACAATAAAGTTTTACTGGAGCCGCTGGAAGTAGAAGTGGGTACTGTGGACAAGAAATTCATGGAAAGATTAATGAATGTCATTAATGAAAACTTATCGAATGCAGATTTCAATATTTCGGATCTGTCGAAATGTATCGGCATGAGTAAAGCCGTGCTTTATAAAAAATTCAATGCACTTACTCAAATACCAATTGGAGAATTCATCAAATCGCTGCGATTGAAAAAGGCTGCTATATTGCTTTCGAAGGATAAACTAAACGTGGCAGAAGTGGCGTGGGAGGTGGGTTTTAACGATCGTAAATATTTTAGCAAGGAGTTTAAAAAGTTGTTTGGTAAAACACCGTCGGAGTATATCGATCGGGCGAAAGGAGAATATGAGTGACACAATAGTCCTTTCGGCATAACCTGCGTCTTCATAACCTGCCTGATTGGCTCGCAGGTACAAAGGCGAAATAAGTGTCTCTTGGTTTCAGTATTTACAATGAGTAAGCGGGTACCACGGATCAATGAACAATGCTTGTTCGGTATCGTGATGGAAGATAAGCAGACGCTTGTTTTCTGCGCAACCGTTTGTGTTATCACGGGATCAAAAAAAACAATTACATTGTTGTCAAACACATATAGCCATGTGCAAATATTTATCCGTTTGTTTTTTCAGTTTGTGGGCCTTCGCTGGCTTTGCACAGCGACCCAATGTGATCTTGATCTATGTAGATGATCTTGGCTATGGTGATCTAAGTTGCTATGGTGCTACGAAACTTCATACACCAAATCTCGACAAGTTGGCTACGCAGAGTGTGCGGTTTACAAACGCCCATTCTACATCAGCTACGTGTACGCCTTCCCGCTATGGATTGATGACGGGGCAATATCCATGGCGCAAAACCGGTACCGGTATATTGCCGGGCGATGCGGCATTGATTATTCCTACAAATGCTACCACATTGCCAAAGCTGTTTCAAAACGCAGGTTATACAACCGGTATTGTAGGCAAATGGCATCTGGGATTAGGTGATGCCGTTGCAAAAAACTGGAACGAAGAAATAAAGCCCGGTCCAAATGAAGTGGGCTTTGACTACTCTTTTATTTTTCCGGCTACGGCTGACAGGGTTCCATCAGTGTTTTTGGAAAATCATAGCGTAGTCGCATTAGACAAAACCGATCCTATTGCGGTGGATTATCAAAAGCCTATTGGTAATGATCCTACAGGTAAAGATCATCCTGGGTTACTGAAAATGAAATCATCGCATGGACATGACAATACAATTGTAAATGGTATTGGTCGCATCGGCTACATGAGTGGTGGGCACACCGCACGCTGGACAGACGAAGAAATGCCGCTGACATTTTTGACAAAAGCAAAATCATTCATAGAGAGCAACAAAACCAAGCCCTTCTTTTTATACTACGCTTTGACAGAGCCTCATGTGCCGCGTATGCCAAGCACTATGTTTAAAGGTAAGTCCGGCTTAGGTTTCAGAGGAGATGCCATTCTGCAACTCGATTGGGCAGTGGGAGAAATTGTGAAAGAAGTGGAAGCAATGGGCATCGCAAAAAATACCATCATCATCTTCAGCAGTGATAACGGACCAGTTTTAGATGATGGCTATGTGGACGGAGCAGCAACACTATTAAATGGTCACACACCCTGGGGGCCTTTGCGGGGCGGTAAATACAGTGCTTTCGAAGCGGGCACACGCGTGCCTATGCTGGTAAGCTGGCCGGGACAAATAAAGCCTTCTGTGTCTGACGCATTGGTTTGCCAGATTGATTTTATCGCGTCTTTCTCCGAATTGTTGCAACAAACAATACCATCATCAGAAGCAGCAGATAGCCAGGACATGCTCAATGCTTTAATGGGAAAAGCAAAACAGGGAAGGAACTGGCTCGTGCTGGATAGCGATACATATGCGATCATTCAAGGCAATTGGAAATACATTGTTCCCAACAATGGCCCTGCGCTTAATAGGCAAACAAACACTGAGCTTGGCAACAACGCAAAACCTCAACTGTATGATTTGGGTAACGATATCGGCGAAAAAAATAATCTTGCGGAAAAACAGCCGGCGAAAGTAAAAGAGTTATCGGAATTATTGCAAAAAATACAAGGGCCGAACAGGCCGTAGGGGCGAATTGTATTAGCCCTGGACTTCGCTGTTTTTCGAAAACCAGTAAGTTTTAATACAGCTTGCGAGGTATGGTGATGCTTTTACAAATTTCACCCCAAAAAAAGAGATTTGTCTCCCATAGAATTTATCAGGTCTTGTAAGTTTGAAACGGTTTCAATATCGCTCGGTTCGCTGAGAAAAACGACTTAAATTATACTTATCGTAATTGACGATTGATTAAAACGACAACCAATGAAAAAGAGTTTGGCCATTACATTATCTGCGTACCTATTAAGCGGCTTTTCTGTAAGCCAGGTTTTTGCGCAGCCCAAAGATGCTGACAAAGTAAAGATGGAGCATGCCCAGATCGGCATTGTGGAAGACAACAAATCCAGCTACAAACATACTACTCATCCGAATGGCCAGTGGTTTCCCCAGGCAGGGTTCGGCATGTTTATACACTGGAGTATTGCTTCTGTAAAAGAGATTGACCTTTCATGGCCCATGATGGCGGGCACACAGATCGGCTGGAGCTCTAAAAAGCCTTCACAGGATTCTGTTGATAGATTCGTTGCTAGTGGAAATTTTTTTGCCGGAAATAGATGTGAGAAAAATAACAGTTGTATCACACCAATAGAGTATTGGTCGCTTGCAAAATATTTTGATCCCAAAAACTATGATCCTGAAAAATGGATCAAGGCAGCGAAAGAAGCCGGGATGACCTATGTTGTTTTAACTTCAAGACATCACGATGGCTTTGCTATGTGGCCGAGTGCTTACGGTAATTTGAACACAAAAAATTACATGGGTGGACGTGACCTTGTGAAGGAGTTTGTGACTGCATGCAGAAAGTATGGACTGAAAGTCGGCCTGTATTATTCCGGTCCTGATTGGCACGAGAATGGCGAGTTTCAAGACTTCATGTATTATGGTGTTTCCAAAACTTATTCCAATGTTCCCGCACTGGATGAAAATTTAAAACCAAGAACAGCGGCAAAAACAGAGGCTGAAAAACAGGCGCACTATGAACACATGGCTGCTTATGTGAAAGGCCAGGTGGAAGAGCTGCTGACCAACTATGGCAGAATAGACATGATCTGGTTCGATGGCTCTGCCGACATTCCACGTGGCAACAAAGCATGGGATCAATGCATCTCCATGGAACGCATACAACAGTTGCAACCGGGCATCATTGTGAGCCCAAGGTTTTTCGGTTACGGCGATTATAAAACATTTGAAGGAGACAAAGCACTACCCGCTGTAAAACAGGACGGATGGGCTGAACTCTGCACCACCATTACACAAAGCGGTTGGGGCTATACAAAGAATCCCATGAAATCAACGGCACATGTTCTTGAGTATCTTATCAGATGCAGATCGTTTAATACAAACATGTTGCTGAATTACGGTCCTACCAAAGACGGCGTTTTTACTCCTGAGATGTATAAAAGCCTTTCAGAAATTGCTGCATGGATGAAAGTGAACGGCCCGTCAATTCAAGGGGTACAAGCAATTGATTCCACCGAATATGCATCAGTGCCGGCCACTGCAGGAAAAGGTCATCGTTATTTGTTTTTGATACCACAGGAAAAAGGTGAAACAATCGCTGATGAAAAAGTTGTTTTCAATACCAATAAAAAAATTAAGAAAGTTCAATTGGTAGGTAGCAAACAAACATTAAAGTACAGCGTAGAGAATAATCAGTTGACAGTGTTTGTTCCTGCAACAGTAAGAACAGCATTGCCCGATGTGATTGATGTGGTACTGAATTAGAAAGTAAAAAATCAAAACTTACAACTTCCACTATGTCGCTAACCAAGATATTTAAAGCGGTCATTTTTATTTGTTGCTTAAGCGGGATGCAAACCGTTTTCTGCGGGTCGTTGCAGGGCGGTGTTTACAGTAAAGTCTTTGAGACGTTGCCGGTTTTCGGCACCATTATGAGCCGGGTATGGCAGCAGACAAAAACAAGCCCGGCATCTTCAGCAACTGTCAACAGTTTGCTCCATAGCGTTCAGCCGAACGGAAAATGGAACGATATTGATTACGCTGACAGAACAATTGCAAAATGGCAACCGGCTGTACACCTCGAACATCTGAAGCTATTGGTCAATGCTTATGTTTCGGAAGATGCCAGGTATGGCGATGAATTGTTCAATGCTATTCAGCATGGACTTGAATACTGGTATAGTGCCGATCCTAAAAGCGATAACTGGTGGCACAACGAAATAGGTGCTCCACAATGTCTTGGTGAACTGTTGATAGGTATGCGCTATGCTAAAAAGCAATTGCCGCAAAGCCTCCAGGATTCATTGATACAGCGCATGAAACGTGGCGATGTTTTTAAGCAAACCGGTGCCAATAAAACGGATGTTGCTTTGCATTATTTCTATCGCGCCTTGTTAACATCAGACACTGCCTTGTTATCGTTGGCCGTGGCTCAAACTTTTGAACCGCTGGTACTCGTACACTATAAGGAAGGTTTGCAGTATGATAACTCGTACCTGCAGCATGGTCCGCAATTGCAAATATCGAGTTACGGCAACGTATTTCTGGCGGGCGTGGTTGGCATGGCGTATTACGTGCACAACACTCCATATGCATTAGACAAACAAAGACTGGAGTTGCTGTCGAATTACTATCGCAATACTTATTTAAAAATTATCCGCGGATCCTATTCTGATTTTAATGTTGAAGGCCGCGGTGTCAGCAGAAAAAATATACTCAGCAAACATTCAGAAGGAAAGCGACTGGCTCTGATGAATGAGATAGACCCTCAATATGTTGAAGACTGGTTGGGTGCAATTCAAAGATCTTCCGGCGCCAGGCCCGCTTCATACAATGTGACAGCATTTGACAGGCATTTTTGGATCGGCGATTACACCATACACACGATGCCCGATTATTCCTTTAACATCAGAATGGTGAGCACCAGAACAAAAAGATGTGAAGCCGGCAATCGCGAAAATTTGCTGGGAAGATATTTGTCGGATGGTTCCACCAACATTCAAAGGGACGGCTCAGAGTATTACAATATTATGCCCGTTTGGGAATGGGATAAAATTCCAGGTGTAACATCAAGAGACTATGCCACCGACCGCCCAACAACAGTTCAGTGGGGTGAGCAGGGTAGTACCGCATTTGCCGGAGGCGTTAGCGATGGTCTGTATAATGCATCAGCCTATGTCCAGAATTATGACAGCGTGCAATTAAAAAAATCGTGGTTCATGTTTGATAAGGAAATAGTTTGTCTTGGTGCAGGCATTCGCAGTATTGCAGACGAGTCGATCACAACGACGGTAAATCAATGCTGGCTACGCGGAGATGTATTCACGGGCGACAAAAAACAAAAGACATTGAATAAGGAAGAGGCCTCTATGACTTCAAAGAATGGCGCATGGATATGGCACGATAGCATCGGTTATTACTTTCCGCAAGGTGGAGACATACGGATCTCAAAAGCAGTTCAAACAGGCAGCTGGAAACATATCAATAACTCATTTTCTGATGAACAGGAAAGCGGCAAAGTATTTAAGCTGTGGTTTGATCATGGCGCTAAACCTCGCAATGCTTCTTACGCATACGTTGTGTTGCCTGCTGTAAATAGTGTTGCAGAGATGGAAAAATATGACGGTAAACAAATTTTTATCATCGCTAATAACGATTCTTTGCAAGCGGTGAAGCACAAAGGCTTAGGCGTAACGCAAATCATTTTTTACAAACCAGGCAAAGTGGATGTTGGAGGATTTTCTGTCACTGCAGACAAGCCTTGCATTCTTATGATAAAAAATGCAGAAGCTCCAGGTGGTGCGATTTATATTGCTGATCCCACGCAGGTGGAAACCGCTGTCAATATCACTCTGCAAAATAGCAGGTCAGGTATACAACAGCATTTGCATATCGATTTACCAACAAAAGAAATGGCAGGATCGACTGTTTCTGTTTCGCTTAATAAGGAGTAGAAATTGAGCCAAAAAATCAATACTCATTCCTAAATTATGATCTCGAAAAAATAATAGATCATGAAATGAAAAAAGGATTTTACATAGGTAATTAAAGTAGGTTTTGTTTGGTCAAATGTTGGGTTCTTGTTGTTAAGCAAAAAGGGGGAGCTTCCCCTTTTTTTAATTTGATGACTTAAGAAGAGTTACTTATGTACAATGCTATAACGCACAGCAGTACTACATATGAAACACGTTGAACTTGTGACCATCAGGATCTGCAAATACAAAACCGTAATATCCTTTTCCAAATTCTTCAGGTTTTGACACTACGGTTCCGCCGGCTTCCCCGATCTCTTTTGCCCAGTTATCAACATCTTCTTTAGTAGGGGCAGAAAGTGTAAATATAATTTCATTTCCAGCCTTTGAATCCGTGATAGGCCCTTTCATTGCGGGCTCCAAAATATCCTTTAAAAAGAAATGAATGATGAAATTTTCGTCACCGAACAAAAAGCTCGTCAGTTGCTCTGAAGCGCCATTGTGTTTAAAGCCAAGTTGCTTATAGAATTTGGTAGTTCGGTCCAGGTCCTGCACACTGAAATTGGCCCATATTTTTTTAGGTTTCATAAACTAATTTAATTTGAGAATTTGAAGATTTGAAAATTTGAAAATGTATTCTGTTCGGCATGTTTGCTAATTTTCATTCTTTCATGCGAAACAACCTGTCTCGAATTTATAATGAAAACTGCATCTAAAGAATTTTCAAATTAGCACATTTTCAAATTTTCAAATTATTCCAGCTGCATGCTCTTCTTATACTCATTAGGCGGCAGCCCTTTTGATTTTTTGAATTGGCGATTGAATAATGTGAAGCTGTTGAAGCCGCTTTCGTAGCAAATTTCTTTAATGCTTTTTCTGCCTTCAGAAAGTAACTTGCAGGCATGGCCGATGCGGAGTTCCATCACAAACTGCGAGTAGCTTTTGCGAGTGCAGGATTTGAAATAACGACAAAACGAATTGGGCGTCATATTGGCTATGTCCGCCAGTGTTTTGATATTGATCTTTTCTTTGAAATTGCGAAGTGTGTGGTTGTAGACAGCATTAATGCGGTCGGACTGTCCTTCAGATGTGACGCTGCTGTAATCCGACGCGATGTACTGACATTTCCTAAATTCTGCAAGGGAGTACAATATTTCCAGCAGCAGAATAATTCTCCGGGTTTCCGTTGCGGTGGTCAGGTCTTTCAAAAGGCTTTTGACGGCTAATGTTTTGGACCCTTTCAGCACTATGCCTTTTTGTGCCCTCTCCAAAAGCGAAGCTATTTTTTGATTTTCCGGTAAGGTTAAGAAATTTTTACCCCAAAAATCATCCCTGAATTGTGTCAACTCAATATATGATTTTAAAGGCTTTTCAACAAGTGTGTAAGGATCGTCGAATTTCCAGTAATGTGGTAACATACTGCCAATCAATACTAAATCTCCATTCTTGAAATAATGCATGCCATCACCGGCAAACAGGGTGCCTTCTCCTTTTACTACATGAATCAACTCAATCTCGGGGTGGTAGTGCCAGTTGTTGTTCTTGTAAGATTTGGCATCAGTTCGTGCACTGAATGATACCGAAGGCCCTGATGTTATTTTAAGAAGAATGGGTTTCATATGTCAGTCGCAAATATTCTCTTTGGACAATAAAAGTAGATCATTTATGATAAAATAGTGCATGTTTTGGAAATGAAACGAAATCTTTTGCTTGATAATTATCATTTTTTTTGTTGCAGAAAATTGCTTGTTGCCATATGTTATTGGAAAAAAGAGTTATCCTGGTTACCGGAGGTGCCAGTGGGATTGGGTATGCATTGCGTAAAAGCATATGTAAAGGAAGGAGCTTTGGTCGCAGTGTTGGATGTTGACGCCGCTGCATTAAATAGTCTGATGTTGGAAATAGGCAACGATCATATGGGTGTTGTTTGTGACGTGTCAGACGCTGTGCAAATAGAAGATGCTATAGAAAAAGTAATTGCCCGCTATGGGATACTTAACTGTATTCATAACAATGCCGGTATCGCAAATCCGGCGAAAGCTCTGCACGAAACGTCCATGATAGAATGGCGAAGATTAATGGACGTAAATCTTTTTAGCATTTATCTCACTACAAAATACGGACTTGAATATTTAAAGGACAGTGGTGGCTGCATACTCAATACAGGTAGTATGGTTGGCAGCATGGGCCAGGGCGATCATGCAGCGTATGCCGCCACTAAAGGTGCTGTAAACGCACTGACAAAATCGATGGCAATTGATTATGCGCCATTTGGTATAAGAGTGAATACGGTAGCACCGGCAGGAGTGTGGACACCTATGTTGCGCAAGTGGGCTGACGAACAAAAGAATACAAACGAGATTGAAAACTATTTGAACGACATCCATTTGCTGGGGTATTGTCCGCAGGGTAATGTAATAGCTGATGCCTGTGTGTTTTTATGTTCCGATAAGACCTCGTTTGTAACAGGCTGTATTATGCCGGTGAGCGGTGGTGCGGAATTGGGATATAGGAGGAGTTGAAAATTGAAAGTTGAGTTGAAAATTGAAAATAGAGAGTTGCGGAATATTTAAGCAATCATATCAAAATGATGTATTCAACGAGTTTGTATGATGGCAAAAACTCAAGACTCAAGACTTAAAACTTGTTAAACAGTTACGCTAAAAAAAAAGAAACAATGATCAAACATATAAGAATTGATGACCGGAGATTTCCTTTGGCACCGGGTGCAGGCAGTGATGCCATTCATAAAGATCCCGTGTATTCATATGCGGTAACAAACCTGGTAGATGATAGCGGAATAGTAGGTGTGGGACTTGCGTTTACATTGGGAGAAGGAAATGATCTGGTGTGTAAGGCCGCATCATTTTATGCGCAGCAATTAGAAGGAAGAGATATTGAGGAGGTTATGTCCGACTTTGGAAAACTGTCAAAGGCGTTATCGAATGAACAGCAGTTCCGTTGGTTGGGGCCACATAAAGGAGTAGTGCAGCTTGCATTGGCGTCGGTTACGAATGCATGCTTTGATCTGTGGGCAAAAAAAAGAGGTTTGCCTTTATGGAAGTTGCTGACAACATTAACACCCGAGGAAGTTGTTGCTACACTTGATTTGAGCTATATGGATGACGAGCTTACGGCAGAACAGGCAAAAGCCATGCTCCGTGCACAACAGGAAAACACAAATGGCAGAATGTCTATCATCCAAAACGGATATCCGGGTTATGATACTTCTATTGGTTGGTTCAACTATAGCGATGATAAAGTAAAGGAGAATTGCAAAAAAGCGATCGATGCAGGCTTTAATGCCGTGAAGTTGAAAGTGGGTAGCGAAGACTCTCAACGAGACGTAAGGAGAGCGCACATTGTAAGAGAAGCGATGGGTGATGATGCGAAGATAATGTTGGATGCTAACCAGCAATGGACGTTGAACCAGGCTTTGCGGATAGCAGAAATGCTAAGGCCAATGAATCCATATTGGATAGAAGAACCAACACATCCGGATGATGTATTTGCGCACAAAGTACTGGCCGAAGCAATTGCTCCTATGAAGTTGGCTTTGGGCGAGCACGTACCGAACAGGCTAATATTTAAAAATTATTTGCAGGCTAAGTGTGCGGGTTTTATACAGGTAGATGCAGTGAGGGTTGGTGGTGTAAGTGAGTTTATTACAGTGAGCCTGCTGGCAAAAAAATATGGTGTACCTGTGGTACCTCATGTGGGAGATATGGGACAATTACATCAACACCTTGTACTGTTCAATCATATCAGCATGGGACACGAAGCCTTGTTTCTGGAACATATACCGCATTTGCAAAAACATTTTGTACATCCGGTAAATGTGAAAAACGGAGTATACGAAACGCCGCAGGAGCCGGGAAGTTCGTGCGACTTGATAGGGTAGGAAGTTTTGAGTATTGAGTTTTGAGTTACGAGTAGGGCGAACTAAACTCAAAACCCCGAACTCAATACTCAGAACTCATAACTCAAAACTTACATTGAACCATGAAAAAATTCTGCTTAACGCTTGACTTGAAGAACGATGATGGGTTGATAGAAGCCTATGAGAAATATCATCGACAAGATTCAATATGGCCTGAGATACCGGAAGGCATCAAAGCATGTGGTATACTATCGATGGATATCTATCGCGTATCGACAAGACTTGTAATGATCATGGAAACCGATGATGAGTTTGAGTTGAAAAGTGGCTTTGAAAAAATGGCTGGATTGCCGCGCCAACAGGAATGGGCTGCATTGATGAATACGATGCAGGAGAAACCCGCATTTGCTGAACCTGGTGAACATTGGGTGTTGATGAAACAAGTATTTAAACTATAGGAGGAATTAATAATTAATAATTAAGAATTAATAGGGTGACATGCTTTACAAAAATGATGTTACAAATCTGTTCAAAAATTGGAGGTGTTACATTTAATAACGAATGCTATTCTATTAATTGTTAATTATTAATTACTAATTGAACTAAAAACGTATTGCTTGCAAAATGGATAATCATTTACCTGGGATCAAAAAAGAAAAGTACATAGTACCCTTTATCATCGTAATGACGCTGATGCTTTTGTGGAACATGTGCAGAAACATCAATGATGTACTGATTCCGCATTTGAAGAGAGCGTGCAGACTTACTGATGTGCAATCAACTTTTATTCAATCCGCTTTTTTTGGCGCCTATTTTTTATTGGCTCTGCCAGCGGGATTGTATATACGTCGCAAGGGTTATAAAGCCGGTATGGTAGCAGGTTTGGTAATCGCATGTGTAGGAGCTTGTTTATTTTATCCGGCC
This sequence comes from Pinibacter soli, assembly GCF_029961145.1. Lineage (GTDB taxonomy): Bacteria > Bacteroidota > Bacteroidia > Chitinophagales > Chitinophagaceae > Pinibacter > Pinibacter soli. The sequence goes on along the minus strand of NZ_JASBRG010000007.1, from coordinate 915,549 downwards.
GCTCAAACACGATATTATCCGTTGTTTTTGGGCGCGTTGTTTATTATGGCAGCAGGTTTCACTTTTTTGGAAACCGCTGCCACTCCTTATGTCGCAAAGCTTGGCGCACCGGAAGGCGCATCAAGCCGGCTAAGCTTATCGGCAGCGATTGGGTCATGCGGCGCTGCAAGTGCCCCGTACATTGCGTCGTTGTTATTGCTGCATAAGAAAGATGTTTCTGCTGAAGAGATCAACGCATACGCGCCGGAACAATTGAATCAGTTCCTCACAAACGAAGCCTCACTGGTAAAACTGCCTTATATCGCTTTGGCCGTTTTGTTTTTATTGGCAGCAATATGTATTCTGTTTACAAAACTGCCCACTATTCAGGAAAATGCAGATGAGCAATATAAGTTCAAAAATGTTTTTCGATACAAACATGCGTACCTCGGCGCATTGGCCGTCTTTGCTTACGTAGGGGCAGAAGTAGGCATTGTAAGTTTCTTTATCCGTTATGCAAAATCAATGAACCTGGAAGGGTTGGGAGAAAGGAAAGCCGCCTTGTTTATTACATTGTTCATGCTGCTCGTTTTAGCAGGCAGGTTGAGTGGATCGTGGCTACTGAAGAGGGCTCCGGCTCAGCGCATGTTGCTCATATCCGCAGGCGGTGCGTGTGTATGTGTGGCGCTTGCAATAGTGGCGCCGGGTTATTACTCTTTATGTCTTCTTGCATTGGTAGGATTGTTCACGTCTGTGATGTATCCGTTGATATTTACACTAAGCATTAAGGATCTCGGTGCGTACACAAAAGCGGCTTCTTCATTATTGATCATGGGAATTGTGGGTGGTGCAGTTGTTCCGCCCTTGATGGGAATATTGTCAGACAGAGGAGACATCAGGTTAGCATATTTGTTTTCCGCAGCCTGTTATGTGTATGTGATATACTATGCAAGAAAAGGGTCACGAATAATTCATAAAAAACCGCAAACTATAAGTGTAGAAAGCTTAGAGGTTGTTTAAAGTAATTTGAATATTGGTTTATCCTGTCCAATGAAATCAACGATATATTGAAGGAAAAAAAAGACGTTTTTGTTGGGGCGCTTTTTGTATTTATCCTCTAATATATTGTTGATAGTAATTGTTTAATTGGTCCGTTTTTTTTTTTCTAAAATGGTCCATTAACAAGATTAGCACATTTGCGTTGCATTACTTGCGTAACTAATCTTCTCCTATAAAAAAAGACGCAAGTGTAGTGTCTTGGATAGCTGATGAAAGACGCCATTAAACCTTATCATAACTATATATGATGACATCAAAATAGTGATAAAATGCTCTCAAGCATAACAATAAGTGCAAAACCACCGCAGAAATTATCGGGAGCATTTTTTTTTCAATTTTTTTGTCAAATGACATAAGTATCAACGATCGCTAAATAAACGATTGGGTAATTTTTTTTGATTATTAAAACCCAAATTTAAAAACTGCCATTATGAAGAAATCAGTAAGATTAATGCTTACGCTGTTTATGCTTTTGTGTACGTGGAGCATCTTTGCTCAAAACGTAGCAAGCGGAACTATTACGGGTGTGGTAACAAATGACAAGGGTTTGCCACTTGCCGGGATAACCGTTACAGAAAAAGGAACGAACAACGCAACTGCTTCAGACGAAAAAGGAAAATTCAGCATTCGCCTGAAACATAGCAACAGTACAGTCCTCGTACTCACCGGTGTTGGGTTTGAAGCACAAGAAGTAAAAGCAGGCCAACAGGCTTCCCTCAGCATTGTTTTGAAAGATGACTCCAAAGCATTGACTGATGTTGTCGTTGTTGGTTACGGTACTCAAAAGAAAGTGAACCTTACCGGTTCTGTTGCCGTAGTAAAAGGCACAGAATTGATTAACCGTCCTACCGCTACACTGTCGCAGGCACTGCAGGGCAAAGTAGCGGGCATGAACTTTACGCCGGGAACTTATGGTTTTGAACCGGGTGCCGCGTTAAGCATGCAGATCAGAGGACAGGGTACGCCTCTTGTTCTTGTAGATGGTATTCAGACCGATAACATCAATGGAGTTAACCCCAATGATATCGAATCTGTATCAGTTCTAAAAGATGGCGCTTCTGCCGCTATTTATGGCGCAAAGGCATCTTATGGTGTAATTCTGATCACTACTAAATCAGGTGGAACGAATGGTAAATTGAATATTGAATATTCAGGAAACTGGCACAGATGGAGAGCACACGCTTTGTTTAACGGTAAACGTCCTTTAGGCTTTCCATACCTTGCTTCGGACTATTCACCGGCTCCAACTGTGTTAACCAATGCGCAAGGTCTTGTGGACGTGTTGAAAACGGCTTTACCCAACGGATATAATTTCAACATAAACAGAGATTACCTCGATAACATTCCAACGAATGAAATCACACTGAATCCGAAACTCTCCCAAAATCCAGGTTGGCAATAAAAAACATCGAATCATCAATATTGTTATAGAATTTGGATTAAAATATCAGTTATTTGTCACCGGCGAACAGTATTGTTCGTCGGTGATATTTAAAACCGAAAGATGAAACCTATATTTTTGAACTCGCTCCTGGCAATGTTCTTGTTGGTAAGTAACGTAAACTACGGACAACGTGCAAAAAATGAAGCTGCTGGTAAGCAGCCCAACGTCATCATCATTCTGATGGACGACATGGGATATGGTGATCCTGAGTGTTACAACGGAGGCCCGTATCACACGCCGCAAATCAACAAGCTTGCGGCAGAAGGTATGCGCTTCACAAACTTTTATGCAGCACAGGCAACATGTACTGCCTCAAGGTGCGGCTTGCTTACAGGTTGCTATCCTAACAGGCTCGGTATATCCGGCGCATTCATGCCTTGGGAAAACAGAGCACTCAATCCAGAGGAAGAAACCATCGCTTCTATGTTAAAAAAAGTGGGTTATCATACCGGCATGGTGGGTAAATGGCACTTAGGCGGTAAAGCACCTTATTGGCCAATTCATTATGGCTTCGATGAATTTTTAGGATTACCTTATTCAAATGATATGTGGCCGGTTGGTTATAATGGCAAGCCAATGACGGACTCTACAAAACCTCAGTTTAAATATCCTCCTTTGCCTTTGCTTGAAGGCGATTCTCCGATAAAATATATTCAAACATTAGAGGATCAGGGAGAATTGACAGGCATTTATACAAAGCGTGCTTGCAAGTTCATTAAAGAAAATAAAAACAGACCATTCTTCTTATATCTTGCTCCATCCATGGTGCACGTGCCGATATATGCATCGCCTGCCTTTTTGGGCAAAAGTGGTAAAGGGCTTTTTGCTGATGTGATGATGGAGGTAGATTGGTCCATCGGCGAAATTATGCGCACGCTGAAAGAGCGGGGCATAGATCAAAATACTTTAGTGGTGTTTACCAGCGACAATGGTCCATGGTTAACATTTGGTAATCATGCGGGCAACACAGCCGGCTTGAGAGAAGGCAAAGGAACCAGCTGGGACGGCGGACAAAAAGAACCCTGCATCATGCACTGGACAGGTAAGATTCCTTCAGGCACCGTGTGTAACAATCTTTCATCCACTATTGACTTGTTGCCGACCATTGCAAAACTGGCGGGAGCGCCATTGCCAAAAAACAAAATTGATGGAGTAGACATTCAATCATTATTGTTTCAGCAGCCTGATGCAAATCCAAGAGAGGAGTTTGTTTACTATTACGGACGCAACAACTTAGAGGGCGTGCGTAAAGGATATTGGAAACTTGTTTTGCCGCACAAAGGACAAACATACAAAACCTATATGCCCGGTAAAGATGGATTTCCAGGCGGATATGCGGATATGAATGTACCTGAAGCATTGTACGATCTGGCGCATGATCCGGGTGAAACACATGATGTGCAAAACGCCCATCCCGAAATAGTAAAAGAACTTGAAGAGATCGCAGAAAAATATCGCAAATCTTTAGGCGATGATCTTACAAAAACTACCGGATCCGAAGTTCGCGAACCGGCATACATTAATAAGACGAAGTAAAGTAGTAAGTAATAAGTAATAAGGTTTAAGTAGTAAGAAAGTTGACGCTCTTTTACTACTTACTACTTACTACTTAAAACTTAATACTTAGAACTTAAAACTCAAAACTCAAAACCTCCTTCATATGCGAAACAATACAAAAAAAATAAGCCTTGTTTGCGGCTTGTTATTATGCCTGGTCGGTTTGTCTCATGCACAAGGACCGAACGTGCCTACATTTCCGGCAGTGAACAAACAGTCAATGAAAGACTTTATGGACCTTCGTTTTGGCATGTTCATACATTGGGGACCTGTCACCTTACGCGGAACAGAAATAGGATGGTCGAGAAATCACCAGGTGGCGCAAAACGATTACGATAGCCTGTATAAAGAATTTGATCCCGTTTTATTTGATGCTGATGCATGGGTAAAAACCGCCAAAGATGCAGGCATGAAATACATTGTGATAACCGCAAAACATCACGATGGTTTTTGTTTATGGCCCACTGCCTTTACAAGCTACAACATCATGCAGACGCCGTTTAAAAAAGACGTGGTAGGTGCATTGGCAAAAGCATGTAAGAAATACGATATTAAGTTTGGCATTTATTATACGGTGCTGGACTGGTACGATCGTTCATATCCTGTACACAACGACGGCAAAGGCATAGCGCCTGATGGCGACATGAACAAGTTTGTGCAATACATGAAATCGCAATTGAAAGAATTGATCGATAATTATCATCCTTTCTTGCTTTGGTTCGACGGTAATTGGGAACAGCCGTGGACAAACGACTATGCAAAAGACATGTATGCATACCTGAAGAAATTAGATCCTGCACTGATCGTAAACAACAGGTTGGGAAAGAACGAGCACGAAATACTGAATGAGCAATCTGTTGGCGATTATGCAACGCCAGAGCAAAAGATCGGGAAGTTAAACATGTCGTTTCCATGGGAATCGTGCATTACCATTTGCAATCAATGGGCGTGGAAACCAAACGATAAAATGAAGCCATTGAAACAATGCATCAGTACGCTTGCACTTACTGCCGGAGGGAATGGTAACTTGTTGTTGAACGTAGGACCGATGCCGGACGGACGCATGGAAGCAAGACAGGTAAAGCAATTGAAAGCAATGGGAGACTGGTTAAAACAAAATGGCGCCTCCATTTACGGAACACTCGGTGGGCCATTTACTCCTGATAGCAGTTTTGCATCCACAAGAAAAGGAAATAAGATCTACTTACATCTGCTTAATGTATCGAAGAAAAGCTTAGTGCTGGCAACCATTCCCGGTGTTCATATACAGAAAGCGTATTTAATGACGGGGGCCGCTGTCAATTTTAAAGAAAATGCAACTAGCATTGAATTGCAACTTCCTGACACACTAATTCCAGATAGTAACGATACCGTGATCGTGCTGCAAGCCGATAAGAATGTCGAAGATGTTGTGGTGGTGGAGAAAAATTAAAAAGTAAAAATTAGAAAGTAAAAAAGGTATAATGCGGTCAGACGAATACTTTTTTTACTTTATTTTTTACCTACGTACGTCAAACACACGTCGCCCAAAATATCTAGACGAAGCTACTCGGACCTTTTTACTTAATAAACATATGAAACAACTGCCAGGAAAATTACTATTGCTACTTCTTTCTCTCTCATGTTTTTTTGCAAAAGCGCAAAACAAACAGCTTAATATTTTAATCATCATTTCAGACGATCATGCTTATCAAGCCATTGGTGCATATGGCAGCAGGATGATGCCTACGCCTGGCATTGACAGGTTGGCAAAAGAAGGTGCTATTTTCAAAAATGCATTTGTAACCAACTCTATTTGCGGTCCCAGCAGGGCCTGTCTGCTGACCGGAAAATACAGTCATGTAAACGGGTTTAAAGACAACCAAAGCACATTCGATGCAAGCCAGGATGTGTTTGTGAAAAGATTAAAAGCTGCGGGTTATCAAACTGCGTGGCTGGGTAAATGGCACCTGGAATCAAAACCACAGGGATTTGATTATTGGGAAATAGTGCCGGGCCAGGGCCACTATTACAATCCTGATTTTATTCAAATGAACGGAGATACGGTGTTGAAAGAAGGGTATGTAACGAATATCATCACCGATATGGCTGAGAAGTGGATAACGAACAGAGATACTTCCAAACCGTTTTGCATGGTGGTAGGACATAAAGCTACGCACAGAGTATGGATTCCCGACACGCAGGATCTTGGTCGTTTTGACAATATTAAATATCCTTTGCCTGCCAACTTTTACGATAACTATGACGGTCGTTATGCAGCTGCTCACCAGGACATGAACATTGCCAATACCATGCGATTGGGTTATGATTTAAAAGTATTGCCCGATACAGGATTTGGCAAGGGAAACTATACAAGAATGAATGCGGAGCAACGCAAAGCATTTGACGCATATTATAAACCAATTGAAAAAGACTTTTTGTCAAAACATTTGACCGGCAAGGAGCTTACTGAATGGAAATATCAAAGATATATCCATGATTATTTAAGCACGGCCGCTTCGCTGGATAGGAATATTGGCGAGTTATTAGACTATCTCGATAAAAATAATCTTGCACAAAACACACTCGTGATCTACTTATCTGATCAGGGATTTTATTTGGGAGAACATGGATGGTTCGACAAAAGATTTATGTATGAAGAGTCAATGAAAACACCAATGCTGGCGAGGTTTCCGAATGTTATAAAACCCGGAACAGTGTATAGGGATCTGGTCATGAACATAGACATAGCACCTATGGCATTGGATCTGGCGGGGCTTTCAATACCAAAGGAAATACAAGGCAAGTCCATGCTTCCATTGTTTAAGAATAAAGAATACAAGACAAGAGATGCTGTGTATTATCATTATTACGAATGGGGAGAACATTCAGTAGTTCCGCATTTCGGTGTAAGGACTTCAAGGTATAAATTGATCCGTTTTTACCAGATAACCGATAAATGGGAACTATATGATCTTTCTAAAGATCCGCACGAAATGCACAACGTTTACGGCGAAAAAAAATATGAAAAAGAACAAGCAAAGCTGATAACGAGATTGAATGAGTTAGCGAAACAGTATGCCGATGTAGAAGCAGCGAAGGTTTTGGAAACTCCGTAGGGGCAAATCAGGAATTAAGAATTAGGAATTAGGAATCAATGTCGTTTCCTTAAGGACACATCTTCTGAATGAGATTGCTTAGCCCGTTTCTTGTTTGTTTATTTTACTTGATATAATTCAACCATTCATTCTCTGCAGGGGCTCGCAATGACGCGCCCATTCTCGAATTCTGCGGTAACAGGTTGTTGGATAAAGCTCAAAATAGCAGCGCCGTCATTGCGAGACCCTGCAGAGGATGGAGATTGCAAAAGGAATCTATTCCTGAAGCGTAAGGAACGGGTCGAAGCAATCTCGTTTAAGGAAATTATTCTTAAGGAAACGGCATTGAATTAGGAATTAAGAATTCATCCTGTGTTGCAGGAGAAATGAAAGTAAGCCTCACGCTATGGTTTGTGGAGATACGAACCATAGCGCGACGCACCAACAGCTTCTTTCGTTGATCAGCAAAGAAAAAGCAGATTGAACGAACGGATAATTTTTGACTTTTAACTTTTGACTTTTGAATTATTTAGGGATGAAAAAGATAGCAGTATTTATCGTTGCACTCTTAAGCTTGTTGCAGGTGCATGCACAAGACGATCTCGATCTTGCAGTCATGCTGCAGAAGACACCGGATAGTAATCAGATATTTAAATCGGACGATTACTACACCTGGTGCAGCAGTGTGATAAAAGGGGAGGACGGTAAGTACCATATGCTCTACTCAAGATGGCCGCATGGAAAACGGTCATTGAGCGGCGACTCAATGAATTATATTTTCGATGGCTTTAGTGGATGGCTCAGGTACAGCGAGATAGCATATGCGACCGCTGATAAACTAGAGAGCCCTTATCACTATGTAAAGACAATTTTGAAGGGAACGGGAGATAATGATGTTTGGGATCGCTTTACCATGCACAATCCGCAGATAAGGAAATTCGGCAAATACTATTATCTGTATTACATCAGCAATTCCTTTGATTCAAGCTTTAGTTTGCCTGGCAAGCCCCGCGATGAGAAATGGATGCATTGGCTGCAATACAACTGTACACAAAAAGTGGGTGTCTTGAAAGCCGCTTCATTAAAGGACTTGATTAACGGTAAATTTGAAAAATCTGCTCAGCCTATCATGCAGGCAGATAGTGAACATAGTTTTGAAGTAACTACCAATCCCTCCGTTACACAAGGTCCCGATGGGAAATTTTACATGATGTACAAATCCCGCAAACCGAACGTTGGTAACATGACCATGTGGATGGCTGTTTGCGATAGGCCCGATGGCGTATTCAAAACCATATCCGAAGTGTTTACTAAACCTGAGATGGCTTGCGAAGATCCTTGTTTGTGGTATGATCATAAAAGAAAAAGATTTTATGCTGCCGTGAAATATTATTCAAACGCAAAAGTGCTGGCGCCTGACTTTGGAGATCTTGTACTCATTACATCAGAAGATGGTAGGGTCTGGACGCCAGCAGCGCATTCTTTAATTTCTCTGAAAGAGCTACAACTAAAAGGGCAGCAGCAAATTCATCTTGCGCATCTGGAAAGACCGTTTGTTTTTACGGATAACAATGGGCAGCCGAAAGCCTTGTTTGCAGCCGCTTCTATCGAAGAGCCTTCAAAGGGAGATGTGGCAAAACCGGCGCCGGCGTTTAATACTTTTAACGTAAGCTTTTTAATAAAGTAAAAAGTAAAAAGTAAAAACTTTTAAAAACTAATGCTCCCGGATTAATAAAAGATATTTGATTAGGAGACAATTTTTCTTTTTGCTTTAACCGTTTGTATATGAGACAAAGAATATTATCGCTCGTTGTTTTGGTATTTGCTTGTATTTGCTCAAAGGCACAATCAGTAAACATCATCCCAAAACCATCTTTTGCAGAGAGCCTGAAAGGTAATGCATTTGTTACCGCCCACACACAAATAAAAGGAAGAAGCAATGTTGCAAAATCAGCAACCTTTCTTGCAGATTATTTGCACAAAATGTATGGACTAACACCCGCAGTAACAAACAAGTTCAAGCATGGTACGGAAACTGAAATTGAATTGACTATTGCACCAAAGAACAATGCAATTAAAGGTGCATACTCGCTTACAGTAAAAGACAAAAAAATAACAATAACCGGATCCGATGAAGAAGGCGTTTTTTATGGTATACAATCACTTATTCAATTATTGCCAACAGCAAAAAGTAATCGCCTGATCATTCCTGCAGTTAAAGTAAAAGATGAGCCACGCTTTGCTTACAGAGGCGGCCATTTCGATGTGGGCAGACATTTCTTCGATGTTGCTTTTATCAAAAAATACATCGACCTGTTGGCTATGTACAAGTTCAATACATTTCACTGGCATTTAACTGAGGACCAGGCTTGGAGAATTGAAATAAAAAAGTATCCGGAGCTTACACGGGTGGGCGCTTATAGAAACGGTACAATTATTAATCATTATCCCGGTAATGGAAATGACAATACTCCTGAAGAAGGTTTCTATACACAAGAACAAGTGAAGGAAATAGTAGCATATGCCGCAGCCAGATACATAACTGTTATCCCTGAAATTGAACTGCCCGGTCACAGCAGTGCAGCGATAGCAGCATATCCTTCGTTAAGTTGTTTTCCGAAAAGAGTTACCAATATTCCTGTCAATATGGTATCTCAGCGCAGCGTGAAAGAAGCGCAAAAAAATAACCGAGTGAAATTTGTGCAGGAAACATGGGGTGTATTTGATGATGTGTATTGCGCAGGAAAAGACTCTACTTTCTATTTTTTACAGGATGTGTTAGAAGAAGTGATGGCGTTGTTTCCATCAAAATATATTCATATTGGTGGAGATGAATGTCCGAAGACCTTTTGGAAGCAATGTCCGGCTTGCCAGAAAAGGATCAGGGATAATCATCTGAAAGACGAGTTTGAATTACAATGTTACTTTATTGAAAGAATCGAACAATACGTAAACAGCAAAGGCAAAAACGTTATAGGATGGGATGAAATACTAGAAGGTGGGTTAGCACCAAATGCGGCTGTTATGAGCTGGAGAGGAGAGAAAGGCGGTATAGAAGCTGCCAAACAACATCACAATGTTGTGATGACTCCCGGTGAGTTTTGTTATTTAAACAGAGCGAATTCGCAAAAAGAAGACTCCTTGACTGCAGGCAATAGTTTGCATATTGAAAAAGTATATAGCTATAATCCTGTTCCGGCTGCGTTGAGTGCAGAAGAAGCAAAATACATCATGGGTGCGCAGGCTTGTTTGTGGACAGAATATATTACCAATCCGGCTAAAGTAGAATATATGCTCCTGCCGAGATTAAGTGCCATGAGCGAGGTGCTGTGGACCGCTCCTGAAAAAAAGAACTGGGTCGAATTTTCAGGAAGACTGGATAACGAATTCAAACGCTATGATTGGTTGGGGTTGAATTATTGCAAAATCTACCTAAGAGATAAAAAGTAAAGCAGATCGTTTTGTTGTTTCTGGTTTTGTGCCGGCGCGTCAAACTTATTGTTTGGGCGGCCGGCATTTTTTAGTGGCTAGGTATTGATTTCAACTTTTGCACTAAAAGCTCTGTAATGCGCGGCTAATTTTTGCAAACGTTAATTAGTGTGTGACGTTTCTGTTTCCAGGTGTTTGTTTTTTTGTCAAATTGATAAATATGTTCTCCTATTCCGCAAGCTCCTGCCAGAATGTATGTTGTCAGGGTTTTGTTTTTGACATTTATTTTTGAAGGAAAGAATGACACCGAATCAGTTAGGAATTTATCCAGAGCGAATTGCTGTCTATTCGTTTGCATGAAGTAGCTATAAGTGGGGCCGCTGCTGCTGAGGCAATCGTTGACCACAGCAATATCGTCATCGCCATCAAAGTTTAAATCGGCAACAACTATGTCTCCAAAGTCGTTGTCAACAATCCGCCTGTTTGATTTGAAATGCGTTGTGTATGAAGTTGCACTGTCGCAACTAGAGAACGTTTTAAAATAATAAGTAAAAGATGTCAGGGACAAGCTGTCAATCAATAGTCCGGTTGATTTGTTTTTGATAAAAACCTTTAATGAACAAGAGTCTAGTTTCTCCGCACTGTCGGTGTATTGTTTGAAGTCGATTGAAATGTCAAATTGTTTTGAAAGCTTAGTTTGCGTACAATTGTTTGCTCTTGTTAAAACGAATTTGGGTGTCTCGCGGTTGATCTGTTTGGTAGTGTGTGGTAATATCCTGTTGCCTTTTTGCTCCTGCTGTGTCCAGCATGCGGAAAGGAAAAGTAGCGCTATGATAATTGATGGTCTCATTATAGGACACACGCAGTTCGTCTTTTTCGACTGCTTCAGGGTTTAAATTTTATTTCTTTTCACCAATTGCCTGATCGACACCAAATGTCCGAACAGCACAACCGGTACAACAAATGTAGGCAACCAGCTAAAAGGAAAATAAAGTATAGCAATATTCGGTTGATCAAACGCAAATTTCTGTGCCGGTGATGGCACCGAAAATAATGCATTCAAAACGATGTTTGATAAAAGCCCAAGGCAGATTATGTTCCAAATTAAAAGTCCGCTCCGCCCGATCCTGTGTTTTGTAAAAACGAGGTAGGCTATTATCGGTGCCGTTATTCCTGAGAGTATGTCAAAGTTTCTTCCTTCGAAGGTCATCAGCTTTGGAATTGCTTTATTGAAAAAGAGCCAAAGTAAAACAATCTCTACAGGTATTCTTACAATGTGTATATACGTGATATTTTTCAGTGGAATACTGTCTATGAATTGTCTTCCTTTTGTTGATGCAAACAATAGAATAATTGTCAGCAAAGCAGGTAAAATTCCAAGTAACATTATTTTGGGCGGAAATGAATTTGTATTGCTGCTGTAAACGTCCTTAAGTGTTATGGTCGCCTGTATGACTAACCAAATTGTCAAGCCCAAAAAAACGGGAGTTGATTTTGTTCGTCTACTTTCAGAATTTGATTCTCTGATGGTCCATATAAATAACATGAGCGTGAGTATGGTTGTCAATCCAAAAGTCAAAGAAATATAAGCGGGCAAGTTTTCCATGTGTTATATTTAATCTTTGTTTCTGAGGCGTTTTGCAAAAAAGCAAGTTGCACGGATTTGTGACTTACAAAGCTTCTGCTAATTGAAAATATGAGTTGAATGTAAGAAGTAAAGTTAGCTTATTCAAGAGTTCATCATGGTTGTGGCATTTTCTTGCACGTGCTTTATCTTTCTTCAGTTTTGCATTTGTGGTTTTTGTCAGACTTTTGGCTTGTAATCAATTCCAAAATATTTTCCATATTCACTTAAAGGCTGCAAATTCATTTTCTTTCTTCGTTTGTCAACATTTTTTTCGTTCTTAATTGGATCAAACACCATCTTTTTTGTTGTAGCATCCTGGTGTACCTGGCTGCCATAAATTTGATAGCCATGCTTCGCCAATGAAAGCCGGTCAGTTAATAATGCCAGATCCTGGGGTTTTGCTTTTTTCTGACTTACAGCCTTTTTTAAAAGAGGTAAATATTTTTCCCAATTCGTAGAGTCAGCATGTTGAATGACGAGGAACAAGGTTGAATTTCCCGTTGATCCAACAGTTTCTTCACTTTGCCAGCCATAGGTATCTATAAAGCTTGTTATGGCAATCAGATTCATTGAGTCCTTTAGTTGCATTTCCGGCCAGTAGCGGAGCGCTTCCTGCGAATTGTAACCATATGTCTTAGCCGCTTTTTGCCATTTCCTTCTTATTGCCTGATCTTCCAGAAAAATGCTATCGAGATAATTTGTCCACTCAAGATTTTGGTTTGGAGCAGTGCGTTCTTTTGTGTTTTTTATGTGCTGCATCAGCGTGTCAAACCTAGGTTGATCGGTCCTTCTCAGGATATTGAAAGCAGTGTCTGAAGTGATCTTTAAATAGTTTACATAGTCCTGCTTCCAAAGCCGCTCGATATTTTTAAAAGAAGAATCGCAATTATTTGCCAATGCAAAAATTCTGGCGGCTTTAAACCTGTCCTTTGGTGTTCCGCGCCACTGAAAGGATTCAAACGCGGCATTCAGATGATATGTCGCTTTAGTGTATTCTTTGATCTCGCTTAACGAGTCTGCTATTGCAAGATTGATATTGTATTCTGCGGGGGGAACGAGTAGTTGCTGTGCATGGCAAAATTGTCCGATGTAAAGAGACAGGATAAATAGTAACGATCTCATTTGGGGTTATAGTAATTGTGAGTGATGCGTTGTTGGTAATTGTTTGTTTATGGGGCGGTAGCCAAGTTAATAATTATTAATGTAGCGAACTAATTTCTCATCGCATTATTTGTCTTGCTGATTACTTTTTAACGTAAAATTTAGAGACGAAATGAAACCCATGAAATTATAGTGAAATGATAAGCGAGTTTATAATTGGACTACCGGTGGTATATAACCGAAAATTGCAAGTTCGGCATTGTTTTTTAAAAGATGAGTTTTGCCATTTGTAAGCACATACACATTGTCGGCGACATCGAGTATTGAAATGTACATGTGATCTGTAACAATGATTCCTTTGTTAGCCTTTTCCTCAATAATCAGCTGCGAGATTTTTTCTATTTGTAAAGGCATTAAATGAGTGAAGGGCTCGTCCAATATAACAAATTTCGATTTTGATTTTAATATTAAGTAGGTTTCGAGAAAACGCCTTTCTCCTCCTGATAAGTTTTTAACGCATCGGCGCGAAGTGGATCTGAATTCCGGAAATCGGTTCGAGAATTCACCAAAATCCAATTCGAAATCTTCAAAGACCCGCGCTAAATTTAGAAATGCAGGTGCAAAATTGAATTGAGGCAGGTATCTAAGCAAGTCGGGCCTGCTGCAAGGTTTTGCTATGGGCGTGCCGTCGAATCGTATCGATTTTTCGTTCGTCTCCAGCGCTCCATATACTATCTTAAATAAACTTGTTTTGCCTTGGCCATTCCGTCCCAGCAATGCGGTGATCTTGTTGGTTTCGCACCTAACAGCTATGTCAGACAATATTCTTCTTTCACCAAACGAAAGCTGAATGCTATCAAATTCTAAAACGTGTTTCATCGAAATTTATTTACCTGAACAATAACAATGAGATAAAGCAGCATATCGAAGATTAAGGTTGTTGTCCATAAGACTTTTTTTGATACGCCTAAGTTTTGATAGTAGTAAAACTCGTTGCCATTATAGTTGCGGACGAAATGATAAATGATAAACAACGAAGTTATTTTACCCCAAAACAGCGTAGCGAAAATGGGATATCCATACTCCCAAGATAAAAATGAGAAAGCTAATGTCAACATGAAGCCTGCTAAAAAGTATCTGCGATAAAAGGTTAGTATAAGCCTCAGCTTAACTAAACTTTTACTAATGTAGGTGCTGTTGTTTATCATTGTCAAATATGCAGGTATTAATTAACTACAATCGTGAAGCACAGGCGCATCCACGATCGCGGACGTGATCTACAGTGCCGGGATCGCAACCAAATTAATAATTGAGAATGTAGTGCAATAATTTACTTGCGGATTATTTCGCTTGCCTGCAATTTTTTAACGTAAAATTTAGATTAAACACCACAAGCAACAACCGTTTAGTGGTTGCTTGTGGAAATATGATTTTGCGGGAAGTAATTTGAAGTTGGAGTACACCTTAATCAGATGTGTTCCGCAATTATTTCTTTTCGGATGTAGTCTACTACTTCTCTATCAAACAGTGCAATAAAGTCTTTGGCCCTTTGTGTATTAAACTCTCCGTGTTTGTCTTCTCCCCGTATTACAGAATGACCCTCCTTGTCTTCAGCCCTTTCCAGAAATATGGTTGTGTTGCTTGAAGTTGCCCATTCTATTGCATCTCCGGCATACATGAATGAATACCGGGTTACCGTATCACCTATTTTTACTAACAGGTGTACTTGCCGGTTTTCCCATTCTACCACCTCCATACTGTCTTTTTGGTTATGAAAATCTGTAAGCTTGATAAACATCGTTGAAGTATCACCGGAAACATCGGGGTGGCGCCTTACCAGTACCGTTATAGGAGTGGTGTCAATGGCAAGATGAGGATTGGACGCAATTACCTTTAATACAATTTTCTGCAAATTGGTCTTTTGCGTTCCGAAATTATACTCTTTAATCGGAGGATTGGAATCCATGCAGCCGGTAAATAGAAAAAATAGTCCTGCGAATAATGGGGGTTGTAAGTATTTCATTGGCTTTGTTTATGAACTTTCAACGGGTTAAGGCTGAGCCATTAATGTACAAAATTTCAAACAAGAAAAGAATACATTCCATTGGTCAACAATTTCGCACCTGAGTTGTTGTTTTTGTATATAGTCAAATCATTTTTACATCTGTATAATTGTTAACGTTTTATGAAACATCTATTACCCATACTCGTTTTTTTATTGCCCTTTATTACAAAGGCCCAGTCCAATGGATTGAACTATAAAGTAGAGGACCGTTATTTATATTATGGCGAGGTTGTGCCGGTTGATACTTCTTTTACTGTTGCCGACCTGTATAAGAATGCCAAATTGTATGTTGTTAAGCTGGCGTTGCCAGACATTAAAACGCTTACCGATGACCCAACAGGAGGTACACTTGCCGTTGCTGTGGAAGAACCCGGAACTTACAAAACGGAAACGGGTATTGGTACCATACCAATGAAATTGAAATACAATATTAAATTAGAAATGAAGCAGGGCCGGTACCGTTATACCATTGATAACATCATGGTCAATTATACGGACGATGGACGGAGTGTAGATCATCCATTGTACGATGTGGACAAAGGTAAAGGCGGCGGCATTATTGGCAATGGCGAAAGGAAGCGCATACTGAAATCAATGGATGCATTGTTTGTGCGTAAAATTGATTTGTTAAAAAATACTATGAAAGTCAGGTCAGACGGCTTCTAGCGCTTCACTTTGGCTTGATGGGTTAAATTTCTTTTGGTGTATGTAGTAAAAGAAAAGTGCTCCTGCCAGGTATGCAAATGTATCCCATACATCGCCGACAGTATCGGATGTAAACTGCGGCACGATCCATTCACATAGCAGTCCGGTGTAAATAGCTGCAACCAGGAGCCAGTGCAGAGAGTAGATGTAGTTACGTCCACGCAGAAGTAGATGGCGGGTGCAGGTTCGCGCAAAATGTGCGACCGCAGGGATGAATGCAAAATCTGTCAGCCATCCGTTTAGATATGGCAGAGGATAGTGTAAATAACGAAAGAAATGCACTAGAAGCCAGATAGCAATGTACATGCAGAACAGCGGATCGAATAGTTGCTTAACTACAGCGCCATAAGAACGGCGAGTCCAATGGCTATTGTAGCACCTCCGAGTAGAATAATGGTGCTCCAGAATCCCACATGCTTTCCCATCTTCACTGCAGGGTTGTCCTTTTCGTGAATGGGTAATATCGAAGCTTTTAAACTTTTCCATAGTGAATCCTCTTTTTCTTTGGTGTCCATCATAATGAATTTACGTTGCGAAAATACGTTGTTAATGGCCGAAGTTTTCTGAATTAGTTGATGGGAACTTTTTGGATCACAAAATCGTCCGCAGCGCAAAAGTTTTTACCATTAAAGTTGGAAAGATTGGTTGAGCTGTAGAAGATGTTGTATTAGCGAGGCTCATTGCCTCACAGGCAGTACAGTGCAGGACGCGAAAACTGCAAACAACAACTAATTTGATGACTTCTAATATAGCAAGCAATTTTGTGCCACTGTTTCCACGGTGGCTTTTTATTTATACATATTAATTGCTTTGTTGAGGCAACCAATCTGTTTTGAAATTTAATCAGACAAACCATGAAGTTTACCCTTCTTTACATTTTGTTCAATTCGTTTTTCATGTTGTCGTTTGGGCAATCCGGCGCTTCTATAGAAATTAGGCAACTCAATATTAAGGCGCCCTTTACAATGCCGGCGATTGATGTTCCTGATTTCAGCAAATGCCCTCGATTTAATATCACGTCTTTCGGTGCGGTACCGGGTGATAAAAATGCAACTTTTCGGGCCATAGCAAAAGCAATTGATACAGCTAATAAAATCGGTGGCGGTGTTGTGATCATTCCCAAAGGACTGTGGTTAACGGCACAGTTGCATTTTAAAAGCAATGTTGAATTGCATCTTGAGAAAGATGCCGTTTTGGAATTCTCCGAACGCCCCGAAGATTATTTACCGGCGGTCTCTTCATCCTGGGAAGGAATGGAATGTTATAATTTCTCACCATTGATCTATGCTTATAAATGTAAGAATGTAGCGATTACAGGACAGGGAGAATTGAAGGCCCGCATGGATGTTTGGAAACAATGGTTTGCCCGTCCAAATGCACATATGGAAAGTCTTAAGAGATTGTACAATATGGCCTGGAATAATGTTCCCGTGGAAAAGCGTGAAATGACTGATGATAGTGCCCATCTTCGCCCTCAGTTCATCCAGTTCAATCGTTGCGAGAATGTTTTACTTGAAGGTGTTAAAATAACCAACAGTCCATTCTGGACGATCCATCCATACCTGTCAAAAAATGTTGTGATAAGAAATGTCCACGTATATGCGCATGGGCATAACAACGATGGAGTGGATCCTGAGATGAGCCAAAATGTGCTGATTGAAAATTGTACTTTCGATCAGGGCGACGACGCAATCGCCATTAAGTCTGGCCGTAACCCGGAAGGATGGCGCTTAAAAACGCCTGCGAAAAATGTTGTCATTCGTAATTGTGTTGTTAAGAACGGCCATCAACTGGTGGCGATTGGAAGCGAACTTTCCGGAGGAATTGAAAATGTATTTGCCGATAGTTGTACTGTGCTGGATGGCGCCAAATTGAATCATCTGTTGTTCATCAAAACGAATGAGCGGATGGGAGGGTATGTGAAAAATATTTACGCCAGCAATATCGCCTCCGGTAAAATTGACCTTGGCGTTTTAGGAATCGAGACAGATGTTTTATACCAGTGGAAAACATTGGTGCCTACTTATGAACGCAGACTTACGCCAATACAAGGCGTGTATTTGGACAATATTAAATCCAAAGAAGTGAAATTTATTGTGAGGGTATTGGGACAGGCTGAGTTGCCAGTGCGTGACGTTTTGCTCAAAAATATTTCCGTAGAAAAAGTGGACGAAAAAGAAAGTATACTGGAAAATGTAGTTGGTTATTCGAAAGATTGATCCGCGGTGTTTTCTTCTATGTGGTTTAAGAAATAGAGCTACGTCTTTTATACTCAAACTCAATTTTACTGTAGTATTATGTTGTGTACACAAGGCGTTCAACGATGCACAATTGTAATTTTATAAAAAGTCAGTCTCCTGACAATTGTACTAAAGGGATTGACAACTTTTATTAAAGAAATTATGACGAAAATATTCAGCGGTTTATTTACATGCTTGCTACTTATCTTTTTTGCTACAAATACTTTTGCAATAACAGTTACCGTGCATACTGCGGCAGAACTGGAAGCTGCAGTGGATAAGGCTAAGCCCGGAGATGTAGTCCTCATCGCTAATGGGAAATACGCTGATTGGAACTGTATGTTGACGGGTCGGGGAGAGGCAGGTAAACCCGTAATCGTGCGGGCAGAATCAAGCGGAAAGGTTAGCTTTGGCGGGCCTGTAATGAAGACGATATTTAGGATAACCGGCACTTATCTCGAGCTTTCGGGCATTACATTTAGCGAGTGCAAGGTATCAAGAACGCCCGGTCAAACTACAACACTCGTTCAACTGGAGGGCTCTACGGGTTGTCGCGTTAGTGGTTGTTCGTTTGAGAAGAATGAAGTAATGAGTCAGTTTATGCCGATTGTTGTAATCTCTGGTAAAGGGGAATCGAATAGAGTAGATCATTGTTCATTTATCAGTAACGTAAATAACATGGAAGTGCAGGTAGTAGTCGCGAAGGTAGCTACACCTTTTCACACGATGATTGACCACAATGAGTTCAGAAATAAAGCCAAAGTTACATGGCCGGTGTTTAATGGCGGAGAATGTGTGCAGGTAGGGCAGGATCCTGTTTTGCTCGGAAACATAAGTTCCTTTACAACTGTAAGGGACAATCGCTTTATAGAATGCAATGGCGAGCCGGAAGTGATCAGCAACAAAAGCTCGGATAATAAGTACATCAATAATTCTCTTACAAACTGCGAAGGAGAACTTGTAATGAGAGGCGGATTTGACTGCATTGTAGACAGTAATATTGTTGAGGGAGGAGCATGCGGCATCAGGATAAATGGGGCGCATCATACTGTGACAAACAATAGGATCAGCAACGTAAAGACCGCTATAAGGCTGATGTATGGCATGGCCACCGGCAAGACGGAGATTGGTTTTTACATAGCAGCGTCGGACTGTATTATCACAAATAACAAGATCAGTCATGTACAAACGGGCATATTAGTCGGAGACAGCAAAAATGCCGACTGGACGGGTAAGTTTGATGTAAAACGATATCCGTCACGAACCATGCAGGATGTGTCTCCTGCCAACAACAAAATTGAAAATAACAGCATTACAGATGCGCAAACTGAGATAATGAGAAATGATAATTAAATCCGGGTGTCAGGCATCTGGCAGAGGTTTTATGATCGCTTAAAAATCCATTTTATTTCAGAGCCGTTTTTGGGAAGTAGAATGAATGTTCTTATAAGGTACAAGTGTTGCTACTCCTTTAGCGAAGCTTCTGCTCCATATTGTATTGCTTGCCCAAGTACATCAAGGTTTATGTCTTTTAAATTTTTGAACTTAATGCAATAGCCTGTCACACTCGCCTTGCCTAGCTTTGTTCCAAATGTTTGGGCCAGGTATGACTTATCTTTTAGGCCAAGTATATAAACAGAAATTCCGGTTGTGTTTCCGCTCATGCCAATTTGAAAAAACTCTTTGGTGGTCCCGTTAGCATATTTTATGGTGAAAAGTCCATACCCTACAGTAGGATTAGCGACAGTTTTATTTTCGCTGTTTTTGCCATTGTCGAACCATAGCTTACAGTTTGGTAATGTCTTGAGTATATGGAGGTGCAACGCTTGCATGTCTGCACGTTTGGCATCAGGTTGGCCGGCAATATATGTTTTGATTTGTTCTTGTACGTTCATATAAAATTGTACTTGCAAACATTCATGAATACAATCCGGGTTAAAGGTATAAAAGTTCGTCGTTACTCTATAGCACAATTCGTAAGCAGCCAGTCAGCGATCTACAATTAATTTTTATTTAGCTGTATCTCTTTATGTAAATTAGAAGTTCATTGTCTAAATGGACCATGACTGAATATTTATGAAGAAGATAGGATTCTTATCATTTGGGCATTGGGCCAATCATCCGGCTTACAAAGCCCGGACAGCAAGCGATACATTGCTTCAGTCTATTGATCTGGCCGTTGCTGCGGAAGAAATAGGCCTGGACGGCGCTTATTTCCGTGTACATCATTTTGCTGCGCAACTTGCATCTCCGTTTCCTTTGCTGTCGGCGATTGGCGCCAAAACGAGCAAAATAGAAATTGGGACAGGCGTCATTGATATGCGCTACGAAAATCCGCTGTATATGGTGGAAGATGCCGGCGCTGCTGATCTGATTGCTGAGGGACGGTTACAATTGGGCATCAGCAGAGGTTCGCCTGAACAGGTGATAGATGGCTGGCGTTATTTTGGATACGAACCGAAGGATGGAGAAACGGATGCAGATATGGGACGCCGCAAAGCAATGGAGTTTTTGGATAAATTGAAAGGTGTTGGATTTGCCCAACCGAATCCATACCCGATGTTTCCCAACCCTCCGGGCTTGCTTCGCTTAGAACCACACTCGCAAGGATTGCGGGAGCGCATTTGGTGGGGAGCAGCTTCAAATGCCACCGCTGTTTGGGCCGCAGAAAATGCCATGCATCTTCAAAGCTCAACGCTGAAGTACGATGAAAGTGGTAAGCCTTTTCATATACAGCAAGCCGAGCAGATCAGGCTGTACAAAGAGGCGTGGAAAAAAGCCGGTCATCAACGCGAGCCGCGGGTGTCGGTGAGTCGCTCCATTTTCGCTTTGATGAATGACGAGGACCGTTATCTCTTTGGACAACAAGCCAAGAGCAGTGATTCCATCGGAATGATTGAACAGGACAAGCGTGCTATCTTCGGAAGAAGCTATGCCGCAGAACCTGATCAACTCATAAAAGAATTAGCTACGGATGAAGCGATACAGGAAGCGGACACATTGCTTTTGACGATACCCAATACGTTAGGCGTTAAGTACAATGTGCATGTGCTATCGTCTATTTTAGAGCATGTGGCACCGGCATTGGGTTGGAGGTAGTTTAGCGTAAAATGCGTTTGGCTTTTATGGTTGTCATCATTTGTTACAACAAATAATGACAACCATGAGGTTCGTTACTTCAACACAATCATTTCAATACTATTTGTGCTGCAAAATATCCGATTCCTATAAAAAGAAATCCGGCTGCAAATGCTCCTATTATAATTGCAGGTGCAAACGCCCCAAAGTAAGTAAGTATTTTTATGTCTGATGGATTGTGAGGATCATACACAATTGGAACTTCGCCGCCCAGGTAAGTTGTTGGCAGTGCCGCTGGAAAATGACATTCGAATTCCTTCTCTTTGCCATTTATCGTGGTGAACGATAGAATGTAATAGGAAGAGTGATTTTTACTGTTCGCTACTTCTTCGACGCGGGTAATGGTGGAAATGGTTTTTTCGCCATGCCTGATGAGATAGATAGAATCTTTTGTGAACGCGAAAGAAACGATCAGCAGTACCGTTCCAACTATTATTAAAGCGATGTAGGTATTCATAAAAGATCGAGTTAGGATTAGGCCAAATGTAAACTAAATAGCACGTGTTTAAAATTAATTGCACTTGTGAAGCTGCGCAATCATTATGTCTTTAATGTTTTCTACATTGTCTTTTATTCTTGTTTGGGCAACTATCACGGGCGTTCCAAACTTTTTTTGAAATCCTCTCAGTGTTTGTTGTTTCCATTTGCTTTGTTTGCTGATTAGTGTATTAGCATTACGAATGTAAATCAGCAGAAAGTTTGTATTGAAGGCTTTTTTTACTTTTACCTCAGTGATATCATTCCAGGGAATTTTGCCGCAGGAATATATAGACAGATTGTCCAGGATGCCATCTGCTTCAATCGAAAGCATAGCCTTTCTGTTGAATGTTGTTTTGCAATAGTCAATAACAGATACACTCGTGTAGTAAATGCAGGGCACTATAAAAAATAGATAAAAATAAAAACGCTGTTGTGTACTTGCATCTTCGCTACTTGTGACGTTTATCATTGCCATTGCCAATAACACGATCAATATAAGGCCGGCAATGGCAAGAAACGGTATTCTTTTTTTGTTGGCTTGAATTTTCATAAAATGAACAGGGTACTGGTAACAAAATTTTTTTTCTTTAAAATTGCTTCAGTATTGGTTGCATTAAATATACTATCTCTAATCTTTGCGGCAAAAAATGCCTTGAAATATGAGCTGCACGAAACCATCGATCCGAAACTTTAGCTGTTGGTGTGAAAATCTGCCCTTGTGCGTGGCTAGCCAACACCTATCCGCACTGTTGCTGGTACGCCTTCGCTACCAGCCAGCTTCGATACCAACAACGGCGGTTCGTCCAACAAAATTTAGCATGAAATAATGCAGCGTATATTTATTAGCGAAACGCACATAAACCATTTTCAAATTTTCAAATTTTCAAATCTTCAAATTCACATATCCTGCTGAAATTGAATTAATTTTACTATTTTAGGTTATGACTTTGGATTCTGATTTTAGTGACCAGGCATTGAAAAAGCGGGCATCGCAGGGCGAAGAACAGGCTTTTAAAATGTTGTTTGACCGTTACCATTCGAAACTGTTTCATTATCTTTTTAGCATAGTGAAATCAAAAGAAGTGGCGGAAGAGCTTGTGATGGATGTGTTTTTAAAAATGTGGCTGGCAAGGGATATGATCGTGCAAATTGAGAATTTAGACGGCTTCCTGTTCAGGGCTGCATATAATAAGAGTGTCGATTTTTTCAGGGCCGCAGCAAAAGATAAACGCCTGACAGATCTTATTTGGGAAAATGATCAGATTCCCGCTGGAAATTATGCTGATGATTCCCTGTTGATGCATGAATATGAATCCAAACTTCGTGACGCCATCGACCTGTTATCTCCCCAACGCAAAAAAATATTTCTCCTTCATAAAGACAGCGGATTGTCCAACGCAGAAATTGCGGACACCTTGAATATCTCCAAGAAAACAGTCGCCAACAGCATCGTTGAGGCCCGTCAATTCATTAAGTCATACTTGTCCAAAGAGCTTGGTTTCTGGCTCTTTACCACCGTTGTTTACAATCTTTTAAAAAATAATTAAAAAAAAGTTCATTTTGAACGGGAACACATATTAGGATTTACGTCTTCTATATGTAGGTAATCACGTATATATATTTAACTATGGGAAACGAAAGTACCCCCAATAACGATTTGCAGCATTTAATTGAAAAGTATGTAAACAAAACATACTCAAAGGAAGAACTGCAGAGGATCGTGAACGAGGCGGCAAATGGTTCGGACGAACTGTTTGCTGCATTAAAAGCTCTTTGGGATAAAGCAGAAAACAGAAATGTAGAGGATCAGGCACATTGGAATGAACTTTTCAGTTCGATGATGGAGAGGTCAAACGTGCTGGAGTCGGCAGAGGGGCGCAATTCGGAGGAGGATAAAGAACAACTACCCCGAATTGGCCGCAGAAGAAGATTTATTGCAAGAACTGCCGTTGCTGCTGCTGTCATTTTAGTGGTATCAACAACGCTGTTAATTCTTTACAGTAACAAGAAGCAACAAGTAGCGGTAACACCGCAAACTAATCCGGAGAAGAATATTTTGCCTGGAGGTGATAAGGCGATTTTGACATTGGCTGACGGCAGTAAAATAGTTTTGGACACTGCTTCTAATGGCACGCTGGCACAACAGGGAGGCAGTAAAGTAATAAAGATAGGAGGTCAAATCAGTTACGAGGGGCAGCAAAATGCGGGGCAGGTTCTTTACAATACTATTTCCACACCGAAAGGAGGCCAGTATCAACTGGAATTACCGGATGGCAGTAAGGTTTGGCTTAACGCATCTTCCTCTTTAAAATTCCCTACTGCATTTGTAGGGAAAGAGAGAGACGTTGAATTGAGCGGTGAAGGTTATTTTGACATTTCACATAATGCGAAGCTTCCGTTTCATGTTCGTGTAAATGATCTGGATGTGCGTGTGCTGGGAACGCAATTTAATGTGAATGCCTATGATGACGAGCCAAGCCTGAAGACTACATTGATAGATGGAAGTGTAATAGTATCATCACAAAGTTTAAAAAAGGCTTCAGTGCTAAAACCGGGGCAACAGGGAGTTCTTAACAAGAATGAATTATCGGTAAATAAAGATGTTGACATTGAGGAAGTTGTTGCCTGGAAAAATGGTCAATTCATGTTTACCAGTACAAGGCTGGATCAGATAATGAAACAGATTTCGCGCTGGTACGATGTTGAAGTGGAGTTCCAGGGACACAACCAGGACAGAGTGTTTAGCGGTATCGTGGGCAGGGGAAGCAATATTTCAGAAGTGTTGGATATTATGAGGAGAGCGGGAATTAAATTTCAAATTCAGGGAAGGAAAATTACAGTTTTACAATAAGCTATTACGATTGATCCAAAAAAGAACAAGGAAGTGTTTGCACCACTTCCCTGTGAAATGCTTTGGAGTAATCATACAATTCTTTCAGGACTGCTATTAATTAACCAAAACGAACCAAAGTTATGCAATTAAAGGCTCTTTGCAAACGCCCGTCAAAGAGGCGGGTGCTCACTTTTCAAACACTGCTAATTATGAAGCTGACTGCTATTTTTTTACTTGCTATCACCTTGCAGGTAAACGCGAGTGGTTTCGCACAAACCGTCACAATTTCCCAGAAGCAAGCTTCATTGCAAAAGATTTTTAAAGAAATCAATAGGCAAACTGGCTTCACGTTTTTTTACGAGGATGAAGTTTTAAAACAAGTAGGGAAGGTGGATATTCAAGTGACAAATGCATCTATCCAACAGGTGCTCGACATTTGTTTTAAGAACCAGCCATTGTCGTACTCCATTGCCGGCAATTCAATCGTTGTAAAGCAAAAGGAAAAAAATCCGGAGCCAAAAAATATTGCAACTGAAGAGTTGCAAAACATCGAAATCAGGGGAACTGTTACAGACGAGCAGGGAAGGCCGATGCCGTCTGTGTCAGCCACTATTCCAGGCACGCCGTTGGGAGCAATGACCAACCAAAAAGGCGAGTATGTTATAAAAGGTGCTCCGGAAAATGCCGAAATTATTTTCTCCTATGTTGGATATGTAAGCCAGCGTTTTCGAATTAATAACAAAACCGTTATCAATGTGGTCCTTAAGCAGGAAGATAGCCGCATGGAAGAAACCGTTGTTATTGGTTACGGTACAACCACTAAAAGAAAAAACACAGGATCGGTTAGCACTTTAACGGCTGAGGAAATTGCCAAACAACCCGTTGCCAATCCTTTGAATGCTTTGCAGGGACGCGTTGCAGGTGCGTTGGTAACACAAAGCAACGGTTTGCCGGGATCACGTGTAACCATTCAAATTCGTGGGGTGAACACCATTGATCAGACAGGTGCAGGCACTCAACCTCTTTATTTGGTTGATGGAGTACCGTTCAATATTAATGACAACTCAACCCCAACAACAAACGATTTGAACGGTCGTGGATCTTTCGCTGCAGCTGGCGGTTTAAGCCCGTTTAGTGTAATCAATCCGGCGGACATCGAAAGCATCAGCATCCTGAAAGACGCGGACGCCACTGCTATTTACGGTACCCGTGGATCTAACGGTGTTGTGTTGATCACGACTAAAAAAGGTAAAGCGGGAAAAACAAAACTCGATGTAAATGCATATACCGGCAAAGGAAAAGTTGGGCATTTTATTCCAATGATGAACACGCCGCAATATTTGCAAATGCGGAAAGAAGCATACGCGAATGATGGCATTACGCCTAATGCTGCAAGTGCTCCTGATTTGCTTTTGTGGGATCAAAATGCGTACACCGATTTTCAAAAGAAATATCTTGGTGGCACTGCTGACATAAGCGATGCGCAGGCAACTGTATCAGGCGGCGATCAGAGAACACGCTTTCTGTTGAATGCAGGATACCATTATGAAACGCCTGTATTTCCTGGCGATTACAATGACAAGCGCATCTCTTCACGTCTTAATGTTGACCACAATTCTTTGGATAGAAAATTCAATGCAAATGTTTCTGTTAACTATACATATGAGAACACGAACCTGTTAGCACGGGATTTGAGTACGCTTTATAATCTGCCTCCAAACATGCCGCTGTATAATTCAGATGGTTCAATATACTGGGATGCAAACTTTACAAACCCTGAATCTTATTTGCTTGTAAAGTATTTGGGTAAGACCAATAGCTTAATGGCCAATACGCTTTTGCGTTATACCATTTTGCCGGGACTGGATGTAAAGGCAACTTTTGGATTTAGCAAAATCCAACTGGATCAGAACACGCAGAACCCTGCAACTTCGAAAAATCCACTGACCACTGCAGTTACCAACTCTGCTTCTTTTGCCAATATCAACCAGAACTCCTACATCCTTGAACCGCAAATTACTTATACAAGGAATATTGCCAAGGGCAAATTCAATGCATTGTTAGGTAGTACCTTTCATAATTCTTTGAATACTTCTTTGCGTACGTCAGGCGACAATTACGCTACGCCGGTATTGCTGGGAAGCATCACCGGTGCGGGAACTGTTGGTACTCCATCATACGGTTATACGCAATACAGATACACGTCCATCTTTGGAAGAGTAAACTATGACTGGGATTCAAAATATCTGATCAATGCAGTATTAAGAAGAGATGGCTCTTCACGTTTTGGACCGGATAACAAATTTGGTAACTTCTGGTCAATTGGTGCAGGCTGGATTTTCACCAATGAAAATTTTGCAAAAGACTTGTCTGTTTTATCCTTCGGTAAATTAAGAGCAAGCTATGGCCTTACAGGTAACGACCAGATCCAGGATTACATGTACCGCACATTCTTCACTTCTTCAGGAACATATCAAAACAGTACCGCGCTTGCACCTGATAAAATAAACAACCCCGATCTTCACTGGCAAAATACTTACAAGACAGAGTTTGGCCTTGAGTTAGGATTTATTAAAAACAGGATTGCATTAACTGCGAATTACTATACAAACAAAACGCCGGACCAGCTTGGATTTTTGAATTTATCAGCGCAGGCCGGATTCAATTCTTACCAGTCGAATTTCGATGCAGTGATTCGTAACAAAGGATGGGAATTTGAATTGAACACCACCAATATTTCCACGAAAGATTTTAAATGGACAACTTCATTTAACATCACCATACCAAAAACAATTTTGGTAAGTGCAAGTCCAAGTTATTTCTTCTACAACAAGAGCACAATAGGTCAGCCGTTGAGTTCTGTATTTAGATTTATCTATGAAGGCGTTGATGCCAAAACCGGTAATCCTTTATACAAGAACTTAACCAAAGATACATTGACCTTTACGCCTAGCTTCAGTACCGACAGAGGCGTTGCCGGCTACACTCAGCCAAAATATTATGGTGGGTTGAACAATGTTCTTAGCTATAAAGGTTTTGATCTATCCTTTTTCTTTCAGTTTACAGGTCAGGAAGGAAATATTTATCCAACAACTGCCCCCGGCGTTTTGTCTAACGGAAACCAACAAACATATTGGTTAGACCGCTGGACCACGACAGGCGGAAAGGTGGGTGGTACACCGAGGTACACAACAACTTCATCTGTGTATAGCTCATGGTCATCATCAGATGCGGTGTGGGGAAATTCTTCATTCCTGCGTTTGCGTACAGTAAATCTTTCATATTCGTTTCCGCGTGAGTTAGTCTCCAAATGGAAAATGGATAATCTCCGTTTGTACCTGCAGGGCCAAAACCTATGGTGGGCCTCCAAGAACAAATATGTGTATGATCCTGAGACAGGTACTGCAATGCCGCCTCTACGTGTCATCACAGCTGGAATTAACGTAACACTTTAAAGAAAAAAGACAATGAGACTTACTATAAAAAAATATAATTATCTGCTTATTGCTGGTGGCTTATTCATGCTGCTGTTTAATACTTCGTGCAAAAAATACGTAACGATTCCTCCTCCGGTAAATGCCGTTGATGAAGCATTGGCCTTCGCTGATTCGAGTACGGCAACCTCTGTGGTGCTTGGAATATACAGTAGTATCGCAACCGGGAACTCTTCTAACGTTTTTAACGCGATCAAGTACGGTGCAATGAGTGCCGATGAAGGATATTATCTGACAAATGCATCTTTCGATAACTTTAAAAACAATACGCTGGCAGCGGGAAATGATGCGAATGTTTTTTGGGGCGCTATGTACACAAAAATTGGCAGAGCAAACTATGCCATAGAAGGAGTGAATGCATCCAAAACACTTTCAACTTCCGTTAAGAACCAACTGGTAGGCGAGGCAAAATTTTGGAGAGCATGGCACTACTTCTACCTGGTAAATTACTTTGGCGATGTGCCTTTGGTCGTTAATACCGATGCATTAACAAACGGCTTATTGGCAAGAGCTCCGGTAGCCGATGTCTACCAACAAATTGTAACAGATCTTACTGATGCGAAGGCGCTTTTAACAACCAAATATCCTTCAGTAGAAAAAGCAAGAATCAACAAAAGCGCGGTATCTGCATTTTTAGCAAGAGTTTATTTTTATCAGCAAAACTGGGCCGCTGCTGAATCTGAAGCAAGCGAAGTGATCAATAGTGGAACGTATAGTTTGGTGACAAACCTTAACAACGTTTTCTTAATCGGCAGCACGGAAACAATCTTTCAGATCTCGCTTGCAGGAACTTCCGTTCCTGCAACGGTAATGGGCGCAGAATTTATCCCTGCAAGTACAACACCTTCTTTTGTTTTATACGATACGCTGGCAAATTCATTTGAAGCAAATGATCAGCGTAAAGTCAATTGGACAAAGGCGATTACGTACGTTGGTAAAACATACTATTACCCATATAAATACAAAGTGCGCTCCACTACTGCAGGTACAGAGTACCCGGTAATGCTGCGTTTGGCTGAGTTGTATTTAATTCGCGCAGAAGCAGAGGCTAACGAAAGCAAGATTCCGCAGGCCCAGGCAGATCTGAATTTGGTTCGTAATAGAGCAGGTTTGCCTAATACAACTGCTGCTACAAAAGATGATTTGGTAAAGGTACTGGAACGTGAGCGTTGGTTTGAATTGTTTACAGAATTTTCTGACAGATGGTTCAGCTTAAAAAGAAAAAACAGGGCAACTGAAGCGCTGAGTCCAATTAAGCCGGCATGGAAGCCGTTCCAGCAATTATATCCCATCCCAGCGCAAGCAATGGGTGCTAATCCTAACTTAAAAGATAACCCTGGTTATTTTTAATAAAAAAAAATTAAACGTTTTAAATGAAAAAGTATTTTTTTCTCGGCCTGACAATCACAACGGTGTTATTGTCACAGCAGACTATTGCGCAAACCAATGCGCAAACGGGAGACAGCACCATAAAAAATTATACGCGTCTTGCTAATTCAACAAACGAAGCTGATAAAGCAGAATTGGAGAATCAATTATACACTTTGCTGAAAAGCAATAAAGAAACTGACTGGTTAACTGCAAGCCGATTTTTTTACCAGTTGAAAAAGAATAAAGTAGCCGATTCAATAGCTACTGAGGGTAAGAAAAAATTTCCGCTTGGTATATGGGTAAGGAATGAAAAAGTGGATACCGTGTACAAAGAGAAAGATCCGGTTAAAAAAGAGCAATTGTACATGGCATGGATCAAGAAGTTTCCACCACAAAAGTTTCCGGCAGATCAGCAAATCAGTTACGACTATGCAAGGTTCAGCGTGGGCACTGCTTATGCAGAAGCTGACAATGTAAAGACGGCATTGGAGTACGCAAATATGATTGCAACTCCCGCCTGGAAGGGTCAGGGCTGGGCCGGTACCGCCAATCTATTGCAAAAAAACGGACACTTAAAAGAAGCAGCAGAACTTTACAAAAAAGCCCGAGAGGATGCGTATGCGTTTAAGACAACGAGACGAAACGAACCCGGCGCCGGTTTTGCCGCGATAGGTTACGCAGGTTATAGCAAAAGCCTGGGCAGCGTATATATACAACAGGGCGATTACGAAAAAGCTTTGCCGTTGCTGAAAGAAGCACACGATAGTTCAAAATCCATTAATGGTTCCATCAACAGTGACTATGCAAGCGCATTAATGAAAGTGGGAAAAGATAAGGAAGCTTTCGATATCATTGATGAAGCCATTAAGGCCGGACAGGCAACGCCTGCAATGAAAAAGGATTTAAAAACACTTTATGCAAAAGTGAAAGGAAGCAATGAAGGCTATGAGGAATATATCGCATCAGTTAACAAACTTTTGTTAGAGAATATCAGAAAGGAAGTATCAAAGCAGATAATAAATGTTCCTGCCAAAGATTTTACATTGAAAGATGTTGACGGAAACGCGGTATCTCTGTCAGATTATAAAGGTAAGACCGTTGTTCTTGATTTTTGGGCAACCTGGTGCGGGCCTTGCAAAGCTTCATTTCCATCAATGAAAATGGCTGTTGAAAGATTTAAAAATGATCCGAATGTAAAGTTCCTTTTCATTCATACTTGGGAAAAGGAAGCTAATGCAACAGACAGTGCAAAGGCTTATGTAAACAGAAACAATTATCCTTTCGAGGTTTTGATGGATTTGAAAAATGATGCAGGTTCAAATCCGGTTGTGGCGAGCTACAAGGTTACCGGTATTCCCACAAAGTTTGTGATTGATGGTAATGGCAACATACGCTTCAAGTTCACAGGATTTAGCGGTGGTATGGACGCAGCTGTAGAAGAAGTGGCTACAATGATTGACATGGCAAAGAATACAAAGTAAGCAACACTGTTGAATTTAAACTTATCATTTGTAGCCTTCAATTCAATGTCGTTTTAGTTATGGCTTTACGAAAAAAATAAACGCACGTCGCTTGTCATCCCGACGAAGGAGGGATTCGGGTGTTTGCGTAAACGACGTGCTGATGCGGATCCCAGATCCCTCCTTCGTCGGGATGACAAGCAGTCTTTGCGAATGGATTACAAGCATTCGTTATTGAGAAACATAACTGAACGACATTGAATTTAAACCTTACCATTTAACATTCAGAAAAGCAATTCAATGAAGAAAATATTTTTTCTATCGCGGTATTGATTTGTGGAAGCGTGATAGCGCAAACATCGTCACCAACATTAACCGTCGGAGATGCTGCGCCTGCATTTAAAGTGTCGACATGGCTTAAAGGTGACAGCACTAAAGGCGTTGAGCGCGGCAAGATTACTATCGTTGAGTTTTGGGCCACGTGGTGCGGACCTTGTCTCGCGAATATTCCGCATCTGTCAAGAGTAGCATCTGAATACAAGGACAAGAATGTAAACGTATTTGCGATAAGTGTGAAGGAACGAAATACAACGGATGCTGATTCTTTGCGACGTTTTATAAAAGGGCCGAAAGGCCAATCCATGCACTATAATGTTGGCGCAGATGATGCTGAACAGTACATGGCAAAAAACTGGTTGGCACCTGTAGGGCAGGGTGGTATTCCTTTCGCTATGGTTATAGATCAGCAAGGAAAAATCGCATGGATGGGGCATCCCGCAATCATTGATTCACCACTCGCTAAAATTGTATCGGGTCGATGGGATATTTCCACGGCGCTCTCAGATCTAAAGAATTCTAAAAGAGTCGCTAAAATTGACAATGACATGATACCACGATTGAACGATTTGGCAGCAAAAAAAGATTATAACGAAATGTTGAGAGTCGTTGATAGTGCGCTCGCCAAAGAACCCTCTTTGATAAAACAATTTGCCACACCTCATTTCAAATTCCTCGGTTTGCTGCATACCGACCCTGAAGCCTCTGTTACTTTCGCACGAAACCTATGGGCAACGGTGGATTTTCCGGACTGGAAAAGTGTTTCAGATATTGTTTGGTACGAAGTAGATAAAAAAAAAAGTCACTACCTGCATCAGTTTATTTATTGGCAACCGATGCTCTGCAGGCTCAGATCGATCATTATCCCTGGAGCATGAACATTCCGGCTACCTATGATGAAATTGCGAGGTTTTATAGTTTGGCAGAGAAAAAAGAAAAAGCCATTGTGGCGGAGCAATCTGCTATCGACGCTGCAAATAGCAAACCTGGTTATCCTGAAGCTAAAATAAAAGAGTATTCTGAGACACTTAAAAAATATCAGGCTAAATAGACGCATAAGAAGTGTGGAGTTGTGGCACTTTGTTATTTGAAATAAGATGTTTAAGAAAACGACATTGTATGTTTGATTACATACAGCCCGCTGCGTCGCATTAGTGCTGCCAGTTGGGATTCCAGGCATTGGTTACAATAATTCCCTTTGAAGTACCTTTGGCAGAAGCCCATGCAACATCCTTTCTCAATCCGGATACAGAAGTGTATGCTACGCTGGTTCCATCGCCAGACCACGATGTCGCTGTCCATGCTTTTATGTCTGAAGCAATGGCTCTGATTCCGGTACCGTCAGCATTCATAACACCAATCTGTATATCCTTCGGATCTGTACCGCTCGGTTGGCGCATTTCCATCGCGAGTTTCGATCCATCAGGTGACCAGCTTGGACCCAGGTAATTGATTTGATCGAATATGTTTATATCAGAAACATTAACGAGCCCTGTACCATCCGGCTTGATGGTGTAGATATCAAATACAAAGTCAAAGGCTGCCCAGTCGCTCGCAAATGCAATCTTTGTTCCATCCGGCGACCATGCGGGCTGCACATTTCGTCCTTGCCTTTCTAATAGCAACGATGGTGATCCCGTTGTTGCTCCCACCACCCATATGTTTGCGCTGCCATTAGTGTTCGAAGAGTAAGCGATTTTTGCTCCATCCGGCGACCAGGTTGGATGTCCGCTATAACTCTCAGTAAAGGTCCTGCGTGTAACATTTGAGCCATCCGCATTCATAGTGTAAATTTCCGGAACGCCGGTTCTTGCACTCATGAAGGCAATTTTTTTACCATCCGGTGACCAGGCAGGATCGTCATCGTCGCCGGCGCTATTTGTAAGCCTTTTAATGTTGGATCCGTCAGCATCGCAAGAGTAGATCTCGGCATTGCCGTCGCGATCAGAAACGAATACGATCTTGCAGTCTGCGCATGGTGGATACCGTTTGGTCACTGTAATCGTTACGGTATCCTTGTCTGACAATCCACTGGCATCGGTCACTAGCAATTCAAATTCGTAAAAGCCCTCCACAAGATTACTCACGGACGTTTGTGCTGCATTTGCCGTCGCAATGTTTGATGATGATGGTCCCGAAATTTTTGTCCATAAGTAAGCGGCGATATTATTGTCCGGATCAGTCGATCCGCTTCCATCAATTGTAGCAGTAGTTGCAGGTAGTGTAATTATCTGGTCGGCTCCCGCATTGGCAACCGGTGGATGATTTGTTGTGCGTATTGAATCAACAATTACTGTTACCGTATCCTTTGCGGATAAATCCTGGTTGTCGGTTACGGTTAATTCAAACCGGTAAATGCCGGCAACGATATTTCTCACAACTGTTTTTGCTGTGCTTGGATTGATGATACTAAATGCAGAGGGCCCTGAAATCTTTTTCCATAACCATGTATTGATCGTCCCATCCGGATCATTGGAAGGAGAGCCATCTAATGAAATACCGTCGGTTGGTAAAGTGATATTCTGGTCAGGACCTGCAATTGCAATAGGTGGTTTGTTAGCTTCTCTACAGCTCTCACACGATAATTCCTTTTTGCAGGAAAAGCTCAGCATGACAAAAAATAAAGTCGCGAAAATGCAGCAAAGCATTTCTTCAACTTTACTAACCATTAAGGGCTGGACTTCCTTAATTTTCATGAAAAGCTCTTTTATGAATACGACAAAATCGTCTGCCGGTTTCCCGGTAAACAAGAAAATCTCTCACACCAAAATTTAGATGGTATTTTCAGAAGGTAGCAAAAAGAGTGGTGGTAGCGGCAGCGTTTGGTTTAGAATAGAATTGGACGGAAAGTGAATGTAAAGCTACAAAGATTTACAAGACTGTGTTTTGTATAAGCTTGTGCAAATAAATTAATTAAGATGAGCAAAATATTTTTCGGTTACAGGATCAAAAACGGTGTGCGGACTCACTAACAGTTTGAGTAACCGAACTCTCCGGAACGCTTTCTGCGCAGCAGAATCTGGAGTTCAATTGTCTTGTTTTGAGTAATGCTGAAGATATTTATTTGCAAAACTTTACGCAATCTTTTGCATTTGATAAGAATAGGTGTTAACTTAATAGTCATATTAATAGCTCTCTTAAATATTTTTTATGAACACTGTTCGAGATATCCTGCAAAAGAAGGGTAACTCAGTGTACGGGATAGGCCCAGATAGTTCCGTGTATGATGCATTGGAAACATTGGAAGAAAGGAATTTAGGTTCTCTCGTTGTAATAGAAAAAGGAAAGCTGATTGGAGTCTTCACGGAAAGAGACTATGCCCGCAAAGTTATCCTCAAGGGGCGCTCATCTAAAGAAACGCTTGTTAAGCATATTATGACAAGCCGCCCGATTTTTGTAACTCCTGATACAACTATTGAAGAATGCATGCAAATGATGACAGATAAATTTATCCGTCATCTTCCCGTTTTGAATGACAATGAAGAGTTGGTTGGGCTAATCTCCATTGGCGATTTGGTAAAGTACATAATGTCTGACAAGGATTTCATCATAGATTGCTTGGAAAGGTATATCAAAAGCTGAGCATAAGCGGGAATTGCAATTGTACAGACAAGGCATTGCCTTGTCTCTAACGCCGGCGTAACACATGCCGGTAAACGGATTGTTGCTAAATATTAACAATATGCCGGTAAGTAATGATCATGCAGTTTTGTGGCCTTTTCTGCTGTATGCAAGCCTGGTGCTTTTTTTGCTGACGCTTATACTGTCTCTGTCTTATGTACTTGGTCAAAGGCACAAAGAACGAGCTACTGATCTTCCTTATGAAGGCGGCATACAACAAGCGGGCAACGCAAAAATTCGCTTTTCAGCACAGTTTTATTTAGTGGCAATGTTGTTTGTGATATTTGATGTAGAAGCTGTGTTTATTATGTTATGGGCGCTTGGCTTTTATGAACTTGGTTGGGCAGGGTATATAGGTATGTCAATATTCATTGTACAACTAGTGGTGGTATTGATTTATGAATGGGGAATAGGCGCCCTTGATTTTGGGCCGGACGGAAAGAAGATATTGAAAGCATTTAAAGTTTTGAGTAATAAGTTATGAGTTTTGAGTCTAGTCTAGTCTAGTCTAGTCGCCAAATTTACGACTATTGCTATACTACTTTAAACTTACTACTTACAACTCAAAACTCATCACTCATAACTCATAACTTCTTATGAAATGGTGGTTCAGCAAAACAGATAATGATACCGGCAATTTTAACGGTAATGGCAGCATGGAAGAGGCTGTGAGTAAAAGTATAATGCTTACGACCGTGCAGGATTTGCTTGCATGGGGCAGAAAAAATTCCATGTGGCCGTTTCACTTTGGGTTGAGTTGCTGTTTTGTTGAAATGGCTACCAGTATTACCAGTAAATATGATGTTGCTCGTTTTGGTGCAGAAGTAATCAGAGGTACACCACGTGAAGCAGATGTTATGGTTATTGCCGGAACCGTGTTTATTAAAATGGTGCCTATCATCAAAAGATTGCACGAGCAAATGATGGAGCCGCGCTGGGTAATATCTATGGGCAGTTGCGCCAACAGTGGCGGCATGTATGACATCTACAGTGTTGTGCAGGGTGTAGATAAATTTTTACCTGTTGATGTATATGTGCCGGGGTGTCCGCCAAGACCCGATGCTTTTATGCAGGGCCTTGTTTTGTTGGGAGAAGCTGTAAAGAATGAAAGGAGGCCGCTAAGTTGGGTGATCGGCGATCAGGGAGTTGAGAAACCCAAAATGCAATCAATGAAAGATAAACGACGTGAAGAAAGAATGAACATGGTAAACTTCAGGTCAATAGATGAAGTGTGATGAAGAGTAAAAGTAAAAATTAAAAAGTCAAAAGTAAAAATTCAAAAGGCTTGTTTATGAATAAGTAAAATGTCAACGTTTTGAATTTTGAATTTTTACTTTTGAATTTAGTATAACCTATGTCTGATGCCTTTGCCATATTAGACTTACTGCAACAAAATTTTGGTGCGGATACATTTATACAGCAATCTACAGTGGATGATATACCTACGCTGTGGCTTCCCAAAGAAAAAATAATTTCCGTTACAACATATCTTAAAACAAACATTCCTCAACCTTTCAATTTATTATATGACCTGTGCGGTATGGACGAGCGCGACAGGTCAGGTAAAGAGAAATTGCCTGTAAAAGATTTTACTGTTATCTATCATTTATTTTCGTTTGAACGAAATAGTTTCATCCGGCTAAAAGTAGGGCTGCAAGGTGAATATCCATCATTGCCTTCCATAACGGGCGTGTTTAAAAATGCCAACTGGTACGAGCGGGAAGTGTATGATATGTTCGGTATCAAGTTTGAAGGGCACCCGCATTTACAACGCATCCTAATGCCATTAACATGGCAAGGGCATCCGCTACGAAAAGAGCATCCTGCAAGAGCTACAGAGATTGGGCCATATCGCTTAGTAAATGAAACAATAGATCGCGAACAAGATGCGCTGCAATTTAAACCAGAAGAATGGGGCATGCAGCGTGAAAGTGATGATGCAGATTTTATGTTTCTCAACATAGGGCCCCAACACCCAGGCACACATGGTGTGTTACGAATTGTACTTCAACTGGATGGTGAAGATATTGTTGACGCAGTTCCCGAAATTGGTTTTCACCACCGTGGTGCAGAGAAAATGGGTGAACGGCAGAGCTGGCACACATACATACCTTATACAGATCGTATTGATTATCTCGGCGGCGTAATGAACAATCTTGCTTACTTGCTGGCCGTTGAAAAGATGGCAGGCATAACTGTGCCTGATAGAGTAAAAGTTATTCGTGTTATGCTGTGCGAGTTGTTTCGCATATCAAGTCATCTTGTTTGGTTCGGCACATTTGCGCAGGATGTGGGACAGCTATCGCCAGTGTTTTATATGTTTACAGATCGTGAAAAAGTATTCGATATCATTGAAGCAGTTTGTGGTGGGCGCATGCATCCAAACTGGTTCCGCATTGGCGGAGTAGCACAGGATCTGCCCAAAGGATGGGATGCTCTGGTGCGGGATTTTGTTGAATATTTTCCAAAGAAAATTAAGGAATATACCAATATGGTTATTCGCAACAGCCTGTTTAAGGGAAGGACGAAAGGCATCGGAATTTATACATTGGAAGAAGCGATAGAATGGGGCGTAACAGGGCCGGGTTTGCGTGCCTGTGGCTACGAATGGGATTTTAGAAAAAAGCAGCCATACTCTGGCTACGAAATGTTTGATTTTGATATTCCCACCGCGCAACATGGCGACTGTTTTGATCGTGCCGTAGTACGCGTAGAAGAGTTATGGCAAAGTCTGCGCATAGTAAAACAATGCCTGGAAAATATGCCGGAAGGCAGCTACAAGGCAGACCATCACCTCACAACACCGCCCTTAAAGAAATATACCATGCAGGATATAGAAACGCTCATCACGCATTTTCTAAATGTAAGCTGGGGACCCGTAATACCTGCCGGTGAAGCCATGAGTTGCATAGAAGCAACAAAGGGCGCCAATAGTTACTACCTGGTAAGTGATGGCAATACATCATCATACAGAACACGCATAAGAACTCCGTCATTTCCGCACATGCAAATGCTGCCCTTTGTAAGCAAAGGCTACACTGTTGCCGACTTGTTGTCAATTTTGGGAAGTGTGGATTTTGTGCTGGCAGATATTGATAGGTAATTGAAAATTGAAAATTGAAAATTGAAAATGAATAGATGCACGAATCAAATCTTATACTCGAACAGAAACATAATGATCATGCACATATGGAAAAAAAGGAATTGCTAACGGAAATAGAAATGCGTGCGATTGATCATGAAATAAGCATGGTGCCTTATAAAAAAGCAGCGGTTATAGAGGCATTAAAAATAGTGCAGAAACAACGACGTTGGATAAGTGATGAAAGTATTGATGCTATTGCAAACTATTTGGAAATGAGTGCAGCAGAAGTGGATAGTGTAGCTACTTTTTATAACCTTATTTTTCGCAAGCCGGTTGGCAAACATGTGATATTGTTGTGCGACAGCATATCGTGTTATGTGATGGGGTACGGCAAAATATACGAGGCATTGCAAAAGCAACTAAACATTCAGTTCGGGCAAACAACGAAAGACAACTTATTCACGCTGCTGCCTAATGTATGTCTTGGTTGCTGCGATCATGCACCGGCAATGATGATAGATGAAGATTTGTATGAGGATGTAAAGGAAGAGCAACTTGATAGAATTTTAGAATTGTATAAATAAATGCTGATAGCCTGTAGAGACAAGGCATTGCCTTGTCTCTACAGGTTGCTGATATTTTAAATTTGCTTTTTAAAATGGAACAGCCGCTAACAAAAAATATCATAACAGGAAACACACTCAGTTTAAAAGACTATGAGCAGGCAGGCGGTTATGCGGCCCTACGAAAAGTATTGAAGGATAATTCGCCGCAACAAGTACAGCAAATAGTAAAAGACAGTGGTCTGAAAGGACGTGGTGGCGCTGGTTTTAGCACAGGTATAAAATGGAGTTTTGTACCAATGGATGAAAATGCAAGACAT
The DNA here is from genome assembly GCF_029961145.1 of Pinibacter soli. Lineage (GTDB taxonomy): Bacteria > Bacteroidota > Bacteroidia > Chitinophagales > Chitinophagaceae > Pinibacter > Pinibacter soli. Next base: position 876,565 of record NZ_JASBRG010000007.1, on the reverse strand, counting down.
CCGAAATATCTTATTTGTAACGCAGATGAAATGGAGCCCGGCACATTTAAGGATCGCTTGCTGCTGGAAGGAAACCCGCACCAGTTACTTGAAGGAATGATTCTGGCCGCCTATGCAATAAAAGCAGACATCTCTTATGTGTTTCTCAGGTGGGCCTATCGAAAGGCTGCAGAAATTATGGAGAAAAGTATTAGTGACGCATATGCAGCAGGTTACGTTGGTAAAAATGTTTTAGGCAGTGGCTGGAATTTGGAAATGTATTTACATACCGGCGTAGGACGGTATATATGCGGCGAAGAAACAGCGCTGCTAAATGCGCTGGAAGGCAAGCGAGCAACGCCCCGGGCCAAACCTCCCTTTCCACAGGTAAGCGGTTTGTATGGCAAGCCAACAATTGTAAATAATGTAGAAACGCTTAGTTGTCTGCCTCATATCATTAACAATGGAGCAGATTGGTTTAGAAGTTTAAGTGTCAGCGAAGACAGCGGTACCAAGCTCTACGGAGTAAGTGGAAAAGTAAAACGACCCGGTGTTTGGGAACTTCCTTTAGGTACAACCATGCGTGAAATAATTGAAGAATATGCCGGAGGTATGACAAATGGTTATAGCTTAAAAGGTGTATTACCGGGCGGAGCATCAACAGATTTTTTAACAGAACAGCATCTTGATATAAAGATGGACTATACTTCTGTTGCGGCAGCGGGTAGCCGCTTAGGTACAGGCACAATCGTCGTAATGGATGATAAAACATGTCCGGTAGGATTTGTACATAATCTGCAGCATTTTTTTGCACAGGAAAGTTGCGGTTGGTGCACGCCCTGCCGGGAAGGATTACCCTGGGTTGAAAGAATTCTGTCCGGGCTTGAAAAAGGAAATGGATCGCCAGAGGACATGGAGTTGTTGCAAATGCATACACAATACCTCGGCCCAGGCAATACATACTGTGCATTGGCGCCCGGCGCAATGGAGCCATTGCAAAGTGCATTAAAATATTTTAGAGAGGATTTTGTTCGACATATTGAGGAGTATAAGTGTCCTTATGAAGGTTGAAGGCTGTGATGCCAATTAATAATTAATAATTAAGAATTAATAGGGTTACAGTTATTAGAAAAAGCGGTTACCATTTTTGCAGAATCTAAAACCAAAGGCTCTCGAAACATCGAAAAGAGAGGCGGTCAAAGTTTTAGAGCGATGCTATATTAATTGTCGGCCATGACCATCCACATCGATAACAAAACATACACTGTAAAAGCCGGTAAGAATTTACTGGAGGCTTGTCTTGCACAAGGTTTGGATCTGCCTTACTTCTGCTGGCATCCAGCAATGGGTAGCGTAGGCGCATGCAGACAATGTGCGGTTAAAGTATACAAAGATGAAACTGACACAAAAGGCAGGCTGGTCATGAGTTGTATGGAAAAGGTAACAGATGGCTTATATCTTTCCATAGACGATAAAATTGCTAAAGCATTTCGCGAGCAGGTGATTGAGTGGTTAATGACCAATCACCCGCATGATTGCCCGGTGTGTGATGAAGGCGGGGCCTGTCATTTGCAGGACATGACAGTAATGACTGGCCATGATTACCGCAGATATAAGTATAAAAAAAGAACATACACTAATCAATATCTCGGCCCGTTGATCAATCATGAAATGAATCGCTGCATACAATGTTACCGTTGCGTTCGCTATTATCGCGACTACGCTGGTGGTGGTGACCTGAACGTATTTGCGGCGCATAATCATATATATTTTGGAAGAGAAAAAGACGGAGTGTTGCAAAGTCCATTCAGTGGAAATCTTTCGGAGGTTTGTCCCACAGGCGTGTTTACTGATAAAACCTTAAAAGAACATTATACCCGCAAATGGGATCTGACAATGGCTCCCTCTGTTTGCCATCATTGTAGCGTAGGCTGTAATACAATTGCAGCGGAACGCTACGGAGAATTACGCTGTGTGCTTAACAGGTACAATGGCGATGTAAATGGTTATTTCCTTTGTGATCGCGGTCGCTTTGGGTATGAATTTGTAAATAGTGAAAACCGTATAAAACAAGCTCTCATTAGAAACCGTACGAATGAAGCTGCAAAAGAAGACGAAGTAATGGCGCATTTACAGCAGTTTATTTCTACTGGTAAACTGATAGGAGTAGGTTCGCCAAGAGCGTCCATGGAAAGCAATTTTGCGTTGATGCAATTGGTAGGTAAAGAAAATTTTTACCAGGGTGTCAGCGAAGATGAGGCATATGTAAACAGGCTTGTTGTAGAAATGCTCAGTTCGGGATGCGTGCACAGCGCATCGTTGAAAGACATTGAACAGGCTGATGCCGTTGTAGTAATCGGAGAAGATATATGGAACACTGCGCCAATGCTGGCGTTGGCTGTTCGCCAGGCTGTTGTTAAAACTGCTGCAGCCGAGGCTTCAAAATCGGTTCAAGCGCCTGTGTGGCTCGACTCTGCTATTAAAGAGTTTGCACAGGATGAAAAAGGTTTTCTGGCAACGCTTACTATTACAACATCGCCATTAGATGATTTAGCAACGCATTCATGGCATGCCGCACCTGATGAACTGGCCAGACTTGCTTTTGCAATAGCTGCTTATTTACAGCCAGGGAAAATAGATAATACAGACATTAACGAAGAGTTATTAAGCCGGGCAAAAACAATAGCGGATGTTTTGAAGAAAGCAAAGAATCCGGTTGTTGTTACGGGCACATCCTGCTACAATGATAATGTTATCAAATCCGCTTTTGATATAGCCGTTGCATTAAATACCAGCGAAAGGAAAACTGCTTTTAGTTGTGTGATGAGGGATTGTAACAGCATGGGTCTTGCAATGATGGAAGCTCCTTCATTTAATGTAGCCAATGAGGCTGTTAAAAAGAACGGACATGCTGCAGCCGTTATTTTGGAAAATGATCTTTACAGAAATGTGACGTTTGGTGTCGCCAATGATTTTTTTAATGCCTGCGATCACATCGTTGTGTTGGATTCGTTGCATAATACAACAACACAGAAGGCACATGTGCTGTTGCCCGCAGCTACTTTCGCTGATGGCGATGGCACATTGGTAAATAATGAAGGTCGTGCGCAACGCTTCTTCCAGGTTATTCCCAATGCAGGTTCGCAGGTGCAGGAAAGTTGGAGATGGCTGAGAAAAATGCAATCGTTGAAGTCGCATGCTGTCAATAACCATGCAGCCTTTCCCGATGAATTGTTACATGAGCTGGAAACTGCATTGCCTCAATTTAAAGGCGTTACGGAGGTCTCTCCTCAACATGATTTTACGATACACGGCGAAAGAATACCAAGAGAACCGCATCGGTATAGCGGACGGACAGCGATGCTGGCGAATAAAAATGTGAGTGAACCGAAACCATTTTCTGATGAGGACTCGCCATTGTCGTTTACGATGGAAGGGTACAGAGGCGTGCCTCCGCCAATGATGACTCCTTTCTTTTGGTCGCCGGGATGGAACTCAGTTCAATCTGTTAACAAATACCAGGATGAGCCTGGCGGAGCGCTTCGTGGCGATGATTCCGGAGTGCAGTTATTTAAAGATAAGCAAGCAGATAACGGTCTTTTTTTTAACGATGTTCCCGGATCGTTTGTTATAGCAAAAGACAGATGGTTGTTGCTGCCAAAGTATGATACATTAGGTTCTGGAGAGTTAAGTAGCTATAGTCTGGCACTTCAAGCTCTTTCGCCTGATCCGTTTATATGTGTGTCACCGGGAGGTTTACATGTGTTGGGAGTGCAGGAAGGCGATCCGTTACAGATAACAGACGCCGGAATTGTGTATGATGTTCTTCCGGTTAAAGTTGATAAAGATTTGTGCGATGGCGTAGTGCTGATTTCTGCGGGCTTGCGTGGATCAATTGGAATGAACTGGGGGTCGAGAGTCAAATTAGAAATTAGAAATTAGAAAGTAAAAAGTCGTAGATACCTAATCATTGTACACGATGGTCTTCTCTTGTTTTGAATTTTGAATTTTGGTTTTTTGAATTTTAAATTAACACCAAGATGACAGTCATGCAACATGTTTGGATCGTATTAGGAGTGCTATTCGTGCTGTTGAATATTGCCGCTGGCCTTATTTGGGTTGAGCGCAGAATGTTGGCTATGTGGCAGGACAGACTTGGTCCTAACAGGGCTGGGCCGTTAGGAATATTGATCGTTTTAGCAGATACATTGAAGTTGTTTTTTAAAGAAGACTGGGTTCCACCTTTTGCCGATAAGTGGGTGTTTATATTCGCTCCTGCTGTGGTAGTCGGCAGTGTATTAATGAGTTTTGTGATCATACCCTTTACACCACAAATAATAGTAGCGGACCTGAATGTTGGTATTTTGTTTTTCCTGGCCATGTCATCGTTGGGCGTGTATAGCATTGTGTTGGGTGGATGGGCATCCAATAATAAATACTCATTGCTGGGCGCCATGCGTGGCGCATCGCAAATGATAGCTTACGAAGTGTTCATGGGCCTGAGCCTGATGGGTGTGGTTATGTTGACAGGCTCTTTTAAACTAGGTGATATTGTTAATGCACAAAAGGACATGTGGTTTGTTATCAAGCAACCCGTGGCACTGATTATATTTTTTATTGCAGGAATAGCAGAAACACACAGGTTGCCATTTGATATTCCGGAAGCAGAAAGTGAACTGGTAGCCGGTTATCACTCAGAATATTCAGGAATGAAATTCGGGATGTTTTTTATTGGTGAATATTTAGGTATAACACTTATATCTGCAGTGACCGTTACCATGTTTTTCGGTGGATGGTTGGGTTGGTCATTCCTGCCTCCGTGGGCATGGTTCTTTTTAAAAACATTTGCCTTTATTCTGTTCTTTATATTATTACGCGCATCGTTGCCACGACCAAGATATGATCAACTAATGGAGACCGGCTGGAAGATATTGCTGCCTTTGGCACTGCTGAATTTGATGATTACCGGCGCTGTAGCGCTATTGATAAGAGGCTGATTAAAGTTTCACGCAAAGGCGCGAAGGAGATTTGTTTTTTCGCAAAGAGTCCGACTTATTTCACGCAACGAGCGTGGCGAAAAAGCGACGCAAAGGGTTGCAGAAATTTGTGGACGCTGACAAGGAGGAAGCTTTGTTATAAGGAAAGTTCAAATAAGAAAAACTCAAATCAACAATTCTTTGCGTCGCCGCTCCGTTGCCTTCGTTGCGTGAAACCTTTGCTTTCTTTGCTCTTTTTCTTTGCGCTTTTGCGTGAAAAATAAAACTTGATCTATGTTTAGTCATATACGAACCATATGGTTGACATTTCTTCATCTTTTCAAAAGACATGTGACCATTCAATACCCGGAAGAGAAAGTAAAATTGCATCCACGCTGGCGCGGAAGAATCGTGCTGACAAAAGATCCTGATGGTGGCGAACGCTGTGTGGGTTGTTACTTATGCGCTGTTGCGTGCCCCGTTGATTGCATTGCTTTGCAGGCAACAGAAGATGAAAATGGCAGGCGATACCCGGAATTTTTTCGCATCAATTTTTCACGCTGTATTTTTTGCGGGTATTGCGAAGATGCATGTCCAACGTATGCTATCCAGTTAATACCGGATTTTGAAATGGCAGAATACAATCGCCAGAATCTTGTATTTGAAAAAGAAGATCTGCTGATAAACAGCCAGGGGAAATATCCCGGTTATAATTTTTATAAAGTCGCAGGAATGAATGCAGGCGTAAAACAAAAAGGAGAAGGTGAAAACGAAGATGCGCCGGTTGACATTCACAGCTTAATGCCATAAGAAATGAACTATCTCTTTTACATTTCATCCATTGTTGCAATAGCGGCTACCGTTATGGTAATAACCCGCCATCAGCCCGTGCATGCATTGCTGTATCTCGTTGTATCTTTTTTAGGCGTTGCAATGATATTCTTGTCTCTGGGAGCACCATTTGTAGCCACGCTGGAAATTATTTTGTATGCAGGAGCGATTATCGTACTCTTCATTTTTGTAGTGATGATGCTCAATTTAGGACGGGAATCCGCCATACAGGAAAAGCAATGGATGCAACCCAAAACATGGATTGGCCCTTCGATATTAACAGTCATTTTACTAGCAGAGTTGCTGTTACTAATAGTTATGGGAGGATCTACAACAATTCCTCAACAAACCGTTGATCTGAAAAAAATCCCGCTTTCATTGTACGGTGAGTACATAATAGCGGTGGAGCTGACCGGCTTTCTTTTAATGGCAGGCATTGTAGGCGCTGCACATATAGGCAGGCATAAGAAAAAATATTTACACAGGTTTTTGAAGCAGGAGGAAGATGCAGTGCATTTTTCATCTAAAACATAAACAATGCAATCATATTCAGTACTTGTTGTAGCCGCTATACTTTTTGTACTTGGATTGTTAGGCGTACTTACGCGGCGAAACATAATTTTCATATTGATCTCTGTTGAGATAATGCTGAATGCTGCGGGAGTTGCATTTGTTGCAGCCGGTGCCCGGTGGGGACAACCCGACGGGCAGGTGATGTTCCTGTTTATTTTGGCAATGGCAGCGTCCGAAGTATCAGTGGGGCTGGCATTGGTCATGCAGGTATATCACCAGCATAAAACACTTGATGTTAGTAAACTGAATAATCTTAAAGATGATATAGAGACGTAGAGACAAGGCATTGCCTTGTCTTTTCGCTACCAGACAAGGCAATGCCTTGTCTCTACAGATATTCAAAAACGATTGTCATGCAAGAAGTTTTATTTCTTATCCCGGCGTTACCATTGATGGGATTTTTGATATTATCCCTTGCAGGAAGACATTTGTCCAAACAGGTGATCGCTGTTGTAGGCGCAGGTGTTGTCTGCATTGCAGCAATTGTAACCATATGGCTTGGGATTAATTTCTTACAAGCCCCACCAGAAAATGGTGCCTATACGGAAACCTTATGGCGCTGGATGAGCGTAGCGAATTTCAATTGCTCCTTTAGTTTTCGGATAGATGCATTATCACTTGTGTTTCTCTTTGTGATAACATTTGTCGGTGCACTTATACATATTTACAGTGCAGGTTTTATGAAGCACGATCGTGACTATGCGAGGTTTTTTGCATCTATGAATCTTTTTGTTTGCGCCATGCTAATACTGGTAATGGCAGATAATTTGGTATTGCTGTACCTCGGTTGGGAAGGAGTGGGTCTATGTAGCTATTTACTCATTGGGTTTTGGTACGAAACCACTGCTAACGTTCATGCGGCCAACAAAGCATTTTACATTACGCGTATTGGTGATACTGCCATGGCAATAGGTCTTTTTCTGCTGTTCCGTGAATTGGGAACACTTGATATTCCTGCCATTCAAAAAGCAGCACCAGAACATTTTATCAAAAGTTCACCTCTTATAACTTCCATAGCATTGCTGTTGCTGGCTGGCGGAATGGGCAAGTCGGCACAAGTACCTTTACAAACCTGGCTGCCGGATGCAATGGCTGGTCCGTCACCGGTAAGTGCGTTGATACATGCTGCAACAATGGTAACAGCAGGTGTTTACCTTGTAGCAAGAATGCATGCAGTGTTTCAGCTATCACCATTTGTGATGAATATTACGGCGGTTGTTGGTGCCGTCACATTGTTAATAGCAGGGTGCAGCGCAATGGTGCAGACAGATATAAAACGCATTCTTGCTTATTCAACGATCAGCCAGGTAGGTTATATGTTTTTAGCACTCGGTGTTGGCGCATGGAGTGCCGGCATATTTCATTTTTTTACGCACGCATTTTTTAAAGCCTTATTATTTCTTGCAGCAGGAGCTGTCATAGAATCATTGCATCACGAACATGGTATTTTTAAAATGGGTGGCTTGAAAAATAAACTGCCCATTGTGTTTTATACATTTCTTGCCGGTGCGGCAGCATTGGCAGCGTTGCCATTTGTAAGTGCAGGTTTCTTTAGCAAGGACCAGATTTTATGGTATGCATGGAGCGCTAACGGAGGTAATCCCTTGCTTTGGTTAGTAGCTCTTGCGGGCGCATTTATTACCGCTTTTTATACAACACGTTTAATGCTGGTGGTTTTTTGGGGCGAAATAAAAACAGATATTAGTGAACCTCCCGGCAGGCTGATGACATGGCCCTTAATTATTTTGGCACTGTTAAGTATTGTCGCCGGTTTTATTGAATGGCCACATAACCTGATGCACGTTACATTGTTTTCAGACGTAGTGCAAAAGGCTTTGCCGCCTTTAACAGAAAAAGATATCGTTCCTTCCGAATACATTTTTCAATTAATTGCGGTGGCGGCAACATTAACAGGAATATATACAGGCTATCTCTTGTACAAAAAAAATACTGCCATAGTAGCCAAATGGAAGGAGGTGCCGGCATTGGTTGGGCTGCGTAATTTCTTTTTTAGCGGCTGGCGGTTCGATCAATTGTATCACACATTATTCGTTCGTCCTTTCATGTTTGTAACAAGTTTGAACAAACAGGATGTAATTGACAAAATATATACAGGTATTGTATCTATATTTCAATGGCTCAACGGAATATTTTCCGTAAGCCAGGATGGTTCTGTGCGAACGTATGTAATAAGTGTATTGATAGGTATCATTTTTATTTTAGCCTTACAATTTTTTTTATGATACTAGTGTGGCTGATAGTTGTTTTATTGAGTGGCGGCATGCTATGCTGGCTCATTGCAAGATGGAATCCGATGGCTGCAAAATGGATTGCGTTATTTGCAGTGCTGGCAGACCTTGCTATCCTCATGAATATATGGTTGCAGTATGGCAGAGGAACACATACAAGTACAGATACATGGATGATCCAGTATCAAACTGCATGGATACCATCTTTCGGTATCAGCTTTCACGTAGCAATAGATGGCTTAAGTATGATCTTGCTACTGCTTACATTTTTCCTGGGAACGCTTGCTGTATTATGTTCATGGAAAGAAATTCATAACCGCACAGGATTCTATTATTTCAACCTGTTGTGGACGCTTGCCGGTATTAGCGGTGTGTTTGTCGCGCTGGATCTTTTTCTTTTTTACTTTTTCTGGGAAGTAATGCTTGTGCCCATGTATCTGCTTATACTTATCTGGGGCGATAAGAACAGGAGATATGCTGCGTATAAATTTTTCATTTTTACACAAGCGGGTGGCTTGCTCATGCTGCTTTCCATATTGTCATTGTATTTTACACACGGTGCGAAAAACGGCACCTATTCATACGATTACTTCAGTCTCTTAAACACGCAACTTGAACCTGCCACAGCAAAGTGGATAATGATAGGTTTTATGATCGCTTTTGTTATAAAGCTGCCGATGGTGCCATTTCACAGTTGGTTGCCTGATGCGCATAGCGAAGCGCCTACAGCCGGTAGTCTTATACTAGCAGGGCTGCTTCTTAAAACTGGCGCTTATGGCATCATACGTTTTGTTCTTCCACTGTTTCATCAGGCTGCTGTTGATATTGCATGGTGGGCAATGTTGTTTGGTGTCATCGGAATTATTTATGGAGCCATGATGGCTTTTGCGCAAACAGATATTAAACGGCTCATCGCTTATACATCTGTAAGTCATATGGGTTTTGTGCTCACCGGTATTTTTGCGTTCCGCGAAATAGCTATGCAGGGTGTTGTAATGCAAATAGTCACACACGGCATAAGTACTGGTGCATTATTCGTTCTTGCCGGCATGATCAAGGAGCGACTGCATACAAGGGATATAGAAAAAATGGGTGGGTTATGGACGTCCATGCCTGCCATGGGTGGAGTTGCCATGTTATTTACCATGGCTTCACTTGGCCTGCCGGTATTGGGAAATTTTATCGCGGAGTTTTTAATCCTGTTGGGTACGTTCCAGGCAAACGTATTGCTAACCGTTTTGGCTTCCACTGGTTTGGTTTTTTCAGCGTTGTATTCTTTACGCATGATGCAAAAAGTTTTTTTGGGTCCTACGACAAGTGGAGATAAGTTAACTGATATAACTGCAAGAGAGTTGATCATTCTTGCGACGTTAAGCATTGCAATCGTATTGCTGGGGCTTTATCCGCAAACAGTAATGGATCTTTTAAGTTATAGGCTGCATTAAAAGTTGTTTGTGTTTTTTTGGGCCCGGCAGTAGAATAAGAAGTGAACTTTTGTTGCGTCGCACACTTGTACTTTTTATTCGTTACTCAACATGTAGCATTTTATGAAACAGGATTGTAGCGATGCTGAGTAGAATTACTTCCAGCTGAAGAGTGCGACGCAAGAGACGGTGATAGTAGTAATACAGCTGGGTTCATAATAATGCTCGTTATAAGTCCAATGTTTTTATGGAGAACCATGTTCAACATACAACGTACAGTTTATGACTCATCAACAGCTAATGGCGCTTCTTCCTTTTATGGAGCTGGCAACAGCATCTATCGTTATTATATTGCTGATCGCATTTCGTCAGGGGCATACCATTATACAGATCATAGGCTTTCTCATGATGTGCCTGGTTATTTTTACGATGTGGTATGTAAGAGATGTTTTACCTCAAGCGATCATGCCATTGCTGATAGTTGATGGATATGGAGCCTTGTTCACAGGCCTAATTATATTCTGTGTCTTAGTGGTGGGCCTGTTCTCCTACATTTATTTTGAAGAGCGTGAAGAGAACCCGCGTGAATATTATATCCTTATTTTTTTAAGTACACTCGGTGCAGCGATATTAACCATCAGCAGACATTTTATCTCATTCTTTATCGGGCTGGAATTATTGAGTGTAAGTTTGTATGCATTAATCGCATACTTGCGTACCAGGAACAATGCTGTTGAAGCAGGCATCAAATATCTTCTGTTGGCGGCGCTTACATCTGCTTTTCTTTTGTTTGGCATGGCGCTGATCTATATGGATACCGGCAGTATGGATTTTTCTATCATAGCCAAAAAGTTAGATTCATCGTCACCATTATTCATAGCGGGATTTAGTTTAATCATGGTTGCTGTTGGCTTTAAGCTGGCATTAGTGCCGTTTCATTTATGGGCGGCAGATGTTTACCAGGGCGCACCACCACCTGTAGCAAGCTTTATTGCCACTGTTTCTAAAATTGGCGTATTTGCTGTACTGCTTCGTTTTGCGCAGGAACTTCATTTGCAAAGCAATCATTCGGTTATGACAATTGTTTCCGCTATTGCGATACTTTCCATGATAACAGGAAACATACTTGCGTTGAGGCAACAGAACATAAAGCGATTGCTGGCTTATTCTTCCATTGCGCATTTTGGATATTTACTGGTGGCATTTTTGCCAGGAAACAGCAGGGGTGTAGAAGCTGCTGCTTTTTATTTAATTGCTTACGCGGTTACTATATTGATAGCCTTTGGTGTGATGATATTATTGTCGGCAAAAGATAAAGATGCTGACTCATTGAGTGTATACCGCGGGTTGTTCTGGGAAAAACCATTTGTTGCCGTTGTGCTTTCCGTGGCATTACTTTCGCTGGCAGGAATACCGCTAACAGCAGGATTTATCGGAAAGTTTTATGTACTCATGGCAGGCGTTGAACAACAAGCATGGCTGCCTGTAATCGTATTGGTCGTAACGAGTGTGATTGGTTTGTATTATTATTTGCGCATCATCAGTACATTGTTTTCAGATGTTGCTGTTGTTATCCAGAAAGAAAAAAGCCTGCATCCATTTTTTTATGCGGCTTCTTATGCAGCTTTGGTTGTATTGGTAATGATGCTGTTGGGTTTTGGCGTTGTGCCCTCGATCATTATTCCAGGCATCAAACAGTTTTTGTTAATTGGCAACTGACAAATAATGTGGCAATGTGAATGAAAATTTCATGTCAATAAAAGAGTGGAAAGAATTAAAATCTTTTTGTCTCATAAGTTATTATCCGATGTTATTGAAGATGCTATTTTCTATATCTTGATTTCAAAATATTTTCCTGCGTTTGCTCTGTTCGTTCCCAAAAATGCCAGAACCATTTTTTTGCGATAGCATTGGCTTTATGTTTGTTGCCTTCAATTTTTATTTTTCCAAACATTATTGCAGACATGGCTGCAATAATGCCAGTGAACTTAGCAGCGAAATCTTCTTTTTTCTCTTTTTTTACCATCCATTCTAATGCCCTTGACAATTTTCCTATGAATGGCGCCGGACGGGCAAGTGCAGTCGAGATCAGGTCTTCAACAGTTGTTGTTATTGTTATTTCGGGATTCTGTACTGTGCCCTGAGAAACAACACAAGCATTGTCTTTTATACTTTGAAACCAGTTGCCTCCTGCAGTTCCGGTAATTGAATATTGAACCAGCGCCGATTCGCCATTGGTTCTTTCCGGCCTGAAAGAGGCTGGTCGGAACATCCGCATGAACCAATCCATAAGCGGCGCTGTAAATTTCGGGTCGAACGAGTTCCAGCGGTTATTTGCAAATAAGAGATCCCGTTCATGAACTACATTATCGGCAAACTGGACCAGGAACAAGGTGCAGATATCAACATCTCCAATAAAGAAGAAGGCGGGCATTTTCCATTGCTCTTCGCTTAGTTCTTCCAGGCGATCTAAAAGACGGGTTATTTCGGTCTTGAATTCAAAAATTGTTTCTTCGGTAGTTTTGCGTCGTCTGCGGTCCACTTCCTCTGCATTTCGCAGAAACAGATTGAAGCCGGGCTCCGGGACCGGCTTTTCTTCAAGAGCCATTTTGACAAGCAAATTGAAGTTTATGGTGATAGCACTGGTCATGTGATTTACCAAGTCTTTACAATCCCATCCGAGATAACGTGTACTGGACCTCCATTCTGCTTCACTTAGTTTATTCAGTTCAGTAAACAGATGAGAATAAAATGATCTTCCGAGCGAGAGCCATTCAGCCTTGGATATTTTTGTATGGTCAATCATTGTAAGAGTGTCGGGTTGTGTTTGTAAAACGTTAGTTATATCCAATAACGTTTAGGTATTGCCGATGGTTGAAGGCCAACAATTTTTCGTTTGTACTTTACTCATAATCTTTATCAACTATTGTCATTACTTCAAATAAGCTTCTTGCTCTTTCGTAATCTGCTTTTTTCTTCGGGTCCTTTGATAAGATCAATTCCTGTGTATTTGGATGCCAGCAAATAGTAAACTCCGATTTACCTTCCTTTGAAATTTTATAGCAGTCTTCAGCCTTTCTGAATATGTCGTTAAAAGAATCCCGCGGGTCTATTTCAACAACCGCACAATGAAATGACAGGTTTATATTTTCACCTAAGATATTGATGGTCTTTTTTGAAATTTCCTGAAATTGCCCAATCAGCCTGTTGGAAAAACCAATTGCATCAGCCTGGTCGCCTTCAATTATAAATGCAAATTCGTCACCACCAGGGTATACTCTGTAAAAACTTTCTTTGTCATGATTATCATTGACTGAGTATTTATACATGTCTTCATTCCGGCGCATGCGTTTATAGATTGTTTGTGCAATTGCTCTTAGAAGATCATTTGTCTTGTTAAATCCGAACTTGCTATTAACCTTTCTAAAATTTTTTAAATCGATAAAAATGAATTGCATCTTTTTCGAGGGCCTGTTCCTGGCGAAGAATTCGTCTATGTCTTTTTCAAGACTTCTGCTGTTGGGGATACCGGTAATCACATCAGTCAAACGTTCATTTTCGGAAATTTTCAGTGCATCATTTAAATTGTCCCTGTCTTTTTTTGTTATTTCATGTCTGTTATATTCTTGCTGCCAGAAATAATTCATAACAAACCAAACAACCAAAACAGCGATTGACAGGATGAGAAATACAAAGCGCCAATTTAAAAGAGTTCCATTTGGAACAAACAAGTCGTAAAATTCTTTCCATTTAGCAAATGTTCCCACAACGGCGGTTGCTATTATAACCAACCCGATTATAAGTCCAAATTTTAATTCGATTCCTATTGGTTTTGGGTTTGCCATAATTTAATTAGTTCGGAGTCAGAATGTAATTTGCTTTGCAATTATTTCAAGTAATGCTTTGTTATCTTAGTTGCAAGAGAAAGTCGCGATGGTTGTAAGTGAACTTAAAAAAAAAATTTGATTTTTTAAAATTTACCGGGCAGTTACTGCTGAATGACCGGGTGCCACCCGCATTTGCGAACACTTTTGAGTGGTTTGTTTTTATTGCTTGTTTACGGTGTAACTCAGTTCTGTTACTCCAGAGGTAAACTGTCGCGAATTCGATAGAGTCAGCTTTATTTTGTCTTTTATGTTTTCAAACAATGGAATGCCGCGACCAAGAATAATGGGATTAACAAACAGCCAGTAGCCGTCAATTAAGTTCAGTTGAATAAGCGAATGTGTTGCAGTAGGGCTGCCAAATAACAAGATTTCGTTGCCTGCCTGTTGTTTTAAATCATTTATCCTTTCTGGGAGGTTGTCGCTTATAATTTTTGTGTTACGCAAATCTTCTTCAGTCATTGTTTTTGATAAAACAATTTTTTGAACGTTGTTGTACCATTTTGAGTGTTCTATATCATGCTTGCTTGCATTCGGCTTATCGCCGACAGTAGGCCAGTAATTTTCCATCATCTGGTAAGTCACCCGTCCATATAATGCAGTATCGCCCTCGCTTATCCGTTTGCCCACATGATCAAAGATTTCTTCATCAACTTTAATCCAGTTCATTTCCCCGTTCGGCCCTGCTACAAAACCGTCTAGCGATATGTGCATAAATGAAATTATTTTCCTCATGTCACACTGTTTTAGTAAGACAAGGTGCTACTATTATTTGGGAAAGACAAGCCTCGTGGAAAAAAAACTAAATGAAAAAGGGAAGTTGGGATTTGGCTAAAAAGTTCAATGATTTTTTATAAAAAGTTCGTTCAAAATCGAATTCTCGTTTTGAATATAATTGAACACACGACAAGCGTCAACTTGTATTCACAATGGAATTCGATTTGATGCTCGTCGTGTGAGCTGTTTGCCGTAAAATCTATTGCTTAAAAAATCTCGTGGTGTATGAATTTCTTCCATCCGCAAGTTTCACGAAGTACAGTCCCCGGCTTAACATGGAAACATCAATCGTAAATGTTTGATTGTCGAAGGTTACTGTTTTCGCCAGCTGGCCAAAAGCATTGAAAATCGAAACCTGGCCTAGGCCAGATGCGGGCAAACTGACGGTCATTGAATTGTTGACAAGTGTTGGTGTTATGGAAAATTTTTCTGTTTGAGATGAAGTAACCACTACGACTTTACTGAAAACATATTTTCCGTCACGATCAACGATCTTCAAACGATAATAACGATCGCCGTTCAATTTATTACGATCGCTGAATGAGTAAGAATAACCTCCTCCTTCTGATACCATTGGAGATGTTGTTCCTGCAAGCTGCCAGCCTGAGCTTCCGTTATCGCTCGACTCGATTTCAATGAAGTTTATATTCTCTTCATTTGCTGTTGTCCAGCGCAGTATGACTTGCTGATTTTGTTGTAAGCTGGCTGCAAAAGAAACGAGTTTTAATGGCAATGGAGCAGCACCGGAGCCTTGTCCATTATTATTAATATAAGAAGGCCCTTCTACCGAAAATGGTCCTTTAATGGTAAAGGAAGGGAAAACAAGCTTGGCCCCGGGATTTCCACCGGTAATGCTGCCGCCTGAATAGATATTCACAGCCGAGCCCGACCCTAAACTAACTTTTGAACCATTTGTGAAATCAAGCGTTCCGGAAATATCAAGATTGCCAATTTCAACCGTATTGTTGCCAGTTACTGTGACTGTAATTCCTGTTCCAATGGTTACATTATCCCCCGCGCCGGGAACGTGTCCGCAACTCCATGTGGTAGCCGATTCCCAGTTTCCGTTTTTGCTGGCTGAGCAGGATGCCGCTTTTGCATAGGTACTGATCAGCAGTAGGGCAATGCCGATAATCTTATTCATGTAGGTCAATTTGGTGTTTACGTAAGGGCTCGTATTTTTCGAACGCAAAAAAAGTAAAAGGATTATCGGCTTGCGGCTTTACGTAGGTGTTAGATTGGAAAATTTTCGGTGCGCAAAATACACAATAGTTTCACGGTTACAACTAAACGATGAATTATTTTTAATTCAAGTTGTCTTGGGTGAAGCAAGAAAGATTCAAGACTTGGCGCTGCCAATGCTAGTGTTGCCAGGTAGCGTTCCAGCCGTTGGTTACAATCACTCCGGAAGAAGAACCATCAGCGGAAATCTATGAGATATTTTTTGTGGATCCAGACATTGATGTGTACGCGATCTTCGTGCCATCGGCGGACCAGGAGATAGCTGTCCCGAGTTTCATTGGTGCTGTGGGAAAAGCTTTAACTCCGCTGCCATCAGCATTTGTAACACCAATCTGTGTTGTATATTGATAAAGGCCTGTAGTCTGACGAATTATCATTGCAAGTTTTGATCCATTTGGTGACCAGCTCGGGATAATGTAGTCTTCCTTGTCGAAGAGGTTAATGACAGGAGAGATGTCGGTGAGTCCTGTACCGGTAGGCCTGATCGTATAGATATCATAGTTCTCACTCACGGTAGAGTCTCTCGCAAAAGTGATCTTTGTTCCATCAGGTGACCATGCCGGGTTTAGGTTCATGCCCTTGCCGTCGAACAGCAATGACGGCGATCCGCCCGTTGCCTCCACCACCCAGAGGCTAGTATTATAACTGCCATTTGTCGACATGGAATAAGCTATCCTTGTTCCATCGGGCGACCATGTTGGACTATTGCAAAAGTTTCCAGTGAAGGTCCTGCGAACGACATTTGAGCCGTCTGCATTTATGGTATAAATCTCATAGGTGCCGGATCTGCCGCTGACGAAAGCAATGTGTGTTCCATCCGGCGACCACGCCGGTTGGTCATCGTCTCCGCTACTGTTAGTAAGTCGTTGAATGTTGGATCCATCGGACTTGCAGGAATAGATCTCCATGTCGCCACTGCGGTCAGAGACGAATGCAATCCTGCAATCTGTACATGGAGTATGTTGTTTCGAATCAACAGGCAATGCTACTGTAACTGTAATCGTGTCAGTAGCTGATAAACCTTGTTCGTCGGTTACTTTTAATTCAAACTTATAAACTCCTGCGACGACATTTTTTACAGCTGTTTTTGCAGTCTCAGGATTAGCAATACCAGCAGAAGGACCGGAAATTTTTGTCCACAGCCATTTGCTTATTGTTCCATCCGGATCATTAGATGCTGAACCATCCAGTATGAGACTGTCGGTTGGTAAAGTAATAACCTGGTCGGAGCCGGCAATCGCAACAGGCGGTTTGTTAATGGCCTGGCAGCTTGCACATGACAGTTCTTTTTTGCAGGAAAAGCTTAGCATGGAAAAAAGCAAAGTCGCAAAAATGAAAGCCAGCGGGATTGCTTTTTTCGATTGCCCACTAGGGGTTAAATTTTTAGACACCTTGTTGCTGCGTGCTTCTTCAGCTTTATTAAACGTTAAGGGAAGAGGGGCTTTAATTTTCATAAAAAATTTTTAATGGATGCAACAGAAATTGTTTGCCGGTTTTCCATAAAACGATGCAATCGTTTTATGGAAAAAAATGGTACGTGTTTTCAGAAGTTGGCACAAAAAAAGGCAAAGGGGGGCAAAGGAATTTACGTGAAGCGAGGGAGTAGATAAACCAAATCACAACTTGACATTGACATTTCCCGTTCCCCTGCCTGTGATTGTGCATAATTGTTACCGTTATTAATTACTTGTCGAAAATTAAATGCTATTGTCATTTAACAAAAAACGAGTTACTTTTAGATGCAATGGCATTTTCAACCAAAACTGCAGTGCCTGCTTAAAAACTCTAAACTAACCAGGGAATGGAATCAACCAGTGTTCAGGTGATGTTTTTTCAGCATCTTAAATCATCGTTGCCTGTGCATATATCGATGGTTGATGATATTGCCGACTTGCTGCAAATTAGCACCGACAGTGTTTACCGGAGAGTTCGCGGCGAAAAACCCATTTCGCTTGAAGAATTGAAGAGACTCTGTACGCATTATAAAATCTCACTTGACCGGTTAATACACATTCAAAACGACACTGTTATTTTTAATGGTAAAACAGTTACGGCTGCCGATTTTAATTTTGAGCAATACCTGCATAGTGTATTGCAGAATGTTCAGTACATGAATTCTTTCAACAAAAAGGAAATGTTATACCTGAATAAAGACATTCCTGTATTCTATCATTTTATATACCCCGAACTGGCTGCGTTCAAATCGTTTTTCTGGATGCGCAGCATTTTGAACTACCCGGAATATGCCAATAAACAATTTAAGATAGCTGAACATATTACTGACGAAATAAGACAAACGGGGCAAAAGCTCGCCGAATCTTACAGCATGTTGCCTTCGCAGGAAATATGGAACATTGAAAGCATTAACAGCACCATCAGGCAAATTGAATATTATAAAGATACCCGGGTTTTTGCATCGCGTCAGGATATTATAACGATCTATGAATGCCTCGAAAAAACAATGGATTATATTCAAAGGCAGGCCGAAGCAGGCTGCAAGTTCAGTACGGATGGCAAGCAAATGAATTTCAGTGTGCCATACAAAATGTATGTGAATGAGTTTATTCTTGGCGATAACACCATTCTGGCAGTGTTGGGCGATACTAAAATTGTCTATGTGAACCATAGCGTTTTTAATTATTTGCTTACAAGAGATGCTTCTTTTTGCGAGTATACATGGCAGCATTTTCACAATATTATTAAGAAGTCTACGCTCATTAGTGAGGTAGGTGAAAAAGAGCGGAGCCGGTTCTTCAATATCATAAAGGAAAAGATCAACGCCAGGAAAAATGCTTTGAAATAGCTGCTGGATTACCTTCCGCCGTTTTTATCTGTTTATAAGGTTCGTTTACGGAAATGAAGATTGGATTGGTGTTGCTCACTTTAGCCCCCGTTTTTTTAAGTTTAATAAATTGATTGGCTGATGGCGCACTACGTTTTTGAACCTTGCGCAATTCAAAAATAATATTCAGAGTAGGCTTTTTCTAATTGATTCCCGCCATGCATCTCTTGAAAAATGCAGGTGTTGCAACATGCCTGAAGGTTGAGTAGAATAGGAATTAAAAATTAAGAACCTTGTATAACAATTTTCATTTCGAAGCAGGAATTGCAAAACATTCAGGGAGCAGTTGCAATAATTGCAATTTTTTTATAATTGAATTGAGTAAAGTACATCAACGAAGAAGATCCTTATATTCATTCGTCCCATAACCAATAAATCCCTGGAAAGACATGAAGAAATTATCTGACTTTGCATCTTCATCCAGGCCCTGCCACCAATTATCAATTGCAGTCTGTGTAAATACATTGTTTGCAACACCTGTTTGCAGGATTCCTTCATACACTCTTTTCATAATGTTCAACAGGATTTCGCTGTTGCCATAATAGCTGGATGGTCTAACCTCTACATTTTTGAAACCGGCGTTTCGCAGTTGGAGATATAAATCCGCGCCAATCCGGCCATTTGGAAAACTGTCGGACGCATAGCGAATGATTTGCCGTGTAAGTGCTTTGTCCCGGTGCGCTATTAAAATGCCGTCCCAGTCAAAATCAAATATGACCAGTCTGCCTCCGGGTTTAAGCAATCTTTTAAACTCTTTAATAGCTTGTTGCGTATCGGGGAGATACATCAAAACTCTTTCAGTTCGCACGCAGTCAAATGATTGATCGGGAAAGGGCTGGGAACATGCGTCAGCAACAAGGAATTCAAGAGGTAGCCCGGAATTTGCTGTTCTGCTCCTGGCGATGTCAATCATCATGGTACTGATATCTGTGCCCACAACTTTTCCCGAAGGGGATGCCATCTTTGCCATAGTCAACGCCTGGAGGCCGATTCCACAACCCACATCAAGCACGTTATCGCCGGGCCTTATATCAAGCAGTGTCAATTGTAACCCGAAGCCTTCCGCGAACACAGGAAGTGCGGCTACATCTTCCAGAAATTTTGCGAGAAACTGATGTTGGGAATTGTCAACCTGTTGAAAGCCGGTTGTGATGTTTTGTTTTTCCATTGACATGACGATTTAGGAGGGGCCCTGGAATTATTTTAGCTGATTTCTTTATACAAGGATATTGTTTACAATTCTTGTATGTGAAATAAAGTGTAGTTATTAAAATTGATAATGCTGATGTTCAATTTGTATTAAGTCGGCATTCCATAAATATAAAATTTGGCAATGGTATTGTCAATAGCTAACCATCAATAATGGACTTGCTCCCGTTTAGACTGCGCGAGATTTTTGTGTTCGGTATTTTTCTGTTTTATACTAAAAACACTAATTGCTGGTTAATGGTTATTCATTTACATAAAGCAGGGCCACCTGTAGGACGGTGCAGGATGCCCGAAACAATGTAAAAAACTAGATTCGGGCATTTGATTGATGACTATATGAATGAAAAAAATGAATATCCTGCGGGTAAAAAATATGCAGGTATTGTTGTTCCAATGATTACTCCTCTAACGAAAGAGCTACAGCCAGATGTAGAGGCAGTAAAAAAAATAATGCTGCAATTTGCTCAAAACAATATATCTCCGCTAGTGTTGGGAACTACAGGTGAATCTCCCTCTATTGGAAAGAAAGAAAGCGAAATGTTTGTGGCAACAGCTGTTCAGTGCAAACAAGGTAATCAAATAATCTATGCAGGGTTGGTAGGCAATAATTTTGCGGAGGTAATTGAAAGTGCGAAATGCTATGCCGGGCTGGGTGCCGATGTTGTAGTAGCCACACTTCCTTCTTATTATACGCTTACGCCGGCTCAAATGGAAAATTTCTATTTGCAATTGGCAGAGCAAAGCCCTTGTCCGGTTATGATGTATAATATCAAAGCCACTACGCAAATGACTATCCCGTTGGATGTGGTAGCGCGTCTTAGCAAACACCCGAATATTAAAGGGCTAAAAGACTCTGAGCGTGATCCGGAGCGGTTGAAAGAATGTATCGATACGTATAAAAACAATAAGGACTTCTCTTTCTTTTGCGGCTGGGGTGCACAAGGGTTTAGCAGTCTTGCAATGGGTGCAGATGGTATTGTTCCAAGCACGGGCAATATCGTTCCCGAATTGTATAAGAAAATGTATGACGCATTTGTATCGCAGAATTTTGATGCTGCAAAAAAATATCAACAGGAAACGGATGACATAGCTGTGTTGTATCAGAAAGACAGAACATTGGGGCAGTCATTGGCCGCGTTGAAATTGATGATGCATGCACGGAATATGTGTCAGCCCTATATGATGCCGCCGCTAACAGAATTGTCAGCTGAGGAAAAAAACGACTTTGAATTGAAGATGGACGATTTAAAACTATCTGTTGTATAAGTGGATGTATGAGTAAACTCATTTAAGAAAAACGATTTAATTTTTCGCCATGGGAAATGCTTTGCACTGGATTGATTATACCATCATATTTATTACCGTGTTATCATATGTAAGTATTGGCGCCTTCTTTGCAAGAAAACATAAAAATTCAGAGAACTATTTTGCCGGATCAAAAAACTTTCCAGCATGGGTTATCGGCATTTCTATTTTTGCCACGCTAATTAGCAGCGTTACTTTTCTTGCTTATCCAAGTGCGTCTTACACTTCAAACTGGATATTGTTGGTACAAGGGCTAATGGTGCCTGTCGTATTGATTGGGATGATTTGGGTTATTGTACCATTGTTCAGAAAGGTAATACGCCTGAGCACTTACGAATATTTTGAAGCAAGGTTTGGCGTATTTGCACGCATGTACAGTTCTATTGCTTTTACGTTTACGCATTTCACCAAAATGGGAACGGTGCTATACTTGCTGGCTTTGGCTATGAATGCCGTTGCCGGCATTGATATTTATGTAACCATTATCGTGTTTGGCTGCATCATCGTTACACTCACTTTAATAGGGGGAATAGATGCCGTTATCTGGATGGATGTTGTCCAAGGTTTTTTGCTGATAGGAGGCGGTCTTTTGTGCCTCGGTATTCTTATTTTCTCGCCTCACGGCGGACCCCAGTTTGTGTTCACCAAAGCAATAGAATGGAACAAAATAGGTTTTGGTCCTTACGATATGGACTTTACCAAATTGACATTTGTTGTAATGGTTTGCAATGGTATGTTTTATGCCATTCAAAAATATGCGACGGATCAAACTATTGTGCAGCGCTATCTGACCGCGAAGAATGACAAAGGCGCTAAAAAAGCAGCGTACATTGGTGTTGCGATGAGTGTTCCTGTGTGGGCAATGTTTATGTGTATCGGCACCGCTTTATATGTTTTTTACCATACAACCGCTACGCTTCCTGCAGGCATTAAAGCTGATAGCGTATTCCCTTATTTCATAAAAAATCAATTGCCGGTGGGTGTGGTGGGATTGGTGCTTGCTGCCCTTCTTTCTGCGGCAACTGCGAGTTTGAGTGCTGACATGAATAGTCTTTCTGCGGTTGCAGTACAGGATTATTATAAACGCTTAAATCCTTCTTGTACAGATAAGCAAAAACTTCGCATGGGCCGCATTATCGTTGTTATCGCCGGCTTAGGTTGTATCGGTATTGCATCTTTGTATGCAGCGTGGGAAGGCCAGGGTGTATTAGGTGTTGTTTTTGAATTGTATGCAATCTTTTCAGCCGGTATTGTGGGCGTATTTTTGCTTGGTTTGTTTAGCACAAGGGCAAACAGGCAGGGGCTTAATGTGGGCCTGGTTGTCTGTATTTTGTTCACAGCATACGCAGTGCTTACCACAACAAAAATCGGCACCGGAGATAATAAGCACCTGATAATGGATTGGGGTAAATATAATTTCCCTCATCACAAATATATGCTGGGAGTGTACAGCCACATTATCGTATTTGTGGTGGGCTATTTTGCCAGCTTCTTCTTTAAAAACAATGTGCCGTTAGATGAACATCTGACTATCTACGGATCTTTTAATAAGTTGAAAAAGAAAACAGAAGCATTATGCGAAGTATAAATTTATTGCAACCTGCGGAGATTGTATTTGGTGAAAACGTGTTTCAGCGGCTGCCGGATTATTGTCAATTAAAAGGATATAAACGAATAGCATTTATAGTTGCCACGCCATTGTTGAAAGCTACGGCGCCGGTTATTGAAGCATTGAACGAATCTGGTGTGCAGACGAATTTGATGGAATACACTATTGGAGAACCCACTGTAGAATATGTTTACGATCAATTGAAAGTTGTAACAAACTTTTCTCCGGATTGTGTGGTGGGAGTAGGAGGTGGAAGTGTGTTGGATACAGCTAAATTGTACGCAGCATTACATAATAGCGAGCAGCAACTTAACGAGGTGTTTGGCAACAGGATATTGTCCGGCAGAAATACAGGACTGATTTGTGTACCAACTACAGCAGGAACAGGAAGTGAAGTGTCTCCGAATGCGATTTTGCTCGACGAAACCACTATGGAGAAGAAAGGAGTGATTAGTCCATACCTCGTGCCCGATATTTGTTATATCGATCCTGCATTAACTGCAGCGCTGCCTGCGAAAATAACGGCTGAAACTGCGATGGATGCTCTTTCTCATTGCATAGAAGCATTCACCAATAAAAATAGCCATCCCATTGTAGACAACTACGCATTAGAAGGTATCAGGCTCATCGCCGCTAATCTGGAAGCTGCATGTAAGGATGGAAATAATATTGAAGCGAGAGGAGCACTGGCGTTGGGCAGTATGTACGGAGGCTTGTGTTTGGGCCCTGTGAATACAGCCGCAGTACATGCTTTGTCATACGGTTTGGGAGGAAAATACCATGTGTCTCACGGATTGGCGAACGCGATTCTTTTACCGGAGGTTATGAAATTTAATGTAGACGCTAATATTGAAAAACACAGACAGATTGCTTTAGCAGTTGGAGTTCCCGATCATGCTAATGCTAAGGAAACGGCGATGAAGGGAATTGACAGAATCCAGGAAATATCTGTTGGATGCGGAATACCGCAGAAGCTTTCTGAAATAAATATTCGCAAAGAAGATGTTGAAGAACTTGCAGATCTTGCAATGAAAGTGCAACGTCTTTTGGTCAATAATCCCCGCGAAGTAAAACGCGAGGATGCAATTAAGATGTACAACAATTTGTTTTAAAAAAATAGCACGCAGATGATGCAGATTAGATTGATTTACGCTGATACAATACAAGCCTTAGTGCCTTTGTATCTTTGCGTCTTTGCGTGAAATAGATTTGTCTCGCTGCGTCGCTGCTTCGTAGCGTTCGCCGCGTGAAAAAAATAAAAGCGATATGAAACCAATAATAGGAATAACAATGGGTGATCCGGCTGGAATTGGCCCTGAGATCATTGTAAAGTCTTTAACCAATGCCAGTGTGTATGACATATGCAATCCATTGGTTTTTGCAGATGCAAGAGTAATGAAGGCGGCCCTGAAAGTTTGTAAAAGCAATCTCAGGATCCGGCCTGTAGAACAAGTTAAAGATGCACGTTTTGAACATGGTACAATAGATGTGTTTGATTTGAAGAATGTAGATATGGCACAACTGGAATATGGAAAAGTTTCAGCGATGGCAGGAAATGCAGCATTTGAGTCCGTACACAAAGTAATAGAACTGGCGCTCGCCAAAGAAATTGACGCAACGGTTACTGCGCCTATCAATAAAGAATCTGTAAATCTTGCAGGACACCATTTTGCAGGGCACACAGAAATTTATGGTCATTTTACGAAGACGAAGAAATTTGCCATGTTGCTTGCTGATGAAGCGTTACGGGTTATTCACGCGACTACGCATGTGTCTTTACGACAAGCTGTTGATTTAATTACAACGGAACGTGTGCTGGATGTAATCAGATTATTGCATGATGCCTGTTTGCAATTCGGAATAAATAATCCTAAAATTGGCGTGGCCGGTTTAAATCCTCACGCAGGTGATGGCGGGCTGTTTGGCGATGAAGATGAAAAACAAATTTTACCTGCAGTAAAGCAAGCACAGGCAGAAGGTTACAATGTAGAGGGGCCTTTACCTCCCGATACACTATTTGCAAAAGCTATCCAGGGAAAATATGATGGCTGCGTAGCAATGTATCACGATCAGGGACATATTCCGTTTAAACTGGTTGGTTTCAAATGGAACAATGAAACGCAAAATATGGACAGCGTAAAAGGTGTTAATGTTACTTTGGGCCTGCCGATTATTCGTACCTCTGTCGATCATGGTACTGCTTTTGAAATTGCAGGCAAAGGCATCGCCAGCGAAGATGCTATGACAATAGCAATATCTTACGCTGTTAAAATGGCGCAGAATAAGAAAAGAAATCAGGAAGCAGGAGTTAGGAATTAGAAGAAAGCTAATTTCTGTTTTCCAGTTTCAAACTTCTAATTCCTAATTCAATATCGTTTAGTTAAGGTGTTTGAAAAAAACAAAAGCATATCGCTTGTCATCCCGAGGAACGAGGGATCTGGGCCTGACACTAGCGACGCAGATCCCTCCTTCGTCGGGATGACAAGCAGTCTTTGTTTTCTGGACATAGCAACCAAGCAATTGAAAACTTGCTTAACTAAATGACATTGAATTCCTAATTTCAAAACGTCTAATTCCTAATTCCTCCCATGCTCACAGTTATTGCAGATGATATAACCGGTGCTGCAGAAATAGCAGGCATTTGTTTGTCTCACGGAGTGTCGGTTACTTTTGATTTTGAGGCAAAAGAAGTGCCGGATACGATGGTATGGATTATAGCAACAAATACCCGCTCTTTACCCGAAGACAAGGCGGTTGACGAAATAAGCAGGATCGGTAAATTTTTACAGAGAAAAAATATTGTCGACGTATTTAAGAAGATCGATTCGGCTTTAAGAGGTTTTGTGATCCCGGAAACAAAAACATTGCTGCAATTTATTCCAAAAGAAAAAACTTTTGTTCTGTCTGCAAATCCAGACACAGGACGGGTGATAAAAAACGGACATTATTATATTAATGGAGTGGCTTTGAATGAAACTTCATTTGCTAGTGATCCCGATTTTCCTGCACGTTCATCTTCTGTAAATGAAATACTGCATCTAACTCAGAAAGATGCCGATTATTTCCTCACTCCGGATATTACCCGAACAGAAGATTATGCAATCTATGCAGCACAACTGAACGAATCCACACTTCCTATTGGCAGTTCAGTATTTTTTGAAGCAATTTTGGAAATCAATTATCCTCAGTTTCACAAGTGTATAACATCAATGTCTACAGGCTTTATGAAAGCGAAACACACACTGATGATAGCGGGAAGCACACATGAAAACAGCATTCAATTCGTAGAGAAAGCACGAAAATATTTTGCTGTATTTGAACTGCCTGTACAATGGGTGGAGCATTATCCTCCTGATATTGAAATCGAAAAATGGGCAGACAAAATAGCGGAAACTATTCAGAAGGAAGGCCCTGCTATCATCACCAGTAAAAGAGATAAAATACAAAGTCTTTATGCCAAACAAATAGAGCGGTTGTATGCTGCGGCTGCCGGTCGTATTCTTTCCCGGACTCCTGTGGATGAACTTTATATAGAAGGAGGAGCAACCGCCTGGTCAATACTTAATGCTTTGGGTTATTCCTCATTTACGCCGGTTGGTGAATATGCACGCGGTGTTGTAAGAATGCAAGTGGAAAGTAAAAAACAACTTTTTCTTACAATTAAGCCGGGGAGTTATTTATGGCCGGAGATCATTTTGTAATAGCGTTCTTTTTTGCGGAAGCCATCTTGATGACAATGTCCAGGTCATTTTCCGGTTATGGCATCAATAGCTGGAAAACTTCGTTGAAAGATTTTGTAATTTATCGAGATGATCATCTGATAGTTCTTGCAATTGGATATTTAGATCAGCGAGTTCTTTTTCAAGATTTGAATATATTTCTGAATAGAAGTCATCCATTTGATTCGAATAGTCACTTAAAAGATGAAGAGAAGACACGTCGGTTTGCTCTGCATTTTTCATCTGTTTCTTATAATATCTAATGCGGGTTTTTATTTGTGAATGCAGCTCAATATGCATTGATAGAATTACTTCATCTTGATAGTCTAACAGACCTGACATTTTATTTTTGAATCGCTCCCTTGCCTCACTGAGAAATAGCGGGCCACCCTTGTAGATAGAAAGATATTCATCCCGTCTTGTAGTTAAATCACACTGTAGTTTTTTAAGTTCGCTTTGCGCAAAATTATCAAAATCATTGTCGTCAAAATTTGAGTTAAAACCCAAAGTTTCAATCTGCGGAGAAATCCATTTTGACTTTCGCATTGTAGATTTAATGCGATCAATTATTGATGTCTTCCTGCTATCGTAATGATCTTTTGTAAACGTGTAGATCAAACAAGCTATAATAATTGGAGTCACAAGCCATATTATTGCGGAAACGAAAACAATTATCTTAACCAGGATCGAAATGGCTTTTATATGCTCATCTAAATAAATAAAAAACTCATTTAGTTTTTTATCAAAGAACAGACAAAATAATCCTGCTGTGAAAACTATGCTAAAGACAGTGGTTATTGCAACTGCTGCAAAAAACGACCTCGATTTTTTTGAGAGAATAGGCTTCATGATCTTGATTTAATTTCAATGAAACAGTGGTTGCATAAGATGCTGTGGAATTTGCATTAGTTGTATATGTAATATGTTTTCGCCTATAAAAATCCATATTGGGTGAGCATTTGAACCTTTGTGAGTAGTCTTTGATAGTTATTCAATGAAAATGTTTGGGATTGCCCGATTTAGGAGTTATTTGTGTGTCTCACGGAAACCAGTAGTTGTGATGATATTAATTTGAAGATCAGGATTTTATTTTTTTAACTAGAAGTCTATTAATTTGGTAGACTGATTTTTTTAATTTTTTTTTGTAATTTGTAACCCTCTGACTAACTGTTAAGGCTTGATTATGCGTTTAAATAACGAAAGGGAACTTATTATTCAATTAAAACAAGGAGACGAAAAGTCGTTTGTTGCATTATATAATGCATATAGTGAGGTACTTTATTCTTTTTTGGTGAAATTGAATATCGCACATGAAAACATTAAAGATGTCATCCAACAAACTTTCATTAAGCTTTGGGAGAAGCGGGAAGCAGTAAACGAAGAGTTATCCCTTCAAGCCTATCTTATTACCATTGCAAAGAATACAATTTACAACGAAGTCAAAAAACAAATAGTCTCGCGGAAGTATGAGGCGTCTGTGGCCCGCCGGGAGATTGCCGATGATGAAACAAAGACCAACGAGATTAACCAGGTCCTTCAACAAATTCTCCAGCAATTGTCAGATAAAAGAAGAGAAGTTTTCACAATGTCCCGCATAGAAGGATATAGCAACCAGGAAATTGCTGAAACCCTCAATATCAGCAAAAGCACCGTCGAGAACCACATTAACCAGTCCAACAAACAGATAAAGGAGATTCTGAAAAAGATGGGTTTTTCATGAAAATGAAATAATTCGAAAAAAAATTGAAAACGATTAGGTGCGTTTACGTTTTAGATTGTATAGTATTTAGATTTTTGATTCACAAGTCTTAAGCAAAGTGACAAACGAACTTTTAAAAAATTATTTCGAAAGAACCTGTTCTGAAAGAGAAGCGGCCATAGTAGAAGAATGGCTCATGGAACCTCAAAACCAGCAAGCGTTTGAGCGTTTTTTAGAGTCTTACTGGCAAGAGCATCTTGACGAGCAGTCGTCAATTCCGACAGTAACAGCGCCGAAAGAAGTAAGGAAAGGAATTGTACGTCGTTATTTGCCACGACTTGCGGCAGCGGCTGTGTTGGGTTTTATAATTGCGGGTTCTTATTATTTTATATCGGAGAAAACGGAGCCGCAAAAAAATAATCCGGCAATTGCCAAAACCATTGTGAAACAGGAACCCATTGATGAGCATGTAGTTTCTAATACGTTGCACGCTTATCCACAAAAAATTAATGTACATCAATCTAAAACTAAACAACATGATAAGAAAGCATTGTCAGAGCCCGCTTTGGTAAAGGACTCTGTAGTGACTGCTGATACTGTATCCCGGGAACCGAAACCGAAAAGTGTTAAGATGACTCCAATGGGCAAGGTGATGATTAATGAAGTGGCATTGAATAAACTGGATTCATCTGAACAGCTGAAAGTCTTAAATCAGATGGCACTCAGAGTGAGTATTAATAATGCTTCATTCAACGAGATCGCTGCAATTTTACAGACTAAATATGGTATCGTTCTTGAGCTTTGCGAAACCGGCAAGCCGGATGTTGCAGGGAAAATGTATACTGCACATTTTCAACAGGTGAGCTTTCCGGATTTAATTGACGATATGTCAAAGCAAATGTTGTTTTCATATACTATCACAGACAAGAAAACAGTCAAGATCTGTTTTAATTAACCAACTTTCCAACTCGCTTTAAGGAATTTTCTGCTTATGAGAATATTGTCATTAACGGTATTGTATACCGTGCTGGTCATTCTATTGTCTTGCAGCAAGGGTAGTAAGGAATCCGCATCCGGAGAGGAGACTACCTTTACAGCTTCTTATGCAAGTAATGTTTTTAAAGTTGCCAAAGGTGCAAAATTCGCCAGCGCAGCAATTGTACATAATTTTCCCGCAAATGTTCAGTTCAGTGTTTTGGATGTAAGAAATACATCCGGTAAAACCGTTTCCGCTTTTTTAGATAAATATTCCATAGGCACCTGGAGCCAGCCTGTAAATAAAAATACTGACCTCACCGAAGCAGCTGTTGTTGCCAAATACACGCAAACAGAAAAGAGTGGAGTAAGCATTGATCCAGCAACAGGTGTGATTACCATAGAAGGTGCAACCACACAAAATATTGCTTCTGGTACTTATTACATTTTGGTGCAAGCGAAGGTGAATGATAAAACATACACACTTTCAAATATTGCCAGCATTGAATTGACAGAAAATGTTTTCGCCCCGGTGAAAGCAAACTGGAAATATAGTACTGAAGCAAATACTGTTCAGGCAAGTGTTAATGTTACAAAACTTAGCGGTTCTTACCTGAATGATGCAGCTGCTACTATTCCAAATTATAAGGCTTCAAAAACATATCTCAGATTAAAGATCACCGATAACAGAGATAAAGGAATAAGCATTCCAGATAATATCGATTGGATCAGCAATTTTTCTTTAACCTCTATCAATCCATGGGTTACTGCTGTTAAGTCGTCTGACGCCATTATCCTTAGTTCTCCTATCAACAGATTTCCGGTGCTGGAACAAGACAGCGTACTGAAGGGTACCATAAAGGCAGCGTCGCTGCTCAACAAAACAGCCATCAATTTTGATGCTACATTGAATGTAACCGGCGAAGGGATTTATGATGTAGTAATCAAGCTAAATAATAATCCTGCGCAAAAGGTTTTATGGTGGCCGGGCGGCAAAGCCATATACATGGCGAATCAATTGAAGTCAAACAATTTTAATGACAACAATAGTCAATGGTCATACGACAGGATGGATTGGTCAGACAATGCTGTTGTGTTTTGGGAAAAAGGATTTGGTAGCGACCCTTCTGTTTCCGCAACAAAAAAAGTTGACATCAAAGCGATGCTGAGTAATATTGAGCATTACTATGCTTACTACTACGACACCATGCATTTTGTGAAGGCGGGGCAAACAAAAGCTGATCAATACAGAACAATAATAATGTTGTACGAGCAAGCCGATTGGCTGGCAACCGGCTCCGGTTACGATAGCCAGACAGGAGCCATCTGGATCAACTACAGTGCTGCCAATGATAACGCGACATTGGCACATGAGATCGGGCATACTTTTCAATACCTGAACAGTTGCGATGGATATTATGCTTTTACCGGCAGTCAAAATTATATCGGGCAAATATGGGAGCAAACTGCGCAATACCAGGCCACACTGCTTTATCCAACTGCATACTTTAGTTACATACCTTCCTTTCTTCCAAAAACGCATTTGAATTTATTGCACGAGGATAACAGGTACAGCAACTTTTATCATCTGCAGTACTGGCATTTGCTGCATGGTATCGACTTCGCCGGAAAGCTTTGGCAACAGGCAATTACAGGAGAAGATGCAGTAGAAGCATATCAGCGCATTACTAATATTACACAGTCACAATTTAACGATGAAATGTATGACTACGCAAGAAGAACGCTGAGCTGGGATTTTCTTCATAAATCTTACTATACCAATTACGTGTTGTCAACATCGGCGTCTTATACACAGAATGTGAAAGTGAATGCAATGGGGGACGGTTATTACATCATCGACACTTCGAGGTGCGTTCAAAACTATGGGTTCGATGCTTTGCAATTAACGGTTCCTGCGGCGGGCACTGTTGTACAGGTGTCGTTTGAAGGAGTTAAAGGCAACAGTTTGTATAACACAACTTACGATCAATATGCGGGTTGGCGCTGGGGACTGGCGGCTGTTACAAGCACGGGAAGTGTTGTATACGGTGCTATGAACAACGGCAATTCGGGCACGGCGTCATTTACCGTTCCTGCGAATACCAGCAGAATATACCTGGTTGTAACAGGAGCACCCACGCAACATTTTCATCACGCGTGGGATAATAATCTCGCAAATGATGAACAGTATCCGTGGAAAGCAAAATTTGTGAACACCTCCCCCAAAATCTAAAACTCTTGAGAAAATAAAGGCCCGGTAAAAAAAAAGGCCCTCTATTCGTTCAAACCAAAACAACCACTACAAAGTATTATGAAAGAAAAGTTGCGCTTATGGGCAAGATGGAAATCCACTCTCGTGGTTCTGCTGGCAATTACGCTGTTTCCTCTTTCCCTGCTTAGTCAGGTGCCAATGATGTCAGTTAAAGCTTCACCCAAAGTTTTAGGTAAGGTTTTCGACGATGATAAGAAACCGCTGCCAAACGTTTCTATCGTATTAAAAGGAAACAGCAAAATAGGCACTACCTCCAATAACCAGGGAGAGTTCATTCTTACTTTAGATAAACCGGAGGCTACATTGGTTTTCAGCCATACTGGTTATAAAGAGAAAGAACTAGTGATAACGGATAAAACAAAATTTCCGATTGTAGTTGTGATGCAAAAGCGCATAGAAGAGAATGAAGATGTGGTGGTGACAGGTTATTCGCGACAAGCAAAAAACAGCTTTACCGGAAGTGCAGTTACGTATAAAGCAGAGGACCTGAAAAAAGCCGGTAATAAAAACGT
The DNA here is from genome assembly GCF_029961145.1 of Pinibacter soli. Classification (GTDB taxonomy): domain Bacteria; phylum Bacteroidota; class Bacteroidia; order Chitinophagales; family Chitinophagaceae; genus Pinibacter; species Pinibacter soli. The sequence goes on along the minus strand of NZ_JASBRG010000007.1, from coordinate 844,488 downwards.
ATTACAGAGTTTACAAAATATGGACCCTTCATTTGTGATAACGGATAATCTGGTGCTTGGTTCCAATCCAAATGCTTTGCCAGAAATTCAAATGAGAGGCAAGTCTGGATTGGATGATGTAAAAGGTGAATACGCCGGAAACCCTAACGAGCCTTTATTTATTTTAGATGGTTTTGAAGCAACTCTTCAAAAAGTTTTTGATCTGGATATGAACAGAGTGGCATCTATCACGCTACTGAAAGACGCGGCTGCTAAAGCAATCTACGGATCAAAAGCAGCAAATGGTGTGGTGGTTATAGAAACACTTAAGCCAAGAGAAGGAGAGATGCGTATATCCTACAACGGAAATTTCAACGTGGAAGTGCCTGATCTGAATTCTTATAATCTTACAGATGCCCGTGAAAAATTGCAGGTTGAAAAAAATGCAGGACGTTATACATCTACGCAGCCATTTACACAACAGTTTTTAAATGAGGAGTACAACGCGATTCTTCAAAATATTGAAAAGGGTGTAAACACTTACTGGTTGTCCAAGCCGTTGCAAACAGGCTTTGGCCATAAGCAATCTCTTTACCTTGAAGGAGGTTCTTCTGCCATGCGTTATGGTGTGGATCTTAACTACAATAAAGTTGCGGGTGTAATGAAAGGCTCCGACCGCCAGACAATGGGAGGTTCGATTAACTTGTCTTACAGAAGCGGTAAAGTTAACTTTCGTAATATTCTGAATCTGACTTTCAATAAGGCTAACAATTCTCCTTATGGCAGCTTTTCCGAATACACTTCATTGAACCCATATTACGCGCCAACTGATGAAAATGGAAATGTGCAAAAACTATTAGGCACTTACCAGTCAACAGCGTCATCAACTCCGTTGTATTATTTTAACCCGTTGTACAATGCGCAACTGGAAACCAAAAACTTCTCCAAGTACAATGAGGTTACAGAAAACTTTTATGTGGAATACCAGGCGCATCAAAATTTAAAATTGACTGCAAGGGTTGGTTATACTTACAATGGCAACAGTGCAGAGGTATTTCTTCCGGGAGATCACACAAAGTTTGCTTTGTGGACAGGTGATTCGTATTACAAGCGCGGCTCTTACTCCATCACAGATGGTGAGAACAATAATTTGAGTTCCGACATTTTTGCCAACTGGTCGAAGACTTATGGAAAACATGTTTTGTTTCTAAATGGTGGCTGGAACCTTACTGCATCTAAAAACCAAAGTCATGGCATGACTGCGTGGGGCTTCCTTAACAACAGGGTTGACTTCATCACTTTTGCAAAACAATACGAAGAAAACGGCGTGCCGTCTGGTGGCGAATCTTCCAAAAGAGAAGTTGGTCTTATTGCATTTGGTAACTATTCATACGACAACAGGTACCTGGCAGATGTGAGCATTCGCAGAAATGCCTCGTCAGTATTTGGTGCAGACAATCGCTGGGGAACGTTCTGGTCACTGGGCTTAGGATGGAATATTCATAACGAATCATTTTTGAAGGGCCAGAAATATATCAACCTGATGAAATTAAGAGGCTCTGTGGGTTCTACAGGAAGCCAGAATTTCAATCCTTACCAGTCGATGGCTACCTACAGTTTCTTTACGAGCAGCACTTATGATAACATTTCCGGAGGCTACTTATATGCGTTGGCAAACAACAACCTGAAGTGGCAGGAAACAATGGATTATAACGTTGGTATGGATCTTAAGCTGTTCAATAAATTGAACATTCGCTTTGACTATTATTTGAGCAATACAAATAGCCTTTTGATAGACTTTACATTGCCTCCTTCGACAGGTTTTTATACTTACAAAGAGAATTTAGGATCGCTGCAAAAGAAAGGGTACGAGGGTACTATCAGTTACCAGCTTTATGGCAACCCACGCAAACAATCTTATGTAACGTTGAATGCATCCTTTGCTCACACAACGAATAAGATCACTCAAATATCCGATGCGCTTAAGCGCCAGAATGATGAACAAGACGCAAGCCAAACAAATCTGAATGCTCCGAAAACGCGTTACCAGGAAGGGCAGTCAATCAATTCTATCTGGGCCGTGCCATCTCTGGGCATTGATCCTGTAAATGGAAAAGAATTGTTTTTAACCAAAACAGGAAAAACAACATATACCTGGAACCCTGATGACCAAGTGGTTGCAGGCGTTACCGATCCTAAGCTTAATGGTAACTTCGGCATCAGCATGGAATACAAAGGATGGGGCTTGTTTGCTTCTATGCGTTATTCGTTAAATGCGGGCTACTACAATGCTACCTTGGTTAACAGGGTAGAGAATGTAAATATCGCCTACAATGTTGATGAAAGAGTGTTGAACAATACCTGGCACAAGGCGGGTGACGAGTCTTACTTTAAAGGCATCACGGCAACTCCCACAGTTACAAGGCCCACAACAAGATTTTATCAGACAAAATCAGACCTGGCGTTTTCAACATTGAACGCTTACTACGATTTCAAATGGAGAAACATTAAGAAGTATCATCTGGAAAATCTGAAACTTGGATTCTATATGTCCGAGGTGTTTATTGCTTCAGATGTAAAAACGGAGCGCGGTACGGATTATCCTTTCTCCCGTACGTTCTCATTTTCAATTCAAACCACTTTTTAATTACAGGCATGAAAAAGATAAACAAAACGTTCGCAATCATACTCACTGCAGTGCTGTTTACCTCATGCAGCAAATGGCTTGATGTACAGCCCAATTCACAAATCAAAGATTCGGAACTGTTTAAAGACGAATCTGGATTTAAAGAAGCGCTGGCCGGTGTATATACCATCCTTACAGGTGAACCTCTGTATGGCAAAGAGCTCACATACGGAATGATGGGCGTACTGTCTCATGAATGGGTTACTTATCCTACGGCCTATGATGATGATGGTAATTACAATTACACAGGCACTTTATCGCAGAACAGAATTGAAGGGGTATGGAGCAATATGTACAAAGCTTTAAGCAATACCAATAATATTTTGGGGAACATTGACGGGAAAAAAGTTTTCAAAGGAGATAACTACAATATTATAAAGGGCGAGGCATTGGCACTAAGAGGCTTTATTCATTTTGATCTGCTGAGATGTTTTGGTACCAGCTATACCATCAATGCATCGCAACCTGCCATTCCATATGTAACACAGTACACAGCCCAGCAAACATCGCAATATAAAGTAAACGAAGTGGTCAATAGAATTCTGGAAGACTTGTTGGCTGCAAAAGAACTACTAAAAGTTGATCCCGTTTTTACTGGAAAAAAAGTAACTGAATTTGATGACAATGGATACCTTATCAACAGGCAGTTGCATTTGAACTATTATGCTGTACAGGGCTTGCTGGCAAGAATATACTTGTACATGGGTGATTATGCAAAAGCACGTGAATGCGCCCAGGCCGTTATTAATTCAGGTAAATTTTCATTTTCCACGCAGGCAAACTATATCAACGGAACCGACCTTAGCGGCGCTCCCGAGCATTTGTTTGCTTTGCAGATAACTAACCTGAACCAATATGCGATAAATTATCTTTCCGAAGAAGGCACTACTGTTTTTTCCCTAAACTCTGCAACGCTGCTTTCTTACTACGAAAATAATACGGACGACTACCGCTATTTGTATTTGTTCGAAAATGGTACAAGCATCAATACGGATAAAAGATATGTACTCAAATATTCCGAATCGGCCTCTACCGACGCATACTATCAAAACAAAATGCCGGTGCTGAAACTCGCTGAGATCTACTATATACTTGCCGAGTGCGATTATCACGACGGTACTGATGTATTAAAAGATTTCAACCCGGTTAGAAAAGCGAGAGGTGTTGCTCAGATGACCACCGCGCCTGCCGACTTCAGATCCGTTATGACAAATGAATACAGAAAGGAATTCATTGGAGAGGGTCAATTGTTTTATTACTACAAGCGTTGGAACATGGCTGCTATCCGCGGATCGGATAAGGACCTCGTTGGCCTGAAGGCATATATTTTCCCGCTACCTGCTTCAGAGTATGAAGCAGCAAACAGAGTAACTAACCGATAATACTACAAACCATGCATCAGTCTAAATTTTTAATATTCATAATCAGCTGCTTTCTCTTTTCCTGCACGAAAGAGCATAAATTTCCCTTTCCTGAGGAGAGAAACGCGATCAATATCTGGCTCGGATCCGGCAGTGTTGTTGAAGATAGCGTTACACACAATTTCGCATACACCGTTACCGGCAGAGATTCTGTTATGTTTAATTTCAGACTTTCCGGTTACCCGTTGAACCACGATACGAAATTTGAATTGCAAGCCGTATCAGGCGATACCAGCCGTGTGTATTATACTTTTGGTATCTACACCATTAAGGCTGGACAGTACGAAGGAAGATTTCCCATCTACATTGACAAACCCGCAGGCTACACTGAGTTTAAAAATAGCACAGGGAAAATTGTCTTTAAGTTAAAGGAGTCCCCAACCTTTTTGGAAGGTGCAGAAGAGTTAAGTGATCTTACTGTTATTTTTAAAAATGCCGTATCGAAGCCTGATAACTGGGATGCGGCGACATCTCCTTATTTCGCCATGAGCAAATACTTTGGCACGTATAGCAATGTGAAGTATGCCTTTATCATTCAAACCACCGGCATGGCCAACTTTAAAATTTATTATACAGTTGCCAAGGACCCAGTGCTTGCTGACAATACAATTACAGCAACACAGGCATCTTACTTCCAGAATTTATGCAAAGCTGCTCTGCAGGCATATAAAGACAAGTACGGCCCTTTAATGGATGAAAATAATAGCGAAGTCGTTTTCCCCTAATTATTTACAACAAGTATGAAAAAAATAATAAGCATCATAAGCTGTGTAATCCTGATATTGGGCATTCACAGTTGCTATAAGGATAAAGGGAATTATGATTATAAAACCCTTGACAATATTGTTATTGATACAAGCGTGAACAACATACGGGCAGACTATGCGGTTTACCGGTACGATACGTTGACGATTGAACCCAAGATCTATCTCAACGGTAAGTTGGTTACTTCCGAGAAAGAGGTAGAGGGTAAGCTGGATTTTACCTGGGTTATTTTTCAAGGCTATGTGGGCACGCCTGTTTATTCCCGCGATACGTTATCACACCAGATAAAGCTGAAAGTTCCCATCACTAAACCTGCCGGTAAATGGATCGTTCATCTGGCGGTAAAAGACCTGAGCACACAGGTGGAAACATACCAGCGTTTTAACTTGCAGGTATCTGAAATACTTTCAGACGGCTGGATGGTACTATATGAAAAAGAAGGAAAAACAGATGTAGGCATCATAGTAGATGAAAGAGTGAAAACAGGTGTTACAAAGCCACGTTTGTTCCTGGATGTGATTAAGAATACAAACGGTGCAGCGCTTGATGGGAAACCAGTTTCGCTTCTTCATTCAATTGCGCCGCTATCATCCGGAGATGTACTGATAGCTTCAGAAAATGATATGATAGGAGTGGATAAATCTTCTTTTGCTATCACCTATCCGTTCAATAAATTGTTCTGGACTGCACCTGCAACTAAATCCATTCAGTTTCTAACGGGAAACAACACACGAAAAGAATTGGTGGTGAACGATAATAAAGTGCATGTGACCAATTTCATTTCATCAGGATCTTACAGAATAAATTATTTCGGCGCAGCTTTAGGAGGCGACTATGGTCAAATTGATAGTTGGACACCTTACTACTACGGATCTGCTTTTGACGCGGTTGTGTATGATAAAACTAATAAACGTTTTGCCTATGTAGCAGCAAACGGAGTAACGGTTACAAGATTCCCCACACAGGTTAATACTACTCAGTTTAATGTGGACAACGTGGGCCTGGACATGAAAGCAAACGACTGGGGTCTTACCAACTATGAGTATAGCATTATGGGCGACGGTACCAATTCCTATTTTATGGTGGCCAATTTTATGGGCACTACAAACAACGTGGGTCTGCGTAAAATTGATATGTCCACTAGTCCCAATGTAAAGAGTGCCAACACGATGGCGACCGCTTTTGCAGGGCAGTATGCTTTGTATGGAGCCTCTTCGGGCGTGTATTTGTTTAAATATAATTCGGGACTTCCGGCAGATCTGGCATGGTCTGCACCTGCTGGCGAAACGGTAACCTGCGTTAGATTACAGAAGTTTTATTACCCAGCCGTTCAGCTTGCTCTACTACCCAATGCGAACAAAATAGTATATATCGCTACATGGAACGAAACCACTAAGACAGGTAAAGTATACTGCTATTTTATTGATCCTTCCAATGGTACCATTGATAAAACCAGTGAAAGAATAACAGAAGGATACGGTAAGATCAAGAACATGAGTTACAAATGGAATTTATAATAATAAAAAACAAAAAACAGACAATGAATCGTTTTAGATTAATGGGCTTAATGATGCTTGCTATGCCATTTGCAGCGCACTCCCAAACCGAACCCAGACCACTGAAGGATGTAAATATATCCGGCAAGTTTGTGAATGTAGAAGACAAGTTCAATAAGATTCTTATGTTTTGGACAGAAGATGGTACTAAACATGTTGACAGTGCAGATGTTGTAAACGGTGCTTATCAGTTTCATTTGCAAGTCACGGCTCCGCTAATGGTTGCCATGATTGGTGCTGAAAGTGTTCCCGGAAGGCGTACTACAGTCGGCATTATGATGAACGGACCGAATAGTAACAAACTAGACGTATATGTAGAGCCGGGAAATCTTAAGATCACCAGCAAAGACAGGTATGTAAACTTCACAGTTAGCGGTTCAAAAAGTCATACAGAATATGAAAAGCTAAATAAAAAAGCGATGGCACTGCAAGTGCAAACGCCGGTGCTTAACAAAGTGATGTTCGACAAAAATGCAACTGCAGAGGAAAAGCAGGCAGCAAAAGAAGGTATTATAAAAGAGCAGGCAATGATTCGTGAAGAAGTGTATGGTAAATACATAAAAGAGAATCCCCAGTCTCCAATTTACTTCTACGCCTTTTCCCGTGCCGCAGGTGGTTCAAAAGAAGATCTTAGAAAAGCATTGGATCTGTACAAAACCTTGCCGGAGAACCTACGCAACTCGCCTGAAGGTCTTGCCTTTGCAAAAAGAACAGAAGGTCAGTTAACTATTATGGTAGGAAGCATTGCGCCAGATATCACGCTCAACACTCCTGATGGAATACCGGTGGCGCTTTCATCTTTCCGTGGTAAATATGTATTGCTCGATTTTTGGGCAAGCTGGTGCGGACCTTGCCGTAAAGAGAACCCGAATGTAGTTCAAGCTTACGGTAAGTTTAAAGACAAAAACTTTACTGTGTATAGCGTTTCCCTGGATAAAGGAAATGATAAAGACAAATGGATAAAAGCTATTGAAACGGATCACCTGGGCGCATGGACCAACGTGTCTGACCTGAAATACTGGGGTAGTGAAGCCGCTTTGAAATATGGCATCACAGGCATTCCGCAGAATTTCTTAATTGATCCTAAAGGTAAAATCATAGCGACTAATTTAAGAGGAGAAGCATTAGAGAAGAAACTGGAAGAAGTATTGTAAGTCACTTATATAATCATCAATCAAAAGGTCAAACGGTCACAGAACTGTTTGACCTTTTTTTAGATGTCGCCATAGAAGTTCCAGAAAAAAACGCCAAAGGAATATTCATCGCTCAAGTCATGAGTTTTCAATAGTTTTACCCCAGTTTTAACGTGCTTCTATGTGACCCGATAATCCTTTGGTTAACGACCAGTTCTGCTACCAGGGCAACTAATCAGGTAAACATCATAGAGTTATGGCACTTTTGTAAAATTGGGCTTACTATTATGATTGTTCGAATCTCTGCACATAAGAAAAGCTGTATATGGCTTGCCTTCTTCATTGTTTTTGCTACTCGTATGAGCGCACAGATACCTGTGCCACTTGACCATAATATTGAAAAGCATATTTTTTCTTACGATGAAATTCAAATATTTGAAGACGCGAAAGGGCAATATACCATAACAGATGTAGGTGATAGCTCTTTCAATAATAAGTTTGCAACAAGCCGGTCCTTTATTCCTAAAACCTTTCATTATAAAAGTACCTACTGGTTTAGGGTTCGAGTTCGAAATGTCTCAAAATCAAACAAAAATTGGGTTTTTGAATTTTACGATCAAACTATCGATAACATCAGGTTTTATTCGCCCAATGATAGCGGCAGGTTTGATGAGTATGAATGTGGCGCAATGTATCCGTTTAACCAGCGCCAGATAAGTCATAAGAACTTTACTATACAACTTTCTGACGATTTTTCCGGAGACAAGGTTTTTTACTTCGCCATCCGTTCACAGCAGCCGCCAACGGTAATGGTGGTAATAAAACCTGTTGAGGAATTTATAAAATATGGATTGCGTGAGTACATTCTACTGGGCTTCTTTTATGGAATGATGCTCATTTTTTGCTTGTATAATTTCATGATGTTTGCGGCTACAAGGCAGCGTCAATACATATACTATATCGTGTACAATTTTAGTATAGGCATTTTCGAAATGAGTTCCAATGGCATTGCGTATCAATATTTATGGCCCTCATTTCCGCGGTGGAACGATATCGCATTTGGTGTCGCCCTTTATACGGCCACCATTGGTGCGTTGTTATTTACAGCAAGTTTCCTGCGACTAAAAACGAAAGCTCCGCGCCTTTATAAACTGGTTGCATATGCCATCGTTTTGCGAACGGTTTTTTTCGCAATCTGCCTGTTTATCAATAACCATTGGTTCGTATATAAATTTGTTGATGGTATTGCCATTTTATTTGGTCTCTATTGTGGCATAGTTGTCTTAAGAAAGAAATATTATCCTGCCCGTTTTTTTGTTGCAGGATATTCATTTTTGTTATTGGGCTTTTCGATAAGGGTGTTGAAAGTGCTGGCTTTAGTCAATCTGCCATTTGGGCCATTTAATTACTATAGTCTGAGCTTTTGCTTCATACTGGAAATGATGTTTGTTTCCTTTGCCATTGGCGAAAGCGTAAGTTACATGAAGAAGGAAAAAGACAGAGCGCAACAGCGGGTGATTGAAGAAATGAAACGCTTGGACGCATTAAAAGAAGAGCTGAACAAAGAACTAGAAGTTAAAGTAGTACAACGCACAAAAGAAGTGACCGAACAGGCGTCCATCATCAAGCAACAAAATGATGAATTGCAAAATGTGAACGAGCTGCTTAGCCATCAGGCCATAGAAATAAAAAGAATGAATGCATTGCTGAAAGAAGATAATGAGACTTTGCATACTGATATTGAGAAAATTGCACAGGCCCGCGTGTTATCCTCTGAAGTGAATTTTGAAGAGTTCAGCAAAGTGTATCCTGACAACGAAAGCTGCTATAAGTTTCTCGCCAATCTTAAATGGAACGATAGTTATCAATGCAAGAAATGTGGCAACGAACACTATGGCGAGGGTAAAACATCTTTTAGCCGTCGTTGCTCAAAATGTGGTTATGAAGAATCTGCTACGGCATACACCATATTTCACAATACCCGCATACCTGTTAATAAAGGATTTTATATGCTGTTCCTCATTTACACCTCTAAAGGAAAAATTTCTTCGCACCAGTTATCTGAAATATTGGAAATACGGCAAAGTACCTGTTGGTCATATAGCAGTAAGATTAAAAAGCTAATGGAAGAGAGAAAAAAAGAACTAAAGAACGCAGGGGAAAGAGGTTGGAGCAAATTGGTTTTTGAAGATACCGTTGGCGGCTAAGAGTATTAATTTAATATCGTTTCCTTAGCACTAAGACTATTTCTCGTTTATTTTCTATTAATGTTGTTCCGCTATGTGGAACGTTTGCCCGTAGGGAATTGATATCAATAGAAAATGTAACAGAAACAAGACCATTGTCCGTAGGACATTGGGTGTTAATTAAAGAGGGTTTCTAAAATACATTTTTGATCTTTAAAGAAATTTTTTACGCGTATCAGAGAGGCATGCAACAATAAAAATCCCCAAACAATAAAGAACATATTATCAATTCTATAACGAAAACTGTTTGCTGCGACTAAAGCGTATCAAAAATGGCAGACTGTTGATTTTTAATTGTTTATAAAATTTTGTTTTGAGTTTTGGAATGTGTTGTTTTAATACATTTACAGTCTCAAAGCAGTCATATGAGGCATTTCTTAACCACAAAGAACTGGCGGCTTCTTCTCGCCATACTATTATTTTTCAGCTCTAATGTTTTTTCTCAGAACGAGATCATCGGCAACGTAAATGCCAGGAAAACTTTTAGCCTAAACGGCAAATGGCAATACATTGTCGATCCTTATGAAACCGGTTTTTATGATTACCGCTTTAAAGAGAGAAATATAAACGACCGGGAAGCCTATTGGAGCACAGACATTCCCACTAATAAACTTGATAGAAAAGAACATCAGTATAATGACAAATATTTACTGAATGTACCCGGTGACTGGAATTCGCAGGACCCAAAATTCCTTTACTACGAGGGCTCCGTGTGGTACAAGAAGTCATTTGACTATACAAAATCAAATGCCGGTAACAAATTATACCTCTATTTCGGCGCGGTAAATTATAAAGCCGACGTGTACTTAAACGGTATAAAACTAGGCACACACAAAGGCGGTTTTACACCATTCAATTTTGAGATTCCTGATAATGCGTTGAAATCAACCAATAACTATTTAGTAGTAAAAGTTGACGACAAACGTTACGCCGATGAAATACCAACGCTCAATACCGACTGGTGGAACTATGGTGGCATAACCCGTGATGTAAAGCTGGTGGAACTCCCTTCTGCTGCTGCGATAAGGAATTATGCCATTCAGCTAAAGCCGGTAGTGAATACAACAGAAGTGGAAGGTTGGGTAAAATTGGATAATGCTAAAGCAGGAGAAAAAATTTCTGTAGAAATACCCGAACTCAAAGTAAAGAAAGAGTTTACCGCAGACGCAGGATCTGCAAAAATCAATTTCAAACTGCCAACTACATTTCAGCGCTGGAGTCCCGAAAATCCAAAATTATATAATGTTGTAGTAACAACTGCTGCGGATAAAGTAACAGATAAAATTGGTTTTAGAACCATTACTGTAGATGGGAAAAAACTGCTACTCAATGGAAAAACAGTATTCCTGAAAGGGATAAGCATACATGCAGAAGTTCCGCAGGAAATACGCCGCGCTTATAGCAGCAAAGATGCAGCCATGTTACTCGGATGGGCAAAAGAACTTGGATGTAATATGGTGCGGCTCGCACATTATCCGCATGATGAAGCCATGACGAGAATGGCAGATTCTTTAGGATTGCTTGTATGGTCTGAGATCCCTGTTTACTGGACGATCGATTTTACGAGCGATGCTGTGTTGGAAAAAGCGAAAGTACAGTTGAATGAAATGATATCCCGCGATCAAAACAGGGCAAGCGTTATTATTTGGTCAGTGGGAAATGAAACACCTGTAAGTGAGGCCCGTACACGTTTTATGAGCACCTTACTTAAAACTGCAAGAGGTTTGGATCCTTCACGACTTGTCTCTGCCGCACTTGAGGTGGATTATCAATCTGAAAAAAATCTGCGGGTTATAGATGACCCACTTGGTGAATATGTAGATGTAGTGGCTTTCAACGAATACCTCGGCTGGTATGGCGGCACTCCGGAAGCTTGTCGCACTGCAAACTGGGCCACGAAATATAACAAGCCCCTGTTCATAAGCGAAACCGGTGCTGAAGCGCTGGGAGGCTATCACGCAGATGCAGGCACATTATGGAGCGAAGAGTTCCAGGAATGGTATTACCAGGAACAAGTGGCCATGCTAAAAAGAATGCCCGACAATTTCACAGGAATTTCTCCATGGATATTGGCTGACTTCCGTTCGCCCCGTCGCAACAATGCCACTTACCAGGAGGGCTGGAACAACAAAGGATTGATAGACCAGCATGGCAGAAAGAAAAAAGCCTTTTATGTTATGAAAGCATATTATGACAGCATAAAAAATTAGAAAAACCAACGTTAGAATTAATCCGTACCCAAGATGAAAAAGATTTGTACCCTATTCTTTTATATAGCCATTTTCACTTCTCTGGCACAGGCTCAGTCTAAATTTGTTACTGTACAAGGAAAAGAAATTATAGGAAAAGATGGCAAGCCATTTTTGATAAAAGGAACCAATTTAGGTAACTGGCTGGTGCCGGAAGGCTATATGTTTAAATTTAAAAACACCAATTCCCCAGCTATGATCCATGCGGCTATCGCACAGGTGATTGGACCGGAAGAAGCGGTGGCGTTTTGGAAAAAATTTCTTCAAAACTATGTAACACAGAAGGATATTCATTTTCTGAAATCTATTGGAGTGAATTCCATTCGCGTTCCCTTTAATTACCGCTTATTTACCAAAGAAGATTATCTGGGTGTAAATGATGATACCCGTGGATTTGAATTGCTGGATAAGGTTATTAAATGGTGCAAAGCCGAAGATCTGTATGTTATTCTTGACATGCATTGCGCACCCGGCGGCCAAACAGGTGACAATATTGACGACAGCTTTGGCTATCCTTTCCTTTTTCAAAGTGAGAAATACAAGAAGCAGACGATTGATATCTGGAAAAAGATTGCTGCGAGATACAGTAAGGAAACAACAGTAATGGGTTATGATCTGCTAAACGAACCAGTGGCACATTACTTTAACGCAGATTCTTTGAGCCAATACGTCGAGCCATTTTATAAAGACCTTGTAAAAGAGATCCGTAAGGTTGATAAAAATCACATTATGTTCTTAGGCGGTGCCCAGTGGAATACCAATTTCAAGATATTCGGACAGCCTTTTGATTCAAAACTTGTTTATACTTTTCATAAATACGGTGATCAGCCTGACTTTGGCTCTGTAAAACGGTTTATAGAATTTAGGGATCAATTCAGTGTACCTATTTATGCTGGTGAGACAGGAGAGAATAACGATGAATGGGTGATGAAATTTAGAAAAGTACTGGAAGAAAACAACATTGGCTGGCACTTTTGGCCATATAAAAAGATGGACAGCCCCAAAAATATAGCTTCAGTAAACAAGCCTGCCCTGTACGATTCACTGATAACTTATGCTGAAACACCAAGAAACAGCTACAAGGATATTCGCAATGCGGCGCCTAACCGCAAAGCGATCAAACAGGCGCTGAACGACTACCTGGAAAACTGCAAGTTTGAAAATTGTGTAATAAACGAAGGGTATGTAAAGGCATTGGGATTTGAAGTGCCAAAAAAATAGCTTTTTTATCTTAAGGTTTCAATGTAAAGCCGTCGGTTCATTACCGGCGGCTTTTTTATGTATATAGGAATCAAGGTCGTTTAGTTAAGGAAAGCGCAGGTTAATGCCCTGCGCCCGCCCGCGCCGGATCGGATGGGGGGCAATAATGTTCAGGTTACGGCGATTTCTATTGATATTTTTTCCTGCGGGAAAAGTTCTATTGCCCATAGGGCATTAATATCAATAGGAAATATTGCGGAGAGGAGCTTTTTGTCCCCGTCCGATCCGGCGCGGGCGGGCGTAGGACATTAATATGGCAAACAGCGATATCGCCTAACTAAACGACATTGATATAAGAATCTACGGTAGTGTACAAAAGTTTCTGCCTTGCTGCTTAATAAGACAATGCTTTAAATGTCTTTTAGTGAGGTGGATCATGCCTTTTTTTAAACGAAAAAGGTAAGATTGCAGCAAGTTTCTGCTATAAATAACTCCACAGTTCAACTTACCCACCAAAGTTCCGATTCCAGACCAGGTTTTTTTAGAAAAAATAAAGTTTTTCTGGCGTATCAAAGTTTTTCACCCGTCGGAAAAAGTCGGACCAAAAGCATTGACAATCAAAAAATAAATCCGAATTGCAAATGCGATTAAAGCGTATTGAACTATTTGCAAGTGCATAATAATCAATATTTTATGATATAAATCCTTTTTATTTGAAAACTGTTTCCGATATCTTTGCTTTAACATTTTTTTTAACAAAAGCTTGTATATGAAAAGCCGTACCAAACGCTTCCTCTATCTACTGCTGTTTATTACCTGCGTATTTTCTGTGAGCAGAACGTCCTTCGCGCAGGAAAGCAGGACCATCACGGGCACAATAAAAGGTCAGAACGATAATGCCCCCATTACCGGAGTTTCAGTATATGTAAAAGGAAAAATTACCGTAGGCACCACCACAGATGCCTTAGGTCATTTTGCACTTAAGGTACCTTCCGGAACAGAAACGCTTGTAGTTTCCAGTGTAGGTATGAAGGACAAAGAAGTGTCTGTAAAAGGCACCAACAATGTGGATGTGACGCTGTCACCAGCTGCGCAGGCGATGAATGAAGTGGTAGTCGTTGGTTACGGCACACAAAAAAGAAGTCTTGTAACCGGGGCCATTACGTCCATAAAAGGAGCGGATCTGGTGCAACCGGGCGCCATGCGTGCTGATGACGCATTGCAGGGCAAGGCGGCCGGAGTTACTGTAACTGCTAATAGTGGCCAGCCCGGAACCGGAATGTCCATTCGCATCCGTGGAGTAGGAACAAATGGCACCGCACAGCCACTTTACATTGTAGACGGTGTTATTGTAGGAGACATTGAATATTTAAGTCCTACCGACATCGAATCATTGGAAGTAATGAAAGATGCCGCATCAAGCGCCATTTATGGAGCAAGAGGAGGAAATGGCGTTATCATTATCACTACCAAAAAGGGTTTGCCCGGTAAAAGCACCGTGCAGTATAACAGCTATTACGGATGGCAGAATATAGCACGCAAAATTCCAGTGCTGGACGCCCATGAATATACTGTTATTCAAAATGAAGCTGCCGCTAACGGTGGACAATCCAAACTGCCTTTTAGTGCTGAAGACCTGGACTATTATAGCAAATACAAAGGAACAGACTGGCAGGAAGCCGTATTGTATCGCAATGCGCCGGTAATGCAACACCAGATTTCATTACGGGGTGGCGACAAACAATCTTCCTACAGCATGTCTGGCGCCTATTTTTCTCAAAACGGTATATTGGCGAAAGGCAAATCACAGTTTGAGCGTTACACATTCAACATTACAGCTGATCGCAAATTTCTTAATGATGCATTGACAACTGGTGCGAATGTGACCATTTCCCGCGTGCAGAAACAGTCAGTAACGCAAAACAGCCTTACTGCCGGCCCGCTGGTTGGTGCATTGAATATGGATCCGCTGACACCGGTTTATGATACCACACTTACTCTCTCTCATGGTAAGGAATACGGTGGATTTGCCGCTTCAAATTATGTATCGCAGGAAGTAGTAAACCCTGTTGCCCGCATTTATTTTAACAATAGTCCTTCCTGGTATACCAAAATGATGGGTACCGGTTTTGCAGAACTGAAATTTCTTAGAGATTTCAGAATTAAAACGGCCGGAACTGCAAACTTTACATGGGACGGTTCTAAAAGCTATACTCCTATTTATAAACTGAACTCAACAACCGGAACTACGCATACAGGAGCCGGACAATCTATGAGCGAAGTGCGCACACTGACATGGGATAATACTTTGACATACATCAAAAAACTTGGTAACCATGATATCACTGCGCTAGTAGGTACAAGCTCTCAGCACTACACTCCATTAGCAATGAGCGGCAGTCGTAACGACCTCATCATTGATGATCCTAACTATGCATGGTTGAGCATGGCATCTTCGGCAGCTCCATCTGTTAGTGGTGGTCCGTTAGTGAACGGCAATTACGAAGCATCATGGTTCTCTTATTTTGGAAGAGTAAACTATTCATACGATAACCGCTTCATGTTTACTGCAATATTTCGTCGCGATGGTTCATCCCGTTTTGGACCGAACAACAAGTATGGTACATTCCCCTCAGTATCTGCCGGATGGAACTTAAGCAATGAAAAATTCATGAAGGATATTGCGTGGATCAACAACCTGAAACTAAGAGCAGGGTGGGGAAGAAATGGTAACGATAATATTGGCGACTTCCAGTATTTATCAACCATCTCTACTTATGCAATGGGTTATGCGTATGGAAGCCAGTCTGCATCGCAATCCATTGCAACGGGAGCAGATCCTTTAAAAACACCTAATCCGGCTTTGAAATGGGAAACGGTTGAGCAATCCAATATTGGTGTTGACCTTGTGTTCCTGAATGATTTCACTGCGACAATTGATATTTATTCCAAAACAACAAAGGATCTCCTGATGATCGCTAAGGATCTTTTGATGTATGGAGATGGACCAAGATCTTTCCCAACAAAAAATGTAGGCAATGTTAACAACAAAGGAATAGAGCTGTCATTGTCGTACAAAAAGAAAATAGGGCAGGTGCTTTTAGATGTTAATGCCAATGCGGCGTATAATAAAAATACCGTTACAAAAGTTGATAATGGCTCTGGCTTTGTAGGTGGCGTTACCATGCAGGGTTTTGGTTCCTCGCCAATTACAAGAATGGAAGTTGGCCACCCGATGGCTTATTTCTGGGGATTGAAAACAATGGGCATTTTTCAGAACCAGGACGAGATCAATAACTATGTGTACAGTGATATTAAAACAGGTGTAAAAAATCTTGTTCAACCTAAAGCACAACCCGGCGATTTTAAATTTCAGGATACAAACGGAGATGGTGTAATTAATGAGAATGATAAAGTTGATCTGGGTAATCCTAATCCTGATTGGACCGGAGGTTTTAATCTGAACCTGGGTTATCACGGTTTCGATCTTACCATTAATAACAGCTTCGCAACAGGCAACCAAGTCTTCAGTGTACTTCGCCGAGTGGATCTTCCAATGAGCAATTATGCAAATTGGGTGCTGGGTCGCTGGCATGGAGAAGGTACTTCGAATAGCATTCCACGTGTTACACAAAATGACCAGAACCAATCGTGGTCAAGTGTTTCTGACTTCTATGTAAAAGATGGTTCTTACTGGCGCGTGCGCAATGTGTCACTTGGTTACACATTCAATCGCCCATTCAAATACTTCCAAAGCATAAAAGTATATGGTGCAGCACAGAACCTTTTCACATTTACCAAATACTACGGATGGGATCCTGAAATTGGCGGCAGCCCTATGAGCACAGGAGTGGACTATGGTGTATATCCACATCCACGCACCATTACCGTAGGTTGTAATATTAATCTGTAACGATCGCAAACTATACAAAAATGAAAATTAGAAATATATTTTTTGCATCCGGATTTGCTTTAACTGCGTTGGCAGGATGTGCAAAATCTTTGAACATCGATCCGACGATGCAGCAAACCGCAGACAATTTTTACCGCAATGAAACTGATGCTTTTCAGGCTTTAACATCTGCTTATAGCGTACTTACTTATGATGCGCCAAGTACCGCAGGCGGCAGTGCACAGAATGTGGCCTTCTCACTTGTTAGTGAAGTAATGGGCGACTATTGTTATGGAGGCGGAGCCAATGCGACTGATATTCCTGCAACAGTACGTCTTGACCAGTTTCAGGAATTTGTTACCGATCCCGGACCGGAAGCATTGTGGAGCAAATATTTCACCGGGTTAAAACGCAGCAATATACTCCTCGATAAGTTGCCCAATATACCATTTGAGCACCCTGACCTAAAACCACAGTATGAAGCTGAAGCTAAATTTTTGAGAGCGTATTATTATTTCGATCTTGTTCGTTTGTTTGGCAATGTGCCATTGTTGCTCAGACAATATACAGCAGCAGATGGCGCTCAAAAACAAGTGGCTCCTGAAGAGATCTACAAACAAATTGGCATTGATCTGCGCGACGCGATCAATGCGAAACTAACTGATGGTACAACCGATGCGCTTCCAAAATCTGCGATTGTCATTGCTGCAGAAAGTAAAGGAAGAGTGTCTAAAGCTGCTGCGCAGGCCTTGTTGATGCGTGTGTGGTTGTACTACACCGGCTATTATGGCAAACCTCAACTGCCGGGTGTTACTACACAAGATATTATTGCTATCGGCAATGATGTGATCAATAACAGTGGCAACGATCTGATGCCAAATGCATACGACAAAACAAATGTGACTGCAGGTACTAAGCGCGGTGTAACACCTCTGTTTGATGTAGCTAATAAAAACAATGTTGAAAGTGTGTTTGAAGTTCAGTATTCGGCTTTATCAAAATGGGGCGACTGGGGCAACAGGGAAGGTTGCATGGGAAACCAGGCGGTTATTTTGTGGGGCATGCGTGACATAAGTGGTACATACGCTGCCGGCTGGTCATTCGCGCCAGTAAGCAAAAAACTTTTTGACAAATTTGATCCAAAGGACCCGCGCCGTTTCGCTACCCTTATCAACGCCAATGCAAGCACCGTAACCGGCGATGACGGCGAAGCGCTTAAATACACAAAAGGATATCAGAACACAGGATATTTTTGCAGGAAGTTTGCACCAATTACGTATAACAACGCTGCTGGAGGTTCCCGCGAGTTAAATTATCCTAACGATAACCCCGTGATACGTTTTGCAGACGTGTTGTTGATGGCAGCAGAACTGAATTTGAATTATGGTGATAAAAACGCAGCATTGACTTATTACAAACGTGTTCGCGAACGTGCAATGGGCGTTGGTTCTGTAACAACTACTGCAAGCCAGCTTACACAAACGATGATAGATGATGAAAGAGTATTTGAATTGTCACTTGAGGGTGTCCGTTATTGGGATGTATTGAGAAAAGGTCAGGACTATGCCGCGTCTGTTTTAAACAACGGCGAAGCAGGCGACTTTAGTGTTAAATATAATAAACAGCGTGCAGGACTGTTGCCAATACCTCAGTATGAGATTACTCAATCGAATGGAGTTTTTATACAAAATCCAGGCTATTAATGGTTTCATAATCTTTAATCATTTTATACATGAAAAAAAATATTTTCAATATACATTCAACTTTCTGCATTCTGCTTATTACTGCAATGGCGGCGTGCAGGCCACAAGCGCCCATTTCATTGGATCCCAAAATAGATGATCTGCGCATTGTTGTAACACCCGATAGTTTGCCCAACACCTACATATTGACCGCGAACCCCGGCAATGTAATTGGATACTGGGACCTTGGAAATGGTGCCAAAGTAAATGGTGCGAGTTCGGCACGTGTTCAATATCCATCGCCAGGCAACTACACTGTAACATTAAACGCTTATGGCAGCGGAGGGAAAACCAATATCGTATCCATCGTAATTCCTGTTTTGAAAAGCAATTATGATTTACTGAAAGACAGCATTTATACGTTGCTTACAGGTGGTATTAATAATCCCGGTGGCAAAGTATGGGTAGTAGATTCTATGATTACAGGACACCTGATCAAGAATCCTCAAAAAGGCGGAAACGGAGATTGGGCCGCACTTCCGGCAGATGGTGCCAATGGCTATAATAATCGTGCTAATAACAAGTACGGTGCCGGTATGTATGACGACAGTCTTATTTTCAAGCTTACAGATAAAGATGGTTTTGCTTTTGAATATCGCAATCACGGTACAAGCTGCGCAGCTTCTAACGCTATCTCTTCCGGTGCTGATGCAGGCAAAGGCATTTACACTTTACTGCGTACTAACGGCGCATGGCAATCAACCGGAGCGGTGCCGGTTTCATCAATAGTACCCGGAGCTACCGGCGATTATATTGTTTATTGTACACCTCCTAAAAATATGGGTTGGTCATTGTTAAAAGATGGTGCCGGAAACTATAGCCTGATATTCTCATCAGGTGGCGGTTTTCTATCCTACTTCACGGATTGGAGTTCAGACTACCAGGTGAAATCAATAAACGCAGATAAAATGGTCGTTTGGAAATCTTGTTCAGATGGTGCTACAAGACAAATTGTATTGTGCAGAGCGGGATTTGCAGATCATGACTAAGCTTGACGAATAAATTAATTAATGGAACACATTTTAAAGTATAAATGTTAGGGCCCATGAAAAAACTAATTATATTTTCTCTTTTTACAGTGCTGGTGTGTGCGCTTGCCTGCCGTAAAAATGACGATAACAAATTTGCAAGGACATTTGATATAAACACGGAAGGATGTTATGCGGAAGGCAGCTTCGTACAAGCGACCAAACTTGCATCAACGAGCCAGGCCGTTATCCTTTATGAAAACTGCGGAGGCGGTACCGCTACTATAAGTGCTGACACAGTAAATGGTATGTATATTCCTGCTACCACAGTTACATTAAAGAAAGACAGCGG
Organism: Pinibacter soli; assembly: GCF_029961145.1. Lineage (GTDB taxonomy): Bacteria > Bacteroidota > Bacteroidia > Chitinophagales > Chitinophagaceae > Pinibacter > Pinibacter soli. The sequence continues at coordinate 824,299 of NZ_JASBRG010000007.1, read as the reverse complement.
TGCTGTAAAAGTACCGGTATCAGGTACTCCTGTTGAATTGAAGGTGACTTACCTGCCTATAAAAATAATGTACAACAGTAAAATTTATAACACTACTGTTTCTGTTGCCGTGGCTCAGGATCCGGATCCTAATGGTGTCATTCATTTTACTATAGATAATACAGCGATCACATCGTTGTCAGCTATTAAGCAAATAAGCTTTACAGTGGATCCAACCCCTGCTGCTATTTTAGTAAGTAACAGCAATACTATCCAGGGCCTTACAACAAATGTTGTTGCTGATCCTTATACTGGTAAAGGCACACTTACGCTTACTCCAACCGCTCAATTTTTAAGTGACACGGTGATAGCAGTTGCAAGTTTTGGTGCAAGACCTGCTGTAACAGTAAAAATCCCTGTATCGGCGTTTTCGGCTGGAGATGGCTCTATTGCTCATCCTTATGAAATTGCATCATTGAACGATCTAAACCGTGTACAATACGGATTGAATAAGGCTTATAAAGTAATAGCGACTATAGACGCTTCGAGTCAAAACTGGAGCCCGATCGGAACATCTGCCGCACCGTTCACAGGTTCATTTGACGGCAATGGACAAACGATAAAATATGCTATCAACCAGCCAACACTTGACAACCAGTCATTCTTTGGTTATGCAGGTGCGGCAGCGGTAGTGAAAAATCTTACGCTGACCGGTTCAGTTACTGCAAACAATGTAGTAGCAGGTATAGCAGCAAACAGCGAAGTCGCATTTACCAATTGCGATGCTTCGGGTGTTGCGGTTACAGGTAGCAACACAATAGCGCTTTCAACAGCAGCTGGTAGTGCAAAAGACACCCGCATACTGGCAGTTGGCAGTAGTTTTCCAACAGTTATCAACATTACAATGGGTACTAATTCTGCATCGGTGCCATTAGGTGTAACACCTAAAGATGTATATGTAAACACAACGGCAAACCCAACAGGAGCTGCTATTACATACAATACAACTACAGGAAATATAACAGCGGATAAGTCTGGCGGCACGTTTACGCCCGGTAATATTACCGTGGCAATGAGCCTCGCACAAACAGGTGCAGGAGCCAATGTAAAGACAACTGCGCGTACGATTGCCATCAGTTCAAAAAGCATGTATGAAAGTGGCAGCGGTACTACAGGTGATCCTTACATGGTAAAGGACCAGGATCAATTAAATTCTACAATGGCGAACTATCCGAATGCATCAGTAAAATTCATGAATGATATTACTGTAACCAATCCGTGGACAGCCATCACAACTTTCGGTGGTACTGTAGATGGAGCAGGTTTCAGCTTGAGTGGTCTGTCAGGAGCTTTTGCTACAAAAGGTGCATTTGTTGTTACCAATACAGGCACTATTAAAAACATACAATTCACTGGTGTTAATATGACAACAGCGGTTGCTTTTGGTTTAGTTGCTGGTACAAATTCCGGAACTGTTCAAAACGTAACTGTCGCAGGTACACTGGTTAGCACAAACACGAGTGACATAACAGGTGGTGTGGTAGGAGAATTAACAGCTGGTAAAGTTACACAGTGTGCTACTAATCTTTCCATCACTTCTTCCAGTGGAATGGTTGGTGGTATTGTTGGCAAATCATCAACCAATGCCAGTGAAATTTCTTATTGTACAGCAAAAGGAAATATCAGTATTACAGCAGCGAAAAGCAGAATTGGTGGAATACTGGGCAGAGGCGAATCTGCAGTAACGATTAAAAACTGCGCTTCTTCAGTTGTAATTACAGGCGTAGCTGCAGGTGGTACGAATGGTGTTGGCGGCATCTTTGGTGCAAACAACAACGACAACATGCGAATTGATGAATGCTTGTTTACCGGTAATATTACCAACTGTTTCTCTATGGGCGGTATTGGCGGTGTGGCTGCCAACGTGCGTAACTGTTTGGTAAGCGGTTCTACATTAAATGTGGGAGGGGTAGTAAATACAGGGGCGGCCGGAGGAATTAACGGTACCGGTAAAGGAGCTACCTCAAATTGTGTTGTAATTGGTGCTACTCTCGGTGGCATCACCGCTACCGGTTTGGCGAATGCAGGGATTGCAAGTACTTTCCAAAACAATGGCTATGCTTCAAACTGTGTAGTGGTAAATGCAACCATCGGTTCTTCTTCTGCTACACCATATCTGCAACGTGTTGTGGGTACGGCAGCAAATGGAACCGGAGTAAACGCTACGAACTATGCGGCAGCAGTAACGGGTATTGCAACGCCTGTTGACAATGCAGGCGGTTTAGATGGTGGAACCAAATTAACAACAGATTTAACGCAGTCTTTCTATCAGGGTTTAGGTTTTGATTTTACCAATATCTGGCAGATGAGCGGCGGTAATCCTGCTTTGAAAAATGCAGGCTACAATGGCACTTTGCCAACTCCTTAATTTTTGAATAAAACATTTTTTGACAACAAATAACGACAGTCAAATGAAAATGAATATAACACTTGGTATGCTGTTGATGATCCTGGCATCATCCTGCACCAAAAGTCAGCTTATAAGCGATTTGCCACTGGCTAAACAAAGCGGTAACGGCAGTGCTACATTTACTACCAAAAAACGTGGAGCTGCGTTTAGCACAGGAACCAGTACTGGTTTTTGGGCCGACAATATAAAAAACCTCAATGCAAACTGGTATTATACCTGGGGCACTACTACAGGTCTTGATCCGGATGCGCCGAAAGGAATTGAGTTTGTTCCAATGTTCTGGAGCCATACGAACGTAACACAGGCAAATATTGACGTAGTGAACCAGATGTATCGTGATGGTAAGATTTTCTTTGTACTTGGTTTTAATGAACCAGATCTTACTGCAGAATCAAACATGAGTGTATCGCAGGCATTGGATGATTGGGAAACATTGTGCAACAAACTTGATCCGGGTATTAAATTGGTAAGTCCCGCAGTGAGCTGGCCTGGTGCTGCATGGTTCGATCAATTCATGCAAGGTGTACAACAGCGCAACCTGAGAGTGGATTATATTGCCCTGCATATTTATATGGGACAAAGTCCTTCCACTTACGCAACCCAGGTAAGTAATATTTACAACAAATATTCAAAACGTGTATGGATAACCGAATTTGCGCCACGTGATGACAATGCGACCAGCGGACATCCTGAAACAAACCACTATTCTTCCGACTGGATACTTGCAAACTTTATGCCCCAGGTGCTAAACTCTTATGAATCGATGGATGCGGTGTTCCGCTATTCATGGTTCAGCGGATCGCCCACAATGGCCGGCCTTTGGACGTCAATGCTGGTGGATAAGAACGGCGCCCCAACAAATTTGGGTAACTATTATAAAACAGTAGGACAGTAAAATATTCATTCTAAAAAAAGATAACCACCCGAACAAGGTGGTTATCTTTTTTTTTGGTAAACATTGTTCTCAAAAGAAGGGTAAGGTTTAAGCTTTATAGTTTGAGGAATAATGATCTTAGCTTTTCGCCGCGAGTACTCAATAATATTTGGGAACTCCGTTACAATCATATTCTATTTCCATTTTATTTGCCGCAAAAGAGGACATAAAAGGACCGCCATAAGGATCTGAAAAAGTCCAGCTTGCAGGCAACAGGTAGGGGTTGTATTCGAAATGGTATGTGCCCCATGGCAGAGCCGTAGGGTTATGCAAACTGTAATCTAAACTAACAAACATCCAAATTTTATTGGTTCGCCGGATATTTATTGCTGAGTCGTAAGCTGAATACATATTTGAATTTCCATTTGCATCATACAAAAAAAATTGAGTATAATTACTGACAGGATCCGTAACTGTTGAAATTCTTCCGGAGTTATCGAAGTTCAGGTATCTTGTATTTGTAAGGGCGCTGTTATATGGAGGGTGACTATCGGTAATGTACGAATCGTAGTACCAGCAATTATAAAGCGTGTCTACAACTTTTGTAGGAGATAAGTAGTGATAAGTGTGCCATAGCCAGGCATGCTGTTGCCCGGCAGGCTCAACGAGCCAGTCTGTAAGGCGGCTCTGTTTATCGTATCTAAAATGCTGATCATTTTCAGCAAAGTTTCCGGGTATGTCGGGATATTTACCAACTACATCTTTCGGCTGGCCAGCTTTGTTGTAATAGACTGTAAATTCATAGTAGGAGTCCCTATACCATATCTTGAATTTTTTGATGTCGCAGAACTGAAATGTTTGTGTTGGATTTTTATTTATTTGATCAATAATTTTCTTGCAGGCTAAAAAATAAAATGTTGCAATTGTTGCGACTAGCGTTAATAATATCTTTTTCATAACCCTTGCATTTAAAGATGTAAGAATAAAATGCGCTTTAAATAAGGTACTGATATCTTTTGCTTTTTTGCGGCAGGATACTGGGAGGAGAAGAGAAAGAAGTTGAAATTCGTCTACTAATCTACTAAACGATGTTGTTTTATAAAATGATGGCGATCATTGCTGTATTTGATTATGCTCATCTGGCCATCCCAGATAGCCCGATAATCATCAGGTTGATGTGTGTTTCACCAGTTATTTCCAGATGTTAAAATTGATTCTGAATTTTTTCTCCTGTAATAATTTTTTCCAGTCTGTAAATAAAAAAAGGCATATCAAAAGTATACCAATAGACGTTCCCAGGAAAACCTTCCAGGTTAGAATACCATGAATAATATCATTAAAATTGTTTGCTACATAATCACCGGTGAAGACCATAACGGCATCGCTAATAAATTTGCCAACAATAAAAGCCGGGATCAAATATGAAGTTTTTACCCCGGAACTCCCCGCCACTGTAAACAAAGGAGTGGATGGGAGGGGCATGAGTGTATAAAGCAACACAAAGAGTTGAACCTTCCAGTTATTATCTGCTAGCTTCCCTCCAATAAATTGCAGATCATCCTTTTTTTCAGGTTTGAGAAAACGTTTGGATAGCAAATATATATAGCCACTATACAAGTATCTTCCCATTGCAGATCCCGCAACGCCTGTAATGAGCACAAACCAAATATTCAGGTCAAATTTTACCTGGAAAAAAACCATCACGATCCATGCCGGAGGGCCGATAAAAGGCACAAGATCCACGACAAGAGAGGAGAGAAAGACAAAAAAATAAATAAGGATGTTCATAGCAGACCTTTTTGCGCATGTTTTTATTCTATCGTGGCAATGGACTACAAATTACGCAAATTGCTGTGGACATAATCAAAATAACGGATCGCGTTTTATACAAAGAACATAATTAAAAAAGATATAGCGTTTTAAATTCGAATAGCGATTTACGTGAGTATCATAAACAATAACAATTGACAACTCAAATTGTCTCAGTTTATAGCATTCAAAAATAGATACTTAATGATGCAATAACAAAATTGTCGATGGAGAAGGGGTTGAAATAATATACACCTGCGGTAAGTTTCCAGAATGAATATTCAGCAAAAATACCGCGCTGTGTGTCGAGACTCGTTTGGTATAAACGTGTTCGCTGTATTGAAATGCCCGTTCGAAGACTGTTGATTGGAGTCACTGCCAGTTCTGACCATACGTAAAAGAAATTATTGCCTTTGTCTGCAAAGTCTATCAGGTATTCGCTTTCGGAGTACAGATCAAAAATTTTATAAGAAGCTTCCAGTTCCAATGCCGGTATAAGACCGTTCGAATTTCCGGCTGCTAAGCCCACCATAGGGGTGGCAGCAAACTGAAATTTTTCCCCGGTTTCAAAACGCCATCCGGCAAATGCAGAAACAGTTTTCAAATCTTCATAATTATATCTTGCTTCTAAATGTAAAGATTTATGATCCGCATATCCGATAAGCGTGCCCGTGTTTTTTTCTTCGGGAATAAAATAGTAATAACCTGAGGCCGAAAAGGTCCATTTGGCCTGCGTTGAATCGACAGGTTTATCTTGAGCAGTCGCAATGTTTCGCAGAAAATAGAAAATAAAAAGTATGAATATTTTATGCATAATCAGCCTCCGAGAAAAATGGTAATAGCAACAAGTAATATTCCAAGCAGAACCATGAAAAGTCCCATGCGCCATTTGTTGTAACCGCTATAACCTGCAAGCATCCATCCTCCGACGAACATCAGCACTATTGCTATTCCATTGGAAACACGCATTGCCAGCTTGATATCGTCAATGAATTTAAATGGAATTGCCACAGGAAAAGTAGAGAGAAATACCAGCAGGAAAACGCCGAGCGCCATTTTTATATCTGTTGTTTTTATCCGCACACGCAAACTTGATTCCGGAAGATCTAATAACCGTTTACGGACAGTTTCAAAGTCCTCATTTTTCATTGCAGCAGAAACAACAGGTGGTAACGCATCTGAAATTGCTTCTCTTGCTTTTTCCGGCGTACTGGTTGAGCGTATATAGCGAAGAATCATCCTGCCGCGACCTTGCTCCGCAAGGCCGGTTAAAACAAACATAATGGCATCTACCAATCCCCACGCAAGATTACATCCGATAGCACCGATAAGAACGTCTTTTACATCGGCTTTGCCTGATTCAACAACACTAATGGTGCAGGTAAAACTAAGCGCCATGATCAATCCAAAAACAATTTCAGAAATTCTGTCAACAGGGTTTAACAACCTTCTTCCTTTCTGCAATGCACGTGGTGGGTGCTCGTCTTTGAGACTGGTTCTTGAAGAATTATATAGGTTTGTATCGGCCATGGGCGGGGTTGTTTTATTATAAACTCCGTTTATTCCGCAAAATCAGATAGTCTTAGGTGCGACTATCTCGAAGTAAAATGTCTTTATTATAACAATTTTTGCCCGTGATTGTTTTGAGGATAAAGTTTAATACCGGTAACGAGGGTAGATCGATAGAACACTCGCTGACCTAAATTGTTTTTTTTGTCGCATGTGCAACATGAAGATGGAGGCTTCCGGCCTCCTCTTTTTTTGTTCGTAGTTAAAAGTTCTACATGCTTAGGTTGTCAGGTGCTACTCTTCTCGTAATAAGGCACTTCGTCGTTTGATACGGCTTCTTTTTGCTGCCAGTATGCCAGTGATACAACGTGGCCATCTTTTGTACGCAGCTGTCGTCCAAAAACAGCCAATACAGCGCTAAAAGTAACATCGGTAACGCCAACAATAAAACTGACCGGCGTTGCAGGCGATCCTTCTTCAGCGGCAGTAGGCGCGGCTTTTGGCGGTGGCGCAGGAGCTACTATCACTGTATATCCATTGGTTTCAAGAAGTGTTTTCAGGAAATCAGCACGTTCCTGTAAAACGTTTTTTTCTACAATCGCACATTTTACTCCCTGCAGATCATCAAACTCGTGATTTTTATTAATAGCCATGGAAAGATTAATTAGGAATTAGGAATTAGGAAATAGAAATTAGGAAAGCCACCTCACAACGTTTTATTTTTTTGCTTAACACTAGTTTAGTACTATCAGCGAATAGATATAATCATATACAGGGCTTGCAACACCTATTGATATAACTCCGGCAATACATACGGCAAATGCCAGCTTTGACATAAGCGGTATGCGCACGGAAGGAAGTGGTGTTGAATTTGCATCCATGAAAATTGCTTTTACTACCCGCAAATAATAATAAAGCGAGATAATAATGTTTAAAGCAGCGATGCTTATCAAGATATAATTTCCTTTGCCTGCACCTGCTATCAGTAAAAAGAACTTACCGAAAAATCCTGCTGTTGGCGGCACACCGGCCAGTGAAAACATGGCTATTGCCAACACCCATGATAACGCAGGATTGGTTTTGTAGAGTCCCTTGTAGTCGCTGATATTTTCTTTTCCCGTCGCAGACGTTACCACTGATACTACGCCAAATGCAGCAAGGTTCGAGAAAACATAGATCAATACAAAGTAGATAACAGAGGTGGTTGAAATATCCGTTCCTCCTGATACACCCACCAGTATAAAGCCTACCTGAGCAATGGAAGAAAAGGCAAGAAAGCGCTTGAAGTTTTCCTGCCGGATGGCAAACAAGTTGCCTATAGCTATAGTGAGTAACGACAAGATGAAAATCATGTTGTACCATACTTTCGCCAATGGGCTGAATACTGTGTATAGCACTGATACGAATACAAAGAGTACTGCACCTTTTGATATGACAGATAAAAATGAAGTTACTGATACCGGAGCGCCTTCATATACATCCGCCGTCCACAGGTGAAAAGGAGCTACTGAAATTTTAAAAGCAAATCCTGCAATGATTAATATAAAGGCAAACAGCTGCAATGGATTATTGCTTATATGCTGTGGCAGTTCAGTAAATACCAGTGTACCGGTAGTACCATACAACATGGAAATACCAAATAACAAGCAGGCGGATGAAAATGCGGATGAAAAAATTAACTTCATGGCGCCTTCGGATGAACGTCTCTTTGCCAGGTCGAAATTTACTGCTGCTGCCACAGGAATGGTCGACATCTCAAGGCCGAGGTAAAACATGAGAAGATTGCCCGAAGAGATCATAAAGAACATGCCCAGCAGTGAGGACAACAGTAGTATATAAAATTCCGGCACATGTTTATGCGTCTTTAGCCATGACCACGATTGCAGCGAAATGATGAGCATCGCAAGGTTGAGAATATTTTTTTCAAGTACTATCAACTTATTGGTACGGAACATTTCATTAAACAATATGCCTTCACGATTGCATACGAAACCCAGGATAAGATTAAGCAAAAGCAATACATTGATCACGTTCATATAACTTTCGTTGCTTCTGTCTTTTCCCAGTTTCATAAACAGTAGTATGAAAACCATGGCGACCACGGCCATTTCTTGTTTCATGAGTATTAAAAAATCAGTCCACATTGTTACTCGTTTACATTGTTTAGTTAAAAGTGTAAAATCAAAAATCAAAAGTCAAAAATGTTTAAGGCTGGTAGGCTTATTCTTTTTTAAATATTAGCGCCTCAAACTTCATAGTACTTTGATTTCTTACTTTTTACTTTTGAATTGTCATTATTGTCAATACCTTATTCATAATAATATCTGTTGAAGGCGTTATCAACTTTGTAAGTAAAAAAGGCGCAAGGCCCATTATTACGATGCCTGCAATCAAAATACCGGCAGCCAGTTTTTCATTCCATGTTGCGTCGGTTAATTTAGCGTGTGATGCGTTTAATGGTCCCATAATTGATCTGCCTGTTGCCCGTAATATATACACTGCCGTCACCACTATAGAAGCGCAGGCGAGGATAGTAGCAAAACGGTACCACCCATCAGGGTTTTGCCATGAGCCCATAAACACCGTCATTTCAGCTACAAAGCCACTAAAGCCCGGAAGCCCCAGTGAGCAAAAACCTGCAATTATAAATACGGTAGAGATAAACGGCGTTACTTTTAGCAGGCCACCTAATTGTGCTACCTGCCTCGTATGTGTGCGGCTGTAGATCATACCGATTGCAGCGAAGAAAAGGGCCGTCATCAGGCCGTGCGATACCATTTGCAATACCGCACCATTAATGGAAGTTCTCGTAAGCATGCCAATACCAAGTAACACAAATCCACAATGGCTAACTGAAGAATAGGCATTGATGTATTTCAGGTCCGTTTGCATCATGGTCGCGAACGCCCCATAAATGATAGCGATGGTTGCCAGCAAAATAATAATCCATGAATAGGCGTGTGCGGCATCCGGCATTAAATACGTAGCAACACGCAAGCAGCCATAACCACCGAGTTTCATTGATATGCCCGCTAAAAACATTGATGCTGCTGTTGGTGCAGAGGAGTGACCATCTGGTACCCATGTATGAAAGGGAAACAAAGCAGTAAAAATGCCGAAGCCGATAAATGCAAAAGGGAAAAACATTTTCTGAACGGATAATGGAATTTGCATTCCTGCAATCTGCACCACATCAAATGTGTGCGTATGAAAATAAATGCCTGCAAGCCCCACAAATACTAATGCCGAACCTGCCATAAGCATTAGTGCCAGCTTCATGGCGCTGTACTCTTTCTTTCCGCTTCCCCAAATGCCGATCAGTAAGAACTTGGGAACAACTGCCACTTCCAGGAAGAAGAACATAGTGAAAAGATCGAGTGAAATAAAGAAACCATATGCACCTGTGCTTAACAACATTAACAGGAAGAAAAATTCTTTGCTCAACTGTTCCGTTGTCCACGAAACAAGGGTGCCCGCAAGAACCACCAAGGCAGTGAGAATGATCATGGCAACAGATATGCCATCAACACCCACATGATAATTAATATTGAGTGGCTTGAACCACGTAACAATCGATTCGAACAAAAACTGCGTACTGCCTGAAGCATGCTGTTGCCAGTATGCCGTCAGCAGAAAACCAACCAGTACAAGTTGTGCAACAGCACCGGCGAATGATACTGATCTCACCTGCTTTAATCCTTTACAAAAAAGAATAGCAATTGCTGTAAGAAATGGTACTACAATAAGAAGAGTTAAGTTCATACGACAAACTATTTCCAGAGATAAATAAATAAAATTGCCAATCCTGCAATACCAGAAAAAAAGCACAAAGCATATGTCTGCACTTTACCGGACTGCCATCCTTTTATAAAAACAGAAATGGAACCGGTAGCAGTGGCCACTCCGTTCACAAAGGCATCGATGATGTTCCTGTCTATCCAGGCTGCGGGCCGGCCAATCAGATTGAAAATAACTTTGCGGGTGACGAAAAGATATATTTCATCAACATAAAATTTCTTTGTTGCTGCTTTGTAAAAGTTGCCAAAAGTCGCGGCCATTTTATCGGCAGACCCGTTTTCTTTTTTGTACATGCGTGCCGCAAAAAATATGGCGAGCATCACGATGGTAATAGGCACAAGAGAAAACAATATATCCATGTGTGTTTCCAGCGCAACCCCATCTGATGTAACCATTTTTGTAAAGGGGACAAAGCCTGCGCCGATAGAGCAGATCATCAGGATGATCAATGGAATTTTCATGGAAGTGGTACCATCTGCATGATGTGTTGAATGCACACCAGGTTCCTTTCTCCAGAAAATGGAAAAATATAAACGGAACATGTAGAATGCGGTAAGGCCTGCAGTAAACAATGCAATGCCATAAATCACTTTGTTGGAATGGAATGAAGCCGTGAGAATTTCTTCCTTGCTAAAGAATCCTGCAAATGGCGGCACACCTGCAATGGCCAGGCAGGCCACCAGGAAGGCGATATGTGTAACAGGCATTAATTTGCGCAAGCCGCCCATGTCTTTCAGATCGTTGCTATGAACAAAATGGATGATGACACCTGCACCCAGGAACAGCAATGATTTGAAGAATGCGTGAGTGAAGAGGTGAAACAACGATGCGGTATAACCTAATCCGCTTTCTCCACCATAACGAGATACACCCAGCGCAAACATCATGTAACCGATTTGCGACATGGTAGAGTAGGCGAGTACCCTTTTGATGTCGGTTTGTGTGCACGCAATAATGGCAGCAATGAAAGCTGATATGGCACCAACCCATGTAACAACTTGCAACGCCGATACATCAATGGCGAAAACAGGAAACAATCTCGCTACGAGATAAACACCGGCTACCACCATCGTTGCAGCGTGTATTAATGCTGATACGGGTGTTGGTCCTTCCATGGCATCCGGCAGCCAGATGTGCAGCGGAAACATGGCCGACTTTCCAGCGCCTCCGATAAACACAAGACTTAAGCCCCAGGTCAGCATGGATATGCCAAGAAAAGAGGCTGTCGTAATGGCGATATACTCGCCCGATTGCGGTGCAGTGAGCCGTTGAATGAGCGTATTGAAATCCAGTGTGCCACCGTAAAAACTAAGCACCAGGATACCTATTAAAAACCCGAAGTCAGCAAAGCGGGTAACGATAAAGGCTTTCTTTGAAGCAGCCACCGCCGAAGGTTTGTTATAATAGAAACCGATCAGCAGGAATGAAGAGGCGCCCACCAATTCCCAGAAAATGTATATCTGGAAAATGTTGGATGAAAGCACCAGCCCCAACATGGAGAAGGTGAACAAAGAAAGATAAGCGTAGTATGTTGCAAAACGTTCTTCTCCTTTCATGTATCCAAGACTGAATATGTGAACCATCAGCGAAATAAAACTCACTACCACTATCATCATCATTGATATAGGGTCCACAATTGCACCCATATCAATGGACATTGTTGGCGAAAACGCCAGCCAGCTGTATTTGTATGCAATGATATGCTGGTAAACTCCGTCTATTTTTCCGTCGGCAAAAAAGTAATTACCTGCAACCAGCACAGAAATCACAGTAACCACAAGCATCGATGCTGTGCCTATAACTCCAGACGCGTTTTTTAAATACTTTTTTCCAAACAACCCCAGCAATAAAAAACATGCCAGCGGAAGCAGGAGAACCGGTAAAAGATATTGTTGATAATTCATAAAGAATATATTTCTGTTCAGTTATTGATTTGTTGGGAATTAATAATTAATAATTAAGAATTAATAGTTGTAGCATTCGTGACGAAAGGTTAAGCGTCTCTATAGTTGAACATTCAACAGGCCGTACTCAAAATGGGGCAGCCTTGTTAATTGTTAATTATTAATTATTAATTAATTGAAATCGTTCTCCTTCACCACTTCATCTCCGTTGCATCATCCACATCAATGGATTTGTGTGTTCTGTATAAATTAATAACAATGGCAATCGCCACGGCTGCCTCTGCGGCTGCAATTGTGATGATGAATATGGTAAAAAATATCCCTTCCATTTTTTGCGGATACAGATATTTGTTGAACGCAACGAAATTGATGTTTACGCTATTTAATATCAATTCGACCGACATTAGAATGGTGATCATATTTCTACGTGTAAACAAGCCGTACATTCCTGTAAAGAACAGGGCCGTACTTACAAATAAAATATGCGTCAGTGGTACTGTGCTCATTTAAACCTCCGTTGTAATTAATGGTTCGGAAATAGTTGCATCCACATATTCCTGAACTGTTTCGGGAATATCTATATGCTCGTTTTCAAGTTCTGCTTTGTCTTTTTTCGGTTGCTCTTCCGGTGGCTTTATGGCAATAACAATGCAGCCAACCATGGCAGATAACAGCAACATGCTTACAACCTCAAAAGGCAGGATATATCCATGTTCTGTTGTGCTTAGCATTTGCGTGCCCACATCGTTTACAGATACGCTGAAATGCGGGGAACCTGTATTGCTAAAGCCATAATGGTTAATAAGGTTAAATGAAAAGAAGAGACCGAAAAGCGCTGCCAGCGCAGATGCGATCATGCGCTTTAATGACGGCTTTGGCATTTTTGTGCCCGCCTGCTGCGTCAGGAAAATGGAAAAAATGATCAGGACAACAATGCCGCCAACATATACGATGATTTGAATGGCAGCGATAAATTCCACCTGCATCCAAAAATAGAGTGCGGCAATTCCCACCAGTGACAGTAAGAGCCAAATGGCAGATCTGAAAATTTTTGATGACGTTACTGCCATCAAACCCATTGCGAGCGTAAAAGCCGAGATGGCATAAAATATAATTGCTGAAGTATCCATTATTCAACTCCCTCTCTGATTTTGGAACCGGGTTTATTTAATTTTTTTGTCAGTGTGCTCCGATCGTAAACACTATGTTCAAAGTTTTGCCCCATCTGAATTGCTCCGGTTGGGCACGCGTCCACGCATAAGCCGCAGAGTGTACACATATCGAGGTGGTAAACAAAAGTGTCCAATGCTTTTTTCTTTTTGTTTTCCGGTGTCAGTTCAAACTTTGTAATCACTTTAATGGTAGCATTGGGGCAGGCAAGTTCGCAAGCGGTACATCCGGTGCAGGCATGCTGGTTGTTTTCATCATGCGGCATAGTAACTTCACCGCGAAACCTTTCTGCCATTTTTAATGTATCGCGGTTATCCGGATATTGCTCTGTAATAACTGTTTTTAGCCGTATGAAATAATGTCCCGTGAGCCTCATGCCCGTCCACAGCGACTTTGTAGCCTTTGCGATTTCCGTTATGTATTCTTTAATAAACATTTTTAGTGTTTAAATAATTTTGAAATAGTTCACGTCCAGCAAACGAATGAATAGCTCCCTGTTAATTCCTAATTATTAATTTAAAAGTGCCAGTTCATAATCGCGATAACCGTTACCAGCAGCAAATTGAAAAGACTGATAGGTAACAAATATTTCCATTCGAGGGTTAACAGTTGGTCTACCCTCAGTCGGGGGAATGTCCACCTGAACCACATGATCAGAAAAATTAAAAAGAAGGTTTTTCCAAAAAACCATATAGATGATGGTATATAATCCATAACGTGGTTAAACTGTGTCCAATCACCTATGTGGAAAGGCATCCAGCCTCCAAGGAAAAGTGTTGCGCCAATGGCACACACAATAAATATGTTGATGTACTCCGCCAGGAAAAACAAAGCGAACTTCATCCCCGAATATTCCGTGTGAAAACCTGCAGTAAGCTCCGACTCGGCCTCTGCCAGATCGAAGGGCGCCCTGTTTGTTTCGGCTGTTGCTGCAATAAGAAAAATAACGAAGGCTATAATAACGGGAATATGCCCCTTAAATAACCACCAGCCGTTTTGTTGCGCATGAACGATATCTGAAATCTGCAGGCTGCCGGTAAGTACTACAATGGTGAGAATGGAGAGTCCGGCCGAAAGCTCATAACTTACAATCTGCGCTCCACTGCGCATTGCACCAAGCAATGAATACTTGTTGTTACTTGCCCATCCGGCTATCAGAATACCTATTACGGAAAGTGAGGAAACAGCAGATACATAGAGTACTCCAATGTTCACGTCCCATATTTGAAAGCCATTGGCAAAGGCAATGGGCGCCAGGGCCAGCATGGCCACAATCATTACAATAAATGGTGCGAAGTTGAATAAAAGTTTATCTGCGCCATCGGGAGTTAATCCTTCCTTCAAAATCAGTTTCAGTGTATCGGCAGATGTCTGGAAAATGCCGGCAGGCCCAAGGCGATTTGGCCCGAGACGGATTTGCATATGTGCAGCCACTTTTCTTTCCAGCCACACCAGTACTAAACCTAAAACTGCAAACAAGGCAATAGCCAGTACAATTACAATAAGACTTTCTATTATCAACACCCATAGCGGGCTAAACCTGACACTCAACCAGTTTTGAATAGAATCTGTTATGGCATGCAAACTATACATAGAGTTTTGAGTTTTGAATTGTTAGTTGATAGTTGTTTGTTGTTAGGTTTTAGGGAGAATATTTGCCGCTTAAGTCCAACAACTATCAACTAATTCCTAATTTCTAATTCCAGTTTCCTTCATCTATCAATATCCGGTATTACCAAATCCAATGTTCCCATTGTTGCCATCAGGTCGCCTATTTTGCCACCTCTTGCCATTTGATCAAGGGCAGAAAGGTTGGAGAATCCCGGTGAGCGAAACTTGATCCTGTAAGGCGTCGTAGCGCCTTCACTTACAATGTACACGCCCAGTTCACCTCTTGCCGTTTCCACTCTTGTATAGAAATCGCCTTTTGGCAACTTCAATACCGCCTTTGTTTTTGCCTGGTGTTCACCTTCGGGAATATTGTCAATCAACTGCTCAATAATTTTTACTGATTCTCTCATTTCCCGCATGCGTACCATATAACGTGCAAAAGAATCACCTTCTGTTTCTAAAATTTCATCAAAGACCACCTTGTCATATATATCGTAAGGATATAACTTTCTGATGTCGCATGATACACCACTGCCCCTGGCTACAGCTCCCGTGCAGCCGTATGAAATAGCATCAGCTTTAGATAAATAACCAACACCTTTCGTCCGATTCTGGAAAATAATATTGCCTGTTACCAACTCATCATATTCATCGATCTTCGATTTGAAGAGTTCAATAAACTCTTTTACCTTTTTTTGGAAGTCAGGATGGATGTCTGTCATCACGCCGCCGGGCACCATGTAATTCATGGTGAGTCGTGCGCCGCAGGTTTCCTCCATTATATCAGTGATCTTTTCACGCTCTCTGAATGCGTAAAAGAAAGGAGTGAAGGCCCCCAGATCCATAGCCATGGCGCCCCACCACAATTCGTGAGAAGCTATACGTGTAAGTTCATCCATAATTACACGTATATATTGGGCTCTTTGCGGCACTTCTATTTGCATGCCTTTCTCTACCGCCAATGCACATGCGTGATTGTTAATGTGTGCAGACAGATAATCCATGCGGCTGCTGGCATAAATGAATTGCCTGTAAGTAAGGCTTTCACACATTTTTTCGATAGAGCGATGGATATAGCCCAGATGCGGTTCTACTTTTTTTATCGTTTCTCCCTGTAGAGTAATCACGAGGTGCAACACGCCATGCGTAGCAGGGTGTTGTGGTCCCACGTTTACCACCAGTTCGTCGTTACTATTGCTGATAATCTGTGTTTCTGTATACATATGGCTCTTGTGTGTCCCGCTTGCGGGAATGAAGCTTTATAATTTTATCATATTAACAGCGTCCTCAAAGTCTTTACGCAGAGGATAACCTTCGAAATCGTCTGTTAAGATCAATCGTCTTAAGTCAGGATGGTTTTTGAACCGGACACCAAACAGGTCGAATACTTCCCGCTCGTGAAACTCTGCTGTCTTCCATATATCTGAAACCGTTTCTATCAAAGGATCGTTTCTGTCAACCTTTGCCTTCACAACAATTGCACGCCTGTGATCGGTAGATGTAAGATGATACACGTTAGTGAAATGTGTTTTCCAGTCTACACATGTCAGGCAAAATAAGTAGTCAAAATTGTAAGGTGCACTATGTAGCAACCTCGCCAGTGGCCTCCATTGCACTGCCTCAATCTGAATGGTAAAAAATTCTCCGCTCTCATCAAATGTTGCCGAGGGCAGCGCATTAGACACAAATTCTTTTATGGCTTCGTTTGTCATAACTGAATGGGATTTGCTTTTATTTGTTCTCTGGTCATTCCACTTTTTATTTTTCCCTGCAGTGTAATCAATGCGTGGAGCAGGGCCTCTGGTCGCGGAGGACAGCCCGGTATATAAACATCAACAGGAATCACATGATCTGCACCTTTAATTACTGAATAGGTATTGTAAAAAAATGGTCCGCCGCTAATGGCACAAGCGCCCATTGCTATAACATATTTGGGGTCGGCCATCTGGTCGTATAATCTCTTGAGAACCGGCGCCATCTTTTGAACGATCGTACCGGCTACAATGATAACATCTGCCTGGCGGGGCGAGGCTCTTGCTACTTCAAAGCCAAAGCGTGAGAAGTCGTATTTGGAAGATGCCACACTCATCATTTCAATGCCGCAGCAACTGGTGGCGAACGTGAGGGGCCACAATGAATTTGAACGTGCCCAGTTGATAACATCCTGGATAGTTGAGGCTATGATGCCGCCGCCATGTGTTGGAATGATGCGACCCGGAAACGCTTCCTGTTGTTTAGTTTGCGCCACTTCTATATTTTCTGTTACATCCATTTTAACGCTCCTTTTTTGTGGGCGTATAAAAAGCCCATAAATAAAATGAAAATGAAAATGATTATTTCGAACAACGCAGTCATGCCCATTTTCTTTACTACTACCGCCCAGGGATACATAAAAACCATTTCCACATCGAATATGAGGAACAACAGTGCAAACAAATAATAACCGACATTGAACTGGTGCCACGGCGACGTTTGTGTAGGAATGCCGCATTCGTAAGGCTGGCCCTTGTGGGCGTTTTTGCTGCCTTTGGTAAATAACTTACCAGCCATAATACCGCCCGCTGAAAAAGCGACAGCTGCAATTGTTAATACTATGAGTGAAAATGGTCCCATATGAGTATTGAATATTGAGTTATGAGTATTGAGTTATCGGTTGGAGGTTATGAGGTATAAAAGCATGTTACAACTTAAAGCTGCAACTCACTACCCGGAACTCATAACTCAGGACCTCCAATCGTCCATGTTTTCTCGCCCGACAATATTTGATCCAAAGACATTTTTCCCTTACAGGCAGTGAGGTGGTCAATTTGTGCCGAAAGTATTTCTTCATACACCGGCCTTTCCTGCGAATAGATTACACCAAACGGCCTCGGGAAAGCAACGTTATTAAACGTTGTATCAAAAAATCTTGCAATGAAGATTGCTTTTGTTTTGTCATGCTCATCGTGGATCCACAAATCATCGGCGCTTATGTTTTGCTCTTGTAAGTTTACAATTACAGGCGTCAATCCATCCAGCCTGATCCCTTTTTCATTGTTGTTGCCAAACACAAGCGGCTTGCCATGTTCCAGACGGATGGCGTCTTCATTTTTGGTTTCCTTTTCAGAGAAAGAAAAGAATGCGCCGTCGTTAAACACCGGACAGTTTTGGTAGACTTCTACAAAAGAAGTTCCCTTATGTGCATGTGCTCTTTTTAAGATGCCTTGCATGTGCTTAGGATCGCGGTCCAGCGTGCGGGCCACAAAAGATGCTTTTGCACTTAATGCCAGCTCTATCGAATTGAATGGCTCTTCAATGGAGCCGTAAGGAGAGGTCTTTGTTATTTTCCCCTTTTCTGATAGGGGCGAATATTGTCCTTTGGTGAGGCTGTAGATCTGGTTGTTGAACATAAGATAGTTTATGTCAAAATTCTTCCTCATCAAATGAATGAAATGGTTTCCGCCAATGGACAATGAATCACCGTCACCGGATATTACCCATACACTTAGTTCAGGATTGGCGGCCTTTACACCGGATGCAATAGCGGCTGCACGGCCATGAATAGAGTGCATGCCATATGTGTCCATATAGTAAGTGAAACGTGATGAGCAACCTATGCCGGAAATAAAAACGAAGTTTTCTTTCGGTACACCCAGGTCAGGGAAGATGGTTTGCACCTGTTTCAGAATAGAATAATCACCGCAACCGGGGCACCATTTTACATCCGCTTCCGGTGCAAAATCTTTTGGCGTGAGCCTCATTGTTTCATCTGTAGCAATCGTTTCCATTACAATGGTTTTAGTGTTTCAAGTATTTTTTCTTTTATCTCCACTGTGGTAAAAGGCATTCCCTGTACCTTAGAAAAACCGATTGCAGGCACGAGGTATTTCGCTCTTATCAGTTGCAGCAGTTGCCCGCAGTTCATTTCGGGAATTAAAACTTTATCGAATCCGTGCAGCAATTCGCCTAAATTTTTAGGGAAGGGGTTAATGTGACGTAGATGGACATGCGCAACATCGTAACCTTCTGCAAGCAGTTCTTTTACGGCTGTTTTAATGGCACCGTAAGTGGAGCCCCAGCCCAGTACCAATAGTTTGGCATTTGTGCTGCCGCTTTCAGGTTGTGCAAGAGGAAGGCTGTCTGCAATTTTTTTTACTTTCTCTGCCCTAAGCCGTACCATCTTTTCATGGTTGGCGGGTTCGTAGCAAACAGCTCCTGTTCCATCCTGTTTCTCCAAACCACCAATCCGGTGAATAAGTCCTTTTGTGCCGGGTTTGATCCAGGGTCGTACAAGGTCTTCATTTCGTTTGTATGGCAGCAATGCTCCATCTTCTCCATTGGGCTTATCCAGGAAAGTAACCGGAATGTCTTTTATATCAGATGCAGCAGGAAATTTCCATGGCTCTGAACCATTGGCTATATAACCATCACTCAGAAATATAACCGGTGTCATGTGCTCGAGTGAGAGTTTACAAGCTTCGAATACTGTTTCAAAGCAATCGGAAGGCGAGGATGCAGCCAGCACTATCACTGGTGCTTCGCCATGACGGCCATGCATAGCCATCAACAGATCTGCCTGTTCGGTTTTTGTAGGCAACCCAGTTGAAGGGCCGCCACGCTGTACATCTATTACCACCAAGGGTTGTTCCAGCATGGTAGCAAGTCCCAGCGCTTCTGTCTTTAAAGCCATGCCCGGCCCCGAGGTGGTGGTTACTGCAAGGTTGCCGGCGTAGGATGCACCAATCGCCGAACAGATACCTGCAATTTCATCTTCTGCCTGGAATGTTTTTACGCCATTGGCTTTGTATTTGGAAAGCTCTTGTAAAATGTCTGTTGCAGGAGTAATAGGGTACGAACCTAAAAACAAAGGCAATCCTGATTTTTCAGAGGCGGCTATTAAGCCGATGGCTGTAGCATGGTTGCCTGTGATATTGCGGTATATGCCGGGGGGTAGTTTTGCCGGTGCGACTTTATATTGTGTAACAAAAATTTCTGTACTCTCACCGTAGTTCCATCCGGCTTGTAACGCTTTGGTATTGGCGTTGGCGATATCGGGTTTTTTGCCAAACTTTTCTTTGATGAAGTTTAACGTGTAGTCCAGCGGCTTGTCAAACATCCAGAATAATAAGCCTAGCACAAACATATTTTTGGAACGTTCTATTTCCTTAACGCCTAAGCCAAGATCGGACAGGCATTCTTTAGTGAGCTTTGTAATGTCAACTTTGTGTACTACATAATTATCCGTTATACTACCTTCCAGCGGATTGGATCCTTCAGGATATTTGGCAAGCGATAAATTTTTATGATCAAATCCTTGTGTGTTGGCAAGAATGACGCCGCCTTTTTTCAAGCGGGGCAAGTCAACTTTTAATGCTGCTGCATTCATGGCCACCAGCACATCGTATTTGTCGCCCGGAGTATAGATCTCAGTGCTTCCAAAATTTATCTGAAAGCCTGAAACACCTGCAACGGTGCCTATCGGGGCACGTATTTCGGAGGGGAAATCAGGAAATGTGCTCAGGTCGTTTCCAAACCATGCAGCGGTGTCTGTAAACTGCATACCGGTTAGCTGCATACCATCGCCGGAGTCACCTGAAAAGCGGACAACAATCTTGTCCAGCTCTTTTATAGAGATATTTTTCTTTATTCTATTTTCTGAAATTTCCATATGGCAATCGTTTGAATTATTTGAAGGCTTTACCATCCCGTCCGAATATCCTTTCGGACGGGATGGCCTCTCAAGAAGAGAGCTGGAAACTATGGATTCACATGGCTCGAGAATTGTCTAACGGTCACGTATAGACTGAATCTCTTGTTTTTGAGTCGGGCAAAAAGCAACTGATACTTGTAGCGTTTTTATTTTTTACTTAACACTAAGCATGCAGTAATTCTTTCTTTGCCAGCAATTGCTCTACCGTTTCTGTATAGCTTTCGTCGGATACGCAACAATCTACAGGGCAAACGGAAGCACATTGTGGTTCTTCATGGAATCCCTGGCATTCTGTACATTTATCAGGTACTATATAATAAGTGTCAGAAGAAATTGGAGTCTGCTGATCATCCACATTTACTGTTGTTCCATTCTTAAGAAGGTAGCTGCCTTTTATTGTTGTTCCATCAGCAATGGCCCATTCAACACCTGCTTCATAAATAGCATTGTTAGGACATTCAGGTTCGCAGGCTCCGCAGTTGATGCAATCGTCAGTTATTTTAATAGCCATAAAAAAAGATGTTTTTAAGAGTGGTTATTTTTTTGCTCAATAAAGGAACCAGTATTTTCGGACCCAATTATTGACGAAAATTTTGTTTTTCGCTGATATTTGTCAACGTCTAAACTTTTAATCTTAAATAGCTTGGCTGATTCAAATTACAATCGATATGCAGCCAAATTTAGAATCTCAGGAAGTTGAGACTTTATCATCAAAGAAGACATTATCTACAATAGATGGCAACGAAGCTGCCGCTTATATTGCCTACAAGTGCAGCGAGGTATGTGCCATTTATCCTATTACTCCCTCGTCTGCTATGGGGGAATGGAGCGACGAATGGAGCAGTGATGGCCGTACCAACATTTATGGACAGGTGCCGAAAGTTATTGAAATGCAAAGTGAGGCAGGCGCCGCCGGTGCGCTGCATGGCGCTTTGCAGGGAGGAGCGTTGGCCACAACATTTACCTGCTCGCAAGGCTTATTATTAATGATCCCAAATATGTTTAAAATTGCAGGAGAATTAACTCCAACAGTTTTTCATATTGCGGCAAGAGCATTGGCCACACATGCTTTGTCCATCTTTGGAGATCATAGCGATGTGATGGCTGTCCGTTCTACAGGCTTCGCACAGTTATTTGGTGCAAACCCGCAACAGGCGCATGATATGGCCATGATTGCTACAGCAGCATCTTTGCATTCGACCGTTCCTTTTTTAAATATATTCGATGGCTTCCGCACTTCTCACGAAATTAATGAAGTGGAAATCCTTGCTGATGATATCATCCGGAAAATGATAAACGAAGAAGATGTAATAAGGCACAGGAACCGTTCGCTGAATCCTTCTAATCCCTTTATAAGAGGCACTGCACAAAATCCCGATGTGTTCTTCCAGGGCAGGGAAGCTGCAAACCAATACTACTGGAATGTGCCCGGCATAGTAGAAGAAACGATGAACAAGTTTGCGTCACTTACAGGTCGCTCTTATAAGTTGTTTGAATATTACGGTGACCCACAAGCGGAAAGCGTCATTATCATTATGGGTTCAGGATCCGGTGCTGTAGAAGAGACAGTGAATTACCTGAACAATAAGGGTAAAAAAGTAGGCTATCTGCAAGTGCATCTTTACCGTCCTTTCTCGGTAAAACATTTTTTACATGCATTGCCCGCAACCGTTAAAAAGATTGCCGTGCTCGATCGTTGTAAAGAGAATGGAGCCATTGGAGAACCGCTGTTCATGGACGTGGTAAATGCTGTACATGCGGAATGGGAGCATGGTACGCCTGTGATTATCGGTGGCCGCTACGGGTTAGGTTCAAAAGAGTTTAGCCCTGGCATGGTGAAAAGTATTTTTGATGAGCTTGATAAGCAAAAACCCAAAAAGCAGTTTACCGTTGGCATTAACGATGATGTAACTTTCACCAGCCTTGATTATGATCAAAAATTCTCACTGGAAAGTCAGCATATCTTCCGCGGATTATTCTTTGGGCTCGGCGCAGATGGTACCGTTAGTGCCAATAAGAATACGATCAAAATCATTGGCGATGTAACCGACAATCATGTGCAGGGCTACTTTGTATATGATTCTAAAAAGTCTGGCTCTCTAACAACATCACATCTTCGCTTCAGCGATAAACCAATTCAATCAACTTATCTTATTAACTCTGCAAATTTTATTGCCTGCCATCATTTTCATTTCCTTGATAAATATGATATACTAAAAGACGCTGAAGATGGAGCTACATTCCTGCTTAATTCGCCTTATGATAAAAGTGAGGAAACGTGGAACCAATTGCCACAGAAAGTACAGGAAGAAATAATAGCAAAGAATTTGAAATTCTATGTCATCAACGCCTCGAAAGTGGCAAAGGAAACAGGCATGGGATCACGCATTAATTCTATCCTGCAAACCTGCTTCTTTGCTATCAGCAATATAATGCCTAAGAGTGATGCCATTGATTATATTAAAAAGAGCATAAGAAAATCATATGGCCGTAAGGGTGAGGCTGTAGTGCAGAAAAATTTTGAAGCCATAGATAAAACGCTGGCGAATCTTTTTGAACTTGACTATAGCAGTTATACACCGGGTAACAAAGCATTAGAGGGCCTTGCCGTAGAAAATGCTTCTGATTTTGTAAAGAAGATTCTTACAAAAGTTATTGCAGGGGAGGGAGATGAACTGCCGGTAAGTTCATTCCCGGCTGATGGTACTTATCCATCAGCTACTACCAAGATTGAAAAAAGAAATATTGCGGACGTGGTGCCTGTGTGGGATGCATCGCTTTGCTCGCAGTGTGGCAAATGTTTTTTTGTATGTCCTCATGCAGCCATTCGTCCTAAAGTATACGATAAAGGGTTGCTTAAAGATGCCCCTGATTTCTTTAAACACGTGGCACCAATAGGTAAGGAGTTCTTAAAGGACCAGGAAGCTTATACATTGCAGGTTTCTGTTGAAGACTGTACTGGTTGTAACTTATGTTACGAAGTATGTCCTGTAGAAAGCAAAACACAACCAGGACACAAAGCGATAAACATGCAAGACGTGATTCCGCTGAGAAAAACAGAAAAGAAAAACTGGGAGTTCTTCCTTTCCCTACCGGATATTGACAGAACAAGGGTTAATCGCAATACAGTGAAAGGCTCACAACTATTGGAGCCATTATTTGAATTTTCCGGAGCCTGTAGCGGATGCGGTGAAACGCCTTACCTGAAACTGCTGACACAATTATTTGGTGATCGCATGATGGTTGCCAATGCCACAGGTTGTTCTTCCATTTATGGAGGTAACTTGCCTACCACGCCCTGGGCTAAAAACAGTGAGGGTTGTGGACCAGCCTGGGCCAACTCATTGTTTGAAGACAATGCCGAGTTCGGATTGGGTATTAAACTGGCCGCCGATCAAAAAAGAGATTTTGGCAGATATATGTTGGGTCAACTAGCTTCCGAGGTGGGTGAAGAACTGGCCAATGCTATTCTAAATAACCCTGAAAGCCAGGAAACAGAATTGATACAACAACGTAAAGATGTAAATGAACTGAAGGGTCGTTTAAGAACGCTTTCAAATCCTTTGGCAACTCAATTACTGCACATTGCCGACTTTTTGCAGCGCAAATCTTTATGGATCATAGGTGGTGACGGATGGGCATACGACATTGGCTTCAGCGGTTTGGACCATGTTTTGTCTACCGGCGAAAATGTAAATATTCTGGTGATGGACACAGAAGTTTATTCCAACACGGGAGGCCAAAAATCAAAATCAACACCTATAGGAGCGAGTGCCAAGTTTTCCATCAAAGGAAAAACAACAGGTAAAAAGGACTTGGCGATGCAAGCTATAGCGCATGGTACAGCTTATGTTGCTGAAATTGCCATGGGTGCAAATGATGTGCATGCATTAAAAACCATATTGGAAGCTGAAGCATATCCGGGACCTTCCATCATCATTGCTTATAGCCATTGCATCGCACACGGCTATGATATGAGCCACGGTGTTGAACAACAAAGTTTGGCTGTTAAAACGGGTTACTGGCCTTTGTTCCGTTACAATCCTCTGAAAGAAAAAGGACAAAGATTTGTGCTGGACAGCAAGGAGCCAAGCGTTACGCTGGACAACTTCCTGTATAACGAAAACCGTTTTAACGTGGTTAGAAACAGTTCTCCGGAAAAAGCTGAAGAAGTATTTGATGCGGCGAAAGCTGCCCTGCAAAGTCGCTGGGAAAAGATTGAAGCACTCAAAGCTTTGTAAAATACAAGTATAATTATATAGGCCAGGCGGAGCATAATTCGCCTGGCTTTTATATTAGTGGTTGCCATCAAAGAATAGATAAATATTTCATTTCAATCTGAATAGTTGAATAAAAAGGGAGCTTCGGCCTCCCTTTTTTGTAAGTTTTAAAAAATGTTGTAAATCAGTTATTGTAAGCCGAACTGCTTCTAGTCAGGCGTCATTTGAGGATAAATGGCAGGGAAAAATTATGAATTTGCCCTCTTTAAATCCGAATTCACCCCCTTATTGTAATTTGCAGGACAAGTATTTTTGATATTAGTACTGCGATCGTACAGCAGTAGCGAAATCTAACTTGTTGGGAGAGAATACACTGATTTCAATTCAAAAACTTGAATTTCGTACAATTCCTGAGTTTATTTTGAATCGAGTTAACTGTTAATATTAGCTTCAATGATTGCCTTGAAAAAGATTGTTTGTTTTGTGCTGTGCGTGATTTTATCACTGTGCAATACCTTATATGCAAATGATGAGTTAAACATTGGTTATCTGGGAATAGAGCGGTGGTACAGAAATTATTCCCTGGATTATTGTTTGGTATAAGTTAGTTCCTCATCTATCGTGTAAATATAATTGTAGGACATTCTACCCTTCACTCTAAAAGTAGTAGGTGTCAGTTCTTCAATCTGATAATTTATACCACTAAGGCGAATCCGGGTTTGATTGTCTGTAAAGCTCCAGGTTGAGGTTAAGGACTGAGGATCGCCGCTGGAGCATTTCACAGGCCCCTCGTCCGCGATCAATGTCCCGTCTGCCTGAAAAGTGTAGATATTATCTTTCTGGCAGGGTGCATACATCGAGTAGGTATCTTCTTCATAAAAGCCATCTTTGTTATAGTCCGTTTGCAACGCTGTCAATTTCCATTTCCCGTTGGTGAGATACTCCTTATTGAAAGCATCGCCGCCAGGTTTAGAGCAAGAAAAAAGTGTGGTGATAATCGCAATAATTAAAAGGTTATGTGTCATATCTATTAAAGGTTTAGGGGTTGACAAATACATAATTGGGATAAATTGAGTGAAATTAGTGCTGCCAGTTATACCTGCGCAGTGTTTTACAAAATGTGCAGTACATGAATTTATTCAATAAAAGGGAAATGTTGTACCTGAATAAAGACATTCCTATATTTTATCATTTTATTTTTCCTGAACTGGCTGCATTTAAATCGTATTTCTGGATGCGCAGTATTTTAAACTATCCGGAATATGCCAACAAACAATTTAAAATATCTGAACACATTACTGACGAAATAAGGCAAACTGGCCACAAGCTGGCAGAGGCTTACAGCCAATTGCCGTCGCAGGAAATTTGGAACATTGAAAGCCTTGAAAAAACAATGGATTACATTCCGGAAAGCACAAGAACCTTGAATGTTCCATACAAAATGTATGTGAATGAGTTTATTCTGGCGATAATACCATACTGGCACTGTTAGGTGATACTAAAATTGCCTACCTCAACCATAGCATTTTTAAATACCTGCTTACCAAAGACGTTTCTTTTTGTGAGTACACGTGGTAGCATTTTCAAAACATTATTAAAAAGTCTACACTCATCAGCGAAGTAGGAGAAAAAGAACGGAGCCGGTTCTTCAATATAATTAAGGAAAAGATCACCGCCAGGAAAAGTGCGCTTATGCACTAAATGTTTCAGCAATGCTCACAGTTCGTTACCAGTGTAAGAGAGTGACCCTGCAATTTTTCTCCATGTATCTATTTTCCATAGGAGTGCATTGCAAAAACAATTGTCACAGCGCGAATCCTATGTTGATCAGGTACATTGCCCATATAATTTCCCATTTTAAAAGTTTGATAAACCAGATAGCTGTTTACTTGATATTTGATTATTGATCTTGTACAATTCAAAAATAATACTCCAGCAAGCCTTGTGCTAATTGATTCGTGCCTGCGACTTTTTGAAAAGTGCCGTTATTGCAAATTCTTTGAAAGTTGCACGCAGCTGGAAGTGAAAATTGAAAATCCTCAACTAATTATTTCCGTTTTACAGGAGATTTGCAAAAGTTCTTTGCGTTAGTTGCAATAATTGCAAATTTTTTTAGCAGATCAGCAACAACCTAGGCTGTCCGGATTTTTCCTTTGGTGCACGGTGAAGACAGGGAGGGACTTTACTTTCAGGATGATCAATCGCCAACCTCCATAGGTGGCCAAGACCTAAGCTTATTGGACGTGCATCCGGTTTGGCCTGATAGTGTAAATCAAAGAAATGTTCACTTAAGAATGATTCAAAACCCTCTTCTGGGCCATGATATATCTTTTTTAGGTCATCGCGTATTTCCGGAATAAGTATCTTCTGTATCCCCTGTGAATTTGGCAATATTTCACTTGAATCGCCATGGTAAGTGCATAGAATGGTATCAGTTGGAATAGGAGAGCGGTCCACATGAAATGAATAAACATCCGTTGGAAAAAACGGATAAGTATCATCCTGATCATAATGGCTGATCACGTTAAGGATTGGCGACGCGCCATGAGCTTCCAATACCTTTAAATCATTCAAGAGGATTTCACGGGCAAGTTGCCCTTGCTCACTCAACTGAAGCTCATAAAGTTCGTCTTGTTCTATTGCAGTTATATTCCCACGTAGCTTTACCTTTTTTACGATTTCAGAAAAATCACCTGTTAGCTCACGTGTCCAGCAAATCGCATTAATCTCTCCATTAAATGGTGTAGACAAAAAGTCTTCAAAATTTGCGACACAATGAATTTGGTTGTTAGCGTGAGATAAATCTATCATAATGGTGATGTAAATATAAAGTCATTAGTAACACCAGTCACCTGATACATTTTTGTTTATAGAGGATTTTTAATTGAAGGTCCGATCGATTGGAATTGGTATTGAGGTTCATTTTTATTTAGTCTGATTTAGGTCGGTTGCTAACCTTAGAAGGTTTTCGCATTTCGA
The DNA here is from genome assembly GCF_029961145.1 of Pinibacter soli. Classification (GTDB taxonomy): domain Bacteria; phylum Bacteroidota; class Bacteroidia; order Chitinophagales; family Chitinophagaceae; genus Pinibacter; species Pinibacter soli. Next base: position 796,287 of record NZ_JASBRG010000007.1, on the reverse strand, counting down.
TCGCAAAAATGAAACTGGTGGTAAGCTAATATTTCCTTTTTTGCTACTTGCAACTATTTCATCTTTATTGGTACTATAAATTATAATTACACCATTTTTGTGATCGATCGAACTGGTGTACCAGGCCTTTGGTTTCCCAAATTTTCGACTTTTTTGATCAAATCTTGAACGTCAACCGGAACTTCAATATTTAAGTTTGTTGACACTATTTGAATGGCATCCCCCAGATAATATAATTATAGCAAATGTGCGATTGAGCATGACAAATTCATACCAGTTAGATCAAAGGGCCGCTATTTCTGGTAGCCGCACTTATTACTTATCGAAATTATCCCTACAAAACCAGCAAGCTGAGTTTTTAGTAAGAAGATACCTGTATCACTGGCAAGCGATCATCAGGACCAAAAGTAAGTCCCCACAGTTCTCTGAGGGGACATCTTCTTACGACCCTTCTTAACAACAATCTCTTTATAATTTTCACATCCACCCGTTGGTGCCAGCACCTGTCGAAGGGTGTTGCACAGGCGGCACGCTAACTAAATGACAAAGAGCGCTTGAATACTGAATTTTCAACTTTTTAAAGCAATTTTTCGCCCTTCTCCCGGCGATGTCATTATACTTTTACTACACACAACGATTACGAAAAACAAAGTCTAACGCTGATTTTTTCCTTCCATTTGCCGGATCAGTATTAGAAAGCCGACTGATGTTCTTCCGCAGCGCTGTCTAAAAAAGGAGGGTCATATGAAATAGAAACATTGCCTTGCAGGGACAAAACCAGTCCCATCCCGATTCACTCCCTGATGATCGGTGTACTAAAAAACCATTACTAAAATCAAACATGCCATATGAGTAAAAAGGTTCTTTCCGGCTTGCCTGGAAAACGACGCTATTACAACTTCTCATCCCTCATAAAGTCAACTTTGTTCCTGCCGGCAATGTGTTGGCTGATTTTTCAATTCTTTATTCTGCATGCTTATGCGCAAACTCCCGAAAAAACGAATGCAGCTAATCAGCCCCCGTCCGGTCTCATTATCAAGGGAACCGTTAAAAACCTTCGGGCCGGACCGATGTCCGGTGTGAGTGTAAACATTAAAGGGACGAATTCTTATACCACTTCCGACAACAACGGCGCCTTTTCTGTGAAAGTGCCCAACGAGGATGCCGTACTGGTTTTTTCTTTTATCGGCTATAAAGTAGCCGAACAAAAAGTAGGTAAAGACAAAGTCATCAATATTGTGATGATGGAAGGCGCTTCTGAATTATCGGAAGTTGTCGTTGTGAATGTAGGTTATGGTTCCGTGAGCCGCGACAGGCTGGCTGGAGCCGTTTCTTCCATCACTTCAAAAGACGTGGCCAACTTTCCCGTGTCCTCGGTTGCAGAAGCGTTGGCGGGTAAACTGGCCGGCGTAGCGGTGTCATCAACGGAAGGAGCACCTGGATCCGACATTGTCGTTAAAGTGCGTGGCGGTACTTCCATTACCCAGGACAATAGCCCTCTTTATATAGTTGACGGTTTTCCAATGGACAATGCGTTAACCATCTTGTCACCAATGGAAATCGCCTCTATCGATGTATTGAAAGATGTGGCCTCCACTTCCATTTATGGTTCACGTGGCGCAAATGGGGTAGTGCTGATCACTACAAAAAGCGGACGCAAAGGGCGCACCAGTGTGTCTTTCGAAACCTACGCCGGCGTTCGCCAAATCACCAATTATACGGAAATGCTCGGGCCTTATGATTATGTAATGGCGCAGCTTAGCCAAAACCTGATGCACTACAATGGTTTTCTGCAGGACACTGTTTCGGTAAACGGTTTTCAAAGAACGTATGGTAAATTTGCCGACCTGGAAATATACAAAAGCGTGCCTGCTGTTAACTGGCAGCAACGCGTGTTTGGCAGAAATGCGTTTTCCAATTCACAAAACCTCAGTCTTAACGGAGGGAACGAAACAAATACTTACAGCTTCATTTTTAACAGATATTCAGAAGACGGCATCATGCTGGCATCCGGCCTTGACCGCATTTTCGGTTCATTCAAATTTGAATCGCAGTTAAGCAAAAGATTTCGTGTAGGAGTGAATGCCCGGTACAGCAATCAAATGGTAATTGGTTCAGGAACATCTTCTAAAGGTTCAAACGGATCAATCATGGGCGCTGCACGTTTTCAACCGTATGACGCTGTTTCCAATTTTTCGCAAAATGATGAAGACGCAAATTTCGATACCTACATTGATCTGAGTACGCCGACAACCTTTGCTACAAGGGACATGAACCGCAACCAGTCAAAGCAATTGATCAGCAATGCATTTATTAATATCAACATTATTCCCGGCTTGTCCTTTCGTTCCAACATTGGTTACAACACCGGACAAACCGATTACAAAAGCTTTAGAGGCGTAACACAATACAAGACAACAAGCTTCTCAAATCCCGGTCTTTATACTGGTTATCCTTATGTAAACCTCTCTAAAGGAAATACAAGCTCTGTAAACAACAGCAACGTATTTACATTTACGAAGAATTTTAAGTCCCAACACAACCTCAACGTTGTATTGGGGCAGGAGATAAATATTTACGATAACGATGGCTTCACGCAAAACATTCAATGGTTTCCGCCTTCAGTAACCTGGCAAAGTGCCTTCGCCAACGTGCAACAGGCAAATCCTCCGCCGGGCAGTATTCAGGCTCCATCCTATACCAGTGTTGGCGGCGAAAGATTGTTGTCGTTCTTTGGAAGAGCCATGTACTCATACAAGGGTAAATACAATCTGAACCTGTCATTCAGAAGAGATGGATCGTCCAAATTTGCAGAAGAGAACCGCTGGGCCAATTTCCCTTCCGCGCAATTTGCATGGAGGCTTTCAGAAGAGAAGTTCTTTAAAAACCTGAATGCTGTTTGGGTAAACAACCTGAAATTCAGGGCCAGTTATGGAACCGCAGGAAACAATCGTGTAAACGGAGATAGATTGTATGCGACAACATTTCTCACGAGCCCAACAGCAGGTGGTTATGCAGTAACAGATAATTCACAACTAGCAGGATATTACTCTGCAAACCTTGCCAATCCTGATCTGAAATGGGAAACGACAGTATCCCAAAACTTCGGTTTCGATTTTGAATTGTTCAGTTCCCGCTTAATGGGATCGATAGATTATTACTCCAATACAACGAACGATTTGTTATTGAATACAAACGTTCCGCAGCAAACCGGTTACATCACACAGTATCAAAACATTGGTTCTACAAACAACAGCGGTATTGAAATACAGTTGTCGGGCGATATCGTAAGAAATAAAAATTTTGTTTACAGTTCATCATTCAACATTTCATTCAACCGCAATATTGTAAAGGCACTCAACCAGAGTAAATCTCCTGCATATGGCTATGCGGTATCATCTGGCTGGGGAGTAACGGAAGAAGACTACTATGTGCAGGTGGGCCAGCCCGTAGGACTTTACTATGGCTATGAATATGATGGCTTTTATACAATGGACGATTTTGATCGCGCTGCTTACGATGCCAACACCAATCCGGCCAAACCTGTTTGGGTATTGAAAAAAGGCGTTGCAAATGCGCAAAGTAAATACGGCTCCAACTTATATCCTGGTAAGTTTAAAATAAAGGATCTTGATGGTGACGGAGTGATAACATCCGCAGATAAAAAAATCATCGGCCACTATCAACCGAAATTTTTCGGTGGCTGGAACCAACAGTTTCGCTACAAAGCTTTTGATCTGACTGTATTCATGAACTTTTCTTACGGGAGCCAGATCTGGAACGCAACCAAGATGGTGCTTGGAAGTACATACCAGGTTAACGGAAATAATTTTCCAGCAACGTTTAAAAATGCATGGAAATATTTTGACGAGCAGGGCAACTTCATTTCCGGATGGGATAACATTGCCAATGCCAATGCAAACGCCAACATATTTGCTCCGCAAACAGGCTCTTTGCTACCAACCAGCTACGGCGTAGAAGATGCATCGTTTCTACGTTTAACTAATATTACATTGGGTTACAGTCTGCCTGACAAAGTGCTGAAAAAGATGAAAGTGTTTTCGAAATTCCGGGTTTATACTACAGTCAACAACCTGTACACATTTACCAACTATAGCGGTAATGATCCGGAATCTAACACAAGATCTTCTGCACTTACTCCGGGATTGGATTATTCTGCTTATCCACGCAGCCGCTACATTCTCGGTGGTCTTATTCTTTCATTCTAACACAAGAAACAATATGAACAAGCATATAAAATATAGTTTGTGGACGGCGGCTTTTGCCAGCATGATCACATTAGGTTCATGTAAAAAATTTCTCGATTATAATTCACCTTCTGCTTTAAATATTGAGCAAACATTTGCAAATCCAGACAACACCAACAACGAGCTGTTGAGTGTTTATAACAAAGCTGCAGGAAGGTCTGCATTTGGTGCAAACCTTTCATTCATCATACCTGCGGGTGGCGATGATTTTAGTTCGCAGGGTGCATCCAGTTTTGATCCGGCAAATAACTATGCCATCCCAAACTTTGGTGTCAGTTCAATGGCGGGTAGCTTGTATGACACATACACTGCGCTTTATGCGGGCATTGAACGTGCAAATATTGCCATCAAATACATTCCGAAATCATCAGGTTTTTCTTCCAATAAAACAATCATGCAACGCTACCTCGGAGAGGCTTTGACGCTACGTGCGTTGTTTTATTATGAACTGATCATTAACTGGGGAGACGTGCCTGCGACCTTTGTACCTTCAGCGGATTTAACCAACCAGTTTATACCAAACTCTGATCGGGACAGTACTTATGATAAGATACTGGCAGATTTAAAACAAGCCGAAGACTATGTTGGCTGGCGCTCTGAATTGAGTGATTACGGAAGTTATCGCATAACGAAAGCAGCGGTTAAAGGAATAAGGGCACGTATTGCACTTGCATGTGGCGGCTATGCACTTCATGATGATAAGATGGTGCGTAAAGCAGACTATCAAAAGTATTATCAGATTGCAATGGACGAATGCCGCGATATCATCAAGTCAGGAGAACATGGTTTGAACCCTGTTTATGAAAACATCTTTAAAACACTTCATACGCCAACCAGATACGATGATGCACGTGAGATCATTTTTGAAATCGCCATGTGGGGCGGCATGAATGACAGTGACCTTGCAAGATCTTTCGGCACATGGTTCAATACAAGTCCTACATGGGGGAAATCCGGTGGTGGCCCGACAGCGCTGCCAACTTATTTTTACGCTTTTCAAAATGGAACAGATGCAAGACGCGACGTAACCGTTTCCACTTACACAGTAAATGGCTTGGACCAGAAAGTGTGTAATGGCTTGGTAGGATTGAATTGTGGAAAATTCAGAAAGTCATGGACAACATTTACCGCTTCTTCAACATTGCTAACCTTCGGTGTTAACTGGCCCGTGATCAGATATGCTGACATATTGATGATGTACGCAGAAGCCGCTAACGAACTGCAAACATTCACAGAACTGAGTCCGGCAGATGCATTGGCAATGGTGCAAAAGCGTGCATATGGCTCAAACCCTTTACCTGTTGTACCAAAAGATAAAGATGGATTTTTCAATGCGCTGGTACAGGAAAGAATGCTCGAGTTTGGAGGCGAAGGACTTCGCAAATACGATCTCATTCGCTGGAACCTGCTGGGAACAAAGATCGCAGAAACAAAAGCAAAACTTCCATACTTATGTCTTGGTGCGCCCATGGATAACAATCCGTACCCTTATGCGTCAGATCACGTATGGCAATTGGCTGCCCCTTTTACGAATAAAGATTGCACGACAGAAGAATCATCCATTCAATATTACGGAGGCAATAACAACGTTGCATTTTATACTTACAGCACAGCATCACCTGCGGGCTACGCAAGGGTTTACTGGAGAAGACAAGTCGGCTCGTGGGCCAATGGTGTGTTGACAGCACCATACATTAATGATCCCAACCAGGGATATGCATGCAAGTTTGAAGCAAACAGAGCTGAGTTGCTGCCTTATCCGCAGAAAGTGATGATTGAAAACAGAGGCGCCATTAAACAAAACAAGGGTTATAACTAACAAACTAATTGCAATGACAAAAAGAATTCTATATATAAAACTGCTGGCTGGCTGTATTTTCCTGATGCTGTTTAATAATGCCTGCGTCAAGTCTTTTGATGGCCAGATCGACGATACTACCACCAACAGGGCATTTCAGCCATACAGCTTTGGTGTGAAAACTTCAAGAGATACTGCCACTTTCAGCTGGTCACAACCAGTTCTTTCTGCGGGAAAAAGATACATGTACACCGTAGATATTTCAGAGGATTCAGCTTTTGGCACAATCAACCTGTCAAAGACAGTGGATACTTTAGCGTTCAGAATTATTGAACCGGAAATTTCTGTTGGCAAAAAATACTTTGCCCGCATGAGAGTGAACGCATTCAAAGGATCTGCACCTTCCGAATATTTATACCTTGACAGATCATTCGCTTTACCGGGCGAAAACTATCTGCGGATGATCCGTGATTTTGAAATTACGCCAACAACGGTGCTTGTTCACTGGTATGCAAATGTGGCAGGTCTGAATAAAGTTGTCGTTACTGCAGACAAAGATGCGGCTACAAGTTTTGATATTAGTTCTGCGGAGAATGCGGCTGGTCAAAAATTGCTCACCGGTCTTGCACCGGCAACAAAGTACACGCTGCAATTATTTGCCGGAGCAAAAAGCAAGGGCATCACAAGTTTTACTACAAACAAACCAATCGTTTATACAACTGTGCTTGATGCAGGTGGCGATCTTGTTGCTGCTATAAACAATGCTGCAGACAGCGCTGTGATTGGTTTAAATCCCGGAACTTATACACTTGGCAGCAATGTGTTTACCATGACTGGAAAAAAGATAACCATCGCCTCTACCTCTAATAACCCAAAGGATACTAAAATAAATGTACGAGAGTTGGACCTCGTTGGAACCAACGCTGGTATTGAATTAAAAGGTGTTGAGATCAATGGTAATTATTCAGGCACATCATACGGCGTTCAGTTTCTTGTGATTAAAGGAGGACCAAACCAGGGCGATCCTGCCGATTTCGCAGATGTAAAACTGGACAACTGTATCATCCATGATTATACAAGATGCCTGGTGCTGGCAAATTTGGCAACGACTACTGCTACGCAAAAAATTAAAACACTATCTATTAATAACTGCGTGATCTATAATATTGATAAAGCAGGCACAAGCACTTATTACACGTTTAGCGTGGAAAAGAATGTGATCAGTAATTTCAATATCACCAAGTCAACGTTTTATAGCATGGGCGCCGGATTAATTAACATGGGGACAACGTTGGGGACATCTGACATTCCTACCATTACAATAGACTATTGTACATTCAACAACTTTGGCGGAAGTGGCAAATATTTGTTGATTGATGCCAATGCCAACACCGTTAGCTACACGCTTAAGAATTCCATTCTTGCCAATACACCGGAAGCCGGCACCATTAACGGAACAGCATTCCGTTGTACCGGAACGGGAAGGGTGCTGGATTTTCTCAACAACAATTATTTCAAACTAAATGCAACATATGGATCAACAACACCCGTGAGCCTGACCGGATTGAATCAACAAAGTTGTATCAGTTCCGATCTGGGTTGGACCGCGGCTACAATAGATTATAGCCTGGGCGCATTACCGGCTTCACATCCTGTTTTAAAAGCCAGTGTCTCTGGCGGTGTTATCGGTGATCCTCGTTGGGCCTATTAAAAAGAAAATAAAAGCATGGTTTGATGAAGTGATTTTCCGCAAGGGAGTTGAAAAAAAATCAGCTCCCTTGCTTTTGAATTAAGGCGTAGGTCAATTTTTTAACTATTTAGCCCAATTCTTGAACTTCCGCTAGTACCAGCTTACATAAGTTTGTAGCATTGTCGCTAACGATTATTAAACTTTCAATTGCCTAATGAAGTTCCTGCAAGTAACCTCCGCAAAATTTGTTCTGCAAAAGAATTTTTTCTATTTACCGGTAGTCTTACTTTTTATTTCACTGCCGTTTACAAGGACGCAAAGCCAGGGTAATGTATCCACGACAGCAATTAAAGAGTTGCCAAAATATCCTGTTGCTTACGAAGTGTCAAAACCTGCGACAATCAAGGCAATGGTAGATCGTATTCAAAAGCGGGTATAAAAAGCGCATTAATAAAATTTCAAACCAACAACATGAATAGCAAATTCTTCAGTTTCCTGTTTTTAGGAATTGCCTGTGGCGCCACAGTTTTTGCGCAGAACTCCCCTGGCAAATATTCCTGGTCAAATCTGCCAACGGCACAATTGCCGTCGTTTAAAAGCGATACGCTTCGCATTACAAATTTCGGAGCGGTAGCGGACGGCATCACACTTAATACGCGGAGCATCAATGAGGCAATAACTGCATGCAGCAAAAAAGGTGGGGGCGTAGTGCTTATCCCGGGCGGCTTGTGGCTCACCGGGCCAATTGAACTGAAAAGTAATGTGAACCTGCACCTGGTTCGCGATGCGGTGTTATTGTTCTCTCCGGACATCAACCAATATCCTCTCGTAGAAGCAAACTTCGAAGGTCGTCGCTCTGCAAGATGTCAATCGCCGTTGTTTGCTACAAATACTGAAAACGTTGCTATTACCGGCCGAGGCGTTATCGATGGAAATGGAGATGTATGGAGGCCGGTAAAAAAAGACAAGCTTACTGAAAACGAGTGGAAAAAAAGAGTAGAATACGGCGGCGAACTCAGCCAGGATGGGCGAACATGGTATCCTTCGCAGATGTCGAAAGTGGCTGAAGAAACGAAACGCGGCAGTGCTATGTCGGAAGGACAATCATTAAAAGATTTCGAGGATATAAAAAATTACCTGCGTCCGAATCTGCTTTTTTTAAACGGTTGCAGGAAGGTGCTATTGGAAGGTGTCACTTTTCAAAACTCACCGGGATGGTGCCTGCATCCTATGCTGTGCGAAGAATTGACGTTGAGAAATTTGCTGGTTAAAAATCCCGACTATGCACAAAATGGAGACGGCATGGATATAGAGAGCTGCAAAAATGTTTTGGTAGAAGGTTGCACGCTTGATGTAGGTGACGATGGTATTTGCATTAAATCAGGAAAAGATGAAGAAGGAAGAAAAAGAAACAAACCAACCGAAAATGTTGTGATTCGCAATAACCTTGTTTACAAGGCGCACGGCGGTTTTACGATAGGTTCCGAAATGAGTGGAGGTGCAAAAAATATTTTTGTATACAACTGTTCTTTTCTTGGATCAGATGTTGGTTTGCGTTTTAAAACTGCAAGGGGAAGAGGAGGTGTTGTTGAAAATATTTACATCAAAGACGTCCACATGAAAGACATAAGTGGCGCTGCTATTTATTTTGACATGTATTATTTTACGAAGCCGCCCGCTGCGGGACAAGAAGTGCTGATACCTGCTGTGACAGAGGAGACGCCGAGTTTCCGGAATTTTTACATTAATAATATTGTATGCAATGGCGCTGAGCAAGGCATATTCATAAGGGGGCTTCCTGAAATGAGCGTGAAAAATATTTTCCTTAATGATATTACGCTGCAGGCTGTAAAAGGCGTCGATTTGATCGAAGCCTCTAATATTCAACTAAACAATGTAAACTTGTTATCAGATAAAAATGATCCGGCGGTTTACCTGGAAAATGCAAATGATATTGTTTTGGATAGCATAAAATACAATTCAAAGACAACACGTTTTATAAATGTAAATGGAAAACGCAGCGGATCAATTAAACTGTCAAATACAAAATTACCGGAAACCGCAGAGAGCATTCAGTTCAACAATGGTGCAAATGCATCCATGTTTTCAAAAATCAAATAAAAGCCAGCTATTTGTTTAGGAACAGATATTTTGGTCCGTAGAGACAAGGCACTGCCTTGCCTCTACTCACTATTTACCAATTTTTCCTCTATTTATCTCAATTCCTCAACCTCCGTCGCTGGCGTCTTATCTAAGTTTGGGTGTAGTTCGACTGCTGCTCAAAACGATTTTTAAACTTTTAAGATTGCCATTTTTATGAAACTTCTACACCTGCTGTATGAGGATGTGCTCAGAAGAAATCCGAAAGTATTTGCGCTTCCGCTTTCTTTTCTTACCCTCTCCGCAACCGGTTCGTTTGCCGCCGGTTCACCCGACAAAGTAATCGTTAGTAAAAAAAATGTTGCTGCGCATATCATCGAAGGAACGGTAAGGAATGCTACCGGGACTCCGTTGCCGGGCGTAAGCGTAATGATCAAAGGATCAAAACTGGGTACCACCACCGATGCTAAGGGCCAGTTCAAATTACAAGTGCCTGATGAATCCAAAAACGCGACACTCATTTTTTCGCAGGTCGGTTTTAAAGATCAGAAAGTAAGCATTAGCGGAAAATCGCAAATCGACATTACGCTTAAAGAAGAAGCTAAAGCGCTGAACGAAGTGGTGGTGATCGGATACGGAACGGTAAAGAAGAAAGACCTGACAGGTTCTGTTGCTTCCGTAAAAGGCGAGGATCTTGCCAACGTGCCTGCACTGAATGTGATGGAATCTATACAGGGAAAAATTCCCGGCGCGGACATTACGCGTAGCAGCGGACAAACAGGCTCCGGGGTAAACGTGACCCTTCGGGGAAACAGATCCATACAGGGAAGCAATAGCCCGTTGTTTGTTGTAGATGGCGCAGTGTATTATGGTAATATTGCCGACATCGATCCAAACGATGTACAATCGATCGACGTTTTGAAAGATGCGTCTTCCACTGCCATCTATGGTTCACGCGGTGCCAACGGCGTAATCGTGATCACAACGAAAAGAGGCGTGAATGGAAAAACACAAATCGGCGTAAATGCTTATGCAGGTTCTTCCCAGGTTGCACGCTATTATGATGTTGCCACCGGTCCGCAATATGTTGACTGGAAACGAGAAGCGAACAGAGCTACCGGCAGGTGGAATAGCCCGGCTGATGATGCGCTTGTTTTCAGCCCTTCTGAACTCGCTGCTATCCAGGCAGGCAAATGGACGGATTACCATCCGCTCTTGTTGCACAATGGTTTGCAACAGGATTATCAATTCAACGTAACATCAGGAACCGAGAAAACGAAGATCTATTTCTCCGCAGATTATTACCAGGAAAACGGCATTCTGAAATTGGACGCACTCAAGCGTTATTCAGGTCGTTTGAATATCGATCAAACCATCAGTAAAATATTCAAAGCCGGTATGCAGGCGCAGATCGTTTACTACAATCAAAGTCTTCGCGGCGATCCTTTAAATGCTGCCAACAAGATCAATCCATTGGGTGCAGCTTATGACAGCGCCGGAAACTTTGTTCTGCAGCCACTTCCGGGAGGAGCGTACAGTCCTTTGACAGATGAGCAGCCCGGTACTTATACAGGTCAGGGGCGCAACAACAGGACATTTGCAACAGTGTATGCAGAGTTGGTTCCGCTTGCAGGATTGAGCATCCGTTCAAGTTTCACCGCAAACTTGTCCAACTCAAGAACCGGTTACTACTATGGCACCAACTCCCTGGCAAGAGGAGGCTCAGCGCCAAGATCACAATACAATACATCCGGTTCTGCTGATATACTTTGGGAAAATGTCATCAGGTACGATAAAAAAATACACGATCATGCATTTACTTTAACCGGCATTACCAGCTATCAAAACCGCACTACAGATGGCGGCGCCGCACAAGGCGATGGTCAATTATTGGCTTCGCAAATATTTTATGGCCTTGGTTCTGCAACATCTGGTTTGATCGCTTCTACAAGTTATTCCCGCCAGGACATTGTTTCAGGTGCGGCACGGTTGAACTATTCTTACAAAAGCAAATACCTGCTAACCTTAACAGGCAGAGCTGATGGCTCATCAAAACTTGCAGAAGGACATAAGTGGACATTCTTCCCATCTGCTGCTGCCGCGTGGCGCATTAGCGAAGAATCATTTTTGCAATACAACAAAGTTCTTAATGATCTGAAATTACGTGTGAGCTATGGGATTGCGGGCAATGATCCTTACAGTCCTTATGTTACCCAAAGTTTGTTAACCCCTCAGCCTTATTCTTACGGCGAAACGCTTGCTCCGGGCTACACTTACAATCCACAGATAGGCAACTCTGATCTGCAATGGGAGCGTTCTTCAACAGTTGACATCGGTCTTGATTTCGGTTTTCTGGGCAACCGTATCAGTGGTACGATCGATTACTATGATACACGTACTAATGATTTGTTGCTGCCAAGAAAACTGCCGCCAACTTCCGGTGTAACATCAACGGTGCAAAACATTGGCGCAACAAACAACAAAGGCTTTGAGTTGATGCTAACTTCCAACAACCTTGTATCACGCGATTGGTCATGGACAACATCGGTAACATTTACAAAGAATATTGAAAAGATTACAAGGCTTGTAACTGACGGGGTAAATGATATAGCATCAGGTTATTTCGTTGGCCACCCAACTTCGGTGTACTACGATTATGAGCGCCTTGGCATCTGGAAAACAGCCGAGGCAACAGAAGCCGCAAAGTATGGACAAAAGCCGGGTTCCATTAAAGTGAAAGATCAAAACAATGATGGAAAAATTGATAGCCAGAACGATCGCGTGGTATTAGGAACGCCACGTCCAAAATGGAGCGGCGGTCTTGACAACACAGTCCGTTACAAAAACTTCGATTTCAATATCTACGTCTTTGCACGTGTGGGTCAAATGATAGCACCGGATTATTTGGGTGTAAAAACAAACTACGGTGAGAATACTGCACAAGCGGGTTTGAATTACTGGACACCGGAAAATGAAAACGGCATGTATCCGAGACCTAATGCAAACGGCGGGTTCCTGTATACATCCACGCTCAACTATACAAACGGATCTTTTGTGAGAATCCGGGACATCACTTTGGGATATACTTTCCCTAAATCAATCAAGGCTTTCAAGAACCTGCGCATCTACGCAAATGCGAAAAACTACTTCACATTCACGCATAGCAGAATCAACGACTATGATCCTGAAAGAGGCGGTTCTGAAAACTTCCCGATGACTAAACTTTTGACAGCCGGTATTAACGCAACCTTTTAATTTTTGAGTGATGAAAAAAATAAATCTTTATATAACATTGGCAGTTGTTACAACCTTGCTAAGCATCTCTTGTAAAAAAACACTGACTGAATATAATCCCGGAGGCTTTACATCCGAAGCGGTGTACACAACGCCGGAGGGCTTTGAAACACTAGTAAACGCTGCATATGAATACCAGCGCTGGTGGTATGGGAAAGAAGAAGGCTACAGCCTTTCCGAAATGGGCACCGACATTTGGACAAGCGGTTCCGGCGATGTATATCCTGAGCTGAACAAATACATCAACTTGCAAGCAGGCAGCAGTGCTGTTACAACAGAATGGCAACAACTGTATGCAGCCATCAATCTTTGCAACACCGGCATCAATCGTATTGGTAAAGCCGGTTACAGCGAATCTCAACGATTGATACGTGAAGGCGAATTACGTTTCTTACGAGCATTTTATTATTGGCACATTGTAGAAACTTGGGGCGGCGTGCATTTCACTTTGCAGGAAACAACAGGCATTGTAACAACTGCCAATAAAACTCCGGTAGATACTTTTTACAACCAGATATTCAGGGACCTGCAGATCGCAGTTGCCAATTTGCCGGCTACAACTACCAACTACGGACGTGTAACCAAACCTGCTGCCAAAGCGTTTTTAAGCAGAATGTATCTTTCGCGCAACATGAACAGGGAAGCAATTGATGCCGCAAACGATGTGATCAAAAACTATGGATTTTCTTTGCAAGCCAATTATGCAGATCTGTGGAAAATGAGCAATCTGCAAAATAAAGAAGTAGTGTATGCAGTGAACTATTCTGCCAATCTAAGTTTGAATGATTTGAAAGATGCCATATTGTTTCCCAACGGACACGGAAGAGGTGGCAACAACGGACACATGCTTTTCTTAATGAAGTATGACGATCAACCTGGCTTGACACGCGACATCGCTAATGGAAGACCGTTTGTGCGATATGCGCCAACACGCTATTTGCTAGATCTGTTTAACGAAGATCTCGATGCCCGTTACCAGGGATCTTTCCAAACCGTTTGGTTTGCAAACAGCACTTCAAGACCGGCAGGTATGAACATCGGCGACACTGCAGTACTTACTTCAAAGAACAATGTATCTTCTGCAGGAAAAATTTATCGCGTGTATGATCGTAGTAAAACCTATAAGGCAGATGGCACTTTGCTGGACAATGGCCACTACGTTACGTTGTTGAAATTCCAGGATCCTACAAGGCCGAGCTCAAACGAACAACAAAGTGCAAGGGATGTATTTGTGATCAGGTTGGCAGAAATGTATTTGAATGCCGCAGAAGCCTCATTCAAACTAGGCAATCTTGATTCCGCAGCTTACTATATCAACATTGTTCGTACAAGAGCGGCAAAATCAGGCAAAGTAGACGCCATGAAAATAACTTCTTCGCAAGTCAATCTTGATTTTATTCTTGACGAACGCGCAAGAGAATTTGCCGGCGAACAACTTCGCTGGTTCGATCTTAAACGCACAGGCAAACTGATCGACCGGGTGAAGACAGACAATCCAGATGCAGCAACCAATATTCAAACTTTTCATACGGTGAGGCCAATACCTCAAACGCAGATAGATGCCGTTACGAACCGTGATGAATTCAAACAAAATGATGGATACCAGTAGGGGCGAATCGCATTCGCCCTCCAATACCGAATCGCATTCGCCCTCCAATACCGAATCGTATTCACTTTGCCACATCCTGACGAATGATCAACCATTCTGCGGGCGTAACACTGAGAATGCGATTCGCCATTATACTTAATGTCTACAACCAGTACAGTACCACACGGTCCATTCATCATATTTTGATATCTTTATTCAATTGTATTTATTGACGATTGTTGCGCTGTGATATGAATAGAATAACCCGTTTTTTTTACTGTCTTTACTTCCTGTGCCTTTGTTGTAGCTACGTTGCATCGGCGCAGTCCAAATGCAAACTCGAACATTACTCCACCGAGGATGGACTTTCGCACGATATCATTTCATTTATATTCAAAGACAAAGAAGGTTTTATGTGGTTTGCCACCTGGAACGGCATCAACCGTTTCGACGGCCGTCACTTCGTTTCATTTAAATCTTCACCCGGCGACCAATCGTTTTTAAAGAACAACAGAATAGACCAGATCATCGAGGATGATTATCGCCATTTGTGGTTAAAATCGTACGATGGGCAGATCTATCGTTTTGATAAGCAGACAGAACAATTCATGCCGCTTTCCACCATACTGAGATCTCCGCAGTATCAGAATGTTTATTACACATCCATATTTTCCATTGATCATGAAAACATGTGGGTAGGAACAGAAAATGACGGATTGCTGTTGGTAATGAATATAAACGCCGATTCATCCAGTTACATCAACTACAATGCTAATGAGGTTACTTCATTCAAATTGCCTTCCAACAAAATCTCTCTTTTTAAAAAACTGAAGAATGGAACCGTATGGGTTGGTACGCCGCAAGGATTGGCCTGTCTTGTAAAAGATAAAGATGGCGTTTATAAACGCAGAGATTATGCACTGCTTAAAAATGTAGTCGATGTAAAGTGTGTTGAGGAACGCAATGACCAACTGTATTTTGGCACTGCAAGCGGCGATGTAATTATTTACAACAGTATTACTGATAACCTATCTTCTTTCAATACGGGAACTGCTAAAATAAACTCACTGCTTGTCGATCACACGAGTGATCACCTGTATGCAACAACTGCCGCGGGAGAGCTTTTGTCAATCAACATTTCCACGCATCAATCAGAAAAGTTTGTGTATCCTGATCATACTGAACTCTCGACCATTTTTCAGGATAAAAACAATAACCTTTGGATAAAACCGGCAAGAGAAGGAGTGGTGAAATTTTCTCCCAATGATCATCGTTTTAAAACATACACACAGAAGACGAATGCGAAGAAAATTTATCCCGGGGATCACTACGCGATATTCGAGGACAGCAAAGGAACAGTTTGGATAAATCTTTTAGGCGGCGGCTTTGGTTACTACAACGCAGCAAAAGACGTGGTGGATTATTTTTTCAATGAGCCCAATTCGCCCAACCGTAAATTCTCCAATATGGTTGCAGCAGTTTATTATGATCCTTCAGGCATTTTGTGGATGCGCACAGATGAGCGCGGTATTGAGAAGATCACTTTTCAGCAAAACGACTTCAACCAGCAACTGCTGATGGATCCAGGCGTTTTCCTTTCAGACAATGAAGTGCGCGGTTTGTTGCAGGATAGAAAAGGACGGCTTTGGGTGGATTCAAAAAGCAATCATTTGTACGTTTTTGAAAATGGAAAGGAGCAACATCTCAAATTTCAAAATATGCCCCAAAACGGCATGGGTCTGATATACACAATGATGCAGGACAATGCCGGTGCCATTTGGCTGGGCACAAAATCCAATGGTTTATATAAAGCTGTTCCGGTAAACCGCGAAGAGACTTCCTATAAACTATATCATTTTACATTTGATCCTTCCGGTGCAAATGGCATCAACGGCAAAGAGATATACACTTTGCTACAAGATAAAAAAGGCCGCATCTGGATCGGCACATTCGATAACGGACTTACTGTTGTACGTTGCAGCAATGATCCTTCACAGCTTGTACGTGATAATATTTCGGATGGCTATTCGAAAACACGATTCCGGAAAATCCGCCACATGGCGCTGGATAAAACAGGCAACGTGTGGATAGGCACAACTGACGGCTTGCTGATTGCTAACACAAAAGACGCAGATAAGTTAACCTACACCGCGTATCAGAAAAAACCGGGCGACATCACAGGTTTGAGTAACAACAATGTGCAGTTTATTACCAAAGATTCAAAAGATAGAATGTGGATTGCTACAGCAAACGGACTCAATATGGCAATAGGTGACCATCCCGAAAAGGAGTTGCGCTTTGCTGTTTACTCAGAAGAAAACGGTTTGCCAAATGACTATCTCTTAAGTTGCGTCGAAGACAAACAAGGTAACCTGTGGATCGCCACACAAGCCGGGCTTGCAAAACTTAATCCTGATGGAAAAACATTTCGCAACTACAATTCATTCGATGGTCTGCCCAAGTATGCATTTTCCGAGGCATCCGCTATTCGAATGTCTGATGGCAAATTGGCATTCGGCACTTTAAGAGGTTATTTGGACTTCGATCCGCAAGCGATAGTCGATCATCCAATACAAGCTGCTATCGCCTTTACAAATGTGCAGATCAATAATAAAGATGTGTCCCCTACGGCAAAAGGAAGTCCAATGACATTGGCCGCAAACTACACGCAGGCGTTGACTTTGAAGCATGATCAAAACATTATCAGCATAGATTACACAGTTCCTGATTTTCGTTGGAACAGCAAGGCATCCTACGCTTATCGCCTGAAAGGATTCGATGATGAATGGCATTACAACCGGTTTGAAAACAGGGCAACTTACACCAACCTTCCGCCGGGCAAATATGTGTTTGAGGTAAAAAGCGTGAACAACGAGTTGTACAGCAATGTGCCCGCGAAAAGCATGAGCATTACCATTCTTCCACCACCATGGAAAACATGGTGGGCCTATGCAATTTATGGTGCGCTTGCTTCGCTCGCATTTCTGTTGATACGCAGAACGGTGCTGACAATGCTTCGCCTCCGGCAAAATATTGCGCTGGAGAAAAAATTGTCGGATATTAAGCTCAACTTTTTTACCAACGTATCACACGAACTAAGAACGCCTCTAACGCTTATTATTAATCCGGTAGAAGAAGTGGTGAAACAGGAACAACTTTCTCCACGCGGAAGACAATACATGGAAGTGGTGCGAAAAAATGCCGGACGAATGAGCCGCTTTGTTGATCAACTGCTCACGTTGCGAAAACTGGAAGGCGGCAAGATGAAGCTATTCATTTCTAATATTGATGTGGGCCTCTTTGTGAAAGGAGTGTGTGCCTATTTCGATGAAATGGTGAAAGAGAAACACATCGACTTTCGGATTATCAATGAATTGCCAAACGCTGAAGTGTGGATGGATGCAGGCAAAATTGAAACGGTCGTTTATAATTTGCTCGGCAATGCATTTAAGTTTACCGCCAACAATAAAAGCATCCATGTCACCATAAAGAAAGGCGCGACGGACAACAACATTGTTCTTGAAGTCGCCGATCAGGGAACCGGCGTGCCCGCAAACAAGCTCGCACATATATTCAAACTCTTCTACGAATATGAGGGCGCTGATGTTCAAAATACAAAAGGTATAGGCATCGGACTTGCATTGTGTAAGCAACTGGTTGAGTTGCATGGAGGGTCCATCGCTGCGGAAAACAATACCAAAGGTGGTCTTACAGTGAAGGTCACTTTACCGGCTGGTGCACAGCACTTTGACAAAGAAATTGTGCAGTTCATCGATA
The DNA here is from genome assembly GCF_029961145.1 of Pinibacter soli. Classification (GTDB taxonomy): domain Bacteria; phylum Bacteroidota; class Bacteroidia; order Chitinophagales; family Chitinophagaceae; genus Pinibacter; species Pinibacter soli. The sequence goes on along the minus strand of NZ_JASBRG010000007.1, from coordinate 777,772 downwards.
ATGAAATGCAACAACCGGTGGAAACAAATATGGAATCAAACCCGCAGCCGTTGGTTTCATCTGAACAAGCAGATGAACAGGATAAATCTACACTAATATTATTGGTAGAAGACAACGCCGATCTCCGTTTCTTTTTAAAAGATCAACTGGCAGCACACTATCGTATAGAAACGGCGCGGAACGGAGTAGAAGGTTTGCAGAAAGCCTCAGAACTTATGCCGGACCTCGTTTTGAGCGATATCATGATGCCCGAAATGGATGGCTTGGAAATGTTGAGTCGCCTTAAAAATGATAATCAAACCAGTCATATACCGGTGATCTTACTCACGGCGAAAAGTGCTGTTGAAAGTCAAATCGAAGGGCTTGAATTTGGCGCCGATTATTATATAGCAAAACCGTTTAGCCTGGACCTGTTATTTGCAGCGATACAAAACATCATAAAAAAACAAAAGCGAATTCTCAATACTTTACTCGACAATAAAAAGATCATACACCTAGTCTCTGAAGAAATACAAGTGCTGCCACAGGACGAGATCTTCCTGCAGAAAGTAGTGGACACAATTGAAGAAAAAATGACCAATCCTGATTTTGATATTGATACAGTGGCAGAAACCCTTGCCGTTAGCCGCAGTTCTTTTTATAAAAAATTCAAGGGGCTCACAGGAATAGCGCCGGTTGAATTTGTAAGAGAAATGAGATTGAAAAAAGCGGAGCAATATTTGAGATCCGGCTACAATAACATTTCCGAAGTGGCTTACTTGGTGGGCTTTAATGACCCGAAATATTTCAGCACCTGCTTCAAGGCAAAGTATCAGATGACACCTAAAAAATTTATACAGGAATGCCAGCAAACAATGCAGAAAGATTAATAGCGGACAGTTCTTGCGGTTATCAATTTTTCAACTTATTACCACAGAAATTAAACGTCGGTAATGGATGGAAGCTATAGTTTGCGGCAACGTACAGGAATGCAGTCAAACTCGTTTCGCCACAGGCTGCCATGAAAAATTATTTGCCATAACCGGAAAAAGAAAATCGACGACCATCATGCTCAAAAAAATTATTGTTGTTTGCCTTGCCACAACGGCATTTTCATTTAGTTTGTTTGCCCAAACATATCCCTATCAAAACCCACGCCTTTCTGCAGACGAACGTGCGAAAGATCTGCTCGGTCGAATGACACTTCGTGAAAAGATCAGCCAGACGATGAATGGATCTCCGGCAATCGACCGCCTCGGCATACCAGCCGTTGATTGGTGGAACGAAGCACTGCACGGCGTTGCAAGAGCAGGTAAAGCCACCGTATTCCCTCAAACAATTGGCCTCGCTGCTACATTCGATACGGCCGCTGTGTACGAAACCTACAACATGATATCCGATGAAGCAAGAGCGAAACATCATGAATTTAAGCGCAACAATCAATTGAAACGATACCAGGGATTAACTTTCTGGACGCCCAATATCAACATACTCAGAGACCCGCGATGGGGTAGGGGAATGGAGACATACGGTGAAGACCCATTTCTTACCGCATCTATGGGAGTGGCCGTGGTTAAAGGATTGCAGGGAGATGGCACGCAGCCTTATGACAAGACACATGCATGTGCAAAACACTATGCTGTTCATAGCGGACCAGAGTGGAGCCGACATAGTTTTGATGCAAAAAATGTTTCGCAGCGTGATCTTTGGGAAACTTATTTACCCGCCTTCAAAGCATTGGTAACCCAAGCGAAAGTAAAAGAAGTGATGTGTGCATATAACAGATTTGAAGGTGAGCCTTGCTGCTCAAGCAAAGAATTGCTGGTAAATATTTTGAGAACCAAATGGAAATTTGATGATATCATAGTATCAGATTGCGGCGCCATTAAAGACTTTTACGCGCCTGGGAAACACGAGACCCATCCCTCTGCAGAAGCGGCATCTGCTGATGCGGTGATATCAGGAACAGATCTGGCGTGCGATGGTTCCTATGCCTATCTCGAAAGTGCAGTCAATAAAGGTTTGATCACCGAAGCAGATATTAACAAATCTGTTTTTCGTTTGTTGCGTGCCCGCATACAACTTGGCATGTTCGATGATGACAGCCTTGTTTCATGGTCGACCATTCCTTATTCAGTTGTTGAAAGCAAGGAGCATGTTGCGAAAGCATTGGAGATGGCAAGAAAAAGTATGGTGTTGCTGAGCAATAAAAACAATATTCTTCCCCTCAGCAAGTCGATTAGAAGGCTTGCGGTTGTTGGGCCAAATGCAAATGACTCTGTGATGTTGTGGGCAAATTACAATGGCATTCCATCACATTCAGTAACCATCCTGGATGGAATACGCTCGAAGTTGCCCACCGAAAATGTGATCTATGAAAAAGGCTGTAGCCTAGTCGACAAGAATGTGTTTTACAGCTACATAAATGCATGTCAGTTCGATGGAAAGCCGGGCTTTAAGGCCACATTCCGGAATAGTAAAGATTTCACCGGACCGGTTGCTGCAATCGACCAGGTGAACAAGCCATTAAATTACGATGGCGGTGGAAACACAGTGTTTGCGCCAGGAGTGAATCTTTCCGATTTTTCTGCTCGTTTTGAAACAGTGTTCACTGCACCTCAATCAGGTGAAGTTGTTTTTACAATAAGTGCCGATGATGGCTATCGCTTGAATATAGATGACAAAGAAGCGCTGTCATCATGGGGCATTGGTAAGCAACCACGCAAGACGTACAAACTTGCCGCAGAAAAAGGAAAGAGCTATCGCATCGTGTTGGAATATTTTCAGGCGGAAGGAAATGCATTTTTGAATTTTGACCTTGGATATTATCAAGACGTAGATCCCGCTGCAGTTGCAGATCGCGTAAAAGATGCCGATGCAATTGTTTTTGTTGGCGGTATTTCTTCGGCGCTGGAAGGTGAGGAGATGGGTGTTGAATTGCCCGGCTTTAAAAAAGGCGACAGAACAACTATTGATTTGCCAAAAGTGCAGGAGGATTTATTGAACGCATTAAAAGCAACCGGCAAACCGGTGATCTTTGTTCTATGTTCAGGTAATACAATTGCATTGCCCTGGGAGAATGATCATGTCGACGCGATCCTGGAAGCATGGTATCCCGGGCAACAAGGTGGAACGGCAGTGGCTGATGTTTTATTTGGTGATTACAACCCTGCGGGCAGACTCCCACTGACTTTCTATAAATCCACACAAGACTTGCCAGCCTTCGACGATTATTCAATGACCAAAGGAAGAACGTACAGGTATTTCAAAGGCAAACCAGTGTATCCGTTTGGTTATGGCTTAAGCTTCACAACTTTTCAATACGGGAAAGCAAGCTTAAGCAAACCTGTCATTGCAGCAAATGATTCTCTTCTTATAACAATACCTGTGAAGAATACCGGCCACATGGATGGTGATGAAGTGGTGCAATTGTATGTAAGAAATTTACAGGATCCACAAGGGCCAATTAAATCACTGCGCGGTTTTAAAAGGCTCAATATAAAACAGCAACAAACAGCGACTGCGACTATCACGTTGAACAATAGTTCGTTTGAATTCTTCGATCCACAAACACAAATGATGAAAGTAAAAGCAGGAAAATATGAGTTGTTATATGGAAGCAGCTCCGCGGATAATGTATTGCAGAAAGTGATGGTAACGGTGCGTTTATAAGTCTATAGGGTGGACTAAAAATATCGACTAGAATATAGTGTATGAGTGCCTTTATATAAAGTAGTTGTTATTTTGTATTGATAATTTTATCCCTCGATATCCAATTGGTTAGAGCGGTGTCAGTTACATCAATTGAAGATTTACTTGTTATGAAAAAAGTGGACTCTATACCGCGCATATAATAAATAAAACTGCTTATCCATCCTCAACTGAGATGAGGGGCTATTCTAAAAAATCAATGCCCATGCGATTTTTTTGACGTGTTAAATCCCCACGTTCCGTTAACTGCGAAATAATTTTTGGGTGCAAAGTGCGAGATACCCGTGCCTGCAGTAATGCCGAATTGTACCAGGTCATTAATCGTATAAGCTAAGCTGGCATCAAGATTATTTTGTACCATATCGTCATTAATGAAGCCGAAACACTCAGCAGTAACCATCCACCTCTTCTTATAGTAGTAGGAAGTGCTGGCATTATAAGTGAAATTAGGTGAAGTAGAATATCCATCCCATAGCAAACCGCCGCTTAACCCGAATATCCATTTCTCATATAAGGCCTCCTGTAAGCTAATCTGCAGAACGGGGGAAAAATAATTTATTGTAAATTCTTTTGTTGAAAGGAAAGGAATTGCCAGTTGCGCAGAAACGATAACAGAAGGGCTATTATCGTTGTCCCGTAATACCTGGTAATTGGCACCGACCAGAACAGGTTCTATTCCTGTAGTGTTTTGTTTGCTTGAATATGACTTGTTCTTTGCCGTGATCAAACTCATCTCTGTATTTACTTCCAGGCGATCGCTGAGCGCATAGTGCAGAATTAAGTTAGGATAAATGATAGTTGTCAGTTGTGAGTCAATGGTCTCTCTCCCAATCTCCCATTCAGCCTGGAAATCATTTTTATCTAATGCGAATTGGCTCTCAGACTTAAACCGTCTCCCTTTTTTGATTCGCTTTACGACCTGGGCTTCGCAGCTAATTGTCAGTACAATCAACAAAAGGAGGGTTAGCAGATTTCTCATGACCTTAAAATTTACTCATAGACTACACTTTAAGATTTTGTGCATTCAACTCTCAAACAATGAAATTCTTTGAAATAAAGTTAAGCTCAAAATGCTTTGCTTCATCTATAATCTCCGTTTAATGGAATTTCGTCTTAATCAGTAAAACCCAACTTTTCCTTTCATCGAATCAAATATTTTTTTTGAATCATAACCTATTCCATTCCTGAAGACAAACTGAACTTTACGTATGTCGGATATATTCTTTGAAGGGTCTCCATCAATAATTAAAATATCTGCAGATTTACCTGCTTCAATTGATCCGGTAGTTTTAGCACGACCTAACGCAATCGCTCCATTTAGTGTTGCGATTTTTATTGCCTGTAAGGGAGTGAAACCATCTGCCAGCACTAACAACTCTATTGCGCGCCAGCTTCCTATACCTGCAATTGTGCCACCGTTCCCTGTTGGGTCAGTTCCTACAGTGAGCAAGCCTCCCATGTCGTAGAACTTTTTTTCAAGTTTCGCATTGGTATTAAATACTGAGTCCATTCCAGAGGGGCCTTGTTCTGGTTTTATATCTTTCAATTGCTCCAGATAGTAGTTTTTGCTATCCGGTGAAAACATATCAAGCAGCTCGTTAGAAGGAGGGAGTTGAATATTATTTAATCCCTCGAAAACTGCAAGGGTAGAAGTGATTCCTGTTTTTTTATTGATAAGCTGGCGGATTGTTCTATTTACAATGTCGCTGTTGATATTCAGATTGAGCAAGGAATAAAGTACATTTACCGGACATGGGCCATAGTTGGTGTTTGTTCCCACGAAATCAGAGCCAGCATAAAACCCATGTTCCAGGTTGTCAATTTCCAATTCAGCAGCATCGGCATAAGTTGTTTGGCATAAATGTCCTGTAACTTTCAGATGCCTTTTATGAGCAGTTTCAATTACAGCTTTGCAGATTGACTTGTCAGCGCCGCTATAAATTTTAAAAGAAGTAAATCCCTCATCAGCCCAGAAGTTTACGAATCTTACTGCTTCGGCAGGGGTTTTTATTTCCTTCATTTGCGGAAAGTCCATGCCTGGTTCTTTTTGCTCTGCGTATGGCGCCGTCAAATCAATATAAGGACCAGGATATGTTCCGGCATCGATGTCTTTTTTTATTCTTAAATCGGAATAAGGCTCTATGCTACCACATGTTCTTATCGAAGTAACGCCTGCAGCCAGGTACAGACGAGGAAAACTGATGGGTAATTGTTTCAGAAGAAAATGCATGGGGTCAAACGAAAACGCCGAAGTGAACATATGCTCATGTAGCATATTGAAGCCTGGTAAAACTGCTTTACCATTTAAATTGATGATTGTTGCCGTAGAAGGTATTACGGCATTATTATCATCCCCAACCCAGGAAATTTTACCTTTTCTGATGACGATAGTTTGTCCGGACTTAGGTTGATTCCCATTGCCATCAATTAATAAGGCATTCTTCAAAACGATAAGAGAATCGCTATATGCAATATATTTTTTCGTCTCGTCGCTAAATTTGGATTGTGAAAATGCAACGAGTGAAAACATACAAAGTAATGATTGAGCAATTAATACTTTTATCATACGGTAATTGTTATGTTAATTTATGAAAACCATTAAAAAGTATTTGTTTTTTAGAAGCACTTCAGCCGCTTTATTGCCAAACCAATGTTATAGCCAGTTTTTCTATTTCTCTTGTCGTTCGACATAAATACCTGGGTTCAAAACCTTTTCTAAATCGTCAATTTTGAGTAAGTCTTCTATTGCCTGTTGAATACATTCTCTTGTCAATTCCTTTACAAACAAGTCTGGTGGTTTTTGATAAAGTCCGTTTAAATTTTGTCCCGTTTGCCTGTCTTCATTAATTGCTGTTTCTAAGTATTTATATGTCCATATATTTAGTCCATAATGTCGTCCGTCTTCTAAGTCAACATGAATATTGCAAAACTGGTTTTCAATGTCCCAATTATTCGGGTCAACTTCTTCAAATTCTAACCACAGTTTAAAATTTAGTTTAGTCAATTGTCTATTCATAGCAATATTTTGTTGGGCGTTCGGGCTTTTGTCTGAAGTTCTTTTGTTCATACTATTCTTTGTCCGGTTTCAACGTCATGGTATAAAATTCGTGTTCTATCCGGCATATCAAAATTCATTTTGTCAGTCCCACAAAATTTGTTGCCTAATATCTTTTCAGCTTTGTCTTGTTCTCTCTTGGTATAAAAAAATGTATAGACTTTTTGTAATTGATTTGCAGTGGATAACGACTTTAAAAAATCCACGTTTTTATTTGGGCCAGTTAGAATAAATTCCTCAACGTTTGAGTTAACCAAAGCTGAAACATCTTCCAATGAACCGAAATTCATCAATCGTATGTTCTTCAGGTTAGTCAATTTGGATAAGTCGGGCAGTACTGCTATTTGTTTTTCATCTTCCATTCTAAGTTTTACAAGATTGGCCAACTTTGAAACTGCTCGTATGTCGGATAGTTGTTTGACCCATAGTACGTCAAGCTCTTCCAGTTTTGTCAAGCTTTGTATGTTGTCAAAGTTTTTTGAAGTTCCAAAGCCAATATAAAGCTGTTTCAATTCCGTTAGCTCATTTAAAAAAGGTAGTTTTTCAATTGAATGACCTGTCAATGCTAAACCTGATAATTTCGGTAGTTGAGTAATACTTTCAAGGCTGTTTTGATTTCTTACTACAGATAGATATGTCAAGTTTTTTAACTGAGCTAATGGCTCCAATGAAATCTTCTTCAAATTAAATTCTCCAAGTTGCAAATGTTCTAAAGTGTCGGTAAGAGCCAGGATTGGAGTCAAGTCTGTTACACTAGTGAGAAAAACCCTTAGAGCCTTTATTCCTTTATAAAACTTTAAAAAGTCTAAGTTGTAATTTTTGTCTGCATCCCAAGTATCACCCCAGCGTCCACCAAAATGTGAGACCTCGATTCCGTCTATTTTATGAGCTAATATTTTTTCTGCGATTTCCTTATGCTGATTGCCCGATAAGCTGTCTGATATTTTTACTAATGATGTTGTTCTCATGATTTGTTCATATTTAGCGTGTCGCTATAGCCTGACCGCTAACCCTTCCGACCGCCAAACTTTTGCAAATACATTGTTGTATGAAGTTGTATTAATTCCCGTGAGGATTTAAACTAGGCCAGCTTTTTTTATCACGCACGTAAGTATCAAGAAATAATTTTATTGAGTGATTCACCTCGTCAAAGTGCTCTATTAAACTATGTTGGCCACCTTCGAAAAATTCAAAACGCAAAGGATGTTTAATTTTATAAAGCACATTCACCATTTCTAATGCTTCCTCGGGAGAAACTCGCCAGTCAGCGCTTCCTGCCAACAAAAATAATGGAGTGGTTTTACATATTTTGTCGGCCCAATATACCGCAGACCTTGATTTTAAAGCAGAATCTCTATTTGTAAAATAACCTGGTACCAATTCAGAAAATACAGAATCCATTTCAGGTCTTTTAGAAGTATTAATCAATGCATTAGTCAGCACTCTCAAGAAAATCTTTTGTTATCTGCACTGAGTCATAAATTATATAGTGATTTATATAGGTCATGTTGGCGATATTGTCCCCAATGTCAATGTTAAAATTTCCTAATTCATGACCCGTCTTTATATCAGGGAAGCCTTTGATTAATTTAATCAAACCGTCAGCGTTTAATATTTTCCCATGTCCATAAAGAAGAAAATCAGTATCCGTTAAATTTTTAATTTTGTCAAAGTTCTTTGTCTGAACCGCATCAAAAAAGTCATTCATTACCAACTGTAATTTCTCGGTGTTTTTTGTTTTAATGTCTTGTTTGCAACTCAGTAAAAAAATGAATGAGACTGCGAAAACAAATTTTATAACTTTCATATTTTCTTTTGTTTTTTTATATAGGAAATGCCAAATAATTGCCCACACTGTACAGGGCTTTATGCAGGTTGGAAATTAGCAATTCGTCTGGCGATAGCTGTTTGAAATTATTTTGGTGAAGTTAAAAACTAGAGTTTTGCGTTGCTTGTCCAGCCTCCATATTGCCAAACTTTTTGCTGTGCGGCATATCAGGTTCCATTAGGTTCGAGAGTAGGCCACTTCTTTGCTTCTTTAACATAGATATCAAAAAACAACTTCATCTGCCTATATATTTCATCAATGTATTCCATAAGTCCATGCGTGCCGCCTTCAAATAAAATAAATCGAACCGGATGTTTTATCGTATACAGTTTATCAACCAATGGTAGCACTTCATTAGTGGGGACTCTCCAGTCTGCAGTACCCTGCAAAATCAGGATAGGAGTTGATTTATTCATTTGTTCAGCAAAATAAAAGGCAGATCTCTCTTGTAATGCTGCCATTTTGTTTTTGCTATAGCCAGGTACAAGTTCTAAGTATAACGAATCAAATTCCGGACGGTCCTTCATTCCTTGCACTTCATCAGCCGAACCGGAAATACTAATCGCAGCTTTGAAACGATTTGTTTTTGTAAGAGCCTTATAGGTCATCATTCCTCCTCTGCTAACACCGTAAATGCCCATTCTTGAAGTGTCCGCATTAGAAATAGAGGCCAGCAGGGGAATTAAATTCATTACATCATCAATGTCTTTTCCTCCAAATTCTTCCTTTCCCTCCCCGCCATCGTTTCCACGATATTGACTGCCGACAACAACATAGCCCCAACTGGAAATGACACCCATGTAGCCTAACATCTGGTAAGTATCAATTTTACCAAAGTCCTGATTACCTCCCCTGTTAAAAATAAGACAAGGAAATTTTTCGGCACCATGTGGAACGGCCATATAACCTGTTACCTTCAATCCATCAGATAAGTAAGTGATTTTATAATAGTCAACATGTGATATTGAGTCTACGATTTGTGGAAGAAATTTTTTTGTTGCACTTATTATGTCATCAGTAATGCTAATTTTTTCCTGATCAATTATCTTTCCATTTTGACAAAAACATACATTGATCACAAACAGACTTAGAGTCGTCAGAATATATTTCATACTGTACTAGTTTTTCAAAATTATTTACGCACAACGGTCAGGGCTTTGTGCAGGCGTGGCATTGTTGCAGTGTGCGCCCACAACTGATGCTGATTAAATATATTTTGTTTAAGTAATGTACAAAATCTGATAGTTGTTTTTCTGGCCGAACTGAAGCAGGGATTTTCAATTGGCTCATTTTACTGGGTCAACCCCAACTTGCAGAAAATCCAACGTTAGTGGCTTGCGCTTTGTCATTTTTTTGTTTGTACAAGTGTAACCGTCGCCACAGCCTCAACCCATTCTCCTTGCTTTCTGTCTTTCCATGTCTTGTTTTCAGGCATAAAGTCGCATAATTCAATGTGAACTGGTGTAGGCTCTTGCCATGTTTGTCCAATGTGTCGAAGTTCAAGAACAACTATGTCGCCAGTAATTTTTTCACCAGAAAATTTTTGGTCAAGTTGTACAACAGCAGCAGTTGATTCATTTTGTCCTTGAATTGGATAACTGTTCCACTACGCTTTGAGGCTGGCGGATTTTTTAAAAATAATGGGTCATAGTCATAGCCTCTTGACAATTCTATTTAGTCTCAGACTTGTAAAGGTTGTGTCAATTTAAAGTTCACAGTCTTCGCGTGAGAAATTAAAGTGTTATCATGCTTTTGGGTTGGTTGTTGTCGAGTGTTACAACTTACAAGAAGTGCCACAAGCAAAACTGTCAACGCTGAAATTATAAGTTTTGGAAGTGTCTCATTTTGTATTGCACTAACTCATAAATATACGCATGTTTCTCAACCCTTAATACTTGCCGAAATGTTTTTTAAACATTGATATCCAACAATACATTTCAATTTACGCAAATGGAGAATCATATAATGCGATGTGTTTGCGTTCAAAAGTTATTGTCAATTTGCCGGTTCAGCCAATGCTTCGCCACCTCGGTCACATGGCGAGGGCTTAAAGGTTAATTGTGAACTTAATATTTTTCCCCATAAATCGAAAGCTTTTTAAGAAAATAGCGCCCTTTTTTTCAAACCAACAAGTTGAGGTTGCCGATAACAAAAGATATTCAATTTCCCCGGGACCATTCAGCGATACAATTCAAAGCCTTATTCGATAGCTGGCATCTAGTTTAATAAAAAAACCATCGCCCCAATTGTAATCTGTCAGATAATTTTTATTATGGCCATTACCTGTTCTTAATTTTCGCATAATGCCGTAGCCGGCTTCGCCAGTAAATACAATATGCTTTGTTGCGTAACAATCAATAAATCCGCCAAGCTGGTTATCATCAATGCGTAGGTAGTTGCCATTGTTTAATTTATACGAGTTGGTAATAAATCGGAAAGTGGAGCCGATATAAAAATGATTATTGAGCTTGTGTTCAAAAGTTAATCTTCCGGGCAATATACCAAACAAATTATTGCGGCTATTTATGTGCCAGTCAATGCCTGCAAGTGGTATGATAAATGGTCCGAAAAATTCGCTGTTGGCATAAACGCCAAACTTATATTTCAGGTTGTTATTCTTTTTGTAAACAGCCAAAAAGATGCCTCCCATTTGAAAAGCGTTATCCGGTTTTAAATTTTCGCTGTTGATACGGGGTATGGCAGCAATTGTAAGCGACCAGTGCGTTGTATCAAGGGGGATAACGGCGCTAAGTGCCAGGGCAACACTACTTACCGGGGGAAGGAATGATTTATTTGAAGAAGAATCAATATTCCAATTTTCATATATCGGGCTAATAACAAAAATGATATTCTTCTTTAGTTGTATGGGAAGATCAGGGCCTATGAAAAGATGACTGAATGGCGTTCCTGCTTTTGATTGAGCTTTAAATCCATACGTGTACCTTACATGAATTGGATCCACATAAGGCTGAGTAAAACCTTTCAATGAAATAATGATTAGAATTGCGGGGAGGAACTGTTTCATCATTTATTACGGTTGGGTAGAAGGTGCAATAACTGCATTTTAGTAATACTTTCGTTAGCCGAAGGATCATTCTAAGATGTCTTGAAATCAGTATTTACTTTAACTCCTTTGATTAAAGTTTGATAAACTACGCAATATCTTTCTGTAAGTTTAGATAAACTTGCCAACTGTTCGCTATCAATTTTGCCATCAAGAATAAAAAATAATCGTATCTCTTGGAATCCGACAGGAACTTCTTTAGAAACACCCAAGGTTCCTCTAAAATCTAAATCTCCCTCTGCTTTGATTGTTCCAGTTATTGAATCTATTCCAATAGCTGTTGCAACAGCTTTAAGTGTTACACCTGCACAAGCAACTAATGCCTCAAGAAGCAAATCACCGGAACAAGCTAATAAACCGTTTCCTCCGGTAGCAGGGTGAAGACCTGCCTGAATTAAAGCACGCCCGGTTTCGACTTTGCATGATATACCTTCGCCAATGGTTCCATTTGCTTTTAGTGTGATAATGGCAGACTCGGGATGTTGTTTGTATTTTGCCTTAAGTGGTGCTTGTAGATTTTTAAGTTCTGAAGAGTTCATACCATTTCATTTTAGAATTGTAAAGATCATTTGGGTTTTCGGCTAGCAGCCAAGGGCTTGGCGAAGGTTAGGCATTAGCATTCCTTCTGTTCGCTTGGCCATTAAAGAGTTGATTCGTTTAAGCCAAATTACTACAGTCGGGTCAGAATTCCTATTGATGATGGGCCAATTACTTCTGCCCAACTCTTGCAAAGCCATTGTTAGCTGCCACCCTTCTTTCGTCCCACATGTAAGGCTACAACATAGGTTTTCTCAGAGGATGGGCTGTCCCACGAGTCGCGTGTTAAAATAATATCATCGTCTTGTTCTGCTGTCCTGTTAAAGCACGAAGAGAAAATTTCTAAGTCTTCAGTTTCTCGCTTTTCCATTTTTTTTAATTCCTCACTTAAGTGTCCCAATAATTTTATTTCTAATTCTGTTGGTTTATGAGTCTTTTTATTTTTTAAAAGCATTGACCAATAGTTAATACACCTGTCAATTTTTTTGTTCCCCCAATAGTAGATATTTACTTCAGGTTTTGCATCTTCAATAGAAACATAGTCCATAAGTCCATAAGAAGTGAAAATGTCGGCTCGATTTTTTAGATCATCTCTTCTTATCGTAATACGTCCGTTTGGGTCACTTAAAAACGGTGAAATATCGATGTCGTTTTTATGTTTTGCAAAAGTCTGTATGCCAATTAAAATATTCGTTTGTCGGAAAGGTTTGCCATATTGGTCAATAATATCAATATGTACAACGTCAGGTATGAAAAGTGTCTGCATAAATTATTAGGTGTGTCCCATAGGGTGGCAGCTAATGAACCAGGCTTGGCGAAGAACTGGCATTTGAAAACCGTCCGCTCATAACCGTTGCTGAATAAAATTATAAAAAGTTGATGATTAAAATTCTAAAGCCGACTTCTATTCTTCTGCTGGAAGCTAAAGATCAAAAGCAAACGATGTTGAAGTTCCGTTGTTTGTCCGCCTACATAACGCCAATACGATGTTGGTGGCAATGCTTTTTATCATATGGGTTGTGCAAATTTTAAGTGATAGCCATTAATGTCTTTAACAACATATTGTCTTGCGCCCCAAGCCCTGTCAGATATCGGCTCGATAATGTTTACGCCGTCCGCTAAATGTTTTTGAAATAATTTATCGGTATCGGATACCCAAATAAAAATTTCAGGGCAGATTTTTTGTTCTTTGATTAGACTTGCAATGTCTAGGCCGTAAGAAAAATATATTTCTACATCTCCTGATTTTACACCTGCGTACACGACAGGTTCTCCATACTCGGAATCAAGAGTCAAACTAGGAATATTAATATAAAAAGAAAGTGCTTTTTGTACATCGTTAGTGGAGATAACAGGAACTGCGCTATGAAGCAAATTTGATATCATTTCTATACCAATTTCTGCAGACAAATAATTTTGAGCACGTGAAATTAAGCATGCATTGCCACCAACGGTGAGGCATTTGCGATGGCACGGCAATAGTGAACTGTCAGCCGAAACAAACGCTTAATTGAAAAACTGAAGTTGAAGATAAAAATAAATGCTCAATAGTTTTACGTCGCCCTGAATATGCTGTTGATTAAAATTACTGATGCCGGAGTTGCTCCCGTCCAGCCACGCTTTTAGCAATGCCGTTGAAGCGGGAAGATTTTCTTAAGAGCTAATTTCAAGCTTATATCCTTTGCCGCGTATAACAACAATATTGATGTTCGGATCAAGTTCCAGTTTTTTTCTAAGCTTTGAAATGAACATATCCAGACTGCGGCCTACTATAACACCTTCATCTTCCCATATCTCTTTTTGTAGACGGCTTCGCTCTATGGTTTCGTTAGGAGACAACGCGAAAATGCTGAGTACACGGGTTTCAGTTCTCGTCAAGTCAATGGTCTTTCCATTTATCATGAGTTTACGAGTCTCTGCATCGAACGACATCGAACCTAAAGTGAATATACCAGTATGCTCGCTGTCAGGTTCAGGTAAATCCTTCCGCGGCTTAACAGGTCTTAAAAAAATAAATCCAACAAATGCTAAAACTAACAAGCCGCCCAAAAGATATCCATTCTTTGCTGTAATTATTCCTGCCGGTTTGAATTTAATATTAATCATGTAACATGCTATGGGTTGCCTTCTTCCTTTACAGGCTACAATATCATCTTTCTTATTTTTTGATATAGCAAATCCGTAGGCTACACTGGCATTCGCACAATTCAGTACATTAACAATGTAATCACTTGCGAGCGGGTCTTGGGCTAACAAACGCTGAGTAGTATTCACCAGGAATTCGGGTTGAAAAGTAAACGCACTCTCAAAACTGATCTGGTATTCATTTCCGGCAATTTTTTTTACTGGAAGTACCCGTGATGTGCTGTCGCCCGACTGAAGGAGTATTTCATGCCCGATTCGGCGAAGCAAAATTTCCCTTCTGGCAAAGTCAAAGTTATCACTGCCTGTCATGCTGAAAGCCACACAGATTATCGAGATAAATAATAGTATTATTAATCCGCCTATGTACTTATGCTTTATGAGCGGGAAATTTCTTCTAACAAGCATAATGCAAAGATATTATTTACAAAGTTTACACTATTATTTACAATCCAGGTTCTGCTGTCTGAACCCTGTCAGAGTATTTTTGTTGCATCAACTTTAACCGGATCTGATTTATCAAAAGACAGATTTATGTTAACTAAAACTACAAAAAATATGAAAAAAGTTCTCTATGCGCTGATCTTAGCGCTGGTTGTGGCAAGCGGACTATTATTTGCCAATCGCGAAATCAAAAATGAAACTTCTGCAAAATCAACCCCAAAGCCACTCTCTGCTGCAAACAGGGAAGCCGCAGTGAAAAAATGGGAGGCCAGCCCAGGTGGTATAGCGTACACAAAATGGAAAACGTCTCCCGAAGGTAAAAAAGTACTTGCCAGTGCTGCTAAAATAGGGAAATATATTAGTGATTCTTCCAGTATGGAGGCCGTTGTAACCTCTCTTTCTCTTCCGCCAGGCTCACGATTAGGTTTCGGAGTGATGGTCAGGATTAATGGTGACGATTATATTCTTAGTTTTGGACTGGAAAGTTCTATCGAATTTCAGCAATTGCAAAGCCTGAAAGTTAACGACAAGATAACTATAAGAAGCCGTAGTGTGTCGCATGCCCCCAAGTATTTATATCCAATAGTATCGGGCGACTATATAGAACGAGATAGTAAGATAATTTATAAACGTGCCCCTCGCAAAGGTGGCTGCTGAGTAACGTTAATTGTTTTCTTAGCTACGCTTGGTTGTTGAATAAACAATCCCAATTGTGCCTACAGTGTGGGCACAATTGGGAGACATAGCAAGTAGTGATACAACGTCCATCCGTTTTCAAAATAAATTAAAATAGTTGTCAAAAATTGGCTATCCATGTGTCATAAATTTGAGACACGCGTGTCATTGATGACACAATCCTTGAACTTAAGTTCAAAACCGAAAGAATGCGAAACTATTCGACAAAAACAATATTTGGTTCTTCGTGTGTCGTACTAGTTAAGGAAGACAGTATTTTCATAGAACATTATTTCAATTCATCAAGGATTTATATGAATGTGTGTTCTTAGATTTAGTAAGTGTTCGAATGGTGACTAATTCGCACTAGGTACTTTATTAATAGAAGATAAATGTTATTGATTAATAGATATGAAAGTAATTACTGCAATTATAGTTAAGTCGGCAAAGGATTTTGCAATGCTTCTTCCGTAACAGCACCATGAGAAACAGATACAGATAGCAGGCAATGATCCCAATATACTTTTGCTTCAATTGCTTTTTCCTAGATTCTTTTTTACATCTTCTTCGATGTCTTTTTTCAGCTCATGTATTTGCTCTGCTTCGTCAATAGAATGCGACCGTTGTAAATTTTCTTCGCTCTTGCTAAACTCACTTAGTTTGGAATAGTATTTCTGGATCACTTTTAACTCATCCTCGGTCATGTTTTCGACGTTGACAAGACGATTGCTAGCGAACTCATGGGCGGCCACGAGCTCGTTTAATTTTAATTGTATAGCAAGCGAATCTTTGTTCTGTGACTTTTGAATAAGGAAAACCATTAAAAAGGTGATGATAGTGGTGCCTGTATTGATTACCAGTTGCCAGTTTTCCGAATAATGAAAAAATGGTCCGGAAACGGCCCAGACTATAACAATTAAAAATGCGACAAGAAATGCTATTGTGCTTCCTGCTGCTTTGTTTACCTTATTGGCAAATGTTTCAAAAAAGTTTGAGGTGTCTTGTGTATTTGTATTCTGTCTCATTGTTTGTGATTTTTATCAGTTATCTCTTACATCCAATATGGATAAAACTTTCAGCTAATCGCAACACTCTACAGGGTGGCATGCTATTGTCAACTTAAGTCGAAGAAATACCATACACTGCAGGTAATAGAAAGTCCAATCCGGGTGTAACGCCTGTACGGACTAAATAAGCAAATTTGTTACCATGGTATTTGCGGAGTTAAGCCAGCTTTTCTTTACCTCACTATGGCATAATTGTTATGCATACATTTCATTCGCTCATTTATAATTATGTTCAATGCCAAAAAGTAAAAAAGACAATTCGTCTAAAAAAAATGAAAGTACAAAGATCAATGATCTGCTGCCTGATATACAGTCTAATGAAGACGAGTTACTTACCACCAACCAGGGCTTAAAAGTGAATGACGATCAGAATTCACTGAAGGCCGGAAGCCGCGGTGCTACGCTGCTGGAAGATTTTATTTTGCGGGAAAAAATCACCCATTTTGACCATGAGCGAATTCCGGAAAGAATTGTACATGCCAGAGGTACAGCGGCACATGGCATATTCCGTTTGTATAAATCACTTGGAGATGTTACCAAAGCGGGTTTTTTAAATGACACTTCTATTGAAACGCCTGTGTTTGTAAGATTCTCTACAGTGGCGGGTTCTCGCGGCTCAACGGACCTTGCACGCGACGTGCGTGGTTTTGCTGTGAAGTTTTATACACAGGAAGGCAATTTTGACCTGGTGGGCAATAATATGCCCGTATTCTTCATACAGGATGCGATTAAATTTCCCGACCTAATTCATGCAGTAAAACCTGAACCACATAATGAAATTCCGCAGGCAGCATCTGCACATGAAACCTTTTGGGATTTCATATCGTTGATGCCGGAATCTACTCACATGATTATGTGGTTAATGAGTGATCGTGCTATTCCGCGTAGTTATCGTATGATGGAAGGATTTGGTGTACACACTTTTCGTTTTATAAATGAAAAAGGAGATTCGAACTTTGTTAAGTTTCATTGGAAACCTTTGCTGGGTGTGCATTCGGTAGCATGGGATGAAGCGCAGAATATTTCCGGTAAAGATCCTGATTTTCATCGTCGCGACCTTTGGGAAGCTATTGAAAACGGTGCTTTCCCTGAGTGGGAACTGGGTGTACAGATCATACCAGAAGCCGACGAACACAAGTTTGAATTCGACCTGCTCGATCCCACCAAACTGGTGCCGGAAGAACTGGTGCCTGTACAAAGGATTGGCAAAATGACGTTGAACAGAAACCCTGAAAACTTTTTTGCTGAAACAGAGCAGGTGGCTTTTCACGTAGGACATGTGGTGCCGGGTATTGATTTCACTAATGATCCGTTATTGCAAGGCAGATTATTTTCATACACAGATACTCAGCTGCTGCGACTTGGTGGACCTAATTTTCATGAAATACCTATCAACAGACCGGTAGTTCCAATCCATAACAACCAGCGTGATGGTCACATGCGCCAGCAGATCAATAGTGGTAAAGTGAGCTATCATCCAAATACACTTGGCGGTGGTTGTCCGTTTCAAGCCGGCATGAAAGATGGAGGCTTTACTTCTTACGCTGAACGCATTGACGCTAAAAAGATAAGGGAACGAAGCCGCAGTTTCTTTGATCATTTCAGTCAGGCGACTTTGTTCTTCAATAGTCAGTCACAGCCGGAAAAAGATCATATCGTTGATGCCTTTTCGTTTGAGCTGGGCAAAGTGAATACACAAGAGATAAGGGTGCGTATGTTGGGTATATTATCGCTGGTTGATAAAAGTCTTGCAAGCCATGTGGCACGTAAGCTTGGACTAAATGTGCCAAAGCCTGAAATGCCTATTAATAAAAGCATTCCGGCTGATGGTGATCCTACGGAATATGAATCCATCATTGCAAAAAGTAGTTTGGAAAAATCAGATGCACTAAGTATGATGGGCACTAAAAAAGACTCTATTCAAACGAGGTGCATAGCAATCTTGGTGGCTGATGGCGTTAATGAAATGTCTGTAGATGCAATGACAAATGCGTTAACTGAGCAGGGTGCAACATACCAATTAGTAGCGCCGCATCAAGGCACAGTAATGAGTACCAATGACAAGGAGATTGCTATAGATCAAAGTTTTCTTACGGCTGCTTCTGTGTTGTTTGATGCGGTGTATGTGCCGGGCGGTACCAACAGTGTAGTCAGCCTTGAAGCAGAACCTGATGCTATCCATTTCATCAACGAGGCATACAAGCATTGCAAAGCCATCGCAGCAGATGCGGATGCGATGCAGGTTTTGAAAGCAACTTATTTTTCGAAAAAACTTCCTAAAGATTTAAAGAATAGAAAAAAGGAGGAAGAAGGTTTGATTATAGAAAATGATATTGCAGTACTTACAAAAAGTTTTATAAAAGCCGTTGCTGCACACAGGTTCTGGCACAGAGAAAAGGCCAGAAAAGTGCCTGCGTAATTTATACTGATGGTCACACAATATAGTTCCATTTCAAGGTCGTCTCACTGTTATATTGGTTTGATCCATTGGTATTATATGTGTTGTGTTAATAGCGTTTGATCAATTAGGTCAGGCGCTATTTTATTTTATGTGGGAAATGATTTGCAGTTATTGGGATTGTAGCACTGCTGTATTTGGGTAAGATTAACCACAGGTCCGCCAGTCGCTTTTACAAGCATTTCTATTTAGCCGGTCGGCGTACGTGGAACGCCATTTGTGAATATCAGTTTACAACATGATCGTTATGAAAAAAAATGCGCAGTTAAGGGCTCCTCATTCTACTCCCCCAAAAAACAAAACTAATCGCAGGCAAAAAGACGCTTGTTTGACAGTGTTCATGGAACAGGCGCATTTGCATATATCTTCACACAAAGTAAAGGCTCATGAGCTTTTTGGGTCATTTACCGCGAATATTTTAAAAGAGAAAATAGTTTTTACAAGGTAGCATAATCAGCTGTTGTAAAACACAAGTCCATAGCTTTCTTCGGTAATGATATCGTTCCAATTCTTTATTAAATTTTTGTACGCTTAGCCAACGGGCGTTATTTCCCTATTCAGATTATATAGTCCCAGTTCATTAATGTTTCCATTATCTTCTCTTAGTGCAGTGTCCCAATCTACGTGATGTACAAGGCTGTACCACGTAAACCCGACAATAGGCACGCCATCGTGTTTTAATCTATGCACATTTGCCCATTGTTTTAAAACCCATTCGGTACAGTAAGGCATCTTAATATTTGTTTCTGTATGCATAGGTAGCAATTTCGTAATGTTCTACTTTCTGTTTTTGTTTGTTCCAGGTGGGTTGCAAAGGCGCTTTTCAATCCTTCAGAACTCGCTGCTTTTTGCATTTTAGGTATTCTTTCACAAGGTTCTTCTCTGCCCAGTAAATGTCTTTTATCTCATCTACAAAATAAGAATTTACACGTGATGAAAAAAAGACGACTTACGGTATAATATGCGTACTTCTGTGTTAAAGAACTTTGATAAGTGTAAAATTATTTCTAATTTCTGCTTCTAATTAAACTGAGGAAACGCACACATTGAAAAAAGGACCCATCATAATTATAGATGATGATCAGGATGATTGTGACTTGCTTCAGCATATTATTGATAATATTGCTCCGAAAAGTATTTACAGATTTTTTGCAAATGGCCAATTGGCATTGGATTATTTTCTGCAAACGCCGGAAAAGCCTTTTGTTATTTTTTGTGACATCAATATGCCGGTAATGAGCGGGCTTGAATTATATAAACGCATTTCTGAAAACGAATACCTTCGGCAAAAATCTATTCCTTTTATTTTTTTGACAACCAGCCGCAACCCGGGGGAGATAAGAAAAGCTTACGAGCTTACCGTTCAGGGTTACTTTCAAAAGCCTTCAAATTTAGAAGCTTTCGAGGATCTGGTAAAAAGTGTACTGGATTATTGGGACAGGTGCCTGCATCCTAATTCTATTAAATGAATATGTTAGCAATGAAGACATTTCGGATCATCATTGTTATCAATTGGTGCAGGCAGTCAGTTTAATTGTTTTAAAGGAAGGATAATATGAAAAATTGTTCCCTGGCCTTCTTTGGCTTCTGCGTATATCTCGCCATGGTGAAGCACCACAATCTTTTTACACAACGCCAAACCGATTCCTGTACCTTCAAATTGTTCGCGGGAATTTAATCTCTGAAAAATTAAAAATATCTGTTCTGAAAATTTTTGATCAAAGCCAATGCCATTGTCTCTAAAAATAATTTCTACATACGGCACCTTGCTATTCAAATCAGGATATTTTTCCATGTCCGCCTCTGCCAAGGCATTTGAAGTAATACTTATAACAGGAACAATGTTGGTATTAGAAAATTTTAAAGCATTGCTTAATAAATTATAAAATAGCTGGTTGATCTGTAATGGCACTGCATCTATCATAGGTAGCTTCTTGTATGTGATGGATGCATTTTTCTCAAAGATCAGTAAATCAAAATCAGCTATAACATCCTCTATAACTTTATTCAGATCTGTTTGCTCAAAAACAAGTTTAGACTCAACTATTTTTGAATAGCTGAGTACATCCGTAATTAGAGTGGACATACGATCCGCTGACAAGCTGATTTTTTTGAGTAATTGTTTAGCCTCGTCTTTTATATCGCCACTATAACGTTGATTGAGAAGACTGGCAAACGCCCTGATCTTTCGCAACGGCTCCTGCAGATCATGTGAGGCTATGGATGCATATTGCTCTAAGTTCTCGTTTGAATGTTTTAATGACTCATTGGAGTTTTTCAGATCAAGCGTTCTTTCTTCTACTTTCTCTTCCAGTTCCAGTGTGAATTTTTTCAGCTGCGCTTCCTGTTTCTTCATGTCGGTTACATCTTCAACAACCAATAGAATCAACTGTTCCGCATCTTTTTTTCTAAAAATTTGCGTAGCATTCAATAGCATAATCCTTTCACCTGAATACTTGAAGACCTGCCTGATTTCAAAATCCTCCATTTCTTTTCCTTCTAATAAAACGGTCTTCAGCATAGATCTTAAATAGGGGATATTCCATTGTCCTTCCTCCAGTTCATAAAATGACTTGCCTTCCGTCTCATTTTCCGTTGTTCTAAATTTCTGATAGTATGACCTGTTAGCTGTCTTCACATTCATATTCTTGTCTAGCACAATGAGCGGTTCTCTAATAGTGGCTATAATTGATTCCGCATATAACCTGGCTATATTTAGCTGTTCGTTACGATCAAAAAGCTCCTGGTTTAAAATCGTAAGTTCTTCGTTAGTACTTTGTATTTCTTCTTTTGTTGATTGTAGCTCTTCATTTAAACTTTGGAGTTCTTCACTGCCTGAAAGAAGTTCTTCATTCGCACTTTGGAGTTCTTCATTTACCGCTTCCTGATCTTCTGTAATGCTTCTCATATCTTCCCGCGTCTGGGCAAGTTCCATTTGCAGTCTTTGAATATGCAAGGCTTCAGCGTTTTGCTGGTCAGGATCTGCAGATGGAACCAATTTTAAAACGGCATTGGATAGCTCGCGGGGAAACATGCTTTCTTTGAAGAGGATCAAAAAATAAGGTTCAGCAGTGTTTAATAAGGGTACCACTTCAATAGTGACCCATTGCATTTTACCCATAAACTGCATGGGAATATTTTCTTTGACAATGGGCAGTTCGCTTACTTTTACTTTGTGCAATGCGTTCCTTAATTCAAAAGCCAATCCTTCCCGTGCCATTTTTAAAACATTCAGAGTTGGCTTGCCGGAAGATGGTTCGAGCCAGTTGCCTGTTGCTCCTCTGAATTGCACTATTTCCATCTGGTCATTAATCACCACCCCTGCGGGAGTATATCTGGAAAGCAAAATATCATCGGCACTTTTTTGAAAATCTTCCTGAACAAATTCATTTTTAGCAGCAATATTGTTTTTCTTAAATTCTGAATTGTCCGTAAGGATATTTAAGTATTTTCCCTCGGCCGGTTTTCTGATGTATACTTTTTCATTTTTACCGAAAATGGCAAACAGATCGGACGCGGGGCTTACAGATTCAGATTTTCCAAGTAGCAGGTACCCGTTATCTTTTATTGCATAATGGAACGTTGTAAGTACTCTTTTTTGTAAAGAAGGTTCCATATAGATAAGCACGTTCCTGCAACTGATCAGATCTATTTTTGCAAATGGCGGGTCCTTCAGAAAGTTGTGACAGGCAAATACGCAGATATCCCTGATAGATTTATCTATTTGAAAATTACCCTTCCATTTTGTGAAATACTTTTGCAAGCGGGCAGGAGTCAGGCTTGTGATTTCATTTTGCGAATACGTTCCTGTCCTTGCTTTTGTAATAGCTTTTTCAGAAATATCAGTGGCGAAAATTTGAATTTTATCATCAATGGCTTTGTCTTTAAAATACTCATACAGGCAGATAGCCATTGAATAAACCTCTTCTCCGGTGGAGCATCCGGCAACCCAGATGCGTAAAGGAGCCGCTTCGGCTTTGTTTCTTAAGAGAAGCGGAAATATAGTGTCGCAGAGAAAATCAAAAGTTTTTGTGTCGCGAAAAAAACTGGTAACCGGTATCAACAGGTCCTGGTACAACAAATCCTGCTCTTGTATATTTTCTTTGACAAAAGAGAGGTAATCAGTAATATTTTCCACGTTATTCAATCCCATTCTACGGATGATGCGTCTGCGGATAGTGGTTTGTTTATAATAGGTAAAATCGGCACCTCTCCGTGCATGAAGAATAGCCAGCAATTGGCGAAAGGCATCTCCGCCGTTGGGATTGGCTTTTTCATGTGGCCCGGTAAAGTCAGGTTGAAATGATCTGACAAGCCTTGTCAATTGCAAAGGAATTTCTTCGGGGGCAAACACGAAATCTACCACGTCTGAATCAATCGCATTTTGCGGCATGCCATCATAGGCCGCCGATTTGGGGTCCTGGGCAATGGTAATACCGCCTTGCTCTTTAATAGCTTTAAGTCCTATCGTGCCATCTGTTGCAGTGCCGGACAATACAATACCTATAGCCTGGCTGCCGTGAATTTCTGCAAGCGATGTAAAGAACACATCGATAGGCATATTCTTTTCATTTTTGGCCGGCCGTGGGCTTAATTGCAGAACACCATCAGTTGCAGTGAGTAACTTATTGGAAGGTATAATGTAAATCCGGTCCGGCTCTACACGTATGTTATTTGTAATCTCGTAAATGGGTACAGGAGATATCTTTTGCAGCAGCTCTGCTAATTTACTTTCGTGTGTAGGTTCCAGGTGTTGCACTAAAATATAGGCCATTCCGGAAGTTTCGGGAATAGCTTTTATTAGCTTTTTAAATGCCTCTAATCCTCCGGCAGATGCACCAACGCCCACAACCGGGAACCCATTTGTGGGAAATTGTTTTGTTTTATTTTTATCTAACCCCTTTTCGGACATTATAAAGTTTTTCGGCAGGTTAACTGCCTGTGTTCGTTAATAATTGTACCACACAGTAACTGCAAATTCAAAGTCGGCGGTTTTATCGAAGGTTAAATAACAATAATAATATCATGGAGAAATAGCCATGTTTAAAACTATTATCAGCAAGCGCATGAGGGTGAGTTATCGGACATGCATCACTAAAACTTTTTACATCAACAGCACTGCTTTTAAATTTTGCAATCTGTTTAGGATAGCGCTCTATTGCAAATTGATTGACCTTAATTATCTGCTATTCAAATGTAGTTCTTTTCTGGCCCATTTCAAGTATTCCCGGGTCTTTTGACTTTGAGATATTGCGCTTTCCAAATCAATCAGAAATAGCGTGTTATCACAGGTTCATGTACTTTGTTATGAATAAAATAAGCCTGTGTTTTGCCCGATTGGTATGCGTATCAAATAAATGTAATTGTGAGAAATTGCTTCACGTAAAAACGACCAGCACAAATAGTCATTTGCAGCGATGATAGTAACACGTTATTTACTATTTGCAAGTACATATTTTTTCAGGAATTCTTTTTTTGAATCATGAAAGGAAGAAACGATGCCAATTTTATACATACAGAAAATAAAGATCCAGGCAGGATCTATCTGATACGATAAAAAACCGGCACGGGCGCTGCCGGGATACAAGTGATGATTGTTGTGCCATTCACCGGTAAAAAGCCCCGGCCTCATTTGATTAACGGACAAATTGCTTCTGTCATAATCCAAACCATCAATATGCTTTTCTTTTCCTTTTGCATGACCGGTATAGTTAAATGCGCGAACAAAAATAAACCACAACAAAGTGCTGCTAAAAATAGCACAGGCCAAAGCATTGCCGCCTACAAAGTAGAGAAGGGTATACCAAAAAATCCAGTTGAGCAGCCATGATGCAATAGTGTAAAGTGGTTGGGC
The DNA here is from genome assembly GCF_029961145.1 of Pinibacter soli. GTDB lineage: Bacteria > Bacteroidota > Bacteroidia > Chitinophagales > Chitinophagaceae > Pinibacter > Pinibacter soli. The sequence goes on along the minus strand of NZ_JASBRG010000007.1, from coordinate 752,958 downwards.
AACAGAACCCCATTTACGATACTGTTTGAATGAATTAATTTTTACTCCTGTATGTTGCATAAATCGACAGACCTTTAAATAATTCTCTTCCGTAAGGTCAGGAGAGATCCGCTGGTGATTAAACTCTGCCAACATGCAATACCACAAACCTCCCCTGGAATTGTATGGATCGCCCGGTTGATCAGATTTGGAATGATGCACATGGTGTGACACAACATAAATTTCTTCCGCAAGTGTTTTAACAACCATATGTTGCGTTAAAAAACGCCAAACAGGGTGACTGAACTTGTAAGCCTTATGTGTGCAGTAACGGTGAAACCAAATGGTGCCGTGCGTTCCCATGACGATCACACTGTAAAGCACTACAACAATCATAAGCCGCCATGAAAAATATTGTGTAACAAAAAGAAATAGAAAGGGCACCATACAGACAATCATAACGATTGTCTGTAACGATATCCAGTTTTTACGCGAATTAAAAATATTCAATCGGGAAAGTGTTTCATGGAATAGTTGTGCTTTGATGGGAACAATCAATTCGTGATTTTCATTTTGCCATCCATAAGACGGCTTGCGCAGAATTTTATCGATAAATGCCATAAGTTCTTTTAAAATATTAATGAGCCATTTGAGATTTGTTACAGGAATTATCTTTCTTTTATTCCTGGTCAAACCGCACGCTGTTGCCATGCTGCCTCACAGATGGTAAATGCAATGTAGTATTGAGTAATAGCCCGAGAAGATGTATATATTTTACCCTCCTTATTTGCTATTTGTTCTTATAACCTAGTTAGTGATGGGAAATAGAAGAGAGGCTTGTGTAAGTTGACTGCAACAAAAAGCAAAGAGGAGGAAAAATTGTGTAAGAATTAAAACTGATCAAAACTAAATGATGAAGAACTTAGTCCGCTCTATGAAGGTAGGTCCTTTTTGCCAGTATGTGACATCGTTTAAAAAAAACTTTGGTTAAAGTATTTTTTAAACGGCTTACTATTACTACTGAATAGATTGGATTACAGAATTGTTAATGGTGCCATTTGAATTTGTTGATACATGAAAGAAAATATTTAGCGCCCTTAACTTTCAGGTTGGTCTTCCTTTGACGGAAGTTGCTGATTCAAATTTAGTTCCTCTATATCCAAATCACGTTCAACCTCTTTAAGAGCAGTGGTGCTTACTTTTCCGTCCTTGTGTAACTTTAATAGCAGGTCCCTCTGAAAAAGCCCGATCGCTATTCGCGCTTGTTGCAAAGGCGTCAGTATTCTGACAGCTACTCGTTTTCCTCCAGTTTCATTCCACTTATGCGCACGTATTTCACGCACTAGTCTTTCCGCTGTTAGTTCAAACTCTTTTTTCAATAATGCCTTAACCGATTCTTCCAACGGGAGAGGATATTCGTGATCTATGTAATGCAGTGTGCTCTTGATTAAATGTAATTGAATTTGTCGTTCCTCTTTATCTTCTTCACTATTTTTTACATTAAGCAAACGGATAAGCAACGGCAGCGAAAAACCTTGTATCACCAGCGTCACAAAAATAACAACAAAGCAAAGGAACACGATCAGGGCACGCTCGGGAAATGGTTTTCCGCTGTACAATGTCAATGGCAAAGCAAGTGCCGCGGCCATGGAAAGAACGCCCCTGGTGCCGGTCCATGCTACGATCATTACATTTTTCCATGTGTCGTCATGATCAATTTCAGTAGAGCCTAACCCATCTCCTGGCTTTTTCCATTTAAAAAGTCGTGCAAAATAGGCACCTGAAAAAACCCAGCCTATGCGTACACCGATAGTTACAACACTTATCAATGCACTGTATAAGAGAAGCGTGTACCATGAGTAGTAATTCAGTTCATTCAATATAACCGGTAACTGAAGCCCGATAGAGATAAAGACAAATCCATTTAGTAAAAACATGATCGTATCCCAAACATAAGTAGTTTGCAGACGCATATCGTAGGAGAAAACTTCCGATGAACGCACTGAAACAACAAGTCCGGCACTTACAACCGCAAGTATGCCAGACGCACCTATCCGTTCAGCAGCAAAGTAGGACAGAAACGGCGTTAGCAGTGTAAAGCAAGTCTCAATAATAGGCTGTTCGTGAATTTTATTATGTATCCAGGTAATGATGTAACCGATAAGTCCACCGATTAAAATGCCACCCGCAGCTACAAATATAAATTGAAGAGCAGCCTGCCACAGCACAAAACTTCCTGTGAGAACCGCGATCAATGCATAACGGTAAGCAATAAGCGCCGCTGCGTCATTTACCAGGCTTTCGCCTTCTAAAATGGCAGATACCTGCTTGTTCAAAGAAAGTCCCTTGAGTATGCCGGTTGCGGCGACCGCATCTGGCGGAGCAATGATGGCGCCCAGTAAAAACGCCGCGGGCCAATTAAAAGCCGGAATAAAATAATAAGCAGTTATAGCAACGGCCAGAATTGTAAAGAAAACGAGGTTAACGCCCAGCGCAGAGATCGGACGTATGTTGGCTTTAAAATCTTTCCAGGATGTGCGTGATGCGGCATCATATAGCAAAGGAGGAAGGATAACCACAAAAATAACATCAGGATTGAGAATGATCCGTGGTACTCCCGGAATGAAAGCAATTATTAATCCTGCAAGTACAAGCAATACAGGATAGGGGAGCTTGATTTTTTCAATAAAAGCAGACAACCCGATCAGTACTGCCATGATTAATATAATCACTTTGAAATTCTCCATCATATAACATCTTTCGGGAAAATAATGTAAGGTAGGTTTATTAGTTAACAGGAATACCTGCATATTACGTTCATAAAAAACGTACCGCGGTTAATTAAGCAAGTGCTCCGTAACAGCATCTTGCTCATAAATTTTTCAATTGGATAAATGTGTTGGATTGTCCGCCAATGAAGCATTACGTACCAAAAAATAACCTTCCAAAAACTGAATGCTTCTATAAAAATAGCACCGTTTTCTGGAAAGTTATTGATAACAAGTTTATGTTAAACTGAATGTTACTTTACTCGTGAATGTTAATCTCTGCCATTTGTGCCTGTTTATTGAGGCGCAATTATCTCAGTACCTATGGGCTTATCTAGCAATTCCGGTTTTACATACTTATCTAATTTCACCTGGTTAGCGGCAATCTTGTTTTTCAGATCCTGGATGTCGACATTTAGTTTGTCCAATGAGCTTGTTTCTTTCCTTGCATTTTTTGAATCTGACTTGGCGCTACTTGCATTGTTGTTTGCTGTTCTGGCCAACTTTTTGTCTTCCGGGTGATCACTTAGCTTACCTGCTGCTGTAGTATTAGCATCCGCAGACTTTTGAGCTTGTTGTGACGCATCATGTTTGTTTTGTGTTTTTTGCTCAACCTGATTTTGAAGTTTGCCCAGTTTCAGTTGATCTTCGCTGATTTTAGCGACCAGGGAAAGAGAGTCTGTATTTGCCTTTTGAAAAAAGAGTGAATCTGTGTTTACCTTTTGAGCAGATATAGATGCACAGACAAATAATAAACCAGTGAAGGTTAATAATAATTTCTTTGTCATAATAAAAATTGAAAGAATGTTGTTAATTAAATTAAAGTTGCGGTCTGTTCGTTAAGATTTCAACTATGCCTGCAGGCCTGAAGAATTGATTGCTTAAAACTTTGCGGAGAATAGAGAAAGAGACAGAGCTATTAGCCTGTTGTTTGATTCTTAAATCGTATCCTGAGAAAAATCTAAAGTAAGGTACGCAATAAATTCGACATAAGCGGAATTACTTTAAACGCAATGTCTACCGTAAAAATTTATCTCTGTTTGTTGTCGATTTTCCTGACCTGGAAATCGATATGTCTCGATATCCAATCTAATGAATTTGGTCAGAATGGAGACCTCTCTTCACGATATCAAATTTTGATGAATCAATAATGAAGTACTATAATAATCGGCAACATTCCCACCGGAAACTTTTCTGCAGCGGGCGGACGCTGAAAGTGCTATGAAATGTTCAATTTGCTGTGTAAGCACAAGAGGAGGTGTGTTATATTTCGTGGTTTTTTAAAAGAATTGCCATCGGTACTATTAACTACAAGCATGTACTTGAACTATGTTAATGCTTTGAAATATTATTTTTATCTTCAGTTTTGTATTTCAATTCAGCTTAGTTATTTATTGATATGGAGCTGACACTAACCTTCAGAGTGCTAGGACGTAAGTGTAACTTAACCCAAAAGCTATCTATAAGCGGATAGAAATCTTAATAATGATTTTGTATGGAAACCCCGAAACAAACAACACAAACAAACCCTGCCGTTGACAATAATCATTCAATTCTCCTGATAAAGGAAATTGAAGAAGAAAAGTCTTTGCTACTGCTATTAAGTAAGGATATTACTTCCTGCCGCACTAAACAGGATATTCAGCAAATTGTGTCTGAGAGGCTGGCCAAATATTTCCGTTTCAATGAAATTATGATATGTCTGGATAATACCGACAATCTAACCCATACCAACTACATTCATACTATTACGGAACAAACAATACAACACCCGAGTTTTGCCAAAGGCGTAGCGATGAAATATTATATTAATGACGGCATTTACAATGTTATTCAAACAGCGGAAGAGCCGGTAATATTTGATATGTATGAATTAATGAGGCGTTCAAACCGGCCTTACTATGTTGACTTTTTTTATGAGCTTAATGTTAACCAGTTAATCGGATTTCCTGTTCGGGTAAACAATAAAAGCTTCGGTGCTGTGTTTGTGTATGTAAAAGAAAAAATATTTTTTTCACCTTCTGAAATTAAGCTAGCCGAAGCCGTATGCGCACATATTTCCATTGCCATTTCCAATATACTCGCCTATGAACAAATTCAAAACCAACTGGCTGAAATCAAGCAGTATAAATCAAGGCTGGAACAGGAGAACTTGTATTTACAGGAACAAATGAGCGATGCCGTTAGTGCCGGTGATATTATTGGTGCTGCTACTTCGCTTAAAAAAGTTTTTCAGTTAATTGCCAATGTTGCACGTACTAACAGTACCGTTTTGATTATGGGCGAAACGGGCACCGGCAAGGAGTTAATTGCCAGGGCTATTCATAATACATCCGGCCGAAAGGATAAGCTGATGATCAAAGTAAACTGTGCTGCATTGCCGGCCCAACTGATAGAAAGTGAATTGTTTGGGCATGAAAAAGGAAGCTTTACCGGTGCTACTGAACGAAGGATGGGGAAGTTTGAGTTGGCAGACAATAGTACTTTATTTTTAGATGAGATTGGTGAAATGTCTTTGGATTTGCAGGTGAAGTTTTTGAGAGCTATCCAGGAAAAAGAGGTGGAAAGAATTGGTGGGCAAACTGTTATTAAAACAGATGTACGCATTATAGCGGCAACAAACCGCGACCTGGAAAAAGAAGTCGCGGCAGGAAGATTCAGAGCTGATTTATATTATCGACTGAACGTGTTTCCTATTGTGTTACCACCGCTGCGTCATCGAAAAGAAGATATTGATGAGCTAATTGCTTATTTCATTCACAAGCTAACGCCAAAAATTGGTAAAAAAATTACAGGCGTTGCACCTGCCGTTTTAAAAGAATTCCACCAATATGACTGGCCAGGAAATATTCGTGAACTGGAAAACGTGATTGAAAGAAGCATACTGATGGCAACGGGTCCCTGCATCGAAGATATTCATCTTGTTAGTACGGTAAAAGAACCATCTGTGTTACCGGAAGAACAAGACATCAAATCACTGGAACAAGTAGAAAGACAACATATAGTAGCTACGCTTAAGAAATGCAATGGAAGAATACGTGGCGAAAAAGGCGCTGCGGCTATGCTCAATCTTCCTCCAACTACACTGCAATCAAAAATGAAAAAGCTTGGAATTAATAAAGAATATTGATAAGTACAAAATTCTTCCTGCTACTAGGAAACCGTATTTACAGTAAGCCCGCCATCAATAATAATTTCAGTTCCGGTAATGAATGATGCATCGTCAGATGCAAGAAAATTTACCAGTTTTGCAATCTCTTCCGGTCTGGCAAATCTTCCCAATAATATTTTATTTTTCAAGTGATCATACATGCCTGTTAATTGTGTTTCTGATAAACCTAATTTATCATACAATGGTGTTTCTACCGGCCCTGGCGATACAGCGTTTACCCTTATTTTTTGAGACGCAAGTTCAGCTGCCAGAATTCGGTTTGCTGCAATAAGTGCGGCTTTTGAGGCTGAATAAACAATGCTTCCGGGAGCACCCAGGCTGGCGTTTACTGAGGCCATCAATATAACAGATGCACCGTTTGCAAGTACCGGCAGAAATTTCTGAATAGTGAAGATGGTGCCTTTAAAGTTCAGATCCATCATAGCATCAAAATGTTCCTCAGACATTGTATCTATAGCACTGAATTGTGTAATGCCGGCGTTTAAAAAGAGTATGTCGATCTTGCCATATGATTGCTGTACTTCACTTACTAAAGCATTTGTTTCTGTTATGGAAGACTGGTCTGCGCGAATACCATGTACATTCAATTCTTTTGAAACTTTATCCAGTGTCGGTGCATCTCTGGCTGTAATGATAACTGTTGCACCTGCTTCTCTAAACAGTTTTGCGGTGGCATAACCAATGCCGGTAGTGCCGCCGGTAATAACAGCGGTTTTGTTTTGCAGTGTATTCATATTTGCGGTTGTAAATGTGTGGTGATGGCAATACGGTTCCATGCATTGATTGTTACAATAGCCATGATGATTTGCGCCAGATATTTTTCATCAAAGAAGCTCGCAGCAGTTGTATATACTTCGTCTGTTACATGATCTTTAATAAGGCTTACAGCTTCAGTTAATGCAAGCAAAGCTTTTTCTGCATCACTAAATATCTCCACTTCCTTCCATGCATTTAATAAATAAATGCGTTGCTCTGTTTCGCCCGCTTCCCTTGCTTCTTTGGTATGAAGATTAATGCAGAAGGCACAACCATTTATTTGCGAAGCCCTGATCTTGATTAAATTTTTATGTGTTGTTTGCAGTGATGATGCCGACAGGTAACGTTCCAACGGGTACATTGCTTTGTATGCTTCCGGATCTGTTTGTTGAATGTTTATTCTTTTTTGCATGTGTTTTATTTTATTGTAGAATTCGATAAAGGGTTTATTAAGCCTATAGTTTTTCTAAAATTCTATTGTCTTTCTTTTACAGAAATGGGGTAAGCTTTGGACCTGAAATCAATCATAGGATCTGCAGGTTCAATTCCTGCCGGAATATTATTTGGAATGAAAAATAGCGCTTTATCAGCAGCCTCTGAATTGTCTGCCAGTCTTGTTAAGGTAACCGTTCCCAGAAAAACTTTCCGTCTTGTATTGGGCCATGCTACTGAAGGATTATCAATAACATCAATATTCTCCGCGATTTGAGCATACATTTTAAAGACCACCGGTTTTTTAGCTATCCGGTTTTTGATTTCGTTAATAAGATAATCAGCATCCTTATTATTGTATTCTTGTGCAGTAAGTAATTTCTCCTCTTCAGGAATAAATTGGTATCGTATATAACAAGATTTTCCCTTCCGGTTTGTAAACTTAAATGCGTTTACGCCAAAGTATGCAATTGTAGCATAGCTCGCAGGTAGTTTTTGTGTTGTAAGAAATGTTTTTGCTATTGGATGTGTTGCTAAAAAACTGTCAAGCGCAGTTGGTTTAAGCGCTCCTTCTCCGCTGCGAGCTATGGAAAGAAGTAAATCATGAAATTGATCTGAATTTTCAGTAGGAAAACCATTGAAGCTGTGACCAACAATGTCTGTTGCTGAACTATCATCCATAATGAACTTAATGGCCATTCCTCTTGGGTTTGCTGGCCCTGCATTATCGGGAATGTCGGGAATGCCTGTAAAATCAGAAAAGCGAACGATTACATTACTGCTTTTATTTTGTAGATGTTTCGCTTTGGTAATAGCTGCTGCATCTTTTGAAGGTGAGAATGTTCCGTCAAAAAACAGACCTTTTGTATGTACGGCCCGGGCGTGATGTTCTCCGAAAGTAGTGTGTAATGCAGTTACCAGATCTTTTGGATCGTATTTTAGCGTGTCATGTTGGGCGTATGCGATACCTGATGAAAGCGCGCCCGAAATAACTAACAGCAAAGTCAATTGTACCTGTTTCATATTATTGTTTATTAAGTTGAAAACCCTTTTAGATTCTTTGTTTTAACCATTCTATAATTTCCTTCATCACTATTTCTTTTCCTGTATCGTTAAGCAAGTCGTGATAATAACCTTCATACAGTTTTAAAGTTTTATCCGGAGAACCTGCGTGCTCATAGAAATATTCACTGCCCGACGGTTTAGTTGCTTTATCGGCAGTGCCGTGCAGGATCAATAACGGCAATTGAATTGTATTGAATCGACTCTTTAATTCTTCATCAGCGAGTGCCAGTTGTTGTATTGTTTTTGTAGACTGCACTTCATGTGCAATAAGCGGGTCGTTGTTCATCACTTCTACAGCGGCAGGGTCACGAGTAAAATCTTCATTTTTTAGTTTTACCACATGGGCATGTGGCGCCAGGTGGCTTAAACCTTTTAAGGCAGCGATTGCAAAATCAGGAGCGGGAAAGCGAAATGCAAAACTCTCGCAAATAAACCCGCTGAGTTTTTCACTGGGTGGTAATGTATAGATGGCTGAAAGCACACCACCTGCACTATGGCCTAAAAGAAATACTTTCAAACCAGGGCTTGCCGATAATGCAATGCCAACCAGTTGATCAATATCTGATATTAGTTCATGGTAGTCATTTATATAAAAACGTTCACCATCGGAGTTGCCGCGGCCTCGTAAATCAATAGCAAAAACTTCGAATCCGTTTGCAATTAATTGCTCTGCGGGCCACTGGTAATAACCGCTGTGTGCATTAAATCCATGAACAATAACAACAATAGCTTTTATTTGATTACCTGGTTGCCAATGGCGATACGAAATTGAGTATCCGTCAGCAGTTGTAAAAGCTGCTGTTTGTGGGAGTGTAGTCATGATATATTGTTATGCGTTTAGGCTGGTGATTATTTTTTTACATAGCCCTACATGTTCAGTAAAAGCAAACAGAGCCAGCCCTGCCACATGCCAGGTTTCCTTGTCCTTACCTAATGGTTTTACTTGTTGCGTGTTTAAATAATCGTGGGCAAGGTTGCGGAGAAATTCGTGATTGGAAAGTTCTGCAGCCATGTATTCTTTTTCAAAAGCTGATTCATCCAGGTTTTTGAGTTTTGAGAGAATGGCAGAAGCATCGCTGCTTAGCGTAGTTTGGGATGTCCCTAAATCTTCCAATACTTCAATCACAGTTGTTGCTTCCATTAATTCCCAGCCTGCGAATTCTTTGATTTCGGTGTTCGAAGTTTTTTCAAGAGCAATTTCACAGGCCAGTTTTGAAAGTTTTGCACGGGGCATTACACCGTTACGAAACTCTTTTTCGCTGACAAAATTAATGGTTGCCCGATTGAAGTTTTGATCCTGGTTCATTGCTTATTTTTTTGCTGTTATAGCTTCGATATTGAAGCAATTCAGCAAAAGCAAAACACCGGCCTTTTTTACAACCATTGATTATCAATGCTTTCAAATATGACTCAGTTTTAATTCAATGCTTTTTTCGGCGTTAGACGATAAGATGAACGAAATATCGTCGAGTTATACATTTGAAAGACTATCAACACTTCATTTTGTTAGCGGGTCTCCATGCAGCAATAGTGGGTTAAGCAAACAAGAATGGTGGATGCAGTAATTTCTTACATTTGATTAATAGGTCTCTTCATTATTTATTTCGCTGTAAGCAATGTGGTGAGTAGCATTGTCATTGACTTTGGAAGTAGTTGATATCATTATTGATATAGAAAAATTTCAAATCCAGTCACCCATAGAATTGTTTCCTTAACTACGTTTGGTTGTTGAATAAACAATTCCAATTGTGCCTACTGTGTGGGCACAATTGGGAAACATAGCAAGCCGTGATACAACGTCTGCCAAAAAAAATCAAAAAATGATATAGTATATTTCGTACATTAAAAATGTGTCACCTGACAATACAAATATAAAAATTGTTGCAAAAAAAATTGACTGTCGTGTATCATCATTTTGACGCACGTGTGTCGTTGATGGAGGAATTCCTAGACTTGAGGTCAAAACCGAACGAAAGCGAAAGTATTCGACAATGCGGTATTTTGGTCACCGTGTGTTATACTGCTTAAGGAAGATAGTATTTTCACAAAGATTTTTTCTATTTTTCATTTAGAGATTCCCCCACTAAAATTCACAGTAACCAGCAAAAAGGTATACCGATCCACAATTGCGAATACACTGTATTCGCAATTGGAAATGTTCAGTAAAAAGGATAGTATGTAAAATCGAAAATAGGTTGTATGAACTCAAAAAAAGGGTTGACGCCGAACCACCCTCTTTTAGATATTTTGGATATTATATGCTCGCAGACTGTGTGAAGTGGTTTTATAAAATATATGCCATTTTCAACAAACAGTTCTTTTTCGCTACTTTTTAACTTGAAAGTTAAATATGACAAATAGAATAATTACAAGCATTATAGTTGTTATCGGCGTAGTTTCCTCTTATCGATCAGCAGCTCAAATGGTGTGGCTTGACCAGTTAGATATAAGTGCCGCAACGCAAGGCTATGGCGTGCCCAACAATAACAGATCGGTGGATAACAGGACACTTACAATTGCTGGTCAAAAATTTCAGCGTGGTTTTGGGACACACGCAGAAAGTTCGTTGATCATCTTGTTGAAAGGAAAAGCGCAATCGTTTAGTGCCATGGTTGGCATCGATGACGAAGTCGCGGGACATGAACCTGCGGTAGAATTTGTTGTATTCGGAGATGGTAAAAAGATGTGGTCGAGTGGGATTATGCATTTGGGCGATAGTGCCAGAACATGCCAGGCTTCAGTTAAAGGGATTCAAAAAATGGAATTGGTGGTGAATGATGGAGGCAATGGCAATTACTACGATCATGCTGATTGGGTGGATGCAAAGTTTGAAACGACGGAACCAACTGCTTTGTCAACTGTTAATCCTATACCGGCAACTCCCTACATTTTAACCTCTAAAGCTCCGGCGAGTCCACGAATTAACGGTGCTACCGTTTTTGGCGTGAGACCCGGTTCCCCTTTTCAATTTCGCATTGCTGCAACTGGTGAGCGGCCGATGATTTTTTCCGCAACCGGACTACCTGCGGGTCTTTCGTTAGACAGCCATACTGGTTTAATTACCGGAAAGCTCGAAAGATGGGGCACATTTAATGTTAAACTTAAAGCCCGCAACACGAAAGGCATTGCAGAAAAAAACTTACGCATTGTGTGCGGTGATAAGATCGCGTTAACACCGCCTATGGGATGGAACAGTTGGAACTGTTTTGCCGGAGAAGTATCTGCTGACAAGGTAAAGCGGGCGGCCGATGCGATGGTAAAATCGGACCTGGTCAATCACGGCTGGGCCTACGTGAATATTGATGATTTCTGGCAAAACCATCGCGATTCAAAAGATGAATCTTTAAGAGGGAGGTTTCGTGACGATGCTGGTAACATTATTCCCAATGCCCGTTTTAAAGACATAAAGGAACTTGCTGACTATGTGCATGGACTTGGGTTGAAAATTGGTCTTTATTCAAGCCCCGGTCCATGGACTTGCGGAGGTTGTGCCGGTAGCTATGGTTATGAAAAACAAGATGCGGAAACCTATGCTAAATGGGGATTTGACTATCTGAAGTACGACTGGTGCAGTTACGGCAATGTGATTAATGGAATGCCTAACAACGACCCTTATAAAGTTTCGTCTCTATCGTACAAAGGCGGCAATGAGCTTCCAACTGCGAAAGCTCCCTTCTCGCTCATGGGAAAATTTTTACAAGAGCAGCCACGCGATATAATATTTAGTCTTTGTCAATATGGAATGTCTGATGTTTGGAAATGGGGCGACTCGGTGGGTGGCAGTTGCTGGCGCACGACCAACGACATTACAGATACATGGTCAAGTGTATCCAGCATCGCTCTTGCTCAAGACAAAGCGGCGCCTTATGCAAAACCCGGGAACTGGAACGATCCTGATATGCTTGTCCTGGGAACAGTTGGCTGGGGCAATCCTCATGCGAGCAAGCTCAAGCCAGATGAACAATATCTTCACTTTAGTTTATGGAGTTTATTTTCTGCACCGCTGTTGATTGGCTGTGATATGGAGAAGCTGGACGATTTTACACTTAATCTCCTAACAAACGACGAAGTGATTGCCGTGAACCAGGATGCCCTTGGTAAGCAAGCGATCTGCCAACTGAAGAAAGGCGATTTGCGAATTTATGTAAAGGAGCTGGAAGACCGGAGCCATGCAGTGGGTTTCTGCAATTTTGGATTAGAGCCTATTGATATGCCATTTTCAGATTTTCAACAATTGGGTTTAACAGGCAAATTAAAAGTACGCGATCTGTGGAGGCAGAAAGACATTACAAAATTGGACACCCGGAAGGATAAACTTTCTGTAAAAGTTCCTGCACATGGTGTGTTGCTGTTGAAATTTGATTGCATCAAATGATTTCGTTATTAATTGACCGGGTGGAATTATTTGAGTAGTTTTTAAAAAAGATTGACAAGGATGAAGTTGACAAAGACGATTTTTTTTGCTGTGGCGATATTGTGCCGGATAAACGGGCATGCACAAACGCAGCCATCGCAGTTACCGTTCTGGAATTACAAGCTGGGATTTAAAGAAAGAGTAGATGACCTGGTGGGTCGGTTAACGCTGGAGGAAAAAGTGGCTCAAATGCTCAATCATGCGCCGGCCATTCCAAGGCTCGGTATTCCAGCGTACGACTGGTGGAATGAAGTGCTGCATGGCGTCGCCAGAACGCCTTTTAAAACAACGGTATACCCGCAAGCCATTGCGATGGCCGCCACCTGGGATACTACTGCGTTATACACAATGGCCGATCAGAGCGCCATGGAAGGAAGAGCGATCCATAACAAAGCAATTGCATCCGGCAAAACCGGCGAACGTTATTGGGGGCTTACCTACTGGACGCCAAATATCAATATTTTTCGCGATCCCCGTTGGGGTCGCGGGCAGGAAACATATGGTGAAGATCCTTTTTTGACTGCCATGCTGGGAAAGGCTTTTGTGCATGGCCTCCAGGGAGACGATCCGAAATACCTGAAAGCGGCAGCCTGCGCAAAGCATTATGCTATACACAGTGGTCCGGAGCCGTCACGGCATGAATTTAATGTGGATGTCAGCGCACAGGATCTCTGGGAGACTTATCTGCCGGCATTCAAAGAGCTTGTTACAGACGCCCACGTGGCCGGTGTAATGTGTGCATACAATGCCTTCAGGAAACAACCTTGTTGTGGAAGTGATCTGCTGATGATCGATATCCTGCGCAATCAATGGAAGTTTAACGGGTATGTTACTTCTGATTGCTGGGCCATTGATGATTTCTTTAAACACCATAAAACGCACACCAATGCTGAAACAGCATCAGCAGATGCAGTGTTTCATGGAACAGATGTAGAGTGTGGTACCGACGCTTATTTGTCCTTGGTTAAAGCTGTAAAAGATGGCATCATCAAAGAATCGCAAATTACTGTTTCAGTGAAAAGATTGTTTATGATCCGCATGCAGCTGGGTATGTTTGATCCTGCGTCAGAAGTTGTTTATGCGCAAACGCCAACCAGTGTTTTGGAGAGTGGAGAACACAAAGCACAAGCCCTTAAAATGGCACAGGAATCTATTGTATTACTCAAAAATGAAAACAACACTTTACCTCTTAGTAAATCATTAAAGAAGATTGCAGTAGTTGGACCCAATGCTGAAAACAGTATTGCTGTACTCGGAAATTATAACGGAACGCCGTCTGAAATTGTAACAGCATTGAATGGCATCGGGCAAAAGGTTTCCAGTGATACAAAAGTGGTGTATGAACAGGCAGTGAATTTTACCAACGATACATTGCTGGCTTTTACCGACATAAGTGCACAGTGCGCTTATGAAGGCAAACATGGTTTTAAAGCTGAATATTTTGCTAACCGTCAACTTGGCGCAAGTCCGATTGTAGTGAATGAAAACGAAATCGATCATTTCTGGCAGGAAGGACAGCAGGTAACCGGCAGCATTAAAGCGAATGATTTTTCAGCACGGTACACCACCAACTTTACTGCCGGGGAAGATGGCTACATAACATTCCAGGTGCAAGGCGATGATGGCTATAAATTTATGATCAATGATAAGGAAGTCATAAACGCATGGGAAAGGAACCGTTGGGGCGCAAGAACTTACAGGCTCGACACAAAGAAAGGAGAAGTGTATAAACTCGTGTTAGAATATTGGCAGGGAGATGGAAAAGCAAGCGTCGCATTAAAAGCAGGCAAATTTGTGAAAACTGATTTTAATGCACTTGCCAACAGATTAGCTGATGCAGATGCCATCATTTTTGTTGGAGGCATTTCCCCACAACTTGAAGGCGAAGAAATGAAAGTTGATTATCCCGGTTTTAACGGCGGAGACAGAACATCGATCTTGTTGCCATCTGTGCAAACCGAACTATTAAAAACATTGCAGAAAACAGGCAAGCCCGTGGTGTTCGTCATGATGACCGGCAGTGCCATTGCAATGCCATGGGAGAGTGTGCATATACCTGCCATTGTAAACGCATGGTATGGCGGACAGTCAGCAGGAACTGCGATTGCGGATGTGTTGTTTGGTGATTACAATCCATCGGGTCGTTTACCTGTTACGTTCTACAAAAGCGATGCAGATCTTGGTTCTTTTGAGGACTATTCGATGAATAACCGCACTTATCGTTATTTCAAGGGAGAACCTTTGTATCCTTTTGGGTATGGCTTGAGTTACACCTCCTTTCAATACAAAAATCTGGTGATTCCTGCTGCCGTTAAAGCAAATGCAAATATTCCTGTTGACGTGACTGTTACCAACACCGGCAAACGTGCAGGTGAAGAAGTGGTTCAGTTATATATTTCCTACCAGGGGCAATCTTTTAAAGTGGCGCGAAAAGCACTCAAAGGTTTCAAGCGTATACATTTAAAGCCGGGAGAAACGAGTATCGTCCATTTTACTTTAACAGCAAAAGAGTTGGCAGTTGCCAATGCCAATGGGAAAATGATTTGTCCTGCCGGCAAACTGGTTATTAGTGTTGGAGGTGGGCAGCCGGGTGTAAAAAATATCCCGACCGGTAATGTATTACAAAAAGACATAAAGATCAACTAGCGTTTAATTGGGTTATATTCTAATTAAAAAAAGTAATGTCTAGGGAAATAAAACCCCTTTTAAGATAATGAAGATTCATAAGCAGAGGCATCTCAAAGATCCGGTGCGGTTGGGTTTAGCCTGATCTCGTTTTTTTGACCTTAAGCGATTAAAAGCCG
Source organism: Pinibacter soli (assembly GCF_029961145.1). GTDB lineage: Bacteria > Bacteroidota > Bacteroidia > Chitinophagales > Chitinophagaceae > Pinibacter > Pinibacter soli. The sequence continues at coordinate 737,568 of NZ_JASBRG010000007.1, read as the reverse complement.
GCTAGTCACCGGCTTTTTTGTTGTTGTCTCCCATAGAACTGTATTAACCTGAATACTTACCTGCTAAAATAACTATTTGCATTGCTGCTGAACATTTGTGTTATTCTTTTCAACAAATAAGCAATCCTTTCCTTAGCCTCCTTTATACATTTGATTGTGTTGCGGCAAGAAATTTATTCAATTTTTTTACAGCAATGAAACGACGGGTTGGGACCTCAAGCCTGAGATATTTTTTAACTACCCTGTATATTATAAGTGAATTCAATCATGAAAAAAATAGCGATCATTACCGGCGGAGGATCAGGAATCGGGCTGGCAACCGCAGAGAAATTTGTGAGGGCCTCTATACACACCATCATCATAGGCCGGGATCAACAAAAGCTTTCAGAAGCGGCAGAAAAACTGGGCCCTCTTTGTGAAACCATTGCCTGTGACCTGAACACACTCTGCGAAATACCGAAACTGGTGCAATGCATATTGGATAAACATGGCCGCATAGATATTCTGGTAAACAACGCGGGAATCAACATGAAAAAGGAATTGGTGGAAGTGACCGATGCAGAGTTTCAAAATATTTTGTTGACGAATGTAACCGCTGCTTTTTCGTTAACACGCGAAGTGATCAAAGCAATGCTTGCACAACAAATAAACGGAAGCATTATTAACATCAGTTCCATGGCATCCCAATACGGCCTGCCGAAAGTGATTGCTTACACCGCTTCAAAGGCAGCCATTGAAGGGATGACAAGGGCAATGGCCGTGGAGCTTTCACCCAGGGGAATAAGAGTGAATTGCATTGCGCCTGGTTTTATTGCCACCAACATGAGTGCGAAGGCTTTGAACAATGATCCCGAGCGCAAGCAAAAAGTAATGTCGCGAACACCAATGGGTGTTCTTGGTAATCCCTCAGATATTGGGGATGCTGCTTTATTCCTGGCCTCCGATGCGGCCTGTTACATTACTGGCGTAATACTGCCGGTAGATGGCGGAAACTCAATTGGGTTTTAAATAAAGCTGACTGAACAACACCTCATAAACGCATACCACACGTTGCTTGTATGAAAGAAGACAGAGAGATTACCATATATGACATAGCCAGACGCCTGAATGTTTCTGCTGCCACAGTTAGCAGGAGTTTAAAGGATCATCATGCAATCAGCAATGCCACCAAAAAGAAAGTGCATGCGGTGGCGAGAGAAATGGGATATCGTTCCAATAGCTTTGCAAGGAATCTTCGCCGGCAACAGGCAAATACTTTGGGGCTCATTGTTCCGCGACTTAACAGCTACGTTGTTTCTTCCATTATAGCAGGCATGGAAAAAATCGCCAATGAATTTGGATACAATATCATTATCAGTCAATCCCTCGGTTCTGCCAAAAAGGAGATCTCCAATATCGATATGATGTTTGACAGCCGCGTAGATGGTTTACTCGTTTCTCTCGCCCACGATGCCAAAAGCATGGATCATTTCAACGCGTTCTTTAATAAGCACATACCGGTAGTATTCTTCGATCGCGTTTGTGAAGATGCACGCAGCCTGAATATCGTTATAGACAATTACAAAAGCGCTTACAATATTACCCGGCATTTAATTGAACAGGGTTGCAGGCGCATTATGCATATAGCCGGGCAATCTTCAACCAATATTTATGCGGAAAGATGCCGCGGTTATAAAGATGCACTCCTCCATGCGGGGCTTTATTTTGATGATAACCTCCTTGTCGTAAATGACCTGACCGAAAAAAGCGGGATAGAGGCCGGAAACCAGATCCTGCAAATGACGGAAAAGCCGGATGGCGTTTTTGTCGCAAATGACCTTTGTGCCATTTATTGTATGCAGACGCTTAGGGCTGCCGGCATGAAGATTCCGCAGGAAATTGCTTTCGCCGGATTTAATAATGAACCTATTACCAAGATAGTAGAACCGAATCTAACTACGGTAAATTATCCATGTTATGAAATGGGAGAGATGGCAGCACGGTGTCTTATTGATCATCTTTCAGGGGCACGCACAGTAGACAATGCGAATACGATCATCCTTCGGTCGGAAATTATTGTAAGGCAATCGTCTTTAAAAATGAAAAATGAAACTGCGTTGCTAATGGTCGATGGCCCAGAATCCTTGTCGTAGTGCAGTTTTGGACATTTGTTCCATTCTTCCTGCACGTTTTGAACATTTGTGCGACGATTTTGGCGAAATGTAAAGTCGAAAAAGACAGCCGGCAGATACTTTTGGAATGTTTGATAGATGCCAGTCTATAACCCAAAAAACTTTTGCAATGCCAGTAAATCAATACCAATCAGTTTTGACAATCCTCCGAAATATCGGGTATAAACCTCCGCAGCCCAACATTTCCAGATCAGAGAATTAGCGAAGATGCTTTGTAAAAATGGTGAAAGCCTTTTACAAAGCCACATCCTTTGTGCACTAACCAAAACTGCTTTGAAAGATTGCTATATGAAACTAACTTACTTTTCAGGTAATGCTTCCCTGGATGCCGATCCGCCGGTGAAGACTTTGTTAACCCATTTAAAGGTGGGGAATAAAAGCGCTTTTGTGCATATTTATAATACCTACCATAATTCCCTTTATGGTTATGCCTTGCGTTTTGTAAAAATTCCCCAGGTAGCAGAGGACATCGTTCAGGAGGTTTTTATTAAGGTTTGGGACCGGCGTTCAAATATTGATCCATCGCTTTCTTTTAAGTCATACCTGTTTACCATAACCCGAAATGCTGTTTTTAAACAGCTTAAGAAAATTGCCGCCGACGATCAGATGCGAACAGAAGTGGCTCTTCATATCGGAAACAAAGTTGCTGATCCTGCATTGCAATTACAGTGGCAGCAATACAATCACATTTTAACGGTTGCCATTGAGCGGTTACCACCCCAACGAAAAAGAGTTTTCAAACTTTGCCGACTTGAAGGAAAAAAATACGAAGAGGTGGCCACAGAATTAAATCTGACACGCAATACCGTAAAGGAGCACATGGTACTTGCTGTGCGATCTATCAGGGAGTATGTAGGGCACCATGCAGATATGCAATTGATGCTCGCAGTTTCCGTGGCGGTAATGATTAATTGATCATTATATAAATGTTAAAAAAACTTTCAACACACCCACCCTTGTTTTTGGTTTAAGGATATTATAAGTGATCGCGATGCTTGCGACTATTTATATGATTAAAGACGACCAATATTATAAGGCGTTGTTGACCCGTTATCTCGACAATGAATGCACACCGGAGGAACTTTCGGAGATAATGAACTATTTATCGAAAGAAGAATCTGATACTTTATTACAGTCAGTGTTGAGAGATAACATTGCTGAAGGTCCTTTATCCTCTGAAAGTATTGCTGAAAAAGCTTCTGGAAGAATACTTAATGAACTAATGGTAACAGTTGAGGTGGCCCCTGTTGTTCCATTTTATAAACGCACAAAATATTACAAAGTTGCGGCCGCAATGATAGCCATTGTAGTCAGCATATTGTACACAATTGGATTTCGCCAGAAAGAGCAAACAAAAATTGTAGCCCAAACAGGTTATTGTAACAGATTTAAAAATGACGTTGCACCCGGCAGCAATAAAGCGACACTGATATTGGGAGATGGCTCCGCGATCGATCTTGATAATGCAAACAACGGGACCTTAACGAAACAGGGCGGTGTGGAAGTTGTAAAGTCAGGAGATAAGTTGTCCTATAAAACAAGTAATTCAATTACGGATGAAATAGTATACAACACCATTGTAACACCAAGAGGCGGGCAGTATCAACTACAACTTCCGGACGGCACGAAGGTGTGGTTGAATGCCGCTACCAAATTAAAATTCCCGGCTGCATTTGTAGGAAAAGAGCGCCATGTAGAAATTGAAGGAGAAGCTTATTTTGAAGTAGCGCAAAATATCAGCAAACCATTTACTGTGGGCGTTCATAACGGAGAAGTGCAAGTTCTCGGAACGAACTTCAATATTATGGCCTACCGCGAAGAAGCGGCTATCAATACAACATTGCTGCAAGGTTCTGTAAAATTCAGAACGGCTACAGATAGCAGCATGCTTAGGCCTGGACAGCAGTCCCAGTTATGCAACGACGGAAAAATCAAAATCAATAAATCCGCAGATGTAGATGCTGTGATGGCGTGGAAGAACGGCGCCATCAATTTCTGCAACGCAGATCTGAAGACAGTTATGCGACAGTTGTCCCGCTGGTATGATGTCGATATCGATTATCAAAACACCTCCTTCAATCTGCATTTCGTTGGCGAGTTGCCAAGAAGCCTGAGCCTGATCGAAGTTTTAAAAGCACTCGAACTTACAGGCAATCTTCATTTTGGTATTGAAGGCAAAAAAATCGTGGTATTGCCTGAGTCAAAATAAAATGTCAAACATGATCCACTTTTCATTCAGCTATCCTGAATATAAAACGATGGATTCAATTGAATAACGCAACCTCTTTATTGTTAAACTAAAAGTAAACCAAAACTATGCATTTGATTGTTTGCCTAAAGTCCTTTGTATCAAAGGAGCCTTTAAGAATGCGCTTATTGGTGAAATGTCTGGTACTCCTCTTATGTGCCACCGGCCTGTCTTCAAAGGCATCGGCGCAGGGGATAACTTTGCATGAAACAAACGCCAGCTTAGAGAAGATTTTTACGGAGATCAAAAAACAAACCGATTTTACGTTCATCGCAACGAAAGAACATTTTCAGAAATCGCATCCTGTAACGATTTCGGTTACCAACGCCACACTGGAGAATGTTTTGAAAATTACTTTCCAGGGTCAGCCGCTGGAATATTCCATCGTTAAAAAAACAATAGTTGTTGTTGACAAGAAAGTTGCCATTGTGGAGCCTGTTCCTGCATTGGCAACGAGTACTGTCGCTGTGATGGCAACAGGTACTGTTAAAACAGATAAAGGTGATCCGCTTGTTGGTGCCACTGTTACTGAAAAAGGAACCAACAACGGTACACAAACAAAAGAGGATGGCAGTTTTTCATTGAAAGTAAGAAGCAGTAAATCTGTGCTTGCAATCGGATATGTTGGTTACTTCTCCAAAGATGTAGCCATAGCTGGAAAAGAAAATGCAATCGCGGTGTCTCTGGCACTTGCCAGCCAGGCGGCGACAGATACCATTATCATTGTAGGATATGGAAGACAGAAGAAGGAAAGTGTGGTGGGCGCCATTGTACAAACATCCGGCAAAGTACTTGAGCGCACCGGCGGTGTCACCAACCTGGGCATGGCGCTGACTGGTAATCTGCCCGGCCTGATCACTACCGCTTCTTCCGGCATGCCTGGCGCTGAAGATCCGCAAATGGTGGTGCGTGCACAAAGCTCATGGAACAATAGTTCTCCACTTATCCTCGTAGATGGTATTGAACGCTCCATGAGTTCGATTGACATTTCTTCTGTTGAAAGTGTTTCTGTATTGAAAGATGCGTCTGCTACCGCCGTGTACGGTGTGAAAGGTGCGAACGGCGTAGTTTTGATCACTACAAAAAAAGGAACGGAAGGAAAAACAAGCATACAGATCAGGTCCAATGTTACCGCAAAAGTTCCTTCCAAGCTGCCACAGAAATATGACTCCTATGATGCGCTGGAACTCAAGGATCGTGCGATTGAACGTGAGCTGATGATTTCTGCAAATGGTTGGACCTCATATAAGCCACAAGATATCATTAATAAGTACCGCAATCCTGCAAACACAGCGGAAGCTGACAGGTATCCAAATGTAGACTGGGAGAAAGAATTGTTCAAGGACCATGCAATGTCTTACAATACGAGTGCCAATGTTTCCGGCGGCTCTAAGTTTGTCAATTATTTTGCCGGTGTAGATTTTGTGAGTGAAGGTGACCTGTTCAAAACCTATCAGAATAACAGGGGATACCAGGCTGGCTATGGTTATACACGCACTAACGTACGCAGCAACCTTGATTTTAATCTGACAAAGACGACTAAATTATCTACCAAAATATTTGGCTCCAATGCCGTGCGCAAATTGCCCTTCAACGTTGCAGACGGTGACGCAAGCTTTTGGGCATCTGCTTACCGTACTTCTCCCGATGCGATGCAGCCCATTTATTCCGATGGCACCTGGGGCTTTTTCCAGCCACGCAATGCAGACGTTCCCAACTCTGTATATAATCTCGCGATGTCTGGTGTTGAAAAAAGGACCACTACGCAGATCACTACTGACTTTATTTTGCAACAGCAACTGGATATGATTTTACGTGGCCTTAGTTTTCGTACCAATTTTTCCTTTGACAATTCATTTAAAGAAACCGGACGAGGCATCAATGACCTGTATAATTCAGCACAACGCAAATGGGTAGATCCCGAAACAGGCACCATATACCTGGAGCAGCAAATCAATACAGGCACACAGCTTGATTACACCGATGGTGTTCGCTGGTCAAGCGTGGGTGGATCAGTGGACAGGGGCGCCACTTATCGCAGGGTCAACTATTCTTTCCAGTTAAATTATAACCGCAGGTTTGGCAAGCATGATATTACTGCAATGGGATTGTTGCTGAGAGAAAAATATGCAACAGGTAGTGAGTTCTTTCACTTCCGTGAAGACTGGGTATTTAGGGCTACTTACAACTATGCCGCAAAATATTTTTTCGAAACGAATGGCGCTTACAACGGATCGGAAAAATTTGGACCTGATTATCGCTTTGCATTCTTCCCATCTTTTTCAGCAGGCTGGATGGTCAGCAACGAGCAGTTTATGAAAAATCTTGGCTTCACCAACACACTGAAAGTTCGTGCATCGTGGGGAAAGATTGGTGATGATAATGTGAGTGATCGCTGGTTGTATAGAGACCAGTGGTCATATGGCGGCAACACTTTGATGGGAAGCATTCCTGCCAATACACCATACACTTATTACCGCATCAGTTCCCTGGGCAATCCAAACGTTTCCTGGGAAACTGTGGAGAAGAAAAACCTCGGTATCGACTACGGTTTCCTCAAAGGCAAGATTGAAGGTAGCGTAGATGTTTTTAGCGATCACCGTACCAATATTTTGATCGATGGTAGCCAACGTGCCATTCCCACTTACTTCGGTGCCACTGCACCAAAAGCAAACCTTGGCGAGGTGAAGAGTAAAGGCTACGAAGTAGAGCTGAAACTGAATCATACAATAGGTACCGTGCATTTGTGGGCCAACCTTAATATGACGCATGCCACCAACAAGGTAATATTCCGTGATGATCCCGAGTTGCTTCCGGATTATCAAAAAAATGCTGGTTATGCCATCGGTCAAACCAGGGCTTACTTAAACGCCGGTTTTGTACAGAGCTGGGACGATGTATATGGCAGTACACAGAGATCCACCAACAACAATAACAAACTCGTAGGTGACTACAACATCATCGACTTCAATGGCGACGGCGTGATTGATACGTACGACCAGGCACCTTATCAATATACCGGAACTCCACAGAATACCTATAGTGCTACAGTGGGGTTGGATTGGAAAGGGTTTAATGTTTTCGTCCAGTTCTATGGCGTAAACAATGTTACCCGTGAAGTAACTTTTCCTACGTTCCATTCTTCTTCCAACGTGGCTTTCGTTGAAGGCACTTATTACACTAAAGGAGCAGGTGGTACTATTCCGCTTCCACGCTGGGCAACACTCATGGGTCCTGATGCAGCCGGCACAAGGTATTTATTCGACGGGTCCTATACAAGGTTGAAAAATGCAGAAATAGGTTACACCCTTAGCGGAAACAGCATCAGAAGACTCGGCATAAAAGCCTGTAAGTTTTATGCGAATGGCAACAACCTGTTGTTATGGACAAAGATGCCGGATGACCGTGAATCCAATTTCAGCGGAAACTCCAGCTTTGGTGCTTATCCTACTGTTAAACGCTTTAACCTGGGTCTTGACATAACCTTATAAAATCAACGAGAATGAACAGCTATTTATCAAAAATACTAATGCCATTGATGGTGGCAGGCACTTTGAGCCTCCCGTCATGTACAAAATACCTCGACAAAGCGCCATTGAGTGATATCGCTCCCAATGATGCCTATAAAAATTTCAGAAACTTCCAGGGCTTTACTGAAGAACTTTATAACTGTATACCACTGGTAAGTTCACAGGATTTTCATAACAACTGGAACTTTGGTGAAGATGAATTTTGGGAAATTGGGGAGACGCGTTTGTTTGCTTACTCTATTGACCAGGGTGACTACTGGGCATGGAACACTGCCGGCTATAGCTGGTTTAAAACTGGCGGAAACCCTTCTACGCAAGTGCGTGGTGACAAGGGCCGGCTGTGGGGATTGTCATGGTATGCGATACGCAAAGCAAATATAGGTCTTGCAAATCTTGACAAACTCACTGATGCAACGGACCAGGAAAAAAGTCTTATCGCAGGTCAGTTGTATTTTTTCAGAGGATGGTTCCACTTCATGCTTATGCAATACTGGGGCGGCCTTCCTTATGTTGACCAGGTGTTGCCATCAGACCAGGTGATCAAATTGCCTCGCCTTAGTTACCAGGCGACAGCCGATAAAGCCGCTGCGGATTTTAAAAAGGCGGCAGAGCTATTACCTGTTGATTGGGATCAGACAGATGTAGGTTTACAAACCAAGGGCAACAATAATTTTCGCATCAATAAGATCATGTCTTTAGCCTATCTCGGAAAGAATCTTTTATGGGCCGGAAGTCCGTTGATGAATCGGGAGTCCACCGGTACCGCTGCTTATAATACAGACTATTGCAAAAAAGCATCAGACGCACTCGCGCAGGCTTTGTCACTTACCGAGTCTACTAACCGCTACAAACTTGTTGACTTCGCAAATTACGCCCAACTGTTTTACACATTTAACCAGAGCGGTAAAATGCCGGGACTCGAGGAAGCCATCTTCATTGAGAACATGGCAGAGTCCGGAAACCGCTGGCGCTTTAACCAGGTAAATGATTATCGCCCGATGACCATTAACGGGTCCGGTATTAAAGTTTATCCCACCGCAAACTATGTAGATTATTATGGCATGGCCAATGGACTTCCCATCGTTGATCCTGAAAAAAAAGATGCAGAATCAGGCTATGACCCGGAGTATCCATGGAAGAACAGGGATCCGCGCTTTTATAACGATATCCTTATTGATGGTGAAAAATGTGCTTTGAATACAGCCGGTAACCTTTCCGAAGATCGCCAGTACGCCAGCCTTTACACCAATGGAACATATAGAACGGCAAATGGTAACAAAGCAGCATGGACTGGATACCTCAACTCTAAGTTTACTTCAAAACTGATGAATGATTTTGATGGCTACAGAGAGAACAACGTATTCGCTCTAAGCTTCATGCGACTGGCAGATGTATACCTCTTGTATGCGGAAGCTACTACCGTAGGTTATGGTTCTCCGCAAAGCACTGGTAGTGGTTATAGCCTGAGCGCAGTAGGCGCCGTAAATAAAGTGAGGACGAGAGCGGGCGTGGCAAATGTGTCAGCTAAATTCTTAAATACCGTAAATGATTTTATGGGTGAAGTGCGGAGAGAACGTGCAGTAGAGCTCGCTTTTGAAGGGCATCGGTTTATAGACCTGCGTCGTTGGTTGCTGTTGACTGAACGCCCTTATACGCTAAAGAAAGCCATCCAGTTTGATCGTGCCATGGATGTTCCAAACAATGTGCTGTATCTGAACCCACGAAACGGACACGTTAAAAATTTCAGGGAAACGGTGTTGTTTGAAAGACAACTCGGACAGCGCCACTATTGGTTTCCATTTCTTCGAAGCGATGTGAACCTGTATGAAGAATTCAAACAAAACCCGGGTTGGTAAAAAGCAAAAAACTATACAATGAAAAAAAATATAAAGGTTTGCCATGCTTTGATTGCGCTCTTCTTACTGAATACTTCAACAATCATGGCACAGGAAAAAAAGGACAGCGTGGTGAATGTAGCTTTTGGAACAGTGGCGAAAAAAGATTTGACAGGCGCTGTTACTACCGTGAATATATCCGAATTATTTAAAAAGAATTATTCTACTTATAGCCTTGATAACCTGGAAAGTTTTGTAGGTGGTTATACAGGAAATATCTGGGGACAGGCGGGGCTTATTTTGGTGGATGGTATACCTCGCAGAGCGACAGATGTCCGCCCGGTGGAGATTGAATCTATTACCGTTTTAAAAGGGGCAGATGCCGTTGTTTTGTATGGCAGCAGTGCCGCAAAAGGAGTAATACTTATTACGACTAAAAGGGGAGCTGTAAAGCCACTCACCATTGATGTGCGTGCCAACACAGGGCTCTATGTACCTAAAAGCTATCCCAGTTACCTGAAGGCTGCGGACTATATGACTTTGTATAATGAAGCCAGCCGCAATGATGGCATCGCTGAAAGATATTCGCAGGATCTGATTTCAAAAACAGCTGCGGGTACAAATCCTTACAGGTATCCGGATGTCGGTTTTTTTACGGATGAATATTTAAGAAAAGCGTATTCAAAATCAGATATTACCACTGAAATTTCAGGCGGCAATGAACGTGCAAGATATTATACCAACATCGGCATGTTTTACAACAATAGTATTGTAAAGTATGGTGAGCAGAAAAACAACAATGATGTCGGGTTTAACGTACGTGCCAATGTTGATATGAACCTGAACAAATGGCTCACGGCCTCTATGGACGCGGTTGCGATAGTCAACAACAGTTACCAGGGTCGGGGAGATTTCTGGGGTGCATCTTCCACCATACGACCTAACTTGTTCTCTCCATGGGTGCCGGTAAGCATGCTTGATACGGCCAATAAATCGCTGCAAACAATAGTAAATACAAGCAATCACGTAATTGACGGCAAATATCTTTTAGGTGGTACATCTACAGATCAAACCAATGCCTTTGCTGATATGCTCGCTGCAGGTTATATCAAGACCAAGAATCGCACTTTTATGTTCAATGTTAATGTGGGAGCAGATCTCAGTGCGATCCTGAAAGGCTTGTCGTTTAAGACAGTGTATGGAATGGATTATACATCGATCTATTCAGAAGCCTACCAGGTGCCTTACGCTGTATATGAACCAACATGGGCAACAATAAATGGTGCCGATGTGATCACCGCACTAAAAAAATATAACAACGACGGTAATTCTACTAATGAGTTTATCGGCAGAACATCTTACTCACAAACGATGACGATCAGGTCGCAGTTTAATTATGATCGTGTTTTTAAAGAAAAACATTCTGTAAGTGCAGCATTGCTGGGTTGGGGTTATATCACGCAAAATTCCAGCGATCCTGATAACAATGGAGGAAGCGGTTATCATCCTATTAGAAACACCAATCTTGGTTTGCGCGCAGGATATGATTTTCGCAAGAAATATTATGTTGACTTCTCCACTGCATTGGCACATTCCACAAAGTTGCCATCAGCAAAAAGAGATGCGCTGTCACCGAGCGTGACACTGAGTTGGAGACTAAGTGATGAAGGTTTTTTTAAAGGAGTAAGCTTTGTTGATGATTTAAAAATCAGCGCTTCTTATTCTTCCCTCAACCAGGATATTGATATCACCAACGGTACAACAGATTGGTATTTATACCAGGGCTATTACGACAACAAAGGTGGATGGTACCAATGGCGCGATGGTGTGGCTGGCGGCTGGACCACTGGCTCAAAGCGGGGGGACAATCCTAACCTCGGTTACATTAAAAGGCAGGAATTTCGCGCAGGGTTGAATACTTCTCTTTTCAAAGGGTTGATCACATTGGATGCGAATTACTTCCAGCAGAAAACGGAAGGCCTCCTTACACAAGGCGCCTCCACTGTTTTTCCATCTTATTTCTCTAACTGGGATTTCTCTTTTCTTCCTTACTTAAACTTTAATAATGATAAACGCTCAGGAATCGATTTTAATGTAGGCGTTCACAAAAAAGTAGGCCAGGTAGACCTTTCACTAGGTGCGGTAGGAATGTACTACACGTCAAAAGCTGCAAAAAGAGATGAAGTGTACCAGGATGCGTATCAATACAGAGCTGGTAAACCACTCGATGCTGCCTGGGGTTATGTTAGCGAAGGGTTCTTCCAGGATCAAAATGACATCACCAATCACGCGAAGCAAACTTTTGGCGATGTTAAACCGGGAGATATTAAATACAAAGATGTCAATGGAGATGGCGTGGTAGATGGTAAGGACCAGGTAAACTTAGGTCACAATGGATTTGCTGCAGCGCCGTTTTCATTTGGTTTGAACTTAACTGCAAAGTGGAAGCATTTCACCCTCTTTGTTTTGGGTTCAGGAAATACAGGAGCTATCTGGTTCAAGAACAGTGCTTACTACTGGGTTCGTGGTGCGAGCAAATATTCCGATGTAGTTTGGGGACGCTGGACAGAAAATAACAAAAACACTGCAACGTATCCACGATTAACAACAACCAGCAATAACAACAATTTCCAAAATTCAACTTTCTGGATGTACAAAACAGATCGGTTCAACCTCTCCAGGGTTCAACTAACTTATGATTTCGGTGAAAATGTTTTCAAAAAATCTTTTGTTCATGGCCTTAGCATCTATTTCAAAGGAGATAACCTGCTGGTAGTATCAAAAGAGCGCAAGCTGATGGAAACAAATATTGGAACAGCACCACAGTTCCGTTTTTACAACCTTGGTGTTAAGACTTCTTTTTAATGACCTATAAAGCGCTTTAAATATGAAAATAAAACTGCTAATACTTTGTGTCTTCGTTCTCTCGGCAATGGGTTGCAAGAAATTTTTAACGCCTGAAGAAGAGAACCTGAAAACAATTGATCAGATGTACACGGATGCGGCATATGCACAAGGTTTTCTTGTGAATGTGTACAGATCAATTCCTGCTTATTACGATAACAGTGATTATGCTACAGATGATGCGGTGACCAATCAAAAAACAAATACCTACCTGCAAATGGCTACCGGTTCTTGGACCTCTGCCAATAGCCCGGTATCGGTTTGGAACGCAGCATACGGATCTATTCAATACATCAACCTATTTTTGGAGAATGTAGATAAAGTAAAATGGGCGCAGGATCCGGAAGCAGCAAAGTTGTTCAACATTCGAATGAAAGGAGAAGCATATGGATTGCGTGCCCTTTACATGTATTACCTGTTGCGTGCCCACGCGGGCTTTACTGCTGATGGACAATTGATGGGTGTGCTGATCCTACCACAGTTTCAAACTACGGGATCAAACTTTAACGTGCCACGTGCAACTTTTGAAGACTGCGTGAAACTCATCTATAAGGACCTGGACAGCGCAGAACTTTGCCTGCCCGTAGAGTACAATGACGTCACGACAAGTGCGCAAATACCTGATCGATTCAAGGTAGCTACGCAAAGACCAGAAGTTTACAACCGGGTGATGGGCCAATATTCCCGCCAGTTGTACAATGGTTTAATAGCAAAATCATTTCGCGTAAGAACGAGCTTGCTTGCTGCCAGTCCGGCATTTCAAAATGCGTCTAATACAACTACCTGGGCGAAGACGGCAGACAATGCCGCAATGATCATTGATTACAAAGGCGGAGCCAATGCGCTGCCTGCAAATGGTGGTACATACTATGCGAACACCAGCGAGATTGATGGATTGAGTGGTGGTATCAATCCTTCTGAAATCATTTGGCGCGAAAACATTCTTACTAACAATGGTGACCAGGAAGCACAAAATTATCCTCCCTCATTATTCGGTACAGGTTATATGAATCCGACACAAAACCTGGTTGATGCATTTCCCATGTTGAATGGTTACCCGATAGGCAATGCCAATAGTACTTACGATGCAACCAAACCATATGTGGGAAGGGATCCAAGATTTGCCAAATACATCATCTATAACGGCAGTACAGCAGGTGTTTCTAACGCTGTTATCAATACCGGCAGCCAGTCAGGTAGTGACAATGGCATCAACGTTCGTGAAACATCTACACGCACAGGGTATTATATGAAGAAACGGCTTCGTATGGATGTTAACCGCAACCCTTCAGCGACCTCCGGGAAGAACCACTATAACCCAAGGGTTCGTTATACTGAAATGTATCTCGCGTATGCTGAAGCGGCAAATGAAGCGTGGGGGCCAACAGGAGCCGGTGGTCATGCCTATTCAGCGTATGATATCATCAAGGCGATTCGCAAAAGAGCAGGTATAGGTACAACCAATGGCGATGCTTATTTAGAAGAGTGTAAAGGGGATGTAAACAAAATGCGTGAATTGATCCGCAATGAAAGACGTATCGAACTATGTTTTGAGAGTTTTCGTTTCTGGGATCTTCGCCGCTGGAAACTTAACCTCAATGAAGTGGCTAAAGGCATGGATGTTAACGGTACCACGTATGCACTTTTTAATGCCGAGACACGTAATTACGATGACTACATGTATTACGGTCCTGTCCCTTATTCCGAGCAATTGAAATTTACTAACCTGGCACAGAACAAAGGTTGGAAGTAATCAACATTAATTCATGAATTGAAACTCGAGTTATGAGAAAAAATAGCATTTTCTTTTGGTTGGTCATCGCTGGCGGCGCACTAACAGCATGCAATAAAAATCAAAGTATTACTTATCCGGACTTTGATTATCAAACAGCTTATTTTGCCACGCAATTTCCGGTAAGGACTGTGGAGCTGGGAGAGGACCTGTTTGTAGATAATTCACTCGACAATGAGCACAAAGTATCCATCAAAGCCACTACTGGTGGTGTACGTGAAAACCAGCATGATGTAGTCCTTGATTTCGCAGTTGATGCGTCGCTTTGCAATGGGTTGTACTTTACAAGCGGCGGTAACAAAGTAGTGCCGCTTCCGTCAAGCCATTATAAGTTGGCGTCAAACCAGATTGTCATTCCTAAAGGCAGTATTCTTGGTGGCGTTGAGATGGAGTTAACCGATGCTTTTTTTAATGATCCCTTATCCATCGGCAACAACTACGCAATGCCATTTAAGCTGACAAATGTAAAAGGCGCTGATTCGATTCTTAGAGGACTGCCATCTGTTTCCAAGCCCAATCCCTGTATTGAAGGTAACTGGGTAGTGAAACCACGCGACTTCATAATCTATGCTGTTAAATATGTGAACCAATGGCATGGCAATTACCTTCGTCGGGGGGCAGATGTGATTACTGGCAGCGTGAATACCACTGTTGTCCGTCATAAGCAATATGTGGAAAATGATGAGGTAAATAAGGCCACGACCACATCACTGTCCCAGGTTTCTGTGCCTGTGATCTTCAAAAATCAATCAGGAACAAATATCACCTGCAACCTATTGTTAACCTTTGACAAAAACGGAACCTGTGCGATTAGCTCCGGCACGAACCTGGTGACAGCTACAGGCAGCGGTTCATTTGTAAAACGCGGCGAAAAAAATAGTTGGGGCAGCCAGGACCGTGATGCCATCTACCTAAAATATACAGTAGACATCCCTGCACAAAATATGCACGTGCAGTCTACAGATACATTGGTATTGCGTGACCGCGCAGTAATGATGGAAACGTATACTCCTGTTGTGCAATAACCTTTTTGCACATTATTCTATGAATTTGTTGAATAGTAAAGCCCAGGCTTTTTAATCGGAAATACAGTCGATGTAGAAAAGCCTGGGCCCTTTCAACTGCCTCCGGTACTATTTTACAATCTTCAATCAAACAAGAGCCATATAAAATGAAAAAGATTTTTACCACTTTTTTATTGTTCGCTATTGTGCAATTTTGTACCCTGGCACAATCCTCCAACGTGCTGCTGCGAAGACCTGTTTCGTCTTCCAGTCCTATGTATTTAATGCATATTGATACGTGGAACTATCCTGATCCTCAAAAGATCATAGATCTTATTCCCGCAGATGTCAAACCCTATGTGGTTATGAACATCTCGCTTTCGATTAGTCATGATTCCACAGGACGGTTTAATATTGCGGAGTATGGATATGAGACTGTGAAATCGTGGTTAAGGGTGTGCGCTGAAAACAGGATGTGGGCAACGGTACAGGTGGCAAGCGGAGGCATGACGCAAGCCCAGTTCTCTGAAAAGGATTTGACTGTTTATGAGGATCTGTACAAAACATATCCCAACCTGCTAGGCTTTAACTATGCTGAACAATTCTGGGGATATGATGCAGCTAATGATCCCATTTCGGTAGCATGGAACGACCGCATCACGCATTTTGCGGACCTTTTGAAATTGAGTAACAAGTATGGCGGCTTTGTAATTGCGAGCTGGTGCGGTAACCAGTATAGTCCTAATATTAACCCGATAGGGATGCTCAAACGCAATCCTGCGTTTGCATCGGCCTGCCAGCAATACACCAAAAATTTTATTCTTTGTGAGAAATATACCCAGAATGGCTACCAGTACGATATGGAGAGCATTTGCCTTGGTGCCTATCTTTCAGGCTTTAGCGGCAACTATGGTATCCGTTATGACGATACCGGATGGACCGATTCTACCGGGACACATACTTCCGGAAGTTTTACCATGGGTACGGCAGCAACGCCTATATTGGAGCACGCTATGCTTACCGGTGAAACAGTTGTTGATGGCCCTGAATTGATCTGGACACAGTGTTTTGAAGAGACCAGTCCTTTAACAACAACCAACGGGTACACCGCTCGTAATTGGCATACCTTCCCTCAATTCGATAATGTAAGTGTCGATTTGTTTCGCAAAGTACTTGATGGTACCGTCCGTATTCCTACACGCGAAGAACTTATTAAGAGAACAAAAGTTGCCATCATCAATAATGTGAATAGCGGCCCTGCGGATTCGATATATAGTTCGCCGCAGAGCCTGTTTCAAGGTTTGTATTCAATGGATGGCAACTACGAGAATAATAAAACTTTCTTCAAGAAATCAGGGCGGTATCCCACCATTCCAACTGTTTACCAGTTGTCGGATGCAACGGCAAATTCTTTTTCGGTAAAAATAAACCGCTCAGATTATAACAACCGTTGGCCTAGTTTGAATGCAAAAACGAATGAACTCGACAACCTGTTTCCGCTGGAATACTCAGGAGATATATACGCGGGTCGTCATGAAAATGGCTGGGTAGTTTACAATCCTTACAAAACAGTAAGAACAGCAAACGGACGCATTCCATTTAAATACAACACTGCGGACAGCATGGAGCTGGTGCTTTCACAATACACTGCAGGGGTAATAAAAGAAACTTCTAACCAGTTAAAAATATACCTGAACAATTACGATAATAAAATCAACCCTGTACTTAAAACAGATGTGATCAAAATTTATGGCAGCACATCACAGCCAACGTGGTCCTATACAGACAGGGCTAACCACCAGGCCAGCAGTCTTTCCGGAAATTGGTCGGGGAGTGTTTTCACACTAACCATCATGCACAATGGACCGTTGGATATTGCCATTAATTGTTCCGGCACAGCTATAGGTCGGTTAACGACGTACACGCCAGCAACCCTTGCTGCACCTGACCGTCCGGCTGCGTATGCAGGTTCCCGCCAATACGAAGCTGAAATTTTTGATTATAAAAATATTTCCGGGATTGTAAAAAATGGTTACTCTGGTAGTATCCGAAATTATACGGGCCAGGGTTATCTGCAACTTGGAACAAGCGCCTCTGCTGCCGTTCGTAAAACAGTGAACGTCCTGCAGCCCGGAGCTTATTTGTTGCAAACAAAATATTCTGTAACCGGCGATGATATTACCAATCTTGATCTCTATGTAAACGATGTGAAAGTTGCTACACCAACATTTACACAAACGTCTACAGCAAGTGATTGGAAAATCAATGCACAAGCTGTTGTATTAAGAACGGGCGTCAATACCCTTGAGTTAAGAGCAAAAGCCTCAGCTTCAGTGAGCATGAATATTGACAACTTTGTTTTGTCTGCAGGTTCTGTGGATATGTATCATTTCAATAGTGATACCGCAACCACGGTCGCAACCAATCCTGCTGCACTCGTAACTACTTTAAAAGCAGGAACAGCGGGCGTTGTGTCTTACACTGATGCTTTAGGTAATAGAAGCAATGCATTAAAAGCTTATTCAAACGGAATTGTTAACGGCACTGGCGTAATTGATCTTGATCTTTTTGCGGCGGCTTCCAATTACAGCATCACGTGGAAAGAGTTTGCATCGACCGCAGGTGGAAAAAAAGCAGTGTTGCTGCGTGGTAGTGGTTCTTCCTCTTATGCTACAGGCATGAAACAAGGTTATCTTTTTGTAACAGAAAATAACGGAGATAATACAGTTTCACTTCGACCTTACATTGTGAGCTCTGCTGGAATCAATGCACAGGCAAATTACACATCATCTTTCACCGTGACTGCTAATAGTCCAACGTGGTACCGTGCAACAGCTTTCGGCAACACCCTGAAATTTGAATGCTCCAAAGACAGCATCTCGTGGGAGGGAGGAAAAACAGCTACCTTCACCGACAACACTTATGGCAGCGGTACGTCACAACTATTGTGGGGTTTTGGTGCCAACAATTTCTCATGGGCGATGGATAATATAACGTATGATGCTCCTAAACTCTCCGCCAATATCGGTTCCCTCGAAGGGTTCAGTTATGCTGAAGGAAAAGGTCCGTCTTCAAGCCAGCGCTTTATCATTAGCGGGCAGTCGCTGAAATCAAATGTTATCATAACTGCGCCATCAGGCTATGAAATTTCACTGAGCGATACATCGGTATATAAAGGCACATTTAGCTTGTCGCCGGTAAACGATTCCTTGCCTGCAGCTGCTGTTTACGTACGATTAAAATCAGGATTGTCTTCTGGTATTTTCAAAGCGGCAGTAACCGCTACTGATGGAGAAAATGTAGTGAATATCAGTGTTAGTGGCAGTGTGACCTTGCAGAAAATTTACAGCTTCACAGACGATGTTGCCGGTATAGCACCAACAGATCCTCCTGCAGCCAATATTACCACCGGAACTAGTAACGGTGCAACAGCGGGTGTTGTGTCGCGCACTGACCTGAGCGGTACTAGTAACTACCTGAAAGCGTACAGCGGTGGTGCAAGAAATGCTACTGGCGCATTGAACCTCGACCTGTTTCCAACTGATGCAAGCAATTATTCTGTTAGCTGGAAACAAGTGCTTGAAGCACCCGCTGCCGGTAAGGAATATAAGAACGGTGTATTGCTAAGAGGTACCAACCCTGCAGGGACTGCCACTACGGGGTATGTTCAGGGACTTAAACAAGGCTATGTTTTCATTGTTTATAATTCGGGGGTGTCTAGTCCGCAGTTCAGGATATACCGTTCCACGGCAGCTACCAGTCTTACCATGCTGGTGAATGCAAGTGCTGGCGCGGCTCCTGTTGCAAACAAGCCAATGTGGTATAGGGCAACCGCAACAGGCACTAATCCCGTTACCTTGAAATTGGAATACTCAACTGATAGCCTAACCTGGAGCACCGGCGCTCAAACCTCGGACGCGGCTACTCCAACTTATACAAGTGGCTCTACACAATTTGTATGGGGGCTGGCAGCGGCCAGCTATGATTTTTATATAGACAACATTACCATGAACGCTGCACCACAAGCCGCTGATATTACTGTGTCTGATGCTGTGCTTTCTGGTTTTGCATCTACAGAAGGAAGCGGTCCTTCAGCCAGTAAATCATTTACAGTATCCGGTGCCAAACTCACTGATAGTTTGCTTATCATAGCACCTGCCACTTTCGAAGTATCGAAACAAGCAACAAGCGGTTATGCGAATACACTTGCCTTGTCTCCAACGGGCGGCAACCTGGATTTTACCACTGTTAATGTACGCATGAAACAAGGTCTTTCGGCGGCTGATTATGGAGGTAATCTTACATTCAGTTATGCAAGCCAGCCAAGTGGTTTTGACAAGGTTATTACACTGAAAGGATCGGTGGTAAAGCCAAATCTCGTTGCAACAACATCTGCCGCAATTAACGATCTTGGATATGTTTTGCCGGGCGGTAACGCAGCAGTACGTTCGTTCTTTGTATCGGGCAGCAGGCTTGCGCAAAATGTTGTGGTAACAGCTCCTGCAAACTTTGAAATTTCTCTTGCTGAAGGTGCTGGTTATACTAGTGCTATTGGTCTTACGCCAACAGATTCAGTACTGGCAACGACAACCGTGTATGTAAGAATGACTGCAGGATTAGTTGCCGGAATTTATACAGGTACCATCAATCTTAGTTCATTAGGGGCAGACAATAAAAGCCTGGATGTAAGTGGAAATATAGCTTCGAATGCTTTTGTGAGCACGTCTGCAACAGCCATTACTGGTCTTGGTTACAGCACATTTGCTGCCAACAATTCTGCGGCCGTTTCCTTCATTGCATGGGGACATCCGCTTGCCGGTGATATCACCATCACGGCGCCTGCTAATTTTGAAATTTCGAGGACGGCATCAGATAATTTTGATGCATCGGTCACGTTGGGCAACAACAACGGAACAGTTGATTCAACCATCATCTTTGTTCGTTTGAAAACAGGACTTGCAGAAAATAAATACCAGGGAACTATGGTTATTTCATCTGTGAAAGCAACGGATAAAACGATAACAGTTGCAGGGATTGTAACCTCCAACAGGATATATTCTTTCTCACAAGACATTGCTTCCTCCATCGCCCAAAATCCGCCTGCTGCCAACATCACAATTGGCACAGCGAATGGGGCGACTGCAGGTATTGCTTCTTACACAGATGCACAGGGTGCTAGCAGCAACCGTTTCAGAGCTTATACAGGAGGCACAAGAAATGGTACAGGCGTTGCGAATTTGAACCTCTTCCCAACTGACGCTACAGATTACTCTGTTACATGGAAACAAAACATTGGTACTTCTGGCATCGATTATAAAGCAGGTTGCCTGTTGAGAGGAACTGGTACTGAGGGAACCGCAACAACAGGTTACGTTCAGGGAATGAAAAATGGGTACGTGTTTATTGCTTACAATGCAGGCAGTTCACGCACCGAGTTCAGGATATATCGTTCTACCAGTGCAACGTCATTAAATACGTTAGTGAACACCGCAGTAAGTACGCTTATTCCTGCAGTGGGTCAAAATATTTGGTATCGTGCTTCTGCAAAAGGTAATGCCCCTGTGAATTTGAAATTCGAATATTCGACCGATAGTATTAACTGGAACATCGGCTCTATTGCTACAGATGCAGCAGCAGATGCATTTGCTACAGGATCAACACAACTTGTATGGGGGTTGAGTTCTCCGGGATTCAATTTCTATATGGACAATATCACTTATCGTTCACTCGTACCCGTGCCTCAAACTTTGGTGATGGATACGATACCTATTAAGACAGCAGGAGACACAGCCTTCCAGTTGCATGCAACTGCCTCATCAGGCCGCCCGGTTGCATTTACCAGCAGTGATACGACGACTGCAAGAATCGCCGGAGATTGGGTACAGATATTGAAGAAGGGCACGGTTACCATCACAGCCAATCAACCGGGTGATGATGTGTTGTTGCCTGCTGCCGACACCAAAATCCTGAGCATTCAAGGTAAATTGCAGCACATTTTGTTTGACAGCATTTCTCCAAAATTGATTGGTGACACGGCCTTTCCGCTCACAGCCACTGCTAGTTCAGGATTGCCGGTTATTTACAGCATCACCAACACAGGCATTGCAACTATTGACAATGGCTATGTTACCATGCTTACGCCGGGCACCGATACGATCATTGCGATACAGCCTGGTAATAACCAGTATGATGCAGATACAGCATCAAGAGTGATGGTAGTGAATAGCCTCCATATTGCATTGCAATACAGTGACGGCGATGGCGGCAATGGTTCTAACAATGTGATCAAACCTTATTTCAAAATTGTAAACAATGGCGCTAGTCCGGTTGCGTTGCAACAGCTTACAGTTCGTTACTGGTTCACGCCGGAAAATTTCACCGGTACTATTAATAGCTGGGTTGACTATGCACAAATGGGCAACAGTAAAGTAGCAATGCAATATGTGCCGGCGTCTCCAGCACGACAAGGAGGTTATGGCTACATGCAATACTCGTTCCTTCCATCTGCTGGTAATGTAACAGCGTCGGGAAATACAGGTGTGATTCAAACACGTTTTGCGAACGGCGATTGGTCAGTGTTTAGCGAAGCAGATGATTATTCTTATGTACCCGCAGCTCCTTACGCATCTAATGATAAAATAACAATTTATCGCAATGGCGTGTTGGTGTGGGGAACCGAACCCCCGATAGCTGAGCAATTACTAATTGTAAAAGCATATACGCAAAGCAAGTCTGGTGCAAAAAATACAATCGGCAGCACTTTGCAGTTGAATAATGAAGGCAACCAACCAATAGCTTACAGCGATTTGAAAGTTCGTTACTGGTTCACAAGGGAAAGCAGCTCTTTGCTTAATTATTGGATCGACTATGCGAAAATTGGCAACGACAAAGTGAGTGCAAAATTTGTAACCGTTCCTTCAACAACCGACAGTGCGGATACCTATATCGAGTTTAGTTTTGCATCGTCACTTGGCAGCCTGTATCCGAAAGCAGGCTCGGGAGACATCAATTACCGGATCGCTAAACAGGACTGGAGTGCCTTTGATCAGCGAAATGATTATTCGTACAGACTGCCTTCTGTAGCACTTTCCGAGAACACGCGGGTGACAGTGTACAACGGAACCAACCTGATCTATGGCACAGAACCTGCAACCGGATTGTTATCCAGTCAAAGCATAAGGCTGATGCAGCATACAACCCCTGTAATTACTGCGACAAGTGTTTATCCTAATCCTGCAAAACGAACATTCAATATTGTTCCGGCTTCAGGAGTAGATACACGACATGGCATAGTTGTCAAGATTACGAATCTGAGCGGCCAGGTAGTATACATTGAAAACATCAGGGAGTACGCTTCAGGACCCATACAGGTCAACCTGATAAAAGACCTGCCACCGGGAATGTATTTTGTTTCCATCAACAATGAACAACCTTTGCGTTTAATGATTGAATAGGCTTGATCATAAAACAAGATAGCGGGTGCGGAGTTTTCCCACCCGTTTATCGTTTTATAGGGCAAGACTTTTGCTGCCTGCGCAAGCCCCCTGAAGATATGTGAACTCATGGAAAATTAGCGGCACTGCGAAAGGACGTGACAACTAATAAACGAACATTAAACATTTCTATTCTTATTTAAAACAATTCTTCCGCTGGTTCCCACGAACATCTTATAGTTTGCATGGTATCATCAGGCATGGTGTCATGCCAGGGTTTTGTTTCCCATATTACCATTATTTAAAGTAAAAAAGAGTCGCATAATTTATGAAGTTACAATCAGTTATTTTGTGCTTACTGTGGATGTATTCATGCAATGGCATAGTACGCGCCCAGAATCCCATTGTTCAAACGCATTTTACTCCCGATCCCGCACCGATGGTGTATAACGGAAGGGTATATGTTTATACGGGAGATGATATTCCCGGCTACGATTTTTATTACATGACCAAGTGGCGGGTCTGTTCTTCCGCAGACATGGTGAATTGGACAGACCATGGTGTTCCTATTACACTCGAATCTTTTTCCTGGGCGAGGGATCGCGCATGGGCTTCGCAATGCATCGAACGCAACGGAAAATTCTACTGGTACATCTGTGCGCAAACAGTAGACAATAACGTAGCTATTGGAGTAGCCGTTGCCGACCATCCAACCGGTCCTTTCAAAGATGCGATTGGCAAACCGATCATAAGTACTGGCAGCTGGGCAAATATAGACCCCACAGTCTTTATCGACGATGACGGACAGGCTTTTTTATACTGGGGCAATCCCAATCTTTACTATGTGAAATTAAATAATGACATGGTTTCTTACGCGGGAGATATCATGCAAATACCTCAAACAATTGAGTCCTTCGGTGGTGTACGAGCTGCGCGAAACACTGGTGGTGCAGCATCCGCGGCAGAACCAACCAAAGATATGTATGTCGAAGGGCCATGGTTTTATAAACGCTCCGGCAAATATTACCAAATGTTTGCAGGAATGACAAAGGGGAATGAATGTTTATCCTATGCCATGAGTGATGCACCAACAGGACAGTGGAAGTACCAGGGTAAGATTATGACCGATCAACCTGCGAACAGTTTTACCAATCACGGAGGCATCATTGATTTTAAAGGAAACTCCTATTTGTTCTATCATACCGGTCTTTTGCCAGGCGGCGGCAGTTATGGCCGTTCGACTGCGGTTGAGCAATTTAGGTACAATGCCGATGGAACCATACCATCGATCAGGATGACAAAAGAAGGCGTGCAACCAGTAGCGACACTCGATCCCTACAAACGTGTGGAGGCGGAAACAATAGCGTGGGCTGAAAAATGCAAAACCAGCCAAAACAAAGAGGGGGTTTTCGTGACCAGTATTCGCAACGGCAGTTTTGTTAAAGTTCGGAATGTAGATTTTGGAGCCTCGTCTCCTCAAGCGTTTTCCGCATCGGTTGCTGCGGGACTGGATGGTGGAGTGATGGAAGTGCATGTGGATAGTCTTGCGGGAGCGACACTTGCCATGTTCAATGTTCCGCGCACCGGCGGTTGGGAAACATGGACCACGATTACTCGGCAAATACAGACAGCTGTTACTGGTGTTCACGATGTTTATTTTCTTTTTAAAGGACAAAACCTTACGGCCGGTCGTGAACTTTTCAATTTCGATTGGTGGTCATTCCAAAAATGACTCCAAATCTAGTTAGGCTATTTATCCACTTGCAAAATATTTCATCAATCATGAAAAAGAGAAATCAACGGTTTGAAAGTAAAGGTTTCAAAAGTTTTCTATTGTGTTGCCTGCTTTGTTTGATAAACAACCTTACCCATGCACAGGACAATAATTTCTATATTTTCCTTTGCTTCGGGCAATCCAATATGGAAGGCAATGCAAAGTTTGAACCGCAGGATACTGTTGGTGACAGTCGCTTCCAGGTAATGGAAGCTGTTGACTGCGCGGGTCTTGGAAGGGTGAAAGGTCAATGGTACGCCGCTGTTCCTCCGCTTTGCAGATGTTCAACCGGTTTAACGCCATCGGATTATTTTGGAAAAACAATGGTGAAAAATCTTCCGGCAAATATCAGGGTAGGCGTTATTAATGTCGCTGTTGGTGGGTGTAAAATAGAATTGTTTGACAAGGACCTTTGCAAAGATTATGTTACAAACGCACCAACGTGGATGCTCAACATGATCAGGGAATATAATGGAAGTCCTTATGAACGCATGGTGGAAATAGCAAGACAGGCACAGAAAAGTGGCGTGATAAAAGGAATACTGTTGCACCAGGGCGAGTCCAACACAGGAGATACAACTTGGACAAGTAAGGTGAAACATGTGTATGATAACCTGATCACTGATTTAAAACTCCACAAAAATTCAGTGCCACTGCTGGCAGGAGAACTTGTGAGCGCGGCTCAGGGTGGAAAATGTGCCAGCATGAATGCTATTATCAATACGCTTCCGCAAACCATTCCCAACGCTTATATTATTTCGTCTGAAGGTTGTACTGCCATTAAAGATGGCTTGCACTTTGATGCTGCCGGTTACAGGGAGCTAGGCACCAGATACGCCGCTCAAATGTTATCGTTACTTGGTTACACTATGCAAAAGAAAGGATCTGTTGCCAATGCAAACTGATTCACTATGATATTGTATGTGAAAACAAATAAAGGTGTCTGTCTGCGTCAATCCGTTGACTAAGCCGACACTTTTTTATTACCATTTCTTTTATTGTTGATATACTCCGATGGAAGCATATTGAACTTTGCCTTAAATGATTTCGCAAAATAATTAGGTGTTGCAAAACCAACGGAGTAGGCTATCTGAGCAATGTTCATGTCGCTTTTCTCCAGTAGTACTGCCGCCTTGTCCAGTTTTACGGAACGGATGAATTCAACCGGTGTCTGCCCCGTAAGTTCAAGCAACCTGCTATACAGGGAACTTCTTGACATGCCAACCTGCCTGCTTAGTGCTTCAACCGACAATTGTGTGTCCGTTAAATTTTCATCCAAATATTTCATCACCTCGTTCATCAAGCGCTCATCTTCCGATTCTATTTGAACTTCAGGTGTTAATACTTTTATTTGTTTCGAATAAGTATTCTTTACGGTATTATTTAAAGTAAGCAGATTCTTGATCTTAGCGATAAGCATTTCAACATTAAATGGCTTCAGGATATAGTCATTGGCGCCTGTTTCCAGTCCTTTTAATTGTTCTTCTTCACCCGTAAGCGCCGTCAATAGAATAACAGGAATATGATTGGTGCGTTTGTCTGCTTTGATCTTTTTACACAGATCAATTCCATCCATATAAGGCATACTGATGTCACTTACGATTAACAACGGATGCTGTGCCAGTGCCTTTTGCCAGCCTTCTTTACCATTGCTTGCTTCCAGTATTTTGTAATGAAGCCTGAGGTTGTCTTTAAGATAGAAACGCAGATCGTCATTGTCTTCAACAATCAAGATCGTCGGTAAGTCTGAAGGTTGATTCTCTGCATTCTCAGCGGCGCTATTTGCATCCGTTTGCATCATTTCTTCCGCATCAGCTTCCCCGAACTCTTTTGTTTGTATCAGTTTGCTTTGAATGGCTTCATCGGAAATAACAGTTAGGGGAAGAGTAACTGTAAACGTACTTCCTTTGCCCATCTCACTGTCGACAGTTATTTCGCCATCCAGCATTTTTACAAACTCTTTGGTAATCGACAAGCCTATTCCTGTGCCCTTGTTAAGTATCGCAGCAGAAGTAGTGTTTTGGAAAAACCGTTCAAATATTTTTTCCTGTTTATCTGCAGGAATGCCAATGCCTGAATCTTTCACTTTAATACTTAACCAGGTTTTGTCACCATTATTTTGTCGTTGTATCTTTTCAATAACTACAATAATTTTGCCGCCTTCCAGCGTAAACTTAAACGCATTGGAAACCAGGTTGAAAAGTATACGTTCTATTTTATCGTGATCAAAACGGGCAAACAATTTATGAACATTGCTGTCAAAACTTAAACTGATTTTTTTACGCTCAGACATATCGCGGAACGAGTCTGTCACCTCGTGCGCAAATGAAATGAATTCACCGTCAGATGATTGCAGTTTCAATTCCTGCTCTTCCATCTTACGGAAATCGAGCAACTGGTTGACAAGGTTTAATAACCTGCGACCATTCTGTTTGATCATCTTCAGCTGTGTAAAGGAATGTTCATCTTTCTCTTTGCGCAACAGCGTATCAATGGGGCCGAGTATCAGCGAAATAGGTGTCCTGAACTCATGACTAAGATTGGTGATGAATTTGATCTTCAGTCTGTCCAGCTCACGAATTCTTTCAGTTTCCCTGCGTTCCTGTTCACGTTCCATTCGCTGTTGTTGCTCAAGAAACTTCCTTTTAACTTTTTGTATGCCTTTATAACGGATGAAAAGTAACAAGCCAAATGTGCAAAGCGTATAAAAGGCATAGGCATAAGCCGTGCGCCAGAAGGGTGGGTGCACAATGATCCTGATGGTTTTTCCTTTATCATTCCATACGCCGTCATTGTTACTGGCCTTTACATGCAGCACATATTCACCCGGATCAAGGTTGGTGTAAGATGCGGTGTTGGTGTTGCCTGTATAGTTCCATTCCTTTTCAAAACCCTCCAGTCTGTAGGCATATTGATTTTGCTCCGGAGCCGTATAGTTTAATCCCACAAAGCTGATGGCAAAGTTTTGTTTGTAGTCCAGATCTATCCTGCCTGTGATTGAAATGTTTTCTTTGATGGGGCCTTTGTCGGAAGGCGTCACGGACTTGTTTGAAATTCTCAGATCCGTGAATAATACGCTTGGGGCATTGGTATTCTTTTTTAAACTGGTTGGATCAAAATAGTTGAACCCATCTAGGCCACCCATATATATAGTGCCGTTGGAGGCAAGCAGGCCGGCGCCACGTACAAAATTATTATGCTGGACGCTGTTGTGAAAAGTATATTGACTGAACTTTCGCGTGAAAGGGTCAAAGCTGCAAATACCTTCATTGGTAGACAACCATAGAAGTCCGTTTTTATCTTCAATGATTTTATAGATGTTATTATTCAAAAGTCCGTTCTGCTCAGAGAAGATAATGAACTTGTCTGTTTTTTTATCGAGCAGTCCCATTCCTCCACCGTAACTTCCGGTCCATATGTCACCTCGCTTGTCTTCCAATACCGAAAATATTTTATCGCCCGGCAATTTGCTTTTGTAAGTGCTGTATACGGTAAGCTCGTGGGTGGCAGGATTGAGTTTTGCCATGCCTCCACCATGTGTAGCGATCCACATATTTCCTGCTCGATCTTCGCGGAAATCACGAATGTATTGGTTCATCGCCATTTTAATATCGGTAGGGCCTGCGGGGTTGCGCGTGTACCTTGCCACTAATTCGAACGACTCATTCAACACTATAACGCCTTCTCCGTTCGTTCCTATCCATATCTGTCCTTTGCTGTCCTGGTACAGGCAGAAGATGTCATTTGAATTCAGCACGCTGTTACTACCTTTAAGCAGCTGTTTGTATTTGCCTGACGATACATTATAGACAAAAAGTCCATCAAGATAAGTGCCCACCAATAGTTCATTTCTCTTTGTCATTAGTAAAGACACGATGCGAAGTCCTTTGTCATACCCTTTTAATGTTGACACTAAATCAATATGCTGAAAAGTCCTGGTGGCAGGATCGAAAAGAGAAACGCCGCCAACATCAGTGCCTACATAAATTTTACCCCTGGGCCCTTCTGCAAAAGAAGTGACTACCGGACCAGGCAAACCATTTTTGTTGAACGGATCATTTTGAACAAGGTTAAATAGGTTCAAATGGCTATCATATTTAATAATGCCGTTTCGATAAGTGCCTATCCAGTAAAGGCCGTCTTTTTCTATGTGAATGGAATTGACATCTTTTAGTCTTAAAGTTTGGCCGTTGCCTTTGTCGTAGGAAATAGATTCCGCTTGTCCGGTGACTACATGCAAAATATCCAGCCCCGCAGACGAACCTACCCAAATCCTGTTTTGGTCATCCACTGCAAGTGCGTTCACCTCGTTACCACTAATCGTGTTTGGTTTTGAACCATCGTGTTTATAAGTAGTAAAGCCGTTGATGTTCGCATCGGTCATACAGAGCCCGTTTGTAGTAGCTATCCAAATATTCCCTTTATTATCTTCGGCTAAATACCGGATTACATTGTTGCATACACTGTGTGGATTCGTAGGATCATTTACAAAATGTCCCAGTTGTTTATGTTGTTTGTCAAAAACAAAAATGCCCTCACTTGTGCCCACCCACATCCTGTCACGACTGTCTTCGAGTAAACAAATGGTGGTGACTTTAAATGGTTTTTTATCGCCGCCAACAAAAGGGGAAACCTTCAAGGTAACGGGATCAATTAGATCCAATCCCTGGTAGTGTCCCACCCAAATTTTACCATCGTGATCGCTCGTAATGGCCTTAACAACATTATTGCCAATGCTATTGGGCTCAGCGCCTGCGGAGAAATTGTAGAAATTGTCATTTTTTCTATCGTACATGCTTAACGAACCACCGCTCGTTCCTACCCAAATTGTGCCATTCCTGTCCTCATAAAGCGCAGGGATCTCATTGGCCTGTAAACTTTTAGGGTCATTGTCCTTATTACGGTACAAAGTGAAATTGGTGCCGTCAAATTTTGCCAGACCATCGTCTGTGGCAAACCACATCAGACCGAATTTATCTTTTATGATAGCATTTACTGTGCTGGAATGAAGTCCACCGCTGGTACTTAAAGGAGTAAAATTGAACCGTTGTTGAGCATTCAACAAGTTAAATAGTGTCAGAAAGACAATTAATGTAACAGATGTTTTTCTGAAATACAGCAATTTAAAGCAGTTAGTTCTGAAGATCATATTAGCATTAGCAAGCGTTAGCATTCATTGATTGGCTATGCTTTAGGAACCGGATTAAAATGGGTTCTTAAAACTGAAAGCATAACATCAATCTGTTTCTAATTACAAGATACGAATTAATAGTAAAGAATGCGTTGGTCTCACATCAGGCAGTGCTACAATTGTTCATACAATATCGCTTTTTTGCATCCCTTTTTTTGAACAGCAGGAGGAAGGAATATCGAGGAAAAGTGTCAAATAGACATTTTTAAATAAATTGCAATTGCTTTATTAGCAAGGAGATAGGTTTTAAAAAAAACTTAAAACAGCTGAGCAAAAATGCATTTTTAGCAGTCTGAACATTTGTTACATAAATGAAAACAAATGTTCATGACCCTAAACATTTGTTTCCTTCTTTTCAACAATTGAGCGATCCGGCAGCAGGGGGCAATTCTACTTTTGAACTGTTCAAAAACATCAGCCATATCATGTTGAAACGATGTCTTGCTATTGTCCCATTTTTGTGCTTGCCATTTTTCCTGGTAAAAGCACAAACCAACTCACCGGTAAAAAAAGTGGGTTCGGTTGACCCAATTTCAAAAGCGGACCCCTTAGCGCTCTATACAGAAGAAATGACCTATGTAAATCCCGTTCTTCCGGGAGACCATCCGGACCCTACTCTTTTAAAGGTCGGAGACGATTTTTACCATTGCGGTTCTTCTTTTCACTTTAACCCTTATTTACCGATATATCATTCCAAAGATCTTGTTCACTGGAAAATAATTGGCCGTGTTCTTCCTCCGTCACATTCATCGATGGTGACTGATCGTCCATCGGGTGGGGTGTGGCAGGGTGCCATCACCTATTTCTACGGCTCCTACTGGATCTATTTTTCTTCAGGCGGTCAATGGTTTTCCAAAGCGTCTTCGCCTTTTGGCCCGTGGTCAGCCCCTGTCCAGGTAAAAACCAATTCCGTTACAGGACCACTTGGTTATGACAATTCCATTTTTGTGGATGACGACGGTAAACCTTATATGGTAATTAAAAATGGCCAAAAGGTAAATCGCCTGCAAGCACTGGGTCACGACGGACAACTTACCGATTCAGTGATCAACCTTGATTGGATCAACGCCAATCTTCAATATAGTTGGGCAGAAGGTCCGGTGATGTGTA
The DNA here is from genome assembly GCF_029961145.1 of Pinibacter soli. Classification (GTDB taxonomy): domain Bacteria; phylum Bacteroidota; class Bacteroidia; order Chitinophagales; family Chitinophagaceae; genus Pinibacter; species Pinibacter soli. The sequence goes on along the minus strand of NZ_JASBRG010000007.1, from coordinate 706,576 downwards.
AAAGGAACGGTTATTATTATTACTTCCCCGCAGGAGACGTTTCAGGAGGACAATTTGTATTGCGTGCCTCTGCGCTAACTGCTGACTCTACAAAATGGGAGCGGCTCGGTAACTTTTTTAAACCAAGTCCCGATCCCAAAAATGCATTTAGGAGTCCCAACCATATTGCGGCACCTGTTCAACTGTCTGATGGCACGTGGTGGACCATTGGACAGAGTTATCAAAAAACAGACAATGATGACTGGTCTGGCATGGGAAGGCAAACGTCACTTTACCAGGTGATCTGGGAAGGAGATCGTCCATGGGGATTGCCTCCGGTAAGTACTCCCGTTACAAAACCTGATCTTCCGCAAGACGGCATAGCATGGAGAAGCATGTATAGTGATCGCTTTGATGGCGAAACAGCTCTTGACCCAAGCTGGCATTTCCTCGACAAGCCTTCTGCGGTTAGTTATTCTTTGTCTGCGAGAAAAGGATGGATTCGTCTAAACCCAGGAAAAGAAAAAACACATCTCGTTCAAAAAGAAACAGATCATTTCTATACAGTCATTACAAAAGTTGATTTCGATGCGGCTGATACGAGCAACAAAGCCGGCATCTATTTAACTAATGGCAATCAAAAAGTATTCGTTGCATTTTATACCGGATATAATAACGGCAAGAAGATAATATTCCATCATGACAGCTCCACTTTTAGCGTAGCGAACAAGGCAGGAAAGGATCTATGGTTGAAAATGGAAAGAAATGAGCATGAACTGACTGCATCGTATAGCCGAAACGGCAATGACTGGACAAAAGTTGGTACGGTTAACAGCCTCAAGCTTGATCGTGCGCAACCCAGCTTCAACTCATGGGTGGGTACAAGCGTAGGACTTTTTGCGCAAGGCAAGCCTGCAGATTTTGACTTTTTCATTTGCAAAGACGGCCGCTCTGTTTTACCTGCTATCAGTTATAATAATTATTACGGTGTAGAAACGGTTACAACAGCCAATGGAAAAATGGTCACCAACAACAGCGAAAACGGTGGCTGGATGATGTTTTCAGGAATTGATCTGGGAACAGAAGCCGAGCCTTCACGCAAAATGGAAATAGAATTTTCCGCTGATGCAAACACAAACCTTGAAGTATTCCTCGATAGTTTGAGTAGTGACAAGTCGCTTGCAACTATTGCCGTTTCCCCTACACAAGGCAAACTTAAAAAACAAATTATTGATATAGGTAAGTCATGCGGTCAGCACGACATATTCATTCGTTTTTCACGCGCAAGCAACCGGGCCGTGTATTTACGCTCGATCAGCTTTCCGGCAAAGTGAGGATGATTTATGACCGCTTTTAATTTTTTTTTAAAACCAATCTATATTCTAATGTCAACCTTTCAACAAAAAAGGCGATCAGATCAGCCAGGGGCTGGAATGATCAGGATTCTTACGATTGCTTTGTCCGTAATGTTAACTTTTTTCCATCACGCGGTATTTGCCCAGGCGGTACATGTGACGGGTAATGTAACCAATAGTTCTGGCGAAGCTGTTGGTCACGCATCGGTTTCTGTAAAAGGAGGGGCCGGTGCAGTTGTCGCAGATGACAAAGGTATTTTTCACATCAGCGTTCCATCAAATGGTACGTTGGTGATCAGTTCTGTTGGGTACGAAAAACAAGAGATCGAAGTCAACGGACGTGCATCCATCAATGTTTCACTCAAGCCTTCAGCCAGCAGTATGCAGGATATTGTGGTGATCGGCTATGGTACACAAAGAAAAGAAGCAGTAACAGGTTCAGTTGCTTCTATTAGTGGTGATGCAATGCGTGAAGTGCCATCGGCAAACGTGTCACAAGCATTGCAGGGACGCATGGCGGGCGTGCAAATGTCGCAAACTTCCAGCAAGCCTGGTGCTACGATGCAGATCCGCATTCGTGGTACGCGTTCATTAACTGCTGACAACAATCCGCTGATCGTGCTTGACGGAATTCCTTTCCCCGGTTCTATTGCAGATCTGAATCCTGATGATATCAAAAGCGTGGATGTATTAAAAGATGCATCTGCGACTGCTATCTACGGTTCTCGTGGTGCCAATGGTGTTATTTTGATCACTACCAACAAAGGTCAGAAAGGTGCCAAACCAAGAATTGCCTACAATGGTTATTATGGCAATCAAACAGTTTTCGCAAGATATCCAATGATGAACTGGCGCGAATTCACTACGCTGAAAGAAGTGTCAAACAGGTTTCCAGCATTGGGTGTTGATGAAGATTCTACCGGTAAGGTAAATACTGACTGGCAGGATTTGCTGTACAGAACAGGTACTGTGAACAGTCATGACATCAGCGTGACCGGTGCCAGCGAAGGGGGTAGTTACAATGTGGGCATGGGCTATTACCGTAACCAAAGTGTTATTCCCACTCAGCGTTACACACGCTATTCTTTCCGTACCGCTGTTGATCAGCAGGTCGGTAAATTTGTTCGTGTCGGTTTCACAACAAACAGTAACTATAATTTAAGTGAAGGTAGCCAGGTCGGTGTGAACGTTGGTTTGTCGCCAATTGCCAATCCTTTTTACCCAAGCGGCTATACCAAAAGGACAGTGAATACAACACTTGGAGACAGTTATGTATTAACAAGAGACAGAGTGGATAGTTTAACAAGTAACGGTTTGTGGTTAAATGAAACAAGAAGCTTTGCTACTTACAACTCCGCATTTGGTGAAGTTAAAATTCCATGGGTGACAGGTTTGAAATACAGAGTAAACCTTGGTCTTGATTTCATTCAAAGTAACAATGGTAACTATACAGCGCAGGGTGTAAACAGTGTAAATGCTACAACACCCTCAACTGCGGGTATCAGCAACTCACAAACCTATCATTGGACAATAGAAAATATTTTGTCTTACGACCGCACTTTTGCTCAAAAACATAACGTGAGTGTGATTGCTTTGTATTCTGCTGAACAGCAGAAATACAACTCGTCTTCCATGTCTGCGAAGAATATACCTTCCGACGCATTCCAGTTCTATAACATCGGACAGGCGCAGGCTACAGATATCACGGTTAACCCCAATAACCAGAGTTATAATGTGTGGGGTTTGTTATCCTATATGGGACGTGTGATGTATTCGTATGACAATCGCTACATGATTTCCGCAACGGTCCGTTCTGATGCCTCTTCAAGATTGGCGCCTGGTCACCAGTGGCATACCTATCCGGCTGTTTCACTTGGTTGGAACGTTGCCAACGAGTCATTCATGAAGGGTGTGAGCTGGCTGAATGCGCTTAAACTTCGTGCAGGTTATGGACAAACATCTAACCAGGCAATTGCGCCTTATGCAACCCTTGGGGCCTTGAGTACAAGACCCTACAATTTTGGAGAAACCAACTATGCTACAGGCTACTATGTTACACAATTGCCCAATCCAAACCTCGGATGGGAGTATTCAAAAACATGGAACTATGGTATCGATTTCGGTTTGTTCGGAAATCGTTTGACAGGTACCATCGAATACTATGTAACAAACACGAACGATCTTTTGCAGAGTGTTGGTTTGCCTGCAACGTCAGGTGTAAGCAGTTATACGGCTAATGTTGGGAAAACACAAAACAAGGGTATTGAATTCACCTTTAACGGAACGATCATTGATGGCGGACACGACGGCTTTACATGGGATGCAGGTTTCAACCTGTATGCTAACCGAAACAAACTTGTAGCACTTGCCTCAGGTTCAACCAAAGATGAAGGCAATGGATGGTTCGTTGGTCATAATATTAACTCCGTTTACGACTATCAAAAAATAGGTTTGTGGCAGGCAAAAGATCCTAATCTTTCCGCACTGGAACCAGGTGGATCGGTTGGTATGATCAAAGTATTGTACACTGGCGGCTATAATGCAGACGGTACACCGGTAAGAGCGATCGGTGCTGATGATCGCCAGGTAATGGACGTGGATCCTAAATTCTTAGGTGGCTTCAATACACGCCTGGCATATAAAGGGTTTGATCTTTCTGCTGTCGGTATTTTTCAGCAAGGCGGTATTTTAATCAGCTCTGTATATGGATCAGGCGGCTATTTGAACACATTAACAACACGTAACAACAACGTAAAAGTCGACTACTGGACACCTACCCACACAGACGCAAAATATCCAAACCCTGCCGGTCCATTGAGTGGAGACAATCCAAAATACGGAAGCACGCTCGGTTATTTTGATGCATCCTTCCTGAAGATTCGTACCATTTCATTGGGTTACGATTTTAACAGGAGCCTTATCAAAAACAAGAACATGAGATTGCGTGGGTATTTCACGGTGCAGAATCCGTTTGTGTTGTTCTCTCCTTACAAGAAAGAGTCAGGAATGGATCCTGAAACAAACTCTTACGGCAATGAGAACGCGGCCGTTCCCTTGTCTGCTAACCTGAAGCGTTTGTTAACAATCGGCGTGAACACACCATCTACACGTAATTACATTGTTGGTGTTAATTTATCATTCTAAACTAACGGTCATATGAAACACATCAATATCAATAAAATATTCACAGCTACTGCGGTGTCAACATTGTTGCTGGCAGGCTGTACAAAAATACTGGATGAACAACCGCGTGCTACTTTTACACCAGATTACTTTAAAACAGTGAATGGCGTGCAAGGCGGTATTACTTCCCTGTATGCTCACCTGCGCAACATTTACGGACAAGCTTATTATTATAACTCCTGCATTACCGGAACGGATGAAGGTACCTGGGCACAAAGTGCTGACGGGAACTTCAAAGACATGGACCTGTCAGGTGTTGGTCAATTGACTTCTACCAGTTTTCCACCGAGCATTCCCTGGGGTGAATCTTTTTCAGACATAAATACAGCCAGCGGTATCATTGAAAATGCATCTTCGGTAGGTCTTTCAAATGCATTGATCGCTGAAGCCAGATTCTTCCGCGCATTTGATTACTTCTTGCTTGTACAAACTTACGGCGGTGTGCCGCTGGACCTGGGTGCAGGAGATTTGAAATTCAACACCAATCCGGTAAGGACTTCAAAACGTAATACTGTGCCGGAAGTGTACACAAAAGCGATTTTTCCTGACTTGTTAAAAGCTGTGAGCGACTTGCCGGATGCAGGCCGTGTAACAGGTGGTGTAACAAAAACTGCTGCTCGCCTGTATTTATCAAAAGCTTACCTGACGTATGCATGGTGGTTGCAGAATCCGAATAATATTCCTACTTACCCCGATGTGGCCCGTACCGACCCTGATGGTCATAACGCACAGTGGTATTTCCAGGCTGCCTATGATGTAGCAACAGCAGGCATTGACAACCACGGCTCATTTTCTTTGCAGCCTACCTACTATGATTTGGGTGTAGGTTCCAATGACCGTAACAGCGAAATCCTTTTATATGCTGATCATACACAACAAAGCGAATACTACAACGGTTCCAGCCTTACTTATGGCGGAGGTGGCGCTCCGGATAACTTTGCAGTTTGGATGCTAACATGGAACTATACGTTGATCAGAAGCAGCAAAAGTGCCACTTCATGGAGTAGTACGGTAAGCACTGTACAGCGTGAAGCCTCGCAGGATCTTGGCCGTCCCTGGACACGTATGGCGCCAACGATTGACGTAGTTGAAAAAACATTTGCCGATAAAACGAATGATTCCCGCTATGACGGAACATTTGTGACAGTATTTCGTGGCAACTGGGATAAGGCAGGAGATAAAACACCTGTGTATTACAATGCCAATTATTTGCCCGTAAAACCGGATGATGCCATCCTTACGTTCCTTGACAGCGAACCGGGTACGGCTATTGATTATACAAACTGGGCAACCAAAAACAATGTGGGTGCCGGTGCATTGCCAGGCAGAGCGGACTTCGTCGTATCTCCTGAGGGAATCACCAGGTTGAGGTATCCGGGTCTCTGGAAGATGGGTACTTACCGTACTGATAATGCTGATGGGCTTGGCCAGCCAAATGCTGCAAGTACCCGTCCTTTCAACATTGCAAAGCTGTCTGAATTGTATTTCATCGCGGCCGAAGCTGCAGTAAAAGGAGCGACGACAACAGCCGGCAAATCAGCAAAAGAGTTGATCAATGTTATAAGGGCACGTGCTGGTAAATGGCGATTCAGCAATGCAGACAATGCAACAAAAACGGTGGATCACAGTGCAGACATGATTGCTGCCACACCTGCTGCCATTGATATCAACTATATTTTGGCAGAACGTTCCCGCGAATATTATGGAGAAGGCTATCGCTGGTACGATCTGATACGTACACAAAAATGGAATGAACTAGCGTCGACTTATCGTATCGGTGGAGTAAACATTACGGACCATACACCGACAACCGTAACACGTACAATTCAGCCGTTCCATTATTTGCGCCCGATCCCGCAAGGACAGATCGATGCCATGCAAATGTCGGATGCTGAAAAGAAAGCATATCAGAATCCTAACTATTAAACATATTAGCGTGCTATCGTTCGTCAGCACCCATAAATGTTCGTCGGATATTAGCATTAGCAAATAGAAGGGGTGTTTCTACACCCTTTTCCCTTATCACCAATAGCTTTCACCACACCAGGCGAAACAACCGTGTTTTACTATACACCACCAGCATTGAAAAATAAGAACATGAAACAGCTGTCCTTTCTTATCGTAGCCTTGTTAATTATCTCTATTCATCTAAACGCGCAGGGCTTAGAAAAACATTCTCCGCAGGGATTTGATTCCCTTAGGACCGGTATTCCACATGGTAAAATTGATACAATCGTTTATGACTCCAAAACCGTAGGTGTCCAGCGAAGAGCCCTTATATATACACCTCCGGGATTCAACAAGAAAAACCGTTATCCTGTCTTGTATCTACTGCATGGTATAGGTGGCGATGAAAAAGAATGGTATACTAACGGTAAGCCACAAGTTATTTTAGATAATTTGTATGCCAATGGAAAATTGCAACCAATGATCGTTGTACTGCCCAACGGCCGTGCCATGAAGGATGATCGTGCAACCGGCAATATCATGGCAGCAGACAAAGTGCAGGCATTTGCCACCTTTGAAAAAGATTTGCTCAATGATCTTATTCCTTTTGTAGAAAAGAAGTTTCCTGTTTATGCAGACAGAGACCACCGCGCAATAGCAGGCCTGTCAATGGGCGGCGGCCAATCCCTGAATTTTGGTCTTGGCAATCTCGACAAATTTGCATGGGTGGGAGGCTTTTCTTCCGCTCCAAACACAAAACGTCCGGAAGAACTATTGCCCAAGCCAACAGAAGCCATTAACAAACTAAAATTACTCTGGATATCGTGTGGCGACAATGATGGAGTCATCAACTTTAGTGAACGCACACACCAATATCTTCAACAATTCAATGTTCCTCATATCTTTTACATTGAGCCCGGTGTACATGATTTTACAGTATGGAAAAACGATCTCTACATGTTTTCTCAATTATTGTTTAAACCAGTAGATGCTTCAAAGTTTTCTCAATACAGTGTCCTGGGAATGCCTGCTTCCACCAATGTTCGCTCTGCAAAATATCCTCAAATACTACCCGATCATCGTGTTGTGTTTCGTGTTAAAGCACCGGACGCACAAAAGGTACAAGTGGATCTTGGGAGAAAATATGACCTGGTAAAAGACACAGGCGGTTACTGGAGCGTAACGACAGACTCCATCAGTGAAGGATTTCATTATTATTCTTTATTGATCGATGGGGTTGCCATTGCCGATCCTGCAAGTGAAACCTATTATGGCATGGGGCGTATGGCCAGTGGAATAGAAATTCCTTTTAGTGGCGGCGCTTACTACTCTTTAAAAAATGTTCCGCACGGCGACATAAGAATTAAAAATTATTACTCGGCTGTTACCAATACATGGCGACAGTTATATATCTACACACCACCAGGCTATGATGCAAATACAAATCAAAAATATCCGGTACTATACATTTTGCATGGAGGCGGAGAAGATGAAAGAGGCTGGGCTATGCAAGGCAGAACCGATATTATTTTAGACAACCTTATCGCTGAAGGAAAAGCAAAGCCAATGTTGGTAGTAATGCCCGATGCAAATATCGGCGCGGCAGGAATTTCCAATTTTGGTGAAAGCAATCTGAAGATGTTTGAAAGAGAACTAAAACAGGTTGTTCTTCCTTTCGTTGAAAAAAATTATCACACAGAAACTTCTGCTTCGGGAAGAGCGCTGGCAGGCTTGTCAATGGGCGGCATTCATACACTATACACAGGTGTTCAAAATACCGATATGTTTTCTTACCTCGGCGTATTCAGTTCCGGCTGGATGCAGCCACTGCTTAGCAGTGTCGCTGATAATCAATATGCTTTTTTAAAAGACAATGCCGCTAAAGTGAATGGCAAGTTAAAAGTGTTTTGGATTGCGATAGGAGGCCAAGAAGACATCGCCTATAAAAATTGCCAGGTAATGTTGCAAAAGCTTGATGAGCTCGGCATAAAACATACCTATTACGAATATCCCGGTGGGCATACATGGCCCGTATGGAGAAACAACCTTTACCAGTTTGCTCCTTTGCTCTTCAAGTAGTGGTAAACAATGCGGACAAGTGGTGATGTGATTTTAATAAACAAAGCTAATGCGATTTTGATCATGACTCTATTAGAATATTGTAAAAAATATTTGGTTCAGGTATCTGTTGGTTGCTTTCTGCTTAGTGTGAACGCACATGCGCAACAAACGCTTCCGTTTAATGCAGATATCATAAGTGAATCAAACAAGGAAGCCGCATTTCCTATTGTGGGAACTGATCGCAGCGCAACTCCTGTTCGTTTTGATACCGGCGATTACAAAGGCGTTATTCGTGCTTTGCAGGATCTGCAAAACGATATTGACAATGTAACAGGAGTGCGTCCACAATTGGCGACGAGTGAATCAGGTTCTTCAACAGAGATAGTTGTTGGAACACTCGGAAAAAGTAAGTTGATCGATCAGTTGGTGTCGTCAAAAAAACTGGATACAAAAGATCTGAAAGGCAAATGGGAGAGCTTTGTAATTACCTCGATTGACATACAAAAACCATCCGCAAAAAAAATATTGATAATAGCAGGGAGCGACAAACGTGGAACGATTTATGGCATTTACGAATTGTCAAAACAACTGGGCGTGTCACCATGGTACTGGTGGGCAGATGTTCCGGTGAAAAAAAGAACGGCAGCTTATGTGCTGCCGGGTCGATACGCATCAGGTGAACCCAAAGTACGCTACCGGGGCATTTTTATCAATGATGAAGAACCTGCCTTTGGTGGTTGGGCACGTGCCAAATTCGGCGGCATCAACAGTAAAATGTACACACATATGTTTGAGCTGTTGCTTCGCTTGCGTGCAAACTATTTATGGCCGGCCATGTGGGGCAAAGCTTTTAATGAAGATGATCCTGAAAATCCGCGCCTGGCAGATGAATACGGCATAGTGATGGGGTCTTCCCATCATGAACCAATGATAAGAGCACAGGCAGAGTGGGGACATCATAAAAAAGAATTGGGGAACGGAGAGTGGAACTATGTTACCAACAAACCCGCAATACAGGATTTTTGGAGAAAAGGTTTGGAGAGAAATAAGAACTATGAAAGTATCCTCACCATGGGCATGCGCGGTGATGGTGACATGGCCATGCCTGATGCCGGCAGTGCACAGGAGAATTTCAGGGTGCTGGAAAACATCATGGCTGACCAAAGAAAAATTATTGAAGAGGTAACCAAGAAACCAGCTTCTGCTACACCGCAAATATGGGCGCTTTACAGTGAGGTGCTTGATTATTATGACCAGGGCATGAAAGTACCGGATGATATGACTGTACTGCTCTGCGACGACAATTGGGGTGATGTGCGCCGGTTGCCGGAGCTTGGTAAAAAACAGCACAAGGGTGGTTATGGCATTTACTATCATGTTGACTTGCATGGTGCACCCCGTGCCTATCAGTGGCTTAACATGACACAGGTCCCTCACATGTGGGAACAATTGCAATTGACCTATAGTTATGGTGTGGACAAAGTATGGATTTTAAACGTTGGGGATTTGAAGCCCAATGAATATCCCATGGATTTTTTCCTGAAAATGGCATGGGACCCAACAATGTTCACGGCAGATAATCTGGATGCTTATGCACAAGATTTTTGTACGCAGCAATTTGGTGAAGCCCAGGCAAAGGAAGCGGCAGAAATCATCAGCACTTATTGTAAGTACAACGGCCGGGTTACTGCTGAAATGCTAAATCAAAAAACATACAACCTGCAAAGTGGAGAATTTGAAGCGGTGAGAAACGCCTATCTCGCACTCGAGACAAACGCTTTGAGACAATTTATATCGTTACCAGAAAAATATAGAGATGTTTATATTGAATTGATACTGCATCCAGTTAGAGCCATGGCGAATTTGTATGACATGTACTATGCGGTGGCAATGAATGAAAAATTCGCAGCAGAAAAAGATATGAAGGCGAATTATTGGGCCGATTATGCAGACTCTTGTTTCAGCAGGGATGCAGCATACTCAAAAGAATACAACCTGAATGTGGCCAATGGTAAGTGGAATCATATGATGGATCAGACCCACATAGGTTACAGGTCCTGGGATGAGCCAAGAGGCGGCAATGTTAAACCAAAGGTTGTTCGTCTGGCACAAAGTGATGCAACAACAGGCGGCTATGTGTTTACAGAAAAGAATGGAGCAGTAGTAATGGAAGCTGAACATTTTTTCGAGAGTAAGAATGCGCCCGAAACCAAATGGACAGTCATTCCTGATCTTGGAAGAACGCTTTCTGCTGTTGCCTTAATGCCGTACACCAAACCAACTACTGATGCCCGTTTAACTTACAAAATGAACATGACAGATCGTACTGATAGTGTTATCCTTCATTTGTTCTTCAGTTGTACACTTCCTTTTAAAAATGGAGGTCAATCAGTGGCGGCTGCTTTTGATGGTGGTGCGGAAAAACAATGGAACATTAATGATCAGCTGATCTGGAAAAATGTATACAACAAAATGTATCCTGCAGGTGCCGCAAGAATGATTGAAACAACTACAACGTTTGCGGTGCCTCATACAGCAGATGGTTTGCACACATTGAATATCCGTCCGCTTGATCCCGGGGTTGTGTTGTATAAAGTGGTGGTAGATAACGGCGGTTATGAAAACACTTTTTTGAAAATGCAGGAAAGCCCTTATAAAAAACAAGGATTGTAAAATTTAAGAAGTGTCGCTGATGATAAGGATATTGAAAACATGTTTATTATTGATTGCTGCGCAGAGTGTATTTGCGCAAGTTGATAAGAGTGATACTACTAAACACTCGTTTCGTTATACCAACCCGATTACACGTGATACAGCGATTTCCATGCGCGACCATTTTATCATTAAGGTGGCGAACAAATGGTATTGCGTGGGTACTTCAAATCCTGTGTGGACGGGCTTTAATCCTGGCGTTCGATTATTGGTGTCAGACGATTTGATTCACTGGAAGCAGCAAGGCTGGTTGATTGATGGAAATAAGCTTCCTGCTGATTGTCCCTATAATGGTCGCTTTTGGGCACCAGAAATTCATTTCATTAGAGGCAAATATTGGCTCACTGTAAATAGTGGTAAAGTAACGGCGGAAGATACCAAAGGCATGCAGACACACAGTGTTTGGTTGTTTTCATCTGATCGTGTTGATGGTCCTTATACGTTGGTGAAAGGGCCTCTCACGCCGCAGTATAATAATGATGCTACCTTGTTTGAAGATGAGGACGGGCAAACCTATCTTTATTGCAGCGGCAATGGTTTGTTCCAGGCAAAGATTGACCTGGCAACGGGCAAACTAACAACGCCCATTCAAAAGTTTTTGGATAAAAAACAACCCGGTTATCCGGAATGGATGATCGGCGGAATAGAAGGGCCGTTTGTGATCAAGCGCGATGGTGTTTATTTTATGTTCTTTTCAACATGGACAAGAGGATACGAAGTAGGATTGCTAAAATCCACCTCACCGCTGGGGCCTTGGGAACTGGCATCTACCGAACCAATCTTTGGAACAAGAAAAAAGGGGTACCGGCCTGAGCTTGCTGCTGCTGGTGGATATGCGCACTTGAAATTCCAGGATACGGAAGATCCTTATTGTGAAACAGGTCATAATGCATTGTTTGAGGGACCTGACGGCAAGCTGTGGACATCCTGTCATTACCTGATGTATGAAAGTCGTCCCTATCCTTACAGTCAAACATTGCAGAACTGGGAGAAGACACCGCAACTTGGCATAGAACCGGTGCATTATAAAAATAAAATGTTTTACATCAACCCTCCGACATCGACAGAGCAGTTGGTTGAATATTGATCGACTAAAATTTTAAAAAATAATTATAAATATCAAAGCAATGATCAGATTTATTTTTTTCATGTGTGCGATACTTGTGCTCCTTGATGTAAATGCTCAGGAAAACAAAGCGCACAACCCGGTGATATTTGCAGATGTGCCGGATATGGCAATGATGCGTGTTGGCGATACTTATTACATGAGCAGCACCACTATGCATATGAGCCCGGGCGTAACGATCATGCGAAGCAAGGACCTAGTGAATTGGGAGATTGTAAATTATGCGTACGATACTTTGGCAAATGTTGATGCAATGAATCTTGACAATGGTAAAAGTGCCTATGGCAAAGGTTCCTGGGCAAGCAGCCTTCGTTTTCACAATGGCACGTACTACGTGAGTACGTTTGCTCAAACAACCGGCAAGACTTACATCTACTCTACAAAAAATATAGAGAAAGGTCCCTGGAAAAGAGTGACATTTCAACCGGCATTTCATGATCATTCCCTTTTCTTCGATGAGGATGGTAAAGTATATATGGTTTGGGGAAATGGCAAACTAAGGATCACTGAATTAAACGAAGAGGTGAGCGGGGTAAAGCCGGGAGGGGTAGACCAGGTGTTGATAGAAAATGCAAGCATTCCGGCAGGCAATAATATTGCTCTCGGTGCAGAAGGCTCGCAGCTGTTAAAAGTAAAAGGCAAATATTATCTCTTCAATATTACCTGGCCGAGAGGAGGCATGCGCACAGTGGTAGTGCATCGCGCAGATAAGATTACAGGACCTTACGAGGGTAAGATAGGATTTCAGGATTTAGGAGTGGCGCAAGGCGGATTGATTGACATGCCTAACGGGGAGTGGTATTCGTACTTGTTTCGTGACTACGGGGCTGTGGGCCGCATTCCATACCTCGTTCCTGTTAAATGGGAAGACGGTTGGCCGGTGTTGGGAGTGAATGGCAAAGTGCCGGAAACACTTGATTTGCCAATAAGCAAAGGATTGATACCTGGTATCGTTGCCTCTGATGAATTTGCCCGTAAGAAAGGCGAGCCGTTGTTGCCACTGGTATGGCAATGGAACCACAATCCTGATAATAAAAACTGGTCGCTGACTGATAGAAAAGGTTTCCTGCGTATCACAACTGGAAGAGTGGATACTTCTTTTTACCTGGTAAAAAACATGCTCACACAACGTACGATCGGGCCTGCCTGTAGCGGCACTATTGCACTGGATGTTTCTGGTATGAAAGACGGTGATATTGCTGGTCTTTGCCTGTTGCAAAAGAAATTTGGATCAGTTGGTGTGAAAGCATCTGCCGAAGGAAAAGCAATCGTAATGGTCGATGCTCAAAGTGGTAAAACCGAGGAGATTCAATCATTCCCTTTAACACAAAAAGTAGTATACCTGAAAGCCGAGTGCGACTTTAGAAATAAAGTGGACAAAGCCAAATTCTACTATAGTCTTGAGGGTAAGACATGGCAACCTATCGGAGCCACGCTAAAAATGGAATATTCCCTTATGCACTTTATGGGCTACCGTTTTGGACTTTTCAACTATGCCACCAAAAATGCGGGAGGCTATGCAGATTTTGATTATTTCCATGTCAGCGAAAAAATTTCAAACTAAGTATGGTAGGATATATAAAACAGGTTCTGCTCATTGCATCAACAGTTTTTGCTGCTGAATATTTGCCTGCACAGAACCCGCTCATCACCTATCAATACAGCGCTGATCCTTCGGCGAGAGTGTTTGGAGATAAAGTGTATATTTTTCCTTCGCATGATATTTTAGCGAATGAAAACAGGGGGCGCCCGGGCTGGTTTTGCATGGAAGATTATCACGTGTTTTCTTCCTCGGATCTTACCCACTGGAAAGACAATGGTGTTATCGTGACGCAGAACAAAGTGCCTTGGGTAAGGCCGGATAGCTACAGCATGTGGGCGCCTGATTGTATTTACCGGAACGGTAAATATTATTTCTATTTTCCTTCCACACCAAAAGACACTACTGTAAACGGGAAAGGTTTTACGGTAGGTGTGGCCATCGCTGAAAACCCTGAAGGTCCTTACCTGCCGCAGGAAATGCCCATCAAAGGCATACGCGGCATTGATCCGAATGTTTTCATTGACAAAGATGGACAGGCTTATCTCTACTGGTCGGAAGGAAATATCTACGTAGCTAAATTAAAAGAAAACATGCTCGAGCTTGCTTCGCAGCCGCAGGTACTCACTCACTTGCCTGATAAAGGGCTGAAAGAAGGTCCTTATATGTTTGAAAGAAATGGCACCTACTATTTGACCTATCCGCATGTTGCTAATAAAATAGAACGACTGGAATATGGTGTCGGTAAAAGTCCGCTCGGCCCTTTTACTGTTGCCGGAGTGATCATGGATGAATCGCCCACGGGTTGCTGGACAAATCATCACTCGATCATTGAGTTTAAAAAGCAGTGGTATTTATTTTATCACCACAACGATCTTTCTCCTGCCTTTGATAAGGCAAGATCCATACGTTCAGACAGTTTGTTTTTTAATGCGGATGGTACTATTCGAAAAGTCATACCAACAACACGCGGCATTGGTGTAACCCAAGCCAGGTCAAAAATACAAATGGATAGATATAGTGCCATCAGCAATGATGTGGCAATTGATTTTCTTGACACTGCGAACAAGTTTGATGGATGGAAAACAATGTTCAATGAACCTACTGCCTGGGTACAATACAATAGCGTGGAATTTGGAAAACAATCTCCTGTATCTGTAGTATTACGCGTTGCCAGTACAGAAGGTGGTACACTGGAAATTAAACTTGATAGCATAAACGGCCCTGTCGTTGCACAGATTCAAATTCCAAATATCACCGGTTGGAAATTGATCAAAACGTCCTTGCGAACAAAAGTTACCGGAAGGCATCATCTCGTTGCGGTACTTAAAAGGGGCAACGATGCATCGCTTGACTGGATACAATTTGAATAAAATAATTTAAATATAGAAGATCATCAAAGCTGCGAAGCAAGATGATCTGATTAGTAGCATAACGCGATATGAAACATTTATTTTCTGTTTGTTGTACTTTGTTCATCACTACTTTGCTTATTGCGCAAGATGGACATGAGCTATGGTTGCGTTCTTCAAAAGCTCAGCCGGTGAACGTTGTTTGTTCCGAAAAATCTCCTACGCTGTCTATTGCCATACAGGAGTTAAAAGACGGCTGGCAGGGAAAGCCAGGTACAACCATCACGTTGACGATAACGAAAGATAAAGCCATTCAATACGATGGTTATAAACTTAGTGAAAATGCTGTACAGGCAAATAATAACAAAGGAATTTTGTACGGTGTTTACGATTTTTTGCGAAGACAACAAACCGGTGAAAGTATAACCAACGAGGTAAACAATCCGTCTTACGAAGTGCGCATATTAAATCATTGGGACAATCCAGATGGTTCTATAGAGCGCGGCTATGCTGGTCATTCTATTTTCTGGAGAAACGATGATGCGTTTGCTGTTACTGCGCAGGACAAAAAACTATGGCAGGAATATGCGCGTGCCAATGCTTCTATTGGTATTAATGGCACAGTGCTCAACAATGTAAATGCTTCGCCGCAAATATTGAACCCAGATTATCTTAATCGGGTAAAAGCGATTGCAGACATCTTGCGCCCTTATGGGATGAAGGTTTATCTCTCGGTAAAATTCTCTTCGCCAGTACTGCTTGGTAAATTGAAGACATCCGACCCGCTGGATCCGGAAGTGATTGGCTGGTGGAAAGCCAAGATAAAAGAGATTTACAGCATTGTTCCTGATTTTGGTGGCCTTCTTGTAAAAGCGAGCAGTGAAGGGCAACCCGGGCCGCAGGACTTTGGCCGCACACATGCTGACGGCGCTAATATGCTCGCTGATGCATTGAAGCCGTATGGCGGTATTGTGATGTGGCGTGCATTTGTGTATAGTGCTAATGATAAGGATCGTGCAAAACAAGCCTACAATGAGTTTATGCCCCTTGATGGACAATTCAGGGACAACGTAATCATACAAGTGAAAAACGGACCCATCGATTTCCAGCCCCGTGAACCTTTCAGTGCGCTGTTTGGTGCGATGAAAAAAACATCCCTTATGCCTGAGTTCCAGATAACACAGGAGTATTTAGGTCATTCCATCCATTTGGTGTTTTTGTCTCCTATGTGGGAAGAATGCTTGCAAAGCGATACTTACCAGCAGGGAGATGGCAGCACGGTTGCCCGTTGCACAGATGGCAGTATTTATCAGCAGAAATATACAGCCATTGCAGGCGTCGCAAATATTGGTCTTGATACAAATTGGTGCGGGCATCATTTTGCGCAGGCCAATTGGTATACCTTTGGCCGCCTCGCATGGAACGTTAATTTGAAGAGCGAACAAATTGCCGAAGAGTGGCTCAAGCTAACGTTTTACAATGATCCATCCGATAAATTGGGATCATCTGATTACAATGCTTCGTGGACTAGTGATTTTCTCAAACCTGTGAAACAAATGATGCTGGATAGCAGGGAAGCTGCTGTAAACTATATGACACCTCTTGGATTGCATCATATCATGAGTGCGAATGAGCATTATGGACCCGGTCCCTGGTGGGCTCCCGAAAAAATGAGAGCAGACTGGACACCACCGTATTATCACCAGGCAGCCGGGAATGGAGTTGGGTTTGATCGTACATTGAAAGGGAGTGATGCCGTTGAACAATATCATCAGCCGCTGGCTTCGCAGTTCAATGATCCGGCGACCTGTCCCGAGAAATTCTTGTTATGGTTCCATCATTTGCCATGGAGCTATCAAATGAAAAGCGGACACACACTTTGGGATGAATTGTGTTATGACTATGACAAGGGCGTTCAACAAGTTCATTCTTTTCAAAAAACATGGGATAAGGTGCAGCCTTATGTGGATAGTACACGTTTCATAGCAGTACAGCGAAGTTTGCGCGGCCAAAGCCAAAATGCAGTTTTATGGAAAGATGCATGCCTGTTGTATTTCCAGCAGTTCAGCCAGATGCCAATACCTTATGAGCTGGAACGTCCAGTCAATAATCTTGATGAAATAATTAAAAACGATAGCAGAAGAACCACGGAACACTAGGACGATACTATGATCTCCTTTTTTGAAATCATAATAAATCATGACAATCATGAAAATCAGCGTTCCCGTCTATTAAAACTCAACCAACATTTTTTATATGATACATCAATCGTTACGAATAGGTTTGCTGTTTGCAATGGGAATCATTTTGGTAAATTGCTCAGTTAGCAAGCAACCGAAGAAGACAACTGAGGCAGCAACCCTCAGAAATACATTCAAAGATGATTTCCTCATAGGCACTGCCATGAATACCCCACAAATTGAACAGCGGGATACAAAAGCCGCTGCGCTGATCCCAAAACAGTTTGACGCGGTTACGCCGGAAAATATTATGAAGGCAGAGGAGATACATCCGCAATGGGGAACGTATAATTTTGGTCTTGCAGATAAGTTGGTTGCTTATGCAACAGCTAATAATATTCGTGTGAATGCCCACACACTTATCTGGCACAGCCAGTTGCCTGCTTATGTGCGCAGATTGCAAAGCGCCGATTCTGTGCGTCAGTTTTTTACAGAGCACATTAATACATTGGCTTCACGCTATGATGGCAAAGTGTATTCATGGGATGTTGTTAACGAAGCGTTGAATGAAGATGGTACACTTCGCAAATCTATCTTTTTGCAAAAGCTGGGGGATGATTACATTGTCGATGCATTTCGCCTGGCACAGCAAGCGGCTCCTCATACACAGCTTTATTATAACGATTACAACATTGAGCAACCAAAGAAAAGAGCAGGAGCCGTTGCAGTGGTGCAAAAAATACAAGCAGCTGGCGTGCGGATAGATGGCATTGGTATACAAGGCCATTGGAGAGCAGGGCATGTGCCATTTGATGAAATTGAAAAAAGTATCGTGGAATTTGGTGCACTCGGTATCAAAGTGATGTTTACAGAGCTTGACCTGAGTGTATTGCCCAATCCGTTAAATGGCAACACCGCTGATGTTAACCAGACTGCGGCTTACAATGCGCAGTATAATCCTTTTGCGGCGGGACTTCCAGACTCAATGCAGCAACAACTTGCCAGCGACTATGAGCAATTGTTTAAGCTGTTTTTAAAACACAAAGACAAGATTGGTCGCGTAACTTTTTGGGGTGTTAATGATGGCCAGTCCTGGTTGAATAACTGGCCTGTAAGAGGTCGTACCAACTACCCATTACTATTTGACAGACAATTTGCACCAAAACTAGCCTATTACAAAGTGATAGAATCCAAAACAAAAAGCTGATATTTAATACTCAATTTAACCCCAAATGAAAAATTCATCCCAACGATTGTCTGTCCTTGAAAAAATAGGATACAGCTTAGGAGATCTCGCGGCCAACCTGATCTTTCAAACATTGATGGCTTTTCTCGCTTTCTTTTACACAGATATTTATAAGATTCCACCGGGCAAAGCGAGTATGGTGATGCTGATAGGTGGCATCATTGGTGCCTGTTTTAACCTCGTGATGGGCGCCATTGCAGATCGTACACAAACAAGATGGGGCAAGTTTCGTCCCTGGGTATTGTGGACAGCCATACCGTTTGGTGTGATATCACTCGCAGCATTTTCAACACCCGATTTTTCTGAAGGAGGAAAAGTGGCCTACGCGTTCATTACTTACCTCTTGCTGGTTGTTGTATATTCTGCCAACAATCTACCGTATTCTGCATTGAGTGGTGTACTCACAGGAGACATGAAAGAACGTAATTCATTGTCTTCTTATCGCTTTGTTGCGGTGATGGTGGCACAGTTCGTTGTCCAGGTTTTGTTATTGCCGCTTGTATTATCATTAGGACACGGAGTCGGGCCTGAACAAAAACAAGAAGGATTTGAAAAAGTAATGATGATGTTTGCCATTACTGGTGTCGTGTGTTTTATCATTACATTTCTTACAACAAAAGAAAGAATACATCCTCCACAAGAAGAGAAAACGCCTGTTAAACAAGATCTGCAGGACCTCGTTAAAAACAAACCCTGGTTGATTATGCTTGCCGTAACTATTCTCGTTTTTATTACGCTTGCGATAAAGGGTGGCATGAACATATTTTACTTCAAATACTATTTAAGCGAGCAAAGCCAGGTTGCTTTTTTGGACAAGGTTGGATTCAATAAAATCATTAGCGGACTCAGTCATATTTTTAATCCTGCTGCGTTTGAAGAATTTCAAAAACCGGGAAGCGCGCCTTATGCTGCCTCCAGCTTCACCAGTGCCTTCAGCACCATTGCGATGATAGTGGGCATTTCGTTTTCAAAACCATTTGCCGACAAATTTGGTAAAAGAAATGTTTTCTCCGTTTTTCTCGCGTTGTCTGCGCTTTGCCTGATCGCGATTTACTTCTATAATCAAACGGCAGTTATGGCGGTATTTGTTACACAAACATTGCATGGATTTATTTATGGTATAACCATTCCGTTATTGTGGGCCATGATTGCCGATGTAGCAGATTATAGCGAATGGAAAAACAATCGCCGCGCAACAGCCATTATATTTTCTGCCATGATCTTTGGATTGAAAGTTGGCCTGAGTGTAGGAGGCGCCTTGTCTGCATGGCTACTCAGTATTTTCGGATACGATGCAGATGCTGCATCGCAAACTGCTGCAGCTACCAATGGAATTAAATTGCTGGTGAGTGTCATTCCCGGACTAATTTTCATTGCTGCCGCACTGTTGCTTTTAGGTTACCGGTTAAACAAAAAAATGGAACTGGAAATTGAAGATGCATTGAAACAAAGAAGAAACAAAATTAAAGAACCTCAAACCGCATAGTCATGCCTGAAGATAGTACCGCACACATTGATTTCGAAGCATTGAATCAGAATGCTATTTCTGCACCAGTTGTAGAACATATTTACACCGCTGATCCTTCGGCACATGTATTTAACGGAAAGATATACATCTATCCATCTCATGATATCGACGCGGGTGATGCGTTTGATGATTTGGGCAGTCACTTTGCCATGGAGGACTATCATGTGCTATCGATGGAGGCGCCGGATGGAAACGCAACCGACCACGGCGTAGCATTGAATGTAAAAGATGTACCCTGGGCCGATAAACAAATGTGGGCACCGGACGCCAACGAAAAGGACGGACGATATTATCTCTTCTTTCCCGCGAAAGATAAGCAAGGCATTTTTCGAATAGGCGTTGCAGTTAGTGAGTCGCCTTCAGGACCATTTACTGCACAAGCTGATCCGATCGCAAACAGTTTCTCCATTGATCCTGCCGTATTTAAAGATGCCGACGGAAGTTATTACATGTATTTTGGAGGTATTTGGGGCGGTCAGTTGCAGCGCTGGAGAAAAGAAACATTCGAAGCTTCACAACCGGAAAGTCCTTTTGCTCATTTACCTGCAGATAACGAGCCTGCGCTTTGCGCTAAAGTCGCAAAGCTCACCGATGACTTGCTTGAGTTTGCTGAAGCTTCCAAAGACGTACTGATTGTAGATGAAAGCGGCAAAGCGCTGTTGCAGGGTGATAACAACAGAAGATTTTTTGAGGCCTCATGGATGCACAAATATAATGGCAAATACTATTTTTCTTATTCAACTGGCGACACGCATTTTATATGTTATGCAATAGGAGACAATCCTTACGGACCTTTCACATACAAAGGTGTTGTGTTAAATCCTGTAGTGGGGTGGACCACTCACCATTCGATTACTGAATATAACGGTGAATGGTATTTGTTCTACCATGACTCTTCTCTTTCAAAAGGTGTTACTCATCTTAGAAGTGTAAAAGTGGCAAAGCTGCAACACAATACAGACGGAACGATTCAGACATTGAATCCGTATAGACAATAACCCGTAGTAGTTGAATTGATCACCTTTTTATTAAGCAATAAACGACAGTAAATCCAAAACTAACGATGAAGTTTGCATCTGTTTTCAAAGTAATTCTCATTGGTATTTTGGCCGTTCAGCTAAATAGCGTCACCGCTCAGAACGACAACAGGTTAAGGCTTTGGTATGATCATCCATCCGGCGACGTATGGGAAAATGCTTTGCCCATAGGAAACGGTAGATTGGGGGGAATGGTATACGGAAATGTTTCTACCGATATTATTCAACTCAATGAACATACTGTTTGGAGCGGTGGTCCTAATCGTAATGACAATTCATTATGTCTCGATTCATTAGCAGCAATGCGTCGGTTGATATTTGATGGCAAACAAAAAGAAGCGGAAAAACTTGCAAACAAAGTGATTGTTAGTAAAAAATCGCAAGGGCAAATGTTTGAGCCGGTGGGCAACCTGCAATTACATTTTGATGGGCATGAACAGTTTTCAAATTACAGCCGCGAACTTGATATTGAAAAAGCAATTGCAACTACCACTTACAAAGTAGGTGATGTGGTGTACACAAGACAGGCAATTGCCTCATTGCCGGACCGGGTGATAGTAATACATCTTACTGCAAATAAATCACACGGTCTTTTCTTTACGGCAAACTATAAGGCGGCGATGCCAGGCGCTGTTGTGAAAGCGGAAAATCCCGCGCAGCTAAGTATTTCGGGAACAACCATTGACCATGAAGGCGTAAAAGGAATGGTGAAATACAAAGGAATTGCTCAGATAAAAACAAAGGGTGGCGTTCTGACGCTTGCAGATACTTCCATAGTTGTAAAAGGTGCTGACGAAGCAACGATTTATATTTCCATTGCTACCAATTTCAATAGCTATAACGATTTGAGCGGAAACGAAAATGAAAGAGCCTCTGCTTATCTCAATAAAGCAATCAACAAAACATTTGTACAAATTTGTAAAGAGCATGTTGCAGCTTACCAGCAATATTTTAACAGGGTTAAACTTGACCTTGGCAATACAGCTGCAGCAAAGCTTCCGACAGACCAACGTTTGAAATCATTTGCCAACAACGATGATCCGGCACTTGTTACGCTGTACTATCAATATGGTCGTTACCTTTTGATCTCTTCTTCGCAACCTGGAGGACAGCCAGCCAACTTGCAGGGAATATGGAACAATAAATTATTTCCTCCCTGGGATAGCAAGTACACGATCAACATCAATGCAGAAATGAACTATTGGCCAGCCGAAAGAACAAATCTTGCAGAACTACACGAGCCGTTCCTGAAAATGGTGAAAGAGATGGCAGCAACAGGAAAGCAAACAGCTCGCGACATGTATGGCGCAAGGGGTTGGATGGCGCATCACAATACAGATATATGGCGGTGTACAGGTGCTGTAGATGGTGCTTTCTGGGGTATATGGAACAACGGTGGTGGCTGGACAAGTCAGCACTTGTGGGAACACTATGAGTACAGTGGCGATAAAAAATTCTTGTCAGATGTTTATGACATACTAAAAGGAACCGCAATGTTTTACGCTGACTTTTTAGTGGAGCATCCAAAATATCACTGGCTGGTTGTTTGTCCCGACATGTCGCCCGAAAATGCACCTGCTGTACATGAAGGTTCGTCGCTTGACGCGGGCGTAACGATGACGAACCAAATTGTTTTTGATGTGTTTTCAAACGCAATCAATGCAGCGGAAATTTTAGGCAAGGATGTTGCCTTTGCGGATACGCTTCGTACGCTGCGAAAGCGACTGCCGCCCATGCATATAGGCAGGCATGGTCAGTTGCAGGAATGGCTGGATGACATTGATGAACCTAAAGACAATCATCGTCACATTTCACATTTGTATGGATTATTTCCTTCCAATCAAATATCTGGGTTTCGTACGCCAGAGTTATACAGCGCGGCGAAGAACACGCTCATTCAACGCGGCGATATATCTACCGGATGGAGCATGGGTTGGAAGGTTAATTGGTGGGCACGTATGCTCGATGGTAATCACGCATACCAGCTCATCAAAAACCAACTGACGCCAGTTGGTACCAATGAAGGAGGTGGAGGAACTTACAACAATCTTTTCGATGCACATCCTCCGTTTCAAATAGATGGCAACTTCGGTTGTACATCCGGCATTACTGAAATGCTGATACAAAGCGCAGACGGTGCCATTCATTTATTGCCTGCGTTACCGGATGCATGGCTAAACGGAAGCATTACCGGTCTTCGTGCGAGAGGTGGTTTTGAAATTGTGCGTATGGAATGGAAGAACGGGAAGCCAATAAGAGTCTCGATCAAATCAACAATAGGAGGTAATCTTCGTGTGAGGGTTCCGGTGATAATGCAGCTAAATAATGGAGAAGCATTAAAGACTGCGGTTGGCGACAATGCTAATTTTTTTTATAAGACAGAGAAGACGCTGGAACCGGTTATGTCATCAGAAGCCAACGTTACAATGCCAGTATTGAAGCAAACCTTTTTATACGATATTTCCACGCAGCCCGGTAAAACATACGAGCTGATTGCAAAATAAATATCAGTGCAGGCACAGATAAAAGCCTGTTCTTCTGATAAAGAGGCTCTAAAAATGAGCAGTTCATGGGCCCGGCATATGGTGGTGCGTAACCGGGCCTCTTTTGAAATTTGGGCTCGCAAAAGAATTAATTAAATCTATTGATAGTCAAATGAATTTTTTTTTGAAAAGGTTACTCATCTGTTTTTTGTGCACAGTAAAATGTTTTGCCGTACTATATGGCCAATTGGTTCCGCATAGTGTTACCATAACATCCCCTGACAAAAAATTGAAAGTAGCCGTTAACGAAACAGATGACAATGTAGTGTATAGTTTTATTGCAAATGGACAGCAATTGATCAGGCAGTCTGTTATCGGTTTAGATGGTGTTGGAAAATTCCACTGGTTGCAATCTTCATTAAAACACGTTAAGCAAACGTGGAAGCCTGTGTGGGGAAAGAGAGCCATCGTACCCGACGATTACAATGAAGCGCTTTTTAATGGGGCATTATATAAAATAAGAATAAGAGTTTACAACGATGGATTTGCTTTCAAGTATGAAGGCACCGACACAGAGAAAGAACTTACACAGTTTAATTTTGCTGGTAACTACACCGCCTGGTATTACAATGGAGAAAATAGAAATATAGGTCCGGAGAAATTGAAAGATGCCAATGGTATTCGCATGCCGGTAATGACGATTAAAGCAGATTCCAATCATTATATGGCAATACATGAAGCAAACCTGGAATCAGGCGAACCTTTGCTACTAAAAGCAAATCAGGGAACAACAAATTTTACCATCTGTTCCAAACGGGCAAATGCGTGGCGCGTGGTATTGTTTGGCAATACTCCGGGTAAAATGGTAGACTCCCACTTAATAGAACTGCTAAACCCTGAACCTGCAAAGAATCTGGATTTTTCATGGGTTAAACCTGGCGTTGCTGTCTGGGATTGGCGTATTAACGGCGCAGAAGCAAATGGATTCAAATACGAAATGTCTTTGCCTTCATGGAAAAGAATGGTTGATTTTGCTGACGATAATAATATTAAAAGCCTCGTTTTGGATGCTGACTGGTATGGCCCAGAGTTTAGCAAAGGTTCCGATCCGCTAAAAGGCGGCAAAATAGAACAGGTTCACCAGTTGCTTAATTATGCGAAGGCAAAAGGCATAGGCATATGGTTGTATCTGAACGATGTTGGCGGTAAAACCTATCCGCTGGATCAAACCATTAAGCAGTATGGTCAATGGGGAGCAGCGGGCCTAAAATATGGATTTATGAATGGGAGCCCTGAAGAGAAAAACAAACACACACAGCTCATTACAAAACTTTGCGCTGAGAATAAATTACTAGTGGATTTCCACGACGGACCCGTTCATCCTTACGGACAAATGCGTACCTGGCCAAACGCTGTTACAAGGGAATACTGCCATGCGCAGTTGGATGCCCATCGTGTGTTTCAGCCATCTACGTTTGTGACTGCTGTTTACGTAAACATGCTGGCCGGCCCATTGGATATGAGCAATGGAGTAGTAGACATGATGCAAAAAGGCCGGGTAGATAATCCCACACCTGTTCCTTCAACCATTACAGCGGAAGCCGCCAGAACACTGATCGTATTTTCCGGAGCAACTATCATCCCGGACATTCCTGAAAACTATTTAAAACATCCGCAAATCTTAAAGTTCATACGTGCAGAACAAATGCCATGGAAAGAAACTAAAACCATAATCGGAGAAATTGGCGAGTATATCGTAATGGCAAGAAAGTCCGCAGATAACAAATGGTTGATTGCGGCTGCGACAAACGAAGAGGCAAGAACACTTTCAATTCCACTATCAATAATCGATAAAGGACAGTATAAAGCCACGATCATTGAAGATGGAAAAGATGCGGACTTTAGAACCAATAAGGAAAGTTACATTGTAACGAATCCTACTGTTTCATATGGTCAGGAAATAACGGTGCATTTGGCTCCCGGAGGAGGCGCTTGTGTTCTGTTGGAAAAGACTAAATAGAACCTTGGATTCTCTTCTCTTTCCTTCTTAAGTGTACAGAAACCTAAATGAGTAAATCTAGTGTGGGCACGATTGAGAAATCAAATAGGTCGTAACATTTCAAATGGTAATTTATTTTCGATGAAATGATATAGCATATTTTTTACATTAAAAATGTGTCACCTGACATATTTTTAGTCATAGAGAATTTTTAATTTGGTGTTACAATAGATTGGAGTTGATATAGAGTTCAAGCTATTTACCGGAAAGAGAACAGTAATTGTCGTTGGATGGAAGAAGATAATATGATATTATTTTTGATTTTGCGTGGTGATTAAACTGATACTTAATACTGCCACTCATTTCTTGTTGTAACTACATTAGATGTCTTAGTAATTCTAATAAATTCGACATAAGCGGACTTACTTTAAACGCAATGGTGAACCGGAATTGGATTCGCCTTGCTTATAACTGATTGTTAAATGAAGTATGCTAAACAAAATCGCATGTAGAATATTGGTAATAATGATATAATAAAGTGCCTATGGTTGAATTCGAACTGGGCTTGTTTACCATTGCCATTTCATTTTCATCGTTACTTTTTGTTTGCAATAACCAGTTGTCTAAAATCATCCAGGTATTTGCTGCCAATAGGAATCTCATTGTCGAAAATCTTAATAATGTTGTTGTCATATGCATTTATATAGTTCTTGTTTACAATGTACGATTTGCTTACGCGGATGAAAATGTCGTTGGGAAGATTGCCATGAATGGTCTTTAGGTTCATGTTTGTAATGATGCGACTGTTGGGAAGATGAATAATTACATAGTCTTTGAGCCCTTCGATAAACAGGATATTTTTATGCTCAATTTTCACGAATTGTCTTTCTGACCGAACAAGAATGTAGTCTGCTGAAAAATTTAGCGAAGGCGCATTGTTCGCCTGTTTCAGCAAGTTCAGATAGTCGAAAGCCTTGCGAATGGCTTTGTGAAATCTATCGCTGTGAATAGGTTTCACCAAATAATCAATCGCATCCACTTCATAGCTTTCTGTTGCGTACTCCGGATGCGCTGTAATGAAAATAAGCATTGTTTGTGTTGCCAGGGTGCGGGCCAGTTCGATACCGGTCATGCCGTTCATCTCAATATCCAACAAAATTAAATCCACCTCGTTTGATTGTAGAAATGATAAAGCTGTTTTTGCCTGGTTAAAGCTTCCTACTACTTCAATATCTGAATACTCCTGCAGCAGTTGATGGATGCCCATTCTTGCAATCGGCTCATCATCCACAATAATGCATTTCATAGTTTTATATTTAAGATTACACGAAAGGTATTTTCGCCCTCAGTTATATCAAGCGTATGTTTTTCCGGATATAGTAATTCCAGGCGGCGCTTCACGTTTGCCAATCCCAATCCCCCCACTTTTTGTGTGCTGCTTTTGTTTGTCGGATTGGTGCAAATAAATATCAGATGGTTGTTATTAATGGAAAACGACACATATACATTTGCTTCTTCAGTATCAACATTGTGTTTGACAGCATTTTCCACGAATGGAATAAACAGCAATGGAGGCACTTCGATGGGTTGACTATCCTTTGGATGCGTTTCGATGGTAAAGTGAAAATGGTCACGTCTTATTTTTTCCATCTCCAAATAGTGCGTGAGAAATTCAATGTCTGCGTGTAAAAAAACTTTCTCTTTTTGACTGTCGTACAATTGATACCTGATAAAATCCGACAACTCGACCACGATTTTTTTTGCTTTCTTCGGTTCGGCGCCAATCAGGACGTCGATATTATTAAGCATATTGAAAAGGAAGTGTGGGCTGATATTTGTTTTTAGCAGGTCCAATTCAGTTTTATAATAGCTGTTCTCTAATTGTATGAGTCTATAAGTGTCGTTAACCCATCTTTGGAACAACTTGATGGCAGAAGTGGCCGCAATCAAAGTGCCAATAAAGAATAGATAAAACAGAAACATCAATATAAAGGAGGCTACAGTAATGGGTTGCGTTTTTTCAGAAGCATTTACAAAGCTGTATTGGGAGTAAAAAGTTAGACAAGAATAAAACAATAACAGGCAAGAGATCAAAACAGTTATATAGCTTTTATACTTGCCTTTGAAAAGGTATTGTGGTAGAAACAGGTATAGGTTCAAAAGAATGGGAGCAGCCAGTAAAACAAACAAACCCGGCATATACCACCAAAACATGTGTTGAATGTTCCGGGTAGCGATAATCAGCGCTATTACTATAATCAGTAACATCGCAAAAAGTACTGCCCTTCGATATTTGCTATACTTTTTACTGACCAGGTAGTTGATGAATATGTCTTTTGGTTCTTTCAATTTTCTACAGATAAATTAATCAGGCTTTGAATTACTTTGAATAGCGGATGTTGCACTGCTACGGGTTTAATATTCTGTTTTTTTGCTCAAATAAATTTTCTAAATCTACAAAGCTGCATTTTTTTTCTACAAAAGTGAATGACGTTTTTTTAAGTATAGAATTACAATGTGTTCGTCTAGTATCTTCTTCTTCATTTTTATCAAAAATTACTTTTGAGAGGATTTAAAGAAATTATTAAAAGGTAGTAAATAAAATGAACATGAAATATCTTAAGCAAACACGAGTGGTTTTCGGGCTTTTTATAGGTGCGTTTACACTCAGTTCTGTTGTTGCAATGGCTCAATTCAATTCGAATGTTACTTTAAAAATAGGTGATGCTGCGCCTGCTTTGAAGGTCGAGGGATGGGCCAAAGGCAAACATTTAACAGGGTTCAAAAAAGGGAATGTATATGTAATAGATTTCTGGGCCACATGGTGTGGTGGTTGTATTGCCTCGTTTCCCCAGATCAGTGCGATAGAGGAAAAATATAAAGGCAAAGTACAGTTTGCCTCTATTGATAGCTATGAAGATATTGGTGAGAACAAAGGGAAAGATGCAATGACTGTTGTGAATGAATTTTTGAAAACACCCCAGGGGAAAACATTGAAACTGAATGTGGCTGTGGATGGTAAAGCCAATACAATGTATAATACATGGATCAAACCTTTGCGTCGCCAGGGATTTCCAACCACGTTCATCATTGACAAAGATGGCAGAATAGCCTGGATAGATGTTAATCTTGACCAGCTTGACTGGGCGCTGAGCCAGGTTCTCGCGGGTACATGGGATAAAGTTAAAGCGGCACAAATAATGAAAGGAAAAGATGATTTGGAAGATCAGTTGATAAAGGGCTTCCAGGATTCAACTAATAAACAAACCATTATGCTTGCCATGAAGTCGCACGCTGAACAGCTTGAAAAACAGTTTCCGGATAGAAAAGATGCCTTCGCATTTTACAAACTGTTTGCACTGCTGGAAGTTGACATGAGTGGCGTACCCGCAGTATTAAAACAGATGGCGGCAGATCCCTTATCGCGGTACTTAAATTTGTCGGATGCCGTTGGGTTGACTTTGCAGAAACCAAATTTAACGAAGGAGACGTATATAGCATGTGCAAAGGTGCAGGAGAGACTATTAAGCTATCCATATAGCGGAAAAGGCTATGGAGGCAGGAGTGTGAAGGCATATCAGGAATTGGCCAATACCTATTATCATGCAAATAACAATAAGCTTGCGCTTAGCAATATTCAGGAGGCAATTCAGTTGGCTCAAAAAGAAAAAGCCTCTGCGGAAAAAATAGAGGAGCTGCAAAAGTTGTTTGCCATGTACCAGGCAAAAATCTAACGGATGCATAAACACACAGTGCAATACATAAAACAAAATACCAATGAAGGTTTTAGAAATAAATAACATCCACAAATCTTACGGTGCCACGAAAGCCTTAAATGGCATTAGTTTCAGCGTGCCCAAAGGTTCCATTTTCGGAATTCTGGGTCCTAATGGCAGCGGCAAGACGACATTGCTGAGCATCATATTAGATGTATTAAAAGCCAATAGTGGCACATTCAACTGGTTCAGTGAAGCTTCTTCTGAAGTGCAGCGACAATGCATTGGGACATTGTTGGAAACGCCGAACTTTTATCACTATTTATCGGCAACCAATAATCTTGAAATTACCCGCCAGATAAGCGGCCGTGGCAAGAAAGGCGAAATTGATATTGCTTTGCAGAAGGTGAAGTTATTTGATAGACGCAACAGCAAATTCAGCACTTATAGCCTGGGGATGAAACAACGATTGGCGATTGGTGCAGCGCTGTTAGGGTCTCCGTCTATTTTAGTATTGGATGAACCAACCAATGGACTCGATCCGGTTGGCATTGCAGAAATTCGTGAATTGATCCTTGAATTGAATGCGAAAGGGCACACGATCATTGTTGCTTCTCACTTACTCGATGAGGTAGAAAAGATCTGTACGCATGTTGCCATTATGAAATTCGGAAAGCTGTTAACCTGTGGTCCTGTTGCTGAAGTAATGTCAAACGATGATTTAGTTGAATTGGGGGCAGAAAATTCCGAAGTATTGCTTTTTGTGATGGGGAAATATCTAGGCGTATTAAATATCAGAACAGAAAAAAATCTCGTTGTTATTGGCCTTCCAAAAGGCGCTGCAGATCTTGAAGAGATTAATAGCTTCTGTTTCAACAGTGGCATCGTTCTAAATCATTTGTACGTGCGCAAACAAAAACTGGAGACGCGCTTCTTTGAACTTACACAAAACTAATATCCCATGACAAATCTTTTGAAAATAGAATGGCTCAAGATTAAAGCCTATCCGGCATTTTGGTGGGTACTGGTAATAACTGCCATATCTTATCCCGCAGTGAATTATTGTATGTCGGTTGTATATCATCATTTTCTGGACGACCCGAAAATGGCGACTATAAAACTGATGATCGGCAACCCGTTTGCATTTAACGAAGTGTGGCACACGGTCGCCTATTTTTCTTCATGGTTCATACTATTTCCTGCAATCATTGTGATCATGTTGATCACCAATGAATATACGTTTAAAACCTACCGGCAAAACATCATTGACGGCTGGAGTAGAAATCAATTCTTATCGGCAAAGCTTTTAACGTTGTTATTATATCCATTATTATCACGTTGTTGTACATGGTTGTTTGTTTATTGGTAGGAATGAAAAATACAGCAGCTACTGATAAGGCGGGAGCGAGTGGCATTTATTTTATTGCCTATTTTTTTCTGCAAACATTCTCCCAATTGTCCATTGCCTTTATCATTGGATTCTTTTCGCGAAAGTCTTTTATTGCATTGAGCGTATTTCTTTTTCTGTTTCTTATCCTGGAGCCCATTCTTACAAAGGTGCTCGAAATGAAGAATATTGTGATTGGACATTTTCTTCCCTTTGAAATATCTGATCGCATGATTCCTCCGCCTGCATTCTTTGGCCGCATGGATCCGGCTGCATACGACCTGGCCATGAAGAATGCTGGACATCATTTTTTATATACGCTTGTATTCACGCTGATTGTTTGGATCGGTTGTTTCAGGTTTAATATGAAGAGAGACCTCTAACCGCTTCATTTTTAGTTACAAGGCTTGAGCCGGCACCAATTGGGTGTTGGCTCATGTGTTTGAAAGTTGGCAGAAGTTTCCGGAAGTCTTGTATCGCAATGGGTTAGCAAAAAAACATCCCCTAACTTTTTTTTGACTTGCTTTTTTTATTGTAGTTTGCGCTTATCGCTTAAATTTCTCCCTTGACAAAACAACTGCCCTATAGTGACGCTGAATTGGCAGAACTGATTAGAAACGGTGACGCAGAAGCCTTTCGCTCGTTATTTGAAAGGTTTATTCGTGCGTTGGTATATTTTGGTGTAAAGCTAACAGGCGATCAGGAAGAGTCAGAAGATGCAGCAAGCGAGGCGTTTCAAAAGCTTTGGCAGAAAAGAGAAGACATGAGAGGTTACCCGGAAATGAGAGCTTATCTTTTTTCAATAGTACATAACAGGTCAGTGAATTTTGTAAAACGCAGGAGCATGGTAAAAGCCGCGCACCAAACCATCCAGGCAGAAGGAGAGACGCACTCAGACAGTTCAATCACCACTCGAATAATACAGGCAGAAACAATGGTAGCCATTCATAATGCTATCGATAAATTACCACTGCATCACCGCGATTTGTTGCATAAAATATATATAGAAGAACAATCCACTACGGATCTCGCCAAAATGCTTGGAACTACTCCTGCTCATATACGTACTTCAAAAGCAAGAGCGCTGGCCTCTTTACGGGAAATTTTATCCGATGAAACACTGCTCAGGAGCTGCATTGTTTTTTTCTTTCTATTTTCTGCAAAATAATTTTAAAGAAATTGTTACGCTTTTGTTACCCGATTGTTCTACTATGGAACGGAACCATTTATCCATTACTACATGACAGAAGATCAGATAAAAAATATATTGCTTAAGAAGGTAAGACGTGTAGAGTTGTCTCAGGAAGAGCAGCGCCAGTTGGACGACTGGCTGAATAGTTCTGATGAAAATGCACTTCTGTTATCACAAATAATGGATGAGCGCCAGCTAGTTGAAGAGCTGAAAATAATTCAAAATATTTCGACCGATACCATTTGGAACAAGCTACAAGATGACCTTGAGTTACAGGGAGGGATAATTAGAACTATCGATAAGAAATCAAAAGGATCGCGTCGTTACTGGGTATATGCAGCCGCTGCCGCCGTGCTGTTGGCAATCGCAATTCCTGTTTTTCGTTGGCAAAAACAATCTAAGCAGACAGAATTGGCACAGCAGGATATATCTGGGAAATTTGATTTGCCGCCTGCGTCCAATAAAGCTACCCTTACACTGGCCGATGGTTCTGTAGTTGTTTTGAGCGATTCTGTACATGGTGTTATCGGACAACAACTTGGAAGTACTATTAATGTAAAAGGCAATGGAGAGGTGGCTTATACGCCTTCGGATAATAACACGAATGCTGGAAATGAATACAACACCATTCGCACTCCAAAAGGCGGGCAAATTCATTTGGTATTGCCAGACGAAACGCATGTGTGGTTAAATGCTGCTTCGTCGATCACTTATCCGACGGCATTTACAGGAAAAGAAAGACGCGTAACCATAACAGGAGAGGGCTACTTTGAAGTGGCATCTAATAAAGACAAGCCGTTCTTTGTGCAAACAAATAAATGTGTGGTGCAGGTATTGGGAACGCATTTCAATGTAGATACTTATGAAGATGATGATGATTCGAGAATAACTTTGCTGGAAGGAAAAATCCGTTTAAAAGCGGATGTGAAAAACGGAAGAGTTGCCAATGCCAAGGATGTTGATCTCAGTCCCGGCCAGCAGGCTGTAATGGCTAACGAAGGCGACAACAATAATATGAATGTTATTGCACACGCGGATATTGATAAAGCAATGGATTGGAGAAATGGGCTGTTTAATTTTGATGGCGTGCACCTACACGCATTGATGCGTGAGTTGTCACGCTGGTATGATCTGGATGTGGAGTATGAAAAAGGTGTCGCCGATATTCAGTTTGGTGGAGGTATGAGCAGGTCAGTGCCGTTATCGGAAGTATTGAAAGGACTTGAAAAAATGGGTGTTCATTTTAGAATAGAATCGGAGAGAAAATTGATTATAGTAAACCAACCGGCTAAATAATATTTTTTAAACACTGCTGTTGATACCAAAAGCAAACGGGGTCGCGACCTGTTTGAAGGGGTATGTATTGCTTGATTTTTATCACTTGTATCCAACTTTAACCAAAACTATTTTAAACTTATGCGACATAAACGTTTCCCCGGCTATGGGATGCATAGAAGATTCTTACGCATTGTAGCAGTATTTGTAATGGTGTCTACACAAGTCTTTGCAAAGAGTATTGCACAGCGTATTACCTACTCAGGTAAGGATGTTTCACTTACGCAGATTTTTTCCGTTATAAAAAAGCAAACCGGCTATGTGACGTTTTATTCTACAGAGCTGATTAAAAATACAAAGCCGGTTAGTGTTTCAGCAAAGGATGTAGCATTGAGCGATTTTCTTACAATGGTTCTAAAGGATCAGGACCTGGACTTTTCGCTAAGTGATAAGACAATTATGTTGTCTAAGCGAGTGAAACAAAATACTTCTGCTCCATTAGTTGAATCAAATGATCCAATACCTGCAACATTAAAAGGAACTGTGTTTTGTAAAGAGGGTCCTGTCGCCGGAGCCGCAGTTATGCTAAAGCCTATTGGCATTGGCATGGCTACTAATAGCAGGGGAGAGTTTTCACTTGCCAATGTTCCGCAGGGAGAGTACACACTTGAGATTTCCAGCATTGGTTACAAGGCTTACTCAAAGAAGATTACAATTGGCTCATCTGTTCCAAAAGTGAATGTTACAATGGAGCCTGAAATGCAGGTGCAGGAAGAAATTGTTGTGTCTACAGGTTACAGTTCAAAGAAGCCTGGTGAGATCACCGGTGCTGTACAAAAAATATCAGGTGATGAGTTGAGAAAAGGCATTACTACATCCGATCCTACTTCACTTCTTAAGGGTAGGGTAACTGGTTTGTATATATCAGAACAAAATGCGGGCGATCCAACAAGCAGTGGCGGCCAGATCTTTATGCGCGGTCAAAGCAGTATTGTAGGCGTGGGACTTGACCAGGCAAATGAATATGTAATTCCAACGATCAACTATGGACCATTGATTGTGCTTGATGGTGTGATCATGCCAAATCAAAACTTAAAAGAACTGGTGAGTCCAAACGAAATTCAAGAGATTACTACGCTTAAAGACGCTGCAGCAACTGCCGTATATGGCTCAAGAGCAGCGGGTGGTGTATTGGTGGTAACAACGAAGAAAGGCAAAGATGCCAGACCTCGCGTTAGTGCTGAATTAAAGTATGGTATCAACAAGCCGAACCAGGGTACCATAAAATACATGAATGGCCAGGAACTGTACAACTATCAAAAGGACTATTTTACTGCAGATTATAGTGTCAACGGAGGAAGCCTGGCAAGTATGTTTCCAACAGTAGAAGACTACCTGCATTATAAATTGCCCACACAGCAAGTTGTTGCTAACTCATATGACTGGACAAAATTTGTTTTTGTAACCAGCAATACGATGGAAGCAAACCTGTCTGCAAGTGGTGGAAATGAAAGATCGAAATATTATTTTGGTGGCACTTATTATAACGAACAATCAACCGGGGTACAGAATGGGCTTACAAGAGGAAATTTCAGATTAAACCTGGATTCAAGACTGACCAGCAGGCTTTCATTGAATGTTTCTTTAAACGGCATCATCAATAGTGGTAAGCGTGATCCGAATGCAAATACTGATTTCTTCGGACAATTGATTCCATGGGCGAACCCTTATGACTCAAATGGCAACGTTACTCAAACCCTCAATTATAAATTTAATGGTATCCCGGTAGTAAAAGGTAATCCTCTTTTTGATAAACAGTATAATTTTAACAAGCTTCAATCGCAACTCTTCTTTGGATCTGTAAGATTGGAATACAGAATTACCGACTGGTTGAGTTTGTCAAGTACCAACTCCGGCAACCTGAATTATAACAAGAACCAGACTTATATTGATGTAAGAACCTATAATGGTGGAACGATCTATTATGCACCGCAAGGATTTTTGGGAACCACTACCAGCAACCTTTCAAATTTTCTTACCTCAAATCAGTTGTCATTTAGAAAGAAGTATGGTAAAAGCGCCATCAGGGCACTTGCAGCGATGGAGTATGGGGAAACAACACGAGATTTTTCAACTGTAAATGTAAACCATGTAAGGGCTGGTTATCCTCAGATTTCAATGGGCAGCCAGGTTGGGCCTTCATATGATTTTTCAATATTTGGCATCCCTACTACAAAAGCAGGCAACATAGAAGGTGGAACTGATAAGCGTGCACAGTTTTCTGCCTTTGGAGAGGCAGGCTATACCTACAACGATCGCTATACCGTTAGCGGATCAATCAGAACAGACGCATCAAGCAGTTTTGGCGCTGATAACCGCTATGGAACATTCTACTCAACAGGTGCTGCGTGGATCGTGAATAATGAAAACTTCATGAAGAATGTAAAATGGGTTAATAACCTTAAGGTGCGTGCGAGCTACGGTACCACAGGATCACAATTAGGAGATAATTTTCTTACGAAAACCTTGTACAATCCTACATTGCAATATAGCGGTCAAAACGCTGCAGTTGTAGCCGTACTTGCCAACCCGAACCTGAAATGGGAGATTACCAAAACCTTTAATGGAGGTCTGGATTTTACCTTGTTTAAAAATCTTGATGTAACACTGGATGCTTACTCCAGACGTTCTGAGGATTTGCTTCAAAAAGTGGCATTGCCACCAACTTATGGTTTTCCAACGCAATGGCAGAATGTTGCAAACGTGCAAAACCATGGAGTAGAATTGATGCTGAACTGGAGAGCAGTAAATAAAAAAGATTTTCAGTGGAGCACTTCGTTTAATCTAAGTTATAACAGAAATAAAATTATTGCGGTAGCAAACGATTCGTTGGTGCAAGGTTGGAACCAACAAGCCTACTATTTATATCCGGGAGAAGATATCAATACTTTAAAAGCAGTAAAATGGGCAGGCGTAGATCCGCAAACCGGCAAACCTCAATATGAAAAATTGATTTTTGATGCAAGCGGTAAAAAAACAGGTGTTGAATTGGTTAATTCAGTAGCTGAGGTTGGTGCATCCACAGATCAGCGCCAAAATCAATCCATTGGTTCATTCCAACCTAAATTTTACGGTGGCTTCACGAACACTTTTTCATACAAACAATTTTCTTTGAACGTGTTGATCACCTATGCGTTAAAGTATGTGATGAATGATGGTGCGGCACGAGCTTATCAGGGAACGTCCCCAATGCTGTATAACCAGATAAAGTATAAAAATAACCAGGTGCCGTGGACTACTCCCGGTCAAACCAATGCAACTGAGCCTTGGGTTTATTACCAGGGAACTGGATACAGAGATTACTTTGGTTCCAGTAAATACATGCATGATGCCAGCAATGCATCTTTGCGCAGTGTTCGGTTAAGCTATGATCTTCCGTCTTCAATTTTGACAAAGCTCAGGCTGTCGACATGTAGCTTCTACGTAAGTGGCGACAACCTATATACACTTTACTCAAAATCGATCGTAGCCGCAAATCCGGAAGGGCCCTCAGTTGGTGAAGCGCAGGGTTTTGGTCAATCAGCATTTGGCCTGGGAATTCCGAGACGATACATGTTTGGCGTGCAATTAACTTTCTAGTTGAACCTTAAAGTTTTTACAAAATGAAAAAATCAATCATCATATTCTTCTCATCATTAACAATCATTGCTTGTAATAAGCAAATAGATGCTATTAAACCGCTCACGCAGATAGACGCAGAAGGGGAACTCTCTTCGGTTGCAGGCATTGTAGAAGCAACTACTGGAAACTATTCACTGCTGCAAGGTTACTCCTTTATTACTCCTTACGATGCACCAATGATAAACATTGGGGAAGGAAGAGGTAACAATGTGACCCTTCAGCAATTTGGCCCTCCAACTAAACAGACGGATGCCTTCTTTTTTCAGAACAGTAGCGGGCAGACAACTGGTTACAGCTCTGATTTTTATCGAGGCTCTTACCAGGTGATAGTCGGTACAAACCTCGTTTTAGAAGGAATTGTAAAGATGGAAAAAGATGGCTTTGCATCTTTATCGGCTTCCGATAAAAATAAATTTTTGTATGCAAAAGGAGAGAATCTTTTCCTACGCGCACTTACGTATTTTAATCTGATCAGAGTATATGGTAAACCTTATTACCAGGATGCTGCAACAAGTTCTGGTGTGCCTCTAAAGAAAACAAGCAGTGTAAAAGACAATCCTGCACCATCCACAGTTAAAGAAACATATGATTTCATCATTAACGATTTGCAGCAGGCTGCACAATTAATGAAAGCGCCGGTTACAAAATCAAATGCCTTTTCAAATACTGCGGCAGCGTGGTCTCTTTTATCAAGAGTATACTTGTACATGGGAGGAAGCGTTGCAAGTCCTGATGCTAATTTCAACCGTTTAGGTGTTACTTACTCGGATAGTGTAACCAATCAAACCGGTGCGAAATATGCATTGCTACACGGGCAAGACTATTACAAAATGTTTGGCGATGATTCTGACGGCAGCCTTGGCAAGACAAACTTTTCTGGTAACAAAGAAATTATCTTCGCACAAGACAATGCTACCGGAAGCAGTGCAGGCAGCTATATTGGAATGATCTTTAATACTGATGTCATAAATGGATCAACTGCAACTTATATTCCTTCTTCTGATTTTAAATCGTTAATCGTTGCGAATGATATCAGAGCGACATTTTTAAAGAAGAATGAAAACACCGGCTATGTTGAAACAACGAAGTACCTGAGCGTGACCTACCAAACCATTACTTATGCACCGCAGATATATTTCAGGCTGGGTGAGGTTTATCTCAATCGTGCAGAAGCCAATGCGAAGCTGGGAAATTACCAGGCAGCAAAAGATGATCTCAAAGCCATTCATACGCGAGCGGGATTGCCGGCCTCGGATATTGATAATGTTGCCAACCAAAACTTACTTGCAGCGATACTAAAGGAAAGACGCATAGAGCTTGCCTTTGAAGGACATGCCAGCTTTGATTATTTCCGCAATGGGTTGCCGATGACAAGAACGGCTGCCGATAACAATGGGCAGGCTGTTACTATTCAGCCAACCGATCCAAAGGTTGTATTTACTATTCCAAATTTTTAATTAACACGTAAACATCATTATTATGAAATATGCATTGGGTAAATTAACCCTACTGGCAGTACTATGTCTACTAGCAAGCAAGATGTATGCACAGCAAACGGCCACAATTGGATTGGGCGATAAAGCTCCGGAATTAAAATACGGCAAATGGTTAAAAGGAACACCAATTAAAGAGTATCAAAAAGGTCGTTTGTATTTGTTTGAATTCTGGGCAACCTGGTGCGGACCTTGCGTAGGATCAATGCCTCACTTATCTGAACTCTCAAAAAAATACAAGAATGAAATCACCATTGTAGGTGTAAACATATGGGAGGGCTCACATAGTGATAACTCAAAACCTTATAGCTCTTATTTGCCTAAAGTAACAAAGTTTGTTAACCAAATGGGTGATAAACTTGCTTATAACGTAGTTATGGACAACGATGCACAATTCATGGGCAATAATTGGATGAAAGCCGCAGGGCAGGGCGGTATCCCATGCACATTTGTGGTAAGAGATGGTCAAATCCTTTGGATAGGACATCCTATCGAATTGGATTCATTGATTAAAGTTATTCTGGGCGGTCAATACGATGTAGCGGCAGCACGCAAAAATTTTGAGAAGAAAGAAGCAGAGTCTGATTCATTAACTGCACCGTTTACAGCTTTGTATAAAGCTTATGAAGATGCTGTAAAAAACAAAGAGTACGACAAAGCTTTGCGATTGACTGATTCTGGCATTGCTACCATGCCAACTTTTGCAGGCACATTTGGTTTTTTTAAGTTCCAGGTTCTTCTTGATCACTTTAGCGAGGATTCTGCTATGGCATTTGCAAAAAGATGGCAAAGCACAAAGCCTGGTTATGTAGGGTCAACCGCTGCGGTTATTTCAAGAAAAGAGGGTTTGTCAAAAGACACTTACCTGTATGCTATCGATTTAAATAAACAGCTCATGGTTGAAAATGCTAATATGCCACCATCTGTATGTTACAATGAAATGGCCGGTGCTTATGCGCACATGGGTGATTACAAATTAGCAGTTGAAACGCAACAGCAAGCCATCAATAGTGCAAAACAATCTTTGAAAGAGGGAAAATTTGCAGGATTTATTCTTCAATCTACAGTTGATGAATATGAAAAAACACTGGCAGACTATAAAAAGCATTTGAAGTAATTTTTTCCGGGAAGCGTTTTTCTCTTTAGGTATACAGAGGGGCAGGGGAAGCCTTGCCTTTCTTTTTAAAGTGCAAAACCGCATTGGCAATAAAAGCTGATTTGTACAATCACACGTTTAGTTTACGCCAATGCCTGCAGCCAATTGGAAAAATGAACAATGTGTAAAGTAGAATAAATCGTGAACAAATTATACTGTCTTCATTAAGTTGGGGAAGAAGAAATCGTCCGACGAAAACTTGGTTTTTTCTCATGGTGTACAAGGAAGCGTTATAATTATAACCTCCCTTTTTTAATTCTCCAATTGTGTCCACACTGTGGACACAATTGGGAAATTGAATAAATTAGCAGAGTTGAATGTTGAGAAATACCTGAGGTGTGCTATTTAGTATTTTCGATCACCTAAATTTCGGCTATTGATTGAAGTGAAAGAATGTGCTAGCTAGGTGTCCTTTAATTGATTGATAAGTGAATGATTGTTAAATAAAAAAACGCTGACAATTTATTGATTGTCAGCGTTTTTTATCAAGTGCCCAGGACTGTGTCGCCCTCTAATCTGTTTTCATTACAAATATAAAAATGTTCATTCAAAATTGATTGCTCGTGTGTCATAAATTTGACGCTCGTGTGTCATTTAGAATAATTGTGTTACAATTCGGAAGTAAGCGAAACTATTCAATGAAGCAACGAACCAATATTGTTGTAGGTGGGATATTTTATAACCTGGCCGGAACAACTGCTGATTGAAAATATTTTGTTGAAGTTATAAACGAAAGCCCAATTATTAACATCTCGCTTGAGCCAAAGTACAGCGATGCAAACTCCTGATGTTTCAATGTCTTGTATCTCTTGCAGCAATATTTTTGTTAGCGGTAGCGGTGCTTGAGTTTTTGGGTTTTAGAAGCCATTTGCTTGCTATCCATGCCAGTAACAAAGGTGACGTCATCGCTAAAAAATCAAATGTGTAAAGTGCGACTACCCCACCTGCATCAAGTGATGCGTAAGCTCCAAATAATATTAAATGTCCAATTAGTCCTGCAACTAAAGTGGCAGTAATCGCCCATCCGCTCATTACTTTCCATTTCAAGCATGCACGAATCATCAATATTGTTACAGGAATAAATAATGCAATACTGGTCATTGTTCCGCCACTAACATAATAGTATATAGAATTTCCAGATGACAACCAACCTCCAATGTGCAAAAGTCCGTTAGCTAAAATCAGTCCGTAAGGAGCCAAGGCAACCATTGGGTTAGTTTTGTAGAATTTCCAAGCACCAAGCATTGCCATAAACCACAAGATGATATTCACAAGCCAATAATGTTGCACTGGAATTGGACATTCAGGATACGGTCCATATCCTATTTTTTGGCAAATCATATCAGCAAATGGATGGTGAAGTGTTTTCACGTCATAATAAAGTGCATATTCTTCAAATTGATGAAGCATATACATAGGGGCTGCAACCCATGCAAACCAACCTGCATCCTGCCATCGGGGTTTGTTCAAATCGCTGCGTAACAAATCTGTAAAAAACAGCAAAACAAAAAACACCATTGCAATCCCTAAACCCATCCAGGACCAAGCAAAGTCAAATTTTGTAACCCAAGCTTCCATTTTGTCTTGTATTTAACTAACCAAATCTCGAGATTAAATTTAAATAAAACAAGTGGTTCGAACAATTGTTCGATCCATACCCAAAAAATTTATAAGTTATTTTTTGAGAGAATTCCAGATGAGTTCAACAATCATCTTTTTTCGAGCCTTCAATTTGATGTTCATTTGTTCCTCTGTGAGTTTTAAGGATTTCATTTGTATACCTTTCAACAAGAAAGGAAACACAGTCAAAGACCGTACATTGGTCAATAAATCAATAGCACTTATTTTCTTTATTTTACCATTCCTAACTTCCTTGCTAATCTGTTTGTCCAATGCACTAAGAGCGTCAGAAGAAAGATTGCTGATAAAGGAAAAAACGATCGAGGGATTGCGATTGATCTCGTTCAAAATAAAGATAGGAAGTAGGGGAAATTTCAGAATCTTCTCAGTATCGTCATTTACTAGATTCGCGATCTTGTCGTACAATGATAAATCAGATTTTACAAGTCTAATCGTTCCCTCGTAGAATTCCTGAAACTGAGCTTTAAAAACAATGCCAAAGAGTTTTTCTTTGCTTCTGAAATAATAGTTTACCATTGATTTAGTTGTGTTCGCTGCATCCGCTATTTCTTGCACTGTAGCACCATCATACCCCTTTTCTTTAAAAACTTTGCTAGCTGCTTCTAAAATCAATTGTTCGGTTGTTTTCATTTTCACCAGATCAAGTTTAGTTCGATCACTTTTTTCAAATTTACATACAAATTGGGGGATAAATAAATCAGAACTGCGAATCATCAGTGATCACGGTCTAACAAGTAATGATTCTCTTATAGAAGTCTATTAGTACGATGTCACTCGTTAGTATGACTAAATTGTCCGGCGGCCTATTACCGCCAACACTTAAATATAGGCAACAAAAGGAATAACCGCAACCGTCATAGTTGCGCTATTTTTACTTTGCTTTTTTTGGTGCTGCAAATATCTCACTCATCCCTCGTGCTGACTTAAGCATTTCGTCTTTGAG
This sequence comes from Pinibacter soli, assembly GCF_029961145.1. Taxonomy (GTDB): domain Bacteria; phylum Bacteroidota; class Bacteroidia; order Chitinophagales; family Chitinophagaceae; genus Pinibacter; species Pinibacter soli. The sequence goes on along the minus strand of NZ_JASBRG010000007.1, from coordinate 664,364 downwards.
AATTCTCTGTTTGTAGTGATGTAATGCTGAGTTGTTGTAATTTTAGTGTGTCCCAACATCCGCTGTATAGCAGGATGTTTACACCTTGTTCATTCGTGATAGATGCGAAAGTGCGTCTAGCCATGTGCGTTGTCATATTCTTGGTTATGCCACAGACATCCGCGATCTCCTCCAGATATGCATTCATCTTTTGGTTAGATACTACTGGAAGCTTGTAGTAATACTTTTCCAGGATCTTAATGACCTGTGGAAACAGGGGCACATCATAGTCAACTCCTGTTTTTACACGCTTGCTGTCAATCCACTTTGCACCAGAAGAGTCAGTGTATATAGTAGATGTGTTGAACTCTTTTACATCACTATAGCTCATCCCTGTAAAGCACTGGACTATAAACACATCCCTTGTGCGCGTATCTCACTCATCCGTCTTTTTGCTGTTTGTTCAAATTCTTTTTTCAACATTATCGTAACTGGCTCTTCCAACGGGAGAGGATACTCATGATCTATGTAATGCAACGTACTCTTGATTAAATGTAAATTTTGTGAATTAGAAGAGTTGAATGATGAGAAATACCCGAGGTGTGCTATCTAGTATTTGCAATCACCTAAATTTCGGCTATTGATTGAAGTGAAAGAATGTGCCAGGCGTGCCAGCTATATGTCCTTTAATTGATTGATAAGTGAAAGTCTGTAAAACAAAAACGCTGATAATTTATTGATTATCAGCGTTTATAAAAGTGCCCAGGACTGGATTCGAACCAGCACACCTCGCGGCGCTGCCACCTGAAGGCAGTGCGTCTACCAATTTCGCCACCTGGGCATCCTTTAACAGGGGTGCAAATATAGGAAGTAGAAAGTAATAAGTGATAAGTTTTTTGAAAAAGTTTTGAGTGGTGAGTTACGAGTTTTCAGTACTGATGAAACATAGCACAAAAAAACCATAACCCAACTTTCAATTTTCCCCACCTGACTGACGAAGTCGGGCAGGAACTTTCAACTTTCAATTCTTCCTACACCGCCACATTAAAGTCGCGCAAGGCATCATTCAAACTTGTTTTTAAGTCTGTGCTTGGTTTACGCTGACCAATGATCAGGGCGCAGCTTACATTATATTCGCCAGCCGGGAATTTTTTTGCATATGTGCCAGGAATAACAACGCTTCTTGCCGGTACGCGACCTTTGTATTCGATCGGCTCTGCACCGCTTACATCGATGATCTTCGTGCTTTGAGTAAGTACCACGTTTGCGCCCAGTACCGCTTCTTTTTCTACACGAACGCCTTCTACCACGATACATCTTGAACCTACGAACACGCCGTCTTCAATGATTACCGGAGAGGCCTGCAATGGCTCCAAAACGCCACCGATACCAACACCGCCGCTGAGGTGAACGCCTTTGCCTATCTGAGCGCAGCTACCTACAGTTGCCCATGTATCAACCATTGTACCTTCGTCCACAAAAGCACCGATGTTTACATAGCTTGGCATCAATACCACGTTTTTCGCGATGTATGCACCATATCTTGCCACCGCATGCGGAACGGCACGCACACCGAGTGAAGCGTAATCTTTCTTCAGTTCCATTTTATCATAAAACTCAAACGGAGGTAATGACATGGTTTTCATTTGCTGAATACCGAAGTACATCAGGATGGCTTGTTTTACCCATTCGTTTACTTCCCAGCCACTTTCTACAGGAGCAGCTACTCTCAGTCTGCCTTTGTCCACTTCTTCAATCACCGCTCTTACAGCATCGGCATATTTCGCGTCTTTCAACAACTCGCGGTTTGCCCATGCAGATGTGATCAATTCTTTCATGCTTGAAATTTTTTGCAAACATAAAGGAATCGAAAAATAAAACGGCTAATGACGGTAAATTAATGTTGCCGGCAGGAGGACGGAGTAATAGCTATAAGTTGTATGTAACAGGTTGGAGGCCGCAAACAGAATCCATACCATGGCTGGTGATAAGTACTTAAAACATACTACTTAAAACTTATGACTTACAGCTTTCCACGTCGGCAATGGTACAAATTTTACAGGGAATGAATCATCGCCGCTGGGTTTGGCATCGTAACTTTAAAAACAAAAAATTCATTTATGATCACTACACTTGACAATAATACTGCGCTTGTTTTGATTGATCTCCAGAAGGGGACGTTGAACGCTCAGCTGGTGCATCCGGCTAAAGGTGTGCTGGCAAATGCTATTAAACTCATAGACGCTTTCAGAAACGAAGGGTTGCCGGTAGTGATCGTGCATGTGAACCCCCTTGGTGCGCCCTGGACAAAGACGCGGAAGCAGGTGAGTATGATTCCGGCAGACGAAGAGGGGCAAAAGGCGGCGGAGGCAAAAATGCAGGAGGATGGGTTCTTTACCATTGTGCCCGAAATTGTATTGCAACCCGGCGACTTGCTGGTAACTAAAAAAACATGGAACGCTTTCTTCGAAACGGGCTTACACGACGAGCTGCAAAAGAGAAATGTTACCGGCATTGTATTGGGCGGCGTTTCTACAAGTGTGGGCGTGGAGGGTACTGCAAGGGCTGCCAGCGAGTTGGGTTATAATATTACCCTTGCTTCTGACGCAACAACCGACAGGATCGCCTCCGCTTACGAACATAGCGTGCATACCATCTTTCCGCGGATCAGTGAGATTGATACTACCGATGCTATTATCAAAATGCTCGCGCAAAGAAAATAATTGTCAAAAAGTTATTTATTAATAAAACAGCATTTTAAAGGAATGTTGAAAATAATTATCTTGCTTCAAATAAGTTCATAACATTTATATGGCATTACTAGAAGAGCACTTAATGGTAAAAAAATCCGGGTTACCTAACGCCGGAAAAGGGTTATATACAAAAAAGCCGATACCGAAAGGCACCCGAATCATTGAATACAGGGGCAAATTCACCACCTGGAAAGAGGTCGATCATGACGAGGGAAACAACGGTTATATATTTTTTGTAAATCGCAATCACGTGATTGATGCCAGCGAAACGCCAGAAGAACTTGCACGGTACGCCAACGATGCAAAAGGTTTGCAACGCGTAAAAGGTATTATTAATAATAGCGAGTACGAGAAGCAAGGGAAAGCTGTTTATATAAAATCATTGAAAGATATTCCTGCAGGCTCAGAGATCTTCGTGTCTTACGGAAAGGAATATTGGGATACAGTGAAAGAGAATATGAAGATTGATAAAGTGAATGGGAAGAAGTAGTGTAAAATTAATAATTAATAATTGATAATTAACAGGGCCACATTCTTGAGTGAATGCGGCCCTGTTGTTTGTAGAGCAGATGATATGCTATTCTCTCATCACTGTGCTACACCTATTAATTTTTAATTATTAATTGCTCCCTACCTCTTCTTCCCCTCATTTCCTCTGTGCAACATAATATCTCTGTCAAAAAGATAAATGCCGCCTTTGTCTTCGCCTACAAGTACCAGCTTGTCATTTAAGGTTCTGGCGAGATGCTCTTCTTCAATCTGCTCATTCACGTACCATTGCAGGAAGTTGTGTGTGGCGTAATCCCTTTCAGTGAGCGCCATTCCCACCAGCTCGTTAATATTTGTCGAAACAATGATCTCATGTTTTAAAAACTCTTCGAACACACGTTGAAGGGAGAGAAAGGTAATGATAGGTTGCTCCAGTGCGGGAACGATCGCAAAACCGCCGCGTTCATTAATGTAACGGATCAGTTTTAACATGTGCATTCTTTCCTCATCGGACTGGGTGTAAAAGAAGTTTGTAACGCCGTCAAGTCCCGGTTGTATCTCTGCCCAGCTGGCCATTGCCAGATATGCCTGTGAACTTTCGGCTTCCAGTTGTACCTGCCTGTTTAGGGCCTCTTGCATTGTTTGTGATAGCATGGGTTAGTTTTTATAAAACAATATAACCAAATAAGTAAATTTTAGGTTTATTATATCCGTTAATCTTTTTGAGAAAAAATTGAAAAACTGTGAACTGTTCGGGAGGTTTTTTGTTACTGTCAAACGGGGAGTCGATTCGCGTTGCAATTTAGCCAAAATAAAATGTACAATTATCGGATACCGATACTGGTTTTAGGGCTTATAAAAGTCAAAACTAAGAACTCAAAATTTAAAACTTACTTATGGATTCTAATCAAGACCTGCCTGAAAAATTTGTCCCCCGAGGCGCTGTTGCTTTCTTTGCCCTGCTCGTTGCTTTGGGCCTTATTATTTGGTTTACCATATATTTTATTATGCTTTACCGCAGCTAAAACAATTTATTATGCTGGATAAATTTGAAAGAACAGTAATCGGAGTGGCGTTGCTGGTATCGGCGCTGTTCATATTTAGCCTTCTGTATGCTATGGGCGCCAAAAAAGGAGATGTGACCGAATGCCTTCCTTACGATAAATCATATGAAGATGCAAGGGTGAACCAGGTAGATAAGAACACTTACCAAATCTTTTATGTTGCCCGCATGTGGAACTTCGAGCCTTCTGTGGTTTACATTCCTGTAGGCAGTGAGGTTGATTTTTTTGTTACATCAAAAGATGTGGTGCATGGCTTTGATATATCTGAGAAAAATGTGAACCTGATGGGCGTACAGGGCGCCGTAGCGAAAACAACCGTGAAGTTTGACAAACCCGGCGTATACAAAATAACCTGTCACGAATTCTGTGGCACCGGCCACCAGAACATGCAGGCCGAAGTAATCGTTAACTATCCCACAAAATAATCCGATCATGCACATAAGTAAACCTATTAGAAACATTATTCTCATAGAGCTTTTTGTTCCTGTTTTGTTGCTGACCATCGGCATTTATCATGGCTTGATGCAGGTAATATACAGGGCGGGAGTTATTCACCAGTCTTCATTTGCAAAACTTGATTATTACCAGGGATTAACCTTGCACGGCGTGATCAATGCGATCGTGCTGACTACTTTTTTTGCGGTAGCATTTGGCCATGCCACAGTTGCCTTTCATTTAAAAAGAGAACCGAACTATAAAGCCTCCATGTTGTCACTGTGTTTAATGGTAGGTGGAACATTAATGGCTGCGTGGGCAATGCTTGCGGGCAAGGCTTCTGTGTTATATACGTTTTATGCTCCGTTAAAAGCGCACCCGTTGTTTTATCTTGGAACTGCTCTGCTTATTGTTGGTTCATGGGTTGCATTTTTTGACTGGGTAACCATTTATTTAAAATGGAAAAAAGATAATCGCGAAGTAAACACGCCACTGGCTGTTTTGGGAACCCTTATCAACTTCACCATATGGTTTGTTTGTACACTGGCGGTTGCGTACGAAGTGCTCGTCCTGCTAATTCCGTGGTCCATGGGTTGGACGCCTACAGTCAACGTTTCGCTTACAAGAACATTGTTCTGGTTTTTCGGACATGCATTAGTATACTTCTGGTTGTTACCGGCTTACATTATGTTCTATACCATTTTACCAAAAGTAGCCGGTGGCAAATTATACTCTGAGCTTGCCGGTCGCATTGCTTTTTTTGTGTTCTTGTTATTGTCGATTCCCATAGGGGTGCATCACCAGTTTGGCGATCCCGCTATTGGAAGAGGCATCAAGCTTACCCAAGGTATTCTCACATTTGGCGTTGCCATTCCGAGTTTTATCACAGCTTTTACCATTGCCGCTTCGCTTGAGTACGCAGGAAGGAAAAGAGGCGCAAAGGGTTTGTGGAACTGGGTTTGGAAACTTCCTTTCTTCGATAAAAATGTTTACCTGTTTGGCTATCTCATCAATGGTTTGATACTATTTATTTTTGGTGGATTGACAGGTTTGGTGAACGCATCTTATTCGCTCAATAACGTTATTCATAACACGGCGTGGGTGCCGGGGCACTTTCACCTAACTGTTGCCGGACCGGTGTTTCTGGCGATATTGGGTATGTCGATTTTCATGACATCACAACTTACAGGTAAGAAAATTTTTCTACCAAAGATCAATACAATCGTTCCTTATTTATGGACAGTGGGCGTTTTGATTTTCTCTACAGGACTCATGTGGGGTGGGCTTTTGGGCGAACCGCGCAGAACGAATCTTGGGCTCACTTATCTCAATCCTGAAAGCGAATTGTACAATCCCTATTGGGTGATCACAACAATGCTCGGTCTTGCAGGCGGCGGTATTATGTTCACTGCGGGACTGTTGTATTTCGTCGTTTTCTTCGGCACATTTTTTAGCAAACGCACGGCAGAGCCTGTTATTGATTTTCCGGTTAGTGAAGTTTATCATACAGAAAAACGGATACCCATATTCGATACTTTCCGTCCGTGGCTCATAGCTATGGCGATCATATTGTTTATGGCTTATCTGCCGGCCATTATGGACACGTTGAATAACAATCGAAAGGGTGCGCCGCCATATTTGCCAACGGATCCGGCACCGGTAATATCTACGAGTGAAAAGAAATGAAAAAGTTGCTCAGGTACATATTAAGTTCGTGGAAAGCCTTTCTGGTGCTGGTTTTGGTGGTACCGCTACTGGCTTATACCGTTGTAAACTGGCTGGAAAATAAATACAGTCCGTTGCCATACAAAGGTTATAACGATACTTGGGTAAGCAAGAAAAATGCCATTGCCTTAATGCCGTTTTCATTCAGCGATCAACAGCATCAAGTTTATGGTTCCGGCGCGATCAAAGGAAAAATCACTGTGGCGAATTTCTTTTTTTCATCTTGCCCAACCATATGTCCGGATATGTTCAGGCACATTAAAAAGGTGAGCACGGCGTATGCAAATACTGATGATGTGCGGTTCATTTCCTTTACAGTGGACCCCGAACGTGATACGCCGGAAAAACTGGCTGTTTACGGAAAATTGAACGGGATCGATCCCTGTCAATGGAAATTATTAACGGGTGATAAAAAAGAGCTGTACCGCCTTGCACGCAAAGGCTTCTACATTACAGCAACGGAAGGGGACGGGGGACCGGAGGATTTTATTCATAGCGACAGGTTGGTGCTGATGGACAAGGATCAATTCATTCGTGGTTATTATGATGGAACGTCCGACAAAGACATCCAATTGCTGATTAACGATATTAAAAAGCTGGAAAATGATTAAAGCTTCAAAGTATTTTTCGCGCAAATATTTTGCAACATTAAGAGTAATGGCTGTTTGCTTTTTGTTTTGTGTAAGAGTGCATTCGGTTGCACAAGATGTAAATGCCGATGAGGGTAAAAAACTCTTCCAGGGGCGCTGCGCATCCTGTCACAATGTGAACAAAACGCTGACGGGGCCCGCACTGGCAAAAGTGTATGAGCGCCATACCATGCCATGGATAATCAGCTTTGTGAAGGGCTCCCAGTCTATGGTAAAAAGCGGGGATAAGGAAGCGCTGGAACTGTTTAACAAGCACAACCAGATTGTTATGCCCGACCACCCGGATTTAAATAACAGCCAGATAGAAAGCATAGTGGAATATATAAAAACGGAAGAAAAAAATCCGGTAGCCGATGCAGCTCCTTTTGCCCGTCCGGGTAAAAAAGTGCCGCACAGAATGCCCTTATCCATTTATAATTATCCGTTTATGATAGGCTATGTTGCATTGATCATTTTGATGGTCGGAGTGTTAATTTCTTTGGTAAATATTAAAAGTTACGAAAGTCATGTGCATCATGAATAAGATTTATTAACTTAGTAAAACCTATTGTTAAACCGGCCTGTTTAACCAAATTATCACACTTTAGTTTCTAGATTTACATACAACATTTACAATAACGATTTGCCGGCTATAGTCTCCTGTTTTATTTACCCGTACTGTCTTGGAAACGACGTTTTCTATTCTCTTAATGTGAAAAATAAACACTATGACTATACAAATTAATGACAACCGCAGGTTGCACGATTTGCAACTCGAATTCAGCAAGACATTTCCATTTTTGAAAATTGAGTTTTTTAAGAAAAAGCATAGTGACAGGCAGCTTTCAAAAACCCATCTTGTCGAAACAGGGAACCAATGTGTTTGCGATGTGCGTAAATCGCACGAAGAGGGGGAATTGGAAGTTACTTCCAGCATGACGGTTGAACAATTTGAGTCTTCACTTGTAAAAGATTTCAGTCTTCCCGTACAGGTGTTCCGCAAGGCAGGCAGGCTATGGCGCGAGACCACACTAACAAATAAGTGGACGCTTCAAGAGCAAAATGAACATGGAAAGCAGATAAACAGGGCAAAGGATGAACGCCCCGAACTTTTTTGGTAGTCGGTGTAACATTTATTAATACTGATTAGGCATTAAACCTTTCCAACTTATAAAGCATATCCTTTAACAGGGGTATGCTTTTTTATGGGAGCTTGTGATTCGATGAATTTAAGATGTGGGTATTGTGTTGCTGGGAAAGTTGAAAATACCCACTGTAAAAATATTGTCGTAACCAAACAATAACATTTACATGAATTGTTGTTTTTTTGCGTCACCATTACACGGTTTGACACTTTTCTATTGATTTTTATTGTTTACGACGGGTAAAATAAAAATTCAACTATTTTGATGTAGGTCAAAAAATTGTATTTTGTAGCAGCTTCAAATTTCCTAGTAAAAAAACCAAAATTTAACTTTATCCACGTCCTGTGTCCCTATTAATGCTTATAAAATTTTTGGTATGAGGAAATTATACTTCTTACTACTGTGCTTATCATTTTTCACTTTACATTCCTCATCGCTGCTGGCTGCAAATATCACGTGGACAGGTGCCACCGGCGGAAGTTGGAATGTTGCCTCAAACTGGTCAACAGCAAGCGTTCCCGGCTCAGGCGACAATGTTACATTTAATACAAGCGTAACGGTTGTTATGAATGGCCTGTTAATTAATATTGCATCACTGAATGTGACGAGTAACAGCACAGTTGTTTTTACGAGTAACGCAATTACCGATATCAATGTTTCGGCTAGTACCAACGCTTTGGCAGTAGGTAGTGGCTCTTCATTAAAAATATTTACCAGTGGCGACAACGAGCTGCATGTAAGTCTTGTGAGTGGTGCATCCGGTGTTATCAACGGAACTTTTATCATGGAAGCTGACACAGATCCAGTTGCTAACTTTGGATCAACCCTGTCAGTCAATAGTGGTGCTACGTTGGCAGTAAATGGTACTGTTACAGTGAATCCTCATGGTCTGTTTCTTGAGACTACAGGGACCAATGTTTCTTTTAATGCAGGTTCTAATTATATTCATGCCAGAGACCGCGGACTGATTCCCCAGGCTACATGGGATGTGGCTTCTACGATACAAGTGACCGGATCAATAAATGATTTGCCGACTTTTCCCGGAACCAATTTGTCATTGGGAAATCTGTATATTAACTGCCCTAATATACTTAATGCTTTCCCTTACTCATACAATTTGCATTTGTATGACAATACAACAATAAAGGGTGATTTACAGGTATTGGGTTTCAATAGTCTTACAGTGATTTTATTGGCCAACTCGGGTAGCCCGACCAATTTAGTTACAGTCAATAAGAATTTTGTTCTTAGTACAAACGCCACCGTGCAGCTTTCTTCGACAGAAAATGACGGTACCAAGGACGCAGATTATACTTTGCAGGTAAACGGCAACTATGTACAGTCTACGGGTACATTTTCTTTACAGGAAAATGATAATGTAACAGGGACAAGTAAACTGGGTATCAAAGGTAATTTTAATCAAACAGGCGGACAGTTTACAAGCAGCAGCATTGCAACCAGTTCATCAAAGAATCTGTTTGTTGTGGAGCTTAACGGCAACGCAGCGCAAACAATCACCAGCAGTTCCGGCGTAATCGATAATGCCAACAATCAAGTGGCATTGCGCCTTAATAATACATCTGGAGGTGTAAGTTTAAATAATGCGCTTCAGGTAGGAAGATTGGATTTGACGTCTGGTGTGCTTACAACCACTGTTGCCAGAACGATTACTGTCAGGAGTACTGAATACGCCCAGGGTGTGACCAGTGCCAATAACAGCAGTTATGTTTCAGGACCCGTAACAAGAAGCACAAATACAACCAACGTATATAGGTTCCCTACTGGAAGCAACGGCTTCTACAGGCCAATTGAAGTGGCTCCAAATTCAACAACGATTTCTTCTTACACTGCAAATTATTTCAGGACAGCCAACGGCTCTCCGGTTGCGGCACCGCTGCAGGGAATTTCCAGTGCGGAATACTGGTCAATAGGAAGGGCTTTTGGAAGTGATGCATCTGTGCAGCTTTTATTGTTTGGCCAGGCGGTTCCCGGCGCTCCTGCCAACAGTGCACTGGTTGTGGCCTCTAATAGTGGTTCACAATGGACCAGTGCGCAGGGTGGCACCGGCATTTCTATTTCTCCGGGTAATTCGGTAAATGGAACGGCAACATCAGCCGTACTCAGCGGTTTTAACTTGTTTACGTTCGGCCTTATCGGTGCGCCGCTACCAGTTATATTACTCGATTTCACTGCCACAAAATCGGGTTCTTCTGCTAACCTGAAATGGACCGTTGATGAGGTTGACATTCCTCAATCGGTTGAAGTATTGAAATCAAACAATGGTCGCGACTTTACCAAAGTGGGCAGCGTACCGGGTCGTGAAGGGGTTACAAACTACAACTACGCCGATGCTTTAAGTGACGGCAATAATTACTATCGTTTGCGATTAATCGATAAAGACGGTTCTGTCACTTATAGTAAAGTGGCCGCCATTCTTAACCAGGCAAATGGATTTGCGATCACAGGTTTCGCACCAACATTGGTTACAAGAAGTGTGAAGCTGAGTGTTAATAGCGGTTCTGGTGGCACGATGGATCTGTATATTACAGATATGTCAGGAAAGGTATGGCGTAAATTCGGCGTGCAGGTTTCTACCGGCAACAACGAGCAACAGCTTGATCTGTCTGACCTGAGCGCAGGTGTTTACCAGGTGTTCGGTTATATGAACGGTGAAAGAACAGGTTTGATAAGGTTTTTAAAGCAGTAGCGAATAAGTAAAAAATAAAAAATAAAAAGGCGTTCGAAATGTATCGAACGCTTTTTTATTTGATAAACGTTATGAGGGTTTTACTACTCAAAACTTTCTTAAAGCCTCAAAGTAAAAAGGGAGCCCGATGTAAGCCGGGCTCCCTTTTTACTTTTTATTTTTTACTTTTAATTCAACAGCGGATTTACTTCAATCTCTTTGATATCAATGTCAGAATAATCTCTGATTTCATTGTATAAAGTATCACGCTCAACAGGCTGACGTTTTACCTGTTTGATCAACGCCACCATTTCAGCGGTGCTCATTACAGGCGTTTGCTCTTCGCTGCCTGCCATTGAATATATCTTTGTAGAATCGTCGATGGTGCCATCGATATCGTTTACGCCGAAGGCTAGGCTTAACTGGGCGTTTTTGCGGCCCAGCATTGGCCAGTATGCTTTCAGGTGAGGGAAGTTGTCCATGTATAATCTTGCAATCGCATAAAGCCTCATATCTTCCGTTACCGAGCTTTCCGGCACATCGCTCATGTCATTTTGTTTATTGCGGAACTTCAGCGGAATAAAGGTGTTGAAACCACCCGTTTTGTCCTGCAGGCTGCGCAATCTTTCCATGTGATCAATGCGGTGATGGAATTTTTCAATGTGACCATATAACATGGTCGCATTCGAATGCATGCCCAGTTTGTGTGCTGCTTCATGAATAGCCAGCCAGCCCGCTGCGTCAACTTTGTCCTCGCAGATCTGTGTGCGTATCTCAGGGGCAAATATCTCTGCGCCACCACCCGGCAATGATTGCAAACCTGCTTCATGAAGAAATTTCATTCCTTCGTCGATCGTCATTTTCGCCTTGCGGAACATGTAATCAAGCTCCACAGCTGTAAAGCCCTTTACGTGCAGGTCCGGGCGATGAGCCTTTATTTTTTGCAAAAGGTCTGCGAAGAAATTAAGATTCAATTTCGGGTGAACGCCACCAACGATGTGTACTTCCGTAACCGGTTTGCCATCGTATTTTTTAACGATGTTCAGCATGTCGTCTGTACTCAGTTCCCAACCCTCTTCACGATGTGCATACAAGCGTGAGTAGGAGCAGAACTTGCAGGAGAACACGCAAACGTTTGTTGGTTCAATATGGAAATTGCGGTTGAAATATGTTTTATTGCCATGCAGTCTTTCGCGAACATGATTCGCCAAAGCGCCCACAAAAGGCAGGCTCCCTTTTTCAAAAAGTAAAACGCCTTCTTCCCCGGTTATTCTTTCCTTATGGATAATTTTCTCGCCAATGCTTCGAAGAGCTTTTTCTTTTTCTGCTTCTATAATCTTTTGTATAGAAATTGTTGAGTCTGTAATAATCATCTTGTAAAGCTTTTTCTGGGGCGAAATTACGGGATTTAATTGATCGTTGATGGTGGTTATTGAGGGCAGGTGGGTTGACAAATGTCAGTAGCCAGTAGCCGGTTACCGGTAGGCAGTAGAGAGCCGCCTGTGGATTGTTGAGTACGATATACGAAATACGATTTACGAAATGCTTTTGAAAACGGCCTCGTGACGGCTTTCTTGCACCGTACATCGTCTTTTTTTTCCCATTTCCCATTATTTACTATCTTGACCCCTTTATTCTATTAATCTGCATACATGAGTATTAAGTTCCGCCTGACGATAATGAGTTTCCTGCAATTTTTTGTTTGGGGTTCATGGCTAATCACAATTGGCAATTACTGGTTTAGCACAAAAGGATGGGATGGAGGAAAGTTTGGAGTTATTTTTTCAACAATGGGAATCGCATCCTTATTTATGCCGGCATTGATGGGAGTGGTGGCGGATCGCTGGGTGAATGCCGAGAAACTGTACGGATTTCTCCACGTATTAAGCGGTATGTCCTTATGCCTGATCCCGCAGATCAATGATCCTTCTCAGTTTTTTTGGGGAATCTTATTGGCTATGATTTTCTACATGCCTACCATAGCGCTTGCCAATTCCATAGGTTATACCGGGTTAAAAAATAACCAGTTTGATGTAGTGCTTGACTTTCCGCCAATTCGTGTTTTTGGAACTATAGGCTTCATAGCAGCAATGTGGACCACCAATCTCAGCGGAAATAAGGCGTCTGCCAACCAATTTTATATCGCAGCAATAGCATCGTTTATACTGGGCCTGTATTCATTTACGTTGCCGGCATGTCCGCCATTGGGTAAACAAACCGGGAAAAAGAGTTGGGGACAGATATTGGGTCTTGATGCTTTGGCTTTATTCAAGGATAAGAAAATGGCGCTCTTCTTTATTTTCTCCATGTTTCTTGGAGCGGCGTTGCAACTGACGAATGCTTATGGAGACGTTTTTCTGGGCGAGTTCAGTAAGGTTCCCGAATATGCGAATTCATTCGTGGTGAAAAGGTCAACCATCATCATGTCTATCTCTCAGTTTTCTGAAACAGCTTTCATTCTTGCGATTCCATTTTTCCTGAGACGCTTTGGTATTAAGAATGTTATGCTTATAAGTATGCTGGCCTGGGTGTTCAGGTTTGGGCTGTTTGCGTATGGCGATCCTTCACCGGTTGGAGTAAGTCTTATTATTTTGTCCTGCATTGTTTATGGAATGGCATTCGATTTCTTCAACGTTTCCGGTTCGCTATTTGTGGAAACGTCCACTACACCTCATATCAGGTCAAGTGCACAGGGAATGTTTATGATGATGACAAATGGAGTAGGAGCCGTTGCAGGAAGTACCATTAGCGGATTTATAATTCAGGAATACTACACTTCAATGGACGGTACCAAGAACTGGCACGGCATCTGGATGGCATTCTCTATATATGCCTTAATCGTAGCGGTTTTGTTCGCCGTATTTTTCAAACATAAACATGTGGCGAGTGAAGCGGTGGCGGTGAGACATTGAGGTAATTAATAATTAATAATTAAAAATTAATAGGGCATCAGTCGTTTATTCGATGATTCCCTATTTTTTTGACTAGTCATGAACGGCGACTATGATTTCGAATGCACACTATTAATTCTTAATTCTTAATTATTAATTTTTCTCTCTCGCAAACCGAATTCCCTAATCTATAACCGATCTCTCAACACTCCGTATTTCATTTGCACCATAAACTTCCAATATGTGCAATTTCAAATCATGGCATTTTGACGATCATGCTTGTAACATTTACCAGGTAACATTTGGCACAACGATGCTGATACTTGATAAAAATAATTTCGAAACTTTTATTGAGTTAGTAACGGCGCGTTGTGAAACGCTTGTTCCCATTGATGATAAGTTGAAATATATCGTTCTTCCTACACCGGGTAATATTGTCCACATTGTTTTAACTGAAAAAGAACTGATGCATCTGCATTGTATGCTGCAGAATGCCGACACAGAAATTAAATCACAACAGATACTCGCTCTCTTTGATGATAAGGGTCTGGAGTCATAAATTGATTTTGTTAAAATCAATTCAACAACGCTAAGTTAACTACTCCTTAATACTGCGTGGTACAAGGATTGATAAATTTGCATGGGCAAAAACGAAAACATCCAATACAAATAACTAAGTCCAGGTAAGTGTCAGACTTGCTTTATAAAATGAATGTCTGATAACGCCTGGCACCAATTCAATTAATAATTAATAATTAAGAATTAATAGTGTTGCCCTCAAAATTATAATCGACAATGCCCTGTTAATTTTTAATTATTAATTATTAATTTTTTTTCGAACATCTTGACTTGAAAACTCAGTTATTCAGTTACTAAGAATAAAAAAAGCCGTTCGTTAGAACAGCTTTTTTAAAATTAGGTAATATAATAAAGGTGGATAAATCTTGACTGCTAGGATCGGATATATTACCTGGTCTTCACATGGATTGGTGGATAATTACTTCATAGAAAAGGTTGTGATGCTTGTTTGTTCATTGGACGTGGACTCGGTTTTTTGGACTAATGGACTATTGGTTTTTTTCTAATTGGATATTGTAACTTGACAATGCAAATATCTTGAAACTTTCAACGAAATGTTCAGTTTGTGTATTACATCTTTGTTAACTAAGGAGAAGGTTTAAAAGCAGTCTAACTGCTATGGATATGTTAAATTAAATGTCAAAATAATATAATCCAATTTTATTGAAGAAAATTTTTCGGATCTAAGGGGATACACTTAGTGGATTGTTGGTTGTTCTGCTTTAGTCTCCGCTAGTCAAAATTGATGGCTAATAACCAATAACTAGCAGCTAACCTCTTATCGCCAGCTTCGCTACATCCCACGCAAAACGTATGATCATGCCCGTTACCACGATTAAAAAGACGATGCGTATAAAACGATTACCTTTTAGCAAGGCTAGCCTCGCACCAACGAATGAGCCGCAAACATTAAATACCGCCATGGGGATTGCATAATGATACAAAATATGACCGGTGCTGCTGAAGTAGATGATCGATGCACAATTCGTGGCAAGGTTAATGATTTTCGCGTAAGCGCTGGCATGCAGAAAGTCCTGACCTAATACACTTACAAAGAGGAGAATAAGAAAACTACCTGTTCCCGGACCGATGAAGCCATCATAGAAACCTAGCAGGAGGCCAAATGAAATGCCATAGGCCAGCGCATTTTTTGTTTCCTTTAACTCATGTTCGCTTTGCCCGAATTTTTTGTTACTATACGTATAGATGGCAACGCCAATCAGCAATATTAATATGACAGGTTTAAAAACAGCATTGCTTAATTTGCTGGCCATGGCTGAGCCGAACAGTGCCGCAAAAAAGGCACAGATTGATACGCCTGCCAGCAAGCGCATATCAAGCTTTACACGTCTTGTATATTGCCATGCTGCAATACTGGTGCCGGAAAATGAAGGAATTTTTATAGTGCCCAATAATGTAGCAACAGGATATTGCGGCAAAATGATCAGTGTTGCAGGCGTTTGTACAAGTCCGCCTCCGCCTACAATAGCATCGATAAAACCCGCCGCAAAAGCCGCGCAACAAAGAAGGATGAGTTCATGTGGAAGCATTGCGGGAAATTAATAATTAATAATTAAAAATTAATAGGGCAACATTCACGACAGAATGTTGCCCTATTGTATGTCGAACATAGTTAAGCAGTGTTCTTATCCAGATGCTACACCTATTAATTGTTAATTATTAATTTCTATTTCCGAACGCTGCACTAACTATGGTTTCAATTGATTGCTCACTCTTTTCAATTCGATCTCTGCTGATTTGGCGGAGAAGCTCAAGTTGATAAGGCTATAGCCTGCAAGTTCAAAACTTTGTTGTGCCGTTCTTACGTCAATAATAGTTGCCTGGTGCAATTGGAATTTTTGAAGTATCAGATCAACCAATTGTTTTGACAACTCGTAGTTTTTTCTTTGCGTTTCAAGTTGCTTTAATGTGCTAGTGTAGGCCTGGTATGTTTTGATGATGTTCGCAGAATAATCTCTTACGATAATGTCTTTACTGAGTTCTGCAGAGTTAACATTCATTTCTGCAATTTTTTGTTGCCGTTTATATATAGAACCATTGTAAATAGGAACGCCAACCCCAACGCCAATGGTTGGACCGTAGCTGTTGTTCAAGCGGGTGTCACCCGCGGCGCTGCTATTGTACACGAAGCTGTAACCGCCATTCAAACGCAGGGAAGGATAGCGCTGCGCCGCTGTTTCTTTTACGATAAATTCATTGATCCTCACCTGGTCCTCTGCCGCCCGTAAATCAGGGTTGTTAGGAAGATTGTCCAAAACGGTTCCCAATACAAGTGAATGATCCACCAAAATAGTATCTGAAATAGTAATGACAGAATCTGCTTTTAAGGTAAGTAACCGTAGCAATTCCGTTTTAGCCTGGTCAATTGCCAGTTGCTGTGACTGGTGCGATTGTAAAAGCGTGTTATAATCTACTTGTGCCTGGAACAGATCTGCATTGTTTGCCATCCCAACTGCCTGTTGTGTTTTAACGATGTCGAGCTTTTGCTGAGATACAACTAGTGATTGATCTATCGTTTTGATATAGTTCTGCTGACGAATGACATCATAGTAAGATGTCATCACTGAAGCGATGATGTTTTGAACCTGTGAGTTCAATTGCTCCTTACTTTGGTTGAGCAATTCGTTTAGTCTTTTCCTGGTCGTAACAACACGCATTCCGTTAAATAACAAATAGCTTGCTTGTATGTTTCCACTAAGGTTGTTAGTGGCAACGCCTCTTTTTTCAACATCACGCTTCGGATCTGCATACTTTTGATTAATGTTGGAAAGCTGCTCTGCGTCAGTCGCCGTCCCTGATATTACCGGCAATCCTCCGGCGATGCCAATGTAATTGTTGATATCGTTAACGGTTACATTGTTTTTAGCGAGCTGTATATCAAGGCTATTTTTTAACGCAATGTTTACGGCATCTTCCAATGTAAGGTTTTGGGAAAATGAATAGCCGCATATGAAAAGAGTACAAGTAATTGCAACACCTTTTTTAATGAAAGGGGACACATTCATGTTTATAAAAATACGCTCAATCAACTTCCTGCCGCTGAAGAGTGCGACGCAACCAATGCTTAATAGAAGTACTACTGCTGACATCATAATTAAAACAAAATATTTAACGATGGTCCGTTTGCGATAATGTTAATCGTGTTTCGCGATATGCGAAGAGTGCGAATGCAATTCGCCCCTGCGAATCATTTTCAATTTTCAACTACTCGTTAATTTGCGTAACATGTGCTTTGTGTTTACCCGACAAGTATGTGTATACCGCCGGAATTACCAGCAACGTTAATATTAACGAGAACAAGATGCCTCCTACTACTACAATACCCAAAGGAATACGGCTGGTAGAAGCTGCACCAAGACTCATGGCAATTGGCAATGCTCCAAGTGATGTGGCAAGACTCGTCATCAGGATTGGTCTTAGCCTTTGTTGTGCCGCTTCAGTTACGGCTTCAAATTTTGGAAGCCCGAGCGCTCTTTTCTGGTTGGCAAACTCAACGATCAGGATACCGTTTTTGGTAACGAGACCTACCAGCATGATCATACCAATCTCAGAGAATATGTTGAGTGTCTGATGAAATGCCCAAAGGCTCAACAAGGCGCCGGCGAATGCCAATGGAACGGTAAGTATGATGCCTATCGGATCAATAAAGCTCTCGAACTGTGCAGACAACACAAGATAGATCAATATAATTGCCAGCCCAAGCGCAAACAGAATGTTGGAGGAGCTTTCCGCATAATCACGTGAAGACCCGCTCAATGCTGTCTGGAAGGTTGGGTCCAGTACTTTGGCTGCAATTGAATCCATTGCTTTAATGCCATCGCCAATGGTTCTGCCTTCTGACAAAGAAGCCTGGATGGTGGCAGCTTTATATCTGTTGAAGTGAAACAAGGTTGATGGGTTGGTGCTTTCTTCCATGTGCACTACTGCACTCAATGGTATATTTTGACCACTTGCATTTTTTACATACAGGTTTGAAATGTCAATTGGCTTGTTTCTGTCCTGCCTGTCTACCTGTGCTATTACCTGGTACTGGTAACCATTCATGATGAAATATGCCAAACGGCCACCACTGAATGCCGATTGCATAGCCGAAATAACATCCTGGGTAGAGAGACCAAGATCTTTTACTTTCATACGATCCACGGTGATCTGCAATTCTGGTTTGTTAAATTTCAGATTCACATCAACGTTAGAGAAAGTTTTATCTTTTCTCGCTTCGTCGAGGAACTTTGGAATGGCAGCTTTAAGTTTATTTAAATCCTGATTCTGCAATACAAACTGTACGGGCAAACTTGTTCTTGAACCGGAACCCACGGAGATGGTTTGCTCCTGGATGGCAAATATCCGCGCATCATTAAAGCGTGATAATTTCTTTTGCAGATCGTTTGCAATTTCGTTCTGACTTCTTTTGCGATCACGGGGATCGACGAGGCCGATACGAGGTTGTGAAGTGTTCACGCTTGTTCCTGCCGGAGTTCTCGCGAAAACGAAATCTCTTTCAGGAACTGAATCGTATAAATAGTTAGAGACCTTATCAGTAAGAGCATTCATGGCTCCAAAGCTCATACCTTCTGCGCCGGTAGCTGTGAAACGAATGCTGCTTCTGTCTTCCAGCGGGGCAATTTCACTTTGAAGATGTGTAAACACGAAAATGATAATTCCAACGCACACTACAATGATCACCCATGCCATCCATCTTATTTTTAAGAATCCTTCCAGTATTCTTCTGTAGCCATTTTCCATGCCGGTAAAGAAGGGTTCTGTAGCCAGATAAAATTTACCGTGAGAACTGTTTTTACGCGTTAAATAGACATTCAGTACCGGAGTGATGGTAAGTGATACAAAGGCTGAGATCAATACGGCTGCGGCCAATACCACACCAAATTCACGGAACAATCGTCCCACGAATCCTTGAAGGAATATCACAGGCAGGAACACAACTGCCAATGTGATAGACGTGGAAATAACGGCAAAGAAAATTTCCTTACTGCCTTCCAATGCCGCTTTGTGTATTGGCATGCCTTCTTCAAGTTTGCGGAAAATATTTTCCGTGACAACGATGCCGTCATCCACCACAAGGCCCGTTGCCAGTACAATACCCAGCATGGTAAGGATGTTGATGGAGAAGCCCGCTATATACATGATGAAGAAAGTAGCAACGAGTGAAATAGGAATATCGATCAGTGGCCTGATGGCGATTAACCAGTTGCGGAAGAAGAAGAAGATGACCAATACCACCAGTGCAAAAGCAATCAGCAATGTTTCTTCAACCTCGCTTAGTGAGTTACGGATGTTTTGCGTATTATCGATCAGGACACTTACTTCTATACCTGATTTGTTTTCTTTTTTAATTTCATCCAGACGTTTGTACACTTCATCTGCAATGGCAATGTTATTGGCGCCCGGTTGTGGAATCACGGCAAGACCAACGGCATTCACGCCATTGTATTTCCAGCTTTGCTCCAATGCTTCCGGGCCAAGCTCTACACGTGCGATATCGCTCAATCTGACAATGCCGCTGGAATCTTCGCGAATTAACAGATCACGGAATTGCTGTTCTGATGTAAGGCGACCCAATGTGCGAATGGTAAGCTCTGTGTTATTACCGTAGATCTTTCCCGGAGGAAGTTCTACGTTTTCGCTGTTTAATGCAGTACGTATATCATTGAATGAAACATTGAATGCACTCATTTTATCGGGGTTCAACCAAATGCGCATTGCATAACGCTTCTGCCCAAAAATGCCCACGGAGCTTACATCGTTTACCGTTTGCAATTGTTGTTGCAAAACGTTTTCAGCATACTCGCTCAACTCCATCAAACCTTTGGAGCGGCTTTGCACTGCAAGGATCAGAATCGGGTCACTGTTGGCATCTGCTTTTGCAACCACAGGAGGTGCGTCGATATCCAGTGGTAAGCTACGTTGCGCCTGGCTCACTTTATCGCGTACGTCACTCGCAGCAGCTTCCAGTTCCACGCCAAGGTTAAACTCAACGGTGATCTGGCTGGAACCCAGAGAGCTTGATGAAGTAATGGTACGAATGCCGGGAATACCATTGATCTGTTTCTCCAATGGCTCTGTGATCTGGCTCTCAATAATATCAGGATTGGCACCTGTGTATGAAGTCGTAACTGTAATAATCGGCGGATCAATTGCAGGGTAATCTCTTACTGCAAGAAAGTTGAATCCGACTATACCAAACAGGATAATTGCAAGGTTCATCACCGTAGCAAATACCGGCCGCTTTAACGATAACTCAGATATGTTCATGAATCTAATTGAAAGTTGAAAGTTGAAAATTGAAAATTGGACGAGAAACTTGAATCACGAATCGTACACCATCTTAATTCCTAATTTCTAACTCCTGATTACTGAGTCGCTACCGACTGGTCCAGTTTCTTAACTGAACGTATATGCACCGGAGATTTCGGGCGGGCAAACAGTACACCGGTAACAACAACGGAGTCTCCTGGATTTACGCCTTTTGTTATTTCTACGTTGCTGGCTTCTCTGTCGCCGGTTTCAACATTTACAAAGTTTGCATGACCATTTTTTACCAATACCAGTTGTTTGTTTTTGTCATCCGGTATGATGCAGTTGGTAGGCACCATGATCGCTTTTTTTTCGGTACTGGCGTTGATGAACACTTTTACGAAAGCGCCTGGATTCGGTTTGCCATTTTGCAATACCGTTCTTACTTTCAGATTGCGTGTTGCTGCGGTTACCTGCGGCTCGATCGCTATGATGGTTGCTTTTAAATCGCTCTGTTCATTTTCATCCACCTTTATACGAACCGTACCGCCCATCTTAATAATGCTGTTATAGTTCTCAGGTATGGTGAAATCAATTTTTATTTTATCCAGTTGCTGAATTGTGGCGATGATGTTTGTCGAAGAAACATAAGCTCCGGGGCTCACCTGGCGCAGGCCCACAATGCCGCTAAATGGTGCTTTGATAACTGTTTTATCAATTAACGCCTGGTAGTATGCAATGTCTGCTTTATATCCGTTCATTTGATTCAAAGCCACATCGTAGTCGCTTTGGTTCATGCCGTTCACTGCGAGCAATTGCTTGTATCGGTCAACGGTTTTTTCAGCCAGGTCGAGTTGTACTTTGCTTTTTGCGATTTGGGCTTGTAGGTCCGCATCGTTGATTCGGGCGATCACAGTTCCTTTGTTTACAAATTTCCCTTCTGGTACGTTGAGGTAGATAAGTCTGCCTGTCACCTCAGGTCTCAGTTCAACATATTCATTCGCGACAACGGTTCCGTTTGCCTCCACGATATTGCTGATGCTTTGGGAAGCGGCAATAATAACATCCACTTCGGCAGGACCGGATGATTTTTGTCTGTCTTTCGAAGCTGCTTCCTGCTTTTTATCTCCGCAGGCAACAACCATAATAGCGGAAAAAGTGACGAAACAGAAGAAATGTAATTTTTTTGGTAGCAAATACATTGACTGAGATTTATGAAATATTTCAATGAAAAATATCGGCAATAAGCAAAAAGGAAAAAATAAAAAATTTGCCCCAAAAAATACTCCAGCTTTTTGTTGATTTACATTTTCCAGAACATAGAACTAGCTGCACCGGAGTTTTTTTACTTTTTATTTTTTCTTAACCCTTAGACGTCATCGGGTAAAAAAACTTTTCCGTTTTTTCGGATGAGGCCAAATATAGAAAGTTTTGCTCCTTTAACGGTTGAACATTAGGATGAGCGGAAATTATACCCGTGGCTCCTTTGACCATATCTGAGCCGGATTCTGGAAAATCGTTTTACTGCTGCCTGTATAAATAAGGCCTGCGGCAAAAATCAGTAATAAATGTTATCTGGTTGTTATTCGAGGGATTATTACAGAAAATGTTGTGCCCGGAAGAGTTTAAAGCTAAATGCCTAAAGCTTAACACAATTTATGTGTAAAGGGTTGATTAATAAAACGCTTAAAGTATAACCTCAAAAGTTACACTTTAAGCGTTAAGCATTTCGCATCAGGCGTTAAGCTTTCTACTGCTGCGACGATGCATTCACAAGGTTCCAAACCTCGGATAGATCCGGTGTTAAAACTATTTCTGTCCGGCGATTGCTGGCTCGCCCTTCTGGTGTAGCATTGTCTGCGACAGGAGAGTACTTGCTTCGGCCCGCTGCAGTCAGACGGGCTGGATCCACGCTATAACTATCACGAAGAATGCGAACAATGGTATTGGCTCTTTCTGTGCTCAACTGCCAGTTGTCTTTATAGGATTTTTTAAAAGCAACCGAGTCTGTGTGACCAACTACCATTATTTTAATGCTGGTGTCCTGGTTGAGCACCGATGCTACCGTTCCCAATGCTTGTTTACCGCGTTCATCAAGAATCGCACTACCTGATTTGAATAACAGTTTGTCCTGCAAAGATACATACACCAGACCGTCCTTGTATGTAACCTGCACCTCATCTGACTTAAACCCATTCAAAGCGTCGGCGATCTTTGCGCGGAGATCTTCCATCGCTTTTCTTTGTGATTGCAGTGAACTTTGCAAGGATTGCATTTGCTTCTGCTGATTTGCCATGCCCTGTTTGGCATTATTAAGGTTAGCGTTCAATGCATCTTTTTGTGCATTGAGATCATTCATGTTGTCTTTAAGACCTGCTATTTGCTGATTGAGTGAGTTGTTTACGCTATCGAGACGCTGGATTTCAGCATTGGCTGATTTCAGTTTTTTGCCTGTGCCGCATGACATAACAGCGACGACTGTAAAACATACAAGGCATGCAGAGAGTACTTTTTTCATACAAGTAAGTTTTGTTCTACTGTATTGAAAAAATTATGCCGGGGAAACTAGGGTTAGGAATTAGAAGTTTGGAGGACTGCGTCGTAGAAGGCTAGTAGGTATTTAGTTGTAGGGAAATGCAGAAATTCCAGCTCTAAAGTCTACAAACCAGCAATTATTAACTAATAACTTGTTCGAGCATCTTCTAATTCCTAGTTCCACACTCCTGATTCCTATTTTTTCGCCAGCATTGTTTTCTTCGAAACGTCTTTTACGCAGCGGAAACCAATGTGATTACTGGCAGAACTGAACTCGCCTTTGCCGCGAGTACCTACCATATATCTTGTGCAATATTGATCTGTACAAAGAAAAGAGCCACCTCTTTGCACTTTCTTTTCGGTGCCTGGCTCAGAAGGATCGAAAGATGTTGTGGGGCCTTGTGGGTTTCTTGTAACGGCTTGTCTGGAAAGTTCTTGGTAATAATCTGATCTGTACCAGTCATTGCACCATTCCCAAACGTTGCCAGCCACATCATAAAGACCATATATGTTCGGCGAAAATTGTTTAATGGGCGCAATGCCTACAAAGCCATCGCTACCCTGGTCATTGTTTGGAAAATGTCCCTGGAATGTATTAGCCATCCATTTATCATTTGGTTTTAGCTGGTTGCCCCATGCGTACATTTCTCCCGCTTTTCCGCCTCGTGCAGCAAATTCCCACTCTGCCTCTGTTGGCAATCTTTTTCCCGCCCAGTTTGCATACGCAACGGCATCTTCGTAAGCTATTTGTACCACGGGGTAATTATCCTTGCCTTTAATATCACTATCCGGGCCTGTCGGATGTCTCCAATTCGCTCCTTTCACATAGTTCCACCATTGATAATGGTCGTTCAATGGAACTTCGTGAGAAGGAGGGGTAAATACAACTGAGCCGGCCACCAGGTTTTCTTCCGGTGCATCCGGAAATTCTTCTTTTGTAGGCTTTTTTTCGGCCACCGTAATATAGCTGGTTGAAGCAACAAATTTTGCATATTCTGCATTGGTAACCTCTGTTTCGTCCATATAAAATGGATTCACATACACCCTGTGAATAGGCCTTGCGTCATTCATCGCTTCGTGGCCACCATCCTGCATACCGGTGGGGTTCACACCGCCCATGCTGAATTCACCACCGGGAATTTTTACCATTCCTTCAGGGGCTGCATCAAAGTTAACTGTGTTGACAACCGTAGGTTTGAATTCATTGCCACCATTGTTGGCGTAAATTGAGCTGTCGGCAACTGTGAGACCATTAACTGTACATGAAACCGCGCCATCGACTTTTGCTTTTGTTAGTTCCGAAATAGAACGTCCTGAGTTATTACCTGCCGAGTTGTTGCACGATATAAAACTAAACGCAAAAGCAGTAAGTGTGTAAGTATATAAAATCGGTAGGCTTTTCATGTCACGTTATTTGTGGTCAGAGATGTTTCAGCGCTGAAGTTAGCAAAATTTCCCGCAAAGGCGCAAAGGAAAGTCAAAGGACGCAAAGACTTCTCGCGGTCACCGCAATGAAGCGGCGGCGCGGCAGGAGCTTGTTGGTTTAGGTCTGCAATTTTCTTATCAGGTGCACATCAATCTGTTTAAAACCTAAAATAACATTCCGACGTTCGCGAACTCTTTGCGTCGCTTATTCGCTGCGTTCGCTGTGTGAAACAACTCAGTTTCTCCGCACGAAAAAATACCCTTTGCGCCTTTGCGTGAAATATTTCTGGCACACGAAACCGGTCTCACATTTGGTTTGTAGGCTTTTTGGTTTTGTCGAGTTCGCCTATGAATGGAATTTGATCCATGATATGTGCCTTGATGATTGTTTGCAGATAACCTTCCAGTTGAAAGAATTTCGCTGCATTTACCCCGCCAACAGCTGTAGATATCTTCTTGTAGTATTGTAAGTGCAATTTGTCCAGATTGATTTCATTCTCCAATGCACGTTTTGCTAAATTATCAGCTTTTGTATTATCGAGTTTGTCATAAGCACTGGCATAGTCCTGTATGATGCCTATTCTTTCCCTGTTCAGGTCTTTGCGTTTTACTTCATACTCATCATAAAGTGTCCAGAATTTGGCACTTTGATCGGCTGGCAAAGTCATGTATTGTTGAACCAGTTCTTTCTTTTCTTTTCCAAAAACTGATTGTATTACATCGATGTCTTCTTTTGACACAGCATCTTGCGCGAAAGTTGTTGCCGTTATAAAACAAGCCGCCAGTACAAAAAATGTTTTTTTCATAATAGTGAGATTTAATTCAAATTATCAGAAGTTTTTGTGAGTTACGTTACGGTAAATAATACACCCGTATGCATAACGAGCCGGGCCATTATTGCATAAGCAAATGGATAACAATGCAATCCTTCATTTTGTTAACTAAGAGGAAGAAAATTTTTAGAAAGTGAGGAGTAGAGGCGGGGGAACAGAGCTCGTTAAAAAAGGTTTACGGTGTACGAAAGTCATTAGAGTGTTGCTTCTAATGACTTTCGTACACCGCAAACCTTACATCGTATGTCTAGTGCGGTTTTTTCTTTTCGTTCTTTTGGGATTGTTCCAATAGTTTTTGTTCGTTAATGTTGCCGTTGGCATCACGAATGGTTTGCTCAACGGGTTCTTCTCCCTCTTTTAGTTTAAAGTTGAATACTTTGTCAACATGCACCCATTGGCCCTTTTCCCATTTAAAGCCTTCAAAATCGCCATCAGGAACATAAGTTTCTTTTCTTTCCGGCTCGTCTGTTTCAGAGGTCAGGTGATCATAGATGATCATATCCAGTTCCGGATTGTAGTTAAAAGTTGTTCCCGCCTCTTTTTTATATTCAATATAGAAACGGCTTTGCGGCGCTTTCTTCGCAGTATCATTTTTGAAGGTAAAATAGCTGCCCCCAAATATTGGTTCTCCTGTTTTATCATCAAATGTGAGTACATCGATCCATTTTCGGTTACTGCTCACCGTGTAGCCGTCAAAACCAATCAAAGTGTAATACTTTTTATTGTTGTAAGTTTTTTCAATGATGCGATAATAGACCGCACCGATCCAGTTTCTGTTGGTGCGTATGGAGTCCTGCGGTTTTGATGTAAACATCGATTGATCAAACAGCGGAACCAGTTTTAACTCGCCATTCGCGGTGCAGTATTGAATGGCACCTTTTTGCAAATAGAAATATTCATCCTTTTTCATCTGCCACGTAAAGATTCTGAAAGTGCTATCCGGCGGATACAATTTAGAAACTGTCTGGAGTGAATCAAAAGGGTAGTAGAATGAGTTGTGCGTTTTCAATGCACGCACAAGACCCCGCACAAAAAGACTGTCGGCTATAAAACGGTCAGACGGCTCCTGCGCATTGATCATATCATCTGCATATTTTCTTAAGGTGTCCTGCTTAAGATGAAGCGCTTTTACGTCAGATTTTGAAATACGTTGACCAAAAGAAAGGCGTGCGATTAAGACGAATGATATCGAAATGATTAATTTATACATAATTATCTCTGCCGGTTATTCCGAATTGCAAAACTGCAAATATTAAGCGAATAAATGTTAAACGAAATTAACCGTAGGAAATTTTATCTATTGTAAAATAGAAAGTTAAAATGTAGTGGCGGATTGAATTAGCCCTGCGAGTTATTCGGCGAGCGTCCAGGTGCTTGTTCGGCCAAGCATTGAAAAACTGCATATATACCCCTTAAGTTTTAGTTCTTTGCCGGAAACATTGATCTTTCCGCAATAAGTTTTCCCTGAGACGGGATCGTACACAGTTCCGCCTTCAAACTGGTTGGCATTGCCCGTGCTTTTTTTAAAAGACTTAAGTATAAGGAGATTTTGGAGGGGAGTGTTCCTCTTATTTTCTTCTGGATTTTTAACATCAGTTTTGGGAATACCCGACGCATCTTTTGGCTCAGCCAGCCAAACCAGTTTTCCATAAAACAAGCCATCTGTTCCTTTGTAAACTTGGATTTTTGATGTCTTTTCCTGATTATACCACACTCTTTCAACAGGTTCTTTTTGTGCCTTTGCGAATAAACAGATGCTTATAAACAAGAAAAGGGAAAATGTTTTTTGCATAAATGTAGGGCTTGGTTCTAAAATCGTTCAGCAGCTATACATGGGTATTTAACAAAGCAGCACACTTTTAGGTTCAGAGAACACCTTTTTGCTATCGCCATTGTCAGTAACAATAAGATTGTTTATGTCGCCGTGCCCGGTGACATCTCCAAAACCGAGATTGTAAACGTTCGGTGTTGTTGGGAACAAATTAAATTCTATCTTTTTGTGTATTTCTCCTTTCGGGCCTGTACTCACCAACTCAAATCGCCGTAACGATGAAGAAACCTTCATCTCATACTTATCAAGCTGCATCTAAAAAAGGCAAGCTTTTAAAGATGGTCATCAGGTAATGGGATAGTAATTACAGAGCCTTCGCAAAATCCAGCAGGTCATCAAACGCAAAATCAATAGCAGGGTGGGGAAGTACTTGTTCAGGCTTTGTCGTTTTTACAAATACTGTGCGCATACCCGCATTTCTTCCAAATTCCATATCGCTGATGTTGTTGCCCACCATCAATGATTTGGAGAAATCAATTTCGGGAAAATCCTGCTTCGCCTGGAAAGCCATGCCGGGATTAGGTTTGCGGTGGGAGTGACTGCTATCCAAAGCAATGCAATAATAAATAGAGTCGATGCGGCCGCCGGCTATTGTTATTTCTTCCAGCATGTTTTTATGAATATCCTGTAGACTTTCTTCTGTCATCAACCCCTTGCCAACACCTTTTTGATTGGTCACTAAAATGATTCGTGGAAATTTCTGAGCAAGTATTTTGATAGCCTCTATAGCCCCTTTATAAAAAGTAAACTCTCCATAATGATAAATGTAGTCCTCCACTTTTTCATGGTTGATAACACCATCACGGTCCAGGAATAGTGTCCAGTTTTTATCTATATCGGAAAGGGTGAAAGACATGATTTGAAAATATGAAAATGAGAGATGCAATTTGAAAATTTGAAGATTTGAGAATTTGAAAATGCTTTAGGCCGAACATTTGTTATCAATAATTATCAGCCTCTTGGGTTGCCAACAATAAATCATGAATGATACACCAAACGAATTTTCAAATTTTCAAATTTTCAAATTGAGAAATATTTCTCTTCCACCAGCTCACAAATAATATGCCCTATGGTAATATGGCTTTCCTGGATGCGTGGTGTTATGGAAGATGGTACATTGAATAAATAATCACTTAATGAATGCATGATGCCGCCGGTAATGCCAGTGAAGCCAACGGTGATGACGCCTTTCTCTCTCGCAACTTCAAATGCACTTACTATGTTGGCTGAATTGCCTGATGTAGAAAGACCGATCAATACATCGCCTTTCACCATGATGCCGTCAACGAGGCGAGAATAAATATCGTTATAGCTGTAATCATTTGCTACGGCTGTCAAGTATGAGGTATTGCAATGCAGTGCTTCAGCAGGTAATGCTCGCCTGTTTTTATAAAAACGTCCGCTGAACTCGGCAGCGAGGTGTTGTGCGTCTGCAGCACTACCACCATTTCCACAAAAATAAATGCGTTTACCGTTTTGAAATGCGTTTACGATGGCATCAACAACTTCCAGCATTCTTTCAAGCATTGCCTGATCCTGTAGAATTTGCTGTTTTGTATCAATTGATGATTGAATGATCTCTTTTACCTGAGTAATGCGTTCCATGTTTAATTAGTTGATAGTTGTTGGTTCGAAGTTCTTAGTTCCTGCCCGACTGAAGTCACTCAGGCGTGTTAGAGACTAGCACCAACCATTTTCAAATCTTCAAATTTTCAAATTCTCCTATTTTTTCTTTGGCGCGGCCTTCTTCGGTGCTGCTTTTTTAGTGGCAGTCTTGGCGGCCGTTTTTTTCGCTGCGGTTTTCTTTGCGGCAGCTTTCTTTGCAAAAGCATTAGGTACCTGCTCTACGATCATTTTCTTTACATCTTCCAATGAAATGGCTGCCGCTTCTTCTTCACTATATTTTGTGCCATCAGCCTTTCTGCCCAGCTTCAACATTTTCTTTTGGAAGCGTATGAATGCGCCCCAGCGACCATTTTCAATAGAAATCTTTTCTTCCGGCCACTGTTGTATATAACGGTTGGCCTCTTTTTCCATTTTCTTTTGGATCAGTTCCTCGCATTGCGCCTGTGTAAGCGTATCGAAATTGTAGGCTCTTGGTACGTTAATAAAAATGTCGTTCCACTTAATGAACGGACCAAAACGACCTTTGCCTTTTGTAACTGGCTTGCCTTCATAAGAAGCGATAGGAGCATCAGCAACCTGTTTTACGTTAATAATGGCCATTGCTCTGTCCATATCAACAGTTAGCGGATCTTCGCCTTTTGGAATGGAGATAAAGTCTTCACCCCATTTTACATAAGGACCAAAGCGGCCAACGTTTACCGATACTTCTTTTCCTTCAAACTCACCCAATGTAAGTGGTAGTTTAAAGAGATCCATTGCCTCGTCAAATGAAATGGTCTCGATGCTTTGATTGGATTTCAGGCGTGCAAAACGAGGTTTCTCTTCGTCGTCGGCGCTACCAATTTGCACCATTGGGCCATAACGCCCCATACGTGCAATTACTTGTTTGCCGCTTGCAGATTCAACACCCAATTCACGTTCACCTTTTGCTCTTTCTGCTGTTTCAAGTGTTACTTCTATACTGTTATGAAATGGCGAATAGAATTCATCTATCATTTTATTCCACTTCATTTTGCCTTCGGCAATTTTATCAAAGTCGCTTTCTATTTCAGCCGTAAAACCGTAGTCCATTACCGTTTTAAAATGCTGCTTTAAAAAGTCGGTTACCAGCATACCCAGATCGGTAGGGAACAGCTTTCCTTTTTCTGCACCGGTGGTCTCGGTTTTAGTTTCTTTAGAGATATCGTTCTTCTTATCGAGATGAAGAATATTCAGTTGTCTTAAAACGCCGTCTTTATCGCGTTTCTCGACGTAATTTCTTTTTTGGACGGTAGAAATTGTCGGGGCGTACGTACTCGGACGGCCAATACCCAATTCCTCTAGTTTTTTGATAAGCGATGCTTCTGTGTAACGTGGTGCAGGGCGGGTATACCTTTCGGCGGCCAGCATCTCTTTAAATTCAAGTTGCTGTTTTACCTGCAATGGAGGCAGGATGCTGTCGTTTTCGTCATCACCGTCTTCCTCGTCTTTTCCTTCAAGGTACACTTTCAGGAAGCCGTCAAACTTCATCACTTCGCCGGTTGCGGTTAGTGTATCCTTATTGGTAGAAATGT
Source organism: Pinibacter soli (assembly GCF_029961145.1). Classification (GTDB taxonomy): domain Bacteria; phylum Bacteroidota; class Bacteroidia; order Chitinophagales; family Chitinophagaceae; genus Pinibacter; species Pinibacter soli. Next base: position 633,913 of record NZ_JASBRG010000007.1, on the reverse strand, counting down.
CAATTTTAGCTGTAGTCTTTTCAAACTCGGCGTCGCTCATTTGCGATGCAATGGTACGTTTCCAGATCAGCTCATACAAACGTTTTGCATCGGGATCATCCACAGTATGGTTTTCCATATAAGTGGGTCGTATCGCTTCGTGCGCTTCCTGTGCACTTTCGTTTTTGTTCTTGTATTTACGTGGCTGGTGGTATTTAGCTCCGTAGCTGCTTGTAACCTCGTTTCTGATTTCGCCCATCGCGGTGTCGCTAAGGTTCACACTGTCAGTACGCATATACGTTATCTTACCGCTTTCGTATAAACGCTGTGCGAGTAACATTGTACGGCTTACACCATAACCCAGTTTCCGGCTCGCTTCCTGTTGTAGTGTTGAAGTGGTAAAAGGTGCGGCAGGAGAACGTTTGGTTGGCCTTACGGTAATGTCCGTAACCGTATAGTTGGCCCCTTTGCAGCTTTCCAGGAACTTTTGTGCATCCTGGGCGCTATCAATTTTTGAGGGGCCCTCTGCCTTGAAAGTTACTTTCTTGCCTGTTATATCGTTTGCTACAAAATAGGCATCGATTTTATAGCTGCTTACTGCGCTAAACTGGTTAATCTCTCTTTCTCTTTCCACGATCAATCTTACCGCCACACTTTGTACACGGCCGGCACTCAGACTACGCTGCATACCGATCTTTCTCCACAGCACAGGGCTCAATTCAAAACCTACGATCCTGTCGAGTACGCGGCGGGCCTGCTGCGCATCTACCAGGTTCATATCTATGGTGCGGGGATTTTGCACCGCTTTTCTGATGGCAGGTGCAGTAATCTCGTTGAAAACAATACGTTTGGTGGTTTTAGGATCCAGGCCGAGAACTTCCGCTAAGTGCCAGCTGATGCTTTCACCTTCGCGGTCCTCATCCGAAGCGAGCCAAACCTCATCGGCTTTCTTCGCAAGGCTCTTCAAGTCGCGAACCACTCTCTCTTTATCTTCGGGAACTATATATCTAGGTTGAAAATTATTGTTTATGTCAATCCCCATATCGTCCTTCTCCAGGTCACGAATATGACCAAAAGAGCTCTTCACCTCGAAATCTTTCCCCAGGATTTTTTCAATGGTTTTAGCTTTTGCCGGGCTCTCCACAATCAGTAAATTCTTTGCCATACTATATTATTATATACCAAAAACGGTTTTAGTGTCGTGCAATTTTAATGTATAACCCTGAAAATAAAAAATTGCCTAAAGCAACTATTATCAAAAAGCATTGATTTTTAATGTAAAAACATCCGCTGGCAAACAGACTGTAAACCACATTTGGCGCGGCATATGAATTGATTATTAATAACTAAAGAAAATTTATGAAAAAAAGAAAAATAATTCCAGCCATAGCTTTAGGCGCTATCGCTGCCGGAGCCGCTTCTTATTATTTTATAAAAAGGCTAAAAAACGGCGAAGAAAACGGAAGTTTAAGCGTAATGGACCGCAGCAGAGGGATCCGGCACATTATTTATTCCGCGAAACGATTTCAGCACGGGCATTCTTTTAAGTAGCTGAAAAAGAGCAATGCATAGCCGAAGAAAAGCAAATGATTTATTAAAAACTGCTAATATGTAAGTGTAAACATATACATATACAACGGAGACCTCGCATCTCACATCTATTAACCATGGTACGACGCTGAAAACGTGTTTTACCGTGGTTTTTTATTTAAACAATTTTTTGAAAAAACATACGTTCTAATATTAATATTCTATTTAAAACCAATATCTCGTTATGGACGCTATTCTAACAAACTCACAAGCGGAACTGGCTGCCGATTTTCAAATGAAAGAGATTCAAGTAAGATACAATAGCCAGATCGGATTATTAAAAATACAAAGCGTGAAATATGCTCAACGAACTCCGGAATTAGGGGGTTCATATTTACAGGCTGCAAAAGATATCATGCATCGTTCATTATTTTTCTATGTCTCTACTGGTTTTGTTTTAAGTGAGGAGGGATTCTATTTTTCAGCAATGGAAAATTAACCTCATCGCAGTTTGTTGGTTATTGGTGATAAAAAGGACAGCTCTTAGGACTGTCCTTTTTTATTGAATAACTGAGTGGTAGCTATCCGATCATGCACTTCAGCATTCGACCACTCAGTTATTCAGTTAATCAGTTATTCAGTTATTGTTGTTTCACCGGTTGATCGCTCTCTAACTCAGGATCACCGTCGTTCTTTTTGCCTTTAATATCTCGTTCTGTTACTAGTTCGGACATGCCTTGTTCTTCACCAGGAGCTTTGTCTTCACCTTCAAAATCTTCATTCGGTAAAGTAGGCTGTTTTTCATCCTTTACCCGGAACTTATTGTCGTTTTTCATATGCCATGAGTTTTGTTCAAACTATAACTTCAAACTTCATTCCGTCGGCAGGGTGAGAAACAATTAATAATTAATAATTAAGAATTAATAGAGCTGTATTCGTTATTTAATTTAACAAACTAAAGATGTGGTCATCGTTGTTTGTTAGGTGTGCATCGGTAATTCAGGTGAACATCGTTGCGTCGCACACTTCAGCATTTGAATATAGATGGACGGGGCAGCGGCACAGAGTTGCAATTTTGAGAACTTTGAGTTTGCAGATATCATTTGCAACAGTACTTATTAATTATTAATTAAAAAAAGCCGGCATTGCTGCCGGCTTGGGTAAGGGGATTTAGGGGCTAATGTTTACTACATGATAAACACTTGCGTTCACAGGGGCTATTCTGGAAAAAGCAACCGCAAGGTTTCAAGATTAGAGTAGGGATTATTGTCTCGCTGCCGCACCTATTAATTATTAATTATTGCCATTAGCTTGCTTATTTTCCTTCAACATCTGCAGCAACTGCAACCCCATCAATCCACTCAAGCTTCCATCGCTGCCATTTCCACCACTTACGATCAGGTCAGGGATGATCTTGATGTTGCCTTTACCAATTTCCTCGGTGATCTTATATTTGGTAAAGTTGTCGCCACCCATGGCTTTAACCTGCAACTCATATGCTTCAGCGGTAGACTTACCAATCGCCATGATTTTTTCAGCTTCCGCCAAACCTGTTTTACTGATCTTTTCAGCATCGGCGCTGGCGTTTATCTTTGTCGCTTCGGCTTGTGCACCGGCTCTTGCTTTTGTAGCTTCCGCTTCTGCATTTGCACGCATTTTGGTGGCTTCAGATTCTGCGTTTACCTGCAGTTTCAAACTAGTCGCATCACCCTCAGCTTTCTTAACGGCCGCATCTGCGGTGCGTTGAGCGATCTCAACACTTTGCTGCGCTTTTACGATCTCTTTCTGCATGTCTGCAATCGCCGTTTCTTTTTCCATACCCTGTCTTTGTTCCTGCGCCATCTTTTGCGTTTGATAGGTTTTTTGTTCCTCTTCCGCGATCTTTCTGTCCGTTAAGGTTTTCATCAATGCTTCCGGAGGAACAATGTCTCCGATCAAAGTATCCACGGCGTTTACGTTGTACTCGTCAAGCACTTCTTTGATGTGTTCCCTTGCAGACTTCTGTCTCTCCTTACGAGTGCTTAAGAAACTGATCACATCGCTGTCCTGCGCACTGTTACGGAAATAGTTACCAATTGTTGGTTCCAGCACTTGCGACACAAGGTTAGTCATGCTACCGAATCGTGCAATCACTTTTGGGGCCTCATTCGCAGGAACGTGAATGATCTGTGCCACGTCAAGATTAAAAGGGAAACCGTCTCTTGAACGAACAGTGATCGTACTTAAATTTTTATCAAGGTCATGCGCTTCACTTCTCGCATTTGCCCAGTTCAACACAAGGTTGGTCGTTGGTACCAATTCAACTTTCATCGTATAAGTGTTAACAGGATATTTGCCCGGACCTAACGGCTCCATCCACACACCACGGAAACCTTTGCTTACGATGTTACCATGTTTAAAAGTATCACCCGTCATATCCTTACCATCTTCACCGATGTAAGAGATCACAACACCTACTTGACCGATCGGTACGTTGGTCATTGGTATCTCCTCGATCTGGATCGCCCACTGGTTGATAAAGTAGCTACCGGCCAGCATTACCTGCGGTTGCAGACCACGATTACCTCCGTTTACCAAAAAGGCATCAACGTCCTGGAAGTTGTTGTGACCTTCAATTTGCTCACCGGCGATTTGTCCGGCTTTAATTGGCACACCGTCCAGCGTTGTAACGATACCCACTTTGTTTTCATGGATGATGGTCATGTCGGCGATAGTCACAGTGAACGCATAGCTGTTGATACGATATGTACCTGCAGTCAGCAGCGCTGTCTGCCTACCTTTCTGACCACCATTGCTAAGGAATTTCTCAGCATCCTGGAAGTGATCGCTGTCCACTGTGCGACCAAGGATGTTACCTGTAGGCAATTGCGCACCGTCGTTTGCCAACACAAGGCCAATCTTGCCTTCCGGAATTATCATGAAGGGTTGCATTTCGACACCGTACTGCCATGGCCACATGCCCCAGTAAAGACCGGGAGCGAGGGTTTGCGCCTGGAAACCGGCTTCACCTTTTGTGGCGATGATGCGTCCGTCTGGCAGGCCACGGTTGGCACCCACTAACACGAATTTTTTTGTAACCAATCCAATTCGGTTTTCCGGTACGATTACCATACCGAAGAACATTCGTAAAATGAACTTGTAGAACAGGATAAAGATCAGTATCAGTGCTATCCACCAATAACTGGCAAAAAGGGTTGGGATGTTCATTGTTTGTGTTTTGTTTTTATTGTTTGATAATTGTTTGATTGAGATGGGAACACAGATTATCATGATTATCATGATTTGTCAAGATCCTGAATATTGGGTTTAAAAATCATGACAACAATCAAAATCATGAGAGTCAGCGTTTCGGCTTTCAGCAATAACTTGCCCACCACATAATGCATTGTTTGGTAACATTGCACATATGCGCTTATGCATAGTTGTTAGCTAGCTTGTACTTTTTTTGCCTTAAATTTTTGTCAGGAACTGAAGGTGATTGCAGGTAGTATTTGGGAACCGTCGTTTGGGAAAAGAACCGCAATATTATGTTTCATATTCGTAGGAGAGGTGCTCCTTTTTTGTTTGATGATGTAAAGATATATCGCGCTATCGCTTCATTGTGAGTGATTTAAGGAGCAGCGGGACTCGCCTAGTGAAGAGCGGAAAAGTATGTGTGATGAGTGGTAAATATGGGGTGTTGGGGGCGTGATAGGTGGATAAGCGGGGAGGAGCAATAGGAATTAGAAATTAGGAGATAGGAATTAGAGTGCCCTGTAGAGACTCGTTGAACGCGTCTTCTCGATGCACCCGTTTTTCTGTACCGGCTCTAAAACGTGCTTTCCACCTGACCAATAATTATCGCAGGAAAAACAGACCTGAAATTTGTTATTCTTCCATTATAAATTGCTTTTTGTTTTACAATTGATGGTTGAAAATGGCGGTTGTTAGAAATTATTTTTCTATTTCATCTTTTATAATATATCATATAATGAGGCTGCCGGGCCATCTCAAAAACTATCTTTAATTTGACTAACAAACGATAGTATAATTAAAATACAACTTGCCATGGAACAACAATATGAATTGTACACTTCAGAAGATCGCGAAGTTTGGAAACAGCTTTACACACGCCAGCACCCACAAATCGTTCAGTATGCTTCTCAAGCGGTTATTGATGGTATGGAACAATGCGGCTTCAGGGCAGACGAAATTCCCGACTTTAGAAAAGTAAATGAAAATTTATCGCACATTACCGGCTGGGAGATCTATGCTGTACCGGGTTTGATCGACAATAAACTTTTCTTCGAAAACCTGGCGCTTAAAAAATTCCCGTGTGCTACCTGGTTGCGTACCATGCAACAACTCGATTATCTTGAAGAACCAGATATGTTCCATGATGTATTCGGTCACGTGCCTTTATTGACCAATCATGAGTTTACAGGCTTCTTGAGCAATCTTGCAGTAATTGCTTTGAAAAATATTGATGACGAAGATTTCATCGAAAGAATGAGCCGCTTGTACTGGTACACAGTCGAGTTTGGTTTAATCAAACAAAACGGTGTGCTTAAAGCGTACGGTGCCGGAATATTGTCATCTATCGGTGAAACAAAATATTCGCTATTCTCTGATCAGCCTAAACGTGTGCCTTATGACCTGCATACAATCTTAGATACACCTTATATCAAAGACAAATACCAGGAAGTGTATTACGTGATCAACTCTTATGAGGAGTTGTTTGCGAGTATTGAGAATTATAGTGAGAGCTATGTTTGAGTAATGAGTAATGAGTAATGAGTGATGAGTGATGAGTGATGAGTGATGAGTGATGAGTTTCGCAACATACTCATCACTCATCGCTCTAATCCGCCTCTATCTCCGAAACAAACGTCCACGACTTATTTCCCGCGCCTTGTTTGCCTTCTTCGATGGTGCCGTAATTTTTTACTAATACCCGTATATAACGGCAATTAGTATTCGCAAAATTAACGGTGATGTTGCCCATGTTATAACTTTCGTAAACAACGTTTGCAGATTGTCCTGCATCGGTGAAGTTTTTTCCATCGCTGCTCACCTGTACCTGTACATATTTGGGAGCATAGATCCAGCTCGCGGGTTGATACAATATGTGAACATTCACTTTCGAAATGTTTTCTGTTTTTCCTAAATCTATAGTTGCGTCACAATCGCCACCAAACCAGCCGAGCCATTCAGGCGAGTTGATGTCTCGTTGTGCCTTCACGCCGTTCACCAATCCGGAAGCTCCGCCATTACCACTGTATTTTGGGTCAGGTATTTTGGTGATGGTAACTTTTTTGCCAGTGGCTTTATTGAAAGAAAAAGTTTGACGCACCTCTTTGCCAAGCGTGCCATCAGCGTTTTTTACTACGGCGACCATAGTGGCATTATTCGTTACCACAATAGGAGATTCGTACACAGTCGCTTTTTCAACAGTTGTCTTGTCTGCGTTGTACACCAATAATTTTCCCGCTGTGTTATTGGTGAATACTTTCCATGAAACGCCATTTCCTCCGGGACCCGGCGTAACAGATGTCTGTATGTCGTAGTAAGCTGTGCTGAAGGTTGTTTTTTGAAAAGACAGTTTCTTAAAAACATCAGGAAGTTTTTGCTCGAATTTTTTCCAATCTCTTTTCGATGCAGGGCTCCATAGTACTTCACTTAGTGCTGCATAACGCGGGAACTCCTGGTACTCAACTTTTGAAGGATAGCCGATGTATTCTGTCCACAAATTTGCCTGTGCACCCAATACATGTTTTTGTTGTGATGCATCTAAAACAGCTGGGATAGGTTCGTAACTGTACACTTTTTCCAACGGAATAAAACCGCCGATGGTTACTGAGTCTTCAGTTTTGGTTTGTGCGTAATCAAAGTAAACATATGTGTTCGGCGTCATGATCACATCATGATTTTGCTTCGCTGCATTGATGCCGCCCTCTTCTCCGCGCCAGCTCATTACGGTTGCGTTTGGTGCGATGCCGCCTTCCAGAATTTCATCCCAGCCAATGATCTTTTTGCCTTTGCTGTTGATGTATTTTTCCATGCGTTGTACAAAATAGCTTTGTAAAGCATGCTCGTCTGCTAAATGTTGGTCCTTGATTCTTTGTTGACATTTCGGACATTTTTTCCAGCTTGTTTTCGGGCATTCATCGCCACCAACATGCACGTATGCCGCGGGGAACAAGGGAATGACTTCATCCAACACATCCTGCAGGAATGTAAAAACGCTATCGTTTCCCGCACAAAAAACATCATCGAAAACGCCCCATGTCTGCTGCACTTTGTAAGGACCGCCGGTGCAGCCAAGATTTGGATACGCTGTTAGCGCTGCAGATGCGTGACCCGGCATTTCTATTTCAGGAATGATGGTGATGTAGCGGTCAGCAGCATATTTCACTACTTCTTTGATTTGTTCTTGTGTATAGAATCCTCCATAATGAATGCTGTCATTTCCGGTGCCGGGATAACGGCCAATGATGGTGCCATCGCGCCATGCACCCACTGATGTGAGTTTTGGATATTTCTTTATTTCTACGCGCCAACCCTGATCATCTGTTAAGTGCCAGTGAAAAGTATTGATCTTGTACATAGCGAGATAATCGATGTACTGTTTTACAAAATCAACATCGAAGAAGTGACGGCAAACATCGAGCATTGCTCCGCGATAAGCAAAGCGCGGATGATCGTTGATATCAACAGCCGGAACTTTCAAAGACTTTGATGCGACCGGCGGAAGCAATTGTATTAATGTTTGTATGCCATAAAAAGTGCCTTGTGCATTATCGCCGGCGATGTAGACATTCTTGCTGTTTACATTCATGACATACGCTCCTGGAACAGGATATTCCATTTTCTCATAGTTCAGCACAATGCTGTTTTTAGCAGTGTTGTTGCCGCTTGCAACCTTCAGTTGAAAGCCATAGTATTTCTGCAGATAGGCGTTGAAAAATGAAGCTGCATTCTCTAAACCCGTTCCTTGCATAACGATGGTTGTGGAAGGAGTGATTGTAAAGTCCGCCTTGGAAGCCTTGATTTCCGCGGGTTCCGGAATGATGCTTTGTGCATGTAACTGTAATAAACTGATTGTCAGGATTGCCGAAGCGAGAATGTTTTTCATCATGTTGGTTTTGCGATATCCGCACAATTTAAGATGTTTTGAAAGCCAGCAGGTAATTTGAAGGCCTTTATTTTTTTGCTGCCTTTGCGTAAGTGTTTAGTTTATGCATTTCAAGAATGGTTTTTTTCCCGTCATTACTTTCGCGATACATTGGAACAAATTTTACGTCAAATTTGACTTCGTCATAGGTGTAAGAAGTACGTTGCAGAACGTTTGTAGAATAAATATCGTTGAATGCTTTCACGTGCACATAGATCTCAAAATCTGCAGTCTTAAGATCATCTAAAGTAAAACCGTAAATAGGACTTTGGTCGTTGATGGGATGCACCACGGTAAAATTCATCGGCAAAGAATCTGCCTGTTTCCGTTCCAATGGAAGGTCGAAGAATTTGTAGACGTTTTCGCCATTCTCATTCGACAGCAAGGCGAGGCTAACTCTTACTTCCACATTTGTAAGTGTATGACCGTCTTTGTAACACGCGAAGCGAAACATTAAACCTGTAATATCCTGATAGGGAGCGATCACAGCATTATCGCTAAATGAAAGAAAGGCCCTGGGTTTGGCGAAACGGCCAAAGAATAAACCGGTAGCTATGGCAAATGAAAGAAAACCTGTCATTGCCTCAAAAGCCGCAACGATATTGGTTCCGTCGCTGATAGGATTTACGCGGCCATAACCAACAGTGGTAAATGTTTCGGTACTAAAGAAAAAAATCTCTTTTATCCTTGACCATTTATCTGCGCTTAAATATCCCTGCAAGCCATTGATGCCGATCGCCACATATATCAGAGTGTAAGCCAGGTTGATTGTGATGAAAAATGCAACGAGCACAATTGCAAATTTCCAGCCGGGCATATTAATGAGTAAGTGATAAACATTAAAGCGTTTGAAAAAAGGTACTCCTTCTCTCTGCAGGTTGAAACTACCATCTTTGTTAATAAAACGACCGCCATAGTTACTGGCATTTGTTCCGAAACCAGTATCGTTATTGGTTTTGGAAAAAGGATTGAGTTTATGTAAGGCCATAGTAAGCGTTGTTATAATTGCAATGTAATATTAGCGAAAAGGCGCGAAATGAAAATCGGTAGACGATTGCATCTTTTATAAGAATTGTTCCGGTTTTGAAATGTCCTTATATTGCTTCGAGCCTTGAAATCAATTACACCATGATCAGGAAAATTGCAGTTGCCTGTCTGTTTGTTTTAATAAATTGTTTTGCTTTTTCGCAAGCAAAACCCAAGCCTTTGCAAATAGAACACCTTGCGGGAAACGTGTATGTTTATACCACGTATAGCCTGTTAGGTGATACGTGGTTTCCCGCAAACGCGATGTATGTAGTTACTTCGAAAGGGGTGGTGATGATTGATACGCCCTGGGACACAACTCAGTTTCAACCATTGCTGGAAAGCATTCAAACGAGGCATCACAAAAAAGTGGTACTGTGTATATCAACACATTTTCATGATGACCGTACCATTGGTGTTGATTTTTTGAAAACAAAAGGTGTCAAGACATTTTGTTCCAGAACGACATATGATTCATGCAAAACGAGGGGAGGGCGACAACCGCAATTTTATTTCACAAAAGATACAACGTTTAATGTAGGCGAATACGCCATTCAAACTTACTACGCCGGTGCAGGTCATACAAACGATAACATTGTGATTTGGTTTCCGAAAGAAAAAGTATTGTATGGTGGATGTCTGATCAAAAGCACCGATGCTATTGATCTCGGAAACCTCAAAGACGCCAATGTAAAAGCATGGCCGGCAACAATGCAAAATCTTAAACGAAAATTTCCTGATCCGCAATTTGTAATTCCCGGGCATCAGGGCTGGAGAGATAAACGGTCAATTGATCATACTATCGAGTTGATAAAGGAATATGAAGCGGGAAAGAAAAACTAGTCTGTTTTATTTCGGATGTTGTATAGATCTGACAGGTTTTAAAACCTGTCAGGTCTTGATCATCGATTAAAATAGAGTATTCGCTGCATCTGTTGTTGAAAAAACTAGGCCGGATTTGGTACAACCTTTTTATTGGCGACAACCTTCGAACTTGCCTCGATATCCATTTTACTAAAGTCTTTCTTTTTGTAGGTGTACAAAGCCTTGATAACTCTTGATGGTTTTTTCCATTCAAACAAATGAATGAGCCAAAGCGTGAAGCGTAAAATACCTTTTGCGCTTACGAGTCCTTCTGCAAGTTTTGTAATGGTTTTGTCGCGGTCCGTTATACAACTGTTGAACACCGCGCCCTGTTTGGAATAAAGATCTTCCGCAAAGCACCATGCACCATCGCGAGCATTGGCAATGCTGAATTGTATGATGATGGCGTTATAGTTGGTTGCATGTAGTCCCATCAATGAAAGCAGTGGAGATACGCGTGTTATTTCATTCATTACCTCGTAGGTTAGTGATGCAATGATGCTATTGATAGCAGCGAAATCTTTTTGGATGTTTGGCAAAGGCCCTCCATTTAAAGCTTGCACTGCTGCAACGCCAAGATCAAGATTGATGTGTGCGTTAATGCCGAGTAACAAATGTTGCAATACCAGTGCTCGGCGCTTGCCGACTGTAGTAAAAGCAATGTCCCAGGAGCCCGTTGGTTTAATATTGTTTTTCCACTGTTCATATGCAGCGAGATAACGATTTGCAAACATTACGTCGAGCTGTTCCATTCTTGCGCCATCTTCAAATTCTCCATTTTTGATGCCGAGTTTCACCTGATAGGTTACTTTGTGATACAGGGCTGCGAAGTAGCCTGCTCGGTTGTTGGTGGTAATAGATTCTTCGATGACTGCTTCAAGGGTTGTTAAGACTTCATCAATGGTGTTTGCTTGCATATGGCGCTGAGTTTGGGTTGTTATTCTGTTGAACAAAAGTTGTGCAATAAAGTTCAATGCTCATCATTGTTGATCAGTTCAAGAGTGCGACGCAAGGATGTTCAATAGTGTTCAAATGCTTGTCTCCAAAAAAAAGATAATTTTATAAACAAAGCAAGAATCGGGTTTTCGGGCGTCAATTCCGCTTGTAATTTTGAGCCATTAAACAAAAAAGTATGGAATTGCAAGAGCAGATTAATTTCAACAGAATTGCGGATGCAATCAACTTCTATAAAGATAATTTCAAACAGCAACCTTCACTTGAGGATGCAGCGGCACATGTGCATTTGAGCCCTTTTCATTTTCAAAAGATGTTCAAAGAATGGGCAGGCATTACTCCAAAGCAGTTTTTACAATATTTAAGTATTGAGTATGCGAAGGATATTTTGAAAGAGACAAAATCGTCTTTGATTGATACAGCCTACGATACCGGACTTTCAGGAACAGGCAGATTGCATGATCTTTTTATTAAAATAGAAGGGATGACGCCGGGCGAATTTAAAAACGGCGGGAGGGAACTTACAATCAATTATAGTTTTGCAGAGACGCCTTTTGGTGAGATGATCGTCGCATCTACACCAAAAGGTATTTGCCACATGGCTTTTGCGGATGATGGACAAGGCGCGGCGTTCAATGAATTGCAAAATAGTTTTCCCAATGCACAGTTTTCCCAATTGGTAGACGCCAATCAGCAACAGGCGCTTTTTATCTTTACACAAGACTGGAGCAAATTGTCGCAAATAAAATTGCACCTGAAAGGCACCGCATTTCAATTGAAAGTATGGGACGCTTTGATTAAAGTACCAGCTGGAGAATTGAAAACATATTCAGGCATTGCAGAGTTGATCGACGCACCAACAGCGTCACGGGCTGTAGGCTCGGCGATTGGCAGCAACCCGGTGGCATTTCTGATTCCCTGCCATCGCGTAATCAGAATGAACGGGGAAACAGGCGAATATCATTGGGGAAGTGCGAGAAAGAGTGCGATGATTGGATGGGAAGCAGCGAGGAGGCGAATTAGAAATTAGAAATTAGTAATGCTTTCTGTGCTGCTGATTAAAGGTGATTGTAGCATGCATTTTCTGCAAGTTTGCACTCGTTCTATTTGCTACACCTGTTAATTATTCTTTATTAACTATAATTAGAACTGCTTTGATAAAACATAGCGATGTCAATGATTCTGATCTTCGCAAAATGATAAGAGCGAATGAAATTAATTTCGGTGGAAATGTGAAGCTGAAAATTTATGGAAAGCTTGATTGCAAGAGTGGAAAGCGGATGAAGAAAGCGAATAGATTTTTTTTCCAGTCAGTGGAAGAGTCAATTGACCATGGCTTCAGGCCCTGTGCGCAATGCATGTATGATGACTATAAAAAATGGAAAGCTGAAAAACTATGACAACCTTGTTTGACAATGATACCGTAGAAAATCTTCTGCCTTATGATGGTGAAGTAGTTTACTATGGAAGAATCATTCCGTTACCTGAAGCAAACAATTATTTGCATACGCTTTTAAAGGAAATTCAATGGAAGAATGACGAGACGGTGATTTTTGGCAGGCACATAATTACAAAACGAAAAGCAGCATGGTACGGCGATTCCAGTTATTCATACACATATTCCGGCACAACAAAACAAGCTTTGCCATGGACAAAAGAATTACTTGCATTAAAAACTATCGCTGAGAATTTGACTGGCACCAAATATAATTCCTGTCTGCTCAATTTATATCACAATGGCAACGAGGGCATGGCCTGGCACAGCGATGATGAAAGCTCGCTTGGCGTAAATACGAGTATTGCTTCTTTTAGTTTTGGTGCAGAGAGGAAATTTTCATTCAAACACAAACGCACCGGCGAATCGCATTCCATATTGCTTGAAAACGGTAGCCTGCTTTTAATGAAAGGCGCCACGCAAACCAATTGGCTGCACAGTTTGCCAAAATCTAAAAAGATTGTTTCGCCGAGAGTGAATCTGACTTTTCGGACAATTGTTGATCAGTGATTGCGATGTACGATAGTGTTTAGGATGAATCATTCTAGCGAATTTCGCAAATCGTACTTCTTACATCGTACATGCCACATCTCCATGTTCATCCCTATATTTGTGCCATGACCCACGACATCAGTTCCTATGCATCAAAATACGTTACTGCTACAAAGGAGGAAATGACACTCTTCAATTCTTTATTGCAGCCTAAAATTGTTCCCAAAAAAACGTTGCTTTTACAAGAGGGTGAGATTTGCCGCTTCGAGGCGTACATTGAAAAGGGATGTGCGAGAACATACTACATTAATGAAAATGGAGCAGAGGTTACACTTCAGTTCGCAACGGAAGAATGGTGGGTGAGCGACATCGCAAGTTTTCACGACCAAAAGCCGAGTCGCATGTTTATAGAGACATTGGAAGATTGTGAACTGCTAATATTGACTCCCGATAGTAAAGAAAAACTGCTTAGAGCAGCTCCATGTTTTGAAAGGATGTTTCGGATTATGGTGCAGCGCAATTTATCACGTTTGCAGGAGCGGCTTTTTCAGACCATTGCAAAAACAGCGGTAGAAAAATACCTTGATTTTATTGAACGTTATCCGACCATTCCCCAGCGGGTGGCTCAGCATTATATTGCATCTTACCTTGGTTTTTCACCTGAGTTTTTGAGTAAGGTGAGGACTAAGCTGTCTAGGAAATAACTGCCAGTGTATGATGTGCTGCGGTCTTTTGGGTAAGCCCCGAATCTTTACCACTAAGGCACTGAGGACACTAAGTTTCACTAAGGGAAGTTAAATTATTTGAATAGTCGTCATCTATAAGGTATTTCTTAGTGAAGCTTAGTGTCCTGAGTGCCTTAGTGGTAAATCTTGATGCTGCGCAGAAACGAATTCCTTTTTCTTTGTTTCCTTAAATTTAACCTTCCTCCATTTCTTGTTCTGGTTCAATGTTTGTAACTTATTCGTGCAGCAACTTTGTAGCGCTGTAAAGTGTTCTTTATAGTGTAACCAAAATAACAATCATGAAAGAAATAAGCATTTTATACATCTGCCGCAACGCTGATATTGTTGATACTATGGTGAGGGTTATTAATAAAACCGAAAACTGGAAGGGTGTTGGTGTGCAGACAGACGACCAGGCGATGGAGATATTCAGCGAGAATAATTTCGACATCATTTTGCTCGGCTCAGGAATAGAGGAGGCCAGCGAAAAAAGACTACGCTCGTATTTTACTTCCCGCTGCGAGGATGTAATTGTTATTCAGCACTATGGCGGAGGAAGCGGCTTGCTACAAACGGAAATTCTGCAGGCACTCAGCCAAAAAGAATAGTTCTTTATTTCTTGTCCTAGTTCAATGGAAATCTTTCATCGCTGTTAGAACTTTGTGTTATCAAAAAAGGAAACTATATGACAAACAGAATTTTAGGACTACATCATATAACAGCTATCGCTGGAGATGCAAAACGTAATTTTGATTTTTATACCAAAGTATTGGGTCTACGTTTTATCAAGAAAACAGTAAATTTCGACGACCCACAAACATATCACTTCTATTTCGGTGACTACGAAGGAACTCCCGGCACCATCCTTACATTCTTCCCTTGGGGAAGTGCAGTGAGACAAGGTCGCAGAGGTGCAGGAATGGCAACAGAGATCGGTTATTCTGTGCCAAAAGGAAGCCTAGAATGGTGGAAACAACGTTTTGAAGAAAAGAACGTTATTTATAACAATATCGCAGAAAAATTCGGTGCGCGTTATCTTACTTTCCTCGATCCGGATGGCTTGAAACTTGAGTTGATAGAAACTGATGACACTGATAGCCGCAAGCCATTCGAAACAGATGAAGTAAAAGCGAATGTTGCGACAAAAGGTTTTTATAATGTTACATTAACATTGAATGACGCTAAACCAACAGCGTCAATATTGACGAATGTGTTTGACTACAAACTGATAGCGCAAGAAGGTAATCGCTACCGTTATGCTACTGATGCAATAGCTACAGCAAACATAATAGATATCGTGGAACTGCCGAATGAAAACCATGGCTTGGGCGCCAATGGTACAGTACACCACATCGCTTTCCGTGTAAAAGATGATGCTACGCAAATGGAATTGCGTGAGAAGATAGAAGCGCTTGGCTTACACATAACACCGCAAATAGACCGTAACTATTTCCATTCATTATACTTCAGAGAGCCTGGTGGTGTGTTGTTTGAAATAGCCACAGATAATCCTGGTTTCACAGTAGATGAGCCGGTAGAAGAATTGGGTAAAAACCTCAAACTGCCTGTTCAGTACGAACCTCAGAGAAAGAAAATAGAAGCGCATTTAGTGCCGTTGAATTAATAATTGAATAACTGAATGACTGAATAAACTGAGTGGTTGAAAGTCGAAGAGACTTTTCGAATATGAACATTCAATTATTCAATTATTCAGTTATTTAAAAAAAAGGAAACAATCATGAACTATAGCGAACTTAAATATATATACCAACCCGCCGAAACGAAAACACAAAACACTCTGTTACTTTTACATGGCACCGGAGGAGATGAGAATGATCTTTTGCCGATAGCTAAATATTTCGGAGACAATTTTAATATTCTCAGTTTGCGTGGGAATGTTTCGGAAGGAGGAATGCCAAGGTTTTTCAAACGTCTGGGAATGGGCATTTTTGATGAGAAAGATCTTGCGTTCAGAACAGATGAAATGGTGCATTTTATTAAGGACTTGGCCGTGAAGGAAAATTTTGATGCTGGTAAAATCATCGCACTTGGCTATTCGAATGGAGCGAATATTGCAGGCTCCACGCTTTTACAATATCCCGATTTTTTAGCGGGTGCAATATTGTACAGACCCATGCAGCCGTTTAAAGAAATTTCTGCCACAGTAGTTAATACAAAGAAAACGCCTGTCTTCATGAGCAATGGTGCCAGTGATCCAACCATTGATCCAGCAGCAACAGTACGTTATGTTGATGTATTGAAAAAAGCTGGCTTTGATGTGGCAGACTACAACTTACAGACAAGTCATGGCTTAACGCAACAAGATATACAGCTGTCAGTGGAGTGGTTTAAGAAGCACATTGGATAAGACGATTTGCACACAGATGACGCTGATTTAGCAGATTTGAGCTGATTTTTTGTTTGCTGGGTAATAGCATTCAGGAGTTGCTTTTTCTAACCGCAAAGGGCAAAGAAGTTGGCAGCAAAATAGATAGCAGGCGGTAAAGGGAGCGAAGGTTGTAAGATATCTTTGTTCCCTTTCTTTTTATGACGCAGCTATTTAAAAGTATGTTCGAAGTTGTAAAATACCTTCGTTGTCTTTGTGTCCACTTCGCGTTCTTTGCGGTTAAAAATCAGCGTAAATCTGCTAAATCAGCGTCATCTGCGTGCTCTCTTATTGTGGGATGGCGCTCATCACTGTCGGTGATTGCTCGTAATCCTCCTCAACGGGTTTGTCACTTATGAAACGGAAGCATTCTTGAGGTGTGGTGGCCCAGGCCTTTGTTTCTTCCAGTTTGTCATCAATCAATTTTCTCCATTTTGTAAACGCATCCGGCGATTTGCCGTTAAAAATTTCTTTTGCGTAATCGTCGTTCATTTTTGCCTGCTGGGCCTTCATATCTCTTACAACAGTAGCGTACATGCTAAAAACAATTCCATAACCGGGAACAGTTTCCTGGTATGATTTTAATTGTTGCCTTCCCCACCTTGCCCAGACTTCTGCAATGTCAAAATATATTTGTTGTTTGGCAATTTGCGTGGCATCGCTTGTAAGGGCAAAAGACCCAGTGATATCAAAAGCGGGAGCGATGTAGGCTTTCTCCAGTTTCCTGCCTCTGTCTTTCTTTTTCTTTGGTACATCCAAAATGCTCCAGATGACAATATGGGCAAAGGCTTTTATATTGGAACTGCCATGAGGTTCTTTGTATTTGTCGGTGCTGTCTCCTTTAAAATCAGAAAGAGAGAGCACGGTTCCGGGTTGCCAGAAAATATGCGCACTGTCCCGCGTGACGAAATTGCTTTGGGCGTGGACAGAGGTTGCAAGAGTAAGCAAAAATAATAACGGCAGTCTGGTCATGTCAATGGGTGTTCAATACTAAATATAAGGATTTCAGGTATTTCATGCAAAGGTTTCACGCAAAGGCGCCAAGGGAAAACAAAGGACGCAAAGGATTTTTGATATTCGGCTCAGCAACGTCTATAAAAAAAGTTTCAGGCACAATTGAGAAGCTTTGGATTACAAGAGTGCTCTTCAGAATTCGTCATATCCTTTGCGTCCTTTGTTTTCCCTTTGCACCTTTGCGTGAAATAAAAAGACCCGCCAGCAGAAAGCCGACGGGTCGTGAAGTATGTTGAGTGTCTTTGATTAACTGCCTTTCTTTTTGAAGAGACCATTGATTACACTTTTGCCGGCGTTTTCAATTCTCTTTTTGTTGTCTTCTACTGTATTTGGAGTGGCTGTTGTGGTGTCTTTTTGACCAAACAACTTATCAGTGATTTCTTTCTTCGCATCGTTGATCACCTGGTTCTTGATCGCTTTTGCAGAATCTTTGATGGCAATTTTCGCGCTATCAGCTGCTGCTTTAGCGAAGTCGGTTGCTTGTTTTTTCATCTCGTCGGCAAGACTGTTTGATCCGCTTGCCATGTCCGTTTTGATGGTTGGGTTTGTTATAGTGCCGCCCATGTGTACTGTCAGCGGAATAATGTCACCTACGTTAACAGGAACGCCTTTTTTCGCTGCTTCTGCGGACAGGTTGTTGATCAGGTTATTGGCTGCGCTTCCCATCATGCTGCGCGGTACTTTCATATTGATCGCATAGTCGATCGTTTGATCAAGGCCGTGTGTACCACCCACTTCCATGTCGATATTGCTTACATTAAACTTGAACGGTTTTACCAATACTTTACCGCCGGCGAAATCAAAATAAGCTTTTACGTCTTTTAGCGAAAGGTTTTGCAGAGCGCTTACATTTAGTGTAGAAGCCAGTTTGTCTACAGGCGCAAATTTGCTCAATACACCTTGCAATAATAACAGATTGCCATTTCCTGTAAGACTTCCAAGATTTGGCATCATGTCTTGTCCCAACGTTCCATTCATGGTCAGCTTAGACTGCATTTTACCGGAAATGAATTTGCCGACAGGCATAATTTTCTGTACCGTATTGAAAGCGTAAAATGTTTTTTGAATATCGAGATTGTTTACGTCGTATGTAAGACTGATCGCTGGATTCTTTTTACTTGCTTTTGTAGAATAGCTTCCGTCAATTGCGATAGAGCCATCCAATGCTTGTGTGCTTACATTTTTCAATGTTACAGTTTGATCTTTAATGATCACCGTTCCGGCAACATTGTTGTAGTCGACTTTGTCATATTTTACCTGATCGGCTTTTGCATTTAATACAAATGAAATGTTCGCAGGTACAACAAAGGGTTCTGATGAAGCGGCAGCTGCAGCAGTGTCTGTCGCCGGCGTTGTGCCCATCCATTTGTTGAGATCAATTTTGTCAGCAGCTACATTTAATGTTCCCGCCAAAGGTTCGTCTTTCAACGAATAACCAATCAGGTTGTCAAACGTGCCGTTTGCATTGAAATTTGTTTTCTGGAAATTTCCTGCAAGGTTATTAACCGTTATGTTTTTAGGATTGAAAGTAAGTTGAGATGTTTTCAGTTCAACGCCATCAGGGTAATCTTTTGATTTGTACACGATGTTATTCGCTGCCAGTGTTCCCGCCATTTGAATAGCGTCATACTGCGATTTATCGATGTATGATTTTTTCCCTTTAAAACTCACATTGGCATTCAAATTTCCCACCAGAGAAGTGCCCGGTTCAAATTTGTAGAACTGTGCAACGTTTGCCAGATTGAATGCAATTTTTGCAGTGCCATCAAAATCAGGATCGGTAGCGGGATTTTTCAATGACAAAGTAAGATCGCCATAATCTTTGCCCACTTCCACGTGTGCCGCAGGAATTTGTATTGTTGTGTGATCCGGTACGCCATCAGGATTGTCAATGATTATCTTCGCACTGGTATTTTGGATCGGTTGTGGAAAATCTTTTGATGCATAGTACAATTTGTTTACATCAATAAATCCTTTTGCACTGAATTCGCCTGGTTTCTGTTGCATGATCACAGAGAGATTTCCTTTTCCTGCAACATCTGCATCCACCACACCTGCAAGTTTTGTAGAGCCATCCAGCTTTACGAATTGTGTAACCTGTGAAAGATCAAGTCTTCCTTTTGCTGCCGCATCGATATAGCGATCCGTCATTGGTTTCTTCAATAACAAACGGAAATCAAACGGCATATTGTCCATTTCAATATGACCTCTGGAAAGATCAACCACCGTGTTGTCTGTAACACCATCAGGGTTGTCTATTTTTACTGCAAGGTTAATGTTCTTAACTGGTTTTGGAAGGTCAGGGTATTGGAAGAAACCATCCTTTACCTCAAGGTTAAGATTGTATGCAGGAATTTGTTTAGGGCTATAAGTCCCTTTTACAAAACCGTTGAAAAGTGCACTACCGCTGGTTTTTATTTTATTAAAATCAGTTTGATAAATAGAAGGAATTAAAGAAAGAATTGACTTGAAGTCAGTAGAAGGCGCATTGAATTTAACATCCATTCCATACGTGCTGTCATTCACCAATTGAAAGAAACCTTCTGAGCTGATCTTAAGATCATTCAACGCGATCTTGTCTGTTTTAAAAGTGTATTTACTGTTTTTATTATCCACCTGTATATCCAGATCGATAGAAGTTTTTGTTCTGTTTAAATATGGAACGCCGCCGTAGCTAAAGTTTACTTCGTCTGCGTCAGTTTTTGTTGCGAGTGTAAAAAGGTCAGACGTGAAGTCGCCGCTACCTTCGTGATTAAGATTTGTGATCTCTGCGCTCATATTTCCCTGCTCATCTTTGTAGCTGATGTAACCGTTGTTGATGGAGTATTTGTTCAGCTTCATTTTAAAAGATGAAGGGGAGGTGCTGGTGTCTACTTTGGCCGTATCAGGCTTAGTAATATCCCAGTTAGCCTTGCCATCTTTATTCACAATGGCGTGGATGCGCGGTTCATCAATGGTAACGGAGTAAATGTTCATTTCGTCGCCCTTGATAACGCTCATGATGTTTAGCGCCAGATCGATTCTTTTCGCAGCAATCAGTGTGTCTTTTTCGAAACTTTCAACGCCGGTAATGCTGAGGTTGTCAAGCGCCACTGCTACGCGAGGGAAATGCCGGAAGAACGAAATGTCTACATCGGAAAATTCTGTTTTCGCATTGAGTGTTTTGTTGATCTCGGTCTTTGCTATTTTAAGGATCTTACTCTTAAAAATAAACGGAGCCGCAAAGGCAACCACTATCAATACCAGCAAAATGATCCCAACGATTTTTAGCGTTTTCTTTAGCATGGATATCCGGGTTTTCTAGTTTTTATTTAATTGAATTTTAAGTAGTCGCAAAAATAAGGCACTAACGTTGCAAGTAAATGCTAATATGGAAAACAATATATCATAAACGGACATTATTTTGTTTCAGTATTTTGTAAATTGACCTATCATGAAAAAAGTAACTATCCTTATCTTGATGCTTTGCATTTTTGATGCCATTTTTGCTCAAAAAATCAAAAAAATACGAATCACACAGTTGGCGGACTATATTCAGCAGTCGAAAGGGCCGCTAATCGTGAGTTTCTGGGCCACTTTCTGTACTCCATGCTGTAAGGAAATACCATACTTTCAAACCCAGACTGCAAAGGATACCGTAGAATTACTACTGGTGAGCCTCGATTTGCCAGATTACTATCCCGCGAAGATTGACAATTTCGCCACTAAACAAAAGTTCACGGCACCTATCGCCTGGCTTAACGAAACCAATGCCGATCTGTTTTGCCCGCTTATCGAAAAAAAATGGAGCGGTGCTATACCCGCCAGTTTGTTTGTAAATAACGCAACCGGCTATCGCAAATTTGTCGAAGGGCAGGTTGCAGAAGGAAAGCTGAAACTGGTGATCGCGGAGATGAAAAAGAAGAAGGTGATTAAGAATTAGGAATTAATGTCGTTTCCTTAAGAGCACCTCTTTTGAATGAGATTGCTTCGCCCGGTTCTTGTTTGTTTATTTTACTTGTTATAATTCAACCATTCATTCCCCGCTCGGGCTCGCAATGACGTGCTGATTCCCGAATTTTGAGGTAACAGGCTGTTGGGTAAAGCTCAAAATGGTTGCGCCGTCATTGCGAGACCCCGCGGAGGATGGAGATTGTAAAAGGAAACCAATTTCTGAAGTCTAGGGAATGGGTCGAAGCAATCTCGAAAAATGTTAGGTTGATGTTTTATTTCGCGACATTTCGGTTCATGATGCTTGTTCAAATTAAACTGGTTCAAAATAAAAAAAGATTTCTGTAGATCGCATTTACTCAGCTGTTTGCAACAAGAAACAATTCTCCGCTTGCCGGCACTAAACCATCCGTTCTTTCTGCAAAATAAAGTTGTTCCATGTCTTTTGTTGAGATAGTCTTCGCTTCCTTAAAACCAGCTTCACGAGCGAGTTCTAATACTTCTTGCGGTGCAAAAAAGCTCACGAATGGCGTGCCCGCAGCCCGTGCGCCCTTGTCTGCAATTTCCTGCATGGGCCGGTCTTCCTCATCAAGTAAATCTATGGGTAGATAAAATGTCATCGCAAGTGTTGAGCCGGTTGCAAGCGCTGCGATTTGTTTTAAAGTGGAAATGATCGCATCTTTTGTGAGATATAACGTAACGCCGGTGCAGGCAACAACAGCAGGTTTGTTTTTAGCGAAACCCGCTTTCAATAATTCCGTCCACCATGAAGATTTTTCAAAATCTACCTGTACAAAATGCAAAGAATCGGGAACGCCGAAACCGAGTTCTGTTAACCGCATTTGTTTCCACGCCAATGTATCCGGCTGATCGATTTCGAATATCTGCAAATGAGCGGAAATGTCTGGCCTGCGTTGCGCAAATGTGTCCAATCCTGCGCCAAGAATAACATATTGTTCAATGCCTTTTTTGCTTTGCTCAATGATCAGATCTTCGATAAACCTTGCGCGGGCCACAATAGAGGCTCGAAGGCGTTTGGTGAACTTCATATCCGGACGTTCCTGCCAGCCCTCTGGAGGGGCCACAAGCTGCAATCCGAGTCTGTCGTCGATGATGTGTGGTGTAGCGTCCACCTGCACGTGTAATGCCCGCCATAAAGCTGTTCTGACTGCTGTATTATCCGGCTGCAATGATTGCGTTGTTTGTTTCATAGCTGATAAAATCGCGCTAAAATTACGGTAATCTTTTTGGGTAAAAGGAGAGGCAGCGCTTTGATTCGAGGCACAATTTTATTATCTTCTGTTCAAACTTATGGTAATGAAAAATTATCAGTTCGCCGCCGGGTTTGTAACATTATACTTGTTGGTTTTTACCATACTTACACAGGCCCAAAATACTCCTGTCAATCTGTTGATGATTATGTTTTTACTAGCTCCATTTCTGGTAATATGGATGGTGGTAATGGTATTGAAATATGCAGTTTATAATGGCAAGGAACTGGAGGAAGATGAAATCCTGTAGAGACAAGGCATTGCCTTGTCTGAGTAATAAATATAGCCGTTTTGCTTTAGCGTTTTGTATTTCGGCGGTCCATCGTCCATTGCTTTTTCTTCTTTTAATCCGTTTGAATAATAACTGTCTTTTCCTTTAGGTCGATGTAAAACCACTCGTCGGTTTTGTCTTTTGGTATACATTCAGAAATATCCAGATCTCTTGCATACTTGCTTAGTGCCGTAGGGCCAAATCGCAGGATCAGCTCGTATTGATCCTGACCTGTCAGACCGATAAATGCAGTCATAGTTATTTGGCGGCTATCATTCACAAACTTTTTAGAATAGTCATTTTCAAAAGTTGGCAACAAAACACCATCGCACCAAAAGCCTTTTAAGTTATCGTCTTTAGAAGAAGCGAGGGCATTTGATATTTCGAGTTCAAGAAACCAGCAAAACTTATTGTCTAACATTATTCTCTTTTAATAATTTTTATTCTTCATTTCAAATTAATGCTTTCAAAATTAAGTGCGTTTATTTTTTGTTCTTTCCTTTGTATATTAAAGTTTATTTTCTGCATGAAGAAAAAGGACCTCACACATTTTGTTCGCTTTGGATCATTAAATCTTAATAAGCAGCAAGGTTTTGGTGAACGAGGCTTTCATAAACCGCCCGCACCTCGCGGATTCTATGCGTTTCCTTATACTGTTCAGGAATTTTTCCTGATAGGAAGTTTGCCTAAAACTCAACCTCACCAGTTTCCTAAAACAAAATTGCCAGCGTATGACGAAACATTACCTGCTGAAGAATTAGAAAAAATAAAGGAAGATATTGATGCCTTTGATTGGGATGGTTATTATGTGAAAGTTCATAAGGTAAAGCAAAATATCAGGAAAGAATTCAGGAAAACAAGCGGATGTCTCTGGCATCATTTGGGTGACCATGTAGAGAATCATGAAGTAATTGCAAGGAATGGAAGCTGGGTTAAAACATCATTAATGACATGGCAAAAAGCTTTCAAAAAATGTTGCCTGGAGATGAGGTATGGTGATAATGATATCATCAAAGTGACTTCCATTAACGAAAGCAAAAAAACTTGCGGCCGTTATGTACGGGATTCTTTTGAAGTTTTTTTCGATGAGAAAGTAGGGTGAGGGGCAGAAATTGAAAATGCACCAGATGCGCAATTCCTTCTAAATGTGGTGAACGATTAATCATTTTTTAAAAACTTAGTCATGAAATTTTTATCCGCTAATTGGTACAAGTTAATGATGAGTTGTTCGTCATTAATATTTGCAGTAGCAATTCTGATCTATGCAATTAAGACAAATACTGCTCTGGCAAAGGATTTGCCCTCGAAAATAAATAACACCACATCCGATGTGTTTGCCGTATCGGACGGTAGAAGCGCTTTTATTATTAAATGGGATCAGGGTATTCAGGAAGGCAAGATTATATACACGATTCCTTTACATTAGAGGTTCCGGGAATTTTAAAATTGCCAGATTAACCTCAAATTATCATCCATCGCTTTGCAATTGCCTCCGAACTTTTATATCTTCAACGTAGCTCAGCGTTTTATACAACAGCGCCAATCCCCGGGTCGTGAAAACAATAATTAAATCCTAAAACCGTCTATATGAAGCCGCTATTTGTACTCGTTTTGGTGGTATACCCCTTTATACAGCACGCTTATGCGCAGGAAATAAAAGAATCCAAAACACGATTTGTACTCGGGTTATCGTTGCCTGAATTGATCCATGCGGGTGTAACTTACAGGTTTGCCAGCTGGAGCCAACTTGGGGTAAATGCCGGGGTGACCCCTGCCTATGATGAAATATATCCGACTATTAGCCTTGAGCACAGGTTATATTTTGGAAATAAGAATCCCAAACTCGCACAAAAAACATGGTTTTGCCGGCAGGGTGGTACATATCTTCCGGATGAGGTGTCGGGCGAACAATTCACTGCTAACCTAACTGTGGGCAAGGACCTGGTATTTAGAAAGAAAAATGGAATGACTATAGATGCCGGCGTTTACTACAAGAACGTGGATAAATCTTCGCATATCTATCCGGCATTGCGGGTTGAATTTTTTATCTCTGCAAAGCCGAGGACGTAAATCTGAAATTGAAAATACGCTAATTTGAAAATGCATTCTGTGTATCGCTCTACGCAATAAAATTTATCTTGTCATTCGATCAATTTTAGAATCAATAACGAAACCTGCGCTCAAAGCATTTGAAAATTTTCAAATTAGTATTACCTCCAGCAATCCCTTGCGGCCATGATAATCTCCTGCACTACTATACGTCCATTCTTCTTCTTTTGAAACAAAGCCGGCTTTGACAGGATTTTGATGCAGGTAATGCAGCTTTTGATTTGCAATAAAAGGAGAGCTCAATTCCATTGGATGGCTTTCCGGCTGCCAAAGCTGAAATTTTAAACCCATTTTACTGCCTGCACGCATCATCAGCCACAGCATCCATTCTCTTCTGCTTTCCCTCTTGTTAGCTTCAAGGGCGATATGCAATTTCTCTGATGTGTGCCGTTTCAAATCTCGCATAATGTTACTTAATGGATTGCCTCTGCTGCCTACTATCATGTGCACGTGATTGGTCATAATGACCCACGCAAATACGTCGAGATCCTTGTTTTGCTGGCAATATCTAACGGTATCCAGGAAGATGTCTTTGTAAATATTTCTTGTAAACAGATCGATCCAATTAACGACAGTAAATGTGACGAAGTAAGGCTTTTCGTTGTCTAAGAATTTGTACTTTTTACTCATGTGGCTTTGAACTTAATTGTAGATTTTTAAGTTGGCCACAGGTTACTAATGCAGATTGTTAATTGCGAATATAGGTATAGGTTATGATATGCATGCGAAAAGTGCTGCCACGATGAAAGTGCACGGCACAGACACGCCAGGCTACGGAAGCTGGGCTGCATGTCCGCGCCAACATTGTGTAGGTGCAGCAGCGTGTCGTGTGTATCGTGCGACATTTTTTTGAAACTTGCACCTGCAAAAATGCCCGCGAACGATCTCGCTGTCGCCACGTTGGCGCAGACATGCAGCTTAGCCTTGCAGCGCTGCGTGTCTGTGCCAACGCCCGCCCCTCGCACACAAACCCGCCCCGCTAACTTACCGACTGCCACACCTGCGAGCCAAACTTGAAAATTTGAAAATATGCTAATTTGAAAGTTCATTTCGCGTAACAAAATCTGGATGACGAGCAAGCGGTAAATATGATCTCCAATACTTTTGATCATGGTGCTATTTTAAACGGCATCAATTACAATCCTACATTTCATCCCATTGAAAAAATAGTTGAACTGCATGAAGAGAAAATTGCTCTTTATGAAAGGATGCTTAAAGAGAAAGAGGAAATGATTGCGAGGTTGGAGAAGTTGATGGAGGGAGGTCAGCTGATGTAAAAATACAAGCATGATCCAGTTCCAAAAGTTCATGCTTGTATAACCTTGATGAAGACAATTATTTAAAGCTTGGGATAGGCAAGATATCGATTTGTCCGTCTTTAATGTCTGCGTGATCTTCTGCTTTAGCTACAGCTTTTTTATAAACAAGAATTGCTTGTTCTCGATGAATTGCCGGCGATGCCATGTGGCCGCACTCAATATTCTGAATGCTTCCATTTTCGTAAATAAAAAAGGCTCCTTGTGATGAAGACCAAATGATAAGAAAAAAACGAGCGTTGCTGTTTTTTACTATTTGCTGTACGTCTTGAGTTAGAATATTATTCATGCAGTTAATTTGATTATGATTTTATCTTATTTGCTTCACAACTTGATACATTGAAGCTTAGGTCTCATTAACTTGTTTGCACCAATCTTTAAAATGCAAGATTAACCTATCAAAGTCATCACTGGAAGGTAGTACTCCGTTGTGAGCAATGATATTTCTTACCTTTTCCAATTCTTCAAGTCGAAGTTCGACAAATTTCATTTCATCGATATATGGCTTAAAGTCATTTTCAAACTTTCTAATAATTTTTACCAGATCTCCCCAGTCTATGTAAAAAAGAGCTGACGCTTTTCCTCTCGGACTCAGCCATTTGCTTTTTGCTTCTTTTTCTTTTCTTTCTTTAAACTTTTTTTCTAATTCAGCATTTTTAGCCGTGTCCCACCAATTTGGACCTAGTTTTTTTGTTAGCACATCATCTATAAAATTTCTCACGGAATTTTCTAAACAATGTAGAATTATATACAATTCGGCCATTTTTTTGGCATCGTCTATATCTGCTGATTTTAAAAACGGGGTGACTTTAATGTTTGCCCGCTCCGTTAATGAGACCTCGGTCTCGATTTGCGGCAAATAGATTTTATTTAACTCATCAAGTGTTTTCCTATTAAGTTTGTAGGTGTCTCTCTGCGTACCTTTTGTGATTTTAGAACTTTTGTTGAGGTCTCGCTTTAAATACGTCGGATTATAGGCAGATAAATGCGCATCCACAAAGTATTGATTAATTTGCTTCATTGAGATATCATGCTGTTTAGTTTTATATTGGTTAAACCAAACAAATGCTAAAACAACCTCAAACTTAGGTTTTCCGGATATTTTGGCGATATCACAGAATTCATTAAAGAAATCACTCATTTTTTATCTTTTTTCTCCTTTGGTTTTCTTGATACCTTTGAATAGGTGCCAATCTGCCATTTGTCCTTTAGTTCTTTATTAGCTATTTCTGACAAATATTTTTTTGCAGCATCTTTCCCGGGGGCTTTTAACTCGACTAAGTCTCCAGACACTCCAATTAATGGGTTGTTTGTGAGCCAATATCGTAAGTTGCCATCTTCCACACTTGCATTGTCTAAAATAGCTGTGAGTTCTTTTCTTGGTACGTTTTCAGTGCCTAATACGAGTTTATAATAAAGGAATATTATGGAGAGTCTTATTCCATAATCTCTTTTTGATGTAGCTTTTAATCGAGTTTCTGATAATGTTGTTTTGTCACCATCAGATTTAAAAATACTTTTCAGTTGTCTTAATTCTAATGTGTCAGAAGGTTCTTCAATAATCTCTGCTTCTTCCTGTTCACTTAAATCCAGTCTATTATTGGGGTAGCTTTTGGGTTGCCCTAAAGTCGCTGGCTTTTTACTAGTAATTTTATTCATTATAAACATTCCAAAGGAGTCGCTTATACTTTGACCGACTGTATCTGTGAAGTTTGCTTTGAACGTTCTGGAGTTTTCTGTTTCTGAAAATTCTATAGTGTTGGTGTTCGAAATGGTGGATTTATTTCCATTTACTTGTTCTCCACAAAAGATACAAACTTTTGCATCTTTTAGCAGTAATCCATCGCAACTTTTGCACTTAAATTGATTCGAGCAGGTCGGGCAAAAAAATCCTTTGTCTGGTAATTGATTGTTGCAGTTTAGGCATTCCATGGTTAAAGTTAAATTTAGGTTGTTAATTTAATGTAGTGTCGTGGTGAATTTTTAAACACGCGACATCGTCATGGGAGAATTTTCGTGTTTACAAATTTCAATTGGGCGGTAGGTGATGGTCACAGTCACGTGCAAGCGATAACTTTTAACTTGATGAAGATAAGTGTTTTACCCTTAAGAAGAATAAAATGTACTAATAATATTCGGATGTGCCGTCGACCACAAAAAAAAGCCGAACCCTTTCGGATCCGGCCCATATGAAAATCAAATCTGTAAATCTTAGTAACCCATGTCACCCATACCGCCTGGCATAGCAGGACCAGCAGGAGCTTTAGGTTCTGGTTTGTCAGCTACTACACATTCTGTAGTCAGCAACATACCAGCGATAGAAGCAGCGTTTTCCAATGCTACGCGGCTCACTTTAGTTGGGTCGATAACACCCGCTTTAAACATATATTCATAAGTTTCAGTGCGAGCGTTGAAACCGTAGTCAGCTTCACCTTCTTTAATCGCCTGTACCACGATAGAACCTTCGATACCGCTGTTAGAAACGATCTGGCGAAGAGGCTCTTCAATAGCACGTTTAACGATGTTTACACCAGTTGCTTCGTCTGCGTTGGTAATACCTTTCAGTTTTTCCAAACTTGCGATAGCACGGATGTAAGCAACACCACCACCTGGCACGATGCCTTCTTCAACAGCGGCACGTGTAGCGTGTAAAGCGTCGTCTACGCGGTCTTTCTTTTCTTTCATTTCAACCTCTGTAGCAGCACCTACGTACAATACAGCAACACCACCACTCAATTTAGCCAAACGCTCTTGCAGTTTTTCTTTATCGTAGTCAGATGTTGTGTTTTCGATTTGCGCTTTAATTTGGTTGATGCGAGAAGTGATATCCGCTTTTTTACCTTTGCCACCTACGATAACAGTGTTGTCTTTATCGATAGTGATAGAAGAAGCCTGGCCCAAGTAAGTAAGGTCAGCATTCTCCAGTTTAAAGCCTTGCTCTTCGCTCACTACAGTACCTGCAGTAAGGATAGCAATATCGTTCAACATTTCTTTTCTTCTGTCGCCAAAGCCCGGAGCTTTAACAGCAGCAACCTTAATGGTACCACGCAATTTGTTTACCACCAATGTAGCCAATGCTTCACCTTCCAGATCTTCAGAGATGATCACTAACGGACGACCGCTTTGTGCAACTTTCTCCAAAATGTGAAGGATGTCTTTCATTGCAGCAATCTTCTTATCGTAAATAAGAATGTATGGGTTCTGCAATTCAGCTTCCATTTTTTCGCTGTTGGTAACGAAGTAAGGAGAGATGTAACCACGGTCGAATTGCATACCTTCTACAACGTCTACAGTTGTGTCGGTGCCTTTTGCTTCTTCTACAGTGATAACGCCTTCTTTACCTACTTTCTGCATAGCCATAGCGATCAGCTTACCAATTTCGCTATCATTGTTAGCAGAAATAGTAGCAACCTGCTCGATCATTTTGTTGTTGTTGCCAACATCTTTTTTCTGGCTAACGAGGTTTTCAACTACAGCTTTCACCGCTTTGTCGATACCGCGTTTCAGGTCCATTGGGTTTGCACCCGCAGCTACCATTTTCAGACCTTCGCTGATGATGGATTGTGCAAGAACAGTAGCAGTTGTAGTACCGTCACCTGCAATATCAGCAGTTTTAGATGCTACTTCTTTCACCATCTGAGCACCCATGTTTTCAATTGGGTCTTCCAGTTCAATTTCTTTTGCAACCGTTACACCATCTTTAGTGATAGCAGGAGCACCGAATTTTTTCTCGATTACCACGTTGCGACCTTTTGGTCCAAGTGTTACTTTAACTGCGTTGGCCAAAGTGTCAACGCCTTTCTTCATTTTATTTCTAGCTTCGATATCGAAATAGATTTGCTTAGCCATATTTGTAATTTGAAAATTTTTAATTTGAAGATTTGAAAATTGAGGTGCGAGATGATTTGAAATTGCTTTGGAAATTCGAGAAGCTTTGAACGAATCCGGAATGATACACAGAAAGCATTTTCAAATTTACATATTAGCACATTTTCAATTTTTTGGGCATCGTTTAAACGATGGCCAAAATGTCACTCTCTCTCATAATCAGGTAGTCATTACCTTCCACGCTCAATTCTGTACCTGCGTATTTGCCATACAAAACAGTATCGCCAACTTTTACAGTTACAGGCTCGTCTTTTTTACCAGGACCCGCAGCCACTACGGTTCCGCGTTGTGGTTTTTCTTTCGCTGTGTCAGGGATAATGATGCCGCCGGCAGTTTTTTCTTCAGCAGGAGCTGGTTTTACAACAACTCTGTCGTGCAAAGGAGTAATGCTTAGCTTCTTAGCCATAATGTTTGTGTTTTTATAGATAAACTATTACAAAGGGCCCGTTTAGCCCTGTTTTTTGGTTCGGCACAAAACTAAACGAATTACGTGCCAATAGGTTCAAAATGTTGGAAAAAAGAAGAGTTGGCAGTTCTGTGGGTGGGAAAGGCACTTGGGAATGTGAAATTTTGGCACCTGCTGTTAATGTGGAAATATGAAAATGTGAGAAATGTGAAAATTCTGAAGGCTGGTCATTTTCTTCAGATGGCGGTTATTCTTTGGTGTCATTATTAAATGATAGTGTGGGTACAAGCATGGATAATGAATATCGGACTTTCAGCATTTTCACATTTTCATATTTTCACATTTTCAAATTATGCCTTTTATGCCTTAGCTTTGCGCGTTCAAATAGTTCTTACAGCATATGATCAGTAGAAGAAATATCCGGGTAAAAGTCATGCAGACGCTTTATGTGATAGATACTAAAGATCAGGATCTTAAACCCGGCGAAGCAGCGAGGCTACTCCAAAAGCAATTTGATTTAACGAGACAATTATTAGTTTACAACATCCATTTCCTGTCAGAACTTGCGCGATATGCTGAAATAGACGCTCACCAAAAAGCTTCTAAACATTTGCCTTCAGCAGAGGACATGAATGTAAATACCAAGCTGGCGGGCAACGAAATCATCTGGAAAATTATTGAGGACAGTAGCTACCAAAAGGCACTGAGTGAAGACATGATCGCTGCAATGCTGGATAAAAATGTGGTACGCAAATTCTACCTCGAGCTGGTTGAAAAACCGGAATACCAACAATATATTCACGCAGAAGGCAGACAAACAAAGTCTGAAAAAGAAATACTGCAATTTATTTTCAGCGATTTATTGCTTCCAAACGAAGCGTATACAGATCATTTAGAAGAGATTTTCTCCAACTGGGATGATGATTGTGATATGATCAACATGCTAGTTATGAGTTATATACAAAAACCTGGTTCATTTAATTTTCAGGAAATGCTCTCGAAAGATAAATGGCAATATGCCAAGAGTCTGACCGAAACTGTTCTGGATAAAAAAGACGTGACGATGGATCTTATCACGCCAAAATTAAAGAACTGGGACCCTGAGCGTATCGCCACTTTGGACATGATCATGATGCAGATGGGCGTGTGCGAACTTTTGTATTTTGAAACCATTCCTGCCAAAGTAACAATCAATGAATACATTGACCTGGCGAAAGAATACAGCACCCCGCAAAGCGGCCAGTTTGTGAACGGTATTTTGGACAATATTCACAAAGATCTGGTGAAGGAAAACAAATTACACAAAGTCAACTTCAAGAAGTAGTTGAAAAATCAAATCCATTACATTTGCAAAAAAACACCATGCGTTATTTGCTAATAATGTCAGTTTGTACCTTACTGGCTGTTGGTTGTAAATCGAAAGAGGCACACTCTCACGATATGACCGGCGGAATGAAACAAAATGGCCCATTGAAAATGGATTCTGCGATGTTTACTACTATAGAGTGGAAAGAACAGGACAAGAAATTTGACAAAATTACAGAAGGTCAAAAACTGGATGTAAGCTTCGCTTTTAAAAATACAGGAGACAAACCTTTGGTCATTTCACGCGTTCAGCCGAGCTGCGGTTGTACAGTGGCAGACCCTCCGAAAGAGCCAATCGCTCCGGGAGCAGAAGGTTTGATCAAAGCTTCTTTCAATAGTGAAGGAAAATCCGGCATGCAACACAAAACCCTTTATGTAACTGCAAATACGAAAGGCACGCAGGAGCATGAGTTGGTTTTTGAAGTAGAAGTGGAAAAGAAAAAGTAAAAAGTAAAAAGTAAAAATTAAGAAGTCAAAAACTGTGTTTCGCTGCAAGGCGGTCAACATTTTGGCTTTTAACTTTTGAATTTTGAATTAATAAATAAAACAAACAATGACAAATCTGACTTTACTACAGGCACCAGCGGGAGGCGGCACGCTTCAATTGGTTTTATTGGGAGGTATGATATTGGTGTTCTGGCTGTTCATGATTCGCCCACAGGCTAAAAAAGCAAAAGATGCAAAAAAATTCCAGGAAGGCATGCAGAAAGGTGACAAGATCGTTACCATTGCAGGTATTCACGGTATTGTAAATAAAGTGAACGAAGATGGCACCATCATTATCGAAACAAGCCCTGGAAGCACTATGAAGATCGAGAAAAGTGCTATCAGCCTTGAGTGGTCTAAACAACAGAACAATCCAACTCCAGCGAAATAATTGCTCGGCAGTTTTATATTATCGACCGGAATTACTTTGAGTGGTTCCGGTTTTTTATTGCCACAGAAGCACTGAGGAACAGAGGAATTATTAATATTCTTAGCTTTATTCCATATTCGTTTTTCTCTGTGCCTCCTTGGCAAACTTTCAAAACAGAAAGCTTATGCCGTTGACGTGCTGGGGTTCTGTAATATTTATTATCATTTCTCAGTTTTCTCTGTGTCTCAGTGGCAAACTTTTAAAAAAGATTCTATGTTGAAAATCGGAATTACTGGTGGCATAGGAAGCGGTAAAAGCACTGCTTCGAAAATTTTCGAAGTGCTTGGTATTCCTGTGTTTTATGCAGATGATGCAACAAAAAATATAATGAACGAATCTCCGGTTATCCGGCAAAAGCTCAGCGAATATTTTGGAGCAGAAGCGTATACCGGCGAAGTGCTCAATAGAAAATTCATTGCCAGCCAAGTATTCAACGATAAAGAAAAACTAGCTTTCCTCAACAGCGTCACGCATCCGGAAGCCATCCGCTACGCCAGCGAATGGATGCAAAAACAAACCACGCCGTACGCCATCAAAGAAGCCGCGTTGTTCTTCGAAAGCGGCTCTCAGGAAGGTATCGACATCATGATAGGAGTGTACACGCCCAAGGCAATGCGCATCCACCGCATCATGCAGCGTGATAATGTAACCCGCGAAGAAGTGCTGAAAAGAATGCAAAACCAAATCAACGAAGAAATTAAAATGCGTTTGTGCGACTACGTGATCATCAACGATGAGCAGCATCCGGTGATTGAGCAAGTGCTAAGTTTGCATGAGAATTTTTTGGCGGCCAGTGGCCAGTAGAGACAAGGCATTGCCTTGTCTTGCCAGCACCCTCGCGCAAATATCTATAACATCGCGATCAAAGGTTAAAACCTGAATTTCATAGACAAGGCAGTGCCTTGTCTCTACTGAATGTGCAAAGCCAAAGATGTTTCACTCACACACTAAAGACTGAATTTCAATTTACTATTGTTTTTGTCGAAAATTTAAAACGATCAAAGGAGTAGGTGCTAATTGTCAGGCCGCCTGACCCTGACGCGTTTGCTTTTTTCCGCATTGCGTAAAACCTTTTTCCCTATTTCGGAGTTGTAATAAGTTGACTTTAAGGACTTTTGCACCCAAATTCAGAAGAATGACCCCCGTATCACGATTTATCACAAAACTATCAACTGCCTGCTTACTACTTTTTGCCTTTCTTTTTGCCCATGCAGGGGGCAACGAAAATGGAGTAACCATTAAAGGAAAGGTTACCACAGCAGACAACAAGCCGGCCGCTTATGTAACCGTAATAATGAAGGGGACAAATAAAAGCGCCATTACAGATGACGATGGTGTTTTCTCTTTTTTCAATATAGTTCCAGGCACTTACGAACTGGAGGTTTCATTGGTTGGGCACAGTCCCGCTACACATCAGGTAAAAGTGGAGAATAAGGATGTTCACATAACTATTCAACTCACTACTTCCGGCAAAGAGTTGCAGGAAGTGATAGTGGTTGGTGGTAGAAATAAATTCACCAGGAAAACCAGCGATTACGTTTCAAAGATGCCTTTGAAAAACATGGAGAATCCCCAGGTCTATACTACCATCACAAAGGCTTTGATGGATGATCAGCTGATTTTTTCTGTAGATGAGGGAATGAAAAACGCAACCGGCATCAGCAAGATGTGGCAGGCCACAGGACGCGGCGGCGACGGGGGCACTTACTACAATTCTCGTGGTTTTGTATTGCAAAGTAAACTGCGCAATGGTGTTGCGGGCAATGTTTCCAACCAGGTAGATGCCGCGAACCTTGAAAGAATAGAAGCGATCAAAGGGCCTTCTGCCACATTGTTTGGTAGCACGTTGACTTCGTATGGTGGTTTGATCAACCGTATTACCAAGAAACCGTATGACAGGTTTGGTGGTGAGATCAGTTATGCAGGTGGCAGCTATAACTTCAACCGTTTTAGTGCGGATGTTAATACTCCGCTTGATTCTGCGCACAATGTGTTGCTGCGTGTGAACGCTGCTTACAACTATGAAGGCAGTTTTCAGGATGCCGGTTTCAGCAGAAACATTGTATTGGCACCAAGTCTTTCCTACAAAGTGAATGATAAATTGTCATTCTCATTTGATGCTGAGTTTTATTCAGGACGCAATACCGCGGCACCACTTTGGTCGTTTATTTATGGCACGCCCATCGCATCGTTGGGAGCAAATAGAGCCGATCAGTTGAAGGTTGATTACAAACGTTCTTACCTGACCAACGATCTGTACCAGACATCGAATATTGCCAACTTTTTTGGACAGATGAACTACAATTTTTCTGGCAAATGGCGTTCGCAAACAAATTTCTCTATTACCAACAGTGCATCTAACGGGCCTTCTACATTCATATATTTATTACCAAACTCCGCCATCAGTGGCAATCCGTCCGATGTTGGAAATGGCTATATTACAAGGAACGATTTCCGGTCGGATAACAGTAGCGACCAGGTGATAGAATTGCAACAGAATTTTATTGGTGAAAACAAAATAGGGAATTTGAAAAATCGTTTTGTGGGTGGTGTAGATTATTTCAGACAACATACCGACCAGGTATTTTCAGCAATCACTTTCGACACGGTAAACGCAATGGGTAACATTCCTAATTACAATAAATTCAACCGGGTGAACCTTGATGCAATGTATGCAACCAAAGGACCTGATTTTTCTTTCCCTACCAACTTTGTTTCAAACACTTATAGCGCTTATGCTTTCGACGTGTTGAACCTGACAGATAATTTACTGGTGACTGCCGGACTTCGCCTTGATCATTTCGTGAATGAAGGAACTTTCGATAAAACTACCGGACAAATTGCACCGGGAACTGCTTATAACCAGACGACGGTTTCTCCGAAATTTGGTATTATTTATCAGCCGATAAAGGACAGGATCTCCATTTTTGGTAACTATCAAAACGGGTTCACCAACAAAAATGGCGTTGACTATGCGTTGAATCCCTTTAAGCCAGAACATGCAAATCAGTTAGAGGGCGGTGTAAAACTTGACATGTTGGGCGGTAAACTCAGCAGCACCGTTAGCTATTACTATATAGAGGTAAAAGATATCGTGAGAAGCTATCCTATTGCGAACAACCCATTTGCACAAATACAAGATGGAACGCAATTGAGCAAAGGAATAGAAGCGGAAGTGACAGCGAACCCGGTTAGTGGATTGAACCTTGTGGCTGGTTTCGCGTACAACAATTCCAAATATACCAAAGCTGATGCGTCTGTACAGGGGCGTCGTCCGGAAACGGCGGGATCGCCATACAACGCGAATTTGTGGATCAACTACAGGTTGCCCGCAGGTTCAATTCATGGTCTTGGTATGGGCTTTGGTGGTAACTATGCGAGCGACAATATGGTTATTAACAGAGCCCCTGTGGGACAATTTACTTTACCGGCTTACACTGTGTTGGGTGCCACATTGTTTTACGACCAACCAAAATACAAGTTCGTTATAAAAATGGACAACATTGCGAACAAACATTACTTCATCGGGTACAATACTGTGAATCCGCAGAAGCTGAGAAGCATAACGGCAAATGTGACGTTTAGATTCTAATAACTGAATAACTGAAAGACCGAATAACTGAGTAGTTGAATGTCAATTTTGCACTTAATCTTTAAACATTCAGTTACTCAGTTATTCAATTACCTGATAATTTAGCAGATTGAAAAAGAAAAACACTTTAAAATACTGGATCGGCAGACTGCATCTTTTGCTTGGATTATCAACCGGGTTGATCGTTTTTATTGTGAGTGTTACCGGTTGCTTGTTTTGCTTTCACGATGAGATAAAAGATGTAACGCGTCCATACAGACACGTAGAGCAGCGTGACCAGGCTTTTGTAGCGCCATCGGTTCTTTTTCAAAATGCGAAACAACGTGTGCCTGCAAACAAACCCAGCTTTGTGGTATATGCAGGAAAAAATAGATCTGCAGCTGTTTATTCGTCAGGCGAAGGCGGACAATTGTACATTTACTTTGATCCGTACACCGGGCAATATCTTGCTACTGAAAACCTAAAAAAAGACTTTTTCATCATTGTAGAATACATTCACTTATATCTGCTGTTGCCTCCGGCGATAGGCAAACAGATTGTAGGAGTGTCTGTGATCATATTTGTTGTGATGCTGATAACGGGCATCGTGCTTTGGTGGCCCAAACGCAAACATGACCGCAAAATGAGCTTTACCATAAGATGGAAAGGCAGATGGCGCCGTGTAAACTATGATCTGCACAAAGTATTTGGTTTTTATGCTTCCGTTATTGCTTTGGTACTGGCGCTTACCGGCCTCGCCATCGATTATAATTGGATGCACAAAGCCATGTACAAGGTGGCAAATGTGGGCCAGAAATACGATAAGAAAGAAGACATGCATCCCGTTGTTGATACCAACTCCGTTGTGTCAGATATGCACCCCGCGATGGATATTGCCTTCATTGAAACGGTGAAAAGATCTGCCCGCGCAGAGATGTTTTTTGTCACGCCTCCCTTTTCCAAAAGCGATCCGATAACGACAGGCGCTTATGCAAAATCTTTAAACTACGATCACCAGGATAATTATTATTTCGATCCCTCATCCGGCAAGCTGCTAAAAAGCTTACCATATAGCGTGAAAAGCTCCGGCATGAAATTCAACGAAATGAATTACGGCCTGCATGTGGGACAGTATTTCAACCTGCCCGGCAAAATCGCCGCCTTCCTTGTAAGTCTCATTTGCGCCAGCCTGCCAATCACCGGCTTTATGATCTGGTACGGAAGGAAATACAAGAAGCATCCGAAGTCTCAAGGAATTCCTGTTCAAGAGAAGCAGCTTGTTTAGCTAATTGCCTGAATAACTGAATAACTGAACGGTTCATTGTCGATTTTACCCGTTGACTTTCTGCCACTCAGTTATTCAGTTAATCAGTTATTCAGTCATTTTTCCGGTTATTAACTTTCGCTTGTATTTAACGCGAACTCTTGGTAAATTACATATTACAAAAACGCATTGTATGAGTTTGCCAAATCCATTACAGAAAATAAGCGAGTTTGCTTCACATCTTTTTTCCAATAATCACGACAACGCCGGTAAGTTGTTCACCACTCAAAAGCAGTGGCAAAGCCTCAATATTTCTCCGCTGGCAAAGGCTGAATTAAACACGCTTCAAACGCTGGTTCCTTTAAACAAAATGTGCAACTACGTCGCATTATTTGAAGGCGATGATGCATCGGACAAATTAGCCGCTGCAGCCCTAATGGCGAAAGATGAAGGCAGACAATTGTACAGGATAGACGTTTCGCAGGTGGTATCAAAATATGCGGGCGAAACAGAAAAAAACCTTGACAAAGTGTTTAACAATGCACAGAGCCATGACTGGATTTTATTCTTCGATGAAGCTGACGCGCTCTTTGCCAAACGAACAAACGTAAAGGATTCGCATGACAAATATGCGAACCAGGACGTAACCTATTTAATGCACAAAATAGAGGATTACAAAGGAGTGGTAATCGTTGCCACCAATTCGATGCCTTCTGACGATGACGATATAAAGAAAATGTCACGAGCTGTTATTACGTTCAAAAGGGGACAGGCATAATTCATTTCGGTGGGTTACATTTCGAACAGTAGAGACGCGTTGAACGCGTCTCAGCAACTTTTGGTTGTCTTAATATTCAAACGATAATATTTCTGTCACACTCATTCGGGTGTAAACGGAGACGCATTCAATGCGTGTCTACTGGCATCGCCACGTTTGTCAACCATTTTTCAGTAGTATGCTTTTGAACCCAAACGGGTTCCCAAAATAAAAAACTGAATAACCGGGGTTTGTTGACCCGCAGTTATTCGTTTAAACAGTTATTCAATTATTAAAACGCTGCACTTACACCAGTATAATTGTGCGGCGTAATTTTTTTCAATTCTTTCTTCACCTCAGCAGTTACCTTCAGGCCGTCGATGAATTTATGCATCACCTGTTTGTTGATTGTTGCATTACCACGAGTAAGATCTTTCAGCGCCTCGTAAGGTTTTGGATAGTTTTCGCGACGCAGAACCGTTTGTATCGCTTCTGCCACAACTGCCCAGTTATTATCAAGATCAGCTGCAAGCTTTTGCTCATTAAGCACCAGTTTGGCAAGGCCTTTTTCAATTGATTTTATAGCAATGATCGTATGCGCAAATGGCACTCCGATATTTCTCAGAACAGTTGAATCCGTTAAATCACGCTGTAAACGGGAGATAGGCAGTTTGCCAGCAAGATGCTCGAACAATGCATTCGCAATACCAAGGTTTCCTTCTGCATTTTCAAAATCGATCGGGTTTACTTTGTGCGGCATTGCAGAAGAACCTACTTCGCCTTTCTTTACTTTTTGCTTGAAATAATCCATGCTCACATATGTCCAGATGTCGCGACAAAAATCGATCAGGATATTATTGATGCGTTTGATCGCATCGAAGTGAGCAGCAAGGTTATCATAGTGTTCAATCTGAGTTGTGAATTGCTGTCTCTGCAAACCAAGTCTGTTTTCCACGAAATCATTTCCAAGCACTACCCAGTTCTTTTTCTCAAATGCTACGTGGTGAGCGTTGAAGTTACCGGTTGCACCGCCAAACTTTGCCGAGAAAGGCACATTGATCACCTGCTCCACCTGGTTTTGTATTCTTTCCACAAATACCATTACCTCCTTCCCAAGTCGGGTAGGGCTCGCAGGCTGGCCGTGTGTACGTGCCAGCATGGAAATGTTTTTCCAGCTGTCCGCCAACACTTTTAATTCGTTATTCAGATTTAAAACAGCAGGCAAATACTCAATTTCAATCGCATGTTTCCATGAAAGTGGAATAGAAGTATTATTTACGTCTTGTGAAGTCAAACCGAAGTGAACCCATTCTTTCAGGTTTTCTACACCGCCTTCATCCAGCTTTGATTTAATGAAATACTCAACGGCCTTAACATCGTGATTAGTGATTTTTTCAGTTTCCTTGATCACTTGTGCATCTTCGATACTAAAGTTTTCTGCCACCTGGCGCAAAAAGTTCTTTGTTTTTGCATTCAGCGAAAAGAATTTCTTATCTGCCAGGAAAATAAAATATTCGATTTCCACGATAACGCGGTATTTCATCAAGGCATATTCAGAAAAATATTCATCTAAATGCTGTACCTGTCTTCTATAGCGGCCATCAACAGGCGAAATGGCAGAAAGCGTAGTTAATTCCATGATTTGTTTTAGAAAGTTTTAGGTAATAAGTAATAAGTTATAAGTGGTAAAAAAATGAGAAATCTGTAAACTCATAGCCTGAGTTTTTATTTTGACAGAATTCCTTATTACTTACAACTTAAAACTTACAACTTCCCTGTACATTTGCGAAATTAAATCAAACAGAGTGGAAAGAAAAATTAGAGTAGGATCTGTTAGCTACCTTAACGCAAAGCCTTTGCTGTATGGATTTGAGCAGGGCGCTATGAAAGACCAGATAGAGTTAATTACAGAATTTCCGTCCAAAATCGCCACCATGCTGGTGGAGGACAAAATAGACATAGGCCTGGTGCCCGTGGCCATCATTCCCCGGCTGAAAGAATGGCATATCAACACAAATTACTGCATTGGTTGCGACCGACCTGTAGCGTCAGTGTGCATTTTCAGTGAAGTGCCCATTCATGAGATCAAGGAAGTATTGCTGGATTACCAGAGCCGTACTTCGGTTAGACTTGCCCGCATATTGCTGAAAGAATTCTGGAAAGTCGACCCGATTCTCAATGATGCCAAAGAAGATTTTCGCGAACACATCTCAGGAACCACAGCTGGTGTTGTGATTGGCGACCGCGCCCTTGAGCAGCGTAAAACATCAAAATACATTTACGATCTCGGTGAAGCCTGGATCCAAATGACCGGTTTGCCTTTTGTTTTCGCCGCATGGATCAGCAATAAACGCCTCGATCCTGCATTCATTGAAGAGTTCAACAAAGCCAATGCTCTCGGACTGGAGCAACTCGACCATGTAGTAGCCGAACATCCATACACGATTTTCGACCTGAAAGAATATTATACCGAGCATATTAGCTACGAACTGACTGAACCTAAAAAGCGCGGGCTGGAGTTGTTTTTGAGCAAGCTGCCGAACTATATGTAATTTGAAAATTTGAAAATTTGAAAATGCTTTTCGTGCGGATTTGTTATTCAATTTAAACACCTTGCTTAGCAAGAATGAATGAATATAGTTCCAGAGTCGCACTCGTCCATTTTCAAATTTTCAAATCTTCAAATTGTCACATTTTCCTGCTCTCCACGTAGAAGTTACGATCCACCACAAACCCAGCATCGGCAGGCATTTTCTCTGATTTCCATTCTTCGGTCGGGTAGAGCCATTTTTCTGCGCCCATTTTTACTTTTACCGGCATGGCGAACCCTTTCACGCAATTACTCCATCTGTATTTCACAGAACCAGCTTCGAATTTGTATTGTAAAACAGGAATTTGAGTTGTTCTTAAATATTGATCAAACACTTTAGTGAAGTTCAAGCCGGAATGACGATTGATGTATGTTTGAATATCATTGGCAGTAACGGTTTGATGATAAAATGTTTTATTCAGGCCAATCAAAATATTCCTGAAAGTATCGTCATTGTTGATGATCTGGCGGATTGTGTGAAGCATGTTTGCTCCTTTGTAATACATGTCACCGCTGCCTTCCTGATTCACTCCATACACGCCGATGACAGGAATGTCATTCACGATTTTTTTGCGACAACCAATTACATAGTCGTTCGCCGCTTCTTTGCCAAACATGCATTCAATGTAAAGCGTTTCCGAATAATTGGTAAAGCTTTCGTGGATCCACATATCAGCAATGTCTTTACAACTGATATTGTTACCAAACCATTCGTGACCGCTTTCATGAATAATGATAAAATCCCACTTCAGGCCCCAACCGGTTTCTGAAAGATCTTTTCCATAGTAACCGTTCTGGTAGTTGTTACCGTATGCAACGGCACTCTGGTGTTCCATGCCTAAATGCGGAGACTCTACCAATTTGTAGCTGTCATCATAAAAAGGATATGGCCCAAACCAGGATTCGAAACAACGCATCATTGGTTTCACCTGCGTGAATTGTTTTCTTGCTTTATCCAGGTTGTAATCAATTACCCAATAGCTGCAATGAAGTTTACCTTTTATTCCATCAAACACCTCAGAAAAGTTTACATACTTACCTATATAAGGAATGATATTGTAGTTGTTGATAGGATTTTTTACTTCCCATTTATAAGTCGTTGTGCGGTCGTTGTTCTTTGTA
Source organism: Pinibacter soli (assembly GCF_029961145.1). Lineage (GTDB taxonomy): Bacteria > Bacteroidota > Bacteroidia > Chitinophagales > Chitinophagaceae > Pinibacter > Pinibacter soli. The sequence goes on along the minus strand of NZ_JASBRG010000007.1, from coordinate 591,519 downwards.
GTGCTTACCAGTCTGCCATTTCCAACGCCCATCAATGTGTCCGGCACAACAATAGAAAGAGAAGCGCCGCTGTCCGGTTCGTCTCCTAAATATTCTTTGCAAGGCACCCATGCACTCGCGCCAAGTCCCTCGCAGGCAACAGTCATCCACGGTCTGCCTTGTTTGTCTTTTGTGAAGATCCAGCCACCGTCCCACGGAGCTTTCTTTGCAATCCTTGGATTGCCGTGAAAGTAAACAGTCAGATCACGCGGACCTGGTTTTATTTTATAACGTGCCGCAGAATCCCTGATATGCACGTGGAAAACGTTATTCTCTCTTTCGTACTTATATTTTTGTCCGTCAGCTACAATGCTGTCTATCTCCATTGGCTGCTGGAAATCTATCTGCATCGTATGACCGCCGTTGTCAAAATAGGTGATTTTGTTGGAGCCCGTGATTGATTTGTTTACGTAATCAGGTTTCACGGTAATGTCGTAACGCAGCAGGTCCCACCACGTTCTTTCACTATTCAGCGAGCCACGCAAAGAATCTGCATGGGTAAACGTGGCAAGCTTGTGCAATGGCTGCGTAAATGCCTCGCCGCCAACACAAAAAAACAATAAGAGAAGTACGGACAGTTTTCCTTTCATGTTTAAATGATTTTAGTAAAATGGAACGCAGATTTTCATGATCGTTATGATTTTATTAGAACCATGTAAAAAATCATGACAATCATCAAAATCATGAAAATCTGCGTGCCAACTAAACAAATAGTTCGCTAATTTAGAACCCTTTAGGGGAATGAACGCACCTTTCATGTAAAAATGCACAATTTGAAATCAGAAAGATTGGAGATTACGGAAATCAGACGAAAATTTCGCTTCTGCAAAGCTATCATGCTGGGCTTGCCGAAGCCTTCGATTTGCGCTCTGATTCTGTGTGTATTCATGATTGCATGCCATACAAAGCAGCACTCCAATCGAAAAATTTTTCACTACAACGAAAGCACAGGCATTGCATCCCTTGATCCTGCATTTGCAAAAAATCAATCCATCATGTGGGCCATTCACCAGTTGTATAATACTTTGGTGGAAGTCGACAGTGGCCTGAATATAAAACCATCACTGGCAAAAAGTTGGGATGTAAATAGCGATAAGACTGTGTTTACATTTCATTTGCGTACTGATGTTTTCTTTCACGACAACGACGTTTTTTCCGGTGGAAAAGGAAGAAGGTTGATTGCAAAAGATGTTGAATACAGCTTCAGAAGAATTATAGATAAAGCAACGGCCAGCAGCGGCGCATGGATATTTAATGATAAAATAAAAGATGCCAATGCCTTCAAAGCCATTGATGATACTACGTTTCGGCTTACATTGGTAAAACCATTCAATCCTGTCCTTGGTTTGCTCAGTATGCAGTATTGCTCCATTGTACCCCATGAAGTCGTTGAGAAATATGGAAAGGACTTTCGCAGCCATCCTTGTGGCACTGGTCCGTTTGAAATAGTAGCATGGGAAGATGGACAGGCCCTGATTATGAAACGAAACGAACATTACTTCGAGAGGGATGCTGCAGGAAAACAATTGCCTTATCTCGATGGCATCAAAGTTTCATTTTATGACAGCAAGGCGACCGAGTTCTTATTATTTCGCCAGGGGCAACTGGATTTTGTAAATGACATCGAAGCTTCTTTTAAAGACGAAATTCTCACCAAAAAAGGAGAGTTGAAAAATGAATGGAAAGACAAAATAGTTCTTTCAAAACACCCTTATCTAAATATCGAGTACCTCGGCATTTTGGTAGATTCTTCCAATGAATTGCTTAAGAAATCGCCGCTGCGATTTAAGAAAGTGCGTCAGGCGATCAACTACGCCTTTGACCGTAGGAAAATGATGCTCTATCTGCGCAACTCTATTGGTACAACTGCAGAAAGCGGTTTTGTGCCGCAAGGTTTACCGTCTTTCGATGCCAATGCCGTTAAGGGTTATCATTATGATCTCGAAAAAGCGAGAGCTTTATTGAAAGAGGCAGGGTTCGCAGATGGTCAGAACATGCCGGTAATCAAGCTTTTAACCATTCCGATCTATGGGGAATTGGGCAGTTTTGTTGCCAAGCAATTGGAGGATGCAGGAATTAAAGTGCAGGTAGAAGTAGTACAGAAAAGCCTTTTGTTGGAACAAACCGCCAAATCGGAGGCGTTTTTTTTCCGGGGCAGCTGGATCGCCGATTATCCGGATGCGGAAAACTATCTCAGTGTTTTTTATTCGAAGAATCCGGCTCCGCCAAATTACACGCGGTACAATAATCCCGCTTTCGATGCTTTATATGAAAAGGCGATGCAGGAGAACAATGACTCGCTTCGCTACCGGATCTATCGGGAAATGGACCAAATGGTAATGAACGATGCCCCTGTGGTTCCCTTGTGGTATGACGAGGTGATCAGGCTCATTAACAAAGATGTAACAGGCTTTTATCCTAACGCATTGAATTTATTGGAACTACGAACTGTTAATTTACACAAATAAGACGAAATTCATTTTTTATATAACATTCATCATAGTACCTTTGCGGCAATTTTAGAAATTGTTGACGAATGACAGTTATACTTTGTTTCTTTTTCGCACATTGGTTTCTTTCTTTGTTTTTTCATACATTTTTTTTGCATAGATATGCATCCCATCAAATGTATACTACAGGTACAAAAAGAGAGAAACTTTTTTACTTCCTGACCTGGTTCACACAGGGCTCTTCATTTTTGATTCCTCGTGCGTATGCAGTAATGCACCGTATGCACCACGTATTTAGCGATACTGAAAAGGATCCGCATTCTCCGCACTTCTTTAAAGACGTGTGGCACATGATGATCCACACAAGACTCATGTACAATAATTTCCTGACTGGTAAGTCTTTGCCAGATCCTGAGTTTACCGAGGAGTATCTGCCGGTTTGGGAAAAATTGGACAAATTTGGAGATCACATGGTCACCCGTATTGCCTGGGTAGCTGTGTACACTTCTATTTACATCGCGTTTGCGCCTAGTGCCTGGTGGTTTTTGTTGTTGCCTGTTCATATCCTGATTGGGCCGGTACAGGGAGCCATCGTAAACTGGTGCGGTCACAAATACGGTTATTCAAACTTTGACAACGGTGACCATTCTAAAAATAGTGAGCCCTTCGGTATTTTCCTTTTGGGAGAATTGTTTCAGAATAATCACCACAAGTTTGGCAAAAGTCCAAATTTCGCAAAGAAATGGTTTGAACTTGACCCTACTTATCAAATCATGCGTTTTATGAATTTTACCAGGATCATCAGGTTGAAAAAAGCGTAAGACGTTTCCCAACGATATTTTAAACCCCGACCAAGTACAGTCGGGTTTTTTTTATTGCGGTTCCCCATACAGAGACGCATGAAAATACGTCTCTATAAAACCCGGATAAATGTAGTAAAATGGCAGGCGTTAGCTCTGGCAATATCACAAAACAAAAAAGACGCATTTTCATGCGCCTCTTTCAATGTTAAATATGTTTGCTGTTAATAAAGAAGATTTTTCAGCTTGTCGAAGTTTTCAATCCTGATCTTGCCTTCGCGAATTTCAATCAGTTTTTCTGATTTAAAATCACTCAGCGTTCTGATAAGCGATTCTGTAGCTGTTCCAACATAATGAGCGATATCATCCCTCGAAATAGCTATAGGGGAATTATTGTTGCCAACTTTCAGTTTCGCACTAATATCTATCAAAGCCTTTGCCACGCGTTTTCTGAGGGAACTATAAGCTAGCTGCATCAATCTTTCTTCCTGGTCCTTTACATTTAATGAAATGAGCTTGATGAATTTGTGAGCTATAGTAAGATCGTTAAATATTGCATTCAGGAATTCGTCTTTTGGAATGATAACTATCTCGGTTTCGTCGAGCACTTCCGCGTTATCATCATAAACGGAATTTTCCAACAAGGCATGGTAACCTATAAAATCACCATCGCTATATAAGTTGGTAATATATTCTTTACCGTCTTCATTGGTTTTGAAAGTTTTAATGCGGCCTTTTTTAATGTAGAAAAGGCTTTTCGGTCTTTTTCCTTCCGTGTACAACTGCTGACGTTTGTGGAAGGTAACATGCTCATATTGATCCATCTGCATGTTCATAAATCCTGTGCCTTTGAGGTCTCTTAACAAGGAGTTGATTCCCTGGCCAGTTGCTTCGTAGCCTTTGTTGAGTACGTCAAGCTTTTTCAATCTTACTTCGATTGCTTTCAGCAACTCGATATCGTCAAAAGGCTTGGTAATAAAGTCATCCGCGCCCATTTCCATTCCTTTTCTAAAGTCATTTCTTTCCGTTTTTGCAGTAAGAAATATAAAAGGAGTGTTCTCGGTCGCCGGATTTTTTCTCAACATGTGCAAAACGCCATAACCATCCAGCTCAGGCATCATAATATCGCAAACGATCAGGTCGGGCTTGTTTGCAAGCGCCACTTCGATTCCACGTTTCCCGTTTTCGGCCATCAGGGCATTGTACCCCGCCAATGTAAGGATTTCCGTTATATTCTCTCTGATTTCTGTCTGGTCATCGATAATCAAAATGTTTCTCATACTTATAAATAAATTGATTAATGGGAAGCATTCAAAAGTCATAAGACATTGCGAATAAATATATGACAAATGTCAGTTATTATAATGAGATACTTCAACGGCGGCCGGATTGTTTGTTTCTAATTTGCTTAAAATTTCATTTTGGAAACACAGATAGCCGGAAAAGTACATTGTTACCATTGTGGAGAAGACTGCAATACTGTCTCAATACAGTTAAATGACAAAGCATTTTGCTGTGAAGGCTGTAAAATTGTATACTCGCTGCTTAACAAGAGCGGACTGTGCGAATACTATGACCTGAATCAAAATCCCGGAGTAAATCAGAAAATAGCCGTAAGGCAGGGGAAATTCAATTTTCTGCAAGACGAAAAAATAATGCAGCAATTGATTTCATTTAAAGATGAAACTCAGTCGCATGTTACGCTTTATCTTCCGCAGATACACTGCAGTTCCTGTTTATGGTTGTTGGATAATCTCTCCAAATTGAATGAAAATGTCATTAGTTCCAAAGTGAATTTTGTGCGGAAAGAAGTTGAGATCGTTTTTGACCATACGAAATTTTCACTCGAACAAGTAGCGGTTCTGCTGACCAGTATTGGTTATGAGCCATATATTTCATTGAATGATCTGGGAAAGAAAAAGCCCCGTGTCTCAAGGAAAATGATCTTTCAGTTAGGTGTCGCTGGTTTTTGCTTTGCCAATGTTATGCTCATGAGTTTTCCCGAATACCTGGGCCTGGAAAAGAGCGAACAATACCTGCAATATTTTTTCCGTTATATAAATCTTGTGCTGGCGCTGCCGGTGTTTTTCTATAGTTCACAGCCGTTTTATGTGTCTGCGTGGGGAAGTCTTAAACAAAAGTTTCTCAACATAGATGCACCGATCGTGCTCGCAATTTTTGTGACGTTCTTCAGAAGTTTGTACGAAGTGCTGACTTCAACAGGCAGCGGCTATTTTGATTCCATGACTGGCATCGTGTTCTTTATGCTGATAGGAAGAGTGCTGCAGGATAGAACTTATCAGCGGCTTTCTTTTGATCGCGACTATACTTCTTATTTTCCAATTGCTGTTAGCGTTTTAAAAGATAATAGAGAAATTCCAACAGCATTACCGGATGTGAAAGTAGGAGATACTTTACTAATACACAACGAAGAGTTGATCCCCGCCGATGGCATTGTAACAAGGGGGCACGGCTATATTGATTATAGCTTTGTGACCGGCGAATCCATTCCTGTTACAAAAGAAATGGGCGAAATTGTTTATGCCGGCGGTAAACAAAAAGGTGCAAATATTGAGCTGCTTGTAATAAAAGAAGTTGCTCAAAGTTATCTGACGAAGTTATGGAACAATGGCGATTCTCAAAAGAAGGAGCGGCAGGGCAAAAAATCCTTTGTTCATTCATTGAGCAGATATTTTACCATAATTCTTTTCTCCATTGCATTGGTAACAGCTGCGTATTGGGCGTTTGTTGATCCGACAAAAATCTGGAGCTCGGTTACAGCTATTCTTATTGTTGCCTGTCCATGTGCATTATTGTTATCCAACACATTTACAAATGGTAACGTACTACGCATTCTCAGCCGCAATGGATTTTACTTACGCAACGCAGAAACGATAGAAGAAATAGCAAAAGTTGATAGTGTTGTTTTTGATAAAACAGGTACGCTCACCAATGCACACAAACATGATATTGAATATATTGGCGAAAAAATTTCAAAGGAAACGGAACAGCAAATTGCGGCATTGGCTTCCCAATCCAATCACCCGTTAAGCAGGTCGTTAGCCGATTTCCTTGGAAAGAACACTGCGAGCAAGGTTTATAATTTTAAAGAAAAAACAGGAAAGGGAACATCGGGTTTGATTGGCAACCATAATGTTGCTATTGGTTCGAGTGAGTTTGTCACCGGATACAAAAGTGCGCACGAAGAAGGGACTCGTGTATATGTTTCAATTGATAAACACTTTATTGGATATTTTACTTTCAAAAATCATTACCGGCAGATTGAGTCTTGTATTGATCAATTGAAAAACAAAGTTTCATTGTCAGTGATTTCAGGAGATAACGCTTCTGAGAAAAGCGCCTTAGGGAAAATATTTGGTTCAAACAGCAAACTGTTGTTCAATCAAAAACCAGATGACAAACTCGCTTATATTCAGTCGTTGCAGAAAAACGGTAAAACCGTCATGATGCTCGGCGATGGTCTCAACGATGCCGCAGCACTGATGCAAAGCGATGTAGGTGTGGCCATTACTGACGACAGCAATAACTTTACCCCCGCCAGCGATGCAATACTGGAAGCAGGTAAACTGAATAAATTAGCCGGCTTCATACGTATATGCAAGCTGAACAAGCAAATAGTAATAGCCAGCTTCATTCTTTCTATTATTTACAACATTATCGGATTATCATTTGCCGTTCAGGGAAACCTGTCGCCGCTTATAGCCGCCATCCTTATGCCATCAAGCTCATTGAGCATTATTTTGTTGACGTTTGGAGCCAGCAATCTTCTTAGTAAGTATGAGCTGTGAGGTCTGGAGTATAAGGTGTGGGGCATAGGTGAGCATAGTCATTTCAGGATCACAACTTCTAAACGAAAGAAATGACCTTGGTCTTGTCAGTCTAACGAAAACAATTAATCCCTAAATCAATTTTTCAGTTGCATGTAACCTCACATCTTATACTTTATGCCTCTTAGCTTATAGAGTTCGCAATATTTTGTGATTAAAATCATCTTTTTGTTTGATACCCATCAATAAGCAGCAGACGGCTTGACAATATTTTTACATTCGAAATCAATCCCAATGAGTGTAATTGTCATTTTGTTGACTGCAAGTATTTCAGTCGCTGCGCTTTTTCTCGGCGCTTTTATCTGGAACATAAAAAGTGGGCAATATGATGACGAATATGGTTCTTCTGTTCGCATCCTCTTCGACGATACTACCAAAGAAACAAAAACCAAGTAAACATACTACTGCAAAAAATCAAACCGAATATATGCAAATAGAGAAGTTTTATTACGACAACAAGACTGTGAAATGGTTTGCGTACGCCACTATTTTCTGGAGCATTGTTGGTATGCTTGCCGGATTGTGGGCGGCTGTCTCAATCTACTATCCTGCGTTGAACTTGAATTTTGCACCTACTACTTTTGGCCGTATGAGGCCGGTGCATACAAATGCGGTGATCTTTGCTTTTGTGGGCAACGGTATCTTCATGGGCGTTTATTATTCATTGCAACGTCTGTGTAAAACACGTATGTTCAGTGACCTTCTAAGTAAAATTCACTTCTGGGGCTGGCAATTGATAATCGTAGCCGGAGCGCTTACATTGTGGGCAGGATATACAACCGGAAAAGAATATGCTGAACTTGAATGGCCGTTGGATATTGCTATCACACTGGTGTGGGTGGCATTTGGTGTAAACATGTTTGGTACCATCGTTAAAAGAAGAGAAAGGCATTTATATGTTGCTATCTGGTTCTATATCGGTACATGGATCACTGTTGCGATGTTGCACATCGTAAACTCTTTTGAACTGCCAATCTCTCTCTTAAAAAGTTATAGCTGGTATGCAGGCGTACAGGATGCGCTGGTGCAGTGGTGGTACGGACACAATGCGGTTGCATTCTTCCTTACTACGCCATACCTCGGTTTAATGTATTACTTCCTTCCAAAAGCAGCTAACAGACCGGTTTATTCATACAGACTTTCTATCATTCACTTCTGGTCACTGATCTTTATTTATATATGGGCTGGTCCTCACCACTTGTTATATACAGCATTGCCTGACTGGGCGCAATCACTGGGAACTGTGTTCTCTGTAATGTTGATCGCACCAAGCTGGGGCGGTATGATGAATGGTTTGTTCACCCTTCGTGGTGCATGGGACAAAGTAAAAGAAGAGCCGGTGTTGAAATTTCTTGTAGTGGCGCTTACATGCTATGGTATGGCTACTTTCGAAGGCCCGATGTTGTCCATCAAAACAGTAAATGCTATAACACACTTTACTGATTGGACAATCGCTCACGTACACGTTGGTGCGTTGGGTTGGAACGGCTTCCTCACTTTCGCGGTGCTTTACTGGCTCATTCCTAAAATGTGGAAAACGGATTTGTACTCTAAAAAACTTGCTAACACTCACTTTTGGATCGGTACCATCGGTATCGTGTTGTATACCGTGCCAATGTATTGGGCTGGATTTACACAAAGCTTTATGTGGAAAGCATTCACTGAAGACGGGTTGATAAAATTCCGCTTCCTTGAAACTGTTACGCATATCATGCCATTGTACATTACACGTAGTATTGGTGGTGCATTGTATTTGTCGGGTGCTGTAGTAATGGTATATAATCTTTATAAAACAATTGCCAAAGGAAGTTTTGTTGCAGATGAAGCAGCAGAAGCAGCGCCTCTTGCAAAAGAAGTAGCAACTCACGGTAAACAACACTGGCACAGCGTAATTGAAAAACGTCCGTTCCAAATGTTGATACTAAGTTTTGTAGTAGTTGCAATCGGCGGTATCATTGAGTTCATGCCAACGTTCCTTGTAAAAAGCAATATTCCAACCATCGCCAGTGTGAAACCATACACTCCGCTTGAATTGCACGGTCGTGATATTTACATAAGAGAAGGCTGTTACAACTGCCACTCGCAAATGGTTCGCCCGTTTAGACATGAGGTGGCGAGATATGGTGAGTACTCAAAAGCAGGTGAGTTTGTCTACGATCACCCGTTCCAGTGGGGAAGTAAAAGAACCGGACCGGACTTAGCAAGAATAGGAGGCAAATATCTTGACAACTGGCATTACAATCATATGCTCAATCCGCAAACAATATCGCCTGGGTCTATAATGCCAAGCTATCCATGGTTGTTTGAAGATCAGATCGATACTACAAAAACGCCAAAGATGATCAGAGCAATGCAAACGCTAGGCGTGCCGTATGAGAAGGGGTATGACGCCATTGCCAATACAGATTTGATCAATCAGGCTAACGGAATAAAGGAAAGATTGAAAGCAGATAAAATTAAAGTACAGAACACGGATGAGATCGTGGCACTCATCGCTTATTTGCAAAGAGTAGGTAAGGATATTAAAAGTGCACCCAAAAATCAAGTGGCTTCCGCAGCTGCTGCTGAATAAAACTCCGGCAAAGCAGGAAAGAAAACATTAAACAATCAGTTATGAAATTCGTCAACTATCTCGAGAAAATAAGCGGCGTTAGCATTTATCCGATAACATCCTTTCTCATTTTCGGAGTCTTCTTCCTGATCGTGCTCACATGGGCCGTAAAGGCAGACAAGAAATTGATTGAAGATATAAGCAACATTCCTTTAGATAAATAGCAATCACCCCAAATGATGAAGAATATGTCTATCATAAAAACCAAAAACTTTACGTTCAAAAAAATCCTTTTCCTTTTGCCAGGGCTTGTAGCATTGGTTCCATCCAATGCATGGGCACTTGGAGCAACAGATACACCGGCAACGCAAGAATCGTCAATGAGCAATCCACTGGCGATATGGCTAACTGTTGTGATGGGAATACTATTGCTGATTATTGCTTTGTTGGCCTACGTTGTACGCAGCGGAATGGACGTTTACAGAGCGAAAAATATAGTTCCGAAAAACAGTACTGCAATATATGTTATTCTATTTCTTGTTGCAGGGGGCCTCAGTGTTTCTTCTGCCCACGCGGAAACAACAGAAGTGTCGGCTACACATGCTGCAAGCACAATTGCAGGGCTAAGCCCCGTAGCATTTTACCTCATGATCGGCGTGATCATTGCAGAATTGCTTGTCATATTTGCGCTTATCTACAACCTGAAAGTCCTCTTGGGACTTGAAAAGAATAGGATTGAAAAAGAGCAGTTGCTGGAAGCACAAGGTGCAAATTCACTTTCATGGTGGGAACGCTTTAATGGCTTTAAACATGCTTCAGAAGAAGGAGCCATAGTTTTGGATCACGATTACGATGGAATCAGAGAATTGGATAACAAATTGCCCCGCTGGTGGGTTTGGCTTTTTTACCTCACCATTTTTGGTGGTGTAATTTATATGTATCGTTTCCACATTGGAAAAACAGCACCGTTAAGTGGTGAAGAATATGCGATGGAAGTGAAGCAAGCTGCAATAGAACAAGAGGAATATCTAAAAAAATCTGCGAATAGAATTGATGAGACTAACGCTAAGCTCCTGACTGCTGAAAGTGACCTCGCAGCTGGGAAGGCAGTCTTTGCAACAGTTTGTAAAAATTGCCATGGAGAAAAAGGCGAAGGTGCTTTTGCTCCAAATCTTACCGATGATTACTGGTTACACGGCGGTGATATAAAGTCTGTTTTTAAAACAATCAAATACGGTGTTGATGGAAAGGGAATGAATAGCTGGAAGGATACTTATTCGCCTTTGCAGATGGAACAGATTGCCAGTTACATAAAATCACTACACGGCACTAACCCGCCCAATGCTAAACCGCCGCAGGGCGACAAATATGTAGAAGGTATTGCGGCCACAACTACTGCTGCTACCGATTCGGCACAGACAGCGAAATAAAGATTACGCAGGAGTTATAAGGTTTTAATTAAAACAACCACTATGGCCAGTACGGATCCGGATACAAAAAAAAGTGTGAAAGAAGAGGATGTTTCTTTTAGAGACAGACTAGCAACGGTTGATGATACCGGAAAGCGTAAATGGATATTTGCACAAAAGCCCAAAGGGAAATTCTACAGGGCTCGAACAATATGCAGTTGGTTTTTCTTTCTTTTGTTTATCGGTCTGCCGTTTGTGTATGTTAACGGCAGACCTCTTTTCCTTTTCAATTTTCCGGGCGCCAGATTTATTCTTTTTGGAAAAATATTCTGGCCGCAGGACTTTTTCATCCTGGGGCTTGGAATGGTTTCCTTCATTATTTTCATTATTCTCTTTACGGCTGCCTTTGGAAGATTGTTTTGCGGATGGGTTTGCCCGCAAACCATTTTCATGGAAATGTTTTTCCGCAAAGTCGAATATTTGATAGAAGGATCTGCTGCTGAACAAAAACTATTGGCGGGCGAAGGCTGGACAACCAAAAAAATCATGAAGAAAGGAACAAAGCATATTGTATTCTTCCTTCTTTCGTTCATCATCGCAAATATTTTTCTTGCCTATATTATTGGTGTAAAAGAACTGTACAAAATAATTACAGAACCTGTAAGCGAACACATTGTTGGACTGTTTTCGTTAATGCTGTTCTCGGGCATTTTTTACGCAGTGTATGCATACTTCAGAGAGCAGGCATGTACAGTAGTTTGTCCCTACGGAAGACTGCAAAGTGTGTTGCTTGACAAGAATTCAATGATTGTAGCATACGATTACAAAAGAGGAGAGCCTCGTGGCAAGTATAGCAAAGTTGCAAAAGTTGATTTGGGCGATTGCCTGGCTTGTTTTCAATGTGTGAAAGTTTGCCCTACGGGAATAGATATCCGCAATGGTACCCAAATGGAATGCGTAGGCTGCACTGCTTGTATCGATGCATGTGATACAATGATGGAAAAAACCAACAGACCCACAGGGCTTATCCGTTATGCATCAGACAATGGTATAGAGACTGGGGAGAAGTTGCATTACTCAACACGGATGAAATTGTACTCACTGTTGCTGGGTATATTGGTAATGATCCTTGCAACAATGCTGATGACAAGAAAAGATGTTGATGCAACGCTCATGCGTACACCGGGCATGTTGTACCAGGAAAGAGGAAAAGATACCCTGACAAATTTGTACGATGTTAAAGTGGTGAATAAAACATACAAAGACGTTCCTTTGACATTCAAGCTGGAAGGCACGAACGGTCATGTGGAAATAGTAGGAGGGAATCATATCCTGGTTCATAAAGACGGGCAGGGCGCAGGTTCTTTCTTTATAGCGTTGCCTAAAAGCGACGTTAAAAAAAGAACAACCGTTATCCGTATCAGCATGTATAACGGAGATGAAAAGATTGATGAAATGGAGACGAAATTTTTAGGCTTCGTGGACGAGTGAGGAAAGAATAGGAACGCAGATTGTCACGATTGTCATGATTTGATAAGATTGAAGGATATTATGGAAAGGCATGATAATTATGAAAGTCTGTATTCGAACGCTTACGGAGATGAATAATAGAAAAAGAACATAGATTTTGAAAGAGCTAAAATAAATCATGAAAAATCATGACGATCATGAAAATCTGCGTTCCAATTATCTAACAACAAACAACTTAAAAAATGAATTGGGGAAACAAACTATTAGTGGTTTTTGCGGCGTTTGGTTGCTTCATTCTTTATATGGTTTACAGGTGTACACAAACGCAGGTGGATCTTGTGTCGAAAGAATATTACAAAGACGAGTTGGTGTATCAGAACGTGATCGACGGTAAAAACAATGCTGATATGCTGAACAACAAAGTAAAAGTAACACAGGATGATAACAATGTTGCCATTCAGTTTCCTGAAGAAATGCGTGGCGAAAATGTTACCGGATCCATTTGGTTCTACGCACCGGCAAATGCTAAAAATGACTTACAGCTTGTATTAAAAACAAATGGTTCTTTGGTTCAACAAGTACCAAAGGGAAAATTGCAACCGGGCAACTACACCGTTAAGATATCCTGGCAAGAAGCTGATAAAAAATTTTATAGTGAACAACCGATAACCATCAGTAAATGATATGGCAAATCATCACATCAGGCTTTATGCTTGGGCTATTTAGCAGCGCCCATTGCGTAGGCATGTGCGGGCCACTGGCGCTTGCATTGCCGGTAAAGCATTTGCCTGCGGCGGAAAGAAGATTGTCGATGATGCTTTTTTACGGCGGCCGCATCGTGATGTATATGGTCATTGGAACATTGGTTGCTTTATTAGGCAGGAGCTTTTATCTCGCCGGCTTGCAACAGTGGTTGTCGATAATAAGTGGGTTGATGATCCTTGTTTTTTCTGCACAATATTTTCTGAAAAAAAGCAACCGTCTGCCTGCGTTCATAAACAGGTTTCACAACTATCTGAATCTTTTCATGGCAAAACAGTTTAAAAAGCCAACACTGAAAAGCTTTTTAATGCTCGGTTTTGCGAACGGATTATTGCCATGTGGAATGGTATACATTGCCGTTGCGTTGGCGCTAACTACCAAAACTATTTTCAATGGAGCATTGCTGATGGGGATGTTTGGTGTTGGCACGCTGCCTGCGCTCATTTTACTTAGCTATGCCGGTTCATTTGTTAGCTTGCCTGTTCGCAATTATATAAGAAAAATAACACCTGTCTTTATGCTGGTAATAGGACTGCTTCTGATATTGCGAGGCATGAATCTGGGTATTCCATATATTAGTCCGGTGATGGCAGATGCGCCGAGAGATGGTATTATGTGCCACTAAAAAGTAAAAAATAAAAAATCAAAATTCGAAAGCCTTGTGCATGGAGCCTTCGAAGTCCAGTGGCGTATATTGTGTTGCACAGTTTTTTACTTTTGAATTTTTACTTTTCAATAACTTCACGGAATGTTTAAGGAGAAAAATTTCCCAATCATATTATTTTGTTTCATTACTGTCATCTCATCTGCAGTATTGCAATATATCAATCCCTTGTTTCGGTTTTTTGACGGAGGATTGCTCACTGCAATTTTGCTCACCATTTTTTTAAAGGACGATTTTTATACCAAGTTACTAGGTATAGTAAGTCTTGTTCTCGTGGCGGTGTCTGCGTTCTATCCACATGGAAGCATGCCGGTTGAACAAATTGCGATGCAACACCTTTTCTCCGGAATCATCGTTGTGATGACGATGGTCCTGACGCTTTACTTAAAACGACTTTATCGCTTTGTTGATGCGGAAAAGAAACAGGTAAGTGCTTTGTTTGAATACGCTACTGAAGGAATTATTTTAACCAATGATCGCGGAGAAATTGTACTCGCAAATCCCGAAGCGCTTAGTCTTTTTGCTTATGATAAAAATGAGATGATCGGGCGCAACATCGACATCCTGATACCGTCAAAATTTCGGCCACATCATGCCGGTTACAGGAATGGATATTACCAAAATCCCGGCAACAGGAAAATGGGCCACGGCCGTGACCTTTATGCGGTAAGGAAAAACGGTAGCGAGTTTCCGGTGGAAGTCAGCCTGAGCCACTACAAGCAAAACGACCAGCAGTTTGTAATCGCGTTCATTGTCGACATTACCCAAAGAAAAGAAGCTGAGTTGATTCTGCGCGAACAAAAGGAACAACTGGAAAGAATCACCGACGACATCAAGCTACTTAATACACAACTCGAAAATAAAGTAGAGGAGCGAACTTTGATCTTAAAAGAGGCATTGGGTGAACTTGAAAAATCTCAAAGTGAACTGAGCGAAGCTTTAAGCAAGGAGAGGGAGTTGAACGAGATCAAATCAAGATTTGTGTCTATGGCTTCGCATGAATTCAGAACGCCCCTTGCTATTGTATTATCGTCCGCTTCATTGTTGTCGCGATACCAGCTAACAGAAGAGCAGGAAAAACGTGACAAACATATTTACCGGATAAAAAATTCTGTAAATCACCTCAACGATCTGTTACAGGATTTTCTTTCTTTCGGCAAGTTGCAGGAAGGCAACTTTTTTACAGATGTTTACAGCTTTGAAATTCCATCATTTCTACAGGAAACCGTCGATGAAATAAAAGCTTTGCTAAAGCCAGGCCAAACAATTGAATTGCATTTTGACGGGGAGCCGACTTTTGTTTCCGATAAGCGGGTATTAAAAAATGTGCTGATGAACCTGATGGGAAATGCAATAAAATTTTCGCCGGAAAACAAATCGATCACTTTAAAGGCGATATCAAAAGAAAATGAATTACTTATTAGTGTCGCTGACAAGGGAATAGGTATTGCAGAAGAAGATCAGCAATATCTTTTTAGTACTTTTTATCGCGGGAAAAATGCGGTTAATATCCAGGGAACCGGTTTGGGACTGCATATAGTATCGCGTTATATTAATCTGCTGCAGGGAAAAATCACTTATGAAAGCAAGCTGAATGAAGGGACGACTTTTTATATCAGGTTGCCGAAAATGGAAAAGCAGATAGTGAGTGGGGAATAAAACCGGCTTTTCATTCAATTGTGAAACAACCTTTATCAGCCATGTTGATAAAGGTTGTTTCATTTTAAATTCGAAAGTCGCGAATTGATTAATTTATTACTCTGCTATAGGCAGCGCTTAAATCTAGTAAAGAATGGTAATAGCGGTTGCTTGTTCGCTTGCCGGACATACTATTATTTCTATTTTTGTCGATTTTTGTGCTGTTAAGTAAAGCTTTCGCACTGCTTAGGTAATTGGCCGCAGCGTCGTAAAAATTAACCAGCCTGGTTGACGCTTCGTTTTTGGCAACATTTGAACTGTGTTCTGAAATTTTTTCTTTTAACGCGTCTAAAATATTCATCAGAGAGTCCTTGTGTTTGATGAATTCTTCGTTAGTATATGGCAAGCCGGAAATTTCGTGTATGGATTTCATGTCGTCGACCACGTCAATGCTTGAAACCCTCTAAGGCATGCGTACAAGAGCTCGTGCAAAGGTGTTTTTTGTTGTGTCAATCGGTGCAGGCGCCAAATTTTTCTGACTTGCGTGCGCAAAAGATAAGGTACTAAAGAAAAGAGATGTAATAGCAAACTTTTTCATTGAGTTCGAGTTGTTTAGAGGTTTTTTTCGAACGCAAGGTAAAGGAAATCATGATTATCAACAATATATAAAGTTCTCCGATTTTTATTGCAAGTTAATTTACTCCTCCGGATAAAAAAGTGAGTTGAATTTTGTTGACTTCTCACAATCTGTATTTTATCTACTTATCCACAGTTTACCCACAGATTTTTTACTGTTCAGTTAATAACTAGGGAAAAATAACTATTATGGCATCCTTTTTCTTTATTGGCAAACCAATATATTTGCCGTCCCACTAAAATTAAGATCAGTGCGTTTAAAGAGTTTAGAAATCAAAGGGTTCAAAAGTTTTGCTGACAAAACGGTAGTCAACTTTGACGAGAATATTACCGGTATTGTTGGGCCCAACGGTTGTGGAAAAAGTAACATTATTGACAGTATACGTTGGGTGATCGGCGAACAAAAGATCAGTCAGCTGCGCAGTGAAAACCTGGAGAGTCTTGTTTTCAACGGTTCCAAAACACGTTCTGCCAGTGGTTTGGCGGAAGTGAGCCTAACGTTTGAAAACACCCGTAATCTGTTACCAACGGAGTTTACCACCATTACCATCACCCGAAAATTCTATAAAAGCGGCGAAAGTGAATATCGTCTGAATGATGTTAGCTGCCGCCTGAAAGATATCCAAAACCTTTTCATGGATACGGGGGTGAGTACCGATAGCTATTCCATCATTGAGTTGGGTATGGTGGATGACCTGATCAAGGATAAAGAGAATAGCCGTCGCCGCATGCTTGAACAAGCTGCCGGAATTTCCATTTATAAAACAAGAAAAAAAGAAGCCAAGCAAAAGCTGGATGCGGCAGAGCAGGATCTAGCCCGTATCGAGGACCTTTTGTTTGAGATCAATAACCAGCTGAAATCGCTGGAAAACCAGGCGAAAAAAGCGGAGAAATATTACGAGATCAAAAAGGAGTATCGCGAATTAACCATTGAGTTGGCGAAAGCTTCACTGGAAGGATTTAATCTTACCTACCGCGATCTTTCTTCTCAAACTGAGGAGGAAACCGACAAGAAGATCCAGCTCGAAGCGATGATTGCGCAAGAAGAAGCTGCGATCGAGCAGGAGAAAGTTGGTTTTATTGAAAAAGAAAGAGCGCTTCAAAGCATGCAGCATGAGTTCAACGATTTGCTGCAAAACCTGCGAGGTAAAGAAAACGAAAAGAACCTAGCTTCTCAGCGTTTGAATTTCCTGACAGAAAAAATCACCAACCTGGAAGATTTCCTTCAAAAGAGCGAAGGACAAATGCAAGGTTTGGAAGAAAGCATCACTTTCACGCAAAAACAGGTAGAAGAAGAAAGCGGCAAAATGGAAACGCTGCAAATGCAACTGGACGACAAGAAAGACTTAGTCGACAGTCAGCGCCAGGCTTTTGACGAACGCAGAAAGGCGGTTGATGCATTAAGACAAGAAAATCAACAAATACAACGTAGCCAGTTTGAAGCTGAAAAACGCGTGGCTATTGCCGATACATCTATACAAAATATCCAGCGCACCATTAACCAGATTGAAGAGGAGCGTGAAGCGAGACACAGCCAGCTTAAACAACTGGATGAGGAAATGAGTGTGAAGGAGCAGGAATTGGAAACAAAGAAAACCGACCTGCAACAACTTCAGGAGCATCACGAAAGAACCAAAGAGCAAATTTTGCAAACGCAAAGTACACTTGAAGGTTTGCGCCAGACGCTGGCAGATGAAAGCCGTAAACTGGATGCGAAAAAGAACGAACACGATCTGTTGAAGAGCCTCATTGATAGCATGGAAGGCTATCCTGAGAGCGTAAAATTCTTACACAAAAATCCTAACTGGAACCATACTGCACCAATTCTTTCCGATATCATTTATGTAAAAGAAGAGTACCGTGCGGCAGTAGAAAATGTATTGGAGCCATACCTAAACTATTATGTTGTAAACAACCTGCAGGAAGGCTTGCAAGCCGTGCATTTGCTGGATGCCAACAAAAAAGGTAAAGCGAACTTCTTCTTACTGGATAAATTAGACGCGTCAGACGCCAATACACATGAGCCTTTGGCAAATGCGATCCCGGCGATTGATGTAATTGAAGTGGATGCTCAATACAAGAAACTGGCTGAGCATTTATTGGGAAATGTTTTCATCGCAGAAAATGAAGAAGTGCTGAACAACAGCAACGGTGCGGTGGTGCTGGAAAAAACAGGTAAATACGTAAAAGGAAAATATGCACTGACTGGTGGTAGCGTAGGTTTGTTTGAAGGTAAAAAAATCGGTCGTGCGAAAAATCTTGAGAAACTGCGCGATGAGATTGCAGCGTTGGAAACCGTTGTAAGCGGCATTAAAGCATCTATTCAGGAGAAACATAATGAGGTTATCGGCTTCAATGAGCAGTTGAAAGAAAATGTGATCAAGCAAACACAGTCTGATATCAATACATTGACGAACCAGGTTTTTGCGTTACAAAATAAAATTGAAAACCTGCATGCGCAGCAATCAAGCAGCCGCAACAGGTTGGAAGAAATGCAGCAAAACCTTGAAAGCACCAATGGATCTGTTTCCGGTACACGTGAAGAGCTTTCTACATTGGTTCGCCAGATCGAAGAAGTGGGCATGAAACTAATGGAAGTAGAGGGAGAGTACAAAGCTGCGGAAAATGCGTACAACGACGCAAACGCGCAGTACAACGAATTCAACCTTTCACTTACACGTCAGCAAAGCCGCATCAATTCATTGAAACAGGAGCTTGCATTCAAGACCAACCAGTTCAATGATTTGAAAATACAGATCGAGAGCAATGCATCTCAATTGAAACAAACAAGCGAAAATATTGCAGAGAGCGAAGAAGCATTGAAAAATGCAGAGAATGGTTTGGTGGATCTTTTGCGCAAAAAAGAAGAAGATGAAAAGAAATTGAACGAAGCGGATCAGGCTTTCTACAATCTGCGAAACCAGATGACTGAGAAAGAAAGTTTGCTGCGTTCAAAAACAAAAGAGAAAGATATTCTTGAGCATTCATTGAGTGCGATTAAAGATAGACTGAATGAATTGAAACTACAGCTTGCAGGCATGAAAGAACGCTTGCAGGTGGAGTTCAGAATTAACCTGGATGATATTATCGACCAGGCCCGCAATACGGAAACTCCGGTGGAAGAATTGCAGGAGAAAAGCGATAGGATGAAGAAGCGTCTGGAGAACCTTGGCGAGGTGAACCCTACGGCCATTGAAGCTTTTCAGGAAATGAAAAAGCGTTACGAGTTTATTCTTGAACAAAAGAATGACCTTGTTACGGCGAAAGATAGTCTGTTGCAAACGATTGCTGAAGTAGAAAGTACAGCGAACCAAAAGTTCCTGGATACTTTCAACAAGGTAAAAGAAAACTTCATCAAAGTATTCAAGGCTTTGTTTACAGAGGAAGATCAGTGTGACCTTATTTTGGAAAACCCTGAAAACCTTGCGGAGACGGCAATTGATATTGTGGCGAAGCCAAAAGGTAAACGCCCTTCTTCTATCACACAGTTAAGCGGTGGTGAAAAAACATTGACTGCAACAGCATTGTTGTTTGCGATCTATTTGATCAAACCTGCGCCGTTCTGTATTCTTGATGAGGTGGATGCTCCATTGGATGACGCGAACGTAGGTAAATTCACCAACATGATCCGTCGTTTCAGTGAAGAGAGCCAGTTCATTATTGTGACGCACAATAAAATGACGATGAGTGCTGTAGATGTAATATATGGTGTGACCATGCAGGAGCCCGGTGTTAGCCGACTTGTGCCTGTGGATTTTAGGGCGCTTAGCGCGCCGGCGAGATAACAACCAACGTGTCTTTTATAGTAAGCAAGCCTTTCTTCACAGAAAGGCTTTGCTGTTTTTAATACTAAATAAAGTCAGGATACAGACAGAGACGCATTCAATACGTCTCTGTCTGTATCCTTGGGATTGTAAAACAAAAAATTAGGGTCCTAACTTTTTAATGACAGGTTTCAGGCTCGACTGAGACGCGTTCAACGCGTCTCTACAAGGTTCGATTAGTTCGATATTCTTATAGACTGCCGGCTTATTTTGCAGAAACAAACCCTTTGTATAGCTTAGGTTGAGAGTAAATGGTCATTCCAAGAAGTTTCCATTCTACTGTGCCATCAACAAAATATTCAAATTTAGTATTGTCGTCTGTTTGGTTTACGTTGATGAATTCTGGTTTCCAGTTTGTTCCGCTAACCAAACCCGTCCTCCATGCGGAAGCGCTAATTGGCGTGTTTAAATGCTTTTGTTGGTCTTGTCCGTACGTTACATGAAGTTGGTAATCGGAAACCAGAGTTTGCTCTAATTTTACGATTGTGGAGAAAGTGGCCTTTTTATCCAGGCTATCTTCTGGAGTAAATTTCCATGTCTTGATTTGATTCGAGTTGGGTTCTTTATTGCTTTTGTCGTTGTTGGAACTGCCCATGAATGACAGAAGCCCGAATACAAAAACTATCGAGGCAAACAGCCCCCACTTTTCTCTGACAAGTTTTGTCGCTCTGAAACAGGTCACGAAGAAAAAAATGAGCAATGCGATATTGAGTAAGCCCAAAGAAGATAAATCATAGAAAATTGTTTAGTGGTTAATATTGATCCGGGAAAACAGCAACATTTGAAATAACGACGTTCCGGTATTTTAAAATTACAGTATTATTTGGTCTTCATCGGTATTTGGAGGATTCAATGGTGCGTTTTTCTTATATGCCTTCAACATCCAAACTACAGCTCCGAGAATTAGTCTGGTTGAAGTTTTCATCGTCGCAATGTTGTTTCTAAATATAGAAAGATAATTTTCCTGTCGCAAGCGCATGAATATTTGATAAAGGCCATGAATGTCAGGTAGAGATGCATTGAATGCGTCTTTGTAACGCCGGTCATCGTGCAGCAAAAAGTACGCGATTCAGGACATCGTTATACCGATTGCTTTTTTACGATTTTAGAAGCGATAAAAGCAAATAATCCCAGAACAAGACCTGATACGACTCCCACAATTGGTCCCGTCACAAGCATCATTAATTTGGGCGAGTCCGGCATTGGCATCGTTTTCATCATTTCCGCTTCCTTAGCATGATTGCTGATGTAGGTGTTGAATAGAAGAATGTGTGCCGCTGTGATCCAGATGCAGTTTACTAGGCTCACTAAAAGCCCGTGCAGAAAATACTTTGAAGAACAATTTTTGGCAATTAAATAAGCACAAATGATAAAAATTATTAGCCAGAATATCGGTTCAATGTTCGATGGGATAAAATATACTGTACCTAACGCCATTGCCAAACCGAAAAGCGAAAGTTTGAAGATTAAGTTCCAATTTAGATTCATATGGGGATGTTTTATGTTTTCTTAAATTAATCGATCAGTTTAAGTTGTGCAATGGGCACAAAACATTAGTAACAACGATTACCTTTTTGCTGCGGAAAAATACTTCTCCAGCCCTGCTTTCGCAAGTGCAAGTCAGTAATCGTTGCCAGATAAGGTATTTCTTTTTGAAAATTAGTTTCAGTCAGACTGCTTCTGAGCGGTGTCGGCTAAGTTGCGAAGTTAGGAGGCAAGAACGCTGGGGTTCGAATCAATGATCATTTCCGGTGCAGGCCCTGGCATTGGTTGGGAGAGGTCAACACCATGTAAATTTTTGACATTAGCAATAAACCATTTTGTGAATTCATCCTGGTTCGAAGCAAGTTTTGCAAATGCTCCCTGTGGATCATCACCTTCCAAAGTTACAATCACCATGTCGCCCATTGGTGTGTGTTGAAGGAAAGTGCGTTCGTGAATGTTCATTTTTTTTCTGGAATCCACGAAGTCGTCGTACCTGGACGTACGCAATTCATCATGCCATTTTTTCCAGTCGGCTTCTTTCCCTTGAAGAATGGGAAGTGCAAACGCAACGAAATTAGACATACAATTGATTTTAGAAATCAAAAGTAAATTTTCAGGTGTTCATTGTCAAGCGCTGAATTGTTAATGCACAGCAATTACAAGGAAGGAATCCCGTAGAGACGCATGATAATGCGACTCTGTAACACGCAAAGGATACAGGAAAAAGGCGGAAGATGCGTCATCTGTGTGATCACGGCGCGGGAGCAGCTGAGACGCGTTCAACGCGTCTCTACGGATGACTGAATGCCTTGTTGGGGTGCATTGTTCTAGCCAGTTTTAATTATCATTTGTTCTAAATCTTTTAACCTAGGATTATTCGAAGGGACGCTATTGAACGCTTGTATCGCCAAATTGACTATATCGCTATCTAATTTGTAATCAACCTCAAATAAATTGTCAATTGTGTTTTCTAGTGCGATAAACCATTCGTTATACAGTATTAATTCTCTTGCGATGGCTACTAATCTTGTTAAATACATTTTTTCATTGTATTCACTTACACCGTCTTTCACACAGTTATCAAAATTTTCTTTTTTTGCAACCGCCTCTATTTGATCAATAAATTCAATTGTTTTTTGTTTTCCCAGAGTCATTCCATACTTATTATTCGTTTGTATTTAAATGCGAGTTCATCGATGTTTTGGCCCGACTTTGTGATATCAACTTGTGATATTTTTTAAAAATAAAGTACAAAATTTTATCGAAGCTTATAAGTAGATTATATTTTTAAAAAACAACAGGGCCACATCCTTTAACGAATGTGGCCTATTAATTATTCTTTATTAATTATTAATTCCTACTGTCCCATACCGCCCATATTCTCCATGCCTTCCTGGCCGCCTTTCATGTTCTTTCTTTTGAACAATGACGCATCGAATTTACCGAAACGGTAGTTGAAGTTAACACGTATAACCTGCGCATCTCTTGTACGTAAAGAGTTTTGCACGAAGAAGTCTGATGCTGAGTACATATCTGTTTTTCTTGTTTTGAAGATATCGTTCATGTTGACAGAAATAGAAGCCGCCTTGTTTTTAAGGAACTCATATTTTACTGCGATATCAACGCCGCCAGTTGGTCTTAAATAACCTTGTGCTGTAGTTGTTGGACCGCCCCATGGGCCACGGCCGCCGCCGCCACCTGAGCTATAGCTTCCGCCCGGAGGCAACACTGTTTTAGAGGTGTAGTCGCCAGACAACTGGATCGTAAAGTTTTTTGGAAGCTTGAATGTGTTGCTCAATTTTGCGAAATAGCTGATGATGTTATCCTGTGGTTTGATAGTTGTATCGCTTGTGTTGATCTGTGATGTAAAGAAGTTAATGTTGCTGTTTACATCCCACCATTTTGTAATGGCGTTTTTACCTGTCAACTCAAGACCTGTTACATAGCTGTGGTTTGCGTTGATGTAGGTATTGATCAAAACCGCTTTTCCTGTTACCGGATTGTAGTCTTTTTGCTGGCTTCTTGTAATAAGATCAGTTGTGTACTTGTAATATACTGTGGCAAGGAACATATCATTGCCGTGGTATGTTTTTGAATAGCCCAACTCAATTGAATTGGTAAACTCTGGTTTCAAATCTGGATTACCGCGATTCAGGTTAAGCGAATCTGAGTAGTCAGTAAAAGGAAACAGTTGGAAAAAGTTTGGTCTGTTTACTTTTCTCGTATAATTCAATTGAAGATCTTCGCCTTCGCCAAGTTTTTGTGATAAGAACAAAGTAGGGAACAAACTGATAGGGAAGGTGTTCTTGAAATAATTTGACGTGTCTTTAAAGTCTGTTGTCGTGCTGTGAACAGTGCCGCTGTTTTCAGAGCTCTCTGCACGCAAGCCAAGCTGGTAGCTGAATTTGCCGCCCTTTACCTGGTTGGAATAAGTTGCATATGCCGCATACACTTTGTCAGAGTTGTTATACAAAGAAGAAAGTTGTGGCAGCTTGATCTTATTGCCATTGTGATCCACCGTGTAAATGTCATTGTGGCTATCCACGTTTCTTACAGCTGCACGCAAACCCATTTCCACTTTTGATTTTTCGCTGAGTGGATTTACGAAATCTGTTTGTGCAGTGAATGAATTATTTGTACCTCCACCATCAGTCAGCTGATTGAAATAACCAAAGTAATCGTTGTTTGGTCTCAGGTAGGTAGTTGAACCGGTAAAGTTTTCATTTTCGTTATGGCTACCGTTGTATGTTACGTCCGCAGTAAGTTCTTTGCCCGGTTTTGCGAAGTTGTGTTTGTAGTTAAGACTTGCGCCGGTGTTGCGGAACATTGAATTGCCATTCGCTTCTCTATCTGTATAATAGTATTTTGTATCAAGCGGCGGCATCACGCTATCTGTATACATCTGGCTCGATGTATTCGGCTTGAATTTACCACGAACGAAGTTGCCGGAGACAGAGATCGTGTTGCGGTTGTCAACAAAGTAATCCAATCCGAAACGTGAGAAAATGAAATTACCGTTGTTGATATTCTTATCGTATTGTTTAAGCAGGGTAATAGTATCAAGGTTGGTAGCACGTGATGTAGTACCGTTAGAAATAGATTTACGCTGGTTATAGTTAATGTTTGCAAACACGTTCACTTTGTTTTGACGGAGGTTTAAATCTGCACCACCACCTACTTTGCCACGGCTGTCGACATTTGCACGTACGTTTCCGCTATAACCGGCTTTCTTGTTTTTCTTTAAAACGATATTTAAAATACCGGAGTTACCACCAGACGCATCATATTTTGCAGAAGCATTTGTAATTACTTCAACACTTTCGATCGCATCCGCAGGGATTTGATCGAGTGTAAGGTTTGTCGGGCGACCGTCTACAAACAATTGCGGAGCCGTATTTCTTAAAGTAACATTACCGTCAATATCAACCTGCAGAGAAGGTACGTTTCTGATTACATCCACACCCGAACCTCCGGCAGAAGTAATGTTTTTATCAACGTTAAATACCTTTCTGTCGATCTTCATTTCCACCATTGGCTTGGATGCTGTTACGGTTACACCTTCCAGCATCTTCGCGTCTTGTTTCATTTTTATATTTCCCAGGTCCTTGTCAGTCGCA
Source organism: Pinibacter soli (assembly GCF_029961145.1). Classification (GTDB taxonomy): domain Bacteria; phylum Bacteroidota; class Bacteroidia; order Chitinophagales; family Chitinophagaceae; genus Pinibacter; species Pinibacter soli. The sequence goes on along the minus strand of NZ_JASBRG010000007.1, from coordinate 566,326 downwards.
TTAAGTGCAGCGTCCATGTTTCCACCCTGCATTCCTTTTAAATCAAATGCTACTTTCATGTCAATCGGTTCGTGTCCGATAGCAGTGATTGTGATTCGAAACTGGCCAAAGAGAGGAATATTTTCGAGACTAAAATCACCATTGCTCCTGGTAAGCATCCCGGTAACAACAGTATCTTTTCTTTTACGGGTAAGTGTATCAAATTTGCTTTGAACCAACTCGATTGTAGCAGCATCGATTCCTTTGTTCGTTTTTTCATCTACGATCTTGCCGTACATTCTACCGGTCATATTGCCCCCGCCAGCGCGTCTTTGGCCTCCACCACCGCCACCGGGGTATTGCGCCTGCGCAGAAATAGAATAAACTGTTACCAGTAATAAGATTAGATAGATTTGTCTCATTGTGTGTAATTGCTTGTATTTTCTGGATCTAGTAGTTAATATGAGGGACGAAAAGCAAAGGAAAATATTGTAAATGCCATGCCTCGAGTTTACATATTAAGGGCTAATTGGCGGCAAATATCTTCTTTAATAGTCTTTCCTACACTAATAAAATGATGAGTGGTTTAGTATTCGAACCAATGGTGAAATACTGAAAATTAAAGTCTTGTGAAGTGCGGATGGCGTACTATTCTATAAGATTAGTGTACTATTTTACGATAAAATATGTAATAAATACCGAGATCGACCCAATGACAAAACCCATAATGGCTCCAGTCATTTCAATAGTAAAGAATTGTTTTGAAAAAGCCTGCCTGATTGTATTTTGGATTTTTTCTTCCGGAACAGATTGCAGTTTGTAAGCGAGTATCTTTTTTAGGTCAAAATCGTTCTGCAGTTCTTTAGCATAATTCTGCATGATCTGCGGAAATAGCGACTGCAATTCATCAAGGAAAACCTGCTTAAGCTGGGCAATTGTTTTCTCTCCAATGAACATTCCCACCACTGGCATTGATTGCTTCAATTTCACTTTTAGAAAATGATCAATGTGTTCGTCAATCACAGGCATGATCTTTTGCAGGTTGGCAGGATCGGTGATCTTTTCAGAAATTTCATCAAAGGAAAAAATCTCGTCGACAGGAATGTTGGCTGCAAGGCTATTGACATTTGACTTACTTGAGAAACGTTTAATGAAAAACTGCAACGCAATCTTATTGCACATCCATCCAATAAAAGCGGCGACAACAGGAACAATCAACAATGCAGGATTCATATTTCAGAGATTGAGGCGCAAAGAAAGGTAATAATTTGAAAATTTGAAGATTTGAAAATTATCAATTGGTGGGGGCGAATTGTGTTCGCCCAAAAAACTACGATGCTTTTTCTGCATCCAAAAGGTCAGCGTTTTTTAGTGTTTCCTCTATTTCTTCAAGAGGGACACCTAACTTCCATGCAATCTTACTAAGCAGGTCAATCTGGGCCTCCATATATTTGTTTCGTTTTGGCACTTCATTGTACCAGTTAAAAACACGTTTTCCAACGTACAGGCTAATCATTACTCCCGCAATGTAAACGAGAAAGGGGATAATGCTGTTTAGAATAGACATTTGTTGTAGATTTTCTATTGTTAATTGAAATTGTAGGGGATTTGCAGGAAGGAAACTAATAAAAAAAGCCGAAACATTTGTTTCGGCTTTTTGGGTGGATGACCGGGTTCGAACCGGCGACCCTCAGAACCACAATCTGATGCTCTAACCAACTGAGCTACAACCACCGTGTATGGGGATGCAAAAGTAAGGTAATTCCGATTCCACACAAAAAAATGAGCACTTTTTTTGAAAAATAATTTCTGTTAGGTATTGAGGGAAAGGTAGTTGCGGGAGGCATTCCCTCACCGCTACCGTTTCCGTTTTACCGTAACCTCTTTCTCCCAACCAATAATTTACGAATTTTTTCGTTAAATATTTTACATGTTTTTACCGTTCATAATATTCTGGCAAAGACGTTGTTAATATGTAATTCATTTTACAACAAGCCATTGCTTTTATTGTTATTTTTGGAGGGACGTGTAAAAAATGTACAATTTGTTGAATGAAAAAAGTGCTTCAATTTATGTTTAGTAAAAGAAGTTTGCCGTTTTTAGTAGTGGTGTTAGCAGGCGCATTGTTTATTGGTTTTCAATCTCTGGGTACAAAGGGGCATAACCCTCCCACAAAGTACGAAAAGATACTCCATAACGTAGGCGAAATGCTGGACCAGGTTCATTACAGTCCGAAAGCAATTAATGATAGTTTTTCAAGAGAAGTTTTTAAGAAGTATTTAGTGGCGATCGACCCGGACAAAAACTTTTTTCTGCAGTCAGACATCAAACAATTAAAAATGTACGAGACCAAGCTGGATGATGAAATTCTAGGTGGCGCTGTACAATTTGTACCTGCTGTAGCTGAAATCTTTAAGAAAAGAGTGGCTGAAGCAGATTCAATCACCAAAGTGCTGTTGTCAAAACCTTTTGACTTCAAAGCAAATGAAGAGGTAGTATTAGATGCAGATAAACTTGATTTTCCAAAAGATGACGCGGAAAGAAAAGACATGTGGCGCAAACGCCTGAAATATATGGTGCTCGAGCGCTATGTGGATATGCAGGACACACAGGAAAAAAACAAAGCGACTGACAAAGCAGCTACTGTAAAAACAAACGAGCAGCTGGAATCAGATGCGAGGGACCGTGTGCAAAAGATCATGAACAAAACATTCGACAGATATAAATTCAAATTTTCTGTAGACGATCAGTTCAATACTTATGTGAACACGATCACTACAACTATGGATCCTCACACAAGCTTTTTTCCTCCTGTAGATAAAAGATATTTTGATGAACAAATGAGCGGCCGTTTCTTTGGTATTGGCGCTTCCCTTCGTGAAGAAGATGGTGGCATTAAAGTAATGACGCTGGTTACAGGAAGCCCTGCATGGAAATCCGGACAAGTTGCTGTTGGCGATATCATCGCGAAAGTGGCACAAGGAAATGGCGAGGCAGTTGACCTTACCGGTTATGCTGTTGAAGATGCCGTTAAACTCATCAGAGGTGATAAAGGAACAGAAGTAAAACTTACGTTGAAAAAAACTGACGGAAGTATGAAAGTTATTTCCTTGATCCGTGATGAAATTGTACAGGATGAAACTTTTGCAAGAAGCACAATTGTTGACAATGGTAAATCTAAAGTTGGTTATATTTATTTGCCTGAGTTTTATGCAGATTTCGACAATCCAAAAGGCGCACGTTGCTCTGCTGACGTTGCAAAAGAATTGATTAAACTGAAAGAGCAAAATGTAGACGGCGTTGTGCTTGACCTTCGTAATAACGGTGGGGGTTCGTTGTTTGACGTTGTACAAATGGTAGGCTTATTTATTGAAGATGGTCCGGTTGTACAAGTGAAAGACAGAGATGGCAAACCAAGTATTTTGCGTGACCGCGATAAAAACATTTTGTATGATGGACCGTTGGCTGTAATGGTAAATGAGTTTAGTGCGTCAGCGTCTGAAATCTTTGCTGCCGCTATCCAGGATTATCACCGCGGTGTGATCATTGGCAGCACTTCTACTTACGGTAAAGGAACTGTTCAGCGTAATATCGGTTTGGATAAGGAAACAGGCATGTTCTCTTCAAACAGTGAACTGGGAACGATCAAATTGACATTGCAGAAATTTTATCGCATCAATGGAGGTTCTACACAATTGAAAGGTGTAAGCTCTGATGTGATCTTACCTGATGTGTTTGAATATTCCAAACTGCGTGAAAAAGATGATCCTGATGCTTTGCCCTGGGATGAAATTCAAAAAGCAGATTATAATACATGGAAACCAGGGTTTGACATGAATGTTGTTTACAACAACAGCAACGGCCGTGTTAACAGTAATCCTGCGTTTAATGAAATTAAAACAGACACCAAATGGCTGGCTGATCAAAATGACAAAGTGTATTCTTTGAACATTGATAAATTCAAAGAAGAGAAGAAAAACATCAGCTCTACAGTTAAAAAGCTTGAGGCTTTGAACAAATTGCCTAAGGAGCTTGATGTAGTTACACTTCCTCAGGATGTTAACAGATATGCAAACGACAAAGACCGCCAGGATCGTTTTAAGCAATGGCAAAAATCTTTGAAGAATGATATCTACTTAAATGAAGCAGTAAATGTGGTGAATGATATGGTGGTGCAGAGAAATTTGGCGAAAGCGAAGTAGGAGGGAATTGGGAATTGAAAGTTGAAAATGGTAGGAGCGAATCGCTTCAGAAACCATTTAAAATAGAAAGAGAGTTGTACTAAGGTGCAACTCTCTTTTATTTTAAAACCCAATCATTTTCAATTTTCAATTCTCAACTAACCCAGGTATCTCTCCTTCAAAATCCCCATGTGGTGCTGCACGTGACCGGCACACATAAAGCCAAGGGCAGTAACGTTGATGTGGTTATTGTTGGCTGTGCCGGTTAAAAGTAGTTGCTCCTTTGTAAAGGCTTTAAACATGGCAATGTTTGCCTTTCTGAGATGCTTGAATTCTTCGATCATATCCTTCCATTTTCTCTGGTCAACCGGCGTGTTATAGCCCCATACATTTTCGTCAAAGCCAGGCAGATCTACACCCTCATTTTTTGAAAAGCGAAGTGCCCTATAAGCAAAAACGCGTTCAGTATCTATTACGTGTTGCAACAGTTGTTTGATTGTCCATTTGCCTTCTGCATAAGCGTAATTAACTTTCTTGCGTGGAATACGTTTGAGCAGTTTCAGAAATGATTTCAAATTATTTTCAAGTGCGTCCATTGCATCATCTTCTTTCACAATATTGATATAGCGTTTGAAAAAATCAGCTGATACGACGTTGGTCTTGGTTGGCATGTGTTTGGATTTAGTGAGTCTAAAGATAAGCATCATGGAGGAGAGACGGAAGGCTGATTATCAAGATTGTCATGATTAGCCAGGATAGAAGAAAGAAAAAATCATAACAAATCATCACAATCTTGATAATCTGCGTTCTTTCTCTTCCTCTAAAACGCTTCACCAAAATCAACATAAAATCCTCTTACTCCGTGAGGGCCAAAGCCACAGTCGACGCGAAGATTGGTATTGTTTTTTGTATCTACGCGAATGCGTAAGCCGCCACCATAGGACAGCCAGAAGCCGCTGGGCTTAAGATGTCCGTAGTAATCGGCAACGCGTCCAGTACCTATCCAGCCTGCGATGCCAAAGATGTTCCACACTGGCATACGATACTCAACCTGTGCGTCTACAAGTACTTTGTCGCGAATGGCACCTTCGTAGTAACCGCGCATTTTTTTATCACCGCCCATTTTTGCCAATTCAAAAAATGGAACGGTGCCTGATGTATAAGTAGTTGTTGCCTGCGCTGCAATAATATGTCTTAACCAGGGATTGAAATATGTACGGCCATCCAATTCAAATTTTATAAACTGGTACTTGCTTCCCATCCACGGTTCATAAAAAAGGATGTCTGTTAAAATGAAATGACCTTTGTATGGATTGTAACGATTGTCGCGGCTGTCATAAGCCATTGAAAGCCCTGCGCCAATGCAGGTTCCGCCTTCTGTACCAGGCACATTGTTCTTAACGAGATAGCCGGTGCTATCGACTTCTATTTTGAAATAATCTGCCAGATCAAGCGCTGCGCCGAAGTAAAGATTCTTTGCGATCAGCCGCATAGGATTGGTGACAAATTTTATGCGATCGACGGAGACTTCTTCTTCATTGTCCCTGGTTACATCATTGCCTATACCGTAAATATATTCCGGCGTTCGTTTGTAGTTGATATAACTTATAATGAGCCATCTGTTTTCATCAAAACTAAGATCGTTTGCTATCGATGCATTGATTCTTCCTTTTGTAGAATAACTTACCACTCCAGAAATTCGTGATGGCTTTGATATAGTATCTTTTTTAGAAAGATTGAAAAGGTTAAACTTGGCGAGCCCAAGCGTAGTACCAGCTTCAGTGCTATAAGATGCGAGTGGCACAGGAATTATTTTAAATAGTTTTTCCGCCTTTTGGTTGAATTTATCAAACTTGGAAGAATTCTTTTTTGCTGTATCTGCTGGTGGTACTGTGTCCGTTTTCGAAACAATAGTGGAGTCTTGCGCAATGCTGGCAAAACAAGACAATAGCATTAGCACCATGAGATGAACAGAATAAGGAAAGGTATTTTTATAAAACCTGCATAGCATAAATATTCTTCAGGGTTAATAGAATGTATTGCGTTATGAGTGATGAGTTGTGAGTATTGAGTAAATGCTACACTTCATTCTCAACTCTCAACTCTCCACTATTTAAGCCAATTGCTTCCAAACACTATATAATACGCCCAGTCCGAATTGCTGAATGCAACGTCAACGCCCATTCTTAAACCAAATTTCCTGGCCATCAGATAGCGGAAACCTGTACCGTAGGTGTACACCAGCGTTGAGCTGCCAAAATCTTTCCATTCATCGAAAGCTTTGCCGGTACCGCCATACAGCATAATGCTCCATCGTTTATAAAAATCCCAACGTGCTTCCAGTTCGGTGAGCAGATCTGCATTGCCCTGGTATCTTGCTGTTGGAACACCACGCATGTCGATGTAGGGTTTCAAATAGAAAGGCTGGTCACCAAAAGACTGCTGACCGTCCACTCGCCATCCTCCAACCAGTTTTTTCGAGATGGTTTTGTAAGCGTACATATAGTAGTTCAAATGCCAGAAGTCATAATCACTGCCGAAAATATTATCCGATCTTCTTGCATCGAAATGAACTTTAAAACCTTTATTGGGCGTAAAAGTATTGTCTCTGTTGTCCAGTTCTACCACACCGCCCAGCTGACTCACGATGCTTGAATATTCCTTGGAACTTACAAAATCCGGCGGCAGCAAATGGTTCCCGGTGTACTCCACGTCTGTTTTGAGAAATAGATATCTTAAACCTGCATACCAATGCGAGAACCCTATTCTTTTTGTGGCTTGTAATAAAACGGGGATCATTTTCATGTTAAACTCAAACTTTTTTTCACCAACCGAAGGCAGCGTTCGATAGAAGGACATGTTGATATTACCATAAGCGCCAAAAGCAAGATATTTGATCCTGCTTTTAATAAATGTTCCTGAGCGGAAAGCACCCGTGAGCCAGGTGTTGTTGATAGTATAAAATGCCAATCCACCCGTTATAGAAGGTGCCACAGGTGTTATCACCTGCTTGCCCTTAACGGAATCTACGTAGGGGTGTTGTGAGTTGATAAATATAGGCACAACACCGCCGCCAAAACCACCAATGGCAGGTTCTGTTATGATGATAGGAACCGGGATAAATCCATGTGCCTCAATCAGGTAATCACTCACGTCGAACGCACCGTCGAGAGAGTCTTTCGTTGAGACTGGTTTCTTATTGTGTTGCGCATGCAGTGCTGCACAAATAAATGTGAAAAGGACTAAGCAAATTATTTTTCTGGAATAGACAGTATGTAACATCAAAGTTCTGTATTTACTAATGTTCAATAAAAATTCTAACGTTGAAGAGTGCGACGCAAGAGTGTTTCATAGTAGTACAACTGCTGAGTCCATCAATGTTTCTTAAACATTCTGAATCTGTAGTTGGCTGAAAGCAGCAACGACTCTCGACCTCCCAAAAAACCAAACTCTGTTCTTACCTGCCAGGAGTGATTAAATTGAAATTGTCCGCCTACGCACATGCTCCATTCCGATGTCGGTCTCTTGTTCAGTGAGTAGTGGACGATAACGTCTTTGTCGCCTCCGTCGGTTATTTTATTAATAACGGCTTGCGCCAGTTGTTTCATTACAATTTTTTGGGCAGGAGTGAGGTTCTGGTACCAACCTGCTGTTTCGTTTACAATGCCTTCCATATCAGATAGAGAAGCATCTGTTTTTAGGTCGGAGAGATTGACAGTGCCTTCTGTTGTTCTGTTGATAAAGAATCCTTGCGCACCAACCCACAATGCAAAACTTCTGTAAGGCTTATCTTTCATCAGAAAATTTTTCCCTAAGCGTGCATCAACCATGTTGGCACTTATAGTTCCGGAAATTTTGTCCATGTGCGTCCATGTGTGATTGAAATCAACAATGCATATAAAGCCGTGATAACCGGCTGCAAATGTTGTTCCCAATCCAAATGTGTTGCCATGGAACTTTGCATTGGTGTTCATTACAAATGGCTCAACAATAGAAACGTTTGTTTGCGCCGTGCTAAAACCACCAATAGCGTACAGATCCAGGAACGGCAATATCCATACATCCGGCCTTACAGTGACAGATTGCGTTTTCGCAACAACATCTCCAAACTTTATGAACTCCAGCGGCACAGGTTGCATGTCGTTAAATCCAACTTTCAAATCGCTTATCAACACCTTTTGTTTGGCAAAAAGTGTGTTCAACATTATTCCAGTGTTGTATGGCAAATCAAAACCCCTTCCAGAAGCCCTTTTACCTAGTATGGGCATCGTCCATTTGTAATCGGAATTTTTAATACTATCCACATATGCCTGCTGTTTGGGGCCGTATTTTGTACCGGCTCCGGCTTGCGCCAACACACTGTTTGCATAACCCGAAACAGCAACAATACATAAACCGGTAAGCAATTTTTTCATTTTGTGTAATATGGTTTTATAGCATAGGGTTTGTTAGCTTACTTGCCTGTAATTTCTTAAAAGCAACCAATGCCGGGGTTTTATATATCTAGTTATTGAAGGATACAGTATTACAACAAACAGATAGCATTGTGTGCGTATTGCAATGCTATCTGCCTGCGGCTTTCTAATTCCTAATTTCTAGTTATTCGGTCTCGCCAGTCGTTCGACATCCTTCAATCGCTTCAGCGCATCTTGTTGACGCAACATGCCATAATTTATGCCAGCTGCGTTAAGAGAGCTTCCTTCCTGGTAAGGATATTTGTCAAAGTCGGAGAAGAAATCTTTTATCACTCCTTGAACAGGTACAATGAGCCACATTTGCCTGGCGAGAAAATCAATGGCTCCGCCGCCTTCTTCCATTCCACGTTCATATGGGTCCATACGAAGATTTGCAATGAGTGCCCAGGCTGGCGTTTCTCTTACGCCTGTTGCTATATTGCCATGCGCTAACGCAAAAGTTAATTTCCAGTCGTCGTATCGAATAGCGTTAAGGTTACCTCCCTGGTCAAAATAGAGGAGCCTGTCGCGTGGTCCCTTTGCTACTTTACCCTGGAAGTATGGCGTAAAATCATAACCATCCAGGTGAACTTTAAAGGATTTTCCTGCGCCACTCCAGCCGGTCATCATTTTTTCTTTAACGCCCGGAGCGCCGGCAGCATCACAGAGTGTAGGAAACCAGTCAAGTAAAGAAATGATGTCATTGTACACAGTTCCAGGTTTTACAACACCCGGCCATTTCACCATCATAGGAATGCGCATACCGCCTTCCCATGTTGTACCTTTTTCGCCTTTGAAGGGAGTCATACCACCATCGGGCCATAGCGCGATTTCTGCGCCGTTATCAGTTGTATATACAACGATGGTGTTGTCATCTATTTTAAGATCTTCCAGTTGTTTCAGCAGTTCCCCGATCATTGCATCGTGTTCTGCCATACCATCCGCTTCAATGCCCTTGCCTGTCTTGCCAAGTGAAGCAGGCTTCAGGTGCGTGAATACGTGCATACGTGTACTGTTGAACCATACAAAGAATGGTTTGTTTGCCTTGGCATTTTTATCAATAAATTTTTTGGCAGCGCCCAAAAATTCTTCATCAACGGTTTCCATTCTTTTACTTGTAAGCGGACCAGTGTCTTCAATTTTACCATCAGCGGTAGAATGAATCACTCCGCGAGGGCCATATTTCTTTCTGAACTCAGGATCTTTCGGATAGAAATAACCTTCAGGTTCTTCTTCTGCATTCAGGTGGTAAAGGTTTCCGAAGAATTCATCAAAACCGTGTTTTGTTGGTAAGTGTTCGTCGCGGTCGCCAAGGTGGTTTTTGCCAAACTGGCCCGTAGCATAGCCTTGCGCCTTCATTACATCCGCAATGGTTGGCATCCAACTGGTGATGCCATGCGGATCGCCGGGCATACCGATTGTTAACAGGCCTGTGCGGAAAGGCTCTTCTCCAAGAATGAATGAAGCGCGGCCCGCTGTACAACTTTGTTGGCCATACGCGTCTGTAAAGATGGCGCCTTCACGGGCGATGCGATCGATGTTGGATGTTTTATAACCCATAATGCCCATTGTATAAGCACTGATTTGAGAAATGCCAATATCATCCCCAAAGATCACAAGGATGTTGGGCTTCTTCTGTGCATAGCTACTTGCCGCAAACAGGACGCAAATAAGCGCTGTTCCCAATTTGAAAAGGTTTGATTTTGTTCGTTGCATGATTTGGTATTTATTCGATTGAAAAAAGACTTCTGGAGTTCAGGGGGATTGCGCTTAGTCAGCGACAAAAATTGTTTTCCAGTTTCCTTTCATACTTACTATGTTCCAACCAAATTTTTTTGCCCAGTTCAACGACTTGTTATCCTTTTCCTGGTAATAGAATTCGCGTTCTTTGTCATCATGATTTATGAGGAGTTGATAGGAAGGGTATTTATTGCCTTGTGAAAATCGCAGCATATAGATGTCGCCGCCGCCGCCTTCATTGCCGCAGGCGAATATGGGACGTTTACCGATGTGGTATTGTATGCTCACAGGTTTCACCTGCTTGTCGTTAAAAGTATTTAGTTTGGGCGTGCGATAAATGTCATTAATACCGGCACTGTCTTTATACACATAAACAAATGTGGAACCTATAACCTGTTCAGGGGGAATACCATAATATTTTGTTGAAATGGCGCGCATAAAATCAACTGTTCCGCCTGAGCAGATATACGTCTTAAAACCATTTGCACGCAGATATTGCAAGAGTTCTACCTGTGGCTTGTATACGAGCTCTTCAATGGATTTGCCGTTTGGAGCTTTCGCATTTGCAAAAAAGTCTGCCACTTCTTTTTCATATTCTTCTTCTGTCAATCCTGTATGTGTAACAGCTACCAGCTTTATCAAATCCTGCTCCGACATACTTTTGATATAGGTCATGTCATTGGATGCGATGGCCTTAAATGGTTGCTTTTGTTTGAGCGCCGGATTTTTACCGATCATTTTTTTTGCCCTGTACATTGCGAAGATGCCTTGTATCAAGGGCTTTTCGCACCATAGGGTACCATCGTTGTCAAATGTTGCTACACGATCTTCTGCAGGAACGAAAGTGGAAGTGCCCTCTGTGGTAACGCTTTTTACAAAAGCAATGATGCTGCCTTTCAGGCTGTCATTGTTCCAGGAGCGCAAAGGATCATCTTGAGCAAACGAAACGTTTATTAAAATGCTGCAAAAGATGATTATTAAAAGAGTTGTGCTTTTTCTCATAAAATAAGTCAACGGACAATTAATAATTAATAATTAAGAATTAACAGGTGCGGTGTTCTATATTAAGAGTCGGAAATTGATAGTTGAAAATGATGGCTCTCGTGATTCAGTAGTCTCGTTCAACTGTCAATACACAAAACCAAACCGATACCCCGTAACTCTTGAAAAACTATTGGGTTTGCATTGCTACAAACCCAATAGATATTCTGATATGTTGTGGAAATGCTACTTACTACTTTTGTTCTGTTTACTTATTTTTTCTTCTTGCAGTTCAATTTTTAATGCCTGGTTCGCTATGATTTTTTTTAGCGTAGCATTTTCTTCGAGCAATCTTTTTATAGCGCTTTGAGATTGAAGATCAGGTGAATTTTTTTCGGCATTTTCCTGATGCTGTTTTTCTTTCCACCTGTGAAAAACGCTATACGACAGTTTATATTTGTGCAGCGCCTGCGAAATGCCCGAAAGTTCTGCCTCATTCAGAATTTGCTGCTTTTCCTCTTCAGTAAATTTTCTTCTTTTGGCAGGCATAGGCTGGGCTTTTATCCTGTGAAAAATTTATAAGTGGTAATTATTGTCAATCATTATCAATACCTGTTCTCACGCATATTACCGCTTACGTTGTGTGGTAGGATGTTCGCTAGCCCAATGCTATTTTTTTGCCGGAGCCATACCCGGAGGGAAGCTTTCCATGATTTTCTGTATTGCCAAAGGAATTTTTGTATCGGGATCTTTGATTGGTTTGTCGATTTCTTTGTTGCCGATACCTTCCCACAACAGGTTTTTTGTTTTTGCATCAACCACTTCAATAATCACGGAGCCATCTTTATACTCCTGTACATTGTAGGTAGTGTAGCCTGTTGCGCCCATGCCGCCACCCCAACCATATGGTCTGTAGTAGCCACCATAACCGTAATAGTTTGTGTTAGACGAAACGGATTGTTTGTCCTTCAAAATGGTTACTGAGTTTACAAGCAGATCAGCGGCTTCGACTGTAGCTTGTTTAAAACCTTTTTTATTCATCTCGGCAACGATTGCGTTGTCGATGCGGTTTTGGTTAAGCTGGCTAATAGATTGTTTGCTTGGATCCGGTGTAATTAATGCAAATGTTTTGTACTGAGAAAAATTTGCATTCTTGTCATAGTCGCTTGTCACCTTTATTGTGGGGCCACATGACGTCATAATAAATCCTGCGACAGAAGCAGTTAGAAACACAAGGAGGATCTTTTTCATATTTTGTTTGTTTTGTAAAAAAAGAAAATGGAATTTATAAAGTAGTTGTATCTATTAAATTTGGTTGTACATTAAATAGGGTAGCAGTTTAGTACCAGAGACCGGTATCCGGACGCCGGTGTTTCTGTAAAACATTATTACATGTTTTACCTGATGCATGTACTAAAGAATATTTGATTTAAGGACCGGTCACCGATGTCCGGCTACGAGCCACTGCTTTGTTACATATAGGGTACGGAGTAAGCACCAAAGAAACTTTGTGAAAGCTATCTTACCCACTTGCACCGTGATCCGGAGTTAACACCGGTTGGTTTAAATAGATGTTCTTTCTTGCAATGATGTAATCAACAAGCAACTTTGCATTATGTTCAAACTTTTTTTAAATACAATAAAATTATCAATATCAACAGCTACATTGGGTTTTGCTGTGGTTTCGGATACGCATACATGTATGAACACATAAACCATTATGATTTAGAATTGTTGATTAGTTTTTAGCAAGGGTTGAAGAATATTAAGGGAGCGTTTTTCGCTCTTAGAGATAGATATCTTACAACAATGGGATTTTAAAATGGTTTATAAAAAGCCAGTTTTACCGGAAATATTTTTTTGTTACCCAAGGTAAAACGGGTTCGTTTCACCATATTAAATGAATTAAACAATCGACTGAATGCTCATTCGTAACGCATTGCTCTTTTTATTGGTCGCCGTCATCTATCTGCCTTCATCGGCTCAGCAAAAGGATTCTATTTTTCTGAATAATGGCCAGGTACTTATCGGTAAAATAGAGAATGGAAGCCTGGGAGAAATAAGCATCGACGATATCGATCTGAAAATGCAAAGCGTGAAGCTGTATAAAATCAAACGGATCGTGACGTTTACCCGTGTGAAACTGGAAATGGTCGACAAACGAATTATCTATGGTGTACTGAAGCCTTCGTTAAAGCTGAACCACGCTGAGATATTAATGGACGATAGCACAATTGTAACTGTTCATTTAACGGAAATAAGCCAGCTGATCACGCTGGAAAAGAATTTTTTTCAAAGGCTTACAGGTAATTTTTCATTGGGCTTTAGTTATGCGAAGTCAAGCAGAGTGGGGCAGTTGTCGGTCAGTGCGCAAGTTCAATACTCGACGCCTTTATTTGAAAATGAATTGTCAATGTCATCCATTTCTTCTATAGACTCCTCGCACTTTTCCCGTGACCAGGGAAATATATCACTTTATTCAGGTTATAATATTAACTCTACTATGTTTGCAGCCGGCATGTTGCAGTACCAGCGCAATCTTGAGCTTTCTATAGCCCGTCGTTACCAGGAAATGTTGGGTGGTGGAATGAAGTTTTTTGTAAGGGAAAACTGGCAATTACAAGGGCTCACGGGGCTTGCGGTAAACCAGGAAAAGAGCACCGACGATGGCGCTCCTTCAGTTGTTACATTGGAGATTCCTATTATCATGCGCTTTAATTTTTTTAAGTTTCGTCATCCTGATATTCAGATTAGCACGAGCGAGGCGCTGTACTTCAGTTTAACGGACAAGGGCCGCGTCCGTTTCGATGGCAGTACCAGTTTTTCATGGCAACTCATACGATACTTCTATTTAAAGATCAATCCATATACCAACTACGATAGCAAGCCCCCTGCAGGTTCCAGCAATTTTGACTTTGGAATGACGGTTGGGATTTCTTATAAGTTTTAATAACCGAATAACTGAGTAACTGAATAACTGAAGAGTTGAATCAATTAGTCATCGAATAATTGATGGGTGAGGCTTGTTTTGCAAAACTGACCTTTAAACACTCAGTTATTCAGTTACTCATTTACTCGGTTATTCAGTCCTAAATAAACTACCTAGAAACATGGATTTTAATCTCATTTGCAGAAACGAAGCAAATAGTTTGATAACTTAGCCTCGTATTAAAGCCTGATTAGACTTGAGTAGCACTAAGAACTATCCGTTTCAAAACAAGTCGCTAACTAATATTCGTAATGAGAAATGGAAGGATATTCCCGGATTTGAAGGCATTTACCAGGCTTCAAGTATGGGGAGAGTTAAATCTCTCGATCGTGTCATTTCGCATCCGCGATTAAAAGAGCAATTTGTTGAGGGGAAAATATTAAGCCAGTCGATTGCTGAGAATCGCAACATCAAAACCGGTGTTCCAATGGTCGACCTGCGTGTAAGCCTTAGCAGTGAAGGTGCGCAGTACTACTACAACACAAGACGCATTATTTACATAACTTTTGTTGATCCCAATCTTGATTACAGCAAAGATGAATTGTACATCATCAATAAAGATGGTGATGGCTACAATAATCGTCTGAGTAATTTAAAGGCGGTAACAAGAAGTGAAAAGCAAAAGCGTGTGTTTGAAAGGGGCCGCCACGACACCTATTTAAAAACTGCCGACCGCTCCAAGTGGCCAAAGAATTATGGTGGCTATACCCGTCGCAAACCAGTCAAGCAATACCTTAAAGGCCGGGTCGTAGCTCGCTACGAAAGCGTTAGCGAGGCTGCGAGGCAAACAGGTTGCGATGAAAAAGGAATCATATTAACTGCGAAGGGTGTGCATAATCAGTGTGGAGGATTTAAGTGGAAGTATTCGAAGTAATTAAGAATTAGGAATTAAGAATTAGGAATTAGGAATTAAGAATTCGTCCTGTGCCGCTTACAAACTGTTTGTCGGCATTCAATAGATTACAAAGGGAATTGTTCGTTTGAGCAAACCCCTTTGTAGTCTATTGAGCGAAAAAACTCGCATAGTCGCTGCTGAGCAAAAACGTGATTCGATTATCTATGGTCTATCGCACTTAAAGAATTCTTAATTCCTAATTCTTAATTGTCAAAAATACAACCAGTGCCCTTTCAGCTTTCCCTGTGAATTAAGTTCCAATGTCGGCGCGGGAAACTTCACTGCATTTAATGCGAAGAACACACTGCGAAGCAATTTGCTCTTCGTTCTTATTTTAGTGAAATCAATATCAGGAGCTATATAGAAACGTCTCACCCGTGGATAATTTGTATAATCATACACATGTCCGTTGTCGTCAGTCCATTTATTTTCATAAGCGCCCAGCATTAGGTCAGAGCTGTAACCAAATGAAAAATTCAGCCATTTGGGAATGCGGCTTTCTTTCCAGAAAGAATGCAGGTTTGCGCTAAGCCAGTAGGTTTGTGAGTTATAGTCTTTCAAAATCCGTTCTCCTGTGCCGCTGCCAAAAAGATCGTTGCGGCGTGCAATCAGATCGGTTGGATATTTGTATGGATAGTAGCTGAATTTTATCTGCAGACGCTGTTCGTGCCATCCAAGTTCCTGCGCCACGAAAGAAGCCGCACCAACAGTATTTGCCGCCATATCTCCCCAGCTAAAACCCCATTCTGCAGAGAAGCCGTCCTGAATTTCTATTACGCTTTGATATGCCAACGCACTTGCGCCGCCCAGCCAAACGCTTGTTTTATCTTTTAACCCCGTCCATTCCCATGCCTCAGTAGATAGTCTTGCAATTTGGTAAGCTGTCCATGTGTGGCCGGCTTTATCCATTTGGTTCCATTCGCCGTTGTCATTAAAGAAATGAAATTTCTCTTTCGGATAATCTGCGTACCATGCTTTGTTGAGCGCTACATATGTGCCTACCCACAGGCCCACATGAGCACCGGTGGTGATCCAGAATTTTGTTTTATTAAAATGAGAATGTGGAACGGAATCTTCAGAACGAGTCTGTGCAAGGCCTTTAAAGCTATACAACATTACTGTTGAAAACAGTAACAAGGCCGTCAATAGTTGTTTAATCATCTTCATTAGGAGGCGGAAAAATAGAAAATAAACCAATCGCATCTTCATTTGATGCTACGATTAGCACTTTTTTTGCAAAGATTCATTTTTTGTTCATGGTATTATGTTTGAATAACTCCTATTTTTGTCGTCCTCGGACTAATTTGATAATGTAATATTTTTAAATAATTAAAAATAAAATATAACATATGGATGCCGCGATCAATGACAAAGTCAACTCATGGTTAAATGGTAACTATGATGAAGCAACAAAAAATGAGATCAAAAAAATTGCATCAGAAAATCCACAGGAATTAGCAGAATCATTTTACCGCAACCTGGAATTTGGAACTGGTGGACTTCGTGGTATCATGGGCGTTGGAACCAACCGCATGAACAAGTACACGGTTGGAATGGCAACACAGGGGTATGCAAATTATCTGAAGCTGCAATTTCCAAATGAGGAGATCCGCGTAGCAATTGCACACGACTGCCGTAACAACAGTCGCTTTTTTGCTGAAACAACGGCCAACGTATTTGCAGCCAATGGCATCAAGGTTTTCCTGTTTGAAAGCCTGCGTCCAACTCCGGAACTGTCATTCACTATAAGATTAAAAAAATGCCAGGGTGGTGTGGTTTGTACAGCTTCACACAACCCGAAAGAATATAATGGTTACAAAGCTTATTGGAACGATGGCGGCCAATTGGTACCACCGCACGATAAAAATGTAATCAAAGAGGTTGAAAAAATTGCTTCTGTAGATGAAGTAAAATGGAGTGGTGGAGAAGCAAACATCACTATCATTGGTCATGAAGTGGATGTGCAGTACATCGATATGGTAAAAGGACTGAGCGTTTACCCTGAAGTGATCAAACAGCAGCACGACCTAAAAATCGTTTATACTTCCATTCATGGTTCAGGTATTAAACTGGTTCCGGATGTACTGAAAGAGTTTGGTTTCGATAACGTGAATATTGTGATGGAGCAGGCAGAGCCAAACGGTAATTTCCCAACGGTTGTTTATCCAAACCCTGAAGAAGCTGAAGCGATGAGTATCGGTTTGAAAAAAGCAAAGGAACTGGATGCGGACATTTTGCTCGGTACAGACCCTGATGCTGACCGTGTGGGTATTGGCATGAAAGACAGACAGGGCAACTGGGTGCTGATGAATGGCAACCAAACTGCTGTACTGGCTTTCAACTATATGATCGAAGCACGCAAAGTAAAAGGTTTGGCGCAGCCAAATGACATGGTTGTGAAAACCATCGTTACCACAGATATGATCAATGAGATCGCACGTCAAAGTAAAATTAATTGCTATGATGTGTTGACAGGTTTCAAATGGATCGCAGAATTGATCAAAGAGAAAGAAAGCAAAGAAAACTATATCGTTGGCGGTGAAGAAAGCTACGGCTTAATGATCGGCGATAAAGTACGCGATAAAGATGCGGTAAGTGCCGTTGCATTATTGTGCGAAATGGTTGCTTACGAAAAGAACAAGGGCAGAACGCTGTACGACAAATTGATTGATCTGTATGTACAATACGGGTTCTACAAAGAGCGCCTGATTTCTATTACCAAAAAGGGAATGGATGGCCAGCAGCAAATTGCTGCAATGATGGAAACTTACAGAAGCAATCCTCCAAAAGAAATCAATGGCGTGGCCGTTGCTCAATTACTGGATTACGAAAAGCTGGAAGGTAAAAATCTGCAAACAGGCGAAACTTGGAATATCACTTTGCCAAAAAGCAACGTATTACAGTTCATTTTAGCAGATGGAAGCAAAATCTCTGCAAGACCAAGCGGTACAGAGCCAAAGATCAAATTCTATTTCAGCGTAAATACGAAACTGGCAAATGCCGCTGAGTTCGAGGCAACTGAAAAGGCTTTGGACGCGAAAATAGACGGCATTATTAAGGATATGAAGCTGTAAAAAAGTAAAAAGTCAAAAATAAAAAGTCGAAAATTTTAGGTGCAACATTTTGATAATCAATCTGGCATTTAAAAGGTTTTTAATTTTTACTTTTTAATTTTGCCTTTTAATCCTATCTTTGCAGTCCAAATTTTTATAAGTATACGGCAAAATCCGTATGCACCTTAAAATCAAAGAGTTATGAAACAAGGTATCCATCCAGCTAGTTACAAATTTGTTGTATTTAAAGACATGAGTAACGGCGAAACATTTTTAGGTAAATCAACTGCCAATTCTAAAGAAACTATTACCTGGGAAGATGGCAAAGAATATCCGGTTATTAAATTGGAGATTTCTAACACTTCTCACCCTTTCTTTACTGGTAAGAACGTATTGGTTGATACAGCAGGTCGTATCGACAAATTCAAAAAGAAATACGCGAAAAAATAGTTTTAGCAGTTTCTACAAAATATTATCCCGGAGCTTACGCTTCGGGATTTTTGTTTTAGGTCGGTGGCACACTGATGACGCTGATTGGACTGATTTACGCAGATCTATTTTGTGCAATTCTTCATGCGGCTTGCAGCGATTCAGGAATGTTGAGGTCGGCATTTGAGCCCTGATTAATCTGCGTTGCGACGCTCCGTTCAACAGAAGTAATGTTAACCAACAGTAAGCAAACAAAATCAGCGCAAATCAGTCCAATCAGCGTCATCTGCGTTCCTCTCTTCATCGAAAAAATCATTATTTTAGCCTCCCAAGCATTAAACATGAAGAACATCATTGTCACAGGAGCAAATGGCAACCTCGGGGTTGCTGTGGTAAAAAAGATATTGGCCGATGGCAATAGAGTGATTGCCGTTGGATCATCAGGAAATACACTGGGCTTTGCAAGAGATAACAGCAACTTCGAGCTGCACGATATAGATCTTACCAAACATGAAGATGCGTGGACATTCAGTGAAACCGTTATTGAAAAATATGGCCAGATAGATGGCGCTGCTTTGCTCGTAGGCGGTTTTGCCATGAGCAATATAAATGATATGCAGTTGGAAGATATGGAGAAAATGATCCGCCTGAACTTTGCTACTGCATTCAATGTTGCCAAGCCATTGTTCAATCACATGCTGTCGAATAACAATGGTAAAATAGTTTTCGTGGGTGCGAAACCAGCAACGGAGCCGCACATGGCAAAAAATATGATCGCCTATTCATTAAGCAAATCTCTATTGTATTCTTTCGCAGAAATATTGAATGCATCTGCTGATGGTAAAAATGTAAATACATCCGTTGTTGTTCCTCAAACCATCGACACTCCTCAGAACAGGAAAGATATGCCAGATGCGGATTTCAGCAAATGGTCAAAGCCGGAAGATATTGCTGAAGTATTCTCATTTATTTTTAATGATAAGTCGAATGTGGTAAAGCAAGCGGTGTATAAGTTATATTAAATAGGAATTAGAACCTAGGAATTGGTTTAGGTGCAACATTCGTTATAACCATTCGTCTCATTTTGTTTGTAGCTACGCTAAACATGTTTCCGGGCTACTTAATTCCTATTTCCTAATTTCTAATTCCTAATTCCTTCCTAAGTTTGCACATGAAGCAAAAGTTAAAAACAGCCTACAGTTCACTCTTTAGCTATTTGCGGGAAAAAGTCAACCGGGTGCAGTATATAATGATTGTCGCGAGTTTGGTGGGTTTGTGTTCTGGATTGATAGCTGTTCTTTTAAAAACAGCAGTTCACTATATTGAAAAATGGATCAGCGAAATTCCTTTGTCGCGTTTTTCTTACCTTTTGTTTCCAGGTTTGGGATTACTGATTACAGTAATTATCATTTATAAATTTTATGGGGGCCATATAGAAAAAGGAATTGCAATGGTGCTGCGATCCATCGCAAGAAGATCGTCTTTTATTCCTTTCAGCCATACTTACATGCATGTTGTAACGAGCTCCGTCACCGTTGCGTTAGGAGGGTCTGTGGGGCTGGAGGCGCCAATCGTTGCGACGGGGTCGGCTGTTGGTTCCAATCTTGCACGCATTCATCAGCTTAATTACCAGGAGAGAACATTGCTGATAGCATGTGGTGCAGCGGCCGGTATTGCTGCCGTATTCAATGCGCCGATCGCCGGTGTAATATTCGCCATAGAGGTGTTGCTGGCAGAAACGATCATCAGCTATTTTATCCCGTTGATTATATCTGCAGTGATCGGTGCGTTGTGTTCTAAGATCATATTAAATGAGAATATTCTTTTCAACTTCGTACTGAAGCAAACTTTTAATTATTACAATGTGCCGTTTTATATATTGCTTGGTGCGTTGTGTGGTTTCATTTCTTTGTACTACGCAAATGTGTTTAAGAAAGTAGAACACAAAATGCACGATTGGCGTTTGAATCCATATGCAAAAGCATTGATCGGCGGATTCTTCCTATTGATCATTTACATTTTATTTCCGACTCTTTTTGGCGAAGGGTATGACAGCGTGAAATTGGTGGCAAACGGCGACAGCAATATCATTCACGACAATACAAGACTGTTCGCTTTGATGAACAATGAATGGGCGGTAATTGTTTTTGTCGGAGCAGTAATGCTATTGAAACCGATGGCTGCGGGTATCACGATTGGTAGCGGCGGAAATGGCGGAAACTTTGCGCCGTCGCTGTTTGTAGGAGCTTACCTTGGCTTCTTTTTTTCCAAATTATTGAATGCAACAAAATGGTTTGATACACCCGTGGGAAACTTTAGTCTCGTTGGCATGGCGGGTGTATTGAGTGGTGTAATGTATTGCCCGCTCACCGCGATATTTCTTATCGCTGAAATTACAAGCGGCTACGAACTTATCATTCCATTGATGATCGTTTCTTCCATGTCATTTTTCATTGTGAAACACTATCAGCCTTATTCAATGGAAACGCGAAAACTTGCACTAGAAGGCCAAATATTTACACACAAACGAGAACAGAATATTTTGACATCGATTCAGCTAAGCGATATCATCAAGAATAATTATCAAAGCATTTCCATTGATAGTTCGCTGCGCGATTTGGTGGAAATGATCAAGCTGAGTGATAAAAATATATTTGCAGTAGGGGACAAAAAAGGAAACTTCATCGGCATTGTTGAGTTGAATGATGTAAAAAAACAAATGTTCAATCCCGAGTTGTTTGACAAAGTAAGCATTCGTCAGATCATGAAAAAAGCGCCGGATGTTATCTACGCAGGCGAAAGCATGACACGTGTAATGGAAAAATTCGATCTAACACACAGTTGGTATTTGCCTGTGTTATCGGAAGACAGGAAATTCATCGGCTTCATTTCCAAAACAAAAATATTCGAACAGTACAGGCAAATTATTTCGGCGCAGAGTGACCTTTATGATAATTGAAAATTGAAAGTTGAAAGTTGAAAATGCATTGTGTGCTGCGTCATAGGATTTCTGTCAGCAGTCGACCGTAGAGACGCGTTGAACGCGTCTCCGCAAAACATCGAGCTCCACTGAAAAACAATAAGCCCCGGTAGGTGAAACCTGCCGGGGCTTTATATTCAGTTGTATCAAATTGAAATCAATTCTCAACGCCCATTTTCAACTTTCAACTCTACAACGATCTCGCGATACCCAATTCCAAACCTCTCAATTCCGCGATGCCTCTCAATCTGCCGATTGCGGAATAGCCGGGATAAGTTGTTTTCTTCAAATCATCCAACATCTGATGACCATGATCTGGACGCATTGGAATGGATTGATTTCTTTTTTGCATTAACAAAACGATCTCTTTTACCACTGCAAACATATCAACGTCGCCGTCGAGGTGATCTGCTTCAAAGAAATTGCCTTCTACATCACGTTTAGTGCTGCGTAAGTGAATGAAGTGAATATGATCGCCGAGACGTTTAACCATGCCCGCCAAATCATTGTCGGTGCGCACACCATACGAACCTGTGCAATAGCACAAACCATTTGCAGGAGAAGGAGCGGCATTGATCAATTCCAACGCATCTTTTTCCGTGCTTACAATACGTGGCAAGCCAAGGATAGGGTAGGGAGGATCGTCTGGATGGATCGCCATTTTTAATCCTGCTTCTTCAGCAACGGGAACAACCTGTTGTAAGAAATAAAACAAATGTTGTTTCAGTTTTTGCGCATCAATGCCTTCGTATGTTTTTAATGCTTTTAATATTTGTTCTTCTGTAAATCTTTCTTCACTTCCGGGCAAGCCAAGCAATGCATTTTTATACAACGTCTCTTTTTCTTCAGGAGTCATTGTTGAAAATCTTGTTTTCGCTTTGCTTATTTCTTCGGCAGCATAGTCGGCTTCTGCATTAGGACGTTTTAAAATAAAGAGATCAAATGCAATGAATGCTGATTTCTCAAAATAAAGCGCTTTACTGCCATCAGGCATTACATAGTTGATCTCCGTGCGCATCCAGTCAAGGATAGGCATGAAGTTGTAGGTAACTACTTTTAAACCGCAAGCTGCCACATTGCGCAGACTCACCTTGTAGTTCTCGATATATTGTTTGTAATTGCCAATTTGTTTTTTGATGTCTTCGTGAACCGGCAAGCTCTCAATCACTGTCCATGTAAGGCCTGCGCTTTCTACTTGCTGTTTTCTTTTGTTAATTTCTTCCACTGTCCAGATGTCGCCAACAGGCACATGGTGCAATGCGGTAACTACGCCTGTACAACCAGACTGTCTGATATCCCAAAGACTCACCGGATCATTTGGGCCGTACCAACGCATCGTTTGTTCCATTAATTTCATAAGTATTGAGTTATGAGTTATAAGTTATGAGTTATGAGTTCCGGGCAGCAAAACTAAAGGTTTGAGCCGTGAATGAGCTAAGAAATATCAGGAAATTGAAAAAGGCATACACAGTTTATTTTTGGAAACGTTCCCGATGGTGTTAAGGCAAAAGTAAAAAGTAAAAAGTCAAAAATTAATACCTCATCGTCCAATAGAATTACGAATGCTAAAGTGTGCGACGCAAGGATGCTGAGTGCTATTCAACTGCTGACTACCTAATAAAAACTGTAATTATTGTTATACCTTTCGACGGGCTCTGATTGACACTACATTTCGGCTGCCAGACCTGTGCCGTTGTTCGTGTTTTCACGAAACCGCTGCCGCAAAAAAATGGTTCGTGGAAACACGAACCATGGCACTCGTTAAGCAATATGCAGGCCCTGATTGTTGCCCTTTCCTTTCAGGCTCGATGCTCTCACTACGATCTCCGAACGCAGAATGATCTTGTTGGTCGTGCTGATACTGCCATCGCCTGTAAGGTGATCGATGAGGTTACGCATGGCCATTTCCCCCATTTCATAACATGGATAATTAACGGTCGTAAGATGTGGCTCCACAATCTTTGAAATAGGATCGTTGTTGAAGCCTGCAAATGCAATATCGCCGGGAATTGAGTAGCCTGCCGTTTTAATGATTTGCATACAATTAGCGGCACATACATCGTTAGCCACAAACACAGCATCTGGCTTGTTTTGCATTTGCAATATTTTTTTGCCGAGCTCTTTACCTGCTTCTTCGCTTAGCTCGTTAACGATCAAAAGTTCGTCCTGGAACTCAACGCCGGCGTCACGCAACGCATCTTTATAACCACGGCATCTTTCAGCGTATACGTTTCTTGTGAGGTTGCCCGCAATATGCATGATGCGCTGGCAACCTTCGTCCACCAGGTGTTTCGTAATGTCGTAAGCATTGCGATAGTTGTCAATAATAACATTGAGGCTGCGGCTGTCTTCGTACACACGGTCGAAGAAAACAACAGGAATATTTTTGTCGAAAAACACATCAAAGTGCTCCATGTTCTCAGTATCATAAGCAAGAGAAACCAGCAGGCCATCTACGCGGCTGTTGAACATCGTGATGGTGTTGGCGATTTCCTTCTTTACAGACTCCAGTGACTGGCTAATGATAAGATTATAGCCATTCTCGTTGGCTATTTTTTCCATACCTGCAATAGCGGAAGAAACGAAATAACTGTTAAGCTTGGGAACAATTACACCAATGGTGTTCGTTTTTTGTTTTCTCAGGTTCCTGGCAAAATTGTTCGAGCGGTAGCCCATTTCTTTAGCGGCTTCCTGAACCTTTTTCTTGGTTGACTTACTAATGCCCGGATGATCCTTCAAACTACGGCTAACGGTGGCTGCGGATATCTTCAAATGCTTGGCAAGGTCGTATATAGTAATCTCTTTGTCTTCTTTCATCTGTGAATTTTCATTTTATTGGTCAAGATGCCCCCGGAACAACCTGGTGGGGCAGGGAATTCGCATGCAATAATCGGGCTTTTTGGGGCCAAAACTCTTATCATGCGTATTTCATACAATCGTTTGCGTGTTGATTCTGGGTACTAAATTAACTTTTTTTTGAAAATTTTTATGCAATCGGTTGCAAATACAAAAAAAATTCTGATATTAGCAGAGTGTTTATGCCGAACGTGTCTTACCAAAACTAAAAGGACACAAACGAGAGATTGCTTTTTTCGCTATAAGACTATTTATAAGCCATATGAGACAAAGATTCTGCACAACTGCGATCGGAATTTTCACTGCTGTTTCGATGCTTCAGGCACAAACCAGCAAGCCCGTTTATTTAGATGTTACAAAGGCTCGTGAGGTCCGCGTTCAGGATCTGTTAAAGAGGATGACACTGGAAGAAAAAGTGAGCCAGATGATGAATAGCAATGCCGCAATCCCCCGCCTTCAAATTCCCGAATACAATTGGTGGAACGAAAGTTTACACGGCGTGGCCCGTTCAGGCGTTGCAACGGTTTTTCCGCAGGCAATCGGTCTTAGTGCAACTTTCGATACTGATCTGGCTTTAAAGGTATCAACAGCCATTTCAGATGAAGCTCGTGCAATATATAATGTATCCGTTGCAAAAGGCTATCGCCAGAAATATGCCGGTCTGACTTTTTGGACACCTAATATTAATATATTCCGCGACCCAAGATGGGGGCGTGGCCAGGAAACATACGGAGAAGATCCATTCCTTACTTCAAGAATCGGGGTTGCATTTGTAAAAGGTTTGCAGGGCAATGATCCCAATTATTTAAAAGTAGCAGCTTGCGCCAAACACTACGCTGTACATAGTGGTCCTGAAAGGTTGCGTCATGAGTTTGATGCAAAGGCTTCTATGAAAGATATGCGTGAAACTTATTTACCGGCGTTTAAAGCATTGGTAACTGAAGCTCACGTGGAAGCGGTGATGTGCGCCTATAACAGAACGAACAGTGAAGTGTGCTGCGGTAACACATTCTTATTGCAAGATGTATTGAGAGATGAGTGGAAATTCAAGGGACACGTGGTTTCTGACTGCGGTGCTATCGAGGATTTCTATAAGGGACATAAGGTGGTAGCAAACAGCGCCGAAGCTGCAGCCCTTGCTGTGAAACGCGGTGTGAGCCTGGATTGCGGCGGCGAATACGCTTCCCTTATTGACGCCGTAAAACAAAAACTGATTACAGAAAAAGAGATCGACAGCGCATTGGCTATTTTGCTTCGCACAAAAATGAAGCTCGGTATTTTTGATCCGGCTTCTTCTAATCCTTACAGTAAAATTTCTGCAAACGTTATCAATAGCGCTGAACACAGAGCATTGTCGAAAGAAGTAGCGTTGAAGTCAATCGTATTGTTGAAAAACAATGGAGCGCTTCCTTTGAAAAATGATCTTAAAAAATATTTCGTAACAGGGCCAAACGCAGCAGACGTAATGTCGCTGATAGGTAACTATTATGGAGTGAATCCACAAATGTTTACTTACATGGAAGGCATCGCTTCTCATATTTCTCCTGAGAGTCAAATGCAGTACAGACCTGGTTGTTTGCTGGATAGAAACAACATCAATCCAATCGACTGGACAACCGACGAAGCAAGAAACACAGATGCTACAATCGTTGTATTGGGCATCAATGGACTGATAGAAGGTGAAGAAGGCGAATCAATTGCTTCTCCATCTTTTGGTGACAGGCTTGATTACAACATTCCTCAAAATCAGATTGAGTTTTTGAGAAAAATGAAAAAAGATAATCCCAAACCTATAATAGCGGTAATTACAGGAGGCTCTCCCATGAACCTTTCTGAAATTCATGAACTGGCTGATGCTGTTTTGCTGGCATGGTATCCTGGTGAAGAAGGCGGAAACGCTGTGGCAGATATCATTTTCGGTAAAGTATCTCCTTCCGGAAAATTGCCTGTTACATTTCCTAAATCACTACAACAGCTACCATCATACGAGGACTACGGTATGAAGGGCAGAACGTACCGCTACATGACCGAAGAGCCAATGTATCCGTTTGGCTATGGGTTGACGTACTCAAA
Source organism: Pinibacter soli (assembly GCF_029961145.1). Lineage (GTDB taxonomy): Bacteria > Bacteroidota > Bacteroidia > Chitinophagales > Chitinophagaceae > Pinibacter > Pinibacter soli. Next base: position 539,716 of record NZ_JASBRG010000007.1, on the reverse strand, counting down.
ATTTGATTATGGTACCTTGAAAACATCTACGCAGAATGTAAAGAGAGGCCAGTCAATGACCGTAGAAACAACTGTTGCCAATAAAGGCAGCAAGGCGTCTGACGAAGTGGTGCAATTGTACATTTCTCATCCCGGTGCCGGTGAAAACGAGCCGTTGTACAGCCTGAAAGGTTTTCAAAGAATCAACCTCGCAGCGGGTGCAACAAAAGTGGTGAAGTTTACCGTAACTCCGGAAATGTTATCCCTTGTAAACGATAATGGCGAAACCCTTGAAACAACTGGTAAAGTGACTTTTTATGTAGGAGGTTCTTCACCAATGCAAAGAAGTGAAACGTTGGGAATTGCTAAACCGGCAACGGGAAATGTTGCAATTGTTGAATAGAGACAAATTCAAATTCAAAAGTAAAAAGTCAAAAGTAAAAATTCAAAAACATGGAGCAGTCTTTACTAAATGGGAAGATCGTGCACGTCAGCCTTTTTTGACTTTTGACTTTTTAATTTTTCCTTTTATACCCAAAACCAAATGCTTAGCCAAAACGAAATTGCCATGAACACATCTTAAATGCGCCTGCGTACGCGCAACAAATCTTCGCACCAATTTTCCAAATATTAATTCACAAATGAACTGCTTGTTTTTATGAGTACTACTATCAAAAAAAAATCAGTAGTAAGGCAGAGAAGACTAAACTTATTCGGTGTTCTTCTGCTATTGCTAACCGTGTGCAGCAATATGCTGTATGCGCAGACTAACAATGTCAAAATAACCGGTACCGTTACAGATGATGCCGGCAAGGCATTGGCTGGCGTGACCATTAGTGCGGGCGCCCATGCGACTTCCACCAATAACGACGGTGCCTATTCTATTACTGTTCCGGCTAACAGCACACTAACGTTTAGCTATGTGGGCTATCTTAGCATCAGCCGTAAAGTGGGTGCCAAAGACGACGTCCTGATCATCAAAATGGAAAGCAAAACCAAAGAGATGGAACAGGTTGTTGTAGTTGGTTATGGTACACAAAAGAAAAGAGACGTTACAGGTTCTGTAAGTATAGTAAGCGCAAAAGCTTTGAAAGAAGTACCTGCTGCTAACTTCCAGAATGCATTGCAGGGACATGCTCCAGGTGTGGATATTCAGACTGTAGGTACAGCGCCTGGTTCAGGAGCTGTTATCCGCATTCGTGGTATCCGTTCTGTGCTGGGAAGCAATGCTCCACTTATAGTAGTCGACGGTATTCCATACAGCGGTAACCTGAACGACATTAACCCCGATGATATCGCGTCCTTGAGCATTTTGAAAGACGCTTCTGCTACCGCTATTTATGGTAGCCGTGGTTCAAACGGTGTTATCCTGATCACTACTAAACGCGGCGCTGCAGGTATTGCAAAGGTGGATTACAACGGTTACTACGGTATAGGCACAGTGGCCAATAAATATCCTGTATTTAACGGATCGGAATATATTGCTATGCACAATATTGCTGCACCTGTTGGTACTGGTTTTACGCCGGATGAGATTAAAAACATGAATGCTGGTAAATCAACCGACTGGCAGGATATGATCTATAAAAATTCCTATAAGACAAATCATTATATCACTGTTTCAGGCGGTAACGAAGGCACCACTTATTCTTTGGGAACAGGTTATTATAAAGAAACAGCTGTGTTGCCCGGTCAGGATTATCAACGCGGCTCTTTAAGATTGTCAGTTGATACAAGGGTAGGTAAATGGTTGAGAGTAGGCGTAAATACCATGAACAGTTTGAGCATCCAAAATGGTGCACAGTTTGTAAATGGCGGTACGATGTTCCCTACATTGGTAACCAGTCCTTTGGTAAGTCCTTACGACAGTACGGGTAAAATTGTTTTCAATGCTATGGGACAAGGTGATCCGAACGATGTTGGTGGGAACTACAGCCCATTATTGCTAAAGAATAACAATGGCATGTGGGTGGACAAAAAAAGAATATTACATACATTCAATAGCCTCTTCGCAGAAGCGAACATCTGGAAAGGCATTAAATACCGCTTTAATTTGGGATTGGATTTTTCCCAGGAAGAACAGGACCAGTACCAGGCAGCGGACCACTACAATGGTAAGGTCAATCCTGCTACAAACTCAAATCCAAGTTTCTTCAGACCACAAAACGGTAACCATGCTTCTGTAAATAATATTTCTACATGGTCCTACACAGCGGAAAACTTATTGACTTACGATAAAGATTTTGGTAAGAGCCATATCGGCGCTACAGCTTTGTATAGTGTTCAGCAACAGTCCATGCATAATACTTTTGCCAGCAAGGATTCAATGTATAATGAGCAGACGCAATACTTTGATATGTCCCAGGCTTCACCAACACCCTCAGCAGTAGTTAGCGGTGGCGAAGCTTCTTCTTCTATCATATCTTATATGGGGCGTGTCAATTATGTGTATGATAATAAGTACATGCTTACCGGAACATACAGAAGGGATGGGTCATCAGTATTGGCTGCAGGTCACAACTGGCACCAGTTTGCGGCAGCTTCAGCAGGTTGGAGCATTTCAAACGAAAATTTCATAAAGAATAACGACAAACTCAGTTGGATAAGCCTATTGAAATTGAGAGCAGGCTACGGACAAACGGCATCGCAGGAAGTAAGTGCTTATTCTTCTTTGGGTAGTGTTACTAACGACAACGGTCTTAGCGGATTACCTGGCGATATGAGTAAGAGTACAATCGTAAAATATAATTACGGCACGAGCATAGGGGTAGGTTATTATTTAGCCGGATTGCCAAATCCTAACCTCGACTGGGAATATACCAATACGCTAAACATTGGTTTGGATTATGCTTTCCTAAACAATCGCATTACCGGTGCTATCGATTATTACAGCGCCATTACAAATAAATTGTTGTTTAATCAAACACTTCCTACATCTTCCGGTGTAAGCAATCCTTATCCAGTTAACGTGGGACAAACGAAGAACTGGGGAATGGAATTTTCCATTAACTCATTAAATATCAAACCATCAAGTGCCGATGGATTTAGCTGGACTACTGATTTGAATTTGTTCTTCAACAGAAATAAATTGACCAAACAAATTGGTAGTACAACACAAAACGTCGGTAACCAGTTATTCACCGGTTATTCCATGACTTCGATCTATGACTATCAAAAGCTAGGCATATGGCAAACTAGCGAAGCTGCACAAGCTGCCCTTTATGGAGCAACACCGGGTCAGATCAAGATACAGGATTATGACAATGATAAAAAGATCACCCCAGCTGACAGACATATTATCGGCAATGGAGATCCGAAAATACAAGGTGGTATGACCAACACTTTCACTTATAAAGGTTTTGATTTGGGCTTTACAGTATATGGACGTTTCGGTGGTTTGTTGGTTAGCCAGATTCACCAATGGTCATCTTCATATTTGACAACATTAGGTTCAGGCGCAAACCTTGGCAGAAACTCAATAAAAGTAGACTACTGGACACCAAACAATCCTACCAACTGGTTCCCTACACCTGCTAATGGTACAAGCGGATGGAGCACTGCACCTACAGCCTGGCAAACTTTGGGCTATTACGATGCTTCTTTCCTGCAAATAAAAGCCATCAATTTCGGATATACATTTAAGCCGAACCTGGTGAAACAACTAGGCGTTCATTCTCTTCGGGTGTATGGTACGATAGATAATGTTGGCTTCCTGTTCTCTCCTTATATGAAGCAAACAGGCATCTCGCCAATTGCTACTAACCAGGGAGCATCAGGTGTTGGTGGTAGTACTTCGGTAGATAATTTGCGCCCCGGCCAAAACGGTATGACAACCATTAGTGCATCTACACCGCTTACAAGAAATTATATGCTGGGCGTAAATGTGAATTTTTAAATTACTAAAACAGACAGGAATGAAACGAGTAAAAATATATCTATACATACTGTTAGCAGGTTCGGTCCTATTGACAGAGAACAGCTGCAGTAAAAAATTAACAGAGCACCCTTATACTGTTAATACGGTCGCGATGTTCCAGAATACCCAGGGAATTCAATTGGGCTTGAACGCAGTATATTCAGGCTTGCGCTACATATACGGCCCTGAAGGTGCCAATATTATTGGTGACTTAGGTACCGATATGTGGTGGGGCAACGCCGGCGGCGCTGCGGCTGCTTACCAGATCAGCACCTACACATATGACTATACAGACGGGTCCATTTTAACGCTGTGGAACAGAACGTTCAACAACATCAATATGTGCAACGGCATTATAACCTGGGCGCCAAGCATCACAGGTATAGATACCGCGGATGTTTTGGGACAGGCGCACTTTTTAAGAGCGTTGTGCTATCTCAATCTGGTATCGCAGTTTGGTGCAATACCGGTGGATCTTGGTAGCGGTGATTATGCTTTCAATCAATCTTCTTTCGCCGGATTCAACCGTTTGCCTTTGGCAGATATCTTGACAAAAGACTGGAAGTTGATCATCAGCGATTTGACCTATGCAACACAAAATCTGCGTACTCAGCGTCCGGCTGGTGCCTATAATTTGTCAAAGGCTGCTGCCTACGGTTTGCTGGCAAAAGCGTATATCTTCAAAGGATATTCTGCCAATGCTGAAACCTCTGACTGGCAAAATGCCTACAATGCAGCGATGCAGGTTATCAATAACAAAGCAACATATGGTTGCGCCTTGTTGCCGAACTATGCAGACGTAACATCATATGCAAAATATTCTAAACCAGAACTGGGGGGCGATTATAATGCGGAAATTTTATTTGCTATTGAGCGCATTCCCGGCGATTTGCCTTCCAACGAAGAAAGTGTTTTCAATGGGTTAGCTGCAACTTCAGGTGGTAAGGACGTGAATGCCTCTAATGATTACAACATGAGCTACGATGGTGCTGCTGCTCCTCTTGTAAGCAGTCCTGGTAAGCCTTGCGCTACACGCTCTCCGCTGTATGGTCGTCCTTTGCGTATAATTTGTCCTACAGACTATTTAATCAAAACGATATTTGCTGATAAGACAAACGACAGCCGCTACGATGGTACTTTTAACAGTGTCTATCTCGCTACAGTTCAAACTACCTCTTCCTATCCCGCAGGAAGCTCCTTTACAGGAAGTTTTACCTACAATGTAGGCGATACTGGAATTGTAGTGTCACACAACGATACTGAATATGCTGCTTTGGTTGCCGCACAATTAAAATCTGCAAAACCTTACCGTGTAATTAGCCAAAGTGAAATGCCGGGTGTCAATGGTACTTACCCTGGCTCCGGTGGTGCTGCTCAGCCGGTTTTAATTCCATCAATGATGAAATACTGGGATCCTGCGAGACCTAACGCAAACGATGGTGGTGGTAGGCCTTACCCAGTGCTCAAATTGTCTGAAGTATACTTATTGGCAGCAGAAGCGGCTATGAAAATGGGCAACAATGCTGAAGCTGTAAATGAAATCAATGTGGTAAGATCTCGTGCTGCCTTTAGAAGCAATTTATCTGCAGCAGATGTGGCAACAAGACAGGCTGCTATGGTGGCCGCAACCCCAGCAACGATTACAGTTGACTTTATTTTGGATGAGCATGCCCGTGAGTTGGCAGGAGAGGCAAATCGTTGGGTGGACCTGGCCATGAGGGGGCAATTGCTGAATCGTGCAAAACTCACCCCATATGGTGCTAAAATACAGAGCTACATGACATTGAGACCAATTCCGAAATCACAGTTGGATAACATGACGGTGCCAAATTCGAAGGACTATCAAAATCCGAGCTGGTAATTAATCAAAACTAAAAACTTGAATTATGAATAATAAATCAAAATATTTCATGTTGTCATTATTGGCTGCAGGTGCATTGGCTTCCTGTACCAAAATGAAGGACATTGGTACTCTTAATACGGGGATTTACACCGATACTTCCGGAACATTAAAAAGCGCTGCCGGTACTTTGCCTTTTGGCTTTGCAGCGTACCAGGGAGATAAAAATTTCGCCGCCTATTTTCCAATCATTGCAAGAGAGGGAACAAACATTACACCGGGTAATGAAATGAAACACGGATCAATTGTGCAAAGCGATGGTTCATTGAATTTCACAAAGGCAGATGCATTGGTTAGCCAGGCTTCTACCGCGGGCTTAGGTATACATGGGCACACATTGTTGTGGCATTCACAACAAAACGCTGATTATATTAAAACCTATGCTGGTATAACAGTTCCTGCTGCAACCGAATTATTGACCAATCCGGGCTTTGAATCAGCTGGAAACAATTGGAGCATTTTTAATACAAATGGTGCTACCATTACTTTTCCAACAACAGGTGCAAATGCGCATGCAGGTACCGGTTTTATGCAAGTAGTAAACCCTACTGCTCAAACCGGTAACCAATGGAAAGTGCAGGTATCGAGTGCTGCTTTTGCTACCACTCCGGGAAAACAATATAGTATCACTTATTGGGTAAAAGCAATTTCAGCCGGCGGTTCTATCAGGCTCTCCACAGGGCCGTCTGCAGCACAATACCAAGGCGACCAAACAATCGGTACTGCGTGGCAACAAGTGAGTTGGACAATTACTGCAACACTTACTTCTACAACATTCCTCTTTGACATGGGACAAGTTGCCAACACTTATTACATTGATGATGCAAGTGTGAAAGAATTCGTGCAGGCTGCCTCGCCAACTCAAGCTGCGCTTAAAGTAGATACTGCAATGAACAAGTTCGTTACAGGTATGGTAACGCATTACAAAGGAAAAGTCGCAGCATGGGATGTTGTGAACGAACCATTGACAGACGCAGGTACGATCCGTACAAGCACAAACCTTGGTGGAGTTGTTCCAAATACCAGTACTTTCTTCTGGTCAGACTATCCTTTTAACGGTGTGACCAAAGATTACGCGTTACGTGCATTCCAATATGCTGCCGCTGCTGATCCTAATGCTTTGTTGTTCATCAACGATTATAATCTTGAATCAAGCAAAGCGAAAACAGATTCAATGGTAGCATACGTTGCATACTTAAAAGGTAAAGGCGCTAAGATTGATGGTATCGGCACTCAAATGCACTGCGATGCACGAGGCACTTACTATGCCGGCATCGATTATATGTTCCAGCAGCTGGCATCAACAGGTCTGAAGATCAGAATATCTGAGCTTGATGTTACAACCATACCTTCAGGTACAGATGCAACTGTTGGTGATCCTCAAACATTGGGATATCAAGCTACGATGTATCAGTACATCATCAATTCATACCTTAAAAATGTACCAGCTGCACAACGCTATGGTATTACTATTTGGGGTGTTGATGATCCGGATAGCTGGAAACCTACAGGATTGCCATTGTTGTGGGATAAGAATTTCAAGAAAAAACCAGCATACTCTGCTGTATTGCAAGCCTTGAAAGCAGGTAAATAAACTTTGAAATACACGGAACGCAGATTTTCATGATTGTCATGATTTGTCAGGATTTTTTTGGTGGTCAACGGTAGAATAAAAGTCGTCATCGTTGCGTCGTCCCGATTCGATGCCTAATCGGGATTCCGATACGAAGTATAATCGGAACTTGTACAGGAGAACAAGTATCAGCGATATGCATCAAAAACAAATTTTAAAAATCATTACCATCATCACAATCATAAAAATCTGCGTTCCTTCTTTTTAAATTGCGCTTGCCTGTGATAAGAATTAAATAGAGAAAGAAATTATGAAAACAGCTAAAGACAATAAAATTGCATTAGTGACTGGCGGTGGCTCTGGTATTGGATTAGCAATCGCACAAAAATTTGTGCATGAAGGCATTTTTACAATTATTATAGGGAGAGACGAGAAAAAATTGCAGCACGCAAAAGAGAAGCTTGGGGAATTGTGTGAATTTATTTCCTGCGATCTGACTGACTTAAAAGCCATTCCCGTAATGGTAAAAAAGATCGTTGATCAATACGGTAAAATTGATGTGCTGGTAAACAATGCCGGCATCAATATGAAAAAAGAATTTTTAGATGTAACTGATGAAGATTTTCAGAAAATATTGCAAACAAATGTCAGCGCCGTATTTTCATTGTCAAGAGAAGTGGTAAAGTTTATGGTGGAGAAGAATGTAGGAAGCATCATTAACATCAGTTCAATGGCTTCTCAATACGGCATTCCAAAAGTAATTGCATACACAGCCTCCAAATCTGCAATAGAAGGCATGACAAAGGCGATGGCAGTGGAGCTTTCTCCAAAAGGCATTCGCATCAACTGCATTGCTCCAGGTTTTATCGCTACAGATATGTCTGCCGCAGCACTGAATAACGACCCCGAAAGAAAACAAAAAGTAATGTCACGAACGCCAATGGGCGCACTCGGCAAACCTGCCGACATCGGCGACGCAGCCTTATTCCTCGCATCCGAAGGTTCAAAATATATTACCGGTGTAGTGCTTCCTGTAGATGGGGGCAACTCTGTTGGATTTTAGGCCTCACCACTGCCTCTCTCCAAAGGAGAGAGACAGAACCCGCTATAGTAAGTGGTTTTATAAAAACAGACAAGTAAGTTTGCTTAAGCAAAAATCAGCGTAAATCAGTCGCATCAGCGTCATCCCCGTCCGAACGGTTTCAGCCGGGCGGATGTGTGCCACTGAACTCATCTTTGTGCCAAATAAAATACCATGAAGAAATCGGTTGTTGTATCGGTTGTACTTTTTATTTCGCTTTTCACTAAAGGGCAGAATATCATTGCGACGAAAAATGTCCCCGGAAATTTTTCATTTCAAAATGTAACTATCTATACAGACGAAAGCGCCGACTGGTTGATTCAAAAAGCTGCGAATCTTCTGCAGCAGGATATAGAAAAAGTTACGGGCAGTAAGCCAGCAGCGGTTCATTCCATCGGCAATAGCAATACAATTGTAATTGGCATTGCTAATAAGTCGGCTGCAATTAATGAATTGGTTAAGGCAAAAAAGATTTCCATTGATAGTTTACAAGGCAAATGGGACGCATACCAGGTGCAACTGATAAATGCTAAAACCCTTGTTATTACTGGTGCTGACAAACGTGGTGTTGCTTATGGCATATTCGAATTGTCAAAACAAATAGGCGTGTCGCCCTGGAACTGGTGGGCTGACGTACCTGTTTTGCAAAACAAAAGCGTAAGCATACAAAAGAATGCTTTTCTATTTTCTTATCCATCCGTTAAATACAGGGGCATATTCTTAAACGATGAGGCTCCTGCACTTTCCGGTTGGACAAAGGAAAAGTTTGGCGGATTCAATCATCTTTTTTATGAGCATGTTTTTGAATTGCTACTTCGTTTAAAAGGAAATTATTTGTGGCCCGCAATGTGGGGAAGTGCATTTAATGATGATGATTCTCTTAATCCTGTTTTGGCAAACAAATACGGCATTGTAATGGGCACATCACACCATGAACCAATGATGCGTGCACATGATGAATGGAAAAGATACGGTTCCGGAAAATGGAACTATGATGTGAACTCCGCAAAGCTGGATGAGTTTTGGAAACGCGGCATTCAGCGCAATGGTAATAATGAAAGCATTGTGGCCATTGGTATGCGAGGCGATGGAGACGAGCCAATGAGCGAACAAAGCAATATCGCTTTACTGGAAAAAATAGTAGCCCGCCAGCGATCGATCATTGAAGAAATAACTGGCAGGAAAGCGGAAGAGGTGCCCCAAATGTGGGCCCTTTACAAAGAAGTGCAGGAGTACTACGACAAAGGCATGCGTGTGCAGGAGGATGTGACTTTGCTATTGTGCGATGACAACTGGGGCAACATTCGCAAGCTTCCAAAACTTACTGATAAACCCCGCAAAGGTGGTTATGGCATTTACTATCATTTCGATTATGTAGGAGATCCGCGCAATTACAAATGGTTAAACACAAACCAGATTGAACGTACCTGGGAGCAAATGCATCTTGCATATGAATATGGTGCAAAACAAGTGTGGATCGTTAACGTAGGCGATCTCAAGCCAATGGAATTTCCCATTTCATTTTTCCTTGATTATGCATGGAAGCCCGAAAATATTAAAGCCGAAAATTTGCCCGCCTATACCCGCAATTGGGCGCAGCAGCAATTCGGAAAAGAGTATGCTGCTTCGATCGCAAACATTCTTACAAAGTATACACAATACAACGCTCGTCGCAAACCGGAACTCTTAAACGACAGCACTTTTAGTCTCTTAAATTATAACGAGTTTCAACGGGTAACAGATGATTACAACCGACTGCTAAAACAGGCGGATGATATCAACAAAAAGATGCCCGCACAATACAAAGACGCGTATTTTCAACTAGTGCTACATCCGGTAGAAGCTTGCGCCAATCTATATTCCATGTATCTGGCAGTTGCAAAGAATAAATATTTCGCAGAGCAAAAAAACTACGCATTCGCAAATGTGATGGCAGACAGTGTTGCGTTTTATTATTCAAACGATGCAAGCATTTCAAAATACTACAACGATACTTTAGCGGGAGGAAAATGGCACCACATGATGGACCAAACTCACATAGGCTATACCTATTGGCAACAACCTGATTCCAATAAAATGCCACAGGTTATGAGGTTTGATGTCGCAAGCAATAATGTGTCTGCCGTAAAATACACATTGCCTGTTGCGACCTGGCAAAATGGATATGCCGCTTTTGAAGCTAAAAGGTTTACTAAAGCAGTTGGCAACAACAAAATCAAATGGCAGGTGATTCCAAATGCCGGACGTACTGGTGACGGCATTACGCCTTTTCCTGTTACTGCATCTGCTCAAACACCCGGCGGGAATGCTCCTCGTCTTGAATATGAGATAACAACGAACGCGGCGATAGACAGTATTACAGTCTCATTATACTTTTCTCCAACACTTAATTTTCACAATGATGGTTTGCGCTATGCTGTTTCTATTGACAATGCAGCACCACAAATCATCAACATTCATGAAGGCATGAATAACAAAAAGTGGGGGAGTTGGGTGGCAAACAATATTATCATCAGTAATTCAAAACATGCGTTGAAAAAAACAGGAAAGCATGTGGTAAAGTATTGGATGGTTGATGCCGGACTTGTTCTACAAAAAGTAGTAGTCGATTTTGGAGGCGTAAAACAAAGTTATTTAGGACCTCCCGAAAATTATAAGAAGTAGTTTTTTCAAAAATAAATTATCATGCAAAAGCATCTTGTGAAACTTGCATCAGTCTTGTGTTTATCTGCCAGCTTGGCGACTACAAATGCTCAACAGAAAACCCTGAAGGACGCATATAAAGACTATTTTCCAATTGGCGTTGCTGTTATGCCACAATCTCTAAGAGGAGATGAGGCTAAATTGATATTGCAACAATTCAACAGCATAACTCCAGAGAATTCCATGAAGATGGGAGCGATACATCCGGAAGAGAACAGGTATAACTGGGCCGATGCAGACTCTATAGTTGCTTTCGCACAGGCGAATGGTTTGCGTGTTCGCGGCCACAACCTTTGCTGGCACGAGCATACACCAAAATGGTTATTCACCGATGCAAATGGGAAACTGGTCTCTAAAGAAGTTTTACTAAAACGTTTGAAAGATCATATAACTTCCGTTGTATCACGCTACAAAGGAAAGGTCTACGCATGGGATGTGGTAAACGAAGCGGTTGACGATGATAGCTCAAGACTTTATCGCAATTCATTGTGGTACCAGATATGCGGAGAAGACTTCATTGTAAAGGCATTTGAATATGCACACAAAGCAGATCCTAACGCACAATTATTTTACAACGATTACAATACCGAAAGACCAGAGAAACGTGACCGTGTTTACAAGTTGCTGAAGAAACTTGTTGATGCGCATGTGCCAGTTAATGCAGTTGGGTTGCAGGGACATTGGTCAATTTATGAGCCCACAGAAAAAGAGTTGAGAGACGCAATTGTGAAATTCGCTTCGCTTGGTTTAAAAGTACAGATCACAGAACTGGATATATCTGTTTATCCCTGGGAGAAAAATGTGCGTGCAAAAACGGCGAGCGACATCGACAAGTATACTCCTGAGCTGGAAAAAAAGCAAGCGGAGCAATACAGCAAAATGTTCCGCATCTTCCGTGAATATAAAAACGTGATCTCCGGTGTCACTTTCTGGAACACTTCTGATCGAACCACATGGCTCGATCATTATCCCGTTCCCGGCCGCAAAAACTATCCCTTGCTGTTTGACGTGAATTGGCAACCGAAGAAATCATTTTGGGAAGTGGTGAATTTTTAAGAGCTGAAGAAAGGAAGAAAGAACGCAGATTATCACGATTTTGATGATTTTTTAAGATTTTTTGATTAGAAAATAAAGTAACCCTCGTTTTTGAGGTATTTGCATTCAAAATTTCAAATCATTTCTAATCATCAAAATCATCGCGATCTGCGTTCTATCATCGCCGAAAAACTAAAAAACCCTCCATTCGGAGGGTTTAATTATTTTGATCCTTATAAAAAGGAATAAATGCTTAGATGATGTCCATCGCCTTAACGAAGTAAAGGCAAACGAAAGGAATGATCAAAGTTAAATATTCAAAACGAAGAACGATCGCTGAAACCAATGCTATAGTTGAAATAAAGAACAACAACCAATAAAGTCCTGTAGATTTTTTTGCCATGTCAAAAAAAGTTTGTGCGAAAATAAGGGAACAAATTCAAAAAAGGACAAGCAATGATTAAAAATTTTCGGTTGATGGTTTGCAATTAGTAATTCAATGTCGTTTAGTTAAGGTGTTTGAAAAAACAAAAGCATCTCGCTTGTCATCCCGAGGAACGAGGGATCTGGGCCTAACACTAGCGAACACTATGCGTAAACAATCACGCAGATCCCTCGTTCCTCGGGATGACAAGCAGTCTTTCTTTCCTGGACATAGCAACCAAGTAATTGAAAAGTTGCTTAACTAAACGACATTGAATTAATAATTAAGAATTAATAGGAGCTGCAACATAATAATATGTAGACTTTTTTGTGTTTAACAACAACTAATGCCCGAATCTCCTGATAAATGTGCCCCTTAATTATTACTTATTATTTATTAATTATCAACGGCATGCTGTGTTTTTTGTAAAAAAATTGCCAGCTTATTGTATTTTCGATTACCGACGATGTTCCCATAGAAATAAGCCAATTCTGAAATTTCAAAATATTTTACATGCGGATCGATTTTTACGTAAGGTTTTTTACCCATTTTGGACAGGCCATTTCCCTGAAAGGCAATATTGATAAGCTGGGAAAATTTGAAACAGAAGGTTTGCCGCTCAGTTATTTTAGCCGGGACTTCTGGCATGCAAGTATTGATATCGACGCGGAGAACCTGAAAGAGATCCGCTACAAGTACGCATTGAAAAATGTTGACGGTTCTTTTGTGGACGAAGGCGGCGACGACAGAGTAATCGAGTTGTCTAAAATTAGCAATGACCTAATAGAGGTCATCGATACCTGGAACTTCGCCGGAGAGTTTGAAAACGCATTTTACACCATTCCGTTTCGCGAAACACTTTTGCCTTCCCACTCAACCGTGACAAAAGCGCGGTCTCCCAAAAAGTTCAGCCACATATTTCGCATAAAAGCGCCATTGCTACACAAACATGAAGCAGTGTGTATTTCCGGAAGCGGGGCCGGACTGGGAGATTGGGATCAAACGAAAGCAACTGTATTTAAGATGCATGGCAACTGGTGGGAAGCAAAAATAGAACTACCGAAGGAGGATCTTCCCATTACTTACAAATATGCTATCTACGACGCCAGGGAAAAAAAGATCACACGTTTTGAAAATGGCGCCAACAGGTCGTTACATGGAGATGCGACCGATAAGATAACGATTATTCACGATGGATTTATAAACCTCCCAAACAACACATGGCGCGGCGCCGGTGTAGCTATGCCGGTATTTAGTTTGCGCAGCAAAAAAAGCTTTGGTGTAGGCGAGTTTCTTGATATTAAATTGCTGGTAGATTGGGCAAAGTCCATAGGGCTCAAGCTTATACAACTTTTGCCTGTCAATGATACCATTGCAACCAATACATGGCTGGATTCATATCCGTATGCCGCTATCTCCGCATTTGCGCTGCATCCCATCTATATACATCTTGAGCAGGTGGCCAATCATAAACATAGTCATATTCTAAAGCCCTTGAAAAAAGTTCAGGGCGTATTGAACGACCTCAATGCGGTGGACTATGAGCAGGTAATGAAATACAAGCTCTCCATTATGAAGGTGTTGTATTTCGCGGAAAAAGAGGCGTTTTTAAAAGATGAAGATTTCAAAAAGTTTTTCGAAGAACACAAAGAGTGGCTCGTGCCATACGCTGCATTCAGTTATTTGAGAGATTTGAACGGCACAGCAAATTTCGCACTTTGGAAAAAACATGCCGTGTATGATAAGGCTGCAATTGACAAATTCGTATCGCCGCGCAACAAGCATTATGATGAAATAGCCACCTGGTACTTTATTCAATACCACCTGCACCTGCAACTGAAAGAAGCAGCGGAATATGCACACAAGCACGGCATCATAATGAAAGGAGATATACCCATTGGTGTATATCGCTACAGTTGTGATGCATGGGTAGAACCTGCTTTGTACAATCTCGATATGCAAGCGGGTGCGCCGCCTGATCCGTTTGCCATCTCCGGACAAAACTGGGGATTACCAACTTACAACTGGAGCAAAATGGCAGAAGATCATTATGGTTGGTGGCACAGGCGTTTCGACCAAATGACGAACTACTATGATGCATTTCGCATAGATCACATCCTCGGTTTTTTCAGGATATGGAGTGTACCTGTTGAATCAGTCGAAGGAATCATGGGTCACTTTGTTCCCGCCATTCCTGTTTATATAAATGAGTTTACGGAGCGTAATATTTGGTTCGATCATAAACGCTATACACAGCCATTTATCAACGACTATGTGTTGAGCACAGTGTATGGAAATGATGCACAGTATGTGAAAGATACGTTCCTGCATTCAACAGACTTTGATACGTTTGAATTGAAGCAGGAATTCAACACTCAGCAAAAAGTGGCCGCATATTTCGCGAAGCTGGAAAGCAATGATCATAACGAGGCCTTAAAGCAAGGTTTGTTTAATCTTATTTCAAACGTTATACTCTTTGAAGTGCCCGGTTCCAACGGTTCACAATTTCATTTTCGCATCGGAATGGAAGGCATTACTTCGTATCAGCAACTGGAATGGCACACGCAACAGCAATTGAAGGACCTTGCAATCAATTATTTCTATTACAGACAAGAAGATTTTTGGAAAAAAGAAGGCCTGAAAAGGTTGCCGGCACTGAAAGCCTCAACAGGTATGTTGATCTGCGGAGAAGATCTCGGCATGGTGCCGACATGTGTGCCCGATGTAATGAAACAACTCGGTATTTTAAGTCTCGAAGTACAACGTATGCCGAAATCGCTTAACCAGGAATTTTTCCATCCTGCGAGCGCACCATACTTAAGCGTGTGCATGCCGTCCACGCACGACATGAGCACCATCCGCGGTTGGTGGGAAGAAGACAGGGCTCGCACCCAACGCTTCTTCAATTACCAGTTACAGCAATGGGGCGATGCGCCTTTATTCTGTGAACCATGGATCAATAAAGCGATTATCCTGCAACACTTGCATTCGCCTGCAATGTGGAGCATCTTTCAAATACAGGACCTGTTTGGCATAGACGGCGATTTGCGCAGCGAAGATGTTGCTGCGGAGCGCATCAATGATCCTGCAAATCCCAAAAACTACTGGCGCTACAGAATGCATGTTACGCTGGAGCAACTGATTAAAGAAAAAGCATTTAATCACGAATTGAAAGAGAATGTAAAGGCGAGCGGAAGAAGCTAGAAGCGAGGAATTAAGAATTAAGAATTAGGAATTAAGAATTGTTGACTGTACAGTCATTCGGTCTGCTTTCATACTTCATATAACACAGGAAGAATTCTTAATTCTTAATTCAATGTCGTTTAGTTAAGCAATTTTTCAATTACTTGGTTGCTATGTCCAGGAAAGAAAGGCTGCTTGTCATCCCGACGAAGGAGGGATCTGCGTGACTGTTTACGCAAAGTGTTCGTTAGTATTAGGCCCAGATCCCTCCTTCCTCGGGATGACAAGCGAGATGCTTTTGTTTTTTCAAACACCTTAACTAAACGGCATTGATTCTTAATTCCTAATTCTTAATTATTTCTCAACGCCTTTCACCTTCAGCTTCACTTTATAAAACCCTTCAGACGCCGTCAAAAACAATTCGTCATTATCCTTACCTCCGATGCAAGCATTCGCAGTCCATTTCGCAGGCACATCAATGTGTGCGATCTTTTCACCTTTGGAGTTGAATACTGTAACGCCATTGCCACAGCAATATAAATTGCCTTGGTTGTCCAGCGTAATTCCATCTGCTCTTGACTGCGCAAAGAATTGTTGATTGCTCAAAGAACCATCGCTGTTAATAGTGTACTTGTAGATTTTTCCGCCATCGATGTCTGCTACAAAAATAAATTTGCCATCAGGTGTTCCCACAATGCCATTAGGTTTTACAATGTCAGCAGCAACGATGACAGGTTCTTTACTTCCTTTTTTAAGATAGTATACTTTTTGTCCTTCGATCTCTGGTTTCTTTCTTGTCCAGTAGTCACGCTGATAGTAAGGATCAGTAAAGTAAATGCCGCCGTGCGCATCGATCCACAGATCATTTGGGCCGTTAAGTTTTTGTCCTTTATAATCACTCATCAATACAGTTACCTTGCCCGATGGATCGATTGACCACAATTCATTCTGGTTGTCTGCGCACGCAATGATGTTTCCTTTTTTATCAAAATATAAACCATTCGAGCGGCCGGTTTTGTCAAGGAAAACAGAAAGCTTGCCATTGATATCATACTTCCATATTTTATCATTCGGCTGATCCGTAAAGAAAATGTTACCCGCTTTATCCACTGCCGGGCCTTCTGTAAATGCAAAGTTATTGGCAATCGATTCGAGCTTTGCTCCGTCTGCTATGATGGGCGAAGTGCTGTCTGCACCTGTATTTGCTGAAACACTCATACACGTAAAAATAAAAAGTGAGAGTAAGCAATATAGCTTGTGATATTTCATAAAATTCCTAATGTATTTAATCAAAAAAATCCTTGTTATAAATGCACCAATACAAGTGCAATAAATGCAGGCAATGCCTGCTTATAGATGATCGAACGTGATGCCGTTATTCCACCGTAAATACCAGCCACGACAACGCAGGTTAAAAAGAAAACTGCCACATATAAATGCCACTTCGGATCTTCGATACACAAAGACCATATCAGGCCCGCCGCCAAAAAGCCATTGTACAATCCCTGGTTGGCCGCGAGTGTCCTTGTTTTCTCAAACAGATCCGGAGGAAAACCTCTGAATGTTTTCTTTCCAACCGTTGTCCAGGCAAACATCTCTATCCATAAAATATACAGGTGTTCGATAGCAACGATGGCAATAAAAAAATTGGCGACTACCTTCATTGTAAATATGTTTTGCGTAGCACAAAATATAAAAACGGCTTGAAAAGCAGAAGCACCGGATTCTTTAACCACCGGTGCTTCCTTATATATACCACGATCAGGTAAATAAGTCTATTTGATGACCAACGACGAAATGGAGTGCGGCAAACTTGTTGCCTGCGCTGCCGTTCCATTGATCCAAAGATTATAATCAAGTTTTTTATCGGTGCGGTTCATCACTACCACAACAACGCTTCCGTCAGTATTTTGAAACGCAGTTGTTTCTAATGCATCTCTGCTGGATGCGGTGCTAATGCGCTTTGCACCCGGACGGATGAATTTTGAAAACTGTCCGATATAATAGAATGCATTAGTGTATATCAACTCACCGGTTTGTGTATTTGCATGCACAGGCGCGAAACAAAAATTACCGACGTGGTTGGGGCCACCGTGTTCATCAAGCAAAATGTTCCAGTCTGTCCATGCAACCGTTCCGCAGTTGAAATCGTTGATCATGGAGTTGCCATATTTTTCTCCAAGCGACCAGTTGCGAATGCTGTCCATACTAAACTTTTCTTTACAGCCTTCGGTGAAGATCAGGTTCTTGTCAGGGAATGCATCGTTGATCATTTTGATATTGCTGAATTGCATAGCACTGCCTGTCCATGTTTCATACCAGTGGTAACCAACACCCCACACATATTTTGCCGCTTCAGGATCGCTAAGGATAGTGCTCGCACGTTGATAAGCAAGATCTCTGTTGTGGTCCCATGCAATCAGTTTCTTGCTGCCTAAACCATTTTTTTGCAAAGTTGGCCCGAGGTAATTTTTAATAAAATCCCTTTCGTCCTCTGCTGTATAAATGCAGGATTCCCAGGTTTGCTTAGCCATGGGTTCGTTTTGTGTGCTAAGCCCCCAAATAGGAATACCTTTTGCTTCGTAGGTTTTAATAAATTTTACGTAGTAGTTTGCCCATGTTTGCCTTGCCTCCGGTTTCAATTTGCCACCGTGCAGCATGTCATTATTATCCTTCATCCATGCAAGCGGGCTCCACGGGGCAGCATACAAAGTGAGTTTGCCACCAGCCGCAGCAATAGCTTGTTTGATCAATGGAATACGGTATTTCTCATCATGTGCCACATTGAAAGTGCTCAGTGAAGCATCTTCATTTGTCACATAAGTATAGCTATCGCTTGAAAAGTCGCAACTGTGAATGGTGGTTCTGCCGATCGTATAACCAATACCACTGTTCGCATTATAATAGGCCTTTAATAGTTCCTGCTGTTTATCTTTTGGCAGCTTCGCAAATGTTTCCGCAGATGCATCTGTCAACGCGCCACCAACTCCCATAAATGTTTGGAATGTCCTCGACGGATCAACAAATATGCAAGGCTGTGTTTCCAAGGGCTGAGCAAGAGGTGAAAAACTCAACGTGCCGTTTTGTGAAAGGCGCAGATCTGTATTTTGCGCAGTAGTGTACACTGTAACCGTTTTATTTGCCGTGTTGTATTTTTTTACAGCCGTTTGGGCGTTCGCCAAATAAAATGAAGAGGAAGCAATAAGAACCAGGAAGAGTTTTTTCATGTTATTCTACTTTAAGTACATATTTGAAATGTAAACGATCGTATGTAGAGACAAGGCATTGCCTTGTCTCTGACAGCCGTTCACTATGTAAAGAGGTCAAGAAGCTAAAAATATACTCGTTTGCCGGGTAAAAAAAATAAAAGACTCCGTTTGGCGTAGTGCAGAGCTACATAGGTAAGCTGAAGTTTGGTGTAATATTAATTTACAAATGATAATCAGGTGATTGTAGTTTTTCAATAATTGCGTGATGTAGAGTAAATGACGTAAAAGCAATCTTGCTATTTACCAGTATTTGTAGGACTTTGTACTGTTGTACAAAAAAGAGGATTTTTTGTGCCAATTAAAATTTGATTGGTATACGTTACACAACGACCGTTTACTTACATAAATGAAACGAGCAATTAGCCTGATACCAAATTATAGAAATTCATGAATCTGTTACCTAAGAGATTGAAATCGATAGATGTTTTCCGGGCCGTTACCATGTTCCTGATGATTTTTGTAAACGACGTTGACGGCGTTCAAAAAATACCTGAGTGGATCAAACACGTCGATTCGCACACCGATGGGATGGGATTTGCGGATGTTATTTTTCCGGCCTTCCTTTTCATCGTTGGCCTGTCATTACCATTTGCTATTCGGCACAGAATAAATAAGGGCGATTCTGTCCAGCAGATTGCATTGTACATTTTTTCCCGTTCGCTTGCTCTGTTGATTATGGGCCTGTTTCAGGTAAACCTCGACAATTACAGCAAAGCTTCCATCTTATCGAAAGGTTTGTGGATGCTTTTAATCACGATAAGTTTCTTTATTATCTGGCTTGACTACTCCCCGGAAATGCCGAAGGCAAAAAAGAATATTTGCGTTGGTGCCGGTATCACATTACTTGCTTTGATGGCGATCTTATATAGAAGCGGCGACCCTGCAAATCCCGGGTGGATGCATGCTTCATGGTGGGGCATTCTTGGCATTATCGGTTGGGCTTATCTTGTGTGTGCGATTGTTTTTCTTTTATCAAAAGGAAACTTCAATATTTTACTGATTGCGTTTGTTGCCTTTGTGGCAATCAACATTTGTGCGCATACCGGAATTTTTACAAAAAGGCTTTGGGTGGTAAATGACGGCTCATCAGCATCACTTGTTATGGCGGGTGCCTTAATAAGTAGCTTGTACACAAAAATAGCAGGAACAAAAAACGACGGTGGCCTTTTGTGGTTGTTAGCCATTTGCGGCACAGCAATGATTGCGCTTGGCTTTATCGTTCGTCCTTATGTTGGTGGTATTTCAAAAATACATTCAACGCCCGCATGGGTGTTTATTTGCACAGGCATCAGCATTCTGGCTTTTGAGTTTTTTATCTGGCTTGTTGATATTAAAGGAAAAGAAAAGTGGTTCTCGTTTATTTCTCCAGCAGGCACAAGCACACTTACGTGTTATCTCATACCATACATTTTGTTTGCCATTTTCAGAATGACTGGTTTTACATATCCTGTGTTTTTGAAAGAGGGCGCAGGCGGAATTATCCGTTCGTTTGTCATGGCATTCATAGTGAGTTGGTTAGTGGGGTTGATGGAAAAACGACGAATCAGGTTAAAGCTGTAGGGGCGGGGAAATTAGGAGCTAGGAATTAGAAGATGTTGTAGCAGAGAGTATATTTTGTTCTTACTGGGGTCGTATATATATCAACGGTAGTTGTAACGAAAGAAGTAAAAAAAGATGAAAAGAATTCTTACAGGTACATTGTTCATTGCATTGTTTATGTTACCCAATGTTGGATTTAGTCAGGTGTCGATCCACGTCAACCAGGTTGGGTTTAATAGTGACGATGCAAAGGTTGCTGTCATTAGTTCGGATAAGCCGTTGCCACCCAATACATCCTTTACGGTTGAATATCTTGACTATAAAATGAGTTTAAAAGGTGTGTTACGTTTGCCGGTACAAATAAGTGATTGGTTCCCTGGAACGTATTTTTACACGGCAGATTTTTCAGCAATTACTAAGGAAGGGAATTATGTTCTGCGCGTTGGACTGGATTCAACTTATTATTCTTCGCAATTTTTTATCGGTAAACATGCATTGGCTAAAGCTACATTGCCGGCAATCCTCAATTACTATCACAAGCAAAGAGCCAATACGCCACAAGAATTAGAAGCAGACAAACATGTAATACTATACGGAAGTAATAAGACCACAAATGTACAAGGCGGATGGTGCGATGCATCGGGAGATATCAGCAAATATTTCTCACACTTGTGTTACACAAATTTCATGTCGCCGCAACAAATTCCTTTAGTAACATGGTCAATGGAAAATGCAGTAGAATCAATTCCTGCTTTACTTACATCATTGAAAATAAAAGACTCACTTGAGAGTGAAGCTTTGTACGGCGCGGATTACGTGTTACGTTCTCTTTCGCCGGAAGGATATTTTTATACAACAGTATTCAGTTATTTCAAACCGGATCCTAACCAGAGAAGAATCGTTGGACTGCTGGCAAATAGCGTCACGACCTCCGATTATCAAAGTGCTTTTCGTGAAGGTGGAGGAATGGGCATTGCAGCTTTGGCCCGCGCAGCAAGATGGAAGAAACATGGTGATTCTACATCGCAGCAATATTTGGCTGGAGCAAAAAAAGCATTTGCTCATTTACTGATAAACAATTTGAAGTATTGCGACAATGGCAAAGAAAACATACTTGATGACTATTGTGCATTGATGGCGGCAACAGAACTATGGATAACTACCAATGAAGAACTGTATAAAAACGAAGCACGAAAACGTGCAAAAAACATTTCTAATCGATTAACACCGCAAGGATATTTTATTGCAGATGATAGCAAAAGACCCTTCTGGCATGCGTCAGATGCAGGTATGCCGGTCGTTGCTTTGTCCAGATATTTAGCAAAGGAATCAGAGCCATCTTTGCGAAGCGCTGCTTTACAAACAATACAAAAAGCGCTTGACTACAATTTGCAGATCACCAACGAAGTGAGCAATCCGTTTGGTTATGCGCGTCAAACATTTGCCATACAAAATAAAATCAAAGATGGATTTTTTATTCCTCATGAAAATGAATCCGGCTGGTGGTGGCAGGGTGAAAATGCGAGGCTGGCTTCCCTTGCAACTGCTGCATTAGTTGGAGGCACATTGGTGTATGGAAAAAACAAAAGTGCAAAAATAGATTCTTTGCAAACATATGCTGCTCGCCAGTTGTCGTGGATATTGGGTTGCAACCCATACGATATATGTTTTATGTACGGCTTTGGAAAAAACAATGTACCACACATGGCATCTATGTTTGGTCATGGGTCGGAAAGGGGCGGTATTTCAAATGGTGTGACCGGCGGCGAGAATCCTGATGGTAGTGGAATATTATTCAAAGAAAAAGCTGATGGCAATGAATGGCGATGGACCGAACAATGGTTGCCACATGCCGCCTGGTTTTTGCAGGCAATGGGCGCCGAAGGGCAGGAATTAGAAATTAGGAATTAGGAGTTGGGAATCCTTGCAGCATGAATCTATCGCTTTCAGTGATTTATTGCTGGCAGAGGCAACGGAATAGAACTCCGAAGCTGGAAGCTTCGGAGAGCACAGTGAATCTTTATTTATAAAAACAACACGATGAAACAATTCTCTTTTGTAATTCTTTTCTCTTTGCTCGCGACTTGCGTTGTTGCTCAAAAAGCAAGCACGACTAAACCCGTAGTAATTGGCTATGTTGGTGGTTACAGAGGATTGGCGGATACTTCAATCATTGAGGCAAACAAACTTACACACATCAACTATGCATTTGTAGATGTAAAAAATAACCGTGCATATCTGCACAATGAAAGGACAGACACGATCAACTTCAGGAATCTAAACGGATTGAAATTGAAAAATCCTTCGCTTAAGATTCTTATTTCAATCGGAGGATGGACATGGAGCAAGAATTTCTCCGATGCGGTGCTTTCAGATACTTCGCGGAAAGCTTTTGCAGAAAGTGCTGTTGCAATAATGGCGAAATATGACTTGGATGGTGTTGATATAGATTGGGAATATCCCGGCTTGAGAGGTGATTCAAACGTATTTCGCCCGGAAGACAAAGAGAACTATACGCTGATGTTTAAAGCGCTGCGTGCAGAACTGGATACGCTGCAGCAAACAACGGGAAAGAAATATTTGCTGACAACTGCGGTTGGCGGCTTCTTAAATTTCCTGCATCACACAGAAATGGGCAAGGCGCAACAGTATCTGGATTATGTGAATTTGATGACGTACGATTACGGCTGGCGCACAGCATCGCATCACACCAATTTGTACAGTGCTTCTAAAGACTCGATGGCGAACTCTGCCGACAAAGCCGTGGCCGCATTTGTTTCTGCCGGTGTTCCGGTTAGTAAACTTGTTATGGGCATTGCGTTTTATGGCAGAGGCCTGATCGTTGAAGGAGATACCAAACGCGGCATCGACAGCAAGATCACATCCCATACCCATGTTGGTGGTTATTCCTACATAAAGGATAGTTTGCTTACGCAAAAAGATTATCGCAGTTATTGGGACAAAAAGGCAAAAGCTCCATATATTTTCAACGCTACCGATAAGAAATTTATTTCCTACGATGATGAACGTTCCGTAAAATACAAATGCAAATATGTGCTTCGCCACAAACTTGCAGGTGTGATGTTTTGGGAATATGCGGATGATAGGAAAGGGTATTTGTTGGCGGAGATTACGAGCACCTTTGGTAATTAAGAATTAGGAATTAAGAATTCTTCACAAACTAGTAGGGCTTACTTTTTTCGAACGATCCGGAGTTGGGAGAACTTGACTTCATTTTTTTCTGTTACACGAGAAGAATTCTTAATTCCTAATTCAATGTCGTTTCCTTAAGGGTACACCTTCGGCATGAGATTGCTTCGCCCATTCTCGTTTGTTTATTTTACTTGTTATAGTTCAATCATTTATCCTCCACAGGGGCTCGCAATGACGTGCAACTTTCGAATTCTGCAATAGCAGGTTGTTGGCTAAAGTTCAAAATAGTAGCGCCGTCATTGCGAGACCCTGCCGAGAATCGAGATTGTAAAAGGAAAATATTTCTGAATTGCAGGGAATGGGTCGAAGCAATCTCCGGAGGCTATTCTTAAGATAACGGCATTAATTTCCAATTCTTAAGTAAATTGAAATGTTAAAGTTTTCTTATAGACCCATTTTTCTGTAACGTTTTCCTTTGCATGGTGGTCAGAATGGAGACAACATTTTTTAAAGAAGTTTCGGTGCAGGCTTCGTGCCTCGCATTGATCCCATTAACCTTAAATATTTCCTCATGCAATGGTATTTGTGTGCGTTGACCGCTCTATTACTTGCTACAGGCTGTAAAAAGACCACCTGTGAATGCCCTCCGAAAACTGATGATCCGAAAATGGAATACACCGAACTGAATGACAAAGCAGTCGGATTTAACTCAAGCTATTCCCTGGACCTGAACAAAGATGGTGAGGCCGATTTCTCTTTTTCAACACTTCTTGTTGGTGATCCGGTCCTAAGAAGGGATTACCGTCAGTACTACATCGTTTCCAAATTTTACACGAACTGCCTGGTAAACGGCAATGAAGAAACTCCGGTGCTGCAAAAAGGCGATAAGATTGGATCGTTGCCGCCCGAAGGTTTTCATTGGTACAATGCCTCGCATGTTGTGATTGCGCAAAAGATCATTGAAGAGAACGGAACATCATGGTCGGGCAATTGGAAACAAGTTGCTCACGCGTACCAGCCGGTAAGCATTCTCAAAGGCGATAAAACCTACTATGGCTGGATCGAACTATCCTTCGACATGCAAAGTGAAAAGATTATTCTGCATCGGGCTGCTGTGGCGAAGGACCCAAATGTGGAGGTGAAAGCAGGGGGGTAGAGAGCAATTAATAATTAATAATTAAGAATTAATAGGTGCTGCGCAGAGATGGAATTCAAGCTTTCGAGAGGATGCAATTTTTACTTTATTGGTGTATTGTATTTCATTTCGCAAACCACTCTATTAATTCTTAATTATTAATTACTTCACCGTCGCTCTTTCCTTATCCTTCCCCATTCCTCCCGCACCAACCTGTTCTTTAATGCCGTAGAAAATGGTTTTCCAGATGAGATTAAACATGGACTTTGTAACGTCTCTTTCATATTGAACGTTTACGACATCGGGACGATTGTCATTCGCCTTATTTTTCTTTTTCAATAAAATTTTATTGGCAAGAAAAGTAATGAAGCCGCGCTTTTTAAAGCCGGTCGGACTTGATGTGTCGCGCTTCAGCATTTCAATATCAACGTTGTCGTAGAGGAATGTGATCTTGCCATTTGATCGAGTGTCGTTTGCAGTCATGTTGAATGAGAGGAGTTTAATGTTCGCACTGTTGATCTTTACTTCGCCAAGTGGAATGGTAACCTGGTTAAGAATTTTGCCATCAAACGCGCCGAATTTTCCACTCACTTTAAATTCTCCGTTAGCCGGATTGTTAGGAAAAACAAAGTGTGCATCAAGAGGTGCCTCACCCATGAATCTCGCGGTGATTGCAATATTCATTACGCCACTTCCTTCAATGTTGCTTAGATTGTTTATATCTCCATTAACTTTTGTAAAACTTATTACACCCACCTTTTTTGTGTCCGCACTTTTTTCTTTGTAGGCAACCGTTGCGTTTTGTACTTTGATATATGGCACACGCACCGGTACGTCAAGTTTACTTAAGAGCTGGTGCGGATATCCACCTACTTTTGATTTGTTATTTGGCGGCGCCGTCCTGTCCTGGTATACCTCAATGTGAGCATCCGATAAAAGAATTTTATCGGCCAGAATAGAACGGTTGTTAAGAAATTCACTGTAGTCAAAATTATCCATAGTGAATTCAGGCGCCCTTATGTCAAACCTGTCAATCTGGTGCCCCAGATGTTTTGCAAAATCATCTTTGTCATATAGCGGGTGCAGTTTAAGGTCTTTAATAGTCGTTATGGTTTTTCCCTTTATCTGTACGTACAGCTTTGCTAATGAAAGTTTGTACATAGCCTTACTCAGCGGCATTGAAAAACTGTCAACATAAATCCTTGCATCGCTGGAATATAGAAATCTGTCGGTATTGCCTCGCGTGGTAGAATCTATAAGGACATTGAAAAGATCTGCACTTATACGATTTACGTCGGTTTCCTTATAATGTTGATTCGTGCCATAATACGCGAAGGACGCATTGTGAAGTGAAAGTGTGTCGATCCTTATCGAGCTAATATCCTTGTTGATCTTGTCATATAGCGTGGTGATCTTTATCGTTGTATCAACTTCTGTTTTCTTTTTTACGGAATCAAAGTGATACATTTTAATCGTTGCATCATCCAATAATATCTTGCGGAGATCAACTCCTTTCTCTGTTAGCAGTTTGTAGGCATCCACATTTTTTATCTCCAGCTTTTTTAGCACGATATCAACTGTATTGGCAGGGATGTCAGCGGGTCTCAGCGTTTTAAGTACGGATGAATCAATTGCAAAATGTATGTCACGGAGAGTGACGCTTAAATTGTCAATATCAACTTCTGTTTTATTAATGTATATTTTGTAAAGGCCGCCAGTTGCTTCATGTACAGTCTTCTCTATACGTTGCGAGAGCCGCCTTTCAACATTGCTGGATTTAAAATAGCTTTTAAGGAATAGGTATGTGCCTAATCCCAGTATCAATATTCCGATCAGGATGTAGAGTAATATATTCTTTCGCATTTGCATAAAAAAGTGAGCAGAAAGTTGTGATATGCAATTCATTCTCACCACTTAACTGCTCACATTTATTTAAGTTCTTATTGTTAGCGCATCACTTTTTAACAGGTGATGAAGCAAAAAAGTTTTCAATAGTATGTAACAGATTTGAAACAGGGCCTTCCATCTTGTTTGTTCTGTCATCGATGGTTGTATCGTCCAGGGCTTTACCCAATTCTATGGAAGCTGGTAGGTGCGTTAAAATTTCATGACGCTGATCTGCCAGTAGCGACTGGGCCTTCACGGGATCATTGCCTGCCTGTTCGTTAAGAAGTTTCACTGCCTGCACTGCAAGGTTATCCAGCACGCCGGCGGTATACATTTCTGAAAAGCCGGAATAGTCAGCTATCTTGTTCACCACGTCCGTATAGTTTGTACCAAGCATATCTGCCAGCACATTAGTAGCCGGATCGCGCTTGAGCAGTTTTGCGCCACCATCGAGGGTGTGTGTATATTTGTACAACACTGTTAAAACAGTCGGAACGCCTGCCTGTGCCAGTTTATCATATCTGTGTGCAAAATCTACTTCTTTAAGTTCCTGCGTGTTGGGGTCAATTTTGTTAATGTTTGTCCCCATATATTCCTGAAGTTCTTTTACCAGATTGAGTTGCATAGTGGGTGGTTTATGTTTGAGTGATAGAGAGCAATTCGGAATTAATAATTAATAATTAAGAATTAGTAGTTGTTACAACAAAATGACATTTAGTTTTCAGAAATGGTACGTCTTATTATTATTTGAAAAAGCATGAAGTACTACATTTCGCTCACCCACTATTAATTGTTAATTATTAATTATTAATTTGGCTATTTCGCCATTCTGCGTGCCGCCTTCTTTGGAGCTGCTCGCTTAGCCGCAGCTTTCTTCGGCGCAGCTTTCTTCGCCGTTGCACGTTTTGGCGCAGCCCGCTTAGAGGTGGCTTTTTCCGGTGCCTTCATTCCTTTTTCTCTTGCTTCACTTAACGCAATGGCAACTGCCTGTTTGGGATTTTTAACAGTGCCGCCTTTGCCGCCGGGTCCGCTTTTCAATGTGCCTTTTTTAAATCTGTGCATATCTTCTTCAACCACGTTTTGGGTTGCTTTTGAATATTTTGGCATAACATGAAATTTAACGATTAATAAATAGGATATGTGAACACAAGTGTGAAACTATTGCCACATAAGCCACTGTATATTCATTAAAAATCCTACCGTTCCTGCTAAGAGGCGAAAAGCCTGAATTTGGGGATTTCTGGCTACATTTTTCCAGTCTTTACAAGGATGTCAAACGGCAAGGTATTTACTGGACATCCTGAAAATACTGTTATGCGACCTGAATATCATTTACAAGAAATGCGTGACATGCGCTACTGCATTAACAAAGCTGTAAACAATGGTTACACGCAGGATTTTAAAGTGAACGAAAAGGGCCTGCTTTCTCTTCAGACAGAACAGGTGTATAAACCGGATGATGTCAGAGTAGTAGATTTCTACAGGTTTGAAGGTGCATCAGATCCGGATGACAATGCAATATTGTATGTGATCGAAACCGGAAACGGTTCGAAAGGAACACTTGTTGATGCTTACGGCGTTTATGCAGACATGCAAATAGGGCGCTTTCTAAAACAAGTTGAAGACATTCATAAGAAATCCCCGATATCGTAGCAGAAGTAAAATTCAAAAGTGAAAAGTAAAAGCTGAAGGACACTGTCTCTTATTTTGACTTTTATCAAATACCAAACATTTTAATCAATAATTAAATTTTCATTTTATGGAAAAAACAACAAAAAGTACAAATGGCAAAGCGGCTGCTGCCACCGCAACAAAAAAACCATCTTCTTCAAAAAACAAAACAGTTAAATCGATGCTGGCTGATTTTTTTGTGGAAGAAATAAAGGACATCTATTGGGCAGAGAAGCACATTATAAAAGCGTTACCAAAAATGCAAAAAGCAGCTAATTCAGATGAGCTTGCCAATGCATTTGCAGATCACCTGAAACAAACAGAAGGACATGTAACTCGTCTTGAACGCGTTTTTGAGTTGTTGGGAGAAACACCCAAAGCAAAAAAATGCGATGCAATGGAAGGTATCCTTAAAGAAGGGGAAAGCATCGTTGAAGAAACTGAAGAAGGCACCAGCACTCGCGATGTAGGTTTGATCCTGGCTGCGCAAAAAGTAGAACACTATGAGATCACGACATACGGTAGTCTTCATCAGCTTGCCACTACAATGGGCAAGAACGATGTAGCTGATTTGCTTGCACAAACTTTACAGGAAGAAAAAAACGCTGATAAGTTATTAACAAAAATCGCCGAAGCGCATATCAATAATGCTGCAGAGGATGAGGAAGAATAGTTTTGCCTAAAGCTGAACGCATAACGCCTAACGCAGGAACCTCTGCGTTGCGTGTTATGCGTTTTTTGCTACTAGCGTAAGCATTAAGCGTTCAGTTTTAAATATCAAACATGGAAGCTCTTAAATTATCGCACCCGCAATTTCTACGAATAGCTGCAGATTACAAAGAGTCTGCGAAAGTGGCGCATTTGGTATACGTGTCTGTTAGTGATCCCGGAATTGTGCGCGTGAAGAAAGGAAAGGGATTCAGTTACTATCTTGAAGATAAACTTGTGAAGAGCAAAGATGAGTTGCTTAGATTCAAGAAGCTGGTTATTCCGCCGGCATGGAAAAATGTATGGATATGCACATTACCTGAAGGGCACATTCAGGCCGCGGGCCTTGATGCACGCGGACGCAAGCAGTACCGTTACCATCCGCTTTGGAATGTGTTGCGCAATGAAACAAAATTTCATCGCATGTTGGAGTTTGGAAAAATGATTCCGGCACTACGTGCAAAGATTGAACAAGACATTGTTTCCAAAGAATTGAATGCGGATAAAGTCATAGCAACTGTGATCTCGCTGATGGAACGCACTTACATACGCATCGGCAATGAAGGTTACGAAAAGCTGTATGGATCTTATGGGCTCACTACTTTAAAGGATAAACATGTTTCTGTAAAAGGAGACAAAATTTCTTTTTCTTTCAAAGGAAAAAAAGGCGTGTATCACAATGTTTCTCTCACTAACAAAAGGCTCGCGAAAATTGTCGAGGCGTGCCGCGATATTCCCGGCAAGGAACTTTTTCAATTTTATGACAGCGAAAACAATCGCAAGTCAATCGATTCCGGGGCAGTGAACAATTATATCAAAGAAGCCACGGGAGCGGATTTTACAGCAAAAGATTTTCGTACATGGGCGGGAACCTTGAATGCATTACGTGCTTTTAAATCGATGGGAGAAGCGGCAACATCGACTGAAGGAAAGAAAAATGTGGTGGCAGTGTTGGATGAGGTGAGCCAAAAATTGGGAAACACCCGGGCCGTTTGCAAGAAATATTATGTCCATCCCGGCCTGATAAAGATGTATGAAGAAAACAATCTGAAAAAATACATAACGGCGCTAGATAAAATCGAAGAACCGGACAATAAGACGGATTTGACGGGAGAGGAGAAGGTGTTAATGAAGGTGTTGGCGGAAACGATTTAGGGAATGTGGAAATTTGAAAATTGGGCCACCGTAGGGCGCATTCATTCTTTTGCACAGAAAAAATTTTTCTGTTCAATAAGTTGATGCGCACAAGCTCAATGCTTAATAGAATTACTGCCGACGAACGTACTGCGACGCAACAAAAGCTCAATTCTTATTCCAACTGCTTGTCTCCAAATCTGCTCAAAACATAAATAACTAACAATCAATCTGGAAAACCGCGTCTAAAGCCATTTTCAAATCTTCAAATTTTCAAATTATCCAATTGTTTACCTTACTTTTGCAGCGCATAAAAGTGCGTTTTAGAGAATGAAGAATATTCGAAATTTTTGTATTATAGCCCATATTGACCACGGAAAAAGTACCCTGGCAGACCGTTTACTACAGAGCACAGGTACCATTAGTGATAGAGACATGATGGACCAGGTGCTGGATGACATGGACCTTGAAAGAGAAAAAGGTATTACCATCAAAAGCCACGCAATTCAGATCAACTACGCGCACAACGGCGAAAAATATACACTTAATCTTATTGATACTCCGGGCCACGTTGACTTTAGCTATGAAGTGAGCCGTGCCTTGGCAGCCTGCGAAGGCGCTTTATTGCTTGTTGATGCTACTCAGGGTATCCAGGCACAAACCATCTCCAATCTTTACCTGGCAATAGATAACGACTTGGAAATCATTCCCGTAATCAATAAAATTGATATGGACGGAGCAATGATTGACGAGGTGAAGGATCAAATCATTGATCTGATCGGATGCAAACCAGAAGATATTCTTTTGGCGAGCGGCAGAACAGGTTTAGGTGTTGACAAGATTCTGGAAGCGATTGTTGAAAAAATCCCTGCTCCGGCAGGCGATCCAAATGCTCCTTTGCAGGCGTTGGTTTTTGACAGCGTATTCAACAGCTTTCGGGGTATCATCGTGTATTACCGTATCATGAATGGTACGCTGAAAAAGGGCGACAAAGTTAGATTTACTTCCAACGATAGTGAATATGAAGCAGATGAGGTTGGCGTACTTAAGCTGAAAATGGAAGAACGCAAAGAAGTGGAATGCGGTACAGTAGGTTATATCATTACCGGTATCAAAAATGCAAAAGAGGTGAAAGTGGGTGATACGCTTACTTTAACTGCAAATCCTGGCGAAGGCATCAAGGGTTTTGAGGACGTGAAACCGATGGTATTTGCCGGCATCTTCCCAGTTGAAACAGATGATTTTGAAGAGCTTCGTGAGTGCATGGATAAACTGCAACTAAACGATGCCTCTCTTACATACGAACTTGAAACCTCACAAGCGCTTGGTTTTGGTTTCCGATGCGGATTCCTCGGAATGCTGCACATGGAAATTATCCAGGAGCGCCTGGAAAGGGAGTTTAACCAAACGGTAATTACAACCGTACCGAACGTAAGCTTTATCGCTTACACAGGGAAAGGTGAAAAAGTGATTGTGAACAATCCTGCTGAAATGCCTGATCCTACTCGCATCGACAGGATTGAAGAGCCTTTCATCAGAGCGCAGATCATCACCAAGCCTGATTACATAGGTAATATCATGACACTTTGTCTTGGCAAACGTGGTATTTTGTTGAACCAAAGTTATCTTACTCAAACGCGTGTTGAGTTGATCTTTGAAATGCCTTTGACAGAGATCGTGTTTGACTTCTACGACAAGCTGAAGAGCCAGACGAGAGGTTACGCTTCGTTCGATTACCATCCGATCGGATACCGTGATAGTGATATCGTGAGAATGGATATTCTGCTGAACGCTGAAAAAGTGGATGCTTTGAGTGCCTTGATCCACCGCAGCCGTTCACAAGATTTCGGTCGTAAGCTTTGCGAAAAATTAAAAGAGTTGTTGCCTCGTCAACAGTTCATGATTGCGATACAGGCTGCCATTGGTGCGAAGATCGTTGCCCGCGAAACCATCAGTGCAATGCGTAAAGACGTAACTGCAAAATGTTATGGAGGTGATATTAGCCGTAAACGTAAACTGTTGGAAAAACAGAAAGAAGGTAAAAAACGTATGCGCCAGATCGGTAGTGTAGAGGTTCCACAAGAAGCGTTCCTCGCAGTATTGAAACTGGATGATTAAAAAAACGATTTTCCAAATAAATAGAATGTCTCACTGAAAAGTGGGACATTTTTGTTTCACGCCGCGAACGCCGCGGGGCAGCGACGCAGACGTTCGCCAGGAAGCCATTTTGTTTTATGCTTTGTAAAAAGTATATGATACAAATTCTTTTCGTATCACAGTAAATTTACCCGCTGCGCCGTTGCTTCGCCGCGTTCGCTGCGTGAAAAAAATCATGTCTTTGCGTGAAATATGTGCGCTACTTGCGTGGAAGTTTTTTTAGCATTTTGGGGATATAGTATTTTGTTGCTGCTTCAGGCGTCATTTTCACGGCCTCGGCGCGTTGGCCCTTGACCATACTTCTCCAGACAATTTCTTTTGATTTTGCGTCGATCATATCGATCACCAGTGATCCTTCCCGCAATGTATCGATCTGCATTTTTCCGTGATAAGTAACGGGCCTGTTGTCGCTGCTGTAATAGTATACGTTGGAAAACGGATCCGTGTTGGCGCGAACATAGCTACCGCCGGAAAGTCCGCTATAACTGTTGTAGGAAGGCATATCCGCACGTGTGAGTGTTTGCGGGCTGTAGTCGACCACTTTGTCCTGCGATACCTGGTAGTCGTACTTCATCACCAGCTCATAGGTAAAAAGGCAATCCGGATGTAGCGTGTCCAGCTTCATTCCTTTTGCGTCCAGCTGATCCTTCACTTCTGTCACCATTAAAGGGACAAGTACGGTTCGATTAACCAATTTCGCATATTGGGTGTCGGTAGTCGGTAAAAAGGCATATGTGTTGTATTTCTTAAAATCTACGTTTTGCATTTTCTCCTGGGAAAACTGAATGGCCTGTTTCGACGAGCAAGAGCAAATAATAACACTTGCAATAAGGGTAAAAAGGACAAGTTTGCGCATAAGAGTGGTTTCTGTTTCTGATTATTAATAGAAACAAGCAAACGTTCTGCTTTGTTCGATCAATAATTTTGATCAATTATTCCAAAAACTTAATTTGGGTTAGAATTTTCGAGGCGTAGCGCAGTCCGGTAGCGCATCACGTTCGGGACGTGGGAGTCGCTGGTTCGAATCCAGTCGCCTCGACTGGGGAAGTTCGGTGGGCAAATCTCAACGGACTTTTTTATTTTAGGGTTATAATATGAAAACATTTTATAGAGTATACAATGATTGGAATTTGAGCCAAAGATATAGTTTGAAATCATTCGGGATTGAAGTGGATGAAGGTTTCAGTTCAATCGATTTTAGTGGCACAGATGAAAATAAAGAGTTACTA
This sequence comes from Pinibacter soli, assembly GCF_029961145.1. Lineage (GTDB taxonomy): Bacteria > Bacteroidota > Bacteroidia > Chitinophagales > Chitinophagaceae > Pinibacter > Pinibacter soli. The sequence continues at coordinate 506,040 of NZ_JASBRG010000007.1, read as the reverse complement.
CAGTTGATAGATGAGTGGGCCTTAGAAAAGTATTATTGGACTGAGTATGACAAAGAAGACTATTTAAATAGTAAATTATTTGTTTTATCTAGTCGCTGGGCTAACGGCTATCCAATGCCCGACATCAATGGGGGGTATTTTGCAAAAACATATCAAACTGATAATAATTATTGTGATGCTTGTGATATCGCGAAAGTTCAACAAGATTCTTTTAGATTGGCAAAGGAGCCGAAGTGGGGTAACAAGACCTGTTTTACTATGAATTGGATTTATGATGAATTATTTGTTCGAAAAAACCTTTATGATAATGTATTTAAGAAAATAGGCTTAGACTTTACACCTGTTGTTTTATTTAAGAAAGAAACAGTTTTGGAGGATACTTTGCAGTTGAAAATACCCAAGGTTGACATGCCATTGAATTTGAAGAACCAACCATTTGAATTATGTGCCAAATGCAACAGAAAAAAATACAGAAATAGCTTTAAAGGACTTTTTCCTTCTTTTAAGGGGAGTATCCCCAATCTTCCAATTTTTAAAACATCTGACTACTTTGGAAGTGGCGCCGAAGCACACAATAAAATATTTATTACAAGAGAATTGTGGGATGAACTTAAGTTATTAAAAGTGAACATTAATTTAATTCCCGTAGAGCCTTAATTCTCTTTTCAACTTATGTATAAGCCTGTTAGCTCTTAAGAATCCTTGCTATCCTTTCCAAATCATCGATAAACCGGTTCGAAAACTGTCCAGTGAGGTCGACTGGGTCTTGAAACCCGCCATCATAGCGGGTTTTATGTTTTTTGAAAAAACAACTTCACTTTAATATCTTAGTATTCAAAGTCAAAGAGATTCGAATCTTGTGAAGTTTCATTGAAACAGCGTACTCTCAAAACCTATCAAATCAAAAAAATGATCAGTTTAAATAGTTTTAAGGAATTCCTTTATCAACAATTTGATTCGAAGCAGATTTACTTCGATGAGCATAGTTCTGACATACATTTTTATCAAATAGATTGTTTTGCTGATCAGCCTTATAAATTGGCAATTGAAGTTTGCCATGATCTTGTTAAGATTGCAACTGTAAGTAAAGAGCCAGAGTTGGACTTTTCACTCTATGATTATATTTTCAATGATTTGAAGAAAGCAGAAGAGCTTATAATTGAAGTTCAAAAAAATGGATATAAATCGCCCTCCAAGTACTCTCACAAGTAAAAAACAATTAGTGGACCATATTGAAAAAGGATTTATAGAAAGACAAAAGGCCCTTTGTAAGAAATACAATGCTGAATTTTTAGAATCTCCATTTGACAAAATAATTGGAGTAGCCTTAAAAAGTTTTAACACTTTTAGCTTACCCATTAATGGACTACGACATCCTATTGAAAATACTCATTCGACAAACTGGTACATATGGGCTGGTGAATATTCTAATTCTGACGACTTTTTTCAACCTGTACATATTAATCATCTTCTCGAACTATGTCCCAAAGCAATTAATTATTTAGGACTGGCTCCTGGATGGCGATTTTTATTTGATAATACGTATGAGGATGTTTGGTATGATAGGCTGATTTTAAATATCTAGCCGCTAAAAACGCAGTCATGAACTGATTAACATATCCTCGCTATTCTTTCCAAATCATCAATAAACCGGTTCGAAAACTGTCCAGTGAGGACGACAAATGTACATTCAAGCGATTTTAAAGGCCTACAGAAATCCAGGTTTTACGGGCCTTTTTCCTCTTTTTATAACAAATCATATCAATTTATTTCAAAGAGTTCGGTGAGTAAAGCGGTGAGCCAGCCTCAGAATTATATTTGACTCACCAGAATGCTTCCATCTTTTTGAGTTTGAAAGAATTAGATCATTGCAATTGATCTGATTTGATAGGATTCGAAACGGATTCGAACCTGCGGACTAGTGAAAATGAAGAGAACGAAATCAATCTATTTCAAAACTTTTCAAATTGTATGCAATGAAAACAACGCATTCATTCAGTATTGATTTTCTTGTCAGGAAATGCAAGGAGGACAGGAAAAGCGGACGTCTCAATAATTGAATCTGATGAGAAGCTGAGTTTCGCAGATGTTGATCGCAGTACTTTACGAAGGTTTAGTTTTCATATCCTGGATGTATCTACGCCGGGATATTTTGATCCAGCATGAAAAAACAATATTCGTTACCAATGTAACACATCAGGTTTCAATTGAGACTCTCACTCCTGAGGGCCTTAGTTAAAATATAAGATTGCAGATCTTTAATTTCTACATATACTGTAGAAAACGCAATACATCACATTGACATATATCCCGGAGAGATTATTAACTAAGAATAAAAAACTAGTTGTAGGTGTTTAGTGGAACATGCGAAATGCCTGTTTCGAAAATTAGCATTGATGGCGTACTTGATCTATTGGATTGGTTGTTCGCGAATCGCTTACAGCGAACAATTTTTTATTTAAATACTTAAGATTAGTTTAATTGAACCCAGGGCGATGATGGTTTACATCAATTCATTCTAGATTATATGCAACTCGTTCTGATATAACTTGGTGTTGCTTTAGGGATACTGCAGTTTTGTTTTATAATAACAAAACAATTAAACTAAATTTCAATGAAAAAAATTGGATTCTTTGTTCTTGCAATCATGTTGATTGTAAGTTCCTGTAAGAAAGATAACGATGGTCACAGTGGTATTTTTAAGGGGCCAGTGGTACAGGTGCATGATGGCAAAGCATGGACCTGGATACAACTTGACAATAGTGGTAAACCTGAAAAATTGGGCATTACAATAGATGACGCCGCTCTCAATAGCCTGCCTATTGGTGGTGATGGCCATACTGGCCACGACCATAGCGGGGAGAATGACTGGATATTAAAATATCATCCAAAAGCTAGTATCTTACCTTTCGATCATACTGGTTTAGATTGGAACCCTGCCGGCCACGAACCTGAGCCCATTTATGGTAAACCACACTTTGATTTTCATTTTTATATGACGAGTGCAGATGCCGTTGACGCAATACCTCCTTACGAATTAGATAGCTTGAAATTTAACAACTGGCCTGCTCCCGCTTACCTTCCTGCCAATTATTTTAATGCAGGTGGAGGCGTTCCGAAAATGGGTGCACATTGGGTTGATCCAACTTCGCCAGAATTTAATGGCCAACCCTTTACACAAACATTTATATATGGCACCTATGATGGCAAAGTGACTTTTTACGAACCGATGATAACGTTAGATTTTTTGAAGAACAACACCAATTTTGAAAGAAGTATTCCACAGCCTTTGAAGGTTCAAAAAAGTGGATACTATCCAACAGTGGAGAGAGTAGTTAAACATGATGGGCTTACAGAAGTAGTATTGGATGGGTTTGTTTTCAGAACACAATCGTAGTTTATTAAGCTTCAAGACAACAACCAAAAAGTCTTCTCAGCAATATTTGAGAAGGCTTTTTTTATTTTTAGGAACAGCCATTTCGCCAGCCCGCCACTCTTCCCTTCCTGCAACACACCATCCGCGAGGGTTTATGAGGCGGGTTTGTCCCCAAGGAAAAGGGGGAGCGTAAATTGTTTTCAATCTAGCCTTAATGGGTAGAAAGAGCTCTCTGAAATTTTCATCCTGCTGCTTATATTTGTGGCAATGGAACGTTATTTTGAAATACCGGTAAGTTATGAAGGGGAAGAGCAACTCCTGAAAGGACGACTGGTTACTTTTATGTGGGGAGTTAATATTTAAGTTGCTCGTGCCCGGGGAGTTTATCTGTGCATGAGTTGACAACATTACAATGCGGACCTCAAATGGTTTTTTAAAAGCCTGGACTTTACTATGCTCCATCTGCTTTATTTAAACAAATAAACAAGAACCGAATTCTTTCAGCTCTTGTTTATTATACGATAGCATGTGTATTACAATAAAGGTTTTCAGTAGTTGATCATTGCAGCGTCACTTTTATGATATTTGGTATCGGGGGGAGCGTAGTGAAATCGTTGGGATTCGGAACTGCCTGGATTGGTTTTCTCTCATTCAGTGGTGTGCCAGCAAGATTGAATTGTGTGATGCCTGCTCCTGGAAACTGATTAATAGCTGTGCCATCATCAAACAAGCCGATCATAGAAGAAACATCTCCTTTCTCTGTAGCCTCAATATCTTTGCCGGTAGTGGCAAAGAACCAATCATTCGAAAAACCGTACATTGTAGCAATGGCTATTTTTTCCCCGTTTCTTAGAGACAATAGTTGAGATACTTTACTTCCCATGTTACCATTGATCCTTGGAAGAAGTACCGTTGTGGCGGGGTCTTTCAGTACATATACAGCCTTCACACCGGGTTTTGTTTTCAACGCCGCGGCAAGAATATCTGCATTGCCTTTTTGTGCAAGGTCTTTCAGTCCCTCACCTCTGTCATACTCACCTGTTTTGTAAAAAGGATTGGCGCCGCCATCATAGACCACAACAAGAACAGGTGACAGTGGTGTAAAGATGCCTGTCAGCTTCGAGACATAAGCGCTTAGGGTCGCATTGTTTCCGGCTTCAGCAATGTCGGTTAGTCCGTTGGCAGAAAGTTTACCTGCACTAAAAATAGGCTCTGGTAATAACAAATTGCCGCCAACAACATAAGAGATGGCCCAAACGCCCGGACTAAAAGGTGTTTCGTTTGGAGTGCCGCCGGAATTATTCATGATGGTAAGTGTGAAGGTGGAATTGCCGTTATAAGCAAGTGATAATTTCATCAGCTGGGAAGCCGGTAAATAAGTGTGTCCATAGTCATCCATTGATGTTACTTCTTTAATGTTCCTGGCAGTTGCTTCGGCTGTTCCGGGATGCACTACACCGGCGCCCGGAGTTTGGTTCATGCGGGTGCCATTATCCCAAAGCTTTACCTGCGAAGATACGTCGCCGGTAATGGGGGTGCCGTCATCATTGTACAGTTTTATGCCGGGGTTTTCCGGCGCAAAGAACAAGTCATTGCTCCATCCGTACATGGTAGCGAAAGTCAATCGCTGGTTTTTAGCAGCTGAAAAAGTAATAGCAGCAGATTCGCCAGGAGGAATTACCGCTGGCTTTCCATTTCCCTGGAAGGTGCCTGATTCTACCAGTGGCCTACTATCCAACACATTCTCAATGGTTATGGTGTTAGGCTGCGGCATAGACGAATTGTCTTTTTTGCAGGCTGTAAAGAGTAAGCAAGGCAGGACAAGTAGTGAGAGTTTTTTTGCAAGACTTGTGTTCATGGTATTATCTTTTTGTACCGGCAAAACAACAATAACAGTGTCCCAAACCTGTTTCATAATTATAACAAAAGTATCACAGCCATTTTTGTAGAAGAATTTTGTTCAATTTTGTTTTGTCTATGGATAACAAAAAAGTATTGATAATAGAAGACGACAACAATATCGTGGAACTACTTACGATACACCTCGTTGATCTTGGCTGTAAAGTGATGTCAGCAGAAAACGGCGAGCTTGGATGCAAAATGGCGAAGGAGGAAGCATTTGACCTTGTCATACTTGATATTATGTTGCCTTTGCTCAACGGAATGGAGGTCTGCAGAAAAATAAGACAAACAGATCGTCGCACACCGATTATCATGTTAACTGCCAAGTCAGAGGAGCTGGATAAAGTACTGGGGCTGGAAACAGGAGCAGACGACTATCTGACGAAACCCTTTAGCATCCGCGAATTCATTGCAAGAGTAAATGTGATTTTCCGCAGAAGCGAAGAGCATGCGGTCTCTTCGAGCGAAACACTGCCACAATCTGTGTTAAGTTATGGTGGCCTCGTTATCGACATTGATAAAAGAAAAGTCACACTGAATAATTTGAGAATCGATCTTTCTCCCAAAGAGTTTGACCTGATAACGCTGCTGGCAACGCATCCCGGTAAGAGCTATAACCGCAAACGCTTGCTGAACCTGGTATGGGGATATGATTTTGAAGGCTATGAACACACAGTAAACAGTCATATAAACCGGCTGCGTGCGAAGATTGAAGAAGATGTTTCAAATCCGAAATTTATTTTAACCACCTGGGGAATTGGATACAGGTTTAATGAAGAACTATAAATTATGTCAATCCGAACAATAAAAGGCAACTTGCTATTTTGGAAAATCGCCATTGTATTTACTACGCTGATTGTTATGCTGGGTGTAGTGTTTGTAATCATTGCTTCAAGATATTCTTCTTCCTACTACACCGCTGCGCACCAGGAATTATATGGCGACCTTGCCCGGCACCTTGCTACTTTTTCCAAACCTTTTAAAGATGGGAAACCCGATACTACCGTAACACACGACATCATTCACTCTACAATGGTCGCCAATCCGAGTGTGGAAGTGTATTTGCTGGACACGGCGGGTAACATAACAGACTATGTTGTTCCGGACACTACGGTGCAAATACGTAAAGTAGATATTGCAAAAGTAAAACAGTGGCTAGCCGCCAGTGAAGGGGATAAGCCAATGGGAGACAATCCTAAACAGCCAAATGAACCGAGTATATTTTCAGCCGCTTCAGTATATGACAATGGGAAGCTTTCCGGTTATGTATATGCTGTTTTGTCCAGCGAAAAACAGCGAAACATTTTGAATGCCGTCAACGGTCATTTACATTATCGTCTTGGTATGTATATCTTTTTCACGGTTCTCGTGGTAACATTTATCGTAGGGCTCGTTACCTTTTTTTTAATAACCGGCAGTATTGACGGTATCGTTAATGTAGTGAAGAGATTTAAGGAAGGGGATTACTCTGCCCGCATCAAGGGGCATGATAAAGGTAATCTTGGAATGCTTACTTCCACTTTTAACGAGATGGCAGATGTCATTGTTGACAATATTGAAAAGATCACGGCTACTGACAAATTTCGCCAGGAACTGATCGCCAATGTTTCCCATGATCTTCGGACACCGCTGGCTATTACCCGCGGTTATGTAGAGACACTTATGATCAAAGAGGCTGATCTAACGGAACAGGACAAGCACAAATACCTGCACATTATTTACGACAGTACAAAAAAACTATCGGTGCTGGTGGAGCAGTTGTTTCAGTTTGCGAAACTGGAGGCAAATCTTATCACTCCGCAAAAAGAGCTATTTCTTATTAGTGAACTGGTCTCGGATATATTAGTAGCAAACGAGCTGAAAGCAAAAGAAAAAAGGATAGCGCTGCATATTGACACTGCCGGTGCGATCCCTGCTGTGATGGCCGACATTGCACTAACTGAACGGGTATTTCAAAACCTGCTGGACAATGCATTCGGTCATACGCCTGAAGGGGGCCGTATCACCGTTCATTTGAGCAACGAAGAGGAAGGTGTAAAAGTGGAGGTGAGTGATACCGGAGCAGGCATTGCTAAAGAACAGCAACCATTTATCTTTGAACGTTATAAACAATTAGGGAGCAAGGTTGTCGAAAAAAAAGGAATGGGAATAGGACTTGCCATTGTAAAAAAGATTCTCGAGCTGCATCAGTCAACGATAGAGGTAATTAGTGAGCCTGGAAAGGGCGCCACTTTTCTTTTTGTGTTACCCATCGTAACAAAGCCTGTTGTGTAAATAAATTATCTGTCCCGGGAAGGTCGGTTGATTCCTTGCTGTTAGAGCCTATCCTTTTACACTTAGAAAAATTTCATTGCCTTATTCTTTTTTTGTTATGTCTTGTGTTTGAAGAGCAATGATTCGCAAACTTTGATTGTAAGTTTTACCGAAACATTTCTATCTAAAAACGTTATACAAACTATTCTGCCAACCAGATCTTCTGAATAGATTTGGAGCATGGCTTTGGATGCTCTGATCTGGATTAGTGGTAAGTCGATCGGTAAAACGACACAATACTACGCTTTCAAATATTGCTACGCACAGTTGATGCATTTCCACATTTACCAGGGTAATGTAACACGAATATTTTGCTCTCCATATTCGTTAGGCCCACTTGATCTGGTGGCAACAATCGGCAGGGCCACATTAAAAATGTTAGACGTGCTGTTTTGATGCTGTCACACAATCATCGGTTGATTCGCATATACATTACCGTTACCAATCCAGATTGAAATATTATAAATTTTGTACTTCATTCGGCAGACTTAGAAAGGTCGTGTACAACATTAGGTTTGTCGTAAGGGTGGCCGGAAGTTGTCTTCGCGCAAGGCAGATAGGACGTATATTGGCTTTGAAATCTTTCTAAAAAGTGCGTGAAGTCGCATTATACAACAAAGGAGATAGGATGACCACAAAACTAACATCAGGGTTGAGTACAATACAGGGTACCCCCGAATGAAAGCTATAAATAACTAATCCTGCCAGCACAAGCGTAGGAAAGCTTGATTTTTTCAGTGAAGCATATAACCCAATCAGCACTTTATATAACATCTCAATCGAAAAACCGTTCCGATGACCTTATAATTGTACGGACCATCGTTGACGCAATAGCAAGAAATATATTTAAGCACCTAACAACCTAATGTGTGGCGATTTTTAGATGGGAACATACTTTAGCAGCAAGTTCTTCGTATTCTTTCACTGAGCATGGCTTGGCAAAATATCCAGCTGCCCCATTGGCAAAACATGCACGTATATGATCTGCATTACTGGATGAACTCCATACGAGTTTTGGTACATTAAACAAATGAGGAAAGTTTTTCATGATTAACAAGACCTCAACCCCAGTAGCTGGAGGCATATTATAATCCAATATAATCAAGCTGGGATATTTATCCGAAGATTCTTGCACCAATGCGTTCAAAAGGGCATCACTATTACGAAAGGTCTTAATAACAACTGAAGGTTTGTGGTTTAAAATGGCTTCTTCCAACAGAACCAAATCTTCCGGATCGTCGTCGGCAATGAAAATAGTTCCTGTTCTCGGGGTAGTCATTAGAGAGGTATTTAATCCGTCATGCAAAAATATAGAAGTCATTTGGTTTGGTTGTTTTTTATCTGTTAAGGCTGTAATACTTTCTGGGTCAATGCTCTTTGCATTATTACAAACTAAGACTGTGTCAGGGGAAGCGTGATTATAAAAACAGCGCCTTCTCCAGGCTTACCTTCGGCCTTAATAGATCCTTTGTGCAGGTCGACAATTTTTTTACAAAGCGCAAGGCCAATTCCTGTTCCTTTGTATATGCCCTTTGGATGAAGCTGTTGAAATAAGTCGAACATTTTCTCTACATATATTTCTTCAAAGCCAATACCGTTATCCGCAAATGTAATTGTGGCGACATCTGCAGCCACCACAGCATTAATGTTCACTACGGGTGATTGGTCGGCCCTGGCGAATTTTAAGGCATTTGACAGAAGGTTCTCAAAAAGTTGTTTGATCTGTCGGCTATTACCCTGAATAGTTGGTAATTCACCTATGGTGATCAACGCGTTTTTTTCTGTGATGGCTATTTCAAGATCCTGGATAATTTCTGCGGCAATCACATTAAGATCTAAAATGTCGAATTCATTTTTTTGCATCGTAGAGTAGGAGAGCACATCCTTTACGAGGAGACGCATACGGTCTGAGGCGCTGATCAGGTTTTCAAAAAACACGAGGGCCTCTGGCGGCATGGCATGTCGAAACTTATGCCCAAGCATATCACTGTAAAAACTTATTTTTCGTAAAGGTTCCTGCAAATCATGGGATGTAACATAAGCAAATTGTTCTAACTGTTTGTTGCTCTGGTTGAGCAATGTAATATATTCTTCGAGTTCTGCTTTTGTTTGCTTAAGCTCTATATTGTCCTTTAAAGTTTGCTCTATCAATTTTTGTGCATGTATGTCAACCAGGAAATTATTGCGTGACATTACTGAACCATTTTCATTGACAATAGCAATCGATACCCCCGTGTGCCATCTGTATTCACCTGTCCGGATATCCTTTACCCTCTGTTCCGGAACTACAATGGCCTCGGGGCTTTCAGCGTTTGTCTTCCAATTTTCCCAGGTCTTTGCCAGGTCCTCCGGATGTAATATTGATTGCCATTGATTATTGTTGATATTCTCAATAGTAGCACCTGTATAACTTTCAACCCATTTATTGGCAAAGGTGAGTGCTCCTTTCTTATTCAAACTGAAGATCATGATGGGCAACGAATCGGTCAGGCTCCTGTATTGCTCTTCGCTTTCGCGCAGCCTGTCCGCCAATTCAATCAACTGACGATTCTTTCGCTTAATTTCTTCGTAGGGAGAAATGCCGGGATCATTGTTGAATTGGATGGTCCATTTCTCAATGATAAAATCATCGATCCGGATGTTATGCGCCAGGCGATATTTTAGTTCAATTCTGGTGCCTGCATCGGCAGTGGATACATTAATATTGGATACCAGCTTTTGGGCGTAATTAAATCCTTCATCTCTCGTTTCAGAAAAATTATGCCTGTTGTCTTCTAAAACTGCATAGATAAATTTTGGCTGTTCTTTTTTCCCGGAAACAAACAAGGTCAGCGTGGTGGTAATGTTGTTTGCAATTGAACTTCTGCTTACTTCTGAAACAGCAGTGGCAAATGTTGTTTGCGCGGAAAGAGACAAGCCGGTTAACTCCGCCAGCCTCATGGATTGTTTGTGAGCAAGTATTAAATCCATTTCATTTTCCAGGATCACCTTAGTTAACTCAATCATAATTTGCCGTTTACTCGTCCCACAATTACAGACATGTCGTCTGTTTTTCTAGCGTGATCTTTGTAAATCACTGCGGCCAATATTGAAAGATCACATTTCAATATGCCGGGATATTTTTGCAGGTCCCATCTCGTTTTAATACCATCGGAACACATAATGATCGTTTGGGAATGTTCCGCATCAGTTATTTGCTCCTTCAGTGTATTGGGAATATTATGCCCGATTATTCCATTATAGGAAAGATAATTTTTGCCGGTAAAACCATTGGTACTTCTTGTAGCTATGTTACCGATACCACAAATGCTCCATGTTTTTTGTTTTATGGAATAGATGGCTACTGTTCCTACCAGCCCTCTTGTTCGTTTTGTTTCAATATGAATCTGTCTTAACATTTCGGAAGGAGATTGCATGAAGGGTATTTTTGCAACAGTCTCAACGGCATGCATTACTGCTTTGTTTGCCTCGACTCCATGCCCCAGGCCATCACCAATAAAAAGCGTGATATAATCTTTTGTCACTTTATGATAAGTTGCATCACCACTCACTGTTTCGCCGGGTTTTGCTACCACAATCGACTTTATTTCGGTTTTACTTTTTCTTTGTGCGGTACTACTTTTTTTAAACACTCTGGATAAAAGAACAGTGCCCCAATCTTTCAATGAGAATATTTCAAAGTCATCCGACAAACGTTTAATAGCGCCAAGTCCGTGCCCCAATGTATTTGCGGTAGACATGCCATCACTGATCATTTTAAGGGGGTCTGTCATGCCGGGCCCATTATCGATGCCGATAATTTCCAATCCTTCCTCGTCAGGGTCTGTAATGGCACGAACGAGTATTTCACCGCCTCCTGCATGCTTTGCAAGATTGGATGTTATTTCTGCAACAATGATATCTATCTCCCCAATTTTTTTCTGCGAAAAATGCAGACCAACTGCAATGTGATGAATTTCCTTTTTTAATATCGAAAAATAACTGCGATCGGAGGCATTAAAACTGATGTGTATTTCGTTAGCCATTCTTCCATTTAATAATTGTGACAATTGTACCTTTTCCTACAACGCTGTTGATCGTAAACTCACTTGACAATCGTTTAGCTCCCGGCAAACCAAGACCAAGGCTTTTACCCGTTGAGAACCCATCTGTCATCGCCCTTTCTACATTTTCAATGCCTGGCCCCCTATCCGTGAATGTAAGCCTGATGCCATTTTCTCTTATTTTACTAACCACTTCTATCAATATTTCCCCACCATTTGCATACCGTAACATGTTTCTTACCAGTTCACTGGCGGCGGTAATTAGTTTAGTCTGATTAACAAGCCCCATTCCTATTTTTACGGCGTGCTCCTTGACGCGATTCCGAAAGGGAACAACATCCTGCTCCTTTTCAATCTTGAAATTGTCTTTATTCAGTACCGTCAAGATTGTCATACTGTTCGTCGTCGTCGTAATCCGGGACTTCTCCATTAACTAGTATTTTATTTTTTAACAGTTCCATTCCCTTCTCTACATTGAGTGCCGTATGAACTCCGGAAAGCGGTAATCCGAGTTCTATTAGCGTGATGGCAACGGCCGGCTGCATGCCTACAACAACAGTAACTGCGTCCATTATTTTGGACATGCTGGCTATGTTCCCAATAATACGGCCCATGAATGAATCAACAATTGAAACAGCGGATATATCTATTAATACACCCCTCGCTTCAGTCGTGCTGACCATTTGCACAAGATCCGATTCCAGGTTAAGGGCCAGGCGGTCGTAAAGATCAACCTGAATAGTAACCAGCAGGAACTGGCCCATTTTTAAAATAGGTATTTTCTCCATCTGATGATCTACATGTTTTTAAGCGAATAATTCTCTTTTTGCTTTTTACGAACTTCCAGCTGCAATACACTAAATGCATGCTTCAATGCGCTTGAAAGCGAACTTTTTGTAATTACATTGGAAAGATCAATGCCAAGATGAACAACGGTTTGTGCTATTTCCGGGCGTATCCCACTGATGATGCACTCTGCACCCATCAAGCGTGTAGCACTAACTGTTTTAATTAAATGTTGTGCCACGAGAGAATCCACTGCCGGGACCCCTGATATATCAAGAATCGCGATGCTGCTGCTGGTGTTTACAATCTCCTGTAACAGGCTTTCCATTACTACCTGTGTTCTTGCACTATCCAGTGTGCCAATAATCGGTAAAGCGAGGATGCCATCCCAAACGCGGATAACGGGTGTTGAAATCTCAGTGATCTCATCGGTTTGTCTTAAAATAACTTCTTCTCTTCCCTTGATGAACGTTTCAAAAGTGACAATGCCGAAGCTATCAATGAGTTTATTGACTTTCATTGTTGCATCGTACAAAGCAACCGGATCGCTCTTTAGTTCCTGTTGAAGTGTTTCAAACAAGGCATCTTTCAAACTAAACACGAATGTTCCTGTTTCACGGGGAGAAAATCCTTGCCTGGCTCTTGTAATAGAGATGCCACTAAGGATTTCATAAACATTTTCAAAATCAGCAGATTCAATATCGGCAAGATTTTCGTCAGTTAGTTTCTTCAGCAGTGCGTCCACCAACTCTTCAGATTGAATACGTAGTTCGTCATTGCTCATCAGGTCCTCACGAAGGTTTGCATCCTTTAGCTGATTTTTCATCCAAAGGTCAAGTATCTGCTTTTTCTTTTTTTGTAGCATTTTTGAAATTTCAATTTTCATGAACAGGAATTTGTGCATGTTGTATAATACAGTACCAATAAATTAAAAAGGGATTTGAGGCCAATTCTAGAAGATAGGATCTTGTCCTTAAATATAGTAATTAAAGTGGTAAATAGCTGAAAGGCAGTAAAATATTGACCCGACCACGAATAATCGTTGCAAACCAAACCTATTTCGTGTATGACTGACACACTCCAAACAATACTAGTGGTTGATTGTCGGCAACTTCGCTGGCATTAAATCGGCAATTTAAGTGGATGGGTATAACTTATATATAAATGCTCTATTTCCATTAATTCCAGAGTTATATTACTGTCTACTTTGTGCTTTTAATGTAATGCAAATTAGGTCCAATTCCGTCAGGCGTTGTATAACTAGTATGTTTGGAGCCGTCAAATTTCCAAAGATCTGCATCAACTGCTCCAATCCAAAGATTTACATTTTCATCTTCATTAATAGCAAATACACGCGTAAGGGTGCCAGGCTTGTCAATTGGTTGATATTGTTGGAAAATGCGCGTAAATTGATCCCCTGACCGCGCCGCAAACTTATGGCAATTAAAGTTCTTTGAAGGAGATAGGCTGCTTTATCTCTACAATGAAACAGATGCCGCAAAGCAAGTCCCATTTTCATTTACCAGTTGGCGCAATAAAATTTCTTTATCAATCAAATTACAGGATATGAAAAAAATATTTTTTCTGTTGATCATTGTTTTGTCCGTTGCAAGCTTTGCACAGTCGGCTATGTTGGAGAAGTTCAAACAAAAAATAAAAGATCGTGCTGCACAACGTACCGATGAAGGGATGGACAAGGCAATGAATAAAAACTTTTTCAATGCGCATTCAGGTTTGAGTTGCATGAAAATAGCCATCGCACCGGCAACAAAAGACAATTGGACGATTTATTTGCGCAGCGAGAGAGCGGACGTCGAAACATTCAGCAATGCACCAAAGCCGCTGGTGAAGCTCGGCAGCTCATACGACAAACCTATACATGTGGCCATATGGATACAAAAAGAACGTTTCCGCCTGTGGATGAACGGCGAAAAATTGTATGACGTACCACAGGTCGTTCCAGAAAAATCGGCGTTCAACAGACTAAGTTGCTAAAATGGAGGTTGCCGATAATTTTAAGACGTGGATAGGCAAAATTGTTTTCATCATCTTATGTTGGTTGAATGTATTTTTAATTCACGGTCATTCATTTTCCCAGCATGTTTTTAAGTTTTGTAAAATCGACCGCTTTTTTTATCGCTTCGTAGTTGTCTGCAAATACCGCATCGCCTTTTGCTATTTTATAAACCACGGTAAAAAATTGGGGGGAAGATTTTGGTAATTTCTTATGATAGTAATCAAGATTGGGCTTTACGGCGAAGAAAGAACCACGGGTACCCTCGTCTACAAATTTTTCAAATCTTTCCTCTTCATTCCACATACAAATAGCAGGGAGGGATAATTCGGTTTCCGGCCTCTTTAAATATTCGTTCACATTATTGAGGTACTTGTTGGTGTATTCTTTTTCGCTGGGAACTTCCTGTATCGACTTCTCCAATCTCTTCTTTTGTATCAATAAATATTCTTTGCGGCTTACATAATAAAAGGGAAGTGTGTCATTGTAGGTAATAAGCCAGCGATATTCTTTTACCTCGCCAGGTGTGCCATAATCAGCAACCACCTCTTCTCCCATATACCAGACACCTTCTTTTTCCTCTGGCTTTTGTTTCAATTTTAAATAGCTTCTCACTTCGTCCGGGGCAATAGTTGCGGCATAGAGATTATTCAATGAGAACACCACATTAGCCGTAATGCTTACATTAGTAGGAGTAGAGTAATCAACATAGTATTTTGATTTATCAGTGCTACTTCCGTCACACAAATACCGGAGAATATGCATCGTATAATTATAGGGATCAGCCACCCAGTTTTGACCGGCAACTGAATACTTGCCATACATATTGCTGTACCCGACCTGACATCCGGTTGGGGTATAGTTAGTAGTGATCATTTTATGAATAGCTGCCATTACTGCTTTCTCTTTTATTAAGTCAGCCGCAGTTACATCGTGAATAGAACCCTGCGGCCCTTCTTTCCAGGTACCCGGTTTTTTGCGGAGTGATTCTTTGGTACAATCTTGCGCAAAGGCAGTTATTGTCATAAGGGTGAGAAAAGTTGAAAGGATGTATTTCATATTGATTGTTTGAATGTTTTACCATTGTGAAAGCGTGATGCCTTTCAGTATGCCGGTTCCACTAACCGATCCGCGGCCGCTGATTAGGCTGGACCGGCTTTCTACGCCTATTTCCACTGATGTGTCTAAAGCACTTATTCCTTTATTTACTTGCTCTATGCCCTTATTAATAGTTTTGTCTATAGGCTTTTTTCCCTCTGATTCCGGCGATTCGATACCCGCTTCCAGTTTGGCTTTTGACACGATGCTTACCTCTTGTACGCCACTTTTGTCTATCTCCAGTTCGATACCTGAGCCGATAGTAGCTTCTGCTTTCACAGGGCCTGCACTGCCGCCGACCCCCAATTCAACACCTGCTTTTACTACTGCATCCCAGTCGCTATTCCCCTCTTTATCCATGTTTATGGTAATATCCGTACCAATTGATGCATCCGCTTTTACCGGCCCCTCTTTTATACCAGCCCCTATCTTCGGGGACAATACCAATGTAGATCGCAAATACTCATTCCCTAACTCCACATGCGTGTATTTAATTACATCAGTATTAAAATGGAAAGTGGTATGACTACAGTTTGTTTCCATAGTGAGAAAACCGGCAAAATTTGTTCTGCTATTATACTTGCAAGCGATGTCATCAAATTCAGCCAACTTTGTTTTTACCAGCTCATTCTCGCTATTAGGCGGACAAATCGATGATTTGTCCATAAATATTACTTTCTGGCTTGCAATGCTGTTCAACCACTCAATTTTTGCATGAATTTTTGTTACTTCAAAATCCTCGGGCCAACTGGTGTACTGTGCATAATACACCTGATCGTTGAGCATTCGACGCATATTGTCTAACACTGCTTTCTGCGTCATTTGGAGTTGGGTATTTACCTTTTCAATGTATTCATTGCGCACTTTATTCACCGCATCGCAATATTCCTTAAGCGGGTTTTCGCGCCCTTCGCCAATAAGTGGTTGGTATTTTTTATCTACAAGTTTTTCTGCAGCAGCCCGGTTATTTTTCCATTCCTCATCATCCTTCAGCACATCATTGACCGCATCTCTTGTAGCCTGCAGCCTGTATAGGAGACCGTTGTCTTTGTCCTCAACCAGGTATTGTAGTTTTCGGAAGGCTGCAACCGCATACCACGGAAATGGATTAAACATTTTTCCCTGACGCTGCGCCGCAAATAGCGCTTCTGTTCTTTTTTGGCTGGCTTCAGTAGCAATTTTTTCAAGTTGTGCCGCACGGCCGTTCAGTTCATTTATCTCTGCATTGCATTTGTCTCTAAACTCATCCCATTCTTTTTCCCGGAGCTGATACTCAGTCACATTCATCTGGTAATTAGGCCAATTGAATTTTTCCAACCCTAATGGATCTTGTGGCATGGGGAATGGGAAATCTATATCCTTACCGGCCTGTTTTTTACGCAGCTCCTGCAGTTTACCATCCTTGTCGGCGTTGTAGCCTTTTTTAATGGATTTCATCAATGCATCAACTGCCCCTTGTACATTCCCCCTGCTTTCCTCAATAACAGATTTGGTGTAATTGGCCTGCGAATGGTAGGCATAAATGCGAATGGTGCTGTCGAGATATTTTTCAGCCCTGGTTATTTCGCCTAACCCAAACCAGGCTTGTCCGAGGTTGTTTAGCAGTGTGCTGTTTTTTGGGAATTTTCCATTCAGGTTATTTAAAATCGGGATGGCCAAATGTTCACCGCCCATCATGCTTAACATGGATGCGTAATTGTTCAGGTTGTCTGTACCCGGTGCAACGCTGCAAATTTTCCCCATCAGGTAGATGGCCATTTTCGGATTGCCCGCAGCCCACAGGCTTGCCGCTAAATTGCCAGCTTGTGCAGTTTTAATTCCCTTCGTTTCCATGTAGGCCAGGAAGTTATCACCTGCGGTAACCACATCCGGTCCAAGCGCAGGAATTATTTTTTTGTGTATGGATGAAACAAAGGTCGCCATACGGGCATCGGTTACTCCTTTGGGTATGGCGGCAATCCTTGCAGCATCCCGGTTTGGAACAACCCTGTTTCCTTCTTCGAATGCTTTTTGTATTTGGGCATCATTTAGGCCCGAAACAGTTTTTTGAATACCGTTCATGTCGGGCATTTTAATGCCCATGCTGTCCATTATCTTTTTATCTTCCGGGCTTATTTCGCCAATAGACTTCTGCATCTCCTTCATCATGTCTGCCATTTCTTTTTGGGTAGGTGCAGCTTCCTTTTGTTTGGGGGTTTGTTTGGTTTGTGCTAAACCTGCAGCAGTAATAGAAACAAACATTAGGAGGAAAAGATGTTTTTTCATACGCTTTATTTTTGGCAAGCCGGGTTCATAAATATTTTTTCTTAACTACACTACGTAATAGATTTTCACGTCACTTCAAAGTCCCAGGTTGAATGGACAGCTGCATTGTCGTTATTATTATCAATTACTTGAATGGAACAAAGGTATTTACCGGACTTTAACGGGTCGCCTACGGTAATGGTTGTCCGAAGAATGGATGCATCGCTTTCGGAAAGCCCGTCGTGGTAAGCAATAGCGAACAGGTCAGACTTACTGAGCA
Organism: Pinibacter soli; assembly: GCF_029961145.1. Lineage (GTDB taxonomy): Bacteria > Bacteroidota > Bacteroidia > Chitinophagales > Chitinophagaceae > Pinibacter > Pinibacter soli. The sequence continues at coordinate 487,984 of NZ_JASBRG010000007.1, read as the reverse complement.
TTGTTTGTTGGTTGTCATCTGCATGAGTAGCTAAGTGATAGGAATAACAACTGCTGAAACAATAACAACAAACCAACGAAATTGTTGCGATTATACTTTGCAACCGCATGACGTTATGTTTCCTAAATATAGAAAGCGAGCGGGACAAAAGCAAGCAGCAGGAAGGGTCAGAAAAAGTTTAGCGGCTGACAAGGACTAAATGACTCATCGCTTCCAAGCGGAGGCATCGCGGGATTTGCTGCCTTATGGTATATCGCTTATCGGGTATGTCCAGAAATGCTCACCTAGCGCGGTTCTTTTTATTTAACGGCATTACCTTGAATTGTTCCTTCAATTCTATTTTATTTACGTCCCATGTTGCCGCGAGGTTTGCTTTAAGGTCATCTGAGCATATCCAGGAATAACGGTGCCCGCATTTTCGAACCGCGTTGTGAAAAAAATATTTACGCAACCGTTTGATTAAGCTTTTTAGAGCACAACAAGCTACTTTTAGACAATGATGGCTATGCAAGACGTTGCTACACCAGTCCCAATGATCCTTGATATTGCGGAGGTCCCTTTATTAATTTTAAAACAAAAATTGGGACATCGCTTTTTATGGTTTCCGTTTAGTGAAAGCAACAGGAAATCATACAATAATCTTGCAGTCAGGTAATTAATTGCACATGAAAAAAAGTTTATTATTTATTGCCTTATTGGCCGGGTGTATTGTAAATGCTAATACAGTAAGAGCCCAGGGTAGCAATACTAATGCCGCTCCGTTTGTGATCCCCGCCTTGCGTGAGTGGAAAGGCGGCGTGAATTATTTTGAATGGCCCAATAATGTCAAGTTGGTGGTAGATCCGGCATACAGCAAGGCATTGCTGCCTGTTGCAAAATTATTCGCCGAAGACCTCTGTTCACTCTCGTCTGACATGCATCCAAAAGTTGTCACAGGACAAGCATCGCGGGGTGATGTTTATTTTACGCTTCGCTCAAATGACAGCAGCCTGCCTGCGGAGGGGTACATCTTAGCTATCAGTAATAGTATCCGTATCGAAGCTAAGGATTCCGTCGGCGCTATTTGGGCAACCCGGAGCTTGTTACAGATGTTGGAACAGGATCATGCGCACCATCATATTCCCCAAGGATTGGCCCGCGATTATCCACGCTATGCCGTGCGTGGATTTGTGCTGGATGTTGCACGTAAGTTTTTCACCATAGCGTTTTTAAGAGACTATGTAAAATTCATGTCGTATTACAAGATGAACGATTTTCAAATTCATCTTAGCGATAATGGCTTTAAAGGTTTTTTTGGTGATAACTGGGACAGCACTTATGCGGCTTTCCGATTGGAAAATACGACGTATCCCAACCTCACCGCCAAAGACGGGAGTTACTCAAAAGCAGCGTTTGTCGCATTGCAACAAATGGCCCAACGTTATGGTGTGAACATTGTTCCTGAAATAGATGTCCCCGCGCATTCCCTGGCCTTAAGTAAAGCCGTGCCCGGGATCGGAAGTAAATTGTATGGACAGGATCATCTTGATTTGGATAATCCACTTACCTATACTGTTGTCGATAATGTGTTTAAAGAATATTTACAAGGGCCGCACCCTGTATTCATCGGAAACGAAGTGCATATCGGCACAGATGAATACGCAAAAAAAGAAGCTGAAAAATTCAGGGCATTTACCGATCATTATATCCGTTTTGTTGAAGGCTTCGGAAAAAAAGTTCGCATGTGGGGCTCGCTTACTCATGCGGATGGTACTACGCCCGTGAAAGTTGAAGATGTAACGATGAACCTTTGGTACAACGGCTATGCCGATCCCAAAACCATGTTTGATCTTGGCTACAAAGGGATCAGTACGCCCGACGGCTGGTTGTATATTGTACCGGCTGCAGGTTACTACTACGACTATCTCAACACAAAAAAGCTCTACGAAGAATGGACGCCAAACAGGATTGGCAAAGAAATTTTCGATGAAAATTATCCACTGTTAAGAGGTGGTTCTTTTGCGGTATGGAATGACCATGTTGGAAATGGCATTACAGAAAAAGACGTGCACCATCGCGTGTTTCCGGCTATGCAGGTGTTGTCACAAAAAATGTGGGGTGGAAGCACAAAGCCAATGAGCTATGATGATTTTTCCGTAAAAAGCAAACAGGTAGGAGAAGGCCCGGGACTCAATATATTGGGACGCATTGCCGGCAAAGATTCATTGGTGTTTTCTTTGGATGCGAAAAAGAACGTTGTCAAAATATATAATGCTCACTTTGACAAGACAAAAGAAGCGCTACGTTTAAAAGGAGGTAACAGTTATCTTAAGACAAACATTCCTGGTATTGGTTATGACTATACCGTAAGCTTTTGCATCAACCCATCGAACGATAATTTGCCCGATGCTGTCTTGTTTGCCTCAAATGATGCTGTTGTTATGTTGAACATGCAGGGGAGTGGCAATTTTGGATTTTCCAGGGAAGGATATTCTTATAGCTTTAATTACAAGCTACCTGCTGATATATGGACGCATATCACCATCAAAGGAAATAACAGAGGGACTTCGCTTTATGTAAACGGCGTACTTGCGGAAAAACTGGAAGGTGCCAAAAGAACATTTGCCAACGGCAAGCAGACTGCGAAGGTACAAACGCTGTTCTTTCCTTTACAATACATAGGCTCCGGTAGCAACGCCTGCAAAGCGCAGATCAGTCATCTTGAAGTTTTTAACCGGGAACTGGATGACGAGGTTATTATGTCGATTGCTAAGGAAGTAAAAAATCAAAAGTAAAAAGTCAAAAAAAATAAATGCCTGTCTAACTGTAATCGTAAAAACCACACGAATGGAACCCACCGCTAAAAAATGCTGCAGGCATTCTTTCTTGCTCTGCATTTGAAATTTTTTATAAGGGCAGCAATTTTTCGCCAGTTTATAATGTTATCAAATCAATTATAAGCAGGTTGCTGGAATGGCGCTTATTCACCAGGGGCTATGAATTGCAGTGCCTCATTCAACTGTGCAGTATCAAAATATTTTTCTTCAAATGCAGTGTTGACCAAATGAAGAATCTTGTTTTCAACTTTAACAACGGATTTAATGACGTCAGAATGAGCTACGACGGCGCAGCGACCTATTTTGTTGAAATGCCGGAATCCCCAAATCTCGCCTTCGAGAAATGCTTTCAGGTTCATGTGCCACATCACAGACAGGTTTTCAAACTTTATCAACAGGTTCACATGAGCGGCTCCGTTATTTAGCTTTTCTTCAAAAAGTTGTTTTATCAGGCCGCTGTCTTCTTCTGTAAATGTATCAGTTAATTCAAATGCAAGCGAATTCCCTTTGAATGGTTTGATTTCTTTCAACATGACTTTAGTTTTTACAAGCCTAAAGGTAAATTATTTCAATAGCTGCCTTCAAATGCTGTTAAAAATTCGTTCCAATTGCGTCCACACTATAAACGCAATTGGAACGAAACGAGCCGTTCCTATTTGAAAAAGTTGTTAGTGACAAGGGGTTGTATCATCAGTTGCAACGACAAAAGCCAAGGTTGACAGTCTTAATGGTTGATCGTAATATGTTTTGCATTTGCAAGATTTTGTCGATTATTGTTATTTAAGTTTCGACTAGTGATTGACGTGATATATAGCCTCATCCCAAATGTGCCTGCAGCTCTGGGCAATTTAGAAAGCAAACAGGTCATAAAATAATGTAGCAAACACCGCTATTTATACCTCGTAAAAAAAAGTATCTTGAGGGTATGCGAAAACTACTGCCGGTACTGATCCTCATCTTTACTGTTTTGTCCTATAACGCGCAGGCACAGTCATCCACGAAAAATGACAGCCTGAGAAGTAATATCAACAAGGCAACTACTGATAGCCTTAAAGTCGAAGCCTTGTATGAATATATGAAGGCCAACCTGAACAATAACACATCAGATTTTGAGCCTTATATCCGCCAAATGATTTTTTTGAGTCGGAAAATTAATTTCAAATGGGGGCTAAGTACAGCTTATATCCTTGGGCTGTCTTATCATAAAAATCGTGGAGAGTTTGAGCAGGCTTTGAAATATGCAGACTCTGCAACCTTTGTTACCAAAGGCGATACTGCAGAGAACATGCGAGTCAATATGGGCCATATAGCGCTTAATCGCGGTAATCTTTATTATAATGTTGGCGACTACGAGAGCGCCCTGAAAGACTACTACCAGGCAGAGAAGGTGTTCAGCCAGATACGTCATAAGTCGCTTGCCAGTACCTATAGCAATATCAGCAATTGTTTCATGTCATTGTCCGATCATTCCAACGCAATAACGTATTCCCGGTTAGCTGTTGCCACGGCCAAAAGCTTTGATGATAAAAGGTTGCTGGCCACCGATATGATGAATCTCGCTACCGCCTATATGAATATTAACGACTTTAATGCGGCTGATTCTTTGTTGCATGAAGCCTGGCCCATTGTTGAGCAGTTGAAGAATCTGAAGAGTTTTCATGTGTACTATTACAACATGGGCGATCTGTCGACTTACAAAAAAGATACTCTAACGGCTTTGGGATATTACCGGAAGTCTTACGAATATGCCATGCAAAGTGGGGATGTATGGCAACAGGGGAAAGCCCTCAATCTAATCATCAACTGCCAGTTGGACCTACAACAAAAGGACGTAAAGACAAACATTGACAACCTGTATCTGTTGGCTAAAGAAAATGAAATGGATGATAATAAAGCCGATGCGCTTCAATTCTACTCCAGATGGTACGCTGATAATGGAAATTATAAAGAAGCATATGCATACGAAAAGCAATTTCGAACGATTTCAGACAGCATTTATTCCAACGAGATCAAGGAAAAAGCTTCCTTGATGGATGTGCGTTTTAGGGTTGCCGGGAAAGAGCAGGAAATAAAAGAGTTGACAGCCTCTCAAAAAATACAACAATTGTCAATTCGTCAAAAAAACATCGTTAATTATATTTTTGCCGCAACTACCATTGCTTTAGTCATTATCTCTTTACTTGCTTACAGAAACTATCGACACCGGCAAAAGTTACAGCAGACAAAAATTGACGAACTGGAAACGGAGAAAAAACTTGCTGCTATCGAGGCGGTATTAAAAGGCGAAGAGCAGGAGCGTACCCGCATTGCCAAAGATCTGCATGATGGACTCGGAGGAATGCTAAGCGGAATAAAATATTCGCTGGGCAGTATGAAACAAAATTTAGTGATGACTCCTGACAATGCACAGGCATTTGAAAAAAGTATTGATATGCTGGACAGCTCCATACAGGAAATGCGCCGGGTCGCGCACAACATGATGCCGGAGGTTTTGCTGAAGTATGGGCTGGATACCGCTTTAAGAGAATTTTGTAACGATATCGGCCGGAGCGGAGCCGTCAGCATTAAGTACCAGTCTTTGGGAATGAATGGCGTTGATGTTGAGCAAACAACCGCCATTACCGTTTACCGGATTATACAGGAACTCGTCAACAATGTTCTCAAACATGCTCAAGCGCAAAATTTGCTGGTACAACTCGATTTTGCTAAACAGGAGAATATGCTCGCTATTACCGTGGAGGACGATGGTAAAGGTTTCAATATGGACGCACTGGATCAAAACGGTGGAATGGGATGGAAGAGTATCCAGAACCGGGTGAAGTTTTTAAAAGGTAAGATTGATGTGCAGACCTCGCATGATAAAGGCACCTCTGTAATGATTGAAATTGCTATTTGATCAGCACGAGGATTTTTATAGTGAACGAATAAAGTGAATCAGTTGATTGGAAAAGTGTTTGATGGGAGGAGGTGGTGACTCTTTATTAATTCAATGCCGTTTAATTAAACTGTTTAAAAAAACAAAAGCCTCCCGCTTGTCATCCCTCCTTCGTCGGGATGACAAGCAGTCTTTCTTTCCTGGACATAGCAGCCAAGTAATTGAAAAGTTGCTTAACTAAACAGCATTGCTTTATTAATTGAAATTTTAATTTTTTTGTTGAATAACTTCTTTGCTCATGCCAACCCCTCGAAGCCTCTTTCAACAACAAAGCCGGTAAGTCAAAATCCAGATACCTCATCTTTAGCTGTTTTGACATTACCGGCTGATGGCCTATTCCTCATTAATCCATCACTTAATTATTGTTTAATGATCATCTGCTGTTGTTGTTGATTTTTGTTTTTGTACTGTATTACATATATGCCCCTTGGCAATTTGCTAAGATCAATTTGCATATTGATTGCAGTAGTAGTCAGTTGTTGCATGACTTTACCTTCGATGCTGATGATCTGTATGGTGCCATTTGCTTCAATTCCCTTTACCCGTATGAATTGTTGCGCCGGATTTGGATATACCTGCATCACAAACTCAGTTTCAAACTTCACTTGTTTAATATCCGAGTAGGTAAAGGCTCCGTTGATATCAACCATTTTTAAACGATAGTAATTGATGTTCTGCAGCACTTCGACATCAATGAATTTGTAAAGATGTGTACCGGTGCTGTTTGATGCCGCTACAGTTCCTATATCTTCAAACTGACGGCCATCTGAGCTACGTTGTATTACAAAATGACTTGTGTTGACTTCCTGATCCGTTTTCCATTGCAGCAATGCATTCTTTCCTTGCTCAGTGGCTGCAAATTCAAGCAGATGCAACGGTAGTGCTTCTCCAACACCACTTGTGATTGTAAAAGGAGAGAAACTTGTGTAACCATCCTGCCATTTGCTGTAGTTGCCCAGTGTGTCCGCAACTGCGCCGCCTTTGTTGCCCATTTCCCAAATGGTAGTGAAGTGTGCAGTCCTGGATTGTGCTCTGTCAAATCCCGGAAGCTCATCTGCAGGTTTCCAGAAGAATTCGACTGTTGCATTACTTCCGCCCGGCGTTTCTTCTTCTATGAACCATGTACGATTTACCACATTTGTTTTAACAGTGTCTCCGCTGGTTCCATTGAACAATACATAAGGCACAACGCTTACAGAGAAATCATCCTCCGTTCCTTCATTTTTAATTTTTACAAAATTGCTTTTAAATAGATCAACGCCTACCGGGAAAATATTTTCCTGATCGCTATTGATGAATTTCAATTTTCCTTTACCATTTGTGATCACAAAATGTTCCGGATCGAAATTCTTGATCTTGCCTTTGATAGTGAGATCATAATCGCCCAACACAATCTTACCACCGATCCATCCCGGCAATTGGTCAGGCAGTGCCATCTTCATATCCACATCTGTATTTACGATCAGGTTGCTCTTCATTTTTGCAACAGTTGTGTAAGCCAGTGTATCGTTGTTGTTTAGCGCATCAAACTCCATTGGATAGCAGTTGACGATCTGTGCAATTACTTCACCGTTGTTGGCATCGAATTGCATTTTCCTGCTCACCGTTATGCTTGCTCCTGCGGCCAATGTGAACGGTACGCTGTCGATCGCGGTAATAGAATTATTCGCATCCTTAATCAGGAATCTCACCCATGCACTGCCATCTTTCGCGCCGTTATTTTTGATTGCGTACGAAATAATTACGCTGTCTCCTGCAACAAAACCGGAAGGGTTGAATGTGATGGCACCTGCATGTATTCTGGCCATATCCGGAGCATCGCCTACGATCAATACTCTTGTTGCTTCGTTATTGTTTTCTCTTTCTTCCAATGCGATGTTTGAAGGATCTGCAATGAGTTTCATTGTCTTTACACCCGGTATAAGCGACATGTAATTTGCTGTGGCAGCCACGGTGGTATCTTGTCCCGGTTTCAACGCGTTGATCACTACATCGGCGCCTAATTGAATATCATCCACCATAAACCGCAACACATTTGGCTGAGTGATTTTCAAACCTGCATTTTTCACTGTTCCTACTATCGTGATCGCTTGTCCCGGATTAGGGTTCAGGCTGCTTGGCGAAATGTATTGTGATAAAACTTCAAAGTCTGGATTGCTTTCTACTACTTTCACAAAGAAGCTGCCTTCATTGTTTGTTTCATTGATTTCACAGATCGTATTGGCGGTGTCGACAATGACTTTTACTTCGTACAAACCTGCAGCTGTAAAAGCGTGTTTAAAGGTTGTAAATGATCCAAATGCATCACCCGCTTTGATTACATCAATGCTGTCTGTACCGATCTCTTCATTGTCCAGTAAAAATTTTACAGACACTTTAGTTACGTCGCGATTACCAATATTTCGAACCAATGGATGAAAATCCTGGATGCTGCTGGCTCTTAGTACGACAGGGTTGGATGCTGAACCAACATCTGACGGCAGCATGTTTGGTGAAATGTCTGAGCCCAACTGAATTTGTTTACTGTTATTTGTTTTTGTTGCTTCAACAATGTTGTTATCGATATCTGCCATTACTTCTACTGTTACAGGACAATCATAATCATTCGTGGTAACGGTAAACGCATCAGACGTTACAGTTACACTTCCTGATTCTGCCACACCTGGTACGGCAACCTTATTGCCCACTGCAACACCATTTACCGTAAACTGTACTTTGAATGAACCAGTGGCAATTCCCGTGTTGTTGATGATGGTGGTAAACTTAACTTGTGAACCTACTGACAACGCGGTGTTTGTTGGTTTAACGCTTGTAGCAATCAAATCTGGTTTTGGAACATTAATTCTTGTTTCAAACACATTGTTATCTTCATTGTCTTCAATTACAGCTTTGTCAACATCTGTTACGATGCGGAAGAAATGATCGCCCGGTAACATTGCTGGATCGTCGAAGGTTAACGTAGTTGATGTTTTTCCCGATAAAGAACTTACTATATATTCTTTCAACAATACTCTTGCGCCACCGCTTATGGAATCCAGTAACTGTACTTTGTGTGGGCCGGCATCACCACATTTAATATTCGCGTCAGCAAAAGTAAAGCTGGTGAATTTTGTTTGCTGGAAGTTCTGAATGGTAAGATCCGGATCGGTGCTTTCCGCTATCATTGTTACCGAACCTCCACCGCCCATTGGTTCAAAGACACCCTTATAGAACGCACCAGGTATTTCGAAGAACTCATTGTATACGTAGCTTTGCTCTGCCGTGATTTCGTTCGGACCGCTTTTATCCAATGTGATGAATATAGGGAAGGTCTTTACTTCACCCGGACTAGTTGTGCCGTCTACGCTCCAGAAGGTCTCTATCAGCTTACCATTATGGAACACACGCACCGTGTCCTTCAATATCTGATCCCATGCGTTCCAAAAGTTGCTTAGGTTTCTTGCCCGGTAAGATACTGTCACATTAACTTGTCCGGTTGTGCCCACTTTCTTCGAACATGGTGCATTGCTAAAGGTTGACGCCATTACAACACCTGGTTGAGGTACGATGTTACAAGGTTTTGTTGGGCAAGCTACATTTACATTAACTGTAGTTGGGTTGCTGGTAAATGTGAAGTCTGTAACGGTAACCTGGTAAGTGATCGTGCCGCCACATGCTACGTTTTGCAACAGGTAGCTGTAGTTTCCGTTTGCATCTGTGGTAGTTGTAAATGTTTCTGTACCTATCTTAATATCTACTTCGCCACCCGCAACACCTTGCGGCACTGCTGTTCCATAGTATACAGCGGAACCTGTGATCAACACTGCAGTTGGGCAACTTTGTACGGTAGCCGCTGAAGTAATGTTGATGCCTCCCGGCAATATTACATGACCCACTGTTACGGGACGAATAGCATAGTTGTTCAGTATGTTGGATTCGCCGAGTGTGTTGCTGCTATCGATCCAAACTTTAATAGGATAGAAGCCATCTGTTGCAAAAGAAAATACTTTGCTGATGGTCGCGCTGCTGAATTTTTCTACAACCGGAATCGTGCCACTGCCTATTAAAATGGTGTCTCTGTAAAATTTAATCGGAACATTCGTTGCTGTGTAAGCACTGCTGTTAGTGATGTTCGCTGTTACCGTGAATGGTTCACTAACCGCCGGATTGTTTTTGCTGAATGAAATATCATTTGCAAAAATTTTCAGATCAAGTAATTCGTATGTAATGATTGGCCCGGCTTTGTAACCGAAGTTGGATGAGTTGCCGTGATCATCCGTTGCAAAGAATTGGTAGCCCAGGGTGTTGGTGAAATTGGGATGCTCAACCGTAAGTGTGTAGGTAACACCATTTACATAATCGGTACTGGCACCATCCTGGTTCATGGTATACATGCCTTCGCCTGCATCATCAAAATCTCCGTCGCCATTTCTGTCGATGCCAACTTTGGGGAAATCGGTAGCAGGTGGGCGATTGTCGGCGGATTTATAGACGATCTTATAAGTGTACATTCCCGTTTGTCCGGCTTCTGCGCTTACTCCACGTGTGCCGCCAAAAGGCGCAATGGAGATGAAAGACAATGACGGAGCGGCTCCCGGTACATAGCCGGAACCTGATAACTGCGTAGTAACAGAATCAATACCCGGAGTGGATGATACTATTTTCAACTGACCTACAAAACTGCTTATCAATGACGGTGTAAATGTTACCGGCAAGGTAATAGAGCTATTTACAGGAATCGTTGTGCCTGGTGTAAAGGTCACACCAAACGCGGTATTGCTGCTCACTACATTACTAAGTGTTGCAGTAATATTACCTGTGTTTCTTATGCTGAAAATGAATGTAGATGGGGCGCCTGTTGCTACTGCACCAAAATCATGACCGGCGGCTGGATCTATTGTCCATGATGGAATTTGCGTAGCGCCCTGTCCTTTAACGGCTACTTTAAAGGCATCACCAGATGTATGGATCACGATGGTGTCGCTGTACGCAATGGCATTGGTTGGTGTAAAACTTACCCTGATCGTATCTGTCTTTCCTGCTGCAATGGTAACAGTGCCAGTGATGTTTGTGGTGAAAGGAACTGTGGCATCGACACTGTTAATGGTTTGGTTTGTAGCGCTCGCGTTCGTTACTACAATGTCTTTTGTTATGGTTGTATTGACCGGAACTACCGAGAAATTAAGAGAATCCGGAGCTAACGATAGCAAGCCCACCGCAAATTTTTTCCATGCAGTTATACTCCAATTGCCTTCCTGGTTTTTTGTCCGGATAAATAAGTTGTGATCGCCGCTTGCTAATGATGATGTGTTAATTGATGCGGTAATGTTGTTGAGATCGGTTCCCGCTGCAATCGTAATGCTTTGTCCATTGCCTGTTCCGGGATCGGTATCAATAAAGTATTCTGCAGCAATAATGTTCAGTGGAGGAGTAGGTACAACCGGGTAATAGTAGTCTGCATTGATAATAAAATCCTTTACGTTGGTGATGCTCCAACGGCCCTCGTTGTTTTTACTGCGAATATATAACCTGTGCGTGCCGTTGCTTAGTCCGGTGGTATTTACAGAGGCATTGATGTTATTGAGGTCGACGCCTGCAGCGATGGAGATAGCCTGGCAGCTGCCCACACCGGGATCTGTATCAATAAAGTATTCAACGGTAATAATGTTTTGTGGTGTTTGAGGCGTAACGGGATATGTAAAATCTGCATTGACGATAAAATCTCTCACGTTTGTAAGGCTCCAAAAACCTTCGTTGTTTTTACTGCGGATATAAAGCCTGTGTATACCGTTTGAAAGTCCTGCTGTGTTTGTTGCTACCGCAAGATTCGAAATTTCTGTACCGGCCGCAACGGCAATGGCAGAGCCGCTTCCAAGGCCCGGATCGGTATCGAAGAAATATTCTGTGGCTACAATATTTTGCGCAGCAAGAGGCGCCGGAGCATACGTAAAATCAAAATTCACAATAAACTCTTTCACACTTGTCAGGCTCCAGCGACCTTCATTGTTCCTGCTGCGGATGTACAACCTGTGCGTGCCATTGGATAAGGTGGCTGTGTTAATGGTGGCTGGTATATTGCTAAGATCCAAACCTGCTGAAATTGTAATAGGTGTTCCGCCGCCGTGGCCCGGATCGGTATCTATAAAATATTCTGCTGCTACAATATTTTGCGCAGCGGCTGGTGGCGCGGCATACACAACATTTGCGTCATACAGAAAATCTTTCATAGCTGTAATGCTCCAAAATCCTGACGCATTTCTCGTGCGCAGGTAAAGCCGATGCAGGCCATTGCTTAAACTGTTTACGTTAATGGTGGCGGCAAGATTGCTAATGTCAGTAGCCGCTGTAACGCTTGTGGGTGTTGCATTTCCGGGGCCGGGATCTGTGTCTATAAAGTATTCCGCTGCAACTATATTCTGCAAGGCTGAGGGAGCTGGGGGATATGCCGGATCTTGCGCGTAACTGCAAGCCGCAATAACCAACAATAATATGGCGTAAAAATATTTGGTCATTACTTTGGTTTTTTAGGTCGCTGTTGGTTATTGTTGGCATGATCCAACCAGTTCGCCGTTGTGATTGCGGCAAAAATGACTCCATGAAGAAGACAACGTGGCGTTGTTGACCTTCTCCGATGGATTTTTGTAACAGCGGTGTTGTTTGTTAAAACCGTTACTAGTTATTGTTCCTCGTGCTAAAAGTTATGTTCATGGTTGCACTCCCTGATGGGATGGAGGTAGGCACAGTCAATGTATAAATGGAAGGGATATTGGGAATGCCTGAAAGCCTGTATGGATCGGTTGCGCCAAATGCGCCCATGTCCGGGTTAACAACCGAGCCCACCGTGAGGCCGGTTCCTTTGGCGGGAGAGCCTGCTTTAAGCGCTACACGACTGTCAAGGCTGCCGGTGGTGCCAGCGACATATACAGTGTTCATATCAACATTCACTATGTTTCCAGTTGCTGTGCCGGACAATGTTTGATTGGCCTGAAACAAGTTGTTTTTAACAGTACTGTTGGTGAAAGTACAGGCAGCATAGGTTCCGAAAATATTATTTGCGATGTAGGTATTTAGCAACACAACACCATATGCGCTGCTGTAAATACTGTTGTTTCTAAAAAGATTTCCGGACCCTGTTAATTGATCGATCGCTATGTTGCAATAGCCGTAAAAGATATTGTTTTCACAAACAAAGTTGGTAATGGTTACGCTAGCCGCATTGCTGATACCATTGTTTAAGAAAAAGCATTTCCTGAGCGTTATTGCATCATTGATGCCGCTTTCAAAATAAACATTGCCTGTAAAACCAACTCTTTCAAAAGTTACATTACTGGCGCCATTAAAGTATGCCGCTGTTAATGTAACACCGATGAATTTGGAACCGTTGGCACCTGCATTCAAACGAAAAAATCCTAAACGGCTATCTATTGTTAAAACCTGCAGACCGCTATTGCCCGGTGCGTTTGTATTGGCTGGGTCCAGCAAATAACCAGGCCCAATGAAAGTAAGCCTTTTGCTAATCGTCATACTGTTGGTTACGTAATCGGTAACGCTTGGCTCAATATACAAGCTGTCACCATCTGTTACGCTCGCGCTGTTTACTGCATCGTAAATACTGGTGTAATTCGCGTTTACACCAGCATTGTTGTTGATTCTCCAGCTTTTGGCAAATGAGATAGAGGTTATTGATAATCCGGTTAGGAGGAGGAAAAAATATTTCATTGTGTTTCGTTTAGAATGTAAAAATATTTTTTAGCGAAGCGGAATCATATCCCTGAAAAACATGAATTTCAAATACAGGAACGCATATTTTCAATTTTCCATTAATGAAAAATCATGGAAAAAAGGGATGGTGCGGAGGAAAGCTTTGCGGTTTATTTGTAAAGTGGGAGTAAAAAGTTATTTTACCAATGCGGTTGACTTTTGACTTTCATTTTAGCTACTTTATAAAACAGAAAATATCCTGCATTATACTTTGATAGGAAGTGCCATTATATTACTGATCATTTTCACACTTTCTTACCTCAACTGCAAGCAAAAGCTACAGCGGCAGCGGATTGCAGAACTGGAAACTGAAAAGAAACTCGTAGCTGCGGAAGCAGTGCTTAAAAGTGAAGAGCAGGAGAGAACCCGCCTGGCGAAGGACCTTCACGACGGATTGGGAGGAATGTTGTCGGGCATTAAATACTCATTTCAAACTATGAAAGAGAACCTTATAATGACACCCGAAAACATGCAGTCGTTTGAGCGCAGCATGGATATGCTGGATAGTTCCATCAGAGAAATTCGACGTGTGGCGCATAACATGATGCCTGAGTCCCTGGTGAAATTTGGTTTGGATGCAGCGTTGAAAGATTTTTGCAATGAGATCAACCAGAGTGGTACATTGAAAGTCAGTTATCAGTCGTTTGGATTAGCAGATCAGTCGATTGATCAAATGGTGTCCATTACCATCTATCGCATAGTCCAGGAGTTGATTAATAACACCATAAAACACGCTGCTGCCACTAAAGCTATCGTGCAGGTAACAGAAGCCGATGGTACCATTTCAATTACCACCGAAGATGATGGGAAAGGATTTGATACCAATATTCTTCAAAATGCAAAAGGGATCGGCTGGAGTAATCTTCTAAACCGGATAGCGTTTCTGAAAGGCAAGCTGGATGTTCGTTCTGAGGAAGGCAAAGGAACATCTGTTCATATAGAAATAAACAACAACTAATGGCAATTTCTATTTTTATTGTTGACGATCATTACATGGTGATAGAAGGAATTCATTCATTATTTCATCATGAAAAGAGTGTGGAGTGGCTGGGGCATGCCACCAATGCTGCGTCTTGCCTTGCATTTTTAAAGCAGCAATTGCCCGATATCATTTTACTTGACATTAATCTCCCGGATAAAAGTGGTATTGATCTTTGCAAGGAAATTAAAACATTATACCCGACTGTGTGTGTGATCGGACTAAGCACTTTTAACCAGCAAAGTTTTATTGAGAAGATGATGGCAAACGGTGCTTCGGGCTATGTGCTTAAGAATGCAACGCAGAAGGAGTTAATGGATAGCTTCGAAACCGTGATGAAAGGAAGAGCCTATCTCTCACACGAGGTTGCACAAATGTTGCGTAGCCACGAAGCAACGGATGATGCACCGGTACTTACACGCCGTGAGAAGGAAGTACTGGAGTTGATTGCAGAAGGTTTGACAAACAATGAAATGGCTGAAAAACTTTTTGTAAGTGCCTCCACCATTGATACGCATCGAAAAAATTTACTGATGAAGCTCAATGCAAAAAATACCGCAGAACTTGTGAAGTTGGCAATTGTAAAAAAACTGATTTCGTTTTCGTAAAAAGAACTTATTGACGACACTTCCAATAAAACAGAGACCGGTTTGTGTTTGTTTTGTAGCTTAAATTTGAACAACTGTTTTAGGCATTTGAGAAATATTTTAAAAGATTAATTGGTATGGCAAAAACTGGGGCAATATTCGTAGATACATCGTCGATAATTATAGATGAAAGTGTTTATGAAACGATAATGAATACTCTTTTGAATAACGGCTGGGCTATCAATGACGAATTTTCATACATGGTTGATGGTACTTATGATTTTCAATCCACCAATCGTCAAAATTTTGGGCAGGTGTTTCGGTTAGTAAAAAATAGCATATCCAATGGCAAAGAATGCTTTATTAGTTTGTCTCACCAAGACAATGTATCGATCGCGGTAGAGGTCACTTATCTGAATTCAAAATCAATAATGTTTTCAATTGTAGAAGATTCTGTTACTTTAAAAAATATGAAAGTGACTGACTTTTCATTTTATATTGAAAGACTAGCAAGTATATTCGAGGTGATTGATTTTAACAGAATAAAATGTATTTATGATTAATTAATATTAGCATGTACTGTTCGCTCAACGTTGTAATAGAATGAGCTACCATATTCTCGCTATCCTTTCCAGATCATCCAAAAACCGGTTCGAAAACTGTCCAGTGAGGTCGACTGGGAAAGTTCGATGAGTAATTCTCAACGGACTTTTTTATTTTGCAAAAGCTAATACCACAACAATTGCAGTTGAAATATTATGATTAAAGAAAACGATAAATTTAAGGTTATTGGTGTTTTGATATTTTTTTGTCTAATTCTCTTTTCTTGTGGGTACAGCAAAGAAGATGCAGAAAAATATTTACCAGGTAAATATTTTTATGAAATTCCTTCTGGTGAAATTCAGACACTTAAGATAAATTCAGATTTTACGTTTAAGCAAACAATATATTCTAAGAACAAAAAAAATGTTTTGTATGAAAATATTGGGAAGATGTATGTAGATGGGGACGAAATAAAATTTAGAAATTGGTTGGAATGTTATGAGCTTGCAGATCAAAAAATGCTATTCAAACCATATAATGCATATGCCACCGGAATTTATTGGATAAAGCCGAAGGGGGATGAAGGTGTTCAAATTGTTAAATTTGATCAAACTAACTATATTTTTAAAAAGAGAGACTTGTCTAACTGATAGATATTTAGTGTAGCAAATGAAAGTTGTGTACCTGCGTCTTACCGCTAATGTATCCTCGCTATCTTTTCCAAATCATCGGTAAACCGGTTCGAAAACTGTCCAGAGAGGACGACTGAGGGAGGTTCAGCGAGTAATTCTCAACGAACTTTTTATTTTACAAAAGATATAAATTTTAAAGCTTTAAAATGAAAATTGAGGCTATTGCGAATATCGATAATAAGATTTTTGATTGCAGTGGTGATTTAGAAATTCATTCGGTAAAAGGTCCTCAAGCATATGTGACTTGGACTCTTTGTTCTGGTGATATTCTGGTAGCATCAAAATCGGCTAATTACTTTGTGGGTCGTAATTACAACGAATTAGAATTAATCCAAAAGATTGTTAATGGTATTGAAAATTATAGAATAGGTAGGAGGAAAATTTTTAATCATGTTATTGTCAAGTAGATTTCCTTACACATCTTGGTTCTTAGCCGGCTTAAGCTATAAATATTCTCGCTATCCTTTCCAAATCACCAATAAACCGGTTCGAAAACTGTTCAGTGAGGACGACAGAGACGATACGTTTTTCGAACCACGTTATAGATGATTTGTCAAGGATCAACAAATTACTGTCTGGGATGTAATTTGAAAAACAGTAGTAACTGTCTCCTTTTAGGCGGTTGATTTACAATCGGATAAAAGAGGTTATTGGCGTCTGAATTTCCAAATGGATGTTGAACTAATTCATTCGGGCTCAGTCCGCCTTTTTGTTTAAATATACGCGGGTGTTTAAATCCAAGTTCATATCCGATCACACTCACAGTTTTTTATTGCTAAACACGCAGTTAATAAGGCTGGACATAGCCTTGTCCAAGCATTGCAATCGGGCATTTGGATTTTTCGAAAGCATGGTCTAATAAAGCGGTTGATAAAGTATTAGCCGTGTCATGCACAAAACACGTAATGGGTACATGCTATGAAATGTACTCAATCGTTTGCGTAAGTTTTTCTCTTTCTTCTATAAGGATTACATATTTTACTAAATAATAGATTGCTAACTTTAGTAAATGATAGATCGCTAACTTTCATTACTATAGGTTTGGCTATCTATTACTTAACAAAATCGATTTGCCAACTTAAACTAATTGCCATGTTGAAAGCAAAGAAAAAAAGGCCGTCCCCCGGGCTTTATATGATGTGCTTTGAAAAAAAATATCTTATCTGTACAAAGCAAAGTCAACAAATTACTCAATTTTTTAAGCGAAGTTTCTCTCTGGGTATTGCTATTTTTTTACTGATGGCGGTACAAACTTTTGCGCAGCAAACAACGAAAACTGTGCGGGGAACAGTTCGTAATGAAAATGGACAAGCCATGTCTAACGTTTCTGTAATCGTGAAGGGCCTCGCAAAAGGAACTACTACAGATACTGCGGGGCATTATATTTTGTCAGTTAATGGAGATGCAACACTTGTATTCTCTTACGTCGGGTTTGCGCCTGTAGAAGAAAAAGTAAATAACCGGACAAATATTGATGTTGCCATTAAGGAGTCGGGCAAGAATATTGACGAGGTAGTTGTTATTGGCTATGCTACCGTTAAAAGACGTGATCTGACAGGATCAGTAGCTTCAATAGGTGGAAAAGAACTTGCAGGCGTTCCTGTTCCCAATATTGCCCAGGCTATGCAAGGTAAAATGGCCGGGGTTAATGTTACTACACAGGATGGCCGTCCCGGTGGAAGCGTTAATGTTCGTGTTCGTGGTGGAACGTCTATATCGCAAAGCAACCAGGCTTTAGTGTTGATCGACGGTATGCCCGGCAACTTAAATGATATTCCTTCCGACCAGGTGGAAAGTGTCGATGTCTTAAAAGATGCTTCGGCTTCCGCCATTTATGGATCACGCGGAGCTAATGGTGTAATCCTTGTAACTACAAAATCGGCCAAAGCCGGCAGAACTTCGTTAAGCTATAGTGGCTATGCTAAAATCAACACGCCTGTTAAATATTTAGAGGCCCTGAAGCCTTACGATTATTTACAGTATGTATGGGCCAATGCTGCCGCCAATGGGGCTTCTTATCAAACTCCATTTGAACAATTGTATGGTTTGGGTGCCAATGCCGGAGCGAATACAGGCGGTATTGAAAGTTATAAAAGTTTAGCGTCGGATGACATTCAAAAGGATGCTTACAGTCAATCAACATCCTGGAACCATGCGCTTACACTTACCGGTGGTACCGACAAAACAAAAATATTATTTGCTGCTACTTATACTGATGATCAGGGTATGAAGCTGCAGTCATATCAGAAAAGAGCAACGGCACAATTCAAGATAAATCAAAAGGTATTTAATAATGTTACATTCGATCTGAATATTCGTTATGCAAACATCAATACGCTTGGCGATGAATCAGTTATAAGCGGTGGTGGTTCAATACTTTCTTCAGCCTATCAATTCAGGCCAATTGCAACCAATCATATTTTAGGCAATCTTGGTGCCTTAACAGCAAGCAATAACATATCGCAATACGGCAAAAACGTTTTGTGGGATAGCTATAGCCCGGTTGCCCGTATAAGTGATTATGACCCGCTTACGATTAACGACAATTTTGTTGGTATTGCGGGATTAAACTGGGAAATAATTAAAGGCTTGAATTTTCATACTGAGTTTAACGGTAGTAAAAGTTGGAACCAGCGTAAGTATTGGTCCGGGGCAATCTATAATGCGGGATATACCGATGATCAGGGTAATAAGTTGTTTGCAGGGAATGCTGACTATCGCAAAAACGACAGCTGGGGAACCCGTTGGGCAAATACTTTGAGTTATGATTTTAAATTACCGGTAAACCATAAATTGAATTTATTAGTCGGTACGGAAGTATTTAATTCAGGCGGCACAGGACTGACAGTAACATCCACTAAATTCCCTTCAAATTTCACTAAACAAACAGCTTTTGCCCAAATCCAGAATGGTACTCTTACGACTACTTCCAGCGTAAATACGCCCGATCGTCTTAATTCTTATTTCGGAAGATTAACGTACAACTATAAAGAGAAATATTTCCTTACGGGAACATTTCGTGCTGATGGATCATCTAAGTTTGCTGGTGATAATCGCTGGGGTTATTTTCCGGGAGGTGCTTTCGCCTGGAGAGCATCGCAAGAGGATTTCCTGAAAAATGTAGATTGGGTTAACGAACTAAAACTTAGAGTAGCTTATGGTGCTGTTGGTAACAATAATATTCCTTCAGGTGTAACTACACAATCATGGGGTTCTGTAACTGACGCAAGAAGTCAATACGCCAGTAACCACGTTATTTTGCCTACTTACCAGTTAAGTACGCCTACTATTTTGTCAAATCCTAATTTGAAATGGGAAACAACCGTAACGCGTGATATTGGTACCGATTTCTCTTTGTTTGGTAACAAACTATCGGGTACCGTAGACGTATATTGGAACAGTACTAAAGACGTGTTGCTGCAAACCACTATTCCGGGTATTACGGGTTTTACCTATACTTATGACAATATTGGGCAAACAAGCAATAAGGGAATAGAAATATCACTTTTAGGAACACTTGTACAAAACCATGATTGGAGGGTTATGGTTGGGGGTAACATTACTTTCAATAAAAACAATGTAGATAAGTTGGCTGATAATGTAACGGGTCTGTATGGTTCCGGCTGGAATGGCACTGCAACTTATCCCGCATTTGATTATCAACTTATCGTTGGCCAATCTGTTGGTTTGGTACGTGGTTTAGTGTACAATGGCTTTTATACACCGGCCGATTTTACTTATAATAATGGCGTGTACACTTTAAATAAAGACGTGCCTGATTTAACCAGTGTTTCAGGTGGTGTAATACATGGCATTACGACAGGTCCAGATCGTCCTACAGGGCAAATTGCCTACCCCGGTTTACCAAAATACAAAGATCTGAATAACGATGGGAAGATTGATGATAAGGACCTTGGTATCATAGGGCATACCACCCCTAAGGTTACAGGCGGTTTTAATATTAATGTTACGTGGAAAAGTTTCGACCTGGGCATGAATTTTAATTACAGCGTAGGTAATGACGTGTATAATGCAAATAAATTAATATCATTATTCGGACCTAAAGAAGCGGGTGTTTATCAAAATAAGCTTGCCATCATGGCCAATTCCTACAAGATATACAATGTTGTTAACGGACAACTGGTTCGCTTAAAAACACCTGACGACTTTAATGCGGCCAATACCAATGCCAATCTACCTCTGTCTTACAGTGAAACAGGCGTAACATCTACTCTGGGCATTGAAGATGGATCGTTCCTGCGTTTTAATACATTTACTGTAGGATATACTGTTCCTAAATCTTCACTGGCAAAAATTCATGTAAACAATTTGCGTGTATTCAGTAGCATTTACAACGTATTTACGATTACCAGTTACAAAGGTCTGGACCCTGAAGTTGGAACTAACGACAATGCGAATAGCTCTGTATATCCAACCACAGGATTTGATTATGGAGCCTATCCACGGGCACGCTCGTTTGTTTTTGGTGTAAATGTTAATTTTTAAGCTATTAAAAACACAACAATGAAATCGTATATAAAATATATTGCCATAGTTGTTTTCTGTGTGTCTTTTACACAGTGTAAAAAAACATTTTTGGATGTAACATCTCCTTCCAGTGTAGACGATAATTTTGTTACATCAACACCTTCAGAAACGTTTAAATCACTATCCTGGTGCTATGCCAATTACAGGCAAAACTGTATTATGGGTGTATATCGCTGGAACGACCCCGTAGGTTCAGATGCAGAATATTATCCTGAGGATGGTTCTACCAACAATCTTAATGCTATTGGCCGCTCAGATCAATTAGGTATTGATGCGGTTGCAACAGGGTTTAATTCGCTTTACCAGACACTTGCCCTAGCTACCAGGTTAGCTAATGTTATTGCAACAAAAGATCAATATAAAGCAGATGTTGCGGCTAATAAAACTACGGACTGGACTCAACTATATGGCGAAGCAGTAACCATGAGAGCATTTTGTTACTTTCAATTGGTAATGCATTTTGGAGATGTACCTTATGGTTATGAAAATAGTGGTGCTGATAACTATACATTAAGCTCACGCTTCGCTATTTATGATAGCCTGATAAACGGACTTATAAAAGTTGAGCCGTTAATGTACAGTATAGGGCAGGGTGGCATTAACCAGGAACGTATGTCCCGTACATTCTGTGATGCGTTGATAGGACAAATGGCACTTTTTTCCGGCGGTTACCAAACCATACGTACAGATGTTCCCAATCTATACGGCAGTGTAACCTTCACCAATAAAGGTAATACAGCCAATAATTGTGTGTATACACGCCGCACAGATTATCTTACATATTACCAAACGGCCAAGACATACTTGCAGAAAGCCATTGATAACAAAGGAACATCAGGTTTAATTACTACCGACACAAGAGGGCTGGCTAACACTAACAATCCATTCCAGCGCCATTTTCAGTACTTTAATGATTTAGCTGTAAGTCCTGAATCATTACTGGAAATAGCAAATCTAAACGGTAATACACAACTGGCAACTACCAGCGAATATCCATATGCTTTTGGCAGACCATCAGATGGTGGTAGTGCTAATGCTGCACCTAATAAGGTATTTGCTGCCCTTCGTGTTATTCCTACTATTTATTATGGGGAATTTGAGAATGCCGACCACAGAAGAGATGTTAGCGTAGCTGTTACCGGAAGTAACGGCGATGGCAACGAAAAAATGCTGAGTTTTGTACCCGGCAGTAAATCTCAGGGAGGTTTATCGATAAATAAGTGGGATGATAATCGCATGAATCCTCCTTATGTCGCAGCTCAAAGAAACTCTGGTATAAATTGGCATATATTAAGAATGGCAGATGTTATTTTAATGTTGGCTGAAGTAAAAGCAGAATTAGGTGAAAGTGACGCAGTTACTTTGGTTAATCAAATAAGGGCAAGGGCTTTTGGAAATACATTACATAATATAAACGTAACAGGCCAGGCATTAAAAGACGCGATACTCCAGGAACGTAAACTGGAATTGCTTGGCGAGGGTACACGTCGTTGGGATATGATTCGCTCTGGTACTTATTCTGAAAGGGCCATAGCAGTTCAACAACAAATGGCTGCAGTAATTAATGGCATTAAAACACAGGGCTATTATCATTTTGCCAATGGTAATGATTTCCCTGCCTATATATGGATTAAAAAAGTTGCTCTGACAAATCCATTAACCTATGACTGTGCTTCTACAGATACCCTTACTAATCCTGCTGCTTTTCCGGCATGGAGAGGGCAGTATAATTACAAATCAATTGCGGCAGTAGCAAGTAAAGTAGTTGGTACTACCTATAACGTAGCCATACAAGGATTGTTCCGCTATATTAACCCCACAAGTGCAGAAGCTACTGCCTTGCAAGCCCAGGGATATGTTAAGACAAACTGGGGTATAGATATGGCCAATGCTACTATTGTATATCAAAGAAACATACTTTCAGGTATTACATCAGCAGGAGACCCGCCAAGAATATACTGGCCAATTCCTTCTGAAACGATTAGTAAATCGAAAGGTAAGGTTTCAAACGGCTATGGTTTAGCAAACTAAGAAGTTATCATTTCATTTTACAAAACGATTTATTAAACAACAAAGTCCACTCTAAAGCAGAGTGGACTTTGTCGTTTAATAGAAGCTGGTGTATGAAAGGTATTTTTTCAGCATCTTCCACCGGCCGGTTGACTTGAGAGTGACTTAATAAAGCAGAAAGAAAATTATACAACAGAAAATATCATACTGTCTAATCTAGTAGAGATAGGCGAGAGGGTGTTTAAAGAACTCGCCGAAAACAAAGATGATCTTTGTTTTAAAATAGCGTAAGCCGCCCCATTGTAGATTGATCTGTAAGAAAAAATTGCTGTGATAAATAGCACGCCCGCATTTGCAGAAGATCAGCAAATAAGATACAATAGAATGGATTTTAAACCCCGATTGTCGTCGGGAAGAGTATAGGGAAATTGTCGTTTGTTTGGTTTGGTCAAGCAATTCGTTTTTAGCAGTCAGTATTAAGATGTCATGCCGTTGTTAGTAAAATAGCAACGGCTTTTTGTTATCCGGTCAACTCTGTTTAAAACATTAAGCGGGTATACAGGGTTTAGTTTGTTTTGAACAATTATTAATTGTTGCTCATGATCACAGTGTAAAATATACGTTTTGTTACCTTGATTTTCATAGAGATCACACGTCGATCACTAATCTGCCTTTTATTCGGAATTCATTATGTCTAATCCGATTGCTTTTGTTTGCCAAAGAAGAATATGAGTGACAATTAAGAATTAGGAATTGCAGAAAAATATCCCCCCTTTTCAAGACGTTTTTGCCCTTTTGGTTTAAAAAATTCTTGCCAACTTGCTAACATATAATTAGCTCAGGTTACTAATTTATTTAATAATTATTCTAACGATGACGGCGATGAAACGAAATGGATTTTTGGGCGCGATTTTACTACTGGCAGCAACTGTTGTTGTTATTGCATTTATTAGTAAAAAAGACGGGAGGAGCATGGTGGAGCATTCTTTTGATGTAGCGGAAAAGCAATACCGGCTGATGCTGGATCAAACGAATGACCTGTCGCATTATCCACGTACAAGCGACAGCATCGGCAATACAAAATATGCTGATATATCTGATTGGACGGGTGGGTTTTGGCCCGGCAATCTTTGGTATGTATTTGAGTACACACATGATACAGCCTGGAAAGCAGCTGCTACAAAGTGGACCGAAAGTCTTGAGCAAAATCAGTTCAATACTTCGCACCATGATCTGGGTTTTATGATGTATTGCAGTTACGGCAACGCTTACCGCATTACGCACAACGAAAAATATAAAGATGTCCTTGTGCAATCAGCCAAATCACTTATAAGCCGCTTTAATCCTACGGTTGGCTGCATTAAATCCTGGAACTACCGCAAATCCTGGGACGGGAAAACAGAATGGCACTATCCCGTTATCATTGATAATTTAATGAACCTCGAACTTTTGTTCTTTGCTTCTAAAGTAACAGGCGATCCTATTTATAAAAATATAGCCGTTCGTCATGCGGAGACTACGATGAAAAATCATATCAGAGCTGATTACAGTTCTTACCACGTGGTAAATTACGATACGGTGACTGGCAAGGTGTTGAATCAACAAACCTGCCAGGGCTATGCGGACAATTCCACCTGGGCCCGCGGGCAAGCCTGGGGCATTTACGGTTATACAATGATCTATCGCGAAACAGGAGATAAACGATTTTTGACTACGGCAAAAAAGATGGCAGACTTCTACATGAACAATCAAAATTTGCCTGCCGATAAAATTCCTTATTGGGATTTTAATGTCAATGAGAAAGGATATACTGCAGAGTGGAATTATCAACCAGCAAAAATAAATTACAAGGTGCGTGATGTATCAGCCGCTGCAGTCGTGTGTTCTGGGCTGTTTGAGTTAAGTGGTTACCTGGGAGAGGAGGGAAAAAAATACAAAGATTTTGCGATTTCATCCATGAAAACTTTAAGTACGTCAAATTATATGGCCACGCCGGGAAGCAATGCGTTTTTTTTACTGAAACATTCCGTGGGTAGTTTCCCTCACAACACCGAAATTGACGTGCCTATCGTGTACGCTGATTACTATTATCTGGAAGCCTTACTTCGGTACCAAAAAATAGATAAATAATTTTTTAGGAAAAACCATCCTTTGAAAAATAGGTCCGACAGCTATTTCTTTTTTTGGAAATGCACGTTTACGACCCCTGACGATTTCTAACTGCTAATATTTGAAAAATGAAAAGATGTTTGCTTGCACTGCTTCTTTTTCTGGCAATGTTGCCTGCTATTGCTCAAAATAATGTTATTAAGGGCAAGGTGAATGGTCCGGATGGTCGCCCAATTGAAGGAGCGACGGTAACTCTAAAGGGGACGCCAACCGCTACCCGAACCGACAAGGATGGTAACTATACCATTCATGCCTCCGGTACAGATGCCCATCTCGTTTTCAGTTCTGTTGGCTATGAACAACAGGACCTTGCACTGGGAACAAACACATCACTTAATGCTACGCTAAAATTGAAATCTACCCAAACGGAAGAAGTAGTAGTTATTGGCTACGGTACTGTTAAAAAGAGAGACCTCACCGGTTCCGTGGGCAAAGTAAATATGTCTGATATGATGAAAGCGCCTGTTGCTTCTTTCGACCAGGCATTGGCAGGAAGGGTAGCGGGTGTACAGGTGAATACCATGGACGGACAGCCGGGTAACGCTATCAATATTTTTGTGCGTGGCGCCAACTCTGTTACTCAATCCAATACTCCATTGTATGTAGTAGACGGATTTCCGATGGAGGACATGAATACCAATACCATTAACCCTGCAGATATTGAATCAATTGAAGTGTTGAAGGATGCTTCGGCCACCACTATTTATGGTGCACGGGGTGCCAACGGGGTGGTAATGATCACCACCAAGCGTGGAAAAACCGGCGCTCCTGTGGTAAGATATAACGGCTACTATGGGTGGCAACAAAATATTAAACAAATGCAGGTGCTGAAGCCGTACGATTATGTAGTAATGCAGTTGGAAGCCAACCCTAATTCAGGAGGTGTTTATGTGCCGGGTAATACTCCTACACCTACTCAACTTTATTTAAGTGGCGGTACTACCCTTAATTACTATAAGGATACGGCTGATTTTCTCGATTACCAAAGTCAGATATTCCAACCAGCTCCTACATATAGCAATTCAATTTCTCTGTCTGGTGGAAATGATAAAACCAAGTACACCGTTTCCGGAAACATCTTTGACCAAAAGGGGATGATCATTACATCCGGTTTCAAAAGATACCAGGGACGTTTTTCATTGGATCAAACTGTCAGCGATAAATTTAAAGTGGGCATTAACGTCAACTACAGTCACCTGCAACAAGACGGACTAAGTGTTGGCGGCAACAACTTCAGCAGTACATTAAACCTGATGTACAGTGTTTGGGGAGGAAGGCCCGTGAACCCTAGTCCTGCCAGCTCTGCTGCTTTGGGTGGTGGCTTCGATCTCACAGACGATAGCAATACCGATCCGCTGATAGGTACCAACAATGATTACCGGTTCAATCCATTTAAGTCATTGAAAAATACGCTGAACAAAAATATTACAAATGACCTGATCAGCAACGCTTATTTGGAATATCGTATTATACCGGGGCTAGTGTTAAGAGTAACAGGCGGCATAGATCAGAGGCTTCTTGAGAGCCAGAAATTTTATGGTTCCCAAACGGCGCAGGGGTCATTTCTCAGCGGCGGCGGCGGACCCAATGGTTCAATCACAAACAACAAATTCACCTCATTGCTGAATGAAAACTATTTAACCTATACCAAAACGTTTAATAAGGACCACAGTATTTCAGCGATGGTGGGTATGAGTAACCAAAAGGTTGAAACATCCATCAATGGTTTGGCAGCGACCAACGTACCTAATGAATCCCTTGGCATAAACGCTTTGGGTCAGGGTATAGCCAAAACAAATACAACAACTGCATCTCCAAACACGATGGCTTCATTTTTAGGAAGGGTGAACTATTCGTACCAATCAAAATACCTGTTGACATTATCATACAGGGCTGACGGATCATCCAAATTTGCTCCCGAAAATCACTGGGCATACTTCCCGTCAGCAGCTGTTGCCTGGCATCTTTCAAATGAAAAATTTATGGATGGGTTGAAGAGCGTTATTTCAGATGCAAAGCTGAGAGCTACTTATGGCGTTACCGGTAATAACAGGGTAAGTGATTTCGCCTATTTATCGGTGTATAACATGGATCCGGGCGCTGCCTATACAATAAATAACGTTCCAACAAATGGAGCCTATCCTTCAACCCTCGGCAATCAAAACTTAAAATGGGAAACTACGGCGCAGAGTGATGTTGGGTTGGAACTCGCTTTCCTGAGGGGGCGTTTAGCGTTAGAAATTGACGCCTATAATAAAGAAACTTCACACCTTTTGCTGAACGCAAGTGTACCTACCTCTTCCGGTTATGCGCAGGTGTACAAAAATGTGGGCAGAGTGAGGAACCAGGGTCTTGAGTTTACTTTAAATACGACCAATATTCAAACCAGGAACTTTACATGGACCAGTAATTTTAATATTTCATTTAACCGGAACAAGTTGTTGCAGTTAGCCGAAGGACAGGAATCATTGGGAATAACTACACCCTGGACAAGTGGTCTGGGTTCGGTGAACAGCTATATTGCTAAAGTGGGACAACCCTTAGGACTAATGTATGGTTTGATACAGGATGGCCTTTACCAGTACAGTGATTTTGATAAAGCAACTTCCGGAAATTATACGCTGAAAAGTAATGTAACAAGCAATGGTAATGCGAGCAGAGCAAACATTCAGCCAGGTGATATTAAATACAAGGATTTGAATGGGGATATGACGATCAACCAAAATGATTTTACTGTCATTGGCCACAGTTTACCAAAGCATATAGGCGGGTTTTCCAATAACTTCACCTATAAGAACTTCGACCTGAATGTATTTTTCCAATGGTCCGCAGGAAACGATATTCAGAATATGAACAATTACCAGTTCAGAGGGGCCAGTACAAACATAAATCAGTTTACCAGCTATTTGGATAGATGGACCCCCACCCACACCGATACAAATATCCCGAGAGTAAATGGCCTAGGCAGCGCATTTAGCGGGTATTCCAGCTACACCATTGAAGACGGATCTTATCTGCGACTCAAAACGCTCTCTTTGGGATATAACGTGTCGGCTTCTGTCGTAAAACATTTGAAAATTAAAGGGATCAGAGCATATACTTCGGTGCAGAACGTAATTACCTGGACAAAGTATTCCGGCCAGGACCCTGAAGTGAGCCTGTATAATTCGGTATTAACAGGCGGCTTTGATTATTCATCATACCCGAAAGCCAGAACATTTACACTGGGATTGGATGTTACTTTTTAATTTAAAAAAGAAAATTACATGAAACGCATATATATATTAGCAGCCTTTTTTTTAACCGCTTTTACGGCTTGCAAAAAATATTTAGCCACCGAACCGGAAAGTTTTTTGCCTCCGGCGTCATACTACCAGGGTAGTAATTTAATCAATGCCCTTGCAGCAATTTACAGCCCCTTGGGTTCATTTAATGGCTCAATTTATAATGAGTATGTAAGCAATACTTTGGCGTGCAACGATGAAACCTTTTATGGAGGAGCAGGCAGGCAGGCTTCTGGTTTTCCCCAGGCAGTGTACGATTACGATTATTCCTCCTCTGGCGTCAATAATATTTGGAAATTGTGTTACTCGGGTATTGAACGGGCCAATGAATTACTATCTTATGTTGACCCGAAGGATCCCAGCGTTGATGTGCAGGCAGCCTATGGTGAAGCTTTGTTTTTAAGGGCATACTATCACTTCTTGCTGGTGTCTAATTTTGGCGATGTGCCTCTTAAATTAACACCGACAACAAGCCCGGAAGGTTTACAGATCGCAAGAACACCGACAATCGCAGTCTATGAGCAAATTGTTAATGACATGAAAGCTGCGGAAAACAAAGTGTTTCCTATCACTAAATTCAATTATGCCAGCCGTGTCTCAAAAAGTGCTATCGATGGCATCCTGGCTCGTGTATATCTCTATATGGCCGGTTATCCGTTAAACGGCGGAAAAGCTGGTGCAACAGCTATGTATGATAGCTCCAGAACTTATAGCCAAAAAGTGATCAACTCCGGCTTGCACAGCCTTAACCCCAGTTATAGCCAGATATTTATTAACAATGCGGCAGATACTTATGATGTAAAGGAAAGTATCTGGGAAGTTGATTATTCGGGTAATGATGCTACTGCTATCAGGTCCGGCAGTAATTTAGGATCCGCTAATGGTATTCAATTTACCGCTACCAACGTACTACCGGGTTCTATCAACCAGGTTTGGCAGGATAGTGGTTATTGTTACGGCTTTATTTATGTAAACCAAAAGCTGTATAATTTATATGATTCATGCGACGCCAGAAGGGATTGGAACATTGCCAACTTCACCTTAGGGGTAAGCACTACCACTTTCCCATATGTAACAAGAAATCCTATTAGCAATACCGCAGTGTTTTCTTATAACAGGAACAATGCCAAATGGAGAAGGAATTATGAGACGATCATTCCAAAAGGCAAGAACATTTCCTCCATCAATTTCCCCATTTTGCGCTATGCCGATGTGTTATTGATGTTTGCCGAGGCTGATTTGCAGTTGAATGGTGGTAGCTGTACACCGGCGGGTATTGCTGCTGTAAATGCCGTTCGGGAAAGAGGTTATGGATTAACAGCTGCTACAGCGCCACTTAAATCCTTAACCCTTACCAGTGGCGGATCAGGTTACAACGCTACTATTGTTTCTAACTATAACAATGCCAGCATTGCTGATGTTAATTTGGGTAACTGGTTGGGTTGCGCATCCACCATCACCGGCAGTACGGTAACGGCCGTAAAACTTACATCCGGTGGTAAAGGTTTTACACCGGCTTCAGCAGCCACTATTTATTTAGGCAGTCCCTGGACATCCAATACAACTTATACAGTGAACAAGCAGGTAATCAACAATGGAAATTTATATACGGTTACTACTGCAGGTAACTCTACTACCACGCCTCCTACACAAACATCGGGCGCATCGAGTGCAGCAGTTACCGGTGCTGTATTTACTTATGCAGGGGTGGCGGCCACCGCAAGTGGTACTTTGTTAACAGCTGCAGACGTAGATAAAACCGCCATAACGCTGAAGGATATCCAGGATGAACGTGCACGTGAACTTTGTTATGAAGGCACCAGAAAGGCTGACCTTGTTCGCTGGAATATTTTTTACTCAACGATGCTTGACGTGTACAACCAGATGAATGCATGGTCCTCATACGCCACAAACACCAAAGCCAATGCAATTACAGGATATAGCAACGTGGCATCGGCTCCGCAGTACAAGCATTTGCTATTGCCTATTCCATCATCCGAAATGAGCGTTAATAAAAACATGACTCAAAATCCAGGATGGTAAGAATAACGGGTACAGTCATTTATCACAATGCGAAAAAACTTAAACTATGCTTTCTTCTAGAAATATATTAGCAATAATAATTGCTGCAGCTTCTGTTACTTCATGTAATAAGAAACCGCTGGATCTTGCCCCAGTTTCTTCATTCGGTGTTCAGGCTGATTCAATGAATGCCAGCCATGATGGAGCTTCTTATTCATTGGGCAGCCCCGCAACTTTTAATTTCACCGGCAATCCTGTTGCCGTTACTTTTTATTCAGGAGAAATAGGGCACAATTATATTTATCGTAACCGCACATCTGCTGCCGGTATTTCCAGGCTTATTTTTACCAATGCGTTAAATGCTGGTACACAGGCTAACTCATTGCACGTAATGTTGTCTACTGACTTTAAAGGTGTGGTTAGCAGCAGGACAGTTGTTCAGGGCGTAGTAACTGCCAATACATTGGTTTACGATAGTGCTGCAACGCAGGCCAATATTGCTGCGGCTTCCTGGATCGATGTAACGCCTTCAAAACTGGCAACAAATGCAACGGCGGTTACTGATACAATAGATCTTAGCACTTATGCAGCGGCGGGTAAAAAAGTATTTATTGCCTTCAAATACACTGCACAAGCCGGTTCCATTCAAAATAAATGGACGATTACTAACCTAACACTTAGCAACAACTTATCCGATGGTACCATCTATACTATTGGTAACCTCGGTGCATACAACGTTCCCATAGTGAACTATGGAGGAACTACATTTAGTCCCGGCTGGATGGCATTTCCAGTTGCTAATACTTATAACTGGACCATTACGGCAGGTACTTCATTGGTGATAACAGGAGCCGCGACAGCAACAGATGCTACTTCCAATGCTGAAGCGTGGACGTTTATGGGAAGTATTGATCTTACTTCAGTGACACCTGATATGGGAGTTGCGGTAAAGAATATAACTACTGCAGTTGCGCCCTTTAAATACTTGTATCCGGCAGTGGGAAAATACGATGCAGTTTTTGCGGCCACAAACCTTACTGCATATACACAGGATACTACCACAAGAAAAATTCCGGTTGTTATAAAATAGCCGCGGCGGATTCTGTCTGTAAGAACCTTATATAGATTGGTTTAATGATCAAGATGCCGCTCTCCTTCGAGGCGGCGCCTTTAGTTATCATTGAGGCGAAATGGTTCAACGCCGAAAAACACCAAAAAACATTACAGAGAAACTTAGATAAACAACAAACTGCTTTATATTATACCGGCTAATACTTCAAGGTTAATCACACTGAAAAATGATAACAGATAAAAAAATAAAAAATATAATGCTTGTTTTTTCTGCTATTCCCTGTGCCCTTCAATGTTGGGCACAAGATGCAGAACGGAAGTTTGCTTACGACAACTATGTGAAATATTCCACGCAAGCCATGACGGTAAAAGACGCACAAAAAGAAGCAGCCATAAAAAAATACCGCGAAGGTTTCAACAAAACGCCCTATCGATATGCGCAATTGAATGAAGTGAAAATGAGTAGCCGGGAATGTCTTGGCTTACTTGGAGACTACGGACAGTTTACTGATCTGGCGCAACAGGAAACGAAGATTGCGGATGAAAAAATGTTGATTTCAAAATATACGCCACAAAGCGATGTAATTGCGAAAGTGGTATCGGAAGCAATGAACCGCCTTTGGAAAATAGCAGACGCTTATCGTCGTGGTGAATTGAATGAAAGTGATGTATTAGCAGATAAATATCTCAAAGCCATTATTCGTTATTCTAATCTCGAAACGGGCCGAAACAATGCAGCGCCAAGGTTCCATGCCTCTTGTTTCCTGATTCCTACGGCGGCAGTAAATACTTATTTTTCGTTGCTCAAACAAATGGATGAAGTAGAAGCTGGCAAGAGCAATGATCCGCTACTAAAAGATGCTTGTCTTAAATTGAAAGAAGTGGCTTTGCAATGCTGGACCCAACCATTGCGCAATGACTCCACCGACAGGAATGTGGTGCAGATAGAACGCTTCAGAAACCATGTCTGGTGGGTGGGCGGCAACGCGTTGGCCTATCGTTCGCTATTACCTACAGCATTTATGTACAAGTCCATTCCCATGATCGATCTGTTATCAGAAGTTTGCCAACGCGGCATCAGCCAAGCCTCCCAAGCAACATATCATGAGTCATTTTGGATAGAAGGGTTTACTGCCGATGGAGCAGGTTGGGGGCATGGCAAGCAATGCTTGATCTGGGGCTATCCGATTGATGGCGGCAACAATGCGTTGAACATGCTGGTGATGTTACAAGGCTCTCCCTGGGAAAAGAAATTAACGCAGGAAAATAAAGAAACTCTAATCAATTTTTTCAGAGGGAGCAACTGGTACGATTATAAAGGCTACGCGCCTCCATGCCTGGACCGTGGCTCGTCGGTTTATGTTAAAAGTAGTAGTACGATCCCTTCGTTGGGACTTGCAAATAGCCTGATGAAAAACTGGAAGTTTTCCTTTACAGGTACAGAGCAAAATGAAATAGAGCAGTTCATCCGTGAGGCCAATGCGAAAGATATTAATATGCTGCAGTTTGCCAGCGGCTTGTACAATGGCACCCGATGGTTTTTTAATAACGACGATCTCATCAAGAAAAACCCTAACTATCACATTATGGTGAACATGGCTTCCAACAGGTGTGATGGAATTGAAAGTGCTATCAATTTTGCCGATTGCTATAACTTTTTTAATAATGATGGGCTGACGCTCTTTCAACGTAACGGAACAGAGTATCGGAAAATATATGGTGGCTGGGATGTTACTGCTTCTCCGGGCGTTACCGCTCGTGAAGGCATGGATAAAATAAAACCCGTTACCAACTGGAGAGGCTATAACAGCAAATTCAATTTTGCCGGGGCGGCTACTTCAGGAGGAGAAAATGCGGTGGCAGGTTTTGTTTTTGAAAAAATGAATGCTTCCGATAGAGACGATGTGAATGATAAAGGAAACAATAAAGGTGAAAACGAATCTATCTATGGCGTGCAGGTACACAAAGCTTATTTTATACAGGGCGATTACCTGGTTGCTTTAGGGGCGGGTGTTAACAATCTTCGCCCCGGATTGGAAGGTACTATTCGCACCACCATTGATCAAACGGCAAAAGAGAGTGAGGTAGCAGTGCTCGAAAATGGCTCCTGGCAAAAAGCAAAACCTGGCATTCCGTCATTCTTTGATAAAGGCAAACCGGTTTGGGTAAAGCAGCAGGATAAATTTGCGTACACCGTTTTACCAAAATACAGCAAGACTGCCTACTATACATACGAAACAAAAACAACAGATTGGTTAAAGATGAATAAGGCTAACAGCGCGGTGAAAGATTTACCTGCCGCTGTGGATATCCTGCGACTTTGGATCGATCATGGCCGTGAGGTAAAGAACGATACCTACGGCTATGTTGTGTACTGTGGAAAAGATGATCCGTCTGCTGCATTGCCTTTTGCAGTATTGCAAAACGATACTTTGATACAGGCAGTAAAATCATCAGATGGCAATTTGTGCCAGGCAGTGTTTTATAAAGGAAACACAAAGCTTGATCGGCAGGGCGTTAAATTAAGCGTTTCTGATCCTTGCATTGTACAACTTGAGTTGATCAACAAAGAATATGTGGTTTCTGTGCAAGATCCACTTATGAGAACTGATTTGAAACAGATCACTATTACGCTCGGCAATAAATCATTTGTATTCGAATTACCACAAGGAAAATTGACAGGAAAGCCGGTTGTGCAGAAACTAAATTTTTGATATGATACGCACGGCAAGTTAACCTTTGTCACTTAGATTTTGATAAACCATAAACAAAAAACTACGAAATGAAAGATCGTCTACGCAAACTTGTTTTGTTTGCATCATTGTTAATGTTGGCAAGTTTTTCCTTTGGCCAAAAGAAATTAGGCAATGAAACAAAAGAGCAGAAAGCGAAAAGGATGGAATGGTGGACAGATGCCCGGTTTGGGATGTTCATTCATTGGGGTTTATATGCCTTGCCCGCACGCCATGAGTGGGTAAAATTCAGGGAACAACTAACCAATGAACAATATCAAAAATATTTTGATCAGTTCAATCCTGATCAATTCGATCCGAAACTATGGGCGAAACAAGCGAAAGCAGCCGGCATGAAATACGCAGTTTTAACTACCAAGCATCATGAAGGTTTTTGTTTGTTCGATAGCAAATACACCGACTATAAAAGCACCAATACTCAGGCAAAGAGAGACCTGGTAAAAGAGTTTGTAGATGCTTTCAGAGCGGAAGGAATTAAAGTAGGGTTTTATTATTCCCTGCTTGATTGGCACCACCCGGATTTTACCATCGATCGTCAACATCCGCAGCGTCCGGTAAACATGACAGATACAGCAGCGGCGTTCAATCAATTGAATAAAAACAGAGACATGGCCGTGTACAGAAAATATTTGTACAATCAGGTTACAGAGTTGCTCACCAAATATGGTAAAATAGATCTGCTGTGGTTGGATTTTTCATTTGCTTCAAAAGGCAATTTGCCCGGAAAAGGGAAAGACGATTGGGGCTCAGTGGAATTGTTGAAACAGGTTAGAAAATTACAACCCGATATCATCGTTAATAACCGCCTGGACTTAGGCGAGTACGAAGATGGCGCCGACTTTGAAACGCCTGAACAAGTGAAGCCCGAAACACTGGCAAAATTCAAGGGAAAGACATTTGAAACCTGTCAAACATTTTCAGGTTCCTGGGGATATTACAGAGATGAAAATACATGGAAGTCGCAAAGACAACTGCTCGACCTGCTTATTTCTTCTGTTAGCAATGGCGGCAACCTGATCCTGAATGTTGGGCCCACTGCCCGTGGTGAATTTGACTACAGGGCAAAAAATGCTTTAGACAGCCTTGCTGATTGGATGCATGCTAACAGCAAGTCAATTTACAAATGTACTTTTGCTCCTGAAGAATATAAAGTGCCCGAAGGAAACAAGCTTACCTATAATGCTGATAGCAAAAGGTTGTATGTGCATCTATATAATTATCCTTCTGATGGTAAATTGATTTTAACGGGCTATGCAAGCAAACTGAAATATGCGCAGTTTTTATTTGATAACTCTGAATTGAAATTTGAAGTACAGGGAGATGATATCGTACTAAAGCTACCTGCTAAAAAGCCTTTGTATGAAATACCGGTAGTAGAATTAGTGTTGAAGCAAAATGAAATGTAGAAAGTCTATTTTTTTTTGTTTTTTCTATTGTGTCTGTTAGTCATGTTAACGCACAGCTCTTTAATATCTTGCTGTTCGAGATGTTCCGCAGGGCATCTCGAACGATAGATAAAATGGATATTGATCCTGTAAAAATGAGCGGTTGATTTAGGGATTTAAAAGGTATAAAAATGAATGAAAAGAAGTTTGATAATTTTATTGTAGTTGTTACGATAATGTTTACGGGAAGTATGCTTTTTCATAATTACTCCACAAAGAGGCTGATCTTCTTAAATCCATATATTCCTTTTCTAGTTTATTTTGCCGGTTCTGCTTTTGGAATAGTAATAATATACTTGATTAGAAGAGTCTTCTTTAAGATAAAAGAGAGTATCGCGATTTTTTTTACCGACTTTATAATACTCGTAAAAAGTATTTTTCTTTCAGTATTAGTTTTTGGTTCATCATTCTCCTGGATATTCGATTACATAAATATGAAATCGGTTTATTCGTCTGAAATGATATACATGAAATGTAAGGTTTACCGAATACAACTTTCAAGTGCATCAGGTACACACAACTCAATTAGTTTTCTGTTTTTAGGAAAAGATAAGTCGATTAGTAATTTCTCGTCAACCGATGCAATGCGAATTGCATATAAAGCTGGCAATTGTAATGGATGTTATTTGAATTTGTCATTTAAAAAAGGGTTACTGACCTCATATATTATAGAAGATTTCGACTTTATTGTGCAATAAATATTTAAATTGTCCTTTCTATTTTTTCAAGTTTCATTTCAAGTGCGTAAATATTTATTTGGAATGTTTGTCGGAAAATAGTCTATCCCATAATTACTTTTCAAGAGCAGAGATACTATTTCATAAATCTGCTGTTCTGTTCTTTGGAACTGTCGGAGTAGTCCCATCATTGCGTAACTTATAGGATTAACGGAAGGAATAAACGTCTCCCATTCATAACCTTTTCCCCAGATAAGCCCAGGTATGGTTAATGATAAGTCTGCATTTTGCGAAACAAGAAATTTCATCACATCACTACAAGTATTGGCATGTTGATTAACCGTATGAAAAATTGGGGTTTGTCCACCAAAGCCGTTGTGGTCAAGTCCCGCTTTTATGTTAATATCAATTCCATGTTCGACAAGAATTTTAGCACACGACAGATGGTTGTACTCTGCACAAATATGTAAAAGAGAGGCTTCATAAAGCGGCGTAAAAGTACAGTCCAATGAGTATTTATTAAATAGCAGTTTTTTGTCACCAATTAAAAGTTTATCAAGTGAATTGGCATCATCAAGTAAAACTGTCAATAAAACTTTGTCTTCGAATTTTACACCAAAATCTACAAAAGCCTGCATACAGTTTTTGAATTCAGAGCCACGCAAATACATGTTTATCATCTCATAAATCAGCGGCTTTCCATTATATGATTGATTTGGGTCAACTCCGTTTTCAAAACACTCCTTAATTCCTTCGACAGAATGTATTTCAAAGTCTCCGATAATTTTTTGTAAATAGTCCATTTAGAAATTGTAAAGTGTTTAAATAAGATAACCACTCACGTCGATCATAAATTACAAGGTAGCGAACAATCATCTGGTTGCGCAAAATCCTGATCCCACACGCCATTCTTCGGGTTCAATGCTGCCATGTGGTTTGAACTTAACGCTGGCCGTAATTATGCACTCCAGCTTTTTTTATCGCCCGTGGCGCTGCGTGCGTCCACGACTTAAAGGCTTTTCTGAATGCAGTCGGATCAGAGTAGCCCAGGATATCTGAAACTTCCGATATTTTTATCGCCGGGTTTTGCATTAATTGAAAAGCAATATCTTTTCTAATTTCCCCGGCAACATCGCGGAAGGTAGTGTGCTCGTTCATCAGTTTTCGCTGCAAGCTGCGGGTTGTCATATCCAATGCTGATGCAGCTTCGTCAATAGAAGGTATCCTTCCCCTGAACTGCATGAACAATACCTGTTTCAAATTTCCACTGGTCGTGTTGGTTGCGAGTAGCGCCTGCTTTTCGGCTACCATTGAGTTGAAGCGCTCAAACATAGATTGATCGCTGGTGAGTATGGTGGTGGCCATATCTTGTTTATCTAAAATAATCCGGTTCACCTCCTGGTTAAAAAGTACGTCGCAGCCAAAAAACTTTTGATATTCTGAAACTTCCCGCTTTGGATAAGCCAGTTCTACCCTTAACGGAACAATGCGTTTACCTGTAAGAGCTGCGGACGTGTTGAGGGTTGATGCAAATAAAAAATCGTTTGCCTGCCTTGCCGGTTCAGGATGCTTCAGCAGCCACATTTTATTCTGTTCTATTTCAAGCACGGCCACATCATCGACTGTGTATTTATATGAAACCATCGGCGACACCATGTGGCCATACCGGCTTAACATTTGCAAGGCCTGGTCAAGGTCTTTACAACTTTGGATCAAAAAGCCAACCATGCCATGGAGCATTTTAGGCGTGCCGATACCTATATGTAAACCGATTAAGGGATCGCCGGTGATCTTTAAAAGTGGCACCCAAATCAACGCTGCTTTTTCCCATTCAACCATTTTTTCTGAGTCGCCCACTTCATCCGCATTGATGTGTGACACCTTGCAAAGTTCATCAAATGCCGCCCCGAATGAAGTAGCTGTTTGAAAGATGGTGCGTATAACAGTTCCCTGTAAACCCATGGCGCAAAATATATCATTTTAAGAATAAAAGATGCCTTTTCAGGCCGGCAAAACGAAGGTCCTTTGTGTTTCTAAATTACACTATTATGAACAACACTAAAAGCATGTTTTTAAGAAAATGGGTGGTTAGCAATCTGCTCGTTTACCCCGGATTATTAGGCCTTTTGCACCCTCTTATTGCGCACGGGTTTACAGGCGATCATGATAAACTTTTAACAACGCCCCAGTTTATCATGCATACAATTTCTATATTCATTTTTGTATTCTTCGTTGCCATTTCGAGAAACAAAACATTTGAGATAATAGGAAAAAAGAAAACCCTGTCAGACGCCTGGCCATTTCTTTTCTTTACACCATGGGTGTTCTGGCTGGGCTATTATACCTTGTTCGTACCCTTCGATATTCTTTTTATGTTCCTCTCCATCGGCATCATCAACGCCATACAACTACGGCCGTTTGTTAAATCTCCCGCAAAATGGATATGGCAATGTATACTCGGTTATTTGCTGGCCGCTGTAGCAGGTATTTTGATCGGTCTGGGCGCATATCTTCAGTATTACAAAGATTTCCATGGCATTGCAAAAGATCTTGCCACATGGACATCCATCAGTATTCCCGCCGCATTCGTTGTTGCTTACTATTTCAGGTATATCCTGAGCAGGCAGATACGATTGGAAGACAGCCACATGATTTCCCAAGACAAACCGCATGTCTCAAAGGTTGCGTGAAAATATCCAGCCATTAAACCGAAAAAATATTTCACATGAAATACAAAACATTCTATTGGCTATTGCCATTTATATGCAGTACTGTTGTAACTGCCTGTAGCAAAAATGCTGGCTTACCTGATGCTCCTGCCACGGGAACGAAGAATGGCGTTGTAACCGGTATCGTAACCGATACTAAAGATCTGCCAGTTAAAGGCGCGAACGTTACCATTGAACACACAGTGTGGTATAACAGTTATCTTCTTGCTGCCAGTAATAACGAAGGGAAATACGAGGTGTCGTTACCCGATGATCCTGCAGGTGACTGGACTGCCAAAGCCCAGCTTACAAAAGACGCTTACGGGCAAACATATAAGTTTGACCTGGAACCGGATAATACAGGGACTTTCAGCAAAGCCAGCGGAGCTGTCAGAAACTTCAAATGGAGGCTCAGCGGCCAGCGGTCCGGCGGTACTGGCTATTATGGTGCACATGTTGATCTATACATGTTTGGTGCTGATGTGAACATGACGAAAATAAAACTCGTGTTTACACCTTATCCCGACGAAGCAAATTTGATTGATGGAACCGTTGCTGCTGCATTTGAAAGGCCGGTA
The DNA here is from genome assembly GCF_029961145.1 of Pinibacter soli. Classification (GTDB taxonomy): domain Bacteria; phylum Bacteroidota; class Bacteroidia; order Chitinophagales; family Chitinophagaceae; genus Pinibacter; species Pinibacter soli. The sequence continues at coordinate 448,427 of NZ_JASBRG010000007.1, read as the reverse complement.
GAGGACATTGCCGGCACTTTTATGGTAAAAGATATACCGATTGGGAAATACACAGTAAAAGCGGTATACAACGGTAAAACATTATTGCTCAATAACCGGCATCAGGATGATAATAACGAAGAAACTAAAACAGTGATTTTTGGTAAAAATGGCTACCTCGGCGAAACGGAATACAATATTGAATTTTATGTAACAGAATAGGATAGTGGTAATAAAAGAAAAGACGAAGACCTTGATTGATTTTATGAGTTTACTGCCGCGCCGGTCGCAACTGCGATACAACCTAAAATAGCTACAACACAAATAGCAAGAAAGCCCGCAGGATCATCATCTTTATTGTGTGACACCTTTATGTATAGTCCTGCTATTACCACTAAAACACTTAATACGATTGCACAATATTTTATTCGCTTTATGGTGTCCACTGATCTTAATGAGTATGTTTTATTTTGCCCGATGTATCCAAGAAATTTGAACGCCTGGTAGAGTGCAACAAAAAAAGCGATCGATGCTGCGTATCCATACAAGATGAACGGGTCAGCATAAATGCTGAACAGATCGAGGTTTGCAGCTCTGCCTTCTGTTAAGGGAAACCTGATCAAAATGGCAAGTGTCACTATGCCAATAAACACAATGAGCGCCTGAAAAAGTCTTACTGAATTTTTTTTCATTGTATGTCGTCAAAAGAAAGTGTACTTTATTAAATGAGAGCGTTTTGAAAAACTAAGTTAGTATTTGTTTAGTTTTAGGAGTATATCAAATTACCAGCTTCTCGCTGAAACAAACGGTTCTTCTTCGAAAGTTGCAGTTTTTCAGTTTTATTTTCTCTCTTCATTTTTTAGGATTTTTTCTTTTCTCGAAAGTATGCATTCCGCTAGCGTTTCATTGTTCCTTTCGCGTCCGGTAGAATATTGTTTAGGTGAGCGAAAATTATTTTTTATATACTTTATTTTAATGGCTATTTTTATTTACAACTTTTTTGCTCATGCCAACTTCTACAATCGATTGGTCAAAAGCCGTCAAACCTCTGATCAAAAAATACAAAAATGAACCGCATCCGCTAGAGGCAGGAAACCTCTATGAAATGGTCGTCATGGTGGTCTTGTCTGCAAGAAGCAATGATAAGCTGATCAATAGTATTGCCCCTGCATTTTTCAACGTCTATCCTAATATGTCTTCTCTTGCAAAAGCAACAGCTGACGATTTGATGCCCTTGCTTGCCAAAGTCATCAACTCGGCCAATAAGGCAAAGTGGCTCGTAGAAATTGCCACCCGCGTTAAAGGAGATAAGAATATTCCACTTGAAATAGACAAGATGGTAGAGTTGCCAGGTATTGGCCGAAAATCTGCGAATGTGATCAAGCGTTTTGCCGGAGCTCCTTATGAAGGCGTGATAGTAGATCTGCATGTCGTAAGAGTATCTCAAAGACTAGGAATTGCGACAAGCGACGACCCTGTTAAAATCGAAAAGCAGATCATGAACGTGCTTCCCCGGGAAGAATGGGAAGCCGGTATGTCGATGTCTTTTCTTGGAAGAGATATTTGCCGGCCAAAGCCTTTATGTGAAGAATGTTTGATGAACAAGGTTTGTGCGTATTATAACGGGCAAAAGGTAAAGGTGGGATAATTCACACTACCAATTTACTTTCCTTGTTTATTTTCCGCCTGTTGTTTCTTCGCCAGTGCTTTTTTTCTTCCCACGGGAATGTATGCGCCCAGCTGAAAAGATCGATTGGTATTGGAGCCGGCGTCCTGCGGAAAAATGTCGATAAAACCGAAGTAGTAGCGTACGCCAATCTTTACACCGTTGCCTTTTATCTGGTATGAAATGCCGGTCATTGCGCCTATATCGAAACGTGTAGCTGCGTCTGAAATGTCTTTTTCAAAGTTCAGCGTGCCATTATTTCGATCGGTGTAAAATATGTCCTTCGCCTTCGTTCGTAAAATGATCTGCGGACCGGCTTCAATGTTGAAATAGTTAAACGCCCGGTATTGTGCAGTGGTGACTAGGCCCAGGTAATTGAGTTCTCTTTTCACATGTCCTGTTGCAAATAAAGTGTCCAGTGGCACGTCGTTCAAATTATAAACAGGCAGGCCTTTTGAGCCTAGTCTGTATTTTGCCATGGCATCAAATTGCAGGAAAAAACGTTCACTCATTTTCAGACTTAAGTATAGTCCCAGGTTGAAGTTAGATAATGATGATGATGTTTTGTAGTCCGACAAATGGGCCCAGGAATTGCCGACCAATAAGCCAAAATTCAGTTTCTCAGAATTGAGTTTATCACCAAACAAAAGCGAGATGATTACCTGCGATTGTGCAATTGTACTATATGCCAACATGAAAGTAATAATGACTGTTGTCTTGATTTTCATTGTAGAGCATTTTGGTTATAGAATAATAAAATCACGTCTTTTGCCGGTTAGCCTGTTTGGCGAATTAGAGACGTGATCTTATTAATCTGTTTGTTCTGGCAGTGAAATTATGTACATCATTGCAAGACTTGGTAGAATATGCCCATTTAACCGATAAATGCAAACGTTATATTCTCGTATGCCTTTTACCAATTTCCCTGCGGATGTTGTTGTAAAGGCCGCAATCCATTACAAAGTTTTGGCCCAGTCATCCATATACCTTTCAAACACATCCAAAGGCATCGGACCGCCGTTTAAAATTGCGTCATGGAAGCTTTTTAAACTAAATTTTGTACCTAACTGCCTTTGATATTTATCACGAAGTTCTTTTATTTTCAGTTCGCCCGTTTTATACGATACGGCTTGCCCGGGATCCGCCATGTAACGCTCAATTTCTGCTATGACCCTGGTTTCAGAAAGCGATTCGTGATCCATCATATAACGAATGGCATCTTCCCTTGTCATCTTGCCGGTATGAATGCCGGCATCAACCACTAATCTGATAGCACGGTGAATTTCATTTCCCAGAGCACCGAGCTTCTGATATGGATCCGTATAGCAGCCCAGCTGATCTCCTAACGATTCTGCATATAGTCCCCATCCTTCAACAAATGCCCCATTTTCGAGAAACCTTCGGAATTTAGGTACATCGTTATTCTCCTGTTGCAGTGATATTTGAAAATGATGCCCTGGTATAGCTTCGTGTAAAAATGTCGCTTCCAATGCAAATGCGGTCGTGTTGATCTTGGTAGGATCAACAATAGGAACATAATAAATGCCCGGTCTTGTTGCGTCCGGTGATCCTGCTGCATACTGAGGCGGCGCTGCTGCGGCCCTGTAAGCTTCTACTTCTCTTATTTCAAAGGGTGTTCGAGGCTTCACCCCAAACATGTTATTTAAATGCTCATCGATTTTACTTAGCACGGCTCTGTTTGCATTCAATACTTCTTCTTTTGTTTTAAATGGCATGAACTGCTTGTTAGTTTTCATGAACTGGAACAAGTCGTTCAGCGATCCTTTAAAACCAATAGCGTCCTTTATTTTTACCATCTCTGCGGTAATTCTGGCAACTTCATTTAAGCCCGTTTGATATATTTCGTCTGCTGTTTTGTGCGTGGTTGTATTGTAATAAATAGCGAAACGATACATCTCATCTCCATGCGGCAAAGCATTAATACCGGAACTTGTTCTTGCCTGCGGCAGATAGTCATTGCTGAGGAAGTCTGCTAACTTTTTGAAGCAAGGAATAAGTTGCTGATTAATGGATGTAAAGTAAGCAGCAGTTAGTCTAGCTTTGTCTGCTTTAGAAAAGTCCGTCGGGAAATTTCTTACCGGTCCGTAAAAGATACTTTTGGAAGAGTCCATCTCCGCGAGGCTTGTCATCTGTGGGATCATCTTTACCACAAGTGCCTTTGGTAAAACGTAACCGGCTTTTATTCCTTTTCTCATGTTGGCAATTGCCGTATCCGTCCAATGGCTAAAAGCAGCAATTCTTTTGAGCCAGTCATTATAATCCTTTAATGTTTTGAAAGGCTGAAAGCTACTGCCAGAGCCTAATTGCCCAATCAAGAGAGGCAGGCAGTCCATCTGGTTCACAGGCATGTACTCTGGATGAAATTTTTCGGATCCCAATCTTCTTTCAATAACATCCATCAGGATATCATAAGAGAGTTTATCCTGTGCATTTAGCTTTTGATAGTTGTATGTCTTTAGAGAATTCTGATACTTTGTATAAAACGCATGGCTGGCTTTTATAAACGATGCGGCACCATCATTAGGCAACAGATCGTTGAACCGGTCATCGCCCTCCATTGTGGCACTGAGGGGATTGAGCTTTAGGCCTTCTTCATGATATTCATCAAAAAGCAGGTGCAGTGATTCATTTTTGCCAGTAGATTGAGCGACAAGCTTTACGTTTGGCAAGGCTGCAATAAAAAGGACAATCAATTTCGAACGGGTGATTTTCCAGGGGGTTAACGACATAAGCAACATAGTTGAGTCTAGGGTGTGATTTTTAGTATTAAAATTTATGGGAAACCTGCAAGGGCGTAAATATAGAAAGGTTTTGAAACCTTTCTATATTTACGCCTAATAATTTTCGCATTCTCCGGTTTCAATGATCATGGCAGTTTGGTCTGGCGGGCACGGGAGCTGGCGATACTTTTCAATTGATTAATTACAGGTACTATTTTTATAAATCAGGGAAATGACACTAAAGGAAAATCTCGAACGCGCTAAATGGCCGATAACTTTTTTTCTTGTTGCAATATTGATGACGACGCTTTGGCAACACTTTATTGGTGTTCCGCAGAGTCGAAGGCAGTATATCGCGTTTTACAAAAAAGATATCCGTAATGGAACGCTCAATTACGTCTATGCAAGTAACGGCGGTACACGCATTAAAATAGACGGAGTGAATGAGGTATTTACTTTTTATCCCGATTACGCGGACTATAACCTTTCCTTTGCCAGCATCGCAGAGGTTGGAGATATTGTGATCAAACCCTCACGGACAGATACGATAATCCTGGTCCATCATAGAAAAGAGTATCGGTTTACATTTGAGAAATTAGTTCCCGGTTATCAAATTCCTGAGTGATAGGGACTCCCTGTGCTTTGTAATCACGGGCCGCTTGTTAAAAAATCTTGATAATGCTACTTGCGGTAAGTATGTACCACCGTTCCTTTCGGGAAAGCTTTTACCTCTGCCAGCGTTAAGTAAAGGGGTACTGAGAGACCGCTGAAGATTGGAAATCCTGCACCTAGCGCCACTGGGTGAATCGCAAGCTGGTACTCGTCAATGAGGCCGGTTAGTATAAGATTTTGAATAAATCCGGCGCCGCCAATAGCAACTATCGGTTTCCCGTTTTCAGCTTTCAGTGCGCTGATTTCCTCCGCAAGATCGCCGTCGAAAACCCGGGCGTTGGTCCATGAATCTGCATTGGGTGACTGGTTCGCAGTTGTAGTATTTACCGCATCGATACTCTTAAATCCTTTTATTGTAAAAACTCCTTTAGGTATGTTATTCATCGGTTCGGCAAACGGCCCCGTGGCAGTAGGCCAGTAAGGAGCCATTGTTTCAAAAGATTTTCTGCCCATGATAATAATGCCCGCTTCTTTGATAACTCCAACACTCCACGCTGATGACTCCTCGTCTCCGGTCTTAAAGATCCAATCTCTCTCGTCATTGGAACCGCTCACGAAACCATCGAGCGACATCGACATCTTCACAATTAACTTGCGCATAAGTTTGATTTGTTTCACAAATGTAGCTCACACATCCTGAAACCGTGAGGGGCAAAAACGTCAATCTGTGGGGCAATTGTGTCTCAAACTGATTTACCATTGTTTAAGATTTTCTTCATCATAATATCCGTTTGTTCATCTTCGCCCAGTTTAAAAATGTGTTTGTCAAATTCAATAAATCCATTCTTTTTATAAAAGCTGATGGCTCTTGGATTTTTTTCCCAGACGCCCAACCACATATAGTGCAGATTTTTTTCTTCCGCCACCTGTCTCGCTTTTTCAAATAGAACCTGTCCAACACTTTTGCCGAAATATTCCTGCAAAACATAAATGCGCTCGATCTCCATGCCGTTGCTATCCTGTAATTCAGTTTGTGCATTGCTGAAGTTTAGTTTTACATAACCAATTATTGAATTATTCAGCGTGGCAAAATAGAAAGTTGAATACGCGTTATCCAACTCTTCAGAAAGCTTGCCGAAGGAAAGGAACTCGCGTAAATATTTTGCCATATTTTCTTCAGTATTGTATGCCGCAAACGTTTCTGTAAAAGTTTGTATGCTTATTTTTTGAAGATCAGCTACATCGTTTTTAGTTACGGGTTTTATCTCTATGTTTTCCATTGCTTGATTTTTTGAGTGGAAAAAAGAACGCAGATTTTCATGATTGTCATGAGGTTTTCTGATAGGAAAATTGGGGGTCGGATTGAAACACCATCAATGGGCGGGTAGTTTGTGCCATACCCAATGCCGGTCTATTCTTGTTCCTTTTGAGATTACGCTATCGAAAGTATGTTTATAGTTGTCTACAATCAAAATGTTATCTGGCAAATAGTCTAGAAATTCTTTTCCGCCCTTTAGTTCTATTATAAAAATATTACCAAAAGTAGGTTTTGAAATTCCCTCTATTCCAACACTGTCCATTGTTTTGGTCCTTGCCTTAAAATAGTCGAAAGGATTTGTACTTATAAATATAGAATCTGGTTCAACAGCACTAAACAGCACATCATGTTGCTCATCATAATTGTTATTGACCCAGGATAGTTTAATGTCAATCAGTCCGTTCTGATTTAAAATCATATGGATGTTCTTCGGAGGCAATTTTATTTTCATTGGAAAAAATCGGCTAAAAACGAACCTGTTGGAAATCCAGATTCTTTCAAGGCTATCCGAAACAAGAAGGGCGTAATCAAAGTTTGTTCTGTCCGGGAAACTTCGCTGATAAGTAAAGCTAATATTTCCAGAGTCGGCCACTCTCCAATAGTTATTTCCACCGTTGATATTCTTTTCAAACTTCACGGTATCAAGTTCTTTTATCCTGTTGCTGTCAAAATAATTGATTACCGACAACAGCCGTTGCGGAATTTCTTCTTTTTTACCGGGAGTTTGGCAACCCACCAGGATTAGGAATGCAGTCGTTATGAATAAATATTTCAACATGATTGTATGAAAAACAAGGGTTTGCCCAGATGACGACTCTAAAAATAATATTTTGAAATCAATTCAGAAATGTGTCGCCGGAAGGTTATAAAGAACAAGCGCTTCTAATTGCAAGTTTATATATCTTCGTGACAACACGACAATAACTCATATGAAACTAGTTGCACTATTACTGGCAGTGTCTTTGACTGTCACCGCGCATTCGCAATCACAAAATACTATCAACAGCTACAAGTATGTTTTAGTGCCCCAGCGATTTGATTTTTTGAAATCGGATAATCAGTATGGGGTGAACATGCTTACAAAATCTTTGCTGGAATCGGTAGGGTTTTCCGCTTACCTGACGGATGAAACGTTGCCGGCAGAAGTAGCTGCCAATAAATGCAGTGCGTTAAAAGCGGAAGTTGTAGAGAAGAAAAAGTTTTTAACGACTGTTTTAACGCTGCTGTTGAAAGATTGCCAGGGCAATGTTGTTTTTAAAAGCGTTGAAGGGAAAAGCTCCGAAAAGGAATGGGGCACTGCATATTCAGAGGCCTTGCAAAACGCTTTCGTATCACTTCATAATGCACATTATAAATACGATAGTACCCTTGCAGCACCGGCGGCTGTGCAAACAGGGGTGGGCGCTGTGCCTGCAGCAGCCGTAGTTGCAGTTGGCGTAGGTGTGCCGGCTACAGTTACTGAAAATGGTAATGTCTTATATGCGCAAGCCAATCCCAATGGCTACCAACTAATAGACACCACTCCTAAAAAAGTGATGACACTTCTAAAAACTTCCCAGCAGGATAGTTTTATTGCAGATGACGGTATCTCTAAAGGCATTGTGTTCAGGAAAAACGGCGAATGGTTCTTCGAATATTATAAAGACGATAAACTTGTTTCGCAGAAACTTACTATAAAATTCTGATACAGCTTATGATCCTTAACCCTGGTCATTAATTGCGTAAAATGCCCGATTAAACCCAATGAGACCTCTTATAACCCTATTCTTTAGCATCATTCTGTTAATGGCATGCACCTCCTACGCGCAAACCAGTCAGTCGCCGTCTTTTATGCAGCGAGGTGAGCTGGACTCAATAATGCTTTTGCAAAGGGAAAGAATTACCGGGCGACTCGATAAGCAGGATTTATTTCATTCAACGCCCGCAAAAATGGCCGGGTTACGTGCCGGTCCTGCTTCTTTCATAGGACAATCAATAAGTCCCGCTTCGTTAAACGGCCCTATTCGCAGCGATTGTAACGATACTTCCGGAAGATTTTTTTTACAACAGGATGGCATTGCTTTGTTTTTCAACAAATCAATAAGAGCGTCGGACAATAATATCCTGATCTGCGGCGAGTTCCAGGACATGAACAATAGTTACAATATCGGCGGAATGCTGACAAAGGTGGACGAATGGGGCAATGTGCTGTGGTCCAAATATTATGACAGCACAGGAAAAAAAGCCAATAGCAACGAATGGCTCAATTATTATAAAGTGCTCGAACTTAGGGATAACTCCATTCTTCTAGTGGGTAGCACTGTGAATCGCACAACGGGCAATGATGATTTGTTGATTTCCAAAACAGACGACAAAGGCAATTTGCTTTGGACAAAAATATTTGCTTCAAGACTATGGGAAAATTATCACGGGAGCGGCGATTATTATTATGTACAACAAATCCTGCAAGACCCTTCCTCTGACGATGTTTTTTTTATCGGGCCAAACTGGCTCGCAGGGCATACACTCATAAGGTTGAACACGAACGACGGACATATCGTTTGGAGCAGGTTATACCAGAGCAAAAACTTTTCCTACGACAGGCCTTTTGGTCTTGATGTAACTGCCAATGAAATAATCACATTCAGCAAGTCGTCAGTAAACAACGAACTCTACCTTACTGCATTCCGCATCGACAAAAACAAAGGCGATACTTTGCAAACGAACTATTTTAAAATAACTGACACGGCCGGCAGCAAGCCCGGATTTTTACAAAACGAAGAGGTCACGAAACTGAACAACGGTCATTACATGATAAGCGGCGCGCCGTACGGTTACTACCAGTACCAATGGAACGGTGTAACCCCGTTTTATCAAATGTCGTTTGGTGAGTTCGACGAGAAGCTAAACCTTGTCAGCACTTACTCTTTTAGAAGCACCGTGCAACCCAACATAAATTCCAGTTACAATACAATTTATCCTGATGGCAGTGGTTTCTTTATCATGAAAAATGATATTGATAACACCACATCAGACATGTATTTTGTGCAGTATAAAGGCAAAAGCCTTTTGAAGCAAAGAAAGCGCAGGTACGAAGTGGAATTGGTTCCCTATTCGTCTAATTCCCTTCGCATGGATGATGGTGGCGATTTGGACATAAAAACAAACTACAATTATCCCGCGGGTATTTTTAAGCTGGAGTTCATGAAACTGCACCTTTCCGACACAGCATCAGATTGTTTGGGCTACAACGATAATTCACTGTTCGTGCAGCCATTTACAGCACAATGGGCTAAGTGGTCGCTTGATTCAACGGGAGCAAACGTGTTTAGTGAAAGCCAGTTTAAAGCATACAGGGCTTTCAATGCCAGCCTGACTTTGCAGCCCGGTTGTCAAAAGATAGCGCACTGCGATACGATATCGATGGTCTTTCAAAAAGACACTGTTTGTGTAAACGAACCTTTGCCTTTCCTTGTCAGGAAAAATCCGGCATGTGGCGCTATTCCTTTTTTTGACTACGACACAACAGCGGTTAAATCATTGTTACAGGTTAATGATTCGACCTTTCATTTCACTTTTAAGAAGTCATGGGAAGGCTTTGTTCATGCTTCGATCAATGGCTGCAAGACGTTAATGGACTCGTCAAAAATTACGGTAATGGCGGCGCCTGGGAATGTTTACCTGGGAGCCGATAAAGAAATATGCCCTGGCAACACCATCACCTTAAATGCACATAAAGGATACGCTTCTTATAAATGGCAGGACGGTTCAACTGACTCAATATTCCAGGCAACAATGGCTGGGAAATACTATGTAACCGTGGCAGATGCCTGTGGTAATACATACAGTGACACATTGTTGATCACTGATCATGCGCCTGTTCCCATGACGCTGGGTTCCGATATGAGTATTTGCAAAGGCGATACGATTTCCATTACTGCACCTGCCGGTTTCAAAACATACGAGTGGATGGTTAACTACAATAGCCTCCAGCTTGCAGCAAATATTATGAGGGTATTTCCTGCAAGTGATACATTGTATGCAGTAAAGGCAATTTTGGAATCCGGTTGCTATGCAACAGATTCTGTGCAGGTCACGGTAAAACAGATCAACAAGATAAACCTTGGAAATGACACCAGTCTTTGCGAACAGCAAACGCTATTGATGGATGCCGGCGCGGGATACGACACGTATAAATGGAATACCGGAGCCACTTCCCGCAGCCTGACCGTTTCCACAGCAGGCAGCTTTATTGTAACGGCTTACCTGAACGGATGTAAAACAGCAGACACTTTGCAGGTTAAACAGATCAATACCCTGCCATATTTTACATTAGGCAATGATACAACGCTGTGCACCGGACAAACGTTGATCTATGACTTCAAAATTAGTAACGCTGCTTATTTATGGAACACCGGAAGCAGCTCCAACTCGCTTTCAATTACATTGGCCGGAACCTATTGGCTGCAGGCATCCCGCAATGGCTGTATGTTTAGCGACACCGTTAAAGTAAAAAACATCACAACGCCTTTTGTAAGCTTGGGCAATGATACCACATTGTGTGAAGGTGACATTAAAATGCTGCATGCTTACAATCAAAACGCACAGTATAAATGGCAGGATGGGAGCAGAGCTGCGGATTATGTTATATCAAAAGCAGGAATATACAATGTTGTAGCGTCCATCGAAAATTGCGAGGCAAAAGACGAAATAAAGATTCAGTACCTCGCTCAGCCAAAATTCAACCTCGGCAATGATACTGCAATATGCAAAGGCTCAGCCATAACGTTGTCGCCCGCATTAAACACGAAGGCAGATTTTCTGTGGCAGGACAATAGTACGATGCCGTATTTCACTGCTTCTGGCGAAGGAACTTACTCTTTAAAAGCCACCAACATTTGTGGGTCATACAACGGCACGATACGTATTGGCACTGTTCTTTGTCTGCTAAACATGCCCAATGCCTTTACACCAAATAATGATGGCAATAATGATGTATTCAAGGTGAAATATGTTTTCCCCGTTCAATTATTTACCATGGACATCTACAATCGCTGGGGACAAAAAGTGTTTACAAGCAACGACATAAAGAAAGGATGGGACGGATCTGTTAACGGATTGCAGGCTCCAACGGGCAGCTACATCTGGACGATCTCATTAATAGATATCGACGGAAAAAAACAACAACAAAAGGGCGTTGTCACTCTGTTTAGATAATACGCGGAAAAGGCTATGAATGGAACCAAAACAGGATTTCTCAACAGAGGTAAAATAACTTTGCACTTAAACTCGCGAAAAACAAAAAGCCTGTAGATGCAAAGTTTACAGGCTTTTTGTTATGAACTTTCTAAATTCTGCAACGCAATAATTTGCACGCTTACTTCACCCCTTTAAGTCTTTTCAATGTAGCGACCATTACATCTACATCATTGCATGTGTTGTAAAATGCCAATGAAGGACGTACAGTGTTTTCCAAACCGAACCTTCTAAGGATTGGCTGCGCACAGTGATGGCCTGTGCGTACTGCAATACCTTCCTGGTTCAGTGCTTGTCCTACCTGATCATTGGTGTAGCCGTTCAAAGTAAATGAAAGCACGCTGGTTTTATCCGCTGCGGTGCCGATTAATTTTAACCCCGGCACTTGCTTCATTAGCTGAGTAGCGTACTGCAACAAGTAATGTTCGTAACGATAAATGTTGTCAATACCAAGATGCGTTACATAATCCAGAGCAGCACCCAAACCCACTGCATCTGCTATGTTGCCGGTTCCTGCTTCAAAGCGGTAAGGTGCATTTTGAAATTGAGTACGCTCAAAAGTAACGTCCTTTATCATGTTGCCGCCCCCTTGCCATGGTTGCGTTTCATTTAGCAAAGCTTCTTTACCAAACACAACACCTATCCCTGTTGGACCAAATATTTTATGGCCGGAAAATACAAACCAATCTACGTCTAACTCACGCACGTTTACACGAAGATGTGAAACAGATTGTGCACCGTCGAGCAATACTTTTGCACCCGCCTGCTTTGCCATTTGTATAATTTGTTTTACAGGCGTAACAGTGCCCAATGCATTTGACACTTGCGTAAAAGAAACCAGTTTGGTTTTTGGATTCAGGAGTTTAGCATATTCATCCAGTAAAACCTGTCCGTCATCATCCACAGGAACAACGCGGATCTTCAGCCCTTTTTTTGCCGCAAGTTGTTGCCAGGGAACAATGTTGGCGTGATGTTCCAAGTGCGTGAGTATAATTTCATCGCCTGCTGCAAGATTTTGTTCGCCCCAACTTTTCGCAACAAGATTTATCGCTTCGGTTGTACCTCTCACGAAAATGATTTCGTTAGGCGAACCTGCACCGATAAACAGCTGCACTTTTTTGCGAGCCTCTTCATAAGCATCTGTGGCACGCGCCGCAAGTGTGTGCGCAGCACGATGAATGTTGGAATTTTCGTGCTCATAAAAATAACTGATCCTGTCAATTACCTGTCGCGGCTTTTGCGTGGTAGCTGCATTGTCCAGCCAGATAATCGGCTTACCGTTCACACGCTCATTGAGTATTGGAAAATCTTTTTTGATGATATTGGCATCAAAACCCCATGGCAGTAGTGTAGAAGTGGAATACGTGCTCTTGGCAAGGACAGGCTCGTTGATCAATGGCTGCGTGCTGTTTCCCGTAAGGTGATTGTCTGGTAAAAAATAAAAACCCGGTACTTGTTCATTGCCTGTAGCAGGCAATTCATAGCCAGCAGGATATTGATCAATAGCCGGTTGTCCGAAATTAAAATCATTGAATGGGACATGCTCATCAAAACCTACACCATATTCTTTCAAAATAATTGCCGGAGAAAACATACTGTCGCCCGGAATATTTCTGTTGTCATTCCCCGATAAATTAGGATCATGAAAACTGGTTTGCGGATCCTCAAAATCAACATTGTTGCCGTGGTGTATGGTTGATGGCGATGCGCCGCTACCTGCCACCGAAAGAGGTACACCCCCTTCACTGCTGCTGCGGGACACGAGTGGTGGTTCAGTCGCAACCGGTTGTTTAAAATGGGAGTCATTAAACGGTGTATACTGATCAAAGCCTACGCCATATTCTTTCAAAACAGTTGCAGGAGAAAACACGCTGTCGCCCGGAATATTTCTGTTGTTGATCCCTTTCAAATTAGGATCGTGAAAACTTGTTTGCGGATCTTCAAAATCAACATTGTTGCCATGATGAATCGTTGACGGAGACGCGCCACTGCCAGCTACAGAAACAGGCACACCGTCACCATTGCTGTTGTAAGCCGGTAGCGGCGGTTCTGGTGCTGTATTGCCGAGATCAATAAAATTAGCATAACTTCCTACAGAGGAAGAAGCGCCTGAACCCGCCACAGACGGCTGTTGCAGCGGAACAGTTCCCGCCATGGGAGCAACCGGCACCAATGATGACTGACCAATCAGTGTGTCATAATTTGATTCCTGTCCTGCATAAGGTGGGCGTTGTGTTGTGTTGAAATCCCCTTGTTGTGACGCAGGCACTTCTTTAAAATATTGATTTGCCAATTGCTCCAAAAAAGCAATGTCCGGCAAACCATTGGGCTCAATATTTGTACTCATGGTATTTGTCTATTTCAACGTCTTCTAATACTGCAATAGCATCATCAACCAATACGGCCAATGAGCAATACAATGAAACCAGATAAGAAGCGATGGCCTTGTCGTTAATGCCCATAAAGCGTACAGACAATCCCGGCGATTGCTCGCCCTGCAAGCCCGGTTGAAACAAGCCGACAACACCTTGTCTGCTTTCGCCTGTGCGCATCAGAATGATCTTTGATTTATTTTTTTCTACAGGCAGTTTATTAGAAGGAATCAATGGGATGCCGCGCCATGTAATGAATTGCGAACCGAACAATGACACAGTTGGCGGAGGAACTCCTCTGCGTGTACACTCACGGCCGAATGCTGCTATGGCCAAAGGATGCAGTAAGAAAAAGCCGGGCTCTTTCCATACCAGCGAAATCAGTTCATCAAGATCATCCGGAGTGGGTGCACCCGTGCGTGTTTTAATGACCTGTGATTTGGCCACACTGTGCAGCAACCCATATTCTTTGTTATTGATCAACTCGCTTTCCTGGCGCTCTTTAATTGTTTCTATTGCAAGGCGAAGCTGTTCGCTGATTTGATTATAAGGTTTGCTGTACAGATCAGAAACTCTGGTGTGCACGTCCACAATGGTTTGTACCGCAGCGAGATTGTACTCTCTCGGATTTTCAATATAGTCGACGAATGTTTGTGGTAACACACGCTCGTCTCGTGCGGAACAATCTACCTCAATGGCGGTTCCGTCTTTTACTTTGTTAAGGCGGTAAACACCTGACTCTACACCAACCCAACTCATCATTTTTGTAAGCCAGCGGGGACTGATGGTAACCATTTGCGGAACGGTACGGGTGGCAATTGCGAGCTGCCGTGCTGCTTTGTCGCCGAGCGCAGTCTGTTGGTAAGTTTGTTTAGGATCTGCCATGTAATTTGTATTTATTATTAGTAAAAAAAGCCTTTCTATATACGATCAAACGAAGACAATGCAGTGTAACAATTGAATTGAGGATAGGTTTGAGCAAACGATATTATTCTGACAACCGTTTAGGCGAGCTATGGTTTTTATAGTGAAAGTTTTCAGCTTTACCTGTTTTAAGATAAGAATAAAAATCGTTGTTTAAAAGTAATACGAAAGAAAAAAAGGCTGCACACGTAATGTGTACAGCCAGTCGTTTTGGTTAATGGTAATTGAGCTATGCTATGATGGAATTTGTATCTATTGTATATCCGGAGCAGGAAGTAAAACGCCTCCAAACAATAACCAGGCCCAGAGCAATGTCCATAGAATATTAAACAATTGGGCGCCAATGAAAGCAAGTGCCGGACGGCCACCATCCATTTTGTACAGATCCGAAAATCTTGCTTCAAGACCGATTGAAACGAATGCGAGGGCAAACCATATTGTACGCAAACTGCTGAAGATGCCAGATACCTGTTTGCCTGCTTCGATTGGAATAATGAATGAAAAAAGGAGAGACGCTGCAATAAAACCAATCACAAATTTTGGAAAGCGTTCCCAAACTAATTTTAAAGATGGTTTTTCTGCGTTCTCATTCACGCCTGCTGTTTTGCGCCATACCCACCATCCGGCGATGAAAAATGCCGCTACACCTATCAGTACATTCTGTGAAAATTTAATGATTACACCTGCTTTAGTGGCAGTGGGGCCAACCAATTCAGAAGCAGCCGTTACAGAAGCAGTAGTATCAAGCGTGCCACCGAGCCAAGCGCCGCCCACTACCTCTGATATGCCTGTTTCTCTTATGATCCATGGCATGAAAATAAGCATAGGAATTGCGACAAGAAGGACCAGGGTGGTGACATACGATAACTTCTTTTTATCTCCGCCGATCGCTCCGCATGCAACGATAGCTGCGGACACGCCACAAATGGAAACCGCAGAAGCAAGTATCACGCCGAACTCATCATCCACTTTTAATTTACGTGACAACCAAAGTGCGAAGAACCAAACAGCAGCAACAACAAAGATCGCCTGCAGGATCCCCGGCAATCCTGCTTTTATAATATCTGTGAAGAGAATGCTAGTGCCAAGAATTACGAGCCCTGTTTTAATGAAGAACTCCGACCGTGCAGCTTCTTTGATCCAGTCTGGCAGTTTCGTTAGATTGCCTAACAACAAACCCAACATCAATCCGAATACAACGTATTCTATGCCATAAAAACTAATTGTCTTATTGCCGGAAACCACCAGCGATACAAGTGCAAGCAGGTAAATGAATAGAAAGCCGGTAATATATCTGCGTACATTGCCTACGGAAAATAAAATTGCAATAGAAGACAATGAGCAAAACACCGCAGCGATAATAACAAGCAGGAACAGATTGTTGAAAGACAAAACTTTTGTCAGCAGTTCTTGTGAATTGGACCACTGAAAAACGGGTGTTTTAAAATGAAAGTCAGGCGAAAGAAAGGCGCTTGTAAGAATTCCTGTAACCAAAAGCCCCGCTATGATTACGGCCCATACATCTTCATGGAGCCCCTTTAAGATGTTTCTTTTTGCCGGAGCAGAAATCGAGAGTTCCGGCGATAAAATATTACTGTTGATCGTTTCGTTTGACATTTGCTTTGTTGGTTGTTGTATCCTGAGAAACTGACGATGAGTTATCGTCGGATAATCGTTAAGGATGATTGTACAAATATGGGTTCAAATCTTTTTACTCAATTGATGGTTGTAAAAATAGTTTGTTTTTTACATAAGTCTACTATTTTAATAGACTATATTTTTCAGAACAGATCTTTCAGTACTCTGCTTGCTGCGTTGTATCCACACATGCCATGCACGCCGCCACCGGGAGGAGTAGAGGCAGAACATATGTAAATACCTTTTGTTGATGTTCGGTACGGCGAATAGCGTAATGCGGGCCTGGTAAATAATTGACCTATATCAGTGGCGCCGCCGATCACATCGCCTCCAATGTAATTGGCATTGTATTGCTCAAGTTCACTTGTGTTGAATGTGTGCCTTGCGATGATCCGCTCTTTAAAACCAGGCGCAAATCTTTCCACCTGCTTCTCTATTGCTGCTGTCATATCTTTGGTAGAACCATTTGGTACGTGGCAGTAAGCCCATGCAACATGTTTGCCCTCGGGTGCACGTGATGAGTCAAACAAACTCTGCTGCGCCAGCAATACAAAAGGTTTCTCAGGGTGTTGCCCCTGCCAAGTTGCTTTTTCGTTAGCCGCGATCTCCGTCAATGTATTGCCGATGTGGACCGTACCAGCCAGCCTGCATTCTTCTGCAGTGAAAGGAATGGCGCCATCGAGCGCCCAGTCTACTTTGAACACACCCATGCCATATCTGTATTTCGTTAATTGGGATCTGTATAGTGACGAAAAATTATGTCCGGCGATTTTCAACAATTGTTTTGGAGAAACATCAAACAACACGGCACGTGAAGATGGCAATTGTTTCAATGAACTTATCGGTGTATCTGTTTCTATTTTTCCGCCCAGCGATAAAAAATAAAATGCCAGCGCATCTGCCAATGATTGCGAACCGCCTTTTGGCAAGGGCCAGCCACCGGTATGTGCAGCAGTGGTAAGCACCAGGCCGATAGCTGATGTAGTAAGCCGATCAAGCGGCTGAACGGCGTGTGCCGTTAAGCCCGCCCATAAAGCTTTTGCTTTTTCAGTTTTAAAACGCTTCGCAAATTGAGTGGCTGGTAACAGTGCTTTTGTGCCAAAATCAACAAATGAAAAAGGCGCCTCCGGAATGTGCAATGGAGCCATCACATCATGCTGGATCGATTTCCATTGCTTTACCAGCTTTCCAAAAACTTTTAGATACACTTCTTTGTCCTCATTCAACAATTGTGCAGTTGTTTCAAGAGAACGGGTGAGAACCGCCGCTGTACCGTCATCAAGTGGATGTGCAGCGGCCACTGGCGGTTCTATCCATTCCAGTCCAAAAGCCTCCAAAGGCAATGTTTTAAAAAATGGTGACATGACAGCCATTGGATGTATGGCGGAACATACATCGTGTTTGAAACCGGGCAATGTGAGTTCCGCTGTGCGCATACCGCCACCTATTGTTTTCTTTGCTTCGATCAATAGCACCGATAGCCCTGCCTGTTGCAAAGTAATTGCTGCCGCGAGACCATTTGGGCCCGCGCCTACAACCACTGCGTCATAGTCCTTTCTTTCGTTCATCTTATTTCCATTTTTCCGGTTTAAACAAAACCCTGCCGTCCCTTTTTATGGCCCAGGCTGTGATGGGATTCAAATGATAACCGCCCATATCGTTTCCGCGGGCATCCGTCAATTGTTGCAGCGTTGGTTGCGTATAACCCGTCTCATCAATGGCCCTGCTCATGATTTCTGTTTCATGTCCGTTCCATTTCCACAAGAAACGAAAACGTGTATGAGCTTTGTCCAGTACTGGTTCCTGTAATGTTGCAGAATACCATTTTTTTCCCGCATCAACACTTACTTCCACTGTTAAAATTTTTCCACGTCCGCTCCATGCGAGTCCTTTTATTTCTACCCAGCCTTTATCTAACTGTACCGGATATGCGGGAAATGTAATGATAGAGCGGGCATCCATGTCAAAACTGAATTGCCGTATTTTTCCATCTTTGATATTCTCGGTGTATTTTGATGTTTCCTCTCTTGTCATAAATGGCTGATCAGATACTTCAATGCGCCTGATCCATTTCACATTCGTGTTGCCTTCCCATCCCGGCAAAAACAGACGGGCGGGATATCCTTGCTGAGGACGTAGTGCTTCACCATTTTGTCCGTAAGCAATCATAGCGTCGTTCCATCCTTTGCTCATTGGAATGCTTCTTGTCATTACCGCCGCATCAGAACCTTCTGCAAGAAACCAGGTGGCTTTGGGGCTTGCACCCACTTCTCTGAACAGAGTGGAAAGCATTACGCCCGTCCATTCACTCTGACTTGTCAGTCCGCAAATTTCCTGCGGTGTCATTTCTTCTTTTCCACTTCTGAAATTGCCCGAGCATTCAAGGAAAGCGATACGTGAAGCTGAAGGAAAACGTTTGAGATCATTCAATGTAAATGTCATCGGCCTTTTTACCATGCCATGAATAACGAGCTTGTATGCCGTTGGATCGATAACAGGCACGCCGCCATGATGCCTTTCGAAATGCAGGTCAGAAGGAGTGATGACCCCATAGAGACTTTGCAACGGCGTACGTGATGAGGTGTCTGAAGTTTTTTTAGCGAGTTGCTCAAAAGGAGAACGCGTACCTAATGCACCAGGCGGCGGTCCCTGCACTTTTGTAGGATCAGGAGGAACGGAGACATGCTTGGGAACAGCGGCCGGCACGAGCTGTCCTGTAGTAGTTTTCACCAATGCGATAACGGCACTTGCCGCCACTGATCCCAGCAGCAGTCTCCTGTTTATTTTTTTACTATCGTTAAACGAATATTCCTTTTCTTCTTTTGGTCTTTCCATGTCAAAGCTGTTTTGCATAGTGTTCTTATCTAACCTCCGGGCCACCGCGCCTGTCGTCGTTCACATAATATTTTCGTGCAGGCATCACTACCCCAGGCAGGCTTCTTGCATCGATGATCTTCGACGAATCGATGATCTTGTTGCGGTACAGAAGATATGCCGTGAGGCTATACACTTCATTATCCTTCAATGAACCCGGCATATTATAAGGCATCGTGCGGCGTATGTAATCAAACAGGGTAGTAGACCATGGCCAATAATTGCCGATTGTCTTTGTTTTAACGGTATCGCCCATTGCAGCTACAAGACGGGCATATGCGCCACCTTCTCCATCCTTGCCATGACATGCAGCGCATTTCTGTGTGAATATTGCTTTGCCTTCTGTTGCATTGCCGGAGCCTTCCGGAAGGCCCTTTCCATCGGCACGTACATCTATGTCCCATTCGTTTATTTCTGCGCTGGTTGCTTTTCTGCCTATGTCAAATGTTGGTGGCATCTCTGTAATGATCTTCACATTTATCACGCTGTCTGCATGTTGTCGCTTTGCCGCGTGTTTGTTGTAGACGATCATTTCATCTTCCTGCTTGTCTTTGCATGAAACGATGAATACCACGGTCAGGAGTAAAAGCAGCATATTGTGTCTCACTAGGCCTTTAATATTTTCCAGCCTGCAGGCTGCTTTCAGTCAATACATAATTCCTGTTGATCCTGTCCAGCACTATGTAAATAGAATCTTTATTTTCGTTAATGCCACTAAGAAATATTCTTGAGCCGTCTTGCGTATCGTATTTCAATACCATGCGGTTCCTGTTTTCATTGTTACGCACGTTTTTTAATTCTCTCTTTCTTCGTGTAGTAACCGCATTCTTGTCTATTTTGTAGATTTCATCGCCAATGTTGGCAAGGGCTTCTTTAGGTATCCAGTTATCCTCTTCTCTGGCTTTGTTTTTATTTAACCTTCCTTTGCCTTTCTCCGTGCGTTCGTTGTTGACCAATGGGTCAGGATCGCCGGTGTAATCGTCTTCGCCGCCACCACGTCTTGCTTTGTACTTATCCTGCAGGTACAGTGTTTTGTTCACTTCATCTGCGTAGTAATGAAATACTCTTTGTCCGCCGCCAACACCGGTCAGTTCAAAAGTGCGATGCAGATCTCTTTGCGGACTTCCGCCTCCATTAGAGAGATCAAGCGGGTTGGGTTTGTTCACTCTGAATGTAAGCGTGGTCCAGTTTTCGAAAGTTGCTTCGTTCCATCTTGTAGTATCGGTAGGTGAGTACGGGATAACCTTGTTATTAATTTTGAATTCCGTTACTGTGTAATTTCCCCTCAAAGTTTTAACGCCAGCAACAGATGGTTGTTTGTACGGGTCGTATCTCCAGTTGATGAACTGCAGATAGAAAAGCACAACAAGGAAAATAAATATTGTCGCGCTTTTGAGTGAAATGCGTGTTATACTTAGCCATTTTGGAAGAACAGGATAAAAATTTACCGGAACAGTAAAACGTTCCTGTATAAAAAGGCGATATATTTTAGGAAGATCACTGATCAATAAAAAGCCAGACAGCAATACAAAGTAGCTGCTGTAGCCATGTACACCGCCATCATATGCAAAGTTCACGTACACGATATCACCCAAAGCGCCGAATAGCAGTATAGCTCCTAATGTTGTGGTGCGTCTGAAAAACAGCAATGTGCCTGCTGTCAATTCTATAACGCCTGCAAACACCTGGTACCAGGGTACAATGCCAATTGACAGCCAGTATATTTTTTGAGAAGTGAGATCTCCAAAATTAGTATTGAGTACACCGAGTGAAGGGTAAGGCATTTGAACAGGAAACAGTTTGGTAAAACCAAAACCTATAATGCCAATAGCTGCTCTGTACCGAACAATGGCGCGGAGCCAGTAATAGGCAGTGTTGTATTCCTGTCTTTCTTTTTTTAATGCCTTAGCAGAGAACGTCCAAACCAGTGCTCCTGCAATGGAAAACAGCAGTGTATTGATCCACACTGCATAACCAAGCAATGAGCTTCCAAATATCTTGTTGCCAAACCACGTAATGCCTGAATTAAAACGTGCGATATCATAAAGGTCGCGGTAGTGTAGGCTTGTCCAGTCAATATGGGCAACGAGTTTGTACCAGCCCCAGCTATTGGGAATAGATAGGAGGATAAAAAAGATGAATGCTATGCGAAACAGGAAACGTTGGAAAGGTTTCCATGCAGCAAGATTTTCTTTCTGCTGCTTACTGTTCGCAGCTGCAGATGGCTCCTGTAACAGTGTACCGGTGTTTGGTGTAGTTCTGATGGCTTCTATTGTTGACATGATGTTGTTATTTATTGGTGAAACAGTTGATCAAAGCTTTAATGCTTTGCCACGGTTTTGTTTTGTTGCTTCTTTCAACAAATATTTTTTGTCGATCTTATCCAACACGACATATAGCGAATCATTGTTTTGATCTGTACCCGCTAGAATAATCTGCTTGCCGTCTGTTTTCGTATAAACAAGATGAAGCGTTTCGTTTGCATAGTTTTTGTTTCTGTTATGCAAAACGAGCGAATGGCCTACAGTGTCAGCATCATAGCTATAATAGTGTCTGCCACCGGAACCTTCAAGTTCATATGTTCTCAGACTGTCTGCTGCTGTGATACGATCCTTGTTGGATGAGTCAACTTGCACCGGCCTGTTAGATCGGATACTTACTGTATTCCATGTTTCAAACACAACATCTTTCCATCTTTTTGGATCTGTTTGCGAGTAAGGAAGTTCCTGTCCATTCACACGATACTCGCTTACATTATAAAGCCCGCTTACACTTGCAAGACCTTTGGTGTTGGGATATTGATAACTGTCTTTGCGTGCGCCTGACCATGTTTTTGCGCCATACAATATCACGAAGAAAAACAGCAGGAAACTCTTCAGACCAATACTTGCATATTTTTGCAGCTGCATTTCAGAAGCAGGAACATACGTAACTGGTGCAGTTGGTTTTTGAAGAATTAGCAAATTGAAGATTCGCTGTAAGTCGTGTGCAATGACAAACAAGGCAAGTGTGATCAGGTAAAAACTATATACCACTTGCCCGCCATCATACGCGATGTTTGAAACAAATACATTGCCTGTAAAGATCAATATCAGGAAAGCACCGATGGATGCAGTTTTTCTTGATATCAGTAATAAACCAAAAGTTGTTTCTACAAGGCCGAGAAAAAATTCATAAGATGGAACGATACCTAAACTTAGCGAAAACAATTTCCATCTGTTGAAATCGCCATAGGCCGTATTCAAATTGCTGAGCGACGGATAAGGTGATTGCAGATTGAACACTTTTAATAAGCCGTAAGCTACAATGGCGATGGCTAAACGATAGCGTACAACAGTGCGGATCCAATAATAAAGGCGATCATAGTTGGTTGTACGGTTCTTGTCTGCGATCGTCCAGGCGGTTGCGCCTATCACAGCAATAAGAAAAATGAACAACCAGTTACCAAACCCGTCGCCTGTAAACTGAGGCGTGTAATGGGCCAGTGTAAAGATGTCACCGTAATGCAGCGATGCCCAGTTGATGGAAAAAAGTTGCTGATAGAACTTCCAGTCAACAGGAATTGCTTGTATGAAAAAGTAGATGAAAAAAATGCGAAACACTATCTTTTCAACGTTTGTCCATGCGGGAGAACCGGCAGTAGTGGAGGCTGTAGTCATAATGATGAACTTTTAGCAATTGTTAGGAATATATTTTAATTATAACCCGGGTTTTGTTTAAGTGCAGGATCCAACAGTATTTGCTGGTTTGGTAAAGGCAGAACGAATTTGGTTGTATCAGTTACGCCCAGCACTGCAGCTGCTCTGTTGGTTCTTACGAGGTCGAACCAGCGGTGTGGTTCAAATGCAAATTCCACGCGACGTTCATTCTCTATAGCCAACAATACATCTGATTGTTTGGTGGCTGTGCTGGCATCCAGGCCGGCTCTTGCACGAACAGCATTCAAGTCAAACAAGGCACCGTTTGATCCGGTAAGAACATTTTGCTGGGCTCTTGCTTCTGCTCTTATGAGAAATAATTCCGCAATTCGTATTACATACGAGCCGGAAGAAGTGGTGCTGCCATATAATGTGCCATACCAGCGGTTCTGGTTGTCTTTTGCGACAAGCACACTGCGGTTGCCGCCAATGGCAGTAGTGTTTACCAACGCAACGAATGCATCATTTGGAGCCCATTGTCTCGTGCCACCCAATGTTTGCGGTAACCATTGACCACCGTGACCATTTGTTTCCGTAGTCCCATTGTAGTAAATTTCAAACACTGATTCTACTGTACCTCTTGCGCCGTTGGCAAAAAATGAACTGTAAGGAGATTTTAGCTGATAGTTGGTTACATCACTGATTACTTTCGTCGCGTAAGACTCAGCATTGGCCCAATCTCCCTGGTAGAGATAGTAGCGAGCTTTCAATGCCCAAACGGTCTTTACAGTGGCGCGATAACGGTTGGTCGCAACAGGAAGCAACGCTTCGGCTTTATTCAAATCATTAAGCACCTGTGCATATGTTTCCTGTTTGGTACTTCTTGCAATGCCAGAATTGTCAGCGGCAGTTTTGGTGGGTTTTAAAATAAGTGGCACACCGCCCCAGGTACGAACAAGATCAAAGTAGGCAAGTGCTCTGAGGAAATATGCCTCACCCAATAATTGGTTTTTGTTGTCTTCGCTGACATGAGGATCCTGTAACGCGGGCACTTTTTCGATCACATTATTTGCACGATTGATAGCGACATATATTTGACCCCAGGCCGAACTGATGGTAGGGTTGTCGGCTCTTACATTGTGATTGATGAATTCCTGCACCTGTGATTGCGAGCCTGTCCATTGGATGTTGTCTCCGGAAAGATAGCCGATTGATTGAAAAGTGGTGCCGTAGTAACTGCCGCTTGCAAATGCATTGTAAATACCACGCACTGCTTCCGTGGCAGAGGTGACATCAAAAATCGTTTGCTCGTCTGAAACGGATTCCTTTGGCTGTACATCCAAAAATTTCTCGCAGGATGAAAGTGAAACAGAAAAGGCTGCCGCTAGTATATAGTTAGAAAATTTCATGATGATATTTTTTTGCTGGCATGCGCCAGGTTAATGTTCAGTTTAGATACCTACATTGATACCGAATTGTACGCTGCGCGGTTGTGGTGGCGTGCCGAGGTCTATACCCGGTTGGTTCTGGTTGCTGTTCGCGCTTGATTCAGGATCAGGTCCGCTGTATTTTGTTATGAGAAACAGGTTGCTACCGGTAACGTATAACCGAATATTACGCAGGCCGATCTTCTTAACGAATGTTTTAGGAAATGAATAGCCAAGCGTAACGTTGCGCAGGCGAACAAAACTTCCGTCTTCTAACCAGCGTCCGCCAGCATCCAGGTAGTTGTTTACGTTCACACCATCAGCTTTGGGAACATCAGTAATATCGCCGGGTTTCTGCCAGCGTGCAAGATCACTTGCGAAGATTACCCTCGCAGCATCTCTTGCGCCGCCGCCTTCACCAAAGAAGCGGTTGTGATTGTATGTTTTGTTGCCATATTGAAAGGAGAAGAAAATGTTGAAATCAAAATTGCCGAACGTCAGGTCGTTACCCAAACCGCCGAAGAATTTTGGCCATACACTTCCCATGATCTGCTTGTCGCTTGTCTTGGGATTCATGCCCTGCGTTCCATCTGCTTTCTGGTAAATTGCGTTACCTGTTTGCGGATCAACATACAATTGTTTGTACAGATAGAAAGAATACATTGGTGATCCTTGTTGCAGCAAAATGAGGTTGCGGCTGCCATATTGCAAAGGACTCGCAAGCTTTTCAATCTTGTTGATGTTTTGCGCCACATTGAAATTAGTCGACCATGTAAAATTCTTGTTCTGAATATTTACACTGTTGATCGTAAGTTCAAATCCTTTGTTGCTGATCTCTGCCGCATTGCTCCAGTAAGTGCTAAAGCCCGTAGTAGCAGGTCTTGGCAATTGCAGCAATCCATTACTGGTGTATTTGTAGTAGTAGTTCGCTTCCAGCGAAAGTCTGCCGTTGAAAAAGGAAACGTCAGCACCAATGTTGAACTGGCTGGTTTTTTCCCACTGCAAATTGTCGTTTGCCAATTGTTGTGGCGCGATACCGGCAGTGTCTTTATAAGACGATCCTCCTGTCCACAAACCTTGCGAAGCAAAATCTCCAATACCGTTTTGATTCCCTGTGATGCCATAGCTCGCTCTTAGTTTGAGGTCGCTGATCACGTCAACATCCTGCAGAAATTTTTCCTGCTTAACTCGCCATGCCGCACCTACAGAAGGGAAGTAGCCCCATTTTCTTTCAGGACCAAACTTAGAAGAACCATCTGCACGAAGACTCGCATTGATAATGTACTTATCATTAAAATTATAATCCACTTTTCCAAAGAAAGAAGCGAGCGTGTTCTGGCTCCAGTTTTGTGTTCCTGTGATTACAGAAGCTGAGGAAATTTTTGTGAAGGAATTATTGGCGAAACCTTTTCCATCCAGGAAAGTTCTTTCGTAAGTATTGCTTTGTAGTGTATTTCCGACAAGTATACCGAAGTTGTGCTTGCCCAATTTTTTGCGATAGGTAAGTGTTTGTTCATTCACCCAACTGGCATTGTCCGATATGCTGGAAGTGGCGTCGCCAGAAGGACTTCCTGCGATTAGCATGCTGTTCCAATATTCGGATTCTTTGTAGTTGTCATAATCAACGCCCCAGCTCGTACGGAATTTCAGATCCGGAAGAATTTGCACATCTGCATACACATTGCCGATATATCGTAAGCTAACCGCATTCACATCATAGTATTGCAACAACAATGTAAGATTGTCAAATCCTGCACGACCCACCAGTACTCCCTGGTCGTTGGTAGGAGGCAGGTAAGTTGGTGTGTGCAATGCCGCTTGCAAAATACCACCGGCAGGACCGTCGCCGGCTCTTCCCTGGTTTCTGTGCGTGCGGGTTAGTGTGTTGCTGCTACCAATCTGCACAATGGAACTGATCTTATGATCGATATTGAATTTGAATGTGGCACGGTCAAAACTGATCGGACGAAGAATAGATTCCTGGTTGTCATAACCCGCGCCAAGATAAAATCTTGTGGCTTTATTACCAGACGCAACAGAAAGATTGTAACTGCTAAGATTCGCTGTATGAAAAGCTTCACCGAGCCTGTCGTATGTTTTCTGTAGTTCAGGCGTGCCGCGGGCAGATGATGCTGCAGGATTCCATACATCACCAGTAAACGGTTGTTTGCCGCCAATGTTAGCGTAATATTCATTTACCAGTGTGGCATGCTCAGGGCCCGTAGTTAATTTCCACAAAGGAGGCGCCCATGCATACCCGTGTGACGCTTGTGCATTGATGCGTGTGCCATCGCTAAAGTTGCCGCGTTTAGTCGTTACAATGATAACACCGTTTGCACCACGGGAACCATACAGCGCAGAAGCTTCAGCATCTTTCAACACTTCGACGCTTTCGATGTCCGCAGGGTTGATGTCTGCAATGGGCGACGTTGATTTGCCACCAGTGCTCACTGTTTGCAAGCTGGTGCTGTTTACAAACACACCATCAATTACGTACAGTGGCGTGTTATCTGCATTGATAGATGTGGCACCGCGAAGGCGCACCGTTACACTTTCTCCGGGCACTCCGGTTGTTGTGGTGGTTTGCAGGCCTGCAGCTTTACCTTGCAGTTGCGCATCGAACCCACCAGCTGGTATATCTCTGAGCTCACTGGCATTTACTTTGGTTACGGCCCCTACGAGATTCTTTCTTTTTGATGTACCATAACCCACTACAACAACTTCCTCCAGCCCTTTGGATGTTTCTTTAAGCTGGATTTCGATCGTGTTTGAAGTTACAGTAACCTCTTGTGTCTCGTATCCGACGTGTGATACAATAAGTATGTAAGGAAATTTTTGACCTGTTCTGAAATTGAATCGCCCCTCATTGTCGGCAACAACTTCATGCGTTGTACCTTTTATTTGAATGTCTGCGCCGCTTAAGGGGAGATTGCTTTTGCGATCCAGTACTCTTCCGTTAAGAGTAGAATTAATTAGAGGTTCAATTTTTTGGGCGAAAATCAGAGATAGGACAGACAGGAGCAATAGCCCCGTCAGTACATATTTTTTCATTATGTTTGCTTTGGTTATTAGTAATGAGGCCGCGAAGCCTTGTTATTTCCGGGCCAGGACTGCGCGAACAGTTCCTGGCTTTTTTATGCTTACGACACGATATTTTTTATAAGAAAATCCATATACCCAAAGGCTTTCGGACGATAACCCGCGAATGTTATGCACCGGTAGAGCCCATGAATATTTATTGTATTCCTGGTTAAGCATACCTACTATACGACGGCAAAATATTTTTGTCCTTAAAAAATCACGAAAGAAAATTGAGTAGGGTATAGCACATATGATCAATGCAGAATTAACAGCATGTGCAGGCACAACAGTAACAGGTTGTTACGATTGCCATGGAGTGGGTTGGCAATTGATAAAAGTAGCTCGTTGAAATACTTGTATTGTGGGAACTATTGCGTTTCATATATATAGTTCAGATGACTAATGAATCACAATATTATCCTAAATCTAATAGTCCACCAAATAAATAGACTAATATTTTTATTATATTTTTTAAAACCATAAAATCTTTAAAGTTGCTGGTGCAGGAATTTAAAACCATTGTTCTTTATTACAATTCAAATCCTCTTTGTACATTTCGAATACCTTGAATGTTTTGACTTTTTTGTTTTTAATAACTGGCCTCTTATCTTTAGACGCGAAAAATAACCCCGAATGCGACCCTATAGATACGTGATTTTTAAGTTATACAAATGGGCTTTAAGAAGACCTAACGATACTCCGGTTTTCAATGTTTTGTTTACTTTATTCATAACTCATTTCTTTCAGTATGCTACATTGGTAATGGTTGTACAAACGCGATTTGGAAGTCGAGGGCATTTGTTGCCGGCTAATAAAGCGGCTATTCTCCTGGGATATCTTTTTTTTATGCTTTTGTTCTCCCTGGTAATGTACAATAAGAAACGATGGAACGGTTATTTGCAGGAGTTTGAGAACGAGAGTGAAGAGGATGCAAGAAACGGAACATGGTTTGTTTTAAGCTATTTAAACGGATCGATCTTGCTTTTCTTTGGTGTCGCAATCCTTTTAGTATATTTCGATTGAACGCCGCACTAATAGTTTTTGGCAACCTGATACAATAGTCAATAATAAACCCGCTTTGGAAGCGGGTTTATTATTAGTAGACAAGTAATCGTCAAATATCTCCTTTATACATATTGCTGTCACTATGGTTTTAAGGAAGAGTGATTTTAAGTATTTGTCCTCCGCCGATCGCCTTTGGGCTGAATCCCCAGTTGGATACATAAAGATTTCCATCTGGTCCCATGGTCATACCGGTAGGCAGAGAAAGGCCACTTGCAATAACGCTCATGCTGCCGTTTGGATCTATGCGCAATACCTTTCCAAGTCCAGGAGTGGGGAACGGTGCGCCGTCTGTCATTTCCAGCACATACATTCTGTCTCGATCGTCAAATACCAATCCAAGAACTGTGTTAAGGCCTGTAGCCACTTCTTTTATTTGTCCTGAAGGCGTGATCTTAAAAATTTTGGAAGCGCCACCGGGGATAGGGAAAGGGTTTAGATTACCCACGTAAAAGTTGCCATGATAGGACAATGCTGTTGGAACAATATGTCCCTGGCTTGCAGAAATATCTATAACACGGCTAATGCTGCCGCTGGTAGTTACCCTGACAAGTTCCCCGTGGTTGGGCTCGAGCGCATACAGGTCTCCCTGCAAACTCATCATACTATACCATGTGCCGTCGGGCTCAAAATCATCTGGTTCAGGGTTCGCTACAGGGTGCGCCATCTGCCATGCGCTAAGATTGGCTACCATCCACCATTTTCCGCTGCTGGCATCTACCTTAATAATGCCGTTTGGAACTTTTGGAACGCCGTGCGAACATCCCGCTCCAGCTAGCAGTGCATATAGTTGGTTGCCTATAAAAGCAACGTCAGCTACGCCTTCTACATCGCCACCAATAATTTCATTCGCACTGCTGGTTGGTAATGAATCTGTCACTGTTGAGCGAACGCCCCATGCGTTTACTTTAGAAATACGACCGCCATACAAACTTCCCTTATATGGACCTACCGGAAAAACAACCTGGGCGCACTGGTCGGTTATTGTAGTGCCGCCCACGCCACCTTCCGCAACATAAAGATTTCCGTCGGGGCCCCATTTTAGTCCTCGCGGATTATTGAAGCCTGTAGAAAATACAGAAACTGAACCCTGAATGTTTTCAGTGGGTTTTGCCTTGAGCAATTCCACTCTTTCATTTGTGTTTTGCTGATCTGATTGTTGTGCTCCTTTCTGACAGGAATAAAACGTAAGTGCAGCAGGAATGCCAATCGTAATCAACCTGATAAAACTTTTCATATTTGCCTCCTGATAAATTGGTGAATAAATAAAACAATACAAATAGTGACAGAACAGGACAAGGTCTGTGATGGACATTGGGCTTTACGTATGAGGAGATTGTCTTCTCAATGCAGAAAAAGAACAGCAGTATATACGAAGCAAAAATTCAGATTGTGATCAGAAGTAGAGGTAAAAGCTACTCAATTTTATAATGATAATCAAGTGGTAATTTTATTTGGTGAAAAAGAGTGCTGCTAATGCAGATGACTTTTTACGCGTATCAACTGAATTTCAGGTTCATTCCAGGCTTATTGTTCCATGATATAAAATGTAAACCCCGCTGATTTGCGGGGTTTACTTTTTATAAAAATCGCATATAGATGGGCATGCGCTAATTCTTTAAACGTGTCGTCAATTCCTCAATAAATCCGTCATATTTTTTTAGCACCCGGTTAAATGCATGAAATTGTTCGTCTGCACTAAATGCGGTGCCTGACCTGCCAGACTCTTCGGAAACAAACTTCACCTTGTATGCAAGAGGATCCTCTGATGATTGTTTAATGATCAGTCGGATGCGAACGGTGTTTGCTCTGTAAGTGCTGCCGTTCCAGGATGTGCGGAGATAACCGGCTTTTTCATCATTGTTTTCCAACACATCAAACTTGCCAAGCACTGTGCTTACGATCTGTTTCCATGCGTCATCTTTACTGCGCCCTGGTTTAACATTGATTAGTATCTCATTGTTGGCAATATCTGTTTGAAAACTCGATGTGTAAGATTCATCAGCCTGCAATTGTATAATCTGTGGAAGGCGGCTCAGACATTCCTTTTTTATCACAGTAAGTTCTTGTCTCCTGGATATAGCCTTCAAGTTTTATCTCTACGGTTACACATTCTTTTTTTGGAACGGTTACTGTTATTTTTCCAGAACCCATCAAAACGCCATTCACAAATATCTTGGCCGTTTGTGGTGACGTAGTAACAGTTACTTTTTCAGATGCAGAGGCGTTAACGAAAAGCAGAGATAGAAGCATTGAGAAAACGGGTAGAAGGGATTTCACTTTCATTTTGATTTTGGTTGTTGATTTAAAAACTGTATTTATTGAATCGTTTTGAAAAGTTGTAACGAAAAACTGAGCAAATATTGACTGACTAGTTTCTATGTTTGCGGAAGTTTGAAATTAAGCTTGTTAGTATGAGAAACCTCCCTTGGTATTGAATACCATCAGCACTTTGCTCGTCTCAAGCTCGCTTTTATTGGTGCCACCAATTTCCGGAGTAATGTTATTTTGGATGCAGTAATGTCAACAACCTTGCGTTGTTTAACGGAGGAACCCAGGTAAAATTTGTCCTGTGCAGATACATTTAATCCATGCAGCAACGATGTCAGAAGCAAGGGCTTAAGGCTCAGTAAATCCATAACGGTATTTAAAAAAGGGGCTAAAATTTGTGGTGCTCTACGCCTGAACAATATAGAAACTAATTGCCATTAAAGCAAAAAGTAAGTGTTTTTTAATCTGGCAGAAAAGCCTGACCACGTTCTACCCATGCGATGGAACCGGGTTTTCCCATTCCATTTTCAAGGCAGCATTATAACTAATTACCATCGACAGAAATGTTTTCCAGTTGGTAGTATCTCCATTAATTACAAATTGTTTGGAATTTTTTGCTGCAGCAGTTATTCCTCCAATTATTGCTCCACCGGCCAAACCTAGGGCTGCAAATATGGCTGCTGTTTCTGCAGGCGAAACAACTGTTTCAGAACCGCCGCTTGCTGCGCCGCCAATACCACCCAGGATTGCTCCCGAAGCAGCTCCAATACCAGCACCAAAGCCTATATAATGACCATTAGAATGTTTGGTTTTAAAAGAGCCAATGCCTCGCGGCAAATGAGATAATGATATTGTTGCAAAATACCCGGGTATTATAACTTTTCGTTACCGTTTAGTAACACACTATAAGCGCTGGAAGATTTTTATTATATTAGAAAAAAGTTGAATCTTTTTATAACACTATTAAAAACCTCCAAAATTAAAGAACATTAAAATGGAATCAAATCAAACAAACCCAACCACTTTCCTTTCAGAAGATGGCATGTCTGTATTTTACAGAAGCTGGAAATCTGCTGACCAACCAAAAGCCGTGGTCGTAATAGCGCACGGGTTCAACTCCCACAGCGGGTACTACGAATGGACGGCACAACAGTTAGCCTCGCAGAATTATGCGGTGTATGCAATTGACTTTCCCGGACGTGGACAGTCAGATGGCGAACGATATTATATTGCTGACTATAACTCGTTCGTAACTGAACTTGACAAACTGGTGGACATTGCCCAGGCCGCGCATCCCAACTTGCCTACATTTTTATTGGGGCACAGTGCAGGCGGCGTACTGTCTGCTGTTTATACATTGGGTTATCAAAACAAATTGAACGGTTTCATCTGCGAAAGCTTTGCATTCCAGGTGCCTGCGCCTGAATTTGCGCTTGCTGTTTTGAAAGGACTGAGTCATGTCTTTCCTCATGCACACGTATTGAAATTAAAGAACGAAGACTTCTCACGCGACCAGGAAGTGGTTGATTTTATGAATAGTGATCCACTTATCGATCACGAAGTGCAGCCCACTAAAACCGTGCAACAACTTGTACTTGCTGATGAAAGACTTAGGGCCGAAATACCCACCATTACACTTCCGCTGCTTATAGTACACGGCACTGCTGATAAAGCTACCAAACCGAGTGGCAGTCAGTATTTCTACGATAACTCATTATCGCAAGATAAAACGCTGAAGTTGTATGAAGGACATTATCACGACTTGCTTAACGACATAGGCAAGGAATTGGTGATGAATGATATTTTGGATTGGTTGAACGTTAAAACGAATTGATAAACTGCCTTGACATTGGGCTGGTAAGAAATAAATGGGCAAATAGAACCTGATTTCTATTTGCCCATTCTATTTGATCATAGCCGCAAAGTGAATAATGGTATAGTCTACACTTATGCAGCCTCGTTTCATATTTTTGTCAGATACGATTGTTTTAACTGAAGTATAAGAAACACTCTAAAGCAGCTCTGCTTAAAAAAAGCGAATCGTTTCTCCGATGAAATTCATTAGCTTGATTTTGTTTTGAAATAATTATGAAAAAGATTTTTCTTATTGCCGCAGCAGTCATTCCGGGTACATTTTCTATCTATGCGCAGATCACAAAAGCCGCACGCAACCTTTATAAAAAAGAAAGGTACAAGCTGGTGTGGGCAGACGAGTTCAACAAGAATGGAAAACCCGACACCGCCAACTGGGGCTACGAACATGGATTCGTGCGCAACGAAGAGGACCAATG
The DNA here is from genome assembly GCF_029961145.1 of Pinibacter soli. GTDB lineage: Bacteria > Bacteroidota > Bacteroidia > Chitinophagales > Chitinophagaceae > Pinibacter > Pinibacter soli. The sequence continues at coordinate 415,298 of NZ_JASBRG010000007.1, read as the reverse complement.
GTATCAACCGGATAATGCCTGGTGCGAAAATGGAAGCCTGATAATAGAGGCAAGAAAAGAAACTAAAAGTAATCCACGTTATGAAGAAGGCAGTCGCGACTGGCGGAAGAGCAGGAGAGAAATCAATTACACTTCTTCGTGCCTTATAACCGCTAAGAAAAAAACATGGACATATGGTCGCTTTGAAATGCGTGGCCGTATTGATATAAGCAGCGGCATGTGGCCCGCATGGTGGACATTGGGTGTTGAAAAAAGATGGCCCGCAAACGGCGAAATTGATATTATGGAATATTACAGGGGAATGTTGCTGGCAAACCTCGTAACACTTGGTCGTGGAGATAAACAGGAGTGGCACAGCAAACGTTTTGCTACTGATTCGCTCGGCGGCGAAAAATGGGCATCACAATTTCATACATGGAGAATGGATTGGTCAGCAGATTCAATAGTGCTTTCTATTGACGGACATACACTCAACAAAATAATAACAGATTCGGTAGTGGATAAAGACGGAAGTGGTTTTAATCCATTCAAACAACCACACTACATGTTGCTGAACCTCGCTATTGGCGGGCAAAACGGCGGTAACCCAGCAAACACTTCTTACCCGAGGCGTTTTGAAATTGACTTTGTAAGGGTTTATCAAAAACAATAAATCAAAAATTGGTCAAAGTAATTTTCGGTTGTCAAACATAAAGTGCGCAGATCATTTGCGAACTGCTCAACAACCTTTTCAACGAACGACTCGCTCCGCTAGAAAAGCTATTTTTCACTATTAGTAAAGTTCTCGTTTACTACCATTTTATTAAATGCTTTCCATCGCTCGGCGTCTCCGTAAATTATGAAATGTTTAGAATCCTTAAATGGGAGCGTCAAGGCTCCAAGTGCACCTCCAACCGGAACGCCTACTATCAGGCCCATCAATGCGCCTTCCGCCGCCGTATATCCCAAAAACTCATCTGGATCAGCCGATGCAATTCCGTAGGTTACAAATCCCACTGTGCCAATACCTGCGCCAATACCCAAATTATGAGCCGCGGAATGCTTGGTTCGAATGGCACCAATATCCTTTACCCGAATAGTATCATTGCCTTTGTCTCCGGCAATAATGACTAGTGTATCCGTAATGGCTAATATAAATCCTTTGTCTACTTTTTCCCCTTCGAAATTGTATACCCGTATAAAAAGTGGTTTTTGTGCACAGATGCTATAACATAATGTAATAGATACCAGCAGCGCCAGGAGTTTCATAACGTTAGGTTTGTGGGGTGAATAGGGTTGTCTTAAAGCCGATCCAGGGAAGGATAGGTGTTTGTCGTATTACAGCAGGTTGAGGAAAGCAGTAATTTCTGTTATTTTCCAGCGAAGCATCCAATGCTATCTAAATATACAAAAGCCCACGATTAATTCATAGCGTATTTTTCGGATAGCAATATGGGTAAGTCTAAATTCTTCGCGACGAATGCAGCAACTTGTACAGCAAAAGATTTTTCATCTTTGAAATAGATCCTGTCGGCGAATTCTATTTCCATTTGGAAAATGGATTCGACGTCAAATTCGAATTATAATATTTAGCATCATCCGTTACCTCTTGTAAAATCCAGTCGGGCAATTCAAATTTTTCATCCTCATTATCCAGTTCTATTTCAGCCACGATCAGGCCCGCATTCGCATCATGAAAAACGTCTACTTCCCAAAGTTTGCCCATGTAATGAATTTCGTAACGGGTTTTCGATAGCTCACTTTCCGAAAGCGTATCCAGCATTTGTGTCGCCTCGGCTAAGGGAATTTCATACTCAAATTCACTGCGTGTTGCGCCCTTCGATTTTCCTTTAATCGTCAAATAGGCTTCTGCACCGGTTGTCCTTATGCGTATTGTTTTATTTTCATCTGTTGAAAGATAGCCTTGCCTATAGCGCTTGCCGGCAGGCTTTTCAAGCGAGTTCCACTTTTGGTGGTCGACAAGATATTTCCGTTCTATTTCTAGTGGCATGATGGGTTTAAAGTTATTGTTGAAAACTATACGTACATGAAGGATTCCCATTGAGGTTTTATTTTCAAAAGCTTCAATAAATAGGGGACGAGCGCAATAAGCTCGAGCCTTATCGAAAAGCCACCGGTGGAGCCTATAACAGGAGAAAACATTACAAGCGGGCAAATTGTAATTCCTATAATAGCGTCCACTATTCCAATTTTAATTGCCCAGTCTTTTTCTTTCAGTAACCCAAATGCGGTAATTCCTTTGATTGCAAAAATCGCTGTAATTATGATACCAGTCAATGAAAACGGCTTATTTGTTTCAAGCCCGTACAAGGCCAGTTTGGCATCATGTTCCGATACTCCTAAAACCAGTACTATTGGCACAAATAAGCTAAAAATCAAAAAAATCCATGCGAATATTTTAATCCATAAAGGCAGCATTTTTTTCCTTGGTAATGCGTTTTCGGGGGCGAGTTCGTGGGTAAGTAGGTCTATTTGATTTTCTTGCATGTTTATCAGTTTATATATTAAGGTTAAACTTTTTCAAAACCTCCATAAAGGAATTGAATCGGCCAATAATATCACCGTTGCTATTGATAACTACATAGTATGGTGTGCCACTTACTTTCAGGGCTTCCGTAATTTTATTTTTTGATGCCTGCAGGTAATTCGGCCAATCGTATTTGTTTGCAGAAAGATATTTTTCCCATTGCTTACAATATTCATCAGTAGCAATGCCGATCACTTCAATGTTTTTCGCAAGCAACTGATTATATTTTTTTGCTATTATTTTGTGTTCTGCTCGGCAAGGTGCGCAGCCGAGGAACCAAAAATCCAAAACATAATAGTCTGCTTTGTTAAGAGTCAGAAAAGTCTTTGTGTTCTGTTTTCCAATAAAATCAAAATCCGAAATATTCAGTCGATCGGTTGACAAGACACTTTTTATTCGTCCTTTAACAACGGGAAAGCATGAGAACCATGAAAATTTGTCGCCTTGTTTGGCTAGCGTTTGCATTAGCAGATCAACTTTGCCTTTACTGTTTTGATTCAGGTTTAGATAATACATCGCAATCCACAAAGAAAACGGATTGTCTATATTGGCATCTATTCTGTCAAGGAGAAATCTGTTGATTTGAATGGTATCATTTCGTGTAAAATAGTCATCATATTTCGCATGAAAATTTGCCACATAGTTGAAGAACCGGGAATTAATAACAGTATCGATTTTAAATGTTGTTGAGTCCAAATGTGCATGGATTTCTATGTTGCCGGAATCCAGCCAGATTTGGTCCCAAAATTGTCTTTTTCCTACATAACAACCGATATTATACAGATCGATATTACTTGTTTTAGTAAAATTTAAATTGACAGTATCCCGATAAGTTGAGGTAAGTTTCTCTTTCTGACTAATATCCATGGCATATACTTTCGCAACCTCTTTGCCTGCGGTGAGTATTAATGTTATATTGGTTTGGGAGAAGCCTTTAAAGCAGAGTGTAAACAGAAATAACAGTAGGGTAAGGAGTCGCATAATTCGGGTTTGTAATAGCACGCTGTCACCAGAATGACACGCGATGGTTTAGGTATTTACGGATAAACTTACTAAATAATACGGAAAAGAAACAGGGAACGTCAGTTTGAAAACAAGAGTATGTATCAGGCATTAAACTGCCTCAAATGATGATCGCTATGCTTATACGCCAAAATACCTACCTGCTCCCTAGTCATTCGTCCAAAAAAGGGATGAACAAAACTGCTGTCGCCAAATTGCTCATATTCTTTCATCAGGTTGATCCACTTTTTCTTAAGCTCCTCTACGTTTCCATTTGTTTCCTTTATTCTAAACTCGGGAACAGTCGGCACATTTCTGCGAAAAGGAGTTTCGTCTTTTATAAATCCTTTTAATGCTTTTTTTCCAAAAAGTTTTCCGAGAAACGATTGCTTGTAAATCCTTTTGCTCAATGCCATTTCTTCCCACTGCACACAATGTGCAAGCATTTGACTGACATTCATTTTACCCCATTCACTTTTACTGCTTTCATTTACGTGGCCGATTCTTTCAATCAATTCATCTCTTATTGATTTATCAAATATTGTCTTCATTAAAAAAGTTATTTGTCAGTTGTAAAGAAAAAGATAACGGTCGGGCCGGCAGAACCAGTTTTACCCCGCAGACAAATCTAATCAACAAACCCGTGCTATTATAGTGCAAATGCGACAATTACAAGGGCGTCCTTCGACAACAGCATGAGTACAGTTGTTGGATCAGGCTGGTCAAAGCCTGTCCGAACCGGTTTCATCCGTGCAGATCATCACAGTGATTAAAGAACATTAAAAAAGTAAATGCAAATAGATAGGATGCATTTTAAACTTCTATTCATATAAATTATCTAACTCCAGCTTTCTAATCCGCGCCACAATAGCGCCTTTTGTGCGGCTAAAGTGTTTTGCCAAATCAGGAAGGCGCGTGCCATTGAAATACATTTGGGTCAGCTCTTCGTCAAGTTCCTCAGTCCACGGTTTATATGCGACCTTGTGTACCTCCCGCATTTTATCGATTGAATAAGCTTTGGCGTTTCCGGCTCCCTTTTTGATCGCCACTTTTGGTTGTGCGGCGGTTCCTGTTTTTTTCTTTTCTTCCTCCGTCAAAGGTTTTATGACATGAATATGGGAAGAACGTGGAAATTCCTTCGGAACAAGTGTTTCCGGAATATATAGTGTGTTTTTTGCCCGGGTTACGGCAACATATAAGAGATTGATCTCTTCGTTGAGTTTAGCAACATCAATATCCAGGCCTTCTTTCTTCTTCCTTTCTAATTTTTCTTCGGAGATAAAATCGTCTACGATCTGAACTGCATCGTACTCCATTCCCTTACAACGATGAACGGTTGAAAAGATCATCTCCGCATTTTCTTTTTCATCATTGCCAATATGCTTGTCTTTAATCGCTTTAATAATGCCCGGAATTTCATCTCCGTATTCTTTTACAATTTCAACCATCATTCCAAGTTGCGGGTCTTCCGTTTTTTCTATATAGTCTTCCAACTCATCAAGGTCTTTCATTCCATTGATTAACTTGTCCCTGATAAGATGACGTTTCCCGTTATATAAGTTCAGAACATCGTAAAGTGAAGCGCCTTCATCTGCATACGTGTAAGAGTTGATGTTGCCTTCAAAATAAATGTTCTTAACCTTTTTCTTCTCTGTTACATATTCAATGGCTTTCAAAAGCAAGCCAAGATTTGTTCTTGCAATTACCGCTTTTGATTTTACTTTACCAGCTGTTCCTTTTCCTGTAATAGTAAATTTTGGTTCTTCGCCAATATGTTTTTTCCATTTCAATACCTCCATTGCAAGAAGTGCAACATCCTGCGGAAAACGAAAACTGGTTGAAAGATAGTGTGTGTCGAAGTTGGCCTTCTCAAGAGAGTTCACAGCGTAGCGCCAACCATAAATTTGCTGATGCGTGTCGCCCACAATTACTTTCGTGGCTTTTTGTTTAAAGAAAACATCAAGCATCGCTGATGAAGCATCTTGCCCTTCATCAAATAAAATATAATCGTAGTGAAGCGTTGGATTGGAAAGCTGAAATTTCTTGAGATAAAAATCATGTGTGATTTCAATTTCACCTTTATCCATTTTGCTCAAAAACAATCGTGTTTGTTTCTCAATATAACTGTAAAAGGTGGTTACAAATTGTTTAGCCTTCTCGTCGGAGATGGTGTCGAGATAATTTAACTCCTGTATTTTTAGTTTATTGCTGTTTGAAAAGTAAGCGATGAATTTGTTGATATGATTGGCAACAATATATTCAGCGTGTTTTTCTCCATTGCCTTGCAGGTTCAGTAATTCGGCTATTTCGTTCGTTTTGTAGCCTTGCAGTTTTACTTTGTAACCATGTTTGAAAACAATGTGTTTATACGCGAGAGAATGCGCAGTTTCTACTTTTACATTGTCAATCCCCAAATCAGCAAACCTTTTTTGCGCTTCCAGTTTCACCGATTTATTGAAAGCAAGATAAAGTATCCTTGCGCCTTTCGGACGCGTCTTTGCATATTCAATGACAGTCGTTGTTTTACCCGAGCCTGCAACGGCATTTATTTTGATGTTGCCAGATGACTTGATGATATTTTGTTGTTCAGGTGTAAGCTTCATTTTTTAAAAAACGTTTGTTATTATGCTCTTCTCAGCCCTTGAATTTTATTCCTTTCATAATGCAAAAAGGAAACCAGATACATCCTTTGTCCATTCTGTTCGGTACTTAGTCAAATAGTTTTCGTGCCCTGATAGCTTATAAGTTTTTAGTATTTTTTCACCTGCAAGATTTTTAAAAATAGCATCAATTTCCTGCCTGCTTACATTTTTATCTTGCTCACCATATAACAATAACGTCGGGCAGGTTATACTCTTAGCATAATCGACGGGATTGTGACCAAATGCCCAAAAATTGTTTTGAACACCACCCCAGAAAACCAGGAGGCTGGCGATGGGAAATGTTGGCACGTTCATGTTTTTAAATCGCGCCGAAACCGTTTGATACATTGTTCCGAAGGGGCATTCAATAATAATTGCTTTTGGTTTCAGGTCGTAGTCTTTTATAGCTTTCATAATGGCTACTGCACCCATAGAGGTTCCAAATAAGTAAATGTCCTTTATACCCTTGCTCTTCAAATATTCATAGGTAGTCCAAACTTCTTCGGCTTCTTTAAAACCAATGGTTGTTGTATTACCTTCGGAGCCGCCGCTTCCCATAAAATCAATCAAAAAAGTATTGTATTGCAGACTGTCAAAAATCGCTGCTTTGTCAAGCATAGATGACTTTTCTCCCCCCGTATCCATGGCAAAGAATAACAGTTCCTTTCGTGAGATATGTTTTTGTCGAACCGCGGTTGTTTAAATACCAGCATTCAATTTTCTTGTTACTTTGAAGCTCAATAGTTTCAAAGTAACCGGCGGGTTTCATTTTAGTTACCGGCTTTGGATTATCAACTCCTAAAAACAACGTTTTTATTTTTTTTGCAAAAGTCAGTTGCTCTGGCCTTTGTGTCTTTTCGATTTTGCTATTACTAAAGTGCGTGAATTTGTATGAATGGAAAATTGCGACAACATTCATTATTACAAAAGCGATAGCCAATGTCGAGGCAACGCGACTTAATATTTTTCGTCTATTTGTCAAGCGTTTTTTATTGTTGGAAATTATCTTCATAGAATAACTGCTATCGGGTAAATTTAGTGCAATTCAACGTTTCGCATATTAGTGTAGTCCAATACTTCCGAAATATTTATTAATCTCATGCGAACTTGTTCAATAAATCGAAACGCCTTGCTCGTATGGCAGGAGGCGCATTCAATGTGTCTCTACGGAACTATTTCTTAACTAACGCGAGCAACCCGTTGTCCAATAATTTTATTACAGCATCCGGCATTTTCAAATTCTCAAATCGTTCAATTTTCAAATTATTTCATTTCGCTGGCGCACCTTCAATTTTCAAATTTTCGAACTCATATATTTTCAAATTACCTTGCGCTTTCGCTTTTTAAATAATAATTTTACATTCTCAAAACTAAATGCGATGCGACCCCTGCCAAGGTCCTTACCCTTGGTCTTATGTTTCATCTCCTCCGTTTTCATTTTAAAAGCTCAGGAACAGGGAAAAATTGTACCAGTCGCAAAGACTTCTTTTTCTCAAACTAAAAACAACAAGGCTGGCATTAAAAGCAATTCTGAAAGTTGCATTTGCAATGTCAATCCCGTTATTGTACCACAGTCAAAACAAGGCACAACATGGATCTATCAAGGCATCCCAAATGCATCCTGCAATCCTTTTCCCACTTCATTTAATCTGCCGAACAACCTTACCGCCCGAAGTAATGATACCTGCGGCGTATCGAATGTGCAGTACGACTGGAGTATTGCGAGCGGCAACAATGTTGCATCCATCAACGGACCTACAAATGGGAGCACCGTGTCGGTCTCCCTAACCGGTAGCGGAACATTTACCATCAGGCTTTCGAACACGGCCACATGCAGCGATAATTCAAGTTGCACCAATTTTACTTATTACACTGATAGTGTAAATGAGGAGAACTGTACCTGCACCGCAGGACCTGTTACAATTACTCCTACTAACAAACAAGGAAATTTATGGACCTACCAGGGCTCAGCGCAGGCGAGCTGTACGGGACAACATGGCGTGTCCCCAAACCTTCAAGCCTGCACCGTTCAAAACACCAGTTACTCGTGGAGCATTCTGGCGCAAGGTGGCTCGGCCTCTCTATCAGGGCCAACAAATGGGCAAACCGTAAATGTAACCATCAACAACAGTGGTTCGTTTGAGTTGCGGCTGGATGCTACTACCACTTGCAGCGATGGTAAGACGTGTACGAACTATAATTTTTACACCGATTCATCCAAAGTAGATTCTGCAAAACATTGCTCCTGCGATGTTGATATTGACTGCGCAAAAGTAAATGAGCAGGGAAGCATCCGAACCTACACCGGCGTTGTCAAAGGTGGCTGTACCGGAGAGTTTGGTGCCTCACCGCCGTATCAGCCTTGCGGCATTAATAATGTGGTTTGGTCATGGTCAATTGCAGAAGGCAATAACATCGCAAAAATAGTTGGCCCGGCAAATCAACAAACTGTAACTGTTCAGATAACAGGCACAGGTTCGTATACATTACGCGTACAGGGAGATGTGACGTGCAGCGATGGTAATCAAAGTTGCGGATCAAACAATTTCGATTACTGTAAAGACAGTGCAAACGTTGATAAAAAATGCGGTTTTGTATACACAGAAAGTAAACTGCCGATAATGTCTGGAGGTCTTAGTGCTGCAACGTCAAGACACAGCAGAATAAGAAGAGATGATTTTGTAAGCCTCATAGCAGAAGGAAAGGATTACGATAAGGTAACCATTGAATGCACACCTTCATATGATTGTGACAGCACTCAAAAGAAGAGCTCAAAAGATGTTTTGCTGGTAGGAAAAGTACGCTTTGAATGGGAGATTCAAAGTGGTGAAGGAAATTTTGTGAAGCTTGGCCTGTTGCCTGAAAATGCAACAGATGGTGATGGCGACCGCATCATCTTCCAACCGCCTTTTGTACCATGGCCAAAACAAGGACAACCACCTAATACAAAAACGACAGAAATACTTTTGCGGGTCATTGATGAAACCGGTTCAGGTGTTTTGCTGGATGACGATGCATACGACAAGATCACCATCGTTACGAAAAGATCGTACGATGCAGGCGATAATTATGATGTTGATATAACCAACAGCGGTTATACACTTCCTAAGCCCGACATACAGGAAGACAACAATGGTACTTGTTCTGCCGCTTATTCGTGGGATAAACCCAATGATCTCAAAAAGCCAGTTATTAAACTGCCCGCTGTTGCCGACAATAATAAAATGGTATTGGGCGAACTAATGGTATTGGAAGCTGAAAACCAAAATGAAACAGATGAATTGAAAATGGTTTGCCAATCCTCATCCTGTAGTAACGATGGCGGCAAAAAAGAATATCCGGATGACATACAATGGACATGGAAAATTGAAGGAGATGATGGCACCAAAGGAAGCTTTGTTGGTGGCAACACAGGCAGGTTTGTAATTTACAAGGCGCCGGATAAAATGCCGGGACAACAAAAGGAATTCTCCGTTTACATAACTGTGAAGGTAAAAAATACAGGAGTGCAAAAAGATGATGTAGAGCCCCCACCATCAGATTCATTAGCTATCAAAATATTCCGACCGGGTGTACAGCTTGAATATCCTGCATTGGATTGGTTGCCTAAATGGAACAACACTGTAGAATTAAAATCTTATTTACTGTACAATGAAGGCGGTACCTGGAAGCCAGCGCTTGCACACATGGGACGTATTCACTTCTTTGAACTGCTAAATCTTTCCCACGAAAAGGGCAATGCCATGAACTGGCCTCTTCCTGGAACCGCAAACGCTTGCCAGGACTATGTGTTCGAAGACGGTGATCCGCGTATGGAAATATTTCAAAGACCGAACGATCCCGCATCAACAATTTGCGACGGATACAAACATTGGATACATACACGTTCACAAAAACCAGCCAAAGAAGAAACCGTGACAGTTGTCAGCGAGGACCAGGGCGGCTATGGATTTTTGCGAAGCTTTGCCAACATTAACCATGGCGGCGCTGATAGCATAAAAGGCGAAACGCCGGTGTATGAGCCGGTTCCGATTCCTCCTGAAAAAGTTGCGCACCCATCAGGACGGCCAAAGAAAACTATTTACACCGACAACAGGGTAACTATACCCCGTGATGTTGACGAAAACAAAATTGCAGATGGCGGCTGGCGAACACAGGGAAATGTATTGATAAAAGATCCTGTAAATCCACGGGATGATAACGACAATCAATTGGTGGGCGATGGCTTCGCCGGAGATGGTTTGTCCAACTACGAAGAATACAGAGGCTTTCTAGTGCAAGGCAATTACATTCGAACCAATATTTTCCACAAGGATCTTTTTATAAACAATGCTGCGAGCTTCAATCTCACAAACTTCAGAGAGTCGCTTACTGGTGCAAATGGAGCAAAAGTGGATGTACATGAAATAAGACCATCTGAATACGTAGATAACAAAACAAGAGAAATTAATTTCAACTACAATCCGCAGCTACACTATATACCAGTGCTCTTTGAACCGCTTCGTGCACAAAAAGGTTTGTGGATGATCGATGCAAAACAGTCCGACGAAAAACCGGGCTTACTGGGACAAACTTTTAGTGCCGATCCAAGATTCACAGAAGTAAACACTCCGCCAAACTGGGTGGCCGGCATTGCTATTTTTACCACTGCTATAAAAAAATATTGCACCCGATATGGTATAAACCAGGCCGGCAAGTTAAACCATGTTGTATCACACGAACTCGGTCACGGCATTTCCATGTATCACCACGGTGAAGAGCCTTATGTTTTGCAGGGCTTGCAAAGCGGCGACGTGGGCTGCATTATGCGTTACGACAATATTCCACCTGATAACGTTGGAGAAGCGATAGGCACTATCTTTTGTAACCAAACAAAAGGTACCGGCACCAATGCATTAAAGCCATGCGTTCCTACCGAATGTTATGGAGATGCAGCCAAGGGCAGAGGAGATTGCATTCACCAATTCAGGATATCCTGTCGCACCATTCTTTTTCCGACCCGTTGATTATTAAAAAAACGTTATGGCTAATAACATCTGACCAAAAACAATAAAAAATGTAGAGATGAAACTACGCCTGTTTTTTTGCATCATTTGTTTTTTAATGCCTCGCATTATTCTTGCGCAGGACAAGTTCTCCATTACACTTGCGGTAAACGATAGTTCTGCGTTTAGGGTGTATCACAACGAACCGATAGTGTTTTCGATCAGCCTGGTAAATAAGGCTATACAACAGGACATCTCATGGAACGAAGACGCCGATGCTTACCTGGCGCAGGTTGCAGCAGACTATAAAGCAGGCTTGATCACTAAAGAAGAATTTGAAAAAGAAACCGACCTTGTAACAAAAGGAAAAAGAACTGTAACGACTCAGTTTGTCGGATCAAAGCAACTACCTTGGTTCCTTCAGCTGAAATTTCACGTGGTGGTAAAAGATACAATTGAACAGAACAACTGGAAACCATCCGTCCTTGGCGACCCCGGAACTGATTCCATAGCTGTTTTAGATGAAAAAGGATATTATTCCATCAACTATCATCTTAGTCCTGAACAGGTATCGAAACTAAGAGCAGGAACTTATAAAGTAGAAGTGGAGCTAGAGGGTGTAACATCGAATGAAGTAACCGTTAAAATAAAACCCGAAGACATTCCACCCGGAAAACTGAACAAAAGAGACATGCAGCTTCGATTGGGAAATTATTACCTGGAAAGAAAAGATGCAAAAAAAACACTGTACTATGCAAATCTTATACTGCAAGAGAATCCTTCCGATATTAGTGGCCTGATCCTGAAAGGAGAGGCCTACATATTGCAGCAACAATACAAACTTGCACTCTCCGCATTTACAAAAGCACAACAGCAGTATAACAAAAATAACAAGCGCTCGCCTGTTAATGAACCTCCACTGTACCTCATTGCTACGATTGCGTGGCTACAGAAAAAAGTATAAAAGAGTCAGGTAAAAAATCAACAATAAAAAGTTTGGGGTGATGTCACTCCAAACTTTTTATTTACACAAACGTTTGCGTAGCACTTTCTTAATACATGTTTATACATTTAGAGTTTGACAACTTAATGTCGCAAAAGATTGAAATAGAATAATTGATTTAACTAGTAAAATGAAAAAGATACACCTATTGTTGCTGGCATGCTTGTGCGGTACACTTGTTTTTGCGCAGCCGTCACAAGTGAAAAATGCCAATACATTTGCCATTGGTAAAGAAAGTTTTCTGCTGAATGGAAAACCATTTGTAATAAGATGCGGTGAAATGCACTTTGCCCGTGTGCCGCGTGAATACTGGCTCCACAGACTGCAAATGGCAAAAGCAATGGGTCTCAACACTATTTGTGCTTATTTGTTCTGGAACGTACACGAACCAAAACCCAATGAATTTAACTGGAGTGACATGGCAGATGCAGCCGCATTTTGCAAACTTGCACAACAGGCAGGATTATATGTTATTCTTCGTCCGGGCCCATACTCCTGCGCGGAGTGGGAGTTTGGCGGCTTCCCATGGTGGCTGTTAAAAAAGAAAGACATCAAACTCAGAACACAGGACCCATATTACCTTGAGCGTTGCAAAATTTATTTGAAAGAAGTTGGTCGCGTGTTAGCTCCATTGCAAATTTCAAATGGTGGTAACATCATCATGACACAAGTAGAAAATGAATATGGTTCTTATGGAAACGATAAAGAGTATATTGGAAAGATCAGGGATTACCTGGTGGAAGCAGGTTTCACCATTACTTTGTTTACATGTGACGGCCCGAGCCAATTAAAGAGCGATGTGCGTGACGATATATTTAGTGTAGTAAATTTTGGCGGCAACCCAGAAGCGAGCTTCAAATACCTACGTAACATCCGCGCAGAAGGACCATTGATGTGTGGCGAATTCTATCCCGGCTGGTTCGATTCATGGGGCAACAAACACCACATGGGTTCAACGGGTGGCGTGATAAAAGATATCAAATATATGCTCGACAACAAAGCTTCTTTCAGCATTTACATGGCACATGGAGGCACCAGCTTTGGTTTATGGTCAGGAGCGAACTGTCCGCCTTTTCTGCCACAAACATCAAGCTATGATTATGATGCACCGATCAGTGAAGCTGGCTGGACGACAGATAAATTTTATGCGTTAAGAAAACTGTTCGGGCAATACCTTCAGGAAGGAGAAACATTACCAGAAGTACCGGCGGCAAATCCGATGATCTCCATTGCTCCGTTTAAAACAACGGAAGTTGCGCCAATATTTTCGAATCTCCCCAAGGCCATCAATTCTGTTGAGATAAAAAATATGGAGGAATTTGACCAGGGTTTTGGCGCCATTTTATACAGAACAAAATTAACGGCAGATGCAAAGAATGTAGACTTGAACATCAAAGAAGTGCATGACCTTGCCTATATTTTTCTTAACGGGAAAAAAATTGCAACGCTTGACAGAAGAAGAAATGAAAGCGTATGCAAACTAGCCTCTGTGAAAAACGGCGATGTGCTCGACATACTTGTTGAAGCCATGGGCAGAGTAAACTACGGCGGCTATTTACATGACAGGAAAGGCATCACGCAAGGTGTAAACATTGTCGATGCAAACGGCAAAAGCAAAACCGTTGAGAACTGGCAGGTGTTCCCAATTGAGCTGCAGAACAATAGCATACCAGCGAATCTGAAATTCACGAAGGGTAGCAGTAACATGCCTGCTTTTCACAAAGGCACTTTTACTGTTAGCAAACCTGGAGATACCTATTTAGACGTGAGCCAGTGGGGCAAGGGACTTATTTGGGTAAATGGTCATTGCCTCGGAAGGTTCTGGAATATAGGTCCAACCCAAACCATGTACCTGCCAGGACCCTGGTTGAAAGAAGGGGCGAACGAAGTAGTAGTGCTGGATTACATCGGCGGCAAGAATGGTTTACAGGGTCTTGAAAAACCAATTCTTGACAGCCTGACTGAAAAAGTAGAAAACAAAAAACACAGGAAAGAGGGCCAGACACTGGATGTCAGTAATGTACCAACAACTTACGAAGGCTCTTTTGCAAACGGTATTAATCAGCAGACTATAGAATTCAATTCAAGTACAGAAGGAAGATTCTTTTGCATTGAAGCATTGAATTCGCAAAATGGCCGACCTTATGCATCCATTGCAGAATTGTACTTGCTGGATGAAAAAGGTAAAGAATTGCCACGTTCAAAATGGAAGGTTGCTTATGCTGACAGCGAAGAATTATCAGGCGAAGACGGCAAAGCAGATAATGTTTTCGATCTTCAAAGTACCTCGATCTGGCATACACAGTGGCAGGGATCTGCTCCTAAATATCCGCACTACCTTGTTATTGATCTCGGTACTGTTCAAAAAATAAGTGGTTTCAAATACCTGCCAAGACAAGATGCAGATAACGGTAGAATAAAAGATTACAAAATATTCATCAGTAACACAAAGTTTAAAGGTCTGTAGCAGTAAATGCTACAGACTTCACTCACATAACACTCCTTCGTTGTTATGAACAGAAAGCTATTAGTGGTAATGGCCTCTATTATCATGTCGCCTTTGTTCGCGAAAATTGTTGCCCAGCAGAAATCACTACAAAAATGGACCGCAGATAATGGTAATGGCACCTATAGAAATCCTATACTTTGGGGTGATTGGCCGGACCCTGATATCATTCGTGTAGACGATGATTTTTATTTCATTTCAACCAGCATGCATTATGTGCCGGGCTGTCCCATACTGCATTCCAAAGATCTTGTGAACTGGGACATAGCGGGCTATGCAGTCGATCATTACACAGAGGATGAGCGTTACAATATGCAGGGAGGGAATATGTATTTGCGTGGTTCCTGGGCGGCAACCATCAGGCATCACAACGGCTTATTTTATGTTGGCTTTTGCACCCCAAACTGGGGTAAGGAAAAGAGTAATTTCTCTATTTGTACTGCAAAAAATATTAAAGGACCATGGACAAGAACCATATTTCCCGAATATCTCTACGATCCTGGATTGTTCTTTGATGATGATGGCAAAGTATATGTGGTGCACGGGCAGGGAACGTTGTATTTGACGGAATTAAATGCAGATGCACTTTCAACAAAATCAAAACCTGTAAAAGTATGGGACAAGCGATTCAACTTAGATGCTACATCGGGTGGCGGCTATGGTATAGAAGGCTCTCACATGTACAAGATCAATGGTAAATACTACATCACTTGTGCTGGCGGTGGCACCGAAGGCTGGCAGGTATGTTTGCGTTCAGATAGTTTGCATGGACCTTACGAACATAAGATCATTGCAAAAGATGATTGTGGCTATCCCGGTAACGGCCTGCACCAGGGCGGGTTGGTACAATTGAAAGATGGAAGCTGGTGGTTCATTATCATGCAGGACAGAGGTGCCATAGGACGAGTACCGCACCTTGAACCTGTTGAGTGGAAAGATGGATGGCCAATGATTGGCAAGAACGGAAATGGCAAAGGCGTTACCACTTATCAAAAAACAATTGAAGGAAATAAAAACAAGATAATTCCTGCCACCACAGATGAGTTTCACAAATCGCAACTCGGTTTGCAATGGCAGTGGAACCACAATCCGGATAATGCATTATGGTCCTTAACAGAAAGAAAAGGGTATATGCGGTTACATGCATCACTTGCAACTGATCTCACCAACGCACGCAACACGCTCACGCAAAGAGTGCAGGGGCCTTACTCGGAAGCTACAGTAGAATTGGATGTGACAGGTTTGAAAGACGGTGATGTCGCGGGGTTTGGCATTTTTCAATCGCCTTATGCATACATCGCTGTCAGAAAACTGGGAGCGGAAAATAGTTTGATCATGGTGAACAATGGAACAGTGATCGATAGCATCACACATTTCTCGCCAAAAAAAATATGGCTGAAAGCAACTGCCACAGACAAAGGATTCGAAGGAAAATTTTTCTACAGTATAGATGGAAAGAAGTTTTCCCCATTTGGCAACACGCTCAAAATGGCACTGGGCTATGACTGGACAGCCAATCGCTTTGCACTGCTGAATTTCAGCACAACACAAAATGGTTTGCATGGCTACGCAGACTTTAACTGGTTCAGGTTTCAAGGTATTAATGAATAATGTATAAAGTGAAAAACAGCTTTCTCGCAAAAGAAATTCGTGACGCCATGGCTCGTGTCTTCACGAACCGTACATTTTCGCAGTTCGTGAAGACACGAGTCGCGACACCTGGCATTCTTGCAAAAATAATTTCAGCCTGTACATTATGTGTGCTGAACTTCAGCTTAGCAATTGGCCAAGTCAACACAACTGACTCCAAAAAAGATGCAGGCATAAGAACTGTGTTAAACTTTAACACACATTGGGCATTTTACAGAAACGATGTGCCGCAAGCAGAAGCCGTTGACTATAATGATAAAGATTGGTATGCTGTAACTGTGCCGCATGTAATGAGACTTGAAAAAAAACACAACGGTGGTAACCAGACATATCAGGGTATTGGCTGGTATCGCAGATATTTCAAAATACCTTCTTCTTTCAAAGACAAGAGACTGACCATTTGCTTCGACGGTGTACAAATGAACTGCGAAGTGTTTTTGAATGGAGAAAAAGTAGGCACACATAATGGCGGCTACATAGGATTTGTAGTGGACATTACCAACAAGATAAAATTTGATCGTGATAATGTGTTAGCTGTTCGCGTCAGCAATATAAACGATCCCAAAACGCCCCCGGGAAGGCCACAGGAAAAGCTCGACTTCATTTATTACGGCGGCATTTATCGCGATGTAAAACTGATTGCAACCAATAAGATGTATATATCAGATCCTTGGGAAGCAAATAAAATTGCCGGTGGAGGATTGTTTGTTACTTATCCAAAAGTGACGAAACAATTTGCCGAAGTAAATATAAAAACACACGTTGTAAATGACTTCGATACAACGCAACAGGTAAAGCTTGTCACTATTATAAAAGATAAAAACAACAAGACGGTTGCACAAAGTATTGTATCAAATACTGTTCAGCACGAGCAGGAATTTGTTCAGACACTTTCTATGAACAACCCATCACTCTGGCACCCTGACCATCCCTATTTGTACCACATTGTTTCCAATGTGTATATTGATAACAAACTAGTGGATGATAAAATTACCAACATCGGGATCCGTACCATTTCTTTTACCTCATCTTCCGGGAAAGCTGACGGATTTTATATCAACGGCGAAAAGCTTTACCTGCGCGGGGCAAACAGGCACCAGTGTTATCAAACCATTGGCGACGCAGCATCCAACTCCATGCAGTACCGCGATGCTTTGCAATTGAAGCGTGGTGGTTTCAATGCGGTAAGAGCTGCGCACTATCCGCAGTCACCTGCTTTCTTAAATGCATGTGATGAGTTGGGGTTGATGGTCATAGAGTGTGAACCAAGCTGGCAATTTTTCAGCAAAGATTCTGTTTTCATTAATAGAACATTCAGAGATATAAGAGAAATGGTCCGCAGAGATCGTAACCGGCCGTCCGTTTTCTTGTGGGAAACGTCATTGAATGAGTCGCCGACGCCCGCTTCATGGGCAAAGCAGGCAGTAGCCATCGCTCATGAAGAAATGCAAAATGATCAAATGTTTACGGCAGATGATTTTTTCGCCAACGGCAAGAAATATTATGATGTGTCTTACAAAGTGATCAATCAAGATGGCTCGGACCCTATGCCGCAAATGCCTGTTATTACCCGTGAATGGGGCGATACATGGACTGCGAATCCCGCTAAGGAAAATGGATTGCGTGCATCCAGAATGTTCACAGAAAAAGGACTGATCAAACAATGTATACTGCGACAAAATGCATTAGACGGAATAGTAGGGGAAGACGCTGGTTATTGGGATCACGCAAAACTGGACGCCAACAATCGTATGGCGGGATATTTTGTTTGGAGCTATAACGATGTTACAAGGGGCTCAGATCGTGTAACTGCTTTTTGCGGTGTGGTGGATGTTGATCGCTCTGAGAAATTTGGGTATTATCAATTGATGGCCATGCAAAGCGCACGCAATGTCAACTATGGCCCAATGGTTTTTGTTGCCAGTTTCAACAATCGCCCGGACATTGATACCAGCATCATTGTTTTTTCCAATTGCGATAAAGTAAGGCTTTACAGGAACAAACATTTCATCAAAGAATTATCACGTGAAGAAAATGCAGCAACAGCGCCGTTTGTAGCAGCTAAAGGAGGAAGCCCTTATTTCCGCTTCGATGTAAAAACATATGAAGCAGGCGAACTCAAAGCCGAAGGCTGGATGGATGGGAAATGTGTTGCCACACATATCATTGCGACGCCGGGTGTTGCCGATCATTTGGAGATTGTGTTGGACGACAGCGGTATAAAACCGGTGGCAGATGCCGTGGACATGATTCCATTTCATGTAAAAGTTTGTGACAAGAATGGAACACTTATATCAAACAGCAAACCGTTCAATACATATTCAATTCACCTTGCTGTGAGCGGTGCCGGATCACTAATCGGCGCTGATATTGCAAGGGTAGAAGCGGCTATACAACATACTGAAGGCGGTATTGGATATGGCATCATTCGCACAACCGGTAATGCCGGAAATATTATCATAACGGCAACATCGGATAGTTTAAAGTCCGCCAAAAGAGTAATCACAACCATCAAAAGCAACGAGCAGTTTGCGCAAGACGGCAAGCACTATGTATGGCAGACAGAAAAGGAAAACGATACGGTGAAGGAAGAAAATAGTGTCGCAAATGAGCAGCTCGTTAAACTTACACCTTCAATGCTTAAATTGAATGATAATAAACTTTCTGCAGGCATCGAAAAAATAATAGATGGAAACTATTCAACCGTATGGATCGACGAAAGCAATATCTCTCCGGTCGAACTGACAATTGATCTCGCAAAACTGCATCCTGTAAAAGGCTGCAGAATAGTGTGGGGAAAAGACAGCGACTGGTATACCTATAGCTTACAGGTTTCTGCAGATGGCAAAGAATGGCAAACAGAAGTTGACAACTTGAAAAGTTCAGGACAGGAATACAAACCTTTGCCATTCAAACATCACAACGTCAGGTATGTCCGGCTAATACTTTCGGACGTCCAATCTTCGCAAAGCAAGATAGCGATCAAAGAGTTCGAGCTAATTGCCGATGAAAGTAAAAAGGATTGAAAAGAGCAGAGGATGCATGAAAAACGGGTCATCAGCAATCATAGTGACTTCATGGAAATTGGAAAAGCGATCAAGGAATTATTTGGTTAAAGTGCCGGGGAAAAGTTGTTGGTTGTTAGTTATTAGTTGTCAGAGTTCAATTTCAAATATTTATTACTAAGGACTAACACCTAACAACTAACAACTTTCTACATAATAACTATTGGATAACAACCGAACAGGACAGATCAAGACGCAGAATTGATTCGAGGTCGTAATTTTAGCTGACCGGGAGGTACATATCATACCATCCGGTAAAGATTTGCACATCAAATACGATCAAAACATATGAAATTCCCGATAGTCCTGATTGGCTTTCTTGCTTGGTTGAACCCATACAATTGCAGTGCGCAAAACAGTTCGCAAAAAACTCCAGATAGCATTGCGCCTGGCCCTTTTGCAGATAATTCAAATCACTGGTACATGGGTCCTGATAAAAGCCGCATGATCAACCCGTTGCCTGGAAAGCCGCGCTATCAGCCAACACAGCTCACTGAGATAGGGGACAATATTTTGCTTTTTCAGAAAACCAACGGCGGATGGGCAAAGAACTATGACGTGTTCGCCATTCTTACGGAGGCACAAAAAGACTCCATTCGTGAGCGTCGCAATGAGTTAAACACCACTTTCGACAACGGCACGTGCTTCACACAGATCGCCGCACTTTCCATTGTTTATAAATCTACCGGAATAAATAAATACAAAGAAGCTGCTGTGAGAGGCATCGACTATTTGCTGTCTGCTCAATATGCCAACGGCGGCTGGCCGCAATACTATCCGCTGGAAAAAGGTTACAGCAGGGAAATCACCTACAACGACGGAGCTTTCGAGGGCATCATGCAGTTGTTGAAAACCATTCTTGATGGTTCTCCGCAATACGATTACCTCGATGTAAAATACCGCAAAAAGATTGGCGAAGCTTTTACCAAAGGACTTGATTGCATTGTAAAAACACAGATCAATGATGCCGGTGCTCCAACCGCATGGTGTCAGCAATACGATGAACACACCCTTCAACCGGCATGGGCAAGGAAGTTTGAACCAGCCAGCATAAGCAATGGCGAAAGTTCCGGGATCGTTCTTTTCCTTATGAGCATTGATCATCCCGATGCGCATGTGGTAGACGCCGTGCAGAACGCAGTAAAATGGTTCCAGGATTCTAAAATCTATAACACGAAAGTTGTGACGATTCCTGCACCAACAATGCAAACGCCTTTTCGCACATCTACATCTGATCGCGTAGTGGTGGCAGATTCAACTGCTCCTCCGATCTGGACACGTTATTATGAACTTAAAACGCACAGACCTTTATTCTGTAATCGCGATAGTAAAGTTGTATACTCGCTGGCTGAAGTAGATCGCGAAAGGCGCGACGGCTATGCGTGGTACACCTACGCGCCGCAAAAAGTATTGGACAAATATGCAGCATGGCAAAAGAAATGGGCTCCGGGAAAAGATGTGCTGGAACATAAGTAAGAGATGTTTCGCATCTCAAGAACTACCACTAAGACACGCAGGACTCTAAGGTTCACTAAGAGTTTTTTTAACCACGGAGTTCGCAGAGTTTTTTTTCAAAGGGGAAAGGAGGATGACCTTCGAAAGAGATACAGGGTTACGAAAACACAAGGAAACAGAGGAGTGCACTGGATTCATTTTTCCCCTTTTAAAAGCAACTATTTGTTTCCTAAGTACTTCTCCTTACCTCTGTGAAAAAGAACTCCATTCCTCTGTGGTTAATAACTGCCGGCTATTGCTTATTTTAGTATATGGATTCATTTCTACAGACCATCCGGTCATATGCTCCGATCTCTCAGGCTGAGGGAGAATATTTTTATTCATTCTTTCGTAAAGTAAAGTACAAGAAGAACACATTATTGCTTGAAGAAGGCAATGTTGCTCATGAAGTATTTTTTGTAGAGAAAGGAAGCCTGCGACAATTTTTCTTTACTGAAAAAGGAGTGGAGAAAACCTGCAACTTTGTATTCGAACAGGAATTCATCACCGACCTTGAAAGCTTTTCGCGCCAAACCAGGGCTACCACCAACATCATCGCACTGGAACCTACGGAGTGCCTCGTAACAACCTGCAAAGACCTTGTTGAATGCATGGCGGCTTCACCCGCCGTTGCATCTTTCTTCAATGTTATTGTTGAAAATGTAGCGACTGCCAATATCAGGCGTATTCAATCATTGTTATCACAATCTCCTGAGCAGCAGTTCGAAGTATTGCTCCAGAACAATCCAAGAATATTACAACGTGTACCGCAACGTTATATCGCGCAATACCTGGGCATCGCTCCCGAAAGCCTTAGCCGCATCCGCAAGCGTGCATTGGTAGCGGCAAAATCTTAACCCGTGTTATCGTTTTTTGCACAGTTGGGTATTAGTTTTGAGTTATGAGTTTTAAGTACTGAGTCGGTTGAAAATTCAACCAGACCGATTAATGCACGCAGCGCTAAACTCATAACTCAAAACTCATAACTATCATGACACAGGTAATTCTCGGCGTTGGTGGTGACATCGGCAAGCCTCTGGCAAAAGAACTAAAACAATATACGGACAAAGTAAGATTGGTATCGCGCCATCCCGAACAGATAAATGGAGACGATGAACTTGTGTCCGCAAATCTATTGTCAGCTGAACAGGCGGACAAAGCCGTTGCAGGTGCTTCGGTAGCTTACCTTATTGTGGGCCTGAAATACGATCTGCGTGTATGGCAAAAAGATTGGCCCGTTATTATCAACAATGTAATTAATGCGTGCCTTAAACATGGAACCAAACTGGTTTTCTTTGATAACATTTATATGTATGACAAGAATGCCATTCCACACATGACCGAAGAAAGTCCATTGAATCCTCCATCTAAAAAAGGCAAAGTGAGATTGCAGATTGTGCAGGCAATACAGAGCGCCATTTCACAAAAAGGTCTGAAGGCATTGATCGCCAGAAGTGCTGATTTTTATGGCCCCGAAGCAAAGCACGGCCTTCTTAACGTTCTGGTATTGGACCCGCTTTCGAATAGCAAAAAAATGAGCTGGCAATCCAATGTACATAAGACGCATTCCTTTACTTACACGCCCGATGCAGCAAAAGCAACAGCGATTTTGGGCAATACAGACAGCGCCTATAATCAAACATGGCACCTGCCAACTTCTTCACAGCGATGGACAGGCGAAAAGTTTATTACATATGCCGCTTCCATGAAAGGAGCAAAAGCGTCTTATAATTTGTACACCCCATTGCTTCTTTCTTTAGCAGGATTATTCGACAGAACAATCAAAGAACTGGTTGAAATGCAGTACCAGAACAACCAGGACTATTTTTTCGACAGCCAAAAATTTTGCAAAGCGTTCAATTTTACGCCAACCAGTTATGAAAAGGGGATGAAGGCAATAATTTGAAAATTTGACGATTTGAAAATTTGAAAATATGGGGCGCAGATGCTGAGCCGATGATTTGTTGAATTATTGAAGAAAATCGCGTCGTCATTGCGAAGCCTGCAGAGCTTGTTGCTTGAGTTTGTAAAACGGCTTAAAGTTCGGAAATCGGCAGAAGCAATCTCCACACGCAGCCCGCATAGATTGCTTCGCCCCGCTCTCTGCGATTTTGAAATTGTTTTGATATTACAACCATTCGTTTTCAGCCGGGTCTCGCAATGACGGTCTGGACTTCTTCAGTTATTCAATTGTTTCCTTGACCTTCTTCGCCACCAACGCGTAGGAATGATCAATCATTTCGCACAGCTGATCAAAATTAATTACTACTTTTCTAAAGACGCTTTTTTTGCTTTGCCCCGGCAATCTTTCCTTATCATTGTGAAACATTCTACTCATTTTGTTATGCGAATAATTTACCTTTCTTATTGCCTTGTGCTGGCTCTGTCAATGTTAAACAATGCCACGGCACAGAAAATTTCGTTGCGAAAGGATACATTGGCAAAAGAGCTAAAAGTATTTGCCGGAGACAAATTATTCACTAGCTTTTGTTACAGCGATACACTTACAAAGCCCATTCTGTATCCGGTGTGCAATGCTGATGGTACAACTATAACGCGTGGCTTCCCTTTTCAGCCGCGAGCCGGAGAACCAACAGATCATCCCCATCACCAGGGGATCTGGTTCAATTATGAGAATGTAAACGGCATAGATTTCTGGAACAACTCATATGCTATTCCTGAAGCGAAAAAACATTTGTATGGATCTGTTAAAACGGAAAGTTTTACCTCGCAGATGCAAAACAAAAGTGCGGTTATCAATTACACTGCTAGTTGGAATGACATTAACCAACAGGCTTTGATAAAAGAAAAAACGATATTGATATTTTCTGCAAGAAACAATATCCGCATCATCGATCGTACCACAATATTGCAGGCAGAAAAAGACGTTGCATTTAATGATACCAAGGATGGATTGATCGCTATGCGTGTTGCCCATGAATTGCAAATACCGGTAAAGGGCGACACGATAGCCAATGGCAACTATATTACCAGCGAAGGAAAGACCGGCGATTCTGTTTGGTCAACACGTGCAGCATGGTGCATGTTGTATGGAAAAATAGGTGGCCACGTTACAAGCATTGTGATGTTTGATCAAAAAAACAATCCGGGTTATCCTACATACTGGCATGCAAGAGGTTATGGTTTGTTTGCCGCAAATCCTTTAGGACAAAAGGTTTTCAGCAATGGCAAAACTGCATTGAACCTTCGTCTTGCAAAAGGAGAGAGCGCGACGTTTCGATACAGAATTGCGATCGCGGCGGACGAAAAACCTTTGAGCCGCGAACAGATTGAGCACCTGTCGGATTTTTAACAAAGTCTGGTGTACACCAGACAACTTGATACACTAATTAAAGAAACAGATCATGAAACTTCTTCTTACTTCAGCTGGCATCAGCAATACAAGCATACACAATGCGCTGGTTGAACTAATGGGTAAACCTGTAGCGGAAGCTAATGCCCTTTTTGTTCCCACGGGTTTATATGGTGTTGCCAACGGCGGAAACGTTGCACGAAGAGTGATCTGCGGAACATTAGGAGATCCATATTGCGACATGGGTTGGAAGTCTTTGGGATTGCTGGAACTCTCTGCATTGCAAACGCTCAGGCAATCG
Organism: Pinibacter soli; assembly: GCF_029961145.1. Lineage (GTDB taxonomy): Bacteria > Bacteroidota > Bacteroidia > Chitinophagales > Chitinophagaceae > Pinibacter > Pinibacter soli. The sequence goes on along the minus strand of NZ_JASBRG010000007.1, from coordinate 390,810 downwards.
CATTGGCTTTCTGCATTGCAGCAAGCAGACGCTTTGCTTGTTGGCGGCGGCGATTGTCAGTATCTTACTTACTGGATGCAGCAATCCGGCCTGGCAGATCTTTTGCCGTCACTGCTGCAAAAGATCGTTTATGTTGGCTTAAGCGCCGGTAGCATGATAATGACAACGTATGGCACTACTTATGGAAATCATACGCTTCCGCAAGAAAGTAAGAAGTCGTTGGGGTTTGTTGACATTGCGATACACCCTCATTTGGATTACCATGCCTTTCCACAAAATTCTATGGAGAATCTTGAACAGTTAGCAGCTACGTTATCAATGCCGTCGTATTTGATCGACGATCAGACCGCTCTTAAAATTATTGATGGAGAAATTGAAGTTATTACAGAAGGCAACTGGAAGCTGGTGGAACTAATGTGAAAGTATGGGAATTTGAAAATGGAAAATGCGGCACCCAAAAAAAAAGGAAACAATCCTGACGTTAGCGAACCATTTCCCGAAGGGAATTAACAGCAAAACCAGATGCCAGTGCAGCTATACTTCACGCACATACTTATTAAGTGTAAGCGCATTGTGAATGGCAGCTCCTATGGTATTGTTGAAGTATGCAAACACAGGTATTTTTTCATCCAGCCATTCGCGTATAGCTACTGCATGTTCGCGAAGAAAATCATCAGAATATCCGCCGCGATAATCTCCTTTTTCTCCGTGAAAGCGGAGATAAACAAAACTTCGCTCCATGTCAATTATTGGAGTGTGTGACTTTGGCATATCGTGCATAACAACACCGGCTTTATAATACTCCAACATTTTATAGACCTTGTCGTTATACCACGACATATCGCGAAACTCTATGGCGAAGTGCCAGCCATTCAACTTTTCTGTTGACCTCATAATTTCAAACAATCGACGGACCTTTTGAATATAAACCACAGTAATGCTTGCGGGGAATTGTACAATTATGCAGCCTTTTTTGTTACCAGCCATTTCTATAACATCCATAAAACGATGAACATCTGCAACTTCGTAATGTAGCTCCCTTACGTGAGTTACGGTTTTAGAAAGTTTGAATGTAAACCGGAATGCATCAGGGACTTCATTCACCCATTTTTCAACCGTGCGTGGCATTGGTAGTTTGTAGAATGTGCTGTTTATTTCAACACTGTTTAGAAGCGATGAGTAATAATTCAATCTTGATTTTGCCTGAAATTCCTGCGGAAAAAATGATTTGTTAGATACAGGAAGAACAACATTACTTGTCCCGCAATAAAATAGGTTTTTCTTGTCGGGTTTTAACTTCATTGCGGCACATTTTTTTAGCAATTTTCCTTACAAAGAAATTGACGAATTATTCTTTCAGGAGCAAATGCAATTGTCATGCCTTCAACTGTTACCTCACATTTTACTTATAATGCCGCGATAAAAGCCCTGCGCATTACATTCGTTTCAGGAATCGTTTATGAATATGAAAACGTGCCGGAGTTTGTTTATACAAATATGAAAGAGACAGGAGCGAAATGTTTTTTTTCAATAAAGGGATTAAAAACAAATACAGGTTTAAGAAAGTTATTGTTTGATAACTCTACTATTGGAAAACAAACAAAAAGCGCCACAAGGCGCTTCCGTTATATTTCAGCTTATTTCAACTTAAATGTCAAACCGCCGCCAAGACCAAACTGGTACATGGTGGAATATGTAGAGACACCTGCGCCCGCGCCGCCTGTACCGAAATAAAAGCCGCCGCCAGCTGCCTGAACGTTTGAAAGTAATTGCGCCTGCAGCTTAATTCCCACTTTATGCGATGCCCAGAAATTTCCTCCCAGGCGAAGTCCCCATGCAAAGAAAGTTTTGTCGCCGCTCTTGTTACCATTAGGATTTTCAAGGTGCATGAAATTCGCGCCAAGTAATAAACCTCCATAACCTTCTATTTTCTCATTGTGCCCACGAAAATAGCGTGTGCCGCCAATCATTGCGTAGTTCATTTGCAGGTCAAATTCGGTGTGCTGAGCTTCAGAGGTATAATAATTCATTGGAGCTTTCGTATCCTGGTGCAGGTATAACAATTCAATCCCATTCTCCTGATGTACGGCAAACTCCACGCCCGCGCCCCATACCAAACCGCCCTTAATGGTTCCATTATAGTAGTTGGTAGTGCTGTAGTATGAGTCAACACCATCGTCGAATGCACCTATGGCATAACCATTTAACCTGACACTTTGCCCAAAAGAACAAATAGTAAGCAGGGTAACGATTGAAAGCAATGTAAGTTTCTTCTTCATATTGTATTTGAGTTTTTGGAAAAGGATAAGGCCATAATAAGACAAATCGCCGCAGACGAAATGACCTCTTGTGATTACATTGTGAATTTACAGGTAAACCTTAGTAGCTTTTTAGGGCAAACAGGTTTTACGGATAAACGGACAATGCATTTAACCGTTTACTCAAGGGCGTTTCGAACAATCCTGGCATGTTATGCTCTCCTTTTTTAATACGTGACGATACCCATGAAAAACTTCAGTTTTCCGGATGTCGTTAGTCATAACAACAGCTGTCCTGAATCTTCATTTTTGCACAGTGAACATTACTGGATAAAAAAATGAAATACTACCAACTACTAATAATCAGGGGCATAGTGTCCCTTGCCTTTCTATTGCCAGGTTTTATTGCCTTTACTCAAGAAAAAGAATCGCCGTTCAAACCCAGGCACAGCGTTGGAATCAACATCGGCCATGAGCATTCATTCGGTGGCATCGATGAAAATGGCAATAAAGAATCGATCATATTACCTTATTGGGGAATTGATTACAACTTTCAGTTCTCACGAAAATTTGCAATAGGACTACATACGGATTTTATCACGGAATCCTTCAAAGTGGAGAGAACAGTCGAAGGCGATGAACAGGAAATAGTCGAACGTTCCTCGCCCATAGCACCTGCAGTGATGGGGTTCTACAAACCCACTGAGCACTGGAGCTTTGGAGTAGGAATGGGCGGAGAATTTGCCAAAGGGGAAAATTATGTCCTCAATAGAATTGCAGTTGAGTATGGGGTAGAAATAAAAAAGGCCTGGGAAGTTTTCGGCGCTCTGCAATATGATGTGCGATGGAAGGCTTATGATACGTGGACGATAGGCTTGGGTATCTCAAAAAGTTTCGGCGGACAACCAAAATAGATTAGATTTTTTTTAAATTTCATTTCTCCATTATTTTTGCAGTAATGGAACACTATTTTGAACTACCTGTAAATTATGAGGGAAATGAACAATCGTTCAAGGGGCGTTTGGTAACATTCGGCTATGATTATAAATTTTATATTGTGGTAAATGGACACGAGGTCGTTTTCGAAAGCGATGAAGACGGTTCGTACCGCGCCGTGACCAAGCCATCCGAACATATCAAGCCCATTGACACGAAATTGTTGGAAGCGATTATTTTTGCCCTGCATCAAATCTCACTCTCTTAAAATCTTAACCCTTTCCAGCAAACAAACAGAAGTCTTAATAGAACAGGGTTGCCACTGTGGTTAAAATTTATGGACCGGTTGCTTTGTTATATTTTTTACCTTTGCAGCCAATAAATTTCAAAGAAATGAGTGAATTCGCTCCATGTCCTCAGTGCAAATCAACTTATACGTACCAGATGGAAAATCTACTTGTATGCCCGGAATGCGGACATGAGTGGAATCCTGAGGAACAAAATACTGAAGATGCATTTGTTGTGAAAGACGCCAATGGCAACATACTTCAAAATGGCGACACCGTAGTCACGATCAAAAATCTTCCCGTAAGAGGCTCATCACAAAGCATTAAAGCAGGAACCAAAGTAAAAAATATCCGCCTCGTAGACAGCGACCACAATATAGATTGCAAGATAGATGGGTTTGGCGCAATGGCGCTGAAGTCGGAGTTTGTGAAGAAGGCCTAGGCAATTCACAGTGGTGTAATGATAGTTTTTTTCAAAGCTGCTAAAGGCAGCTTTTTTCTTTCTGCTATTTGTCTGAAAACAGACTTTATATCTGACTATTCTTTTCAAAATAAACCTCAGGAAGAAATATTTTAATTTCCTGACCTGTTTCTTCTTTCTTCCAATAAAGCACAAAATTTACGCAGGCGCCCGTTACTATAAAATTCTGAGCTTTTCTTGACTCAATTTTCTCTTGAAAAGATTTCGAGAATTTCAAAACGGATTTTCCGTTGGACGTAAAGCATTCCTGTCCATTTACAATGAGCCGATCTCCGCTCACTAATTGATCTATTAAATCCTGCTTATAGATAAAATAGTCGAGCCATACATCCGAATGCGTCAAATGCATGCTCAACCTGTTTGGCGCCATAAAAGTGCGATCGTCCGTTAACCGTTCTAGATTTTCTGTTGTAATGCTATCAAGAAAATTTGTATTCACATGAATTGCAAGGTGTTGTTTTGCCCTGGTCATTGCTACATACAATTGCCGCTTAGCTTCTTCTGTTGCGAGAAAAAAATTATCAAGGATCAGGAATACATTGTCAAACTCTTTTCCTTTGCTTTTGTGGATCGTTGAGACCAAGATGGCATTACCATTACCCCTGAAAAAATCTTCGATCTTTGATTCTCGAATAAAAATTTCAAGGTCAGATTTATATTTCTTTTTTTGATTAATCTCTTGAAAATCTCTGATTAGATTTTTGCAAACCTCCAACTTCGAACTTCTGCCAAATTTGTCAACCAGTTGGCGCTTAGCATGCGCCCAACTGTCTTCACTAATAATGCAGACGTCGTCTTCCAAATTCAATTCATTAAGAAAGAACCTGATTTCTAACAGATCGTACAAGTTAAACTTATCATTTGCTTGGATCAGCTTTGCAGGAGTGCCATTTGTTCGAAGCAGTCCCACAATCTGTGCGGCTTCATCATTTGTGCTTGTAAGAATACAAGTCGTTCCTGTCAGCATAGAACTGCAGACACTATGAACAACTGGAGAAATAAGGTGATCACTGTGATATCGCACTAATTTTAAGGATCCTGTGTCCTGTTGCATCGCGACTATCGGCGTTTGTTTCATGCGATGTGAAATCGTTTTAACAAACTGATTGGTAAAATCAACAAGGTTACTTTTACTTCGATAATTTTCTACCAATTCATATTTGGTAGCATTGTTGTTTGAAATAAAATTTTCAAGATATTTTGAATTTGCTCCTCTAAATTCAAAAATGTTTTGATCATCATCTCCAACGGCAATTACCCTCATATCTTCGTTCTGCTCCATCAACGCATTTATCAATTTGTATTCGTCTGCATTCATATCCTGAGCTTCATCTATCACAAGTACAGTTTTTGTGATACGGCTAGCTTCAACTTCTTTGTTCTCTATTTTTCGGATCGTTTCTTTCAGAATACTGTCTGCCTTTTCAAGAGTTCCAACTCTACCCAGCAAGTCAAAACAATAAGCGTGAAACGTTTTTATTTCAACGAAACTGGCGGTGTTATCAATGAGCGCAATCAGTCGTTTTTTAAATTCAGTAGCCGCTGCCCTCGAAAAAGTAAGCATCAATAGTTGCTCTGTTTTTACATCTTCCATTAAAAGCAACGAAGCCAATTTATGAACCAGCACCCTTGTTTTTCCACTGCCTGGGCCTGCCGCAACAACGATGTTTTTGGACTCACTGTCTTTTATAATTTTAAGTTGGGCAGGCGAGAGGTCGCCAAAAAGCTGCCTGAACTTTGCAGGCGTCACCATTCGTTTGATTTCATCTTGCCGACTGCCTTTGAAATATTTGTTTAAAAAAGAAGAGTAAGTCAGTCGGAAATAATCATCGACAAATTGGAGGGAATCTTTATAATCGTCAATCATTTTCTTCGCATATTCACCCACAATATGAATCTGCTGTACCTTGTTTTCATAGTACTGATTTAGCTTTTCATAATCTTCAACCTTGTATTTTTTTCTATTATCCTGTTCAATCCGTTCAATAGTTAGGCGGTTGTATAAAACCAGGAAGCCTCCTTCTATTTTTATTGCTTCTATCCTTGACAGATAAAATAAAGTGTCCTCAATATCCTCAATCGTAATATTCAATTTAAACAGATCTGCGCTGTTTTCATAAGCTTGCTTCAACTCATGAACAGAAAATTCGACCAATACCTCTTCTTTATTTTGTTCATCATTTATCGAAGTAGCTTCACTTTTTTCATACAAAAGTGAAACAACAAACTTTGCCAGGGCATGTCGTTTTTCCAATTTCTTTTTGAGTGCTTCTTTGGTTTCAAGGCAAAACACAGCAAAATGATTTTTAGAATACGCCAGGTTTTGTCGTTTGATCCAATTTTTGATCACCCAAAAATTAATGATTGTTCTTATCCGGTTAGGCGTTACATCATCACAGCCTTTCTCTTCGGCTTCTTCGTTCAGCTCTTTGATGTGAAAGTTTTTTTCCAGTTCTCCGAAAGCCGACAGCAGAAAGTTCTCAATTTTGCTAAATGCTTCAACAATACCGAGAGAGCGGTTTTTATTTCCTCCCTTCTTTATAAAAGCCATTAAATCCTGAGTATCAGCCAAAATTTTTTCTTCTCTGAGAAGGTTAATAATATTGATGACTTCTTCCCTTGCAACACCCAAATGATCGCTGATATAATCCACTCTGGATTCAGCAGAATCGTCGCCTGCCCGTTTCTTGTTTTTACTGGAAACGAGTTTCTTAATAATCCGAGCAGCTTGTTCCTTTTGCATTTCAGAAAACAGAACTGATGTATTTATCTTATCAATTGCCTCCTGCGCGTTTTTTGTCAAAATACTGTTGGCATATACCCTTGGCATATTCTGTTTTCGTTTTACATAGCCAGCATCTTCCAGGGCATTGATCGCTGTTTTTACTCTTGTTTCTATTTCAACAACATTATCATCCCACCCAGCTTTTCTTGCAATCTCCAATGCGGAATGAGAAACTGTGGAGCGGAACTTTGTGATGTCTTTAATGGCTTTCCAGATCTGTTGGACTTCTTTGATGGACAATTTGGTTTGATTCAGCATGATAAAGTGCTTGCTCAGATCATCTTCATTAAACAAAATGAAGCAATCAGCTACAATATTTTCGTCACGCCCAGCTCTGCCAGCCTCCTGGATGTAATTTTCAAGTGAGTCAGAAATTTCGTAATGAATCACCAACCCTACGTCTTTCTTATCTACCCCCATGCCAAATGCGGACGTCGCAACCATAATTTGAATTTCTCCGGAAGTAAATGCATTCTGATTTGCCATCTTCTCTTTAATGTCCATCTTTCCATGATATGGCTTTGCATTGAAACCGTCTTTTGACAACCTTTCCGCGAGCTTGTATGCACTATTGGTTCTTGAAGTATAAATGATAACCGGACAATCTTTCTGCGTTATCAAATCTCTTATGGCCTGATATTTTTCTTCTTTATCTCCTTTTTGAAAAACACGGTATTGAAGATTTGTCCTTGTTGCTTTTGAAGAAAACAGTTCCATTTTGATGGAAAGTTTTTCGTAAAAATAATTCTGGATATCTTCAATTACCTTTTGTTTTGCGGTGGCTGTAAAACAAGACACAGGAATCGTCTCTTCCATATTTTTCTTTTCCTGTATCAATCTGATAAAATCACCAATGTATAAATAATCTACTCTGAAATCCTGCCCCCACGCAGAAAAGCAGTGCGCTTCGTCTATTACAAAACGGACGATCTTTCTGCCCAGTAAAAGCCGTTCGATTGTGCGTGAACGCAAAGATTCAGGAGATATATAAAGAAGACTTGCTAAACCATTTTCAACCCTTTCGAGACTTTTGGCTCTCTCAATGGGATCAAGCATGCCATTAATAGTTACAGCCTCTGTAATACTTAGTTTTTCCAGATTATCAACCTGATCCTTCATCAACGATTGCAGAGGCGAAATCACAACCGTCAAACCTTTAACGCTTTCACCGCTGATCAAAGCCGGCACCTGGAAAGTAATGGATTTGCCACCGCCGGTCGGGAACACTGCTAAAAGTGACTTATTGTCAATAGCGGCTTTAACCGCGAGCTCCTGCAATGGCTCATCTCCATATTTTCTAAAACTGTTGTAGCCAAAAAAACGCTTTAACCCTTTGTGTATATCCAGCGCGTTGCTGCAATATCTGCAGCCTTTAATACAAGGGTTGTTTCGCAATTTGTACATGATGCGCTCGACTTCAGGATAATTCATTAGCACCCATGGAGGAGTTATTGAGTAGCGACTATTCGCATTTATCAGTACCAAACAATAAGACAACTCGACGGGATGCTCAGAAATCAGCTTTGTAAGACCAACATCTTCGCAAATTCTTTCCGCAAATTTTTGACGAATAAGAGGCTCGACATCGACCGCCTCAGCATTGTACCCGACAAAGCGAAAAAATGCCTGAAACTCCTTTTGATTACCTAATAATGAATAAAGAATAACTTTGAGTACTTCATCGAGGTGCCGGAACTGTGCCACTTCATCATAGAACAAATCCCTTGCTTTTATCGAATCGTTTAAAGGATTGTTTAATTCGTCAGTTTGTAATTTGTCGTCTTTAAGTAAGGAATGATATGGTGTGGTTGGAAACAAAAGGGGAGACAGTTGCAAAGTGTCAATGATATTTTTAGAATCCACATCTGCTTGATCAACAACATGCCGGATATACTTTAAGTCATGGTTAAAAATATTGTGTCCACAAATAAACCAGGTTCCCTTAATAAACCGGGAAAACTCCCCAAGCGAGGCACTATGATAAGTACTTCCATCATCTTTGATACCGCCAATATCAAGAATCTGCAAGCTGCTTGGATCAATTTCTGTATCAATGAAGGTGATAAGGTTCATCTTATTGAATGATAGCAAACGAATTTTAGTTACTTAGGTTCAGGCTTCGTTTCTATTAAGATAGGAAAAATTTTATAAACACCCACATAAGAACTTGGCAGGGGTTAGGCTCACTTGCAGGTAGAAGAATTCTACTCATGGGTATGGTATTATCCCGACGAAAAATCTGCTTTAATGATGATTACACAGTGCCATTTTCAAAAGCAGTTGCTTTACAAAACAGCGACCTAGATAAATACACTGGCACTTATTCTTCAAACGATCTGCCATTTAAAGTGGTTTGCAAAAAAGTCAACAACAGAATAATTTTCGATGCCGCCGGAAAAACAATGGAAGCAGAACCTATGGGCACAACTTATTTCATGAATTTAAAAACAGGTACTTTCTTTGAATTTGTTCCCGATAAAGATGAGCTGCAAATCAAGGAAACAGACAATGTCTATTATTTGCATAAGAAAAGTAACTCTGCTGTCTACGCGAACATGCTCGTTTGACAATTCAAGCCGTTTCAAGCATTGCTTTTTCTATCCTTATTATTTACCTTTATAGGCCTCGTGTTTTATGTGATTTTAAGTACAATTCCCCACCACATCATTTCCCTGAAATACCGACTTACACACCAATTCCTAATGCAGGCCTCTTCCGATACCTCTGAGGATTTTTTTCATCAATTAAACACACCTTGTATGAAACAGACATCTTACTTTCACAGTCTATTTTTTTTAAAAGGACTGTTTCCGCTTGCTTTTGTTACCTTATTCCTACTAACTGGCTGTAAAAAAAATGAGTTTATTACCGCGAAGAATGATCTGAAAGATTTTGGACAAACAAACCTTGTTGCGAATAACAACGAGTACAATGCGGCAAGAGTTGCCCCCAAATTTCAAAACGCATGGGGGCTGGCGTTTGCAACTTCCGGTGTACCCTGGGTAAACACAGAAGCCACCGGCCTTAGCTATGTATTAACTGCTGCCGGCGCCGATGCAAGACCACCTGTGTTGATTCCTTCACCTACAGACACCATGGGTGGTGCGCCTTCAGGAATTATTTTCAACGGAACCACAGGTTTTAAACTCACCAACAAGAATCCTGCAAGATTCATTTTTGTGGGTACGGACGGAGTTATTTCAGGATGGAACGGCGGTAATAAAGCTGAACGGGTTATGAACAATTCAGCCTCTGCTTCTTATACCGGCCTCGCTATAGGCGCCAGCAACGGCAAGAATTACATTTATGCTGCTAACTTCAGGAAGGCAATGATTGAAGTGTACGACAGCGTTTGGGGCAAAGTATCGATGGCCTTCAAAGACCCCGCGTTACCTTCAGGATATTCTCCTTTCAATATCCAGGCAATTGACAAATGGCTGTTCGTTATGTATGCAGCGCAGGATCCTACATCTCCGGATGATGAACTACATGGTGCAGGTAAAGGCTTCGTAGATATTTTCGCCACCGATGGTTCGTTTGTGGCACGCTTTATTTCAAGGGGCGAACTAAATGCGCCATGGGGAATTGCATTGGCACCTGAAGCATTTTTTGAAGACATGAAGGACATGAAAAATGACAACAACGGTAATGACATGGACAAAAACATGAAGAACACCCAGATCATATTGGTCGGCAACTTTGGCGATGGCCGTATCAACGCATACAACATGGCGGGCGTATTTCTAAAGGCGCTTCAAACACATAATAAAGCCATTGTGATTGAAGGTCTGTGGGCCATTGCTTTTCCACCTTCCACATCTACAAATGGTGTTGATCCGAATGCGCTTTATTTCACTGCAGGTCCTGACGACGAAAAGGATGGACTATATGGATATATTAAGAAAACCAATTAGAATGATGCAGGCACATGTATTCAAAGTATTGTAATTGTAAATTCCATAATACACAGAGCACAAATCATAAAGTCCGCAAACAGTATGTTTCGCGGACTTTATGATGCTTATAAGATAACATCAGACTCGCGCATGCTGTTGATCTCACTCCTTCAACACCCGGAAGACCGTATTTTCATTAATGATCAGGAAATATATTCCTGAAGGATATCTGCTCAAATCAATTGATGCCTCATTTTTATTTCGCCATACTGCCAAAGTATTGCCAAGGCTGCCAACAAGTTTAATTGTATTTGAATTGGTCCTTATGCCATCAATATGAAGCAGTTGTTTAACTGGGTTTGGATAAACATTAATAACAGTAGCTCCTTCGCAAGCACTCTCAATTTTTATAGTAACAGAATAAACATAATTACCGTCAATGTCAATCTGCTTAAGCCTGTAAAAGTAGTTGCCTGAAACTCCAACCTTATCTTCAAAATTGTATTGCTGAATATTGGCGTTGTTGTTTTTCGCAAAAACAAAACCTACTTTCTCAAAACTTGTTCTGTCTTTGCTTCTTTGCACTTCACATCCTTTGTTGTTCGATTCATCAGCCGTTTTCCATTCCAGTACATTGTAATTGCATTGCAACGATTTGCCTGTAAAACTTACTATTTTCACAGGCAATGGATTAAAAATAGCGTTTAGTTCGCTTACTGCTTTTGTCGATACCGGCCAGCGCCAGCTGGTAAAGAGATCAGAGAGATTGGAATTCGCAGCCTGGGAAGACGCTACGATAAAATTATCAACAGCATCCTGCGTAGTAGCCGCATCGGGCCTGAGACCCGCATATCTCCAAACGTTCTGCACCCAGTTTTGACCACCATAATTTTCTTTCAGATAAAAACAAAATGACGCAAACAGATCCGTTGCACCCCAGTTGTTAGGAACACCTTGCCCTACACCAAGGGTATTGTTCCAGTTTAACGATGTATTATTCAGGTAGGTATTGAGCAACGCTTTGATTTGAGTTTGAAAATCGGTAAAGGGTAAAGATCCGTTGAACGGGGCGCCGTTCACACCTATGTATTCCATCGACATGAATCGCATAAACACCGCGTATCCGGTAACGATTGGGTCATTGCTCTTGTAGGCCAATTGTGGAGAATAGAACCAAAAGTTTCTTCCAAATTCATAAAAGACTTCCTGATCATATTGGTTGTTACCCAAAATAAAATTGTAAGTGTTATTGAAATAGGTCGTCTGCATCTCTATTCCCGTGAAGCCCAGGTAACCACAGCCGGCCCCGCATGTAGATGGAACCTGTGCAATAGTGCTCTTGTTATTAATATAGGTAGGCGGCCAGAATGAGGGTTCTTTACCCGTGCATAACGCATAGTAGTTATAAGTTTCGTCCATTTTCTGCAACCAGTTTGTCATTGTGGTTTGATCGAGTGTAGAGGAAGAAGACAGCAACATAACCTTGTTGCCTTCCCATTTGTACAGATTGTACAGCGTGCCATCAATGGCTGTATATGATTGCGGTGTCTGCGCTTTGCAAATGCTTATAAACAATAAAAAAATGGCAACCAAAATTTTCCTCACCGGTAATTTTACGGGTAAATATGTCTTCATCAATACTTGTTTTTTGCAATGACGACGAAAATTATTTGTGGCAAAAAGTTGCTACTGAAAAGAATGCCGGAGCTTTTAAAGGGGTGGGAGCGTTAACGGTGTTAGTTTTATAAACCTAAATAAAATATTTAGAAAATTCAACAGAAAGATATTTGCTGTGTTGCGATTACATTGAGAAAGATGTACGATGTTGAAAAGCGGAAGCAACTGCGTCTTCAAACTTTCCTGATAAAAGCATGACTGATAACAACAATCCAAAAAATAAATTTTGTAAATAAAAGAGACTTAATAAGGGAGGCAAGATTTAGCTGGGCCAAATAAAATACCAATAGCAGAATATTCTCCAAAAAAATCAATCTGGTTTTTTACTCAAAAAATGATCATATACCCAGTCATGAATCTCTTGCTTCGCTTGCATGGATAGCGGAATATCATTGAATGAACCGTGATAACATTTGTCGGCCAATTTAAATGGATGAATTGCGCCTTTAATTATCGTTGTTTGAATGTTTGAAGGAACATTATTGTCGTAAAGTTTGTCAAGCGCAGCCATACTTTTCTGTGGTGATACCAATGGATCGTTTTCACAAAACATCAACAGCAGCGGTTTCTTTAGATTCTTCAGGTAAGCCGAAGGTTCGAAGTCCTTGATAATGCTAAGTTGCTTCCAATCTTGCTGAAAAGGAAAAAGACTGGTAATCCAAAAACCAACCCGCACTTGTTTCGCGGCTTTGGTATACGCGTCCGGTTCGGATAGATTCTCCCTACACTTAAAATTGCTGGTGTAATCGTTGATTACCTGCTCCCTTACACCAAAAGTAGGTCCCGCCATAGAAATAGCGCCGGCAAAGCTTTGCGGATATTTCGAGAGGCAAATCTGCGCGATCCAGCCGCCCTGGCTATGACCCACGACTATGATCTCGTTTGTATCAATAAAAGAAAGCGAACGCAAATAATCGGCAGCAGCCTTTACATCATCTGCTCTGTCTTCAAATGAAGCGGAATACCAGTTGCCCTCAGATTCTCCAACGCCACGTTTATCAAAATATAAAAACACCATACTGTCCTTAGCAAAATTCTGTTCATACAATGTATCCAAAAACGAAGCGTAGTAATAATCGGAGTAGGATGATTGCCCACCGGAACCGGGACTAAAAATAATTGCAGGCAGTTTCTTTGAAGAATTTGCCGGAGCTTTTAACCTGCCGTACAAAGTATTTGAACCGCTTTTGAATGATATTTTTTTACCACTGTTAAGTGCACTGCTATTTAACCATTTGATGGGCTGTTTGAAAAAAAACAATGTAGGGTGCAGGAAATTCGCATACAAAGAAAGTGCAATAAAAAACAGTACGGTGTAAAGAAAAATTCGACCGGTAAATTTCATAACGGGTAATAGGGTTAGTGTAGTATTGAAACACCAAAGATACATTTCTCGTACATACAATAACGTTAGTTGTATAAAATTGACTACAAGGTTCAAAAAGTATTAACCTTGATTTGTATCTAAATTGAGATTCACATCTTCCTTGCGATCATCTACAAATAGTCGTTCAATTCCTCATAGTGCGAAATAATGTTATAGCCGGCAGGTTCGTTGGCACCATTAAAATTATAGACAACCGCGTCAATACCTAAGTCTTTCGCGGCCTGTATTTCAGAATGAATATCATCCCCCACAACCAAAATATCTTCAGGCATTAAATTATATTTCTTCATGATATCGTTGAACACATCTTTCTTTGAAAGATCAGAAACCGCGGGATCAACAATATAGTAGGCTTCAAAATCATTTTGCAAACTCAATCGCCTTATTTTGCTTTCCTGCAGCTTCTTAAATCCTTTGGTCACCAGAAATTTCAGGCAATCAATATTTCTCGTCAGTAAATAATCATCAAATGGTTTGATCACATCATTGTATTCTATGTCGGAGAGCAGCTCCAGTCCGGCCTTTGTAAGATCATCGCTGAAATGAAATGCTTTTGCCACGTCCTGAAAAGGTTTCCGCTGTATGGCGCCTTTAACATCTTCGATAGATCCCTGAAAACCTTTGTCTTTTTCCACTAATTGAAACAATCCGTCAAAAAGTTTAACACCAATAGATGCAACGGGATAAATCGTATTGTCTAAATCAAATATGATCGCTTTCTTTCGTTTCATGCGTTTAGTACAAATTTTTAAAGGGAAAATTTTAAAAGTAAAAAATAGTGCGCCGTCGTGAACGTCTTTTTGAATTTTTACTTTTGACTTTTATATCGAAAATACGCGGAAGATACAGGCAGGAAAAGCAACACAGTCACAACTATCAAAAGGCCAATATGCACAAACATCTCAGACTTTGAATGCAATGCGCCAATTATCACGTGGTAAAGTAACCAGATAACGGCGAGCCACCTGGCCCAGTCAACCCTTAAAAACAAAAGAACGCCGCACATTACGCCCAGCAGGCGAATAACTAGCACCCAAATCAATTCCGACAATTTGGAATCGGGTTGGGAGAAATCCTTTACATGATATGCAATTCCCAGGCAGCCGGCCAGTATAAACAGCATGCCAACAATAACCACTGTGATAGGACGATGCACCATGTTTTTCAATTTAGATTATATACGCGTTTCAATTAGCCACTGATGCCCAAACGGATCCTGTATTGTTCCCTGCCGATAACCATGCTCGTAATCCTGCGTTGGAGTTATTGGCATGGCACCGGCATGCAGCGCTTTGTCCATCACCTCATGAACATCTTCAACAAACAAACCTACAATGGCCGTAATGCCTTTTGTTCTAGTTGGTTCAAATTGTCCTTTTTCGGAGTGTTCTTCATGCAAGTGAAAAACGGCTCCGTGAATGGAAAGCTCAGCAACGTGAATGCTGCCATCATCGTTTCGCCATGACCGGAGTTCTACGGCATCAAATGCTTTTGCATAAAATGAAATATCAGTAACACCGTGTGGAATGAAAAGTTGCGGCGCAAAAAAGGTTGTTTTGTTTGATGCCATAGGAGAGTTGTTTAAATCATGAAAAACAGAAGTGAGGTAAAGTTCGCAAAAGTTTTTCCTATAAAAAAACGCAGGTTGTTGGTACCCCACACACGTTATACAGCCTTACACGCCAACATCGCCTACTTCCGCTGCCTCGGCGAAAATAGTTTTGCGCCATCGCTTCACCAGTAATTGTTGCTTTATGAGATACTCATTTTTACTTCTTCTATTTTATCCTGCCATCCACAACCCGAAACCTTTTTTCCACCACGGCAAGCTTTTCTGTTTGTGTCGCATTTAGATTGGCATACTTCTTTTTTAAACCATCCAGTTCTATTACAATGGATTCTTTTGTTGCAGTTAACTTTTTCATAGCCTCCACATCGCCAGCAAGCGTTTTGTCAATTAGCACTTCATACTTTGTAATGGAAGCATGACAGTTATCTATTTCCTGTTCAAGTGTCACAAGAGAACGATTACTAAGAGAAGTGAAGGCCGCATCGGCCTGATTGCTTTTTGATTGATAATTACATGAGGCGAATAGCAATACGGCAATAACTAATTTTCTTTTCATAGAGGTTTTTTAAACGTAGCATCACACAGACGCCCGATCATTGCCGCAAAAATATAGTCATGCCGAGCATCTTCAGATTTGAAAAAGGCTAAATAATATTCTATAAAGGACAGTTTTAAAATAAGAAAAAGGGCATTACCGCATGTCTGCAATAACACCCTGAAAACTCAAGATATATTCATAGGTTTTTATCCGCGTAAATCACGCATTACCCGCTCCTCCATCTTATCACAATACACCAGGTTAAATTCAAAAATTTCTCCAGGCTGGTAATGTTTTTCTATTTCTTTTCGAAGCATGCCTTTGGTACGACTGAGCCGGTTTTCACGTTGGCTTCGCTGATGTTGAGCGTCTCCGCAGTTTCCTCAACGCTAAACCCATTGATCTCGCGAAGAGAAAATACCATGCGGTAATCGCGGCTGAGATGTGTTAATGCATTCTCTACAATGTCGACTACAATTGCGAACGCCCCGGTTAATTATTAATTTATTAATTGTTAATTCTTATTTGTATTCAGAAATCTACTCCAAAAAACCGCTATCATCCCAAAATCCCTTATTTTTAATTGTTATTTTGACAGTTAATATTTTGATGTTAACAAACGCTTGCTATGCTGCTTAGAAAAACATTGCTTATAATTCTTGCTGCTATTGTATCGTTAGTAGCAGATGCAAAAGACTTTCCTGTTCATTACCTCGGTATAGAACAGGGACTTTCCAATAATGCGGTCACAGCCATTTACCAGGATTATCGGGGATTTATGTGGGTTGGCACCTATGATGGATTGAACCGTTTTGATGGTTATTCCTTCCGTGTTTTTAGAAATATTATCGGCGACAGTACTTCTTTATCTACCAATATGATCAGCAGCATCGACGGTGATGCGCAACACAATACCTGGATCGGCACGGACAATGGCGTGAACGTTTTTGATCCTGTTACTGAAACTTTTTACAAACCTGGTTATCGCTCGTCAAACGGTTCAATACAACCAATACAAGGTGAAATTCCGGTGATCAAATCCATTGATGGAAGCACTCTATTGATCGGTACAAGACGCAGTGGCCTATTGGTTTTCACTAATAGTATCCGCGAAGGCATTCAGATCCCGCTGGAAACATCAAACGGAAAGATATTCAACTACCACATACACACCATTGAATACGACGCGGTTAGAAAAAGGGCATGGATATTTGTTGAAGATCATGGTTTGTTTCTGTACGACTTGCAGCTACAACGTTTGCAAAAAATAAACGGCGACATCCTGCAGGCATATAGCATGAAGGCTGATATACAGGGTAACCTGTGGATCGGCACTGAAAAGGAGCTGGTTCATTACAATGTAGCCAACAACAGTTTTACAAGAAATTATTTACCCGTAAAAGGAACAGTTGTTACACTATGTATTGACGCACAGCAAACACTTTGGATAGGTTGCGATGGGGCTGGAGTGTTCAGGCTTTCTCCGGGATCCAATCTGGCAGCGCCTTTCAGATCGACAGATGGGGCGGCGTCACCAATTAACAGTAATGCCGTTTATGCAATTTATGGCGACAAAGAAGATCGCAAATGGATCGGAACCATGCGCGGCGGATTGAATATCGTAGAGCCGCATCCGCTATTGTTTCAGCATGTTTGGTATGAGGACAAAAAGAATGATCCCACGGAAAATTTTATTCTCTCTTTTTGCGAAGATGGTGACCATAATATTTTCATTGGTACGGATGGAGCCGGCTTACGTTATTGGAACCAGCACAACAATTCTTACATTTCCTACAAACATGATCCCGCGAACAACGCATCCATCAGCAGTAATTTTATTACCAATATTACCAAAGATGAATTTGGCGACATATGGATCTCTACATGGTTTGGCGGTGTCAACAGGTTGAAAAAGAACAGTCGTTCATTCGAACATTTCTCTTTGGTCAACGGTAAAACAAAATCGCCGGAAGTCAATTCCTGGCTGGTATTTGAAGATGAACAAAAAAATATTTGGGCCAGTACTTCCAATGATGGAAGTCTTTATTTGTTCAACAGATCACTAAATAAATTTGAAAATATCGACCCCGCTATTGTCAACTTACAAAGCATTGCAGAAGATCACAACGGCAATTTGTGGGGAGGAAACTATACTTCACTTATAAACATTGATAAGAAAAACAAACAACATCGTTTCTTTAATATCGGCCACACGATCCGCTACATTTACGAAGATAAAAAGCAGCGTTTCTGGTTGGGCACACAAGATGCCGGTCTTTTGTTGTTCGACAGAAAGAATGGCACTTACAAACAGTTCACAACTTCTAACGGATTGCCGAGCAACACTGTGTTACGCATGCTCGAAGACAAACAGGGCTATCTCTGGTTAAGCACTTATAATGGTATAGCAAAATTTGACCCTGAAAGCGCCACCTGTACAAACTTCACCCATTCAGATGGTCTGCAAAGCAACCAGTTCAGTTTCAATGCAGCGCTGGCGCTAAGTTCCGGCGAGTTTTTATTTGGGGGAATAAAGGGCTTCAATATTTTTTATCCAGATAGCATATTATACCAGCAACCTAAAAAGAACATCTTTCTTACAGGTATAAAAGTTGACAACAGGCCCATTGAAAAAGAACAATCGCTGATCACGGGAAGGGACTTGGAAACAATAAAAATAATTACGCTTCCGTTCGACAAAGCCACTATTTCGCTTGACTTTGTAGGTCTTGATTATTCTGATGCAGAGAAAATAAAGTACGCTTATTTTTTGCAAGGCTGGGATAAAACATGGAATTATTTAAAAGGAAGCAGAACCGCCAATTACTCACGCTTGCAGGAAGGCAAATATATTTTCAAAGTAAGAACTTCGAGGGCAGATGGAAGCTGGAGCGTGGAAACGCAACTGTTGGAGATAATTGTTCTGCCACCGTGGTATCGAACGTGGTGGGCATACATCGCATACCTCGTACTGGTGTCAACGCTCATTTACGCATACATTCGTCATACACGCAGGCAGGAACGTTTGAAGTACGAAGTAAGCTGGCGCATCTTGAAAACGAAAAAGACAAAGAACTCACTGAAAAGAAGCTGTCATTTTTTACCAACATTTCACATGAATTCAGAACACCTCTTTCGTTGATTATTGATCCTTTGAAAAAAGTGATTGAGAACCATGATGAAAATCCATACAAAGATGAAGTGAATGTTGCCTATAGAAATTCAAGACGCTTGCTAAGCCTCGTTGATCAGCTATTATTATTTAGAAAAGCAGACAGCGGCGCCGATGTGTTGAAGATTGCTAAACTTGACACCAAAGAGCTTTGCACCGATGTGTTCCAATGTTTCTGTCAGCAGGCAAAGGCCCGCAATATTGATTACAAATTAACAATGGACGACGATATTGACCCCTTATATGCAGATCAGGAAAAGATAGAAATTGCCTTATTCAATTTGTTGTCAAATGCATTTAAGTTTACACCCGACGGAGGCTCCATTGAATTCGCCGTTGCTCAAACAGCAGACGAAATAAAAATGACAATCAGCGATTCCGGCTGCGGCGTTGCGGAGTCCGATGTTTCCCGAATATTCAACAAGTTTCAGCAGGCAGTTACTTCGCATAATCAAAAGACCGGTTTTGGCATCGGTTTGTTTTTGGTGAAACACTTCATTGAAAATCATCACGGTAGCGTGACACTAAAAAGTGAGTTGCAAAAAGGTTCAATCTTTTCCATAACGTTAAAAAAAGGAACCGCGCATTTAAATGGTCACATCATTTTAGAGCAGAACAATCGCAGTCATCAATTGCTCGACGAACTCTCTGTAGAAACACCGGCAGTTTTCCAAAAAGAACCGCCTGTGCCGGTTGAAAAAGGCAAAACCGCGGAAGAGGTAATCACCGACAAAAAAACTATTCTCATTGTAGACGATAACACTGAGATCGCAGAATATCTGAGTCACATTTTCGAAGACAAGTATTGCTTGTATGTTGCGCAAAACGGACTCTCAGGTTATGATATGGCAGTTGAGCATCGCCCGGATTTGGTAATCAGCGACATTAACATGGAAGGAATGGATGGCCTTGAACTTTGCGCTAAAATTAAACAGTCGGAATCACTCGGACACATCCCTGTAATTCTGTTAACCGCAGCCTCTTCCCCCGAAACCAGGTTGAAAGGCATTGAAGGCGGCGCGGATGATTACATTACCAAGCCATTTGACAGCCAGTTATTACTGGCCAAAGTGGAAACGATGCTGAAGAACCGCAGCCAGCTGCAGAAATACTTTTTTGACAATATTACCCTTCATGAATCTAATGTTAAAGTGCCCGCCGAGTACAGGGATTTTCTTCGTGAATGCATAAAAGTAGTAGAAGAAAATCTCGACGACGATGATTTCAATGTACTGAAATTTGCAAAATGCATGGGCATGAGCCGTTCCTCATTATATGATAAAGTGAAACTAATTTCCGGCCAGTCGCTAAACGCTTTCGTTCGCTCGATCCGTCTGCGACGAGCGGCCGTTTTAATGATCAAGCACAACATGAATGTGAACCAGGCCGCGTACCAGGTTGGCATTGCTGACTCCCGCTATTTCCGCGAGCAATTCAATAAATTGTTTGGCATGGTTCCATCGGAATACATCAAAAAATACCGGACGGCCTTTACCGGAGATATGAATTTGCTGAAGCCCAAGGCAAAGAAAGCGTAGAGAGGCATTGAATGCGTCTCCCGCAGCCCATCTTTTTTAGAATGGATGGGCTTTAGTATTTTTTATGTCCCCGGCGATAGAACTACTATTTAGCTTTTGTTGCGTCGCACACTTGTACTTTTAGTTCTTTATTCAGCCGCTCGCTTTGAGTCATCACAATAGCGGTCAGCATGGCGACCATTGGTGCAGATATGCAGCCCGGCCCGTGCGAGCAGTGTATCTTGCGCCCACAATGCAATCAACAACTGTATTTGTAGCAATTTGCCCCCTATATTTCATTTATTTGTCCCCCATCGCACCAGCGTTTTCACTACTAACTTAGCACAACAACAAATAGACAAAGGAATCGAACACAACGACAGATTTAATCAAAGCACGGATTAACCAAGTACAAAACAAGGTCCTGCTGTTGGCAAGTCAGCAGGACCTTAAAAAAATAACCAATGATGCTAAGAACGATATTGCTGGCCGGCTTACTCTTGTGCTGTTTGCACAACAACGCTCAATCTACGAGTGACATAATATTTGTTTTCAATACTAAAAAAACGCATCAAACCATTGACAACTTTGCGGCCTCGGACGCATGGTCGTGTCAGTTTGTGGGCAGTTGGCCAGCTGCCAAAAAGAATGAAATAGCCGATTGGCTATTCAGCATGGATACCGCTGCAAATGGTACCCCGAAAGGAATCGGGCTTTCCATGTGGCGCAATAACCTTGGCGCAGGAACCGCACAGCAAGGTAATGAAAGTGGCATACGCGATGAATGGAGAAGAGCGGTATCTTTCCTGGAAGCAAACGGCACATACAACTTCAACAACGCAGCCGGGCAGCAATGGTTCCTTACTGCCGCAAAACAACGAGGTGTTGCAAAATTTCTCGCATTTGTAAACAGTCCCAACGTGCAGTTTACAAAGAACAAAAAAGCGTATGCAGAAAAAGGGATAAGTAACCTTGACAGCACTCAATACCAAAATTTTGCAAAAGACATTTGCCAATCTTTGGAAGGTTTGCGCAAAAAAACAGGCATTACATTTGACTACATCAGTCCCGTAAATGAGCCACAGTGGGACTGGAGCGACGGCGGGCAGGAAGGCACGCCTTACAGCAACAAAGAAGTATCGGCACTAACAAAAGTATTGGGCAACACGTTGACAGCACAAAAGCTTTCAACAAAAATATTGTTGGCAGAAGCGGGAATGATCACCTACCTGTTTGCCGACAATGACAAACCGGGACGGGGCAACCAGGTGCACGACTTCATGGAAGCATCTTCACCATTGTACGTTGGCAACCTAACATCTGTTGCTCCTGTATTGTGCGCCCACAGCTATTTCACAACATCTCCCTTTGCAAAATCTATTGAGTTAAGAAAACAACTCGCCGCTAAAATTGATTCTATAAACGGCTTGTCTTACTGGCAAAGTGAATACTGCATCTTGGGAGATAATCATGGAGAAATAAACGGCAACAAACGCGACACAGGCATGACAGCGGCATTGTACCTCGCCAGGGTAATACACACAGATCTCGCGGTTGCGAATGCTGCAGCATGGCAATGGTGGCTTGCCATTTCCCCCTACGATTACAAAGACGGACTTATTTACATCGATAAAAACAAAGCAGACGGCAACTACTGCGACAGCAAAATGTTGTGGGTATTCGGCAACTACAGCCGCTTTGTGAGACCCGGCATGAAACGAATAGAACTTGCGTCTTCAATCACAGATAGTAGCTTGCTCGCATCAGCGTATATCGATCAGAAGCAAAAAACAATTGTTGCTGTGATAATAAACAGCAGTAAAGAAAAACGAAACATTAACATTCAAGGGCTTTCAACCAATAAAAAGAAAGCGCAGATGGAAACATACACAACAGATGCAACGCGAAAACTCACAAAGCAAACAACAACGGGTGCTGTAACAATCGATCCCCAAAGTGTTACCACATTGGTGATTCATTTGTAAACACATCCGCGTCTGACGTCTTTTAAAAAATTTTCTGACAAAATAGACCACAAAAATGAAATTAGTTCGCTACGGAAAACGAACCCTGCAAGCATTGTTGCTGATGACATTGTTGTCATCCGGACGCGATGTAATGGCACAAAAATCAACACATACATTCGCGATCGGAGATTCCACATTTTTACTCGATGGAAAACCGTTTCAACTCATCTCGGGTGAAATACATTACCCGCGTGTGCCCCGTGAAGCATGGCGCCAAAGAATGAAAATGGCGAAAGCAATGGGCCTGAACACCATTGGTACTTACGTATTCTGGAATGTGCATGAACCACAAAAAGGTCAATACGATTTCAAAGGCAATAACGACATAGGCGAGTTTGTACAAATGGCGCAGGAAGAAGGATTGTGGGTGGTATTGCGCCCAAGCCCTTATGTGTGTGCGGAGTGGGAGTTTGGCGGCTATCCGTACTGGCTGCAAAACGAACAGGGATTAATCGTTCGCAGCAAGAACCCGCAATACCTGCAGGCATATAGAAACTACATCATGCAGGTTGGCAAACAATTACAACCACATTTGATAACGCATGGCGGTAATATTATTTTGGTGCAGGTGGAGAACGAATACGGTTCTTATGCAGCAGACAAAGAGTATTTGGACATCAATAAAAAAATGTTCCGGGATGCGGGTTTTGATTGCGACCTGTACACTTGCGATCCGGCAAAAGATGTTGCAAAGGGAAGTCTGCCCGGCTTAATGCCTGCTGTCAACGGTCTTGATGAACCTGCACAGATAAAGGCTTTGGTGAGAAAATACAACAATGGCAAGGGTCCGTTCTATGTGGCTGAATGGTATCCTGCATGGTTCGACTGGTGGGGACAAACGCATCACACTGTTGCAGCGGAGGATTATGCAGGCAAACTCGACACGATGCTTGCTGGCGGCATTTCCATCAACATGTATATGTTTCATGGTGGCACTTCCCGCGACTTTATGAACGGCGCCAACTGCTACGACTCATCTTTCTACGAGCCGCAAACGAGCAGCTATGACTACGATGCACCGCTTGATGAAGCCGGCAACGCGACAAGAAAATTCATGATGTTCAGGCAAGCAATTCAAAAGAATTTACCCGCAGGAAAAACATTGCCTGAAGTACCTGCTGCAAAACCAACGATCATCTTACCATCTATACATTTTGCGCAGTCAACAGATGTATTTTCCATTTTGCCTGCCGGAAAGCAATCACCAACACCGCTTACATTCGAAGCATTGAAACAACCTTATGGATTTGTGTTGTATCGCACCAAACAAAAAGGTGGTACAAAAGGTATGTTGTCTGTAAAAGAATTGCGTGACTACGGCATTGTATTCATAAACGGCAAAAGAGTAGGAGTGCTTGACAGAAGATTAAAGCGGGATAGTCTTGAAGTAACGTTACCGGCGGGTACTGCAACAATCGACATCCTTGTTGAAAACATGGGCCGCATCAACTTCGGGCCAAATCTATTAAAGAACAATAAAGGCATAACGTCGCATGTTTCGTTAAATGGAAAAGAATTGAAAGATTGGACAATGTATTCATTGCCGTTCCAAAACGTAAATAACATCTCATTTGCGCAAAAGCAAAATGCAACTGCATCACCTGTTGTAAAGAAAGCCACATTTGATCTTGCCACCACGGGCGACACTTACCTAGACATGCGCGACTGGGGCAAAGGCTCCGTTTGGATAAACGGCCACAACCTCGGCCGTTACTGGTCCATCGGCCCGCAACAAACATTGTATGTTCCGGTTGAGTGGTTGAAAAAAGGGAAGAATGAAATCGTAGTACTGGAACTTTTAAAACCTGATCAGGAAAATTTACAAAGCTTAGATAAACCGATTTTAAGTGAGTTGAAACCTGTGGGGTCTGATTTGTCGAGTGTGAAAAAATAGTCGCATGTTGCAAAGACCTGACAGGTTTTAAAAAACCTGTCAGGTCTTTGCAGTCCCCAAACATTTAGACTACCGCTGTTGACGTGTAGGGCAGTTCTGTGAGTTGGCTCACTTTGTAGAAAAAAAATGAAAAAAACAAGATTGGTTTTAATCTTCACCTGACGACGGCATTACAACATAATCAATAAGCTTGTAGCCATCAAATACATTTGCCAGCTTACGATCAAGCGCTTTGATGAACGACCCATCACCAATGTTAGATGCCGGTTCATACCAGTCAAAATATTAACACGGCATTTTCCAATTGTAGTGCGCTTGTCGACGGATGCTTATTTTTTGGGAAGCAAGTTCTATTTCTGATGAATAAGTATAAACGTCTGTGGGTGATATTTTTGGTCTCTGTTGAATATATTATCCTTAACAATTGCCGTTTCCCCCTCAAAAAAACTTCACCTTCGGCAGCACCTCCAACTTATTCCCCGCAATTCTTTTCAGATCATCATAGTTATCAATTCCTAGTTCCGATTTAGAATAATAGATTGCTTCATAAATATCCTTCTCCGGAATTATAAACAAAGAGTCTTTGTTTTCCGCCCAATACTTGTAATACTCCCATTTTATTTCAGATGTATGGGATTCAGTTTTGAATAGAAGTCTTTTTTCGTCGAAGTAAAATTTAATGGCGCTATTTACTTGAGAAAGTTTGCGAATAGTGCGTGTTTTCCAATGATCTCTTTTTTGTTTTTTAACAAGAAAAACAAAAAACATTATGACTAAAAAAAGAAGCAGCATAGAAAGCATTCCGATTGTTACTACTCTCGCATTGACGACAGTTTGAGTTTCTCTCAGAAATAACAATTCAACAAAAATCAGGAGGAGTGCTGCGATCATATAGATCAGGTTTCTGTAGCGGAAGTATTTCACATACATTTCCCTTCGTATCAAAAAGGAAAGCTGGTCGTTCAGCTCCGGAGTTACGCGGGGTAATTCGAGTGGTTTCATAGTGATATGGAATTGGAAATTGAACTTAAGAAATTTTGTTGAAACTTGAAAGCAAGTACATAGAAACACTTATGTAATTGAAAATGGAAAATGAACAAGATACAGGAACGCAGATTTTCATAATTGTGATGATTATCATGATCTCTAAATCGTTCAGGTAAGATCATAAAAAGTCATAAACAATTATGAAAATCTGCGTTCCATTTTAGCTTTGCCCCTACAACCCATTTTCAATTTTCAACTTTCAATTTTCAATTATTTCTTCGTTTTCGTCTTCGCTGGTTGCCTCAGCGGAAATGCCGTCTCTACTTTACCTTCCGATAAAACAAACACCGATTGAACTGTGCTAACATTCGGAAGGGTTGCGAGTTTGTTTATCAAAAATTCATTGTACTCCTGCATGTCGCGGATAGCGATTTTCAAAATAAAATCAAACTCCCCCGTCATGTGGTAACACTCCATCACTTCGGCAAAATTGCTTGACTCTTTTTTGAAGTTGTTCAGCATCGTTTGCGAGTGCTCCTTTAGGTGAACAAGCGTAAAGCCGATCAGGCCCCTGTCGACCTTTGTGCGATCAAGCAGTGCTACATAGCCCTTAATAATTCCTTCTTTTTCCATGCGGCGAATGCGTTCATAAACGGGAGTGGGAGTCTTGCCTATTTTATCGGCTATTTCCTTGGTGGTCAACCTCGCATCGTGTTGCAATAACTGCAAAATCCGGATATCATCATCCTGGAGTACGTATGACATAACAGATATTTTTTCTACAAATATGAGAAATGATGGAAAATAAAATTGGTTTTATCTAAAATAATTGACCTTTTTAGATTTATATGCTGCCAAATCATACTTAAAAAGTTAATTCATCCAAATGTCTAAAATTTGAGGTTCTAACGAGATTCAAATTATGAAACAGGAAAAGATCCTTGTAATTGGTGCTTTTGGTCAGCTTGGAACCGAGCTTGTGCCTGCACTCCGTGCCCTTTATGGTGAAGCTAACGTAATCGCTTCAGATGTTCGCGAACCATCGCCTTTGAATTCCATTCAGGGGCCATACGTATCCTTTGATGTACTGGATAAAAAAGCACTGGAAACAGTGGTAAGACGTCATCACATCACTCAAATATATTTGCTGGCAGCCATGCTCTCAGCAACGGGCGAACAGTTCCCCACAAAAGCCTGGGATCTGAACATGCAGAGCCTCATCAACGTACTTGAAGTGGCCAAGGATCAACATCTCAACAAAGTTTTCTGGCCAAGTTCAATCGCTGTTTTTGGAAAGAGTTCTCCTAAAAAAGATTGTCCGCAGGATGGTCCATTCGACCCAACAACTGTTTATGGAATCAGCAAAATTGCAGGCGAACACTGGTGCAATTACTACTTCCAGAAATATGGTGTAGACGTTCGCTCCATTCGTTATCCGGGCCTCATCAGCTACACTGCAATGCCAGGTGGAGGAACAACCGATTATGCTGTTGATATTTTCCACCAGGCACTCGCTAAAAATGAGTACACCTGTTTTCTCCATCATCAAACGGCATTGCCTATGATGTATATGCCGGATGCCGTTCGTGCAACACTAGAACTCATGGAAGCACCTGCCTATTTAATTAAGAACCGTCATTCATACAATATCGCAGGCGTCAGCTTTACCCCGGCTGAACTTGCAGAAGCTATCCGTACCTACCTGCCTGATTTCGTCATGAATTATCGTCCGGACAGCCGCCAATCCATTGCAGATTCGTGGCCGGATTCCATCGATGATACTGCCGCTTTCAGGGATTGGGGATGGGAGGCCCGTTATGGAATTTCAGCCATGACAAGGGAAATGCTTCAGCACCTTGCGGCGCGTTATCCCTCAACCGGTGAACGTTCAGAGCTCCTACACCCAGCCGTATTCGCGTAGCTTTTCTTTCACCTATAAATTGCTTGCTTATGATGGATCAACGCATCATCCTGCCGCTTGAACAGGTTGGCGTGCAGGATATCGCTATCGCCGGTGGCAAATGTGCCTCTCTCGGCGAAATGATTAAAAATCTTTCCGGTCTCGGCGTTGAAATTCCCGGAGGTTTTGTGATCACGACGGACGCCTATTACCAGTTCCTTGCACAAAGCGGATTGGGAGTTATGATCAAAGAGGAAATTGCACGAATTAATTTCGACAGCGTAGAATCATTGAGACGCAGCGGTTCACGCATCAGGCATGCGATCAGCAACGCGAAGTTTCCGCATGAACTGAGCCATCGCATTATTGCAGCGTATGAAGAATTGTCGCATCGTTATGACCAGTTAGGTACAGACGTGGCCGTTCGTTCTTCCGCCACTGCAGAGGATTTGCCGGATGCATCTTTTGCCGGTCAGCAGGAAAGTTTCCTTAACGTCCGTGGCCCTGCCGCATTGATCGACGCCGTGCGTAATTGTTTCGCATCGCTCTTTACTGACCGTGCGATCAGCTATCGTCATCAGTTCAATTTCGACATTTTAGAAGTGGGCCTTTCTGTGTGCGTACAAAAAATGGTGCGTTCAGATCTGGCTTCATCAGGTGTTGCATTTTCCATTGATACGGAGTCAGGCTTCAAAGATGTGGTATTGATCAACGGCGCGTTTGGTCTTGGCGAGCCAATTGTACAAGGTGCCATTTCACCGGACGAGTTCCTTGTTTTTAAACCAACACGTCGCGCAGGCAAAGCGTCTATCATAGATAAAAAACTGGGCGTGAAAGATCAACTCATGATCTATGGTGATGACACCGATTCACGCACACGCATGATCCCGACAGATAAAACGCAACAGCAAACCTTCTGCTTAAAAGATGAACAAGTACTTCAACTGGCAGACTGGGTAATGTTGATCGAAGACTACTATACAAAACTAAAGGGCCACTGGAGCCCGATGGATGTGGAGTGGGCAGTGGACGGCCTTTCAGGCAAATTATATATTGTACAGGCAAGACCAGAAACGATCCATTCACGCAAAGCCGCAGGAAAATTCACCAGGTACGAAGCAGATACTTCATCCGCAAAATTGCTTTGCAAAGGCATTGCAGTTGGAGACGGCATTGCTTCCGGACGAGTGAACATTATGTACTCGCTAGACAAAAGAGTAGAAGGACATGAATTCCAGGCGGGCGATGTGCTGGTGACCGATATGACAGATCCTGACTGGGAGCCGATCATGAAAAAAGCGGCGGCCATTATTACTAACAAAGGTGGTCGTACATGCCACGCGGCTATTGTGGCTCGTGAAATGGGCGTGCCGGCAATCGTGGGTTGTGGCAACGCAACTGATTTGCTGCAAGCACAACAACTCGTTACCGCAAGCTGTGCCGAAGGCGATGAAGGTTTTGTGTACGATGGCGAAGTGCC
Organism: Pinibacter soli; assembly: GCF_029961145.1. GTDB lineage: Bacteria > Bacteroidota > Bacteroidia > Chitinophagales > Chitinophagaceae > Pinibacter > Pinibacter soli. The sequence continues at coordinate 362,018 of NZ_JASBRG010000007.1, read as the reverse complement.
TGTTACTACAACAGTTTCAGATATCAACGATCTTCCGTCAATTGAAACACCTTTGATGCTGAACATCGGTTCTCCTTCAATGGCATTTAAATATGCGCACCTACCGCATCGCGGTGTGGGTCTGGCCCGCGAAGAATTTATCATCAATAATTTTATACAGGCGCATCCTTTGGCATTGCTCAATCATCAAACCTTGAATGATGTAAATCTGAGTAATTCCATTCGTAAGCTAACCCGTGGCTTTGCAAGTGAAAAAGAATATTTCATTCAGAAATTATCTTTCGGTATCGCGAAAATTGCTTCTGCATTTTATCCCGAAAAAGTGATCGTTCGTTTCTCCGATTTCAAGAGCAACGAATATTATAACCTACTCGGCGGACACTATTATGAACCATCCGAAGAAAATCCGATGATCGGTTGGAGAGGAGCGTCACGTTATTATTCGAAGGACTACAAACCTGCGTTCGGACTCGAATGCGAAGCCATTCGCTACGTTCGCGAAGTAATGGGATTGGATAATGTAATCGTGATGATTCCGTTCTGCCGCACCGTTGAGGAGTTAATGAAAGTGCAGGAAGTAATGAAAGAATATGGTCTTGAAAGAGGCAAACATGGTTTGCAACTTTACCTCATGGCAGAGATTCCAAGCAACATCATTCTCGCACGCGAGTTTGCAAAACACATCGATGGTTTCTCCATTGGTTCAAATGACCTAACGCAGCTTACACTCGGGCTTGATCGCGACTCTTCGCTGGTAGCGCATCTTTACAACGAACGCAATCCTGCGGTAAAAGAGTTGTTGCGCATGCTCATTCGCACGGCAAAGGAATGTGGCGTAAAAGTGGGCATTTGCGGACAAGGTCCTTCCGATTTCCCTGATTTTGCCCAGTTCCTCGTGGAAGAAGGCATCGACAGTATTTCCGTAACACCGGACTCTGTTTTTAAAACCATCCAGGCGATCCATAACATAGAAAAAGCACCAGACAAGCAAAAAGTCAGGTTGTTTGTTTGAGTTTCAGTTCGGCCCCATTTTGGGGCCATTTTTTTTGAGAGAAGGAACGCAGATTTTTATGATTATGATGATTTGAAGGATTTTTTGATTTGAGATTTGGAAATAATCGATGCTCTCCGAAGCTTCCAGCTTCGGAGTACTATTTTGTTGCCTCTGGCAACAACTTCATCGCCGGAGGCGATAGAGTAACCATCCGAAGCTGGAAGCTTCGGAGAGCACTAAATCATAAAAAATCATGACAATCATGAAAATCTGCGTTCCGTTTTTATCAATTCCTAAAACCTATCCGCATTCATCACTTTCGTCCACGCTGCTACAAAATCATTTACAAATTTTTCGTTTCCATCAACGCTTCCGTACACTTCTGCAATTGCTCTCAATTCAGCATGCGAGCCGAATACAAGATCTGCACGTGTTGCTGTCCATTTCACTTCACCCGTTACACGATCGCTGCCTTCAAACAATTCTTTATCTGCAGAAACCGCTTTCCATGCAGTGTTCATGTCCAGCAGATTTGCAAAGAAATCGTTAGTAAGCTGACCGGGACGCTTTGTAAAAACACCATCTTTTGAGCCATCAAAATTTGTATCAAGCACTCGCATACCACCTAACAAGGCTGTTAACTCCGGAGCTGTAAGCGTTAATAAATTTGCTTTATCAATCAGCAAAGCTTCAGTAGTTGCAGGAATTTTTGCCTTGCGATAATTGCGAAATCCATCCGCGATTGGTTCAAGGAAACCAACTGATTCAACATCTGTTTTGTCCTGCGATGCATCCATACGACCTGCAGTAAAAGGCACGGTAACATTTTGTCCCGCATCTTTAGCTGCCTTTTCAATAGCTGCATTGCCACCAATCACAATCACATCAGCAATAGAAACTTTCTTACCACCAGATTGAGCACTGTTAAAGTCTGACTGAATTTTTTCCAATACATCCAACACTTTTTGTAACTGTACAGGATTGTTCGCTTTCCAATATTTCTGCGGAGCCAAACGGACACGTGCGCCGTTTGCACCGCCACGTTTATCAGAACCCCGGAAAGTTGACGCAGAAGCCCACGCGGTAGAAACCAATTCCGATACGGTTAACCCAGATGCAAGAATTTTTCCTTTCAGATCAGCAATATCATTTTCATTTACCAATGCGTGATCGACTGCGGGAATCGGATCTTGCCACAACAATTCTTCCGCAGGAACATCGGCGCCCAGGTAACGTGCACGTGGTCCCATATCACGATGCGTCAGCTTGAACCATGCGCGGGCAAAAGCATCTGCGAATGCATCGGGGTTTTCCAAAAAGTGTCTTGATATTTTTTCATACACCGGATCAAATCTTAACGACAGATCAGTTGTAAGCATTCTTGGCAGATGCTTTTTTGAATTATCGTAAGCATCGGGAATAAACGCGTCTGCATTTTTTGCTACCCATTGGTGCGCACCTCCCGGACTCTTTGTAAGTTCCCACTCAAAGCCAAATAAGTTCTCGAAAAAGTTATTGCTCCATTGCGTTGGCGTCTTCGTCCATATTACTTCAAGACCGCTTGTAATAGTATCAGCACCTTTACCGGAACCATAACTATTGCTCCAGCCAAATCCCTGCATGTGGACATCAACTGCTTCAGGTTCTTTGCCCACGTTTGTTGCAGGAGCCGCGCCATGTGTTTTTCCAAAGCTGTGACCACCCGCTATCAGCGCTACTGTTTCTTCATCATTCATGGCCATGCGGCCAAATGTATCGCGTATATCTTTAGCCGCAGCAATAGGATCGGGGTTGCCATCAGGTCCCTCAGGATTTACATAGATTAAACCCATTTGCACTGCAGCGAGCGGATTCTCCAAATCGCGTGAATGAATATCGCCATCTGCGTTATCATCAGAAACCGTAACGCCATGCGCCTCTACTACACCCTGCGAGCCATGCGCATAGCGAATATCTCCGCCGAGCCATGTTGTTTCTGCCCCCCAATACACAGACTCATCCGCTTCCCATGCATCTTCGCGACCACCGGCAAATCCGAAAGTTTTAAAACCCATTGATTCCAATGCAATATTACCAGCGAGGATCATCAGATCAGCCCAGGAAATTTTGCGACCATATTTTTGTTTTATTGGCCAAAGTAGCCGGCGAGCTTTATCGAGACTCACATTGTCGGGCCAGCTGTTAAGTGGAGCAAAACGTTGCTGACCAGCACCAGCGCCTCCACGACCATCTTGTACACGATAGGTTCCGGCACTGTGCCATGCCATGCGTATGAACAAACCTCCATAGTGACCAAAATCTGCCGGCCACCAATCCTGGGAGTCGGTCATAAGCGCATGTAAATCTTTTTTCAATGCTTCAAGATCAAGCGTCTTAAATTCTTCGGCATAGTTGAAATCGTTAGCCATTGGATTTGATAACGACGAATGTTGGCGCAGTATATTTAATCTTAGTTGATTCGGCCACCAATCACGATTGCGTGTACCACCACCGCCAGTACTGTTTTTCAAACTGCCATTGTGAAATGGGCATTTACTGATGTCGTTTGTTTCTTTTTCCATTAGTAGAATTTTATGGTATTAAATGACTTTTGATTGAGTGTCACACATTGTACAGGTTGTAAAAGTATGGTTTTGAGCATATAGTCAAAATCGATTGATTCTATATTCAGATAGCCAAAAACTATATCAATTTGAAAATTTGAAGATTGACAATTTGACAATTACGGGTGCGTCCGGCTAATAACAGTTGAGGCAGGGAAAGTGTTCTGTTAATTTGAAAATTTGAAAACCAGGGGAACACAGATTGTGATGATAACTCATTATTTGTGTTGTAAATCCTAGTACGTTTTATCCGGCATTGTCTTGCATCACCCTTGTAAAAGATCATAACAAATCTTCACAGTCATAACAATCAGTGTTTCTTCTTCATTTCTCAAAAATTATCATTTTTTCAATTTTTCAAAATACGCAACAATTTGCTGGTGCCAGACGTATTGCAAGCAATGAATAAAATCCTGTATTTTTTTACATTTCTTTTACTCTGCAATTGCTCGGTCGCTCAAAAAATCCTGAACGATACAAGCAAAGCAGTATCAATAAAGTATGGCGAAAAGGGCTTCGAATTCAACACAAAAGATGACAAGTTTCAATTGCAGATACAAGGCCGTTTGCAGTTTCGCTTTGCAACTCCTGAAGATCAGGACCCGGTAACTTTTGACGACTTTAGTGGTGAAAAAAAACCGTCACTTAAAATCAACCGGGCCCGCCTGAAGGTAGGAGGTCACGCATTTCAGCCGTGGATAAAATATTACTGGGAGTATGAGTTGAGCCAGTCAAACCTGTTGAACTTTACAATTGCCATCGAAAAGTGGGAATGGCTAAAATTTCAAATAGGACAATTTAAAGTAGAGTACAGCCGCGAAAGAAGAATAAGCAGCGGAGAACAACAAATGGTGGACCGTTCCGTGATCAATCGCGCTTTTACACTTGACAGACAACAAGGCGCTGAAGTTTATGGACACTTGAAAGGTAAGGGCCTGACCGATTTTAATTACTGGTTCGGCGTTTTTACCGGTACTGGTCGCGGCAATACCGCAAATGATGACAGCCACCTGATGTACTTTGGGAGACTGCAGTGGAACTTCATGGGTCGCTCTCTCGATTTTGAAGGAAGTGATCTTGAGATTCATGAAAAGCCCGCAGGAGTGCTTGCCATTAATGGAGTTACCAATCAAAGCCCTTACACACGTTTTTCACAAGCAGGAGGCGGATCACTTGAAGGATATGAAAACGGACAGCCCGGACAGTACAGAGTGAACCAGGCAAATATTGAAACGGCTTTTATGTACAAAGGTTTTAGCTGGCAAAACGAGATACATTGGAAACAGATCATTGATAAATTTAACAACGACCACACCGACAACCTGCGGGGTTATTATGTGCAAGCCGGTTATTTTTTTCATGAAGTTTTTGACTGGTGGCCCAAGCCGCTTGAAGCCGCGTATCGCAATGCCGGCTACTTTCCTAATAGCGAAGAGGACCAGACAAAGAAAAGAGAAAATTCACTCGCGTTCAACTGGTTCTTTAACGGACACAAAAACAAGTTAACAGCAGAGACAAGTTATTTCAACTACGATAAAACGGGAAACATTCCTGCGGATGAGTGGAGGTTTAGGCTGCAGTGGGATATCTCTTTTTAATTTAAAAAGAGGGAACGCAGATTTTCATGATTGTCATGATTTGTCATGATATTTTCTGAATCATAATAATTATGAAAATCTGCGTTCCTCTTTATTTTGTTTTCAAGAGAATATCTTTCTTCCTCGCCGCGGGCAATACGTCAAGCGTTGAAATAGTTTCTTCTTTGCTTACTATTCGAACGGTTGTATTGTCAAACGCATGGAGTTTACAATCGACATTCCATGACTTTGGAAGAGCGGGTAATACAAGTATCTGCTGATTTACATTTTGCAACAACATGTTTTGTAAGCCCATAGCCAGAGCGCCGCCATTATCGAAATCAGGAACGTAGTCACTGCCTGGTTTCCAGAACGCAGGGAAGCGCACATCTTTTTCAAGCGAGTTTACATTCTTCAACAAATATTCTTTCGTTTCATCAGCAAGTCCCAAAAGTGGTGCCTGTATTACATCCTGTGTCCAGCAGTTGGATTGTTTGAAAATACGTTCGTTGAATGTGTTCAAAGCCACATCAAGATCAGGACGTCCAAGTCCATATAATTTAAAAGGAAAAATTACATAGCATTCAGGGTTCTCGAAGTTGTGTCCTTTGCCGTATTCTTCAGCAGGTAAAATTTTCTTTTTGTCATGCGTCATTGGTATCGGAGGTAGAGAAGCGAGACAGTTGTTCCATTCTTTTTTTAATGCTGGTGAAACAAAGTTTGCTGGCAAAGAATCGAGCTTTGTAATTGTATATTTCAATCCGGCGATATAATCAACCGGATTCAAACAATCCCAAAATTGTTCGGTTGCATTTGCGGGAATAAAGCGTAAGCTTTGATTAATGCGCGGCCAGTGCTGGTCAAAGAAACGGATTGCCTGCGTGGCAAATGGCACGATGTATTGTTGAGCAAATGCGGCATCCTTTGTGTAATCGTAATAGTCCAGCATTTCAGAGAGCATTTCCAATGCACCGGAGTAATGGTAACGTATCCATCTAGTGTCCGACGCTTTGCCGGGATTGTCCCATCCCCAGTCATCCTGGATATACATGCCGAAAAAATTATAGGTCTCGGGGAAAAAAGCACCGCCATGTCCGTAGTAAGCATTCGTGATATCGGTCTGCAGCGGCAACATTTTCATGTACATATCAAACCACGGTTTCTTCAAATCAAAATCTCCGGATGCGGTGAGCGGCCAATAGAACAGACGCGTGTTTTGGTACCAGTAACCCGGCCCCCAATTGCGGTAATCACCATTTTTTCCTTTATAGTCAAATGTAAAATTGCCACCGTTGAATTTCGCAGGATAAGCGCCACGACTCTGACAGGCAATCATAAAACGTTGCAGCAAATAAGCTCTCGTAACTTTCGTAGCATCTTCATCTCCGCTAAGAAATATCCAGCTTCTGTTCCAGAATGCATCCCACCACGCATAGTGATTGCTGTGCGCTGATGGAAGACTTTCTTTGTCGATATTCGAAATGAGTTGCTCAAGTTGCATGCTCCATTCATCGATTGTTTGCGTTTGCGCTGTATAAGGATAAACCGCAATCGTAAAATTTTTTCCTTGCTTAACAGACGCCAGCGTGCTGTCGTCTTGCGGCTGCATGTTGCTTCCTTTTATAACTCCACCGAATGTGCGATGCATGTAAGGATCGGCATATTTGCTGATAAGGGAAGAGACATTTTGCTTCGCCAGAATCGTTTCGAAAAAAGACGTTTCATTGCGATGGTACCATTGGATCCTGTCAGATTTTTTAACCAGCACATCAGCACTTTCTGAAGGTTTAACCGGACTACCCAGCAATCCTCTGAAGCTCGAAGCAATCGGATCATCCGGAGAAGTTAATGTAAAAGGCTGTGGACGCATCAGCTCTGTTGTACAGCTTATCGAAATATGTTTATCGGAAGATGTTTCTATGCGAACCACCGGCTGATTGGCATCAATCCATATTTTCAACTTCAACCTGTTTCCTTTTTTACCTGCAGAAATTTCGATTTCACCCTTGTATAGATTTAGTGTCTGTTCAAAATTTGTGTCCGTGGTAAATGGATTCGGCGACATTTTCACTCTTATCCTTCCCACTTTCAGCAAACGTGTTGCTTCACTCCATGTGTCAGATTTTCCGATATACAACATCAGGTCGCCGCCTTTTTCCACCCACACATTCGCAGTAATATCCCCGTTACCGAGAGGCATCGACTCCATTGAACCCATCGTACTAAGCGTGTTCCATGTCTCATTGTACCCATTCAGTTTTTTCAATACATCATCAGGAAGTTGTTTTCTAGGAGCAGTGTTTGCAAAAGAAAAGTTTACAATCGTAACGAGCATTAAAAGGACCTGCAGTTTTTTCATATCAGCATTTAAAAGTGAATGCCGCGAAAATAGCGTTTGCTTCTTAACAGGGCAGTTAATTAACGCTTAACCGGGGAATTAACTGAAAGTTGTTAGTTAATTGTTGTTAATTGTTAGGTGATAAATGTAAAAAACCAATCAAAGTGCTGGCCCGTCACTAGTAAAGAATATTTGAATTTCAAGTCAAACAACTAACAACTATCGACCAACAACTATTAAATTGCAACATATGAAATTTCTATTTTCCTGCATTCTTCTTCTTGCCACATTGACACTTCGTGCACAGGACGGACATTCACTTTGGCTGCAACATAAGACACCAAAATCAGTGACGATTATTTGCGCTAAAAAATCCCCCACATTATCTATAGCCATTCAGGAATTGAAAGAAGGCTGGCAAGGTAAAGCAGACGCAACAGTTACGTTGACGATTCCAAAAAATAAAACGATCGGGTTCGACGGATTTAAACTAACTGAGAACACCATCGAGGCTAATTCGGACAATGGCATTTTATATGGCGTGTATGAATTGCTGCGAAGACAACAAACACAGGAAGCGATTACCGGCGAAGTGAATAACCCTTCTTATGAAATGCGCATACTAAATCATTGGGACAATCCCGATGGCTCAGTGGAGCGCGGATATGCGGGCAATTCTATTTTCTGGCGAAATAATGATGCGCTGGTTGTAACGGAACAAGACAAAAAACTTTGGCAGGAATACGCCCGTGCAAATGCAAGCATTGGTATTAATGGCACTGTGCTGAACAATGTAAACGCATCACCATTGATACTAACTGCAGACTATCTTAATCGTGTAAAAGCCATCGCAGAAGTTTTGCGCCCTTACGGTATTAAAGTTTATCTCTCTGTAAAATTTTCGTCCCCTGCTTTGTTGGCCAAATTAAAAACATCCGATCCTTTAAACACAGAAGTGATTGAATGGTGGAAGGCCAAAGTAAAAGAAATATACAGCATCATTCCTGACTTCGGCGGATTACTGGTAAAAGCCAGCAGCGAAGGACAGCCGGGCCCGCAAGACTTTGGCCGTACGCATGCTGACGGCGCAAACATGCTGGCTGATGCGTTGAAACCATTTGGTGGCATTGTAATGTGGCGTGCATTTGTGTACAGCCCAAATGATAAAGACCGTGCAAAGCAGGCCTACAACGAGTTTATACCACTCGATGGAAAGTTTAGAGACAATGTGATCATACAAGTAAAAAATGGTCCGATCGATTTTCAACCAAGGGAGCCATTCAGTGCATTGTTTGGTGCCATGAAGAACACTTCTGTGATGCCTGAGTTCCAGATAACGCAGGAATATCTTGGACATGCTATTCATCTCGTATTCTTATCACCGATGTGGGAAGAATGTTTGCAAAGCGACACTTACCAGGAAGGCGAGGGCAGTACTGTCGCACGTTGTACAGACGGTAGTATTTTCAAACAAAAACATACAGCAATTGCAGGCGTTGCCAATATTGGTCTGGACTCAAACTGGTGCGGAAATGATTTTGCGCAGGCAAACTGGTACGCATTCGGACGCCTCGCATGGAACGTAAATTTGAAAAGCCAACAGATCGCAGACGAGTGGCTGAAGCTAACATTTTACAATGCAGCTTCTAATGAAACATCTGCAACAAATTATGCAACAGAATGGGCCAACAATTTCCTTTTGCCTGTCCGGCAAATGATGCTCGACAGCAGAGAGGCTGCCGTGAATTATATGACCCCGCTTGGTTTGCATCACATCATGGCGGCCAACGAACATTACGGCCCGCAGCCGTGGTGGGCGCCCAAAGATTGGAGACCGGACTGGACACCACCGTATTATCACCAGGCTTCAAAAGATGGCATAGGGTTTAATCGCACAACAACAGGCAGCGATGCAGTTGGCCAATACCACGAACCACTTGCTTCACAGTTGAATAATCCCAAAAACTGTCCTGAAAAATTCTTACTATGGTTCCATCATTTACCATGGAACTATTCCATGAAAAATGGTCGTACACTGTGGGATGAATTGTGTTATCGATACGACAGTGGAGTGCAACAGGTTCGTTCATTTCAAAAGACATGGGACAAGGCGCAACCTTATGTTGACAGCGTTCGCTTCATAGCGGTGCAACAAAATCTGCGTATGCAATGTCGCAATGCAATCTTGTGGAAAGATGCATGTTTACTATATTTTCAGCAGTTTAGCCAAATGCCGATCCCCTTTCACATTGAGCGTCCCGTTCACAATCTTGATGATATTATAAAGAACGACAGGCGCAACTATTGATGAACGAAAAGAAGAAAAACAGAGCCTGTTTTTGATTTAAAAATTCTGCGTATTAATTTAACCTGTATAAAATTATCAACCTAAACGTTCTTCAATAAACGAAGCCATTATGATAAAGTATGCAGTTCTTTTGTATGCGCTGACTGTCTTTTGTGTTACAGGCAAATTATTTGCCCAAAAACAAAAAACCAAAAAATCACACCAATCAACCACCGGAGCATTTTATACCGGCACTTATCCCAATCTTTTTAAGCAGGCAGGCTACAGTCAAACGGACATTGATAACAAACTTGCAAAAGCATATCACGACGTTTTCGAAGGACCAAACAAAGTCTATTTTGAAGTAGGCGATTCCATGCCATATGTATCCGACGTAAAGAACCATGATGCCCGCACAGAAGGACTTTCCTACGGAATGATGGTCGCAGTGCAGCTAAATAAAAAAGAAGTTTTTGATCGCATATGGCGGTGGACAAAAAAATACTTGCAACACCAGGATGGTCCGAGAAAGGGGTATTTTGCATGGAGCATTGAACCAAAATCGCTGAAAAAAAATTCTGATGGAACTGCTTCCGATGGAGAGCTATATTTTGTTACCGATCTTCTATTTGCTTCCAATCGTTGGGGTAATAACACCGGTATCGACTACTATCATGAAGCAAGAATTATTCTCGATGCGATGTGGAGCAAAGAGGGAACAGGTGGTATATACAATATCCTCAATACCGCTCACAAACAAATCACTTTTACACCTGAAGAAAAGAATTATGGCTGGACAGATCCATCTTATCACTTGCCTGCATTCTTTGAAATATGGGCCATGTATGCAAAGGATGGTCACGAACAATTTTATAGAGACTGCGCTGATACGTCAAGAGTATTCCTGCACAAAGCTTGCAAAGCCGCTACCGCATTGAATTACGACTATACTGGATTTAGCGGCGAAGCCCATGCCACACCCTGGATGCCACCAGCATTTCGTTTTGATTCATGGCGGGTGCCAATGAACATCACGATGGATTATGTTTGGTTTGGAAAAGATAAAGAATGGCAGCAAGACTACGCCAAACGCTTTCAAAACTTCTTACGGTCAAAAGGCATTGAGAAGTTTGATGATCAATTCAACATTGATGGATCAGCGCCTGAGTTTATTCTTCCAGCGGGTGGTATAAAAAAATTACGTCACTCGCTTGGCCTTGTTGCTACATCTGCAGCCGCTTCCTATATGGGGCAAGATAAAGACTTCGATTTTGTTCATGCATTATGGAACGCAAAACTGGAGCCATATGAAGATGGCTATTTCGATCCTTATTATGATGGCTTGTTGTACTTGTTTAGCATCATGCAATTGAGTGGAAATTATAGGGTCATTAAGCCAGGAGGAAATAACTGAATTATTGAGTGAAGATCGCCCCGTCATTGCGAGGCCTGTGGAGTTTGCATATCAAATATAATAAACAAAGGCCCACGCTTATGAACGGCCGAAGCAATATCCGTTGCGCAGTTGAGATTGCTTCGCCGACCCCCAAATTAACAAAGTTTCATTTTGTATTGCAGTCATCTTTCTCCGCCCGGCTCGCAATAATGAGGCAGCACTCACTCAGCAATGCAGTTATTCAGTTATTCGACCCCTCCCTCAAACGGCGATGCGGGCAACCCTTCCTTGTTATATAAGTTCGGATTCACCGGATTGTCTGCCCATGCATAGCGAACATATTTGGGATCTTTAACATCATCACTCCAAACAATTATTTTATCACCTTCTATTTTTGCATTTGCCCAAACAAATTTCTTATCTGCTCCTGCTATCGCAAATTCCTGCAAAGCCTCGCCATCATTGGTTGTGAGGCCGCTTCCAATATTGGTAAAAGAAATAATCATCTTGTTGCTTTCAACATGTGCCGACTGATACAGCGGTCCGGAATAAACGATATTTTCATTGTATGCAATCTTCTCCGCGGCGAGTGCAAGTCTATCGCCAACTTCTTTTTTGTGATCAGGATGAATATCGTTCCATTCACCAAGATCAACAGTCACGGCCATTGCAGTGTTTGGAACAACCAGCGATTTGCGCTGCATATTACGAAATGCCGCCCATTGACTTTCCGAAGGAAGATAACTCATATCCATAAATCCCGGTAACTGCACATACAAAAATGGTGCGTTGAGACTGTTCCATTTTGTCCGCCAATCATTGATCATTGAAGGCAACAACTTTGCATACTGCGCTGCATTCCCCGTATTTGCTTCTCCCTGGTACCACACAAATCCTTTGATGGAATAACCAATGGCAGGAGCTATCATCGCATTGAAGAGTGCAGCAGGTTGATAGTGCAATGCAATGCCGCCACCAAGACCTTTGGTTGGCAAAAACACTTGCCCCACTTTGTATTGCCAATAACCCTTAAGATCAATCGTATCACTGCCTGCAATCAACTGGTAAGGCTTGTCAGGCACAAAACCTCCTTTGTCAGAATTGTTTGTCACCTTTATGACAAACAAATTTTTGCCGGGTTTCAAAACGTCTGCAGGTACAGCATAGCGGCGCTGCGGATACATGTAAGACGTACTGCCAACTTGTTTGCCGTTGATGTATAAAACATCTGCATCCACAATTCTGCCAAGAAAAACTTTCGCAGGTTTGCCGGCCATCGAAGCAGGCACGTCAATTTCTTTTCTGTACCAAACGACACCATCAAGATTTTTCACACCCTGGTCTTCCCAATAGCCCGGAATGTTAATCGTGCGCCAGCCCTTTGGTTCATATGCAGGATCGTACCATTTCGCCTGCCCGGTAACTCCTTTATCTTCAGAAAGCGTCGCCACTTTTGTTTGTACCTTTCTGTTTGCTTCATTCACATAAGCCGTGTCCTTATTTTTTTCCAATGTTGAAAGGGTAGAAGGAAATTCCCTGAAGCCATCTTCGCTGATCCACGCTTCAATAGGAGTACCACCCCAGCTAGCATTGATCAAACCTATGGGCACATGATATTTGTCGTATAACTTTTTAGCAAAGAAGTATGCAACAGCTGAAAATTGCAACACATCACTAGGGTTGGCAGACTTCCAATGTGCTTCCGGAAAATCTTTTTGCTGAGCCTGTAAGTTAGTTACAGAAGGCACCAAAAATTGTCTTATTTCCGGATAGTTTGCCGAGGCAATTTCATTCGCGTACAGTACGCTGTGCAGGCTCATCTGATGTACCATATTCGATTGTCCGGAACAGAGCCACACATCGCCAATCAGAATATTGTTGAGCAAAAGATGATTGGTGGCATCAATGTTCATCGTGTAGGGGCCGCCTGCTTTCATTGGTGGCAGAAGTAAAGACCAATTGCCGGCCGCATCTGCTTTGGCGTTAAACTTTTTCTTGTTAAAAGAAATGCTGATTTTTTCATTTGGCGATGCCCAACCCCATATTTTAATTTTAGCGTCCCGTTGCAGCACCATGCTGTCTTTAATCAATTGAGGCAGTCGAACCTGCGCCTGTGTGTACAGGCAGCACAATAAAACAAAAGCAATCGTATTGGTAAGTCTTTTCATTCTAATGAATTGGCTTTGAGTGAAATTACCCATTGTTAGGTTCAAAAATATAAAAAATCATAATCATTGCAATCGGTTGCATATATTTGTTGAAAATAGTTTTTAGGTGTCGCAAGTACACTTAATTTTAAATACCACGACGTTACTACAGCTGGGAGGCAAATAAATTAACAGCGACGTTTTTGTCACCCCGAGGAACGCGGGATCTGCGACGAACACTGCCAAACGCTTTGCGCAATACTCAGATCCCTCGTTCCTCGGGATGACAAACGACCTTGTTGATTGGTTTCAGACATCTGAATAACTCTTCCTTTCTGAATTTGTAATGTCGGCACAATACACGGCCTATGTACATTAATCAACGATTCTTGCGTCTTGCAGCTTGCCTGTTACTGGCAGCACTTTCAGCTGCTTCCAACGCCCAAATCCGCCAGCGCATCAGCCTCAACGATGGTTGGAAGTTCATGCGTTATGACACAGAGCCTGACAAATTAATATACGACGAGCGTCCTGTTGTAACAGATAAAAATGATAACAAAGTTGCCGATACAAGAGCCGCAGAATCAGGTGTGGCAATCACTTCAAAGGATGCATTAAAAGCCTGGATATTGCCTACGGCAAATGATTTCATCAAAGATGCGTCTAAACATCATCAACGTCCGCAGAACGATCCCGGCAAAGATTTTCCTTTTGTGCAAAATAACTTCAACGATGCACAATGGCAAAGCGTAACGCTTCCACATGATTGGGCCATAGACAAACCGTTTTATAAAGAAGAAAATGCGATAGTTGGCGGTGGCATGGGACGCCTGCCTATACAGGGTGTTGCGTGGTATCGCAGAAAACTAAACATCTCTTCGGCAGATCTCAACAAATCCATTTACCTCGATATTGACGGAGCGATGTCTTACGCAATGGTGTGGTTAAATGGAAAGCTCGTCGGTGGCTGGCCCTATGGTTATAATTCATTTCGACTTGATCTTACACCTTACATAAAACAAGGAGAAAATCAACTGGCGATCCGTTTGGACAACCCCGCGAATTCATCACGCTGGTATCCCGGAGCCGGCTTGTATCGCAACGTGTGGCTCACCAAAGTTGATCCGGTGCATGTGGCACAGTGGGGCACGTTTGTCAGTACGAAAAATATTTCAACAAGCGCCGCAACTGTTGATCTTTCTGTTTGCGTAACAAATACTTCGACAACCGATCAGCGCTTGAAAGTATCAACAGACATCTATTCGCTGAACAACTCGTTTGTAAAAACAGGAAATGCAACCGCTTCCTTTCAATCAACAGACATAACTGTAAAAGCAGGGGAGAAGCAAACGATAGAAAAATCTATTTTACTAAATAATCCAAAACTCTGGCAGCCGCTACCGGCAAAGGATCGCAATATGTATGTCGCGGTTACGCGTGTGTATAGAAATGGAAAAATTATTGACGAGTACGAAACACGTTTCGGCATTCGCACATTGCAATTTGATCCTGTAAAAGGTTTATCCGTAAACGGAAAACCGGTTCGCATCCAGGGCGTAAACCAGCACCACGATCTTGGCGCATTGGGCGCAGCATTCAATGTACGTGCGGCAGAACGACAGTTGGAAATGTTGCGTGACATGGGTTGCAACGCGATTCGCCTTGCACACAATCCTCCGGCTCCTGAATTACTCGATCTGGCGGATCGCATGGGGTTTCTCGTGATTGATGAAGTGTTTGATTGCTGGGAAAGAGGAAAAACACCGCTCGACTTTCATTTAATATTCAGCGATTGGCACGAGGCAGATATCCGTTCGTTCATCAGACGAGATCGCAATCATCCTTCTGTTATGGCGTGGAGCTTTGGCAATGAGGTGGGCGAACAATACACCAGCGATGAAGGTGCGGCCCTGGCCAAACAACTACACGATATTGTAAGAGATGAAGACAGCACACGCCCGGCAACTGCATCGATGAACTATGCAAAGCCCGACATGCCGTTTCCAAAACAAGTTGACATCATTAGTTTGAACTACCAGGGAGAAGGCATTCGTGATGCACCGGCCTACAGTCATTTGAAAGGCATACGCACATCACCTTTGTATCCGGCATTTCAAAAACAGTTCTCCAATAAAATGATCGTTAGCAGTGAAACGGCCTCTGCGCTTAGCACACGCGGCACTTATATATTTCCTGTGACCGATGGCATCAGCGCACCGGTGAGCGATTCAACTGGTGGCGATCCGGTAAATAAAGCAGTGAGTGCTTATGATTTGTACTCTGCGGCATTTGGCGCTTCACCCGACAAAGTATTTTTCGCACAGGATCACAACCCTTATGTGGCTGGTGAGTTTGTTTGGTCGGGCTGGGATTATATCGGCGAACCTACGCCTTATTATTCTGCACGCAGTTCGTACTCAGGCATCATTGATTTGGCAGGTTTTAAGAAGGATAGATTTTACCTGTACCAATCACGCTGGTGCCCGGAGCTGGCAATGGCGCATATCCTGCCGCATTGGACATGGCCCAATCGCATAGGTAAGATAACGCCTGTGCATGTGTACTCATCAGGAGATGAAGCTGAATTGTTTTTGAATGGCAAATCATTGGGTAGAAAAAAGAGAGGGCAATATGAATATCGTTTCCGCTGGGATGAAGTGGTGTATGAACCGGGGACATTAAAAGTAATCACTTACAGGAATGGAAAAAAATGGGCAACCGATGAAGTGAAAACTGCCGGTGCGGCATATAAACTTTTATTGACTGCAGACAGAAAAAATACAAATGCAAATGGAAAAGATCTTTCATTCATTACCGTTTGCGTTGTTGACAAAAACGGAGTAGTAGTTCCTGAAGCCGGCAACAGCATTAAGTTTGAAGTATCCGGTGCCGGTGAAATTGTAGCAACAGATAACGGCGACCCGGCAAATCTAGTTTCGTTTGCATCAAAAGAAAGAGCTGCATATAGTGGTTATGCGTTGGCAATTGTAAAAGCAAATGCGAAGGCAGGAACGATAAAAGTGAAAGCAAGTGCAGAAGGTTTGCAGAGTGCGGAAATTGTTGTTACAACCAAATGAGATGGCACGCATATGACGCAGATTAGACTGAGTTACGCTGATGTTGTGCTGAATCTTTGATTATAAAAAAGTGGTTGATTGACGGAAGTTTGCAACATGCATCGGCGACTAAGACCTGACAGGTTTTCAAAACCTGTCAGGTCTGGTGCAATAGCGAACGAGTTGCGGTAAAAGATTTACGCAGATGTTGCGTTGAATCTTTTCATTAAAAAACATCGTTGATTGATGGAAGTTTGCCACATCATCGGCGACTAAGACCTGACAGGTTTTGAAAACCTGTCAGGTCTTAGTCGCAACACCTAATAAACGCTACATCACACGTCTGTCGCCAGTTACCTGCAACTTATATTCCTTTGGATGCTCGGCACCCAGGAGATTTGTTACAAAATAATCCCAGCGGCGACGCATCATGTAATATGAATTTTCACCATAGCCGTGGTGGGCCTGCGGAAATACGATCAGATCAAAATCTTTTCCTGCTTTTTCCAAAGCATCTATCACCAGCATCGTGTTATACGGAGGCACGTTGTCATCCATCATGCCATGTGCCAGCAACAATTTTCCCTTTAATTTTCTTGCATAAAGTTGATTGGCCTGCGCAGCATAATTGTCGCTGCCATCTGCATTTTTCTTAAGCAAACCAATATAGCGTTCACCCCAGTCATCTTCGTAATTCCGATTTTCATGATTTCCACTTTCGCTGATGCCTACTTTAAAGAAGTCAGGATAGTTGAACATTGCTGCCGCCGTTGCAAAACCGCCACCAGAATGTCCCCAGATACCAATTCGTGTAGTATCCAAATATGAATAACGCTGAGCCAACTGACGAATACCGCTAACCTGGTCGGGTAATGTGTTGATGCTTAGATCAGGGAAGTACATGTCTTGGAAACTCTTGCTGCGCAAGGGATTGCCGGTTCCTTCAATTAAAACAACACAAAATCCTAATTCTGCCAGCGCCTGGTTATCGCCGCGGGCCGATGAAAATTCCCACGTTCCGTTCATGCTGCCTCCCTGCGGACCAGGGTATACATAATCAATAACAGGATATTTTTTGGAAGGGTCCAAATGCGTTGGAGTAAACATCAAACCATATAGATCAGTTACTCCATCATGTGCCTTCACAGTGATTGGTGTTGGCGCTTTCCAGCCAATCGCATCTTTCAAACGTGACACATCGGTGCGTTCCACCTCCATCATTTGCTTACCATTTTGATCAAGCAAAACGGTAACAGGAGGGACGTCAAGTTTGGAATAAGTATCCACCATATATTTTCCGGACTTGGCAAAGAATACGGTGTGGTAACCTTCGGCCGGACTAAGTACGGTCATACCTTTTCCATCAAAACCAATTTTATACAATTGTCTGTAGTAGGGGTTTTCTTTTTCCAAACCGCGTGCGTAGAAATAAATAACGCGGCTTTTTTCATCCACTTTCAGCAAATCGCTCACCATGAAATTGCCTTTGGTAATCTGGTTTTTCACTTTCCCGGTAGCCGCATCGTATAAATATAAATGGCCCCAGCTATCTCTTTCAGAGAACCAAATGAGTTCATTTGTTTTTGGCAAAAATTTCCAGTTGATAGTTCCCCAGCCGGATTGATACTGCGTAGTCACATTTTCTTCAAACACTTCACGCACCTCGCCTGTATTTGCATTGGCAATACGGACCTTTTCATTTTTGTGGTCACGCGAAGTAGAAACAAACGCAAGCCAGTTGCCGTCTGTGCTCCAATCTACATCATCAAAAGTTCCGCTGCTGGCAACGTCATCACTTAGCGTGGCGCGGTGTGGATCCGGTGCAACATTTAACGTAATAACTTTTGGATTTTCTACTTCAATAACCACTCTTGTGATCATAGGAATATGTTCATCGCCTGGCAACGGATATTTCCATTGTTCCAATTTAGGATGTCCAACATTGGTAGAAACGAGATACATTTCGCCAACTTGCCTTTGATCCTGTTTAAAGGTGGCGATCTTTTTGGAGTCAGGCGACCAGCGAAGAATGGCATTGTTGCTATGTTTCCAGCCCGCATTATCGGTTGAGTATCCAAAGTCTTTGATACCATCTTTAGTAAGTTGCGTTTCTTTCCCTGTTTTGGTGTCACGCATCCAAAGGTTCCAGTCTTTAATGTACGCGGCTTTGCTTCCATCAGGTGAAACTACCTCGGGAACATTATTTGCACTGGCACTGTTCTGATCCGCTGACTTTTCTGCAGCGATGCTATAATCCTGCAAATTTACTTTCCATTGTTGCCTGAATGCATAGAAAGAAATAAAACGGTTGTCATCAGAATAGGTGAAATAGTTGAACGGCAAAGCATCTGGCAAAACACCAATAGGTGCAACGGATGATAATGCCGCCGCCAATCGCGCCGCATCAAAGGCCGGTGCTTTTGTTTTTTTAACCGGATCAACCAATATAAATTCACTTCCCTTTGGAGTAAGCGTGCGATACCAGAAGCGATCGCCGGATATCCAGTTGGGAGATGAAAAAGTACGGTCAAGATACTTGTGGGTGCTATAACCTAAAAAACTTTCCGCACGCTGATAGTCTTGCAACGTAACAGCGTTTTGAGCAGAGCTTGTTAGAAAAGAGCCGCATACAAACGATGCAGCAATGAAATGCTTTATAGTCATATTTAATCGTATAGAAGGCCGCAAAATAAGGAAAGTTTGAATCCTGAATTCGTTTTTTGGATGAACATGCGTTATTGCCTGATGCTTGACGAAATGCCTAACGCAGAACGTGTTTCCACGGGCCGTAAGCGTTGGTTTTCAGCGTTAAGCAAAAAAAATGATTTCCGTGGGGTAAAATGTCACCGTATATTCGTCTACAACAAAACCCTTGACATGAAAAAATACCTAAAACCCTTACTGCTTTGCGTACTCTTTCTCTTGCTTTTCTTCTTTGGCCGCAGTCTATATCTTTCTAAAACAAACAATCAACCTTCGCAGCCGGCAAGTGAAGCAATTTTGAAGCATGTGGGAGAAAAGTTTGATCCGTCTATATTTACAGACATTGAAGGTCATAAAACTACATTACAACCAACCACACCAATAACCATTGTTGACTTCTGGTTTAAAGACTGCCCGCCTTGTATCAATGAAATGAATCAATTTGACAACTTGCTAAAGCAAAATGACAATTCGAAAAAAATTTCGATTGTCAGTGTTTCAGTAAATAGTTACCCGGTTTGGAGAGATTTATTTAAAAGTGAAAACCCGCGATTTGCGTCACTTAAAATAAAAAATTCTAATTGGCAGCACCTTACACTAACATCAGCGATAGATACTGCTCTTCATAATGAAGTACCCTCAGACAATCTAGCATTGATGGAAAGAAAATTCAACTCTCATACCTTTCCAACTTATGTTGTAATTGATAAGGAGTTCAATATTATCGCCATGCCACAAAGTGCGGTAGAATATATTCAATCGAACGCAGGAGCGAAGAAATAGAATTGCATAGTCGAAGCGCAATCACTAAACAGACATTGCAGTATTATCGCGGAGCCAGACCTGACAGGTTTTCAAAACCTGTCAGGTCTGGTGCGACACAGAAAAAAAATAAAGCCACCGTGGGGTAAAATGGTTTCATGGTTTCGTCTTTGAAAATGTCATGAAACATAAAAGCTTTATAATGAAGAAATGCTCTGCTTTATTGCTGCTGTTGATAGCAGCTTGCTACACAACTGTACACGCAACAGTACCGCCTGCGAAACTATTTGTACTGACTGGCACTTTTCAAAAAAGTTACACAACCGATTTGATGCTCATGAAAGTGCATGAAGGCAAACGTATTCCTATTGCCACTGCAAAACCCGGCAAGGACAAAGATTTCGCCTTCGCACTCTCGAATCCAGAAGAAGGTTTTTATTACATTGCTGAGGGCAAAGGCAATAACCCTATAAGAATCTACATCAAAAGTGGAGATGCTTTGTCTGTCGAAATAAACAACGAAGGGTACAAAATGCTAAGTGGCTCTCAGGAAAACAAACTGTTGGCAGATTGGGCCACAGCATCTTCCGTTATTGCCCGACCTGCGTTTCAGTTTTTAAATGTTAACATGGAGTACCAGGAGTACTTTAAAAATCTGAATGGTTTTCTACCTGAGGCAAAAAAATTCAATCAAAAGATCACAACGCCCAACAAAAAATTCAACACGCTAATGAAGATGGCGGTTGACATGGATGTGGAACTCGACGCGATGCATTACTTGCTGGTACCACATTCCAAGCATCCAACAAAAGCTGAATACCCTGAATTTTACTCTCAAATCATAAAAAGTCCAAAATACACTTCTGCTTCAATATTGCAGATAGGAGAAACCGTTGAATACATGGGTAACTACTCAACCTTCTTCATCCTCATGGGCGACAGAAACGGGCCGGCACCTGCAAACCGCACTGAATGGGCCGCTAACCTTTTTGGCAACGACACCTTGAAAGGCGCTTATGTTGCCAACAATATGAGTCGCTTCAAATCATACGAAGAATTTACCAGCAACATTGATCCTTTAAAAAAATACCTGGTAACAGATTCGATGAAAGCCGCCTATTTCAACACCATGAAGGCGATGAACAATTTCAAGAAAGGAAGCGCTTCTTATAATTTTTCCTATGAAGACATCAATGGCAAAAAAGTAAGCATGAACGATCTTAAAGGAAAAGTAGTGCTGATCGATGTTTGGGCCACCTGGTGCGGCCCGTGCAAAAAGGAGTTGCCTTTCCTGAAAACATTGGAGGAAGAAATGAAGGGCAAGAATGTGGAGTTTGTAAGTATCTCTGTGGATGAATTGAAAGACAAAGAGAAATGGCAAACCTTTGTGCAAACCCAACAACTGGGCGGCACACAGCTGTTTGCAGCAGGCTGGAGTGATATCGCTAAATTCTACGACATCACCGGTATTCCGCGTTTCATGGTGTTTGACAAAGAAGGAAAGATCGTGACAGTAGATGCGCCGAGGCCTTCGGATGCGGCGTTGAAGACGTTGCTGAATGAAACACTTGCCAATTAATAATTAATAATTAAAAATTAACAGGTGTTGCATTCGCGGAAGAATGTCGTGCTATGTTAAACATAAAACAAGCGGTCCTCATATTTCTTTGCTGCACCTATTAATTTTTAATTATTAATTATTAATTACTTCAAAAGCGCTGGCTCACCGCCAGTGCTTTTTTTGATATAAAGCAACTATATGCTATCTTCATTTGCTAACTGCTGAGAATCCAATGAACGACTCTGGTATGGAACAGCCGCAGGAGATGTGGGCTGCATTTTTAAAGGGCGATGATGGTGGTCTGGAAAAGCTTTACCAGCTTTACTTTGATCAATTGTACGCATATGGATTCAGATACTGCGCCGACGCAGTATTTGTTGAAGACGCCATCCAGGACTTGTTCATAAAATTTATCAACACCCGCCACAAACTCACCACTCCTTCCTCTGTTAAAAATTATTTATTCGGCTCATTTAAAAATCTCTTGATCGATAAGCTGCGGGCAGAAAAAAGACAAAGCGCCTACGATTCTCCGTTTGAGTTTTCCCTTGCAATAGATGATAAAGTAATGGAAAAAGAACAGGCCATGTTGTTGCATAAAAAGTTGCAAAGAGCAATGGAACAACTCACGGCCCGCCAGCGGGAAGCCATCTATTTAAGGTTCTATGAAAATTTTTCCTACCAGGAAATTTCCTCTATCCTTGATCTCTCACCCAAGGCCACTTATAAGCTAATGGCCAGAGCCATTGAGGCTTTGCGGGCCATTTACAAAATAGGAGCAGCCTTTATTTTATGGACGCTGCAGTCTGCCTTTTTATCTTAAGTAGCGGCAGAGTTGGGAAAGGAAAAAATATTTTTAAAAAAAGTTGTGAGCCCGTGGGGTAAAATAATAACTGTAAACCGTCTTTATAACAATTACACTCCTTTGAAACGTATGAAGCAATACCGGAACTATACTGTAGAAGATATTTTGCTGGATGATGATTTTCTTTCCTGGGTGCATGGCCAACAAAATGCACAGGAGCAAACATGGGCAAGGGCAATGGAGGAACATCCGCAATTGAAAGCGTTCTCAGAGGAAGCGAAGGCTTTACTTGGATCATTACAACCATCAAACATACAAGCTGCACCAGGAGCGAAGTCCAGGGTTTGGAACAATGTCGTGGCAATGGGAGGCAAACAACCTGCCAAACTAGTAGGAATGAATAAATGGTGGAAATATGCAGCTGCTGCCGCAGTTGTCATAACAGCGGGAGCAGGCTACTGGTGGGGATCTAATCGCGATGTGACGGTGACGACGAAATATGCGGAGAAGAAAAAAATCGAGTTACCGGATCATTCCATCGTTACACTGAATGCAAATTCGACACTACGTTATTCAAATAAATGGAACGCCGGAAAGCCGCGTGAAGTGTGGATTGATGGAGAGGCTTTCTTTGAGGTAAATCACCCAAATGGATTTGATGTTACAAAAGAAAGCAGCCGGTTCATAGTACATACAGACCAGTTAAATGTACAGGTACTGGGCACTTCCTTTAACGTAGACAACAGGCACCAGGTAACCACTGTGGCGCTGAACAACGGTAAAGTGCAACTCGATCTAAAAAACGATGAAGGCTCAAAAATCGTTCTGGCACCTGGCGATGTGGTAACATTTTCTGCCGCAAAAAAAATACTGCTGAACCAAAAAGCAGTGCCGGATAAAATAAGTGCCTGGAAAAACAACAGGCTCGAGTTCGACAAAACACCAATGAAGGAAGTGATTACAATGCTTGAAGATAATTATGGTTTTAAAGTGAGAGTGGAAGACGATGAGGTGTATAATAAAACCATATCAGGTGCTGTTTCCACGGAAAATGATACGATATTGCTTGCTTCCATCAGCGCTGCCATCAACATGCAGCTTGAGAGGAAAGGAAAAGAGATCGTGATTCGCAACGAATAACCTTACCTGCTTTTTACATACCTTTTTTCAAACCAAAAACTGACATGAGAAAACATCTTCTGTGTTTTATCGCATCCGCATGCGTTGCGGTGTCACCCGGGTACATACCAGCCCAAAACATAGCCTACACCCTGAACATGAACAGCCGCCTGCAAACAGTGACAGCTGGGACGGACAGTTCTCTCAGGGATATGTTGCAACTTGTGCAAAAACGCTATCACATCAACTTACTGTTTGAAGATAAATTAGTGAATGGCATTTCCGCCAGCTATGACCTTGCTTCATCAAACGAACCTGTGGAAACCGTTTTAAAGAAATTGGTACAACCACATGGATTAAAAGTCATTAAAATTAATGAGACCAATTACAGCATTGTGTCTGGCAGAAAGAAAACAACATATGCCAAACCGACAACGCTCTACAATGTTGCAGACACAGGCGGAGAAAGGGTTATCGTAAGATACCCCAGCACCAGCGATATTGTTACAGTTCAATCTATTGCCGCCAAAGTCAACGGCGAAAAGATCTTAATAACGGGAACAGTTGTGAATGAAAACAACGAACCATTGGCTGGGGCTTCAGTTTTTGTGAAGGGCCGCTCAAACAATGTTACAAGCCCCAGTGGAGCAATAACGGTCGCTAATGCAAGAGCGTTTGGCGGCATCACAAATGAAGCCGGGGAATTTAAAGTATACGTTCCCGATGATACCAAAACCATTTATGTGCAGTATGTAGGGTATGAAACGAAAACCATTGAAGTAGGCGGCAAAACGCATTTCGTAGTTGCGTTGAAGAAAGCAGGCAAAAAACTTGACGATGTTGTTGTAACAGGGATGTACGCCCGCAAGAAAGAAAGCTTTACCGGAGCTACAGCAACATTTACCGGTGAGCAATTAAAAGTAGTAGGAAACCAAAATCTTATTCAAAGCCTCAAAACCCTTGACCCGTCCTTCATTGTAATGGACAACAACCTGCAAGGTTCTAACCCCAACTCTCTACCAAACATTGAAATCCGCGGCCAAAGCAGCCTTAGCAGCAATGCACTAAAAGACGAATTCAACTCAGACCCCAACCAGCCATTGTTTGTTCTTGATGGCTTCAGAGTTTCCCTCCAGATAATCAACAACCTCGATATCAACAGAATTGGAAGTGTTACCATCCTTAAAGATGCAGCCTCTACCGCATTGTATGGTGCACAGGCAGCAAACGGTGTTGTAGTTATAGAAACAAAAAAGCCTCGTCCGGGCAAAATGCGTCTTTCTTACTCAGGCGATTTCAATGTGCAGGCACCCGATCTTACGGGCTACAACATGATGAACTCTACGGAGGAATTGCAGTTCGAAAAACTGGCGGGCCGTTATACCATGGGACCAAACACCGCATCCTGGGCGAACCAATACTATCTTGATGATCTGTACAGTAAGCACCTGGCTTTGGTACAAAAGGGCACAGACACTTACTGGTTAAACGAACCTGTTCAAACAGGCTTTACTTCAAACACGAATTTGTATGCGGATGGCGGAGACGCTACAACCCGCTATGGCCTTGGGTTCAACTATAAAAATATTTCCGGCGTAATGAAAGGTTCCGGAAGACAAAACTATGGTGGTAGCTTTGATTTCAGCTATCGCAAAGGAAAATTCAACCTTTCCAACAAACTCTACCTTAACGGCTACAATGCCACAGAGTCGCCTTATGGTTCTTTCTCGAGCTACGTAAAAGCTCCTGCCTATTTTCAAAAAAGAGATTCATTGGGCATCGCGCAAAAATACCTGGAAATAAGCAAGGACTATCTGGGATCGACATTCTATGTGTTCAACCCATTGTACAATGCATTGCAACCCAGCATCAACACTACAAAGTCGTTTGGATACAATGAAAACCTGCAACTCATTTACACCATTCTTCCTGAGTTGCAATTACAGGGAGCCATTTCGATCAACCAAAATACAAGTACCGGAGTTACTTTTATTTCTCCTGAAAATACAATGTTCCAGGACAGCAGCATTTTCACCAAAGGAAAATACACCAATAAAAAGATCAACGGATTTAGTTACCAGACAAACGTGATGCTTACCTACGGTAAACTATTTGCCGGGGTGCACCAGGTAACAGCCAATCTTCGTGCAGAGGCCGAACAGTCAAGAAATGAAATGATTGCTTTTACTGCAGTAGGTTTTCCTGCAGGAAGCAAAGGGAACCCGGCGTTTGCTTTCAGCTATCAGAACAATTCAAAACCAAGTTCCACAACCTCTGTTTTCCGTCGTAACAACCTGCTTGGAAGTTTAAACTATTCGTTTGACAACAGGTATTTTGCAGACTTTACGTATCGTCTCGATGGGTCGACTGCTTTCGGTTCCGAGAACAAATACAGTCCTTTCTGGTCAGTGGGAGCGGGATGGAACATTCATAATGAAGCATTCCTGAAAAAAGCAACCTGGCTGAATACATTGCGTTTAAGGGCCTCTGTGGGAACAAGCGGTAACCAAAGTTTTGGAAGCATTACTTCAATAGCTACGTATGTTTATGACAGTTATATCAACCTTTACGGTCAAGGTGTTGATCTTGCAACGTTGGCAAATCCAAATCTTACATGGCCACTTACAACTTCTAAGAATTTGGGTCTCGACATACAGGCATTTGAATCCAGATTGTCATTAACGGGTAACGTCTATACCAAAGTAACCGAACCGATGATCGTTCTGGCGCCGTTGCCTTCTTCCACAGGTATCAACTCCTATCCACTGAACACCGGCACATTAGTCACAAAAGGAATGGATCTGGGTGTTGGTTATAAGATTATCAACAACCTTAATAAAAGGATCATGTGGACGCTTGGTGGAACGATTGGTATGCTGGAAAGCAAATATCAAAACTTCAACAACACACTGGCTGGCCTGAACAAACAGAACCAATTGAGCAAATCGCTGGAAAGATATTATGATGGCTACAGCCCGACAGACTTATGGACCGTGCGTTCTGCAGGTATTGATCCCGCAACAGGACAGGAAGTATTTATTAAAAAAGATGGACAGTACACATTTACTTACGATGTAAACGACGTGGTAAAAGTAGGCAACTCTCAGCCGAAAGCGCAAGGTGTTCTAAGTACCTCCTTCCGTTATAAAGGTCTTACGTTTAGCGCAGCGATACGTTACAGCGTAGGTGCAAGCGTGTTGAATTCTGCGCTGTACAACAAAGTTGAAAACATCAGTTATCTCTCTGTTGGTACCAACCAGGACAAACGTGCATTATATGACCGCTGGCAAAAACCTGGAGACAACGCTTCGTTCAAAGGAATTTACCTGGTTACTATAAAAGGAGAAGGTGCTACTGCTATGTCATCCCGCTTTGTACAAAAAGAAAATTACATCTCCGGAGAGTCATTCAGTCTTGGATACGATTTCCTTGGTCAGAAATGGATTCAAAAACTGGGCATGGAAAGTTTCAGGATCACTGCTTACGCAAATGACATTTTCCGCATATCGACGATACAAAGAGAAAGAGGCATTGACTATCCTTTCGCCAATACATTTTCCTTCAGTTTAAACGCAGCATTTTAACCCTTAAACAATTGTAAGAATGAAAAAACTAACACTATATATTTCAGTTCTGCTGCTGATGATAGCGTCACTATCTTCCTGCAAAAAATGGTTGGATGTAAAACCTGAGAATGTGTTTACGGAAGAGCAAATATTCAGCACGCCACAAAGTGCGTATCAGGCACTAAATGGCATCTACCTGAGCATGTCAAAGTCCAGCCTGTATGGCGGCAACCTTACCATGTTCTTTACCGATGTAATGGCGCAATACTACAACGTTGGCTCCAGCCATAAATACTATAACTATTCGTCGTACGGCTTTACCCAGGATGTAGTAAAAGCAACAGCCGACGACATTTGGTCTAACGCTTATGTGTGCATCACCAACGTTAATAGTTTTGTTTCACAGCTTGACAAATACAAAGGCGTGGTTACACCTTCGCAGGATTCAATACTAAGAGGTGAGGCGATAGCGCTGAGAGCATTTTTTCACTTTGATCTGTTCCGTTTATTCGGGCCAATGTACAGCACAGCAGATTCTATTTTACCATCAATACCTTATTACAAAAAAACAGGTTCCTCTTACAATGCTTATCTGCCGGGAAACAATGTATTGGACAGTGTGATGGATGATCTAAAAACAGCCGAGGCCCTTTTATCAAACGATCCTGTTATAAACTTCGGTACAGCGGGAAATCCTGATCCCAACGTTGATGCATTTTTCAAAAACAGGAACTACCGCATGAATTATTATGCAGTGAAAGGGTTACAAGCGAGAGTGTACATGTATAGAAACGATAAGACCAATGCTTACCTGGCTTCACAGTTTGTAATCACCAATGCACAGAAATATTTCCCCTGGGTAACTTCCACAGCAGTGATTTCAAACAAGGACAATCCGGACAGAATGTTTTCTACCGAATTGCTCTTCGCTGTTCAAACGCTTGATATGTATGGTAACTACAGCAAATATTTTGGACCGTCAAATACAGACGCTTCGATACTTGCACCGTTGGATGGACGTCTCACTACCATGATGGAATCTGCAACCTATCCAAATGATTACAGGCTGAACCCTTGCTGGATCTATCCCACAGCGACTGCCAAAAGCTACAGAACTTTTTACAAGTTCGCCGATGTAGCCAATATCAACATGACTTTCCGTTATATGATGCCATTGATCCGCATGAGCGAAATGTACTATATCGCAGCAGAAACGACTCCAGATAATACCACTGCATTTAACTTGTTGAACACAGTGCGCTATAACAGGGGAGATGCTAACATTCCAACCACTGCGGTACTGGCAACAGAAATAAAGAAAGAATATCAAAAAGAATTTTACGGAGAGGGACAGCTGTTCTATTACTATAAAAGAACAAAGACTACATCAATTCCGAATGGCTCTGCCACTTCAGGCAATGTCACAATGGATAAAACAAAGTATGTAGTGCCAATTCCTCAGTCTGAAACAAATTTTCATTGATCTTTTAAAACAGAAATATGCAATTGCTAAAATATACAGGCGCTTTAACGTTACTCTTGCTGATGTTTGCAAGTTGTAAAAAAGAAGGCATCATGACCTACGAAGGTACAAATGATGTTTACTTCAGAGCCAACTATCTAAACAGTGTAGATACCGGTGTAGTATCATTTGGTTTCACACTCTCAAGTATAAAAGACTCCATTGTAAGAATTCCTGTTGCTATTATGGGACAGGTTTCCAACCAACCACGTTCAGTGAAAGTGATCATTTCTGACAGCTCTACAGCAATTGCAGGAACGCATTACGATGCACTGGCAGATTCATTCAAAATAAGAGCAGGCAGAACGGTCGATACATTATACCTGAAAGTGCACCGCACCGCAGATATTCAACAGAAAGGCGTTAGCATCATTCTGTTGTTGCAGGACAACAGCAATTTTTCAACAGCGATGAAAACGAAGATCACTAATAGCATAACAGGCGCAAGTTTCAGCTATGTTAAGTACAGGATCGTTCTCAATGATATTTTAGAAAAACCAACACAATGGCTCACCACGTACCTGGGTACATTCAGCCGTGCAAAAGTATATCTGATGTCGCAGGTACTCGGTTTAACGCCAAAAGAGATCAGTGATGTAATAGGCCTAAGCACTTCCATACCCGTGCAAAACTATTACGGCCGTACGGTGCAAATATATCTCAACCAACAAAAAGCAGCAGGAACGCCTGTTTACGAAGACGACGGTACATTGATGGCAATGGGCGCATCTGTACAATAGAAGTAAGGAATTAGAAATTAGAAATTAAGAGCCGGGATGCAAGGCAACCTTAACTTAAAACTCAGAACTCAAAACTTCAAAACGAGCTTATGTATATATATAAGAAAACCTATTGGCTGATTGCTATAACAATGCTCACAATGCTGGGCGCATGCTACAAAGACAAAGGCAATTATTCGTACCATGATATCAATGAGATTTCCGTAACGCTGGATAGCAGCTACATCGCTACATATGGCGATAAGCTTAGCATCAAGCCAATTCTGAAATTAACAATGGACACAGAAGCCAACACTTACGATACAACAAGATATTCGTACGAGTGGTCAACACTGGATGCCGCAGCATTGTATGCCAGTCAAAGAAAAATACTGGCAA
The DNA here is from genome assembly GCF_029961145.1 of Pinibacter soli. Lineage (GTDB taxonomy): Bacteria > Bacteroidota > Bacteroidia > Chitinophagales > Chitinophagaceae > Pinibacter > Pinibacter soli. The sequence continues at coordinate 332,464 of NZ_JASBRG010000007.1, read as the reverse complement.
CAACGCGTGACCTTAACGCTACCGTTGTTATTCCGCCGGCATCAAGTTATACGTTGTACTACAGGATCACCGATAAGAAGACTGGCGTTCAGGCGCAAGGTACTGCAAAACTTTCCGTTGTAACGAGCATATATGAAGGCTTTCTGGCCCTGTGCGACGTGAACGGACAAAGCCGTCTCGACATGGCTTCATATGCTAAAAGCGCCTACACTGTTATCCCGGATGTTTTAGGGTACACCGGGTCTCAGCTACCGATGACTGCGAAACCTGTTGGTGTGACGTATTTCTTCCTGGCACCCCTGACCAATTCCTCTGCCACAAAAGGCATCTATATCAGCACGAACGATGGTACAAACCGCATAGACCCTGAAACTTTCAAATGGGATCTAACAATGAATATCCAAACTGATATGTTGTCAAAAGTGCCGTCAAATTTTACTGCAGATTCATTTATGCCAGCCAGTGACTGCAGCTTCATGCACAGCACTGCGGGAAATATTTATTATTACTACCGCACTTATCAATTGTATTTTTCCAGTATTATCAACATTGTAACCGGAGAAACTGATCCATTTACGGCGTCGCCGTTTATGGCCGCAGCACCTACACAAACCAGCCTATACGGGATGGTACTATACGATACAAAAAACAAAAGATTTTTGCGTCATGTTCCGGGAGCTACAAGCTGCTCACCAATGCCAACAAGCATGCCGTTGTTTAACTACAAAACAGGAATGGACCTGGTTTACATGGAATGGACACCTTACAATGGTGGTGAAGTAATGGCGGTATTGCGCAATGTGGAAGCTGGCAAAACGTACATCGCTAAATTTACATTGGCATCAGCTGTCAATCAAACTTATTATGCAGAAATCACTGCAACAGATTTTGACAAAGCAGAAAAATTTGCGGTAAGCCCTGACTTCAGTTATTTGTTTTATAACGTAGGAGGAAAAGTGTATGAATATGATTTGGGATTGAAACAAAGCATCCTGATGATCAATCAGGCAAAGCCTGTAACACTTTTAAAGTTCCAGCATTTTTTCAGTGGTGCCTATACTTCAGGAACCGCAGGCAAACAAGTACTGTATAACAAGCTGATCGTTGCTAGTCATGACGGCGTGAGCGCTACATCCGGTGGTACACTCGACTTCTACAACGTGCCACAAGCAAATGGACAGTTAACATTGTTCCAAAGCCTGACAGGATTTGGAAAGATTAAAGATCTGACGTACAGGGAAAGGTAGACAACACTGAAAGCTTAACGCTTAACGCAGAACGCGTAGGCAGAATGTAAGGCTGAGCTTGTCGAAGCCTTATTCAACCAAAGGATTAATTGCCTCAAATATCTCTCGTGTGTGTAAGCCCGCTGCAAAGCGGGCTTTTTGTTTTGCAATAAAAACAAGACCGCATCGTCTTTGCGAGGCCTGCAGAGAAAGAATGGCCGAATCTAGAATGAAACTCAAACAGTCGGCGAGTGGCCGAAGCAATCTCTGGTGGCGACTCGCAGGAGATTGCTTCGCCCCGCTCGCTGCTATTTGCAATTGTTGTAATCATTCAACCATGCGCTCCGGGCAGGGGTCTCGCAATGACGTGCGGCATTTATATGTTGCCAGGCCCGCTGCAAAGCGGGCTTTTTGTTATTTTACCAAACGTAAATGGAGCAGTGAGTTTACAATTTGTAATAACGGTCTGCTCATTAAAAACACAACAAAACCGCAACGTCATTGCGAGGCCTGTGGAGAAATGTGGCATGCGTTTAGAATGTAACTCAAACAGTCGACAAGTGGCCGAAGCAATCTCTGGTTGCGAGTCGCAGGAGATTGCTTCGCCCCGCTCGCTGCTATTTCCGATTGTTGTAATCATTCAACCATGCGCTCTCGGCAGGGGACTCGCAATGACGTGCGGCATTTATATATTACATAAAAGACATTCCTTAAATTTACTCCAAACAACAAAACAACACCCGTGATTGAATATTTTCCTTTTTACCTGCTTATGATCCTTGCGATTGTGCTGATCATCATGCTGGCAAACAAATTGAAAGTGGCTTATCCTGTACTGCTTGTGGTTGCCGGTTTGCTGACAAGCTTCGTACCGGGCATTCCGGCAGTTCACATAGATCCATCTTTGATCTTCATAATTTTTCTGCCGCCACTTTTATATGAAGTTGCATGGGCAATATCGTGGAAAGAGCTGTGGCACTGGCGCCGCATCATCACCAGCTTTGCGTTCATCGTCGTGTTTCTCACTGCACTTACCGTTGCATTCGCGGCGAATGCATTCATACCCGGATTCTCCCTGGCTCTCGGCTTTTTGCTTGGCGGCATCGTTTCGCCACCCGATGCAGTAAGTGCCAGCGCCATTTTAAAGTTTGTGAAAGTTCCCAAGCGCATGGTCTCCATACTGGAAGGCGAGAGTTTGCTGAACGACGCATCATCATTGCTGATCTTTCGCTTTGCATTAATTGCTGTAGGCACAGGGCAATTCATCTGGTACCATGCAGCGTTGAGTTTTAGCTGGATGCTGGTTGGCGGCATAGGCGTTGGTTTATTGATAGGTTTTATTTTCATGAAAGTGCATAAATACCTGCCCACAGATGCCAACATGGATATTGTACTAACCATCATCACACCATATATAATGTACATGGTTGCAGAGGAGGTGCATAGCTCCGGCGTGCTGGCTGTTGTAAGCGGAGGGTTGTTACTGTCAAACAAAAGACATCACTTTTTAAGCAGCGTGTCGCGACTGCGTGGTGCCAATGTTTGGGAAAGTTTTGTGTTTGTATTGAACGGAATCGTGTTCTTGCTCATCGGCCTCGACCTGCCGGAAATCGTAGCAGGTTTGAAACAAGAGGGAATAAGTGTTGGTTCCGCATTAGGGTACGGATTGTTAATTACTGCCGTTCTGATTGTCATACGATTCGTTTCTACGTTTGGTGCAGTCTTCACCACACTGATTGCCCGCAATTACATTACAGTTGCAGATCGCCGGCATCCCGGTTGGAAAGCGCCGATACTGCTTGGCTGGACGGGCATGCGCGGAGTGGTTTCGCTCGCCGCCGCATTGTCTATTCCGGTGGAAATAAACGACGCTCCGTTTCCTCAAAGAAACCTGATCCTCTTTATTACTTTCATAGTCATCTTAACCACATTGGTAGTACAGGGCTTAACGCTTCCATATCTGATCAACAAAATGAAACTGCCTTCGTTTGACGATTACATTCCGGAAGAAGAAGAAGAAATTATCATCAAAAAAGAATTGGCAAAGCATTCATTGAATCACTTAACCACCAACTACGATGGGCAAATAGACAACCATAGCATGCTCCGGCAAATGGCCCTAAAGTGGAAAGAGAAAAGCACAGAAGATTACGACGAAGTCATTAACGCTGAAAGCAAAGCGATCTATCTCGACGTACTGAACCAACAACGAAAATGGTTGCTCAATAAAAACCACACCGACACACGCTTCGACGAAGACGTGATCCGTAAGTTTTTACACCAGATAGACATAGAAGAGGAGAAGCTGAAATTAATTTGAAAATTTGAAAATGGGAGAGAACGCCCGCCCGAACGACTTCAGTCGGGCAGGCAGATTTTCATGACTATCATGATTTATTATGAGTTCAAAAACGGGGGTCGCATTCCCATTTTACAGTCCTAAAATTTGGGCAGAAGTTTTTTGTAGTCGACTGTGTTAATGCTATTGGGCTTTGCTTGCGTCGCACACTTCAGCAGTTGTTTTTTAAATCAACAAAGGAAAGTCTATTGATTATATAGACATTTACACACAAAGAATTTTCAAATTTTCAAATCCTCAAATTTTCAAATGGTTAATTATCAGTAAATTATCATACTAACCGAATCGGCTTCTGCAATCGATTACTCAAATTGACGAATTTTGGCTTATTTTAGATTCCTGAATTATCACCATGTAAACTGCTATGGCTCAAGAAACTAACATGCAAATGGAGGAAAGTGCGTTCCGTGAACTTTTTGATCAATACAACAAAAGAGTTTACGGTTATGTGCTGGCCATAGCGAAATCACATATTGCTGCAGAAGAACTCACACAGGATATTTTCATCAAACTCTGGTTAAGCGCACATCTCTTACAAAACGTTACCAATCTTGACAACTACATTTTTACGTTAGCAAGGAACAGGACACTAAATTATTTGCGTGCCGTTGCCAACAATGATAAACTAATCAGCGAACTGCAATCGTACCTGGAACCTAACCACTACAGGAACAACGTTGACGATCATATCACCAGCAGTGAATATCTCCGCATTTTGCAAGAAGCCTTGTCGCAACTGCCTCCGCAGCAAAGGCGTGTATATGAATACAGTCGTAATAAAGGTATGAACACGCAGGAAATTGCACTTGAAATGGGCATAGCTCCAAACACTGTAAAAAAGCATCTTACAGAAGCCCTGCGTTTTATCCGCACAAAAATGCCACTCAGCAAAGCCGCTATTATTCTAGCGATCTTCCTAATTTCTTAGAACAGGATTTCAAATTTGAGATTGTAAACCCAGTTCACGAAGTTGCACACCAATTTTCAAATTTTCAAATTCCCAAATTTTCAAATTTCTTCCTTCTGACTACTACCTCCGTCGCTTTCACGTGTCTGGCTATAACAAACAAATTTTTAACACAACATGATCAACGCGAAACAAGCTGCATATACACTATTGCTGGCCGGCGTATTTTGCTCCACAAATTTTACTGCAGATGCGCAGAAAAAGGACTTCACACTTACTGGACACATAACGGGACTGCCGGATGGTGAATTGTACCTCGCATACGGCACCATGAAAACGATGAAAGCTGATACAGCAGTAACAAAAAATGGCGATTTCGTTTTTAAAGGAAAAGTTTCTGAGCCAAGCTACGCCATGCTTTTCAACAAAACTTATACGGTGAAGATTGATTTGTATGTAGATGCCACGGCACCGGTTATTATCGAAGCAAACATCGACTCATTATACGATGCAAAGGTGCAGGGTTCGCCAGTGGTGAATGAATATGCAAAATACAACCAGGCGCAAAATGACACACGCAAGCCAGTGCAGGTGATATACGAGCAATGGATGAAAGCCTATAATGACAAGGATTCTGTATCTGTTGAAAAATATAAGTCACAGTTCAACAGAGCCAGAAACGAGCAAAGCGATATGTCAAGGAAGATGCAATTGGACTTCATTCAGGAGCATCCAAATCACCCGGGAGCCGCATGGGAACTGATGCATTACCTCGATGGAAAAACCTTGGAAAAGAGCAAAGGATTGTTTGGAAATTTAAGCAAATCAGTACAAGCATCCGAGCAAGGCAAAGAAGTTTCTGCACGCATTGCCACCTTAAGCAGAATCGCTGTAGGTCAGATGGCGCCTAACTTCCAGCAACTGACGACCGAAAGTGCGCCGGTTACTTTAGCTTCTTACAAAGGCAAATATGTGTTGCTTGAATTTTGGGCAAGCTGGTGCGGACCTTGCAGAGCAGAGAGCCCGAATTTATTAAAAGAATACAAGCACTATAAAGACAAAGGCTTTGATGTATTAGCGGTATCTCTCGATGACAAGAAAGACAAATGGGTTGAAGCGATCCAAAAAGATGGCATGCCGTGGACACAGGTTTCTGATCTCAAAGGTTGGAAAAACGAAGTGGCCGGATTGTATGGCATCAACGCCGTTCCTGCAAATTTCCTTATCGACCCAACAGGCAAAATAGTTGCACGCGACTTAAGAGGCGAGGAGCTGGGTAAAGCGCTGGCAAAGATTTTCCCAATGTAGAAGAGAAAGAAAAAATCAAAAGTAAAAAGTAAAAAGCGTGTCGGATTTATCAGGACCTGGCGGGTTTGCAAAAACTTTGCCGGGTCTTTTTTAGTCCTTCGGGCATCGTGTTTGTGCAGCCTCTTTTAACCACAGAGGGCAAGGAAATTTTTTTCACAGAGTTAACGGAGAGAGGGCGGTGTGAAGAATATTTAGTAGCAGAAGGAGGATAGAGGAAAATAGCTGTATCCTCAGAGGCTAAGACTTAGACAGTTTTTCGCGATTTGTCAGGTCTGATGCGGCATCCTCCTTTCCTCTGTGAAAAAAATCTCCTTGCCCTCTGTGGTTAAAAAAACTTTCCCTCTCACTACTACCAACCAACTTTTCAAGTGTCTTGCTATAGAGGACCACGATTTTGCTATCCATATTAAATAACCAAAACCGCTTTCAACTGCCGTTAAAACGCAGCAAAGCAAGTTGAAAAACGTCACTGCATGACAAATTCGAATGACAGACTGGACCATCTTTTTCGTCGTTATATAAATGATGAGGCAACTGCTGCAGAACTGCAGGAGCTGCTCGACATCATTAAAGAAACTCCCGGCAACGAGCTTGCAGACAGTCCCGCACGCGAACTCTGGCAACAATTACAAACCGATCAGCAGGATTATTCAGTTGATTGGAACGTAATGTACAGCAGCATTACAGCAGAGAGCAAGACGCCTGTTTTACCATTACATACTTACCAGAAAAAATCTTCGCGCAGTCGTAAATGGTTGGCCGTATCAGGCGTTGCAGCCATGTTGCTCATTTCCGCAGGCATTTATTTCCTCTACAACAAAAAGGAAACGCCTGATGTCGCTGTTCAATTGAAATCAAAATTTGGAAATGACGTAGCTCCAGGCGGCGACAAAGCAATGCTCACACTCGCCGACGGAAGCGCCATTGTGCTTGATAGTGCCAACAACGGTTTGGTTGCAAAACAAGGCAACAGCAAAATTGAAAAGCCCGGAAACGGACAACTGGTCTACAACACAGAAAAATCGACAGATATTGCTGCCATTCAGTACAACACACTTACCACGCCAAGAGGCGGCCAGTACCGCATCGTATTGCCAGACGGCACAAAGGTTTGGCTGAATGCCGCATCATACCTGAAATTCCCCACCGCATTTACCGGCGATAAAAGAAATGTGGAGCTGAAAGGCGAAGCATATTTTGAAGTAGCGCAAAATGCCGAACAACCATTTGAAGTAGCCGTAAACAATATGCAGGTGCAGGTTTTAGGTACCAGCTTCAACATTAACTGTTATGATGATGAAAGCAGCATCAAGACTTCTCTCATCGAGGGGAAAGTGAAAGTGGTAAGTGAAAACAATGCCAGCATTCTCGCGCCAGGGCACGAGGCTATTATGAATAAAAATACCAATGACATTAAAGTTGCAGCAGCTGATGTAGAAGATGCTATCGCATGGAAAAACAATGTATTCTCTTTTCAAAATGCTGATATCCCAACCATCATGAGACAGATTGCAAGATGGTACGATGTGGAAATAAGCTATGAGGGGAAAGTGCCGACGGAAAAATTTGTAGGTGAAGTATCACGCAACAGCAATGTATCAGAAGTCTTGAAAATACTGGAACTGAACAAGGTTCATTTTAAAATAGACGGCAAGAAAATAACTGTATTACCATAGGGTTTTAAGTAGTAAGTTTTAAGTTATAAGTAATGAAATCTCTAAGAACTTACTACCTACTTAAAACTTACTACTTAAAACTTAAAACTTTAAAAAAACAACCAATGAGTTAACAAAAACACAACCGCTGAACTCCCCATAAAAACAAAAGCCGGAAGTGCTGCTACACGACCGGCGGAAGTTGGGGATCATCAGAAATTTTGAGACAAAACTGCTATTGACTAATCCCAACCATTACAAAAGTATGAATTTAACTGCTTTTAGCAGGCACGTGCATATATGTGACCTCGCGAAAAACAAAATTTTCACCGTGATGAAACTCACTGCTATTATTTTACTTGTGGGTTGCTTACAGGTATCTGCCGCAGGCTATTCACAAAAAGTAACCATTTCGAGGAAGAACGCTTCCCTGGAAACGGTATTTAAGGACATTAAGAAACAAACAGGTTACCTGTTTTTCTACAATGCCAGAATACTGGAAGCCGCACACGAAGTAGACATCTATTTGAAAGATGTTCCACTAACTGATGCGCTGAAGGAAACACTGAAGGGACAGCCATTTACCTACAGTATTGTAAACAACACCATTGTCATCACTTATAAAAAAGAAGAAGCGGCACCACAGCTAGTCGCGGGTGTTGTGATATCGGATGTGCGTGGTAAAGTAATCGATGATAAAACGGGGCTGCCAGTGGCTGGAGCTACCGTTTCTTTAAAAGGCGGCAAACAGATTATTGCCAGCAACGGCAAAGGCGAATTTGCCATTCCTTATACTGCAGGCATGACCGTCACGGTAACCTCTGTTGGCTATGAAAGCCAGGAAATAAAAGTTACGGACAGCAGTTTCATAACAGTAAGGCTCGCTCTAAAACCGGAAGCGCTTGACAAAACAATTGTAACCGGTTACCAGGTGTTGAAGAAAGACAACTTTACCGGAACTGCAATCACTGTTTCCGGCGAGGACCTTAAGAAAATGAATCCGCAGAACATGCTGCAGAGTATTTCTGTATACGATCCTTCATTTAAGATTGTCGAAAACAATATAGTGGGATCAAACCCAAATTCGCTTCCAAACATTACCGTTCGCGGAAGTACCGCATTGCCTTCAGGCTCAAATGAAGTGCTGAGCAGAGATAACCTGAAAAGTAATGTGAACCTGCCGACTTTCATTATGGATGGTTATGAAGTGAGCCTTGAAAAAGTGTATGACCTTGACGTTAACCGCGTGCAATCCATCACCATTTTGAAAGATGCTGCTGCTACTGCCGTGTATGGCTCACGTGCTGCAAATGGAGTAGTGGTGATCACTACAAAAGCACCGAAAGAAGGAAAGCTTGCAGTGTCTTACAACTACGAGTTAAATGTAACAAGCCCTGACCTTAACGACTATCACGTTTTAAATGCTGCAGATAAACTGGAGTATGAACGACTGGCGGGACTTTACAGCCAAAGCCATGTTCCCGGCGCTTCGCAGGATGAATTGGATGCACTTTACTATCAAAGGAAACAATTGGTTGTTGGCGGCGTAAACACATACTGGCTCTCGCAACCATTGAAAACTGCCATCGGCAACAAGAACTCGTTATACATTGAAGGAGGTACAAGCAACATGCGTTATGGCCTTGAGCTTCGTTACCAAACATCCCCTGGCGTTATGAAGGGTTCCGGCAGAGACAGGTACAGCGCGGGTCTTAGCCTTTCTTACAATCCCGGCAGAAAGATCATGTTCCGCAATGCACTGACCGTAACCCAGGTAAATGCAAAAGAATCTCCTTACGGAAGTTTCGCAGAATATGTATCGATGAACCCTTATTATCCAAAAACAGATTCTGCCGGTAACATCATCAGAGTGATCGACAAATGGCCGGGAACAGGCTTGGTAAATGGTGGCCAGGTGCTGAATCCAATGTACAACGCAACACTCGGAAGCTTTAACAGAACAAAATATCTCGAGTTGATCGATGCGCTTTCATTGGAGTGGAACATCACCAACAATCTGCGTTTGCGCGGCTTGGTAAGTTTGACCAAGACAAAAACAGACCAGGATGCCTTTACTTCTCCATTTGCCAACGAATTTTTCTATTACTCACCGCAGGACATTAAAAAGCGCGGACGATATACCTATGGTAATGAAGACATGACTGCTGTTGATGGAAACATCATGCTGACCTATAACAAACAGCTTGGCGGTCACTATCTCAACTTTGCTTTGGGATCAAATATCCGTTCTGTGATCAATGATTATAAAGCGTTCACTGCTATTGGTTTTTCGAACGACAGGTTCAGCAATATAGGTTATGCAAATGCATACCCTGAATCATCAACTCCTTACAGTTCTTACCAACAGGAGAGATTGGTGGGATTCCTTGCAACGCTTAACTACACCTATAGAAATAAATATTTGCTTGACTTTTCGTTCCGCGAAGATGGTTCTTCAAAATTCGGAAACGATAACAAAATGGCGCCATTCGGAGCGCTGGGCGTTGGCTGGAACATTCATAAAGAAGACTTCTTCAGATCAAATGTCTTTAGCCAGGTGAAGCTTAGAGCCAGCACAGGTGTGACAGGTGCGGTTTCTTTCCCTCCGGATATGGCCATCACCACCTATAATTATTATACCAACAACTGGTATTCAACAGGCGTTGGAGCGGCGGTAAGCAATATTGGCAACAACAATTTGCAATGGCAAAAAACACAAAACTTCGACGTTGGTCTTGACCTCGGTTTGCTGAAGGACCGCATCATCATTTCTCCGAGATATTATTACAAATACACAAAGGGAATGTTGTCTGACATCGTATTGGCACCGTCAACCGGCAGTTCTACACAGAAAGCCAACCTCGGTGATGTAGAAAATTATGGTGCAGAGTTAAACATCAGAGCCATAGTTTACAGACAAAAGAATTGGAACATCAGCGTGTTTGCCAACATGACCGCAAACAGAAACCAGGTTACAAAAATTTCCAACTCGCTTAAAAAATACAACGACAATGCCGATACCGCGCAAGTGGGCTCTATGAAAGGCGTTCCGCTTGTACGTTACGCAGAAGGTCAGTCGCTCGATGCAATTTACGCAGTAAGATCAATGGGTATCGATCCTCAAAATGGTAGAGAGATCTACATGAAGAAAGACGGAACGCTTACTTACGATTGGGATGTAAAAGACAATATGCCTATCGCAGTAACCACGCCAAAAACTGAAGGCTATTTCGGTACCAGTATTTCCTACAAAGGATTTATGCTGAATGCTACATTCTACACAAAGTTTGGCGGTTATCTCTACAACCAGACATTGGTTGACAGAGTAGAAAATGCCGATCCTAAAAAGAACGTGGACCAAAGAGTGTTTGATGAAAGATGGAAAAAATCCGGCGATAGAACTTTTTACAAAGACATTGCTAACCATGATCAAACACAAACCACATCAAGGTTTATACAGAAAGACAATGTTTTGCAACTGCAATCATTGTACTTCTCTTATGATTTCGACAAGAAAGTATTTGAGAAGATCGGCATGAAAAATCTGAGAATTGCTTTAACAGCAAACGACGTGTGGCGCTGGTCATCCATCAAAGCAGAAAGAGGTATCGATTATCCGTTTGCAAGAAGCTTCAACTTCTCACTGCAAACTTATTTCTAAACCGGTGTGAATGTAGTTAAACACTAAAAGGTAAAGCATGAAAAAAAATATTCTAATCATAACAATAATAATTGCAACGGCATTTACATCGTGCAAAAAATGGCTCGATATAACTCCGCAATCGCAAGTATCGGAAGAGGATCTTTTTAAAACAGAACAGGGCTTTGAAGAAGCAATGAACGGCATTTACTCCCGTTGTGCATCAGGCGACCTGTATGGCACTGAGCTTACATTTGGCTTCCCGGACGTACTGGCACAAAACTTCTCTATTGAGTCCGCCTACGATAAACGTAAATATTTGCAAACATCTTTGTACAACTATAAAGATGCAGACTTCATAAACAGGAAAGACAATGCATGGAAGGGTTTGTATAACGCAATAGGCAACTGTAACCTGATACTGGAAAATATTGACAGCAAGAAGAACCTGTTTACAGACAAAGGGCATGATCTTATTAAAGGAGAAACATTGGGGATGCGTGCCTATCTGCACTTTGATGCGCTGCGTTTATTCGGGCCATCATTTGCAACCGGTGCCAGCACAAAAGCAATTCCTTATGTAACAAGCTTCACGAACAAAGTAACAGATCTGTCAACCGTCACAGAAAGCATTGATAAAATGATTGCAGACCTGTTACAGGCAAAAGAATTATTGAGACCTGTAGATCCCATCATGAGCGCATCTTACAGAGTTAACTATCCAAACATTACCGATACACTTAAATACACGGAAGAATCATCAACCGATCTTTTCCTGCAAAACAGAAGACACCGCTTCAACTATTATGCGGTGTGCGCAGAGTTGGCAAGAGTGTACCTGTACAAAGACGACAAAGTGAATGCACTTGCAAACGCAATGGAAATAATCAACTCAAAGAAATTTCCATTTACTGACAAAGGAGACTTCATCAACTCCGACATCAAGCTCAAGGACAGGATCAACTATAAAGAATTAATCTTTGCCTTTTACATTCCGGACATGGTCGACGATCTTTCAAAGTTGTTTGACCAGGGAAATGAAAGCATACTCATAAAAGAAGATGGCGCCACATTTCTATATGAAGTTGCAGGAGTAGGCGGAACTGACAACCGTTACAAACAATGGTTTGCATCTGTCGATGCCGGGGTAAGGAACCTTGCGCTTCAAAAATATGTACGCAATCCGGACGCGAAGGACGATGATCTCACAGCGAACAGACATCCATTAATGGCGCCTGCCTTACGATTGAGCGAAATGTATTACATCGCCGCCGAATGTACCTATGATGCGAATCCGAAAGCAGCGCAAGGGTTTGTTGACTCAGTACGATTTGCACGAAATATCGGCGTCAGTCTGGTCACCGCATCCAAGAATGAATTTTTGAATGAACTGGTGAAAGAGGCCCGCAAAGAGTTTTATGGTGAGGGACAAATATTTTACATGTACAAACGTCTCAACAAAGCCATTGTAGGACTTAATGGCGGATCGTACGGTCCATCAAGCAACATATTTGTGCTGCCTTTACCAAATGATGAAATAGAATTCGGACAAAGAAATTAACAGCGTATTCATTCAAAAATTTTGAGCATGAAAAAATTATTTCCCATTATACTACTTGTACTTACAATAGCTTCCTGCAAAAAAGCAGAAGAGCTGAAGTACAACAGCCCTGACAATATTGTTTTCAATTTTAGCTCTGACGACAAAGACAGTATTCTATACACATTTGCCTACACACCGGACATGGCACTTGACACCATCATGATACCTGTACGCATCTCCGGCGTTCAAACAAACACCGACAGGAAATTTGTCATCAAAGCGATGCCGGACTCTTCCACTGCAGTGCCGGGCAAACATTACGAAGCTTTCAAAGACAGTTACGTTATGCCTGCAAATAAAGGCACCGTATCCATACCATTGGTTATTTATAATACAGATAGTGCGTTGCAAAATAAATCTGTCAAGCTCAGATTCAAACTATATGCAAATGATTACTTCGGCACAGCACTGGTAAAAGAAATCAACGGAACACTTGTGTTTTCAAGCACTTTGGAAAAACCAGACTGGTGGTCGGACTATCTCGGCGATTATTATTCCCGTACAAAACATTTGCTTTTTCTTATTGCTACCAATGGTGTAAGAGAATTGAGCCGTATTCAGGATGCCAGCCCCAAATTTGAAATTCCTAAAAATTTATACATTATAAGTCTGCTGACAACATTCATGGCCAATCCTGCAGCTTGGGTGAAAAATAATCCGGGACGCGGTTATGTGCTGGAAAAAATACCAAACAGTGACGACTACGATTTCTATAGCATTAATAATCCTGCAAAAAAGATATTGTACAAGAAAGATGCCGGTGCCAGCACTTATCATTTTATTGATGAGTTTGGGCAGAGGATAAATTAAGTAAAAAATCAAAAGTAAAAAGTAAAAAAACTTAGCGAGACGGCATTACAGCCTTTTGAATTTTGCCTTTTGCCTTTTGACTTAAAATTTAAAAAGCATGAAGAAACTATTAATCATCATATTTTCAATTTCACTTGCAGTTGCTTTCAATTCCTGCTACAAGGACAAAGGCAACTATACATACGATATGCCTGAAGAACCAGTGGTTACACACCTTGATACGGTGTACAAAGCCGTGGTTGGGGACAGCCTTATTATTACACCGACTATTAGCGTAAAAAACAATGCCTCATTAAGTTTCGACTGGCGCATTGGTGGTCCTAATGTAGCCGACCAGCATTTCTCAGGCTCTTCTTTACGCATGCTCTTCGGGTTGGGTACCGGCAGGTTTTATGGTCGCTTAACCGTTATCAATAACGATAACGGCATGCATTATTTCCACGACTTTAAAATAGATGGTGTTACCAATTTCAGCCTCGGAACAGCCGTGTTAAGTGTTGAAAATAATGTAACACAATTTTCATTTATTAAACCCGATGGTGCAGTTCAGGCCAGGATATATGCAGCAATACAAGGAGAGAATTTGCCCGCAAAACCATTGGCAATGGTGCCGACAGTTCATCAGCAGATCTTACCCGTAACCATTTCCAGTTATTGGGTATTGACGGAGAACGGCGGCGTGCAAATCGGTGCTGATTCTTTGAAACGCGCAAAAGACTTAACCGGTAATTTCTTTAATGCTCCGGATACAACCAAAGTAACACAAATGTCCGGCACCCAGCTTGGCGTGATAACAGGTGTTATCAACCATAGGCTATATGCGGGTTTCTGGCAAACATGGAACAGGGCGCCCATTTATGGTATGTTTGGCGTAGCCTGTGATGGTGACTACACTTTAGACAAGGGCCTCATTTATGCCAGCGGCAGTACCGGTGATTATTACATAGGATATGATGCCGTGAAAAAGAATATCATTAGATTTAACGTATATGGACAACCGATGTATTTCGGCACACAGTACAGTGTTATCGGCACAGCGTTTGACCCAACCAACGTTGGCCTGGATCTGGTAAACATGATGCAGGTAAACAAAGGCAATTGCTTTCTCTTTGGTAAATCATCCGATGGCACTCTCTATGAATTAAAATTCAGTGTAAACTTCACAGGGCCGTTCCAGGTAACGACTTTATACAAGCGCGCATTCAGCCAGCCTTCATTGATTACAGAGAATACAAAATTCCAGGCCACAGATGACGAGATGTTTTATTTCAACTCTGGCAGCAAGGTTTACAGATACAACCCAACCAACCAAAACCTTACGCCGCTTACTGCAGACTTTGGTGGCAAGAATGTAACGATGATCAAACTGGTTGATCAAAACACATTGGTAGCGGGTGTTGAAGGTTCGTTGTATTATCTCAACATCAGCACAGGCAAGAACGGCGATCTGATCAAGAAAATAGACGGCATTCCGGGTTCTCCCGTTGATATAGCGGTAAGAGCGCAGTAGTTCTTTCTTCTTATGCATTTAAGTGTGTTTTTTCCACGGCCCATTCATTAAGGATGGGCCGTTTTTTTGGAGGTCAGCTGTAGAACAACTATTGAGCTTTGGTTGCGTCGCACACTTCAGCCGTTGTTCTTTATTGAGCGCTGGCATGCTGTCCTTTTGCAAACATCTTGAAAACGTAAGTCGCTCTTTCACCACTAAGCCCCTAAGGGCACTAAGATTCACTAAGGGTTGTTTTAATGTAGACTTCTCTTAGTGGAACTTAGTGCCCTTAGGGGCTTAGTGGTAAATATTAGAGACGCTTTAAAGCTTATGTTCTCGCATATCTGTTCGTCGGTTTATTTTTCTCCACAGCAATTAATACATAACTTTAATTTCATCTTAAACCTCATAAATCCTAATTTGATGATTGCAATCCGTAGACTTCTTTTTTTATCTTTACTAAATGTATCAATAGTTTCATGCGAACAACACGCAAAAATTATAGTTCAAGATGTCCGGATAACAGAGTCAGTAGATGATGTAGCACCACCTGCACCAGAAGAGGTTTCACATTTCAAAACCTTACAGGATTGGCTGGTTAATGTTTGCGACAGCAGCAAACCACAAAAGACAATCGACAAATTCAAGCTTGGAATTTTTGAAGGAGAAAACGAAAAGATACTTTATCTCGTAGGTACCAATACTTACAAAGAGGGAGAAAATCAATCTGCAATACGCATTGAATTTGAACCTGCACACAATTATTTGTTGCTACCCGAAAAAGAATACAATCTTGCACACAAAGAGCTTGTAGATAAACTGACAGGTCAGCTAAAAGATTTCACCAACACAAGCACATTTCAAAATTCATTTCTCACAAAAGCAAATACAGTTGTTTTTGAAACCAATGGACAAGTGATCTGGAAGAAAGGAAGCTAATTGAAATACAGGATAACAATGGGGTTTGAATAACAACCGACAATTCTATCCAAAACGACGACTTAAAAAATATGAAATCAGCGGAAATTTCACAAGAGACGTTTGTTGAACTTACTAAGAATGATCATAAGAAAATAATGTTGAAAAAGTATATGAGCAGCTTTTCGCTTGTATATAAAATGAGCAATGACGAAATACTTGTAAACCACAAAGGGCTTTGCAGGATATGCGAAAACACTGCGGATCTCGAAACCTGGCTCGCTGAATTGTTAAAGAACGAGTCCTCTAACGAAATTCTTTATCAAAAGAATCCATATGGTACTGGCATTAGCCATTGATTCAGATCACATTACGAGCGACTTCTTAATTAAAATTGATGAGGCTATTAATGAAACTGAAGAGCCTGAAAGCTTTCGACACAAATACTTTCTTCACCTGATAAGCCTCGTCGGCGAGGCAAGCAACAAAGACTTCAAGAGTGCCTGGGAAATGGAATTATCAAGTAGTGATTTTAATACCTGGTATCCAAATTTGCAATACAAAAATCATACGATTCGATACGTTGTATACTTATATGAAGATATGTTTTTGGACAATAAACAATTTATAAGAACTCCGCTGTTTGAAAGTTATAAGACCATTGAAGGAATAATAAAAACAAATTTGGATTAATAGTGGCTTTTCCTATCACAAATATCACATCCCCCGTTCTGATACAACCTAATAGCAAAATACCTGACAAATGCCAGTCCCCCAGGAGCGATTTGTAAGAAACAAAAGAAAAAAATATAACCTCAGGCAACTATTCCTGAGACTTCTCGTATATACTGGTAAAGACGGATTCCTGAGAGAATGATCATCCATTTATAGCACGAACAATATGAACGGACATGCCGATTCTTATACAGATGTGGCTATACAGCCAACATCCATTCCTTTGCGCTCCGCTGAACTCAACGTTGTTTACCGCGACGAAAAGTTGGGATCGCCTTTGGAAAAGACATACAACAAAATATTAAAACGTACAGTGGACATCCTTACGTCGATGTTTGCTATCATCTTTATTCTTTCATGGATGGCGCCACTGGCTGCCATCATCATCAAAATAAATTCCCGCGGGCCGGTATTTTTTATACAAAAGCGCCATAAGAAAAATGGACAGGTTTTCAATTGCATCAAATTCAGAACGATGATCGTAAATGAAAATGCTGATAGAGTAGGGGCGTATGAAAATGATAAAAGAATCACCCTGACCGGCCGCATATTTCGCAAAACACATTTGGACGAACTGCCTCAGTTCCTGAATGTATTAATGGGAGATATGTCATTTATCGGCCCGCGTCCGCAAATGATAGCGGAGAATGAACGCAATGAATTATTGATCGGCTCGTATTCATCACGACATTTTGTAAAGCCCGGCATTACCGGCCTTGCACAGTCATTTGGCCAGTACGGATATACGGAAGATATTGAAACACTGAACGAACGCCTGGAAATGGATCTGTTTTATATCACGAACTGGTCGCCTAAAATGGACATGGCGATCATTGTTCGCACGATCTCTACAGTTTTCTTTTCTTAACTCATAATCGCCTCCCACGTGAAACTCATCATCAAACATATTTTTAAAGCACTCACAAAAGAGGAGAGAAAACAGCTTTGGTCCATGATCTTTCCCGATATCCTGTTAAGCTTGCTGGACATAGGTTTCATGGCAGTGCTGGTGTGGCTCACGGCTATATATGCGGGGGCAAACAATGCATCTGTGGAAGTGTTAGACAATTTCTTTGGAAAAAATTCTCTGTGGCCAATTGCTATTTTTTTAATACTGTTCATTACGAAAAATGCTTTTGCAGGACTAGTACTCACACAACAGTTTCAGTTCATTTATAAAGTCGCGTTGCGAATTTCCCGCAGTAACCTCATCAACTATTTCCATTCAGATTACGCGGAACATGTGCAAACTGCACCGGCGATCTATGTAAGAAAAGTTTCCCAGGAACCGATTGAGTTTTGCTACTATGTATTGCGAAGTTTTCAGCAAATGATCGCACAGGTCATTTTGATATTGGTAACTATTATTGCCGTGTTGTTGTACAGCCCGGTTATTTTTTTATTGTTACTGATTGTGCTGCTGCCGCCTATAATTATGTGCTCATCGCTGATGAAACGCAAAGTGGACAATGTCAAAAAGGTAGTAAAGAAAAACAGCGAGCAGTCGTTGCAATATTTATACGAGGCGCTTGCTGCTTTTGTAGAAAGCAATGTGTACAATGCGCAATCATTTTTTACAGAGCGCTATGTTAACCATCAGCAGCTAATGAACGAAGGGTTGGCATCGCAACAAAGCATACAAGCTTTACCTTCAAGATTCATCGAAGCTTTTGCGGTCGCCGGGTTATTCATACTCATTGTGATCAATAAAACATTGTCCGGAACGGTGCACTTGGAAGTCGTGACACTAGGCGCTTTCATCGCAGCCGCGTATAAGATCATTCCCGGTGCCGTGAAGATATTAAACAGTATTGGTCAAATAAAAGCCTACGAATTTACCATACATCCAATTACGCAGCAACCTGAAAAAGCCGGGGTAAATGATGACGAGCCGCTTGAAAAGGGTATACAGCATGTCGAGTTCGAAAATGTTTCATTCGCCTACAGACCATCAATGCCTCTGCTGAGTTATTTCAATCTGTCGCTGTATTGTGGTGATATGGTGGGCATTCACGGGCTTTCCGGTAAGGGCAAAACAACGGTCGTTAATTTATTGCTTGGTTTTTTGTCACAATCATCCGGTTCTATTAGTATTAACGGGGTTGCCACTACGACAGAAGATCGTAAAAAAATAAGGCATCTGATCGCCTATGTAAAACAACATCCTTTTTTATTCAACGACTCTATTTGGAACAATATTACACTGGGTAGAGAGCAGGGCGAAAATGCTGAAGTAGAAACCGTGCTTCACGCTACCAGCATGCAGCAAATTGCTTCGACCGGTTTTGATGCGCAACAAATTCATATTGCAGACGCAGGCAGGGATCTTAGCGGTGGCCAGCGCCAGCGCATAACCATTGCCCGTGCGCTTTACAGAAACGCCGACCTTATCATACTTGATGAACCGTTTAAAGAACTGGATGAAGCCTCGGAGATAAAGCTGCTGAACTATTTCCAGGAATTGGCGTCTCAGGGAAAGATCATTATATTGATCACACACAATAAAAGCAGTTTGCACTGGTGCAATAAAGTAGTGGAGATTGAAGAATAGCGCGAATTAATTAATAATTAGTAATTAATAATTAAGAGTTGTTGCAGATTGCTAAGGATACATTCTTTATTATTTAGCATATGAAAATGCAGCATGTGATAACAGGTGTAACCCTATTAATTTTTAATTATTAATTATTAATTGGCTTTAATGCCTGTTGTAGATTATTCATAACTCCAAATCATCATGACATCCAAAACCCTCATAATTCTCACACCCGGTTTTCCTGTAAATGAAGCTGACACAGCCTGCCTTCCTTCCATCCAGGTATTTGTAAAAAACCTGAAGAAAAATTATCCATTGCTCAACATTGTGATCATCACTTTTCAATATCCTTTTGTCGCAAAAAAATACACCTGGAACGGCATCCAGGTAATTGGCATAGGCGGCGCCAACAAAGGAAAATTGTTCAGGCTAAGCGTTTGGATAAAAGTATGGCGCATCCTGAGTGGTTTACAAAAACAACATCACATCATTGGCATCCTCAGCCTTTGGTTGGGCGAGTGTGCCTTACTAGGCAAGCAGTTTGGCAAAAAATATAGTATCAGGTACTATACATGGTTATTGGGTCAGGATGCAAAAAAGAACAACCGTTACAAAACACTAACGCGATCTTCAGGGCATGAGCTCATTGCGATTTCAGACAGTGTTTCAAAGACTTTTGAAGAGCATTACGACATCAAAATTACAAATGTCATTCCCATTGGGATAGACAACACGTTGTTTGTAGATAAACAATCAGAACGTGATATTGACATAATGGCGGCGGGCTCTCTCATTCCACTAAAACAATATGATGTACTTATTGAAGTGGTGAAACACGTAAAAGAAAACGTTGGCAAACTAAAGGTCATGCTTTGTGGCGAAGGCCCTGAGAAGGCAAAATTACATGACCTGGTTGAGCGATACCATTTACAGGACGACATCACATTAACGGGTGAATTGCCACATGCAGACGTACTCGCCAATATGCGGCGGACAAAAATATTTTTACACTCTTCTTCATATGAAGGCTTCAGCACCGTTTGTGCAGAAGCGGTCGGAGCCGGCGCACATGTCATTAGTTTTTGCAAACCTATGCGGCATGAAATACCACACTGGATCATTGTTAATTCTGTTGAGGAAATGGTTGAGCGGACTGTTTCTCTTTTGAAAAATCCCCAGCTGGAACACTCAGGCGTTACTGCTTACCATATCGATGACACGGTCACCAGCATAATGCGATTGTTTGGCGGCGAGTAGCGAGGTGCAAATATCATAAAACGAGCTGGCTATTTTTTCAAATGAATAAGTGGTCCTGAAATGATCCGCTACTTTCTGTGACATTTCTTCAATATTGTATTGATCAAGAATTGTGAGCAGCAGACTCAGAACTTCTACATCACCGGGTGGAAACAGGAACCCGGTTTCTCCATGTTGCAGATATTGTTGCATGGTTGAAATATTGGTAACTATTGGCACACAGCCGCAAGCCATTGCTTCGAGCAAAGCGAACGCACCGTAGTCCCGGTGGCTCCCCGTGATGAAATAATCAGCGGCGTTGTACCACATTTCCAGGTGATTTCTATTTATTTTTCCAAGCAAACGAACGTGGCCACGTAGTAGATCGTTTTGATTCAGCAGATCAATTATAGCGGGACGCAGATCTTCCGTTTGATAGATCATGTACAATTGCGCATCAGCATTGTGTGAAAGATATTTTGCGAACGCGTGCAAAATCGTAAGAGGATCCTTGTTGTCATTTAACCTTCCTACCCACAAAAAAACTGTGCCTTCAGATGCAATACCAGCTTGCAGTCTCGCTTCCTGTTTGTTTTTTTTTCGAAAAGTGTTAGAGCCTTCCGGCAATAGCATTATTTTATTTTGACTGCTTATTAACCCAAGCTGCAATCTTTCATCTGCATATGATGGCGTATTAAAAAGATATGCGTCAATGCATTTATCCGCCCATTGCTCAATTATTCTTTTTATCATTGAACGGCCACATCTTTCTCCATGATGTTGTGCAATGATGCGTGTTTTGTGCACAGCAAACAATCGCAACATCAATACCTGGAACGGAAACGAAAGGCCCTGTGTCAACACAATGTCCGGCTGCCGCTTACGTATGTGCCAAAGTGTTTTTAACGGAAAACTGAAGAAATGATTATTGCTTTTGAAGAAATGATATTGCAAACCGTTTTTTATTACACGATGCTCTTTTTTACTCATGTGTTTCACAATCTCAATGCTCACACGCTCTTTGATATGCCTGAGATATCCAAGCGAAGCCGCCTGCGATTCAATGAGTGCTGAACCGCTGGTAAACTCTTTGTTGGCAAAGAATGTAAGATCAATGAGTGTGAACATGAAAGGGTGATTTTGTTTGAACAATTTCTACCGGAATGATCGCTTCCGAGTGATAAGAGCGAATATTGTTAATGAGTTGATGAATATTGCCCCGCACATATTTTATGACTCCATTTATTGATATAGGTTTAAAATCACTAAAAAAAATATTTTGCTCACACAATTGATGCAACAATCGCTCATCAAACAATTGAATTTCCCCTTTCTTCATCACGAGTAAAATCGCTTCTGGTAATATCGACAACACAGCATCCCATCCTTCATTATTTTTTTTATCAGCGATAACAATATCGGCTTGCCGGTTCTTCTCAATTTTTCCTGCATCTTTCATTTTCCAAATTTCTGCAGGCGTTGTGGTAAGCGACTCAAACAGTTCTTTGTCAGTAAGGGAACCATCCTTTCTGGCTGCGTTTATATGCTGCCAAATATCCCAGCTTGAGGTTAATGTCGAATCACTCCCGAAAAGAACAGGCGTAAAGCGCTTGATATGACCGACATCTGCTGTTTGACCAAACATAAAATAATTCGATGCAGGGCACCACACCAATGCTTTGAATTTCGTTGCATTCGTGGATGTCATTGCTATTCCGTGCACAGCAATTATCTTCCGTTTAATGTAATTACTGTTGAGCAATGTTTTAATTTCATCGTACGCACTGGCATCAATACCTTCGCCGACGTGTATCACCACCGGCTTTTGAATGTTGGAAATATTGTTCAGCTTCATGCGCCAGTTTTTTTCAAATGCAACAGAATGCAGCGACTGGCAATGTTGAAATACTTCTATAACCGGCTGCTCAAATGAATGCTCCACGCCATGATCAACAACTGTTGTTACACCGCAAAGCAGATTTTTATACAATCCCCATTTTGCACGCAAAGCTTGCGGTATCTGCAACACTTCGCCAATCTCTTTTTTGTATACTGAGTGGATGTGCACCGCCCATTCCTGGTAGTTGTCATATTTTATATCGCCGAATTGCGGGAACAAATTAAAATCCAGATGATCGTGCGAATTGATAAGTCCCGGGATCGCCACAGCGTTGTTAAAGCTGATTGCAGTTTCTTCAGCAGCATCGTTGTCTGCCTCAAATACAGAAACGATTTTATCACCGCACAATTGAATATCGGAGGCTTCACTTTGATTGGCAATATGGACATTACGCAACAGCATCGACCTTTTTTAAGTGCATGCCATAAATGATAGGCGTGTTGAGAAATCTTTCATACACATGCAGCGCATTTTTCTGTTCGTAGTACGGGCGGTGTGCTTCTGAAATTTTAATATGCCGGAAATGAGCGATACGCAAATCATTCACTGCAGCCAGCTGCCGTACAAAGGCAATTGGGTGCACAAAGTTGCGAATGCTTATCGAGTGGTTCTTGTATGGGAAAGTCCTTTTGCCGCCCTTTGCCAGCGCTTCGGGGTGGTAATCCGTAAAAAAGATATCGCCACAGGGTTTTAACAGCCTGTTCCATTCCGCAAATGTCTGGTCCATCCGCTGCATATGCGCAATGGTGAGCGTACAAATTATCACATCAAAAAAACCATCCGTAATATCTGGATAGGCGTCGCTATTCGTCTTTCTGACGAGCGCATTCGGATATTTTTCTTTCAGCTTTTTCAACATCCCTTCAGACACATCAAATCCCACTAACAGTTCGGGTTCATAGGATAACAGTTTTTGCCAGTGCCTTCCCGTGCCGCAACCAATATCTGCAATCCTTTTTCCTGCAAGATCAATATCGTCGAGTAGATCGTATAGCACTATCTTGTCGAGTTCCAGCATAAGGTTGCCGGGTTGCTCATCATAAGAAGCCGACCAAAGGTCATACGCTTTTTCCGGTTCCTGATCTTTGGCCTTAGAAGTAAACAACCGTTTAAAATAGGAGGAGATTTGCATGATAGTATATACGGAGAAAGTTGGGTGGGAGTTGCCTGAACCGCAAGGAATTAATAATTAATAATTAAGAATTAATAGGTGCCGCGGCCCAATAACAGCCTGGGTTACTTATGCTTAACAAAATGGATCGCCTTCAATTAGGAATGCCACCCAGTTAATTATTAATTATTAATTATTAATTCGCTCCGGCAACCTTTTCCAATTTTTCCCGTATCTATTAGCATAATCGAACCTCATGGCTGCCCATAATAAGATTTTACTGTTTAATCCAAGGAGTGCAAAAATCACTTTTCGTGTACCCAATTCAATCCTAAACATCGCCGCATCAGTAGAAGGCAAATACGACTGGATGGTCGTAGATGGGAACAGGGAAGATGATCCCATGGGAAAAATAAGCAGCTATCTTTCCACGGGAAGTTTCAAATACATTGGCTTCACCGTAATGCCGGGCCCGCAACTCAGGCAGGCTGTTGCATTTTCTAAGAAAATAAAAGAACTGTATCCCAAAACCATTATGATCTGGGGTGGTTATTTTCCCTCACAACAATACAATGCGGTCCTGAAATCGGGCTATGTGGATTTTGTCGTGAACGGTCCCGGCGATCATTGTTTTCCTCAATTGATCGACGCATTGGAAAATAACACACCTTATGAACTGATCAAAAATATTATTTACCGTTCGGGAGATGACATTATCAAAACCCGGAAAGAGGACCTGATTGAGCAGGATACTTTACCGCCATTGCCGTACGACAAATTGCATACGATGTATTCAATGGAAAACTATCTCGGCAAAACCTATCTCGGTAAAAAAACTTTTGCTTATCACTCCAGTATCGGTTGCCCTTTTACCTGCTCATTTTGTTCGGTTGTGCCCATTTACGAAGCAAGATGGAAAGCAAAATCTGCGCAACACATTTACAACGATTTAAAGTACATTAAAGACAAATGGGGCGCTGATGCTATAGAATTTCACGACAATAATTTCTTTGTGTCCGAAAAACGAGTGGTTGAATTTGCCAAACTGATTAAGCCGGAAAAGATGACATGGTGGGGCATGGCACGCATTGATACCATGAACAAATTTTCCGACGAAACATTGTCGCTGATTCGGGAAGCTGGTTGCAAGATCATTTTCTTCGGCGCAGAAAGCGGCAATGACGAATTGCTTAAACGCATGGACAAAGGCGGTACACAAAGCGGCGCACAGATCGCTGCATTCGCAGCAAGAATGAAACAGTTTGACATCATTCCGGAATATTCATTTGTATTGGGCATGCCTGCTCCAACACCTGAACAGGTGGAGAAACAAATTGACGATGACATTGCTTTCATAAAGAAGATCAAGCGCATTAACCCCACTACCGAAATTGTTTTGTACACCTACAGCCCTGTTCCCACAGAGGGTTCATCGCTGTTTAAGGAAGTTCAAAACAATGGCTTCCGTTTTCCACAAACACTGGAAGACTGGGTGAGTCCGCACTGGGAGAATTTTGACATGCGTAAAAATCCACTTACACCATGGCTCACACCAGCAATGATTGACAAAATCAGAAACTTTGAAACTGTGCTGAATGGTCGCTATCCAACAGTTACAGACATTCGTTTAACAAGTTTAAGAAAGAACGCTATCAAAGCGTTAGCAACTTTACGATATAAAATAAATATTTACCAATATCCATATGAAATCAAGCTATTGCAACGCATTTGGAAATACAGGCAACCGGAGATCCAGGGATTTTAGGAAGTTGAAAATGGAAAGTTGAAAATGGTAGGGGCGAATTGCATTCGCCCTGGTAATTGAAAAGTTTTGAGTTACTAAAAATTTAAACACGCACAGCCAAACAACTATCAATTAACAATCAGAAAAAACATGCAACAATCCCTATATCAAACATACAAGCGTTATAAAACTTTGCGGACAAATGTGATCACTACTTTGCCGATCGTTATCCTAATGCCGCACAGCGCATGCAATTGCCGCTGTGTAATGTGTGATATATGGAAGCACAACAATCATCTCAAACAATTAACAGAACAAGACGTAGAGAACCTTCTTCAATCACTGAGAAAATTTAAAACAGTCGAAGTAGTAATGTCCGGCGGAGAAGCGATCCTTCATCCGGCATTCTTTTCATTGTGTGCAATTCTGAAAAAGCAACACGTAAAAATCACTTTGCTCACGAGTGGACATGCCATTAAACGTCATGCAGAAAACCTTGTAAAATATGTTGACAACATCATTATTTCAGTTGATGGAAATGAAGACATGCACAACAGGATCAGAAACATTGAGAACGCATTTGCAAAAACGAAAGAAAGCATCAAGGCAATAAAGGCTCTGCGACCTGACTTCAGGATCACCGGCCGCACGGTTATTCATCAATTGAATTTTCGCGTCTGGCCGCAGATCATTGATGCTGCAAAAGAGTTGCAACTTAACAGCATAAGCTTTTTACCTGCAGATGTAACAAGCAATGCGTTTGATCACACGGAACAATGGAAAGAAGAGAACAAGGACAAACTGCTGATTGATAACGAGTCATTGCCGGAACTAAAATCAATTATCGAAAGAATGCTCGAAACCCATGCAATGGATTTTGCAAAGCGGTATGTGCTTGAATCGCCTGGAAGGATTTGGAGCATTCACCAGTATTATTCGGCATTTGCCGGACTTGCAGATTTTCCTTACAAGCGATGTAATGCACCCTGGGTCTCCGCGGTGATTGAAGCTGATGGTTCGGTAAAACCTTGTTTCTTTCACGAAGCATTTGGCAACATAAAAGATGATTCACTTAATAACCTTGTAAATAATGAACTGGCTCTTCACTTCAGAAAAACGATAAACATGGCAGAGAATGAAATATGCCGAAAATGTGTCTGTTCGCTGTATTTGCCGCCGACGGTGAATCCGGGGAGAACTTAGGAATTAGAAATTAGGAGTTAGTAATTAGTAATTGTTTATGTGCTGCTTTGGGCATGCTTATCAACCATCATTATGTTCGGGTCTTATCACTCAAAACTCATAACTCATAACTCACAACTCATAACTGAGACAAGCAATGAAAAAAATCTTATTTACGCACTCATATTTTTTGCACTTTGATAAAAAGCAGGAGGCCATTGGCAAGCCATATGCGCCATTGGCTACGTTGTATGCTGCCGCATTGATGCGTGAAAATGGTTATGAGGTTTCGCTTTTCGATACCATGTTTGCTAAAGGTGCAGATGAATTGATCGACGTATTAAAAATGGATATGCCTGACCTGTTGGTTATTTATGATGATGGATTCAATTACCTCACAAAGATGTGCCTGACCAATATGCGTGAGGCTGCATTCCGTATGATCAATCTTGCAAAACGATGTGGCATTACGGTGATCATGTCCAGCTCTGATGCAACGGATCACTATGATCAATATCTGCAAGCGGGGGCTGACTTCGTTTTGATAGGGGAAGGAGAGATGACTTTATTGGAACTTACAAATGCCCTGGCGTCCGGCACAACTGACTTTCACAATATTCAGGGAATTGTTTTTCGTGAAAATGGAACAACGACACAAACGGCGAAAAGAATAGTATTAAAAGACCTCGACAGTTTGCCGCAGCCCGCCTGGGACCTCGTTGACATTGATCGCTATAAAGCAACCTGGATGAAGCATGCAGGTTATTTTTCCATCAACATCGTTACCACAAGAGGATGTCCATTCAAATGTAACTGGTGCGCAAAACCTATTTATGGCAACCGCTACAATTCGCGTTCTCCGCAAAAGGTCGTAGAGGAGCTGAAGTATTTAATGGAAAATTATGGCTTCGATCATGTCTGGTTCTGCGATGACATTTTTGGGTTGAAACCAGGATGGGTAGAGGAGTTTGCCAATCTTGTCCACAAGGAAAATCTGAATTTTAAATTCAAGATACAGTCACGGGCAGATCTGCTTTTGCAAACGGCTTATGTAAGTTCCCTGCAAAAGGCAGGTTGTGAAAATGCATGGATGGGGGCCGAAAGCGGTTCACAAAAAATACTTGATGCAATGGACAAAGGCATCACCGTTGCACAAATACACGAGGCAACAAACCTGCTGAAGTTTTACAAAATAAAACCTTCACTGTTCATTCAATTTGGTTACCTGGGAGAAACAAAGGAAGACATAAAGCTCACTATAAAAATGATCAACGATCTGATGCCGCATGAAATTGGTATCTCTGTTTCTTATCCCTTGCCGGGCACCGGCTTCTACGAAAAAGTAAAAGCGGCGATGCAGAAAAAGCACAACTGGACAGACTCTTCAGAATTGGCACTGATGTTTAGAAATACTTATGTCCCATCGTTTTACAAACAACTACACCGCTATGT
Source organism: Pinibacter soli (assembly GCF_029961145.1). Lineage (GTDB taxonomy): Bacteria > Bacteroidota > Bacteroidia > Chitinophagales > Chitinophagaceae > Pinibacter > Pinibacter soli. The sequence goes on along the minus strand of NZ_JASBRG010000007.1, from coordinate 304,653 downwards.
GCACAACAATTACAAAAAACATATTGCTACGATAAAATGGCGCGAATGGTTTAAGCAATCCGGGAAAAGCGATGTAAAGAAAATGCTTTCTGCATTCTACTATTTTCCGGCAACATGGTATAACAGGGTTATACTTTTCTCACTGCAACACAAGAAAGCATGAACGAAATGATTCAACATAACGAACAACTTGCCGCCGCTGCTTTCAGTAAACAGTCTGCCGTTTTTGACGCTATATACAGCGCCAACACGATCGTACAATACAAACGGGAACGAGTGAGGGACGCAGTAATGAGATATGTGCCGCAAGGTTCACATATTCTTGAACTCAATTGCGGAACTGGAGAGGACGCTATTTTTTTTGCACGCAATGGGTATGCTGTTCATGCTACCGATATTTCAAAGGGCATGCTTGATAAAGCGGCTGCAAAAGTGGGCCAGCAGGGACTTGAGGATAAAATTACTTTTGAGCAATGTTCCTATACAGGTTTGCAATCGCTCAAAGAAAGCAAACAGTATGATGCGGTCTTTAGCAATTTTGGAGGATTGAATTGCACAAATGAACTGAACAAAGTGTTGTCGTCCCTTAACACCATTTTGAAACCTGGCGGTGTTGCATGCATGGTTATTTTGCCAAAGTTTTGTTTGCTCGAAACTTTGTTAATTTTTAAGGGAAAATTCAAAACTGCATTTCGTCGCTTCTTCAGCAGCAAAGGAAGAACGGCACGCATCGAAGGGGAATTTTTTACCTGCTGGTATTATAATCCATCCTACGTGAAACGCCTGTTGAAAGATAATTTTACTGTTGAAACAGTTGAAGGCCTGTGCACCTTTGTTCCTCCTTCTTATATTGAACATTTTGCGGAGAAATATCCGCGAATGTTTGCATTCCTGCGAAAAGCAGAACAGCGTTTTAAATCAACATGGCCGTGCCGCTCGATTGGCGATTATTATATCATTGTGCTTCGGAGAAAGTGAGCACACAGATGACGCTGATTTGGATGATTTGCGCTGATTTTTTTCTTAAATGCAGCGCCTCTGATGAATTCTAAAAGAGCTTTTTTTAAAACCCTTTCATTTACCACTAAGGCACTAAGGACACATAGCCGCACTAAGGGTTGTTTATTTTCAGTTAGTGTTAACCAAAATCAAGTCTTAGTGAAACTTAGTGTCCTTAGTGCCTTAGTGGTAAGTATGGGCGACCAGAATGGTAAAGCATGTAGTCTGTGGTTAGTCATCCCATTTCACCTGCACTTTTCATTGCGTGCAATTGCTGAAGTTGCAATAATTTTTCCTGATGTTTTGCCAGCAACTTTATTGGAAAGCCTGTGGGATCTGGCTTTGAGTAATGTTTGTGCGCGGTCATACTCATAACATAACCATGATCGTTCAACTGACCGGACATTGTTTTTTGCTGCCATCTTTTTGCCGTTATCTTCATCAGGTAATTGTCGAGGGTATTTCCGAAATTTCCCCTAAAACAGAATTCTAAGAATTGTTTGACCGGATTTGAACTCATGTCTTTTTCCCTGTAAACACGCTTGAAATGATTGGGAAGAAATTTCGCTGTCCAGTTATTGGTTTTAAAAAAATTATCAAAGGCCTTAGTGCCCTGTAGTGGCATGAGCGTAACAATTTCAGTTGCGGTAAAAATATTCTTCTCCACTATATCCAATTCCTTTTCATCAATGTAGTAATTCATGCACATGTAATGTTGCTTATTGAAAAGATAACTAAGCTTCTTAAGTAAATGAGTAAAAGTGCGCGCCAGCCAGACGCGGTTGTGCGATGTAATGATGAACAGATCAATGTCTGCTCCTTCTTCCGCAAAATACTTTGACAAAGAACCTGAAATAGCAATGCCTTTGACAAAAGGAAAATGGCTGAGAAGTGCAGCCACACGTTTTCCGGTATCAATAAGCTTTATTGCCTTCGCATACCCTTCGTTGCGGCGGCTGGCATATTGCTCATCCTTTACAAGGCTGTAAAATTGTTGCACCCTGTAAACATGACCCGACAACAAAAGTTCACGCAGCTCATGTTGCAGCGTGTCTTTTGTGCACTGTACAGGTAGAAACAAAAAAATCTCTTTTTGCGTTAGCGGGTACCTGAAGTTGTCAAAATAGGCGAGTGTCGCCACTATCTCTTTTTGTAAATCGGTCACCATTTCATTTCTTTAGTAAGGGCTGTACTAGTACATACGAGTTCACTAAAAAAAGGTTGCTTGCAACCTGCAATAAAATAATTCTTTAAGTAGTTCAATAACAAATGGGAGGAGTGTTGGGTGTACGAAGTACCATGTACTATATTTTTTTGGATGGAGCGCTCTAATGATTTTCGTACATCGTACATTACAAAGTGCTTCTTTCTATTCTAATCTTCTTATGCGCCTGTAGTACAATTTCCGGTTCTGATGGCGGCGCAAAATTCAAATTATCGTCGTTGAGCGTTTCAATTGTTATGAAATCTGCATTGGTAGGTTCAATGACCTTAACTGGTATCGTATAGGAGTAGACATCGCTTTGTCCTCTTAAACGGAAAGTGACAGTCATGTTGAACGATTGACCCACTTTCGCGTCTTTGTCTATGCCTCCTCCATAACCGGATGGATACGCTTGCGGTGGATTGGTCTTTGCTTTTGTTGGAGTGGCTCTTTTGCTTTTCACAGTGCCCCCGGGTCCGGCGCCACCTGGCCCGGAGCCTCCGGGTTTTGTAGTGACTTTCGGGGCCGGCCTTCTTACCTCGGCTCTAATGTACCATGCGTGTCGATGCTCTTCAATAGGCGTTCTGGTGCCGGGGTTGATACATGTATCTACCGGATAGCCATTGAACTCCAGGAACCATGTTCTCCTTACTTCCCGCGGCGGATCCCAGGGTCCGAATGCCGGCTGGTCAATACCAAAATAGTGGCAGCCGTCTGACTGAGTACTAAAAAATCTATCGATAAAATATTCACCATCGCCATCTTCATCTCTTGTATCGGTCAATCGTGGAGGATTCGACCTGTGGCCGTACTCAGTATTGGGCAAACAAAGTCCATCCTCATGAAATGTATTTTCTTCAAGATATATTCCTGGCATCAGGCAGTGGTTTCGCCGACTAACAGTTCCGTCTGTAAATTCAGTTTCCATGTATCCTCTTACAATTTGCTCGTACTCTCCACAAGAGCAATAGCAACCCTTTTCAGGGTTGTCTTCAAAATCTATTTCCATACGGAACGGCCCATGTAAGATCATTACATTCCACTCTGCGAATACCGGAAGCCTGCCGCTTGGTAAGTAAACATGTTCAGGACAGGCATGCGGCTTTTTCTTTTTTTCATCATCATCTGTGCAATCCTTGTAAAACTCAATGCATGCTTCCGGATTCTCCGCGCCAAAACATTCAATAGCAAGCCTTGCACACTTGGGCAGCCAGAAGGGGAAGATAGGAAGATGAATATCTATGCAGGACCAGAAGTGTGGACAATCGTCGGTCGTTTCTCCTTCCCATAATGTATCTTGGTAAATTTCCGGCTTGTAAAAATGTGCATACGCCGGAGGAAGATCAGGATTGTTTTTTGGCACAGGCGTTGGATCATCGTGATGCGATGAACGGATTTCAATATCCACCCTTCGATTGCGTGATCTTCCCGTATCTGTTTCATTCGCCACAAAAGGATTGTTTTCACCTTCACCCTCCATCGGATATTTTTTACCGGTCAAATCTTTAAGAAAATTTCTCACGCTTGCTGCCCGATGTACAGACAAAGGATCATTGATGGCAGGCGACCCTGTTGAATCTGTATTTCCAACGATATAGAGGGTTAATGCATTGCTCTTGGACGACTGTAGCAATTTGCTCAATTTCTTCAGCGCCGCTCTGTGCTCATTTTTCAGATAATACCGGTTGATAGCGAAATTATAAAGGCTGATACCAAATGGATGCGCAATGGCCTCATACTCTCCGGGTGTATCGATAGATTGTTCTATTTCTTCATAACGCGTCAGGGGCCGCTTTGCATCATCGCCTTCTTTTCTGTTGATCGTGCCGGCGATCGTACCTGCAGACCCTTGCTGCACGACGTGCGTTAATTCATGCGCAAGCAAATGTTTCCCTGATTGTGTTTGCGGCTGGTATTGTCCGGTGCCAAAAACAATGTGGCTACCGTGCGTATATGCGTAAGCATTGATATCGGAAGAGGAGCGGTGCGCCATTGAATCGTTGTGAATCTGCACACGACTGAAATCATAGCCAAACCTTGACTCCATGAATGTTTGCGTAGCAGGATCAAGCGATTGCCCCGTTGACTGCAATACATCATTAACAGATGAAGAAATTTCAGGAGAAGCGGAGGTCATCTTCTTTCTTTGAAGATGTTTTTCCTCTTCCTCACAATGTGCACATTTCCTTTGTAAAGGAAAGTCCATTATTGGTTTCGTCATCAATATGCCATCATCTTCCTTTTCTTTGCGTTGCAATTTATCCTCCTCTTCACATGCTGCACATTTACGCTGTATATTAACTGGTGCTGGTTTCGGGGAAACGATGTCATGATCTGCCATGCGCATCACTTTGTCGGCAGTAGCATTTGCCTCACGTTCATAATGATCATCAACGGCGCCAATCGTAAGCTTAGGTTGCACGGCAACAGGAGTAAAAAAAGGTTGCAGCTTCTTTTTATTTACAAAAGAAGAACTGTTTGTTTTTTCTGTAGTAGCGTGCGTTTGCATTTTCGCTTTGGGTGATTCGTAAACAAACTTTTACGCGTTTTTACAGGGAAGGAGATTATGAGAGGAAATCAAACTTAAGATAAGAAGTAAATGGGTGAAATGCAATGAATGTGCATTCATAATGAAAAGCTTTGGCGTGTTATTTTAATTGTCTCCTACATCTCCAGATATTTGCGTTTCCCTTTTTCTCGTTTTCTGCAACCATGAATTGAAAATGGTATAAAACACTGCGAGTATAATTGCACCTTTAAACATGCCCGTAAAGCCCCACGCCACAAGGCCTCCGATCACGCCAAGGAACAAAACAAGAAAGGGAAGTTTGCCGCTTCTGGCTATGAGAACCGGTTTTAGAACAGCGTCAATAATGGACACAGCAACGCCCCATACCCCAATAAAAATAGCGCCGCCGGTATGCCCCTGCATCGCAAGCCAAACAACGACCGGTATAAACACGATCAAAGGCCCCAACTGTATAAGCACCAAAAAATAAACGACGGCCGCGAGCCCCAGCGCAAAAGGAATTCCCTCTATCGCAAAACCCGCCCATGAAAATATCGCTGCTATAAACGCCGTGCCCATCACGCCGATAGCAACACTTTTAACCGCTTCAGCGGTAGCATCGATCAATGCATTACCATCTTCTTTGCCAAACATGTACGTGAGCGTAGCATCTATAGGTTCCATTATTTTTCGACCACTTACCAAAAAAACTGCTGATACAATGATGCCCGCAACAAATTCTAAAACAACACCCACCATTCCGGCACCACTCGTCACCACGCGGTGCAGTACCGGTCTGAGTTGAGGTTCATATGCGCTGACTGCTTCCTTCGGCCTGTCCTGTAGCTGCTGCCAAAAGGCTTTTATATCCTCACCTACAAAAGGAAGGTTTGCGATCCAATCCGGAAGCGGCGGCAATCCGTTTTCCCTTACGCTGCTAATCCAGTGAATCGTTTCCCGCACATGCGAGCTCAATGAAGATATCATGTAGATTACAGGTACAGCAACAATTGCGATCAGCAAAATAGAATAGACAACGGCCGCCAGCTTTCGTCTTTGTCCAAAAAACTTCACCAGCCTTTCAAATGGTTTTGCAAACGACACCGCAAATATGATAGCAAAAGTAAATACACCAAAGAAAGCCTGCAGTACAGTAAACATGGCATAGATCAATCCCAGCAACAAAAGGAGGATCAATACTGTTTCTGTTATTCTTCCTGAATTTGGATGTGAAGGCTCGCTCATAATGATGGGTTTCGGTAAGTGTAATTAATGTACAAATTATAGTTGAGAGGCAAAAGACAATTGAAAATTGAAAGTTGAAAATGATTCTGAACCTAAAGCCCGCGGTTTCCATTTTCCACAAAAAAAAGAGCGCCAACAGCAACTTCAGGCCGTCAGCGCTCTTTCAAGCTATAGTAAGTTTATTTATTCTGGTAAAATGGGACCGAAGCGTAGTTTTTTGGCCGCAATTGTTTTACTTGGATACAAAATATCATGTGCCGTTTCATAACCTTCGTCAGACGCTTTTCTAAGTTTACGTTGTGTATTCATTTGTTTTGATGCATACGCTACAAAAGCAATCAGGGCAAACGAAGCAACTCCAAGCAGGAAAGAATCTCTCTTTTTCATAATAATAATTTTTCAGACAGTTAAGCCATTATAGAATTGTTTTCCGGGCTCAGACATTATTACCAATTACGTGCCACGATTGTTTAAAGCAGAACGCCTAATTCTTAACGCAAAATGCAGACTCTTTTATCCCAAAACCTAAGCGTTATGCGGCATGCGCTAAGCCTTAGGAAGTACTTTAATTTACGAAAAAAAAGCCACTCTGCAATATTTTCATGATAAAATAGCGGTTAGATATGCATTGGGTGACTATATGCCCAATAAAGGAAACTTTAACAGATTTTCCTTTGTTTGTATGTTAGTAATCCGCCGACATCTTTTTTATATACCTGCTTTGATTGGTGCTTATCACAGCTTGCAAAAGAGTAAGTACAACGAACAAAAATCGCCAGGAAGCAACACCCGGATAACTGTCGTACCCCGTCCACTGAGCGACAAACCTCAAACCTCGCACCTCCCCGCAATAACATTAATTCTTCGTTATTAATAACAAATTCCCTTACAAACGCCTTATATTCGCTCCGCAAAATCAAAATTGTTTGAAGAATAACATTACTGCATTTATCGATTTTTTCTATCCTCCGTTTCGCAAGTTTATTCCCATACAAACTTTCCGTTACCTGGCCTGCGGTGGCAGCAATACGCTGCTCGACATTTTTGTTTACTTCATCAGCTACAATTTTATCTTACATAAGCAGAACTTTGTTTGGGGGCCGCTGGTAATCAGTCCTTATATCATGGCGTTCATTATGTCGTTTACAGTAAGTTTTCCAACGGGCTTTTTTCTTATGCGCAACGTGGTTTTCCACGACTCCAACCTGCATGGAAGAGTACAACTGTTCCGTTATTTCATGCTGGTGATCGTTTGTATCTTCATTAATTATGTGAGCCTGAAAGTATTGGTGGAGAACTTTCACATTTACCCAACCATCGCTAAAATCATTACCACATTTATCGTTGTATGTTTTAGCTACCTTACGCAGAGAAACTATACATTTAAGGTTAAGCAGCAAAGCTGAGAAAGGTTAGTGATTTTTTTGAACAAAAATGTCGATGTAATTGTCTGTATATGAGACTCTTTACATGACAACAAGAAAAAATCTCAAGCAATTCATTTGCACGGCTATCCTTATTGCAGCAAGTACCCTGTTACAAGCACAGTTTTTGAAAAAGCTACAGAATGATCTGTATGTTAAAGATTCCACACGCATTGCTCAGAAAAAACCACTTTTCCTTCCATTCCCGGTTATAGGCTATGCACCGGAAACCAAGTTTCAGTATGGTTTTGGCGCAGTTTATAGTTTTTATTTGGACAAAACATCAGACATCACCAGGCCATCTTCTTTGTATTCCTACAACATGTTTACCGTGGAGAGCCAGATACAACTGATCCTGCAGGGAAGTTTGTGGACGAAAGATAACATGTGGCATATGTTTGTCAGCGGCATCTACAACGACTTTCCCGCATACTTCTACGGCATTGGTGCGCACACCCATGAGGCCGACAAAGACCTGATCACAGCGAAGAGATTCAGTTTACTAACGGGTGTGGAGCGCAAGTTGGGCAAACATTTTTATGCCGGCGGCGGACTTGGCTTCCAGTCGGACCATTTTACGGACCACGAAAAGGGAGGTATTTTTGATACAACCGCATACATTGGCAAAAACGGCGGCAATCTTGCAGTTATTGGTTATGAGGGTATTTACGACTCTCGTGATTACGAAAACTGCACAACGAAGGGGACTTATTTCAGAGCAATAGGCTGGACAAACTTTGCCTACAGCGACTTCCACTACACTGCCATTACGCTTGACGCAAGGCATTTTATCCGCATCAACCCAAAGCAGACGTTGGGTTTCCAGGCAGCATATCATACCACACAGGGTAGTAGCATTCCATTTTATGCAATGTCCAAACTCGGGAGTTCCAGCTATTTGAGAGGTTATTATGCATGGCGGTACAACGATCAGAATTTGCTGGCCGGGCAAGCTGAATGGCGCTTTCGTCCGTGGGCCACGAAAAGAGATAAAGGATTTGTCTCTGACACGAGGATAATATTTGCATTGTTTGCAGGAACAGGAACGGTGTATGCCAACAACAAGCTTACGATCAGCGATTTTTATCCAAGCTTTGGTGGCGGCGTCCGGTATATGTTTGACCCGTTGGCAAGGCTCACGTTGCGTTTGGACATGGCAGTCGGAAATCAGAAACCTGGTGAGGACCGCAGCAAGGGATTTTATATTTCTTTAAACGAAGCATTCTGAAAGAAGCTGGAGTTTTAGTTATTGAAATAATTTTTTTTGCAGTCGACATATTAACTCTTTCTTCGCGGCCTTTTCAATAGTCTTTTCGAGGACGTACTCAATCCACTGTAATGCGGGCTTTAGCCAACGGTTTCATTAGGATAAAACCAAACAGCATTACTAACAACACATTGATTTTTGACTTTTTACTTTTGCCTTTATACTTTTGACAAAAGTCATTGAAATGAAACGAACAATCACCATTGCTGCACTCTTGTTTTTAGTGGGCAAGATTTCCTTTGCACAAACCTTCACTTTAAAAAGTAGCGACGTAGGCGGACAAGCGACGCAAAAACAATTTGCGAATTCTTTTAACTGCCACGGACAGAATATTTCACCGCAGCTTTCATGGGAGAATCCACCTGCGGGAACACAAAGTTTCGCGGTAACCATTTATGATAAAGATGCGCCAACCGGCAGCGGTTTCTGGCACTGGGTGGTATTTAATATTCCATCGAATGTAACAGAGCTTAAATCTGGCGCAGGTGATGTATCGAAAAATCTGATGCCGGCAGGAGCCATTCAAAGTAATACAGATACAGGAGCGCCTGGTTATGTTGGCCCTTGTCCGCCTCCGGGCGCGGCTCACGAGTATCTTGTAACGGTGTATGCGCTAAACAACAGATTGCAATTGGATAAAAATACACCTCCCCCGTATGTTGGCTTCTATCTTAATTCAAGCGTGCTGGCAAAGGCTTCGATTGTGTTTTATGCGAAGCAATAATTGAATAAACTGAATAACTGAGTGGTTGAAGGTCGAAGTACAAAAATGATAATCGACCTTTCAGTTATTCAGTTATTCAATTATTTTTTTGGAAAATAATACCAACTGGTATACTTTTACATCCGCAATCACCCAGATATGAGCAAAGCGGAAAGAACAAGAGAATTTATAGTTGAGAAAACAGCTCCTATTTTCAACGTAAAAGGTTACGCAGGTACTTCCATTTCGGACCTTACCGAAGCAACGGGATTAACGAAAGGAAGCATCTATGGCAACTTTGAAAACAAAGACGAGGTTGCTTTGGCGGCGTTTGATTGCAACTACAAAAAAATATCTTCTTACCTCAAGGCAGAAATGGATAAGCATTCTTCGTACAAAGAGAAACTGCTTGTACATGCAAGCTTCTACGAAAACTTCTTTAAGGCACCGTTCCCGGATGGTGGTTGCCCGATCCTGAATACCGCTATTGAGGCGGATGACACACATCCTCAACTTCGTGAAAGAGCAAGCGAAGCAATCACTTCCTGGAAAAGCAAGATTATGGAGCTGATCAAAAAAGGAATAGACAATAAAGAATTCAGGTCGGATGTTCAGTTGGAACAAACTGCTATCTCTTTGATAGCGCTGATCGAAGGTGGGATAATGATCGCAAAACTTACGGGCAAACTCAACTACAGAAAACTCATTATGCAGTCGGTGGAAAAAGCGATTAATGATTTGACTTGATATTTTTTTGAACAAAAACATACCGATCGGTATTTTATATAAACAATAAAACAATAATAAAATGAAAACATCAGGAAATACGGTGCTCGTTACAGGTGGCAGCGCCGGAATAGGTTTTGAGATCGCCAGATCATTTGTACAAAAAGGAAATCATGTAGTCATCACAGGACGAAACAAAGAAAGACTCGATAAGGCCGTGGCCAAATTACAACAAGCTACAGGAATCGTAAGTGACGTGAGCAACGAAAAAGATGTCGAGCTGCTCGTTTCCAACATCGAAAAGAATTTTCCAAACTTGAATGTTGTGATCAACAACGCCGGTTATGCTTCTTATTACAAACTCGATGCAAATGCCGGCGCCTATGAAAAAGCATCGAATGAAATGCTTACAAACTATCTTTCTATTATTCGTTTGAATGAAAAATTGTTGACGCTCTTAAGCAAACAAAAAGATGCAACCATTGTAAACGTTTCTTCTATCGTTGCATTTTCGCCTAGCCATCGTTTGTCAACTTATGCAGCAAGTAAGGCTGCTTTGCATTCTTACACTCAATCGTTGAGATTCGCCTTAAGAGCCACTGGCATCAAGGTGTTTGAACTAATGCCACCTTTGGTCAATACAGAATTTTCGCAAGAAATCGGCGGCGAAAACGGCATTCCACCATCACAGGTTTCTTATGAGTTATTCGAGGCGCTTGAAAATGATGATTATGAAATTCATGTCGGCCAAACCGCAGATTTGTACAGATTGTTTTTGTCGTCCCCGGCAGAAGCTTTTAAGACAATGAACGCTGTGGAGTAAGTAGCTGCGTTAGTCTTCTGGATTTTTTTACCACTAAGACACTAAGGACACTGAGCCACTAAGGATTTTTTTAAATTCAGGAATCTCTTGGTGAAACTTAGTGTCCTTAGTACCTTAGTGGTAATAAAAAAGAGAGCTCCTATAAAAGATCATCATAATCATGACGATCTGCGTTCTCCTCATTTTCAAATTTTCAAATTAGTCATGTCTCATGCCTTCCGCCACTTTAAAAATATGCAGCACATAGGGAAACAGCGCCTGCATGGTTTCTTCTGCACCGCGTGTGGAGCCGGGTAGCGTTATGACGAGTGTGTTTTTAATGAAGCCTGCAACGCCACGTGAAAGCATAGCATAAGGGGTGCGTTGTTGACCATAACTGCGGGCCGCCTCCATAATGCCGGGAATGGCGCGGTCGAGGAGTGGAGTAATGGCTTCGGGAGTTACGTCGCGGGGCGATAAACCCGTGCCGCCGGTGATGAGAACAAGGTTGTAATTCTCTTCGCTTAATTGCAAAACTTTTTCCTGGATCAATGAGAATTCATCAGGGATGACGCCATAATAATTTGTTTGTAAACCATGGTGCTGAAGGATCTGCATAATGGCCTTGCCTGCACTGTCTTTCTTTTCCTGTGCGGCAACACTGTCTGAGCAGACTACTACCGCACACAACAATTGTTTATTCAGGCGATCACTATAATCTGATTTGCCGCCTTTCTTGTTCAATAATTTTATATGGCTGATCTCGATTTCCTTATCAATCGGTTTCAGCATGTCGTACATCGTTAAGGCCGTGAGAGACGCGCCGTGCATAGCTTCTACTTCCACACCGGTTTTATAAATGGTATGTACTTCTACTTCGATGATGATATTGAAACCGTCGATTGTGTAGGTAATGTTTGCAAACTCAACAGGCAAAGGATGACAGTCGGGAATCAGGTCGCTTGTTTTTTTGATCGCCAGCAAACCAGCGGCCCGGGAAAATTCAAACACATCACCTTTAGGCACCTGCCTGTTCTTAATGGCCTCGATCGTTTCCTGCTGCGACACGCTCACAACCGCTTGTGCAATGGCTTTGCGAAGACTGTTAACTTTGTTCGTGATGTTTACCATGCTTATTTATTTTGCTTCCATTGATAGGATTCGTTTTCAAATATCTCTTTTCCCCACACCGGTAATTCTGCTTTGATCCTGTTCACTACTTCTTCACAGGCATCGATGGCTTCTTTTCTATGAGCAGAAGAAGTGAACACAAATAAACATATTTCTCCTGCGTTTACAATGCCAAGGCTATGATAAATATGCATGCAGGTAAGCGGATATTTTGCAAAAATTTCTTCACGGATCTCATGCATTTTTTCCAGCGCCATGTCTTTGTATGTCGTGTATTCAATCGCCGCAACTTGTTGCTCATTGATTACGTCTTTTCTCACCTGACCGAGGAAAATACTGTGTGCGCCAATCTCTGTTTTTGTTTGATGCTTGGCAATGCTATCCGCGATCATAGCCGGAGGGATGGCGCCTTCAATAAAAATGTCTTTGGGTTTATGCATGGTCCATTTTGTTTAACGTGAGCCAGTTATTGAAGCCTCCCTGTAGGCTAACAACATTCTTGTATTTCCTTGAAAGAAGCGCCGCTGCTGCTTTGCTTCTGTGTCCGGATTTGCAAATGACGACAATAGTTTTGCCAGCCGGCAGTTCTATATTTTCATCAAAAACACTGAAAGGCATTTGTATGCTTTCAATTGTCGGCGTTTCACTTAACTCATATTCTTCACGAACATCTACAACAATGGTGCCCGGTAAACTGCGTATTTCTTCAAAAGAAGCGACGTCAATTTCCCGTACAGAAAATACATCGCAAACTTCGCCATAGTCAGCATTCTCAAATGCTTTTTCATCGTCAGGTAAAAATGAAGCTGCCAGTGGATTTGCTGAAATGTTGAATTCATACAGGCTGTTCTGCAGCATATTGTAAGTAATCAATTTACCAGCCGCAACTTGACCTATTCCTGTGATTATCTTAATGGCTTCTGCTGCCTGCAAACTTCCTATTATTCCCGGCAACACACCGATAACACCGGCCTCGTTGCAATCAGCAATCTCATTTTCTTTTGGTTGTTGTGGAAACAGGTCCCTACAGGTAATGTTTGTGTGGTAATTGAAAACAGCCAACTGTCCTTCAAACCTTAAAATACTTCCGTAGATCAGGGGTTTTCTGAGCAGGTAACACGCGTCATTAACAACGTATCGTGTCGGAATATTGTCTGTCGCATCAACTACCACATCATACAAATGAATGATGGGCAAAATGTTTTTGTTATTCAGTCTTGCAATGTGGTGATTGATTTTTACAGTGGAATTCATTTGCTGCAAAACATCTGCAACAACTTCAACTTTTAATTTGCCAATATGATTTTCTTTATACAATACCTGGCGATGCAAATTGTTGAGGGCAACAACATCATCATCTGCAATACCGATCTCCCCAACACCGGCCGCCGTCAAATACTGTAATACCGGACAGCCCAGGCCTCCGGCACCAATGACCAATACCTTTGCCTGCAACAGTTTTTGCTGCCCTTGCTCACTAAGTTCTTTTAGTGCAGTTTGACGTTCGTATCGATTCATTAGAAGTAAAAAGTCAAAATTAAAAAATCAAAATGTTCTGGCTCTGTGTGGCGGTTGCGCATTGCTCTCCAAAGCATCCAGCTTCGGAGGCTTATTCTGTTGCCTCTGGCAACTTTGTTTCTGGTGCGGCGGGAGACGCATGCAATGCGTCTCTACAGTTTATCCCCCTGAAAATGGCGGCAGCAGCGCCACCACAGCATTTTCCTTTAAAAACGTGTTGGCTGTTATCGTGGTTTTATCAACCGCCATTGTATAGCGAACATATTGCAGTGCCGGGAAAGCCTTCTCCAATGAAAGTTTAAGCGCATCAGTATCCGATACATGATCAAACGAAAATGCACTGCCCGTAATTTCCGCTACTTGTCCGAATGCTAAAATTGACAACCTCATGCATTTGTTTTTATTGAATTCTTTTAATCTCGATTGAAGACACCGATTTAGTAAAACGTCGTCCGGTGTTGTAATCACTTGGTGTAATGATCGCTATCTTATCCTTCATTTGCGAAAGTTGCTGCCCATCTTTATCTGTTACAATGTAAGTAGCATCTCCGGTGGGCGAATTAAATAACTCATTCCATGAATACACTACTGTATAATCATCTGTACACTTTACAACGATGCAAAACTCGCTAAACCGTTTAAAGCCGCTCTCATCCAGCTCCGCCTTCGCCAGCAGGTCCTTCAGCAACACACCCCGTACATTCATCAATGTATCTTTCGGTTTGCCTTCATGGTTCTTTATCACTACGTTTCCCAAAGTTACTTTCTTATAGGCAGAAAGCGATGCCGGCGTAATAACCATCTGTGCTTTTATATTTCCCTTCACCACAATACTATCACTAGTCGCAAATGCTTTTTTCTGTGCAAAACCAATTGACGAAGTCGCCACTATTAAAGTAAGTACTACAATCAGAGTTCTCATTCTTAATTCTTAATTATTAATTTTTAATTGATTTTCTACGCTTTTGTAAACAATAACTTGTACGCCGCAATCGCCAGCGCACACGACAAAATGCTGCGCAAAATTGTTTGATCAAATTTCTTTGAACCCATGTAAGCGCCTGCAAGTCCGCCCGCAAATGCGATGGCTACATATAGGTACATGTCCTGTGTAAACTGAATGCCCTTTGTAAGTTGTCCCATCAATCCGGAGACAGAGTTTACAAAGATGAATATGGCGCTAACAGCTGCAGCCTGTTTTTGATCTGACCATTTGAGCAACAACAGAACGGGCGACAAAATAATGCCTCCGCCAATGCCGATCATTCCTGAAAGCAAACCGATAACACCGCCAATCAACAATGAAAGGCCAATGCCGTTTTCTCTTGTTTCAGTTTTTTGCAACTTGTTGAAAAACGTAAATCTAATAACGGGTATAAGCAATAACAGACCGAGAATTCTTTTGTAGGAAGTGCCGTCTACCGACATCAAACCACCAACGTACGAAAAGGGGATAGATGCCAGCGCGAACGGCCAGAACAATCGCCACTTAAAGTGCCCGCCCCGATAGAATTGAATGAACGAAACCATCGATACGAAAAGGTTCAGCAACAATGCGGTGGGTTTCATAACAGCGGGAGCGAAGCCAAACACTGCCATCAAAGCGAGATAGCCGCTGGCGCCGCCATGACCAACAGAAGCATATAAAAAAGCAACGATGAATAGTAAGCTGTAAAATACCAGTACAAGACTTTCGGACATTCTTTTCTTTGTTTTACTATATGGGTAACAAATGAACTTCAACTAAAGATCCTTTTTTATAGACGGTTTCATTTTCGGCAAGGCATATCAAACAATTGGATTTTGCGAAAGATGACATTCTGAAAGACTCCTGCGCACCGCAGGGAGCAACCGTTTTATCAGTACAAATTCCTTTCAGGAAAAATGTAAGGCCAGCTTTTTTTTGTACACCTTCCGTTAATTCTACTATTTTGGTAGACATTAGCGGCACGAATGTCGATGTTAATTTTGACATTGACAAGGTTACGTACTCATAAAAACAAGTAAGCACGGACGCTGGGTTTCCGGGCAATCCAAAGAAAATTTTGTTCTCTTTCTTACCAAAGAACAAAGGCTTTCCTGGCTTTTGTTTGATCTTATGAAAAAGTTTTTCAACGCCAAAGTTTGCAAGCGCTTGTGTTACAAAATCGTAATCACCAACGCTTACACCGCCTGTCATTAAAATAATGTCAGCTTGTGCGGAAGCTCGTTCAACAACATTCATGACGTCAACAATATCATCACTTGCATACAAAGTAATCACGTTGTGAATGTGCAATTGCTGCAATGCAGCTTTCAATGCAAATGAATTTGATTCATACACCTGTCCATATTTGAGCGCTGCGCCAGGCTTCTGCAATTCATTACCTGTAACAATTATTGCGACTGTTATTTTTCCATACACTTCCACTTCAGCAATACCCATATTTGCTACAAAGCCAATGGCAGCAGGAGTGAGGCGCGTACCGGATTTTAGCGCCAATGAACCCTTGGCAATTTCGGAGCCTTTCAAGCGAACATTGGCTCCCTTTTGTAAAAGCTCGTCTTGAATGTTGAGCAATTTATTTTCTGCAACTACTTTTTCCTGCATCACAACAGTGTCTGCGCCGGGAGGAACCGGAGCGCCTGTAAATATGCGAACGGCATTGCCTTGTGTAAGTGTTTCAATTGCTGATGCACCTGCGGCTACTTCGCCGGTAATGGGAAGCAAAGTGTGCTTCCAACTATCAAAATGAAATGCATAACCATCCATCGCAGATTGATCAAAGAAAGGAACATCCACGGGTGAATAAATATTTGTGCCTATTACAAGCCCCGTTGCTTCCATCAGTGACTGTTTCACGGAAGCTAGCGCCCGAACGTTATCATGTATAATTTGTTTGGCTTCTTCGACAGAGATCATTCTTTTTGTTTTTGAATTTGCCACAGAGGCACAGAGTACACAGAGGAAATGAGGATGGCTCACAAGGATTGTTACACACAAAGCATTCTTAATTCTTAATTCCTAATTCTTAATTGCTGCTTCAAACACCGCTCTCGCTGCTCACCACTGCTCTTAATTTTTCAACCTCTAAAATCGCAATACTTTTTCCCGATGCATTGATTAACTTATCTTCCGTAAAATCAGACAACACTCTAAACACCGTTTCATAGGTGGTGCCGGCATAGGATGCAATGTCTTGCCTGCTCAATACAAGGTCAATAAAACCTTCTTCATCAGTTCCGAATTTACTATGCAATGAAAGCAACGCGTTTGCCACACGTCCCTTTACTGACATGTGTGCCATGTTGCGCATATTCTTTTCCGATTCTTGTAGTTCGTTCGCGTAGAACATCATCAGGTTAAACATCAGGTCGTGGTTGACTTTCAACGAAGCGAGCAGGAATTCCTTTTCTATAAAACAAACAGTAGTGGTTTCTAAAGCAGTTGCAGAAATAGGATAAACAGTATCGTTGCCCAAACCGCGATGCCCGAAAATTCCGCCGCCGGTGGCAAAACGAATGATCAGTTCTTTATCCTCGCCCCATTTCTTATGCACTTTCACTTTTCCCTTGTAGATAAAATAAATACCCACTACAGGATCACCTTCTTTAAAAATTACTTCGCCTTTCTTATACTCGAAATTCTTCTTGTGTTCTTTTACTGCCGGAAGCCATTCTTTCATACTTAATCTGCACAAAAAACAACTTTCAACATCGCACTCGTGTTTACTTTTTTTCATTTGCTTTAAAATTATTCCTGCCTTTAAGTTATACGATTTTGAATATTAATTGTAAAACCAGCCGTATTAATTTCAAATTCTTCCTTTCAATTATTCAGTTAGTCAGTTATTCAGTTACTGCTACTTTTCGCACTAACTAACTCTTTTGTTGCAAAAGTCTTCAAGAACGACGAATGCAGTGTCACCACTTCGCCTACCATAATAATAGCAGGGTTTGTGATCTCCGCATATTGCGCCCTGTACACGATATCCTTTACCTTGCCTATAACGATCTTTTCATTGGGCAACGTACCGTTTTGTATAATGGCAACCGGCGTCTCAGCCTTGCCGTTTGTAGTAAAAATATCCATGATTTCTTCCAGCTTGCTCATGGCCATTAATATGACAACAGTTGCAGAGGACTTGGCCGCCAGAGCAATATCATCGGAGATTTTGCCTGATTGCGTTGTGCCTGTCGTTACCCAAAAGCTTTCATTGATGCCGCGGCAGGTGAGGGGGATCATTTGCGAAGCAGGCACTGATAACGCACTTGATATACCCGGTACCACTTCCACCTCAATGCCGTGTTCTCTTGCAGCGTTTATTTCTTCCTGCGCACGGCCAAATACGAAAGGATCACCGCCTTTTAATCGCACCACATTGCCATGTGATAATGCACTGCTAATAATAAGGTCGTTGATTTCTTTTTGCGATAACGCGTGGCAGCCGTAACGTTTGCCCACAAATTGCTTGATAGCGTGAGGGGAGGCGTATTCTAAAAGTTCATTATTTGCCAACGCATCATATAATATAACATCGGCATTTTTAATAGCTTTGACGGCCTTCAAAGTGATAAGCTCTGGATCGCCCGGACCCGCACCTACAAGCGTTAGTTTTGGCATTTTCATATATTATAAAAATAATTATGTGTTTAATTTACCTGATTACTGTTTGTAATATGAAAGTAAATTACCTAAATTTATAGTAGAAATCATAAAATAATTGCCAAACAATAAGGTTTTATGATTAAAAATATTACATGCAATAAAATGTAATATGTAGACCAAGACGATTGTTTGCCTTCCATTCTAACCAAAAAAATAACGCTGCATGAAAGTAGTTGTAATTGGAAATGGCATGGTTGGCTACAAATTCTGCGAAAAGCTGGTAGCGAAATTCGAACCGGGAACTTATTCTCTTATGGTGTTCGGAGAAGAGCCTCGCCCGGCGTACGACCGTGTTCATCTTAGCGAATTCTTTTCCGGCAAATCGGCCGATGATCTTTTAATGGCTCCGGCAAACTGGTACGCCGATAACAATATTATATTGCACACCGGCGACCCGGTTAAAGAGATCAATCGCGAAAAAAAAGCAATCCTTTCCCACAAAGGCCTTACAGTTGAATACGACTACCTGGTGCTTGCCACGGGTTCAGCTGCGTTTGTTCCTCCAATTCCCGGTGTAGACAAGAAAGGCGTTTTCCTTTACCGCACAATAGAAGATCTTGAAATGATGACGGCGCACGCATCGAAAGCAAAACGTGGTGCGGTTATCGGCGGCGGTCTTCTTGGGCTTGAAGCTGCAAAAGCAATGATCGATCTGGGCGTAACTGATACGCATGTAATTGAATTTGCTCCAAGGCTGATGCCACGCCAGATTGATGACAGCGGTTCTAAAATATTGCAATCAAAACTGGAGACACTTGGTCTCACCATCTTCACCAATAAAAATACAAGCTGCATTACAGGCGATGAAAGCATTACGGGTATGCAGTTTTCCGACGGTACGTCCATAGATGTTGATATGCTTGTAATCTCTGCAGGCATCAAACCTCGTGATGAACTCGCTAAAGCTGCGGGTTTGGAAACCGGCCCACGCGGTGGTATTGTGGTGAATGAAAAAATGCAAACTACGGATGAAACGATTTTCGCTATCGGCGAATGCGCTTTGTTCAACGGTATGATATATGGACTCGTTGCTCCGGGCTATGAAATGGCAGATGTTGTGGTGGCAACACTTTCAGCGGCTGAGAAAGCTTTCGCAGGATTCGACATGAGCACCAAACTCAAACTGATCGGCGTGGATGTGGCAAGTTTTGGCGATCCGTTTGTGCCCGCTGCGGACTGTCGCACGGTTGTTTTTGAAGACACGATGAAAGGTGTGTACAAACGCATCAACATTAGTACTGACGGAAAATACCTCCTGGGCGGTGTATTGATAGGAGATGCTGCTGCATATAATATGTTGTTGCAAACCACTAAAAACAAAGTGGCCCTGCCAGAAAATCCTGAAGATATTTTACTCGGCAGCAGAGGAGGTGATGCTCCGCAAGGCGTTGGTGTAGCGGGTTTGCCGGCAGATGCGGTTATTTGTAGCTGCGAGGGAATTACCAAAGGAGCCATTTGCAGTGCAGTGGAAGCGGGTAATGAAACATTCGACAGCATTAAGAAATGTACCAAAGCGGCAACCTGTTGCGGAGGTTGTGCACCAATGGTAAAAGACATTATTACTTATACCCTGAAATCACAAGGCAAATACATTCGCAATGTGGTTTGCGAACACTTCAACTATTCACGCCAGGAGTTGTATGATCTCATCAAGATCAAAAAAATAAAATCGTACGATGACGTGCTCGATGAACTTGGCCACGGCGATGGTTGCGAAGTTTGTAAACCTGTTGTGGCTTCTATCCTTGCGAGCTTGTGGAACGAAATGATTTTGGTAAAAGGAAATGACACTGCGCAGGATTCAAATGACCGCTATCTCGCAAACATTCAAAAAGGTGGTACCTACTCAGTAGTGCCAAGAATTCCCGGCGGAGAAATCACCCCTGAAAAATTGATCGTGATAGGCGAGGTGGCAAAAAAATACAATCTCTATACAAAAGTAACGGGCGGCCAACGCATCGATTTGTTTGGCGCACATGTAAGCGATTTGCCTGCCATATGGGAAGAACTGATCGCTGCAGGTTTTGAAAGCGGTCATGCATACGGCAAAGCATTGCGTACCGTAAAAAGTTGCGTAGGCTCTACCTGGTGTCGCTTTGGTTTGCATGACAGTGTAAGCTTTGCCATACAAATTGAAGAACGGTACAGAGGTTTGCGTGCTCCGCACAAAATCAAATCAGCCGTTTCGGGTTGCATTCGCGAATGTGCTGAGGCTCAGTCGAAAGACTTCGGGATCATCGCGACAGAACGAGGCTGGAATTTATATGTGGGAGGCAATGGCGGATCAAAACCACAACATGCAATTTTGCTGGCGGCTGACCTCGACAGCGAAACATGCATCAAATACATTGACCGCTTTCTGATGTTTTACATCAAAACTGCAGATCCGCTGACCCGGACTGCAACATGGCTCAACAAACTGGAAGGCGGTATGGATTATCTGCGCAATGTCGTGATCAACGACAGTCTGGGCATTAATGCAGAACTGGAGGCAGAAATGCAATCACTGGTTGACAACTACAAATGCGAATGGAAAGAAGTGGTTGACAATCCTGAATTGCGCAAACGCTTCAACCATTTCGTAAACGCACCGGAAGAAAAAGATCCAAGCATTCAATTTGAAATGATGCGTGATCAGAAGAAGGCCGCGGGCTGGTAGGGAAGGAATTAGGAATTAGCAGCGTGCCAGGCTGTTTCATTTTCAAATTTCCACATTTTCAAATTAGCACATTTTATTAGCAACTTATAAAACCAATACTATGTCCTCAACAACAACACTCACGGAAGTCCACTGGTTCTTCGCCTGTAAAACTGATGACGTTCCTTTAAACGGCGGTGTTTGCGTAAAATATAAAGAAGAGCAAATCGCACTTTTCCATTTTTCCAGAAGAGAAGAATGGTACGCAACACAGAACATGTGTCCGCACAAACACCAGATGGCACTCAGCCGCGGTATGATTGGCACACAGAACGGCGAACCCAAAGTGGCTTGTCCTTTCCACAAAAAAACTTTCTCACTCGAAGATGGCCGCTGCTTGTCCGACGAAGCAGAATGCTCACTCAAAACCTACCCTGTAAAAATTGAAGAAGATCGTGTGTATATAGGCTTCTATGGAGGCTTCGACAAGCTCAGCCTGACAAACATTTAACACTGTCACCCTGAGCTTGTCGAAGGGTAAAAGCGAAGCCCGGCAGATTGCACTCTAACCAGGCTTCTCGATCTTAACTGATAGCGTCAATTAAAACCAAACCAAAATTAACATGAAAAATTTATTCCGCGCAGGGATATTTTCCGTGGTGTCACTGGCTTTGCATTCTCCTTTCAAAAGCCTCGCGCAATTATCCCTCGGCGCACAATTGAGAACCCGCGCAGAACTGCGGGATGGACAAGGGGCACCGTTGCCGGAAGGCGCAAAGCCCGCAAGTTTTATTTCTCAGAGAACACGATTGAATGCCGGTTTCACGGGCTACCGTTTTAAAGTGGGCCTTTCCGTGCAGGATGTTCGTGTGTGGGGACAGGATGCTTCTACATTGAACCGCACCACTACTCAGGATAACAACGGCCTGATGGTACATGAAGCTTGGGCGGAAGTAATGCTTACAGATACAACATTGAAAAACAAAACGTTCAGTATAAAATTGGGTAGACAAGAACTTGTATATGATGACTCACGATTATTGGGCAATCTTGACTGGCTGCAACAAGGCCGTCGGCATGATGCAGCCCTCCTAAAATATGAAGCCAACAGTTGGATGTTGCACCTCGGTGGTGCTTTCAATCAGAACAAAGAATTGTCATCAGGAACTATTTACAATCCTACACCTCCAGGCAATTATCCTGCAAACACCAATGGTGGTGCGATGTACAAGAGCATGGAATTTTTCTATGCAGGAAAAAAGTTTGAAAAAGGAAATGCATCGTTCCTGTTCCTATCAGACCAGTTCAGCAAATATCATTCAGACAATAGTGTGAAAACATGGGAGACAGGCGCGTGGACAAGGTTTACAACCGGTTTGTTTTTCACCAATACATTTAACAAAACAACACTTACCGCATCGGCATATTATCAGGGCGGTAAAAATGCAGTTGGCCAAAAGCTAAGCGCAGGCTTGCTTACAGCCAATGCGATGTTTGCATTAACTAAGACTTTTTCTATAGGACCTGGTTTGGATTACACTACTGGTGGGACATCCGGCAGCACGAGTAAAGCGTTTGATCCGTTATACGGAACACCGCATAAATTCTGGGGGTTGATGGATTATTATTATGCAGCAAGCGGATTTGGCGGTCATGGCTTGCAGGACTTTTATATTAAATCAAAACTCAAAGCCACTGGCAAACTATTGCTTGCCGCCGATGTTCACCAGTTTCTTAGTGCCTCTGACGTTTCTTCTTCCAACAATGTTTCTTACAGCAGAAATTTTGGAACGGAAGCAGATCTTGTAGCCACCTACAATCTAACCAAAGTGATTTCCTTTGAAGCCGGCTATAGTCATTACTGGAGCACCGCTTCACTGGTTTCAGAAACTGTAAAGAATGTTGCGAATGCCAAAAGCAACAGCAACTGGGCGTACCTGATGATCAATATTAAACCGGACTTCATTCTTAAGTAATTGCTCTTCGTTTCCGATTGCCTGCCATGCACGATTGCTTCCATGTGTTTTACAAACACTTTTCAAACTACTAATTATGCAGCCCACAATTGATAACAAGCCTTTAGAGAAACTCAACATATTCAGCATTAAGTCGGTGCAAATGCGCAGCTTCCACATTACGTGGTTCACGTTCTTTGTCTGTTTTTTCGGATGGTTCGGTCTTGCGCCTTTAATGCCTACGATTCGTGAAGATCTTGGTTTGACAAAATCACAGGTTGGAAATATTATCATCGCCTCTGTTTCATCTACGATAATCGCAAGGTTGATCATTGGCAAATTGTGTGATATATGGGGACCTCGAAAAGCAGCCATCAGATTGCTTTTGGTGGGTTCATTGCCGGTGTTCCTGGTAGGACTGGCACATGACTACACTACGTTTTTATTATTTCGATTAGCCATAGGTGTTATAGGCTCTTCATTTGTGATCACTCAGTTTCACACTTCCATGATGTTTGCACCAAAAATAAAAGGAACTGCCAATGCAGTTGCCGGTGGTTGGGGCAATCTTGGTGGCGGCGTAACAAACATGGTAATGCCATTGATCTTCGCCGCCATTGTTGGTATGGGCTATACAAAAGGCGAAGCGTGGAGATATGCAATGATACTGCCAGGAGTTATGATGTTGGTCGCTGCATTTCTCTATTACAAATTCACGAAAGACACACCTAACGGCAACTTCGATGAAATAGGGTACAATGTGTCAAAAGGAAAAACAGATTATTCCGTTTTGAAAGACTGGAGAATATGGGCGTTGACTATTGCTTATGCTATGTGTTTTGGAATGGAAATTACTTTTGATAACGTGGCGTCGCTTCACTTTGTTGACACTTTCAAACTATCACAAAGTTCAGCCGGTTTTTGGGCGGGCATTTTTGGATTCATGAATCTTTTCGCGAGAGCATTGGGCGGTATCGTATCTGATAAAACCGGCGCCAAATATGGCATGCGCGGCAAAGGATTGTTGCTTGCGTTTGTATTGTTGCTGGAAGGAATTGGTTTGATATTGTTTGCACAGGCAGGTACTTTGATTGTAGCGATCGCTTCGATGCTCACATTTGCACTGTTCCTGAAAATGGCCAACGGTGCGACTTATGGCATTGTTCCTTTCATCAATGAAAAAAATGTCGGTTTGATCAGCGGCATCGTAGGTGCAGGTGGAAATCTTGGAGGAATGATGTTCGGGTTCTTATTCAAATCAAAAACGATCACTTACATAGATGCGTTCACTTACATCGGCTTTATCGTAATGGCCACATCGATTGTGATATTGTGTACAAGATTCAGGAAGAAAGAAGAAGAGGTTGAAGTAGGCAAACTTGAAGTAGCGCTGGAAACGGCGTAGAATATAGCACACAGATGACACGGATTTAACTGATTTACACGGATTTTTTTCGAGTAGTAAACTATTTATCGAAAACTTAAAATATTCGACAATTCAGTTATTCAGTCACTCAGTTATTCAATTAAAAGATCAGTGTAAATCAGTTAAATCCGTGTCATCTGTGTGCCAAAAAAATAACATGACAGAATCTATTAAAACAACTTGTTGCTACTGCGGAGTAGGTTGCGGAATTATCGTTCATAAAAACCGCGACGGAAAGCTGCATGTAGAAGGGGATAAGGACCATCCGGTGAATAAGGGCATGCTTTGTTCAAAAGGCATGAACCTGCATTACACCGTGATGGATACGTCCGACAGGTTGTTATATCCTGAAATGCGCTATAACAAAAACCTTCCAAGGCAACGTGTTTCATGGGATCAGGCATTAGAAAGAACAGCTGCAGTATTTTCTACGATCATAGAAAAATTCGGCCCGGAAGCTGTAGCATTTTATGCTTCCGGACAATGCTTAACAGAAGAGTACTATGTTGTAAATAAACTGATTAAAGGGTTTATTGGCAGCAATAACATTGACACGAATTCAAGACTTTGCATGAGTAGCGCTGTAGCTGCTTACAAAAAATCATTGGGCGAAGATTCAGTTCCTGTTTGTTATGATGATATTGAATTAACGGATTGCATTTTCGTTGCGGGTGCAAATCCTGCATGGTGCCATCCTATATTGTGGAGAAGAGTAGAAGCCGCAAAGGCTGCCAATCCTAATCTTGTCATCATTGTAAGTGATCCTCGTGTAACGCAAACATGTTCACTCGCAAATTTGCATTTGCAATTGAATCCGGGTACAGATATCGTGTTGCATCACGCCATTGGAAGAGTGTTAATCGAACAAGGTGATATCGATGCTTCGTTCGTGCACAATCACACAGAAGGTTTTGAAAAGTATGCGGCGAAAGTAATGGAGCGCAGCGTGGAAGAAGCGGCTATTATTTGCGGTGTTCCTGCAGAAGATATTCGAAAAGCAGCGGCCTACATCGGCGCATCAAAAAGCTTCATCACCATGTGGACGATGGGATTGAATCAAAGTGTGATTGGCGTTGATAAAAACTTAAGCCTTATCAACCTAAATTTAATTACCGGAAAAATAGGAAAACCAGGCAGCGGCCCGCTTTCATTGACTGGCCAGCCAAATGCGATGGGCGGTCGCGAAGTAGGCGGATTGGCCAATATTCTGCCTGCACACCGCGATCTTGCCAATCCTCTGCACAGAAAAGAAGTAGAGGAATTTTGGGGCGGTAAAAAAATATCAGACAAACGTGGATTGACTGCAACGGAAATGTTTGAAGCGTTGGAGTCAGGAAAGTTGAAAGCAATTTGGATCATGTGTACCAATCCATTGCTGAGCTTGCCTGATGTCCGCAGAGCCGAAGCTGCGTTGAAGAAAGCAAAGTTTGTAGTGGTGCAGGAAATTTCGTTCAAACCAGAAACCATTCAGTATGCGGACGTGATCTTGCCTGCTGCGGCATGGACAGAAAAAGAAGGTACGATGACGAACGCAGAGCGTCGCATCAGTTATTTATCAAAGCTTGTAATGCCGCCGGGTGAAGCGTTGCCGGATGCAGAGATCATTTGCCGCTTCGCGCAAAAAATGGGCTACCACGGTTTTGATTACAATTCATTCGAAGAAATTTACAACGAACATTGCCAGATAACAAAAGGTACGAACATTGACATCAGTGCTTTATCGTACGATATTATCAAACGCAACAGAACTGTACAATGGCCATACAACGGCGATATAGAGCTGGGAACAAAGCGTTTGTTTACAGATCATCAGTTTCACACCCCTTCAAAAAAAGCGATCATTCATGCCGTGAATGATGAAAATACTTCCGAACCTGTGAGTCCTGAACTGCCGCTGATCCTTACTACCGGCCGCATTCGCGATCAATGGCACACGATGAGCAAGACGGGAAAAGTAAACAAACTGAAACAACACATTGCAAACGCATTTTTAGAAATTCATCCTGACGATGCATTTAAGAGAAATATTTCTGAAGATGATATTGTTGAGATAACCAATCGCAACGGGAACGTAAGAGTAAAAGCGAAACTAACAACGAGTATTAAGCGTGGTGTTGTTTTCCTGCCAATGCATTGGGGTAAAATTCTCAACAATGATTTGAATCGCGCCAATAATCTCACACATAATCTGCTTGACCCTACTTCGCTGCAACCCGATTTTAAATTCTCTGCGGTGGAGGTAAAGAAATATAAGAAGCCAAAACAAAAGATCATCGTAATCGGTGCTGGTGCAGGTGCGCATGGCTTTGTGAGAAGCTATCGTGCCGTGAACAACACTGATGAAATAAAGGTTTTCAGTAAGGAAGACTTGCCGTTTTACAACCGCGTAATGTTGCCTGACTATGTAAGCGGTACACAAAAATGGAACCAATTGGTGAAGATGACAACGGAAGAAGTGATCGAACATGATATTGATTATTTTCAGGGTGTAAGCATCACTCATATTGATCGTGCCAATAAAGTAGTAACGGATAGCAATGGCAAGCTTCACTCTTATGATATTCTTTTAATGGCAACCGGAAGCCGCGCTGCCATACTGCGCGATACTCCTCCGTTGAAAGGAATTTTCACCATGCGTAGCAGGGTAGACGCGGACAATTTTAAAAAACATATTGATCCCCCAAATGGCAAAGTGATTGTTGTGGGCGGCGGCTTGCTGGGCATTGAGATGGCTGCATCGCTTACTGAGATGAACTTTGAAGTGATTCTGATGCAACGTTCATCGAAGCTTATGGACAGGCAGTTGGATGAACTCGGAAGCCGCTTGCTACAGGAAGAACTTGCGGATCGCAAGATTGATATTTTGTTCAACGATGAAATAGAAAGATTTCTTGGAAATAAAAATCTGGAAGGTGTAAAGTTAAAAAGTGGTCGTACGATCGACTGCCAGGCTGCTGTGATGAGTATTGGAACCACACCAAACATTGAACTTGCAAAAGCTTGCGAGCTAACCTGTGTGCGGGGCGTTGTGGTAAATGAGTACTTGCAAACAAACGATCCTTCCGTATATGCAATCGGCGAGATTGCAGAATTTAAAGGCGTTTTATATGGAATCACTGCCGCAGCAGAACAGCAAGCTGAAATAGTTGCGAAACATTTGAGCGGTGATATATCCAACTATTACAAAGGCTCGCTTTTTATGAATATTTTAAAGTTGCATGGTGCAGATATTTGTTCGCTTGGCATTGTCGAAACACCGAAAGATCCGGCATATGAAGAGGTCGTGTTCATTGACAAAGCAAAACGATATTACAAGAAATGTGTGATTCACAACGACAGATTGATCGGTGCAATTTTGATTGGTGATCGCTCGGAGTTTTTGGAATTTAAGGATTTGATCGCTAACAAAATTGAATTGTCCGAGAAGCGTTTGCAGTTGTTGCGTTCTGGTAAAAAGGCAGAACCGGTGTTAGGGAAATTGGTTTGCTCTTGTGGAAGCGTGGGCGAAGGAAATATTTGCAATAAAATAAAAGAAGGATTCAAAGATCTCGGAAGTCTTTGCCAGGCAACAGGTGCAGGGCAGGGCTGCGGTAGTTGCAGGCCAGAAGTGCAAGCGATTTTAGAAAGAGAAGTGAATCCAGTTTTAGAAGTGGTTGTACAAAAATAGTAAGGCACTTCGCGTCTTTTTTTAACCGCAAAGGGGGCGCAAAGGAAACGAAA
The DNA here is from genome assembly GCF_029961145.1 of Pinibacter soli. GTDB lineage: Bacteria > Bacteroidota > Bacteroidia > Chitinophagales > Chitinophagaceae > Pinibacter > Pinibacter soli. Next base: position 276,738 of record NZ_JASBRG010000007.1, on the reverse strand, counting down.
GAGAAATTTGATTTGTCTTTCTTCTTCCAATTTGAAATGTGTACCTCATCATTTTGATTCCTTCGTTCTCTTTGCGCCACCTCTGTGCTCTTTGCGGTTAATGACTCACTTAAAAACTTTTTCATGAAGAAAACAGAAACAATCATTGTCAATTTTACCGGGGGAATTATTTCGCCGGGGCACTTGTTTGAAGTGCTTTCTGTGGCTGAGTTGTCGCAAGTGAAAGAAGTGAAGTTTGGTCAGCGCCAGCAATTGATAATCGACGTTCCCGTAAAGCATTATAAAACATTTGCAGACACCTGCAAAAAAAACAAGATTGCTTATTCGATGTTGAAAGATGCAACGCCAAATATTACCAGCTCTTATCCTGCGGCAGATATTTTTATAAATGACACATGGCTTTCGGAAGGTATTTACAAAGATGTTTTCAATATGCTGGATGCAACGCATAAGTTAAAAGTGAGCATCTGCGATTACAATCAAACCTTTATTCCCTTTTTTACGAGCAACATTAACTGGATCGCTACAACGCAGCGCCACTACTGGTTTCTGCACATTCGTTTTCCCAGGACAAACACTTTATTTTGCTGGCCGGAGGAAATTTACACAAACGATATCGGCGCAGTAACAAAAGCTGTAGAAAAGATATTATTGGATCCTGCATTTTCCATGATCTCTGAAACCGGTGATGGGCAAAAGCTTTTTAATATGGTTAAGAAGCAGATAAATTACATTGGACGAAACGTGCAGAAAGAGTTGCAATTGCCTTCCTTTCATTTGCCCTATTATGAAGGATTCAACAAGCAGGGAAACTATTACTGGCTAGGCATTTACAAAAGGGATGAGGAGTTTTCTGTTCCATTTTTGAAGGACCTCTGCACGATCTGTATGGAAACAAAAGTGGGACAGTTTTATACAACACCTTGGAAGTCTGTGATCATTAAAAACATTGATGCGGCACATCGTAGCTTGTGGGATTATGTGCTAGGAAAATACAGGATCAACGTGCGCCACGCGGCCAATGAATTGAACTGGATCGTTGAGGACAACAGTGAAGATGCTTTGATTTTGAAGCGTCACATAATCCGCTATTTTGATAAGGAGGATGTGAGGACCTATGGTTTGTGTTTTAGCATCAAAGTAAAAACGAGGACCGGTTTGTTTGGTTCTGTCGTGATCAGAAAATGTGACATCAAAAATATAAGTCGTTTAAAGTCTTTGGAGCGTTATGATATTTTATACACGAAAGATTTTAATCCTAACTCCGGCGAGTTGGTGCTGTTCCGCGAGAATGTAGAGAAAGATCATCTTGGTGTTTATCTTGTTTCACTGAGTAAGCTGTATTACGAGAAAACCAGTGCCGTGAATGTTTTACAGAGTCATCAGTCTGCACTGATTTTGCAACCTGCAATGCCGGTTGAACAGAAAGCGCATCAATGCGGTAAATGCTTGACCATATACGATCCTGAAACTGGCGACGAAATGCAGGGAGTACCGGCTGGCACTTCGTTTGCCGATCTTCCCGATACTTATTGCTGTTCGTTGTGCGAAGAGCCTTTGAGTGGCTTTAATGAGCTTACGTTACCGTTGAGGCACACTGAACGTTGAACCTATTTTTCACCACTAAGGACCTAAGAGATGCCTAAATTCAAAATACTCCTTAGTGAGGCTTAGCGTCCTTAGTACCTTAGTGGTAAGGATTCGTGTCTAACACAGAAAATCATTACAAAATGAAAACCCATGACACTCTACATGATACACTTTAATGTTATTATGAAGTATTCTTTAGCTGTGGCGCTTCTTTGCAGCGCTTTACTGTTTTACTGCAAGCCGCCAACTAACAAACCAACCGAACAAAAATCACTAGATGGTACGTGGCAATTGGTCTCTGCTTTATCCATCACAAAACAAGACACTGTCGTTACATTTCCCATAAAAAATCAGCAGGTGGTCAAGATATTCAACCAAAGTCATTTTGCATTTTTCAAACATGACCATTCCCGTGGAAAAGATTCAACCGCTGTATTCGGTGCTGGCAGTGGCTCCTACAAACTTGAAGGCGAAAATTATTCAGAACATCTTGAGTACTGCAATGCCAGGGGCTGCGAAAACAACGACTTTCATTTCACACTCTCTATAAACAACGATACCCTTATCCAGCGCGGCATTGAGAAGATTGATTCACTGGGGGTGGATAGGGTGATTGAGGAAATATACAGGAGAATTAATTAGGAATTAGAAATTGCGTCAGATCAACGTTTGTCATCCCGAGGAACGAGGGATCTGGGCCTAACACTGACGAACACTATGGTAAACAATCACACAGATCCCTCCTTCGTCGGGATGACAAGCAGTCTTTCTTTCCTGGACATAGCAATCAAGTAATTGAAAAGTTGCTTAACTAAACGACATTGAATTTCTGATTCCTCGATTGGGGGCAAAAAATAAAGGAGACCTTTTGGGCCTCCTTTATTTTCAAGCAACTTAATTTATATTTTCTCAGACAACTCTTTACCAGCTTTAAATTTCGCTACTTTCTTTGCTTTGATCTTAATTGTAGCCCCCGTTTGAGGGTTTCTACCAGTGCGTGCTGCACGTTTAGAAACAGAGAAAGTACCAAAACCTACAAGGGTAACTTTGTCACCTTTTTTCAAAGTTTTAGTAACTGCATCAGTAAAAGAATCGATTACTGCACCTGCTTCTTTTTTGCTAATACCTGCGTCTGACGCTAGTTTGTCGATCAAATCAGCTTTGTTCATTGTTTGAGATTTTAATGGTTAAAAGACAAATATAGGAGAGTCCTGCATGTTTTGCACAAATGGCACTCCCTTTTTCATCAAGAGTTACAAGATTATAATTTTTTTGATGAAAATCAAGCACAATAACGGTTATATGGAAAAATTGTGCAATAAATGGAAACCATTAGGGCAATAATTGAATAACTGAATGACTGAATAACTGAGCCTCCTTCGCGAAAACCGCATCGTCATTGCTAGACCTGCGGAGGATGAACATTTGGATGATAAACTAAAACAGGCCGAGCAGGTTGCGGTCGAAGCAATCTCCCGCGGAACAGCCGGATTGCTTCGACCACTTGTTAAGTTTGCAATATTGTTTTTGTATTTCGAATGTTCTTCCTCCGCAGGTCTCGCAATGACGATGCCGCACTCTTCAGTTATTCAGTTATTCAGTTACGCAATGGTAACAGTCTTATCCAAATACACGTCCTGTATGGCATTTAGCATTTCTACTCCTTCATTGAATGGCCGTTGAAATGCTTTTCTGCCGGATATCAAACCGGTGCCCCCTGCACGTTTATTGATGATCGCTGTAAGCACTGCCTGCTTTTTATCGCTTGCTCCGGAAGATGCACCGCCGGAGTTGATCAGGCCAGCACGTCCGTTATAACAGTTGATCACCTGGTAACGGCAAAGGTCGATCGGATTATCGGAAGTTAATTCAGTATAAATGCGTTCGTCCAATTTACCGTATGAGCTGTTGCCTGTGTTCAATACCTTATAACCGCCATTGTTTTCCGGTAATTTTTGTTTGATGATATCAGCCTGGATAGTGGTTCCAATATGATTCGCCTGGCCCGTTAAATCTGCCGATACGTGATAATCCACACCGTCTTTTTTAAAAGCATTGTTACGCAAATAGCACCAGAGAATGGTTGCCATTCCGAGTTCATGCGCTTGTTCAAAAACTTTTGCAACTTCCACAATTTCGCGAGTCGCATCATCAGAGCCGAAGTAAACCGTTGCTCCAACGGCTGCTGCGCCAAGGTTCCACGCATCTTTCACTGAACCGAACATGATCTGCTCGGCTTTGTTGGGATAACTCAGCAATTCATTATGATTGAGCTTTACAATAAACGGAATTTTGTGGGCGTATTTTCTGGACACAATACCGAGCGCTCCAATGGTTGTTGCAACTGCATTGCAGCCACCTTCAATCGCCAATTTTACAATGTTCTCAGGATCAAAATACATTGGATTGGCGGCAAATGATGCGCCAGCACTGTGTTCTATGCCCTGGTCAACCGGAAGTATAGAAACATAGCCGGTGTTTGCCAAACGGCCATGGCCGTACATCGACTGGAGATTGCGCAACACCTGCGGATTGCGATTCGATATAGAAAATACATTATCTACAAAATCCGGCGAGGGGAGATGCAATTGTTCCTTTGGAATTGTTTTGCATACATGGGACAGTAAACTTTCATTTTCTTTTCCGATCAATGATAAAAGATTTTCGCTCATAGAAACTCGTTTTATACGTTAACAATGGTTAATCTATTTGGTTTAGCGAAAAGAGGGAAGTGGGACGGTCTTGTTGCAGCGGCGCACTAAAGTAGTTATATTGTTTATTTTTTACTAGTTCGACCAATTTTTTAAAGAAATATTATTGATGAAAAAAATGCTTCCTCTACTCCTAATCATAATTTTTGTACATTTTTTTACATCAGCAATCGCTGCCAATACAATCCGCTTCCCAAAGCCGGAAAATCGCGACACTGTGCAGGTGTTCAAAGCCATCAAATGGCAGTTTCAAACAAGAGGTAAAATATTTTCAACGCCTGCGATTGCAAATGGCATCGTTTATATTGGAAGTGAAGATAGTAGCCTCTACGCTATTGATCAGAGCAGCGGCAAACTGAAGTGGAAATTCAACGCTAAAGGTAAGATCAACTCTTCTGCCACTGTGTTTAACAATACCGTATTCTTCGGCAGTTATGATGGTTACTATTACGCCTTGAATGCTGAGAATGGCCGCGCAGCCTGGAAGTTTCAAACGGGCGGAGAAAAACACATTGGTGCAAAAGGGTTATGGACAATGAAGCCTAACAGCTTGTATATGGACGATCCTTTCGATTTTTTTCTTTCATCGCCGGCAATTGACAGTGTAAACGGAAATGTTTGTTTTGGTAGTAGTGACGGCAATGTGTATGCGCTGAGTGCAAGGAAAGGAACAATGAGTTGGAAACAAACTACACAGGGACCAATACATGCCACTCCGCTATTGCACAACGGCGTTATTTACATCGGCAGTTGGGATTTTAACCTGTATGCAATTAATGCAAACAATGGTTCTGTAAAATGGAAATTCAAAACGAATGAACAACCAACCTATCATATACTGGAAGGCATCCAAGCCGCACCAGTTGCGGATGACAGTCTGATCTACTTTGGCGCAAGAGATGCCTTCTTTTACGCTTTAAATGCAAATACAGGCACATTGGTATGGAAGTTCAATGCGGGAGGTTCATGGGTAGTTGCGTCTGCTAATTTGAAAGATAACGCTGTTTTTTTCTCCACCTCTGATTCGTACAGTTTTATTGCCGTCAATAAACAAACAGGAAAAGAACTGTACCGCATTAAAGCAAACGGCTATATTTATAACAAGTCTGCTATTGCTAACAAAATCGCATATTTCGGCGATTTTACGGGGCAGTTATTTGCCATCGATATTGCAAGTGGAAAACAGTTGGATGTCTTTGCGTTCGATACCAGGAAAACCAATGCACAAAAAGTTTTAAAAAACAACAATCTCGATTTCTCCTATGCAGCAGAAGGGAAAGATCTGATGTACTATCAAACCAGCGTTGAAGCCATGAATAGATTGTACACGCTCGGTTCCATCGTTTCTTCGTCTGTTATTGTAAACAATGTACTTTACGTGGGAAGTGCGGATGGGAATTTGTACGCGGTGGAACTGGGAACTGAATGACTGAATGACTGAATGACTGAATAACTGAGTGAAAACCGCACCGTCATTGCGAGGCCGGCGGAGAAAGAATACTCGAATACAAAAAACAAAATTGAATACTCAAGGACGGGCGAAGTAATCTCATTAATAGATGACCGAGATTGCTTCGCCACGTTTGTTTTAAAGCATGTTTGCAGATGACAGTCAAACACTCAAATTACCCAGTGGCTCGCAATGACGATGCAATTTTCGCGAGAACGTTCAGTTATTCAGTTACTCAGTCATTCAGTCACTTAGGCATGCCCTCCACAGCCTTTCCGAGCTTCGCGTAACTGTATTTGTTTACAATTGTTCCGTTGTTGATTGAATACAATACTGCATTTGTGCGGCACGCGGTTTTAACTGCTACAGCATCGCATTTGAGTAAAGGCACATCCTGCATAGGTTTGCCTACTAACGCTTTGATGTTTTCTTCCGGCAGTGCGGAGACAAAAAAGAATGGAATATTTTTATGCTGCGCCAATTTGTAAATTTCAAAAAGCTGAGCTTTCCAGTTGGCGGCATTGTCTTCATCGTGAATAAAGAACAGGTACATATTTCCCTGGCTATGCAGCAACTCCTGTGTGGTGTCATTTCCCGAAGGTGTGATCAGTACAAAGTCTTTAATGGCCGGTGCTGCGTTTCCTTTACGAACAACTTTGTCATAACGTTTTACGAAATGATATAATGAGTCATCGAAATCAGCAGGGAATGAATCTGCAGTAAATTCAATGTCTTTACCTGCTTTATTGTAGACAAAAGAAATCACAGTGCTATCAGGAATTGCTCCTGCAGGAATTTTCATTTTCTCCGAGATATTATAACCAACACGGTAAGGCAAACAATCTTTCACCGGAAGATAAGTCAACACATACCACTGGAATATAAAGCTTGCTCCAAGTGACAACAGCAATAAAGCGATACTTACTTTGCGGCTAAATATTGGTTTGATCTTTTTGTAATTGAAAAATATCAGCAGGATCAACACCAGCAGGAACAAATCCTTCATGAAAGATTGTTGTGCTGTTAACGGAATACAATCGCCGAAACATCCACAGGTTTGTATTTTTCCTGAGAATAAAGCGTAGCCTGTGAGGAATGTAAAAAAGATGATCAGCAGCAGCAACAGCCAGCTAAAGAGTTTCATCTGCCAACCCAGTAAAATAGCAACGCCTGCCACTATTTCGAAAACGATCATTAATACAGACAATGTAAGTGTGAAATTGTTTAAACCGTTCCATCCCCAGACCTCAAAAAACTCCTGCATTTTGTAACTGAGCCCGAGTGGATCGTTTGCCTTTACGAGTCCCGAAAAGATGAACAGGACCCCTACGATGATTCTTGCGATGTTGATTAATGTTTTCATGTTAATTAGGAACTAGGAATTAGAAGTTAGGAATTAGAAATGCACAATCACCCCAATTTTCAAATTCTCATATTTTCAAATTTTCAAATTATTTACCGTGTTTGCCTTCGCCGATCAGTATCAGCGCAAAAGCTGCGTAATTGATGATGTCGAAATAATTCGCATCAATGCCTTCGCTGATAAGGGTTTTGCCTTCGTTCAGCAAGATTTGTTTGATGCGTAAGAGCTTGGTCAGGATAAGGTCGGTGAAGCTTTCCTGGCTCATATCGCGCCATGCTTCGCCGTAATCGTGATTTTTATTTTGCATAAGCGATTTTGCCGCTTCGATTTTTTCGCCATATAATTTCTCTACGACATCGACAGATATTTCGTCAATTTCATCATTTTTTTTATCCAGTTGAATAAGGCCAATGATGCCATAGTTTAGTATACCTATGAACTCAGACTGGATATTATCGTCTATCTTTTGTTGTTTGTTTTCCTGGATGGTGCGAATGCGTTTCGCTTTGATGAAGATCTGATCAACGATGGAAATGGTGCGCAGCACTCGCCATGAAGTGCCATAGTCCTTTGTCTTTTTAATAAATATTTCCTTGCAACTGTTAACTGCCTGATCGTACTGCTGAATAGTATTTGCCATGAACGGTAATGATAAATAGTGAATCTTTGGTAAGCAATCGTGAATGGTGAATAGCGAAACGTGAATGATGCCTTCCCGGCGAATTCACGTTTAACGATTGACGTTTCACGATCTTCCCTTATTTTGCCAAAAATAATACAATGTACACACTCAATTGCAAAGGCCGGATTTTAGAAATAAATAAGCCTTTGGTAATGGGCATAATTAATATAACACCGGATTCATTTTTTACAGGTAGCCGCCAGCAACAGCTTGACGGAATGTTGCGCCAGGCAGAAAAGATGTTGCGTGAAGGTGCCGCCATTCTTGATATTGGCGGCCAAAGCACTCGTCCGGGAAGTGAGTTGATTTCGGCAGAGGAAGAATTGCAAAGGGTGGTGGCGCCGGTAAAAACGGTTCATGAGCATTTCCCCGAAGCCTTCATTTCTGTGGATACTTTTTATAGTAAAGTGGCAAAAGAAACGGTAGAAAACGGCGCCTGCATCATCAATGATGTCAGTGGCGGTACGCTTGATCAAGACATGCTGGCTACTGTTGGCAAATTAAATGTTCCGTACATCTGCATGCACATGAGGGGCACGCCGCAAAACATGCACGAGTTTGCGCATTATGAAAACGTCACGAGGGAAGTGCTTGACTTTTTTATAGAAAGAATTGACCTCTGCAAAAAGCACGGCATTAATGATATCATTGTTGATCCGGGCCTGGGCTTCGCCAAAACATTTGCGCACAATTTCGAAATCCTGAAAAATCTTTCGCTTCTAAAAATACTTGAAAAGCCTTTACTGATCGGGCTTTCAAGAAAAGGCATGATATACCGGACGCTTGGTACAACTGCTGACGACGCATTGAATGGAACGACAGTTTTAAACACGGTGAGCCTAATGAATGGTGCGAGTATTTTGCGTGTACATGATGTGCGTGAAGCTGTGGAAGCGGTGAAGTTGGTGCGGATGGTGGGGTAGAGACAAGGCATTGCCTTGTCTACGCTGGCAGCGTAATTGTGCAATTCTACGAATGCGAAATGCGCAATTTCGCCGAATTTTATTCGGCCACAAGAATAAAATTCCCAAATGCTTGTCTTATCTGCATTTCAGCCAAGCAGCGTTTTAAATTTTAACAGAAAATCCAGCACTTTAAGCCCACCGGCCTCCGACAACTGGTGCCTGGCAACCTACATTTTCAGAATTATATTCGTTTTTATAAATTTTTCTTGAATTTAATTCTAAATGATTTTAGATTTACAGAAAATTAATCGAAATGGAAATCACTTTAGACAAGATCGATCTGCAGATCCTGAATATTATTCAGGCGAATGCTAAGATCTCCAATGCGGATCTTGCTAAAGAAGTGAAGATGGCGCCTTCTGCCGTTTTGGAAAGAGTTCGCAAGCTGGAGCAAAAGGAAGTAATAAAAGGGTACACAACCCAAATTGATCCTTTGGCCGTAAAGCAAACGATGCTCGCATTTATTTTCATTCGTACCTCCGTTGGGTTTGCATGCAGTACCAACGCTGCAACTTTGCTCGCTGCGCTTCCGGAAGTGCAGGAAGTACATCACATTGCAGGTGAAGATTGTTTTTTAATTAAGGTAAGAACCGCTGACTCCTCGTCGCTTATGCGCCTCATGCGTGATGAATTGCGAAAGATACCTGAAGTCTCCTCTACGAAAACAACGATTGTACTTGAAACAGTGAAAGAGCAGCAACAGATTATCATCCCTGAAAAGTAACAACATTATGAACATCGAACAATCTAAAAAAGTGTCACCACTAATGGTGATCCTTGCCTTCGCGACTGTATACATTGTCTGGGGATCAACTTATTTCTTTATACAAAAGGCAGTAGCGGAATTTCCTCCCTTTATTATGGGAGCATTAAGATTTTTAATTGCCGGATCTATATTGCTGATCTGGTGCATTATAAAAGGTGAAAAGATCTGGAACCCAATGCTCATCAAGCATGCGGCAATCAGTGGTCTTTTATTATTGTTGATAGGAAACGGCGCGGTGATCTGGGCAGAACAAACATTGCCAAGTTCGCTGGTGGCGGTACTTGTATCATCAGTGCCCATTTGGTTTGTGTTGCTAGACAGAGCACATTGGACAGAGAACTTCAAGAGTCGCGAAACACTGACGGGTTTGTTTATTGGTTTTGCCGGTGTGATCTTATTATTTGTTCAGCGCATTGCAGAATCAATGTCATCTGCCAATACAGGTGCCCAGGTTTTGGGACTGCTCATCTTAATTGTAGGATCAATGAGTTGGGCGGCTGGTTCATTGTATTCTAAAGCGAAAAGTTCAGGTTATCCTGCCACTGTAAACACCGCATGGCAGATGTTTGCCGCAGGCATTGCGTTTTTACCCTTTGCATTTTTATCAGGTGAAACAAAGAGTTTTTCATTCGCCACAGTAAGTACAGGTGCATGGTTTTCGATAGGTTATCTTATCGTGTTAGGGTCATTGATCGCCTATAGCGCATATGTATGGTTGTTGCAGGTTCGTTCGGCTACGCAGGTGAGCACTTATGGTTATGTAAACCCTGTAGTAGCAGTGTTGCTCGGCGTATTCTTCAACAACGAACCAATGAGCTGGATTCAAATTCTTGGTCTTGCGATCATTTTAACCAGTGTGCTATTAATCAACATAGCCAAGGCGAGGAAGGAGAGGAAGGTGGCTGTTAAGAGAAGAATGGAAATGGCCGTGGAATAATTAATAATTAATAATTAACAATTAATAGGTGTAGCTGTTGGATAAAACGCGATCACACTTTTTGTTTAACATACAATATGGCCGCATCTCGAATGAATGCGGCCATATTAATTACTAATTATTAATTATTAATTACTATTTAACTTTCACTATCGTGCCGTCCGGCGCAACAATCACTTTTTTCTTGTTTGTACCGTTAGTGGCAGTTACTTCGTAGTATTCTTTGTGACTGCCGTAGTTGCTGGTTTTGTAATAAGTTTTATCTACCAAAGTATATCCTTTCCCTTCACCGGCTTTTTTTAGAGAAGCTTTTACGGCTTCGGGAAGTTCAGCGTCTTTTTGTTCAAGTCTAGATATCAGTAAATGTCCATTGGCATCATACAGCCCGTAGTATTGCATATCATCCCGTTTGAAACTGATAGTGTAGTGGTCAATAGTTTCACCGGTCTGCAAATTGTCGTCATGCGTAATGTTCCATTTTTTTACATTGTTGGGATTTGCTTTGAAATATTGAACAGACTTTGCATCAGGGAATCTTTTGTGCAGGCTGTCCACAACTTTTTTAGGTGCCATTTGCTCCGAAACCGGAGTAGCGCCTGAACCTTTGATCACTACATCATCCTGAGCAAAAATGCTGAGCGAAGAAACTGAGGCAATAAGAATCAATAGAGACTTTTTCATAAAACAATAATTAAGATTTAATAATGGTTATAGACAAAAATGTACCAGTGGTTTACACCGGTACATGTGCATGCAAGTCCTTGGAATTTGAAAATTTGAAAATTTGCTAATTTGAAAATGCTTTAGGTGCGGCTTACTGGTAGTTTTAAAGCAGTCTGCTCCTCAAGAAAGAATGAAATTAATTGGAGAGATGAACACAATGCATTTTCAAATTAGCATATTCTCAAATTTTCAAATCATCTAATGTCCCCATCCGCAGATGCCAAGCTTTAATCCAAAAAAGGTAGTCGCGGTCATGGCCTGCGCAGCGGGCAAAGTGTTATAGGTAGCAGCTATATAAAATCCATGGTTTTCGTCTTTGTTGAATCGCAAGCCAAGATCTGCATGGGCTGCAAACTGCGCTCCGTCTGCCTGTATGATGTATAGACCATTGTCAGAGCGTTGATCCTGGTAGGCGCCGCCAACACCGATTCTTGCGTAAGGCACCATATGTTCTTTGGGTTTCTTGAAGTCGTATTGCACCAAAGCCACCAGTTGATAAATGTTGGTATAGTTACTTCGGTTACCTGTTATAGCCGCGTTTTCTTTGTCTGTAGGATATGTTCCATGTCCTTTTTTATCCTGGAAATAGAACCATGTGAATGCTCCGCCAAGTGATAGTTGAGGATTTTTGAGTCTGTGAAGATAGGCTCCGGAAAATCCTACCCAACCTGTTTTACTCACGAAATCTTTAAAGCTGCCTGTGGGAAACGATACCTGGTAGCTGAACTCTGCTACTTGCTGTGCGTTTACTGCCGTATAAAAAGCTAGTGCCGCTATAATGGTTAAAAGGTATTTCATGATGTCGTGTTTAATTGTTTAAATAAGGTGACTGTTTAAACATTTGAGCAATGTTTGTCTGGATTCTTGAATTGATATTGGCGGTGCCTCCTTCAAGCAATCCGTTGAGAACGCCTAACCAAACAACAGGTAGCTGGTTTGGTTTGGGTTGTTTTGGATTTGTCATATTTACGACTAGTGTTCCTGTATTGTATGTAGCACAAACTACATCTGAAGGGTACCACCAACCCCAACCTCCACCCCACGCAGGAGGATAATATCCCCAGCCAGGCCACCAGCCCCAATAGCACCACCAGCAATAAGCCTGGCACACGCCTTGTTTTTGATGTGTTACAGAAGGGAGCACCACCACGTCACCTGCTGTACTGGTAACTCGTGTCCATCCCAACGCATCGAGTTGTTTCTTTAACTCTGCAAGAATAGTCTTGTCATAAGTGTGGTCAGGTTTGTCACCCGGATTAACAATATGCTCAACAGAATCAGGCAACATATAGGTTGTCACTTTAGAAAAATCGTAGGAATTGTCTGGTTGTGTGTACACCAGATCGTAGTCTTCGATGTAATCAGGTGCTGACGGATAACAACTCCATAAGGTAAGACTCGAAGCGAGAATTAGTACGGCTGCAATAGCCTTGGGATAAGCTTTTTTGATTCGCATACTTAATTAGTGTTTTAATGTCAAAAATGAGGGTGGCGGATGGGTATGAAGGAACTCAATAGGTATTTGGTTAGTGAATATCTCTCATTACCATTGCTGGTACTTACCTTATAACCATATACTTAAACAATTGTTCACGAATGAAAGGTGGATTTAACGGTAAAATGAGTTTAAGAAATTCTAATCATTTTCAACATTTTAAACTCCCGGCTGTTAAGGACTATAAATCAGCATTTATTATCAAAATCATCTTTATGAAACAGATAGCAACCTTACTCCTCGCTTGTTCATTAAGTTTTGCTCATGCGCAGACTCCTCCGCCTACACAGCCCACGCAGCCTCCGCCGCCTACTCAAACTCCGGCTCCTGTGCAATATTATGCACCGGCACCGGAGCCACGTCATACGCCCCCGGCAGCCGTACCTAAAATATCCTTGAATGTGCTTGGTGGTTATGTATTTGGTGATAATGTTTCTACCGATCAATATTATGGACATGTAAACGGGGGCTTCCAGTGGCAGGCAGGGTTTGAATTTGGCTTAAAGAAAATGTATGGCCTTGAGTTGTATTATGTAAGACAAGACACTCACATCGATGCTGAGAATTATGCTCATCCACCACAAAAAACATTCAATGCGGGCATTAACTATATATTACTTGGGGGTAAGAGATATTCTTATATCAAAAGTGAGACGCTGATGGCCTGGTATGGTGTAAGCCTTGGTGCAGCTTTTGGAAATAATGAAGATGGTGATGGTTCTTATTCAAAATTTGCCTGGGGACTACGGGTTGGTCTGAAGGCAAAACCAAACAAAGAATCTAAAATAGGATTTCTCTTCCAGGCGCAATTGCTTTCTGCTGTGCAAGCCGCAGGTGGGGGCATCTACTTTGGTACAGGTGTGGGAGCAGGCGTATCAACCTATTCAACCATCTATCAGTTTGGTTTGAGTGGTGGTATATCGATCGCATTGAAATAATTGAATTATTGAATCATTGACGGAAGCTCGCGTCGTCATTGCGAGCCCCGGCGAAATGCTCAGCTTGCATTTATAAGCAATGGTACTTCTTCAAGGTGCGGGGCGAAGCAATCTCAAATGGTGCAACAGGAGATTGCTTCGCCCCGTTTGTTGACTTTCAATTTCTCTTGCGTAATCCTGTTATTCGTTCTCGGCAGGGTCTCGCAATGACGGTGCAGACTCTTTTCAGTTATTCAGTCATTACTAAATCCTGTTCTCTTCTTCAACTGCTCCATCACATTGTAAATAATCGGACAAGTGCCATAGTGCATGAACATGGAAAATAATCTTCTTGTAAAGTTGTCCTGGTGAAGGTGAGGGAAGTCCCTGCATCCCTGGAATCGATGCTCGTAAATAGTGCATTTATTATCGCTAAGGAAATGACAAGGGATCGTGTTGATCACATATTCGTTGCCTAATCCCTGTTCAAGATATTTCTCTTTAATTGAATCTGCTGGCTGCTGGAGTGCTGCAGAAAGATTTTGCAATTCTGTTTCTGTTACATTTATCATTAAAGATTTACAACAATTACCGCAAGTCGTGCAGTCTATCGCCGGACTTATTTCATCATTCAATTCATGAACGATCGTGTCGATCTGCTTGCCATCCTCTGCATTTTTAAGGAATGAAGTGAATGCGTCATTTTCAGATTCTTTCGCCGCCGCTTCTGCCGCAATAAAGGATAGGGAAGTATGAATTGTGTAGTTTGCCAAACGTTGGTATTAAGCGGCAAAGCTACGCTTTATAAATTTTACCACAGAGTGAGGGAGTTTTTTACACAGAGGAAAGGAAAGTTGTTTAGAGGCCAGAATGAGCACACTTTTGCAAACGGTCGCGGGTTAAAATCGCTTTATCATTACGCGGCCGCTACATACTTTAAAGCCCCTCTTTTTCTCTGTGTAAAAAAACTCCTTGACTCTGTGGTAAAAAAAATCCCGCCGATCGGCGGGACTTCAAATGTTGTATTACTTATTCTTCGGAGTAAATGTCGTCGTCAAATTCTGCTTCCAGATCATCATCATAAATACTTTCAAACTCACTGATTTTCTCATCATCCACTTCTTCTATGATTTCAGCAATTACATCTGATTTCATTTTCCAGAAATCTTCCGGTTCAGGCGTAAAGCTTCTTAGAAGCACACATTTTTCTGTTTCAAAAATAGCGCATACCAGCTCTATTTCATCTGCCTGTGAATCCTTGATAAGGTAGTAGGTGTCAAGCGTAAGATCAGCGTATGTTGCCATAAAATGTTTTCAATAAAGTTATGATCATTTTTTATACGCGGAAATAATTAACAATTAATAATTAATAATTAACAATGCTGTCATTCTAACAAGATGTAACGCCGCCTTTAATCAAACACTCACCAAGCCGCAACTAGAAAAGTATGTTACCCCTATTAATTCTTAATTATTAATTATTAATTTCCTAATCCTCATCTTCCTCGTAATTAAAAGCATCCTGGTTAAAATAAGTCTTTTCCCAGGCCTTCACTTTATCATCACTCAACAACTCGATAATGTCAAAAATAGGTGCATCTTTTTTCTTCCATTCCATCACTTCCGTTTCATCATAACGTGAAATGAAATGGCAATGGTCAGACTCAAGATTTATTTTGATGAGTTTTAATGCCTCCAATTCTTTCTCCTGAATAATGTAATAACACCCTGGTTCTAATAACGAATACGAATACATACGCACTAGTTTTTCAACGTTTTATAATAGTTAAAAAAATACAAGCAAGCTCTAAAATGCCGAATTTAAATGGGAGAATTGATGGATAGTTAGTAGTAAAACCACAAACAAAAGGAAAACCTATAAACTGTGGTTGAAAATCAAATATACAACTATTGATCTTTTGAAAAAATCGTCTACATGATTTTGGTCATTATTTTTACATAAACAAAATTTATTATTAATAATCAATAATTTACATATTTACAAATAGTGTTATTATCTAAAAAAAAGGCTCATTCTTTGAATCAAAAATAATGGTACAAAGGGCCTGTTTTTAGGAGAAAAACCCCTAAAGCAAGGAATAACTGAATAACTGAATAACTGATTAACTGAATAACTGAAGTGGTGAACTATTGAATAATTGAATTATTGAGGAAAATCAGCATTGAAAGTTCAGTTATTCAGTTAATCAGTTATTCAGTTATTGATTCTTCAATAAATCAATGATTCACTTATTCTTTTCGCCTATTTTTGAAACTACTTAAGCAACCCAATGGAGAAAATAATTTTCACAGAAGAGTTTTGCCAACCACAAAAATTGTTTCCATTTACACTAACCCGGCATGTGCAAGACATTCGTGTGGGAATTCTCACCATTCGCCAGAAATGGGAAGCTTATCTCGGGCTTCCATCCTTTAATAAATGGCTGGATAATTATAAGGACAATGGTCTTTCCGTTAAAACAAACGAATTGTCTCCGGGCGACTATCTATTGATCCACAGCAATGTGTTGCCTTCGGCTGCGATTATTTCGCAGATAAAAAAACTTGATGCAGGAGAGTTATTGCTGTGTGCTGTAAACGGACCTGTTGCATTAAAATTCTCTAACAGAGATGCCAGCGCCAACGATATTAAAGTGAGCAAAACCACTTTGCTCGAAGAAGATGCGAAAACCATCGCTCAGTCGTGGCATATTTTTCAGCTGAATGACTGGGCCGTTCGCGAGGATTTTCATTTGCTTACCAACGGTAGAACATCTGAACCTATTTCCTCTACTAATAAAACAACCGCTCCGGAAAACATATTTATCGAGCAGGGCGCAAATGTGGAGCATTGCATTTTGAATGCATCCACCGGACCGATCTATATTGGTAAAAATGCTGAGATCATGGAAGGCTCTGTCATTCGCGGGCCACTGGCGATGTGCGAAGGAGCTGTTTTAAAGCTGGGGACAAAAGTATATGGCGCCACGACGCTTGGTCCATATAGCGTTGGTGGAGGTGAGATCAAGAACAGCGTTTTCTTTGGCTACTCAAACAAGGGGCATGATGGTTATCTCGGCGATTCAGTGATAGGTGAGTGGTGCAACATGGGAGCGGGAACTTCTAATTCCAACGTTAAAAACAATGCCGGTGCGGTAAAGGTCTACAGCGATCTTGAAAAAAACAGTTACGAAACGGCGGGCATAAAATGTGGTGTACTGATGGGTGATTATTCGCGTTGCGCCATCAATACTTCGTTCAATACGGGCACTGTCGTAGGCGTATCCGCGAATATTTTTGGCAGCGGATTGACGCCCAAATATGTTCCATCTTTTTCATGGGGATCGGAAGGCATAAAAACCTATAACTTTGACGCCGCTTTGCAGCATATAGAAAACTGGAAGCAACTGAAACATCAGACATTGACGGCGGAGGAAAAAAGCATTTTGAAATATTTATACGAAAATCAATAATTCCATTTTTATGAGACAACAAATTGCAGCTGCTAACTGGAAAATGAATTTAACCTGGGAACAGGGCCAACAATTACTGAATGGTATTTTGGGTGCCAATGTTACTCCAAAACAAAACCAGGCCGTTATCATCGCTGTTCCATTTCCATACCTTACCGCTGCAAAAGAAATAGTAGAAAAGAAAGCCGGTTACTTTGTTGCCGCGCAAAATTGCTATTATAAAAAATCAGGCGCCTTTACCGGAGAAGTTTCTGCTGAAATGTTGAAATCTATCGGCGTAAAATATGTAGTCATCGGTCACAGCGAGCGTCGTGAATATTTTAACGAAACAAACCAGCAGCTTGCTGACAAACTAAATCTGTTGCTTGAGAATGGCATCGTTCCAATTTTCTGCTGCGGCGAGCCTTTGGCTGTGCGTGAGGCAAACGAACAAAACAGCTATGTAGAGCAACAACTGGTTGAGTCTCTTTTCCACTTAACTCCCGAGCAAATTTCAGGCATCGTGATTGCTTACGAACCAATCTGGGCGATCGGTACCGGTAAAACTGCAACGGCTGATCAGGCGCAGGAAATTCAGGCTTATTTGCGTTCAGTGCTTGCCGGCAAATACGGTAAAGAAGTAGCGGCAAAAATCCCTGTATTGTACGGTGGTAGCGTAAAAGCTGCTAACGCAAAAGAAATCTTTGCAAATGAAGATGTTGATGGCGGCCTTGTAGGCGGCGCTTCTTTGCAAGCTGATGAATTTGTGAAAATTATTGAAGGACTGAAATAAGTGGTGAGTTTTAAGTTATGAGTTATGAGTAGTAAGTTCTAAGTTACGGAAACAACTAAAATCTGTATTAGCATTCTTTGCACAGGATCAATTGAACTTCTTACTTATAACTTATAACTCAAAACTTAAAACCCATAACTTCCTTTATAATGAACATAAGAAAGAGTTTATTGCAAGGTTTCATTTGGAGATGGTTATTCTTCCTTTCGCTCTTTTTACTTAACGTAGGCTTCTCACGATACTTTGGTGCTTCAGAAAGCGGCAAGGTTTATTTTATTACCAACACGCTTAATTTCTATTTACTCGTAAGTACTGTCAATATTGAGCTGGGAGTTGCTTTTTACGCAGCCAATAAAAGAAAAAGTGTTTTTACCTTGCTTGTTACCGGTTTTGTTCTTTGTGTCGCTTCTGGGCTTATGCTGCTTTTACTGCAAAACATTTTACCTGTCTCCCGGTATTTTTCTGCTCCTGAATGGCCGTGGTATTTTCCATTGATCTTTGTTGCCGGTAATTGCTTGTCCAACTTCATCTGCCCGCTTTTCTATGCCCGGGGAAATTATGGTCTGCCAAATGGTATTATGGCATTTTTCATGCTATTACTAACCGCACTGTTTTTCGCAGTAGACAAAATTCACTTCATTGATAGGAATACCATGATGAAGTTGTACTTCTTGCTACCGATGGTCCAGTCGTTTTTTTTATTTATCGTATTTCTTGTTTATGAGTGGAATATTTTGAGTGTAGGCAAATTCAATATAGCTTATGTCAAAAGGGTTTTCCGTTATTCCATTATTGCATTTGGCAATAGCTTGCTACTGTTTTTGCTCCTGCGAATTGACTATTGGTTCGCGGAACATTATTGCTCGCCGGCAGAACTGGGAAATTACATACAGGCCTCTAAATTCGGGCAGTTGCTGCTTATTGCGCCAACGGTTTTTTCGTCTGTTTTACTGCCACGCGTTGCAGATGGAACTTTTAAAAATTACGGACGTGTTTTGTCTTTTCCCTTTGTGTTTTTAACTGCTGGTTTCCTTTTGTGCTTTGTGTTGCTGCTGGTTTGCGGCACCTCTGTTTTTGAAGTCTTAATGGGGCATGACTACGATAGCATGTATTGGCCTGCGTTGATAAAAATTCCCGCCATTCTGTTTTTGTCGCTTCAGAATGTATTGGGCATTTGGTTTGCGGGAAAAAACAAAATGAAGTACAATTTTTATAGTACTCTCGTAGGAGTAATCGCAATGATAATCGCCGATCTGATACTAATTCCCGCGAAGGGGATTAGCGGTGCCGCATTTGCCTCTATGCTGGCATATATCATCGCGTTTATTACCAGCGTCTATTTTTATAACAGAGAATCAAAACAGCCCTTTGGGCAAATATTACATTACAGCTATAGGTTGATCTTTAACTGGAAAGAAGAAACGGTGATCCTCTGGAATCAATTCAGATCACCTTCAATTGTCAGCAAATCAGGGGAAAACGAGTTGTCCGATTAACCCATTAATTTAGTCACGAGGTCAACATATTCCTGCATCGCTGCTTCTTTGCTTTTTCCTTTCAGATTGCTCCACGCTTCATGCTTTGCCTTGTTTACAAAATCAAACGGATTTGATGGAGGCTCAGTATTTACATCGCCTTCGGTACCTTGCTTGTATAATGAGTACAATTGAAGCAGCATCTCATTGTCCGGTTTTTCGGAAAGTGTCTTGCTGTCTGCCGCTGCCTTTTCAAAAAGTTCTTTAAGTGCCATGAAATAGATTTTGTACGAATGTATCTAAACAATGTGTTAATTTGAAAATATGTTTAATTTGAAAATTCTGAGAATTGACCATTTCTTGTGATAGGGGTCTTTCTCGCTATTCAAATTATTTAATGTAAGAATTTGGAGCAGGCATTAAATAATGGATATTTGACCTTTAGCATTTTCAAATTACCACATTTTCATATTTTCAAATTTTTTCAGCACCATCATGAAAAGAATATTTTTCTTCCTTACGCTTTTATGCGTTATTAGTGCAAGTGCCCAGCAACAATATGATACCATTAAAAATGTTCACTACTACGCAGATTCCATCAACAAAAAAGACAGCTACATCAACTCCCAATGCACCATCGACATTTACTACCCGAAAGGTGTAAAAAACTTTGCAACCATCGTCTGGTTTCATGGCGGCGGAATAACAGGCGGTAAAAAAGAAATTCCGTATGCATTAATGCAAAAAGGTTACGCGGTGATTGGCGTTGGTTACAGACTTTCACCCAAAGTAAAAGCGCCTGCTTATATTGAAGATGCAGCAGCTGCTGTCGCGTGGGCATTTCAACACATTGCTGAATATGGCGGAAACACTGATCTGATCTTTGTTTCGGGACATTCTGCTGGCGGTTACCTGGGAGAAATGATCACCCTCAATAAAAAATATTTAAGCAAGTACAATATCGATGCAGACAAAATAGCGGAGTTGGTTCCGTTCAGCGGACAGGCCATAACACATTACACCATTCGTGCAGAAAGGGGTATTAAGGAAACTCAGCCTATCATTGATGAGTATGCGCCTTTGTATTTTGTTCGCGCAGATGCGCCGCCAATGTTGCTGATAACAGGTGACAGAGAAATGGAACTTTACGGTCGCTATGAAGAAAATGCTTACTTAAACCGAATGATGAAACTCGCCGGTCATAAAAGAACAACGTTATACGAGTTGCAAGGCTTCGATCACGGCGGCATGGCCGAGCCAGCCTTTCCGCTATTATTGAAAGAAGTAGCGAAGAGGAAGAAAGAAATCCTGGGAAATTGAAAATTGAAAGTTGAAAATGAGAGATGGAACACAGATCTTCATGATTGTCACGATTTATTATGATAAGATTAAAAATCATAATGAATCATCACGATCTTAAAAATCTGCGTTCCTTCATTTTCAACTTTCAATTTTCAATTAATTCCTACTGGTTCTTCGTAAACGAATACATCAGGTAAGTATGTTTTCCGGCGATGTCAAGCGGGGAACGCAACACCATGCTCGATGCGTCTTGCGATACTTGTTCCAGTCTGTAACCTGTCGTAATTTTTTTATCTTTTACACCTTCCTCCAGTTCTTTAAACTGCAAATAGTTGACGTTGTTTTCTGTTAGTCTTGACCAGAGAATATTGTGCGCACCCGCCTGGCAATTGCCTCCGGATTGAGTAATGGTGTAGTTGCCGTATCCATTTGACGGGAACAGCCACGTGCTGCTGATCATACATTGGCGTGGAATACCACCCAAAACTTTCACATCAAATTTGTCATTGGGAATGCCATCAAGGGTAATAGAATTAAGCGTCCACGTTCCGTAAATTGATTTCTTGGAAGCTCCTTCAGAAACGCCGTTTGTTTTTGTGCTTTTACAACTAAAAGTTAGAGCAGAAGCAAAAAGCGCAAGGGCAACGATTGGTTTTTTCATATTTATCTTATTTGTGATAATTGATATTGATCCGGATTAAACAGATGATTTAGATGACATGCATCTAAATTCGGTTGCAAATCTAAAGCATCAGTTTTGTTTTTTCCCTGCCACCACCATCACTATACCTGCGATTGCCGCAATGCCGCCAACATATGTAGGCCAGGAAAGCGTTTTCTTTTCCTTTTTATTTACTTCAAGCGGGCCAACATCCAACACTTTTTTCTCTCTGGTGAAGCTGATACCTGGTATAACAACCATGAGCAAGCCAATAATTATCAGAACGATTCCTGCTGTTTTCATATAAAGTTTTTTAGGTTTTATATAACAATAGCAATATTCATTCCTTACCTGTAAATCCAAAATGGCCGCAAAGATGCGAAATATTTAGTCAAACTTGTAAATGCGGCGTCATGTTTTGGTGTCTGAAGACTGGACTTCGTATCGCATTATTTTTATAATGTTAAAAAATGAAACCCAGGAATTTTCGCATTGATACTGTCAGCTTTTTTAAATAACTATGTCCTTCTAAAACACCTCACCTAAGGAACCGTTATGAATCTCAAATCCCCTCAACCGCTATTGCTGGCGCTCATTCTACTATTTTTTTGTTTAAACAATTTTGCGCAGAACAGTTATAACCTGAATGATGCACGAAAGGAAGGAGGCTTTTTCAGACAGGTTAACCAATTAATTGAATCGCGACCAAAAGAAGTGTTATTTGGTATAGATATAAGTCCGGAAGGAGACGTTATATTTTCGATGTCGAACAAAGAATGGTTTGACAAAATTTTCGCACTTGCCGATGGCATTACTGCAGACATTATTTCCAAGGATAACTATGATTGTAATAAATCAAGTGCCGGTAGGCAGATACCTAAAGGGTACGTGATACAACCACTATACAGACAGAATTTCAACGCCAATCTTACAGTAATTGCCAAAGATTATTTCACGCTCAAAATTGGCAAATTGCCGGCATCGATGAAAGGAAAAGAGCTGGAGGCAAACCTCGTTATTCTAAGTGGCAAAAACATTTGCTACTATACCAATTTCGTTAATATCGATCGCTCGGTTTGGGATATTTTGCCAATGGGTTTATATACCGATACCTTGCTGCAATCTTACACCAGCACAGATACGTCGACGTCTGCCATTTTTAATTATACCAGGAAGGTGCAGGTGATCGTGCCTTTTGTAAAAGGAAAAACGACCTACAATAAAGCAGATATTCAACCGCTGTACGACTCACTGACGCTTAAAAATTATGTGATCAGGAAAATAGATATAAGAGCTTACGCGTCGGTTGAAGGAACGGAAGCCACGAATAAAGTGCTAATGACAAATCGTGCCGCTGCCATGGTGAAAGCGCTGCAGCAAATCGATAATTCTGTGGAGCGGATGAAAATAAACGCTGCTGAAAACTGGATAGAATTTTTGCAGGATATACAAAACAGTCCTTTCGCGGATCTTTCACATTTGGCGAAAAATGAGGTGAAGGCGAAGCTTATGGACAAACAACTGGCAGCGAAATTGGAACCCATTCTTTCGAAGGAAAGAAAAGCGATCGTCACCATTTATATGGATACAAAAACTGGTTCCGAAACGGTTAGTAACCAAAATATTGCCCAAGAGTTTAAAACGGCAGTTGCGGGAAAGAACATACAGAAAGCAAGATCCATACAAAAGGAAATATTGGAACGGATCGCTGACAAAAGATTGCCGGAAAGCTATCTTTCTGAGCTCGAAGTGCCAATGGAGGCGTCAAACCTGATGCTCATCAATGACCGAGAAGTGTACAAATATTTGTTTAAGCTAACGGCCGAATACGAAGCACTGGAAGTTTTTAAGGAGTTGAAGCAAAAATATCCGGGTGATGGGAGGATCAACTATAATCTTTGCGCACTAACCATTTTGCAATGGCGTGCAGGAGACACGGCAAATGTTTCCGGATTACTAAAAAATATCAATCAGTTACCCGGCCAGCAAATGGATGACGGACTTGTTAAACGCCTGCTCATCAATTACAACATTCTTGTTTGCCCCGGCTTAATGGCAAATTTCAAGTACGATGAAAAAGACAAGGCGATTCTGTTTATCAAAAACGCTTACTCGCAAATGTCTTTAACCGATGAGGATATATACTCCCTGGCTAAATATTTCGCTTATTATTCCCATCACGAATGGGCCGAGGAAATCATAAGCTCACGTATAGATAAGATCGACGTTAGCGAGGATATCCTGTTTTACTACGTTAATCTCGGCTTTTATCACCCTGCGAAGTACAGTTCCGAAAATTTTTCAAAGGCCCTCCTCAACGCAAGTACGCTCAACAAGGAGAGGTTTTGCAATTTTTTCACGCCCAATGATAAAGGCGGTGCCAGCCTGCAACTGCTTGACCATGAGATTCTGAAGAAAGTCTGGTGCGAAGTGTGTTCCATTACGAAGCAGATGTAGCGGCGACTGGAGAAATCATAACATTTCGCCAACCAATTATTAAACCTGGTTTTAGTAATTATTAATTGATAATAAGTAATTTTGCGCTTCAAAATCAATAACCGGACATGGGCAAAGTAAAAGTGGGATTGGTGCAGATGAGCTGCACGGCCAACAAGCAGGAAAATCTGGATAAGGCGATTTCTAAAGTGAAAGAAGCAGCAGCAAAAGGCGCACAAATCGTTTGCCTGCAAGAGCTTTTCACTTCTTTATATTTCTGCGATGTGGAAGATTATGACAACTTCCAGTTGGCAGAACCTATACCTGGCCCGTCCACAGACGCATTGTCTGCGGTGGCAAAGGAGCTGGGCGTTGTGATCATTGCTTCCTTGTTTGAAAAAAGAGCGCAAGGCTTGTATCATAATACAACTGCGGTATTGGATGCTGATGGTTCTTACCTTGGCAAATACCGCAAAATGCATATCCCGGACGATCCGGCTTACTACGAGAAATTTTATTTCACGCCAGGCGATCTTGGCTACAAAATATTTGAGACAAAATTTGCAAAGATCGGTGTACTAATTTGCTGGGATCAGTGGTATCCAGAAGCTGCGAGAATTACAGCACTGATGGGAGCGGAGATATTGTTTTACCCGACTGCTATCGGCTGGGCCACTTCACAGGACGAACACACCAACAGCGAGCAATATAATGCATGGCAAACCATTCAACGCAGCCACGCAGTTGCGAATGGCGTACACGTTGTAAGCGTGAACCGCGTGGGTTTTGAACAAAACGGTGCAATGAAATTCTGGGGTGGATCATTCGTAGCCAATCCGTTTGGCAACCTTCTTTACCTTGCTTCTCATGATGACGAAGAAACAACAGTGGTAGAGATCGATACCAAACTAAGCGACCGCTACAGAACGCACTGGCCATTTCTGAGAGACAGAAGAATTGATTCGTACCAGCCAATTACGAAGCGATACATAGACTCGGATTAATTGAAAATGGAAAGTTGAAAATTGAAAATGATACTGTAAGGGCGAATCGCATTCGCCCTTATTACATATTCAACCAACAGTCAATTGTTAGCATGCCACATCTGTTAATTGTTAATTATTAATTATTAATTGAAATGACTCCAAAAGAACTCGGATATTATTTCCCCGCTGAATTCGCTCGTCATGCTGCTTGCTGGCTTAGCTGGCCGCATAAAGAAGCTAGCTGGCCGGGAAAAATTGATGCCATTTACCCATATTATTGCCAGTTTATAAAAGAACTTACCATTAGCGAAACTGTTTGCATCAATGTAAACAATGAAGCAATGAAAGCTTTTGCTACCGGCCATTTACAAAAGGAAGGTGTGGACCTCAGTAAAGTAAAATTCTTTTTGCACCCTACAAACGATGCATGGTGCCGCGATCACGGCCCTGCGTTTTTGATCAATCCCAATGCGGAGCAGAAAAAAGTGATCGTTGACTGGAATTATAACGCCTGGGGTGGGAAATATCCTCCTTACGATTTAGATGATGTAATCCCAACCTTAGTCGGAAAGCATTACGATATTCCTGTTTTTTATCCAAACATTATCATGGAGGGCGGTTCTGTTGAGTTTAACGGAAAAGGCACGTTGCTTACATCAACTGCCTGTTTGCTGAATCCTAATAGAAACCCCCAGTTGAACCAGGAGGAAATTGAAACTTATTTGCGCAACTATTACGGCGTTGAACAAATTTTATGGGTAGAAGAAGGAATCATTGGCGATGATACTGATGGCCACATTGACGATACAGTTCGCTTTGTAAATGAAGACACCGTTCTTACAGTAATTGAAGAAAATAAGAATGACGAGAATTACGGCATTCTGCAACATAATCTGCAGCAGTTAAGCCAAATAAGATTATTGAACGGCAAACAGTTGAACATTGTTGAGCTGCCAATGCCCGATCCTGTGGAATTTGAAGATCAGCGGCTTCCGGCATCTTATGCAAATTTTTATATAGCAAATCATGCAGTGATTGTTCCTACCTTCCGCTGCGATAAAGATGACAAAGCACTTCAAATTATTCAAAGCTGTTTTACAGACAGAAAAGTGGTGGGCATAGACTCAACTGAAATCATTTGGGGCTTGGGTAGCTTTCACTGCCTGAGCCAGCAGGAACCGCTGGTATAAGTAAAAAGTCAAAAGTCAAAAATAGAACTCGCAAACAGGAAGCAAACTGCTTACTGTTTGGGTCCATTTTTGACTTTTTACTTTTGAATTTTGCCTTTCCCGTTTTTCCCTACCTTTGGCCTCCTTTACAAAATGTCAACGTAAAGACGACTGATTTAGGTCAGTCAGGCAACAGCCCGCAACCCTCTATATTTGCGGACTCGTTTTTTAAAATCGCGGAAATGAAAAATAAAGGATTTAAGTATTTGATGTTATTGAGTGGATTAACGCTCGTTTTAGGCTCAGCTTTTGCACAAAAAAAGAAAAGAACAACAGCAGAACAAGTAGGCAGAAAGGGGGAGTTTTACATTTCATGGGGTTATAACAAAGAATGGTACACCCCAAGTAACATTCACATTAGCCAACCTTCCCTTGGAAACGACTACAAATTCATAAACGTTTATGCCGCCGACCATCCGGGTTGGGACGAAGGCATAACCAACAGAGCGATCAGTATTCCCCAGTACAACTATCGCGTAGGCTACTTCTTTAAAGATAACTGGGGTGTTGAAATCAACTTTGACCACACAAAATATATTGTAGCTACAGAACAATTGTTGCACGTAAAAGGAACAATGGAAGGCAAACCAGTGGATGCCTTTTATGATAATACGAAACCGTATGGTAATGCTTCACAGCCTTTGACATATTTCCTGAACAATGGTGCAAACTTCCTATTGTTCAACCTTGTTCACCGCAAACATCTTACAAGTTTCAAAACAAATTGGTTCGATGCTTCATTGTTACTGAAAGGCGGCGTAGGCATGGTGATACCGCACGTCGAGAATACCATTTTCGGCAAAAAGAACGACCCGAATTTTCAGATAGGTGGCATGGACGTAGGTGTTGAGGCCGCTTTGAGAATGACATTTGCCAAATATGTTTACCTTGAATATTGCAATAAACTCGTTTACGCAAATTACTGGGGCCTGAAAGTTGCCGACGGCACTGCAAGACAAGCTTTCGGTTGTTACGAAATGATCCTGAACCTGGGTGTGAGCGTGCCATTGAAGAAGTAGTTATTAGAAAACACTGATTATCGTCAATAAATATAAAAGTGGATCAATTGGTCCACTTTTATATTTCTGTTGGTGCGAGTAATGTAATTAGAGTACAGTTTTTAATCAGTGTAAATCAGTCAAATCTGCGCCATCTGTGTGCTCTCTCTAACAAAAATCGCCTACCTTACGTCTTAAACTTTACACCTTCAACCATATAGTATTGAGCGGAGCTACTTATAAAGAGGATTTATTTACAGAAAAGGCGACCCATTTTGCGGAAGTGTTATTACCGTTGGCTTTGCCAAAAAATTATACGTGGGCCGTTCCGGCAAATTTGCTGGAAAAGGTGCAGCCCGGTTGCCGCGTAGAAGTGGTTTTGAAAAATAAAAAGTATGCAGGTATTGTGAAGTTGGTGCACACGGAAAAACCAAAGGCATTCAATCCTCAGCCGATTTTAAATGTACTCGATGATGAGCCTATTGTTTTTGGGAATCAATTAAAGTTGTGGGCATGGCTCTCGGATTACTACATGTGCAGCGAAGGCGAAGTAATGCAAGCTGCGCTGCCCACGCATTTCAAATTAAGCAGCGAAACGGTGTTGATGTACAACGACGAAGCCGGCGACGATTTCGCTCACCTGGATGATGAAGAATTTTTGGTGGCAGAGGCTTTGTTACTAAAGAAAGAACTTCGTTTGGTGGAAGTACAGCAGATATTGGACGTTTCGCACGTTTACCCTGTTATCAAACGATTGATAGAAAAAGGGATTTGTTTTGTTTGGGAAGATTTGAAAAACAAATACACCGAGAAAAAAGAAAACTTCGTAATTCTTCACCCGGAGTTCGCAACCGAGGAAGCATTATCCAATTTGCTTTCCAACGATAAAAAACTACAGAAAGCTGAAAAGCAAATGGAGTTATTGCTGGCGTTTCTCCATTTCATGAAAACCACCGGTGAAGTAAAACAAATGGATCTTTTAAAAAAATCAAACGCTACCGCAGCACAATTGAAAGGTCTTGCCGACAAAGGTATTTTAATCATAGAAAAACGCTCGGTAGACCGGATCAAAAATTTACCAAAGAGCATCAATATAAATTTTACGCTTTCGGAGGCGCAGCAAAAAGCGCTTGAAGAAGTCAAAGCATCCCAACAGCAAAAACAAGTTGCTTTACTGCACGGGGTAACTTCCAGCGGTAAGACGCAGATTTATGTGAAGTTAATCGAGGAACTGCTTGCGAAAAATAAACAAGTGCTGTACATGCTACCGGAAATTGCACTTACGGCGCAGGTTATACGCCGATTGCAAATATACTTCGGCGGTTATATTGCAATTTATCACTCCAAGTTCAATTCAAACGAACGCATCGAAATTTGGAACAAAGTAAAAAGTGGCGAAGCAAAAATCATTCTAGGCGCAAGATCAGCGCTGTTCCTGCCTTTCCGTGATCTGGGATTGGTTATTTGCGATGAGGAACACGACTCTTCTTACAAGCAACAGGACCCTGCGCCACGCTATCATGCACGCGACGCTACAATCTATTTCGCCTCTTTGTTCGGTGCGAACGTGATTTTGGGGAGTGCCACACCGTCACTGGAAAGCTATTACAATGCGAGCGTTGGCAAATATGCATTGGTCGAATTGCTCAGTCGCTTCGGAGATGTCGATTTACCTAAAATTGAAATAGTTGACACGAAGAAACTGTTTACAAAAGAAAAAGGGAAAGTAATACTGTCTGTTCCTCTCCAGGAAGCCATCACCGAAAGTCTTCAAAAGCAGAAACAGGTCATTTTGTTCCAAAACCGTCGCGGGTACTCGCCTTACCAGGTTTGCCAGACTTGCGGCTGGATACCGCATTGCCACAATTGCGATGTTTCGCTCACCTTTCATAAGCTCAGTAATAAACTGGTTTGCCATTATTGCGGTACGAATTATCCTCCCGTTCATACCTGTGAGGCTTGCGGCAATCACCACTTTGCGCAGCAGAATTTTGGAACAGAAAGGGTGGAAGAAGAGTTGCAGGAATTTTTTCCCGATGCCAAAGTTTCCCGAATGGATATGGATGCCGTAAAAGGAAAACATGGACATGATGCATTGATCCAGCTTTTTGAACAACAGCGTATAGACATACTCGTGGGAACGCAAATGGTGGTGAAAGGCCTGGACTTTGAGCACGTTTATCTTGTGGGGATTTTGGATGGTGACGCCATTCTTGGATTCGCTGATTTTCGTGTAAGCGAACGTGGCTTCCAGCTGATGGAGCAGGTGAGTGGCCGCGCCGGACGTAAAAATGAACAGGGAAAAGTGTTGGTACAGGTGCGTAACGTCAACCAGCCGGTGCTGTTTTTTGTGCAACAGCACGATTTCAAAAGCTTTTACAAATCAGAAATTGATAGCCGTAAACAATTTCAATACCCACCATTTACCCGTTTGCTTCAAATAACTTTTAAACATAAAAAACCGGATGTTGTTGCTCATGCAGCCCGCACATTCGCACAGGGAATGCAATCGCTTTACGGTCAATATATCATTGGGCCTGCCCAACCTATTATCAACAAAATCAGGAATTTATACCTCATGGAAATGATGCTGAAGCTACCTAAGGACACCCAATTGATCAATGCCTGCAAACACATGATCCAGCAGCAGACAGCCATTTTGCATAATGATAGCCGGTTTAAAAGCGTAGTGATTACGCCGGATGTAGATCCGTATTAGGGTAGAGACAAGGCAATGCCTTTTCTCTACAAGGGTGAGCTTTGGTATTTTTGCATTCTTGAAAAGAAAGTTGCACACAGAGTCTAACAACTAACAATCATCAACTAACAAATAGATTTTCAATTTCTTATAAAATAAATATCCCCACTTCCACAATAAAATACCCTCTCTGAAAACTAAATATTTTGGGAAAGGGTTTTTGCTTTTATAATCAATCCTTTAAATTCGCACCGTTTGGAAAAGGTACCATTTTAACAGATAAACTATGGCAGAAGAAAAGAAAGAGAATTTTGAGTATACGGAAGACTCGATACGAAGCCTCGACTGGCGCGAACATATCCGCCTTCGTCCGGGGATGTACATTGGTAAATTAGGTGATGGAAGCAGTCCGGATGATGGTATTTACGTGTTGTTGAAAGAGGTAATGGACAACTGTATAGATGAGCACACGATGGGCTATGGTAAAAACGTGGAGGTATCGATTGAAGACAAGACTGTTACCATTCGCGATTATGGCCGCGGTATTCCGTTAGGAAAAGTAGTGGATGTGGTGAGTAAAATAAATACCGGTGCGAAATACGATAGCAAGGCCTTCCAGAAAAGTGTTGGGTTGAATGGTGTGGGTACAAAAGCGGTGAATGCGTTGAGCTCGTGGTTTAAAGTAACGGCTTTCCGCGACGGAAAAGAAAAAACTGCTGAGTTTGAAAAAGGTGTTTTAACCAAAGAACATAAAGAAGCAAAAACTACTGAACCAAACGGAACGCTGGTTTCGTTTATCGCTGACAATAACGTGTTTAAGAGCTTCCATTTTGTACACGAATACCTTGACAACCAATTTTGGAACTACTGCTATTTGAATGCCGGTTTGATAATTAACTACAATGGCAAAAAATACGTTTCCAAAAACGGCCTTCTTGATTTGCTACAACGCAAAACCAACGAAGACGAGATCCGTTACCCAATCATTCACCTGAAAGGGGAAGATATCGAAGTGGCGGTTACACACGAAAACCAGTACGGTGAAGAATATTATTCATTCGTAAACGGCCAGTATACTACACAGGGCGGTACGCATCTTGCGGCATTCAGAGAAGCGTTTGTAAAAACCATTCGTGATTTTTACAAAAAAGATTACGATGCGGCTGACATTCGTTCCAGCATTTGCGCAGCAGTTTCCGTGCGTGTTCAAGAGCCGGTGTTTGAGTCGCAGACCAAAACAAAACTAGGTTCACTGAACGTTTATGAGAACGGCCCGACGATGAAAAACTTCGTGACCGAGTTTCTTTCAAAAGAATTGGACAATTTCCTTCACCGAAACCCTACCACTGCCGAGGCTTTAAAGAAAAGAATCGAGCAAAGCGAGCGTGAAAGAAAAGAGCTGGCGGGTATAAAAAAACTGGCGAACGAAAGAGCGAAGAAAGCCAATCTGCACAACCGCAAACTAAGAGATTGCCGTTATCACTACAACGATGAAGCAACGGGAAAAGATAAAGATGCGATTTTAGAGAAACAGAAGGAAAGCACCATCTTCATCACAGAGGGTGATAGTGCCAGCGGTTCCATTACGAAATCCCGTAACGTGGAAACTCAGGCGGTGTTTAGCTTACGTGGTAAACCACTTAACAGTTTTGGCCTTACTAAAAAAGTAGTGTATGAAAATGAAGAGTTCAACCTACTGCAACACGCATTGAATATCGAAGAAAGCTACGATGATCTTCGCTACAACAACATCGTGATCGCGACTGATGCCGATGTGGATGGTATGCACATCCGTTTGTTGTTAATGACGTTCTTCCTGCAATTTTTCCCCGACGTCGTAAAGAACGGCCACGTGTACATTTTGGAAACGCCTTTGTTTCGAGTTCGTAACAAACAGGAAACTATATATTGTTACGATGAAACAGAAAAGCAGGCTGCCGTTAAAAAGCTTGGCAGCAAACCGGAAATCACTCGATTCAAAGGTTTGGGAGAGATCAGTCCGGACGAGTTCAAACGCTTTATCGGCAACGACATGCGCAAACAACCGGTAATGATCATGCCTGAAACGCATATTCAGCAGTTGCTCGAATATTTTATGGGAAAAAACACGCAGGAGAGACAAGAGTTTATTATTGATAACTTGAGAGTGGAGTTGGATTTGGTGGAAGAACCTGTGAGCGCCAATTAATAATTAATAATTAAAAATTAATAGGTAGAACCCTCTATTGTGTTTTGAACATCATGGGATAAAGACCGGCGCCTAATTAATTATTCTTTATTAATATAGAAGCCCTATGGTCATAGAATACTTGCAACAACCACATGAAGCAAGACAATGTTATTCTTGATAAAACGTTCAGTTTTTCAATAAGAATTATTAAGCTCTTTCAATATTTAAAGACGAAACGAACGGATAAAGAATTAATCGGGCAATTGTTAAGAAGTGGGACTTCAATAGGTGCCAATGCCGAAGAAGCAATTGGTGGATCTTCAAGAAAAGACTTTGTTCATAAACTGAAGATTGCGTACAGAGAAGCCAGAGAAACTCGATATTGGTTAAGACTATTAAAGGCGACAGATATTGTAGAAGAAAAAATTGCCAACTCATTAATAAACGATTGCGAAGAAATATTAAAAATATTAACGGCAATCATCAACAAAAACAATTTTGATTAATAGAGGAAATCTGACCCTGTTAATTATTAATTATTAATTATTAATTCAAATGCTTCACATAGTATTTAACGAACCAGACATCGCAGTTCTAAAACAGGCTATCGCGCTTGATGAAAACCTGCAAGGCGATGTTATACAAATAAAAGATGACTACGCTGTTGGCCCATTGGAAAATATTTATTTGGGAGAAGGAAAAGAAGCCCGTAAAAACTGGTGGCGGGAAGTGCTGGCTGGTGGCGACTATGATGGCAAGGCAGATACTGATGAAGTGGACGATTACAAAACCATCGCAGAGCTGGTGGGCACTATGCGCAGAAATGAAGAAGAGAAAATTTGGATATGGGCGGCGCAAAATAAACACGATGTATCCGGTTATTACTGGTTGTTGAAATACATGCAGGAGTTCCAGGGACGTGTGTTCATTTTGTATTTGAATAATCTGCCTTTCATTAATGAAAAGGGACAAATATTCTATCCAACATGGCTTTCAACCATTCCGGCAAAAGAATTTTTGAAAGCAAAAAAGTTGGCCAGACCAATCACGCTCAGCGAATTTGAAGTTGATCCTGACGAGTGGGCGAAACTTTGCAGCGAAAATAAAGGTGTTCGCTTGCTTGAAGGTGGCAAAAAATTGTCGCAGGCGGACTATGATTTCTATGATGAAGAACTGAAAAAATTCATTACTGCTGATTGGCAAAAAGCCAGCAAGATCATCAACCAGTTTTTGACAAAGGCGAAAAACACAACAGGCGATGCCTACATATTGTGGCGCTTGAAACAAATGCTGGCAGCCGGAGAATATGACGTGCAGGGTGAAATAAAAAACATGAAGGATTTTGAGGTAAAGGCGAAAACAGCACAAGAAGTTACAAGCGCGGAGAACCAGAATTAGGAGTCAAAATTCAAAAATCAAAAGGGTCTCTGTGTTTGCGGACTCTTTTTTTGACTTTCTAATTTTGAATTTTACTTATAACAATTTACTTATGAAACAGCTACTGCTACTGGAAGAATTGGCGATGTTTTTATTCAGCATTTTCCTTTTCAAATCCTTGCCGTTTTCATGGTGGGTTTATCCAGCTTTGATATTGCTGCCAGACATAAGTATGATTGGTTATTTGATAAACGAAAAAGCAGGAGCGATTTGCTATAATTTTGTGCACCACAAAGCAGTAGCAATTGCATTGATGATGATAGGTTATTATTTATTGAACGATTATTTTTTGCTTGCAGGCATTATATTATTCGGTCATTCGTCATTAGACAGGGTTTTAGGTTATGGACTCAAATACTTTGCCGGCTTCCAGTTCACGCATTTAGGCGTGATCGGGAAGAATAAAGCAGAGTAAATGTTCATATATGGCAAACACATATACGCAGATATATATTCAAATAGTATTTGCAGTTAAAGGAAGAAAATGTTTTATTAAGGAGGAGTTTAGAGAAGAAGTGCAGAAATATATGGCGGGGATTATCGGCAACAAGAAACAGAAATTGTTTGCGGTGTATTGTATGCCAGATCATGTACATATGTTGGTGAGTATCAAACCCGACGTATCATTGTCCACATTGGTAAAAGATATTAAGGTGAATACAACAATATATTTGAAACAACAAGGCTTTGTAAATGGAGGGTTCAGTTGGCAGGAAGGATTTGGAGCATTTTCATATTCCAAATCACAAACGCCGCAGGTTGTCAGTTACATTTTGAATCAAAAAGAGCATCATAAAAGGAAAACATTTCGCGAAGAATACATTGAATTCCTGGAGAAGTTTGGGGTTGAGTATAGCGATAAATATCTGTTTGAATTTTATGAGTGAAACACAAGAAAGTTCTTAGAAGAGTGTCGAGTGTTACACGTAACGAATGCTCCGTTAGGAGCATTACGTTCGTAGCAAGACGAAGGCGTGGCAATTAAAATACCAGCTCCGTAGGAGCGACATGTTAATTTAACGTATCGCCCCTACGGGGCTGGAAATGGGATGTGGAACGTAATACTTTTGCTACGAACATTTGGCTCCGCTGGAGCCGTCGCTGAAAGAGGGCTTGAATAGCGATCAGGAATGTCATTTTGATATAGCAACTGCTCAATAGAGCACAATTTCTTGGAAAATTTATGAGCACAAAGAATAAATCAACGGAATTTTTAGACAACGAACATGGTGTACAGGGCCAGTATAAGACATGGTTCCTTGATTATGCGTCGTACGTAATTTTGGAGCGTGCTGTACCCGCCATCGAGGATGGTCTGAAGCCCGTGCAGCGTCGCATTTTACATGCCATGAAGGAAATGGACGATGGCCGTTTCAACAAGGTGGCGAACATAATTGGGCAGAGTATGCAATACCACCCGCATGGTGACGCCAGCATTGGTGATGCGTTGGTAAATATGGGTCAGAAGGACCTGTTAATTGAAACGCAGGGTAACTGGGGTGATATAAGAACCGGCGACGACGCTGCTGCGGCGCGTTACATTGAAGCACGTCTCAGCAAGTTTGCGCTGGATGTGGCATTCAACAACAAGACAACCGAATGGCAATTAAGTTATGACGGTCGTAAAAACGAGCCTGTAACATTGCCAATGAAGTTTCCATTGTTGTTGGCACAAGGTGCTGAAGGTATCGCGGTTGGTTTGGCCACAAAGATTCTTCCTCACAACTTTTGCGAACTGATAGATGCTTCTATAAAATACTTAAAGGGCAAGAAATTCGAGCTGTATCCAGACTTTCAGACTGGCGGCTCAATGGATGCATCCAACTATAATGACGGAAAGCGCGGAGGTAAAGTAAGGGTTCGTGTAACCATAGAAGAGTTTGATAAAAAAACATTGGTAATTCGTGATGTGCCGTATGGTGTGACCACTACACAGTTAAAAGATTCTATCATCAAAGCAAACGACCAGGGTAAGATCAAGATCAAAAAGGTAGAGGATCTTACTGCTGCTGATGTTGAATTGAAGATCGATCTTGCTCCGGGCATTTCTTCTGATATCACTATCGATGCATTGTACGCTTTCACGGACTGCGAAGTGAGCATTTC
Source organism: Pinibacter soli (assembly GCF_029961145.1). Classification (GTDB taxonomy): domain Bacteria; phylum Bacteroidota; class Bacteroidia; order Chitinophagales; family Chitinophagaceae; genus Pinibacter; species Pinibacter soli. The sequence goes on along the minus strand of NZ_JASBRG010000007.1, from coordinate 241,396 downwards.
TCCAAATGCCTGCGTGATCGTTGACAAAAAGCCGATGTTCCTTACTGCTTCAGAACTTCTAAGGGCCTCAGCCGACAATACAAAAGAATTGTTGCGCCGTGAGCTTGAGATCAAACTGAATGAGCTACAGGAAAAATGGCATTACACTTCTTTGGAGAAAATCTTCTTCGAAGAAAAAATATATAAGGAGCTGGAGAAAAAGCACGAGACCTGGGAAAAGGTGTTGCAGGCAATTGATAAGGCCTTCGCTCCATTCAAGACGCAGTTACGTCGAGACATTACAAGAGAAGACATTGTAAAGCTGACTGAAAAACCCGTTCGTCGTATTTACAAACTAGATATCGATGAACTGAACGAACAAATCAAAGCATTGAATGCGGAGATCAAGCAAGTGAAGCATGACCTTGCAAACCTTGTGGATTTTGCTGTTGCATACTATGAAAATCTGTTGAAGAAGTACGGTAAAGGCAGAGAAAGAAAAACGGAGATCAAACCTTTCGAAGCAATTCAGGCAAACAAGGTTGCGATCGCGAATGCCAAAATATACATGAACCGTGCAGATGGATTCATTGGTACAAGCTTGAAGAAAGACGAGTTGATCGCGGATTGTTCTGATCTTGATGATATCATCGTTTTCACGAAAGCGGGCAAGATGAAAATTGTTCGTGTTGCGGATAAAACCTTTATCGGCAAAGACATTATTCATGCAGCTGTTTTCCAAAAGAATGATGAGCGCACCACTTACAATATGATCTACGTGGACGGTAAATCAGGGATCAGTTTTGCGAAGCGCTTTAATGTCACCGGTATTACCCGTGATAAAGAATACGATCTTACAAAAGGATCAGAAAAAAGCAAAGTGCAATATTTCACTGCCAATGCAAATGGCGAAGCTGAAATTGTAAAGGTTACATTGAGTCCTAACTGTAGTGCAAGAAATAAAGAGCTTGAGTTTTATTTTGAAGAGCTCGATATCAAAGCTCGCGGTACAATGGGTAACCAGGTTACGAAATATCCAATCAAATCTGTGAAGTTTAAAGAGGCTGGCCGCTCAACGCTCGCAACCCGTAAACTTTGGTACGATGATAAGTTTGGCAGATTGAGTGCGGATGAAAAGGGCGTTTATATCGGCGGATTCGATGCAGAAGATAAGATCCTTGTTGTATTTGCTGACGGCACCTACGAAATAACGGATCAAGAATTGACGCAAAGGTTCGACGTTGATAAAGTATTGCTGATTGAAAAATTCAATCCGAATAAGACATTAACAGCAATCTATTACGATGGCGACAAGGAACAATACAATGTAAAACGTTTCAAAATCGAAACTACTACACTAAAAAGCAAATTCCTGTTCATTAAAGAAGGCGAGGCCAATCAATTGGAATTGATCACTACGGACAATGATCCTGTGGTGCTGATTTACACTGGAAAGGGTGCCCAGACCAAAACCCAAAAAATCAAAATCGCCGATTTTGTTGAGGTGATGGGATGGAAGGCTGTAGGTAATAAACTGGCCGACTACTCAAAAAGTATCGAAATGGAGTGGGAGCCAAGGGCCAAAGAAGACAACGGAATGCCGGAATTATTCTAACTAACAATAAGGCTTCGAAAAGTTCAAGCGTTGCTGAGCCGATCGAAGCCTTTTTAATTTTTCACCTCAGTCCGTTTTTTATGCATCATCAGTCTTTTGAATTCTGAATTTTAACCTTTAACTTATGAATATCAACTGCGTTGTAATAAATCCTTAGAAATCTATTAACCATTTAATATTAAACCCTCTAAACATGAAAAAACTGTTAATCTTACTCATAGGAATTGCCCTCGCTGCAACCTCTTGTACAAAAGAAATGTCTAGTGAACCAGGATATTCAGGAACCACCGGAAATCCGGGAGGTTCGGGAAATCCCGGAGGCGGTAGTTCTACCGGCACAATAAACTTTCAGCCTTCTAAAAAGGATACTTATTTGAAAATGAAAGTCATGAGTGGAGTTGCAGGTGTTCCGGACAAAATTTCAACATTGGTATCAACTGGCCAGACAAGTACCACAGATGGGATTGATTTTGTGACCTGGAAAGAACAGGAGTCTGGAAGTACACAGGAATTTGGGTATAAAGATCATAATCTGTACACAAAAGTAAAGGCAGCGAGTCCGAATACAGGAGCAGTAGTTGATGTGAATTTTATCTATCTGAATGATACTGCATCTGTTGGATTTAAATGGACACGAACGGCCGGGGTCGGAGGTGGATTTACCGCAAACATGCCAGGCGAGATCGTTGAAAAAAATATTACGAAACAAATACAAGGAAAAACTTATACAAACGTTACTCACAGCAGAGTAAGTCTAAGTTATATAGTTCCCGGTTTTGGAGAATTGACACTCGCCATATATGAGTTCTACATTGCCAATAATATTGGTATTGTAAAAGTCGATTCACAGGTTCTCGATGGATTCGGAAATCAAACTGGTAGTGTAATCAGTGAATTGACGGAATATTCAATAAAATAAAAACATTACAACAAGCAAAGATTGACCATGAAGTCATACCCATACAGAAACATATTGATCATTTCAATCTTTGCTTTTTTATTTTCCGCCTGTAAAAAAGAATTGCATGGCGATCTTCCGCCGGACCCGCCGGTACCCGTGTATGGTACAGGTGACTATCAACCCGCGACCGAAGGAAGTTACTGGGTTTACAATTATGTAGACACAAAAGGAACAAAGGATCTTTATACATGGAAAGCAACTAAAGACACCACATCTTACGATTCACTTACTTACAGAGTATTTGTGAGTTATGCCAATTCCGCTGGGCTTTCCAATAATTATATCGCTGTAAACAGTAACAATTATTTCCTCCGTCAAAATGCCACTAACGGATCTTCAACCTCTCTTCCATTGACTATTTTATATCTCAACGACAAATATTATGATGATGATACGTGGGAGGCTGTTGCAGGAGAAGGCGATCTTTATACCGTAAAGATCAAAGGTGTTATCATTGCAAAGGATATTGCAATGAACGTTAATTCCCTTCAATTTCCTCATGTGATGCATAGCCAGGTTACGCTGTATTATGATATCCCGGGCATTGGTCAATACAAGATGGCGACTTATGACTACTATGTTGCACTAAAAGTGGGTATCATTAAGATAGAATGCACGCCAAGTATTTATTCAGATGAAGCAGGTTTTACACAAGCAATTATTAATTACTCGATAAAATAAGGAGATCAGGGAAAATTGAAAATGGTAGTGGCGAATCGCATTCTCCCTATCCTTTACAACAAGCCTTTTTAAATTCGTGTTTGATATATTGTTTTTGTATAGTCTTAAAATAAAAAAAGGTCATGTTCTAAATTGAAACATGACCTTTTGATTTTGGGACTGGGCGCTTTAACTTTGAGAACAAACACTCTCAACTCCCCACTTTCAACTTTCAATTCTCACCTCTCCACTAACTAAGCGACTTCAAAAATTCCATCGTATCCGCTCCATCCGCAAAATCCATTAGTGAAGGTTGTTGCGCCACTCCAAAAGGAGTGAAACCTTCACCTACAAGACATTGAATGTTTTTATCGTTTCTCAAAGACTTTATATCCTCTCTATTCTTATAAAAACCATAATTCAATTGACTGATCGGAGAGAACGGAGATCCATTTTCTACCAATAGCGTACTGCCATCGGTCATGTAGAATTTGTTGTTTAGAATCTGGAGCGACAACTGATAGTCATAATTATTTTTATACTTGTTGTGGTCTGCGAAATGACCATACTTTTTCATGGCAGTCAGCAAAGGCACAAAGTCATAATTTTCCGGAACCAATATTTGCGTAACGTTACGGCAACCAAGACCGAAATATAAATGAATATCGTCGCTGAGTTTTTCAAGCTCTTCAACAGTTTCATTACCCGTAAGTACGGCCACAGAAGTTCTGTTACGACGTATAATACTAGGGTATTTGGAAAAATAATAATCGAAATATCTTGCAGAGTTATTGCTGCCGGTTGCGATATATGCGTCGCAGTTTTTCAGAAGCTCGGCAAAAACTATAAGCGTTCTGCATTCTTCATCCCAAATGTATAATTGGTCCGCGAGGTGTTTTATCAACACATCATCTTTTGAAGATGTTTTAATAACGGCAATGTGACCGGTCAGAAAAACACATAAGAAATCATGGAATCCAACCAGCGGAATATTTCCCGCCATTACTACCCCTACTTTCTTAGGATTGGCATTTAATTCCGGTAATTGATAAGCTGTTGCGAAGGCTTCGAGTTTATCTTTTTGTAAAAAATTATTGACAATATTTTCGGTTGCTATTTCCAAAAATTCCGGCGTAAACCAGCCATTTTCGCGGGTTGCCCTACGTTGTGCCGCCTGCCAGTTCTCGTTTTCGCTGGTCATATATTCGCCTAAACGAACCAACAAATTAATTCGTTGTTGTAAGTTCATATTACATTCATAAATTTGTGCGCAAAGTTATAGTAAAACAGTACCTTAAAAATTACGAATATGGCAATTAAAATAACCGATGAATGTATCAACTGTGGCGCTTGTGAACCAGAATGTCCGAATAATGCGATTTATGAAGGCGGTGTAGAATGGGCAATGGCTGATGGTACAACAGTAAAAGGCGCTTACAAATTGATGGATGGTACATCTGTCGATGCTGATCAACGCAATGCTCCTGTTAGTGTTGATACATATTATATTGTTCCGAATAAATGTACAGAGTGCCAGGGTTTTCACGAAGAACCGCAGTGCGCAGCCGTTTGTCCGGTTGATTGTTGCGTACCTGATGAAATGTACAGAGAAACTGTGGAAGAATTAATGGAAAAAAAGGAAAAATTGCACGTGATGTAATTTTATTTTTCCGCAGAAAAGGAGCGCCGAGGCAGGAAAATGCCCAAGCTAATAACAAATATTTGTACTTGCAAGGATTAAAAATTTTAGCACTATTTTTTTCGGTATACCCATTTATTTGTTTACCTTTTCTGTATCAAATTTCTTTTACTGTAGCCTCAGTGCTACTTATATAGGCGGGTGATATTTCCCGCTAGGACAAGGGTGAAGGGTAAATGCCTTCACCTTTTTTTGTTCTGCGCACAAAAAATAATTTGGAAATGTGAAAATTTGAAAATGCTTTTAGGTCGATCTCCAAAAACGGTTTTCAAATTTTCCTGATTGTGGAAGAGGCATGAATAAATTTATTTCGGTGCTGCACCCCGCATTTTCAAATCTTCAAATTTTCAAATTTTCAAATTGTCTTCTATGCAACAACGTTTAAGCTTCTTAACTATCGGTGTGAATGACCTGGAGCAGATGAAAGATTTCTACATTGAAAAATTTGGCTGGACGCCGATGAAGGATAGCGATGGTATTGTATTCTTTAAATTAAATGGCTTTATTCTTAGCCTGTTTCCGGCAACTGAATTGGCCGAGGATATTAGTATACCGCAGGATGGTAGCGGGTTTAAACGCATTACCACCGCGATGAATTTCTCTTCAGAAAAAGAAGTGGATGAAGTTTTTGCGGAGTTGGAGCAAAAGGGTGTGCGCATTGTGAAACCACCTGCGAAGGTCTTCTGGGGTGGGTATAGCGGTTATGTAGCTGATATCGAAAACAACTACTGGGAGTTTGCATACAATCCATTTATGGCAATGGATGAAAACGGGAACGTGAGAGAACACCAATAATTTGAAGATATGGAAATTTGAAAATGCGCTAAGTCTGTCATTGGCTATTTTTATTCTTGCCATTTAGGTTGTAAATAAATTTATAGCGGCTGTTGCACAGTTGAATTTTCAAATTTTCAAATTTTTCAAATTGTCCGTCGGTAATCCGTCTGGGTCGCTAATTGCTCTTCTCCTTCCGGGGAAATGTTGTATGCAGTTATCCTGATATGATCATCATCCAGTATGTCGATAGAAGTGCGCCAGCCCCAGGTTTGAGGCTGTTCTTCCCAACCCTGGTAATGCCCTAACACGGAAAGAAAATCATCGTTCCTGGCGCCTTCGGAAAACATAATACCGGTACCCATGTGGAATGAATCGATCCATGCAGTTTGATACGTTCCTGAAGTAAGATGATAGCCAATGATAGCAAGCCCTTCCAGTTCTTTCCCTTCAAAACTGCCTTTATATTCGTGTAGCGCAAACATACCGCCCAATATCAATCTAATTGACCCAACAACCGGTGATTCATCATGCACGACTTCCGGGGCGAACCAAACTTTTGTAGTGCCCGTCCAGTTTCCGGCTAACTGACTTAATTCTTTGTGTGGTCCGATTTCAACCGAATCTTTAAATTTCAAATCTGACATATGTTGGTGTTTTAGCTTTAAAAATTTAAAAGTGACTCTGATTAATTTGAGGGTTTGAAAATTTGAAAATGCATTCTGGCTGATCTTTAAAAGTATTCTCAAATTTCCCAATTGCTGAGGAAAAAGGACGCGATCTGTTTCGTTGTTGCACTCAACATTTTCAAATTCTCATATTTTCAAATTGTTTGCACTATTACAAATAAAAGACCCGACAGGTTCTGCAACTTGTCGGGTCTTTATGTTAAGTTTTTTATGATGTTTATCGAACGAGATTATTGAGATAGCTAACCACTTTATTCGGGTCCCAGTTATTGATGTAAAAAATGTACGCCGCGGCACCTGCAATCAACAGCCCGGGAATAGCAAAAGCAAGCCACAAAAATCTGCGTTTCTTGCGACGTTTACCGTGAAGCAATTCATTCATCTCATGATTGGATACCTCGCGGTCGCCAACCCTGATCGCATGAGAAGCGTCCTGGCGGATCACTCTTTCCGCGACAATGTTTGGCAGCATCGAATAGTCAGTGGCGTAGGGCTTAAATATAATTTCGCCGTTTGATTCCATGCTAAATGTACCAATGCCGGGCCATTCGCTGCTTCCGTTGTTACGAATGTTTGCTCTGAGGTCGTATGCAAATTCATTGTACCATTTGATGGCTTCAAAATCTGCAATGTTTTTTTTGCTTGCCAGGTAAACAAAAAACTCTTTATCCGGTGCGTCAAAATATTTATCGAACCTGTATTTATACTGAGGAGGTAGTAATCTATGATTTACAAAGTCAGATACCGCCGGCACTGTATCCGCATACAAAGAGCCAAGCCCGGGAATACTAATACTTTTTTGTTGCGCCAGATAACTGTTGAGAATATTAATCATGGTAATTGTTTGCCGTCTGCAAACTTATTATTTCTGGTTAAAATTAAACACAATGCCTCCTAAAATATTAAATCCATATACTTTATACTGGTTCCAGCGTTCGTATTTATTATTGAAAATATTATTCATTTGTACCCATAGATTCAACTGACGGGTTATCTTAAACTCAAGTCCGGTGCTCATGTCAAATGCAGCTTTGCCAGTTTTCGTGCCCAGGGTTTTAGTGCGGTACTCCGGCGGTGCCCACGCAGCGATTCCTGCTGTCCAATAAAGGTCCTTCATTACCTGCCATCTCATGTCTGCATTGAATTCAACAGGCAACAAACCCCATGGAGAAGCTTGCCCCTTGATGCCACTATATTGGTTAATATCGAGGGCAGCGGTTGCATTGAACAGTTCCCCTTGGGAGTAGCCAATTTCCCCGTGAATATGAAATGCGTTCAAAGAAGAGGCGTACACAGTTTGAAATGTTTTGCCGTCTGCTGTATCGTTAACAAACAATGGCATGTTATGATAAGTGATCACACCAATTTTTGCATTGTATGTAAATGCCTTTCCTAAAAGTCCTTTGATGCCGCCATAAAACTCCTGCTTGCGGGTGTTCAGCAATGAATCCGGCTGAATGATCCACGGATTCATTGTAGTAAAGCGCTGATAGGAACCTTTATCATAACTTCCTACCCACCCTGCCTGTAAAGTAAATTTCTTGTCGTTGGTAGTAAGTTCAGCCATGAGGTCGGGCAAAAGGTGGAAATCTTTTCTATCCCATGAGGGCATTACGCCGCCATGCAGCCACAAATTGTCGCCTTTGTAAACAACAGCCGGTGATACATAATAAAGGTTGTTGTTGATCGTGGCTTTATCTGCTTTATGATATGAAGTGAAATTTGCGGTCACGCCTAAATTAACGGCAAACTGATCGGTAATCGATTTTTGAATAGGGACATCCAACACAGCATTTGTTTCGTTTGCATCACTGAGGCTGTTTTTTCCTTTAAAGTCGGTTATGCGCAGATTTGGATGGTAATTCACACCAAATTCGGTCGCACTAATATTCTGCAATCCAACCGATCCTTCGAAAGTTTGGAAACGTTGGCGAAGGTCTGTTTTATTGAATTTTAAAGTATCGGGTTTGTATCCGTAGAAATAATAATCCTCACCGGTAAATGCGAGTTTGCCATCCCATTGCATGTTTTTACCTGTTTTCAGAAAACCTTTCAGTCCCACATTTGCATAGCTGTTTTTCTGATTTTCCAGGTTGCCTTTTGAACTGTAGCCTTTGGCAAATATGTTTAACGAGGCAGTTTTCGCATCGCCAAAGCTAAAGCCTGCCTGCACATAAGGTAAATGTACATTACCCAGGCCAACTTTAATGAAATTGCTGTTTTGCCAATCGATGGTTTGCACCGGAAGTGCTACCGGACTCAATGCGCCGGACTGATAGTTCATCGTCACGGGCTGCTGGGGAATATTGTAAGTCAGTTTTGGCTTCGAAGAATCTGTTGCTGGTGGAACGGCCGTGAAATTGATCTTTGCCGCATCTCTCAAAACCGGTTTAAAGGTAGAGGTGATGTCAACTGTTTTTTTCTTCCCGTTATCCTGCGCCAACATTGCTTTACTCAGCGTAACCAGACTTAGGGAGGCAATTATATATTTTGAACAATTCATGTTGTGCTAGTTTATTTATTATAAATAACTCGAACTATCAATTAAGAATTAGGAATTGGGAATGAATGCTACATGCGAAAAATTCTTAATTCTTAATTCTTAATTCCTAATTCTTAATTGGAAAATCAACCTTTCAGCTTACTGTTTTGCTTCTCTTCGTCAGTAGCTGCTGTCAGCTTTTGCTGCGCCTGTTCTTTCAGCTCAGGATTGCTCGAATTGTCTATTACACTTTGATAAGTCGCTTTCGCGTTGAAATAATCTTTCTCAGAGTAATAAATATCGCCCAGCAAAATGTATGATTTTGTAACCCACAATTCGTAAGAACCGGATTTGTTGATCACTTCAAATGCTGCTTTTTCGCTTTCCTTCAGTTTGTTTTGTTTAACCAACATACTAGCGATTTCATAACGAGCCTCTGCTGCATATTCACCCTTGTTAAGTGCAATGGCATTTTTGTAGTAGGAGATAGCCAGATCAAAATCATTGTTGCCTTGTGCAGATTTTGCAAGCACCATGTTGGATAACACTTTGTCATCCGAACTGCTAGATTTTTGTGCAACAAGATCTTTTGCATTGGTAACTGCTTCGCTCCATTTTTTCAACTGGTACTGGCTTCGCAAAAGTCCACGCATAGCTTCCAGTTTGTTTTCCTGCGTTGTTGCAAAATCTTTTAGTTTGGAAAAATACTGCTCCGCTTTTTCGTAGTTTTTCACATCAAAAAAGTTAATGCGTGCCGCCTGTACAAGCGATTTTTCACCAAACTTATTTGGAACCCTGTCAGATACTGCCTCGTAGCCTTTCACCGCATTCGCGTAATCTTTCTTGTTGTTATAAATTTCACTGCGATAGTAGTAGGCTTCAATTGCATAATGACCATCCGGGAAACGGGAAAGATAACTGTCAAATTTGTTCAAAGCACCATTAAAGTTGCCATTGCTGAATTGTATTTCTGCTTCCGCGTAAGCAAGCGAATCTTCCTGGTTCACAGAAATGTTTCTGCCCATCGATTTCGCGAATGCCACATAATCAGATGTTTTTCCTTCTTCAACATAAACAGATTTTGCGTTGTCTAACGCTTCATCCGCTTCCGGAGAATTTGGATATTGTTTAAGGATGGCATTGTATTGATTCAATGCTTCCTGGTTGTTGTCGATGTTATAGTAAGCGATGCCAAGTTTCAACAAAGCCTTTGGTTTTAAAGCTTCGTTGTCCGTGTTGGAAGTAGCGACTTTTTTAAGGAAAGGAATAGCGTCAGAGAATTTTTCGTCGGCCATATAAGTGCTTGCAATCTCCATGTTGGCGTCTGGTGCAAGCGAAGAATTTTTATAGATACGTTCAATGCTCTGCAATAATTTGATCTTGTCCATGCTGCTGTTAACGCCCGCTACCATTGCTTTTTGGAACGTCGCGTAATCGCTTGAAGGCCATGAATAATTGATCGCCTGATCGTACATGCCAATTGCTTTCTTATAGTCTTTTGCCATGTAGTAACAATCCGCTTCGCGTATGAAGGCATCCTGCTCAACCGGCGTGCTGTTGATGCGCGGTGTTTTTACAACCTGGTCAAAATAAGAAAGTGCTTGTTTATAGTTTTCCTTTTTGAAATAGCAATAACCAAGATCGTAATTCGCACTTACCGGTTTCACGTCGCCACTTGTCACCGGTGTTTTCAGATAATCGTTGTAATAACGTATCGCGTCATCTGTTTTATCCAGCCTGAAAGAAATTTCACCTTTCCAAAAGTTTACCAAAGGCAATACCGATTCGTTGAACTTCGCTCTCAAAGCCTTGTCCAATAAGTCATTCGCGGCTATCAGCATACCATCATTCACAAACTCCATTGCACGGCCATACAACACACGGGGATAGAGGCGCTGTACTGTTTCAGAAGGCGTTTTGATGCTTTCCAGCAAAGTAAGTGCATCTTTAAAGTTGTTGGTGTTCGCCATTAAAGCAACCATCAATTCTCTCGCCTCATTGATGTAAGAAGAGTTCGGATACTGTTGAATAAAACTTGCCAGTTCGCTTTGAGCCACATCCTGGTAACCTAATTCGTATGAAAGTTTGCCGTAGTTGAATTGGGAAATTTCCTTTTGCTTTTCATTGCTGCTATTGTTGGAGCAGAACAGGAAAGCATTGCGGGCATTGGCTTTTTGATTTGTTTTCAAATAAGCATCGCCTAGCAAATACATTGCGTTTTGCGCCAGCGAATCTTCTTTTCCACCCAATTGTTTAAACCCATCTATCGCTTTTGAGTAAGTACCGGCATTGTAGTAGCAATAGGATAGTTCATACAGATCCCGGCGGCTCACTTGTTTTGATTTGCTTACAAAAGCTTCCAGGTAAGGCAGTGCTTTAGCAAATTCACCCTTCTCAAAATACGCGTGGCCGATCAATTGCTTGAACTCGGCATCATAATACTGGTCGCCTTTTTTCAGTTTTGCTTCCGCGTATGAAAGTGCCTGGTCTTTTTGGCCGGTATTGTAATAGATGGTTGCGATGTAATAAGGCACGACTTTTTTGTAATTCGGTGCGTCCTCCACTTTTTTGAAACCATCCAATGATTCTTTGTATTTGCCTTCGTTGAAAAGAATGAAACTATAATAGTAGTTCGCGTCTAAATAGTTGGGATCTTTTGGCATTTGCCTGATGGCATCAAATAATGGTTTTGCCTCATCAAATTTTTGCAGGTTAAACAACGAATAAGCCTTGTGAAATTTCATATCGGCAATTTCACGGTTGCTTAATGCGTCGATGCTCGCCATGTTGTAATATGTCACCGCATCGGCATAATTTTTTTGGCGGAAAAAATATTCTGCCAAATGATAGGCCATCATTTCTCCACGCGTCGTATTGTTGTTGGCGGCAATGTAGGATTTTGCCATGTCAGAGGACATCGGCTCATCTTGTTTGAGCCCGCAAACAATTGCGTAATACTTTACCTCAAGATATTCCAGCGCCTTATCGGTGCGGTCCGGATGCGTAAGCTTTACGTCTAATTCTTTAAAGATCGGATAAGCCAAACTGTAATATTCCTTTTGGAAATATTCCTTTGCTTCTTTAAAAGCAATCTGCGGATCGTTAATGGCTTTTGTTTGCTGCGCCGTGGCACTTATAGCTATAAATGCTGAAAATGCTGTACAGATATATCTTTTCATGAATTATGGCTTGTTAAAATAGTAACGCGGTAAAGTTTCAAAATATTTTCCCTATGACCAAACATCGTTCCAAACAGGTGTGGATAAGTAGGAGTATTAACATTTTCTTGGGGGAAAGAAGGAAATTTAGTTATGAATTGGGAGCGATGAATGATAGATAAAGGCTAGCCGCATGAAAATTCAAAAGTAAAAAGTCAAAACCTTGAACCCGATACTGAGGATTCTTAGAAATTCGGCGACCGTTTTGATTTTTGAATTTTTACTTTTGAATTTTGATTTTCGCATTGAACAACATATCCACATATCCATTATTTTTGGCAAAATTCAATTCTTCATGAAAAGATTGTTGTCAATTACTTGTGCTGACTGGGCTTTTAACCTTGGAACTTTTTTACTGAGAATAGGAGCAGGCGCTTTATTGATGCCACACGGTTATGACAAACTGGTTCACTTCGCAGGCAAAAAAAATACTTTCATGAATTTTATGGGCATAGGCAGTCCCGCCAGTTTGTGTCTTGTTATTTTCGCAGAATTTTTCTGTTCGTTGTTTGTAGTAGTGGGGTTGTTTACCCGCATCTTCGCCATTCCACCTGCGATCGCGTTAGGTGTTGCACTCGTTAAGGCACATCACGGTGACGTATTTGGCGCCGGTGCAAACGCCGCATTATTCTTAACCTGTTTTCTTGCCATTCTTTTAATGGGACCGGGCAAAGCAAGTGTTGATGGGATGATTGGGAAGTAATTAAAATTGAAAGTTGAAAGTTGAAAATATAGGGGCGAATTGCATTCGCCCTGCTTCTTTGCATTGTTACTCATTTCGCCAATCCACTCGGTAGCTGCAACCGTTAATTATTCTTTATTAATTATTAATTACCTTGGCGCCTTCTAATTTCTAGTTCCTAATTTCTAATTCCTGACAAAATGTATTCCAGCGAAACACAAATACGCGTTCGTTACGCAGAGACAGATCAAATGGGCGTCGTGTATTATGGCAACTATGCTCAATATTATGAAGTGGGCAGGGTAGAAGCCATCCGCCAATTGGGTTTTGCTTATGCGGAACTGGAAAGAACAGGCGTGATCATGCCCGTAGTGGAAATGCATTGTAAGTATCTCAGACCTGCACTGTATGATAATCTGTTAACGGTAAAAACTATTCTAAAAGAGCTGCCGCTCCATCATAAAATTGAATTTCACCAGGAAGTGTATAATGAGCAGGGCAACCTGTTAAACACAGGAAAAGTAGTGTTGTATTTCCTCGAAGCCAAGACCATGCAGCGCACTGTTATGCCAGCAGCCATGAAAGAAAGATTGGCAGAATTCTTTCCGGCATAATTTGAAAATTTGCTAATTTGAAAATGCTTTAGGTGAATCATTCCGCATTTATATTATTAGCCTTATGGGCTGCCAATACTAAATAACGACTGATACACTGAACGAATTTTCAAATTTTCAAATCTTCAAATTCTCAAATTGCTGCCACCAGCGCCTGCACTGTGTCCACCGTCTGCTGCTTAATCAACAATTTCTTATCGGCAATCAGTTCGTCGAGAATGCCGTTGTTGTAATGGCGAACCGTTAGCAACGTCAAATCTTTTTGCAATTGCACATCAAACATTTCGGAAGCGGCAGCAGCGATCTTTTCAATCTTCTCTGGTTTGTTATCTACACAGCAAACAAAACTAATTGCCGCATTTTGAGTGAGGTTTGGACGCATGTTTTGCGCTTCCAGCAGCTGATACAATTTGCCCACCGCATGTTCGCCTACAAAAGAATAATCTTTAGAATTCAATTGCAGCAACACCTGGTTTGTTTTGATCACAATGATAGGGGGCAAGTTGTTTACTTTGCTGTTGTGAATGATCGTTCCCGGTAAATCTTTATTTAAAAAACATTTTACCAATAAAGGAATGTTCTTGTTCTGCAGCGGTTTGATGGTTTTAGGGTGAATGACCTGTGCGCCGTAGTAAGCCATCTCGATCACTTCTTTATAGTTCAGCTCGTTGATCAGTTGTGCAGCAGGAAATAATTTGGGATCGGCATTCATCACCCCTTCCACATCTTTCCAGATTGTTTGGCTTTCTGCATTCAGCATGTTGGCGAAAATAGCAGCGGTGTAGTCACTTCCTTCGCGACCAAGTGTCGTGCTTTCGTTATCGGCAGTAGCGCCAATAAAACCTTGTGTGATGACAAAGTTGGTTTCGTCAAACAATGGCAATACCTGCTCATTCACTTGCTGTTCAGTAAATGCCCAATCAATATTGGCATCACGGAAATTATTATCGGTCCTGAAAATATCACGCACATCGATCCATGTATTGGAGATTTGCTGGTCATTCAAATACAAACTAATGATCGCTGTAGAAAGTAATTCACCGGTACAGACTATCTGATCATAATAGTAGTCAAACTCCCGAACCGGTCTGTCGTGTAACAGCCATTCAACTTCCGTGAAAATATCCAGCAACCGGTCGTTTGCTCTCTGCACATTTTGTTGCAGGAGTTGCTTCGCTGTTTCCAGATGTTCATTTTTAATTGCAGTGAAAAGTTCGAGCGCCTTTTCTTTTTCGCCCTCAAAGAAAGCTTCCGCCACCTTCTCCAATGCATTGGTGGTTTTGCCGATGGCAGAAATGACAATCAATATTTTTTCACTTGAAAAGCTGCGAAGAATAGAGGCTACATTTTGAATACGTTCAATGCTGTTAACGCTGGCCCCGCCAAATTTGAAAACTTTCATGCGTGCGAAGGTAAAATTTATTGGCACACAGATAAGATTTCACGCAAAGGCGCAAAGGAATATTTTTTCATGCAAGAAAACTGTTTTTTTTCACGCAGCGAACGCTGCGAAAAAGCGACGCAAAGAGTTCTCGAAGGTCGACGTTTCAACGTAAGTTTTTTAAAAGATCTATATTCCAGACTCTTTAACCCATCAACAAACTCCAAACGATAACCTCCCCTGCATCGCCCGCTTTGTTGCGTTCGCTGCGTGAAACCCTTTGCGTTCTTTGTTTTTCCTTTGCGCCTTTGCGTGAAATCTCCAAGCGTCATCTGTGTGCCGTCTCTCTACAACTTCACGTTCACGCCTACCATAAAATTCGTTCCGGCATTCGGGAAGTAATAATTGTCGTTTTGGATGGAGCCATTTAGCATGGTTGCATATGCTGCGCCGTTTGTTTCAAAACGTTTGTTGAACACATTATTCACCTGGCCGATGATGTTCCACTCGCTGAACAGTAAATGCTTGATGGTAAATGTCGCCATCACATTTTGCGAATAATAATCGCTCAGCTTTCTTGTTTCATCCTGGGTATTATCAAGATATTGCTTGCCCACAAATTTCGCCGGCAAACTGATCACCAGGAATTTTGCCGGAATAAAGTTGATCGTTCCGCCAGCAATGATTGAAGGAGAGAAGGATATATCAGTGTTTTTATATTCTTTCGGAATTTGCTTTACCCACTCTCCGCTATTATCGTAATCGTCAAAATACGCATTGAATGATTTGATCTTGTTTTTGCTGAAAGCCAGGTTGGCATGGATGTTCATCCAGTTGTTCACGACCACGCTTCCCTGCAGTTCAATGCCTGCGCGGTAGCTGTTAGGCACATTCACACGAACGTAAGCTCCAACATCATTCATTTGTCCGGTTAAAACCAGTTGATCTTTGTAGTTCATGTAATACAAAGTTGCCCCATATGAAAACCATGAGCTCTTTTTTTCCATACCCAACTCAAAGTCCTGCAGTTGCTCACGCTTTGGTTGTTGTGAAGGATTTGCCTGGAAGTCGTCGCGGTTTGGTTCTTTACCTGCCATTGCAAAACTGAAATATGCATTGTAACTATTACGATTGTAGCTTATACCTGCTTTAGGATTGAAGAAGTCAAACTGACGGGAGATCGTCATTTCAGGGAAATCTTCAAAGCCCTCCATTCTGTGATAAACATGACGGTATTGCATGTCGCCAAATAGGTTCCAGTTCGTGCTCAATTGATGCAGCCATTTCACATAAACATTCTGATCTCTTTTTACCGCAGGATAATTGTAATAACGGTAATCTTTCGGGATGCCTACTTGCGCCCAAATCACGTCACCATAATGCTTTCCATCATATTCTGACCAGCCGCCGCCTATTGTTACTTCGTCTTTGGCAGACTTATGTTGAAAGCTCAAAACCTGTCCGTAGAAATAGTTATCGAGCCATCGCTGACGAACCAAATCGGTTTGTGTAACCGGAGCGCCGTTGATGGTTGTATCCGATAAACCATAGTTTTCAAAAGGTTGTTGTGCTTTGTATTCTTCATAATAACCTTTACCGCGAGTCAGGAAAGACGCCACGTTGAACGACCAGGTTTTTGATAACTCCTGGTTTACGAACAACTGATAATGGTCCTGCCAGTAATTGTCAGTTTGATTATTGTACGGATCACCGGGCTTTTCTGTACCGCAAGAGTTGTACGTACGATCTGTGTACAGCAGGGCTTCCGGCACACCGTTCCATGCCTGGTAAGTTTTTTCCTTTCCTTTTATCAAATTAAAACGAACAGATGTTTTGTTGTTAATATAAGCACCTGACAAGTACAATGATTGTAAATCGCTGCTTGCACGATCGATATAACCATCGCTTGTTATGCGGCTCAATCGTGCATCGACAGTGAAATGGTCATTGATCAAACCAGATCCTGCTTTCACCGTATTTTTCCATGTATTGAAAGACCCGAAACTGTTATTGATTTCGCCATACGCCTTGTCATTAAATTCGTTGGTGCTCAAATTGATCGTTGCACCAAACGCCCCCGAACCGTTTGTAGACGTTCCAACACCGCGTTGTACCTGAACAGAATTCAGCGAAGAGGCAAAATCAGGAAGATCCACAAAATAAGATCCCTGGCTTTCAGCGTCATTATAAGGAATGCCGTTCAATGTAACGTTGATGCGGGTTCCATCTGTTCCGCGAATGTGGATGCCTGTGTAGCCAACGCCATTTCCGGCATCTGAATTCACCACCACAGAAGGCGATTGGTTCAGGAGAAATGGCAGGTCCTGGCCGAGATTATTTTTCTCTATTTCCTTCTTACTGATATTTGTTTTGGTAAACGGAGATTTCTCGGAAGCTCGTACAGCCTTGATTTCTACTTCTTGTAGAAACAAATCCTGACGCTGCAGTTTTATTTCTGCGACAGTGGAAGAAGGCGATAATTTTTCTTCCAGTTTTTTAAACCCTACATTGGTAATATTTACAGTGTACGTTCCTTTTTTAACGGCCATGTAAAACAAACCGCTTTCATTGGTAGTAGTAATTCCGGCGCCTTCTACATCAATAGTGGCACCATTTACCGGAGATCCAGTAGCAGCATCTGTTACTTTGCCCTTGATTGTTTGGGCAAAAGTGAAAATTGATAACAAGATGAAGCAAATCCCCAAAATCAATTTTTTCATGCGAAATGCATTTGAGGTTAATAAAAATTGTTTTTGATGGAAATGCTGCGTAAGCGAATGCGGATAGAAACAACGAAGTTTTGGCCACCTTCCCTGCGCAGGCATTACCCTGATCAGGTTCTACGGGTATTATCTCAGCCATTTTGCATTTGCAAAAATTAGGCACCCCGGGAACTGAATTTTACAAGTCGATTACAAAAATGTGCCGGGCCCGGATCACGTCGTTATAATTGATTGTAAATAATACCGCAAAATTAATGGATAAAAAATGGAAAAACCTGTAACTTTTTTTCCGCAGGGCCGTCACACCTTAAAATAACTGTTATGCAAAAAATGCTCTTGTCCTTGCTGGGCCTCGCATTTGCCATGGTTGCCATAGCGCAGAATAAAGTTGTGAAAGACAACAACGCAGAAGTGAGAACCGTGGGAAAATTCAACGCCATTGATGTATCGGGAGGCATTCAACTCATGCTTTCCCAGGGAACCCAACAAGTGGTAGCCAGCGCAGCCACAGTAGAAGATCGTAACAATCTTATTACTGAAGTTCATGACGGTGTTTTGAAGATTTCTTTCGATTACAGTTTATATCCCAGAGGCACCAAGGGTAAGCAATTGAAAGTATATGTAGCCGTTCCGGAACTCGCTGCATTAGAAGGTTCTTCGGGTGTGCAGATCACGGTTGACGGCAGTCTTAGCTCCGGCCAAATGGTATTGAGTCTTAGTTCAGGGAGCAGTTTTAAAGGAACGATGAAAAGCAGTAAAATGGTGGTGCACCAAAATAGCGGATCACAGGTATCTCTTTCAGGAAGCGGGGACGAACTGGTAATAAAAACCAGCAGCGGCGCAGTGTTTAAAGGATATGACTTTGTAGCAAAAAATTGTACAGCCGATGTAGCCAGTGGCGGCATTATCGAAACAAATGTAAGCACGGGCCTCGTAGCCGAAGCATCGAGTGGCGGAAGTATTCGTTACAAAGGAACAGGCAATATTGTGAAGATCTCTACTGGAAGTGGCGGAAGCATTAATAAGTCTAATTAATTGAAAATTGAAAATGGGGTTGCCCCTCTGAATGTAGCACCCAACATCTCAAAACTTAAAACTTAAAACTCATAACTTACAACTCAAATGAGAAAAGCTATTTTTTTAATCCTAGTTACCATAGGTGCGTTAGTTGCAAGAGGCCAGGAAAAGGTAATAAACGACCCGAACGCGGTGTCTCGAACTGTTGGCACTTTTACAGAAATTGAGGTGTCCAGCGCTATTGATTTATATATAAGTCAGTCCGATAAAGAAGGATTGGCTGTAAGTGCCAAAGATGTGGAGGATCGCGACCATATTCGCACGGAGGTTTCCGGTCATACGCTTAAAATATCTTACGATCAGGGACACAAATGGAACAGGGGAGATAAAAAATTACGTGTGTATATTGCCGTTAAAACACTTACGTTGATCAAATCTTCCGGAGCCAGCGATGTATATATAAGTGGAAAATTGACCGGTGACTTGCTTGAGTTGTCAATGAATGGAGCCAGCGATTTTAAAGGTGAAGTGGAAGTAAAAAGATTGGTTGTTGGCTTGAGTGGCGCGAGTGACACAAATATAAAAGGCAGTGCAGAAGTGCTCGAAATTTCTGCGAGCGGTGCAAGCGATTTTAAGGGATATGATCTCCTGACAGAAAGGTGTTCTTTGAATGCTTCAGGCGCATCCAAAATAAAGATCACTGTAAATAAAGAACTGGATGCAAAACTGAGCGGAGCCAGCGACATATATTATAAAGGAACGGGCCTGGTTAAAAACATTCAATCCAGTGGAGCGAGCAGCATTGTGAAGAAGGATAAGTAAAGTGCTGGAGGCCTAATGCCTAATGCACTGACTCCGCATTGGGCATTAGGCGTTCACCATTGAGCGTTCTCCCAAAAAAACTTTGAAAATTTTTAAAAAATATTTGGTAGTCAATTTCTTATCCCTATCTTTGCACTCCAATCGAAACAAACGGTACAGCGATAACCGCGATTGGGACGAAACTTGAACATTTTAAACATATTATATCGCGAAGTAGAGCAGCGGTAGCTCGTCGGGCTCATAACCCGAAGGTCGGAGGTTCGAACCCTCCCTTCGCAACACAAAAAGAGGCTCGTATGAGCCTTTTTTCATTTGAGGATTTTGATAAGCTAATCTTCTTTATGAATTGTTTGGAAATAGTAAAGGATATATTTGAAATTATTGGAACGATTGCAACAGTATCGATAGCAATTCTTGTCTACTTTGCTCAAAAACAAAGAGATTCCTTTGATAAAAATTTGCAAAAGCCAGTTCTTGATTTTATTAGAGTAAAGAATAAGAATTGGGTACTTATGAATATTGGCAAAGGGCCAGCATTGTTTGTAAGATTCATAGAAAAAGACCCAAGTGGTACTTGGCGAACTCCAATAATTGGTTATTCCATCCCTTCAGAAATGGTGTTAGATATTAGTCAGGAAACTAGTACTGCTCAAGCATTAGCTGCAGTCTATAAAGATTTGGCAGGCAAAAACTATATGGTCTATTGTGTGGATGATACATGCAAGGTAATTGAGGAAGCCAATTGGAATAGCGAACAACGTGAACTCAATAGAAGGATTCATGATAATCCAAGAAGTAGTCAAAATCTTTTACTCATGAACTATGAGATGAGTTGATTTTTGACCTGAATGGTTATGGGTAGTCTATTTAACGGAATTTCTTTGCGATCTTTGCGCCACTTAGCGTCTTTGCGTGAAATAAAAAAGTCATGAAAACCGGTTTTGTAAACATATTTGGAAAGCCCAACGCGGGAAAGAGCACTTTGCTCAATGCTTTTATGGATGAAAAGCTGGCCATCGTTTCACCGAAGGTGCAAACGACACGCCATCGCATCAAAGGCATTCTGACCGAAAAAGATTACCAGATCATTTTCTCCGATACGCCCGGTATCATCGAACCGAAGTACAAGCTGCATGAAAAAATGATGCAGTCTGTAAAAGGTGCTTTGGAAGATGCGGATCTGGCCCTGCTGCTCGTCGATTTGTACGAAGATCTCGCAGAATGTGACGCTATTTTCTCCAGTTTAAAACTAAAAGTGCCCGCACTTGTTGTCATCAACAAAATAGAAGGCGCAAAAGGTACAAAGCTGGAAGACGCGGTAAACTTTTTTAAAGAGAAAAGCTACGCAAAAAAAGTAGTGGCAGTTTCTGCTCTAAAAAAAATAGGCATCGATGAATTGCTGAAAGAAATCCTTTCATTTTTGCCGGAAGGCGAACCTTTCTTCGAAGGCGATGAGTTGAGTGATCTGTCGACACGTTTTTTTGTGGGAGAGTTGATCCGTGAACAGATCTATCAACTGTACCAGGATGAAATTCCTTACCACACCACTGTTTTAGTGCAGGAGTTTAAAGAAAAACAGACCTTAATAAAAATTACAGCAGATATTATTGTGCAGCGCGATACCCAAAAGGGCATTCTTCTTGGCGAAAAAGGCAGCATGATCAAAAAGTTGGGTACACAGGCAAGAGGCGAAATTGAAAAGTTTGTCGGCAACAAAGTGTTCCTCGAACTGTTTGTAAAGGTGCGTCCGAAGTGGAGAGATAATGAGACGTTCTTGAAGGAATACGGATATAAATAATTAAGAATTAAAAATTAAGAATTAAGAATTGTTTAAGTGCATTATTCTTAATTGAAATAGAGTTTCAGGAATGACAGAATATCATCAGAAGAATCATGACAATCTTAAAAATCTGCGTTCCAAAATAAAATAAAGAATCATGGCAGGATTTACAGTGGCAATAGTAGGAAGGCCCAATGTGGGAAAAAGTACGTTCTTCAACCGTTTGTTGGAGCAGCGTAAAGCTATTGTTGATGATGTTAGCGGTGTAACACGCGACCGTCAGTATGGAGTGGCGGAATGGGCCGGAAAGTCATTCAACGTAATTGATACAGGAGGATTTGTGCCTCAGAGTGAAGACGTTTTTGAAAGAGAAATAAAAAAGCAGGTGTTAATCGCGTTGGAAGAAGCGAACGCCGTCATCTTTATGACGGATACCGTTACTGGTATCACCGATCTGGATGATGCAATGGCAGACCTTTTGCGCCGTTCTCCCAAACCAGTTTTCCTTGCAGTAAACAAAGTGGACAACCACGAAAGATATTTGGAAGCCTCTGAGTTTTACGGCCTGGGGCTCGAAAATACATTCTTCATTTCCGCTATGAGCGGTAGTGGGTCGGGTGAATTGCTCGATGCAGTTAGTGCTCTTATCACAGATGATCATCTGCAGGCAATGGAGGATGAAAAACCGCTTCCAAAATTTGCGATCATTGGTCAGCCCAACGTTGGTAAATCTTCTTTGCTGAATGCATTGGTGGGAGAGGAAAGAACCATTGTAAGCGACATCGCGGGTACTACGCGTGACACTATTCACACGCACTATAACCTTTTCGAGAAAGAATTCGTTTTGATCGATACGGCAGGTATCCGTCGTAAAAATAAAGTGAGTGAGGACCTGGAATTTTACTCTGTTATCCGCGCCATCAAAGCAATGGACGAAGCAGATGTTTGTTTGCTGCTGATCGACGCGAAACAAGGTATCACGGCGCAGGACCTGAATATCTTCGGTCTTGCTGCAAAAAAAGGAAAGGGTATTGTTTTCTTGGTAAACAAATGGGATCTGATGGAAAAAGAAACCAATACTGCCCGTGATTACGAGAAACAACTGAAGCTAAAAATTGCGCCGTTTACTGACGTACCTATTATTTTCATCTCAGTAAAAGATAAAACAAGAATTTTCAAAGCCATCGAAATGGGGTTGGAAGTGTTTGAAAACAAGCAACGCAAAATCCCAACTTCACAGTTGAATGAAGCGATGCAAAATGCAATGAAAGCATACCACGCGCCGGTTGTACGCGGTCACGCAGTTTCGATCAAGTACGTAACGCAATTGCCGACAAACGTTCCATCATTCGCATTCTTCACGAACTATCCGGATGATATCAAAACTCCATACAAGAATTACCTTGAAAACAAGTTGAGAGAAGATTTCAACTTTAAGGGAGTTCCGATAAGGATTTTCTTCAGGAAGAAATAAGAGACTTTGCTATAGTTATTTGAGACGCCTTACGGCGTCTTTTTTTTGCCACAGAGGCACAAAGGGCACTGAGTTTAAATTCGAGTCAAAAGTCAAAATGTTCGACAATCTAAAAGCTCTATTACTATCAGACATTTTTTGATTTTTTCTTATTCCTCTGTGTTCTCTGTGCCTCTGTGGCAAAAGCACAAAAAAGCCCCGGCGTAAGCCAGGGCTCAGGAAATGTGTCGGAATGCTTGATTAAAGCTTCATTAATCTATGATAATATTTTTCGCCGTTAGCGCTAATTTCCAATACGTATACACCTTTTGCCAAACTTGCTGGTGTATTGATTGTTACAGAAGCTGCACTGTTGAATGATTGTACCAAAATAACAGCACCTTGTGCATTGTATAATTTAGCAACAACATTACCACCGCCTTTCACATCTGCAAACTTCACAGTGAAATGATCAGTGAACGGATTAGGGAACACGCTGATCGCTTGTTGTTCTGTAGTCACACTGAATTTTACCGCAACTACCGCGCTGTAAGCAACTGGAGCATCAGTTGAAACAAGTTTCAAACGGTAGTAGTTAACGCCATTCGCTACGTTGTTATCAATATAAGAATAATTTTGAACAATTGTGCTATTTGTTTTTGAAGCAACTGTCTGGATATCTTCAAAGTTAGTACCGTCAGTGCTGCGTTGAACGATCATTGCTTTTCCGTTCAATTCAGAAACAGTTGACCAGTTTAATTGTGCTGCGTTACCACTTGCTCTTGCAGTAAAGTTCTGCAGAACGATTGGTAGAATTCCAGAACTCTCGTCAAGTCCACATGGTTTTGCAGGGCTAGCACCATTTGCTACAAAGTTAAAAGTATCTATAGCTGTTGGCGCTGTCGCCAAGAAAAACGAACCGGTTCCGCTTTTAGCGCCTGCGATACGAGCATACCCTGTACCGGCGATAACATCAGCATATGAAACAGCCCCATCAATTCTGAGATAAGAAACAGTGTTTGTTTGGGTGAAATTGTTGGCTGATGTAAAAGTTGTACTACCTGCTATCCAAATCAAACCATCGTTGCGGATCGCTTTGCTAATTGTAGCGCTACCGTCTACTACCAATACATTTTTATTTATCAGGGAGTCGTTTCCGGATATGCCAGTACCGGCATTGCTACCTAAAACAAGCTTGCCCTCGTTAGTGATTTTTCCGCGCAGAATATAAGTTCCGTAAACATACATTTGACCTCTGTTAGTCAATTGATTACCTGTTTCAAGTGTCAGGCCGCCGTTAACGAGCAGCGAACCGCTGTTGGTAATTGTAGAAGCATTAGAATTAAAAGTCAGCGCATTTGTAGTCAAATAACCACATGCAGTGTTATTAATAGTAACCTGACCGTTAAAATTAGCACCGTTAATATTCATTGTCGATGCATTAAGAATCTGACTACCACCAGCTAAGGTAAAATCAATTGTTGTAGTGCCGTAGTTAGTGACTTTACCACCGAAATTGTTCACTTTCTTTGGTTGGAAAGTTGCATTTGCCTGCACATAGATCTCAACATTGTTTGCTGCATTAATAGTAGCTTTAAACGTTGTTCCTGTTGGAATTACCAGTTGTGAACCACTGTTAAGAGTAATTGACTGATTGTTGGCAAGGCTAGAACCACACACTATCTGTCCGCTACCGTAAGTTCCGCCGTCTACAGCGGTGATAGATCCTGTTGGGCATTGTGCAAATAAAGAAATAGAAGAGAAAGAAGCGACTGTTAAAGTCAAGAGTGCTTTGCGCACACGGTTTGGGTACAATTTGATCATATTTGTATATTTTAATAAGGTAAAAACGGATTACTTGGGTCACTTCAGACATGCGAAAACTAGTTACGCATCGAGTGATGGGTATTCGCGGAATGGAATTAAAATATGGAAATGTCGATAGGAGATCGAATTGGATAACGCAAACCGATGGATTAGATCGGGCCTAAAAGCTCTTGTAGATATTAAATTTCTGGGAGGTAATAAATAGGTAGTGGACCGGATTAAAAACGGTTACGTAAATTCCGTAACACAACACGAAAATATACTGTGTTTTTGTTTTGTGCAAATTTTTGGACAGTTTTTTTAAAATAATACCCCTGAGCGCTTAATTAAAAAATAAGCAACGACGTTTTTATCATATTGATATCCAACTCTATGTGAATAAAAAAATAAGCTCCGTATTTGGCAAATAAAATAATCTTCTTAAAGGGTTTAAGTATCTTGCAGGCGACTTATGAGGACATTCGAAGATACATACCGACACAAAGGACTGCGCAAAAAACTGGTAGATTTACTACAATCAAAGGGAATCACCGATGAAAGAGTACTGACGGCGATCAACACAGTGCCGCGGCATTTTTTCCTTGATTCGGCTTTTGACAAAGTGGCTTATGAAGACAGGGCCTTTCCAATTGCCCAGCAGCAAACCATTTCTCAGCCTTATACTGTGGCTTACCAGAGTCAGTTACTGGACATCAATCCGTTTGACAAAGTTTTGGAAATAGGTACAGGAAGTGCTTACCAGGCTTGTGTTTTGGGGGAAATGAAAGCGCAGGTTTTTACGATTGAGCGTCAAAAAATGTTATTTGATCTCAACAAACAATTTGCATTATTAAAGAAGTATCCAAACATTAAATGCTTTTTTGGAGACGGTTTTGAAGGGTTACCAACTTATGCTCCATTCGATAAAGTAATCATTACGGCAGCTGCTCCATTTGTTCCACAAAAGTTGGTGGATCAAATGAAAGTCGGCGGCAGAATGGTTATTCCTTTGGGAGAAGGTGCCGTTCAAAAGATGAAACGCCTTACCAAACTGGCAGACGGCAGCTTGCACGAAGAAGTTTTCGATAACTTTTCGTTTGTGCCTATGCTGGAAGGGAAGAATAATTAGACTAATTGAAAATTGAAAGTGGAAAATTGAAAATGCTTTCTCTGTGGGTGTGTTAAGTTAGCTCAAACCAGCTTGTTTTCATAAATATAGATACCCACGCATAAAACCTCATTTTCAACTTTCCATTTTCAATTATCAAAACGTCTTATTTTTATAGAGTCAACAACTCACAACTCATAACTCATAACTTAAAACTCAAAACTTCACATGGCCCACTGGTTAGTAAAATCAGAACCTTTCAAATATAGCTGGGATAAGTTTGTAGAAGATAAGCAAACTTTTTGGGATGGCGTTCGCAACTATGCAGCACGCAATTTCATGAAAGCAATGAAAAAAAATGATCAGGTATTTTTTTATCATAGCAATGAAGGCGTGGAAATTGTTGGCATTGCCAAGGTTGCCAAAGAGGCTTACCAGGATCCAACAACAGATGATGAAGCATGGGTAGTGGTTGACCTGAAGCCTGTGAGAAAATTAAAAACGCCTGTTACACTTGCGCAGGTAAAGGCAGATAAACGTTTGAAAGATATGGCACTGGTGCGCCTCGGCCGCTTGTCGGTTCAGCCGGTTACGGACGAAGAATGGGATGTTGTGATGGAACTAGCCGGGGAGAAATAAGTAAAAAATAAAAAATAAAAAGTAAAAAACGTTGCGGACTGCCGCAAATGAGGTCTTTTACTAAAGTCTAAAGTCAACAAAACAATCGGGTCGCCTTTTAAAAATAAGTCTGCATTGCACGTTTTGACTTTTTCTTTTTGACTTAGCACATATCTTTTACAAACTCTCAACCATGAAAAAGAAACTTGTCGTTCTAACCGGTGCCGGCATCAGCGCGGAAAGCGGATTAAAAACATTTCGCGATAGTGACGGACTTTGGGAAGGATATGATATAGAAGAAGTGGCGACTCCGCAGGCCTGGATGAAGAATCCTGCATTGGTATTGGAGTTTTATAATTTCAGAAGGAAAAATGTACTGGACGCACAACCAAATGATGCACACATCGCATTGGCTGAACTTGAGAATGATTTTGATGTTCAGATCATCACGCAAAATATTGATGATCTTCATGAACGTGCAGGCTCCACGAATGTAATGCATCTGCACGGAGAGATTTTCAAAATGCGCAGCGAAAAGAACGAACATCTCATCGCTCCAATCAAAGAAGATATCAAGCTGGGAGATAAAGCCTCCGATGGTGCGCAATGGCGCCCACATATCGTGTGGTTTGGCGAAGCCGTTCCAATGATCGAAAGCGCCATCAGCGTTGTAAGGCGTGCGGATATTTTTGCAGTGGTGGGCACGTCATTGGTTGTATATCCTGCAGCAGGTTTGGTAAATTATTCGCCCGATCACATAGAAAAATATATTGTTGACAAACGCATTCCATATGTCTCATCCATCGGCAACCTGACAGCGATTGAAAAGCCCGCCACGGAAGGGATGAGGGAATTGCAGAAGATGCTGAGGAGGACTGAATGACCGAATAACTGGGTAACTGAGTAACTGAGTAACTGAATGGCTGAATACTGAATTATTGAGAAAAGATCGACGTTAAAGATCAGTTATTCAGTTACTCAGTTATTCAGTTTCCGGCAGAACTTTCAGTTTGCTTATTTGTAATGAATAATCACATTTGAGACCACCACTATGAGGAGAATTGCAAGAATAATTATCCGCTTCACTGTTATTTTTCTGCTGTTGCTGGTAATTTTCGTGCTGTTCATGTTGAATCCTCAAATCATGTATGCCAGCAAACACAACTACCGTGGCATTTCTGTATACTCCTCGATGCCTTATGATACAGCCTACAACAAAGTTTTCGACAAAGCTATTTCGCTTGTGCAGAACAGTGAAATTTATGATTCAGCTTTCAAACTCGATGTGTTTTTAAATGATGGCAGCGAGTTCCCCAAAATATTAAGGGGCATTTATGGAGATGCTTATGCATGGGGGTACCACAATAATATTATACTGAATGGCAAGCCAGATAATTCTTTTCAATGGATCGCGTTGAACGGCTTCAACCGCCAAATGGCGCGGACTGTAGCGCATGAAATGATCCACTGTTATCAGTACAATGCTTTGGGATTGTTCCATTCGAGACCCATCAAAAATATTCCGATCTGGAAATGGGAAGGCTATGCAGAATATGTTTGCTATAAATCATCCCAAACAGACGAAAAGGAAATTCTTCGCGAAAACATAGGCCGATTGGTCAATTATGAAAATGAGGGTTTTCAATATGCTCAGACCTTTGTAGATGAAGGTCCTACTTTTTTAGGCACTGCTTATCTTAAATTCTGGTTAATGGTGAAATACCAAATGGATATAAAAGGCCTATCTTTTAAGCAACTTCTCAATGACAAAATCACAGACATAGAAACTTATAATGAAATGAGAGCGTGGTATGAGCAACAATCAGTACACGGATGACACAGGTTAGACTGATTTACACGGATTTTATCCGTTGAATAACTGAGTAACTGAGCACAACTTCGACCTTCGTTTCAGTTATTCAATTATTGATCTGCGTAAATCGGTCTGATCAGCATCATCTGTGTACTAATGTCTTTGAAAGGTTAACATTTCATAATCACTATTTTATTACACATTCCTTTAATATTGCACACTAATTTTCTCAAATGCGTTTTAAAAGCTTTTTCCTGATTAGTTTCTTATTTGTTTCCATGGCCGTTTTTGCGCAGCCATCTCCTTATTTAACGCAGATAAAAACGTACATCAATACATCGAAAAAAAGTTTGGCAGACTCATCTGTTTTGCGATTAAGCGATAGAGTAAACAACAGGATCAACTATCTGTTTCCCTTATACGCCGCTTTGCAGAATGAAAACAAGATCAAGCGTTCTTTCCAGGACAAATTTTTTTATGATGATTTCAGCGACTACCTCACATCGGTTGCAGACTACCAATCGGCGCTGCATTATTCTGCAAAAGGATATGATACGCTGAGCAAAAAGGTTGCAACTTCTATCACATCATATGTTGATACTTTACGTAACATTCAACATGTGGACGCTAAGAAATACATACTCGACAGAACCGCTGCTGCAAAGGTGGTAATGATCAATGAATCACAGTGCAAGCCACAACACAGGGTGTTCACCATTTCTTTGCTGCAGGATTTGCATAAACAGGGGTTCAGATATTTTGCGGTAGAAGCCTTAAATAATAATGCAAGTGTAAAACCAGAAGTCATTGATATCAACAGCGGCAAATACATACATGAGCCCGTGAATGCTGAGATGTTGCGCATGGCAATGAAGATCGGCTTTAAACTGGTGGCTTACCAGGACTCAGTGTATTCCCATTCTTCGTTTCAGCGAGAGTTGGTGCAAGCCGCTAATATTTACAAAGTATTACAGGAAGACAGTTCAGCGAAAATAGTCGTTCAGGCAAGTCATGGACACATTTTTGAAGAGCCGATCGACAAATATATTCCGATGGCGCTTGCATTTAAACGACTCTCTGATATTGATCCGATTACTATTAACCAAACGGATATGACCGAGCTAAGTGATTTTGAATACGGAAGAATTTTCTATGATCAATACATTGGCCGATATCCGATTTCAAAACCTTCTGTTGCCATAAAAAACAATCAGCCCGTAGATTTGCTGGCAACAACGGGTTATGACATTGTGGTCGTTCATCCGCAAACACAATATAAAAATGGCCGTCCGGATTGGTATTCGATGAATGGTTTGAAAAAAGAATATCCGGTAAAACCGACGGAGAAAAGTTTGTATCTCGTTCAGGCTTACTATCTAAGCGAAGGTGTAAACAAAGATATCGGCGTTTTGATTCCTGCTGACCAAACATACAACACGGCAGAAAATGGTTACTATTATTTATACCTGCAACCCGGCAAATACAAGATCGTTTACAGGGATATTGAGTATAAGATACTTTCGGTGAGAGACGCGGAAGTTAATTGAGAATTGAAAGTTGAAAATGCTTTGGGTGCGACACTTTAAGACCATTTTCAACTCTCCATTTTCAAATTTCAATTAATGAAAATTTCACGCCCAGCTTTTCCAGCTCGCTCATCACCACGTTATAAATTTCTGGAACAGTAGGAATATGTAATCCGCGGAGGGTAATAGTTCCGTCTAAGATCTTTGTTGCTGCGATTGCAAGAGGCAGGCCCACTGTTTTGGCCATGGCCGTATGGATGTTATCATCTCCAGTGACTACAAGGCTGCTTTTGTGCAAATGCGTGTTGCCATTTTTTTCAAATTCAATTTCGTGCAACATCACGATCATGTCTTTATCGGCTGGCGTGAGTACAAGATTTTTCTCGAGCAGGTATTGCAATATTTCACAGGGCGTAAACAAACCTCTGTTGATGTGTTCTCCATCGTCGTAAAAATCTATGAACGCAAACTGCTCGAGTACTATTGGATCGTCTGGCAATGCCTTTTGCAAACCATTTTCATCCACATGCTTTTTAAAGAAATCGGCAGGAGACAGCCCGTCGGTTTGCAGTTTTTTTGTTTCGTCTGTTAAATGTAATTCAACAATGGCGGCCCAGCCTTTGATAAAATCAGGATGACGCAATGTGGTTCTTACAAAAGTTTTTGTATCGTGCAGATTGTACAGGTCGATGTATGCAAGTGAGTCCCGGTTGGCATAAAAAGAATAGAGTTCATCATTTACCATCACCTTATTTTCCGGAGAAAAAAGATGATCGTAAGTGATGTTTTTTATCTCACCATCTTCTTTAAATGAAGCGCCTGCCTTGCCCGCTCTTACAACGTTTGCAGGATTCCATGATATTTTGTAGTGCCACGGATTGTTGTCACTCTCCGGCGCAACAAGACCACCACAATGCGATTTGAATGAAATAATTTTGCCGCCATCTTTTTGTATAGCATGTATCATTTGCATGGCACTCATGTGGTCAATGCCGGGATCGAGCCCCATTTCGTACAAGAACAAGATGTTCCTGGTTTCTATTTCCTCAGTCATTTTTTTTACGGCTTCGTCGGTGTAAGAAGCAGTGAGCAAATGTTTTTCAAACAATACACAATCCTTTGCCAACTCGATGTGCAGGGCAGGAGGCAACATGGAAATAACGATATCGCTTTTGCGCACCAGCTGTTGTCTTTTATCAATATCATTCACATCAAGCTTCTCTGCAGTGCCGTATTTGTTGCCATTTATTTTATCAACTGCATTCTTTAAAAATGCATCAGCAACGGTAACATGCAAATCCTTTTCTGCAGCGTGTTGCAAAAGATATTCAATCAGGAAAACAGATGATTTACCTGCACCGGCAACGAGGATTTCTTTCATGATAATTTTTTTTGCCCAATGCTCAACGCTAAATGCAGCGAGCTTCGCGTTAAGCGTTTAGCATTTAGCGTTGAGCTCTCACATGAAATTAAGTTATTTAAAATGATACGCAAGATGAAGATGGAACGATTATTGAAAGGATGATCTCGCAATATCGTTAAGACAACAATTTGTTTTGTTGAATTAAACATGTTGTGTTGTACACAGTCAATGTTAGTACCGTTTTAAAACTATTTAAACACACAAAAAAGACTTTATGAAAAAGATTCTATTTGCCTCATTGTTATTTGTCAGTAGCGCGAGTTTTGCACAAAAATTTCAGCTAGGTGTAAAAGGAGGCGTAAACGTTAGCAACTTTACCGGAGGAGATTTTTCCACAGCAAAGAAAAGTTCATTGATAGGTTTCCATGCAGGTGCATTTGTAAACTATAAATTCGGAGAAGTAATTTCATTGCAGCCGGAACTTTTATTCTCCACTCAGGGCGCAACAATCGAAGACCGTGAAACTGGTAATAAGCAGGATTTTAAACTGAATTACTTCAGCATTCCTGTTATGTTGAAAGTACAAAGTCCCGGCGGTTTTTATGTGGAAACAGGTCCGGTAGTTTCTATCAACGTAAGTGGTGGCGACTTTATGAACCAGAGTGTGAAAGATGTAACCAACGGCGCTGATTTCGCATGGGCAGCAGGTTTAGGTTATCATACAAAATTTGGCCTGGGAATCGGAGCCCGTTATAATGTGGGTCTGACAAAAGTTAGCAACGTAAGCAATGCATCCTGGAAAAGCGCAGACTTTAAAAACAGCGTGTTGCAAGTGGGATTGTTTTATACGTTGTTCAACAATAAGTAATGAGTTCTGAGTTGTGAGTAAAAGCCCATAGAGCCAGATAGTTTTAGAAAAAGCTATCTGGTTTTTTATTTACGTTGATATTTTGCCTAATAAACGCCCGACTCAGAACTCAGAACTCATTACTCAAAACTTATAAAAGCAAAAAGCGGTTCCAAAATTGAAACCGCTTTTTGCTTTTATACAAATGCCAGGCTTTTTTGTCAATAATCGTTAGGTGGAAAATTAGTTACTCATTTGTGCAACTGGTCGTTGTCTTGTCATCAGGTTCGTGAAAATGTTCATTGAATCTGTTTCGTTCGCTACGTCTGCCTCTCTTTCTAAAGAAAATTTCGGCGCTACGAGGCTACCTTTCGAACGTTCGTGTTTCTCGTAGATCCTGATTGCGTGCAAGGTAGTTACCATGGCAACCACCAGGATCAAGGTAAGTGAAGCTCTCATCTGACTAGGTTTAAATTATTAAGGCAATGTGTTATAGTGGGTTAATATTCCCAAGATTTATGCCAGATAATTTAGTTATTGGATTTATTTGTTGGTTTTAGTGTAGGTTTTGGTCGCTGGGTTGATTTATGTCATTTTATATTGTTTTGTTGTTATTAACCTTTGTAAAAAGTGGAAAAAACACCCCAAAAAGTCACGCTATAAAACTGGTTTTCATTGGTAAAACAGGTAAATTTGCCACTATTCTAAAAGATTTTTAATAATAAATTAATAAGTAACTACATAAACGTTACTTTTTGGAAAAAAGTATGGAAGATAACCAATTACCATCTCAAACGAACGACCAGAACCGTATTCAGCCCATAAATATTGAAGAAGAAATGAAGTCCGCCTACATCGATTATTCGATGTCGGTTATTGTAGGACGTGCCTTGCCAGATGTACGGGACGGTTTTAAGCCTGTTCACAGAAGGGTGCTGTATGCAATGAATGAGCTGGGAAACAGTTACAACAAACCTTATAAAAAATCTGCCCGTATTGTGGGTGAGGTGTTGGGTAAATATCACCCACATGGTGATAAATCTGTATATGATACCATGGTACGTATGGCGCAGGAGTGGAGCATGCGTTACACACTGGTGGACGGTCAGGGTAACTTTGGTAGCCAGGATGGCGACGGACCGGCGGCTATGCGTTATACGGAGGTTCGTATGCACCGTATGGCGGAAGCTATGCTGGACGACATCGAAAAAGACACGGTTGATTTCCAATTGAACTTTGACGACTCCCTAAAAGAGCCAACCGTTTTACCTACACGTATTCCTCAATTGCTTATAAACGGTTCCACCGGTATCGCGGTAGGTATGGCAACGAATATTTTGCCGCACAACCTTACCGAAGTTATCGACGGATGTTTCGCCTATATTCAAAACCGCTCCATTACAGCGGAAGAAATGTGCAATATTATTAAAGCACCGGATTTCCCGACAGGTGGTATCATCTGGGGAATGGAAGGCGTGAAGCAAGGTTTGATGACTGGCCGCGGAAGAGTCGTTCTTCGTGGCCGCGTGCACGTGGAAACCAAACCAAGCGGACGAGAAACGCTTATCATTACCGAAGTGCCTTACCAGGTTAACCGTGATGCTCTTTGCGATAAGATCGGTCAGCTCGTGGTTGCTAAAACAATCGAAGGCATCGCTCACGTAAACAACGAATCCAACAAAAAAGAAGGTACGCGTATCGTGGTAGATCTGAAAAGAGATGCCGTTGCGAATATCGTGATCAACCAATTGTACAAATTCACCGAGCTGCAAACTTCATTTGGTATCAATAATGTGGCGCTGGTAAAAGGGAAACCTAAAACCCTTGGCGTTCGCGAAATGGTGGCAGAGTTTGTGGATTTCCGTCACGAAGTAGTTGTTCGCCGCACACAATTTGAATTAAGAGAAGCTGAGAAAAAGGCCCATATATTAGAAGGTTATATGATAGCGCTGGATCACCTGGATGAAGTGATCGCGTTGATCCGTAACTCTACCACACCGGATATTGCGAGAGAAGGTTTGATGACGAATTTTGGAATGACTGAGATTCAGGCAAAAGCCGTTCTGGAACTGCGTTTGCAGCGTTTAACCGGAATGGAAATTGACAAGATCCGCGAAGAACATGCTGCGATTATGCGCCTTATTGCCGACTTAAAAGAACTTTTGGCCAACGAAGGCAGAAGATTTGAAGTGATCACAAAAGAACTGGAAGAAGTAAAAGCAAGATTTGGTGATGAGCGTAAAACAGAGATCACTTACCTGGCTGACGAAGTAAACGTTCTTGACTTTATTGAAGAGGAAGACGTGGTAATCACCATTTCCCACCTTGGTTATATCAAACGTACATCTGCAAGCGAATATCGCCAGCAAAGACGCGGTGGCCGCGGTGCTTTGGGTGGAAAAACCCGTGACGAAGACTACATAGAGCACCTGTTTGTGGCATCTACTCACCACACCATGTTGTTCTTTACAGAAAAGGGACGTTGCTACTGGATGAAAGTCTATGAAATTCCTGAAGGCGAGAAGAACAGCAAGGGGCGTGCGATCCAGAACCTGATGCAAATTCCGCCGGATGACAAGATCAGAACGATCCTTGATATTCAGAACCTTGGCGACAAGGATTTTGTTAGTCAACATTATATTATCCTTTGTACAAAAAGAGGTATTATTAAGAAAACGAGCCTGGAAGATTTCAGCCGTCCGAGAACAAGTGGTGTAAACGCAATTACCATTGTTGAAGGCGATGAATTATTGTATGCGAAACTGACCGACGGAAATTGCGAGATCATGATGGCTGTGAAAAGTGGCCGTGCGATCCGTTTCCCTGAAGAAAAAGTTCGTCCAACAGGTCGTGGTGCCATCGGTGTTGCAGGAATTGAGGTAGATGATGAAACCGACGAGGTAATTGGTATGATATGTGTTAATAAGGAGGATCAATCAAAAACCGTGTTGGTAGTAAGTGGAAAAGGCTTCGGTAAAAGAACACCGATCGACGAATACAGAATTACCAACAGAGGCGGTAAAGGTGTAAAAACCATTTCCGTTACCGATAAAACCGGTCCGCTGGTAGGTATTTTGGAAGTAACTGAGAAAGAAGATCTGATGATCACTTGTAAATCTGGTTTGACCATTCGTACAGCCATAGGCGATATCCGCGAAGCGGGACGTGCAACCCAGGGTGTGAAACTGATAAGGCTGGATGACGGCGACGAAATTGCAGCGATCACCAAACTGGACGAACACGAAGAAGAGAAAGTTGTGGAAAATGCTGAAGAAGGCATTACAACCGGCGATGGAGTTGACACTGTGATCAATGAAAATAGTGCACAAGAAGAAAACGGTTCTCTGGAAGATGAAAATGGTACCGAAGAAACAAATAATGATACGCTATAAAAATCCTTACATTTCAAATTCAAAAAAATGAAAAAAGCAGTTTTTTCTCTATTGCTACTTGCCGTAGGAGTTGGCTCATTTGCCCAAAAGCTTGACAAGATCAAGGATCTGGAAAAGAATAAAAAGTATGAAGACGCAAAGACTCAGATCGATCAATACCTTGCTGTAGAAAAGAACGCGAAAGAGCAGGATGCATGGTACACAAAAGCTAAAATTTACAATGGCCTTGCTGCTGATTCTTCCATTTCTTCAAAATATCCAACTGCACGTGTAGACGCTTTCGACGCATTGAAAAAATACGTTTCAATGGACGAAAAAAAGCAATACCTGCAATTGCAGATCGACAATTACAAGCCGGTAATGGATATTTACCAGGGTTATTTCAAATCTGGCGCGGCGGCTTACAACAGAGGAGATTACAAAGATGCATATCCTAACTTCCAAAAATGTTTGGAAGCTGGCGCTTATATGTTCGACAACAAATGGAGTACTGTTTCCCTGGATACAAACGTAGTTCTGTACGCCGGTATCTCTGCAGAAAAAGCAAACCTGAAAGATGACGCTGCTAATTACTATGCAAAATTGGCTAATGCAAAAGTGCATGGTGAAGGTATGGACCAGATCTACAAATGGCTGGTTGTATATTACGCTGATAAGAAAGATGACGTAAACATGAAGAAAAACCTTGGTTTGGGTAAAGAAGTTTATCCTGCCGATGGTTTCTGGGAAAGCTACGAGTTAGACTACCTGCGTGAAAAAGGCGACAAACAGGCTTTGTTCAACAAGTACAAAGAAATGATCGCTAAATATCCTGATAGTTCTGTTTACAGATTCAACTATGCGGTTGAACTTTACCAGGAAGCATATAAAGCAGACGCTGCAGCTCGTCCGGCTAACTCAGACGAGTTGATCAAAGAAGCACAGGAAAACTTCAAAAAAGTACTGGAAATTAAGCCTAACTACGCACAGCCAAACCTTGTATTGGGACAAATCAGCTACAACCAGGGTGTTGACCTGAACGCGAAAGCAAAAGCAATTAAACCAGGTGCAGCAGGTAAATTGACTCCGGATCAAATCAAACAAAAGGCAGCTATCAGAGATGAAATGAATAAAAAATTCGATGAGGCAGTTCCTTACTTTGAGAAAGTTGACCAGATCCTTGGTAGCCAGGGTAAATTGAAAATGGACGACAAATCAGCGTTGAAAGATGCGCTTGATCTGTTGGTTACCATCTACGACCAAAAAGGTAACAAAGACAAAATGAAAGTTTACGAAGACAAGTTTAACAACGTGGATAAGCAACACTAGAAGTGGCAAGTAAACTTAAAGTATATAGAACCGGCAGATAATTCTGCCGGTTTTTTTATTTTGCACGGTATTCACTATTTGTCATTTACAATTAATCAATCAAAAACTACCGAATGAAAAGAATCCTTATCGCCCTTGCTGTGGTATTTTTTGCATCGGCGTCCGCACATGCGCAGCAGGCCATTTTCGCCGATTCGATGGACGCGAAAGCTACCCAACCCGACACAGTTGAGTCGTCATTTCCAGGAGGAGTTCCTGCCTGGAACAAGTTTCTCGCTCACAATCTTGTTTATCCAGACAAAGCGGTCCGCAAAAGAGTTGACGGAACGGTTGTCGTACAATTTATTGTAGATAAAGACGGATCAATTTATGATATACAAGCAATTAGCGGCCCTAAATTACTGCAGGACGCTGCCATGGACGTTATTAGAAACAGTCCGAAATGGAAGCCGGCAATCGTAAAGAGTGTAAAGCTGAAATCGTATAAAAAGCAGCCAATAACGTTTAAGATTGTGGAAGACAAGTAAATATTTTAATCGACAAGGCAGTTTAAGCGATAAAACCGGCGGAGTTGTTCCACCGGTTTTCTTTTATTGATAAGACAGAAGTCATCCGCTTTAATGAATGTCAAGGCAGAAGGTCAGGTAAATCTTCAACAAATTATAGGAGACCGGTATTTGAATTTCCAGTGGCTTTTCTATTTCCAGAATATTACAATCAATTACAAATTGACGTGTTAGAAGGCTGTTAATAAATGTGGTGGGGTATAGAATCACTATAAAATCGCCATGACTCTATTTAACATAATATAAATTATAAGACAAAATAAGCTGATGAAAAACTGCGCTGGATTGAGGTTGAATCTGGTCAAATCCAATACAGGATTGCCATACATTGGAATGGCTGGTTTGAAGGCCACACGAACCATCCGATGAAAATTTACCGGACTACCCTGAATTCGGCTTGATATTTTTATGCCGAGCTACGGGAAACTTGTGGATTTCCTGGCTCATTCAGTTCATCATTAAGCTATTGTTTGAGATAAAATCTGTGCGTTGGCTTGCGGGTTATTCTGGCTGCTTTCAGCACCCATTGTATGAGAATATTAACTTGAAGATTTATCGTTCCCTGGAACCGTTGGCTGAAGCTAAATAACGGCTTCTATGCTAGGTTTTGTTTTTAAAATATATACTAATCAATAGGTTATGACGTTTTGCTCTTATTTTAAACCAATCTTTAAGATAGTGTCATTAATTCGCTTATTTTAAATAAGTTATGAGTGTTTGTTTCATTAAAATTTAGTGTTGTTTAACTAAAAGACAAGTCCTAAAGTGGTCACTGATCAAGTTATTCCCTCAAACAATAATCCGTGCAAATCCGTCCGATCCGTGTCATCCGTGTGCCCTCTCTCCAAAAAAAATCTCTCAAAAACTTGCGTAGTCAAATAGCTACATATATATTTGTAGCCAAATAGCTACGCAATGAATTTACGTAGAGATGTCTTTCAAGCTATAGCTGATCCCACGCGACGGGCCATCCTCGTTCACGTGGCTTCGCAATCCATGACCGCCGGTGCCATTGCTGCCAATTTCGATACTGCCCGGCCGACCGTTTCTAAACACCTTGCCATTCTAACCGAATGCGAATTGCTTCGCCAGGAACAAAATGGCCGGGAAATTCATTACCATATAAACGTCCAAAAAATGAAAGAAGTTGACGACTTTATCGAACCATTCCGCAAGATGTGGGATGAGCGATTTGATAAGCTGGAGGAGATTATGAAAGCTTACAAGCCAAAGGAATGACTGAATAAACTGAATAACTGAATAGACTGAACTTGAAGGTCAACATTGCATTATGGCAGCAGTTATTCGGTATTTCAAATACTCAACCCTTCAGTTTATTCAGTTATTCAGTCTATTCAGTCATTAAAGCACCATAAACTTGTTCGAAATTTAAAAACCATTTTACACTAAAACTATGGAACGAAAAACAAAAGTCACTGCCGAAGAAGGCAAACACGATGTAGTCATTACAAGAGATTTTGAATTGCCGGTTGAATTGCTCTTTAAGGCATATGTTGAACCGGAAATTGTGGAACAATGGATGGGCACCAAAGTGCTGAAACTGGAAAGTAAGAAACATGGTAGCTGGCAGTACCAGACCAGCGATCCCAAAGGAAATGTTGTCTTCAGCGCCAGCGGTGTGATTCACGAATTGGTTCCGGAGAAAAAGATCACCCGGACATTTGAAATGGAGAACACTCCTTTCGGTGTGCAGCTCGAGGTCTACGAATTTGAAAAACTCACCGACAATTCCAGTCGCCTCAATATGCATGTCATTTACGAAACTGTCGCCCAGCGCGACCAGGTAATGAAACTTCCGTTCGTCGGCGGTATCAACATGGCGCACAACCGCCTTGAAGAAGTTGTAAGCAAAATGAAACAACCTATTTAAAAATCAATAGCACACGGATGACACTGATTTGACGGATTTGCACGGATTTGTTAGTGGCTTTTTAAGTGATAACGGATTAGAGTGTAGCAAGGCTTCGACAAGCTCAGCCTGACACCCAGAGTATACCATTAGCCAATAAGGTCTGCTACATTTTTAGAGCAATTTCAAAAAAGATCCGTGTAAATCCGTCTAATCCGTGTCATCCGTGTGCAACAAAAATCAACATCATGACAAAAACACAAAAAATCATCTACTGGATCTCCACCGCCTGGTTGGCTTTGGGAATGATCTCTACCGGACTTGTACAATTAATGAAAACAAAAACCGGAGCCGGAGGCTACGACAGTGTTGTGAACACTTTAGGTTTCCCTGCTTATATGCTGACGCTGCTGGGTGTTCTGAAAATCGTTGGCGCGATCGTTGTGCTGATTCCTAAATTTCCGATCCTGAAAGAATGGGCCTATGCAGGTTTTTTCTTTATAATGTCAGGCGCATTATTTTCGCATATCGCAGCGGGTGATACTTCTGCCGGAGCCATTTTTCCGGTAATATTGCTTTTAGTGCTCACTGCGGTATCGTGGTATTTCCGTCCGGCGGATAGAAAACCTGTAGCGGTAGTTGTTAGTTAATTAATAAACTCATCACATGAACGGCATGAATCCTAAGGCTGATTTTTACTTCGAGAAAGACAAAGCCTGGAGTAAGGAAACAGAGAAATTGAGAAAAATTATTCTTGATTGTGGCCTTACCGAAGAAGTGAAATGGGGCTGCCCTTGCTATCAGTACGAAGGCTCTAACATTGTGCTGATCCACACTTTTAAAGAATACTGCGCGGTGTTGTTTTTCAAAGGAGCATTGTTGAATGATCCCGAAGGCATACTAATACAGCAAACAGAAAATGTGCAGGCACAGCGTCAGATCCGTTATACCAACATAAAAGAAATTAAGGAACGCACGTTGAAGTCCTACGTATACGAGGCCATTGAAGTAGAAAAAGCCGGACTGAAAGTGCCACTTAAAAAGACGAAGGAATATCCCGTTCCCGAGGAGTTCCAGTCACAACTGAACAAAAAACCAGCGCTGAAAAAAGCATTCGAAGCCCTAACGCCCGGCCGCCAGCGCGGATATTTGTTGTACTTCTCCCAAGCCAAACAAGCGAAAACGCGTGAAGCCAGAATTGAAAAGTATATGCCACAGATATTAGCGGGTAAAGGACTTGAAGATTAGGAATTAGAATGTTGACCGCAATACGAAATGAAACTTTGTCAATTTCGCACCGGCGAAGCAATCCCCGTGTGCCAGCAGAGATTGCTTCGGCCGTTCATAAACGTGGGACTTTATTTATTACTTTCGATCTGCAAACTCCGCTGACCTCGCCTGTCCGAATGGATTCATCCGGGCGGGCAATGACGCAGTGTAATATTCGGGAAAATCAAAAGCGCATGAATTTAAAAGAAGCCATACTGAATAGTGCTACAATAAATGATGATCTGGTTTTGTACGCCCGAAAAATAGACGGCAAATTATTGCCTTCTTCAGAAGTCATATTATTGGAATTGACGGAAGAAGAAATGGAGATGAATACAACGGATATTACCAATCAAAAATGCCCGGGATTTAGTTATTGCATGGAGATGTTTTTAATCAAGGATATGATGAAGGACATCGATTGGCTTCCGGAAAAAATGGACACCGACAAGGTTGTGGAACGTATAATTTATTACATTGAATTTGATGCATGAAACATAGGCTGCAAGACCTGACAGGTTTCACCAGGCAGTCGAAATATTTCAACCATCTCACCAAAACCTGTCAGGTCTAGTCGCCGATCATCAACCAACAAATCAAACCAACCATGAAAAAAACAAACAAACTCTCCGCCGCCGAAACCGGCGAACTACTAAAAACTTTAAAGACACGGTTCGAAAAAAACATGAACTGCCACAAAGGTCTTGACTGGACCGCCGTGCAGGCAAAGCTGGAAGCGCAGCCAGACAAATGTTGGTCGCTGCAAAAAATGGAAGAAACCGGCGGCGAACCCGACGTGGTAGCTTACGATAAAAAAACAAACGAGTTTACTTTTTATGATTGCTCCGCGGAAAGTCCCAAGGGCCGCAGAAGTCTTTGTTACGACCACCAGGCGCTGGAATCAAGAAAGGAACACAAACCCGAAGACAGCGCCATCAACATGGCTGCCGACATGGGCGTTGACATCTTAACCGAAACCCAGTATCGCGAGTTGCAGCAACTCGGCCAGTTCGATTTAAAAACCTCCAGTTGGGTATCCACTCCTGCCGACATCCGCAAACTCGGCGGCGCCGTTTTTTGTGACCGTCGCTACAACACCGTGTTCCTGTATCATAACGGCGCAGAAAGTTATTATGCTGCAAGAGGATTTCGGTGTTCATTAAAAGTGTAAATTTGCGCTCCCCTACCAAATACTTTTCCACTCAAATACTTATTAAGGCATGCTAAACGCTTAATGCCAAATGCTCAACGCCTAACGGAGTGCCCGCATCTTCGAGGTGCCCCGCGTTATGCGTTGCGCGTTAAGCCTTAGGCCTTAAGCTTTTCAAAACTCAAAACTTTTTTCTTAATTTGCTCTTATGGCAACACACAACCCTACGCACAAAATACACGAAGGCCGCAACGTAAAACGTTTCCGTGAAATGAGAGGCTGGAAGCAAGAAGGCCTCGCTGATGAAATGGGCGAAGAATGGACCCAACGCAAAATTTCCTTACTCGAACAAAAGGAAACAATTGAACCCGAGATTTTACTATTGGTTTCTACTGCCTTGAATATTCCTGTAGAGGTTTTCCAAAATTTAGATGACGAACAAGCCATCAATGTAATTTCCAATACAGCTAATTTCGATCATTGTCAGCAACCGTCATTTTTCAATAGCAATCCTACATTCAATCCAATTGATATGATTGTTCAATTGCATGACGAGAAGATTGCGCTGTATGAAAGGATGTTGAAGGAGAAAGAGGAAATGATTGCGAGGTTGGAGAAGTTGATGGAGGGAAAGTGACTTCAGCGCTATTAATCTTAAATAATTTTTAAGAAGTTAAGATTTAATCCCAGAGGTGTGGCAACTTAAGTTCCCACACCTAAAAAATTCTAAAAAACATCGTAGTCATAGGTATAGTTTTTTAAGTGGCTTGTTGGTAACAGATTTTCTCTTCTCCCATTAACTCGCCCCGTCTCCGAAATAATATGAAGATTCTTTCTGGCCCTCGATGCTAATACATACAACATTTTCTTTGAGGTTTCGTCTCCTCGCTCGTCACTGAAGTGAGGAACGTAGTTGTGCAACAGCCCAAATCCAATCATTGTATCGTATTCTTCGCCCTTTATACCGTGAAGAGTAGATACGGTTATTCCATCTTTTTGTTTAAAAACTTTTCTGAAATTTTCAATGTCAGAGATGTATGCTCCTCCATCTTTTTTAAGTCTATCTATTCGAGCTTGAGAGCTTTCGAAGAATGATTTGTAATGTTCTTTCAGCATTGGGAAATGATCGATGTCTATCGACAACCTTTGACTCAATTGTTTAAAAAAGATTTGTAGATATGTTAAACCGTCTTGTTCACCCAAGGTGATAGAATTACATATGGATAGGAAGTTTTTGTTTGACATGTCAGTAACATTGATGCCCATTGAATTGAGTTCTTCTAATATCACTTTGGCCCAACGTAAACGACGTACATACATAAACGGCGAAGGTTCAGTCAATACAATCCTAGAAACTTTAAACCAAAAATTTTCAATATCTCTTGAAAATGGAGCCATCCCAGGACCATCAAAACTATAATCCGGAAGTTTCACCATTAGCCGCCTAGTGATGCTTGCGATATGAACCCATTGAGGAGCTGCAATACATATTTCATTTGGTGAGATGCCTAGATCTTCTATATTGAATTGCAGTAGTCTCGCGATTTCATCAATTAGGTTATTAACGGATACAACGCTATTGAATGTGATGAGGCTATTATGTTCTTTGTGTTTACCCGCCGCGATTATTTTGCTTGGATATACTTTATAATATTCAAAGTATTTGGTGATTTTCTCCGAAGATCTATAGTTGTTTTTTAATTCGAATTCCGCCAATTGAAAACCAAACAGGTTTTCTAATTCACCTTTGGGCATTGGGTAACCTCCAAGCGATTCAAAAATAGATTGATTGGGGTCGCCTACAATTAAAGTTTTTGAACTTTCTTTATTTGCTTTTAGAATTTTCGCGATAATATGATATTGAATCTCTTTTGTGTCTTGGTATTCATCCACTAAAATGAACGGAAACAAATTGCCCAATGTTTTTGCAATTATTGGATTCTTTAGCAATATTTGATAGGAATAAAATAATATTTGTTCAAAGTCTATCTGATTATTGTCTTTCAAGATTTCAAAATATCTTTCATAAATCTGCTCAATGTATTTGTGTTTTCTTTTATCCAAGCAGGTTATAACTAATTGATCAGGTCTGGCCAAGAGGTTACAGTCCCAAACCGAAACTCCTGGAAACTTAAAATGGTTGCATAGATCAGCAAGCAACTTTTCTGATTCGTGTGAGTTGATCACTCTGAAGCCATATTTTAATCTTTCGTGATATAAGCCATAAGGGCGTAAAATCCATTGTGAGCAGAAAGAGTGAATTGTTCCGATCCATAAGTTTGCAATGTCAACTCCCAATAATTCTATTCTGTCCTTGATTTCATCTGCCGCATTATTAGTGTATGTGATTGCAATAACAAACTCTTTGCTGGATTTAAGTCTTGAAAGTTCATATGCAATTTTATATGTCAAAGTTCTTGTTTTGCCACTTCCCGGACAGGC
Organism: Pinibacter soli; assembly: GCF_029961145.1. Classification (GTDB taxonomy): domain Bacteria; phylum Bacteroidota; class Bacteroidia; order Chitinophagales; family Chitinophagaceae; genus Pinibacter; species Pinibacter soli. The sequence continues at coordinate 197,769 of NZ_JASBRG010000007.1, read as the reverse complement.
CACAAGTAAGACACTCTCAGCGCAGAGTATTGAATTTTGTTGCTCCAGATTTAAATCGTTGTTATCCAAGGAAAACATTTAGTTCAATTCTTTTAAGTACTGATATAATTTGGTCGTTTGCCATTGTCTGTTCTAATGTTGAAATTAACTCCGTTATATCGATTTCTCTCTTTCTGTATAGCGTCAACGCAGATTTACAATTTGCAGAATACATTGTCGTTTCAAAGGAGTAATTTCTAATTCTGAATTCTACAATGTCGGCAATTAGGTTATTTGAATAATATTCTTTCGCGAAAAGAACTGCATTTACGATATATTCGGGAATAATAGTGTGACAAGTAATTTCTTTTGCTAATAAAATTGCAAACCACCCTTTCCCTACATGTTTCGCCATTGTAATGACACGCTTGCCATATATTGAAACATCATTTGAAAAAAGTTCTGCATCGGCTAACTCTATAGTTTCCGTGTCCTTGTAAATCTTATTTGATATTCTACTTACCTCAAACGCGTTGTCTGCCTTTATTAAATCTACCTCAAAAGTGTGGGTGGCATAAAATACTTCGAGCCATTCGTTTTTTAGTGCAAGCTTATCCAAAGTTTCTTTTCTTTGCCTACCAACACTTTCAGATCTTTTGAGTCGTTTTTTGTACGTTTCAATTTCTTCGCTATCTTCTGGTAAGACACTTGTGTCGCATATTGCTTGATCTAAATCTGTAATTATACCACACTTCCTGCGAATCCGATCTGAGTGAAATAATTGGGCGACATTCGTGAAGCCAGTACTTCTAATGTTGATTAAACTAATTCCTAATTCGTCAAGACTAACACCCCATACCTGTTTTATCAGTTGAGGAATCAATATTTCTTCGGCATCTCCTTCGACTAATATTACTCCTTTTGCAAAAAGCAAGTTAGTTCTTACTGCGTCTAAATACCTCTGGACTTCAGATATATTCTCTGGATCTAAACCTGCAGAGGGTTGGTATACTTCAGCATAGTTTGTTTTTTTTGCCAGAATATTTGCATTTTCAACATTACTTACCTCTGAGATTTGCGTTGAATGTGTCGAATAGATAATTTGAGTATCCGAGTAATCTAATTTATCAAAAAGTGTTTTTTGAATATGAGTGTGAATATGAGCTTCAGGTTCTTCTATCATTAGAAAATTGGCAAAAGAATCTTTAGTTTTTTGATATTTAAATTCCAATAATTTTAATGTAAGAAAAACAAGGTTTGCTCCACCCAAACTTAGCTCATGAATATTACCTTCGTAGGCTTCGTCCGATTCTCCGATAAAAAGTTTTAATGATTGTAAGAGCTTATCAGCATCATCAGGAACACTCGATTTAATCGAAAGTGAAGATGGTGAATAAGTTCGACCAACTGTGTCTTGAATTGTATTTTTTATATCCTCTCTAATACTTTCAACATCCTCCATTGATTCTATTTCTTGATTTAGCTTTTCAACTAATTCATTTATTGGTTCAAAAGTTTCCGGTTTTATTTTTCCGCTTTTGTTTTTTAATAGAGTTAATAGAGGATTTGTTTTGTTGTTTTGAAAATCACTAACAACATCGCGTAGCGCTTTAATAAATGTGAAACAAACTTCTTTTGAAATAGAAAGTTGATGTGGGATCTTAGTTCCAAAAAGAGAAGCATCGAAGTATGTTGGTTCTGGAAATTCAATCTTTTCAAAATCTCCTACCAGTTTCTTATATGTTTGGAAATTATTAAAGTCAGCTGTACTTTTTCCAGTAAAAAAAGTTTCATAATCTTTTATTGTTATCTCTCGAAGGATTTTGTTTAAGCCTTCCGTATCGCCTTTTTTTAAATCCGAAAGCTTTTGTCTAACATTTATTTTGGGACGAAAGAATAATGTATAGGTGGCCTTATTGACATAATTTTCCTGAACTAATCCAGTGCCATGAATAAATAATGATTGAATTGCTTCATTGTTATTTATTTTATCAAACTCTATGCTAATAATAATCCATTGTCCTTTCCAATCTTTTAATGATCTATTGAAATCATTTTCGGATAGCTTATAAGAGTATTGTAAATATGAATCGTCCAACAATAATCGAAGAGCTCGAAAAAGATTTGTCTTCCCGGCTCCGTTCTCTCCGATTATCGTATTAATTCCTTCTTTAAAAATAAATTTAGAGTTTTTAAAATTTCGATAGTTTCTGATGCTAACTTTTGATATGAACATTTTGACTCTAGATAAGGGGTTAATATTTCAATTAAAATTTAATTGAATCGTAAAATACAAATAAAACCTCTTCCCTCACCTCTTCAACTCCTTCAAAAACTGGCTAGGCGTTTTCCCGAACTCATTCTTAAATGCTTTCGTGAAATACGACTGCGTTTGTATCCCCACACTGTACATCGCTTCGGTGATTGAGATGTCTTCTTCTGTTAAAAGCTGGGCGGCTTTTTTCAGGCGGATGCTGCGGATGAATTCGCCGATGGATTGGCCGGTGATGCTTTTTATTTTATGGTAGAGGCTCGTGCGGCTCATGCCGATTTGCGTGCAGATGTAGTTGATGTCCATTTCCGGGCTACTGATGTGCGTTTCAATTACAGTGATCAGCTCTTGCAGGAAATCCTTGTCCTTGCTGCTTTGTACAATGTCCTTCACTTCACTGTAGTAGTCGCGGCGGTATTTTTCCTTTAGCTTTTCTTTTTGCTTGAAGATGTTGTCGATCGTTTTTTCCAGCAGGTTAATGCTGATCGGTTTGGTAAAATAATGATCGGCGCCGGAGTCGGTGCCTTCTATTTTTGATTGCAGCGATTCCTTGGCAGTCAGCATCAGGAAGGGAATGTCGGATATCTCCACATCTTCCTTCACCTGGCGGCAAAGATCAACGCCGTTCATTACCGGCATCATGATGTCGCTGATGATGAGATCGGGATGGTCGGCTTTTGCAAGCGCCAAACCATCTTTGCCATTCGCCGCTTCGGCAATGCGGTATTTTTTGCCAATGCTGTCCCTTAAAAAGTTGCGCAGTTCGTCGTTGTCATCCACGATCAGAATGAGCGGCGCGTTGGTGTTTTCTGGTTGTGGCTCCTCCTCTACCGGCAGTTCTTCCGCTTGATCGTCCACGTCGTATGCACCGGCAAAAGTTGAGTTCGGCGTTTGGTTGCTCATCCAGCGTTCTTCATCGCTAAAGTCTTCGCGTGAGCAAGGCAATGCCACAATGATCTCTGTGCCTTTGTTGCGTTCGCTGTACACACGAATGCTTCCCTTGTGCAGCGCCGTTATGCTCTTCACAAAAGCCAGTCCGATGCCGTAGCCCATGTGCGTGTCGGACACTTTATAGTAGCGTTCAAACAAATGCACGATGGATTCTTTGGAAATACCAATGCCATTGTCGGCCACGCGCAGGTAAATTGTTTGCAATGGCTTGTAGTCGCTGGCAATATTTAAGTGGTTTTCAAAAGGCGGTTTGTAACCCTCCATGGAAGCGACAGCTTGCACGGTAATGGTGCCGCCGCTGGCCGTGTATTTAAACGAATTGCCGATGAGGTTGATGAGTATTTTTTCCAGTATCTGACGGTCGAACCAGCTTTCGTTGGGAATGCCGGAGGTGCTAACGGTAAAGTGTATGTTTTTTTCATTCGCCGCTCCGCCAAACTCTTCGGCTATTTCCTGCAGAAAAAGTTCCATGTTGCCGGGCATGACGTGGAGTTTCAAAATGCCGGATTCTGCTTTGCGGAAATCCATCAGCTCGTTGATGAGATTCATGAGGCGGTAAGCGTTCCGGTAAATGATGTTATAGTATTGATGATGTTGCGAAGCGGTTTTGTCCTGTATGAGTTTTTCCGCCGGACCCATGATGAGTGAAAGCGGCGTGCGGAACTCGTGCGAGATGTTGGTGAAGAACTGCAATTGCATTTGATGCACTTCTTCCTTCTTTTCCTCTTCCAGTTTCTGGCGCTCGAGTTTTCTTTTGTTTTGGTAAAAGCTATACGCAACACCACCAACGATCAGCGCGACAATTGTTTTGAACCACCATGTTGCCCAAAACGGCGGTGTGATCACGAGGGTGATCTCTTGTCCTGTTTCGTTCCAGATGCCATCGTTGTTGGAGGCTCGCACGCGGAAGGTGTATGTGCCCGGGCTCACGTTGGTGTAAGAAGCCTTTCGATCATTGCCCGCTTCGATCCAATCTTTGTCCCAGCCATCAAGTTTGTAAGCAAATTTGTTGTTCTCCGATGCCACGTAATTGAGCGCGGCAAATGAAAAGGCAAAGGTCGATTGCCTGTAACTCAGCACCACTTTGTGCGTGTAGCTGATGTCTTCTTTTTGCTTTGCAGATGGATGCGGGTCGTTGGATATTTGCAGATCGGTAATGTAAACCGGCGGAACAAAGCCGTTGGTTGAAATGTTTTTGGGATAAAAACTATTGAAGCCGTTCACGCCACCAAAGAAGATCTGGCCGTCTTTTGTTTTGAGAAATGCATTCGCCTCGAATTCCATGCCCTGTAAGCCATCGGCGGTGTTGTATTTTTTAAACGCAAGTGTAGACGGATCAAACTTTGTGAGTCCATTGGAAGTAGTGATCCAAAAAATGCCGTTGTTGTCTTCCTCCATTCCTTTGATGAACTCGTCGGATAATCCGGCTTTTTTGGTGAAGAGTTGAAAGGCGTTTTGTTTTTCGTCAAACAAATACAAACCTTTTTGTCCCACCCAAAGCCTGTTGTGGCTGTCGACAAATATCACACGCAGGTCAGGCTTTTTTTCCTCATTGTTGAAGTAATGGATAAACTCGCCGGTAGAGCGTTGCAGGCAGTTCAGGCCGCCGTCATCAGTACCTATCCAGATATTGCCGCTTTTATCTTCGTTAATGGAAACGGTATTGTTGCCGGAAATTTTTGTTTTTCCACTGGCGCTTGTTTTCACTGCAGAAAACTTCCTCGTGTTTTGATCATACAAATTCAAACCGCCATAGTAAGTGGCGATCCAAAGGCGCTGCTGGCTGTCTTCAAAAATAGCCTGTATAAAATTGGATGAAATGGAGCCGTTGTCTGCCGCGTTGTGTGTGAGTCGTGTAAACGTGCGGCTGGCGCGGTCGAGCAGGCACAAACCGCCGCCCCAGGTACCCACCCACAATTTGCCTTTGCTGTCTTCCGTAATGCCGAGCACTTCGTTGGAAGCGAGCGAACGGGCATTGAGCGGATCATATTTAAAATGCGTGAAGGTCTTTTTGTTTCGGTCAAACAAATTTAACCCGCCGCCGTCGGTGCCGATCCAGATATTGCCTTCGCGATCTTCGCAGAAAGATTTTACGTCGTTATAGCTAAGGCTGTTGTCGCTACGCTCCTGCCGGTAAAGGGAAAATTTTTCCGTTTTGGGCATATATATATTAACACCGCCGCGGTGCGTGCCCACCCAAAGATTTTCCTGGTTGTCTTCGAACAAAGCGGAAACCGTTCTTTGCGATAAACTTTGCGGATCGCCGGGTTCATATTTATAATTAAAGAAACGTCCGCTTACCGGATCGAACAGATCGAGACCGCCGTTCACCGTCCCGGTCCATATTTTGCCGGAGGCGGTTACCCAAATGGCCCGCACAAGATTGCTGCTGATGGAAGCATTATCGGTTACGGAGTGACTGAATTGTTTGAGTGTATTGAACTGTTGGTTGAACAAATAGAGCCCATTGCCCGCTGTGCCGATGATGAGGTTGCCGCCTTTGTCTTCTTTAATCGCCGTTACTGCGTTGCTGATGTTGCTGACTTCAAGAGGTGTTTTAAAAAAAGCATTTTCTGCGTCGAAAATTTGCACGCCTGCATCGGAACCTACCCATGTGTTGCCGCGGCTGTCTTTATATAAACAGTAAATTTTGTCGCTCGCCGGTCCTTTAGCGGTTCCGTTTTGGCGGAGCGACGTAAAGGATTTGGTGTTTTTGTCAAAAATATTGAGGCCGCCGCCGAGCGTACTGACGAGGAGGCGGTTGTTGCTTTCTTCTACAATGCCGCTGATATAATTATAACTGATGCTGCCGGATTTGCCGCTGTATTTGTAGCGGGTAAAGGCGTTTGTAACAGGATCGAAACTGTTGAGGCCGTTGGCAGTGCCTATCCAAAGTTGCTGGGATTTGTCCTGGAAGAGGCAAGTGATGAAGTTGTCGGAAATGCTTGTGGCGATCGAGTCGTTTGTTTTGAAGACTTTTATTTTATAGCCATCATAACGGTTAAGGCCATCGCGTGTGCCGAACCAAATGAACCCGCGGCCATCCTGGTAAATGCATTCGATGGTGCTGTTGGAGAGACCATCCTCATTCCGTATATGCTTAAAATTAATAGCCGGCGCCTGGCTGGTTCCACGCAGAGGCGCAACAAAAAGCAAACAACAAAAGCAAACAATCAAACGGGTCATAAGCACTACAAATTTTGGCACTCTGGTGGTGCGGCAGTTTTTTTCACGCAAAGGCGCAAAGGAAATTAGTTCCATCGCTAACACTCTGTTTTTTTTCACGCAGCGAACGCGGCGAAAAGCGACGCAAAGGGTACCCGAAGGTCAAAGTGTCATTACTGATTTGCAAGATGTCGACAATCGAGAAGTAACAATTCGTCAGCGAGCTTAGATTTAAAACTTCTCTTTGCGCCTTTGCTCCTTGTGCCCCTTTGCGTGAAATCCTCCGTTGCGTCGCCGCCTCGTTGCGATCGCCGCGAGAAACCTTAGCGCCCTTGGCTTTTTTTCTTTGCGCCTTTGCGTGAAAATCCCGTGAGCATGCGCGAACTTAAAATTATCTCAATTGCCTCACTTACTGCGGGAAAACTTCAAAAAAAACCATTAGAACCAAACATATGATTGCTCAGATAAGTGCTCTTTTGACACTCATTATAATTTTATAGCACGAACTAAAACAAAACTCACCATTTAAAATTTGCTTGTGTATGAAAATTACCAGACGTGTCCGTCCGGCTGTTCTTCTGCCCGTCCTGCTATGTTGTGTCATGATGACATCGGCGCAACAAAAGATCTCCGGCAGGGTAACAGATGAATCCGGGAACCCGCTTTCCGGTGTTACCATTTCTATTAAAGGCAAAAACATCGCAGTCGTTACCGATGCCAAGGGTAATTACACCATTCCCGCTGCCGGCGACGATGAACTCATTTTTACTTATATCGGTTTCGCGAAAGTTGAGCAAAAAACAGGCGGCACTACGCTGAATGTAAAACTGGCCACCGACAAACAAAATCTAAATGAAGTGGTGATCGTAGGTTATGGTACCACCCGCAAAAAAGATCTCACCGGTTCTATTTCTACCGTTACAGCTAAAGATTTCCAGAAGGGACAAATCTCCACACCGGAGCAAATGATTGCCGGTAAAGTGGCGGGTGTTTCTGTTATTTCCAACAGCGGACAACCCGGCGCAGGAAGTACGATCCGCATTCGTGGCGGTTCTTCTGTAAACGCAAGCAACGATCCGTTGTTTGTGGTAGATGGTGTGCCTTTGGAAAACAGCAGCATCTCCGGTGCATCCAATCCGCTGAGTTTTATCAACTCGAATGATATCGAATCTTTCACGGTTTTGAAAGATGCTTCTGCGGCTGCGATTTACGGAACGCGTGCAGCGAACGGTGTTATTTTGATCACCACTAAAAAAGGAACGGGCGGAAGGTTGAAAGTTAATTTCACTACCAACAACTCTCTTTCCACAGTAGCCAACAAAGTGGATGTGCTGAGTGCAGATGAGTTCCGTTCCGTTGTAAATGCAAAAGGTACGGCTGCGCAAAAATCGGCGCTGGGTACTGCGAGCACCAACTGGCAGGATGAAATTTACCAGACGGCTTTTTCAACAGATAATAATATAAGCATCAGCGGAGGTATTAAGAAACTCCCCTACCGTTTGTCGATTGGTTATTTGAACCAGAGCGGTATTTTAAAAACGGATAACCTGCAGCGCACTTCGGCGACGTTGCGCATCAATCCAAGTTTTTTTGACGATCACTTAAAAGTGGACCTGAACTTGAAAGGAAGTTTCCAGAATACACGTTTCGCCAATACGGCAGCGATTGGAAGTGCAGTAACTTTTGATCCGTCTCAACCAATTTACTCTACGATTAAGGATGGCCGTTATGGCGGCTACTGGGAGTACCGCGATCCAACGAGCCCAACTGGTTTATCTCCGCTGGCTGGCCGCAACCCTGTTGGTTTGCTGAATCAACGGATTGACAAAAGCAATCCAATGAGAGGCATTGGAAATTTGCAATTGGATTATAAATTTCACTTTCTTCCTGACCTGCATGCCAACATGAACCTTGGTTATGATGTGGTGGATGGAAAAGGAACGGTGTTTGTTTCCGACAGTGCAGCGTCTGATTATGCAGCGGGTGGCACGGGCGGACAAAACAACAAGTATCGCCAAACACAAAAAAACACAGTGTTTGATTTTTACCTGAATTATTCAAAAGACATTCCTTCGATCAAAAGCCATGTGGATGCGATGGCCGGTTATTCTTACGTAGATTATTTAACCAAAGTATACAACTACGCCAGCTATAATGCAGCGGGTGTAAAATACCCTAACTCTGATCCGGCTTTTCCTTATAATGAACCGGAACACAGTTTGGTCTCTTTCTTCGGCAGGGTGAATTATTCTTATGCCGACAGGTATTTACTGACAGGAACATTGCGCCGCGACGGATCATCACGTTTTGGTCCGCTGAACAAATGGGCAATGTTCCCTTCTGTTGCCTTTGCATGGAAAATCAAGAACGAACAATTCTTAATGACGAACAATACTTTGTCTGATTTGAAATTAAGAATCGGTTATGGTATCACGGGGCAACAGGATGGTATTGATAACTATGCGTTCCTTGCAGCGTATGGCTTGAGTTCTTCCAACGCTTCTTATCCGTTTGGTTCTACCTACTATCAAATGTACAGACCGGGTGCTTACAACCCTGCGATCAAGTGGGAACAAACAGCAACGTCTAACATCGGTTTGGATTATGGATTTTTGAACAACCGCATCACGGGTAGCATTGATCTGTACTACAAGAAAACATCTGACCTGCTCGTGAAAGTGCCGCAACCTGCGGGCTCGAACTTCGCGGCGTACTTCCTTGCGAACATTGGCGACATGACGAACAAAGGTGTTGAGTTTAGTGTGAATGCACAGATCGTAAGAACGAAAGACTTCACATGGGATGCAGGTTTCAACATTGCCTACAACAAAAACAAGATCACGAATCTGTCTGTAATTCCTGGTACTCCGGCAACGGATATTCCAACAGGTGGTATTGCCGGTGGTAAAGGCGGTTATGCGCAAGTGTTTGCCGTAGGCTATCCACGCAACACTTTCAATTTGTATCAGCAAGTGTATGACTCTGCAGGCAAGCCTTTGGAAAACGTGGTGGTAGATGTAAATAAAGATGGCATCATTAATGAAAAGGATTTGGTGAAAAGCAAAAGCTCGAATCCGGATGTCTTCATGGGTTTCACCACTAATTTCTCTTACAAAAAATGGAACGCAGGTTTTGTATTGCGCAGCAGCATTGGCAACTACGTGTACAATAATATTGCGAGCAACAACGGCAACCGAAATCAAATTCTTGGAAACCCTGTGCTGTACAATGCTTCACGCAGTTACCTCGATACAAAATTTGTTGGCAGCAATATCGACTTGTTGAGCGATTATTTCATGCAAAATGCATCTTTCCTGCGCATGGATAATTTCACGATAGGTTATAATGCCGGTGCAGTGTTCAAGAAAAAAGCAAACTTAAGATTGAATGCAGGCGTGCAAAACGTGTTTGTGATTACCAAATACAAAGGCATTGATCCTGAGATCAGTTCCGGAATAGACAATAATATGTATCCACGTCCGAGAATATTTACACTCGGAGGAGCAATCGACTTTTAGTTTGCCACTGAGGCACAGAGATACAGAGAAGAAAAAATATCTGTGTAAATCAGTCTAATCAGTGTCATCTGTGTGCTAATTGTTTTCAAATATCAAATTTCAAATCATGATTAATAGACTCTATAATATATTCGCAACAGCGGTTCTTCTTGTGATTGTCGCCGCTGGTTGTACAAAAAAACTTGACCTCACACCTACCAACGACGTAACGGCAGATGAGGTGTATAAAACACCGTTGGGTTACAAACAGGCGCTTGCAAAAGTGTACGGTGCCTTTGCATTAACCGGAAACACCGGCGGTACGGGCACTCCGGACATTTCCCCGGAAATCATCAGCGATGAGGGTAACTCAGATTTCCTTCGCCTCTACTGGAACCTGCAGGAACTTACTACGGACGAAGCGGCATGGTCATGGCCGAATGACGCGGGCATACAAGGCTTGAAAGAAATGAGCTGGTCGAGCGACAACCCAATTGTGAAAGGTGTTTACTATCGTTCCATGTTCCAGATCGCGATTGCCAATGATTTCATTCGCCAGTCAACGCCGGATAAAGTAAGCGGTCGCGGCATTACAGGCAACGACGCAGCGGACATCAAAAAATATCATGCAGAAGCAAGATTCATCAGGGCTTATCAATATTGGGTGTTGATGGACCTTTACGCTAATCCGCCATTTGCTGATGAGAACACAACGATCGCGGTAACGGTTCCTGATCAAATCAAACGCGCCGATCTTTTCAAATACATCGAATCAGAATTAAAAGCAATCGAGCCAGACATGGCTGCACCAAAAGCAAATGAATATCCCCGTGCTGACCAAGGGGCTGTTTGGGCGCTGCTTTCAAGGTTGTACCTGAATGCAAAAGTGTACACTGGTACAGAAAGATTTACCGATGCGATCACTTATTGCAACAAGATCATTGCCGCAGGTTATACGTTGAATCCTAAGTACAGGAACTTAACAGTTGCAGACAATAACCTGAACACGGATGAAAACATTTTCATGATTGCCTATGATGCCAAATACACGCAGAATTGGGGCGGTACAACTTACCTGGCTCACGGGCCGGTAGGCGTTCCTGCTGCAACATCCGGAACTAGTGGAAGCTGGACAGGTTTGCGTCACACACAACAATTTGTGGCGCTTTTCCCTGATCCTTCTGGTAACACAGACGTAAGAGCACAGTTTTACACGCCTGGTCAAATCCTGGAGATGAAAGAACTGTACAAACAAACAGACGGCTACTCATCATCCAAATACAGAAACTTAACGCATGACGGCAAACCCGCGCCAAATGCCGATCCCAATGGCAACTGGGCGGATATCGACTTTCCTATTTTTCGCTTGGGTGAAATTTATCTGACTTACGCAGAATCAGTTTTACGCAACGGAACAGGTGGCAATGCAACACAAGCGTTGACTTACATTAATGCGCTTCGCAAACGTGCGTGGGATAATAAAACCGGTGGTGAAATCGCTGCGGCTCAGCTAACCTTGAATTTTATTTTGGATGAACGCGGACGTGAGTTGTATTACGAAGCACAACGTCGTACTGATCTTGTTCGCTTTGACAAATTCACTACGGACACATATTTGTGGGCATGGAAAGGCGGCTCGGCAGCTGGTAAGAGCGTGAATACTAAATACAATGTGTTTCCGATTCCGTCGATTGATTTGACGTCGAATCCGCATTTGGTGCAAAACACGGGGTATTAAGAAGTAAAAAAGAAAAAGTAAAAAGTAAAAACATGAAACAACTCATTATCATACTAACATTTACCGCCCTTCTATTGGGTTGCAAAAAAGATCTGACCAACACCGTGATGCGGCAGGGACCGGCGCCGGTTGTGACATTATCTGCTAGTCCGCTTACATTGTCGGAAGCTAGTGCGAAAGACACCGTGGAAACGATTCAATGGAACGCTGCAGATTACGGCTTCTCTGCGGCAGTAGGTTATACTGTGGAAATTGCAAAAGCAGGAACCAATTTTGCTGCACCAAAACAAGTGAGCAATGGCAGCGCAACAATATTAAAATACGTTGGCTCCAACTTGAATGAAGCTGCCATTTCATTAGGCATTGCACCAGGTACAACAGGACAATTAGATATTCGTGTGCGCTACTCCGTTAGTGATTCCGTTTTTTCCTATACAGATAAAAAGACATTGCAGTTGACAACGTATGTGGTAAGTCTGCCTGCTTTGCTGGTACAAGGCGGTAATGGCTGGACAACGCCTTCTGCCCGTACCAATGGTTATTTGCTAACTTCAGTAAATTATGACGGCAAATATGAAGGTTATCTGAACCTGCCAAACGCAGATGGCTGGGGTGGTGATGCTTTCAAACTGATCTCTACTACCGATGGAAAATCTTATGGCTGGGGAACCAGCAGCACAACAATGTCTGCAGGTGGCGGCAATTTATGGCTCACGCCTTCTCCCGCTTACATGAAAGTGAATGCGGACATCAATGCGCTGACTATCAATTACACAGCGGTGAAGTTTTACATTTCAGGTGATAACAATGGCTGGAGCACTTCTTCGACGCCTATGACTTACGATGCTACCAGTAAAACATGGGTGGCAAATAACGTATCTTTTACTGCTGGTAACGCGTTTGTTTTCACGAGCAATGGCAGTTATGATATTAGTTATAAAGTGAACAACGATGGTAAACTAACTTACGCTGGTCCTCCGGGCTGGGCTGGTAAAAATATTCCTGTGAGTACAACGGGCACTTATAAAGTGACGCTGGATTTGAGTGGCGGGGATGGGAATTATAAATATAAGATTGAGTAGTGTGGTGACACCCTAATCTTTACCACTAAGGCACTAAGGACACTAAGTTTCACTAAGAGTTGCCTATTGTTCTTAAACCGCTGGTTATAGCAAGCAACGAGGGGTAAAAGATTGAGGTACCCTTAGTGTGGCTTAGTGCCCTTAGTGCCTCAGAGGTGAATTGTAAACTTTGAATTTTTTGAATGTAAGATTATGAATAGATTATTCGGCTCTCTACTGGTTTTGGTTCTAATGATTTCCTGTAAGAAAAGCAACGGTGATGGCGGAACTCCGAATCCTCCTGTAACAACTGACACCCTAGTGAAAGGCGCCGACGTAAGCTGGGTAACAGAAATGGAAGCCTCCGGCAGAAAATTTTACAACAGCGCCGGAACGCAAATGGAATGCATGGCGTTACTGAAATCGCTCGGCGTAAACACCATCCGCCTACGTGTTTGGGTAAACCCTACATCCAGCTGGAACAATGCTGCTGATGTTGTGGCAAAAGCCATTCGTGCGAAAAACCTCGGTCTGCGCATCATGATCGATTTTCACTACAGCGATACCTGGGCAGATCCCGGTCACCAGACCAAACCCGCGGCGTGGGCCTCACTGGATTTTGCGGGATTGAAAACTGCACTCGCAACGCACACCACCGATGTTTTGAACCAATTGAAAACAGCCGGTGTAACTCCTGAATGGGTGCAGGTGGGTAACGAAACAAACGACGGCATGCTCTGGCCCGATGGCAAAGCATCGACGAACATGAGCAATTTTGCGCAGCTAGTAAATGCCGGCTATGATGCGGTGAAAGGTGTTTTCCCTTCTGCAAAAGTAATTGTGCATATTTCTAATGGTTACGACAACTCTTTGTTTCGCTGGATGTTTGATGGTTTGAAAACAAACGGTGCAAAGTATGATGTAATTGGTATGTCACTGTATCCAAGTACCTCAAACTGGTCAACCTATAACACACAATGTCTTACTAACATGAATGACATGGTGAGTCGTTACGGTAAAGAAGTGATGGTGGTGGAAGTGGGTATGCCGTGGGATAGCCCGACTGTATGTAACTCGTTCCTGAGCGATTTGATCAAATCTGTTCCGAATAAAAAAGCATTGGGGATATTGTATTGGGAGCCGGAAGCTTATAATAATTGGAATGGCTATACTCTCGGGGCTTTTGATAATTCCGGAAAACCGACTGTGGCCTTGAACGCATTTTCAAACTAAGAGTTCAAAACTTTACCACTAAGACACTAAGGGCACTAAGTTTCACTAAGAGAAGCTTGATGTTCTTACAACCTGCGTGGTAATTTAAATAAGGAACTTTGCTTTCACGGCAACCCTTAGTGTGGCTTAGTGTCCTCAGTGCCTTAGTGGTGAAGGAAATAACAGCACACAATGTATTTAACAACTTGAGATAACAACAACTATGCGAAAGAATAAGCTCATTGGTCTTTCTTTATGCCTTGCATTGGCTTGCTTACAGGCTGGTGCACAGAAGAAGATCAATATTGATGAAGATTGGAAATTTCATTTTGGCAGTGCATCCGACCCTGGAAAAGATTTCAATTATAGTCTTACCGCGCTTTACTCGAAAAACGGCGGAGCAAAAAAGACAGCCATCGATCCGTCCTTTGTTGACACCAGTTGGCGCACCCTCAACCTGCCGCACGATTGGGCAGTCGGATTGCCATTTGTCAACCACTCTGATGCCAACCTGGAATCGCACGGCTACAAACCAGTTGGCGGCTACTTTCCCGAAACAAGCATCGGCTGGTACCGCAAGCGCTTCAATGTAAACGTAGCAGATTCAGGAAGCCGTTTCGCACTTCGCTTTGATGGTATTTATCGCGATGCAAATATTTGGGTAAATGGATATTTTGTTGGCAACAACATCAGCGGTTATTTGGGTGCAGCTTATGACGTTACAGACATCATCAACTTCCACGGAGAAAATACAATCGTGGTAAGAGTTGACGCTACACAGTCCGAAGGCTGGTTCTACGAAGGTGCCGGCATTTACAGACACGTGTGGCTGGAACAATCCAACAACATTCATATTCCCGATGGCGGATTGTTTGTGTACTCAAATGTGCAATCGAACACCGCAACAGTAAATATTGAAACAACGGTTGAAAACAAAAACATTGCTCCTTCCAACTGTTCCGTATTTACCTACATCACAACAAGAGATGGTAAACTTGTAGAGCAGGTAAAAGAACAATCATTTGCCATTGCCACCAACGAAAAGCAAAGTATCAAACAACAACTCAAAGTTTCCAATCCTCGCTTGTGGGATTTGGATGATCCGTATTTATATCGTGTGGTATCTGAAGTGAGACAAGGAAAACAAGTACTGTATAAAAAAACAGAAAGATTTGGCATTCGCTCCATTCGTTTTGATGCAACAGAAGGTTTTTTCCTGAACGGAAAACATTTAAAAATACAAGGCACCAACAATCACCAGGATGCGGCAGGTGTTGGCAGCGCCGTACCCGATGATCTCAATTATTACCGTATCCGTTTGTTGAAGAACATGGGCTGCAATGCCTACCGCACCAGTCACCACGCTCCCGCTCCTGAATTGCTTGAAGCGTGTGATAGCCTCGGTATGCTTGTGCTCGACGAACAACGCCTGCTCAGCAGCAGCGACGAATACATGAGCCAGTTTGAAAGATTGATCCTGCGTGACAGGAACCATCCTTCCGTTTTCCTATGGAGCATTGGTAATGAAGAAGGATTTATTCAAACAACTACTGTTGGCAAACGCATTGCGGAGACATTGATCGCTAAACAAAAAGAACTCGATCCAACAAGGACGAGCACTTACGCCGCTGATCTTCCAAACGTTTACAAAGGCGTAAACGAAGTAATTCCAATCCGTGGGTTTAACTACCGCGAATTTGCCGTAGCCGATTATCATAAAGATCATCCGAATCAGCCGGTGCTTGGCACAGAGATGGGCAGCACTGTTACCACTCGTGGCATTTATAAAAAAGATTCTGTTTGGGGCTATCTTCCCGATCATGACCTCACCGCTCCGTGGTGGGCAAGTACAGCAGAGGCATGGTGGAAACCAGCAGCTGAAAATGCTTACTGGCAGGGCGGTTTCATTTGGACGGGCTTTGACTATCGTGGTGAGCCTACACCTTTTTCATGGCCAAATATCAGTTCGCATTTCGGTGTGATGGACATGTGCGGTTTCCCTAAAAACTTATATTACTACTACCAAAGCTGGTGGACAGACAAAGATGTGCTGAACATTTCTCCGCATTGGAACTGGCCGGGCAAACGCGGACAAAATATTGATGTGTGGGTAAACAGCAATGCCGATAATGTGGAGTTGTTCCTCAACGGTAAAAGCCTTGGCAAGAAAGACATGCCGCGCAATAGTCATTTGTTGTGGACAGTGAAATATGAACCAGGCAAGCTCGAGGCAATTGCTTATAAAAAAGGTAAAAAGCTCACGGCAAAAGTGGAAACAACTTCCGCCCCTACGGAAATTTTACTAACTCCTTACAGAACTACGATGCTGGCAAACGGCACTGATGTTTCTGTCATGAATGTTTCTATCGTAGATAAAGAAGGTCGCGAAGTGCCGGATGCCGCGAACATGATCAATTTCACTATTAGCGGACCGGGCAAAATTATCGGCGTGGGCAACGGCGATCCGAGTTGCCACGAGCCGGACATTTGCGCCGATGGCAGATCGCAGCGCAGTGCCTTCAATGGCAAATGCCAAGTGCTGGTGCAATCAACTAAAACGCCGGGCATGATCAAGATTGAAGCAAGTGCCGGTGGCTTGTACAGCGGTTCCACTGATGTGGTGACTGTTACTTCAGAAAGTGTTGCAGAAGTTTCCGTTGATAAAAAATACACGCTGCAAGGCGAAGCGGCGAAGCCTCGCGAAACAGGCAAAATGATTGGCGCAGATATTTCGTTTCTTCCTGAATTGGAAAATCGCGGTGTGAAGTTTTCTGACAATGGAGTGGAGAAAGATGCAATACTGATTTTGAAAGATCATGGTTTCAATTACATAAGACTGCGTGTATTCAACGATCCAGCGAGAGACAGCGGTTATTCCCCGGGCAAAGGTTTCTGTGATCTGCAACATACTTTGCAAATGGCGAAGCGCATCAAAGCGGCGGGCATGAAGTTTCTGCTCGATTTCCACTACAGCGATTACTGGGCCGATCCCGGAAAGCAATACAAGCCTGCTGCGTGGAAGAACATGAGCTTCGATCAAATGAAACAGTCGCTGTACGATTTTACCAAAGAAGTGATCACTGCTTTAAAACAACAAGGCACAACGCCTGACATGGTGCAGATCGGTAACGAGATCAACCACGGCATGGTGTGGCCGGAAGGGAGTATTGCTTCGGTGAATAATCTTGCACAGTTGATCAGTGCCGGAACAGCTGCGGTGAAAGCGGTTGACCCGAATATTGAGATCATGCTGCACGTGGCATTGGGCGGACAAAATGAAGAAACGGTTTTCTTTATTGATAACATGGTTGCCCGCAACGTACATTTCGATGTGATCGGGCTCTCCTATTATCCGCAGTGGCACGGTACGTTGGATGATTTGCGCGACAACATGAACGACCTGGTGAGACGTTATAATAAAGACATCGTTGTGGTTGAATACTCTGCGAAGAAACAGGAAGTGCACAAACTGGTGTTTGATCTTCCAAACAACAGAGGCAAAGGCGCATTCATCTGGGAGCCGCTAAATACATGGGAATCTATTTTCGACAAAACCGGCAAGAGCAATGACTTGCTGAAGTTGTATGACGGGATAAGTGCGGAGTACCTGAAATAGAGAGCACACAAAGAGAGAGCACGCAGATGACGCAGATTAGACTGATTGGCGCAGATTTTTTGCACACGGATGACACGGATTGGACGGATTTACACGGATTTTTTTTCTGAATAAACTAAGACAGGTTTTACAGTTTTTGAAAAGATCAGTGCAAATCTGCTAAATCAGCGTCATCTGCGTGCCATCAAAAAGATCCGTGTAAATCCGTCCAATCCGTGTCATCCGTGTGCCAATCATTTTTCGGCAAGCAGCACAAACACCGGCACTTCTGAAACATCGAGTTGAAGAGTATTTTCTTTCGCGGTTCTTTTTTCGTCTGCAGGAATCGCCTCTCCAACAGAAAACCAATTAAGCTTTATATAACTCCCACCCTTAACCGCCGGTATTTTAAAATTGAAATACTGAACTACCTTTCCATTCTTCGTTGGGCTTACAAAATAATACGCTACCGAATCCGGGTGTAACTTATTCCGCAATTTATATATCCAAACATCTCCCTTCTCGCTGATAATTGAATCCGGCTGATAATTCGCGAGTTTGTTCACCACATTTCTCCAATAATACCAAACGGGATACACAATGTGTCCACCCGGCCCGCTGATCATTCCCGAACTGCCGAATACACCCGGAGGATTTTCATCGTTAGTGGAATTCCTCAACATAAAATAATTGTACATATCGAAGCCACTCATGAATGCCGCCATCACAGAACGAATCGTCATGATGCCCTGTGATTGTGCTTCATTATAACCAGGCAGTAAAGGCACGCTTTGCCATGATGTCTGGTTTCTGTCGTAGCCGTTCTCTCCCAAAATCGCCGGAACAGTTGGCACAAGCCGATACTGCGCTTCCCGAACGGCAGCGAGTTTTTCGCGCAACTTATTTTCTTCAGGTGTTAATCCTCCCTTTGGCGGAGAGGTTAAGGTAGCACCGTTACAGTAGTAATGATATTGTACACCTCCCTGCCAAATGAACTGTTTGTCTTTTCGTAAAGTTTGGCAGAGAAAGTTGAGCACCTTAACTCTTTGCGTGTCCAATTGAATCATTCCGCTCATCATGAGTTTGGCATTCGGGTCGGCAACTACCAAGCCGTGTTTGGGACCAAGTTGTTTTTCGTGCCCATCGTAATCGGCCGATGAAACGGCGAAGTATTCTGTCGGCAGCCAGTAATCTTTCGTCCATGTCGCATCTTCTTCGTTGCCGTTTTCCACTACTTCAAAACTTCCCGCACCGCTGAATCGTGGCACATCGTGAAACTGTAATTCATTTGTATCAAATTTATTAGAGCCGTATACTGCCATTAAATTCCAGTACAATCGTGAATGGCGTTCGTACGAAAGCGGGTCTTCCGTGTTCATACCAGGCGCTGTAACCGGTTTGCTGTTTTGCGAAAAGCCATTCTTTGCGAGATAAGTTGGGACGCCACGGATACTTAGCCACAATTGATTCCCAAATTGCTGATGCAAGCTGTCCACATAGTATTTAAGCTGTTGTTCTTTGGGTAATTTATATGAATTAAAATTGAAGGAAATATTTTCAGAATTGTTCACAGTATCGTTGTCGTATGAGCCGATGCTTTGGTACAAACGCGTGGCGTAAAATGGCTGCATGTATTTCATCGGCGCATGGTCATAAGAGTTAACGCCCATGAATGTGCGCAATGTTGGTTTGGGCAAACGTGCCCCGGTGTAAGCGTAGGTTGGCGGGTCGGGCAGTTTTTCCAAAGGATGGCCATACAATGCCAGTTCCGTGATGGTGGATTTATGACTGTTAAACCGGATCATTACATAGCGAGTCTTCACACTATCATCTAGTGCAAACTTTTTCCAGCCCCATTGCGACGAGCTTCCTGACGTTTTTAAACCAGCCTTCAAATTCCATTGATGCATATCGCCGGTATACACCCAAACACTATCGCTTTCAAAGCCACGTTCATGCAAATAAATTTCAGTTAAATTGCATAACACCTGCAAGTCGATGACAATACGAAAACCTCTTCCCTGTGGAAAAAACAAATCAAGACCGCGATTAGGCAAAGGATCGGTAACAGGTTTTCCCGGTAGACCGTTTTTGGGATCGCAATTTTCATCGAATAGTTTGTAGGGATTTCCACCCGTAGCTTCCGAGCCAGACAGATCAAAGAGGTATTCTTTGTGGATTTTGATTCTATCGGAGCCTACAATTGTTTGTGTTACAACGTTTGGTGATTTCTTGCTAAAATATAAATAGATGCGTTCTTTATATTGCAAAAAAATAGCCGCAATAATAATTGCAACTATTAATAAGGTGATTATATGGTTTTGCTTAATAAAAATTTTACGAGACTTTAGAGTGGGGCACCAGATTAACCACAAAGAACGCAAAGGTTGCGCAAAGGAAACGAAGGAAGTATCGTAAAAAAAAACTTTGCTCTCTATGCGCAACCTTGGCGCCCTTTGCGGTTAAAAAAGCCTTAATATACGTTACGCTTCAAAACCTTCGATTGGAAAGATGTTTTTGTAATGTGCCACATAGCACCCGCTGCATCTTTAAACTCCTGCCACATGGTTTTAGGCGGGAAAAATACATGCGCCCATTCTTCCTGCCATTTGCCGGAGAAGTATTTGAGTATCTCAGGGTCGGTAGGATTTACTACAAACTTAAAATCGTCCTTCCACTCTAAACGTATAGTAATCAGGTTGGGATGCGTTCTTTCTAAAATTTTAAAACCGATAGAATGTTTCGGTAAATACATTTGCGTAAGCTCAGTAAGGTCATAGCCCACTTTAAAATCAATGGAGCTTTTGTCTACGAGATATAAAGTGTTATCGATCTCGTGCATGATCCATTTGTGCGATTCACGGGGGAAAAGGTATTCGCCCAACAAAGAAGGCACTTCAAGAAATCCCTGCTTCGCAACACGAAACTGTTCCGCCAGAAATTTCTCAGGATGTTCCACATGTTCCAGCACCTGGCAACAAATCGCGTAGTCAAATTCTTTGTCTTTAAACGGGAGATTTTCACCATCGGCCTGCATGAATTCCTGGTGTTTCAGCACTTTAATATCGCCGCTGCGGTGGTAATTGGTATCCAGAAATTTATCTACCACCAGATTTGCCCTTGGGTGCGGATTGTGCCCACCACCCACTTCTAGTACTTTGTCAGATTTCTTAATGTTAAGGTCAGATCTATTTTTCGGATTCCTAAGTTTCATGTAAGCTAAATGGTTTGATTGGTTGTCGTGTTTCAAATGTAGTTCATGTCGGTTTCCTGTGCAAGAATGACTTATCAATTAATTTATATTTATTTGTATTGTTAATATGAATTGAGTGGTATTTTCGGGGAGGAATTGCCACTGAGGCACTGAGGGACAGAGGGAAAAACTTTTCTAAGCGTTTTGCGTACGAGATACATTTTTTTAGAAGCACACCGCAAAGACATTCGTACACAAAAACTCTGTTTCTCTGTGCCTCTGTGGCAATCCAAAGGGCAACTGCCGCCGATTTCTAATTTACTATGAGCACCGTACTGTTGTGGCCATTTGCCTAACAATTAAAACTTACCATTTTGCGAATCATTAAAGCTGTCAAGTCATCGTTCTGGTTAAACTCTATGTTTTTCTCGATCATGATGCGTTTTTCACTGGTCTTTTTTGGTGCTATCTCTTACATTCTTCTTGCCCGTATTTTTGCCAAAGGCGATTCGCTGGTGCAAATGAACTACTGGTCACTATTTACCGTAACTACTGCCACCATCGAATTGACGAAGGGCGGACTTCTTCGAAATGCGTTTATCAAATACCTGCACTCGGTTGAGTTTATAGATAACAAGGCGATTGTACAATCATCTTCGCTGTTTATCAACGCAAGCTGCACCTTATTAGTAATCCTTGCCATAGTTTTTGGCGGAGGATGGTTCGCTCATTTTCTAAAGGCTCCGCCGCTGGAAAACCTTTTTTACTGGAGCTGCTTTTTATTTATTGCGCTGGTTCCGTTTAATCACTATGAAATTATTCTGCAGGCCAATTTCCAGTTCCAGCTAAACTTTTATGCTTACATGATCAGGCAGGGATCCTTCTTCCTGTATATGCTATTGGGTGCTATTTTCTTTCCGGCATACATAACATTTGATAATCTTCTGCTGGTGCAAATTTTAGGAGTGGTAGGCGCAGACATATATATGTACATAAAATGCCGACCTTATTTAAGCGGCAAGTTGATTTACAATTCGGCCGTAATAAAAAAGCTCCTGGGTTTTGGGAAATTTGTTTTCGGGACAGCTCTTTTTGCCAATGTTTCCCGTTCTGTTGACCAGTTGGTAACGGCAAACATTATGAACAATATCAACGTGAATGCGGTAAGTTATTATAACGTGGTATCCCGTGTAAGCAACATGATGGACTCTCCCACCACGGCAGCCGCTGATATTTTGTTTCCTAAAAATGCCCAGGCAAGTGAGTTGGAGGGCAATGCCAAAGTGAAGTATTATTTTGAAAGAATGGTAGCCACGCTAACCGCTTTAATCATTCCGATCGGGTTGTTCATTTTCGTTTTCCCCAAATTTGTGGTGATGATTATTGCCGGTCCCAAATATTATCCGGCGATTCCGATTTTGCAGTTGATGGCAATTTCTTCATTTATTCGGCCGTTCATTTTCAACTTTGGACATACCGTCGATGCCATTGGCAAACCAAGAACAAACTTTTTAGTGAATGTAGCTTTGATGATCCTTAATACGGCAATCACTTATTTCTGCCTGATACAATTTGGATTGATGGGCGCTGCGTATGCAACATTCGCAGTTAATGCAATCACCTTCCTTGGATTCTATTTGATCTTGAGAAAGGTGTTGAATATTGAGTTGAAGAATATAGCGGTGTATACAAAACTCACATACATTAATCTCTTCCATTTGGTGAGGAAAATTCTTTTTAAACAGACCGTCAGTGTGTAGTCGCTAATATTTACCACTAAGACACTAAGGGCGCTAAGTCTCACTAAGGGTTGTTTTAAATTTAGACCTCTCTTAGTGAAACTTAGTGCCCTTAGTGCCTTAGTGGTGAATTGTAAAGACCGAAATATTAAACTTTCGCCACCTCATGCACACCTACAGGCGCTTCCTCCGGATCTTTCGGTCTTTCAAATTCATTAAAGATCAAGCGTAGTGACTGATCAAAAGTCAAATAATTATACAACCAGTTGATAAACACAAAAAACCTGTTCTTCACGCCCAATATGAGCATAAGGTGCAGGAACATCCACACCATCCAGGCAAATAATCCTTTAAAGTGAACCTTCGGCGTTGCCAGATCAACCACCGCCAGGTTACGACCAATAGTTGCCATCGAACCCTTGTCCACATATTCAAACTCTTTCTCAAAAGAGCCTTTCTTCGCAAAACAGATAAAGTTCTTCGCCAGATTTTTCGCCTGTTGTATCGCAACAGACGCCAATTGTGGATGACCGTTAGGATACAAAGGCGTTTCCATAGAAGAAATGTCACCAACCGCATAAATGTTTTCGTAGCCAAACACTTTATTGTATCTGTCCACTTGAAGTCTGCCACCTTTTACAACAGTTGCTTTATCGGTACCCGCGGGAACATTGGCTTTTACACCGGCACCCCAGATAACAGTTGCCGTGGGAATGGTCGCCCCTGTTTTAAGCGTCACTTTTTTACCGTCATAATCACTTACCTGGGTTCCGGTTTTAACGATAACGCCAAGCTCAGTCAGATATTCCTGCGACTGCTTGCTGGATTTCTCGCTCATTACGCCCAACGTTTTTGGAGAGCTTTCGATCAGATAGATCTTCATTTTCCTGAAGTCCAGTTCAGGATAATCCTTCGGCAAAACGAAGTTGCGCATATCCGCAATGGCTCCGGAAACTTCCACACCTGTAGGACCACCACCCACTACCACTATCGTCAATAGCCTTTCCAATTCTTCAGGCGTTTTTACATACAGAGCATCCTCCAGGTTTTGAAGCAGACGGTGCCTGATCTGCAAGGCATCCACAGTCGACTTCATTGGGAAAGCATTTTTGGCGATGTTTTCATTACCAAAAAAGTTGGTACTCGCACCGGTTGCGAGCACCAGCACGTCATAATCAATTTCACCATTGTTGGTGATCACAATATTTTTATCAGGAACAATTTGTTGCACTTCCGCAAGGCGCACATGCACGTTGTCGGCTTTTTGGAAAACCTTTCTAAGCGGAAACGATATATTGCTGGCGTCGAGGCCGGCCGTAGCAACCTGGTAAAACAGAGGTTGAAACTGGTGGTAGTTGAACTTATCCACCAGCGTAACATCTATGCCCTTTTGGTTGCTTAATTTCCTTGCCAGTCTCAAACCCGCAAAACCGCCACCTAATATTACCAGTTTCATAAAATAATTTTGATTACAAATATACAAAGTTTTCAGAAATAATTGAAACTTGTGAACGGGGCAATTTGAAAATTTGAAAATGCGTTCTGTGCATCACTCCTTGCAATTTTCATTCATTCTTGCAGGGCAAGTTGTTTCAAATTAATAAGTGAAGTCACACCAAAAGAATTTTCAAATATTCAAATTTTCAAATTTTCAAATTGCCACGCTTCAGCACATAAAAAAAAGCCCCGCCTTTCATGGCAGAGCTTCTTCAATAAAGGTCGTATATATTTTTAATATAACAATCTCACTTTAATCGTGTCCTTTACAGATTTCAGGAGGTTGAAGGCCTCGCCGGAAATCTTTTTGTCAACGTCAAGCACTACGTAGCCAATTTCATCATTTGTCTTTAAATATTGTGCCAATATGTTGATATTGTGCTGACTGAGTGTAGTGTTGATAGATGACAATACGCCCGGCACGTTTTTGTGGATGTGCAGGATTCTGTGAGTACCTTCCTGTGGTGGCAAAGCTAATGGCGGTACAGTGTGTGAGCCATTGGTAATTCCCATTTCCAGGTATTGGTACAGTTTGTTGCTCACGTCTTCACCAATGTTTTCCTGTGCCTCTTCAGTAGAACCGCCGATGTGCGGAGTGAGGATCACATTAGGCAAACCTTGGAGTGGAGAGGTAAATTTGTCCCCGTTTTTCTCAGGTTCCCAAGGATAAACGTCGATCGCAGCACCGGATAATTTGCCTTCTTTGAGGCAATCAGCCAGTGTATCCAGGTCAACCACTTCTCCCCTTGCATAGTTTATAAGTATAGAACCTTCTTTAAATTGCTTTAGTACGTTCTTGTTGATCAGGTTTTTGGTAGAATTGTTCTCTGGAACGTGCAGTGTTACTACATCCGCTTCACTTACCACATCTTTAATGCTTTTTTTCGCAATAGCATTTCCAAGAGGCAATTTGGTTACCGCATCGTAAAAAATTACGTTCATACCCAGGGCTTCCGCAAGAATACTTACCTGCGTACCGATGTTACCATAGCCAATGATACCCAATGTTTTACCACGTAGCTCAAAGCTTCCTTTGGCGTCTTTCATCCAGATGCCTTCGTGTGCCGCTTTGTTTTTGTCGATGATGCGACGGATGAGCATGATGGATAAACCGATAACCAGTTCTGCAACCGAGCGTGTATTGGAGTAAGGCGCGTTAAACACTACAACACCATTGTCTCTGGCACTCTTCAGGTCAACCTGGTTCACGCCAATGCAAAAACAGCCAATTGCCTGCAATTTGGTCGCTGCTTCCAGTACTTTTTTGGTGATTTGAGTTTTCGAGCGGATGCCGAGTAGGTGTACATCTTTAATTTCTCTGATCAGGTCCTCTTCAGAAAGGGCGCCGGAGAGTTTTCGTGTGTTACTGTAACCTTCTTCCTTAAAATGTTTTACAGCTTTATCGCTGATGTTTTCCAGGAACAATACATTGATCTTCTCTTTGGGATAGCTAGTCGTTTTGTCCATTATGTTACATGATATTTAAAAAAACTGTTGCAAAGATGAATTATTTTAGGTTAAAAACGGTAATCCGTCCGTAAATTCATCAAAAATGCCTTTTTTAATAAAAAAATTGCAAAATATCGAAACAGCTCGTCGTTTGGCTGGTTTAGTTTTGCAATTGTAAATTTCTGTAAAATAAATTTAAAAATTATTCGTCTTTAGGTTGTCAGTAGCAAGTGTATTTTATATTTGCCCACTTTCAGAGAAAAATCATTAGTTAACCTGATCAATGTTCCTTTTGAAAAACAAGAACTTATTTTTAATACTAACCATAGCCGGCGCATCGGCATTTTTTTCCTGTAACAGTCAGTCTCAAAAACCTCCGGTAACCAAAACAGTTGTTGATTCTTCTGCCACCGTTGCCGTTAATATGCTACCCAAAGCAGAATACGACCGTTATCATAATACAGCCAAACATTTCTTCGACTCTTTGTTAAAAGATATAAATGGAAGTTACCTCGTGGCCAAAGATGGTCAGGTGGTTCTGGAAAAATATGTTGGCTTTATAGATCCGCAGCGAAAGAAAGACTCCATTACCAGCACCTCGGCATTTCACCTTGCATCGGTGTCCAAAACCTTTACGGCAATGGCTACTTTGAAGCTTTGGCAGGATGGCCGTCTTCGCCTGGAAGATGATCTGACAAAATATTTCCCCAACTTCCCTTATCCGGGCGTTACTGTAAAAATGCTGCTGACACACCGCAGTGGCTTGCCAAATTATGTACACTACCTGGAAAGCTACCATTGGGATAAACGCAAACTGGTTACAAATGAAGATGTGTTGAGTACACTTTACACAATGCACCCGCCATTGCAATTTGCTACGGGCAAACATTTTGCGTATTGCAATACCAACTATGCTTTGCTGGCCCTTATTATTGAGAAAGTGTCGAACATGAAGTACGCTGATTTCCTGAGTACGACCTTCTTCAAGCCTTTGCAGATGAACGACACTTACGTGTACAACATCAGCGACTCGCTAACCGCAATGCCGTCGTTTGAATATAACAACAGGAGATTTCCACTCGAATTTCTTGATCTCGTGTATGGCGACAAAAATGTCTACAGTACTGTTCGCGACATGTTGAAATGGGATCAGGCTTTGTATGCAGGTAAATTCTTCCAGCAGGCAACGCTTGACAGCGCCTTTTCGCCATACAGTTTTGAAAAGAACGGTAAAAGAAATTACGGACTGGGCTGGCGCATGACTTTTTTGGACAATGGTAAAAAACTATTGTACCACAACGGCTGGTGGCACGGTAACAACACTGCCTTTATCCGCCTGATCGACGAACACGCGACCATCATTGTGCTGGGAAACAAATTCAACAAAAGAATCTACCAGTCAAAAAAATTGGCTGATATGTTCGGCGACTATCAGCAACACGGGGACTTTGAAGAAGAAGGTGCGCCGTAAACGGCAAATGTGGAAATATGGAAATTTGAAAATAATTTCTCCGCGAGATTTTCTATAGAATTTGATCTGCTCGATACAAAATTAAAATGGGACTTCAGTAATGAGGTCCCTTTTTATTTTACTGCATTCCCAAATTTCCAAATCGTTCAATAACCGTACAACAATCGCGAAAGACTGCTTGTCATCCCGAGGAACGAGGGATCTGGGTGATGAGCCGGCGGGCTGTTAGTGCCAGTCACAGATCCCTCGTTCCTCGGGATGACAAGTGAGAGTCTTTATTTTTTTGAATTTTCAAATTGTGCAAACCGATGCAACTTCACTATTTTCAAATCTTCAAATTTTCATATTTTCAAATTGCTCCCGTTTTCAAATTGTTTGCATAATTTTCAATTATGCAAATCTTGTCTGCTGAACAAATTAGGGAGTGGGATGCGTATACCATTGCGCACGAGCCGGTGGCTTCTGTTGATTTGATGGAACGCGCCGCTGAAGCTTGTGCGGAATGGATCGAGAAGAAAGGCTGGCTGCATTTTGATTATTCCGTTTATTGTGGCAAAGGGAACAATGGCGGCGATGGCCTGGCCATTGCGAGGATGCTTTCTCAACGCGGCTGCAAGATCACTGTACATATATTGGAATTTGGCCACAAAGGCACGGATGACTTTCAGGTGAATCTTGAGCGCTTGCATGAATGCAATGTGCCGATCGTTTTCATACAGGACAATGGTTTTCATCCGACACCCAAAGGCAATATCATCATTGACGCTTTGTTCGGCTCTGGTCTCAACCGGCCGCTGGAGGGCATTGTAGCGGATCTGGTTGATTTCATGAACAATAGTGGCAACAAAATTGTCAGCATTGACATTCCCAGCGGATTGTTTACCGATAAAAGTTCGAAGGGAAACACCGTGGTGAAAGCCGCGCATACATTGAGTTTCCAGGTATACAAGACTGCTTTTGTAATGGCTGAAAATGGCCAATATACAGGGCAAATTGAAATACTCGACATCGGTTTACACAAAGATTATCTGGAGCAACACAAAGGCGCTTTCTTCCAAATGACGGATGAAACTTTCATTCGTTCCATCTATAAAAAAAGAACTTCGTTTAGCCATAAGGGTAACTTCGGCCATGCATTACTGATGGCAGGAAGTTATGGTAAAATGGGCGCTGCGGTGATGGCCGCGAAAGCCTGTTTGCGAAGCGGTGTTGGTTTGTTAACCGTCCACCTTCCAAAGTGTGGTGTTGATATTATGCAAACATCCACGCATGAGGCCATGGTGAGTATTGATAAGGACGAACATTGCATTATTTCAATTCCTGATGATATTTCGAAATACAATGTAATCGGCGTTGGTCCCGGCATTGGCCTAGAGAATGAAACGAAATCGCTTTTGCCTGCTATCCTGCAACTGAAAAAACCGTTGGTGATAGATGCCGATGCTTTGAACATCATTGCGGAAAACAAAGCACTCTTGCAACAACTACCAGCACAAACAATCCTTACGCCACATCCAAAAGAGTTTGACCGTTTATTTGGCGAAAGTCCCAACGATTTTGTGAGAATGGAAAAGGCACAGCATGCGGCCTCAAAACATAACTGCGTAATCGTTTTGAAGGGACACAATACATTTATGGCAGCTCCGGGAGCAAAAGGATTTTTTAATAATACAGGAAATCCGGGAATGGCGACAGGCGGCAGCGGAGATGTGTTAACCGGGATCATTACCGGTTTATTGGCTCAAAAATACAGCGCTTTGAATGCGGCGATTTTAGGTGTTTATTTACATGGCCTTTCGGCAGATATGGCATTGCAATTCAATAGTTTCGAAACCCTATTACCTTCGGACATTATCAAGTACTTGTATAGGGGTTTTAAGAGCATTATAACAGAAAAAAAAGAATAAAAAAAAGTTATTTTTCTGTTGTTTTTTTGTCAATTATCTCTACATTTAACCCCTAGTTGATCTAAAAAGGCCAACTATTCAGCTTTTGCTTATAAAAACATTCCTGCGAAGGAGAACGATTGCCTGTTCATAGAGATCCCGCTTCGGCGGGATTTTTGTTTCCCTTCGGTAAACAAAAAATTTGAAAATTTGAAAATATGGGAATTTGAAAATGCTTTCTGTGTTTGTCTCCAATTAATTCATTTCTCTCGCAATGCAATCAGTTTTGAATTACTCATGAATGATGCACTAAAAGAATTTTCAAATTAGCATATTTTCAAATTCTCAAATTACTTAAAGCATTGCTTTCACAATCATTTCCTTTAATAGCGAAGCGTCGCTGGTCCCCGCATCATTAATCCCCAGGCTTTTTAAGTTGTAGTCGTGTAACAAGAGCAGCACCCTTTCTGTGGCTTCGTAATTGAATTTTTGGGCGGCTGCGAGGTAGTCTTTTACAAAGAATGGACTTACACCAAGCGCTGCAGCAGCAGATTTTTCATCCTTAGATGCCGTGCCATGTAATATATATAGCTTGCTGAAAAAGTTGTAGATGGAAGGCAGCACTAACTGTATAGGTGCGGCTTTTGGGTTACCTTCGAAATATTGCAAAATTTTCATTGCCTTGCCCAGATCTTTTTTGGCTATGGCATTCTGCAATTCAAAAACGTTATACTCCTTACTTACCCCAATGTATTTTTCAATGTCGTCTTCCGTGATGTTCTTTCGTTGCGAAAGATTTACCAGTAGTTTTTCAACTTCATTATTAATACGGCTAAGGTCATTTCCTATATGATCGACCAATAACATTAAAGCTTTTTGTGATATGGAGTAGCCTTTGGATTCTACAAGCTCATTTGTCCATTGTGGAAGTTGATTCTCATACATCTTTTTGGTAGTAACCAAAACCGCTTTATCCTTTAATAACTTTGCCAGCTTGCTTCTCCCGTCAACTTTTTTTTCTTTATAGGCCACCACAAAAATAGTTGACTTCAGCGGACTCTCAATGTAGTTTTCCAGCTTGTCAATATCCTTCATTTGTTGCGCTTCTTTTAAGAGCACCACCTGCTTGTCTGCAAACATAGGATAGCGCATACAGGCATTTACAACGTCTGCCCAGTTTGCGTCGCGTCCGTAAAAAACAGTGAGGTTGAAACCGGCTTCAGATTCAGACAGGATGTGATGTTCGGCATAGTTTACTACCTTGTCAATATAATAATCTTCCTCCCCTTCCAGCCAATATACCGGTCCGAATTTCTTCTGTTTCCAATCCTGAACTATTTTATCTGCAGACATAATTTTTGTTTTGTAAAAGCGTTTGCAATTTCAGCTTTTATTGGCGAACTTTCATAGGTGGAAACTCTTATGAAAATATTTTTCTCCAAACCCTTAGTGGCATTGAGTTTCAGGGAGTCATATTTTTTGGCATGGTTTTGGAAAAAGGAAAGCTGAACAAAGTTTTTAACCAAAAGTTTTTCGTTTATTCACTAAATCCTGAAAAATAATAACAAAATGAGTAACACAAATTATCCATCAGCAACTCCTCCAAGTCAGTCACCTAAGAAAGATTATCGTGGCCTTATCATCGGTTTGTTGGCCCTTGGTTTGATCGGCACTTGGGGTTATTTATTGTGGAACAACAATAAGAACGAACAAGTACACACTGCAGATCAGCAAACTATTACTAAAGTTGAAGACGAAAAAGCAGACCTTAGAAGAAACTATGATGCGTCTGTAGCACGTCTGGATTCAATAACAGGTAGCAATAACCAATTACAGGGTCAGCTTTCTTCTGCTAATAGCGAGATCGCTAAAATGAAAGGTGAAATCCGCAGCATTCTTAACAAGAAAAATGCAACTGCTGCTGAACTTAGCAGAGCAAAATCATTGATCAGCGAATTGAACGGTAAGATCGATAACCTTGAACAAGAAGTTGCACGTCTTACACAGGAAAACAAACAACTTGGTACTGATCTTGGCGTTGAAAAAGAGAAAACAACTAAGTTGACAACTGACCTGGCTTCTACCAACGCAGCTAAAGAAGATTTGGCTAAGAAAGTAGACGTTGCTTCTACATTGAACGCAACAAACATCACCATCACTCCAATCAACGAAAAAAGCAACGGTAAAGAAAAAGTAACTACTACTGCAAAAAGAGTAGACAAACTGGTTATTGCTTTCGATGTAGATAACAGAATTGCACAGTCTGGCAACACTGATATTTATGTTTCAATCACTGGTCCTGATGGCAAACCGGTTTCGGTTGAAGCTTTGGGTTCTGGCACGTTTGAAACACGTGATGAGGGTTCAAAACCTTACACAGCAAAAGTGCCTGTAGAATATGAAGCTGGCAAAAAGAAAAATGTTCAGTTTGCATGGAAACAAAACAGCGATTTCCAACGCGGCGATTACAAAATTGAAATCTACAACAATGGTTTCAAAATTGGCGAAGGCGTTCGCACTTTGAAAAAAGGCGGTTTGTTTAGCTAATATGAATACGAAAGAATTTGAAAAAGCTGTCACAATTGTGGCGGCTTTTTTTTTGCTCAATTGGCTGGAGCAAAATATTCATTTGGTGCAGTCTGTAGTTGCGGTCACCCAGATCCCTCGTTCCTCGGGATGACAAGCGGTCGTTGTTTTACTTGAAAAAACTCTCTCACTTGGGATGCCTTTTCTCGTTTATACATTTGAATGTCCGATGCATTAGATGAGTCAGCTTGTCATCCCGAGGAACAAGGGATCTGGGTCTTGCCTAGCGACCTGTTTCTGGTAATAGAAAAAGCCGCACCAAAAGAATTTTCA
Source organism: Pinibacter soli (assembly GCF_029961145.1). Classification (GTDB taxonomy): domain Bacteria; phylum Bacteroidota; class Bacteroidia; order Chitinophagales; family Chitinophagaceae; genus Pinibacter; species Pinibacter soli. Next base: position 166,205 of record NZ_JASBRG010000007.1, on the reverse strand, counting down.
AATTCTCAAATTTTCAAATTGATTACAATAGCGCTCTCAAACTCGCTCTCCCTATATTCACTGTCTTTCCATCTCCTGGTTTACGGCCTTCGTACTGGAGGTTTATTTCAAGGTTGTTTGCCAGTCGTTTTGTGACATCTAATGTCCATAAATAGTTTTTGCCGGGCAGCAAACCATCAAGCATTGTGTAGCTTACCGTGGTGTTTGTAGGGAAAGGATATTTAATCTGGTTGAATGTAAATTTTCCCTGTATGGATGTGCTTTGCAGCAAATTGTATTTCACTTCTGAGTTCAACGAATTGGAATTATATTTTTCATTGTCGCCAATCTGGTTTTGGCGATTCAGGTATTTGTAACTGGCAAGAATGCGGAAGGTGGAGCTTTGTGTAAATGTAATTCGCGGCTCTGCGGAATACTGATCAATGCTGTAGTTTCTATTGTCGAACTTGTTGCTTTCTGTAGTCAGGCGATTGTAACCTGTCTTAAAGTTCGCATCCAATGTGATTTTACGAGTGATGTTCCAGCGCGGCTTGAAACCCCACTCTGCCGTTTGGCGACTTTCTAATCCATATGTAAGCAACGCTTTTCCATTGTTGCGAAGATTGGTTATATCAAAGCCCCATTTGGAACTGAACCTGTTATATGCAAATGTATTCGACCACACGTTCGCCAGCGTAAGTAATGACGTGTCGTTGATTGCTTTCGCAAATGGATTCAAGTTAATAAACCCGTGTGCAATTTCTTTCTTCGAGATCTGCAGTGATGACTGAAAGTTAATGTTCGACAATATTTTTTTAAAGCCATGCCTGTTTTTCGGGTCAATGATCGAACGTGGATTTATCGAAACGCTATAGTTGAACGTGTTATAGTTTGCTTTTACAAACTGATTAGTTGGCGTAAATATGCGAATGTACTTTGCCTGGTCCTGGAACTGCGCCAGTTCAAATTCATTCAGCTGTTGCACACCATCGTTGTTATAATCGATCCATGTATACTGTCCTTGTCCTGCAGGCACTTCAAGGTACGCGTAGTCCCTTTTTTGTTCCTGCCCGGATCCAACCTCATATAAAATATTGCCGGAGGCAAAACCTTTCCAGACGTTTGCCTGGTACTCTGCCCTTGCAAGCAGACTTTCATCGGCGGTTTGGGAAGTGATGTCTTTTTGTAGTACGTCCAGTTTCCGATACGTCGCGTTCACGCGTAATTGGTTCTTTGGATTTTTTAACAGATCTGCAAATACGTTGATGTTGTTACTTCTGTCGGCACGTTTAAGGTCTTTTCCGTAGGGATAAGAATCAGTGCGGTTAAAATAAGTTATTCCCCATTTGTTATACTTGCTTACATCCGATTTTAAATAAGCCTGAATGGTCTGAAAAGAAAAGCTATTGCCGTTGATCGTGTCGGAAATTTTGTTGCGAATCTCATTGTGTTCCAGCGCATAACTCGCACCAATAACATAATTGTGCATCGCCCTCAACAATTTCGAAACATCAAGAGTCGGTCGAAAGAAATAACCTTTATCAGTGGACGAAACGGAGTTCGTCAGGTTTATCTGGTTATTAAAACGAAAACCTTTTATATCCTGCTGTTGTGTAAGAATATTTCGAATGCCGTTAAAGCCGTCGCTTCTGGTGTATGAGTTGAAATCGTAGCGCAGCCTGTTATTCATTTTGTCCTGCAATTCCGTTCCGGCGGTGATGATCGTTTCTGTGGCTGGTGTGGTAACCAACGGCAACCCCCAATCCCTTGTGTACTCTACGTTTCGCAACCTTTCGACCGGTTGGAATTGTGCCTGCACCCATTCAATTCCTGCATTGGAAACGAGTTGCAATTTTTTATCGGCCCGACTTCTTAACGGGTGAACATCTTTGATCACAAATTTTCCTGCATACCCTTTATCATTGCCTTTGTCTTTTTGGGAAAACAAATTGACGTCGTAATTGCTGTACGCCATTTCACCGGTAACGGTTGTATATTTCGATATGTTATAGTCTGCCCCCACTGTAACGACCTGTTGCTTTTTCGGTGTAACTAAAAAACTCGCGGCTTCAAAATTTCCCTGCGGTACACCATTGACAGGCGCTACCCACTTGTACACTTTTCCGTTTGCGCCATTTAGATCAGGCACATAGTTTCCTTTGTTTGTACCTACTTCAGTAAACGACAAATTGTATTTGGCGCTATCCGGATTGATAGAATAAACATATACACTATCATGCTGGCCATTAAATACCGTATCGATCCTGGCGTACAATATCTTGTTGGCACTAAATGTGTCGAGCGTAGCAACAGGATAAAATGCACGATTGGTACTGTCGCCTATGGCATTTAGAAAGTGCTTTTGTGTACTATCCAACGATTGATTGATCGGCGAATTTTTCGCATCACCATTGCTGTATGCGGCTACACGCAGTTTGAGTTTGTTATTAAAATTCGTTTCGTTAGATAAGTACAAATTTGTGTTCAGGTAATTTCTGTCGGCATACTCAAATTCAATCTGTATACGACTGTCCTTGGTAATCATTCGCCTTGGCGTGAAGGTTAGTTCAGCTGTGTTGTAATTGATAATGTAATCCTGGTCCTCGCCGCGTTGCAGGAGTTGTCCATCCAGAAACACTTTTTCCGTTCCACCCAAAATCACGAAATAGAATTCATTGTTGGCGCCTTGTAATCTATACGGTCCCTGGTTTCCCTCCTGCCCCTGGAAAACATTTCGTGTAAATTTCCCCTTGGCAATCGAGCCGCTAACCAATATAGTGTTCGTAATGTTTGGCGCAAGCTTGCCTGTGTTTTCAAATGTGGCTCCCTGCAAGCGTTTATAGTAGCTGAGGAAATAATTTTTGTTCTGTCGCAGATCAATATCTCCCAAACTAAGTTGCCAACCGTTCTTTTTAAACTGAAGAAAAACACGGTCAAACTCGTTTAGTTGTTGCGTTGTACCATCGGGTTGAATGGGGATATTGTTATCTGTGATCGCAGCGAGAATCTGAATACTGTCTGACAAATATCCGCTTAACTGGAGGTTAAGATTTGAGGTAACCACCACGTCCTGGCTATTTCCAAAAGAGATGCCTCGTCCAAAACTACCATTGTAAGTAAGGTTGCCAAAGTTGAAAAAGTTATTGGCGTTTTTATCTGCCTCGCCTGTTATGTAAGGTTTTGCCAGAAAGAAATTGATCAGGCTATCATAATGCATGTGACTCGCGACTGCGTTTAGTTTGGCCGGAAAGACGCGATACACCATAACGAGTGTGTCTATCAGTGGCTTTTGTTTCCACGCTAAAGTAGCATTGACAAAATCTACCGTGAAGCTGCTATCAGGAACACCTAAAATATGAACGCTATTGGGGACAATACTCAGTGAATCAAAAGGTACGATTGAACCGCTTACGGTAATTGTCTTCTTCCGCAGATTCGAAATATTTTTTGCCGAGGGCACTTGGCCAAAGCCTGATAACACCGCAAGGGAAATCAATATTACGATAAGCAGTTGCTTCATACAAGGTTTAAATAATTGCGCAATATTGCCGGAGGCAATGCCTATAAAACGTAGATATTTAAAATTACTGCTTATTTAAAAGGAATTTGCTGCAAAATATTGTATATGAGGAAACAAATACGAATTAATAATTAATAATTAATAGGGCGTCATTAAAAGGTTTGTTTGAATTGCCGACAGTACAATGTTTGTCAAGTACTATTCGACATGTTAGCGAAGAGTGAAGGCGCTCACAAAATGCTGCAATCGATTTCGCAGGCAACCTATTAATTTTTAATTCTTAATTATTAATTCAAAAATACTGATAATGAGCCGTTTGCGTTGCAAACAAACTACGGCACTTGTTTGTAAATATATAATATAAAAAACGCCACTAACAGCGCAGGTTGGAGTGCTGTTTGGGTACAATTTTTAAAGTGGTAAAGTCAAACGATTGCTAAATTTTAAATAAAAAAATTGTATGTCTAAGAAGTCTTTCCCGAAAGAAAAAAAGGTCGATAAAAAGAATGAGAAGACCAATAAAATCGAAGAAGAAATATTTCATCAGGAGACCGACCTTGATATGAAACTTAGTATCGAGCGCCGCAAAAAAGGTCTGCCCGATCATGGGCTGAAAACGCCTGATGATTATAATGAGGACCATACTATGGATAGGAATGTGTTGTGAAATTGAAAATTGAAAGTTGAAAATTGAAAATGAAGAGGTGTTACTTCTGGCACTGAGAAAAAAATACTGGTTCAAGTAAAAAGCACACAACTTATTTAAAGCATAATTATTTTTGGCTATGGCTAAAAAAAGAGCAACACTTCCCAGGGACTTTGACCAACTTGTTGAAGCATGCGACCTTGATGAGTTAAAAAGGGTTTTCGACAAATGTGACTTGAATGCTGTGGCAGGATACACGCGAAGTACTGCGTTAGGTTTTTTTAACATTCCAGAAGAACTGGTACGTTGGCTTGTGTCAGAAGGCGCGGATATTGAAGCCAGAGATACGTATGGCTTAACACCTCTTCACCAACAAGCCAGTATGCGCACAGGCAACATCGACATACTGATAGAGTTAGGCGCTAATATAGCGGCCATTGATAATAACGGATGTAGTCCTTTACATAGAGCTGCAGCTAACGCATTTAGTCCTTCTACGGTACAAATGTTATTGCAAAAAGGAGCAAATGTTCTGGCTATAGATCGTCAGGGAGCCACACCATTACTACTGGCGTTAAAACAAACGCAAAACGCAGATATTGAAAATGTCGCTACAATCTCCCAAATGTTGTTGGAAGCAGGAACACCCGTAACAGAAGAAATGCAAAAAGCTGTGGCAAGTATTGGCGAAGGATTTGAGTTCTACATGGATAAATTCAACAAGGACTACCTGGAAGCTACTGAAGCAGGATTAGCCAAATTATATCAATTATTTAAAGTAGAGCCTGTTAAAAGGCGAATAACGCATGATGGAATTTCCCTAATTCAAGTCACTACAAACAATTGGAAAGATCAACACAATGAATTATGGGAATTGCTGGTCCCCGCCTCCGGGCCAGCAAAAACTATTCAGGGAGAAGTAATTCGTATCACGGGCCGGGTAAGCCATGAGATATTAAATAACGGCGGTGGGAATTGGGACAGCAATTATAAAAAAATGCTAAGTGCGTTGACAACATATGTCAGTTTAGGAATTCCGCTTGAAGACAGTAATATGAATGAAATTCGTTTGCTTTCAACAGAAGTGTCCAAAGGATACTATTGCGATGAAGAAAAGCTTTCCCGTTTACACGAATTGGCCGTGACGTGGGTTAGAGCGAATCCAAATCCGATATTATTGGAAAAGCCTGGCTACAATCGATGACGTTAGGATTAGCGGTTAGAAACTTTTAAAAGCTGTCCGCCTTTAGGGCTGGCATTAATCAATCAATCTGAGGCACTGAAAGCATTTTCAAATTAGCACATTTTCAAATTTTCAAATAAAAAAAAGCCGCTTATGCGGCTTTCTTTCTTTTCGATTTTTGCGCTGCTTCCAACGCTTTACTTAAGTTTTGAAACGTTGGCTTTTCTGTGAAAAGCTCGCCGTTGATGAAAAATGTAGGCACGTCTTTAACGCCTTTATCTAATCCTTCCAGCAGGTCAGCTCTTACCGTCCATCCATATACGGAGTCCACGAGTTTGGGTAAGAAATTTTTGTCTGTTACACCTGCATCACGTGCATGCTCCTTCAGGCTGATAGTGCCAAGGTTGCGGTGATAACGAAACAACAGATCATGCATTTCCCAGAACTTTCCCTCCTGGGCTGCTGCCACTGCAGCTTCTGCGGCCTTGTGGGCGCGTTGGTGTATTTGCGTTAAAGGAAAGTGACGATAATTAAACCTGAGTTTTCCTTCGAATTCCTCAAGTAATTGTTTAACCACATCGTGCGCCTTTATGCACTCATCACTTTCATAATCGCCAAACATCACAAGGCTTAACGGTGCTTTGGCATCACCCGTCCACACATTTTTCGGTTCTATAATTTCAACCGTTTCTTTTTGCTTCATAGCCATGCTCCTTTTTTAATGATTAAATAACTGAGTAGACTGAATGTTCATATTCAATCAAACACTGCGACCGTCAACCACCCAGTTTATTCAGTCCATTCAGTTATTCAGTTTATTTTATTTAAAAAGCAAAACCGCCTATCCGGCGGCTCTACATGTATTATCTCACGGGTTCTTTTACATCATTTCTAAAGACCACTACTCCGTCAAATACATCGACCAGAACAGGATGCGTTTTGTCTACATCGCCGGCGAGTAATTTTTTACTCAGCGGGTTAACGATTTGTTTTTGAATGAGCCTCTTCAAGGGTCTCGCACCAAACTGAGGATCGTAACCCTGTTCAGCGAGGTATTCTAACGCATAGTCACTAAATTCAAGATCTACGCCGCTTTGCGCGACCAGTTTTTTCAAACTGTTAAGCTGGATCTTCACGACTCCCTTGATGTTGTTTTTCAACAACGGATGGAACATGATGATCTCATCAACGCGGTTCAGGAATTCAGGTCTTATTGTTTGCCTCAACAAGTCCATCACTTCGTCTTTCGTTTTGTCTACTACGTCGTCAATGTTTCTTTCATTCACATCTTCGAAGTTGGCCTGTATCAATTGGCTTCCGATGTTGCTCGTCATAATGATAATGGTGTTTTTGAAATCCACCACGCGACCTTTGTTATCAGTCAGGCGGCCATCATCCAACACTTGCAGCATAATGTTCCAAACATCCGGGTGAGCCTTTTCAATTTCATCCAGCAACACCACGCTATAAGGTTTGCGTCGCACTGCCTCTGTCAATTGCCCGCCTTCATCATAACCCACATATCCCGGAGGCGCACCAACCAGGCGGCTTACGGTATGTTTTTCCTGGTACTCACTCATGTCTATTCTTGTCATCATATGCTCGTCGTCAAACAGGTAATCTGCCAAAGCTTTCGCCAACTCTGTTTTACCTACACCCGTTGTACCAAGGAAAATAAATGATCCAATCGGTTTTTTAGGATCGTGCAATCCGGCACGGCTTCTTCTTATAGCATCTGCCACAGCCGTAATTGCTTCCTCCTGTCCTACCACACGTTTATGCAATTCATCTTCCAGGTTCAGCAATTTTTCACGCTCTCCCTGCATCATTCTTGATACAGGAATGCCTGTAGCTTTTGCCACACTTTCAGCAATATCATCTGCATCCACTTCTTCTTTCATCAGCCTTGAATGTTGACTAATCGTATTCAATTCATCTGTGAATTGCTGAATCAATTTTTCCTGTTCCTTCACTTTGCCGTACCGTATTTCGGCCACTTTACCATAATCACCTTCACGTTCTGCACGATCAGCTGCCAGCTTCAGGTTTTCCACTTCTGCTTTCGCATTTTGCACTTTCTCTACAAGGTCCTTCTCTTCCTTCCACTTAGCTTTATAAGTATCGCGTTCTACGGAAAGATTCGCTATTTCCGTATTCAGCTCTTTAAGTTTTTCTTCGTCGTTTTCACGTTTGATCGCTTCTCTTTCAATTTCCAATTGACGGATCTGTCTTTCCAGTTTATCCAGTTCTTCCGGCATGGAATTCATTTCCAGCCTCAATTTCGCAGCACTTTCATCTATCAGGTCAATTGCTTTGTCCGGTAAAAAACGATCCGTAATATAACGGTTCGATAATTCTACTGCCGCGATGATCGCTTCGTCTTTAATGCGCACATGGTGATGCGTTTCATATTTATCCTTAATACCTCTGAGAATAGAAATCGCATCTTCAACAGAAGGTTCTTCTATCATTACTTTTTGGAAACGACGCTCAAGTGCTTTATCTTTTTCAAAATACTTTTGGTATTCGTTCAGCGTCGTTGCTCCTATCGCTCTCAATTCACCTCGGGCCAAAGCCGGTTTCAAAATGTTGGCAGCGTCCATAGCGCCTTCGCCGCCGCCGGCGCCCACGAGTGTGTGAATTTCATCTATAAATAAAATGATTTCGCCATCGCTGGTACTCACTTCTTTTATAACACCTTTCAATCTTTCTTCAAACTCACCTTTATATTTTGCGCCTGCGATCAATTGGCCCATGTCGAGGGCGTAAATAATCTTGCTCTTTAAGTTTTCTGGTACATCGCCGTTTACTATGCGCATTGCCAAACCTTCTGCTATAGCCGTTTTACCAACACCCGGTTCTCCCACTAGCAGCGGATTGTTTTTAGAACGGCGCGACAAAATATGCAGCGTTCTTCTTATTTCTTCGTCACGGCCAATTACAGGATCAAGTTTGCCCTGGCGACCCATTTCGTTCAGGTTCTTTGCATATTTGTTCAAAGTATTGAACTGTGATTCCTGTGTTTGGGAATTCACAGTAGATCCCTTACGCAGGTCTTTCACTGCAGCAATCAAACCTTTTTCTGTAAGACCTGCATCTTTTAACAGTTTTGCTGTATTGTCGTTGCCCTGCAAAATGGCGAGCAACAAATGCTCGACGCTTACAAACTCATCACCAAAAGTTTTTAAACCGGCACCTGCACGCAATACCACGTTGTTAGCGTCTTTGCTGATGTTTTGTGCCGGCTCACCGCCCTGCATTTTTGGCAACCGCTGAATGCTCTCATTCAGCTTTGTTTCAACGAAATTTATGTTTACGTTGTTTTTCTTCAACAGGAACTCTATCAGTGAATCCTGGTCCTTCAACAAAGCCTGCAGCAAATGCTCGGTTTCAATGTTGGGATTGTTGCTGTTAAACGCCAGTTGTTGCGCCTGTGCAATTGCTTCCTGTGCCTTGATGGTAAAATTGTTCAAATTCATAACCTTTCTTTTTTGGGCCGCACATGTTTAAATATTCCGGCGGATTGCCGGAAGCATGCGCGGTTTTTCGTGAATGGTCAATCATGTACGTCAATCGTCAAACATGAATGGTGGCTGGATTTCGAAGGCCCTGATGAACCGGAATATATTCACGATCCACGTTTAACCTTTCACGACCATTTAAAAAAAATGCCAATCAGCTGATTTTCACATTTGATTTACATACTTTTAAATTGATCATCACGTTCTTCTATTTATCAAAAAACATACAACAAAAAGAAAGGTTTTAATCCCAAGTAAATATGTCACAAAAATCACACAACATGCGACGTTATTGCAGTACAGGACTGATTTTCATGCTATTTTTTCAGTTTGCCGGTGCCCAAACCAAACCTAAAAAGGATGCGCCACTTCCATCGCCTTACAACTTCTCAGCACTTGATGACGCCATCAAAAGCAATCAAAAGATATTGGGCGAAAATGCCGTGGTGCTCGTGTATAAGGACAGTCTTATTTACAAAAGTGTAACTGGTGAAATGAAAGAAGATTCGCAGGAACCGGTTGCAAGCTGCAGCAAATGGATAACTGCAGCTGTTGTAATGACTTTTGTAGATGAAGGAAAAATCTCGCTGGATGACGAGATGAGCAAATACCTTTCTTCATTCGGTTCTTACAGTAAAGGAAATATCCGCATCAAGGATTGTCTTTCCCAAACAACCGGAATTGAGTCCGACAAAAGCATTCTTGCACGGATGGCAGAAAAGAAAAAGTATACTTCCCTGGAAGATGAAGTAAATGCAATTGCTGCAAAAAAAGACATCGTGGACAGGCCAGGCAAACAATTCTTCTATGGAAACGTAGGACTGGACGTTGCAGCGAGAGTATGTGAAATAGTGGCCAAAAAGCCTTTTGAAAGATTGGTGAAAGAAAGAATAACAGGACCGCTTGGCATGCGTAAAACAACTTTCCAGGATGATAATGGAAATGCAGTGGACCCTTCCGGCGGAGCAAAATCTTCCGCAAAAGATTACCTCATATTCCAGGAAATGCTGCTAAACAAAGGCATGTACAACGGCAAACGCATTTTATCTGAAGAGTCCGTTGCATTGATGTGCAAAGCTTATACAACGCAGGAAATGATCAAATACGCTCCTAAAGTAGCGCAAGGCTACAACTATGCGCTCGGGGCGTGGGTGCAGGAAGCAGACGAAAGCGGCAAACCAACTGTATTGGCTTGTCCGGGCCTGTTCGGCACATGGCCGTATATCGACCTCAAAAGACATTATGCCTGCATTATTTTCACCAAAAGCCTTCTTGGCGAGCAAAAAAGAGACGTTTATTTGCAGTTTAAGGAGGTGATAGATCAAGCGTTGGATAGCAAGTAGGTTGCTATCCAATTAATAATTAATAATTAATAGTGTTACACACAAGTTACAAAAAGGCACTCCTGATCCTTCAACAAATAGGAAGCTACAAAGGGATAGTTGACACTCTATTAATTCTTAATTATTAATTATTAATTCGTTTAACGCCTTGGCACAACTTTTTAGCATACCCTCTAAATAGCTGTGTCATGAAAAAACAATCAGCAAAAGCACCAGATACAAGCGATAACAGACTGGCAGATAAATATGCGGGTAAAGATTTACCCGATAGTGAAAAAGACAGGAAGGAAATGGAGCAAGAAGAAACAACTATCGATTTGCCGGATGTAAAAGATATACCGGGCCAGGAACATATACACGTCCCGCGTTTTGGCGAATATGGAGATACAACCATCTCCTCCAAAGATGAAGAAGGTGGTAATTTGTTTGAAGAAGAAGAAGATACATTCAATGAAAGCAATGTAAGTAAAACGGAGCGTAAGCTTTTGCAGAAAGCTGCAGTTCAAACACCCGGAGATGAAGATGAGGCTGCCGTCCGTGCCGCAGCACTCGACCGTACCGATGAAGAAGGAATCCCGTTGGAAGAATCAAATCTTGTGAAGGACCGTTTTGGTGAGGACCTCGATCTTCCGGAAGCAGAAGAAGTCACAGATGAGGATGAAACTGCGGAGGATGATGAAGCAGAGGATATTTAGACTCGCAATAGGAAAATAAGATGCGGCTTTCGGGCCGCATTCTTATTTTTAGCTGAATACTAAATGCCAATGCCGAACGTTACGCATCTGTAGAGACGCGTTGAACGCGTCTCGGGCGCATGGGGCGGAGACGCATTTTCATGCGTCTCTATGGGATGCGAAATGCTCCGTAACAGACTTGACAATCTTATCAATATCTGCGTTGTAAAATCCAGCGCCATTCATGCAGCCACATTCGACTATATAATAGTCATCACCACACTGGCAAATGTCCATTACAAACACTTCATGTGGCGTGTATTCGCGACACCGGCTTTCTGCAAATTGTACCACTTCGGGTGGGCAACCACGTTGCTTTGATAGCTTGAAATATTCACGATACCTCGCAAATGCCTGTTATTATTGGACATCTAGGTGTAAACACTTAGACGATAAATTGAATTTTATTTTGCAAAATAAAAAGCACATTATATATTCGCACCTATTGGGCTGTGTTATCTACCCAATTTTGTCTCCAATCCAATACCTGCTGATTAGCCTTCATTTAAAGAGGTATTAAAAGCTTGTGGTTTTTACATATCCGGTCTTCATATCCTACTCCAAACCAAATTAAACTAAACCTTTTCCTCCATGTAAAGATTCCATTTTGGGATACATATTCCCGTTAATGGCCTATGTAATCGATCCCTTTTAAAAATTAAAACCACATATGACTAAATTTTACTTCCGTACAATGAAAGCATTTGCTTTGGTAGCTCTTGCTCTTTCTTCAGCTTTTTCCGCATCTGCACAAACCTGTCCTCAAGGTTCAATTTCGCCTTCAAACGGTAATTCTAACATGAACATTGGCAATGGTGTTGTCGTTTGCGTAACCGGCAATACAGCTAAAAAATTTACAGTCCAATCTGGTGGTACATTGTATATCGCATCAGGCAACTACACAGGCGACCTTACTATTCAAGCAGGCGGAAAAGTAATTGTGGACAAGCCCCAAGGCGCAACCTTTAATCCAAATCCGCTTAGTGGCTCCGGTACCGTGACAACCTTAGCAATTGTTTTGCAAAGCTTTACGGCAACTGCAAATGGTAATACAGCAGAACTTCGCTGGTCAACAGCTTCTGAGCTTAATGGCAAAGCGATGATCGTTCAGCATAGCGTGGATGGTTCTAATTTTGAAGACATCAAAACTGTTGCTTCCACAACAAACAACTCATTGGTTCAAAACTATTCTTATACAGACTATAACGCATCAAGCGGTGTAAACTATTACAGATTGAAACTCGTTTCTTCCGATGCTCCTGTTGCTTACAGTGCGGTTGTTGCTGTTAAGATCAACAATGCATCTTCTTCTTCTGTTGCTGTTTATCCAACTGCATTCACTGATCATTTTACAGTGAAGCTTAACGACGTTAAATCCGGCAACGTAATTGCGAAATTGTATAATGACCAGGGAGTTGTTATATTGGTTAAAACATTGACTGGTTCTGCAACACAGGTAATTAACACTCCTGCTAATTTAGCGACTGGGTTGTATATCCTGGAAGTAATCAATGGTACAGAGAAATCTTACCAGCGCTTGATGAAACTATAAGATAATTAGAAATTCAAAATTTAAAAGTCAAAAGTCAAAGCGAGTTTTCGTTTTGGCTTTTTTCGTGATTATTTTTCACGCGACAGGAAAATTATATTGGGACGGCCGTATTAATCATTGATTCGAAATTCCATACTCTTCCATCTTCCTGTACAACGTTGTCAACCCAATACCCAACAACTCCGAGGTTTTTGTTTTATTTCCTTTAGTGAGAGAAAGTACTTTTTGAATGTGTAATTTTTCGACTTCGTCTAATGACAGAGGCGATGCACTTTCTGTATGCGGATGCGCGATTTCGAATGGAAGATCATCTAATGTAATTTGATGCGTGTCGCAAAGAATGCAGGCACGTTCAATTACGTTTCTCAACTCGCGGATATTGCCTTTCCAACGATAATTTTTTAGCAGTAACAAGGCATCTTTTTGAATGCCCTTGATTATCTTTTTTGTTTTAGCAGCAAATCGTTGAATAAAAAAAGTTGTTAGTGCGTCAATGTCCTCTACTCTTTCATTAAGCGATGGAACATTGATAACAAACGTGGCGAGCCTGTAAAACAAATCAGCACGAAAGCCTTGTGCATCTATTTCTTTTTGCAGGTCGCGATTCGTAGCGGCAACGATACGCACATCAACGGTTGTGGGCTTCGTTTCTCCAAGCTTTGTGAAAGTTTGCGATTCCAACACACGCAACAATTTTGCCTGCAATTCGACAGGCATCTCTCCTATCTCATCAAGAAACAGTGTGCCCTGGTGCGCTTCTTCGAAGAGCCCTTTTTTATCTCTGTCGGCTCCGGTGAATGCCCCTTTCTTATGTCCGAACAGTTCGCTTTCCAACAACTCTTTTGGAAATGCACTGCAGTTAATGGCGACAAAATTTTTGTTTTTTCTTTCGCTGCTATAATGAATGGATTGAGCAAACAATTCTTTGCCGGCGCCCGTTTCACCCGTTATTAAAACATTGGTATCTGTGCCGGCAACTTTTTTCGCCAATTTAATAACACTCTGAATTGCCGGTGAATTTCCTATGATCTGCTCGAAACTATAATGAACATTCAGCTTCGCCTGCAGGCTATACACCTGCTTTTGCAGTTGCACTTTGTCAATGGCGCGGCTGAGTGCGGGAATGATTTTATCGTTGTCGTCACCCTTTACAAAATAATCAAAGGCACCCCGTTTCATCGCTTCAATGCCGTCGTGAATGGTCGCAAAAGCAGTCATGACGATAATTTCAGCGGCAGGCAAATACTTTTTTGCTTCCGGCACAAGATCAATGCCGTTGCCGTCGGGGAGCTTTACGTCGGTGAGGATGATGTCAATCTCTGCGTGTTTTTGCATCAATTGCAAACCAGTTTTATAATCCTCTGCCTGTATCACATGATATCCTTCCAATCCGATTATACGTGCAAACAAGTGCCGTAGTTTGTCTTCGTCGTCGATTATTAGTATGGTACCTGACATAGACCAAAGCTAATTTGAAAAGTTGAAGATTTGAAAATTTGAAAATGACAGCTCAAGTAGGGCGAATCGCATTCGCCCTGTCGAACAAAAACATCTCTAAAAAATATCATCCCGTTGCACGCAAACCCTAAGTTCCATAGCGTTACAACAGTTGAAGTGTGCGACGCAACGAAAGTTCAATCAAGGATAAGATGTCTGGCCACAAATGAACAACCGAATAACAGAATAACTGATTTCCTGAAGACATGATTGACCCAAAGAATTTTCAAATTTTCACATTTCCACATTTTAAAATTTCACGTCCGCGGCACGATTTTTTTATTGTTTTAGTAAACGGAAGTGAAGATATATCTACTGTGTTTAATGACTTTATTGACATTCATTTCCTTTAGAAAAACAGAAAAATCCGGCTCATTAAAAGTGACCTTGACGGGGATGAGAAACGACAAAGGAACGGTGTTGGTTGGTCTGTATAAGACCGAAAACGGCTTTCCGTTTGACGCTACCAAGGCTTTTAAAGGTGCGAAGGCCGAAATAAAAAACGGAAATGCTGAGGTGGATTTTGAGGACATTCCTTCTGGAGTGATTGCCATAGCGGCATTACACGATGAAGACAACAACATGCAGATGGCAAGAAAACCAAACGGGTTGCCCGATGAAGAATACGGATTTTCGAATGATGCGAAAGCAACTTTCGGACCTCCAAAATTCGACAAGGCCAGCTTTGAACATACTGGCGATCAGGTCATTTCTATTAAAATGAAAATTTGATGGTAACTATTATTAGCGGTGCTTTTTGTCCAAGATGTGTAGTTTGATAATGCTAATAATAAGTTTAATGGCCGTGCCGTAAAACGAAGGAAGAAAGCCGCGAGGCATAGATTCCTTCGTTTTTTTGTTGTTAGCACGCAGATGACGCTGATTTAGCAGATTGACGCTGATTTTTTTATTTGAGATTGGTATTTGAAATCGGACAGTTGCCTCAATTTCAAGTATCAAATTTCAAATTATTTCAGTAACGTGTTTAAGTATTGGATGAAATAACACATCCAAAAGATCAGTGTAAATCAGTCGAATCAGCGTCATCTGCGTGCTCTCTACGCTTTCGGTAATTCAAATGCAAACACACTTCCCTTTCCTTCTTCGCTTTCAACCCATATCTTTCCGCCTTGCGATATGATGAAATCCTTGGCTATGGCCAGTCCGAGGCCGGTACCGGATTTGATGTCGCCTTTTGTTTTATAAAATTTTTCGAAGATGTGGCTTTGTTCTTCCTTCGAAATGCCTTTACCAAAATCCTGCACGCTGAACTGCACTTTGCTGTCGATATTTTTTATGGTGGTTATAATTTTTGAAGAAGCCGATGAATACCTGATCGCGTTGGTGAGCAAATTTGTCAGCACCCAGGTCGTTTTTTCCGCATCAGCCTTGCAATACATTTCTTCGTTGCTGGTTTTTATTATTTCAAGAGTGATTTGCTTTTGCGTAGCCTGCATTTGTACGGATTGCAATGCAAAGTCGAGAACTTTATTAACATTCACAGATTGTATATTAAGTCGTATGTTTCCTGTCTCCACCTGCGACAAGTCAAGCAACTCTCCTACTATTTTTACCAGGCGGTTTTTATCATCTTTGATATGTTCCACCAGTTCGTGCTGCTCGTTGTTCAGGTCGCCGGTACGCTTATCTTTCAATAGTTTTAAAGAGAGATCCATTGAGGCAAGCGGTGTTTTTAATTCATGTGAAATGGTGGCAATGAAATTTGTTTTTGCGAGATCAAGCTCTTTGTATGGCGTGATGTTTTTAAATACAATTACCCGGCCGGTTTTCTGACCGTCTTGTGTGATATCGTTGATCTCCTTAGTGAAATAATTCTCTTTGTTCTCCACTACAATTTTGAAAGGAGTGCCATTGTTTTCCTGCAATAAAAATCTAAACAGATCATTTCGTTTGCCTACTTCTTCCTGGGATTTGTTGATTACATCAACCTCTTTCAAATTCAACAATTGCAATGCCTGCCGATTGGCAAATAAAACTTTTCCGTTCACATCAATTCCAAGGCTGGCATCTTTCATCGTTTGAATAACAGTTTCTGCTCTTTGCTTTTCAAACAAAATGGTGGCGAGATTGCTGTGCTCATATTCATCCAGTTTTTCCGCCATAGTATTGAAAGCCTGTGCAAGTTCGCCAAATTCATCTTTCCGGTTTATATGCACACGATAGTTGTAATTCTTGTCAGACAAGGCTTTGATCGCTTCGTTGAGTTTTGAAAGTGGGCCCGAAACGTAGGAAGGAAAATTGGCAAGAAAAGTAAATGATAAAAGAAAAACAATGGCGCCCAACACTGTAATGATGGTAATTGCTTTGGTAGCTGTATGCTGCGCTTGTTTGTTCTTTCTGTCGATTGCCTGCATGTTGAGTGCCAGCACCTCCTGAATATGATTTTCTATTTCATTCTTAAGTAGTGGAAATTTTTCTTTAGATGCTTTGAATTGTTCGAATGCACTTCGAATATGTGCGGTTGCTTGTGCTTCACCCACTTCCGTCGCGTTCTTTTCTTCGAGTTGTAACTGTTGATTAAACTTGCGGATAGCATTCGAATCCTTGTCCATCATCACCAATTGTTGTTGCATGGAGTGACAGTAAGACAAACTTTCATAATTGTCCTTAAGAATTACGTTGGCGTCGTGACTTAGTGCTGTTAAAAAATAAGCGGCGGTTCCTCCGACGATCAACAAGAGTAGAAACAAAAAAGCAACACCTGTGATTATTTTGGTTCTTAAGCGATTCATGATAAAATGATAAGATCAATGTCGTTCAATGACAATGTACGGAGTAATTGTTTGAAAACACTTGTTTGTAAAATTATCTGAAATAAATTCATGTGCGGTTTTCCGATAGTCACCGTAGTAACCTTTTTTTCAATTGCTATTTGCATAATAGCTTCAGCAACGTTGTCCTCTTTTACCTGTATTACTTCCGCGCCAAGCTCTGTAGCGTTTTTGAAGTTGTTAATGAGATGACGTTGTTTATCGAGCGGAATTTTGTCCATACTCTCCCGTTTCGTTTGCACGTAAAGTACATACCATTTGGAATTATAGTAAGAAGCAAGTCGTGCCGTTTTGCGGATGATCTTTTGTGAAGTTGTGTGATTGCTTGAAATGCAAGCCAGGAATCTTTCGGGCCGCAGTGATTTGTCGCGGGTAACTTCTACGTCTACTTTGCGCTCCACCTGTCCCGCGACTTCTTTCAGGGCCAGTTCCCGCAATTGCAATATCTTCTCCGGTTTGAAAAAATTTTGCAGCGCATGTTGCACCTTGCTGTTGTCATAGATCTTACCTTCTTTCAGTCGCGTTATCAATTCTTCGGCGGTGAGATCTATGTTCACTACTTCATCGGCGATTTGCAAAATGGTATCGGGTACACGTTCTTTCACTTCTATACCAGTGATGTGATACACTTCATTGTTAATGCTTTCAATATGCTGAATATTGATGGCAGTAATGACGTCGATACCTTCATTTAAAATATCTACTACATCCTGCCAGCGCTTTTCATTTTTGCTTCCGGGAATATTGGTGTGTGCCAATTCATCAATAATCGCCACTTGTGGATGCAGCAGTAAAATGGCCTGCACGTCCAGTTCATCCAGCATTTTTCCTTTGTAGAAAACCTCTCTTCGGGGAATGACTGGCAGCCCGTCAACCAGCGCCTGTGTTTCCTGTCGCCCATGCGTTTCTATATAGCCGATCTTCACATTTACACCATTGCGCAACAAGGCATGAGCCTCCTGCAACATGCGGTAGCTCTTACCTACGCCGGCGCTCATGCCTATGTATATTTTTAGTTTGCCTTTCAATTTGGTTGTTAGTTGATTGTTGTTAGTTGTTAGGGTGGTTTTGAGTTATGAGTTATGAGTTTTGAGTTTTGAGTTTTTTTGGGGTCGACTGAATTGCTACTATTGTGCTACTCTTGCGTCGCACTCTTGTACTATATGAATTCTATTCAACAAAGGTTCTATATTCCGTCTTGAATTATTTATCATCGACAACTACTCATAACTCATCACTCATAACTTATCACTCAAAATCTCGTTGTTACTCCCGCAATCATCCACAGATCATTCTTCACAGGTGTTGTTTCTTTCAGGTACACTTCTTTGCCGGATTGAAAATATCTTGCTTCTACTCTGAACAATACTTTGTCGGTTACGCTCCAATTATAACAAAGACTTTCGCTGAAACTGTTGAAGCCGATAACATTGGTAATAGGCTGCACAATTACACCGTCTTTGTCATCGAAATATTCCACCCGCGCAGAGAGTGAGTGGTGCTTTGAGAATGAATATTTGATGGCTGTGTTAGCGTGCCACCAATAACTATTTTCCATTGTATTATCGTCGATTAATTTTTTCTGCAAGCCAATGTAGGTACATGCTGCAAAGCTTATTTTTTGAGAGGGGTTCCAGGTGGCATATAAATCAGTGAAATATCTTGTCCTGTAATCAGGATGGGCCGCAGAGCTTTCATCGCCTATGTAGGTGTCCCAGTCAAGTGTAAGGTGTTCATTGGCGCTTAGCTCAAGGTTTGATCCAAAACTCATAGAGTTGTTTACATCCGAAATTTGTTGCCAACCATTGAGTAAATACAGACTGGTCGTAAGTTTTTTACTTAATGGCAGAGAAAGCCTTGCACCAGCCAGGTAGTAAGGAGAATTTTCCGCGCCATAAGTTCTCGTATATACTAACTGATTAAATGAAAAAGCAGATTCATTTGTATAAGGTGAAGGCAAGATGCCAATGTCTAACCAGATGTTCTTTTTGGCGAATGGTTTGAAACCGGCATATGCTTCGACGATATATTTCAGGGAGCCGCTTTCCGCTGCATAGTTAGCATTCATATAGGTGCCAAATCCGGGAGCCACCGTCGCTCTAAATCTTTCCGAGCTGTATTTAAATGAAATATAAGCAAGGTTCAAATTCACTTCGTTGTTGCGCGAATGCGAAACAAAATATGGTCTGTCTTTTGTCTGCAGTTTATTAAAATCATAGCCGTAATAAGCGTCAATATTTCCTTCGATGGTAAGTTGTGATTTGTTCGCTGTATCGATATTGATAACGGTTTGAGCTTTTGTTCGTCCGTAGATAAATCCCCAAAGGGCTGTAATTAGAATTATTCTTTTCATCTGTAAGTATTTAAGAGAGCACGCAGATGACGCTGATTAGACTGATTTGCACTGATTTTTTTCCATTAGGCATGCAGTAAAATCATTTTAACCTCTCAAACAAATTAATTAATCAATGGTTCAAGTATTTAGTTATAAAGAATCTGCGTAAATCAGTCTAATCAGCGTCATCTGTGTGCCATTGTATTTCTATTTCATTTCATCTAACGTCACATTCAGTTTAAGTACATTCACTTTTGCAGGGCCAAACACCCCAAGCAAAGGTTTAACAGTTTGCTCATCTATCAGGTTGTTTAGTTTGTCTTCTGAAATATGTCTCGTGGCGGCTATGCGTTTCACTTGAACTTTGGCGCCGGCCGGAGAAAGATCAGGATCGAGACCGCTACCAGATGCAGTTACAAGCTCCGCAGGAATGTCTTCTTTTCTGATTTCCGGATTATGTACAAGAAATGTATCGATCCTATCCTGCACTGTTTTTAAATACTCAGGATTGCTTGTTGCTTTGTTCGAACCTCCGGAACCTGCTGCATCGTAATTCACCGCAGATGGACGGCTCCAGAAATATTTATCCTGCGTAAATTTTTGGCCAATGTTTGCATAGCCAACTACTTTTCCGTTGATACTTACGGTTTCGCCATTCCCTTTGCCACGGGCCAGTTTGCCTACGGCAGATAAAAACAAAGGATATAAAACAGCAAGTAAAACAAGTAGCACAGCCGTTAATTTTATTGAAGTAAGAAGATACTTTTTCATGATTTTTATTTTTAAACTAGTAGGTGCTTCGCACCTGTTTTTTGCCACAAAGACACAGAAAAACAGAGGATAGTATAAACTGCTTATCAAGCTTCAGTAAAATTCCGCGTCCACTGTGCCTGTGTGGCAAATTGCTTTTACATAAATACTCCCAGCAACATATCAATCATCTTAATGCCAATGAACGGTGCGACGAGACCGCCAAGGCCATAGATCAATAGATTCCTTCGCAGCAAAGCGCTGGAGCCGATTGGTTTGTAAGAGACACCGCGCAGTGAAAGAGGAATCAGCATTGGAATAATGATCGCGTTGAAAATAACCGCTGATAATATGGCGCTTTCCGGACTTTTAAGATGCATGATATTCATGGCTTGCAAGGCAGGAATCGATGTAATAAACAACGCCGGAACGATGGCGAAATATTTTGCTACATCATTCGCGATGGAAAATGTTGTAATTGTTCCTCTTGTGATCAACAATTGTTTTCCAATCTCAACGATCTCGATCAACTTGGTTGGATCATTATCAAGATCTACCATGTTGCCCGCTTCTTTTGCAGCTTGCGTGCCACTGTTCATAGCTACACCAACGTCTGCCTGTGCAAGTGCGGGAGCATCATTTGTGCCATCTCCCATCATTGCGACGAGCTTACCGGTATGCTGTTCTTTTTTGATGTAGTTCATTTTATCTTCCGGCTTAGCCTCTGCAATGAAATCATCTACACCCGCTTTTTCAGCAATGTATTTTGCAGTTAAGGGATTATCACCCGTTACCATTACAGTCTTCACTCCCATTTTTCTCAGTCGTTCGAAACGCTCGCTGATGCCAGGTTTGATGATATCCTGCAATTCGATCACACCTTGCACCTGGTTGTTCTTACTCACAACCAGAGGTGTCCCACCATTTGAAGCAATGGTTTTTACACGTTCTTCAGTTTCTTGTGGAATGTTGTTTCCTGCTTTTGTGACCTGGTTCCTAATGGCATCAAATGCACCTTTTCTGATCTTTTCATTTTCGAAATCAACGCCACTGCTTCTTGTTTCAGCGGTGAACTCTATGAATTTTGGAGCTGTATGTTTTGCGAGTAACATTTGTTTGTACTCATCAATATTTTTTGGTGAACCGTTGCTGTTGGCTGCGAGTTCAACAATTGATTTTCCTTCAGGCGTTTCATCTGCAACAGAAGCCAGCACACAGGTTTCAATGAAGGACTTGCTGTTGATTTCTTTTACCGGCCAGAAGTGTGTTGCCTTCCTGTTACCGATCGTGATGGTTCCCGTTTTATCAAGCAGCAGCGTATCAATATCTCCCGCTGTTTCTACCGCCTTACCGCTTTTCGTGATGACATTTGCACGTAGTGCGCGATCCATTCCAGCGATGCCGATAGCGCTTAACAAACCGCCGATTGTGGTTGGAATAAGACATACAAACAATGATATAAATGCCGCGATGCTGATAGTAGTGTTGGCATAATCCGCAAATGGCTTCAAGGTCACACACACGATGATGAAGATGAGCGTGAAGCTTGCCAGCAAAATAGTCAGTGCAATTTCATTCGGCGTTTTTTGTCTCGATGCACCTTCCACTAATGCGATCATTTTATCGAGAAAGCTCTCGCCGGGCTCGGTAGTAACACGTACTTTGATGTGGTCAGACAAAACCTTTGTACCGCCTGTAACAGAGGATTTATCGCCGCCAGCTTCGCGTATCACTGGTGCAGATTCGCCCGTGATGGCGCTTTCATCTATAGTAGCAAGCCCCTCTACTATTTCACCATCCATCGGAATAATATCGCCTGCATCGCAAACGAAGTAATCTCCTTTTTGCAAACGGGATGATGAAACGATTTCGATTTCGTTGGTGAAAATTTCACCGACAAGGTTTACTTTCTTCGCGGGTGTTTCTTCACGTGTCTTGCGTAAGCTGTCGGCCTGTGCCTTCCCCCTTGCTTCTGCGATAGCTTCCGCAAAATTGGCAAAGAGCAAAGTGAGAAACAGCACAATAAAAATGGTAAGATTGTAACCAAAGTTGCCAATGGTTTTATCTTTTACTGTATAAGAATAAATAGTAACCACCAGCATTACCAGTGTTCCAATTTCCACTGTGAACATCACAGGATTGCGGAACATGCTGCGTGGATTGAGTTTTATGAAGGATTGCGCGAGAGCTGGTTTGATTAGCTCAGGAGCGAACGTTGATGCTTTCATTTCAATTAATAATTAAGAATTAATAGGTGTGGCATAAAAAATATGGTCGATTATTGCTTGAGTGTAGCGTATTAATTATTCATTATTAATTATTAATTCGCTCCGCGCAAAGCTTCCGCTATCGGTCCCAGCGCCAATGCCGGGAAATACGACAGCGCATTGATGATGAGTATAACTGCCATTGTCATCATGCCGAATGTGAGTGAATCTGTTTTTAATGTTCCTGCGGATTCGGGCACAAATTTC
Source organism: Pinibacter soli (assembly GCF_029961145.1). Classification (GTDB taxonomy): domain Bacteria; phylum Bacteroidota; class Bacteroidia; order Chitinophagales; family Chitinophagaceae; genus Pinibacter; species Pinibacter soli. The sequence goes on along the minus strand of NZ_JASBRG010000007.1, from coordinate 143,879 downwards.
TTTTTCGCCAACAGTCCTGCAATGGCGACCGGGCCAATGATGGGAAGAAACCTGGCAAGGATCAAAACAAAGCCTGTTGACACGTTCCAGAAAATATTGTTATCGCCCAATCCCTCGAAACCGCTGCCATTATTGGCATTGGCAGAAGTGAATTCATACAGCATTTCTGAGAAGCCATGATACGACGGGTTGTTCAGCCAAGCCGATGGTTTAACCGCCCACGCCATATCACCATGATGTGCGACGAAGTATGCTGCCAATGCGGCGCCTCCTTTGATGAGGAATGCAGACAATAATGTGACTAGTGCAGCGATCTTTACTTCACGTGCTTCGACTTTGTGACCCATCAATTCTGGTGTTCGGCCTACCATTAATCCCGATATAAACACCGCTATAATGATGTAGATGTAATAGTTGAGAATACCTACGCCGCACCCGCCATAAAATGCATTGATCATCATACCGAGCATTTGCATCAAACCGGAAACCGGCATGCTGCTATCGTGCATGGAGTTGACAGAACCCGTAGAAATAACAGTGGTAATGATGCTCCAATAACCGGAAGCAGCCGGGCCAAAGCGCACTTCTTTTCCTTCCATTGCGCCGGTTGGCTGACTTACGCCAAGTTTTGAAATGGCCGGACTGCCGCTGATTTCAGAGACCATCGTTGGCACGAGTAAACAAAGCATGCCGATGGTCATGATGCCAAATATTACGTAGGCAAACTTTTTCCGTTTAATGTATAATCCCATTGCAAACAGCATTGCTATCGGAATGACAGTTTGTGCTATCAATTCGATCATGCCGGTGAAGTAGTTAGGGTTTTCCAAAGGGTGCGCAGAGTTGGCACCGAACCAGCCGCCACCGTTTGTTCCGAGATGTTTGATCGCAACCATTCCAGCAACAGGGCCGCGTGACACTCCTACAGTATCACCCTGCATCGTTACAATTGTATCTTTTCCTGCAAAGCTCGAAGGCATTCCGTTAAAGATGAAAATGATTGCGATTACAATGCTGATAGGCAGTAATATTCTTGTAATTGTTTTGATGAATATTTGCCAGAAGTTGCCGAGATTGTTGGTCGTCTTTTCTTTCAAAGCGTTGAAAACGCCTACCAATGCGGCAATTCCTGTCGCGGCACTTACAAATTGCAGGAAGGTTACAACAAACAGTTGTGTAAGATATGTAACGCCGGATTCGCCTGAGTAGTGCTGCAGATCACAGTTTACAAGGAAACTGATCGCAGTGTTAAACGCGAGATCTGGTGTTTGAGCCGGATTGCCATCAGGGTTGAGCGGCAATTTGTCCTGGAACAATAACGTGAAAAAAGCATACACAAGCCACAACATATTGATGGTGAGCAATGCCTTTAAAAACTCCTTCCAGTTCATTTCTTTTTGAGGGTCAATACCGCAAAATCGATAAATGAATTTTTCAACCGGGTTCATGAAATCGGTGAGTGTTCTTTCTCCCGCAAATACTTTTGCAATGTATCTGCCGAGCGGTATTGCTAATAGTACGGTTATGATAAAGGTGACTATCACACCTGCTAGTTCTGTGTTCATTGTGAGATTTTTAATAACTGAGTAACTGAATAACTGAATAACTGAGTTGTTGAATTTTGAAGATGCTTTTTTGAAATGCAAACTTTTATCTATTCTACCGTTGAATAACAGCGTAATTGAATATTAAACAGGTTCATCGACTTGAACCTTCTGTTATTCAGTTACTCAGTTATTCAGTTATTAAAACTTTTCTGGCTTTACAAGTACATACACCAGGTAAACAAATACGATGATCGAGATAGCAAATAATGTGTTCATAGTAGCTGTTTTAGGATGCTTAAATGTTTTCAAACCAATCGACGGATTTGAAAAAGATATAGAAGCAAATAAGCCCTGCGAGACATAATAATAATGTGATCATTTTGGGTTTAATTTAAAATTCGAGACGTAGGGCGAATCGCATTCGCCCCCTTGCACAATCGTGAATCGTTGAAAAAAGGGTGACTTGCATTTGCCCATTCGGAGGACCATTCGTTTTCATTGTGTAGTGTTTGACCCTATATTGCCAAACGAATGCCACAGAAAATAAAAACAGAGTGTAACTGAATGGAACGCAGTGAGAACAATGGTTTGGGAAAATTTTATAAAAATTTGACACAAGGACAAAAAACGAAAACCCTTTCATTTTGAAAGGGTCATTATCAAAATGAAAGGGCTTCGACAAGCTCAACCTGACAGTTTACTAATGCTGTCACTTTTTTACTTCCACAACTTTGTGTCCGTTGAATTTGTACATTTTTCCACCGATCATCATTTGCTTTCCTTCTTTTAACAAAGTCAGATCCACAACATCTTCATTCAAAAAATGAAGCGATCCGCCGGTAAGTAAAGCAACGGTTATACAATCGGGATTTACACCAATCATGTTATCACCGCAGATAACAACTTTCACCGGTTTGCGAATCTCTTTAGCAAGGGAAATGTCGCGCATGGGTGCCCAGTTGTCGGCCAACAGAACCACATCGTTACAATCAGGAAACATTTCGATTGCCTTGATGACTGCTTCGCAATCGTTCTCCGGTTCGTCGCCACCATTTCCACCCCTCATTACGGTTTTAATAAAATTCGCCGCATTGGAGACGTTTGTGTATTGACGACCGTAAATGCCTCCCGTCTCTCCGATCTTTTTCTGATTGTCAGCTTTAATACCCCCATCGTTAAAACACACAAGATATTTAACAGAAGAGTCTTCATCGTGAAGTGACAACCACGACAATAGTTGGCCGGTGTACCTCGCCATGCTACCCGTAACATCAGCAATAACCAGCGCATCTGTAATCGGAACCCGGTTTAAAACGGAAGGAATTGTTCCCCTGATTATTGATCGCTCACCATACGTTATGGTGTCATTTTTTGCAATCACTACAAACGGACTCAATACCAAGAAGACAGAATCACTTTTAATGGCGCGTTCCTGCGGAAAAACCAACAATTGTTCCTTCCTGGCAACCTCTGTCGGTATTCTGATAAGCGTATCTTTCTTGGGCCAGAATAGTTTTTTTACCAACCGTTCATCATCGGTAATAATTTTTATCGGTCTACCTGCATATTCCCTGTACACGTTGGCATTTTTTCCATGTATTACATCCCAGTGGCGGATCTTGTCGGAAGAAACACTATCCACTATTGGCTCACGTTTGCTAAGCTTTTTAATTACACTGTCAATATAGGCGATTTCCGTTTCGGTATCTTCTGGTTTGAACTTCGGACGATAGTTAATTACCCAGCCATGCAAAAGCCCGAGCGATGACTCTTTGTCTTTGCCATCCAATTGCCGGATCATTTGCCAACTGATATTGCCGTCATGAATATTGATAGGAATAAGATTCAGCAGATTATTGTACCGCTTTCTATTCAAAGGTTTCAGATCCTGGGCAGAAGGATAGTCTGTAAAAACCAGGTCGACGGATAATATCTGGGCATCTTTTAGTTTCCAAACTCCGGTGGAATCTAGAATATCCGGCTGCCCAAAATTCATCTTCAGCAGCAGGCTTTCATTGCTTTCTGTGGGCCGCGTGTATTTTGGAACAAGAATAAGCCGGTTATCCAAAAGCGAATCAATGAATTTGCTTCGCTGGGCATTGAGTAAGAGTGGCAGTAAGGCAAGCAAGAGGCACGGTAGTGTTTTCAATTGAAAATGGTTTGTGTTTGTTTCGATGCAGTGCATTTTTTCCAACACTAAGACACTGAGGACACTAAGCCTCACTTAGTAATACAATGTACGAAAAATCGATAGAATGCTGTATCTTGAAGGAACGCAGATTTTCATGATTACGATGATTTGGTAAGATTTTTTTGGGGATCAGCTGTAGAATAAAAATTGATCTTCGTTGCGTCGCACACTTCAACAGTAAATCATTAATCAGCGACTTGGACAAACAATTAAAGACCATAACAAATCATCACAATCGTGAAAATCTGTGTTCCTTCTCTTACCTCAAAATTGCTTTTATGAAATCCATCTTCTCTGCAATATTCTTTACGCTATTTCTTTTCTCTGCAAGCTTCGCTCAGAAAGTTGATAGTGGTTATTTTAAATCGTTCGACAGCACCCGCATTTATTACGAAGTGCACGGCAGCGGCTATCCTGTAGTGATGGTTCACGGATTTGTGGTAAACGGAAATTCGTGGAAACGCAGTGCACTGTATACAGATCTCTTGCAGAAAGGTTATAAGCTCATCATCATGGATCTGCGGGGAAATGGAAAGTCGGACAAGCCCAAAAACGACAGTGCATACATGAATGATGCAGAAGCGAAAGACATAATGGGGTTGCTCGATTATTTACACATCAATCTCTATCACCTCATCGGTTATTCCCGCGGCTCGATTATAAGTACCAGATTAATGGTAAAAGACAAACGAGTTGACAAAGTGGTGCTGGGTGGAATGGGCGCTGACTTTACAAATCCGCAATGGCCGAGGCGGATATTGTTTTACAGGGCATTGAATGGCGATACTTTGGCTCCCTCGCTTGAAGGGTTTATGAAATTTGCGAAACAAACAGGGCTTGACACCAAAGTGCTGGCGCTGATTCAAAAATATCAGCCTTCCACCAGCGAGGAAGAGTTGGCCAAATGCAAAAACAAAGTGATGGTAATTTGTGGTGATGAAGATAAAGACAACGGCGATGGCAAGGCACTGGCGAAGTTGATACCCGGTGCAACTTTTGTTGAAGTGCCCGGCGTTCATAATACAACGATGCAAACAAAAGCATTTTCAAATGCGGTGACTTCTTTTCTTGAAAAATGAAAGGGCTGCCTGAAAAAGCTGCCCTGTGTAAAACCCGTACAAGATTTTACTATTGATGAAAACTGAACTGGCCCCAAAAAGTTGGACGAATTTAGTTATTGATTTGTTATAATGAGCTCGATATTCTATCGGGCTCATTCCATTTAAATTTAGCTTTATTCTTTCTTTATTAAAGTACTCAATATAGTTATGTATGTCTTCTTTAAGCTCTTCTGTGGATACATAGTGTTTTTGGTAAAATAATTCTGATTTAAGAGTTCCAAAGAAGTTTTCGACTACAGCGTTATCCAGGCAGTTTCCCTTTCTGGACATGCTTTGTATGATCCCATTTTGTTTCAATACCTTTTGATACTTCAACATTTGATAATGCCACCCCTGATCCGAATGTAAAACCAACTCCGTGGGTTTATCTATTTTTTTTAATGCTGTTTCGAGCATATCCATTACTCCTTTAAAATGCGGCCTATCAGTTAGCTCATAGCTGATGACCTCTTGGTTAAACAGATCAATTATCGGCGACAGATAGAGCTTTTTTTCCTTAACTCTGAACTCTGTGATATCTGTTGCCCATTTCTGGAAAGGTTTCTCTGCTTTAAAGTTTCTTTCTAAAACATTGCAAGCAATTTTTCCTTGTGTGCCTTTGTACGACTTGTATTTTTTAACTCGTATTGAGCTCTTTAATTTTAACTCACTCATCAATCTATAGACTGTTTTGTGGTTTATGTTTAATCCATTTTTTTTGACCTGACAGGTAACCCGGCGATAGCCATACCGTCCTTTATGGGCATTGAAAATAGCTTTGATCACGCCTTTAGTCTCAGCGTATTGTCTAGCCGGTCATTTTTCTTAAGGTAGTAGTAGAATGTACTCCTCGCCATCTTTGTACAGTCTAACAGCATATTTAAGTCAAACTGATGCCTTAGCTCTATTATGGCTTGCGCTTGTTTTCTTCGTGAGCTAAGGCGTTCTAGGAAGTAATCCTGATGCTCCATGGTGCTCGTATATTCTATACCATGTCTCAAATAACGAATAAGCAATCCCGAATTCTTTCCCAAGTGATTTTGCAGAGCGATAATGCTCACTCATTTGTTTTACACAGCTTAACTTAAACTCAAAACTGCGGCTGTTTCTTTTTATCATAAAAAATGCCCCCATAAAGTGTCTAACTTTTTGGGGGCAGTGTAATATTTTGAGACAGCCTCTTTAATTATACATTTTCACTTCGTGTTTACATGGGAGACTCATTCAATGCGTCTCTACGGAGTGGCTAATTTTCAACTTTCAATTTTCAATTTCTCTCTACGCCCTTCCGACATGTCTTAAGAACGACACGTGTGAAGCAACTGCGTAACGAACTTTGGTGTATTCAATGTATTTGATGCCATATTCTTCGCAAGCTTGTTTGATGATCTTGCTGATTGCAGGATAATGTACGTGTGAAATTTTGGGAAACAGGTGGTGCTCAATTTGGAAGTTCAGACCACCTACCAGCCAGCTAACCACTTTATTTTTAGTGGCAAAGTTTGCGGTTGTTTTCAATTGGTGAATTGCCCACTCGTCGTCCAGTTTGCCGGTGCTCTCATTTGGCATTGGGAAAGATGTATGCTCAACAGTGTGCGCCAATTGGAACACGATGCTCAATACAAATCCGGCAACCAATGTAACAATGAGGAAACTTATCAGCCAATCAGTAAAACCTACCATGTAAATAGGCAAACCAATAAACAGAAAAGCATGAAATAATTTAAAGCCCCAGAATACAAGGTGATCAGATAGGCTCATCTTTTTCAATTGCATGGTGCCCACCTTTGATTTAAAATATTTTTGATAATCCAGAACAAAGATCCAGAAGAAATAAAGCAAGGAATAAAAGAACCAAAAGTATAAGTGCTGGTATTTGTGCATCTTGTATTTCTTTTGAGTGGCACTCATGCGCAACCAGGGTTGGGCATCGATATCATCATCTACACCATCAACGTTGGTAAATGCGTGGTGAATAACGTTATGCTTCATGTTCCACATAAAGCTGTTTCCACCCAGTATGTTTAAAGAGAATGCTGCTATGTGATTTACCCATTTGTATTTGCTGAAACTGCCGTGGGCACCGTCGTGCATTACATTGAAACCAATCGCCGAAATCAGGCAACCCATTACTGCACTTTCAATGATGCACCAAAAAGCGTTTGGAGTAAAAAATACAAGGTGAATATATACAAATGATAAACTCACCATCAAAATAACCGCTTTCATAAACAGGCTGTAATTTCCCGTCTGTGATTTGCCCACTTCTTCAAAATATTCACTGATCCTCTTTTTTAACTCAGCGTGGAATGAGTTGGGAACACTGGGAAATTTAGGAATTGCCATCACAAATTCATTTTAAAGTAAGCCACAAAAGTATGCTTAAGTAGCGGAGATTCCCTTAAATGAACGACAATTAATTTTAAACATATTAGAAATGTAGAATATTTAACAGTTAAAATTACAAGGGGATGACTTGGGCGTGTTTTAAGTCGAAAAGGCCTAAAAAGAATAACTGAATAAACTGAATGGAATGAATAAACTGAAAGTGGCCAGCTCTACTGCGTTTCAGTTTATTCAGTTTATTCAGTTTATTCAGTCATTGTTATGTTTCATTCTGCACCAACGCGTCCAAACTTCTGATTCCAATTTTTTTCTCGCTTATATATCCTTCGCCGTACTTCACTCCTATGCGTTTGCCAAGCATACGTGCCCTTGCGGTTACACTATCGAGAAAATCGGGTGTGGAAATGTAGGTAACCGGCTCATCGTTCGCCTCACCTGTGCTAAAGAATTGTGTGCCATAAGCTTCGATTGCTTTCATTCGTTGCTCAAAAACATCTGAGATGTCGATGATCAGGTCTGGTTCGTGATACCAATCCTGCAGGTAATGCAGTACATATTTCGGGCGCCATTTTTCCTGCGGATTGCCATCCTCATCATTCGTTTTCACCTTCGTGAGGCCGGAAAGAAAGCATGCATCTGCGATCAGGTGACCTGCACGGCCATGATCTGGATGACGATCGTGCAAAATGTTCGCAATAACTATTTCCGGTTGGTATTTGCGCAAAGCACTTATCAGTTTCAGTTGATGCTCCTCATCATTCTTAAAAAATCCGTCACGCATTTTCAGGTTTTCACGCACGTGAACACCCATCACTTCCGCGGCTTTCACGGCTTCCGTGTAGCGCGTATCAATCGTTCCACGGGTTCCGAGCTCGCCTTGTGTCAAATCAACCACGCCTACCTTTTTACCATTTTTTATTTCGTTGATCAGAGTGCCCGAACAACCAAGTTCCACATCATCCGGGTGAACGCCAATTGCCAGTATATCCAGTTTCATTCGCTAAGTTTAAGAACCAAAAATAATTTGAAAATTTGGAAGATTTGAAAATTTGAAAATTCAGTGGGTGGGTCAGGGGGCTAGTATTGCCGACCGCCTCAAAGAATTGATATTTAATATCAGGAATGATTCAGTGGAAGCATTTTCAAATTCCCATATTTTCAAATTAGCACAACCTTCCTTTGGCACGAATGTTACAATGGTATCAACCAAATTGTAAAACTTCTTTTATGAGTGTAGATTCCAAACACATTGCCACTTTCCTTTTGGGTGCAGCAGCGGCATTTGCGGCACATAAGTACATGTCAATGACGCCTGAGGAAAAAGAAAAGCTTGCCCAAAATCTGAAAGACAAAGCGCATCAGTTCAAAAACGAGGCAGAAAATGCTGCCGATAAAGCGAAAGATTATTTCGCAGAGCTAAAAACCAAAGGCTCCGAAGCTTTCAAAGAACATTTCGGAGATGTTGAAGGCATGTTTCACAACCTGTTCAACAAAGGAGAAAAGCCGGAAGACCCGGGGCCAACTACTGCGTAGTTGCAATTTGAAACTATGGGAATTTAAAATGCTTCCGGTCAATCCTTCTTCAATAATGGCTGTCAGTCTTTAAGCGCCCGCCATTAATCATGTTTACCGACGCACTAACAGCATTTTAAATTCCCATATTTTCAAATTTTCAAATTCGCATTTTTTGCGGTATCTTTCTAAGTACTAACTCCTTGTAATGAAAAGCGTCGTTCCCGTTGCTGTGATCGTTGGCTGGCTGGCTATCGCCCTCTACTTTGGCAGTGGTGGCATTACCCGGATGGAGAACAACAACCTCATTAAAAAAACGATCGACGAAAAGGATACTGCTAAGGTTGAATACAATGGCATTTTGTTTAAGAACAGGGTTTCCATGCAATCTATTCTTGAGGGAGAAAAAACACAGAAACTTTTTCCCTGGGCTGAAGATGTTCCCTCCTATCTCAGTTATATTATTACTGCCTGTTCGTTTGGAATGATTGGCGCATTGATAGCCATTATTTTACAGATAGCTTCAAAAAAAGCACGCATTGAAGACACGCCATATTGGTCGTTGCCGGTACTGGGAGCACTTACGGGATTAGTAGTGCTGGGCCTTTCGTTGTTAATACCCAATTTATTCTTTTCGGGCGAATTGGATGTGAAGCCCGGGGCATTAATGTTTATTTGTTTGTTTAGCGGCATTTATTCCGATAAATTCTATGAAAATCTGTATCTCATTTTTTCAGGTTTACTAAACAAGAAAAAAGAATGAAAGCAGTATTAATTGGTTGCACAATGATGATTTGCTGTTTTGTTGCTTTGGCCCAAACAACTTCTTCTCCACAAGAAGCCACCCGTGTGGCGGTGAAATCATTGCAGAATAATGTCTGGAAGTTTGAGGACAATAAGAAAAAGAAGACTTCTTATTTTTCGATAGATAATAATCAGCGCATGAGTTTGTTGGTGGTGAATGGTAAGGATTCAATCAGATTTCCTGATTACGATGTTGATTACGAACAATCGAAACCGGATGAAATTTTATTCAAAACGACTGTTGACACTTTGGGATCAAAGTATTTGTGTTTTGTAAAAGTGACGGTGAAAGATAACAACAAACTGAAGGTGAAACAGGCATATAACATTGGCAAAGACACCAGCCAGCCGAGCTATTATGAGGGGCCGCAATATGGTGGCACTATGGAATTCAGGCAAATCAACTGTTGTAACAACCACGATCCGCATCATTGCGTAAATGGCCTTTCGGAAATGCTGTCGTTCTGTAAGACGAAGAAATGCACCTTTTGAAGGAATTAAGAATTAGGAATTAGGAATGCTTCAACGCGTAGTCACTAATCTCTTGAAGTTTGCAAATAACCAAGTAATAAATTAATTGAACGTGTACGCAATCAAAGAATTTTCAATTTTCAACTTTCAATTTTCAATTCACTACCTCTTCTCAGCCACAAACCTCACCACAGAACCTACGCCGTTGTGAAACAATCCTTCGTTCAGTTCAATTTCCGTTTCTACCAATTCTTTGAAGTCATAGTTTCTGAAATCGGCTTTAATTTCTTCGATTGAGAATAAAGAACCCAGATCTTTCGGTCCGCCGACTTTCTCATTTTTTACAAGGTACTCAATATGTTTTTTGCTGAACGCTTCGAAAATTACTGTACCGCCTTTGCATAAGTACTTGTTCAGTGTTTTGTGAATCAGGGATTTCATGTCTGCAGGAAAATGAGCGTAGATAAGCGCAATTACATCAAACTGATCAGGCTGGTAATTTAATGTTTGCAATTCCCCAACCTCATAATGAATTGAAACATTATTCGAAGCGGCAAGCTGTTGCGCTTTCTTTTGCCCTTCGGCGCTAATATCAAATGCAAAAACATCCCATCCGTTCATTGCGGCAAATACCGCATTACGGCCCTCACCTTCCGCAGGAAAGAGAATTTTTCCCGGAGGAAGTTTGTTTAGTTGCTCCTTTAAATAATTATTGGGTTCGATGCCGTAGGCAAATTCTTTACCAGCGTATCTTTCATTCCATCTGTTGGTCCAGGCGTTTGTCATGGCTGTTGATTTAAAGTTAGGTAGATGCTGTCCAATAACGATGCGCAAAACTAGGCACGTTAAAAACGATTTGTTTACGTTTTAGGAAAAAATCAATGAGACGATCGAACCGGATTACAGAATCCTAAAAACAAAAAAGCAGAACCATTCGAGGCCCTGCATTTCAAAACATTATCGGGAAAAAATCTTACACTGCAAATGAGGTTCCGCACCCGCAGGTTTTGCTTGCGTTTGGATTGGTAAAAGTAAATCCTCTTGCGTTCAAACCTTCTTGCCAGTCGATCTCCATGCCCATAAGATACAATCCGTGGGATTTATTCATTATACATTGAATGCCATTGATTTCGAAAGTGTCATCGTTTTCCAGTCTCGCATCAAAACCCAGCACGTAACTCATGCCACTGCAGCCGCCGCCTTTCACTCCTACTCTCAGAAATTGAGATTTATCGAAACCTTCTGCGTCCATTAATCTTTTCAGCTCCTTCACCGCACCTTCAGTGAGTGTTACCGGAGCAGTTGTTTCTGTAGTTGTTTCCATAGCGCAAATTTAGGAATAAATGAATAACTGAGTAACTGAATAACTGAATAACCGAGTATCTGACTCGTTAAATGAAAACGGCTTTAAAAATATATGTCATCAGTTAATAGCCGAGTGACCGAACACCTAAAGATACTTTTTGACATTTTAACCTTCAGTTATTCGGTTAATCAGTTATTCAGTTATTTAGCCATTCAATAATTCAACTATTATCACGTTTATTTACATTTGCTCAAATAGATATATAATACACAATGGATTTCTTAAGTACAACCCAAATGGTCTTAGTAGTTATTGCCCTTGCCGTTATAATCGGAGGCCTTTACTTTTTCTATTACTTACGCGACAAAAAGGAGCTGAAAAAAACGGAAGCTGCAACCCCGGCTAAATCCGAGGTAAATGCTTCAACTTCTCTGCAATTACAGGCGTATGAAAGGCTGGTGATTCTGGCCGAAAGAATTGCATTGCCAAACCTCATTAGCCGCCTCAATCAACCCGATGCCAACAAGACTGAAATGCAATTATTGCTGACAAACACGATCCGCCAGGAATTTGAATACAACCTTTCCCAGCAGATTTATGTTTCAGCTCAGGCATGGGAAGCCATCAGAACTTTAAAAGAACAGAATATTCACCTTATAAACCAGGTGGCATTAATATTGCCGTCAGATGCAAGTGGACAGGAGCTCAACAGAAAGCTTCTTGAAGTGATCATGAGTCAACCGCAGGGTTCGATGCACGGACTGGTGCAGGAAGCGTTGAGTTTTGAGGCGAAGAAGATAATGCAATAAAAAGTAAAAATTTAAAAGTCAAAAATCGAAAAGGTTAGAGACGTTAGCCTTTTTTAGGACTGTACACTTTTTGAATTTTGACTTTTGAATTTTGCGTTTACATAAAACGAACATACCATGGATCAAAAAAGATCTCACCTCACTGTGGAAGTCCTCATCGAGGCCCCGCTTGCCAAAGTTTGGAAAAGCTTTACTAATCCTGAAGCTATTAAGCAGTGGAACAATGCTTCGCCTGACTGGCACACACCTGCAGCGCAAAACGATCTTCGCAAAGGCGGCAGTTTTTCTTATCGTATGGAAGCGAAAGACGGCAGCTTTGGATTTGACTTTGGCGGCGTTTACGACGAAGTTGTCGAGAAGGAACTGATCGAATACACCATGGGCGACGGCAGAACGGCAAAAGTCCTTTTCAAGGAAGAAGACGGCCAAACCGAAGTCGTTGAAACCTTTGAAGCCGAGGAAGAGAATTCGCTCGAAATGCAACAAGCCGGCTGGCAGGCCATTTTGGACAATTTCAAGAATTTTGTTGAGAAACAATGAGATTTTAAAAATTAAAAGGAAAAAATCAAAAGTAGAAAATGCGTTTATTTAATCATCCTTTCTGAATACAAGGTTTTTGACTTTTAAATTTTGACTTAGTTATGGACAAAGCCGAAAACATCGACGCCTACATTGCTGCTTTTCCTGCAGACGTTCAAAGTCTTTTGGAAAAAGTAAGAAAGACCGTGCAGAAAGCTGCGCCAAAAGCAAAAGAAGTTATTAGTTATGGAATGCCTGCGTTTGAGCAGAATGGTAAGCTCGTCTATTTTGCAGGATATAAAAATCACATCGGCTTCTATCCCACCTCATCCGGTATTGCCAATTTTCAAAAAGAAATACAGTCGTTCAAAAACTCAAAAGGCGCAATACAGTTTCCTCTCGACAAGCCTTTGCCGGTCGACTTAATCACTCAGATCGTAAAGTTCAGAGTAGCAGAAACTGATCAGAAAGTTGCGTTAAAAAAAACTGCTAAAAAAACAACCGTAAAAAAGACGGCAGAAAAAAACAAAGTTGCCGACAAAGATTTCCTTTCTACACTTGTTGCGCCCGCAAGAAGAGCATTAGAAAATAACGGCATTACCACTTTACAAATGCTTGCCAAATACACAGAAAAAGAAATTCTTACTTTCCACGGTATGGGGCCAAGTACGATGCCGAAGCTGCGAACAGCATTGGCAGAGAAAGGATTGGCGTTTAAGGAATAATTGGAAATTGAAAATGAACTTCTTTGATTTGGGTGTTCAAACTTGATGCACTTTCAATTTTCAACTTTCAATTTTCAATTATTTGTCCGCTCCCAAAAATCCCTACCTTCACTGCCCTATTGATTGCTATAAAATATCAGAATGCCAGAAAAAAAATGTTTTACCGACTCCGGTATTGAGATCAGACAGGTGTATTCGCCGAACGGAGAGATTGCTCATGCCGGAAAAGAGCTGCCCGGCGAGTTTCCTTTTACCCGCGGAATTCAAACCGACATGTATCGTGGCAAGCTGTGGACCATGCGCCAGTACGCAGGTTTCAGCACCGCAGAAGAAAGTAACAAACGCTATCATTATTTGCTCAACCAGGGAGTAATGGGTTTGAGTGTTGCCTTTGATTTGCCTACTCAAATTGGTTACGACAGTGATCATGAGCTTGCAGAAGGCGAAGTGGGAAAAGTAGGTGTTGCTATTGACAGCATCGAAGATATGCAGGCACTTTTTAATGGTATCAAGCTGGAAGATGTTTCTACTTCCATGACCATTAACGCGACGGGATTTATTCTCCTTGCATTTTATGTAGCATTGGCAAAACAACAAGGTGCGGACCTCAAAAAGATATCCGGCACCATCCAAAACGATATACTTAAAGAATATGCGGCAAGGGGCACTTACATCTATCCGCCAAAACCTTCGATGCGCATAATTACCGATATTTTTGAATGGTGCAGCCATGACCTTCCAAAATGGAACACCATTTCTATTTCCGGTTATCACATTCGCGAAGCAGGAAGCACGGCCGTGCAGGAAATTGCTTTCACTTTGAGCAATGGAAAAGCTTATGTACAAGCTGCACTTGAAAAAGGTCTGGATATTAATGTATTTGGCAAACGTCTGTCCTTCTTCTTTAATGCACATAATAATTTATTTGAAGAAGTGGCGAAGTTCCGCGCAGCGAGACGCATGTGGGCGAAGATCATGCAATCGCTTGGAGCAACAGATCCCAAAGCAATGATGCTGCGCTTTCACACGCAAACCGGCGGCAGCACTTTAACGGCACAACAACCGCTCAATAATATCAGTCGTGTTACCATTCAAACACTGGCTGCTGTGCTTGGTGGTACACAGAGTCTGCATACAAACGGTTACGATGAAGCTTTGAATCTTCCAACAGAAGAAGCTGCGAGAATTGCGTTGCGTACACAGCAAATTGCAGCCTATGAAAGTGGCATTGCAGATACCGCCGATCCGTTAGCAGGCAGTTATTTCATCGAAACACTAACTGATGAAGTAGAAGAAAAAGCATGGCAACTGATCGCTAAAATCGATGCAATGGGCGGCAGTGTAAGCGCTATTGAAGCCGGATTTATCCAGGATGAAATTGCACGCAGTGCATACGAATACCAGCGCAATATTGAAACGGGACAAAAGATCATCGTGGGCGTAAACAAATTCGCGATCGATGAAAACCAGCGTCCGCCTTCATTTAAAATTGATGACAGCATAAGACAACTGCAGGTACAAAAACTCAATAGTTGGCGTCATAACCGCAACCCGGCTAAATGTGATTCTATTTTGCAGGAATTAAATGACAAAGCCAACAGCGGCGATAACATTATGCCAACTGTAATTGAAGCCGTTGAAAACAAATGCACACTGGGGGAAATTGCAGATGAGCTACGAAGCGTGTTTGGGGAACATAAATAACCCCGATTATCTTTTTTACCACGGAGTTAACGGAGTCTTTTTCACAGAGGAAAAGAGGGGTTGAATTGTTGAGATGATTCGTGTAAAAAAAATCATCGCGACTGATTGTGAAAATCTAGTCACACTCTTTAAAACACCTCTCCTTTTCTCTGTGAAAAAAACTCCGTTAACTCTGTGGTAAACAAAAAAAGAGGCTTTAGCGTCTTCTGATTTTTTTAAGTCTTAATGGTAAGTAAATCTCTCACCTTACCCAACCTTCTCCAACACCGGTTTCTTCCTCGTCAAATAGATGATCAATATTATGCCGCCAAGCACCATTAAAGAAGAAATGATTTCAGCTTGCGTTGGATGGAAGCCATCAATATCATATTTGGTGTTTACTCTTATCTTTTCGATAAAGAAGCGTTCAAGACCATTTACTATCAGATAAATTGAAAACAAAACACCTGGGATTTTAATCCTTTTGCGTATGCTCCAGAGGAATGCAAACAAGATTAGACCCATTACTGTCTCGTAAAACGGAGTCGGGTAAACAGGCTCCGGAAGTTGAGCGCAATACTGTCCCACACAGCCGGGAATTTGAATACCTTCACCTATTACGTTATGAGGAAATCTGAATGACCACATCCAGTTTGGCAACCATGAAAACGGATTTGGTTTTGTATTTACAATACCCCAGTCGCCATCACCTGCAACCATACAACCGATACGACCGATGGCATAAGCCAGCATCAAACCTGGAGCCGCCGCATCGTTCAAATACCAGAAACCAATATGATGTTTTTTTGCGTACCACCAGATCGCAATCGCTGCACAAATCAAGCCGCCATAAAAAGTTAATCCGCTGAAAGAAAGCAAAGAGCCTACAGGGTCGCGCATCAACTCGTTCCAATTCTCCAGGTTATGAAAAATTTTTGCACCTGCGAAACCAAAAATTGCTGCGAAGATCACAAGGTCGCCTACCCTGTCGTGGGGCCATATGCGAATGATTCTTTCTTCAGGTTTGGAAAGCTTTTGTTTGTTTTTTTCCGACCATTTAATAAAAGCAAAAAAAGCGCCCAGCAAGATACCTGCGATCCAGTTACCATCGGGAGAAAAAATAAACTCCTGGGGATTTTCTGCATTTGAAAGAAACGCACCAATGATTTTGTATCCTAATAAGAAACCCAGAAAAAAGTTCAATATAAGAGAAGAAGCGCTTGCTGGTTGTCCGATTATTATTTTTTGCTCCTCATAGTGCAAAAGCCCCTGTTGGCTTTTTCTCTTCAACTCAAGGGTTAGTGTCCACGCAGCACCAATAAAAGCCAGCGCAACAAAGAAACCAAACGAATTAACGAATCTCAGTCCCGTCCAATTAACTCCAAACAAATCTTTGAATGCGTAGTATAAATTCGGATACATGTATTTTGTCGATTAAAGCAGCAATGATACTGAAAAGTTGTAAGTTTTGTGTAATAAGTTATAAGTAATGAGTTTTGAGTTCTGAGTTTTGAGTTAGGCGCTTCACTTGCGCCACCTACCCCAAACTCATTACTTTTTAAACAAAAAACCCTTCTCCGAAAGAGAAGGGATAATCACTATGAACAAAGCCAGAAAAAGTTTTGAGTTATGGGTTTTGAATTAGCCGTTGCATCAAAATGCTCGCTTTTTACTCATCTCTCACAGAAAGTTGCGGATTTTGAGTTTTATATTTCAAGGTATATAACACACTTTCAACCGCCTCACTCATTACTCAATACTCATAACTTAACAATATGTATCAAATGCTGCGATCAAATTATGGGCGATCATTTGTGCAGACCTTCCTTCGATCATGTGGCGCTCAATAAAATGAACCAATTCTCCATTTTTAAACAATGCAATAGAAGGAGAAGATGGTGGGTAAGGCATTAAATGCTCTCTTACTTTTCTCACTGCATCAACATCAAATCCTGCAAAACTTGTAGTTAAGTAATCAGGTTTTTTTGCTCCGTTAGCAACGGCCATCAATACACCAGGACGTGCAGTACCTGCTGAACAACCGCAAACAGAATTTATAACTAACAATGTTGTACCATCTTTCGAAAGCTGCGCATCTACTTCTGATGGGGTTAAAAGCTCTGAAAATCCGTTTTCAGTTAACTCTTCTTTCATTGGTATAACTATCTCTTCTGGATACATTATTTACGTTTTTAAGATTTTGTGATACCGCAAAATTACGAAAAAGATAAAAGCAAAGCATTTTATGCAATTATGGCAGTAAATTTTACATTTTAATGACTTTCTGTCTCTTTTAAACAGTCAAAAATGCCAAACTGATCGATTTTTATGCATTGGTATGTCATTTGAAAAATAGAATTCAACAAAGCAAATTTTAAAAACAAAAAAATAACAGCTATGACATTCGTAAAAGTTAACAACCCACTGCAAAAATCAGTAAACAATGTATTTGATGAGTTATTCAATGAGTTGCCTAATTTCTGGAATAAAGAAGTGAAGAACAGCTTTAACCAGCCTCCGGCAAATATTGTTGAAACAGCAAACGGTTATAATCTGGAAATAAATGCTCCCGGTAGAAACAAAGAAGATTTTAAGATCAGCGTAGACAATGGCTTGTTGACCATCAGCTACGAGAAGAAAGCGGAAACTAAATCAGAAGATGCAAAGTCAGTTCGTACCGAATTCTCGCTCCAAAGCTTCAAGCGCAGCTTTACTTTGGATGACAAACTGAAAGCGGATGGTATTGAGGCGAAGTATGAAAATGGCATTTTGAAGTTGTTTGTTCCTAAAAAGGAAGAAGTGAAAGAAACTGCCAGAGAAATTTCAGTTCAATAATTTTTGCGCATCTTTTTTCATAAACAGCGCTTCGTGGGGCTCCCACGGAGCGCTTTTGTTTTTTGCACCAGTAACTGATTAACTGATTAACTGAATAACTGAACTTGAAAGGTGACCTTTCACCAATAATTCAATTATTCAATTTATTCAATATTTCAACTGTTCAGTTACTCAGTTATTCAGTTATTCTCCCCTCCCCTGTAATATTTTCCTATTTTGAGTTACTAACGCTGCAGGCGTCTATTAATGGAAGAGAAAGAATTTATAGCACTAATTACAAATCACCAGCGGATCATTTATAAAGTTTGCAATCTGTATGCGCAGAGTCATACGGACAAGGAAGACCTTTTCCAGGAAATAACGCTAAACGCCTGGAAGGGCATTCGCAATTTTAAAGGCGATTCGCTCTTCACTACATGGTTGTATCGCGTGGCACTCAATACGGCCCTCACTTTTAAACGGAAAGAAAACAGGCAGAGAAAGGTGGACAGCGCTGTGGATGCATTGGCGTTTTCCCATGATCAACAACCCGAGGCCGATGAACAATTGACCGCCATGTACAAGGCCATCCATGGACTTTCCGATATCGACAAAGCGCTGGTAACCCTATACCTCGATGATTATGATTATAAGGAAATGGGTAATGTGCTTGGTATTACTGCCAATAATGTCGCAGTAAAAATGAACAGACTGAAAAAGAAACTTAAGGAAGAAAGCGAAAAATATTTATACAGTCATTAAAAATATTCTGATGGAACTGGATGCATTGAAGGATCAACTTAAACTGGGACTGGAAAGCAACCGCTTTTATCAAAAGCCGGATCTGCTGCAAAGTGCTATGCTCATGAAGGCCGAGAGTGTGGTAAAAAAAATAAAACAAAGCGTAGTAGCAGAAACTGCACTCGCAATTGTGGCGTCTGTTGCTTTCGTGTATTTTGCCTTTGCCTACCCTTCTTTTAGTTTCAGAATGTATTTTGGTGCTTTCTCATGCATAAGTATCTCGTTTGTTTTTGCATTGCTGGCGCTTCGTTTAAAATTACACAAGCTAGACAGTGATCTTTCGGTAAAGCAAAATCTTCTTGACACCCAATCAGTAATCAAAGCGTACGTGAGACATTACTTTCGATTTTGCATGATATTGTTGCCGGTTTGCCTCTGCATGGCGGTGTTTGTTTTTCTTTTTGAATTCAATTCTGTAACGCCTAATCAGTCAATTTTCACCTTTTATATGTTTTCGCATTTGTGGTTGCCGCTTATTATTTGTTACTTCCTGTTTAGCCTTGGCATGTTTTTTTTCACAAAACTTTATTTGCAAAAGTTATACGGCGAACACCTGCAATTGCTGGAAAATTTGATTCAAGAACTTGAAAATGAATAATAAATAATTGATGCTTGTAGAGTTTTTAGCCGATAAAAGCGCTAATATTGCGCATTCTTGTATCGATTACACAAGTTGTTTTAAGAAAACAGGCTAAAAAACATTATTTCATGAGAAGAATTCGTGTTCAATTTTTAGTATTGTTATTATGTATCCTGGGTCAAACCGCTTTTTCTCAATCCGATTCCACACCTCGTGTAAAGCCGGACACTGTAAAACCGACAGTGATTGATACCTTGATTGAAAAAGCTGACACTACGCTGCGTATACTAAATCTCAATCCATACATTACCCTTCACGTTGATTCAACACTTAATTACAAGCTGGATATTAACAGGGAAAGCAGAGATTATTTCTGGTTCCTGAAAAACGCCCCTCTTGGTTTGAAGATCAACAAGGATAACGGCATACTAACGTTTAAAGCTGAAAAAAGTTTTTTCCTCTCCGGAAAATTAAAATATGACTATGATTATCGCGTAAGTCTGGGTGTACAAAGTACGTTGAACCCTAAGGAAAGAGTCGATACCTCTTTTACACTTGTTTTCTATAGCACAGATATTATTCCATCGTTGGTGAAGCCTACCGTTGGTTCGATGCTTACTGTGGACGAAGGTGATACTGTATCGTTTCAGATACAGTGCGACAACGGAAGTTTCCCGATAGAAAGAGTTAACTTTTTCTCAAGTTTACCATTAAAGCCTTTAACAACTATTCATGGTTGCGATGATACTTTCACATGGGTTCCGTCGTACGACTTTGTTAAGGAAACGGATACCGGAAAAATGAAAACAGTGATGCTGAGTTTCGTTGGCTCTACCAAGTTCATGGCGAGAGATACAGCTACTATTAAAGTGGTGGTAAGAAATGCACTCAACTATCCGCATTCAGTGCAGGAACATGCGGCACTTGCGAAATCGATCAGCACTTACATTTTACAATTAAAATTCGTTTTCCTTCAATTAGATAAAACGGTTAAGAAAAACAAGGGAGCAAGAACAACGTTCGATGTTACTTCTGCCACGACCGCTATGACGGGTACTGTTTTGGCCACGTCATCAACTGCGGGTAGTAGCGCTGCAAATATGGGAAAAATTCTTCCAACAGTGGGCGTTACGCTTGTTCCGGTAAAAGAAGCTGTGTCGCCGACAAAAACATACGACCAGAACCAGGCGACTCTTGTTCGCGGAGCAATCAAGAGGCTTGAATACATGCTGCGCGATAATGCTTTAGTTGGTGAGCGTGATCCGGATATTGTAAAGAAGACAAATAAGATGCGCGACGAACTGCAAGCGGCGCAAGTACAACTGGTAGATATTCCAATCGAAATTGTAAACGGTATCAGCGAAGAAGAACTGAATGAATATTTCAACAGTCCTGCGGTTAACAAAAAGTATCGGATGAGTAAAAAGAAAAGCAAATAATAAATTGTGAAGAGCCTTTCGAGGCTCTTTTTTATTAGGCTTAAACAAAAGCAATCGTGATAAATATTCGCAACCGCATGAATTGCGGCCCAAAGAATCGTAAATTTAACTATGGAAGCTCCCTCCTTATACCAGCAGCCATTGTATGCCCTGATCTTATGCGGCGGTGAAAGCAGCCGGATGATGACAGATAAGTCCTTGTTGGAATATCATGACATGCCTCAATGGCTCTATCTGTACAACCATTTAATGCCGCTCGTGGATAAAATATTGATCTCATGTCGCGAAGATCAAAAGGCATTGTTTAAAGGTTACGATCTGATCTTCGACGGTGACGAAGGCAAAGGCCCAGCCGCTGGATTGCTGGCTGCTAACAAAGCATTTCCAGATGTAGCGTGGTTATTGATTGCATGTGATCTTCCACTGCTAACCAATCGATCATTGAAGTCTCTTGTAGCGCATCGAAATCACGAAAAAATTGCAACGACTTTTATTGGCCCGGAAAATCACTTGCCGGAACCAGTGATCACCATTTGGGAAACCACAGGAATAGAACTACTGCGCCTTAGAGTTGCAAAAGGCTTTAACAGCTTGCAACATGTGCTTGAAGACAATGATATTGAGCTGTTGCAAAATGAATTTCCGCATGAGCAAATTAATGCAAACACGCCTGAAGAGAGAGAAAAGATTCAGGACATGATTAAGAAAAATTAGACTTCGGTCTGCTAATGAGATTGCTTCAGCAATGGCCGAAAGTGTAAAAGTATCTCTTCTGTTCATTATTGTTTTTTTCCTGCCTCGCAATGTGCGTGCGGTTGCGAGATGCAGTATTAACAGTCTGTTTGATAAAAACTTGGTTGCGGAGAATAGAAGATCGAATTACAAAATCAATGTAAAATAATAAACAATCGAGCGAAACAATCTCATTCGAGGAGCTACGTTTTAACAAACAATATTATCCAAACAACAATAAATTCGCTCAAAACAAAACCATTTGAATCAACCACAAAGACCTTCATGGATAGAAGTTTTTACGCGAGATTTTATTTTAGCGATCTCGTTATTCTTCATTGCTTTTATTCTCTTTTCTATCATCGCAGATCAAATAGTTGTTAATAAAAAAGATTGGTTCGACTCGACAGTATTCGAACAAGTCAATCGCCTTCACTCTCCCTCTAACAATGGCATTGCAATTTTCATTACATCGCTTGGGACAGGCATCTTTTTAATACCGACTTATCTGCTGATACTGTTCTGGTTGATTCGTGCAAAACACAGAAATACCGCGGCGTTGGTCGCATCTGTTGCTTTTGTGAGCTTGCTCCTGAGTGCATTACTTAAAAATGTTTTTCAACGTGCACGTCCACCATTTAAACATCTTGACTATGTTGCAGGATATAGTTTTCCCAGCGGACATTCAATGGTTGGGTTTACTTTTTGCGGCATTGTTATGTATCTGCTGTGGACCTTACCGTTTAGGAAGATTGTTCGCATCGTATTTTCCATTATTGTCGCCGTGATTGCCATACTTATTGGACTCAGCAGAATTTATCTCAACGTGCATTTCGCGAGCGATGTTCTGGGTTCATTGCTGGTGAATGTGATGTGGTTGTCGCTTTGCTTTGTTTGTGTTCGGGTTTATGATCACAGAAAGTTGAGGGCTGCGAACTTCTAATGCTACTCTCTCAAATCTCAAATTATAATAATCTTCAAAATCTGCGTTCCAAATTCAGTAAATTAGAAGTATGAAAAAACTGACCGCATTCATCCTTTTCTGTGCCATTGCTCTGGGACTGTACGCACAGAAAACTACCAATAAATCTGCCGTCGCCAAAAGTGAGCCTTTGGCCAATTCATTGCTTTGGAAAATAAGCGGTCATGGGCTTTCGCATCCATCTTATCTTTTTGGCACCATGCACATTTTATGTTCGGATGATGCACAATTGAGCGACTCGCTGGAATATGTTATACGAACGACGGACAAAGTGTATTTCGAAATTGACATGGACAACATGATGGAGATGATGGGCGCACTGAGGTACATTCGCATGAATGGCAATCAAAAGCTAGCGGACCTGTTGAGCGAGGGTGACTACAAAAAAGTGAAGGATTATTTTACAAAGAACCCTTCCATGATCCCATTCAGCATGATGGAAAAATTTAAGCCTTATTTTATCGCATCGCTTTTGTCGGAACAAAAAATGGATTGCCCGCAAAAAGATGGTATGGAGCAAGTGATCATGACTTATGCAAAGAAAAATGGAAAGGAGATAAAAGGATTAGAAACGGCGGCATACCAGGCAAGTATTTTTGACAGTATTCCTTACAAAATGCAAGCTGATCAACTCGTGAAGATGATTGATAGCATTGATGTAAAAAGTAATGATGATACCGATCTGGAAGATGTCTACAGAAGTCAGGACCTTTCCAAGATTCAGGAAATGGTAATGAAGGAAGACGACATCAACCAATCACTCGATCTGCTTTTATACAACCGCAATAAAAACTGGGCAATAAAAATTAATGATATCATTCAATCTACGCCATGTCTCTTTGCAGTAGGCGCGGCGCATCTTCCGGGCGATTTGGGCGTGATCAATTTGTTGAAAAAACAGGGTTATGTCTTAACACCGGTTAAGCATGCACCAGCAAATAAGAACACGCAAGTAGCAATAGCACACAGATGACACGGATTAGACGGATTTACACTGATTTCTTTCTGACTGCATTATCGTATTGTATATTCGGGCACTTTGCTAAAACAATTTGAGATTTGAAATTTGAGATTGGAGAGCTGCCGCCAATCTTAAATTTCAAATCTCAAATCAAAAAAATCAGTGTTAATCTGCTAAATCTGTGTCATCTGTGTGCTCTCTACTCCACCACAGCTTCTTCGCCATACATTTGTCCTTTGTACTTCAAAGATGGCGATGAAAGAAATGCGCCTAAACCAAGCTTGTTCCATTTTTCATCTACTGACTTGATGGTTTCATCTGCGGCAACGATAATATTCGGCCAGTCACGCTGAAAACCATCAAGTTCTTTGGTTTTACGTGTGCCATCAAGACCAAGACAGGCAAAGGTTTTACCAGCTTGCGTAATTGAAGCGTTTTTCACTAAAAACGAATCACGTTTCGGATCAAGATTGTTGCAGAAGCGCCACAATGCGGTTGGCAGATCTTTTGCATCCACTGTATGTTCAACGTATAAAATCATTTTGATGCCTTCCATTTCAGGAAGTTTGCAAAGCTGTTCATGCATTTCTTTTACATGATGCCTTCTATTCTTTTCGATAGAAACAATAATGCATCCAACGCCATGTTTCAGCAGCGCAGTGTTCACGCTTCTAATTTCCGTATACAATTGAAGAAGAGAATTTTCATTCAAAGCAAATGCAGTCGGCGTCAACCAGTTGCAATCTTCAATTTCTTCTTCCATTTTTTTTGTACCGTCAATGCAGATCTTGCCACCAAATCCAAGTTTGTTACAACTGTGATCAAGCACATCCATCGGACCTGTGCTGATGATCACATCGTTTGCCACATCTAAATTGGCAAATACATATTTCGCCAGTGCTTTGTAATCCTGTATTTTAACGTGCTGGTCTCCCAGTACCAAAATTTTGTTGAACATCATTTGCCCAGCGCCCCACATGGCGTTCATTACTTTTTGTCCCTGGCCCGCATAAGATTTTTCAATTTGTGCAATCACCAAATTATGGAACACACCTTCAATCGGCATGTCCATGTCAATGATCTCAGGCACCATTGTCATTTTGATCGGTGCAAGAAATATTCTTTCTGTGGCCTTCCCTAACCATGCATCCTCCTGTGGAGGAATACCCACGATTGTTGCGGGATAAACCGCATTCTTTTTATGTGTAATAGCAGTGATGTGAAAGCGCGGATACCAATCAGGCAATGAATAATACCCTGTATGATCGCCAAAAGGACCTTCCCAGATCAATTCATCACCCGGATCAACATGGCCTTCAATGATGAAGTCTGCGTCAGCGGGCACTTCTATTTCGGGCTGTGTGATACATTTTACCAGTTCCACTTTTTTCTTACGTAAGAAACCTGCCAGCATGTATTCATCTACATTCTCCGGCAATGGAGCAGTGGCGCTGTATGCATACGCAGGGTCTCCGCCAAGGGCCACGGCCACAGGCATTCTTTTATTCAGCTTTTTATATTCGCTGAAATGTTTTGCACTCACTTTATGCTTATGCCAATGCATGCCCGTAAGTGTAGGGCTAAACACCTGCATGCGATACATGCCTACGTTTCTTGCATTCGTGTTGGGATCTTTTGTATGAATAACAGGCAGCGTTACAAACGGACCGCCATCTTTCGGCCAGCAAGTGATCACCGGCAGTTTGGTAATATCGGGAGTCGTCATTACAACTTCCTGGCACTCACCTCTCCCGTTTTTTACTTTGGGCATCCAACTGGCAAACTGGCTCAGCTTTGGTAACAGTTTCAGTTTGTCGATAATATTTTCCTTCGGAGCGGAAAGCATTTTAAATAGTCCCTCTATTTCCTTCGCAACATCATCGAGGTGATTTACGCCAAGCGCCATGCACATCCGTTTTTCACTGCCGTAAGCATTCATGAGTACGGGAAAATCGTAGCCTGTATTTTCGAACAACAATGCCTTCCCGCCGTTGCCGCTTTTGCTTATCCTGTCTGTTATCTCTGCTATCTCAAGTGCCGGATTTACATATTCTTTGATACGAACCAACTCTCCTGCACTTTCAAGCGCTTGTATAAATTCCTGCTGATTTTTATATGCCATGCTGCAAATGTAGATTAATTTGAAAATGTGGAAATTTGAAAATGAGAAGGAACGCGGATTTTCATGATTGTCATGGTTATTGATGATTTGAATTTTTAGATTTGAGAAGACTTCAAATTTGAAATCTCAAATCACCACCGATCATGACAATCATGAAAATCTGTGTTCCTTCTCTCACATTTCGCTGCCACACCTTAAACCTTAAACGATACTCCTCTCATCCATCCTTTTAACCATGGTATAACAAAACAGTCGATTCATTAAAAAATCTCGCACATTTCGTTTTCAAATCTTCAAATTTTCAAATTAATAATTTGTAAGTTTGTCCCTACACCCGACGACACGCCGCCATGAAAAGACTGTTTCTTCTGTGCATTCTGATTGCATTTTTTAGTTCCCAAATCTTTGCCCAACAATTATGCAGCGGCAGCCTTGGCGATCCTGTAGTGAACATTACTTTCGGTAGTGGTGCCACCAATCCCGGTCCGGCATTGGATCCATCAGTTACATTTTATACGTTTTGGGGAAATAACAGCTGCCCCAATGATGGCCTTTATACAATTAGCAATTCTATTGTCAGTTGTTTCGGTGATTCCTGGCACACATTAACCAATCATACGCCCAACGATCCAAACGGCTATATGATGGTGGTGAATGCTTCCCTGCAACATGGCGACTTTTACAAGCAAACGGTTACGGGACTTTGTGGCAACACTACTTATGAGTTTGCAGCATGGGTTGTAAATATCCTTAGACAATCTGCTTGCGGTGGCCCAGGATCTCAACAGGAACCTAATCTTACTTTCAGCATTGAAACAACTACCGGAACGGTCCTGAGCACTTACTCCACCGGGAAAATCCCGTCCACGACTTCACCGGTTTGGAAACAATATGGCCTTTTCTTTCAAACACCGGCAAACGTGAGCCAGGTGGTGATTCGCATGACAAATAACGCCGATGGTGGTTGTGGTAACGATATCGCGCTGGACGACATTACTTTTCGTGCATGTGGTCCAATGCTGAATGCCGGAGATGCTACTACCCACACACCCAGTGTGAATCAATGTGAGAATGCTTTGGCGCCGGTACAGCTGCAGGCTACGGTTACATCTGGCTATAGCAATCCAACGTATCAATGGCAAAAGAGCGCCGACAATGGCGCGACATGGTCTGACATACCCGGCGCGACTACCACTACTCTTAATTTTACGCCAACAGGAAAAGGCGTTGTTCTATACCGCATTGTATCAGCAGAGTTGGGAAATATAAATTCGACTGCATGCAGAATTGTCTCGAACGTAGTAACGGTAACGGTAAATGCCATTCCACCAACAGGCATCGGTTCCAATAGTCCGGTTTGCGACAACAACACCATAAAGCTCTCGGCCAATGCCGGCAAGGCGTTCGCGTGGGCCGGGCCAAACAGTTTTACTTCAACCGACCAAAACCCAACATTGACTGCACATACCGTTAGCGCAGGCACTTATAAACTCACGTACACCGATAATAATAGCTGTACCAATACCGGCTCAGTCGATGTGGTAGTGAATCCGCTGCCGGTTATCAATGCGGGGCAGGACGTGGCGATTTGCAACGGCGAATCGACGAACCTGCAAGCCTCTGGTGGAGCTAACTATGTTTGGTCGCCACCTACGGCTTTATCAAACACAGGAGTCGCAAATCCAGTGGCATCACCTACGCAAACCATCACTTATCGCGTTTCCGCGTCCGACGCAAATGGGTGCATCGGCTCTGACGACGTTATAGTAACCGTTTGGAAAAATCCAACAGCAAATGCAGGCCCGGATAGAAAAATATTGCAGGGACAATTCATCACGCTAAACGGTCAGGCCTCGGGCGATGATATCAGTTATAGCTGGCAGCCGGCTACCGACATTTCAGGAGAAAGCACTTTGCAGCCAACTGTGAATCCTGCAAAAGATGTCTCTTATACCCTCGTGGTAACATCGGCACATAATTGCCCAACGGCTACTGACGACGTATTTGTGAAGGTCTTTAAAAAACTGCTTATCCCTAATGCATTTTCCCCCAATAATGATGGCGCAAATGATTACTGGCGCCTCGAATCGCTGCAGGTATATCCGACTTCTACCGTAAAGGTCTATAACAGGTTTGGACAGTGTGTTTATTCAGCAATCGGCGCCGAATCTCCGGTGTGGGATGGTAAATACCAGGGCAACCTATGCCCAATGGGTGGTTATTCTTATGTAATCGATTTGAAAAACGGCACGCCGATATTGACAGGCATGTTGTTTATCGTGCTGTAGCGCATCCGAATTGAAAATTGAAAGTTGAAAATGCTGGGCGCCCTGTAGGGAGAATCGCATTCGCCCTGCCAATCAAGTTGATTAAAAATTTGAAGTGGATAAAAATTTTTCTTTCACGATATTAATTAATTATTCCCGCCAGCTCTTGCATCATCTTTCTTTTACGTTGAACAGGAGGTAGAAATGAAAATATTTTCAAGGAATTTGATTAATTGTTTTTCTGGCATATTTACGACAATTCATAAAAAAAGTCAATGAACAACTTCATTGACTTTTTTATGATAAGGCTTGATTTAATGGAAAATTGAAAGTGGAAAATTATTGGAAAAATTATAGCCATTCGCCCTACCGACCATTTTCAATTTTCCACTTGCGATTTTCCATTATTAATAAACTCTCGTCGGACAACCCAACCCTTTCGGCGTGTGTCCATTTTTGCTGAGGCCTATGCTAAGCGAAAAGCCTGAAAAATAGTACCAGTCTTTTCTGTTTGCTCCTCCTCTTTTCTCACCATCTGGCGGATAAGTTGGATCGCCATTTTTTAATTCATCACCACGATAAGACATTTCCACTGCCAGCGGACCTTTTGCTGCCAGTAATGCATCGTGATCAACATATGTTTTGCTTACGTCATCGAGATAGTCTGTCAGTGCCGGACGGAAGCCCATTTCATAGCCAAGAACAAGGTTCTCCGCCAATTTGAAATGAAGACCTATGCCAAATGGAATTGTAAATTGAGTAAGGTGATAAGGCTTTCTATCAGGATATTGCGCCAAGCCTTGTCCTTCTGTGCTCAATGGTTGCAGGAAAACTTTTCTTCCGAGTGTGTCATAGCTGTACGGATTGAAATGATAAAAGCCAATGCCTGCAAATACATACGGGCTCAATCTTTTCTCAGAAAGGTCAAAGAAATCATATTGTGCCAAAACACTTCCTTCAGTTATGTTGCTTTGAAAATTAAGATTACGTGCTTTTCTGTAAACATCAACGCTGTTCTTATCATCGGCCCCAACTCTGCCGAACATCATTCCCGCCTTTACAGAAAGATGATTATTGATGTCACATTGTGCCCCCAAGCCAAATGCTGCCTTAGAACCGCTAAATGTGTACGGTTTGTCTTGCAAATCCCCCTGGTAATTTGACAATCCACCAAACAGCGTAATGTGAAACGGCTGAGCCATTGATAACAAAGGGCTTACTGCGATTAAAAAAATGAGTAATTTTTTCATAATTTATTAAACGTATATCTCGCTAAACAATTTTTGAGCCAGTTTTTTATACAAAAAACAATACAAGATTTTAGAACTCTCAGCGAAGCAGCCGGCCGGTTATAATTTACGGTTTTTAAGGAGGGGAAGAACAAGGACAAGATATACTGGTAACGAAAAAAATAAAACTTTATTGTAGATCAGTCGCAGAAAATGATAAAGGCAGCAAAATATCCGCATCGGATAAAATGTAAACTTCGCCTTTCTCGCCTGCCAGGATCAATCGCATGCTTTGTTTTACCCGCAATTGGAACTCGTGTAGTGTTTGCCTGCAAACTCCGCAGGGAGTAATGGGATGGTCGCTTTCCAGCTCGGTGCTTTTGTAGCTTATGGCCATTGTATCGATGGCAACATTGGGAAACAAAGACGACGCAGCAGAAAGCAGTGTTCGCTCTGCGCATATGCCAACAGGATACGACGCATTTTCCTGGTTGGCCCCTACAACGATCTCGCCGTTGGCAAGTTTTGCGGCCGCGCCCACATTGAATTTCGAATAAGGAGCATATGCAAGACCAGTGGCATCTATTGCTTTACGAAGCAACAGTGCATCATCCGGTTGCAACTCGTTTATGGAATTGTATTTCTCGAAGACGAGGTTTATGTGTTTTTGCTCCATGATAATACATTAAGAGAACGGAACGCAGATTTTCAAGATTTTCATGATTATTATGATTTGAAAATTGGGTTTTCGTGTGTCAGCCATTACTAAACCCTTAAAAACCTGGTAACTCAAATCAAAAGATCATAACTAATCATGACGATCATGAAAATCAGCGTTCCTAGTTCTACTATTTAATCGTTTTAAACAATCTCTTCCATCTGATTCCTTTGTCCCAGCTCATCCAAATCAATGAGGCAGAGCCTACGATGTGATCTTCCGGAACAAAGCCCCAGTAGCGTGAATCCTGTGAACCGTGACGGTTATCTCCCATCATCCAGTAATAATTCAGTTTAAATGTATACTGGTTAGTTTCCACATCGTTTATGTAATACTTGCCGTTTCTTACTTCCAGCTTATTGCCTTCGTAAGTGCGGATTGCCCTTTCATACACTGAATAATTCTGTGGCGTCAATGTAAGCGTCGCACCTTTGGCAGGGATCCACAACGGACCAAAATCATCAACGGTCCATTTGTGCAGTGTGTCGTAAGGCCAGGTCACCTGTCCCCACATTTGTGCGGGAATATCTGAAGGCTGTTGCAATTGTGGTTTAATAGTTTTTGCAAGACCGTTCTTTTTCATTTTGTCTACCGCCTCCTGCGTTAGCAACATAGTAAATTTGTTGCCACCATAAGGTTGAAATTCTTCCGGGTTCTCAATGTCAATATTATATTCATCTCTCATGATCTGCGGATCGAGCGGTTGACCGGAAGTCTCGATTTCGTAAGGGATTTCAGATTGCGGCGGAATGAAATTTTGTTTGCCGTTTATGAAAACAACACCTTCTTTAACTTCCAATGTGTCGCCTGCGATTGCTACACATCTTTTGATATAATTCTCTTTTTTATCCACAGGACGAATTACGAGCGGATAAGTTTCAGGATCGTTTAGAATGATGTTTCTACCAATATTGATGTCGCCATTGCCTAAACGGCGGGCCACATCATAATAAGGGTCTTTCGATTGAAATTCTTCTTTGTTGATCACTGTATCACCTGTGGGGAAATTGAAAACGACTACATCGTTTCTGTTAACGGGAGAAGCGAACCAACGTATGTATGGAAGGCTTACAATTTCAGTGTAGGATTTGCCGTTGCCAAATGGCATTGTGTGATGTACAAAAGGCACTGCCAGTGGCGTATTCGGAATCCGCGGACCGTATTTGAATTTGCTTACAAACAAGAAGTCGTTTATCAGCAATGTTTTCTCCATTGAACCGGTTGGAATGGTATAAGCCTCAAAAACAAAAGTGCGGATAAGTGTGGCAGCCACAACCGCAAAAATACCTGCGTCGATCCACTCGCGGGCAGTTGATTTTCTGTGTTTTTTTACTACCGCAGAACCCAAAAACCGGTCGTCCTTGTTAGCAGCGATATACGGGAAATAAAGAAACGGCACCAAAGCCGCTGCCGCATGTTCCCAAAATGCAAACTTGCCAAATACTTTTACCCACTCGATAAAAATCCCCATGGTGATAAACCAGCCAACGATGGGAATGAATTGCCAGTAAACCCAATGTACGGGCCTGTCTGCCAACTTCTGCATTATATAAGTATTGTAAAAAGGTACATAAGCTTTCCAGGTAGGAACACCTGCTTTTTTAAACATTCCCGCGATACCAAATGAGGGAAGCATTACCAGTAAAATCGAGATAAGAAATAGTACAAAAAGCTGATGGGACGACATTCAATTGTTTTTTAAAATTGGACAAAAATACCATTCTGCCTGAAAAGTACAGAAGAAATTGATTCCGTGTACTTTATTGGATCAGAAATTCATTCTTAATGTTTGTAACAGAACGGATTGAAATATTACAGGGTGAAGTGCCAATTAATAATTAATAAAGAATAATTAATAAGGCAGTCCGCGATTTAAGCGCATCCGCAACTGATGAATGAACAGTTTAATCATAAAAAAAGTGGCATTCAATAACGAATGCCACCCTATTAATTATCCTTTATTAATTATTAATTACTTCGTCCACGCTTTCGCCACTTGTCTCGAAACGCCCAATCCATCGATCCCCAGCTCCATTACATCTCCTGGCTTAACGTATACATTTGGGTTCATGCCTAAACCTACACCGGCAGGTGTTCCTGTGGAAATGATATCGCCCGGAAGCAAGGTCATAAACTTGCTGACGTAAGCGATAACAAACGCCACATTAAAGATGAAGTTGGAAGTATTTCCGTCCTGCATGGATTTGCCATTGAGTGTTAACCAGAGACGCAAATTGTTTACATCTTTAATTTCATCTTTAGTGGCAAGGAATGGGCCCATCGGGGCGAAAGTGTCGCAACCTTTACCTTTATCCCAAGTACCGTTTCTTTCCAATTGAAATTCCCTTTCGCTGATATCATTGTGAAGGCAATATCCTGCAACGTAATCCATCGCATCTTTTTCTTCTACATAGGAAGCTTTTTTGCCAATCACAACTGCAAGTTCCACTTCCCAGTCTGTTTTTACAGAATTCTTTGGAATAACCACCTCATCATATGGCCCGCATAATGCAGTAGTTGATTTCATAAAAATTACAGGCTCCGGAGGCAACGCGGCGCCGGTTTCTTTCGCATGGTCGGCATAGTTCAATCCGATGCACACAATTTTAGAAGGTCTTGCCAATGGCGAACCAAGACGGCTTCCCGCAGGAATTTCTTTTAAAGAACCTTTGTTTTTTTCTACAAATTCTGCAAGACGTTTAATACCATCTGTAGCGAAAAATTTCTCATTGTAATCTTCACCAAAATCAGATGTATCGTATTGTACACCATTAATGATAACACCTGTTTTTTCCTGTTCAAAACTACCGTAACGAATAAGTTTCATTGAATGATTTTTTGAGAGAGCGAACGCAGATTTTCAAGATTGTCATGATTTGTTATGATTCCTCTTTTTATACTACGTTCTAAATTTTATTATTGAATCAAACACAAATTTAGAGAGTCTGTGATTTGCTATGATTTCTTCAAAAAAAATCATAGCGAATCATGACAATCTTGAAGATCTGCGTTCCGTCTTATGTATTTAGTTTTATAAAGCCACCATCTATCGGGTAATCGCAGCCGGTGATGAAACCCGCTTCGTCACTGCAAAGGAACAAAATGAGATTAGCGATCTCATCTGGTTTACCCATGCGGCCGATCGGCTGTGTTTTAGATAGTTTCTCGTACATTTCTTTTTCCTGACCTGGATAATTCTTTTGCAAAAATCCATCTACGAATGGTGTATGAACCCTTGCCGGTGCAATGGAATTACAACGGATATTATCTGCAAGATAATCTTTTGCAACAGACATCGTCATTGCATACACCGCGCCTTTACTCATGGAGTACGCAAACCTGTCCGCTAGACCAACTACTGCAGCAATGGATGACATGTTTACAATCACACCACCTTTGTTCGTCTTCATTCGCGGAATGGCGGCATACAAGCAATTATAAACGCCTTTCACATTTACAGAATACACTTTGTCAAAATCGCTTTCGCTGGTATTGTCGGCACTACCAATGTGAGATATACCGGCACTATTCACCAGTATGTCAACCTTTTCAATTGAATTGAATAACTCTGTAACCTGCTTTTGATTAGTTACGTCGCACACATGAGCCTGTGCCCGTCCTCCGGCAGATGTAATGTCATTTACTGTTTGCAGCGCTGCATTTTCCTGCACATCCAGCACGTGCACAATGGCGCCTTGTTTGGCAAACACCAATGCTACTGCTTTCCCGATCCCGCTTCCTGCTCCTGTTATAACGGCATGTTTATCGTCTATTCGAAACATAGGAATGTATTTTTATTCTGTTCTATTTAGTAAAATTTTGCAAGGCGAATTAATAATTAATAATTGATAATTAATATTTCGACTCTCTAAAACTTTGACATTTCACCTATCTGGCGGTATCAAAGGGCCTTGGATATGCTGCATTTTTTCAATGACGGCAGCCCTATTAATTATTCTTTATTAATTATTAATTGGCCCCGCACGGTGCTTCAACTTAAACTTGTTGTTTTTTGACCGCGCAAACTTAGGGATAAACCAAATTCGCAGTACGAAATATAGTGTAATATGATGAGAATAGATGCCAATATATTGACCGCATAACAATTTTTACCCGAAATAAAACTGATAAAAATCCCCAAACAAAATTGGCCCGCAGTTTCACAACTTAATTGGCAAAGCCTATATTTATAGAATTATATATTACAACCACATTAAAACAACGATTAACTTGTATGGACAAACTGATTTATTTGGTTCCTGCGATGGGCGCGATAGGACTACTGTACACTTTTATAAAATTCGCCTGGGTTTCAAAGCAGGATGCCGGTTCTGACCGAATGAAAGAGATCGCCAAATACATTGCTGAGGGGGCCATGGCGTTTCTGAAGGCAGAATATAAGATTCTTGCGTATTTCGTGGTAATCGCTGCATGTTTGCTCGGCTTTATGGGAAGCCGTAACCCTGAGTCCCACTGGTCAATTTGTATTGCTTTTGTTTTGGGTGCTATTTTCAGCGCACTCGCCGGTTTCATCGGTATGCGTGTTGCCACCAAAGCCAATGTGCGTACGGCACAGGCCGCAAGAACCAGCTTGGCCAAAGCATTGAACGTTTCTTTCACCGGCGGTTCCGTAATGGGTCTGGGTGTTGCCGGACTTGCAGTTCTTGGTCTCGGAAGCTTGTTTATTATTCTAGTACACATATTTGCTCCGGATGCAATGGCAAACGATCACATGGTGACACGTGCCATTGAGGTGCTGACCGGATTTTCGCTCGGTGCGGAATCTATCGCATTGTTTGCCCGCGTGGGCGGCGGTATTTATACCAAAGCTGCTGACGTAGGTGCGGATCTTGTTGGTAAAGTAGAAGCCGGTATTCCGGAAGATGATCCGCGCAACCCTGCTACCATTGCAGATAACGTGGGTGATAACGTGGGTGACGTTGCCGGAATGGGTGCTGACTTGTTCGGTTCTTATGTAGCAACTGTTTTGGCAACAATGGTACTAGGTCAGGAAACTATTGCGCAGGACGCATTTAACGGATACTCTCCTATCCTGCTGCCAATGATAATTGCAGGTGTTGGCATTTTGTTCTCTATCATCGGAACATTCTTCGTGCGAATTTCTGAATCTGCAGGAATCAGTACCAGTGCGGTTCAAAGAGCGTTGAACATGGGTAACTGGGGATCAATTGTCCTTACTGCTATTGCTGCTTTCTTCCTTACCAAAAATATTCTTCCCGATACACCAATGACATTAAGAGGTTTTGAGTTCACCAGCAATGACGTGTTCGGAGCCATCGTTGTCGGTTTGGTGGTTGGTACGCTGATGAGCATCATCACTGAATATTACACAGCGATGGGTAAAAAACCGGTGATGAGTATTGTAAAACAATCAGCTACTGGTCACGCGACCAACGTTATCGGCGGTCTTGCGGTGGGTATGGAATCTACTTTTCTGCCGATCCTTGTTTTGGCTGGCGGTATTTATGGTTCTTATGCTTTTGCCGGATTATATGGCGTGGCAATCGCTGCTGCCGGTATGATGGCAACCACTGCCATGCAATTGGCGATCGACGCTTTCGGTCCGATTGCAGATAACGCAGGTGGTATTGCTGAGATGAGTGAATTGCCTAAAGAAGTGCGTGAAAAAACCGACATACTGGATGCCGTTGGTAACACCACCGCTGCAACCGGTAAAGGTTTCGCGATTGCTTCTGCTGCATTAACGGCGCTGGCGTTGTTTGCCGCTTTCGTTGGTGTTGCAGGAATCAAGGGTATTGATATTTACAAAGCCGATGTATTGGCTTCTTTATTCATAGGCGGTATGATCCCGTTTGTATTTTCTTCTCTTGCTATCCGTGCGGTTGGACAAGCTGCTATGGCCATGGTGGAAGAAGTTCGTCGCCAGTTCCGTACCATTCCAGGCATAATGGAAGGTACAGGAAAACCTGAGTATGAAAAATGCGTTGCGATCTCTACAGACGCGTCCATCAAAAAAATGATGCTGCCAGGTGCGATTGCTTTGATCTCTCCATTGCTGATGGGTTTTATTCTAGGACCTGAAGCATTAGGCGGTTTCCTTGCCGGCGCTACAGTGAGTGGTGTGTTGATGGGCATGTTCCAAAACAATGCCGGCGGTGCATGGGACAACGCAAAAAAATCTTTTGAGAAAGGTGTAGAAATTAACGGAGAAACTTATTACAAAAAATCAGAGCCACATAAAGCTTCTGTAACCGGTGATACTGTAGGTGATCCATTCAAAGATACTTCAGGACCATCAATGAACATTTTGATCAAACTGATGTCAATTGTGTCTTTGGTAATCGCTCCTACATTAGCACAGGTGCATCATACGAAAGAGGTTAAGATGGGTGTTAATAATAAGTTAGAGTCAAAAAAAGAATTATCTGGTGTAAGTACTACAGCGAATTTACCAGCTCATACGTATATTCTGAAAAATTAACTTTGAGTAAAATTTCCAAAGTCGATTTTTTACCTATATTTGCTTCAGAAACTAATCAATTCCAAATACCAAAAGTCCCGATGTGTCTACATCGGGGCTTTTTTTATTCGAAGAAGTCAAAAATCAAAAGTAAAAAAGGTCGCTGTGCGGCGACCTAAATATTATCGGAGCGTTTGACTTTCAGATATATCTCCGTTCCTCTGTGAAAAAAATCTCCTTACCTCTGTGGTTAAAAAAATGTCACACAAATAGGGTGCAACACCTGAGACGCATGCGTCTCTACAGGAGCGAAATTAAATGCGGATCGGTGTAATCTTTAATGAATCCTCTAACGTTGGAATATTGTGCAAACTCTTCTTTTTCATGCATGGTGGTTAACACGATTGATTGCATTCCCGCATTTTGTGCGGCTTCTACGCCTTTTGGTGCATCTTCAAATACTATACAATCTTCCGGAGCAACGCCCAACAGCTCCGCTGCTTTCGTGAACGTTTCAGGATGGGGTTTGCTTATGGCCACATCATCTGCACTTACAATTACGGGAAAGTATTCGCGGATGTGCAGGTTGTCCAACACAAAATCAATATTAAAAGGAATCGCCGCAGAGCCTATCGCCAGTTTCACGCCTTGTGATTTTGCAACAACCAATAATTCCTTCAACCCATCGATCAATTTTAAGAAAGGCAAATATTCCTGCTGGTAGCGTTTTTCCTTTTCAATGGATAACGCTGTCATTTCCGCCAGGCTAAACTTTGAAGGACCGAAAATTCTCACAAGCACTTCATCATTCTTTCCATACATTTCTTTTTTCACCTCATCATAAGTCAACCCCGCCCGCAGGTCATCGTTCAGAATATTGTACCAGGCTTTGGCGTGATATGCCATGTCATCGATCATTGTTCCGTTCATGTCAAACAATAAGGCCTTCGCTTTCATCATAGCCACTGGTTTAAATTTTCCGCAAAAATAAAACATTCACAGCCGGCTGCAGGTATAAATCATGGTAAATAGAGCAGATTATGTCAAATAAGTGTCAAATTGATATTTAATCGGGTGCCGACTTGTTGTTCTTCATTTTTCCAGATGAAGCCATCAATGATATAGTGCGTTATTTGCGGAAGCATTTACGCTCTCAAACAACCGGCTTGCAAGCTGGTTCTTGTTGAAGTTGACCAGCACTATCAACTATGTTAAGTCTCGGGCAAAGGCGATTCCGCTACTATTGAATTACTTCGAATATTCTTTAAGCGTTTCCCTTTCCTTCTTTGTCAAACTCTTCATGCCTCGGGAGCTTATTTTGTCGAGGATGCGGTCCACTTCCTGCTGACGGTTGTATCTTTCCGCATTGTACCTATGATCTATGGAGCGATAGTTCTTATGAGTATCGTAAAATAAATTATTAACCATCAGGAGATGCGGCTGCTTCGCGATGATGTAAATGAAAGCGATAGTAGGAACCGCTACTGCAAGGATGGCGAAGTAGTTATGCGAAACAACAGTTGGCTTCAGCAAGATGGCCGTGATCATGCCCACTAATGCACCGCCGAGATGTGCTTCGTAACCAATATTATCCCTGCCTGATCTAATGCCATAGACTGAAATGCCGACAAACAATAAACTGTACAACCAGGCCGGAACAGAGATGGGTAAAGGAAAAAGCATTATGCTCATGCCGGGAATCAATGCGACTGCTGCAAACAAAATTCCACAAGTGGCACCCGAAGCGCCGATGCTGCTATAGTCAGGATGATTGCGATGAACGTATAATGCAAACAGGTTGCCGCCAATCAATCCACCAAAATAAATGAGTAAAAATTGCCAGTGGCCGATTCCGCTTTCAATGCTGCCGCTAAAGAAAAACAATGAAAGCATGTTAAAGACCAGGTGCAGCCAGCTTACGTGTAAAAAGCCGCCCGTTACAATTCTTTTATAGTCTTTATACAGAAGTACCTTTTCTACTTCAAACTTATATTTTTCATAAAAAGAACCGCTCTTCAATCCTCTGTACGTAACAATGATATTGGCCAATATGAGCAGTAAACCTACGAGTCC
The DNA here is from genome assembly GCF_029961145.1 of Pinibacter soli. Taxonomy (GTDB): domain Bacteria; phylum Bacteroidota; class Bacteroidia; order Chitinophagales; family Chitinophagaceae; genus Pinibacter; species Pinibacter soli. The sequence continues at coordinate 105,706 of NZ_JASBRG010000007.1, read as the reverse complement.
GATGCCTAACATTCCAGGGTAGTTTTAAAATTTTAATTTATCCGCCATGCCAATTATCTGATGGCTTCTTAAAAATACAAAAGTTGCAATGAAAAACGATTGCCCGTTTATTTTTAACTACTGGTTCTGGAAAAATGCAAAATTTCATTGGTTGTCAAACCGTTAGGCACCCACTGCTTCTTCTATTTCTGATCGACCTCTGCAAATTCAATTTTACCATCTTCCGGTTTCATGGTGGCCATCTCCAGTTTGAAATTGTACAGCCTTGAGGTAATGGCCCAATGAACCATCGATTTCACATAATACACGTTGCCAAATTTTATATCAACGAAGGTTGAAGATGCATCTTTATACAACTTGCTTTTGATCTCGTATCGGCCTTCTTTAATTATTGCAAAGCCATAGCCGGTATTGTTTTGTCCCACACACAAAGGCTCATTGTTGATGTAGATATTGTACTGCCCCAGCGAGTTGCTCAATTTGCCTGGTCTGTAAACGTATAGAATGGCGTATTTCGAAGTATCACTGAAATGGAGCTTTTTCAAGTTTACATTAGGTTTCAACTGCCAAAAAATTTGTGTATTGCCAGCATCAACTTTTTCGTGCAGCCACATCGTGTCGTTTACGATAACTTGTTTTTTGTCAACAAATCCATCAAACACATAATAGCTATCGGCAACCTTTGATATTTCAAATTCAGGCGTACTTTTCTTAAGCAACTCAACTTGTTTCTCATTAAAATTCCCACCTGAAACATATTGCAGTTTGTACCTGCAATCGCTTAGCCATTTCACGCTCCATACACTTGTATCGCCCTTTTCCGTCTCGATTTCATGCACTGAGTCTCCATTCCTGAAGTCAATGTAGTGAGCAGCCGAAGTTTTGGGATAATAATAAAAGAGGCCATTGCGAACATCCAGGCAAGATTTGTTTTGCGCGACAACATAAACGGAACACAAAATGAACAGAATTAGAGGGGAAAAAAGTTTATTCATAAACACGGTATTACAAGGATGCGATAATAACAGTTATTCCTGACTAATACAAGAAGCCACGAACATTGCCGCACTTGCAAATGCTGTCTTTATCGCTTATCTTAGGCAACAGCGTTGTCTGCGGATTTGATTTATACTCTCTTTCAAGTCCTCTCCTCTGAGGCGCTGAAATTACTTCCCTGAAAAAATTCTCTTAGTTTTTTTCATCATTAAAAACCGAACAAATGCCTATGTATGTTATCGAACGGGAGATTCCCGGCGCTGGAAAACTATCTTCACAGGAGCTGAAAAATATTTCACAAACATCCTGCAGAGTATTGGGAAGTATAGGTCCAACAATCCAATGGGTGGAAAGCTTTGTAACCGGTGATAAAATCTATTGCGTTTACATTGCACCTAATAAGGAAATGGTTATTGAACATGCGAAACAAGGAGGATTTCCGGCAAATGTGATAAGCCAGGTGTCAACAATGATTGACCCAACGACTGCTGAGTGACAAATGACTGAATAAACTGAATGGACTGAATAACTGAATGGTTGATATTCGGCATGGGAAATTGAAATTGAACCACTCAGTTATTCAGTCCATTCAGTTTATTCAGTCTTTTCTTTTCCCCGGCTTATAATTCGTGCACTCGTAGACTAAAAACTTTCTGATGGATTTGCCATTTTTATCTGCGATGATAATGGGATCAAGTTCTTTAATGCCATCAAAATATTTCAGTAAAATATCAGGCTGGTCATTCGCTTTCTCCAAATTTTTAAATCGTGGATCGACACGGAAATACAACGCATTTTTCCCTCTCAACGCCTCAAAATTGTTGTTGACAAAATCAAATTGCAATCCCTCTTCGCCTATAATGTTTGCGCCATAAATCATTTCGTCCATGTAAAAATTAAGAACGGCAGATGTCTTGTATCCATCTGCAGAAAAAATAAAATCACCAGGATAAGCTTTTCGAACTGTTTCCACTTTTTGAGCGAGTTGCGGCCATCCTACCCATGTATCATTTGATTTTACAGGAACCAGATAAAAAATAATTTCCAGCGCCAACGCTACATGCAGCACCAGCGCAAATGCCACCTGAACCTTCAGCCACTTTTTATTAAAGAATTTAGTGACCCAGATAATAGCTGTAATATAGGCCGGCATTATCCAGTTCAGTTTTATCCAGTAAACGAATGACAGCAAAATAAATCCTCCAAACAATGGAAGAAAGAAACACAATAGAAATAACTCTTCGGCTGGCATACTTCCTACACGTAGTTTGTATTGCTTAAACGTTCTAAACAACAAAATAAAAAAAGCCACCAACAGCACTGGCATTAATATACCTGCCTGATGTCCAAGCAAACCGAAAAAATATTGTATGTTCAGATGTGAAGTTTCAGGATCACTCATTCTGCTTTCCGATTGAAAACGGAAGGATGCAAAATCATGTTGAGCGTTCCATATAATAACGGGACTGATAGTAATAACAAAAAGTATCGCTCCAATCCATAGCCATGGTGAAAGCAATTGCCTGCGATAGGTAGGAGACAAAATTAAAAACAGGAACACTCCTGCCGGCAAAAACACGGCCGTATACTTGCTATCAAACGTAAGCCCCATGCATATTCCGGCCAACAGCCAATAATATTTCTTTTTACGAAAAATGGCATTGTACAACACCAGTAGCGACAAGGTCCAGAATAACAACAAGGGAACATCTGGTGTTGAAATGAGGGACAAGATCGTTACCATAAATGTGCTCAGCAACAAGATCATTGCTGTGGGTACCTTCTCCTTGTCAAGAAAAAGCGATGCCAATTTGTAGAAGCAAAAAATAGTAAGCGCTGTAACTACGGTATCTGCTAGTTTCAAAACAAAAACATACCGGCCGAAAATCATCATAAAAAACCTGAGCATGTAAGCAATTGCTGGAGGATGATCAAAATAAGAAAGTGCCAGGTGATCGGAATAAAAACTATAGTATGCGTCCTGCGGCATCATACCCATTTCTCCTATAAAACACAGCCGCAATAAGCAAATGAACAAAACCGAAACGACGATAAAGTTGCCATAACGACTTTTGATAGACTCCAACAAAGACTGCATATGTTTTTGCAAATTGAATGTTTTTAAAATAAGGCACGCAAGACGGGCATTATTTTTTTGAACAACGAGTTATGCAGAAAAGATACAAGGCTTTGTTTGAATAAGCTAGTTAATCCAGAAGAATAACTGAAGAAAGAAGAGATTTTACTGTGAAGGGAAATGACTGAGTAACTGAATAACTGAGTTGTCGATAGTCGAAGTGCAAAATCGAAAATGAACTACTCAGTTATTCAGTTATTCAGTCATTTCTTAAAGGGAAAACTTTACACTTAAATTCACTGCTCTTCCATCAATTGGCCCCCAGAGTGGTTTGAATTGCGGATCGCTCATCGGCCCCGTGTAAAGTGGTTCGTTTTTACCCTGGCGAGAGTCAAAAAGGTTTTCGCAGTTTAGAACAACGGTGAAGTGATCGCCAAATTTGCACTGAACCATTGCAGCCCAAAACCAGTAATCAGGCGCCTTGGTATTATCTGGTAAATATTGATTGCCTACCCAACTGCTTTCAATACCCATTCGCCATTTTTCTTCAAGGCTGTATGCAAACGTAAAAGCAAATTTATCCCGCGGAGCGAACGGGAAGTTGGTTTTGGCATCATCCCTATATTTTGAAACGGTATGGTTATAACCAAGATACAGTTCCCAGTTGTTCCATTCGGATTGTACGTAGGTATCTGTTCCTAAGCTGTGCGCATTAAAAGGAGCGCTTTGCAAACTATAATATCCATCAGCACGAACAACAGGAATAATGACATGTTGGATGTCGGTGTAATACAGTGCCTGGTTCAGTGTTAGCTTAACCTCTCCCACTTTAAATTCATAATTCGCGTCGAAGTTGATGCCATAACTTTTTTCAGACTCAACGTTGTCTCCCAACGGCAACAATTTCTGGTAACCCATCATTTGTGTCTGCGAAGTAAATATCTCAGGCACCTTATATCCCGTTCCTGATGAAAGGCGAATGCTCATTCCATCGATTGGTTTATACACAAACGCCATACGGGGCAATATGAACCAATGGTAGCGATTATGGTAATCTACGCGAATGCCAAGCTCTGTAATGAATTTGTCTGAAAAATGTATACCGTCCTGCGCAAACAATCCTGTCGTGTTATAGAAATAATTGTTCACTAATGTGCTGTCATCCGGTTTGCGTGAATAGTTTTCACTTGTATTATTAAGACCGAATACAAGATCATTTTTGCCAACAACTTTGTTGTATGACACTTCCGCATAGCTGTTTATTTGTTGACCGTGTGTGAGAAAATATTTTTCATTCTCATTCACATTAAAAAGACTTCCTACAGCCTTTGCCGTAAATTTTCCTCCATCGGTGCCTCTTTGCGTGTACTGCAAATCTAAACTGTGACGACTGTTCGTGTTGTTGTCAAAATAATGGCTAATTCCCGACTCCTTTGTACCGATCGCCCGCATGTCGCCACCGTTGCGGGTTTCGAATGTTCCGGTATAGCCGGCACTAAAAGTTGCTCTCGGATTAATATAGTAAAAGAACTTCGGATGAATAATGTATTGGCGCAATTGTGGCACATCGCTAAAGCCATCTTTGTTTACGTCCACTGCTTTTTGTTGTGTAGTGCCGGCGAAAAAAGTAACACCGGTTTTATTCCAACGTTGAGCATAATAAACATTGGCATTGGTCTCCTTCAATGTTGAGTGATTGAGCAAAACCGTCAGCTCAGGTTTTTTAGTTGGTGTTTTTGACACAAAGTTGATCATACCTGCAATCGCGCCGCCGCCATACAAAGTAGAAATGGATCCTTTAATAATCTCAATTTGTTTCAGGTCCAGCGGTGGAATGGCCAGCACACCAAAGTTTCCGCTGATGCCCTCATATACCGGAACACCATCTCTTAATAATTGTGTGTATTTACCATCCAGGCCTTGCATGCGGATGGCATTGCTGCCGCTTACTGCTGAGGTATTCTGAATATGGATAACGGACAGATCGCCCAATAAACTTGCTACATTACCGGGCTTGATACCGCTTTCCTCCTGCGTTTCTTCCTGACCTAAAACCTCTACTTTCATCGGCAAATCTTCTATCCTGTTCGCCGATGATCTTGTACTCGTAATTACTACTTCTGCAAGATCATTTTCTTTTCTGCTCAAAAGAACGTTCAGCGTATCTGAAGAAAATGGCAGGGTAATATCTACAGTTTTTTCATTGTAACCAGTAGATGAAAACTGAAAAGATCTATTTCCACTTTCAGACGTAGTCAAAATGTAAAGACCATTGCTGTTGGTTGTACCACCTTTTTTTGAAGACCTGTCTATTATAGAAACGCCATCCAATGCTTTTTGCGAAGCGCTGTCTTTCACTGAAATCACCAATCGTGATGCCTGTTGTGCCTCAGCTGCAAAAACAAAAAACATTAAAACTATTGACGAAAACCATTTCATAATCCGAATATATTTCAGGCAAATAAAAACAATAAATTTGGAGTAATTCTGTAGCGAATGTTAACTCTACGCTTCGCTGAGATTTTTTTTGACCACAGAGGAAAGGATTTTTTTCACAGAGGGAAGGGGGAGTTGCAAGGCAGATAGCTGTCGTTGAAACAGGTAGAGAACTGAAGGTTTATCGCCGTTCTCATATGTCTATCCTATTTGTTATCACTTTCGTAATCTATTCTCCTTTTCTCTGTGAAAAAAACTCCTTTCCTCTGTGGTCAAAATAGTGCCCGGAACATCAAGTATCCCATTTTCTTATCCTGTAAGCAGCATCCCAGAAATCAAACTCAAGCTTGCTGGCTGTTACAAAAGCCTCTGTCATTTTTTGCTGCTGTGCTTCAGTGCACTTTGCTGCAGCATTGTCACAAATAGCAATTGCACGATTCACCAACTCGCCAAACTCTTCGCCTGCATATGTATCGATCCATTTGCGGTAGGGGTTTGTTGCGTTTGCCTGGTTGCTATAAATATGATCACCTACCTTTTTGTATATCCAGAAGCAGGGCAAAACTGCCGCCATTGCAACTTCTACGGAATCCAATGCTGCAGTGCTTTTAAGAAAGTTGATATAATGATGACAGGCAGGCTCAATATTGCCTGCGCTGGTTATACCAAACATTTCGAAATAAGAACCATGCAAAGCATTTTCAACTACAACGGCGCCTTCGGCAAAACGAATGAAAGCCAATGCATCCTGCAAATCATTTGCCCTCGCCCCGATCAATGCCAATGCCCTGCCAAAATGATCGAGATAGCGTGAATCCTGCGTTATGTAAAACTGAAATTTTTCCAGAGGCAATGAGCCTTCCGTTAATTCTTTAATGAAAGGCATTTCGATAATGTTCTTATAAATCCCTTCAATTGCATTCCAAGCCTTAGCCGACCAATTCATGTGTTATAAGTTTTTGCGGATCAAAAAAATGATTCAACGGGCCGTTGCCTTTCCCTATTTGCAAGTCTTTTCCATAATAGATCGCCTTGTGTACATAATTCTGCGCCATTGCAACAGCTTCTTCCAATGGCCTGTTTTGCGCAATATAACTGGCGATCGCAGATGACAAAGTACAGCCCGACCCATGAGTGTTATTAGTCTCAAATTTTTCGTAATGATATTCATGCACTTTTCCTTCTTCCGCAAAATAAAGCGAAGTAAGTACACTTGCTTTTAAGTGACCTCCTTTTAATAATAAAGAATGGCAACCAAGTTTCTTAATTTTTTCCCCGGCAACATACATTTCATCCACCGTTTGAATCTTCATGCCTGCAAGGATTTCCGCTTCATCAAGATTGGGTGTAATGACAGATGCAATTGGAATTAGTTTGTCGATGATTGTTTGAATGGTTTGTTCTTCAATTAAGCTATGTCCACTCGTTGCCACCATTACCGGATCAAACACCAGCGGCACTTTCGTGTATTGCTGCAATGTGCTTACAATTGTATCCACCAAATCACTGGTGTGCACCATACCTATTTTAATCGCGCCTGGAAAAATATCGTCCATCACTGCCTTGATTTGTTCTTCCACAGCTTTGTTTGGTATGGGATAAATGGAACGAACGCCCATTGTATTTTGCACCGGCAACGCTGTTAATGCGGAGGTAGCATAGCAACCCAGCGCTGAGATCGTTTTTATATCTGCCTGTATGCCCGCTCCTCCGCTGCCGTCAAAGCCTGCGATGGTAAGCACGGAGGGGGGTTTGTATTTTTTCATTGTTGCTTTTTTTTCAGTCATGAGTTATGAGTTTTGAGTGATGTGCAATTCTCTATCAATTAATGTGGCCAATGAATTTTTGCAATATTTACAACTTCGAACCTCAACTCATAACTCATAACTTCTATAGTGCTCTTTCAATATTCCCTCTTATCTCTCCCGCCGCTTTCTCCGGGTCGGCGGCACCACAAATTGCAGAAACGACCGCGAGGCAATCAGCGCCAGCTTTCATTACATCGTAAGCGTTTTGTGCATTCATGTTGCCAATGGCTACCAGCGGCTTATCTGTGATGCCACGTATTTGCCGCAGGCCCGCCAATCCCCACTGTGTAACGGTATCGCGTTTAGTCAACGTATCGAATATAGGACTAATGCCTAAGTAATCTGATACAAGCGTTTCTTTGCTAATCAGTTGCTTTAGATATTCAATCGAATAACCGAGACATTGACACTCCGGCCATCCTTCCCTTATCACAGTTGGCGGCAGATCACTATTGCCCACGTGAATGCCGTATGCCTTGCTGCGTCTTGCAACATCAAGATTGTCATTTATAATCAACGGTACGTTGTACTTGTACAAAACTTCCTGCAATGACATTGCTTTTTTCAAAAACACTTCTGAAGTATCGAATTTCTCTCTCAGCTGAATAATATCAACCCCGCCGAGAATAGCCATTTCGGCTACTTTGTTAAGTGGTTGTCCATTACAGGCATCTTCGGAAATTACAAGGTATAATCTGTAGGGAAAAACATTATTCATTTCTAAGCCGACAATTTGATGTGTTGATCAAATTCTGTTTGGGTCAGGTTGTATAATTTATCCAGCAAATGTATTTGCAAGCTTCCCGGTCCTTCCACATTTTTTGCCACAATTTCGCCTGCAATATTCAATAGCGAAATAGCCGCCGCAGCCGCTTCGACAATATCTCCTGTTACTGCGATAAATGCACCGATAATAGCTGTTGCTGTACAACCGAGACCTGTAACCTTTGTCATTAAAGCATTTCCATTGAACAGACGCATTTCTTTACCAGCAACAATGATATCTGTTTCGCCGGAAATACAAATAGTCGAACCAAATTTCTTATGAAGATATTGAGCCGCTTGCACTGCGTCATTGCTATGTGCAGTACTGTCAACGCCTTTGGTTTTTTCCTGGTTGAGTTTTGCCAGCGCCAGTATTTCAGAAGCGTTGCCCCTTATTACCGTTGGTTTAAAAGATAGCAGATACTCAAGCGTTGTATCCCTGTAAGAAGTAGCACCGGCACCTACGGGATCCAGTATCCACGGCTTGTTCAGGCGATTTGCCGTTTTTGCAGCCTGTATCATTGAAACGGTCCAATACTCATCCAGTGTACCAATATTAATTACCAAAGCCTGGCAAATGTTGACCATTTCTTCCACTTCCTGGTGTGCATGGGCCATGATGGGCGATGCGCCAACGGCCAACAAAGCATTTGCAGTATTGTTCATTACTACATAGTTCGTGATGTTGTGTACGAGCGGAGATTTTTCCCTGACGTTTTGAATATGCTTCCAGAGCAGTTGTTCCATAATCTGTTTTGTTGAATAATAATTATGGCTTTTTGAACCTCTGGTGAGAGTAGAAAATAGATGCAGCGTGTCATCTGACTTTTCCCTACGCCGGTATCAACCGAATCAGGTTCAAAGGGACTATCTCAATTCTTTTCAGAATACCCCTAAAGCCGGTTAAAATTAGGGAGATTTAATTAATAATTAAGAATTAAGAATTAATAGAGTTTGATTCGTTATTGAATTTAAAACAGTTGACGTTGAACCGAATAGAACTTATTTCTCATTTTGCTGTTACACCTGTTAATTGTTAATTATTAATTATTAATTCGAATTAAACGATGACCGCGCCGTCAACTAAGATCTTACCCGAAAAGATGCGGGAAAAATCTTACCTGCAATACAAGATCCAGCAAAAGCATGAATATTGGAAAACGCCGAAGAGCGCATTATTGCTGGGCGCCGGCTGCTCCTATCCTGTTGTGCCGCTTGGATCGGGTATTATTAAGTTTTGCCAGTAGCTAAGTTTCCTAAGAGACAAATTTCCACTATATGCAGCTGAAATACATGCAAACTTTTTAACTAAGCCAAGCTCTGATATTATTGACAAGTTTTTCCAGGACCAACAAATTGACCAGCAAACTTTTGAAGACTATGTAGCAGAAAAAGAAAAAACAATTACCCTCAACATTCAAAAAGTAAAAACAGAGGAACTAAAGAAACTGCAAAGCTTAGTGCCTGAAGCAGACTGGAACGATTATGAGAGTCATCTTGTATCTGATGCCAAATATGGTTTTTGGATGGATGCCTACAACAATAGCCCGAGAGAAAGGCAACGACTGGTAGAAGCATTGATTGAAGAGTGCAACCCCGGCGGAGCATATGTTATACTTGCTCACATGATTGATAAAGGATATTTCAACAATATACTTACCACGAATTTTGACGACTTTATCAACGAAACGGTGGCCTACTTCACTTCGAAACGAGTGAGGTTCTTTGCGGACGACGAGATCAGCCAATTTATTTCCATTTATGGCAACAAACCAAATATTATTAAGCTACACGGCGACTATCGCTACGCAAACATTAAAAACACCAGCGAGGAGACAATGCGTTTGTCAAAAAGCATGGAAGAAAAACTTCGGGAGTTGTTAGTAAACCAAGATCTTATTGTGATCGGCTACAATGGAGCGGACTATTCCATCATGAATGTTTTACAGCAAATGAAGTCTCCCAACTGTGAATTGCTTTGGTGCGGTCTTGATGAAAACAATGTGCACTGGCGTGTGGCTAATCTCATCAATAACACATCGAATAGTTGGTTCATCAAAATAAAAGACTTCGATGATGTGATTAGTGATTTTTATTATCAGTTCCTGGAGAAATCGCTCGGACCCGTTACCAGGGCCAGAAAACGAGAAGACGAGTTCAATCGCTATATAGCAGAAATTTCGAAGAAGGTAAAAGAGAATGCGTCTGCAACCGAGATCAACAAGCTGGAGAAACAGGAAGTCGTTTGGGACCTGATCAACAAAACCAATAAAGAAACCGATGAAGAAAAACGCTTTCAGTTACTTTCAGAAATACTAAAACATGACCCTGATTTCACTGATGCCTATATGCACCGCGGATTTATTTATGTGAATAATAAAATGGATTACGATAATGCCATTAAAGATTTTACCGAAGCGATCAACCGCGACGATAAAAATTCATCCGCCTATCGCGGACGTGGCTGGGCCTATACCGACCGTGGGGATTATGATCTGGCCATTAAAGATCTTGATACCTCTATCAATTTAATGGAAGCAAGTGCCAACATGTCAAATATTGACAAATCTGTTTTCTACAATACACGCGGTTACTATTTTCTGCAAACAAGCAGATATCCGGAAGCGATTGTTGATTTGGAGAAAGCGATTCAATTGGATCCAACTTACGAATATCCTTACAAGCACCTTGCGGAAGTTTACTATGCACAGGGAAAATATGAACAGGCATTGGAAGCCGCAAATAAAGCCATCGAATTTGACCGGAGCTATGTTTCTGCGTACAAAATAAGGAGCAAGATACACATGGCTATGGTTCACGCTGATCTTGCTGCGGCCGACGATAACACGATCAAGGAGCTCGAAAAAAATAAGGTAACATAATGAGAACATTCCTGAAGCTCTATTTAAAAGATTGTGTACAAAGCACCACATGTTTTACCAGAAAATCAATATTAAACGCATTGATCCTTAGTTTTTTAGGATAAAAATCATGGGAACGTTTTTTGCAACATATAATTTGCGCAGTTGTTGCGCTCATCATTTCAGCTATTGACATAAAAAAGGGTCCCGTTTACGAGACTCTTTTTTGTTTTTGGTTTAAGGACGAATGCATTTGCCCCCACATATTTTTAATCAGGAATAAATTGGCACGGAATTCGAATACGTTGTGAAAACGTAACTCAATGAAAAAGAACATCCTTCAATTAACGGCGTTATGCTTATTGATCATAGCAATCACATTTGCCGCATGCAGTAAGAACGACAACAAGAGCTCGTCTGGCGGTTCAGCTAAGCTTGAATTGAGACTTACTGATGCTCCGGGAAACTACGATGCGGTGTATGTTGATATTCAAAGTGTGAAGATCAATGCTACCACTGACTCAACAAACGGCTGGACCGATGTACCTTTAATAAAACCAGGAGTATACAATCTGCTGGACTTTAGAAATGGCATCGACACGTTGCTCGCTTCTGTAGATATTCCTGCCGGAACAATAAGCCAAATAAGATTGGTGTTGGGGAATAATAACAGTGTTGTAGTAAATGGTGCAAGCTATCCGTTGAATACACCTTCTGCACAGCAAAGCGGTTTAAAACTTAATCTTCACGCAAATCTTACTCCCGGAATTGTTTACCGTTTGTGGATCGATTTTGATGCGAACAAATCTATCGTTGCAACAGGAAGCGGCAAATACAATCTTAAACCTGTTATCAGAACTTATTCGGAAGCAACAGGCGGTACGGTGCAGGGTACAGTTTTACCTCCTGATGCAAAAGCAACAGTGATGGCTGTAAACGGTACCGACACATTATACGCCATTCCTTCTATAATCGGGTTCTATCGCTTTGCAGGCATAAATGCAGGAACATGGAGTTTATATTTTGTTCCGGATTCTTTAACCGGCTACCATAACTCCAGCATTGCAAATGTAGGAGTACAAACAGGCGTGGTGACGAATGTGCCTACTGTTACTTTGGTTAAATAGTAATTAATTTAAAATTGAAAGTTGAAAGTTGAAAATGGTTCGTTCAATAACGACTATTCGTAATCAAACGCCATCATTTTCAACTTTCAACTTTCACTTATTGACTTACAATTCCCGGCAATGCAGCGTCAAACAAAGCAATAAAGTCATTAGCGCTCATAATATGACCTTGTTTTTGTGCATTGTTCGCTGTTTGATAGCCAAACTCTGCAGCCGCCATTCTTTGTGTTGGCGTACCGTGGTGATTGATGCTGGTAAATGAACAGTCGCCGATATTAAAGAACACCTGCAAAAATTCTTTAACTCTTTTCCACTGCATTGAAGCTCCTCTTGCGCTGGAAAGAAAATATGCAGACATCGCATCTGCCATTAACTCTGTTCTTCTTGTTGCTTCCGGTGAAGACACGTTACCAAATACACCTCTTTGAAATTGCACATGGTGGCCAAACTCATGAGCGAGTATCGCCTGAGGAGCAACGTCACCATAGCCGATAGCAGCATAGGAATCCAGGATGCCATCGCCCATTACAATTTTATCAGGCACTACACCAAATGGTGGAAAATCAAACGAGCCTTGAGCAAATGCGTTGAAAGTAAAAATGGGATGGTTGCCGTTTCTGTACTGAGGAATTCCCTGGAGTAATTCTGCTATTACATCTGCCCAATATTCTGCACCAATTTCTGAATCGCCGTAAAGAATCATATCGATCCTGATCACTTTGTCTCTATTCTGTAACATACTTCCATGCATCGGTACTACAATTATCTGGGAAGATTGAATGTCCCAGAAACGTTTCAAATCCTTCATCGTTTTGGTGATGCGGTGCGAGTACTCTCCATTGATACCAAATTGCTGGCCACTCTCTGTGTTCTCAAAAAGCAATGCATCGTAAGTAGGAAAGTCAAGCATTCCTGTAAGAGACGCATAGAAAATAATTTCGTAGCTCCAGTCGGCTAGTTGTAGGTTCAACCATTGAGTAACCAAAGTGTTGTCGTCACAAGTTGTTTCTGTAAGCTTGAGGGCATTCAACACAGTATACTTATACTCAGGGTTAACTTTCGCAAGCAGGTCGGCTTTAATACTATTCGATCTGCTTTCGAAATTGGCAGGCAGTGTTGCCCTGAGTTTAGCCAGTGTTGCAGCCACATCAGCCGGAGTTGTTGTCTTTGTTTTAGCAGCGGAATTGCTTTGAGCCGGTTGGGCTGCCTCATCACTTTTGTAATCCTTTTGGCAGCCGGTGGTAAGCAATGCGCAAACCACCGTTGCAAGCATCGATGAATAAAGAGTTCTCATAATTAAAGGTTTTTGATTTGATTTTAATAACACGTGTTTCATACTATATGTTTAAATAGTTACATTGCCGCCACTGCACGAAATTTTTCATGATTGAAAAATGCACGCAGAGTCTCGTTTACAGCATTTCTATTAAATTGTTTTTCCGCCTTCGGTTATAATCTTGTGTAGAAGTGAGTGTGCCTTGTCATTGCAGATTTCTGTATTGCGTGGCATCAGGGCCTTCAATGAATCTTTTAATTAAAGCACTTTTCCTCATGGTCGATTAAAGAAGATGCAGTCAAATTTGATTTAACGCGGTACGAAAAAAATCAAGACACCATTCAATGATGTTCCTGCCAGGAATTTCATCTTCATTCTTTGTGCCGCACACATGCCACACAAAGTCACGTGATCGGAGAAATTATTTCCACATTGTTTACTGTGTAGTCCACTGAAGCCCGGCAAAGAAGATAAATTGGGGAAGCCAGGATTGGCGGCTTTGTCGGAACTTAGTACTAACAAGTTAATAAAAAAAAGCTGAATATCACTGTCGCGTCAAAGAATTTCGCGGGTATCAAAATTGCAGACGAACCAGTAAACTTATTGTATGAAGATGCAGATTTTATTCAAGTATGAAGATGATTATCTGAAAGCCGATTATGAAGAGAAAGATGGTGGGTATGAAGTGACAAACGTTAGAAATGATGAAACAGGAAAAGTATATCTTGACAAAGCTACAATAAAGCCAACCCTCATAAACGACGAATCTTCATGGGTTGACAGCAATAATAAATCTGACGACCTGATCATTGCGATTGGCGAGGCGATCGAGGACAATAGTTCAAGCGTGAAACGCTAGATCAGAACTAGGAATCAGGAATTGGAAGATAAATACGGAAATGTCATTTTCTATTTGGTGAGTGTTGAGTCCTACACTAATTCCTAATCCTTAATTCAATGTCGTTTAGTTAAGCAACTTTTCAATTACTTAGTTGCCATGTCCAGGAAAGAAATACTGCTTGTCATCCCGACGAAGGAGGGATCTGCTTGATTGTTTACGCAAAGTGTTCGTTAGTGTTAGGCCCAGATCCCTCATTCCTCGGGATGACAAGCGAGATGCTTTTGTTTTTTCAAACACCTTAACCAAACGACATTGAATCCTTAATTTCTATTTTTTTTATTCTGTAAGCAAATACTTACGTATATTTGCGTAAGCATTTACTTACACATTATGTCTATAGAAGCAAGAAGAGATGTATTCCAGGCAATTGCCGATCCAACAAGGCGTCAGATCATCAGCCTGGTCGCAAAGCAATCAATGAACCTGAATGCGATCGCAGAGAATTTTGACATCAGCCGTCCGGCTATTTCTCAGCACATTAAGATCCTGACAGAATGCGGAATGATCGTTATCAAAAAACAAGGCAGGGAAAGATATTGCGAAGCCAAACTTGATAAGCTTGTTGAAGTGTCTGCCTGGGTGGATCAATACAAGCAATTCTGGAACGAGAAATTCAATGCTCTCGATAAATACCTGCATAATATTCAATTAAAGAATAAAACTAAAAACAATTCAAAATGACAAAGACCAATCAAGCAACACAACGCGAAGTACTCGCAATCGTACGCGAATTTGACGCGCCGAAAGAGTTGGTATTTGACGCTTTCGCAACCCCAGAAGCAATGGCGGCATGGTGGGGACCTATCGAATTTAAAACGACCGTCGTGAAATTTGATTTCAGGCCCAAAGGAGTTTTTCATTATAAAATGGAAAACGGCGGACACACGATGTGGGGCAGATTTGTGTACGGTCATATTCAAAGACCCGACCTGCTTGAATTCACAAACTCATTTTCAAATGAGAAAGGTGAAATTGTGAGAGCCGATTTTGATGAAAGATGGCCGCTGGAAATTTTTAATCGAATAACATTTACTGAAAAAGATAATAAAACAACTATCTCGCTGGTTGGTTATCCTATCAACAATACAGAAGAAGAATATGAATTCTTCCAATCAATGAAATCCAATGTCAACGGTGGTTTCAACAAAACATTTGATCAACTTGACAAATACCTCGAAGCCGGGTTTAAATTAAGAAAAGCTGCAAAAACGGATACAAAAGCAAGAGTTTGTACCTATCTGAATTTTGATGGCAATACATACGAAGCATTTAAATTCTATCAATCGGTTTTCAAAACTGAATTTGGCGGAAAAGGCGTTCAACGTTTCAGCGATATTCCTCAAGATGCTGACCATCCGAATATCCCCGACAACATCAAAAAGATGATCCTTCACATAGAACTCCCTATTCTCGGCGGCCACGTACTGATGGGAACTGATGCACCGAAGGAAATGGGGTTTCAACTAAACTTTGGCAACAATGCACACATTTGCCTTGAGCCGGAATCACGGGAAGAAGCCAAAAGATTATTCGATTCTTTATCTGAAGGTGGCATAGTTACCATGCCTTTGCAGGATATGTTTTTCGGCGCTTACTTCGGTGAGTTTACTGACAAGTTTGGTGTGAAGTGGATGGTGAACTACAATAATTAATTAGCGACCCGTAGAGACGCCTGATCATGCGTCTCTCTTTTTTTGGGTGTCCTCCAATAATAGTCAATGATGCGTTCGCGTGAAGCACCGGAGACGCATTATCATGCATCTCTACATGAACCGGTTTTGGTTGATCTTTTAAAAATGGCATTTACTTTCCTTCCATTAAGCTATCATGATTTTCTTCAAAGGCAATATATTTTTTAAAAAATCTGTATTAACTTCGTCGCTTAGATTATCCATCACTGTTAGTCAATATATCCTTTCGAAAACTCCCATCGTCGCTTTTACCTGATTCGTTCCCCTTGCCGATTTTTTACTGTAAATAATTACCCCGTTCGATGAAAAATTTCAACCTTATTCATTTGACAAAAAGAATTGTCAGCCTTTTGTTCTTTGTCGTATTTTCATTTGTTTCCCTAAAAGCCTTCGCAAATTCGCATCCGCGGGGCATTCCTGTAATCACTTCGTTTTCCCCTATGACGGCGACACCAGGAACACTCATAACCATCAGGGGAAGCGGATTTACAGGTGCAACGGGTGTAGCATTTGGAAGCGGAATCGCAAGCGGATGGCACGTTGATTCTGATACGGAGATATGGGCCTTTGTTGGTTCTCAGTGTACGAGCGGCAGTGTAACAGTTAGTTCCGGTGCAAATATTGTATCTCTGGCCGGTTTCACTTTTGTTAATACCAAAATAACATCCATTGCTCCAACAACGGGAAGGCCAGGCGATCACATCACGATTACGGGCACTGACCTGGATTATGTAAGTGCCGTTTCATTTGGGGGTCAGGCCGCGGCATCGTTCCAGGTACTATCTTCCACTCAAATTGATGCGGTGTTGGGAAATGGAGCACAGGGTGCTGTTGTTATCAAAGGAGCCTACAGTGGTGACACCTCGATGAATTTCACATTTATCGCCGCTCCTTCTGTCACACAAATCTCCCCATCAACCGGTTACACCGGCGACCTGATCAAGGTTTATGGCAGCAATTTCACCAATGCAAGTGCAGTGACCTTTGGAGGTGCGCCTGCGAAAAGTTTTACAGTCCTGAATGCCGGGCAAATCAATGCCTATGTGGACAATGGCGCAAGTGGATCTGTAAAAGTAACCACCCCATATGGTACCGATTCGGGAGGCAGTTTTGTGTATGCGCTGCCAAATGCAGTAATTAATAGTTTCACCCCAACATATGCCAAAAACAATGACGTAGTTTACATTTATGGCACCGGTTTCGTTAATGTTCAACAAGTTTTCTTTGGAAATGTGGCGGCAAAAAGTTTCACAGTAAGTTCCAGCACTTTGATTTCCGCCATCGTCGACACAGGCGCGAGTGGCGCAGTGACCGTACAAACCGTAAGCAATACCGCAAATCTGGCAGGCTTCGGCTATATCACACCGCAAACCACCATCACATCGTTTAGCCCCACCTCATCAAAGCCGGGAGGCACGGTCGTAATAACTGGAACCAACTTCGTGAATGTTAATGAAGTCAGCTTCGGTGGACTCAATGCAAAATCTTTTGAAGTTGTTTCCCCTACACAAATAACAGCAGTAATAGACACCGGCAAAAGCGGAAGTATTGTTGTAAAGTCAGCTTACAACACAGCCACAGCCACCGGTTTTATTTACCTGGCGCCGCCACCGCCCACTATCACAACGTTTAGTCCTTTCGTCGCAAAGATTGGCGACCCAATTGTTATAACCGGAACCAACTTATCAGCAACGACCGCGGTTACCTTTGGTGGTCAGCCCGCAGCCTCGTTCCAGGTAAACAGCGACACACAAATCACCGCAATCTTAGGTGACGGAAACGACGGTGATGTGCTGGTTACTACACCGGCGGGCCAGGCATCGCGCAGCGGTTTTACGTTCAGCTCACCACCACCTAAAATTGCGTCGGTATCTGCTCTTGCAGGAGGTAAAGGAACTGTTATCACCATCACGGGAGATTATTTTGCCCGTGTTAACCAGGTTAAGTTCGGGGGCACAGCTGCTGCGGGCTTCCAGGTTATCTCAAGAAATCAGATACAGGCACAGGTTGATTATGGCAGTTCAGGATACATCGCCGTGTTTAGCCCGCTCGGGATAGATTCAGTAGCTGGCTTTGTTTACGCGCCAGGTCCTCCCATCATTTCATCGGTTAATCAAAATTCTGTGACAGAAGATCTTGAGTTGATTATCAGCGGAAATAATGTTGGCTATGCAACGACTGTTACGATCGGTGGGGCACCTGTTAAATCAATAAAGGTTTATTCACTGGGTTTGATTCATGTTTTTGTTGGCACAGGTATTCCGGGTGCGGCCCAACTTATTGTAACAACCCCTAACGGCAGTGTAAGCTACGGGCTCAATTTCTACTCACCCACACCGCAGGTCAATTCGTTCAGCCCTTCCACAGGCAGCGTAGGAACGGTTGTTACAGTGAAAGGAAGGTATTTTAATTACGCAAAATACGTTGACTTCCTTCCCGATGTAACATCGGATTTAAAACACGCTTCATCTTTCAAAATTATTTCTGACTCTGTGCTGACAGCTGTGATAGACACTACGTGCAAGGGAAAGCTCGGTGTAGGCAACGACAGGCGCGTGTATGGATGGTCAGGCGCATTGTTTGATTACAAAGATCCCTTACAACCCCTTGTTGCCGCATCCGGAACCAACCCGGTTAGCGGCGCTGTAAATACAAAAATAACTGTAGACTCCGCTGTGCAGGAATATAACGGCAACCCATACGTGCAAAGACACTACGATATTGAGCCGATAAATAATCCGTCTACTTCAACGGCTCTTGTCACGCTGTATTTCTTCCAGTATGAATTCGACAACTACAACCAGGTACCGGATCACGGCTTCGATCTGCCTACCGGTCCGGCAGACATTGCGAATAAAGCAAACCTGAGAGTATATCAATATCACGGATTCAGTGCCACCAGCAAACCCGGCACTTATGATGGCGTTGGCATTGAAATCAACCCGGATGATAATAATATCGTTTGGAATGCAACTACGCAAATGTGGGAAGTAACCTTCGAAGTAAATGGCTTCAGCGGTTTCTTTGTTGCTTCAATGGGTAGTGCTATTTTGCCTTTAAAACTACTATCGTTAAGTGCACAACAAAAAGAAAGCAATGTTATGCTAAACTGGAAGACGGCTGACGAGAAAAACGTAGATCATTTTGATGTCATGAAAAGCAATGATGGCGCAGCATTCAACCTCATCGCAACAATAAAATCACAATCGCATGCGGGTGAAAATTCTTACAGTTACAATGATCCTGCAGGCAATTCAGCGACCGCATACTATCGACTAAAGATGGTGGACAACGATGGAAAATTCAGCCTGAGCAAGGTGGTTAAGACATTTGGTGTGACTGACAATTTGTTGGTTGTATATCCAAATCCGGCAAGAGGTAAAGTAACGATTGCCCATCCTGAAGCCAAAGAAAACAACCAGGTAAAACTGATTGATCTAGGCGGACGCGTTGTAAAAGTTGTAAAAATGGAGAAAGGTTCTACTCAAACAATAATCAACTTACAAGGTGTTGCTGCAGGAACGTATAAGATCGTGTGGAGTGATGGCAAACAAACAATTATAAAGTCGCTGATGGTAGAATAGGTTAGTAAGCCGCAGTAAGGAAAGCTGACAAATAATAAGAGAAAGACGCCTTGAAGGCGTCTTTCTCTTATATGTAGGCGGTCCGATCAAACACTACAAACGTTATGGTGTTGCGCAGACGCATGCAATGCGTCTCTACGATGTCCCGAAACGAATATCAAATCACCTCAATCGTATAAACTCCATTTTTCACGGTTGCAAATTCCATTGCGCCATCCTCTCCTTTTTTGTACTTCACTGTTTTACCATTCCTATCTTTTATCGAGAATTTATCATTCAATAAAATCTTACAAGGCAAGCCACTTGTCGAAACGATATTGATTGTTTGCACTTTCGCGCTCTTCCAATTAAAAGAAAGTTCAAAACCACCGCGAGCACGCAAGCCTTTCACAAAGCCAGTTGGCCATGCGTCCGGCAATGCTGGCAACAATCGAATCGCGTTTGATTGGCTTTGCAATAACATTTCTGCCACTGCCGCTGTGTAGCCAAAATTTCCATCCATTTGAAATGGTGGGTGCGCACAAAAAAGATTGGGATAAATACCGCCGCCTTCCTTGTAATTGATGTTTGCACCACCTACTAACGTGATGAAATTTTGCAGAATTTTATATGCGTGATTGCCATCCAGCAGCCGGGCCCAAAAATTTATTTTCCAGGCCATAGACCAACCCGTTGCCAAATCGCCTCTTGCATTCAGACTAACTCTTGCAGCGTTGAAAAGCGCTGACGTTTCTGGTGTAATTTGTTTTCCCGGATGTAATGCAAATAAATGCGAAGCATGCCTGTGACGATTGGTCGAATCATCCCTGTCTGTTTCCCACTCCTGGATCTGTCCCCACTTGCCTATTTTAGGTTTCAACAATTTCTCTCTCATTTCATATACATGCTGACGATATGAGGCATCAACTTTCAATGTATCTGCTGCCGCAATATAATTGGTGAAGAGATCGTAAATAATCTCCTGGTCATAAGTCACACCTTCTTCTTCCGGGCCCTGCTCAGGCGACCAGCCGTCAGGTGTCACCAAAGTGCCGTCCGGCCTGCGTTTTAAATGATCTTCCCAAAACTCACAAATCTCTTTTAAGATTGGATACGCAAATGTTTTGAGGTATGCTTTGTCCATCGTGAAGTCATAATGTTCCCACAGATGTTGCCCATACCATGCGCTTCCCGGCGGGTTCCATTTCCAGCCTGAGCCTCCGTATATATTGTTTTCCGTTTGCACTGTCCACCCGCGAACGCCTTTGTAGTAATCACTTGTTGCTTTTTTGCGAACATCACGAATGCTGTTGATATAGTCAAGGAATGGCAAGTGCAATTCTGAAAGATTAGTTGGTTCTGCCAACCAGTAATTCATTTGTATGTTGATATTGGAGTGGTAATCGCTGCGCCATGGCGGTGTGTTGCTGTTGTTCCAAAGACCCTGCAAGTTGGCAGGCAAGCCGCCTTTGCGTGAAGAACTGATCAATAAATAACGGCCATATTGAAACAACAACCCTTCTAGTTGATGATCTTGATTTTTCTTATACGCAAGAATTCTCTTGTCGGTTGACTGTTGCAAGGTTGCAGCATCCGTACTACCCAAATCAATTTGTACACGATCAAACAGGGCTTTGTAATCTTTTATGTGTGCGGCCTTCAGCTGCTCATATGTTTTTTGCAGAAACGCAGGTTTTGATGAGCGTGCCAAACCTGCCGTGCGCCATCCTTTTTTGCTGTCCTGTAAATAATTAGTAGTTGCAGTGAGATATATCGTAAGATTGTTTGCATTGCTAACAGAGATAAAGTAACCAGCAGTGTCCTGCATCAATTTTGTTTGGCCTCCTTCTGTTTTTACATAAACATCAGCGCCATACAATAAATTATTTGAGAGCCCTCCACTTGATGCGATATGATCATTGCTTGCACTGAAAGTCGCCTTGTGCATATCTGTCAATCTTATTTTACAGTTGTAAGCATTTTGCTTATTGGCTGTAAACCGCAGCACCATTACTTTGTCGGGAAAGCTGCAAAAATATTCGCGGTTAAATAGCACATCGTTTTGTACATAGGAAATGCGATGAATTGAACTGCTGATTTCCAAATCGCGGCTATAGTTTGCAAAAGCATCCTTATTGCTGAAATTAATGTAGAGATCGCCGAATGCCTGGTACTCGCCCGTTTCTTTTTCATCACCAGTCCATAAAGATTGTTCATTGAACTGCAGATGCTCCTGATCAACACCTCCAAAGATCATCGCTCCCATTCTACCATTGCCCATCGGCAAAGCCTCAGTCATCCAGTCTTTTGCAGGAGATGTGTAATGCAACTTCAGGTCTTCCTGTGCACTGGCTATTGTGTTTGAAAAAAGTAATGTACCCAACAAAGTACAAGCTGCAATTGTGTTTTTAGTCATATGCAATGCGGTCCGTTTAATGGCGATATTTGATTTGTGTTAACGTTTGCGCAACTAAGATAATGAAAGAAAGAAAACGGCACGCGGCTGACGCAGATTTAGCTGATTTACACGGATGAACAGCTGAATAACTGAGTAACTGAATAACTGAATAATTGAAAGGAAAGGCGAAGTTGTGCTCAGTTACTCAACTGAAAATAATCTGTGTAAATCAGCCAAATCAGTGTCATCTGCATGCCGATCTCTTACTTCTTCTGCGTAAACAACCACGACAGGAAGTCCGGTTCGGCAAAAGCATTTTTCCAGCTGTCGTGCCCAATGCCCGGATATTCTGTGTATTGTACTTTGGCACCGGCTTTTTGCAAAGCGGCTACCATGGAACGGGAGTAGTTTACACCAACGGCAGGATCATTGCTGCCATGAAAAACGCGGATGGGAAATTTTTTCGCATAAGCATCAACTTTACTAGTATCACCACCACCGCAAATGGGAAACGCTGCCGCAAATAATTTTGGTCTGCGCCACAAAGCTTCAAACGTGCCAAAACCGCCCATTGACAGACCTCCGATATAAATGCGTTTGCGGTCGACCACTCCGGACGCCACTAACGAGTCGATCAATTCCAACACTAGCGTCAGCGGTTTACCAACTGGCTCGTTTGAGAGGAAAGTAAAGCGGTTTGAAGAATCTCCTCCTTTGCGGCCTCCTACCCGTCCCCAGGACTCGTTTGAGGGGCATTGCGGGAATACGACAATGGCCGGAAATTTTTCCCGGTTGGCCGGGTTGGCAAACAGATCGCCGCCCCATTTTAGCTGTGCTTCATTGTCATTTCCCTTTTCTCCGGATCCATGCAGCACCACCACCAGCGGGTATTTTTTAGATGGTACATTGTTCAACGGGTACTGAACCCTGTACAGCAGTACATCGCCCTTATGGGTAAATTTTTGCTTTTGGAAATCACCCAATAATTGTCCCTGTGCCGCGATCGATAAAATGGGCAACAGTATGGTGGAGAGTAGTTTGCGCATGAAGTGAATTTAGGGCATTTGGTGTAGCTCAACAAGATCTTCTACAGAAAACACAACCGTGATAAGCAAGACGTATGATGTACGGAGTACGATGTACGATAGTTATTAACGTGCTCGTTCTCAACGAATTTCGCACATCTTACATCTTTCATCGAACATTGCTATTTCTCTTTTTCCCGATACCGTAAACCGTTTTTCCCGATCCGGCACTAATTAAAGTTTGCTTCGTTCTTTTTTTGCATAAAATTTGACCAAAGTGAAATATCTCTATTTACTACTGCTAACAGTTTTATTCAGCACAATTAATGGAATCGCACAGACAGGCAATATCGGGGTAGTCGCACAGACGGACACAATTACAACAATGGTTCAGACTGGCGCTATCAATGGAAACATCACAACAACAGACGGAAAGCCGGCAGCTTACGTAAATATCGTTCTTAAGGAAACTTCAAAAGGAACTATCTCAAACGAAGACGGCACTTTTTCGTTACACAATATAAAGGTGGGCCAGTATATGCTGGTTGTATCGTATACCGGACTGCAAACACAAACCAAAGAAGTTGCGGTAATAGCGGGAACCACCACAGAAGCAAGTTTTGTTTTGAAAGAAACTTCAAAAGAACTGGATGAAGTGATCGTGAATGCAAGAAAGGGCCTCAATGCAAAACCGCTGACAATCGGTAAAGCGCCAATTGATCCGATGGATCTTCCACAGAGCATCAGTATCATCAATAAAGACATTATTACAGATCAGCAATCACAACGCCTGAGCGATGTGGTGAAAAACGTAAACGGCATTTACCTGGCAACTACAAGAGGTTCAACGCAGGAAGCTTTTTCCAGTCGCGGCTACAGCTTCGGCAGCAACAATATGTTTAAAAATGGTGCCCGTGTAAACTCTGGCGCAATGCCGGAAGTAAGTTCTCTGGAAAGAGTGGAAATATTGAAAGGCAGCGCGGCTATCCTGTACGGAAACGTTGCTCCGGGCGGCATTTTGAATATGGTGACCAAGCAACCCAAATTCCAAACAGGTGGTGAAGTGTCAATGCGTGTTGGAAGCAACGCTTTGTACAAACCATCTTTTGATGTGTACGGACCAATCAGCAAAACAATTGCGTTCCGCATAAATGGCACTTACGAAAATGCAAAAAGCTATCGCGATGTGGTAAAAAGCGAACGTTATTATGTAAATCCTTCCATGTTGTTCAAACTCGGCAAACGCACGGAATTATTGGTTCAGGGAGATTATTTGCACCACAATTTCACTCCTGATTTTGGCATTCCTTCAGTAGCAGATTCTGCTATTGCTAAATTGCCAAGAAACAGGTTCCTCGGCACAAACTGGCAATATACCAAAACAGAACAATCATCTGCAGGGTTCTCTTTGAAACACCAGTTGAATGATAGCTGGACGATTACTGCCAACGGATCTTACCAGATGTACAAAAGAGATTACTACTCTATAGAAAGAATGCAGGCTGCTGCAAATGGTAATTTGCCCCGACCAATCAACAAATTGTACACAAGAGAAGATTACTATGTTGCGTCCGTGGACCTTACGGGCAAATTCAAAACAGCTTTCATTGAGCATACATTGTTAGCTGGTGTGGATGCGGATAGATTTTATACATCGAACTATACTTACAGTCTTGCAAATGTAAAAGGTGGTATCTATGACACCATCAACATTTATGATGCCACCAAATACACTCCACGTACAGATATTCCAGTGGCAACAGCATTGAAGCTGGGTCACCAGCCTGTTAACCGCTTTGGCGCTTACGTGCAGGATTTGATCAGCCTTTCATCAAAATTAAAAGTATTGGTGGGTGTTCGCTGGTCATACCAGGATTCGAAAGCTCCAGATACATTGACGTTTGCAACGAATGTGAAAACAATGGGCTCCGACAAAGTGGATAAAGCGTTTTCACCAAGAGCAGGTATCGTGTATAAACCGTTCGGGCATACTTCGATCTTTGCGAGTTATTCAAACAATTTTGTGGTTAATACCGGAACTGATATTAACTACAAACAATTGGACCCTTCTATTGTGAACCAATATGAACTAGGTGTAAAAAATGATTTCTTAAACGGTAAATTATCTGCGAACGTAACGGTTTACAGAATCGTAAATAACAATCTTGCGCAAACCGCGCCATTCCTTGCAGATGGTACACCTAACAGCAACGCCAACATCAAAGTACTGGCAGGTGAAACAACCAGCGATGGTGTAGAACTTGATATCACAGCTCATCCTTTAAAAGGTCTTGATATCATTGCAGGTTACAGCTACAACAATATGCGCTACACTAAAACGCCAGATGTAAAAGGTAACTACGTAGAAGGTCAAAGACTGGTAAACACTCCGGCAAACACTGCAAATGGTAGCCTGTTCTATAACTTCTCTCGTGACAGCAAATTGAAAGGATTTAAAGTTGGCGCAACGGTTGTTTATATCGGCGATCGCTTTGGCGGCTGGAACGACACAAAAGATCCTTCTAAACCAGCTGGTTCTTATACCAAATCAAGATTGATCCCTGTTAGTGGCTTCACTACCATTGATTTGTCTGCGGGCTATACATTCAAACATATATCGGTATTGGCAAAGCTTTCCAACATCACCAATACATTGAACTACTATGTGCATGAAAACTATAGCATTAACCCGATTCCTCCAAGACAGTTCATGGCCACAGTGGCTTACAGATTTTAATTTAATACTCACTTAATACGATAAAGGCTGCCGTTAAATGCGGTAGCTTTTATTTTGGATAATAGCATGAAAAACAAATTGACGTTTCGCAGGGTAATTCATCTGATACATTTATGGGTAGGCGTTCCATGCGCCCTGTTTCTATTCTTTATTTGCATTTCCGGAACAGTATATGTTTTCAATAAAGAAATTACACAGTGGTTCGACCGTGATCTTACTACAATAAAAGCCACAGAAGGCGCAGTGAAATTGACACCAGACCAGTTGAAAGTATTGGTAGAAAATGAAAAAAAAGGAATGATCATTGCGGCGATTCAAATTCCGCAAAGCAATACTGAAGCCTGGGTCTTTTCAATACGCCCCAAAGAAGACAAGAAGAACAAGCCACAAGCGGAGATGAACGAGATGCAATCTGCCCCACCAAAAGCGGATGGCAAAAATGGTAAGGACGAAAGAGGCGGACCGCAAAGAAAAAACAATGAAAGGGTTCAAATGAAAAACTTTTTCGTGGACCCTTACACAGGAAAAATATTGGGAGATGCGCAAACGCCATCGGCAAAATTCTTTCTTTTCGTCATGCAGTTTCACAGATGGTTGCTGATAGACAATCATGATATAGGCGCCGCCATTACCGGCACGGCTGCTATTTTGATGATACTTTTGCAGATTACCGGAATGATGTTGTGGTTTCCTGCTAAAATAAAAAGCTGGAAGAAAAAACATTTATGGAAACAAGGTTTTGTGGTTAAACGCAATGCCTCAGGAAAACGTTTCAATTTTGATCTTCACAAAGCAATAGGTTTTTACACTTTCCTGTTTATTACCATCATGGCCATCACCGGACCTGTTATGGGATTCGACTGGTACAAAGCTGGTTTCTCAAAGGCACTGGGCGTTAATCCAGTGAAGAAGGGACAAGAGAATGAAATGAAGTCAGCGGTGAATACAGACAGTTTGCCTGCCATCAGTATTGCAACAGCTTTGGCAAAATCAAATGAAACACTTGCCGGTGATTTTACCACAAAATTTTTTCTTCCAAAAGACAACGAAGGTGTGATTACGGTGCAGAAAAACAAAGAAGGTTTCTTCGAGTCTCCAGCAGCGGATCGATTGATGATTGATCAATACACTGCACAGGTGATAAAGGTGGAACGCTTTGCAGAAAAAACAACCGGACAAAAGATCGTTACGCTTGCAAAAGCAATTCATACAGGTGAAATTTTCGGCACGTTCTCTAAAATACTCTATTTCATTGCCTGCCTGCTTGCAACAAGTTTGCCGATAACAGGCGTTATCATTTGGTGGGGACGTAGGAATAAGACATCAAAGACGAGTGTTGTTGTGAAGGAAGATGATCTTGTGACTGTTTAAGCTTCAACCGCTTTTTCTTTTAACAACATCCTCAATTCTTGCTGATCGTAATCAGTAAAGAAAGGTTGCTTGTCATCCCGACGAAGGAGGGATCTGGGTTTAACACTGGCCAACATGCCACATAAAAAAAGCACCCAGATCCCTCCTTCGTCGGGATGACAAGCAACATGCATTCAATTTGTATACGACTTAATAAGCATATGGTAAATGAAGGTTTTCTAACAATTAATTCATTACTACAATTTTACATTTAGGTAAATGAATAGTAATATTGAAGAGTATTTTGAGGTAGAAACTTTATCCCACGTGTCGATTATGAGAAAATTGAGCCTGTTGTTTTACACATTGGTCGTGGCTTTCTGTGGTACGGCGATTTATTTTATTGCGCAATTTGGATCCAAACTTCAAAAAGCGGGATTGAATCATGCCCACAAACCCGTTTCCGGAAATAGCTTTGGCTTGTTTGCAGATTCACTTCAGCATAGTCTTACGCATCCTTCCGCTATATTGCTTTTGCAAATCATCACGATTGTTGTTGTTGCAAGGGTATTTGGATTCATCTTTAATAAAATTGGACAACCTGCAGTAATTGGCGAAATCATAGCTGGTATTGTATTAGGTCCTTCGGTGCTTGGGTTGTTTTTTCCCGGCGTTTCAGGATTTATTTTTCCCGCAGCTTCGTTAGGCAATCTTAATTTTCTCAGCCAGATCGGTTTGATGCTATTCATGTTTGTAATAGGAATGGAACTCGATATCGAGCATGTACGGAAGCAGGCGAAAGACGCGGTTGTAATCAGTCATGCCAGCATCATCATTCCATATACACTTGGAATGGGACTGGCGTGTTTAATGTACACTCAGTTTGCCCCAACAAGTATTTCATTTTTATCGTTTGCACTGTTTCTCGGCATTGCGATGAGCATTACTGCATTTCCTGTGCTCGCACGTATTATACAAGAACGCGGTTTAACCAAAACAAAACTTGGTTCAATGGCCCTTACATGTGCCGCTGCAGACGACGTAACAGCATGGTGCATACTGGCTGCCGTGATCGCCATTGTAAAGGCAGGTACAATTGTAACAGCGCTATACACGATCGCACTGGCAGTAGGTTATGTACTGTTCATGTTAATGGTTTTAAAACCATTCCTAAACAGGCTTGGAAGTATTTATGCGGGTCGCGAAATGGTGAGCAAAGCCGTGATGGCATTTGTATTCATGATCCTGCTGGGCTCTGCCTATGCAACAGAGGTGATTGGCATACACGCATTATTCGGTGCATTTCTTGCCGGAGTGATCATGCCCGATAATTTTAATTTCAGAAAAATTGTTACCGATAAAGTAGAGGATATCAGCATAGTATTACTTCTTCCATTGTTCTTTGTGCTAACAGGTTTGCGTACACAAATTGGTTTATTGAATACACCGGAATTGTGGCTGGCTTGCGGAGGCATAACGCTTGTGGCTGTTGCAGGAAAATTTGGAGGCAGTACCTTTGCGGCACGCATCATGGGCCAAAGCTGGCGCGACAGTCTTTCAATAGGTGCATTGATGAACACTCGCGGCCTGATGGAACTTGTGGTACTAAACATCGGTTACGACCTTGGCATTCTTTCACCACAAGTGTTTGCAATGATGGTGATCATGGCCATCGTAACCACGTTCATGACAGGTCCGGCGCTGGAACTTATCAACTGGTTCTTTAAAGGGAAAGACGCAGCAAAAAGACCGGCAGTCGCCAATACCAGGACTTTCAAAATATTGCTCTCTTTTGATGCTGCAGAAAGTGGCAGAAAACTATTGCAACTGGCGTCGCAACTCATGGGCAGAAAACAATTGAACAATCACATTACTGCTATCAATCTTACCTACAATCCTGATATCACTACCACGCAGATCGAAGAGTTTGAAAAGGAAAGTTTTTCTCACATACGCGAAGAAGCAAAGAAGATGAAACTTCAGCTTAACACACGCTATCAACCTGTTATTGATGTGCGGAAAGAGATCGTTAAAATAACTGAAGATGAGCATTATGATTTTATGCTGATCGATGCGGGGAAATCATTGCTGAAAGGTACTTTTCTTGGTAGCTTATTCCAGGCGACAAAAGTTTTGTATCCTGAAAATTTGTTGAAGACTATAACTGGCGATAAAAAACTGATGCCGCAATTGTTGCCAACCAATGATATGATCGATCAAAAGGCAACGACGTTTATTGAAGAAGCGAAATGCAGCATCGGCGTATTTATTGACAAAGATTACCGCAACTCGAAAGATATTTTCATGCCAATGTTCCATCCATCTGACGCGTCGTTGCTCAGGTATGCAAAGAAATTTATTCAAAACAACGAATCAAAACTTGTAGTACTGGATGCGTTGAGCAATGTGCATGAAAATGAGTACTGGGACAAAGAAGTTGCAGAAATACAAAGTGAATATCCTGCTTCTATCGAACTGGCATCAGACAGAACCATCAATAAATCTTTATTGTCAAAATTCAGCCTAACGCTGATCAGCTACGAAAGCTGGAACTCACTCGTTGCCAGCAAAAGCGTTTGGCTGGAACATGTACCAAGTGTGCTGATCATAAAACATACGGAGGTTCCTGAAGATGCGCCTTTGAACGCAGGAACAATGGCACGTTTGGCGACTAAATTAATAATTAATAAAGAATAATTAATAGAGCCGCATTCACTCAAGAATGTGGCTCTATTAATTGTTGAACGTAAAATCAATCGTGCTTCGATTATTGCTGAAGCACCTATTAATTGTTAATTATTAATTACCTCCTCGGCACCACATTATTCACCACATCTTCCCTCGTAATTGTTTTACCGGAAAGAATAACAAGGCGCTCTACAACGTTTCTTAATTCGCGGATGTTACCGCTCCAGTTGTAGTTCTTTAATTCGTCAAGCGCTTCCTTGTCAATGGCTTTTTTTGCGATACCATAGTCGGCGCAAATGTCTTCGAGAAACTTATCAGTTAAGAGAGGAATGTCATCACGTCTCTCGTTCAGTGAAGGAACATGAATGAGAATGACACTCAAACGATGGTACAAGTCGAGACGGAAATTTTTCTCTTCCACTTCTTTCAGCAAATCCTTGTTGGTCGCCGCGATCACACGTACGTCAACTGAAATTTCTTTATCCCCACCTACGCGGGTAATTTTTGCTTCCTGCAAGGCACGCAATACTTTTGCCTGTGCGCTAAGACTCATATCTCCTATTTCATCCAGGAAGAGCGTACCGCCTTGCGCCTGCTCAAACTTTCCTATGCGCTGTTTGATGGCGGAAGTAAATGAACCTTTTTCGTGACCAAACAATTCACTTTCGATCAACTCTCCGGGGATAGCAGCGCAGTTTACTTCTACCAAAGGGCCGGAAGCACGGTTGCTTTTTTCATGCAGCCATCTTGCCACCAGTTCTTTACCCACTCCGTTTTCACCTGTGATAAGTACACGGGCCTCTGTTGGTGCCACTTTATCGATTGTGTCCTTTATACGTTGAATGGGCGCAGCGTCTCCAATGATTTCCTGCACCTTGCTCACCTTCCGTTTCAGCACTTTGGTTTCAGTAACCAGAGAAGTTTTATCCATCGCATTGCGAATCGTAATAAGCAACCTGTTCAGATCCGGTGGCTTGGAAATATAATCAAACGCACCTTTTTTCACAGCTTCAACTGCAGTCTCTATATTGCCGTGACCAGAGATCATTATGATAGGAACATCTGTATTTATTTCCCTTGCTTTTTCGAGAAACTCAATGCCATCGATCTTGGGCATTTTAATATCGCAAAGAACAACGTCGAAAGGCTTTTCCTTAAATTTTTTCAAGCCCTCTTCGCCGTCCATCGCTTCTTCAATCTTGTATCCTTCGTAAGAAAGAATTTCGCCTAAGGTTTTCCGTATGGCCTTTTCATCATCGATGATCAAAATGTTAGACATAGGCTTCGTTTTGTTGCTTTTATTAATGCTAATGGTTTCAAAATTAAGGCAGATGGCTCTAAGGCAATTACTTTGCCAATTTTTTACCCATTTCTGGTGAAAGCCGCATGGTAATATTACTATTAAAATAAGGTAAAACTCTTATTGCAAGCACAAAATCTTATGAGTAAGTTTGAATTGTCCTTTATCTTATCATCCTAAAACAATACCTATGACAACAATTACATTGCGCCCTCAAAATGTTTACAAAGAGATTCCGGCATGGAAACTTGTTTCTAAGTTAGTAATGCTGGCATCTGTATTAATGGCTTTTAGTTATTGTGTTTTATTATCCATACATGGCGTAGCTAATTTGGTCCATTAACCATAACTCAATAAGGTATATTCTTTAACTAGGCCGCAGCAAAAAAGCTGTGGCTTTTTTATTAACTGAATAATTGAGTTATTCAGTTATTCGCATACAAATCACCGTTTGTTTATCCTTCCGTCTTTTGTCACAATAAACAAAGTCGTATCAACAGAAAGTTTCATTGTATTCTTGATAATATCTGTTTTATCCTTGTTCAGTTTCCATCTTTTTGTAGAATCGATTACGCTAATCATTTTGTCTGCACCCACCATTAAATATTCTACGCTTTCATATCCCATATCGAAGCCTGTTTTTTTGTACGGCGCCAGTGAATCAATTTTGTTCCCCTTCTTATCATAGGAATTGATATAAGGCACCTGGCCATCTTCACCAACAGAAGTTTCCATAGTCACCACGTACTTATCTGTTCTGTATAAAACGCCGATGGGTTGCGTCGTCCATGCATGTTTGAATTTAATAAAACCGGCTTTGTCATAATTTTTTGAATACGATTTAATGCAGCCAGCAATGGTTGAATTCTTAAAAGGCAAAGGGATTGTGGACAATGACGCCAAGTATTTATCAAAGTCCGGTTGGATAGTACTTTTGGCTGTATCTTTATTTTGATTATTGTGTTTGGATTTTTTCTTTGAACCTGAATTTTCGTCGCAACTGGTAATGGCTAGTACGGTAAATAGTAATAGGGCAATTCTTCTCATACAATGAATGTAGTTATTTTGATTTAGCTGCTATGCAAAAATTGAACCACAGGGGAGAAAACAATTAATAATTAAGAATTAATAATTAAGAGGGCTACATTCGTTGTTGAATGTTATCCTCAAAAATTCGATGGTACGGCAGCTTGCATTGTACGTATGGTGCAATAACTATTAATTATTAATTCTCCATGACGCATAAAGGTTTTTTTGCACGTTCTATATCTTTTCTAAAACTCGCTATTGACGGACCTCCGCAGGATTATACAAAAGGAAATATAAGCAAGGCGGT
Organism: Pinibacter soli; assembly: GCF_029961145.1. Taxonomy (GTDB): domain Bacteria; phylum Bacteroidota; class Bacteroidia; order Chitinophagales; family Chitinophagaceae; genus Pinibacter; species Pinibacter soli. The sequence goes on along the minus strand of NZ_JASBRG010000007.1, from coordinate 73,371 downwards.
GCTTTTGCTGGCGATTCCCATGATCCTTGAAATGATGATGGAGTCAGTGTTTGCCATTGTAGACATTTACTTTGTGGGCAAACTCGGCAATGGCGCTGTCGCAACCGTTGGTTTAACAGAGTCGGTTTTAACTATTGTATACTCCGTGGCTATCGGCTTAAGCATGGCGGCAACAGCAACGGTAGCAAGACGTATTGGCGAGAAAAATCCGGAGGCTGCGGCAAAATCGGCCATTCAATCTGTATTGCTTGCATTGGCTTTTACACTTGTTATTAGTATACTTGGAATTATCTTCTCTCATAATATCCTGTCGCTGATGGGCGCGGATCAGCAGGTGGTTGAAAACGGCGCCATATACACAAGAATCGTTTTTGGCGGTAGCATTTTCGTGATGTTGCTCTACCTTATAAACGGTGTATTTCGTGGAGCTGGTGATGCGGCAATAGCCATGAAAAGCCTGTGGATCGCAAACATTTGCAACATCCTCCTTTGTCCTGCGTTGATCAAAGGCTGGGGACCTTTCCCTGAATTGGGTCTTAAAGGCGCGGCGATTGCTACCACATGCGGACGCGGCATCGGTGTAGTATATCAATTGTACCATTTGTTTAAAGGAAATGGTGTGTTGAAAATTTATAAGGAACATTTTATTCCTGATTTCAAAATGATCAGATCATTGTTCAACATTGCCTGGACGGGCACTTTACAGTTCCTGATCGGTTCTGCGAGTTGGATATTCCTCGCAAGAATTGTTTCTGAATTTGGTAAGGATGTGATGGCAGGCTACCAGGTAGCATTGCGCATCATCACGTTCTTCATTCTGCCCGCCTGGGGATTGAGCAATGCAGCTGCAACACTAGTGGGGCAAAATCTTGGCGCCAAACAATTGGACCGTGCCGAAAAAAGTGTCTGGCAAACCGCACTCTATAATGCTATTTTCATGTTGATGGTCACGCTACTTTTCTTTGCGTGGGGTACTAATATCGTGCGATTTTTGAATGATGATCCGATCGCGGAAAAAGTCGCGATCAACGCAATAACAATTGTGAGCACAGGATATATTTTTTATGGAGTTGGCATGGTAATGATGAATGCCTTCAACGGCGCCGGAGACACAAGAACACCAACTGTTATTAACCTGTTTGGTTTCTGGCTTTTTCAAATACCCATAGCTTATTTAATGGCCATCTATTGGAAGCTTGGTCCCAAAGGTGTGTTCGCGGCAATACCCATTGCAGAAAGCCTAATGACCGTGATTTCCGTGATCGTATTTACAAGAGGAAAGTGGAAATTGGTTAAAGTGTGATCTTTTTTTAAACCGCAAAGAACTCAAAGGTTGCGCAAAGAACGCAAAGCTTTTACAACATTGGAGAACAGCAAGAGAGATTGATAGAAGCATAAACACTCCTTTCTTCTTTTAGGCAAAACGTATTCGATTAGAAACCCTTCGTTCTCTTTGCGCATCCTTTGCGCCCTTTGCGGTTAAAAATAAAAAAGCCCTCCGCAAGCGAAAGGCTTCTGACCCAAGGTCAGCAGATTATTTTTATGGAGAAAGCCCGGTTACGCGATAATAACCGAAGGCGTCCATGATTTATCTGTAGATTGCATGAATACCTCCTTTTTCTTTGGTGAACACTAAAGTTAAATGAAAAATAGCCAAAACGAACAGGGTAGAAAATTTATTTCTGACCTTCGCAATTACCTTTTTTTGGGGGAGGAACGCAGATTTTAGAGTGATGAAGATTCGTTATGATTTGAAATTTTGGGTGAGATTTTTCAACAGGGTTTCTCCGCCAATAATCTGAAGTTTTAATCCCAAATCAAAAGATCTTAACAAATCATGACAATCATGAAAATCCACGTTGATATTCTTAAGCAATAAACTCAACAAATGCCCGCTGCTTTTATTGATCACGTCAGAAAATTTGTTCCGCTTTCCAATGCCGAAGCCAACATTTTGTTGGAGTTCGTTGAGATTGCTACGGTAAAGAAAAAAGAACTGCTGGTAAAAGAAGGCCGGGTTTGCTCAGGCAATTATTTTGTTTTGAAAGGATGTCTTCGCTCCTATTTTTTAAATGAATTGAAAGCCGAGCAAATAACTCAATTTGCTATTGAAAACTGGTGGCTGAGCGATTACATGAGTTATGAAACAGGCAGGCCCGCGTCTTTTTTTATTCAAGCGATCGAACCAACCGAAGTGTTGATCGTAAGAAGAAATATGCAGGATGAAATGTTTCAAAAGCTTCCGCAAATGGAGCGCTATTTTCGCATTATTATTCAAAAAGCATACGCCGCTTCGCAAATGCGTATCCGGTATATTTACGGTATGACTGGCAAAGAACGCTATCTCCATTTCAGCAATTTGTTTCCTGAATTTATTCAACGCATTCCGCAGTACATGCTCGCGTCGTACCTGGGATTCTCGGCGGAGTTTTTGAGTAAGATAAGAGCGGGGAAATAATTTGAAAATTGAAAATGATTGTTCTAATTCAATTAGGCTTTCCTGATCCACAGCAATTCAACTTTCAACTTTCAATTTTCCATTTCTTGAACTACTTCAAGTTTTTCAAATTCCCAACTGCCCCACCTTTGTGTAAGTAAAAAACTTACTCATGAGCACAAGAATCAAAATGAACGAAACAAATCCGGAAGCGTACAAGGCAATGATCGAGTTCGATAAATTTTTAGCGACCACTAATATTGCTCCGCTGCACAAAGAGATGATCAAGATAAGGGCTTCGCAAATCAACGGTTGTTCTTATTGTATTGACAAGCACACCAAAGATGCCCGCAAACTCGGCGAAACAGAGCAAAGGATTTATGCACTTTCCGTGTGGCGCGACACGCCGTTTTTCTCTCCTGAAGAAAGAGCTATCCTTGCACTAACGGAAGAAGTGACTTTAATCCATCAGCATGTTTCCGACGCAACTTATGCGGAGGCAGCAAAATATTTTGACGATAAAACAATCGGCCAGCTGATCATGGCAATCATTATCATCAATGCATGGAACAGGATTGGCATAGCAACGCACATGATGCCGGCTTTATAATATCTGCCACAGAGGCACAGAAGGCACTGAGCTTTACTAAGGTTTACGTTAATTTCTCTTCATAAAACTCAGTGCATTCCGTGCCTCTGTGGAAAAAAGATGCATCGCATCTCTCCCCCTTTTCTTACATTGCATCTCACAAAACCTTCACACCATGATGCAGGTAAACTTCGAGCCATTTCCCGTGCTCGTTACTGAACGATTGGAGCTGAAAGAAATCACAGCCAATGATGCAGAAGCCTTGTTTGAAATAAGGAGGGATAAAGAATTGATGAAATACATTTCCCGTCCGGTTGCTACCAACCTGCAGGACGTTACTAGTCTGATAGAATTAATCGCCAGAAGAAGGAAAAGCAATGAAGGCATCAACTGGGGTATATTTCTAAAAAACAATCCGTTTCTCCTGGGCATGATAGGTTTTGTAAATCTGTACAAAGAAGATTATCGTGCCGAGATCGGTTACATGCTTAACGGCAAATACCACCGGCAAGGAATAGTACAGGAAGCCTTTGACGCTGTGGTAAAATATGGTTACGAAAAAATGAATTTACATTCCATCGAAGCAACTATTCACCCCAATAATATACCATCTGCAAAATTGCTGGAAAAGAAGGGCTTCACACGCGACGCCTACTTTAAAGAAAACAAACTCAGTCTGGAGGGTGTGTTTGAAGATACAGTGATATATTCCCAGGTCAAGCCAAGAGAATAATTTGAAAATGTGGGAATTTGAAGATTTGAAAATTCAGTCTGTGCAGGTGTCATTATTAATTTAAATCATTTTTGCATTGCAAGAACAATGAAGATCACTTGCGAAGACGCACCTGAAGCATTTTCAAATTTTCAAATTTTCAAATTCGTCATCTAGACTTTCCAGTCAACAATCCCATTCACCCACTCAGCATTAAACGGTGCAGAAATCTTGATGTAGTTGTCGGTATAGCCTTCCATCATGCCGTTCTTTTCGTGGCCCTCAAATAATACTTTTCTTGTTTGACCGGCATGTTGTTCGGTGAAGTATTGCATTTTCATGTAAGACAGATTGCGCAAGGTTTTATTACGCTCATATCTCACATTGACAGGAACAACGGGGTTTATAGTAAGTGCGTGTGTATTGTCGCGTTCGGAGTAAGTGAACACGTGCAAATATGACACATCAAGAGAATGCAGGAAATCAAATGTTTCTTTAAAATCTTCGCCAGTCTCGCCTGGGAAGCCCACGATCACATCCACACCAATCGCGCAATGCGGCATCAATGTTTTAATAAGATGCACTCGTTCCGCGTACAATTCTCGTTTGTAGCGGCGACGCATTTGACCCAGTGTTTTATTGCTACCGCTTTGCAATGGAATATGAAAGTGCGGCATGAACTTATCGCTGTTTGCCACAAACGTGATGATGTCATTTGTCAGCAAATTAGGCTCAATAGATGAGATCCTGTAGCGCTGAATACCTTCCACTTTATCAAGCGCCTGTACCAGATCAAAAAAGCTTTCTTCGTTTTTTTTATTGCCATCCGGACCTTTACCAAAATCGCCGAGGTTCACACCTGTAAGCACGATCTCTTTTACACCATTAGCAGCCAGTTCTTCCGCATTGCGGATCACATTTGCTATACTATCACTACGGCTTTTACCGCGGGCCATTGGTATAGTACAAAATGAGCAGGTATAATCACAACCGTCCTGCACTTTAAGGAAAGTACGTGTACGATCGTTTATAGAAAAAGAAGAATTGAAACCGGTAACTTCTTCAATATCGCAACTGGAGATTTTGGCAGAATCGCCTTTGCTGAGTTCCGCAATATGCTTGGCAATATTGAATTTTTCAGCAGCTCCCAGCACAAGGTCAACGCCCGGAATTTCAGAAATTTCTTTGGGTTTCAATTGTGCATAACAGCCGGTGATAATAACCAGGCTTTCAGGAGATTTGCGCTGAATGCGACGCACGATCTGGCGGCATTCTTTGTCAGCATTATCGGTTACGGAACAGGTGTTGATCACGTAAACATCGGCAATGTCGTCGAATTCCTTCTTCACAAAACCTTCATTCTCCATCATTCGTGAAATAGAAGAGGTTTCAGAAAAGTTTAGTTTACAACCCAATGTGTGAAATGCGACTGATTTACTTGCTGACATAAGGGCGCAAAGATAAGCAAAAGGGGATTTCACGCAAAAGCGCAACGGTTTCACGCAAAAGCGCAAAGATAAAAGCCAAGAACGCAAAGAATTTCACACAGAGATTTGTTTCTCGCAGCGAACGCAGCGGAGCAGCGACGCAAAGCATGGTTGATGATATGAATTCACTAGCATTTTCTTGCTTTACTGTTGTTAACATTTACATGCAGAAAAAAAATGAATATTCATACTTACCGCCGCCTCGCCGCTCCGCCGTGTTGGCCGCGTGAAATTCTTTGCGCCCTTGGATTTTCTCTTTGCGTCTTTGCGTGAAATTCAACTCATTGAGAGAAAATGCTTTAGATTTGGCCGTTTAAATTCCGATAATGACAAAGAAGCTTGTTCCCTTTTTCCTTTTAATCGTACTCGCTGTATTGCTGTTCTTTGTTCGTACCTGTCGCGGCTTGAATGATAACGGCAAAAGAACAGACGATAACGGTCCTCAAGCCAAGCCCGAAACTACCCGCAGCCGCGGATTCAACAGAAAAATCAGCTATCTTGACTACACGCAACATGCAAAATGCCGGATGAAATGCAGGCACATCACGCAAGCTGAAGTGGAAGACATCATGAAGACAGGCAACATCAATTATAAGAAAAGCAATCTGCAGGATCAGCCCTGCCCTACTTACGCACTCGAAGGATACACACAGGATCAACAGCACGTGCGCATCGTGTTTGCCCAATGCGAAACCGACACGAAAGTTGTGACCTGCATTGACCTGGATAACGATTTTGAATGCAATTGCAATTAATGCATATTTGAAAACCCAAGTTTAGATTTTATTACTGGAATTTACATGAAGTATATTATTAAACCCTTCCAGCTTATTTACTCACTTTACGCGATGGCGCTCTTTGTTGTCCTGTTGCTATTGCTCATGCCATTCTTTTTCATTGCTTCTTTTTTTGGCAGAATAAAGGGCGGCAACATGATGTTCAGGCTCTGTACTCTATGGGCAGACATCTGGTTCACGCTGATCGGCATTTACCCCAAAACAATCCACGAAGCAAAGTCAACAGAAAAACGGCCATGTGTGTTTGTAGCGAATCATATTTCCTATCTGGATATTCCGATGATCGTAAAGATCATTCGTGAGCCCGTGCGTCCGCTGGGCAAATATGAAATGAGCAAGATTCCGTTATTTGGCTTTTTATATCGAAATGCAGCGGTTATGGTTGACCGCAGCAGTGCAAAGAATCGTGCCAGAAGCGTTCGCACCTTGAAGCAATTCATTCGTTTCGGGGTGTCGATCTTTATTTTTCCCGAAGGCACTTTTAACGAAACTGCGCAGCCGCTAAAATCATTTTACGATGGAGCATTCCGTATTGCCATCGAAACGCAAACGCCTATTCAACCGTTGATCTTTCCTGATACGGTGAAAAGATTACACCACAGCAGCGTATTTTCATTTACACCGGGCATTTGCCGCGCCATACTCTTAGAGTCGGTTGAGGTCGCAGGCATGACACACCATGATGTTTCGAAACTGAAGGAAATTGTACATGCGAAAATGGAAGAAGCGGTACGGAGATACAGGAGTTAGGAATTAGGAGCTAGAAATTAGGAATTCCTAAGGTCTCCGTTTCGTTATGAATATTTGTCTGTCTTAAAGAACGAGAAGGCATCGACAAACACAACTGACAGCGTAACAGTTTGTCAGTTGTGCTTGTCGATGCCTTTTACAATATAGTGATAAAGGCCATCTTCGTTATGTTACACAGAATGAATTTCTAATTCCTAGTTCCTGAGAAACAGCTTCCTTCCTCTCACCATAATCCTTCTGGTTCTTGCCGGCGACTCGTAGCGATGAGTCTTTGCTCTTTCCTTGCTGTAGAATTGCAGGATTGCGCGGGATGTAATGATTCCCTCAGCGACGTCGTTATCGTTTAAAACAATCAAAGAGTCAGTGTTGTACTTACCCATTATCTCCGCAGCAACCGCTATATCATCCGACATATGCACATAAAAATTACCGCGGTGGTCTTGCAGAGCCGGAGACATGAGCACCTGAACCTTCGTTTGCTGCAACACATCAGGCTCGTAAGCATTGGGCGTTTTTACCCCCCTTCTGTGGATCTTTTCCGTCATTATACTTTCTTTCATCATAAAGAAAGAGATTGCGTACGCCGCAATACAAGCCGCGATCAACGGAAGCAATCCATTGCTTTGCCCAGTTGTTTCCAGTGCAAACACAATGGATGTTAGCAATGCACGTGACGCACCTGCAAACATAGCTGCCATGCCGATCAATGCAGCGGTTGCCACGTTAATACCCAATGAAGGAAACAGTTGCAATGCATAAGTGCCCAACAATGCACCGAGCGCACCTCCAATGGTAAACAATGGCGCAAGTGTACCACCGGAAGTACCGCTGCCCAGCGCAATAACCCATGATATATATTTAAGGAAGCACAATACCAGCAACATTTGCAAAGGCAAGCTGCCAGTTAATAAATTTTGAATATTGCTATAACCAACGCCCATTGTAACAGGGGCAAAATATCCTACAACACCTACCGCCACAGCGCCGATCGCCGGCCACCACATCCAGTGGATGGGCAATTTCTCAAACAGATCTTCCACTGCATACACAGACTTCGAAACAAAACTGGCAACAACTCCAACGATCAGGCCAAAGACAACGTACACGATCAATGCAGTGTCTGACGGAGCAGGAATGTTTGGCATTTCAAACACCGGTCTGCTCTCAAATAAAAGTATGTGCATGCCCGCACCTGTGATACAGGCAAGCGTTACGGGGATGATTGATCTTGGAGAAAATTCAAACAACAGCAATTCGATAGCCAGCAAAACGGCTGCCAGCGGGCTTCCGAAGATGGCTGACATACCAGCACAAGCTCCGGCAGCCAGAATGATCTTTCTTTCCGTAGATGAAATGTGCATCCATTGACCTGTAACAGAACCGAATGCACCACCAGTTGCGATGATCGGACCTTCGGCGCCAAAAGGACCACCGGTACCGATTGAAATGGCGGCGGATAAAGGTTTCAGAAAAGTAATGATTGGCGGAATACGGCTCTCCTCAAGAATAATTTTTTCCATTGCCTCGGGGATGCCATGGCCACGAATGGCTTTTGATCCGTAACGGGCCATTATACCAACAATGATGCTGCCGATAATAGGAACGAGCAACACAGCCATTCCCAAATGATGTCCTGCAGGAGAAGCGGGTTGGATAGACCACTTTCCGTAGAAAGCGATGTTGGTTACAAAATTGATCAGGTAAACGAGGAGACGTGCAATTAATCCAATGATGACGGCATTTACAATTGCCTGAACAGCAAGGTACAAAACACGTTTGTTAACTACTTCAGTCTTAAGCTTTTTTTGTTTTCCATAGGGTACGTTTAGCGATGGCGCTACAGGTATACTGTCACTTTTCATTAATCGTATTTTTTACAAAAATATTGCATAAGCAATATTTTTAAGCAAAATTAGACGTTATTTTATTAAAAAATATAAATTGAAAAACATTTAAAGGAAACGGAACGCAGATCTTCATGATTATGATGATTTGTAAACATTTTTTGATTTGAGATTTGATGGCACGCAGATGACGCTGATTTGGCAGATGGGCGCTGATTTCTTTCTGCTAAGGAAGCAGTAAAATTAAATCGACCTCTTACTAATTCGACTCCTCAATGATTCAATGATTCAGGTATTAATATTAAAAAAATCAGCGCCCATCTGCTAAATCAGCGTCATCTGCTTGCAAAAAAAACTTATTATTGATCCATGCAAGTATCTAAATGTGATATAGAAAATTGCTTTCTCTGCATTCATTGCATGCCCGAATGGCGCGACGCAATCAGTGTGAAGAAAACCACTTATTCCTTTAAACGCGGTGAAACAATTTTCGCCGAAGGCGATGCCGTAAAAGGCATTTACTTTATTTACGAGGGCTTTGTAAAAGTGCATAAACAATGGGTAGACAATAAAGAGCTCATCATCCGCTTTGCAAAAGCCGGTGATGTTTTGGGGCATCGAGCCCTGGTTGACAATGATATTTATCCTATCTCAGCGACAACATTGGAAGATTGTAAGGCATGCTTTATTACAAACGATTTTCTTGAAGCGACATTTAAAACCAATCCTTCTTTCACTTATAAAATGATGCAGTTGTATGCAGCAGAATTGAAAAAAGCCGAGCGCCGCATGCGCAATCTCGCACATATGGATGTAAAGGGTCGCATTGCAGAATTGCTGTTGGAGATGCAGGAAATATTCGGATTGAATAAGGATAAATTTATTGCAGTAGCCATTACGCGCCAGGACATTGCTTCTTATGCGGGTTCCACTTATGAAACGGTATTCAAATTCTTTACGGAACTGTTACAGGAAAAAATCATCACGACTTCAGGCAAGAGCATTAAGATTAATAATGCAAAGAAGCTGAGGGGATTTGTGAACAATTAAGAATTAGGAATTCAATGTCGTTTATTTAAGGTGTTTGAAAAAACAAAAGCATCTCATTTGTCATCCCAAGGAACGAGGGATCTGGGCCTCACTAACGAACACTATGCGTAAACAATCACACAGATCCCTCCTTCGCCCCGATGACAAGCAGTCTTTCTTTCCTGGACATAGCAACCATGTAATTGAAAAGTTGCTTAACTAAACGACATCGAATTAGGAATTAAGATTCTTTAGTTTGAATTTTCTTAATTGGAAGGTCACATGCACGTGAGAAACGAAGGCCTCGACAACTTTTACAATGCGTAGAGATTATATATTTTTATTCGCCTGCAACACAGAAACAATTCTTAATTCCTAATTCTTAATTTCTATTTAAGCGCATTCGCGATCTCGGCACCCGCTGACCTCAAAGCTGCCTGTACCGCCGGAGTGGTCGCTAACGGGTTCAACAGTCCGAAATCATGGATCATGCCCTGCACTCTTGTCAGCGTTACATCCACTCCTGCTTCGTCCATTTTTCTTGCGTAAGCTTCTCCTTCATCACGCAAAACATCGTTTTCTGCGGTTTGTACATAAGCAGGGGGAAGTCCTTTCAACTGGTCAAGGCTTGCTTTAAGAGGAGAAGCAAGTATGTCATTTCGTTGTTCGCCGGTATAGTTGTCCCAGAACCAGATCATCATGTTTTTTGTAAGAAATCTTTGGGTTGCATATTGGTTGTAAGAACCTGTCTCGAAGTCGGCATTTGTAACCGGCCAGAACAACAATTGCAATTTCAATGCAGGACCACCTTTTTGTTTTGCCATCAAAGCTGTAGCCGCAGTAAGATTGCCGCCCACGCTGTTGCCGACAACCGCCAGTTTTTTACCATCAACATTTATTTCGGCGCCATGTTCAGCTACCCATTTCGTAGCGGCATAACATTCATTCAGTGCGGCTGGATATTTAGCTTCCGGAGAACGGGTATATTCAACAAATACGCATGCCACACCCGAGTACACTACTAGGTCGCGAACAAATCTTTTATGCGTAAGAAAATCACCCAGCACCCATCCTCCACCGTGAAAGAACATGAAAACCGGTAATACACTTGTTTTGCCCGCAGGCTTTATAACATACATTTTCACAGACAAGCCATCTTGTGAGATCGTTTTTTCCGTTACATCAATTCCGGAAACATTCACTGTAACTGATGTTTGTGCCCCTTCCAGAACCCTCCTTGCTTCACCAGGAGTCATTTGTTCCATCGGTTTTCCGTCGCCGCTGTTCAATGAGTTGAGGAAGCTTTTCGTATGAGCCTCAATGTTTGGATCGGTAGCGTAATCCGCCACCTTGATTTCATTTTGCATATTTCTTTTGGTTTTTTAGTGTCATTGTCATTACAACTAAGTTCCCGGATTGTTGGCACAATCAAAAAAAAGTTTTTGCTGACTTGATTTGCATTTATTCTGTTAGTGAAGCACTGCTGCTCATTGCTTTTACCGGCTCAGTGGATTACATTTAACGCAAGAAAATCGAGCAATGACTTACACAAATAATTTAATAGAAGATATACTGAATAGCTTCTACCCTGTTCTTGGCAATGATTATGAGAAATATCGCAACCATGTATATCGCGTATTTCTTAATTGTAAAATGATTGACAACAGCCATGAGAACGAATGGAAATACTCTGTGGCTGCTGTTTTCCACGATATTGGCATTTGGACAAATAACACGATTGACTATTTGCAACCATCTATGGAGCAGGCTAAAAATTATTTGATCTGCGAAAACAAGCAAGCATTTGTTGATGAGTTGATGCAAATGATTTACTGGCATCACAAACAAAGCGCATACAAAGGAGAATATAAAACTGCAGAAGTGTTTCGCAAGGCGGATTACATTGATGTTTCGCTTGGCCTCATTACATTTGGCTATAGTTCAAAAGAAATCAGCAATATCCGGAAACTATTGCCCAATAAAGGTTTCCATTTTTTTCTTATCAAAAGGATTACGAAGAATTTATTTAAACATCCTTCCAATCCATTACCAATGTTTACAAAATAAAAAAGCAAACTCTTTTAAAAGAAGTTTGCTTTTTTATTTTGTAAATTTTATTTACTGCTTACTACTTCACCCGGCTTCACAGTTATCAGCAATGGCTGAAAAAGACTCCTTTTCAACCGCGCCCTGCCTATAAATTGATTGCTGTTAAACTTGTAAAAATCTGCGGGAAAGATCATAATATCTTCTTCTCTTGTATCGAAGAGCAGATCTTTTGAAACAGCGCCATCATTAGTAATTTTAGTAACCATCACCTGGCCACCGTAACCGTCAACATGGTATTTTGGAGTTTCATCCTCTGCCAGGTTGAGGTTCTTTAAATTGTCAAGATACAGGAAGTAATAGCCTGAAGCATCGTTGATCAATTTAAAACTCATTGTTCCTCTGCCTGCTGAACCTTTTTGATTCTTTGGAATTTTTCTCAGCCATTGAAAGTTACCGGAAGCATCAATTTTAGATGCAAAAATATCTCCATAATAGTAGGTGATATAACGGCGATAACTGTGGGTCATGTTATCGTAATAACTTGTCTCTATCACCTGGTATTCTTCACACGTAATGAAAATGCCACCATCTTTGTCTAAAATAATGTCACGAACTGATAGATTCTTTGCTTCGTAATTTTCTTCTTTGTCGATTTTTCTTTTGCTTCTTGCCGATTCGAATTTTTTCAGTTCTTCTGCAGGAAACTGGTAGTACCCTTTTTGATAGCCTACCAATTTACCACTCGGATCTATTTTAGCCAGGAACACACCTTCAGTGCCGTTGCCCTTTGATTTTTTACTGTATGTGCAAGCCACAACCAGTTCATGTTGCGAATCTTCAGTTATTGAGGTTTGCTTAATAAAATAGTTATCCAGCTCAACCGGAATGATTGCGGGCTTTTTACTGTCCCTGCTAAATTTCAGTATCTCGAAATGGTAACCAGGATTTCCCGTTTCCTTATCAACCTCTTTGCGTGAATCGCTGGCATATACTTTGGTGAGCATGTATGCATTGCCTTCAGCATCTACAGAAAAATCCAGGTTATCCATTACAGCTTCTGTGTAAGGCATCGTAAATTCGCCGCCCCATATTTTTTTCATGTTTTCGTCAAACACGTTCAAGCCTATTTTATCATAGTTCTTTTTATCGTTTTTTTGTTCGGGATGAAGACGGTAACTAATCAAGAGTTTTTTATGCGCAGCATCGTACTGAAAGCCATACTTATCAGTTGTTTTCATGTTGTAGAAGCCTTTGGCAACTGATGTTCCGGCAATTTTCGTTGTCTCCAGCAATTTGGTATTGGCTTCAGCAATTCTTCCTTTTGCAATATCAACTTTGTCGCAATACAGTATTTCTGTTTCACTGCTTTTGTCCCAATCACTATGTATCCAATAGTAACTGCCGTTGTAAAAGTCCGTTAATATCTCACTGTTGAAATTTCTGGTCGCATCAAGATCAATCCGTTGTTCTGTTGTTCTCTCAAGCGTAGAAGGATTGAATCTCACGAGAATCAATTCTTCCTTTTTTAAGGAGATATTTACTATGCCATCTTTCTGGTTGCCTATGAATGCCAGATCGGTTGTTTTACGTGGCAGGTCATATTCAGATCCTACTTTAAAATCAAATTTGTTGCTTTTTTGAGCAAATAACATTGCCGACAAAAAGCAAGCGGGTACGATTAATAACTTTTTCATTACTGCTTAGGGTTTACAATTTTCGAATGGCTCCGGATTGATAGACCTATTCGTCGTAAGGCCGGACCCGGGTACAAATATAAAGACGTTTTTATGAAAAGAATCCAGGCACACTAAGCAAATTATCCCTTTAATCCGGCGATTAAGTTCACCGTCAACGCCACTACAAACGTATTGAGTACAAAAGAGATCAATCCATGCGCAAGAGCAAGTCTTCTTATTTTACGATTACTGATCTCTACATCCGAAACCTGGAAGGTCATTCCAATGACAAATGCGAAGTAGGCAAAATCTAAATAATCAGGTTTTTTCTCGGATGGAAAATCGAGTCCACCAACTTTCAAATGCGGATCGTTGTCATCGTGATCATAATACATGTGTGCATAATGAAACGTAAAAGTTGTATGAACAATGATCCACGAAAAAAGCATGCCGGCGATAGTAGCGATCAAATAAAGGGTGTGATGTTTATCAGAATCACTTTTAGATAAAATGAGCATCAGCACTGCAATCATGCTGGCGAAAGACGATATCAAAACAAGCAGAAAAACATACAAACGACTACCATCTTCACGCCTTGCAAATTCGCGGATTCTTGCCGTGGATCGTGCAAAGATCACCGTCCAGCTAAGCACAATAAGCATGGCGGCAAATATATCCCACGAAAATGTAAGACGAAGCAACACGTTCAACTGAAACGCGTTCAATAAAATAAAAACCAGTGCCCCTGCGGTAAGTCCAATGATTACGCGATGTGTTGGTGTTAAACGCAACCAGAAATTTTCTTTCTGAAGCTTTGCATATTCTGCATCCATAAGAGGAATGAAATGTTTCGTTCAAATTACAGAATAATTTTTAAAAGCACTTTATAATCAATATTTTAAAAAAAGTAAGTCAGCCCTTTATAAAATCAGTCCTATCAAACTAAACAAAAGGCTTTTCAATAAAAACCTTTAGGACTCGCTTGAATATATTTGATGTTTTCTCCGGAGCGGCCTATCAAACCAGCCAAAGCATTCTTCTATTCTACAACAATAAACATGAATACTGTAGAATGAATAACCTTAGGAGAAAATAATACTCAGAGAAACGCTAAAGAGAATCATCAATATCATTAAATAACAAACACATCTAAATGAAACAATTACCAGCCGTTATTTTTATTCTGGCTTTATCTCTTTCAGGCTTTTCACAAAATTCAAAAACTCAACCGAATAAAAAAACGGCAAAAAAAATCCCTCAGCAAAGTATTATTATCGCTCCTGTCGATACTACTGCTTACCAAATAATAGCAGAAGAGAGTAAGGTCGTTGATACGTTGCGTATACAAGCAGGAAAACCATGCTTAGTTTTAGTTAACGTTTACCAATATCCAACTGTAGGTTATAATGATCATGTTGAAGAAAAGGAGTTAATTCAAAATTTTGGAAAAGATGCGTTGCAAATAATATATATAGATCAACACACTTATGTCATTTTTGAAAACGGACAAACGTTAGATATAAGCGATTTTGAAAACTCTTACCAGGCATTTGCTTATTGGGGAGGAGATCTGGAAGATAAGGTGCAAACAAAAGAAGGAACTCATTATGCTACTGAATTTGTAGCGGAACAGATGAATGTACACAAGGAATCATCTTATGTTGCCAACACAAGAAAATACAAAAAAGAAGTTGCCTCTTTGGAAAACGCGAATAACGTTACCGAAAAATCAAGAAAAACAATGAATGCTTTTTTAAGCAACCTATCAATTCCGTTTCCTGACGATAAAGGTGAAGATGCCCCGTTGTATGAGCAAAAATTTACAAGGTTGAAAAGCATCGAAACCTATTTTCCAGAACCCAATGGCAAAAAAATACTTTTAAAAAAGATTGAGTTCAATAAAGATCAACAACCTATCTCGGTAAAAAACTATAATAGAAAAGGAAATGAAAATGGAAGAACCAGTTTGATTTTTGAAAACGGAATGCTTATAAAAATTATTCACGGGGAAACATCTACAACAACTATCAAATACGATGACAATCAAATGATTCTTTTCTCAAATGCCGGGGATGGCAATGAAACGACAGTAGCATGGATTGAAA
>NZ_JASBRG010000007.1:0-57737 GCF_029961145.1 Pinibacter soli | reverse complement strand
GCAGAAGAGAAAATTGAAAACAATTGTATTACCCGATATCTGAACAGCAATCTTTTGACTATAAACTACAGTACCAAAACAGGTACATTTCCTTTTGTACACAAGTACACTTCTTTTCAAGATGGCAAAGTGTTACAATTCAGAAAATCCAAGTTGGTAAAAACAGGAGAAAAACAATTCGAAAAATACTACTCCGATGCAGAGCGGGAAAGCGACAAAGACAATTTTAAATTGTTTGGTGTTTTTCAATTAAATGATCAAAACTTATTGAGTTCTTATTACTTTTTTAAAGATGGAGTAAAACGGAAGATTAAAACCGACTATACTTATTTTACGGAAAACTAATGATTGTAAGGAAATACAAATTATATCCGTTAAAAATGCCAGCAATCTCCACAAAAAGTAAGACAAAATATTTTATGAAACTTAAGAACACCATTCGATTTAAAATAACATTCCTCTTTTTAATCTTTATAACGCAATCTGTCTTTGCCCAACCAAAACATAAAAAAACAGATGATCAATTAATAACTGATTACCTGCACAAGGGATATGACTATCAGGTAAACAAACAGCCGGATTTAGCCGTGATAGAATATGACAAAGTATTGAAATTGGACAGTACCAATCCTACCGCTTATTATAATACAGCTTTGATATATGCAAATTCTAAACAAACACTTAAAGCGATTGCTATTTGCGATAAAGCCTTACAACTTTGCACGGAAGATTTGGCCGATTTTTATCGTACAAAAGCAAACTGTTATTCAGATTTGCACCAGTTCGAAGAATCATTGCCGCTATTTCATAAAGCCCTGTTACTAGAAGGTTCAGAGGCTGATGACAATACCTATTATAACCTTGGCTATTCCTATTTTAAATTGCAAAAATGGGAAAGTGCTATTGTTTATTTAAACAAATACCTTGAAAGAGGAGATGAAAAGAGTGGCAGTGTTAGTGATGCTTTATTTTTTTTAGCCACTTGTTACAGTGAATCAGGCGATGATAATAAAGCAATTCAGTATTTTGATCAGGCTATTGCCAAAAGTCCACATTACTCCTACTATTACAACAAAGCAGAAACGTTGATGAATCTTAACAAAAAAGATGAGGCTCTAAAAGTTATCAACCAAGCGTTGGTTAATTACCCGGATAAGGCAGACTTATATTTCAAGAAATCGCAAATTTATACCTCATTAAAGCAAACAGAAAAAGCTAAGACTGAACTGAAACACGGTTATGAAATTGACTCTACAAATACCAATATTTTACTTGATATGGGTGTCATATATAAGCACGATAATCAAATAGACATGGCGATAACGATGTATAAAAAATGCATTGAATTAAAGGACAATCTATCAGGTGCGTATGGTAATTTGGCCCTCATATATGGTGATATTGAACTTAAGAGAGATAGTGCTTTATATTATTTTCAAAAAGCATTATCTGTAGATAATAAAAACCCTATTAATTACTATAATATGGGGAATTATTACAGGGAAGAAAAAAAATATGATCTTGCTTTAGAAATGTATGCCAAAGCTATTGAACTTAAGCCTTTGCTTTCAGCCGCATATACTAATACCGCCATAATATATGAAGACAAAAAGGATTTGAAAAAAGCGATTGATTTTGCGTTAAAAGCACTTGACATAGAACCAGATGATTACTACGCAAATTCATATCTCGCGTCTCTTTACTTTGATTCTACTGACTATGAAAACACAATTCTTTATACAACAAAAGCTTTACGTCTAAGTGCGAACCCGAATATAGATCATCTATTATTATACAAGAGAGGTGTGAGCAGGCAAATTGTTGGTGATTATAAAAATGCACTTCATGATTACTTAGATATTGTAAAAAGATATTCCGAGGAAGAAAAAAAGGAACATGCAGATGTTTATTCCAATATTGGATATTGTTACATGGAAGACGATCAACTGCAAGCTTCCTTAAAATATTTTCAAGAAGCAGTGAATTACAAACCCGAGATTGACCAGCTTATAGGTTTATTTACTGTTCAATATTTACTCAATGATAAAGCAGGAAGTGATAAAACAGTATCTAAAGCAAAGAAAGTCGAACCTAAATTAAAGCAGGGTTACAAGGGAATTGAGCAATTGGAAAAAGACGGATATTTTTATACAAAAAAACATAAAGATATTCTTCAAAAGATCTTGAATTAAGTTTTAAAATGTTCGCCGTTTAAAAAAGACTCGATAAGTATACTTAATAAAAGTTATACTAGCTGATGTTCTTTTTTCTGATTTTTTCTTGAAAAGAATCAAAAAAAGAAATCAATAAAAACGAACTCTCATGCAACATAGAAAATTCATTAAATCTCTTTAAGAAAGGATAGTAATTATATATGAGAAGAATAAAAATTATACTGGCAATCGGACTTTTTTCATGCGGGCAGGTCGTGAAAGATAAAAAATCTGTCGTCGAAAAAGAGAAAACGGTTGAAACGAAGGCATTAAGTTTGCCGGCAATTGGAGAAAAAATTCAAGGAGACTTTAATGGAGATGGACATCCTGAAATTGCAACTGCAACAAAAATTAAAGAGGGAAAAGGAAATCCTGTAGAAGATGGAACTGCTGATGAATATGCCATTCAATTTTCTGAAAACAAGCTAAAATCAATAAACGCCGGCTGCTGCAACATTTGTCTAATTAATGAAGGAGACTTAAATAATGACGGAGCAGACGAAATTTCAATATTTCAAGCACCTATGAACGGATGCACATATTCAATGACAACATATTCTTTTATAAAAGGAACCTGGAAACAAATAGTTGAACCTTTTTTAATTCCGACAGGGTGTGATAGCATAAGTGATAGCGATTTGCAAAAAAGAATCTTCAAGAAGAACAATGCAATTTATTATTACGAAACAGATCCGAATGACGAAATGGGAAAATTGGTCGCGAAAAAAGTAATCACAAAATAAGTTTAGGAAGTGATATTCAATTTGATTTCTAAATGTTTTTTGCAGTTTTAAATTGAATGATCAACATCGCTACTCATGGATAAGTAAAAAAAAGGTCCCGCCATTTAGCGGGACCTTTCAATTTTATTTGCCTTTGCGTTGTAATACTTTTTGTACGGCTTTAATGATGTTTTCATCATCAAGTCCATATTTTTTCATCAACTGATCAGGCGTTCCGCTTTCACCGAAGCTGTCGTTTACAGCAACATATTCCATTGGAACCGGATCATGTTTGATCAATACTTGCGCAATGCTGTCGCCCAAGCCACCAAGACGGTTGTGCTCTTCCGCACTTACCACGCATCTTGTTTTAGCTACAGATTTCAAAATCGCTTCTTCATCAAGAGGCTTAATGGTGTGGATGTTGATGATCTCTGCATCGATGCCCATTTCCGCCAATTTTTCACCAGCTTTGATAGCTTCCCATACCAGGTGACCTGTTGCGAAAATGCTCACGTCAACACCTTCGTTCACAACCCATGCTTTACCGATCTCAAATTTTTGATCAGCATCTGTGAAGATAGGAACAACGGGACGACCAAAGCGTAAATACACCGGGCCATGATGTTCAGCTATAGCAATGGTTGCAGCTTTAGTCTGGTTATAGTCGCAAGGATTGATCACTGTCATTCCAGGCAACATTTTCATCAAACCTATATCTTCAAGTATCTGGTGCGTAGCGCCATCTTCACCCAAAGTAAGCCCGGCGTGAGAAGCACAGATCTTTACGTTTTTATCAGAGTAAGCAACAGATTGACGGATCTGATCATATACGCGGCCCGTAGAGAAATTAGCAAATGTGCCTGTGAATGGAACTTTGCCACCGATTGTCATACCTGCAGCAATGCCGATCATGTTTGCTTCCGCAATACCTATTTGTTGAAAGCGCTCAGGAAATTCTTTAATGAACGCATCCATTTTCAAAGACCCTACGAGGTCAGCACAAAGTGCCACTACATTTGGGTTACGTTTTCCGGCTTCCAATAATCCTGCTCCAAAACCAGAGCGTGTATCTTTTTTATCTGTGTATGTGTATTTTTTCATTGTGTTGATGTTGGGGTTTATCGAATAAACCAATTATAAAATGATGAACCTGGCGGCGGGACGAATGCGATTCGCCCATAAAGGGTTAATAATCGCCCAATGTTTCAGGCAATTGCGCCAATGCAGCAGCTAATTGCTCATCGTTAGGAGCAACACCGTGCCATTTGTGGCTGCCCATCATAAAATCAACACCGGCACCCATAGCAGTTTTCAGCAAAATGCAAACTGGCTTGCCTTGTCCTGTGCGGCTTTTCGCCAACTCAAGCGTTTTAACAACTTCTGCCATGTCATTACCATGTTCAGCTTCAATCACGTCCCAACCGAATGCTTCCCATTTAGCTTTCAAGTTACCCAATGAAAGTACTTTCTCTGTAGGGCCATCAATTTGCTGACCGTTGTAGTCAACAGTTGCGATCAGGTTGTCAACTTTATTGTGAGGAGCAAACATTGCTGCTTCCCATACCTGACCTTCCTGTAATTCACCATCACCATGTAATGTGAATACAAGAGAATTGTCTTTATTCAATTTTTTTGCAAGTGCACAACCAATGGCAACAGAAAGACCTTGTCCCAAAGAACCGGAAGCGATTCTTACACCAGGAAGGTGTTCGTGTGTAGTTGGGTGACCTTGTAAGCGGGAGTCTAGTTTTCGGAAAGTAGCGAGTTCCTTTGCATCAAAATATCCGGAGCGTGAAAGTACACTGTAGAACACCGGAGAAATGTGCCCGTTTGACAAAAAGAAAACATCTTCTCCTACTGCATCCATATGAAAAGCAGGATCGTGCTTCATGATCTTAAAATACAGTGCTACCAGGAAATCTGTACAGCCCAACGAACCACCCGGGTGGCCCGATTGACAGCCATGTACCATTCTTACAATATCGCGGCGAACCTGCGACGCGACCTCTTTCAGCTTTTCCGTATCAATGTTAGATCCAGCAGCAGCTTTGGTTTCAGTTGGATAGACAGTAGTCGACATCTTTCAAACAATTTTAGGAGTGCAATTTAAATAATAATTGTAAAAAATAC
Source organism: Pinibacter soli (assembly GCF_029961145.1). Taxonomy (GTDB): domain Bacteria; phylum Bacteroidota; class Bacteroidia; order Chitinophagales; family Chitinophagaceae; genus Pinibacter; species Pinibacter soli. Next base: position 52,669 of record NZ_JASBRG010000007.1, on the reverse strand, counting down.
ACTTATTCCGGTGTATAATTATTTACAAAAGCGACCGAAGATAAAAGATTATTTAAGAAAACCAGTCAAATATTGAGAATTTTTAAATGAATATTTTGTGCAACCAGTTGCGCTTTTTTGAACAATTTATTGCATGCATGCTATGATTTCACACGCTGAATCTTCCATTTTTTAATGCAACCAGCCATTTTTTTTGCGAATATCAGCGAAGGTGCTTCAACCAGTTTGTAATAAAGAGGAGCAACTATTAAGGATAAAATGAATGCAACGAATATCATTAGGCCGGCCGGCAAAACCCTCAGGACATGAATCGTAACAAGCAGACATATCAGATGTACAATATACAAGCTGAAAGATATTTTTCCCACCCATTTCAGCGGAGAGGAAAGCGCTATGCCTTGATACGCATTACTCAGGAAAAGCAATATCCATAACATGCCTGCGGCCGCACTGATGTATTCCGAGCGCATCTTCAGAACTGTTTGTGTATTGGCCGGAAGCCACGCAACGTTCCAATCGAAGGTGCTTAACATAAATGCAACAAGCGTAAGAAGCAGAATAATGGCGGGAGAAAACCCATTAAGAATTTTGAGGAAATATTCCTTGTAAAAGTTTATGAAAGCGCCCATTACAAAGAAGCTGAGATAGTAAAAAGTTTCAAAGCTTTTACCATATTTAGCCAGCAGGCCAGCCTTTACAAGAAGCGTATATACAACAACAACTCCGCATAATGCCAGGCAACTTCCTATAAAATTCAGTTTTCGGTAACCAAACAAGAATAGCGGAAATATAAGAGATATCTTGATTTCGATGACAAGGCTCCACAATGATGGCACTATATTATGAAATCCTGCGTCACTCTTCAGCAACAAGATTTCTTTTAGCTGTTTTATACTTACCGGTGCTTGCCAGATGGTTTGGAACCAAGAACTAAGGCGGTTATCGATGGGACGATACAATAGCACCTGCAACAGTATTGATAAAAATATAGCTATGATGTAAGGAATATACAACCGTAAGAACCTTTTGACCAGGTAAGCTTTGTAATCAAAGTTTTGTCCTCCATCGTTAAACGGAATTGATAAAACAAACCCACTTAGTACAAAGAACATTATCACCGGCTCATGCCCCAGCCAAACGAAATGCAAGGGAGAAAAAGTAAAAGCGTTCAACAATGCATCTTTTGCACCTGTAAAAGGTAATGGCTGTCTGTTTTCGAACAGCATATAAAGTACTGGAACGCTCAATAAAAAATTGTGTACTGTCACCTGTATGGCAGCAATCCCTCGAAATGAATCAAGAGCCTCAATTCTGTAGGTGTTTGGTTGCATTAAGAATGGTTACTAATGGTCACTCTGCATTTGCAGAAAACCAATATTACAACATTATTTCGTAATTGATTTTTCAGCAACGCCTAGATGCCCGCGTTTTTTAAGCACAAAATGCCAGGAGTTTTTAAACTATTCCTCTACCACATAAATCTCACCATCGGTAAAACGTGTAACTTCCTTTAGCTTCTTATGCAGCTTTATTTCCTGCAAAGACAATGGTGTTTCTTCTTTATTATTGAACCACACGATGTAATAATAATTCTCTTTGTAAAAATCACTTACATCCTCGGGAAACGTACTATTGGGAAGGTTCTCTCCTACTAAACCGCAGTTAAAATAAATGGATTCAGGCGCATTGGAGTAAATGCAATACGTAGGTTTTAGCGACGATTTATGCTGCCTGATAAAATTCACTGTTTGCGAATGCACCCATGTATCGTCTGTAAAACCCGGAATACCGTATGTGCTTATATCTTCATAAAACTCCAGGTTGTTTTGATACTGTCTGTAAAAAAAACCTGCAGAAATGGTTAAGCAAAATGCGATTGTTGCGATGCGCAAGCCTTTTGTCTTTTCCATCTGTATCAACGCAGGAATACGGCTAGTAAAGCTGAACAACAAAGGAATATATAACGGCGACAACAACCTGTCATTGATCCTTTCATAATGAGAAATGGTGGAGGACAGAATAATAAAAGAAGCATATACCAATGCAAATGCACTGGCGATATTTTCAAAGCTTACATACCATTGATTTCCTTTTATCCAGTAATAGACACAGATGGCGAAAATTGCCAGCAATACGATCCAACCCACTATTAATGAAATCGTATATTGATCGGGGAAAAATGGCAGCCAGTTTCCTACCACCGAGCCGAAGTAAGACATGTTATCCTGCAAAGGCGTGATACCTTTTTCCCTGTTGCCAGTAAGAAAACCACCTGCATGCAGATTACGATACAGGTTGATCACGAGCAGCGACAACGATATAAAACTGAAAACAAGAATATGTTGCGCTTTTTTTTGAGGTCTAAGGTTTCTATCGAAAAGCAGCATTGCGCCACCCGCGACGGCAAATGCTATACCTGCATAGCGTGTAACGCAGGCAACAGCCACAATTAACGAAGCAAGAACAAGACTTGTAAGTGTGTAAGTTTTAAAATAACGATGCAGCGCTAATATCAACAACAGTGAGAGCAGAATGAACAAAGATTCTGACCAAAGCATGCTGTACACCTCCTGCAAGCTGGGCGCGACCACAATACACATGAGCACAATGCATTTGTAACCCAGCGAATGATTAACAAACTTATTGATGATCATGCTGCTTAGATACACAACTGCAGCAAAGAGAAATCCGTTCAGATAAGGCCCAGCCACAACCGGATCGACATGTGTAATGAATTTTACCGCGGCAAGAAATATGGGATAAAATGACGGGAAATCAACTATCGGCATTTGATTGTATCCAAGCAATCTGCCGTTTTCCAGTAGATTTCGTGCAGCACTAACATAAACTATAGAATCCGGAGAAATGCCAATACCGCCATGTTTTGAGTAAATAAATATTATAAAAAATGCCGCAATCGCAAATGGAATTGCATACAAACGGTCAAGTAATGGGGAAATTGGTCGGTTCATGGTACTAACTAATGGAAACTATCTTCGCGAATTTTGTGCCAGAGCTTGAGGACAAATAACTGAATAACTTAATAGACTGAATAACTGAATGTTTTATTTCAGTTTTGCCCTACAACTTTCAAACACTCAGTTATTCAGTTAATCAGTTTATTCAGTTACTGCTCCTTATGTATCTCACTCGTAAAGTGAAACTCTATATCGGGATTGTTCTGTCTTTCCGTGTTGAGGAACCATTCGCTTTGGGCAAGATAAACGAGGTGTTTGTCTTTGTCCTCTGCGATGTTGGAAGATTTGAAACGGGTGAAATCATCCAGTTTCTTTTTGTCCGTGCTTGTTATCCAGCACGCTTTGTAGTAAGGCTGTGCACGAAACTCAACGCTGGCGCCATATTCCTGTAACAAGCGATATTGGATAACCTCAAATTGAAGTTCTCCCACACAACCGATGATTTTTTTATTACCGCCAAATTGGGTGAACAACTGCGCAACGCCTTCGTCGGTCAGCTGCAACAAACCTTTTTCAAGTTGCTTGGTTTTCATCGGATCCTTGTTCACTACTTCTTTGAATATTTCCGGTGAAAAGGAAGGGATACCTGTAAAGTAAAAATTTTCTCCCTCGGTAAGTGTATCGCCGATTTTGAAGCCGCCGGTATCAAACAAACCAACTACATCACCTGGATATGCCTCTTCAATTACATCTTTGCTGCGCGCCAAAAAGCTGTACGGGTTGCTAAACCTAACTTCTTTTTCTAAACGAACGTGTTTATAATATTTGTTTCTTTCAAAACGGCCGGAGCATATACGAAGGAACGCAATACGGTCGCGGTGCTTTGGATCAAGGTTGGCGTGTATTTTGAAAATAAACCCACTTAGTTTGTCTTCCTGTACATCTACCAAACGCTTGGTGGTTTCGCGACTGCGGGGTGCAGGTGCGATGGTAATGAATGTATCCAGCATTTCTTTCACGCCAAAGTTGTTTACCGCACTACCAAAGAATACAGGGGCAACTTTACCCGCTAAATAGTTTTCTATGTTCAATGGTCCGTGAACGCCGTCAACCAGCTCTACGTCTTCACGCAATGTTTCAGCATCGCGGTCGCCGAGTTTATCTTCAAGAACTGTATTGTTCAGATCGCTGATGGTCACAACGTCTTCATCGTCGGAAGCTTTTGTATTGGCGGTAAATAAAACAAGACTCTTATCGTGAAGATTGTAAACCCCCTTGAAATCCTTACCACTGTTGATCGGCCAGGTCATCGGGTGCAGGTGAATGCTCAATTCTTTTTCAACTTCTTCCAACAGGTCGAAACGGTTTTTACCGTCACGGTCCATTTTATTAATGAAAACAATAACCGGCGTATCGCGCATGCGACAAACCTCCATCAGGCGACGGGTCTGGTCCTCCACCCCGTTCACACTGTCGATTACCAGGATTACGCTGTCAACCGCAGTTAATGTTCTATAAGTATCTTCCGCAAAGTCCTTGTGACCCGGCGTATCAAGAAGGTTGATCAAAATATCATTGTATTCAAATGACATCACAGAAGTTGCAACAGAGATGCCACGCTGTCTTTCGATCTCCATAAAGTCACTCGTTGCGTGCTTTTTGATCTTGTTGCTTTTCACCGCCCCTGCAGTTTGAATGGCACCACCAAACAACAGCAGTTTCTCTGTTAGCGTGGTTTTACCGGCATCGGGGTGAGAAATGATCGCAAAGGTTCTGCGCTTATTGATTTCTTTTTCGTACTTCATCATATTGTTCCTGTGATTTTGCTGCAATTTGTTTATTTACAGCCTCATTTAAGGGCGCAAAGGTAAGAAGGGGAACTCAAATAACTGAATAACTGAATGACTGAATAACTGAAAGTTCAAATTCAGTTTTGTACTACAACTATCAACCATTCGGTTATTCAATCATTCAGTTATTCAGTAATTAAATAAAAAAAGCTGATAATCAATCTATATAATTGATTATCAGCTTTAAGAATAAATTTCAGGAACTTTTATTTCAATTTAAAAACAACGCCTATCTGGAACTGCGTAATGTCATATCCAGCTTCTGCATTTACACCAAAACCTTGGGTGAAGAAGTAAGACGCACCCACAAATCCTCCGAAATAAGGAAGTACGTTGTTGTCGTAATGATCCGAGTAGCCATAGTGCTGAAACGCAAGGCCAGCAGATAAACCACCGTAAGTGTCAAGACCTTTAACTTTCCAGCCATAATGCCAGGCAGATCTTACTGCCGTAACAATTGTTCTGGCTTTGTAGTCGTGGTGTCCTTCCCAATCGCCGTTGTTGGAAAATGAGCCTCCAATTTCGCCACCAAGTGTAATCACACCCGGACCGGCTTGCCAAAGGCCCCATTCTGCAGCTATTTTGGTACCGAATGGATTTGAGTAATAACGACCATCATACTCTGCACCTACGCCTATACCGAGATTAAGTGTTGCTGAACCAACTTTCATAGGTGTCACGGGCTGTGCGGATTTTTGCGCTTTTGCTGTTCCTGTAAGCAAACTTCCGATCAATAAAGCGCTTAGGATAATACGAGTCTTTGTCATATAGTTCTAATGGTTTTAAGGTTGCAAATATAATATCAAGTTACCAATGGCAAATTGTGTACCACGGTTTAGAACATTTTGAATGTTAGGATGTTAATAACTGATAACTGAATAACTGAATGGTTGATAGTCGTAATACAAAACTGAATATGAAACATTCAGTTATTTCAGTTTATTCAGTCAGTGTTCCCGCTGGCATAACTTTTTTGATAACAATCATAATAAAATAAGTCATGACAACCTTTATAGTACCAGTGGATTTTACCGAGATTGGAGACAATGCAGCCGTGTACGCAGGCAAAGTGGCCCAGCAAGTGGGAGGCCGCGTTATTCTAATGAACGTGTATGAATCAATACCTGCCGGTATCGATGGAACTCCATTGGTAAATGACCCTGAAGCAAGACATGAAGTGCGTATTATTGCGCTCGAAAAATTGAAGGGAAGATTACTGGCCATGGACCCGCAGCTTGATATAACATGCATAGCGGAAGCCGGAACAAACCTGCTTGAGCATATTGAAAACTTAATTGTTCGCACAAATGCAACAATGGTTATTATGAGCGTTACTGAAGATGATGCAGTGGAGCAATTTTTACTTGGCACAAACGCCATCAACATTGTTAATATCGGCAACGTGCCCGTTCTCGTAGTTCCTTTTGGCGCTGCTTATAATGGCATCAACGAAGTGGTGCTGGCTGTTGATTTTGAAGATCAGGAACACGTGTTGCCGCTCGATCGCATTCGTACAATGCTGGCAATGTTTAACCCTATAGTAAATGTTGTTTCAATTGTTAACGAAACTTCAGAAGCACGTGCTAACATAGAAGAAAAGAAAATGCTTCTGCAAAATGCTTTGAGCGATTTTACAATTGATTTCTCATTTGTAAAACAGCATCGTTTCGTAGAAGCAATTAATGAATTTGCCAACCGAAAAAAAGCCGATCTTATTTTAGTATTGCCGCATAAACATTCTTTCATCGCCTCACTTTTCAAAAAACACTCAACAGAGAAGTTAATACATCACACGAGTGTGCCAGTGTTGGCGCTGCACGATTAATTAGTGGAAAATTGAAAATTGAAAATGGGAATATGGAACGCAGATCGTTATGATTGTCATGATTTGTTACGATTAAAAAAAATCTTAATAGATCATAAAAATCATAACAATCTGTGTTCCTTCAACTTTCAATTTATTTAACCTCATTCGAAAAAGAATACGGAACCTCCGCCTTTGTCACCCCTCTCTGTTTATTTGGAGTGGCAGACATTGAGAAATTAAGTACTGCTCCTTTTTGCATGTCTGAATGGCTCAACCAGTTTTTAGTGTAGGGTTTGCCATTGTAGCTCATGCTGTTGATGTATACGTTTGATGCGCTGTTGTTTGCGGCATTGATTACAATCTGTTTTCCGTTTTCCAATTGAATGGTTGCTTTTTTAAAGAATGGTGTTCCTACTACATACTGATCTGTTGCGGGTGTAACCGGATAAAAGCCCAGTGCAGAGAATATATACCATGCGGAAGTTTGTCCATTGTCTTCATCGCCGCAATAGCCGTCTGGAGTTGCTTTGTACAGCTTGTTCATCGTTTGACGGATCCAATATTGCGCTTTCCATGGCGCACCTGCATAGTTGTACAGGTAAATCATGTGTTGGATCGGCTGATTGCCGTGCGCATACTGTCCCATGCCTGCAATCTGCATTTCACGAATTTCATGAATTACGCCGCCATAGTAACTTTCATCGTATGTTGGCGGCATAGAAAACACAGAATCCAGTTTGCTTACAAACTTTTGGTCACCACCCATCAGGTCGATCAAACCTTGCACATCATGGAAAACTGACCATGAGTAATGCCAGCTGTTGCCTTCAGTAAATGCATCACCCCATTTGAAAGGATTGAACGGAGATTGAAAACTGCCGTCTTTATTTTTACCGCGCATTAAACCAGTTCCTTTGTCAAAAATATTTTTATAGTTCATGCTGCGTTTTGCATACACTTCTATTTCAGCCCTTGGTTTGCCGAGTGCTTTACCTAATTGATAAATGGTGAAATCATCATAAGCATACTCCAATGTGCGAGCCGCATTCTCGCTAATATTTACATCGTAGGGAACATAACCAAGGTCATTATAGTATTTCACGCCAAATCTTCCTACTGAGCTATTTGGCCCTTCATTGTTGGCACCATGAATTAATGCTTCATACAAGGTATTGATATCATAACCACGCTGACCTTTGATGTAAGCATCTGCTACTACAGAGGCAGAGTTATTGCCGATCATGCACTGTGCAAGGCCCGGGCTTGACCACTCCGGCAACCAGCCGCTTTCTTTATAGTCGTTCACCAAACCCTCCTGCATTTCTTTATTGATGGATGGATAAACTAAATTCAGGAATGGATACAACGCACGGAAAGTATCCCAAAAGCCTGTGCCTGAAAACCTGCGCCCAGGCAGTATTTGTCCATTGTGCGGACTCCAGTGTACGGGTTTGTTGTTAGTATCCAACTCATACATTTTGTTAGGGAAAAACAATGTGCGATACAAGCAAGAATAGAATGTACGCACCTGATCAACAGTGCCGCCCTCTATTTTTAATGCGCCTAATTTTTTGTTCCACTCAGCTTTCGCTTTTGCAGCGGTTGCGTCAAAATTATCGCCGGCGATTTCTTTTTTTAGATTCAGTTCTGCTTGCTCGAAACTAATGAAAGATGTTGCAGTCTTTACATTTACACGTTCGCCCTGAGATGTTTTAAAACCGACAATCGCGCCGGTCTGATCTGCCTGCAATTCAAGCTTTCCGGTTAGTTCTTTACCGCTCCATGTATTGGAAACAGTAAACGGTTTGTCAAAATAAATAACAAAGTAGTTTTTGAAATTGGGCAATGGGCCGTAAGTGTATTTGGTTGAATAACCAACGATCTTCTTTTCTTCGGGAATTACTTTTATGTAAGAACCTTTATCAAACGCATCCACTACAATAAATGAACTATCGCTTTTGGGAAACGTAAAACGAAACTGTGCTGCACGTTCTGTTGGCGTTAACTCTGTTGTAACGTCCGCATCTGCAAGATACACACTGTAGTAGTAAGGCTTTGAAACTTCCGCCTTATGTGAGAACCAGCTTTGGCGGTCATCCTGCGTAAATTTTGTCTTGCCAGTTACCGGCATGATCGAAAACATTCCGTAATCATTCATCCACGGAGAAGGTTGGTGGGTTTGTTTAAAACCGCGGATCTTGTCTGCATCATACGTATAGCCCCAGCCATCTCCATTAGGTCCGGTTTGCGGCGTCCACAGGTTCATGCCCCATGGCATGCCGATAGCAGGATATGTATTACCATTTGAAAGGCTAGGCTTAGATTCCGTTCCCATCAAAGGATTCACCCATTCGACAGGATCATTCACCGTGTTCACAATCTGCGCAAAGCCAGCCATCGAGGCAAATGCCAGCGCAGCGGACAAAAAAGTTTTCTTCATGTTGGTCGTTTGTTATCGGTTGTTGGTTGATTCAAAAATGGAACGCAGATTTTCATGATTTTGATGATTTGTTATGATTTTTTTGGAGGTCAGCGATGGAATATGTATTGAGCATCGTTGCGTCGCACATTTCGACTGTAACACATTAATCAGCGACTTATTCTCAATATCAAAATCATAAAAAATCATGACAATCATGAAAATCTGCGTGCTTTCTCACTCAAATTAAATGCGGTCTCTCTTTATACACTTTCCATATAAACTCGCCGAAGATGGTGTTTGCCCATGCAAACCATGAACGGGTGAATTTTTCGGGATTGTCTTTATGGAAAGATTCGTGCATGAAACCCTTGCCACCATGCGTTTTCACCAACGTGTCGATGCAGTTTTTTATTTCGGCGTCGTTGTTACTTGTGAGGCCACGCATTACAATACTCATTGGCCAAATCATGTCTAACCCGATATGTGGGCCACCGGTTCCCTCCGCGACTTTTCCTTTAAAGAAGAAAGGATTGTATTCGGACAATACGAATTTTCTTGTGTTGGCAATAATTGGTGCAGCCTGCCCTTTATTGAACTGGGCCATGTTTTCGCCCAACAAATAAGGCAATGCCAATAAGGACGGAATGTTTGCATCATCCATCAGGTTCAGGCTGCTGTAACCATCAACTTCGTAGGCAAGTATTTTACCAAATTTGGGATGGTTGTACACTGCATGTTGAAAGATCGCTGCTTCAACCTGTGCCGCCAGAGCATTACACTCGTTTGCAAATGCTTTATCCCCGAATATTGTTTCAGCCATTTTTGCAAGTTTCCATAATGACACAACCGCAAAACAGTTTGAAGGAATTAAATAGGGATAAATTGTAGCATCGTCGCTTGGCCTGAACATCGAGCAAATTAAACCGTTTGGTTTAGCAGGATAGCCGTAGCCGCCCATCGGAACACCATCGGTCGCCCAGGCTGTCTTGCGTTGAAACGTATATGGACCCGAACCATTGAAGCGTTGTTGCTCTTTAAATGTTTTAACGATCAGTTTCATGGCGGTAAGCCAATGCTCGTCAAACGGCGTTTTATCACCCGTTGCTTTATAGTAGCCATGACTAAGCCTGATGGCATAACACAGGCTGTCAATTTCCCATTTGCGTTCGTGCACACCCGGCTTCATGTCCGTGATGTCACTCTCTTTCCATTCACTCACTTTGTTTTCATCTTTATAGAAAGCGTTTGCATAAGGGTCTTTAATAATAAACTTGCATTGCCTGTTAATTACACCGGCAATAAGCTGTTGCAATTTTTCGTCCTTTTTGCAAAAAGCAAGATAGGGCCACACCTGAGCCGACGAATCGCGAAGCCACATCGCATCAATGTCACCTGTAATAACATAAGTATCGGGCTTGCCGTCAATCATTTCAAAATCAACGGTAGTATCAAGCGTGTTTGGAAAACAGTTTTCAAATAACCAACCGAGCTCTTTGTTCTTTGACTTCGCTTTGAACTCAGTAATAGCGGCTTCGATAGCTGCGCTGTTGAAATGCCTTTTTTCAAGCGGAGTTCTTACCAAAGGAAAATCATTGCCAAGCGAAATACCACCGAATGTCCAATTGCTTACCATGGCCCCAGCGCCCAGTATGCCTGCATTTTGAATAAATTGTCTACGTTTCATATCGCGATTTTTAGAGAGGGAACGCTGATTTTCATGATTATCATTATTTGTCAAGATTTTTTTGGGAGGTCAACGATAGAATAAAAATTAAACATCGTTGCGTCGCACACTTGTACAGTAGAATATAAATGAGCGATGTAGCCTACATATTAAAAGATCATAAAAAATCATCAAAATCATGAAAATCTGTTCCTGTATTATTAATATTCTACTTCAATCAATACCGGAAAGTGGTCCGAAGGTACTCTTGCTTCGTAATGATACAAAGAAACTTCTTTTGGGAAATTCTTTGTCTGAATAGAATCTGTGCTAACGGGTATTTCGGCTCTGTAGGTATCGGTTAAGATGCCGTAGCGGAGCACTTTAAAATTTTTTGTCAGAAAAATATGATCGATGCGACTGGTTGTCTTCGTGTCTGTTTTAAAATCATTGAAAGTTCCGTTGGTCGCATATCGAATCTGTGAGGTTTCGTATGCATCGCGCAAGAGGCCCGAAGTGTCTAGCAACGTATAGCTTTCGTTCGTTTGATCAACATTAAAATCGCCGGTAAGGATCACAGGAATTTTCGTTTTCATATCCTGGATTTTTTTGAGGATCAGCTTACAGCTTTCTCTTCTTGCTTCCACACCAATGTGATCCATGTGCAGGTTGTACATGAAAAATATGAACCCCGTTTTCTTTTCCTTGAATTTGCCCCAGGAGCAAATGCGCGGCAACGCAGCATCCCAGCCTTTGTTGGGCTTATCGGTAATTGTGGACAACCAAAAATCACCATGATCAAGTACTTCAAACTTATCCGTCTTGTAGAAAATGGCAGAGTGCTCGCCTTTTTCTTTGCCGTCATCGCGACCAACTCCTATGTAGGTGTAACCCCGCAATGCGGCTTTCATTTCTTCCAGTTGTTTGTAAAAACCTTCCTGCGTGCCGAAGATGTCAAAGTCATGGAACCTGATTAACCCGGCAATGACCGGCAACCTTTGTCCCCAACCATTTGCGTGAGAGGAATCTCCACCGTTTGCATACCGGATATTGTATGTGCCTACTTTAAATTTTTGAGAATACACTGAATTCATTAACACTATTAGTAAAAGTGCAAATAAACCAAAGGTTCTTTTGTTCATAAAATTTAATTGCTTTACTATGCTATAATTGCGGCAAAAGTTATGAAAAATAACTTTTCGATAGCATAAGTTAAGTCAACCGAAAAACGAAAAAGTCAAAAGCGTTCAATACTAGGCTGTTTATCTTTTTGTAAGAGCCCGTGCAAAATATCTGCATTAACGTCGAAACGCAGCCTTCTCACTTTTGATTTTTTACTTTTCACTTTACACTTTACTCTAGTTTGCAATTAATGAAAATGGCCTGTCCTCTTTCAGCAAGCCTCTTGACTGGTTTGGTTTATCGCTTATATTAAAATTCCAGTAAACTGCCTTTGATAATGTCTGTATTACGAATAAAATTCTTCAAGTACACATTACCGTTTAGCGTCACATTTCGAATATAGACGTTGGAACGGCTGTTACCGTTGGCTTTGACCACAAATTGTTTTCTGGTGGTTTAAAGGGAAATACACAAAAAAAAGAATGGCTAGCAAGAGCCATTCAAAGTATGTTTTACAGAAAGATCATTTTCTAATGCCAAGTTCCTGGTTCTTCCATTTGTCTTCCAGCATTTTAATGTAGTAGCCGCCAACTACACTTCTTGCCTGGAAACCTACTTGTTGTCCATTGGTAGTTTCGTGCCAGTCGCTTAACGGAACTCTTGTAGGAGTTTCTTCGACGTATTTCAATAATGGTTTTACAAATGCCTGAAAATCTTTTTGGTTGTCGGCGAGTGTGGCTGTCCACACGATCCAGTCGGACTTAGTGTATGACTTTCTACTATCTAACGGCAATCCATACACGTTTTGTTTAGTAAGATAATATTTTACTTCTTTGACATACACATCTTTAGGGAACAAATTCAAGCCAAGCAGTTTGTCCCAAACCATATTATATTTCTGGCTCCATGTATTTTTTTTGTCAAATGTTAACGCGTAGTGGTCGCCGTCAGCCGCCATGGTGGCCCATTTTGCAGCCATTTCGCTTGCTGTTTTTTTATAAGTCTCAGCCGTTGCTTTTTCGCCTAATTGCTCAGCTAATTTTGCGTAAGCGCCCAATGCGATAATTGCTTTCACAGAAAGATTTGCATTGCGTGCAAGATGTCCTGCAAAGTCGTCGGTACACAATTGATTCGCAGGATCGAAGCCGGCTTTTTTCAGGTATGCTGCCCAAGCAGACAATGTCTTCCAGTGCTTGCGGGCATATGCTGCATTACCTTCTGCTTTGGCAATTGCTGCCGCACAAATGATCATGTTGCCCGATTCTTCTACAGGCATGTCTTCACCATAAGTTTGTCCGTTTGCTAAAGGATATGTTCCTAAATCGTGTGCAGCAAAAGGTTTCGTCCATTTACCGCTTTCGCTGTAATAGAAGATACCGGTCATCATTCCTTTCAGCAAATCCGGGTTATATAGGAGATACATAGGCGCAGAAGGATATGTAATATCAACGGTGTTTATCGAACCGTTACTGAAATTTTCTTTTGACAAGAAAAGAAGATCACCCTGCGGACTCTTTACAAGTTTGTGTGCTGCGATGCTTTGTCTGTACGCCAAAACACAAAGCTGTGCATAATCCTGCCCGCCGGATTCAAGCGCATTTTTATAAAGATCGGCATCGAATGTGTTACACTGAGAAATGACAGATTTGTAAGCAATGTTCGCATCTGCAAGTTCTGATTCAATGGTGCCGCCATTTTCCTTCCACCATGGCAATAAATTCTTTCCGAAGAATTGAACAGGGTTTATATCATCATATCCAATCATCACAAATTGCTCTGCGGCATTAGCCCCTACTTTACCAAAGGGAACAACTGTTGCCAGCGTCAAATGTTTGTCGGCAGAAGTTTTCGCAATGGTGCTCCTTTTGAAAGCCGCTAATGCATCTTCCGGCGTAGCAATGAACTGCGTAGCTTTGGAAGCTTTTGGAGCGGCTACATATAAATAACCCCAGTCAATGCGAACGTCGTCGCCTTTCTTTTGCAGGATGGGCTGCGCAACGGTTCCAGCTTTCAATATCAACAGGTCGCCCGTTGAATATGCACTCGTTGTAACGGATTGTGTTGGTTCATTCACTGCAAGATCTGTGGATGTTCCCAGGTACACATTTACATCGTGTTGTTTGCCATCTGTAGCAGCCACTTTTGTAGTGATATAGGAAACCGGACGTGCCATTATTTTAAGGTCGCTCATCAACAATGGGCTTGTGAATGTAACATCCAGTTTAACCGGGCCGCAGATAAAACTGTATGCTGTTTGTGTAGCACTGATGTTGACGTCCGTTTGTTTCGCATCTGAAATCGTGGTGCTTTCGTTAACTTGCTCTATCACTATGCCCGCATCCAAATATGCACCACCAGCGGTATTTGCGCAATGTATCGCCAACATGTTGTAGCCTTTTTTAAATGCAGAAGCATCAACAGGAATGTAAATGAACTTGCGTACCCAGCCATCTTTATTATATATTTTTTTGTCATTCAGATATACTTCTACGTTATCGTCGTGGTTAAGTTTAAGATAAATTTTTCCTGCAGGAAGGCTTGACATGTTGAAGGTTCTTCTCATCCAGAGGTTCTTGCTTTTCCATGTAGTAGCGCCTTTCGCATCAGTATTGTCACTAAACGGAGCGGGCCCTGTTTGCCATGCTTTATCATTAAATATGGCATTCATCCAATCTCCGCCGGGATTGGTTTCCGTATATTGTACTGAATAATTTTTCTCGTCAGCCGCAGGCAGAATGGTCAGAAATGTTTGTTCCTCCGCACCCATGAAACGATACACCTTATTGTCCACTTTTATAAGGCCGTTAAGAGACTGATCAGCACCTGTCCAATGTTTGGTGATTGATCCATTTAATTGATCCGTAAATGACCAAACGCTGAAATAAGTATCATGCGCGATCAAAGGATAAGCGGGCGCCTTGTGAAGTTGCGCTATCGATTGCACACTTAATCCCAATACAATTGCTGCAAGAAGTAATCTCTTCATGATGTAAGCGATCTTTTATGTGTTTAATAATCTAAAGATGTTTTAAGGTACTTTACAACATGCATTAATACAACTACCCAACCTTTTCAGTTATGTAATTTATCAAAATAAGCACGGGTTTCCGCAGACGATATCTAAAAAAAATGTTTTGATACTAGACAGTTTTCGTTTTTATTTTCTTAAAACTGATTTCGCTTTAATAGAGTCACTTTAGATACCGAAATCCCCATTCGCTGTCATTTTTTTTCCTGTAATAAAATCCATACATTTATTGCCTCTTATGCTTAATGTTCTGCAAATACAAAACATTTATTACGAACATCATTTCGGTTTCCTTGCCAAAATGTAGTGCGGGCGCAATGTCCGGCGATTTTTCGTACGCAGAACTTTCCTGATTTTTTCCATTTAATAAATTTTATGGCAACAAACACAAACGCATTGATGGTTTCATCAGAAATCGGCACATTGAAAAGATTACTCGTTCATAGTCCGGATAGCGGCCTTGGAAAAGTGGTTCCAAGCAAGGCACAGGACTGGCTTTTTGAGGACATCGTTCACCTTGATACGATTCGCAGAAAAGAATACGATTATTACACCAAAATCCTTTTATACTTTCTTGATCCCGGCAAAATCAAAGGCAATCTGCACACGATCGACAATGGCAAAAGGGATTTTTACAAACCCGACCATGCGTCTTTTTTCAGATCAGATAAGGTAATTGAACTGCAATGGCTCTTAGGGGAAATTTTGGAAGAGCATGATATAAAATTAAAGCTGGTCGCTTCTGTTTGTGCGATTGAGAATTGTCCGCATGCTACAGAACAGGAGCTGCTAAAGCTTTCAGGCACACATCTTGCGAAGGTCTTTATCACCGGCAGTCTTAATGAAGATGAAATGATCTTCCCTCCTATTCCCAATTTCATTTTTACAAGGGACATCGGTATTATCATTAACGATCACGTACTATTAAACAAACCGGCAAAAAAAGCGAGGACGAGAGAATCTCTTCTTGCCAAATACATTTTCTTTTATCATCCTTTCTTCAAGGAGTATCATGATAAAGTAATTGAGATCCCTGATACGATGCACCATTTCCTTTTGCCAAAAGGTGATGAAAAAAAGGTAACGCTTGAAGGTGGTGATGTAATGGTAGTTTCGAAAGACCACGTATTGATTGGTGTGAGTGAACGCACCAGCATGGAAGCTGCGCATCGCGTTACTAATATTTTATTTGAGAAAAATATTGTGAAGAAAGTGAGCATTGTAAAGATTCCGAAGAAGAGGGATTACATGCACATCGACACAGTGTTTACACAAGTAAAAAGAAACATGTGGGTGATGCTTGGAAGCTTCTCCCGCAAGGCGATTAAGATGGAAGATGCAGATGCCATTCAACGCATTTTGGAGGGCCACAAGAAAGAAGATAATTTAAAGATTATTCAATTCAGAAAGAAAGATATTGAGAATCCAAAATTCTTCAGCAATCTAGAAGATCTTTTAATAGACATTAGTGAGAACGATTTGAAATGCGAGGATAAAGTAAAATTCGTTTACTCGGGTAACAATCAATTTCCTTTTGATACTCGCGAACAGTGGACTGATTCCTGTAACCTGCTGGCGTTAAAAGAAGGTGTTGTGTTGGGTTACGACAGAAACGATAAAACGGTGGAAGCATTTAAAGAGGAGGGCTTCAACATTATCCACGCAAAGGAACTGATTGAAAAATTTGAACACGACGAAATCGACCCTGCCAAGCTCAAAGACACTTTGATATTAATGCCATCTGCCGAGCTATCCCGTGCCCGCGGCGGCTTCCATTGTATGAGCATGCCGCTGCTGAGGGAGGAAGTAGAGAGTTAATTGAAAATTGAAAGTTGAAAATGAAGGAATAAAGAACGCAGATCTTTATGATTGTCACGATTTATTATGATTAAAGAAAATCACGAAAATCTGCGTCCTCTCTCATTTTCAATTTTCAACTTTCCATTTTCAATTAACTAAAGATCAGTTATTGGCTTATGTTTTGGCACCAGCATTTTCATAATGGCCCAGGCTACAAGATAAGAGCTTGCACAAACACAGAACATAATAACGTAGGCTGTTTGTTTATCCCCCAGCTTTTCATAGTGATCCGTCAGGTTTCCAGCTGCCAGCTGCACCAGCACACCGCCTAAACCACCAGCCGCTGCACCAATACCGGTAACAGAACCAACTGCTTTTTTAGGAAACATATCGGACACTGTTGTAAATAGATTTGCGGACCACGCCTGGTGTGAGGCACCTGCAAGACAGATGATCGCCACTGCATAAATAACGGCATTCTGCCCAAACACAGAAACATTTCCAAAGTAATTGATGGACAATACAACCAATGGACACAAGGCGATGAGGAACATTGCAGTCATGCGGGCTTTGTATGTTGGCCATCCCTTGCTCATAAAAAACATTGGGATGCTACCGCCAAATACACTACCAATGATCGCTATACCAAACACGATAAATGTTGGCCACATCACCTCCTGTGTCGTCATACCGAATTGTTTTTTCAGGTAATCCGGCAACCAGAAAAGCAGGAACCACCAGATTCCGTCCGTCATGAATTTTCCAAAAAAGAAGGCCCATGTCTGGCGATAAGTAAGCAGTTTGAACCAGGAAATCTTTGTGGCTTTATCTTCTTCTTTCCCTGAAGCTGCAGCTTGCTCATCAGCATCGCTGTGGATATAATCATACTCAGCCTGGGAAAGTTTTGTGCCTTTCAATTTTGCAGGTGTATTGTATAACATAAACCAGAAAATCAGCCAAATAAAACCAGCAACGCCAGTAAATATGAATGCCAGTTTCCAACCGGGGTCGGCGCCAAAATGAATCAGGCACCATGGTACGAACAACGCGCAGATCATTGCACCGATATTTGAGCCTGAGTTGAAAATTCCGGTTGCCAATGCACGTTCTCTTTTAGGGAACCATTCAGCAACGGTTTTAATTGAAGCAGGAAAGTTGCCCGCTTCACCGGCACCAAACAAAGAACGGCAGATCATGTGCCAGGCGATCGTGTTTCCCACAAAAGCGTTGGCAATGCCAAAAATTGACCACACGATCAACGATAATGCAAGACCAAGTTTGGTTCCTATCTTATCAATAATAATTCCGGCAAATAAAGTGAAGCCGGCATAAAATGCAGTAAACACGGAAGTCACATAAGAGAAGTCTTTATTGCTCCATCCGAAACCCTCAGGAGAACAAAAATACTCTTTCAGAAAACCAATCACATTTCGATCCATGTAATTGATCGTTGTAGAAAACAGCAATAAGGCGCATATCGTCCAGCGATACTTTCCAATCGTTTGTTGATTCATTCTTTTTGTATTGTGGTCTTTATAAGGTTAATATTGATGAAGATAATCGAAATAATTTACTGCGACGCTTTCACCGACATTTTCAATTTTCAATTTATCTTCCCATCCAGCCACCATCCACGGTAAGGATCGTTCCGTGTACATATTTCGCAGCATCAGATGCGAGGAAAACAACAGCGCCTTTGAAATCCTCCACTTCTCCCCAGCGACCGGCAGGAATGCGATCAAGAATGGACTTACTTCTCTCAGCGTCATTTCTTAAAGCATCTGTATTATCTGTTGAAATATAACCAGGTGCAATGCCATTTACATTAATGCCTTTTGAGGCCCACTCGTTCGACATACCACGCACCAGCGCTGCGATTCCGCTCTTACTGGCTGCATAACCCGGCACATTGATGCCACCCTGGAAACTCAGTAAAGAACAAGTAAAAATAATTTTACCGCTTCCCCTCTGCAGCATATGATTGCCTATTTCTCGGGAAAGGATGAATGGTGCATCGAGATTTACGGCCATCACTTTGTCCCAATATTCATCAGGGTGTTCGCCGAAAGGCTTACGCATGATGATACCGGCATTATTTACAAGTATATCAATTTGTTGGTTCTCTTCAAGTATCTGCTTGATGAAAGCATACACTTGTGTTCTGTCTGAAAGATCCGCCTGATAAGCTTTATACTTTCTTCCAAGAGCCGTAATTTCTTTTTCAACATCGCTGCCCGGTTCCGTTTTGCTGCTGGCAACACCAATAATGTCTGCGCCAGCTTCTGCCAGTCCAAGTGCCATGCCCTTACCTATTCCCTTGTTAAAACCCGTTACCAGCGCAGTTTTGCCCTCAAGGCTAAATTTTTGTATAATACTCATTTAAGTTATTTTATTATTTCATGCTGAACACCTAACGCTGGTTGATAACAGTTACAAAAGCCGCACCAGACGCTTCGTCAGATGTTAAGCAATCTGCCTTCCGCGTTCCTTCATTCTCAATTTTCAACTTTCAATTTTCAATTACTTTAATTGCTTCCAGCCAAAATATTCCTTCGTATTGTTATAGCAAATATCTTGTACCATTTTTCCTATCCAAGCAATGTCGTTTGGTAATTCTCCATTCTCAATTTCATCGCCTAAAAGATTGCAAAGAATTCGACGGAAATACTCATGTCGTGGAAATGAAAGAAAACTTCTTGAGTCTGTTAGCATGCCTACAAAACGACTGAGCAGCCCCATGTTTGATAAAGCGTTCAATTGTTTTGTCATCCCATCTTTCTGATCGAGGAACCACCAACCTGAGCCCCACTGCACTTTTCCGGCTGCCGTTCCATCATTGAAGTTGCCGATCATTGTTGCAAACAATTCATTGTCGGCTGGATTCAGATTGTATAATATTGTCTTCGCAAGCTTATTTTTATTGTCAAGTGTATCCAAAAATTTAGACAATGCCCGTCCCTGCGGAAAATCTCCTATCGAGTCCCAACCTGTATCAGCACCAAGCTCCCGAAGCCTTCTTGTATTGTTGTTGCGCAATGCACCTACGTGATATTGTTGTACCCATTTTTTCTCCCAATCCCACTCGGCAAATGTAACCAGCATGGCAGATTTGAATTTTCTTATCTCCTCTGCGTCCGGAGTTTTACCGCTGCGAACTTTTGTAAAAATATTTTTAAGATCTGCTTCGGTGTAATCGTCTGCAAACAAATGTTCCAGACCATGGTCAGAAACAGTACAACCATTTTCCGCAAAGAACTCATGACGTTTTTTCAACGCCTTGATATAATCATGATAAGATGAAATTGAAATGTCGGACGCCTTTTCTAACCTGCTCATGTAATTATTAAATGAAACAGGATTGTCGATGTTCATCGCAGCATCCGGCCTGAAGGCAGGCCTTACTTCAATCTCACAATTTTCTTCCCTTAATTGTTTATGAAAAAGCAAGTCATCAACAGGATCATCTGTTGTACAAACCAGTTTCACATTTACTTTTTTCAACAACCCACGCACCGCATATTCAGGCGTTTGCAATTTCTCTGAGCAGGTATTATAAATGCTTCGCGCCATTTCTGGTTTTAACACATCGTGTACATCAAAATAACGTTGTAACTCAAGGTGGGTCCAGTGATACAAAGGGTTGCGCATGGTGTAAGGAACGGTTGCTGCCCATTGTTCAAACTTTTCCCAATCGCTTGCGCCGCCGGTGCAGTAATGCTCGTCAACGCCGTTTGCACGCATCGCTCTCCATTTATAATGATCTCCATACAACCAGGCCTGCGTTATATTTTGAAAGGCTTTGTTCTCTGCAATCTGTTGCTGAGGCAAATGATTGTGATAATCGATTATCGGCATCTGCTTCGCGTATTCATTATACAAACGCTGAGCTGTTTCGGTGTTTAGCAGAAAATTTTCGTCGAGAAACTTTTTCATAAAGCATTATTTTTTGCTGAAGGCTTGGTACTTAACACTAAACGCAAATTATCACATTCGCGTTAAACGTTGCCATTTAGCGTTGGCGTTGAACATTCTGCGAGTTTACACAATATATTTTTTATAACATGACTCTTTCGTCAAAAATAATTGCGCAACCGATAGTCCTGTCGTTACATTCCTTCAAAAACAAAGCTGCTTTGCAAAGGCGACCTTTGCAAAGCAGCTTCTCATGTATTTCAATTGGTCAAACCAATTTTGCTGCATCTTTATTTTTGAAACCTTATTCGGTTGGCAACAGAGCGAATCCAATTCGCCCTACAGCGCTTCTACAAGCTGTACACTTTTCAAACCGAGCAGCTCACTGGTTCTTTCACGTGTTTGCTGCGCAAGTGCTTTATTCTTACTTAAAGGAATGCCGTAAGATGGGATCATTTCTCTCAATTTCACACTCCAGTCTCCCGCAACGTCATTTTTGAAGCAACGTTCGATCAGGTTAAGCATGATGGAAACAGCAGTAGACGCGCCGGGAGATGCTCCCAACAATGCCGCGATGCTTCCGTCAGCAGCGCTTACTACTTCTGTACCAAACTCAAGCACGCCACCTTCTTTCGGATCTTTTTTAATTACCTGTACACGCTGGCCCGCAATTTCAAGTTCCCAATCTTCCATTTTTGCTTCAGGAAAATATTCTTTCAAGGCATCCAGTCTGTCTTCGGGTGACTGGCGAACCTGCTCGATCAAATATTTTGTCAGAGGAATATTGTGGAAACCAGCAGCCAGCATCGGGCGGATATTATTTACTTTAATTGATAAGGGCAAATCGAGGTATGAACCATTTTTCAGGAACTTAGTAGAAAAACCGGCATAGGGTCCAAAGAGCAATGCTTTTTTGCCATCAATCATTCTGGTATCCAAATGCGGAACGGACATTGGAGGTGCACCAACGGAGGCCTTTCCGTATACTTTTGCATTGTGTTTCTCAATAATTGCCGGATTGGTACATTTCAACCACTGGCCGCTTACCGGGAAGCCGCCGAAGCCTTTTCCTTCAGGTATGTCAGATTTTTCGAGTAATGGTAAGGATCCGCCGCCAGCTCCAATGAAAACAAACTTTGCCTTTATGTCTCTTTTACGTTTCGAGTCCAAATCCTTTACCGTAATGTCCCATCTTTTCCCATCTTTTGTTCTCTCGATATCTTTTACATCGTGGTTGAGATGAAAATGTACACCGGGCTGTTGTTTCAGATAGTCAAACATGCTTTTGGTCAAGGCGCCAAAATTCACATCTGTACCAATATCCATACGGGTCGCCGCTACCTTATCGCCTTCGTTACGGCCTTCCATAATCAGTGGAACCCATTTTTTGATTTCATTATTGTTTTCGGAATATTGCATTCCTTCAAACAAATGGTTCTTCGTTAACGCTTCGTAACGCGTTTTCAGGTAAGAAACATTTTTTTCACCCCATACAAAGCTCATGTGAGGAATGCTTCTGATAAATGTTTTGGGATGCTGAACAATATTATTCTGAACAAGATAGGCCCAAAACTCTTTTGACACTTCAAAGGATTCTGCGATCTTAATTGCTTTCGACGTTTCAACAGAGCCGTCTTCCTTTTCCGGAGTATAATTTAATTCGCAAAAAGCCGAGTGACCTGTACCGGCATTGTTCCATGCGTCGGAGCTTTCTGCAGCTGCCACATCCAGGCGTTCAAAGATTTCGATAGTTAAATTTGGCTGTAATTCTTTAAGCAAAGTTCCAAGTGTTGCACTCATTATTCCTGCCCCAATTAAAACCACATCTGCTTCCTGTAAGTATTTTTCTTTACCCATTGGTTTCCTTTCAGGCCGCAAAATTCAGTCAAAATCATTTAATCTGGATATTTTTTTTAATGAATTTCTTACAACAAGCATAAAATTCATATTCAGCAAGGCATGGACTCCTTTCATTTATATATATAGTAATGAAAAACATTTATGAACCACGTGAAATTCAAAGTGTAACGGTCAAATGCTTACTGGCGTTAGCCGGAGCTGATTAACTGACTAGTTGAATAGCTGGAAGACTAAGCAACTGAATCGCTGAATGGTTGATGCTAGATTCGGGAACGGTTACATGAAAAGATCATTGACTCTATTATATAAATACAACGAAAGTGAAAAAGAGAAGAACAGATGATTCGCTCACTAAGTTTTACCAGATCTTTTTTTTACTACAGACATAAGAGATTTTTTTTCACCGAGTGAAGGAGATTTGCGAACGTCTTCTCTTTTTCTCCGTGGTTGAAGAAAAGGCAGTAGTTACACAAATGTATAATCGTAAAATCACTTGTTGGATTTACTATCATCTAAGTATATGCGTTATACGTTGACTTTAACACATCCGAAAGTGAATCTGTTTTTTGTGAGATAAGTAAAAGGCTTACTTTATTCGAAGTTCTTAAAAGACACAGAAACGTGTAACCGCATTTCTCCGATCAAAATTTCGCTTGAAATTATTTTCGCAATCTGTAATTTATTGAAAGTAAAAGAGAGCCGCGGGTAGAAATTTGTCCGTATAAACGAAAAAATATTAATGGAAAGTAAAAAATAAAACTTCAAATTTCGCGTTGTAAGGTAAAAATAGAATATCGCATAGAGTAACAATTCGTTTTCGGCCGGTAGTTTTAGTGAGGCAAACCATTTAAGAGGATAAAAGAAAACACTTAGAGAAAATAGAAAGGAAAACTTAGAAAAATGAATTGCGGCTTTGGGTCTTTTACGAAGACGTTTTTCGTAGAAACTCAAAAAAAGTTATTGCATTAAAATATTTTTATTAATATTACCCTGTGAATTGAAAAATTCAACAATAAATCCAAAACCATGAATCAAATTTCCAAATCCCTTACCAACATGTCACACCGGCTAAAACGCCCGCCCACAGCTGATTTTACGAAACAGCCACACATTAATCAAACCATATTGTGCTGTCACTGCAAAGCATTTATCCATCGACGTGAGATATAATTGATGAGCAATAAAGCCTGCTACCCTATAGCAAGGACGAGTTGTTTTGAACAGTGAAAGAAATGCAAGCATTTTAAAAAATGTGGTGGAAATTCCAGCTCCCGCTATAGCAGATATATTATCTGAACAGGTGTTTATTGACCAGCAAATAGCTAGTTATAAAATCCTATACTTATGTTTACGCATAACATGAATCCAAGATCCTGCGTGCAATACTGTTTAGAAAAATCCAAACTCAAAGGCCTACTTTGTTTAGCCTTGACTACCTTATTATTGTTTTCAAATCTCTTTACTTACGCAGGAGACGCGGCAGCTACTTCTACGCTGTTTATTATCAAGACTCATGCCACAGCCGACAATATTGATAAAAATATTGTAAACGTTCTTGTGGTTGACGGAACGAATACTCCTTTGCCGGGGCAAAGCGTTGTATTTACAGTAACGAGTGGCACTGCCACTTTTGTTGGATCAACAACTGTGCTAACAGATGCCAGCGGTAACGCACAGATATCACTAACGAGCAGCCTTGTGGGTGTAGTTAAAATATCGGCAACGGTTAATGGCGCTCCGCTTTCAAATGGCGATCCAGCTACTGTTGATTTTGCTGCGGGATCACCCAGCATTACAAATCCGTTGACGGCTATAACTGTTGTAACTGACAATCAAACGGCAGATGGAGTTGCCAAGAACGTTGTAAAAGTGCACGTGGTGGATGCCAACGGAAATCCGGTTTCAAACCAGGATGTAAATTTCAGCGCTAACATCGGAGGTTCCGGTGTTAGTTACGTTGTAAAAACAGATGCAAATGGCGATGCTATTTTGCCATTGAGCAGTACGACTGCGGGAAGTGTAACTGTTACTGCCAAAATAAACGGGGTAACGGTGCTTAATGCTCCTGCTATAGTTCACTTTACAGCGGGGCCTCCAGACACAAATCAGGCGGGTACCAGAATAGGGATTTCAGCGAACGGCCGTATGGCAGATGGATCAAGCACGGATCAGGCAACAGTAATAGTCGTTGACGCGAACGGCAATCCGGTACCTGGCGCCACAATAACATTCACTGTAAGCACTGGGAGTGCCACAATCGTCGGTTCTGCTACAGTTACAACCAATAGCGCAGGGGTTGCATCTGTGTATCTGACAAGCACCGTTAGTGGAACCAACTTAATTACTGCAACAGTAAACGGTACGCCAATTAAAAATGGCAGCCCTGCTGAGGCGGTGTTTAGTGCTCTCCCTCCATCTCTAAGCAATCCCCTGACAAAACTATTTGTATCTACTGATAATGCAGCCGCAGATTATTCGTCAACCGATGTAATTGTTGCTCACATTGCAGATGCTGCAGGTAACGGTGTTCCGTATATAACAGTGGTGTTTACAAAAACAACGGGGAGTGGTGTATTTGTAGGCTCTACGACGGTAGTGACCGATGCAAATGGTAATGCCACAATTAAAATGATAAGCACTTTTGCCGGTGATAATTATATCACCGCAACTGTTAGCGGTAGCCCGATCGTAAACGGAAGTCCTGCTGTTGCAACCTTTGTGGCAGGGGCGCCTACTATATATAACCCTGGGACCGCATTAAGTGTTGTTGCCGACAATGCAAAGGCTGACGGCACCGCAACCGATAAAATTAAAGCGCATATCGTTGACGTAAACGGTAACCCTGTTCCAAATGCATCTGTAACATTCTCAAAATCGACGGGAAGCGCATCATTCGTAGGTTCTGTAACTGTAACGACCGATGCAAACGGAGATGCTTTTATAACAATGACAAGCACCGTTGCAGGATCGAACAATATTACAGCTACCGTAAATGGAAGCACAATTGCATACGGAAGTCCTGCAAAAGCTAATTTCGTAGCAGACGTTCCGGCAGTATCAAATCCTTTAACAACAATCAGTGTTACGGTAAACAATGCCAAAGCTGACGGATCAGCTACAGACCAAATTAAAGTGCATGTAGTTGATGCGAACGGAAATAATGTAGCAAATGCGACAATAGTATTCACACAAGCGAGTGGCAGCGGCACATTTATCGGCGCACCTACAGCGACAACAGATGCAAACGGTGATGCATTCATCTCCATGACAAGCACCGTAGCAGGCTCTAACGATATTACCGCAACAGTAAACGGAGTTGCCATAACAAATGGCAGTCCTGCAAAAGTGGTGTTTGTTGCAGATGCACCTAACACAACAGTTCCAACAACCAATATAACAATTACAAAAAATAACTCAATAGCTGACGGAACAGATGCTGACAAAGTAAAAGCTCATATTACCGATGCGAACGGAAACCCTGTTGCAGGTGCAACTGTTGTGTTCACCAAATCAAACGGCAGCGCAACATTCTCCACTCCGGTGACAGTTGTAACAGACACCAATGGCGATGCTTTTGTGAGTTTGACCAGCATAATTGCCGGCTCTAACGACATTACAGCAACTGTAAATGGTGTGGCAATCACAAACGGCAGCCCTGCAAAAGCAACATTCAAAGCGAACGCTCCTTCTGTAACCAATCCGGCAACAGCAATTAGTGTTGTCCAGGATAATGCGAAGGCCGACGGCACTGCTACAGATAAAATAAAAGTGCACGTGGCTGATGTGAATGGAAACGCGGTCGCAGGAGCAACTGTAACCTTTACTTCTACCAGCGGCAGCGCGACTTTCAGCGGTACCACCACGGTTACGACTGATGCTAACGGTGATGCTGTTATTTCGATGACAAGCACTGTTGTGGGATCAAATACGATCACAGCAACAGTAAACGGAACGCCAATTGTCAATGGCAGTCCGGCGATAGCGAGCTTCATAGGCGGTGTTCCATCTGTGAATGTACCGGGTACTAAAATAACTGTTACGAAAAATGATGCGAATGCAGATGGTGTTGCCGTAGACAACGTAACTGTTCACGTTACCGATGCAAACGGCTTCCCTGTTGCGGGTGCAACGATCGACTTTGCAAAATCTGGCAGTGCGACATTTGTAGGCACTACTACCCTTACCACTGATGCTAATGGAGATGCGACCATCTCTTTAACAAGCACAGTTGCAGGCATCACTAATGTAACTGCAAAAGTGAACGGTACAGACATCATCAATGGAAGTCCTGCGAAAGCAAACTTTAAATCAGGCTCTGTTGACGTAAATAATCCTGCAACGAAAATCACTGTAGTAAAAGATTCAGCGTTTGCTGATGGTGTTGATGCCGACTCAATCAAAGTGCATGCTGTAGATGCCAACGGAAACCCTGTAGCTGGCGCAACAGTGGTGTTCACTAAAAAAGATGGCAATGGCATTGTAACAGGTACTGTTACTGTAGTTACTGATGCAAATGGCGATGCGACTATAGGTATCACCAGCAATAACCCTGGCGAAATAAATGTCTCTGCAAGCATTAATGGCACTCCGCTTACAAATAATAGTCCGGTAAAAATTTCTTTCAGACCGGCTATCGACTTTACCAATGCACTTACGACGATCAGCGTGGTAAAAGACAGTGCAATAGCAGATAACATAGCTGTTAACATGGTGAAAGTTCACCTGGTTGATGCAGCTGGTAACGCAGTTGCCAACGTGCAGGTCGATTTCAATGTAGCTTCAGGTACTGCAATCATTGTATCGCCAATGCCTGTTGTAACAGATGCAAACGGAGATGCGATCATAAGTCTTACCAGCGGAGCAGTTAATGAAGCTTCGATCACCGCTAAAGTGAAAGGCATAGCTATCACAAATGGCAGTCCTGCAAAACTTCACTTTATCGCACAATCGATCGACATTATCGTGGCCAAAGTATTTACACCAAACAACGATGGTATCAACGACATCCTGAAACCAATTGTAAGTGGAGTTCCTGAAATAAAAACATTTAGCATCTATAACAGATGGGGCAATTTGATCTTCTCTACAAAAGATATCAATACCGGTTGGGATGGCACTTTGAAAGGTGTACCGCAGCCAATTGAAACCTACCTGTGGTTTGCTGAAGGAATCGATAAGAACGGCAAAGTTATTCAGAGAAAAGGAATGGTAACGCTGGCGAGATAATTAGGAATTAGAAACTAGAAATCAGAACCTACAAATAAAGAATGATCAAAAAACTGTTTTAACAATATTTGACGATTAGTCACCATGACTAAACTACTACCTGTTATGAAAAGACAAAATAAAAAATCCAATTTTAAAGAACTAGTGAGGTTTGGTTTCCTTGTACTGGCGCTTGCTTTGTACAACATGATTGCCCATGCACAGGAGATGAACTTTTCCCGTGTGCAGGACATGGCGATATGGTACAACCAATCGTTAAAGACTGACAGACAAATGAGCCTTAAGCTGAATTACAGAAATGTAAACTACCAGGGACTCCTCGCTTATAACTCTGTGTGTGCTATGCTTGATGCACCTTTGTTGTCGAAATCAGCAAAAGAAAAAACCAACTCGGGTTACTTCAGTATAAGTGCTGGTGCAGCATCTGATAAATCTAATCAGGGTATTTTAAGCAATTCGCTTGGTTTGCTTGGAGTGTCTTATGCATTGCCGATCTCATCAAACGAAGTATATGCATCACTTGGTTTCCAGGCGATGTATTATCAAAGTAAAATGAATACATCCGGCATCGCTGCCTTTCCTGATCAATTTGATCAGTATGGCCCGATCAATGGCAAACTTAGTATTGACCCGGTTGCGACAGGTTGGTCCTACGGCTATTTCAATTTTAATGCGGGCGCTTCAGTTTTCAGCAACAGCCAATACAACAAGTGGTATCTAGGAGCTTCAATACTTCATGTAAACACTCCTTATACTGAACGTTCAAAGAGTGAAACATTCAAAGCGAAACGTGCATTGAGCGTACAAGGGGGCTACAAATACATTACCGCAGATGCAGATGAAGTTGCTGTTAACATGTCGCTAAACTGGCAGAGCAATGCATACAAACATTATTTCAACGTGTCTTATTTAAAGGCGATCCCGAGCATGGAAGGTGGTGTTGGCTTTGGTATTGGCTATCGCTACAATGACGCTGTTGTTCCTAATGTCGATTTGCGATACAATAAGGCGACGATTGCACTATTGTACGATATAAATATTTCAAGCATTAACGCTGCGGGTTACAGACGTACAGGTCTGGAACTTGCACTAAAACTTGATTTCTAATAAATCAAGTTGCTAGACAAAACCCCAAAACTGTTAAAACGAAAAAACTGTATTTATGAAACCTGACATAACCGATTTTCCAACCGTGGAAAATAAGATGCATGTTTCGCCCGCCAAATTGAATTTGTCGGACTCAAGACTGTTAAATAAAAATCTGTCGACCATGAAACGACTATTTTCCATAGCGGTATTCAGTATAATATCCGTTATGGCAACCGCACAGGAAGAGCAGAACCATCCTTTGCCACACATTGATACTGCAGTCAATATCGATTCGATGCTGGTGAAACAACGGCAGAAAATTGATTCGACGCCTGTTAACGTCAATCCGGAAGCAAAGCCGTTTATAACCAAACTCAAGACCAAGCCGGCCAGTGATTCCGCCCGATCGGCACAGGAATCAGATGCTCCGCAAAAGAGCTATGATGACAGATGGTTTATTTCACCCGGTTTGCGTGTGCAGGTACAGGATTACAGCCTGGCAAATAAAGGCGATCATTCCGATGTAGATGGAGCAAGCGCTGTGCCATTTGGCAAAAAAACAAACGCATCGATCGCAGTATCGGTGTATAGAAACCTCAGCAAAAGATTTTCTGTAAGTGGAGATATTGGCTTAAGCTTTGGTCACGTGGCCACCACCACAGCTAATGTTACAAAAACAGAATCTAAAACATACAACGTTGTAACCGGTACAATGTATTACCATTTACTGGAAGACAAAAACAAACTGCAACCGTTTATCTCTGCCGGTGTTTATCATCTCGCAGGCGATGCTCCTTACACATCGGCACCACTTGGTGGTGGTGTTAAGTATCATGGCAATGGCATGATGGTTACAGCGCAGGTTGCTTACGCCTACAGCATTAGCACCAACATTAAAAACATGAATCCGATGATGTATTCCATCGGTATTTACCTGCCATTTAAAGGAAAGAAAAAACCAACTGTGCAGGAAACAATTGATAATGCTAAAACACAAGAGAAGAAAAAAGATACTACTACCAGCGCATTGGCTATGTTGAAAAAAGGTAGTCCGTTTGGCGCCATTCCGAACATCAGCATCCTTATTATGATGCCTCCATTTGAGGCAAAAGGCAAAAAAGGCAGAAACGGTATAGGTGGCGACAACGGTGTTGACGACGGAGGTATCAGCCAAGCAAGCAATAAAACAGATGTAGAAAACGCTTTCAACTATCCTCCGTTAACCAAATACACGATCTACTTTAATTACGATTTGGGGGTTCTTACTTCCGGTGCATTCGGCGTACTTGATCAGGTAGTTTATCAGTTAAAAACGAATGACAACATGTATGTGGATCTGTTAGGTTACACCGACTTAAAAGGTTCTGAGGTGTACAACCAGGAGCTCTCTAAAAAAAGAGCGCAGGTTGCATTTGATTACCTGAAGAGCCGCGGCATTCCTGATGCGAGAATGTTCATGAACTATTTTGGTAAGGATAATCCGGTTGTCAATACAAATGACCCTAACGCAGCTTGGAGAAACCGTAGAACTGAAATCGTAATCTACGAGAAGAAATGAACACCGCACACTTCCGAAAAAGTGGATGACGGTTTGATGCAACAATTGTAAAAAATAGCAAGCCCAATAACACAAAAGGCTTCCGGTGCAAACTGGAATGCCTTTTTTTATGCATCCAGACAATGAACCCAGCCTAAATAGTACCAGATACACATCCCTCAACAAAAACAAAAATCCTATTTACTTGACCCGATTCGTTCAAATTATTTCAGCAAGTAAAAGAACTAATGTCTTATGTGAAGGCGTTAGAAAAAAACAATGTTGAAAATGTCTTTTTTGAAATGCCCGTAGACGAAGGCTTAATAACACTGCATTCGCAACTACAGCACGGGATTTATTGATCAAAACGTTTCCAAATGACCGATATCATTACATTGAACAGCCAGATAGCCGGAACTATTCTACAACCGATGGAGTCCATTTAACTCATGCATCTGGTTGGAGATACATTACTTATTTCAAAAACGCTATCATTGAAAATAAGTATTAAAAACAGTAAAACTGAACCAGTTCTACTGTGTTCTAGTTGATAGTTTTAGATTGAGAACAGCGATGATTTTTATTTTAAACTCAAGGCAGCACTAATGGAATAAATTTTGTCAATATAGAAGAAGCAACATTGCTTACAATTTTTTCCTAGTGGCGAAGCAACCATAAAAAATCACATCCCCTAAAAGGATGTGATTTCTAATTTTGAAGACACTCATAACTAAGAAATCATTACTCATCACTGGGAGTTGCAGCCTTTTCTTACATTCCTTCCTACCCTATTTGTCAAATCATCACCAAGATCTTCTCTGGCCTGCTCCGCGATGCTTTGTAATTTTTGAAGAATGTCAGGATAGAGTGTTTGCACATCGTAAGCTTCTCCCGGATCGTGCGCCAAATCATATAATGCAAGCGGCATATTCACTCTCGGTATTTTTCCACTGCTACCGTCCCGCCCCCCGTCATGCCATAGGGTTCTAGATCGCTATAACCCATGTCGTTAAAATAAATAATGACCACATTGGGTACCTTTTGCGTTTGCGCGAAAATGAAATGGCTTATAGAAAGGTCAACTAAACTAGCAATTAATTGTCTCATATTTTTTCTGATGGTGCGTAAAGGTCAAATATAAGATGAGCATGGTATTCACCGAGACGATGTTGCAGTGAGGCGAATAAATGGAACCGGTTGGAATACTGCGGCAGGATTGGGCCAAAATCTGTTTAAATCAGTTTAATCAGCGTCATCTGTATGCTCTATTTTCAAATTTCTGATATCTTTACTCTAAACCAACTTAACTATGCATCGACTGGCCGTCATTACTTTTGCTTGTATTTCTCTGCTTGTTTGTAAAATATCACTTGCACAAAACGTTAAGCACGACGATTCTCATATCCGCTATACGGGTCGTATTCAACAAACGGATAGCACGGCTGTTTTTTACTGGACGGCGTCTTCTGCTAAAATAAAATTTAAAGGAACTGGTATAAGCGTGGTATTGAAAGATCAACTGGGTATTAATCGTTTCACAGTC
This sequence comes from Pinibacter soli, assembly GCF_029961145.1. Lineage (GTDB taxonomy): Bacteria > Bacteroidota > Bacteroidia > Chitinophagales > Chitinophagaceae > Pinibacter > Pinibacter soli. The sequence goes on along the minus strand of NZ_JASBRG010000007.1, from coordinate 20,892 downwards.
ATTGTGGATGGCAAAGTACAACCAACACTAAACGTTGATAGCACAAAACGAACATACACGCTTGCGAGCGGACTTTCCTCAGGTACGCACGAAGTGGAGCTTTTCAAACAAACAGAATGGGCCATGGGCAGCACTTCGATCTATGGTTTTTCTATTGATAAAGGCACAACGCTATTAGCGGCACCACCGGCTAAGAAAAGAAAGATTGAAGTTTATGGCGATTCGATTACCTGCGGCTATGCAGTGGAAGATTCAACGGGTAAAGACAGAGGAACGGCGCCTTTTGAAAACGGATATATCAGTTATGCGGCTATTACAGCAAGACATTTTAATGCTGACTACGTAAGCATTTCAAAAAGCGGCATTGGCATTTTGATCAGTTGGTTTCCATTGATCATGCCGGAGATGTATGATCGTCTCAATCCTACTGACAGCAACAGTCACTGGAACTTTAGCGACTACAAACCACAAGTGGTGATTGTAAATTTATTTCAAAATGATAGTTGGTTAACAAAAAGGCCGGATCATGAGCAATTCAAAGCTCGATTCGGAACGACAGCTCCTTCTGAATCACAGATTGTTGCTGCTTACAAAAATTTTATCAGCAGTGTACGTGCAAAATATCCTTCGGCAACTATTGTTTGTATCCTTGGCAACATGGATGCTACTGGAGCAAATTCTCAGTGGCCAGGTTATGTTACGCAAGCAGTTCAATTAATGAATGATAAAAAAGTTCTTACGCATTTTATTTCTTACAAAAAAACACCGGGGCATCCCAGCATTCGTGAACAACAAGCGGCGGCAGACGATTTGATTAAGTTTATGGAGAAGGAAGTAAAATGGTAGAGACGCGTGTTGAACGCGTCTCTACCAAGTCTCTGATGAACCTAATGCTTGATTATTTTGTCTGTTGCAATAACGTCGGTACTGGTTTTTATGAGTCATTTTTATGGGGTCAGCAGTAGTGCATAGACGAGCTTTTCTTGCGTCGCACACTTCAACAGTATATCGTTTTTCAGCTATAAAAATTGCAGCTCATCCTGATCAACACGAAAGCCGTTCGTCATTTATTTTTCCATTCAACTTTCAACCATTCAGTTTATTCAGCCATTCAGCTTATTCACAATAAATATTTAACGCGCCAAATACCGGGTTATCCGGAATAACTATTATTTTACTGACTACAAACCATAACCATCACCGTTATGATAATTTATTTGATCATTGCGGGTTCCGCCGCAGTGGCAGCCCTTGTCTTTGTGATTTATCGATCGCGGAAAGTTAAAGGTCAGATCAGGAAGCTGGTTGACCAACGTTTCGAGCGCATCCGTCCTTTGTACACCAAACTTGAACATGCAGAAATTATAAGCCCGGATGATGTTCTACCCTTCGCAAAAAATGTAATGACACGAGAGGCTACTTTTCAACTCCTGTATGACTTTCAAAAACTCGAATTATTTCCCCGCGAATATCTTACCATCGTTAAAAGCGCAGAAAGCAACCTGGCAAACTGGCTTGAATTTCCTACCGAACTTGCTGCTTGCCCCGACGAACTGGAACATATAAAACGCGTATCTATCGATTTCGATGGACAACGCAATTTTGTTCACTATGAAGTTTTCAAGTATAAAGTAAATGCTCCCCATTGGGCAGCGAAGGAAGGTTGGATGCTCGGTGTAGTAGGGCCATATTTTGACCATAGCAAACCATATGACTTTCCGCACGCTACGTTTAGCAGAACCGGAAGCACCGTTGATAAAGTATCAGCAGATGAAGAGGCAACCTGGGTGCATGAAAATATTTTAAACGTTGAGGGGTAGTGTCCGATCAGGCGCACGTAAGTCTTTCCATAAAAAAGTCCCTGGGCGGGACTCTTTTATCAAGTATGTAACAACTGGGATAAAGATCAGCGTAAATCAGTTTAATCAGCGTCATCAGTGTGCTTACTGTATTTCTAAATGCCTCCATTATCATCCCCCTGTCCTTCTTTCTCTTTTTCCTTTTTGAATACAAGCGACCCAAACTTCCATGTGAAGTTTAAAGACACAGAACGGTAAGGAATTTTGCGTATAGATGTGGTAGTGAAATTAGACCCGTATAACTCTGTCCTTTGTGTTACATATTCGCTAAAAGGATTATTGGCGCTCAACGCAAGGCTTCCTTTTTTGTTCCAGAACATTTTGCGTACGGCAAAACTATACGTTGCGAAGGAAGGGTATTTTCCCTGCACTTCGTTTCTCGCAGAATTAAAGTTGCCGAAAAATTCTGCAGTCAATGTACTGGCAAACTCGTACGTCACATTCGCATTGATCCTGTAGTTAAAGGATGTGCGGCTTTGGCCAACATCTATCTGGTTATCGATCTTACGGTGATAAAATGAAAGGTTGGAACGGAACTCAAGCTTTGATACAGGAAAAACATCTGCAAATATGTTGACGCCTGTATTGTCTTCTACACCTACGTTTTCACGTGTGCTTACAGAGACATTGTAGTAAGTTGTATCTCCTACCTGCAGGGAAGGATAATAGGTAACGTACGGTTGAATATCATTCATGTTGTGCCTGTAGAAAGCTGTTAGCGAAACGGAATTTCCTTTACCGAAATCATAGCTATAGCCTGCTTCCACGCGATGACCGATCTCTGGTTTCAGGTACGGATTTCCTGCGGTAATATTTTTAGGATCACTTGTATTAATGAAAGGATTGAGATCGCCGTAGTCGGGCCTTTCAATTCTTTTTGAATAGCTGAGTTTAACATGCTGCCTCTCGCCTATTTGCTTCGATAAAAATATAGAAGGGACAAAAGTGCCGTAAGCCGGCGTCGCTACTTGTTTCTGAGCGTTGGAATAGTAAGAAGAAGTTTCTGTACGCTCATAGCGGCTGCCCACTTTTACATCAAAAAGATGCGCAACAGGAAAACTCAATTCTGCATACGCGGCATACACTTTTTGATGATAATCAAGATTATTAGACAGAGAACTGTCATAGTAATAAGCCTTTTGAACCGGATAATAACCAAGCACATCAGCATCGCTTGCAATATCAAGAAATGTAGTTTTAAGTCCTAATCCCAGCATAACCTTCTTTGCTATGGGCTGGCTGTAATCCAGTGCTATTTGCGTTTGATATTCTTTACCGGGATTGGTGTTCATAGTGCCGGACATCAGCGAATCCTGCGGCATGGCGTACTGCAGGTTATTGGCGTTGATGTGCGAATGCCCAAGACTCGTATTTGCCGAGAGGCTTAACTCCTGATCGTCTCTCGCGAAAGTACGTTTGTAATTGAGCGCAATATCAGTACCGTGAAAATTGTTTTTCGTGTTTCTGTTATTCAGCGTTGCAATATTGGCAAGAGGATTGCTATTGGCATCAAACAGTTGCTGCAACTGGTTTACAGCGCCTCCATTTTCTACCCCGTACATATTGTAGTTAACAGACGCCGCGATGCTGTTGTATTTTTTCCATGTCCAGTCAATGCCCAGGCCGGCTTCAGCACCCTTGCGTTTTACGTTTGTATTACCATCCTGCAACAATGTGGCAGTGGTTTTACTCACTGTGTCAATTGAATTTCTGGCGCTGGTGTAAGGTGTGTTTACTTTGAGTCTTGCGTTGCCGCCTACAAATGCATTTACAGAGAAATTATCTTTCCTTGCATTGAAATTAAAGGATCCGTTTTCTGCACGAGTGCCGGCTGTAAGCGAAAGGTTGCCATTGTAACCCTTGGCCTTGCTGCTTTTCAGAATGATATTAATAATGCCGCCCATACCCTGCGCATCGTATCTGGCGCCGGGATTGGTGATCACTTCAATGCTCTTAATCTGGCTTGCAGGGATAGACTGCAGTACATCCGCAATGTCGCTGCCGAACGCCGTAGACGGACGTCCGTTGATCAAAAAGCGGATGCCGCCATTTCCCGCCAGCTGCACGTTTCCATCAACATCTATAGAAACCTGTGGCACTTTTTTGAGTACGTCTGCAGCAACACCACCTGCTGAAGTGATATCTTTTTCTGCGTTAAATATCATCTTGTCGATCTTATTCTCAACAAGCTTTGGACGTGCCGTAACCGTCACTTCTGCAAGGCTTTGAGCCTCTTTATACAGTAAAATGTTTTTCAAAGTAGTATTGCCGTTCTTCGTCACCTCAATACCAGAAAGAGTTGCAGGCTTATAACCGATGCATTCAATGGTAACGCGATATCGCCCTGCGGAAATATCTTCAACGGTAAAATGTCCGTCTTTTGCAGAGGTGCTTCCGGTTATTGTTTTATTGCTGAAACTGTCCAAAACAGTGATCGTCGCATACTCGAGCGGATCATGTGAAGCCGCATCGGTTACGCGACCGGATATTTTTCCCACATCCTGTTTTCCACCGGTGTGCTGCGCAAATAAGATGTTGCAACAAAACAATACGCTGAGCGTCAAAAGCAAATTCCTCATTCTGATTTTTTTCCGGCAGCAAACCTAAGCGTCAAATCTGGAAACTTTCCGAATTAAGAATGATTTTTGACCAGCGGTAAATAAAAAACCGGGGCCTTGAAAAGCCCCGGTTATTTTTGACGAAATGAAAGCACCAGCTTTCACCCTTAAAAACTTGTAATCAAGATTTTTGTTGGAACGTCAAATTAAACCTTTCGTAAATTGCTGAACTCTACGAATGTATTTGTCAATTCTGAAGAAATTCTGATTTTTTCGGGTCGCCAATGAGCCGTTGCAGGCAGATCGTTTCCTTGTCTACAGTGAAGGGCATACGATATAGATGTAAAAAACCAGCCCGTCCGCCATTGTCAGACAGCAACGAAAGAGGATTGTCTAAACTCTTCCCGACTCCTTTATAGACTTGCATCCGCAAAATAATAACACTACATTAGAGAAAATTAAACCAAAATGACAACCAAACCACATCAGGCTTTCAGGCCGGCATTATTGCTGGCAGTTGTATTTATTGCTGGCATTTATAGTTGTAATAACAATGCAAGTACCGAAGAGAAAAAAGCTGATTCCGCCACGGACACTATGATGAAACCGGCAGATACGACCAAAATGATCATGCCCGCCGACACTACAAAACCTTCTGACACCGGAAGAGAAATCAAAGTTCCACAACCATCGAATTGACCTAAATTTTTATACTGACTATATCACTGGACCAGGCATGGCTTCGTTTGTGCCTTCTTCAGTGATATCTTCTTCATTTTCCTCACCTTCCTCTATTGCCTTGTGATGCTTTAAGTAATTGTATTCTCCTAATTTCTTTAATAACCAGTGTTGAATTCTGTGGTGCGCCGGTGTGATGATGGCTGCGATCGCAACAAAAACAACAATCTCAATTATCGGCGAGTGATGCGATTTTTCTGCAATAAACGGATGCAGCAACAATGTTATGTATTCGAAGAATAGCAACACAGAAACAACGCCCATAAATTCGATCAGTCTTTTGTGCACTTTTCTCCTACTGATGAGTATGCTTATCAAGAAGAAAATAGGAATCATGATTCCTATAAAAAGCAACTGCAGTTTTTCTTTTCTGTCTATTATTTGCTCCTGTCGTTGTTGTTCCAATTCTGCTTGTCTTACCTGCTCCGCGGTAGTCATGTTTTGCAGTTCACGTACTTTCTCTGCGCTTTCAATAGAATCTTTTAACGAACCGGCCATCTCGAGATAAGCATATGCGCTATCGATACTATTGTCTTTCTTATACAATCCTGACAAAAAATTAATAGCACTAAGACTTTTTACAATAAACTGGTTGGCACCTGCAACCGAAAAAGAACGTTTGCCATATTGGAAAGCTGAGTCCCGCTTTCCCATGTGATCAAACACCTGGGCCATACCCAGCGTACTTTCCGTATAGGTAGAGTAATCACTGTTAGCCAAAATAAAAGGTATACCTGCACGATAGTTTTTCAGTGCTAACGAGTCGTTCCCCAATTTTCTATAAATGTTTCCAAGATTATTGAGTGCGGTTCCAATCAACAAGGTGTCATGCTTTTGCGTGCTTATATCGAGGCACTTTTGAGTATACAAAATTGCAGAGTCGAGCATGTCCTTTTTCTCAAAAATATCACCGATGCTAACAAAGCAATAAGGCTCATAACTTTTCAGTTTTTGAGTTATAGAGTCTGGTCTTTTTACTTGCGAATGGTCACTGATAATTGAATCCGCTTTTTTTGCGTACAACAGCGCCTTATCAAAATCTTTTGATGCGGCATATAGCGAAGCGATATAAAGGTAGCTGACAGTAAGGTTTACAGGCAATTTTCGCGCCTCGTCCATCTTCAATTTTACGATTGAATATTCGAGTGATTTAGTAAAATTACCAAGACTTTTATAAGCAATAGCCATTTGACTCATCGCATTAGACTCTCCAGCTATATCGCTATTTTTTCTCGATAAAAACCATGCCCTTTGGGCCAGCAATAGTGCAGAATCGGGTTTGGAATCCTGATAGAGATAGCTAAGTACATTTAATATTTTTATCCTTCCCAGATCTGTTTTTTCTGTTCTCAACAGCGAAGACAAACTATCAATTTCACGTCTTTGCGCAAACACAAATAGCATGTTTAATAGCAGTATGAAGGTGAGGTTCCATTTTTTCATTGAAGCTGCGTATGGTGATGTATATGTAAATTAACATTTATCCGCTGAATTTGTTGTTGGTTAAGTGCTTGTTGTGGTGACGGAATAATTGTATATTAGTGTGGAGTGCGTGCAGCAAACACCGCACCACGCTTACATTTCCTTTCTCCTATTGTAAAAAACAGCCTCAGAGATCTTCCTGTTAGCACTTTCTTTTTTCAAGCCACTAATGCCCACTTACTATGCGATCATGTTTTTTGTCATGCTGCTTTTTATTGCTCTGCCAATTTGTGTTTCCCCAAACGCAAACACAAAGAAACGCGAAAGGCAATCAATACATGTTTTGCGTGGGTATCAATAACTACCTCGCCAATGTTAATCCTGCTACCTGCCAGATATGCAAGGACCGCGGCATCAAAAACCTCAATGGATGCCTAAATGATGTTGATACGATCTCAAAGCTGTTTATAAAATATTACGGCTTCCTGCCGGAAAACGTAACCATCCTGCGTGATCAGGAAGCTTCACGAGCAGCGATACTGGAAACGTTCAACAAGCTACTGACCAAATGCCAAAAGGGCGATTTCATTGTGTTCTTCTACTCTGGTCATGGCAGTTATGAATATGAGTCGGCAAACGACAATCAATTAAGAACCGGCAAAGGTTACCGCAATACTATACTGTCCGCAGATATAGCAAAACCGGGCGTTCCCGACTTTAACAGTGCAGAACTGAATAAAATATTTTCGGGCTTTACTGACAAAGGTGTTGTGCTTACGGTGATAACTGATTGCTGCCATAGCGCGACCAACACACGCGGCAGTACGATATTCGAAGCTGATTCAGCAAGGGAAGTAAAGCCATCACTGGAACCGGGAAAATTCATAAGCGCAGGTGCAGCCACAACACGCATGCTTGGTCAGTCAAACGCACTCACGATTGGCTCTTGCCAGGATAATGAAATTGCAAGTGAAGCACAGGTGGCTCCGAAAATATATTATGGCGCTTTTACTATTAATTTTTGCAGATCCGTTACGGAATGGAGCCAGGCACCGATCGATGTACTGCTTGACAGAACTGTATCAAAGCTGCGGCTTATGAACAAACAACAAACTCCGAATATAGAAGCCGCCCGGCGACGCAGGCAAAATCTTATCGGCAGTGCACCCGCGCAAATAAAAAAAGCGTTTTATTCACTTAAGTGCACCGATTGCTCCGCCAAACAGCTGCCGGTGATAACGGCAGGCTTTACTGACGATATTTTAAACGACGATATACTCGTAGACACCAAAACAAAAGACAGTATCAAAGTAACGAATGTTGGCTTTACGGAAACAGAAGTAATGGTGATCAATCAAAGCAATAAATGGAAAGCGACTGATCTGACTGCATTGAATTTTACCATACTGAAAAAACTGACAAACCCTGATCCTCCGCTAAAAGTATTTCTTGGCAATGGGTTGTCTCAGGATGTTTATGATGATGTGGTGGCCAAAGCAAAAACGTTGTATCAGCAAAGCAATCCCGGCTACCAGTGGATGAATCCTTCGTTTCAAAACTTCCCCGATGCTGTTCTATTTTATAGCAACGGCTGGAAATTAAACAGAGACGGAGTTATGGAAACTTTTACGTTTAGCAGTCCTGATGCAACAACGCTCAACAACCTTATTAATGCTGCAAAATGCCGCAGTGCATATTTACAATTGCCGCCGCCTGCTGCTTTGGTAGAACAACTGCGGGCGAAATTGTCTGTTGAAAAAAACAGAAACTTCAAAGTTGTGAATACCCCTGCAGCAGCGGACTACATGCTTGCAGGGCATTTTACAAACAACGCGAACAATATTGTTTTCGGCTGGGAAAAAACAATTCTAAGTAAAGATGCAAATAAAGGAAATGGGCTTACTGCAGTAACGGATTTTTTTGCCGGCGGCAATACTTATCCTGTTGATAGCTTAGCCGAAAGACTAAGACGACTGTCGGTATTGGCAAATTGGTTATCGATGACATCGCCTCCCCCCGATAAGTCCATGATATTTCCTTTTCACCTTGCAATAAAAAATATCAATAGTAAGCAAAAAGCAGATGATCAAACAACGGGCAAATCCGGCACTGAGGATAAGCTTGACATTGGCATTGAGAAAGATGCAGGTGCAACATTGGCGACTGATAAAACAACGCCGCTGTTTATTTATGTAATGTCGATCGATCCCAAAGGCAACACCTATTTACTGTATCCGCAACCGCGAACAAGTATTCTCACTTATCCCAATAATATTTTGTCTGACACGAGTTTTTATCATCTTGCTACGGTAAGACATACCACAGCGGGAATTTATCACTACGTTTTTATCGCACTGCGAGAGCCTGTAACCAATCGCGATATTTTTACCCGCAGAGGCGTTGTAAAAGGCGACGAGCCAGAGTTGAGCGACAATCCACTGGAAGCGCTGCTGAATGAAGAAGGCCCGGGACAAAGAGGTGATATCAAATCATTTGATCATTGGATGCTGAAGCGGGTGGATATAATTACTCGATAAAAAAAGACGGAACAGTATGATGTGTACCAAACTTTTTTCTTTGCTGCTTTTAGTGTTATCCTTTATGCATGGAAATGCACAATCGCCTTCTCTCGTTTTGCAAAAGGGACATTTGAAAAAAGTAAATTCAGCAAGGTTCAGTGCAGATGGCAAACAACTGGTAACAACAAGCGATGACGGTATCATAAAAATATGGGATGCCTTTAGTCAGAAATTAACTACAGAGTTGGGCGGCAATGGTGTTGTATACACCAACGCATCTTTTACCAATGATGGCAAACAGGTCATCGGTGCTCCCGCACCCGTGCTGGAAATTGGCGATGTCTGGAACGAATTCAACAACCAGGCATTTTATCTTTGGGACATTGAAACGGGCAAGTCATTGAACACGGGCCTGAAAGGAAACGAAACCGCCACACTCAGCCCAAACGGCAAATGGATCGCCTCCCATTCCATTAAAATAAAAAAATACAATGCTGACGGCGACCTGAAGTCTGTGTCAGATGCACCGATTAATATTTACAATGCAACTACTTCAAAGTTACTTAAACAACTAACCCGCTATGAGGACACTACAACAGAGGCGGAGACCTTTATCGCATTTGTGTCAGACAGCACTTTGCTGATCACTGTATTTACAGCACTGAATCATGCAGCTTCTTTATATGTAACAAAATACAGGCTCCTCAACTTTCTAACAGATGCAGAAGTTGCAAGCTATAATGATACGAGCAAAGCCTATAAGGGCGGCCAATGGCTGATGAGCCCCGGTCGCAAATATATCTTTCATTACAATTCCGAATATCATAACATCTTTAAAACACCACCTGTACATCGTGATGCTTTTACAGAACTATGGGATGTACAACATCTCAAAATGGTCTGCAGGTTACCGGTAGCTTTGGAACATTGTAGTTTCAATAAAAACGATTCTGCAATGTTGATGACATACCTGGTTTCCAGGCCCGATAGGCCCGACACTCCGCCGGTTGCGAAAATGGTGCGCTTCACATTGAGGGACTCTATGCAGACATTAATGCCGCAAGATGCATATGACAACGCCGTGATCACCACAAGCGGCAATGGACAGCTTTATTATGCTGCAGCTCAAATGACACTGTATGATCATGACACACTCTGCCGGATCAGCATTTTTAACAATGCGCACAAAATGATCAGTCACTGTGACATCAAAAATCCGGTGTCTGCAATGACGTTCAGTCCCAATGATAAATTTCTCGTGACAGGTCATCAAGACGGAAATCTGAGCCTGTGGGATTTTACAGATTCAATAGCGAAAGAAATCGCCAATAGTATCAATGTGATAGACCCTGTAACGTTAATGCATACCAGCAGTTTTTCTCCGAAAGTCTGGTACGTTACAAGAAGTATGTTCGGCATGCAAAATGTAAATTCTATAGACAAACTGACGTTTATTCCATCACCCTCTTCCACCATTTTAAACGTTCAATACTTATTTAAAGACAAATACAGCATTCTTGATCTTGGAGAAAACTTTCAGTCAAATGGCATGCTGATGATCATTAACAACGACACGCCTTCCATTATAAAAGAAATTCCTTACAATACGCATTCCGATACAAAACTGCTGATAGGAAACGATTGCAATACGCCGGAAAAACCCGGTGAAAACAAAAGGTTCATTAAACTCAACTATCCCGGACTGCAATCTTTTACAGTAAAAACAACGTCCTCCGACATGGTGAACCCGCGCAGACACATGGGTCCACCAACCGTAACATTGATGTTCGGTATGTTGAAAAGCAACAAAGGCACGGATACGACTTTGCTGTTTGCCGATGGAACCAACATTCCATACAACAATGAATTGAGAAGCTACATTACAAAGTATGATGTCCCCTATGCGATAAGCAAAGCTGCTCCCAAAAGCGTTGTAACGCCCATTTCAACGAAGCAGGAATACCTCTTTTTTCCGATGCCGATTATTAGCGATGATGGGAAATACCTGATCGGCACGTTTGAAGATGGCGACAGCCGCTCTAATCCTGGTTACACTTATTGCCAGGACCTTCGGGGAAATATCGTTTTCAAAACCCCACTCTCTTTTAACGGTGAAAAACTCGGCTCTATCACCAACAAATACATCACCAGTCCTAATAAAAAGACCGCTTGTCTTTTAGCTGATCCGATGCTATCCGTGGGTGCTCATTTTGCGCGGATAATAAATGCACAAAACGGCACACCACTCTACAACCTAAAAATGAGAACTGCGGGAGTGGTGAATGGCGCGGTGTACACGCCTGACAGTAAGTATATATACACATGGTGCGAAGGTGGCACCTTAACGAAATGGGATCTTGCAAATGGCCGCGAAGTTTTTACAATGGTGTTTTTTAAAGATCATGATTATGCGATCATTTCTCCGGAAGGCTACTATTTCATTTCTTCCCGAACCGATACCAAATATCTGAACTTCAAACTCAACGGCAAGCTGTATAATTTTAATCAGTTTGATTTACAGTTCAATCGTCCGGACAAAGTGCTGGAAACCATTGGAAGCAATGATCACCGGCTTATTAACGAATACTACAAAGCATGGCAGGACAGAATAAAGAAGAATGGTTTTACAGAAAAAGATTTCAACAATAAAACATTGCATGTGCCATCAGTGGTGGTTAACGCGGAAAATATACAGCCGTTTACCCCTACACAACAACTGACTCTTACATTCACTATTTCCGATAGCCTCTATAATATTAAGAGCTACAATATTTTTATTAATGATGTGCCGCTAAATGGAATTAATGGTAAGCAACTCATGAATGCATCGCACATTGCGAACATTACGCAGACAGTTTTGCTGAGCGAAGGCATGAACAAAATTGAGATGACTTGCACAAATGAAAACGCCGCATCCAGCAGAAAAGAGGCATTGTACGTAACCTACACACCAAACAAGCCATTAAGTTCAAAAATCTATTTCATCGGCATTGGCATTAACAATTACAGCGCCCACTCTTCGTTCGTAGATCTCAGCTACTGCGTAAAGGATATACGTGATTTAACAGCTGCACTCAAACAGAAATTCGGCAACAAAATGTTAATCGACACATTGATGAATGAAGCCGCCACGAAAGAAAATATTCTTGCTCTCAAACAAAAACTGATGAATGCTTCTGTTGATGATAAAGTGATCGTAAGCTTCAGCGGACATGGCATGGTGGATCCGCAGCATCCTGATGATTTTTATTTTGTAACGGGCAATACAGATGTAAATGATCCTTCGCTAAATGGCATTTCTTATGCGCAACTGGAAGAATTGCTCGACAGTATTCCTGCAAGAAAAAAACTATTGCTGCTTGATGCATGTCACAGCGGGGAGTCTGACGGCAGCATGAATACCAGCGCCAACAATATACCCGGCACAAAAAAAGGAAATGATGATAAGGATAAAAATAAAGCAGGAAGTATTGAAATTCTTGATGTGGCAGAAAACAATGATCCATCGCAAAGCTCCTCCACAGATATATTTAAATTGATGAAAGAAGCGTTTGTAGACATTCGCCGAAACAATGGAGCTTACGTTCTTTCTGCCGCACAAAGCAATGAATCCGCCGGAGAAGGCGGCGGCATTACCAATGGTTGGTTCACATCCTGCATCATTGCACAGCTTCAGCAAAACAGCAAAATGAGCATTAACGAACTGAGCACAAAAGTAAACCAGTGCGTGAGTGCCAAATCCGGCGGCAATCAAAACACTGATAACCGCCAGGAACTGGCAGAATTCAACTGGCAGTTGTGGTGAGGAAATGACCGAATAACTGAGTGGCTGAATAGATTGAATAGATTGAGTAAACTAAAAGCCGAATGAGTTATTGATTGATACAATTAGGTTATTTGCCACCTAAAGTTCAGTTTATTCAGTCTACTCAATTATTCAGTTATTAGTTACTCAGTTATTTAGTCCATTCAGTCATTCTGCATAGTGACCATAATCATAAACTTTGATTTATTCCGTCCCTATTTTGCGGAATCGAACTCTGAAAACATTGAAAAAGCAAATAACATGAATTACAGTACCTATAAACAACTGTTTGACGAAATTCTAGAAAACCCGCATCCAGCCGCGCCCTATGATGACGCTACGTATCTGAATTACGTTCGATTAAACAGGTCAAGAATGAGGCGTTGGGATGCACAAATGGCTTTGGACAAAAAACTGGTGACTCAACTAAAGCAAATCTCTCAACCACAACACTGGATAATCATTTCTGAACCCTGGTGCGGCGACGCAGCACACACAGTGCCGTTTCTGGTACAGATGACGGAGCAGAATGATTTGCTGACTTACGAAATACAGCTTCGTGACAGTGATCCATTCCTGATAGAACAATATCTTACCAATGGTGGCAAAGCTATACCGAAATTAATAGTGAGAGATGATACCGGAAATGACGTCTTTGTTTGGGGACCGCGAGCTATTTCAGCTCAGCGACTGGCAAACCATTTGAAGTCCGCAAACGCAAGCAAATTAGAAATCCTCGATTCTCTACAACGCTGGTACAACCAGGACAAAGGCGAATCTCTCTGTTTAGAACTTTCTGTTTTCCTAAAGGAAAAAGAACTGGCTTAAACAGTATTGAACAGAAATTTTTATTAGGGAAAACGATGATTTTTCGTTGATCCGAAAAAAGAGCAATTGTTTTTTTAATTACAGTCACGGAACAAATCGTCAAATAAATAGAGTCGCACATAACGGCTTACCTCCAATAAAAAGATCCGGTCTTACGACCGGATCTTTTTCTATGTTTTTTAAGACCACCATCATTCTTATTCCAATGCATTCTTCCATTTTGTTGTACGGCCTGTTAACCATACAGGAAGATCAGGATTGTTTGAAGGACTAATGATTGCCCAACCATCCGGATCAGAAGCCTGAACGCTGCTTGGGTAAGTCATCCTTTCTTTCCATTTGTATCTTTCGTACATAGCCGCAGGGTTAGTGCCCACATATTTAATCAATCTGCGTGCAGCAGTGTATGGCACTTCAAAGTTAAACAACTGATAATGCAACTGAAGCTGATCAAAGATCGCCTGTACTTTTTGCTGGCTTGACATTGCGTCAAATTTCGAAGCTGCAAAGTCCGCATACGCTGCTGCGTTATACTCCATCGCAGGTCTGTTGTTGATTCTTGAATCATCCATTGTTGTTGGCAACGCAGGTAAAGTTGATTTGGAATATTGATTGTTTATATTCAAATTATACCAGTATTTGCAAGACAATATGATCGCATTCTTGTAGTGTTGAGTTGCAGTTCCACTCACAGGGCCCAAGCCCCTAACGGCTGCTTCAGCCAATGAAAGTTCTGTTTCCACTGCGTGAATGGTTGGATATTTCGCTGCGAAGTTGAATTCCGGGCGAATGTTGAGCTCTGCTATCAGCGGATTTTCTGTACCTACGTTGCCCTGGTTGTCATCGTAGTTTGCCAGTCTGCTGCGCAAGTTGGTCAACAGAAATGCTTCACGTTTTGTGAGATCTGCCTTTGAAGCGGCATCCAATGCGATTGACTGACTATTGTTTACACCATAATAAAAAGTTGTTTTATTTATGTCAGTCAGAATCGGATCATTGATGTACATACCACGCAAAGCTTTGTTCAGATAACTATTTGGATCGGTATTGCCATCCCATTTAGTGTCCAGACCAATATATCTGCCACTCCAGTCAGGAGCAAATATGTAAGAAACGCGAGGGTCAACAGTACCTGCCACTAAACCTGCTGCGGAATTTTCGCCGCTAAAGTATTGCAGTGTTTGTCCGTTTACCACTTTGCTCGTCTGTGTAGGTGTAACGTTCATTACATCCTGCAGGAATTTTTTTCCGGCACGGCAGTCATCAACTCTTTCTCTGTAAGCTCTGGTAATACCCAATTCGTTACAAATACGATTAAGAGCAATAAGCGTAACGTCGGACACACCTGCCTCATCGTTATAAGCAGACAATAACGGTTTGCCCTGCAGCTCAGTAAGCACCTGGCTTGTAAGTTGAGGCATTACCTCACTTACGTTCATGGCAGCACGTAGTCTTAGTGAATTGATATACTTGCGCCATTGCAGAATGCTTCCACCCAAAAGGATGTCCTGTTGAGTAAAGGATGCCTGTTCAGTGGAAGAAAGTGTCAGGCTTACCAATGCAGCTTCTGCAACTTTATAATCGTTGATTATTTTCGGATAGATGTCTGACTGGCCCAGGTATTTTGCCTTAATGCCATCAAGACCGCCTGCTGAACCTGTCTCGATGTACGGAACTTTATCGTACAAATCAGTAGCTCTCTGGTATGCAAAGCCTTTCAGCACATGCATCAGGTTTATATATAAACTGTCTAATTTGGTTCGTTTTGTTGACGAATTGAACTCATGTTGAGCCCAAAGGATTGGAGTGATCCATTGTGTATTAACGAAGTTGAAAACAGTTTCGTTAAAGCCACCTGTACCCCAGTCATGTTCAACATCTGCCAGAGCTTTGGCGCTTCCTTCTGACATTACGTTATAAGCCTGCATGGAGCTTGCGATGGTTCTGTTTCCACTTCTTACCTGGTGGTAAGTGGCCCCATAATCACCAGTAAGAAAAAATCCCTGACTCAACTGAGAAGTGAAGAAGCCGGCTATTACGCTTACTCCTGAATTATTGGCCTGGCTTCTCGAATATCCATCAGGATTTTGATATAGATCGTCTAGGTTTTTCTTACATGCCACCGATGACAGCAACAACGTAAGCAAAACGGCTGATTTTATTTTTACGTATTTCATCTTAGTTTTTTTAGAATTTAGTTTTAATAGAAATACCTATTGAACGTTGTGCAGGCAATGCTGTAGTTCCGTAAGAACCTACGCCCCATCCTGTTCCGTTAGTTGACTCAGGTATTGAATTCGGTGCAGCTTTGTATAGGTAGGCAACATTATTTGCAAAAACTGAAATAACCAGGTTTTGCATTTTGATTTTTTGAGCAATTTTTGAGCTAACAGTGTAATCAAATGCTAAGTTACGCAATGCTATATAATCGCTCTTATAAATTCTGTCCTCAGGGAAGAAACCGTTTGAGAAATATGAATCATAATAGTAATTCTCAGCAGTCACCACCTTAGTATTTGTTTTACCATCTGTAGTAACACCATCCAGAATCACACCATCGTGGAAAGTGTTTCCATTAGGGTTGTTACCCGCAACTTTGTTTGAATTTGCATCCAGGTAATAAGCAACACCACCATGTGCCGCATCCCTGTATTTCACTGACTCGTTCAATGAACCCGCTGCCATCATGTAAGTTTCTGCACCTGAAAGAATCGTAGCACCAAACTGGTAATCGAAGTTTGCAATAACGCGCAAATTCTTGTAAGCGAAAGAAGTGAAAACGCCTCCTGTTAAATCTGGAATTGTTTTACCCACCAGTTTTTCTGCGCTTTTGTAATCATAAGCTGAACCCGCAGAATTCACCACTCTTTTTCCATTGTTAGGATCACCTGCTTTGTCGTAAGTATAAGTTGCTTTAGTTGCATAAAGCTGACCATATTCCTGACCAACTTTTGCCACTGCATTCACAGAGTTGAACGCGGTCCACAATGTGAGTGATTGCAGTTGTCCGTCCAGTCTTTCAACAACAGTTTTGCCATGAGCAAAATTCAGATTAAGATCCCACTCGAAATCTTTGGTTAAGATTGGTTTTGTTTTAATAGCCAGTTCCCAGCCTTTGGTCTTAACCGAACCAGCATTCATTCTATAATTTTTAAAACCTGTGCCCGGAGGAGCGGCTACCGCCATGATCTGGTCGTAGATAGTTGAATTGTAGTAAGAGAAGTCAACACCCAATCTTCTGTTTTTAAACAGGTAAGTTTCAAAACCCACTTCATATTCGCGTTTACGCTCGTTTTTCAATTTTGGATTGCCTGCTGAATCCATCGGAGGCAAATCCGGCTGAGGAGTAAACACATAGCCACCGCCAACTTGAGAAACAGTATAATTTATGTTACTGAAATAACGAGGTCCGGGGCGACCCACTTCTGCATACGATGTTCTTATTTTAGCATAATCAAATATCGTCGGCAATTTTAGGGTTTCGCTTAATACCCATGCCGCGCTTATGCCAGGATATGGATAACTTCTGCTTTCTTTTGGCAAAATAGATGACCAGTCGTTTCTATATTGTGCCTCCACAAAAAGCTGATTTCTCCATGCCAATTGCGCAGATCCCACCAAAGCGTACAACAAGTCCTCACCATTTTGAAACTGGTATGTAGGTTGTACACCCTGTGGCAGGTTAGTAAATGAGAAGAAGTTTGGAATTACCATACCTCCGCCACCGTAACCATTTACAGCTGCACCTTTTCCTTCAAGTGTATTTTTCTGAACGATACCACCCACAAAGCCGGACAATGCCAGGTCTTCATTTAGTTTGGTGTTGAAGTTCAACATACCCTGACCATAGGTATTCTTGTAAATGTTCGTTACATCACTGTACATCATACCACTGTTAGGTCCAATTAATGAAGGGTCCAGCAATTTTCCCTTATACACATTTCTCTCCGTGCTGTAATCCAATCCGCCTGTTGCAGTGATGCTGAATATCTTAGAAAGTCTGATATCAGCAGTTAAAGACTGGATATTGTGGTTTCTTGTAAAAGTGGAATTGTTTTGCGTTTGGTCCCACAAATAACCTACAACAGCTTTTCTACCGTTGGAAATTAAATATTTATTCGCCGGAGAAGCAAAGTAGTTATATCCGTCTGCAGTTACCATGTGCTGATTTAACAAACCTACATTGATATCTGCGCTATAAGCACCGATTTCTGCCTGCTGTCCTTCACCATTCATTGTGTTCAGGTTGGCGGCATTTACGTTTTGGGAAATGAAAAAGTTGCCTGCGTATCTTAACGTAACAAAGTTGTTTACTTTGTAAGACGTGTTAAGGCTGAAAGTGTTTTTATCATATTTTGAACCTGGCCTTGTACCAGGCATAGTTGTATTGGTGTATGAGAAACGGATCTGTCCCTGCTCATTTGCACCGCCTACAGAAACGTTTGTTGTATTCTGATGGCCCGTTTGGTAAAGATCATTGTAGATATTGCTGGTTTGAGCCTGCCATGGTCTTGATACTCCGTCCCACCATACAAGACTTACGCTTGGGTCAAATTTTGGTCCGAACGCAGCAGCACCGAAGCCATCTCCCAATGTTGTAGCAAGGGTTCTTTTTCCTGTAGCCGGATCAATATAATATCCTTGTGCGTCGTTTCTTGAGTTGCTTGGGCTGGAACCTGTTCCATACTCAGTTTGCAGTTTAGGAAGAAAAGCTACGCGGTCCCATGTAGTGGTGAATGAAGCCGCGACGCCCAATCCTTTACCTTTTGCGCCGCTTTTGGTGGTGATCAATACAACACCATTGGCACCTTGATAACCGTATAATACTGAGGCTTTCGCACCTTTCAAGATTTCGAAAGAAGCAATATCATCAGGGTTAATATCATTGATACCTGTACCATTATCACGATCAGTAGCAGCGTATCCCATTTGCGTATTTTGGTCATGAATTGGAACACCGTCCACAACGATAAGCGGGCGATTTGATGTGCTTTGGTCAAAAGACACTGCGTTACGAATGTTGATCTTCATACCGCCGGAAGGACCTGCAGCTGTAGATGCAACAGTTACACCCGGTGCCGCACCATATAGCGCCTGCAAGGCGTTGGAAGGCGTACCGCTGGCCATGATCCTGTCGCCGTCCACTTTTGACACAGCGTAACCTAGCGCTTTTGATTGTCTTTTAATACCAAGGGCAGTAACAACCACTTCATCTGTAGTTTGACTGCCGGCAGAAAGCAATATCTGCATGGAAGAAGAAGCAGCTACTTCTTTAGTGGCAAATCCAATGTAAGAAATAACCAGGTGTGCACCTTGTTTTACACTGATTGTAAAGTTACCACTCGTGTTGGTTGGCACTCTGTTGGATGTACCTTTTTCTGTTACAGTGGCCCCTTCCAGTGCGTGGCCAGTTGAGTCTTTAACGGTACCTGACACCGTCATTTTTCCTTGCCCAAAGGCGATGCCCCCTATGCAGAAGAGCATAAAAAGCAAAAGAAACGTTTTGGTTGACTTCATCGTTTTTTAGTTTTTAAAATTGAAAGAACAGATTTGGTTAGTATTAAGAACGAGGTACAGTTAACCATTAGAGCCAGACACAAACATTGTGAAATATGCTGCCGCACTGATATACGGCGATTACATATTTCTTCGGGCAACTATGATTATCAATTATTTTTTTTCTAGGGTACTTTTTCGAAATGCTCCATCACAAGAGCCGCCGCACCAATCAGTTCTGCATGATGTCCAAGGGTGGATATTTCGATAGAAGTTTTTTCAGACAACTTGGGTATACAATGTTCATTAATGGCCTGTTGTATGGGAGCTTGCCATACTTTTCCTGCCGACGCTCCACGGCCACTTAAAATGATCACTTCAGGGTTTAGTACGTGTATCAGGATAGCTGCAGCACGTCCAATGCTATAGCCTGATTCTGACAGCAGTTCAATTGAGAACTGATCGCCTTTTGCCGCAGCATTAATAATAGTCTCGGTCGCTTGTTCGTAGTTCTCGGGAATGGATTTTAACATGGAAACTTTTCCGCTATTCAGTCCCGCCTGCGCTTTCTCTGCAATCTGGGCGAGCGAAGCTTCTGTTTCCAGACAACCTGTTTTACCACAACTACAAATCTTGCCATTCGAAAACAACGGTATATGGCTGAACTCACCGGCAAATCCGTTGTTCCCTCTAAAGAGCCCGGCATTTAAGATCAGCCCGAGGCCTATCCCCCATCCAATGTTGATGACCATTGCGTTTTTCTTATTTCTTGCAGCACCAAAACGCAATTCGGCAAGGGCTATCAAACTACTGTCGTTATCAATAAAAACAGGCATCCCCACAATACTTTCGAGGTACTTTGTTACGCCTTTTTGCTTCGTCTCAAAGAATGAATAGTTGGTGTCTCTTTCTATGTCAATAAGGCCCGGCATGCCGATACCCACACCGCTGATGTTTTTCTTATCGATTCCTGACTCCCCCACTAACCTGTTTATTCTCTCTGCCAATTGGTCCAGTGCATCAGTTGTATTCGCTAATGGCAACTCAAACTTCACTATAGGGGTTACAAACCTGTTGTGCATATCGAGAATGGCTACACGGCTCACAAACTGATCCATCGCTACGGATACTATGTAAATGATATCGGGTTTAATAGAGTACATCAAAGGCCGGCGCCCTCCTTTTGACGGAGCATGGCCTGTTTCCAATACGGCACCCTCGCTAATAAGGTCGTTCAGCACCCTTGTTGTCAGGGGAATGCTTTTTTCTATCCGCTCACTTATATCTGAGCAGGATAGCACATTTTCGAAATATAGCTGACGCAGAATTTTTCTTCTGTATTGAAAGATTTTTGCAGTCATATAAGCTTCGTTAGTTATCCTTTTTGGCAAAAGTTTAACTAATATAGAATATCTTTTTAAAAAAATGCAAGAAGTTTTAAAATGTTTTTAAAATAAATATTAACATTTTATTGTTCTAACATGGAAATGGGGACAATTTAAAAATTTGAGGATTTGAAAATTTGAAAATTAGAGATGCGGCACGTTGGCGAATTCAAACATCTGTATAGTCCTAAAATAAGTTGACAGATTTTTAAATTGTCCCGGTTGCCTCAGGTGACCGGGATTTTTGTTTGATATACCTGTTCGGGTGTTTGCATGTGTAAG
>NZ_JASBRG010000006.1:50659-299602 GCF_029961145.1 Pinibacter soli | reverse complement strand
ATTCAAATCTATAAATAAATAACAACTGTCGACTAATTTTAATTAGATTATTTATAATTATAATTTATTAAAAAATTAATTTTTCGAGAAAACATGCAGCCATTTCAATTGTAACTTTATAACTAAACGATGCATTATGAAAACAATACTAATTGGAGTGGATTATTCCGAAAGCTCAAAGAATGCTGCTTTGTATGGAGTAAAACTGGCAAAGTCATCTCAGTCAATGGTTATTTTGCAGCACGTTTATTTATTGCCCACACCTGTAAGTGAGGTTCCCTATCTTTTTACACCTTTTGATGATATTCAGCATGAGAATGAAAAGGAGCTTCAGAAAGAAGCGGAGAGACTATCTGAACTTGTGCCGGGTGTTGAAATTCAAACTATTGTAAGCGTGGGACTGCCTGCCGCCACGATAATAGATACCGCCGAAGAGAATAATGTCAATTTAATTGTTTTAGGCATGAAGCAATATGCTTCCGGTATGGAAAAACTGATAGGCAGTACAGCAGATGAAGCGTCCAGGCTTTCAAAGATCCCGGTTTTAGCTATTCCCCCCGGCTCGTCTTTTGAACCCATACAAACAGTAACCTACGCCACTGACTTTAGCTACAAATTAAACCCCATTGGACTCGAAACCTTAAAAACTATTTTGACGGATTTCAACGCCAGGCTCCAGATTGTTAACATTAAAAAGGTGGAAGAAGAAGTTTCAACTGTAGCTTATAATCAATGCGTTAGCAAATTTAATACGGTGTTTGAAGGCATCGATCACAATTTCTACACCCATATCAGTAACAAAGTAGAAGAGGGCTTGATGACCTTCTTGCTTGATAATCATTCACAAATACTCGTAATGGTGGCGCACCGCCACAACTTTTTCGCCCGCATTTTCAAAATTCAGCATACGAAGGAAATGCTTCACAGCACTTATATTCCGTTATTGATACTCAATGACAAGTAGAACAAATTAATAATTAACAATTAATAATTAGGAAGGCCGCATTCTTAAAAAAGGTGGCTCTCTGATTTTCAGCAGGTCGGAGTGTTGCTTTTTTAGGCGGGCTTCCCCTATTAATTATTCTTTATTAATTATTAATTATAATTACCTTTGCAGCCCAAATTAAAAATCTAAAATAAGTGCAATATGGCTACTGTTTCCAGGGAGAATATCGGTTTGCTGAATGACAAGATCACTGTTCAGGTGGATAAAACCGACTATTTACCTTCTTTCGAGAAAGCTTTAAAAAACTATAGCAAACAGGCTAACATCCCAGGTTTCCGTAAAGGAATGGTTCCTGTAGGAATGGTTAAAAAAATGTACGGCCAGTCTGTATTTACTGAAGAAGTTCTCCGTTCTGTTGAAAAACAATTGACGGATTACATGACAAATGAAAAGCTTGAGATTTTTGCACAACCTCTGCCTTTGCCAGAAAATGATGCTGCCAATCTTGATGTAAACAATCCGACTCCATATACTTTCGCTTTTGAAGTGGGTTTGAAGCCTGCTGTAAACACTGCAGATCTTGGTACCGCAAAAGTAAAACGCTACAATGTTGAGATCACTGATAAAATGATCAACGACGAAGTTGAGCGTTTACAAACACGCCACGGTAAAATGACAGATCCAGAAGCTGTAACAGGTGACGACAACGTGTTGAACGTTACTTTCATTGAAACTGATGCTGCAGGTAACGAACTGGAAGGTGGTGTTAAAAAAGACAATTCTCTTTTGGTAAAATACTTCGCTGAAGATTTCCGCAAAACCCTGATTGGTAAAAAAGCAAACGATACTGTTTCTTTACAATTGGGTAAAGCTTTCGGTGAAACAGAAAAAGACTGGATCCTGAACGATCTTGGTCTTGCAAAAGGACAAACTGCTGATGAGAAACACTTCAAACTGGAAATCACTAAAGTTGGTTTGATCGAAAAAGCAGAATTCAACGAAGAGTTCTTCAACGCTGCACTTCCTGGCAGAGAGATCAAGTCTGAAGCTGATCTTCGCAATGCAATTAAAGAAGACATTCAAAAATATTGGGATGCACAAGCTCGTAATCAAATCTACGACCAACTGTATCACTACCTGATCGACCAAACTAAAATGGAATTCCCTGAAGGCTTCCTGAAACGTTGGATGGAAACAGGCGGTGAAAAACCTAAAACTTCAGAAGAGGTAGCTGCTGAATATCCTTCTTTCGCTAACTCTTTGAAATGGACTTTGATCGTTGACCAATTGGTTAAAGATAACAGCATCGAAGTAAAACAAGAAGATATCCGCGAAGCAGCAAAAGCTCAGTTGTTCAGCTACATGGGCAGCATGGGTGCTCCTATGGATCTTGATCAGCCTTGGGTGAATGACTATGTAGAAAGAATGATGAAAGACAGAAAATTTGTTGAAGATACTTTCCACAGAATCCAAACTGATAAAATGTTTGAAGCTGCTGAACAAAAAGTTGCAGCTACTGATACTCCTATCAGCCAGGAAGCATTCGTAAAAATGACGGAAGAACATCATCACCATCACTAGTAGGTGAGATTGTAAAGTATATAAAGGCGCTCTTCGGAGCGCTTTTTTTATGTGCCATATACGATGTACGGGGGACGGTGTACGATGTACGAAATACATTGCGATGTAGCACCAAAACACTTTCGTACACCGTACATCGTACATTGAAGATCTGAGTTAACATTCCATTCCATTTCTTATCTTTCCTTTTATGAAAAGATCATTTGCTATTCTGCTTTTACTTTCCAATCATTTATTTGCACAGCATGAAAAAATAGACGTGCAGCAATACCAGTTTGAGTTGAATGTAAATGATACTACGGATATAATCAGGGGCAAAGCAACGATTCGTTTTAAAGCATTGCAGCAAAGCGACAACATTTCATTTGATCTCATTGGAGTTGATCAGAAATCTGGAAAGGGAATGAAGGTGATAAGCATAAAAGAGGACAATAGTGATTTGAAATTTCAATCGCAGACGGATAACATCACTATCAATTTTCAGAAACAGGTTGAAAGCGGCCGCGAAAAAACGATCACCATTACTTATGAAGGTATTCCTGCAGATGGTTTGATCATTGCAAAAAACAAGTTTGGCCATCGCACCATTTTTGCAGACAACTGGCCAACCCGTGCCCGCCACTGGATTCCATGCAATGATACACCAGCGGATAAAGCACGGGTTTCTTTCACTGTTATCGCGCCGGACCACTACCAGGTAATTTCAAACGGGCTGATAAAGGAAGAAACAAATTTGCCCAATCATATAAAGCTTACGCAATACGAAGAGAGTGTTGAACTGCCAACAAAAGTAATGGTGATAGGGCTTGCAGACTTTGCTGTACAACACAGCGGCGATGTTGATTGTGTTCCGGTATATAGCTGGATATATCCCGAGGATTTCGCTAAAGGCTTTTATGACTATGCTGTTGCTAAAGACATTCTCACATGGTTCATTACCAACGTGGGTCCCTATAGCTATAAAAAGCTAGCTAACGTGCAATCCACCACACGCTTTGGAGGCATGGAAAATGCGAGCGCCATTTTTTACGGAGAAGAAACGCTTAGCGGCAATGGCAGCAACGAGCCGTTACTCGCTCATGAAATTGCCCATCAATGGTTTGGCAATACGGTTACAGAAAAAAGCTTTGAGCATTTGTGGCTGAGCGAAGGCTTTGCTACGTATTACACA
The DNA here is from genome assembly GCF_029961145.1 of Pinibacter soli. Classification (GTDB taxonomy): domain Bacteria; phylum Bacteroidota; class Bacteroidia; order Chitinophagales; family Chitinophagaceae; genus Pinibacter; species Pinibacter soli. Next base: position 295,904 of record NZ_JASBRG010000006.1, on the reverse strand, counting down.
GACCTGTACCTTGAAGGAAAATACGGCAAAGCGAAACTTGACGAAAGGTTAAGAGATGAGCGTGACAAGGCAATAAAATTTTCTAAGCGAACAAATGCGCCGGTCATCAATCCAACGAGCGATTATGTGAGTTTGTTAAATGCGTTCTCCTACCAAAAAGGCGCATGGGTGTTGCACATGCTTCGCAGAAAATTGGGTGATGATATTTTTTGGAAAGCAATAAAAGAATATTACGGTGCATATCGTGGCAAAAATGCGAACACAGATGATTTGCGAGCGATTTTTGAAAAAGCAAGCGCTAAAGATTTAAAGCCTTTCTTCCAGCAATGGCTGTACACAAAAGAACATCCTGTACTTGATGTGTCATGGAAATATGATGCGAAGAAAAAAGAGATCGCTGTTACTGTTTTGCAACAACAAACAAAGGTTTTCGATTTTCCACTACAAATAAAAATTGGCACAGAGATTAAACAAATTGACGTTCGTGATGCAAAAACAGTCGTCACTTTTCCTTGCTCTGCAAAACCAGATGCAGTGTTGCTTGATCCTGAGGTTAACTTGTTTTTTGAAGGCAATTCTAAAGAGGTGAAATAGCAAGATTTACCACTAAGACACTAAGGACACTAAGTTTCACTAAGGCCTCATGATTGCAATTGGCACACAGACGACACTGATTAAACTGATTGGCGCTGATCTGTGCAAATCAGTTTAATCAGTGTCATCTGCGTGCTCTCTAATTGAAGATGATCGTTTTATTATTCATCACGAATATTCTGTCATCGAATACAAGTTTCAGGGCGTCTGCCAATACAGACTTCTCAATCTCATGCCCCGCTTCGCGCATGCCTTTTACATCATATTCATGATCAACGGGAATTGTTTTTTGTGTAATGATGGGACCTTCATCAAGGTCGTTATTTACAATGTGAGCGGTTGCTCCGATTAGTTTAACGCCACGTTCGTAGGCTTTTCTGTAGGGATTGGCGCCAATGAATGCAGGTAAGAAAGAGTGGTGAATATTGATGATCTTCTCTTCGAATTTCGCCACAAAATTTCCCGATAAAATGCGCATGAATTTCGCCAGCACAATATAGTCGGGATGGTATTGCTGAATGGCATCTATCACTCTTGCTTCAAACTCTTCTTTATCGTACAACTCATGATCGATGTGGTGAAAGGGGATGTCAAACCTTTCCGTAAAGTTTTTCAAAACATCATAATTGCCAATCACCGCCTTGATGTTTGCATGCAATTCATCAAAATGATGACGCACGAGTAAATCGCCCAGGCAATGATGCTCCTTTGTAACGAGCACTACAATATCTTTCTTCCTTCTCGGATGAATCATCAGCTTTGTATCGGCGGGAAGTGTGTTAAGCAGCTCAGTTTTTATTGATTCCACATCAAGTGGCCCCAGCAACTCAAGGCGCGAAAAGTAAGTATTTGTTTCGGGTTCCACGAATTCTTTCATCACCACTACGTTGATGTTATGGCTAAATAGAACACCGGTAATATTTGCGATCAGGCCCTGACGGTCGGCACATTTGATCAATAATATATGGCAGTCTTGCATCTGTATTCGTTCTGGTTGTTGAATTTAATATGACATTAAATTTACGGAGTATCAAATTTTCCCGCAATTTTTTCAATATCGATGGAAATCTTATGAATGTATTCAAACTGATCGGTGATTGTCTTCAATTGCGACAGCTGATGCCGTGTGTCTGTATCGAATGATCCTGCTTTAAGTTCCTGTACGCGTTGCGACAAAAGGTCCTCTACTTTGTTTCGTACAATGTATTTGCTTTCTTGTATTTGCGTCAGATCGTTCGTGCTTACACTATTACCTTCCAGGATAGCGATTGTGTTATCGAAATGCGATATACTATCGTCTACCAGTGGCAGAAAATCCAGCGAAACATGTTGCTGCGCGAAACTAAACACATAAGAGGCAAGCGTTGCAATGTGAGATGCAAGGATATGATTGGAAACCGTAAGCTGATAAATCTGCATACTATTTTTTTGCTTGCTGCGTGGCTCTGATAACATGCGCTGGAAAGCGTCTGAAAGATTACTTAATGCTACGAAACTTTCTTTCCTGAAAAATTTATATTGAAAATTGTTGAACTCTTTGCCGGTAAAAACTCTTGCAACAGCTTCGAAATATACAGCGTTTGCTTTAATGCAATTTGTAAGCAATTTTTTTATTTGCTCATGCTCCCATTTCGGCGGAATGAGCATTACGAATGCAAATGCAACAGCCGAGCCGATCGCCGTATCAATTACACGGTCCTGAATGACCCTTTGAAATTCATTATGCTTTAAGAAATAGAATGCAAGCAGAATATAAAAAGTCATGAAAATAACTGCGATAAAATATTGGAGACGCAGCAAGCTGTAAGCACCTAACATTCCGATGATCATTAACACTACCAAAACAACAGTCCTGTCTTTCAAAAAGTACAGGGTTGTGGCACCTATCACGGCCCCGATAACAGTTCCGGTAAGTCTTTGAAAATTTCGCTGTTTGGTTAGGCTATAAGCCGGTTTTAAAATAACCAGGATAGTAAGCAATATCCAGTAGCCATGGCCAACCGCTAATGCTTTTGACAAAAAGAATCCGGCCAACATCGCCAAACTCACACGCAACGAATGCCTGAAAATGTTTGAGTGAAAATTAATGTTGGTGAAGAACTGTCTTGTGCTGATGTCAGTATGCGATATAAACTGGTTGTAGTCAAGTGCAGTATCCTTTTCAATGTTCAGGTTCTTGTCATAACGTGTGTAGCGATGCATTGTCAGCAAGCGATTGCGAATGTCAACGATGCTGTCGAGGATATGCCTCAAACTAATGAAACCTTCAATATTCGTTTCATTGAGATGTTGGTGCCTGTAATCAGCAAAATGCGTTTTAAGTTCTTCGAGTGCTTTGGTAAGGTCATCATCCGCTACTGATTTTGTACCTTCCTGCAACGCGATGCCTATGTTTTCAAGTTCAGAAGCAAGTTTTAAAATAACCTCCTGAAACCGGTGCAGCATGTCATCATCAAAGCAATCCTGCAGCGCCTTATAATCCTGCTGGGAGGTCATAATGCGCTCAAAAAGATCAACGGAATCGAGAAAGGTCATTAACAAAACACGACCGGTGTGGGTGGTTTCTTTAACAATGCTTCTTGTTTTGAACAATACTTCGCGAACAAGGTTTTGCTTTGTGTGGATATGCACTTGCTCTTCCAGTAACGTCTTATATGTTTTTTCGTAATCAACGTTTTTATTATACAAAGAAGCTTTAATGCGGGTGTATTTTGCCAGCGATAGAATAGAATCGCCAATTGCCTGCTGGGCCAATTTATAAGGTCTCAACCTATTCAACAAAAGGCTCCATAGAAAATACCATATACCGCCGGCACCCACGAGTCCTGCATTTACAAATATTTCTTTTGTGGTGTAATTATCATCAATGTTCAATACCAGCAGCAAAAGCGCCGCAGCACCAATGGAAGAGGCCCGCAAACCGTATACGCCAATCATTGAGAAAGTGAAGGCCGACAGGGCCAGCAAAATGGCCAGCAGCCAAGGAACCCTAACAGTAAACCCTACTATAATGGCTCCAAGAAAAATAAGCAGAATGGTGATACGCATGGCATTTCTGCGGTGGTGCATCGGGCCGGGCGTGTCTACACTGCTCACACAAAGTGCACCCAGCACAAATGTGATGCCCATGGCCAGGTGACCGAGATAGGAAGAGAGCAATACGGGAATCATTACAGCGGCAGTAATGCGGAATCCTTCATTTACATAATAACTCGTCGTGAACTTTTTATATGCCTTTAATTCGTCTACTATCATCCTGCGGTGGTGTAATATTTTGTGAAGATAACAGGTGGAACGCAGATTTTCATGATTGTTAGATTTGAAATTTAAGATTTGAAATTTGAAATTGACTACCCGTCAAAGAAGAATGATTGGAGATAAACTCTTGCATCGGACGGCAAAACTCCTCAACAAATTTGATCTCAAATTTCAAATTTCAAACTAAAAAATCTTGACCATCATGACAATCTGCGTTCCTTCTCCAAACAAAAATGCCCCAACATAACGTCGGGGCATCTTCTCTTTATCGTGAAAGTTCTTAGATCTTCATTTTTGCAACCATTTCTTTAGAAAGCGCCGCTTTGTTGATCATCAAACCCGTTGTTTTATACAACACATAGTTTTTAGTAACGTACAAATAACCTTTGTAGTCGTTTGTTTCGCCCCATGAGTTTTTAACAACATAGTATTCTTTACCGTTTTGATCCGTTGACAAACCTACGATCTGCATGCCGTGGTCATCGGTAGTCTGGTAGTTGTTAAATGCGTCCTGGCGAATTTCCGGAGTAATTGTTTTCTCTGGCTTTGGTCCATTGAACATATCCATTTGCTCCATAGGAGTCATGTCCGCAAGATCTTTCTCAGGAACGTATGCCACCCCATTTTTCCAGCTAAAATATTTTTCGCTTACGTCAGTTGCCCAACCAACTGAATAACCGTTTTTCAAAGCATTGTCGATGATAGCGGTCATGTCGTTCATTTGAACGTTATATGCGTAGTCAAAGCTCCAGTTATCAGGAATTGGTAAAAATACTTTCTGGTAATAGGGCTGATCATTCAAAGAAGTCATTTCCACATAATCAGCTGCGTTTAAACCCACTACTTCTTTTGCAAAAGTTTGCGGAGTGTATGTTTTTCCGTTGTATTGAAACTGATCAGGAACTTTACCCAGGTATGCATCAAGCGCCGCTGTAAAAGCTGTCAACCAGTTTGGAGTCAATTTACCGTTTGCATTTTTAATGATGCCATCCAGCATACCTTTCAACGCATCCTGCATTTCGCCGAATTTGTTGGTTGCAGTACCATAGTTTAAACCATTGTATACAGATTGAGGAACAGCGCCGTATTTCGCGTAAATATTAATTACATCATGCAGTTCACCGCCGTCGCCCCAACTCACAGAACCGTGCATGCGTACATATTGTTTTGCTTTTTCGATGTATACGCAACGTGCAGTGTAGATTTCTGCAATGTCAACCGGCTGTTTGCCTTTGCGCAGCATTTCAGATTCAAGGAATGAGTTTCCTGAATAGCTCCAGCAGGTACCGCTACTACCCTGGTTTTTTACAGAGGTTCTTTCGATGTTGTAAACACTTGTGAAAGCAAATTTGTCTTTAGAATGCGTACTCGCATTGCCGCTCAGCGAGTTTACAAGGTTATCTTGTGCCCAACCTGAAGCAAGGCTCATAGCAGCCACAGAAAATAGAATGATGTGCTTCTTTCCCATATCGTTTAAAATAGTTTTTTAAATGGCTAAGATAAGAAGGCACATTATTTTAAAAAAAGAATGTATATCAACGGGTAATTTCTAAATTCAATCCGGCGTTAAAAGCTGATGAACGCAAGGGCAGCACGCATTTTGCCATAGTAAACCCATCACTGACAAAGGGATCTGGTTAAACTTTTGTCAATCGCTAGTTGATTGATCAACAATGCTTTATTTGTTGTATTTTACATGAATCTGGCCATAACACATAATGAGAAGGCGCTATAATGCAATATTGATCATTTTTTTATCTTTCGTCTTACCAGTTGCAGGCGTATTGCTGTATGTAAAGCTTAATATACGTTCAGTGATCAAACAAATGGTAAGGGAACAGACGCATGGTGCCTACGAGCTTGATTTTAAACGCCTTCGGGCCGATTATTCCACGCTAACATTCACAGTAGAAAGAGGAAAACTTACATCGCTGGATACCACCAATGGCCAATCAAGATACTTCGTAACATTTCCAAAGGTTGTTCTGCAACTGCAAAGCCTGGTCGATTTACTTTGGCACAAGCAGTTGAACATAAAATCGATCGCGTTTCAGAAGCCGGAGTTCAACATTGTGATTCAAAAAAACAGTAAACGAACGGGATTCTTCCAGAACGCCGGTGATATTTACAAATACCTTAGCAGTTTTGCCGAAGCCACCAACATCAATAATGTCGAAATAAAGGATGCCACACTTTTGCTGAAAGATGAAACCAGGAATGATTTCACCTACAACATCAAAAACATTGATCTTCTTATAAAAGGTTTTCATCCAACAGACAGCACTGCCGCAAAAAAACATCGCGTTTTCCTTACAGATGCGATCAAACTTGATATCGGCTCTCAAAAAGTTGTGCTGGACAGTAATAAAACAGTTGCTTTCCACTCCTTGCATTTGTCTACAACGTCCGCCAACCTTACAATGGATAGCATCTTGTATGAAGGAAAACAAACAGACTCAACAGATGCTTTCAAAATATCTTTGCCATCGCTGCGATTGAAAAAATTGAATTTTGGAAGATTGTACAACCAAGGCATTTTGCAGGTAGATTCGGTAATGATCAACCAACCGCGGACGGAACTTGCAGTGAACCTTTCGCCGAAGGCAAACAAATCCAAAGATGTAAAGCACATTATGCATGATGTGGTGTCGCATTTGTTTGGAGATATTGATGTGCACTACCTGGAAATGAAGAATGCCAACACGCACCTGGTTACTCGTTTTCTGCGACAGGAAAGAAATATTGATATAGAGAAACACACTTTGCAAGTGAATGACATTTATATCACCGCCGGGGATTCCGGCACCATCGATCTTGGCGATTTTACCTTCTCTGTAAAAGAATACGAATCTTTTTCGCCGCGCAATAAATACCGGATGCAGTTCAACCAGTTCAGCATAAAAAATGGCGGCGATATTGTTTTGAAAAACTTGTTTGTGTACCCGACAAGTACTGCTACCAAGCCTTTGCTGTCTCTTCCGCAATTAACGATCGACGGAGCGGATATAGGAATGTTGCTGGTAGAAAAGAAAATAAAAGCGAAAAAATTTGTACTTGAATCAGCCGTGATCAAACATGAATTGAAAGGATTGAAAGAAGGAGAATCTGCAAAATCATTAGGCTCCATTTTGAGAGGTATAACGCTTAACGCAGACATTGAGGAACTTGAGTTTAACAATGGAACTTACTCTGTGGTGCGTTACGGAGAAAGACCGCTCAAATTTAGCGCAGACAGCCTGCATTTATATTTCAAGTTCAAGAACAACAGGCTTCGCTTACAAAACAGTGCTGATCTGCTGGATGCACTGCAAAATATATCTGCCAAGCATCTTCAGTTTGAAAACAGCTCGTACAATTTTCAAGCTACATCTATGCAATATAAAGAGGACAAGATATTGCATTTGGACAATTTCAATTTTCAGCGTAACGAGAATAAACACATCGAAGGTAAGTCCCTCATCATCGACCATCCGGATCTGGCCATCATTCTTGATGACAATAAGTTCATAGCTAAATCTGTTGAAATAAATGATGCCACCATTACGCACGAATCACGAAATCGCGGTCAATCTTCTGCTACCCAAAGGGCTAGTCTTGACCTGGACATAGAAACCTTTGTGCTGAACAATATTCATTTGTCATCATTTGAACGCAGCGACATAAAAATTTCAGGGAACAATATTTCTGCGGTTCTACAAAATGTACACAAGACAACAGGAGAACCTGTTACTTTCAGTTTGAAGGAGGCGCACACGGCAGATGTAAATTTTTCCGACAACTATATCAATGCAAAAACGTCGAAAATTTCAATTGTTGTAGGCTCGTTGTCCACCATAGAAGATTTTTCGCTACAACGAATGCAAAATGGCGATACATTGCTGATCAATTCACAGCGATTGTATTTTCAACCATCACAGTTCGACATTGCCACGCGGCAAATTGCACTTGATCATTTGTATGCAGACACGGCAAAAGTGTACGCGGTATTTGCCAACACAGAGAAAACACAAAAAAATTCAGCGAAAGGCAGATGGTTGTTTAACCTGCAACGATCAAGGCTGATTAATGTAGACCTGACAGTGAAGAAAAACAATATGGTGTTTATATCTCCTTCATCTGATATTGGTTTGGAAACTTTTAATACGACGGACAAAAACATTACAGCAAGACTTGGTTGCAAAGACTACACATTTCATTTTCAACAGGATACAACACTCGCAAACATTACAGGCAAAACGTTTAGAACAAGTTTTAGCTTAACAGGTGACGATGGAGAGAGAGCAATGAATGTAAAAACTTTTACTATTGCCAACACAGACATACAATTTCATAGTGGACGCACACATTCATTTGTTGCTGAAAATGTAAGCATGGATGCGCACAATTTACAATGGCTCACGTCAGAAAAACCGCCAGTTGCAGAATGGATATCGCCTAATCACGCATCATTTGTTGCCGCGAACCATCTTGCTTTTCCTACGACCACAACAAACTATGTTATTGACAGTATCAACTATTCAGGCGCAGAAAACAAATTGAACATTGGTTCTTTTTCATTTGCGCCAAGGCTTTCAGCAAAACAATATTTTGATAGTGTAAAATTTCAGACAGATTACATAACGGGAAAGATCAGCAACATTTCCGTTTACAAACCATATGTTAGTTTGCAAACAGGAAGAAAAAATTTTAGCGCAAATAATATCTTCATAAACGGTTTCAATGTTTCCACCTACAGAGACAAAACTTATCCCGCAAATAAACTGTACAAATCTTTGCCGGCTACGCTAATGAAGCGCTCATCGCTGTCTGTAGACATTGACACGATTTCATTTGCCAACGGCAATATCAGCTATACAGAATTATCTGAAAAAACAAAGAAAGAAGGAACAGTAACCTTCAACGATATCAATGGCAATGCATTTCCTTTCAGGATGAAGGAAACGCACCCGAATGATACGTTTCGTGTAAATGCTTCTTCGCTGTTTATGAACAAGAGCAGACTTGCGTTGCAATATGCGGCACCTCTTTACAGCAGAAACGATGTGTTTACTGCGAATGTACAAATGAGTGCCTTTAGCCTGAAGGACCTGAATCCGTTGCTGGTGCCGCTTGCATCTGCTATTGTACGATCGGGTGAGATGGATAAATTAAATTTTTCCATCAGGGCTGATAATTTTTCCGGTAAAGGGAAAATGGATTTCTATTATCACAACCTGATTCTGGAATTGCTGGATGAAACGAAAAAGAATAATTCCTCATTTTCCACAAGACTAAAAAGCTTTGCAGCCAACACGGTTGTGAAAAATAAAAACAACAACAGGACCGGCAATATTTATTTTGAAAGAATAGATTCTAAATTCATTTTCAACTACCTCGTCAAACTTACTTTCAGTGGTGTGATGACAAGTACAGGCGCTAAAAGTAATAAAGCCCTTCGCAAGCAGGAAAAGAAAGCCAAACAAAAGAGCGTTGTGTTGGATAATCAGTTAACAGATAATTAGGGTTTCAAAATTTAAATTCGCACCATGAAAAATGTATTGATCGCACAAGTAATGAGCGTGTTCCTGATTTCGTGTAACCTGAATGCCCAATCAAAAACTGTGCTTTCCGCGGATGAATTTCAGCAACAAATAAGTAGTAACAAACAACTATTGGATGTTCGTACGTCCGGTGAATATAGCAATGGCCACATTGCCAATTCATTGCAGGCAGACTGGAACAATAAAGAAGAGTTTAAGGACCGGGTACAGTATCTCGATAAAAATAAACCAGTACTGATCTACTGCCAGGTAGGCGGAAGAAGTGCTGCGGCAGCAAAATATCTCCGCGAAAATGGTTTTAAAGATGTAGAAGAATTACAAGGCGGAATGATTTCGTGGAAGCAGGCAAATAAACCTGTTGCAGGTGCTGCCGATGTTCCGGAAATGACAACTGACGAGTTCGCTGCAAAAGTGAATGTGAAGAAAATAGTGTTGGTAAATTTTGGTGCTGAATGGTGCCCGCCTTGCAAAAAAATGGAGCCTGTAATTGAAGATTTGCAGAAAGAATTAAACGGAAAGTTTGAACTTGTAAAAATAGATGGCGGCGCAAATACCTCGCTGATGAAATCGATGGGTATTGATAAGATTCCGACGTTTATCGTTTACAAAAACGGAAAAGAAGTTTGGAGAAAACAGGGCGTGGTGGAGAAAGATGAGTTAAAGAAAGCGATTGAAAAATAAGTGGACGAAGTACTTGTCCGGAGTATGAAAGCCGTTGAGATATTTGCTTCGCAAAAACTTTCGTACTCCGGACAAGTACACGCACATCGCCTTCGTATATCTGCAATTTCATCCGCACCAGCTACTGTGCATACTTATTGATCAATCTCACCATTAAATCATTTAGATACTCCACTGTGTATGGCCCAACCGAGGCCGCAATATGAGTGTTTCCTATTCCACTGTCATTAGTTACAAAAACATAAGTTCCATTTGTTGATATTGCCATAAATCGCATCATGAACTCTGTTTCTTTATCAATTCCACTTGCAGTGATAGGAATAACCTTTATACCTTTTCCTGCTGCTTTTGATATGGACGTCTGCACACTGCTAATAACATTCTGCTCGTGATGTGGGGGCGCATCCAGTATTAAAAACAACAAACGTGTTCTTGCATCGTCAGACCATTGCAACTCGTTTACCGCTTTATCCAATGCGGCATCAACGGCTTCGGGAAAGTCGCCTCCGCCGGAAGCATGTTGATCCTTAATAAAATTTATCGTTGTATTTGCATCGGTGGTAAATGGCGAGACTTTGGTTAAATAGTCGTCGCCGCGGTCTCTGTAAAAAACTGCCGACGAAAACACTTCTGCGGCGGAGTTCGAGGCTTTGGCCCGTGTTATCACATCCAGTAACTCATTTTTTAAATACTCTAGCTCATCAGCCATTGAACTGGTAGCGTCTACCACAAAAGCTATCTCAATTCTATTTTTTATCGCCTGCGGTGAAATTGTAATGTTGTTTACTCCATCCTTATACGTTTTTACACTGGCAAGTGTAAAGGCGCCGTTATTAATATCTATGGACATACCGGAAGTTGTTGCTGATGAACTTTCGGTAAACAAATCACTCCATAGTTCAGCGGTTCCTTTATTATCAGTTTTTGCACTGAATATAACACCGCCATTTCTTTTTAATTTAACAACGGCATTTGCCACCGGCGAGCCATCAGTACTGCTAACTTTTACCGATATCCTATTATTGTTATAAAAAGACCAGTAAGACGGAAATTTCTTAAAGTCTTCCTTTATTATCAGGGTGTCCCAAAACTTCCAGTTGTCAAGATCGTTCCATTCGCCGGCCGTAATTACCCCTGCCTGGCTACCTGAACCTGAACCACCACCCGTAGCGCTTGAACTTACTCCTCCCGCAGCGTAAGTGTCCGTTGCATCGGTGGCAGTGGTACTCTTGGTGCAACTTGTAAAAACCAGAAAGAATAATAATAAAAGGCCAAGGTTATGTTTTAGCATAGTCGTTTTGTTTAGAGTTAATGCAAGGTGTTTGTACACGACTTTAGCCTGACAATGGAACTTATTATTGCGTTGCATGATGGAAAAACAAGTAAGGCGGGTGTTGGCTTCTTTAAAATCCCATAAAGCAAAAATCCCATTGCAAATGCAATGGGATCTATTATCTATTCGTCCTCATCGGCTTCCAGCCAATCCATGTAATCATAATACCAGGATTCCAGCTCTTCGAGGAGTTTTTCTTTTTTATCAGGATCATTTTTGAAAAATGCTTCTACATCATCGATCTCTTCCACGATATCGATATGCGCACTTTCTCCATCTTCATCTTCCACACGTTTAGCTACAAAACGCGGCTGGTGCGTGTGAATGATATATTCATTATCCGGATCTGTTACCGGGTCATCAGCAATCATGAATTTTGGTAGTTGCACCATAACAGTTTGTTTTAGTTGATGTGTTAAAATTTATGTTCAAGGTCCGGGGTTCGTTATGAAGTACAACACCAATGTATTTCGTACTTCGTACACCTTCCAGGCCGCCGTATTTTCAAATTCTCAAATCTTCAAATTTTTAAATTCCCTCGCTCAAATTACTCAACAATCCTCAGTTTCGCATAGTTCAACATGATCTTCTTTTCTCCGTTCAATTCAAATTTTACGGTAGCAATCGGATTGTGTGCGCTGCCTTCCATTTTTTCCACTACACCAAAACCAAATTTCTGGTGCTCCACTTTTTGTCCAGCCTGCAAGGTCGTAGTATCGCTCGGAACAAAATCTTTCGTTGGCACATGCTCCACTGTTTTAGCAGCAGGCTTTGGCGCAATGTACGAAGGCGTTGCTGCTTTCTTTGCAGGAGGCGCGCCGTATTGTTTTTCTGCTTCCTGCGCACTGTTACCATAACCTCCGCGCATTCTGTCGAATGCAGAGCCGCCACCCCAGCTTCCGGTTTGATTGCGTGGACCGCCACCGGCAGAAGTTCTGTCCAAAAATTCATTCGGGATCTCTTCTATAAAACGGCTCGGTTCATTTTGTATCAGGCTGCCAAAGCGATAACGGCTGTTGGCATGAGTAATAAATAATTTTTGCTTCGCCCTTGTGATCACCACATAAAACAAACGGCGCTCTTCTTCCAGTTCTTCTCTTGTGTTGATGCTCATGGCGCTTGGGAAAAGCGTTTCCTCCAAACCTGCCGCAAACACCACAGGGAACTCAAGACCTTTCGCTGCGTGAATCGTCATCAGTTTTACAACATCCGCATCTGGGTCTTTGTTGTCAGCATCTGTCAATAACGTGATCTGTTGTAAATATGTGCCCAAACCTTTATCACCCACTTCTCCGTCTTCTTCGTTCATTGGGGTTTCGGTAAATTCCTTGATACTGTTCAGCAACTCCTGTACGTTCTCATATCTCGCAACACCTTCTGTACTTTTATCGTTGAAAAGCTCTTTTACAAGATTGGTGTTTTTGCCGACCGCAAATGCAATTTCATAAGCATTGCGTTTAGGCAGCTCGCTTTGGAACATTTGAATCATCGTTACAAACTGATCGATGGCTTCGAGTGTTCCCGACTTAAAACCGAACTGTTGTGCATTCACCAGCACATCCCACATGCTAATGTTGTTGGCATTCGCAAAAAGGACTGCCTTATCAATAGTCGTTTTTCCAATGCCGCGAACAGGATAGTTGATGATACGTTTCAGCGCTTCTTCGTCCTTCGGGTTCGCGATCACACGCAGGTAAGCCACCATGTCTTTTACCTCCTTGCGTTGGTAGAAGCTAAGGCCACCGTAGATGATATAAGGAATGGCGAGCCTTCTTAAGCTTTCCTCAAATGCACGGCTCTGCGCATTGGTACGGTAAAGTATCGCCACATCTTTGTTGCTGATGTGGTTACGAAGTTTAAGTTCCTTAATAGTATCTGCCACAAATTTCCCTTCGTCGTTATCGCTCGCTGTGCGTACGAGTTTGATCTTTTCACCTTCGGCATTGTCTGTCCAAAGATTTTTAGGAATCTGTCCCTTGTTATTTTTAATAACCTCGTTGGCTACACTGATAATGTTCTGAGAACTTCTGTAGTTCTGTTCCAACTTCACCACTTTTACATCATCGTAATCTTTCTGGAACTGAAGAATGTTTTGAATAGTTGCTCCACGGAAACTATAGATACTTTGTGCATCATCACCTACTACGCAAATGTTTTCATGCATAGCGCCCAGCAGTTTGATAATTTCATACTGCGCCGGATTGGTATCCTGGTACTCATCGATCAAAATGTATTTAAACTTGCGCTGGTACTTGCTCAACGCATCCGGATGGTTTTTCAGCAGCTTGTACATGTTCAGCAACAGATCATCAAAATCCATTGCGCCATTTTTAAAGCAACGTTTGGCATACGCATCGTAGATCTGTGCCATTGCCGGGCGGTTGGCTCTCAAATCTTCCTGCTGAATACCATAATCTCTTGCATATTCCTCTGGACCTACCAATGCGTTCTTCGCCGAAGAAATGCGGTTGTAAACAACATTTGGTTTGTATATTTTGTCATCAAGATTCAATTCGTTTACCACCGTTTTTATAACGCCTTTGGCATCATCCGTATCATAAATGGTAAAACTGTTCGGGTAACCAAGATTGTGTGCCTCAGCACGAAGTATCCTTGCAAATACACTGTGAAAGGTTCCGATATATAAATTGCGAGCTTCTGTGTTGTGCAAAATCTTCTCCACCCTTTCCTTCATTTCTTTCGCCGCCTTGTTGGTAAAAGTGAGGGCGAGGATGTTGAAACTGTCAACTTTGTGGTGCGCCATCAGGTGAGCAATACGTGTAGTAAGAACTTTTGTCTTTCCGCTTCCGGCACCAGCCACTATCATTATTGGTCCATTGCAATGCAGTACAGCCTCACGCTGTCTCTCATTCAATCCGCTTAAGTAATCATGCATGGCCGCAAGTTACAAAAGGAAAAATAAAAAAAATAAAATGGGGAAAGGATTAGTTAAGGAGCTAAGGGCCAACAGATTGAGTAACTGAATAACTGAACAACCAGTGGTTGGTAATTGTCGTGCAAAACAAAGCGCAAACATTCGGTTATTCAGTGGATTCAGTAATTCAATTATTATAAAATGTCCTCCAGTTCCTGCAACTTATAAATCGTATAAGTCGGCTTGAGCTCCGTTTGCTCGTTAATATGATTTACAAACACCTGGTCTATTCCTGCGTTCATTGCTCCCTGGATATCAGCTTCCAGGTTGTCGCCGATCATCAGGCTCTCTTCGATAGTGGCACCGGCTTTTTTTAATGCATATTCAAAAATCTCTTTGTTAGGCTTTATGCTGTTACTGCCTTCGGAAGTGATGACGTTTTCAAAAAAATCCGTAAGGCCAGAATATTTCAATTTGCTGTGCTGCACTGTTTCAAAACCGTTGGTGATAAGGTGCATCCGGTAGCCTTTATTTTTCAGGTATTGCAAAATTTCAATCGCATAAGGGAAAAGCGCTGTTCTGTTGGGCAGCATATCCAGGAAATGCGCACTCATTTCTTTGGCAAGTTTTTCATCTCCTATTTTAAAATCGAGCAATGTATGCCAAACCCTTTTCCAGCGCAATTCATCAGATTTAATAAATCCCTTATGATAGCGTTGCCATAATCTTTGGTTGTGGATGCTATATTGTTTGTAAAACTCATCAAAATCAGTGATGCCAATATCTTTTAATGAAAAATGTCCATACAAATGTTGCATGGTATTTTTAGCGTTCGTTTCAAAATCCCATAGAGTATGATCGAGGTCGAAAAATAAATGCTTATAGTTCATTCTTTCTTTAAAAATTTTAAAGTTGCGCTATTGCGAATTAATAATTAATAATTAAAAATTAATGGGCTTTCTGTGCGGCAGCGCTGACTGTTAACAGTGTTTGTGTTTATCCGAAAAATCCGTGTAAATCCGTCTAATCCGTGTCATCTGTGTGCTAACTCTCCAAAAAAATCAGAGTAAATCAGTCTAATCAGTGTCATCTGTGTGCCAACTCCCCGTAAATTGCAGCACAAAGATACCGCAAGTAAATGAACATCATTATCACAGGCGCATCCAAGGGTTTTGGAAAATCGCTCGCAAGGAAATTTGCCTCGAACGGACATAATGTTTACATCTGCTCACGTAGCGCAGCACAGTTGTACAAAACACTGGAAGAGTTGGTAACAGAATTTTCCGAAGTAACAATAAAAGCAATGCCTTGTGATATCAGCGATAAAGAAAGTGTGAAAGAATTTGCTGATTGGATCGCGGCGCAAAAAATAGACGTGGATGTACTCATCAATAATGCCGGCTATTTTATTCCCGGCAGCGTGTACAATGAACCGGAAGGTGTTCTGGAAGAAATGTTAGCTGTGAACTTATTAGGCGCTTATAATCTTACAAGAAAACTTTTGCCGGCAATGATGGCGCGAAAAAGCGGCCACATTTTCAATATGTGCTCCATCGCTTCTTTGCAGGCATATGCAAATGGCGGAGCTTACAGCATCAGCAAGTTTGCGATGCTGGGCTTCTCAAAAAATCTACGCGAAGAAATGAAGCCACATAATATAAAAGTAACAGCTGTAATGCCCGGCGCTGCATATACCGATTCCTGGAGCGGCAGCGATGTAGATCCTAAACGCATCATGGAGTCCGAGGATGTTGCAAACATGATATTTGCCGCCTCGCAGCTTTCACCTACTGCAGTGGTGGAGGATATTATTCTGAGGCCGCAACTAGGCGACCTGTAGGGCAGCCTTTATTTTTTACCACGGAGGAAAGGAGTTTTTTTCACAGAGAAACCGGAGGGATTGCTGCAAAAAATATTAAAGCTCCAGAGAGCTGAGAAAAGAAGGAACGATTCACAAACCCCCTTTTCTCTGCGAAAAAAACCTCTGTTAGCTCTGTGGTTAAAAAACTCTTAGTGGATGTTAGGTCTCATCAAGAGCTTTTGGTAGTGTTAAAATTTAAAATATCCTTTTTCAACAGCACATTTATATTAATTTTCATTTTCAAGAAGGCTTAGCTAAAAATGAAGACGACTTTTCACCGAATCACCGGCAGCAAATGGTTTTTATTGTCACTCGCAATGTTGTTTACTTGTGCAAATGTTGTAGCGCAGGGAAAATTCTATTGCCGTGTAAGCGACAAGAACATTGCAAAAAATGAAACCCTGCAAATCGATTATGTTATTGAAAACGCGGGTTCCATCAACGATGTGCAATTGCCGGAATTCAGAGACTTCAGTGTTATCAGCGGCCCGAATCAATCGAGTGAAACAAGTACCATAAACGGTACAACTACATCTTCTTACACGCTGTCATTTCTTGTGCAGCCAAAAGGCCCGGGAAAGTTTGTGATACCTGCAGCCGTGGCAAGGATCAACAACAAAACGATGCAGACAAACACGGTGAACGTGACCGTTGGAAACAGAGTGGGTAAGAACAATCAGCAACCTTCCATGCCTTCTATGAATATGGGTTTCCCTCCGATGGACATGCAGGACCTTCCTGATGAAGATGTGATGCTGCGTGCGAATGAGGACTACAACGAAAAGGTGAAGAAAAATCTATTGGTGGTTTTGCAAGTCAATAAAACAAACTGCTTCGTAGGCGAGCCAATTGTTGCAACTTATAAATTATGTTCAAGATTAAAATCAGAATCAAGAGTTACAAAAAGACCATCGCTTGATGGTTTTAGCGTGTATGATATGGTGGACATGCAAACCGCTTCGCCATCTGTAGAAAATATCGGAGGCAAGCCCTTCACCGTACATCTTATCCGCAAAGTGCAGCTGTACCCGTTACAGGCCGGCACATTTACACTTGATCCTGTAGAGCTGGATAATAAAGTACGCTTTATAAGAACCACCACATCCGCGAAGCAATCCCGCGATCCTATCCAACAAATGATGGATGGTTTTGGTAACCAGAACTGGGAAGAACATAGTGTTACGCTCGCCAGCAAACCTGTAACCATCACTGTAAAGCCATTGCCTGACGCTAAGCCATCTTCGTTCAATGGCGCCGTTGGAAATTTCACATTGGATGCCACGCTTTCGACTCAGGAAGTTCACGCAGAAGATGATGCTACCTTAAGTGTAACCATTAACGGTGCGGGAAATATACCTCTGGTGAATGCACCTTCTGTTAGCTTTCCGCAAGGCTTTGAATCATTTGATGCTACTATAAAAGAAGATATAGATAAATCCGTTTCTCCAATTGCAGGCAGCAAGAAATTCGATTTTTTGTTTGTGCCTTCTGACACGGGCAACTTTACCATCAACCCTGTCACGCTTAGTTATTTTGATCCTGCTGCAAACACTTACAAAACACTTAGTTCACAACCTCTGTCGATTCATGTTTTGAAAGCTTTGCACAAACGCAAGAAAAGTGACAAAGCGAAGGCAGCCATTCAACCATTAGACACTAATACGGGCTTAGCTGCGTGGTGGTACTGGATTGCAGGAGGCATTGCGGCGATTTTATTGTTGCTGTTATTTTTCCGTAGAAAAAGAACACCTTCTACTGTTGCGAAAAAAGAAGCAGAAAAACCTGCGCCACGAAAACCAGCTGCCATTGTTCCTGAGAAACCGAAAGAACCGGTTGTTGAAACATTCGTATTCGAAGCCGATCCTTTGGAAAAATCCAGAAAAGCTTTGGGCGATAACGATAGCCGTCAATTTTTCTCCTCCATACAAAACACTCTTTGGGAAGCGGTAAGCAAAAAAACAGGTTTGCCGCCGAGCAAGATGGACAAAAGAACTGCGCTACAATTATTGCAGGAAAACAATGTTAGCCTGACCGTAAGAACAGAATTGGAAAGTCTTTTGAATACTTGCGAAATGGCGCTGTATATGCCACAATCAGCATCGGATATGCAGAATGTTTTATATAAGACAACCTTTGTGGTGAATGCTTTGAAAGGATAATGAGGATCGCACAACGCATAATGCCGGCAGCCTCAGTTGATGTCCCCACGAACCGAAATATTACGACATCGTGATTTAATGGTTCATGAGGACACGAACAATGACAACAGGGTTTTAATATTTTAATATGTTAAGATGATATTTATGGTTTAATCAATCCTATTTTACTACTGTCTGTAATCGTTACCTGCGGAAAAAGATCATCTTTAGTATTGGGAATACCATCAACTCCTGAAGAAAACAAAACATATTTGTCTCCTCTTTTCTCATAGTTGTAAAGCCGGTTTGCACTTGGAAATTTTCCAGGTATTGCATCGTAGATGAAAACGAACTTATTGTTTTTTTGAATCTGTTAAAGTTTATCTGGATAGCTCCCATGTTGCGTTTTGTAAAACTCAATTTCACTTACGAGACCATTCAGGTTTTGCTGAGAAAGTCCCGCAAAACCCTGCTTACCAATCGAGGAAAAAAATGCAACATAAAAAAGAATGACGTAAAGCGCAATTGTCCAAAGGATCCCAAATACGCCCATTAATGAGAACCATTTGTCTTTATAATAGACAATGCCGAGGATGAAAAAAACAATGCCGGCAATAAAGCCAAGTATTGGAACTAAACAAAGAATGCCTAACACATATAGGGCTCCTGGCTTTGGGCGGGTAGTTTCATTTAACATAGTTGATTGCAGTACGAAAAGGGTTAAGAACATTCGTCGAAATTAAGAGAAAGACAAAGCAAAAACGGGTGAACTGAATTGTTTGTACAAAGCAGGATATCTCCGCTCCCGATACTTAACATATATAACGACGCTGCGGCCGGCAGCTGCCTTGCCCCTCTTAGCTCAATCCTCAAACCTTTTACCTACATTTGAACATATTTTTTAAAAGCACGCAACAAAAATGGTTCTTGTAACAGGAGGCACCGGGTTTCTCGGAGCCTATATTATAAAACATCTGGTTGAAAATGGCTACCCTGTAAGGGCCATTAAACGTGCTTCTTCAAAAATTCCCTTCTTTTTACCTTCATACATTACAAATAAAGTTGAGTGGGTTGAAGCAGACATTCTGGATGTCATTGACCTTGATGCTGCCATGAAAGGCATTGATACCGTTGTTCACTCTGCGGCTATGGTTTCGTTTGATAAAAACGAAAGAACTGCTCTTTATCAAACCAATGTTGAAGGCACGGCCAATGTGGTAAATGTGGCACTTGAAAATAACATCCGCCGCGTTATACACATCAGTTCAGTTGCAGCGCTTGGCAGAACAAAAAATGGCGAGCAGGTTAATGAAGAGAAAGAATGGAAAGACTCTTCCACCAACACGCACTATGCCATCAGCAAGTATAAAGGTGAGATGGAAGTTTGGCGTGCCATCGCAGAAGGAATGAACGGCGTGATCCTTAACCCAAGCACCATTTTAGGTGTCGGCGATTGGAACAGTTCGAGCATTGCTATTTTTAAAAGTATCTACAACGAGTTTCCATACTATACCGACGGGGTAAATGGCTTTGTGGATGTGGAAGATGTTGCGAGAGCGGTAGTGCAATTAATGCAATCTGAAATTTCCGGGCAGCGATTTATAATCAGTAGTGAAAATTACAGTTTCAAAAAACTGTTTGATTTGATTGCAGAAGGCTTTCAAAAGAAAAAACCGTCGCGATTGGCATCCCGGTTTATGGGACAAATTGCATGGCGTGTTGAAGCGCTAAAATCTTTTTTCAGCCACAAAAAACCTTTGCTTACAAAAGAAACCGCCAAGATCGCTCAGTCTAAAACCTATTTCGACAATAGCAAGATCCTCAAAGCATTGCCCGGTTTCCAGTTTGCCACAATAGAAGAAACCGTTAAAAAAAGCTGCGCAAAATACCTTGAGCAGGTCCGCAAATAATATTTGGCACCATTTTCAATCATCTTTTCAATACAATGAAATTCTTTCGAATTCGTTTTTAAACAAATCTCCAATATGCATATGCAAAAAATCTTGCTTTCCGTACTGACGATTTTTTTTGTACAATTTGCGCTTGCGCAAAACGATTTCTACGTAAAGGGCCGCGTAACAGATACTACCGGAGCGCCGTTGGCAAAAGCTTCTGTTTTCTGTCAAAACACAACCCTGGGAACCGTTACAGACAACGACGGTAATTTCCAGTTGAAGCTTCCTCATGGTGGTTATGACCTGATCATAACTTTTACCGGTTATGAAACCTACCAAACACAAGTAAACAATAACAACGCTTTAAACGCACTGACCATAACATTGCAGCCAAAAGGCAAACAACTGGAAGATGTAGTTTTCACGAGCAGTTCTGAACTGGCGGATGGCCTGGAGAAATACGGCAGCTTCTTCAACGCAAACTTTATCGGCAGCACAGAAGATGCAGGCAAATGCCAGATTGAAAATCCACAGGCACTGAAATTCTTTTTCAGCAAAAAAAAGAATCGCCTGAAAGTAACGGAACGTGAAGACCTCGTGATCATAAACAAAGCGCTTGGCTATAAAATTCATTACAAGCTAGACTCGCTGACCTATGAATATGGGAACAATACTTGCACGTACACAGGCTTTCCATTCTTTGAACCTTTGGAAGGAACTCCGGAAGAACAAAAAGTCTGGAAAGCAAATCGCGTGAAAGCATATAATGGTTCGCGCATGCATTTTATGCGTGCATGGTACAACCACAACCTGGAGAAAGAAGGATTTGAAATAGAAAAAGTAACCAGCCTTAGTCCTTTTGCGGTTGAAACCATTTCCAATCCTTACGACTCTTCCATTTACAGTATTGACAGCAGTGAAGTGGCTATTAATTACGATGGAAGATTGAGAATAAAGTATCACAATGAAATGCCAGAGAAGGCTTATATCGATTTTTACAAATTGCCTCCGCAATTACGTGCACAACTTACGGTGATTGAGATTAACGAAGGTTTCAATATTATGTCAAACGGATATTTTTATGATCAGAATGATGTAACCAACAATGGCTACTGGAGTTGGGAGAAGCTGGCCGAGCTGTTGCCGTATGATTATGTTCCGGAGGAATAAAGTTGTCGGTTGATAGTTGTTAGTTGTTGGTCTTTATGTTCGGCTTATCGCTTATCCGAGGGCTACAAAACTGGCTAAAAATGGCACAGAATGTCCAACAGCTAACAACTAACAACCATCAACCAACAACTTCCTAAAACGCACTGATCAAACTATTCATCATTACTTCGAACTCCTTTGCCGTCTTCTCGTCGGTTATAACTCCCTCGCTGTCAAATTTCTTCAAAACGATCGGCACAGTAACAGAACCACTCTCTACTACCTTAGCTCCCATTACTTTAATCGTGACGAGCAACGAAGCGTGTGCTTTATCTCCTCCTGTAGCAAGTGGCGAAGCGCTTATGGTAGCTGTAGGTTTATCTGTAAACTCTCCAGAAGACACGATCCAGTCCAGCCCATTCTTCAAAACGCCCGGCACGCCGAAAGCATATTCCGGTGTGCAAATGATTACGCCATTTGCTTCTTTAAGTTTCGATCTGAATCTTGTGACCACTTCGGGAGATTTTTCGTTGTCGATGTCTGGATTGAAGTGAGGCAACGCCCCGAGCTCATCGTAGATTTCGATCTCAACATCTGATGGTGCTATTTTCTGTAAATATTTTAAGATGGTTGTATTGGAAGATGTATTGCGTAAACTTCCTGAGATGGCTAGTATTTTGTTCATGGCGTTGTTTTTTACAATTCACCACTAAGGCACTAACGGCACTAAGTCTCACTAAGCAGAGCTTGATAGACTATAAGAAATTTGAAAAGCAAGGCCGTAATATATTTTGATGTATTGGCATACGGGTTTTCTTAGTGAGGCTTAGTATCCTTAGTGGTGAATGAGCGATTTAATAATTGAATAACTGTCTTCATCAAAGCAAACAAAAATTACTTTGCCTGGCTTCTTATGTTCATTTAAAAATTCAGTAACGGTTTTCACAGCAATCTCCGCCGCCTGATCTTTAGGATAACCGTAAATACCTGTGCTGATATTCGGAAAGGCTACAGTATCGCATTTGTTTTCAACTGCAAGCTCTAAAGAGTGCTTATAACAGTTCGCCAGCTTTTCTGCTTCGTTTTTAGTACCACCGTTCCAAACCGGGCCAACGGTATGAATGACAAATTTTGCGGGCAGATTACCTGCCGTAGTAATAACTGCATCGCCGGTTTTGCATTCACCCTGCCTTGCTCTTATTTTTCTGCAATCTTCTAAAATAGCAGGGCCACCCGCACGATGAATGGCTCCATCCACGCCGCCACCGCCTAACAAAGAAGAGTTCGCTGCGTTTACAATAGCATCTGCATGCACTTTGGTTATATCGCCTTTAATTACTTCTATCATGGGAGAAGTTTAGAGTAGTGAGTAATGAGTTTTGATTTTGCTATTCGAGGCTTATAGCCTCGAAGTTTTATTCTGTTGCCTCCGGCAACAATATTATCGCCGGAGGCGATAGAATAATCCTTCGAAGCTACAAGCTTCGGAAAGCTCAACATCCTAGGCAATTTCGAACACCACGCATCGTACTTCGTATTTCCATCCATTTTCAAATTGCTATTTCCCCATCACTTTCGCCCACAACTCAGGAATACGTTTTACCCAAACCAATTCGCGGATCTTTAGTGAAGCATCTTCTACCGGTGATCCAAAATAAGTTTTGCCGCCTTCCAGTGATGCCGGCACTCCACTCTGTGCATATACCACTGCATTTTTCCCTATGGTCAATGTTTTACTTACGCCAACCTGCCCCCAAAGTATTACACCATCTTCAATAGTGGTTGCACCGGCGATACCAACTTGCGCGGCAAACAAACAGTTTTTACCAACCACAGTATCGTGACCAATGTGTATGAGGTTATCCATTTTTGTTCCTTTCCCAATAATTGTGTCATGGGTAACACCTCTGTCGATCGTACAGTTCGCACCTATCTCTACATCATCTTCAATTAGTACTCTTCCACAACTGGTCATTCGTTTGTACCAACCCTCCCTGTCTTTTTTTGTATTGTAGTAAAAAGCATCCGAGCCGATAACGGTTCCTGATTGTATCACTACATTATCACCGATCACACAATGATCGAGTATCTGTGCCCCGGAATGGAGGATGCAGTTCTTACCGATGGTAACATGATGCCCAACAAACACATTCGGATAGATAACCGTACTCGCATCGATCACTGCTGAGTCACTGATCATTTTTGTAGCCGGTTCAAACGGGCGGAAATGTTTTACAATGATTGTGTATGCTTCAAAAGGATTGTCAACCACCAACAAAGCCTTTCCTTCAGGTACTGTTACGTTCTTTGTATTTATTATGATAAACGATGCTGCAGACAGAATGCATTTATCATAATATTTAGGATGATCAACAAACGCAAGATCGCCTTGTTCCACTTTATGTAATTCGTTAATGCCTGTAGCTTGTCCGTTTACATTGCCTATAAGTTCTGCTTTTATTAGATCTGCTATCCATTGAATAGAAACAGGAGAAGGAAATTGCATGTTTTGATTTTTTGCAAAGTTATAGCTGTCTTCAAAATGGCGAAAAATGATTTCAAAGGATAAAAACGGAGCTTAAGCCACCCGCTGAGCAAACTTTTTTTTAAAAGCCCGGACTCATTAACAAACAATTTATTTGAGGCATTTTTTATGCTTCAACAATGAACGATGATGTTGTTACTTTTATAAAAACGCAATTGCATTAAAAAACAAAATCGCCGAAATGCCTTGCTGCAAATAGTTTCAGAGGATGATAAAAAATGTAGTCGTAAAATAATGAGAATAAAAAAAGTTTGAAAGCAATCATGAGATGCTGTTTTTGATGCTTCAAACGAACGGCCTTATCCACAGGACTAAAAAAAATGTGAATAAAATTTATGTCAAAAATTTTCTAGTTCGCGAAAATTATTTTTAATATTGTGTAGGGAATTTGTTTTCCCATTACTTACTAACCCATTCATATATAAAAGTCCCACACAAAATGTGGGACTTTTTATTTGTACATGCATCACTACTTTATCATTTACAAACCATACGAAGTACTTTGCCAGTTCAGCAAAGAAGGCGATAAGAAAACATTGAAAGACTTCTTCGATGTGCCTTCCGATGTTTATCCTGTTGGCCGACTCGACTATGACAGCGAAGGTTTATTGTTACTGACCAACGATAAGAAACTCAATCATCGCTTACTTAATCCATCCTTTGAACATGAAAGAACTTATTGGGTACAGGTTGATGGCAACATTACGGATGAAGCGGTCGATGTATTGAAGAAAGGAGTTACAATAACGGTGGATGGCAAAGCCCATCGAACAAGACCTGCAAAGGCAAAGAGAATTGATGTTGACCAAAAAGTACCACCACGCAACCCGCCTATAAGGTTCAGAAAAAATATTCCCACTTCATGGATCGAGTTGACACTTACCGAAGGAAAGAACAGACAGGTAAGAAAAATGACAGCGGCTGTCGGCTTCCCTACATTGCGATTAATCAGATACAGTATGGAGGGTATAACAATTGATGGACTACTTCCTGGCGATATGATGGAGATGAAGGAAAGAGAGTTGTATAAGAAGTTGAAAATGGAAAGTTGAAAGTTGAAAATGGCAGGGTGGATTGCATCTGCCCTATTGCATAGTCAATCTTCCAGGAAATAGTTTAGGTTCCTGCAACTCGCAATACATCTGCTAACATCAAGAAATGAACACCAATCAGGATGCTCAAATGCTGTTGTTAATATAGAAGTGTTGGTGGACTAATCTGCAGAAGCAGCTCTTCTCACCAACATGGCCGACCTAATTTTCAACTTTCAACTTTCAACTTTCAATTCCCAACTCTCCACTCTTTTCATTACTTTGCTTAAAATTTAGACTACGATGCTCAAATCAATGACTGGCTTCGGAAGGGCCGAAAAAAATGTGGGTGATAAAACTTTCCTGATTGATATAAAATCCCTTAATGGAAAACAGTTTGAAGTAAACCTGAAAATGCCTGCATTTTTAAAACCGTTTGAGTTCGACATTCGTGGCATCCTTTCCAAGAAGCTTGGTCGTGGCAGCATCGATTGTACGATCAGTTTAAAACAAACCGGCTCCGCAAAACCGGTAACGATAAATGTAGATCTTGCCAAAG
Source organism: Pinibacter soli (assembly GCF_029961145.1). GTDB lineage: Bacteria > Bacteroidota > Bacteroidia > Chitinophagales > Chitinophagaceae > Pinibacter > Pinibacter soli. Next base: position 270,445 of record NZ_JASBRG010000006.1, on the reverse strand, counting down.
CATATTACGAACCGGTGGCTGCATTGTCCAAAGAATTGAATCTCGATCCCGCGCATATTCTCAGTTCATTATTGAAACTCCCTGAAGTGATCACGCCAACCGGCGATACCTTAACGGAAAACGAGTGGAATGAATTTGAAAAGGCTATTCTCGCAGCTATCGACGACCTGAACCTTCACCGTGCCGAGGAAGGCAGAATCCTGGAAGAAGATCTTCTGCTCCGCATATCCAATATTGAGAGTCAACAAAACAAAGTGATCGAGTTGGAACCTTTGCGCAAAACAAAAATTAGAGAAAACCTGGTGAAACTGCTGGAAGAAAATGTAGGTGCAGACAACTACGACACCAATAAATTGGAGCAAGAGCTCGTTTATTATATTGAGAAAATCGACATCAGCGAAGAACAAGTGCGTTTGAAAAACCATTGCGATTATTTCAGGTCGCTGATAAAAGAGAACGGCGAAGAAAAAGGTAAAAAACTTTCCTTCATATTGCAGGAAGTTGGTCGTGAGATAAACACTACCGGCGCCAAAGCATACGATTCATCTATCCAGAAATGTGTTGTGGTGATGAAAGATGAACTGGAAAAAGCAAAAGAACAAGTATTGAACGTGCTATAAAGAAAGTTGATAGTTGTTAGTAGTTGCACACTATCGGCGGCTCGCTAACAACTATCAACCAACAACTAACAACTATTATAATCCCTTCATGAAAAAATATTTGCCGATAGCCTTTGTTGCTTTTTGTTTGATTGGTACTCTAACGGGCTGTGCGACGAACGATGTTTTTGAAAAGAACGTTTCCATTAAAAATCAACAGTGGGATGCCTCTGACCGACAAAGTGTTCAGTTTGACATTCAAGATACCACGGCGCTCTACAATGTATTCATCACATTAAGACATACGGATGCATATAAATACAATAACATCTGGATGAATGTATACACAAAGGCGCCAGGCGATTCAAAAGCAACAAGGCAACAACTTGACCTTACTCTTGGCAACAATGATAAGGGCTGGCTCGGCAGCGGGATGGACGATATTTTTTACCACCGCATACGTATTACCCGTGATCCGGTACGTTTCAATAAAAAAGGAACATACGATTTTGCACTCGAGCAAATTATGCGTGATGATCCTTTGGAACATGTTGTGAATGTAGGTTTGCGGGTTGAGAAAGCGAATTAAGGGGTGAATCAGGCTTAAAGCTGAATGCCCAACGCTTAGCGCTGCATTAGGCGTTGGGCATTTAGCTTTAAGCGTATTCCCTCTCAAACCTTCAAAACGATGTTAAGAAAACTGATTCCGGCGAGGAAACTTGGCTTTGCCTCCGCGTTATTTTATCTTCTTTTGCTTTATATAATAGCCGCTTTGGTCTGGTGGTTCGTTTCGCTCATGCGCCAAAGCCACCAGATGACCAACTACAAACTGGAAGAACTAAAGGCCGACGATCCTGCCTATCTTACAAAAGTTCAGCAAATTACCGACGAGCAGCATCGTGCCACGGCAAAATATGTAGGGGAAGGCACAGTATTTTTTTCTCTCATTATTGTGGGTGCGTTTTTTGTATATCGCGCCGTAAGAAGAGAGTTTAAACTGTCAGAACAGCAACATAATTTTATGATGGCGATCACTCATGAACTGAAAACGCCAATCGCCGTCGCGAAGCTGAACCTGGAAACATTGCAAAAGCATAGACTGGATGAAGAGAAACAGCAAAAGATCATCGCGATGACCTTGCAGGAAACGAACAGGTTGAATACTTTGGCAAATAATATACTGGTGTCGGCACAGATGGATGAAAAAGCTTTTCATTCTACAAAAGAAGATTTGAACTTGTCAGACCTTGCCCGAAGAAGCGTAGAAGAGTACAGAACCCGATTCCCAAATAAGAATTGGAGCATCTCTGTAGAAGAAGATCTGTCGTTGGAGGGCGATCCTTTGTTATTGCAAATACTGATCAACAATCTTATCGACAACGCGGTAAAATATGGCAGCAAAGAAGGTGAGATTGGATTTACCATGCATCGCAAAAAGAATATGATCCTGGTAAGTGTGACTGACAATGGCGTGGGCATTCCAGACAATGAGAAGCAAAAAATATTTGACAGGTTTTACCGGATCGGCGATGAAAAGGTGCGCAAAACAAAAGGAACCGGCCTTGGATTATATCTTTGTAAAAGGATTGCATTTGAACACAACGCACGTATTGTAGTAACCGATAATTTGCCAACCGGCGCTAACTTTACCATTCAGTTTCACGTATGAGTACAAAGAAATCAATTTTACTGGTAGAAGATGAAGAGAACCTTCACGATTCGCTGAAATTAAATCTTGAGCTGGAAGGATATGAAGTGACGTCTGCATTTGAAGGGAACGCAGCTTTAAAAGCTCTTCAGGGCGAGTATTTCGATTTGGTGATACTTGACATTATGTTACCCGAACTCGATGGTATTACCGTGCTGGAGACCATGCGGGTGAAAAGCAATGAAACACCAGTGCTGATATTAAGTGCAAAGAACAGCAGCACTGACAGAGTACTGGGCTTGAAAAAAGGCGCAGACGATTATCTTACCAAACCATTTAACCTGGAAGAACTCCTGCTGCGTGTTCATAAACTGATTGAGAAGAATGCCAAACTGCAGGATAAAGACACCATTGGTGATTCCTATAGCTTTGGCAATAACACTATCGACTTCAAAGCTCAGGAAGCAACTACCAAAAGCGGCGAAACTGTGCAACTGAGCAAAAAAGAAACAATGCTCCTAAAGCTCCTTATCGAAAATAAGAACGAGGTGGTGCCAAGGGAAAAGATCCTTCAAACCGTTTGGGGCTACAACGTATATCCAACGACCCGCACGATCGACAATTTCATTTTAAACTTCCGCAAATACTTTGAAGAGGACAGCCGTAATCCGAAATACTTTCATTCGGTAAGAGGCGTGGGGTATAAGTACAGCGAATAATTGAATAACCGGAAGGGTCGAAAGTTCCGCTCTGCAAGGCTTGTAGCCTTGCAGTTTTATTTTGTTGCCTTTGGCAACATTATATTTTAAGGTAAAATCGCCAGAGGCGACAGAATGATCCTGCAAGGCTACAAGCCTTGCAGAGCGGAAAATAAAACTCCGAAGCCAAAAGCTTCGGAGAGTATAAGTTTCAATTTCGCACCACAACATTCAACCCTTCAGTTATTCAGTTACTCAGTTATTCAACCATTCCTACCAGTCCTTATCAGGCTGCGTAGGGCTCGCATCTTTTTGCTGCATTTTCTTCTGCACCTCTTTTTCTTTTTGCTGAAGCGCCTGAAGCAGCTGCTCCACCTGCTGTTTGTTTAATTTGCTTTGTTGTTCTTTTGGCTGCTGTTGCTGATCTTGTTTTTGATCCTGTTTTTTATCCTGATCTTTCTTGTTATCTTTTTTATTATCCTGCTTGTTTTGCTGTTGCTGCTGCTGTTGTTGTTTTTGTTCCATCAGCGCTTTTTGCAAATTCTCTCTCGCTTCTTTGTCGCTCCCGTTCAGCTTTAACGCGTCCTTATAGGCTTCAATGCTTTCCGGCAGTTTCTTCTGCTTGCTAAATGAAACGCCTTTGTTGTAGTAAGCGTTTTGCTTGAGTGTGTTATCACTCGTATTGGAAACGGTATTGTCGTAATCGCTTACCGCATTCTCAAATTTATTATTGCGAAAGTTCGCGTTGCCGGTATTGTAATTAATGGTAGAGTTATTCGGCGCAGCTTGCAATGCCTTGTTGTAAGCTTTCAGCGATTGATCAAACTTTTTCTCCTTGTACAACTTGTTTGCTTCGCGCAAATCCTTACCACCCGATTGTGCGTGTAGCATCGCCGGCGCAACTATCGATGAGCCCAGGAAAAAATGTATCAAATGTTTTGTCCTCATAGTCTTCTAATCAAATGATGTTATACTGCTACCGCTCCTTTTTTCTGAAACAAACATTTCCAATAAAAGCAAAACGATCGCAAGCGCTATGAACCAATAAAAATAACTGATGTAGTTGATATAACTATTATCGCTCACTGCCTTTTGCTCTATCGTGCCCAGTTGCTTTGTAATCTCATCGGCGGTTTCTGTCGGATCTTCCAGTCTTTCATATATGCCGTTTCCCGCTTGTGCCAATTGCTGTAGCTCTGCTTCGTTGAGTTTGGTGATAACGTTATTCCCTTGTGCGTCTTTTTTAAAATCATTGGTATTGGGATCAATGATTGGTGCACCTTCAGGAGAACCGATACCCACTGTGTTTATCATTACGCCGTTCTGCTGTAAGGTCTTCGCCACAGGCAACGCTTCCGGGTCGTGATCCTCACCATCAGAGATCAGTACAATAGACTTGTATTTTCTTTCCTTACTGTTGAATGCGCTGTTGGCCATTTTTAACGCCTCGGCTATCACTGTACCTTGTGTTGGAACTACATCCGGACCAGCATTTTGCACATACATTTTAGAAGCAGAATGGTCCGTGGTCAATGGCATTTGCATATATGCCCTTCCGGCAAACAGTACCAGGCCAATGCGATCATTTTCCATTCTTTCAATGATCTTGTTCACCAATTGCTTGGCACGCTCAAGCCTGTTGGGTTTAATGTCTTGTGCCAGCATACTTTTGCTCACGTCCATTACGATCATCACATCAACACCCTTGCGGTTCACGTTCTCCATCTTTCCTTTGCGCTGCAAATTCGCCATAGCAATGATTACTGCCGTCAAGGCAATAACAGACAACAAAAATTTCAGGTTAAATTTCTTGGGAGAGTAGTTTTTGAGCAACTCCTTTACCAGCGAAGGATCACCGATAACAGCCATGGTTTTCTTTTTCCAGTTCAGCAGTCGCCAAAACAGGAAAATCACTAATGGAACAACCGCCAAGCCGGCAAGAAAAATGATATGTTCGAATCGGAAATTCAAAATAAACTAATTAATGCTCAAGTATAAGTAAAAAATCAAAAGTAAAAAGTAAAAACCATGCCTGTTAGTTGTATAAACAAAAAAATTTAGCACCTTGATGAAATTCCTTAGAAAAAACGTGCACCACGAAAATAAAAATTTACTTTCCTTGAAAATTCGTTCCATTTTTTACCCAGAAACTTAATCACGGTCAACAATAAACGCGTTTATTTTATATTATCTGCCAACCTTTTAGCAAAAAGACTACATTGTCTTATAAAAAGCGGAGTATCAGCCCTATAAACATATATTATTGCAGGCTGTACGGCTATTCTTACTGGATATTCTCTTTTTTGTAATAATGGAATTGTGATATCTGCAACATAGCATGGTCGCCTAGTTATGGCATAAATTGTCAATAAAAATTAAAAAACTAAACCGCTTATATGATAGATAAATATTGGAAACCTGTCCTCGGTGTATGCATCAGTATTTTTTTTCCTGTTGTGCCTTTTATATTGCACAAAAGCTTGTCTAACAAACTTGAATGCTTGGTAGCTCCACTTATATTCGTTTCAATTTTTTATGGTGAAAAAATGGGCAAGTGGAAATATCTGTTATCATCTATAGGATTGGTGTTGATTTTTATGTCAGCATATTATGCTAAATAGGCATTAAACATTGCCACTAGTGCTTAAAAAAGAGCTGTCCAAAAGGCAGCTCTTTTTTTACAAACAAAAATGAAAAAAAGCAATATTGCCTGCTGCAATAATCTTTAATCAAACAAATCAATCTGCGCAGACACTATATTAAAACTTTTCCTATGATGCTCACAAAGGCCGTGTTGCCCGATCGCGGTTCTGTGTTCTTCGGTGCCGTAGCCCTTATTGTTCTTCCAGTTGTAGTGCGGAAAAGAGTTGTGAAGCTTTTTCATATAAGCGTCACGATAAGTTTTTGCCAGAATACTAGCTGCAGCAATGGATGCGTATATTCCGTCACCTTTGATAATACAGTGATGCGGAATTTTTTTGTAGGCTTTAAAACGATTGCCGTCAATGAGCAATTGCTCAGGAACTATCTGCAACTTTTTAATGGCAAGGTGCATTGCCTTGAAAGACGCGTTGAGAATATTTATTTCATCAATTTCATCTACATTCACCTGTGCCACGGCGTAGCAAATGGCTTTTTCTTCGATATAGGCTCTCAGTTCGTCTCTTACGGCTTCCTTTATTTGCTTGGAATCGTTTAACTCGGGATGAAAAAAATCCTTTGGTAAAATAACTGCGGCGGCAAATACAGGTCCTGCGAAGCAACCGCGACCGGCTTCATCGCATCCGGCTTCCACTAAAATTTCATGATGATACGCCTGCAGCAAAGGGTAAAATTTTCCCAAAAATAACTGAAGTGTTAATATTTGGTCAAGGTTTCCCAATAAAATTATTCACTTCTTTTGAGCGTAACGCTAAATGCCTAGCGCCTAAGGCAAAGGGCGTCCTTGCGTTGGACGCTTCGCGTTAAGCCTTAATCGGTTTTAGCTTTCCCATTCATCTTTTTATGCGATATTTGGCCGGCAAAACAGCGATATGAGTAAACCCGGTCACATTTTTAGCACATTCTCAAAATTGGCAATTGGAAGTTTTCTTTTGGTAGCCTGCGAAAACGATATCAACGAAGTTCGTGCACTTACCAAAACAGTAACGGCCATGGAACAGGGACGGGAAATTGTTACCTACTACAGCCAGTCGGGAAAAATGAGGGCAAAACTCACTTCGCCTATTATGAACCGCTATGATAAGGACAGCACTGCCGATGCTCCTTTTATAGAATTTCCAAAAACACTACACGTCGACTTCTTCAACGATTCCCTGAAGGTTGAAACCAAACTTGATGCGAAGTATGGCAAGTACAGGGAAAACGAAAACAAAGTTTTTTTGAAAGACAGCGTGATCATTATCAACATGAGTGGCGACACCGTTTTCTGCAAGGAGCTTTGGTGGGACCAACGCAAAGAAAAATTCTACACGGATAAATATGTGGAGCTTCGAACGAAACGCGATACGCTAAGAGGTTTCAATGGAATGGAAGCAACGCAGGACCTTAGCTCCAGAACCTTCTTTAACTTTAAAGGAACAACTGTGGTTGCAAGTGATACGATGCCGTAATGAAAGTTTGGCATCAAACTGGCTCAATTGTCTTGCCGGCTTTTTACGTTTCCCACTACTTAAAATCCGTAATCAACAAATCGTAAGCTATTTTTATATACGGATCTTTTTGCAGCGATTTTCTCCACTCACTGTTCAGCCTTTTAAGATCTTCGTCGACTGCAAGGCGTTCTTCATCAAAGGAATGATTGCTGATGATGTAGTAGGAATTGCTGGCAATTTCTTTAGGTACCGCGTCGTCCTTTTCTTTCACTTTTTTCCTCGCGGCCAATGCATCATTCAGGTAAAGTGAAATGTCCTGGTTGGCCATCACTTTTTTATATTCGACAGTATACTTTTTCAGTTCATTAAAATATTCCGATTGATCAATTTCAGGATTGGCCTTTGCCTGTAAAGCCGCAACGGGCAAGGGAGATAAAGGCTTGTAATATTTATTGGCCGCAATTACAGACGGCTTTAGCGCAAAAGGTTCATCGGCTTCCCTGTGCGAATCTATTTCCAGGATGTCTGGCAATTTCACATCAGGAATCACGCCGTTAAACTGTGCCGTTTGTCCCGTTACACGAAAGAGTCTGTTTACGGTAAGTTTTAAATAACTATCGGCTTTTGCGTTGTTGCCGGTGTTGTTTGCCAGTGCGGTTGTATCCATTGGCATAATCAGCTGTGCAGTTGCCTTACCATAAGTTGGGGAGCCCACGATGAGCGCCCTGTTGTAATCCTGCATGGCGGCCGCAAGAATCTCCGACGCAGATGCGCTATACCCGTTTACAAGAAGCACCAGCGGGCCATCGTACATCGTGCCCCGGTTCACATCCATCATTGTGTACACTTTCGCATCGCGGGATTTTATTTGTCCCACCGGACCGGCATCTATAAATATTCCCGCAAGATCAATTGCTTCCTGCATAGAGCCGCCGCCGTTAAATCGAAGGTCAATGATCAGTCCGGTTATCTTTTCCTTTTTTAATTTCAGTATTTCCTTCGCTACGTCGTTTGCACAGCCGTGATCTTCTGTATTACTTGTTTCCCAATCAGTATAGAAAGCGGGTAATGAAATAAACCCAATATTCTTCGATCCTTTCAATACAAAGCTTTTCACTTTGTTATCGCCCTCTTCACTTTCATTCGTTGCCTTTTGCAGTATTACTTGTCGTATCGTGCCATCAACTTTCTTAATAGTAAAAGTCACCTCCTCATGATTGCTGGCATCCAATACTTCCGAAATTTCTTCGCGATTCGCATCGGATACATCAATCTCCTCTTTGCCTGCCCATTGCAGCGCTATTATTTTATCACCCTTATTCAACTGGCCGCTTTTAAATGCGGGACTGCCAGGCAAAAGCTTGCCAATGGTCACATTTCCATTGTCGTCTTCAAGCAGTTGAAAACCGAAACGAAGTGGCCTGGCGCCGAGCTGACTTTCGAAGTTTTCTTTTTCTGTTAAAGGGAAATAAGCAGTGTGCGGATCAAAATATGAAGCGAGTGTGTTGCAGTACACATCACCAACCGCCTGGGGAATACCACCGGGACTTTGCAACATTTTCTTTATTTCCAACTTAAGCTTTGCCTGTACATGTCTCCTCGTTACAAGCTCAACACTGTCGATAATTTTCTTTTGTTTATCTGCCGGAAGTGAAATGCTGTTTTCCGCAGCAAGGGAAATTTTATTGAGCATCATTTTTTTAATACTCTTTGTAATCTTGACTCTCTGAAGACTTGTATTGGGGGCAAATGAAGTGTCCTCGGTTTCAGTGAACGTTTCTTTAACGGAGAAATTGAAAGGCTTTTTACAAATATTGTCGATCATGGTATCAACCTGGGCAACCCTCGCCTGGTATGTGGCGGAAAGCAGTTCGAGAAATGCTGTTTTCCGGCCCATCAGGTCTTCATCCAAATGCATACGGAAAGGCTGAAGTTTGTCGATATCTTCTTTTATAAAAAATATCCTCGCATCATCCAATGCATCAATAGTGTGATCAAACAAATTATAGGAAAGCGTTTTGTCAACGGGTTTGGGCTCCACATGGTACTTGTCCACCATCCGCGTAATAATAAAGGCATTGGCGGCCACTTTATTCAGAACTGGGGTCTGTGCATTTAACTGAATAGTAAGAATGGCTGCAACAAAAACACAGGAAAACTGTTTCATGTTGGCGGATAGATTTAACGTGCTCCAATGAAGCGGAGTATTTCAAATTTAGTATTTAAATCTATAACCGGAAATCATATTAATTCAACCGTCTATTGCCGCAACGGCATTGCTTTTTTGGGTGTAAATTAGCATTGCCTTTCATCCGTTAATCTTTATTTTATTTTGCCAGATGGAACTCGTTTCTTACAACCTCATTCACAGATTGCTAAATATAAATTTTACGATATGGAATACCGTTATTTAGGTAAAACCGGCTTGCAACTAAGCGTTTTGAGCTTTGGAAGCTGGGTTACTTTTCACAAGCAGATAGACGATAATCACGCGGACGAACTGATGAGTTTTGCTTACGACAATGGCGTCAATTTTTTTGACAATGCAGAAGTGTATGCTTTAGGTGAAAGTGAGAAAATGATGGGCCGCATATTGAAAAGAAAATCGTGGGACCGTACCTCTGTTGTGCTTTCTTCGAAAGTATACTTTGGATCAAGGGGAAAAGAAAACAAACCCAACCAAACAGGTCTCAGCCGCAAGCACATTATGGAAGCTTGCAGGGAATCTTTACAAAGATTGCAGGTGGATTACCTCGACCTGTTTTTTTGCCATCGCCCCGATCCTAATACGCCTATTGGCGAAATCGTGTGGACAATGCACAATCTCATACAGCATGGAAAAATTTTATACTGGGGCACCAGCATGTGGAGCGCAGAGGAAATTATGAGTGCCCACAAATTTGCTAAAGAACACAATCTCATAGGGCCAGTGGTCGAGCAGCCCGAATACAATGTATTTGAGAGAACAAAAGTAGAACAGGAATATGCGCCTTTGTACAACGATCCGGGCCTTGGAACAACCGTTTGGAGCCCGCTGGCAGCAGGTCTGTTGACCGGTAAATATCTGAATGGCATTCCTGAAGGTTCCAGACTTGCTATGCCTGGTTTTGAATGGCTAAAAGAACGCTGGGTGCAGGAAGAAAAAGTAAGAAAAGTAGGTGCGTTAAATGATTTGGCAAAACAATTAAACGTGTCTTTACCGACAATGGCGCTTGCGTGGTGCATTAAAAACCCCAACGTAACAACGGCTATTCTCGGCGCAACCAAACGCGAACAACTGGAGGAAAACTTCAAAGCACTGGAAGTGGTGAAAGTGCTGAATGATGAGGAGATGGGAAAGATTGAGGAGATTTTGAAATAACTGAATAACTGAATGTTCATATTCGAAAAGTCTTTTCGATCTTAAACAACTCAGTTATTCAGTCATTCAGTTATTCAGCTATTGCTCCAATGTTGCTTCGGAAGTAATGTTCGTATTTAACACCTTCGAAATCGGGCAATTTTTTTCTGCGTTTTCTACACTTGCATCGAATTGCTCTTTGGTGATGCCCGGAACTTTTCCTTTTACGATCAAATGAGATTGAGTGATCGCTCCGTTTTCAAAAGTGATCTCACATTTTGTTTCCAGAGAATCTGCTGTAAAGCCTGCTTCGTTTAATACGAAACTCAATTTCATTGTAAAGCAACCCGCATGAGCAGCTGCTACAAGTTCTTCAGGATTTGTTCCAACTCCTTCTGCAAAACGGGAATTGAAGCTGTATTGCGTTTTGTTAAGTACTGTACTTTGTGTGGTAAGATTGCCATTGCCTTCTTTACCGGAACCGTTCCATACGGCTGTTGCTTTACGAATCATGGTATTTAATTTTAAGATTATAAAAACTTGTTGTTAGAAAAAACAGAAGTTCATAAAGGTAAAAGATAAATCAAGACGCGACAATATTTTACAATAAAATAACCGTGCCAATTGCCGAGGCAGGGCGAATGTTTTGGGGCGAATGCAATTCGCCCCTACCGCATTGCCTTATACAACGCTTCCTGTATTCTTCCACGTATACTCATAGACGATAGCTTATTGTAGTTTTGCACTGTTGCATTTACTCTATTTGAAAGAAAAATATAAGTAAGGTTGTATTTAGGGTCCACCCACCAACCAATACCTGTAAAACCTGTGTGGCCAAAGGTTTGCGGGGAAGCAGACAAACAAGGGTACGGCTCTTTCAAGGTAGCATTATCTTTTTCAGGTTTATCAAAACCCAAACCTCTTCTGCTGATATTGCTTTGATAAGATGTAAAATAATCAATGGTCTCTTTTTTGAAAATCTGCTTGCCATAGATCGTTCCGCCGTTTAACAATAATTGTGCGATAACAGCCATATCATGCACATCGCTAAACAGGCCCGCATGCCCCGCTACGCCACCCATGATTGCGGAGCCTGGATCATGCACATCACCACGCAATAATTGTTTGCGAAAAGTTGATTCGTTTTCTGTTTGTGCAATGCTATCAAGCGGTAAAAATGTTCTCGGCAAAAATCCTGTGTGACTCAATCCTAATGGTTCGTAGAATGTTTTTTTCACATAATTATTTAAGCTTTCTCCTGTGATGGCTTCAACAATTTTTCCAAGGAAAATAAAATCGTTGTCACTATACAAGTAACGACCCGTTGGACCAACCTCACTTTGCAACATGCGTTTGTAAACCGTGTCCTGAAAATCTTTTCTTACGTAAAGGCTTTCCGCCACGCGTGTTGGAAATTCATCTGTTCGTACCTGAGAATAATATGTGGTAGTTGGCAATTCTTTTTTATCTAATGTTTCTTTGTAAAAAGGAATAAACGCTTTTAATCCCGCCTGATGCAACAACAAATTTCTTATGAGAATATTTTCTTTATTCGTTCCTCTTGCAGAAGGTAAATAATCGACCAAACGTTTGTCGATATTGAGCTTGCCTTCTTCATACAATTTCATTACTGATAAAGTAGTGGCGCAAATTTTAGTAACAGAAGCCAGGTCATATACGGTATTAACATCTACAGGAGTAGAATCCTGGAAAGCATATTTTCCAAACGCTTTCTCGTAGATGATCTTATCATTTTTTGCAACCAGCACTACCGCGCCGGGAAATGCCTGCGCATTCAATCCTTCCTGAACGATAGAGTCAATTTGTGTTCTTATGGAATCACTCATGCCTACTTGCGAAGGCGCAACGGACATGAGGTTCAGGTTCTGCGTAATGCCTGCGCCATATTTAAACTCTTCGCTTACGGTTACCGGCAATTTTCCTTTAGGATCAATTTTTCCTTCCAATAGATCCAGAGCTGCCGTTTGTATGTAGTCATTATCATCATAACAGGCAACGATCACTTTTCCATCGCTGAAATTTTTGATAGCGTATGGATTACCAAAAGCAAAAGTTATACTCCTGTTTTCCTGTTGCAATTGTTTGATCAGTTTTAGCGAAGCATCGCTGATACCGAAATTATTTCTTGGAAAACGGCTGTAGCTATGTACCCCGATGATCACTACATCGTATCTGTTTTTAACCAGTTGAGCAAGCGCATCTGCCTTTTCAACTGATTGTGGGTTTTCAAAAAAGTACACATGCGCCTTGAAATCATTGCGAATCCTGTTTGCCATGTAATTGTCTTCTGTGGCGCCGATTGCTATGTACGCTACTTTTCTTTTCACAACTGCCAAAGGAAAAATTGCAGAATCTTCGTTGCGCAATAATGTCAACGCATTTTCTGCTACAAGTTTCCAGGTCGCACTTGCATCTTTGTTTAAGTCATTTGCAATATTTTCAATAACAACAAGCCTTAATTTTGCAAGCCCATAGTTGTATTTCGCGTACAGCACTTTTTTCACGTGCATGTCAATGTCTGCCCACTTTAATCTTTTCTTTTTGATTGCCTGCTTTACTTTATCTAAAGTGTTTTTCACATCACCGGGTAGACAAAGCATATCATTACCGGCAATCAATGACTCTACCGATGCCAAACCATCAGGATAATATTTTGCAACGCCTTTCATTTCAAGCGCATCGGTAAATGTCAACCCCTGAAAGTTCATTTCGTTGCGCAGCAAACTGGTGACCGCATTCGCAGAAATTGAAGTTGGTTTGTTTGGAGTGCTGTCAATCGCCGGTACAGATAAGTGTGCGACCATCACACTTCCCACTCCTGCATTGAATATTTGTCGGAAAGGATATAACTCCAGCGAATCGAGCTGTTCACGGCTCTTCATGATAATGGGAAGATCCAGATGCGAATCCACTGCAACATCGCCGTGGCCGGGAAAATGTTTGGCGCAGGCCATAATGCCATTGTCCTGCAGCGCCTTCATGTATTGAATGCCATAGTTCGCAACTCTGTATTTGTCTTCGCCAAATGATCTGTCGTTGATCACCGGATTCTCGGGATTATTATTCACGTCCACCACGGGTGCATAGTTTACCTGTATGCCGGCCCTCTTACACTGGTCAGCCACAACGGTTCCAAATTTATAAACGATAGAGGGATCCTGCACAGCGCCGAGCATCATTTGCCTTGGCAGGTTAACAACGCTGTCAAGCATGCGCATGCCAAGTCCTGTTTCGCCGTCAATACAAATCATCACAGGTGTTTTTGCTATTGATTGAAAGTGATTGATGAGCATCGCCTGTTTTGCAGGACCGCCCTGAAACAAACAGATACCACCGACATTGTATTTGTTGATAGCTTCCTCAACTTCTTTATCGTAAAAAACGACACTGCCATTGGTAAGTCCGGAAAGGCGAACCACCATCAGCTGTGCTATTTTCTGATCGTTATTTAATGTGTGGAAAACGCTGTCAACCCATTTGTCCGCATCAGTTTTTTGTGCTATTGCCCGTGTTGTATAAAATAAAATAAAAATCCAGATCGATAGTTTCCTCATGATGTGCGGTTTACTTACTTGCAAATTATGAAAAATGGTGGATCGTGAATGGTCAATCGTGAATCGTGAATTGTTTTAGAGTGCAATATTCAAAACTCACCGTTCACCATTCACGCCCTCTCATACGTCCTTTAAAAATTCAAATTCGTCACTTACAGCCCTTCAATAGTGTAATTGATCCGTGCTGGCGCTGCATTGCTGGTATCTTAACGCGCAAACCGTAGAAAGGACAGGGTTGAAAATGCACGACAATTCATTGTCGACCCCGCCCTGAATGAAATTAATTACTGATTATTTGGAGAAGCCCGTGTTTAATGATGATTTGACGTTTAGTGAAAAGGAGCTTTATGCACGAATTGCAGAAGGTGATGAGCAAGCCTTTTTGCTGCTTTTCAATACGTTTTCCCCAATGATCCGCCCTTTTGCCCGCAACATTACCCAATCTGAAGCCGATGCCGAAGACATTATACAGGAGGTGTTTGTTCGCATCTGGCTCTATCGCGACCGGTTCCCGGAAATAGAAAATTTAAAAAGCTGGATATTCACCGTATCGGCGAACGAGTGCATGCGGTATATGCGCCAAAAACTTACCTACGAACGAAAAACAGGTGAATTGGCCAATCGTCAACCATCTCCAGAAAATACCTCTCCGCTTGAGTATGCACAACTGAACCAAATCAATCGAATCGTTAAAGAAGCGGTTGAAGGAATGCCTTCCCAGCGCAAAAAAATCTACAGCCTCAGCCGCGATCACGGCATGAAACCCGCTGCCATATCAGTAGCGCTTTCCTTGTCCGTCGGTACTGTGAAAAATGTTTTGTCCCGCGCTTTAAATGACATCCGCGACCATCTCGCTGCCAGTGGAATATCCCTGAGCATCATGCTTTTCCTGCTGCGTTAATTTTTTTTCAAATTTTTTTTGGTTTTGAATGTTACGTTCTGTTTTGACGTGGTTCTTATTTAGGATCATGTGCTTTACTGACCCTTGTCATGACAAGCAATGACCCTTGTTCACAAAGACTAACTGTTTCAACTACACTCCTATCCTACGAATACCGCCGGCAATTGACCGGCTCACCAACAATGTGCAACTACCATTAACAACGAACCTTATAAAACATGGAACCGGAAAGAATAAACTATCTGATAGACAAATATATCGCGGGCAAATTAGCAGGAAATGAGCATAGCGAACTGTACGATCTTTTGAAGCAACCGGAAAACAAAATGATGGTACATATGCTGACAGAGCGATTGAGTAAAACAGCTGAAAAGCCTGTAGTTATTGACAAAGAAGCCACTGCGGCTGCTTTTGAAAAGATTGTTGGCATAGATAAACCGGGATATACAAGTGGTATTGTAAAACCAATGAACAGGTCCAGGTCAATCGTTCGATGGGCCGTGGCGGCCTCTGTAATTTTTGCTTTAGCTACAGGAAGCTATTTGTTTTTTCAGCGCACTCAGCCTTCGGTTAAGAAACAGGCGAAGACGCAGCAGGATATTCCGGCTGGCAAAACGGGTGCAATACTTACACTCGCTGATGGCAGCAAGGTAGTGCTGGACAGTTTGGGTAACGGAGTGGTTGCCCAACAAAACGGATCACAGGTGATGTTGAAAAGCGGACAACTGGCATACAATGCTTCCAAGTCATCAACAAGTGAACTGAGCTACAACGTGCTCAACACGCCAAGAGGAAGACAGTTTCAGCTTGTGTTGCCGGACGGTACAAAAGTGTGGTTGAATTCATCGAGCTCGTTGAAATATCCAACCACATTCTCAAGCAAGGATAGAAGAGTGCAATTGAGTGGGGAAGCCTATTTCGAAGTATCAAAAGCTGTTGACAAACCCTTTATCCTGATCCTGGCCAATAACGCAGAGGTAAAGGTTCTTGGTACAAGCTTTAACGTGAACGCTTATGATAACGAAAATAAAATCAAAGCAACCTTGCTCGAGGGAAGCGTGAAAATTACAGGTTCTACCTCTTCTGGAGCAGCAAATGGGGAGGCGGTTATTTTAAAGCCAAGCCAGCAGGCTCAGATAACGCAGGCAGGCAACGACATCGCTGTGGTAAGCAATGTTGATGTAGATAAGGTGGTAGCATGGAAGAACGGTGTGTTCAATTTTGAAGGAGCTAGTCTTACTGAGGTGATGAGGCAACTGGAGCGCTGGTATGATATAGAAGTGGTGTATGAAGGCGAAGTGCCAAACATTGAGTTCTATGGAGAGTTAAGCCGAAACAACAGCCTGGGAGATGTGATCGAAGCTTTGAAAGATTCAGATGTTCATTTCCGCAGAGAGGGAAGAAAACTGATCGTTTTTAAATAAAGATTTTTTTGACATAACAGAAACAGCAATGAGAAAAAGCCGGCAGGAAAGAACCGGTAGAAAGATTTGGCTGCTCTGAGGATTCTATTTTTTTAACAAGTAAACCAAGACACATTATGCAAAAAACCGGAAGACGGCACAAGGCTGCCGCCTGGAGGCGCAGAAATTTGCCCAAAACTTTTCTCTACACAAAACTGACGCTTCTGTTCTTCGCCGTGACTTTTTTAACCGCTTATGCAACTGCACAATCGGTAACGCTTTCTGCGAAAAATATGCCACTTAAGGAAGTATTCTCTTCCATTAAAAAGCAAACGGGCTACACTGTCTTCGGACGAAATGAGTTGTTCAAAAATGCAAAGCCGGTAACTGTATCGGTGCGTGAAATGCCTTTACAGCAGGCGCTAAATACGGTTCTTGCTGATCAGCCAATTCAATACCGCATTAACGGAACAGACATCATCCTGTCGCACAAAGAGTCAGCAACAGCACAGGAACCTGCTCAACTAAGAGGAGATACTTCCGTGCATCCGGCTCCTGTTTCCGGTATGATCTACAATACGGAAGGTCTTCCTCTGCAAGGTGCAACGGTAACGGTAAAAGGAACTAAAGTTTCCACCAGTTCCAATACAAAAGGTCAGTTTAAGATCAATGCTTCTGCAAGTGACGTTTTGGTGATCAGCTATGTAGGTTATTCGCCTGCAGAAATTGCTGTTTCTCAAAACAGCCCCATGAGCATTAAGATGAGCCTGGACGACCGCCGCATGAATGATGTGGTTATCACGGGTATGTTTAACCGTAAAGCGGAAAGTTTTACGGGTTCTTCTACCAAGATCACACGCCAGGAATTGTTAAACGCAGGTACTACCAACGTTTTCCAAAGCCTTAGAGCTATTGAGCCAACATTAAAAATAGCGGACGATTATGTAAACGGTTCGGATCCCAATAAAATGCCCAATATGCAAATCAGGGGTACTTCTACCTTCCCTGATGTAACAAAGCAATATACTACTGATCCAAACATGCCGCTCTTTATCGTTGACGGCTTTGAAAGCACAGTTCAAAAAGTGTACGACCTTGATATTAACCGTATAGAAACCGTTACCATTTTGAAAGATGCTGCTGCGAAAGCTATTTATGGTTCTAAAGCTGCAAATGGTGTAGTGGTTATCGAAACTATAAAAGTAAAACCAGGCGAGCTTCGTATTGATTACACGGGAACAATAAACGTTGAAATGCCGGACCTGAGCAGTTATAACCTGACAAATTCAAAGGAAAAACTTGACCTTGAAAAAATAGTTGGTGCTTATGATGCTACATCTGGCGTTCCGATTTTTGGATTGAGCAAAGACAGCTTGTATTATAACAACTGGAACCAGGTTCAAAACGGTGTAAATACTGACTGGCTGGCACAACCGGTGAAAACCGCGATTGGCTACAAGCACACGCTTAACATGGAAGTAGGTAATGATGCGCTGCGTGCCGGCTTAACGTTGTTCACAGGTAACAATCCGGGTGTAATGAAAGGCTCGGGTCGTGAAAACTTCGGTGGCGCAATGACGCTGATCTATCGCTACAAAAAAATATCATTCAGAAATGTTCTTCAATATTCTTATGTAAAGGCGACCAACTCTCCTTATGGCGACTTTTCTGAGTACGCAAAATTAAATCCATACTGGAAACCTTACAATGCAGATGGAAGCGTAAGCATGTTGCTCGGCCAGGGGCCCAATGTTTCTACACCTGTTTACAATCCATTGTACAATGTGCCTTACATGAGAAGCACTAATAACTACACCGACCTTACCAACAACACTTATCTTGATTACACTTTCAATAACAACCTGAAGCTTACTGCCAGACTTGGTTTCACTAACACAGTAAACGGTTCGGACCTATTCTACTCCAGTAAGCACACTAGCTTTATCAACTACGTAGACTCTGCCTTCTTCACAAAGGGAAGTTATACAAAAGGTAACGGTAAATTTTCTGCACTTAGCGGTGACCTGAACCTTAACTATAACAAGTCTTTTGGCAGACACAGCCTTTTTGCGAACGCAGGGATGATCATCCGCCAGGACAAATCAGAAAATTTTCAATATACCGCGGTGGGTTTTCCTAATGACAAAATGGATAACATCATCTTCGCCAATCAATATCTTGTCGGCACCAAGCCTACAGGTAGCGAATCTGTCAACAGAGAAATAGGTTTCCTTGCCGCAGGTAACTATTCTTTCTCAGATAAATATTTTGCCGACTTCTCTATCAGAAGAAGTGCATCATCTCAATTTGGAGCAAACAACCCATGGGGCACTTTCTGGTCTGCAGGTATTGGTTGGAACGTTCACAAAGAGAGATTCTTCCAGGGAATGACGAACGTTATCAAACAATTGAAACTACGTTCTTCTATAGGTTATACCGGGTCGCAAAACTTCAACTCTTACCAGGCGATGTTGTTGTATAACTATTTTACCGACAAATCTTACCTGGGACAGGTTGGTACTTATCTGAATGGCCTTGCAAACGAGAATTTGAAATGGCAGCAACGCTACGATTTCAACGTAGGCTTCGACATGAACATCCTTGATAAAGTGACTGTTCGTTTTGATCATTACCGCTCTACAACCAACAATCTGTTGACGGATATCACAACGCCTCCTTCTAATGGATTCAATTCATACAAAGAAAACCTTGGCCAATTGTTGAATGTTGGGTACGAGTTTAAGGTTAATTACAGGGTGTTTTCTAATCCTGCAAACCGTAGCTCATTGAACCTGTACGTGTCTGGTGCTTCTAACAAAAACACCATCCAGAAGATTTCAAACTCACTCCAGAGCCTGAATAAAGTAATGGATGACAGTTCTGCTAAAAGAAATTCAAACAAACCGTTGGTTCGTTTCCAGGAAGGACAATCGCTGGATGCTATTTGGGCAGTTAAATCCAATGGCATAGATCCTGCAACCGGCAAAGAAATTTTTGTAAAAGCTGATGGCACCGTTACAGACACATGGAACGTAAATGACAAAGTTGTTGTAGGAAACGGACAGCCAACACTATTTGGTGTATTTGGAGCAAACTATGAATACAAAGGCTTTAGTATTGGTTTCTCATGCAGGTACACTACGGGTGGACAGATGTACAACCAGACACTTGTAGATAAAGTTGAGAATGCTGATATAAACTCCAACGTTGACAAACGTGCATACTATGACAGCTGGAAAAAACCGGGTGACATAGCACTGTACAAAGGACTTGGAGCAACCAGAACTTTCACACAGGCAACTTCGAGGTTTGTACAGGAGCAGAATGAGATAGACATCGCTTCCGTTTATGCAGGTTACGATTTCTACAAATTCAGATTCGTTCAAAAAATGAAAATGCAAAGACTGAGAGTATTGTTCAATATGAACGATCCTTATCAATTCTCTTCTATAAGAATTGAAAGAGGAACTTCTTATCCATTTGCACGCAGCTGTTCATTTACACTGTATGCCAATTTTTAATTAACAAACCAGCTTTTTTTAAAAATGAAACGATTCAAATTCATCATCATATTTTCTGCCGTTGTTTTAGTTACGGCAACATCCTGCAAAAAATGGTTGGATGTACAGCCCAAAACCAAAGTAAAATCCGATGTTCTGTTAAAAACTGAGCAGGGATATAAAGATGCATTGATAGGCGCATACACAATGATGACGCCAGAGGCATTGTACGGCCGTGAACTGTCATTTGGTTTCTTCGATGCGTTGGCGAAAATGTATGAACCAACATCAACCCAATATGCGGATCTGGGTAATGCAGGATACAATGCAACCATTTATAATCAAACAAATATCAAACCGAGAGTTGATCAGTTCTGGGGCGGTTTATATAACATCGAAGCCAACGTAAACAATATCCTGGATAACATCGATAAGGATAAAACAATTTTTACGGGCGACAACTATTCTATCATTAAAGGAGAGGCGCTTGCCTTGAGAGCATTTCTTCACTTTGAAGTGTTTAAAATGTTTGCATTAAATGACTCATTGAGCCTTACGCAACCTTCTATACCTTATGTAAAAACACTTTCCACGCAAGTGACGAAAGCTTCTACAGGTAACGAAGTATTAGGTTTTGTGATCAGCGATTTGAAAGATGCCGCGACTTATTTGCAAGCTGACCCTATTGTTAAAGGGCAGAAGAAGTCTGCTGATGTTTTCCTGAACAACCGCAACATGCGTCTTAACTACTATGCAGTAAAAGGTTTGATGGCACGTGTTTACATGTGGCAAAGAGATTACACAAACGCACTGGCTACAGCAAAAGAAGTAATGTCTGTAGGTGATCAGATTTTTCCATGGGTAGATCCATCTAGTCTTCTGACCAACGATAACAAAAACAAAGACTTCACATTCTCTACTGAACACCTGTTTGCATTGAACGTATTCAATTTGCAAACCATTGCAAATAACTGGTTCATTTCAGCAGCCACCAATAATCAGTTGGTGAAGAAAGGGAAAACAACTTCGGGTAGCTCTACAACATATTATTTCGAAGGACTGTATGAAAACACAAACACTGTTAGCACTGGCGTAACAGACTACAGGTTTTTACAGGTTGCTGATCCAAACATTGTACCGGCAGACATAAACTCTAACTACTACGTATCAAAGAAGTATTATCAGCCCGCAGGTTATAACCCCGAGTTCGCGGCTCGCATCCCGTTAATCCGTCGTTCAGAAATGAACTACATCGCTGCAGAAGCGCTATTAATGTCAAACGGTGATTTGCCAACGGCTGTTGGTTATTTGAATGAAGTGCGCTCACACAGAGGCATTACTAACAACCTTGTCAGCAATTTATCCGCGTCCAATATTCGCCTTGAATTGACAAAAGAATATTGGAAAGAGTTTCAGTGCGAGGGCCAGTTCTGGTTCTATGCAAAAAGAAACAGAAGCGTTCCGGTTACTTTCCCTACGTCGGCTAACGGTTCGGGTGTATGGGCCAACTACAGCTCCTACGGTGTTGCTGCAACATGGCAGTTACCAAAACCAAACAATGAAATCGAATACAACCCTAACTAGTAACAACATCATTTCACTTTAATAAAATTTTAAAATGAAAGCATTAATATACATCGCAGGAGCATTTATAGCAGGCATGTCTCTATTAACTGCCTGCAAAAAAAGCAGCATCGACAGCTACCAGCAGGATGCCCGCGTATACTTTCGTATTCCTGGTGAATTCGACTCAAAGCAATCACGCGATTCCTTAATATACTCTTTTCCTTTTCACCCTAATGTAACCACGCAGGATACTCTATGGTTCGAAGCAAACATTATGGGCAATGCTACATCAACAGACAGGGAAATTGGCATCAATGTAATCACTGACAGTTCAAACGCGGTAGAGAATGTAGACTTTAAGATTGGAAGTAAAATAATGCCTGCAGGAGCATTTAAAATAAATATCCCTATTGTTATTTACAAAAAAGCAGTTGTGAAAGACTCTGTTTTGCGATTGCAACTTGCGGTAACAGAGAACAGCGACTTCAAACTTGGCTATACCGGTAAAACAAAAGCCATCTTCCTTTGGGGATATAAATTCCTGAGACCCGACAACTGGGAGCCATCTACCACTGACGCTTCCAAGCCAAATTATGCTGCAGCGTTTGGCAGCCCGTTTTCACAAGTGCGTACCAAGTTTATTCTTGATTCATGCCACATTACCAATTTACCGGATCCATCCAATCGCATTATAATGGAAAACTATAATTCAACAATCAGAAGTGCCTTAAACAACTACAACAGAGGAAAGACATTCACACTACAATTAAAGGACGAAAATGGTGTGAACATATTCTTCCCAACATTTGGAGGCCCGGGACTTGGCTAGTTTAAACGGAAACTGAATTGCTGTATTAATTACAAATGAAAAAGTCACTAATGAAAAAATTTAAATCAATTATAGTATTGGGTGCAGCAGCGCTTGCGTTTGCAGGCTGCTACAAGGATAACGGGAACTATACCTATAAAAACCTGAGCAACGCTTTTGTAGACACGTCAAAATTTAGTGGTCAAATGGTTATCAGGCAAAATGACCCATACACCGTTACCCCGGTTTTCGTGAACGGAGTTGATCCTTCTAAACTGACATACGAGTGGCGTCTCACGAAAGTGGAATCAACGCCTGATCCATTTACAGGAAAATTCACTGATACCGTTTTGAGCACCAAACAAAACCTGTCAGGCAACATGTATTTCAGTCCGGGAAATTATATGCTGAGGCTGCACGTGTTTGACCCTGCAAACGGAAATGTAGCGCAAGTGATCAACAGACCACTTGCAGTAAGCTCATTCGCTATGCAAGGTCTAATGCTGCTGCACGGAGATGCCACATCTTGTGATGTAAGCATCATTGTAAACACCAAGGTGAATACGCTTGTACCAACCGGCACAGATTCAATTCAAAGAAATGTTTTCTCAATAACCAACGGTAAAAAAATTGAAGGCGAGGCCCGCTCTGTAAACTTTAACAATCATGGGTCAAGCGGAGCAGATAGCAAAGTTTACGTGTTCACTTATCCAAATGGAGGCTATCGCACAGATTTTGGCACGTTAAAAACACTATCTGACTATAATGGCTTATTCAGTCCGGCCCCTTCTTCTAATAACTTCACGGCATATGGAGTAAGCGGGGCAAACGAGGTGCTGATTAATAACGGCGGCTTGTATTACCAGGGACAGATCCAGCCTGCAGGCTTTATTCCTTTTGGCGTGCAAAGCTTTTTGGCCAACTCTGTGAGCCCGGGCAACTATGTAGCAACGCCGTATTATGCGATGGATATTGACAACGTAACTGCAAGCAACGCTCCGAACGCTGCCATATTCTATGATCAAAATGCAAGACGTTTTTTAGCTGCAAAAAATGATAAGACTGTAGGCACATTCACTGGCACGGCTCCTACAGGCGGCTTTAGCTTAAGCGCTCCGGGTAAGTGGATGGTGTATGCAGAGCAAGGGTTCAGCCCAGGCAGACTTAGTCCATATTTTTCAAAATACTGGTATTGTGTAATGCAAGATGTAAACTTTACAAACCCTGTTTCTCCAAAAGCAGGAACACGTAGAGTACACATTGTTGATCTGGGAAGGCTTCCTGATCCTGCTTATCCTGGCGACAACACAAAAAACCTCATACTTACCAGCAACCAGCGTGGTATTATCATCGACACTATCAGTAATGCTACAGACATTGATGCTGCCAAATATTTTTCATTCGGCAACAGAGGCCCTATAATGTTCTATGCTACCGATACAAAAATCTATGTGAGCAATAACTACATAACATCTAATCTGTATTATGATATCAGCACAACCTACGCCGGCAATGTTATCACCTGCATGCAGATATTTAAATCAAATGGTCATCCAAGTGATGGGCAGATTTTATATGTAGCGCTTTACGATGGCACTAAGAGCACCTTGTTGCAGATACCTATTAATGGTATTACCGGCGCAATGACGGGCGAACCAATGAAAGCATACACAAACATTTCAGGAAAAATTTCAGCAATGAACTATAAACCATTCTAGGAAAAAGTCAAAAGGAAAAAGTCAAAATCCAAAACCTGGATTTGCAGCTTTTGGATTTTTTGACTTTTTCCTTCTCTTCTTACTTACTCCAATGTCCGTGAAAAATATTTCTGACAAACAAAAAGGTTTTTTATGAAACTCAAACAAACATTATCAATACTGACTTTTGCAATGGTGCTGGTTATATCAGCATGTTCAAAATCGGGCAATTCCACTCCTGACAATAACCAGCAGAATCCGCCCCCAACCAACAACTTCCCAAAGCCGAAGAGCCAACAGGAAATAACCGACCTTTTAACGACGGCAATAAAAGCATTGACACCAACTATCTACATGGATATGTCGGTCATGAATCTGTCGGAATCGCAGATAAGCATCACAACGGCTAATGCTTTTTCAAGCGCAACATCTAATGACAATTCTTTGAAGTATGCATATACGATTGTTCAGACTTACAATTCGACTGCAAAGATTCTTGCGGTTGACATAAAATATATGCCCTTCAAGTTGGGCATCGATCCAAACAATGTACCAGCCGGCACTAAAAAGGTCAACAGCTACAATGATCTGATCACTGCCGTAGCAAGCTCTCCTTTGGGGCAAGAAATTCAAATTGCCATTACCAATAAAAATCTTGACGTTAATACAATGCAGACGATTTTGGGAGCTCAAACCGGATATGGCTTTATTGTTTACCTTTTTAACGCAGATGCCACTTCTATTACAGCCTCTGCTGGTCCTAAGGGATTGCCAAGCGCTCCAACGGATATGAACGACTGCATAACAAGGATCAACAGGTGCAAAGATTCTGTTACTCAAATTTTGGCCCGTATTATAACACCCGGTATGACGAGTGATCAAAAGTTTACTGCCATTTATAATTTTGTAACGCCTACCGCCTACGATTACAATTATAGCACGCCTAATTTGGATTATAACTCTCAGTCTGCCTTTGGTGTTTTTGTAAACAAGAAGGCGGTTTGTAGTGGCTATTCATGGGCTATAAATATGTTGGCAAACGCCGCAGGCATCCAATGCTACAATGTTTCAGGATATGGCGGCGGTGTGGCGCATGCCTGGAACAGGGTAAGCTATAATGGAGGGTACTATTATTTTGATGCAACATGGGACAACCCCTTCACTGCTCCACGTACCTATCAATATTTTTCTTTGACTGAAGCTGCTTTGCTTCAAAAAAATCATACATGGAACAACACCATGATCAACGCATTAGTTGCCGAAAAATAATCCGTAAAAAGGAGCGAATTGTATTCGCCCCTTTTACCCTAACTCCTATTGCTGATTTTTTAAAAAACAAACAATTAAACGTGAAAAAGAGTCGATTAAAGTGTGTATTAGCGCTTGCCTTACCACTTGCCATTCCCTTTAAAAATTTTGCAAACGACAATAAATGCACTGTTAGCGGAAATATTGCCGGCCTGCAACAAGAGGCTAAAGTTTTTGTGATAAGAAGATCAGGAGAACATGGGTTAGATACAGTTGCCCGCTCAATGAGCAAGCCGAATGGAGATTTTTCATTCGACCTTCCATCCACTTTGTTCAGTGATGTGTATGAACTAAGATTTGCTGGCCTTCACTACAGCATCGATTTCATTGCAGAAAAAGGTACTGTAGCGATAAAAGGCAACAAAGATAAATTGTACACTGCCACTGTAACCGGCACCCCGGAAAATGACCGTTTGAATCAATACCATCAATTCTATTTGCAGCAAACTTTTAAGCGCAACGACATGATGATGAGCAAGACGGCTTCGAGAGAAGAAAAAATGGCTCTTTTCAAACAACAGGATGACGATAAAAAACATTATACTGATTCTATTATTAGAAACTATCCAAGCTCGCTGGTCGCATTGTACATGGCAAAGGAGCCTTTGCCTATGATGAAGTTCAACGAGATTGATTCTATGTTAACCATTTTCAAACCTTACTTCCCAAAGCATAAATATTACCTGGAAATGAAAGAGCGTGCCGATGTTCTTCGAAAAGTAGGAAGCGGTGTTGCTGCTCCGGATTTTACCGCAATTCAACCGGACGGTTCAAAAATTTCTCTTTCTTCTTTCAAAGGGAAATATGTGTTACTGGATTTCTGGGCGTCATGGTGCGTGCCTTGCCGTGCGGAAAACAAACACACTAAATCCATTTATGAAAAATTCCATCCCTATGGCTTAGAGCTCATTTCCTTTTCATTGGACTCCGACTTAGGTGCATGGAAAAAAGCTATTGAAAAAGACGGTCTCGTGTGGCACAATGCATCTGATCTTAAAGCTGGTAAACTATCTCCTGTTGCACAAAAATATGGCATCGACGGACTCCCTGCTGTATGGATCATCGATCCAAACGGAAAGATAATAGCAGAAGGATTGAAAGGTGAAGCAATAGACAAAATGCTGGAAACCATTTTCAGTACAAAATAGCAGACCGCTCCGCGGTGTTTTAACCGCAAAGAAACCAAAGGTACGCAAAGGAAGCAAAAGATGCTGCTCCCTTTAATACTCAGTGTAGGAAAAGAGTAGTAAAATGAGTTTAAACAACCCTTCGTTTTCTCTGCGCAACCTTTGAGTCCTTTGCGGTTAAACAAGTGGTAAAAAACCACCACAAAGCACTCTTTTCTTTAACGATTGAACTAAATCATAATGATCAATACGAAGCCTCTTTTAAAATGGCTGATGCTCGTTGTTTATATATTTTCCATTTCGCTTCAACTACGGGCAGATGATGGCATGTGGCTGCTGGCACTACTGAAGCGCTACAATGCACAGGAACTAAAGAGCATGGGACTAAAAATCCCCATAGAACAATTAACCGGAGAAAATGAAGGTGCGCTAAGCGAAGCCGTTATAGCGTTCGACAAAGGATGCACCGGGTCTATAATTTCCAACAACGGCTTAATACTTACCAACTATCACTGTTCCTACAGCGCCATTCAGCAATATGTGGGACCTACCAATGATATTTTTCAAAATGGTTTTTGGGCAAAATCCACACAAGAAGAACTACCTGCCAGTGGCCTTACAATTACCATCAATAAAAAAATTCTGGACATCACCGATGAAGTAAAAGCTCGGTTGCACAATACGACTTCAACCAACAAAGATCAGGATGCGATGGCTGCAGTTTCAGAAAAATATAAAAAACAATATCCGCAATATAAAAACCTGATCAAATCTTACAAGAACAACAGCATTTTTATTCTATATCTGCAATTACAATACAGTGATGTTCGATTGGTAGGCGTAGCGCCAAAAAACGTAGCAAAGTTTGGCGGAGAAACAGATAACTGGATGTGGCCAAGACAAAGCTGCGACTTTGCTTTCTTCAGGGTGTATGCAAACAAGAATGGAGCTCCTGCTTCTTATTCGCCAACAAATATTCCTTTGACAGTAAAAACATATTTGCATGTTTCTACTGACGGATATAAGAAAGGAGATTTCGCAATGTCTATGGGCTATCCTTCACAGTCAGATCGCAATGCTACTTCGTTTCAGATCGATGATAAAATAAAAACACTGAATGATCCGCTCATTGCGGTGCGCAAAATCCGCCAATCCGTACTGGAAGATGAAATGAATAAAAGCCCACAGATCAAACAACTCTATGCAGAAAAGTATGCAACTTCTGCTAACTATTACAAAAATGCTGTGGGTATGAACTATTGGATTGACAAACTTAACATCATTTCAAAAAAACAGGCTCTTCAAAATCAATGGACGAACTGGGTGATGCAAAGCGATAGTCAAAGGACCACCTACACTGCCACATTGCAAAACCTGAAAGCGGCATTAGATGCAAACACCAGTTACCAAAGGGCACTGACCTACTATTCAGAAAGTTTTTCCACAGCATGTGAAGTCATACAGTTTTTGGGCGCATTTGGCGAGTCATTTAAAACCTATAACACCCAGGTTCAAAAAAAATCGCCTTCAGCAAGCAACGTTTCAAACAATGCCGCGCATTATTATAAGAGTTTTGATCTGAACGTTGACAGGCGTATAACGAAGGCAACCCTAAAGCTGCTGAAAGATAGTTTGCCTGCGAATTTTCTACCAGATATATATGTCCAAAATAATCTTCAATCTCATGAGGCCATTGATCAATATGTAGACAACGTGTTCAACAACTCAATGTTCTGCGATTGGAGCAAATTGCAAAACTGGCTAAAAAATCCATCAGGCGCATTGGAAAATGATCTGGCCATGCAATTATCGAAATCAATTCGTAAGAAGCAAAACGAAATATTCAGGGTTTCGCAATCCAATGCAGATAAAGCTCGTCGGATTACTTATTCCTACTACAGTAGTCTTTCTGATTTTAAAGGCAGCGACTACTACCCGGATGCGGACAGAACAGAAAGACTGTCGTTTGGCACTATCTCTGACCTGCAGGTAGACGGAAAAACAATTCCATACCAAACCACACTTAACAGCCTGGTTGCAAAATCTGATAGCGCAAATATTAAAGACTACCAGCTAAACAGCAAACTCAAAGAGATCTGGCAAAGCAAGGACTACGGCGCATTTGGCAGCAACAACGACATGCCCGTTTGCTTTATCACAAATGGCGATGTAACAGGTGGCAACTCCGGAAGCCCAATGATGAATGGCGAAGGAAAACTCATCGGCCTTGTCTTCGACTGCAACTGGGAGTCGATGACCAGAGAGTTTAACTACGAAAAAGACCTTCACAAGGTCATTTGCGTAGATGTTCGCTACTTGCTACTGATCACACAAAAGTTTTCCGGATCAGACAGAATTATTAAAGAAATCGAAAAAGCAAACCAAGCAAGTTGATAGTTGATGGTTGTTAGTTGTTAGGCTGGGGATCAGGCATCTCCTTCTAACAACTAACAACTTTAAACTAACAACTTTTCGTCACCATCAAAATATTTAAAATGAAAAAACTAGCTCTCCTATTAGTAATGCTACCCGGCATCTGTGCATGGGGTTTTGGGCAGGAATTCAAACTGAATGGCAAGTTGAACGCCTTTAAGCCGATTGATAAAATTTTATTTTCTTACAACGACGGTCAAACTAGGGTTTCTGACAGTGCCAGCGTAACAAATGGCGGCTTTGAAATTAAGGGAAACATTGCCGAGCCTGTTGTAGCATTTATGTCCATCGTATACACGCGTAAACCGGGACAGCAGGTTATCGACGATGTGTTACAGTTTTGGCTGGAACCTGCAAATATCAACATGACCGCAACTTCCTCTTTGAAAAGCGCAAAATTTACCGGATCTAAAGGTCAACCCGACTATGCAAAAATTACAGCGCTTGAAAAACAATTCTCTCCACGTTTGGAAAAATTGCTGAATAGCTACGCTGCCGCACGCAGAGCAAACAACAAAAGCCAAATAGAAAAGCTGGGAAATCAGTTGGACTCAATTAAAGAAGCTCATGCGGAAGATCTTTATGCGAATTTTCTTGATAAAAATCCAAATACTCCTATTGGATTGTATGTGGTAAATATGTACAAGAGTTTTCAGCCGGATGCAGATAAAGCGCTGGCCCTGTTCAATAAACTGCCTGAAAGTCTTCAACAACTCCCTTCGGGCATTGAAATGAAGAAGAAAATTGAGACTTCACAAAAAACTGCAGTAGGTAAATATGCCCTTGATTTTACGCAAAACGATACGCTGGGCAAACCCGTTTCGCTTTCTTCTTTCAAAGGGAAATATGTATTGCTTGATTTTTGGGCAAGCTGGTGCCACCCTTGTCGTGCAGAAAACCCAAATGTGGTGAAAGCATTTAATAAATACAAGGATAAAAACTTTACTGTTGTTAGCGTTTCTTTGGACAACAGTAAAGACAAATGGTTGAAAGCCATTCACGACGATGGCATGCCATGGACACACGTGAGTGACCTAAAGTATTGGAAGAACGACGTAGCTAAACTATACGGTATAAGCTCCGTACCTCAAAACCTGTTGATTGACCCGCAGGGAAAAATTGTAGCTAAAAATTTAAGAGGCGAGGCGTTGGAGGAGAAATTAGCAGAACTGATCAAGCTTTAATAGTAAGTAAAAAACCAAAATTCAAAAGCCTGTTTCTCCGGAAACGGGCTTTTTTACGCTCTTTATGCTCTCCAAAGCTTGTAGCTTTGGAGGTACATTATATCGCCTTTGGTGATCCATTTATTTCCAAAGGCTACAAGCCTTGCCGGGCGTGAACAAGCTCATTTTCAAATTTTCAAATCCTCAAATTTTCAAATTAACCTAATTTCGCAAAAAAGCGGACGACGACTTTGACAGATATAATTCAACTACTACCAGATAATATAGCCAACCAGATAGCTGCAGGAGAAGTGATCCAAAGGCCAGCAAGCGCCGTGAAGGAATTGCTGGAGAATGCAGTAGATGCGGGGGCAACCGAAATAAAACTGATCATTAACGATGCCGGCAAGGCATTGATTCAAGTAATAGACAATGGAAAAGGGATGAGCGAAACCGACGCACGCATGTGCTTCGAGCGCCATGCCACTTCCAAAATCCAGCAAATCGACGATCTTTTCCACATTCGCACCATGGGCTTTCGCGGCGAAGCGCTGGCTTCTGTAGCTGCAGTATCGCAAGTGGAGCTTCGCACTAAAAGAGCAGGAGACGAAACCGGAACCTGCATTGAAGTGGAAAACAGTTTAGTTATTAAACAAGAACCAATTGCTATCAACACGGGAACCAGTATAGCAATGAAAAATCTCTTCTTCAACATTCCAGCAAGAAGAAATTTTTTAAAAAGCAATGCTGCGGAAATGCGCCACATCGTGGATGAATTCATTCGCGTGGCAATGTCATTTCCCCATATTTTCTTTTCACTTACTTCTAATGGTGCTCAGCTTTTTCATTTGGAAAAAGGAACGCTGAAACAACGAATTATTCAAATCTTAGGCAACCAGTACAACGCAAAGCTGGTGAGCGTTCAGGAAAATACAGACTACCTTAACGTTCAGGGTTTTGTAGGCAAACCAGAAACGGCAAAGAAAACCCGCGGTGACCAATATTTTTTTGTAAACAACCGCTTTATTAAAAGTGCGTATCTCAATCACGCAGTAATGAATGCCTACCAGGAAGTGATCGCAACCGACAGCTTCCCTATGTATGTGTTGTTTATTGAACTGGACCCTGCCCAAATCGATGTGAACGTGCATCCCACAAAGCAGGAGATAAAATTTGAGGATGAAAAAATCGTCTACGCTTTTGTACAGGCCGCAGTAAAACATGCGCTGGCACAGTTCAGCATTACGCCTACACTGGAGTTTGATATTGATGTAAATATTCAGCAGTCAGACGCCGTAAGTAAACCGTTTACGCAAGACAAACAATCGGCTGCGGCTTCATCCAACTTATACCAATCCTTTACACAAAAGAACCAGGCGCATTTTATTGATACGGGTAAAAGCGAACTGAAACATTGGAAAAGTTTTTACGAACCATCTTCCAAACCTGTCGAGGAAAAGTTTGAGTACGAAAAACAATTGCCTGTTCAAAGTGATGACAGTGGCATGGATTACGCCACAGCTGATCTTTTGGGCTTTGTAAAAAAGAAAAAACATCAGTTCACCGATGACACTGTTTTTACACAACTTCACAGCACTTATATCATAGCGCCAGTTGAAGATGGTTTTTTATTGGTGAATCAGCAAACGGCTCACGAACGTATTTTGTATGAACGTTATGCCGCAGCATTGGTTGGCAGATCAATCTCCATTCAAAGAAGTTTATTTCCCGCAACCATAGAATTATCTCCGCAAGACTCGGCTATGCTGAACGAACTTATTCCGGATCTTCTTCAGTTGGGGTACCAGGTGGAACCTTTTGGATTAAACACTTTTGTGATACAAGGCTCGCCCGCCGATCTAGAAGAAGGAAATGAAAAAGCAGCAATCGAGCATTTGATGGAGCAATACAAACATTTCAGCAGCGATGTAAAATTTTCTAAAAGAGAAAAACTGATCCGTTCGCTGGCGTGGCAGCATTCTGTGAAAGCTGGTCGCTACCTGAACATAAAAGAAATGCGCAAACTGGTGGAAGATCTGTTGGTGTGTGCACAGCCAAATACCACACCGGGTGGTACACCAACATACGTTGAATTTAAAGGCAGTTATTTGCAAAAATTGTTCAACGCATAATGCGTATGGGCGAACGGTATTCACCCTGATGCATGCCGCAGAGACGACGCATTGAATGCGTATCTGTTACACCGCGATTTATTTCAAGATATTCGGAAACGTTGATTTTCAAGAGACGTATTCAATGCGTCTCTACGGTAGCACCCAAATGTGATGTAATATTCCGGGTGATCAATATTTTTCATACACCTCCAGCAAAAATTTCTCTATTGCCTTTCTCACATCCACATTCGCCGCATGGTGATTATTAACCAGGATGGAAAAAACCAGTTGCTTATTATGGCGTGTTGTAAAATATCCGCTCAAGGCAATTTGTCCTGTTAAGGTTCCTGTTTTTGCGTACAAATTATTCGTCAATGTTTTATAGTAGCCTTTCAGCGTGCCTGTATTTCCGGTAGGGAAAATGGTTGAAATGCGCTGCCACGGAAATTCATTTTTCATTTTACTCAGGAGCCACACAAAATCCTGCGGTGTAAACAAATTGTAACGGCTAAGTCCTGAACCATCTACCCATGTTGGGTTTTGAGGCAAATCTTTATAAGCAGATTTCAACAACGTATCAATAATACGACCATCATTCATTACGCCGAGTTGTTTATTCGCAACCATCAGCAGCGTTTGTTCCGCCATAAAATTATCGCTGCTATGGATCATTTCACGGAACATAGAATCTGTTGGCTGCGATTTTTTCACCTGCCAATTTCCAGACGGCAATTTCTCCGCAACTGTGATCTCTTTTTGCAGCGTATCTTTTAATAGTTCCAACGCAGAAGCGACACCATTGGTAAAAAAAGGAACATCCACCACTTTCATGATTTCCTTTCCCTGCGATATTTCAAAAACATTTTCGTCTCTTCTTCTTATAACATTAAAAGCCGAAGTTCTTTCCGGATTGAATTTTACTTTCCAGTCAACCTCAGGCTCAGAATACACGATATTGTCTTCTGCACTTGAAGCATCTTGTTGGCGCATTTGCGTCCACTTGATTACATTTCCGTAAACCGGGAACGGACTGCGTTCCGTCATATAGTAAGAACTGTAATCATCCCATGCCCAGCCATAACCAAGCGGTTTTTCCTGCCAGTTACTATCAGTTATATAAACTTTCTTAGAGGTTTGTTGAAGCCATTTTACAATCGGCTGATTCAAAAAATCCGGATGTAAAAATGTAGGATCGCCTGTAGGTTGTAAGTAAATAGCATCCTTTGTCTCCTGGTAACGAATGCCGTCAATTGAGTCGCTGAGAAATTTCATGCCGGCATACAATGTGAAAAGCTTTGTATTAGAAGCAGGAACAAAATATTTATCTGCCTGGTAGTTGTACCAATATTTGTTTGCCGAAGGCTCGTAAATGCAAATGCCCACATGCGCAGCCGCGAGACTTGAATCTTTAATAAGATCCCTGGTAGCGACTTTGGCAATCTTTTTCTGTAAAGAACAGGAGCCCAGGCACAGAGAGAGAACGCAGATCTTTATGATTTTCATGATTGGTCATGATTAGTAATTGATTGAAATTAAGGTTTCCTCAGATAGTAACATTTATCATCTCACACAATCTCAAATTTAAAACCCATAACAAATCATGATAATCCTGAAAACCTGCGTTCTTTCTCCACTACCGCCTAGCTTCTCTCCTGCGCTCTTAACCATCTCTCCGGCAGTTCGTTGCTACTCGCCTGAAGGTAATCTTTATGTGAGCAGGCAATGAAAGTTTCGTCCGGCATGCGCATCCACCAGCGGCCGGTTTTTTTGCTTTGCAAAAAAGTAGTTTCAATTTCAGAGAAGGTAAGATGATATTCGTAGAAGCTATCACGATCTTCAAGCGTTGCTTCCATCTTGCCACGGCTGGCGCCATCCATCAAATACCACAGCATGTGGCTAATCTGTTTTGCCGTTAGTCCATCCTTGTCCAGCTTTTCATCAAAACCGTAAATACCAATGGTGCTGATGTTTGGACTCATGCCTGCATAACGCATTAGAATGCACGCTTCTTCGCCAATAAAGCCATTTGGGGAAACAGCTCCCGCAGGTGCATATGCATGCGCAAATACGGCCATATCAAAGCTCAGCATATTGCTATTGCGAATCACCGGCTCCATTTCTTCCATAAACTCCTTTGCATGGCCCACACGGAAGCAATCGAAGCGAAGCTTATCAATTGTTTCCAGCATATGCGGATGTACATAGTAGCTTTGAAAGCCGATGTGATTATAATGTTTTATGAAGTTTGGCTCGCCGGTAAGCATTTCCATCAGGAAGTTGTCCTTGCGCAAAGGTGAGTCTATATCGAGATTAATAAGCGCATCGATGCAGGTTGCCTCAATAATTTGTGTGCGTTGAGAATATACATAGTATTGAGCAAGCGTCATATCGTGGGAGCCGCCGAGAATGACAACCGTTTTTCCCATGTCAATCAATTCTTTTGCGACCATTTTCACCACCGCATAAGAATCATTGAGGGACGCACCTGTTTTCACATTACCCAGATCGGCAATTTGCAAATTGGTGTGCCAATAATAAAGTGAGTAAAATTCCTGACGTATTGCGTCTGCAGCGAGTGACGGAGCATTTGCAAAACCCGCTCCTCGTGTTTCCTTACAGCCGATGAAAACAATATCTGCCTGTTCAATATCCGGCAGCTCGTCTTCATACACGTGAATTATTTTTCCTATTTGGCCATCTTTGTAACCTTCATCGTTATTAAGAGCAGCAAGGTTAACAGGTTCTAAAAAGTCAGCAAGGCTTTGTAAATCACTCATGGGGCAAAAATAATTGAATAACTGAATAACTGAGGGGTTGATTTTCAGTTTTGCACTACAACCTTTAGCCATTCAGTTTATTCAGTAATTCAATTATTCAGTTATTATTTTATGACACTTTCTCTCTAAACCTTTCCAGCGCCATCTGCGCCTCTGCCCCCAGGATCAACTTAGCACTAATTCCGGCGCGGTAGTATAGAAGTTCGTCCCAATTTTCGCAGCCCTTCCAGAAAATGTTTTTCATTTCCCTCATCGCGTCGGGACTAAAGTGAGAAAGTGAATCTGCAAGGCGTTTAATGGATTCGTCCATATTCTCTATAGAAGTATGCACCTCGGCATACAGACCTTTACGCTTAGCCCAATCGGCATTGCGCCATTTGGTGGCATCTATTGCAAGGTTGCTAAATGCTGCAGCGCCAATCTTTCTTTCAACTGCGGGCCCTATTACAAACGGACCTATACCTATGGAAAGCTCACTGAGTTTAATTTCAGCAGCGTCTGTGGCTATTGCATAATCAACGGCGGATGCAATACCAACGCCGCCGCCAACACATCTGCCTTGTATGCGTCCAATGATAAACTTTGGACACTTACGCATAGTATTGATCAAATTGGCAAAGCCCATAAAAAAACGCTTGCTTTCGTCCAGATTTTTCAGACTCCTGAGTTCGTCAAAAAATGCACCGCTGCAAAAGGTGCGATCGCCTTCCGAGCGAAGCACGATTACCCTGGTTTCTCCATCATTTGCTGCTGCGTGAATAGTGTGGGCAAGTTCTTCAAGTAGTTTTCCGGGAAGAGCGTTGCTTTGGGGGTGATAGAATTCAATGGTGGTGATCCCCTTGGAAAACTCGGTTCTTACGTGCCCATTGTTAATTTCCTTGATCATGGTTTTCTGTTTATTCGTTAATCATCCTCTTTTGGTATATATGGCAGCTTTCTATAAAGTTACTCAATAAGAATATTCGTTTTTCGCGAAATAACATTTGAGTAACCATAAGAAACCGAGGTTTTGACAAACCCGGCCCAATAATATGATAAGAATCATATTTGCTCGCCAAAGCCTCATATACATAACGTTATACTTTTTGAAAAATTACTTTTGGGCGAAACATTCGGAATTTCCTTAATAAAATTTTAAATCTCACGCTGTGGATACTAGTTTTACATCAAATTGCCAAAGCAAACGTCTTGATGAAGTTCACCGCCATATTTTTCCTGATCATTATAGCTGCTACATCTTTCAATAAAGTAGTGGTACTGGCGGATTATATGCTAAACAAAAAATACATCGCAACCGTGCTCTGCGAAAACAAAGCCAGGCCGATGATGCATTGTAACGGTAAATGTCATTTAAGAAAACAACTTCAAAAAGAAGAAGATCAGCAAAAGAAAGAAGGGCAAAGTGCGCAGGAAAAATTTGAAGTACAGTTTTGCAATATCCCTTCCTTCATCTCTTTCGAACCAACTTATTCAGAGAATTCTATTAACCATAATTCCTCATACAGCAACAGTTACGCATTTACTGTTGTTAACACATTTTTTCACCCGCCATCTTTCGCATAGATAATCTTCCATTAAGCTAAAATGTACGTTGTACGAAGTACGATGTACGAATTACTGTAGTGTGTACCATTCAAATGATTGTCGTACACCGTACATCGTACTTCGTACACATTTCAACAGATACATAACGCTCCATCTTTCCAGCCTCGATTTCAAATTCAAAACCTACAAAATGTTTTTTAAAAACATACTGGTTTGTGCTATGCTCCTGTTTGCGATGCAGGCATTCAGCCAAACTATGCAAGGAAAAGTAATAGATAAGAACTCCAAAGAAGCACTTGCCGGTTGCTGTATTTATTGTAATGACAAGATTATTGCCACAACAAACGATAAAGGCGAATTCAAACTCTCGCAACAGTTTCAACACAAAACAATTACTGTTACCTACACCGGCTTTCAGTCTACGGAATTAAAATGCGAGCAACTGACAGTCATAAGCCTTGAGCCGACAAATAATACCTTGCAGGAAATATCCGTGTCTGCCAACCGCGAAGGCGTAAAACGATCGCTGGCGCCTGTTGCCATTGCAAACATCAATTCCAAAACAATCAAGGAAACCAAGGCCACAACTGTTGACCAACTACTGAATAAAGTAAGCGGGGTATACATGGTAAACCTGGGAAATGAGCAGCACATGATGAGTATCCGCCAGCCTATGACCACCAAAAGTATGTTCCTGTACCTGGAAGACGGCATTCCTATTCGTACAACAGGCCTCTTCAACCACAACGCTTTGCTGGAAATGAACATGGCCGCTGTAAAAAATATCGAAGTGATCAAAGGGCCGTCTTCTTCGCTCTATGGAAGCGAAGCCATTGGCGGCGCGGCAAACTTCATCACTGCATCGCCAACAGCCGTGCCTGTGCTTAAGTTATCTGTGCAGGGAAATGACATCGGCTACAAACGCGCAGACCTTCAAACGGGTTTTACCGCAGGTAAATGGGGCGTTTCGGTAAATGGTTATTACGCGGACAAGCGCAACAGTTTTATTGAATACAGCGATTTTCACAAAGGAACATTTACTGCAAAAGTTGACTATCGTTTCAATAGCAAAACATATCTGACCAACGGCGTTACATGGTTAAATTATTACAGCGATATGCCCGGCGGCATTGACAGCGCTATGTATGCAGCAAAGTCGTTCAGCAACCCGCAAACATTCACCTACAGACAGGTAAACGCATTGCGCTACCACTCCACGCTTGTACATGAATGGAACGACCGCAGCAAAACCACAGCATCCGTTGTTTACCGCGACAATACGATCATTCAAAATCCATCTTACAGCATAAAGGATGACTACCACTACACATCATCCGGATGGAAAGGCAACAAAATGCTGGCCCACGGAGAGATCAACAATTCTTCCTTCAATAGTTATGCGTTCATTGCGCAGCACAGACAAAATCTTAACTGGAAAAAAGCCGTAATTATTGGCGGCGTAAACGTCGACATTAGTCCTTCGACATATACCGCCAACTACATAAAAATTAACAAGGATACAATCAGCAAAAAATACACGAGCTATCAAAACACGGACAGCATGCTTGCGCTGTTCAGTACAAACATCAACAACTATGCGGCTTTTGTGAATTTTGAATTTTCACCTATAGAAAAATTGCGTGTTGTGGCGTCGCTCCGCTATGATTTGTTCAGGTATAAATTCGACAATTCATTGCCAACTTCGTCTTACTCAGGAGCTACAGATACGATCAAAAACTTCACCGCAGTTAGCCCGAAAATTGGTTTCACCTATAATTTCAGCGATGACGTTGGCATCTACGCAAATTACAGCCAGGGCTTCGTTCCGCCACAAATCACCGATCTGTTTAAAGGCGTTAAAGTTCCCAATCTTGACCCTTCCGTTTTTTATAACTACGAAGTAGGTGGATGGGTTTCTATTATTAAAAACAAATTCAACGCAGACGTAAGTGCTTACTCTTTGCAAGGCACCGACGAAATCATTTCCGTTCGCCTTAATGACGGTTCCTATGAAACCAGGAATGCGGGAAGAACATCTCACAAAGGCATTGAGCTTGGCTTGAATGCTAACCCGATCAAAAGCCTGTCTGTAAGATTCAGCGGTGCTTACAGCAAACACACATTTGTTGATTACGTGGAAAAAGGGATCAATTATAATAAGAACGAAATGGCGGCTGCGCCAAACTGGTTGTACAATACAGAAGTTTGGTACAGACCTGCTTTTGTAAACGGTTTGCGTATAGGCGCAGAATGGCAGCATGTTGGAAGCGATTGGCTCGATCCGCAAAACACAGCTAAGATCGGCCGTTACAATGTATTCAATGTGCGTGTTGCTTACCAATACAAAAACGCCGAAATATGGGTGAATGCGCTGAATGTGGCTAACACCTACTATGCTTACACAGCCAGCAAAAGTGCCTACGGTTATAGTTACAATCCGGGGGAGCCAAGAAATTTCAATATTGGCGTAGCGTACGATTTTGGCAGTTTGTTCAACAATAAAAAGTAAAGAATGTCCCTTAGAAAATATTTCCGCCAGCGAATGATGAAATGGCACCGAACGGTTAGCCTTATAACCGGTATTCCCGTGCTGCTCTGGGCCGCAAGTGGTTTCCTGCATCCGCTCATGACGAATGTTCGCCCGAAAGTAGCGCAGCAAACAATCAATGCTTCACCTGTAGATACCAATCAAATTGTGGTGCCATTGTCACAGGCTTTGCTTTCAAATAAAATTGATTCGGTAAAAAATATAAGATTTGTTCACATCAACAAGCATCTGTTTTATCAAATAGAATTGCCTGAGCAAAAAGGTGTGCAATACATCAGCGCCGAATCTGGAAAATCACTCGCTAACGGTGATGAGATTTATGCAAAGCAACTGGCATCTATTTTTCTATCGGGAAATTCAAAGAGCGATGCGAGTGTAATGGAATGTTGCAGCAACCCGGTGAACAGAAATACTCTGCTGGCTTCTACAACCGTGGACCGCACGAAAAGCACCGATGCAAAAGATTGCTGTGAAAATATGAACATGAAGGGCGGAGCGAGTGCTACCGTTTCAGGCATTGAAAAACTTACCAGCTTCAACGAAGAGTATAAATACATTAATCGCTTACTGCCTGTTTATAAAGTAAATTTTAAAAGAGACGACAACATCAGAATTTACGTGGAGACCACGCAAGACAGGTTTGCATTTGCGATGGATAAAAAACGGCTTGTGTTTGATAAGATTTTTTCCCTGCTCCACAATTGGTCATGGTTAGATGGATTGGGCAAGGGCAGATTGTTGGTCATCAGTTTGATCACCGCTTTTACATTCTTCAATACAATTCTGGGTCTCTATATTTTCTTTACCACCAAACCGAAGAAGAATGGCAATGGCACGAGCGGCGCAAGAAGCAATCACCGTTTTGTTTCCATTGTAGCGGCACTGTTTACACTGTTGTTTACGTTTAGTGGTTGGTACCATGCATTCAACAAAATGACAACGACCGCTGTTGCGCAAACAACAAACGACGCTTCATTCGCGGCAAGCGAACTAAAGCTGGATCTTAATGCGGCTCTGCAAAAATTATCTTCCGGCGAAACGTTTACCAATATTGGCCTTTCTGATATCGACGGAACTGTTTACTGGCAATTGTATGCAGAATCAGGCAAACAAAACAACTTGCAAGGCGACCTAATGAAGGACCAGAAAGTTTCCGCACCAGTTGTGAAATTTGTCGACAACAACAATTACGAACTTGTAAAAGACGGAGAGAAATTGTATGCGCAGCATCTCGCAAATACGTACAGCGAAAGCTCCAACAAAATTGTGGCAACAGAACTCGTTACAAAGTTTACTGACGAATACGGATTCATCAACAAGCGCCTGCCGGTTTGGAAAGTGCAGTATGAAACAGACAATCATGAAAAATACTATGTGGAAACAAGCACAGGTGCTCTGGCATTAAAGATTAGTGATAAAGACTTAGCCGAAGGCTACAGCTTTGCATTGTTCCATAAACATCACTTCATGGATTTTGGCGGCAAAATGGTTCGTGATATCAGTACAATGTTTTGGGCGTTCATACAAATTGCAATGGTGGCGGTAGGGTTTGTATTGTATTTCAAGCTGAGAGGGAAAGAACGCAGGTTGTCATAAGAAAGCACACGGATGACACTGATTAGACTGATTTTACACGGATAATAATTGAGTAACTGAATAACTGAATGTTTATGTTTAAGAAGCTTGGTTGATTTCAAACCTTCAATTATTCAATCATTCTGTTATTCATTATTGAGAAAGATCAGCGTAGATCTGCTAAATCAGCGTCATCTGCGTGCCATTCTCTCTCTTCCCCTACCTTTGCACCATGAATATTCAAGACGATTTACAAAGCCGCTGGTGGCAACTGGAAGCGAAATTGGTGGAGCGCTTTGGCAAAAAGCCCGATATGGAAACCATTCTTTTCATGATAGGCATCCAGGAGCTGGGCGATATACGAGAAAAATTTTCCAAGGAACAGAAGCAGGACCTCATGCATATAGCTGTTTGTACCGTGCTCACGCCAAGCGGCTACTATGAAATGGAAGGAGTAGACGCAGATGGATGGCCACATTTCCGCCAGCTAAAAGAGCTGCCCAAATACAATTTAAAGGATCAGGAAGATTTTTTAAAGGACCACGTGTTGATGTATTTTCAACAACGGGGATTTTAACTAGTGGAAAATTGAGAATTGAAAGTGGAAAATGATTGCTCTGATAACTGCAACCAGCACTAACATCCAACAGCTAACAACTATCACCCAACAACTATTTTCTTTTTTATCAAAAAAAAAGCATCTTTGCTGCACTAAAAACTAAAAAAAAGTATCATGAACTTTCCAGATAATCTGCGTTATACAAAGGACCACGAATGGGTTAGCCTGAGCGGCAATGTTGCAACAGTTGGTATTACAGATTTCGCACAAAGCGAATTAGGAGATATCGTATTTGTAGAAGTAGAAACTGTTGGTAAAGCTTTGGGTACCGGTGAAATTTTTGGCACTGTAGAAGCTGTAAAAACGGTGAGCGACCTGTTCTTGCCTGTTGCGGGAACCATCACTGAATTGAACCCTGCTTTGGCTGGAAGCCCTGAGTTGGTTAACACAGATCCATATGGTGAAGGCTGGATGATCAAAATGACTGTAAGCAACCCTGCGGAAGTAGATGCATTGATGGATGCTGCAGGCTATAAAGCAATCGTGGGTTAATCCAAACAAGCTATTTTTACGTATATAAAGAGTGCTTCGGCGCTCTTTTTTTGTTATATTGTATCACTTTCAACGTTATTGTCACTTAAACAAACATACACCGAAGCGGAGCTTGTAGTGCTTTTAAAGAAACGGAATAATAGCTCATACGATTATCTGTATGATCATTATTCCGGTGCTTTGTACAGCATTATATTACAGATTGTACAGGACGAGAATATTGCCGCAGATGTGTTGCAGGAGGTTTTTGTAAACATCTGGAAGAAGATAGATAGCTATGATGAAACGAAGGGGCGCCTGTTTACATGGATGCTCAACATAGCACGTAATGCAGCGATAGACATGATCCGGTCAAAAACCTACCGCAACAGTAACAGAAGCGTATCACTTGATGGCAACGCGGATAATTTACAAAGCACTCAATTGCAAGTTGACGGCATCGGATTGAGGAGGGCAGTTGACAAATTAAAACCGGAACAACGGTCGTTAATAGAGCTCGCTTATTTTTTAGGATATACACACGAGGAGATTGCAGAGATAGAAGCAATTCCCTTAGGTACGGTAAAAACAAGGATCAGAGCGGCTCTGCAACAATTGAGAACATTCTTGAAATAGAAATGAACATACAGGAATACATACAAAGTGGTATTATTGAGAGCTATGTGCTCGGGCTTGCTTCGGAGGAAGAGAGACTTGAGTTTGAAAGCGTATGTGCCACGTATCCTGAAGTGGTAGAGGCCAGGGAAGCACTTGAGCTTTCTCTGGAACATCAGGCCGTATCTAATGCGGTTACACCGCCGGCCTACCTAAAGGACAAAATACGCAGCGCCATTGGCGGCCAGCAAGCTTCTAATGAAGTCACTACAAGCTATACGACTACAGAAAACGATTATGCAGACGAGGATCAACCGCTTATTATAAGAAAATTATTCTCACTCCGCTCTGCCGCAGCCGCTGCTATTATTTTACTGGGTGCAAGCACTTTGTTGAATTTTTACTTCTACAGGGAAAACGGGAAATTGGTTAAAGCATTTAACGATCTGTCCGTTCAGCATTCTCAATTGGTAAATAACAACCAATCGATGCAGGCAAAATTGCAGGATTATGCTGCTAATTTTGAGCACATCAGAAACCCAAGAATGAAGGCTGTTAAGCTTCCTGGCGTTTCTGCAAACTCTTCCAGCATGTGTACCGTTTACTGGGACATGCAAACAAAAGATGTGTATTTAATGGTGAATAATTTACCGAAGCCAGCGACTGGGATGCAATACCAACTGTGGGCAATGGTAGATG
Organism: Pinibacter soli; assembly: GCF_029961145.1. Taxonomy (GTDB): domain Bacteria; phylum Bacteroidota; class Bacteroidia; order Chitinophagales; family Chitinophagaceae; genus Pinibacter; species Pinibacter soli. The sequence goes on along the minus strand of NZ_JASBRG010000006.1, from coordinate 227,622 downwards.
GCAAACCTGTAGATGCAGGAATGCTCGATATGGATAAAGACAATATGGTTGTAAAAATGAAAAATATCCCTTCGGCTACGGCATTCGCAGTTACTTTGGAGAAAAAAGGAGGAAGCCCAACTCCCGACATGAACGCCATGTATGTTATGGGAACCATTTAATGCTCACACTATTTATTTTTTTCCTGTGCTAAAATTTCTTTTTAAAACACCTGTCGTACCCGTATTCTGGACTTTGATGATCCAGGTTTTATTGTGCCTGCCCGGCTCTGCCATTCCACAAAGCAGCTGGCTGGACGCTATACACATTGACAAGATTGTACATGTAATATTATTTGGAGGACTTGTAGTTACGTGGGCCTTGTTCCTCAACCGGAACCGTTTCTTCTCTAATCAGCTCACAAAATTTCTGCTGATATTATTTTTGTTTTCTACGGCAAATGGCATTTTGTTGGAATTCGTCCAGAAATATTACATACCTAATAGAAGCTTTGATTTATATGATATTATGGCAGATGCCTGTGGAGCTGCAGCGGGTTTTTTATTTTCTTTCATTTATTTTTCAAAATCACGCAGCATTTAATAAAGACATATTGTCTTGAAATAAAAAGGCCCTTGTAGAAACAAGGGCCGTAACCAAAACTAACTGCTTATGAGAAAATTGACTGCTTTTGTGTAAGTCAATAGAAAGACTGTTTTATAAATCGAACTCCATATGTAAGATGCAAAACTGATGCCTTCGGTTCGATTTCTTTTGTTAAAGTATCCTTAAAGAGCTTTTAGACTTCTCGTCTCACTTTTCAACATCATTTTCACATCACAAAGCAACGCAATAACATTGTAACTTGCAAGTGCTTTTCGTCAGCTTTTCAAAATTTTAACACTACAAATACTGATTTTAAGCAGGTTACGGTAAAAATGCGGCCTTTAACGGTCGTTTTTCACGTATTTATACTTAACCCGGCACATTCGGATTTTGTAGAAGTTGTTACCCGTTTACTGTTGTTGAGATGTCATCTTTTCGGCATTCTCCGCAAATTGCAGCGCATCAATGAATTCGTCTACATCTCCGTTCATTACAGCATCAAGATTATATACGGTTAATCCAATCCTGTGATCGGTTACGCGACCCTGAGGATAATTGTAAGTTCTGATCTTGGCACTTCTATCGCCTGTACTCACCAAGCTTTTACGGTGACGGGAAATCTCTTCTTCCTGTTTACGCACTTGTTCTTCATACAAACGAGTACGCAACATATTCATCGCCTTTTCCCTGTTACCCAACTGGGAACGCTCTGTTTGGCAAATCACCACGGTTCCGGTTGGTAAGTGGGTCAACATTACTTTGGTTTCCACCTTGTTAACGTTCTGTCCACCCGCACCACCGCTTCGCGCAGTTTCCATTTTCACATCACTTTCTCTCAATTCGAAATCCACTTCTTCTGCTTCCGGCATTACCGCTACTGTTGCAGCACTGGTGTGTACACGTCCGCTAGCTTCCGTAGCAGGTACACGCTGTACGCGGTGCACCCCACTTTCAAATTTCAGCGTTCCGTAAACATCATCACCCACAACTTCCACGTTCACCTCTTTATAGCCTCCTACAGTACCTTCACTTTCGCTCAAAATGGCTGTTTTCCAGCCTTTTTTGGCACAATAACGCAGGTACATGTCCAACAGGTTACCTGCAAATAAACTAGCCTCATCGCCGCCGGTTCCCGCACGAATTTCAAGAATGGCATTCTTCTCATCCTGCGGATCTTTAGGTATAAGCAATTGACGTATCTCTGCCTCCATTTTCTCTTTTCGCCCTTCAAGATCAGCGGTTTCAAGTTTCGCAAGATCCCTTAGTTCATCATCATCGCCCATCAAAGCTTCGCGATTAAAATCGATATCGTCGAGTAATCTTTTGTACGCATCATAAGCCATTACAATTTTCTCCAGGCTACGGTATTCTTTACTCATAGCGCTGAACTTCTTGTTGTCACTCACAATCTGAGGGTTTGTAAGCGCAACACCCAGGTCCGTAAATTTTGCTTTAATGGCTTCTAATCTGTCTAACATATTGTAATATTATTTTGAAACCGCAGAAGTAATGCTGTCCGCATCATAGCTTTGCCCAGCCAACTTCAACCGTTCAGCCTTTTTTAAAGGTTTGCAAAATTAATTCAATTAAAGCATGCGTTATCAAAAATTCAAAGGTGATTTTTTATTTACAGGAAAAGAAATGCTAGCAGGCGATCATGCATTGATAATCAGTGAAAAAGGCGAGGTGCAGGACATTGTTCCCGTCGGCGAAGCGGGCGACGATATCCAGGTTTTTGAGGGCACTTTGGCGCCGGGATTTGTGAACTGTCACTGTCACTTGGAGCTCAGCCATTTGAAAGATGTGATTCCTCCACACACAGGGCTTGTTGATTTTTTAATTTCGGTTATACAAAAACGTGGTTTTGAAAAAGAAATGATTGCAGACGCGATTACAAGAGCAGAACAGGAAATGTATAACAATGGGACTGTTGCCGTTGGCGATATTGGCAATACCACAGATGCGATCGCAACGAAACAACGAAGCAATATTTACTGGCAAAATTTTATAGAGGTGCTCAGCTTTTCGGATGCACGTGCAGAAGAAAACATGGCCAACTACAAAAATATTTTGCAAACATTTCAGCAAGAGCTAATCGGCAAAAGTTCACTGGCGCCACATTCACCATACAGCATTAGCCCTAAAACGTTTGACATGATCAATGCTGCTACGAAAGATCAGATCATTTCCATACACAACCAGGAAAGCATTGCAGAGGATGTTTTATACAAAACCGGTGAGGGAGATTTTCTCAAATTGTATAAAAACTTTGGCGTTGAGAAATCGCCGTTTCCTGTAACCGGCAAATCCACTATTCAATCTTATTTGCCACACTTCAATAACGGACAAACTATTTTTCTTGTACACAACACTTACATGCAGGAAGAAGACATTGTATTCGCCAACAATCATGCTGCACAAAATGGTTTGCAACTGGTGTATTGTTTTTGCCCGAATGCAAACAAATACATTGAAAACAGGTTGCCACAATTGGATATGTTCATCAAGCATAATTGCCGCATGGTTTTGGGAACCGACAGCTACAGCAGCAACTGGCAACTCAATATTGCTAAAGAAATAAAAACCCTGCATGAGGCTTTCCCCAATATTCCATTGACCACTCTTTTGCAAATGGGGAATTTGAATGGTGCAGAAGCACTACAATTGGCGGGTAAAATGGGCAGTCTTGAAAAAGGAAAAACGCCGGGAGTGGTAGTGATTTCGAGAGACTTTGAGAGTAGAAGAATTGTTTAGAAAAGTCGTTAGGCGATGAGCCGCATTGCTCTGTTCTCCGAAGCTTTTAGCTTCGGAGTTTTATTCTGCTGCCTCTGGCAACTTTACTATCGCCAAAGGCGATAAAATAATGCTGCAAGGCTACAAGCCTTGCAGAGCCTGAAGCTTCGGAGAGCGTAAATAAAAAAGTTGTTAGCTGTTAGACAATATGTTCGAACTTAAAGTCTAGCAACTAACAACTATAAACAAATGAACTATTTACTCACTTTTCTCCTGCCTCATCTGAGGGAAGAACAATACATCCTGAATTGAGGGCTGGTTGGTCATCAACATTACAAGTCTGTCAATACCAATACCGATACCACTTGTAGGCGGCATACCGTATTCAAGTGCTCTCAAGAAATCGTAGTCGATATACATTGCTTCATCATCGCCGCGCTCCATCAATTTCACCTGATCTTCAAAACGTTCACGCTGATCGATAGGGTCATTTAACTCACTGTACGCGTTTGCCAGTTCTTTTCCATTGATCATTAACTCAAAACGCTCTACCAGTCCGGCTTTGCTGCGATGTTTTTTGGTAAGCGGACTCATCTCAACCGGGTAGTCGATAATAAATGTTGGCTGTATATAATTGTCCTCACATTTTTCACCGAAGATCTCATCAATCAGTTTGCCTTTACCAAATTTTGGATCGGCGTGCAAACCAAGTTGCTTGCAAGCACCACGCAAACCTTCTTCGTCCATTGCGCTTACGTCAATACTAGTATGTTCTTTTATAGCATCATAGATAGAAATGCGTTTGAACGGCGCCTTGAAACTGATTATTTTATCACCTACTTGTACTTCTGTTGTACCATGTAATGCGAGGGCAATTTTTTCAAAAAGCTGTTCTGTTATTTCCATCATCCAGAAATAATCTTTGTATGCGGTGTACCATTCAAGTACTGTAAACTCAGGGTTGTGCGTTCTGTCCATACCCTCGTTGCGGAAGTTGCGGCTGAACTCATATACCCAGTCAAAGCCCCCAACGATCAGCCTTTTCAGGTAAAGCTCATTTGCAATACGCAGGTACAAAGGCATGTCCAGCGCATTGTGGTGAGTGATGAACGGCTTTGCCGCAGCACCACCCGGAATGCTTTGCAGCACAGGCGTGTCCACTTCAAGTGCCCCTTGTCCGTTAAGGAATTCGCGGATCGTGTTCATCAATACCGTTCTTTTAACGAACGTATCTTTCACCAAAGGATTAACAATCAAATCTGCATAACGCTGACGATAGCGGAATTCAGGATCCGTTACTTCGTCAAACACATTACCTTCTTCATCACGTTTTACCACCGGAAGCGGTTTAAGTGATTTTGTAAGTAAGGTGATTGTTTGGGCGTGGATGGATGTTTCGCCGGTTTTGGTAATGAATACATAACCGGTGGAACCAATAATATCACCAAGGTCCAGGCCATGTTTTACCACGTTATCAAAGAAAGATTTATCCTCACCCGGGCAGATCTCATCACGCTTTACATATAATTGAATGATTCCTTTGCTGTCTTGTATCTTAATAAAGAAAACCTTGCCTTTGTCGTTAATACTCATGATCCTCCCGGCAACGCACACTGAGCTGTACTTTTCCTTATTCTGTTCAGTAAAATCGTTTTTTATATCCGTTGAAAAATGACTAACCGGATATAACGGCGCCGGATACGGGTCGATGCCCGCGGCTTGCAGTTTTGCCAATTTCTCCCTGCGAATGATTTCCTGTTCTGACAAATGTGTATTCATAAAAAAAGCCCGCTTTCAAACGAGTGTGCAAAAATAGTCGTTTATTTTTTGCGCACTACCCTTTAAAAGCGGACTTTACTAAAAAAGTTAAAATCTTATGTAGAAAATCAAACCACCATTTTCTTGCTCACCTCTCTAACCCGTGCTATTTCCGGTTTTGGCGAGATTGTAAGCTTATTTTCAGTCTCTTCGATTTCATTCCTCCGTTTCAATAGCGCATTTAACGTTTGCTGAAAGGTCAGATTGATCAGTTTCAAATCAAGAAAAAAACTAATGTTGCGCACGTAAAAAATGTCCCACTGATACCTTAAAACAACGCTTTCCATATCGTTTGTAGGTCCGCGAAACCCTTTTGTCTGGGCCATTCCTGTAATGCCTGGTCTAACCGAGTGTCTCAAGTCGTAGCTGGCAACAACGCTCGAAAAATCCTGGCAGTCTTTTGTCATATGCGGCCTGGGGCCTACGATGCTCATATCTCCAAACAAAACGTTAAAAAACTGTGGTAACTCATCTATGTTGGTATTTCTGAAGATGCGACCGATTCTGGTTATCCTTGCATCGCCATCTGTCGCCTGTTTAATATCTGCAAAATTATTTACTACCATTGTGCGCAATTTCAGGCAGCTGAATAACCTTCCTTTATAACCAACTCTTTTTTGTCGAAAGAAGACCGGCCCGCTGGAGTCTAGTTTTATCAAAATAAAACAGAGGGGCAACAGCCATGATAACAAACACGTAATCACTACTAAAGAAAATGCTATGTCGAAAATTCTCTTAGCAATAAGGTGTTTCTTTTTGATACGGGCATAGGGCGTTTGCCTTCTAATATTATTAACAGTTGTCAACTCCGTTCTTAAAACTTTTCCAGTTTTTTGTTGTGCAATGTTCATGTTATCAGACAAGGTTTTGTTGGTCAATCAGGATAATGGCAAGCGCCGCAAATATATCCCATAATATATCAATAACAATACCACAAAGTGGGTAGTGTCAACGATATATATCTAACACCTAGCTGACAACAGTAAATACTAAACCGTTGCATCAAAAGGAGTTTCTTTGTTATTTTTTTGCAAATAGTAATAGTTCCAAAAAAGAATGGAGAAAAATACGAAGTAAACAATGCCGGCCTGTGTTTGCAAAACGGATTCCTGCATCATGAATAAAATACCGGTACACTGAAAAATGTAAAAGATCCCTTTATTTTTAACGTACCTAATAGAAAAAAATGGTAGGGCCAAGATCAGAATAAGACATATAAGTCCGGGAATACCGATCATTTCAAGCGTTTGCAAGTACATATTATGGATCGCAATATTGTACAAAGGAGACTGAAAACCATCTTCTTTTTTAAATCCTGGAATACCAAGTTGCAGGTACTTTTCATTTTGAATATCATTGATATCGCCGTTGCCGCAGCCTTTCCACCAAAGATTTTTCTCTACAATGTTTTCAATGGCAACCCTCCAGATTAATGGCCGGGCATTTAAGTTATCTAATACAAACTCTTTGTGTGAAAAGTCTTTTTGAAATACCAGATCCATGTTACCCCTTGCAACTAACAGGTATCTTTCCTTAATTGGATTTTTTGTAAACAGAATAATACTGCAAAATGTGCCCACTACAACAGCAAGAATGCTTATTTTAAGCAAGTATTTCTTTGGGTTTCTAAACAAAAATTTAACAGCAGTTAATCCAAGGTACAGAACGAATAAGAATATGAGAAGCCTGCAGGATAGCAGGATAAAAAAGACAAGCAATAAGCTGAATACCGACCATTTAAATGCTTTTCTCTTTTTTGTGAAAACCGATGTAAATCTGAAGCTGACAAACAAATACAAAGCAAAAATTGTGTAGAACGACATGTACACCGCGTTCGCATCAAGCATGCTCACTAGGGTGTGATAAAAAAATTGACTGGCGTCGCCATTTTTGTTAAACAGGTAAAACGCATGAATGATACAGAAAAGGGCAATCAAACTAACGCCGGTAATAAAGCTGATAAATATTTTTTCGAGTGCCTTTCTATCGATTTCTCCTGTTCCTATAAGAATGGGAAAGATTACAAAAGTTAATTTGGACACAATATCGACGGTTGATTCTTTCTTGTTATCGCTATAAAAATAGCTCAACCCAAACAACGCAAAGTAAACTATCCAAACCAGGTATCCGGGCTTTAAAAGGCGTTGAATTTTTGCAGCGAAGTTTCCCTGAATCAACCAAGCCAGCGCCAATATCCAAGCCGATATGGCTCCAAGGTAGAATGGAAAAGGGATTATGAAAGCAATTAAACACAATGCGTTTACAAATAGCTTGTCACGCCAGGAGTTCAGACTCATTTTATAAAGATATAAATATATTAAATGCTTTTAAGCTGCGTCCGGCCGTAAGACCTGACGCTTTTCATACGTAATGGCAGAGGCATTGGCGGGCAGCACGAAGGAAATCAATCCGAATATTTTTTCCTGATCGGAGAAAATCTTGATCGATAAAATTTCACGACCGAATTTAGTCCCAACTTCTGAAACAGTTTTGCTGCTGCAATTGCGATTGTCTGTTTTACGAAGAACAGCTGGTGTCGTAATTTTTCGTCCGACAAATAAATGTCTTTGATCTTTCTCAATTCTTTAACAGCATCATACCAATACTTGTCGCTCGCGCCGGCCCAGCGCATATTTGCCAGGACTGATGGTATATATTTGTAGGTGCAGCCTTTAAGCATAAATCGGAGCAACAGCTCATAGTCCATTGCATACTTGTAAGAAAGATTAAACACGCCGAACTTTTCATAGCAGTGTTTCCTGATAAATACAGTGGGGTGATTCACTGACATTTCCCTTTTAAGGAGGTTGTGATTGCCGCAAAAAATAGAGTCAAAGGCATTGTTTTTCCAAAGCCTCAGGTCTCCATAAGCTATGTCTGCTTTTCCTATTTCGTTTACAACTTTTTCAACAGTGTCTTTTTCATACCAGTCATCTGCATTCAAAATACCTATTATCTCACCCGTCGCGTGCCTTATTCCTTTATTAAAGGCATCGCTGATTCCCTGGTCCTTTTCCGAAATAATTTTTTGAATGCGGTCCTTGTACCTGTTCACAATAGGCATTGTATTGTCTGCAGACAAGCCGTCAACAACGATATATTCAATATTGGGATATGATTGCTGAAGTACACTGGTTATCGCCTGTTCAATGTAATCCTCGCCATTGTAAACAACTGTTATGATCGTAACTAACGGATTTTGCATTCAGTATAGTAAAAGTGAATTATTGATTAATGTGCCAGAACTTTATTAGCAAGTTTCTGAATAAACAATTTGAACTTTGTTCTTTTGTAAGGCAGTCCCGTACTTCCGGAAACACCTTCAAAATCTGGAATTGTCTTAAAATTCCGGAACAATCTCCTGTGCAAAGTTAGGGCATTATAATAGAGATGTTCCAGGTAAACGCCACTGTTGTCATCAACCTTTGGATATTCATTAATAAGATAATCGACAAAAGTTTTTGTCTTACAATGATAAAATCTTGTATCTATTTTGTCTCTTTTTTTAAATGGATTGAGCCCAATGATCTGGAAATAATTCTGATCCTTCTTTATTGCTTTTAGTACCTGATCAATATTATTTACGACCAATCTTCCAGTTACTTTGCAGAATGACGCTTGTTGATTGAGTAGTTTACTTTCTGAGAAAAGGTATTTTAGCATTTCGCCTTCACCGTAACCTTTTCCTTTTTTGAAGATATTATCCTTGTCGCCGTGAAAGCTATAACATTCCAGCCTTTTGTCATTTTCCCGCGCCAACGTTGCAAGATCCTGACGAGAGGAATAGTCGAATCCGCTATTGTCGCAAATGATGATGTTCTTTATTTGCGTTGATGACAAATAAAATTTTATGCTTTCAACATATTGCTCCAACCTCTTTTTAGCATCTGTCAAAACTGTAAAATTGCTATTCACATATACTGCAGATGTAATGACCAGCGTGTGATTCATCCTTTTTATGAATTTCGAATTCTTAAAAATTTGTTCAGGCTTCCTGATACCAATTCGTCTTTTGCCACAAATAACTGAAGCAATAAATAAACTATAACTGAAGCGGATATTCCCGCTGCCAAAATGATAAAATCTTTGCTAAGAACCCTTCTTAATGCATATGCGATTAAAACGAAAGAGCCTGAAAACAGCAGACTTACAAAGATTGTTTGAGCATTTATTTTGATAGCAAAATCCTTTTTTACAAAATGATAAGCGATAATTATTATCAGCAATTCAGTAGTAACGATACATATCGCCGAGCCCAGGCCGCCCAAAAAAGGAATTACAACGATGTTGGAAACCACTGAAAAAACAGCTCCCGATAAGATGGAAATAAGCATTTCCCTGTTCTTGTTGGAAGTCATCAAAACCTGCATTGCGTATAGAGATAGAAAGGGCGATAGAACAATTACAAATGCGACCATTCGCATCATTGGAATTGCATCGATAAAATTATTTCCTGAAATCACCCGTATAATTTCAGGTGCATAAATATAGGTACCTACCGCCGCTGGAATACTAAACACAGAAATGGCATGACTAAATTTATTCGCCATTTCTTCAAACTTACTTTTTTCGTTCTGAGCGATTGCTATAGACATTGATGGAATCAAAACGGTTCCCAGAGAGGTTATAACGGGAACAATTGTCCTTACAATACGCACTGTTGCTGAATACAGTCCCACTTCCCTGTTATTGGAAAAAAAACCAAGCAATACAATATCAAGCATTCCGTAAATATTGATGGCAAGTACTGTGGCAAAAATTAAAAACAACGGTTTCATGTGTTTTCTAAAATTCAGTTGCCGGAACACAAACGTCACCTTACCTTTAATCAGTAGCGTATTCCAAATCTGGTTACCCACGATCGAAAAAATTAGAACAATCAGATAGCGAAGAACATCATCCGGCGTTTTTACAAAAACAAATAATGCAGCCAAACTGATTAGCTTTATGATCATCGAGCGTACAGCAATGGTTTTAAATTCATCCAGTCCGGAATACAGCCAATCTATATTTAAAAACCCAAGTAAAATATTCGCACTGCAAAAAAAATAGAGAGATGTATTAATCGCAAAAAATGTAACCGAGAAAATCAACACCAGGTAAACAGCAAACAAACCGATGCTGGCTATCGCATTAATGAAAAATAATTCGGAAAAGAGTTTTGACAACTCGATTTTGCTTGACCTGTATTTCGCAACTTCTCTTATTCCATATACCGGTATTCCCAGTGCTGCAACGATTACAAAATATTGAGTGAATGTCAAGGCAAACTGGGATATCCCTACGCCGTCAGGACCCAAAATCCTCGATGCATACGGAAAACTAACCAGGGGAAAGAGAACGTTAAAAACAGCGAGCAAAGCATTATAAAAAAGATTTTTCCTGACATTCATTCTCAAAGCTATGACGTTGTTTATTAATGAGATTTCGTTTTCAAGGAATTGGTTAAAAATAATTCAAGCTTATTTATTATTTGTGTCCACGAATAATGAAGAAGAATCTTTTCCTGGTTTTCCGACAGCATTTGAAGATTATCTTCTTTCTTTAATTCACTGTCCAACACAGAAGCGACGTCATTTTCATTTTCAAAATAAAAGGCGTCATCTCCCAATACCGACCTGTTAAAGATATTTTCATTTGCAACAATCAACGCGTTCGACGACATTGCCTCAAGCAATGACGGATTGGTACCCCCCACGGAATGTCCATGAAAATACAAATTTGAGTAAAAACGCAGGTTATCCAAAGTATCCAGATCATAAATGGCACCCGTGAAAATAATGAAAGCTGACTCGTATTTTTCTTTTAGTTGCTTGCCATATTGATTGTTAAGCCCCCCTACTACCACGAGAGGAACTTTGTGTGCCGCTTTAACGTGGCCTCTGATAATTGCTTCTATATTGTTTTCGGGCTCCATTCTCGCGATCAGCATGTTGTATTTATATTTCTCAAGATTGTATGGTTTCAACACTGCCTCGCTCGAAGTCGCTATTGGTGTAGCGCCGTACGCAATAAATTCAGATTGCTTTTTGTATTTGTCCCACAAATAGCTTTGAATGCCCTTTGAATCAGCAATTAGATAGTCGCTGTACAATGCCGCCCATCTTTCCGCAGATTTCAAAAAAAGCTTAACCGCTTTGGAATATTTACTTCTTTTCCACTCCAGGCCATCCATGTTAGTGATCAGAACAGACTTCCCGGAATATAAAAAGCTCCAGACGCTGCTGCTGGTATAGCCAAGTTGCAAAATAATATCATAGTTCCGCTTTCTGGAATCAAGAATACAATTCAAGTCGTAAATAAATTGGCCTGCTGACCCCAATTTATCTTCGGGGTCGCTCTGGTGAATAATCTTGACACCTTTCCATTCATTTCCCTGGTAAGGATGCAATGAAGAGTTGTATACAAAAACCTCGTGTCCCCTCTCCACCAAAACGGGAGCCACGCATTCTACAAATTGTTCAAACCCGCCATGTCTATTGGGTATTCCCCTTGTTCCAATTATTCCGATTCGCATAATCAATACTTTTTTGTAAAACGATATTATAGGCCTCTTCAGTTTTCAATGCGGCAATTTCCCATGTGTAGTTGGAAATAATTTTTTCGCGTAATGCTTGCTTAACCGGTTCTTTTGCCGCTTCGTCTACCGCTTTAAAAATTGACGACGACGATGCCGGATCACAATAAAATGCCAGGTCACCGAAATATTCACTAGCGTCGCCTTTGTCTGTAATAACCACGTTGCAGCCCATTGCGCCTGCCTCCAGAGAACTCAATCCAGTTGTCTCAAACCAACTGGGAAGGACATGAACTTTTGCCTCCTCATAATAGCGAACCAGCTGCTGCTGAGGTATATTGTCAATAAACGAAATGTTCGCAGATGCAGCTGCCTTGCATTGCTCAAAATAATCAAGCTGATTTGTTGCAGCAGCTCCTATAATGATTAATTGGTACTCAGTATCATTTAGGGCTTTAATTAAATTGAGCTGGTTCTTTAATCCTTCAATTCGTCCTACACACAATACGAGTTTTTCATTTTTTGCAGGTGATGAATTTTTCAAAAATAATGCTGTACTAATCGCGTTTGGAACAACCAAATAATTTTGAGTTGTTTTATAATTTCTTGCCAATCGATTGTATTCACTATTAGAATTGGGAAGCAATAGTGAAGCTTCTTCAATTACGAACTTCAGTGATTTTCGGTGTCCCCAAAACAGATACACAGGGCTCACAATTTTTTCCCCTTTGATAATGGCTCTTGCAATTACTTTCAGGTACTCAATAAAATCAGCCGAAAAGAACTTGAATAACATTCCCATTAATCCTGTCCGAGCTTTCTTTTCAAACTCAGCATATTCAACATAGATGGTGGATACTACAAAAGGTTTTCCGGAATTTCTAATATGCGACAGGATATCCGCAGGCCGTATTATATTAAAAAAATGAAGAAGGTCGTAAGATGAATAGTCGATTTTATCAGTACACGACCTAATATCAACATGCACGCCTCTTGCAGAAAGATGCTTTGCTGTTTCGGTAATTTGAACAGTGTCTCCGCCTTTGTTGGTATAAATAGTGGCCCTTGTAATAAATAAAATCTTCATCTGCTTTAAATCGTAAATTCATCACAAATACATTAATAATAGCTTCGCAAACGTTGCATAGGAGAAACTGGATTATCTACGCATTCCGTATCAATTCATTATTGTAGTAATCGGGAAAAACATTTCTTTTATTAAATTCAGGAAAAATAGGCGCAGTAAATGCTAAAATCCAAATCACGTACTCGGCAATGTTAGTAATAAAACTTCCTGTAAACTGGTAAATGAAAATGAAAATGAAAAGTCCCAGTCTGTAATAGTTGTCAAATACACGGGTTTTGAAGAATAAATAAAACTCGACGCCCAATTTAAGCAAAACGCCCAGTAGTCCATATGCAGCCAATATATCAGCAACATTGTTGGGAAGAACCACTTCGCTTTCTGCAAAATATCTGTGGTAGAATTCCTTGAAAAAATCTGCACCAATTAACTTCGTTTGGCCTGGCCCACACCCGAATAACAGGTTCTTGTCCCTTGCAATTTTGTATGCAAGAATTATTGAATCGCTTGTTCTGCCGTTAAAAGAAGTGTCATTACCACCAATGATGTTGCCAATTCGAAGAAACAACACGTTGTTGGGAAAAATATAGTAGAGAATAAAAAATACAGCGGGGAGCACAACAAGACCCGTTATCAAAATATATTTTATCTTCTTTATGTAAAACAATTTGACGTCTGACACCAATAGAAGAACAAAGCCTAAAGCAATTCCTCCAAGTACACCAAAAGAAAACGAAAGTAAGATGGGTAGTGTGGCAAGGCAAAAGATCAACATGTTACTTCCCGTGCGAAAAAATAATATTTTCAAATAATAATAATATACCAGCGGAACCAACAACAACGAATAATAGGAAGCTTCATAAGTGAATAGCTTCAGTCTGTACACATTGCCGGATCCCGCGGTGAGGCTATTTTTATACCACAATATTGGCTTCAAAAAAGGAACGAAATAAAACGCCAGTGCAAGAAGCACCAGAAAAAAATTAATTATGATCAGCTTATTGAATATTCCCTGCAGACTATTGCAATTCAGCAGGAACTGATAAAATGCCATGCACCAAAAGAATACCGAAAGAATTAAAACATATGATTTGGTGTAACCGGCAAAACTTACTCCATTAAAAAAATGAACAACAGCAAATACCACCGACAGTGCCACAAAAAAATAGAAATATTTGAAAACGGGATATTTGTAAAGCCACAAGATAAATACCGGCGTTAAAAGCGTCGTGTATAATAATCCAAGCGGCAATAAAAGACTATTAAAAAAAAAGTAAAGCACAGCGAAGGGCAAATACTTATTTATTTTACCATCTGAATCAACCATTGCAATTTTTTTTTAGAAATTATTATCCAAGGTTTGCTATTGGTTCATACTAGTGTTTAAATAGTTTTTCCCCGCTTTTACAAGCGCAATAATCAGGCAGCACAAGATGCCTGCCAGCAATCCAGATAAAACACTTTTGATTAATAATGGCAATAAATATGGTTCTTGTGTGAGGGGCGCCCCACCTTTAAAACCATCAATCAACATGAGGGGCTGGTATTTGGTCTTAATATATTCCGAATAGCTATCCTTTTTGTCCAACAACAGATCTGCCTTAACAAACAGATCAACGATGCCAATACTATCTCCCATTCTACCGGGCTGGGTCGCACGTTTTAAAAACGTCTTTTTCAAAGAATCCAGTGTTGCAATGTCTTTGTCAAACGATGATATCCTCTGTGATGCAATTTCCATTTTCGTTTGTTGTACGCGAGCCAAATAAACGCTTGAATTCATGTAATTCAATAATGCGCTTTGCAGCGTATCTTTTATCCGGGTATTCTTTACCTGAGCGATAATTTTGAATACCTCATCGGTTTTGGGAGACGGATCTTTCCACAATGGTTCTCCCTGCATGCTCAATGCCTTCACGCTTACAATGTTTTCAGCCACGCTGCTATCAACCTTCAACTCTTTTGAAATTTGATCTGGGCGGTGTGCGGCCATAATTGTGTTCAGATTGTCAATGATTTGCCCATAAACATATTTGGGCATTATGTTATTAACCACCAGCATTTGAACACCTTTTACAGAATTCTTTTCACGATATACCCAAAAGAAATACGAAATGCCCGTGCCAATTAGAACAGAGATCAAAATGATGTGCCAGATTTTCTTGAATTCCTTTAAAAAAAGGAAAAACAAATCAAAACACTTTTCTAATAAATATCGTCCTGTTTGCAGCATTGAGCTCAACGATATTTCATCATTTTCAGGTAGGCGGGTCTGGTTACTATTCATCTTAAAAAAAATTCGAAATTATAAAGAAATATGAAGTTTCTATTCGCAAGCGCTCTACAATGCTAAAAATCCCGGTGCGAAGAGAAACTTCTTCTGACTTCACTTCTCTCAAACACAAAACTTTTGCAATAGTACTACCAAAATGCGATCCAACATTTTCGTTTACAGTTTAGTGTTATCGAAAGTCATAAAAAGCGTTCTTAAAGTTCTCATGATACGTTGCGGCATTTGCACAAAACCGTAGGATTATCCCGGGAAAAATTTTTTAAAAAATATTTCAAAAAATTAACAGTTGAAAATCAATTGCTTATGCTATATACACTTCCTTCCATTAAAAATTACTGAAAAAAACATGGTACTATGTGTTGCATAGTACTAAAACTTTACCTATGTTTGTGTTGTCAAAAGATCACAAAGCAGATATAAATGGCGATCGAACATTGACCTTATCAACAAAACCTTATCCTGATTCGCCATTTTTATCTGTACAAAACAGGAAGATCATGAATATAGAAAACACACAGAGCCAGATGAGAAAGGGCATATTGGAATTCTGCATCCTTTCCATCATTCGCAGGGGTGAAGCATATCCCAGCGATATTGTGGATGAAATGAGGGCAGCAGGTCTTCAAATTCTGGAAGGAACCCTTTACCCTTTACTCACCAGATTGAAAAACGCAGAAATGCTAACATACAGATGGGTTGAGAGCAACTCGGGGCCACCGAGAAAGTATTTCAGCCTCACAGAAAAAGGGATGACCTTTTATAAAGAACTGGAAACTACATGGAACGAATTGGCCAACGGGGTCAACAAACTTACCAACAAGAATGAATCGCTTCCTACAGTTCCAGATAATACCAACACCAACTAATAACAACCTACAAAATACCTAAAAGATGAAAAAGATTATCAATATAAACTTCCAGGGAAGGGTAATACCTATCGAGGAATCTGCTTATGATATTCTTAAGCAGTATATAGATAGCCTGCGCAAATACTTCGCTAACGAAGACGGACGTGATGAAATCATCAACGACATTGAGGGCCGCGTTGCAGAATTGTTTAGCGATCGCCTGAAACGTGGTGCAAACTGCATAACCGATGACGATATTAATTCTATCATGGCAAGTATAGGTCGCCCTGAAGATTTTGATGCAATTGACGCAGAGCCTGCAACAACTACAGGTAACGCAAATACAAATCAACAGCAGCAAAACACTTATCAGCAGCAACCACAGGCGCCAACAATGCCTTATAGCAGAGGAAGATTTTTCCGCAATGCAGATGACAAGATCATTGGTGGTGTATGTAGCGGAATAGCAAACTACCTTCACCTCGATCCTGTAATTGTTCGTATCATTTTCGCTTTATTGTTCGGTGTATTATTCTGGGTGTATATTTTATTGTGGGTGATCGTGCCATCACAATCAGTTCAATCGAGTATCACCAAAAGACTTTTTCGTAACGCCGATGATAAAGTAATTGGTGGAGTATGCGGTGGCCTTGCGTCTTACTTCCATATCGATTCATGGATCCCAAGATTGATCTTCGCATTGCCATTCATCATCGGCATTATTTCCAGCAGTTTCCACGCATTTTTCTGGGATTGGAACTGGGGCTGGCATTTTGGCCCACGTATTATAACCAATTCCCTTGGCAGCACACTGTTTATTACGTACATCATTTTGTGGATCGCTGTTCCCTATGCAACTTCAGCATCTGAGAAATTGGAAATGCGCGGCGAAAAAGTTGACCTGAACACCATCCGCAACACTGTGAATGATGACCTTGCGAGTATGAAAACACGTGCTGAAAAATTTGGGAGCGAAGTGAAAGAAGCAGCTCAGAATTTAGGCGAAAGAGCGAAAGAATTTGGTTCTACAGCGGGCAGCCGTGCCAGAGACTTTGGCGCAGAAGCAGCCCCCACTTTAAAAAAAAGGGGAAGTGACTTAGGATCAGTAATAGGAACGCTGTTCAAAGTAGTCTTCTTCTTTATCGCGGGAGTTATAGCGCTGTCATTGTTTGGAGTATTGATAGGATTGTTTTTCGGTGGAATATCAGTGTATCCGATGAAGCATTTCATCTTCGAAGGTTTCTGGGAAAATTTCCTTCTGTGGCTTGTTCTGGCATTTTTTCTCGCTTTGCCTCTGGTTGCGATTATCACATGGTTGATCAGACGCATCATGGGTGTTCGTTCACGCCGCCACTATCTTGGTTTTGTTTTCGGAACATTGTGGACGATCGGTTTAATTGCCGGAATAATTTTGATCGCCAACTTAGCACACGACTTTAAATCAAGATCGGGTGTTGATGAAACGCTAGATATTACGCAGCCTACAAGCGGCAAAATGTTTATCCAGGCAAATGTGAAACCGGGCACTTACTATGATGACAACTGGTTTGGAGCAGACATGAATCACGCACCTTTCTTCGGATTGTCAAATGATTCTATCATGTTCAGAACTGTTCGTATCAATGTAATAAAAAGTAAAGATTCATCTTATCACATTTACAAAGTGCGCTTTAGCCGCAGCCCGAATATAGACAGAGCTAAACAGCTGGCGAGCAACATCAGATTCGATGTAAACCAGCAGGACTCTATCATTTCATTGCCAAAAGGTTTCGCAGTAACAAGAGATGATAAGTTTCGCAACCAGCAAGTGCTTTTGATTGTGGAAGTGCCTGTAGGAAAACGAATCGAAATGGATGAAAGCATTGATGATTACGAATGGTTCAATATAGACATCGACAAACGCAGCGGTAGAAAAGGCATTAATGTAGAATTTGATGATCAAGACCTGAGCAACTCCTGCAAATGGAAAAGCAATGTGGAATATATAATGACAGAAAATTGCCTCGAAAGAGTTTCGGAAAGAAGCAAAAAAAACAATCGCAAAAGCGGTCGTTTCAACATGAAGATCGACAAAGACAAAGTTGAAATTGATGCAAGTGATGATGATGATAATAATGACAATAATAAAAACAGTCATCCAGACAAAAAACCATCAACAGATACAGGAAGCTATCGTTATCACAACAACAAAAAGAAAGTAGATATTAAAATAGACAGTACCATTAACATTAAAACAAGCACCACACAAGCCGACCCTAACTCATCTTTACAAAATGCAACCACTAACAGTGTAGCAAAATGTGAAGAAGTGAGTAAACAACATTCACACTCGCCTTTCCTGGTTTTGGAGCAATTGTTTTAAATATTTTTTACTTGCCAGCCGCCGAGCTATGTAGGTTGGCCGGCGAGGTTGAAGTTGGAATAAACCCTGTTTTGTTTAAAACAGGGTTTTTGCGCTTAAAGAGATAGCACACAGATGACACGGATTAGACAGATTTACACTGATCTTTTGTTAATAGTTGAACCAAAGACCAGCTGAAAACACTGAACATCCATCTTATCGAAAGAATAATTTGCGAGTTTGTATCCAGGAAAAAATCCTTGTAAATCTGTCTAATCCGTGTCATCTGTGTGCCAACTTCCGCGTTCTTGCCCTCGGTCAGCTATCGGCGAAATTTCGGTAAAGAATTTGACATACCCTATAAGCGAAATTATTTTTGTATTCAAATAACGCCACCGTGAACAAAACATTTATCACATTAACCTTTCTTTTGCTTTCTGCATTTTCATTTGCACAAACCACCTTATCCGGTGTTATCAAGGATTACAAAGGCAAACCTATACCCGGCGCCAGCATTACTTTACGAGACACTTATGATGGTGCAACATCTGATTCTTCCGGACATTATAATTTTTCCACTCCTGAAAAAGGCGAAAAAATATTAGCAGTAACCTGTGTTGGTTATAAAGCATGGGAACAAACCATTAACCTCCATGCCGGCCAAATGCCTGTCAACATAATGCTTAAGGAAAACCTCGATGAACTAAAAGCAGTTGTGGTAACTGCCGGCTCTTTTGAAGCAAGCGATTCAAAACGTACCACTGTTTTAAACTCCATTGACATTGTTACAACAGCAAGCGCAAACGCAGACGTAACAGCAGCGATACGTACATTACCTGGCACACAACAGGTCGGTGAAAAGGAAGGTCTGTTCGTTCGCGGTGGTAGCGGTGAAGAAGCAAAAATTTTCATTGACGGTACATTGGTAAATAATTTCTTTTTCAGCAGCGTGCCTGATATTGCACAGCGTGGCCGTTTCAATCCATTCCTGTTTAAGGGAACAGTATTTACATCTGGCGGTTACTCTGCTTTATACGGGCAGGCATTATCTGCAGCATTAATACTTGAAACGGTGGATTTACCGGAAAGAACTTCTGCGAATTTCGGACTGTCAACTGTGGGCCTGAATGCCGGCTATCAAAAGCTTGCGAAAAATAACAAGGCAAGTTGGGGCATTAACTATAACTATACCAACCTGCTTCCATATTTTGCCGTTGTTCCCCAAAAGCCCGACTACTTTAGAGTTCCATTGTACCATAATGCTGAGGGAAACTTTAGAATCAAGACATCAAGAACAGGAATGCTTAAATTTTACGGATATTTCAACTACAACCAATTGGGTTTGAGAAATCAGGATATCGATTCCTCAACACTTAAAAATGCTTTCGGACTGTTTAACAATAATGAATATGCGAATTTGTCCTATAAAGAAGTGTTGGGTAGAGGCTGGAAATTTAATATCGGCACATCCTACAGCCATAACCTTGACAATGTAAATACCGACCTGCAAAACCAGGATAATGAAAACCAACACATTCCTTATTATCCTTACCTGCAGAAAGCTTTCAAAGTAGATTCACGCAGCCAATTGGCAACGGTGAAAACAGTTTTGGAGAAACATCTTAGCGGCATCAGTGCGGTAAGATTTGGCGGTGAATATTTGTGGAACAAAGAGAATACGGACTATTCAAACGATACCATTAAGCATGCGTTAAGTAGTTATATTGATAATTTCACGGCACTATTTGCCGAAACTGATATCTACATTACCAACGATCTTGCGGCGAAATTGGGAACACGTTACGAGCATTCATCTTACCTAAACAAATCAAACATCGTTCCCCGTGCCTCTATGGCTTATAAAATAGGAAACAAAGGGCAAGTTTCTTTTGCCTATGGCATGTTTTATCAAAAGCCTGAGCGCAACTATCTACTGTTCAACAACAACTTTCTATATCAAAAAGCAACGCACTACATTCTCAATTATCAGAAACTCACAAGCGAACACACTTTTCGTGTAGAAGCTTACTATAAAAAGTACAACGACCTTTTAAAGACAGTTCCCGATACAAACAACCTCGGTTATGGCTATGCACAAGGAATTGAAGTTTTTTGGCGCGACAAAAAATCACTGAAAAATTTTGACTACTGGCTATCTTATTCCTATCTCGATACAAAACGCGATTATCTGAACTATCCGAAGTCAATGACACCAAACTTTGCAGCGACGCACACTGCATCTGCCGTTGTTAAGAAATTTGTTTTGAATTGGAAAACACAATTTAACGCCTCTTACACTTTCGCCACCGGAAGGCCTTACTATAACTTAATGGCAGATGGCGCAGGAAAATATTACATTGCTGATCAGGGAAAAACAGTGACGTACAACAACCTGAGCTTTAGTGTGAACTATTTACCGAGGCTGGGAAAGAAAGATTCGAAAACATTTATTGTATGGGTGCTTTCAGCAACAAATGTTTTGGGAAACAAGCTGGTATATAATTACAATTATTCAGCCAACGGAATGAACAAAGTTGCCGTAACGCCGCCGGCAGGAAGGTTTTACTTTTTAGGCTGTTTCATTAGCTTTGGAATTGACAGGACGGAGGATGTAATCAATAATAATCTTTAAAAAAACAAACACCATAAAAATGAAAAAAACGATCCTCACCATTTTTGCAATTGTTGCCACAGTAGCAGCATTCAGTCAGAGTGAAAGATATACGTCGGCAATGAAACAAAACATTTCAATGCTCGATTCTGCATTATCAAATGGAAAGATCATTGATCTCTCTAACAATTTTGAACGCATAGCGAACGCAGAAAAAACACAATGGCTTCCTTATTACTACGCATCTTATTGCACCATCATGGATGCTTTGATGCGTGAAGACAAAAAACAAGTGGATGTTATTGCTGATAAAGCAGACAGCCTGCTTACCAAAGCACAAGAGTTGGCAGGAAATGAAAACTCCGAAATATGCGTGATCAAAAGCATGATCGCTACAGCGCACATGACAGTAAATCCCCCCGGCCGATACATGAAGTACGGCAAGGTTTCCGATAACTATATTGAAAAAGCAAAGCAGCTCGATTCAACAAATCCAAGACCTGTTTATTTGCAAGGACAAAATACATTCTACACTCCAAAAGTATTTGGTGGTGGTAAGGAAAAAGCAAAGCCTTACCTCGAAAAGGCGCTGGCAATGTATGCGAGGTTTGTTCCCGCAACAGAACTCTCACCAAGTTGGGGTAAGTCAGGTACGCAATGGTTTTTGTCACAATGCGATTAGCAAGGCGTACGATGTTAGATGTACGGTGTACGACATTCACTCAATTGTAACACTCCGGTGAATTTCGTACACCGTACTTCGTACATCCCGCATGTAGCTTGCAAAAGCCGTAAGCATTCTGTATTTTACAGTGCATAACTAACCATTATGCCATCCACTCCCCGCAAAGCCATTGCAATCCTTTCCAATTTATTAAAATCAATCTGGCTCTTTTTCCCTTCGATATTGTTCATTCTTTTTGTGATGTTCATTTTTATCGGTTTGGGACAAGGAAAAGATGTCATCATCACGTTCATAGAAAATGTGAAAAACGACGGCAACGTCCATTCTTTTGGGGATAACCTTCTGGTAAAAACATACTTCTTCATCGCTATTGCCTTTTGGGTGTATGTCTCGTGGTATTCTTCGCGAATCATCGCCTATATGAAAAAAGCACAGCAGCTTGGCTATGTGCAGCAATTTGATGAATCATTAACGGAGGAGCAATGCTGCGAAAAATATGAAGTGAAGCTTTCTTTTCTGGATCATTTTCCACGCATCATTGGTTATGCCTGTTTTCTTGTTTTGATCCTCGCTTTCCAACATCTTTTACATCCTTTGTTCTTCAGCAAAGTAAGCCCTTTCGTTATACTTTTTGTATGCCTTTTACTTCTCTGGTTATTTGACAGCCGGTTTATAAAACTCAGCAAAGAAAAGCCAGCACTGATTCGCGGCCTATTTAATATCACAGGAATTCTGTTCATAGTTTTGCTCGTTGTGTTTCAGTTTCCTTTTTTTCATAACAGCATCAGAACCGTGTTTGCCTTACTTTTGCTTGGCCTGCTTGTTTATTTTTTTTACATCAATCTTCGAAGAAATGATCTGGAAAGAACAGATGCGCAACAAAAACAAATGTTGCAGAAAGACGGTTTTTTGAACCGCGTAATGAAAAAGATAATGCGCTATGTGAACGTTCCGGTCGTGGAGATTGGTTATTTTAAATGGTTCAATATTTTTTCGTTAGCCGGGCTGATCATTTATCTTGCCGCCATACTCTCCTATAAATTTGCGGTGACCATTGGGCCATTTCCTTTGGTGCTATTGGCTTTTGCGATGTTACTGGGATTCGGAAATATAATCACAATGTTTTCTGTAAAAACAAAAGTCAATCTTCATTTCATCATATTCACATTAGCAGCTTTGTTGCCCACTCCGGAAAATCATTTCGTAAGGCAAGTGTCTCTTACCAAAGACGCATCGTTTGTTTCTTATGCAAACAGAGAATCGATCGATCAGCATTTCATGTCGTGGCTGCAACATCATAACGATATTGACAGCGCAAGCGTCTATCCAGTTTATTTCGTATTGGCAAATGGTGGCGCTTCAAGATCCGGTTATTGGGTAGCTTCTGTACTTGGCAGATTGGAGGATTCATCTATCGCGCAAACACCTAACAATCGTTTTTCTTCACACATCTTTTGTTTGTCGGGCACTTCGGGAGGCGGCGTTGGTGTAGCTTCTTTTTTCACATTAATAAAACATTCGAAAGACGTTCCGTTGCAACCTCAGTTTGAAAAGTCTGCAAGGAACTATCTCAAACAGGATTTTCTTACGCATACATTGGCACATATGCTCGGGCCGGATTATTTCAACTACTTACCGGTAATAAACTATGTGGTTCGGTTAACAAAAGTTGGAGACAGAGCGAAGGCGCTTGAAAACGGTTTTGAAGAATGCGCAGACACTTCCTATTATCGCCTTCGTTTCAATTCCACCAACATGTCGCAGTGCGTAACGCAGCAAAATACTTATTCCGGCCTTCCCGTGTTATGCATCAATACTACGCGTGTGCAGGACGGAACACCAGGCGTAGTTTGTACCATAAAATTGAACGATCCTGTTTTTAACAAACGCCTGGATGTGTTGTCGCTCTTAGAGAATGATAAGTCTATACGCTTGAGTTCAGCGGCTATTCTTGGTGCAAGATTTCCTTATGTAAGTCCCGCCGGCAGAATAGATGAATTGATTCCAAAACAACAAGGCGAGATCGACAAAAAAGATAGCAGGATTAACAGCAATAAGGACAAAGTAAAGGACAGCAGCAGGGCACATTACTTTGTTGATGGCGGTTATTTTGACAACTCCGGTGCAGGTGTGGTGCAGGAAATGATAAGCGGCATATTACGCACGGCCGATACCGTTAGTGATCCCGTGTTGAAAGCGCGGATAAAAAAATTGAAACTCGTTGTGTTGCATATTACGAATAGCCCACAAGGAGATGCAGTTCTAAAGGAAGTAACGCCGTTTAAGAATGATCTATCGGCACCGCTGCTTACTATTTTAGGTGCGTATGACATGCAAACAACGGTAAACGATCGCAGGCTGGCCAGTTTTATCGGTAATATTAAACCACGAAGAGACAGTATTTCAAACGCTGTTTATTACCCGATACACTTGTATAATGACCCGACAATTGATAGTGATACACTTTCAAGAGGACCATACGCGATGAACTGGTTTATTTCGGACAGTGTTTTAAACCAAATGGATAAGCGCCTGAAGACACAGCCAAGGCTGCAACAATTGATAGATCAACAAAAAATAAACGATGTACATTTTGTAAGATAGGCGAGTTTTATAAGTATAAAATCTAATGCGATAAGTGTAAACTTGAGGATTTTACAGAAACTTCGGGCTTAAACTGTTAAAAAGTGAACTTTGTGGCACGGTATTTATTTTGTTGCTATACTTTTGTTGCCGACCGATTTACCGTTAGGTTCAAAAACGTAGTTATTCTAAAAAACACGATTATGCAAACTAAGTTTATTTTATTGACCGCATTAAGCTCTGTAACCTTGTTTTCCTGCGTAAGCAAAAAGAAATTGCAAGCAGAACACGACAACTACATTCGTGTTAGCGCACAGAATGATTCTTTAACTAACCAATTAAGAATGTGCCTGACCGATAAAAGCGCTGGGCTAAATCAAGTCAACAGTCTTAAAATGGAGAATGACAATTTAAACAAACAAATTGCATTCCTGAAAGAAAACAATACACAAGCGATAAAGCAATTGCAGGATCTTTCTGTAATCTCTTCTTCACAGGCAGAAAGCATCAAAAAGTCTATGGATAACATCGGCGCGAAAGACGCTTACATCCAGGATTTGCAAGCGTCTCTTGCTCGTAAAGACTCTTTGAACATGGCATTGGTAATGAACCTGAAAGGTGCCATTGGTAATCTTGATGATAAAGACATCAACATCAAAGTTGATAAAGGTGTTGTTTACATAGATATTTCTGATAAACTTCTTTTCAAAAGCGGCAGCTACGATATCACTGACCAGGCAAAAACTGTTCTTGGTAAAGTTGCTACTGTGTTGAAAGCTCAGCCAGATATCGAGTTCATGGTAGAAGGACATACTGATAACGTTCCTTACCGTGGAAACGGTTTGATTAAAGACAACTGGGATCTTTCTGTATTGCGTGCTACAACTGTTGTGCGCACATTGCAAAAACAATACGGTCTTGACCCGGCTAAAATGGCTGCTGCAGGACGTAGCGAATACAAACCAGTTATGAGTAACGATAACGCAGATGGTAAAGCTGCAAACCGTCGCACAAGAATCGTTATCCTTCCACAACTTGACCAATTCTTCAAATTGTTGGAAAGACCAAAATCATAGTATTTACAACACAAATAATTTGATAAAAGGACCGTCTCCAAATGGAGGCGGTTTTTTATTTCAACGGGACAATAATCCTCTTAATTCTTTACAACCTTGCTTCCTTTGTGTCCTTTGCGGTTTATGAAAGAGCTAAGTGGATGCAGTCTGTACGAAATACGAAATTCATTAGAAAATAACAGTGTGGCGACTTTCGTATACCTTACACCGTACCTGTACATACCCAACACTCTTTTTCGTAAAGTAAGCTTCAATTGTTACTTTTGCCTTTTAATCGTAATCATGCATATACACAAAGAAGGATACAAATCCATAGCCATTGGAGCCATTGTTTTTGCCGTACTTAACCTTTTATCGTTCTATTTCATTAGTTCCAGTCTTCCCATTGTTAGCCTTTTGATCTTCATTATTACATTGGGCACATTTCTGTTTCTTATTTCATTTTTCCGTGTTCCTAATCGCGTACTCACAACCGGTGAAAATTTGGTTGTTTGCCCTGCTGACGGAAAAGTAGTTGTGATCGAAGAGGTTTTTGACGAAGAATATTTTCATGATAAACGTTTGCAGATCTCCGTTTTCATGAGTCCGGCTAACGTGCACCAGAACCGTAACCCAATAAGCGGTGAAGTAATTTATAATCAATATCACAAAGGGAAATATTTAGTAGCGTGGCACCCAAAATCATCTACTGAAAATGAAAGACATAGCGTGGTGATTAAAAAAGGGAATACTGAAATTCTTGTAAAACAAATTGCCGGTGCGCTTGCAAAACGCATTGTTAACTACCTGAAAGTTGGCCAACCAGTGGCACAAGCTGCAGAATATGGCTTCATTAAATTTGGTAGCCGTGTAGACTTGCTGCTTCCTTTGGGAACAAAAGTAAATGTTCAATTAAATGAAGTGGTGAAAGGCGGTGTAACAGTTTTGGCAACTTTGCAGTAATAACTTGCAAAACGCTTAACGCAAAACGCCCAACGCGGAGACTCTGCGTTGGGCGTTTTGCGTTAAGCGTTTTGCCTTATGAGTGCAGTCATAATTTGAATAATCAGCATCCATTAGATTGCGCAAAACTCATAAGTTATATGAAAAAGTTTTTCGCCCCCCTTTTTGCCGCTGCTTTACTCTTCGTATGGGGTTGCAACAATGCACCCGCAGATAAGACAACAGAGCAAGCGACAACTACATCGCCAGAACCAACAACCGCCGGCCAGTCTGGCGTTAAGGATGATCAGTCAGAAAAAAATGTTGTGCAAGTTGCTGCCGGCAGTAAAGACCACACCACATTGGTAAAAGCTGTACAGGCAGCAGGTCTTGTAGATGCCTTGAGCAATGCTGGTCCTTTTACAGTATTTGCACCCACAAACGACGCCTTTGGAAAGTTGCCCGCAGGCACGCTGGATGATCTGTTGAAACCTGAGAAAAAAGATGCACTGATCGACATTCTTCAGTACCATGTATCGCTTGGTGTATACAAACCCGAAGCACTAAACGATGGCCAGGTTTTAGGGCAGGTAAATGGTGGTAACGTTACCATTTCCAAGAAAGGAGATAAAATAATGGTTAACGGTACTGCAAATGTACTTGCAACCATTCCGGCATCTAACGGTATTATTTATGTGATTGATGGTGTGTTGACACCGAAGAAATAGACTATCAATTGAAAGTTGAAAATTGAAAATGATAGTTCTAGCTGAAAGCCAGCCAATCATTCTCTAATAATTTTCAACTTTCAACTTTCAATTTTCAATTCTATAATATTTTCATCTGCATTATCGTCGCTATACTTTCCGCACGCTGCTTTGCCAGGTTTGCATTCGGACCTTCAAACAATTCATCTACTGTTTCAAAAAACAATTCCTCCCAGCGATTAAAAAGGCGTTTGTTTAAAGGCTGTTTTTCATGAAGCTTTTTATGTTTTGTAAGTGGATCGCCTGTATAACCACCAGAGTAAAAAATTGCATTGCTCCAGAAACCATACATTTTCGGAAGATGTTTTTCCCAGTTTGTTTTTGCAAAAAAACTACTGAGCAGATCGTCCTTTGTCACTTTCTGATAAAAAAGATCGACCATTTTTTCAATATCAATACGGGTTGTTATGTCGGGTTTCATATTATTGACGATAGATAAAACTAAAGATCTTTCCGATCAAATTTTCTAAGAGAAATTAATAGGGGGCAAATCATCCACATGGCCAGTACGAGGAAGGATGTGATCATGCCCGCGGTTGTACCAAAGAAGTCTTTGAAAACAGCTCCGGTGTACCCCATAAGCGCCGATACGTCCATTTTAAGAAGTATGAGTATACGGCCAATGTCGATTGGGTTTAGCATGCTTACTCCAATCATTGGTTTTTCAATGGGATAATCTGAAAATTGAAACAACAGGAACAAAACGATCCCGTCGAAGAGTAAAGAAAAATACAACCAAAGGAGAATAGTCACGCCAATGCCTTTGGCTTTGTCCCGAATCTTTACAGCTGCAAGCATCGCTATTGCTACAAATATGATGGACAACAAAATACCAACTGCCAATATCATAAACCCTACTGCCGTTGCTTCAAACAGAATAATGGGAATGCCTGCGCCAATCAGAAATGCAATGGTAAATGAACCGGCCAGCCCTGTAAAAAGTCCCAGCCATATTTTTTTCCGTTGCAGTGGCTGGCTTACCAACAGCTCTATAAACTCAGCACTGTTGTAAATGTAGATTGTTGAGAAAATAATGCTGATAAGCGGCACAATGATCAATACAATATTCAGCAAACTCAGCAATCCCTTTGTGCTATTATCTTCCAGGCTGAAGATGGTGAACGATATAGCCAATAGAAAAGCGGTATAAGAAAGAATGATCTTATTGCGCAGTATGTCTGTTATGATGTATTTGATGATTTTTTTCATGGTCGTAAAACGTGAATGGTAAATCGTGAATTTCTTTTCTTCAAGCAGCAACTTCTATGAGATTGCTTCGTCCGTTACTTTATGTTCATCATACATTAAATTTTCGTAGCCGCCTTGTCCACATGGGCTCGCAATGACGAGTTCATCTTCGTTTCATTTTACATACACAGTAAAGCAACAGTTCGGCCGTGTCACCGTCATTGCGAGCCCTGCCGTGAAATAATGATGGCTGATAAAAACAAAGATCAAATTTCGAGAGGCGGGCGAAGCAATCTCAAGCTCGCATTCTTACTCTGGCTATAATATATCGCTAAACTGGTTCTGCTGCATGATCGTCGCAATAGCCTTTGATAATTTATTTTCGCCCGTTTCAAATTGCAACAGATCAAACGGCTTGTAAAAAATCATTTTGCCATCCTGCATATACATCACCTGTGTTACAATGTCATCAAGCTCGCTCAATACGTGCGACGTTATGAGGATCAATTTGCCCTTCTCTTTTTCCTTGACTATCTTTTGCTTTAAAATCTCCGATGCCACAGGATCAAGGCCAGCCGTTGGTTCGTCAAGTATCAACACTTCCGGATTGAACATAAAAGCTAATGCTGCGCTTACCTTCTGTCTTGTACCGCCAGACAGTGTGCGCATTCTTTTATTGAGCAAACTTTTGAAGTTGAAGTCATTAACGAGATCGTCGTCCAGGCTACCTCTATGGTTCCTGATATCTTTCATCATTTCCAATACCTGTCCAATGGTCATATTTTCCGGATAGCGGCCTATCTGAGGCATATAGCCGATGTCTGAGCGGTAATGACAATCGTGGGCAATATCTTTCCCTTTAAAAAGTATTTTGCCACTATCAGGAACTACCATTCCCAAAATGGATTTGATGAATGTTGTTTTGCCGCTTCCGTTAGGGCCAATCAATGCAATGCATTCGCCAGCAGGATAGGTAACGGAAATATTGTCAAGCGCTTTTAATTTTCCAAATTGCTTCGATATATTGGTTGCACTGATCATAGATGGAAAGGTAGTTTCATGAGCGGTTTTGTATCGGCCAGGTTTTCAGGAGTAAGTGTCGGCAATACCTTTTCTGTTTTGTCAAGCAACGAGGTCATAAAGCTGTGAAACAAAATCATCGCCGGCGGATTTCTTTCAACAATCATAGAATACATGCTTACCGGGCGGTAAGGCAAATCGCCAATACCGTTTTTGTTAAGATCATATCCTTCATACTTGTCCCAATAGTTGCCATCAAAATTGTTTAATACAAGCGAGCCGTTTGTTCCCACATCAAATGTATTTCCCAGAAAAACGTTGTTGTGCAGTTCAGTTTCCATACAACTGGCCTGTATTTTAAGAGCCCATCCATTATTTCTGAACACGTTCTTAACCATAATCGTTCTGCTCACACCTTCCATATAAATGGCACTTGTATTTTTAATAAAATGATTGCCGTCTATATAGCTGTCTGCAATTTCTTTTAGTAAAATTCCATAAGCTCCATCGCCCCAGTTTTCTTCAAAATAATTGTTGAACATTTTCACATGGTGTGAAAACATTACAGACACACCTGCACCATTGTAGCGAAAAATATTAGAGATGTAGCTGTCGCTGTTGGAGAACATAAAATGCAACCCGTATCGCAGATTACTGGTAGATACATTGCGCCAGATAACGGAGTTCGTTACAAATTCGAAATAAATTCCATCGCGATGTCCTTTGATAGTGTTGTTGATAATGCGCATACTGTCACTTTTCCAACAGTGAATGCCGTTGCCGCTTGCCTGTTCCTGCTTTCTTGCAGAGGTCAGTACATTATTCTGAATTAGACAGTTGATGCCGCGCTGTGTGTAAATGCCAAAGAATGTATCATCCAGCACATTATTCTGCACCACGGCATCGCGGACGTCATATAGCTTAATGCCAGCGATATCTTCCAGGCTGGATGTGCCGGAGTGAACAATTTTAAACCCATCTATTACCACGCCATTTGCCTTCACTGAAATGATCTGGTATTTATTCTCTCCATCAAGTGTTGGGAGATCAATGCCTTTCAACACTATTTTTTTTGAGATAAAAATGTTTCCTTCTTTATAATAACCGCCATGAACCAGCACTGTGTCGCGTTCATTCGCGTGAGATATCGCTTCCTTTATTGTTTTTATTTTTTCACTTTTTCCCACATGTATAATGCCGCACATTCCCGGAAGAGAGTACAAAAAAAACAATATTAGAAAGTATGGTCTCATGAATGGAAATTCCTCCGTTTAGTGATGTGAAGCATTCGCAATCTCTGCCCATTGCAATTTCGTGCCCTTAAAGCTTTCCTGTATTTTTTGTACAGCGCTTTCACTGGCAAACACCGCTATTTTACCACCCATCGGCGTTTTGAAATCTTCGCTTTTGTAAAAGATGGCTTTTTCAAGAGGCAGTAATTCGCTCGTGTTATCAAAGTTCGTAAAATAGTAGGCTTTCACATCTGCTTCGTCTATTTGCTTATCGTGGAGAAAAGCGAGTAAGCAATGGGTATCATCAAATTTGAAGATCTTCCCTTTTTTAGAAATGATCTCCGAAGAAAATTTCGGATCACTAATGGTCATTTTGCAACTGCTGCACTGATCGCTTCCGGCCGCTATAGGGGTTGGGTTAGTAGAGCATGAAGTCATAAATACACTACATGCTAAAAGGATAAGGCTTAATGGTTTCGCGAATCTTTTTGCGTTGATGCGGGTCTGTCTCATTTCAATGTAGCAGGTAAAAACGGAAATAAGTGCCACGATGAAAACAATCAACCCACCTGTAGATGGCAGAGAATAAGCAGCGAAATTCAGCAGCTGTTTATACCCTAACAGTGGCGGCTGATATGCCATTCCCGGAACTTTAATTGCTGCATCCGGATTAAGATCGTGTCCGTAATTGTACTCCCATCTCCAGAAATCGATCATTGCGATTAAGCAAAAAGCAAGGAACATTCCGGAAACTATGTAAAGCAATTTTCTTTTACCTGCGATTGCGGCAATAAGGTACAAGGCCGCAAAGGTGCCAAGTATGTAAGGCAATATGGTAAATTCAAAAAAATCATTTGCATGCAGTGTTTTCATGCCAATGTAATGGTTAAGACCATTAATGATATCAACTTGACCAGCCAGTTTTCCGGGATAAATTAATAGTGTCAATCCTTCAGGGTACTGGGGTGCATTCAGATCAATGCTCCACATAGGAACAAATATGGAAATAACAAGCCCTACAGTACAGAGAATAAGTAATAACCTTATCCGGCCTTTTATATTATTCATAAAACAGGAATTAGGAATTAAGAATTAAGAATTAGGAATTAGGGCATTCTTAATTGCTAATTCCTAATTCTTAATTTCTGCAAAGCTATTTCGCGCTGTCAGCAGGCGGTAAATTTTTACCTGTGCTGTAAGTAAGCGGAACATTGCTACCAACCGGAGAAACTCTCAGGTAGCCTTGCATTTCCTGGTGCAGCGCACTGCAGAAGTCTGTGCAATAGAAAGGCCAGATGCCTGATTTTTCAGCAACCCATTTTAAGGTTTGTGTTTCACCCGGCATAATGAGTAACTCTGCGTTATTCGCCCCTTTTATCGCAAAACCATGCGGTATATCCCAGTCTTGTTCAAGGTTGGTAACGTGGAAGTATACTTCATCGCCTACTTTAATACCTTCAATGTTATCCGGTGTAAAGTGAGAGCGGATACAAGTCATGTACACGTGCACTTTGTTTCCTTCTCTAACAACTTTTGTATTGCCTTCGCCTTTTGTAGCATAAGGATTTGCATTCTCTTCGATCTTGAAGAACTTAACGGAACTTCCTTTTATAAGATCAGCAGAAACGGCTTGTGCATAGTGTGGCTCGCCAATAGTTGGATAGTCAAGTATCAACTGCATTTTATCGCCGGTGATATCATATAGTTGCGCACTTTGAGCCAATTCAGGGCCTGTAGGCAAATAGCGGTCCTTTGTAATTTTGTTATACGCAATTACATATTTCGCGTTTGGCTTTTTAGTATCGCCACCGGGTATGCAAAGGTGACCAACAGAATAGTAAGTAGGCACGCGGTCGAGTACTTTCAGATCTTTGATGTTCCATTTAACAAGTTCAGACGATACGAACATTGAAGTGATCGCATTTCCTTTACCGTCAAATTCTGTGTGCAAAGGTCCAAGACCTGGCTTTTGAACTTCACCATATAAAGCAGCATCGTATTTGATAACAGGAATACCATCGTATTCGCCGTCAAATTGTTTGCCTGCAATAGCACTTTGAATTTTGCTGAAGCTAAATACAGGAATCAATGCAGCAAGTTTACCACTACCAACAATGTATTCACCGGTAGGATCAACGTCGCAACCATGTGGAGATTTTGGACACGGAATGAAGTAGCAAATATCTTTAAGGTCTTTTGCGCTTAAAACAGTTACCTCATTTTTCATTTCAGAAACTGAAGAGTGCGTCTTATCGTCATACGTATTGTGAACATATTTCGCTGGTATCTTTTTTCCTTTACCCGCTTTTAAATATTCTTCTGCTTTTTTCCAGTTCACCGCCATGATAAAGTCTTTATCGCGCTGGGAAGCATTTACTTCAAGCAGCGTATTCGCTTGTTCTGTGTTATAGCAGGAGAAGAAGAACCAACCGCTGGAAGGACCTTTACCGGTGTGGCTCAGGTCAAAGTTGATAGCCGGACATTCGATCTGAAATGCGATATCCATTTTGCCGGATGTTTTGTCAACACCGATGAAACTGATATAACCTTTGA
The DNA here is from genome assembly GCF_029961145.1 of Pinibacter soli. GTDB lineage: Bacteria > Bacteroidota > Bacteroidia > Chitinophagales > Chitinophagaceae > Pinibacter > Pinibacter soli. The sequence goes on along the minus strand of NZ_JASBRG010000006.1, from coordinate 194,767 downwards.
AATTCTTTTTGTAAGTATTGATAGGCACGTCACCGTTTACATCATCCGGAGGAACGCTGAAACGTGTACCGGCAATAACATACTCGGTATTTTCAGTAATAAAAGGAGATGAGTGGTTACCTGCGCTGTTTGGCAATTCAATAATTTCAGCAGTGCGGAAGGTTTTAAGATCAACCCTGGCAACGCGTGGAGTGTTGTTGGCGTTTACAAAAACCCAACGGCCATCGATCTCTCCATTGGTTTGAGACAATTCTACGTGGTGAAGATCGTCCCAAGGTACATTTCCGTGAGTAGTGTTGAGCATTGGTTTGGTTTCTTCGCTGTAGCCCCATCCTTTTTCCGGATCAACTGAAAAAACGGGGATCACACGAAGTAAGCGTCCGCTTGGTAAGCCGTAAACGCTCAACTGGCCAGAGAAGCCCCCGGAAACAAAGTTGTAAAACTCATCGTATTTTCCAGGTGCCACATATGCTTTCGACGCAGCGTCGGAACTTACGGCTGTAGCGGCATTTTTGGGCTTACAGCCGCCTGCAGAAAGCAATAATGCAGCAGAAGAGATAACCAGCAATTGCTTTGTGGTGGTGATCATAATCTATTAATTGAGGGATTAAATAATTCTTTTAGTAAGGGAAAACGCAATGATTATTTTACGCCATCGTTTTTGCGCATGAATTCATAAATGTGCCTCGCATCATCATCGGAAAGATTTTGATTTGGCATACGCACAAGACATATTTCAAGTTGCGCCTGGGCTGCCGCGTCCTTGTTAAGCATTTCATCAGTATTCGTAACAAAGTTCATGATCCACTCTGCAGTGTGGCGGCTTGTAACACCTTTCCAACCGGGACCAACAAGTTTTTCATCAGTAGTTTTATGACAGCTTGAGCATTTTAGTTGATAAACTTTTTCACCTGCATCCGCCATTTTAGGATCAAGAGTGGCAGCAACATCCACATGTGTAAATTTACCCTCACCTCTTTTCGGGTCGTAAGAAGGATTTTCACTAGGCTTTTTTTCATCGCTGGCCGCGGTAGAACTCCCGGCATTGTCTTTGGAAGCAGACTGGTTATTGCCTCCGCAAGCAGCTGCTAGCAGCGCAACGGAGAATGCAACGTAGACAAATGTTTTTTTCATAATCAAATATTATTTATGCAAGAATAAACAGCTTGCTATTGCATTTTTATGCGTAGAATCATATTTTTGATCATACTTAACCCTCGCATAACAACTGACACGGGAAAAATGATTTTTGTCATCTATCCTGTTGCCGAAGATCATACGCTAATAATTTGATTTTGTGTTCTTTCAAACAAATTTTACCATGATCAACACTAACCTTTTATTGTCCCTTGGAGCGTGTTATAGAAAAGTCGAAGCGGGTGACTACATTTTTAGAGAAGGAAATCATTGCAACTTTTACCACCAGGTAGAAGAAGGCAAGATCAAGCTCGTAAATATAGATGACAGTGGAAAGGAATTCCTGCAAGACATTGCCGAATCCGGAGATTGCATTGGCGAAATACCATTATTTAACAGCGGCAGATACGTAGTTTCCGCCGTTGCTATAACAGAATCCATCGTGTTGCGATTATCAAAAGACAGATTCGAACAACTTTTAAAAGAAGATCATGAATTAAACGTTATGTTCTTTAAAGCAATGGCAGATCGTCTGCAATTCAAAATGCAGATCCTCAAAGAAATCAGCAGCCATGATCCGGAGCATTGTGTAAGCAGCCTTCTTCAATATCTTGTCGCCTCAAAAAAATGTTATTGCGATAAATGTTTGCTGGTAAAGCTTACAAGACAACAGATAGCTGACATGACCGGCCTTCGCGTAGAAACCGTGATCAGAACCATTCGTGCCATGCAGGAAAAAGGTTATGTGGCAATAGAAAAGGGGAAAGTTTATTTCAATAATATGCGTCCAATCATAAATGACCGGTGCATGTCTTCTTAATATTGAAAAAAAATAATGTTCCTGTTTTCTAAGTGGATTAGGATTTCCTTTTTAAATCTTCTTATAGTCGCCCTTTGCGGCGTCATTCTGCGATACAAAATTGTGTTCTCTCTCCCTATTATCGAGCAAAAACATTTATTGCACGCACATTCGCATTTTGCATTTACAGGATGGATTACACAGACAATCTTTTGCTTCCTTATTTTCTTTCTGCAAAAGAAAAATAACATTGACGTCTATTCGAGATACAGATGGTTGTTAATTGCAAACCTTATCTCAGCCTATGGCATGTTGATTTCGTTTATCATACAGGGTTATGCTTTGTACTCCATCACGTTTTCTACCATCTCTATTGCTGTACTTGCAATCTTTGCAGTTTATTATTGGCGCGACCTTAATAAATATGAAGGAAACACATTAGCTGCGTTCTGTTGCAAAGCAGCGCTCATTTTTGCACAAATATCTTCTCTTGCAACCTTCATGCTGGCCTGGCTCATGGCAAATAAATTTGAAGGTCAATACTGGTACGTAGCCGCGATATATTTTTTCCTGCACTTCCAATACAATGGTTGGTTCTTCTTTGGCTGCCTCAGCATATTGTTCATGATGATTCCAAAAGAAAATTACAACAGTGCTCTTGCCAAAAAATTATGTGTTACGTTGGTAGCTTGTTGCGTTCCGGCTTATTTGCTTTCCGTCATAAACTTCGCCATTCCTGCTTATGCGTACGCAATAGCTGCAATTACGGGTGTTGTACAAGGGATTGCTTTGGTTTGGCTCCTAATTGTTATGCGTCCCGCACTGAGCGTATTTAAGAGTGGTAATAAATGGATATTTAAACTCTTCGCTGTGGCAGTGGCTATAAAATTCCTTCTGCAAATGTTTTCCACAATACCAGTGCTTTCTATTCTGGCCTTTGGTTCCAGGCCAATTATTGTAGGGTACTTGCACCTCGTGTTGTTGTGTATAATTTCACTGTTCCTTTTGGCAGCATCGAGAAATTTTTTGAATTATAATTCGTTGTTTAAAGTGGCGACAGTAATCTTCATTGTAGGAATAATTGGAAATGAGGTCGTGTTGATGGGCCAGGGTTTGATGGGCTTTTACGGCATTCCAATGTCCCACGTAATTGAAATATTGCTTGCCGCGACAATAGTGATTTTCGCAGGTATATTGTTGCTAAACGTTGCGATGAGAAAGATCACGAGTGTTTAGTCGTTTCTGTCTATTTTACAGGTTGTCTGTCATGAAAAAGACAATATTCCCTTTTTTCACCAACATTAAACAAGCAAGTGTCATTTTTAAAAATCAAAGTATCGCCTTGCCATGAGTGGTAGTCATTTGTTTGAAATTTTGCTGGCAAAGGAGTTAGAATTAAACTGTCGTGTTGAAGAGTGTATCTGTAAAATAACCTAGAATCTCCAAAGTGCCCCATAGTTTTGTACATACAAAAATTATCAGGGTAAAACAGATACCCAAAATACGAATCATCGATCGACATATAGTAACCTGTACGCGAATCTTTACGAGTAATAATCTGCGAGTAGCAATCTGCAGCAAAAAAACAGAACGCTAATGCTAAAAGAGGATTCGCTTTTCCCTTAGGTTTAGAAAACATAGAAGTTACAATTAGGGTAAATATTTGCAAGTCAAATTATTCAATCAAAATAAAAAAGCGCTGGATTATTTCCAACGCTTTTGACTATGCGAAAAGTTAATCTTCTTTTTCTTCCTTCTTCTTTTGTGAAGAATCTTTTTTTCGTCCCGCATCTTTCAATGCCTTATCTATAAGCCATTCCAGCTGCCCGTTCACACTCCTGAAATCATCTGCTGCCCACTTTTCCAATGCGGCAAATGTTTGTGCATCTATCCTTAATACAAATGATTTTTTGTCTGAACTCATTCCTGCAATATTAAAGCTCAAAATATATTTTATCCTCTACGAGTCGAGTTTATTGATAAAGCGTTCCTGTATTTAAAATCGGTTGGGCAGCCTTTTCACCGCAAAGCACCACCATTAAATTGCTTACCATTGCAGCTTTCTTTTCTTCGTCAAGCGTAACAATTCCTTTCTTAGATAATTGCTCAAGTGCCAGCTCCACCATACCCACAGCACCTTCTACGATCTTGGTTCTTGCTGCAACAATTGCCGTTGCCTGTTGACGTTGTAGCATAGCCCCAGCAATTTCCGGAGCGTAGGCAAGGTGACTGATCCGCGCTTCCTTAATGATAATTCCGGCAGGAGCCAGTCTTTCATTTAATTCAGCCTCTAACATAGCAACAACACGCTCTCCGCCATCACGCAGCGTTATGTTAGCAGTTTCATCTTCCATATTATCGTAAGGGCAAGTGCTGGCAAGGTGCCTTACCGCCGCCTCACTTTGTATTTGAACATACTGCTGATAATCGGCTACTTCAAAAGTGGCTTTGTATGTATCACTTACCTGCCACACAATCACTGATGCAATCTCGATGGGATTTCCCATTTTATCATTCACCTTCAATTGCTGACCATTCAGGTTCTGAGATCTCAAGGAAACTTTTGTAGCGGTGTAAAATGGGTTTACCCAAAGCAAGCCGTTTGCCTTTATCGTGCCTACATATTTTCCAAAAAATGTACAAACGCAGGATTGGTTTGGGTTGATAACTTTTAATCCTTTGAGAAAGAAAACGCAGAGGGTAAAAATAATGACACCTATCGCTCCGGCCCCAACGCTGTGCAACGAGCCAGCCACTCCAAAAAGATAAATTGAGAAAAGAATGCCTGCAATTCCTAATATGAGTACCAGAAATCCCGAAACTGGTTTGAATACTTTTTCCATAAAAATTAGTTTGATATTAATTTGATATCAAAATTATATTACAGATTTAATATTTCTAAATTTTTTCATATTTATTTCCGTCTCCGGTGCTTCACCCAAAAAATGCAAAGACGCATTTTCATGCGTCTCTACGGGCATCAACAAAAAAGGCCATCTCTTGCGAGACAGCCTTTTTAAATATGTACAAATGTCTTTTACATTTTTCTTGCAATAGGCGCAGATTCATTTGCTGCTACCTTTTCTGTACCGCCACTCAGCATCAACTGAACAGATTCATTCAGGATCTGATACTTGTTCGCGTTGAAAAGATCCATTTTCTCCTCCGGCAACTTCAGGTCATAGTTATTGCATGAACTAGCCATTACTTTGTCGAAAGCTGGGTTGTAACGGTTAAACTCGTTCACATCCATATTTACATACTTGGCAACGATGGTTGAATTGTATTTTCCTGCAACTGTCAACGTTTTGCATGTTTGCAATTCATCCGAAGATATTTTGCGGTTAGCTGCGTAAATGCCCTGTGCTCCGTAGTGTTCTTCTACTTCAGCTTTTGTAAGCGTGGTTAAACCGCCTTGCCCTTCAAAAATGTAATGCGTACCAATGAATTTTTTAACGTGATTTCTTGATTCTGCAGGTAAATAATACTGCAACACCCAGAAATTGTTGCTGTGGCTTTTACGCATAGCTTTTTGTACGTTTCCTGCTCCGCCGTTATAAGCTGCGATCACCAGTAACCAGTCGCCAAAAACGGTGTAAAGGTCTTTTAAATACCTTGCTGCAGCCTTGGTGCTCTTTACATAATTGGTGCGCTCGTCATATTTGCGGGATACGCGAAGACCAAGCGTTCTTGCTGTGGTCGGCATAAACTGCCACGGACCAACAGCCCCAGCCCATGAAACAGCTGTTGACTTCAGGCGTGATTCAATAACTGCCAGATATTTCAACTCTGTAGGCAGACCCGCATCTGCCAGAACCTGATCCATCATATTGAAGTATGGGAGTGCCCAATCCTTCATTTTGGAAAGATCCTTTCCATAATCTTCAATGTAGTCTTTTACAAATGTAATTGCCTGTGGATTCAACCGAGGCCCCTGAGTATTTAACTCAAGATCTGTAGTGCTTTCGTAAAGGTTCGTAAACCCTTTGCCATCTGCTTTCTTTGTAACCGGGCTGTTGTTTGGTATAACAGCGCTGTCAATAATAGCGGGCTTTAGTTCTTTTTTTGTTTGGTTCTGCGCAGCAGCCGATTGGGTACAAATGGTGGCAAGCACATAAGCGCTCAACAATAAAAGTTTTTTCATTACTTCCTTTTTTAGTTTTCACAATACCGTATAGCTTCAAATTTGAAGTGGGTAACCTAGGCCAGTAAATGGGTCATTCATCAACTTATTGTTGCATCACTTGATGCGAGAATTGCAACAAAGATAACTCACAAAATTGGTTCGTCATAGCCTGAACACCAAAAGGCATGCCATTCGAATGTGTAAAAACTGGGAGTGAGATGGCTGGAATTCCAACTAAATTGGCATAGACAGTATAAATATCTGCCAAATACATAGCAGTTGGATCTCCGGATTTTTCACCAAACTTAAATGCAGGAGAAGGAACGGTGGGAAGTATAATTACGTCAAAATCCCTGAAAATCAGCTGGGTTTGGTCGTATAATTGCTTGCGTACTTTTTGGGCCTGGGTGAAATAGGCGTCGAAATATCCGGCACTTAAAACAAATGTGCCAAGCATGATCCGACGTTTCACTTCTTTGCCAAAACCTTGAGATCGGGACTGTGAATAAAAACTTGTTAAATCTATATTTTCATCATTTACCCTGTATCCGTATCGCACTCCATCGAACCTCGACAGGTTGGAGGAAGCCTCTGCGGTTGTAAGCACATAATACGCGGGTACGATATACTCAAGGAAATCAAAATCAATGCCCGTAACCAGGTGGCCTTTTTCAGAAAGTCCATTCAGATAGCTTTTCATGGCATTTTCCATCTCTTCATCCAGAGAAGGGTGGTCGATAGCATCCTTGAAATAAGCGATTCTCAATGGTTTAGAATCTTGTACCAATGAAGAATAAGATTCTACTTTTTCCAGGGAAACAGTGCTGTCGAAGTCATCTGCGCCGGCCATTATTTCTAAAGTAAGGGCAATGTCGGGAATATTTTTCGCGAAAATACCTATCTGGTCAAATGACGAAGCATAGGCTATTAACCCGTAGCGGGAAATGCGGCCGTAAGTAGGTTTTAAACCTACGATTCCACAAAAATCTGCGGGTTGCCTTACAGATCCACCTGTATCGCTACCCAGGCTCACCATGCAAAGGTCTGCCTGTACAGCCACTGCCGAACCGCCGGAAGAGCCGCCGGGAACGCGGCTTTCGTCAATAGCGTTTAGCGTTGCCCCGTAAAATGAATTTTCGTTGGAAGAACCCATTGCAAATTCATCACAATTGAGGCTGCCAATGATAATAGCATCTTCCGCCAGCAATCTTTCGACTGCGGTGGCATTGTATGTTGCAGTAAACCCTTCGAGGATGTGTGAGGCTGCAGTTACTTCATGTCCTTTATAGCAGATAACATCTTTAATACCAATAACAACGCCGTGAAGCTTTTTTAGTGGCTCGCCGCTTCTGCGCTTTTCATCAAGCTCTTTGGCTTTTTGCAAAGCTTCTTCCGCGTATACATCCACATAAGCATTGAGGTTCCTTTTTGCTTCAATTTGTTGCAAATAAAATTCCACTGCCTGTAAACAGGTAGTGGAATTATTCAATAATGATATATGATATTGCTGTATTGAACTGTAAGTAAACAAAGCCCGTCTGAAGGTAATAGAGTTGTAAAATTGGTTCTGGTCGTATCAATAGTTTTCAGTGAGAAATACGGATTATTTCGCAGAGTCAGTATTGATAGAAAGCTGAGCTAGAGTTACTCGCTTTTGCTTGTTGTAGAAGTTGAAGAAGCAGGTTTGCTATCTTTTTCTTTCATGCCTTCTTCGATTTCTCTTGTTACGCTATTTTTAGCATCATTAAATTCACGAAGACCACGACCTACACCGCGCATTAATTCAGGGATCTTTTTACCACCGAACAACAGCACAACTACAACCAGGATAACGATCCATTCTGTAAATCCCGGAGCCTGAATGAACAACAAAGATTGACTCATGACTTTTAATTTAAATTGAAAAACAAAGGTACTTGTTTCTTATTACTAATGTGATTCCGGCCGCAATTTAGTTTACAAACAGTTCAAAAAAAATAGTTAACGCGGCAATAACAAAAACAAAAAACGGATGCATGAATGCATCCGTTCTATAACGATGTAGAGAGTTATTTCTATTTTGCGGTAGCAACAACAGCTGCTCTCTTCTTTTCTTTAATTCTTGCGCTTTTACCGCTTCTTTCACGCAGGAAGTACAATTTAGAACGACGTACTTTACCTTTTTTGTTCAAAACGATAGAGTCAATATTTGGTGAGAAGTAAGGGAATGTTCTTTCTACACCTACACCGTCTGAAATTTTACGTACTGTAAAAGACTGTGTAGAACCTTCTCCCTGACGTTTGATAACGTCACCTTTGAAAGACTGGATTCTTTCTTTGTTTCCTTCAACGATTTTATAGTTAACAGTGACGTTGTCACCTGCTTTAAATTTTGGGAAATCCCTCTTCGGCGTTAACTGCTCGTGAACAAATGCTACTGCGTTCATGATTTCTTTATTTTATCGGACGGCAAAGGTAACTGAAAAATTGAATAAACAAATAAAAAATCTAAAAAAAAGCAGAAAGCTTAACGCAAAACGCTTAACGCGTTGAAAGTCTTGCGTTAAGCGTTAGGCATTTAGCGTTGAGCTTTATTATCTTGCGACGTTCACTGCTCTCTTTTCTCTGATTACAGTTACTTTGATTTGTCCCGGATAGGTCATTTCAGTCTGGATCTTCTGTGCGATCTCGAAGCTTAGTTTGTCGCTGTCGCCATCTGTTACTTTATCAGCTTCTACAATAACTCTCAATTCACGGCCGGCCTGAATCGCGTATGCTTTTTCAACGCCCTGGTATGTAAGCGCCAGGTTTTCAAGATCTTTAATACGTTGTAAGTATTGTTGCATAATCTCTCTGCGAGCGCCTGGACGAGCACCTGAAATGGCGTCACAAGCCTGAACGATTGGTGAGATCACATATTGCATTTCAACCTCATCGTGGTGAGCTCCGATCGCGTTTACTACCGCAGGGTTTTCACCATATTTTTCAGCCAGCTTCATACCAAGCAACGCGTGGCTCAATTCTGTTTCCTCATCAGGCACTTTACCTATATCATGTAAAAGACCTGCGCGTTTTGCCAATTTCGGATTCATTCCCAGTTCCGCAGCCATGATTCCACAAAGGTTAGCTACTTCACGACTATGCATCAACAGGTTTTGACCGTAAGAAGAACGGAAACGCATTTTACCTACAATTCTCACCAATTCTTTATGTAAACCGTGAATGCCCAGTTCAATTACTGTTCTTTCGCCGATTTCCATTACCTGCTCTTCTATCTGGCGGCGGGTTTTTTCAACTACTTCCTCAATTCTTGCAGGGTGGATACGTCCGTCGCTCACAAGGCGCTGAAGGCTCAGGCGGGCAATTTCACGACGTAATGGATCGAAAGAAGATAAGATGATTGCCTCAGGAGTGTCATCTACAATCAAATCAACACCAGTTGCGGCCTCGATCGCACGGATGTTACGACCTTCACGACCAATGATCTGACCTTTGATTTCATCACTTTCAAGATTGAAAACCGTGATGGAGTTTTCAATAGCCTGTTCAGCGGCTGTACGCTGAATAGTCTGGATAATTATTTTGCGGGCCTCTTTATTTGCTTTTTGCTTAGCCTCATCTATTATTTCCTGCTGTAAACCAAGAGCTTGTGTGTGTGCCTCTTGTTTCAAACTTTCAACGAGCTGTGCTTTTGCTTCTTCTGCAGTAAGAGCTGCCACTTTTTCTAATCTGCGAATATGCTCCTCCTGATGCTTTTCGAGTTCTGTTCTTTTAAGATTAACAACTTCTATCTGCCTGTTCAGGTTTTCCTTGATCGCCTCGTTTTCTTTTAGTTGTTTTTCAAGATTACCTTCTTTTTGGTTGATGCTTTGCTCTTTCTGTTTGATTCTGTTTTCCGCGTCGTTGATCTTTCTGTTTTTGTCCAGTACCTCTCTATCGTGCTCTGCCTTCAGTTGAACGAATTTTTCTTTGGCCTCCAGTAACTTTTCTTTCTTTAATGTTTCTGAATTGCTTTGAGCGTCTGCAACTATCTTTTGTGCTTGTCTCTCAGCGTCATCAAGCTTTTGCTGATGATTTTTGGCAAAAATGAATTTACCCGCTATGATGCCAACTGCCGCGGCAGCTCCACCTATGATTATATATATAACTGATGCGTCCATTACTCTTGGGATTTAAAAAATTTAATATATTATGATAAGCTCTCTCCAAACGCATAACTGTCTGATTGAGATTGTTAATTCGCGAAAATACAAAACGGGCTGCACTGGATAAAAACTGTTTTTACTTCTGGGCCGAATTTTACCAGCGGCAACCAAAAAAAGATCGAATCCGGTAATTTCACCGCACAAAATCGAAAAAAAGACCATGAGAAAAATTTTGTTGACCGCCCTGGCGGCGGCTCCGGCCCTGTTTTCCCAGGCTCAAAAAGCTGTAACCCTTAATGGCGAACTGAAAAATATAGACAATGCCATTGAAAAAGTGTTCATTTCTTACCGTTCTGGTTCTGAAAATGTAACTGACAGCTCCTCTGTGGTTGACGGAAAATACCAATTTGCTCTAAGATTGCAGGAACCAACTATCGCACGATTGACCGCGTCCGGTAAATACGGTCCCTCCGTTTCTGCAGGAAAAACAAGAGCACTAGTTTTTCTAGATCAGGCCAATATGACGGTGACCCAAACAGACTCTTTTTCTAACGTTCAGATGACCGGCTCAAAAGCAAATGCGGAGTTTAAAAAATTAAACGATTCTCGCAAAGCGCTTAATGATGAACGTAATAAAGCAATACAGCAGTATGCAACTTTTGCAAAAGAGCAAAATAAGGTGGGGATGAAATCAGTAGAGACAAAGGTTGATAGCATTGACGAGACAATTAGAAAACAATATGGTACTTACGTACGCAAAAACTCATCTTCGCCCATCGCTGTTTTTGCGCTGCAGCAATATGCTGGCTATAGCATCGTCGCATCTGAAGTAGAGCCTTTGTTTAAAAAATTGCCCAAAGCTTCACAGGCAACTCCATCAGGAAAAGAGTTGGGAAAAGCTATTGATATCGCAAAGAAAACAGGCATCGGACAAGTGGCCATTGACTTTACGCAAAACGACACTTTGGGCAACCCGGTTTCGCTTTCATCTTTCCGTGGTAAATATGTGTTGCTTGATTTCTGGGCGAGCTGGTGCGGACCTTGCCGTGCTGAAAATCCCAATGTGGTAAAAGCTTACAACACTTATAAAAGCAAAGGCTTTGACATCTTGAGCGTTTCACTGGACAGAGATTCAGCAAAAGAAAGATGGTTGAAAGCTATTCATGATGACAACCTCACCTGGACGCATGTTTCAGATCTTCAATACTGGAACAATGCTGTCGCAAAAATGTACGGCATACAATCAATACCTCAGAACTTTTTGATCGATCCGCAGGGAAAAATCATTGGTAAGAATCTTCGTGGTGAAGAGTTGGAGAAGAAGCTGGGAGAGATCTTTAATTAGAGTTCAAGAACTGAATAACTGAGTAACTGAATCCTCTGTGTAACGCTCTACACATCTTCGTATCTCTCGGTTATTCAGTTATTCGGTTATTGGTTTATACAACATCTTTATCCGTTAGTCAATTATTTGGTCGTTTATTGTGTAAAGACATTTACTTTGATGTCCATAATTGCACAACCTCACATGAAAAGTTTTTTTACCTTCTTTCTGATTCTAAGTTCTGCCGCGTTGTTCTCACAAACGCACGCATTTTATACTACGAACAAAGACAGTTCACGGTTTAATCTTACACTTGAGGGCGCTTCACATTTTGCATCATTGCCATTGAAATGTTTGCAGCAGGAGTACCCAAATAAAACAAGCCATTTGAGCGTGAGCGACAGTGACCATTTGCGCACGCCAAAACAAATGCATCCTGCATTTTACGGATGCTTTGACTGGCACAGCTGTGTGCATGGGCACTGGATGCTGGTGAGCCTTTTGAAAAAATTTCCTCAAATGCCCGAGGCCGCTGCAATACGATCTGCCATTTCAACCAACATTACTCCGGAAAATATCAAAGGAGAGATCGACTATTTTATATCGCCTTTGTCAAGAAATTACGAAAGAACTTATGGCTGGGCCTGGTTGCTGAAATTACAGCAAGAACTGATTGGTTTTAACGATCCCGACGCCATCAGGTGGCGCAATACCTTACAACCGCTTTGCGACACAGTTATCAAATTATGGATGGATTATCTGCCAAAGCAAACTTACCCCAATAGAACAGGCGTTCATCCGAATACTGCTTTCGGGTTAGTGTTTGCGCTGGATTATGCAAGGGCAACCAAGAATACAGCTTTTGAGGCGGCAATTATTAAAAGCGCAAAACAATTGTATTTGAAAGATAAAAATGCTCCTTCAAGATGGGAGCCGGATGGTACGGATTTTCTTTCCCCTTCTTTGGAGGAGGCCGACCTGATGCGCAGGGTTTTGGCCAAGCCCGCTTTCGTACAATGGTTCAATGCTTTTATTCCGTTGGCGTCTTTGCAGCACTTGACCAACCTTCCGGTGATTTCTGATAGAAGCGATTACCAGATTGTGCACCTTGACGGGTTGTGTTTCAGTCGCACCTGGTGCATGAAGGGGTTAGCGAATTGTTTGCCTGCAGGCGACAAACGAATTGCCCTTTTGAGAAAATCGGCCATTCACCATTTAAATGCGAGCCTGCCAAACGTTGCCAGCGCCAATTATGGCGGTGAGCACTGGCTGGCAAGCTTTGCGGTTTATGCTTTGGTGAGCGAGTAAAATGTTAGATGTACGGATTATGGTGTACGAAAGTCTTTAGCGGTTTACATATCAACTAATTTCGTACATCGTACCTGGTACATTTGCCTCCATCCCAAGATTTTCCCAAATATTTTCCCGTATCTTGTGGGATATAAAATATTTTATACTTTTGTCAGTATAGAAATTACTTACACGGGATAAACAGCCATCTTTTCCCTAAAAGAAATTATGAATTGCAAACTGCTCCCTTACAACAGGAACAATTGTTGATTACAGTAAAAGATCCCGTTCAAAAAAAATTACATGGAATATAATACAAGCAGAAATCATTTGATGATGCGCGAATACGGCCGTCATATTCAAAAAATGATTGAATATCTGATGGCGATTGAAGATAAAGACGTTCGTCAGAAGAATGCAATGGCTGCTATTGAACTAATGGGATTTCTGAACCCGCATTTGAAAAATGTGGAGGACTTCCGTCATAAACTTTGGGATCACCTGTTCCTGATTGCAGATTTTCATCTTGACGTAGAATCTCCTTATCCCATTCCTACAAAGGAGCAATTAAAAGCAAAACCGGATCCATTAAAATATCCAAAGCGCTATCCAAGACACTCTCATTTGGGTAAAAACCTGGAGTTGGTTATTGACAAGGCGTTGAAAGAAGAGAATCCGGAAAAACGCAATGGTTTTGCCAATGCCGTTGCTTACTACATGAAGCTGGCATACAACAACTGGCACAAAGAAACCGTGCATGACGATGCGGTTCAGAGCGAGTTGAGCGCAATTACACACAATCAACTGGAATTTACCAATACACCATATGTAAAAAGTTACCGTGCGAATGAGAACAACAACCGTGGCGGCGGTGGTGGATATGGCGATTTTAGAAAAAACAATAACAATAACAGGAACCAAAAATTCCAAGGTGGCGGTGGTGGTGGAAGAAACAACCGTAACAACAACGGTGGAGACAACCGCAACAATGGCGGTGGCGGTGGCCGCAACCAGAAATTTGGAAACAACAAGAAGCGTTTTCAATAGGTAAAAGCCGATAAAACCTTTCTATAGAGCTGTCAAAAAGTAAAATTTACGAAAAGACTTCGTTTTTATATCTTGTCTTTCGTTTCACTTTTTGACAGCTTTTTTATTTCACGCAGCGAACGCAGCGAAGCAACAACACAGTGATTTTTTCTTTGCATCGCTGCTCCCTTGCCATCGCTGCGAGAAAAAGAAGTGCTTAGCTTTTATGCTGCGAGCCATATGCAGACTAGACAAAAAAATCTTTTTAATAAACTTTTTCCCGCCCTCGCGGGGCATATTATTTTTACAAACAAAGAAAACGACAAACGGGAATGAACATTTTTGAAGTAAGAGGAGGAAAAAAATTACACGGGGAAATTACTCCGCAAGGCGCGAAGAATGAGGCTTTGCAAATAATAAGTGCGGTGCTGTTAACCCCGGAAAAGGTTACCATTAACAACATTCCCGATATTCTTGATGTAAACCTGCTGATCGAATTGCTGGGTGAAATGAACGTGAAGATTGAGCGACCCAACAGACAAACCTGCATTTTCCAGGCGGATGATGTGAACATAGATTATTTGCACAGCGAAGCATACAAAAAAAAGAGCGGCAAACTAAGAGGGTCGGTGATGTTCGCGGGGCCAATGCTGTCCCGTTACAGAAAAGCATTTATCCCAAAACCGGGTGGCGATAAAATTGGCAGACGCAGATTGGATACACATATCATCGGTTTTGAAAGACTTGGTGCGGAGTTCACTTACAATAACGAAGACGGCTTCTTTCACTTGGAAGCAAAAAAACTGAAAGGCACATATATGTTGCTGGATGAGCCATCCGTTACGGGAACTGCAAACATCGTTATGGCTGCAGTGATGGCATCTGGCACTACCACTATATACAATGCAGCATGTGAACCATACATACAGCAGCTTTGCAAAATGCTTAACCGCATGGGCGCAAAGATCAGCGGCGTAGGAAGTAATTTATTGACCATTGAAGGTGTTGAATATTTAGGCGGCACAGAACACACGATGTTGCCGGACATGATTGAAGTTGGCTCCTTTATTGGCCTTGCTGCGATGACACAAAGCAATATCACAATTAAGAATGCCGGACTGGAGCATCTGGGTGTTATTCCGGATAAGTTTAAGCAGCTTGGTATTGCTATGGAATTCAAAGGAGATGACATTGTTATTCCTGAGCAATCGCTTTATGAAATTCAAACCTTCCTGGATGGCTCTGTGCTTACGATGTACGATCATCCGTGGCCGGGCTTTACGCCGGATCTTTTGAGCATTGTGCTGGTGGTTGCCACGCAAGCGAAAGGTTCCGTATTGATCCATCAGAAAATGTTTGAGAGCCGTTTGTTCTTTGTAGACAAACTAATTGACATGGGAGCGCAGATCATTTTGTGTGATCCGCACCGTGCGGCCGTTATTGGATTGGGCCGCCAGCAAAACTTAAGAGGCATTACCATGAGCAGTCCTGATATTCGTGCCGGTGTTGCTTTGTTGATCGCAGCGTTGAGCGCTGAAGGAAAAAGCACGATTCAGAATATTGAACAAATTGATCGCGGTTATCAATACATCGACGACCGATTGAAAGCGCTGGGCGCAGACATAACGAGATTATAATTACAAATAAAAACGCTGGCTCATCACCAGCGTTTTTATATATATCATGTGAAAAAATTGCTACTCAAACTTTTCATTCATTTGTTGGAAAGCAGATAAAAACATTTTGAAAGGATTGTCAGAATGTGGCCATGCTATATCTGTTTTTCTAAGGAAGTTCTGCATTTGCACCGTCGCCTTTACACAATCTGTTGAGTCGTAAAAACAATTCTTCCACGCTTCGGACTGATCTTCGTAATGCTTTAATGAAAGTCCGTTGCCATAAATCTTTATAACAGACGGCGTGCTGCGTACATCTATCGAATGTTTCTTGGTATCTAGTGCCCACTCGAAATATTTTTCCCAAAAATGGAGGTGATTTTTTAACCGTGCAGATATCTGCTTATCGCTTTCTGCATGTGTTGGTTTAATGCGCCACAAATTGTTAACCACAGAAAAAGGATTGTCGTTATCTGTTTTAAAAGTATCATCGCAACCTTCAAAATTGTAATTGGTATTTGAGCCGATATAATTGATGACGAGTTCATCGGTCATTAGTGCGCCTATCGCAAGCTTGTTTGTTGTATGGTGGTTGCTTTTTAAAATGATCTCGTTACTGGTTGCCGTCCATTGGCCGTCATCGAAACTTGTAAGGCAACTCGTGTAGGTACCATTTGGTTGCAAGTTTAAAAAGCTGGTAGGTTCAAGCTTCATGGTCGTTTCATCGCCGCCGGTGTGGTGGGTGAAGAACCAGATCTTTGCAAGGCGGTCAGCAGTTGTGGCACATCCTGTGAAACAAATAATAGCGGCACAGACTGCAATAGGGACAAGAAATTTCTTCATAAAGGGGGTTTAGGAATTTAATACAATGCCAAAAATATTGATTAATGGTATGAAGTCAAGCGATTCAAATTTTAGCGTTAATTTTTAAGACAAAAAAACTTGCAGGTAACGGGAATATTAGCTAGGTTTGAATAGTTGCTTAACTAACTATATGCCAAACAACCAATTTAAAAGAGGTGAGCTTTACAGTTTTATAACCGGTAAAGCTTCCACAGCGATAGCAAGACGATTGCAAAAAAAGTTCAACACCGCGGCGCTCAATTTAACCATTGAGCAATGGAGCGTTTTATATCATTTGTGGAAACAAGACGGCATTAGCCAGCAGGAGCTTTGCAATGCCACTTTCCGTGATAAGCCCAGTATCACAAGGCTGGTTGACAATCTTGAAAAACTTGATCTGGTAAAAAGGATCGCTTCTAAAGAAGACCGAAGGATCAATATGATCTTTCTTACCCCACGTGCGCAGCAGTTGCAGGATCAAAGCATGGGACTTGCAACAGAAACCCTGAACGAAGCTTTGAAAACGGTACCGGAAGAGCAAATTGAAATTTGTAAATCGGTATTGCAAATCGTTTACGACAACTTGAAATAGGCAGGTGTTTTTTAACAGGATTCACCCACTACATATTCACTCACTTTTAAAAAAAGTCATATGAGCACCGAATTAAAAAAGGCCGCAGCGCTTAAAGGAGGCGAATGGCTCATTAAAGAAAGCACCGCTTTCGACACGTTTGTTCCCGAGGATTTTAACGAGGAGCAGCAAATGGTTAAGGACATGTGTAATTCCTTCCTGGACTCGGAGGTGTTGCCTGTTATTGACCGTATTGATAAAATGGAGCCGGGCCTTATGCCTTCGCTCATGCAAAAAGCCGGTGAGCAAGGACTACTCTCCACTTCTTTGCCTGAGCAATATGGCGGTCTTGGTAAAGATTTCATCACATCTACATTGGTAAATGAAGGACTGGGCGGCGGTTTTTCGTTTTCCGTTGCTATTGCGGCTCATACGGGCATTGGCACGTTGCCGATTCTGTATTTTGGTAATGATGCTCAAAAGGAAAAATACATTCCCAAACTTGCTACAGGTGAATGGAAAGGCGCTTATGGTTTAACGGAGCCAAACAGCGGCAGTGATGCGCTGGGCGCAAAGACCTCGGCGAAGCTTAGCGATGACGGAAAATATTATTTGCTAAACGGACAAAAATGTTGGATCACCAACGGTGGTTTTGCAGACGTGTATACTGTTTTCGCAAAAATAGATGGTGATAAATTCACTGGATTTATTGTGGAAAGAGGCTTTGATGGATTTACCCAAGGCCCTGAAGAACACAAAATGGGCATTAAAGGTTCTTCTACTGTTCAGCTGTATTTCCAGGATTGTAAAGTGCCTGTAGAAAATGTGCTTGGAGAAATAGGACGTGGTCACATCATTGCTTTCAACATTTTGAATATAGGACGTTTGAAATTGTGTGCTGCTGCTTTGGGCGGTGCGAAACGTGCATTCAACACTTCTATTGAATACGCAAATACAAGAGAACAGTTCAAGCAACCGATCAGCAATTTCGGCGCTATCAAAAATAAGCTGGCGGAAATGGCTATCAAGATCTGGGTGGCAGAAAGTGGTTTGTATCGCTCTGCAAAATGGATCGATGATAAAGAAATGGAATTGGCAGGTGAAGGCAAGCCCTTCGCCGAAGCATTGTTGGGTGCTGCAGAAGAATACGCGATCGAGTGTGCAATGCTGAAAGTTTTTGGCAGTGAAATGCTTGATTTTATTGTAGACGAAGGCGTTCAGATTCACGGTGGCAATGGCTTTAGCGATGAATATGCTATTTCAAGAGGATATCGCGATAGCCGCATCAACCGTATTTACGAAGGAACTAATGAGATCAATCGCTTGCTGACTGTTGATATGGTTTTGAAACGTGCCATGAAAGGAAAGCTTGACCTGATGGGACCTGCGATGGCTGTGCAAAAAGAACTGATGAGCATTCCTGATTTTGGCAGCGGTGATGACGAAGCGTTTGCAAAAGAAAAGAAACTCGTTGCCAACTTTAAAAAAGCGATTTTAATGGTGGCCGGTGCCGCTGTTCAGAAATTGATGATGAAGATTGAAAACGAGCAGGAAATTCTGATGAACATTGCTGACATGGCCATTGAAACATATCACGCTGAAAGCGCATTATTGCGTGCGATGAAGTTGGTAGATCAACGCGGAGAAAGCGCTGTACAATTTGAACTGGATATGATGCACACTTATTTGTACGATGCAGCTGATCACATCAACAAGTTTGGTAAAGACGCCATCAACGCATTTGCCGAAGGCGATGAACAAAGAATGATGTTGCTCGGCCTGAAACGCTTTACCAAAGCGGAACCGTTCAACAGCAAAGAAGCGAAGAGAAGAATTGCAGCAAAAGTGATCGCTGATAATAAATACGCGTTGTAAAGTTTGGTACCATAAAAAATAAAAATGGCCTCAGCGATAGAGGCCATTTTTTATTTCAACACTTTACTTTCTTTTCTTTATTGTAAAAGGAATTTTTAGCGAATCTGGTAAGTCTGAGTCTTTAAATATCATATACTCATATCCGGGTGGCAACTCTTGAGATTCTAAATCAGGATTGTTACCGGGAATTGCGTCGAACGGTGTTTGCCGTGCCCTCTCCTTAAGACTTTTAAGATACTCATCGTATTCCTTGGGTGACCTACGCAGCATTTCTAGCGTATCAAAACAATTTGCAGGTCTTCGTCTCTTCATTTCTCTAAAATAGTTTCCAGCTCTCCCCACTGCATTAAATTTCGATGCGCTGTCAGGGTTTATTCTTTCTGGCGTATCAATGGCGGCTCTATCGGAATCGAGTCCTAAGGATTTAAAAAACTCTTTCTGCTTTTTAAGATCATTCTCTTTGCTAGTGCCTGGCAAATTTTTATCGCCGCAGCTTATGAACGCCAAAGAAATAATCAGTATGAACAGGCTATTTTTCATGTTTTGACACATACGATAAATATAGATGAACATCCCTTCTAAGGCTGTTCAATTCGGTCTTTTATTTGTGTATCAAAAGTTAAAATGCAACTGTCGCTACAATGCTAAAATATGTCACTTGTACGGAGGAACTCTTTCAAAAAGAAAAAATGAAAAATGGCTTCCATGGCGGAAGCCATTTTCGTTTGATCTACAATTAATATCTGTGCTGGTAAGACTGGTCGAATAAACTAAAGACTCTCGCTTGTCATCCCGAGGAACGAGGGATTTGTGACTTTCCCAAACAGACTTCAGGTGTAACACTCAGATCCCTCGTTCCTCGGGATGACAAGCAGTCTTCACAACTCAACTCGAACTGTCCAAATTACAAATTCAAAATCATTTCAAATCATCACAATCATAAGAATCTGCGTTGTATATGTCCTACTTCAGCTTACTCAACGCGGCCTCTAGTTTCCCGAACATTTCACTAATATCTTCAAGCTTGCAAGTTCCAATGCTCAATCTGTACCAGGGAGAAGTTTTTTCTGCACCAAAAGCGTAGAAAGGAACCACGGCTAGTTTTGCTTCGCCTAAGATATATTCGGTAACATCAGATTGTGTTGCCAATGTTTTTCCATCAACGCTTTTACCTGCCAGATCCATTTTTATGGTAAGATAAATAGCGGCTTGCGGAGCGATGGCATCTACAGCGTAACCTTTATTTTTCAACGCAACAAAGCCGTCGTGAATCAGGTTCAATCTGTTGATCATTTCGTTTTTGAAATGCGTAAGATATCTCTCAATTGCATCATCTTGTTTTAAGTAAGCCGCAGTTGCTTTTTGCTCTGCCATTGGCGCCCAGGCTCCCATGTGCGTTAACAAGGCTTTCATTTTTGCAATAACATGCGCCGGCCCCATTGACCAGCCTACGCGTACACCTGTAGCGGCAAAGACTTTTGAAATACCATCTACAAAAATGGTATAGTCCTTCATTTTCGGTTGTAGTGTAATCGGGTTGTAGTGTTTGGTTTCGCCGTAAGTAAGCGTCCAGTACATTTGGTCGAACAGCAGGTACAATTTCTTCTCGTGCTCGCCCCGGCTTGCGTTCTCTTCAATGATCAGCTGGCATATTTTATCAAGCTCTTCTTTTGGAAGCGTGGTACCTGTTGGATTTTGAGGTGTACACAGGCAAATAAGCGCAGCGCCTTTTACGTGCGGTGCTATATCTGCTGCCGTAGGCATGAAATTATTTTCAGGCGTTGCTTCAATCACGCAGTGCTCTGCATGATTGAGATTTGTATAGTGATTGTTGTTCCAGGAGGGAACGGCGTAAATTACTTTATCACCTTTATCTACCAATATTTTGAAAGTCGTATAAATCAACGGACGTCCACCGCTCGCAATCATTATTTCATTATTGGAATATTGCAGGCCCTCGTGTTTTTGCAAAAAAGCCAATACAGCTTCACGCAGTTCCAAAACACCATCTGCCGGTGGATAATTAGTATAATGCTTTTGATAAGCCTCGATGATCAGGGTTTCAAGTTCCTTTGGAATCGGAAAAATGGAAGGGTCAAAATCGCCAATAGTATAATTGTAGATCTTTTCTCCTTTGCGAATGCGATCATTGATTTCATTGCCCAATCTCACAATTTCAGAACCTATCAGTCCTTCTGCGAGAACGCTTAATTTGCTCATGTCAGGGAGTTTAATTTGCGTGCAAAGTTAATTGATCGCTACAACATTACTTTTTTTCCTGTTTTGGCAGATTCCGTTGCGGCTTCGAGTATGCGCACAACAATAATGTTGTTTTCAAGAGAAGAAAGGTCACTTCCGGGATTTATTTTGCCGGAAAGCACATCGCCCAGGTATGGAATATTGTCTGTGTAACTGGCTTGTTTTACTATAACGTCTTCGTACTTGTCTTTCATGCGCTGTTGCAAATTGTTGCCATTGAGCGCATGCAAATAACCGTTCACGCCAAACACTTCAAAGTCTTTAATGCTGTACGGCCAGTTCCATGAGGCTTCTATAATGCCTGTTGCGTCTTTGTATTCCAGCAGGATTGTCGCATCGTCGTCCACCTTAGGATAAACATTTGGTTTGATGTGATGAAGAATCGCCGATACGGAAACAGGCTTTTGTCCTTTCATAAGCCATGTCATTAAGTTTGCTCCATAACAACCAAAGTCTCTGCTGGCGCCGCCGCCGTTTTTAACAGGATCGGTTAGCCATGATAGAAATGCAGCACTACAGCCAATCTCTTTTGGCCCCTGGTGGCCATCATGTACAATCATTTTTCGCACATCACCGATAGCATTTGCATCTACCATTTCTTTTATCTGCTGATTGGTGTTGTACCAGGTGGTTTCGTAGTTTGTGAGCACCTGTATTTTGTACTTCTTTGCCAGTTCTTCAATGCGAAGTGCGTCTTTTACCGTTGTCGCCAGTGGCTTTTCTACCATCACCGGAATGCCTTTAGGAGCACAGTTTTCTACTACAGATAAATGTTCCGAAATAGCGTTGTAGGCAAGCACCGCATCGGGCTTTACATGATTTAAAAGTTCTGGCAATGATTTATAGAAGATAGAATCAGGAAGAGCATATTGTTTTTTGTATTTATCTACTAATTGTCCATCGCTTTCTGCAATACCTACGATAATCACCTGGTTCTTTTTATACTGATTCATCAGGTTGTGAATGTGATCATGCGAAAGGCCAGCTACACCGACACGTAGAACATGTTGCGCCTGCGAATGGTTTGCATAAAAGAGACTAATCAAAAGAATATTTAAGACAAAGATTTTTTGCATGAAATGCGCTGAAAAAGCTTTCATCGTTAAAATTATTTTGGGTAAAATTATTTTTCAAAAGATATGAACTTTCAACGTAACTGATTACAAGTATACTGATGAAGAATTGTTCGAACTCTACTCAACAATTAATAATTCTACGTCGTTTAGTTGAGCAATTGCTCGCCTGTCAGATTAATGTCCTACGGACAATGGTGTACTTTCGTTTAGATTTTCTATTGATATCGATGCCCTACGGGCAATAGGACCTAAGGCTTAGTATATTCCAAGTGTTGAAAAAAGTCTTACTTACTTTTTTTGCATCCACAACGGCTTGGTCTTTTGAATTTTCTTAAAGATCGCGCAACTTTCACTGTGTGCCCCGGGCAAATAACCAATGCTCTGCAAAAATTCATTTACAATTTCGCCGCCTGTAAAACGGAAAGTCTTTTTAAACAGCTTCACCCATTCTTCTTTGGTTTTAGGATGATGACTCTCCAGCCATTTTTCAAACGAGCCGAATTCTTTTTGCAACGCCACAATTGTCTTCGCATTTTCTATTGCTGCATTTACTTTCAAGCGATTGCGTATAATGCCGGAATCGTTCAGCAAACGATCTCTGTCGTTCTCTGTATAAGTAGCTACTTTTTTTATGTTGAAGTTGTGATATGCTTTTCTGAATGCTTCTTCTTTTTTAAGAATCGTTTCCCAGCTAAGCCCTGCCTGGTTTATCTCCATGATCAGCCTGCCGAAAAGCTCATTATCGTCATGAATGGGAAAGCCGTAGTGATTATCGTGATAAGCTTTGTGCAAAGCCTTTCTATCGCCGGTCATCATTTCAATTGCGCTGCAATATGACATCGTGGTTTTTTTTGAAAGTGAAAATAGAAATTGAAGACCTGACAGATTTTTGCCGCATTGCGCTATTGGTTGCGCAACATGAAAAACCTGTCAGGTCTGGTGTTATTATTTCCCGTTCACCACATCACTTGCTATCACTGTCCAATCACTATTGCCAAATCCTTTCTCGATCCATTTGTCCATTTCTGCAGCAACGGATGGAATGACATTTAATGGTGCTCCGGCTTTCGAAGCAGCATTCATCATTAAGCCCGCGTCTTTTCTTGCCATATTCAGTTCCCATGAAGGATTGGTATAATCGCCGCTGGTGATGCGTTGTAGTCTTGCCTGCACCATTGCCCCGGGATTCCAGTTGTTGAACAATTCTTTCACGTCGTCAAAGGAAACATCATGAACCTTTGCCAAAGAAAGCATATCGGTAAGACCTCCGGTCAATGAAATCAGGAAAAGATTGCCGATTAATTTCATGCCTGCAGCTTTCCCTTCCTGTGGACCAAGATTGATGAATTTGCCCGTCATTTTTGCTAACGCCGGTTCGACTTTTGCAATCACATTTTGATCACCGGAAGCGAGCATTACGCCTGTGCTTTCCAGTGCATTTTGCGGACCCATGAAAACGGGTGCATGCAGGTAAGTAAAGCCTTTCGCCTTCCACGCTTTCGTTCTTTCCACCGCGCCTTCGGCTGAAGTGGTGGTGTGGTCTATGATGGTGGCACCGGGTTTCATTCCTTGCTCAGCCGCAGCCAACACTTCACTTACAGCGGCGTCATCTTTTACTACAATATGAATTACATCCACGTCTTTTACTGCATCTGTAATATTGTCAAACGCTTTGGCTCCAACTGACTCCAATGCTTTCGCCCTTGATGCCGTTCGGTTCCATACGTTAACTTTTTCTCCTTTTTTTATCAATGCCTTTGTAAAGTTTGAACCTAAAAGGCCCATTCCTAAAAATGCGATCATGGTGTTTTATTTTAGATTAAAGGTAGTGAGTTTCTGTAACCACTCGTTTGCTCCAACAACATTGATTACCTATATTTAAGCCAGTAACTTTTTACCACCTGCTAAACACCAGCCCAATGCGTTCGAACAGTAAAATAACTCTCCCCCTGTTTGTCTTTTTTTCACTGATCGTTGCGTTAGTGGTTTACTGGTGGGGTTATGACAAGCCCTCTTACGGCATCGACGATGCCAACATCTATTTTGTGTACATGAAACATTTTGCCGAAGGCCACGGCTTTGTATGGAATATTGGCGGAGAAAAGGTGGAAGGCTTTACATCCCTGCTGTGGACGCTCATCGGTTCCTTTTTCTACAAAATATCGGGCGAACGTTTTACCTGGCTGCTGCTGGCGCTCAACCTTGTACTTACCTACATCGGTGTATACAGATTGCTGCTGTTTGTAAGGCGCTGCAACGGTACCGTTGGTCAAAAGCTCGCCTATACAGATATTCTTATTATGACGCTTCTGCTGTTTCCACTAGGCTTCATGGAATGGAGTGTACTGGGGCTGATGGAAACTGGTTTCTGGCTTTTTCTTATTGTCAACACAACGCTCGAACTTTGTAACTATTACCTGCTGAACAGAAAAGTAAACCTGTATACATTCAGCCTGCTGCTGGCCGCCATGGTGGTCACCCGCCCGGAAAGTATTTTGTTTGCGCTCCTGTTTATTTTCATATTCTTTATTCAGAATGTGGCCGCAGACGGTGTTAAAAAGGCAATTGCAAGATCTATTCTGCCTCTGCTTGTGTATGCGGCCACGGTGGTTGGCCTAATAAGTTGGCGATTGTCTTATTTTGGCTATGCGTTTCCCAACACTTACTACGCAAAGGTGTCGGGTAGCTTAAAGGATAATATTGGTGAGGGATTGCGTTATTTTTCAAGACTTTTTTATGGATACCCACAGCTTGGGTTTGTAATGGCCATGCTTGTATTTTTTTCGGTGATACTTTTGAATAAGTGGCGAAAAGAAAAGAAAAACCTCCAACTGACGGCCAACGACAAGGTACAAATCATACTCATAGCCGTAATATTCGTTGGCTTGTGTTTACCCATATTAACCGGAGGCGACCATTTTAAGTTTGCACGGTTTTACCAATGTATCATTCCGCTGTCTTATGCAGCGGTACTGAATGTTCCCTTTATGGAGAAATGGATAGGCAAACTATATCCCAATAACCGTGGTACCGGCATCGTTCTAACAGTTAGCGCAATAACAGCTATTTTCTTCATTGCCAAGTCTACCTGGTTTGAGTTTACTGCACCAGACAAAATTATTGGTAATCGCATTTTGGGCGATTTTAACCACGCCTACAACGGCAGAACCATTGCGGAAAAAGCAAACAAAACATTTGAAAGTTGCAAAACATATCCCAGCATTGGATTGCTGGCGGCGGGCGGTTTCTGCTATTCTTACAAAGGAAACACCGTTGACCTGATGGGGCTCAACAGTACCATTATGGCACACGCCTCACGCATCAAACACGGCTTCCGGAACCACGCCTCTTTTGATATCAATGGTTTCTGGAAACTAAAGCCTGATGTAGTTGGTACTTTTTACGGCGGAGAGGTTGTAACCGATACTGCTGATTTTATTTTGCCGGAAAACACAGCAGACTTTAGGAACGGCGCATTTATTTACGCTTCTTACAAAAGAATATTTGACTACCCGCAGTTTATTGCTACCTATCTGCCAGCGCTGGTGAGGAGCAGGGATACTAACTACTTCATATTTGCTTATTATAGCAAAGATTTTCTGGAATCGCTGGATAAAGAAAAGATGGAAGTGATTTTGCTCGAAAGAAAGATACATGCGCCGGTACCGATGTAATCTGAATTGTTGACAGAAAACCGATGGATGCGAGCGGCTTTTGTAACCCATCCACAACGGGCCGAGGAATCGCAATACTGCAAACAAACTATCACAACGACTTTGCGGCCAAGCTTTGCCCGGCGGCGGTTACTCAACAAATCTTTTCATGAAAGAAAAATCTGGACTATGCATCTCTTGTTCATTCACACTTGATGCATGCTGTGCTTCTCCTGCATACACAAACATTTTTTGTTCGTAGTCGTCTATTGCGGCTTCGATAGTTTTGAATTTTTCATCGGTTAGGTTATCGGATAAAATCAATGCGTCCATCAATCCTGTATTCACACCCTGGCCTGCGAAAGGAGGCATTACATGGGCCGCATCTCCAATAAGTGTGATGGGCAAAGGCCTATCATTTTTCCATACCTTATCTAAAGGAATTTTTCTTGTTGGCAATCCAACAAGGAAAGACGTTGAGCGAAATAGTTGATGATAACTTTCATGCCAGCCGAAAAATTTATTTGTAAGGAATGAAACAATACTTTCCGCGTTTTCAAAGTTTAATCCATTGCCGTCGATCCATTCTTCTGGTCGTTTAAAAATTACGCCATAGGTCAACTGGCCATTGTTGTAAGGGTTTACAACGATTAAATTACCTTGATATGCGGCCATCAGTCTGTTGCCGTTACACAGCTCGTAAAATTCCGGGCAATTTATTTCGGGCTCAACTACATCGCCCTGTATAATAAAAGTTCCGGTGTCCTTTATCGTTGCGTCTGTAACATATTTTCTAACGCCAGACATGCCGCCATTCGCTCCGATAACAAGATCAGCGCTGGCGTCTGTTCCATTTTCAAAACGCAAAAGCCATTTACCATCACGTTCTTTAAGCGTGGTAAGTTTTCTGTTCCAAACAACGGTGTCGCTGTTTAAGTCATCAAGAAAGAGTTGTCTTAAATCGTTTCTGTTTATTTCAGGGTTGTCAGATTGCGGCTCTACAATTGATAACACGTTGCCTTGTTCGTCTGCCATGGTTACGCCCATCGGTGTTGCCATTGCATAATATTTTTCCAGCAATCCTGTCTTCTTCATCGCCTCTTGCCCTGAGCCTTTATGCAGATCAAGTGTGCCGCCCCAAATTCTTGTTTGCGCGTCTATATCTCTTTCATATACGGCAACGCCTATTCCTTTTTGCTGTAGCAGTGTTGCCATCATAAGACCAACGGGCCCAGCACCAATGATAGCCACCTTTTTATTTTCCAGTAACATGATTTATTAATTGAACCACAAAATTCCGGAAGGCCGCGCTATCAGTCTTGTATAAATGCGACAAAATCTTTACTCACAGACAGTTTTGATTGCTTTGCTTTTCGTGCAAAAGCCGCAGGCGTAGCACCGCTATAACGTTTGAATTCCTTGCTCAGATGCGCTTGGTCAGCATAGCCAAATTCGGCAGCTAATCCGGCAATGTTAGAGTAGGGATCGCGCCATAGTTGATTTCGCACCTGCTCGAAGCGCATTAAGCCAGACACATCTTTAACTGTATGACCCGAAGATTGCTTGAAGTTTCTTTCCAGCGTTCGCACCGTTGCATGGGCAGCCGCGGCCACTTCGCTTACAGGCATCGTGCCATTGGCTTTGCGCATAGCCACGCCTGCTTTAGCAAGCATGCTTTTGCCATCAACATGCGAATGCGCATCTAGAAAGTATTGTTGCAGGTGAGAAATTGCTTCTTCTATTTTGCCGTTCCGCACAAACTCATTCAATGTTGATTGAAGCTGTGCAACAGGATGTTCAAAAAAATGCACCGCTTTTTTACTTGAAGGCAGTCCCAGCAAATCAAAGACGGTCCAGGGAAAACACCTGACGCCAATAATCTCCAAACAGTTGATCGTAGAAAAAGGAACAGGTTGATTGAGCAATCCCATCATAAAAGGAGAAGCCAGTGGTTGCAAACTTTCATCAGGAGAAATGTTGTAAAGGCTTCCGAAATAAAAAATGATTTCGGCATAGCCATCAGGCATTGCATTGTAACTCGATAGCGTTTCTCCAACATCTCTTCTGTCGTACCAAAAACATTTTATGGTATCGCTGAGTGCAGAAGGGGATTCATATTCCTGGTGATGGTGCATGAGGGGAAATTAGTTGAAATGTGGAGATCGGTTACATGTTGTTATGCTGAAAGTAATGAAAGCAAAGGAAAGGCTTCTAAAACTGCATGAAGAAAAAAACAAAATAACTGTTAACAATAAGAATAGCATCCACATTGCAAGCTCTGTGAGTTTTGACACTGATAAATTAACTCCTAAAGAAAAAGCCCGATTGGAAGAGCTTCTGGCAAAGGCACAAAGTAAATAGTTGTTCGATTGAGTGTTGGGTTATTTTTAAATGAATACCCTGATTTAAGTTTTTTATAAAATTTATTTCGGGGGCATTTTTATTTAATACCTCAGCTCCTTTTTTTGGAGTCTGCCTTTAAATTACGGCTAACGAAGCGAAGCTTTGTGAAGTAGCGGTATTTGGTAAACGTCTACGTCATTTACTTCCAGCTGTTGAAAAATGTATTCCAGTTTAAATGTAGTTCGTCAGCCGCTATTTTACAAAGGTTATGTTGTGTGCTGGCCATCTGTTTATGATAGTCATTGCATTGTTATTTATACTTCAGGTATTTAATTCCGTTGTACGTTCGTAAGGTTGGTATTTCCGTAACGACCACCACTTTTACGGTGTCGTCTTTTTGTAACGCAAACGTTACTTTGGGATAGCCTATGCCACCTTCAAATGTATTATTGCCGATGTATTTCAAACTTGCCCAGAGCTGTCCATTTTGTTTCATAAACAGCAGGTCATCGCTTTTACTGAATTCAATAAAATTGTTATCGCCGACGTCGTAAAGACCTGTGATCTTGTCGTAAACCTTTTTGTCAAGCGGAATCTCTTTACTCATCACGACGTTAAAAATGATTTCACTTTCGCCCGAATTATTTTTACGCATGGTAAGGATCCTGTTGACAGCCTGTGGCGCAGACGCCCATTTGTCCGAGTCAACATACTTTCCTCCTTTAAAATAGATCTGCGTAATTAAGTCTTGTTGATCAGCAACCGACACTCTCATATGTATATGAGCCGGTCGCCAGGACGATTCGATAGTGGGGACAGCTTTATAGGGAACCGGTAAGATAGATTTGAATTCATACGCGCCATCTGCTTTTGTTCTCTGTCCGCCACGATAGTTGTAGTCGTCAGATGTGTTGTCATACGCTTCGGCCTCATCGCAATGCCAGATTTCTACAAACGCACCATTTATAGGAGTTTTTCCATCGTCCTTGAAAATCTTTCCTTTTAAAACAATCGGTGTTCCCTTTGAACCTGCAAGCCGGAGATTGGTTCGCATCGGTGCACCAGGTCTGTAAAAGGGACCGAGGATATCAGTTGTAG
This sequence comes from Pinibacter soli, assembly GCF_029961145.1. Lineage (GTDB taxonomy): Bacteria > Bacteroidota > Bacteroidia > Chitinophagales > Chitinophagaceae > Pinibacter > Pinibacter soli. The sequence goes on along the minus strand of NZ_JASBRG010000006.1, from coordinate 165,607 downwards.
TTGGTGTGTCCCCTTCAAAGCTTTTCCCGTTCCAGTTTAAGGCTCCGAAAGCGCTAACGCTGATAACTGTCAGCGTTGAATTTTTGATAAAGGTTCTGCGTTGCATAGATGTAGGTTTTGGTTCTTTAGAAAGAAAGGGGCGGTCTAAGCTTGCACACATCTCTTAAATATACGCATGTTTCTCATCCCTTAATACTTGCGGAAATTTTTTTTAAACGTTGATAACCAACCAAAACATTTCAAGTTACGCAAGTGAGAATTATATAATGCGAGTTTCGCAAATACAATTTTGATTAATTCAGAACAGAAGCTAAAGGATAATATACAGCAGATGTCAAAACACTAAACCATGCGTGAAAACATGCGTTGAATAAAACAAATCAACTACAAGTGGTTGGATTATTAATGCAGTATGATATATAAAAGTAGTCCCGACAAGAATCGAACTTGTATCTAGAGTTTAGGAAACTCCTATTCTATCCATTGAACTACGGGACCAGATTGAAAATTCAATTGCTGAAATTCAAAATCTTTGCAAATATCAGAGATTCAAAGTGAAAAGTAAAAATTAAAAAGTCAAAAACAAGACTGCGCAGTGGCACTCCCATTTTTTGACTTTTCACTTTTGAATTTTTACTTCTTCCTTGGCTTCGCTCTTTCGTATTGCGATGGCCAGGGAATATCAACTCCCAGCGTTTGCGCTGCATGCAATGGAAAATAAGGATCGCGAAGAAGTTCTCTCGCCATTACGATCATATCTGCCTGGCCATTTTGCAAAATGCTTTCCGCTTGTTCTGCCGATGTTATCAAACCAACGGCTGCAGTTAAAATACCTGTTTCCAGTTTTATTTTTTCTGCAAACGGAACCTGGTAGCCCGGCGACAACGGAATTTTTTGCTCGTGCGACAATCCGCCGGAAGAGGCATCAATCAAATCAACACCTTCTGCTTTAAGCATAGCAGCGAGCTTTATACTTTCATCAATGTTCCAGCCACCGTCCACCCAATCAGTTCCGGATATGCGGACAAACAACGGGTTGGCTTTAGGCCATACGCTATGAATGGCCTCTACAATTTCCAGCAAAAATCTTATCCTGTTTTCAAACCTGCCGCCATATTCATCTTTGCGAAGGTTGGACAACGGCGACAAAAATTCGTGAACTAAATAACCGTGTGCCGCATGAATTTCAATTACTTTAAAACCTGCTTTCACAGCTCTTTTTGCCGCTTCTTTAAAGTCAATCACAAGTTGTTTTATCTCTTCAACCGTTAATGCTTTAGGTTTTTCATAATGCTCCTGAAACGCAATTTCCGAAGGTGCTACTGTTTGCCAGCCGCCGTCCCTCATGCGTATTTGTGTGCCGCCTTTCCATGGCGAAAGGGAACTTGCCTTTCTTCCTGCATGTGCGAGCTGAATGCCCGCCACTGCCCTATGCTCGTGAATGAATTCTACAATTTGCTCCAGCTTTTCTATATGTTCATCTTTCCAGATGCCGAGATCGTCAGGTGAAATGCGACCGTCCGGATTAACGGCCGTAGCTTCTGTAATGATCAATCCGGCGCCACCAACGGCGCGGCTACCAAGATGCACAAGGTGCCAGTCATTTGCGAAGCCGTCGATCGAAGAATATTCACACATAGGCGAAACAACAATCCTATTTCTAAACGTTACCTCTTTTATCGTGAGTGGTTCAAATAACTTAGCCATTTCCTCGATGTTTATAGTACAAGTTAGGCAAAAGCCAATTGAAAATTGAAAGTCGAAAATTGAAAATGAACGAGACGTAGAGAATGGCACACGGATGACACGGATTGGACGGATTTACACTGATTTTTTCAACTTCTAAACTATTCTTCCAGCTGCCCGGATGTAACGTTGTTAGTTATTCCTCTTAGTCATTTATTAAATTCTTAGCAAGAGATCTGTGTAAATCCGTCCAATCCGTGTCATCTGTGTGCCAACAAAAAACCCCAGAAGTTCCGGGGCTCATTAAACAATTTAAGGCAAGTTTAAGCTGATATGCTTTCAATCTTGAATTGAATGACACCTGCAGGCGCCTGCACTTCCGCAACTTCACCTTTCTTTTTTCCAAGCAATCCCTGTCCGATAGGAGAGCCCACGGAAATTTTGCCGGATTTAAGATCAGCTTCTTTTTCAGATACTATTTGATAAGTAACTGATTTTTTAGTTTTTATATTGGTAACAGTTACCTTGGTCAATATGGAAACTTTACTTGTGTCGATCGCGTCTGCATCCAGGATTCTGGCATTCGCAAGATCACTTTCAAATTTTTTGATCTTTGCTTCCAGCATCCCTTGCGCCTCTTTGGCCGCATCGTATTCCGCATTCTCACGCAAATCTCCTTTTTCACGGGCTTCAGCAATAGCCTTTGAAGCGGCAGGTCTTTCTACCGTTTTCATGTGGTGCAAATCGTGCTTCATTTGCTCCAGCGTTTCTTTACTTACATAAATTACATCAGACATAAAACCCTCCTTGTTTTAGACAGGAATGAAAAAAAGGGCAACGCTTTCAACTATAGTGAAAGCGTTGCCTTTTAAGTACTACGAAGATAATTAATTTTTCTTCAAAAAGTAAGTTTTATTTCCCCCTGAAAATATTTACATTTTTTTTATAAAAACCTGTTATACAGCTCTTCATACTGCGGAACTATGTTGTGGATATCGAAAGTTGCGGCGTGTTTTGCGGCCCTTTTCTTAAACTCCTGGAGCACAGAGTCTTCTTTCAAAATGTGTATCGCATGTTCGCTCATTTCTTTTACATCACCTAAGTTACTCATGTAGCCTGTTTTGCCCTGCAACTGAATTTCCGGTATACCACCGGCGTTGGTGCTGATAACGGGAACGCCTGCTGCCATTGCTTCCAATGCGGCTAATCCAAAGCTCTCGTATTCGGAGGTGAGAAGAAACAGATCCGATACTGCTAAAATCTCTTCCATTTGTTCTTGCTTGCCGACAAAACGAATATCGCCGTACAGATCTAGCTGACGGCACATTTCTTCAGCCATTGGTCTTTCCGGACCATCGCCTACAAAAAGGAGTTTGGCAGGCAGCTCCTTGCGTATTTCAGCAAATACTTTCACAACATCCGGTATACGTTTTACTTTTCTAAAGTTCGAGGCATGCAAAACGATCCTTTCATTATTGGGGGCGATTACTTTTCTGAAAGCGTCGATCGGCTTTTTCCTGAAACGGCTCACGTCTACAAAGTTGTGAATAACCTCTATGTCCTTTTCAATTTTGAAAAACTTAAAGGTTTCATCTTTCAGGTTTTGAGAAACTGCTGTAATTGCATCGCTCTCGTTCATGGAAAAGGTAACCACCGGGGCATAGGTTTTATCGCGGCCCACCAACGTAATGTCGGTACCGTGAAGTGTGGTGATAACCGGTATTTTAATGCCTTCTTTTTCCAGGATCTTTTTTGCCATATACGCCGCAGATGCGTGGGGAATTGCGTAATGCACGTGTAAAAGATCAAGCTTGTGATTCATCGCAACGTCTACCATTGCGCTGCTCAAAGCTGTTTCATAAGGCGGATAATCAAATAACGGATATGTGGGCACGTGTACCTCGTGATAGAAAATATTTGCATTGAATTCATTAAGACGAACGGGCTGCTGATAAGTTATAAAATGGACCTGGTGATTCTTATTTGCCAATGCTTTTCCTAATTCCGTCGCGAGTACTCCACTACCGCCAAAGGTGGGGTAGCATACTATTCCAATTCGCATAACAATTTGTATTTATTAAGATAAAAGATTGCGAAGTTATTCAATTTTAGATTGAGCCATTTTAAACAATTATTAATCAACAATCGAATAAGTAAAAAGTAAAACTTATGTAGTAAAAAGAATATTTCTCATTTTTTGAACCATACATTTTGTGGGTAGTTTAGCAATTGGGCATTTTGATTTTTGCATTTTGCCTTTTGCCTTAACTCAACTATCTTTCACACTGATTAATAGAATTTTATGCGAAAATTTGTTACTATTCTTGTCACTGTGCTCGTATTGGGACTGGGAATCTTTTTCTTCTGGCGATATTATTTCGTTTTTGGGGAAGGTACCAAGGCGGGCGAGTTGAATTTCTTTGTGAAAAAAGGCTTCGTTTTTAAAACATATGAAGGACGGCTCATTCAAACGGGTTTTCGTTCCGCGGCGCCCGGAAATCTTCAATCCAATGAGTTTGATTTCTCCGTTGCCAATGAAAGAGTGGCGGCGCAAATCATGAACAATAGCGGGAAATTTTTCGAACTACATTATAAGGAATACCTCGGTTCATTGCCATGGCGAGGCAACAGCGAATTTATCGTTGATAGCATTATGAAGATTGAAGAGGTGCAGCCGGGAAGAACGGGGGGAATACAGTAACTGAATAATTAAGCGTTTGATTTTCTACGCTCTTCAAGGCTTGCAGCCTTGAAGTACTATTGTGTTGCCTTTGGCAACATTTTTATTTTATTATTATCGCCGTAGGCGATAGAATACAGCTTCAAGGCTACAAGCCTTGAAGAGCAATACTCAATTATTAATTAAAAATATCGCCGGACGTTTATTGATGTCCGGTTTATTTTTTTGCCACGCGGCAATGGTTTTTGTTTGAATGTTTTCGTTTTTGCCTGTAATATCAACAGCAATGCAGAGTTTGGTAGAAGACTTGCAGGTTTTTAAAATGGTTTCTATGAGTTGATTATTGCGGTAAGGTGTCTCAATAAATATTTGTGTGCACTGCCTTTTGATGGAATCTGCCTCCAGATCTTTCAATGCTTTTATTCTCGCGCCATTGTCTATTGGCAAATAGCCATTGAATTGAAATAGCTGGCCATTCATGCCACTCGCCATTAGCGCCAATAAAATAGAACTTGGTCCCACAAGTGGTTTTACTTCGGCAAACATTTCATGCGCCACACTTACCAGTATTTGTCCCGGATCTGCAACACCCGGACAGCCTGCTTCGCTTATAACACCAATGGCAGCGCCGCTTTGTATTGCTTTTCTAAATTTATCCTTTACCTCGTCCTCGGCTTTATGTATCGTATGCCATTCGTAATTATCAATAATCATTTCCTTCCACAACATCTTCAAATAACGACGTGCAGTTCTTTCGTTTTCTACAAAAAACACACGGCATTCTTTCACTGCCTCTAAAATGTAAGCGGGAATAACCGCTACATTTTCTTCATCAAGATATGTGGGAATGAGATAAACCTTTCCTATCGCGAGACTTGCCATTTTATAAATTTTAAATCCTTATAATGCCGATGGATCAAACAAATAGAACAATGAGACGAAGTCGAAATTGGTCTATATTGTTTGACCAATCGGTATTACACTTCTTTATTTTGATAATACAAACTCAGGGTAGCTGCAATTACTGCATATGCCGGAGCGAGCACCCAACCTAAAAACGGTACGGCATGCATTACATAGAACACCAAACCGTTTCCAATCGCAAGGCCTTTGTGCTTGCCAATAAATTCAATACTTGCAGAGGGCGACATTTTATGTCGTTCGCAACTGTAATCAAGCATTGAGAAACCATAATAATAACATTCGATGAAAACAGATATAACCGGTACGATCCATCCCACAACGGGCACAAACGAAAGGATAAGCAATGAAACAACATAAACTGTTTGCCAAAGCGCATTTCGTAAAGCGAGTCGTATGCCGCGGATGATGTCTTTTAAAAGTTGTTTGAAACTAAACGGAAAATCACGACCCTCCAGGATAGCTTCTGTTTTTTCGCTTAAATAAGCAAATACCGGCGAACCGATAATGAGGAACAAATATTTGAACAAGGAGAAATAGAAAAACAGCAACACCAGTCTGATCATTATTTGCCCCATCACAAACAGAAAACTTAAGAGTGCGTTCGATTGTTTTTGCAACCAACGCTCAACGCCAATTACGCGGCTGAGGTAGTTTACAGCTGTATTGGAGGAATCAAGAAATAGAATCATCCCTGCAACAAACAGTATCATATACAGCAACCCCGGAATAAATATCCATTTCCACAATTTATGCCGCTTAATAAACTGATGCGCCCTGAAGTACGATTCTACAGCTGTGACTATTTCCTTTAACAATGGCCTGAAGTTTTAAAGTGCATAAATTTATTACATTGAACCCATACTGTACAAAAAATTACATATGCAAAAACTTGACAAAGCGTTTTACGAACGGGAAGATGTGGTGAAAATTGCGAAACAGTTGATCGGAAAAGTTTTGGTTACAACTTTCGACGGAGTAGTCACTTGTGGGCGCATTGTAGAAACCGAAGCCTACAACGGAGCTGTGGACAAGGCTTCGCATGCATACAACAATCGCCGCACAAAGCGCACGGAGATAATGTTTGGCGAAGGAGGCAATGCATATGTGTATTTGTGTTACGGTATCCACCACCTTTTTAATGTGGTAACCAATGTGAAAGATGTGCCTCATGCCGTTTTGATCCGCGCCATCGAACCGCTGGAAGGCATTGATACAATGCTGGAGCGTATGAAAAAAACAAAGCTAGATTTTTCAATAGGCCGCGGCCCGGGAAATGTTTCCAAAGCGCTGGGCATAGCCACGCACCACAGCGGTAACACATTATTTGGCAAAGACATCTACATAGCCGATGATGGATTTAAAGTTTCCAGCAAAAACATCATAGCCTCCAAACGCATAGGCGTCGACTATGCCGCGGAAGACGCGTTGCTGCCCTACAGGTTTTACCTGAAAGAAAATGGGTATGTGAGCGGGAAGAAATAATGTGAAAATGTGGGAATGTGAAAATTTGAAAATAGAAAGAAGGTGGATTTTTAGGATTGCCGCGATTTGTTATGATTTCGCTTTAAAAAATCAATGCGATAATGGAAGTGAAGCAGATCATTAAGCTTCCAATCTCAAAAAAATCATGTTGCATCTCGACAATCATGAAAATCCGTATTCCTTCCTCTCATTTTCAAATTCCCACATTTTCACATTTTCAAATTACCTTGCGTTCATGCAATTCAACGATGTTATCGGACAGACGGAAACAAAGCAGCAACTGATTGATATGGTGACTAATAATCGCCTAAGTCATGCGCTGCTGTTTTTGGGAAAAGAAGGAAGTGGCGCATTGCCTTTGGCGCTGGCGTTTGCCAATTACATAAGTATTAAAAATGGCATTGCGGCGAAGAAAAAACAGGAGGCTCCCGTTTCTTTGTTTGGCGACGCAGAGCCTGCTGAAACAGAGCCGGAACATTTTACTTCCGCCACCATCGATGCGTGGATGCAAAAGCAGGAAGGCTTTTCAAAAGCAAATACCTATACACACCCCGACATACATTTTTCTTATCCCGTTATTCCGCGTAAAAGCGGAGACAAGCCGGTAAGTACCGACTACATTACAGAGTGGCGTGAGTTTATACAAAAATTCCCTTACGGCAACGCGTACGACTGGTTACAGTTTATTGGCGCAGAAAACAAACAAGGTAACATTACCGCTTATGAGTGTAACGAGATCATTCGCAAACTGAACCTGAAAAGCTTCGAGAGTGAATATAAAGTGCTTGTGTTATGGATGCCGGAATATTTGGGAAATGAAGGAAACAAACTGCTTAAACTGATCGAAGAGCCACCTGCCAATACACTCTTTATTTTGGTGGCAGAAAACGAATCATTGATTTTACAAACCATATTATCCCGCACCCAACTGGTGAAAATTCCAATGCTGGAACCTGGGGACATTGAAAAATCGCTCACCGTAAAGTCTAAAGTTGCTCCTGCACAGGCGCAACAAATTGCCGGCATCAGCGAAGGCAATTATCGCGAGGCGTTGCAAATGCTTCAGCATTCTGATGAAGACTGGAACGACCTCTTGCGAGAATGGCTAAACGCTTTGTTGAAAAACGGTCCTGCGGCGCAGGTAAAATGGATCGAAGAAGTAAGCAAACAGGGTCGCGAAAAACAAAAACAGTTTCTCCGTTACTTCACGCATTTGCTGGAGCAAAGTATCCGGTTGAAATTCATGGGCGCGGCCATCAGCAATTTTTCTTTGGCACAAAGTGAAAAAGATTTCGCGGAGCGCTTCAACAAACTTACTGATGTGGCACAGCAGCAAGCCATTGTAGAAGAGTTAGATAAAGCAGCTTACTATATCGAGAGAAACGCGAACGCCAAAATGCTTTTCCATGCATTGTCGATAAAGCTTTATCATATTATCAAGGATAAGGTGGCAATACAAGTAAATTAACATTGATCGCTCGATTGAAGGATATCTGGACGAAGACCTTCATGAAATACTGCTTGAATGCGGTCTTGAACAGAAAACTTTGCAATCATGGATCGATAATGGTTGGTTCGAAATAAACAACCCCTTTAACCTACCCATATGAATTTTAATTTTTACGAAGAATTCAAAAGTCATTCTAACGAAGAACTCATTGCTATTGCAAGGCAGACTGATGCATACCAAACCGAAGCTGTCGCAGCCGCATATCAGCATTTAAATGAACGGGAGGTTAGTGAAAATGAAATTCTGGGAATAACTGAAGCGCCTCAAAATTATTCCGGCGAATCAAGTCAGGGTGAGCAGGAAGATTTATTGGTGCCATACCTCACTGATCCTGCACCGCAAGTATCTTACAAATGGATCAATGTTTTGCTTTGCATAATAGCTTTTCAATTTTTTTATAACCTCTCTACCAGGCTTTGGTATTTTTTTAAATACAAACTTAGCTTTACACTTTTTTTTAACCTCGAATCGCTGATAATCTTTATCGTGTTTCCAGTTTTGTTTTTAATGGTTCTTAAACGTAAAAAGTTAGCCTGGTTTATTCTATTCTCAATTCATTTGTATACTGGCCTTACAATTTGTGTAACACAAGGCATTGCGGTTGCATACGGTTACGTTAACAACTACAGCAATTTATTAGTTTGGGCTTTTGCTGTTGTAATCAATACTTCGTACGTCATCATTCTTTGGAAAGAAATAGTAGCAAACACTTTTTCTGTTAGTACGCCAGCAAAACAAAAAACGGCTATAATTGTTGCAGTGGCGACGGTGCTAATATTACTGGCTAAGCAATAATTCCTGAAACATAAGAACTTCGTAACAATCAGCTTGTAAAAGTTCCGCCAACTATTCGTAAATTTTCATTTAAAAAATTTACCATGAGTGCTACAGATTACGCGAAACTCGCCATTGAACAGGTTATTGCAGAATGGCAAAAACAAAATAAAAGAGTGGATGATATGCTGAGCAAATTTTCCGCCGAACAATTCCACAGTGAAATTGCTCCGGGAAAAAACACGGGCATCTACTTACTGGGACATTTGATTGCGGTGAATGACAATATACATACGTTTCTTGGCTTCGAAAGATCGTATGGGCACTACGAAGAGATGTTTGTAAAAAATGCCGACAAATCAGGCTTTACATTTCCTCCGCTGGAAGAATTAAAAATAGCCTGGCACAAGATGAATGAGGCTTTGGCAAAAAATTTCAGCTCGCTATCAACAGAAGATTGGTTCACTAAACACACTGCGGTTTCGCAAGCAGATTTTGAAGCGAATCCACAACGAAACAAACTGAACATCGTGATCAACAGAACGAACCACCAATCTTATCATGTTGGGCAAATGGTGTTGTTGGGTTGAAAGTCATATCTGCACCTAAGAATTAATAATTCAATGTCGTTTAGTTGAGGTGTTTGAAAAAACAAAAGCATCTCGCTTGTCATCCCGAGGAACGAGGGATCTGGGCCTAACACTAACGAACACTATGCGTAAATAACAACGCAGATCCCTCCTTCGTCGGGATGACAAGCAGTCTTTCCTTCCTGGACATAGCAACCAAGTAATTGAAAAATTGCTTAACTAAACAACATTGAATTATTAATTACTCTTCCCATCCCTCGCATCTTCCAGTTCTTTAATATTCAGTTTACCCATTTTCATCATTGCTTCCATTCCTCTCCTTGCTTTAACTGGATCGGGATCACCCAATATATCGTTCAACACTCTTGGTACGATCTGCCATGACAAACCGAATTTATCTTTCAGCCAGCCACATTGTGATGGCTTGCCACCATTAGCAATTAGCTTATCCCATTTTTCATCTATTTCATCCTGTGTATCACAAAGTACAAACAGAGAAAATGCTTCTGTGAATTTGAACATAGGGCCACCGTTCAGCACCATAAAGTCGTGGCCTTCGATCGTAAAAATAGCCGTCATCAATTGTCCCTCCGGACCCGGACCGCCTTTTCCATAATAGCGTTTATTTCGTATGCTTGAATTTTTAAAAATGCTCGTATAAAGATCCATCGCTTCTTCCGCATTATTATCGTACCACAGGAATGGTGTTATTTTTTGCATAATTGACAAGTTTTAATGTTTATGTTTTGTTGTTGTTATTGTAACACAAACTTAGTGAGGATGGGGGTTTGGCGTGATGGGTGGTTGCGACAAAGAGAGAGGCTTTTGAGACAAAAGCAATTAATAATTAATAAGTGTAGCATCAAAATACCAGTGCAAGCAACTCCATATTGAACATACAACAAGGGCAATATTCCTTAATGAATACTGCCCTATTAATTTTTAATTATTAATTCTTAATTCCCCCTACGCAACCGCTTGCTTATTATACTTATTCCTATACTCCAGCGGCGACAGTCCTGTTGTTTTTTTGAATACAGTGCGGAAGGCTTTAATGTCGGAGTAGCCTACGTCGTACATAACTTCCTGAATATTTTTTCTGCTTGTTTCGAAGCTTTTTTTAGCGGCTTCTACCTTCACACGTTGTATGTATTCAGTAACAGTATTGCAGGTGGCTTTCTTAAATCTGCGTTCAAGGCTTCTTCGGCCCAGCGCAAGATTGGAAGCAAGCTGATCAACCGTAATGCGTTCCTGGAAATTATTTTCAATAAACTCCTGTGCTTTTTTCACCGGTTCATCTTCATGATTTTTTTGTCCCTTGAACATGATGAAAGGAGACTGGCTGTCACGATCAATATCGATCATAAACGCCTTTGCAACCACTATCGCTATCTCACGGCCCGCATATCTTTCTACCAGATAAGCAAGAAGGTTTACGTAAGAGTAAGCACCACCGCTCGTATAGATACCATCAGCCTCGGTTATTATTTTATCGTCAACCAGGTTCACATCAGGAAACATTTCACGAAACTCATTGCTAAATCTCCAATGTGTTGCGCATTGTTTTCCTTTTAGCAAACCTGTAGAAGCAAGAAAAAAACTGCCAACACAAAAGCTTGCTAATTCGGCGCCGTTTGCACGTTGGTCCATTATCCACGGAATAAACTCTTTATTCATTTCAATGGAAGCGGCAATGTCGTTTCCCAGCATCGCCGGTATTACAATGAGATCGGTCTTCTTTACATCGCTTATCAATTTGTGGGGATCGATTGTAAAAAGGCCATTGCGTTGACTGATATCATGCGCAAGCCCAACAAGTTCCACTTTAAAAATAGGATCCTTTCCCATGCTGGCAAGTATACCATTTACTTCACAGAACACCTGGTGACTACCTTCAATATTTGTTACACTTGTGTGGCCACGAGGTACTAATATAGATATGTGTTTCATTCGATAAAAGTAGAAAATCTTATTGTCGTAATCAACCCCTTAGAATGTTGCATTTGCACCTCACTACCCTTTTACATGCGTGGTAAGTTTGTATTGTAATTATCAAACGCTGAGTCATGCGAAAACTTATTTCTCAAACACTTATAAGCCTCGACGGCTATTTCGAGGACAATAATAAGGGCCTTGGCTGGCACAATGTTTTTGACACGCTGCTTTTTGGAAGAGTCACATATGAAGTCATGGAAAGTTTCTGGCCAACAGAAGAAGCAATAAAAGCAGATCCCGTTGTGGCAAAGTATATGAATGAACTACCTAAAGTTGTTTTCTCTAAAAAACTAAAAACCGCCACCTGGAACAATACCAAAGTGGTGAATGCAAACATTGCAGAAGAAGTAAAAAAATTAAAGACGCAACCCGGCAGAACCATCGCGTTATTTGCCAGTTCCAATCTCGCCAAAACATTCGTTGAGCACGACCTTATTGATGAGTTTCATTTCCTTATAAACCCTGTCGTATTGGGCACAGGACACAGCTTTTTAAATGGCTTGGCCGGCAAGCGAAAATTAAAATTAATAAGATCAAGAATTTTCGATTCCGGCAATGTGCTGCTGTGCTACGAACCCGTGAGAGCTGATTAATCAACCTTCTATTTACTAATTAAAAATTGCTTTATTATGGAAAGAGGAACAATCAAACAAACAGTGGACATAAATGCGCCTGCGGCAAAAGTCTGGAACGTACTCACACAAGATGAGTATACACGCATTTGGTACGCAACCTTCATGGAAGGAACCCACGCCATTACAGATTGGAAGCAGGGCAGCAAAGTAACTTTTCTTGGTGGCGACAATAATGGCGTATTCGGAAAAATTGTTGAACTGAAACCAAACGAAAAAATTTCGGTACTGTATGAAGGAGCTGTAGAAAATGGACAAGAAACAACCACCAGCGAGGATGCAAAAGACTGGATCGGAAGCAGAGAAATCTATTCATTGTCCGGAGCTGACGACAACACGACGATGGATGTCGAGTTTGACGGACCAGCAAAATATATTGACATGTTCATTCCGTTGTGGGAAAAGGCGCTACAAAAAATAAAGGCATTATCTGAAGAGTAAATAATAGATGAAAAAATTAATCCTGTCAACAAATGTTACACTGGATGGCTTTATGGCCGGCCCTAACAAAGAATTGGATTGGCACTTTGATAACTGGAACGAAGAGATGGCAGAATATGCATGGCAACTGCTAAACAATGTTGATACCATTCTTGTGGGAAGAGGAACCTATGAAGGCATGTCAACATTTTGGCCCGAAGCAGCAGTCAATCCAATCATCAGAAAAAGAGATGTGGAGTTTGCAAAACGGATGAATGATCTGCCGAAAATTGTTTTCTCTAAAACGCTGACATCAGTGAACTGGTGCAATTCACGACTGGCCGGCAAAAGCGATGTAGAAGAAGTGGCTGCACTTAAAAAAAATCGCGGAAAAGACATCATACTATGGGGCGGCATTGGCATGGCGCATTCGTTCATAGAACACGGCCTTATAGACGAATACAGGATTTGGGTGGCTCCCATTGCTATTGGAAACGGTATTCCTCTTTTTTCGGTTCATCGCAAGCTCAACCTTAAACTGCTATGGTCAAAAATGTTCAGTAACGGAGTGATACTGCTGGTGTATTCTCCTTATAAGTAGTGCAGAAGTTCTTTGAAAATCAATGGCATTGAAGTTGTTCAAAAATATTTTTTCAAAAACACTTGCGCAACCGAAAGGTTGCATATAATTTTGTAACCAAAAGGTTGCATATTTTATGAGAAGAGATGTTTTCCAGGCAATAGCCGACCCCACCAGGCGAGCGATCATCAACATGATTGCACATCAGCCGCTAAACATAAACACTGTAACGGAGAATTTTGATGTGAGTCGGACCGCCGTTTATAAACACATTAAAATTCTTACAGAATGCGGGCTGATAGAGATCAAACAGCAGGGCCGCGAACGCTTTTGCGAAGCGAAACTGCAAAAATTGAACGAAGTGTCTGACTGGGTGGAACAATACAGGCAGTTCTGGAACGCACGCCTCGATTCTCTTGGCAATTATTTGAACGAGCTGCAAGCTAAAAAGGATGCGAAACCAAAGAAGGGCAAGGGAGGAGCACACAGATGACACTGATTGGACGGATTTACACGGATTTTTTTTCGATAGTTTATAAATACTAATTGAACCACACTTAAGATGAACCTTGTAAAAGAGATAATTAAGACGACGGCAGATACTGAAATCACAACGGTCAGAGTCGTTAATGCGGGCAATGCCCTTGCTTATAAAGCGTGGGCCGATCCTAAGCATTTGAAAAACTGGTGGGGACCAAATGGTTTTACAAATACTTTTCTTGAACATGATTTGCAGCCTGGCGGTAAATGGAAATTCACGATGCATGGACCTGAAGGCGGCAATTACGAAAATGAATGTGTATTCATAAAAGTGGAAGAAGGGAAACAGTTAGCGTGGTATAGAATATCAAAACCATTGTTTCAATGCCTCGTAACATTTGAGCCGGTATCGGAAATTAAAACAAAGATCGTTTTCAAAATGCTATTCGATACCAAAGAAGAGTGCGACAAGATAAGATCATTTGCCCTGGAAAAGAATGAAGAGAATTTTGACAGGCTGGAGCGGGAAATAGAACAGATGAAGGTTCTAGCATGAAACTCAATTAATGTTCCTGGGCCAAAGTATTTTGAAAAACCAAAACAATGTTATTTGTCACCCCCAGGAACGAGGGATCTGTGTCTATCACTAGCAGACTGTTTGTGCAACACTCAGATCCCTCCTTCGTCGGGATGACAAACGACCGCCCCTATTGATTGCAGAGATCGTAAGTCAGAGAGATTGAATTTCGAACCATTCACGATTCATAATTGACCATTCACCACTCACAACATTTTTAAACAACACCATAAAAACTTACAATCATGGCAGTTCTCAATCCTTATTTAAATTTTAACGGTAATACCGAAGACGCTTTCAATTTTTACAAATCAGTTTTTGGCGGAGAGTTCTTTATGCTAATGCGCATTGGCGATGTAAAAGATGTGCCTGGTTTCGACAAACTATCTGAAGCCGACAAGAGCAAGATCATGCACATTTCCCTGCCAATCGGCAAAAGTGACGTGCTTATGGGCACAGACATTGTGGAATCTATGGGCCAGCAAAAAGTAAGCGGCAATAATTTCTCCATCGCCATAGGCACTGAAAGCAAAGACGAAGCGGACAAATTATTCAACGGTCTTTCAGCAGGAGGCAACGTTGCTATGCCGATGGGCGATACTTTTTGGGGCGCTTACTACGGAATGTTTACCGACAAGTTTGGCATTCAATGGATGATTAGTTACGACACTCAAAATGTTCCGGCTAACAATCGATAGTTTTCTTTTAATCTTTCAATTAAACACCTCAACATCACAAAAATTTACGGATATGAAAAAGACGAAAATTATATACTGGATATTTACCGTGCTGGTGCTCTTACTAATGGGCGTTGGCGCTGTTCCAAGTATCATTAAATCTGAAGATTCTGTTAAGTTGATACATGACCACCTCAATTATCCCGTTTACTTTGTTCCTTTTACAGGAGTGGCAAAATTATTGGGATGTATTGCATTGCTTGTTCCCGGCTATCCGAGAGTTAAAGAATGGGCATATGCGGGTCTTGCGTTTGATCTTATGGGCGCCATCTATTCATTCATTTGCGTGGGCGATCCCGCTTCAGGATGGTTCCCTCTGGTAATAGGTCTGGCATGCATTGCAGGCTCTTATATATATTATCACAAGTTGAGAAAACTAAAAGCAGCATCAAATGGAACAAGCTATTCTGGAAATACGGCATTTGCTTAGCGGGCTGTATCACTTCGAGCTCTCCGCGTGGTTTTGAGTTTTTTTAACCGCAAAGGACGCGAAGGAGTTAGCTGCGATATAAATAGCAAGTCTTAAAAGACGCAAAGTAATGAAGTAATGAAGAAGGCCATGGGCCAGGCTGAAAGAATAACAGAATCAATGCTTCAAAGTTCATCATCTTCTTTCCTTTGCGTTATCCTCAGTGCCCTTTGCGGTAAAAAAGCTGGCTAAAAAAGAAATTTCAAAATGATAGAAGTATTCAAAACTGATGTAACTGAGCGGCATATAGCCAATATGCTGATCGAGCGCATACATGCGATCTTCCGTCATTACAGAGCAAATTTTGATCTGGATGATTGCGATAAAATTCTGCGTGTAAAAAGCAGTGAGGATGAAGTGCAGCACGCATCGCTGATAAGCCTGCTGCAAGAGTTCGGCTATAGCGCCGAGGTGCTGCCGGATTAAGTGAGCACACGGATGACACTGATTAGACTGATTTACACTGATAGTTGTTTGATAGATATCTATTAACTAGCATTGGAAAAAAATCAGCGCAACCTGCCCGATCTGTTTCATCTGTGCCATTCAAAAAAATCCGTGAAAATCAGTCTAATCAGTGTCATCTGTGTGCCAATACTTATCTTGTCAAGCTAAACTCCTTCACGCTTTTATTTCCCGCCTCGTCTTCTACTGATATCTTCAACGTATGCGTGCCAGGCAAAAGCTTCTCGTCTATTTTATAGATAAAGCTCAAACTCTTGTCATTCGTAAATCGTAGCCATTTGCCGTCGAGCTCGGCGCGGAAGTTTTTATATTTTCCAAAATTGTCCTTCACGTTGATCACCAGTCTTGACAGGTGACTAATGTTGCTACCATTTGCGAAGCCCACAGGCGTAATTACGGGAGCTTCATTGTCTACTAACAATTGATAGCTGCCGAAGTCTTTAAATTTTGCAGCGGCCCAGCCGTTTTTCCACTCCACGGCCATCACTTCTTTTTTAGTACCTGCAAATCGCTGCATTACCGCCTTGCCTTGTTCGTCCGGAGACAACGTTTTGTTTGGCTTGATGCGCACCACCATTGCATCCTGTAAAGGAATATAGGGCGCCCCAATAGTATGAATAGCAGAAACCGCAGCCGGTGCAGTGGCCGCGCTTGTCTTGTAAGCAATATGTACAGAATCGTACAAACATTTTTCGCCCATATAAAACTCGCATTCAGGATTTTCAGAAACATCGAGCATCATCGGGTAAAACATTTTGCCGGCGGCAGTGGATGCAGGTGTAGCGCTTCCGTTCCATTGCACTTTGGTTTGCACAAAAGAGGAGTTGCCATAAGCATCCTTTATAATGATCCTGATATTATGAACAGCTTTATCACCCAAGTTAATCACACCATCACCACTTACCTTTTTATATATAGAGTGAATGTAGCCGGGCAGTTCACTTAGGTGTTCCACGTATGGGCCACCATTTGTTTTCATCTTGTAATCCACATGGGCATTGATGTAGCGGGTATCGTCATAGCTTATATTGTCCATTTCAAAGCCTATAACGGCTTTGTCATTATCGTAAAGCTCGCCCTGGAAAACGCCGTTCTGATTGCTGGAGCCGGATTGTGTGTCGTAAGTGCCGACAGCAAAACTGACTTTTGCATTGCTTACAGTAATAATTTCCTGACTTGTCTCATATCCTCCTGCAACTTTCTTGATAGGCAGCATGCGCGGTGATTGCTCATAAACGCTCGTTAGTCTATTGTAAACAGCCAGCCTTGTTATCACTGGCGACGTGTTATCAGCAATAGGCAAACCAAACAACATCGGGTTTACATTAACATCGTCAGCTGTTCTGCGAATTTCAAAATGTACGTGCGGCGCCTGCGATCCTCCGGTGCTACCACTATATGCAATGAAATCCCCCTTCTTTACAACGAACAGATTTGCAGGCACATCGAGGAAAACTTTCCACGATTCCAAATTGTATTGCTGTTGTTTCACCCATGCCTCAATCTGCGGATTGAAATCATTTAAGTGGCAATACACCGTTGTATATCCATTGGGATGGTTGATGTAAATAGCTCGTCCGAAACCTGCGGGCTCTATCTTGATGCGGGATACGTAACCATCTGCAGCAGCATGCACCGGAAGGTTTTCACGTTGCTGTGTTTTAATGTCGAGCCCCATGTGGTAATGGTTTGGGCGAAGCTCCCCGAGATTTCCGGCAAGGTTTATGGGTATATTCATCGGGTTACTAAAATAATCCTTCGGATATGTTTTCGTTGTAAAGATTTGTGCGACTAATGCCTGCCCTGCGATGCCAAAAAATATAGTGGTGAGTAAAAACCTTTTGCTGTAATTCATTGTTATTAAAATGATAATCCGTAAAAATAAATTAAAACTTCGCACCTGTAATCATTCCCCTTGTTAATTGCCCTGTAAGTACCGTGAACACTGAGTCCGCAGACGACGGCAAATTTTTTAAAACCCAAAAATTTGTGATAAAAATAAGGGTGACATTTTATTTAATGTCGTATTAATTATTAAGTGATTTTCCGCCTGGTCACTAAAAATGTTTTAAAAAGGTTAAAGAATTGGTTCTCTCTGATCACTAGCCCCTGTTTTTCAAATATACCCAGATTCGGGTATGCATTTTGTATAATTCGGATACAGCGTTTTCAACGTAAAAGTTGTCTAATATATATTCTTGAACTATTTAAAAAGATGAATTATGAAAAGTATGAAACAAAACCTGGTAATCCTCGTGGCATTTGCGATTGGATCAGTAATTGGTGTATTTAAGGGACATGAAGCGAAACAGAAATTCATCTTTAAATTGGTCAGTAGCGCTGACGAAAAACAGCATTTATCAGAATTGAAGAAAGAGAAACGTGCAGGCAAGTTGCTGCTGGACGATATTGAAATGGCTGCATTCCACAAAGCATAGTAGAATTCAGTCTCATAAATAGTTTAGTACATTGATCGTTTCCTAATGCCCTCCGATATATTCGGGGGGCTTTTTATTTTATTAAAATAGTGTTAAAGGAAAGCAACGGTGGTAATTTTTTATTTGTCAGAGCATGAAAACCCTCTGTTATGAAAAAAGCAACGCTGCTTGTAACTGCCTGTATGATGGGCATAGGAACCTTATTGACCTTTCTTTTATCCGGTTGTTTTAAAGATAATTGCTCAAGAACCTACACTTATTACATTCCTGTTTATAAGACCATCGAACAGGTAAGGGCCGAAATGAAAAGCAATCCAGCCAAAGATGTAGAAATTCCAGGCAAGATATATATGTATGGCAACTACATTTTCCTTAATGATCTAAATAAGGGCATTCATATTTACGACAACTCAAATCCGTCATCGCCGCGAAATGTAGCATTCATCAGCATTCCGGGCAATGTGGACATGGTTGTGAAAGGCAACATACTCTATGCAGATTCTTACTCGGACCTCGTTGCGATGGACATAACAAATCCGTTGGAAGCAAAAGCGCTAAACTTTACTGATAATGTATTTCCTGCTTATCGAAATAACATCATGTACGACTCGTTTGTCATTTCTGGTGTAAAAAATGTTGTTGTCGACTGGACAAAAAGAGATACGACTATTGACGTTGACTGCGGCAAAAATGAGAATTTATACTTCTATTACAACGGGGTTACGCTCAACTCCTATGCAGCCGATGCTCAGAGTAGCGCCACATCCCCTGCAGGCATTGGTGGATCCATGGCGAGGTTTGCGCTGGCCAAAGATTATTTGTATACGGTTTACGAATCTTCTTTGAAAGCATTTAATCTTTCATCTCCCAAAGAGCCATCATTTGAGAAAACCATTAACACTCAAAGAAATATTGAAACCATTTTTCCTTTCCAAAACAAACTCTTCGTTGGCTCTACCAACGGAATGTTGATTTATAATATTGACAATACCGCCAACCCTGTTCAGGAAGGTTTGTTTGAGCATGTGCGCAGCTGCGACCCCGTAATAGCCGACAGCAAATATGCGTATGTAACACTTCGTTCAGGAACCAGGTGCCAGGGATACTCCAATCAGTTGGAAGTATTGAATATTGA
This sequence comes from Pinibacter soli, assembly GCF_029961145.1. Lineage (GTDB taxonomy): Bacteria > Bacteroidota > Bacteroidia > Chitinophagales > Chitinophagaceae > Pinibacter > Pinibacter soli. The sequence goes on along the minus strand of NZ_JASBRG010000006.1, from coordinate 146,033 downwards.
AAACATCGGCAACCCTGTTTTATTGAAAACACAGTTAATGACTAACCCTCATGGCCTCTCAAAAGACGGCGATCTTCTTTTCATTTGTGATGGCAAAGACGGGCTGCGGGTTTATAAAACAACGGACGGTGTAAATATTGAAGCATTGCAAACTATTTCCGGCATTGAAACCTATGATGTTATTGCCAATAATAAAGTGGCGCTGGTTGTTGCGAAAGATGGGCTTTATCAATACGACTACAGCAATCCTTCTAATTTAAAATTGCTAAGCAAAATATCCGTGAAATAATGAAGAAAATAATCATCTTATTGTTTTGCGGGCTGGCCTGTGTAACATTTGCCAATGCACAAAACAAAGTCAAGTTCAGTTCTATAAACCAGGTGGGCGTTTTGGGAAACCAAAGTGCTACGACGATGACCTTTCAAACGGTCAATGGTGCCTGCTATAAAGGTTGGTTTGCCGGTGCGGGCGTGGGCGTAGATTTTCATGAGTATTTTATAGTACCGGTATTTCTTGATATAAGAAAGGAGTTTGGTCAAAAGAACCAAAAACCGTTCGTCTACCTCGATGGCGGTGTAAGCATTTACTCCGATGACAAAGACAAATTTTATGACTACAAAAATGGCGGCTACTTTGACGGTGGCATTGGCTATGCCATTTATTTCCACAAAAGACAAGCGGTGTTGTTTAGCGCAGGCTATTGTTACAAGGGCTATACGAAGGAGCATTCCTACGCCGATTCGTGGCCCGGCACTGCGGATACTTATAGATATAATTATAACAGATTGGTGGTTAAAGTGGGGTTGCGGTTTTAAACGCTGCCATTTAACCGCAAAGAACTCGAAGGTTACGCAAAGGAAACAAAGGACTATTTAGGATCAAGGTCGCGTGATTTAATCAGACGTTGAAGCAAGTCAATAGTTTGCATTTTTTCGTTTCCTTTGCGGTTAACCCCAAGCACCTGCGCCGAAAAAAGCTTAAAGAAATAATCACAAATGCATGAAATCTTGAGAATGACGCTTTTATGACCGTTTCCGCGAAAAAAAAATTTATTTATCGCCAATTATAACTTTCGTCATCGTACTTTTGCGCAATTTATTTTTTCCTACCATGCCAAAAGACACATCTATCAAGTCAGTTCTTATTATCGGTTCAGGTCCTATTATTATTGGTCAAGCGTGTGAGTTTGATTATTCTGGTACTCAGGCTGCCCGCAGTTTGAGGGAAGAAGGGATAAAAGTTATCCTGATCAACAGTAACCCCGCTACCATTATGACGGACCCGATGATGGCCGACAAAGTTTACCTGTTGCCTCTTACCGCAGAAAGCATTGAACAAATTCTCGAGGAGAACCAGATAGATGCAGTACTGCCTACCATGGGCGGACAAACTGCGCTTAACCTTTGTAAAGAGGTTGAAGATCTTGGTTTGTGGGAGAAATTCAACGTGCGCCTGATCGGTGTAGACATTAAAGCAATTGATAAAGCAGAGGACCGCGAGTTGTTCCGCCAGTGGATGATCAGGCTGGGGGTGAACGTGGCAACTGCTAAAACGGCGAACTCTTTCCTTGAAGGAAAAGAATTTGCACAGGAAATCGGCTTTCCGCTTGTAATCCGTCCTTCTTTCACTTTGGGTGGAACAGGTGGCGGTTTCGTTCACGATAAAGACGATCTTGACGAAGCGCTTAACCGCGGTTTGCAAGCTTCCCCAATACATGAAGTGCTTGTTGAGCAGGCGGTTTTAGGCTGGAAAGAATTCGAGCTGGAACTGCTTCGCGATGCAAAAGACAACGTTGTAATTATATGTACCGTTGAAAACTTCGACCCAATGGGCGTTCACACGGGAGATTCCATCACCGTAGCCCCTGCAATGACGCTTAGCGATACAGCCTTCCAGTTGATGCGTAACACCGCCATCATGATGATGCGCGACCTGGGTAACTTCGCAGGCGGTTGTAACGTTCAGTTCGCAATGAATCCTGAAACAGAAGAAATCATCGCCATCGAGATCAACCCTCGCGTGAGCCGTTCTTCTGCGCTGGCTTCTAAAGCTACCGGTTATCCTATCGCTAAGATTGCTGCGAAACTGGCAATCGGCTACACTTTGGATGAACTGGAAAATCAAATCACAAAAACCACTTCCGCATATTTCGAGCCTGCTTTGGACTACGTTATCGTTAAGATCCCTCGCTGGAACTTCGATAAATTCAAAGGCGCGAAAGATACACTTGGCCTGCAAATGAAAAGCGTGGGCGAGGTAATGGCTATCGGCAGAAGCTTTACAGAAGCGGTTCAAAAGGCTTGTCAGAGCCTTGAGAACAATGCAGTGGGCCTTGGCTACTACGGCAAGAGCCAAATGCACGCGGAAGAATTGATCGAATATCTAAAAAAGCCGAAATGGGACCGCATCTTCCGTATTAAAGACGCGTTGATGTTGGGCGTGAGCGTAAATACCATTTCAAAAGCAACACACGGTATCGACCGCTGGTTCATTTATGAAATTGAAAAGATCTGTAACATCGAAAAACAGATCGCGAAATACAAACTGGCCACACTTCCAATCGAACTTTTGCGAGAAGCGAAATTCAATGGCTTCAGTGATGAGCAGATCTGCCGCATCATGAACGACGGCAAGGAAGATGAGGTGTATGAAATAAGAAAGAAAAACGGCATTACCCGCGTGTTCAAAATGGTGGACACTTGTAGCGCTGAATTTGAAGCTAAAACTCCTTATTTCTACTCTACATTTGAAAACGGCGGAGCAACCGAAAGCAAAGTTAGCGACAAGAAAAAGATCGTTGTACTGGGTTCAGGTCCAAACAGAATCGGCCAGGGTATTGAGTTTGACTACTGCTGCGTACACGGTTTGCTGGCAATTAAAGAATGCGGTTATGAAGCCATCATGGTAAACTGTAACCCTGAAACTGTTTCTACAGACTTCGACATTGCAGATAAATTATACTTCGAGCCTGTTTATTGGGAGAACCTTTGGGAGATCATCGAGCATGAAAAACCAGAGGGTGTTATCGTTCAGCTTGGTGGACAAACGGCTTTGAAATTGTCTGAAAAATTGACTGAAAAAGGCATCAAGATCATCGGCACTTCTTTCGACAACATGGATATCGCCGAGGACCGCGGTCGTTTTAGCGATATGCTGAAGGATCTTGAAATTCCTTATCCACAATATGGCACCGCCTACACTGTTGACGAAGCGGTGGCAGTGGCAAATAAAGTTGGTTATCCTGTGTTGGTTCGTCCGAGCTACGTATTGGGTGGCCAAAGAATGAGAATCGTTATCAACGATGAAGAAGTTGAAAAAGCTGTGATTAGTTTGTTGAAACACATTCCAGGTAACAAAATTTTGATTGACCATTTCCTTGATCGTTGCCAGGAAGCAGAGGTAGATGCGATTTTCGACGGCGAAAACTTCCACGTAATGGGCGTTATGGAACACATCGAGCCTGCTGGTATTCACAGTGGAGACAGTAACGCGGTATTGCCGGCGTTCAATCTTTCTCCAATGATCGTTACCACAATGGAACATTATTCCGAAAAAATTGCAAGAGCGCTTAACATCAAAGGTCTGATCAACATTCAGTTTGCAATTAAAGACAACAAAGTATTTGTGATCGAGGCGAACCCTCGTGCATCACGTACCACTCCTTTCATTGCAAAAGCATACCAGATCCCTTATTTGAATGTAGCTACTAAAATAATGTTGGGTGCCAACAAGCTGACAGATTTCAAATTTGAAAAGAAACTGAAAGGCTTTGCGATCAAAGAACCAGTGTTCAGCTTCAACAAGTTCCCGGGTGTAAACAAAGAGTTAGGCCCTGAAATGAAGAGCACCGGTGAAGCGATCCGCTTTATCAAAGACTTGAAAGACCCTTACTTCAGACAGCTTTACAAAGACAGAAGCATGTACTTGAGTAAGTAAGAAGTAAAAAATAAAAAGGTAAAAATAGAAGCCGCTCTTTTAACGAGCGGCTTTTTTCTGCCCAAAGCTCCGCGACCAGCGTTTAGCGTTAAGCATTTGGCGTTCTGCATTTAGCCTGCTATTTCCTTATATTTGGTTTAATTAAAACATGAGAGCAAGCAAAAAGCAAAAGCGGTTTACTTCGCTTTGAATTTTTGTATTGCTATAATTCAATCAAAAATTTAAACCGGTGAACCAAACAACCGAACAATTCCAGGCGACTGCTGCCTTTGCGGCCATGATGGATAATGCAGACTCTTTAAAAGCTTTCAAGCAATCTTTCTTTTTTCCTCAACACAATGGCAACGATGTAATTTATTTCTGTGGCAACTCATTGGGACTGCAACCGAAGTCCGTGCCTGCAGCAATAGAAACAGAACTGAAAAGCTGGCGCGAGCTCGCTGTTGGCGGCTACTTCGGTGGCGAAAATCCGTGGCTGTATTACCAGGATTATGTTTCACTGTCCATGGCAAAATTAATCGGTGCGAAAAACAATGAAGTAACAGCGATGAACACGCTCACTGTAAACCTTCATTTGTTAATGCAAAGTTTTTACAAGCCAACAAAGCAACGTTTCAAAATCATCATGGAAGCGGGCGCATTTCCATCTGATCAATATGCCGTTGAAACACTTGTAAAAATAAATGGCTTTTCTCCGGACGAGGCTATTATTGAAATATCTCCAAGAGAGGGAGAAAAGTTAATTCATGAAGAAGATATTTTATCCGCAATAAAAACTAATGCGAATGAACTGGCAATGGTGATGTTTGGTGGCATGAACTATTACACCGGGCAGTTGTTCAATATGAAACGCATTACAGAAGCAGCTCACGAGGTCGGCGCCGTTGCAGGCTTTGACCTTGCACACGTCGCGGGCAACGTGCCGTTATCACTGCATGATTGGGACGTAGATTTTGCGGCATGGTGCACTTACAAATACTTGAACGCGGGCCCGGGCGCAACTGGCGGTTTGTTTGTTCATGAAAAACACGCGAATGATATCGAAACGCCCCGCTTAGGCGGCTGGTGGGGCAATGATGAAAAGACGCGTTTTAAAATGGAAAAAGGGTTTATTCCCAAACCATTGGCTTCTGGCTGGAACATCAGCACCGCGCAGGTTTTCAACATGGTTTCACTGAAAGCATCTCTGGCATTATTTGATGACGCGGGCATCGACAATCTTCGCAAAAAAAGTATTACGCTTACCAACTACCTTGAATTCTTGCTGAAACAGTTGTCGAACATTTCATTTGAAATAATCACTCCGGAAAACTCGGATGAACGTGGCGCACAACTTTCATTATTCTTTAAACACGACGGCCGTCGCATACATGATGAAATGCACAACAACGGAATTATTGTTGATTATCGTGAGCCGGGCGTAATACGTGTTGCGCCCGCGCCAATGTACTGCTCGTTTGCTGACGTGTACAGATTTTATGAAATCCTGAAAAACTTTAAATAAAAAATGACACAACATCATTTCTCTTATCTGGCTCTTGGCGATTCTTACACAATCGGCGAAGGCATTCCCATTTATGAAAGCTTTCCTTATCAGCTGGTGCAACTGCTTCGCAAAAAAGGCATCTCTGTTCATGCACCGGAGATAGTTGCGAAAACGGGCTGGACAACTTTCGAACTTGCAGAACATATCTTGCACACAACTTTTTCAGACAAATATGATTTCGTAACGCTGTTGATCGGTGTGAATAATCAATATCGCAATTTACCACTGGCAGAATTTGAATCCGACTTTGAGTTTCTCCTAAAAAAAGCAACCCATTTTGCCGGCAATAAAACAGAAAAAGTAATTGTAGTATCCATTCCAGACTGGGGCGCAACGCCATTTGCCGAAGGCCGCGACATTCCTACTATAAAAAAAGAAATCGACCATTTCAACGCCGCAAAAAAAGCAATAGCCGACAAATACAACATCACATTTATCGACATAACAGAAGGCACGAGAAAAATGTGCGACGATCTGTCTCTTGTTGCTGCCGACGGTCTGCATCCTTCCGGTAAGGAGTATGCGAGATGGGCAGAGAAAATTGCCGCGCAATTTTCAATTAACAATTAATACTTCAATGTCTGTTAGTTAAGCAATTTTTCAATTACTTGGTTGCTATGTCCAGGAAAGAAAGACTGCTTGTCATCCCGACGAAGGAGGGATCTGCGTGATTGTTTACGCAAAGTGTTCATTAGTTTTAGGCCCAGATCCCTCGTTCCTCGGGATGACAAGCAAGATGCTTTTGTTTTTTCAAACACCTTAACTAAACGACATTGAATTGATAATTAATTATTAATTCCCCAACACTCCTAAGTAAAAACACTTATCCCTCCACGTTATATTTATAAATTCATTCGCACATCTTTCCGTATTTGTTATTCCTGTCTTTTATTTGCAAAAAATTTCTAAAACCTATGAACCGTACCAAAAAGCTCTTAGCGGGAATGACTGTGTTATCTGTTATGTCAAATGTTGGTTTCGCACAGGATTTTCCGGGCTTTCGTTCCAGTAACTATGCAGGCGTGAATGGCGTTTTCACAAACCCTGCAAACGCAGCAGACAGCCGTTACCATTGGGATTTTAACCTTCTTTCCTTTAATGCAAATGTGGGTAACAATAATGCATCTTACAAACTAAGCACAGTAAATGAATTCTTTAAAGATGATAGTCTTGTCAACAAATTGTTTCCTTTGAACAATCGGCCTGCGAATGCGTTGGTGGCTTTGGCTGTACATGCTCCGTCTGTGTTGTTTAATATAAATCAGAAAACATCTGTTGCCGTTACAACGAGAGTCAGGGGTTTTGGCAATGTGAGTGATGTGGACAGCAAAATAGTAAACACCATTCGCAATCAGGATGGTATCACCTATCCTTACACCAATGGAAGCGCAAACAATATGCGCCTCGCGATGAATGGCTGGGCAGAGGCAGGCCTTACAGTAGGCCGCGTGTTGCAGGATAAGGGAAAACATTTCTTCAAAGCCGGTATTACCCTTCGCTATCTTGGCGGCATTGGTAACTCTTATGCACAAATCAATAACCTTCATGGAACAGTTGTAGAAGATGCAGGTGGCAAAGGAAAATATTTGACCGATGCATCGGGATTGGTAGGAGTGGGCGCAGGTGGCGTAAATATTAATGCAAACAATCTCAATGCAAGTGATTTCACCAAACTCGATGCCGGTGGCATTGGTGGAGATGTCGGTTTTGTATACGAGTTCAGACCTGATTTTGAAAAGTATCAAAACACTGATGGTTCATTGAAACAGGGTAAAACAAAATATAAACTGAAAATTGGTGTGTCATTGCTGGATTTAGGTAAAATAAAATACCATACAGACGCGATTAACACCGGGCTGTATGACGTTCACATTCCCAACGGCGAAGCTTTCTATTTAAATACGCTAAAGGGAAAAGACATCAATGAATACAATGATGTTTTGAAAAGTTATCCTCAGTACTTCACACCAAAAGCTACAGCAAGTTCTTATAGAGTTTCTTTGCCAACTACTTTAAACATCAATGTTGATTACCGCATTACGAAGAAGTTTTTCATCAACGCCGCTGGCTTTATTTCCACTGTAAAAAACACCGGCAAACCTTTTAATGCTTTATACAGCAGCAGTATTTCAGTAACGCCAAGATACGAATTCCCAATATTTGATTTTTATATTCCGGTTGCTTATAATTCCCTTACAAAGCTCAATGCCGGCGCTGGTTTGCGTGTGGGACCATTGTTCCTTGGTTCCGGAAGTGTGCTGAGTGCTTTGGTAGATAAATCCAAACAGGCAGATGCTTACATTGGTATACACGTTGGCATTTTGCAGAAATCCAAAAAGACAAAACCCGCTCCTGCAACCAAGTCGCAGAAAGAAATCAAACCTGTTGCACCATAAGATGCGTAGAAAAAGAGGAGTTGAATTAGTTGAGGAATTATTAAGATAGATAAAGTCCACACTAGCAAAATGCCCGCACTAGCGGGTATTTTTGTTTTATTACGTTTGAAAAATCATACTCCCATATCAACATTTAGTTTAAGAATAGTCATTAATAAAGCATCGTCTTTAGATGGGTTAATGGCAGCTTTGGAAAACCAATCCTTGTCTTTGATCCTATCATAGAACCAGCGGGAATCCCCGAGAGATTCAGAGCTGACTTTTTCAATGCTGGTCAATGAAGGATCATCCTGGATACCGATTAGTATCCACATCATCTTTCGAAGATTTTCAGTGTTATTCAAACCGCCTTTCTTCAAAAAATAGTAGTGGTATTTTACCATATTCTTAAAGCGCAAGATCTTTCTCGGATTTCTCAATTGCGCTATTTGTGGTTTGAATTGATTGAATAATTCCTGCAAGTCTTCAGGGTCTATATCTGTTACCGTTGCATTTTCCAGGCTTTCTTCCCTTGAAAAAAATGTCAGCAACATAAGAAACAAGCCGGCAATAATGCCAAAGCCAACGTATATGGATGTCAATCTTTTTGACGCGTATGTAATGTTAAGATTGTCGGTCGCACCATCTGAGATCGACTTAATATCAATCGAATTGGGATTGTTTGGCAGGAGCCATCGTCCTGTTTGTCGCGGAAGCTTTAATTTGCCACTTGTTGAATATGTGGGGGTTTCAATTTTAACCGGCGGGATTGTCAAACTCGTGGTAGCATTCTTTCTGCGAACTGTATCAGCCAACGCTGTCTCCGCAAAGCCGGGGTTAAGCAATTTTACATACGTCGTGTCCTTTGAATTCTTCGATGCAGCGGCCTCTTCCACGGGTTTCGAAGGCCGTAGGTTGTGAACCAGGTATATGGCCGCTACAATACCTCCAAGAAACATTGTTAATGAAATGATATACGGCCAAATAATATATTTATTTCTGTTTGCCATTTTTATTTACACATCGTCTTTAGTTAACGGAACCGGCACATTCAACTGCACCATTTTCTCTATATATCTTTTCCCAAGTGTTTTTGCTTCTTCCCGGCTAAATGGTTCCTCATTTTTGTAGGCATTTTCTTTTTGTAAAAAAATACCCAAATGCTCTGCGACCTGGTCAATATAAAGCCCTAACACAAAAACAGTTTTTAAGCTGTTGCTTTCCTGATCATCCGGACGGGATGTTATATCTCCAATGAAGTTGATGGCCTCCAGCATTTCAAATATCTTGTCACCGTTCACTCTATCCATGTCATCAATAAACACAACCAGCACACGGTCGCCTACGGCCTCCATAATTTCCCAATATTGAGCTCTGAATTTTTCCCGCAGGTCGGGTGTGTTTTTTTCAACCTCTACCAAAAAGGTTTTCTTGTACATCACATTAAGAAATGCGCCTATTGTTGGGTTGGATTCAGACTTCAGAAAGAAAAAACTGAGTATGGGAATAACTATAGCGATAATGGAAGTGAAATGATTGTCTTTAAAAAAGTAGGTCAAATTAATGTTGAGAGGCCCGGCGTTTTCAAGAACAGGAGAGTCGACCCAGCCGTAGAGATTAATGATGATTATAAGAACTGATACAATAAGAAACCCAAGCGCAAACCCTGACAATGCCTGCGTATAAAACGGCCATTTGATAAACCGCGATACAGCAAGCTGCGCCCTGAATCTAACAAATGCAAGCCGTGCTTTTAATCCGTTTTTTTTGTAGAAAGGCTTTTCATAACGGTTTATCACTTTTAACAAGAACGCATCCAGTAAGCTGCTTTCCGTTTGCTGGTGCCAGGCATTGAACCATGTTGTAATAAATCGTTCCTGATCGTCGCCATCCAGCTTTTCTCTTATACAATTCATGATGGTAGACTTACCACTTCCCCAGGCCCCATTAATTGCAATGGTCATCGGCAAAGGAGTATTCCTGTTTTTTATTACATCTACCATGGCATCAATAGCCGCCTTTGTGTCCTTGTTTTTTATTTGATCATACTCCAAAGGTTTATCAGCTGCCAGTTTAAGGTCGTTCGCATCCGGCCGCGCTTTCTTGAGAAAACCTTTTATTTCCTGTGCTTTTTTCCAGCGGACAAAAAATAATATCCCGCCAAATAATGAAAGCACTACTATAACCGCGAAAACAATTCTTGCGACATTATCTAGTGCGCTTTTATTCGGAACTACTACAGGAAGTGTTTCCCACCCTCCGCGTGATCCTTTTTTCCGCACGATATAATTGATATGATTATTTGAAACGGAGCAATAAAGTAGCGAGTCTTTACAAATGACAAGATCATTAATTGCATCTGCTTGCTTAATTGAATCGAGGTAAAGCGCATGGGCAACGTTGGGATTGAAAGTGAAAATGTAGTTGAGGTCGTTGCTAAAGGTGTAATAATGAGACATGCCGTTAAAAAACCCTACCCTAAAATGATCAAGTTGATTATAGTATTTTACAAAGCCATTATCTATGTACAAACTTGATTCTGTATTTCCCGACCATCCGGTATCGGCGTTAGGGCGAGTCTCTTTTATGGTCCGTTGAATCATTGTATAATAGGCCGTATCGAAGTCTTCACTGTAATCACCTGTAACCATCAGCTGTTGCGGAAATGAGGTTGTATCCAAATCCCAATACAAGTCGTATGCCCTAAAATATCCGGGATATAATATTGACCTTTGAGCCATTGTTGAAGCAAAGCCAATACACAAAAAACACATGAATATTTTTTTCATTCCCATGTTTTATTACTTTTTATAATAACCTTCCATTGAATCTTTATTTACAACAGGACTATCAACCTTAACTTTTACCATCGTGTCCTCAAGTATAGCTGCAGTGGCATCGAAATATTTGATGCTATCTTTGATTGGTGTCCGTCCCTTAAAGTCAGCGGATGCGTGGCGATCAACCCTATCGAAGTAGTTGTCAACTATCAATTTTTGTTCATAGTCTGATACATCTGTAGTAATTCCTGATAAAGCAATCTGCTTTTGAGTGTTGATACTCATGGAGCTAATAGTTCCAATATTGTGAAGATGCCCAACAATAAAGGAGTCACACTTCTTATAGTCGAGTCCGACGAGATTGCCGTTGATGCAATAAAAATAAACAGAGTCTGTTTGTGGAACAAAGGAATAACCATAAATGACGGGATAAGGCAAGCCCGCGGCTATGTGAATTGAAACAAAACTGTCAACTCCTTTTCCTGCTGGCTTTATGTAAATATCGCGGCCATCGCCATAGGCAACTATGGATTGGTCATCTGGAGCAACAGATATTTTGTTTATGCTATAATTCTTCCACGGCCCCCCAATTTGTTCAAAGTGTTTTCCACTGTCTGAACTGACCAGAATAGAGCTTACAGAATCTTTTTGATCATAGGTCGAAAATGCAATTAAGGTACCTGAGGAATTTGCGGCGATAGCATAGCCAATTACCATCTTGTTATCCAGTGATTTATAGTGTGCACCCTTATCAAGAAAAGGAAGAATGGCATAAAGGATCGCGAGCAGCAGTATGCATCTTGCCAGCCATTTCAAGAGAACGCTTAAGTTTTTATAACTTTCTACTTTCTGTTGAAGGGTCGATTCAGTATTGACATGCGAGGGAGCTTCCATCAAGAGTATGTTTTAACTATTGGTTAGTCAATTATTAACAGCCCGGAAATTTTCAGGTTGTTAATCATGATATACTCTTTATAGTTGCGAGGTAAGTGTGTAAAAGGTCCTGAAGTAAATATTGCAAATAAAGTTTTTATTTACAAGCTTCAGCTTCAATTATTATGAAATAAGAGCTCACATTTACTAAAACAAAAAAGCTGCAAATTGTTCGCTGCTTTATAAAATTATTCTTTCTGTTTAGGATGTCGCTTTCTCCAAACTTTTCAAAGCGTCTTTCGCTGCAGCAAACCATTGCCTGCTGTCCCTTCTTTCCCGTGAACTTAAATGACTCGCTTCGCCCAGCATTTCACTAACTATACTTTCTGCTTCTTCCTCGCGGCCTTGCTTAATTAAAAACAACCCGTAATTATACCGTTGCTCAAAACACGAAAAACGGCTGCTCATTGTTTTAAACTCTTTCTCCGCAAGCGCTGACTTTCCCGTATTAGCAAGAGCAATTGCATATAACAGGTGTGCTTGAGATCTTGGGAACTGTGGCGACTTATAAAGTTTTTGTGCAAGCGGAATAATGTCTTCATCGCGGTGTGCCTTATAATAGGCAACTATCATTTGTGAAAGCAAATGTTCATTTTCCGTAAAAACACCTGTGTGGCTCCTTTCATACAGCTCGATTGCTTTTTCAGTTTGCCCCGTTGCTAAATATGCATCTGCGAGCGCTACTCGGTTATCAAATGTGTCGGTAAATTTCAATTGCTCTTCCAGCCTTCTTATACTGCCGGTTGGCTGTATCACAGCGTCCATGCCGGATTGCACGTTTCTTAACTGGCCCTTTGTAAATATTTCACCGAAGAAATAAATAAGGCTTCCGATGATCGGCAGGAAAATAATTATGTACAACCATTTATTCTGATTGCCCTTGCGAATGCAATGCAATGCGCATATCGCTTGCAACCCTACCGTTATGTAGTAGATGTAGTTTAAGTTAGGACCGAAATTCATGTTGTTTAGAGGTTAGGTTCCTTACACTAAAATAGAATCTTTATGAACGAAAGAAAACATTTTGTTGGTTAATCTTTATTAAGGAATTGGGCGTTGATTACAAACAGGTAGATACTCTTTCGAAGCTACTTTAATGCTGTCAGGCAATTGTTAATGTAAAGATGCTGTAGTTGCTCCTGTTCTAAACGGCCGTTTCTTCCAGCCAGTATTTTGTAGGCGGCAAGCTCGTGAGTTTGCAGCCCGGCCATGTCCATGTTTTTGTATTTAGCGGGCTGGATTGTTATTTCCTTTTCGTGCAGCTCGATCGTCGCCTCGTCCATCATTATACTTTGAGCATGTGGATAATACTGCCGCAAATGATTCAAAATAAAAAAACCATCCTCATCAAGATCACCCCAATAAAATAGGTTGTTGTTCGCGAACAAAGAAATGTCCTTAAACAAAGAAACCGTCTTTCCATTGCTACACAATGCAAGCGTGTTGCTTAACTCAGGCAATTGAAAGAGTGATGTTTCATTTTCGGTGAGAATAATTCTATCAACTCGCCAATTTGCAACGCGAAGATCATTTGTTATAATCCCAAACACCATCATGTTGCTGGTAAATTCTTTTGCGCATTCTCTATCCAACCAACGAGCAGTGAACAAAAACGGCTTTTTGCGCAACTGCAAAAGACTGTCTATATCGGACGTTGAAGGAGAAAATTTTTCAGGTGACAAATTCTGAAGCAAACTCACGATTAACCACTCATTTTTTTCGATAAACTTTGTATGCACCGGTACCGGAATACTTCGCAAATAGTATTCTCTTACATCGTTTGCCAGCAAATAATCCACCACTTTCGTTATCGAAGGCCAAACTTCTTTTAGTGGTAAAATATCTTTTACATTTTGGGAAATCCATTGTCGCAGATCGGATTTCCATTCGACCAACATTTTAACGATCAATTTGAATGACTCAATTTCTCTTTCCTTTTTCAGCAAAAACAGCAAGTCGGTTTCCTGTAGCAAAGAAATATTTTTGGGCCATTGTTGTCTCCCAAACTTCTTGCTATTCCATTCTTCCCATTCTATCGTCCAACCAGGCTTTGTGTCTGTTTTCTCAAATTGCTGAAATTGTTTAGTGTTATCGTGCAACTCGACAGTTGTGGAAGGCTTGTTTTTCCCGCCCCATAAAATAATCGGTTCAAATGGTTTGTTCAATACAACGTCAGCAAGATAGTTGGTGTATGCCTTTTCAAGTTGCGAGATATATTGCTGCGTTGTCATTTATATTATTGTTCTAAACTTATTTAGTTATTACTACGCCGCGCTCTGCTCCTCATCGAACTTTTCCTTCAGTTCCTTAATCGTCATATTATACATCACACTGTGCCCGTTCGATTTTCGTTGTACCAAATGCACATGGGCAATGAAGTCCTGCACAATTTGAATTTTGTCACTTGGCGTTACCACGAGCAGTTGCAGATGCAGTTGTTTGCAAAGCTCCATCAGGTAAGTTGCTTTCTCCTCATCCTGGTTGCTGAAGCTTTCATCCACGGCAATGAAACGCAAGCTCTTGGTGTTCTTTCCTTCACGCGTGATGCCAAATTGATAAGCAATGGCGCTACACAAAATTGTGTAAGTAAGTTGAGCCTTTTCTCCGCCGGAAAGCTGGCCCATTTGCCTGTATGTCTTTTTCAATTCTCCTGTGTTGGAAAACTTCTCATCTGCCCAAAACTCAAACCAGTTGCGCACATCCAAAACACGATTGCGATAGGTTTCGCTCTCATCCAGGCTGCTGATCAAAGGTTGAATTTTCTCCCTGAAATGCGCTGCCTTATCTTCAAAACTATTTTGCTGCCAGTTCGATGCTTGCGGCAACGCTTCCAGCAATTGATTGCGGAAAGCCTTTACAGTCGCGTCATTTATCGAGCGAATGCCCAGTTGAATAAATGTATCCGGCAGTCTGTTGAAGTTGATTCCCGCCAGCGACTGGTTAAGTCTTACGATGCTGTTTTTAATTTCCCTTTCCCATTTCTCCATTTCTTCATTAAGACCACCGATCTTATAGGTCATGGTAGTGGTAATAAAGTTTTCGAAATCCTTCTTGTATTTGGGCAAATTGTCCTGCTCCAGTTTTTGCAGCCATTCCACATATTCCAACGCATAAGCTGCATCATCGGAAAGCTGCTGCACGTCTCCATTCCAATCAGGAAAACGTTGCTGTATGTCAACCGATGGATTCTTAATGCGATTGATACTTTTGTTCAGCGCCGTTTCTTCTTTGTGCAAAGTGTTTTGCAGGTCAGCTATACGGTTGTTGATCTTTTCTTTGAGATCATTGTATTTAGCATCTATGTTTTGCAGGCTGATATTTGCCAATGCCTCTGCGTGCTGCTGTTGAAACTGAAGCAAATGATCTTTGTCTGTCTCTTCAATATTCTTAAGCAGATCCATTAATTTTTGCTGCGCAAATTCCATCTCCTGCATTTCCATTTCCTTTCTTGCAACCTGGCGATCTATTTGCGCACGTTCATCATCTTTGGCGGATAACTGCGAAAGAATTTCTTCCAGTTGTTTTGTCAGCGTTTTCAGCTGGTTGCTGCTTTCTTTCAGCGAAGCCATTTGTTCCTCTACATTCCGGATGTTGCGTTGAATGCCTTGCAAATTGATGCTGCCAAAGCCGTCATGCTCCTCTATGCGCTTTATCGCGAAAGATTGCGCTTGCAATCTGTCTGATTTTCGTTTGCAACGCTGCAGTGTTTCTTCGGCATCACTAATTCGCTTTACCAAAACCTCTCTCCGCTTTATGTACGCTTCTTTCTTCTTTTCGTTGTTCCAGCCCATTACGTAACGGCTGGGATCATTGCGATCGGGACGATCATCTTTTTCATGCCGGTCGCGATTCTTCACGAGACCGTTTATTGTGATCGCCTTGTCGTATCTGTCAAGTGTTTTTTCATCTTGCAGGCAAACGTAGTCAAACTGGCGAATGACCTGTTGCTCAATCCAGGGCGTGAGTTTATGTTCTGGATGAAAATCGAGTTTATGAAAAACAGTATTGTCGTCTGCATTCAATTCCAGCGCCGATTCGCCAACATGATAATACACGAGTCGCGAACGCAGGTTGGTATTGTTTACATACTTGTTTACTTTTTTATAATGCTTTTCCGGTACCAGCAAACGCAATGCGAAGCCAGACAATAATTTTTCCAGCGCTGGCTCCCAGTTATGCTCTTCATGCTTCACTTGCATCAACTCTCCTGCAAAGGGGAGATCATTGGTATCTATTTTTAGGTTTGCACAAATATCTTTTCTCAGGGAAATTAAATGACCCGGGATATTGTTTTTTGATTGCAATAAAACATTCAGCTCCTGTTCAATATTGTCTTTCTCTCCTTTTGATTTGTTCAGAATATTCTTCGCGTCAAAATCGTCATCATCGTTCAGGCGCTGTTCGCGTTCCAGTCGAAGTTTTGCTCGTTTGCTTTCTGCTACAATGCGTTTGTAGCTCGCTTCGTCCGTAGCGTTGGTTTCTTCAACGTGCAATGTTGTTGCCCATTCAGCAAATAAGGTGTGATTCTTTTCCGCAAGGCGCAGTTTCTCATTCAGGTCTTTCAACTCAAGTTCCAGGTTGTGCAATCTTTGCCCTGCCTTGTTTTGCTCAAGTTCGTTGCGGGTGTCGCGTTCCTTCTCTTTTAAGTCATCAATGGAGCGTTTGCAATCTGTCAATTGTTCTTGCAGGTCTTTCAGCAAGTCTTTGCTTTCGCTGATCGCCTGCGTAAGCAAACTATTTTTCGTGAAACTGTTCCAGATAATCGCTGTTTCTGCTTCCTGTTTGCTTGTTTGTAATTGCTCTCTGGATTTATCGAACTCGTTATAATGTTGTGAAAGCGCTTTCAGTAAACCAATTTGCGTTTCCGCTTTTTCAATGTTGCGTTGCGCATCCAGCAAAGTGCCAAGGTGTTCTTTTAATTCAATGAAAACATCTTCCATGTTTCTTGGCTCCAGCATGTGCATGCGGATGAACTCGTCCAGGTTGCCCAGCACCTTAATACCAACAGTTTGGTTGAAAAGCGCCAGCGCCTGTATGCTTTGCATGCCCAACACTTCCACCAGTCTTTGCGCATAGCGGCTTGCGGCATTGAACCATTCTACCTGTTTACGACTTCCTTTGTTGTATTGTGTATCTATTCTACGTCTCCAATTACCACCAAGATCAAAGGGCTTGAAGTCATCCTCAATGTGCAGTGGTTTATGCGCGACCGCAAATACCTTTTGCATTTCGCCGCCGGAGAAATAGCGAACCTGGAAAAGCGTTACATATTGATCAGCTTCATTGGCAAAATTGGCCAGCAAAATACTGTAGGCTTCTTCCTTGTTTTCCCTTAAATATAGCGTCTTGGTTGTATTCGTGCTTTCACTGTTGATCGTTCCGTATCCCCCCATTACATAACTATCTTCAGTACGATCTCCTTTCTTTTCACTACCCGATGACTGGTTGTAAAACCTGTATTTTTTTTCAGGCACAATCAACGTTAGCAAGGCATCCACAAAGGTTGTTTTACCGCTACCATTTGCACCGGTCAGCAAAGACGTTTCACCAACGGGACGAATGGAATGTATCACTTCGTCAAACGTTCCCCAGTTGAAAACTTCCATGTATTGCAAGCGAAACCCCGACTTATTACTATCCGTGTTGAATACGTTTAACTGCATGTTCTTCCAGTTGCTGTTTAAATTGATCTAATATTTCTCCATCTACACGCGCCTTTATGATCTTTTTTATTCTGAATTTTTGTTCATCCGGAATATCATTGTTTTCCATTTTGTCAATGAACCCATTTTCTTCTGCACGATCAATCAGGCGATCCAGTTCACGAATGAATTTTACACGGCTGGCGTTTTCTTTAAAAAACAATTCAGCATATTCTTTTATCTCTCTTCTCTTTTTAATCAACTCGCGGCTGGTTGCTTCGCCCACTTCAAACTCCGCCATCATATCGCGCAGCAAAACGAGCAACACGCTTTCATCATAAGTAAAAGAACGGCGCTGCATCCAGCTGACCGCTGCATCATCGTCTTCTTCGCTAATGGTGTGCTTCACATATGCATAGCCATCTTCTTCGTCCAGCACGAGCGTAAGCCCAAGTTGCTGCACAAAAACTGCCAGTTCAGATTTGTACTGTAACAGTTTCTCCCACGTATTTTTATCAATATATTCTACCGGCCCTTTCAGCAGCTTAATGAAAGCTTGCGTATATGGGAGGATTTTTGTTTGTGTTTTTAATTCCATAGATGATAATTTTTGCCAAATGCCAAACACACGACTACAGCGGTCTGCATTAGGACGGCCGTAGGGTCAAAAGTAAACTTACTTAAACATTTGAAATTGAAAAAAGCTGCGCTCCTAAGAAAATGTTTTGCGAGATAATAATTGAGGGTATTTTTGAGGTGAGGTTCATCAAACCGAAGTTCTTCACAAATAAACTTTGCAGAACATGGCAAAAGACTTGACTAATTCCAGTTTAGACAGAAAAAATATATTAAATAACAATTTTGCTATACGGGAAGTTTACGAGCAGGTGGGATTTTATGGGTTTAAGCACGAGGGAAAGTTTCGTTTTACCAAACAACAAGTCGCTGATTACTTTGAAGTAGATATAAGAACAATTGAAAGAATCATAGAGAGCAATAAAGAAGAATTGGTGCAAAGTGGCTATGAGGTCTATTTTGGTTCAAAGCTTAAAGATTTCAAAGAGAAAGTCATTGATTTTGTGAGAGTTACAAAGAAAAACGGGGATGTTACCGACATCCATGTCGGTAACATAGTCCAACTGTTTGAAAATGAATTAGATAGTTTGGCTAAAACACCCCAACTATCGGTTTTTACCTATAAAGCATTTTTGAACCTTGGAATGTTGTTAACAGGCTCGAAAAAAGCACAAAAACTACGTTCTGCAATTTTAGATATTGTAATTGATGTATTAAACAAAAAGCTTGGAGGGAATACAAAATTCATTAATCAAAGAGAAGAGGAGTTTGTGCCCAGTGCAATTCGGGAATACAATTACAGACAGGAATTTACAAATGCTTTGGACTATTACATTGCTGAAAATAAATTCAAATACAGTCAGCTCACAGACAAAATCTATAAAAGCATTTTCAAAGAAAACGCGAAGGAATACCGGCAAATACTGAAATTAGATGCAAAAGAAAGCGTAAGAAGCACAATGTATTCTGAGGTTTTAGATCTAATCGCAGGTTATGAAAATGGTTTCGCAAGTTTTTTAAAAAATGAATTTGATAAGCTGAAAAGAAAATTGAGTTTATCAGAGGCCCACATTTTATTTTCCACATATGAAATTATTACTGAACCAACATTAGTGCCATTGCGTGAAAAAGCAAGAAGTTTAATGGCAAGTAGGGACTTAGCGTTCAGAGATGCTTTACATGAAAAATTAAAGAATTATGTCAATGAAGTCAGTTCCAAAGATTATGAAAAATTTTTAGGAGAACGAAGCATGGATTTAGAAAAGCGATTGGAAGATAATAAAGAAGTTTTTATACGACTAAAAGACAGATAGAATGGATTTTAACTATTTCCCATCAGATTGTGCTATTAAAATCCACGATAAGATAATATTACTTTCCGGGGGAAAAGCTGGCATAAAAGACATTGGTAACATCGACAGCATTCTTGTACATATTCAAAATGATGTCTACTATCCAACGTTTGAAGAAAAGTTAACGCATCTAATATTTTCATTTAATAAATCTCACGCTTTTAGCGACGGCAATAAAAGAACGTCGATTGCATTGGGAGCATTCTTCCTCGAGCTTAATGGACTTGATTTTCTTGTAGATAAATTTATTATTGAAATGGAGAATCTTGCTGTTACTGTCGCAGACAATATTATTGATAAAGAATTGCTCCAAGAAATCGTAACTTCTCTCATAAGTGAAGAAGACTATAGCGAAGTACTAAAGCTAAAAATTGTAAATGCTCTGGAACGAGTAAGTCCTGATTGCGAACAACTAAGTATGGGAACCGATTTTTATAAAGATTCATATTCGGAACTATAGAAAACATATTGTTAGTCAGTTTCGAACGTTCAGCCACTTTTCCTGCTAAACAACAAATACGGCACTTCAATAAACTTCGTTTGCGCCTCATTTATGCTGATGTGCTCCGTCATGTTTTCCAAAATTTGCACCCGGGAGCTTTTGTCCTTTACAAAACTGTAATAGGAAACAACTTCCGGTATGCCGTTATCAAGGCCGCTTATTTCAAGTACTTCTTTTAAAGTGGCTGTTTGTTTTTGTTTCAACACATCTTCCACTTTTTGCCAAAGCCTTTTTTTATCAATAAAACTTGTGTTGATCATTCGGCTGAAGCGCTCAATGTCTGCAATGTGTTCATCCGCATTGTTGGGTTGTGTAATAACCACTGATGGCGCTTTCTGTTGCAAATTCAGTTTGCGATCCATGATCAGCTTGATGTTGACTGGTTCGCTCACCGCAATGCCGCAGGGAATATCGTCTTCCTGCTGATTCGCAAGTACCAGTTCCTTAATGTTGCTGATCTGCGTGCGTAATCTTTTATGTCGTGCAATTTCTTTTTCGGTGATAATGCGGCTGAGCTTCTCCGCCATTTTATCATTCGCTTCGTACACGCTTTTCCCTTGTTGCAGCAAGAGCGTTTTTATGTTTTGCAGAAACTCGTTGTTCGCTTCTATATTTCTATCGTACAGCAGGTCGAGCAATTGTTCTGTAAGCAGGCGCCACTCTTCCTGGCCGGCACGGGAAATAAGAAAATCCCAGAAGGCGTAAAAGCTTTTACCCTGATCGCTATTGCGTAGCGCATCGTACGCTTCAAATGCATAACCCACAATTGCGCCTTTATTCAATTCCGCTCTCGTGTGATGCTCAACGATCGAGCGGTGTATTTGCTTAAAATTATCCTCCACTTCACGGAAATCGCTCAGCAGTTCATAACACAATCTTGTAAAGAGTTCCAGCCTTTCCTGTACCTGCGCATTGTTGTACACTTCAACAGTGGCGCCATGTTCGAGCCGTTGGATTTCTTTATCGAGAGCAGCACGTTTGTTTTTCAGATCTTCTAAACGAGCGGTGCGGTCGTCTTCCGTTTTTTCAACGATGTCACGCAAAGATGAAAAGAGCATTTTGAAACGGCTTTCTGTCCCCACAAAATCCCTTCGTCCCAGCGTTTGAAACCATTGAAATATTTTTTCGGTATGGGCGCTTAACTGATACTGGGTGTTGCCTTCGCTGTCAGGATAGTCCTGTAGCAATCTTTTTTGCACCCAGTTCAACAGGTATTTCCTGGCACGGCTTTCCTCATCTTCACCAAATTCAATTTTTGCTTCCTCCAGATCTTCGGTTCCATCCACATGCAAAGCAAGAGTCTCCGCTAAATGAGTAGCCAGTTTTGTCTCTGAAATAAAGAACACATTGTTTTCTTTAAAAACATCGTACAAAAATGGCAATACCCACGCAGCGTTGCGCATACGAATGATCTGTATCGCAGAAGATGAGTTAAATAATAATGAAATATCGATCCCGGCCATTTAGGCAAGATAGGGAAAAACAGGAACGCAGATTTTCAAGATTTTTATGATGATAATGATTTTTTTAACTTTTTTTCCAGAGAGTCATCAAATGGTTTAGTGACCAATCCGGCGAATATTGCATAGAATTGAAAACCAAATGTTTAGATGTAAACCCAGAAAAAATCATGACCAATCTTGAAAATCTTGAAAATCTGCGTTCCTTCTCTTTTCCTTCTCTATCTTTGCACTCTTTCAAAAAAAGTCATTCAAAATGAAATTTTACAATTGGGTCATTAAATACAGGCTTCCGCTGGGAATCGTGTTTCTTGTTTTAGCCATTGCATGTACGGTAGCCTTCGGTTTTTGGCCGTCTTTCGTTCTTTATTTTATAGCAGTTATTTTAATTTTCAGTCATTTCTTCTTCGGGCCGCTTCGCCTGATCCAGGAGTATATGGAAGCCGGCGATATGGACGGCGCGGAAAGAGTGTTGAATACCATCAAATTTCCTGGTCTTTTATACAAACCAATACGTTCTGTTTATTATACCCTGAAAGGTAACATCGCTATGATGAAGCAGGATTTCACTGGTGCGGAAAAACATATGAAGAAAGGTTTGGACCTTGGCATGCCGATGAAAGAAGCAGAAGGTGCGAGTTTGCTGCAATTGGGAATGGTATCTATGCAAAAGAACGACCTTAGACAAGCGGAAAACTATATCCGTTCTGCAATCCGCAAAGGTCTTCCTGATAAAGAGAACGAAGCAGCAGCTTATCTTCAAATGTGCAGCATCATGATGACAAAAAGAGAGTTCCGCGCTGCAAAAGATTTCTTCAAAAAAGCAAAAGCGTTAAAACCAACTACGCCTCAGATAGTAGATCAGATCAAACAGATCGAAAAATATATTACAAGAATGCCGGGATAATTCGGGTTCAAGAGTTTCAGAAAAGGTCTCCAAATTGGGGGCCTTTTTTGTTGGAGGTAGCACACAGATGACGCTGATTGGACTGATTTGCACGGATTGTTTAACAACTGGGTCAATGAATGATAGAATAATTGAAAGTTTGAATGAACGCTGGGACGTTAAACATAAACATTCAGATATTCAGTTACTCAACTTTTGAATAGATCCGTGTAAATCCGTCCAATCCGTGTCATCCGTGTGCCCAATGCTTTTTTCTTTTTTCCTTACCTTGCAAAAAAGTGTACAATCTACATGCAGTTATATAGTGAATCGCTGACCTCTTATAAAAGACTGGCTACAAGAGAAGTGAAGATCGGAGATCTTTTGCTGGGCAATTTCCATCCAATTCGCGTACAAACCATGACCACTACCGACACCATGGACACCATGGCGACGGTAGAGCAAAGCATCCGCTGTATAGAGGCTGGCGCAGAAATGGTTCGCATTACCGCTCCAAGCAAAAAAGAGGCCGAGAACCTGCTGAACATTAAAAACGAATTGCGCAAGCGCGGCTACAATACTCCCCTCATTGCCGATATCCATTTTACTCCAAATGCCGCAGAAATTGCAGCAAGAATTGTAGAAAAAGTTAGAGTGAACCCGGGCAATTATGTTGACAAAAAGAAATTCGAGCAACTTGAATATACCGATGCAGAATATGCCGAAGAAATCGAACGCATCCGTACAAGGTTTACACCGTTAGTGAAAATCTGTAAAGAACACGGAACGGCGATGCGTATTGGGACCAACCACGGTTCTCTGAGCGATCGCATCATGAGCCGCTATGGAGATACGCCGATCGGCATGGTGGAAAGCGCCATGGAGTTTTTGCGCATAGCCCGCGATGAGGACTATCATAATATTATATTAAGCATGAAGTCCAGCAATCCGCAGGTGATGGTGCATGCCTACAGGCTTTTGATCAAGCAAATGATGGATGAATTCAATGAATGTTATCCGCTTCATTTGGGCGTAACAGAAGCTGGCGACGGAGAGGACGGAAGAATTAAATCTGCTATAGGCATCGGCACCTTGCTCGAAGATGGCATTGGGGATACGATCCGTGTTTCGTTAACCGAAGATCCCGAATTCGAGATACCGGTTTGCAAGGACTTGGTGAAAAGATATGATCATCAAACTGAACGCAGCGAAGCTCCGGAAGAAAAAATCAAACTTCCTTATTCTCCTTTCGAATATAAAAAACGTGACACCTTCGAGGTTTCCAATATTGGAGGCAAACAAGTTCCTGTAGTGGTAGCAAATTTCAGCAAACACAGTGCAATTTCTCCTGCCGATCTTGAAAACATCGGTTATAAATATGATGAGCCAAGCGACAAATGGACCATTGGCGATGCGGCGGCAGATTATATTTTCACCGGAAATAACCTCATTCATTTTGCATTGCCCGGAACATTGAAGGTCATCATGCATGCACATGCATGGCAACAAGAGAACCTAGACGCAAACGTGAATGGTCGCGATAAATTCTTGCCCATCTTTTCGGATGAGCAATTCATCAACGCGACGGTAAAACACAATGCGATAAACTTTGTGAAAGTTGATTGTACTGACGAAAATGAGCGTACAAAATATATTGACGAACTGGCAAAAGACAGCACCGTTGTTCTTTGCCTGAGTTCTACTAATGAAAACGCCATGCAATCGGTTCGCAAAATGTTTGCGGAGCTAATGAACAGAAGCATCAAAAATCCGGCGATACTAATTTGCGATAGCCCACATCATGGCATCGACGAGCATTTGATTCACCTTGCTACAGAAACCGGCGCCCTGTTTTTGGAAGGCATGGGAGATGGTATAAGCCTTGGCCTGACAGATTCCACTATTGCAAACATCAAAGTAACAGGCAGAACTTATCTTGAAACAAAAAGTATTGAGCAATTCTTAAATAATACAGCCTTTTCTATTCTACAGGCCACGAGAACTCGTATTTCCAAAACAGAATACATCAGTTGCCCAAGTTGCGGCCGTACATTGTTCGACTTGCAAGAAACGACAGCAAAAATCCGTTCACGTACCAACCATTTGAAGGGAATAAAAATTGCCATTATGGGTTGTATAGTAAATGGTCCGGGCGAAATGGCAGATGCCGATTTTGGCTACGTGGGCAGCGGCCCCGGCAAAATCACTTTGTACAAGAGCAAAGAGGTTGTGAAAAGAAACGTCGACAGTGAAGTAGCCGTAGAAGAACTCATTAATCTTTTAAAAGAAAACGGAGCTTGGATAGATAATAACTGAATGACTGAATAAACTGAGTGGTTGAAAGTCGACGAGACTAATCGAATGTAAACATTCAGTTTATTCAGTCATTCAGTTACCGCGGAGCTCGAAGTACATTCCAATTTTAAATTTCAAATACCAAATATCATCACCATGTCCTTTTCCACTTACCAAAAAGAAGAAACCGGTTTATCATTAATCGTACTGGAAGACAAACAGACGGGAACAAAAGCAAGCATTTTACCGGCCTTTGGAGCGATGTTGCATAGCTTCGATATTCCTTTGAAAGAAGGTACGCTAAACGTCATCGCCAATTATGCAGATCAAAAGGATATTGATACAGATCTTGCTACTAGCTTCAAAAGCAGCAAGCTCTCCCCTTTCGCCTGCCGCATTGCTAATGGAAAGTATACTTTCAACGGACAGTTGTTTGAATTCTCCAATAAATTTAAAGATGGTACTGCCATTCACGGTTTGTTGTTCAATAAACCATTTGAGATTACCGCACAACATGCAGATGACAAGGGCGCTTCGGTGACACTTCAATACAAATATGATAACGAAAATGAAGGCTATCCTTATCAATACACCTGCGCTGTAACATATTCATTAATGCCATCCAACACGCTTGAACTGAAAACGGTTGTTACCAATAACAGCAGTACAATCATTCCAATGCAAGACGGCTGGCACCCATATTTTACTTTGGGAAATGATGTAAACGATTGCTTGTTGCAGTTTCACGGCGAAAACATTATTGAGTTTAACGAACAACTTGTCCCAACCGGCAAACAGATTGAATATCAGGAATTCAATGCCCCAAAATTGCTGAACGACACACAGCTGGACAATTGTTTCTCTCTTCGTTTTGTGAAAAACGAACCTGCTGCTATTTTCTCTAACCCCCGCAATGGGGTAAGCGTTAGCCTGTGGCCCGACGAAAGTTATCCGTTCCTGCAGATATACACGCCGCCACACAGAAAAAGTATAGCAATTGAAAACCTGAGCGCAACGCCTGATGCATTTAACAATAAAATGGGGCTGATTTTATTGCCGGCGGGAGAAAGCAAAACTTTTGTAGTAAAATATCAGGCGATTCAGAAGTAAAAATTAAAAAATCAAAAGTCAAAAAGTGGTAACGCGAACAATCAACGGCTTTTTTGCTTTTGAATTTTAACTTTTGATTTGGCCACACAGCGATTTTTCTGAATTTTGATTTTTGAATTTTGACTTTAATTCTAGCTTTGCATTCAAATATTATAGCAAACAACCTTAAACATTTTCACAGCGGTATGAAACACCTCAAATATTTAATCATCATTGCGTTTTCTTTTTGCCTGGCAAGCTGTTTCGATACAGTAGAAACCGTTGAGATAAAGCAGAATGGCACCGGCACTTATAACCTTAACATGGACATGAGTAAGGCCTTCGAAATGATGAAGGGCTTTATGAGTGATAGCGATCTGCAAAAAGAAGGCATGAACAAAACGATGGACACCACCATCAGCTTTAAGTCTATTCTTGACAGTGCTCAGGACATGGACGAACATAAAAGAGAATTATTGAAAGGTGGTGTAATGCACGTTAATATGGACATAAAGAAAAGCTTGATGAAACTGGATATGAAATATCCGTTCAGCAGTCTTGGAAACCTTAATGAATTGTATGCAATGATTCAAAAAGGAAATGGCGGCTTGAACGAAGCTTTCAAAACCGTGCAGGCGCAGGAGGGTATGAATAGTGGCTCCGATTCCAGTGGTTTGAACCAGATCAATTCTATTTTCGATGTGAACTTCAAAGATGGCTCTTACTCAAAAACAGTGAATAAGGATCGTTACGATGCATTCATACACGATGAAAAAGTGGAGCAAATAAAAGGAATGATGAGCATGATGGGTGAAATGAACTATACGCTAATCCTTAAATTGCCTAAACCAGCGAAAACCGTAAGTAACAAACTGGCTACATTGTCTGCAGATAAAAAAACCATCACTTTAAAGTCAGATCTTTTCAGTGCATTTGACAATCCGCAATTGATGGAATTGAAGGCAACTTATTAAGGTGTGAGGTGTACGGTTTCCACTCCCTACACCTATATCTCAAACCTCACTAATATGTGCAAACTTGGCTGATCTTATTTGGTATTGATAGTTTGGTTAATCTGTTTTCAATTACTACCAACTGGCATTTACTCGCCCTGGTATCAAAGTCATTGCTCATGCCGTTTTTAATCGCATGGTTCGTTTCAAATATTCCAGATAATTCAAGGCCGCGATTATACGTAATCGCGGCCTTGTTTTTTTCATGGCTGGGTGATGTGTTTTTATTGGTGGATGCACCAAAGTTTTTCATGGCTGGTTTAGTGTCTTTCCTTTTCGCCCACTTGCTTTACATTTTCTTTTTTGCCAACGTTATATATGCGCAAACAGAAAAACAGAAATGGAACCCGTGGATTTTCGGCGTTATTTATCTGTACGCTGTTGTTTTATTTTTCTTCTTGAGACCTCATCTTGGGGCATTGCAAATGCCAGTTTTCGTATATGCCGCAACCATTGCAACCATGCTGGTTTGCAGCATCCAGGCATTTAAAAATAACGGTAACAGGCAAACTTATTTTTGCGTTGCCGGCGCGGCGCTTTTTGTTTTGTCAGACTCTTTACTGGCCACCAATAAGTTTTATCATCCCTTCGAAGGCGCATCCTTTTGTGTAATGCTGAGTTATATCATGGCACAATATTGCATTGTACGCGGCGCTATCACATATCTCTCCGGCAATTAATCTTACATTTGACAACTTATTTATTGCAATGGAAACAGATTTTTTAGTCATAGGATCAGGTATCGCAGGCTTGACGTATGCTTTAAAGGTAGCGAATCGATTTCCTGACAGACAGGTTACGATTATTACAAAAGCCAACGCTGATGAAACAAATACAAAGTATGCCCAAGGCGGCGTTGCCGGCGTAACGGATTTTGAAAAAGACAGTTTCGAAAAACATATACAGGATACGCTGATTTCCGGTGATGGTTTGTGCAACGAAGAAATCGTTGAAATAGTAGTGAAGGAAGGCGTTGAACGCATTCAGGAAATAATCGACTGGGGTGCCCGCTTCGATAAAGATCCCGATGGTGATTTTTCTTTGGGCAGAGAAGGTGGCCACAGCGAGTTTCGCATTCTGCACCATAAAGATATTACCGGTTGGGAAATAGAAAGAGCGCTGCTGACAGCCATTGCAAAGCAAAAAAATATCGAGCTTGTTAAGCATTGCTTCGTAATAGATATCATCACCCAGCACCATCTTGGTTATCTGGTAACAAAATCTACTCCCGATATTGATTGCTATGGCGTGTACGTGTTAAACCTTCAAACGAACCGCATAGAAAAAATTCTTTCCAAAATTACATTACTGGCAACTGGAGGAAACGGGCAAATTTACCGCACCACCACAAACCCCTACATCGCAACAGGCGACGGTGTGGCAATGGTGTACCGCGCAAAGGGAAGAATTGAAAATATGGAGTTCATTCAGTTTCACCCTACCGCGTTGTATTTGCCAGGCATCCGTGGCCAGGCATTTTTGATTACAGAAGCGGTTCGTGGAGATGGCGGTATTCTTCGCAATAAGAACGGCGAAGCTTTCATGGAAAAATATGATGAAAGAAAGGATCTTGCTCCGCGTGATATTGTGGCCCGCGCCATTGATAGTGAAATGAAAAAGAATGGTACGGAGCATGAATATCTTGATTGCCGTCACATGGACAAAGACAAATTCATTCATCACTTCCCCAATATTTACGAGAAGTGCTTGTCTATCGGCATCGACGTTACAAAAGACATGATTCCTATTGCGCCTGCGGCGCACTATAGTTGCGGTGGCATCAAAACAAATGAGTGGGGTAGAACATCTATCCGCCACCTATATGCTTCGGGAGAATGTGCCTCCACAGGTTTGCACGGCGCTAATCGTCTAGCCAGTAACTCTTTGCTCGAAGCAATGGTTTTCAGTCACCGTAGCTTTCTCGATTCAGTAAAGGAAATCGAAGGCATTGAGTTCCAAACCACCATTCCTGATTGGAACGCATCAAGCACAGGTGATCCAAAGGAAATGATCCTAATCACGCAAAGCTTAAAGGAATTACAGTTGCTAATGAGCGACTATGTGGGCATCGTGCGTACAAACGTCCGTCTCGAAAGAGCTATGAATCGCCTTGATCTGCTGCACGAAGAAACAGAAGTGTTGTATCGCAATACAAAAATTTCTCCGCAGCTGTGCGAATTGCGTAATATGATCACTGCAGCATACCTCGTAGTGAAATCTGCGAGCTTCAGAAAAGAAAGCCGTGGGTTGCACTACAATACAGACTATCCTTATAAGAGTGCATTGGTGCAGAATGTCGCGTTGTAGAGAGAGCACACTGATGACACTGATTTAACTGATTTGCGCTGATAATAATTGAATAAGTGAGTAACTGAATAACTGAATGTTTATGTTCAAGAAGCCTCCTTGATTTCAAACTGTCAATTATTCAATCATTTCGGTTTTTGCTATTATTAACAACGATCCGTGTAAATCTGTCCAATCAGCGTCATCTGTGTGCTCCCTTTAAAAAAATTTCAACAAAACCACTGTATTTGTAGACTTTTATCACTCCATCTCTTCTTTAAATAGAATTAATAAAGGTAATTCCCTGCTTTTTGAATATTTTTGCGCCTCCTTACTTCATCGAATAAAACTAACATGGTAATGCACAATTTTAACGCGGGCCCATCTATTTTACCTAAAGAAGTCTTTCAGGAAGCTTCAAAAGCAATTTTAGATTTCAACAATACCGGTCTTTCCATCCTGGAAATCGGTCACCGTACTCCATTATTTGAAGGTGTTCTTAATGAAGCCGTTTCGTTGTTAAAAGAATTGATGAGCCTTGATTCGAATAAGGAAGTACTTTTCCTTCACGGTGGCGCGTCCACACAATTCTTCCAGATCCCGATGAATTTGCTGGCCGAAGGCAAAACTGCCGCATACCTTGATTGTGGGGTGTGGGGATCAAAGGCTATTAAAGAAGCAAAGCTCTTTGGCAACGTCAATGTGGTTGCCAGCTCAAAAGATAAAAACTACTCTTACATTCCTACAGGATATGAAATTCCAAGTGATGTAAGCTATTTCCATTACACAACTAACAATACTATTGAAGGAACAGAAATGCACAGCATTCCTCAAACCAATGTGCCTTTGATCGCAGACATGAGCAGTGATATCTTAAGCACTGTAATGGACTTCAACAAATTCTCGTTGATTTACGCCGGAGCACAAAAAAATATCGGCGCGGCAGGTGTAAATATCCTGGTGATCGATAAAAACATTGTGGGTCTTG
Source organism: Pinibacter soli (assembly GCF_029961145.1). GTDB lineage: Bacteria > Bacteroidota > Bacteroidia > Chitinophagales > Chitinophagaceae > Pinibacter > Pinibacter soli. The sequence continues at coordinate 116,373 of NZ_JASBRG010000006.1, read as the reverse complement.
CGGGTCGCAAACTGCCGACAATGATGGATTACAAGAGTCATATTGACAATGGATCCATGCTTAACACACCTCCTGTTTTTGCAGTATATGTTTGTATGTTGACTTTGCGCTGGTTGAAAAAAATCGGTGGCGTTGCTGCAATCGAAAAAATAAACGATCAAAAAGCAAGTTTGCTTTACAATACTTTGGATGCGTTGCCAATGTTCAATTTGCCGGTGGCAAAAGAAGACAGAAGCAAAATGAACGTTGTTTTCACCATATCTGATCCTGAAGTAGAGAAAGCATTTTTGCAAACCTGCAAAGACAATGGCATGTACGGTGTAAAGGGCCACAGAAGTGTTGGAGGTTTCCGTGCATCACTGTACAACGCTTTGCCTCTCGAAAGCGTACAAGCGCTATGCGGTCTTATAAAAGATTTTGCAACGAAAAAGGGATAATAAACGGGAATGGTGAATCGTGAAACGTGAATGGTCGCTCCGTTTGGAACCCTATTCACGATTGACGATTCACGTTTCACGAACATTAATAAACACTCAAAACAGCATACCACCAATGGCATATATAACACCTTTCAAAGCATTAAGACCAACTGTTGATCTGGCAAAAAAAGTTGCATCTCCTCCGTACGATGTATTGAACTCTGCGGAGGCAAGAGTTGCTGCACAAAATAATCCGCAGTCGTTTTTACACGTAACAAAATCTGAAATAGATCTTGGCGAAGAGGTGGATGTACACTCACAAAAAGTGTATGAAAAGGCTAAAGAAAATATCGACATACTTTTTGACAATGGTGTTTTATTGCGTGAGGAAAAACCTTGCTATTATATTTATGAACTTGTAATGGGCGGCCGCAGTCAAACAGGTTTGGTAGCGGGTTCTTCTGTGGATGATTACGAAAATGACATCATTAAAAAACACGAGTTTACACGCCCTGAAAAAGAGCAGGACCGTATCAACCACATCAAAACAACGGGCGCACAAACAGGCAATGTTTTCCTTGCTTACCGTGATGTGGATGCTATCAATGAGCTGATCGAAAACTGGAAGAAAAATCATGCTGCCGTGTATGATTTTGCAGCGGAAGATTCTATTCATCATAAAATATGGATCGTAAATGAAGATGCTGCGATTGCATCTATCTCGAATCTTTTCACTGAAAAAGTTCCTCACACGTATATCGCCGACGGCCACCACAGAGCGGCTTCAGCAGCTAAAGTCCGCAAGGCTTTGGACAAAGGTCACCACGACAATGCAAACTATTTCCTGACCACACTTTTCCCTGCCAGCCAGTTGAAGATCATGGATTATAACCGCGTTGTAAAAGATTTGAATGGCTTAAGTGTTCAGGAGTTTTTGACTAAACTTGAAAGCAATTTCACCGTATCCCCGGCTCCTGCAGCAGTTTTGCCAACAGACCTGCATGAATTTGGTTTGTTTGTTGATGGCAAATGGTACAAGCTTGTTGCTAAAGAAAGCGCTTACACGAAGGACCCTATTGGTGTTTTGGATGTAACGATTCTGCAAAACAAAGTCCTGGATGCTATTTTGGATATTAAAGACCCCCGCACCGACAAACGCGTTGACTTTGTTGGAGGTATCCGTGGATTAGGTGAGTTGGAAAAAAGAGTAAACAGCGGAGACGTGGCGGCGGCTTTCAGCTTGTATCCTGTTAGCATTAAGCAATTATTTGATATTGCAGATAGCGGAAACGTAATGCCTCCGAAATCTACGTGGTTTGAGCCTAAACTGAGAGACGGTTTGCTCACACACCTTATTTATCAATAATATTTATGATTGTGATCACCTCGCTAGTTCTGCAAAACTGATATTTTGCAGAACTTTTTTTATCCATGTAAGAACTGTTGGGACAGAATTAGAGTTATTCAATAATCTCAAACTTGTCAGTAAATGCTCAGATTGTTTGTTTGGTGGTTTAAACTTAAAGGGTGGAAAATTAAAACAATGTTTACCGGCAATGCTGATAAGGGTGTTATTATTGCTGCTCCACACACGTCTAACTGGGACTTCGTCTACTCCCTTGCTGCGTTGCGAATCGTTGGAATAGATGCGCATTACCTCATTAAAAAAGAATGGTTCAAATGGCCCATCGCCGGTCTTTTGCACAAGTCCGGAGGCATTCCCGTAGAAAGGAAAAAGACTTATAACAAACTTGTTGAGTCGATTACTGAAATGTTCAGGCAAAAAGAGGAACTAATTTTAATGATCGCAACCGAGGGAACTCGTAAGCGTGTCGATAAATGGAAAAAGGGCTTTTATTACATCGCCCTCGGTGCAAATGTGCCTGTTTACCCTGCTTATTTGGATTACAAAAAGAAAGAAGCAGGTATCGGTGCGCCGATCTGGCTTAGCGGCGATAAAGAAAAAGACGCCAAAGTTTTAAGGGATTTTTATGCAGATAAAACAGCAAAGTTTCCGGAAGATTTTAACCTGGACGCGATAAGGTTTGACTAGGCGTAGCAAGTTTCAAGTTCCAGGATACAATTCGTTCCATGCTCATTCTGCAAAATTCGAGCGAGACTGGGCTTTATTAAGAAAATCTGCATATCAGCCTTTCTGCCGTTTAACTAAGACTTGCCACGAGCTCTGGACAAAGCCGCTACTATGTGGAAATCGGGTTAAAATTTTGGTCAACCAAAAAGGGCAATTCATACAGATATTTCGGTTTTTTATATGCTTTTATTTCTTGTTATGAGAAATTTACCTCTTCTTTGCATATTGAATTTTAGTGGTTTACCATGAAACCCGTTATTCCTAGCGGGATTTGAAGTAATTTTGCCGGTTTGATAAATCGTTTAAACAGGCACTTTTCCAAGGTAAATCATTAAATATCAATTAACTTTCTTTTAAATGGCGTTGATTCTTAATATATATACGGCGACGGAAACGGCTAGTGTGGGGTTAATGAATGGAGATAAAGAACTGAGTGTTGAGATAAATAAAGAACAACGCGATCATTCTTCCTGGCTTCAGAATGCAATTCAGAGGATATTGACTGCTTCTGGGCATTCTGTTAGTGACCTTAATGCAATAGCTGTTGCAGAAGGACCCGGGTCTTATACCGGATTGAGGGTGGGAATGGCAACGGCAAAAGGTTTGTGTTTTGCATTAAACATCCCTTTAATAACTGAAAGTACTTTAAAAATAATGGCGTTTGCCAGCGTGGAAAACTGGCATAAAAATAATAGTATAAACAAACAACAAATTATATTATTTTGCCCTATGATTGACGCGAGAAGACTTGAAGTGTTTTCCGCAGTATATGATGAAGAATTAGGCATAGTAGAAAAAGCAGCTGCCAAAGTATTAGACGAGTCTTCTTACAATGATTTGCTTTTAGAACATAAAGTTGTCTTTTCGGGATCAGGAAGCAACAAGTTTGAAAGGCTGATATCAAATAAAAACGCTGATTTTCAAACGGTTACTGTAACCGCTGCGCAATTAGGAACCTTATCTTACCAGAAATACTTACGATCGGAATTTGCAGACCTCGCGTATGCCGAGCCTGCCTACCTGAAGGAAGTTTACCTCGCAGGGAGTTGAAATTCTAAAAGTTTGTCCCATTAGGATTGTAAAATGTCGCTTTTAAATATATGTTTTAGTCAATTTGTTGAATTTTTGCATGTGTTTAAGTCCAATTATCAATTATGAATACATCAATTAATACCGTAATGATAAAATTAGAAGACGTGTCTACCATGAAAATTGATTTTCTCCAGGTAAAAAAAGCAGCACTTATTTTGAGGGCGCTGAATCATAAACTACGCCAGCAAATTTTAAAGTTGCTAGAGGAAAGCGGTAAAATGACCGTAACAGAAATATATGTTCGCCTTCGTCTTGAGCAATCCGTAGCCTCACAGCATTTGGCTATTTTAAGAAGAGCAGGAATCGTTAAAACCGAGCGTGACGGGAAGTTTATTTATTATACTGTAAATCACAATCGCATTGAGGATATCAACAAATTCGTCCTTGAGCTTACCGCATAGGAACCCCGAATTTTTTAAATAGATTTAAACACATAAGTGGAGGTTATTTCAGAAATGGGATAACCTCTTTTTATTTTTGCGAGCATCCAGGACCGGTTGGTCCATTACCTTGAACTGACTACTTTTTAATACCTACCTTTGTAATACTAAACATGAGACATTATGTATGTAGAGCAATTATATACCAATTGTTTAAGCGAAGCTGCTTATTACATTGAAAGCAACGGTGAAGCTGCCATTATCGACCCCTTAAGAGACATTGACGATTATCTTCAAAAGGCAGCCGAACGAAACACTACCATCAAATATATTTTTGAAACACATTTTCACGCCGACTTCGTAAGTGGTCACATCGACCTGAGTAAAGCAACTGGTGCGCCGATCATTTATGGCCCGGGAACTAAAGCTGCTTTCGATTTCCATCTTGCAAAAGACGGTGAAGTTTTTAAGCTGGGAAACATCAGCCTGGAGGTTCTGCATACCCCTGGTCATACAATCGAGTCAACTTGTTATCTTTTAAAGGATGAGCAAGGAACTGATCACGCAATTTTCACCGGCGATACATTGTTCGTTGGCGATGTTGGCCGTCCTGACCTTAGCAGCGGAAATAAATCTTCTGAAGAGCTAGCCGGCTTATTGTACGATTCTTTGCAAAACAGAATTGCCCCATTGGCAGATAACGTAATCGTTTATCCTGCGCACGGCCCGGGAAGCAGCTGTGGTAAAAACCTTGGCCCGCATACGCAAAGCACTATAGGTAGTGAAAAACAATCCAACTATGCATTGCAACCGCAAAGCAAGCAAGAGTTTATTGATGCAGTAACAAAAGATCTGCCTGCTGCTCCACAATATTTTCCAATCAACGCAAAGATCAATCAACAAGGCTACACAAGCCTCGACGAAGTGCTGAAAACAGCGTTGGCGCCCTTGTCTGTTGAAAACTTCAAAGCAGAAGCAGAGAAAGGTTCCGTTATTTTGGACACAAGAAATGCCAACACATTTATCCATGGATTTGTACCAAACTCAATAAGCATCGGCCTTGAAGGGCGCTTTGCAGAATGGGCCGGAAGTGTCTTAAGTTTCGATGAACCCATGATTCTTGTTACTGAATCCGGAAAAGAAAAAGAAACAGCCATTCGCCTTGCACGCGTGGGTTTTGATAAAATAAACGGTTATCTTGAAGGTGGTTTTGAAGCATGGAAAAATTCGGGTGAAAAAGTTGATCTCATCATTGATGTTGAAGCAGATGAGTTAGCGATGGATCTTCCATTCGATGAGCATCTTGTTGTACTTGATGTTCGCCGTGAAGCAGAATTTGGAGCCGGCCACGTAAAAAATGCAGTGAACATTCCGCTTTCTGATATGAAGAATCCTGCAAACATGTCTATCCTTGAAGAGAACCAAAACATCTACGTTCATTGTGCCGGCGGCTACAGAAGCGTGATTGCTTCTTCACTGCTGAAGCGCCAGGGTATTCACAATATCCGCAACGTAAATGGTGGTTGGGGTAAGATTAAAGATCAGTCTGGTATTGAGATAGAGAAAGATCAGAGCGTGCTGAACTAGAGAATAATTAATAATTAGTAATTAATAGGGCGGCATTCAGTTTTTGAATGCCGCCCTTCGAATTTTTAAACAGAAATAATATCGCTTTTTGCAAAGTATGTTACCCTATTAATTCTTAATTATTAATTCGTTACTAATACGCTTTCGGCCTCACCACCGGCACATCTTCCCCTATCCACAACTCCTTGTATTCGCTTTTCCAGTCAGCTTTCCAGCGCTTGTGCGTCCACATCCAAAGCTCAGGATTCTCTGTGATTAATCGCTCCAATATTTTTACATATCGGCGCGTTAGTTCTCCTTCTTCTACACTTCTTGGATTTTCTTCTATCATTTCGAAATGAAGAGTGTATTGACCACGTTTTTCTTTTGTTGGATATCCAAACACAGCAGGCATATTAGCAGAGCGTGCACTTTTTTCGGGACCGGTTACAAATGGCGTAGCTCTGTTAAAAAAATTCAACCAGTAAGCTTTTTCAACACCTCCCGGACTTTGATCACCTAACAATGCAAGCATGTAGGGACGTTTTCTTTCTGCAATATATCCTCTCGTGAAGGCACTCATTGGCGTTGCTGGAATAAGTCCTGCGCCGGAAAGTTGTCTTAACCTGATAAACAATCTTTCCATTGCCTGGCTTTTTATTGGCATATACACAATTAGCATATGCAGCGGTGAATAATGCTCCAGAGCAGCGCCGCCAACCTCCCAATTAAAAAAATGTCCGAGAAAAAGATGGGCACTTTTGCCTTGGGATTGAATCTCATCAAAAATTTCGAAGTTGCCGGAGAATCTTTTTTGTGCAAAAGATTTTCCCGCACTCAGCATCTTTATGGCTTCAATAAAATTGTCAATGAAGTTCTTGTAGAACTTTTTTGCAATCGCCACTTTTTCCGCTTCTGATTTTTCAGGAAAAGCAATGGAAAGGTTCTTCATTACCACTTGTTTGCGATAACCTGTTATGTAATAGAGTATAACATAAATGAGGTCGCAAAAAATATACAGAACCCGCATGGGCAATAAGGAAAACAAATATAAAGTGCCGTATAACAAGTAATACATAAATAATAATTACAGACCAGCTGTATTTATGTTGTGCCGGAAGTTGTTAATAAGATTGGCAAAGATATGATGATGAATGACTTTGGCATTGCTAAGTCAAAAGTAAAAATTCAAAAGTCAAAATCGCTGAAGACAGTTTGAGACTCTTTTGACTTTTTACTTCTGATTTTCTACTTCAAGACAAGTTGAAAGCAACGGTTTTGTTTCGAACATTGTCACCTTGAAGAGACCAGCAAAGTCAATTGTCATCAAACTCTCATAAATGAATTATTTTAGATATTATTTAGATTCTACCCGCAAGTTTTGTCTTAGTTTAGCGTCAAAGTCTCGACAACGTTTATCAATTTTAGGTCTGGCTTTCCCCCCATCTTGTTCCGTAAAAATTATAAAGAGAACATTAACCTGCTTGTTTTACAATTCTTTACCCGTCACTGTTATTTTATAAGCGGTAAATATTGATAAGGAGTGGGAGACGAAAAATTGACTTAAATCAATCAAATAAACGAATTTTGCAATTCTATCTTTTGTGAACATGGCTGAAAAAATACCTTATTACAACAATCTTAGTGAGTCGTTTCAAAGCGCTGATATTCCGGTTTTGAATCCAGATTTTGAGCTGATCAAGTTTGAAGATATCCCGAATGAAAGTAAGCTTTTCAAACAGCCCTTCCGGCTGAATGCATTTATTGCAGCTCTTGTAACGGACGGCAGTTTCACGCTCAACATAAACTCACAGGTTTATCATCTTGAGCGTGGCAACATGTATTTCACGGCTCCATGGCATATCCGCCATTACCATGAAATTAAAAACTGGAAAGGCTACATCATCTTCTTTACGCCGCAATACGTTTTCCAGCAAAAGCCCGCAAGGACGATCACTACAGAATTCCCTTTTTACCAGGCAGAAAGCGGTTTAACTACAAAGCTTAATGAACAACAGATATCTTCATTTGAGCAATTGTTTACCGATATGCAAGGAGTTCTTCGCTCTGATAATCCTGATCGTTACAAGATGTTGTTTCACTATACCAACATTTTGTTGTTCAATGCGAAGGCCGCTACTTCCGGAAGTTATACAGTTACTAAAGGCAACGAAACAGTTGTTTCCCAATTCATGAATTTGCTGAATGGCTATTTCATTGAGTTGAACAAAGGCAACATAAAAGAGGAGTTGACTTTGAAAGCTGTTGCTGAAGGAATGCATTTACATCCGAACTATCTGAGCAATCTGCTTAAAGATCAAACTGGTAAATCAGCTTCACAAATTATCCGTGAAAGAGTTGGCCTGGAAGCACAGGCGCTTTTGAAGAACACGAATATGACTGTAGCAGAAGTTGCATACTATTTACAATTTACAGATACTTCCAACTTTGCTAAATTCTTTAAAAACGTTACAGGCTTTAGTCCAAGCGGATTTAGAGAAAGCTTAAGGGAAAAAGTATAGAGATAAAGTCAAATTAAAAAGTCAAAAGTCAAAAACGCGAGTGCGAAATAACGCTGCCTTTTTTGACTTTTGACTTTTTAATTTATGCTTACTAAAGTTCTTCCTGTATCGCTCCGCAACTATAACATCTATAAATCGTTGTCTGTTCCACCGGCTGGCCATTTTTCAAAACACTCCATAACTGTAGCCAGATCGTGTCAAAGGTTTTTACGTTTACTATTTTTTGAACACTTTTTTGTCCGCAGTTTTCACAGGAAACATTTTCAAGAAAAGTTCGCTCGGTTGTTTCGAGAATGCGGTTGGCTTCATCGATGTCCTCTTCTTTCACCATTAGTTTCATCCCGCCGAGAGCAGGGCTTAATAACGGATCTATTGTTATTGTGTATTCATCTTTTATATAGCAATCCAGCCCGGCATCTTTCAGTAGAGAAAGTTGCATGTTTGCTTGTATATAATTATCGTAGGATCGAATTGCTTTCACGCCGTTTCTTTAATTAAATGTACGAAAGCAGTTTGTAAGGGCATTAAAAAAGGTTGTTCCATTTCTGAAACAACCCTTGTATCTAACAAGATTACTTTAAATTATTGATTTAACATCAAAGGCATTACAAGCATCAACAGCTCTTCATTTTCGTCGCCTTCTGTTTGTTTGATAATACCGGCTTTTGTTGGTGTAGAAAGCTCCACTTTTACTTCGTCGCTTTCTGCAGCGTTCAACATTTCGATTAAGAATTTTGCATTGAAAGCAATTGCCAGATCTTCACCATCGTATTGACATTTCATTCTCTCATTTCCTTCAAAGCTAAAGTCAACGTCTTGCGCAGCCAGTTGCAATTCGCTTCCGTGAATGTTCAATACAACCTGGTTAGTGCTTTTGTTACTGAACACACTTACGCGACGCAATGCTCCTTGAAAATCTGATTTTGTAACAACCAGTTTGTAAGGATTATCTGTAGGGATAACAACTTTGTAATCAGGGAAACGAGCGTCGATCAATCGACAGCTCATTTGTGTGTTGCCATGTTTTACAAACAGGTGATTGCTGTTGTAGTTGACTGTGATTTCATCTGCATTATCAGGCAATGCTGTTTTCAACAAGTTCAGCGGTTTGCGTGGCACAATGAAAGAATCATTTTGTGGGCAATTAACATTTGTCAATTTATAACGAACCAGTCTGTGTGCATCGGTTGCAACAAATTGCAAGTAATTTTTATCCAGCTCAAAGTAAACACCTGTCATCGCGGGGCGAAGATCATCGTTACTTACAGCAAATAAAGTTTTGTTGATAGCCGTTACCAACTGACCGGATTCCAACGTAAATGATGTTGTATCATCTGCAGATGGCTCCTTGGGGAAGTTGTCAGGGTTTTCGCCCATAACTTTATACTTACCGTTGTCGCTGGTAATTTCAACAGCGAAGTTTTTATCGATGTTAAAAGTCAGTGGCTGATCCGCAATATTCTTTAAAGAGTCGATCAAAATTTTTGCAGGAATACAAACCTTGCCGCTTTCTTTCGCCTCAATTTCGATTTGCACGCGCATAACGGTTTCAAGGTCAGTAGCTACTACGGAAAGCTTATTCGTTTCTACCTCAAACAGAAAATCTTCTAATATTGGCAAAACCGTATTGGAGTTAATAACCCCGCTGATCTGTTGTAACTGTTTCAGCAAGGCCGAAGATGAAACAATGAACTTCATATTAATTGAATTCAAATTTTATGTAGTGGCGAAACTAATGATTTTTAACTAATAGGCAAATGTTGGGGGATAGTTTGTGTGAAGAAATGGAAGAATGGCAAAGCAGAGCGCTTAATGCCTAACGCAGAACGCCCTTTCCGTGCAACAGGCTGCCTTTTGGAGTTCCGCGTTAGGCGTTTAGCATTAGGCATTCAGCCTTACATTTGCCGCATGGCCTTTGAACGAACGTTAACGCCCGAGCAGGCATTGCAAAAAGCAAAACAATATTGCGCCTACCAAGAACGCAGTCACCAGGAAGTGAAGGATAAACTCTATAGCTATGGTTTACATAAACCCTCGGTGGAAACTATGCTTTCACAACTGATCGAGGAAAACTACCTGAACGAGGAGCGCTTTGCCATTGCTTTTGCGGGCGGAAAGTTTCGTATGAAGCATTGGGGAAAAGTGAAAATTAAATACGAGCTGAAGCTCAAAAAAGTAAGCGACTACTGCATAAAAAAGGCGCTCCAATCGATAGAGGACGAACCTTATTTTGAAACACTTCACAAGCTTGCAGAAGAAAAGTGGAAAACACTGAAAGGCGAGAAAAACATTTTCGTAAAAATGCGAAAAATGCATGATTACCTTTTGCAAAAAGGATATGAGAATGAATGGGTGAGGGATGCTGTGGAGAAGCAGAGAGGAAAGTAGCAGACTACCCACAACTTCAAAATTCCCTAGCTTTGCCCAAAACTTTTTCTCACATGCAAGACAATCGCATTGTTGCAATGATACCCGCCCGCTACGCTGCTACACGCTTTCCGGGAAAACTTATGCAAATGCTAGGCGATAAAACTATTATCCGCCATACCTATGATAATACTTTAGCAACCGGACTTTTTGACCAGGTTGTAGTGGTAACAGATAGCGATATTATTTTCGAAGAAATTACCTCACACGGTGGCAATGCGATCATGAGCAAAAAACTTCATGAAAGCGGCAGCGACCGCATTGCAGAAGCAGCGGCCCATTTGGATGTGGATATTGTTTTGAATGTGCAGGGAGATACGCCATTTGTAAAAAGAGAACCTTTGCAAAAATTGTTGCAGGTTTTTGAAGGCGAAGAGGGTGCAAAAGTACAAGTGGCTTCAATGATGCAGCCTCTCACAGAGCAAGTGTACATCGATGATCCAAACTATGTGAAAGTAGCCGTGGATATTAACATGAACGCGATTTTCTTTAGTAGAAGCGTGATCCCATATCCGCGCAACAAAGATCTTGTGATTCCTTACTACGAACATATTGGCGTTTATGCTTTCCGCAAACAAGCGCTTTTGAATTTTACCAACTGGCCCATGACTCCCTTGGAATCTGCCGAAAAAGTTGAGTGCCTTCGTTACCTCGAATACGGCGTTCCAATGAAAATGGTGATTGTTGACTATATGGGCGTAGAAATAGACACACCAGGCGATCTTGACAAAGCCGCGTCTTTTATGAACGAGGAATAATTAAAAAGTAAAAACAGCGACCGCAAAATTGACGCAGCCGTCTTAATTTTTAATTATTAATTATTAATTGTCACATCCTACTTTTGTAACCCAATAGCGATTGTTCGCTTCATCTTCAAATCCTATTTATGCAGTTTAGAAATTTTAAAATGGTTGATTACGTGGTGTTTGGCCGCGGCAGTTTCAACCAGTTAGACGAAATATTGGCGCCTAAGCGCAAATCAGATGCTCCGATGATTTTCCTGGTTGACCATTTCTTTGAAGGAAAGGCTTTACCTAGCCGCATTCCTTTGAGAGGAAAGGATAAAATAATTTTCGCAGACGTTACGCTGGAGCCTAAAACCAAGCAAGTAGATGCGCTCGCGCAACAATTGAAAGATGAATTTGGAACAGTTAGCGGTATCATTGGTATCGGTGGTGGTTCTACAATGGATCTTGCAAAAGCAGTGAGTTTGATGATGACAAACCCTGGCTCTTCCGCAGATTACCAAGGTTGGGATCTTGTAAAGCAGCCTGGTGTTTATAAAGCCGGTATTCCTACATTGAGCGGAACAGGAGCGGAAGTTTCCCGTACTACGGTTTTGACCGGACCAACCCGTAAACTGGGTATGAACTCCGACTTTACGCCATTTGATCAAATCGTTTTGGACCCTGAGTTAGCAGCCGACGCGCCTGTTAACCAGCGTTTTTATACCGGTATGGATTGCTATATCCATTGTATTGAAAGCCTTGAAGGAACTTTCCTGAATGAGTTCAGCAAAAGCTATGGTGAAAAAGCGCTTGAACTTTGCCAGGAAGTTTTCCTCACAAGAGATCATTGGGATGCAACTTCTGACGATAAACTAATGATGGCTTCTTACGCGGGTGGTATGAGCATCGCTTATTCACAAGTGGGTGTTACACACGCGGTTAGCTATGGCTTGAGTTATTTACTGGGAACCAAGCATGGCATTGGTAACTGCATAGTAATGAACCATTTGGAAGAATATTATCCTGCTGGGGTAGATGAGTTCAAGAGAATGGTGGAGAAAAATCACATTGACATCCCAACAGGAGTGTGCAAAGGCTTAACTGACGAGCAGTTTGATATTATGATCAACGTTTCCCTTGGCATGAAACCACTTTGGGAGAACGCTTTGGGTAAAGACTGGGAAAAAATAATGACCCGCGAAAAATTAAGAGCGCTTTTCGAGCGTCTGTAATTTTTTAATAAATACTTGATTTTCATATAAATAACACCGAAATCCTATCGGTGTTATTTTTTTTAACATCATGTTGATGTTTAAACGTCGAGATATTTGTATCTTTGTTTAAACATTGATTCTTAAAAATAAAACTATTTATATGGAATATCTTGATTCACTAAACTGGCGTTATGCGGCTAAAAAAATGAATGGTCAAAAAGTAGCTGCAGAAAAACTGCATAACATTTTAGAGGCTATCAACCTTGCTCCTACATCTATGGGTTTGCAGCCTTTTCACGTTATTGTGGTAGAAGATGAGGACTTGAGAAAAAAACTGGCTCCTGCTATGTACAACCAACCGCAAATCACGGGAGGTTCCGCTGTGGTGATCTTTGCTGCATGGGATAACGTTACAGAAGAGCATATTGACGAATATCTTAGAAATACGGCTAAAGTACGTGGCATTAAAGTGGAAGATCTAGGTGGTTTTCGTGATATGTTGATGAATGCAATTAAGGGCCGTTCATCTGAAAACCTGCAACAGTGGTCAGCTCGCCAGGCATATATTGCTTTGGGTGTGGGTGTTACTGCTGCTGCAATAGAAAAAGTGGATACGACGCCGATGGAAGGTTTTAATCCTGCTGCGGTTGATGAGGTGCTTGGCCTGAAAGAAAAAGGATTGACTTCTGTAGTAGCACTTGCGTTGGGTTATAGAGATGATTCGGACCATTTGGCAAAAGCCAAAAAAGTTCGCCGTGCAAAAGAAGAATTTTTCACACACTATGTTGCAGAATACGCTTAAGGTTTAATGGTGTTGTTTATATCGAAAGCCTTTGTCTTGAAAGAGATGAAGGCTTTTTTGAGTGAGCACACAGATGACACTAATTTGACTGATTTTTTCAAAAGTTGAATAACTGAGTAACTGAATAATTGAGGGTTTAAAATCACAAGGGATTCTTAGACACATAGGTTCGGTTATTCAGTTACTCAGTTATTCAATTATTAACATCTATCCGTGTAAACCAGTCAAATCAGTGTCATCTGTGTGCCCTCTATATTAACCCGCCGAATTTTTCATTGAACGCTTCGTAGTCGACGATGGATTGGCAATATTCTTTGTGTAATGAATTGATTTGCGTTTCTAATTGTGACTGCCTGTTAAAAATACGTGCCTTTAAGTAATTGAGCGAATTGTAATCCTTCTTTATTTCGTTTTCCAAATATCTTTTCTGTTGCTCTATTTGCGTAGCGATCAAATTATAGCGTGTTTGCAGCAGATCATTATCTGGCCTATAGGTATATCGCGAAGCCACCAATCTCTGCCATGACAATAGGTTTTGAATAAACTTCGGACCAATGCCTGCAACTTTTATAGATGCCAACTTTGTAATATCTCCTGCCGTTCTGATGCCCGCTGCGGCCAGTGTTGCTTTTCGCGAAGCGCCAAAACCTGCTATGGTAAAATCTTCCAGCAAAAACTGATGCAGAAAAACATGCAGTTGATTATTGTACACCTCCTCTTCCATTTCACGTTTTCTTTTCTGCAATTCTGTTGGAAGCTTTTTAAACTGGTCTATGGATCTTTCCAGTTTCGAAGCGTTATTATTGTAATTGTTGAGTTCCTTCGGAGCGTTATATTCTTTTAACGCTGCATCTAGCATTTGTCCTTGCGTTTTGTATGCGAGTTCGCGTCTCTTTTTTTCTTTTACAATATCTCCGTGCCAGGGCAATAGTTTGTAGGAGAATCCAATAAGAAAAAGCGACACAAAAGAAAACTGTGTTAGATAGATTGCAATTAAAATAGCAATTACAACTACGATCGCCATTCCTACTCGATGGTATAACTGATAGCTTTTGTAAATGTCTAAGATTGGCGTTGGCGGAATGGCTTGTTTGTTCTGCTTTGGAAATGAAATTTTCTTCAGGTTAAGTTGCTCAACTTTAAATCCGTTGATGAACTTATCCATATCGTATGCCGGTATTTGCTGAGTATAGCTGTCATCCAGGAAATAATAAATATTACGACGGTCCTTAAAGTCACACCACGGGCAGCTTATAAGGGTTGACGGATATACGTGGATCTTATGTTTTTCACACGTGATCATTTCTGTTGAAAATTCATCAAGCGCTTTCATCCATTGCTCCGGTTCAGGTCTCGCAATTTCATTTTCAAAAGAAGAATGGAAGAGTGTGACTAATTGTTGGGGCAAATTATTGATCGAAAAACTGTCGTTTGGCGGCAATAGTTTTTTATCCGCTTTATTAACAGAGTAAGCAAACAAATATTTTTTTATAGCTGTTTCTTCGTCGATCTCTTCATTGGAAATGTTTCGTCCCGCAAATGGATGTCTGCCAAGAAACAACAATTGAAAAATTAAGACCGCCATCGAAAAGCTGTCTGTGTTAACGCTTCTAATCACACTGTTGAAAGAAGATTTACTCAATAATTCCGGCGGCGTGTACCTTGGCACACCCACTTCGCAAAAGAAATAGCTGTTGTTATTTTTAATTTGAAAAGAATCGCAATCGATAAATGCTACCATGCCCTGGCTATTTACCAGGATGTTTCCTTCGTTTACATCCCCAATTACAAGGCCTTGTGAATGCAGTGCATAAAAAGCGGTTGCGAGATTTCTCGCCACATGCACGAGAAAATTGTATCCCTTATCAGGAAAATTTTTCTTGCGGTCCATCGGGCTGAACAGCATATGCAGCGGCATGTAGTTGTCCAGCTTTTTCATTACAAACCCAACAACGGCACTGTTGTCTTTTACTATATCGACCGGCCACGCAGCATAGCTTAATGTTTGAGTATTGCCCATCGCTACCATTGTGCGCAGCTTTTCAATCTTCTCTGTGCTTAACGCCTCATTGTAAATTTTCAATACCTGCGAGTAGTTGTTGGCAAGTTCATATACCTGTCCCTCGCCGCCTTTCCCCAACTCTCGGGAAGCAGTGTACGAATTTTTATCGCCGGTATATGTTTTGTTGATCATTTATTGAGCGTTGTTGCGAGGAACAAGGTTTTGTCGTCGTCGGTTCTGCTATTGATCATTTGCCCAGAGAGAAATTCTTTCAGCTTGTCGTTAAGTATTTCAATTTCTTCAGGCTTTGTTGCCATGCGTAGCCATCTAAACAGGTCGCTAAAAAACGGACCATGCACACTCGATGTTTCATTGTTCAATGTTAAGTGTTGCAATCCGTCTGTTAAGATGGCAACTTCATTGATGGGTTCGTTGACGGTTGTTATTTTGAGATTGGGAAAATTGATATCATCAACCAGGAATACTGTTGTGTTGGAATACTCGCCGTTTTGCGGCCACCAAATGGCTGCGTAGCCATTGTTGCCATCATCACGGATGATGGCGCCATCGCCTATTTGAAAGAAAACGGATTTCCCCGGCAGCAAGATGCATCCGAGAAAAGTACAGGAAAATTCATTTATTTCAACGCCCCTTTCTTCAGCAAGGTTTGAAAGCAGATCGTAAATGTTTTCTGCAACAGACATGACAGTTGAGTTATCAACATCTTTTTCTGCAACAATATATTCTTCAAACAACTCAACTGCTTTTTGCGTGGCAATTGCTGATGCTTCTTGTGCATATGCAGCACTGCCCGCACCATCGCTTACACAGCAGATCAATGCAGTTTCATTATTCGCGGTGCTTACTGTTTTGTATGCAATCGCATCTTCGCACGATTTGTTTGTCGCAAGATGAGACGTTCCAATAACGCTTTGTCCTATTGCTTTCCACATCATAGTTCTGACCAGCCGGTTGGTGGCAACATGGTGATATTGCTTCCGGGATTTTTGCTTGAAACCATTTTCATGGAAGCCGATAGCCACATGAAGAATTCTCTGAACATTAAGCCTTTTAACCGCAAAGGCTGGCGAACGGATATTTGCTGCAGCACATCCATATTTGCGCCCTCCACTCCGATAGCGA
This sequence comes from Pinibacter soli, assembly GCF_029961145.1. Classification (GTDB taxonomy): domain Bacteria; phylum Bacteroidota; class Bacteroidia; order Chitinophagales; family Chitinophagaceae; genus Pinibacter; species Pinibacter soli. The sequence goes on along the minus strand of NZ_JASBRG010000006.1, from coordinate 99,986 downwards.
AAAAGGCAAACGATTTGCGGTCCTCTCCGTCTTTGATTTGAGAAGCGGCGTGGTGCCAGCCATCGGTTGGAGCGCCGTCTGTTATTAAAATGATCCACGGCTTGTAGTAAGAAACCCCGTGATTTTTATATTCCTGTTTTCTTTTGGTAACCATTTCTACCGCGAGTGAAATAGCGCTTCCCATCGGTGTGTCGCCGTTGGCGTGTAAAGTTTTTGGATAGAAGTTTGGCACTGTTTGGAAATCAGATTCTATGGAAACGGGACCAAATGTGATCATTGCGACTTCCACTCTTTTCATTGCCAAAGGATCTCCGAGGAGTTCCTGCTTAAAGGTTTCTATGCCTTCATTCAATTCACGGATGGGTATGCCGGACATGGAGCCGGATGTATCTAACACCAGCACACATGGGCATCGTGGTTCTGGATTATCCGCAAAGCTGTCGCTTCCAAATGGTATTTGTTCAAATGAAATGTAGTCGCTCATGGGCGTAATTTAATTTAAAACGGCACACAGATGACACAGATTAGATGGATTTACACAGGTTTTTTTAATAGTTGACTGCACACGGATGACACGGATTGGACGGATTTTCACGGAGATATTTTCCATTGTTGCGACTGTACTCGATTTTACTTCCGGGTGCTTTAAGAAAAATATCAATATATCGGTTGTTTGCAGCTATAAAAAATCCGTGAAAATCCGTCTAATCTGTGTCATCCGTGTGCAATCCAATCTGCGCTCATCAGTCAAATCAGCGTCATCTGCGTGCTCACTTCTCTAAATAAATAAACCCCGCAAATTGCGGGGTTTATCCTAAAACAAAACAACAAAAATTATGACTTATTAGCTACTATCTTCAACTGAAGGTTTACCTCAGGACGAACGAATTTGTCGCCCAAAGATTTATCATTTCCGTAATGCATGCCCCATTGTGTTCTGTCAATATTGAAGTTTGCAGAAGCATTGATGGTGTTTTCTGCAACTGTGATCTTCGCAGGGAAGGTTACGTTTTTAGTGCTGTCTTTCAAAGTAAGGTTTCCGCTTATTTTGTGTGTCGCAGTTGTATCATTTGCTAAAGCTTCCACTTTAGTGATCTCGAAAGTTGCGTTTGGATATTTTGCAACGTCAAAAAAGTCTGCGCTTTTCAGGTGACCTTCAATTTTTTCTTTTCCGTCACCCGGTTTCATATCAACATCTGTAAGAGAGTTTATGTCGATGATGAATTTACCGGCAGCAATTTGGCCATTTGCCAACGTGAATTCACCATTGTTTATTTTCAGGGTTCCGTTGTGCTGACCAACAGGTTTTGTTCCCAACCAACCTACAACACTTGTAGCGGTGTCAATTTTAAATTCTGTACCTGCGGCTGTAGCAGCTGCTTGTTTTTCTGCCGTTTCAGCTTTATCGGCTTTTGGTGCGTCCTGGCAACTGATGATGAAGAGAGCTGCCGCGATAGGAAGTAATATCCTTTTCATAGTTAATTTCTAATTTTAGAACCCAAAGTTACAACATTTATTAATTCGAAGTTGAAACACCGATATGTTTAGTATCATTTGATTGTAAAAAAAGCCGCAAGGGTTTCTTGCGGCTTTTTTACAATTTTTATGTGGGAAGTTAGTCCTTTTTAGTTTGATAGTATTGATTATCAGCTAATTTAAATACTCTTCCTTTTTGAAAAGTAGTAAATTTCTCATATTCTGCGGCGTGTGTTGTTGTCCAGTTTTGGAAAGTCGTAAGGTTTTGGGCCGCGCCGAATAGCCATTGGTTGTACGCATCAAACATTCCGCCTTTTAGTAATTGCTGTTGATAGTCGAACAATTTATATGGAAAGCTGAGTGCCTTTTTATCCATCCACTCAAGCATGAATTTCGTTCTGATCATGGTGAGCGTTTCAGCAGTAATGCCATTTGCAGCGATATCTGACTGGTGCGACATTACTTCAAGGTATGCTTTTACAAATTCGTTTTTCATGTCCTGGTCCTTGGTGAGGCTTTGTTCTACAAACAATTTTTTGTACCCTTCCAGTACCAGTTTTTTTATTTCCTCAGTTCTGCGACTGTAGCTTTCAAGATCAAGGAAAATTTCTCCATACACTAATCCCCAAACTTTGTCTTTTGTGAAGTAGTAATATTTAGCGGCATTGTAATAATTGCCGGAGTAATTTTTATCTACCTCAATTCCTTTTTCCCAGAATTTGATGGCGCTGTAGTCTTGTTTTGCCCATAACATTTCGCCATATTCACTATATAATACGCCGCTATTTGGAAATGCTTTGATGCCTTTTTTGTATAGTTTCTCACAATCCTTTCTTTCTTCGATTGCTTTGTACACCATTCCCAGGAGCTGGTATGACTGCACATCGGCATCGGGTCTTTCCGGTAATGGTTTTCCTATTTCCAAAGCTTTCGAATAGTCATGGCTGAGGTAATAATTAAAAACAATGTCTTTCAGTATTTCGAGATCATTTGGTTTTTGCTGAAGTGCTTTATTGAAAGAAAGCAGCGCATTGGTATAGTCGCCCTGGCGCATAAAAGTCTTGCCTGTTTCCTGCAAAGTCTTTGCATCCGGTGTTTGCTGGGCAAACAATATCATACTACATTGAAAAGCCAATACGAACGATAAGATTCTTTTCATCTGGTAATTTTAATAGGCTCAAAGATATGTAGTTTGTATAGTTAACATTCTGCCATAACAATCCGGTTGCGAGATTTTTCAGTTTTTAAAGAAATGTTGGCTCTTTATTAAAGGAGCCGGCGTTTTAATGACGCTTTGTTCCGAACGCCGATCTTACTTAATCCTCATATTCTGTTTCCTGCAATTGATCTGTGTTTTTCCCTACAGCTATATTCGGATTCTCTGAAGTGCCGGTAACTTTTATCGGAATACCGATGATGCCGAGTGGTGGCAAACCGACGCGCATTTTTAGATTTAGTCTTTGGTCGAAGCTCGTTTGACCTTCAATGCGGATCCTGAAGCCGGAGACTTTCATCTTGGTGCGTTCAAGCGTGATGAGATTGTTTTTAATGGTTGTTTTAAAATCTACTTTGGAAAGATCAGGATCTTTAATGTCATCTTTACCGGTTTTGCTGCCAACTGCGTTGAATAGTTTCAGGCCTTTAAGTTTCACTTTCTTTATACTAAGCGTTCCTCCGCCTACAAGCGACGGATAGATCGGCATCATGTTCTCATTCAACTTGCCGCTTAATTTGTAATCTATCGATACAATACCTTCTGCTTTACTTGCAGCGGTTGCCAGATCGTGGAATATTTTTATTTCGTTGTATGCTCGCTTTACATCAAAATCAGTTGCAGTTATGTGATAATCGAAATTCGCCTTTACAGGATTGACACTCGCATAAACGGCATCCATCGACACATTGCAGCCAATCATGTTAAATGCAGCCTGTTTCAATGTCAGTTGGCTGTTGTTAAGTGTTGCGTCGCCTGTAAAGTTTTCTAAAATGATATCGTTGTATTTTATTTTGGCGGCGTTAGCGGCCAGGTGCAGATTAAGGTTTTCCGGAATGATGACTACGCCTGTTGCTGTGGACGTTTCCGAAGGAAATGGCTTGGCCTCGTCGGGTAATGTCCTTTCTGGTGCCGGCGCAAAGGCCATAAACTCATTTACATCAATAAACTTCGAATCGAGTTTAAAATCTCCTTGCAGTACGGCTTTATCGTTCAGTATATAATTTAGCACATTACTGCAATAACCGTCCAGTTTAAAATCAGAATTTCCATACTGGCCAATGAACTTATTGAACCACATTTTATCCTGGTTAAATCTAAACAGACCTTCTGTTATTTTAAATGGTTGTGGAAAAGCTTCATGTGTAACAGCAAGTTCTTTTACTTCGAGTGTTCCGCTGTTGTTCAACTTCGCATACCGGCCGTTCATAGCATCGCTTTGCCTTCCCTTTAAAGCAAAGTCTGCTTTGACAAGCCCTGTTACGTTGAAGTCTTTTTGTGAAAATACCTCGTAAATTTTGTCAATGTCCAGCTCTCCCTTTGCAGTGATGTCATACAAAATGTCGTCAAAGTTCTGAAGTGAGCCTTTTACAGAGAACGGTTTTCCCTCGAATACAAAAGATGCGGGTTCAATTTTAACGTTAAGGTCCTTAAGCGTTCCGTCATTATCGTTTGCTTTTGCGTTAATGTTTATTGACTCAATTGGGTTCGGATAATATTTTGTTTTAAGAACGCCATCTGCCAAACGAATATCTGCCGAGGTTACAGGAAATTTCTTTTTGTCTGCGTCGTATGTTCCTTTGCTGTTTACATTCAGCTGGAGTGCTCCTTTCAATTGCACACTTTCCAGCGGATACACTTTTTCAATGTCCTGCATATTCAGAGTGGACTGTATGTTGGCGTTTACAAATATGTCCGGCAGACCCACCAGGTTTATGTTTCCTTTTATGAAACTGTTTAGCGCTGATGCATTCAGGTTTGCAAGGTCGACCTTCATATGGCGGTAATTGCTATCGCAGGAAGCGTCGAGTTTGCAGTTGATATTTTTGATGGCTTCCGGTAAAGAGGCATATTTGAGGTAGCCGTTGCTTACACTGGATTTAATTGTGAATGCAGGAATGCTTGTTACAAAAGTGTCAATTATTATTTTCCGTACTCCTCTTTTGACAACGGTGTCTGTGGTGTAATTACCATCTGCATGTAACTGCAGGTCGAGCTTTCCTTTTGTATCATAATTGGTAAATCCAAATGCCCGCTGCAGCATTTCGAGATTCATATTGGCGTTTACATCTGCGAAAATATATGGTTGCGAAAAGCCCTTTGTTCTAATCCTGGCTTTTAAATAATCTTTTTCCAGATTTAGGGATAATGAGTCGGCAACTATTTGCATGCTGTCCACATTCAGTGACGGCATTTTCACATCCAGTCTGAGAGCAATGTTTTTGGCAGGAACGGGAGCGTTGTTATATCTCACAAAACCTCTGTCCACATCCATGTGAAAATTGAGGTCGGGCGAAAGATTTTTTGAAGCAATATATTTTCCTTTCAACGTGAGAAGAAGGTTTGCAAAACCGTCTACATCTGTTTTCTTGAGCCACTCTACATATTGCGGAGGCATTGCGGTGAAAAGATCATAGAGACCCGCCTTTTTGGAACTAACAGAAAGATCCATGTCGTAACCGTTGTCAAGGAAATTCAAAGTTCCATTAAACGTGATGGGAAGGCCGTTTATCTTGAGCCTGTTTTTTGTAAAAATAAATGCAAGGGACTTTGTGTTGATCTTGGTGACAAGGTTTGCTTTTACATTTTTTCTTTGCAGGTAGTAAATATCACTGAATGAAAAATCAATGGAATCAATTTTAGCCTTTGTCGTCAAGTCAAAAATTGATTTGTCGAAGTCTCCCGTGCCTTTGTAAGTAAACCCGTATGCATCTATGTACAATGGCACAGACTTATCGTTGTACAGAACATGCGAATTGTTGATAACGATTTTGCTTAGCTCAAGATGGGCCGAGGAAGTATCAGACTCGTCTTTCTTTTTGGCCGAATCCGATTTTGAAACATACACATTGTAATTCGCATGTCCCCTTTCGTCTGACAGAATTTTAATGTTGCCGTCATCTACATAAATTTCATCGATCACCACTTTTTTGCTGTACAGCAAAGTGGTAAGATTAATGCCAAGCGCTACTTCATCTGCGGCGATCAATGTATCGTTTTTGTATGGTGCGGAACCCTTCAGACAAAAATCATGTAGTGTAAGCGTAAGTGCGGGAAAATGGTTGAAAAAAGAAAGCCTGGCTTTCGAAAAATTCAGTTCACCGTCGATGCTTTTGTTTGTCCAGGTTTTTATGTGGGTAGCCACTGTATTGGGCAAAAGATAGGGCGCAATAAACAGCAGCAACAATATGGAAGCTATTGAAATACCGGAAACCTTTAGTAGTTTTTTCAAAAAGGGAAGTACAGAAAATTTCATTACCTATAATTTTTGGAGTTTTCCAATAGGTACGCAACCGACGGAGGTTTGATATCAGGGGATATTAAATTAAAACTGCTGTTGTATAAAGGCTTGTTCGGGTCAAATAAGAACTCCAAAATTAGAAAAAACGGAACACATGGAAATTATTTCATGGTAAACCACTATTGGTATACAAATAAGTGAGAGGCTCTGTTCAATTTATTAGCTATTTGTTGACAAATAACCGAATAACTGATTAACCGAATAACTGATTAACCGAATAACTGAAAGTTTACGCTCAGTCTTGCACTTCGACATTCAACCACTCGGTTATTCAGTTAATCAGTTATTCAGCTATTTTTGAGCATCAAAAATGTCCTCATGTCAATTCACATCCAAAGCAAGCTTCCAAACGTTGGTACTACCATTTTTACAACCATGAGCGCATTGGCGGCGCAGCATAATGCTGTGAATCTTGGGCAGGGCCTGCCAGATTATGCAATGAACCAGGATCTGATTGCTTTGGTGAGCAAGGCGATGAACGATAATTACAACCAGTACGCTCCAATGGCGGGATGGATGCCGTTGCGCGAATCGATTGCGGAAAAAGTTATGTTTCTCTATAACACTGCCGTTAATCCAGATACAGACATCACCATTACTCCGGGTGGTACTTATGCGATCTATTCATCGCTAACGACCATTTTACAACCGGGTGATGAAGTGATTGTTTTTGAGCCGGCATACGATAGCTATGTTCCGAACATCGAGGTGAATGGCGCAAAGGCTGTTTTGTTGCCCTTGACTATTCCTGATTTTAGAATTGACTGGCAACTGGTGAAGCAAAATATTTCGCCCAAAACAAAAGCCATCATTATTAATACGCCGCACAACCCCACGGGCGCCGTTTTGCAGAAAAATGATATCGAAGAGCTGAGAAATATTGTAAAGGGAACCAACGTTTTTATCATCAGCGATGAAGTGTATGAGCATTTGATCTTTGATGGCATAGAACACCAAAGCATTCTTCGCTATCCGGATCTAATGGAGAGAAGTTTTGTTTGTTTTTCTTTTGGTAAAGTATATCACTGCACAGGATGGAAACTCGGTTATACGATTGCTCCTGCCACATTGACAAAAGAATTCAGAAAGGTACACCAGTTTAACTGCTTCAGTTGCTTTACACCTGCACAAGTTGCGCTGGCGACATTTTTAAAAGATAAAAACTCTTACCTGCAGCTTTCTCCGTTTTTGCAGGAAAAAAGAGATTATTTTATTGAGTTGATGAAGGATACGCGTTTCAATTTGAAATCATCTTCAGGAAGTTATTTTATAACGGCTTCTTATGAGCGCATTTCGAACAAAGCAGATGCCGATTTTGCGATTCGCTTAACAAAAGAATTTGGTGTTGCAACTATTCCGCTGTCTGCTTTTTACCAGAATAGCAAGGATGATAAGTTGCTGAGATTTTGTTTTGCCAAGAAAAACGAAACGCTGGAAGCTGCTGTGGAGAGGCTGATAAGATTATAGCATTTAAGATGCGCCAATTCAAAAGTTGATCAACCCCGTAGCGACAATGCAATGCCTTGTCTCTACTGCATTTCGCGCCGCTCAAATAATTTCCTCATCATCCCTAAAGTTCATAGACAAAAAATATTATATTTAAACAGACAACACCTGCTTCACCTTTAACGATAAAAAAGATTGCGACGAAATAACTTTTCGCTTACGATTGTATTGCTGGCAACGCTGTTATCTGTTTCCCTTGCTAAAGGACAGGAAATTTTGCAGGCGCCGGCAAGACTGCTTACCAGCTTCCCGATTAAACAATATAACGGTGGTGTTATTATTGTCTCAGCTCATCTTGATAATATTCCGGATAGTCTTCATTTTATTCTTGATACCGGAAGCAGCGGCATCTCTCTTGATTCTGCCACTGTTGAAAAATATAAAATAAGTTCGGTCGAATCCAACAAAACGGTGAGAGGTATTGCAGGAATAAAACCAGTTCGCTTTGCCAATAATCATACACTTAAACTTCCCGGTCTGGCGATCGATAGTTTGAACTTTCATATTAATGACTACGACATTTTAACAAGCGTTTACGGGGAAACGATTGACGGTATTATCGGTTTCAGTTTTTTCAACAGATATATTGTAAAGATCGATTACGACAGCCTGATCATGCAAGTATACAGCAAGGGCTTTTTAAAATATCCAAGAGGCGGTCACTTGCTTAAACCCGGTATATTGAACATTCCCATTCAGGAAGGTGAAGTAGAGGAACAACGCAACCTGAACGCAAGATTTTATTTTGATTCTGGTGCAGGCTTGTGCCTGCTATTTTCTGAAGATTTTGCAGACGACAGTTTGAAGTTTGGTGGCAAGAAAAAAATTGTAGAAACCGAAGCCGAGGGTCTCGGTGGCAAAACGAGAATGCGACTGACGACGTTAAAGTCTTTCAAACTTGGGCCATACAAATTTAGAAAAGTGCCTGCCTATATTTTCGAAGATGAGTACAACGTTACTTCTTATCCATATTTAGGCGGGCTTATTGGCAATGACTTGCTGAGGCGTTTCAATGTGATTCTCAATTACGAAAAAAGAGAAATTTACCTGATACCGAATTCGCATTTCCGTGAAGCGTTTGATTACGCCTATTCGGGTTTGAGCCTTTACTACATTGATGGACAAGTGGTGATCACTGACATCATGAAAGGCTCTCCTGCAGCGGGGGCGGGTTTCCGCGAGGGCGATGTGATTGTGGCTGTCAATGAAAACACCAGCAGAAATGTGCAGATTTATAAAGGGTTGCTGCAGGCGCCTAATCAAAGGGTACGTTTAATTATTGCCAGGGCAAATGAGGGTTTGAAGGAAATTACTTTTAAAGTTGGCAGCATCCGGTAATGGGCACACAGATGACGACACGGATTTTTTGTAGAGACGCATTGAATGCGACTCTGTCACACCAAAACAAGGTTCGAAAAACGTTCGGTGCAAGAGAGACGCACTCAATGCGTCTGTACGTTCTTTATTAATTCCAGCACCTTTGCCAGTTTCAAATCTTCGCCTTTTCCGATGGATACTGTTGTCGGCACCACTTCCACATCCGGCATTACACCCCGACCATCTTTCACTTTGTTATTATCAATTATCAGTCTGAATTTCGGTAGTCGAAAACGAACCTTTGTGTTTGGCAAAGTAACGTCCGGAATAAACCATGCGCAGTTGCCATATTGACCGCCGCCGGTTTCTTCGCCTACTATCAAAACATTTTTTTGAGATTTTATGGCACCGGCAAATAGAGTAGTGGCCGAGAATGAATTTCCACCTGTTAATATATATACATCGCCATAAAAATGATTGTGTTTGTGTGGCTTGAAATAATGGCGCTCATAAAAACCAAAATGATACAAGCCGTCTTTTCTTTTTCTCGTGGTAAAGGTCATGAACGGCCATACTATGAAGCTGTTGCTAATGTACCGGCCGTAAGTGCTCGTCTTTTTTACTGCATATAACGAGTCGGCGAGTTTAAATTTTCTATCAATGATAAACTTGGTGAGGAGGGTTGAATTGGATACATCACCGCCGCCATTGTTTCTAACATCAATAACCAGGTGTTTTACACCCTGGTGCTTCATTTCTCTAAAACTTTTCTTTATGAAATGTTTTAACCTGTTGCCGGCCGAAAAAGTATTGATCTCCAAAAATGCTGTATGAAGTGCGCTATCTATTGTTAACACTCTTTCGTTGCTCAGATCGAGTCTTCGTCTTTCCTTTCTCGATGGCTTCGGTATAAAAGCCATTTGCTTTTTAAAAGTTGAGTCTCTTCCTGACCTGTACAATTTTACAGTTGAAACTCTGGGATTGTTTGCATTGTCAGTAAACCCAACGGAAAAGTTAGACGTTTGTCCGAATGCTGTTTTATAGTAGGCTCCAAATGCAAAACCATTGCTTATCGACTGGCGCTTGTGCGTACTGTTGTATCCATCTGCAGAAACATATTGCATCAAACTATCGCGAACAGTGTTGATGGGAACATTGTTGATACTATTGATGACCATTCCCGGTTTTAAGATGGAATCTCTTCCGTTGATGTTGGCGGTTATAACAGCAGTGTCTTTCAAAAATTTGACACCTAACGGAAACAAGGGCTGTCTTATCGTATCAAGATATCTATTGAATGCTTTTGAATTTTTGGTGGTGGTATGTCCACAATTGATCTTTGCAATTACATAGCTTAGTAATGCTCTGAACTGCGGCTCCGTCATAGAATCCGTGATGCGGGCATAGCCACTGTCGAAATAACGGTTCATCGAATCTTTGGAAGTGTACCAATAAAGACCGGGATGAGAATCTTCCAAAATTTTTCTGAACAAAGAGTAATCGCTTCTTAATTGCTGGGGAGAATATTTTTTATCCGGATTGAATTTCTTTTTGGAGGATGCACAACCAATAATCATCAATATCGCTGCCACAAAAACACTGAATGTGTAAATATTTTTTTTCTGCTTCGCCATTTTCATATTGGTGTACAGCTAGGTTTTAGGAGTTATTTGGTTGTGTAAAATACGGAAAAGTGGCTTCGTTATTGCTTAAGTTTTGCCACAGAAGCACAGAGGAACAGAGAATGTTATTTTCTCTGTTCGGTTTGCTTCCGCCGGACGGCGAATGCGCGGTCTTTTTTGCTGATTAAAATATTATTTTGATGCGGCAGTTACTCTGTGCGTCTGTGGCAAACGATGGCTAATGGGATTCGGCCCTACGAGAATGCGTTCCAGCCTTGCGCTGTAATATCAAATGTATTACCGCCTTTGGTGATGATCTTTTTACCTTTTTCAGGTTCGGTCATGTAGCCGATCACGCTGATCTGTTCGTTAAGCACCAGCTTTTCATAATCTGCCTGCGAAACAGTAAATACAAGTTCGTAATCTTCGCCACCGCTTAGCGCACATGCAGTTGGATCGAGCTTGAATTTGAAAGCCGCGTTCCTGGTGTCTTCGTGAACGGGAATTTTGTCTTCATACACTACACATCCTAAGTTGCTTTGCCTGCAGATGTGCAGTACCTCGGAACTCAAACCGTCGCTCACATCCATCATTGCAGTGGGTTGCAAGGCAGATTTTTCAAAAAACTCCACAATGTCTTTTCTTGCTTCTGGCTTTAATATTCTTCCTATTACATATTTTTCTCCCTCCAGATCAGGTTGCACTTGCGGGTTTTCAAGGAAGATATTCTTTTCTCTTTCCAAAAAGGTTAATCCTAAAAAGGCTGCTCCCAAGTCACCACTTACGCAAAGTAGATCACCTTTTTGGGCAGTACTTCTTTTTACATATTTGCCTGGTGAAATTTCGCCGAGTGCAGTTACAGATATTACAAATCCTTTTTGTGAGCTTGTTGTGTCGCCACCAATCAAATCAACGCCGTATTTCGTGCAGGCCGCATACACGCCTTCGTAAAATTCATCCAATGCTTCCACGCTAAATTTATTGCTGAGCGCAATGCTGATGGTTACTTGTGTTGGTGTGGCATTCATTGCATAGATGTCGCTTAAGTTAACCACAATGCTTTTATAACCTAAATGGCGCAGCGGCGTGTACATCAAATCGAAGTGTACACCTTCAACCAGCATGTCGGTAGTGATTACCGTTTGTTTTCCAAAATGATCGATCACTGCGGCGTCGTCACCAACACCCACAATGCTGGAAACATTCTGCAATTCTATATTTTTTGTAAGATGGTCGATGAGACCAAATTCTCCAAGTGTTGATATTTCTGTACGTTCTGACATCTGTTTTGTTTTATTGTTTTACCATCAGGCAACCTCGCAAAGTTCTTTCAGTATTTTGGAAGTTCGGCAAATTCTTTTGTTACCAACGGTACTAGTTGTTTTGTAATATTATCACAATGAAAATTAATAAGTAATCCTTTAGGTTTATTGGCTAATCGCAAATAAGATAAGAGCTGTGCCTTGTATACCGGAATTATTGCTTCGGTGGCTTTTAATTCAACGATCACTATATCATTTATAAGCAAATCCAGTTTTAAAGAAGACTCCAACACTTTTTCCTTATATCTTATCGGAACCCAGACTTCTGTTTTTACATTAAAATCAACCCGCCTCAACTCTTCGATCATGCACGTTTTGTACACGGATTCTAACAAGCCCGGCCCTAAATGATTATGAACTTCTATGGCACAGCTAACTATTGCATAGCTGACATCGTTTATGTATTTCTGTGTGATCATACCTCTTTGGTTTTAAGAGGTAAATAGTTGGTCAGCTTTTTTACCACTAAGGCACTAAGGACACTAAGTTTCACTAAGGAATTCCCGACAGTCAGAGTCTCTTAGTGAGGCTTAGTGTCCTTAGTGCCTTAGTGGTAAATAAAGGTCTTCGACCTTAGCTCTTCTCTCCATTCACCCAAGCCTTCAGCTCTTCATGGATTACTCCATTCGTTGCAAGTATGTGCGGTTGATATGGAGAATAATAATCACCTTTGAAATCAGTTACCTTTCCACCAGCTTCTTCTACTATTAAAAATCCTGCGGCGCTATCCCATGCATTTAGTTTGTGTTCATAAAAACCATCGAAGCGACCAGCCGCTACCCAGCAAAGATCAATCGCAGCGGAGCCCAAACGGCGAACAGCTATGCCTTTCCTGATAAAGCGTTCAAAACATTGCAACGGACCATTCGGCGAATCGAGGTACGTGTAGGGAAACCCGGTAACCAGACATGCTTTCTCTACTTCGGTTTGCTCACTTACATGAATTTGAGTATCGTTTAAGAAAGCGCCTTTGTCTTTCTCGGCAAAGAAAAATTCATTCATAATCGGGTTGTACACCGCGCCCATTATCATTTTGCCACCTTTTTCAACACCAATACTCACACAGCAAAGCGGCAAGCCGTTTGCGAAATTGATCGTGCCATCTATCGGATCAATGATCCATTTATATTCTGAATCCTGGATAATTTCACCCGATTCCTCACTTAATATAAAATGTCCGGGAAAGTTTTTTCTGATAACTTCTATGATCGCTTTTTCGGCTGCATGATCCGCCTCTGTAACCAAATTGTTAACTCCTTCTTTATTGGAAACAACCAGGTTTTTTCTGTTGAAAAAGCGCTTTAACTCCGCAGCGCCTGCATTTGTCGCGTCGAGTAGTGTCTGTTTTATCATGCCGCAAAGATAGCGATACAAATAACTGAATTATTGAATAATTGAACAACAGAGTGGCTGACAACCTTCAATCATTCAATCATTCAATTATTCTATATTTGGTCTATGCACTTGTCCGTTATCATCGTCAATTACAACGTAAAATTCTTCCTCGAGCAATGCCTGTATTCATTGCTGAAGGCGATTGATAACCTGCCCTCTCCGACAGATGGGGAGGTGATCGTATTTGATAACGCAAGCAGCGATGGAAGCAGAGAATTTTTTCTCAATAAATTTCAGGGCGTTCAATTCATCTGGCACAACGAAAATCTTGGATTTGCGAAAGCCAATAACAGAGCGTTGTCTTTTGCCAAAGGCAAATACATTTTGTTTTTAAATCCCGATACAATTTTAAGTGAAGATACTTTGTACAAAAGCATCGATTTTCTGGATGGTCGGGCTGGCGGCGGAGCTTTGGGCATTCGCATGATCGATGGATCGGGCAATTTTTTACCGGAATCAAAACGTGGATTTCCTTCACCATCGGCATCTTTTTATAAATTAAGCGGGTTGATCAATTTATTTCCCACATCCAAAAAAATTGCTGCTTACTATGCCGGTCATTTGAGCGAACTCGAGAATAATGAAATTGATGTTTTATCGGGCGCCTACATGCTGGTAAAAAAAGAGGTCCTGGATAAAACGGGAGGATTCGATGAGGCTTTCTTTATGTATGGCGAAGACATTGACCTTAGTTATCGCATTCAAAAAGCGGGATATAAAAATTTCTATTTCGCAGATAGCACCATTACTCATTTTAAGGGCGAAAGCACGAATCAAAACAGTGCCCGCTATGTTAGCATATTTTACCAGGCGATGAACATTTTTGTGCATAAGCATTTTCATAGGGCTTCGTCATGGTGGTACGTCGCTTTTATTAAAGTGGCTATTTTATTGAGCGGCGTTTTTTCGTTTGTAAAACGATCCTTTTCAATCGTAGTAAAACCGAAGCCAAAAACAAACTTGCAAACCCTGATTGTTGCAAGCAAGCATGATGAAGAACATATTACCTCTATTCTTTCAAACTATAAAACGCCCGAGCGGAAAATCGCTTTCGAAAACCTTGATTCGCTCAATAACAATTTTGAGTATTCGCTCTACGATGAAATAATTATTGCGGTGAGCTCATCCGGTGTTGCTTATAAAGACGTCATTACTTTTTTGCAGCAGGTTCCTAACGGCGTAGCTGTCAAAATATATACTTCTGGCGGTAGCAGCATTGTGGGCAGTGATTCGAAAGCGGTCAAAGGTGATGTGCTACATGCCGTGGTTTGATCTCTCCTTTTTAACCACAGAGGGAAGGAGTTTTTTTCACAGAGAGAAGGAGGGTGTTATTAGAAATAAAATCTGAAGTTTCGAAACCTGAGCAAAGGAGAATGTATAAGAATCTTGTTTACTCTTATTGTTGCGGCTGACCAGTTGTTTCGTCGCTTCCCTCCGTTTCCTCTGTGAAAAAACCTCCCTCCCTCCGTGGTTAAAAAAAGCGCCGCAAGGCGCAGACTTTGTATAACGTCGAAGCATATTTATTGTAACTAAGACAGCAATCAACACTCAACCATGTCTTTTGGAAATTATCCATCCATAGCGGGTTTTGCTTGAAAACATTCTAATATTTTTTCGAACGTCAGCCAAAAAACCAATAAATATTTATAATTTACTTTTAGTTCCAAATCGTAATTTTGAATTTCATCAAAGAATTGCTTGTTCAATGGCATTGATCGACATTTCTCTCCCTAAATCGGTATCCAAAGCGCTTAACTTGCCGCGCAAGTCTCCCAGGAGAGAGCAGCTCCGTGTGTTAAAGAAACTTTTGAAGAAGGCCCGTTTCACAGAATTTGGTCAGCAATACCGTTTTGATGAAATCCTGCTGAGTCGTCATCTGGGTAAAAAATTCCAGGAAATAGTTCCTACATACAATTACAATAAAATATATAACGAATACTGGCACAAGACACTGGAAGGCAAATCTGACATTTGCTGGCCGGGAAAAATAAAGTATTACGCTTTGTCTTCCGGTACTTCAGAAGCAGCCAGCAAGTATATACCTATCACACCTGATCTTTTGCGTGGCAACTTAAATACCATGATCAAGCTGGTGATTTCTTTGCGTAATTATGAAGAAATACCAGTGAAGGCTATTGGTAAAGCTGGTCTCTTGCTTGGCGGAACTACAGACCTGCAAAGAGGCACCGGTTATTTTGCCGGCGACCTTAGCGGTATTACGGCGAAACGTATGCCTTTCTGGTTCACGCCGTTTTACAAACCGGGTAAAAAAATTGCCAAACAAAAAGACTGGAACAAGAAACTTGAGGAGATCGTAGAGCAGGCACCAAACTGGGATATCGGTTATTTGACCGGCGTTCCGGCATGGATCCAGATGTGTCTCGAAAAGATCATTGAGCGTTATCAGCTGAAAACTATCCACGACATTTGGCCAAACCTATCTTTCTTCCTGCATGGTGGTGTTTCGTTTGAGCCATATAAAAAAGGATTTGAAAAATTATTGGGCAGACCAATTTCTTACGTGGAAACGTATCTCGCTTCCGAAGGTTTCATTGCTTACCAGGATGGACCGGGTGCAAAGGGCATGAAATTGGTGACCAACGAGCATATCTTCCTGGAGTTCGTTCCGTTTGACGATGTGAACTTTGATGGCGAAGGAAATATGATCGAAAAGCCCGAAGTCATGATGATCCACGAAGTGGAAGAGGGCAGAGACTATGCAATATTATTAAGTACGAGCGCCGGAGCATGGCGCTATTTGATAGGTGACACTATCCGATTTGTAAACAAAGCAAATTGCGAAATCGTGATCACCGGCCGCACCAAGCACTTCCTTAGTCTTGTAGGAGAACATCTAAGTGTGGAAAATATGACCAAAGCTATCCAGGCGGCAGGTGAAGATTTAAACATTTGTATTCCTGAATTTACGGTTGCGGGTGTTCCGCATGACAACATGTTTGCACACAACTGGTACGTTGCCTGCAACGACAAGGCTGATCCGAAGGTGCTCGCTGAAAAAATTGATGCCGTTCTCAAAGATATCAACGACGACTACGCCACAGAAAGATTAAGTGCCCTGAAAGAAGTTTCGGTAAAAGTTTTACCAGAGTCTGCTTTCATGTCGTTTATGACAATGAAGGGTAAAGAAGGCGGTCAGCACAAATTCCCACGTGTGCTAAAAGGCAAGATGCTAAAAGAATGGGAGGATTTTCTTGCACAACACGCCTATTAATGAATCATTTATAAAAAATTTATCGGTAAATTTTGGAAGTAGAGACAGATAATTATCTGTCTCTGGTGTATTTTTAACACCCAAACATAATCACCCCATTTCATGACGGAAGCTCTAGTGAAAGGATTGGCTTTAGGTTTAGTGCTGGCAATGTCGGTAGGGCCCGTTATATTCACTGTTATCAAGCAAAGTTTGAATAACGGAAAGGAAGGCGGGTTCAGTTTTGTGGCCGGTGTTTGGATCAGTGATTTTGTATTGGTTTTCGGAAGCAATATCTTTTCAGAAGCTGTTGGCAGAATGCTTGAGTTTAAGAAAGCCATCGGCTATGGAGGAAGTGCTTTCCTGATAGGTCTTGGTTTGTTTTATATCTTCTTCAAAAAAGTAACGGTTAAGCAAAGTTCAACAGGAGATGAGTCTCTTTTCACCAAGAAAGATTTCTTTAAAATAGCGATTCAGGGTTTTCTTATCAACACACTTAACCCGAGCGTGATTTTATTCTGGCTGGTTAACGCCACCACTTTTTCTTTAAGTCACACACTTGAACAGCGCATCATTATTTTTTCAACCTGTCTTATTCTTAATATGGGCGCAGATGTTGCAAAGGTGCTACTCGCCGGCAAGTTACGTAAGCGACTTACGCTGCACAACATTTCCATCATCAACAAAATTTCCGGCACACTGCTTATCGGTTTTGGTATCGCGTTATTGTACAGTGTTTTGTTTTTAGCAAACAAAGTTTATCATTAAGCGTTTAGGTAGAGACAAGGCAGCGCCTTTTCTGTACAATAACATCTTTTTTACGAGAAGTAAATATTCTATTATTGTACCAAGATGTTAATTTAGCTTTTAACTATGTACAAAATAATCCTACTTATAAGTTTTGCTTTTTCCACTATGATGGCTTCTGCACAGTCAGACTTTATCGTGGTTAAAAAAAGAAACAACCGTACGGTGAAAACCTTCATGCCCGGTTCCACTATTACCATTACAACGTTTCAGGATTATGTACTTACAGGCCCGGTAGATACCATAAGGGATGATTCTATTTTTGTGAGAATGTACAACATTCGTGTAATGCCCACTCAGTTTGGTACTACAATTATCGATACAGCCGGTTCAAATGTAAGAGGTGTTAATTATAAGGATATTCAGAAGATAGATGTTGGTAAAAAAGAGTCTTTTGTTTTCATTAAAAACGGTACGCTCTTTATGATTGGCGGGTTGGGTTATATAGCGTTGCATCTCATCAACGGTGCTTATTTACATGAATCTCCCAACGGAGCCAGTATTGCTATTGCCGGTGGTGTTGCCGCAGCCGGTTTCATTATGAATCGCATTTATCACTCCAGAAAAAAACACGGCAAACTCTACAAGATTGAATACATCCACATGAATGATACAAATGTTCAGAAGGCGAGAAAGGGCTTTTAAAAGGTTGAAGAAGATTCTTGCAAGATCGATTGATATTCAAACAAGAAATAATAAGAAAGTTACGCCGTCATTGTGCGCCACTGCGTATTATACCGGCTTGATTTTTTAATGAATGGCGGGATTAAAGTAATTGCGGCAAAGCAATCTCAATGTTCCGGGGAGATTGCTTCGGCCCGCTTTCTGTATTTTCAATTTTCCTTTTCAGTTCGTTGTTAATGGTCCGCGGGCCTCGCAATGACGGTGCCAAATACCTTATTATTTTGCGATAGCAAAAAGCCTTGTACGTTTTTATACTGCTGTAAATTATTGCAATGTTTCTCCACATTATGTGTTTAGTATTATCAATTCGTTTCGTTCTATTATCTTGCGGGCAATTGTGTGTAAAAACTCCAATACTTTATTGAAATAACTTGAATACAAAAGGCCTCATACCAAAAACGTGGAGATTGCTGAAAAGAATTTTCCTTATTCTTTTTATAGGCCAGTTTGTGTACATCATTGTATTGAAATGGGTAAATCCTCCTATAACACTTACTCAACTCGGTAGTTTATTCACAGGTCATGGTTTAAAAAGAGATTATGTAAACTATGATGAAATTTCTCCCAATCTTAAACTCGCGGTAATTTCTTCAGAGGACCAACTTTTTGCAGATCACAGTGGCTTCGATTGGAAAAGCATTGAAAAAGCGATGGCTTATAACAAGCGCAAACCAAATCGTATTCGCGGCGCTAGCACCATTAGTCAGCAAACTGCCAAGAACGTGCTCCTCTGGCAGGGTCGAGGCTTTATAAGAAAGGGGCTTGAAGTTTACTTCACATTTATGATAGAGAAGATCTGGGGAAAACGCCGCATTATGGATGTTTATCTTAATGTGATAGAAATGGGCGATGGAATTTTTGGTGCGGAAAAAGCAGCGCAGATATATTTTAACAAGCCCGCTAAAAACTTAACAAGGAGAGAAGCTGCAATGATTGCCGCCTGTTTACCTAATCCCAAAGTTTTTTCTGTTAAACCGCCAACAAGATATATTGCCAATCGCTATCCGGTAATTATGCGGCAGATGAACAATCTTGATGGTGATGATGATATTCTGACAATCATCACAACCGGTTCTTCGAAATAAAACAACCAATCGTTTTACAGTTAAATTAATTTTATCAGGTCTTCAATCCGGCTGGCAGTCGCCATATTGCTCTAGTGCTGAATTTCCTCCGCGAACCAATTGCCAAATTGATTGTATTCAGTTCGTCGACTTCCTTTTCAGATTCACTAACTAATACAATGTTTTATGTCAACAAGGATCGAAAGCGATTTCCTCGGAAAAAAAGAAATCCCAAATGATGCTTACTATGGTGTTCAAACAGAAAGGGCGCTTGAAAACTTTCACATCACAGGTATTCCACTTAAGGCAGAACCTTTCTTTGTGCAGGCGCTTGGCTACGTGAAAAAAGCCGCGGCTATGGCTAACCGTGACCTTGGCGTACTTGATCCTGCAATTGCGGAAAAAATTATCGAAGCTTCCGACAAAGTAATCAAGGGAGAATTTGACAACCAATTTTTAAGCGATATGATCCAGGGTGGTGCCGGCACTTCTGTAAATATGAATGCGAATGAAGTAATTGCCAATGTTGCACTAGAGTTGATGGGAAAAGAAAAGGGTCAGTATGAATTTTGCCATCCAAATGATCATGTGAACTGTTCACAGTCTACCAACGACGCTTATCCAACTGCGTTCAGAATAGCATTGATAAATAAACTCAGCCGTTACAAAGAAACGCTCGCTGCACTCACCGAATCTTTTGCTGCTAAGGGAAAAGAATTCAAGGGCGTTTTGAAAATGGGCCGTACGCAATTACAAGATGCAGTACCGATGAGCCTGGGAGATGAGTTCAGGGCATTCGCAACGAATCTTCACGAAGAGCAGGCAAGAATTGAAGATAGTAAAAAACTCATTGCTGAAATTAACATGGGTGCCACCGCAATTGGTACAGGCGTAAATGCTCCTGAAGGTTATGCACAACTTGTAACAAAACATCTGCGGGACGTAACTGGTCTTGATCTTGTTTTGGCGAGTGACCTGATTGAAGCTACTTACGATGCGGGTGCTTATGTACAGTTGTCCGGTGTGCTCAAAAGAACTGCTGTAAAAGTTTCCAAGATCTGTAATGATTTAAGATTATTATCTTCAGGGCCACGGTGTGGGCTAAACGAAATTAATTTGCCACCAATGCAACCGGGTTCTTCCATTATGCCGGGAAAGGTGAATCCTGTAATTCCTGAAGTGGTTAACCAGACTGCATTTTATGTGATAGGTGCCGATCTTACTGTTACTCTTGCGGCAGAGGCAGGGCAATTGCAACTGAATGTAATGGAACCTGTTCTTTCCTTCGCATTATTTTCTTCCATTACTTATATGGAAAATGCATGTAAAACTTTGAAGGAAAAATGTGTGGATGGCATTAGTGCAAATGCTGAATTGACGAAAAAAATGGTGATGAACAGCATTGGCATTGTTACACAACTCAATCCAATACTGGGTTATAAACAATGTGCCGGCATTGCACGCGAAGCGCTGGAAACAGGAAAATCTGTTCATGATATTGTGGTGTTAGAAAAACAACTCCTCACGCAGGAAAAGTGGGACGAAGTATTCACGTTTGAAAATATGATCAGTCCGAAATTTATTAAATAACATGTTGATAGTTGTTAGTTGTTAGGCTTTGTGCGCTCTTCAAGGCTTATAGCCTTGAAGCATTATTCCGTCGCCTCTGGCGATAATGTTGCCATAGGCAATAGAATAGAACTGCAGGGCTATAAGCCTTGCAGAGCTAAAAATATGGCAGTTCACCGGCAACAGTTTAACAACTATCAACTAGTAACTAACAACTTCACTATGATTTGGATTGAATTTGCAATAATGCTGGCGGCTATCCTTGTTGGCTCACAAATGAAAGGCATTGGCCTCGGTGTAATGGGCACCGTCGCATTGCTGATATTTATTCTTGTTTTTAAAATGAGACCGACAGAGCCGCCGCTGGATGTAATGCTGATCATTCTGTCGATCGTTACCACAGCCGCCACGTTACAGGCCGCGGGTGGATTGGATTATCTTGTAGGCGTTGCAGAAAAGATCATCAGAAGTAAGCCGTCGCAAATTGTATTCATCGGACCATTCACCGTTTTCTTTTTGTGCTTGTTCGCCGGAACCTCACATATAGTTTACTCCTTACTACCCATCATATCAGAAGTTTCCGCAAAAAAAAGAATTCGTCCGGAAAGACCACTAAGCATGGCGGTTATAGCATCGCACCTGGCTTTAACCAGCAGCCCAATGTCGGCTGCAACCGCAGCAATGACAGCCATTCTCGCATATCCCGGGGCGCAAAAAAACATTCTCATGGTTTGTATTCCGGCTTCATTGATTGGCGTGTTTGTTGGCTGTTTATCTGTTTTAAAAATGGGTAAGGATCTGGATAAAGATCCTGAGTTTCTGAAAAAAATGCAGGATCCGGTATTTGCTGCTGATATCGATAAAGATTCCGGAAGCGTGAAAAGAACATATAAACCGGGGGCCAAAACTTCGGTAACAATTTTCGGTATAGCGATTTTGCTCATCATTATTGCAGGAGCCTTTCCACAATTGATTCCCAGCTATGGCCCGGGCGAATCCAATTTTAGCATTACTGAAAATGGTACGCTAAGGATGGGAACTATTATTGAAATTGTAACGCTAAGCGCCGCAGCGGCGATGATGTTGATTACAAAAACTTCTGCTGTTGATGTTACAAAAGCTAGTCTGTTTACCTCTATGGCATCTGCTGTGGTGTCTGTGTTTGGTGTGGTTTGGATGGCTTCAACATTTATGCATCACAATGAAGCAATTATTAAACATGCTCTGGGAGATATTACCACTCAGCATCCGTGGACATTTGCCATTGCTGTGTTCGTAATGGGTATGTTGACTTTTAGCCAGGCCGCTACCACCAAAACAATGATGCCCCTGGGCGTTGTGTTAGGCATTCCGGCTCCGCAACTTATTGCGATGTTTCCGGCAGTAAACAGCGATTTCGTTTTACCCGGTTATCCTACTTTATTGGCCGCAATAAATTTTGACAAAACGGGCTCTACCCATATCGGAAAATTTGTGGTGAATCACAGTTTCATGCGGGGAGGTTTAATTACCATCGCAGTTTCTATTGCGCTGGGATTTCTATTTGCGAGCTTGTTGTTGTAGGCGCTCAGTAACTTTTACTAGCCTTTTGCTGATCCTGTAGTTTATCAGAAGTTTCCGCCGGAAGATTCTCATTTGCCGAAGGCTTTTCTTGTTTACCAAAAAGGAAGAACAGTGAAATGCCAATCCAGCCGATCCAGAACAGGTAGCCGCCAAGATGGAATTTTTCTTTCAGCCAGCGGTGCATGTAATAATATTGAAAGTCGCGATAAGTAAAATACATGCCAACTGCTGCCGCGGTTAATGCCAACAAATGATACGAGTTGGCCCGCTTTTTCACCAATTTCCGGTCAATAGCATCCTGCAACAACATCAGCAGAAATAACACCATGAAAATAACCAGTGTTCCTTTCCACCATGTCTTCATAAATGTGTATTCCTTATAAAAAAGAGAGATTCCAATACGGCCAACAAATGACATTCTCGAAAGCAGAAAACCTGCCATCAACGACAATGCGGCCAGGAAAACAGATAAGGGGAGTAGGCGTTTCATGGCATAAATATAGTTGTTAGTTATTAGTTGTGGGGTAATGTTGATGGTTGCCAGTAGCCGGTACCGGCCGCTTCTTCAACAACCAAATTGTTTTATCTTGCTGTAAATTATTCCTATGGATAGCAAGCGCTATTTGCAATACTTTGGGTTGGATCTTTTTCAACGTGCGCCTTCCCGCACGAAGGAGATTTTTAATGTAAATCCCACCATCATTCCAGTCCGCGAGGAAGCTGAAAAAGTTAGGATTTTTGCCTACGATTATTCATCGGACTCCTGCTCCAGCAAGGAGCTTTCAGATATTGAGGAAGCCTACGCTTACAAAGAAAATGGACATGTTACCTGGCTAAATATTGATGGCATTCGCAAAAGTGATATAGATGCGATTGGTGAAGTGTACGGGATTCACCCTTTGTTAAGGGAAGATATTTTGAGTGTGGGCCAGCGGCCAAAAGTCGACGATGTGGAAGGTGTGATTTTCTGCCTGCTTAATATGCTTTACTACAATGAAAATACTTTCAATGTTGAGTCCGAGCAGATAAGTATTGTACTGGGAAAGGATTTTGTAATATCCTTTCAGGAAGATGCTTCGCGGGATGTTTTTAATCCCATCCGCGAAAAACTAAAATATCACCAGAGTAAAGTAAGAATGCGCGGCGCAGATTACCTGTGTTACACCATGCTCGATCTTATTGTAGATAACTATTTTGTAGTGATGGAAAGACTGGGCGACAGGATAGAGTTGCTGGAAGAAGAAGTTATCAGAAGTACGAGTAGAAGAACGCTGGCAAAAATCCTTGTGCTAAAAAAAGAATTACTGGCATTGAAAAAAAATATTGCGCCTGTACGTGAATTAATCAGCGGATTGCTCAAAAGCGAAAGCGATTTACTGGATGACAACACCACAAAATATTTTAAAGACGTTTACGATCACATCATCCAGGCATATGAGCTCACCGAAAACTATCGTGATATGATGATGAGTATGCAGGACCTGTATATCAATAACATCAACTTAAGAATGAATGAAGTGATGAAAGTGATGGCGGTAGTTACGTGTTTGATGGCGCCAGCCACGGTAATCGGCGGTATTTTCGGAATGAACTTCGACCACATTCCAGAGCTCCATAATAAGTATGGATTCTATGTCGCAGTCGGTTTAATGGTTGTGATACCAATCTGGATGTTGGGAATATTTAAGAAAAGGGGATGGTTCAAAATTTAGAGTCTTAGCGATGAATTGTTTATAAACTCTCACCAATGTAAACGAGCAAAATTTACCACTAAGACACTAAGGGCACTAAGCCTCACTAAGGATTGTTTTAATTTTAGACCTCTCTTAGTGAAACTTAGTGCCCTTAGTGTCTTAGTGGGTAAGAACTCTCACAAATCAAAGTGATAGAAAAAACTACTCGACTTCTGCCAGCCGTTTCCTTCATACACGGATTGTGCAGTAAAATTATCTTCAGACGTTTCGAGGATGAGCCATTTGGCGTTTGTTTCCGCACCAAAATCTTTTGCCGCATTTAATAACTTATTTCCCACGCCGGTTTTTCTTGCAGAAGGTTTTACAAACAAATCATTTAACAACCATGCACGACGCATAGATACCGAGGAAAAAATAGGGTATAGCTGTGTAAATCCAACGGCTTCATCATTTACAAATGCAATAATTATTGCAGATTCATTTTTCTCAATTCTTTCCTTCAAGAATTCTTTTGCTTTTGTAACATCGGAAGTCTGTTTATAAAATATCCTGTATTGATCAAATAGATCAGCGACAACTTCAAGGTCGTTAATTGTGGCCGGGCGAATAGTTACCATGGTGTGTTTGAAAAATTGTTGTTGAATAAAAGCATGTGAGCAACTCTATGTTTTGGCTTTTTTATACACAGGCACCGTGCTGCATGGTTCGCCATACATAATGGTCTTTGCAACCGGCCTCAACAACTTTGTTATTTCCAAATATGCAAAATCTCCGATCGGTAAGTCGCCGCATCCTTTAACTACAATACGTTTATCGGCAAACCCGTTGATATCTATTCCCTCGATATTTTTCAGGAACACCGTTTTATGTGCGCTTTCTTCAGAGCCAATAAAAAAATCTTTAGCTACCGGTTGCAGATTAGAAGCTATCAACATATACGCCCACATTGGAATGATCGCATCTGCAGAACATGTTACTGCAACATATTTATCCTGGTAAACACTCCAGTCGAGATTCTTTAGAGCTTCGCGAAAATCTTTTTCTTTTAAGATCAATCCCATGAACAAATAATCCTTTAGGTCGAAAACTATAATCTGTTCCTTGGGATAGTATTTTTCAAGATCAATTTCAACAATTCCGCTTTCGGCCACTTTATTTACAATTACCTCACTCATGGTTTGTATTGTTTATAATAAAAAATCTGTTCTATCTCAAAGTTAAAATAAAAAATGCCGTTGGATGAACGGCACTTTTTCATAATTGGGTCATATCTTTTAAATAGTTCTTTCAGCTACCTCAAAACTGATCGCGGTTGTCTTGTGACTTCTCAAATTTCCTGTTTGATCAACAACAACTGCCTGCGGAACTTCTGTTTTCAGCATTGATAACACATCGTTGGATTGCGGCAAACTATTGTAGCGTTCACTGCTTGCCAGTCTTTGACCATTTATAGACTTAATGATAAAGTAAACGGTATTGTCTTTTTCTTCCACCCACTGATATCTTCCTATACCCTGGACAGCATTTTTAAGTGCGACGATACCTTTTTTACAGGCCGTTTTAGAGGTATAAAACTCGCTTGTTAATAAAGTTGTGAGTTCCTGTGATTCTACTGTAAAATAGAATTTTTTGTGCCTTGTGCGGGAAATAATAAATCTGACCATTGCAATTAATATTAATTGTAGCTGGTCATGGTTTACTGGTAATAAAGTTATTGGTTTAATGTTATAAAAATAAAAACCCCCGAAAATTTCGGGGGTTTTATATAATCAGGTTCTTTCTGTTTTAGAAGAATTTAGCGCGGTTGTCTTTAATTGTTGCCGCTTTTCTCAATACCTGGATAGATCTGTAAGCAGATTCGCTTTTCGCTCTTTGCATTAAAGCTTGTCTTTGTTGATCAATGTTAATACCAGTTGATTCAGCGCTTACGTTGTTTACTTTTATTACAAACACTCCACCGTTTCCTGCAATTGGCTCAGATACTTTTCCTTTCAAACTTTGGTTGAAAGAAGCACCGATTACTTTTTGCTCTTGTCCTACGTTTGGAATAAACGGAGAAGCAAATTTAATGCTGTCTGCATTATACACTTGCTGTCCAACTGCTGCGGCAGCAGTTTCAAGAGAAGAAGTTTTGCCTGCAAACTTAGCTTTAATTTGCTCAGCTTTCTTTTGATTGCGAACGATAAATTCTACCTGCGGTCTTGCTTTCGCAGCAGACATTGTACCTTCCGCGTTTTCTTCAGTAACCATCGCAACAACCCATTTATCATCTATGTCAAATGCTTCAGATACATCACCAACTTTTGCTTCGTTTATCCATTGAACCATTTTACGGTTGCTTCCCAAACCTTGGATAGCTCCGTCGTTAGGTTTAATGTCTGTAGCATTAAATTTATTGTAGTTTCTTTTTGTTGCGTTTGCTTCAAATGATTTTGCATTGTTGCTTTCGCCGGCAAATTGGTTAGCCAGGCCAGATGCAGCATTTTCAGTTTCCTGGCTAGCTGAAATTGGTTTGCTCAGGTAAGCCACTCTGTATGCAGTTTCGAAATCTTTTTGGTTCAATACTTCTATATAGTGGTAACCTAAAGAAGTCTTTACAATTTTTTTGTCGCCGGTATTTCCGTAGAAAATTGTTTCAGCAAATTCTTTTGCAAGTTCACTGAATCTGATAGAAGAGAAGGTATATTCACCGCCTTTATCTTTACTTCCACCGTCATCGCTGTATTTAGCGCAAACATCTGCAAAGTTTGCTCCGCCTTTAATTTGTGCAACTGCGCTGTCGATGCGTGCTTTTGCAACACTGTCCGGAAGTATTTGATTTCCCTGTCTGTCGTGAGTAGCAATCAAAATGTGACGGCATTTCACGCTATCAGGTAAATTTCTTTTAGAGATCATTTTTGCAAGTGCATAACTGCCACCGTCAAGGTAAGGTCCAAATACTGAACCATCTGCTAAAGAACGGATCGTATCTGCGTTTGGCATTTGCATTTTTGATTTCACTACATACATATCGCTATAGTTAGTTGCAGAACCATTGCGCATTAAAAATCCGCTTACATCATTTGTAGATGCAAATTCATTTTTCAAAGATGCTACCTGGTTTAACTGTGAAGAACTGTCGCCACTTGTAGGAGCAGCACTAAAAGTTACGTACGCAATACTTTTGCTTGCTTCCTGCTTGAATTCCTCGCTATGTTTACCAACATAAGATTTAATATCATCATCGCTTACTTTCACAGCACTGTCGCTGATAGAAGAATAAGGACTAGCAACGTAACTAATAGATGCCAACTGACTGTTATCAGTATTCGTTTTTTCCAGCAACCATTTTGGATAATAAGTGCTGTTGCCAATTAATGAAGCATATTTTTCACGAACTCTGTTTTGAAGTAATGCAGGTAAATACTCTTCTTCAAAACTTTGAGCTCTCGGATCGTTTTTACGTTTGCGTAAATCAGCAATCGCTTGTTTTGCGGCGTTCACATCGAATTCACCTTTTTCGTTCGTAAAGTTTCTTGCGAAATCCTGCGGCGGATTTGCACCGAACAAAATATCATCAAGCTCTTTCGGAGTAACTGTTACACCGGCTTTTTCGATTTCATCATCAAGCAGGGTTTCATCGATAGACTGGCTCCAAACTTGTTCCTGAATGTTTTGACGCATTTGCTCGTTCATAGGGTAACCCTGCGCCTGGTACTGATCTTCCATTGCTTTTACTTTCTTCTGGAAGTCCACATACTCAACATCGTTTCCATTAATAGAACCAATCGTTGTTTTATTACCGCTAAACATTCCGCGACCACCTCTACCTACGAAGGCGTCCATTAATAAAAATCCCAACAAGCTCAGGGCAATAACACCAAATACCAGCCATGCTGCTTTATCCCTGATTGACTGAATGATTGACATACTTTAAGTTATTATGTACGGTTTTAGAAAATTAGTTGGCAAAAATAGGGGAATTTAACTTATGAACAAATTGTGGAAAAAATGCCGAAAGTCGCTGTAAATCTGCTTCTTAGCGTTAAAACAATTTGTCATACGAATTTTGAAAGTGATATTTTTTTAGGGAGAACGCAGATTATCATGATTGTGATGATTTCATACGATTATTACCGCAGTAAATATGGCGTATTTGAAAATAGTCATCGCGAAGCAATCCGTTTCTTTTTCACTTTGGCTAATATCGTAAATAATCGAAAACGTCGGAATTTTTTTTCATGGTCATTTCAATCTTATCACGCAATTCCTTTTTATCAATCTTAAAAAATCATGACAATCTGCATTCCTTCTCTTATGTCACACACATATATGATATTCTGTATAAAACAGCATTCATCAATATTTCATGAAATATTAACATTGTACAACAGCATTGTGGAACGCTGATTAACACGGGTTGTTAATATTGGCTTAACATAGTGGATAAACCATGTTTTTAGAATTTTTTTTTTGGGGATAGTATGCCAACAAGTTCTACAAAATCAAATTTCGGATCAGGGGCTTGGGAAAAGTCACTAGTTATTCGACCTTCATTCACATTAGTGTGATATAAAATCTTTTAAACCGGTTTTTGATATCCACCAAAGTGGATAAGCGAGTAAAAATAGCGACTGTACTTTGTTTTTTATTGTTAGATATTTGTGGAAATATGTGGATAAACCCATGGAAATGATTTTTCAAATAGTTTTTAAAATCAGTTTTCCACGAATTCACATCCCTAATAGTAGTAGCTTTTTTTTATAAATAATTAATATATAGTTATTATGTCAGTTATAAACATTGATTCAGCAAAACAAAATGTCGAAAAAATTGGATTTCTGGATGTTGAAGTTGATGCAACGCTGGATCTGTTTCATGAGATCGAAAGATTGAAAAAAGAAAAAAATGCAATTATCCTGGCGCACTATTACCAGGAGCCGGATATACAGGATGTGGCAGATTATATAGGCGACAGTTTAGGACTTGCGCAGGCAGCTGAAAAAACAGACGCTGATATTATTGTTTTTGCAGGCGTTCACTTTATGGCGGAGACCGCGAAAATCTTGAATCCTAAAAAGAAAGTTTTATTGCCGGATTTGAAGGCTGGTTGTTCACTCGCTGACAGTGCACCTGCAGACGCATTCAGAGAATTTAGAAATCAACACCCGGATCATGTGGTGATTAGTTATATAAATTGTACAGCAGAAATAAAAGCACAGAGCGATATTATTGTTACCAGCAGTAATGCTGCGTTGGTTGTGAATAGCGTACCAAAGGATCAGCCGATCATTTTTGCACCAGATAAGAATCTTGGCGCATACCTGATTAAGAAAACAGGACGCGATATGTTGCTTTGGAACGGTGCATGTATGGTGCATGAAATATTTAGCCTTGAAAAGATCACAAAACTCAAAATAAGACATCCTAAGGCGAAGATCCTGGCACACCCTGAGTGTGAGGAACCTATATTGCACATAGCGGACTATATAGGCTCCACTACGGGCATTTTGAAGTACAGCCGGGAAGATAGTGCCACCGAGTACATAGTGGCCACAGAAACGGGTATTTTGCACCAAATGCAAAAGGATAGTCCGCACAAAACTTTTATTCCGGCTCCGCCAACGAATAATTGCGCCTGTAATGATTGTCCACACATGAAATTGAATACGCTGGAAAAATTGTATTTGTGTATGGAGTACGAAACGCCAGAGATTTTGATGGAGGAAGAATTAAGAAAGGCAGCGAAGAAACCGATTGACAGAATGCTGGAGATTAGTAGAGCGGGAGGACTCTAGTTAAAAAAAATATTTATTTTAGATATTCATTAGTTAACCTAACCAAATTTTAATGTTATGAATCCGGAAAAATTAAAATTTGAAAATATGGGTTTAGTTTATGCGGATGTTCAGTTGATAAATGCTGAAGATCTTGGTTTAGTTAGGAGAGGATTTATGGATAAAGATGAAGTAAGAAGTATGCATGTGAATATGCTTGTTGATACTGGTTCTTATATGCTCTGTATTAACGAGAATATTCAAGAGTTGCTACAATTTCCTGTGATCGAGCGGAGAACCGCTCAGACGGCGGATGGAAGAGTTGTCGAGTGCGATGTTGTTGCGCAAGTTGAATTGAGGTTTCATAACCGAAGGACATTTTGCAATGCGATGATTTTGCCTGGTGATGCAGAACCGTTACTTGGGGCAATTCCGTTAGAGGACATGGATGTTTTAATTCATCCATTAAGACAAGAGTTGATAGTGAATCCCGAACATCCACACATGGCACAAATGAAAATGAAGTAATATAATACGAATTAATTCGTAGTTTATATCGTATATTTTTTCGAAACGTGTTGAACCCAATGTGGTTTAACACGTTTTTATTTTTACATAAAGGAGTTATTATGAAGAAGAATATTTTGATTGGATGTTGCTTTTTGCTGAGCTGTTTTATTTCGTTTGGCCAACACAGTTTGAAGGCCGGATTTGACGGAAAAGAGTACAGAGATATTTTGCGAATTGCATTTGGTATTACTGATACTTCTGCAGAAAAAATGAAGATAGAAAACCAGCGAACCTATAAAATGGTTTACAGAAGTAATGTTGGAGCACTTGATAATCGTTGGGATCTGTGGACAGATGAAAATAGAAAGGTTGCAGTGATAAATATTCGTGGAACAATTAACACGAAGGATAGTTGGCTCGCCAATTTTTATGCAGCAATGGTTCCTGCAACGGGATCCATCCAGGTAAATGATAGCACAACTTTTAATTACAAAATGGCAAGGGATTCTAATGCGGCTGTGCATGTGGGTTGGATGATCGGCGTATCTTATTTGGGGCCGGATATTATTGCGCACACCAAAGAGTATTATGCAAAAGGGTTCAAAGATTTTATCATTTGTGGCCACAGCCAGGGCGGTGTACTTGCATTGCTGATGAGAAGCTATGTTGAGTATAATGGGGACTTACCAAAAGATATTCAATTTAAGACCTACGCCAGCGCCTCACCGAAACCAGGTAATTTGTATTACGCTTACGATCTGGAATATTTGAGCGGATTGGATTGGACATTTCGTGTGGTGAATATTTTGGATTGGGTTCCGGAGACACCGTTCTCTATTCAAACTTTAGATGACTTCAACCAACCAAATGGCTTAGCTGCTTTAAAGCCTGCGATAAAAAAACAGAAATTAGTTGCTCGTTGGTACTTGAATAGCGCCTATAAAAAGTTGGATAAGTCACCAAGAAAAGCAGTGAAGTATCAGCAGAAATATCTCGGTCACCGTTTGTATACAATAGTAAAAAAGACTTTGCCTCAACTTAAAGAACCGGCTTATACAAAGAGGAATAATTACATGGTAGCCGGTACACCAGTTATTTTAAGACCGGATGAAAAATACAAGGAGCTTTTCCCGTTCGATGGAAAGAACACTTTTATCAATCACATGATGAAACCGTATTTGTATTTGGCGCAACTGTGTTACCCTTAGTTAATTGAAAGTTGAAAATTTAAGGTGGGTGGATTAACTCCGGAGTCTGTAATTAAAAAAGGAAGTCGCATTCATTTAATGCGACTTCCTTTTTTATTGATAGTTTTAAAATATTTTCAATTATTTAGCGCCCCATGTATATCATCAATATCTGAACATCACTTGGATTTACACCGCTTATTCTGCTGGCTTGTCCCAGTGTTCTTGGTTTTATTTTCTTGAACTTTTGCAGCGCTTCGTTTGAAAGAGCAGCTACTTTATCGTAATCGAAAGTATCCGGAATAATAAGATTTTCAAGTTGACTCATTTTTTGAACCAGTTCTTTTTCTTTCTCTATGTACGTTTCGTACTTGATTTGAATTTCGGCTTGTTCCAATGTGTCCCTGTTAAAAGAAGATAATGCCGCACCTAACCGGGGAATGTATTTACACATTGCCACAAGATCAATGTTAGGGCGCAATAATACCTGGAGTGCTCTTTGTTTTTGTAAAAGCGGTGAAGAATTTTTGCTTTGCAAATAAGCTTCAGCTTCTGACGGCTCAACTGAAAACTCTTTAAGGATTGCAGTTATTTGCTCCACCCCCTCTTTCTTGTTTCTCACCTTTTCCATTCTTTCCTCAGAAGCTAATCCGATGTTATGGCTTAGTTCAGTTAGTCTAAGATCAGCGTTGTCTTGTCTTAGTAAGGTTCTGAATTCGGCACGGCTGGTAAACATTCTGTAAGGTTCTTCAGTTCCCTTACTGATTAAGTCATCTACCAATACGCCAATATATGCTTCACTTCTTTTCAAGATAAATGGATCAAGGTTCTTTGCTTTTTGGTGAGCATTGATACCAGCCATTATTCCCTGGCAAGCTGCTTCCTCATATCCGGTCGTTCCATTAATTTGTCCGGCAAAGAATAGATTACTGATCAATTTAGTTTCCAAAGCGTGCGTAAGCTGTGTAGGTGGAAAGTAGTCATACTCAATTGCGTAACCTGGTCTAAACATTCTTGCATTTTCAAAACCAGGTATTGAAGTCAAAGCTTTGTATTGTACATCATCAGGTAAAGACGTTGAAAAACCATTTACATAGATTTCAACTGTATTCCAACCTTCCGGTTCTACAAAGATCTGGTGCCTGTCTCTGTCAGCGAACCTGTTTATTTTATCTTCAATACTTGGGCAATAGCGAGGGCCTACTCCTTCTATCCTTCCCGCAAACATTGGGCTTCTGTCAAAACCTGTTTTCAAAAGCTCATGTGTTTCCGTTGAAGTGTAAGTGATCCAGCAGCTTATTTGATCCTGTGCTTTTGGTTTAGGAACATCAAGGTAAGAGAAACCGGTAATCTCTTCATCTCCTTTTTGTTCTTCCATTTTAGAATAATCCAGACTTCTTCCATCTATACGTGGAGGTGTTCCAGTTTTTAATCTATCTGCTTCAAAGCCTAATTCCACCAATTGCTCAGTAATACCGGTGGCACCTTTTTCCCCTATTCTACCGCCGCCGAAGTTCTTTTCTCCGATATGGATAATACCGTTCAGGAATGTTCCGCTTGTAACAATCACTGATTTTGAAGGGATATGGTGACCAAGTCCTGTTACTACACCACAGGCTTTATTGTCTTTTACGATGATGGAGCGAACCATATCCTGGTAAAAGTCAACATTAGGAGTCTGTTCCAGTTGTTCCCTCCACTTAGCAGCAAAGAGCATACGGTCGTTTTGTGTTCTTGGGCTCCACATTGCCGGACCTTTTGATCTGTTAAGCATACGGAACTGGATCATACTTTGGTCGGTCACAATTCCAGAATACCCCCCGAGTGCATCTATTTCTCTAACAATTTGTCCTTTAGCAATTCCTCCCATTGCTGGGTTACAGCTCATTTGTCCTATCGTTTGCATATTCATAGTAACAAGGAGAACCTTAGAGCCAAGATTTGCTGCAGCTGCAGCTGCCTCGCTACCTGCGTGTCCGGCCCCTACCACTATGACATCGTATTCTGGAAACATTTATCTTAAAAATTTAGAATGCAAAATTACAATTACCGTTGTAATTGAAGGAGTTTAATTATGTTCCACGTGGAACATTGGGTCAAGGGATTGTAAAATATGGCTGAAGTATTTAATTGAAAAATGCACATACTAATGTTCCACGTGGAACACTGCGCTTATTCGCAAAGCGAAGCGTTTGATTTATTGGATTACAATCTTTACTCCTGCACATGTTATTTCTGATGGTAGGCGTAATATATTCTCTTTATGTCAGGGCTAAGCTTATTGAAGATTTTTACCACCTCAGTAATAGGGAATTACTGAAAATGGATATTTAAGACAGACAACTCCTCTTGATTTTATTTGGGAGTATATAGTAGTTATAACTTTCTGTCAATGTTCCACGTGGAACATTAGTTAGTCTTATAAGATTGATTATTTGTTGGTTGAACTGGTGAGTTGTTCTTTGATGGGTTTGTGGTTCTTAGGGTTTTATTGTACCCGACAACTTATTGTACTTTTTATTACTGTAATCAGTACTAGTTGTAAGAATGTGATGATTGGATGTTTCACGCGGAATATTTATATGTTGAAGGTTAGTGATGAAAGAAAAAAAGGATGTTCCACGTGGAACATCCTTTTTGATGAATCCTATTTTAAGTAGAGCTTGAGATATTTATTTTCCATTTCTCTCATCTTCTCCTGCTCTTTTGACGTTTTATCCCTGTATCCACAGAGATGTAAAGCTCCATGAAAGATTACCCTATGTAATTCTCTTTTAAAAGATTGTTCCAGATTATCCGCATTATCCTTTACCCTGTCTATACTTATGTATATATCTCCCACTGTTTTATCTGTTGCGGATAACTCGAATGTTACTATGTCAGTGTAATAATTGTGTTGCAGGTAGTTGTTGTTTATTTCTAAAAGATAGTCATCTGAACAAAAGACATAATTCAGGCTCTCCAGAGGTTTTTTCTCTTTTTTAAACATTCCGACAATAAACTGCTTAAGCGCTGTTCTTTGCGTGAAAGTAAATTGAACTTCCAAAAAATGGAAACTAACTACGGGTGTTTGTTGTTTATTCATCAATTCCAAAATTCGTAAAACATTCTTATTTATAGAAGATAGTTTTGCATAACCTTAATGCGGATTGTATTAAATAAAAGATAGCTTTGCTAAAGGGTACGAATATGCGGATGATATGAGTATGGATGGATTTAGCAAGACAAAGGCGAGGTTGTCTCCATGTAAATTCCCTGCCCGACCAAGGTCAGTCAGGAGGGCATGGCTAAAATAAAATATAAAAGAATCAGATGAAAAGATTATCAGATATAAAGGTGGGTCAGCTTGTAGTAATCAAATCCTTTGAAAATAACGAGATATTTTTAAAGCTAATGGAAATGGGATGTGTTCCCGGAGAATATATACGAATTGAGCAGGTAGCTCCTCTTGGCGATCCCATCGCAATAACTGTTTCAGGATATAACCTCAGTCTCCGACTCGACGAGGCTCAAAATATTTTCGTAGAAGAAGCTTAATTAAATTTAAAATTCAAAAGTAAAAAGTAAAAAATGTACGCGTTTTTTACTTTTTACTTTTTACTTTTTAGTTATGAACATCGGTTTATACTTCGGTTCTTTTAACCCCATTCACATAGGCCATTGTATTATAGCTAATCATGTACTTAATAATACTTCGCTTGATAATGTATGGATGGTGGTTTCTCCTCAAAATCCATTTAAACCCTCCTCCTCCCTACTGAATGAATACCACCGGCTTCACCTGGTAAAACTTGCTGTGGAAGGCGAAGAAAAATTAAAGGCAAGCGATATTGAATTTCACCTGCCCAAACCTTCCTATACAGTGCACACACTTGCTTACCTTAAAGAGAAATACCCCCAGCACACTTTCTCTATTATCATGGGAAGCGACAGTTTTCAGAATATTCTGAACTGGAAGAATGGCGACGTTATTGTGAAAAATCATCACATCTATGTCTATACCCGCCCGGGTTATGAAGCGAGCAATAATATAGGAGCAAATCTTACGGTACTCAACGCTCCTCTTTTGGAAATATCCAGTACACAAATAAGAAAGGATATTAAGGAAGGGAAAAATGTTCGCTTTATTTTACCAGAAAATGTTCGCCAGGAAATACTTCATAACGGCTACTATAAATGAGTTCAAATTATTCCGCTAAGCCAAATAAAAATTAATAAAGAATAATTAATAAGGTTGCTTTGTTAAGAAATGCTCCTGCTGATCTTAAAGCAAATAGAGAAACTATCTTTTATCAGCTTGGTCCATCTTTTAATTATTCTTTATTAATTATTAATTCGCTCACACAAATAGTCATAGAAAAAGTTCTCATTATCTTTTAGATTTGCGCTACACGCTAATGATGGTTAATTGATTATGGGGCGATGCATTTGCGGCCATTGTTATCTGTGGAAATAGGGCATCCTATTTAAACAATTACCAGAGAATTCTATGTTTCGCCATATCCCATTTTTAAAAGCAGTTTTTCTTCATAGCATAACGGCCTTCGGCGGGCCGCAGGGACATTATGCAATGATGCTGAAAACTTTCGTAAACGGCAGAAGAGACGTCACGGAAGATGAACTGATGGACTACAACGCTTTCTGTCAACTTTTACCAGGGGCCTCTTCTACTCAAACGTTGACATTAATTGGATATAAACGCGGAGGCGTTCCGTTGGCAGTTCTCACATTGATTATTTGGATGTTACCGGCCTGTTGCCTGATGGGGGCATTTTCCTTTTTTCTACAGTATATAGATCAACGCGCAGTTAAAACAATTTTCAAATTTATTGCACCAATGTCCGTAGGCTTTCTCGCATTTGCAGCGATCAAGGCCTTCAAACATTCTGTGCATAATACAATTACCTGGGTAATTGCTATTTTCTCAACAGTTATTTTGCTATTACTTTTCACGAAACCATGGATTATTCCTGTGCTGATATTGGTTGGGGGATTTGTAACCAATCTTAGCGACAAGCGGATCCCTGAGAAAGATGTAGCAAGGCAAAAAATCAAATGGTGGAATATCTGGTTATTTGGTATAATTTTTATCCTGGCAGGTCTCCTTTCTGAAACGGCCAGAAAACATGATTGGCCAAATAGACGGCCAATCAACTTATTTGAAAATACTTACCGTTTTGGAAGCTTTGTATTTGGCGGAGGAAATGTTTTGATTCCAATGATGTATGAACAGTTTGTGATGCGACCTGAATCCAGGACAGTAGTGCAAAAAAATCCTAATGTAGTAAAAATTAATCGAGACGACTTTTATATGGGCGCTGGAATGATCCGGGCCATACCAGGGCCGGTATTCTCAGTTTCTTCTTTTATGGGTGGAACAGCAATGAAGGATGGAAATGCCTCCTGGCAAATACTTGGATGCGTAATCGGATCCATCGCTATTTTCCTTCCAAGCGCTTTACTTGTCCTATTCTTTTTTCCCATCTGGCACAACCTAAAACGATATGTTGTCGTCTATAGAGCCACCGAAGGAATTAATGCTGTAGTGGTTGGAATATTGCTGGCAGCTACGTTCTATATGATGAAAGATATCACGATCATTGGTCTAAAAATGGTGAGTTTCATGAACATTTCAGTCATTGTTGGAACAACGGTTTTACTGCTTTATTCAAAGCCTCCTTCTCCCATTATTGTTATGCTGTGTCTGTTACTTGGGTGGATAGTTTAACTAAAATGTTAAAATGACGTTATTCACAGGTAGTTCACAATTTATGTGTTTTTTTTGCGTTGCATACTAAATTCGAAGAGCAGAATAACGGCCAGACGATTCTAATATTAAAAAAATAAAAATATA
Source organism: Pinibacter soli (assembly GCF_029961145.1). Lineage (GTDB taxonomy): Bacteria > Bacteroidota > Bacteroidia > Chitinophagales > Chitinophagaceae > Pinibacter > Pinibacter soli. The sequence continues at coordinate 62,935 of NZ_JASBRG010000006.1, read as the reverse complement.
TATTATATTAAATTTTTATCTGATTCTTAATGTAAATTCGTTTATTCTGATATCCTTCTGAATCATTAAACCAAGAATTCAAAATGAAAAACAAATCAATGTACTACGAAGTACACAAAGCAAAAATTTACAAAGACGCATACCGTCCATCTTCTAACATCGGCAGATTCATTAAAAACATCTTTGCCATTATTATTTCCGGTAACTCCCCTATCAGCGGAGAACATCAATACCATCGCAGCAGATTAAAATAATTTCCCTAAACATTAAAGTTTTTAGCGCTTACTTCTGAAACCACAAAAACCAGTGTTTGTGCTATTGGCCGCATTGTAATGATGCGGCTTTTTTGTGCGAGAAAGAACGCAGATTGTTATGATGGGTTATGATTTTGAAAAAGTTCATTTGTGAGGGGTTTCAAAAACTAAATCTTAATAAATCATGACAATCTGCGTTCTTTCTCTATCTCGATCAAAACATTATCTATCGTGCCTTTCAGCGTTTCGTATTCAGTGAAGCCTCGTGTGAGTAAATAGAATTTACCTTCATTCACCTGCATGAAAACAGTAGGAAATCCGGTGACTTTTAATTGTTTGCACAAAGCGAATTCATAATAAGCTCGCTCCTTGTATTCTTCGCTTGCCAGTTTTGTATAAAACTCATCGGCCGGAATGCTATATTTTTCCAGTAAATGCCTGTACGCTTCATTATCGGTAAGGTCGCGGCCCTCGTAATGAATTGAATATTGAAGATCTGCCGCAAATAAGACAGTATCATCAGGATAATAGTCTTTGAAAACGCACATTGCAATGGCAGCTTTTTCTGAATTCGGGTACCAGTCGCTATCATCGGGATTTTTAATGTGCCAGAGATAATCCTCGCCAAACTTAATGCCGGTGCGCTCTTCCACTACTTTATAAGCATCCTTTATATAAGATGCCATTCTGCCGACATGATAGGTGTTTTCCACAGGAATCATGTTTCCACTCAAGGTTTCGAAAAATAACCGGTCTTTATACTCTTCAAAAATTTTTTTAATTATCGGACTGAAACCATAGCACCAGCCGCAATACGCATCATAACAGTAAATAATTGTTGGAGTCATGGTACAAAAATAGGGATTGAATAACTGAATAACTGAATAACCGAATTGTGGAAAACAAAACCAACTTTAATACCTTCGGTTATTCAATTATTCAGTTATTCAATTATTACTTTTGCCTGAATGAGTGAAGAAGAAAAGCAATATCCGCAACGAACAGTAATAATTACAAATACACCCAAGTCAAAGGCAAAAACAACGCCTGCCTTGCTCATCAATACAGTGGCGAGGAATGAAATGGGTTTTGCGATAGAAGGTCTACTGATCAATGAATTCAACAACCAGCGGTCGTTACAAAAGTTTCCCCTGAACAGTGATGTGGCGCTTTCTCACTTCAAAGCATTGCCAACAGAATTCATTCGGATCATCAAGCAATTATTTGCTTCGGCACTACAATACCAAAAAGAAAAGTTGGCGCTGCAGTATGTGCATGAAGACGGATCTGTTAGCAAAGAAGATTTCATCCAGAAAGGAATTGTTAATTACCACTTCAATATTTTTCAACAACTTAAACCGTTTGCTTCGCTCGTAAAATGGTATTACCAGGGAATTGACGATGATTTGTTAACAACTACGGTTACCAAACCTGCAGCAGTTAGTAATTATTCCAGCCAGCTTAATTTTGAATTGGCCAGAACAAGTACCGGCATCTTACGACTTTTTGCATTTGTAAATATTAACGGCAATACCTATTCGCTTACTGAATTTGCACGCACTTCATTTTTATTAAGAAGTAAATCAGAATTTTTTCTGCTGAAACCAAAAGACGCAGATGTTCTCGAGAAGTTCTCCGACGGCTATCGTGATGCATTGCTACACGGCGAACAGAATTTTGTGAAACAAATTGTGGATAAACTTGCCGAAAACTATCCGGTAAACAAAAACATTTTGCTCAAAAGAGAAGTTATCGAAATTGAGCCGCAGTGTAATGTTTATTTGAGCGAGTTGAACAATGCATTTCTCATGCTAAAGCCGCATTGGCGATACGCTGACTTTGAAATAGAAGATGACGAGAAATTAATCACTGAAATTTATACCACTGACGCCGTTTATGAAATAAGGCGGAAAGCAGATGCAGAGAATAATTTCAAAGAATTACTACGCTCACAGAATAAAAAATTCTCACAACAAAACAACGGATTTTTTTACCTCTCCTTCGCAGAAGCGGAGAAGAGCCAGTGGCTGGTAAAATGTTATAGAAAGCTCACAGATCAGAATATTGGCATTTTGGGAATGGAAGCGCTTAAGCATTTCCGTTATAACATGAGCACGCCGGAGATAAAGTTTGAATTCAACGGTAAAGGCATTGATTGGTTTGACCTGGAAGTGGAAATTAATTTCGGCGATCAACGCGTAACACTCGGCGATCTGCAGAAAGCGATTTTACATAAACAACAACACATCATTTTGGGCGACGGCAGTATTGGCGCCATTCCTGAGGAATGGATCACTAAATACAGCATGCTCTTTAAGCTGGGCGAAACGACTAAAAATAAATTACGCCTATCCAATCTTCACTGGACGCTGAGCGATGAAATTGAAGGTGGCGACGAAATAAGAAAAAAAATTATCAGCACCGAGCATATACAAAAATGGGAAAGGCTACAAACCGAAAATCAGGATGTGTATGCCATTCCGGAAAAAATAAATGCGCAGCTTCGAGATTATCAAAAAGCCGGTTTCAACTGGATGTGTTTGCTCGATGAAATGCAATGGGGCGGCTGCCTCGCAGATGACATGGGTTTAGGAAAAACGCTGCAAACCATTTCCTTCATTCAGCATTTGAGTGACAACTACAAAAATGAAACGCATCTCGTTGTGTGCCCCACTTCTCTTATGTACAACTGGGAGCAGGAGTTGAAAAAATTCGCACCGGAGCTGGACTATATCATTTATCATGGCACCGGCAGGTCGATGGATGAGAAAGAGTGGAAGAGGAAGAATCTCATTATCACCAGTTACGGAACCGTGCGCAGTGATGCGGAACAACTATCCAAGTTCAAGTTCGGCTACACCATACTGGATGAGAGCCATGTGATAAAAAACAGCGCATCGCTTGCTACAAAAGCAATGCAGCAATTGAACACACGCAACAAACTTATCCTGAGCGGAACGCCCATTCAAAACAATACGTTTGATTTGTATGCGCAAATGAATTTTGTAAACCCGGGATTGCTCGGTAACAAAGAGTTTTTTAAAACTACGTTTGCTACGCCTATTGATAAATTTGGCAACAGAGAAGCATCCCAGAAATTGAAAAAATTGATCTTTCCATTTTTGCTGAGAAGAACGAAAGAGCAAGTGGCAAAAGATCTTCCGCCAAAAACGGAAATGATCCTCTGGTGCGAAATGGGCGATGAACAACGTAAAGAATATGACGCGGTGAAAGATTATTACCGCGAAAGTATTTTGCAAAAAATTGAAGCGGATGGAATGGGCTCGCACTCAATAGAAATATTATCAGGCCTTACAAAGCTGCGCCAGATCTGCAATTCCACGGCTTTAGGGAAGGACAGCAACAAAGAAATCAATGAATCTGTAAAGCTGGAAGAATTGATGCGGGAAATTGAAGAAAACATAGGCGACAGAAAAGCATTGGTGTTTTCGCAATTCACCGGTATGCTTGAATTGATAAGAAAAGAGATGGACGCGAAAGGAATTTCGTACGTATATCTTGATGGCGGTACAAAAGCAGAAACCCGCCAGGAGCTGGTGAAACAATTCCAAAGCGATGCCTCTATAAAAATATTCCTCATCAGCCTGAAAGCCGGTGGTGTTGGTTTAACCCTGACTGCAGCGGATTACGTATATCTCGTAGATCCATGGTGGAACCCTGCAGCCGAGCAACAAGCGATCGACAGAACGCATCGCATTGGTCAACAAAACAGCGTGTTTGCGTACAGAATGATTTGCCGCGACACGGTGGAAGAAAAAATTCTGGAGTTGCAGCAACGCAAAAAAATGATTGCGGATGAATTGATCGCAGAAGACAGCGGCTTTGTTAAAAAACTCACGACAGAGGATGTGGCGTTCTTGTTTAGCTAAGAAAGGCGACACGCAGATGACGCTGATTGGACTGATTTACACTGATTTTTTTACAATATTCAGCACTCAACAATTTCGAATTTAATCGGAGACCAAGACCTGACAGGTTTTTAAAAACCTGTCAGGTCTTGCGCCCTAAAGTAATTCAGCCAAACGCCCCGGTTCGTGTCCTCACGAACCCGGACATTTTGGATGCCGGCAATTATTTTGCGTTTTTTCGGTTCGTGGAGACACGAACCGAGGCTCTGGGCTCTTGGTAATTCATCACACTTCAGAAAAACATCCGTGCAAATCAGTTCAATCAGCGTCATCTGCGTGCTCACTCCCAAAAAAAATTAACATAAAGGTAATTTTGCAATAAAAAAGTGTCAATTTTGCGCCTGATTTGAACAACCCCTTGGCTGCATTTTTCATTTTTTAAAAAAATTGTTTTGCAAAAGTCTCTATTACACGTAGTTATAGTTGTAGCACTGTCTGTTATGATGTTGCCGTTTACTGCAATGGCGCAACCCGATAAACTTGGTGGCTGGAACATCATTACCGGCATGGTCAATCCAAACAAGAAGTTTTCCTATTGGTTTGAGGCACAGACAAGGTCGCAATCCCTCACCAAAGATTTTTATTATCACGAATTAAAAGGAGGCGTTGCTTACAATTTATCCGACAAAACCCAATTTTTCGTTGGTGTGGGCGACTATAAAACCTATACTTATCCGGGAAATTATGAAAAACCGGTTACAGCGGCCGAGTTTCGCATGTGGGAGCAATTCATTTTAAAAAGCCAGATCGACCGCGTTAAAATAGAGCACCGCTATCGAATCGAGCAGCGCTGGATCTACGGCAATTATAGAAACCGTTTCCGCTACAGAATAAATCCCATTGTTCCCCTTAACCACACCAAGGTTATTGCCAACACAGTATACCTGTCTGCATTTGATGAAATCTTTTTTACCGACAAAGGCCCCTACTTTGAACGCAACCGCTTTTTCGTGGGAGCCGGTTACCAGTTTACCGGACTATTTGCTTTGCAATCCGGTTTTATAAGGCAGTTTGATTATAACACAACAAACGGTGGCGTAGGCAAAAACTTTATACAAACCACTCTAATTTTCTACATCGACAAACATACACTCAACAGAGATGTTGAGAGAAAGCCGAACATGATTGATTAATGTGAAAATGTGGAAATTTGAAAATGTGAAAATGAGCGGGCACAGTCTGCTCATTTTGGTTTTCAGCTGGCTGTGTAGTAAAGGGTTAGCTGGAATTAAGAAAAAATCTCTAACCCACTAAGGTCTGCAGGTGGGCGTGTAAATCGGCGTGCAGCCCGCTCATTTTCACATTTTCATATTTTCACATTTTCACATTCCATGTCATCTGCGTGCCAAATCTTTATCTTATTGCTATCTTTTCATTCAATCGTGTTAACTTTGCGCCTTCAATTCGTAACATGAGCGATCCGATTAAGCACGAATGCGGTTTGGCATTCATTCGTTTAAGGAAACCATTTTCTTACTATCAGCAGAAGTATGGCACTGTGATGTACGGCCTCAACAAGTTGTACCTGCTCATGGAAAAACAACATAACAGAGGGCAGGACGGTGCGGGAATAGCCTCTGTGAAGTTGAATGTGGAACCCGGCTACCCTTTTCTGCACCGTTTGCGAAGTGCAGCACCGCAGGCAATCGCAGATATTTTCCGACAGGTAGGTGAAGAAGTAAATGAACTGGAAAAATATCAGCCCGATGTAAAAAGCCACCCGGGATTGTTAAAGGGTCATCTCAACTTCATGGGCGAATTACTTCTCGGGCATCTCCGGTACGGAACCCAGGGAAAAAACAACGTAGAATTTTGCCATCCTTTCATAAAAAGAAATACGATTCCTGCACGAAACCTCGCACTAGCAGGAAACTTCAACCTTGTAAATACAGAAGAGCTTTTTGACCTGGTAAATATTAATCCAGGGCCCTTCCAAAAACAAAGCGACCTCGCTGCAATGATGGAAGTGCTGCATCATTTCCTTGTAAAAGAAGATGAGCAGAGCCAAACGCAGTTGGACGTTGTAAGCGTTTTGAAAAAAGCGGCAAGATTGTTTGACGGTGGCTACCACATTGGAGGTTTGATTGGAAACGGCGACAGCTTTGTAATGCGTGATGAACACGGCATTCGTCCTTCTTACTATTATATAGATAAAGATGTGATCGTTGCAGCATCTGAAAGAGCGGCGATTCGTACTACATTCAATGTGGGCGAAAACGAAGTAAAAGAACTGATGCCGGGCCAGGCTTTGATAGTAAAAGCAAACGGCGATTACAGCATCGAACAAATTCTGGAACCCAAAGAAAGAAAGGCTTGTAGCTTCGAACGCATCTATTTCTCACGCGGAAATGATGAAAAGATCTACAAGGAAAGAAGCCAGCTGGGCTACAACCTTAGCGACGCGGTTTTAAAAGCAATTGACTACGACTTAAAGAATACTATATTCTCATTCATCCCTAACACAGCAGAAGTAGCCTTCTACGGTTTGCTGAAAGGAATGGAAGATTATCTGAATAAAATAAAGGTAGAACGCATCCTTAGCTGGGGCAAAGACTACGACGAAGAGAAACTATCGGAGATGGTTAATCGCAAAATCCGCGTGGAGAAAATTGCTATCAAGGATGTGAAAATGCGTACGTTCATTACAGAAGATGCGAGCCGCAACGAAATGGTGCAGCACGTATATGATATTACATACGGAACCGTTCGCAAAGGCGTCGATACTTTGGTGGTGATCGATGATTCTATCGTTCGCGGTACCACGCTGAAAGAAAGCATTGTTACCATGCTTTCAAGACTGGAGCCTAAAAAGATCATTATTATTTCTTCGGCTCCCCAAATACGTTACCCAGACTGCTATGGCATCGACATGAGCAAAATGGGCGACTTCATTGCCTTCAGAGCAGCAATTGAATTGTGGAAAGACAAAGGCCAGGAAAATTGTGTGGATGAGATTTACCACCAATGTAAAGAGCTGGCAAGAACCGGTCAGTTGAATTCTGAAAACATTACAAAGAAATTGTATAAGCCATTCACGGCTCAGCAGATCTCAGATAAAATTGCTCAACTAATAACTCCGGAAGGATTAAAAGTTCCTGTGCATGTAATTTATCAAACGATCGAATCTCTGCATAGTGCTTGTCCTACCAACACTGGCGACTGGTACTTTACAGGTGACTATCCGACAAATGGTGGAAACAAAGTGGTGAATAAAGCTTTTCTTAATTATATGGAAGGCAAAAACGTTAGAGGATATTGATATTAGCCACAGAGGCACAGAAAAACACAGATAGGACATCAACACATTTATCTCTGTTCTTCTGTGTTTCAGTGGCAATCCCAGGCAACCCTTGATTTCGATCAAGTAAATCATAAAAAAAAGCGGGTATTTGTTAATTTGACACTAAAACGGCCAGACTGGCAAAGTATTTGTGAATTTTGTGCAAACTAAGCCGTTTTAAAGATATTTTTCCTATGGGCGACCTTTAATCGACTAGACAGGCCTGTTTATTAAAAATCCATATCTCTTAAAGAATTCATCAGCCCTACTTAATTTCATTTCTCATGAAATCATTACTGGTTATTCGGCATGCTAAAAGTAGTTGGAGTACGGCTGATTTACTTGATTTTGACCGCCCTCTTAATGAGAGAGGCAAACGCGACGCGCCGGCAGTGGCCGATGCGCTTATAAAAAAGAACGTCAGTATTGATACGTTCATTTCCAGTCCCGCCAAAAGAGCGAAAAAAACAGCACAATATTTTTGCGAAGCCTACCAAAAAGATAAAGATGATATCATCTTTAAGCCCGCGTTATACCACGCTTCTCCGGAAGTTTTTTATGAAGTGATAAAAAGCATTGGCAAAAATTCGGACACGGTTGCCATCTTCTCCCATAATCCCGGCATAACGGAATTTGTAAATACACTCACCGATACACGCATTGACGACATGCCTACCTGCGGCGTTTATGCAATACAAATGCAGGAAGACGATTGGGCGAAATTTGAAAAAGCAGAAAAAACATTCTGGTTTTTTGAAGCACCGAAATTGTTGTGATCATATAATTGGCGATCCCTCCGTAGAGACAAGGCATTGCCTTGTCTGTAGCAAGATTGACAAAGGCATGTACGGTAAAGTTTGGAAAGACGCACTCGTCATTGCGAGACCTGTGCATAAAACGATACCATTTACAGTTAAGAAAATCGATAAACGGAGACTGGTCGAAGCAATCTCATCTGGTCGGTACAGACAAGGCAATGCCTTGTCTCTACAGCGTGTTTTGCATTTTTCCAATAATTTCCTTTAAACAATTTTCCGGAAAATCGGGAAAAATAAAATCCTTCTCCTCCAATTTTTTCAACACACTAATCAATTCAAAATCACTTTGCCTAACGCTAACGCACATATTATTTTCCGACAAATAATCCGCCAGGTATTCCTGCTCCGTTTGCCCCGGCGTAGGAACAAAGATGCATCTTTTATGAAGCGGTATAAGATCCATTACTGTGCTGTACCCGGAGCGACTAATGATTGCTGAAGATTCATTAATGGCAATATTTAGATCAGCCGCCGATAAATGATTGTGAATTTTTATATTGTCCGATGTGTGCAGCGAGGATGTTGCATTTGGCAAACCCCTTACGACAATCGACGATAGATCTGTTTGAGATAGTTGATCAACGACTATTTTTTCAAACAGGCTTCTTTGCGGTTCCGGCCCGGAGATAATTACCAGTAAGTCGTTTGTGATTTGCCGCTCTTCTTTTTTCATTCTTGATAAACGGCCAAGATAACGGACAGGCACAGACGGCATGTGATGAGGATGAGATAACTCGCCGCCGAGATTGATTTTTCCTTCATGATCCGGGACCCAGCAGGCAGTGAATTTTCTTATAAAACGAAAATTTATTTTTTGCAAAACCCTTTCGGTCCATTTTCCAAAAGGCGTTTTAATAAGCAATTGATGACTGATAAAAAACGACGGAGCGCCGGTTAAATAAAAGCCATATCTGTTATCGCTGATCACGAAATCAACCTTGTTTTCAGTGGCAAATCTTTTCAGCCATTTGTTTTCCCGGCGGATGGCAGCAAGGATTTTGGGTACCTGGAAAAAAATTTTGAAGATCGTTCCCCATTTTGTGCGTCCGTAACGCAGCCGGTAACCGGGTAGATCGACCAGCTTAACAAGTGGAAATTCCTTTGCCAGCAAGGCTTTTTGGGCCCCTTCTCCCGCAATAATCACCTCGAAATCAGCGTTAACTAAGGAGTTTACAATGGGAACGCATCTTGTAGCATGACCAAGTCCCCAATCGAGTGGAGCAACTAACACAACGGGTTTGGAATTCGGTGGCATGTTAATTTTTACAAGATTTAATAACCATTGAGTTTTATTGTTGAATTTTGTTAACTTAGAATCAAATCTATGAAGATAAAAACATTAATATACTTTTTGCTGATCACAGGTTCAATGGTTGCTTTTGTGGGTTGCAGCGGATCAAAAAAAGGTTGTGGTTGCGGCATTCACAAAGGTTACGTTGGTTATTAGGTAGAGACTGATAATTATCCGTCTGTACAAATTTTTTAAATTATATAGAAATGAAATCGCCGTCATCCCGTGATTTGCTTGTGTTGTTTAAAGATGATCTTTATAGTGAGCAGGAAATGCAGGCGGCTATAGATCAACTGAACGAACTGCTGTATGAAGTTGAAACTGTAGAAACATTTTGTACGGTAAATGAAGTGGCAGATTTAAACAAATATAAACTAATCACTAAGCCAGTTAAACTCTCTCAAATTCTTTTCCAAAAAGAGTTGAAGCCCTTTCAATTCATCATTAATAAGAATTAAGAATTCTTTCAGTGTAACATACTTCAGTTGAAATAACCTTCAGGAGTGCTGAAACTAATTTCAGCATTTCAAAAGAAACAAAAGCAAGTCGCTTGTCATCCCGAGGAACGAGGGATCTGGGTGATTGTTTATGCATAATGTTCGCCAGTGTTAGACTCAGATCCCTCCTTCGTCGGGATGACAAGCGGTCTTTTCTTACAGGTCACAGCCACCATTCCGTTCGGAAAAAAAGTAGCAAAACAAACAATCGCAATCCCCCGCACGCACAGAAAGCATTTTCAACTTTCTAAAGCGTTCAACATTTCAAAAGAAACAAACGCAATTCGCTTGTCATCCCGAGGAACGAGGGATCTGGGCCTAAAACTAGTGAGCACAATGCGTAAACAATCACTCAGATCCCTCCTTCGTCGGGATGACAAGCGGTCTTTTCTTACAGGTCACAGCCACCATTCCGTTCGGAAAAAAAATAGCAAAGCAAACAATCACAATCCCCGCACGCACACACAGCATTTTCAACTTTCAATTATCTAAAGCGTTCATCATTTCAAAAGAACCCAAACGCAAGTCGCTTGTCATCCCGAGGAACGAGGGATCTGGGTCTAACACTAGCGAACACTATGCGTAAACAATCACGCAGATCCCTCCTTCGTCGGGATGACAAGCAGTCCTTTCTTGCGAGTAACAACCACCATTCCGTTCGGAAAAAAAAGTAGCAAAACAAGCAATCCCCCGCACACACAGCATTTTCAACTTTCAACTTTCTAAAGCGCTCATCATTTCAAAAGAACCAAACGCAAGTCGCTTGTCATCCCGAGGAACGAGGGATCTGTGATTTGCACAAACACTATGCGTAAACAATCACGCAGATCCCTCCTTCGTCGGGATGACAAGCAGTCTTTTTTGCGGGTAACAACCACCATTCCGTTCGGAAAAAAAATAGCAAAGCAAACAATCGCAATCACACACACCCACAGAAAGCATTTTCAACTTTCAATTATCTAAAGCGTTCATCATTTCAAAAGAACCAAACGCAAGTCGCTTGTCATCCCGAGGAACGAGGGATCTGGGTCTTGCCCAAAAGCGTGTTAGCCTTAAGATGCCTGGAGATCGAACCTCAGTTCTGTGTAATCGGAAAATATAACCTGGCTGGATATGCGAAAATTTTCACCAATGCGCAACGGTCGATGTGCATAACACATCTTGCTTGTTATCTCCGCAATACGTTGACGAAGATGATCAGAAGAATCACTATTAAATCTTGCTAAAAAAATAAAGGGAAATGATATTGAGAATGCAAGTGTACCATGTATACATTGTTACAAATTACACCAGAACGGTTTTGTATACAGGAGTGACAAATAACCTGGAGCAAAGAATTGCCGAGCACTATCTAAACAGAAACGACCAAAGCAGTTTTACAGGAAAATATAAAACGTACTATCTTCTTTTTTACGAAGCACATCAGTACATACTAAATGCCATAGCCAGAGAAAAGGAAATCAAGGGGTGGAGCAGGCCTAAAAAATTGGCACTTATCAAATCATTCAATCCAGAAATGATTTTTCTAAACAATGAAATCTCCAGCAAATGGCCTCCCGATGAAATCTTTCATCGTAAAGACTTACTTTAAAATACTGCAATCACTCAGATCCCTCCTTCGTCGGGATGACAAGCAGCCTTTTTTGCGGGTAACAACCACCATTCCGTTCGGAAAAAAAGTAGCAAAGCAACCAAAAGCAAGTCGCTTGTCATCCCGAGGAACGAGGGATCTGCGTGATTGTTTATGCATAATGTTCGCCAGTGTTAGACCCAGATCCCTCCTTCGTCGGGATGACAAGCGGTCTTTTCTTACAGGTAACAACCACCATTCCGTTCGGAAAAAAAGTAGCAAAACAAACAATCCCCTGCACACACAGCATTTTCAACTATCTAAAGCGTTCAACATTTCAAAAGAACCAAAAGCAATTCGCTTGTCATCCCGAGGAACGAGGGATCTGCGTGATTGTTTATGCATAATGTTCGCCAGTGTTAGACCCAGATCCCTCCTTCGTCGGGATGACAAGCAGTCTTTTCTTACGGGTCACAGCCACCATTCCGTTCGGGAAAAAAAGTAGCAAAACAAACAATCGCAATCCCCCGCACGCACAAACAGCATTTTCACCTTTCTAAAGCGTTCAACATTTCAAAAGAAACAAACGCAATTCGCTTGTCATCCCGAGGAACGAGGGATCTGCGTGATTGTTTAC
>NZ_JASBRG010000006.1:0-50473 GCF_029961145.1 Pinibacter soli | reverse complement strand
TAGCAAAACAAGCAATCCCCCGCACACACAGCATTTTCAACTTTCAACTTTCTAAAGCGTTCAACATTTCAAAAGAGCCAAACGCAAGTCGCTTGTCATCCCGAGGAACGAGGGATCTGGGCCCAAAACTAGTGAGCACAATGCGTAAACAATCACGCAGATCCCTCCTTCCTCGGGATGACAAGCAGTCTTTTCTTACGGGTCACAGCCACCATTCCGTTCGGAAAAAAAGTAGCAAAGCAACCAAAAGCAAGTCGCTTGTCATCCCGAGGAACGAGGGATCTGGGTGATTGTTTATGCATAATGTTCGCCAGTGTTAGACTCAGATCCCTCCTTCGTCGGGATGACAAGCAGTCTTTTCTTACGGGTCACAGCCACCATTCCGTTCGGAAAAAAAGTAGCAAAACAAGCAATCCCCCGCACACACAGCATTTTCAACTTTCAACTTTCTAAAGCGTTCAACATTTCAAAAGAGCCAAACGCAAGTCGCTTGTCATCCCGACGAAGGAGGGATCTGCGTGATTGTTTATGCATAATGTTCGCCAGTGTTAGACCCAGATCCCTCCTTCGTCGGGATGACAAGCAGTCCTTTCTTGCGAGTAACAACCACCATTCCGCTCGGAAAAAAAGTAAAGCAAACAATCGCAATCTCCACACGCACAGAAAGCATTTTCAACTTTCAATTATCTAAAGCGTTCATCATTTCAAAAGAACCAAATGCAAGTCGCTTGTCATCCCGAGGAACGAGGGATCTGCGTGATTGTTTATGCATAATGTTCGCCAGTGTTAGACCCAGATTCCTCCTTCGTCGGGATGACAAGCGGTCTTTTCTTACAGGTCACAGCCACCATTCCGCTCGGAAAAAAAATAAAGCAAACAATCGCAATCCCCGCCCGCACACACAGCATTTTCAAGTATCTAAAGCAGTCAGCTTCAAATAGCCCAGGTTTATTTTATCTTCTTCTGAATTGCCCCTTTCAGTAATCACAAGCGAAAACCTTTCTTTTAACCCCTCCGGTAAAATATCCGTTATTTCATAAAGGTCATCCACATCTACACCATACTTATCATCAATATGTGAATTAGCGCCTTCAAAGCCGCAGTGTTTATAGAAAGCCGTCTGCTTCGCTTTTTGAATTGCCACGCTTTTTTCTTCCGCCACTACAAGCATTTTGTAGTGAAACTCTTCAAACTCATTTTGCTTATAACCACCAAGGTTTATAAAAAATAGTTTGTTGGCAGTGCTTTGTACAACAGCTTTCCCTTCTTCTTTTTCCAACACCTCAATAGTAAATCCCTCCACATGTTTCACCTCGCGCCATGCATCGATATGTATTTTATCCTTTGCCTCCGGCCAAAAATCTTGAATAGTGGCAACCGTATTTTTCAACGAATCACTGATGGTAAAAAACATATCGTGCTGCTCCGTATTTCTGCCTTTTGGCTTGCAACCCAGCAATAGCATATATAGTTTGAAAGATGACATGTATCGAAGGTAGAGAATAACTGAATAACCGAGTAACTGAGTGGCAAGCCGCACCGTCATTGCACATCAATTTTTGAATCATTGATCGCAACACAACACACACCAAGACCGCGCCGTCATTGCGAGGCCAGCGGAGAAAGAAGTTCGCGTTTAGTCAAGAAGCTTGCTTCAAGTGAATCGGCCGAAGCAATCCCCGCACGTGCAATGAGATTGCTTCGGCCCGCTCGCTGTTATTGCCAATATTGTTTGTTAATTGAAACACGCTTTGTCGGCTGGGCCTCGCAATGACGTGCCGCATCGCACATCAATTTTTGAATCATTCAATCATGGAATGCAACACAACACACACCAAGCCCGCACCGTCATTGCGAGGCCAGCGGAGAATGAATAATGAACTATCTATTGAAAGACGAACAGAAAGCAAGCGGCCGAAGCAATCCCCGCACGTGCAATGAGATTGCTTCGGCCCGCTCGCTGTTATTGCCAATATTGTTTGTTAATTGAAACACGCTTTGTCGGGAGGGCCTCGCAATGACGTGCAGCATTACATCAATCATCGAATCATTGAATACAACACACCAAGACCGCACCGTCATTGCGAGGCCAGCGGAGAAAGAAGTTCGCGTTTAGTCAAGATGCTTGCTTCAAGTGAATCGGCCGAAGCAATCCCCGCCCGCGCAATGAGATTGCTTCGGCCCGCTCGCTGTTATCGCCATATTGTTTGTTAATTGAAACACGCTTTGTTGGCCGGGCCTCGCAATGACGTGCCGCATCGCACATCAATTTTTGAATCATTGATCGCAACACAACACACACCAAGACCGCACCGTCATTGCGAGGCCTGCGGAGAAAGAAGTTCGCGTTTAGTCAAGAAGCTTGCTTCAAGTGAATCGGCCGAAGCAATCCCCGCACGCGCAATGAGATTGCTTCGGTCCGCTCGCTGTTATTGCCAATATTGTTTGTTAATTGAAACACGCTTTGTTGGCCGGGCCTCGCAATGACGTGCAGCATTACATCAGTCATCGAATCATTCAATCATGGAATACAACACAACACACACCAAGCCCGCACCGTCATTGCGAGGCCAGCGGAGAATGAAGTTCGCGTTTAGTCAAGAAGCTTGCTTCAAGTGAATCGGCCGAAGCAATCCCCGCCAGCGCAATGAGATTGCTTCGGCCCACTTGCTGTTATCGCCATATTGTTTGTTAATTGAAACACGCTTTGTTGGCCGGGCCTCGCAATGACGTGCAGCATTACATCAGTCATCGAATCATTCAATCATGGAATACAACACAACACACACCAATCCCGCACCGTCATTGCGAGGCCAGCGGAGAATGAAGTTCGCGTTTAGTCAAGAAGCTTGCTTCAAGTGAATCGGCCGAAGCAATCTCTCACCCGTGCATAGAGATTGCCCGGCCGCGTTCTTTCTGTTCGGCTTTCAGTTATTCAGTTTATTTCTTATTTGTCTTTTAACTAAAAACTAAAGTCCTTTTACCAATCATTACCACCGCCACCACACATAGCTTTGCCATCGCAATTTTAAACAACACCATTGAGCATTAGCTCTTCCCATTAAATATTTTAAAAACAAATCAAATTTTATGAAAAAGAAACTGTTACTCGTATGTTCTTTAGTGGGAGCTGCTTTACTCTCCCAGGCCCAAACAAAAATCGGCGGTGCACCGGGCCCTGCAAACACTGACGCCTATCTTCAATTGGGCGATGCTACAGGCGCCAGCAAAGGGTTATTAATGCCAAGAGTAATTTTAAAGTCTACTGATCTTGCTTTTCCATTGAGTGCGCACGTAGCGGGCATGTATGTGTACAATACAGCTACAGCCGGCAGTGGTA
Organism: Pinibacter soli; assembly: GCF_029961145.1. Taxonomy (GTDB): domain Bacteria; phylum Bacteroidota; class Bacteroidia; order Chitinophagales; family Chitinophagaceae; genus Pinibacter; species Pinibacter soli. The sequence continues at coordinate 47,133 of NZ_JASBRG010000006.1, read as the reverse complement.
CTACACAGGTTACACCGGGTTTATATTATAATGATGGTACGCAATGGCAACGTGTTACTACGGGCCAAACATCTATTTTAGGCAGCAATGCACCAACAGGTACAGCGGCTGTTGGGACTATTTACACAGATACGCTGACTTACTTAAACAATGACTGGACGGTACAAAATCCTAATGACGACTTCGGCCAACAATATACCTATGATGGCAGCAGCTGGATTTCGTATTCTGCGCCAGCGTCTACAGAGTGGTATTTGAAAGGGGGAAACGACGCAGGCGGCAATAAAAAGATGCTCATTTATAGAGATGCGGATATTAATGTTAACGGGCTTACCGTTGGACGTGGAGGCGGAAACATTTCTACTAACGCGGCAGTAGGCGGCGGTGCATTATTTAATACAACTACGGGTGTATGGAATACAGCCCTTGGCGGATCGACGTTGACATCAAATACTACCGGTGTATTTAATACAGCTGTAGGCGGAGAAGCGTTGATGAATAACACAACCGGTGTTTATAATACAGCTCTAGGCGTAAATTCATTAATGAAAAATATAGCCGGAAGCTACAATACCGCCGTAGGTACAAATGCTGGTCAAAATCAAACTTCTGGAAACAATAACATTATAATCGGATCTGGCGCAAATGCAGTTAATCTTACTGGATCTAACCAGATGAACATCGGTAATATAATTTACGGTACGGGTACTAACGCGGCCGTTGGCGCTGGCAACATAGGTATTGGAACTACCAATCCTCAGGCAAAACTTGATGTAAGTGCGGATGCACTGGTAAATGGTGTTACCGTTGGACATGGAGGCGGAAACGTTTCTACTAATACGGCGTTCGGTGGTAATGCATTAGATGCAGTAGCCACTGGCACATGGAATACAGCCGTTGGAGCAGTAGCATTAAGCGCTAATACAAGCGGCTATTTAAATACTGCCGTTGGCGCCGATGCATTGCTGACTAACACAACCGGTTATTATAATACAGCTCTGGGTGTAAATACATTAATGAAAAACGTAAGCGGAAGCAACAATACTGCCATAGGTACGAATGCGCTCCAAAATTCTACAGGTGACCATAACATTGCAGTTGGTGTACAAGCCCTAAATGCTAACACTACAGGAACGCAAAACGTCGCAGTAGGAGGATACGCACTCTCGAGTTCAACAGCCGGTAGTCACAATACAGCCGTGGGTCACGGTGCTTCTCAAAGCGCAACTGGTGATTGGAACACCGCCTTAGGCTGGAATGCCGCAAAAGCTAATACTGCTGGTAATGGTAACGTTACAATCGGTTCTGGGGTACTGGCGGGTCAAACAACCGGTAATAACAATACCGCAATAGGTTTAAACGCTGGCAATAATCAGACTTCTGGAGATTATAACATTTTAATTGGATCTGGCGCAAATGCACCCAATCTGTCCGGTTCTAACCAAATGAATATAGGCAATATCATATATGCAACAGGTATAACCGGTGGTGGTGCCGGCAACGTAGGTATAGGAACTAGCGCACCCACTTCAAAACTTCAGGTTGTTGGTTTGCCGAAGTATGCAAATGACGCGGCTGCGGCTGCTGGTGGTTTAACTGCTGGAGCATTTTACCAAACTACCGGCACAGGTGCAGCACCTCTTAATGTTGCGGGTATATTAATGGTAAAACAGTAAACTATCAATACTTAAGTTTTGGGTAATGAGTTATGAGTTTAATGCATTGATGCAAACAAACTCATAACTCAACACTCACCACTCAAAACAAACAAAAACAATGAAGCAATTTTTAAAAAATAATATAAAACCACGGCTGGGTCTAAGCGCACTGCTGTTGCTACTGGGCAGCGGCAGGATGTACGCCCAAACCAGCTCCACTTACATAGATGGCGTAGTAAGTGTGCCAAAGGGTACTACGCTGCAATGGTATGGTAATGTGGAGATAGCCCCCACGGCCAAAATCTACATTGAAGATGGCGCAAAGATCATTTTTTACGGAGACGTTTTAAAGATGGACGCCAGTGCTCAGATATTCGGTGCCAATGCTGCCTGGACCGTTTTTACCGCAGGCACAGGCACGGGAAGCATCGTATTTCAAAAGCCTAACCCCAATGATAATAGCACCGGTCAACAGGTGCTGATAGGGAACAACAGCGGCAGCGCGACTGCCAATACCTTTCCCAGTATAGAAATTAACAATACCAATGGCGTAAAGCTAAATGGCAGCAATACAAGAATAGGCAGCAACTTAACCTTTACAGCGGGTCATTTGTACACAGATGTGCAGGATGCGGTACTCAGCAGTACGGCCGCTATTACAGGCGCAGATAAGAATAAGTATGTTGTTACGGCTGTGGCAGCTCCTACGGGAGGTCATTTGGTAAAAGAAAGTTTCACGGGAGCTTTTGTTTTCCCGGTGGGCATGGCAGATAATGACTACACGCCGGCAACTATAACACCGGCATCCGCCAACACGATCCACGTAAATGTTACGGACTATGCAAACGATGCCCCTGCTGAAAACAACGGTGCAGACGGTATGAAGCGCAGCTGGAACATTTATGGCAATACGAGCGCAGGAGCCACCGTAGCACTAACGCACAACAGTGGCACCAATGGCGGCCAGTGGATAAGTGGCGCCAACTTTGTTACCCAGTACGGTAGTGCCAATCCCAACCTGACAGGTGATAAAACCACAGGTGTACTGAGCCAGTGGCAAAGTAATACACCAGGTGCGAGCTCTGCAGCAGGCGGCGCCGGTACAGAAACCAACAGCCGCGTATACCCAGCACTTGCTACTACTGCCTCTGCTAACCAGGCATGGTACAGCAAAGCCAGCGATGTGATAAAACCGTTGCCATTGAAATTGCTAAGCTTTAATGCGGGCAAGCAACTTGGCAGCAGCAGCAATACGGCAATATTAACATGGACCGCAGCCGAGCAGGTAAACACCAAATCCTTTATCGTAGAGCGCAGCACCGATGGTAAGAATTACCAGGAGATAGGCAGCAAAGCGGCGGCAGGTAACTACGCCGGTGAAATGACCTACACCTTTACAGATGCCAATGCTTCTACAGGCACCAACTACTACCGCCTTAAAATGGTAGATATAGATGGACAATCTACTTACAGCAGTGTAAAAACAGTAGCGTTTGACGCAGCAGCATCAGTAAACGTGTATATAGCACCAAACCCAACAAGGGGCCAGTTCTATGTGAAGGGATTAACTCAGGCATCTGTAGTTCGGGTAATAGACATGAGTGGTAAAGTATTGCAAACCTACAGTGGCATCACTCAATTTAACATGGTAAACATTTCTCAATTGCCTGCAGCTGTATACCTGGTACAGGTAGTAGAAGAAGGCAAATTTGTAGGTACGTTTAAAGTGGTGAAAGAATAGACTAAACAGAAGAAGCAAACGATAGGCCGCAACACAATTAATAACCTGCGATTGTACAATTAAAGGCATGGCGCGCCGGAGTGTAATTCATTAAATATGAAAATCTCTGGTGCTCTGTGCCTTTGTACATTTAAGCGGGTTCTAAAAATACATGAGCCATCAGCAATGGGCAATATTTACATTGGAATCCGGGCACTTTTAACAGGCACGGTTCTAACCGTTGCCACAGTACTTATAGGGTTCCGTTATTTAGCAGCATGGAAAAAAGCACAAACAGAGAAAACAAAAGATCGCAAATGCCACCTGTCAAAAAAAGAAATCAGCACCCGGCAGCGGATGCTTGACAAGGAAAGAGAAACAAACAGCAAATAAAACATCTCCGTTGCCACAGAGGCACAGAAACACAGAGGAGTTTTTCTTTTCTGTGCTTCTGTGCCTCTGTGGCAAACCTCACGACAAAAAGAAATCAATTGAAAAACCGAAAGTCAGTATGTGTGCTCATTGCACTAATAGTAATAATAGTTGCAATGCATGCACATAAGATAAACAACAACCGCAGTCCTGAATTACAGAATAACATGAGCGTATCAGCTAATCGCTAAAATGCCTGATGCTTAATGCAAAACGCTTAACGCCTAACGCAGTGCAACGTCGACCTTCAACTGCATTAAGCTTTAGGCGTTCAGCGTTTAGCCAAAGCATCATACAACGACATGCCTGTCAAAATAAAAGAAGACTGCACCGTCATTGCCCGCCCGGATGAATCCGTTAGGACGGGCGAGGCCCACTCGCTGTTATTGCCACAGTCAATTCAAGATTCAGTTTTCATCCGCCCCACCACGCGAAGGGCTTTTTTATTTGATAAAAAGCAATTAACTTGGACGTATAAAACAAACTTTATACGTATGACAAAAGTAAAATTAACGCTCTCGGTTACAGCGGAATTTGCGAATAATATTAAACAATATGCCGTAATGAAAAGCACCACCGTTTCAGACTTGTTTGAAAAAGCCTATCCCAGATTAAGGGCGCAAACCGGGACGCTTACAGACTTACCCAACCGTTTAAAAAACAAAATGGGAGAAGACCGTTATAGGAAAATGCAACAATCGTTATCAGGCGTAGATGCCAAACAGGAATTTCACAAACATTTAGATAAAAAATATGGCAGCAAACGTTCTCATTGATGCAAATATTCTTGTTGATTTCCTTTCCAGAAGAGATACAGCTGTCAATCTTACTGCAACCAATAATTTAATGAAGCGCATCTCCGACAAATCAATAAATGGTTTTATCTCGCCTCAAATAATTCATATTGTCTCCTACCTTATGCAAAAAAATTATAGTGCATCAGTAGACGACATAAGGTTTTTTTGGGACGAGTTGCTGTCATTTGTTTACTTGATTGAGTGCAATGAAAATGCCATAGACGATGTTATACTAAGCGATATGGTAGATTTTGAAGATTGCATGCTCGCCTATACTGCCGTCCATAATGGCATGGACTATTTGGCAACGAACGATAAAAATTTTCTAAAGCAACAAATCCCTCAACTACAAATAGTTACACCGTCCGCTTTATTAAAACAACTACCATGAGTTATGATGAAAAAATCCTGGGCTTTTGCCAGGGGCGTTTGTGTGCATCACTTATTTAACCGCAAAGGATACACAAAGGATGCGCAAAGAAAATGAAGGGTTTTTAATCCAATGTCGTTTAGTTAAGCAATTTTTCAATTACTTGGTTGCTATGCAAGGAAAGAAAGACTGCTTGTCATCCCGACGAAGGAGGGATCTGCGTGATTGTTTACGCACAGTATTGGCTAGTGTTAGGCTCAGATCCCTCGTTCCTCGGGATGACAAGCGAGATGCTTTTGTTTTTTCAAACACCTTAACTAAACGACATTGGGTTTTTAATCGGATGCGCATTGCGTAAAGAGGCACTTTGCGTAAAAGAAGAATAAGGAGTGTTTATACTTTCAATCATCCTCACTTGATGTCTACCATATGTTTCAAACTTTGCGCCTTTGCGGTAAAAAATGTCGCCAATCAAAGTGCACTCAACCTAAAATAGCCGGGTTACATCTAAACCACTCAGTTATTCAATTATTCAGTTAATCAGTCTTTAATCCCGCGACCTTCCTCTGAAACCGCCGCCTCCTCCACCACCACCGCGGCCATTAAACGTTCCCGTTCTTCCGCCGAACTTGCCGAGGTTATACATAAAGCTCGCCATGAAAAATCTTTGCAGTACCTGCGTGCGTGTATCCTGCACCCAGTTGTCGCCCGTACTGGTGCTGATGCTCTTGTTTTGATTTAAGATATCAAGCACGGACAAACGCACTTCTCCATTTTGTTTTTTGAACAATCGCTTCGCAACACTCGCATTCCACAAAGGCACATTTTGATTAAAGCCACTGCTTCTTCCGGTGTTTACAAAAAAATCGAAATCAGAGGAGAGCATATATGTTTTGAAGAAAGAATAGGTTACGTCAAGAGAATAGTGATACGAGAAATATTTTATGTCCTGCGTTTTATTTACCGTATAGGTAGAAGTGTTGTAAGTAACATTAGCACTTGCTCCAAGATCAAGCTTGTCCTTAATATTCATGTTGAAATTAAAGCGCTCGTTCAGCACCCAATTGTTAGAAAAGTTTTTAATGGAATCCAAAATACTTACATCACGATTAAATCTTGCCGAAGTAGTAAGATTCAAATTCAGCGGGCTCTTTTTTCCTGAAGCCACCTTCACCAAAGGAATACCTGTTGTAACATACAAAGAGGAATTGTAAGAACCATTCGTGTTTACCGGAATGATCATTTGCGCCTTATCGAGCGTGATGATCTGGTTTACGATCTTGTTGTTGATCGTTGAAAAATTCAGGTCCATGCTCAGGAACATGAAGTTGTTTGGATTAAACGTTTTGTAGCTCAATCCAAATTCCTGTGTGAACTGCTGCTTCAGATAAGGGTTACCTGCACGCAGCTGCAATTGGTTGGACGAATCGATCACGTTTTGCAATTGCGTAATGGTAGGCGATTGCGTATTACCATGATAATTGAAACGAATGCTTTTTCTTGTACCCAGGTAATAATTAAAATTCGCCGTTGGGAAAAAGTTTACAAAGTTCTGGTTGGTGTATGTTGAGTACGGCTTTCTTGTAGAATCGAGTCTGACACTTTCATTTTTGATAGTAGAAAAATTGACAGCACCTCCCAATTGAAAATCATACTTTTCCTCTTTCACACGGAAGTTTGTTCCTGCACGATGCGTGATCTGGCCATTTTCAAAATGATTGGTAAGGCCAATGTTTGGCAAAACAAATTTGTCAAACGTACTGTCATAATCAAAAGTCTTTTTATCGGAAGTATTTTGATTATTAGTATAGGCATAGTTGAATTCCAGGATCTTGTTTAACCCTATCCCTTCAGTAAAAGACGTGCTTACAGTATTGTTCTTTGAATCACCGGTTTGGTTGTTCTGCTGGTTTTGATTGTTGTGATAATATCTCACGCTATCCGGCGTAAACCTTGCCTGGTCTGACAAAACATAACTTGTGCCATTGTTGGCGCTGAACCCTGTATTCCATCCAACCGTTAATGTGCGGCCCACTTTTTTAAACCGGTGGCGGAAAAGCAGGTTGTTGCCAAAATTCCAACCGTCCCTCGTGCCGTTGGTTTGTCTGTCTGCCAACACCGCCAGGTAATCGTAAGGCTTTGTCGATTCCGTTTTCTGACCGCTCTCGCTATAGTTTGTAGAATGCTGTGTGCTGAACGTAGGTATGGCCAAAACAGAGTTCATGGAATCGATCGCATATTCCCATCTGAAATTGATACGGTTGTTCAAATTCTTATTGTTCGAAGACGAAATCGTATTTGAATTGGAAGATGAATCCGTATACAGGTTTTGTCTGTAGGTATAGCTATTATTAACTGTTTCAGAATTTGCAATAAAATAGTTGCCACTTACATCCATTTTCGGCGACCACTTATCGCGATAGTTAAAGCCCGCATCCCAAACGGTTGTGTTTCCATCGGCACTTCCGCTATTGCCGCCGCCGCCACCGCCACCACCACGGTTTCCACCGCCACCACCTTTTCCGCCACCGCCACCACCTCCGCTGCCAAACATATCCGGAGATGTAAAGCCTGCAACGTTCACATTGTTTGCGCCACCCACTACAGACATCTGTGTGTTTTGCTTGAAATCGTTGAACATCAAACTTCCGTTATAGCGGTCGCTCGTACCCGCGCCTACATTCGCACGACCGAAGTAACCTTTCTTTTTATCTTTCTTCAGTTTAATGTTTATCGTTTTTTGTTTATTGCCATCATCGATCTTGGTAAACTTCGCCTGGTCGCTCATGTCGTCAAATACCTGCACACTTTCGACCATGTCCGCAGTCAAATTCTTTGTAGCCAGTTTCGGGTCGTTACTGAAAAATTCTTTTCCGTCCACATATACTTTTGTGATCTGTTCGCCCTGGTTGGTAATGTTACCGTCTTTATCAACTTCCACGCCCGGCAATTTTTTCAAAAGGTCTTCCACCGTTGCGTTTGGTTTCGTCTTGAAAGCGCCGGCGTTAAACTCAACAGTGTCTTTTTTTATTATGATAGGCGGTCTCTGCACGATTACTTCCTGAAGCATATCAGACTGCTTCGCCATGTGGATCGTGCCAATTTCTACAACAGGTTTATCCCCCGTTAAATGCAGTGTTGTATCATAAATACGATAGCCTGTGAAGGTCACTTGCAGCAGGTATTTATTGGCAGGAATGTTTTTTAAAGAAAAATGTCCTTTGCTATCCGCGATGCTAAAGGCGGTCTGAGAAGAGTCAGTTAACAGCATCAGGCTCACTGTAGCATCTGAAAGAGGCTGTTTGTTGGCAGAATCTACGATCGCTCCATTAATGGAGACTTTGTTTTGGGCATTTGCAAAACAGGTTACTAAAACAAGCAATAAAAGGCAATAGATCTTTTGCATCGGGCAAAATGGTTAAGGTTCCGGTTATTTGATGATTAAAATGATCTGGGTGCGGCACCCAGGCCTGACAGGTTTCTAAAAACCTGTCAGGTCTTGTAACTCGCCGTGCTTCGTGGAGACACGAACCACGGCGGTGTCACATTTCTGGTGAGCAACCCTATCAATTATTAATTGACATTACGATTTAGACGAAAAATCGCCCAAAAACTTGCTACCGCCACAAATTTTTATACAAACGGTAAGGGAACGTTCCCGGGACAGGATAACTGAGTGACTGAGTAATTGAATAACTGAACGCCCCTATTTGATTATGCATTTCGACATTGGACTCTTCAGTTATTTGTTTCCCCCCAAAGGTTCCCTTCAATAACGCTCCTCAGCCCTCAACCCTTCAGTTATTCAGTTACTCAGTTATTGAATAATTAAAGGGCCTTATGTCGGGTAGCCGTGGTTCGTGAAGACACGAACCAGTGATTTTTGCAGTTCGTGTCCTCACCATAGCCGTCAACCTAAGGGGGTTTGTTCAAAAGAACAAACGACAACTAACGTGTCGCCCCGCTGGGGCTTGTAATAACGTCGGGAAGTTCAAGATAGCCCCAGCGGGGCGGCATGTTCGTAGTATTATCCAAATCCAGCGAACCGAATACGAGCCCCAGAGGGGCGACATGTTAAATAACGCGAAGCGAAAAAAAATCAACCCCTTAGGTTGACGGTTATGGTTTCTCTACGAACCATTGATTTTTTGCGGTTCGTGGAGACACGAACCACGGCTGCAGAGAATAACTGAGTGACTGAGTAACCGAATAATTGAATAACTGAACGCTCCTATTTGATTATGCATTTCGACATTGGACTCTTCAGTTATTTGTTTCCCCCCAAAGTTTCCCTTCAATAACGCTCCTCAGCCCTCAACCCTTCAGTTATTCAGTTACTCAGTTATTCAGTTATTGGCAAAGCCTTTAAAAAGATCGCGCCAATGCTGAAAAATTCTGTGGTTTACCCTATTTTTGGCAGCCTAGAACCATTTAGACACTATTAATGAAATCTATACCGGAAAAGCATTTTACGCTTAGCGACTTTGAGGAGGTTATTTTTAAAGGAAAGAAAGTAAAACTGCAAGATGCGGTGATAAAACGCATTGAAGAGAACCATGCTTTCTTGAAGAATTTTTCTTCCAATAAACTTATATACGGTATCAATACCGGCTTTGGGCCAATGGCTCAATATAAAGTGAGCGAAGAAAATTTACTTCAGTTACAATACAACCTGATTCGCAGCCACTCTTCAGGCAGCGGGAAATTAATGGAACCCATGCTTGTGAAATCTTTAATGATGGCGAGACTGGGAAGCATTATGCAAGGCTATTCCGGCGTTCATCCACAAGTAGTGGAAGTTTTGCAAGAGCTCATCAACAAAGATGTTTATCCATGTATTTACGAACATGGTGGCGTGGGCGCAAGCGGCGACCTTGTTCAGCTTGCTCACTTAGGGCTTGTGCTCATAGGCGAAGGCGAAGTGATCTACGAAGATAAAGTGCAGCCAACCGAAGAAGTATTTAAAAGATTAAATATTACACCACTTTCAATACATGTGCGCGAAGGCCTTGCCATTATCAACGGAACATCAGCAATGACGGGCGTTGGCATGGTGAACCTGATCCAGGCAAAAAAATTATTGCACTGGTCACTATTGCTTTCTGCAATTACAAATGAAGTGGTAGAAGCATACGATGATCACTTCTCTCACGAATTGAATGTTGTTAAAAGACATTTTGGTCAAAACAAAGTGAGTGAAATTTTGCGCGACCTTTTGAAAGGAAGCAAACTCATCCGCAGCAGAGAAGAACATTTATATGACGCAGAAAAAACCGACAGAGAGATCTTTACCGATAAAGTGCAGGAATATTATTCACTGCGTTGCATCACTCAAATATTAGGACCGATTTACGACACCATTCGCCACGCAGAAGAAACTGTTGTGAATGAGGTGAATTCAGTAAACGATAACCCGGTAATTGATCACGAAAACAAAAACGTGTTTCACGGCGGTAATTTCCACGGCGATTATATTTCCCTGGAAATGGATAAACTGAAAATTGCCGTTACAAGACTGGCAATGCTATCCGAAAGACAATTGAACTATTTGCTCAACGAAAAATTGAACCAGAAGTTTCCGCCATTTGCAAACCTTGGCGTGCTTGGTTTGAACTTTGGTATGCAGGGCATGCAGTTTCCGGCAACATCCACCGTTGCGGAAAACCAAACACTTTCCTTCCCGATGTATGTACACAGCATCCCCAACAACAACGACAACCAGGACATCGTGAGCATGGGTTGTAACGGAGCGCTGATCACTAAAAAAGTTATCGACAACTCCTTCGAAGTACTTACCATCCAGGCAGGAACATTGCTACAGGTAATTGATTACGCAAACTTTGGCGATAAGCTGGCACCTGTTTCCAAAAAAATGTACAAGAAATTAAGAGAACTGTTCCCAAAATTCGTAGAGGATGTTGCTCCTTATAAAAAACTCAAAGCAGTAAAAACATTTTTGGAAAATACAGATCCCTTCGTTGAAGTAAAAAGTGAATCAATTTGAAAATTTGAAGATTTGAGAATTTGAAAATGCTTTAGGCGTGTCCTTCCAACTTTATTATTTGCTCCCGGACATTTAGAGAGCTAGTCCAAAAATGAAAAGTTGCGCAGAACGAATTTTCAAATTCTCAAATCTTCAAATTGGCTAGTTTCAAATTCTCCATTTCAAAAAGAATTTTCACATGAAAAGCGCACTCGTCACCGGCGGTAGCCGCGGAATCGGCCGAGCAGTTTGTTATAAATTAGCAGAGCAGGGCTATCATATTATCGTAAATTACAGAAGCAACGAAGCGGAAGCGTTGGCAACTTTGGAGAACATCAAATCGAAAGGCGGATCGGGCGAATTGTTGAAATTTGATGTAGGCTCAAAAGAAGATATTCAGTCTGTGCTGGGAGCATGGATAGAAAATAATAAGAACAATAACATCGAGGTACTTGTAAACAACGCCGGCATTAAAGATGACGGTCTGATGATGTGGATGAAAGATGAGCAATGGGAAAATGTTTTAGGTACAAGCCTCAATGGATTTTTCTATGTAACTCGCCTCGTGCTCAATGGCATGCTCATGAAGCGTTACGGAAGAATTATCAACATGGTTTCGTTGTCTGGTATTAAAGGACTGGCAGGACAAACAAATTATTCCGCGGCAAAAGCAGGTGTGATCGGTGCTACAAAAGCATTGGCGCAGGAAGTGGGAAAACGCGGCGTTACCGTAAATGCGGTGGCTCCCGGATTTATCAGAACAGATATGACCGAAGGCCTGCCGGAAGATGAACTGAAAAAAATGATTCCTGTGAACAGATTCGGAACGGTGGAAGAAGTGGCGCATGCCGTAAGTTTTCTTGCCGCACCCGAAGCTGGTTACATTACGGGAACAGTGATTTCTGTAAACGGAGGATTGTACACATAGTTACAAGCAGCAAGTTACAAGGGGCAGGGTGCGAGCTGTTTGAATATATAATAGACCAGATTAGTTTCGCAAGACATGTAACCAGAAACTTGCCACCTGCGACTAACCAAAACAACTTTTTATCTTTACATCATGAACAGAGTAGTGATAACAGGATTAGGCATTTATTCGTGCCTTGGGAAAAACCTGGATGAAGTAACCAAATCGCTGCATGAGGGAAAATCGGGCATTGTGTTCGATTCTGAACGTAAGGCATACGGTTATCGCTCCGGGTTGACGGGTTTTGTGGAAAGACCTGCGCTGAAAGGTGTGCTCGACAGACGTGCACGCATCATGTTGCCCGAACAAGGCGAATACGCATACCTCGCTACCTCAGAAGCGATGCAAAATGCAAAGATCGATGCGGATTATCTTGCAACGATTGAAGCCGGAATTTTGTACGGGAACGACAGTTCTGCTGCGCCGGTGATTGAAGCGACAGATATCATCAGGACAAAAAAAGACACTACATTATTGGGTTCCGGTTCTGTGTTTCAAACCATGAACTCTACAGTGACCATGAACCTGGCCACTATTTTCAAACTAAGAGGCGTAAATTTTACCATTAGCGCGGCTTGCGCAAGTGGTTCGCATTCCATAGGATTAGGGTATCATTTTATCAAGACCGGTTTGCAGGAAATGGTAGTGTGCGGCGGCGCACAAGAAATCAACTATCTTTCCATGGGTAGTTTCGATGCGCTTTCAGCATTTTCCATCCGTGAAGGCGATCCAACAAAAGCCTCCCGGCCCTTTGACCGCGACCGCGATGGATTGATCCCCAGCGGAGGTGCCGCAACTGTGATTTTAGAAAGTCTGGAATCTGCCCTGAAAAGAGGCGCTCCTATTTTAGCTGAAGTGGTGGGTTACGGTTTCTCTTCAAATGGTGCCCATATTTCCAATCCAACCGTGGAAGGTCCCTCAAGGGCGCTGAACATGGCGCTGAAAGACGCTGGTTTACAAAGCAAAGACATCGACTACATAAACGCTCACGCCACCTCCACCCCGGCGGGTGATGCCAGCGAGGCGAAGGCGATAGATGAGGTTTTTGGGTCCACAAAACCATATGTAAGTTCCACAAAATCAATGACCGGGCACGAATGCTGGATGGCCGGTGCTAGCGAAATCGTATACAGCATGCTCATGATGCAAAACGGATTCATTGCCCCTAACATAAACTTCGAAAACCCCGATGAGGATTCTGCAAAACTCAATATTGTAAAAAATACCATTAATGCAGATATTGATATATTTTTGTCGAACTCCTTTGGCTTTGGAGGTACAAACTCCTCGCTTATTGTAAAAAAATATACGGGAGTGTAAAAAAATTAACCCAGCGGTAGTAGAGACAAGGCATTGCCTTGTCTGTCCAAAAGACATTGCAATGCCTTGTCTCTACCAAGAAATGTTTAACCCCTTAATGAAAAATAATGAAAATGAGTAATGAAGAAATAATCGGGAAAATCAATGAATTCCTGGTTGAAGAGTTTGAAGTGCCTGCGGATAAAATTACTGCCAATGCTAACCTTAAAGAAACGCTTGAACTCGATAGCCTGGATTACATTGACCTTGTAGTGGTTATTGAAAGCAACTTTGCTTTCAAAGTAAAACCAGAAGATTTTGTAGGAATTGTAACCTTCGAGGATTTTTACAACTACATCATTTCCCGCGTTAATGCTAAAGAATTTGCTTAATGTCTTCCTGGCAAGGTAGATCAAAAGGTACCCCTTTGGGGTACCGGATCTTTATATCCATACTTAAAAACTTTGGCGTTTCTCCTGCTTATTTCCTGTTAAGATTTGTTGCCGGGTATTATTTCCTTTTCGACAGAAAGTCATCAAAAATTTTGCATAGCTATTTTCGTGACCGTTTGCATTTCAGCAAATGGAAAACCTTCCGCATGATGTACAAAAACTATTATGTGTTCGGTCAGGGCATCATCGACAAGGTAGTAATGATGGCAAATGTGGAGAACCAGTTCACCTTCGACTTTGACGGAGAAGAAAATCTGCGCAACATCACCGCACTTGGCAAAGGTGGCCTGCTGCTGAGTGCCCATTTGGGTAACTGGGAAATTGCGGGTCATTTATTGAAGCGCCTCGAAACCCGCATCAACATTGTGATGTACGATGGTGAGCACGAACAGATAAAACAATATCTCGAAGGTGTTACCGGCAAGCGCAACATGAATGTGATCGTAATTAAAGACGACATTTCACACATCTACGCCATCAATGAAGCGCTAAGAAACAATGAACTTGTTTGTATGCACGCCGATAGATTTGTAGAAGGAAACAAAACTGTTTCGCACGCATTTTTAGGCGAAGAAGCAAGATTTCCTCTCGGGCCGTTCGTGCTGGCATCTACGTTTAAAGTGCCTGTTTCTTTTGTATATGCTTTTAAAGAAACCAACAAACACTACCACCTCTTTTCAAGTGAACCCAGGCATTATACTCATTTAGCAAAAGCGGAAATTGTTCCTGCTTTGTTGAAGGACTATGTGGAAGAAATGGAGAGAAAAGCGAAACTATATCCCACACAGTGGTTCAACTATTATGATTTTTGGAAAGCGTGAAGATGGAAGTCGTTTGCCGTTTTACTTTAGACCGATCAACTTAATGATTTCTTACAGATAATATCTATAAGAAAGAATCGGATGTAAAACCCAACAACCGACAACTCAACTATCAACTTGAAAAAATCGTAGCTTCATTTTCTAAACAGCGCTATAGATCCATGACAGTAACTTTTCCGGTAGAAAATATACAGCCACTTATTCCTCAGGCACCGCCATTTGTGATGATTGATGCTATTGTTAAATCTGAGGCAACCGCGACCCGCAGTACGTTAAAAATAAAAGCTGATAATATCTTTGTAGAAAATGGCCTGTTCCGTGAACCTGGTCTTTTAGAGAACATTGCGCAAACTGCCGCCGCTGGCGTTGGTTTCGAAGCGCAGAAAGAAAACAGGCCCGCACCTATCGGCTACATTGGCGCAGTAAAAAATTTTGAAGTGTTTAGTTTACCCAAAGTGGGTACGACAGTTGAAACAGAAATTTTTGTGAGCAACACAATTTTCGATGTCACTGTTATCACGGGTAAAGTTTGGTACGACAATGTACTGCTCGCACAGTGCGAGATGAAAATTTTTGTACAACCGGATATGCCGGCGAAAGTTTTGTGAGTTTTGAGTGTGAAGAGCCGGGTAACGCAGTTTCGCTGCCGCACCTATTAATTTTTAATTCAATGTCGTTTAGTTAAGGTGTTTGAAAAAACAAAAGCATCTCGCTTGTCATCCCGAGGAACGAGGGATCTGGGCCTAACACTAACGAAACACTAAGCGTAAACAATCACGCAGATCCCTCCTTCGTCGGGATGACAAGCAGTATTTCTTTCCTGAACATGGCAACTAAGTAATTGAAAAGTTGCTTAACTAAACGACATTGAATTATTAATTATTAATTTTTTCGCAAAGCGAAAAGCAACACTTTATATCAAATTCACATTGTATGAAACATTTAAAAACAACACTGATCTTTTCCGTTTTGTTAGCCGTGTTTTCTATCGGCTCCGTTTATGCCCAAACACCAACCCCCAAAGACGTTTTTACGACCGATCTTCCGATAACTTATTTGGGCATTGATTTCTCAAACTCGAAATTGATTGGCGATACGGTAATTTCATTGACCGATCTTCCGACAAAGTTCGAGGCAATTAATGGCGTACCCGTTAATGAGGCAAAAAAATATGACATTGGCACAGCGTTGAAAAAAACGCATGTTACTAACGACCTTTCCGCCGTAAAAGAGCAGAACGATAAAATAGATCCTTCAAAATTTCTTTCAGGAAACGATGCTGATTATGCACGCTTCAAAGAAGCAGACATAAGCAAAATAGTAAGCAAGTACAATTTTAAAGGAAGATCCGGCGTGGGCGTTGTTTTTATTGCCGAAGGGCTTACCAAAAGACAGGAAAAAGCTTCCCTGTGGGTAACTTTTGTAGACATGAAAACCAACAAAGTAATTTATACAGAACGAATGGAAGGAAAGGCCGGCGGCTTTGGCTACAGAAATTACTGGGTGAAAACGGTTTGGAATGTAATCGAAGAAATAAAGAAACATAAGGACGAGGAGTGGATAGCCAAGTTCTCGAAATAGTTTTTTAACCACGGAGTTAACTGAGTTTTTTGACAAGGAATGGAGGTTTTGTGACAACTTCTTTTTCATTCTTTGGTAAATAAGCACTTGCCTCGAGACCCTTCTCCTTCACTCTGTAAAAAAACCTTCTTACCAACGAGTGCCATGGTTCGTGTCTCTCGAGCGCCATGGTTCGTGTCTCCACGAACTATCTGTTTGCGTCATCGCGGGTTCGTGAAGACACGAACCGAGGCACTCGAAAACCCGGTTGATTTTAGATTCAGCCGGGTTTCTTGTTTATTCAACCCCGCTATATGTCGCGGGTGTCAAAATAAATTACAATCCAGCCGTTTCAATGCTTTCTGACCGAAAAATTATCGTAGGTTTGGCCTCTTATGAAAAAAGTTCTGACCCATAAAACGGAGATAGCGGTAAAGTTCAATGAGGCAGATCCGTTAGGCATTGTGTGGCATGGCCATTACATCCGTTATTTTGAAGATGGAAGAGAAGCGTTTGGTGAGGCTCATGGGTGCCGGTATCTTGATTTTTATAAAAACGGCTATGTTGTGCCAATCGTAAGCGTAAACTGTAATTATAAAAAATCATTGAAGTATGGCGATAAGGTAATTATAGAAGCAAGTTATATACCAACGCCTGCGGCAAAAATGAACTTTGAATACACTTTGTACAATGCGAAAACTGGAGATGTAGTAGCGACAGGTACTTCGGTGCAGGTTTTTCTTGATCTTGAAAATTCCAACCTTCAGCTTACGCGACCTCCTTTTTTTGATGAATGGCTCAAAGAAAAAAATTTAATGTAAAACCTAAACAAATCAATAAACAAGTAAAGATTCCCAATCCCTTTTTTTACTTTTTATTTTTGCATTTTTACTTTGCTACGTATGCCAAAAGTTTTTGTAGTCGCGGATAATATTTACTCCCCACTCGGCAGCACCACTGCTGAAAACTTTAGTGAGCTGTTGAAAGGCAACAGTGGCGTACGCCGGCATTCACGCCCCGAGATTTTTAGCGAGCCATTTTTTGCAGCTATTTTCTCCCAGGAAAAAAACCAAGAATTTAGCACGGGCATTCAAAACGCCAATAAGTATACGAAGTTTGAAAAGCTTCTTATTCACTCTATAAAAAATGCATTGTCGCTTTGTGATGTGGACATACAGTCTGCATCAACGGCAATTATCATTTCCACCACAAAAGGAAATATTTCTTTGCTGGAAAACGAAATAGTGACGGGTGAAATGAAAGCGCAACTTCCTTTGCATAGTTCTGCAAAAGCAGTGGCTGATTATTTTCATAATCCAAATTTGCCTGTTACCATTTCCAATGCATGCATTTCAGGCATCTCAGCGCTGCTCACTGCGAAGAGACTGATAGAAACAGATCAATATGAAAATGTAATAGTAGCCGGCGCAGATGTAATATCATCGTTTATTTTCAGTGGCTTCAACTCTTTCCAGGCAATCAGCAAGCAAGTATGCAAGCCGTTTGACGCGGATCGTTCAGGTATTAATTTGGGCGAAGCTGCAGCAACTATCATTTTATCAAAACATAATAAAAATGCTTACGCCACTTTGGACGGTGGTTCTGTAAGCAATGATGCCAACCATATTTCCGGCCCTTCACGCACAGGTGAAGAATTGGCGATTGCCATTAAAAAAGCAATGCAGGAAGCTGACGCAAAACCCGATGCGATAGATTTTATTTCCGGTCATGGTACCGCAACTTTGTACAATGATGAAATGGAAGCAAAGGCTATTAATATTGCTGGGTTGCAGCAGGTGCCGGTTAATAGCTTGAAGCCGTATTTCGGCCACACACTTGGCGCGGCGGGAATATTGGAGTCTGTTGTGGCGCTAAGCACAATGAAGCAAAATACAATCATACCGACCCTGGGCTTTGAAAGCATAGGTGTGCCGGTGCCGGTAAATGTGCCTAATACCATTACTACGAAAAACGTTAATAAAATATTGAAAATAGCTGCCGGCTTTGGCGGATGCAATGCGGCACTTGTTTTCAGCAAAAACTAAAACCTTTCTATTCGATGCAATTTTTCAACGCACCTTCCGAAGAAACAGCCCTCGATGCGAGATCAAAAGCTCAGTGGATCGCATTTGCACCTGTGGTTTTCCAGGCCGCAAAATCACTAAGAAATACCGGTATTTTGAAAACGTTGGAAACTCACAAGGCAACCGGCATGACGATGGAAGAGGTTGAAAAAGAAACAGGCATATCTCACTATGGCGTTCGTGTGTTGCTGGAAGCGGGGTTGGGAATGGGACTTGTGTATGTAGAGGACGAAAAATATTACATGACCAAAACTGCATATTTCGTTTTGCACGACGAGATGACAAATGTGAACATGAACTTCATTCATGACATTTGTTACCACGGACTTCACAAACTGGAAGAAAGCATTCGAAACGGAAGGCCAGAGGGCCTGCCTACACTTGGCAACTGGAACACGATCTATGAAGGGCTCTCGAAATTGCCACCGCATCAGCAAAAAAGCTGGTTTGAATTTGATCATTTTTATTCAGACAATGCATTTCCCGGCGCTTTAAGAACGATATTTAAAACACAGTTCAAAACATTACTGGACATTGGTGGTAACACGGGAAAATGGGCCGTTGCCTGTACAAGATATAATCCGGAGGTGGATGTTACCATGATGGATCTTCCGGGACAATTGGGCCTTGCAAAAGAAAGAATTTCTAAAACAGAAGTGGCCGACCGTATTTCTTATTTTGAAACAAATATTTTAGATGAATCGCTGCCTTTTCCAAAAGGCTTCGATGCCATTTGGATGAGCCAGTTCCTTGATTGTTTTTCCGATGCCGAAATAGAGTCCATCCTTAAAAGATGTTACAACGCATTGAATGAGGGCGGCCATGTTTTCATAATGGAAACTTTCTGGGACAGGCAAAAATTTGAAGCAGCAGCATTTTCGCTTCAGCAAACATCATTGTATTTTACGGCCATGGCAAATGGTAACAGCCAGATGTATCACTCTGATGTGTTCAAAAAGATTGTTGTCGAAGCGGGCTTTGAAGTAGCAGAGCAGATTGACAACATTGGATTGGGACATACGATTTTGAAATGCCGGAAAAAATAAAGGCAATGTGCAGTGTACGAAAGTCATCCGGGCCATGCCTCTAAAGAATATCGTACACCGTGATCGCACGATGAATATTAAAACAAACAAAACCTCACTCAGCAATATGAAAAATGAAAAAGTTGATGTACTTGTAATCGGTGCCGGTCCTTCGGGAACCGTGGCGGCATCTATTGTAAACAAAGCGGGATACAAAGTAAAGATCGTAGAAAAACAAAAGTTTCCGCGTTTTGTAATTGGCGAAAGTTTATTGCCGCGTTGCATGGAAGCTTTGGACGAAGCTGGCTTTTTGCCATTCATCGAGCAAAGGGGCTTTCAGCAAAAATCAGGTGCAAAATTCGTGAGGGATGGCGCTGTGTGTGACTTTTCATTTTCTTCTCAATATACAAAGGGATGGAACTGGACGTGGCAAGTGCCTCGTGCAGAGTTTGATAAAACACTGGCAGACGCAGTAGAATCAATGGGCGTGCCTGTTGATTACGAAACAACTGTTACGGATATAAAATTCAACCCCGACCACACTTCCGTTACAACGGTAGAAGACAAAGACGGCAATAAATCAACCATTGAAGCTCGGTTCATCATCGACGGAAGTGGTTATGGAAGAGTAATTCCAAAGCTCTTCAATCTTGACAGACCCTCCACTCAAAAACCACGTAAAGCATTGTTTGCCCACACCGTGGATTTGAACCGTTCAATGGCCGATGAGCCAAACCGTATTACCATTGTAGTACACAAACCGGACACATGGGTTTGGGTAATTCCTTTTTCCAACGGCGTTACTTCTTTGGGCTTTGTAGGCGATCCGGAATTCTTCAAACAATTTGAAGGTGACGACGAAACGGTTTACCGCGCTATCATTGAAAGCGAACCGTACCTCGCGGATAGATTTAGAAATGTGGAGTTGAAATTCGGTACAAGAGTATTGGAATCATGGTCCGCAACAACAGATAAATTCTTTGGCGACGGCTTTGTATTAACAGGAAACGTAACGGAGTTCCTTGATCCTATTTTCTCTTCCGGCGTAACGCTGGCAACGGTTTCCAGCCAAATCGCTGCGAAACTCGTGATCCGCAAACTGAAAGGAGAAGATGTAGACTGGAAAACTGAATATCAGGACGTGATGATGCAAGGCGTAAATACATTCAGAGCTTATGTTTTCGCGTGGTACGACACTTCTTTGCACAAAATATTCTTTGCGCCAAAACCAGTGCCGGAAATTCAAAACATGATTTGCTCCGTATTGGCAGGTTACGTGTGGGACACAACAAACCCATATGTAAAAGATCATGCAAGAGCAATTGAGAAATTAGCAAAAGTGATTACTCTGGAAGAATCAATGGGGAAAAGATAATGACGCATTCGGCAAATATTGAGTCTGGCTCGCTTTCCCGAGAAAATGTTCCCGGCGGAGTGTATATCACGGGGTATAGCATTTTCAGAAATGGTGCGATTGAAAAAGACGATCACCTTGTCTGGAAAGAAGCGTCCGCCCAGCACACAGATGATTTTCTGGTAAGCGCCTATCGGCAAATGGGACTCAGTTATCCAAAATTTTTCAAAATGGATAACTTGTCAAAACTCGGTTTACTGGTTTCTGAAAACCTGTTATCTGGAACCGACTTAAAAGAAAGATACAAGCCGGATGAAATAAGTGTGGTTTTTGCGAATGCAAGCTCTAGCCTGGATGCAGATCAAAAATATTTCGACACCATAAAGGACATTGCGAGCCCCGCGCTATTCGTGTACACTTTGCCCAATATTGTGATTGGCGAAATTTGTATAAAAAACGGCTTCAAAGGCGAAAATGCTTTTTTTGTGTTTGATAAATTTGAAGCGAAGTTCCTGCATCAATATGTACAAACCCTGATGCAACAGAACACCAATAAAGCTTGTATTTTTGGGTGGCTGGAACTAATGGGCGACAGCTATGAAGCGGCACTGTTTCTTTTGGAAAAAGATGTCGCAGACAAAACAAATCCGTTTACACTAGAAAATATTAATAAACTATACTCATAATTTTTTTATGGAAAAATTGATGGCCGACCTTAAGGCACAGATCATTCAACAACTGAATTTGAAGCACTTGAAACCTGAAGACATTGGCGATGATCAACCGCTTTTTGTAGAAGGCCTTGGATTGGATTCCATTGACGCCCTCGAACTGATTGTGCTTTTGCAACAGGAGTACAACATAAAACTCACCAATGCAGATGATGGCCCGAAAGTTTTTCAATCTGTAAGAACAATGGCCGAATACATTACTGCAAACAAACCAGCATAATAATATTAAAGACTGCCGGCGCTGAATGAGCAATAACATTTACATACAAGGACTGGGAATCATTTCTGCCATTGGTAACAATGTACAGGAATGTCTTGATGCGCTACAAAACAGAGCAGACGGCATTGCCGAAATGCGCTACATGCAATCGGCCCACAAACACGAGTTGCCTGTTGCCGAAGTGAAAAAAAGCAACAGGCAGCTGGCTGAGATGGCAGGAATGCCGGCATCATTAACCAGAACAGCGTTGCTTAGCGCCATTGCAGCAAAAGAAGCACTGGCTGATACGGCAATAGAAAATATTGCTGATTGGAAAGTTGGTTTCATAAGCGCCAACACCGTTGGCGGCATGGATAAAACAGAAGATTTTTACAAAGAGTTTCTGCAAGACACTTCCAAAGGAAAATTGCGGGATATAGCGAATCACGAATGCGGCAGTGCAACGGAAATTGTAGCCGAGCAGTTGGGCGCAACGGATTATATCACCACCATAAGCACTGCCTGTTCTTCTTCCGCCAATAGTATTTTCTATGGAGCGAGATTGATCAGGAACGGCATTCTTGATATTGCCATTGCCGGCGGCGCAGACGCGCTGACAAAATTCACACTCAACGGGTTCAATACACTCATGATCCTAGATAAGGAACCATGCAAACCCTTTGATGAAAATAGAAAGGGCCTGAATCTGGGCGAAGGCGCGGCTTATGTGGTGCTGGTTTCAGAAAGAGTGATGAAAACATTAAGCAAGCAACCTTACTGCAAACTCAGCGCTTATTGCAATGCAAACGACGCATATCACCAAACCGCCTCCTCGCCCGATGGCACAGGTTCATACCTCGCCATGAAAGGGGCTTTGGAAAGAAGCGGGTTGCGATTAGCCGACATCGATTACATAAATCTTCATGGCACCGGAACGCAAAATAACGACAGCGCAGAAGGAACCGCCATCAAAAGATTGTTTGATCCGCACTATCCCAAACTAAGTTCCACGAAAGCGTACACTGGTCACACGCTGGGTGCAAGCGGCGGCGTAGAAGCTGTGTTCGCTTCACTTGCTATTAAACACGGGCTTATTTATCCAAACCTTCGCTTCGAAACTCAAATAGCTGACCAGCCATTTGCCCCGGAAACACAATTGATCCGCCAGGACGTAAAGAACGTATTGTCAAATTCATTTGGATTTGGCGGCAATTGCTCGTCACTGATTTTTTCGAAAGTATAGTTCTAGGCCCTATTTTTACAGGGCCATGACCAAATACCAGAGTATTACCTTTTTTGAGGGGCTAAACCCTTTGAGATTTTTTGCCGCGTTATTAGTATTGATGCATCATTCCGAAGCCATCAAATACAAAAATGGCCTGCCCAATCTTGAATGGCTCGGACTTTTCAAAAATGGAAACAACGCTGTTACATTCTTCTTTGTACTAAGCGGTTTTTTGATTACTTATCTTTTATTGAAGGAAAGTTTTAAAACAGAAACCATCAGCATCAAAACATTCTACATTAAAAGAATGCTCCGCATCTGGCCACTATATTTTTTACTTGTACTTATCGGTGCGATATTATTGCCATTTGCGTTCCATGTTTTAAAAGTAGATTATACAATGCCCTATACGTTTGGGCAAACATGGTTTTACTTTTTGTTTTTTTTACCCGGCCTTGTAACATTTTTTTTCGGGCATCATTTACTGGAGCCACTTTGGTCCATTGGAGTGGAGGAAGTCTTCTATCTTATTTGGGCCCCCCTTTTCAAAGGACTGAAGCATAGAATACTGATTGTTTTGCTCTCCGTTATCGCCATCAAAATATTGCTGACCTTGCTTTCGATGTACGCAATACACAGCGAACTGTTTGCTTATGTGGTAAGCATATTTCAATTTGAGTCAATGGCTATTGGCGGTTTAGGCGCTTACTTTTTATTTTACCACGGAGAAAAATTACAGCGACTGGCTTTGTTTAAGAAGCCCGTACAAGCTGTAGTGTATTTTACGTTGGCCATGTATTTGATATTCCATGCAAATATTGACAATGCGATCTGGAACATAGTTTTCAAAACGCCTGTTGTATCAGCACTTTTCATCAACTTCTTGTTTCTGCATTTAATATTGGATGTTTCATCCGTAGATAGCGGCATCTTGAAAATCAAAAGCCGTTTGTTATCCACCTTCGGTGAAATTTCATACGGCATTTACATGTACCACATGCTTGTCATTTTTGCCCTTATTTTATTTCTGAAAAAATACCTGGTGCAAATAAATCCGGTGTTAAGTAACATTGTTTTTTATATAGTGGTTATTCCGGCGGTGCTGTTGGTGTCCTATCTTTCGAAAAAATATTTCGAGAATTATTTTTTGAATCTGAAGGGAAAACTGGAAAAGCGATCAGCGCAGAGCAAACTGGAAAAAACATCGTGAAAAACGTTTTTTAATTACTTTTATTCCAATGTACATACAAGCCCTCGGCAATAT
Organism: Pinibacter soli; assembly: GCF_029961145.1. Taxonomy (GTDB): domain Bacteria; phylum Bacteroidota; class Bacteroidia; order Chitinophagales; family Chitinophagaceae; genus Pinibacter; species Pinibacter soli. The sequence continues at coordinate 23,192 of NZ_JASBRG010000006.1, read as the reverse complement.
ATCACCACAAACAGATTTCAATCAGCTTTCGCAAACGGTTGAATATACCAGCAACCATTTGAAGGCTGCAGATGCGGATATTACAGAATTCGTTAACCCGAACATTGCAAGGCGTATGGGACGCATCATAAAAATGGGCGTTGCTGCTGCAATGGCATGTATGAAAGAGGCAGGTCTTGAAAAGCCAGACGCAATTACAATGGGCACGGCCTATGGTTGCCTGGAAGATACTGGAGTGTTTCTGAAAAAACTGGTGGAGCAAAATGAAACAATGCTTACACCGACAAACTTTATTCAATCCACGCACAACACAGTTTCCGGACAAATTGCTTTGCTGCTGAAAACGCATTGCTACAACAATACTTTCGTGCACCGTGGTTTTTCTTTTGAAAGCGCATTGCAGGATGCCATTATGCTGATGAATGAAAACGATGCAGAGCATGTGCTGGTTGGCGCGGCAGATGAAATCACCGACGCGAGCCACAAAATTTTGAACCGCTTTGATCTGTATAAAAATAATGTTGCAAATTCAGAGGAACTTTTTTCCCAACATACAAAAGGTACAATTGCAGGTGAAGGCGCCGTTTTTTTCCTGATGAATAAGAAAGCATCGGAAAATGACTATGCCATACTTATCGACGTTACTATGTTCTACAAACCCATAGGTAGTAATGCAATTATTGATCGCATCAATAAGTTTCTCTCCTTAAACGGATTGTCAATAAATGATGTCGATGTAATAATCAACGGAAAGAACGGTGATGTGCAAAATGATAAAGTGTACAGCCAATTGGAAGAAAATGTTTTTTCTGATAAAACCAGCATCTCCTATAAGCAATGGTGCGGCGAGTTTCCTACATCAAGTGCCTACGCATTGTGGCTGGCAGCTAATATTGCAAAGCATCAGCAATTGCCTTCGGATAAGGCGGTCAAGACCATAAAGCACATACTTATTTACAACCATTATCAAAACATTCATCACACTTTACAATTGGTAACAGCGTGCTAAACTTTAGAAACACGAATATTTTTTTCATTCTGGTATTGGCGGCGTTGGTGTATCTGCATACGAAATATGGAATGCCGCGGCATGTATACATATTGCTATTTATCGTTTACTCGTTGATATTGTTTTACGGATCTTATTATGTAGGCTCCAATTTTTATTTGAAAACAATTTGCGATGGCGACAGCTCCAAAAAGCAAATTGCCTTAACCTTTGACGATGGCCCAGCAGTTGAATATACTCCTGCGATATTGGACATATTGAAATCACACAACGTTCCCGGAACATTTTTTTGCATTGGAAATAGAATTGCAGGAAATGAATCGCTGTTGCAGCGCATTCACGAAGAAGGACACATAATTGGCAATCACAGTTATTCACACGGTTTTTGGTTTGATATGCTGATGGCGCCTCAAATGCAGGCAGACATTGAACAAATGAATGCGGAAACTGAAAGAGCTATCGGTCTTAAACCCAGATTATTCCGACCACCGTACGGGGTAACCACGCCGCCAATGAACAAAGCATTAAAACGAGGAAATTTTAAAGCAATCGGCTGGAACATCCGTTCGCTGGATACAGTGATAAAAGAAGAAGTTAAATTGCTGGAAAAACTACAACAATTGCTAAAACCGGGCGCCATTGTTTTACTTCACGACACAAGTAAAACTACCTTTGCGGTACTGCCGCAATTCATAAACTTCGCGAAAAAGCAAGGATATGAATTTGTAAGGCTCGATAAAATGATCAATGAAAAAGCATATGCATAAATATTTCTTTCTGATAGTTGGTTTTGTGTTTTCTCTCGCTGCGTCAGCGCAGTATCCGGGCTATAAAGCTGTAACAGATGTCGCTTCTTTCAAGCAACAATTTGCCGCTGCAGCACAAAAAACGCAAAGCATAAAAAGCGATTTTGTACAGGAGAAAAACCTGAGCATGCTTTCAGAAAAAATTACTTCTAAAGGAAAGTTTTACTTCAAAAAAGAAAATCTCGTGCGCATGGAATACACGTCGCCGTTTCAATACCTGATGATCATGAACGGAAGCACTGTGTATATCAAAGATGGCCAGAAGGAAAATAAGATCTCTACAAAATCCAACAAACTATTTCAACAGATCAACAAAATAACCGTTGATTGTATACAAGGTACGGCCCTGGATAATAAGGACTTTACAATGAAGGTCTTTGAAAGCGGGCAGAACTATTTGGTGGAGCTTACGCCAACAAGCAAAAACCTTAAAGATTTTTTTAAGAACATCGATATGACGATCGCGAAAAAAGATTTCTCAGTCTCCAAAATTGATATGCTTGAGCCTTCCGGAGACAATACCGCGATTAGTTTTGTAAACAAGGAAATGAACACCAACTTGCCTGATGCGTTATTTACTATTAAGTAGTTTCTTGTGCATTTTGTTTGCCTGCAAGTCTTCTTACAAAAGCTTGCAAAGCACCAACGATGACACAAAAGGCTGTATACAAAAATTCACCCCGCAGTTCACAAGAGCGTTGTACAAAACGCAGGTAGATGTTGTGGGCAAGCACTTGAGCGGCATTCTGCTCATCAAACAAATGCCGGACAGCAGCATGCGCATTTTATTTTCCAATGAAATGGGATTTAAGTTTTTCGATTTCGAATGGAAGAAAGACGGCGCGTTTACTGCGCATTATGTCTTTGATAAAATGAACAAGAAAGCAGTGATCAAAACGCTGCGCAAAGATTTTGAACTTGTGTTGATGAACACTCTGAACTGGCAAAGCGAAAAAATATTTACAAGAGACAGCTCTTTCTATCACCGCTTCACTGCCACCAAAGGTTACAACTACTACATTACCGAACCTTCCTGCAAGGAATTACTTCGCATAGAAAATGCCTCCAGCCGCAAAACCATCGTGTCTGTAATTATGAAAGACTATGAGAACGGAGTGCCGGATACCATAGGCGTATCACATAAAATGTTCAGCTTCGAAATTGGATTGAAAAAGCTGAAGGACGAATAAAGACAAAGAACGCAGATTATTATGATTGTCATGATTTGTCAAGATAATCTAGAATTTGATTTCAATGTTTTAGCGACACTCTTAAAAAAGGATCATAAAAAATCATGACAATCATGAGAATCTGCGTTCTGTTTTTTGCGTTCCATTCTCTACCTTTAGTTTTATGATCTTACTCAACGACTTTTTTACCATACGACATTTGCACTCTGAACCGGAATTGATAACTGCCGATATCGAACTCAATCCACAACATAAAATATTCGAAGGTCATTTTCCAGGACAGCCAGTTGTGCCGGGAGTTTGCATGATGCAAGTAGTAAAAGAAGTGTTGGAAGATGCACTCGACATTAGCACCAATTTAGCCAAGGCGCTTGACCTAAAATTCCTCCTGGTGATCAATCCGCTTGAGACAAAAGCGTTACAAGTAAAAATAAAATACACCCTGCCCGAAAACAATCAATATTCGTTGCAGGCAGAACTCGTGAACGGCGACAAATGCTTCTTTAAATTCAAAGGAAGCTTTGTGAGGCAAATTGAACTGGCAGAACGTAATTAGGGATTTGATAGCACACAGATGACACGGATTAGACTGATTTACACTGATTTTTCTTGATAAAAACTTGCGAATAACCCTTTGTGGACTAATGAATGACATTCAGTTATTCACTTGTTCGCAAAATATCCGTGTAATCCGTGTCATCTGTGTGCTATAGAAGCTATCCCTCGGTTTTTAATATCTCCCGGTAGGAGCTTACTACATGTTGTTTAAACTGTTCATACCATTTTTGCCAGTCTTTTTCTCCCATGCCGGATTGAAGGCCCTTTTCATATGAGGCAAGGGAATCGAATTCGGCTTCAAATACGAGGCGGTAAGAATCACCTGTAAAATCCGTCAGCATTCTCATTGATTTGGCATTCGGAATGAAGTCCTTTCCCTGAACTTCTTTCAGTAAAGATTTGACATCTTTATAATGTCCGAATTGCAAGCGGAAAACATCACGAACTACGTACATAAACAGGAATTTTGAGATGAATAAATATTCCTGTACGGAGCCAAGGTAAAGTAGAAATGGATAAAGGGGAATTTGAACTTTATGTTGACACTGTAAAGCTAGAGAAAGGAACGCAGATATAAAACAGAACGCAGATTTTCATGATTGTCATGATTTGTCAGGATTCTTGAAAACAAGTCAGCGGCATCATTTTTTAGAAAATCATAATAAATCATGACAATCATGAAAATCTGCGTTCTGGTTTTTGCGCTCCTTTCTCTAGAATTTCATCAACCTCTGCACAGTCTCATCCAGCCGGGATTTTGCAAGGAAATTATTTTCGAGTTCTTTATTGAAGGGAATCGGCGTATCAAGTGAAGCGCAACGCATTACAGGCGCATCAAGCCACTCAAAGCAATGCTCAGCGATCCATGCTGCTATTTCACCGCCAATGCCACCAGTCAAAGTGTCTTCGTGAAGGATTAACACTTTTCCGGTTTTCTTAACTGCATCGCGAATGGCGTCGTAATCAAGTGGCTGCAAAGTTCTCAGGTCGGTAATGTCGATTGACAAATGACTCTCCGCGGCATATTCCGTTGCCCAATGCACGCCTAAACCGTAAGTGATAATGCTAAGGTCCTCGCCCTCCTGTACATGAAAGGCTTTGCCGATCTCAACCTGGTAATACGCGTCAGGCACTTTGCCGGAAATACTCCTGTACAATGCTTTATGCTCAAAAAACAAAACAGGATTCGGATCGTTGATCGCAGCAGTGAGCAAGCCTTTTGCATCAAATGGATTGGAAGGATATACAACCTTCAACCCCGGCACGTGGGTAAACCATGCTTCGTTGCTTTGCGAGTGAAATGGTCCTGCGCCCACGCCGGCACCTGTTGGCATACGGATAACAACGTCCGCATTTTGCTGCCAGCGGTAATAAATTTTGGCGAGATTGTTTACGATCTGGTTAAAGGCCATTGTGACAAAATCGGCAAACTGCATTTCGACCACAGCCTTATTTCCTTCCAAACTCAATCCCAGAGCGGCCCCCACGATGGCGCTTTCGCAAATGGGAGTGTTGCGTATTCTTGCTTTACCAAACTTTTCTACAAAACCTTCTGTAATTTTAAATGCACCACCGTACGCTGCAATATCCTGTCCCATGATAACAAGGTGCTCGTGTTTTTCAAGATTTTGCTCCAATGCATCACGAATCGCATCTATGAAACGTATATCTTTTGACTGATCCTCTTCCGCAGAATTTTTTTCCAAAACACGAACGTCATTGCTGGATGCTGTTGGTGCATAGACGCCGTTCAGCTCGACACCGGAATCAATTATAAAATCTTCTGTCGCTTCTGCCTTGTGAAGCTCTTCTTCAATATGTTGCTTCGTTTCTTTTTTTATCGCTTCTATTTGTGAGTAAGCCAGAATGCTTTCCAGTACAAGATATTCCTCATACTTTTTCACCGGATCTTTCTGGGCCCATTCTTCTAATAAATGCGGCGGGACATATTTAATACCACTCGCTTCTTCGTGCCCTCGCATGCGAAAGGTCATACATTCGATGAGGTAAGGCTTTTTGTTTTCAATACAGTATTCCCGAACGCCCTTAATTGTATCATAAACGGTGAGCAAATTATTGCCGTCAATCTGCACGCCTTCCATTCCATAGCCCTTTGCTTTATCTACAATACTTTGGCAGCGAAATTGTTCATCAACAGGCGTACTCAAACCATAGCCATTATTTTCCACTAAAAAAATAACCGGTAGGTCCCACACGGCGGCCACATTTAATGCTTCGTGAAAATCGCCTTCGCTGGTGCCGCCTTCCCCACTAAAGGCAAGCGCCACTTTGTTTTCGTTTTTTAGAACATGCGCCAATGCTACGCCATCTGCCACGGCAAGTTGCGGACCCAAATGCGAGATCATACCACAGATATGATGCTCTTTGCTGCCGAAATGAAAACTCCTTTCCCGTCCGTTGCTGTACCCTTCTTTGTTGCCCTGCCATTGCATAAATAACTTATGCGGCGGCATATTCCGCGTGGTGAAAACACCAAGGTTTCTATGCAACGGCATGATCCATTCATCTTTCTGCAGGGCAAGCGCAACACCAACGGCAATCGCCTCCTGGCCAATGCCACTGAACCATTTGCTGATTTTTCCCTGGCGCAACAATAGCAACATCTTCTCCTCGATCATCCGCGGAAGTAAAATGCTTTTGTAAAAATCGATCAGTTGTTCGTTAGTGAGATCCTTTCTGTGGAAATGCATGGTGGAGTGTTTTGAGTGGTGGCGAGGTGTGAGGCGTGAACCGCGAATCGTGAAACGTGAATGGGAGTCTCCAAATTTTTATAGTGCAAAACTGAATTGTAGGCTACCCATTCACGATTGACTATTCACGCTATTCATTTTTTGAAGGCCTGTAGAATATAGACGTAATCAGCGACAGCAGGAAGCTAAACAGTAGCGCCCACCAAAAACCATCCACCTTAAAACCCGGGACAAATTTCGCCGCTATCAAAATGATGGCAGCATTGATGACAAATAAAAACAGACCGAAAGTAAAAATCGTTATCGGTAAAGTAAGAATTACAATGATTGGTTTTATAATAGCATTCAATATTCCCAAGACGACTGCTACCAATAGTGCTGTCGTGAATTTATCAATATGTACTCCTGATAAAATATACGAAAGGCCAAACGCGACAACTGCACTTATAATGATTCTCAGAATTAAGTTCATGGGAGTTTTTTTTATGAATTTACGATTTCACATTCATAGAAAAAGCACAGGCTTATTTCATATATAATTCTTGAATTGTAACGCTCGTTTTTCTATCAAGTTCCATGATAAGAAAGCCAATACAAATGTAATTAATACAATAAGAAGAAATAAAGACGCCCCTTTTATATGCGGATATGCATAGTTTGCCAATAACTGTTCAACAGGATATCCGTAAATATACAAACCGTATGAAAAATCACTATTTGGGGTTATTTTTTTTAGCCATTTAATATTTAACACTGTAAAGCCCAAGGTAGTGGCAGCAATGCAAATATGAACCACGTATCCAAAAAAAGGCAATCCTACAAATGGCAGAAATAAAAGAAGGCCAATGAAAAACCAATACGGCCTCACCACTATCTTACCTCTGTATGAGTAGGATAACATTCCCAATAGATACATGGGTACAGCGGAAACGTAAGGAAAGATCTTAAAATTTGTGAAATGAATTTGTGTACGAAAAAAAAACTCCGCCTGCTGTGGGCATGCCGTTCCAATAAAAATCAGGAACAGTGTGATAGCAATCAACACCGCATTTTTATTGCGAAATTTGAGCAGACCCCACATCAGCGAAAAAACATACATCTTGATCTCAAGCGGCAAGGTCCACAAACAAGCGTTAACGGATCGTTCTATAGGAGAGGTTTCAAACACACCAGGGAGATCAAAATGGATTTGGACCAGAAAAACAGAGGAAATGTATTTGAAAAAAACAGGGCTTTTAAAATAATCGCCAGGTGTAAGCGAAGTGATTATTGGACCCATAACGAGCGCACAAATTAAAATCACAACAACAGCCGCGGGATAAATTCTTAGTAGCCTGCGCCAGATAAAATTTTTGACAGTGCCGCTTGCTTCAAAGCTTTGCGAAACAAGCAGCCCACTTAAGAAAAAGAACACCGGAACACCGAAAGCTCCCGCATATCCTACAGGACCTACAAACAAAGTACAATGAACGTATATAACTATTAACGCGGCTAAGTGCCGTATTGCATCAAAATTATTTTTATGTCGGCTAACAATAATTTCTTCCAGACCGCACGGACCATTTAACCAGTTCCAAACTTTTTTCATTGTTGAATTTAGATACTACACAACCACTAATTCATAATATTCTTTTGGCTGTAAATATTTATTAGCCAGCTCCTGCAATTCTGCCGGGGTAATAGACTTGATGGCGCGAATAGAATTGTAGAAATAGCTCTCATCAAGATCGTTGAGAATAATATTTTTCCATCTTCCTATGATATGGAACGGTCCATCAAGGTCTCCTAAAATAGAACCCATCATAAAATTTTTCACGAGCAACAATTCTTCGTCATCAACTAGTTTTTCACGAAGCTTTTTCATTTCCTTGTATACTTCTTTTACTGTTGCATCGCACACATCTTTGCCGGCTTCAGTTGTAATCATCCACGCAGAAGAATGAATATGATTCTGCAAATAACTGTGAATGCCATATGTGTAACCTTTGTCCTCACGGATATTGTTCATCAACCTCGATCCAAAGAAACCACCAAATAAAGTATTCAAAACCTGTACGTTCAAAAAGTCTGGGTGGTGACGATTTGGAAATGGTCTTGCTATACGCACCGCACCTTGAACGCCTTCCGGGTCGTTTGAGAGACGAATCGGTGAGCCAATATTTGACGATTGCACAATCGGATGTGCGCCTTCCGGTAACGTTTTATTGTTAAGCGGCAGGCTGCCAAAGTATTTGTTTAGCTGCGCAAACAGGTTCGCTGGAATCTTACCGGCAACAAACAAAATGCATTTGCCATGACGATAAAACTGATCGTAAAATGCTTTCAACTGATCTCTTTCTACCGCATCATAAGCCTCTGCAGAGCTATATTTCCCGTAAGGGTGATCAATACCAAACAGATATTCATCAATATGCCTGTTCGCTACGAAATCGCATTTCTTCAGGTTAACAGAAAGGCGCTGTTTATTATTTTGTTTGTAAAGCTTTAGTTCATCCTCGGGAAAAGTCGCATCTGTAATCAACTCCTGCACCACAGGCAAAAGCTCCTCAATATGTTTGTTTAAACAATGCAGCGTAATAGTTGACGTTTCATTATAACAGCCGCGATTCAAATAAGCACCATAATATTCAAAATGCTCACTGATCTGAAAAGCCGTTTTAGAAGCCGTTCCGTTTTTAAGTAAAAAGTTGGTTGTGGCCGCAATCATGTTTTGCTGCTCATACCAGTTGCCTGCAAAAAACACCCATTCTATTTGCAAAACCTCTTCTGCTCCTGCATCGATTGCATACACTTCAATACCGTTGTCAAGCGTCTTCTTTTCGTAAGGCTTTAAGTGCAGGTCAAATTCAACCGGATCAATTATTTTAGGGGCTATTGTTCTGTTTGCCATATGTTTTGTGAGTTATAAGTTTTAAGTTGTAAGGGATAAGTAGTGAAGTTGCTGTGCTACACTCAGAACTTATTACTTACAACTTATAACTCAATTAGCGTAATAGTATAAAGTATTTGAATTGTTCTCGTCGAAAATTTCGTTGCTCAGTTTTTGAATATCGCTTATTGTTACCTCTTGATATTTTGAAAGTTCGGTATTCATTAGCTGTGCGTCGCCTAGCAGTTCGTACATAGCAATACTGCTTGCGCGGTTCATAACGCTCATGTCTTCAAAAGCGATTGCACTCTCTGTTTTGTTCTTCACCTTTTCCAATTCGCTTTCCGAAACTTTTTCATTTTTAATTTTCGTCAGTTCCTCTTCCACTGCTTTTTCGGCATCCTGCAATTTTACGCCCTTCACAAGTTTGCCCTCGATAGCAAGTAGGCCCGCGTCTGTAGACCCGAAATGATAACAGTCGATATTGCTGAACAATTTCTTTTCTTTCACCAATGCCTGGTACAATCTTGAAGAACCGCCACCGCCAAGTATTTCTGTGATCAGGTCCATAGCGTAGTAAGTGCTATCGAGCCTTGAACCCACGTGCCAGCATTTGTAGAATGCATCCAGCGGAACATTCGCTTTTACTTCAAGCCTGCGAGGTTCCATTTGCTTTGGTTCCTGTGGCAAATTTCTTTCGTATTTTTCTCCGGCAGGAATGTCTCCGAACCATTTTTCTGCTAGTTCCTTTACCTGCGCCGTTGTAATATCGCCGGCAACAACAAGGATAGCATTCGAAGGACGATAATGTTTGAAGAAGAAGTTCTTTACGTCTTCAATCTTTGCATTTTCTATATGGCTCAGTTCCTTGCCAATCGTTTGCCATTTGTACGGATGTACTTTATATGCCAGTTCGCGCATCTTGAACCAAACATCTCCATACGGCTTGTTGATATAATGTTCCTTGAATTCTTCGCAAACCACTTTGCGCTGAACCTCGAGACTTTTCTTGCTGAAAGCAAGACTCAGCATGCGATCACTTTCCAGCCAGAAAGCTGTTTCTATGTTTTGCGCGGGAAGCTGGCAATAGTAATTCGTAAGGTCATTGGTGGTAAAAGCATTGTTTTCGCCACCCGCCAGTTGCAGCGGATCATCATAGCTTGGCACGTTCACACTTCCACCAAACATCAGGTGTTCAAATAAATGGGCAAATCCTGTTTTGCTTTCACTCTCATCTTTTGCACCAACATCGTATAATACATTAACCACCGCCATAGGGGTAGAATGGTCTTCGTGAACCAACACTCTAAGCCCGTTGGCCAGTGAAAAACGATCAAATTGTATCATGGGAAAGTCTCCTTTTAAAATTGAAATGGAGTGCAATATAATTAATGTGGGGGTGTGCCAATGGTAGAAAATTTGTAGAAGGCGGTTTGTGGACTGATTTAGAGCAGATTGAAAGTTGGTAATCAACACAAGTTTGAATCTGAAAACGGATAAACAATAGGAGTTTCAAAATAGCTGGGATTAAAGAAGGCACAACAACTATGCCTTCTTTATTTATATTTGCCACAAATTTTTTGGAGATGTTACAGGTTAATTTTATTCGTCAAAATGCAGAACTGGTAAAGCAAAGACTGGCAGTAAAGAATTTTAAACAGCCGGAACTGGTAGATGAGTTACTGCAATGGGATGAAAAAAGAAAAAAGTATCAATTTGAGTTGGACGAGGCTTTGGCAAAAGTAAATGCTGCTTCCAAAGAAATTGGCCAGTTAATGGCCAAAGGCGAAAAGGAAAAAGCAGAAGCAAAAAAGCAGGAAGTAGCGCAGCTGAAAACCTCACAGGACAACTCGAAATTGGTGGAGGCAGAAAAAGAAATTGAAAAGATTCTTTATCAGCTGCCAAACCTGCCATCGGAAAAAGTTCCTCCGGGAAAAACGCCGGAAGACAATGTGGTAGTAAGAGAAGGCGGCAGCAAACCTGCGCTATTCCAAGGCGCTGTTCCTCACTGGGATCTTATTAAAACATACGACCTGGTAGACTTTGAAACAGGTGCAAAAATTACAGGAAGCGGGTTCCCATTATATAAAGGCAAAGGTGCAAAGTTGCAACGTGCGTTGGTGCAGTATTTCCTTGACTTCAATACAGCTGCAGGGTACACAGAATATCTGCCGCCATTGTTGGTAAACGAAGCGTCTGCTTACGGCACGGGCCAGTTGCCAGATAAAGAAGGGCAAATGTATCATGCGACAGAAGACAACTTGTTCCTGATCCCAACCTCTGAAGTTCCGGTAACGAACATTTACCGCGATGAGATGCTGAAAGAATCTCAATTGCCGATTAAGATGACCGCATTTTCTGCGTGTTTCAGAAGAGAAGCCGGAAGCTTTGGTAAAGATGTGCGTGGTTTGAACCGTGTTCACCAGTTTGATAAAGTTGAAATAGTACAAATAGTAAACCCTGAAAAAAGCTACGATGTGCATTTGGAAATGGTGGCACACGTGGAAAAACTGTTGCAAACACTTGAGCTGTCTTATCGCATATTGGCGCTTTGTGGTGGTGATATGGGTTTTGCAAGCGCATTGACCTATGACTTTGAGGTGTACAGCGCAGCACAGGAAAAATGGCTGGAAGTAAGCTCTGTGAGTAATTTTGAAAGCTTCCAAGCAAACAGGATGAAATGCCGCTTTAAAGATGGCAACGGAAAATCTCAGTTGGTGCACACGCTGAACGGAAGCTCATTAGCCCTTCCAAGAATTGTAGCTTGTTTGCTGGAAAACAATCAAACAGAAAGTGGAATTAATTTGCCGAAGGCGCTCCATCAATATTTTGGCGCGGAAGGAATTTCTAAATAAGATCATTAAGAGATAAATGTAAAAACGGAAGGCGAGAGCTTTCCGTTTTTTTGTTTTAACAGACCACACGGATGGAAATGTGAATATCCGAATACACGGTTCGTGAGTTTACAATAGTCGCTAACCTAAGATCTATCTGTTCAAAGAACAGATGACATTTAACATGTCGCCTCTACGGGGCTGGCTCTTGTGTTCCAAATTCTTTCTTTTTCTGTGCTACTAACGTGTCGCCCCGCTGGGGCTAGTTGGCGTCCCCGAGTGTTTCTTATAGCCCCGGCGGGGCGACACGTTAGTAGGCCAATATTACGTTTCAGCGATCCAAATACCAGCCCCGTAGGGGGCAGCATGTTAAATATCGCGAAGCGAAAGATGTTCGGTTCGCGTTCCATTAACTGCTATGGTGTCTACACGACTCACTGCAGTTGAACTGTCAAGTAATTCTTGACAGTTGCCATTTTTAGACCTAGCTCATTAAATCAACTACCGAGAACTCCTCGGTAGTTGATTTTTCCATCTAACGAGTGTCTATCACATTCACCTTGAAAATCAAAATAAAAATCAGTGCAAATCAGTCTAATCAGCGTCATCAGCGTGCTCCTTCAAAATAAAACTAAAAAAATAGTTGTATAACTAAAGAATTAGTTTATATCTTTATGTCACGAATCTTTTATATGAATAAGTCACTTACAAAAGCAGAAGAACAGGTAATGCAGGTTTTATGGAAACTGGAAAAAGGTTTCCTGAAAGAGGTTGTGGAAGCTATGCCAGAGCCCAAGCCGCATTCTAATACTGTTGCCACCATTCTTAAAATATTGGTAGAAAAAGAGTTTGTTGGTATTGAAGTTTTCGGAAGGCAGCACAGCTACTACCCACTGGTAAGCAAGGAGAATTATTCCGCACAAACAATGAAGCAGCTTGTGCAGGGATATTTTGATGGCTCAGTTAACAACGTGCTTTCTTTCCTTGTAAAAGAAAACGAAATAGACGTAAAGGATCTCGAACTCTTGTTGCAGCAATTGAAAAAACAAAAGTAAAGACCATGACAGCGATTGCCTATTACTTACTCAAAATGCTCATTTGCTCCGGCATACTGACGGCATACTATTATGCCTGTTTACAAAACAAATTGTTTCATCAGTGGAACAGGTTCTATTTGCTGTTAACAGTGATTTTTTCTATCACATTCCCACTGCTGTATATACCAATATTTGATTTTAATGAAACTTCAAATGCGGTTGGGCAAATGGTTTATAAGGTAAGTGCCTCTGAATTGCTTTTGCTTAAAAACCAAACACAATCCGTTTCCTTTTTTAACCTGATGGTTTACGGAACATACTGCGTCGTTGCAATTGTTTTTTTGTCGCTGTTCATCGTCAGTTTGTATAAAATTCATTCACTAAAAAGAAGATCGACTTTTATAGAGCAGAGCGATATTAATATTTACCAAACCAATGCATCGCAAGCACCGTTCTCTTTTTTCAAAAATATTTTCTGGAAACAAGACATCAATCTTCAATCAACGGAAGGCCAGCAAATATTGAAACATGAGCTGGTTCATGTGCATGAAAAACACAGTGCCGACAAAGTATTCATGCAATTGGTGCTGAGTGTGTTTTGGATCAATCCGTTTTTTTGGCTCATTAAAAAAGAGCTGACCATCATACATGAGTTTATCGCCGATAAAAAAAGTATAGGAAACAATGACGCATCTGTATTGGCGTCACTCATATTAACCACCGCGTATTCGTCCGGACGTTTCGATATCACCAATCAATTTTTTCATTCATCCATTAAAAGAAGAATTACAATGGTCACAAAAATTAAAGACCCGAGGTTTTCATATATCCGCCGCATTGCAGCCTTGTTTGTATTGCTTGCAACGCTTGGCATGGTGGCGTTTCGATCAAAAAATGTTAAAGAGTCAGGCGTCATTAAGTCTGGAAAAGATACGAGCATTACTCCCACAAAAAGAGGTTCGGTGGATACTGCAAGGAAAGGCAGCATATCTTTGGATAAGGCGAACCCCATTTATTATATTGACGGTAGGGAAGCCACTAAAGCAGATATAGACAAAGTAAATCCCAATGATATCCAATCCATAGATGTATGGAAAGGCGAAAAAGCCATTGAAAAATTTGGCGAAAAAGGTAAGCACGGCGTAGTAGATGTTACTATGAAAAAAGAGCACATCAATAAACCTGCAGTTATAAACACCGCAACCAATCACAATATCACGCTTTCGCAACAGACGCCGGATAAAGGCGCAGACACAGCCAAGCAAGTTTCCATAACTAACGGCGACATAACCATTACTGCCAACACTATTATTGTTATGAGTAAGAAAGATGAATCAGGAAGTTTAATCAATTCATCAACCCTGCTCTATATTCTAGACGGCAAAGAAATTAATGAAAAAGACTTTAAAACTATTAATCCGAATAACATTGAATCTATCACTGTGTGGAAAGACTCGCTTGCCATTGAAAAATTTGGCGACAAAGGGAAAAACGGAGTAATAGATATCGTAACAAAAAAAACAATCAATCCGGCATCTCTTACGCCTTAGCGCCTACGCCGGCTGCAACAACTTAAAGCAGTTAGGAATTATTTTAATATCAAAAGATGAAGACGTTTCCTTTGGCTCTCCATCAATGTGAAGCGGAGCATGGGAAACGTTTTTTATTTTGATTTTCGATGTTTGAAAATAAGTAATGCCCGGCGTTTTAATTTCTTTCTCAGAAGTGATCTTTCCTGTTTTTACCTGCTGCAAAACCGCCAGCGGCAAAACAACTTTGTTCATGTACGGAACAATTACAATATCCAGCAAACCATCGCTGAGACTGGCTTTGGGTGCAATGGTAAATTGATTGCCGAACTGATTACTATTGGCAATGCTGATGAAAAACGCCTGTGTATTAAATTTCGCACCATTCACCGTCAACTCAAATGTATAAGGCTTTGCAGAAAAGAAGTTTTTGAAAGATTCCTTTACATAGGTCAACAATCCGCGTGTTTTTTGCTGCGCAAAATCATGCGCCACCTTCGCGTCAAAGCCGATGCCACAAAGCATGCAGGAAAATTCGTTGTTGATGGTAAATGCATCTATATAAGTCGCATGTCCTTTAATCACAATGTCAAGCGCCTTTGCAGAATCCTTTGGAATTTTCGCCGTATTTGAAAGTCCATTACCCGAACCAAGAGGAACAATGCCAAAATTTACGCCTGTAGTATATAACTGCTGCGTCACAGTATTCACGCTGCCGTCACCACCACAAATCACCACATCAGTAATCTTCTCCTCTTCAATTTTTTGCTTTACAAACTTGTAATCGCCGCTGGCAACTGTTGGTAAAATTTCAAAATGAATCTTTGCCGCCTTTGTTTTAGCAGCAATCAGCTCCGGAAGGTTTTGTTTATTCTTAGTACCGGAAATAGGATTTACGAGGTATATGATTTTGCGGGTCATTCGGCAAATGTAGGGAAATGATAGGAACGCAGAAGTTTAGAGAAAGAACGCAGATTGTCATGATTTTCATGATTGGTCAAGATTTTTTTGAATCTGAGTATTGATAAAATAAAAGCCACCAATTTTCAAATCATAACAAATCTTGACAGTCATGAAAATCTGCGTTCAATCTCATCGTCCCGCAGGGACAGGTACCACCGGTAATCCTTCGTTGCCATCTTCGCTTATGGATTGAACCGCAAAGAAATAATTGTCTTTTGAATAAGGCAGATCTATTTTTAAATCGGCGGTAAAAATTTTTTTCTGCCACACCGCGCTTGTTGTTTCCCTCATCAAAATATAATAACCTTTCACTTTACCGGTCTTTGGTACTTTCCAGCTTAAGTTTGTATAATTGGTAAGTTTCTTTACATCTATTCTTACTTCCTGCGGCATGGAAGGTGACTTAGCAAGATTGGCAAGATTGCTGAGGTTCATGCAGGTGTTTTTTCGCAGGTATTCGAAATCGATATACTGTACCAGATCGCCATATTGAATGCCGTTTTCCACCCGCACATCCTGGTGCTGATGATAATAGTTTTCGTTCATCTCCGTGATGCGTACTGCAGCATAACCACGCTGTACGAAAGGCGAATGATCGCCGCCTCTTAAGAACCGGTCATTGCGATAGATCATCATCACTTGAAGATTATCAACGTAGCGTTCGCCAATTTCTTTTACATATCTCGCCAGTTGTCTTGCTTTGCCGTCGTTTTCCAAACCAAGGTTGCGAATGTTTAATGCAGACTTTCCTGTGTCAGTTACTTCAAATGCTTCACTAAACACACGCACCTTTGTGTTATCAGTAATGTTTGTTTCGCTGCTGTTGTTGCTGCCCATGATATCATTGTTCAGCACCGCTTCAATGTTCCAATTCTCCTTTTTTGCTTTTTGTGCCATAAATGTTGATCCAAGAAGCCCTTGCTCCTCGCCGCTAACGGCAACAAAAATTATTGTTGCAGGGAAAGCGTTTTTGCTCATTACCCTTGCACACTCCATTACAGCGGCTGTTCCGCTGGCGTCATCATTTGCGCCAGGGGCATCTCCGTTGCGATCCATTACATCGGTGCGCATATTATCCAAATGACCGCTGATGATAAAAATGCGATCATCATTTGGATCGGTTCCCTTTAGTGTTGCTACAACGTTGCCCAGTAAAATAGTGGTATCAACTCTGCGTCCATCTTTTTGTAATGTGGTAGTGTCAATGAAAGCAGTCATTCTTCCGCCCGATTGTTTTGCGAATTCATTGAAGCGACTAAGCACCCATTGCCTTGCAGCGCCAATTCCTCTTTTGGGATTGGTTTGTGTACTCAGCGTGTTTCTGGTTCCAAAACCTACCAGCCTGGTTATATAAGATTTCAGCGAGTCCGAAGAAACATCTTTCAGCATTTTCTCTATCTGCGGATCCTTTTGAATAATGGTTTGAGAGAAAGTATGTGATGAAATAAAAAGAAGAAACAGGAGTAGGAGTCGCATTTTCATGTTGATCAATTTAGGTTGGATAAAAGTAGAGAACGGAACGCAGATTTTCATGATTTGAAATTGCAGATTGATGGCACACGGATGACACGGACTAGACGGATTTACACGGATCCTTGTCTAATGGTTGGGTAGGTGATAACTTTCTTCTTTGAGTTACCGGATGAGTAGCTCACAATTTCTCCAATTAGGAAAAAATCCGTGCAAATCAGTCTAATCAGCGTCATCTGCGTGCTCTCTCACCACCGCACCAGCGCACTCGCCCATGTAAATCCGCTACCAAATGCAGCAAGGCAAACCAAATCGCCTTCTTTTACTTTACCAGCTTCCCATGCTTCGCATAAAGCAATGGGAATAGATGCCGCGGTGGTGTTGCCGTATTTTTGAATATTGTTATAAACCTTATCGTCGCTCAGTTTTAGTGTTTGTTGAACAAACTGCGCAATGCGCAAATTTGCCTGGTGAGGAACCAGCATATCAATATCTGAAGGTTTCAGATTATTTGCAGCAAGCGCTTCACCAATTACTTCAGGAAATTTCACCACAGCCTTTTTGAAAACAGCGGGACCATCCATGTAGGCAAAATTCTGTCCGTTGTCAATCATTTGATGGCTCATGAATGTTTCTCCGATAGCCGCTTCATCGTAGTCTGCGAGCTTTTTATCCAGCCAATGATTTGAATGCGTTCCCGGATTGAACATTGCCAAAAGTTCTGCGTCACCACCATCACTGTGCAAATGCGTGCTTAAGATGCCATGTCCTTCTTTTGAAGTTGGTTGCAGTACAACCGCTCCAGCACCATCACCAAATATTACGCTTACGTTTCTACCTCTTGTAGTAAAGTCCATTCCGAAAGAATGTTTCTCACTGCCTATAACAAGAATGTTTTTGTACATACCCGTTTTAATGAATTGATCCGCCACACTCAATGCATAGATGAAACCACTGCACTGGTTGCGTATGTCAAGTGCACCTACCTCCTTCATTTGTAAAGCCCTTTGTACAAGCACACCGCATCCGGGGAAATAATAATCCGGACTCAATGTTGCAAATACAATGAAGTCTATATCCTGTGGAGTAATACCCGCTCTTTCAATAGCAATTTTCGCTGCTTCAACCCCCATCGTAGTTGTCGTTTCTCCAGTGCGGTCGGCATAGCGGCGCTCTTTGATACCCGTACGTTCCTGTATCCATTCATCACTCGTATCCATGAAGTTGGTAAGATCTGTATTCGTGTAAACATTCTTAGGAACATACATTCCTATTCCGGCTATTTTAGAGTGTTGCATTTACAATCGTTTTAATTGAAACCAAAGATAGTAGAGAATTGAAAATTGAAAGTTGAAAATGTAGGGACGAATCGCATTCGCCCTTCCTGCACAGAAAAAGCCCACGGAATTACTCGCGGGCTTTCAATATCATTTTCAATTTTCCACTTTCAATTACTTAAACATCAAATCCTTCACCTTCTCTTTATCTTCTTTTTCTTTTTTAAGATCGAACATAGTACCAAACACGTGGTCCCAAATGGTAGAACTAACACCATAACCCATGTGATCATTTTTGTAATGATGCAGGTGATGGTTTCTCCACAATGGTTTCATCCATTTGAACGGAGGGTTCCAAGCGTGAATAGCATAGTGCATAGAGCCGTACAAAAGATAGCCCAACATAAAACCAGGGAAGAACATAAATGTGTAACCGCGCAGTATTGAGTACTGAAGAGAAAAAATAATAGAAGCTAAAATCAAACTTGGAACCGGCGGCATAAACAAACGCTCCTTGTCTCTTGGATATTCGTGGTGGTTGCCGTGCAGTACATAAACGAAGCGTTGTGTTCTAGGATTTTCTGTAACAAAATGAAATAAAAAACGGTGAGCGAGATATTCAAAAAAAGTCCAGAAAAACAAGCCGCAAAAAAATACCAGCAGCAGTGTTGTTATATCGAAACCAAGTTTTGTGTGAGCGTGAAATAATAGGTAACCAATAATCGGAATGTACATGCCCCAAATCACCAAAGGGTGTGTTTTGGTAAGCATTTCAAGGTATTGACTTTCAAACAACCGTGCCTGTCCTTTATTCTTAATTTTGTCAAACTTCATAGCTAATGATTTTTATTACCTTCTACAAAAATAGTAAATATCAAATAGCCAAAAACCCTACCAATATTAATCGAAGCTGATGTTTATTAGGCCCAGTTTCGCCAAAACCTGCCTGAAATCGGGTAACACGTTCAACGCCAGATGTTTCTCCGGAGAATAACTTTCGAATAAATGCTGCAATACTTCAGGAATTACATTTGTGTAGCTAACAGGCTCATAAGTGTAAGATTCGAGCCATTGATTGATATGAGCAACAAAGTCGCCGTCTATCGTTTGTAGAACTTTTACACCAAACTCATCAAGAGCTGCTGCATTGCAGTATTGCTCGTATTGACCTTTGATGGGAATTACCATTAGCTTCTTTTGCAAATGCATAACCTCTGCAGGAGTCTCGAAACCCGCGCCGGTAATGACTCCCATTGAATGGATCATACTTTCATTGAAGGCCGCCTGCTGCACCGGAATAAAAGTGACATTATCCTGAACTATTTTTTGTTTCACTTGTTTCGAAAACACGTGGAAACGAACATGAGGGATCTGGCGGAAATATTTTATCAATACTTCATCATGATAAGCTGATAAATAAACCGTGATATGTCCATTATTTACGGGACTTGCTTCAAGAATTTCTTTTTTAACGACTGGCTCAAAAATAAAATCATCATAGCTTTTGAAGTGTAGGCCGATGTATTGTGAAGCTCGTGCATAGTTTTTCAAAACGGTTTCACCAACGAACTCTTTGTTAGCAGGACGTGGCACAAACGGAGATTGAAAAGATGCCTGGTGACCAAAATTTACTGAAGCAACTTTTTTAAACGCACATGATAAGGATGTGATGCTTTCAAAATCATTTATAACAACATCGTATTTATCAACAGGAAGAGAACGCACTTCGGAAATTATACGCTTTAAACCTGTAGTTACATGTTTTGCGGTTTTCAAATAGTCGAGGCCGCCATTTTTATTGTAGAAGAAACTCATTCCCTTGCTGCGGTATTTTACAGGAAGATCTGTTGCAAGGTCGCAGTTGCTGCCGCTTAGGAACACGTCTACCTCACCATACTTTTCCATGTAAGGAAGTAATTGCGTGGCTCTGCTAATGTGTCCGTTTCCCGTTGCCTGCACTGCGTATAAAATTTTCATGGAATGGGTTTTAGATAGCTAAGGAGTTTATATAAAAATGAATGTCGTCAGTTACTACGTTCAGCGTAGGTTCGGAGTGTTCGTGTTTGGTATTTTCAAACTTGGCGTGATCGTATTCATAAATGTGCCAGTCGTTGCTGTAATATTCCAAAGCGGTAAGGTTTTCTACCCAGTCGCCCGAATTGAGGTACATTACACTTCCGTCTTTCGTTTCGATTACTCTTTTTTGCGGCTGATGAATATGTCCGCAGATCACATAGTCATATTTCTTTTCGATCGCGAGTTCTGCAGCTGTTTGTTCAAAGTCATTGATTTTGGTAACCGCCTTGTTTACTTCCTCCATTACTTTTTTGGAAAAAGAAACGCGTTCGCGACCCATCAATTTAAGGCAACGGTTCACAAATTTGTTCAGTAGAATGAGCAAGCCATATCCACTGCTGCCCAATTTTGCCAGGATTTTTGCGCTCCCTTTCGTGGTGTTGTCAAACACATCGCCGTGAAAGATCCAGGTCATTTTATTATTGATCTCGATAACTACCTTATCTGTAAGCTGGAAGTTTCCAAGTTGAATGTCGCTGTAGCGACGAAGCATTTCATCATGGTTGCCGGTAATGTAAATTACGCGGGTGCCCTTGCTCAGCAAACTCATAATTTCTTTGATAACGCCCATGTGTGCTGCAGGAAAATATCTTTTGCTGAATTGCCAGCCGTCGATTACGTCGCCGTTTAAAATGAGGATTTGCGGAGAGATGCTTTTAAGGTAATTGAGGATCTCTTTAGCATGGCAGCCATAAGTGCCTAAATGCAGGTCGGACAACACGGCAACATCTACAGAACGCTTTTCCATGACTTTCGGTTTTCCAAAATTGCTTATAACATATTACCCCTGTATTAAGCGGTGATTAAGAAAAGGTTAACTGCTGCAAATGATGTACGATATACGAAGTACGGTGTACAAAATACTTTAAAGGGTAGCATCCAGACGAATTTCGTACACCGTACATCTAACACCGTACACTTGCTTATTTGGCCTATATTTGTAAAATATGTCCTGGTAAAATACATTATTGATTGATTTGCCGGATTTGAAATAAATTTTTTAATACTCGTAAACCTATATATACATGGGATGTGGTAGTTGCGGTACCGGAAAACCGAACGGATGCAAAAGCAATGGCGGATGCAGTTCAGGAGGTTGTAACCGGATGAATGTGCACGACTGGCTTGCCAATCTCCCCTTTGCAGATGTTGAGAGCGCTTGCAAAGTGGTCGAGATCAGCTTTAACAATGGCAGTCGCAAAGACTTTTTTAGAAATACAACTTTACAGCACTTTGAAAAAGGTGAGAATGTAACTGTTGAAGGAGTGAGCGGATTTGATGTGGGAGAAATTTCAATGACGGGAGAACTGGTGCGCCTGCAAATGAAAAAAAGGGGTGTGAACGAGTTTGATCCCGATATGAAAAAAATTCTTCGCCGCGCTTCCGACAGGGACATTGAAGTAAGAGACATTAATAAAGCAAGGGAGCCGGAAGCGGTAATCCGTTCAAGAGCTATTGCAAAACAGCTAAAGCTGAACATGAAAATTTCCCAGGTGGAAATGCAAGCCGATGGCAGAAAGGCAACCTTCTTTTACATAGCAGATGATCGTGTTGACTTCCGTGAACTTATTAAAGTTTACGCCGGAGAGTTCAAAGTAAAGGTGGAAATGCGCCAGATCGGTGCCCGCCAGGAAGCGGCAAAAGTAGGTGGTGTAGGAAGTTGCGGTCGCGAACTTTGCTGTAGCACGTGGCTCACAGATTTTAAGAGCGTAAATACTACGGCGGCACGTTATCAGAACCTTTCCATCAACCAGACAAAACTCAGCGGCCAATGTGGGCGTTTGAAATGTTGTCTGAACTATGAGCTGGATACATATCTTGATGCATTGCAGCATTTCCCTGAAAATGCAGATACCTTACAGGTGGGAAGAGGAAATGCGATCCTGATTAAGAAAGACATTTTCAAAAACCTGATGTGGTATGTATTGCCCGACAGTACAAAACAATATCCGGTAGCTATTGACAGGGTTAAGAAAATCAGATCTCTGAATATGCAGGGCATTGTGCCTGATGAGTTGGAAGTAGTTGAGGTTACCAGTTCCAAAGTGAAGGAAGTAGAACCTGAGTTTGTAGATGTAGTTGGTCAGATCAGTTTGCAAAGCCTTGATAAAAATGATAGGAAGAAAAAACAGTCTTCCCAGCACCACAACAAGAGCAGAAACGAGCGCCAACCTCAACAGCCGCAGGGCCAAGGAGGAAACAATCCGCAGCAAAGAAGCTCCGTAGGGAAACCTCAACAGCCACAAGGTAAGCCGCAACAGCCGCAGCAACCAAACAGACCTCCTCAGCAGCCGAGACCGCCGCAACAAGGCCAGGGTCAAAGACCGGCGCCTCAGCAGCAGCAAGGCGGAAACCAGCAACAAAGGCCGCCGCAGGGACAGGGACAACAACCGCAGAAGGAAAATCCGCAGCAAAGACCTCCTCAGCACAACAGGCAGCATCATCAAAAAAGACCAAACCGACCTCCTCAGCAGCCTCCACAAGAAGGCGGAGAGAAGAAATAAAAAGAGATAAATAAAAAGTAAAAAGGGTTCAAGAAATTGGACCCTTTTGCTTTTCTGCATTTGTTGTTGCCAGAGGCAACAGAATAAAACTGCGAGGCTGAAAGCCTCGCAGAGCGGCGGCCCGAAATGAATTGTGCAGTGCTGCTCCTCAAAGCTTCCAGCTTTGATGTATTATTCTATCGCCTCTGGCGATTAACTATCAAAGATTAAAATCGAAAAGGTCCCGATCACTCGGAACCTTTAGCTTTTATAATGTGCCTCGTCCTGAAATAAGTTGACACAAAAGTTGACTTATACAATGAAAGCAACAAAGAGTGGTAATCTAAAAAGGACCCAGAAGGATTATAGTTTATCGTTCA
>NZ_JASBRG010000005.1 GCF_029961145.1 Pinibacter soli | reverse complement strand
CAGTTTTACGCTGGCGGCCTCTTGGTTTATCATCGAAGATGCGTTAAGCAGCACTGACCCCCACTGCTGGCAGGAACAAAAAAAGAGCGCCCCTGATTGTGATGCCCTCTCTATTATAAAGCGATTTAATTAATAATCGTTTCTTCTTCTTCTGAACCAGTTCAACTGGATTGAGCAGCCAATGCTTTATCGATCAATAGAATTACTATCGTACAAGTGTGCGACGCAACGATGCTTAATAGCAAATCCTCAGCCGACCCAATAAAACCGGACGTAGATCACCGCGTTATTTAATTAGTAAACCTGCACCCATAAAAAAAGAGCATCGTTTGATGCTCTTTTACTATTAAGAAGTGATTTATTAGTAGTCGTTTCTTCTTCCACCACCATATCCACCACCGCTACGGTTTCCACCACCGCCGTAGCCACCGCCACCGCGATTTCCACCACCACCACCGTAACCACCACGGCTTCCGCCGCCGCCGCCACCAAAGCTTTTCTTTTTAAATCCGCCGCCACCGCCGGATCCACCTTGCTTAGGTTGAGACTCGTTTACTACGATGTTACGACCTGAAATTTCAGTACCATTTAATGCATCAATTGCAGCTTGACCTTCAGAGTCATTTGACATTTCAACAAAGCCAAAACCTTTACTGCGGTTGTTGTTGAATTTGTCTGTAACGATTTTTGCTGATGCCACTTCTCCATGAGGTGCAAATAGATCAAGAAGATCTTGCTCAGTCATACTCCAACTGAGGTTTCCAACGTAAATGTTCATTGTTTTTAATTTAAGTAATACAAAAAATACCCATAATGAACACAGTAACAATAAGCCAAGAAACATTTACTTGAAACGCTCAACGGAAGATTGCGAAACTGTAAAGATCATTAAAGAGGCCCTACGAAGGTATAATATTTATTTTGGAATTCTAAACAATTTTATATTATACAAATTGATGATTTTTAAGTTGTTTCTTAAATAGAAAAACCCAGCCTTTTGGGCTGGGTTTTATTGAAAATAAAATTGAATATTTTATTCTGCAACAACTTCAAATTCAACTTCAGTTGTGTTACCATTACCGAAATCGATAGTTGCTTTATAAGTACCTAATTCTTTAACCTCGTCCACAATGTTAATGCGTTTGCGGTCAATTTCGTAACCTTTTTGATCGCGGATAGCACGTGCAATTTGCAAAGCTGTAACGCTACCAAAAATTTTACCACTAGTACCAGTTTTCGCACCTACTTTTAAAGCACCTTCTTTAAGTTTTGCTACTACGCTGTTGATTTCAGCGAGCATTTTTTCCTCTTTCTTGCGCTTTTGTTTCAGCTTCTCTTCCAATTGTTTCAAGTTAGAAGGATTTGCTTCAACCGCTTTCTTTTGAGGAATAAGGAAGTTACGAGCGTAACCGTTTTTTACAGTTACCAATTCAGTAGCACCTCCCAGGTTATCTACATCTTGTATTAAGATTACTTGCATGGCTTCCTCCTTACTTTAAAAGATCAGTTACGTACGGCAATATTGCCATTTGACGAGCTTTCTTTATCGCATCTGCAACTTTACGTTGGTACTTTAAAGAGTTACCGGTAATACGACGTGGTAACATTTTACCTTGCTCATTCAGGAATTTTTTCAAAAACTCTGCATCTTTATAATCAATATATTTGATGCCCAGTTTTTTAAAACGGCAGTATTTCTTTTGACGCTTTTCAGTCTTAATGGCCGTTAAATATTTGATTTCATTTGCTTTTGCCATAACTATTAAGCCTCCACTGCTTTTTCGTTTCCTGTTTGTACACCACTTCTCTTTTTAGCATTGTACTCGACGGCGTATTTATCGAGTGCAGTGAACATGTGACGTAGAACGTTCTCGTCACGAAGAAGCTGAATTTTAAGCTTCTCATTGAAGTCGGATGGCGCACTGTACTCCAGAACCCAGTATAAACCGGTAGTCTTTTTCTGGATTGGGTATGCCAGTGATTTTAATCCCCAGGGATTGTTGTGCTGAATCTGGCCATTGTTATCGCTAACAAGATCCATGAATTTTTTCTGAGACGCTTTGAATTCGTCTTCAGAAAGCACAGGGGTAAAAATCACCATCAATTCGTAATTGTTCATTTCCCTGTTTTTAGATTTAAAAAATAATTTGGGCTGCAAAGGTACATGATATGACACACATAACAAAGCTTTAATGCGATTGAATTTCATCTGTTAGATAACAATCATCTCAAATATGCACATTATTAACATATTTACTTGGAAATTAATCATTTGTTAATATCTTGAAGTTTCATCGCGATTTAATTTTGCTTTCCATATAGATAAGGTTTCCAATATCCATCCTTCAGATTGCCCAAAGTCTAGACCATCTTTTACCTTAAAAAAATAAGTATGAAATTTAAAATTTTACATTTTGTAATCGTGCTTTGCTGTGCGCTGGTCTCATTTACTGGAGAGGCACAGATTTTTTCCAAAACTTACGATTTTGCAAGCATTACTACGACCACAGGAAGAATAGATCCCTCTATCGTGCCGACAGCGGCAGGCGTTACATTCGGAAGTTTCACTGCTGTTGGTAGCATGGGCACAAATCCAAACGCAGGTGGGCGATTTAGTTTTCAAAGCTGGCCTACTGGAGCCACGAGTGGGTCTGATGTTTTTACAGGTAGCATTAACACGGGCCAATATTATGAGGTAACACTTTCTCCACAAGCTAATTTTTCTTTATCTCTCACGTCCATCATATTCACATCACAGAGATCCGCAACTGGCATCAGACAATACGCAGTGAGGTCGAGTATTGATGGGTTTGCCAACAACCTTTCTGCATCAATTTCTCCCACTAATAACAATCTGAAGGTTGTTGCCGGCAATGTTTTTCAAACAGTTGATGTCACCACTCCTGTTGCCGAAAACGGAAGTACTGTCACTTTTAATGGCTTTACCAACTTAGCCACGCCCGTTACATTCCGTTTTTATGGTTGGAACGCTGAAGGTACTGGCGGAACATTCAGCATAGATAATGTTACATTTAATGGAGAGGCAACTCCTGCTGTAGGATCGCCGGTTTTGACTGTTAATGCAGGAAGTTTGACTTTTCCCACGACGCCTTTAAATGCGAGCACTACGATCGCCTATACTTTAAAAGGAGAAAATTTATCTGATCCTGTTTCGATAACAACCGCAGCTCCATTTAGTGTATCAGAGAATGGGACAGATTTTAGCACTTCAATTTCTGTTCCTGTTGCGGACGTTGCAATTGATAAAACAATCTACGTGAAATTTTCACCTGCAGTCGCAGGCACCATTGCAGGAACAGTAGTAAATACAAGTGCAAACGCGTTAACAAAAACGATTAATGTTCAGGGGGATGCGGTAGATCCTGCGGTTACGAATTTTGATTTTAATACATGTACATTATCGGGGTTGCCTGCGGGAGGCTTTTTAGCCTATAATGTAACCGGCGCACAAAAATGGGCGTGTTCATTTTATGGACGTAACAATACACATGGTGTGGACATAAATGGTTACTCCGGAAGTTCACTGGAAAATGAGGATTGGCTTATTTCTCCGCCGGTCTATTTAACACAGTTCACTAATATGCCAGTGCTAAGTTTCTACAGCAGGGGAGAGTTTTCAGGACCAAAACTTGAATTGTTTGTATCGACAGATTATGATGGTTTTAGCGCACCATCGACCGCCACATGGACGCCCCTGGAAGGTAACTTTCCAACGCCTCCCGGCGCTTCAACCACTATATTTACTTTGTCTGACAATATCAATTTGTCGGCTTACAAATCCTTTCCTAAAATTTATCTGGCTTTTAAATATACTTCATCTCCTCCAATTGGTGCTGCCAGATGGACGCTGGATGATATTGCAATTACCAATCAAACAAATATTTTTTCGGTTACACCTGTTAGTTTGAATTTTGGTGAAGTTGCTCCTGGCGCAACTTCTTCAGCACAGCCTGTGATCTTACAGGTGATTGGCGGTGGAGATATAACGCTGTCAGCACCTGCCGGATATAAGCTATCGCTTGATAATAACGCCTTTTCAACTAGTGTGGTCGTTCCTGAGGCTGCGGCATCTGTTGGTACAACAGTATATGTACAGTTTACACCGTCAGTTGAACAACTCAAAATTGCAGGAAAGATTAGCTTCACGGGATCGGCGTTAAATAAAAACGCAGTGGATTTGTCAGGGTCATCTCTTTTAAAATCTAAGACTCTCGATGTCGCGTGTTATAATTTGAGCTTCTTTGGATCCAGCGCGGATGGGCCTGTTGATCAATCGGTCGTTGATTTGCGGGTGGCAAATATCACTACGGTTATGCAGCGCATGAATGTTGATATTGTTGGAGTAGAAGAAATTTCCACTTCGTCTGCATTACAAGCCCTGAAGAATAATCTGCCGGGATATGACACCGTGATTTCGCAACGCTGGTCTTATTCGTTTAATCCCCCCGATCCAATCTTTCCTCCTCAGAAAGTAGGATTTATTTACAACACTAACACAATGCACCTGGTGGAGCAAAGGGTTATGTTTGAAAAGCTTTATGACGATGCAAGAAACGGGCTGAGCAATGCGTTGGATGATTATCCAACAGGTTCTCCTTCGAGTTTTTGGTCATCGGGACGATTGCCTTTTATGGCAACGTTTGATGTTGATATTAATGGTGTGACAAAAAGAATAAGGTTCATTGATATTCACGCAAAATCAGCCAGCGGCGATGTTAACGGTGATACTTACAACAGAAGAGTGTATGATGCGAAGGTTTTGAAAGATACGCTGGACACTTATTACAAGAACGATAATATTGTATTTGTAGGAGATTATAACGACAGGATTTTTACTTCAATTTATAACGGACAGGTTTCTCCTTACATCAATTTTAAAAACGATGCAGCCAATTACGATGTATTGACATATGATCTTGACGCTGCCGGTTTAACAAGTTTCCCTGGCGATCCTGGTATGATCGATCACATCATTGTTTCAAATGAGTTGGCGAATAATTACCTTACAAATTCAATTCAAATAGAACCCGCAAATACTTACATTGTAGACTATGGAAAAGCAACGGCATCCGATCATTTGCCAGTATTTGCAAGATTTGATTTGTCAACAACGCCTTTACCAATCACGCTTACTCAGTTTACTGCAACGCCGAAAAAGCAAACCGTTGTTCTTTCATGGATGACCGCTACTGAAATCAACAATGATCATTTTGTGGTGGAGAGGTCGGTCGATGGTAAGAGTTTTTCTGCAATTGCAACAGTGAAAGGCACTGGCAACAGCAGTAGGTTGATAAATTATCAAACCATTGACCAACAGCCTTACAATGGCAAGAATTATTATCGGTTAAGGCAGGTTGATATTGACGGACGCTCTACTTTGTCATCTGTTGTAGTGGTTAATTTCGCCAGTAATAATTTCGTCAACGTATATCCGAATCCGGTTACCAGTTACATAAAAATTGAAGGTTCAGATAATGGAGGAAAATACTCGGCCAGGATTTCTTCAGTGGATGGACGTGTTATGTTGTATACATCCGGAAACTTGTCGCAGGTTAATAACACCGTTAATAATAGGCTCTCAGGCTTTGCCCCCGGGGTTTACATACTGGAACTAAATAATTGTAAACAAAACCTGACACAGAAATTCATGAAACGATAGATGATTGTTTAACAATGTTCTGTCAGGATGAATTCGATCGGCACCTAAGATCCCGGCCACTGAGCCGGGATTTTTTCTGACAATTTTTCCGATCCCACAATTAAAATATCCATTGGCACTCGGTTTGACACAGAGCGGAACGTATTTTTGCCATCTTAAAACAATTATTCAAACCCAGTATAAAAGAATTGAATATGCAAAAGGGAAGTATTCGTGTACAAACGGAAAACATTTTTCCAATTATTAAAAAGTTCCTGTATAGCGAGCATGACATTTTTATTCGCGAATTGGTGAGCAACGCGGTGGATGCCACTCAAAAGTTAAAGACGCTTTCTTCAATTGGCGAAGCAAAAGGTGAGTTGGGAGAGTTAAGAATTGATGTGAAATTAGATACAGAGAAAAAGACAATCACCATCAGCGATCGCGGTATAGGTATGACTGCGGAAGATGTAGACAAATACATTAACCAGGTTGCCTTCAGTGGTGCAGAGGAATTCTTGAATAAATACAAGGGCCAGAACGAAGCCAATATTATCGGGCACTTTGGATTGGGATTTTATTCTTCTTTTATGGTGAGTGACCAGGTGGAGATCTTCAGTAAATCCTACAAAGAAAATAGCACGCCGGTAAGATGGGAATGTGATGGAAGCCCTGAATATACGCTGGAAGAAACTTCTAAAGAATTGAGAGGTACAGATATCGTGATGCATATCAACGCCGAAAGTGAAGAGTTTCTTAGTGCTGAAAGAATTAAAGCTACGCTTGAAAAATTCTGTCGCTTTTTGCCTGTGCCAATTTTCTTTGAAGACAATCAAATTAACAACCCAACGCCCGCATGGACGCGCAAGCCATCGGAGTTAACTGCTGAAGACTATCAAAATTTTTATAAGGAGTTATATCCGTTTAACGAAGCTCCATTGTTCTGGATTCATTTAAACGTTGATTATCCGTTTAACCTCACTGGTATTTTGTATTTCCCTAAGATCAAGCAATCTTATGAAATACAAAAAGACAAGATTCAGTTGTACAGCAACCAGGTGTTTGTAACAGATGAAGTGAAAGATATTGTACCCGAATTTTTAATGCTGTTGCAAGGTGTAATCGATTCTCCGGACATTCCTTTAAATGTAAGCCGCAGCTATTTGCAAGGAGACCCGAATGTGAAAAAAATCAATAATCACATTACAAAGAAGGTCGCCGATAAGCTAGAAGAAATATTCAACAACAATCGTAAAGAGTTTGAAGAAAAGTGGGAGAGTCTCGGGTTGTTTGTGAAATACGGAATGATGACGGATGACAAGTTCTTAGACAAGGCAAACAAGTTCCACATTTTTGAAGATGTTGAGGGCGGAAAATTCTATACGCTTGACGAATATAAAATTGCAACTGAAACACTTCAGAAAAATAAAGAAGGTAAGATTGTAGTATTATACACAACCAATCCGATTCAACAGGATAGTTACATACAGGCCGCTAAAGCAAAAGGTTATATCGTAGTGAAGATGGAAACGCTTGTAGATGCAGCTTTCATCAATAATATGGAAATGAAGTGGAGCGATGTAATGTTTACACGAGTTGATGCGGATATCACCGATAACCTGATCGACAAAAGTGAATCTTCTGATAGTGTATTGAGCAAAGATGAGGAAACTACATTGAAAGAATTGTTTGGTTTCCAGATTCCTGCTTTGCATGTTGCCGTTGAAGTAAAAGGCTTAAGTGCAGATGCTCCACCGGTTGTAGCAACACGTCCGGAATTCATGCGTCGTATGAAAGACATGGCTGCTGTTAGCGGACCGATGGGAAATTTCTATGCAAATATGCCCGATGAAGTAACGTTGACCATAAATGGGAATCACAATATTTATCAGAAAGTATTAAAGCAGCATAATAAATCTAAACAAGAAAGAGTGGTAAGAAATCTTGCTGACCTTGCGTTACTATCGCAAGGGCTGTTAAAAGGAAATGATTTGACCGCATTTATTAACAGAAGTGTGGAATTGATGAATAACGGGCAATAATACGAATGATCAATTGTGAATCGTGAATGAACGCATATCAATCATTCACGATTCACCTTTCACGATTCACCACCTTCGTCCGCAACACAAAAATCGATCACCTTCATTTGAATAGTTTTGGTATTGTTCCATTCATTTTCATCGAGTGTAAAAACAATATTAATCGGGCGATTCATTTGAAGTAAAGGAAACTTATCAGCCATACCAAAGCCAATGCCTGTAAGCGTTATGTTATTTTGTTTAACGACAAATCTGATGTGGCTTTCTTTTACAATTTTGGAGTAAGATGTATTATAAACATTTTTGGCTACAAAAACAGGACGCATGTTTTCAGGCCCGAAAGGCTCCATTTGACAAATGATGTTATAGAACGTTGGTTTGATATCAGCGAATGAAATTTCTGCGTTGATCAGAATTTCGGGAACCAACGATTCTGGTAAAATGGTAGTAGCAACTACTTCTTCAAACTTGCTGCTAAAGTCAGCAACTTTTTCCGGAAGCATCGTCATACCTGCTGCAGCGAAGTGTCCACCGTAGCCGATTAAATGTTCTCGACATGCATGCACTGCTTCATATAAATTAAAACCATTTACACTTCTTGCACTGCCTGCAACCACATCGCCACTTAGAGTTAATACAATAGTGGGTCTGTAAAAATGTTCTATCAATCTTGATGCAACTATGCCCACTACACCTTTGTGCCAGTGCTGCTGGAAAACAACGGTACTCTTTCTGCCGACCATAACTTCATCGCCACGAATGAGCGCCAGAGCTTCCTCGGTTATGGATTTGTCAGCTTCTTTTCTATCCGTGTTGTCAGAGTGAAGCATTTCGGCATAGCTCATAGCTTCCGTCTTGTTCTTGGAAACGAAAAGCTGTACTGCTTTACATGCATCATCCATTCGGCCAGCTGCATTGATACGGGGTGCAATCATGAAGACTAGGCTATTGATATGCATCTCCTTTTCGGAGCCGCTTAATTCCTTTAAAGCTTTAATTCCTTCATTTGGATTTTCGTTAGCTCTTTTTAAGCCAAAGTATGCAAGGACTCGATTTTCTCCTGTTATCGGTACAATATCCGCTGCGATTGCCGTTGCCACTAAATCGAGGTAGCGTAAGTATTCATCTTCTGGTAAGTCGATGCTTTTTGTAAGTGCCGTAATCAGCTTAAATCCAACTCCACAGCCACATAACTCTTTGTATGGGTATTCACAGTCTGGCTGCTTAGGATTTAGAATAGCGTACGCCGGCGGTAAAATTGTATCAGGAAGGTGGTGGTCACACACTATAAAATCAATTCCGAGGGTTTTTGCGTATGCAATCAGTTCGATCGACTTAATACCGCAGTCGAGCGAAACTATTAATGTGAAACCATTTTCAAAGGCATAATCAATTCCAAGTTTGGAAACGCCATAACCTTCCTTGTATCTGTGCGGTATGTAAAAATCAGTTTTGTCTGCTTCATAAACCCTTTGAAAAAATTGGTACATGCAGGCGACAGAAGTTGTTCCATCCACATCGTAGTCGCCAAACACCAGTATTTTTTCCCTGTTTTGCATGGCTTTAATGATACGCTCTACCGCCTTGTCCATGTCCTTCATCAACCAGGGGTCATGCAAATCAGAAAGTTGGGGTCTGAAGAATTGTTTGGCTTCTTCAAAAGTGCTGATATCTCTTTGAACAAGAAGTTTACAGAGAACGGGGTTAATTTTCAGGGAAGTATGCAAAGCCTCCACCGTGGCATTATTTGCCTGCAATATTTTCCATCGTTTTTTGATCATGACAAGTCAATATTTTCGATCGGTGGTATATCTAACAAGCTGTTCTAAACTTTTTCTTACTTCCGATTCCGGAAAAGTATGCAAAATCTCCAAGGCATCATCTCTGTACTGAAACATTTTTTCAGTTGCGTATTGAATTCCGCCTGCTTTAACTACTTCGCTTATTACTTCCTGAACTTTTTCTTTCTTTTTATTTTGATTTTTAACGATGTAAATTAGCTTCTTTCTTAGAGCGTTGTCCGCATTATTAATCGTATAAATAATAGGGAGAGTAAGCTTTTTTTCCTGGATATCATTTCCCGTAGGTTTTCCTACGTCTTCACTGCCATAATCGAAAAGGTCATCCTTTATCTGAAATGCAATACCTACTTTTTCTCCAAACAAACGCATTTTCTCCGCAGTCTCATCACTTTGACTGGTAGAGTAGGCACCCGCGCCACATGCAGAAGCTAACAAAGAGGCTGTTTTGTTAGTGATAATGTCGAAATAAACAGATTCATTAAGATTCAATGTTCTTGCTTTTTCAATCTGCAATAATTCTCCTTCGCTCATTTTCCGGACTGCTTCTGAAAGGATCTGTAATATTCTGAATTCGTTGTTATCCAAAGAGAGCAGCAGGCCTTTTGCAAACAGGTAATCACCGACAAGAACGGAAGCTTTTGCTTTCCACAAGGCATAAGTAGAAAAGAAACCTCTTCGTTCAAACGATTCATCCACAACATCGTCATGAACTAAGGAAGCAGTATGCAATATTTCAACCAATGATGCCGCACGGTAGGTAGATTCATTGACTTCCCCGCACAATTTCGCTGCAAGCAGAACAAACATTGGTCTTAGTTGTTTACCTTTTCGTTTCACGATGAAACTCATGATTCTGTCTAGCAATGCCACATCGCTTTTAACAGAGCCCTTGAACTTTGTAGAAAAAATAGCTAATTCTTCGTTTATGACAGGTAATGACAGCTCCATGCAAAAAGGTTAATCGGGGCAAATTAATACATTGGTTAAATAAAACGGACAATGCAGCAGTTTTTTAATTTTTATTGCCTTTTAATTGATTTTGTGCAACTTAATATACCGAATAAAGCAAAAAATTATTTGGTTTTTAGCGGCCAATTAATACTTTTGTGGCTAGTGTTTCTTTTTTATCTTAAAATTTACTTAAAACTGAGTTATGGTACGCAAAAAGTTTAAATTGTTAACGGCACTCCTATGCCTTACAGCATCCGGAGCTTTTGCCCAGCTTGGAGCAAGCTACGATGTTAAAGACTCTTCTTTAATTTCAAAGAAAAATTTACCTCAGCACAACGAATTTTTGAACAATGCCTATCCTTACCCTGCTAAGCCAAGAAACCAGTGGGAACTTGGTGTTAAGGTTGGTTGGCCTGCAGTAGCTGGTGATGTTCGTTACCAGGCAATGACAGGTGGCTTTGGTGTAAGTGCAAGAAAAGCATTGGGTTATGTTTTCTCTATCAGAGGCGAATACGATTGGATGAGATCAAGAGGTCTTAACTTCTCTCCTTCAATTCCTACATCGACCAACAGTGCATGGGCTGCTTACCCGGCAGGTGCAGCAGTTTTTTATAATTACAGAACAACTATACAGGAATTGAGCGTTCAAGGTGTTGTTACTTTGAACAACATCCGTTTCCATAAAGCTAAAACTGGATTTAACGTATATGGCTTCGGTGGTATAGCAGGTATGATCTATGATACAAAAGTGGACGCACTCGACGGAAACGGAAATCCTTATACTTCCCTTTTCCAGAACGTTATCAATAAATACGGTGGAACTGGTGGCGGATTCACTTATGCAAACAGAAAAGACATCAGGAAAGATTTGAAGGCTGGTATGGACAAATCTTATGAAACGCACGCTGAAACTGATCCGGCTCAACCAAAATTGTTTGGCCAATCGTTCAAGCCAGCTTTGGTACTGGGTGCAGGCGTTCAGTTTAAATTGTCTAAGAAGATGAACCTTCAACTTGAAGACAAATATACTATCGTTAAGTCTGACCTGATCGATGGTCAACAATGGCAGGCTTCTACTATTCCTCAGGGTGCAAGCCGTCCTGCTGGTGTGATGACTCGCGATTTCGATTCTTACAACTTCCTTTCAGTTGGTTTGAACTTCAACCTTGGTGGCAAATCTGTTGAACCATTGTGGTGGCTTAACCCATTGGATTACGCTTACAACGAAATCAACGCTCCTCGTCACATGAAACTTCCAAAACCAGTTTTGGATGATGCTGATGGCGATGGTGTAACTGATCAATTCGATCTTGAACCAAATACTCCGGCTGGTGCTCCTGTTGACTCTCATGGTGTTAGCAAGGATACAGATGGTGATGGCGTTCCTGATTACAAGGATAAAGAACTTATCACTCCAACACAATGTCAACCAGTTGACGCTGATGGCGTAGGTAAATGCCCAGAACCAGACTGCTGTAAAGAACTGAGAAACAACATGATGGCTAAACCAGCAGGTTGTGGTATCGGTGAATTGCCAAGTGTATCTTTTGGCGCGAAATCAGTAAGCTTGAGCAAAGACGCTAAAGCTGTATTGGCAACCGTTGCTCAAAAAATGAAAGACAACGCAAATTGTAAAGTAGCTGTAGTTGGTTATGGTGAGTCTAGCAAAGCTGCTCAGCAATTAAGCTGGGATCGTGTAAATGCAGTGATCAACTACCTTGTTGAAAAAGAAGGTATCAACGCAGACCGTTTGATCTTCAAATATGGTGAAGGCGGTGGTGATGCAAGCACTGTAGATTTAAGAGATGGTTCAAACGAAGAAGGACCTAACACTGTTCCTGCTCCGCATCCAAATCTTAGAAAAAAATAAGATGACTTTTTGCACAATAACTACAAAGCCCTCCATTTGGAGGGTTTTTGTATTATATTAACTATTTCTTTTTGGCGACCTGATTTTTTACGCATTTTTTTGT
The DNA here is from genome assembly GCF_029961145.1 of Pinibacter soli. GTDB lineage: Bacteria > Bacteroidota > Bacteroidia > Chitinophagales > Chitinophagaceae > Pinibacter > Pinibacter soli. The sequence goes on along the minus strand of NZ_JASBRG010000005.1, from coordinate 554,522 downwards.
ATAAAACAGTTAACTTTGCCAGCCTTTATGAGATTTTTAATAATAGCATTTACCATAATCATCACATTTTCAGCGTGTTCTTCTTTGTCTAAAGTGCAAAAGAGCAACGACTACGAGTACAAGTACCGTATGGCTGAGCAGTACTACGCGAAAAAGAATTATAACTACGCACAGCAGTTATATGAAGAATTATTTCCTATATTTAAGGGGACTCCCAGATTTGAAGACATGTATTATAAATCTGCGTACAGTGCCTTTTATTTAAAGGATTATCAGAACGCAGAAAATCTTTTTAAAGGATTTGTTGAAGTGTATCCTACAAGTCCGAAAGCTGAAGAAATGGACTATATGCGTGCATATACCTTTTACAAGCAGTCTCCGAAAACAGAGCTTGATCAGACCAATACCTATAAAGCGATGGGTTTGATGCAGACATTTATCAATACACACCCCAGGTCAGAACGTTCGAAAGAAGCGATGGAAATTGTAGATAAATGCCGTCAGAAACTGGAAGAGAAAGAATACTTAAGTGCGTTTTTGTATTACAACATGGGGCAGTATAAAGCAGCTTCTGTTGCGTTTACAACCCTGATCAACGATTTTCCTGATTCACAAAAAAGTGATGAATATAAATTATTCTCAATTAAGTCCTTTTACGAATACGCTGTGTTGAGTATTGCAACGAAGCAGGAAGAGAGATTTGAAAAAGTATTGACAGAATGCAATGAATTTTCAGATCGTTTTCCTGAAAGCAAAATTATCAAAGAGGTAGAGAAATATTCAACTCTGGCTCAAAACAATATTAAAGCTATAAAAAATGAGCAAGTTAAGAAAGCATCTTAGTTCAAGCATGGTAAATACTGCTGAAACTAAAAATTTACTTGAGATTAAAGGTAAAACCGGCAATTTGTATGAATCAATTGCTGTTATAGCAAAAAGAGCAAACCAAATCAATATTGGTTTGAAAGAAGAATTGCACAACAAGCTTGACGAATTTGCAAGTCATACAGATAGCCTTGAGGAAATTCATGAGAACAAAGAGCAAATCGAAATTTCACGTGCATACGAAAGAATGCCGAATCCTGCTCTTATCGCTACACAGGAGTTTCTAGAAGAGAAAATCTATTACAGAAAGAACCAGGAAGACAACCTGTTTAGCTAGTAATATTTTCTAAAATAAATTAAAGCCGTAGGTCAAATTTGATGAGCTACGGCTTTTGGTATTTCTAATACGTGCTTAATTTTTAATATATTTAGGCGACAGGTTCATAGCTTGTCGCTTTTCTTTTTTCTCTTTTGAAACGGCAAATAAACCATAATTTTAGACCCATGTTTCAAGGAAAAAAAATTCTGATTGGAATAACTGGTAGCATAGCAGCCTATAAAACTGTTCTACTTGTGCGTGAGCTTGTGAAGCAAGGAGCGGAAGTAAAGGTAGTAATGACTTCGGCTGCGAAAGATTTTGTAACGCCGCTTACTCTGTCTACACTCTCTAAAAATTCAGTGACTGCAGATCTTTTTGAAAATGATTCCTGGGCGAATCATGTAATGTTGGGTAGATGGGCCGATGTGATGGTTATAGCGCCTTTGAGTTGTAATACATTAGGCAAAATGGCCCATGGTTTATGTGATAATTTGCTTCTGGCAGTTTACCTCTCCGCAACATGCCCTGTCTTTGTTGCTCCTGCAATGGATGACGATATGTGGCATCATCCTTCAACGAAAGAGAATCTGAAAAAAATAAACGATTTTGGCAACCATATTATTCCTGCTGAAAAAGGCGAATTAGCAAGCGGTTTATTTGGTGATGGAAGAATGGCTGAAGTTCAAACTATTCTGGCTACGCTTCAATCACACTTCAATTATCAAAAAGAGCTATCAGGAAAAAAAGCTTTAATTACTGCGGGGCCAACATATGAATTACTCGATCCAGTCCGGTTCATTGGAAATCATTCTTCCGGTAAAATGGGCGTTGCCATTGCAAATGAATTGGTAAAACGAGGAGCTGAAGTAACCCTCGTATTAGGACCCTCAAATGTTTCAGTGGATGAAAAGAAAATAAAAACGTTTCATGTAACCTCGGCTGAAGAAATGTATGAGGTTTGTATTAAACAATTTCCCGAAATGAATTTGGCGGTGATGGCGGCGGCAGTTGCAGATTATACTCCCGTTAACACATTTTCGGAAAAGATTAAGAAAAATGACGGTAATCTTGTACTGGAATTGCAGAAGACAAAAGACATTTTGAAAAGCCTTGGCCAAATTAAAAAAGAGAAACAGCTGTTGGTTGGATTTGCCCTGGAAACGAAAAATGAAGCTGAATACGCAAAGTCGAAGCTTAAAGATAAAAATGCTGATATCATTGTTTTGAATTCTTTAAGAGATAAAGGAGCAGGCTTTGGAACAGATACCAATAAGATAACTATTTTTGAAAAAAGCGGCGCTGCCACTACCTATGACCAAAAGGATAAAGCACTTGTTGCGAAAGATATTGTAGACGTAATTGTAAAAAATATTTATGCGTAAAATTTATTTAATCCTCTCGGTTTTATTGTTGTCGCTACAGCTGTCGAATGCGCAGGAGTTGCAGGCGAAAGTAAGTATTGCATCAAACCGTGTTGGTTCCACGGTTGACAAAAAAGTTTTCCAAACTTTACAAACCTCGCTCAATAATTTCCTGAACAATCGTAAATGGACAAACGATGTTTATCAGCAAAATGAAAAAGTCGTTTGTAATTTTTTGGTGAATATCAGTAGCGCAGGAGAGAATAATATGTTTTCTGCAAGCCTTACAGTGCAAGCTGCGAGACCAATCTATAATTCGAGCTACGATAGTCCGTTGATCAATTTTATCGATGATAACCTTACATTCAGATATGTGGAATTTCAGCAGCTAGACTTTAACGAAAATCGTGTTTCAGGAAACGATGCGGCAGCAGCAAATCTTACGGCTGTATTGGCATACTACGTGTATATCATATTGGGATTAGACTACGATAGCTATGTTCTCAGAGGTGGTGATCCTTACTTTCAAAAGGCACAGAATATAGTTAGCAATGCTCCCGATGGAAGAGACTTGGCCGGATGGAAAGCTTTCGATGGCCAAAGAAACCGCTATTGGTTAATGGAAAATCTCACAAACAACCGTTACTCTATCATCCACGATGCGTTTTATAGCTATTACAGAACGGGCATGGACAAGATGTATGAAGATGACGTTGCAGGACGAAAAGGTATTTTGGCATCTTTAAATTTTCTGAGCAACCTAAATACTCAGAATCCGAACCTGATGATTACCCAATTCTTTTTCCAGGGAAAATCAAATGAGTTAATAAAAATATTTAAGAAATCTCCTGCCGACGAGAAATCAAGGGCGCTTGATCTGCTGTCGCAGCTGGATATTACAAACGTGAATAACTATAAAACGGAGTTGAAATAATTTCCATGTACAAAACAAAATACTGGCTTTTCGCTTTGGTTATATTTCTGGGGTCTTGCGGTGGTAAGAATAAAGTGCCTTCCGGAGTTTTGCAGAAAGATAGCATGCAGAGTGTGATAAAAGATTTGATGAGGGTAGACGAATTTGTAACTATATATGTTGGCAAGGATAGTTCAAAAAATCAAAAATTGGAACGCCTGCGCAGGTACGAGCAAGTATTTGCCTTGCACAAAACATCACAACCTGAATTTAAAAAAAGTCTTGATTATTACAGGGAACAGCCCGAAATGCTCAAAGATATATTTGATTCTGTTTCCACTCGCGACACGGTTAAGGTTGATACGGCTAAGAATCATCTCAAACCTTTAAAACCTGATAGTGCAATGGTCGTTAAGCATGATACCGCTGCCGGAAAAATAAACAGAGCCGACTCTCTACCCCGTCTCAAATTCAGAGCAGACACAGCCATATTACGACGATTCAAAAAACTTAATCAGAAATAATTTTAAGCTTGCTATATGAACAAAGTAGTTGCCAATGCCCTGGAGGCAATAAAGGACATTTCAGACAACACCACCATCATGTTAGGTGGCTTTGGGTTATGTGGAATACCGGAGAACTGCATTAATGCTTTGGTTGAAAAAAATGTAATCAACCTCACCTGCATTTCCAACAACGCTGGAGTAAATGATTTTGGCCTTGGTTTGCTTCTGAAAAAGAGACAGATCAAGAAAATGATGAGTTCCTACGTTGGAGAAAACGACGAATTTGAACGCCAACTTTTAAGCGGAGAACTAGAAGTGGACCTTATTCCTCAAGGCACGCTTGCCACACGTATTGCCATGGCCGGTATGGGAATCCCTGCTTTTTTTACACCCGCAGGATACGGAACCGAAGTTGCTGAGGGCAAAGAGGTTCGTGAATTTGACGGTAAACATTACTTAATGGAAAAAGCCCTGCATGCCCAATTCAGCATTGTAAAAGCATGGAAAGGGGATAAAGCAGGCAACCTTATTTTTCGAAAAACAACACGTAATTTTTCCGCGTCAATGGCCAAGGCAGGAGATATAACAATAGCTGAAGTAGAAGAATTAGTTGAGCCAGGTATGCTTGATCCCGATCAAATACATGTTTCAGGCGTTTACGTGCATCGAATTTTTCAGGGCATTGATTACGAAAAACGCATTGAGAAAAGAACTACGCAATTATAACCACAAAATATTATCCTTAGTATGTTCACCAGCAAGCATACCCTTGTAGAGCGTTTTGGCGTGGATAAAGATATTGCAGCTTTTTTTGTTGACAGGAAAGTCCCTGATCAAAACGATTACTGGAAGGGAAGATTGTTATATGTTTCAAGCGGAACCGGCTATCTTTTTATACCACTTTGGTTTGATCTGCAATGCAGAATTGGCATTGCAAAAGATCTGTTGTTGAATGAAGACTACGTACAACTAACTGAAGCAATTTTGGGTAGCGCAGCAAAACATGAAATGAACAAAATTTCATTGCAAGAGCATGTCGAAAACTGCAAAGCTCTCGTAAACGGAAAAATTAAACAACAGGAACTTTACAACGACCTGTTGACTTTTTTCAGCGATCCTTTATTAAAGCCATACAAGAACATTGGTACTGTAAGCTCCGCTTTGAACAGGGGAGACAGCTTACTGTTCAGTCTTTGTGTTTTGGATACAGACGCTGAAACGATAACCAAACTGGTAAGAGGATGGCAGGCCCTTGTTCCATCTTTTTTATTAATGGATGATGTAATGGATTTGGAGGAAGACAAAAAAAATGGCGAAGAAAACTCTATTGCAGATTTTGGAGTGGGCGGTGAAGGCGTGATAAATGCATTGGATTATCTCGCAGAAAATTTTGAATTCTTAAAACAATACAATCTGAAACTAGGGAACACTTTTGCGAAAGCTTTAATTGCAAAAAAGCAAACTCCATACTTGGCGTCCCTGATTTCTAATTCCTAACTTCTAATCTCTAGTTTATGGCACTCGATAAATTTGGTATTGCACGTCGCATCGCAAAAGAATTGAAAGATGGGATGTACGTGAATCTTGGAATAGGTATACCAACGCTGGTTGCGAACTATGTTCCTGCCGGCATGACAATAATGCTTCAAAGTGAAAACGGGATGATGGGCATGGGGCCGTATCCCGAAGAAAAAAATATAGATGCTGATCTTATCAACGCAGGAAAGGAAACTGTAACCATATTACCGGGCGGCTCTTTTTTTGACAGCGCTGAAAGTTTCGGAATGATCCGCGCAGGAAAGATTGATTTAACTGTCTTAGGTGCCATGGAAGTGAGTGACACCGGCGACATTGCCAACTGGAAAATTCCAGGCAAGATGGTTAAAGGAATGGGGGGAGCGATGGACCTTGTAGCCGGGGCCAAAAAAATTGTGGTAGCAATGATGCATACCAATACTGCGGGACAATCAAAACTATTACCAGAATGTTCTTTGCCGCTTACAGGCGTAAAATGCGTGCATAAAGTGGTAACTGAACTTGCTGTAATGGATGTTACTCCAAACGGCTTTAAATTGCTGGAAAGAGCACCAGGCGTTACAGTGGCGGAAATACAATCAAAAACCGCGGGACGTTTAATTATAGAAGGAGAGATTCCTGAAATGCAGTTGTAAGTAAAAATAAAAACTTAAAGTCAAAAGTCAAAACGCAGTATAGTCAGACGATAACACTGGGTTTTGACTTTTTATTTTTTACTTTTTAATTTTAAAAAAATGCCTGCTTTTAATAACAACATTGTTTAGTAAACCTTAATGACAGCAATCGTTTTTAATTAAATCCTTTTGCCAGGTTTCTTTAATCATTAATGACGATCTGCTAGCTGCCACCGCTACTTTGTTTCCAGTTGCATAAAATGCAGGCAATTATAAAGTAAAAAGATCTTGTCAAGTTTAGGATAAGGTTTTCTCTAGAATTGGATTTTTACTTTCCGGATAATCGCCGGCTTAGGATCTTGGATTAAAGCTTCAATAGATATGGATTTTTTACTAAAACTTAAAAAACTAATTTACGGTCACCTTTATATAAGAACAGTCAGGGGCGTTTTCATAGTTTTGGATAGAAGCTGCGGGGTATTGGATAAAAAGGAAGTTGATTGACATTGGATTTCATTTGGTTTCATAGATATTGAAAAAACTTACTGGACGGTATCAAGGATATTGGAATGAGGTGTCAATCCCTCGTCAATCAACTTGTAACAAAAGTACATGTGAATAAGAATGTGAACAAGAGCGAAACTGCTCTATTTAAAATGTACGGATTTTACACCCACCGTCGGATAAATTCTATTAGATATATAGTGTCCTTACTATACTATATATAGTAGTTTTACTATATTCAGAAAGTGCATTGTAGAATTCCGAAATGTATTAATTTAGTAAAAATACAATAGTATTATTCCAAAAAAATCGTTCAATTTGCAGGCTGGGTTTTAGTAACCGCAGAAAATTCCAAATTACCTTTATGAAAAATCTAGGAAAAGAAAAAGTGATTCAAGTAGTTATAGCCGATGACCATACCCTTTTCAGGGCCGGCGTAAAAACTGCACTTTCTGTGAAAAGTGATGTAGAACTTATCGCAGAAGCCGATAATGGCATGCAGCTTTTGAACCTGCTTAAGCACATTCAACCTGATGTTATTTTATTAGATATTCAAATGCCTATTATGGACGGGCTTGCTACATTGCCTGAAATACGGAAACTTTATCCGGGCATCAAAGTGATCATGTTGTCCATGCACAATGATCATTCTATCATTTCCCGCTTAATGGAAATAGGCGCCAATTCCTATTTGACTAAAAATTCAGATTCCGAGACGATATACGAAGCGATCAGGACTTGCTACGAACAGGAGTTTTTCTTTAATGAGTTAACTAACAAAGCATTGTTGACCGGATTAAGAACTCGCAAAACAGAAGTTCAGCAAAACGAGGAAACACAATTAAGCGAAAAAGAAATAAGAATTCTGAAGCTTATGTGCGAAGAGAGAACAACCAAAGAAATAGCAGATATAGTAGAAATTAGCCCAAGAACAGTTGAGGCGATACGTGATAAATTGAAAGTGAAAACCGGCGCAAAATCGATGGCGGGTTTGGTAATGTACGCCATTAAGAACGGCATTGTTGTAGAAGGGTAGAGACGCATTGAATGCGTCTTTCGGAATGAAACCGCGTTCGCCCTGTTGCACCCCAAAACCCGTTACACCAAAATATTCGAAGAGCGCCTCCTATTACAACCAACAATGAAATAATCAGGCTGCGTTTTTTATATACGACCTAACAGACCCAAGCGAACATTCTTCGCCGAACAATAAATTAACGTATAATACAGCCTTGTTTAACAAGGCTTTTTTAATTTTGATACCATGCTACACTTCATAAGCCACAACGGAAAAATATTAAAAGACGATAAAGCAATTATCACTGCTGATAATAGAAGTTTCAGATATGGCGATGGTTTATTTGAAACAATGAAAGTGATCGACGGGAAAATACAGCTGGAAGAATATCATTTTGACAGGCTACTCAAAGGCATAGAGCTTTTGCAGTTTGACGTGCCTTCCTACTTCTCACCGGAATATTTTTCAAAGCAGATAACCGAGCTGTGCCAGCAAAATCAGCAGCACAAGCTTGCCCGTGTAAGACTAATGGTTTTTAGAGGAAATGGAACCGTGTATGAAATGGAAAACAACTTTCCTAACTATATTATCCAGACCTGGAAGCTGACGGATAATTTTAATGAGTTCAACAATGAAGGATTGTCGATTGACATTTATCAAAATGCAAGAAAAGCGATCGATTCATTTGCCAACTGCAAAAGCAACAATTACTTGCCTTATATTATGGGAGCGTTGTATGCTAAAAAGCAGCAATTAAATGATGCCATTATTCTTAACACAAAAGATCGCATTTGCGATACAACAATCGCCAATGTATTTCTTGTAAAAGACGGTGCGGTAATTACACCATCTCTTCAAGAGGGCTGTGTAGATGGCGTGATGAGAAGATGGTTGCTTAAATGTCTTCCTTCAATAGACATCGAGGTAAAAGAAAATGAAGTGGAGGCTAATGACGTGTTGACCGCAGATGAAGTATTCCTCACCAATTCTATTTACGGATTGCAATGGGTAGAAAAATGCGGAGGAAAAATTTATAGCAATAAGATCGCAAAAAAAATATTTGAAAGTTGCATTCAACCGTTGAATGTAAATGAAGAGATAACTGCATAATGGTCAGATTTTAAGAAGGCAATTTGTTTGCATAAGCGTAAATTTGTTTGAAGCCGGTAATATTGCCGGCTTCAGTCATAATGTGATGTTTATGCCGGTTAATATAATGTGGTTCAGAAGGGATTTACGACTAACAGACAATGCAGCTTTGTATCATGCATTGAAAAGCAACAGTGCAATAGTTCCGGTTTTTATTTTCGACAAAAATATTCTGGATGACTTAGAAGAAAAAGATGATAGCAGGATCACTTTTATTTATCGCGCATTGGAAGAAATGCAGGAGCAATTGGTGAGCATCAAATCTTCACTCGAAGTATATTACGGAACACCGGCAGAAGTTTTCAAAACTTTACTTAAAAAATATACAATTGAAAAAGTCTTTACCAACACAGACTACGAGCCCTATGCCAACAAGCGTGATAAGGAAATTCAGCAGTTGCTAAAAGAAAAAGACATTAGTTTTCATAGTTATAAAGACCAGGTGATTTTTGAGAAGAAGGAAATTGTAAAGGACAATGATGAGCCCTACACGGTATTTACTCCGTATAGTAAAAAATGGAAGGCAGCCTTAACAGAATATCTATACAAAGCATACCCCACGAAAAAGTACTTCGACAATTTTTACAAACAGAAAGAAGTCAAAATTCCATCATACAAAACGATTGGTTTTACGGAGTCAAGTCAACACATGCCATCCAAATCTCTTGATCATGATGTTGTGAAAAATTATACCGGTGATCGTGATTTTCCTGCATTGCATGGAACAACAAGAATGGGCGTGCATCTGAGGTTTGGTACGGTTAGCATTCGCAAGTTGATAAAAGACGCGATTGAATTAAATGGCACTTTTTTAAATGAACTGATATGGCGGGATTTTTTTCAAATGATACTTTTCAATTTTCCACATGTAGGACAAGGAAAGGCTTTCAAGCCTGCATATGATTTTATCAAATGGCGCTATAGTGAAAGGGATTTTAAAAGCTGGTGCGAGGGAAAGACCGGCTATCCCATTGTGGATGCCGGTATGCGTGAATTAAATGAAACGGGCTTCATGCATAACCGTGTGCGAATGATAACGGCTTCTTTTCTCGCAAAACATTTGCTGATCGACTGGCGCTGGGGTGAGGCCTACTTTGCAAAAAAATTACTTGACTTCGACCTGGCTGCCAACAATGGTGGTTGGCAATGGGCCGCGGGAAGCGGGTGTGATGCAGCTCCATACTTTCGCATTTTCAATCCATCATTGCAAACAAAAAGATTTGATCCCAACCTCGAATACATTCGCAAGTGGGTGCCTGAGCTAGATGAATTCAGTTATCCAGACCCAATTGTTGAGCACGAATTTGCGAGAAAGAGATGTTTGGAGGAATATGCAAAAGCGGTGAAGGCAAATAACTGAATAAACTGAATAGACTGAATGGTTGGTTTCGATTTTGGTGTATTACTTTCAACTACTCAGTTTATTCAGTTTATTAAACCTGAGCGGGTTGATTATTTCTTTCGTACACATCCAATAAAGTACTCACGGCCTTTCTTCCATTTTCCCCAAGAGATAGCGAATAATCATTTACATACAACTCAATGTGCTGGCGCATTACATTCTCTTCCATTTCTTGTGAGTGTTGTTTCACATAATCAGGAAGAAAAGGGTAGTGGGCAAATGCATATTCAAGGCTGCGTTTAATTACGCGGTTTACATTTTCGCAGGTTTCTTCGTTGAAAGATTTTTTCATCACAATGCCACCAAGAGGGATAGGACAATTCATTTTTTCTTCCCAATTAGTGCCAAGATCCATCAGTTTTAGGAGTCCTTTTTGCTGATAGGTAAAACGGTTTTCGTGAATGATCACACCGCAATCTACATCGCCATTTAGCACCGCATTTTCTATTTCTGAAAACAACATATACCTCTTGTTCTTCGCACCTGGAAAAGCCATCGAGAACAAAAGATTAGCCGTTGTATTTTCCCCTGGTATTGCAATAGTGCAGGCTGAAATTGCTGAATGGTCAATTTGTTTTTTCGCGATCAACAAAGGGCCAACGCCTTTGCCTAAAGCGCCACCGCTATCAAGAAGTGAATAGTTTTTTTGTAACAAAGGCAATACTCCGTAGCTTATTTTAGTGACGTCAAGCTTGCCTTGTAATGCCCACTGATTAAGCGTTTGCACATCTTCGAGTTGTACATCCAATTCAATACCTTCTGTATCAATTTTATGATTGATCATCGCTTCAAAAATGAAAGTATCGTTGGGGCAGGGAGATATTCCGAGTGTTAGTTTCATAGTTGTTTGTTGATAGTTGATTGTTGTTAGAAGGAAGTAAAAAGTAAAAAATTAAAAGTCAAAAGTTTGCAGCGTTACCTATAACTCAAAACTCACTACTCAAAACCCTTACTACTTCCTCATTCAAATTCACAATCGCCTCCTTAATTTTCCACTTGCTTTTATTTCTCTCACCCACATAATTTGAAATACTGCGGAGTTGAAGGAACGGTGTTTTTTCCTGGCTGCAAATATAGTGCAATGCAGCGCCTTCCATCGATTCAACAACTGCGTTATATTTTCTAACGTATAAATCAATTACCGGTTTAGCAGTTGTTATCTGGTTTACAGTAACACCTGAAACTCTCGGCAGTTTCAAAAGCTTCAATGCGTCCTTATTTTTATTTTTTAAAACTTTAGATGAATAAGGGAAGTCGTTTGGTTTTAGAAAATTCATATCAAACAGATCCTTGTACTCTTTCTTTTCTTTTACACCTAAATCACCTACTATTTCATCTTTCACAATTACCACATCACCCAATTGAAAATCTTTATCAAAACATCCTGCGATACCTGCCTGGATAACGAAGTCGTATTTTTTTTCTGCAAGTTTTCTTGTTAAATGATAAGCTGTTGCAAGCATTCCTATTCCCGCAATGAGGACATCAACCTTTATTTTTTTTTGCTTAATTAATTCTACGGTTGGTGCAATTTCAAAAGGTGTGGCAGCTACCAGTAAGTAGTTCATTATTATTTGTTTAACGGAACAAATGTCGGCAATTAAGGTGAATGGTGAAATGTGAATGGTGAATATCGGAGAGCTGCTTTATTCACGATTCACTTTCACGACTGACGATTCTCGGCCACCATTCTCGTTATGATTCTCCTCATTAAAAATGACAAAAGAAATACCTAGGAAATCCACTTTTTAATATATTTTTGTTGTCTTGCATGTCCATAAAACATGCAAAACGGAAGATTAACTTATGAGCCGCACGTGAGTCTTAAGTACTTGAACAGCAGACTTCTGTTTCAGTTTTAAGGCGGTTAATCTTAAAAACATTTTTAATTTAAAATTGCACTTAAAGAAAGTCGTTTAAGTAAATCAGCATGGCGAAAAAGGTGTCAGTTTACAGGAAAGAGCATTTTAATGCTGCCCATAGGTTGCACAATCCTTCTTTGTCTGCAGAGGAAAACAAAAAGATTTTTGGTAAGTGTAATAATGAAAACTATCACGGCCATAACTATGAACTAATCGTTAAGGTGACAGGCGAGGTTGATAAAACGACGGGATATGTGATGGACATGAAAAGACTTGGCCATATTGTTGAAAAGAACATCATGGACAGGTTCGATCACAAGAACCTTAACCTTGACGTAGCAGAATTTAAAAGTCTTAATCCAACGGCCGAAAATATTGCCATTGTTATATGGGAAATATTGCGCCGCGAAATAGATGAATCTTTGGACGTAAAAGTTATTTTATATGAAACAGAAAGAAATTACGTTGAATTCCCTGCTGAATGAGGACACAATCGATCTAAACATGCTCAACTCAGAAGAAGTAGGAAATGATCATTTGGCAACATCTATGAACACTCCTTTGCGTGCAGACGCATTTGAAATGGATGATGAAACGAAGATCCAAAAGATCGAGCAACACTTTCAATCTATCATGGAAATAATGGGTTTGGATCTTACAGATGATAGCCTGAAAGGAACACCTCACCGCGTTGCGAAAATGTATATTAAGGAAATTTTCAGCGGTCTGAATCCTGCAAATAAGCCGAAAATTGCCTTGTTTGACAACAAGTATAAGTACAACCAAATGCTGGTGGAGAAGGATATTACCTTTTACTCCAACTGCGAGCACCACTTCGTGCCTATTTTTGGTAAGGCCCACCTGGCATATATTTCATCCGGAAAAGTGATCGGGCTAAGCAAACTGAACAGGATTGTTCAATACTTTGCAAAAAGACCACAAGTGCAGGAACGCTTAACTGTTCAAATTGCTACCGAGCTCAAAAAGGTGCTGAATACAGAAGATGTTGCAGTGGTAATTGACGCAAAGCACTTGTGCGTTTCCAGCCGTGGCATTCAGGATACGAATGCCTCCACCGTTACTTCTTTTTACGGAGGAAAATTTCAGAACGCGGGTGTAAAAGAAGAGTTTCTGCAATACATTCAGCTGAAAACTGAACTATAACTGTCGGATCGTTGTAAAATTTAGATACGCCGAGAGATTTATCGCCTGATAAATCTCTTTCTTTTTTACCAAAAGATATATTACTTTAGGCCACGTTCGCCACCCTTGTAAACTTGCGCAACGGCATTTCAACTATTTTAGTACATGTGATTTTCCAGCCACTAACTTTTATATTTTTGCCCACTTGAAAAGAAAAAGTGGGGCTGGGATTCTTGTTAATTTGTTGATAATTACACGATTGTAATCTTTTCTAACGCTTTTAAAAACTGAACTACACATATCATGAAGCATGCTTTTGTATTTCCGGGTCAAGGTTCGCAATTCCCGGGTATGGGTAAGGACCACTATGAAAAAAGTGCATTCGCAAAAAAGTTATTTGAACAGGCAAACGAAGCGCTTGGTTTTCGCATTTCCGATGTGATGTTCAACGGAACAGAAGAAGACCTTAAACAAACAAACGTTACACAACCCGCAGTTTTTTTACACTCTATTATTGCCTTCAAAAGTATAGACAATGCTCGTCCGGACATGGTTGCGGGACACTCTTTGGGTGAATTCTCTGCGTTGGTAGCAAACGGCACATTGAGCTTTGATGACGCATTAAAATTGGTAGCTGTTCGTGCAAAAGCCATGCAAAAAGCCTGTGACCTACAGCCTTCTACAATGGCCGCGGTATTGGCATTGGATGATGAAAAAGTAGAAGAGATCTGCAAACAAGTGCAGGCCGAAACCGGCGAAGTGGTGGTGCCAGCCAATTATAACTGCCCCGGACAATTGGTAATAAGCGGCTCTGTAAAAGGAGTAGAAATTGCTTGCGAAAAAATGAAGGAAGCCGGCGCAAAACGTGCCTTGATTTTGCCAGTGGGTGGTGCTTTTCACTCGCCACTAATGCTGCCGGCAAAAGAAGAATTGGAAGCCGCCATAAAAAGCATTTCTTTCCATCAGCCTACTTGCGCCGTATATCAAAACGTGGTAGCAAAAGCGGTAATTGATAAAGAAGAAATTAAACACAACCTTATTGATCAGTTAACCGGCGCGGTAAGATGGACGCAAAGCGTTCAGGCAATGATCGCGAACGGAGCATCTAAATTCACTGAAGTTGGTCCTGGCAAAGTATTGCAGGGATTGATTGTGAAGATTGATAAGAAAGCGGTTACAGAAGGAGTTAGTTAATTGAAAATTGAAAGTTGAAAATTGAAAATGATTTTCAACGCAAAAAGATAAAAAGAGAAGTCGCATCATACCGGTGCGACTTCTTTTTTTATTAATGGCGAATACTGTTCGTTCCTCCATTTTCAATTTTCAATTGACAACGCGCAATTGACCCACTCCGCATCAAAGCTCGCGTTCAGCTTTTTATAAAATTTAATTGCGGGCTCATTCCACTCCAGCACTTGCCACACAATGCCGTTGAATTTTTTCTCCTTTGCTTCTGTAATAAGTGCATCAAACAACAAACTGCCAACACCTTTACCGCGCATTTCTTCCGTAACAATTAAGTCTTCCAGGTACATGCGTTGCCCCTTCCATGTTGAGTAACGTATGTAATACATTGCAAATCCTTGAATAACGCCATTTTCCACTGCCACAAAACCCCACCAAACAGGGTTTGCGCCGAATCCACTTTCTTCGAAGTGCTCCAATGTAACTGTAACTTCATCCGGTGCTTTTTCAAATAAAGCGAGTTCGCGTATAAGTTCCATTAGTCGCGGGCAGTCTTGTTTAACGGCCCTTCTTATTGTTATGCTCATGAGTGCAAATTATTGAAAAGTTATTAGTTAATAGTTGTTCGTTATTAGGAGGAAAACAGAACATGAAGCCTATCAACTAGCAACAAACAACTATTTCCTTACATTTGAATACAACACATTTACATGAACAAAAAACTAATTTTATCCGCTTTTGTATTGCTCGCCGGAATTTCTTCCAATGCACAGTACACATCTTTTAATAGAAAGGAAATATCCAATTTGAAATCTGCTATCAATAGTAATGCAGAAATTAAAAAGTATTATGTGTCTTTTCAAAACGCGGCGAATGCTGCATTGAATGAATCTCCCAACCCTATTGATACTATTCGCTCGGAAGGGCTGCTACAAGGCGATCCTAAAAAAACGGCTACGCAAAATGCATTGAAGGATATGCCGAAAATATATGCGCTTAGTCTTGTCTATAAAATAAATGGTGACAAAAAATATCTTGCGAAAGCAATAGAGTATTTTAAAGCATGGGCCACGAAAACTACGCCCAACGGAGATCCTATTGATGATACGAATTTGGACAGAGCAATAGAAGGATATGATTTAATAAAAGAAGACATAAAGGGAAGTGATGCTGCTGTTATAAAAGAATGGTGGAGAAAAACCGGCGAACTGGAAATTACCGCCAAGTACAACAACCCGGAAAGAATGACATCCAAAAACAACTGGAACGCACATCGTTTGAAAATAATTGGAGAAATAGCATGGTCGATTAATGATGAGCATTTGAAACAATATGCCATCGAGGGTTTCAAGAAACATCTTGAAGTAAATCTTAAAGCTGATGGTTCAAGCATAGACTTTGAAGAACGTGATGCGTTGCATTATCACGTGTATGATCTGGAACCTCTAATAAAGCTCTGCATCGTGCTAAGGCGTGCGACAAATACAGACTATTATTCATTCACGTCTCCCTCAGGAACATCTGTGGAAAAGTCTGTTACATGGCTGCTGCCCTACGTTACAGGCGAGAAAACGCACGGTGAATACACCAACAGTAAAGTAGAGTTTGACAGAAAGCGTGCAGCCAACAATGAAGGAGGATTTAAAATAGGCGCTCCGTTTGATCCGAAGCATGGCGTAAATGTGTTGCTATTGGCAGCATATTTCCATCCAGCGTTCCTTGATACAGCAAAAAAAGTTTTGGGAACGGATGAAGCATATCCTTCATGGCAGAGTGTTAGCAATGAGATGATGAGAAATTGAAAATTGAAAATGGTAGGGGCGAATTGCATTAGCCCTTTCGCGTTGTACACATAAATCCTGACAACTATCAACAAACAACTAACAACTGGCCAGGAAACCCTCATTTTCAACTTTCAATTTTCCATTTTCAATTACTTTTGCCGCATGACCGGAATTGAAAACGTAACGTTACAGCAAGTTATCGTGCACAAAGTGGGTAACCCCAGCCGCAATGAGGAGTTGAAATTTTCTGCCAATGCATTGACGCTGAATGATGATGTGGTAAGTGCGATGCTGACAAAATATTTTCTGTCTCCCTTTAACGAAAATGAACATTATCATTTCACTCACCTGAGCGATCTGAGCATGAATGAAGTGTACAATTACGTCACCAATATTTTTGAAGACTCCAAAAGTTTTAATGAAGAATCTATAAAAATAGCGAGCTTTTTGTATAGCAAATCAACACACGTAAAAGTAAAAGAAGGAGAGTTATATGTAGCTGTTTTTGATAATGTGATGTTGGGCAACGAAACGCATAAGGCGATTGGTTTATTTAAATCAGAAACAAAAGAAACCTTCCTGAAAGTATTTCCGCATGGTCAAAGCTGGGAAGTGATACAGGATGAAGGTATCGATATCAACAAGCTCGATAAAGGTTGTCTTATTTTCAACACCAATCAAAATGAGGGTTATACCGTTTGTGTGGTAGATAAAACAAATAAGCAAAACGATACACGCTACTGGATTACAGATTTCCTGCAGGTGGAACCAACAGCCAACGATTATCATAATACTGATCAATATCTTGGATTGTGTAAGCTTTTCATTGATAACGAGTATGCAGAAAAATTTGATGTAAGTAAAAGCGACCAGGTTGATCTGATGAACCGTTCGATGGAATATTTTAAAACCAAGGATCAATTCAATATCCAGGAGTTTGCGGAAGAAGTGATTCACCACCCGGAAGTGGTTGATACTTTCATGGAGTACAAGCAGCAATATCAAAAGTCAAGAAACTTCGAAATAGAAGACGAGTTCGATATCAATTTATCTGCTGTAAAAAAACAAGACAAAAATTTCAAAAGCGTTATCAAGCTCGATAAAAACTTCCATCTCTACATTCACGGCCGCAAGGATTTGATGGAAAAAGGTTACGATGAAATGGTAGGGAAGAAATTTTATAAGTTGTACTATGAGGAAGAAAGCTAAGTTTAATTGAAAATTGAAAATTGAATATGGTTGTTTTCTATGATGCACTCAGTCTAAAGCATCCTTTCAATTTTCAATTAGTCTGCGCCTGGCATATCCATCTGGTCGTTCGGTTTCTTTTTGCGGAAGGAGAATTTTTGCACCACCCACACCACCCAGGTATTATTTTGAGTATAAGAATTACCACTTGAGTTTTGCACAAATCTGCTCATATAGCCGGTCATGTACTGAATGTTTTTTCTCTTAAGGCCCACCATCAATGAAATGCGGTTTTGGTCGAAAGTGTTGTACACGATTTCTTTTCCGAAGTTGATTAATACTTCGTCTGCTAATGCAACAAAAGGTTCGTTTCCATCAAATTTCCATTGGGGAATAGATTTGCGAAGATTGATTTGAAATCTTAGGCGATTTACAAACGAGTAACTGTCAGTTGTCTTTCCATTTTCCACATCTTGCCGGAATCTTGCATCATACCGAACTCGTTCTGTGAGGGAGAAGTTATGCGACAATGGGACGGTGAAAACAACCTGCGCCCAGGGTCGGTGCTCCTGGCGGGGCAATCCATCCTGACCGCTAATGGGTAATCTCGCATATGCATAACCGCCAGTAATGGCGGTTTTAGGAAAGTTGTAAGTGAGCCCTGTCCGAACAATAAAAAAGCCGTGATTAAACACCCAATGCGCATCGTTCCACAGTGACCACTTTTCACTGATTTGCGCAGATGTCATATATCCCAGCCATGTTTGATACTGATGTGTAACCTGTTTGGTTGCCTGAGCAAATAATCCCCCGGAGGTACGGAGCAAGAAAATAAAGCAGATTGCTGATAGGCGTTTTTTCATTGGGTTTTACAACAATGTGCTCTATCGTAATGTTCGAGTACAAATTAATAATTAATAATTAAGAATTAATAAGTGCAGCACCAATGCGAGGGAAATGGAATTTTGTAATCCCGAAAATCTAATAGGGTCGCGTTCACTAACGAACGCGACCCTATTAATTATTCTTTATTAATTATTAATTGAATTAGTACGCCCATTTCAACCACGTAGAGCCCCACGTAAACCCGCCACCAAAAGCAGCCAACACAAGGTTGTCGCCTTTTTTCAATTGGCTCTCCCAATCTGCAAGACACAAAGGAATGGTTGCAGCAGTAGTATTGCCATAACGTTGAATGTTGATCATTACTTTTTCCTTAGGCAATCCCATACGGTTTGCTGTGGCATCAATAATGCGCAGGTTAGCCTGATGAGGCACCAGCCAGTTAATGTTATCTGCAGTAAGATTGTGTTTTTGCATCAGTTCTTCACACACGTCGGCCATTCTTGTAACCGCGAATTTGAAAACGGTTTGACCTTCCTGGTAAGCAAAGTGTTCTCTTTTTGTAACGGTTTCTATAGAAGCAGGTTTCAGTGAACCACCTGCTTTCATGTGCAGATATGCTGCGCCGCTACCGTCGCTTTTCAAAATGCTGTCTTTTACACCATAACCTTCATTGTTTGGTTCGAGCAAAACACCCGCAGCGCCATCGCCGAAAATTACGCAAGTGTTGCGGTCCGTATAATCGATAATGGCGCTCATTTTGTCTGCGCCAATAACCAACACTTTTGAGTAACGGCCGCTTTCTATAAATGCTGCGCCGGTGGCCAGTGCATATAGAAAACCCGAACATGCTGCGCTGATGTCGAAGCTCCATGCGTTTGTTGCTCCGGCTTTATTACAGGAAATATTAGCTGTAGAAGGGAAAACCATATCGGGAGTAACTGTTGCAACAATTACACACTCAAGATCAGTAGGTTTGATACCTCTTTTTTCGCAGATTTGATGAATAACAGGAACGACCATGTCAGAAGTCGCTTTTCCTTCGCCTCTTAAAATTCTTCTTTCGGAAATACCTGTCCTTGTTCTGATCCATTCATCATTTGTTTCTACCATTTTCTCCAGGTCAAAATTTGTGAGTACGGTCTCAGGAGTGTGTCCCGCTACGGCTGTAACAGCGGCTATTGTTTTTGAAATCATGATCTTTCTTATTCTAATTGGGCCGTAAAAGTAAGGGAAAATGTTATCAGATTGATAGGTTGTAACGGGTGAATCGTGAATGGTCAATCGCGAAACGACAATCGTCAATCGTGAATGAGCCGGCTATTTATCTGAGACGTAGACAATAAACGACCATTCACGATTCACGATTGATGGTTCAAAAAAATGGCTTTTTGTGCAAAAAAAATACCTCATTTCATTTGCTAATTTCATTTACTAAACAGTTGACAATGATTTTGTTACTATAACTGATGTTTTTCGCCATATTCTAAAAAACGTTATCGGATTCATACATATATTCCCTTATTTTCGCACTCTATGATAGCATATGTAAAAGGCGATTTCGTTTATAAAACTCCAGCAGTGGTTCATGTAGATGTGCATGGCGTAGGCTACGAGGTGTTAATAAGCCTGAATACATTTTCCAGTATAGAACCCCTTGATAAAGGACTTTTGCATACTTTTTTACACATCAGGGAAGATGCACACATACTTTATGGTTTTTATGAAGTGGCGGAGAAGGAACTGTTTATACAATTAATAAGTGTTAGCGGCGTTGGTGCAGGCACTGCACGAATGATGCTTTCATCAATGCGTCCCGAGGAAATTGTGAGAGCTATTGTAAACGGAAATGCAAAACAATTGGAAGGAATAAAAGGAATTGGCAAGAAATCTGCTGAGAGAATTATCCTGGAATTAAGAGACAAACTGAATAAACAATCGCTGGCAGCATCTGTTAATATTTTGAATACCGCAAACAATAGTTTGGAAACAGACGCGTTAAATGCGCTAGTTGCCCTTGGCATATCCCGCCCTAATGCTGAGCTCGCTGTGAAGAAAGTAATTGCTGCAGAATCAGGTTTAGAAAAAATCGAAGATATAATTAAAAAAGCCTTAAAAACCTTATAGCCTATAGAACCTTATCTACCTAACTAATTTGTGAGAAAAGCATTGCGCACTCTTCTTTCTAATATCATACGGAGACTTCGGATCATTGTTGGCGTTGCCGTGTTCACTGCATCCGGTACAGTAAATTCATTTGCTCTTCAGGTTCCCACGAAACCTGTACCACAGCAACCGCAACAAGTTCCGCAGTCGGTGCCTCAAACACAGGTGCCCAGAACTCCTGATACCCTCCCTTTCCCAATTAAAGACAGACGTGGTGATAAAATCACCAACCCGGAAAAAAATGCTTTCAATCTTAAAGATCCAGCCAATCTGCGAAGAACGGTGGAGTATGATCCTATTACAAGGAAATATTATATCATTGAAAAGATAGGAGAGAACTATTATCGTACTCCAACTGAACTCACCTTTGATGAATACCTGAAAATAAAAGCAAAGGAGCAGGAAGACGAATATTTCAGACAAAGAGCCAACGTTCTTTTTGGGCTTAACCAGAAATTACCAAGACCCAAGCTCAGTGTAACCGATAATCTTTTCAACCGCATTTTTGGAAACGGAAAAATAGATATCCGTCCACAAGGTAACGTCGACATCCTTGCAGGTTACCAGGGACAAAATATCAAAAATCCCACGCTGCCGGAAAATGCAAGAAAGAATGGTGGTTTTGATTTTGACATGAATGCCAACCTGAGCGTTATCGCAAACATTGGTGACAAGTTGAAATTGCCCATCAACTATAACACGCTAGCAAACTTCGATTTTGAAAACCAATTAAAACTAGATTATACCGGCGGCCCCGATGAGATCATTAAAAAGATCGAAGCAGGTAACGTATCCTTTTCTTCTAAAGGAACTTTGATTCCGGGAGCGCAATCATTGTTTGGTATCAAAACCCAACTGCAGTTTGGTAAACTCTTTGTAACCGGAGTATTGGCAAACGAAAGATCACAACGCCAGTCACTAGGTTTGCAGGGCGGCGCCGCAACAACCACTTACGAATTCCGTGCAGATGATTACGAGGAAAACAGGCACTTCCTGATGGCGCAATATTTCCGCAGCCGGTATAATGTGGCAATGGCGAGTTTGCCTGCGGTAAATTCACTCGTTCAGATCTTAAGAATAGAAGTTTGGGTAACCAATAAAAACGGTTCCACCACAGACACTCGTGATATCGTTGGCCTGGCCGACCTTGCAGAAAGACATCCTTATCATTATCCAGCTATTCCAAGTTCTACCGACAGTTTGCCTTATAACGATGCCAACAATTTGTACCGAGATATCATAAATAATCCAAACAGCCGGAACTCATCAACAGTAACCACTGTTTTATCCGGAATGGGATTGCAGCCGGTTCAGGATTTTGAAAAAACATTTGCCCGTAAACTAAATTCAAGCGAATATTTCTTCAACCCGCAAGTTGGGTTTTTGTCATTAAATCAACCCTTGCAGGCGGACGAAGTATTGGGTCTGGCTTTCCAATATAGCTACAACGGAAAAACTTACCAGGTCGGTGAATTTTCTACAGATGTTCCTCCGGATACAACTGCAGGAAAGGCCAACCAGAAAGTTTTGTTCCTGAAATTATTGAAAGCAACTTCTCAAAGAACAAATATTCCTTTGTGGCAGTTGATGATGAAAAACGTTTATGCGCTGCGCACAAAAGACGGAAGCTATCTGTCGAGCGTGCAACCGACTGACTTTGCCCTGAACGTTTTGTACGAGCAACCAAGTTTGGGTAAGAAAAGATATCTGCCCGAAGGTCCCAAATCAGGTTTGCCACTTATTACCTTGCTAAACCTCGATCGATTAAACAATAACCGCGATCCGCAACCAGATGGTATGTTTGACTATATCGAAGGATTTACCATTATTTCGAGCCAGGCAAGGATTATTTTCCCATTCCTTCAGCCTTTTGGTCGTGACCTGGATAGCATTGCGTTTCAAGGTGCCCCGCAGGAGATGAAGGATAAATACATTTTCAAACCACTGTACGATACGATCAAAGAAATTGCAAAAACGTATGCAAACCTCGACCGCTTCCTCATTAGTGGTTCGGCAAAAGGGTCAGCTTCATCAGACATTTCGCTGGGTGCGTTCAACGTGCCGCAAGGTTCGGTAACTGTAACCGCCGGTGGTCGTACGTTGGTAGAAAATGTCGATTATGTCGTAGACTACAATCTTGGAACGGTTAAGGTTATCAATAATGCCATTACCAATTCCGGTATTCCGGTAAATGTGCAGTTTGAGAACAACGCCAACTTTGGATTACAACAGCGGAATTATCTTGGTTTGCGTTTGGATTACCAGGTGAAAAACACCGCCAAGCAATCTTTCAACATTGGAGGTTCGTTGGTGCGATTGGGTGAGCGTCCATATTTTAATAAAATGACCTACAGTGAGGATCCGATACGAAATACCATGTACGGACTCGACTTTAACTACAGATCCGAAGTTCCTAAGATAACCAAGTGGCTGAATAAGCTGCCGTTCTATAACAGTAATGAAATGAGTACCATTACAGCTTATGGAGAAGGTGCTTTATTGAAACCCGGCCACCCGCCGCAAATTGGTAAAGGAAATAATGGACTTATTTATATCGATGACTTTGAAGGCACACGCAACAGCATTGACCTGCGTTTCCCTTTAACCAACTGGGCATTGGCTTCTACGCCGCAAGGAAATAATTTGTTCCCTGAATCAGGCTTGACAAACGATCTCAGGTACGGATATAACCGCGCAAAAATGGCATGGTATAATATTGAACCAAATTTGCAGGATCCGAAAGCCGCAAATAATCCGGTGAAAGGAACTGCTCTTGGCGACCCGACAGTGCGTGCCGTATTACAAGGCGATATTTATCCGGCAAAAACGGTTGACTTTGGCCAATCTCAATTGATCACTTTCGATGTTGCCTATTACCCAACTGATAAAGGTCCTTATAACTTCGATCCAAACATGACATCTGCCGGCAAGTTGCCGAATCCAAAACAGCGCTGGGGTGGCATCATGCGTAGTATTGATCAAACTGATTTTGAAACAGGTAACGTTGAATACATTGAATTCTGGATGCAGGACCCATTCCTTAAAAATCCTACAAGTGCCGGCGGTCAGTTGTATTTTAACCTTGGTAATATTTCAGAAGATGTTTTGAAAGATGGTAAACGTTTCTTCGAAAATGGTTTACCTACACCCAATATTCCTGCAGAGCTTGATTCAAGTAATTGGGGACATGTTCCGGGCAATCCTATCCAGGTTGCAAATGCGTTTAGCAATGATCCCAACGACCGTGCATTCCAGGATGTTGGTTTTGACGGTTTGACAGATGATCAGGAACGAACAAAATTCCAGCCATATCTCGACCAGTTAGCGGCTCAATTTGGTGCGGGTTCTCCTGTTTTCCAAATGGCATTCAATGATCCTGCGGGAGATAATTTTAAAGCTTACCGTGATGCCGATTATGATAAAGCGAAATCGGATATCCTTGCACGTTATAAAAATATCAACAGTCCGCAAGGTAACTCGCCGATCGCCACCGGTTCTACCACAGCGGCTTACACCCTTACCCCTGATCAGGAAGATTTGAACAAGGATAACACTTTGAATGAACTGGAGGAATATTTCCAATACCGTGTCGATTTGAAAAAAAGTTCATTCGTAGTTGGACAAAACTTTATCACAGACACAAGAAATGTCAAAGCAAATGGTCTTCCCGGTTCAATGGATGAAACCTGGTATTTGTTCCGCATTCCGATTGACCAATATCAGCAAAAAGTTGGTGATATACCTGACTTCAAATCTATACGTTTCATTCGTATGTTCATGACTGGTTTTGATGATTCATTGGTTTGCCGCTTTGCAAAACTGGAATTGGTACGTAACCAATGGCGCGGATTCTCCTATGTAATTGACACAACAGGAACATACAATCCTTTGCCGGTAAACTCTTCAACTGTATTTAATGTACTGGCAGTAAACGTGGAAGAAAATAGCAACAGATTACCCATTCCATATGTAACACCTCCCGGGGTTGTACGTCAGCAAACCTTGAGCAACAACAACGTGACCCTGTTACAAAACGAGCAGGCATTGAGCATGCAGGTTTATAATCTGCCTAAAGGAGAATCCAGAGGTGTTTTCAAAACAATGAACATGGATTTGCGTCAATATGGTCGCCTGGAAATGTTCATTCACGCAGAAGCTTCTCAAAACGTACCTGTTGTTGATAATGATCTGTACGCGGTAATCAGACTCGGTGCCGATTTTGTAAGCAACTATTATGAAGTAAGAATTCCGTTGAAAATTACAAAACCGGGTATAACAGCAACCACGCCTGGAATAGACTCTCTCGTGTGGCCAACGCTGAATAATCTGGATATCGATCTTAATGCATTAACCAAACTTAAGATTAATCGAAACAATAACTCAAACGTTGACACTTACTACAAAGAGGTGCAAGCTAACGGACAAGTATATGCGATTATAGGTAATCCGAACTTAGGTGAAGTGAGAGGGTTCTTCGTTGGGGTAAATAACGTTAACCTTAACTATGCTTCTACGGAAGTTTGGGTAAACGAATTAAGACTTTCCAAATTAAATGAGAAAGGTGGTTATGCAGCCCTGGGACGGGTTGATATTAAACTGGCTGACCTTGGAACATTGTCTGTTTCAGGAGGCGTCAAAAGCATTGGCTTTGGTACATTGGAGCAAAGAGTGAATGAGCGATCAATGAACCAGACGACACAGTTTGATGCCGCCACAAATCTTGAGTTGGGTAAAATGCTGCCGAAAAAAGCGGCCATGTCAATTCCTGTATATGCCGGTTATTCGCAAACAGTGAGCATGCCGGAATACGATCCTTATGATCTTGATATAAAACTGAAAGACAAACTCGGGGCAGCTGCACCGGCACAGAAAGATTCCATCAGAGAAGATGCCGTAGAGGTTCGAACGTTGAAAACGATCAGCTTTACCAACGTAAAGAGGATGAACCTCACCGGCAAGAAGCAACATATATGGAGCCCTGAAAACTTTGACGTAAGTTATTCTTACACACAGGAAGAACATCATAGTCCTCTTGTAGAAAGTGACGAAGTAATAAAACACAGAGCAGGACTTGGATATAACTATGCCGGACAACCGAAATATTGGGAGCCGTTTAAAAAAGAGTTCCGCTCTAAGAGCAACTGGTATGGTTTGATCAGGGATTTCAATTTGAACCCCACTCCATCTTTGTTAAGTTTCAGAGCCGATGTGAACAGGCAATTTGCTGCGTTCCGCCCGAGAAACGTGGGTGGTCCAAAGAATGTGATTCCGGAGACTTTCAACAAATATTTTACGTTTGACAGATATTATAATCTGCGTTGGGACTTTACGCGATCATTGAATCTTGACTTCTCTGCTGTAAACAGGGCAAGGGTAGATGAGGATAGCGGACGCCTTTCTAAATATGAAAGAGAGCGCATGTGGAACAACTTCTGGAAAGGAGGAAGAAACACTTCTTACAACCAGGCAGCAACGCTGACTTATACTTTGCCGATGGCTAAAATACCTGCGTTGGACTGGACAACCGTTCGTGCCAGCTACAGCGCCAAGTATAACTGGCTGGCTGCATCTCTCGATCCGTTTGCAAAAAGCATGGGTAACATGATATCCAATACGCAGGATATCAACTTTACCGGGGATATGGATTTTACAAAGCTTTACAGTAAGTCGAGATTCTTGCGGGCACTGGATTGGAATGCGCCAAAACCAGGCAATAACAAACCACAGGCACCGAGAAATCCAAATGATACAACGAGGAGAAGAACGATAAACAAACCGGCTCAGAATGATTTGCCAGAACTGAACACGTTTGTGAAAGTGATTGGAAGAATCATTACTTCTGTTAAAAAGGTATCGGTTCAATACTCTGAGATAGGTAATACAACATTGGCAGGTTATACGGATAGCACTCAATTCCTCGGTATGAACTGGAAGAACAATTTTGCGCCGGGATGGGGATTTGTGTTTGGTCAACAGCCGGATACAACCTTTGTGAATAATTTTGCGAAGAAGGGCCTGTTTACAAAAGATCCGCTATTCAACAATTTGAACCGTCAGGATTTTAACCAGCGATTGAATATTACAGCGCAGTTAATTCCAGTGCGTGATCTTGTTATTGATGTGAGCCTTAATAAAACATTTGGTAAAACATACAGCGAGCTTTATAAGGATACAATAGGAAATGGAAACTTTGTAAGATTGAGTCCATACAACTCCGGTAGTTTTAGTGTTTCGTTTATATCGTTTCAAACGTTGTTCGAACCGTTTAAACCGAATGAGATTACCGAAGCCTTCCAAACATTTGAGAACAATCGTATCATCATTTCAAAACGTTTGGGTACGGAAAACCCTTACTCTGGTTCGCAGCAACCGGATGGTTATTATAAAGGGTACGGAAAATATTCACAGGATGTATTGATCCCAGCGTTTGTAGCCGCCTACACGAAAAAGGATCCTATGAGTATCGCGTTGGTAAAAACTGACAACCCGAACATACGATCGAATCCGTTTGGTGGTTATATACCAAAGCCAAATTGGTCGGTTACTTACAACGGTTTAACACGTATTCCGGGGCTGGAAAAAATATTCTCAAATGTTACGATCAACCATGCTTATAACGGTACGCTAAGCATGAACAGCTTTAACAGTAACTTGCTGTACCAGGATCCACGGAATTTTAATTATCCTGGATTTATTGATACTTTGAGCGGAAACTTTATTCCTTATTTCCTTGTACCTAATATTACGATCTCGGAAGCGTTTGCGCCATTGTTCAATGTTGATGTGCAGATGGTCAACCAGGTGTCAACGAGCTTCGGTTATAAGAAGAGCCGCAGCCTCAGTTTGAGTCTTGTGGATTATCAACTGGCAGAAGCACGTTCAACTGAATTTACATTCGGATTTGGTTGGAGAAAAAGAGGACTGCCAATGCCATTCAAATTGAAATTGCCGGGCCAAAAAGAATCGTCGAAGAAATTGCAGAATGATTTGAACCTGCGTATAGATTTCAGTATTCGTGATGATGCTACCGCAAATAGCCGTCTGGATCAGAACACGGCCTTGCCAACATCAGGACAGAAGGTGATTACCATTTCACCGTCGATAGATTACGTGTTGAACAATCGTATAAACGTGAAATTGTATTTCGACCAGAGAAGAACAGAACCGAAGGTTTCACAATCTGTTCCAATAACGACAACAAGAGGCGGCTTGCAGATTCGTATTTCGCTGGCTCAATAGAGAGAGTACACGGATGACACGGATTAGGCGGATTTACACAGATTCTCATTTTTACTTTTGAGACAACCTCTTTGTTTTATGAAAAATGATAGCAAAAAATCCGTGTAAATCCGCCTAATCCGTGTCATCCGTGTGCCATTAGAAAAATCAGCGGAAATCAGCCTAATCAGCGTCATCTGCGTGCCTTCTAAATCACCCGAAACACGGGTATTCGCAAATGCGCCGGTTCATAATAAGGAGAATGCATATAAACAAACTGCAACTGTGCCTTTGCATTTGTTGCAAACTGCGCGTCTGATTTTTTCTTTTCTTCCAATGCTTGTTTTATTTCGGGATGTTGTTGGAAAAGTGAGTCCGCAACATCTTCTAGACGATAATCACTGTACCATTCTTTTTGTTGTAAAATGGCATCAAAGAAGTTCCAGCTAAAGAAGCTGTCGTCGCCCTGTGGCTCAAGCGTTTCAACAATGTATCTGTCGCAGCGTTGACCAGTGTAAATGATATAATCTCCTTTTACAAAATGAACCGGCTGCATGCGCTTGCTTACCACAAGATCAAAATTGCGATGGTGTTTTTCATACGCCTTAGTCATGCTTTTATAATCATCAACATGATAGAACTCCACCGTGATCGTTGTATCTTTTGTTAATCGTTTTAATTCTACACCGTTATTTTTCAAACGATCTATTGCTTCCCGCCAGCCCTGCGGAACGATATACGCAGAAGGCTTTTGTATGGTAACAACTGGATTAAAGGTGTTGTGGAATTTAACTTGTTTCTCGAAAGGTTTTGTGTGATCGTAGAACATGCGGGGTTGTCCTGTTATATCACTTGTTTTGGTATTGGTCAGATAGCCTTTGAAAAGCACTTGCTCAAACTTAGTCGTATCAGCGGCCCAGCTAACGACAAAGTCGTTTTTCTTTTTGTTATTTTCTATATCCGTTTTTCTTTTTGCAACAATATCATTGGCGTATAAAGATGATTGCTCCATGATGGTTTGCATAAATGCATAAGTGCTCTTTACCCGGTCCGCGTAAGGTTTTAGCATATGTGTTTCCGGAACAAATGCAATGGTTTGAAAAAGCGCCGCATAACCACTGCTGTAGCGGGGAGGATCGTAATAAGCATCCCAACCCTTATCAGGATTACCGTCTTCAAAATTCACATAGGGAATCATGTCCCATTTTTTTGCTGACATGCTTTTGTACAGGGCCGGTTCAAATGTAGCGTGAACAAATGCTCCTGTTTCTCCGCCTAGCTTGTTGTATTGTGTAGTGAGCAAGGTCATCGTGTGTTGGTAATCTGCGCCGTCACTCACGTGGTTGTCAATGAAGATATCCGGCTGTAACCATTGAAAAATATGGGTAAATGAAACGGCATCGTGTGAGTCATTTTTAATGAAATCGCGGTTGAGATCAAGATTCTCCGAGTTGCCTCTGAAACCGTATTGCTCGGGGCCATTTTGATTGACTCTTGAAGAACTCCCACGATTAAGACAACCACCAATATTATACACAGGAATAATGGCAAACACAACATTATCGGCAGCCGCAATTTTATTGGCTGCCAGGTCCCTTATCAGCATCATGCTGGCATCGATTCCATCGGGCTCGCCGGGATGTATGCCGTTATTCACCAGCACCACCACTTTGTGTTGGCTGTGCCACTGCTTTGGATCAAATTTTTTATCCTTGCTAAAAAGCACAAGATGCAAAGGATAACCAGCATCCGTAGTGTCAAATGTTTTAATGGAAAGAGTAGGGAATGCGGCTTTTAATTTTTTATAGTAGCCAATTGTTTCAAAATAAGTAGCAGTTTGTTCGCCGTTACTGGTTTCAAATACAGTAGGGAATTTTTGTGCCCGCAGCGTTACTGCAGCAATGCACAATGTAAGTAGAATGAGAGCTTTCTTCATGTGTAGTGTAGTTGTTAGTTATTGGGGCTGTTAGTTGTTAAACTTTCTAACCATTTTTCAGAACAAATATCTGACATACTTATAAATCCACATCAACAATCAGTAATTCTCTAACAACCAACAACTATCAGCTAAGAACTATTTTTAACAACCACCAGTTATTCAGTCATTGCTCAGGCATTTAACCCGGCATTTAACGGTTACATGTCCCCGAACCAATTTGCTTTCCCGCGTGTTTTGTAGTTTTAGTTTGTGGGCTTTGTTCGTTCGTAGTTGTTAGGCTTTTTTGTGCGGCTGCCTTTTTTTATTTGATTATCGCTCTTTTTACCAGAAGTGCATCTGGCATGTTTCGTCTAACAACTAACCGCCATCAACTAACAACTCTCTTATAAAACCGGTATAAATGGATATGAGTAACGATACTTCCAGGCCTGATAAGTCTGTTTCAACTTCACAGTTGTTCAACACCATTATTCAGCTATTGCTTGTAGCGCTTTTAATAAGTTGGTGTTTTCGCATACTGAGCCCGTTTGTAAATCCCATTGCGTGGGCCGCAATACTGGCGGTTGTTTTATACCCTGTGCATCAAAAACTCACAAAAAAAATGAATGGGAAATCCACACGTGCAGCGGTCATCATTACAGTACTGTTATTATGTGTCCTTATAGTGCCCGCGGTATGGTTAAGCTTCACTACTGTTGACGAATTGAAGCAATTTGTCGCAGACTACAGGGCGGGCAACGTGCAGCTTCCGCCACCGCGTGAAGATGTGAAAGGCTGGCCGTTCATTGGCGACAAGGCACATGAGTTATGGTCACAGGCATCAGAAGGACTCGATAAGGTTGCAAAAAAATATCCGGCGCAAACACGTTCTGCAGTTGCATCTATTATCGGGCTGCTGGCAAGTACAGGCAAGGGTTTGCTTTTGTTTACTTTTTCCATCATTATCAGCGGTGTGTTTCTGTCCTATGCAGAAGCGTCCGGGCGGTTTGCGCGGAGTCTTTTTAGCCGGCTGATGGGAAATAACAGTACCATCGACGTTACTTCGATTGCAGTTGTAACCATTCGAAACGTAGTGAAAGGCATCCTCGGGGTTGCATTTATTCAATCAATACTTGCTGCCGTGGGTCTTGTTTTAGCCGGCATTCCAGCCGCAGGCTTGTGGACATTGTTGTGTTTGATTTTTGCCATTATTCAAATAGGGATATTGCCTATTTCTATTTGCATCATAGTGTATATCTGGAGCACCGGTACTACGCTCACGGCTACATTACTTACAATATGGCTGTTACTTGTGGGCTTATCTGATAACGTGTTGAAACCATTGCTGTTGGGTAAAGGCGCACCGGTGCCAATGTTGGTCGTGTTTCTCGGAGCTGTCGGCGGCTTCGTGCTTTCAGGCTTTATGGGATTGTTTACAGGAGCCGTAGTAATGTCTTTGGGGTATAAGTTGTTTACATTGTGGCTGGAGGGAGCAAATACAAATAACTGAGTAACTGAATGACTGAGTGGTTAAAGTCTGTCGTGACTGATCGAATGTGACCTTCAGTCATTCAGGTACTCAGTTATGGGCATAAAAAAAGGCGATAGAGACCTATCACCTCGTTGTTCTTTTTTATCTTAAAATTTACCAGAGACTGTTTATTGTGTTCTCCTGAACATCATCACATAACCGCTCAATGTTTTTTTCTTGTTCTTGTTCACTTGTACGGGTTTGAGCATGTGATATTCCGAGAACTGGGATGTGTAATTGAAAGAGATTATATTACCGTCAACATCTCCCCACAAATTCTTTTTGTAAATAACCTGCTTTTCATTCCAATCATACATCCTTACTTCATAAAGTTTGGAGTCGGGCTCGCCAATAAAAACAAACTGATAATTTCCTCCTTGCTGTAGTGGCATAATCACCGGCATCTCATATTCACTTTCCATCGCCATCGAGGCTTCACGAACGAGGGCAAAACCTTGTGAAGCGTATAACTTTTTTAAGCTATCTATTTGTGGCTTAAAAGATTCATTCAAAAAACTGCGTTGTTTGATCACGTCTTCCTGTGCATGAATTACTGCAAAAGACATGCAACAACATAGTAATAAGGTTAAGAACCTGAAAAATTTAACTTTTTTCATGGTAATGGTCTCTGGACTGGATTAAGATATTAACTAACTGGTTAATCTTTCTAATAGGAAAATAGGTTTAAGAGAGTTGTATAACTACTACTGTAATTTACGTAATCTCTCTAGAAATAACGCATGTTTTTTCAGACTATTGCATAAGTGCAAAAATTATTTGTGCGTATAAAAAGAATTGGCCTGCGCCAGGCAGGTTAAAACAAGGTCGTTAATGCAAACATGTTCAGGCAAACTGGTGGTGTAATAGATAACATTTGCCACATCTTCGGCGCTAAGTGGTTGATAACCTTCATATATTTTGTCGGCTTGTGCCTTATCGCCCTTAAATCGAACCATCGAAAATTCCGTTTCGGCGGCTCCAGGGTGGATGGCGGTCACTTTTATTTTGTGTTTCAGCAGATCAATTCTCATCGACTGGCTCAGGGCATCTACCGCATGTTTCGTGGCGCAGTAAACATTTCCTTTTTCATATACTTCTTTTGCCGCCGTTGAGCCAAGATTGATAATGTGCCCTTTTTTTCTTTCCGTCATAAAAGGCAACACTGCTTTTGTTACATACAACAGTCCTTTTACATTGGTATCCAACATGTTCTCCCAATCTTCCATTGAAGCATCGTCAAAATGATCTCTTCCTGCCGCCAGACCGGCATTGTTTACCAGTACATCAATAGCTCTCCATTCCTGCGGTAAACTGTTTATCGATGAAAATGCTTCTTCCCGGTTGCGAACGTCAAAACTAAGCGAATACACTTTTATGCCGTATTTCTGTTCAAGTTCATTTTTCAGTTCGTCCAGTCTTTCTTTTCTCCTTCCTGTGATAATCACATTGTGTTTGTTCGATGCAAATATTTCCGCTGTTGCTTTTCCAAAGCCTGAAGTGGCGCCCGTAACCAAAACAATCTTGCTCATGTTATTCGAAGTTTTGATGAAGGTAAAACAGTTTGTGAGACGGAACGCAGATTATGATTTTGAAATTTGTCTACATCTCCGATAAGAAATTTGGCGTTTGCTTGTTGCGCGATGGTTTTTATGAACCAGGCGATAGTGCTACTATTGAGCATTGTTGCGTCGCACACTTGTACTTTTAGTTCTCTATTCAGTGGTGAGCAACGCACTGGAAATTTCAAATCTCAAATCATCAAAATCATGACGATCATGAGAATCTGCGTTCCCTCTTTCATCGCATCAACACCACTGTTCCTTTCCTGGAAATCACCTGCCCCGTGTAAGAAGTGCCCTGCACCATCCAGACGAATGTATCTGGTCCCTGCAGATTGCCGTTGATTGTTCCGTCCCAGCCTTTGCCAGGATCAGCATTGTTGTATACCAGCTGCCCCCAGCGATTATATACCCGGAAATAATCCAACTTGCTTATGCCCACAGGAATTGGCCTGAACAAGTTATTGGATGCTCTTTCGGGAGTAAAGGCATTCGGAACAAAAATATCAGGAAGTGAAGTAAATACTTTTACGTTGATGGTATCATAGTCATAGCATTTATCTACTGTGTATGCTTTAACTACATAAGTCATGTTCTGATTGATACTGGCAACAGGATTTTGAATGTTGGGATTGTTCAATCCGGTTGCTGGAGTCCATTGGTAAAATTCGGCCCCTGTCGCATTCAATTGTAATGGTTGATTTATTACGATAGAAGTATCGTTTCCCGCCGATGCAATTACTGGCGGACGAACTGTTATTGTTACAGTTCCGATGCCAGGCTTTGGACAGCCTTTGTTATCGCGAACCGTTAGCGTATAAACAGTCGTTCTGATCGGGTAGGCCCGCGGATTTAGCGATTGAGGATTAACAAGCGTGGTTGTTGGTGACCACGTGTAGGAAATTCCGTCGACTGTTGCGTGAAGATATGCGGTGTCCCTGTAGCAGATAACTGTATCAGGTCCTGCATTTGCCAGAGGATAAGGAACGGCAGTCACTACCACATCATCCTTTACTGTACACTTTCCTATTATCGAAGTGATTTGATATGTTGTTGTTCCCGTTGGCCTTGCAGTCGGGTTTAGCTTTGTACTGTCGCTAAGCGTTCCAGCTGGCGTCCAGGCATACCGTAAGCCATCAGTTTGTGGATGCAATACGATCGCATCAGTCAGGCAAATGGTTGTATCATTTCCGGCATTTAATGTTACTCTATCAACAACTCTTACTCTAATGCTATCAGTGTTGATACAGCCATCTTCGTTGAGTTGTACATAGAAGACAGTTGTTGCTTTAGGGAAAACGAGCGGCGTGGCGGTATTACCATTTCGCATAAGATTGATAATATTCGGCGTCCAGTTAAAAATGCCAAAACCAGTTGCCGAAAGTTGTAGCGTATCAATATTGCAAATCAACGTATCCCTGAAAGGCAAAGCGATGGTGGGTTTTTCCTTCACATCTATTGCGCTGAGCACCGTATCAATACAGCCCTTGCTGCTTTCAACAATAAGTTGTACCGGCTTTGACCCGGCTGTACTGTATTTCCACGATGGGTTTTGAAGATTTGAGCTGTCGTTGGTGGCCGTTTCATCTCCAAAGGCCCATGTCCATTTGTTTGCAGCGCCGTATTTCGCTTTCGTGGTATCGACAAAATGTATTGGATTCAGTAAACACGTTCCAACCGATGTAAAGCCACCAAAAAAACCGGGGAACACTTTTGCAATGGCGGTGGTTGAATCAATACACTGGCCTGCAGAAAGCAACGCGGTTAATTTTATCTGGTACACGCCTGTGTCAGCATACGTATGTGTGACATTTCCCATCGGGTCGTAGGAAGTATCAAGCTTTGATTTGTCCCCATAGTTCCATACATACATGGTGCCGGGCGGATTGTTCTGATTGTTTCTGATCGCTACTTTGAAATCGTCGCAGAAATGATATTCAGGAGAAAGCAATGCGTTCAGTGGAACACAATCAGAAACTTTTATGTGAATGTCTTTGCGATGCACATTGATAAGTACTCCCTGCCTGTACTCCGATACGCAAACGGTAACAACATATTGGCCAATAGCGGAAGGGGCAATGCCTGAAAATAAGCCTGTTTTGGGATTTATGGAGGCAGAAGGATCCATCGGCACGCCTCCTGAAAAACCAGGTCTGTAAGGCAGTGCGCTGTATGGCGGAGGAGGTGCGGGGTTAGGTGTTACGCAAGTAAAACAGGTTCCTTGTCTCTCGCCGGCGCCGTCATAGGCATCACACAATGCGTACGATAGTGAGTCTGTACCATCAGGATCTGTGGCGCCAAAATTAAATTGAAATGCAGAAGACATACAAATGGCGACTGCATCACCGGCGATTAAGGTTGGACTGGAGTTTTTTTGAGCACCCGCTAATACATCTGTTCCCGGTATTTCACACAAGTAGGTAACTCCGGTACGACCACTGTTGCTCACGTTTTGAATACCGTCAAGGCGGCAGCAGCGCTGAAATGCAATGGTGTAACCAACTCTGCTATCAGGTACTTCTATTGTGGTTTCATAATAGCGTAAATTATAGCAAACATCTGTTGGAGGGTTCGTAATGCAGGGGTTTGAAGCGGGGTCGTATCTTATTTGCTCTTCTTTTATCTTAGGCGCATTTACTGTAGTATACGGGGTTGTTTGGCCCTTCTCGTAAATGGAGAAATTTTCGGCCTCATCGTTCTGTCCGGGATTGTTTTGAAAACAGTCGATGTACAATTTTAAAGTGACAACATATCTTGAAGAATTTGGGGCGTTCCCGGGGCCAATGTATTTATAATACAATTCTCCTCCTCGAATGTGGTTAGCATACAGTTGGGCGGCATAATACAGCATCAGGAAGAGTATGGAAGCACATTTCTTCATCAAGAAGCATTTTGGCCTTTCGGTTATAATGTTTCGGTAATAATGGGTTGTCTGAAAGTATACAAGCTTGCTAAAAGGTCACGTAAAGGCTCAAATAAGATACGTGGCCACTCAGCTTTTGGTTGCCTTAGTGGTTGTTGCTTTATCCTGATTTCGTCTTTTTCCTTTACTTAAAAATGCCTTGTAAATAGCTTTCCAAAGCCTCGTTACTTTTACTAATTTCTTCCATCATACCCATATGGGCAGAATGTTCAAGAATGGTTACATAGGTAGTGGAAGATAAATGGCTCAGGGCCAGGCTGTCCTTGTAAGGAACCGCAATGTCGTTCTTGCCTATAATTAACAAAACTGGCTTGGAAAAGTTTTTCAAAACGAGGGTTCTGTCAGGCCTGGCAATCATCGCATAATAATACGCGATCAGCGACTCGGCTTCAAAGTCTTTAAGGTGTTCTATAAATGTAACAACTTTATCAGAATTTTTTAACTTATAATTTTCGGTAAAAAGATTAGGAGTAGTTTGTTTTATAAACAGGTAAGCGCCATTTTTCTTTATAAACTCAATGCCCTTGCGGCGTGTCTCTTTTTTTTCTTCTGTATCAGGAAAAGCGGTAGAGTGAAACAACCCAAGTCCCTTTAAAAACTGCGGGTATTTTTCTGCAAAGGCCAGCGCTATATACCCACCCATTGAATGGCCGATAACAACGGCCTGCCCAATTTTTTCATTTTCCAAAATCGACTTCACTGTTTCGGCCATAGTTTCCATGCTGATTTCATCCAGCTTGTCTGAACCACCACTTCCAGGAAGATCAGGAATAATAACGGTGTAGTTTTTTTCCAGCACAGCCACCTGGTTTGCCCATACCTCGTGATCTTCTGCAAAGCCATGCAACAACATAACAGGCGCACCGGAGCCATGTACAGTGTAGGCAAGTTTCTTATTGTTGATGGAAATTGTTTTCATACGTTAAGTAAAAAAGTAAAAATTAAAAAGGCAAAAAAGGTTGCGGTTTCCCAACATCAAATTTGTGCGATATGTTTAGATTTTCGTGTTTCTTTCGATTCACGATTGACCATTCACGATTGCCTTGCTTCGCTTCTGACTTCTCAAAAACAAAACGCCTACCAGCGGTATCAAAGCAACATTGAGCGCCTGTGGTAAAATAATCCAACAAATCAGCAAAAGCAAGCTTAGCCAGGCGGTTAATTTAAAATAAGTTTTTACCCATTTTTTATTGCTATTTACAAAAAAGGCTATCACAAAATGAGTAGGAACTGCCCATAGTAAGTTGAGGTTGTTTTTGCATTCCATGTGACTTGTTCCTGCCCACATAAACACCAGCAAAATGCCCAATGCACCCGTAAGAAAAAAGAGTGCCGGGTCAAATATTTTGAGGAACATTTTTGCCGAAGGATATTTTACCAAACTGCAAAAGCCAACCAATGCGAAAAGGAAACTGAACGCAACCATTGGCGTAACCGGGGCCGCCGATGCTGTATTATTGGGCGCATCAAAAAGTGTACGTTTTTCGCTTACCAAAGGTTTGCCATTTACGGTAGTACTGTCAAAACCTTTTAATAAATATTCGGGTAAAAACATGGCTTCCCGGTTGGTCACTTTGCGATCCATATTGGCACCAAGCAGAATATCTATGCCTAATTTGCTCCAGTATTGTTTACCTCTGTTAAGATAGCTGTAGATGAGGTCGCGGAAGGTAAGTGATTTGTTTTCCAAAATGTTCCTGGTAGAAAAAGGCGAATTGTTTTTCTCAACAATATCTCTTAAACGTGTCGAACAATTGTCGAATAAAAATTCATATAGATAATACCGGTTTTGAGGAAGCGCATTTGTTTTTAACGCATCGTACAATTTTTGCTTTTGCTGGCAGGAAAGATTGAGGATTTGTTCCTGAATGCTTCTGCCTTCCTCTTTGTATTCATTTAAAAAACCGAGATAGCCATCGTGATTATTGAATTGCTCGATAGAGGAAAAATATAGAAGATCGCCCTTGATAAACTTTTGATAGAAATCATCACCAAACTCAAATGTGCCATAGTTGAACACGAGGTCAGTGTTTCTTGTTTTGTCCACCACACGAAGCGCACTGTGACCAAAGATGGAATACAATTCATCGCCCGGGCCGGCAGTAAGCAGGCTTACTGTAATGTTACAGGAATCGCTTTGCGCCTGCGAAAAAAAAGAAAAATGCAAAGTAAGAAGAAGCGCAAAAATGCGGGTGAAAAATTTCATGTTATTCGTTTGTAGGGGCGAATTGCATTCGCCCTGATTGCACATTCGTATGCAACAAAAAAAACGGAATCTCCGCATATTCTGCCGCAAATTAAATGTGCAACAAAAAAATGGAATTTCCGCATTTTCTGTTGCACATTCGGGTTGTAGGAAGACGAATGAAATTCGTAGCTACAATACTATTTTCTGCTATAGTTCGGTGCTTCTTTTGTAATGTCAACATCGTGAGCATGGCTTTCGCGCATACCTGCGTTGGTGATCTGAACAAAAGTTGCCTGTTGCAATGCTTTTAAATTAGCAGAACCGCAAAGACCCATTCCGGCACGAAGACCACCAACATATTGTGATATAACCTCGTTCAGGTTTCCTTTATAAGCCACACGGCCCTCAATTCCTTCTGGAACCATCTTCTTTGCATCTTCTTCGCCTTCCTGGAAGTAACGGTCGCCGCTACCTTGTTGCATAGCACCAATAGAGCCCATGCCGCGGTATTCTTTGAATTTACGGCCTTCATATATAATGGTTTCTCCAGGGCTTTCTTCAACACCGGCAAACACGCTACCCATCATGGTTACGCTTGCGCCTGCTGCAAGAGCTTTCACCATGTCGCCTGTATAGCGGATACCACCATCAGCGATCAAAGGAACGTTTTTGCCTTTAAGTGCTGCTGCAGCTTCAACAATAGCGGTCAACTGCGGCACACCGGCTCCGGCAACGATACGTGTGGTACAAATAGAACCCGGTCCGATACCGATTTTCACTGCATCTGCACCTGCATCTGCAAGAGCTTTTGCGCCAGCACCTGTACCAACGTTACCAGCTATAACCTGTAAATTTTTGAAATTCTTTTTAAGGGCTTTCAATGAATCGATAACTCCTTTGCTATGACCGTGTGAACTATCCAACGCCACAATGTCAACACCTACTTGTTGGAGAGCGTAGGCTCTGTCCTGCAGGTCTTTTGTAATGCCAAGCGCACCACCCACCAGCAAACGGCCGTAGCTATCCTTAACCGCATTCGGAAAATTGCGCAATTGCAAAATATCTCTGTAGGTGATCAAACCGATCAGAGCCTTTTGCTTATTGATAACAGGAAGTTTTTCGATTTTATATTGACGGAGTATTTTTTCTGCTTTTTTAAGATCTGTTCCTTCCGGTGCAGTGATGAGGTTTTCTTTTGTCATCACATCTTTTACAGGAATTTTTTTGTTGGTTTCAAAACGCAGATCTCTGTTGGTGAGGATACCAACCAGTCTTTTATCACCATCAACAATTGGAATACCACCAATCTTGTTCTCACGCATTAATTTAAGTGCGTCGCCTATGGTAGCATCATCATGAAGTGTAATAGGATCGATGATAAGGCCGCTTTCGCTTCTTTTAACTTTGCGAACTTGCTCTGCCTGCTTTTCGATACTCATGTTTTTGTGTAAAATACCAAGACCTCCTTCACGTGCAAGCGCTATAGCCAGATTGGCTTCTGTAACGGTATCCATCGCTGCAGACAGCATTGGAATGTTAAGCGTAATGTTCTTTGTAAGTTGGGTACGTATGTCAACATCTTTCGGTAATACCTCGCTGTATGCAGGCATTAATAACACGTCGTCAAACGTAAGACCTTCGCCAAAAAACCTTGATTGAAATGAATTGTCGCGGGGGGAAGTATTTCTTGTTGCCATGTGCAAAGATAGGGCGGCGGATAAATTGCCTCCAAAACTTTTTTTCAATGTAGGGGCGAATCGCATTCGCCATTGATTGAAAATTGAAAGTTGAAAGTTGAAAATGAGCAAGTAATGTAAGCGCTTATGCATCTTGTTTAAGAAAATGTTAAGAAGAAAATTGATGTACGATGTACGAAGTACGATGTACGATATCTATCAACATGTGACATTCCAATGGCTTTCGTACACTGTACTCAGTACAAAAAGGAGATTGTGATTCGTCGCTACCATTTTCAACTTTCAATTTTCAATTAATTAACCATATACAGTTTCCCCGGCAGGCTGGTCACAACATTTTGCAGCTCGAGGTTTAAAATAGCTGCCGCAATGGCGCCGCTGGAGAGACTGCTTCTTAAATTCAGTTCATCAATATGTGTTGTTTCCTTTTCGCCAAGTAAATCAAGAATGATCTTTTCGTTCGGAGTAAAATCAATGAAGAGTTCGCGTTGTAGCCTTCGTAACCCTGTCTGCTCTTTCCAGCCAAGCGCTTCCAGCACGTCATCCGCTCCGGTTATTAAAGAAGCCTTTTTCTCTTTGATCAGTTTATTGCAGCCAGAACTTCTGCTATCCGTTGTTCTGCCCGGAAAAGCCAGAATATCCCTGTTGTAGCCATAGGCAAGATTTGCCGTGATCATACTACCGCCTTTGATATTTGTTTCTATTACGATAATTGCATCGCTCATGCCGGCAACGATACGGTTGCGAATGGGAAAATTATGTTTGTCGGGTTTTGTGCGACTTGGAAATTCAGTGAGTAAACCACCATTATTGTAAACCACTTCTTTTGCCAAACTGCTATGTTCAGGCGGATACAAAATATCCAGGCCATGAGCGAGAACACCAACAGTTGCCAGTTTGTTTTTTACGGCGGCTTTGTGCGCAACACCGTCTATACCAAACGCCATCCCGCTTGTAATGACAACATTTTGCGAAGCCAGATCACTAATTAATTTTTCTGTGAGTTGTTTGCCGTACTCAGTATGAGAACGGGTACCAATAACCGCAATTATTTTAGACGCGTTTAAATCTGCGGTACCTCTGTAGTAAAGCAAGGTTGGAGGATCATAGCAGTTGCACAATCTTTTAGGATAATTGTCATCAGTAAAAAACAGCGGTTGAATATTGTTTTTTTCAATGAAAGCAATTTCTTTTTCGATGGATGCGAAGTCCTCAAAGCCTTTAATGTTCGATGCCTTGATGGCACCAATACCTTCAATTTGTTCAAGTGAAGATTTTTTTGCTTTGAAAATATCTTCGATATTTTCAAAATGTTCAAGAAGGATTTTAGCCTGCACAGGACCGATTAATGGCACCTGCGTGAGTGCTATTTTGTACAACAAATCATTCATAAGATTTAGGTTAAGGGCGGCAAAAATAAGGAGTTATAAGTCTGCAATAAGAAGAGTCTGCAAATTACTTTAACTTATGTCCGAATGAATAAAAACTACGACACTATTGGCGTTCTTACTTATTAGTTTAATAAGTATTTTGCACATTGTTAAAAATGAAAACTATCATTATGAACGTACCCAACCCAAACCAGGAAACCCTTCAAGACATTTTGCCAAGAGCACAGGAACTTTATCCGGACGCGGTAATTAAGAAGCCGTTGATAGGTTCAGAAACACTGCAAATAGCTGACGGAAAAATTCTTTTTGTTATCAGGAAAAGGAAAGAAGATTTTGTTGTCAATGTTGATTTTTCAAAATCAATCGGAATGACTATTGGCCGTGTTGCTTTAGGTGCCTTTGGTTCTATGATTGCAAAGTCTATTTTGACATCCAAAAACAAAGCAAGAATTGAGATGTTCAATAACAACTTTGCTGATATTGTAGCGGGTATTGGAAAAGAACATCCGGAAGCTGTTGCAAAATATTAGCCGATATTCATGGCTGCATTTTCTTCAAAACTATCGTATTCAAATCAAAACAAAAGCCAGTAGCAATCCACTGGCTTTCAATTTTTAATTTTCAATTATTTCGTGCTCAACACCTTCAATTCCGTTCTTCTATTCTTCGCTCTTCCTTCCTCTGTGTCATTGGCGTCAACCGGTTGTGTAGCACCAAATCCTTTTGAAGAAAGCCTGTCAGCCGTAATACCTTTTGAAGTGATATAAGCCACAACGCTTTCTGCGCGGCCATTTGATAACTTAAGATTGTCCGCTGCTTTACCTACATTATCTGTGTGTCCGTTGATCTGTATTTTTAATGTCGGATTATCCTTCATTAACTGTACCACATTATTCAGCTCCACTTGCGACTCAGGTTTAAGTTCTGTTTTATTTACGTCAAAGAAAATATTCTTCAACACGATAGATGCATTGGCTTCCAAAGGCTGCAATGGTATATCGATGTTGTATGTCGAGTCTGGTGATTTTTGTACAAAAGAAAAATTTTCTGAATAGAACAGGTAGCCTTTTCTGTTTACATTAAACGCATAGTCGCGGCCGATAGGTAAAGTGATAAGATAGTTTCCTGTTTCATCAGTTTGTATTTTACTTACCACCTCGCGTGTGGAAAGATTTGTTAGCTCAACCGCGGAAGGCAAGCCGTTGTTTGTTTTTGCGTCAAACACTTTTCCTTTAACCCACAACGTCTTTATAGGACGAACGTCGTTTCGCATTTCAAAAGTGTAGAGATCAAGGCCGCCTTTGGAGTCGCTTCTGTCGCTCGCATAGTAAGCGGTTTTTCCATCGGCGGTAATTACAAGACTACCTTCTTTCTCGATGGTGTTGATGGGAAAGCCAAGATTTTTTGGTGTGCTCCATTGTCCCTTTGGTCCCTTGCGTGCCATAAACAAATCATCGTCGCCATAACCGGGGTGACCATTTGAAGTAAAGTAAAGCGTTTGATTATCTGCGTGAATAAAAGGACAGCTTTCATCTCCGATCGTATTGATGGTTGGCCCGAGATTTTCCGGCTGCCCGAATTTGCCATTTGGCAACAAATGACATACATAAATATCGCTGCCGCCGTAGCCGTCTGGTCTTCTGCTGGCAAAGTATAAGTCACGTTTATCGGGCGAGAGGCTTGGTGCAGATTCCCAATCTTCGGTATTTACTTTTCCGCCCAGATTTTCAGGAAAGCTCCAGCCAGTAGGCGTAAGGTAAGAGATGTACAAATCGCAGCTTCCGTAACCCTCTGGGAAATTACAACCTGTAAAGACAAGCCATTTGCCATCGAGAGAAATGTTTTGTGCACCTTCATTCAGGTTGGAATTGATATTTCCGCCCAGCAATTTTGCCTTGGCCCACTTGCCATCTTTTGCAAGATCACTGCCGTAAAAATCTTCGTTCATGTGATCAACCCTTCTTGTGAAAATGAGTTGCTTACCATCGATGGTGAGTGTGGGATAATATTCGGATGTTTCACTATTAACGCTGTCTCCAAGATTTTTTGGGGCAAAGGTGTAGT
The DNA here is from genome assembly GCF_029961145.1 of Pinibacter soli. Classification (GTDB taxonomy): domain Bacteria; phylum Bacteroidota; class Bacteroidia; order Chitinophagales; family Chitinophagaceae; genus Pinibacter; species Pinibacter soli. Next base: position 511,715 of record NZ_JASBRG010000005.1, on the reverse strand, counting down.
TGGAAATAGGATTATTTTTGCCGTAGTCAATTGCAAATTCGTAGGTTTTCTTTCTGTAAGAACCGGCTTTTACACTTGATTCATTGAGATTGGGAATAGAAAGGAAAGTATCAACCGCACGCAAAGCATCTTCAAATCGTCCCTTACCAGCCAGATTGATGGAGTAGGGCAGGTTATAATCCTGAAAATAGGCCGCGTCAATTGACCGTGCTTTTTCGTAATAAAGAATAGCGGAATCGTATACCTTGAGTTGCCCAAACATGCCGGCCATCGACAAATAAGCATCTTCAAAAAGAGGATCTATTTTAATGGCGTTTCTTAGAACCTGTATACTTTGAACAAACTCGTCGCCCTGCGCCAGTTCGAGAGCTTTGCTATACAACTGCGCCGCTTTTTTGTCAACTTTATTAGGATCAAATTGCGCGTTTACAGAACTGATCATCAATAGGAAAATGGCAATTGTGGTACAGAGTCTTTGCATGGTCTGTAAATTAAAGGGAAAATTTGAAATTTGAAATTTGAGATTTGGAATTCTTGTTACCGTGTTCCTAATTTTCTTAAAACAAAATACCCGGACTCAAAGAATCCGGGTATCAATATATATCAAATTTAAAATCTTTAATTCAAATTACTACGGCACATTAATATACTTGTGTATCTGCAAACTCAGCTCCCACTTGGGATTTTCCTTAATGTAATCAATAATGAGCGGAGTGTTTTTCGCGGCCTTGTCCCACTCAGGTTGCAGGTAAAGCTTACATTCAGGTGAAACGAGTGCGGCATATTTTTCGGCCCACTCGAAGTCTGATTTATTGAAGATCACCACTTTTAGTTCGCTGGCCACCGGCAATATTTCCGGCAGGGGGGCCTTGAATTTTTTGGGCGAAAGGCAGATCCAGTCCCAGCTTCCGCTTAAAGGTGAAGAGCCGGAGGTCTCAATATTTGTCTGAAAACCGGCATCATGCAGGGCAGCAGTCAGTTCGTCCAAATTATGCATCAGCGGTTCGCCGCCGGTTACAACGGCAAGTCTTCCCGGAAATGCTGCTGCATCTGCCACGATTTTATCGAAGGTTTGTATAGGGTGTTTTCCTCCATCCCAGCTATCCTTTACATCGCACCAAACACAGCCCACATCACAGCCTCCAAGGCGAATGAAATAAGCAGCCTTTCCCTGGTGAAAACCTTCACCCTGTAACGTATAAAAAGCTTCCATTACTGGAAACGAAGTTTGTATTTCTGTTGTCGTACTCATTCTAAATTTCAATTTTCCATTACAGCACGTTCTTATCCTCACATGCTTTATACGTATTCTGCATAAGCGCCGCGATGGTCATTGGTCCAACGCCGCCTGGCACTGGTGTAATGAAGCTGCACTTTGGAGATACTTCTGCAAAGTTAACATCGCCTTTTAATGCAAAGCCCTTCTTTTTAGTAGCATCCGGAACGCGGCTGATACCCACGTCAATCACGATTGCGCCTTCTTTTACCATGTCTTCCTTAACAAACTCGGGGCGACCCAAAGCGGCCACTATAATATCTGCCGAAAGGCAAAGTTCTTTAAGGTTTTTTGTGTGGGAATGGCAAATGGTTACTGTGCAGTTACCCGGATTGGTATTGGCACTCAACAAAATACTCATTGGTCTGCCCACGATATTGCTACGGCCGATCACAACGGCTTGTTTACCCGCTGTATCGATATTGTAATGTTTTAGAAGTAACATAATTCCGTACGGAGTTGCCGGAATAAATGTTGACAATCCCTGTACCATTTTACCTACGCTTATCGGATGGAAGCCATCCACATCTTTTGAAGCAGCGATCGTGTTGATCACTTTTTCATCAGAAATATGTTTAGGCAGAGGCAGTTGCACCAAGATACCGTCTACATCCGGATCGTTGTTCAAGCCTTCAATGGCTTCCAGCAGTTTAAACTCGCTGATATCGTCATCATAACGAAGAAGTGTAGATTTGTAGCCGATCTCTTCGCAGGCTTTTACCTTGGCTCCTACATATGTTTCGCTGGCGCCATTGTTACCTACTAAAACTGCAGCTAAATGCGGTACTTTCTTTCCCTGGGCTTTTAATTGTGCTACTTTAAGCGTAAGTGCTTCCTTGGTTGCTTTTGATACTAGGTTTCCGTCTAAAATTTGCATGGCGCAAAGGTAAATTTTTTAGTCTAATTGAAAGTTGAAAATTGAAAGTTGAAAATGAAGAACTGACGTAAGCTTGGGAAGGCGCTATCGTTGAAGCCTCATTTTCAACTTTCAATTTTCAATTTTCCGCTAACTGCAAACAACATCCGAAAATTTGGCGTTCTCCTGAAAAAGGACTTATTTAGCTCACAATCTAACCGTATCTGATGAAAATATTTTTCTTGCAGATACTTACCTCTTGTTTATTTGTTTCCATTTCTTTCGCTCAAATTGTTCGCTCCCCACTTAGTAATCATTATACAGGTGCAGTAACCTACAGCAAAAGTTTTGCGGATGTATTTTCTTTTTCCGGAAATCAAGCCGCTTTGGGAAATCTGAAAAATGGATCAGCGGGTTTATATGGAGAAAAACGTTTCAATTTAAAAGCGCTGAGCAATTACCATGGCGTCATCGGCGTGCCTCTAAGGAATGCCGGTGTAGGATTGAACATGTATTACTCGGGCGGGGAGGACTTTAATGAAACCCAGGCGGGATTGGCTTATGGGATGTTGTTGTCAAACAATGTTTCCATAGGCACGCAGATAAATTTTAACCAGGTCCGTATCAGCGGATATGGCTCTGCTTGTACAGTAAATTTTGAATTGGGCGCTTTGTTCGCCTTGTCAGATAAAGTGATAATGGGATTGCATGTTTACAATCCTGCAGGGGGCAAATTTGGAAAAAATAAACACGAAAAATTTGCATCCATTTACAAAGCCGGAGTAGGATATGAAGCTTCGGATAAATTCTTTGTAAGTGCTGAAATTGCCAAAGAAGAAAACCTTCCGGTCAATGTAAATGCAGCGATGCAATATAACTTCAACAAGCATTTTTTAGCAAGAGGTGGTGTGAGCTCCGCGACAGCAAATTATTTTGTGGGTGTTGGAATTTTGTGGAGCGCTATGAGGCTCGATATCATTAGCTCTTATCATCAGCAATTGGGTTTTTCTCCTTCATTAATGATGGTGTTTAATTTCTCAGAAACGGCAACAAAATGAAAATAGTATTTACATTGCTGTTGCTGTTGTCGCTGAATGCATTTCCCCAGGACAAACAAACTGCCATTGGCGAAGAACAAATGGAAACGGCTGTTGAAAGCAGCAATGATGCGGTAACTGACGATAGTTACTGGCAGAGCCAAATGTTTTACAAAAAGCATCCGCTTAACCTTAACAATGCAAGCGAAAATGATTTGAAAGAACTCTGGTTTTTATCCGACCCGCAAATAGAAAGTTTTTTACGTTACAGGCAATTGCTTGGCAAGCTTATAAGCATTTATGAGTTGCAGGCAGTTCCTGGCTGGGATCTTGCAACAATAAGAGCGTTGTTGCCCTATGTAGAAGTAAGAAATACTAAAGATGTACTAACTGATGTTGGGGATCGATTTCATGGGGGTAGTCATTCTTTGCTTGTGAGATATGGGAAAATTGCAGAACAGGCAAAGGGTTATCAATCTCCGTCAACAGAAAATGCGAGTCATTATTCAGGTAGTCGCGATGGGCTTTTTGTGCGATACAAATACAACTACAATAACCTATTGCAATATGGTATTGCCGCTGATAAAGATGCCGGCGAAGAGTTCTTTAAAGGCTCACAAAAAAATGGTTTTGACTTTTACACGGTTCATTTTTTTGCAAAAAATATTGGTAAAATAAAACTGCTTGCATTAGGCGACTTTACTGTGAATTTTGGACAAGGGTTGATACAGTGGCAAAGCCTGGCTTTCGGGAAAAGTGCTTCCGTTTTAAACATAAAAAGAGAAGCGCCAACGTTGCGACCTTACAATTCTTCAGGCTCCTATAATTTTCATCGCGGCGCAGGTTGTGTTTTTGAAAACGGACATTGGTCTTTCACCTCATTTATTTCTTTCAGGAAGTTGAGCGGCAATATTGTTGAAGATGAAAATGGTGACCATATCTCATCCTTTCAAACATCAGGCTATCATAGAACGTTGGCTGAATTGAGTGATAAAAACAGTATGCAACAGTTTGCCGGTGGCGTTTCAATTAAGTACAAGCAATATAACTGGCAAGTAGCTGCAAATGCTGTGCTCTATAGCTTTTCGAAAGAATTTTACAAAGAAGATAAATCTTACAATCTCTTTGCATTAAAAGGAAAAAACTGGAACAACGTGAGCGTGGATTATAGTTATACTTACAGAAACATGCATTTGTTTGGAGAAATAGCAACAGACAAAAACAGAAAACTTGCTTTTGTACAAGGTTTGTTACTGAGCCTGGGAGCCAGAGCTGATGCAGCTTTTCTCTATCGATCGATTAGCAAAGCATATCAATCTTTATACTCGAATGCGTTTACAGAAAATACATTTCCCAATAATGAGCGAGGTTTTTATGCAGCCATTTCTCTTAAGCCATTTTCCAACATCAGGATGGATGCATATGCTGATGTATTTAGCTTCCCATGGCTGAAATATCTTGTTGACGCCCCATCGCGTGGTAAAGAATATTTGCTCCAATTAACTTATTTGCCAAATAAGAAAACGACACTTTTGGTATTTTATAAATCAAAAACCAGGCAGAAGAGTTTTCTCACTGATGGCAATCCTGGAAAGGTTTTAAAGGATTTACCGCAAAACAATTTTAGAGTTCAAAGTTCGACACAACTCAATGAAAAATTTACTTTGAGCGATAGGGTAGAAGCCATTTGGTATGATAATAATGGCCCGTTAAGAGAGCAGGGATTTTTGATGTATGCGCAAGGTGATTACAAGCCTTCTAAAATATTATCCGGAAATGTGCGGTTGCAATATTTTGAAACTGATGGTTACAATTCAAGATTGTACACTTATGAAAGTGATCTGCTTTATAATTACTCTATACCTGAATTTTTTGACAATGGTTTTCGTTATTATTTCAATTGCAGATTGAACATGGCTGCTTTGCTAAAAATGAACAAGCGCTATGATCTTGCATGCTGGTTGAAATGGAGTCAAACGATTTATACGAACAAACAAACAATAGGCTCCGGTTTGGATGTCATCAACGGAAATAAACGATCAGAAATAAAAGCGCAGATCATTGCAGAATTTTAGAGGTAATTAATAATTAATAATGAATAATTAATAAGGCTGCACCCGCTAGAAGATGGACCCCCACGAGTTTTAGACAGATTTGGAGCATGCTGCTCTCTGGTGTATAACCCTATTAATTATTCTTTATTAATTATTAATTATTCTAGTTTTACAAAAAAAAAGTCATGGAAAGTAACCCACAGAATCAACTAAACATTGAGATATCCGAAGAAATGGCAGAAGGGCAATATGCAAACCTGGCGATCATTACACATTCACATGCGGAATTTGTAGTTGATTTTGTAAACGTAATGCCAAATACACCTAAAAGCAAAGTGAAATCCCGCATCATACTAACGCCTCAACATGCGAAAAGATTAATGAAGGCATTGGTTGACAATATTAGCAGATTTGAAGCCGTAAACGGTGATATAAAGGATTTGGAAGAAGTTCAATTGCCAATGAATTTCGGCGGTCCAGCGGCTCAAGCCTGATCGGTTATTAGATGAGCTCTTTCGGTTTTTTCAAAAAAAGTATGGTCTCAAAACGTCATATATATTCGTTTTGTACCATACTTTTCTTTTTTGGTACTTTTCTTGATACATTATAACTTTTAGTTTTGTTAAAATGTGGCGCCGATTTTGGAATTTAATGTTTTTTAATATTGTTGATTGCGATCTAAAAAATGCAATCAACTGTACGCCGGAAATAAAAAATTGAAAATTTCCAGATTGCATCCATTTTTTAAATTAAACACACGTGAGAAAATGCTAAATCATTTACAGAATGCAATACAATGCATTCTTAAAACCTGCGCATTTTACTTATTACCTTATTATCCCAAAACCTGAATTAGAAAGTTGATTACTAGTTTTTCTGGTAATCAAAAAGGTCTAATTTTTTGTTATCGTTTTAAGTTTAACAAAATATTTGCAATTTGTTATGCATCGGTCGTTTGGTTTTTGCGGCCTATATAAAGGGTTAATCAAGATTAATTAACATCTATTAGTAACACACATGAGAAAAATCGTAACTGCCTTTGCAGGGCTTTTGCTATGCTCTGCTTTGACCTATGGTCAATCCCGTTTAATTACGGGACAAGTTAAAGACGATAAGGGAAATCCTGTCCCTTATGCCACCGTCAAACTAAAAGGAAACTCCCGCGGTGTATCAGCAGATCAAAATGGTAATTTCAAAATTGAAGCCGGCAACTCAAAAGAGTTATTGGTTTCTGCTACAGGATTCGCGCCATCCGCGATTGCTATCGAAAGCGAGTCTACTGTTATTATCGCGCTAAAAGCTGGTGATACCCAATTGAACGAAGTTGTTGTGACAGCGATGGGTCTTAGGAGAACTAAAAACTCTCTTCCTTATGCTGCACAACAAGTAAACGGAGATGAAGTAGCTAAAACAAGAGCTAACAATTTCATCGGCGGGATGTCCGGAAAAGTATCCGGTATAGAAATTAAACAAAACAACACATTGGGAGGGTCAACCAACGTTGTTATCCGCGGTTCAAAATCTCTGGTTGGTAATAACCAGGCGTTATTTGTTGTGGATGGAGTACCTATCGACAACAGTAACAACAATACTTCTGATCAAAGAACCGGACGTGGCGGTTATGACTACGGTAACGCCGCTGCCGATATCAACCCGGATGATATCGAGTCCATTAACGTGTTGAAAGGTGCTGCGGCATCTGCTCTGTACGGTTCCCGAGCAGCAAATGGGGTGGTCATGATCACCACGAAAAAGGGCAAAAGAGGTTTAGGAGTGACTATAAACTCCGGAGTTACAATGGCTTCCATTGACAAATCTACTTTTGCAAAGTATCAGCACAGCTATGGCGGAGGCTATGGTTCTGCAAACGACTATGGTTCTCCTGATGGCAATTTCTTTTACTTTGATGCAAACGGAGATGGTGTAGACGATCTTGTTACACCAACTACTGAAGATGCTTCCTGGGGTGCCAAGTTTGATCCGAGCTTAATGGTATACCAATGGAACGCGTTTGACGCATCTTCTCCTAATTATGGAAAAGCTACTCCATGGATTGCAGGAGCAAACGACCCAACTACCTTTTTTGAAAAGCCTGTTAATTTCAATAACAGTATTTACATTGATGGTGGTGGTGATAAAGGTTCTTTTAAACTCGGTTATACAAAGTCCAACGACAAAGGCGTTTTGCCAAATAGCTTTGTGAATAAGGACCTTGTTAACTTTGGAGCCACTTACAATCTTACCACCAAACTTACGGCCTTTGCAAGCGTGAACTTCTCTAAAATTGCAGGCCAGGGACGTTATGGTACAGGTTATTCCGGGGATCACTCTACTAACCTGATGACAAACTTCAGACAGTGGTGGCAAACTAACGTAGACGTTAAAGAGCTCAAAGATGCTTATGACAGAACAGGTAAGAACGTAACATGGAACTGGGCCGATCCAACAGATCCTGTTAATGGTTTGGTGCCTATTTTCTGGAACAACCCTTACTGGGTGCGTTACAAAAACTATGAAACAGACGGCCGTTCAAGATACTTCGGCAACATGGGCCTTACTTACAAAATCACAGACTGGTTAGATGTGTTGGGTAGAGTAAGTCTTGATTCTTACAATGAAAAACAAGAAGAAAGAGTTGCCGTCGGAAGTCTTGAAGTTCCCTACTATTCTAAATTCCTGAGAAGCTTCAGCGAGTATAACTACGACCTGTTGGCGAACTTCAATAAAGACATTGCAAAGGATTTGAATTTGAAAGCAACTGTTGGTCTTAACATTAGAAGAACCAGTGTCAGCTCAACATTCGCTTCTACAAACGGTGGTTTGTCAGTGCCTAACATTTATGCGCTGAACAATACAAAAAATCCTCCTTTGCCTGCTATCGAAAACGATTATCAAATTGGAGTTGATGGACTTTTCGCAAGTGCAACTTTGGGTTACAAAGACATGTTGTTCCTTGATTTGACAGGAAGAAGAGATAAATCTTCAACATTGCCTGTTGACAACAATACGTACTATTATCCATCTGCTTCTTTGGGTTTTGTATTCTCTAAACTCATTGACAATGCTGCATGGTTATCTTATGGTAAAGCAAGGTTGAACTATGCTGAAGTGGGTAACAGTGCCGATCCGAAAGCATTGGTTGACTACTACAGCATTAACCCTGCATTTGGTAACACTGCGATGACTTCTGTTGGTTCAAACAACTCAATCAGTTCGTTGAATCCGGCACTGGTAATCAAGAACAATCCTAATCTTGTTCCTGAAAAAACAAAATCTTTCGAAGGGGGTGTGGAAATGGCTTTTCTTAAAAACCGTTTAGGTTTTGATGTTACTTATTACAACACAAAAACAGTTAACCAGATCGTTCCGGCTCCTATTTCAAGAGCAACTGGTTTCGATGCTAAATACATCAACGTAGGTGAAATTGATAACCAAGGTGTTGAAGTTTCATTGAACGGTACGCCAATCAAAACACAAGACTTCTCCTGGAACATCGTTCTTAACTGGACAAGAAACCGTAACAAGGTTGTGTCTTTGGGTGAAGGTATTCAAAACTTCCAGCTTGGGTCATTCCAGGGTGGTGTAACATTGAACGCTGCATTGGGCGAGCCTTACGGAACGATCCGCGGTCAGAACTTTGTGTACAATCCGGATAGTCACCAACCAGAAGTTAAAGCAAATGGTTACTACGTGAAATCAGCTACTTCTAACGATGTGATTGGTAATATCAATCCTGATTGGATCGGCGGTATCAACAACACTTTCAAATACAAAAACCTTGCGTTGAGTTTCCTTATCGATATACGTCAGGGCGGAGACTTGTTCTCTCTTGATATGTATTACGGTTTAGCTACAGGATTGTATCCTGAAACAGCGGGCCTGAACGACAAAGGAAATCCTGTAAGAAATTCAATTGCAGATGGTGGTGGTATCATCAACCCGGGTGTTAACCAATCTGATGGAAAACCAAACACTACAAGAGTTGATATCAGCACATTGTTTGGTGCATATGGTTACTACAGGAAACCTGCCGCAGCATTTATCTATGATGCGAGCTATGTTAAATTAAGAGATCTTACTTTGACATATTCTTTCCCTGACAGAATGATGGAGTCAACAAAAGTCTTCAAAGGAATAGATGTGTCTTTATTTGGTCGTAACCTTTGGATCATTCACAAGAACCTTCCTTACTCAGATCCTGAAGAAGGCATTAGCTCTGGAAACCTTCAAGGTTATCAGGTGGGTGCTTATCCTTCAACAAGAGCCATTGGTTTGAACGTAAAACTGAAATTCTAATTTTTTAAAGGAAGACTAAAAGATTAAAAAATGAAAAAATTATTAGCAATATTGTCTGTTGGCGTGCTGATGGTGTCTTGTAAAAAAGATATTCAGGATCTAAACGCTGAAGATAAAAAACCGACTGATGTTCCTGCACCATCGCTTTTTGCCAATGCGCAAAAGAACGTGGTGGATATTATGACCAGTTCCAGCGTGAACTTCAATATCTTCAGATTGGTCGATCAATACTGGACAGAAACAACTTATACCGATGAAACAAACTATGATTTAGTAACAAGAAATATTCCTCAATCATACTGGAACACATTGTACCGCGATATCCTTAATAACCTGAAGCTGGCAAAAAGCAAAATCTATGCGCAGGATCCGGCCACTGTTACAGCTGCTCAGTTGAAGAACCAGGCAGCGATCACAGATATCATGCAAGTGTACACTTATTCAATTCTGGTAAACTCATTTGGCGATGTTCCATATTCCCAGGCATTAGATGTAAACAATCTTACGCCGAAGTATGACGACGCGAAAACTGTTTACTATGACCTGCTGACAAGGATCGACACTTCGCTCGCAGCTTTGGATCCAACTGCAGATGGTTTTGGCGAGAGCGATCTGCTGTATGGTGGAGACGTTTCTAAATGGGTTGCTTTTGGTAATTCTTTGAAATTAAGATTGGGCATGACAATCTCTGATTACGATGCAGTTAAAGCAAAATCAGTAGTTGAGTCTGCAGCTCCAAAAGTGTTTAAATCAAATGCAGATAATGCAGTATTTAAATACCTTGCGGCACCTCCCAATACAAATCCTATCTGGGTTGACCTTATTCAAAGTGGCCGTCATGACTTTGTTGGCGCTAAGCCAATCATAGATACCATGAAGACTTTGGGCGATCCAAGATTGTCTCAGTATTTTGGAACTAACAAGGATGGTAACTATGTAGGTGGTATTGTAGGAAAGGGTAATACTTATTCTCAATTCTCTCCTCCAAGCTCCAAAATAACAAATGCAAGCTTCGAAGCTTTGGTAATGGATTATGCAGAAGTTGAATTGCACCTTGCAGAAGCAGTTGAGCGTGGAATGAACGTGGGTGGCACGGCGGCTCAACACTATAACAACGGCGTTACAGCGTCTATTACTTACTGGGGCGCAACAACAGCAGATGCCAACACATATCTTGCAAAACCAGATGTAGCTTACGGAACTTCAAAAGGAGATTACAAACAAAAGATCGGTTATCAAAAATGGCTGGCTCTTTACAATCGCGGTTTTGAAAGCTGGACAGAGATCAGGCGTTTGGATTTTCCAAAACTGGCCCCACCGGCCGCAGCACAATCAGGTTTCCCTGTTAGATACACATATCCTGTGCAAGAACAGAATTTGAATAAGGATAATTACAATGCTGCATCTACTGCTATTGGAGGCGATAAGGTAGAAACAAAACTTTTCTGGGACAAACACTAGGATTTTTGGTGTACACACTAAGAATTATAGATTATGACTTTAGGAAAATAATGTTATAAATCTATTTTTAAAATAAATAGCCGCTCGAGTCCGAGCGGCTATTTATTTTAAATGATAATTATTGCACTATCTGCGTATTATCTTACTGAGCTTTCCATGTATTGTTTGAATCATCTACATCAGGCAATACATTGTCCGGATCAATGGTTACAGATTCTATTTTGCTTGTAGAAGCATATTTCACTTTCCATGAACTTCCGTGCTGCCAGATTTCAACAGGCAATTGAACACGGCTGACAGTTCCATTCGCTTCTTTGATTTCCAGTGTAACAGGCATTGGTAACTGCTCAAGGTTATCGATCGTGATAATAGATCCTTGAGTGCTGTCATTTTTCACATACTCAACATTAGTAACTGCCTGATCAAGTTTCCAGTTCTTCATGAACCAGCCGCGCCAGAACCAGTCGAGGTTCTCGCCGCTATAGTTTTCCATGGCGTGGAAGAAATCCCACGGAGTTGGGTGCTTGAATGCCCAGTTGTTGATATAATATCTGAAGGATTCATCGAAACGTTTTGGGCCGAGAATTACATCACGTAAAAGGTCAAGGCCCATTCCAGGTTTGCCATATGCAACATTGCCGAGGTTGAAAGGAGCTGTTACATCGGGTACAGTCATAATGCTTTCAGATTTATCGCCAAACATATATTTTGCCCCCTTGTGTCTGTTGGCATTGTTGGTGTTAACAAACTCTCCTTTGTTGAAGCTCTTGTCAGCAACACCATTGATGAAAGTATTGAAACCTTCATCCATCCATGGATATTTTCTTTCGTTGCTACCAACAATCATCGGGAACCAGTTGTGACCAAACTCGTGGCTCGTAACACCCCACAATGAACCGCCTCCTGCATAAGAAGAGCAGAAAACAATGCCGGGATATTCCATACCACCTACAATGCCTGCAACGTTGGTTGCTACAGGATATGTGTATTCGTACCATTGAGTTGAGTAATGTTCGATACAGCCTTTCACAAATTCAGTGGACCTTTTCCATGATGTTTCTTTCGAGCTTTCAACAGGATAAACAGACATTGCCAAAGATTTTTTACCGCTTGGCAAATTGATCTTTGCGGCGTCCCATACAAAAGCCTCAGATGCTGCCCATGCAACGTCTCTTGCATTGGTGCATTTGAAATGCCATGTCAGTCTGCCTTTTGCAGGTCTTGTAGTTTTGTCGGTAACTTCTTTATCGCTTCTGATCATTACTGTTTTGTCGCTCTCTTTCGCTCGCTTCAAACGGCTGATTTGATCTGCAGTCAACACCTCATTTGGGTTTACCAACTCACCGGAAGCCACTACAATTTGCTTAGGAGAAGTATTGATGGTGAAATCAAAATTGCCATATTCAAGATAAAACTCTCCCTGGCCCAAATAAGGCAAAGTATTCCATCCAAGCACATTGTCATATACACACATGCGTGGATACCATTGTGCAATTTCATACACCCAACCGTTCTTTGTTTTTTGTCTGCCCATACGGTCTGTGCCATATTCAGGAATTGCGAAAGAATAATCAATTTTGATTCTCAGTGAATCGCCGTTGGCTTTCATGGCATTTGGCAAAGTAATCTGCATTCTCGTGTCGGTAATGTTGTAGTCAGCTTTGTCTTCTTTTTTACCGGATATCAATGAAACGGACTTGATATCGTAGCCACCGTCAAAACCTCTGTTGGCCCAGCGTCCGCCAGTGATGGCGGTTGTAGCAACACCTCTTGATTTAAGGCTGTAAATATTCTGGTCCAGTTGCAGCCAAAGGAATGGCAACTTTTCCGGACTGTTATTTTTATAAGTAATGATTACAGAACCGCTTATCACGTGGTTGCTATCATCCAGCGAAACATCGATTTTGTAATCGGCGCTGTTCTGCCAATATGCTTTTCCCGGAGTACCTGCAGCTGTGCGAATATCATCACCATAAGCAGGATAGAAGAAAGGAGCAAAGGCTTCGTGCTGGTCAAATTTGGACGGGGTTTGCGATTGGGCGGTGAGCGCCGCAAAAAAGAGTACGGAGAATACTCCCGTAAAAACTTTTCTCATTTTTAGTTATTGTGTTTAAGGCTCTAAAGATAGAATAAGATTTTAGGAAAGGGACGCCCACCTGAATGAAATTCTTTCGGGCAGGCAGATTTGATGATTGTGATGATTGGTCACGATTTTAGTATTTAGGGTGGAGGAGCACTATAGCGCTGGCATCAAGATTTACCACTAAGACACTTAGGCCACTAAGTTTCCTAAGGTTCTCCGAATGTTTTGAATCTCTTAGTGGGCTTAGTGGCCTAAGTGTCTTAGTGGTGAAAAAGCTGATGCTGATAAGCCATCACAATCATGAAAATCTGCGTTCCTCTCTAATCGATCTTCATCCTCCATCCCGCATACAACATTCTGCCACTAACTGGTCCCCATATCATCGAGGCGTCAAAATAAGGACTGAAAGGTTGATCCGCTGCGACGATCGCGTTTGGTTGTTTGTAATTGGAAATGTTTTCGGAACCTACATAGAAATCCATTTTTTGTTTTTTACCAACAGTTTTGCTGATCTGTGCATTCATCAACACATAGTCTGGAGAGGAGGTTGAAAGCTGGTATGGCGCAGGGTTACCATCAGTGCTCGGAATTCTCTTTTTACCAACATAGTTAATAGTGTAGTCAAATTTCCAACCAGATATCGCATAAGCAATATTTGCAAATGCCCTGTTCTTTGCCATCAATGGACGTTCCAGTAACTTGCCATTGTAGTCGGTGCGCACATCATAGTATCTGTAAGCAAGACGGACCTCTAATTTTTTAACAGGCTCAAAATTCATTTGCGCCTGAAAGCTGTTGGAGAATGATTTGCCTTGCAAATTGTAGAAGTTAACTGTTCTCGTATTTTCAAGATCGACTACAACCTGGTTAGTAAAATCGTTTCTAAAATAATCAAGACTCAACAATGCATCATTGTGAAACAGCTTGAATTTTTGATCAACGCTAATGCCTTTGTTCCACGCTACTTCGGGGTTTAGGCCGTATGCTTTACCTGCTTCTGCATTAATGATGTTCACTGTTCTCGAACTCACAAACACGCTCATGTTTTCTGCAAAAATATTTGCCGTTCGTTGTCCTTTACCTGCACTTACCCTTATAGTAGTTCCTTTTATTGGTTCATAACGTACATGGATACGCGGAGTTGCAAAGAAGCCGAACAGATTGTTGTGATCTGCACGTAATCCTGCTACCACATTCAGTTTTTCAACAGGAGTGTAGGTGTATTCAAAAAAAGCGCCGGGCACTACTTCTCTTCTTTGGTAATCTGTTTTTTTGAAAACCTCATCATAGTTGTCATACAGAAATGAAATGCCTGTTCTAAACTTATGGGTTGTAGAATGAATAATGGATTGATAAATCAGATTCGCGTAAACGTTTTGTTGTTTCGCATTATAATCTGTTAATCCAAAATATGAATCCTGTTGATGACTGATGCCGGATAATTGCAAGCCAATGCTTTTATATTGCTTTTCTGGAAAAATATATCCTGTTTTTGCAAAAAACTCATATCTGTTGGTTTTTATACCAAGCCCATAACTGTTGGTCGTGTATTTGTCTTCAGATGCATTAAAATCAGTTTGGCCGCCTGTTCTGTTATCAGTTAATACCTTAACGCCAAATTGTGATGAAAGACCTTTTTCGTCATTGTAAGCCCAGCGGTTCACAAGGCTGAATTGATTGCCGGTGGGTAAATCACGGAAACCATCTTTGTTTTGATCCAGATTTTTATTTGCGAGGAAATCGTCGTGCAGCAATAATGCAGTTCCCCATTTTTTATTGATGCGTTGCGAAAGATTAAGATTGAGATCTGTTTTGCCAAAATCATTTACATATACGTTTGCATACAAATGTTCGCTCTCAGGTTTTTTCAGTTCAACGTTTATTTGACCTGCAATGCTTTCATAGCCGTTTGCTACAGAGCCGATTCCTTTTGTAAGTTGAATTGATTCCACCCACGGCCCCGCGATTGAATTCAATCCAAGTGGCGTTGCAATGCCGCGTGGACCGGGCAAATTTTCTACTGTGAGTTGCGTGTAATTTCCGCTAAGGCCGAGCAGTTGAATTTGTTTGGAACCAGTCACCGCATCGTTGTAAGAAACATCTACAGAAGGATTGGTTTCAAAGCTTTCACTCAGGTTGCAACAGGCTGCTTTTAAAAGTTCCTTGCCCGTTATCACTTCTGTGCGGATAGGAGATAACATGGATAAATATGTTGATCGTTGCCTTGAGGTGACAATTACTTCCTTCAACGTTTTGTCTGATGCCATTACGATTTTTAATTCATCGTGACCGGTTACTGTAATCGTATCAGCGCGATAGCCGGTATAGCTAATAACAAGTCTGTTGTCTGTGTCGGACTTTGGTATTTGAAACCCGCCAAAGGAATCGGTTGTAACACCTTTGCCGTTGCTTAACCACACAATGCTAGCGCCTGTAAGCGGAAGTAGGTTGCCTTTTTTGTCGCTTTGCAAAACGATGCCTTTAACAATGTTGCCTGTTGATGTTGCAAGAGAATCCTCATGATTCGCATTGCTGGAATCAGACAACTCTTCTCTGTATTTGCAGCAGTCAGGCAACTTGTCGTAGTTGCTAGTTGTTGCTTTTTTATCGCCTACGTCGTGACCCGCTGCAAGTATATTGTTTGCAATGGCATCAAGCGATGTTTGACTTTCGTTGTATTCAACGGTCAGGAGATGAGAGGAGATATCCCATTTGGCAGATTTAACACCTATAACTTTCGCGGCTTTTTCAATTCTGCTTTTGCATTGTCCGCAAGTGCCGGCAACGGTAATTGTTGCCGTTGTATTCTTGTTTGATTGCCCACTTGCGTCTGTGTAAAACAGTGCAATGAACAAACCAAGAATTATATATATCGATAGTTTCATTGAATGATTTTTTCTGCGATTATTTGATGGTAAGAAAACTGCGTCGATCCACTGGTTAATGAATGACGAATGTATAGCTGCCAGGAAGCAGCAATTAGGCAGAAGGGAAGACTCTCTAAATTCTGTAAGCGCAGTATTGAATGTATAGTGGTATGTTCCGCGAAGGTGGCGGCGCTTTTGAATAATAGCACAAGGAATTAGCAGATGGAATTATCTGCGCTTCGGGCAATAAAAAGAATTGCTGGAAAATGCTTTCGAATTGGAATTTGGCAAAAGAAAATTTAACGTCGGAGGCGATGTGAGAATCTTTTACCTGTAAAGTGATGATATTCTTTTTGCAGCAATTTTTCATGCTTGCTGCCATTGCCGGAGGACAATTTTTCTCGCTCTGCCTAGAGGTATGAAAAAGAGTGGCAACGGTAGATTTCAATTTGCCACAGCAATAGAATTGCTCTATTCCGATGCCCAGAGACGCAAGGGAATAAACACAAAACAATATAAGTGCGGCGAACTTTTTCATCAATGCAAGGTTACAGAAAATTATTTGTTTACGAGATGATAAAACGCACGAATGGACCGTTTAAGGGGGTGAATGGTCGGGGTAGGCTCCTTATTTCTCCCTTATCATATCCGCTACTACCTTGTCAATCGGCAGCGATACACATTCTGCAGAAAAATCTTTACCATCAATAAAACGGAAAGTTTCTGTTTCGCCCGTTGCTTCGTACATCTTCAATTCTCTTTCATCGAAGTCAAATGGCGTTTCACGAAGTGGTGCTTTGATGGGTTCCAGAGCTTTCACCCAGTAGTAAATAGAAATGATTTGATCGCCTTCGCGGAAGGCACTCATCTGGAAAAAATCGGTGGTGTATAAATGATCCAATACCTCTACATCAAGATCCATTTCTTCTTTAAACTCACGTTTGAGGCAATCGCGTGTGCCTTCACCAAACTCAAGCCCACCGCCTGGGAACTTAGTGTAATAAGCGCCGCGAATAAATTCATCGCTTACTAAAATTCTTCCGGCCTCGTCTTTTAAAATGCCGTATACGCGAAGAGTGATCATGAGGAATTAATAATTAATAATTAAGAGTTAAGAAGGCGGCTGTACTTTAATGAATGGTACATTCAAAACCTTTCAGTTATTCAATTATTCAGTCATTCAGTTATTGCTCTAGAACCATTTCTTTTTCATGAAATACCAACTCAAAATTATCGACGCAACAACTGACAGAATCATTGGAATATAAAAAGCGTGTGCTGAGTTTTGATATGGAATTGGCACGTTCATGCCGTAGATACTTGCTACCAAAGCTGGCAAGGATAATATGATCGTGATAGATGTCAGGCGCTTCATTACATTGTTAAGGTTGTTGCTGATGATGCTTGCAAATGCATCCAGCGTACTGCTTAAGATGTTTGTGTAAGTGTTCGCCATTTCAAGCGCTTGTGAAACGTCTACTACAAGGTCATTAAGGAACTCTTTCTCTTCATCGTTTAGGCCGAGGAAGTTTGTTCTTTCGAGTTTTAATAATAATAATTCGTTTGAACGAAGCGCTGTTACAAAATATACAAGACTCTTTTGAATACGCATCAATTCAAGCAGCTCCTCATTACGGTTGGAGTCATACAACTTTTGCTCCAGTATGTTTCTACGCTGGTTGATCTCTTTCAAATACGCCATGTAGTTCTGAACGATCTTTTCGAAGATCTTCAGCACCATCATTTTCCTGTTGTCAGGATGGCGGTTTTGAAATGTGCTGAGGAATTTTTTTATCGCCGCATTCTCGAAAGAGTTTACGGTAATAATTTGATTATGTGTAAGGATAATACAAATAGGAATGGTAATGTAAAACGCGTCGCTTTCGTTAAAAGAGTTGTTCTCGGTAGGGGTTTTGATAACGATCAGCTTCGCATTATCTTCCTGTTCATAACGCGAACGTTCGTCGATATCCAGTGAGTCGGTTAGAAAGTCTAAGGGTACATCCAGTTGCTCAGACAGGTCGTTAAACTCTTCCTGTTTCAAAGGGGGCAACACATTGATCCATGCACCATTTTCAGCCTTGTCGATAGCAACCGTTTGATGGTTAATGTTTTTGAAAATTTGAATCAAGGGAAATTAATAATTAATAATTAATAATTAAAAGGCGACGATATTGTGTTTTTTAAACAGTGGCAATTGCAAAATATTAAAACAGGAACGCTGCTGCTTACACACAACTCTTCACACGCAACGATTGGTAAAAAGATCAAAAGTTAAGGTGTAACGACACAATAAAGTATGTTGCACCTATTAATTATTAATTACCAATTATTAATTAATCTCAATGCATCCTGCAAACACCATATCAGCAGGGCCGCACAACCAGATATCAGAATAATTACCGTCTTTATGGCGATCATATTCTACAGACAGTTTGCCGCCTTTTGTTGTAACGATTACTTCGTTAAAACCAATTTCGTTATGAAAATTAACCAAAGCACTTGCTGTTACGCCGGTGCCGCAGCTTAAGGTTTCGTCTTCAACGCCGCGTTCGTAAGTGCGAACAATGATTTCATCATCATTTTTTTGCTCTACGAAATTTACATTCACGCCTTGTTTTGCAAATTTGTTGCTGTAACGTATATCGTGACCTTTTTGGTAC
Organism: Pinibacter soli; assembly: GCF_029961145.1. Taxonomy (GTDB): domain Bacteria; phylum Bacteroidota; class Bacteroidia; order Chitinophagales; family Chitinophagaceae; genus Pinibacter; species Pinibacter soli. Next base: position 493,122 of record NZ_JASBRG010000005.1, on the reverse strand, counting down.
ACATCGTAATCCATCACATCATTTACCATTTTCACATAGTGTGGGGAACCTGTATCTAATAAAAAATCTTTATGATTGAGCTCTTCGATATTATTGACATCCTTCATTTTCAGACTTACGGTGCCATCCATATCTATTTCTGCTTCATGCAATCCATCGGCTGCAATAAAACGATAAATTGTTCTGGTAATACCGCGATGAAAAGCAAACTTCACAAGGCAGCGACCACCATTTCCGCACATCGTACTCGTGTTTCCGTCTGAGTTGTAGTACTTCATTTCGAAATCGTAATCAGTAGCACTGTTTAACAGCATAAGGCCATCTGCTCCAATTCCAAAACGGCGGTCACACAAAAATTTTACTTGCTCATTGGTTAGGCCATCATATTCATGGTTACGGTTATCAAGAATCACAAAGTCATTTCCTGTTCCCTGGTACTTAAAAAAATTAAGTTTCATATATCTCCTTTATACTTTTGATTGGTCGGGCAATTATCAAAGGTAAGATTTGTTGCTTTACAACGCTTAAAGCTTAATGCTGAACGCCTAACGCTCAACGCGAGGCTACCGGCGTTAGGCATTTAGCGTTTGGCGTTACACATTGAGCTTTAGTTATATCGTGCTTACAATTCCCAACACCTTTTCAATGAGGCTGTTAACCGCAGCAGCGCTGTCTTTTGAGAATTCCTTAACCACGCGGTTTGCTACTACAGCGTTCAGGCTGAGGCAATGGTGACCAAGCAGGCGGCCCAAGCCGTAAATCGCAGATGTTTCCATCTCAAAATTGGAGATCCGGTGCTGCCCGAAGCTAAAATCCGTAAGTCGGTCCACCAGTTGCGGATTGCTCAAACCAAGGCGCAAAACCCTGCCTTGAGGGCCATAAAATCCCGGACAAGTAACAGTAATACCCTGGTGGAAACCATCCACAAAATTTTTCAGCAGCGACGCCGACGCTCCACTTATATAAGGTTGGGAAGAATTATTCAGTTGCGTCTGGGTCATGAAAGATTGCAGCATTAATTTCTCCTCATCATTATGCTCATGGCGGTAGAAGTTAAGCAGATTATCCAGGCCAAGGCCGTGGGTAGAAGCAACAAAACTATCTACGGGAATATCTTTTTGGAGCGAACCACAGGTGCCGAGGCGCATGATCTGCAAAGAAGTGAGGTCTTCTTTAATGATACGGGTTTCAAAATCGATGTTTACCAAAGCGTCAAGTTCGTTGATCACGATATCGATATTGTCGGGGCCAATTCCAGTAGAAACAACAGAAAGTCTTTTGTTATTGATAGTGCCTGTGTGGGTGATAAATTCGCGGTGCTGGCGCTTGAATTCTATGTTATCAAAGTGCCTGCTCAGCAACGCTACACGATCAGGATCGCCGACAGTTATAATGGTAGTTGCCAATTCTTCTGGACGAACATCCAGGTGATACACTGCTCCACGGCTGTTGATTATCAATTCAGAAGGTGCTATTTGTTTCATTTTGCAGAAATTTTTACGGGAAAGGTCTGTTCATTCAAAGCTAACACCTCAAACTTAATTGAAGATTAAATATTTTATAGAAAGTTCTTTTTTTAAACATAAAAATACCCTTATTTTTGCAACCCCTCGCAAAAGGGATATATACGGTCCTGTGGCCGAGTGGCTAGGCAGAGCTCTGCAAAAGCTTCTACAGCGGTTCGAATCCGCTCGGGACCTCGAAATAACAAATGCAAAAAACATAAAGCCGCTTCTACAGCGGCTTTTGTGTGTTTACGAGTGTGCAACAATGCGTATTTGTGGTAAAAAAGGGTACATTTGTTTTATACATGTTTTACCAAGATTATGCAGAAATATAGCGCAAAACTCATCCTAAACACCAAGAAACACAATAAAAAAGGCCAAAGCCCTATTTGGATACGTGTCATCATTAATAGGAAGACGTCTTATAAAGCAACTGGTTATCACATTGATGCAAAGTTTTGGGACGAAAAGAAAGAGCAGGTAAAGTCTTCGTACCGAGATCATTCTATTATTAATGCAGATATCACCTCAAAAAAAACCGAGGTGATGCAGATGTTGGTCCATACCCAGATTAAGGGTGAGGTCATTTCAGTGCAACAGGTAAAATCACAAATGGAGCATGGCAACCAGGAGAACATCTTTTTATTTTCAGATAGGTTTATTGACGAGGTCCGTCATAAACGGAAACCCGGCACGCTCGAAAACTACAGAAAGCATCTTAAAAAGCTGGAGGATTTCCATGGGAGCCGAAATCTTAGATTCGAAGAAATAACAACGGACTACCTGTCAAAATACGAAAACAGCCTGCGTGATTCGGAGGTAGGAGGGAACTACGTTCACGCTTTATTCAAGACCATAAGAACCTTCTTCAATGCCGCGATAAAGAGAGGCGTGACACAATATTATCCATTTAATGTCTACGAAAATCCTGTATATGAAGCGCCTCAAAAGGACTATCTAAGCCTTAAGGAGCTCAAAGACTGGGAAAAATATGCTGACAAGGTTACTAATCACGTCATGAAGCAAACCGCCGTTTATTTCCTTCTTGGTTGTTATTCCGGATTGAGAATTTCTGACTGGAAGCAATTCGAAATCAGCAAACACCTGGTAGAGGAACGAATATACTTAAGAGCAACAAAGAATAATGAATGGGTTACAATGCCGCTTAGTACACCACTGAAAAGGACCTTGGACCGCATTCGTGAGATGCCACTTGACATTGAAGAACCTACCTTGAATGAAAAATTAAAGGATATCGCCAAAGAGTTAAAAATTAGAAAGCATATCACTTCTCACACCGGACGCCACACATTCGCAATTACCATGTGTGCTGAGCGTGGAATAAGCAGCGAGACTTGTGCAGAGTTAATGGGTATTACGGTCAAAACTTGCGTAGAGAATTATTATAAAGTTACCAATCGTAAGATAGACAAGGAAACCAACGAAGCATGGAAAGGACTTTAAGATCTATGCCAATGATCACGCTGCCCCTCGATTGACAGTATCTTGTTTTCGATGATCTTGATCGCCTCACGTAAGGGTTCTGGCCAGTTGGCTGGTCCTTCATAAACAGTCCAGGTTATTTTATCCGTTTTCATTCCACTTGATCGCAAAGCCGGTCGATTCGATTGAAGTATAACAGCTTTTCCTCCAGCGGATATCATAAATCGCTCTACGTCATTCGAACGAAAAACCTGATCTACCAGCATTCGGTAGGTCGTTCCCTTATAATTGAAGTCTATTGTGAATTTTCCAATAGTGAAGTTCATAAGCCTGAATTGAGCACTAAATTAATTAGTTTTTTAATACTAATAAATTTAGTTTATATGCTTAAAAAACACAAAGCCCGGTATGGAAATACCAGGCTCTTTTGGCTTAATCATCAACACTGAAATTAGTTTTCTATACGGATTTATAAATATCCTTGAATCTCCAGACCTCTTTCGAGTAGTCTTTATTGTGAGTCGTGAAATCAACATCCCGTTTTGCAAGGATGCTTTTGAAGGCATTTCCTTCACCGGTATTATAAGCTGCAGTTATTGCCCGGCATTTCTGATCATTTGTCAACTCTTGGTACTCTGATTTCGTTTCCAGATACTTCCTTTTTGCTTCCAGAACATCGATGGCTTTAAGGCATGTTTTCAACGGATCTTTCCAGGCACCAGACTTTACAAAATCAGGGAAACTGGCAACATCTATTTGGAAGAATCCAAAGCCATGATATTGCTTTTCTGTTTCCCCGGTTCGCTGGCTGTAGTCTCCTCTCATCAGGCTACAGATAGCATCGAACTTTGCGTTCTGTTCAACATAACGAGCGATTAGGAAACCGACTTCTCTTTGCACCATGGCGCCAAGCCATTCTTCAGTATATATCTTGCCCGGTCTTTGCGAAAGAGCTTTTTGAATAATTGGACCTAAGTTCACTTTAATCCATTGTGCTATTTGTTTTTCAGTCATAATTCCGATAGCTCTTTTTCAATCTCAGACAATCTATTTTGCAAATTTTCTTTTTCTCGTGTAAGGCGCTTTAGTTTCAAATCACGCGGTTCAACCCAATCGTAACTATCAATTGCAAATCCTTGTGAATAATCTTCTGCCTCTTCCTTTCTCAGGAATTCTTTTCCTCCCAATAAAACAAAATGATTAGGATTTTCATCTGACCATTCCACGAAGGCCCATGCCCAACTTTCTGGATGTTGCCTAACTTGTCTTATAAGTGCCATAACTATTTCTTTAAAATTTTATTATAGAATAAATTGAATGATGCATTCCACGTTGTACCGAGTAACAGTACATCGAAAATTGCATTTGTGCTTGAATCTTTGCATATATGCAAAATCGGCTTGTAGAACACGGCTGCGCATACCAAACAGGTCACCATGCAAGACTTAGCAATATGCCAGGCATCAGCTTTCCATCCGAAGACTTTTGTGGCGTATTGCCAGGAATCCTCCTTGCTCCAAAATCTTGTATTCTTCAGATGGAAAATAGAGCCATTGAAGGCAACGCGATCACCGGTTCGATCCATGACCGCGTTGAACATCCCTGCAAGGAAGAAAAGGATTAGCGTTATCATCGGTCAGAATTTCCTGGTGCGTTACCGGGCTTTTGAGCCGCCCAAAAAATAGACCCGATAAACATCAGCAGGCCACCGAAGGCCATGATATTATACCAGTCACTAAATTCATCAGTGAGATGCCAACCGATCCCTCCGATAATTAGCCCACCGAACATACCTGCAACTTTCAGGTAGTTGTAAAGCGGCCATTTGCCGATTTTGATTTGAGATAACTTTTTCATGATTATATTAATTTGGTTAAAACTGAAATGATAGGTTTACGGAATATCCAGCAGAGGCACACAAGGAGCGCAATAATCAGCCACCAGCACCAACCAGGCATTCGGTATTTGACCACTGGCTTTTCAACGATTTTAGTTTCTGTTTTATAAACCTCCTTTGTTTGAAGATGAACGAGAGAATCAATTATTCGATTCAATGAATCTGTTTTGCAGCTGACTATTAATTGTCCTTGTTTGACATTCACGATCCCAATTGTCCGACCTGATGCACTTTTGAATTCCTTATGATAAATCATATCCGGACACGGGAAAGTATCATGCATGGTTACTGAATCACCTGGCACTGGAACATATATCCTTAAATAGATTGGGCTATCCTTTAAAACAATACTGTCCTTTGTGATGATCTGTGGAGGAAACCGCTCCAAACATTTTTTTTGAGTTGTACATCCAAACAATAAGAATGCACAATACATGATTACTAAGCCAATCAGAAGAGCTTTATATGTTCTTAATTTCATGGCGTGTTTTGTGGATTTTGATCTTTATTAACAGGTTGTTTGCTGGCCCCGAAATAGAAGCCAATTACGCCGGCAAGAGCCCCGCCGAAAATGAAACCAACCGCGATATTTAACACCTCTCTGTTTTCTGCAGGGATTGGCTTCATGAGCATTAAGTAAAGCAGGACAAAACAGCCCACTACTACAATAACGCCCAAAATGTTTTGAATTTCAGATTTGCCTACTCGCTTGAAAAATTCTTTCATGTTATTTCTTTTTGTTTTTGATGAACTCGTAATAGATTTTAATGCAGTTATATGAAAGTGTTGACACTCCTGCCATCAGCGCGACAAAACTCACAGCTGTTGATAAGTCAATCGTGCTAATGATATTCAGTGCGTAAGTGATGGCACATAGGCCTATACTTGTTTTGTCCATTCCATAAAAACCACTGCTTGGTTGCATAGGGTCAATTTTTTTTATTATTGAATTCTGAATCTTCCGCGTCTAAAATTTATTATTGGGTCCGCTGACTGTCCAGCTTCTTTTGCGAATAAGAAAATTGGCATCTCCCCGGCTGTAATGTTTACTGTAAGCCCTGTAGCTGAAACAGTTGTTATCGTACTCGCCTGCGTACTGAAATTGTAAACCTCTTTCTGGTAACTGTTAGATATAACCGGTGTAACTGAAAACGTTGCTGGTGTTGTTGCGCCAGTTTCCGTTCCCTTCCAGATGGAATACATTACCGAATCAGTCGCATTCTTATTTCTCCATTTCATCACCCATAGACCGGTGCTATCTTTTGACATTACCTGATCGATATAGTAGTTGCCCATGCGTTGCACCATCCATCGCTTGCTGTAGTAATTCGGGAACTTAGTACTCAAAGCATAGGTGCCTCCGCCGTATCCAGTAGTATAGAAGTTCACCGGTACATTATTGGTTTGATCCAAGTTGCCATTATGAGCATTAAACTCAGTACATCCCATCAGTGCTGTTGCGCACATGATCAGATCAATTCGCATCATGGCGATGGCCTTGCTTTGCACGCTGTCATAACCTGCGATCATCGGCACTCCTGTTGTTGTGAAGGTGGCAGCAAGGTCAGCCGTTGTCGTTGATCGAAAAGGATTGTTGTCCCAACCGTACTCCGTGTTCCATGTTTGAATTGTGGTATCTCTCGTAATACGATAGATGTATTTTGCAATCTGGTCACACTCCTGGAACCAATGGTTTCTTTCCGGCACCATGCCGCCGTTGCCGATCTGCTCTTCATAGGTGGGTCCTACTACATTTGAAGCCGTATCAAGCGACCTGGAATAATCGTGATAACTGAAGACGTCGAACAATCTTGTTGTCGTATCTTTCATCATGGCATAAGCCAACAGCATTACGGTTCTTATACGCGACGTGTCTGGATATGTCTGGCCGGCATAAATGATCTTGGTGCCAGGATCTGCATTCCTGATTCCAAGGGTGTCGCCTAATCGATTCATGTTGCCGTTTACGGCCATGATCAATTTCGCAGCTGACACTGCAGGTGGCTCGTAGGTGTCATCTTCATTTCCCAATTCCAAATAGTTGTGCCAGTTTTGCGAGTAACCGCTTATGGTAGTATCGTTGAACCATCTGTACTTGCTACCATTTAACGATTGGTTGTTGCCCCACTTGTAAGCCAGTTGATAGAACAGCCTTCCGTGAGATTTATAATGCAGCCAGTCGCCCGGCTCGCTGAAGACGGTATCGATATTGTTTCGAACAGAGAATCCAGCTTCTTTACCTGCTCTCTTTGAGGCGCCAAAAACGGCAAGCCAATGATTGAGGTGTTTGTTTCTCCAATACTGATTCCAAAGCAGGTAACCTGGAAAGTAATCCGCGTTGAACAGTTGTTTATACTTGGTTGCTGCAGCTGTGTCTGTATCGTACCAATCTACGTTCACATACTGACGGATATTCTTAAGAAACCCGATCGTGTTTGTATCGATCTGCACCCCCGTGTTTACGCCCAACTTGTCATAGATGGTTGTTTGTTTCGGCAGTGGACCGGTGTATGATCCCCACGCTTTCGCAGTATCTTTTGTGTACGGTGGAATACCATAGAACACAAGTTCATTGTGATATGCGGTAGAGATATAGCCGCTTCTTTGTTGAAGTGTATTCCGGATCATGATGTATCTCATCGAATCAGCTAGTCCATCAACAAATCTCCATGCAGGTGTTGACGCAGTGCCACCGGTAGTTACCAGGTAAGCAAACGGAGTCATCGTGCTGTCAGGTCGGCTAATCATGTAAGGTATCTTTCGAACATCCGTTTCCTCAATCACTTTATCGAAATTGTAGAAATACAGAGTGTCGTTTGGTTCAAAGTTGTTTTCATAGCCGTAGATGTCTGTGATCTTCCATTTCTTCCCTTGCGTACGCAATGCATCTTTGATGTAAGGATCGTTATTCAGATCAATAACAATGCACCTACCGCGTTTGCCCGGAAAGTAATATCCAGCGAATGCAGGCGTATAAGAAGGATCACCATTGAAGTAAGCCTGATCTCTACCACTGCCCGGGATGGCACTGGTAGTATCACCTTTGATCAATCGTAGTTTACCTTTCTCGTCATAGAGCCATTGAGCATTAAAAGTGTTATCTCCATTTGCGGGATCAACCGTTTCAAAACCATCAAAGTAATTGAAAGGCCTATCCTTATGATTGATTCGGCCCGAAAGATCATACACAGACGATTCATATACTTTGATCTTCTGGCTTACCGGCCCTGTAGGTGCTCCAGGCATTTGCAGCAACCAACGATAAATGTTCTTAATAGTATCTATAGCAACCGGAGAAAATACACTGTCCCAAACAAGATTGTTATAACCATTTCCGGCAAATGACATTAATGTAAACGTGCTGATCGTTCCGCCGCCCTGACCGGAAAGCGTTGTACTAATAGACTGTGCAGGCCCATATGTACAACAAGAATTCGTATTTTGTTCATGGAAAAACTTAGTCGTTGTTCCCATGTAATTATCGAACGCCTGGGATGCAGGATATATGTTTGGTAAGCTGCTGAATACTGCATGACTAATCTTCAACGTGTATTTCAATTCACCGTTACCGGTACCATACCATGCAATTGCATCCCATGCATCATTGGCTCCCTGCGCAATGCCGGTGAGACAGATGTACTTGTACATGCCATTGGTCCACTTGGTAGAATCCCATGGAAGAGACGCCGCGATATAGTCCATCACCTGGTTGAACATATCAGGTGTTTTGAGCGCCCCTGCAGTATAAGCTTGCGGGCAAACGTGAATGATAGAATCAGCAATAGTGCCTTGTACCTTACCATTAGCCACCTGACGCGGAAATCCAGTTTTGAACATTAGCGAAAGATCTGCTCCGATCGTTGAATCACTGTTGTAGTGAATCATCACTGCGTATTTCTTTCCAGGTACGCGATTAGCAGCACGCGGATAAATCAGTGTTTTGATATTGGACGATCCAATCATAACACTATCCATGCCGTTGTACTGTGCATACATTGCAACAGTACCTATACAAAGCAAAATCGTGATTAAAATCTTTCGCATGCCAAAGTTTATGAGATGAATAATTCTGATGCAAGGCGGTTGATGATCCCTGCAGTATCTGCAATTTGTTTGTTGTCCCACGCTTGCAGCGTTGTCAAAACATAACCGGCACTTTGGGCAAGATCAGTATCTGCGCCTTCGGTCATGGCAATGAGTTGAGGCAACAGAATATCCTTTGCATCTTTGTTTGGACGTGCTGCAATTCCCTCCGGAAGATTCGACAGTCTTTTATAGATGTCAACTATGGTGTCGGGACGAAGCTCAATGGAAATATTTTCCGTAGCATTATATGACTTGTTCAAGATCGCCGCATCAAAGCTTCTTGTTTCTTGCAAATAATCCATATTGTGCCACAAGCCCTGACCTGCCCAAAGAGCAAGCTTCATTGGTAGTTGAATAATTATTTTTTTCATTTTGGTAATGTATTTGATTAAAATTTCTAATAGAGATCGTTCCAGCTTGAGCCGTTCCACACTTGCATTTTGTGTGTAGTAAGGTTGTAGATAGTCAGCCCCTCTGCAAGAATCCCAAGTTTTGCAACCGCCGTTGCACCGGTACCGCCGCTATCTGTGATTGTTATCGTGGGTTGACTAGTGTACCCAACACCGTGCGTTGTTGCAAATATTTTTGTTATCGTGCCCGCCGAAATTTCCACGTTAGCTGTTGCACCTGTACCGCCGCCGCCTGTTATGGTCGCAGTGGGTGAAACGTACCCGCTTCCACCGTTTGTCACTTTGTACGCAAATATTCCGGTTAATGAATCTCTTTCTGCGGTTGTCATGCGGGGCGGTAAAAAACCGCCCGATGTGCTTTGAATATCTAAGGCAGCCGCATAGTTATCAATGTCTGTAGTAGTTGGGTATGTTGATATTTTAACCTGTCCATCGTTGCCTATTTTTAAAATAGGCTTTGTTGCATCTCGGCCCGTTGTGTACCACCCTGAAATAAAATCTAGGCCTTCCTTGTCATTTGATGCGATTGCAGCTCTTCCACTAAACAGAAGACCGCCGCCGGTAGTAATACCATTTTCAACATACGTGGACCCGGAAAAAGAGGCAAGCGGTGTACCGAATGAAATAGGAACATCCGTTCTAAAATATATAGCACTTGATCCATAGAAATAATTTGTACCGATCAAAAGACCAAATGTAGTACCGCTTTCGGATCTGGTTAAATTAAAATTATAATCTTCTGTGTTTCCTATTCCTTCGCTATGCAGCGTTAAAAATTTAGCGGAAGCGCTTCCGTTCACCTGTAGTTTATCGGTGCCATTGTCAGATGTGGTGTTGATCAAATGGTTGCCCGTTGTGGCGGCTAACCGTTCCCGTTCAACGCCGTTTTGGTTGAAAATAAATGGGTAATTGTCATTGGTGCCAATGATACCGTTTGCGCCAAAAGAGTTGCCGCCCCGTTTATAAACATTCAGAGCGGTTGCATTGACAAGAGAATCATTGACGTTGGTAAATTGAAATGCGTTATCGCTGGAGTATATTTTTTTATACTTGGCAGTGTACTTGTTTGACAATGGAGAAAAGAATCCAACCGCTCCCGTTGCAGTGCCAATATTTTGCATGTTCAAGCTAAGAGTATCGACATAATTCCTTGTAGCGAGGTAATTCGTATCCACTTCAAGTTTGCTGGAAGAAATACCTTTCCCTTTCAGCGTTAAACCATGCGCAACCGTATCGATACCACCACCTCCACCACCACTGCCTTTAGCAGATGCAGTGTCCCATTTAATACCGTCCCAATAGATGATGAAACCATGATCTAATGCAATGGAGTTGCTATCCTGTTGTTTCAGGTTGTATTTTTTCGGCACTCTTAATGCACTGTCAATAAGCAAGCGCTTGTATCGATACCCTGGTGCGTTAGGATTTAAATAGAAGACATCTTGCGCAACGCAGTTTAACGAAATGGCAATTGTGAAAATCGCCAAGATGAGTTTGATTATTCCTTTCATTATACTATCAATCGAGGTTTAAATGTTATGAACAGTTTTTCGTTAGGGCCAAATACATCTCCTGAGTTGGAGAGTGTGAGTGTGCCAGTTGTTTTGTTGTAGGTGAAGTCCGTAGATTCATCAAGCGGGCCATAACCCATTCTGAACGGCTGGATTTCCCATCCTATCCAATCGGCATGAGTTACTGTATTTGTATTTCCTACAAAGCCTGAAGTAACACCGGCAGTTATCGCATAGCCTTCCTTAAATTCATATCCGCTACCGCTGCCGCCGCCTGTACCAAGAATGGCTATCATTACATTCAGAATTTCATTGAACGGAATATTGACCTTATCAGCCTTAATGCTCTTGGTCCCGTTAGGAACGATGTTCGTGTTGACATAGCTCCTGATTGACTCTATTTGTTCTTCGAGTGTCATTAGTATCTGATTTGATTTAACAGTCCGATGTTTTTAGGTTGACTTTGTGGGCCTCCGTCGAATGGAATGTTTACCGGCGTCTCACGGAAAGCTGGCTCAAACCCTCGTCCGGTGTCATCACCGCCTGCGGGAGTTGGGTTGCCCACTCCACCTGTTTTGTAGGATCGACGAATCAATCCTGGTTTCCCTTCCGGAACGCCGTTTGGAATATTGCCGAAGTCATAGTTTGATCTACTGGTGTTTACAGCGTTATTGGCATCAGCTGCTGTATCGGGCGTTTCGGTGTGGTTGTGCTTCTTATTGGAGTCATTTGCGAAGCCGCCAGGGTATTCATTTATTCTACTGGTATCAAAGCCACGACCTTGATCAAGCGCTCTTAGGAAGAGTCCTCGCTCATCAGGCAATCTCAATGTTGTCGCACCATCTCCAGTGCTGAAAAATCCTTTATTTATGTTATCGGTTAACCAGATTACATCAGAAATAATTCCCTGATTAATACCTAATGACAATGCATAAGCGGATAGACGCGGCATGTCTGCTCTATTGAACGTCGTACCATTAGTGCCGACACAATTACCGACGATCCGGCGTGAATAAACACTTTCGCCAACGGTGAAGAAATTGCCATCTGCCTTGTCTATCTCCCAATGATCACCGGCTGCAACCAAAGAAAGCTTCTCATTGTTATGCATGTACATCACTGATGTATCAGTTCCATCGAAGTTGCCGCCTTTTATTTTTTGCGTTCCATTACATTGAATTGTAAGCGCCTTGATACCGGTTGTATAACAGTTAATAGGCACGATGCTGCCAACTCTTAAAGACGCAACGTCCGGAAGATTGAATGTTGCATTGGTTGACAGATTGAATACAAACAGCTTTCTTTTATCCGCGACATCATATGTGTAGTCAGCTGGTTGCAGAACAATTCCTTCATAAGAAACCAACCTGTTTAACAGGTAAAGCGATCTATCCAATAGCGCTTTGATTGGGATGTTACTTGCACCAAGATCTCCGCCCTTCACCAAATCTGAAAGGTCATAGATCTGTGTGTCTGTAAATTCATCCAGTGCGGTATAATCTATCATTGGTTATTGAACTTTTATTTTGTAAGACAAAGCATAAGTAGTTCCGGAAACCTTGTTGATCGACGGGACCACCTTTCTATGGCACAATGTTCCATCCTGGTTATAAAGACCGATCTCTTGAATTACCATTGAAGGATCCCCAGCCACAAGCGTTGCATTAAACTGCACATGTCCGTCGGAGAAATAATCAACAGTCTCGATATCCTTTGCGACAGCGCCACTGATGGTAGTGTCTCCTTCTGAAACAGCGGTATTGCTCGTTCCCACGACGATCTTCGTTATTTTTTTTCCGGCTGCATCGCCCGCCAGTAGTTTTTCAACGTTCGTTCTTCCTGCTGCTAAAAGCATAATATTTTTGTTTAAATCGGTGTAATTGTTACTACATCACTATCTCCGCTGTGGTCATAATCTCCATCGTACATTCCTTCGCCATCATATTTGAGTGTTCCGGTCATCTCGATATTATCATCTCCTGAAACAGCCGGTAATGCATTTGCGTCATCGTCGCTTAAATCAATCGTGTCGTCGAATAAAAGATCTATGGTGACATCCATCAAAACACAAACGGCCCGTTTGTATTCTGCAACCATTTGAATGATGTCGTTAAAAGAATTGGCCGTTAATTGAACATTGGAGTTTGTGAGTTTTACGCCAAACTTTGCCCAATGATCATAACCTGTTTTCTTTAATTCGACATCCGGGAAACCAATACTTTTAAGACCTTCTTTTATCGCCCATTCTGTTCCCTTATATCGATGCAATTCAATTGCTCTTTTCAGGACCTCTCGCTGATCGGCTTCGGTCTGTGCCATTCTAAACCCTTTGTATCCCAATACATCAAACTGTTCAGCGAGGTATGGCAACGCACTTGCGTCAACAGTCTCAATGATGTATACGAGTAGCTTGCTTAAGTCAAGTTGTCCAAGCTCTTCTTTGAATACACTATACCAGCTTTTAAACTCTGGTAAGTACGAGATGCTATCGGCCATTGCTACATTACCCATTGTTACTGCCAGTTATTGTTACATTAATTCCCGTACATTTTGGGTATGTTTTTTCATCTGCTACGATATCGGCAACTGGTGAAACTATTGTTACATCGTACACCTGATCTTTAACCATGCTCAACGCAGATATTTGAGATCTGATCACATCCATTCCTAGTTTATTATTTCGCTCATCTTTGAACGCGTTCAGATTTGTATTAACCTGGGCCAGCACTTCTGCATCAATAGCGCCAGTGTAGATTTCGAGTTCAACTTCAATCGCGTATTCAATTACAGTCGGCACATCTACCAAAACTGTATCGTTTTGCGGACGTACCTTTTCATCGTCACAGGTTGAAAGCACTTTATCAAGAATTTCATCAGATGGCAATTCGCCACCGGCACAAAGAGGATATAGAGTAACCTCTCCTGGGTTTGTTGTCACGCAGGTAACATCAACGATGGAAGGATGAGCAGACTTTGCAAAAAATATGTATGCTCCCTTTGGACCGGCAACGGAAAAAGAAGAAGGGGCAAGGTTGATCCTGCTTCTTAATTGATCATCCGTTTCTGCATCGCTACCGCCTGCAGTTTTATCTATATTGGCAGCACTTACGAGATATGGTTGAGGGTCAAGGACAACTGCAATCTTACCAGGATCATAGTTATTACCTGCAACGCCAGCTGTTTGACAAAGCGCTGTCACTGTTACTACATTCACTCCAAGTGGCACAGCTACAGGGCTATTGGTAATGAATGTTACATTGCCATCGATCGATTGAACTCTTATTCCTTGTGGGATCTGTACGGGATTGTGCCCATCAATGAGATTCATCTGGATGGTACACTCTGCACTGCTTGCCGGCAGTCGTTTAACTCCAACTAACTCTCCGAGAAATTCGAGGGCCGCACCGGTTCCAAATCTTGTCAGGCATTGTCTGAAAGCCTGGTTACCGGCAACGCGATAGAGCTGCAGCTCATAAACAAAAGAATTAATCAACAACATCTCAATGTCACCTGGCGCCAAAGCTCTACCCAACTGACTTTCCAAGCTGGTTTGCATCCGCTGTAAAATCGGTTGTATATCTTCTTCAAATACTATTGGTAAAGTTTCTGCCATTACTGCGGTATGGTTGTGATGTTAATTACTACGCTTTTTGCCTGGTCGGTATAAACCACGAGCAGCTGTTGAAATATTTCAAAATCTTCATTAAAGTCATCGCTAAAAGCGCCGCCATTTGTTTCAATGAACCAATCACCTACATTACCAAGTGTATCATTTGCCCACTGTTTTATTTGGTCAGCGGTGAAAAGATCAATAGCGTTAACGTAGGTTGTTGAGTCTACATTAATCAATACATTGTATTTATAGCCAACTGGCAATGAGGGGATGCCTCCTAGAAATTTCGTTTTGCTTAGGACTTTTATTGAGATCGAACCAATCGAATATTGAGGATTGATATATCCCACAATGCTGCTTGATGTATAGTACCATTGGCCATAGTTGGACCAATTTTCTTTCACCCACAGGTACATCTCATAGGTATCAGCAAATCCTTGCGCCGGTGGCGAAGGCAATAGATCACTATTATCTAACGAACATTGAATTTGATATTGAAGAGCCGAAGGATTGGGAGGAAATAAACCTTGTAAAATCAAACGGTTTATCGAAACACCAGTGGAAATATTTTCATTGCCGATATCAATAAGCAGCGTGTCAGAAAGATTTTCATCTACGAGTGCATAAGTAATAAAGAACTGTGTGTTTTCTTTTTTTACTTCATGATCGATCGAGGTGATTGAAACTCTTTTCTCCCACGTTGCGATAGCATCAAGGATTGCTTTCTTAATATTGGGAATTGCAACATCAACTGGCTGATCCTGGTATTTGTAAACATCGCTACCAAATTCAGGACGCAAAGGATCCGTTCCTTTGGTTGTGCGAATGATTACGTCTATGCATTGACGGATGGCAGCAACGCCTTCAGCGATTGCCCCGCCACCTCCTATACTATAGGTCCATACTGGTGATTTTATTTGTTGAAGAGTTGCCAATATTAGCTTGCGTTATGAATCACAAAAATTGAATTAATGTGATTCCGTTTTTAGGCAAACTTTAGACAAACTTTAGGCAAATTGATTATGGGACAGGTGTACCTGATGTGCCGCTGCCTGTTTGTACTCCAGTGTGTTTATGTGTACCGAGCGATATTGCGCCTGATTTAACTGCGCCGTCTGCGTTAACTGCACCAGTAACATTAATGTCACCTTGTACTTTACCATCAGCACCAGACACACCGGGCATTGCAGTGAGTGATAGTCCACCGGCAGTAATAGTTCCTTGTACTGTCACGGCTCCTTTCAGTGTGATCACAGGCGCTTCGATTGTTGCCTGCAAAGCTTTCGCATTAATGTTTCCTGCAGTAGTTGTTGCTTCAATATTTCCCGTATTGGTTGTGGCCTTAATGTTTCCGTTTGCAGATATTGTTACTTTACCTTGCACGTTGGCAGTGAGTTCATGCGATGACTTGTCGTACTCAAGGTAAGTTCCATCTTCAAAAACTTTTCTGAATTTGTTTTTACTGGCTCCGCTGTCTGGCGGTTCCGCATTGCTATGTATGGCACCAATAATAAACCCTTCTTCGCAATGGGTATCAGTAATACAAGCAACATGCTCATTTGCATTTAGGATCCAGCTTTCTTTGTCCTTTAGGGAAGTGCGAACGATCACGGGCCACCAATCAGAAGTTATATCGTCATCCTTGAAATACACTTTCGCAAATCCAGCCTTTGCATCACTTACAAGTCCTATCTTAAACTGCATGCTATTGTGTTTTAAAGTTTACGGAATCAATTGTTTTAACTCTCTTGATGTTTCCGGATGTGACGTAAGCTCCATTGCTGCTAATGGAGTGCGAGGATTCCATTATATGGAAAATGCCGGAGAAATTTCCAGCGCCGTTCAGCTGGAAGTTGTTTCCACTTACAAACAGGATGTTCCCTGGCAATGTGATATCACCGCCAACACCTTCAGTGTTGTTTTTATAAAGAGCATAACGAGCCTTTTGCTCCGCTTGCTGTTTATTTTCTACTCTGCCACGAATTTCCAACGTGTCGGAACTATCGACATCGCTGTCACTATCATCATCCGGATTCGCTGTAAACTCCTGAACATCTTTAGTTAGGGGATCATGATGGCGAACCCTGCAGGCCTTGAATGTTTTGTGCGTTTGATCGTGGACCTCAAGCGATATCAACTGTTGCTTGGTGAGGGTTAATGACGCGCTTCTATTCTCCAGATCCTTGTAGTATGTAAATACCAGGTTCGCGCCACGAACGGAAAAGATACATCCATAGGTGCTACCGATACGATTTAAAAAGGAAAGGGCCGATTCTCTATACTGTGTTGCCCGGTGAATTGATATCGCCGGCACATTACCCAATAGTTTCAATTGCATATCGTTGGCAACGGTGTTGGCGATTTCTTTCAGGCTTTTATCCTCATGTGCGTAGCTTTCTTTTGTTCGCATCGGTTTTTTAATGCCGGCTGCTAGGCCTTTGATGGAAAACACGTCTCCGGATGTAGAGATGCTCAATGAAAGCTCATCGACTTCAAACAAACCGCAATCCATCTGTAAACCATTTTGCCTGATGATCAGATTTATTGAATCTCCTTTTTGCGGATACCATGAGTTTTGCCAGCGAAGGTCCTTGTCCATCAATACCAGCTCCAACGTGTCGCTTTCGCCACCGATCTTATCGGTGTAGTTGATACTGATAACCTGATCAGCGATATCACGGCTGATATCCTTTGTATTGTAAACAAGCGTGTATTCTGCAACGGGTAAATTCATATTATTTCCAAGGCGGCAACAGATCCGCTTGTGTTTTAATGGTTGTGCTCGGTATGATCGGTATGTTCAATAAAAGTCCAGGCTCCAAAATACTATCGATGGCCAGTGATGAGTTTGTTTCAATGATCAGGCTGATAGCATTAACAATTCTCCCATCTTCAAGCGTGACATTGTTTACAGTCCCATACGCTTTATAAGCGATCTGGTCCCATCTGTCACCCGGCTTTGTTATGTATTCAGCTGTTCTCATTTCTTAACTATTGATGATTGAATTATACCGTTAGCTGAACTTTGTAACACTCTTACTTCGGTTTGTAAGTTGTAATTGTCTGCCTTTATCCCTGAAATATTTGGAAATGGATTTAAGTAATCTGCCTGATTTGCTTTGACATCATCTGCCATTATTTTAGCTCTTGATTGAACTTTTACGGCGCTTGGTCCGACACTTGTCTGATAAATGCAGCTTGTAGTATCATTTGATGCATCCATGAGCTTTTGACAGCCACTGAATATTATTGACAAGCATTTAAGAATTACACTATTATCGTTTGGGGTGCTTGAATATCTTAGGCTGTGCACATCCACTTGATAAGCATGGGACTTGATTTCAGAGATAATATTGCTAACTTTTGCATTACATTTTTCAGGATTAATCCTGTTACTTTTAGTTGGTGGTTTTTTATCGCCAACAGCAAAGGCGTTTTGTTTTGCCTCCTGTTCTTGCTGATTTACCCTATCATCACTAACGTTTTCTTTCAATGAAAGGCTTACTTCTGCTGCAATGATATTGCCGAGCGCGTCCATGTCTTGATTCGTAACTGACAGGCTCTGTATTACAAATTCTCCCTCAATTTTGCCATTACCCCATAGAAGAGGCAATATTTCAAAAGTGTTGAGAGATTTTCGAAGTTTCTCTATCTCTTGTGAAACCTTGCAGTATTCCTGGTGAAGGAAAATGGTGAGGTTTATATTTCTCAATCCGATAGCAGCTCCTTGTAATTGCGCCCTTCTCCCAATAAGAGCATGCTCAACAATGATTGCCTCTTGTTCGTTGTTGAACGATACAAAGCTTTTCTGCCCATCAAATACTGTAGTTCCTAATTGTGCAAACATTAGCTATTATTGAATGATACTCTGCCTTGATTTCGATTATATTCTCTCATCATCTTTGAAAAGTCCTTTCGCATAGCGTCGGTCAACATCTGCCCATCTTCTTTTGTGGCACTTCCTGATAAGTGAATCACAGGATTGAAATGCAATTGCGTAGAGCCTCCTGATCTGCCTAATGATGGCAATGGCTGATTCATCTGACCGTACAAAGAGCCAGTAGCTTTTGCCATAGCCATTATCATTGGTTGGGGCTTAATGCTCTGTGCAATTGTCTCCACAAGCTTTATGCGATGGATATCTTTTAAAGGACCAACTTTAGCCGGAGAGAATGGGAGAAAGTCGCGAACCTTTTTTACTATGTTTTCAATCATTTCAATAGGCTTATGAGCCATTGACTTCATTCCTTCCCATAAACTGTTGACAATGTTTTTGCCAGCTTGCAGAAATTTGTCTCCCAACGTCAAGGTAAAGCCGACAAATTCAAGAAATGTTTTTTTTGCTTTATCCCAAATACCCTTGAAGTATTCAGCAATCTTGTCCCAATGTTTTATTATCAAACCTTCGGGAGTGTAATTCAGGAACATGCTTTTTATCCATTCCCAAGCAGCTACAAATGCCTGTTTTACTTTGTTCCATAGATTTGTAAAGAATGCCGATATCTTATCCCAATTCTTAATTATAAGACCTTCCGGCGTGTAATTCAAAAATAGCTTCTTTATCCACTCCCATGTGGCTGTGAAAATTTGCTTCACTTTATCCCATAGATTGATAAAGAACACTTTGATTTTATCCCAGTTGTTAATAATTAGAAAAGCCGCGATTGCGATTGCCGTAATCGCCAAAATCATAGGATTCGCTAACATAAATTTTCCAACGGTCCCCACTACGGTTCCTACCTCCTTGACAGCTTTTATAACATTCATAACAGTGGAGAATCCTGTCATAATGAATTGCACAACTTTCATAGTAGCACCGAAAGCCAAAAGCGCAACGCCAACTTTAGCGGCAGTAATTATCAATGATTTGTTGTTTTCAACAAAGTCGATGATTTTCGGCGCGAACGTCGCAAATTTATCAGCAAGCTTATTCACTTCAGGAAGTAACGCTTTCCCTATTGCTTCAGAAGATTCAGTGAACTGAATCTTCATTTTTTTAACAGGATCTGCAGTTCTTTCGGCAACTCCTTTTACTTGCTTCTCTACTGCTGCCAAAACGAATTGTTGAGCAGCCGCAACACCCTTTGTTGCCTGAAGCATTTTAATCATCGGCATATCTTCCTTGTTGATCGCGCCGGCTTTTGCCAATGCTTGAGCACCAAGTGCAGGGTTTTGCAATGCTTTTCCCAATTGTGTAACATTGCTCAGGGCGTCTCCAAATCCAGTCGCTTGCAAATCAAATGCTGCCTGGGTAGCTCTATTGTATATTCCCGTACTTCTGGCGGCTTCATCACTTGCTTTTTTAAATGTTGCAAGCTTTGCCTGCACTGCCATAATCTCCTCATCCTCGACACCGATTTTAAACTCTAGATTACCGGCAAACTCCGCTGCTTGCTCGGCTGCAGCTGAAGATGTTTCGCCCATGCTTTTGAATACCTGGTCAAGTCGCCTCACTGCTTTTTCAGATTCCCTGGCATCTTCTACAGTCTTGCCAAAGAAAGCTGTTATAACTCCACCGGCGATAAGGCTCTTATCGCCAATTTCTCCGACTGCCTTACTTGCCTTTTCAATGGATTTTGCATGCTTTTCTGCATTGGAAAAAGCTTTACCCATTACGGCAGAAGCCTTATCATATGCAGTTAAGACAAGTACTATTTTTAAATTTTTATCCACTGTTTTTTTCTTTTTTCTTTTTGTATGATTCAGCTGCCATCTTTTCCAGCTTTATCGCTGCACTATGCCATTCATATATTTGAGCCGTTGTCCACCTTTCCACCTGCAGTGGACTCTGTCCATAATATGCCGCTACGTCGGCGATCGTTTCGCGGCTGATCAAAAATTTAGATCAGAGTGAATAGCTAGTAATCTGTTGTAGTCTTTCAGTTTTAACGAATTGAAAAATTCGAATGTTTCTCTTTGCCCATCGATGGTAGTCGCTATCGTAAGTGAAGCGCTTTGATATTTCTCAACGTCTTTCCCCATGAATTTGGCAATTTCCTTATTGTCGTTTCCTGTCAACTCTCTTACTACAGCAATTCGTCCACACTTTGGCAGAAGCACCTTTTTAATCTTATTTCCATTAGGGTATATTTTTGTTAATATTCCTATTTCGCTGTCTTCTTCTGATTCATAAAAGAACCCTTCTGCATTCGGAGTTGTTGGGTAGGTAACGGCTGGCTCAGTTGCAGTTGTTGTTGACGCTTGTGTTGTGTTGTCTTGATTAAGTTGTTCCATTTTTTTTGTGTTGATAGTGCTTAAAAAAGCTGACTGCATTTACAGTCAGCCTATAATTTGATTTGCCTTTTTATTTTAATTAGAAACCGAGATTTGCGCGGTACTTTGTTAGTTGATCCTCATCTCCGATGAAGAAAACATTCGCCATTGCATCTACCTCGATCATCTTTTTACCGTCGATTTCAAGTCTGTAATAGCTGCAGCTAAACTCGCTTTCCTGCTCTGGGTTGTCGTTTTGTTTGTACGTTATCGCTGGCATTACGTCTTTGAAACGAACTGTAAGGAAAGCAACAACCGGTACCTCTGAAATGCGTCCGCTTGAATCCCACGACTCAAGATTTCCGCGCACCTGGATCTGCTTTGTAGAATATGGGCTACCAAATTCTTTAATCAGGTCCGGATAAACAGCATTCCATTTCATTTTGCCGGTCATCTTTTCAAACCCGCTCGGGATTTCAGTTGCCATGAACATGCCCAAGGCTTTTACATCAACTGCCTTCGCTTTGATCGCAGGCAGTTGAATTTCTTCAACCTTGCCAAGAAGGCTGTTGCCATTGTTATATACATTGGCATTCACGAGACTATTTATTTGTATACCTGCCATCGTTATTATTTGAATTGGTTAAGCAATGAAGTGTCCAAAACATCCTTGAACGTTATGCGCTCGGTTGGAGGCGGCACCATGTAAATTCTGGTAAGCGTTAGCTTGCCGGCAGCCAGATCAGCGGAGCTGTTATCCTCCGGATTGTACTCAACACGGCTACCAGGCAACACAGCTTTTCTCTGGATCTGTGTTCTCATGAACGTATTGCCGGCTTCACGGATGTTGTCAATTTGGGCCTGATCCAACGGCAGGTCAATGTATGGCAATGATGCAATCTCCATGCTTTCTACTACCATATCATCAGTACGCCTGATGTTGATAAAGTTTTTGATGGTAGTATCAGTAGGGAAAGCAGCATTACGGTTGCCCCATGTACGAATGCCGGTACCGAATCCTGCCGCAAGGGTAACAATACCAACAGCGTTCAACTGGTTGGCTTCACAATTCGCATCATTGATTGCCCACTCGATAACTCTTTCGCTTCCTGATGCGTTGCTGATCTCCTTATTAGATGGAGAATACCAGTAGCCAAGATTGCTATCGGTTTTTATGATGACACCCGCCATGAATGCAGAGAACGGGTAGTCCGCATCCGCTTGAGAGTAATCGTCAAACGTTTTGACATATGGATAAAGAAGTACCGCTCTCTGGTCGCTTGTGTTAAACACAATGGTACCAGCGATGCCACGGCCAGCAATTGCACCTGCGATCGTAGTTCCATAAGGTGCGTCTAACAAATAGATTGCGCGGAACTTTTGCGCACATGTTGCCAGCGCGTCAGAAATTGCCGAAAGACTGCTGTATGTTGGCGCGATCATCACTTTGGGTTTAAAGCCAAATGTGTTGTACGCAAGATCAAACAAAGCCATACCGGTGCGGTTGTTGTTTACATCCACACTACCAATAAGCTGCGTAGTTGTAACAGTACTTGCATCAAGCTTTTTATAAGAGAACTTATAAGTAGTTCCTTCCGCGATGTTTGTACTGATCACCTGAAAGTTTCCATACTCATCAAGCGTATAGTCGACATCCTTTACGATCGGTGCTGGTGTAGTTCCATCGCTCGCTTTGATCGTAACAGTCCCGATCGGCGCAAATGCAAGTTTTAATTTGCCATTTGTAACGGTCTGCGATTCGTTCGATACAGCAACAGTGTTTGTCGTTGCATCGAATGTATTTACAACAAGGATGGGAGCACTGCCAGCGATCGCACGAATGATTTGCAGGGTTTTAGGAATGTTGAACCCTGGCACTGGTTTGCCGAATACAGCATCATCCTTTGCGCTGTTGCAGCAAATCAATACGTTTTTTGCTCCGACCGGAGCAATACCAATCAACGCGATAACACTTGACTTAACAACTGTTATCGGTTGCCCGCCAACTTCGCTTTCGATTGTTTCAACGCCGTGTAAGTAATTTGCGGACATTATTTTGAATTTTTTGGTGTAGAATTTTGTTTGCTTTCCACCAACAAACCATTTGCAACGAGTGCAATTACAACCGGATTTTCTTCCGGGAGAAGCGCCTCATCTCCAGCAGCGAGGCGAATATCTTTTTGCACTTTCTTACCTTGTTCATCGAACAAGATGGTTGAATTGTGTGGCTGTTGGCCGATGTATAAAAAGTTTTTCATGTTTTAATCTTCTTTTACCAGTTCTTTAAATTCTGGGATGATAATGTTTCGGGGTTCGTCGACCTGAATGAGTCTTGACTCGCATTGTAATTGCAGGATGTGGACCCAAATGCCTTGATCAGTTTTGCTTATTTCATCCTTAAGTAGGAAAAGCCGTTGGCTGTTTAATGGTTTGAATCCAATTAGAATTTGTTCAACAATGTCTCTTACAACATGCAATCCGTTTTCCCGATACAATGTGCGGGCATGAATTTCAACATTGAACTGAAGGTTTCTAACCTGTGCTATTACATTGGTTGAGATGCTTGGCAGTGCCTGGCTTCCCATGTATACGACGTAAGCGACCGGCTTTGTAACAGCAATGTCATAGTCTTTATCAGAATCAGGAACATCTTTCGCAAGAAACTGTAATCCTAATGCTTCAAACTCTGTCGAAAGCTTGGTTACAATACTGCTTTGAATTGCGCTGATGTTCATTGTTGCTGTTCTAAATAGATTATGATTGTTTTGCCATCAAACTTCATTTCGCCACGGAAAGCGACGTAAGAAATATCGCTGATGATCACCATTTCATTGTTGTTGTCTCTAACGCTATCAAGCAGACCAGGGAAATCTCCGGAGAAATATTCCATGCGCGGCCTGATTGCTAAATAATCATCATCACTTACATTTTCTTTTTGCGTTGGCTTATTGAAAAGAACTCTGGCCGTTAATGTTTCGCCGCCTGTTGATGGCGTCCAAAGGGCATCATAACCCATTGCATTGGTAACAACGTTTTGTGCTGCCCTTTGTAATCCATCAAACAGATTCATAAAATATTGGCGAATATTTTTATTGACGAAGGAAAATTACGCCCGTTGCATCTGCGCTTAAAGCTGCTGCCCATGCGTATCCCGCAAGAGTATTGCTGGTTGCTGTTTTGGTAAATACTTTTGCTGTATCGTCCCAGTAAATTTTATCACCAACGGCCCATGCTGCTCCAGATGCTTTTGCTACCTTATGTGCTCCAACCAGGTAAATTACCGCAGTATCATTTTGCGCATATTTATTTGCGCTAATCCCTACGATGCTGCCAAGTAATACTGGTTGGCCACTACCATAGCCACCAGAAGGGGTTACAACTTCGACTGTTTTACCGCTACTTACTAACGTGTTCATCTTGTTTTATTTAGTGCCCCATTGCCTTTGCAATGGGGCGTTATTTAATGTGGTTTTGAAATTGAATTACGCGCCAGTGTTTTTGTACATGCCTCTCCAATCGATTGCCTTTGCCCCGAATACAGTACGCAGTTTGTACTGCAATGCATCCACTTCAAATCCGTATTTGGATTCAGTGTAAATGTCATTGCCTTCCAACGTTGCATATTCAACTGTGTCGATCAAAGCTGGATCAGCTGTCATGAACCATTGTTTGCCAGAAATACGGGCATCAACGATCGGAGTGATAAGGCCAGTCCAAACGTTAATATCTGCTTGCTTCGTAGCAACATAGTTTTGTGAGCTGTACTGCAACGCAAGGGCCTCGTTTTGAGAACCAACAATCAAAAACTTAGGAGCGATATTCAGAATGTTGTTGCCAGGAGATTTTTGATCACGCATCATCTGACGAGCAACGCCAATACTGACTGCACTGATCGCAGTACCAGTTGATGTATAGTTGCCGTGATTTGTAGCATCAAACAACTCGTTAGTGTCGCCCATAATATGAGAGCCTGTAAGGATCGCATAGATCACATCAGATTGCATTTGAGCAACAGCTCCGGCAAGGAAAGAGGGGATTCTTGAAAATGCACTCAGGTCATCGTTAACGATCGCTTCCCAGTTGATATTAACGATCTTACCCCATTTCGCAACCTTGTATGATTCACCAGAATCAGAAATTTGCGCATATTGGTATTCGCCACCTTCTTGAACTGGTGTCAGTTTCAAGTCGGAAATTTGCGTGCGTAAAATCTGTTTGAAGTCGGAGGTTGTTGATTTGCGAGTCCACTGCGTGAATGACCTTGCTTGCAGATCGTACATTGTGCGCAATGTTTTATTCAAAACGTTGGCCAAAATATAAGAGAAATCACCTGTCGCTAATCCGCCGCCATCACGAGAGCCCATTTGTAACGCACGGGATGCAATTTCCATCTGTGACAAGCCGCGATAATTGATGCCTGCATTTGTCAAGCAATCCTTTGCAAGATCCATCAAGGTCATGCTACGGAATTCGCCAGGATCACCAGCTGTTTCAGCTTTCAAAACACCCGCACGATGCATGATGGAAGATTCCATGCCGCGTTGTTTCTTATCCTTTTCATCCGCTCCAATTATTACGCCGGATTGAGGTTTTGGTTCCACAGGATTCTTTTTTGCAGCTTCATCAATGATCGCAGCGCGGGCATTTTCCAAGCTTGTTCCGTCATCAATAAGTTTTTGCGCAAATGAGTCAGGCAAGCCGACTGCGCGGGATGCTTTTGATATCTCCGAAGCACGTGTTCTTTCAGCTTTAGTTGCTTGTGTACGAACCTCGCTTTCGTTAACAGGAGGCGTTTCACTTTTTTTGGCATTGATGGCGGTCAAAGCCTCTTCAAGGCTTCTTTCACTTTCGATCAATTCCTGAGCATACTCATTGCTAAAATTAGCCGCACGGCATGCTTTTAAAATTTCGGCGCTTCTTTTGCGCTCTGCTGCCAGTGCAGCTTTTTCAGCTTCTGTCATTGTATTTGAATTTGAATTTTTGCGAATCATTATTACATCTTGCTTAACGTCATCGGACGCTGCACGGCCAACACCTGCACCGCTATCAGCTTGAACTAGAGCAAGAGATATTTCAGTTCCTTCCCACTTGTTTGCTCTGATGAGTGGAATGTTTTCCTTTACACCAACTTCTTCATATTCGTAAACGATATATCCAACGCTAACTCCTGTAATGATACTGTCTTGTACATCTTGCCATACAGGATCAACATCGGCTCTTTTGGAAAACCTTACAGTAGCGCGACCAATACCATTATCAAACCAAGCCTTCTCGACAACTCCTAATCCATTACGAACACTTGAAGTGTCGTGTGTGTCGCATAGCGGAGCTCCATTATTAAGCCTTCCTAAATCACCATTGATTTCGTTGCATGGGAGAACTTCATAGAAAAGACCGATATCCCAATTGTACATCATTACCTGGCGCTCTGTTACAAATACAACATCGACCGTTCTATCTTCCTTTGAGATTGAATTTTTGTCAAATGTTGCTCTGAAATACTGCTTACCTATTATCGTTCTGTTTTCTTTCGGCATCGATGCATTTTTGTTATCGAATTCAAAACTAGAAATCAGTCAATCGTGTTTATAGGCAAACTTTAGGCAAACTTTAGGCAAGTTGTGAGCAACAAAAAAGCCCCTTTGAAGGAGCCTTAATGTTATTCTGGTTTTTCTGAAGAAACATCTTGCGGTTCTTGATCCGGAGGTCTGTTGGGATCAAAGCGGGCATCAATGGTTGGTTTGAGTTCCAGGTTATCCCACATCTCAGCATCTTGTTTCAATTCTTCCGTCAACTCTTCAGGTATGTATCCGAACATTCTCACTACATCTTGCCATGAGCATAGACCGGCGCGCAACTGTTCCTTAATGGCTTGTATTTCTTTCAACGGATCTATCATTTCTCTGCGTGGTGGCGTCCATGTTACTTTTACTTTGGCACCAAAAGGTATAATCCCTTTCAACTGGCAAGCTTCAACGAACCATGGATAAACTTTATCACAAAAACGAGGGATAAGTAAATTCCACTGCAGATGTTCGACGTTCCGATTGAACTCAAGCCATCCCATACGACCACTGCTAAAGTTTACATTGCTGTAATCGTTTGTCAGCGTTTCATAGCTGGTTCCGAAGCCTGCGGATATTCCACGAAGATTTGATTTTACAAATTCGGAAAACCCTTGTGTCATTGGAGGCTGAGCAACCGAAATACCTTGTCCTGGTTTCAAATGTTTAATCATTCCAGGTTCTACCTTTTCCAAATCGTCAACGCCATCCCCTGGCTTGTTTTCCGAGGTCGCATCGTCTGTGATAAATACAGCAAAAGCTGCAGCTACTTTACTTCTTATCCGTTCAGTAAATTCATAATCATCCAGATCTTTTAAACGCAGCATGGCGCCACAGCTAAATGGCACACCCCTCATCTGGCCGGGACGCTCTACCTCGTAGACGTGAATCATATCTGATGCAGGAACAAAATCAGACACGGCTCCAAACTCGTTAGGGTGGTGTCTGAATATCCAATAGCCTAAACGCTTACCATCTTTGGCGAACTTGATGCCGTAGTATAGCATTGTATTGTCCGGTTGCCATTGGCCATTGTGCTTTGAGCTGTCGATATAATCACCTTCTAATATCTGCAATCGCAGCGGGATGTCGTCTGCGCTTGTGCTACGGACCTTACGGATAAGGCACTCTCCAGATTCGACAACCGTTTTCATGATAATGCTTTCCAACCCGTAGAAGGTATTCATATCATCGAAATCGCAATTGGTTTTCCCAGCCCAATCATTCCATGCTTCTTTTAATTGCTTCAGTTGGTTTTTACCAATTCCTGCTCCTTTTGCTGTTGGAATGATACCGGTGCCAACAACATTATTTCGAATTGCTCTTACAGCATTAATCGCATATGGATTGTTACGTCCAAGCTCGCGGGATCTATTGCGTAGGGTCGTCAACGCTGCAATCACCTCTTGGTTCACACTCTGTTCCGGAGAGAACCAATCAGAATAATGGCGCCCTTTAGAGGCTCCATCATATTTTCTTTCTTGGTTCTTTACCATTTTTTCGAAGTGCTTATTTGCAACTTCCAACCGAGCTTTTGCGTGATACCGGTTTAACGCCATGGCGGGGCTCACTAGTTCAATTGCTCTATCGAAAATGTTTTTTCTCATCATGAAATGTTTAGCATTTGCTGTTAAGGCCTTTAGAAAAAGAAGCGTATGTCGTTTTGATGCCGCCGGAAGACATTCCCAAATCTGCCTCCATTAGGTTCTTGATTCGAATCATATCCTCCAGACTGCGGTATGTTACCTCCTTATCTGCATATTTCACAGTTAGCGCACCTTGAGCGATCGCTTCCACTAAGGTGTTATATTGATCGTTGGTAAATGCCATGAATATTTTTTTTCAAAGTTATTGGCAATAGCGGTGATGCTGTTAAGGTTGCCTAAAGTTTGCCTATAGATATTTTTCTGATGCTCGATCAAATCGATTCCATATTGAACGGCTGTTCTTTTCTTTTTAAAGAATTGGCCGATAGCGTAGTCGTAAACGCCATGGGTACCATTGTAGATGATGTAAAAACAAAGATGGCGTATGTTGGCCAGCTTGTTTTCTCCGATCAGTTGCTGTTCGGATATCTCAAAATGCCTGCAGGCGGCTTTGATGACACATTCGATTAGTTCCTGATCATCAGGCGAAACACATAGTGGCAGCTTGTATTCAGTATTTTCCATATCAGTCTTTTTTATTTCCAGAAATTCGATTTCTTTTTTGGTGTTGATGACTTTTGAATTGTGGGTTTTATTTCTTCCGGAACATTGATTTCGTACATATCACGCTCGCGATCCCATCTGTCATTGCTCCAGCGATCTAACCCTATCATTGCAGCAGCAGCCCGGGCATAGTTGCGGCAGTCAAGGGGCTCGTTCCTTTTATATTTCTTATGCCACTCATATTTCATACTGCCTTTTTTAGAAACCACGGAAACAAGTTCCTCCGCTGTTAAGCCTCTGAAATATGACGGTTCTCTTTTTGGGAAATAACAGTATCCTTCAGGCACCTCGCCGGTCTCAGCATTGATGCGTTTTTTCAATAGGCCATACAGTTCACTTTTTAGCAACGATACCCCTACGCCCCACACTTTGATCTTGCCTATTTTCTTTCCTGCCTTAGCAATATCAATGGATTGTGGCGCGGAGTAGTAAACAGAAAGATTATCCTTTCCTTTTACTGGAATTACCCTTGAAACCCCGTGTTTTTGGGCAAAATCATATACTTTTTCCGTATTATAACCCGTATCTATAGCCATTAAACGCAATGGCATGATGGCATTGTCCTCTCTTATCCAAGTCTGGCCAAGTATCTTGCCGAGCTCAGCCCACACTTCACTTTGGCTTGTATCTCCGATGATCACCCGATAATCTACGCTCTGACTAATTTTTCCCTTCATCCAACCTACTATTTCAATTTCCAATCGATCAGCTTGCACATCGACCCCAGCTGTAAGGAATGCCACTGTAGTAAACGGCTTGTTTGGTTCGTACTCTATTGCCTTTTCAAACAATCCCTCCCAATCAAGCTTCTCTCCATTCTCTTCTTCGTATGCTTCACCAAGCTTTGTGTTGGTGAATACAATTTTCTTGGGGATATCATTTTCTGATTCGTCTCTTTCTCTAATAAGTTGGCTCCACGGGTACCAGGAAGAAGGGGAGTATAGGGCGTTAATGAAATAGCCGTAGGTTAAACCGTCTTCTCTCTCCGGATACTTGGCCACCCATTTCCCTTGCTTAAGCATCCGTGCTTTAAAGCGTTCCTCAATCAGCTCTTTACAGTGCTCGCATTCGTACTTTGCTGTTTTATAGTTGCCCGCCTCGTAACGGATCTGCTCAATAACTAACCGCTGGTACTCTCCACAGAATGGGCATGGCACGTGGTAGTATCGCTGGCCAGTAGTCTCAAATCGCTGATCAATGAAGCTTTCGCCTTTTCGTGTTGGCGTGCTTGTTAGGAATATCTTCTTCCGAGATCCAAAAGTTATTGTACGCGTTTCTGCAAGACCTTCAGCAGACCCCTCTCCATCAACGGAAGCTGGATAACGGTCTGTCTCATCCATGTAAACGAATCGGACCGCATCAGAACTCAAGCCGTTGGGAGAGTTGGCGCCTACCATCTTCACGAATCCATTAGGAAATTCTTTATAAAGCAACGTGTTTGATTGGTCACGCGACCGGCCTACACTGATCTTTGCATTCAGCGCTGGTGTGCTTGCGATCATCGTAGCGATACGTTTCTTTGAAGTTTCCTTCATCATCATGTCCGTTGGCATAACATACAGAAAAGGAGCTGGCGCCATGTCGATTACGTATCCAAGCCAGTTGTTACCAGTTTCGGTCAGGCCCGTTTGCGAGGACTTCTTTACGATAACCTTTTGCGCCGTATCGTACACGGATAAGCGCTCCATGATTTCCTGAACATACGGAGTGAACTCGCTACTGAATTTCCCAGGTCGAGCGGATGTTGACGGCAAAAAGCGATACGTGTCGGCCCATTCCCTACATGAGATAGTAGGATCCGGAGTGATGCCTTTTTGAAAAGCAGCTACTAAAGAAAAATCGATATTGCCTATGCCGTCAAACATTAAAATGAATTCTGTTTTAATTGTCCATATATGTTAAGCACATGGGAAAGTTCATCATTGAGTATTTTCATTCCTTCCACTTCGTTTTTAGATGCCAGTACATCGGCTATGCATCTTGATGGAATATCAAGCAGCGCTCTTTTTAATTCATTACCCAGGAGGAACAAAGCTTTCTCAACTGCGTCGCGCCTCACTAAAATGCCTTCCGCCTCTTCCAGTTTCTTTTTGTCCAGGGCCAGCTCAACGATCAGCTTCCGTCTTACTGCCTCCTGCGCAGTCAAGCTACTCGTTACCTTAATTTCACTGACCAGCGTTCCCGTCCGAATTTCTTCTTCATCCATCCATTTGTTTTCATCTTCATCAGCATCAAAGGAGAAATCATCTTTATCGTTGTTGTCGAACTTTTCAAAAAGCTTCTTTGCAGCTTTCTCTTTGCTCACGCCAGCTTTTGGTTTAATAACCTGACTATAACCCCACTCCCTGTCCGCGATCTCCGGAAAGATTTTTTTTGTTTCAGGGTCATAGCCTTCTTTTATCAAACCGGCATCCCGCGCTTTTCTGACGGTCTTTTCATCAACCTTTAAAAGCGCAGCATATGCCCTAATTGAGATAGCTTTTCCTTTATTTTCTGCCATACTGACACCTGCGGATTGATTACCAAATGCGGACTTATAAAATTTCTTTCATTAGCGATTTTTTGCGGCTCGGGGTAGCCGCATGATTGTCAACGAGTTAAGGACCCAAACCGCCCTCCCCCTTACACTCCTTTAAGTGCTTACCTTGCTCAACATGAATTCAATATTCCTTTGAATTGAGACAGGGAATACACTATTAACCCGCGTTTCTATCCTGTTTAATGATTCTTTATTGATTACAGCTGCATGAGTGGTGATGCTTAATAACGGTTTGACAGGCTTATCAGAACCATCTTTATTAACACGCTTATTGCGTTGTACAAATCCATAGGCAGTGCCGTTTCTGTATTCACCTCGAGCAAATACGCGTGGCTTAGCGCCTGGTATAAGGAAGGCATAAGGAACGGTTTCACGCTTGCCTTTTACAACCTCGATACTAACACCCACTGCATAGTTTGATTTGGCTCTTTTGAAAGTGCGTTGTTTTTGTTCTCCTCTTTTTGATATCGTCAATGATTTTGCTGCAGTCTGGAATTTTGGCGCGAAGGCATCCATCGGAATAGGAGTAGAGCTAGCATTAAGCTTTGCGATTAATAAACCAGGCGTCGCTCTATCTACATTAATGCCAGAAACATACCGTTGAGGTATGTTATATAATGATTTTACAGAAGCTCTTGCTTCTGTACGCCCTTGAAGAATTGATTCGTTTATTGCTCTTGAGATGACAGAATTAAGCTGCCTTTCAGAAAGCTGCTCCTTTGCTGAATCGAGAGTTTTTAAAGCGTCTTTAACAGAAATAATGATCATATCGATTGCTGATTTTAACAGCACTCAATATGAGGGGATTGCGTGGCTAAGATAACGAACGAAAAATAGCAGCCAAATTTATTTTTATAATTTTTATAGCTGCTATTATTGAGGCGTGGTATTGGTGATATCGGAATCTGGATCAATATCAAGAACATAAGTATCTTTAATCATACTATACTTTATTTGACCGTCCTTTAATTCAAAACGTCTGGAAAGATTGTTCGGGGAGCCAACATATTGAACCTCAATTCTTGATTTTTTAACCTTTAATTTAACGTGAATAAATCTTGGTATTTTATGCATATTAACCACTAATTATTACCATTAAAGATAAAGTTTTTTGGCGTTTCCATTCTCTCGACTGAGATTAGCTGACAATTTCTCCCAATTTAAGTACGAAGACTTCTTTTCCAGAATCTTCCGGATCCGACCTCCGTCTTTTGGTAACACAACTGGTTTTGTCATTTCTGAGTGGTCCATTATTTTTTTGATTTGAGATTATGAATATTTGTTATGAGATCGGGAGATAGGTTAACTGGCTTTTGAATATTGCAAATCGTTGCTGGTTGAGCAAAGCACCCTTGCGCCCATTGCTTCAAGCCATCCTTTTGGCACACCAGGCACAACACTGTTACCGATGAACTTTTTTTGGTCCGCTTGGTTGCCCAGCAATCTGTAGTTATCCGGGAAACCTTGAATTTTGAGAAGCTCTTTCACGCCGAGCATTCGCATCTTAATATCAACGATTCCGTTTTCATCCATGAAAGCCCTTATCAGGTATAATGGCGCCTTATCCTGCCTGGCGACAATTACAGGGCATGGATTGTTTACAGACGTTGTGTGTCCTCCATGCGATGGATTCAGGATGTAAGACAGCAAATAAGCTTTTGGAACAGTCAACAACACGCCAACTGGATCATTTACCGACGTCGTAAACCCAGTTTTATAGTTTCTGAATATTTGAACCTTCGCAAAGCGATCCTTCGTTGTCAATGTACCTGCAGGCTCGTTGACAGAGTTTGATGATTCTGTATTTCCGTAATACTTAAATAGAAATGTTTCTTCCCCTTCGTTAAGTGATTTTATTAGCCCCTTATGTATAACCTTCAAGGTTTTGTCACAAAGGCCTTTTTTTCGATTGAAAATACTTTCGCCTTCATCATTGAAGTCGAGCACTTCTTTAACAGCTCTCCACTTTTGCAGACCTTCCCCAAACAGATCCTGGGCAATCGGAAGCCGCGCATGTGTAGGTTTAGGCCAAACGATATCATCTTGATCTTTTGCAAAAATACCAAACAATCGATTCCTGCTGGTGAAAGCTCCGAAATCTGCACTATTCAGTTCGCGCCAATCATCGCTATAGCCATGCTCATTCATTCTTTCTCTCCAGCTGTTGAAGTAAATGCCTTTCAATTCCGGTACTGGCACCCACACAGGATTGATGCTTATAACCTTCGCCTTTTTGCCTTTCCCTTCTTTCTTCCATTCCAAAGGACATTCCTGGTAACCACTTTTGCCCATATGCACTTTTTCTTGCAACGGACCCCAATCTTTAAACTCGACAACGTTTTCAATTTGCACATGGTCAGGGCTGATGGCGTCAACATATCGGAAAAGATGTTCTGCTAAGGTCCTGCTATCAGCATCGCGAGACATACCGCCCTTCGCCTTACTGTGGTTGGTACATTCCAAGCTTGCCCATAAAATGAGCTTCGCATTTGGGTAAAGCTTTCGGTAGTGTTGAACTATTTTAATCAGCGGATCCATATCAAGCGTTCTGATATCCTCAGAAAAATGCAAAACCCAGGGATGATTGGCCCAGTGGCTTTTGATTGCATACGGATCATGGTTGACACAAGCAATAACCTTTGCAATTTTCCGTCCCATCACTCTTGCCAATTCAAATCCGGTTGTTGTGCCACCAGCGCCGCAGAACAAATCGATGATGAGGTACAAAGGATCATCCTGCTCTTTTGTGATGGCCGTCAAAACAGTGTCAACATTATGCGGGCCAATTTTTATATCGCTGAGATCAGCTTCTTTTCTTTTTTTCGTTTTCATGTTGTGTCTTGAAATGGTTTGCTAATACTGTTTTCCTGCACATGTTCTGAATGTGCGTTTCCTTGTCCTTGCCTGATAGGTAGGAGTAAAAATGAAAGTCGGTTCTCATTTTAAACTCCACCTCCTTGGTCACTCGGTTTTTGATTATTTGCTTTTCGCTTTTAGAGAGCTTTATTTCGCCTTTTTCTTCGAGGTAGACATAAACGTCCACCGGAAGTAATTCAATTGAAACTATACCCTTTAAAAACGCGTCTTTGGTCATTGTTGCCCATTCTTCCATGTCGAGATCTGTCAAAGGAGGTGCGGGAAGGTCCAAAGGTTTCGTTTTGCTATCCTCAAATTCGCTTACCTGTCGACGCTTGGTCCTGTACTTGTTCATCACTTCGTCAATGAGCGAGAGGTTGAGTTGCTTTCCCCAGTCTTTCACCTCGGTACCGTATGTGCGAAAGGCGAATTCAATTTCTTCTGTGTTCATGTCGCCGTATTCCTCTGCAAGCTTTTTTGTGAACTGATCAGTGATAACGGTTAGGTACATGTCATCATCGGAAAGCTGCCAGCCGGTAATGATGCCGATCTTAACCAACAGGGCCTGTGCGGAAAGGAAAAGCTTTTCATTATCCATGGCCGAGATTCTTGGCAAGGCGTATTTTTTTGCCAGGATAGTTTTTTCGTCACTGGCCAGCGAGCCCGAGATTTGCCGCAAGTGAGTTGGCAAGCTTGATAACTCCCGCTGACTTACCGTTAGTGCCTGCTTGTTGGTTGCTAACTGCAGGTTGTTGTTTCCTTCCATTGATAAAACTTTGCGTGATGCTTGAAAAGTATTTGTTGATTTGAGGCAGCGAATAGCTTCTAAAGTGCTGATGAGCTTTGACGTGTGGTATCAGTTCTGCCCACCGGCTTTTTATTTCCGGAATGTTGGAAGGATCCGTAAAAGCACCTTCCAAGTTCATCCACGTTTTTATTTTTTCGGCTATTTCACGGACCGCAGGGAACACCTCTGCCTGGTTGAAATACATCTCAGGGTTTTCCAATTTGAATTGTTCTGCCATATCTGGAACTATCCCAACCGGCCTAAATTCGGTTTCCCCCGTACCCCCTTGAATACCTTCATTTGTATTTTCATTTCTATTTTCTACTATTGGTATTGCTTGGCTTAAGGGTTGGGTTTCATTTGGCTTAAGGGTTGGGTTAAGGGTTGGGTTTCGTTTGGGTTTCCCTCCCTTTTTCCCGTTCTCAGATTGTTTGGTTATAAAGGTTTTGCGCCGCTCTCTTTCCAGCTCCATTCTTTCATTAAAAAACAGATCGTCGTCTGTTTTTTTAAATTTTCCTTGAATGGCCGGCCATGACTGACCGAAGTCCGTTCCAAGAACTCTTTTGATTTTTTCTAATGAAAGAGGACCAGAGTTAAACATCGCACCCATTATATCCATGTAACAACCTTTTTCAAACCTACTCATTGTCATTGTCCCGCCAATCCAATCATTCCAATACCAAAGCATTGCAGGGTCTTTTGCCATGTTTATTCAATTAAGCAATCAAATAGGGTTGGTAAATTTTGTTTCGCTTCTTCCTCCTGCAGATACACCGTCGCGCATTTGTAATACTCGGGATTGAGCTCTACACCGAAGCCTTTCCTTCCTTTCTTCATTGCCCGGAGCGGTACCGTTCCAAGACCACCAAAGAAGTCTCCAACCTCATCACCTTTGTTACTATACAACTCAATCACTCTGTCAACGATATCAAAAGGAAGTGGGCATATGTGAGCTTCAGCGCCGCGTTTAATTTGTTCTGCATTCAGGCCGAGCATGTAATTAACATCAGTCCAGATATCTTCGTCATAGTTTTGAACTGGCATTAGAGAGAATGACTTTGGCAACTGTTTTGCATCTTGTAGCGCCTTGCAGTATTCAACATGCTGCTCGTAGTCGTAAACAGATGTAAGGTTTCTCTCTTTCCACCAGGCCATAATCTTCTTATGACCCCAACCAATAAGATCATGTGGAGAAACTAACCGGTTGCCGCTGCTTCTCCAGACTCCATCGGCATCTATTTGCCATGCACTCAGGCTGTATTCTTTCTTGTCATGCGTAATAGGAACATCCGCATAGCTATTTGATCTGCTGGTCTGTGGTTTCCTGAAAAGAAGCAGGTATTCACAGGATCCACTGCCTTTGTTGGAGCTGTCCTTGCAGCATTCGCTATAGCCTAAGCGATATGTTTGGTTGTTTTCTCTCACAACATCGGTTTTGACGGTCCTGCGGCCCATGAAAGCAAATCCGTGCCTGATGTAATGAGCAACGGTTTTATCACTGAACGGATTCACCGTGTACATTTTCAGACCGTTTTGATAACCATACAGGATCCGATCCTTTACATGGACTACAAGGTTTCTACCTGGTTGCAGTGTGCGGAAAACATGAGGCGTGAGATAGTCCATCTGCTGGAAAAACTTCTCATCATTCTCGTTGTGTCCGAAATCATTGTACAGGTGAGTGTATTCGTAATGATTGCCAAACGGAATACTGGTAAACAACAAACCAAAGCGATTTGAGTCAATTTTTTCAAACTCTTGAACGTTATCGTTATTGATGTAAGTGAAGTCATTCCCGTTGATCTCCTGTCTTTCGCACGCAAAAGTTCTTTTAAGCGTTTCGATGTACAATCGCTGATCAATACCGTACTTCAAAATCAATTCATCCATTTTGGCTTGCATTTCGTCGTATGCTCTCCACTTCGCCATAAGATCATCCAATACATGCTGTTCTTCTTTGCAGTAAACAATATCAACTGTGACCTTGAATTGCTGCAAAAACCTTAACGTCCTGTGGATGGCTTGAATGAAGTCTTCGAACTTGTGATTGATGCCCATGAAAATGTTCCATGAACAGTGATGCTGGAAGTTGCATCCGGATCCTGATATCTCTGGCTTTGTTGCAAGTATGGGGAATTCGCCACGGGCAAAGCCTAAAATCCTTTCTTTGCGCAATTGCTTATCCATAGTGCCATGAACATCTAACGCGTGCGGCACATGCTTTAAAATTAGTTTGCGTTCATCCTCCAGAGTGTGCCAGATGATGCAATGTTCATCTCTGCTATCAACAAGCTCTTTCACTCTCGCCATGCGCTCATTGATGCTCACTCGTTTCACTTTCGCCTCTTGGCCTAAACCTTTCACGCCATCGGCAAACAGATGTAAGCGACCGAACTTATCTTTTACATCGCCAAATTTGTCCCGATCAACGTCTACACAATGGAGATTCACCTCGAGCTCTGGCATTGCGTAGCCTTCATCGCTATATCCAAGAATTGAGGGACGCGAAAGAAAGAAACCCCAGCTCATAACCCATAACCAGAAATCATCTTCGTGACCTTCGCAAAGCGTAAGGTTGCCAGCTTCAAGGCTGTTTCTTTTAAAGAACCTTGTCAAAGCCTGCCCGCGGTCCATTACTCCAAGGAAGTGAGCATAGTTGATTAGCTCGAGGTAGTCATTTGGAGCGGGTGTTGCAGTTGCTACAAGCCTGTAAGGAATGCCAGCGCATTGCCTTGTTAATTCCTCTGTAGTGTCAGAGCCGATGTTTCTCAATACGGATCCTTCATCAAGGCTAACAGATACAAAACCTGTTAGGTCGAATTTGCAAAGGCGAATACGATCATAGTTCGTGATGTAGAAATGATGATCATCGGTGATATCGGACTGCTCTTCAATATATCTCCATTCAACACCAAGACGCGGGCCGTCATTGTCGGTAAATTCTTGCAGGGTGCCTATTGGCGCCACAACAAGATGCTTGCCGCCTTCCTTGTTATGAATTAGCCTGTGAAATTCGATCTGGTCATGTGTCTTACCTAAACCGAACTTTTTAAAGATGCCGGCCTTACCAAGCTGTAAAGCCCAAAGTATTGCATCTCTCTGGTGCGGCTTGGTTGAGGGATGCAGGTCACTGGCATCAGCCTTAAATCCGGATTGCTCAGTGACCTTTATTTTTGATGAAAGAAAATTTAAGTATTCGCTCATTGTATTAGCTGTTTAGAGTTGGAGTAAAGCCACCTAATGTGGAACTTTCGTTCAATACCTGGAGAAATTCAAGTACTGGGACATTTGGATTTTGTAAGCATCCCAACACCGCCTCAAAAATCTGCACATACAATAGGTTGCCTTTATCTAAGCAAACTCTGACTATGTCCAACTCAGTTTGGACCGTGATGTCTGACTTGATATTATTCTCTTCCTTTATCGCCTCATAAAGCTTTGTCGCGTCGTCTGGCTCGATCAGATCTACATCATCAATTACATACTCAACAACACTTTTGAAGGAGAAGTCAGAAAGGGCTTTCTCTGAAATTCCTAATCCAGCCTTTAGGTCATCTTCATCAACATCTCTGGATTTTAATTCTTTCATAAGGTCCTCATCTGAGAGCTCAGTCAGGACGTCTTTCTTTTCCGCGAATGCACGGATCAAGATTTCATTACTCATATGGTTTATTTTATTGGTTAACAGATTGAGCGAGCGGCATGGTCATGAGCGTTATATGGCCAACGCCTCTCGGTTTAATGAATACAGCAGTTTTGGGATCCTTCATTGAAATGTCGAGCATTTCGGTATCTGATGGCAGTAAGCTTAGTAGTGTTTGAAGCTTGCCGGCTTCCAGATCTATTTTCGGCAATTCGGGTATTTTGTCTAAATGAATAACCGTGCTTACCTCTTGACCCAAAGAAGTGTTTTGGTATGATAACAGTGCTTTGTTATTGTCAGGAGAAAAAGAAAATGAGCTTGTATAGATTTTGTTGAATGCCTGGCAAACAAAGATTTTGGACAGGCAGCTTTCTAGGTCTTTTTTAGATAGCACGCATGTTTCCGGATAGTATCTTGAAAGAATTATGTCGTAGGGAGGCGCACCGTGCGCACTGACAATGCCTGTTACTTTAATCGTTCCTGCGTCGGCGATCACGTTGTTTTTTGTAATTGTCAAAGTCGCATCCTGAAACTCCTTAACAGCATTCACGAAGGCTGTACTGATTAGGCAAGCAACGTTTGTTTTATTTTCAACATTAAATGACGTATGAAACAGGTTCATGCGATCGCAACCAACTACATTGAGCTTTTTATCCTTAATGTCGATAATGACATTATTGAATATGAACTCTTCTTTTGCCGTGCTCACAATGCGAGATGCCAGGGTCATCGCCCAGAAGAAATCCGCTGTGACGTCAACTGTTGATCCATCTGCATCGTTCAATTCCTTCGCGAAGGTTGAGGCATCCTCAGCCTTGCCGATTTTGAACACATCATCATCTACTGTAATTACTATCTGATTTTTTACCAGTTCAATAAAAAGCGGACCATTTGAAAGCTGCGCAATTTTAACAAGCTCAGCATATGGGATAACCATTTCAATTTCGCCACTGCAGTCGCATTCCATTTTATGTGAAATTCTAAGATGGTAAGATGAAGCTGTTAGGGTCGCGTTGCTTCCGGATGCCTTGATTAACACACAGCTTTGTACCGGCACTATGGCGTTTGTGTTGATGGCTGGAGCGATCTTCTTTAAAGCCGCATGCAGATTTTTGCCGTTGAAGATTATTTTCATGTTGATTGTTTAGCAGTTTCGCAAATGTTTTTTAACGATATGATCCCGATGATTCCGCTTGTTTATCTTAGCCTTGCAGGTTTTGTATAGCCTGTCATACACGTCAGCTAAGTATGTTTTCCCGTCGTCTGTGTCATAGTACCTGACATCATCTTGAGTGTACTCGTTTACGACTTTTGGTGCTGGCTTGGCAGTTATCGCTTTATCTGTTCGATAGTCAATAGCCGCAACCTTTCCATTGATCCTTCGTTGTTGTTTTATCATATTCAGTTATTGAAATTGTTTTAAGTAAGCTTCAATCACCTCATCCTCTCTGCGCTCCATTTCTTTGCGATCAACAAAATCATGTTTGAGATATTCCTTCTTGACTGGAGGTAGTTCTTTAGTTGGAAGCATCATCTGTTCGTTAGTTTCCGCGTTGATTATTTCACCTGTGATGGTTTTGAAATATCGGGCGCCTTCTATATTGTCAACCAAGTCTGTACTGCTTTTGCAACAGGGGCAATAGTCATATTGCTCATCACCGGTGTGATCATACTCTGTCCAAAGGGACGCCCAGTTAATATTGCAGCGGGTACAGAACATTCTTAGAATGGCAGATCGTCTACAGGTTCATCAATTGTTTGTGCGGGTTGATTGTTATCAGACCTTTGCCCGGATCCTAAAAGCTGAACAGATGCAACTCGTAAGCGCAATTGAGGGACAACGACATTTTGAGCGTTTTGATATGAGTCGACAGAAGGGATTCCTTCCACATAAACGAGCGTCCCTTTCTTCAAATACGGGACGATATTGGTTTTGTCTGTCCACCATGAGCAGTTAACCCACAACGTATGGTTAATCGCGTTGCCGAATTGATCCTTGGATTTAGTAGAGTGAGCAACTGAGAAGTTGATAACCTTCTTCCCGTTTACATCATTAACGATGGCATCGTTTCCTAAATGGCCTATGGCCTGAGTCTTTATCATTAGATTATTTATTTTTAATTGCAAGACCTTTGGTGATACGAACAAACTGTTTTTTGCCGCCAACAAATCTGAAGTCTTTATTATACCCTGTAAGCGGTATGACGAAGAACATCAGAGAGTAATAAACTCTTCGTTCATCGATAACTCTCGCAAGCCTGAAAAACAGGAATTGAAAAACAAACTTGTTGGAAAAGTCAAGCAGTGTCATATCTAGTTTACTTGTACGATTTCGAAATTTGATGTCTTGATATACACCTTTCTTTCATTCAGGTGTTTTATGATTGGGCAAGGGCCATCGCCCAGCGAATGAGTGAGTTTTGAGCTGTCCCATGTCTCAACAGTAGCAGATGAGCTGCCCCATGTCTTAACAGTAGCAGATGAGCTGCCCAATGTCTCAACAGTAGCAGATGAGCTGCCCCATGTCTTAACAGTAGCAGATGAGCTGCCCAATGTCTCAACAGTAGCAGATGAGCTGCCCCATGTCTCAACAGTAGCAGATGAGCTGTCCCATGTCTCAACAGTAGCAGATGAGCTGCCCCATGTCTCAACAGTAGCAGATGAGCTGCCCCATGTCTTAACAGTAGCAGATGAGCTGTCCCATGTCTCAACAGTAGCAGATGAGCTGTCCCATGTCTCAACAGTAGCAGATGAGCTGCCCCATGTCTCAACAGTAGCAGATGAGCTGCCCCATGTCTTAACAGTAGCAGATGAGCTGTCCCATGTCTTAACAGTAGCAGATGAGCTGTCCGATGTCTTAACAGTAGCAGATGAGCTGCCCAATGTCTCAACAGTAGCAGATGAGCTGCCCCATGTCTTAACAGTAGCAGATGAGCTGTCCCATGTCTTAACAGTAGCAGATGAGCTGTCCGATGTCTTAACAGTAGCAGATGAGCTGCCCAATGTCTCAACAGTAGCAGATGAGCTGCCCAATGTCAAAATCGCAACATCTGTGTCAACAGAAATCTGATGCTTTCCGGAAGTGTAAATGTGATTTCGGTGAAGGTCTTCCGTTGAAAAATTCGCTTCTAGCCAATCCGCATCTATCACCTTATTTATGAATAACCAAGCTGCATGCTTTTTTATTACTGAAAGCATTTCATCGTGATTAGTTGATTCAGATGCGTCGTCCATTCCTTCTGAGCATGCGCCTTTTGCTTCGGCAAGCGACATTATTTCTTTTTGGATATCGATGAAGGGCTTTCGAGATGTAGCATTCATGATTTTTATTTTAAATTGATGATTAAGCTTTTTTCTTGTGACGTGATTTCTTAAATCCTTTTTCCTCCGCTTCTGCGTGATGATCTTCAACCCATCCGTTACATCGTTCGCAACATGCCATCCAGGTACCTTGATTCAATACTTCGTTCTTTCCTCTGCCTTGTGTATGATGTACAACTGTTGCTTTTTTTGTGCACACTGGAGATTGGATTTCGCAGTTAGGGCGTTTTGCGAGAAAAGCAGGGTAGGCGCTCTTCAATGCTTTCTTGATATCCTTCTGCTTTTCGCTCTCTTTATTCACTTTCTTCTGCTTTTCAACTACTACTCCCGATGCGTAAATCCTGTGGCCAATGCAGTAACCGTTTTTTTCCGGATGTCGTTTGCAGAGAGGAAACCGACATTGTTCTTCCATGTTGTTAGTTTTGTTTTTAAGCCTTGTTTGGTCTCGGTTTTAATTTGATATAAAATATCACAACAGCATCATCGCTGAACTCTTCTTCCGCAAGAATGGCACTCGTTGGGTAATAGTGTGTACTCACTTTTTTTAACTCATGCCAGTTAATTTGTTGCGCACAAAGCCATGGACCACGATAAGAACCGTGCTCTGGCGTATAAGCCTCCCTGATAGCCATCTTGTGTTGTGATTATTTAATAGTTAGAATCTTTGCCCCAAAACGTTCCAATGATGAAACAGATCGCTAACTCTTTAGCCATTGATAGATACTTCATCTGATATTGAGTTTAAGGTGTTAAAGTATCGAAGGCGGGATTCGAACCCGCATGTAGGTGTGCTTTTCAGTGTAGTTACTTTACGAGTTTTTTCACTTCCAGCTTTACCGGCACTTATAACCTACGCGTAAGCCATTCGCCTCTTCGATATTCGAGCCCCGTTAAGAATAACCGGGCTATGCTTGCCATATGAAAATCACATTAAATGCCCTGCCAAGACTAGCTGGGCCTACCAATATCCATTAAACCTTACTATGAGACTCTTTTGTATCGCGGAGGTTGTGGCTTAGGCGTTTTATTTCGCCTGTCGCTCTTCCTAACTTCTTTGGTCGTTACAGGATCCCATGCGAAGACGTATGCGATCGCTACCAGGAACACACATCCGAAGAAGATGTTTTTTAAGATTGGCTCCATGTTGTGTACTGCTGTCATGCTTTTTGATTTAAGGTTGTTGGTTTTCTAAGCATTGGATTTTAAAATGTGCAATCCCTCATATTGAGGCTAAATATTTTCAGTTTGAAATTGTTTGTGTATGCTGATTCTTAATGAAAATTGAGTTGAGGCTTTCGAGCTCGTACTCATAGCCGTTAACTTCATCAAGCCGGCGGTAGTTGATAAGGTTTTGCTGCCTCGCTCTACGCATTGCCTGATTATCCCATCCTGTAAGTGTGGTGATGATGTGAGCCTTTACCCAGGTTACTGTCTTCGCCTTGGCTTGTTGCTGATTCTGCATAGACAGTTTCCTTTCTATGCGATCTAAGCGCTGAAGTATTTGCTTCTGAAAATCCATAGAGTTTAGGGTTAAAATGTTTTTACTACGCGTTTAAGATTTTGTTGCGGTCCTTAATTTTTCTCTTGAAAAATGCAAGCAAGCTTGACGCGGTGTCAAGATCTGCAAGCTTGCCATTCAGGTATTTTGATATAGTAGAGTTTGATTTAATACCTAACTCTGCCATTGCTTCGGTTCGATCTTTAGGGGTAATGTCCACCTTAAGTTGCTGCAACTCATGTGAAAACTTCTCTATTTGCGACATATCGCTGTATGCTTTGGACATTTTTTTGTACGTTTGTTTGCCTTCGAATACAAAAGTCCGACAAAAATGTCGTAACTCAAAATGGTTTGTGGACATTTAGTGAAAAAATACACGACATTTAAGTTATACGCTGTTTTATTAAAATATTTTTAAAATGAACCTCGATTTTGGTAAAAAATTAAAAGAATTGCGAGAGGCGGCAGGAGAGTCGCAAGCTGCGTTGGCTGAAGTGTTAGGGATGAATATGCGGCAAATTCAGCGTTACGAGGGAGGGTCTATTCCAAAAACAGATGTTCTTACATTGTTGAGTAAACACTACAACTACGACTTTTTTTCATTTTTTAATGGAGATATAGACTTAATTGTCGCTTTTCCTAAGGAGCTCACCTCCGGCAGCTATTCAATGAGTAGCTATACAAAGCAAAGATTGCAAGAGAAACTGAAGCATAATTTAGAAAATGATGGGATTACATATGTTCCAATTGCGGCAAAAGCTGGATATTTAGGGAGATTTCTTGACCCTATATACCTAAACCAATTGGAAAGAATTTTTATACCCGGATTCCCCTATAGAGGCCCTCGCTATCGCATTTTTGACATTGAAGGAGACAGTATGGAGCCTACCTTAAAAGAAGGTTATCATTGTGTTAGCGAGAGAGTAGACCAGGAGAACTGGCATTCTATCGCAGATTTTTACATTTATGTGATCGTTTTAGAAAATGATATTATTATAAAACGGCTCTTCAAAAAAAGCAAGGAAGAGTTTGTTGTGATTAGCGACAACGACGAATTTTATCCTCAGTACAAAATGAACATATCTGACATCAAAGAATTGTGGAGAGTAAAAAAGAAAATGGACTGGAATATGCCCCCTCCTAAAAAATTTGAAATAAATGTGTAACATTGCGGTTATTCATAATGTATAACCACTAAATCAAAAACTATGAAATTGTTTTTCGTAGCGACGTTTTTTGCATTAATATGTTG
Source organism: Pinibacter soli (assembly GCF_029961145.1). Lineage (GTDB taxonomy): Bacteria > Bacteroidota > Bacteroidia > Chitinophagales > Chitinophagaceae > Pinibacter > Pinibacter soli. Next base: position 448,774 of record NZ_JASBRG010000005.1, on the reverse strand, counting down.
CTCATGCGGAAGTGCACCATCTGAAGCCGAAAGCAAGCCTGCTTGTAAAGATTTTGTTGTATTACAAGATAACGGAAGGTTTAAGAATATTCTAGTTGCAGACATTACAGAAGCAGATGCAAAATGCATAGCATCGCAATTATACAGCACGGATTTTCGTGTACAGACATTTATGTTCTTTAAATTTAAAGACGACTACCAGAACCACGTTTGGAAATACAAAATTCAGTATGACGCGGACAAGAAAGAAAGCGATCCAGGTGTTTTTAAAGATGAAAAAGGAAGATTATTTATTATCAATGATTTCGCGAAAATGGATGAATAAGTTTTACCTATGTTTAATCTCCTGTATATTTTAAGTATTAAACAGTTGAAAATCAATTAAAAAAAATATTTCACCGAATCCGCTCGGGACCTCGAAAGGGATTACAGAAATGTAGTCCCTTTTTTGTTTTATCATTGCTACAGTTCGGCCGCGAAGTTGTATCAAGGTAGTACTACGTATGACAATTTTAAAAACAAAAAGCCATCAAACATTTCAGTTCGATAGCTTTTAGCAAAAGTATTAAGATGTTTTACTCTGGTTTTATTAACTCTTCAGGAGATGGAGCAACTTTTTTAGTGCTTTTGCCTTTGTTTGCGAATTCATAGAAGAAGATCCTGCCATATTCCTGGTCCGTAGTGCGGAACAACGCACTCATGCCGTCGCTGATTTTCCACAGATCGGCACCCATTGAAGCCACAAACTCCGGATCTAGCTTCTTCCCAAAATCTGCAGATGTTTTGAAATCTCCATTTTCTTCCTGAACATACAAAGGCGCTTTCATTTTGCCGCCCACTACTTCTATTTTCCCCATAAAGCAATGGCAACTTTCTCCGCTTTTAAATGTGATAACAACTTTCTGTATTCCATCGGGAACCGGTTTTGCACCGTGAGTGCGCATATAATCGTACCACTTAGTGTAGCAGTTTTGAGAAGCCTTAGCTGCAGCGAGGCTGTCGGCAGTCTTTTTTGCTTCAGCTGCGGTGTCGACCACAGGTTTGGTTAACGTATCTGTTAGTGGCTTGACAGTCGTATCTGCTAGCGGCTTTACAGTCTGCCCCTGGGCAAAAAAAGAGACCGTCATACATGCGATAATGATAACGAAAGATGATTTCATAATGAAATTTTTTAAGGAAATGGTGTTCGAATGAGGTGATTTAAAAATAGATCAAATTCTATGAAAAATTTAGATTTTACCGTTAAATAATGGATTTTGACCATTCGGGTAGGTGTCGTCATGTGCTGGTTAACAAAAAAGCTATCAACCTTTCAGTCGATAGCTTCGGAGAAATGTAAAAAATGGGTACGACCTTTATTGTCGTTTATTGATCTTAAAATATTGTTTTTTCGCTGTACAATATTGCGTTGTCTTTTAATAGTACAACAACACCAATAGTATTTTTCTGGAACGCATTGGATGTTAGATCAATACTATTTAATCCGCGTTGCAAATGAACAGGTTTGTTTATCAGCACTTGTCCAAGAACATTGCAAATAAGCAGGTTGCAATTATAATCAGCCTCTATATCGCATGTCAGTGACAAGTTTTGACTTTGCGAGTTTCTTATAAGATAAAATCGGCTATCTGCTCCATCTGCAATTTTTAGCGTATTGGAATATGCAATTTTATCATTTTTTTGTATGCCTTTGATCCGGTACCAGTTTGCCTTATAGCCTGGTTGTACATCCGTAAAACTAAACTGATTATTTATTCCTGAAGCCGGAGACAACGAACCTATTGTTGCATAACTAAAACCGTCAGTGCTTTTTTCTATCTGGTAATGGTCAATATAGTTTGAGCCCTTGTCTTCCCATTTAATAGCAACTGCTTTGTTTGCATATTTTCCCGTAAGGAGAATATTCGGGGTGGACATTACTGTAAACATTCCCCTGATCACATCCTGGGTTACCGTAGCCGAACATCCGTTTCTTTTTTCCGTAACAACCAGTTGGTAAGTTCCCCAGGTTGTGTCATTAACAGGGTTTTGTGTTGTAGAGGTAAAACCGTTTGGCCCAACCCAGCTCCAGGTCAAACCATCGGAACCCCCAAACGGAGTGGGATAGTTGCTGGCCACAGGATCACCACCAAAAAACTTTACGTGACCGAGGTCGGCACCTATACCTACATATGCAGATGCAACAGGAGGGAAGGTATCCAAAGGAATTACAATAGTATCAACTCTTGTCGGAGGACAACCATCGGCAGGCGAACCTGATACGATGTAAGTTCCAGGTTTATCAAGTGTGATTTGCGAGCCACTCGCATTTGAGCTGTTAATGACTGCACCGTCAGCTGTTGTCCATGTATATTTTCCAACTGTTGAATGATCGGTAATAGTAATGGCGCCTGCTGTGTGATTACATCTTAATGTATCCGACTGAACAGTGAAATCCATTAACGGATCTTTTACAAATTGAATAGGTGCAACAAAATCCTGCATGTTGGAGGAAAAAGAGTTCGATGATCTTGACTTAAAGAAGATATCATCAAACATAGGCGTACATGGGCTCAATAGTCCGTAAAGCGCCGGATCAACTCCGATCCTCGTGAGGTTCAGGCCAATTTCAACGAGCTGTAGTGACTCAAATTGCATTCCCCAACCGCCGGAAGCTGTCTGTGTTCCCCAAGGTGTGGCCCAGGTTGTATCATTTGCCGCAGTGGTTGAATAGTTTGAGGTACCCGTTCCAAAGTTTGTGGTTCCAGCCTTTGACAAGATAGACGCATAACCATAAGTCGGTAAAGCTGTTGCTCCATCGAGAACAGTTCCAAAGTTGAAATATTTAGGGGTAATGGTGGTAAACGTATTTCGGCTTATCCATATCCGCACATCAACAACGGGCGCAGCACCAGGAGTAAAATTCACCGCAAGGATCATGTCGCCGGTTTGTGTGATGTTTCCGGCCGCATCAAACTTCCACTGTGTGTGGCCCGCGTTCGGACCTTTCGAAATGAATTTGTTATTCACGTAATTGAACGAGTCTTTGTAAAGCTCGATATCAAAATATCGTGAACCATTTGTTCCCACAGTCGACACGCCGGTAAAAAGCCACAGCGAATCATAAACGCTGGGACCGTCTCTGCGCATATGTGCCAGCACATCTATAAGGTCATTTTTAACGGGAGTGTTAGAAATGCCGCCTGTCCAGTTCTTGGGATCATCTCCATTTTTTGAAGAGGATGCAAAAATGGTGGAGTCAAATAATGAGCTTGCAGATATGTAATCCCTGCCATACACACCATCAAGCCACAATTTGCCATTTATCTTTGAAAATAGTGGAACCGGCATAAGTTTGTTGAAAGCCAGATTGCCTCCTGCAGAAAGAAGATTTCGGTAATACGATGCGTTTGATGTATCAACGACATTTTGGCCAGAGGCAATTCCTGAAAACCAGTCATCACTTGAAATGAATCCTTGGACTGGGCCATATTTTACAAAGTTGCCACGGGTATCACCGTCAATGCCAAAATAAGCATTAATGCCTCCGTTGGAAAGTTGGGAAAGGCCCACCAGCGGTACGCTGAGCAGGAATAAAAAAAGAAGTTTTGTAAAATTCTTTTTCATGGAATAACGGATTTGTTTAAAAAGACGGATTAAGACTGGTGAAAAGTACAAATTAGAAATTGATAGTGCAATACCCGAAGCTGATCAACTCACTGAAATGCACATAGTTAGACGGGTAAAATTACCATTCCAAGTGATAACTAACGTAGATGTGTATGGTAAAAAAAAGTAATATAACTAAGAAAATGTTAATAAGTATTTTGACAAATCGAAACTTTGCTATGCCGATTTGCAGAATTTACGGTGATGGGTTTATGAGAAAGTTAAGCTTGTCCGGTTTAAAATTTCTTACGCCAGTTAAGAACAATTTGTGTATGAAAAAAGTGTTTTAAGAAATCCGTATTGACATGCCATTGCTTCCGTGCACGTAGAATTTCTAATAATGAATTTTGAAGGAGATCATCCCCGAATTTTTTCAAATCAAAAACAGTCAATAAAAGACCTCAATCATTTGATCTCAATCCACACCGGAGCATGATCACTCGATTTTTCCCAACCTCTTACGTATTTATCGACGCCGGCGCCTTTTAATTTTTTATCGAAATGATTACTTAGTAAAAAGTGATCAATGCGTAAGCCGGCGTCCCTTCCAAATGCATTGCGGAAATAATCCCAGAAAGTATAGATCTTTTCATCAGGGTGTAATTTGCGCAGCGCATCCGTCCAGCCTTGCGCCACAAGGGTATGAAACGCCTCACGAACTTCGGGGCGAAACAGCGCATCATCCACCCATTTCTCCGGTTTGTAAACATCAAGCTCTGTCGGCATTACATTGTAATCTCCCGTAAGAATCGTTGGCTCGTCACGCGATAGCAGATCTTTTGCGTGTGCGGTTAATCTTTTGAACCATGCCAGCTTATAATCGAACTTAGGCCCGGGGGCAGGATTGCCGTTTGGTAAATACAAACAACCGATCGTTATGCCATCAATCTTCGCCTCTATGTAGCGGCTGTGCAAATCTTCAGGGTCGCCCGGTAGCGCTCTGCAAACTTCTTCAATAGCATGTTTGCGTGAAAGGATGGCAACGCCGTTCCAGCTTTTTTGGCCGTGCCAGATGCAATTGTATCCAGCATTTTTAATTGCCTGCTCAGGAAATTTTTCCTGTGGCGCTTTTAACTCCTGCAAACAAACCACATCAGGCTTTGATTCATCCAGCCAACGCAATAAAACCGGTAGACGACCATTCACGCCATTCACATTATAGGTGGCAATCTTCATATCGATAAGTTGTGTTGAAGTAATGTGATAAAGCTAATAAAAAAGGCGCAAGGCTCAATGCCCGGCGCCTAACGCTTAGGGCGAATGCGATTCGCCCCTACAACATTTTCAATTCCTTCTACATTCCCAGCTCCACAACATAATCAATCTCATCCGGTACCTTATCTAGCGTAATTACAAGCCCATCCTGGTTTTGGGTAAACTTCAATGGTACTTTTGTTGCGAACACCGTTGCTTTTTTTACTTTCTTATCTTTTAAAGGAACAAATAAAACGTTATCCTGCAATTTCAATATGTGTACAAAAAGCCTGTTGCCGTTTTGCGTAGTCACACCCCATACTCTCGGAGAAACAATACCGCCTCTTGTGCCGTAAACTGTTTCGCCATATGTGTGCATCCAGTCTCCAACTTCTTTCAAACGTTGAATGCTTGTTGCAGGGATTTCGCCATTTGGCTGAGGTCCTACATTCAACAGAAAATTAGCATTGTTACCAGCCGCCTTCACAAGATATTGAACAATGTCTTTTGTCGATTTAAAATTGTTGTCGTTAATATTGTAGCCCCATGAATTGTTCATTGTTTCACAAGTCTCCATAGGAAGTGCACCAACTTTTTGTTCATCAGCAAATCCTGTAGTGTTTTGACCAGGGAGATCTTTTTCAAACATTTGAAAATCTTCTCCCGAAATAGTCGCTTCGTGATGGTTATTGCCAATCATACAAGCCGGTTGAAGAGAATGAATCAACGCATATTGTTCATCAAGGCGCCAGTCAAAATTTTTATTTTGATCCTGATCCCATTTTCCATCAAACCAAATAGCACCGATCTTTCCATAGTTGGTCAGTATCTCTGTCAATTGATTGTTCATGAATTTGAAGTAGCTGTCATAATTCTGTGATTTGCCCGTGCGGCCCGTATTGTGGCCCGTTCTACCAACCGGATAGTCTTCTCTTCCCCAGTCCAGGTGAGAATAATAGACGTGCAATCTGATGCCTTGTTTTGCGCAGGCATCAGATAGTTCTTTCAAAATATCTCTTTTAAAAGGAGTTGCTTTTACAATGTTGTAGTCGGAATATTTTGTGTCAAACATTGAGAAGCCATCGTGGTGACGTGAGGTGATGCAAATGTATTTTGCTCCCGATGCTTTGATGGATGCAACCCAGTAATCAGCATTAAATTTTGAAGGATAAAAACCTGAAGCCAGTTGCTCGTAATTCTTCTGCTTGAGGTTCTTTGTTTGTAATGCCCATTCGCCATCAGCCAGCATACTATAAATGCCCCAGTGAATAAAAATACCAAACTTGTCATTTTGAAATTCCTCCCTGTTGCGAAGGTTTTCAGCAGTGGGAGTGTAGTTGGGTTGTGCTTTGGAAAGCAGCGGACACAAAGCCGCAAACAACACGATCGGTAGTAATTGTTTCATTCGTGAAAAATGGTTTGTTTATGTATTAAGCAACCTCGCTTTCTCGTACAAGGTTGAAATAATCTCTTTGATATTGCAGCGGACTAATGCCCATCAATTTATTAAACTGATGATAGAAGTTTGAAAGATTATAGTAGCCGCAGCTGTAGCCAATTTCTTTGATTGACAAATTGCTTTCCACCAGCATTCTGCAAGCCATGCCAATCCTGAATTCGATAAGAAACTGAAAATATGTTTTGCGTGAAATTTTCTTAAAGAAACGGCAGAACGATTCTTTAGTGAGGTTCACAAGTTCCGCCACTTCATTGATCGTGATCTCACGATCATAATTCTGAATGGTAAACTCGTACACTTTTTTAATGCGAATGTCATTCTCATCCGAAATATCATAGACAAATCCTTTGCTGGCAATTATTGAATACTCTTTTTTCTGTGCAGCAATTTTCAGAATTTTAATGAGTAGCAACATTCTGTCTAAGCCAGAAGCATCGGGCATTTTCTCGAGCAATGGAACAATTTCTCTTTGCGCTTCGTTCGATAGTCTCAGGCCAGATCTTGCAATTTGCAAAAGTTGCTTTATTTCCTTCATTTCAGGTAGCTGCAGAAATGCATCGCCCCAAAAGTTTTCATAAAAGTGAATAACAACAGCCTCCGATTTTTTACTCAGTCCTTTTTGTTCAAACAAAAAAGTATGAGGAAGATTTGGTCCAAGCAGTACGAGGTAAGTGCTGTTAAAATGTTCAACTTTATCTGCAATGATAGAAGTACCTGAAGCATTTTTTACTAACAAAAGCTCCAACTCGGGATGATAGTGCCAGTTGCTGTTCAGCATTTCTTCACGATCAACTCTTACGCTAAACGACGATAAGGGGTTGATAGAAATTTTTCTGAGGCTTGGTCTCATATCGCAATCATTAATTGATGCTAAAATATTACAACGATTAAAGTATTTAAAATAAAAGTATGGAATTTTAGCATCGTTCATTGATTTGTTGTCAGATTGACGTTTAAAAAAACAATAAACAAAGGGTATGCACTATTCGGTGTAACTTGTTGTTAATAAATGAAAAGGAGGATTATTTATATTTTTTGAAACTTTCTTGTTTGAGATAAAAACGGGATTTGGTCATCTGGTATAGATGTTAAAATAGTACAGTAATATGGTAATTCTTGCACATTTCGGCCAGTGATGGAGTGCGTTTTGTTTCCCCGGCCCACTTGGAAATCGACTAAAAACAAGATTCGTTTCGCGAAAACTTCTTTGTAAATTTATAAGCAAACCCCTCGTCTTATGACTTCTGTTTTAGACAAAGCTTTTGCAAAGGCAACCTTACTGGCATGTAAGGGTTATATTCCTTCTTTCATCAATGATAGCGCTAATGTTTCGTTGAACAATATTTTATCCGCAGCGTACAAAAAGTCATTGCCTAAAGTAGAAGGCAACACAGATGGATTCCTGAACTATACTGACCTGACTGTATTATACGATACTGATAGGAAAGTGCCATTCTTTTCAGCCTATAACATTGACGGCAGCCAGCGAGGCGTTAAAGTGAGCCGAGCAAATAAATTCAGGTTGGATCCGCGGATTCCTGCTGATATACAATTGAGCGATACATTTTATGATTTACGAAAAGACATCACAGAATTTGAAATCGGGCATATGGCAGCCAATAATGAAATGGCGTGGGGTGTCGACGCTCAGTTAAGAGCTTACCAGACATTTCATTTTCCGAACAGTGTACCTCAGGCCGAAAATCTTAATACCGGCATTTGGAAAACACTGGAGACGTACATCATCGATGAGTCTGCCACATTGGAAAGCGATAAAAAGATTTGTGTTTTTACCGGACCCCTGTTGCTGAAAACCGATCCCGGTTATATCAAGCAACCTGATTTCAAAATTCCTTTATTCTTTTTTAAAGTGATTGTGTTCATGAGCAGTAAAGGATTGTATTCGACCGCTTTCATGATGAGCCACGAGCAAAAAATGAAGGATCAGCATATGTTTGTAACGGTTGCAGAGCGAGGGCTTACAGCAGCCTCAGACACTGCTTTCAAAGACTTTAAATATAGAAAAGTATTTCAGGTAAATGTGGGTTATCTCGAAGATATCTCCGGAATGAACTTTACATGGAAGGGTGTAAAAAAACTACTGTTGAAAAATGGCGCACAAATGCAGGAAATTGCCGAAATAAAAGATGCCGATGATGCACAGAAACATGAAGGTGAAATGATGCGCGGTGCGGAACCCGATAACACACCCGCAAGGAAATACAAACTAAATATTACGCTTCCTTAGAAGCAACTTCAATTTTAACCGCAAAGTTCTCAAAGGTTGCGCAAAGCTATCGAAGAAGATCCTCTCTTTGCTTCCTTTGCGCTTCCTTTGCGTTCTTTGCGGTTAAAAGAGTTGGGGTTTCAGCCAGATGCAAGTCCAACGCATTTTCAAATTGCCTCTCATAACGTCGTACATTTGATCATTCAATCAAACGCGCATGCAATGAAAGCATTTGGTAAAAAGCCAACCGGTGAAGAATTAGAGAAAGTAAAATTATCGCCAAATTATAACAACGATATTTTTAATAATCTTCATGACACGCCCATGATGACGAGCGAATCGCCAATGATCAAGCAGATCTGGCGTTTCATGAATAAACCCGCGCACACCTCTCCGCCAAATGAATTGCCATCTGTTCGCACTGATCTAAGAAATATTCCGGGAGACAAACCTGTTATCGTTTGGTTTGGACATTCATCTTATTTGATTCATGTAAACGGGAAAAATATTTTAGTCGATCCGGTGTTTAGCGGCCATGCATCACCATTTTCTTTTTTTGCTAAAAGCTTTCCCGGCAGTGATGTTTATTCTGTTGATGATATGCCTGCAATTGATGTTTTGATCATTACTCACGATCATTACGATCATATGGATTATGAAACGATCACCAAACTAAAATTGAAAACGTCGCTTGTTTGCACATCACTTGGAATCGAAGCAACATTGAGCTATTGGGGCTTTGATAAAAACAAGATCATTGAATTTGATTGGTGGAACGAGAAACAAATCGATGAAAATATGTTTCTGGCTGCAGCGCCTGCAAGACATTTTTCAGGGAGAAGTTTATCACGATATAAAACCTTGTGGTCGTCGTTTGTTTTGAGGGCCGGCAACTATTCATTTTACATTGGAGCAGATAGTGGCTACGACACGCATTTCAAACAGATAGGGGATAAGTACGGACCATTCGATATTGCGATGCTGGAAACAGGTCAATACAATGAAGACTGGCGCTACATTCATATGATGCCCGAGCAGGCTGTTCAAGCCGCCATCGATTTAAAAACAAAAGTGTTGCTGCCTGTCCATTGGGCAAAGTTTGCTTTAGCGCTTCATCCATGGGACGAACCAATTAAACGTGTTGTTTCAAAAGCAAAGGAACTCAAGGTTCCTATCGCCACACCAATGATCGGCGAGCCAATAATCATCGATAAATCATATCCGCATGAACAGTGGTGGCTGACTGTTTCATAATTACGGATTTTCCTCACTTAAGAAAAAATCCGTGTAAATCAGCCTAATCTGTGTCATCTGTGTGCCGTAGTTGTTAGCTCAAAAGTTTCTGCCAGCAATTCGAAAGATTTAAATCTATCGTCTCTGCTATGCGTCATTGACGTAACCATTATTTCATCGACATCAAAATCTTCTGCCAACTGTGTTAGTTGCTCCTTCACTTCCTGTTGCGTGCCTACCACGATGCGGCCTTTGTTTCTTTCAATAATTGCAAGTTCGTCGTAAGAAAATTCGTAATCTTTTATTTCTTCGTAAGAAGGAGGCGGCATAAACTTTCCTTTTTCAAATTGAAGGAAGAAGTAATGGGCTTGTTTGCGAAGCTGATTTGCTTTCTCCGGCGTTGGTGCACATAATACGCTAATTGCAAGAAATGCATCCGGCTCCTGCAATTGAGCAGAAGGTTGAAATTGCTGGCGATAGGTATTAACAACATCTGGTGTTGCATGGCCATTAATGAATTTTGCAACCGCCAAACCCATTCCGAATTTTGCAGCAATGCTGCTGCTGCCTCCACTGGAACTTAATATCCATTGTGCCGGTATGCCGGGAGATTGTGGCACCGCAAGTATGGGCCCATATTGTGTTCCCGCCGTATCTGTAAAAAACGCCTGTAAATGTTCCAGTTGAGTTAGATAACGCTCTTCGCTAAAATCATTTGATGGATTTAAAAGCGTAGCAGTAATGCGATCTCCGCCCGGTGCGCGGCCCATTCCTAAGTCAATTCGTCCGGGAAAAAGCGTTTCCAACATACGGAAATTCTCCGCTACTTTTAGTGAGCTGTGGTTAGGAAGCATGATGCCGCCCGAACCAATCCTGATCGTATCCGTTTCATCGCCTAATTTAACAAGGAGCAGTTCTGGCGCAGAACCTGCAATAATATCTGAATTGTGATGTTCAGAAACCCAAAATCTATGGTAGCCTAAATTCTCGGTGAATTTAGCTGTAGCAATAGTTTCCATTACGGCATCTCTTGCTGTAAAACCCTTTCTTACAATCGATTGATCCAGTACGCTAAGTTTAATGTTCTTCTTTGTCATATCCGACGTTTAAAATTAGAGATGATTGTTCTACGGAACAGGCGTACAGAGAGAACGCAGATTATCAAGATTGTCATGATTTGTCAAGATTCTTTTTATTTGAGATTTGAAATCCGGGATTAGTATTTGGTGGAACGTGAAAATTTCAAATCATAACAAATCATGACAATGATGAAAATCTGTGTTCCTGTCTTATTTTATCTTCCCCGACAGAAAAGTAGTACTCAAACCAAGTACTGCAATCACCGTAAACGACCAACGCAAACTCGCCATTTGCGCAATAAAACCAATAAATGGCGGCCCAAATAAAAAGCCTAGAAATCCAATGGAAGAAACAGCTGCAAGCGCAACGCCCGGCCTCATCGTTTTGCTTCTTCCCGCAAGTCCGTATACGAGTGGAACAATCGATGATACACCAATGCCCACCATCAGAAAACCAATCGTAGCAGGCACTATATAAGGAAATAAAATAGAAAGAAGCAAGCCAACTGCTATGATAACACCACTCGTCTGTAACACATTTTTTACGCCAAATTTTGTCACAAAATAATCCGCCGTAAATCTTCCTCCTGCCATGGTTGACATAAATGCTATGTAGCCTAGTGTTATTAATGCTTTCGGTGCCATCACAACTTTTTCGAAGTACACGCCACTCCAGTCAAACATCGCGCCTTCACTCACCATACTCGCCAGTGCAATCAAACCAAGATTAAGAATGTATTTATCTGGCTTTACAAAAATGGGCTGTTTTGATTCGTGACTCTCATCGCGGGGCAGCAAGTATTTGTAAAACACGATGAGACATAAAAGTGTAAAGGCCCAAATAACCACAAAGTGAATAAAAGGAGAAACATTTTTCGCAATCATGGAAGTGCTTACCAATCCACCCATAAAACCGCCAAGGCTCCACAATCCGTGAAATGAGGCCATGATCGAACGCCTGTACAATTTTTCAATGCCTACGGCTTGTGTATTGACAGAGATATTCATCAGATTTACAAAAAAGCCAAAGAGGGCCAGAGCTAATGCCAATTGCCAAACCGCCGTAACAAGCCCAAGCAACATTAGTGTTGCGGGGTAGAGAAATGCCCCGGTAATTAAAATTTTCCGGCTTCCATAACGGCTCACCAGATACCCAGCTAATGGTAGTCCCAGAATTTGCCCCGCAGGTAGCGCAAATAGCAAAGCACCCAGGCCTGCATCATTTAACTGAAGCATGCCTTTAATGGTTGGTATTCGATTTGCCCAACTGGCAAACGTTATACCTTGAACAAAGAAAAATACGCTGGTTGCTATCCTGTAATATCTCTGCGCTGGGAGGCGTCTATTCATACCTTTCTGCAAAAACTGCAATTTATTCTAAATGTGTTTATTTAATGGTAAAACGTTTAACGGGCTAGAATTATATTATTAATTGCCTTCCTATATTTGCGCAACTTTAAACGTTGTATATGAAGTTTTCCAAATGGGCGGGCGTCGTGATGGCATTGCTGGTGATCGGTTCTTGTTTGTTGCCATGGGTTTATATTGAGCCCATTAATACCACTGTTACTGGCATTAGTGCACCCGGCACTAACTTTGGAAAACCCGGTTTGATGAATATTATCGTGAGCGTGCTGGCAATATTCCTCTTCCTGATCCAACGCGTATGGGCAAAGCGAACCAACATATTTTTGTGCGCCTTCAACCTCGCCTGGACCGCTCGCAACTTTATCATTATTCCGGCTTGTGCTGCGGGAGACTGTCCTACAAAGAAAATAGGGCTGTTCCTGGTTGTCCTTTTTTCAATTTTTATGATGGTTGCTGCATTGTTTCCGGATATGAAAATCGAAGAAAAGAAATAGTTAGCTCATATTCTTCCTTCATCAGCAAAACTATAATACCCTTCTTCGCTCACAATAATGTGGTCGAGTACTTTGATATCTAATAGCGAAGCGGATTCTTTTAATTTATGGGTCATCAGATCGTCGGCCTTGCTTGGCTTCAAATTGCCCGAGGGGTGATTGTGACAAACAATAAGAGAAACTGCCTCTTCTTTAAGTGCTTTTTTTAAAATAACACGAACATCTACAACTGTGCTGGTAATACCACCAACACTTACTATTTCATGCCGGATCACTTTGTTGGATTGATTAAGGAAAAGAACCGCAAAAACTTCCTGGCTCATATCTTTCAGCAATCCCCGGAAGAAATCGGCGACCCTTCTGCTGTCCCGAATCATTGTTTTTTCTATGGACGGCCCTCCTTCACGTCTTCGACCAATTTCGAGAGCTGCGGCGATCGCAACTGCTTTTGCTTCTCCTATGCCTTTGATGGTCATAAAATCATTGACCGTAAGTTTACCGAGTTCAGAAAGGCTGCCGTTGCCAAGCCTAAGAACCTCTCTTCCCAGGTCCAGAGCGTTTTTCTGGGCATTTCCATCACGGATCAATATTGCAAGAAGTTCAGCATCGCTTAGTGAATTTGCGCCTTTTGATCGTAGTTTTTCGCGGGGTTTATCATCATCTGCCCAGTCTTTAATCGAGTACTTTTTCTCTTGCATCGAACAATTTTAGATAATAAATTTGAATCACAAACGTTAACGCAATTATAACAGATTTCCGAAAACGTTTGGGTCCAATTCAACATCCTTTAGAATAACTAAAATTCAACATCCATGAAAAGCAAAAACGTAAACCAACTCGGGGGAATGCAGTCCCTTTTCTTTTGCGCAGGCATCTATCTTGTAGCGCTTTTTTTCTCAATTTTCGTTTGTTCCTCTATTTTTTATGCGTTTAATTCAAAATCGTCACCCGTTAAGGCGACCGAAACGCAAGCATTAGCATCAGTTAAATAGGATTCAAAAACCAAAATGATCATTTATTTTTAAGTTTTTACACACAAATTTTATTTCCCTTTGAGAGCGTCTTCCCAAAAGATTGCATTTCAAAGGGAAAATTTTTTCCACAACAAATGCAGTTTTTCACGGTAACCCCAATTTTAATTCCTAATTCCCACCTTTTAGTTCGTTGATTCTCTGCTAAGTTTTTATCTTCGTCGCATCAATTTATTCCCCATATGCAGAGTTCAGCTAAGATATTTTCCGGAACAGGTTCGCAATACCTGGCTGAAAAAATTGCGGAGAAGTTCGGAGCTCCTCTTGGAAAAGTAACCATCCAGAAGTTCAGCGATGGAGAAATTCAGCCAATTTTTAATGAAAGTATTCGTGGAGATGTTGTTTTTTTGGTTCAAAGTACCTGTGCGCCAACAGATAACATAATGGAACTTTTGTTAATGATTGATGCAGCCAGAAGAGCTTCCGCAGAGAAAGTCATCGCTGTAATGCCTTATTATGGTTATGCAAGACAGGATAGAAAAGATAAGCCCCGCGTAGCTATCGGGTCCAAATTGGTTGCCAATATGCTTACCGCGGCAGGTGCTGACCGGGTAATTACCATGGATTTACACGCTCCACAAATTCAGGGATACTTTGATATTCCGGTAGATCACCTTGACAGTTCGGCAATTTTTATTCCTTACATAGAGCAATTAAACCTCGAAAACCTTACCTTTGCGGCCCCTGACGTGGGTAGTGCCAATAGGATAAGGGAAATTGCCAGCTATTTTAACGCCGAAATGGTGATTTGTGATAAGCACCGTAAACGTGCAAACGAAATAGCAAGCATGGTAGTGATAGGAGATGTAACGAACAGGAACGTAGTATTGATAGATGATATTTGTGATACAGGCGGTACATTAACAAAAAGTGCCGGATTGTTGATAGATAAAGGCGCGAAAAGCGTAAGAGCTCTTTGTACACACCCTGTTTTCAGTGGTAAAGCATATGAAAACATTCAAAACAGTGTGTTGGAAGAAATGGTAGTTTGTGATACCATACCGGTAAAACAGCAAATAGACAAAGTCAAGGTTTTGTCAGTTGCAAATTTGTTTGCGGTAGCGATTAGAAATGCATTTGAGCATCAAAGTATCACCAGCCTCTTCATCCATTCGCAAAGAAGAGATAAGTAGAAATTTAAAACAAAATAAAAATGAAGACGATTACAATCGAAGGACAACTCAGGACCGAAATTGGCAAAAAAGCCACCCGCCAACTTCGCTCTGAGGAGAAAGTGCCAGGTGTAATTTACGGGGGTGCGAAAGAGATTAGTTTCTCTGCTCCGGCAACTGCGCTTAAAGGTCTTGTTTACACAGGTGAATTCTTGATCGCTGAAGTAAAATTGGACGGTAACTCTTACAAATGCATTTTGAAAGATCTGCAATTTGACAAAGTTTCAGACCAATTGATCCACATCGACCTTATGGAACTGGTAGAAGACAAGAAAGTAGTAGCAACTCTGCCTCTTGAATTTACAGGAGCCGCTGCAGGTGTTAAAGCCGGTGGTAAATTTGTTGTGAAAATGGCGTCTTTGAAAGTGAAAACTTACCCTAAATATTTGAAAGAAAATATTCAGGTAGATATCACTAACCTGGAGCTTAACGAAAACATTCGTGTTGAAGATGTTGTGGCTGAGAACTACGAATTTATGAACTCTCCACGTATTCCTATCGCTTCAATTGTTATGACTCGTCAGTTGAAACAAGAAGAGAGCGCGGAAAAAGGAAAGAAATAAATAATTTCATTTCAATAGAGCCCGGTTATTTGTACAACCGGGCTTTTTCATTAGAAAAATAATATCTGAAATTTTAGATTTGAGATTTGATCCAGAATTTCCTTACTGCAAAATAATTTGGAAGAGCTTGCAATAAGACAATTTCAAATTTCAAATGCCAAATCTGAAATATTAAATCTCCAAATGAACAAATTTCTCCTAATCGGGTTAGGTAATATAGGAGCCGAATATGAACTTACACGGCATAATATTGGTTTTGATGTGTTAGATACATTTGCTGGCAAACATTCGGTTTCTTTCCGGTCGGACCGCCTTGCAGATGTTGCTGAAATAAGATGGAAAGGAAAAATATTCATTTGTGTAAAGCCCACCACTTACATGAACCTAAGTGGGAAAGCGGTGAAATACTGGATGGATAAGGAAAAGATAGGAATAGAGAACATACTGGTGATTGTAGATGATCTCGCATTGCCACTTGAAAAAATAAGATTACGCGGAAGCGGAAGCGATGCCGGTCATAATGGATTAAAAAGTATTCAGGAACATTTAGGCACAGACAATTTTCCTAAGTTACGGTTCGGAATAGGTAATAATTTCCCCAAAGGAAGGCAAGTTGACTTTGTATTAGGAAAATGGACGTCTGACGAGTGGCCGCTGGTGGTAAAAAAAGTAAACAGTTGCGTAGAACTGATTGAAACTTATTCACAAGTGGGCATCGATCAAACGATGAATCTTTATAACAAACTCACCTTCTCATTATGAGATATAAAAGCGAATCTTTATTTTCGCGATAACTTTTTCTATTCAATATCCGAGATACTAACCGATGGGGCTAGCCCCTTTTAAACATGATTATTAAATCATTAAACCGTTTTATTGAATATGAAAATATTCTGTGTTGGCCGTAACTATGTAGCGCATGCCCAGGAGTTGGGAAATGAGGTTCCAGACGAGCCAGTTATTTTTATGAAGCCCAAAAGTGCCTTGCTACAGGCGCATACTCCTTTCTATTACCCTGAATTTACCAACGAATTACATTACGAATGCGAACTCGTTCTGAGAATAAATAAAAACGGTAAATACATTCAGGAAAGATTTGCCAGTAAATACTACGACGCTGTAACTGTAGGTATTGACTTCACTGCCCGCGACATTCAGACCGAATTAAAGGAAAAGGGTCTCCCTTGGGAAAAGGCAAAAGCTTGGGATAATTCGGCTGCCATCGGCAAATGGATACCTTTCACGAATGTCAAAAGCAAAAAGGACATCAATTTTTCATTAAAGAAAAATGGAGAGATTGTGCAACAAGGCAACTCCGGACTTATGATTAACAATTTTGATAAAGTAGTGGCCTATATCTCTAACTACTTTTCAATAAATATCGGCGACCTGATCTTTACAGGTACACCAGCAGGAGTAGGAGAAGTGGTAGTAGGGGATGAATTGGAAGGATTCCTCGAAAATGAAAGCATGTTTCAGCTTGAGGTTAAATAGTGGATCTTTAATTTTTTTAGCAAGGCAAACGTTCCATCAGGGGCGCTTGCCTTTTTTTAATTGAAAATTGAAAGTTGAAAGTTGAAAATGAGGGAAGAATAGAACGCAGATTCTCATGATTTTGATGATTGATTAAGATTTTTTTAGTTGCCGATTGAGGCTGCTGTTTTTGGAATCGTAAAAATCATGACGATCATGAAAATCCGCGTTCCGTTCTCCATTTTTCAACTTTCAATTTTCAATTCTTTTCCTACCGCTCATCCTCCCAAAAACACGCAGATTATTTCTTAATTGCCATCCAACGTTTTTGCCTTGATCATTGTCAACATTTGCTGTAACATTTTTTAATTCATTGCGTCATACATTATAAAATGATCTTGTATGTTCACTCAACCCATAAAATAATCCGTTGATGTATTTTATGTTTTTGCTGCAGTGAATTAGTAAAAAATTTGAGTGCGAAATTTTTCGTAAAACTACACCTGAACTACCCGGAAATGAAGAACAGTATGCTAAAAGGAGCCCACTTATCTGAAGGAAAAAGCCAGGATATTCTTCGCTATTTCTCCGAAGACCTCACTGCTACACAGATAGCAAACCTCACAGGAGTTAGTAGGGTTACCGTAAACAATTATTTCAGAACTATTCGCCTGCGTATAGCCAGACATTGTGAGGAAAAGAACCCATCTTCCAATTATTCAAAAAACCATTCAGTTGTTTACCTCAAAAAGGAAAGCGACGACTATGAAAATGGACCAGAACGGCACCAGACGCTCTACGGTTTTCATTGGCACAATGGAAAGGTTTTTGCCAGCTCACTGGAACGGAAAGAAAAGCCTGAAAACGGTAATGGACAAATGGTAAGTAATGATCACAGCCTCGATCAATACAGGCTGCAAAACTTCCATGCCGTAGCTGATTTCAAGAATTGGAAACTATTCAGCATTCAAAACAGTAGTGATGTGGCTGAGGACGACATCTTTTGTTTTTGGAACGATACCAAAAATAGAATGGTAAAGTTTCGCGGATTGCACAAGAATATGCTATATCTGCACGTTAAAGAATGTGAGTTCAGGTATAATTACAGAAACGATGACATTAATACCGTATTGCTCGGTGTAATGCAAAAACATTTTTCCATTTATTAATCTGTAGTCTGATTTCGAATGACTATTATGTGATAATTTTGCAAAATATTTCCGGTCAACTGTCGGGCACGGAAATTAAAATATCGAGGCAGTTATTGTTTTCTCATGTGTTACGAGGGTGGTTTCTACCACCTTCTTTTTTTTCTACATGATCTACACGGTAGGAATGGCACGTAAAAGCTGTGCTGTATAATCACTTTGAGGATTACTATAGATAGCTTCGGCATACCCGATTTCTTCTATTTTTCCTTTACGCATAACTATAATACGGTCGCTTATATATTTTACCACAGAAAGATCGTGAGATATGAAAATGGCCGTAAAATTGAATTCAGTCTTTAAGTCAGTTAATAAATTCAGTACTTGCGCTTGTACACTTACATCGAGAGCGCTTACCGATTCATCAAAAATGATAAAACCAGGATTCAATGCCAATGCCCTGGCAATACCGATCCGCTGCCGCTGACCACCACTAAACTCATGCGGATAGCGATAGAAATGCTCTGGCTGTAGATTTACTTTTCCAAGCAGTTCCATTGCCAGTTCTTTTCGTTTGCTGGTTGACGTAAGCACTTCATGTACATGAAGTGGTTCAGTAATGGCACTTCCCGCAGTTTTTCTCGGATTCAAAGAAGAGTAAGGGTCCTGGAAAACAATTTGAAAATCTTTGCGTCTGCCTCTTAGTTCATCTTTATCGATAGACAGAAGATCTTTTCCTTCAAAAATAATTTGGCCTTCTTGTGCATCCTGCAAGCGTAAGAGAGTTCTGCCCAATGTTGTTTTTCCACATCCGGATTCTCCAACAAGACCAAGCGTCTCTCCTTTATAAATATCAAAACTTATTTTGTCAACGGCGGTATTATATTCAAGTGTTCTTCCAAAAAAGTTTTTAACGGAAGGAAATTTGACGGTAAGATTTCTAACTTCCAATAAAACTTCAGAACTCTTTTTCTTCTGGTCAGAAACAACTTTTGCAGGTGGATTCGCTTGTTGTTTTGGTTCAAGAAAGTCACTGATTACTGGAAGCCGTTCTCCTTTGGGATGTAGCGCTGGTCTGCATTGTAGCAATGCTTGTGTGTAAGGATGTTTAGGAGATTGGAGAACAGTTTTAACTGGCCCCTGCTCAACAATGTTTCCTTTGTACATAACCACAACTTTGTCCGCTACTTCTGCTACAACGCCAAGATCATGGGTAATGAAAATAACGCCCATGTTATTTTTTTGTTGCAATTCTTTAATGAGTTGCAGTATTCTTTTTTGAACCGTAACATCGAGAGCTGTTGTTGGTTCATCCGCAATCAGTAATGAAGGGCTACAACTCATTGCCATCGCGATCATGACACGTTGCTTTTGCCCGCCGCTTAATTGAAATGGATAACGATTGATTATTTTTTCAGGCTCAGGAAGTTGAACCTGTTTAAATAATTCAATCGTTCTTTGGAGCGCTTCTTTTTTCGAAACTTTATCATGAAGTTGTATGGCTTCGGCAACTTGTTGTCCACATGAAAAAACGGGATTTAACGATGTCATTGGCTCCTGGAAGATCATGGAGATCTTGTTGCCACGAATGTTGCGCAGTTCTTTTTCTGTCAGGTTTAAAAGATTGACTGCGCTTTCTCCGCCACCGTTAAACAATATTTCTCCGTTTGTATATTTTGCCGGAGGCGAAGGAAGCAATTGCAACACAGACATAGCAGTTACCGATTTTCCAGAACCAGATTCTCCGACCACGGCCACAATTTCTCCCTTGTTCACTTCAAACGAAATCCCATGCAATGCCTTTGTGGTGGCATCGTTGTTGGTAAATTCAACATGAAGATTTTTTATTTGAAGAAGGGAGGGCATTTAATTGAAAGTGGAAAATTGAAAGTTGAAAATGTAGGGGCTAATTGTATTCGCCCTGCTGCTCAGAAACACTGTCAGCCAATTGGTGTTAGGCCATTCCTAAAACCTCAAGTGTCTTACCGTATGCCCGTCATTGATCAATTGTTTCAATGAATCAATACCGATACGTATATGTTTTTCAACGAAATCGCCGGTTACTTTTTTATCGCTTTCCTCTGTTTTAACGCCTTCCGGAACCATTGGTGAATCGCTCACGAGCAGCAATGCTCCGGTTGGAATTTTATTATAAAATCCTACTGAAAAAATAGTGGCAGTTTCCATGTCAATGGCGTATGCTCTTACTTTTTGCAGGTAGGTTTTAAACTCTTCATCATGCTCCCACACGCGGCGATTGGTGGTATAGACCGTGCCTGTCCAGTAGTCAACCGCATAGTCGCGAATGGTTGTGGAAACTGCTTTCTGTAAAGCAAAGGCCGGTAGTGCCGGAACTTCCGGAGGGAAGTAGTCGTTTGACGTACCCTCGCCTCTTATGGCAGCGATAGGCAAGATCAGATCGCCTACTTTGTTGCGTTTTTTTAAGCCTCCGCATTTGCCTAAAAACAAAACAGCTTTCGGTTCGATGGCCGTCAAAAGATCCATGATGGTGGCGGCTGTTGGGCTACCCATTCCAAAATTTATAATGGTGATGTCATCTGCTGTTGCACACTGCATTGGTTTGTCAAGTCCAATTATTTCCACGTTGTTCCACTCTGCAAACAGCTTTACATAGTTGCTGAAATTGGTAAGCAAAATGTACTTACCAAAGTTTGCTAATTTCTCTCCTGTGTACCTGGGTAACCAGTTGTTTACAATTTCTTCTCTTGTTTTCATACAAGTAAATATAAATAATTTGAAAAGAAGGAACGCAGATTTTCATGATTGTCATGATTTGTTAAGATTTGAAAATGGGTTGCCATTGAAAATTGAAGGTTGAAAATTGAAAGTGACATGGGAAATGAGAAGAAAGTCACATCCACATTTTCAATTTTAAATTAACAAAAATCTGCGTTCCTTTTCCTAGGTTTGGCACATGATAAAACTTGCTTTTCCCGATCACCCATTTAAAATAAAGGAGGAAGGAGGGAAAGAATTAATATGGGATGAATTCAGAAGGAAATGGCTGGTGATAACACCCGAAGAGTGGGTGCGTCAAAATATTTTACAATACATGGTGCAGGTGAAAAAATATCCGTCTGCATTAATTGCGCTTGAACGTGAATTGTTGATTGGCGAAGTGAAGAAAAGGTTTGACATCGTAGTTTATAACAATCAACATCAGCCCTGGTTAATGGTAGAGTGCAAAGCAATGCACGTACCTGTTAACGAAAAAGTATTGCAACAGATCATTCAATACAATATGGCACTGCCGGTAACTTATATGATGGTAACAAACGGCAACAATACTTTCTGCTGCAAAAATGAAAGCGGGGGAGTGGAGTGGTTGATGGAGCTACCGGAATTTTAGAGAGCACGCAGATGACACTGATTGGACTGATTGACGCTGATTTTGTGTTAGGATTTATATAAAAAGAGAACAGCAAGACAATATAGTCTTGCTGTTCTCTTTTTATATAAATCCAATTTGTGTAAATCAGTGTCATCTGTGTGCCATCACCTATGGGAAAATGCCCAGCTCAGCATAGCTTGTAGCAACTTTATTGATCGCTACTACATAAGCTGCTGTACGCATATCAGGAATGGAAGGATTAGCGTGCCAGCAATCAACAATCTCACGTGTTGCAGTGATCATTGTTTCTTCAAGACCGCTGTATACTAAGTCAACCTCGTCGGCGCCGTGCATGATCAGTTGTCGTTCCTGATCAACTACTTTTTTGCCGGTAAGATCTTCCATTTGCTCTATAATGCGGGCATTCATGTTTTCTGTGAATCTTTTCTCCAATCTACCGTAGCGAACGTGGCTAAGGTTTTTCAGCCATTCAAAGTATGAAACAGTAACACCGCCAGCGTTCAGATACATATCAGGAACAACAAGTACTCCTCTCTTTGCAAATACTTCATCTGCTTCCGGAGTAAGCGGTCCGTTCGCTGCTTCACCAATGATTCTTGCTTTTACCCTTGGCGCATTCTCTCCGTTGATAACGTTTTCCAAAGCTGCCGGGATCAGGATATCACAATCAAGTTCCAGAGCAAGATTTGAATTTTCAACATTAGTTGCGCCAGGGAAGTTAAGGATAGAACCGGTTTTCTTTCTGTGTTGGAAAACTTCTTCTTCGTTCAAACCATCTGGGTTTGTGATAGCTCCTTCGTACTCAGCCAAAGCAATAACTTTCGCACCTCCTTCACGGAAGAATTTAGCAGCGTGGTAGCCCACGTTTCCTAAACCTTGTACAATAACGCGTTTATTTTTAATACCTACTTCCATGCCAACACGCTGCATCATTTCAGGCATGTTACATACTTCGCGCAATCCATAGAATACACCAAGGCCCGTTGCTTCGCGACGACCGCGAACACCGCCTTGTGAAACCGGTTTACCTGTAACGCAACCCAATGCGTCAATTTCGCCGGGGCGCATACTTGTATATGTATCGAGGATCCATGACATTTCACGCTCACCTGTACCATAATCAGGGGCAGGAACGTCTGTACCAGGGCCAATAAAGTTTTTCTTGATCAGCTCCGCTGTATAGCGGCGCGTAATTTTTTCGAGTTCGTAAGGGGTATATTTTTTAGGGTCAATATTGATACCGCCTTTAGCTCCACCAAATGGAACATTGACGATGGCACATTTAAATGTCATCAATGCGGCAAGAGCCATTACTTCATCAAGATTTACAGAAGTGGCGAAACGGATACCACCTTTACAAGGTGTTTTGTGGTGAGAGTGTTGTACGCGGTATGCTTTTATAACTTCCACTTTGTCTCCGATCTTAACCGGAAAGTGCATACGGTAAACGGCATTACATTGTTTAATTTGTTCAAGCACGCCTTCATCAACTGTAGTGAATTTGGCTGCTTTGTCAAAGCTTTTCTCTACAGCTCCAAAAAAGCTGTACTCATGTTTAGTAGACATAGTTTGAAATTTATGGTATTACAATCGTTGGTTGCTACAGGGCTAAATAAGAAAAATGAACTACAGGTTTTCTTTGTTTTTCATTTTGGCGTGCAAGCTAAGGGTATTTTGAAAAATTAGAAGTTAAATGTTAGGAAAGTAAAAAGTAAAAATTCAAAAGGCTCCGCAGAATGCTTTTTACTTTTCCTTCTCAAGCTTAGTGATCTTTCTGTCAAGCCTTACCAAATAAGTTAATAAGCCAAACAGAATGATTAATACTACAGCGACAACCACATAAATTTTTCCATTACTGCGCATTTCAAAGGCTGTATATTTTTGTTGGGCCTCTGTTGCCTGTGCCCAAAGGGAAACGGGGATTAGCTGAAGCAATATCATTGCCAGCAATAATTGAATTTTAGTCATTTAAAATGCTTCTTTCTTTTATTAAATCTAGCCTGATTTTCAATGATGTTATCCAAACGCCTAATAGCGTCCATCCGATGATGGCAGGATAAAAAACCATTCTTAAACGGGCATCGCTGTCTTTAAAATTCAGGGCCGGGTTGCCTTCTTTTCCCGGATGCAAACTGTCAAGAATTCTTGGCAATATCCATAGAGTCGGGAAAAGCATTGCATAGGCAAAAATGGCATACACAGCGCTTATTCTTGCTCTCTTATCAATATCTGTTAATGAACCTCTCAGCACGAAATACGCAAAGTAAATAAGCAACGCAATTGCGGCGCCCAATAGTTTAGGCTCGCGAAATATTTCTGTGTCAGAAGCGAATTCTGTCCATGTGTATTTTGCCCACAAGGCGCCCGTTGTATAACCCAGTACACCGAAAACAATACCTACTTTGGTAAAGTTCACTGCGTAAACATCATCACGTAACTTTTGCGAACGCAAATACTTTACAGAATAAACAACTGAAGTGGTAAAAAGGATCATCATTCCGAACCACATGCACACGTGGAAGTACAGGTTGCGAATTGTTTCGTGTAAAATCTCCCTTGCCGGAACGGTAAACAGGAAACCGCCGACAACTGTATAGATAAGCAAAATAACACAGAGTATTTTCCACCATTTCTTGTGCATAAATATAAGATTGGTAATAACTTATGAGGAGCATCAGCTTTCACAAGTTGAAAGTGTGGGCAAATTTAATGTAAACGGGGATAAGAAAAAAGAGAGTTTGGTCAGGTGGGTGTTCGTGAGTGGTTCACCATTCACGCTGACTAGTCCTTCCATAAAAATGGAAACAAGATGATTGCCAGCGCAACAACCAGGATGTCCATGGCAACCAAAAGAGAAACCATCTGAAACATACCGGCCTGGATAACATCGGAAAAGGCAGCGTTGGCTACTTTCATTAAAAGCATCAATTGTGGAATAATGATGGGAAAACCAAGTATTGCCATTAACGATGCGTTCTGCTGAGCTCTTGCAGCTATGGCAGACAAAAAGGTGAAAACGAGGCTCAGGCTTACTCCCCCCAGTACAGTAAGGCCAAAGAACATTGCGCCATATCTTACCGTATTCCCTAACAAAACAGTAAAAAGCCCCCAGCTTACGAGGCTCATGGCCATCATCAGCAAGCCGTTGAAAACTAACTTGGCGATGATAAAATTCCGTGCTCCTGTAATAGAATAGAAATACAACATTCTTCCGCGACTTTCCTGCAAAAAACTTTTAGCCACGGCATTTACGCAGACAAATAGCTGGATCATCCAGAAAAGTCCGTTCCATACGGCGCTTTCCGGTTGACCCATAGCAAGGTACAATACGAAAATGGTAGCAGCCACATACAGCAAAATGCCGTAAAAAGTATGCTGCTGGCGTATTTCCAGCAAAAAATCTTTCTTGAAAAGTGTTAGAATGTGACTCATTGCGGAGCGAAGGTAAGGAGAAGTTGTTGGTTGTTAGTTGATTGTTGTTAGGAGGAAGTGGCCGTCCACTGCCTACAAGTTAGCCAGCAAGCAACAGCTATCAACTAACAGCCACAGTTGCAACAAGCCTTGTTTCAGCGCAAAACTGATCAGTTCGGAAGTGTTCTTGGTGTGTGTTTTCTTTAAAATGTTTTTGCGGTGATTGTTAATCGTGTTGAGGCTTGCAAAAAGTTTGTCGGCAATTTGTTTACTGCTTAGGCCAACGTTGATGCATTTCAATACTTCTATTTCACGTTTTGTGAGATGTACAGGGTTTTTGTCCGGTGAGAAAACATCACGTGTGATTAGTTCACAGTCATTACTGTCCGCATTATTTTTTTCGGCAACGAAAATTATCTTGTTGTCGTTTTTAAAATGTGTGATATCTGTAAATGTTCCAACAAAATGTAGCGGAGCTTCTTTGCTAAAGCTATTGATGAAAGAAATAATTTGTATGAAAATTCGCTCTGTGCCTTCATTTGAGAAAACGCGAAAATTAAATGAGAAAGTTAGCCTATCACTTTCGAAACAATTTTCCCTACATAGTAATTCTATTGCAGGAAATATTTTTTCCAGCAATATTTTTTCATCATCATTGTTCCAACGTAATGCTGCCGGCAAATTGTTTTCAGAAAAGTAATTGCTTAGTAATATATTCTTTGCATTGCCATCGAGATAAAAATATTCGTGTTGATTTTTATCGAGTATAAATAAAAATGATGACGAAGTTTTTGCAAAAGCATTGTTTGCAATACTCATCTCTTGTAATAGTTGCTGAGTATTTATATGAAGATTGCCTTGTAGTTTATCTTCACTTCGTTGATAAAATGTAGATCGAAAACTTAGCATAGGAGACTTGTTCGGGTTAGTAAATATAGCTATTTATGGCTATATGATGAGCGTGTTTATCTTAATACATTTGTTTACTTCTAATAGTGTCCTATTAAAAATCTCCTGCTTGGTCTCAATTAAATCTTTAATAATTCAACCCTACCACAAGAGTAATTCCTGCCCAGATAAAAAGTTATAATATCCTTTCACGATATTCTTTATCAAGCATATCTAATGACACTGCCGTACACTTAAGCCAGGTTTTTGATTACAACAATTACAACAAACGCATGTAGAGACGAACGTAATCATACGCCATGGCATTTTTATGTTTATATCCCTCTGTACGTCTAACTATTGCTATAACCTTAAAATGAAAAAGTATGGTTAAGAAAACTTGCGATGTTAAAAAGTCATCCGTTGCCAGATGGCTTGCCAATCAAAGCCCGCACTTTCAGAAAATTGTTTTATTGCTTGCTGTTCTATTTTGTTTCACTGCTTCTCTTCACTCTGGCAGTGGCAGAAAAGTTTCTTCCACAAACAAAATCATTTCATACACTAACAGCGATGAACAGTGGATACTTGCAAAGTCCACCGGTAAAGTAGAAATCTATTACGTAATAAAAGATTGCAAGGGCCAGCAAACTGTTTTTCTGAAAGTAGATAACAAAAACAGTTATGCAGTGAAAGTAAGCTGGAAAGAAAAATTTGAAACCCAGCAAAAGGTAACAGTATCAGGCGCTGCAGGTAAACAACTTGTGCTGGCTGCCGGCGAAACTATCCTGGCCGGTTGCGATAATGATGCAGCAAAGGAATGTGTTATTGCTGCATCGCAGGTAACACCGGCATTCAAAGCAGATGTATCCAAATACGATGTTGTAGATCTATCAGTATCAAAAAACTAACAGACTTTTTAATCAACAAAAGAACCCGTTATGATACCAAAATTACTAAAACCTTCCGTGAGCAAAGCGGTGCTATACTTCACGCTTTGCGTATGTTGCCTGACGCAAATGCAATTTGCACATGCACAAAATAAAGACAGTAAAGGAAAGGATTTCTGGCTGATGTTTGATGGCAACCTGGGAACACCAACCCTTACACTCTTTATAACTTCTAACGTAAACACTACGGGTACTGTTGCAATACCCGGCCTTAGTTTTACTCAAAATTTTACCGTGCAGGCAAATAAGGTAACCAGTGTTGTGGTGCCTGCAGATGCTGCTACTCACACGAGTAACGCAGTTGATAACAAAGGCATACATGTCACTGCTGCGGATGAAGTAACTGTATATGGTTTAAACTATATTCCCTTTACAGCAGATGCTTATTTGGGTTTGCCAACTGATGCGCTCGGCAATGATTACATAGTAATCACTTACAAAAATTCTTTAGTTACCGGTGTTGAATTCGGAATCGTTTCTACGGCCGATAATAACCAGGTAACCATCACTCCATCTGTAACTACAGGTACACGTGTAGCTGGAGTACCGTTCACTATTACAATGAATAAAGGACAAACATATGAGTTGATGAACACTTCTGCCACCGGTGATTTTTCAGGAACAATTATAACATCAACCCAGCCCGTGGGCGTGTTTGGTACTCACCAGTGCGGTAATGTGCCGGGCGGATATGCATATTGCGACCACCTTGTAGAAATGTTGCCTCCAACATCTACATGGGGTAAGAAGTTTGGATTGGTGCCATTGAAATCTCGTACCAATGGTGATACCTGGCGCTTCCTTGCTTCAGAGAATAACACGGTCGTTTCTATTAACGGTGTTGCTCAACCTGCCGTCAACAGAGGACAGTTTATTGAAAAAGTACTGACAGGTCAAAATGTAGTTGAATCAAACAATCCAATATTGGTTTGCCAGTATGCAAATGGATCTACATTCTCTGGTAACCCCGGTGACCCATTCATGATGTTGGTTCCGCCATTGGAACAATTCCTGGCTAACTATACTGTAACAACAGTAGAAGGTTATGTTGCACACTTTATCAACGTAGTGGCGCCACAGGCCATAGTAGGAACTGTAACCATGGACGGAGTGGCAATACCGGCGGGATCATTTTCTCCAATAGGATCAACGGGTTTCTCAGGCGCGCAAATAACGGTTCAGCCCGGTTCCCACACATTGAACGGAACATTGCCATTCGGTGTGTTCATGTATGGATTTAACAATGACGACTCCTACGGTTATCCCGGTGGTCAATCGTTCTCTGAAGTGGCAACTGTAACCAGCGTAACCATTTCTCCAAAAACAGGAACGGGAAATATAGCTAATCAACAATGCTTCAATGCAACTGTGATGGATCAGTTTGGACACGCGGTTAGCGATGTTCGTGTTGACTTTAACATTAAAGGCAAAAACCCAGGCAGTAGCGGATTTGCAATAACAAATGCCAATGGTGTTGCAACCTTCTGCTACAAAGGACCTTTGACAGGTAAAGATACTATTACCGCAACCGTAGGCTCACTCACCGATGCCGCAGAATTTACATGGACAGCTGATGATGTCTGTAACTTGACAGCCTCTGCAACTACTACAAACGCCAATGGCGACTCTTCTGATGGAGGCGCTAAGATAATGGCAAACGGAGGTACAGGTCCATTTACATTTATGCTCAACGGAAGGACCAACAATACAGGAATATTTGACAGCTTACCAGCCGGAACATACAGCTTCACCATTACAGATTCCAGGAATTGTACAGCTACAGGTACAGTTGTTATTTCAAAGAAAGTTGGAATTCCTCCTACCACAACGGTGAAATGTCCTAAGGATACAGTTATTGATGCTGATCCAATAACCTGTATGGCAACAGTAGCATGGCCGGAACCTAATTTTGTGTTCCCGGATTCAATAATGCTGCCTCCGGCTTACAACGAACCTAATAGTAATCTTTGGTATAAAGGAACCTATAACAACCATGCTTATTATGTTTCAGATGGTTTCTACCAATGGCCGGATGCAAGGGATCTGGCAACTGCAAGAGGAGGTCACCTTGTTACCATTACCTCTCAAGGTGAAAGTGATTTCGTTTTTGAAAAATTCCCACAAGGTATCGTTTATGGACCGTGGATAGGAATGTATAATACCGGACAACTTGGCGAATTTGCATGGGTAACAGGCGAACCTGTAAACTTCACACATTGGTCTCCAACAGAACCTAATAACCATGGAGGACGCCTTGATTCAATAGCTGAGCCTTATGTACATATCTGGGGACCAGATCCAAAGAACGGATGGAACGACTTGACCGGATTGTTCTATTTGCCATTCATCGCAGAATTTGATGAACCTATAATAATATACAGGCAAATACAGGGACCTGCTAATTTCAGCCAGCAAAGTCCTGGTATCTACACCGTTTGTTATGAAGCAACAAACAGAATAACAAATAAGAAAGATACATGCTGCTTTACCATAGAAGTAAAATGCAGGGGATTGCTGACCGAATGTCCTTCAGACACAACCATTCAGGCCGATCCTGAAACATGTAAAGGAATACTGAAATGGACTTTGCCTTCTAAAAAATGGCCTGCGACAATTAACATTCCAGATGGCGCTTACACCTCAGGTAACAAGCTGACATTTGGCGGTGAAATGAATGGTCACGGTTATTATTCAACAGATGGTGCGTACTTCTGGACAGAAGGTAAACAAATATCAGAAGATCTGAGAGGTCACCTTGTAACTATTGGAAGTTCAGACGAAAGTGATTTCATCAACGCAAACTTTATGAGGATGAACAAGTATGCTCCTTGGATAGGATTGTACAACACAGGTACAGAAGGAAGTTTTGCATGGGTGACAGGCGAACCACTTACTTTCACAAACTGGTTCCCATCAGAACCTAACAACAAAGGCGGCAGTCCGAGCATGATTGTAGAGCCATATGTATTGCTGAATGGATATGATTATTTAAACAGATGGAACGATATAGACAGGTGGACGCTCGCAGGTTTTGTTACAGAATTTGAACGTCCGTTATTAGGCTTCAAACAAGTTAGCGGACCGATAATGGGAACTCAGGTCGATCCGGGTGTTTACGAAATTTGCTATGAAGTTACCGATAGCTCTACCAACACTACATTCAAGTGCTGCTTCAAGATTACTGTAACATGTGACAACAAGGTTCCATTAAGAAGTACAGTGCTTAACATAGGACAGGTGAACAGCGAACAGCCTAAGCTATTTAAAGCAGCAGCTGTGCCTAATCCTAGCGTAACCAACTTCAAAGTGAAGATAAGCTCAAACAACATGCTGGAACGTGTAAGCGTACAAGTTGTGGACATTTCCGGCAGAGTACTCGAAGCTAAAAACAATGTAGTGCCAAACAGCACTATAACAGTAGGTGATGGTTTTGCGAGAGGCGTTTACTTCATACAGGTTATACAAGGAACAAAACGAGAAATCATAAGAGTTGTGAAAGAATAATAGTTGTTAATTCTTAACGTTTAAACCCCAAAGGGCTGTATCGAAAGGTACGGCCCTTTATATTTGTGGATCAAATTGGAGCCAGAACGAAGCTTAGAAACAGAACACCCAATCGAATACAAAAGATGTCAATTCAAAAATGTCTACAAATATGTGCGATCATTTTAAGCTGGTCAATTCTCGCTTGTCATGCAGGCAAGAATGTAACTACTAAGCTTAAATTGGACGATTCGCTTTCCATACAAAGGTTTATTCAGACTCATAATGTTTGCGAAAAACTGGATTTTTTGGAGCAGAATAAACTTGCGATTGTGAATGATAAAGGCCATTCGAGAATGGTTGCGCTTAGTGTCGTAAGAGAATGCCAAAGGCCGATTGCTATTCCAGTCGCTACATTCGAAATTATTCTTACTAAAGAACAACAGGTTAATGATTTGCAAGAACAGATCGATGAAATCAGATCGTCGTGTGGTTGTGTCAAAAAATAATACGTATGAAAAAAGTGGCTCTGTGCAACCTTGTAATAGTCTCAATAAAAAAGTTTGCTATCATTTTCTACCGCTCGTAATAGCAATGCCGGCATCTCGGCTCATACACATCTTTTTCTCCCAACAAAACCTGTGGTCCTTTCGCTTCTTTTCTGTAAGAATAATTAGCAATATTTCCACATTTTACACAAATGGCATGCAACTTGGTAATGTAATCTGCTTTGGCTAGTAGATTGGGCATTTGCCCGAAAGGTTTAGCCAGGTAGTCCATATCCAATCCTGCAACAATTACGCGGATACCTCGAAGGGCTAACTGGTCGCACACTTCGGGTAGCATGTCGTCAAAGAACTGAGCCTCGTCAATACCAATCACATCTACATCATTTGCAAGCAACAAGATAGTTTGCGAATTGTCGATAGGAGTAGAGATTATTGAGTTTTCATCGTGAGACACAATATTCTGCTCGTGATAGCGTATATCAATAGCGGGTTTAAATATTTCAACCTTCAGGTTGGCTATTTTGGCTCTTTTGAGGCGACGGATCAGCTCTTCGGTTTTTCCGGAAAACATACTTCCGCAAATAACTTCAATCCAGCCACGGCGCTCTCCCGATAAATTCGGTTCGATGAACATAATCAGTAATTGGTGATTTGTTGGGAAATTGTATCTAACTTTATAATTGATTGAACACTAACCCAAAAGTAATTGTAAACATGGAAAGAGTCAAAGCGTTGATCGCAAAGCTGCAGGAACAGCTGGATCAAAACAACGATGTTTCCGCCATGATGTTAACTGTTCAGCTCCTTCAGGCTGAACTACAGCACGCTGCACAAGGTGAACGGCCGCAATTGGGGTCCGCAAAGGTAGCAGTTGTATTGCCTTCCTACAATTCTTCTCACGCAAAACTATCCACAGAAGTTGCGCCGAAATCTGAAGAAATAAAAGTAGAAGTTGAGAGAGAACAATTTATAAAAGAACCAAGGGTTGTTGTCGAAAAAACACAGCCCGTTCCGGTTCAGCCCGTTACAAAAAAGAAAGATCCTCCAATTGAATGGGTGTTTGATGCAGTAAGAGAAATTCCCACGCTTGCACATCAGACAGATTTTAAAGAGATCAATGATGTGATCGCAAAAAATGGCAATGGTGCTACGTCACTGAACGATCGTCTGAGATCAAATGGCACTGAGCTTAGTGATCTCATTGTGGATGCTCCGGTGCGCGACCTTAGAAAAGCGATAGGGATAAATGATCGTTATGTTTTCGTAAGCGAGCTTTTCCGTGGCGACGAGGTTGGTTATGAAAGAAGCATCAAAACGATCAATAATTTCCGTATACTGGCAGAAGCGCAGTACTGGATCGAAAGAGAATTGAAATTAAAACTCGGATGGGATGAAAGTAAGGAAATCGTAAAACTGTTTGATCAGTTGGTCAAAAGACGTTTTTCCTGAATGTGATTCATTATTTTGTCAGTGGCGCCTTTGTGGGTATAAACATAGTTTTTAGCTGCAAAGGCCGAACTTTCAAAAGATTCAGCATCGTTTAGTAACTCGTTAAATGTAGCTTCCAGCTCCAATGCATTGCCCACGCTAATGCCGCCGCCGCAATCTTCCAGCTCCACTGCTTCGATATATTTATCATACACCGGTCCGTAAACAACCGGTTTGCCATACACTGCGGCTTCCAGCACATTGTGCACGCCATCTTCTCCAAAGCCGCCACCAATAAAGGTTACCGTTGCGTAGTGATATAGTTTCGACAGCATGCCAATGTTGTCAATAATTAAGACATTGCTTGCAATCTGTGAGTCCGCAATAATGCCCTCGTCGATGCTTTTTTTGAGTTCGGAAAAACGGATCGTGTTTTTGAAAAGTTTTTCTATGCTTTGCAAATGCTCTTCGTCAATTTCATGCGGAGCAATCACAAAACGAATTTCCGGATGTGTGTTGGCGTAATGGTCCATTTCTTTTTCATCTTCATCCCATGTACTTCCTGCAACGATCACTTTGTGATTGTAACAAAAATGAGCAACCACATCAATTGGCTTAAATCCTTCTGCAATTTCTATAACCCTGTCGAAACGCGTGTCTCCGCCGATTGTGACACTGTTCGTCAAGCTGATTTTTTCAAGTAGCTCTTTTGATGCATTGTTCTGTACAAACAAATGTGTAAAGCAATTCAACATCTTTCTATGCATGCCACCATACCATTTAAAGAACGGCTGGCCCTTGCGATATATTCCGGAGATCAGCAGGAGAGGGATGTTTTGTTTTTTTATGGCAGTAAGATAATAATACCAGTATTCATATTTTACCCACAAAACAAGTTGCGGTTTTGTAATCGCAAGTAGTTTTTCTGCGTTGGCACGATTGTCTATCGGCAAATAAAATATCCAATCTGCCCCACTGTAATCTTTTCTTATTTCATAACCTGAAGGCGAAAAAAATGTGAGTAAGATGCCTACGTTTGGATACTGCGCTTTGATTTTTTCCAGCACGGGTCTGCCTTGTTCAAATTCTCCCAGCGATGCGCAATGCATCCATACTACAGGTTTTGTGTTATGAGCAAAAGCCTGTTGCATTTTATTGAAAATGTCCTTTCTGCCACCGAGCCATTTTTTTGCCTTGGGGTTCCACGGTGCAATGAGCTTGATTCCGAAAGAATAAAGAACGGTAAAGAGTTTATAAAAGATTAGCATTAACAGGGAAATTGAAAACGTTCAGAAAATAAAGATAGAGTAATTTGAAAATTTGAAGATTTGAAAATATGAAAATAAAGAAGAATGCAGATTACCATGATTTTTATGATTAATGATGAATTGTAACGAGCGTTTTGTCAAAATTTAAATTTCACAACAAAAAATCTTAACCAATCATGAAAAACTGCGTTCCTATTCCCAAATATTCAAATTATCAATTAACCGGTATCTTGCACCCCTCAATAACCTATGGCCCCAAATTTTTAAACAAAAATTACTATGGGCTATTTTTCAAAAGTTTTGACTGAGCTTAAAAGCACTTCTGCATTCCTCTACACAGGTATAAACGAAGAAGACCTTACAGGAATGGTAAATGAATTTTTTCATACCAGTGGTTATATGGTCAAGTTTGAGAAAGACAAATTTGTCACCTATGAAAAGGGCAATCCTACTTTAATGCAAATATTCGGCGCCCCTCATGCTTATTTCAGGTTTAGCGTAGCGGTATCAAAAATTGATAGAAATGCTTGCCAGGTCACGGTGATCAGATCTACGTCAGGATCATCTGGTGGCGCAATAGGGAGGAGCCAGGTGGAGGATGAATTCTCGAGAATCAAGATTGGGTTGTCAACATTTTAGGTCCCTTCGAGGAAAGCAGCCCTTTCCACATATCGGGGTTACAGATGACAATTTATTTAATTATGATCTGGTGCCTTTTCTGGCATTGTTTTAGGAAGGAACCAGTCCTAAAATCGTCGTTTTGATGCATTTAAGTGATTTCCAATGCCCAAAAAACAATAGGCTGCTACACTTATTTCACTATTTTTGCGGCGCTTAAAATCTATAATTATGCATCCTATACAAATGGTGGACACGCGTCGCCAGTATCTCAAAATAAAAGATCAGATCGATGCGGCAGTACTTGGAGTAATTGACAGTTCAATGTTTATAGGCGGCAAAACCGTGAACGACTTTTCAGAAAATCTTGCAAAATATAATGGTTCGAGGCATGTAATAACCTGTGCAAATGGTACAGATGCATTGCAAATAGCAATGATGGCGCTGGATTTAAAACCGGGAGATGAGGTGATTACCCCGTCTTTTACGTATATTGCTACTGTTGAGGTGGTGGCATTGTTGCGTTTAACACCCGTTTTTGTTGAAGTAAATCCTCAAACTTTTTGCATTGACCCCGCTGCCATAGAAAAAGCAATCACCCTTAAAACGAAGGCAATTGTCCCCGTGCACTTATATGGCCATGCCGCAAACATGGATGCCATTATGGATATTGCAAAA
This sequence comes from Pinibacter soli, assembly GCF_029961145.1. Lineage (GTDB taxonomy): Bacteria > Bacteroidota > Bacteroidia > Chitinophagales > Chitinophagaceae > Pinibacter > Pinibacter soli. Next base: position 414,082 of record NZ_JASBRG010000005.1, on the reverse strand, counting down.
AAACATAACCTTTTCGTCATCGAGGATAATGCACAGGCTATAGGCAGTGATTATACCTTTAAAGACGGAACGACAAAGAAAACAGGATCTATCGGTACAATTGGCTGTACATCTTTCTATCCGTCCAAAAATTTGGGATGCTATGGAGACGGGGGCGCAATTTTTACTGATGACGACGCGTTAGCGGACAAAATGCGGATGATTGCAAATCATGGTCAAAGCAAGCGTTATTACCATGATGTTGTGGGATGTAATAGCAGACTGGATGCCATTCAGGCCGCCATACTGGACATTAAATTGAAAGAACTGGATAATTATATAGCTGCCAGAACAAAAGTGGCCGATTTTTATGATAACGCATTTGCCAATAACCCTAAATTAAAGGTTCCTTTCAGGGCTTCTAACAGCACACATGTATTTCACCAATACACATTAACGCTGGAAGGTGTGGATAGAGATGGTTTAAGCAAATTTCTCGCAGAACATAAAATTCCTTCAATGCTTTATTATCCGGTGCCGGCGCACCGTCAAAAAATGTTTGCTGCGTTTAACAGCGAAGCAACTGATTTGCCGACAACAGATTATTTGACAGAAAGAGTGATCTCTCTTCCTATTCATACAGAAATGGACGTGGATCAGTTAAAGTATATTACTGATAAAGTATTAGCATTCGTAAACAACTAATAAACCATAAAAACACATTCCTAAAATGAAAATTGCAGTTGTAGGAACAGGCTACGTGGGCCTCGTAACGGGCACTTGTTTCTCTGAAACAGGAAATCAGGTAACCTGTATTGACATTGATCAGAAAAAAGTTGAAATGCTTACTAATGGAGAAATTACCATTTATGAGCCGGGCCTTGAAAAATTATTCCTCCGCAATTTAAAAGAAGAACGTCTTGTCTTTACTACTAACCTCGAAGAGGGTATTAAAGATGCGCAAATCGTATTCCTTGCACTTCCAACGCCTCCGGGAGAAGATGGTTCCGCAGATTTGAGATATGTGTTGGGCGTTGCAGATAACATAGGTAAATTACTAACCGACTATAAAGTAATTGTCGATAAAAGTACAGTACCCGTTGGTACAGCTGAAAAAGTACACGCAGCAATTGCAAAGAACTGTAAAGTAGAATTTGATGTGGTGTCAAACCCTGAATTCTTGCGTGAAGGTGTTGCCGTTGATGACTTCATGAAGCCCGACAGAGTGGTGATTGGCACAAGCTCAGAAAAAGCAAAAAAATACATGAGCGATTTGTACGCTCCGTTTGTTCGCTCGGGTAATCCGGTAATTTTCATGGATGAGCGTTCTGCAGAACTTACTAAGTATGCAGCCAACTCTTTCCTTGCTACGAAAATCTCTTTTATGAACGAGATCGCACAGCTTTGTGAAAGACTTGATGCAGACGTTGACATGGTTCGCCGTGGTATTGGCAGCGACGAAAGAATCGGTAAAAGATTCCTGTTCCCTGGCATCGGTTATGGTGGAAGCTGCTTCCCTAAAGACGTTCAGGCATTGGTAAAATCTTCAACTGAAGTTAGCTACGACTTCCAGATACTTAATGCAGTAATGGACGTGAATGAAAAACAAAAACTTCATTTGCTGCCAAAAATCAGAAAATTCTTCAAAGGTGATTTGAAGGGCAAACACTTCGCTTTGTGGGGTCTTGCTTTTAAACCTAATACAGACGATATTCGCGAAGCTCCGGCTTTATATATTATTGACGCGTTATTGGCAGAAGGTGCTACTGTTTCTGCTTACGACCCTGAAGCTATGAACAATGTTAAAAGCGTTATTGGCGACAAAATTCAATATGCAGAAAGCCAGTACGATGCATTAACAGGTGCAAATGCACTGATCATTGCAACTGAATGGAACGAGTTCAGAACGCCTGATTTCCTTAAGATCGTTTCCAACTTGAAAAGCAAAGTGATCTTCGATGGTCGCAACCTTTTCGAAGTAGAGGCAATCGGAGAGCTTGGCTTCCACTATGAAAGCATTGGCAGACCGGCAGCAGTAAAAAAATAGGAATCAGGAATTAGAAATCAGGAATTAGATGTTCCTGATTTCTAATTCCCGTTTATGTTTTGGGTGAAAGTAAATTGCTGCAGTTTTTGAACGTTGTATTTAATTTTCGCTCGTAGAATATGAAACACTAATTCCTAATTCCTAATTTTTAATTTCTCAATCAATGTCTCGTAAACGCGTTCTCATCACCGGTGCCGCAGGATTTTTAGGATCACATCTTTGCGACCGTTTTATAAAAGAAGGATTCCATGTAATAGGAATGGATAATCTTATTACAGGCGATCTTCGCAATATTGAACATCTTTTCAAGCTCGAACAATTTGAATTTTACCATCACGATGTAAGCAAATTCATTCACGTTCCGGGCGAACTGCATTATATCTTACACTTTGCTTCTCCGGCAAGCCCAATCGACTATTTAAAAATTCCTATCCAAACCCTGAAGGTGGGTTCATTGGGAACACACAATTGTCTTGGTTTGGCAAAAGCGAAAAACGCCAGGATGTTGATCGCATCTACATCCGAAGTTTACGGAGATCCGCTTGTGCATCCGCAAAACGAGGAATATTGGGGTAACGTAAATCCAATAGGCCCACGCGGTGTATATGATGAAGCAAAGCGTTTCCAGGAAGCTATCACAATGGCTTACCACACTTTCCACAACTTGGAAACGAGGATCGTGCGCATATTCAACACCTACGGTCCGCGTATGCGACTAAATGACGGTCGTGCGTTACCTGCATTTATAGGCCAGGCACTGCGTGGAGAAGACCTTACAGTATTTGGAGATGGTTCTCAAACCCGCTCTTTCTGTTATGTAGATGACCTGGTTGAAGGCATTTACCGCTTGCTATTGAGCGACTATGTGAATCCTGTAAACATCGGTAACCCTGATGAAATTTCTCTAAAAGACTTCGCAGAAGAAATTATTAAATTGACAGGCACAGCGCAAAAGATAGTGTACAAACCTTTGCCAAAAGACGATCCAAAACAACGTAAACCAGACATCACAAAAGCAAAAGAAATACTTGGCTGGGAGCCAAAAGTAAAACGTGCAGAAGGCGTTCGAATAACCTATGAATACTTCAAATCCCTACCAAAAGAAGAGCTCGTAAAACAGCCGAAAGAATTTCAAAGCATTAAATAATTTAATTGAAAATTGAAAGTTGAAAATGAAGGACAAACCAATTTCCTTTCTTTAACTTTCAATTTTCCACTTTCAATTAATACTATGGACAACGCGAAAAAAACAATCCTGATAACTGGCGGTGCCGGGTTCATTGGCTCTCACGTAGTAAGGTTATTTGTAAATAAATATCCTGATTACAACATCATTAACCTGGATGCTCTAACTTATGCAGGTAATCTTGAGAACCTTACGGATATAGAAAGCAAACCAAACTATACTTTTGAAAAAGCCGATATTACGGACGAAGCCGCAATAGAAGCACTGTTTGATAAATATAAATTTGATTCCGTTATTCACCTTGCGGCAGAAAGCCACGTAGACAGAAGTATTCTTGATCCTTTAGCGTTTGTAAAAACGAATGTTTTGGGAACTGTTACTTTACTGAATGCGGCACGCAAACTGTGGAAAGGAAGTATGGAAGGCAAATTGTTCTACCATGTTTCAACAGATGAAGTATATGGTTCTCTTGGTGAAGAAGGCTTCTTTACGGAAGAAACGCCGTACGATCCACGCTCGCCGTATTCTGCATCCAAGGCATCATCGGATCACTTTGTGTTTGCTTACCATCACACATACCACATGCCTGTCATAATGAGCAACTGCTCAAACAATTATGGCTCTCATCATTTTCCGGAAAAATTAATTCCGTTGATGATCAACAACATCAAAAACAACAAGCCATTACCCGTGTATGGCAAAGGTGAAAACGTACGCGACTGGCTGTTTGTAAACGACCACGCGAGAGCGATCGATACAATTTTCCATACAGGAAAAGTGGGCGAGAAATACAATGTTGGTGGTTTCAACGAGTGGAAGAATATTGACCTTATTCATGTGCTTTGCAAACTGATGGATAAGAAATTAGGCAGGGAAGAAGGCACTTCTGCAAAACTGATCACTTATGTGACCGATAGAGCGGGACATGATTTGCGCTACGCGATTGATGCTACCAAACTCAATAAAGAACTCGGCTGGGAGCCATCTTTGCAGTTTGAAGAAGGGTTGGAAAAAACGGTGGACTGGTATCTTGAAAATGAAAAATGGATTAACGATATTACCAGCGGTAACTATCAGCATTATTATGAAGAGCAGTACGCGAAACGATAATTAATAATTAATAAAGAATAATTAATAAGGTGGTTGAATGAAGAAATAACAATTAAGAATTAGGAATTAAGAATTGTTTTGGCGCGGTAAACTTTATTTGAAATTTAAATTCTTGAAAGCCTAACAACTATCAACCAACAACTCAAAACTAATAACACATAACTCAAAATTTCTCATGCCTTTTATTAAAACCGACTTCCCTGATTTATTGGTATTTGAACCTGCCGTGTTTGGCGATGACAGGGGATATTTCTTTGAGAGTTATAACCAGAGTCTTTTTGCAAAGGAAGGAATCGATATAAAGTTTGTTCAAGACAACCAGGCCCGGTCGATGTACGGCGTTGTGCGTGGATTGCATTATCAAAAAGGCGCATCTGCTCAAACGAAATTAATAAGAACATTGGAGGGCTCAATACTTGATGTAGTAGTTGATCTCAGAGACGGCTCACCTACGAAGGGAAAAGTTTTTTCAATAGAATTATCTGCGCAAAACAAGAAGCAATTGCTGGTGCCGAAGGGGTTTGCCCATGGCTACTCTGTGTTAACGGAAACTGCTGAAGTAATGTACAAGTGCGACAACTTTTATGATAAAGCAAGTGAAGGCGGCGTTCTTTTCAATGATCCTGCATTGAATATAGATTGGAAAATACCAGCTGACAAAATGATATTATCGGACAAGGATAAAGTGTATCCCGTTTATGCTAATTGTATACATGGTTTCGTTTTTTTGGAAAAAAAATAATGCTCTAATCATCTTAATATTACTATGCAAACAATTCTTGTAACAGGCGCTAATGGCCAATTGGGCAGCGAATTGCAGCAATTGGAATCATCCTATCCTCAGTTTGAATTTATTTTTACTGATAAAGACGAACTGTCTATAGTAGATGAAACTGCTATCAACAGTTTTTTTGATATGCATCAATTTGCCTTTTGCATTAACTGCGCAGCATATACTGCTGTAGACAAGTCGGAAACTGATGAAGATGCTGCATACGCTGTAAATGCTAATGCTGTGGGTTATTTGGCTGCTGCCTGTAAAAAATACAATACAAGGTTTGTGCACGTTTCAACAGACTATGTTTTTGACGGCTCAGGAACCGTTCCTTATAAGGAATCTGATCCAACAAATCCGCTTGGCGTGTACGGCGCCTCCAAATTAAAAGGAGAGCAGCTTGCGACAGAAAACGATCCTTCTGTAGTCATCCTTCGCACTTCCTGGGTGTACTCTTCGTACGGTCACAACTTTGTGAAAACGATGTTGCGCCTGATGAGCGAACGCGAATCGATCAACGTAGTAAGTGATCAATTAGGTTCACCGACATATGCTGCTGACCTGGCGAAAGCAATATTGGATATCTGCCAATCGTCAGTTGATAACAAACAGTGGCCGGCAGGTATTTACAACTATTCAAACGAAGGTATCATCAGCTGGTATGATTTCGCAGTTGCCATAAAAGAATTAAGTAACAGCAAATGCCAGGTAAATCCGATCCCATCGTCTGCTTATCCAACTCCAGCTAAACGCCCTGCATATTCTGCTTTTGACAAAGACAAGATCAAATCAACCTTCCATTTGCATATTCCGGAGTGGAAAGATAGTTTGCAGGCATGTTTGCTGCAGATTATGAGATACATTGCCTGAAGAAATTAATAATTAATATTAAAAATTAACAGGGTTGCATTCACCATTGAATGCAACCCTGTCGAGTTTCAGAATAAAGAAAGTCTTTCTTTTCTTCGCGAGTTACATCTATTAATTATTCTTTATTAATTATTAATTTGACCTTTCAGTTCTTTCTTAAAAAAGGAGTATGCTTTATTAATGAGGAAACTATAAGAGCTGTTTTCAAATGTTTTCAATGCGCCGGTTGTTTTATCTACAAGTGTCATGCGCATAAGCTCATCGTCGTCCATGGAGAGATCGATGTCATACTTTAGCAGCACTTGTTTCAGCTTAGTGGTATTGCGCATTTTTTAGGCAATATAAATAAAAAGACCCGACAGACTTTTGAAGTCAGCGGGTCTTTTTCATTCTCATGTTTCTTACAATAGGTTGAGAGGATTAAAAGTAAATCGTTTTACCGTAAAATCAAAAAAACGCGATTTAAGATGACCTCTATTGATAAATACAGGGACAAAGTCTCTGAAAAATATAAATGAAGTAACGGTTGTGTATATTGTGGCTTAATGTTGCCGTTTGTTGCGACGAGAAATAAAACTGCTATTGCCAGTATGAAGAAAATATCTATCAAAGACATTGCCCGAATGACCGGAACATCGCCTACTACCGTATCATTTGTTTTGAACGGAAAAGGACGCACCAGCGACGCACTTACAAAAAAAATTTTAGCCACAGCAAAGAAAGAAGGATATCAACCGAATCAAATAGCTGTGAGTCTTCGCACGGGGCAATCAAAAATAATAGGACTTATTGTTGAAAATATTGGCGGATCTTTTTTTGGCGCTTTATCAAAAGAACTGGAAAGCGAAGCAAAAAAATATGGCTACAGAATTGTTTATTGCAGTTCTGAAAATAATATTCGCAAGGGAAGAGAGATGATTGAATTGCTGGCTGATCAGCAAGTTGACGGCTATATTATTACGCCTACTGCCGGACTTGAGAAGGATGTGATGAAATTGATGGCCAGCAAAAAACCGGTTGTATTGATGGACAGTTATTATCCAGGTCTGGATATTCCTTACGTACTGGTTGATAACTTCAACGGGATTAAACAAGGAGTTGATCATTTAATTGGAGCCGGATATCAAAACATAGGTTTTGTAACGGTAGATATTGACTTGATACAAATGAAAGAACGTTTATCAGGATATATGGAGACCTTGAAATTCCATAACATGAAACCGGATAAGAAGCTTGTACTTACGTTGCAATACGAATCCACTAAAGAAGAAATGGTAAATGGCATTACCTCGTTTATCAAGAAGAATAAAGGCATGGATGCCATATTTTTTGCAACCAACTATCTTGGAATTGCGGGCCTGCAAAGCCTGTCCAATATGAAGTACAAAGTGCCGGAAGATATTGCAGTGGTGAGTTTTGACGATCACGAAATATTCAGTTTATATGCACCCGGTATAACAACTATTCAACAGCCAACTGAAGAAATCGCGAGGGCCGCTATGAATCTCTTGCTTACGCAATTAGGCAAAAAAGAAAGTAATCTCATCACCAACAAAATACAGATACCGGCAAATTTGATTAAACGTAATTCGGTGAAGAAAGAGAAGCGCTAAATGCCAAACACATAATGCTTAACACTCGTCGGTAAGGCAACGCCATATTGTGGTGGAACTGCGTTAGGCATTGTGCGTTCAGCACCTGGGTTTTTTGGATAAAACGTTTTACCTAAATTTGGTCATAAAACAGTATCATGACCAATACATTTACCAAAAAACTGCTCGGCGGTATTTTGCTCACTGCCGTTACCATTACCAGTGCGACTGCTCAAAACTCCTGGAGAGAATACGACACAAAAGATTTTACGAAAGTGGACTCCATTACAAAAAACGGGTACACACTCATTTTTGTAAATAAAGATCAACAGTTCACTAATGAAGTGAAAATGAAAATGATCGATGCGTATTTTAAAGTTTATCCGAAACAGGCAAAGGAGTACAATCCCCGAACAATTAAAAAAGTGACTTTCCTGATTGATCCAACTTATGATGGAGTCGCCGCTACTGCTGATGGTCTTACACGTTACAACCCGCAATGGTTCCGCAAAAATCCAAATGATATTGATGTAGTGATACATGAAGTCATGCACATCACACAATCTTATCCTGGTGGTCCCGGCTGGGTTACAGAAGGTATCGCAGATTACGTGCGTTATACAATGGGCGTTGCAAACAAAGAAGCGGGTTGGACGCTGCCGGCATTTTCTGCTTCTCAGCACTACGATAACTCATATCGCATTACTGCAAGATTTTTTGTCTGGCTTACAAAAAATGTTCGGCCCAACATTGTAAAAGAATTGGATAAAGCTATGCGTGCGGGAACCTACACCGATGATATCTGGAAAAAATTAACCAGCAAAAATGTAGATGAGCTGTGGGCGATGTATGCAACGAAGCCAGAGATTTAATACCTTCGGTCTTTTTTGAACTAACCGCAAAGGTCCTAAGGTTGCGCAAAGGAAACAAAGCGTTTTTGACTTGGCCATTCTTAAGTAAATTTTGCGCTGCAAAACGTTTGCGGCCCTCGTCACCTCCCTTCGTTTCCTTTGCGGTTAAAAAAAGATGCGCCTGCATCTTCTTTCTCACTTTCCATGCTTATCACTCATATAAAAACTGATCTTGCCGCCGTTCATAATTTCGCTGTGCGTTATGTAAAGTCTGTTTAGCGGTTGTCCATTCAGCAATACTTTTTTCACATACACGTTCCTATGGCGTTGATTGTTTACTTCGATAGTAAATGTTTTACCATTTTCAAGATGTAAAACTGCTCCGTCAATTGCAGGGCTTCCCAGCCAGTATTGATCTGAGCCGGGAGCAACAGGGTAGAAGCCAAGCGTGGTGAAAATATACCATGCACTCATTTGTCCGCAATCATCATTTCCTCCAAGACCATCCGGTGCTGAACGGTATTGTTTTTTCAGTATCATTCTTACACGCTCCTGTGTTTTCCACGGTTGATCCGTCCAGTTGTAGAGATATGCAATATGATGTGACGGCTCGTTTCCATGCACATAATTACCAATAATTCCGTCTCGTGTGATGTCTTCTGTTTCTGCAAAATATTTATCAGGCAGCTCCATGGTGAACAATGAATCAAGATGTTGCGCAAATTTTTTTTTTCCGCCCATCATTGCAATCAACGACGCAGGATCGTGGGGAACAAAGAAGCTGAAGTTCCATGCATTGCCTTCAATAAAGCCCTGGTCATTTGTACTGAGTACGTCAAATTTTTCCCTGAATTTACCATCGCTGTATCGCGGTCTCATGTAGCCAATAGAGGGATCAAAAACGTTCTTGTAATTTTCAGATCGCTTCATGTACTCATTGTACACTTTTGTATCGCCCAGTTTTTTCGCGGCTTGAGCAATGCACCAATCATCGTAAGCATATTCAAGTGTTGTAGAAACAGATGTTCCTGTTTTATCGCAGGGTACATAACCTTTATCGATGTAGTAGCCAAGCCCGTCAAATCTTCTAAAGCTCGAAGTTGTAATACAAGCTTTTAATGCCCTGCCGGCATCAAACGTTGTATTGCCTTTCACAATAGCATCTGCCAAAACAGAAACGCTGTGGTAGCCGCTCATGCACCAGTTTTCATTGGCATAATGCGACCATACCGGTAGCATGTGTTCCGCACTTTGATCATAGTGTGCCAGCATCGATTGCACCATATCAGCATTGCGTTTTGGCTGTATCAAATTAAAGAATGGATGCAGCGCCCTGTATGTATCCCACAACGAGAAAACAGTGTAATTTGTAAAGCCATCAGCCTTGTGCACATTCTGATCGATCCCTTTGTAAGAGCCATCAACGTCCATGTAAGTGATAGGGTTGATGAATGCATGATACATTGACGTATAAAAATTTTCTTTCTCTTCCTTGCTTTGGGATTGAATGGTGATCTTTTGCAATTCATTTTGCCATGCGTTCTGCACATCGTTTTTTACTCTCTCAAAATCCCAGCCCGGAATTTCGGCACGCATATTCATTAGCGCATTGGTTGTGCTTACCGGAGATAATGCAAATTTTATTTTTATTTTTTCGCCTTCACTTGTTTTAAAATTGAAGTAGGCGCGGAATCGTTTTCCTGCTATTTCAGGAAAATTTTTGCTTTGGTCAAATTTGCCCCAAAAACCGTGATAGGCCTGTTTTTTATCAAAATTTTCATTGCCATATTCTGCAATTGGTTTGGAAAAACTCATTGCAAAATAAACAGTGCGTGTGCGCCCCCAGCCATTCGTTTGGCGATAGCCGGTTACAAGCGTGTCATTTTCTACCCGCATGAATGTCCACACATCTTTATCATCGTAGTTGTAAATGCCCGCCATCAGATCGAGTATGATGTGTGCATTATCGCTTTTTGGGAAAGTATATTGATGAAAGCCAACGCGTGCAGTGGCGGTAAGCTCAGCGTCGATATTGTAGCGGTCGAGTTTTACCTTGTAATAGCCTGCTTCTGCTGTTTCGTTGTTATGGGAAAATGTTGAACGGTAACCGCTGGTTGGATTGTCTGCTGTACCGGGATTGAGTTTAATATCTCCCACTGTAGGAATGATCAGAAAATCACCAAGGTCAGAGTGCCCGGTTCCGCTGAAATGTGTGTGGCTAAAGCCTACGATCGTTTTATCATCATATTGGTAGCCCGCGCAATATTTGTAGACATCCCCATTGTATTTGCCATTCGTTTCATACGGAATGGTGTCTGTATCTGGACTTAGCTGTACCATACCAAAAGGAGCCGTAGCGCCGGGATACGTGTGGCCCATGCGCTGTGTGCCAATTATTGGTTTTACATATTGAACAAGATTCTCAGTACCGTTCTGTTGAGAAAAAGCCGCTAAGTTCATAGCGAGAAAAAGTAGGCCCAATGATATTCTCATGTAATTTAGTTTCAGGTAAAATCATATTTGATTAAAACAAAGGTAAATCGTTTTACCAAAATAAAAAGGATGTTCATCCAATTTAAAGAAATCGGCCTGAATCAGAAAGAAGGTAAGGGTAGTGCAATGAAAAAGAAGAGGTTGCAAAAAAAGAAATTAAAAGAAAAATCTGCCAAGATATTAAACGCTATGGAAAAGGAAGCTTAACTTTAAGTATACTCCGTTGCCTAACACTACAACGGGAGGCGACAGCTCTATTCCCTACTTTATCCGATGAAATGATTTAAGATAAAACAGAAACAAATAAAAATGGGTAGCGCAAACTACCCGTTTTTATTTTTATACCTTGGAAAGATTATTGTTTCTGAACAGTAAATGCAGCTACAAATGTGTCATCTTTAAAAAGTGCAAGCTTATCGCCATCAATTTTATATTTATTGGCATCATTTAAAGCTGTTGACACTTCGTTTTCGATTCTCATCGCATCCGGCGAACATGCCTTTTTTGTTGAAACAACCGTAAATGTTATACCGTCTTTTCCAAAAAGCATGTAGCTGCCCGCAAGATTGTTGCAACCCAAAAAACCGCTTATATTTTTAGTTGAGTCATTTAATATCATGGAAACGATCCTAACTCCAGGAGGCGGATTGTAAGGCATATTTCCAGCGTATACCAGTTTCCAATCTGTTCCAGCTAAAGAAGAATTCTTGTTACGATTCTTTTTTTGGGCATTGCTGTGCGAAAATGAAAGCAATGCAGCTGTTAAAATAAGAAACGAGTACAGTAGTTTTTTCATGTTGCGAAATATTAGGCGGTCAAGATACGGAAAGGCGGCCAATTTGAAAATTTGAAAATATGAGAATTTGAAAATGCTTTTGGTGCGTCATGGCGATTTTTTTATTTGCCCTCCGATATCGGTGAGTTTATTTGTAAAATGTCCGGCTGCACAGAATGAATTTTCAAATTTTCAAATTAATTCAAACAACCTGATTAACTTTTAAATAAACAGAAAAAATTTCAGACGTATTATTTACATTTAACACTTAATAAAAAAAGCTTGTCACAATGCATCGCAGAAAATTCATTAAGTTAAGTTCCGCCTCGGCCGCAGGCCTCACCATTCTTAATTTTCCTGTGTTTGGAAAAATGGCCCCCAGTAATAAAGTTGTATTGTCTGTGATGGGCGTCAATAGCCGGGGAGCATATCTCGCCGAATGTTTTTCCAAAATGCCCAATGTGGAGATCGCTTACATCTGCGATGTTGAAGATAAAGCCATTCAAAACGGGTTGAATGCATTGAAAAATGCACCACGCAAACCAACTGTTGTAAAAGATATACGCAAACTTGTTCAGCAAAAAGATTTTGATGCATTGGTAGTTGCCGCACCTGATCACTGGCATGCTCCTGCTGCAATATTGGGCGTTTCCAATGGGAAACATGTGTACGTAGAAAAACCATGCGGACACAATCCGTATGAAGGCGAGTTGCTTACAAAAGCTGAAACAAAATTTGGCAAACTCATTCAAATGGGTAACCAGCGCAGATCAATGCCTACATTGATACAAGCTGTGCAGGAAGTACGAGGTGGCATCATCGGCAAACCTTACTTAGGAAAATCATGGTATACCAACAATAGAAAATCAATTGGCATCGGGAAAAAAGTTCCGGTTCCTGCCACGCTCGATTTTGAATTGTGGCAAGGTCCTGCGCCAAGACGCGATTACCAGGACAATCTGGTTCACTATAACTGGCATTGGTTCTGGCATTGGGGCACATCTGAAACCTGCAACAATGCTACACACGAGCTTGATTGTTGCCGCTGGTTCCTGGATGCTGAATATCCAACAAAAGTGACTTCTGCCGGTGGTAGATATGCGTTTAAAGACGATTGGCAAACACCAGACACACAGATCGCGAGCTTTGAATTTGGCAATGATAAAGCCATTACGTGGGAAGGAAGAAGTTGCAATAATTTTCCCGTAGAAGGCTCAGGACGGGGCTTTGTTATTTACGGAGATAAAGGTTCACTGATCAACAAGGGTGGTAGTGACTACGCCATTTATGATGCCAGCAATAAACTGATCAAGCAAGTAAAAAGCACTTCTGTTGTAGAGGCGGGGAATACATTAAGCGCAAGTGGCAACGATGATTTGTTTCACCTCGACAATTTCCTTCAAAGCATTCGTGGCGAGGCGAAATTAAATTCTCCGGTAAGTGAGGCGCACAAAAGCGTATTGCTTTGTCATCTGGCGAATATTTCACAAAGAACGGGACGCACGTTGAATTGCGATGCATCAAACGGCCATATTCTGAACGATAAAGACGCGATGGCATTGTGGAGAAGAACGTATGAAAAAGGCTGGGAACCGGTGGTTTAATTTGAAAATTTGGGAATTTGAAAATTTGAAAATTGTAGGGGCGAATTGCATTCGCCCGGGCGATACGTTATGAATGTTTTAATGTTTTTAATGTGGTTGAATGTTTGGAATGTGCAATCGTTTAATGAAATGCATAAAATTCAAATCAACGGATTTGCGCAGGGAACAACCTATCACATTACGTACTACGCGGAAGATAGTTCGATACACCAACTGCAGGTTGATAGCATATTAAACAGCCTCGATAGCTCTTTGTCAATTTACAAACCATATTCAGTCATTAGCCAATTCAATGCATCTGCCAGCGGATGTAACATTGATAAGCATTTGAAAGCGGTTGTAAAAAAATCATTAGACACATACGAGCAAACGAACGGATTGTTTGATATTACCGTTTTGCCGCTTGTGCAGGCATGGGGATTTGGAAATAAGAAAAATGTAGACGACCCGGATAGCGCCGTTATTCAATCGTTGTTGCCATGCATAAGTTCAAAGTTGCTGGTGTTGGAAAGTAATTTTCTGCGAAAATTAAAGCCATGCGTGCAGATAGATGTGAACGGCATTGCACAGGGATATAGCGTGGATGTGTTGAGCGATTTTTTCGAAGCAAACGGTATTCGCAATTACATGATTGAAGTCGGTGGTGAGATAAGAGTGAAAGGAAAAAAATATCCGGAAAACACTGCCATGAAAATAGGCATAGAAGCGCCGCAGAGTGATTTTGATAAAGAACATTTTCAAAAAGTGATAAGCCTGGATAGTGGCGCAATAACTACTTCGGGGAGTTATGGAAAATATCACGAGTCGGGAGGGAAGAAGGTGTCGCACATCATCAATCCGAAAACAGGCTATTCTTCGCAAAACGAATTGATAAGTGTTACGGTGTTTGCAAAAGATGCCATTACCGCCGATGCTTATGACAATGCGTTAATGTTAATGGGACTTACACAGGCGATAAAATTTGTAGATGGTAGAAAAGATATGAGAGCATATTTTATCTACGAGATTGGCGGTGCTATTAGAGATACTGTAAGCGCTAATTTTAAAGATTTTAATTCACCCCTAAGACACTAAGGACACTAATCCACACAAGGGCTGCTCTTAGTGAAACTTAGCGTCCTTAGTGCCTTAGTGGTAAATCTGAAAGTTGAACGTTTAAAAAGTTTAAAATGGATCGAAGAGGATTTATCAGGAACGGAAGTATAATGGCAGGAGGATTGCTACTGAGCAATCAACTGTTGTATGCAAATACTTTTGCAGCCGGCATTATTGGTTGCGGCGACAGAGGCAAGGGTATAATGTCCGTATTGAAACAGTTAAGCGATAATTTCACAATAGTTGCTATTTGTGATGTACTAGATTTCAGAATTGAAGAGGCAAAAAAAGTCGATGTCACAAATAATCCAAAAGTCTACAAAGATTACAAAGCATTACTCGACGATAAAAATGTTCAGTCGGTTGTAATAGCCACGCCACTTTCCGAGCATTACAAAATAGCTGTCGATGCATTAAAAGCAGGCAAGCATGTTTATCTTGAAAAAACGATGACCTATTCCATTGATCAGGCCATTGACCTGGTGAAGCTTTCTAAAAGCCACAGTACACAGGTGTTACAGGTTGGTCACCAATACCGTTATTCTCCTTTGTATTTTTCTGTAAAGGAAATGATACAAAAAGGTTACCTCGGCAAAGTGGTGCAGATAGATTGTCGTTGGGATCGTAACCGGAACTGGCGAAGACCGGTACCTTCACCTGAGTTGGAAAGAAAAATCAACTGGCGCATGTACAAAGAATATTCCGGTGGCTTGGTAGCAGAGTTGCTATCGCATCAAATTGATTTTATCAACTGGGCATTTGATACGCATCCAAACGAAGTGGTGGGCGCTGGGGGCATCGATTTTTACAAAGACGGCAGGGAAACAAACGACAATGTGCAAGCCATTCTGCGATATAATAAAGACAACATGATCGGCAACTTTGGTGCAACCTGTGGCAATGCGCACGATGGTTATATTTTCAAAATAAAAGGCACAAAAGGCGCAGTACATTTGTTAACCGACGACGGTGTTTTTTATCCTGAAAAAGGAAACGACGCGATGCATGAAACCGTAGACGGCGTTACCGGTGCCACTAAAATTGTAGAAAGAAATGACGGGGGCGTTTCGTTGGTAAAAGAAAAACTGAAAGACGGCACATGGTATGCTTTGAAAGACTTTTATAAATCTATAACGGAGAAATCCATTCCTGCATCTAACATTATAACTGGCGCGACAACAGCTGTGTGTGTGCATCTTGCAAACAAAGCAATTGATTCACGAACAACGCAAAATTGGCAAACAACCTATAATTTTTCCAGATAACTAAAAGAAAAAACAAACAACAATATGAAACTTACCCGCTCGATAATGATACTCGCTTGCAGCGCATTTATTGTTCCGGCTTTTGCACAAACAAAAACTTCCGGATGGACCAATTTGTTTGACGGCAAAACTTTAAATGGCTGGAAACAGGCAACAGGAACAGCAAAATATGACATAGTAAATGACAATATAGTCGGCACAACGGTTGCCGGTTCGCCCAATTCATTTTTGGTAACTGAAAAAGAATATGGTGATTTTATTTTGGAAGCAGATATCAAAATTGAAGATTCTACTTTTAATTCCGGCATTCAATTACGCAGTCATTTTGATCCCGAAGGAAATGAAGGTAAAGGTCGTGTGTATGGCTATCAGGCTGAAGTAGACGGCTCTTCAAGAGCATGGTCGGGCGGTATTTACGATGAAGCAAGAAGAGATTGGTTGTATCCTCTTACGCTGCATCCTGAAGCGAAGAAAGCATTCAAACTGAGCGGCTACAATCACTATCGCATTGAATGTATTGGCAGCGAGATTCGCACGTTTGTAAATGGACAGTCTGTTGCTTATCTCGTTGACGATGCCGATAAAAAAGGGTTCATCGGTTTACAGGTACACGCCATTGGTAAGAATGACAAAGCTGGTAAGAAAGTTTACTTCAAAAATATTCGCATTCAAACCGCTAATCTAAAACCGGCTCCATTTGCGAAAAATATTTTTGTGGTAAATAAGCAGTTGAACACTTTAAGTGGCTACGAAAAAAGCAATGGCTGGAAATTATTGTTTGACGGGCAAACTAGCAACGGCTGGAAAGGCGCTTATAAGCCAGGGTTCCCTGACAAAGGCTGGAAAATTCAAGAAGGCGCTTTGACCGTTCTTTCATCCGAAGGAAAAGAGTCTGCAAATGGTGGCGACATTGTAACAATCGATGAATACAAAAGCTTTGATCTTTCGTTTGAATTCAAACTTACTCCGGGTGCAAACAGTGGAGTGAAATATTTTGTGACACTTAGTGAGAATAATGAAGGTTCAGCAATAGGTCTTGAATATCAGATTCTGGATGATGAACTGCATCCTGATGCGAAGTTGGGGCGCGATGGAAATAGAACACTGTCTTCTTTATATGATTTGATCACCGCAAAAAAAGATCCGCGCTTTGTTCGAAAGATAGGACAGTGGAACACAGGACGCGTTGTGGTGTTGCCTAATAATCATGTTGAGCATTATCTCAATGGAATCAAAGTGCTTGAATATGAAAGAGGTTCAAAATCTTTCCGCGATCTGGTTGCGATCAGCAAATACAAAGTATGGCCGAACTTCGGTGAAGCTCCAAAGGGGCACATTTTGTTGCAGGATCATGGTAATGAAGTAAGCTTTAGGAATATTAAAATAAAGACCTTAAAGTAATTGAAAATTGAAAGTTGAAAATTGAAAATGGTGTGGGCGAATCGCATTCTTTCTTTTTGAAAAGCTTGCTGGTAAATTCGGCAAGCTTTTTTCACATAAAGCCGAACTGCATGATTTGAGGATTTGGTTATACAGCTCCCGCGTTGATTATAAATTAATATTGCTAAGCTCCCATTCCTCTGCAGCCTGTGATAACAGTTCAAGATCTTGCATTTCTTTTTTGGTCAAGTTCGAAAACCCTTTTTTTAAATAGATTTCTATTTGACTCAAGATTTTAGAGTAACGCTCTTCGTTTGTAATTTTTTCTCTTTCCATTGTTTACTTCCAATGTGTATTATAATACCCAAACATTGTCCGGTGGATTATTAGGCGGCCATAAGGGGAATAGTAGAAAATAAAATAAAAAAAGCCGCTTCAATTGAAGCGGCTTTTTTGTTGCCCGACCTGGATTCGAACCAAGACAAACTGAACCAAAATCAGTTGTACTACCATTATACTATCGGGCAATCCGTAAATGGAGTGCAAAAATAAGGGAACAGTACATTCACGCCAAAACAAATTTCAAACTTTTTCGAAAATTTTTTCTGATAACTTTAAAAAAAATTATTCTATGGCACTAAACAAGGCTATTATAGCAGAATTAGAACACGAAGCGGCAGGAACTAGAAGAGTGTTGAACAATTTACCGGAAGAAAATTTGAGCTGGCGACCGCATGAAAAATCCTACACCATTAGCTATCTCGCTCAGCACATTACGCAATTACCAGTGTGGGTAGTAATGACAATCAAGCATTCCGAACTGGATTTGTCAAAAGGTTTTGATAGAAAAAAAGCAGAAACCAAAGCGGATATTTTAGCGCTTTTCGAAGAACATTTGGCTACTGCAAAAGAAGTGCTTCAAAATGTTACCGACCAAGAAATGGAAGAGAAATGGACATTACGAAATGGAGACAATGTGATGTTCACATTACCACGGAAAATAGTTCTACGATACATGGTGCTTAATCACATCGTTCATCACAGAGGGCAGCTCACTGTTTATCTGCGGCTACTTAATATTCCTGTGCCGGGATTGTATGGCCCGAGTGCGGATGAAAAGTAAATTTAATTGAAAATTGAAAGTTGAAAATTGAAAATGGTTTTAGATTGTTGACCCATCATTTTCAACTTTCAACTTTCAATTTTCAATTACCTTTGTCTCTTCATGTCAACAACACTTCAGCGAAAAATAGGACTGGTACAGGCGTCGGCTATCAACATGATCGATATGGTGGGAATAGGGCCATTTGTTGTAATGCCATTGGTAATAAAAACAACAGGTTCTCATTTGTTTTTATGGGCCTGGATATTAGGCGCGGGAATATCTTTAATAGATGGAATGATATGGAGCGAATTGGGGGCCGCATACCCGCTAGCCGGAGGCAGTTATAATTTTTTAAAAGAAGCTTATCCTTCAAAATGGGGTAAGCTTCTTTCTTTTTTATTCGTTTGGCAAACATGCATACAGGCCCCGCTTGTCGTGGCTTCTGCGTCTATTGGATTTTCGCAGTACTTAAGTTATCTCGTGCCATTGGGAGATATTGAGAGAAAGATTGTATCGGGTTCTCTCGTTATTTTGACAACATTTTTGTTATACAGGAAAATAGAAACGATTGGTAAGATATCTGTGTTTTTGTGTAGCGGTGTTTTTATTACTATAGGCTGGATCATTTTTGGAGGCTTTACAAAAGGTACTGTCGCCTACACATTTTTGCCGGAAGGAAATGAAACGCTTTTCTCATTTGCCTTGTGGGCATTACTGGGACAAGCTTCTGTTAAAACAGTGTACAGTTACCTCGGGTATTACAATGTTTGTCATTTAGGTGGAGAGATAAAAGAACCGGGAAAAAATATCCCACGCAGCATATTTATTTCCATCATTGGTATTGCGATACTATATCTTTTTATGAACGTGAGTATCGTAAAAGTAGTTCCATGGCAGGAAGCTATGGAATCAAAGTTTTTGGTAAGTACGTTTATTGAAAAGCTATATGGTTACACGGCTGCAAAAGTGGCGACAGCACTGGTTTTGTGGATCGCTTTTGCTTCGTTGTTTGCCGTAATGCTTGGCTACTCCCGTGTACCTTATGCGGCTGCAGTTGACGGAAGTTTTTTCAAAATATTTGCGAAGCTGCATCCAACAAAATCGTTTCCTTATGTATCGTTATTGTTTCTCGGAGGCGTGGGCCTGATCTTCAGTTTACTCTTCAAATTATCTGATGTGATCAGCGCCATTTTAGCAATGCGCATATTGGTGCAGTTTATAGCACAAGCGATAGGGGTTGTGTTGTTGAGAAAAAGAAAAGGAACTGATCAATTGCCTTACAAAATGCGGTTGTACCCGCTGCCTGTTATCGTGTCAATTGCAGCGTGGCTCTTCATCTTATTTTCAACTGGCTATTTCGCTTTGGGAGGTATAAGCATCGCTGCAGTAGGAGTGTTGGTGTTTATTGCGACGCATAAATCGATAGGCAAACTGTAACTGAATAACTGATGTTGATTGTTCATAAAACATCAGTTATTCAATCATTGTCTACACCGCCTTCACCAAATAATAATTCTTTTTACCCTTTTGTATCAGCAGGTACATGTCATGCAACAGCAATGAATCGTTTATAGCAAATTGTTGATCACCAACTTTGTTTCTGTTGATGCTCACACCGCCACCCTGTACCATTTTGCGGGCTTCGCCTTTGCTTGGAAATATGTTGGTCTCTGCAAGAAAACTTACGATGTCAACACCTGCTTTCAATTTCTCCAACGGGAAATCAATTTTCACAACACCATCCATGCCCTCCAAGTCTTCCAATGAAAGCGACTCTGCTGGCGCATTTTGCTGAGAGAATAATTTTTCAGTTGTTTCTACTGCTTTCAAATATTCAGTTTCCCCATGCACAAAAGTTGTTACTTCTTTTGCAAGCCTGGATTGCAGAACTCGTTTGCTTCTGTCTTTATCGTGCGCTTCGGTTAAGGCATCAATTTCTTCTTTCGGAATGAAAGTGAATATCTTGATCCATTTTATTACATCCTCATCAGAAGCCTTCAACCAGAACTGGTAGAATTCGTAAGAAGAAGTTTTTTGACTGTCCAGCCAAACGTTTCCCTTTTCTGATTTACCAAATTTTCCGCCATCTGCTTTGGTAATAAGCGGGCAGGTGAAAACGAAAGCCTCGCCACCGGCTTTACGACGAATCAGCTCAGTTCCGGTTGTCATATTCCCCCATTGGTCGCTACCGCCCATTTGCAATTTGACATTCATGTTTTTGTACATCCAGAAGAAATCGTAGCCCTGCATCAGCTGGTAAGCAAATTCAGTATAGCTGATTCCGGTTTCTCCTTCAATGCGTTTTCTCACGCTATCCTTAGCCATCATGTAGTTCACAGTAATGTGTTTTCCGGCATCGCGCAGAAAGTCTATAAAAGAAATGCCCTGAAACCAATCATAGTTATTGGCAATCACGGCGGCATTTGGTTTCGTTACATCAAAATCCAGGAATTTTTCCAGCTGGTTTTTAATGCCGTTCACATTTTTTTGCAGCGTTTCGTTATCGAGAAGATTTCTTTCATCACTTTTCCCGCTCGGGTCGCCAATCATGCCGGTGGCACCCCCAACCAGCGCAACTGGTTTATGCCCAGCCTTTTGTAAATGTACGAGCAGTATAATAGGTACTAAACTTCCAATGTGTAAGCTGTCGGCAGTAGGGTCAAAGCCGATGTAGCCAGTGGTCATTTCCTTAAGCAATTGTTCCTCAGTTCCAGGCATAATATCCTGAATCATGCCTCTCCATCGTAATTCTTCTACCAGGTTCATATCTTTGAATAATTTCCGCAAAAGTAAATTAATCAGTTAATACAACTATAGTGTGCAATAATTACATTTCCGGAACGTTTGTTTTTTTGCTTATCGGATGTCTTTTTTCTGCCCAGAATTGTCTGATTTATAAAGGCAGAAATGCAGCCTTTAGCAATGAAATAGCATCTTATATACTTATAAAAATTCAATTATCTTAGAAAAACTGAATGCATGAAGCATGTAATGAGGCAGCTTTTATTGTTTTTTGTCCTTTTCCAAACTACTGCTGGGTTTGCACAGTTCCGCAAATATTCCAACGAATTTTTGAATATCGGTACGGGTGCAAGGGCGTTGGCAATGGGTAACGCCCAAATTGCGAGCGTTGAGGACGGTACCGCCGGTTATTGGAACCCCGCAGGCCTGGTGAATGTAAAAAATGCTCCCCAGGTGAACCTGATGCACGCTGAATACTTCGCGGGTATAGGAAAATACGACTATGGTAATTTGGCAATCCCTTTAAATGACGGCAAAAGAACGCTGGGCATTTCTGTTTTAAGATTTGCAGTGGATGACATTCCTAATACAGTATTTTTAGTTCAGCCCGACGGAACACTCAACTTTGACAATATTACCACCTTCTCTTCTGCAGACTATGCCTTTCTTTTTTCTTTGGCACAAGAAGTTGAATTGAAAAATGAAAGTAAATTCAACTTCGGTGTTAATGCAAAAATAATACACCGTAAAGCCGGCGATTTTGCCACTGCATGGGGCTTCGGTTTTGATGCAGGTGTGCAGTATCAATCTGGCAACTTAAAGTTGGGGGCCGTTGCAAGAGACGTTACAACAACTTTCAACGCATGGTCATACAATATCGGCGAGCAAATGAGAGAAGTTTTTTACGTAACAAACAACGAGGTTCCTGTAAAATCAACTGAGCTTACCGCTCCCAAATTGATCCTGGGCGGAGCTTATAATTTCAATATTTCTAAGTCTTTTAACTTGCTGGCGGAAGCAAATCTTGATGTTACTTTCGATGGAAAACGTGGAACAATTGTTAGTTTTAATCCGGTAAGTATAGACCCGAAAGTTGGGCTCGAAGCATCTATCAATAATGTGTTTTTTGTAAGAGCAGGTATCAACAATTTTCAAAAAACACTGGATGATGCCGATACCACCAACACGAAAAAAGTTTGGATTTATCAGCCAAGTTTAGGGGCTGGTTTCAAAGTATCCAATGTTCAAATTGACTACGCTTATACAAATCTGGCCAACCAATCCAATCCTCTGTATACGCATGTTTTTTCTCTAAAACTTGATCTTAAGAAAAAAAGCGGAAAAAAATAAGTATTTACTATGCAAAAAAAGACAGGTTGTCATAAAAGGAACTGCTTAACACTGCTTTTGGTAATGCTTTGCTTTGCCACGATGGCCCAACAATATGGCAACGAATGGATAGATTTTACTAAAACTTATTACAAGTTCAAAGTGTACAAAACCGGGTTGTACCGCATTCCGGTTTCTACATTGGCAACTGCGGGCATAGACGGTGCTAACGCAGAGGACTATGCGCTGTACAAAAACGGGAAAGAAGTTCCCTTATATACATCATCTGCAACAGGAAAGCTTCCTGCCAATGGGTACATTGAATTTTGGGCAACTACAAATGATGGTGTTCCCGATAAACAATTATATAGAGATCCGGTATACCAGCATTCAACAGCTGTAAGTCTTTTTGAGGATGCTGGAACATATTTTTTATTAGTTCGTCCGAATGTTGCTGCCAATGCCCGTTATAACACATTGAATAATGATGTAAGCAATCCAGCCTTACCAGTTGAGCCATACTTCATGTGCACGCTGGGCGGCTATTTTAAAGACAAAATTAATCCCGGCTTCTACCAGGACGTAGGCGAGTTTGTATATTCATCTTCTTATGACCAGGGCGAGTTCTGGAGCACAGCTGATATTGGAACAAAAGCTACCTATAATGCGCCTGCATTAAACAATATGTTTTTATATTCAGGAAGTGGTGCACCCGACGGCTCGATAAAATATGGAGCGTTCGGTAACAATATGCGCTACAGTCGCAGACTTGATGTGAAGGTCAACAACAGTGTTGTAAGCTCTTCACAATTAACCCTGGAATCTGATGTTGTGCGAACTGCAACGGTCCCACTTTCAAATTTTAATACTGCTTCAACTACAGTTTCTTTTTATAATGCTGCTGACAGCGCTAACGATAGAGTAGTTGTTTCGTTTTATGAACTTACTTATCCGAGACAATTCAACTTCGGCGGCGTATCAGACAATTTTCAGTTTAATCTTGCTCCTAACAGCAACGGCTATTATCTTGAAATAACCAACTTTAATACGGGCAATGTGGCCCCGGTTTTGTTGGATATCACAACTCAAAAGAGATATGTTGGTGATATAGCTACAGCAGGTAAGGTAAAGTTTTTACTGCCTCCTTCTTCCACCATTTCAACATTCATTTTGGCAAGCCAGGCTGGTGGGCAATTTGCAACTATAAGTACACTTACTCCCAGACAATTTGTTGACTATTCAAAAGCTGTAAACCAAGGGGATTTTCTGATCGTCAGCAACCCTGTTTTGTATACGGGTTCGAGTAGTAACAATCCTGTTCAGGACTATGCTAATTATAGAAGCTCCGTTAATGGGGGAAGTTTTAATGCAAAGGTGGCTGACATTAATGAGCTGACAGATCAGTTCGCTTACGGCATTACATATCATCCGTCTTCTGTAAAAAATTTTATAGCATTTGCAAGGAACAAGTTTACAACAGTTCCGAAAGATGTTTTATTGATTGGTAAAGGGGTTAACTACGCGGAAGCGACCCCTAATCTGGGAAGTACGCTTTTGAGCCAATTATGCCTGGTTCCAACGTTTGGTAATCCGGCCTCGGACAATATGCTGAGTGCAAATGGGGTTACTTCTCCGATTGTAACGGTTCCCATCGGCCGCCTTTCTGTTATTACCGGAAAAGAGGTGGAGGATTATTTGCAGAAACTTGTAGAGTATGAAACGCAGCAGCGGACAGCGCAAAATACTATTGCTGATAAACTTTGGATGAAGAACGTGCTTGAGCTTACGGGCGCAGATGATGATTTAACCGGTCCTTTGTTGTGTCAGTATGTGGGTATTTACAAAAATATTATTGAGGACACATTAGCCGGAACAAAAGTGACTGTATTCTGTAAAACTACGATAAACAATGCGGGGCAGGATGTGGCGCAAACAATCTCGAATTTGTTTGAAAACGGAATGAGTTTGCTAACGTATTTTGGCCACTCAGCGTCGACTTCATTAGCATTTAATTTAAGCGATCCTCAGAATTACAATAACGCCGGTAAATATCCTATCTTTTCAGTGAGTGGTTGTAATGCAGGGAATGATTTCTCACTTACTTACTCCCGTTTAACAACGTTGGAGACGATCTCGGAAAAATTCACATTGGCGAAACAACGTGGTGCTATTGCTTTTGTCGCCAGTACACACTATGGTATAGTTCAATATTTACATCCTTACCTCATAAATTTTAGTGATGACGTGCGTTCTAAAAACTATGCGCAATCGCTTGGAATTATAAATAGGGAAGCTCTAAAAGCGTCCTATCTGAGCCAACAAGACTTTTATTCACGTTTTCACGCAGAGCAGATATTAATACATGGGGACCCGGCAATTAAATTCAATTTTCAACCTAAGCCAGATTATGTAATTGAGGACCCGCAGGTGCTGATAACGCCGTCATTTATTTCTCTGGCTGAAGGAAACTGTAAAGCGTTTATAAGATTGTATAACCTGGGAAAAGCCGTTAAAGATTCCATCACTCTTGAAGTAAAACATATTCACGCCGACGGAACATCAACTGTGCTGTACAGGCAAAAAATGAAAGGTATTTATTACAGCGATTCTGTAACAGTTCCTATTCCTATTATTGCTTCAAAAGATAAAGGAACGAATAAGGTTGTCATCACCATCGACGCAGACAACGTGGTAGACGAAGTATCGGAATCAAACAACAGTATAACAAAGGAGTTTTTCATTTATGAAGACGAAGCAAGACCAGCTTATCCATATAACTATTCAATTGTAAATACGCAAGGTCAAAAGCTGTATGCATCCACATCAAATCCTTTTAGCGAAGCAAGAGATTATGTGATGGAAATTGATACCACAGCATTGTTTAATTCTGGGATGAAGCGTCAGGTTAAATTGAACAGTGTGGGTGGAGTTATTGAGTTTAACTCGGGATTAAATTATCTGGATAGTGTTGTGTATTATTGGCGTGTGTCCATTGTTCCGCAAGCGGGAGATCAGTATCACTGGAACATGTTCTCTTTTATCTATTTAAGCAACAGTACGCCAGGATTCAACCAATCCCACTATTATCAACATCAGGAATCAGCAGCTGATTCGATGTCGATAAACTCCAACAGAGCCTGGCAATATGCAAGCAGTTCTGTTACGATGGATGTTACAAGCGGTGTGCTGGGTGATGCATGGCAAGGACCGGCAGATTTTGTTATGGGTTCTTCAAGAAACTTGTTTATTCAGAACGCATGTGGTTTCGGGATTGTATTCAATGTTTTCGATCCGATTACATTTAAATTGTGGAAAAATCCGAGCGGGCTTTATAATTCAAAACCACTTTGTGGAGCTGACAGATTATATAACTTCCAATATGATATAAGTAGCCCAACAGGAAGAATAAACGCATATAATTTCCTCAATTCAATTCCCGATAAAGCATATGTGGTTGTCAGAGTGTCAATGGGAGCTCCCTTTGTGTATGGTACCACTGGCGTTACTTACGCAAAAAACTGGCAAGATGATACAACAGTACTGGGCCATAACAAATCTCTTTACCATAAATTACTGCAAGAAGGATTTATTAATATTGACTCATTCAACGCGGTCAGAACATTTATATTAATTTACAGAAATAATGATCCTTCGTTTGTTGCAAAGAGTGCATTTAGTATCGGTACGTCTGACCATGTGACTTTGTCTGCAACAGGTCAGATCGAGGACTATGAAGGAGACGTGGTTTCACCAACCTTTGGTCCGGCAAAAGCCTGGAAACAATTTCATTGGCGCGGTAATAGTACAGAAACTCCCTCCAAGGATAGTGTAACTGTGCAGCTGATAGGAGTGGATAATAATAACAATGAGACCTTACTTAAAACGTTGCAAACTTCAGACGCTGATGTGGATATTTCGTCCATCGACGCAAAGAGTTATCCTAATCTCAAGTTTAGAATGTACACGAAGGATTCTGTGTCGATCACACCATATCAGCTAAAATATTGGAGAGTAAACTATGATCCTGTTCCGGAAGGGGCAATTGCAGCAAACATGTACTTCAAGTTTAAGGATACACTTGATATAGGCGAAAAAGTGCCTCTGGCCGTGGCTTTTAAAAACATTAGCCAAACGAAGTTTGACAGCATCCTGGTGAAAATGACGGTTACAGATAAGGACAATGTAGCTCACGTTATATCACTCCCTAAAACGAAGCCTTTGATAGCAGGGGACACCGTTACGTTAAAGTATGATGTTGATACAAAAGACTTCAGCGGAAACAATACAATGTATGTAAACTTCAATCCGGATTTTAACCAGCCTGAAGCGTATTTGTATAATAACTTCTTCTACAAGAACTTTTATGTGAAGGGAGATAATACCAATCCGATGATGGATGTAACCTTTGACGGTGTACACATTTTGAACCAGGATATCGTTTCCGCGAAACCTCATATTCTTATAAAGCTTAAGGACAATGCGAAGTATTTATTGTTGAACGATACATCGCTGCTAAAAGTAAGAGTGAAGTTCCCAAGTCCCGATGGAGGTATTACCCCTGGCGAAATTCGTTCATACAAATATGACAACGATACCCTGCGATTCATACCGGCTCAAAGTGCATCAGACAATACGGCCAGCATAGAGTTTACGCCATCATTTGAAAATTCTTACAGTAGCGATGGCGACAATTACGAACTGATATTATCCGGAAAGGATAAGAGCGGCAACGCAGCGGGGCAGGTTGATTACAGAATTGGTTTTACTGTAATCAGTAAACCAATGATCTCTAATCTGCTCAACTATCCGAATCCGTTTACTACTTCAACGGCGTTTGTATTTACGATTACGGGAAGCGAAATTCCGCAGCAGTTTAAGATCCAGATATTAACGATAACAGGAAAAGTAGTCAGAGAAATTACGAAAGATGAACTCGGTCCACTGCACATTGGTAGGAACATTACAGAGTTTAAATGGGATGGAACTGATCAGTTTGGCCAGCGCCTGGCAAACGGCGTTTACATTTATCGCGTAGTAACAACTTTGGATGGAAAGAAAATGGATAAATACAAAGCTAAAGGAGACGATACAGACAAGTTCTTCAATAGCGGCTATGGAAAAATGTATTTAATGAGATAAGAAATAAAGATTCAAAATACGAAAGCGTCCTTTAACCGGGACGCTTTTGTATTTATTTTCTGGTTCACGACTCAAAACTCAAAACTTACCTTGCAGGATTCTTATATATCCTGATGTAAATACCGCAATCAGAAAATTCCTTTATCAATTGCCAGTGATTGGTTATTTGGTTGTTTAACGTAATGTCCCTGTTTGAAATATTACTGCAGGTCGCATACATATTTTTGGAAAGATCCAAATTTGCGAAAGACATTTCGCCATCATTCAGTTCAGTATACTTTCCTTTTTGTGATGCTGGAAAAAAGAAACTCATTGTCGAAGGATCTATATTGTTCTCCTTAACATAATCGATCGCTTGTTGCCGCAGGTGATAATAAGGCAAATGGCCAAGTGTGCAATCCCACGCCGTGGAAAAACGTTCAGGATACTTCCAAAAATGACTGGATATCATGCCAGCAAGCATAAGTATGCAAACTTTAATAGCTGCATTTCTTTTCAAAACGTCGAAAGCCATTTTACCTGCAAGAAAGTTTAAGACTATACAGGGCAATATGAAATACCTTTTGCCAAACATATTGGTGAAAGGCAAGGTAAGCAGGCTCATTACAAATAATGTAGCAACAAAGAGATAGATTACGAACCGGCTTTCTTTCAGGAAGTTCTTCTTGTCCTTTAAATTAAACCACAGGAAAGCCAGGGCGATCCAGCTAACAATTGTTCCGTTATCGAGCATGAATCTGATAACGCCTCTGATATTTTTTAGGAATTGTTTGGCGCTTGCCAGCTTCCAACTGTCTTTCCACATAGTGTTATCCTGGATAAAAAAGGAGCCGGTAGTTATTTTTTTTGTGGCAAAGAATATTGCGATTGCTACAATAGACGGAAGAAAAGGAACTATAGATCTTTTGAAAACTTTCAGCGGTGCTTTGTTTTTATCTGTTGCCAATTCATAAAAGAAAATAGCCAGGCCGATGGCGCCACAAATGGCAGAGGCACGTAGGCTGCACAATGATAAGAACAGAAGCGAAAGGGATAATAAGAACTGCTCTTTTTTTTGATACAGATTAATACTCAAAAAAGAAAAGAATAACAGGAAAATATCGGGAAACAATAATGATGTCTGCGTTAAAAAAGAGGCATCTAATATCATCAGCAAAAAAACAAAAGCGACAGCGATCTTTATCGACGCATTTTTTTTACAAAACAAAAACACCTGGTAAAAACACCCAACTGAAAAAAGGCCAAGAATGATATGAGATGTTACAAGACTGCGTCCGAATATTTTCCAACTCAAAGCTAAAATAAAATGAATGAGGGGAGGATCTGCAACACCATTGGGGTAATTGAAATTGCTGAAATTGTTATCGTATAAATAATTAGCCGGAACCGACATTGCCTCTGTGCTGTCCCAAAAAAAATAGGTGTGTAATAAAAATACTTTTCCGATTATAAATGCTACAATGGCTACTAGTAAAACATAATTTTCTTTAGCTTTTATCATAATCTATAACTTGGAAAAGTGTGTTTTTTTGGGGTAAATTTAATTAATAAAGTGAATTGGGTTAACCAAAGCTTTTGGGATATCCATAACCGTGACATGAGCTTTTAATCAGCTTTGAATAGATTGTTATAAAACGAAAGCAATTTCTTTTCCTCATATTGCCAATTGTATTGCAGTCGGGCCCGTTTGCAGTTCTGTTGCAACCGCCTGTACAAAGCTTCATCCTGCATTAAAAGCCGGATGGCGGAAACGATGTTTTCAACTGATAGCTCTTTTATTAAAAGTGCCACTTCATACTCGCTGTTAATGTGTGCGTACTCAGGCAGTTCCATCGCGATCTGAGGTGTTAATGCATGCATATAATCAAATGTGCGATTGGAAAGAGACAAATAGTAACTTTTACCTTCCGCTAAAAGCATGTTTAAACCAATGTAAGCTCTCCTGGTTATCATCTTCAAATCTTCAGGGAAAACATAGCCTTTGAAATCAATTTTTTCTTTTAGCCCCAGTTCTGTCGTTAATTGTTTTGCTGCCTCAAAAAAATCTCCTCTGCCACAAATCACCAGTTGGGCGTCAATATATTTCATGGCCTGAATAAGATATTCAATGCCTCTTCCTGTTTGTATGGCGCCCTGATATAGTAAAAGCTTTTTATCCTTGACTTCCTGAACATCATCGTTTTTATTTAAAACTGCGGCGTTCATTATCACTTGGTAAGATAGCCCGTACATTGTATTGTACTCTTTAGCAAGACTCTCATTTACCGTATAGCCGTTTTTAAATTTTGGTAAAAATGTTTTTTCGATGCGCTTCCAAAATTTGTGAATACGGGGTCTTAATGCGATACTCGGCATTTCACAAAAAAGCTCATGTGCGTCGTGTGCCATTTTTTTTCTCTTCAAAATGGACAGAAAATAGCCCGGCATTATTGTGTCCAGGTCAATACAACAGATCGCATCACACCGGGTGAACAATAGATTAAAGAACAAACGGAAATTGATTTCGGCAAATAGCCAAAAGCCTTTTTTTGAAAATACGCGGAACCGCCGCTGCTCGAAGGGTTGAGACAATAAAGGCTTTACATTTTTCGATCTTGCTATGCCTACCAACAGCACATCATAATTGTTGCTGGCCAGGGATGCACATGTTTTTTGCATTCTCTGATCATAGTTGGGATCATCTCCAATAAGAAATAGAATTCTTTTTTTCACAAATCAATATTGCTTGATTAAGCATGGTGCTATTACAAATTCACTAAAAAGCGAAAGTAGTTACATTCCAAGCTTTTTACTCTCATCATAAGTCATTTCCCTGTATCCGCTTTTGGGAATATCAAACTTTGTGGAAGGTACCGGATTCAAACTTATAGACGAAACGGTGTAAGCTATTTTGAGATTACCCTGCGTTACTTCATATGCCAAAGGAAGTCCCTTCAGGTTTCTAAACTGGTAATTGAAATCCATGTTTTCAGGAAGAATATCAGTTGTGTAATAAACCACGAAAGAAGTGCCATCGTTTAATTGAGCGACTGCCTTTTTACACTTATATCCTGCAATCACTTTCGTTTCTGTAGAGTCAACAAACCTAATATCAGCGTATTTTTTGTTCTTTTCCTTCCAGTTCTCCGCGTTCATTTTGATGAGCAGCTTTTGGCCGTTGACCTCTTCAAGAATGACGGCATTGCCCGTTTGCCCGTTATAAATAGTTGTAAAAGAAGCAAGTGCGCTTACCATTTCGGTGCGGCTCAGGTTAGATTTCAAATATATTGTAGTGGTAGATCCGTCAAACGCATCGGCCAGCTTGGGTTCAGATGTCCCGGTACTAATCACAGCATCGTATACGAGGGTGAGGTCAGAAACTTTTTTCTGGGCAACAGAATGCAAGGTTGTAATGAGTAAAACAAAAGTTATTAGAACATTTATTCGTTTCATGATAATCACTGGGATGATATCCTTTTTGCTTAGACGATGTTAGTAAGTATATAGTTGCCTTCTAAAAATAAGAAAGACCTTCTGAATTTCTAATTCGAAGAAGGTCTTTTTTATTGAAAATCTATGATTTATTATTTTCCTTTATTTTTTTGCTGCATATCCTGTACTCTTTTCTGCGTTTCCTGCATTTGTTCCATCCTTTCCTGCCATTTCGATTTTGATTTAGGCTTCTTACGGTTTTCTTCCAGTTTCGCCAGAATTTTTTCATGATTGATAATGTAATTCTGGATCACAAACTGAAGGATCAATGTAATCACGTTTGAAACTGTATAGTACCATGTCAACGCTGATGGAAGTTTGTTGAAGATAAACAGAAGCATGAATGGGAAAATATAAGGCATGTATTTTAGCGCCGGGTTATTTTGATCCGGAGTGTTGGACATACCGTACAATGAGATCAGGAAGCTGGTTATAACGGCAAGCAAGGTGAACAAGCTGATATGATCTCCCAGCAAAGGAATTTTTACACCAAAGCTGATGATCGTATCATATACAGAAAGATCTTTTGCCCACAGGAAGCTTTCTCCACGCAATGCTATGTTTGAGTTAAAGAAACTATACAACGCAAAGAAGATAGGGATCTGCAGCAATGCAGGAATACAACCGCCCAATGGATTTACACCCGCTTCACGGAACAATTTCATTTGCTCCATGCCAAACTGCTGTTGGTCGTCGCCATGTTTTTTTCTGATAACATCAATTTCAGGACGAAGCGCTTTCATTTTTGCACCGCTCAGGTAGCTTGAGTAAACAAGCGGAGAGGTGAGCAAACGGATGAAAAGTGTAAGCAACAAAATAACAACACCATAGCTTGCAACAAAACCTTTGAAGAAGTCAAACACCGGCATGATGATGTATTGGTTGATCGGACGAACGAACGCGTAAAGACTTTGGCCAAGGTTAATGATCTTGTCCATTTTCTTTACACCGCTGTTACGCAAAATTTTATAGTCGTTTGGACCATAGTACAATTGTAGCTGGATGTTAGCTGTTGGGCCCGGAGCTACTTTTGTATTGAAGTTTGCTTTCACTAAAGAAAGTTCTTTCACTGTGTCAGAAGTAGGAGCTGCCCAATCTACCTGGCCACCGTCAAAATTGTTTTTTGCAATAAT
This sequence comes from Pinibacter soli, assembly GCF_029961145.1. Classification (GTDB taxonomy): domain Bacteria; phylum Bacteroidota; class Bacteroidia; order Chitinophagales; family Chitinophagaceae; genus Pinibacter; species Pinibacter soli. The sequence goes on along the minus strand of NZ_JASBRG010000005.1, from coordinate 382,141 downwards.
TGCTGTGTTGAAAAAGTGTTGTTTCGCACTTAACCAGCTAATTGGTTTTTCAAATTTCTTTATGTCCGTTGAGTGGATGTTGTGGTAGTCAAAATCGCCATCTTGTACGAAGCACAATTGTGATTGTTGTTTTTCATAATCCAGATCTTTCTCTTGTTGTACCAATTGAGATTGCCACAAAAGATTGAAAGAATTTTGAGAAAGCAATTTATCTGCGCCTTGCAAACCAATATTGAAATCTATGAAATAGCTGCCTGGTTTCAACGTGTATTGGTGAGTGATCACCTCGCCATTACCACCATTCACAACGAAAGAAACAGTTTGACTGCCATCAGCCGCTTTTGTAACCTGGCCGGGTTTGAAATAAAGATCAGTTGTTTGTTTGCCTGCGTTGTTTGCATTAACAGCGTAAGAAATAACATCTTTATCGCCATCAACCAATTTCACAGGTTGATTTTGAAAAGAGTTGTATTTTTTTAGTTCTACAGTTTTAGGAATACCTCCTTTGCTTGTAAGAACAACTTTTACCAATTCGTTTTCCACTGTAACCAGTTGTTCTGCAACAGCAGTTGCGCTGTTAAAACCACTGTCTGCCGATGCTACAGTTAAAGTGTGAGTAGTGTCAGCAGCTGCTTCTGCTCTCTTTTTTGCAAGTTCAACTCTTGCGATTGAATCTTCAACAACTTTCTTTTTTGCCTCCAGTTCATGTGTGTTCTTTGTTGAGATAAAAAGATAAGCGAAGAGAAGACCAGCTAATAATACAAAGCCGATAATAGTATTACGATCCATTTTTTAGAAAAATTGAGGTGCAAAGATAGGGGATTGCTGTAGAGTAACCCGATAATATGATAAACAAAAGCCATTAAGTAAACAATTCTTAACAACTTGAATCGTTTTGCTTAATGGCTTGTAAAACAGCTGATTGTGAGTATTGATGGAGATGAATTGCCCAAAGCCTAATGCCCAATGCCTAACGCCTTGTGGCGACAACTCAAAACTCATCACTCAAAACTCACAACTTATATCATTTCGCTCTGCAAATGCGGCGTCTTAGAAACTTCCTTTTTTTCAACGCTTTCTTTTGCGGCTTTAATAAAATGAACAAAAAGCGGATGCGGATTTTCCACAGTACTTTTCAGTTCAGGGTGATATTGTACGCCGATAAAGAACGGATGATTTGGCAACTCAACAATTTCAACAAGGCCCGTCTCAGGATTTTTACCACTGGCAACCATACCAGCTTGTTCAAATTTCTCCAAATATGCGTTGTTGAATTCCCAACGGTGCCTGTGCCTTTCAGTAATTTCTGTACTGCCGTAAATAGTTTCAGCAAGTGTTCCTTTTTTAATTTCGCAAGGGTAGGAGCCCAATCTCATAGTACCACCTTTCGCCGTTACTTCTTTCTGGGTTTCCATTAAGTCGATAACCGGGTCAGGCGTTTTTTCATTCATTTCGGTAGAATGTGCGTCCTTCAAATTCAACACGTTTCTTGCGAATTCAATAACGCTCATTTGCATACCCAAACAAATGCCAAAGAAAGGCAAACCTTTTTCTCTTGCATATTTCACAGCAGTGATCTTACCTTCAATACCGCGAAGACCAAAACCTGGTGCAACCAGCAAACCATCAAGGTTGCCAAGCTTTTCAGCCACATTTTCTTCAGTAATAAACTCACTATGCACGTTTACAATGTTCACTTTGCACTCGTTCACCGCACCTGCGTGTACAAACGCCTCCAGAATTGATTTGTAAGCATCCTGCAGCTCAATATATTTACCGATCAAACCAATGGTAACTTTTGCTTTCGGATATTTCAATTTATCCAAAAATTCTTTCCATTTTGTAAGATCAGGATCTGCATAGTTTGTGATCTTCAATTTGCGCAAGCAAATAAGATCAAGTTTCTCTCTCATCATTGCCAAAGGCACTTCGTAAATGGTAGGAGCATCCGCTGCTTCAATTACAGCCTCTGGTTTTACATTACAGAAAAGGGCCACTTTCTTCCTGATCTCAGGGCTAAGTTGCTCTTCAGTTCTGCACACAATAATATCCGGATGAACGCCTTCCTGGCTCAGCATTCTTACGCTGTGCTGGGTTGGTTTGGTTTTTAATTCTTTTGCTGCTCTTAAGTAAGGGATCAACGTCAGGTGAACGACAAGACAATCTTCTTCAGGAAGTTCCCACTGCAACTGACGTACAGCTTCTATAAATGGTAAGCTTTCAATGTCACCAACGGTACCGCCAAGCTCTGTAATTACCACATCGTAACCTTTGTTTCCAAGCAAAAGCATTCTGCGCTTGATCTCATCGGTGATGTGAGGAACAACCTGTACGGTTTTCCCCAGGTAAGCACCTTCTCTTTCCTTGTTAATTACTGTTTGATAAATACGGCCTGTAGTTACGTTGTTGGCCTGTGATGTGTAAATATTCAGGAATCTTTCATAGTGGCCAAGGTCAAGATCGGTTTCGGCGCCATCTTCTGTTACATAGCACTCACCATGCTCATAAGGATTTAAAGTACCTGGATCCACATTGATGTATGGATCGAATTTTTGAATAGTTACTTTTAATCCTCTTGCTTGCAGCAATTTTGCCAGCGAAGCAGCAATAATTCCTTTTCCTAACGACGACGTAACACCTCCGGTTACAAAAATAAACTTAGCCATATTCTTATAATTGATTCGTTTTCTGTCTTTTGGGCAAAGAATAAATAAAATAAGACCTGCTATTGAAATATGCGGCTTAAAAAAGCCTAATAAATCAACACCATGCTTTGAACCAGTCTTAATTAATATTATTTGTCTTTGCCTTGTGACCGGCGGAAGAAATGAGAAATTCTCCGTGAGGTCATGCAAAGATACAATAATTTAACACAAGGCAATTGGTATAGTTTTTTTGTGTGGAAAATTTGCTTGCAAGTCTGTCCAAAACGTTTAATATTTGTCTGAAACTCAGTCTCCACAACACATTGTTAAGTTTTATGAAAAGAAAAATATTCACATTGCTGGTAATCTTAATGCCTGCATTGGGCATGTCCCAAACTGCAACGAATTGCTGCACTGCTTCTGCTACCGAAGCGTATGCTCAAAATGGCAACGATAAGGCTTTTGTTGCTTCGCATCCGGAGCCTCTGCCTTTCGTTTACAAAACTGCCACAGGGAAGGATATCTATTACAAAACAAGTGATGGAAAAGAAGCGCATGCATGGGAAGTGGCAGCAGCAAAAAAGACTCCTTACTATCTGATAGTAGTGCATGAATGGTGGGGACTAAATGATTATATAAAACAGGAAACAGAAAAACTGGCAAATGAACTTGGCGCGAATGCCATTGCCATAGACCTCTACGATAAACAAGTGGCTACAACTCGTGAAGACGCTTCCAAAATAATGCAAACAGTAACCACAGAAAGAGCGACGGCAATTATTAAGGGCGTTTATTCTTACGTAGGAACAGGTGCAAAAATATTTACCGTTGGCTGGTGCTTCGGCGGCGGCTGGAGCTTGCAGGCCGCTTTGATGGCTGGCACTCAGCTACGTGGATGCGCTATGTATTACGGTGCACCGGAAAAAGATGTTGAGAAATTAAAAACGTTGAACGCAGATGTAATCGGGTTCTTCGGTAATAAAGACAAATGGCCGAGCCCTGCAATGGTGGATGAATTTGTGGAGAATATGAAGAAGGCAAACAAGAAATTAATAGTAAACAGATATGATGCGACGCATGGTTTTGCAAACCCAAGCAATCCTGATTTTAATAAAGAAGCGACAGAAGATGCGCACAAAAAAATGATCAGTTTTTTTAAAGAAAGAATTAAGTAGGGGCAAATTGAATTCGCCCTCACCCTTTCATTTAGAAATTGCTATATATTTACAAAACCCATTCAACTTAAAAACAAAACACACTGATGAAAAAACTTTTTGTGGGAATTTTAGCCCTTGCAGCTATTTACAGTTGTAACAACAGTACGGAAACTAAAGCTTCGGATGCTAAATCCACTGATCCGGCTGCAGCTACAACGAACACAGCACCTTCTGCAGAAAATGAAAAGGCTATTAATCTGATCGCGCAATCTGATTGCCTTACCTGCCACAAAGTAGACGAAAAGACTACAGGGCCTGCTTACAGAGACGTTGCCAACAAATACGAGAACAACGATGCCACAGTTGAATTGCTAGCCAAAAAAGTTATTGCTGGAGGTAAAGGAAATTGGGGCGAAATTCCAATGACTCCGCATCCAAACCTTTCTGAAGCTGATGCAAAAGAAATGGTGAAGTATGTATTATCGTTGAGAAACAAATAGAGCCAATTTGAAAATTTGATGATTTGAAAATTTGAAAATGCATTGTTTTTAGCATACGGAGTTATTAATTAACTCTTAAAAAGTCAGAGAGTTAATGTTTTGCAATGAAAACTGCATCTAAAGGCATTTCCAAATTTTCAAATCATCAAATTGAATTGCCGTTCCAAATCTTCCATCCTTCTTCGGCCTGTATCTCCAACATCTCATGTCCATTCTCAATCGTAGCGCCTTGGGCTTCGCCTTTTTGCAGGAACAATGTTTTGGAAGGATTGTACACTAAGTCAAACAAGTAATGATCAGGAGTAAGTGCTCCGTAAGGAATATCCGCACATTCATTCACGTTGGGGTATGTTCCGAGAGGAGTCGTATTTACAATTAATTTGTGAGCAGCGATAACACCATTGGTTAATTGCGCATAGCTGATAATGTTAGCTTCAGGGTTTGCTTTTCTGCTTACAATTTTATAAGAAATATTAAGCTGTTGCAATGCATAGACAACAGCCTTTGCGGCACCGCCGGTTCCCAATACTAAAGCAGTGTTGTGTTCTGGCCTCAGCTTTTTTTTCAGTGATACTTCAAAACCTTTTACATCTGTGTTGTAGCCGATCAATTTACCATCCACAATTTTTACGCAATTGCAGGCGCCTATCTTTTGAACAGCGTCGGTTTGCTGATCAATAAATGGCAATACCTGCTCTTTGTAAGGGATAGTAATATTAAAACCTTCCAGATTGGAATGCGTTGCCAGCAGGTCTTTTAACTGATCTATGGAACTAAGAGGAAAGTTTTGGTAAGAGCAGTTCTTTATGCCTTCTCTTTCAAATTTTTCTGTGAAAAATTTTTGAGAAAAAGAATGGCCCAAAGGAAAACCGATCAAACCAAAAAGCCTCATTATTGAACGGTTTCTTTATTTAAGAATAGGTGGAAAGTATCGCCACGCAAACCAATACGCATTGCTTCCAGTGAAATAACTTCAGAAGGAGCGATGTTACCAAGGTTTACATTGCAACCGATCAATTCAATAAAGTACAACTGTTGTGCTTTTTGCGGAGCTTCCCAAAGGATTTTTTCTTCAGGTATCTGTGTAAGGATTTCCTGAACAAGACCTTCACGCACCTCACCAGAACCTCTGTAGATACCTACGTTACCAGCCTCACGTGCTTCTGCGATTACGTATGTAGCACCAGCATCAAGCTCGGAGCGCATCAATTCGATCCATTTATAAGGAGGGATAATGTGAGCGGCATCTTTACTACCAACTTCACTTAACACCGTACCGTGTTTGGTTAATTTTTCAATATACCCGCATTTTTCAGCATGAGGAATGGTGATAGAACCATCGCTCACCTCCATAAATGCAACACCATATTCTTTGCACACATCAATATAGTCTTGGAACTGGTTTCTTACTAAGAATGCCTCGAACAGTGTACCTCCAAAATAAACTGGCATTCCGGCAGCCCGGTAAACTTCCAGTTTCTCTTTAAGGTTAGGCGTAACAAACGAAGTTCCGAAACCGAGTTTTACGATGTCCACGTGTGGTTTCGCTATGCTCAAAAAGTTGCGGGTTTCTTCTATACTAAGCCCCTTGTCCATCACCATCGTTAAACCATTCTGCCTGGGCTGTTGAATTCTTTCAGGAATCTGCGATAAATTGAAATTCATTTACTGCTTTTGACTGTGTATTAAATACAAACGAGCGCAAAAATAGGAAACAATGGCGAATGAAAAATTCCAAATTGTTAATACTTAAGGTAGATTTTGAGAGAATTATGCACTAGAAATTAAGAATTTAGGTTTTTTGGCCGCAAATATTCTTTAGTATGACCGCGGTCATACTTCATTTTCAATTTTCAACTCTCCATTTTCAATTGGCTAAAAGTTCTTATTGCGTTTGTACCTCGCGATAACATCTACCACTTGCTGATTTTGAAGAATGGCAGGATTCAGTTCAACAAACAGTTTTATTTTTTTAGGAGAAACGTGGATTGCCTTTTCAAGTTGAAGCAAACCTTCACGTGATTTGCCCATGGCAAAATAAATAGCACTTAAGTAGTATATGAAGATAGATTTTCCTTCTGTATGCTTGATGGCCGCCAATACTTGCTCCAATGCCTCTTCGTAGTACTTTACGGAATAGAGACAACGAATAAGCGCTTCCCAGCCGGCAACATTTCTTGGTCGTGATCTAACTACATTTGAGAAATAAATGATCGCGTCCTTGACTTCGCCCAGCTGCAATTTACATTCACCCATTGCCAGATTATACTCCGGTTGGTTACGGTGAATTTGCAAAGCTGCATCCAGTTGCTTGATAGCTTGCGTCCATTGGCTTTCGTTGATGTAAGTACAGGCAATCTTGTAAAATAACTTGCTGTCATCATTATTAAGATGGGATGCTTTCCTGTAATAGAAGCGGGCCTGTGCGTAGTTATTCAGCCTGTCGTAGCAATGTCCCAAAGCCTCGAAAATTACATCTTCGGGTCTCGACAGCTCCAGCACTTTCTCCAGTACCTCGATCGCGTCTTTGAACTTGCGGAGCCTTATATACGCATCTCCCATATTGCGATATGCATAGTCAAACTTTTCATCGATGGTTACCGCATATTTATAAGCGTCAATGGCTTTTTCGTAGAGTTTCAGTCCCTGGTAAGAAGCGGCGAGATTGAACCAGGCCAGCTCGTTGTAAGGATAGTCTTCAATGATTTTATTGTGAAGGCGAATACTCTCTTCGTTACGGCCGGTAAAATCGGTCCAGAAACATATCTTGTATAGAGCCTCTTCATTTGTCGGCTCCTGCTCAAGAATCAATTTCAGGCAATCGAAGATTTTATCAAATTCCTCATAATCGTCATATACATCAGCAAGTTCAAACAGTAGTTCGATCCTTTCTTCGCCATCGAAAAGATCCAATGCGCTTTCCAGAAGCTCCACAGCTTTTTCCTGTTTATCAAGTGCCAGGTAAACCTCCGTCCGTAAAATATAAAGATTGATGTCGCGGCTGTCGAAAAGTTCAGCACGCTCAAGAATATCTAATGCTTCGGTATATTTTCTGGCACCAATGAGCAGGTCAGCTTTTTTGACCAGCAATTCCGATGAAAAGGGAAAATGTTCGACCGCAATTTCCGCAGCTTCCATGGCCTCAGTGATGTTATCGGCGTCGTCGTAATAGTCGATGATCTTCTCAAAAGATTCCTCACTGATAAAAGAGTGATTTCTACCTTTTTTCAGATTCTCGAACTGTTTTAAAAGTTCCTGAAGCTCTTCACTATCTTGGCGGTAAGGATTTTCTTTCATGTAATGGATGGTTACTGTAAGTTAGGGAATACCAAAGTATTTCCCAATTTTCTGTAACAATTTTTTGATTGATTCGTTAAATAGGTATTAAAATTCTTGATGAAAGGTTAAAAAAATAAGAAAATAATCTATACTTTTGCCTTAATGAAATTATTTTCCTTCATAAAAAGCTATAAAAAACAATCAGTTATGATAACTGCATTGGCTATTTGCGGCATACATGCGTTTGCTGCAATTGGTATTGGCGGCGGGGGAAAAACCAAGCAAAATTCGATCGGGATCGATTTTACTCCGATCAGTGTTGCAAACTCATTCACTCTTAAAGGTAATTTCAGCTACAGGGGTGGAAAAATTATGAGCGAAGAAAGAATCGCTCCTAATGTTATCACTTTTAACTCGATCGTTACTTATCAACAAGGCAATACTACCTACATTATGCCTTATAAGAGCTCTATATCTCTTACTCCCGCCACAAATTCAAATTTACAAATGCTGAATTTGAAAGTTAAAATTCACTAGATTTTCATTCTTTTATTTATTGGTTACAAAAAGATGTCTTCCAAAAGGAGATGTTTTTTATGCCATTTATCCAACAAAACAAAGGCAATTTCGTGACTATGGAGTCAGTGCTACGGTTTGCAAAGGCACTCTGGCAGTCAACGTTTAACATGTCGCCCCTACGGGGCCGGCTCTGGATTTTTTAAATTTTTCTTTTTGCTACGAATGTGTCCCCGCTGGGACTGTTTGCAACTTGCTGGATGTATTGACTAGCCCCGGCGGGCGACACGTTCGTAGCAAACATTGAGCAACGTCGAATCAAATGCGAGCCCCGTAGGGGGCGACATGTTAAACATCGAGAAGCGAGAATTAATAGCGGGTCTTAGATTGAAGGCTGTGCGAAGGATTAAGCCGAGGACGGCCGGGATTCTTACTTTTGACTTTTCTCTTTTAGATATTACATAACAAAGACCCGCAAATCGCGGGCCCTTGTGTTTCTTCTCATGTCAAAACGAAAAACTATTTTATCTTAAGAAAAGCATCTCACGATATTTTGGTAACAACCATTCTTTGTCATCCACCATCAATTCCAGTTTGTCAACGTGGTAACGGATAGCATCGAAGAACGGAGCTTTAACCTGGCTTTCGTAAGCGATTGCTTTCGTGCGGGTATCTTCCATTGCATTGCAGATCTTTCTTGCTTCGATCATTTGCACTACCAGTTCGCTTGTTTTGCTGATGTAGTGTGACAATCTTTCAAGAATAACCGTTTGGTTTTTGTAAGAAGACTCAGGCATACCAACTTCTTTCAAGCCTTTGATATTTTGGATCAAAGTGTTTTGATATTTGATAGCAGAAGGAATGATATGGCTGGTACAAAGTTCGCCCATGATACGAGCTTCAATCTGTACACGTTTAATGTATTTTTCAACTTCAATCTCGTGACGAGCCTCAAGCTCAACGTGAGTTAATACATTATTGCTTTCGAAAAGGTGTTTAGCTTTTTCAGTAACCAATGCATCCAACGCCAAAGGAGTTGTTTTTACATTTGGTAAACCGCGTTTTTCTGCTTCTTTAGCCCATGCTTCGCTGTAACCGTCACCTTCGAACAATACTTTTTCAGAAGAAACGATGTACTCGCGGATAACGTGCATGATAGCGATTTCTTTTTTCTCGCCTTTTTCAATTAACGCATCAACATCTTTTTTGAATTGTTTCAATGTTTCAGCTATAATTGTGTTCAGCACTGTCATTGGGTTGGCACAGTTTGCAGTAGAACCTACCGCGCGGAACTCGAATTTGTTACCGGTGAAGGCAAAAGGAGAAGTTCTGTTACGGTCTGTGTTATCCAGCATCAATTCCGGAATGCTTTTGTGCAGGTCAAGTTTCAGGATAGCTTCGTCTTGCTCGTCGAATTTATCGCTTACTCTTTCTTTAACGTCTTGCAACACTTTGTTCAAATAGCCACCAACGAATACAGAGATAATTGCAGGAGGCGCTTCGTTTGCACCAAGACGGTGATCATTGCCCGCAGAAGCGATAGAAGCTCTTAAAATATCTGCATAATCATGAACCGCTTTAATTGTGTTTACAAAGAAAGTAAGGAACATGAAGTTTGTTTTTGGAGTTTTACCAGGAGCCAACAAGTTAACGCCTGTATCAGTTGACATACTCCAGTTGTTGTGTTTACCGCTGCCGTTGATACCAGCAAATGGTTTCTCGTGAAGCAAAACACGCAATTTATGACGACGTGCAACGCGGTCCATGATGTCCATCAACAATGTGTTGTGGTCAACAGCTACACTAACTTCTTCGAAGATAGGAGCACACTCAAACTGAGCAGGAGCCACCTCGTTGTGACGGGTTCTTAAAGGAATACCTAATTTATAAGATTCTGTTTCAAAGTCTCTCATGAATGCATACACTCTTTCAGGAATAGAACCGAAGTAGTGATCTTCCAATTGCTGACCTTTCGCAGGAGAGTGACCGAATACTGTTCTGCCGCTCAATACTAAATCAGGACGTGCATTGAACATAGCTTCGTCAATAACGAAGTATTCTTGCTCCCAACCCAATGTGGCAGAAACCTTGTTTACGTTTTTATCAAAATAGTTTGCAACATCAACTGCCGCCTTGTTCAAAGCCTCAAGTGATTTCAACAAAGGAGCTTTGTAGTCAAGTGTTTCGCCTGTATAGGAAACGAAAATGGTAGGAACACAAAGTGTTTTGCCAGTACCAATTTCCATAATGAATGCAGGAGAAGATGGATCCCATGCAGTGTAACCGCGAGCTTCGAAAGTCGCACGGATACCACCGTTAGGGAAAGAAGATGCATCTGGCTCTTGTTGGATCAAAGCCGCGCCGTCAAACTCTTCCAGAGCAGAACCATCACCTTTCAAAGTGAAGAAAGAATCATGTTTTTCTGCTGTAGTACCAGTAAGAGGCTGGAACCAGTGTGTATAGTGAGATACTCCTTTGCTTTCTGCCCATTGACGAAGACCAGCTGCAATTTGATTTGCAACGGCACGGTCAATTTTCTTAGCGCCTTTGATCGAAGCCAAAAGGCTTTTGTACGCCTCATCGCTCAAAAACTCACGGGCAGTCTTAAGAGTAAATACATTCTCATTGAAAATAGCAGTAATTTTTTTGGATCCGGCATTACTTACTCCGTCCTTGCCGGCTAGGTTGTTGATTGCATTAAAACGTAATGACATGGGTATAAAAATTTAACTATTGCAAATGAACGTTAATTCGAGCAAACAAACAATAATTTTGAAAAAAGATTATGTTTTTAACCAAAAAAAGACAAAAATGAAACATATAACTCCGTTTCCTTAAAAAATCTGAAGCAAAAGTCAAGAGGTACGATATATTTTTTAATTTTTAATAAGTGAGCTTAATTTGGTAGAAAGAAGCATTGGAGCGACAAAAAACGGCAGGAAAATACTCTTATACCGGATAACAGCGCCTACAATATGAACCATATACCCAAGGAATAGCCAATTTGCCAGTAAAATAAACAGCCCGAAATACAAAATAGCCCTTTGAGAGCTGTTCAGCGACACGCGATTGAATATAAAATATATAATGAGGGCTGCCAGGGCAATTATCTCCAACGCAAAGGGAATATAAAAAAGGCCGAGATGGTCCCACAAATACGGCCTTAAAAAACCATGATTTAACGCCTGGGGCAGATTATAGAGGTAACTTTCGAAGGAGCTTTCCAGCGTTTCATAAGGGAGCAGTGAATTTGCACTTAACGAATTGAATTCGATTCGTCGCTTAACGATCCATTCCGGAAGGTTCAATGCCGGTGAAATGTATGATGACAAAAAGAAACCTGCACAACAAACTGCAACTACTGCACTATTTATTTTCAACGCGTCATTTGGAAAGCGATAATTCAAGATGCATATAAAAATGGCGGGTATTAAAGACAGCGCCACGTAATTTCTAAGAATGAGAATAAAAAAGAGACACAGAAAAATATTTAAGATCATCCTGCTCGTTGTCTTTTGTGCGTTTATCCACATGGCAAGCTGATAAACAATCAGCGACATCAACATAAATAGTAGCCCATCCTTATGTAATCCGCTTGTCCAGAAAAGGGTAGAGGGTACTAGAAAGGATGCGAAAACTATAAAGAATTTTTTCGCATGGGGGAAAAGAAGGCTGTATGCCTTTGCGAATGCGATGTTGCCGAAAAAAGTTCCGAAAGCAAAAAAAAGAACATTGATATAATAGCTGCTAAAGCTGAAGACGTTGAAAATGGCTTCAATTTTTATCAATGTCAGATCTTTTATGACGTTCCAATAAGAATCCCCCCCACCAAAAAACTCAATATAACTAAGGTGAGGTTCGTAAAACCATGTAGTTAAAAAATGAATTGGGTTTGACGTTAAAACGCGGGTCTGTCTGAGGCTAATGAAAAACATCTGCCATGTATCTGCATCTGCAATATGTTTCGAATATATATAGCCGTAAAAAACACCCATAACAACTTTAAGAAAAAATACTATCCATAACCATTTTAATGGGATACCGCTGTTCCGTAGAAAATTGATTTTAGTAATGAGCCAGCAAAAGAAGATCAGGTATAATAAAAAAAGCAAATAGTGCAACGGTATTGTTTTTTGTGAATGCAAAATAACTAATGGCAACAATAATTTTAGCGCTTTTGCTCAGCTAGTTTTATTTATCTTGCCGGACTATATAGATACGATGGCAAGAATCGCAATAATGCTTAACAGACTGGTAATTGGAGGGGCCCCGCTGGACACCGTGCAGCTTGCCGGTTATTTGTCCGAAAAGCATGAAGTGTATCTGGTAGTTGGAGAAAAAAACAAAGACGAATATGACGCGTCTTTTTTGCTGAAGGCATATCCCAGGCTTCGTGTCGTGCATATACGCGAAGTACATCGTTCAATTAATTTCTTCAGAGACGTACTGGCCTTCTTCCATATCAAAAGAGAACTTAAAAAAATAAATCCGGATATAGTTCATACAAATGGCGCAAAGCCAGGTGTATTGGGAAGATTAGCTGCAAAGATGATTGGCACTAAAGTGATTCTGCATACTTATCACGGCCACGTTTTTCATTCCTACTTTAATAAATTTTTCTCCGCTCAAATTATCAAACTTGAACGATGGCTCGCAACACAATCAACAAAATTGATTGCGACAAGTTTGATACAGCAACACGACCTCGTGGATGTGTATCACGTAAGCGACTTGTCTAAAATAGCGGTTATTCCAATTGGCATAGACACAACGTCCTTTGAGGATAGCGAAGAAAAAAAGAGAAACAGATTCCGGACATATTATAAACTACATGATAAAGAAGTTGCCATTGGAATAGTTGGCAGAATAGTTCCGATTAAGGACCACAAATTTTTTATAGAGGCGGTTGCGAAATTGCTTCAGAAAACAAAACTGCCCGTCCGTTTTTTTATTATCGGAGACGGAGCTTTACGAACCTCATTGGAAAGCCAGCTTGGTAGAAAAAAAATATCTTATACATATTATCCGGAATCGGCTGAGGTCGCACAGGTCACGTTTACGTCTTGGTTGCTAAGTATAGATGAGGCGATGGCTGGTCTGGATATTGTTGCATTAACCTCGTTAAACGAAGGAACAGCTATTACTCTTTTGGAAGCGCAAGCCGCAGGCAAACCCATTGTTACCACAAATGCCGGAGCGGTTAGCCAAACAATTGATCCGGGCGTAACCGGACTTTTAAGCCCATTGCACGATTTGAACGGATTTGTTTCAAATGCTTTGAGTTTGATTGAAAACAAGGAGCTCAGGAAATCTATGGGCGAAAACGGGCGGCAATTTGTAATGAGAGGCTTTTCCAAGCAAAAAGAACTTGCCGATATTGAGCGTCTATACCTGTCCCTGCTTGAAAATCAGCGAACTCAATAAACTCCGCAATTTCAACTTTATTCACTTTTGTTTTATACTTCTCGCTTAATATACGGTACTTTATTACCTTTGCGCTTTCTCAGACCATCCCATATACTATCATGGAAATAACAGTTAAAACCGCCGAGCAATTGCGTTTAACGGCAGAAGAATTTGAGTTAATAAAGAAAAAATTAGGAAGAACCCCCAATTTTAATGAGTTATGTGCCTTCAGCGCAATGTGGAGCGAGCACTGCAGTTACAAAAATTCAATCAAATGGCTTAAAACTTTACCCCGCGAAGGCGGAAGAATGCTGGTAGCAGCTGGTGAAGAAAATGCCGGTCTGATGGATATGGGCGATGGATACGGGGTAGTTTTTAAAATTGAAAGCCATAATCACCCCTCAGCGATTGAGCCTTTCCAAGGCGCAGCAACAGGCGTAGGTGGTATTCACCGCGATATATTCACAATGGGAGCGAGACCAATCGCGTCTTTGAACTCTCTTCGTTTCGGCAATCTTAACGAAGCGAAAACCCAGCATTTGTTGGGCGGCGTTGTTCACGGAATCGGCCACTACGGTAACTGCTTCGGCGTACCGACTGTAGGTGGTGAAATTTATTTTGAGCAATGCTATCACACCAATCCTTTGGTAAACGCAATGAGCGTTGGTATTGTAAAAGCTGGTGAAACAGTTAGTGCGACCGCATTAGGAAAAGGAAATCCCGTAATTTTTGTTGGTTCAGCTACTGGTAAAGACGGTATTGGTGGGGCATCTTTTGCTTCTGCGGATATCACGGCAGAAAGCACAGAAGAATTGCCTGCTGTTCAGGTAGGTGACCCTTTCCAGGAAAAGAAATTGCTGGAAGCGTGTCTTGAAGTAATTCCAACAGGTGTGGTAGTTGGTATGCAGGACATGGGCGCTGCAGGGATCATATGCTCTACAGCAGAAATGAGTGCAAAAGGTGGTGTAGGTATGCGCATAGATCTAGACAAAGTGCCGACACGCCAGCAAAATATGAAAGCCTGGGAACTTTTGCTCAGCGAAAGCCAGGAGCGTATGTTAATGGTTGTGGAAAAAGGTAAAGAAGACGTTGTTCAAAAAATATTCGATAAATGGGATCTTCCTTGCTCCGTAATTGGAGAAGTAACAGAAGATGGCTTGTTAAGTTTCTACATGCACGGAGAGTTGGAAGCTCAATTGCCAGCAGAAGAACTGGTATTGGGCGGCGGTGCTCCTCAATATGAGCGTGCGTACACTGAGCCAACATACCTCGCAAAAACAAAAGCATTTGATGCGGCTTCAATCGAAGTACCAAAAGATTTGAAAGCCGTTGCAGAAAAATTGATTCAAATTCCAAACATCGCTTCTAAACGATGGGTGTATGTTCAATACGATAGTATGGTGGGTACCGGTAATACTTCTACCAACCAACCTTCCGATGCTGCAGTTGTTTTGGCAAAGCCAAGTGAAAAAGCATTGGCGGTGACTACAGATTGTAACAGCCGTTATGTATATGCTGATCCGTACAAAGGCGCAATGATTGCTGTTGCTGAAGCCGCAAGGAATATCGTGTGCAGCGGCGGTGAACCTTTGGGTGTAACCAACTGCTTAAACTTTGGTAACCCTTACGATCCGCAAGTGTATTATCAGTTTGTTCACGCAATTAAGGGTATGGGCGATGCTTGTCGCAAATTCAACACTCCTGTAACAGGTGGTAACGTGAGCTTCTACAATCAAAACCCTGATGGCCCTGTTTATCCGACACCAACAATTGGTATGGTAGGTTTGCTGGATAGCGTTCATGATAAAATGACATTGGACTTTAAAGAAGAAGGCGACGTAATTTACCTAGTTGGTAAAAGCTACGCTGATATCAACAGTTCTGAATATTTACAAAAAATAAAAGGCGTTGAGTACTCACCAGCTCCGCATTTTGATATAGAAGAAGAGTTTGCATTGCAGCAACAAATAACAAAAGCGATCAAAGAAAAAGTGATCGCGTCTGCACACGACGTGAGCGAAGGCGGTTTGTTCATTACTTTGATCGAATCTTCTTTCAACAGAAACCTTGGTTTTGAAGTGGCCACAACAAACTCCGGCATTCGCAAAGATGCATATTGGTTTGGCGAAGCACAGAGCAGAGTAGTGGTGACTGTGAAAAAAGATCAGGTTGCTGCTTTTGAAAAATCATTAAGCGGCGCAACATTCGCAAAACTCGGAACTGTTACAAATGGTTCAGTAAGCATCGATGGTGAAAACTGGGGCAATGTAATTTCCTGGAAAGAAAAATACGATAACGCAATTGGCAACCTTTTGGCTGGACATGATAGCGAACATGCGTTGAGCGCACTTTAAAGTGTAATTAATAATTAGTAATTAATAATTAATAGACGATCACTCTGCTTTCATGCTATTAAGCCTATTTGGGGAGACTTCGATATTAATTATTAATTACCGATTATTCAAGAATAATTGGAATTATGAATGAATCTTCAATCGTCGTAACCGGCGCCGCTGGCTTTATAGGAAGTTGCCTAGTAGGATTTCTTAACAGCCAAGGATATACGAATTTGTTGCTGGTGGATGATTTTTCCAGAGCCGACAAAGAACCGAATCTTCAAGGCAAAACATACCTCCAAAAAATAGAAAGGGAATCTTTCTTCGATTGGCTGCAAAAGGATGATCCTGCCATCGATTTCATATTTCACATAGGAGCAAGAACAGATACTACTGAATTTAATTACGCTATACACGAGCACCTCAACGTAGACTATTCACAAAAAATATGGAACTACTGTGTTGAAAAAAATGTTCCGTTAGTGTACGCTTCATCTGCTGCAACATACGGTGGAGGCGAATTTGGTTATGACGATAATCACGAGTTGCCTTTTAAGCTAAAGCCGTTAAATCCTTATGGGATTTCCAAAAATGAGTTTGACAAATGGGCTATTGAGCAAACCGCCCAGCCTCCATTTTGGGCAGGTCTTAAATTCTTTAATGTTTACGGACCAAACGAATATCACAAAGCGAGAATGGCAAGCGTAATATTCCATTCCTTTAATCAAATAAAGAAAGATGGATTGGTAAAGCTATTTAGATCACACAGACCTGACTTTAAAGATGGTCAACAGCTTCGTGACTTTGTATATGTTAAAGACGTTATCAAAGTTTGTTATTGGCTTATGCAAAACGAGCCGGCATCGGGCATATACAATCTTGGCACTGGCAAAGCAAGAGCGTTTGAGGACTTGGTAAAAGCAACATTCGCCGGTATCGATACTAGTCCAAACATTCAGTTCATCGATATGCCTGAAGATATTCGCGATAAATATCAATATTTCACAGAAGCGAATATGCAAAAGCTTTTCAATGAAGGCTACACCGATAAGTTCTATTCGTTAGAAGAAGGAGTGCAGGATTATGTGAGAAATTATTTGTCGCAGGGAAAGTTTTACTAATTTCGTAATCAGAATTAGAACATAGAAAAAGCCATTTCACTATTTTAGTGATGGCTTTTTCTATTATATAAAACCGACACCATGTACAATAAGATAGCAATAATAGGCGGAGGAAATTTAGGCACAGCAATAGCAGAAGGGTTGTTGAAAAGTGAATTTTCAAAGCCTGCCGATATTACCATCACCCGCAGAAATCTCACAGAACTTGAAGGGCTAAAAAATAAAGGAGTAAAAGTTACCTCTGATAACATCGAGGCTGTAAAAAACAGCGATGTTGTAATACTTGCAGTAAAACCTTTCCAAATAAAAGATGTGCTGGACGGCTTTAAAGCCGAATTGGATCCGCAAAAACATATACTGGTATCTGTTATAACCGGAATTTTTATAGAGGATATGCAGAATGCGGTTCAGAAAAATGTTCCTTTATTCCGGGCAATGCCGAATACCGCGATCGCGATACAGGAGAGCATGACATGTATTAGTCATAAAGGGGCGAATAATACCCAGGTAGATTTCATTAAGAACATATTTGAGAAATTGGGTAAAGTGGCAATGATCGACGAAAAGCTAATGGATGCGGCTACGGTGCTGGGAGCCTGTGGTACTGCTTTTGCAATGAGATATATTCGCGCCAATATACAGGGAGGCATAGAAATCGGTTTTAGTGCAGCAACAGCCAGTCTTATTGCGGCACAAACTGTAAAGGGAGCGGCGGATCTTCTTCTTTTAAAAGGAGCACACCCTGAGCAGGAAATCGATAAAGTAACTACCCCAAAGGGCTGTACGATAGCAGGATTAAATGAAATGGAACACCAGGGATTCAGCTCGTCACTTATTAGGGGGGTTGTAACCAGTTACAACAAAATATTGAATAGTTAACGAAAAAATAATGATAGAAAGGGGTGATAAACAAAAAGTTACGAGAAAAAACTTCTTTTTATCTAAAAATAAGTCATAGTTTTGATTTTAGGATTTTAATGAATACTTTAGAGTACTAGGGAATCCTTATCCTTTTTAAAACGATTGCTGGCCGATTTCAGAATTATAAAATTCCCGTTGTATGCAAAAAAGAAACTTACCGGCCTTACTTCTATTGGGTGAATTAGTCACTATTGTAGTTATGCATGTTGTAAAGCACAATCAGCAAATTAATAAAGACCGTTCCGCTGTAATTTTCGAGCAAACCGAAACTGTTCCTTCTTCTATACAGGTAAATCAAAATGTGGTTTATCGTTTAAATCATCGATTGTCGTCGTTGAATAGATAAGCTAATGAATTCTTTTTTCTGTTAGTGTCAATTTTGCTTTTTCTGGTATTGCTGCCACTTTTTTTAGAGTGTAGTCGTAGCCCACAATACCTGTTTTTGCAATGGCCACTGCAATATTTTTTCCCTCTTGTTCTTTAGTTATCCTATAAAAAATGTCGAACGAAACTCTTGTGAATTCGGCGGCACAAACCTCGATTTTCAATTTATCTCCATAAAACCCTTCCGCTTTGTATTCAATTGCTACATCGCCCATGATAATACCGATACCCTCAAGATCAAGCTCCGAATAACCGTAATGTTTTAAAAAGCGAACCCTGGCTTCGTGTAGTAAAGAAAGGATGGTATCGTTGCCAACGTGACCACCATAATTAAGATCGGAAATACGTATGTCTATCGATGTGGAAAATGTAAATGTAGCTGGTAAATCTATTTTTATTCGCGCCATAGATTCAAAGTTAATGAATAGCGCTTTTTAATTTTCTCTTATGAGGTCCTTAAGATTTAAAATATCCATGCCGTTGAATGCATTTGGAGCATAACCTGCCTGAACAATTTTTGTTCTCCATTCACTAAATTTCTTCTCCATAGCTGTATTTTCTATAACCGTATTTTGATTATCAGAATTGGAAGCTACTGTATACGTATGGGCATGCATTGCGTTGAAAATTTTCATAGAAATTTTTCGCAGTTCGCCGTTGGGCCCAAGCACTGTAATATAATTTCCGTTTACGACAAATTTAGACGCCAGCTCAGATAAAGATGCTTTAATATTTGAAGAAACGATCTGCACGGTAGGTTTTGATGAAACAAAGTCAACGTCTGCAGTTTCGGTATTTTTATTTTGAATGCTTGTAGTGTGAACGGATCGTAATATCCTATTTAGCGCAAGATGCTTAACTGATTTATTATCGCCATCGTCGGCATTATCATCCGCATTGTCATCCGCTTCAACAATTGGAGGATGATTTGTAATTTGTTGGTGATGAATCGGAGGAAGATTGTTGGTTTTGGTAGCAGTCGCAAGACTTTGATCCTTCTTGTTATTATTAAGGAAAAAGATTCCAAGTGTAGATAACGCTATCAAAATTGCTGCGGCTACAGACCATCTAAATGTTGTATTGATTTTTCTTACCGGAGTTTCTTTTTGAGGAAGATCTCTTTCAAGGGCAGTAACTACTTTGTCAAATATGCCGGCAGGAGGAGTGGTCTCGTAATTGAACAATCTTTCCGAAGTGTCTTTATAAAGCCTGTTCTCATCTAGTTCCACAGCAATCCTGTCCCATAATCCTTTGGGAGGAGTAGCCTCAAATTGCTGTAATTTATTTTTTAGATGTTCCGACATTTTTTAATCAAGCTTTTTTTCTTCCAAAAGGCCTTTTACTCTCTTTTGCAAAAGCATTTTTGCTCTTGCTAGCTGAGACTTGCTTGTGCCCTCGCTAATTTGCAACAAATCCCCGATTTCTTTGTGTGAATAACCTTCCACAACGTATAGGTTAAAAACAGTTCGATAGCCCGGCGATAATTCTTGAATAAGCTGAACAATATCTTTTTCGGCTAGATTGTCTAAAGCGTTTGCAGAAAAATCTTCT
Source organism: Pinibacter soli (assembly GCF_029961145.1). Classification (GTDB taxonomy): domain Bacteria; phylum Bacteroidota; class Bacteroidia; order Chitinophagales; family Chitinophagaceae; genus Pinibacter; species Pinibacter soli. The sequence goes on along the minus strand of NZ_JASBRG010000005.1, from coordinate 362,325 downwards.
ATTGTTCTTTCCTCATTTTCGGTAATACTGTTCAGGTATACCTTTTTTCGGAAATGTTCAATGCATGTATTCACAAAAACCCTGCGCATCCAACCCTCAAAAGACCCTTCACCTCTGAATTTTTGTAAATTTTTAAAAATTTTAATAAATCCTTCCTGCAAAAGATCCGCTGCGTCGTCGGCATTGGAGGCGTAGCGGAGGCAAATGGCGTACATTTTAGGAGAAAACTTTTGATACAAAGCCTCCTGAGAACGCCTATCACTCCTAAGACACCCCTGAATTAAGTCGTATTCCGATATATTTTGGTTGCTTTCCGACAAACTTTTTTTATTTTCCAGGATAAAAATTTATAATTATCTGTGTTTCAGAAGTAAAACTATCTAATATTCAGTTTGTTTAAAAATAAAACTAATTTTTCAGTAGCTTTTTTGCGATGACTAAAAACATTCTTCTCCTCCATTGTCATTTCTGCAAAGGTTTTGTCTGCTCCTGAAGATACAAATATGGCGTCGTAGCCAAATCCATTCGTTCCTTTAGGAGAATAAATAATTTCTCCCTCGCAAATCCCTTCAAAAAGATACTGTTCTTTATTAATAATTAATGAAATAACTGTTCTGAAGCGAGCTTTTCTATTTTCCCCATTTCCAAGTTTCAGGAGAAGTTTCTCAATATTCTTATTGAAATCCTTCACATCACCTGCATATCTCGCACTTTTAACACCAGGCTCGCCGTTTAGCGCTTCTACCTCAAGGCCTGTGTCCTCGCTAAAACAATCGGTATTGGTAAGCTTATATATGGTCGAAGATTTTTCAACAGCGTTTTCCTCCAGCGTATCGTGTGGCTCTGGAATATCGATGTCAATTCCAGCCGCTTTGAGAGAAACGACATCGAACGTATTGCCAATAATGTGTTGAATTTCATCGACTTTATGCTGATTGTTAGTCGCAAATATGAGCTTCATGTAAAATGAGAGTTAGATATTTAAGAGTTGTTTCAGGGAGTTCCAAAGTCTGCCTTTGAGAACCTTTCCATCAGGTGTATTTTGATTTAGTAATTCAAGTTTTGGTGCATTGATTATATTAATGCCGTTTTTATTGCTGACTTCAAACGAAACAGGCGCTCTAAAATCATTGAGAACCGGCGGTTCTTCGCCAAAAGTGATGATTTGTTTTGGCTGTAATTGCCCTATATTGTTGAAATTAACTTCTTGGGAATTACAATTCACAATGGCAACATCTCCAAGATTTAGTTGGCAGGCTTTCAATATATTTCCCAGAAACTCAAGTTGAGCCTCTGGCAAATGAACCTCGTTTGAATAGCAAACCAGGATAACAAATTGCCTGATATTTTTGCCTAAAAATTGAATGGGTTTGTCAATTATTGGGGCAGGTTCGGACGATTTCTCAACCTTCGCTACAGCCGAAAAATCCTCTACCAAGTGCCTTTTATAAAGGTCTGCGACTAAAAATCCCGGTAATTGTACGTTGTTAAAACTCATGCTCTTGTATTTTGGCAACCCAAACTTTGTTCGTTTCTTTGCACAAATGTAAATGAATATGATTGCCGCACATACAATACCGGTTACAAAAGTTGACGCGAGTAAATTACCTGGTGTAAAGCTTGAAAATGTTCCATTTGGTAAGTATTCCACAGATTATATGCTGGAAGCTGATTACGTCGATGGCGAATGGAAAAATGTGGAGATTAAACCGTATCAACCGTTATTGATTGGTCCTGCGAACATGGCGCTACATTATGGTCAGGCAATTTTTGAAGGTATTAAAGCTTACAAAAGCGACAGCGGCGAAGTCTTCATATTCCGTCCGTACGACAATTTCAGACGTTTCAACCTTTCAGCTGAGCGTCTTTGCATGCCTGCCGTACCGGAAGAGATTTTCATTGATGGAATGCGCCAGTTGATCGACCTGGAAAAAGGCTGGATCCCTGCAATGGAAAATCACTCTCTTTACATTCGTCCATTTATGTTCAGCACTGACGAATCATTGGGCGTAAAAGCTTCTGAAACATATAAATTCATGATCATTTTAAGTCCTACAGGGCCTTATTATGGCAAACCAATGAAAATTTATGTGGAAGAAAAATATACACGAGCTGCTCCTGGTGGGGTGGGGTTCTCAAAAAATGCCGGAAATTATGCAGGTAGCCTGTATCCTGCTAAAGTAGCAAAGGATAAAGGTTACGACCAAGTGTTGTGGACAGACGCTTTTGAGCACAAATGGCTGCAGGAAGTGGGAACGATGAACGTTTTCTTTGTAATTGGCGATACTGCTGTGACTCCTTCACTGGAAGAAGGAACAATTTTGGCCGGTGTTACACGTGACAGTGTAATTACGATATTGAAAGAAATTGGCCTGAATGTAGCGGAAAGACCCATCAGCATAGATGAATTGATAAAAGAATACGATGCAGGAAATGTGAAAGATGTGTTCGGGACAGGGACCGCAGCCACTATTTCTCCAATTAAAGAATTGAGATACAAGGACAAAGTGATGACATTCGATACAGACAAGTGGACAATTACACCAGAAGTTAAGAAAAGGCTGGATGCCATCAGAAGCGGCCAGGCTGAGGACAGATATAACTGGTTGTTAACTGTTTAATCCACATGTTTTCAACATTGAGAAAAATATTTTTAGAAAACAACATTTTTAAATTTGGTATTTAAGGTAATCGCTGTTACCTTTGCCGTCCCAAATAAAAAAGGTTATAATGCCTACGATACAACAATTAGTTAGAAAAGGTAGAGAAATTATTAAAGCAAAGAGCAAATCCAGAGCGCTGGATGCATGTCCTCAACGTCGTGGTGTTTGTACACGTGTGTACACAACTACGCCTAAGAAGCCAAACTCAGCTTTACGTAAAGTAGCTAAAGTGCGTTTGACGAATAAAGTAGAAGTTATCGCATATATTCCAGGTGAAGGACACAACCTGCAAGAGCACTCAATCGTGTTAATCCGCGGAGGTCGTGTTAAGGATTTGCCAGGTGTTCGTTACCATATCGTTCGTGGTAGCTTGGATACTGCAGGTGTGAAAGACAGGAAGAAGAGCCGTTCTAAATACGGAACTAAGAAAGAAAAAGCGAAAAAATAATTAATTAATCAAGCTGTTTAAATAGATTTTCCAATGAGGAAAGCGCAAGCCAAAAAATTACCTCTAGCTCCTGATGCTAAGTATAACGACAAACTAGTTACACGTTTTGTTAACAACATCATGTGGCAAGGTAAAAAAAGTGTAGCATTCGAAATTTTTTATGATGCACTTGATAAAGTAGCTAAAATCACTAACGAAGATGGCTACGAAATTTGGAAAAAAGCGATATCAAACGTAACTCCGGGAGTTGAGGTTAGAAGCCGTCGTATTGGTGGCGCTACTTTTCAAATTCCTTCTGAGGTTCGTCCTGACAGAAAGATTTCTTTAAGTATCAAATGGCTGGTACGTTATAGCCGTGAAAGAAACGGTCGTAGCATGGCAGACAAATTGGCTAACGAAATCGTAGCAGCAGCAAAAGGCGAAGGTGGAGCTTTCAAAAAGAAAGAGGACACTCACCGTATGGCTGAAGCTAACAAAGCTTTTTCTCACTTCAAGATTTAAGTTGTATACAAAGCCTTTATATATTGGACCATTGCTTAGAAATAGGCAATGGTTTTTTTGTTTGCCTGAAGTGAGCATGCAGATGACGCTGATTTTTCAGATTTACGCTGATCTTTTCAGAACTGTAAAGCCAGTCTGCAATTATTCACAGACATTGTCAATCAGAAAGAATCTGTGTAAATCCATCTAATCTGCGTTAGATGTGTACCAATCTTCTGCAGAAATCAGCCTAATCAGCGTCATCTGCGTGCCAATAAAATAAAAAAGCGCCATCGCATTCATCAATGTCTTGGCGCTTTGTGTATTATCTGCAAAATATGTTTAGAAGAGATTAAGCTTCATCTTCATCATTGTTATCATTTGGCATTTCCGGAACGTCAAATGAGTCTGGACCGCTTTCGTCGCTATTGTGAGAGATAGGCTCATCAGTAGGTTCTACTATTGGTGCTGGAGTTTCAACTGGTCCTTCCATTGGTGCTGGAGACGGTTGAACTTTAGCTGGAACTACTTTTTTAGCGATTTTTTTTGCTGCTTTTTTAGGAGCTGCTTTTTTAACTGGAGCTGCTTTCTTTACCGGTGCTTTTTTAACTGGAGCTTTTTTCAGTGGAGATTTTTTAGCAACTTTTTTTGGAGCTGCTTTTTTTGGAGCGGCCTTTTTTACTACTTTTTTAGGGGCAACTTTTTTTGCTGCCTTTTTAGGAGCCGCTTTTTTCGCAGCTGCTTTTTTTACTACTTTTTTGATTGCTTTTTTCGCAGTCGCTTTTTTAGGGGCAGCTTTTTTGGGAGCAGCTTTTTTTACAGCCTTCTTCGCTGCTTTCTTCACAGCTTTTTTAGGTGCGGCTTTTTTTGCAGCTTTTTTAGGCGCAGCCTTTTTAGGAGCGGCCTTCTTAGGCGCTGCTTTTTTTGCTGGTGCTTTTTTTGCTACCTTTTTTTTCGTGGCCATATTTGTTCGTGATTTTTAGGTGATTTTGAATTGACAAAATAAATTTACATTACCCTTTACTAATAACAAATAAATATCTTCAACATTTTCAGGAATTTATAAAAAAAATATCCCTAGTTAATCCACATCTTAAAACTCCATGCCAATAAATTCATGTGAATTGTATATATAACTTGCCAGTGGCTGTATTTTTTTACTTCTAAATCTTTACCTTTGCGCCTCAAATTCGGTTTATTGTTCTTATTAAAGAATGGGCAATAAATCAAACAGAGAGACTCAAACTTTTTAACATACAAAAATGGCAGACTTAAGATTTCAAAGAAACTTTGGTATTGCGGCTCACATTGACGCCGGAAAGACCACTACTACAGAGCGTATCTTACGCTACACAGGGATGATCCACAAAATTGGTGAAGTTCACGACGGTGGTGCTACTACCGACTGGATGGAGCAAGAAAAAGAAAGAGGTATCACAATTACCTCTGCTGCAGTAAGCTGCCAGTGGAATTTCCCAACTGATAAAGGTAAAGCTGACGCTAACACTAAAAAATATTACTTCAACATTATCGATACTCCGGGTCACGTGGACTTTACTATAGAAGTTGAGCGTTCCATGCGTGTATTGGATGGTTTGATCGCGTTGTTCAGTGCGGTTGATGGTGTAGAACCTCAATCTGAAACTGTTTGGCGCCAGGCTAACCGTTACAAAGTTCCTCGTATCGGTTTCGTAAATAAAATGGATCGTTCTGGTGCTGACTTCCTTAACGTGGTAAAACAAGTTAAAGAAATGTTGGGTGCTAAAGCTGTTCCATTACAGTTACCAATCGGCGCTGAAGATAATTTCACAGGCGTTGTGGATTTGATTACAATGAAAGGTGTGGTTTGGCACATGGAAACAGAAGGTATGACTTTCGACGAAATTCCTGTACCTGCTGACATGGTTGACGAAGCTAACGAATACAGAGCTGCGCTTGTTGAAGCAGTTGCTGAATACGATGATACTTTGATGGAGAAATTCTTCGAAGATCCAAACTCAATTTCTGAAGCAGAATTGCATGAAGCTATCCGCAAAGCAACGATCGATCTCAGCATCGTTCCTATGATGTGCGGTTCTTCATTCAAAAATAAAGGTGTACAAACTGCATTGGATGCGGTTTGCCGTTACCTGCCAAGCCCGCTTGATATCGACGCTGTAGAAGGTACTAACCCTGACACTGGCGAAGCTATCGTTCGTAAACCAGATGCAAAAGAACCATTTGCTGCATTGGCATTCAAAATCATGACTGACCCATTCGTAGGTCGTCTTGCATTCTTCCGTGCATATAGTGGTCACCTTGATGCAGGTTCTTACGTATTGAACGTACGTAGCGGTAAGAAAGAGCGTATCAGCCGTATCATGAAAATGTTTGCTAACAAGCAAAACCCAATCGATTTCATCGAAGCTGGTGATATCGGAGCGGCAGTTGGTTTCAAAGAGATCAAAACTGGTGATACACTTTGTGATGAAGACAACCCGATCGTTCTGGAAAACATGTTCATTCCAGAACCAGTTATCTCCGTAGCTATCGAGCCTAAGACTCAGGCTGACGTTGATAAAATGGGTATGGCTATCGCTAAATTGGTTGAAGAAGATCCTACATTACGTGTAAGAACAGACGAAGAAACAGGTCAAACAATCTTGAGTGGCATGGGTGAGCTTCACCTTGAAATCATCATTGACCGTATGCGTCGTGAGTTCAAAGTAGAAGTAAACCAGGGTAACCCTCAGGTAGCTTATAAAGAGGCGTTCAAAGCAACTATTGAGCACCGTGAAACATTGAAAAAACAAACCGGTGGTCGTGGTAAATTCGCTGACATCGTGTTTGCTATCGGACCTGCTGATGAAGAGTGGTTAAAAGAAAACCCAGGAAAATCTTACCAGTTCGTAAACGATATCTTTGGTGGATCTATTCCTCGTGAGTTTGTACCAGCTATTCAGAAAGGTTTCGAATCTGCAATGTCTAATGGTGTATTGGCTAACTATCCTGTTGTGGACATGAAGATCCGCGTATTTGATGGTAGCTTCCACCAGGTTGACTCTGATGCTATGTCATTCGAGCTTTGTGCTAAACAAGGTTTCCGTGAAGCAGCAAGAAAAGCAAAACCAACTTTACTTGAGCCAATCATGAGAGTTGAGGTTGTAACTCCTGACCAATACATGGGTGATGTTACAGGTGACTTGAACCGTCGTCGTGGTATGCTGGAAGGTATGGATAGCCGTAATAACGCACAGGTTATTAAAGCTAAAGTTCCTTTGAGCGAAATGTTCGGTTATGTAACTCAGTTGCGTTCATTGTCTTCTGGTCGTGCGTCTTCTACAATGGAATTCTCACACTATTCACCAGCGCCTAACAACATTGCAGATGAGGTTATCGCAAAAGTGAAAGGTAAAGTAAACGCATAATTTAGCTTCTTACTTATAAAACAAAAGCCGGTTGAGTAATCCACCGGCTTTTGTCGTTTATAAAATGTTACAGTAAAAAAATGAAGAGAATATTTATGAGCCAGGCAGTAGAGCGTTGATGGGGCTTGGGTTGCGTCGCACCCTTGTGCAGTAGTAATCCTATTCAGCAAATATTACTTCGAATATTTAAAGCACAAATTAATTCGAAGGCAATTGCAGTGAATATTCCCTGATTATTTTTTCATTGTTTAATTCTTTCAAAGTTTTACTTTTTCTATCTAAGTAAAAGATATAGTTTTCATTCATGGCTTTTGATATAAAAAAACAAGCTCTGATTGTATCATTTTTTTCACTCCAGGTTCCTGTATATGTTCTACTTCTTAGAAGGATTACTTCATTATATTGACAGATGTTTTTTTCTAAAAAAGACCATTTAAAATCCATTGGAATTTTCCCAATTATATAACCTACGTAAATGGGTTTTAATTTTTTGATTTCACGTTTTGAAAGGTTTATATTTTTTGTTGTGGTACACGAAAAAAATAATAAAGCTATGGTTGTAAACAAAGTCAATGTATAAAAACTAAACTTCATTGTTTATAAATTAAAAAGGGTAGCTAATAAATAATTTTCAAATATATCAAACTATCCAACTTCTTCAGCTCGCAGCTTCCCAAAGCGTATTATTATAACTTTGGAGAAATATTATATTGTCTTTGAGATGTGTTTGTTGCCAAAGTCAAGCATTTGTTGTAGCTGTATGCAACGTTGAAAGGAGACGCAAGCAAAGCCTAATTAAAGAACAAATGTTCGTCACCCAAAAAAACCGTGTAAATCAGTCTCATCCTTGTTGTCTGTGTGCCTTAAGATTTTTATTTGCTCAACATCACTTACCTTCCATAAAAAATTTCGTATATGTTGCAACGTGTTATTTTGGTAATGCTTTCCATCTTGTATATAGGAAACATTTCTGCGCAGGAAAAAATTACGTGGTCCAGAGAAGGAAACAGCTATTATGTAAATGAAGATAATAGAATCGCTAAATACACATTGCCGAACCGATCATCTACAGTTGTTGTTGACAGGCATAAGTTAATGCCGTCCGGAAAAAAAACGGCTTTGAACATACGTAATTTCATTTTCTCGACAGATGAAAAAAAAGTATTGATCTACACAAATACAAAGAAAGTTTGGCGGCAAGACACAAGAGGGGATTACTGGCTCTATGATCTTACAACAGGCTCGCTGAAACAATTGGGAATTGGATTGCCAGAATCGTCTTTGATGTTTGCAAAATTTTCTCCCGATGGAAGCAAAGTTGCTTACGTAAGCAATTACAATTTATATGTGGAAGAAGCAACAACGAACAAGGTAAAACAACTGACATCGGATGGAAGCCGTAAACTGATCAACGGAACATTTGACTGGGCCTATGAAGAAGAATTTTTCTGCAGAGATGGTTTTCGCTGGGCCGCCGATAGTAAACAAATTGCTTTTTGGCAAATTAATGCTAGAACGACTTCTGATTATTACATGATCAACAATACTGATTCTATTTATCCGAAAATAGTTCCTGTAGAATATCCGGTAGCCGGCACCCAACCATCTCCTTATAAAATTGGTGTTGTGAATGTTGAGACTGCGCAAACCAAGTGGATGGACATTCCTACTGACACAGTTTTGCAAACTTATGTTCCAAGAATGGAGTGGGCGGCCAATAGCAATGAACTGATCATTCAACATTTGAACAGAAAACAGAATGACAGCAAGTTGTTTATATGCAATGCGACAACCGGAAAATCAAACATGATCTACGAAGAAACGGATAAAGCATGGATCGATATTTTGCCTCTTTGGGACGATGATTATGCTTATGGCGGATGGGATTGGATCAACGGCGGAAAAGAATTTGTGTGGGCCACTGAAAAAGACGGCTGGCGCCACTTGTATCGCATTAGCCGCGATGGCAAAAAAGAGACACTGATCACCAACGGTAATTATGATGTGATGGATATTGTGCGCATTGATGAAAAAGGAGGCTACGTTTATTTCATGGCTTCACCCGACAATGGTACACAGAAATATTTGTACAGAACGAAACTGGATGGCAAGGGTAAAGCGGAAAGAGTATCTCCGGCCAATCAACAGGGAACGCATGAATACAATCTTTCTCCTGATGCAAAATTTGCGATGCATAATTTCTCTAACTATTATACAAGGCCTACATCAGAGTGGATCACTTTGCCTGCGCATACTGGAGTGAATGGAGGCAGCGACGTAAACAATGCTGTAGCTGCGGCAGACAAGAGCCGGTTTCCGTTGCAGTTCTTCAAGATAAAAACTGCAGACAATGTTGAAATGGATGCGTGGATGTTGAGGCCCGAAAACTTCGATAGCACGAAGAAATATCCTGTGGTGTTCCAGGTGTACACAGAGCCATGGGGGCAACTTGTTAAGGATGAATTTGGTACCGGATACAACTTTTTGTATCGAGGCAACATGGCAAAGGACGGCTACATCTACATTACAATTGATAATAGAGGAACACCTTGTCCAAAAGGAAGAGAATGGAGAAAATGCGTTTACAGGCAAATTGGACAGATCAACATTAATGATCAGGCGATGGCTGCAAAAGAAATTTTGAAATGGCCATTTGTTGATAAAGACCGCATTGCAGTTTGGGGTTGGAGCGGTGGTGGTTCTGCGACATTGAATTTAATGTTCCAGCATCCGGAGATTTACAAAACCGGAATAGCTATTGCAGCGGTAGGTAATCAACTTACATACGATAACATTTACCAGGAGCGCTACATGGGACTGCCGCAAGAAAACCGCGAAGATTTCGTGAAAGGTTCGCCGATCACATACGTTAAAAATTTGAAAGGAAATTTACTGTACATACATGGAACAGGTGATGATAACGTACACTACGATAATGCTGAGATGTTGTTGAATGAATTGATTAAATACAATAAACAATTTCAGTTTATGCCTTATCCAAACCGTACCCACAGCATATCTGAAGGAGAAGGAACAAATCTCCATTTAAGTACCTTGTATACAAACTATTTAAGAGCGAATTGTCCTCCGGGAGGAAAATAGGTGATTGAAGTTTTTAAGTCCCTGCAATTATGCAGGGATTTTTTTATGCAGAGTAACTGAATAACTGATTAACTGAATAATTGAATGGTGGATTTATGCAACATCTAACAACTGTCAACTAACAACCAACAACTATTCTTTTATCTTTGCGGCTCACTAATTCTCTTTTATGGAAAGGATTTTTTCCTATGCTCATTTGTTGAATTTTACAGAATCGATATTCAGACAGATTGGTTGCAGTGCTGAAGACGCAACTATTGCAGCAAAAACTTTATTAAGCGCAGATCTGCGCGGCGTTGATTCACACGGCGTGGCACGACTGACGGGCTATGTGCGTTTGTGGGAGGCCAAAAGAGTGAATGCAAAGCCTGCAATGAAAGTGATTCACGAAACCCCTTCGACGGCAGTTGTAGATGGTGACAGCGGTTTGGGGCTTGTCGTAGCTCCTTATGCTATGAAAGTGGCGATCGAAAAAGCGAAGAATGTAGGAACAGGTTGGGTGAGCGTACAGAACTCCAATCACTTTGGTATAGCTGGATTCCATGCGATGATGGCGCTGGAAAATGATATGATCGGCATTGCGATGACCAATGCGAGTGCTCTGGTAGCGCCAACTTTTTCAACGGAGCGCATGCTGGGTACAAACCCAATTTGCGTAGCTATCCCCGCCGGAAAAGAGCCTGCTTTTGTAGCTGATTTGGCAACAACTACAGCTGCTAACGGCAAACTGGAAATTTTACAAAGAAAAAATCTGGACGCACCAACTGGTTGGATCCAGGATAAAGAAGGAAATATTTCTACAGACGCCCATGCTTTGAAGAATGGAGGTGCTTTATTGCCGCTGGGTGGTGACCGCGAACATGGAAGTCATAAGGGGTACGCATTGGGAGCGGTAGTTGATATTTTCTCGGCCATACTAAGTGGTGCAAACTATGGCCCATGGGTGCCACCGTTTCCTGCTTACGTGCCTATGCCGGAGAATATGCCAGGTAAAGGAATCGGTCACTTTTTGGGAGCTATGCGAATAGACGCTTTCCGTAAGGCAGACGAGTTTAAAGAGCACATGGATAACTGGATACAGCGATTTAGAAGCGCCAAAACGGTGGCCGGCGAGAAAAGTGTGTTGATCCCCGGTGATCCCGAAAGAGAGATGGAAAAAGAGCGTTTGGAAGGCGGAATTCCATTGGTGCAGGTTGTTGTGGAGGATTTACAAAATTTGGGTAAAAAATTGGGCGTGGAGCTTTAACTTCGCAAACCCGGAAGAAAGTAAAAATTTAAAAGGGTCGTTAATAATGCGGACGCTTTTTGACTTTCGAATTTTTCCTTTTGACTTCGCGGCTGAGAAGAAGCAACAATTTATTCAACAATATTTTTCACTAAAAAATGGCTAAACTTAGCTTTTAGCTTGTTACTAAGAAAATGAAAGTAATGAAATTCGGGGGCACCAGTGTTGGAAAGCCCGAGCGTATGTACCAGGTTGCGGATCTGATCACCCGTGACAATGAATCTAAAATTGTTGTATTGAGCGCTTTGAGCGGAACTACCAACGCATTAGTCGGTATTGGTGATGCTTTGGCCAAGAACAGTAAGGAAGATGCGAAGACGCAGATCGACAAGCTGGAAGCTCATTACCATTCTTTCATTGCTGAACTGGTAAAAACTCCTGCAGCGCTTGCAAAAGCAAAAGCGATTGTTGGCGAGCATTTTGAGTTTTTGAATATCATTACTAAGATTTCTTTCAACGAAGCGTTGAATAAAGATATCCTTGCACAGGGAGAATTGTTGAGCACAAAATTGTTCAGTACTTATCTTGAAGAAAAAGGAATTGATCACTATCTGTTGCCTGCGCTTGATTTCATGAGCATTGACGCAAATGATGAGCCGCAACTTTCCGCGATTAAAACAAAGCTGTCTCAGCTGTTGAAAAATCATAGCGATAAAAAAATGTTCATCACGCAAGGTTATATCTGCCGCAATTCAAAAGGTGAAGTAGATAACCTGAAAAGAGGTGGAAGTGATTACACTGCATCTTTGATCGCTGCTGCTATTAAAGCAACAGTGTGTGAGATTTGGACAGATATCGATGGTATGCACAACAATGATCCACGCATTGTTAAGAAAACGGTTGCTATAGAGCAATTGAGCTTTGATGAAGCTGCTGAGCTTGCATATTTTGGTGCGAAGATTTTGCACCCGACTTGTATCTGGCCGGCGCAACATGAAAATGTCCCTGTTAAATTATTGAACACTATGCAGCCTGATGCTGCGGGTACTGTGATCCGTGATGAAGCGGGTAGCGAAGGTGTAAAGGCCATTGCCGCGAAAGACGGGATCATTGCAATCAAAATAAAGAGCAGCCGCATGTTGTTGGCATATGGTTTCTTGAGAAAAATCTTCGAGGTGTTCGAGAAATACCGCACGCCAATTGATATGATCACAACTTCTGAAGTTGCTGTTTCTGTTACGATTGACACGGATGTTAATCTTGCTGCGATCGTGAAAGAATTGGAGCCGTTTGGAACAATTGAAGTTGATAAAAATCAAACCATCGTTTCCATCGTTGGTAACAAAATCGGTAGCTCCGCAGATGTGTTGAGCAAATTGTTTGATACATTGAAACCAGTGCCTGTTAGCATGGTTAGCTACGGTGGTAGTCCCCACAATATATCTCTACTTGTTGCTGATCAGTATAAGATACAGACTTTGCAGCTGCTGAATAGCGGGCTGTTTGGTTTGGAATAACAGTTTCTTTACCACTAAGGCACTAAGGACACTAAGTTGCACTAAGAGGTTTTTAAAATATAAAGAGCCAATACATTTTTTGTATTGGCTCTTTTGTTAAATGTAAATGAAAGTGTTGGATCTGAATGAATACAAGCTTAGTGAAACTTAGTGTCCTTAGTGCTTCAGTGGCAATATCTTGCTCTTTATTTTTTCAGCAATGTCAAATAAATCTGCTCAATCTCTCTCGTCATTTTGTCTGCGCTGAAACGTTCACTGATGGTGGCTCGTGCGGCATCTCCGAGTTTTTTTCTTTTAAGCGGATCATTTGCAAGATCGACAATCGCAGCGGCTAAATTATCTTCAACATTTTCTATTGGCAGTAAAAGGCCATTGTTGTTGTGCTGTATCACTTCACGAGTACCATCGGCAGCAGTAGCAATGATCGCTTTTCCCATGGCCATGGCTTCGAGTAATGCGATTGGCAGACCTTCCCAAAGTGATGGCAATACGTAAATGTCTCCGGCGGCTAAAACCTCCGGAACATCCTGACGGAACTGTTGGAAGATGACCTGCTGCTCGATGCCGAGTGTTTTTACAAGTTGTAATGCTTCTTCTTTTTGATCACCGTCGCCCACCAATAATAACTTTAGCGAAGGCAATTGTTGCGCGGCTTTTGCAAATGCTTTGATCAGCACAAGCGGTTGTTTCTGGTGAATGAAACGGGCAACAAAAACAACCAACGAATCTGTTGCAGGAATATGCAATTCTTCGCGAACATTTTTCAATGCTCTATCCGGATTGAATTTTTGTTGGTTAATTCCGTTGTTGATCACAACAGATTCAAAGTCTTTAAAGTATTGCTTTCCTGTTGCCTGGTTGGAGGCGGCAACAGATATGTTGATGTCAGATTTTTTCGTTAACACTTTTTCTCCTAGCACTCTTATCTTCTTTACAATCGGATTCTGATCATCGTGGAAGCTCCAGCCATGGATGGTATAAACGAGTGGGAGATTTAATTTTTTTGCGGCCCAGTAAACGTTTGAATTTGCTCTAGTGCCGTGGGCGTGTACAAGCTGAATGTTTTCACTTTCTACAAATGACTTTACCTGTTTCCATTTGCTCATGTCAAACGGCTTTTCAGTGTAGATCACATGTGTTTGAATGCCCATTTCCTTCAGCTTGTCTATCATCGGGCCGGGCGTAAAGGAGAGGACAACTGGTTCAAATACAGATTTGTCAAGATTTTCAACGAGGCTCAATAAATGGCTCTCACCGCCGCCGATCTGTCCCTGGCGAATGGTTTCGAGAATGCGGTACTTTTTGGTCACGGTTTGTTTAATTGAAAAATTGAAAGTTGAAAATTGAAAATGACGTGTAGAAACGGCGAGACTTTTTGCTCAATAGAATTACTTCTGTTAAGTTCCGATTACTTTCGTATCGGAATCCCGATAAGTACACGAATCGGGAAGTGACACAATCAAAGCTCAATTAGGATTCAAATGTTGGTTACCAAAAAATGGTTAGGCCCCAAAAAAAGCTTCTAATCCTGTAACGCATCCCTGTTTCCTTTCAACTGCCACAAAATAAAAAATCACTACAGAAATATGTAGTGATTTTTAAAAAATAATAATATCATTAATTACAGAACCAACATCGCGTCTCCATAGCTGAAGAAACGGTATTTGTCTTTGATTGCTTTTTTGTAAGCTTCTGTTGCCAGTTCATAACCGGCGAATGCGCAAGTCATGATCAATAAGCTTGTTTTTGGCAAATGGAAGTTGGTGATCAAAGAGTCTGCAATAGAGAACTCATAAGGAGGATGGATGAAATGGTTTGTCCAGCCTTCAGATGGTTTCAGTAATTTTTCTGCAGTAAAAGAAGACTCGATGGCTCTCATGGTAGTGGTGCCAACAGAGCAGATTCTTTTTCCGTCAGTTTTTGCTTTGTTTACAATTTTGCAGGCTGTTTCATCGATCTGGTAGTACTCAGCATCCATTTTATGTTTGCTAAGATCTTCTACTTCGATGGGGCGGAAAGTTCCCAAACCTGTATGAAGAGTAACTTCTGAGAAACGAATACCTTTAATTTCAAGGCGTTTGATCAGTTCTTTACTGAAGTGCAAACCTGCTGTTGGTGCAGCTACGGCGCCTTCGTGTTTTGCATAAACTGTTTGGAAACGCTCTTTATCTTCTTCTTCCGGTTTGCGCTTAATGTATTTTGGAAGTGGTGTTTCACCTAGATGCTCAAGCATTTGACGGAACTCATCGTCTGTACCATCCCACAAGAAACGGATCGTACGGCCACGAGAAGTAGTGTTGTCAATCACTTCAGCCACCAGTTCGTCTGACTCTCCGAAATATAATTTGTTGCCTACACGGATTTTACGTGCGGGGTCAACGATTACATCCCAAAGGCGATTTGGTTTGTTCAATTCACGTAGAAGAAAAACCTCGATTTTTGCTCCGGTTTTTTCTTTACGGCCATACATACGAGCTGGGAAAACCTTTGTATTATTTACGATGAAAACATCTTTGTCGTCAAAATAATCCAGAACATCACGGAAGTGTTTGTTTTCCATTTGTCCGGTTTTACGGTGCACCACCATCATGCGACTGTCTTCTCTCTTTTTCGAAGGGTGCTGAGCGATAAGGTTTAGAGGCAGATCAAACTTAAACTGAGATAACTTCATGGGCAATAAATATTTTTTAATTGCAATTGCCACATGATATAAACCGGTTGCGAAAGGGAGGAGAATTGAATCTTTCGTATCAGACCCGATCTTACGGTACCAGGTTGTATCATGTTACGGCATGATTTTAAAGTGGGCAAAGGTAATGAATTAATGGAAATTTTGTGAAATATGCAAGAAATATTTGGTTTTTTTGTAAAAACTTATTAATCATCGCCTTAATTTGGGTTTTTGGAAGGAATTTATACCCTCGGTTGTTAAAAAATCATGCCTTTGATCGCAGCTCTACAACAGCGGTAATAAATATTTGTTCAAATAGTTCTCAACAGCATTTTGCCAGTGCACGCAATAACGCCTTTGCATTTTATCTAACATAATTGAATAGCTTTGCGCACTTTAAATTTTCGTTAAGTTTATGTTACGTGTCCCTAATCGCTACTCTGTTCTATTCGGTTTTTGGAAGCTGTTTATCGCACTGTCTTTTTTAGTGCGGACGGTGCTTCTTATTATGTGCTGGAAGAGCGCTGCTACTTCCGTCGGTTCATTGTTTTCTATTTATTTCAAAGGGTTTGTGTTCGACCTTGGTGTTGCTTCATTTTTTACCGTTCTATATGCTATTTATTTATTGCTGATTCCTCAACGTTGGAACCAGTCAAGAATTAACAAAACGGTTACTTACGTTGGGTTCTTTTTGACAGTATTGATCGTGATGTTCTCGTTCTTCGCCGAATTCACTTTTTGGGGTGAGTTTGAAAGCCGATTCAATTTTATAGCCGTTGATTATCTTGTCTACACTTTTGAGGTGGTAAATAATATCAACCAGTCTTACCCGCTTCCGTACTTGATAGGAGGAATGGTGCTGGTGACTTCGTTGATCACCTGGTGGTTTTATAAGAGAGGTATTTTTGCCGCAAGTTTCAATTCTGCAATGACATTCCGGAGTCGTGCAATTGCAACAGTTGTTTTGCTTTTGATTCCTGTATTCTACATATTCAATATAAAAAATAACTGGGCCGAAAAAACTGACAATCGCTACAGAGCCGAGTTGTCAAAAGCAGGCATTTACTCTTTCTTTTCAGCATTTAAAAATAACGAGCTTAGCTACAGCGAATTTTATAAAAAGGATCCGGATGCGGAAGTTTTTGCACGCATGCGCAATTTACTCACTGATTCCAGCACAAGGTTTTTGGGGAATGACAGTGAAATTTACAGGCAAATAACCGGCAACGACACGCTTGTTGCTCGCCCGAACGTAATCATGATTACCATTGAAAGTTTTAGTGCAGACTTCATGACTCGTTTTGGCAATACACAGGGATTAACGCCGGTGCTTGATTCTCTTTCAAAGCAAAGTATTTTGTTTACCAACATGTATGCAACGGGAACCCGCACGGTGCGCGGCATGGAAGCGCTTACGCTCGCTGTCCCGCCTACACCGGGAAGTAGTATTGTTCGCAGGGATGATAATGCAAACTTATTTACGGTTGGGTCAATCTTTAAAAATGCCGGTTACAAACGTACTTTCTTTTACGGTGGTGATGGATATTTCGACAACATGAACCAGTTCTTCAGCGGCAATGGTTTTGACATTGTAGATCGCGGAAGAAAAATAATGATAAAAGACAAACTGGCGACAAACAGAACTTTTATTGCAGATAAGGATGTACAGTTTGAAAATGCGTGGGGCATTTGCGATGAGGATATTTATAAAGCAGTGATTCGCGACGCGGACTCTAATTATAACGAAGGAAAGAAGTTTTTCAATTTTGTAATGACAACTTCGAACCACCGACCTTATACATATCCTGCTAACAAAATAAGTATTCCGCAAGGCAGCAGGGAAGGCGCAGTTCGCTATACAGATTTTGCAATTGGAAAATTGCTGGAAGAAGCAAAAACAAAGCCGTGGTTCGCCAATACAGTTTTCATATTTGTTGCTGATCACTGTGCAAGCAGTGCCGGCAAAAATGAGATCAACGTTTCTAAATACCACATTCCATGTCTCGTATATAATTTGCCAAACGCTAAGCCTGTTGAGCTTTCTCCGGTTTGTTCGCAGATTGATTTGTATCCAACTTTGTTTAATTATTTAGATTGGAGTTACAAGTCAAATTTGTTTGGCGAGAATATTAATGCCGCTAAATATCAACCAAGAGCTTTGATGGGAACTTATCAAAAGCTGGGTTACCTGAAAAATGATACGCTGATCGTTTTGGGGCCTCAGCAAAAAGCAGATTGTTATTTCTACAAACAACAATCAGATGAGCAAAAGCAAGTGCCGATGAATGATCGTCTTTTGCATGAAGCCATTGCGAACTATCAATCTGCGTATCAGTTGTATAAGAACGGAGGGATGAGAGAGAAATAATTAATAATTAAAGGTGTAGCACCGACATAAAAGTGATATCTCGTTTGTTATGATAAAGCCACATTCAAACATGAATGCGGCTTTATTAATTTTTAATTATTAATTTTCTTCCTCCAAATCATTCATCACTTGTTTCAACTCTTTCAAATATCGTCCGTACTGCCAATCAATGTGCCTTTTGGAAAGATAGTAACTGAGCAACTGCGCGAAGATTATTATGATGCCGGTAATGAGTAATGGTTTTACTTGCACAATTGATCCCGCATAGAATGTTTGTTTGAGTAATTCGCTGACTCTGTCTGTATTTAAATATGCCACACCAGTGAGGATGCCGATAGGCATTGAACAAAATGCGTATGTTTTATATCTTTCAATGTTGAGCTCCAGATCATAGGCAATCTTGCGGATGTTTTTGCGCAAACTCAAATCATATCTTTCTAACTGTTTGTAAAAAACATAACAGTGGTAACAGAAATAAATGGTTTGCATCAGCAAAATAAAACAGGCTGTTCCTCCAATTAAAAAGGATAGATAAGGTTTTGACATAAAGAAGAAGGCCAGGAATATGAAAAAGTAAGACAGTCCCAGACCGAAAAACTCCCTTCTCATATTTATTTTCAACCGGTCGATGGTAGATCTTGTTTTATCAAGTGGTACCTTCTTTATCTCAAGCGGAATATCTTTTGAAATGTCGTCCGCCCATTCATTTTTTAAGTCATCAAAATTCATAACCCAATGTTTTAATAATGTATTTAATTTTTTCTTTGGTACGGTTCAGTCGTACGCGAACGTTTACTGATGAAATACCCATTATGTCTGCAATCTCATCGCCCGACTGTCCTTGCATGTATAGGAAAATAAGCGCCTTCTCTACTTTGTTCAACTGCTGCACAGCCTTGTAAAAAATGGCGAGTTGTTCTTCTTTTTCTTTAACGGCGTGCAATTCATCCGGAAGGTCGTGATAGGTTTCCAGCCCGGAAGTTTTATAATTATTCTCTTTTCTGAAATAACTAATGGCAGTGTTGAATGCAACACGGTACATCCAAGAGCTGAACTTGCTTTCACCGCGAAACGAATCATATGATCGCCACAATTGCAGGATCATTTCCTGGAGCAGGTCCTGCTGTTCTTCTTTCTTATCCTCGTAGATGCGACAGATCTTATAAAGAATGCCTTTATGCATTTCTATAAGTTGGAGAAAAGAGGTTTGTTTATTGTTGCTGGTATTCAATTAAAGAATTGAGAGGTTACGGAAAATGGTTAGTGTTGATGTGTGCTTTCAAACTCGTCAATCTTTGTCTGTAAAAAAATGGATTGCTCGTCGCTGGTTTCATTTATCCATTCCTCTTCCATGGTTTTGAGCAATATGCATTTTTTCTGCTGATCAATGATTACTACATAGCCTTTTTGTTTTTCTGTATGCCACCATTTTCCTGACAATATATTTCGAAGGCTAAGAAACTGCTTTTTTCTTACTGTTCCGAAATGAACATCCGCATAACTGTTATTTGGTAAACTAATTACAAAGTGTCCCATGGTCTTCGTTTTAAAAGTAAGTAGGAGGTAAGAAACATTTGTTACAGTCGAATGAAGAAAATTTTAAAAAGTGTATTAAACATAAAAGACCCGACAGGCTCGAATGAACCCATCAGGTCTTTGCAAATACAATATTGATTACGTTCAGTTATTAATCAGATCAATTGCTGATGCCGCCTACTTCTGAAACGGAAATTGCGACGGAAGTTATTCCGCCATCTTCCACATTCCACAGAACCGAACTTACCGACCAATCCTTGGTACGGACATCGTCATGCAACCGGTCCTCGATGTTTTTGATTCCTTTGAAAGAGACGCGGTCGCCTTGTCTGGGAATGACATTTAGCAGCGCTCTTATCACCTGGCTATTGGGAAAACGAAATTCTACATTCATGACATTTGTTTTCTATTTTTTAGTAAAACACGTGCCAACATAAATGGTTGGAATTATTAACGAAAGTAGAAGCGTCGCAGTTGGGGGATGTACAAAAAAATAAAACCCTTTGCAGGGTTTTAAAACTTGTAGCGAGGAGCGGACTTGAACCGCCGACCTTCGGGTTATGAATCCGATGCTCTAACCAGCTGAGCTACCTCGCCAAGTGGGCGGCAAAAATAGAGAAACGAAACTAAACAGAAAAACTATTTTAAAATATTTTTTAAAAAAATACCCTCTGTAGAAACAGAGGGCCTTCAACGATTGCTTGCCATATGAAAAAATTGTAAAGCTCGTTAGTTTTGGTTAGAAACTAGTTGTATTAAATAAAAAATATATTTAGTGTTTTATTTATGATTATGGATCAAATTTAATGTAAACTAAATTAAAATAACGTATATTATTTATTGTAATGTTAACTACTGAATTATGTGAAATGTTAAGACATTGATTTGCAATAATTTAATATTAATGTTAACTTAATGTTACCTGTTTTGAATATTCTTCCAGCGCTTTTTCCAGGCAATCCATAGCTGAATTGATATCATCTTCATTCAAAACATAGGCCAAACGAACTTCCTGGTGACCCAATCCCGTTGTTTCATAAAACCCAGAACCGGGAGCGAGCATTAAAGTTTTGTTGTTGTATGAAAACGATTCTAACAACCACTGACAAAATTTATCCGCATTGTCAATCGGCAGTTTTGCCATTGCATAAAATGCACCACCGGGGTTCGGACAAAAAACGCCCGGCATTTTATTAAGGCGGCTCACCAAAGTGTCTCTTCTTTTCTGGTACTCGTTTTTTATGGCATCGAAATAGTTTTCCGGAAGATCCATCAAAGCTTCTGCTCCAATTTGTCCAAAACCCGGAGGGCTAAGTCTTGCTTGCGCAAATTTCATTGCAGCATCCAGTACTTGCTGGTTGCGGGTGATGAATGCTCCAAGTCTTGCACCGCAAGCACTATATCTTTTGCTGATTGAATCCAATAAGATAACATGTTCTTCCATGCCGGTGAGATTCATAGCGCTGAAATGTTTACCTGAGTAGCAAAACTCGCGGTAAGCTTCGTCAGAAAAAAGGAACAGGTTATGTTTAAGGCAAATGGATTTTAGTGTTTCCATTTCTTCTTTGCTGTACAAATAGCCGGTTGGGTTATTTGGGTTGCAAATAAGAATAGCCTTTGTTTTTGGGGTGATTGCGTTTTCAAAAGCTTCCATCGAAGGCAGAGCAAAGCTGTTTTCAATATGCGATGTAATTGGCTTTACCACTACGTTTGCAGCGATGGCAAATCCGTAATAGTTTGCATAAAATGGCTCTGGCATGATGATCTCATCGCCAGCGTCTAAACAACACATAATACCAAAGAATATTGCTTCAGACGCGCCGGTTGTAATGATGATCTGGTTGTAATCAATGTCAATATTTACACGCTTATAATACGCTGCCATTTTTTTGCGATAGCTTTCATTGCCCGCACTGTGGCTATATTCAAGCACTTTGAAATGTGCATTGCGTATGGCTTCCATCATTACCGGAGGTGTTTCGATATCCGGCTGGCCGATGTTCAGGTGGTAGATATGTGTGCCTTTTGCTTTTGCTGCTTCTGCATATGGTACAAGTTTGCGTATAGGAGAAGCTGGCATGTTCTGGCCGCGATCGCTGATTGTAAGCATATTGTTTATTGTTATGTGCCCTTGCTCTTCAGAAAGGAATTTTTGTAACATTTGGTTATTGTTCGGTTTGTACGCTATGTACGAGGTACGAAGTACGGTGTACGAAATGCGTTGTGATGCTGCACTCTAATGAATTTCGTACATCGTACATCGTACTCCGTACATTCATCGTAGCGCTATTTTTTCTCAAGAAACTCTACCAACTCTTTGTAATCCGGGTTCATCTTCACTGTTTTCTTTGGTCCGTTTGCAGGTACATCCATGTTGATCTTTTCGCCGGTTATTTTTTCTACGCTGTCGTTGAATTTAACAGGGTGAGCAGTTTCTAGAATAAATCCTTTATCAGATGAATGTTGCTGCAAATATTGCTCTAATGATATGTAGCCAACGGCTCCATGCGGATCAAGCAAGTATTTGTCTGTTGCATACACTTTCTTAATTGTTGCTACTGTTTCATCATCAGTTATGCTGGTGCTGCTGATCTTGTCTTTTAAATCCGTGAACTTGTGTTGGAACAATTCCAGTATTCTTACAAAATTACTTGGACTTCCTACGTCCATTGCGTTTGATAAAGTTGCAACGGCCTGGCGCGGTTCGTATTTTTCTGTTTGTAAAAATCTCGTCACCACATCATTTGCATTACATGCTGCAATAAAATGTTTAACAGGCAAACCTGATTTGTGTGCCAGTAAGCCTGCACAAATGTTGCCAAAGTTTCCGCTCGGAACGCTGATCACCGGAGGATTTTTTTTGTCTGCCCATTGTTTCCATGCAAAGAAATAGTAGAATTGCTGTGGCAGCCATCTCGCGACGTTGATTGAGTTTGCAGATGTCAGGAACAATTTTTTAGTAAGATCATCATCTGCAAAAGCTTGTTTTACCAATGCCTGGCAATCGTCAAAGTTGCCGCTGATTTCCAATGCATGGATGTTTTTACCCAACGTAGTCATTTGCTTTTCCTGTACATCGCTCACTTTTCCCGAAGGGTATAGGATCACTACCTCAACACCCGGAACATCATAAAAGCCATTGGCAACAGCGCCGCCCGTATCGCCTGATGTGGCAACGAGTACCGTTACTTTTTCAGAACGTTCTTTGGAAAAATATCCCAGACAACGACTCATGAATCTTGCGCCGATATCTTTGAACGCAAGAGTAGGACCGTGAAATAATTCAAGTGAAGAAATGTTTTCGTTGATTGTAACCAATGGCAATGGAAAGTCGATCGTTTCCTTTACGATTCTTCTTAGTTCTGCTTCTGGAATCGTGTTGCCCACATAAGGTGCAATCACTTTGTAAGCAATTTCTTCATTGCTGATGTTCTCAATGTTGTTGAAGAAATCTGCATCCAGCACAGGAATTCTTTCGGGAAAATACAATCCTTTGTCCGGTGCCTGACCCAGTATAGTAGCGGTTTTGAAGTCTACGTTTGGAGCTTTTTTATTGAGAGAAAAATAGTTCATTTCAATTAAGAATTAAGAATTAAGAATTAAGAATTCGGCGATTGTCGAATTAATAATTAATAATTAATAATTAAAAGGGTCCTCAAAGCTTGTTTGGAATTCGTATGAGTGCAGCACCTGTTAATTATTAATTATTAATTATTAATTATTAATTCCCTATGGCTTTCACTCCTTCATTATTTATCGTCGTCACATACGTATAATACTCAATGCCGATCTTTTCATAAATGTCTTTCATTACAACTTCCACGGCTCTTGCTTCTTTTTCATTTTTGCTAAGCATGAAAATAGAAGGGCCTGAACCTGAGATTCCACCACCCAATGCGCCTGCTTCCTTGCTCTGCGCTTTTACATCATCAAAGCCGGGTATCAAGATGCTGCGTACAGGTTCGATGATCACATCTTCCAATGAACGGCCGATCAGTTCATAATCACTTTTGATGAAACCTGCAACCAGTCCCGCAATGTTTCCCCATTGCTTGATGGCGTCTTTAAGCAATACTTGTTTCTTTAGAATTTGTCTTGCATCAGACGTCTTTACTTCGATCTGGGGGTGCACCAGAGTTACATACATTGGTGGAGCTGGAATGGAAATGATATCCAGCGGATGAATAGCACGGATCAATGTGATGCCGCCATAAATGCAAGGTGCAATGTTGTCAGCATGCTTTACGCCAGAGGCTAATTTTTCACCAAACATGGCCATCTGCACAAGATCTTCATTGCTGAAATAATTGCCGAGCAATTTATTGGCTGCAACTACAGGACCTGCTGCGCTTGCAGCGCTGGAGCCTATGCCGCTGCCTGGCTTGATATGTTTTGTAACTGTCAGTTCGAAGCCGAATTTGTGATCCAGTTTGTCCATCATAGCAAGGAGTGCTACGCCGCAAACATTCTTTTCGGGTTCAAGTGGCAGATTGTAATTGTCGTTGTGATGAATGATCACTTTGGGTTCTTCAATGATCTTTATTTCCATTTCATCACAAGGTTCATTCAGCGCAAGACCAAGAATATCGAAGCCGCAAACAAGGTTTGCTACAGTGCCCGGTGCATGCACTTTAATACTGTCGCCGGGTTTCGCTATTGCTTGTTTTGTTTCGTTGTTAGTGGACATGTATGTTGATCGTTTAATAGTATTCTTAAAATTGAATCTTTGTTTAAGGTCGTTATGTGCGATGTACGAAGTACGGTGTACGATATTTGTTAGAGTGTAACACTGTGATGACTTTCGTACATCATACTCCGTACTCCGTACATTGCTCTTACACCGCTCTCAATATATCTGCAAACACTCCAGATGCCGTTACTTCTGCACCTGCGCCGGCGCCTTTTACAATCAGTGGTTGGGAAGGGTAGCGATTGGTGTAAAATAATACGATGTTGTCTTTGCCATATAAATGATAGAGATCGTGTTGCTCGTTTATGTGTTGCAGACCAACAGAAGCTTTGCCATTTTCAAACTTAGCAACGAATTTCAGTTTGCATTTTTTTGCAGCTGCGTCGTCGTACAATTTTTTGAAATGAGCTTCATGTTTTTTCAACTCTTCGTAGAACGCAGGAACGTCGCCGTCCATACATGACGCTGGTAAGAACACATCGTTGCTGATATCTTCCATTTCTATTTTCTCGCCCGATTCACGTGCAAGGATCATGATCTTGCGCATTACATCTGTACCACTCAAATCAAGGCGTGGATCTGGTTCTGTGTAGCCTTCGTCCTGCGCTTGTTTTACTACTTCTGCAAACGGACGTGAACCATCGTAATTGTTAAACACAAAGTTCAAAGTACCGCTTAATACCGCTTCTATTTTTTTAATGGTATCACCACTTCTTCTTAGATCATTTAGCGTGCCAATTACCGGAAGACCCGCGCCAACGTTGGTTTCAAACAGGAAAGAAACGTTGTATTCTCTCGCAAGGTCCTTTAATTTTTTATAGTTCTGATAGCGTGATGAGCAAGCTATTTTGTTACAAGCAACCACGGACACACTGCTTTGCAATAATTGATCGTAAACAGTTGCCACGGTTTCATTGGCAGTGATGTCAACGAATATAGAGTTGCGCAGGTTGTTGTTTTTTATCTGGTCAACAAATTGTTGCAGATTGCTTTTTTCGCCTTCGCTTAAAAGTTCCTGCCAGTTGCCAAGATCAATGCCTTCTGAACGAACAAGCATTTTTTTGCTGGTAGCCAAGCCTGCTACTTTCAGTTGAACACGTAAGTGTTCTTGCAGAAAATCTGCCTGTTGTTGTAATTGCGCAAGCAGTTTGCCGCCAACATTTCCTGTACCTGCTATGAAAAGATTGATTTGTTTGTAAGTGGTTTCAAAGAAATCTTCGTGCAATACGTTGATCGCTTTGCGAACATCCTTCGCTGCAATTACAGCAGAAATATTTCTTTCTGAAGAACCCTGTGCGATTGCTCTCACACTCACACCGTTACGGCCAAGTGTTCCAAACATTTTTCCGCTGATGCCCGGGTGACTACGCATGTGGTCGCCCACAACCGCAACGATTGCTAAATCTTTTTCGACTGTAACCGGTTCGAGGACTCTCAATTTTATTTCATAATCAAATTGTCTGTCAACTGCTTCTTTTGCTTTGTCAGCATCAAAAGTGTTGAGAGCAACGCTTATTGAATGTTCGGATGAACTTTGAGTGATGAGGATAACGTTGATCTTTTCGTTTGACAACGCTTCGAACAAGCGTTTTGAAAAGCCCGGTATACCTATCATTCCGCTGCCCTCAAGGCTGAGCAATGCAATGTTATTCATGCTCGAGATGCCACGTATCAGGCTTCCGTTTTCCAACGGCGCTGTTTCTATCAACGTTCCGAAATCATCTGGCGCGAAAGTGTTTTTCACCCATGTTGGAATTTGTTTAGTCATTACCGGCTGTATGGTTGGAGGGTAAATAACTTTTGCTCCAAAGTGGGAAAGTTCCATTGCTTCCTGGTAAGAGATATGCGGGATGTTTTTAGCATTAGCGACAAGACGAGGATCAGCAGTCATCATACCGCTAACGTCTGTCCATATTTGCAAGGCATCCGCACTTAGTGCCGCAGCAAATATTGCAGCTGTATAATCAGAACCTCCGCGGCCAAGCGTAGTACCGGCGCCGTGTTTATTAGAGGAGATGAAACCTGGTGTTACAAATAATTTAGAAAGGCTGTCTTTGCTATTGAAAAATTTGTGCACGCGGTTATTGGTTTCTTCGAAATCAACTTTCGCAGAACCGAAGTTATCGTCTGTAACGATCAGTTCGCGACTATCTTTCCATGTGCAGAAAGTATGTTGCTGAAAAGCGTGAGCAATGATCTGTGAAGAAAGCAATTCTCCAAAGCTTACTATCTTGTCCTTAGTGCGTGAAGACAATTCGCCAAGCAGGAAAACGCCTGTGCAAACATCTTCCAGCTCGTTGCAGGTTTTTTTAACAAGGCTAAGAATGCTGCTTTGTTGTGTAACGGGGATTAGTGACTTCACTGTTTCGAGGTGACGTGTTTCAATTTTTTGCAACACTTCTTTGTAGCCTTCGTCACCGTTGGCAGCTTTCGCGCCACAATCCAGCAGAGTGTCCGTAATACCACCCAAAGCTGAAACTACCACAATTGTTGAATCTTGTTTACCGGCCTGTAATACGATAGATATAACCTTTTGTATGTTTACGGCATTTGC
This sequence comes from Pinibacter soli, assembly GCF_029961145.1. Lineage (GTDB taxonomy): Bacteria > Bacteroidota > Bacteroidia > Chitinophagales > Chitinophagaceae > Pinibacter > Pinibacter soli. The sequence continues at coordinate 335,664 of NZ_JASBRG010000005.1, read as the reverse complement.
TACGGAGGAGCCACCGAATTTTAAAACCTGCATAAGTTTAGTAATGATATTTTGGGAAAATAGATTAGAACAGAATGATTGAGCTTTTCAGCGAGATACAGCATGTGCCCATTGGATAATATGAATATGTACAACCCTTAACGGGTTGCAATAATGGCAATAGTAGTGGCCGCTGCAGTTGCAGTCAGCGCAGAAGACGTGATATGTAAATTTAATTGTGCCATTTTCAATGAGATCGCTAAGGTAATTTACAAATCTGAAATAACAAGCGTTAGTTTTGCCTTTTTTTCTAATTTTCTTGATAAATCTTGAATTTGGTTTAAAAAAGGAATTAATAATTAATAATTAAGAATTAATAGGGCATGCCTCAAAATATGGTTCAACAGATTGAAATTTCGGTAGAGTTAAAAAAACATCCGGTAAGGTTATGCTAATTTATTTCGACGATTTTAGTAACTCAAAAGAAGTTAACAAACATAGAAAGACCGTGACATAAATCGCGCTGCTACACTCTATTAATTCTTAATTATTAATTAATAATTCGCGCATAAGCATGCTTGTTATATTACGATAAAACCTAACGCCCGTTAGCCCCTTAACACAAACTTCATCGTAAAAAAATTTGGATTTTCGAATTGCGGTTATATCTTTGTGTCATAATCGTAAAGCAATTCACATAGCAAATACAAAACGCTAAGCTTTACATACACACTGTCCTCTTTCGATTTTTCCTTTGCCACCCACGGTTGTTTGCTTTTCTTGAATATATTGCTTGCACATTACAATTCAGCTTGTTATACTTTTTTTGTTTGCTTGCCTATGGAATCAACGTAGTTTTTTTATTCACTATAAATATTACAATTATGAAAGCAAACAAAATCACATTCGGAACACTGTTGTTAGGCGCGTTTTTAACTGTTAGCGTTGTAACTCCAGCACAATTGTTTGCTGCCAATGAAAAACCGGTTGTAAAATCTGAAAAAGATAAAAAACAATCGGCGGATGTAAAAGTTACTTACCTGGGTACTAAAGACGATTATCTGTATTTTGATATCGAAGTATCTCAGCCCGATTTGCAAAAAGCCACTATTTATATCAAAGACGGTTACGGTGTTGATCTTTACACTGATGCAGTAAATGCAGGCACTTACAACAAAAAAGTGAAGATCTACAAAGATGAAGTAAGCAAGTTGCAGTTTGTATTGGCTTCAAAAAATGAAACTGTAAAAAAATACTTTGACATCGACGTAGCTTACGCGATCAATGTAACAGAAACTGCGAAATTGTAATTCTTACAGTTAGCAGATACAAAAAGGCCGCACATTGTGCGGCTTTTTTATGCTGAAGTTGTTAGTTGATGGTTGTTAGTTGTTAGGCTTCAGTTTTGAATAGTCGTCATTAAAGTATAACATCTATTAACTAACAACCAACAACTTTCTTCCTACCTCACAAGCTTTATCAACAGCACTGCAATTCCATAAATTAATGTGCTGATGAAAATGCCTTTAGCGGTTTTGTCTTTTTGTGTATTTACATAAACCGTAAAGAAAATAGCATTCGCGATGAGGCTGATGCTGCTTACTCCGGTTAAAAGGGATTTATTTGTTTTTAGGTAATAGAAATATTCCGAAAGGTTAATTTGCTTTGAAAGCATAATGGCGTAATAGATGTACATCGCTGCAAGAGGAGCGATTGCCCCAAGGATAAGGCCCAGTTTTATATTGTCTTTTCTAAACATTATTGGTTTTGTTTCCACGATTTTTCAAGTTTGCTCTTTAGAACGTAATTGGTCAGATCAAATTGTACAGGAACCACACTTACGTAATTATTTTCGAGTGCCCACACATCCGTATCGCGACCCTTATCGAAGTTTTGGAACTCGCCGGTGAGCCAGTAATACTTCCTGGAATGTGGGTCCATTCTTTCGAGAAAGCTTTCTTCGTATTTCGCGTACGCCTGGCGGCAAATTTTCATGCCCTTGATCAGCGACTCCGGAACGGCGGGGATGTTTACGTTCAAAAGAGAATGCTTGTCCAGTTTCTTTTTTAGCATCAACTCTGTAATGATCCGGACATATTTTCTGGCACCCGTAAAATCTGCTTCGATGCTGTAATCCAGCAAGGAAAAACCTGCAGATGGAATGCTTTCGATAGCTGCTTCCATGGCAGCACTCATAGTGCCGGAGTAGATCACATTGATAGAGTGATTGGCTCCGTGGTTGATGCCACTCAAACAAAGGTCTGGCTTGCGATGCAGGATTTTGTCTACCGCCAGTTTTACACAATCGACCGGTGTGCCCGTGCACTGATAAGCCTCTATTCCTTCAAACAAATTAACTGCGCTTAAACGAAGTGGGTGACCAATTGTAATGGCGTGCCCCATTCCACTCTGTGCTTTGTCTGGCGCCACTACTACGATATGTCCAAGATCTTTAACTGCTTCTATAAGGTTTCTGATACCCGGCGCCGTAACTCCATCATCATTGGTGATAAGTATGATAGGTTTCTCTTTTTTCTTAGCTGCCTTAACTGCTTTAACTGCTTTAACTGCTTTAGCCATACTGAAATGATTCATTGTTTAGGTGAAAGAAATTCAGGGATGAGTGTGAAGACAAGCGATTTTTCTGATGCCCGGAATTTCTTTCGGCAATTGTGTATTGTAAAAATCACAAATATTATAACGTTGGCAAAATTTAGATTAGTGTGCGGGGTGGCAATTTGATAATTTGAAAATTTGAAAATATGGGAATTTGAAAATTCGTTAGGTTGATCATTGGTTTGGGAAATAAGTTGGCTATTATGGAATGTACGATGTACGAAGTACGATGTACGAAATACTTTAGCAAGGCGCACTCAAATGAATTTCGTACATCGTACATCGTACTTCGTACACAAAGCAGGGCTTTGGGCGGGTGCTTGGCTCCGAAAGGTTGATTCCCGAGCAACAAAAAATCCTATTATAAAATTTCATTTTGTTAAAAAGTTTAGTATTTTAGCTGCTAAAATTATTAGTCATGTCGTTTGCGGGAAAAAATTTAAAGTACCTACGTAAGCTACGGGGCTGGACACAGGAGGAGTTCGCTTTAAAACTTAAGATCAAAAGGTCTTTGCTCGGTGCATATGAAGAAGAGCGTGCAGAGCCACGTATAGAAGTGCTTGAACTCGTTAGTAATATTTTCAAGACATCGCTTGATGAATTGTTGCTGAAAGATCTTGGCGATACAAAAGGAAGTTATATTGCGAAGCGCCGTGCACAAAAGCTTTCAATGCCTACTCAGGATATTGCGTTTGTGCCTGTGAAAGCAGTTGCCGGTTATCTTGCAGGTTATGGTGATCCTGAATTTATCGACGAGTTAAATACATTCACTTTGCCGATGCTTGCTCCCGGTAAGTACAGAGCATTTGAAATTGTAGGTGATTCTATGTTGCCAACACCAAGCGGTTCGGTGATTGTGGGCGAAAAGATCGAAGATCTCGACGACGTTAAAAACAGCAATACTTACATTGTTATTTCACGACAGGAAGGAGTGGTGTATAAAAGGATCATGCGAAGCAATCGCAACAAAGCTAAAATGACATTGATCAGCGATAACCCAACTTACCAACCATACAATGTAAATGCGGAAGATATTCTGGAAGTGTGGCAGGCGCAAATGATCATCTCCAAAGCCAATACACAACAGCGTTGGGATGTGAATCAACTGGCATCTTTGGTGAACAACTTGCAGGAGCAGGTGAGCACGTTGAAGAAGAAGATAAACTAGGGTACAATAATTGAATACCTGAATAACTGAAAGTTTCATTTCAATTATTCACTATGAAATTCAACCCCTCAGTTAGTTACTCAGTTATTCAGTCATTATTTAAACCTTAACTATGGTCGCATATATATCAGTAAGTCTGCATAAAAGAAGCCTTCTTAAAAATCAGTTGTCTGCAATTAGTGAAACGCTGACGATGTTTGGCATAGAGCCGTTGATATTTGTCGACAAATACAAATTCGATTTATCCCAGGAAAAAGATATGATGGCACAGGCAATGACAGATATTGATAACGCTGATATTCTTATTGCAGAAGCCTCCACAAAAGCAATAGGAGTGGGTGTTGAAGTGGGGTATGCCAAAGCAAAAAATAAACCAGTGATCTATATCAGGCATCACGATGCAGATCATTCGACAACCATTTCAGGAATGAGTGATTTTAACATTGTTTATGTGAATGCAGAGGATTTGCAGAAGAAGTTAATGGAGGTAGTGAGTGAGAATTTTGTAATTGCGTAGGAATAGACTGAATAAACTGAATGGACTGAATAACTGAATGGTTCATATATAAGATTCACGACGACTTTCAACCACTCAGTTATTCAGTTATTCTTACAGCTCAAACGTTAACTGCGCCTCCCTGTTCTTCTCCGGTATCGCCCTAATAAAATTATCATAGCCCTCTTCATCGTCATGACTGCTATATACGCCATAGGCATCGAGGCTGTAACCTATCAATCCGTCTTTAGCTTCGATAATGTATAGAATAGAAGAATCAGCAGGATCTGTTGAACCTTCAAAACGATAAGTCTTAATAATTTGCAATTCATCCGGTTGATAATTCTTTCCCTTACCGGCATGAAAACCTTCCGGCGTCCAGCGGAACTCATTGTCCCACTTTTTCAATCTCAATTTCTCCATTATATAGCTGAGTGTGATCATTTCGTTTGGTGCTTCCATGTGTGAGGTTTTGGATATGGGTGCAAATGTTGTACCGCGCACGAACAATTAGGAATTAGGAATTAAGAATTCGTTAGGTCAATTATGGCAACAGGTTTTGAACAAGTTTTATGGAGAAAACCATTGAGATACCTGATGGATGACCGCGACGTATTTTGATGCTACACATAAAGCATTCTTAATTCCTAATTCTTAATTGATTGCCGCGGAACGATTTTTTTACAAGCGTCTTATTGTCACTAAATTCCCCACCATGGACCAAATAAAGCTCCCTTTGTATGTTAAACTAAGCCTTGTTTCCTTATTGCTCGCATTGTGGTTGTATGGGTTGTATATTGGTCAGTATCTTTTGCTGCCGTTGGGTTTTGCAGTGCTGATCGCGATTTTGTTGCGGCCCATCGAAGCGCGTTTGATGAAATGGAAAATTCCCAGGGTTCCTGCAATACTCCTGAGCATATTGATCGCCATTATTGTCGTTGGCGGCGTTATGTTCTTTATATCATCACAAGTGCAAAATTTCATACAGGATCTGCCAACGATAAAGAAAAATATCAACACACTTGTAACGAATGTGCAACAATGGATTCGGCAACAGTTACATGTATCACAACACGAGCAACAACAGGTAGTGGCACAGGCAAAAGAGAAAGCTACTGGTGAGATAGGAACCGTTGCCGGCGGGGCTTTGAGCATCATTGGTTCATCTTTGAGTAACATCACGCTCATACCAATTTATACTTTCCTCTTCATGTATTACAGGGAATTGTTGCGAACATTTGTGGTACGATTGTTTCACAAAAAGCATAACGATAAAGTGGTTGAAGTGATCAGTGAAGTGCGTTTTATTATTCAACATTACATTTTGGGATTATTGCTGGAGAACTCGTGTGTAGCGGTTTTGAACGCGATCGGTTTGTTTATTATCGGCGCTCCGTATGCATTATTGCTTTCCATTATCGGCGCGATTTTAAATTTGATTCCTTACATCGGAGGATTAATTGCAGTGTTCCTCATTTCTTTCATAACGTATACGAACACGGGTGAAGTTTCTAAGCTTATTTGGTCGGTTGTGATTTTTTTAGCTGTTCAATTTATCGATAACAATTTCATTTATCCCCGAATTATAGGATCGAAAGTAAAACTCAATGCACTCGTTTGCATAGTAGGTGTGATCGTTGCCGGATCGCTCGCGGGCATAGGCGGAATGTTTTTAAGTATACCGTTTATAGCTATTTGTAAAACAATTTTTGATCGCGTGGATGAACTAAAACCGTGGGGAATGTTGCTGGGAGACGATTTCGCGGCCTTGCATGAACCAAGAAAAAGAAGAAAAGTTGAAGTGCAGGAAAAAAACTAGAAAATTAGAGTTGGCAAATTCATTTTCTTTTTTATAAGTTTGTTAACAGAACGAAACAATAACTGCTTGCTTAATTATTCCAACGATACACTTATCGCCCTTTGGAACGACTTCCGTAATGGTAGTTCCACTGCCTTCAGTTCTATTATCAAATGGTACTATAAAGATCTATTCAGGTATGGGTGTAAGTTCACACAGGATGAGCATTTGGTAAAGGATTGTATCCAAAATGTGTTTCTTTCTCTCTGGAAAAATCACACTACAATTGGTGAGACAGAACAAGTAAAATTTTATCTCCTTACATGCCTTCGTCGCGACATTGCCAGAGAATTGAAGAAGGGCAAAACAGAAATTTCTTACGATAATTTTTCTTCTGAAAGTTTTTTTGATCTTGGGCTTAACGCGGAAAACCGACTAGTCGACCGAGAAAAATCTGTTGAATTGACCAGGAAAATTAAAGAAACTTTAAAGTCTCTCTCCAAAAGACAACAGGAAATTATTTATCTCCGTTTTTACATGAATGCAGATGCAGACAGGATCGCAGAAATCATGGAAATCAATCACCAATCTGTCTACAACCTTCTTCACGATGCGTTGAAAAAACTCAAAGCAGTTTCCGAGAAATTTATTATTTGCCTACTGTTATTGTTGACAATCAGTGGATTGTAATTTGCTTTAACTTTTTCTTAAAATTCTTTCCAAAAAATCAGTAGAAAATTTCAGTTATCTGCTTTATGTAAGTGTGAAGTGAATGTAAACACACAATGGCTGAAATGCGAAACAACCCTTACAAGACAATAGGAGATTTTATAGCTGATACATCTTTCAGAGATTGGATATTGCATACAGATCCGGCGGCTGAAGTTTTCTGGCACAACTGGGCACATATGAATCCTACAAAACAGGACCTTATGGAAAACGCCAAAGAACTGTTGTACATTCTCAAAACCAGCGGAAAAAGTATTTCTGATGAAGAGATCGAAATTGAAATTGAAAAGATACTTTCTGCCATTAAGGAGGACCCCTCTTTAGCCGACAACCAAACTACGATCACTCCTAACGGGACCGTTATTTTTTTCAGACGCAATTGGTGGAAAGTGGCTGCTGCAGCGGTTATTGCAGTAGCAGGAGTATGGGGCTTCAGTGCATCGCATAAGGTTCCGCCTGCAAAGGAAAGTTGCTATGAAACTTTTACCGTCGCAGTTAAGAAAACGTCTGATGAATTTGTGAACACTACAGATATCACTCAAAAAATTAAATTATCAGACGGATCAACAGTGATGCTTTCGCCAAAAAGCAAATTTGTTTATTCAGGCAACGCCACTGAAAAAAGAGAAATCTACCTGGAAGGTGAAGCCCTTTTTGATGTAGCTAAAAACCCCTCAAAGCCATTTATTGTTTACACAAACGACCTTGTAACGAAAGTATTGGGAACGAGTTTTTGGGTGAAGGCATATGCCGACAAGAAATTCACACTGGTAGCAGTAAAGACGGGAAAGGTTTCTGTGTTTAAGAAAAATGTAACAGCCGAAAAGCACAACGCAACACCATATGAGCTTGGCGGGCTAGTGGTTACGCCGAACCAAATGGTAATACTGGACGAAGAAAAAATTCTGCGAAAAAAGATCACAGATAAACCGGATGTTTTACCGGCTCCTAAAATTTTCAATTTCAACTTCGATTCAGCCCCAATAAAAAAAGTATTTGCCATCATGCAGGAAGCTTATGGAATCAACATTGTGTTTGATGAAGAAGCAGTTGAAAATTGTACCATTAACGCACCAATGGGGAATGAAACATTTTATCAAAAACTGGATATGATTTGCACAGCCATTAATGGAACCTACGAAATTATTGATGGTAGCGTAGTTTTCAGTACGAAAGGTTGTCCTAAAAAGCAATAAAAGAAAGCATTTGTAAGCTAAGGATCAGGTTAGAAGCATTGCTAAATCCAGATCAAATAAATCGTTACACATTTTTAGTTTGAAACACTTATAAGTAAAGTCACAGAAAGGATCAATTCTCACAAGCCAGGATTATACGCAAGAAATTTTTTGTAAGAAGTCATATGAAAAACAAAAGCCGGTAATGTTACGAGCACTACCAGCTTTGTCGAAATAATTCCCTTAAAGCTTTTTTAGAAGTAGACTTTAACGGGATGTTTACCTATTAAATAACAGTTAAACGGTTGCAATTTATGAAAAAATTGACTCATCCAATTGCTTTAGCCATTATGAGAATCTCCCTTATTCAGTTTTTTTTGGTGGTCGGCGTATTTTGTAGTTACGCCAAGACTTCAGAAGGGCAGAATGTTCTTGATAAAAAGGTGTCTTTGCACCTGAAAAATGAAAAAATCAAGAATGTGCTTTCAGAACTGGAGAAGATTTCGGATGTAAAATTTGTTTACAGTCCCGAAATTATCGGTTCATCCAAGAAAGTAAATGTAGACGCCAGCGGCAAAAAGCTGGACCTGGTGCTACAGGAACTTCTTAACCCTTTGGACGTAAAGTACGAACTCCAAAAAATGCAAAACAGCTACATCGTACTTAGTAAAGTAGTGAATGTAGGCAGCAATGTTAAATACATTGTTGATAATAAGCCTGTTATTGATACTTCCATTCACGTTACCGGTACTGTAAAAGATGCTGGCGGCACGCCTTTACAAGGTGTTACAGTGTCAGTAAAAGGTACTAACATCGCAACGATGACAAATGCCACTGGTGATTTTTCCATGCATGTTCCTGTGAAAAATGCAGTTCTGCGTTTTAGTTATGCGGGCATGGAGACATACGAGGTGGCTGCTGGTAGCGGATTAAGTGTAGCATTAAAACAAAGTACCAAAACCATTGATGAAGTAGTGGTAGTAGGTTACGGCCAACAAAGAAAAGGGCTCGTGACCGGCGCTATTTCACAGGTTAAAAGTGAGCAGATCGCCACAGTTTCATCTACACGTATTGAGCAAGCGTTACAAGGTAGAACTCCGGGCGTAAACGTCCTGCCTGCATCCGGTTCTCCGGGTAATAATATGAAAGTGCGCATCCGTGGTACAGGTTCCAACCTTGCTGCAGATCCTCTGTTCATCGTAGATGGTATGAGAGCCCTAGGTATCGAATATCTTGATCCTACAGAAATTGCTTCTGTGGATGTATTGAAAGATGCGGCTTCTGCGGCGATCTACGGCGCGGAAGGTGCAAACGGTGTAATTCTTGTTACCACTAAAACAGGTAAAAGAACCGGCCCTGCCGAAGTAAATTTCGCAATGCAGTATGGCCAGCAATCACTGGGTAATAAAATGCCAATGATGAACTCTGCCCAGTACGTTGACTATATGACCACTTCAAAAACCACTATGCCTGTGCCTTTGCCAACAAATACCAGCAAAACAACTGACTGGCTGGATCAGGTTTTCCAAACAGCTCCATTGCAACGGTATGGACTGAACCTTAGCGGTGGCACAGAAAAAACCACTTACTGGATCGGTGGTACATACTTCAATCAACAAGGTATCGTAGGCGGTGATAAAGCGAGCTTCGACCGCTATACTTTCAGAATAAACACTGACAGCAGAATTAAAAAATGGTTGAATATCGGTGAACGTTTATCTTACTCAAACTTCACAAAGAAAGGCGTAACCGAAGACTCAGAGTTTGGATCAGTAATTGACAATGCGATCATGCTTGATCCTACAACTCCGGTAGTGTACAATAGTGAAGCTGATTACACACAATACTTCAAAGATTCTTACGCAGGCACAACACCTTCAGGAACGCCTATTTCCAGCTTGCTGAGAAAAGATCCTAACGGCAAGTACTATGGTATTTCTCCGTACATACGTGGTGAAATAGGTAACCCGATGGCGCAAATGGATATCACGCACACGCAAACTAACCAAAACAAAATAGTGGGTAGCGCGTACGTAGATATTGAACCAATTGCTGGTTTGAAAGTGACTTCACGCTTTGGCATCGACGGCGCTTTTCAAAAGATCCACAGCTGGTATCCAACCTTCTGGTACTCCTCAGAAAGATTGAACGAAACGCCTACAACGTATGATCATACGGACCAGTGGTTCAACTGGCAGTGGGAAAACTATGCTTCTTATACGAAAAAAATAGGTGATCATAATTTCTCGTTGCTTGCAGGTACTTCAGCATTAAAAAACAACTATTATTTCCTTAACGGTACAGCGTCTGGCATGTTCAGAGAAAATGACCAATTCAGCTGGGCCGATTACGAACCTGATACACAGGATAAAGTCAACAGCAACAGTGAGATTAGCACTTTGTCCTCTTACTACGGCAGAATTTCTTACGACTTTAAAGGCAAATACCTGGTTAATGCAAGTTATCGCCGTGACGGTTCTTCACGACTCCCACCAGGCCAGCAATGGAGAAATTATCCTGCTGTTTCTGCCGGTTGGGTATTGTCAAACGAAGAATTCTTTAAAGGAAAACTTTCTAATATTTTCGATTATGTAAAATTCCGCGGAAGCTGGGGCGTCAATGGTAGCCTTTCAAACGTTAAACCTGGTCAATGGCTTGGTGCAATTTCAACTACCGATGTTACCGGTGCAGCTATTCAGTATCCTGATGCTTCAGGAAACTTCCTGATCGGTGCGGCTCCCACTACTATTTCCAACAAACAGCTGACATGGGAAGAAAGCGAGCAAACTGATATTGGGTTGGATCTCGCACTTGTTGAAAGTCGTTTGAACTTTAGCGTAGATTATTATAACAAGAAAACAAAAAACCTGATCATGTCAGGTTCTGGCGCAGTGCCGGTTTTTCTGGGTGCGCAGATTCAATTCGTTAATAGCGGTAAGATACAGAACAAAGGATGGGAATTTGACGCCTCATATAGAAGCAGAAATGACCAGGCTTTGAAATGGGAGGTAAGCGGCAACATTTCTACACTGCATAATGAGGTGATAGAAGTGAACCCTAACTTTACACAGATACTTGGTACAAGTGTGGGTACAGGCTGGACCGCAACAATGTTCCAGAAAGGCCTGCCTGTATGGTACTTCAGCGGTTACAAAACTGACGGCATCTTCCAGAACCAGGGACAAATTGATGCGTATATGAACAAAACAGGCATCAAAGGATACACTCCAAAACCTGGCGATCCAATTGTTGTAGACGTTAATAACGACAAACAGATCAACACGGGTGATCAAACTTATATCGGCAGCCCACACCCTAAATTTATGTATGGTGGCCGCATTACGCTTAGCTACAAAGGCTTTGACTTCATTGGCTTTATACAGGGGCAAAGCGGTAACGATATCCTGATGGGCTTTAACCGTTCTGACCGTCCTACCGCAAACAAACCTGCATTTTTCTATACTGACCGTTGGACAGGTGATGGCAGCACCAACACATGGTTCGCTCCAAACACAAGCAGCGCTTACGTTTACAACAGTGACAAGATGATCTTCAACGGTTCGTATGCGCGTATTCGCCAGTTGCAACTAGGTTATACATTGCCTGCAGATTTGTTGAGCAAAATGCATTTCAAAACGTTAAGAATATATGTATCACTGGATGATTTCTTCACATTTACGAAATATCCGGGTTTAGATCCTGAAGCTGGTAGTAACAATAATAATAGTCTTGGTATCGACAGAGGTGTGTATCCAATACCAAGAAAAATTCTTGGCGGATTATCATTCACGTTCTAATTATTAACCTACCAAAATTCAAACAGATGAAAAAAACATTTTTAAAATATACTTTAATAGCCGGCACCACCGCACTAATAGCTGCTGGTTGTTCCAAAAGCTTCTTAGACCAGCCGATAAACGGTAAAGCTTCCGAAGCCGATTTTTATCAGACAGATGACGATGCCACAAAAGGTACTACTGCCATTTACAATAGCTTGCAGTATGAATACTACACAGCATGGACCAGTATGTATTTTCTGAAAACATTACCTTCCGACGAAAGTAATGCTGCTGGTAGCAGCGAAGCTGATCAGCCACAATACCAGCAGATAGATAAATTTACACTGGATGCAAACAATGCCGGTGTACTTGCAGGATGGAGAACCTGCTACTATACAATTTTCCGCGCCAACAAGATCGTCAATTATGTAAAACCGGATAATGCATTGCGCAAACAATGCATCGCGGAAGCAAAAACCATCAGGGCATATTGCTACCTGGATCTGGTGACACTTTGGGGAGATGTCCCTTTAGTATTGAAGGATCTTGGGCTTGACGACATACAAAAATATACAAGGACTCCTAAAGCCGATGTATATGCGCAGATTCAAAAAGATTTAACTGAAGCAGTGCCTGACTTACCGGCAAAAAGCGCTCTGTCTGCGGCAAACAAATTCCGTGTGTCAAAAGGGACAGCGCAATCCATTTTAGGTAAAGCGCTTTTGTACCAGGGAAAATATGCAGACGCTGCCACTCAGTTCGATGCTGTAATGAATTCCGGCGAATACACTTTGGATCCTTCCATTGCTCACGTATTTTCTAAAGCGGGAGAATTTGGCCAGGAATCAATTTTCGAAGTTTCTTTCAGCAGTTTGAAAAACTACGATTGGGGTAACTTCCCCTGGGGCAACGTTCCCGAGGCAAACATCCACGTTCAGCTAATGGGCCCTCGTAGTGACTACTATACAAAATCACCAACAGACTCTTTGCTCGGCGGTTGGGGTTTCAACTCTCCCAAAAAAGGATTGTACGATGCTATAGTTGCTTATGGCAATACAGCAGTAAAACAAGCAACAGTGATGTCCGAAGCAGAATTAACTGCTGCCGGGGGCAAATGGACAAGCCCGACAGCTTACGGTTACGAAGGATACTTTCAAAGAAAGTACGGCACTTACTCTACGCAAACTGTATCATCCGGTATTGCTGAATTGAACTACGGCACTAACTGGCGCTACATCCGTTACGAAGACGTCGTGCTGATGGATGCTGAAGCATACAACAAAGCAGGTAACGATGGCTCTGCTTTGAAAGCAATCAACCAGGTACGCAAAATAAGAGGCATGGCTGATCTTACGTCTACTGGAACTACGTTGTTCAATGATATCGTGAAAACAAGGCAGGTAGAGCTTGCATTTGAAGGATTCCGCTACATTGACCTTGTAAGATGGGGCATGGCCGACCAGGTGCTTGGTTCATTGGGTTTTGTAAAAGGGAAACACGAATTGATGCCGATTCCTTCGTCTGATGTAAAGACCGCTAACCTTAAACAAAATCCCAACTATCCTCAATAGTAAAACATAACTCATAACAAACAGGATAAAAAAGGAAGGGCTTGCAGTAATGCAGGCCTTTTTCAATTAATAATTAATAATTAATAGGGGAGAGTCGCCAAATGCTTTGAATTAAGAATTAGGAATTAAGAATGCATTCTGTGTAGAATTTGGGATAGCCGATAAATACACTTCTGTTTTAAAAAGATCAGTGGAAATCAGTTAAATCGGTGTCATCTGCGTGCTCCCTAATTTTCACATTTCCACATTTCCACATTTTCAAATTAACTTGGTTTGATTTTTATAAATTTACAATATGAGCAAGTCAGAAACAGTTCAGGAGTTTTATAAAAGGATAGGGGATGAGAAAGCCACTGAACGGTCGATTGTAAACAAAGATGCCGGACGCTTTAACGTGTACCGCAGAAATGATTATTTGTGCAAATCATATACGCCGTATAACAGGAGGGATTTTTATAAGATTTCACTCATCATTGGTAAAGGCACATTATATTATGCCAATAAAGGAATTGAAATAAACAGCGATGCGTTAGTGTTTTCAAACCCAAATGTTCCCTATGCATGGGAAACTTTGTCGCCAGATCAGTTAGGTTATTTTTGTCTTTTTACAGATAGTTTTATTGACACGTCACAACGCATACACGATTCGCCATTTTTCAGAATAGGAGGCGACCCAGTGTATTTTTTAAGCAGCAAGCAGGTAGAAGAGGTAAGTGCCATATTTGAAAAGATGCTTTGCGAAATAGAATCCGAATATATTTACAAATACGATCTGCTGCGCAACTACATCAACCTGCTTATTCACGAAGCGCTGAAGCTGCAACCCGCAGACTCTTATTTCAGGCACAGCAATGCTTCTGAACGCATTGTGGCGCTATTCATGGAATTACTTGAGCGTCAATTTCCCATCGATTCGCCCGATCATATTTTGCAACTTAAAACAGCAGCTGATTACGCAACCAGATTGTCCGTGCATGTCAATCATTTGAACCGCACTGTAAAAAAACTAACCGGCAAAACCACCACCGAACACATCGCCGACCGCATCGTTCGCGAAGCAAAGGCCCTTCTAAAACACACCGACTGGAACATTTCCGAAATAGCCTACTCCCTCGGTTTCGAATACCCCGCGTATTTTAATAACTTCTTCAAAAAACAAACGAGCGAAGTGCCGAAGGCATTTCGCTAATTTGAAAATGTGACGATTTGAAAATTTGAAAATTCTTTATGCGCGAGAGGGTTATTTTTTTCGTGGCTTCCTTTTGTCGTAAATTTTTATTAATTATTAATGAATTAAAAACTTTTGCCAATTAGAGTGTTTCCTTTTCCTACAAACTGATGAAATGGAAGCATTTTCAAATTCTCATATTTTCAAATTGCCCTCCGGGCATGGTTTGAATTTTATAATTTTCTGTTTGAAATCTATTAACACCCACCCGCTCCTGTAGAATACATTTGTCCTCGTAAAATTTTTATTTATGCAATACAGGAATCTTGGAAAAACATCAGAGAAATTATCGGCAATAGGGTTAGGTTGTATGGGAATGAGCTTTGCCTATGGTCCCATAGACGACGAAGAATCAATTGCTACGTTACACAAAGCGCTTGAGCTGGGAATTAATTTTTGGGATACGGCAGACATGTATGCCTTTGGAAAAAATGAAGAACTGATATCAAAAGTATTGGTTCCAAATCGTGATAAAGTTTTCATTGCCACAAAATTTGGTTTCAGATTAAAAGAGGATGCGGCAAAACCGAGTACTTATTTCGACGGATCACCAGCTTATCTCAAAACGGCTGTTGAAGCCAGTTTAAAGCGTTTAAAGATCGATACCATTGATTTGTATTACGCACACCGCATCGATCCCAATGTGCCGGTAGAAGATATGGTAGGCGCTATGGCCGATTTAGTGAAAGAAGGTAAAGTAAAATACCTTGGGCTCTCCGAATCCTCTGCATCATCATTGCGCAAGGCCCATGCAGTGCACCCGATCACTGCACTACAAAGCGAATACTCTGTGCTGACCCGCGATGTTGAAAAAGAAATATTGCCAACCTGCCGTGAACTGGGCATCTCGTTTATTCCTTACAGTCCGCTGGCAAGAGGGTTGGTTACTGCAACAGTAAATGATTTCTCCAAACTGGATGAAACAGATTTTCGCAGAACGCTTCCACGCTTTAACGAAGAGCATGCTGACAACAATGTGCAATTAGTAAATGAGTTTGCAGACTTTGCAAGAAATAAAAACTGTACACCTGCCCAACTGGCATTGGCCTGGGTGTTAGCACAAGGCGAAGACATTATACCAATTCCAGGAACAAAAAAGAGAAAATATTTACAAGAAAATGCCGGTGCGGTAGACGTCAGGTTATCAGCAGATGACCTGCAAGCGATCGATGCATTGCTAAACAAATATCCGGATGTAGGGCAGAGGTATAGTGATGGTGCGATGAAGTTGGTGAACCGGTAGGAGGAAAATTAATAAATTAATAATTAAGAATTAATAGGTGTTACTCGCTAGACGAAACGCCGCATTCTATGAGTTAAAAAAGTAAGGCAGTATTCAGTACTGAATGCTGCCTTATTAATTTTTAATTTTTAATTATTAATTATTAATTGCGCTATTGCGCAGCTGGTTTATCATAATTCAACAACCAATGTATTCCAAACTTATCAGTCAGCATGCCAAAGTATGCGCCCCAGAAAGTGTCTTGTAAAGGCATTGTTATTTTAGCGCCATCGTTAAGACCTTTAAAGAAAGTATCCGCTTCCTCTTTGCTGCTGCACTGAAGCGAAACAGACACAGATGAACCGAATGTTACTTTGTTATCTCCCATACCATCCGAAGCCATTAACGTAATACCGTCTTTCACCAACTGGCTGTGCATTACAAGGTCTTTTTCGTCTCCTGATTGATTGCCGCCGGGAGCTTCTCCGTACGTCATAATTTTCAACTCACCGCCAAATGCTTTTTGGTAAAACTCCATCGCTTCACGGCAATTGCCGTTGAATGCTAAATATGGATCAAATGCTTTCATGTTTAAATGGTTTTTTGTTTGGCGTCAAAAATAGCCAATTTGAGAATTTTGAAATCTTCAAATTTTCAAATCGGCTCCTAAATGCTCTTATACACTCCGCCATCTGCCCGCAATGCTGCGCCATTTGTGGCACTTGATAGTGGGCTCGCGACATACACAACAAGATTTGCAATTTCATCAGGCGTTGTGAACCGTTGTAAAATAGAACTTGGTCGTGCGGATTTGAAGAATTCTTGTTCCATGTCTGCTTTGCTAATGTTTTTTGATTGCGCAAGCTGATCAACAAAGTCGCTTACACCTTCTGAACTTGTAGGGCCGGGCAATATAGAATTAACCGTAACATTTGTTCCTCTTGTCGTTTCGGCCATGCCTCGGCTGATGGCAAGTTGCGCCGTTTTCGTCATACCATAATGAACCATTTCTTCAGGAATGTTTAAAGCAGATTCACTCGAAATAAAAATGATCCTGCCCCAGTTTTTTGACAACATTTTAGGCAAATAAAAACGAGACAAACGCACACCACTCATAATGTTTATGTCAAAGAAACGTTGCCATTCCTCATCAGGAATATCAACAAAATTCTGCGGATTGAAAACCGCAACATTGTTGATCAATATATCTACTTCAGGCACTTGCTTTGTTAAATTCGTAATCTCCTCCACGTTCTGAAAATCTGCGACAATTCCGTTAAGGTTTGCCGATGGAACTTCCTTCTTAATGTTTGCAATAGCTTCATCAATTCTTTTTTGTGTGCGTCCGTTGATCGTTACAATAGCTCCTTCCGCTGCAAGACGTTTTGCAATAGCGAAACCAATGCCGGCAGTGGAGCCGGTTATCAATACTTTTTTGTTTGTCAGTTGAAGATCCATTTCTTATGTTTTTAATGATTTTTAGAATTCATTCTGAGAATACAAAATTCACGAAGTCATTGTTCTAAAATTTGTACGGCGCAAGGATTAATTGGTACAATTCGGAGGGGTAGGAATTGAGGTGCAGTTTACGGATTTATCGCAAGGACGCAAAGTCTTCTTAACGCAATAAGAAAATAGTATTTTGCATGCAATGAAAATAATTTTAACCCTGATTGCTTCAATTGTTATCGTTGCTGCATTTTCGCAAACTAAGGATCGCTTAGTAGAAACGTTTTATCCTGACGGAACATTAAAAGAAAGAGGGTATACCAATACTGAAGGCTTGAAAAATGGGGTGTTCATGTATTATGCAGAAGACGGCTTTTTGGACTCAAGTATTACATTTAAAAATGGTAAGTTGAACGGGCCTAAAAATGTTTATTCTGTTAATCATGCTATGTTTACTTCTGAATTTTTTAATGGTCGACTGGTGAGCCAAACGGTTTTCGACAGTCTGAACAACATAACATTCAAGTATCCGCTACAACTAAAAGATAAGCCGAAAACAACCTATCATTTTGCCAGCGGCAGAAATTATTATGAAAAAGGAACAGCGGATACGTTGACTATTAGCAACGGTGTTCCCTACGGAAATCAATTCGTCAATTTTCCTGGCGCCAGGGTGAGGCCGATTAAAAATTTTTCATGGGAAATACTCTCGTGGAATCCTCAACCGGACTCGTCTATGGGGAAAATGATAGTAGATATTTATGAAATTAGCATCGATATCCCGGAAGCTCCGTCAAAGGGTTCAAAGACCCGGAGTCGCGAAGTAATTTTAATACCTGTAAAATAGCTGCAACGCAATATCTATTTGGCAGGCGTATAACTAATCCCAAAGAATTTTGCATAATCTTCCAAAGGTTGCAGTCCAACTGCCGCTCTTCTTTTGTTTACGTTTGCTTCATCTTCGATGGGATAAAATTCATATTTGCCAGTAGAAGGCTTCGACAAGCTCAGCCGTCATCCCCGTCCGAATGGCTTCAGCCGGGCGGGTGCGTGCTCCCTTCCCGTTTCGTTTTATAAATTAGCTTTTGTACATTAGCCAGTATGCTAAAACTACCAGCATGAGAAAACGCTATTACTGTATTGCTGTGGTTCTGCTTGCCACTGCTTGTAATGAACCCTCAAAAAAAACAGACGGCAAAACACCTTCTGCAAAACAAAACGCAGTTGGTTGCTCGGTTCCGCAAACCACCGACAAAGCCTGGTATAGTTCCGGCGCCAAAGCTCCCAAACTAAAAGGCCTTGAAGGCATTGACTTTAAAATTTCCACGAACAATAAAGAAGCGCAGGAATACTTTAACCAGGGTATGATGTTGTCGTACGGCTTCAACCATGCGGAAGCTGCAAGGTCCTTTTTTGAGGCAACACGTCTCGACTCCACTTGCGCAATGGCATACTGGGGCTTTGCTTTAGTGCTTGGTCCCAACTACAATGCGGGCATGGAGGATGATAATTATCAACGAGCCTACAAAGCTTGCCAGAAAGCGGTTGCGCTCTCAGGTAATAGCACCGAAAAAGAGAAGGCACTGATACAAGCCCTGACATATCGTTATGCCGCAGAACCACCAAAGGTTCGCACTCATTTGGACAGCGCATATTCTGCTGCCATGAAAAAAGTATATGATAAATATTCTACCGATCCTGATATTAGTGCCTTGTATGCAGAATCGTTGATGGACATGCATCCATGGGATATGTATGACAAGAAAACAAAAGAGCCCAAACCTTGGACACCGGAAATAGTAGCCGTTCTTGAGAAAGCAATCAAGCTATATCCAAAACATCCCGGTGCTCCGCATTTTTATATTCATGCAGTGGAGGCTTCGAAACATCCGGAGAGAGGCCTTGCCAGCGCAAACCTGTTGATGACATTGGTGCCTGGCTCGGGGCACTTGGTACATATGCCGTCACATATTTACATTTGGACAGGCGATTATCATCTTGGCTCACTTGCGAATATTGAGGCGGTAAAAGTCGACAGCAATTATCTTACAGCCTGCCATGCGCAAGGTGCTTATCCGCTGGGCTATTATCCACACAACTGGCACTACCTCGCTGCTACTGCTACATTTGAAGGGAACTCAAAACTCGCATGGCATGCCGCACAAAAGTTGCAGGAAAATACTGCCACCAGCATTATGAAGCAGCCTATGTGGGGATCGTTGCAACATTATTACAGCATTCCATATTTTATTGCAGTGAAGTTTGGCATGTGGGATACTATTCTCAATATAAAACCTTTGGATAAAGATCTGGTTTATCCCCGTGCTATTTTAAGTTATGCGAGAGGCATGGCTTATCTTGGAAAGAAAGACATTGCAAAGGCTGAAACCGAACTTACGCAATTAAAAGAATTGGCAAAAGATTCTTCGTTGAAACAAATTACGATCTGGAACATCAACAGCGCAGAGGACATTGCAAACATAGCTTTGAATACACTTACGGCAGAAGTTTATCGCAGCAAAAAGGAGTACGATCAATCGATTGTTGCATTTAAAAAAGCCATCGCAATTGAAGATAATCTGAATTATGACGAACCGCCTGATTGGTTCTTTTCCATACGTCATCATCTTGGCGCTGCATTGCTCGAAGCGGGAAAATACAGCGAAGCAGAAAAAATATACCTAGAAGATTTAAGTGGTTATAAAGAAAATGGCTGGGGACTCATTGGTCTGTACCAGGCATTGCAGAAACAACGCAAGACTGCAGAGGCGCAACGTGTGAAAGCGAGATTTGATAAGGCCTGGAAGTATGCAGATGTGCAGATACAATCATCGGAAAGTTTGTGATGGTCGATAATTGTTAATCATTTTTGAACTAAAGCTATGTACCTTAATCGCAGTCACATAGCTTTAACTCTCCGACTATTTTTTTGGTTTTGAGTTTGCCTGATTTGTTGTATCCATAGTAGTACCCTTTGTCTCCATCATAGAGATCGCCAATGACAATTTTGCCATCTTCGCGGTCGATTCTGTAGACATAAGATTGATTTATCCATCGGATTTTTTTCTCTGTTCTAAAGGAAGAGGAGAAACTCGTGCCGCATTTTAAATTGTTGTCCGTTGCAAAAATGAAGCTGACCCTGTTGTGTCTGGATGAATTGTACAGTATACAAAACAACCTGTCGTTTTCCCGGATCACAATATCCCATCTCCATTTCTTCCACGTATCTCCAACGTCTACAGTAACATAATTACTATCCAGCAAAAACGTTAATTTGGGATTCCAGTTTTCTGTCGTATCCACCGAGATGCCGTAGTTCTTTGTTTCTTCTGGTACATTTTTAAGTGACGCAATCTCAAGAGAAGAGGCCCCTTTTTTAAGTATGATGGATTTCGGTTGTTGGATCATTTGTATGGTGTCGACAACTCCGGAATTGTCCCGTCTTTTTTGTATGAAAGTTATTGTACGGGTTATATCAGAATATCTCATCTGGTTATTAACGGTTCTAAATTCATTGAATTTTCCTTTTGCAAATGTGAGTATATAAGTGCCATCATTGTAGCATCTCAGGTAATTGTCCTTGTCATGGCAAAAAAGTGGATCCTTCATACTGAGTTGACCATGTATTTGCGTAGTCAGATTAAAAAGAAGCAGAACGAGAAAGAGTTTAAGTATGGGTTTCATTAGGGGGTTATTTGTGAACTTAATATTTTTCCCGCAAAAACAGAAATTACCTGGTGCAAAACTGCTGGTTAATCATCCATCAATTCCACACACCATTTCCCTCCGTCAATATCATCGGCCTATCATCCGTTACTACAATTGTGTGTTCATGCTGTGCCATAAAGCCGCCGTTGTTGCCAACCATTGTCCAGCCGTCGCTTAATGTATCTGCGTAGGAGGATGTGGTTGAAATAAATGTTTCAATCGCAACAACCGAATTTTTTCTAAATCTCGTTTTGTTATAGTTGTCCCTATAGTTTGCTATTTCACTTGGTGCTTCGTGGAGGCTTCTGCCAATGCCGTGACCTGTCAGGTTTTTGATCACTTTAAATCCGCGTTTTTTAGCTTCCGTTTCTATCAGGTAACCTATGTCTGAAATGCGAACACCGCCCTTGATGTTGTAGATCGCTTTATGTAAAATTTCCTTTGATGCGTCTACTAATTTTTGATGTTGGTTAATGTCTTCGCCAATCACAAACGAGTTGCCATTGTCTGACCAAAAGCCATTTAATTCGGCAGACACATCAATGTTAATTAAGTCACCTTCTTTCAGTATTCTGTTATTGGAAGGAATGCCGTGGCAAAATTCATTGTTCACGCTGATGCAGGTCCAGCCAGGAAAACCATAGGTTTCATAAGGCGCAGATTTTGCTCCAAACTCCGCCAGTATCTTTGCTCCATATTCGTCCAGTTGCTTTGTTGTCATACCCGGCTGAGCGTAGTTGCTCATTTCCTTCAACGTATGCGCAACGGCTTCACTTGCCTTTTGCATTCCTATCAGTTCTTCTTCCTTTGTTATTGACATATTTGTTTGCCTGTTTGCTTTGTTGTTCCGGCCGTCGTCGTAACTGGCCGTATTCAAATATACGAACGGTGTTAACAAAATGCATGACTTAGATAATTTACTAAACCACAATTGGGTTTAAAATATTAGTATTACATACAATGAAAAAAGTAAAATTTCTCTTTGCTGCCATCGTTTTGCTAAAAGCATCAATAGCGGTGAGCCAACCAGGCTCTGCGAATGATGCGCTTTCCATTGTAGATGCACATAAAATTTTCTTTTCAGCACCAGCACATCACATACCTACCGACAAGATGCCGGATGCTCCGTTGTTAGGTAATGGGGATATTGGAGTTGCCATCGCAGGATCGCCTGATTCGCTTGCTTTTTATATTGGTAAAAATGATTTTTGGGGTGTACAAACTGCCGCACCTATGGCCGTTGGAAAGATTCAATTGTTAGTGCCAGCCCTCTCCGGAGCTTCATATGCCGCAACCTGTGATATGCGTCGTGCAGTTTGGGATGGAACATTTGCAAACAACAACAGAACGCTCAGCGTTCGCTCATGGGTTGATGCGAATGGCAATCATATTTTCATCGAGATAAAAAATACTGGCTCGGTTTCTGTTGAAGTCAACATTAAGGCGACGTTAGGCAATCAACTAATTGAACACAGTGGCCTTTACAATCCTGATGAAGGAAAAGCCAATTCCCGCAAGATTGGATTTGCAGCAGCGTTGCTGCAATCAAATATGAATGTAATTAAGCTTGCGCCTCATACAAGAGCTATTTATGCAGTCGCACTTTTTTCCGATATAGATGCCAGCGATCCATTAAGAAAAGCACAGTCGGAGCTCAGCTCACTTTCTTCAAAAAAAGCAGATGCACTGTTCATTGCTCATCAGGGTTGGTGGGAAAAGTTTTGGAAGAGATCTTTTGTTCAGATACTCGATAAAGTGATTGAACAACATTGGTATTCCACACAATACATCATGGCATCTTGCAGCCGTGATGGTAAAATAGCACCGGGCCTTTGGGGAAACTGGATCACATCCAACAAGACAGCATGGCATGGTGACTATCATCTCAACTATAACTTCCAGGCGCCTTATTACAGCACGTATTCTTCGAATCACGCTGACATTTCGCTGCCTTATTACGATGCGATCAACAACATGATTCTGTTTGGTGATACGCTTGCAAAACATCATGGCTGGAAGGGCGTTTTTCTTCCCGTCTCCATAGGGCCATGGGGCACAAGTCCCGAAGGGCCCGACAGTCATTGGGGACAGCGTTCTAATGCAGTTTATGCAGCCTTGCCGTTTGTCTGGTATTACCAATACACGCAGGACAAAGCATGGCTCAGAAAAGAAGGTTATGCTTTTATGAGAGAAGTAGAAAAATTCTGGACGAGTTACCTCACGTTCGAAAACGGCAGATATATAATTGAGCATGACGCCATTCACGAAGGCTCCGGCGGCGCGGGCAGGTCGGGCGTTAGTGAAGACATGAATCCCATTCTAACCCTCGGACTATTGAAAACATTTTACAAAAACATGTTGATGATGAGTGAAGACCTGGGCGTTGATAAAACACTTCGTGAAAAATGGAAAGACATTGTTGAAAAGTTGAGTCCGTTTCCAACTCAGGAACGCAATGGGAAAACAGTGTTCCGCTATACGGAAAAAGGAACAGCATGGTGGAATGATAACACGCTGGGCATTCAGCATATTTTTCCCGCAGGAGCGATTGGACTGGATTCCGATCCGGCGTTGTTGGAGATATCGCACAATATGATCGATGCGATGGCACGTTGGGTTGATGGCAATGGTTCCTCTTCGTGGTACACCGCTTGTGCCCGTGTAAATTATCAGCCGGAAAAAATTCTTGCAGAGCTTCGCAGCATGTATGACAAGCATTCAATGCCAAACAAGATCCTTTATTTTGGAGGCGGTGGTATAGAGAACGCATCCCCTTCACTGGCCATCAATGAGATGCTGTTACAATCACACGAAGGCGTCATCCGCTTCTTTCCATGCTGGCCGCAAAACTTTGATGCACGATTTGGTTCACTGAGAGCGGTTGGTGCTTTCCTGGTATCGGCAGAATTGAAAAATGGTATTGTTCAAAATGTTGCGGTGTTAAGTGAAAAAGGAAGACCGTTAACAATAGTCAATCCATGGAGCGATAGAAAAGTACAGGTATATAGAAATAATAAGAAGGCGGAAATACTGGAAGGTGCAAGGTTTGCGATCAAAACGTTGTCAGGCGAAAAGATTGGGTTACAACCTTTGTGACACCCTGCATCCGGTAAAATCTGGCATTAAAATCCAATGAAATGCAAATCAGGTTGTTGATAAAACCATTTATCAAAAAGCTAAAATAGAATGATAAATTTCTTTTGATATAAAGTGGATGGCTATTGATGGCCGGTTGTTTTTTCCACTATATTTACCACGAACCATTTGGCTATACTGCTTGCTTGCGGATAATTTACATAACGAAACCGAACTGCTAAAACTGGCTGCCGAAGGCGATGAACGCGCCTTTGCATCATTATTTCATGCCTATCACCAATTGCTGGGATCTTATATATTCAAGCTAACTGAATCACGCGTCGTTGCAGAAGAAATTGTTCAGGAAGCATTTATAAAGGCCTGGCAACAGAGGGCGACATTAGCAGAAATTAAAAATTTTAAGTCATGGCTTTTCATGGTCTCCCGGAACCATGCCTTAAATACAATGCGGGATCGATCCCGGCAACTGTTGAAACACAACGAATGGATAAAGCAACAGGATATGGCCTCGGAGATGGAAGACAACACAGACGTTTCTTATCTCAATAAAATAATTGCGGAGGCCATCGCATCATTACCCGCACAACAACAAAGAGCATATTTGCTGAGCCGCGAGAATGCAATGACGCATGCGCAAATTGCGGTAGAAATGCAGATTTCTCCTAACACCGTAAAACGTCACATTACCATTGCGCTGCAAACCATCACCAACTATTTAAGGGCCCACTATCCGGATTTGCTGGCGATTTGCTGGTTATTTTTTGAAGCGTACCAATCCGTGCAAAAAAAGTTTTAAAAAAATCATTTTCAATTGATCCTGTCGCTAATGTTTGGTGTCTTACAGTAGAGACAAGGCACTGCCTTGTCTGTGCGGGGCGCAAAATATTAATTGCGCCGGCAATAAATCGAATCAATATTTATGGAAGATAGATTATCATATTTATTTTATCGTGTAATAGATGGAACCGCGAGCGAGTCTGAAAAGATTGAGCTGGCGGAGCTTTCCGTTCAACCTAAGCATGAGCAACAATTGACCGAATTGTTGGGCGAAGGTTGGGACACATACGCTTCCGGCGAAGAAATATTCAGCAATGTAGTTAGCGCCAACATCTTAAACAAAGCGATTGAATCTGATAAAAAATATTCTGACACCGTTCCTTCCATTGGCAAAAAGGAGTACAGACTTTCCTGGGTTAAATATGCGGCTGCCATTATTATTATCTGTGGAGTGGGTGTGGGTGCATATTGGTGGGCAACTAACCGAACTGCTGAAAACAGCGTTACTGACATTCACAGTAAGTCGATCGCTCAAATAAAACCGGGAGGAGATAAAGCTATTCTGACTTTGGCAGATGGCAGCGTCATTAACCTGGATAGCGCTGCAAATGGCAATCTCACAAGCCAGGGCGGCGTTCGTGTTCGTAAACTGGCGAGCGGACAAATTGCGTACGAAATGTCGGGCAGGCAAAGCGAAGAAGTGATGTGGAACAAAATAAGCACACCTAAAGGCGGACAATATCAATTGACGTTGCCTGATGGTACAAAAGCCTGGCTAAATGCAGCGTCCTCACTGCGCTTTCCAACTGCTTTTACAGGTACGGAAAGAAGAGTGGAGCTGACAGGAGAAGGTTATTTTGAAGTGGCACAGAATGCTGCAAAACCTTTTTATGTGAATACCGGAACAACTGTAGTGAAGGTGCTGGGCACAGCGTTCAATGTAATGGCTTACGACGATGAGGATGCAAAAAAAATTACCCTATTGCAGGGAGGTGTATTGGTGAACGAGGCTTCGAATACAGCGAAGCTTGTACCCGGACAGCAGGCAACGGTAGAGGCGGGAATTAGCGTCGCAGACAATGTGGATCTGGAACAAGTGATGGCATGGAAGAACGGGACTTTTGTATTTGGCGAGTCAATGAGTGTGGAAGAAGCGATGCGCCAGATAGCCCGGTGGTATGATGTAGATGTTGTTTTCCGTCATAAAATTAATGGTCATATCGGTGGTTCTGTTTCAAGAAATGCAAACATCTCTGAAGTATTGAAAATACTGGAGTTGACGGGCGTTGTGAAAGTGGAAGTAGTTGGAAGAAAAGTGATCGTACAATAGTTGCCTGACTCGATACGGCAACATGCTCAATATTTTTTACACATAATATTTTACCAAATAAACTGAAACGTATGAGAAGTTCTTAAAACTGCAACGGAGGGTTACCAAGAAAAAAAGCCAGAGGTGGTTGCAACACATCTGGCGGACGTTCAGGCTGACCCCATAATTTTTCAATCGCGAGACTGCTTATTATTCATCAACCCAAACTAAACAAAGTTATGTTATTAAAATTTCTTTGTGGCTGCTCTTTTATGCCTGCTCTTAACGAGAAGGACCGGAGGAGACGCCTCTGCTCAACCAAAACGCTGCTGATTATGAAAATTACTGCCATTCTTATGGTCGTGTTCTCTTTTGCTGCTTCAGCGCACAGTTATTCACAGATTACTATTTCGGCGAAAAATAAAAGTTTGTCGTCTGTTTTTAAGTCCATTAAACACCAGAGCGGATACGATTTTGTTTATGCAGTCGAGCTACTTGAAAAGGCCGGAAATGTTTCTGTCGAACTTCACAACGTAGATCTGCGCGATGCGCTGGGTGCATGTCTTAAAGACAAGGACCTGACCTACACAATTGTTGGAAAAACAGTGGTAATAAAATCCCACGAAAGAATCGTAACGAATATAAGCGAACCTACACTGCCGCCAACTATTGATGTGCAGGGGCGTGTCGTTAGCGAATCGGGAGAACCTGTTCCGGGAGCCTCTGTTAAAATAAAAGGCACCAATCTCGGCACCTCTGCAGACAAAAATGGTATGTTTCAATTAAAAGGAGTAAATGAAAATGCTATACTTATTATTTCAGCAACCAATATAGAAACTACGGAAATAAAGGCTAACCAGTCTTCACTTTTGAAAGATGGCATACTGACTATCAGAACCAGGTTAAAAGTCAATAGCCTGGATGAAACAGTTGTCATCGCCTATGGCACGACTACCCGCAGGTTGGCCACCGGAGCTATCAGCGGGGTGAAAGGAGAAGATATTCGGAAGCATCCGGTAGATAATCCATTTTTGGCGCTAAGCGGAAAAGTGCCCGGTATGCAAATCGCACAGACCTCAGGCGTTGCTGGAGCACCGGTAAGTATTTTTGTTCGCGGTATAAGTTCAGTGGGTGCAGGCTCCGAGCCATTATATGTGATCGATGGGGTGCCCTTTGCGCACACAGTGGGTAACGTCACTTTTTCAAGCGGCGTATCTGCTCAAACGCTTGGTGGGTTAACTAATGCTACTGCCGGTAGCAGTCCCTTTGTCAATTTGAATCCTTCAGATATTGAAAGTATAGAGGTTTTAAAGGATGCCGATGCTACGGCTATCTATGGCTCACGAGGCGCAAACGGTGTTGTCCTGATTACTACGCGAAAAGCAAAAGCCGGCAAAACTGCTGTTGACCTTAATTTTTATACTGGCTGGGGGCGTCCAACAAAATTGCCGGCGATGATGAACACCCAGCAATATACGACGATGCGCAGAGAAGCTTTTAAGAATGACTCCATTGTTCCCAATACGACCAATGCTACTGATTTGATGATATGGGATACAACGCGCTACACCAACTGGGAGGATTTGCTTTTGGGGCAAACTGCACGCAACTACGATGGCCAGGTACGCGTGTCAGGCGGCAATCAGCAAACCCAGGTTTCACTGGCCGCTGGTTATCACCGTGAGGAACCAGTGTACTATGGCAATATGCACGATGACAGAATCAACATGCATTCCAGCTTTGCACACCACACGCTGGATAATAAGTTTTCAATTGCCTTCAATGCCAGCTATAGTTCGGATAAAAACAACCTGAGCACAATTGATTTGATGCAGTTGCTGACTACCATTCCAAACGCGCCTTATCCATTGGATGCAAGCGGCAATTTGGTTTGGAGTGATAAAGGCGTCAATTTTTCCAATCCACTGGCATATACCAAAAAGCAATATATAGGGCTAACCGACAACATGTTGAGTAGTTTGAACATGAGTTACACGGTGGCTAAAGGACTTCGTGTAAAACTTGACGGAGGGTTCAATGTGGTAAGACTTGATCAAACTGCAACAAACCCTATCGCTTCGCAAAGTCCTTCCAGCACTTCTTTGGTCAGTTCATCAAGTTTCTTTAAACAAACACAAAAGAACTGGATATTAGAACCGCAAATGGATTATACAACAAAAATAAGCAGGGGGCAGCTGCAGGTACTGGTGGGTGGAAGTTTCCAGGAACAGTTAAGTACGGGAGAGACTGTAAGTGCCAGCGGTTATACCAACGATGCTTTGTTGTTAACTCCTGGCCCGGCTGCTACAAAAAGTGTTACAAGCACCTATGCTAAATATCGCTATGATGCGCTCTTTGGCCGAGTGAGTTACAACTGGGATACAAGGTACCTGATAAACCTTTCCGGACGCCGAGACGGATCAAGCCGCTTTGGCCCCGGAAAACAATTTGGAAACTTCGGTGCCATAGGAGCCGGGTGGATATTTTCTAATGAAAATTTCATGAAATCCTTCCCCGCCCTTAGTTATGGTAAGTTAAGAACAAGTATAGGTGTTACCGGTAACGACCGTATTGGTAACTATCAATATATTTCCCGATGGGTGTCTACAAATTCAGCAGTGCCTTACCAGGGCAGTAGCGGAATATCTGCCAGTAACCTTGACAATCCTGATTTTGCCTGGGAACGGAACCGCAAGTGGGAGGTTGGTCTCGAGCTTGGATTCCTTAAGGACCGCATTGACCTTACTGCCGACTACTATCTGAACCGGACCGATAATCAATTGGTAGGATTAACACTGCCAAGCCAGGTTGGATTTACAAGCGTGAATGCTAACAGAGATGCCATATTGGAAAACACAGGTTGGGAGTTTATGCTGAACTCTACCAACATCAAAACAAAGAATTTCAACTGGAAGTCTTCATTTAATATTTCGATTCCCCGCAATAAGCTGATTGCTTATCCGGGTCTTGAAAATACTGCCTATGCCACTATATGGTCGATCGGGCAACCGGTGACTATCCAAAAATATATTCAGAGCCAGGGAGTGGATCCTAAAACTGGCATTTATCAATTGAACGGAATAAATCTTGCAAAAGACAAAATCGTAACAAAAAATTTGGCACCGATATACTATGGCGGCTTTCAAAACTCATTGGCTTATAAAGGCTGGACACTGGATTTCTCTTTCTACTACATAAAACAAACAGGAAGGGCCAATTTCCTTTTCCAGGCTCCCGGTACAAGAGCCAATCAGCCAGTCTCAGTGCTTGACCGCTGGCAGCAGCCGGGTGATATCACCAGTGTACAACGATTCACCACAACCGGTGCTGCGGCCACCCAATATAGTTACTGGGCCAACTACTCAGACGGTGTAATTGCCAATACTTCTTTTATCCGGTTAAAAAATGTGTCTCTTGCTTATCAACTTGACAGGAAGATTGCTCAAAAAATAAAAGCCGATAACGTTCGCTTGTATTGCCAGGCCGAGAACCTGCTCACGTTTACACACTATAAAATTGGTGATCCGGAAATTATGTCCTTTAGCACAATGCCACCACTTAAAATGATAACTGTAGGTCTGCAGGTTGTCTTTTGATCACTTCAAAAATCATTACAATGAAAAGTACAAAAATTACAATACTACATATAGTTGGGCAATCCGGCAGGTTGATCACAGCGGCGTGTTTGATATGCATGATATCATTTTCTTCCTGCAAAAAATTTGTAACAGTAGAGAATCCGCCTGACGTTCTTACCAGTGACAAAATATTTGTGGATGATAAAACAGCCACCGCTGCCATGCTATCCATTTATATTGATATGATGAACGATCAGTTTGGCAGCAATGGCTCCTTCGTATGTTTCTCTCTAACCGCACTGGGAGGTATGTCCGCTAATGAAATGATCTGGACCCAAAGCAATACAACAGCGCCCACCTACCAGGAGTTTACTGATCATGCATTAACACCTCCAAATACTTATGTAGCGGCATTTTGGAAAGATGGCTATAAGTATATCTATCGAACCAACGCTATTATAAGTGGGCTGCAAACTTCAACAGGAGTGACGACTGCAACAAAAAACCAGCTTGCAGGCGAAGCAAAGTTTATGCGCGCATTCTGTTATTTCTATCTCGTGAATTTGTATGGAGATGTTCCGCTCATATTGAATACGAATTACCAGGACAATATGCTTGTGCCAAGAACTCCGGCTGCTGATGTATGGAAACAAATCATCGCGGATTTGCAAGATGCTAAGGGGCTGTTACAAGAAGCATATCCAACAACCGAGAGACTTCGTCCTAACCGCTGGACCGCAAGCGCTTTGCTGGCTCGTTCGTATTTGTACACCGGTCAATGGGCTAGTGCTGAATCAGAAGCTGATGCAATCATCGTTTCCGGTGCCTATGGAGCCGGCCTGCCTATCCTCGACAAAGTTTTCAAAAAGGATAGTCCTGAAACTATCTGGCAATTGCAACCTGTGCGTGCCAATGTAAATACGCTTGAAGGTTCTACGTTCCTTGTAACAGGAACCACTCAGCCAAATTACCAATTGACACAGCAGTTGATCAATGCATTTGAACCCACTGATAATCGCAAAACAAAGTGGATCGGGTTTAGCAATCCTGCATATCCTACATGGGCTTTCCCGGCTAAGTATAAAGCAGGAGCGGGCGCAGTTACTGAATACTACATCGTCTTCAGACTCACCGAGCAATATATGATACGGTCAGAAGCAAGGGCTCGTCAGGGTGGAGCTAAATTGCAGTCTGCTTTCGACGACTTGAATACCGTTCGCACTCGTGCCGGATTACTTAACTCTACTGCGACAGATCAGGCTTCATTAATTCTGGCGCTGGAAAAAGAAAGACAGGTTGAATTCTTCGCAGAATGGGGACATCGCTGGCTGGACCTGAAAAGAACCAACCGGGCAGAAGCCGTGTTAGGACCTCTTTCTCCAAACAAAACATGGAAGCCGGGTAGTGAGTTATATCCCGTTCCGGATGTAGAGATCAGCAATAATCCAAAACTGGTGCAGAATGGCGCTTATCTGTAGGTTAAGTAAAAAATAAAAAGTAAAAAGTAAAAAATAGAAAGCCTCAAATAGGTATTAGGCATGTTGTTAGTTAAGATGTTTGAAAAAATAAAGGCATGTCGCTTGTCATACCGACGAAGGAGGGAGCTGGGTCTAACACTAGCGAACTCTATGCTAGAACAATCACGTAGATCCCTCCTTCGTCGGGATGACAACGTTAACTAAACGACATTGAATAAGTAAAAAGCAAAAATCGTCATATACGTGTAGGGGTATTCCTATACACTCATCAATAAAATAAATTTTATGTCCAATAGAAATAAAATAATAATGCTCATCCTGATGCTGGGAACAATTGGTACCCCAAGGATTATGAAAGCCCAGGGAATTGAATTTATGCATGATCTTGATTCTGCACTGGCAAAAGCTAAGATTGAGAACAAACCTGTTTTTGTAGATTTTTACACATCGTGGTGCGCACCTTGTAAAGAGATGGCCAAAGATGTATTTCCGCTGGAGAATGTTGCCCGTTTCTACAACAAGCAATTCATCAATTGTAAGGTGCAATGCGATGACAAAGGAGTGGGAGTGGAGAAGGGAAAACAATACCAGATTTACGCATACCCCACATTAATGTATCTCGATAAAAACGGCAACATGATTCATAGTGCAGCAGGTTCCACTACTCCTGAGGGATTCATTGAGTTGGGAAAAATTGCACTGGATCCGGATCAAAATATGTTTTCACTGATCAGAGAATGGAATGCACATAACCGTGAGTATGCATTTGTAACGAAATATTTCAAAGCACTTCAAGATGCCTACAGAGGTGAAAAGCTTAACAGTGATTTCAATACTTATTTTAATGAGCTGACCCCTGCAGATAAACTCACAAAAAATTCATTTGAGATTGTTAAACTTGTTAAACCTTCGCCGTTTACGCCTTCATTCGAATACATTGAGGCCAACGCAAAAAAATATGACAAGACAGTTGGCAGTGCAGTGGTAGACAAATACATTTCCGATTCCTACTTGTGGTATTTAAAGAACATGATTAATCCCGAGACCAGGAAGCAATACGAAATAGCCAAGGCAAAGTTTAAAGCTAAAAATTATCCGTACTTCGATGAGTTCGCCATGTTCTTGTATGCATTTGAAGTACAAGATAGTACCGGCGACATAAACGTTAACGAATACATGAAGCGTGGAGATGCGTTCTTACAGAAATACGGAAAGAACAATGATAGCTACACGCTTGCCTTGACAAGCCTGTTGGGCAATTGCACAGGAAAGCCCGACCAGACAGTGATTGGCATCAAATGGATGGAGGACCTTCTCAGACGAAACCCGGATCCAAAATATTTATCAACCTACTTCTATATTCTTGTAAGAAATTATCATTGTGATAAAGCCCAGGAGGTAGCAAATGAAATGCGCGCCAACGCAATTAAGAATAATGAATCAACAAAGTCGGTTGATGCTCAGATCGCTTCGATTGATGCCTACAGGGCAAGATTGGCAAAGCTTGCAGAGAAGAACAAATCAAAGTAAACAGCCAGTAATACCGCTCACATAAAAACATGCGGTTGTTTTGGAAAGACAGCCGCATTTAATTTTATTGCACTATCATACTTAAAATTAAACACTAATGAAATTAAGCGCAATTGGTCTTGCTGTTTTGTTGCCCGGTACATTGCTGGCGCAGAAAGCAACATTTTCTATCAACGGAAAAGTGGGAAATATAAACGCACCGGCAATGGCTTATCTGTCGTATCGCCAGGGTAGTCAAAGTATTTCCGATTCAGCGAAAATCACAAATGGGAAATTCGCATTCAAAGGAAGTATTGAAGAGCCCATACAGGCGACTGTTGTTTTTAATTACACAGGGAGTGGAACCAACGGGAAAAATGTACAACGAAAAACTATTTACCTGGAACCGGGCACTATAAAAATTGACGGTAAAGATTCTCTCTCAACTGCCAAAGCATCCGGGAAGATTAATGATGACTATGAAAAACTCAAACTAGCATTGAAGCCATCGACAGATCAGATGAACGCATTCATGGCTGACTATAATGCAATGCCACCAGAAAAACAAAAGGACACGGCTGTAAGAGCTGTACTCGACAAAAAATACAATGCTATTATGGAAGAGCAAAAAACATCTTATCTCTCTTTCATAAAATCTCATAATGACAATGTAGTAAGCCTCGATGCCCTCAAGAGATTTGGAGGATCCATGCCTGAATATGATGTAGTAGCTCCATTGTTTAAATCATTTTCGCAAAGTTTGAAAAACAGCGCTGCCGGCAAAGATTATGCAACAATGCTTTCCAGGATGGAGAACACTGCTGTTGGAGCTTTAGCGCCGGAGTTTACACTGAATGATACCTTGGGGAATCCTATAAAACTTTCCAGCTTCAGAGGCAAATATGTACTCGTTGATTTTTGGGCATCCTGGTGCGGCCCGTGCCGTGCAGAAAATCCTAACGTTGTAAAGTCGTATGCAAAATTTCATGATAAAGGATTTGATATTTTAGGTGTGTCACTCGATGATGAGAAATCCCAAAAAAATTGGCTGAATGCCATCCGCCACGATAAATTAACCTGGCAGCAGGTTTCAGATCTTAAAGGATGGGACAATGAGGTTGCGAAACTTTATGCTATCAAAGCCATTCCGCAAAATGTATTGCTGGACCCCAATGGTAAAATCATCGCAAAGAATCTGAGAGCTGAAGAATTGGAAAAGAAACTGTCTGAATTGTTTCCAATGTAAAACAAAAAAGAAACGATCAGATAATCTTTCCTGCATCGTCCATGCAGGAAAGATTATCTTAGAATATTTCTGGTTTATTTGTGTTCGAATGTACAATTAAAGACGGAGGCCAATGGCCTCCTCTTTTTTTAGTTCTGTTTCTTGTTGTCGATTTTTACGGCTAAATTGGCACTGCGTAATATAGCCCGGAGATCAGTGTTATCTAAGCTTATAAAAAACAATTAATGAGATTGAGCGCAATTCTCGCTGTTCTGTTGCCTGGCACATTGCTGGCGCAAAAAGCAGCATTTTCTATCCATGGAAAAATAGGAAGTATAAACGGAGTAAAGGTGTATTTGTTCTACCCCCGGAATGGTAAATCTGTTGTCGATTCTTCAATGATAACATATGGCAGATTCGCCTTTCAGGGAAACATTGATGAGCCGGTAAAGGCAAACATGATTATTAGATATCCAGGGTGGGAAACCCATTGGGAAAATACGGAAAGAAAAACTATTTACCTCGAACCAGGTGATATAAGAATAGAAGGAAACAACTCTCTCTCAACAGCCAAAGTATCCGGAAAGATTAATCAGGATTACGAGGTGCTCGCATCGGCACTAAAACCTTCTATGGAGAAATGGAATGAATTGACCGCTTATCATAATGCATTGCCGCCTGAGAAACAAAAAGATCCGGTTGTAGGTGCTGAGTTCAACAAGAAGAAAAATGCTGTTATAGAAGAGCAAATGACAGTCAGCTTAACATTCATAAAATCTCATACTGATAATGTAGTAAGTCTTGATGCTTTGAAGGACTTCGGCAGATTAAATCCTGATTATCGCGTAGTGGCTCCATTGTTTGACTCATTTTCAGAGCAGGTAAAAAACAGTGCGGCGGGTAAAGAGTACGCGGCAATGCTTGCTGAGTGGAAGAGAACAGCTGTTGGGGCAATGGCGCCTGAGTTTACACTGAAAGATACTTCGGGAAATCCTGTCACACTTTCCGGCTATAGAGGAAAGTATGTGCTTGTTGATTTCTGGGCATCCGGTTGCGTACCGTGTCGCGCCGAGAATCCAAATATGATTAGGTTATATGCAAAATTTCGTAACAGGGGATTCGAGATTTTGGGAGTTTCAGTTGATGATGAAAAAAGCAGGCAAGATTGGCTAAGAGCAATCCGGCACGATGGTTTAGAGTGGCAACAGGTTGCAGATTCAAAAGGATGGAACAATGAGGCTGCCCAACTCTATTCTATCAGGCGCCTTCCTCAAAATGTATTGGTAGATCCGTATGGAAAAATCATTGCAAAGAACCTGAGAGGTAAAGCGTTGGAGAACAAACTTGCTGAATTGTTTTCTCTTTAATAAAAAGAAACGCTGCTGTTCGGATTGTTCCGCAGGGCATTCCGAATGGTAAATAAAAAGGGATTTCAATCCCTTTATCTGTGATTCGACATATCCTCCTAAACATGTCGAATGGCGTAAA
This sequence comes from Pinibacter soli, assembly GCF_029961145.1. Taxonomy (GTDB): domain Bacteria; phylum Bacteroidota; class Bacteroidia; order Chitinophagales; family Chitinophagaceae; genus Pinibacter; species Pinibacter soli. Next base: position 300,286 of record NZ_JASBRG010000005.1, on the reverse strand, counting down.
TTAAAAAAGTAAAAGAGCAATTTTGTTGCTCTTTTACTTTTTTAATGATTTTTCAAATCAATGCTCAAAAATTTTGAAACTTATTTAGACGAAAACAATTCAAGTGTATAGGAAAAATTAGTTTCGTCGCTCCACACGAGGTATTTATCCAGCGGTCTCGGTCCGCAGCTTTTGGAACCTACACCAAGCGTCTTCGTTGAAATGGTGAACACTGTTGATGTGCTTGCAGGCAAATCAATCTTGTATTCTACAGGGAACATTTGTTCATCAGTATATGGCAACGCAGAAATTTGCATTAAGTGCTCATCTGCCTTTACCAATAAAGGAGTGAGACCCGGGCCTTGCAGTTTTGCCCAGCGCACATCTTCACGGTTGCCATGCTCCATCGGCTTTTCATATTCATACTGGTCATCTACTTTAATGGAATAAACGCCCACATCAGCAGCCTGTTTACGGTCAGAATAGTTTTCCCATGGACCACGACCAAAGTAATTCAAGCGATCCAGTTGCTTATTGAATAAATATCTTACACCAATTCGGGCCAGGTTAATTCTTGGACCTTCAAATTGCAAGTTGTTATCAACGTTTATAACGCCACGGCCATCAACCAGGTAAGTGGCAGTATGGTAAACTGCAAAACCTTCCTTGCCTTCTGCCTTAACGGTTGATGTAATTCTCACGGAAGCTTTACCAACTGGTTCTGTCTTAATGCCAACCACGGAAAATTTCAAATCGGTTAACCCAAATTTCTTCCAGTTGTCAAAGGCCCAGTTGTCATCGTTGCGATGCGGTGTTCTCCATAAAATTAGTTTGGAGTAACCATCGGCTGCAAGCAATTTTTCAGAGCCTCTTGCTATCTGTGCTAATGCTCCGGTGCGTTTGTCAAACGTTACCAGAAAGCCCGTTCCCTCCACTATTATTGAACTGTCGTTTTTTGTTAGTGAAACATTTTGTGCAGCATGGTCTATAGCTGGTGCTGCGTTTGACGGCAACTCGAATTGTTCGGATGCTACTTCAAAATATTTGTCCGCCCACAAGGTCTTTTCTTTTTGAACATAAGAAACGCGAAGAAAATATGATGCTCCGGCCTTTGGTTTAAATGTTTTTTTATACGGAACAGAAATTTTTGTTTCGCCTAATGAAGCAACGTGAGGAAGCAGTAAATTTCCGCTACTGATTATTTCTCCATTTTCCGTTAATTGCCATCTCGCGGCAAATCCATCTAATGAAATGAACTGGAATTTGTTTTTTATGGCGATAGTGCCGGAGGCTGTGTCTGTCAGTGTTGTGCCTATCCACTGAAACGCTTTTTTCATTTCAGGAAAATGGGGTTTCACATGCGTGCCCGTTGTTGCCCTGTCATAGGAAACCACACCTTTGTGTATGAAGTAGTCGTTGTTTGGAAATTCACCAAATCCGCCACCATAAGCCAGTATAGGATGCGCCGGATTTCTTTTGTTCCACAATGCCTGATCCTGGAATTCCCAGATCGCACCGCCAACAATCTCAGGATTTTTGTCGAACACTTCTGAGTATTCCGACAACGAACCCATTGAATTGAACATAGCATGCACAAACTCACAAATATAAAATGGCTTCGTTAGTTGTTTGTTTTTTGCTATGGCTGCATAGCTGTCCGGCGTACCATACATTCTTCCATCAAGATCAGCAGGATTCTTTTCGCCTGTGCCAAAACGTTCATAGTGTACAGGACGGCTCGAATCAATTTCTTTGATCTTGTGCATCGCTTCTACAAAGTTGGAGCCTACTTTGCCGCACTCATTTCCAAGCGACCAGATAATAACAGAAGGATGGTTCTTGAAATTTTCAACATTTGCAATATTGCGATCTATAATTGCTGATTTGATGGTTGGCTCTTCATCAAATTTTCCATCATATCCATGCGACTCTACATTCGCTTCTGCCACCAGCCAAATGCCCCATTCGTCACACAACTCATACCAGCGCGGATCGTCAGAATAGTGACAAGTGCGTATATGATTACAGTTGCCTTGCTTGATCACCTGCAGGTCCCTGATCATTTGTTCTTCAGTGATTGCATGGCCCACATCTGACCAATGCTCATGACGGTTAACGCCCTTTAATTTTATAGGCACTCCATTTACAGTAAATATTCTTCCTTTGATCTCTATTTTTCTGAACCCAATTTTGGAAGATAATATTTCACCGCCCGAAGCTTTTAAAACAACAGTGTACAATACCGGTGTTTCTGCAGTCCACTTAGCCGGATTATTAACCGCGAATTTGATTGATAACTGTTGTTCTTCTTTGGCATTCAGCTGCTTTCCTGCGGCGCTGCCTTTAGCAATTTCTTTTCCGGTTGCATCATATAAAACCGCTGTAAAAGTTTGAGCGCCACTGCTCGTTTCTCCAAAGTTTTTAACCTTCGTTACTACTTCAACTGTTGCGTTTTTATATTCCTTATCAAGATCTTGTTTTACAAAAAAATCGCGCATATGCACTTTCGGCGAACTCCACAATGTTACATTGCGAAAAATGCCGTGCAGGCGCCACATATCCTGGTCCTCGAGCCATGTGCCTGAACTGTATTGATACACCTCAACAGCCAGTGTGTTTTTCCCCGGCTTTACGTACTTCGTTAAATCAAAATCTGCGGCATTACGGCTATTAACACTATAACCAACTTTTTCGCCATTTACCCAAATGAAGAAAGCACAGTCAACACCATCAAATGTGATGAAGATGCGTCGGCCGTTCCAGTTTTGAGGAACAACAAAATCTCGTCTGTAACTACCAACGGGATTTCTTTCAATATAAGCTGTAAACTTTTTATCCGGCTCACTCATCACTCTTGGATAATCCCGTTTAATCGTATAGCCATTGTTGCGATAGAAGGGCGTGCCATAACCTTGTACTTCCCAGTTGGAAGGAACAGGGATCTCTTTCCATTTAGAAACATCAAAATCAGTTTTATAAAAATCAACCGGTCTTTTTTCCGGGCTTGGTACCCAGTTAAATTTCCAGTTGCCATTTAAGCTTTGTGCATATGAAGAAGCTCTGCGATTGGCTTTCAATGCTTCCTGCAAATTCGCATAAGGCATTAATGTAGCATGATATGGCTCCTTATTAATTCCCAGGCATTCAGGATTTTCAAGTTCTGCAGGGTAATCTGTTCCCGGTCTTAATATTGGCGGAGGTGTTTGGGCAAGCACATCGGCTGTGCCTGTAGCGACACTTAGTGAGCCGAATAAAATAATGCTTAGAAATTTCGATACAAGAGACATGTTTGAGCGTTTTATATGCGAGATTATGATTTTTTGTGCAAACGTTTGCATTTTGCAAAATAAAAAATAGCTAAATCGACACAAATTGATCTCTGTTTCAAAACAACATGATTGTTTTACTCCTTTTTTACTACCCGGAAAACATAACAAAAGAAAGGCAATAATTACTTGAATTGTTTCAATTATTGCCTAACATGCACGCAAATTCTAAAAGCAGCCAATGAAAAAATTATTTGCCTTGCTGACGTTGGTGTTCGCATATCTTCTTCCAAGATCGGAAGTAAAGTTGCCCGCAATATTTTCCGATGGTATGGTGTTACAGCGTGATGTGCCAATCAACATTTGGGGATGGGCGAAAAAGAATGAAAAGATCACTGTTATTTTTTCCAACCAGACAAAAACTACGAAGGCCGACAAAAAGGGAAATTGGAAAATTCAACTCAGTCCCATTGCAGCAGGCGGCCCTTACGCACTGCAAATAAAAGGGAAGAATACAATTGCGATTAATGATGTTTTGGTTGGTGATGTATGGATATGTTCCGGACAATCAAATATGGAGTTTACGCTTGATCGTGCGGTAAATGCGCGACAGGAAATTGCGAATGCAGACTATCCCCGGATACGATGCGTAACAGTTAAACAAAATGCAGCACTATCGCCACAGAACGATATTTTACCTGTAGACTGGAAAACCTGTTCACCGCAAACAGCCGGAAAGTTTAGCGCCGCTGCTTATTTTTTTGCGACAAAAATTCAGCAGGAAACTCACGTTCCGATTGGACTTATTGTTAGCTGCTGGGGAGGAACGAACATTGAAGCATGGACATCAAAAGAAGCATTAGTCACCCATCCGGATTTTAAAGAAATAGTTGCAAGGCAAAATGCCGGAGACATTTCCCAGGCAGCCAAAAACCGTTATCAAAACCTGGTAAAAAGCATTTCTGTATTTCAAAATGGCATCATAACAAACGACACGCAATCGTGGAAGAATGCCGGTTATGATGATGCGCAGTGGGCAACTTTAATGGCACGCAAACCCTGGGAACAGCAAGGGCTGCGCGGTTTCGACGGAGTAGTGTGGTACAGAAAGGACGTAACAGTTACAGAAGTGCAGGCAAAGAAAAATGCATTGTTGGAACTCGCACAAATTGGTGATGCAGATGAAACCTATATAAACGGAATACCTGTTGGCCGAACGGAAGCGGGTGAGCCTTCGAACACTCCGCGCAAGTACAATGTTTCTGCAGGTTTACTGAAGGCAGGAAAAAATGTAATCGCTATTAAAATAACCGATCTGGCCGGTGATGGCGGCATTGTTGGTAATGCAAACAATTTGCAATTAACGATTGATGCTGAGCCGCCCATATCGCTGGAAGGTGCATGGAAAGCGAGGGTAGACACGTCTTCGTTCAGGAGTATTATTGATCCTGGTATCAATCCTTCATGTTTGTACAACGGCATGATCAGTCCGTTGATTCAATACACGATCAAAGGAGCCATCTGGTACCAAGGTGAAGCAAACGCAAACCGTGCATATCAATACCAGACCATGTTCCCATTAATGATAAGTGATTGGCGCAACAAATGGATGCAGGGTAATTTTCCTTTTTATTTTGTGCAACTTGCCACATATGACGCACACAGGGAAAATACCACCAAAGGCAGCAAATGGGCAGAGTTGAGAGATGCACAGGCAAAAGCACTGTCGCTGCCAAATACAGGAATGGCGGTTGCAATTGATATTGGCGATCCTAAGGATCTTCATCCCAAAAACAAGCAGGATGTTGGATTGCGGCTTGCTTTAAATGCGCTGAACAAAACTTATGGTAAAGACATTGCGCCTTGCGGACCGTTATATAAATCAATGCAAATTGATGGCAATAAAATAGTTCTTGACTTTACAGAAACGGGAAAGGGTCTTATAGTTAAAGACAAGTATGGCCAGTTAAAAACCTTTGAAATAGCGGGCGCCGATAAGCAGTTCAAATGGGCGCTTGCCTATATCCAAAACAATAAGGTGATTGTATTTAGCCCAGAAATAGCAAATCCTGTAGCGGTAAGATATGGATGGCTTGACAACGCCGAAGACGCAAATTTATATAATGCAGACGGTTTGCCGGCTTCGCCCTTCCGCACAGATGACTGGGAGGGAATGACGAGACAAACAAAGTATGAATATTGATGTGAATAAGCTATAGAGCTAAAAAAGTGTAGTATTTAGATAGTATACATAAACCATAAGCGGGTTTTAAAGAGTAGTATTGTCGCATTAAAACGGCAGAAAGATTGCTTTCAGCAAAGACAGAGGTGATCAAAATAGAAGACACGATTGCGGCCAAATAGCCGGATAAATTTTAAGAGTAGTTTACATCAAAATTGAAAATGAAAAAGATATTGAATTGTGCAGTTATTGTTTCTGCACTAGCGTTTAGTTTGAGTTGCAAATCTGGTAAGCAGGCACAAAGTTCTGCAAGCGAAACCCTTACTGTTCTCACATACAATGTCAGAAACTGTTTGGGTATGGACAACACAGTGAATTATCAACGTGTTGCCAAAGTTATTTCAAAGGTCAATGCAGATGTAGTGGCAATACAGGAACTGGACAGCGCTACCAACAGAAGTAAACATCTGAGTGTGTTACACGAGCTGGCGGGTTTAACGGGAATGATTCCCACGTATCATGCGTCCATCGATTACCAGGGAGGCAAATATGGAATTGGTATTCTTTCAAAAGAAAAGCCTTTGCACGTAGAAGGTATTGCATTGCCGGGAAAAGAAGAAAGAAGAAGTGTGGTAGTTGTTGAAATGAAAAATTATGTTTTTGCCTGCACGCATTTTTCATTGACAGAAGAAGACAGAATAAAATCCGTCGCACTAATAGATGAACTTACTGCAAAGTATTCGAAACCTGTATTGCTTGGCGGTGACCTGAATACCACTCCGGCTTCACCAGTGATAAAAGCGTTTGCAAAAAACTGGAACGTGCTAAGTGATACCACGAAGCTTACCATACCTGCAAACAAACCGACAGAATGCATCGACTACATTATGGCCAGAAAACAAGACGGATACACGTTTAATGTTTTACAGTCAGTTGTAGAAAATGAACCAGTGGCATCTGATCATTTGCCTGTATGGATAAAACTAAGTTGTACCCGTTCCGCGAAATCTAAGCGCTAACTTTATTGCAAACCGGCCATCATTTATTGTAAGTGTTGATTGATAATTGCTGATCTGCAATCTGTATAAAAAATAGACATCAAAAACACAATGAATAAACTTTTAGTTATACCTCTTCTTGCAATTTTGGTTTCACTGAAAAGCTGGGCCTATGACGGTGTGCCGCCACAAAAAAACGCTAAAGACTTTTTAACGGCATTAAAAAAAGCACCGTCAAAAGTTGTTTTGTCTGACGGCAGTTTTGCTTCTTCGTCATCAGTAATTGTAAATCGCAAATGGAAGGGCGATTTGTGTGAGATGTCTGTTAAAAATATATCCACACAACCTCTTAGCATTAGCGAAGTAGTTGTGTTTGACTTACAACACGGGTTGAATGCCAATACGCCTGTATACGGCGAGGGCTTTCAAAAGTTGGCACAAATAGGAGGGACGCTCGCAAAGCCCGAAGACTGGGGCACTTACACCGACAGAAATCATTATAAAATTCCGGAGCCGGAGAAGATGCGGACCGCTTATGGAATGCTCACCTTACAGGTTCAGCCAAACGATCGCTTGTTGCTGGCAACCACATCCTGTAACAAGTTTATCTCACGTTTTTCCTTTGACGCTATGCGTTTGCGTATTTCAATGGATTGCGAGCATTTGACATTGCAACCCGGCGAGGAATGGAACCTCGAAGAGTTTATGGCAATTGCAGGCAGCGACAGAGAAAAGCTGTATGATCGGCTGACGGCTGCCATCAATGTGCATCATCCGAAAATGAACCATTCCGAACCAATGGGATGGTGCTCATGGGCATGTTACGGCCCGCACGTTACCGCTAAAAATGTTTCAGACAATGCGCAATGGATCGCTCAAAATTTACCGCAGTTAAAATATATCCAGATCGATGATGGTTATCAGCCATGGATGGGAGATTGGCTCGACGCGGGAAAAGCATTTGGCGGTAACATAACGCAGGTGTTGAATGAAATTAAATCAAAGAACCTGGAAGCTGCATTGTGGGTGGCTCCTTTCATTGCAAGCCCGGAATCGAAGATATTCAAGGAACATCCAGACTGGATGGTAAAAGACTCTTTGGGAAATCCATTGCGCTCAGATAAAATTGGCTTTGGTGGCTGGCGCCAGGGCCCCTGGTATGTTTTGGATGGAACGCATCCTCAAGTGCAGGCGTATTTAACGCAACTATTTAAAACATTGAAGGAAAAGTGGGGCTGCACTTATTTTAAACTGGATGCCAATTACTGGGGCGCCATTCATGGTGGTGTGCATTATGATAAAGCGGCCACCAGGATAGAGGCCTATCGTCGTGGAATGGAGGCGATTCGTAAAGGATCAGGAGATGCATTCTTATTAGGTTGTAATCATCCGGTATGGGCCTCATTGGGATTGATTCATGGCTCACGCAGCTCGATGGATATTGCCCCTAACTGGAATTCATTCAAAAGCGTTGGTAAAGAAAATTTGTTGAGAGGCTGGCAGAACGGACGCTTGTGGTGGAATGATCCTGACTGCATTTTGTTATCGGGCAAAGGGGCTGACGATGTTGTTTATGATGCAGGCGGCAAGGCCGCTGTAACTGAACCGGGAATTTCAGAAAACGAATTTCAGTTTCATGCAACAGTTATTTATGCAACAGGTGGTATGCTGCTAAGCGGAGATGATCTCACAAAAATTACTCCGGCACATCTCGCAATGTTGAAAAAAATAGTTCCGCCAACTGGAACAGCAGCACGATTTGAAAATGAAAAATTTGAAGTAGGTGTTTCTGATTTAAAGAACAGCATTGTGTACTCCGTATTTAACTGGGGTGACACTGCCGTACAACGTGTTATTAAATTGCCTCGCGGAAGATATCAGCTGACAAATAAATGGGGTGGTCACTCCATTGGCATCGGTGAAAATGAATATCATGTTACCATGTTAATGCCGCATTCCGCGCTGCTTATTGAAGCGACTAAAATTCAATAAAGAGAATATTGGTTTGAAAAAATAAAACTCATAATTCAGGATTTTCATAAAATAGTTGCTTATGTACAAATCGATTGCTGTTTTGAGATTTTCTGCAGTTTTGTTTTTTATCACTGCTTTTTTTAATGGCGTTGCGCAAAAAAAAACGCAAGGATATGGGAAAGAGTATCATATTTCCATAAACGGCAATGACGAAAATGACGGCAGCGTGCAGAAGCCTTTTAAATCAATTACGGCTGCTGCGAATATGGCCATGCCGGGCGATGTGATTACTGTACATGAAGGAATTTATCGTGAGCAGATAACGCCACCACGCGGCGGCAACTCCGACCAGGAGCGGATCGTATACCAGGCTGCAAAAGGTGAAAAAGTTGTGGTGAAAGGTTCTGAAATAGTGAAGGGCTGGACAAAACTGAACCACGATACATGGGTAGTGAAAATTCCTGACGCATTTTTCGGGAAGTTTAATCCTTATAAAGAATTGATTCATGGCGATTGGTTTTGGCCGAAACCAAAAGACAGAAAATATCACAGAGGTGCAGTGTATCTTAATGGCGACTGGCTCATGGAGGCTGCCGGCAAGGATGAAGTAATAACAAGTGCCAATGAAAAAAATCAACTCTGGTGGGCAGAAGCAGATAGTAATACAACTACCATTTGGGCGCAATTTAAAGGCGTCGACCCCAACAATGAGTTGGTTGAGATAAACGTTCGTCCAACTGTTTTTTATCCTGCTCAATCATTCATCAATTACATATCAGTTCGCGGCTTTACCATGGAACAGGCCGCTACGAATTGGGCGCCACCTACGGCTGAACAAATGGGTTTGATTGGAACACATTGGAGCAAAGGATGGATCATTGAAAACAATGTAATTCAATATTCAAAATGCGTCGGCATATCATTAGGAAAATATGGCGATGATCACGACAACAATCAAACGGAATCAGCTGAAGGTTATGTTGGCACTATCAACAGGGCGCTCGCTTATGGCTGGAACAAAGGCACTGTTGGCGGGCATATTGTGCGTAACAATACTGTTGCCTATTGTGAGCAAACCGGCATTGTTGGCAGTATGGGCTGTGCGTTCAGTGTTATTGAAGGTAATGTGATCCACGACATACATGTAAGGCAGTTGTTTGACGGCGCAGAAATGGCAGGCATTAAATTTCACGGAGGTGTAGATGTTCAAATCAAAAACAATCACATTTACAAAACCAACATGGGCATTTGGTTGGATTGGATGGCGCAGGGCGCACAAATCAAAAACAATTTGTTTAACGACAACGGCACTGATATTTTTTTAGAAGTAAATCATGGACCAATGTTGGTAAGCAATAACATCATGCTGTCAGAAACAAATTTGGCGATGAATTCCAGCGGTGCTGCTTTTGCTCATAATCTTTTTGCCGGCAAAATGACGGTCATAAATTATGACAGCCGGTTAACGCCATTTCATAAGCCACATTCAACATTCGTTGCGGCCCTGCACGATAACCCAGGTGGAGATATTCAATTTGTCAACAACCTTTTTGTGAAGCAGGCTAATGTTTCTGAGTACAGCAAAGCATTACTGCCAGTGGTTTTTTCTGGTAACGTGTATACAAAAGGAACCGTAATGATCCAAAATGCCAAAGACGAAAAAAAGAGATTTGGAGAGATGAACAAACAGGCGAAAGAAAGCATGAGCAAATATCATGATCAAAATGCCATTGAAAAAAATGCAGTAGTGGATACAAATTTCGATGCCAGTGCCCGCTTGCTCGAAGAAGGAAAAAGCATCTACCTCGAAATAGCACTTAATAAAAGCAAAATAACAAACCAGCGGAAGCCCGTGACCACAGCAACCTTGAGCAAGGCCATCGTTCCGGATCTGCCTTTTGAAAATACAGATGGCACGGCCATAAAAATCGACATGGATTTTTCAGGAAAAAAGAGAAACATGTCAAATCCTTTTCCTGGTCCTTTTGAAATATCAGGTGATGGAATGCAAAAAATAAAAGTTTGGTAAGCGATGCAGAACAAGTAATAAACTCGGTTTGTCTTTTGAAGTTCAATTGATGAGAAAGAAAATCCTGCTGTACAGAAATGTCAGGTTAGAAAATAAAAAAGCCGGCAATTGAATTGCTGGCTTTTTTGTGAGTTTTATGCTAACGGCTAAATGCCTTTTCGTAAGCTTTCCGCGTAAGCATTTGGCAGTATGCTGTCTTCAACAGCTTTTGCTGCTTTTTCAAAGTCGTAGTCAAATCGTATGAACTCAACCTTTACGGCCTCTTTATTCATGATGCTGCTGTTCTCGTCAATATGGAGAATAACATAACCACCCCTTTTGTCTCCGTCTTTTGGCTTACCTACAGAGCCGATGTTTATCGCATGTCTGTAATGTTGGTTTTCTTCCGGAACGGCCGGTAGCACACGATGATAAGGTTTATGCGTATGACCAAAGCACATGATGTCAGCGTCTGCATCCTGCATTATTCGAAGCATACTTTTTTCATCTCTGTCTTCAAAAAGATATTCATTTATTTTTCGCGGACTTCCATGTACCAAAAGCAAATTGAGTTTATCATTGTTTAATTGAAATTCGATTTTGATATGCGCAGGTAACGTACGCAGATATTTTCTCTCTTCATCTTTCACCAGTTGGTTGGTGAGTGAAATGGAAACACTTCCATTTGCTTTTTCTTCATCCGTTTTATATGCGCAACCGCAATCGTTACTGGTTCTGCCAATACCAAAATCATAGTTGCCGGCGATCGTTGGTATTCCTCTTTTGCGTATCGCGTTGATTACTTCATTGGGCCAGATATTGTAGCCTACTAAATCTCCAAGACAATAGACAGCATCGGTTTGTCTTGTATCAAGGTCTTTAAAAAATGCTTCTAAGGCAGGTAAGTTGGCATGAATGTCACTAAATAATGCAATTTTCATTTCTTATTGAGTTACTGTTTTGAAATAATATTTTTTGCGCAGCCAGAATGCTACGTTAACAAGCGCAATTAGTGCGGGCACTTCCACTAGAGGCCCGATGACACCTGCAAATGCTTGTCCGCTATTGATGCCAAATACACCAATTGCTACTGCAATGGCGAGTTCAAAATTGTTGCCTGCCGCAGTGAAAGCAATGGATGCGTTTTTGGAATAATCTGCACCCAAACGCTTGCCCACAAAAAAGCTGACGAGAAACATAATGGCGAAATACACAACAAGAGGAACTGCTATGCGGAACACATCCATAGGAATTTGTACAATCAATTTTCCCTTTAAACTAAACATCACAACAATGGTGAATAAAAGAGCAATTAAAGTGATGGGAGAGATAACCGGAACAAATTTGTTAGAGAACCAATCTTCTCCTTTTAATTTAATCAGTGCATAGCGGCTGATAACACCGGTGGCAAAAGGTATTCCTAAATAGACGCCAACACTTTTTGCAATCTCCGCGATTGTAATATTTACCGTTAATCCTTTGAACCCAAATAACGGCGGAAGAATAGTAATAAATACATAAGCGTAAACGCTATAAAGTAACACCTGGAAGATGCTGTTGAGTGCTACGAGACCTGCGGCATATTCGCGACTTCCTTCAGCCAGTTCGTTCCACACAATGACCATCGCAATACAACGTGCAATGCCGATTAAAATCAATCCCACCATGTATTCGGGATAATCATGCAAGAAAAAAGTTGCCAGGAAAAACATTAGAAAAGGTCCAATGACCCAGTTCAGGAATAATGACGCTCCTAAAACCTTTGTGTTCTTAAAAACTTCACCCATCTTTTCGTATTTCACTTTTGCCAGGGGAGGATACATCATTAATATTAAACCTATAGCAAGAGGAATATTGGTAGTGCCGCTTGACATCTCGTTGATACTGGCAGGTACTGACGGAATAAAATATCCAAGAGCGACGCCAATGGCCATCGCCAAAAATATCCATAGAGTGAGATACCTGTCTAAAAAGCTTAACTTTTTGCGCTCATGTGCAGGGGCACAATTGTTTGTTGACATGTCGTTGTTTGTTTTGGTTTTATGAGCAACAGCCAGGTGCGCAACAAGCTTCACCTTGTGGTTTTTCTGCGTATACAGTAATGCTGTAAATGCCGGTATTGCTTTGTTTGAAGGTTTCGATTTCTTCAGTGGTTAAATAATTCGCAAGTATATCGTCCGGAATGGTGATTACTTTCTCTTTCTGAACCATTAGGTTGACGAAACCGTTTGCTTCAATCAATTCAAGGTAAACTTGTTTTTGAATGGCCCCGGCAACGCAACCTGCATACATTTCAGCTGCCTGTTGAATTTTTTTAGGAAGGGGTCCTTCAAGCACAATATCCGAAATGCTAAAGTGACCGCCTGGTTTCAAAACACGATACATTTCCCCGATAACCGCATTTTTATTTGGAACGAGGTTTAATACACAATTGCTAACTATAACATCAGCAACATTTGCTGTTACAGGCATTTTTTCAATATCTCCCTGGCGGAACTCCACATTGTTGAAGCCTCGAACTTCAGCATTTGTGCGGGCTCTTTCAATCATAGCAGGAGTGAAGTCAATTCCAATTACTTTTCCGGTTTCCCCGGTTTCATGACGGGCAATAAAGCAATCGTTGCCTGCGCCGCTTCCGAGATCAATAACAACGTCTCCTTTCTTAATCTTGGCAAATTGTGTAGGCAATCCGCATCCAAGGCCAAGGTCCGCATCGGGGTTGTAACCTTCCATCTGCAAATAATCATCACTCATGATGTTGTACACTTCTGTTGAGCAACAACTGGCCCCGCAACAGGATGCCTGGTTATCGGCCTTATCTTGTAAAGCAATTTCACTGTACTTTGCTTTTACCATGTCTTTGACATTTTGATGTTCTGACATAAAGTTTATATTTTGGTTTATTGCAATATTGCGATATAATTAGGCAAAAAATTTTAACAACAACTATTACTGTTGTCTACGTCTTTAAAGAACGCTGAAAAAAGCTCTTTATATTGTTTCCAGACCTTTGCGTTAATGCAATAGCAAACACTTACCCCCTCGATCGCTCCTTTAATAATTCCCGCATTTTTCAGTTCCTTCAGGTGTTGCGATGTGGTTGCTTGTGCAAGTCCCAATTCGTCAACAAGGTCTCCACATACACAAGCATTCTTTTTTACCAGATATTGAAGAATTGCGATCCTCGCCGGATGGGCAATTGCTTTTGCCATGTTCGCAATATCATTCTGCTGCTTTGTAAATAAATCTGATTTGGTAGCTCCCATAATATTGCAATATTACGATTTAATTTCTATTCACAAAACTTTTTGTTAGTTTGATAATATCTTTTGAAGGAGAAGTTGAAAATCGCGCTACTGATGGACGTCTTCGGGCACGTGTCCGGATAGTTCTTTCTGGTGTTTTGATTACAAAGTGGGCCTTGGTATTTGTCCTTCAAAATAACTAATTGGTCAGTTGTTTTTTGCAATTCGCAATTCGCACATTCTGCTGCAAAGCATTTAGGCGCATCATCGGCTTTTCTAACACCAAAATGGTCTTTTTTCCGCGTCCAATAGCAATTTACCTAGTAGAAGAAGACTTTTTAACGGAGTTCGTAAAATGACGTTTTTTTTTCGCAAACCGCTAAAGTCCCCCCATCATTTTGCACTATTTTGCTGCCATTCTTCGATTAAAACTAAACTAACGATGAAGCTACAAGCCAAAAAATGCCTATTGGCATTCTCACTAACACTCCTTCTGGGCGCTGCTGCCATGGCCCAGACCCGAACCATTACCGGTACGGTAAAAGATCAGAACGGTCAGCCTTTAAAAGGGGTAAACGTGATGGTCAAAGGAACCAAAACCGGCAGTACTACGGATGAAACGGGTAATTACTCAATCGCCGTTGACAAAAACGCAACACTGATTTTGTCTTTCACCGGTTACTCCAGTAAAGAAATTAAAGTCGGTACATCACAGTCGAGCATTAGCACACAATTGACGCTTGCCGACAAAAGCCTCGATGACGTAGTTGTAGTGGGCTATGGTACTCAAAAGAAAATCAACATGACAGGTGCGATTGAAACGATCAGCGCCAAACAATTGGAAAACCGTCCTGTAACAAGCACGAGCGCTCTATTACAAGGTACGGCTCCCAGTATCGTATTCAGCACGCCGGCAGGTGGCAACACCCCTGGCTCAAGTCCCACCATGCAGATCAGAGGTCAAGCTCTTTTAGGTGGAACCACTCCTCCATTGGTGGTCATTGATGGTATTCCTGCAGGTGTGGGTGACCTTAACTTGCTGAATCCAAATGCTATCGAAAGCATATCTGTATTGAAGGATGCTGCATCGTCTGCTATATATGGCGCCAAAGCTGCTTTCGGTGTGTTAGTGGTTACTACTAAAATGGGTAAGAAAAATGAAAAGCCTTCCTTTACGTACAATGGGAACTTTGCAAATGTTGAAAATGTGAGAACGCCTCACACTGTAGACTCATATACTTTTGCGCTCTCCAGAAATCAGGCGCAGGCAAATAGCGGAGCTGCTGACTTTTTCTCAACAGCCACTTTGGATTTGATTCAGGATAATGTAAATAATCCGGGAAAATATACCCTTGCACAATTGAATCCTAACAATGGCCTTGCATGGAGTAGTGCCGCAGTGACAGCTAATAACAATGATTGGTTTGATATATTGTTCAAGAAGTCGTTTCGCCAGCAGCATGAGATATCTGTAAAAGGAGGAAGTGATAAGACTAGTTACTTTTTTTCTCTCGCTTATGTGAACCAACCGGGGGTTTTTAATTTTATACAAGATATAGACAAGTATAAACGTGTTAATCTCAATGCCGGATTAGTTACACAGGTAAATGACTGGATAAAGTTGAGCTATCGTACGCGTTATTCACTGGCCAATACATTAGCTCCAACAGGAGTGAATAACGATAGAAACAGGTTCTATCAATTTGCTTATGGCGGATGGCCAACCATTCCGGTAAAAAATACTACGGGACAATATAGCGCTCTATCGCAGATTCTTCCGGCAATGGAAGGGGGTAATTCTAATAATACAGGACATCTTCTGGATAATATATTAGGACTGGATCTTAATCTTGCGAAAGGATTGACGGTACATGCTGATGGTACTTATCGTGTGGCTTTGAACGATAACCAGACGCTCCGGAAACCTGTTTATGAAATAGCACCTAACGGAGCGCTGAACCTGGTTCAATTTACGGATGTGTCTTCAATCGCTAAATCAACTGCTTTAGGTACGTACTGGACCTTACAGGCATATGCCGCTTATGAACATAGCCTGGGAAAACATAATTTCAGAATTCAGGCTGGTAGCCAGGCTGAAGAGACCAAAGCGAAAACCTTGTCCGGTTCTAACTTGAATCTTTACGTTCCCGATATGACTTCTATCGCTACAGCGTATGGAACAGCTCCATCACTTACTGATGCAATAAGTGATGGAACGGTTGTAGGTGTATTTGGAAGGTTTAACTACAATTACGACAATAAATACCTGCTTGAGGTAAACGGACGATACGATGGTTCCGGCCGTTATGCAGCCGATAAGCGCTGGGGTTTCTTCCCTTCGGCATCTGCAGGTTGGAATATAAGTAGCGAAAAGTTTTGGAAATCCATAGAACCAATAGTTAATCGTGCGAAATTAAGAGCATCTTATGGTACTGTAGGTAACCAGGCTCAGTCAGGATATCCGCATATATCTACTATGCAAGGATTTGCCCAGTCACCATGGATATTCAATGGTGCACGTTTGCCTTATGTTAATATGCCTGGCATATTGAATATGGACCGTACCTGGGAGAAATTTACCACGGCTGACTTTGGCCTGGAATTAGGTTTCTTAAATAACCGCTTAAGTACCGAGTTTGATTATTTTAACAGGTTGTCGTGGGACAATATCGGGCCGGCTACCCCTGTACCAAGTGTATTGGGTGATGTTGCTCCGCCTGTAAACAATGCTGAGTTTGTTACCAAAGGTTGGGAATTGCAGATGAACTGGCACGATCATATCAACAAAAATTGGGACTACAATGTTGGACTTAGCTTGTCGGATGCGATGTCGCATGTAACCAAGTACAATGTTACAGGTGATCCCCTGCTTAGCGGATGGTATGTGGGCAAACAATTTGGTGAGATCTGGGGATACACTTCTAATCGTTTGCTGAACCAAAATGATTTTCCTGATCCTACTAAAATCACAGCACAACAACCAAACATTAGTCAGAGTAAAATAAATGCCCAATGGTTTTCCGGTGACGTGAAGTATGAGGACCTCGATGGAGACAAGTTAATCTCTCCGGGTGCTTCAACCGTTGGAAGCCATGGCGACCTTCGCAAGATTGGAAACAGTACTCCTCGTTACCGATTCGGTTTCAATTTCGGAACAGGTTATAGTTTGCCGAAAGCTGGCCGTTTAGATGTTTCTGTATTCCTTCAAGGTGTAGGCAAGCAAGACTTGTTTATGGGAAGCAGTTACTTTTATTGGGGAAATATGTACACCGGTAGTTCGATTGGAACAGGTATATATCAAGGAAAACAATTGGACTATTATAGAGATGCCAATAGCAACCCAAGACTTCTTGCCCTGTTAGGCCAAAATGTAGACGCTTATTTCCCAAGGCCGTACAATTCAAGTGGCCAAGGTGCCAAAAACTTCCAAACCAATACCAGGTATATGGTTAGTGGTGCCTATGTGCGCTTGAAAAACGTAATGGCAACCTATACCTTACCAAATCAGTGGTTAACCCATGTGAAGGTTCAGACTTGTCGCTTTTATTTCTCGGCAGAGAACATCGCAGTGTTGTCGAAGCTGCCTAATTACATCGATCCTGAGTTCGTGAATGGAGGTCAGATGTATCCGGAGCAGGCAACATACTCATTTGGTGTAAACCTTGGGTTTTAATAAATAAATTAAAATAAATCATGAATAATAAATTGATAAAAAAATATATCAGAAGATCCCTCATCTGGGGGGCTTCTGTCTTCTTAATCGGTTCGCTGGGTTCCTGTAAGAAGTTTTTGAATAATGTTCCACTGGACCAGATATCTACACCTGAATTTTGGAAAACTCCTCAGGAACTGGATGCCTATATTGTAGGCCTATATGATTGGTTACCGGGACAACTATCTTCATCAGGGATGGGCTACTATACAGATGACCAGGTCTCGGACAATATGGTTTTTGCCACAAATTATAACGCGTTTATGAATGGCCAAAATTCCGTTACTCCTCCTACAGGGGGAGCATGGGTGTCCGGCTTTACAGCTATACGACAAATCAATACGTTTTTCGATAACTATCAAAAATGCCCTGCACCATTTGCACAGTATCAACAGACATTTGGAGAAGCCTGCTTTTTGAAAGCATTAAGGTATGAGGGCCTGGTGGCAGCGTTTGGTGATGTGCCTTGGTATTCACATGTACTATCGCCTTCAGATTCTGTACAATTGTATAAAGCCAGAGATCCGAGAAGCATGGTGGTAGATTCCATTATGAATCTCCTCGATAGCTCAATCAAGTATCTGAACGTAAGAGCAACAACTGGCGTAAACAGGCTCAATAAAGAAACAGCGCTTATCTATAAATCACGTGTGGCATTGTTTGAAGCAACCTGGGCTAAATACCACGCCGGAACACCTTCGGCTTCAAGCGTAAATGCCAATAAGTTATTCCAAAAAGCTATAGACGCATTCACCCAGTATAAAACATTGTTTGGCACTATAACCACGGCTAACTTATATTCTACCGGTGGAACACAAACGGCTTATTACAATTTGTTTGGTCAGTTTGATTATAAAACTATCCCCGAAGTTACCTTGAGCAAGAACTATTCGCAGGCACTGAATGTAACCAACCAGGTAGGTTATATTGTATGGTTATATGGTTATGGCGGATGTTCATACTCTTTGGATATGGTAAAGAGCTACCTGAAAAAAGATGGAACATACATCGATATTACAGATACTGTAAATGTAATCACTACAAAGGGTGCTGCATCTTTAACTCAAATGGCAGGCCTTCTTGACCCTAGATTCAAACAGTCTGTATTTATACCGGGTGATTTGCTCAATAATAATACTTTAGGTTATAAGGACTCCACGTTCAGAGTGCCTCAGATGCATAACCCTACTATAGGCAATAATACCATAACCGGATTTGCACCAAAGAAAGCACATAACCCTAGTTCTACATTATCAGGCAACTATATTGATCCTGAGATTGCAGGTATTTCTTTCAGACTGCCTGAGTTAATGCTTAACTATGCGGAAGCGTATGTTGAATTGAATGGAAACTACCCCGATCTTTCTGACAATATTGATGTACTTCGTCAACGTGTGGGCATGCCTACCTTAACAAGTGTGAAACCTACGGTAACAGCAAACTGGCCTAATTATGGCTATGCCATACCAGATGCTTTGGCGATTGTGAGACAAGAACGCAGGGTTGAATTAGCCGGTGAAGGTTTCAGAAGTGGTGACTGGAAAAGATGGAGAGCACATGCACTATTTAATGGCAGCCGTCCGAGAGGTTTTAAACTTGTTATGGCTGACTATGCTCCATATACTACTAAGCCCAGCGTAAAAGTGGATGCTAATGGCTATGTTGATCCGTATCAGGCTACTTTACCTGCCGGATACACATTCAATGCAGGCAGAGATTATCTCTCTCCGCTTCCGATGGATGACCTTTCGCGCAACAAGAAGCTGGTGCAGAATCCAGGATGGGCGACTCCATAAAAAGCAGTTTTTTAGTTTTTAAATTCGAAGAAAGGATATTCGTTTTCTATGAAAACAGGATATCCTTTCTTCTGTTTATTTGACCATTGTTTAATTTCTCCCTCAACTTAACTTCGCCAGTAATCACAAATAGTAGCCCGGACCTAGTAGAAATGTTTCGACCTTTTGTAAATTATCAACGAGAGAAAATAATAGCCAATATGAACACCCGTCTTCTTTTATTCTTCAGCCTTTGTATTTTTTCACTACATGCTCATTCGCAAAATAAAGATGGGCGCTATATTCTGGACATGGTTCACAATAACCCCGGCGAACCATTAACCCAATCAGTTTTTAACGATTCGAAAACATTGAAAGATCAAGGCTACACAGGCCAGGTTTTCAACGATTTTGTATTTGCACACGCTGCTATTACTTTTAAAAAATTAAATCCCGCTATCTTTCCGGAAGGTTCCAAAGAATGGCAGTGGGTAATGAACGCGGCAGAGACCGTAAGAAAAAATATTAAAGCAGCACATGCTGCAGGAATCAAAGCATACTATTTTACCGACGTTATTGTACTGCCTAAAAAACTCGTAGAATTGTATCGCAGTGAAATTTGCGACAGCCTCGGTCGCATATCCTTTGAGCGTCCCCGCACATTAGAAATACACAAAATAATGTTGGAAGAGTTGTTTGAAACTTTTCCCGACCTGGATGGATTGGTTATTCGCACAGGTGAAACCTACTTAAACAATATACCTTATCATACAGGTAATAATCCCATTACCAATGGCGAGCAAAGCCATATCAAACTAATTAATCTGTTGCGCGACGAAGTGTGTGTAAAAAGAAACAAAACTATATTTTATCGTACATGGTCTTTCGGAGGTATGCACGAATCTCCCGACTATTATTTAAAAGTGGTCAACAGCATAACTCCGCATCCACAACTCATATTTTCTATTAAACATACACAAGGTGATTACCTGAGAACAGTTGGGTTTAATCCTACCTTAACGCTGGGCAACCATCCTCAAATTATTGAAGTGCAGTGCCAACGCGAGTACGAAGGAAAAGGGGCGTACCCCAATTACGTAATGAACGGCGTGATCAATGGATTTGAAGAATATGAAACCAATTCACCACAGAAAGGTTATAAGTCGCTGAACGATATAAAGAACAGTCCCAACTTCAAAGGCGTATGGAGCTGGAGTCGCGGTGGCGGATGGGTAGGGCCTTATATCGGCAACGAATTCTGGTGCAAACTCAATGCATACGTAATTGCTCATTGGGCCGCGAATACGACGCAAACAGAGGAAGAAGTTTTCAATCATTTTATGGATGAAAATGGAATTGCCGGTGCTTCACGCAAAGGGTTCAGAGAACTTTGTTTGCTTTCAGCAAAAGCAGTATTGAGAGGACATTTCAGTAGTGCGCTGCCATTCGAAAAGGATTGGTCATTCTGGATGAGAGACGAGTTTCTTGCCGGAGTAGATTCCATTCCGGAAAGTCCTTCATATGCCTCTGAGGGAATGTTGTATAGTGCATTTTCCAAATACTATAAGCAAGGCGTATTGCAAAAGGCAGTTGCCGAAAAATTTGAAGCCGCGGCTATGTGGGAAAAGATTGAAGCCTTAAGCCGCAATATAGATATGCGCGACAAAGCAGACCAGGCCTATGTCAAAGTATCCAGCCAATACGGACTGTTGTTACATAAGATAATCGCGGAAGGATGGAACATTATGGCGCTAGGATTTGAGGGAGATAAAACAGGCGTTTACAATAAGGCTAAGATAAAAACGTCAATAGAAAATTATGATCGTTATTGGAAAGCGTATCAGAATTTGAAGAACGAAAATCCTTCCTGTGCTACCTTGTACAAGCCTTATGCTTTTGTGTACATCGGGCCGGAATATCATTTAAAAAAAGGCATGGGCGCTTCAGTTGACAAGTATAGAAAGTTGGTCAACAGCGAAAACCCGGATGCGAAAGCGTCAGTAAAAAAATAATGTTTCTTGTTTGGATCATTCGTTAAATAAATACTGAGTAACAAATGAAAATGCGAACTGTTTTTTGTGTGTTATCTTTTTTCATGTTTGCAAAAACATACAGCCAGCAACCTGCCGATCTCGCGAATCCTCTCGTAGCTACAACAAAGCCACGGTTTGATTTTTTTGCAGCAGCATCACTACCTTATGGCATGATAGCTTTAAGTCCGGATACACATCATGGTGATTTGTGGAACGCAGGTTATCGATACAACGATCCTTACATTCTCAACTTCAGTCACATTCATAATGCCCAAACAGCCGGCATTCCGGTAATGCCTGTAACCGGTTCCTGTAAAGCATTGCAGGGGTTGGAAGCCTCTCGTGCTAAACTCGACCATACAACAGAAATAGCGAAAGCCGGATATCATAAAATATTTTTGCCGGACTATGGCATAACTGCAGAATTAACTGCTTCGCAGCGTGTGGGTTTTCATCGCTATACTTTTCCTGCTGCAAAAGAAGCGCACATCATTATGGACCTGACCGCGGCGCTTGGTCCTGTAAATATGGTGAAAGGATATGCAAAAAAAGTAAGTAGCAATGAGATAGAGGGCTACTCCGTAAATGCACCCACTTTCAGGAGAAAGAAAAACTGCACCATTTATTTTGTAGCAAGATTCAGCAAGTCATTTGATAAGATCAACTTCTGGAAGTCTGCTTCCGATTCTACGAAGGAACTAGTTAACGGAGATGTTACTGACGATAAGAAAGCTGGCTTGTATGCAAGCTATTACAACCTTCACGAAGGAGAACAAATAATGCTGCAAGTGGGAGTATCATTTGTAAGCATAGAAAATGCAAGGATGAATCTTGAAAAGGAAATGCCAGATTGGAATTTTGATGCAGCGGTAGCAAGAGCAAAAGCCGCATGGAACGACTACCTGGGAAGAATCGAAGTAAGCGGAGGAACGAGAAAACAACAGGTGAAGTTTTATACAGATTTGATGCATACAGCGATTGGCCGCAGATTAACCGAAGATGTGAATGGCGAGTATACTGACAATAGCGGGCCTCAGCCGGTGGTGAGAAAAGTTCCACTCACGGCAAACGGTAAACCATCCTATCATTTTCTCGATGCAGATGGATTGTGGGGAAGCCATTGGAACCTAAATATTTTGTGGTCAATGGTATATCCTGAAGCTGGAAATGATGTTGCCACCACTTTTCTTGACTATTACTACAACACCGGTATTATGGGTCGCACATCCTGGGGAGGACAAGAGTGTTGGGTGATGGTGGGCGATCAGACAGTACCCTTGATGGCCGCATTGATTCAAACACATCGTGCAACATTTAATACAGAAGATGCTTTTAAAGGTGCTTACAAAAATGCATTTCCCGGAGGAACAAGAGACAGGGGTGGTTATGAAGCAGGTCAATCTCCCAAAGGCGGCGGCATAGACTGGTATCTCAAATATGGTTATGTGCCCATTGAAATTAGAGACAGAGGCGATGGATACAACAGGGGTGGTGCTTCTATGACTCTTGAGTATGCATACCAGGATTGGTGCATAGCCAACATGGCATCTGTCTTGAATAAAAAGAAATATTGCCCTGAATTTTTGCAAAGAGCAGGATACTGGAAAAATATTTTCGATTCATCAACAGGATACACAAGGCCTAAAGATACTTTGGGCAAATGGCTGACTCCATTCGAAGCCATAGGAACAAAAAGAGGCGTCAATCATGCCACACCGGGCTTCATTGAATCGAATGCATCCATCTACAGTTATTATGTGCCACAAGATGTGAGGGGATTAATAAATGCCATGGGAGGTAATGAAACATTTATAAAAAGATTGAATGCTGATTTTGAAAGTGCAGTTGGTTCGGGCTTTGCAGCAGAACATGGCGAGCATTATGCTGCACGTGTTGATTACGATAATGAGCCCGGCTGTCAGCTTGCGCACTTATTTAGCTACGCGGGTGCGCCATGGCTCACACAGTATTGGGTTCGCCAGGTGAAAGAAAATACTTTTGGTGATACCACGAATTATGCAGGGTACAGAGGCGATGAAGACCAGGGACAAATGGGTGCCTTGAGCGCTTTGATGTCAGTTGGGCTGTTTGATGTACAAGGTCTCGCCGATGTAAATCCAACGCTGGAAATTACGTCACCCATTTTTGATAAGATCACCTTTCATTTGCCAGGCAAAAAAACATTTGTGATTCAGACATCAGCACCTGCAGGGAAAGACAACACCTACATTCAATCGGCGACACTGAATGGAAAATCATGGAAAAGTTTTGAATTGCCGTTTAGCACATTTGCGAGTGGAGGCTCAATGAAGATTGACCTGGGGCCAACGCCGAACAAAGAGTGGGGGCAGCGTTTGCAAGCGGTCAATTAGATAACATGAATTGAATTTCGTCTGTTACTATCCGTTAACTAATTGTATTTGTTAACGGGCAGTTCGTTTCAAATGAAATATAATTATTACAACAAACTAATAATGATTTTAAGAATTAATCGAAGCACTGATAAATCATCCAACTATAAAACCACTTTTTCTCATTTGCGGAAGCTATGTTTTATTGTATTGTTGGTAGTATTAACTGGTCTGGTTGCAATGGCCGGCAAACCGATCAATTATTATGTAGATCCTGTTAAAGGAAATGATATTACTTACGATGGAACCAGTGCGGCAAAAGCATTTCGGACGATTGAAAAAGCCCGTGACGTGGTACGCACTATGCATGCAAATATGAAAGGCGACATACATGTCTATCTGAGAGGCGGCACTTATTGGTTGAAGTCCACTTTGCTTTTTGATACAACCGACTCGGGCACCGGTGGCTTCAATATTATTTATGCAGCTTATAAAAATGAAAAGCCTGTCATCAGTGGAGGCAAGGAAATTACTGGCTGGAATCTATATGATACAACAAAAAACATTTATAGAGCATACACTGGCAAGGGACTCGAAACAAGACAATTGTTTGTCAACGGCGTCCGCGCAACCCGTGCCAGAAGTACTGTTGCGCCCTCTCCTTTAACTTTCGTTAAAGCATTTGGCTACACAGCTAAGGCTGATGTTTTTGCCAACTCTTCCATTCCAATGCAGCAATGGAAAAACCAAAGTGATATTGAATTTGTATTTAAAAACGAATGGACAGCACCGAGGATAGGAGTTGGCACCATTACCCGTAACGATAGCATCACCACCATTAGCATGAAGCAACCCGGTTGGGGATTTGTAACCAATAAAGGGGGAACTTCTGTTGGCGGAAACCACAACGCCAAAGGGCTTCCATGGTTTATTGAAAATGCTTATGAACTGTTGGATGAAGAAGGTGAATGGTATCTTGACAGAACAACAGGTTTCATCTACTACAAACCTCGAACCGGCGAAAACCTTGCTGCCGCTTCTGTTGTGGTGCCTGTACTAGAAGAATTGGTAAGGATCCAGGGAGCAGATGCAGGTAATAAAGTCAGCAACATTCAATTCAGAGGACTTACGTTCTCTCATGCTACATATTTAAGAGTGAATGGAAATCGCGGATTGCCCGATGCTCAAAACAACGTGATAAGAGATGACCAGGGCGAGAGTATCATCAATGCTGCTGTCAATCTTACATATGCAAGAGCTATCAAATTTGAAAGAGTGGTATTCGAACACCTGGGAGGTAATGCACTCAACATGTACAGTGGTTCACAGGATAACCTCGTGGTAGGTTGCGTATTCACAGATATCTCGGGCAATGGCATCCAGATAGGTGATTACAAAGGGATGTTTACTGCCGGAACAGAAAACTATATACTGAATGCCGACAGTCTCGTATGGCTTCGCAACAACGATGTGTACAACAGTTACTTCAACAAGATTGGCGTTGAGTATTTTTCTTCAACAGCCATAGCAGCAACGCTGCCGGTGGATATGGATATCGTGCATAACGAAATTGGCAATATACCCTATTCAGGGATTCATATTGGATGGGGATGGGACAGGTTCGCGACTTCCGTTTCCCAACGAACGAATATTCAGTATAACTATATTCACGATGTCATGTCTGTATTAAGAGATGGCGGAGCGATCTATACACTGGGGCCAACCAATGGCTCAGCCACAAACAAAGGGCGCATTTCTAACAACTATATTCAGAATGTAAACAACCAGTTTGGTGCTTTGTATGCCGATGAAGGAAGCAGTTGGTTTGATCTAACCGATAACGTGATAAACAACACACCAAGGTATGCGCATATCTGGATAAGCACTATTCACGATATCAATATCAATAACAATTATACTACCACATTAAATAATGTAAACAAGGGCATCAATACGAGCATGACAAATGCTACACTTGTTTCTAATGGCAATTGGCCGTCGGCAGCTCAAAAGATCATGAACAATGCAGGATTAGAGAAAGATTATCTGAATATAAAGCCGGCAAGCGGCAAATAATTAACAACCTCATTATGAAATATTGTCTTTGTGTTTTAATGTGTTTGCCTTTGATTGTTTTTGGAAAAAAATTTGCAATAATTGATAAGAGTTGGGCCGGAGAATTGGAATACGCAAAACAGGAATTGAAATTGTTTTTGGATAACAAAAATGATTGGCACTATTCCGCCGGTTCAAAAGACGCTGATTGGATAATTGTGCTGTCAAAAAGAATGGGCATGGCTGAGTCTGCCTTCAGTATTAAAACAGCAGGCAAACAGTCAAAATTAAATGTTGAATTAGCAGGACGCAGCAATAGCGATGTGTTTTGTGCCGCTTATACACTGCTGGAGCGCCTTGGTTATACATTTGAATTGAACGGTTATCAGGTTCCTGACCAATTGAAGGTGAACACTCTAAAAAATGGATGCGATACAATTGTTCCAATTGCAAAGTACAGAGGCATCAGGCAGCATATAAATTTTCCGATGGATATTTCATCCTACAGCATTGATGATGCCAAACAATACATTCGCAATCTGGCGAGGATGAGATTTAACTTCATCACTTTTCACAGTTATCCCGGCCAATGGTATGAGTTCAATGGAAAGGATACTACATTTTTAGCGGGTAACTTTTTCTATGGGCACAGACATCCAGTGCCCAATGATCCATTTTTTCATCAACACATCAAAAACCAGAATGTTTTTTGCATTCCTGAAATAGAACCTTACTACGATAGCCTTGCCATCAAAAGTAAAATGGCTGTTCAATGGTTACAGGAAGTGATGAAAGAGGCAAAGCGTGTAGGACTTAAAGTACAATTGTCATTTGAACCAAGAAGCACATCTCTTGATGTTGATTCTACCATCAATCTCATTCAGCAAATACAGAAACAATATCCCCTGGCAGATGCATTTGAATTAATGACCGAAGAAGCGGGAGGATGGGGACCGGCTAATACAGATGTGGAAACAAAGCAATACCTGGCTTCCTTCTTCGGAATTGAAATTCTGAAGGATACAATGGTTACCCGTTACATTCAACCCAAACAGGCAGATCTTGGTTACCTGTACGCTCAGTTGGGGCATTTCATAAAAACGTTTAATACCATCAAAGAAAGGAAAATCAAAACCAAAGAACTAAAGATCGGTATCTATTGCGATGGCAAGTATAATGTTCCTGTCTATTACCTGGCTAAGAAGTTTGCAAACGGGCATGAAATAGCCATGCTTCCTTCACATGGCAGCGACAACGTGGCAAAGCATACGACTAATTTGCTAAAAGAAAGATCAGACTGGAACATTACTCAACTTTATTCTTGGCTGGAATTTGACGGAATGATGTTTTTTCAACAAAACGGTATCGACGGCATTTATAAACTATTAAAATACCAGAAGGACAGTTTTCCTTCATCCAGGATCAATACTGTGGCATTTAACCACTGGCGAACTTCCGAAAATAAGATCGCTGCGAGATATGCGGCGCTTGCAACGATGGAAGGGCCTTTAGAGCCGAATGAATTCTACAAAACATACGCGAAGCGAATCGGTATTTCTCAAGCTGATTCATTTGCAGTCGCCATGAATTTGATTGGAACAGCTTACAATTTCAGAAAATCTAACATGGCATTTGCGTGGCTTGGATATTGGAAAAATGGAATCAGGTTCGAAGATGCAAGTGGCTTGGAAAAACAATATGCACTATATCAAAATGCCGCTGCAACATTGAAACGTTGTATAACCGGTAAGGAGAATGCATATGCTGATTATACGCTTAAGTTTTTGGACAATAGAGTAGATGCATCGCTCAAGTATTTGAAAGCGTTCTTAAAACAAAATGAATTACAGAATAAAAACTTATCCAATGCAGCGTATGAAACTATCGGTGAACAGGTAATTGATCTTTTTAAGGACTGTATGAAAACCTATTCCATGATGATGCCCGACAGAGGTTGTGAAGGAACATTGATAAACATATATCATGGGCCCATTCGCGCTGTACAAATAAGCATCGCTAAAAAAACGGGTAAGCCAGTTGGTGAAATACAACAAAACAGCAAGCTGTTCGACTCGCCTGCGCCTCCTGTCTTTCAGAATTAAGCTCTCTCAAAGGAAGGAGTAAGGTTTTTGCTTATTGCTGAAATTTTCTTTTATATACGGGTCACTAAAATATACACAAATTATTTTCCAATCCTACCGGTCGCAAAATGACTGTTTTTTTTCGCAAAGTGAAATTAGACACGCAGTAGCATTAAGGTAAATTGCCGTAACGAAAATTCATGTTATCTGATGGCGAACAGATAGTCGTCTTCCGAACAATGAATTGCTTTTTCAAAATTTTCAAATAAGCCATATGGAAGAATTAGCTACATCTCTAGCTTTAGATCTCGCAAACTACAGCAATCCCGTTTCTGGTCTTTTTAACCAACCAACAACTCCTGAAGAGTGGAAACAATACATGCTTACAGAAGAGCAAGTGAAATCATTCCAGGAAAATGGTTTTCTTTCGGGAATTCGCATACTTACAGAAGAACAGGTTGACATACTAAATAATGAACTTGTAAAGCTTCAGGCAGTATCACCGGAAGAAAAGGAATTGTTTTATCATTATGAGAGTAACGAGTCCATGGATCCGCAGAAAGTTCTTTTTCATGCAATTGGCGGCTGGCGCGTAACTCCGGGATTTCATGATATTATATGGTCACCTGCATATCGCATGGCTGCTTATCAATTGCTTGGGCAATCTTTCAGGCTCTTCCATGATCAATTGTTTTGCAAACCGGCAAAACATGGAGGCGTGGTAGCGTGGCACCAGGATTTCTCTTACTGGACATTTACAAAGCCGATGCAACATTTAACCTGCTGGATTGGCCTTGATGATGCAACTACAGAAAATGGCTGCCTGTATTATATTCGTGGCAGCCACAAATGGGGCCTGCTGCCAATTACGGGGCTCACAGGAGACATGGATGCTGTGACTCAGGTTTTGACCAAAGAGCAGAACGAGGTTTTCAAAAACAAGGTGGCAAATGAACTACCTAAGGGATATGCAAGCTTCCATCATCCTTTAACAATGCATGGATCGTATGCCAATTATTCCGATCATCCGAGAAGAGCAGTTGTAATCAATTCAATGGCTGATGGTACACTTGGCAATACGGCGGATTATGCACGCATGGAGGCTCTGCACAGTTTCCCAAAGATGCCGCAGGATCAAATATTGGATGGTAAATTTTTCCCCCTGCTGTTCGATGGCGATAAAGAGCTGGCATCGTTGACGAATGTTCCGAAAGCAGATTGGAAATAGTAGGGGCGAATCGTATTCGCCCTTCCACTGAATCGCATTTGACCTTCCTCCGGATCGCATTTGCCTTTCCGCATTTACGGTAATTGTTTATTTTGAAAAATCTCTCTAAACTTCTTTACTTTAGAGAGATTTTTTGCAATGAAAACAAATCAACCAAGACTTGAAAATAAGCTGAAAGTGGCCGTACTGCTGGATGTAGCCAGGGCGTATGACAGGGATATTCTAGCTGGCATTGCCAATTTCAACAAGATCCACAATAAATTTGTTTTCTTTTTCTTTTCGCCAAAGTACGTGCAGAGTGGCTTGCAGGAGAACGCAATAGCACGGGTAATAGACTGGAAGCCCGATGGCGTTTTGACCAGGGAGTTGGATGAATTCAAATTACTGCTGAATTTAAATGTTCCCCTTATTATATTTCCTCACACAAATTTGTATAAAGACAAAATAAACTCATGGGGTAATAACAAAGGACTGGGCAAAACTGCTGCGGATTATTTTATTGCAAAAGGGTACAAGCATTATGCTTTCCTGGGATTTAAAGATTTTCAATGGTCCGTCGAAAGGCTGGAAGGATACAGTGAAGAACTAGGCAAAGCCGGATATGATGTCAATACCTTTATTTTTGACAATACGAAGCTATTGTGGGAACATCTTCCGGCAAAGCTTACGGAGTGGGTGGGCACACTGCAAAGACCCTGTGCAATTTTAGCCGTTACAGATGAGTTGAATATGCACTTGCTGAACGCCATCAATCAAACCGAATCAAAGGTGCCTGATGATTTTTCAATTTTAGGAGTTGATAACGACGAGATGCTTTGCGATATGGCAAGCCCTACGCTATCAAGCATCGACCAAAATGCTAAACAGACCGGTTTTGAGGCAGCATCAGCTTTGAGCAGGTGGATGGAACTAGGCGAAAAACCATCGGACAATATTATTTCGGAGCCGGGGAGAGTTATTACACGCGGCTCTACAAGTGCATTGGCAATCGACGATGAGCAGGTGCGTGCTGCATTGCATTACATTACGAACGCAGCTCCTTCGCGAGACATTTCTGTTGATGATGTTGTTGGCGTCACCACCTTGTCTCGCCGCATTCTCGAAAAAAGGTTCCAGTCGCTCATTAAAAGTTCTGTGCTTGAAGAAATAAAGAAAGTAAGGATTCGAAGAATTAAGTTCCTGCTTGAAAATTCTGAGCTTACCATTCAGCAAATCGCTGACGAATTGAACTTCAGGAACTTCGATAATATTTCAAGATACTTCAAACAGTATACAGGGATGAATCCAAAGGACTATCGTAACCGGTTTAAATAATGTGAGACAATTGGGAATTCTTCGTATGCAAAATACGACATCGAATCGCGCCACATTATTGGCAGTCTTTCCCGCTGCGCAAAGTGACAGTTTTTTTTCGCAAACTGACATAAATCAGGGGACTGCATATGTTAACTTGCTCTACTGGTCCGGAAAATTGACCGGCATCAGTTAAAAATATTAGAGTTTACTTTTTAATACTTGCTATATGGAAAATTCGACAACAGAGATAAAGGCCGCTGCCTCGTTATTGGGGGTTACAGACAACGAAAGCGGCACTGAGCTTATCAATAAAAAATTTATCATTCTTGTTAGCGGCGTAGCGGCATTGGGAGGTTTGCTATTTGGCTTTGATACGGCCATTATATCAGGTGCCATTCCCTACATTACTTCCTATTTTTCACTTAACGAATACTGGGTAGGTTGGGCAGTTGGTTCTATATTGATCGGCTGCGCAGCCGGTGCGATGCTCGCCGGTAAACTGGCAGACAAATACGGGCGTCGCTATATGTTGATTATTTGCGCAATTTTGTTTGCTGCGTCTGGAATCGGTGCAGGGCTCTCAACCAATCTTACAGTTTTTATCATATTTCGTTTGATCGGCGGATTGGGCGTTGGCGCTGCCGCAATGGTATCGCCGATGTACATTGCTGAAATTGCGCCTGCAAAATGGCGCGGGAGGCTTGTAGCGTGTTATCAGCTTGCCATCGTATTCGGAATCTTAATCGCTTATTTTGCCAATTTTATTTTTGATGGAACCGGTGCAAATAACTGGCGATGGATGTTTGCTTCCCAGGCCGCACCATCACTGCTGTTTTTTTTAATGTTGCTGCTGGTGCCTGAAACGCCCCGTTGGCTCATCATGAAGCAAAGAATTGCTGAGGCTGAAAAAATTTTAAAAAAGGTGTTGGGCAAAGCGCACGTTGAAACAGAGATCAACATAATCAAACACAGCTTTCATAATGCGAAAGGTGTTTCGTTAAAACAATTATTCAGCAAAACGTATAGACCTGTTTTATACCTCGGTATTACCGTTGCGATATTCCAGCAGGTCACCGGCATTAACTCGATCATTTATTATGCCCCGGAGATATTTAGAGAAACCGGGCTTGATAGTTCCTCTTCGCTTATGCAGACCATTGGCATTGGTGTTATCAATATTCTATCCACTCTTGGAGCGATTGCACTGGTGGATAGGATAGGCCGGAAAAAGCTTTTGTTGATCGGAACAATAATGATGGGTATTTCACTTGTAGCAGTGGGCCTTTGCTTTAAATACCATTATTACGACCATTATCTTGTACTCATTTTCATGTTGCTGTATGTAGCCTCCTTTGGTTGCACGCTAGGCGCTGTTGTGTGGGTTTACATTGCAGAGATATTTCCAAACCTTATACGCAGCCTTGCAATGTCGGTAGCTACACTTGCCCTCTGGCTCGCTGATTTTGTTGTAACGCTCACTTTCCCTATAATGACCGACCCGAAACATTTGGGCACATCTAATACAATGTTTTGCTATGCAGCATTATGTGTAGTGGCATTTGTGTATATGCTGTTTAAGGTAAAAGAAACCAAGGGCAGGTCATTGGAGAATATTGAAACATTGTTCGTACACTAAGAATTCAATGGCATTTAGTTAAGCAACTTTTCAATTACTTGGTTGCTATGTCCAGGAAAGAAAGACTGCTTGTCATCCCGACGAAGGAGGGATCTGCGTGATTGTTTACGCATAGTGTTCGTTAGTGCCAGGCCCAGATCCCTCGTTCCTCGGGATAACAAGCGAGATGCTTTTGTTTTTTTCAAACACCTTAACCAAACGACATTGAATTAACAATTAAGAATTGAGAATTAGGGGGGCTTTGTATGCAGCATACGTTCAATATTTTGATTTTTGAATTTTTCCTTTTGACTTCATAAATATTTTAGTTAAGACTAAAGAATAAAAAACCGAGTTATAACACAACAATGAAAGTTCAATTTTTTTGCCCGCGGTGGGGAAGTGAAGATATGCAGTGGGAATTGTTTTGCAGCAAAGCAAAGCAGGACGGTTATGATGGAATTGAATATGGCATCGCCCGTGAAGCCAGTGCTGCAGAGTTGGATAATATTTGGAACGAGGCAGCTAAAAGCGGGCTCTCGATAATTGCTCAGCATTATGATACAATGGATGCTGATTTTTCCCGCCATTACGATAACTATTGCTCATGGCTTGAAAAGGTAACTGCTTATCCCGTTGTCAAAATAAACTCGCAAACCGGCAAGGATTATTTTTCCTTTGAACAAAATGCGCAGCTTATTAAAGCGGCTGAAAACTGCGGTACACAAGTCTTACACGAAACGCATAGGAATAAATTTTCCTTTGCCGCTCACATCACAAAAGAATATTTGGAAAAAATACCTTCCCTCAAAATTACACTGGATGCTTCTCATTGGGTGTGTGTGGCAGAATCCTACCTGGAGGATCAGGCTGCAGCCATGCAACTTGCAATAGCACGGACACAACATTTGCATGCAAGAGTTGGTTACCCCGAGGGCCCGCAGGTACCGGATCCCAGAGTGAAAGAGTGGAGTGGGGCATTGGAAAAACATTTAATGTGGTGGGATGAAATAGCCGAAAGAAAAAAACAAAGCAATGAATTGCTCACCATCACACCCGAGTTTGGACCCTATCCGTACATGATTTTTCATCCTGAAACAAAGGCTCCGCTTAGTGATCAGTGGGCAGTAAATGTGTACATGATGAATTTGTTGAAAAAACGATTTGCATAATGCCGCATCGTAAAAACACCTAAGATTCTAAGTTGCATATTTTCAAAACATACAGACGGTAATGTGGTCATAGATGCGAATACTGAAGTTGCCAATGCGCAACAAAACATGCAGGTAACAAAAAGCAACTATGATTTCTCCCAAAAAATATATGGATATCACAATTTAGTTGTAAGACTTGTCAGGAGAATATATTCGTCGCCTGACTATAGCAAAAGCTTTCAACAAGCAACTGTGGTATTTAAAGAAATAAAAGTACACATTAAAAGATAATTGTTGGACAGAATTTCGTCGAGCTGGATGCAGTCCAGTAATGATTTGTAGCCAATTTGTCTTCCGTCGGCCCAGCTTTTACAAATACTTTTGTATGGGCTGTTTTTCTATTGTTCATCAAAAAAATCTTCGTCAATTTGCTTTATTTCATAGATTGTCTTTACTTGAATTCCGACGTTAAATTCATGCATAAGGGTTACTAATTTCTGTCCATCAATACAGATTATTTTATGATGAGCAGAACGAGCTTTCTCTAGTGCTTTTGCGTCAAATTCTGAAGTAGTGACAAATACACCCTTGTTTGTATCACCACTCATTGCGCCAATAAAATTTCTTATATCCTTTTCTCTCACTTTACCCTCATTAAATCTCTTTGCTTGAATGTAAATTTTATCTAAACCAAGTTTATCCTCATTAATAATTCCGTCAATTCCTCCATCGCCTGATTTTGAAGTTTCAATGAATTCTCCATATCCCATTTTTTTAAGTAGTCGTAGTACTACTTTTTCAAAGAAATATGGGTCGAGATTCTTTAACTTTTGAAGAAGTTCACTTTTGACTTCATTTTCAATCCTGTTAAAACCTTCATCAATCAAATCTTGGGGAGAAGATATTTCAACTTCATGTTTATAGTTGCCTGAATTGGATTGTTTCTCCTGCTTATAAAAGTCAAACAACGAACTTTCGTTTTCTAAATCTCTTACAGACAAACTGGAAGAGTGTTCTTTCCCCTTGTCAGTAATTTGAACATGTCCTCGTTCTGGGAAAAAAACATAACCTCCTTTCTTTAAATATGATTTCCCCCATGCGATCCTATTGTCAATTAGCAGGTCGCCAGATTTTGTCTCAAGTTTAAGCTGTTCATCGGTCAGTTCCGAATAAAACTTTGTTTTTACTTCTTCAATCAGGTCTCTAGTCTTATAAACTCTTCCAGTTTTTAAGATTTCAAGAATTGGAATAAAGGTCTCGTCAAATTTTGGAATTTCCATTTAATTGAATTCTTGTCTTTTAAAATGGCTCACAATGTTTTGTGGCTTGGCGAGGGTGACAAATTTCAGCACAAATGCTGATGCGGAGATCCAATGTTTGATTAACCACAAATGTGTCTGCGGAGTACTGAACCGCCACTTTTTCCAAACCCGTGTTGCCGGTTTGTGCTTCTTTTCTAATGTTGTTATATATTCTGTATTCCGCATGATTGAAAATAATTAAATGTTCCTTCATACAGTTCTTTTGGTCTTGTATGGTCAAGGGCGTCACCTTCTGGAATATAAATTATAATTCCTTGTCTGGCTCTAGTCAAAAGCACTCTGTAGGCATTTTGCAAATATGTTTTATCGTTTTCGTTGTGAATATTTTGCCACTTAGTTCCAGAAAAGTATTGACAATTCCATTTTCCGTTTTCAAAATAATAGTTGATGTCCCAGGCTAAACAAACCCAATCAATTTCTAATCCTTGTATGTCAAATTCAGTTGCTATTTCTTCTAAAAAATAAGAAGAACGAATATCATCTGAATTATTTAAAAACCAATTTGGAGCTGATATTTCATTTTTTACATCAATTCCTAAAGGTCTTAATCTTCTGCCGCCTGAACTTGCAACTACTCCAAATCTTTCACTTCCTTTTGCTTGAGTTCTCAGCCATTTTTTTGCGGTTGTCAAATCTCTTGTAGTGAAAATTGGAAAATCATTTTTGACTTCTCCTAAAAGAGTACTTGCTCTTTCATGCTTTCCCTCTAACATCTCGTGCATTAATTCAGAAATTTTCTCTGAACGAAAAGACCTTACTGAAACCGATAAATGCAATTCATGTTTTTCAGTAGCTACTGATTGAACCCAATTTCTTAATTCAATGTTGGATAAATAATTATCGTTTGTAGAAATCAAATTAGAGTAATGAATATCCCAGTGAGGATAGTTGTTTTTCAAAGATGAAAGCCATTCAGAAACTCCAGCCTCACCAGTATTTATTTCTTGTCCACCTCCAATTAAACAGATAATTGTGCACCAATCTTCATGTCTATCCATAACGCTGATTAAGAATTCTGGCTCTGACATATCGAAGTTCTCAACTCCTTTCTTTCGTTTCATAAATGAGCTTACTTGCTCTTTTCCCCACGCCCTTTGCGCCTCGTCAAAAACAACAACTTTTTCAACTGGAGCTTTCTTAGAAATTAAATTGTCATCTCGAAAGTGATGAATATTCTGAATGAAAGCGTTAGCTTTTATTGCTGCGGCCTTTTTTGTTAGAGGTTCACCATTTTCTTTCGATGTCGCAACTTCGTCTCTTGTTAAAGCTTCTCTCAATACATCTACTAAGGGACCGTTTCCAGAAAGGAAAACTGCATGTTCATCTTCAGCAGCTTTCATTCTTTCGTTGGCTATATTTAGACCAGCAAGAGTTTTCCCTGCACCCGGAACTCCTGTCAAAAAGCAAATTGATTTTTTGTTTTCTCTTTTTGCGGTTTCAATTATATTATTGATGCAGTCTGTTGTTTTTGAAAGATTGATTGCTCCTGCATCGTGTCTTGAAATCTCTTTTACACTGTGTCCTTTATAAAGTGCTTGTGCGGCTTCTATAATAGTAGGAGTAGGTTTGTAAATTGAATTTTCCCAGTCGCTCGGATTTATTTGTTTCACATTACTGTGTAATAGTGATTTGCTGATTACTTCTCGTAAATTTTGCTGATTAGCTTTTAAAGGATCGAATAAATTTTTTTCACTCGTAAATATGTTTTCTATCGGTTCTGCTTTAGTTGAAATCAATACTGGAATTAATTTTTTATGATGGCTTCCTTCGTGAAAATTTTGCAAATCCAAGCAATAGTCAACCACTTGTTCTATTGAATGTTTTTGATATTGATTGTCGCCAACTTTAAATTCTAAAACAAAAATTAGATCGTTTATTATTAAAATATTGTCAACTCGTTTTCCCATTCTTGGGATTGAAAATTCAAAATATATTTGTCCGTTGTTAATACCTTGAAGCGTGTCTTTAAGAATTGTTATTTGCTTAACCCAAGCATTTTTTTGTAAATTTTCAAGTTCATGGTTGTGATGCAGACTTAATTGTCCAAGAATTCGTGTTTCATTATCCTTTAAGAAGTCCGAAATTGTATTTGAGTAGTAGCTTCTTGTCATTTCATATTATTAATTGTTAGCAGTTGGGTATCGTCCTGGCATGACCGGCTACTCACAAACATTTGCATGTCTTTTCCAATCCAAACTTGCGGTAATATTTACAAGTTATTAGTTTATAATTTTCTATTTAAATTGACGCAACTACAATGCCCTCGCTCACACAACAAGCGTTTAAAGGTTGATTGTGAACTTAATATATTTTTTTATAAAGCAAAAATATATTTACAAATGGCAAATCAATCACTAACGCTAATGCATACCCCAGACGGATGAATATCTGTTTTAGTAAAGTTGTTAGCCATCTGGAAAAGTATCTTTTTGCAAAATCATAACCCAAAATAACGCACCATGTTAATATAAAATTTTGTATTTTAATAAGACGGTTTAATACTTAGCCCGGAGACACGAACATACATCAGTACCCACGCAATACTTTTCTCAAAGTTGGTGCTATTTAAAGCAGCCACTTATAGGCGGTTAGTATATTCTATGCATTTAAGAAATTAATTTAAATGAACAGATTATTTAACACTATGCCCCAATTTCATTTATTGCTGCAGCCGTATAAAACAAACATCAGGAAGCTTTTCATTTTTGAAGTTTCGCTACTGTTCCTTTTGGTTGCTAATTCTTGTACGGATGCAAATACAAATAAGAACGGGAAACCTGCAGATTCAACAGCAAAAAAAATTGAAGCAGATACGATATTGCCCCAAGCCGCCAGCCAGTCAGATAGTTTTTTCATCGCCCTGAAAAAAGGACGGAAGATATATGTCGGGGATTTCGATACCATGTTAAAGCGTCGAATCGTACGGGTGCTTGTTCCAAATAGCCGAACACTTTTTTTTAATGATAAGGGGACGGAACGTGGAATTTCTGCAGACTGTTTCCGGGAATTTGAGCAATTTCTCAACAAGAAATACCGCAAGAAACCAGTCAAAATACCCTTTACGGTCGTATTTATTCCTACACCACCTGATCAGTTGATTCCCGGGGTTCTCGCGGGACTTGGCGACATTGCAGCCGGCAATCTGACGGCCACAGAAGGTCGATTGAAACATGTGGACTTTTTTGCGCCAAAAGAACTTGGAAGTTTTTCAGAACTTATTCTCACCGGCAAGAAAGACTCGGCGATAACTAACGTGGAAGAACTTGCTGGTAAGACTGTTTATGTACGCAAGTCTTCAAGCTATTTTGAGAGTTTGGAACAACTTAATAAAACGCTCGCAGCAAAGGGCAAACCTCTGGTCAGGCTGGAGATCGCGTCTGAATACCTTGAAGATGAGGACCTGATGGAAATGCTTGATGCCGGTATTGTTTCCGTAGTTATTGTAGACGATTGGCTTGCAAAGATGTGGGCGCAGATACTGCCAAATATAAGAGTGAATGATGTTTCAATACGTAGCGGCGGATACATAGGTTGGTGCTTCCGTAAGAACAGTCCCTTATTAACGGAAGAGTTGAAGGATTTCTACTATAATTATGAAAAAAAGCTTGGAGAGATTCCTTATCGCCTCAAGAAGTATTACGGACAGGTTAAATATCTGCAGGATCCAACCAGTTCCGGTAATGCAAAACGCTACAAGGAAATTATGCAGTTGTTCGAAAAATACGGAAAACAATACGGCTTTGATCCGTTGATGCTGGCCGCACTTGGATTCCAGGAATCAAGACTTGATCAAAATAACCGGAGTGCGGTTGGTGCCATCGGTGTAATGCAGGTGATGCCATCGACAGGAGCAGCAATGAAAGTTGGCAATATAACTGTTACAGAGCCTAACATACATGCGGGAACGAAGTTTGTGAATATACTCATCACCAAATATTTCAAGGGTGCTCATTTCGATGGGTTCAACAGAGCTCTTTTCGCTTTTGCTTCCTACAATGCAGGTCCAGCCAGAATTGAAAGGTTACGAAAAGTAGCTGCCACTCGTGGATTGAACCCGAACGTATGGCTCGGTAGCGTTGAAGTTGTGGCCTCGGAAAAAATAGGCATTGAAACAACTACCTATGTCCGAAATATTGTGAAGTATTACTGTTCATACAAACTTATGTTAGAGCATAGTCAGTTTCATTAATTATCATGGAGTAAAATCTGTTGCCATTAATAATGCTGCCTTATAGAATACAATTTATGTATTAATGTCGTTTCCTTAAGAATAATTTCCTTAGGCGAGATTGCTTCGACCCATTCCTTTCATTTTGGGAATGTTTCCTTTTACAATTCTACTCTCCGCAGGGTCTCGCAATGACGGCGCTACCATTTTGAACTTAAGCCATCAACCTGTTACAGCAGAATTCGAGAGTGGCACGTCATTGCGAGCCCTGTGGAAAATGAATGGTGAATTATAATAAGTAAAATAAACAAAAAAGAAACGGGCGAAGCTATCTCATTCAAAAGAAGTATCCGTGAGGAAACTGCAGAAAAAGAAATTCTCTGAAAAATTAATAAGTTCCGAGAGTTAGTTATGATTAATAATCTTTCAGGTGAATCACAACTAACTGATAGGTATAAGCGTAACTCAAACACCAGACATCGCAATTCGTAAGTTGATGCCTTCCAGGATTTTGAAAACACTTTTTGGAAAGTAAAGTCCAAACACTTATTCTTGCTTAAATCACATTTCGATATAGGCTACAATAATAAATTTTGCGCAACCATATGAGAATATTCATCTTCTTAGTAATTCTATTTGTGTGTCTCCGGTCCGTTGCCCAGGAGAATGTTGTATGGCAAATTGGGAAGATAGATAAGACGGGAAAAGAATTTGCACTTTATCAAAAACGATACAAAGATTTTGTGGCCAGGTTTGGTGGAGAAAATACCGTTTACAACGTAGGGTTTTCAAGCGATTCAACAGATTGGCCATATGTACTGCCGGGCCCGCTGGATAGCTGGGGCGGCGGAGGCTACTGGGCCGGCTTTTATCCAAGACATTTTCCAAGGATATTCTTTCAATTACCTCAACAGCCTGCTGATGGAAAGTTCAAGTTTGTTATTGCCATTGGTGATGCTAATAAAAAGAATGCGCCTGTTATTCAAATTGACATAAATGGCCATCGCACAACGCAACAGCTAGATGCGGGAACAGGTGCTTCATTGACTGATGCTGCGGCAATTGGGAAAGCACAACTTGTAGTTGTAGATGTGCCGGGTAGCTGGTTGAAAAAAGGAATTAATATAGTTCAGATAGGAAGTGTATCCGGCTCGTGGTTGGTATTTGACTACATGCAATTGCGATCGGATAAGCCGCTCAAAGTTGCTCCTTCATACAGCTCGCTGATTGCATCTGCACAAGCAGCTCCATTTGAGTACAGCGTTTCGAATAAACGTATCCAACCATTGCTCGTGGATATTTATCAATTGAATTCCGGAGGAGAGTTAAACATTGAGATTGAAGGGTTGAAACCTGTTACTAAGAAAATCGAAAGCGGTCACAGCGTTCTCGAAATAGACATGCCGGCAACTGCGTCTTCAGGGAAAAAAATAAACAGCCATGTGGTGATAAGGTCAGGCAATGATGTGGTGTACGAGGGACAGATTACACGTTCATCGCAGCCTTTGCATCAGGACGCCGATTATGTTGATTTGTTGATCGGAACAGGCAATTCAAGGTGGATGTTTAAACCCGGGCCCTCATTGCCGCTAAGCATGGTGCAGATTGCGCCCGACAACCAGGATCAAACATGGAAGGCCGGGTATGAATACACGGTTGACAATATTATGGGCTTTAGTCATTTTTCTGACTGGACGATGTGTGGCTTGCTAATGATGCCCACCACCGGAAAACTGCAGGTAAACCCGGGCAGAGAAGATCATCCTGATGAAGGCTATCGTTCACGCATAGACAAAAAAACGGAGAATGCAAAAGTTGGCAGATATAGTGTGTACATGACCGATACCCATATCAAAGCAGAAATTTCAGCTGCGAGAAGGGCCTCCATTCAGCGATACACATTTCCATCAAGCGACAGTGCCCGCATTTTGGTTGACATGTTTACGCCAAACGAGTATCCGCACAACCTTGTAGATACTAAGATCACGAAGGTTAGCAACACAGAGATAGAAGGCTATGCAACTTACTACAACGCGTTTACGGGATATACATTAGAACAATCCTACACCGTTTATTTTGTTATACAGGTGAGCAAGCCCTTCGCATCGATGGGTGGTTGGGTTAACAGCAACGTAGCGCCGGTAAAAGGATATATTCCGGAATGGAAAATGAACCACGAGTTTGATTCGTCACCGGAGATATTTGAGAATGTTCATGAAATTGGCGGTAAGGGAGATGCAGGCATTTTTCTGAATTATAAAACAAAGAAGGACGAGCAAATCATTGTACGCACGGGCGTTTCACTCGTAGATGTAAAAGGCGCAAGAAACAACCTCGAAACTGAAATTACGAAGCCTTTTAATTTTGACTTTGATGGAGTGGTTCAGATGCAGAAGAAAGTGTGGAACGAATACCTTGGTAGAGTTCAAATACAAACGGATGATTATCTTCAGAAAGTAAAGTTTTATACAAATTTATATCGTGCACTTGCTGCGAAAGCCATATGGAGCGATGCTGACGGACGCTTCAGAGATGAAAGCGAAGTGGTGCAAAAACTTTCGGGGAAAGATGATTGCATTGTTAGCGGTGAATACTGGAACACATTCTGGAACAACCAGCAACTTTTCAATTTAGTAGCGCCGGAAATATC
The DNA here is from genome assembly GCF_029961145.1 of Pinibacter soli. Lineage (GTDB taxonomy): Bacteria > Bacteroidota > Bacteroidia > Chitinophagales > Chitinophagaceae > Pinibacter > Pinibacter soli. Next base: position 259,194 of record NZ_JASBRG010000005.1, on the reverse strand, counting down.
TTCAAAGTGGGCAAGATCGGCTATTGCCTTATATAAAAATTCAGGATGGTTCAATACCGATCCCGCCGGTATAGAACACACAGGGGTTATGGTCGCCATGCATATGGTATCGCAAATTCAGGGAGCGTGGCAAAGCGGAATACACGACTTTGATTTACCACTGGCTTATGAAGGCTTAAAAAAAATGATGACCACGCCACCGCAGAAATTTGCCGGTGGAGGTACAGTGGGAGTGGAGAACATTGTTCCGTATCAACGCTATGGTTATGTGCCGCGTGGAATGGGCGCTGTATCCAACACGATGGAGTATGCATATGATGATTATTGTTTGGCACAAATGGCGCTTTCTCTGGGAAAACGGGATGATTATTTATTCTTTCAAAAACGCTCGGAGAGTTGGAAGAATTTAATGGATACCACCACTGGATTTATCCGTCCAAAAAATGAGAAAGGTGATTGGATCACACCGTTTGATCCCTACCATACACCTGGATTTATAGAAGGCAATGCTTTCAACTATGGCTGGTTTGTGCCGCAGGATCCCACGGGATTAATTGCTGCTGTGGGCAAAGATCGATTTGTGTCGAGGCTCGACAGTGCAATGTTCAAATCATCATTTGCAAACTTTAATGCGCAGGGAGACGATTTTGCAAACTATCCGATCAATCATGGAAATGAGCCATGCATGGAGGTTGCGTATCTGTTCAATTGGGCGGGCAAACCGCAGCTGACCCAAAAATGGGCAAGGGCCATTCAGGAACAATACTATGGCATAACGCCGTACGATGGGTATCCCGGCGATGAAGATTTGGGACAAATGAGCAGCTGGTTTGTAATGAGCGCTATTGGATTATTTCAAATGGACGGCGGTTGCGCTCAACAACCAGTGTATGAACTGGGTAGTCCGAGATATCCAAAAATCACCATCAATCTTGATGGCAGGTATGGCCGTGGAAAGCAGTTCGTAATAGAAGCAAACGGAGCGTCCAAAGAAAACAAATACATCACCTCTGCTTCGCTAAACGGAAAACCTTTGAATGATTTCAGGGTACCTCAACAGGATGTGCTTAAAGGTGGAAAACTGGAATTGAATATGCAGTCTGGTCAGTGATTGAACAACAATAAACATTAGCACCAACGGGAAGTATTAAGAGAATTAATTAAGATTAATTGATGGTCTGAACGGATCATTTTAATATAGGATACTGGCAAAATAATGCAGGATAGTGATAAGGTGAAAACGAGAAAAGCAGTGTAAGGCAATGGCAGAACCGTTACCCGAATGAATAGGAGCTATTGAAGACCCGATAGAGGTCATATGACAACGGTATATATCAACAATAATCTCCGCCAGATTAGAATTAAATTGCATGAAAATTTATCGATTGTTATGAAATGCCGTTTTTTTACCATTTCGTTGTTCGTTGCTTTTTTTATCAATTTTTTATGTGGCATCAACACCGTGATTGCACAGAAGCCCATTGATAGAATGGGTGCTGCAAATTTCACTTTGTTTGATGACGCCTGGCAGTTCTCACGTTATGGAATGCAGGCTGATGGTACCAAAAAGGATGAGCCAACCGGACTCGAATCCGTTTCATACAATGACGCGGGTTGGCAGAAAGTAGATCTTCCGCACGACTGGGCCATCTCCGGGCCGTTCCGTATTGAACTGGAAGGCTCAACGGGAAAACTTCCGTGGAAAGGAATTGGATGGTACAGGAAACATTTTACTGTGCCTGCTACTGACGCCGGCAAAAAAGTTTTTATAGATTTTGATGGAGCAATGGCATACGCCAAAATTTGGCTGAACGGGCATTATATCGGCACGTGGCCATATGGATACACTTCGTTCCGTATGGATCTTACACCTTATTTGTTGCCCGGTAAAGAAAATGTGCTCGCCGTGAGACTGGATACTGAAAGCTGGGATTCACGCTGGTACCCGGGTGCAGGCATATATCGTCATGTATGGCTCGTGAAAACCGATTACGTACACGTTGCACATTGGGGCACTTATATCACTACGCCGGAAGTCAGCGACCAGAAAGCAAAGGTTGACATAGCGGTGACAGTTGCTAACGAGTCTCAAAAGCAACAACAGGCAAGTGTGCGCACTGTTGTGTATGAACTGGATTCCTTCAATCGCTATAAGACAATGGTTGTGGCTTCTTCGCCAACAAACATTACTTTAAGTGCAGGCAATCAAAAGGACATAGCGTCGCAGTTAATTGTACCAAACCCTAAAAGATGGAGCCTGGAAAAACCTCAGCGATATGTTGCCATCACCACGGTAAGTGTTGCCGGCAAAACTGTGGATACTTATACAACACCATTTGGGATCAGAACGCTGGAATTTACGGCCCGCAACGGTTTCTTGCTCAACGGTAAAAGAGTAGAAGTGCAGGGAACCTGTAACCATCATGATCTCGGAGCCCTCGGCGCAGCATTCAATTTGAGTGCTTTGATCAGGCAGTTGGTTATGTTAAAAGATATGGGTTGTAATGCACTGCGTACATCACACAATCCACCTGCTCCTGAATTGTTAGAGCTGGCAGATAAAATGGGCTTTCTTGTTTGGGATGAAGCATTTGATGCATGGAAAAAAGGGAAACGTAAAAACGATTACAATAAACTCTTTGACGAATGGCATGAGAAAGATCTTACTGCTCTTGTTCGTCGCGATCGTAACCATCCCTCCGTATTTATCTGGTCCATTGGCAACGAAGTAATGGAGCAACAGAACGTTGAACTTACCAAACACCTCGTGGATATTGTTCATAATACCGATCCAACAAGACCTGTTTCCAATGGCTACAACGATCCTGACGGTGGTCGCAGGTCCGGCGCTGCAGTGGCTCTTGACATTATGGGTGTGAATTATTTCTTCAATCAGCAACCGGTTTGGGATGCTGATCCTCGTTATGCCAACAAGCCAACAATTGGTAGTGAAACATCTTCTTGTGTCAGCTCCCGTGGCGAGTACTATTTTGGTAACGATTATCAAAACTGGCAAATATCTTCTTATGATCAGGCAAAGCCCGGTTGGGGATGTTCACCCGACCAGCAATTCAGAACGAATGCAAAGTTTCCTCACTTACTGGGCGAATTTGTGTGGACAGGTTTTGACTACCTTGGCGAGCCTACGCCCTATAATTCAGATGAAACCAATCTCTTGAATTTCCGGACAGATTCTTCGAAGAAAGCAGAACTTGAAGCCGAACTGGAAAAGATCCGCAAAAGCCGGCCACCTTCCAGAAGCAGCTATTTTGGTATTATAGATTTAGCGGGTTTTCCAAAAGATCGTTTCTATAGTTATCAGTCGCACTGGCGCCCATCTTTGCCGGTTGCACATATTTTCCCTCATTGGAACTGGGAGGAAAGAATAGATTCCATTGTGCCGGTAAACGTGTACACCTCAGGTGATGAAGCAGAATTGTTCTTAAATGGTAAAAGCCTTGGAAGAAAGAAGAAAACTGAAGGCAATGATTTTCGTCTCATGTGGGACGATGTAAAATATGTACCGGGCGAACTCAAAGTGATTTGTTATAAGGGCGGAAAGCAGTGGGCGACAGATATTGTGAAAACTACCGGAGCTGCAGCAAAGCTGGCTCTTCAACCAGATCGCAAACAAATTAAAAATGATGGTTCTGACCTGGCATTTATCACGTTAAAAGTTCAGGATGCAGAAGGACTGATGGTGCCGCGCTCTCATCCAATGGTTACATTCGATATAGAAGGGCCGGGAGAAATTGTGGCCACCGACAACGGAGATGCTACAAGTTTTGTTTCATTTCAAAGCCACGAACGACCTGTCTATAATGGCATGGCATTGGTAATTGTTAAAGCTAAGAAAGGACAAACAGGAACAATTAAAGTGACTGCGAGAGGAGAGGGACTGACGATGGCAAGCACATCGATAAATACAAAGAATTAAATCTGGAAATAGTTTTAGAAAATAAGCCGCTGTCAAACCAGACAGGGGCTTTTTTTATGCGAGACAAAAGTCTTAATCAGGGGGCGAGAATAAATACCTGAGTTTGGCTGAAAAACCTTTGATGGTAGCTAACTCATTTTTAAGGCGGATGTACTCGTGTAAAATTATTTTATACGGATTGTGGGTATGAATATTATGGGTGATTCCGTAAATGGCCGGTTCATCTTCCCTTGCATAAGTGCCAAATAAATGATCATAGATCAGCGTTATGCCGCCAAGATTTTTATCAATATACTTGGGATTTACACCATGATGCACCCGGTGATTAGACGGCGTATTAAATATCCGGTCCAGGATTCCAAGCTTGCCGATTTTTTCCGTATGTACCAGGAAATTTTGAATAGCTGTTATTGATTCAAAAAATAAAATCATCTCTGGAGGAATTCCAAACAGGCAAAGAGGTGACCAGAAAAGGAACCTGTAGAATACATGTAAAAAATTATTACGAAAGCCTGTAGAAATATTAAAATATTCGGAAGAGTGATGTGTTACATGAGCTGCCCAAAAAACTCTTGTCTTATGCCCAAGCCAGTGATAATAGTAATGACAAAACTCACAACCCAAAAAACCAAAAATCCATAACCACCAGGTTAAGTGTGGTTTGAAAATAGAGAAATAGTAGAAAAAGGAATAAACACTGAAAGCCATACCCTTCACCGAAAGGCCCGTTATCAAATAAAATAGTCCCAGCAAAAAGTTAGCCTTTACATCCTTTATCATTTTCTTCTCCGGCGTATGCAAGATCACCAGCGTAATTTCTACAGCAAAAACGATGAGCATTAAGCTTACTCCTATAATATTGAAGGTTAACATAATTTAAAAATGGCTGTTTATCGAATCGTTTCTATCATTGTTATGGCCAAACTGTGGCGTGTTCACTGCTAATGAACTTTCTAAAGCAATATTTTTGAAAGCGGCAGAATTTAGTTTTTTTGTGGAGCGGTTTGTAATGATCGATTTAATAAAATCAGGCAATAAGGTATACACGAGTATATAAAGATTGTTGAGCTTTCCCGGAACCATCACTTTCTTCTTTTTTAATAAACCATCAATAGCTATCGGAGCAACTGCTTCCGGGTAAAAACTGCAATTCCTGATTAACCAGTTTCCATTTTCGATGACCGACCGGACAGTGATATTTGTAAGCATCGGGCCCGGGCACATAAGACTCACATACACCTGGTCTTGCTTTAATTCTTTGCGTAAACATGTTGAGAAATAATAGATAAATGATTTTGTTGCACCATATACCTGTTTTTTAGGTAAAGGAAAAAACGAAGCGAGGCTTCCAACATTCAAAATATAAGAAGGGCTATTTTGTTTTAACTCATCAATGAAAAGGCGGGCAATAATAGTGCTGGCAAGTACATTCAATTTGATCTGTCTTTCAAACAAATGAATATCACCTGCTGCAAATGAGCCAGTACTGCCTGTGCCCGCATTATTGAGCAGCATATTTACGCATAGCCCCAATGACATTACATAGTCAAACACTTCATAACAACTATTTTCTTCACAGAGGTCTTTCTCAATAACGATTACTTCTACTGTGTAATCACGTTTTATCAAAGTGGCCAAATCGTGTAATTCAATACCGGGCAATGCTACCAGTATGAGATTCATTTTTCGCTTTGCACATTCAATGGCCAAGGCTTTGCCAAACCCTTCACTGGCGCCGGTAATTAAAGTATAAAAATGATCAGGCATGTTGGTTGCTTTTTAAAAAATGAATAGTTTGCAGCAATGCCTCATCCAGTGGCGTGATGCTATAACCAAGTTCTTCTATCGCTTTCCTGCTGGAGAATGTATAGTTGCTAAAAACATGGTCCACTGATTTTACAGGAAACCGAACCGGTACACCAAAAACTTTATGAGTTATTTCCTGCAAACCGGCCCATGTTTTAATAGTGCCTTTTGATAACCTGATAATTCTTGCACGGCAGTGCGCCAATGTTCTTATGCGGTGAAAGAAATCGTAATAGGAAATGTTTATTCCACCTAAAATATATCGCTCACCGCTGCGACCTTTTTCCATAGCCAGTATATGACCGGCCACTACATCATCTGCAAATGCAAAGCAAACACAGTTGTTACCCGGCGATGGAATAAACGTGATTCTTTTTTGTAGAAAAGTAGCAATAATAGCATTGGCTGTAAGTGAATGAGAAACATTACCGGGGCCGTACACTTTTGAAGGCGAAACAGTCACCACATTCATTCCTTCTTTTGCATAAGCAGCAACAATATCTTCTGCCTGTTTTTTTGAAAGATCATAATCAATCACAAAATCAATTTGGCGGGAATCGTTTTCTTCAAGAGGTTTATTAAGCGTTGGGCCAATCACTCCGGAGGTACTGGTAAAAATCGTTTTTTCAACACCCAATGCCCGTGCTGCATCCAAAACATTCATGGTACCTTCCACATTCACATCATAAAAAACAGCAGGATCTTTTGCCCATGCACCCACTTTGGCTGCAGCATGGTACACTTGTGTGCAACCATGCATGGCCGTCATCAAACCCTCTTTATCTAAAATATCGCCTTTAAATATTTTTATGTGAGGGTGCTGTAGAAAATGTATTGAAGAAGAGGACCGTACAAGGGCATGAACCTCGTTACCAAGGCCGGCAAGTTTATTCGCCAGTTTATTACCGAGATACCCTGAAGCTCCCGTTACTAATATTTTCATGTGGCTGCTGATTATTAGGGTACATTTTTTTTAACATGCTTATTTCATAGGGAACTGTCAATGCCAAATGCAATACGATTGCGGGCCATACTGCTCCTTGCCAGGTACATAAACAACAAAGCAATATCCCAAACGGAAAACAGGCAATCACTTCATCTTTTCCATTCACAATATGCAAAAGCGCATACAAGCTAACATTAAGCAAAGCCGCCAACACCCATCCCACACTACTGGTAGAATCACTTAATAAATAACCCCTGAACCAACTTTCATAAACACAGATAAATACTATACGAACTATAAAATAGAGGATGATAAATTTCATTCCAGGCAACTTACCCGGCAATACATTTCCCGCAGACTTACTATATTTTTTTTGCGCAATTTTTGGAGAAATAAATAATAAAAGGAGGAAACAAATTATGGTTACCCAAGCCGCCGGACTTGCCAGGTCATTATTTGAAAAAAGTACAAATGAATTGAAATGACCAAATAACAAAGGAAATAAAAAGAGGACGATACCGCCTGCATGTAGCAGGATGAGCATTGACGGATTAGCAACAAAGCCCTTATCATCAAACAAGCGAAGCCCTTGTTTTGCTTTGCTTAACCATAACAATATGGCAAATGAAAAATAGCTTACTGAATAGAAGAGTATTAAATAATAGGGGTAGTTCAATATTGGTTGGGTTTACTTTTACCAATTAAATACCATGCACCTCATTTCCTGCTCGTAGTAAGTTAATTAATTAGTAGTAAATATGCAACGGCTCTTTTTATAATCGTTTCGCATATACGCGCAAACAGCCAGCTCCGCTTATGGTTTATTCGGAAAGTGTCTTGGGGGGATTCAAACTAATATCTAAAGAGAATTTATGCATCACAACTAGTAACAACAGATGATTGGCATTGAAGATTTATTTATTAAATCATTTGGCAAATCCCGTTCGTTTGGTACAGCCGCAAAATGATTGTTTTTTTACGCAAAATGACATCAATAGTGTTGGCAGAGCAAAAAGAAGCCAATCATGAGATGGTCGATCTGGCAAAAATGGTTGGTTCGTTAAATGACTTAAATAACAGGCTTGCGAATAATTTTGAAAATTTTCAAACAGATCTTGCTCCGGCTAATCTCCGGTCAACTGAAGCGTTAATTGACCGACACGCAGAGGAAATAAAAAGATTGATTGCGGAACAACCTAAGGAAATTAAGCAAGAGAAACGATACTTGTTTTTCCCCGAACATAACGTGAAAGATTATTATAACGTATGCTTGAAATGGTTCTTGTACCTCATGATAGCTACCTATGTATTTTTGCTACTACGGTATTTTATTGAGCGCCTGGTAGCCCACTGAAAATTGGAAGGGCAAGGATCAAACGCGCTTGCCTTGGTTGTGATGACGAGTATGGCACAGATAATCTGGTTGTACGCAAAATTAGAAAACTGATTTTATATAGATGTTTTATCTGCTGAGCGCAAAATGACTTTTTTTTTTCGCAAATTGAAGTTAAACACGCTGAATGGCAATAGTAGATTGCCATTCCCAAAACTGTAACTTTTGATGGCGAATAAATAGTTCTCGTTTAATGACCCGTCAGAATTTTAAGTTGATAGGTGATTCCGATTTATTTTTGTTTCGAACAATATATTTCCTAATAAACGGAAGGCAGGACTTTAAGCTAAAAGCTAATTATTGAAAAGTGTTTTTGTGTCATTAACCCTATGTTTTTTAAAAAAATATCTAATGATGAAGTTTACATTAATATACATCGCTTTGTTTTTCCTATCGTGTCAGGGAGCTTTGTCGTATGCCGGTCCAGGTAATATTGCTCCTTTGGCCAAGGTTGTAGCATCAAGCAATGCGGGCATTGAGTTTTCAGAAAAGAATGTTATCGATGGAATTATTGGTGTTGATGGAAAAGGAGAATGGGCCTGTAAAGGAGAAACAGCTAATTGGGGGTATATTAAATTTCCATGGATTCAACTGAGTTGGGATGAACCGCAATGGATAGACAAAGTCGTTTTGTTTGACAGGGTTTCTCTTCAGCAGAATATTTCAGGCGTAAAACTTTTATTTAGCGATGGAAGCATTGAGTGGGTAAATCAATTGCCATCGGACGGCACGGGGCTCGCTGTGAAATTTACCCCTCGGAAAACAAAGTGGATAAAATTTGAAGTTACGGATGGCACTGGTAGTGATCTGGGATTTTCTGAAATCGAAGTGTACCCGTCTGTTGAAGGAGCTAAAGATTATGTCTCATTGGTCAATCCTTACATAGAAACAAATAAGGGTCGTTACGAATATTTTATTACCGGCAGTCTTCCATTTGGTATGGCTACTTCTGCTCCACTTACACGCGACAAACACCAGGTTGGTGGTGGCTATAATTATAATGAAAAAGAAATTCTGGGCTTTCAGCAAATTCACACATGGATGATGTCCGGAATAGAGATTATGCCAGCAACAACACAGGAAAATCCTTTTGAAGGAAGGAATTCATGGAAGTCCTCTTTTAATCACGATGATGAAATAGTTCAGCCCGGTTATCATCGGGTGATGCTTCAAAAAAATAAAATTTGGGTAGAGCAAACGGCGACGGACAGAGTAAGTTTTTACAGATTTCAATACACAAAAAAGTCTGATGCCCGAGTTGTTATTGATATGGGGAGTACAGTGAAAAATGTTTGCACTATGGTGGATGCCAGGATTGATAAAGTTAGTAATACTGAAATCGAAGGGTCTTTTAGCACCGTGAAAAGATTCTGGGGAGGCCCTAATGATATCCGTGTTTTCTTCGTAATTCAATTTGATAAACCCTTTACATCTCTGGACGTATGGCAAGGCGATAAAACAATCAAAAAAGACATTAGTCATGTTGAAGGCGATAGTGTGAAATTAGGAGCGGAGTATGTAATGCAGGCAGGGGAACAACTCAATATGAAAATAGCCATTTCTTATACTTCCGTCGAAAATGCAAAAAATAACCTTGCCCATGAATGCACTACATGGAACTTTGATGAAGTAAGAAATAACGCTGCAAAAATTTGGAATCAGTACCTGGGAAGAATTGAAGCAAAAGGCGGAACGCCTCAACAGCGTCAAAAGTTTTATACCGATCTGTGGCATGTGCTATTGGGGAGGCAAAAAATAAATGATGTTAATGGCGATTATCCTGATAGAACAGAAATTACCAAATTTGGAGGACGCAACGGTAAGTTTAATGATGCTGTTTTCAAAATAAAATCAGTTCCAAAAGATGAAAACGGCAGGCCAAAGTTCAATATGTATTTGTCCGACGCATTTTGGCTAACGCAATGGAACCTTAATGTACTTTGGGGTTTAGCATGGCCCGAGTTGATGGATGATTTTTCAGCCAGCCTTCTTGAGTATGCTAAGAACGGAAAATTATTACCTCGTGCTCCTATGGGTGGCGGTTATACATTTATCATGACAGGCGACCCCGCGGCTAGTTTCATAGTGAGCACATATATGAAAGGGCTGCTGAAAAAAGTGGACGCTAATACAGCGTTTGAAATAGTTAAAGAGAACCAGATGCCCGGCGGTATGATCAGCGGCGGTGAAATGGACAGAGGAGCAGCTGAATTCTATATAAAAAATGGTTGGTGGCCCAACAATGCCGGTGTTACAATTGAAGCCGGGTTTCAGGATTGGGGAGCAGCGCAAATGGCTGCTAAACTGGGCAGAGAGAATGATTATAACTTATTTAGAAAACGTGCATCGGGTTGGACGAACTGTTTCGACACTGTGGGCAGATTTATTTTCCCAAAAGATAAAAACGGAAAATTTACACATACAAATCCTTTGTCGGGTGCTGGCTGGGTAGAGTCCAATGCCTGGCAGGCAACATGGGGCGTTTCACATGATATTACCAAGCTGATCGACTTAATTGGAGGCAGAGATAGTTTTTGCAATAAATTAAATTTTGCTTTTGAAAAAGCCAAAGAACAAGATTTTGTAGATGATTACAGTTCAGGTTACATCAGTTATGGAAACCAGCCAGGCTGTTCCAATGCGCATTTATTCAGCTATGCCGGTAAACCATGGCTTACACAATATTGGGTGAGGCAGGTACAGCAACAGACATACGGTGGCACTACTCCCGATGCCGGTTATGGTGGCCATGATGAAGACGAAGGTCAAATGGGTGGAATAAGTGCGTTAATGTCAATAGGCTTGTTTGATATCATGGGCAATGAAGCTCAACAACCCGTTTATGAAATTACGTCACCACTGTTTGATGAAATTACTATACATCTGAATCAAAATTATTACGAGGGTGAAAGTTTTGTAATCAAGTGCTATAACAACAGCTCTGCTAATAAGTATATACAATCGGCTAAGCTAAACAGAAGCACCTTGAAAACATTTTGGTTCACTCACAATGATTTCAGCAAAGGAGGACAGCTTGAGTTGTGGATGGGGGACAAGCCGAACCATAAATGGGGAGTGGCTGGATTACCTCCTGCCTGTAATTAATTGAAGAAGTCAAAACCTAATCTAACATTTTGCGGTGATTTAATAAGTGCGATAGCTTAAGGTGCCCAAGCTGTCAGATTAGGTTTTAATTCTATCCCTAAATAACCTATAAGAATAGTTGACTATTGAATAGCCTGCGGAGAGTTAATTCATCAACTTTCTGACCAGAAATATCCCCTGTTTGCCTTTTTTTCCATAACATCAACCCAATCACTGAAGGTAGAGTAGAACAATCGTTTCTTGTATTCGGCACCCGTCAGCTCGTTTTTTATACTTTCTGCAGATATAACTTTCCCCGCGAGCGTAAATTGATTATAGATTTCCCTAGCTCTGAATTCGGCGTTTTCCAAAAGACGGTTACACCTCTTTATTTCATCAGTATTTCCTTTAAGCCTCAGCTGTGTACATCCCATTCATCCATGGTTATATTAACCTTTGTTGCCACTTCAACACGTTTAGTGTCGACACTGATGCGTAAATAAACAGGATATTTTTGTTGTCGGTTCAGCCGGCTCTTTCTTACTACGCACAAAAGTACAAATGTGTGTTTTCTGTCCACGTTTCTTCATTTTTTGATTGGTTAAAAAATGTTCACTCACAGACTGAAAAAGAAGGGTAAAGTCAAATAAAAAGGGTGCGATTTTGGCAAACTTTTTTTTCGCTGTAACGCTTGCTGAATGGGCTTTTTTTCATTTTCCAGTGAACAAAAATTGCGAAAAGGTTTGTTCACCGCCTTGTTCACCAGAGTTTGATTTCTTTTGTGTTTTTTTGATAGGCCTAAAAACAAAAAAGCCAGCAAAATCAATACTTTGCTGGCTTTTAGCTGGTTTCGAAACCCTATTTCGTGACCCTGTCAGGGTTCAAACCTATATCTTAAACACTTACCCAGTAAGACTTTCAAAAAACTTAATTATTCTGTTCACCTTCTTGTTCACTGAAGTGAATTAGTCAAATTTAATGCTTTTTATTGGTTGTTTGCGAATCTGAAGTGTTGCAAATTAGAAGTAATAGATTATCAGTTGTTCAATGTGTTATTTAATATATTAACCCAGACCGGACGGGATGCGAATCCACGGCCCACAATATTGTGAGGATGAGCAATAATAAGCGGGAAATATGTGCACGGTTACTTCAATTTGTTATGTCGCAAAGAGTATTTATAAAAATTCTCTACTTTGGTACGTGCCCAAGGCGTTTTGCGTAGAAACTTTAGACTCGATTGTACCGAGGGATTACTGGTAAAACAATTGATAGCAATATGTTTTACCAGCTCTTCCCATCCGTAGCTTGCCTCTAAATGTTTTACAATCATTTCCAGCGTTAGGCCATGTAGCGGATCTTTTGATTTTTGCACATCTCCTTCCATACAGAGTATTAATGATGCAAAGATAAAACATTGAAAAAGATTAGTGTTAGGTAAGGATGATAGAAGAAATGAAAAAGAATAAATCGTCATAGTGATTATTTCGACAACTATAATCCTAAATTAAAGATTGGATGCTTTGTATTACTCAGAGTGAACAATTCATTGAACATAATTTTGTCTAGTTTGCCAATAGATTGAATTCAAATGGTATTCAATCTGTGTTCGATTCCCCACAGATTAAGGTCGTTGATAAAAGATATCATTCGGCATGTAACAAAAGGGGCAGCATAATTCCTTCCATATCTCTTTAAAAGAGTGGTTCGAATCCATTCGCTTCGACTTTGAACGTTGAAAGTCAAATAGTTAAAAACTGTTCAGACACAATTCGGACAGTTTTTTGCTTTTATCGAGATTTGTATTAGCCGCAGTTAAGTTTGATAAACTAAAATCCTTGCGTATGTTACTTAGAGCACTTGGCTGTTTGTGTTCTTCATTTCATTTCTTCATTCGATACCCTTTCGCAAAGCTATTGTCTATTGTCCTATTTGGCATGTTTGTTTTTGTTAAATTGAATTGCATTGATAGTCCATTGTATCCTTTGTAATCACTTCGGCTTATGCTTTACCTATATCGGACATCCCATTCTTAACTTTTGGAGATATTTTATCTTCATCATATATTGCGATGCTTTCGTGGCGTTTATTGCCCCTGGTTTACCAAAACAACTAATAGAAAATTGGCTGAGGACGAAAAAAAAATACATTCGCAAGAAGTAAATTTATTGCTATTGCAAATAGCGGATGGCCACCAACCGGCTTTTAATTCGCTGGTGGCAATGCATTGGAAAAGGGTTTTTTCGCATGCAATGACTTACGTACAATGCTACACTATCGCTGAAGAACTCACTCAGGACGTCTTTCTAAAGATTTGGCAATACAGGGAAAAACTCACGGAAATTCTGCATTTCGACGACTATCTTTTTATTGTTTCCCGCAACCTTCTCATCTCCGCCATCAGAAAAAAAATAGATAGCGCTTCAATTGAACCATCCACAGAACATTCAGAAACACTATGGCTGCCTGATCAACAGATGGAAATGAAAGAACTGCACAGCCTCATTCTTAAAGGGGTGGATGCCTTATCTCCTCAACAGCAACAAGTTTTCAAATTGGGTAAAATGGAAGGGTTGAGTTACGATCAGATTGCTGAATCTATGCAAATAACCAAGCGAACCGTACGTTTTCATATGGCGCTTGCATTAAACTCACTGCGCATCTACATTCATCAACACAATACCAAGCACCTTTTAGCGGGCCTCGTTTTACTATTGTGTTTAAATAAAGGGTGATTGCATTGAAATCCCGGTTTTTCCGATGGCTATTCTATCCTTTAAAATATTTTTTCCAAACCACCTGTCACTTCAAATAAATGCTGCGTCTTTATATATAGGCGGCCTTTTGTGGTTAGCACAAGGCCCTGTTTAAACCTGATCTATGACGCACCAAGAACTTTTTCTGGAATTATTTGCCCGCTATATCAGCGGAGAGATAACACCGCAGGAGTATCAGCAACTTCAGGTGATGATTCACCAACCTGCATACGAATCATTGCTTAGCGATGAGCTGAAAAGAACGTTGATCGAAAACACGTATGGCGAAATTGATTTGCCGTTGTCAACAGATGATTTTATTAAAGGCCTTCAAAAAAGAATGCCTGTTGAAATGGAAGCTGAAAAAGCATTACCAGTGTCTAATGTAAAAACGATGTATGGCGCCAGGAAATGGATGGCTGCGGCTGCCATGTTGTTGGCAGTTGCTACAGGAGCCTATTTTCTATTGCATAAAAATACAGCCGAAACTGTAGTATTAGCAAAGGATACAAGTGCGAAACAAGATATCTTACCGGGAAGTAGCAAAGCTATATTGCAACTCGCCAATGGAGCCACTGTGGGGCTGGATGAAAAAGGGGATACGCAATTGCCATCGGATAGCGGAGTAAAAATAATGAAGCATGGCAGCGAGTTGGCATATATTGCCAAAACAGCAACTGAAGATATTAAATACAATAAAGTAATTACACCTGCGGGAGGCCAATACAAACTCACACTTTCAGATGGTACCAAAGTATGGCTGGATGCCATGTCCAGCATTTATTTTCCAACTGCGTTTACCGGTAAAGAGCGTGTAGTGGAAGTTACAGGCCAGGTATACTTTGAAGTTGCTTCCAACGTTGGCAAGCCTTTCAGTGTAAAGGTGAAACAGTCCATAGTTAATGTATTGGGTACGCATTTTAATATCAATGCGTATGATGATGAGGGTGAAATGAAAACAACATTGCTTGAAGGCGCTGTACAGGTAAAGCAGCAGGAGCAGGAATTAAGGTTGCGTCCCGGACAGCAAGCTCAGATAGATGCAGGGGGCAAACTAAAAATAGCCATTCAACCAAACCTGGAAGAAACTATGGCATGGAAGGACGGCATGTTTGTATTTGAAGGAACAGATATTAAAACAATAATGCGACAACTTGCAAGATGGTACGATCTGACAATTGAATATAAAGATAATATACATGGTGTTTTTGTAGCTAAGATTCCCAGAAATGTAGGTTTATCAGAGATATTGAAATTGCTTGAACTTACCAAACAGGTAAAGTTTGTAGTCGAAGGGAAGAGAATTATTGCCACCAATGCATAATATAAAAATCATTAAACAATATACAGCTGATAACCCAAAAACCTACATGGAGAAACTAAAGAAATAAACAACACTCTTGGAACTTCCTCCAAAAAAGAAACCGAAAGCGTTCGTAGCACTTTCGGCGATATAATGGATGAATTCATAAATAATCGTTAAGCGTAAAGACTAGCTATTTCATCACCCAAAACACATCAAAGCTATGCAATTAACTGCTTTTTGCAAAGGCTTACTCAGCTATTTGCAAAAAACTAACCAGTTATTATCTCAAACTTGGTTAACAATGAGAATAACAGTTTTTCTTTTGCTCGCGTTTGCCTTACAGACAAGCGCAAAAACTTTTTCGCAAAATGTTACGCTTAACATGCGTAACGCTCCACTCATTAAAGTGCTTGATGAGGTGGAGAAACAAACAGGTTACAGCTTCATCTACGAGAAAAGCCAGCTTGCAAAAGCGGGAGCTATCAGTATTGATGTAAAGAATTGTGAACTGCAATCCTTGCTGGAAAAGGTTTTGAAGAACCAGCCCCTAAACTTCAACATCAGGGAAAAATTTATTGTACTCTCCCCAAAACCAAATAATGTAATATTATCGCAACCCACGTATGACTTTGCCTATACCACAGTAAAAGGTAAAGTAGTGGATGAAAATGATAAGCCTATAGTTCGGGCAAGCGTGGTGGTAAAATCAGGCAATGCAGGCACATTTACTGATAAGGAGGGAAATTTTCAGGTAGCTGTATTAAAAATTCCTTCTACGTTAATGGTAAGTTGTATTGGCTTTATTGCAAAAGAAGTTCAAGTTAATGATGTTGACTTTGTTACCATTAAACTTCATCCTAGAACACAAGCGCTGAACGAAGCGGTTGTGTCTACCGGTATGTTTACCCGTAGAAAAGAAACTTTTACCGGTGCTTCAACTACGGTTACAGGTGAAGATTTGAAACGAGTAGGTAATAAGAATCTTCTGGAGAGTTTGAAATCTTTGGATCCCTCATTTGTTATTGTAGCTAATAATAAGTTAGGGTCTGACCCGAACTCAATGCCTAATATTGAAATTCGTGGTAAATCGAGTATTGCAGAATTGTCTGGATATTCTACAAATGCCAATCTTCCTTTATTTATATTAGACGGTTTTGAAGCTCCTCTTTCCATTATTGTGGATCTTGATATGGAACGCGTAGCCTCGGTTACAATATTAAAAGATGCGGCTTCGACAGCATTGTATGGAGCCAAGGCAGCAAATGGAGTGGTAGTTGTTGAAACGACCAGACCTAAAGAGGGAAAATTGAGATTGAGTGTTTCTCAGGATATAAGAGTGGAAAACCCTGATTTGACCGTGTATAACCTGATGAATGCTGAAGAAAAATTACAATTTGAAAAATTGTCAGGCAGATATACGAGCAATAGTTCGTTTGGGCAATTGCAATTAGATCAGGTGTATAACAAACGGTTAACTGATGTCACAAGTGGAGTCAATACTTATTGGCTTAATGAGCCGGTGAAAACCGCGATAACAAGTGCTACTTCTCTTAATATATCCGGAGGCGACCAGTCTGTTACTTATGGTATTGGGGTCAACTACAGATCACAGCCTGGTGTAATGAAAGGCTCAAATCGTAATACGTATGGTGGTAAATTGGCACTTGGATATAGAAAAGGTAAATTGAATATTAGCAATAACTTCACTTACAACAGCACAAGTGGTAATCAAAGTCCTTATGGATCTTTTTCTGATTATGCATCAGCAAATCCATATTATAAGAAAAATTATACAAATCAATGGTTGGATAACACCGTGATGTATGATGATTTTGGGATTCCTACTTTCATCAATGTTACTAATCCTCTGTATAATGCTGTACTCCCATATAAAAATGCATCAACAAATGCATCAATTGCAAATAACTTAAGTGTCATTTACGATATTACGTCAGGTCTTCGGTTTAATGGAGGACTTCAATATGCGACCGGTACTTCGGATGGAGATATTTTTATATCTCCTGATAATACAAAGTACATTAATACTCCGGTCACTCAGAAGGGATCATACACCTCATCGCGATCAAAAAGCTCCTCTTATACAGTCAATGGTATGTTGTCGTATGGGAAAATATTTGCACGCAAACATTCGCTGACAGCTAATATCAGAGGTGAAGTCAGCTCTAATTACAGTACAAGTAATTCTTTTACAGCCATCGGCTTCCCCTCAGGATCAAATCCCGTTTTGACATTTGCAAGCAGTTATGATCTATCTCAACCTTCCGGTTCTACTGCTACATACAGAACTGTTAATGCGCTTTCGTCATTGAACTATGTATATGATGGACGTTACTTTATTGATGCTACTTATCGAACAGATGGCTCAACTGTTTTTGGTAAGAAAAATCGATTTTCAGGATTTTGGGCTGTAGGTATCGGTTGGAATGTCAATAGAGAGAAATTCTTGTCAAATGTCAAATGGCTCAATAGGTTAAAACTTTTTTCCAATCTCGGAATAACCGGTAATCAGAATTTTGGATCAGCACTTTCCACGTCGGTATATAAATATTATGGTTACAGTAATCAGTTTGGGCTCGGATCAACCATTAATCAACTTGCCAACCCCGGTTTGCAACCTCAATCAACAGCTCAATGGAGTAGCGGTCTTGATTTCGTATTATTTAATAACCGATTGTCAGGATATTTACAGGCCTATACCAAGAAGACAAATAATCTATTAGTTTCTACTAGTCGCCCTCCTTCCACAGGTGTTAGCAATTATCAACAAAATTTGGGAGGAATGAATGGTATTGGCTTTGAATGGAGGGTGGCTTATGAGATCATAAGTGATCGAAAAAATCGCAAATCATGGACGCTCTCAATAATGGGTAGTAATGTTCGCAATAAATATTTCGGCTTCAACCACTCGTTAGATGGCTTAAATAGTAAATATGCTAATACTTTGACGCGCTTTAAGGATGGATATAGTCCGGATGCTATATGGACAGTTAAATCGTTAGGTATTGATCCGGCAACAGGACACGAAGTGTTTGAAAAAGCTGATGGAACGCATACGTTTGAATACAACCAGGGATACCTTGGTGTAATGGGAAATACAAATCCTTTTGCAGAAGGTGTAATTAGCAATACTGCTGTATATAAAAATCTTTCATTGTCTATAATCATGCGCTATCGCATAAAGGCAGACGTATTTAATAGTGCATTGTTTAATAAAGTTGAAAATATTTCTTATCAGGCAACTGCGTCGAATCAGGACAAGCGTTCCTTATATGATCGTTGGCAAAAGCCGGGAGATGTTGTTCAATTTAAAGCGATTTCTCTGACAGATGTCACTCAGATGTCTTCTCGTTTTATTCAGGAAGAAAATACATTAACCTGTGAATCTATTAATGTGAACTATACATTCCGACAAAAGCCATGGATGAAAAAATTAGGTATGAGTAGCTTGGTATTTTCAGCTTATGGCAATGATATTTTTCGCATATCAACCATCAAATTCGAAAGAGGAACAGATTATCCATTTGCCCGTGCCATCTCCTTTAGCCTAAGGGCATCATTCTAAATTATAATAACAATGAAAAAACATTATAATAAAATATTTTTGGGTTTGTCGATTCTCACTTCTATATCTTCCTGTAATAAGTTCTTAGATGTACAGCCGGAAGATAAATTACTGGAAACGCAGATATATAGCACACCCAAAAAGGCCTATACGGCATTGAATGGATTGTACATGGTTCTAGGCGACAAGGATGGAGCATTGTATGGAGAAACGCTTACACTGAAAGTTCCGGATATTTTGGCACAGCGCTATAATATCTATGGTAATAGTATGCACACTTCTTACCCGTTTGCTAATTATACCTATGCTGATGCAGCGGTGAGCGGAACCATGGGTGCTATTTGGGCTGCAGCCTATAGAACCATTTTTGGTGCTAATACTTTTCTTACTAATCTTGAGGCCTATCCGGGAGTCCTGACGCCTCAAATGGATTCTATTTGCAGAGGTGAAGCTATAGCAATGCGTGCAATGCTGCATTTCGACATGCTGCGTCTCTTTGGACCAAGGTATAATTATGATGACTCCGTAGCCCTGTCTATCCCTTATTATACGCAGCCCAATGTGCAGATAAACCCTTTACTTCCGGCCAATCAGGTGATGGACAGTATTCTAACTGACTTGAATAATGCTGAAGGATTGTTGTCTCAAGACCCTGTCATCACCCAAGGCGTGATGTATAATACCAATACCAGCGATTTTATGCAGAATCGCAACTATAGGTTTAACTACTTTGCCGTAAAAGCTTTACAAGCCAGAGTAAACATGTATAGAGGCAATAAACCTGCGGCCTTAGCTGCAGCTAAGGTTATTATAGGTAATAGTGCTAAGTTCCCATGGTATGTCAGTAGCAAAAATAATTTCTCTGCTGAAATGATTATGGGTGTAAGTGCAGTCAATTTGACAAAAAGTTTTCAAGCGGTCTTTATAACGGATCTTGATGACAACAATATTCTGGCTCCAAGCGATATCAGTTTGAAGGCCGTATATGAGAATTCTACCATTGGTACCAATGACTTCAGGGGGGTGAACTCTCAGTCTTGGCAAACCGGTACCCATCCATATCTTACTTTTTGTAATTACAAATCGGGATTTACCGGACTGTATCCAAATACTATTGCTCTACTGAAAAAGAGTGAGATGTTTTATATCGCAGCTGAGTGTGAACCCAACTTAACACAAGCGATAGGTTATCTGGATTCTGTTCGTGTACAAAGAAATCTACCTTACTCCGGTACATTGACAGCCACAACATTAAAAACGGAAATACAGAAGGAATATCAAAAAGAATTTTTTGGCGAGGGACAATTATTCTACTACTACAAAAGAAATAACCTGACATCTATACCTAGTGGTACTGGAGCCGGGAATATTACAATCCTCCCCGCTAATTATGTTGTTCCGCTTCCTCAAAGTGAAATTACTAATCGCCTAATAAATTAAAATATACGTGAAAAAAATATTATACAAATTGCTTGTCTTGTCATCAATACTATTGATGACATCATGCGAAAAAGGCTTGATGACATTTGATAATAAAAATGCAGATGTTTATTTTTATAATGCAGGAATTAAATTGGCTCTGACGGACACAGCGCTTGTAACTTTCGGTTACTCGGAATCAAACGACACGATAATCAAAATTCCTATTGCAATTACCGGAATCCCTATGGACCATGACAGGGAATACAAAATGATAGCTGATGCTGCTTCAACCGCTATTGCCGGTAGCCACTATGATCTTCCATCGATACTTACAATCAAGAAAAATGCTATTTACGATACCGTCAAACTTGTATTGCATCGTACACCGGACATGGACAGAAGTGGTACTAAGGTGTATAAACTTTATCTTGACTTGATGCCTAATGAAAATTTCGATACCTTATTGAACTCCCATACTTCTAGTAGATCTCCGTACTACACTGCTAATACTGTTAAACTGAAAATCACGATCAGTGCAGCAGTTTCTAAACCTCAATCCTGGGGGGGGACAGCAACAGTGCCTTCACCTTACTTTGGCACATTTACACCAACAAAAATGTTCTTTATATGTGACTATGTGGGGCTAAGTCCGGTATGGTGGGGTACAGATCCGACAGGGATAACTCTTGGAGATGCAATAGCTTATGCGACTGCTGTAAAACGTTTTTTAGACCAAAAGGCACTAGCTAAAGACACTGTGTATGATGAAATTATACCACCGGCAACGGTGGCAATGCCAATGAAAATGGGCACCTCTATTCAGTAAACTGATCACTCTCTATTATTAAAAAAAGGAAAACATGTACAAAATATATATATCTGGGGTAGTCGCAATCTTGCTACTCTCTATCATTTCTTGCAAAAAAGATATAGGGAATTATACATATCACGATGTGAATCAGATAAAAATTGCTAAAATTGATACTGTTGCTGCTTATTTAGGTGGTGTGTTGAAAATTAATCCGGTTGTTAGTTTTACTCAAGATACATCAGGTGATGAGAGCCGTTATAGCTATGAATGGTCCTATTATACTAGTGCATCGGGAGCGAATGGTCATACTGTATTGGATACTACTAAAAATTTGAATAAAGCGTTCTCTTTGCCTCCTGCTACATACAGCTGTTATTACAAAGTAACCGATAAGCATACAGGGATTATGTCTTATGTCACCTTTGGCTTAGTCATACAGGCTACTCCCTACCGCGAGGGCTGGATGTTGATGACCAGCGTTAATGGAAGTGCCCGGTTAGATATGCTTTACAAGCAATCAGATGGAACATTTGCCGTAGTAAATAACCTGCTTGATTCTGTTCATTCTGATCTTCATTTAGCAGGTAAGCCTAAGTTAGTTTACTGTTATCAGGCATATCCGCAAACAGTGAAAACACCGGTATATGGGATCCCATTTGCTTATGAAATTTATGTAGGAACGGATCAAAGTACAGAAAGGGTGAATCCTGAAACCTATGGATGGGATCCTAGTTATAATGCAAAAAAGGAGATATTCGGATCTTCTGTTCCATCTGACCTTTATTTACTGGCGGTTAAAAAGGCTTCCAGCGTGACTAATAATGCCATCTCAATTTCCAACAATATGGACGTTCGTTATTTTGACTACACCGGTCAAATAAGATTTGGCGAAATAATGAATTTCGATACAGCCGCAGGGGCCAAAAAACGCTATGCAGTAGCACCGATAACCGGTTTTGCTGAAGGTACCGGCACTAATGGTTTTTTGTTTTACGATACCGATAACAGGAGATTTGTAGAAGGGAAACTTGGTAACACTGCCAGTTCTATTCTTGTTCCATTGAAAGATGTTACAACTGTAGCGAATAGGCTGTTTAGTTATACAAATACAGGGATGGATATGATTTCTATGGCATATGGTGCCGTTGCAACCCCGGCTGCTAAGTATATAAATATTATTCTAAAAAATCCTACATCTCCAACTTATTATTATGCGGTGATTGATGGGCTCAATTATGCTACTACCCAAAAGGTATATAAAGACATTACATCAATAGCTACAGACATTGATAAAGCTTCTTGTTTTACTGCAAGCATAGTGAATGGGGCCTTTTATTATGCTGCAGGAAGCAAAGTATATCAAATTACCTGGAGTGGTGGTTCTGCAGGTGTATCAGGAACTCCTGCTGTCAAATTGGTAGTGGATAAAAGCAGCACTGGGGAAGTGATAACTAATCTGATGGTTCATCAATATGCCAATGCTCCTAAATATACAGATAAATACTTAATGGTATGTAGCTATGACCCGGCTAAGCCGGAAGGAGTAAACGGTAAAATTGAATGCTTTACTGAGCCTGCGTTGATTACAGGTAATCTTACATTGGCTACCACTTATTCCGGCTTTGGAAGAGTAGTGAGCATGGACTATAGAGAAAGATAGTAACACGAAACAGCCGGAAATGGTTTTCACAGACAAATAGTAGTGGGTGGTATCCCTCGTTTTGTGGTGATAGATAAAGACGGTAAAATGATAAACGCCAAATGTGGCATGCGTCCATCTAACCCGTTATTGAAGACAGAATTAATCAATAAAAATTAATAAAAGTTAACACAGCTAGCAATGAAAAAAATTCTGATGATGGCAGCGCTGTTCTTGTCCACGACAGCCTTTGCACAAATGAGCGAAATTCGAGGGGTGGCAAAAAATACAACCCTAAAAGAGATTTCTTTATTCAAAATTGTTGATGGTGAGATAGAGCTAATGGCTACTTCCTCAATCTCAAGTACCGGTGCTTTCGGTTTTCTGTTTGAACCGGAAAACGAAGGTTTTTTTGTAGTAGGCTATGACAAGTTGGGCTTAGCACAATGGCCATTATATTTGAAGAAAGGAGATAAAGCTTCAATAGCTACCGATGGTAAATGGATGAAATTTGTGGGACCTCAAACTCCTGAAAATACGGTATATTCCTCTTGGGTAAACTTGACCCAGGATATAAAGTACAAAGCAATCTACTTCATAGACCCTCCACTAAGTACATATAAAGATTTCTTCCCTGAGTTTGAAAAAGTACTTTCTCAAGTTGATGCATTTAAAAAAACCATCAAGACAAAGAATGCTACTTTTAATCATTTGATGAACTCTATAGCACGTTACGACATGGACTATTTGGCCCTGAATTTTCTTCTTACACCACGTAAAGCGCACCCAACAGAGGCAGAAAGGATGCCTTATTACAGCACGATAGAGCAAAAAAATAAATTTCCTGATGATGACATATTATCAATGCCCAACGGTATGAAGTTCATGAGATCGTATGCTAGTTTTACCGGTAAGCCTAAAAGCACTCTAAAGGAAAGATCGGAATACTTTACCACAGATGTGCAAAAGGGTGCGTATCTGATTGAAGTAGGAGCATCTTCTTTCAGAGACTATAGGGATTATACGAATTTCGTAAAAGAGTATAATCAGTACTTCCAGACGCCAAGCCTTCAGGAAAAAATTGATGCGGTAGGTAAAAAAATGTACCATGGCTCGCCAGGTGGAACGGCATGGGATTTCAATTTTGTTGATAAAGACGGCAAAATGGTTACAATGAAGGATTTAAAAGGCAAAGTTGTTTTGATAGATGTATGGGCAACCTGGTGTGGTCCATGTAAGCAAGAAATACCGTTCATGCAAAAACTGGAAGATGAACTACATGACAAGGATATCACATTTGTGAGTATCTCTATAGATAAGGATACGGATAAAGACAAATGGGCGGCGTTTGTAAATAATATGAAGATGGGCGGTGTTCAACTATTTGCAGGTAGCGCCGGAGGAAAATCGCTTGATCAGGTGTATACTATGCCGACAATACCACGTTTTATGGTTTTTGACCGCGATGGAAAAATTGTAAACCTTAAAGCACCACGTCCGAGTGATCCTGCTTTAAAAGCATTATTACTCCAGACTGTTGAAGGAAAAACAGGATCAACAGTTGTGCAAAAACCAGGATTACCTCCAGGTTTTAAAATGCCAGCATCAATGGGTGCGCAAAAACCAGTATCAACGGATGCGCAAAAGCCAGTATCAAATAATTAGTAAAAAACCAGTGGCAATCCAATAAAAGATTGCCACTGGTTTTTATAAAACGATTAATACAAAGAGAGAGATGAGCAAGTTATTGTGTTTTTTCGTAGGGCTATTGCTATGCCTTTGTAGCATGGCTCAAATGGCAGAGATCAGAGGCATTGTAAAACCAACACGATTTGCAGATAAAGATATTAGTCTTTTTACAGTACATGATGGAGCATTGGAAGCAATAGCTAATGCCGTTCTTGCAGGAGATGGTTCTTTCGGCTTTTTGTTTACTCCTTCACAGGAAGGATTTTACGCGGTGGGTTGGAAAGATGTTACAAGAGATTGCAATCCTGTGTACATTAAAAAAGGTGACAAGGCTACAGTTGAGATAGAAGGTAGAGTAATGACATTTATAGGAAAACAAACTGCTGAAAATGCGGCGGTGTCCAAATGGTTGGGGATAACAGATTCCATACACCATCTGGCAATCCATTCTGTAGAGAGTCACGAAGTTTTCTTTCCCGCACTGACCAAAGTGGCCGGTCAAATAGCTGCATTTAAGAAAACAATTAATACGCCTAATGCTGCATTCAATGCGTTGATGAAGGATGTAGTTACTTACGATCTGGACTTTTGTGCATTGACTTTTCTTCGTTTACCAAGAGCAGGTGTATTTCCTACGAAGGAACAACAGCCTCCATATTACAGGACCATTGTTGACCAAAATAAATTCAACAATAATCATGTACTAAAAATGATAACGGGAGGAAGGTACATCAGATTATATGCAGACTATGCCGTATCCGGTCGCGCAACGCTGGATGAAAATATTACAGTTTTTAATGACAAGGATGTAAAAGGTGCTTATATTTTGTCTGATGCACGTGCGCTACGGAGTATGAAAACTTATGCAGAGTTTGTTGCATTAATGGATAAATATGGACAATATTTTCAATCGCCGTACCATCAGTCAGTAACTAATAATTTAGGCATTAAAATATATAGCACTGATAAATCACCTTTAAAGCCGGCATTTAACTTTACTTGTGCTGATCAAACAGGTAAAATGGTATCTCTAAAAGATTTTAGAGGTAAGGTTGTATTGTTGGATATGTGGGCTAGCTGGTGCGGTCCGTGTCTGATGGAAATTCCCTCTCTGAAAAGACTTGAAAAAGAACTTGAAGGGGAAAATATTGCCTTCATTGGTGTATCAATGGACGAGTTTAGCGATAAACAAAAATGGTTAGATAAGATTAAAGAGAAAGGTTTGGAGGGCGTTCAGCTAATAGCAGGAGGAATGAAATCCAAAATAGCAACTGATTACGCTGTTGAGGCTATTCCGCGTTTTATGGTTTTTGATAAAAATGGGAACGTAGTGACAACTGACGCGCCTCGTCCTTCACACGCTGAAGCCTTAAAAACTTTATTACTTGATGAGTTGAAGAAGTAAGCAGCATGCGTTATAAGTTAGAAAAACGTATTGATTAAGATGTATTAAGTTTTATGAAAAAGATATTTTTATTATTAGCTTTTGTGCCTGTTTTGGGAGTGCTGCATGCTCAAACCAATGATGTATTGCAGAAAGAAGTGAAGCAAGCTATTAAAGATGCCTATGCTGCAACGGTGCGTATTAATAATTGTAATGCTGATATGCAGGTAATAGGAGGCAATTTTACCGGAGTAGTGGTGGATGCCAAAGGGATTATTCTTAGCGCTGAGCATGCTGTTAATCCGGACGAAATTTTTTTGATAACTTTTCCGGATGGGCGTCAGGTTAAGGGGAAGGGCTTAGGTTCTATTCCTTTTGCGGATGCAGCGATGATTTTAATTACCGATAAAGGGAAGTGGCCTGTTGCGAAAATGGGGTGGTCTTCTTTACTCGAAAAAGGAGTTCCTTGTATCAGTATCGCCTATCCCGGGTCTTTAGAGCATAGTCAACCTTCTATCAGGTTTGGATATGTGGTTGATCCAAAGGACAGAGGAACACAAGACCTTCAAACAACCTGTAAGATGGAACCCGGAGACTCCGGTGGACCTACGTTCGATTTGGAGGGGCGTGTGATTGGTATTCATAGCAAAATTACAAACGCAATTGGCGAGAATTTTGATGCGCCCATAGATGTTTTTAGGAAGTACTGGACGACATTGCAAGTACCTCAAAAGCATTTGGCATTTCTGGATGAAGATACATTTGCGTCAGGTAAAAAAAGTGCAGCATTGAACCCAGTTCCAGGACTGAACAATATGATTGCTGGTTTTAAAACACAAGATGCAGCATTTCAAAAAACGGTATTTGCAGTAAAGGATTCAGTTTCTCCTACGCTTGTTATCAATGGGACATTGATTAACCTGAAGGGAATAGCTCCTGTATCAAGAATAACCGGCAAGAGTTTTCTTGTTACCAAGAACTCTATGATTGGTCAATACCCAATGGTTGAATTGCCTTCAGGGCAATTCTTGCGTGCCAAAGTGGTTCGTCGCGATGAAAATACGGATCTGGCTTTATTGGAAATTTCTCAGGAAATATCAGATGGTGTTAATCTTCAAAAGAGAGCAGATACAGTTACATTCAAAGATTATGGTAACTTTTTAATTTCTCCAAAGCCACAAAGCGATGGTATCGTTAGTGTTATTAGTAATGGATTTCTGTCAATCCCTAAATTGCCTGACTATTATTTAGGGTTTAAAGCATTGGCTCGTACCGATGATCATCTGATGGTAGCAGCTGAGGTATATGCTGAAGTAGCGAAGGAAAAGACAAGAGACACAACAAGAGCAAGGGATGGTATTGCTTCCCATGACCAATTGATGAGCATCAATAACAAACCAATACTGAAACTGAAAGACATCACCAGTGAGTTATCTAAATATGATTACAACCAGACAGTATCCGTTCAGTATAAAAAAAGCACAGGGAATATTTATACAAAAGAGCTTCCTCTGAAACGTTATTATGTGCCGCAAAATAGTGTTAAGGACCTTTTCCCGGAAGGTAGAAGCCAAAGGATAGATAATTTTCAAAAAGTATTACTTCATGATGGGAATTTAGCTCCTGCAGATTGTGGCGGTCCTTTGTATGGCACTGACGGCGTGTTTTATGGCGTTAATATTGCCCGATATAGCCGTACTACCAGCTTGACTATTCCTGCGAAAGTAGTAGAGGTATTCGTGATGAATGCGATACAATAATGGATAATAGACAACCATGTTTTTTGATCCACAATTCTAATCTGGCAACCACAAACCCATCGTGCCAGCCGCTTACAACTACAGTGCCTAATATAAATTATCAGAATGTTGGAATGGATCTGATTTAAAAGGCGGTGCCAGTTGTAACGCAACCTGATGGGGCAGAAGCATGGGCCATTTGCGGAATTGAAAAAAATATCTGACAAGAAATAAACCATTAAAAAATTAAGTGTCAGCCGAAACAATAGCAACACCTTTTATTGAGAAGCAGGCGCATTTAAAATTTTCAACAAAAAATACAAATTTTAAAAGAGTATGAAAAAGATCACGATTGTTATCTGCTTTGTTATCGGACTAATGTCCGGTGCATTGGCACAAAAAAATACAACAGCAATTATTCAAGGGGAGAACGCCCGCGATATAAAGACGCCGTTGGAGTTATTTGCTGTAAAAGAAGGTGCTAAGGAAAAAATTGCCGTATCCTACCTAAACAAAGATGGAAATTTTGCATTCGCCATTCCCAATTGCGAAGAAGGTCTTTATTATATATGCGATACCGTGTATACCTGGTACAGTTCAAGATTTTATTTGAAACCGGGCGATAATGTGACAATCAAGTTTAAAGATAAAGAAGCATACGAAGTTATTTCCGGTTCTCCCGAAATGACAGTGTTGGCAAAGTGGAACGAATTGGCTGCCCCGGTAGCAAAAGCCGCACGTGATACTACCCAGTATCCAACTTTTTTTGCATCCTATCAAAAGTTGATGCCTCAGGCAGAAACATTTAAAAAACAAATAGCAACTAAGAATACCAAGTTCAATGCATTCATGAAAAGTATGGTTGATTGGGACATGAATGTGTGGCCCATTGCTATTTTAGTCATGCCAAAACCTGCAAGACCGGAAAGAGAACAATATCCTGCATTTTATGATGCTATAATAAAAAATACAACTTTCTCCTCGACATCCATTTTGCAATTCGGTAATGCGGCGGATTATATGCATATTTTCAGCGTCGTTAAGTATGCCTATTATGAAAAAAAATACGCAAATACAAAACCGACTACTTCGTCAATTTTAAAAGATGAAATAAATATAACGGACAATGATACCTTAAAAGGGATTGTCCTTGCCCATAGCCTTGCTTTGTTTAGAACGTACAACGATTTCACTGCGGCCACTGACCAATATAAAAAATATCTTTTAACACCGGTTGCAAAGGCCAAATATTTTGATCAACTGAAAAAAGTGAGTACGTTTTCCAAAGGCAGCTACGCTTACAATTTCGAATACGAAAATAGTTTAGGAAAAAAAGTTTCCCTCAGCGATTTAAAAGGTAAAATAGTGGTAGTTGATATTTGGGCTACCTGGTGCGCACCTTGTAAAGCGGAAATGCCTTTCATGAAGAAGTTGGAAGACGAAATGAAAGCAGCGAATGCGCCTGTAGAGTTTGTGAGTATTTCTACAGACGGTGCCAATCAAAAGCAAGTGTGGCTGGACTATGTTCAAAAAAATGCATTGGGTGGTGTTCAATTGAATACAGGTGGAAAGCAAGATTTAATGGAATTTTATTCTATTGCAGCCATTCCGCGTTTCATTTTGATTGATGCAGATGGCAAATTAATTACAGCCAGTGCGCCAAGACCTTCCAATCCTGACCTGAAAAAAATGCTTATGGCGGCTATTGGCGGCGACGACAAAAAAGATAACGCTGCAAAATAATTATTGCACGATTCTCTAATAGTGTAAACTGTTCCTAAAGATAAAAGGCTTGCTTTGACTAACAATTCACCTGAGTTGTTGGTCGAAGCAAGCCTTTTACTCCGCCTGGGCAATTTCAGAAAAATATTTCTATCATTTTGAAGAAGAATATATGTTGGTACATCTGTTCCGCAGGAAAATGTTCCTGCTTTTATTTGTAGCACTCGCCGTCTTAACAAGTGTTGGCAGCGCACAAAAAACGTTTATACCGGATTCATTGGTGTCTGCGCTGAACCGTTCGTTTCAAACCAGAGATGCAAGCGTTTACAGGCTATTTCTTGCTTCCGACTTTTCTGTAGGAGTGTATAGTCGCCCTTCTGCTGAGGGTGTGCTGCAAAACATAGCAGAACACTTTTCCCTCGATTCGCTTCGCTTGAAAACGATGGTAACGTCAGGCGAAAAAAAACGCATGGTTTTACAAGGTTTCAGCGAGGGAAAATCCATTGAAACGGCCGCTTGGTTGAACGATAGAAATGAGTTGCTATACGTTGACCTTTTCGATCAATTGTGTGGCGTTGATAAATATCAGCGTTCAATACTTAAAGCCCGCATTCCATTTCAAATGGTAAACGGGTTTATTGTGGTAACGGCCCGGCTGAATCAAAGCAGTCGCCCGCTGAGGCTGATGTTTGATACCGGCGCCGATGGTATGGCACTGAAAAAATCTGTAGCTGATTCGCTGGGCCTGGTAAAGAGTCGCAGACAAAATACTTCAGTGGTAGGCGCTAGCATGGAGGTGTCTATTTCTTCGGACAATACACTGCACTTAGATACACTAACGATACCTAAAAACAATATTGCTCTTTTTGAAAGCATCGGCGGCGGTCTGGATGGTATTTTGGGCAATACGCTTGCCCGCCGTTTTATCACTAAAGTGGATTTCGACAAGATGGTTATAGAATTATACAACTTCGGTAACTATGCTTTTGAAAAAGAAGGGACCACGGTGGCGGTAAGGCTTGCTAATGGTGTACCGGTTGTTCCGGGTATTCTAAAAGTTGGAACACAGGAAGCAGGGGCAGATTTCGTTTTCGACACCGGCGCCGGCTACTACCTTGTTGGATTTGGGCCATTTGTCGAAAATCACCAGCTGCTCACCAGTGGTTTTTTGCCTTACAGCAGCGGCACTACAGTTAGCCTGGGGCATGCCTCCACTTCAGTAACCGGTGATTTTGATAAGTTGAACCTAGGCTCCTTGGAACTGAAGCATTTTCCTGGCGTGTTACAGGTCTACGAAACCGGCGACGAAAAATGGGCCGGTGACAGGGCCGGCTCGCTAGGGATTAAAATGTTGCACAGGTTTAATTTTACGCTCGATTTAGGAAGACAACTCGTTCATTTTACGCCCAACAAAGCCAGTGGGCTGCCATACGATTTCGTACTCAACGGCGTTTATTTTACATTCAATGAGAAAGAGCAATTAGTAGTTGAATCGGTGACAAACGAAAACATGGCGCAGAAAATCCTGAGAGGAGATGTTGTGGTTTCAATTAACAACCTTGAGGCCGCGCAGTTGGTCA
The DNA here is from genome assembly GCF_029961145.1 of Pinibacter soli. GTDB lineage: Bacteria > Bacteroidota > Bacteroidia > Chitinophagales > Chitinophagaceae > Pinibacter > Pinibacter soli. The sequence goes on along the minus strand of NZ_JASBRG010000005.1, from coordinate 228,397 downwards.
CTAATCCGGAAAAAATAAACCTGTTGTTGTCTGCCCCGGAAAAAGGCTATACGTTACAGTTGCAAAGGCGGGATAGTGTGCAAAGTCTGCAGTTGTAAGCATTAAAGTGCAAAACTGTGTTTTCTGTCCACGTTTTTCGTTTTTTTGATTGGTTAAAAAATGTTCACTCACAGACTGAAAAAGAAGGGGAAAACCAGGTGAAAGCGGGGCGTATTTTGGTAAACTTTTTTCCGCCGTAATCCTTGCTGAATGGGCTTTTTTTCATTTTCCAGTGAACAAAATTTGGGAAAAATTTTGTTCACCAGAATATTGATTTCTTTTGTACTTTTTTGATATGCCTAAAAACAAAAAAGCCAGCAAAATCAATACTTTGCTGGCTTTTAGCTGGTTTCGAAACCCTATTTCGTGACCCTGTCAGGATTCAAACCTGAAACCTTTTGATCCGTAGTCAAATGCTCTATTCAATTGAGCTACAGGGCCATTCCCTCAACGGGGTTGCAAAAATAAGACGCCGATATTGATTTGCCAAAATATTTCCGCATTTTTTTAAAATAATTGAACCACAATTTGTTGGACCTGCGTCATTATCCTCATCCTATTGTGTGTTATACGGGTTTGCCATCACGATTTTCTTTACTTTTCCCCAAGGTTCTATCAGGCAATGGTCCCTGGTAGTAGGAAAAAATCCGCGTAGACCCGCCAAATCAGTGTTATCTGCGTGCCCAGTGTTTTTTTGTTATATTTTATTAAGTCTAATAAGAAGTAAGAGCCAACAATGAATTGAAAATTGAGGATAAGAAGGAGCGCCTGCCTAATGACTTTAGTCGGGCAGGCAGATTTGATGATTTGTTACGATCTACTACTTAATGATCATGGAAGATTGTGACAATCATGAAAATCTGTCGCACCTTTAAAGTGTTGCAAAGTCTGCATCAGAAAATCTGTGCAAATCAGTCAAATCGGCGTCATCTGCGGGCTCATTACTCCGCCTGCGGGATAAAAAATTCTTTCTTCGGAATTAAAACTTTGCTTTCTCCATTTTCATCCAGCAAAACAATTTCTCCGGGGGATTGAACGATGCCTTCTTTTTTATTGCCTGCGATATCAATTTGCAGGTGAGTATTACCGTTAGGGTCGTTAAAAATTTGGTAGTAGCCGTCAGTATGTTGTTCCAAACTCGCATAGAGATGTACAATACCATTGATGGCAGTGTATCTTCCAAGGGAACGTCCGAATACAAGTTCAGAGTTGTCCATTGCCCATGGTTCCTGTTTCAAAAAGTTGTCGAATTCTTTTTTATTTACTGACATAACACTAACGCGGTTTATGGTTAGAAAATCAGCGAAAAAAGTAGACATTTTTCAGGGATGGCACAACAGATTTCGTGTTAAGAAAACATTACGTGTTAAAACTTTTGGCTGCCAATGCTGCGTAGTTTGTTTTTGCCATCCCGGAGGCGGTTGAGATTAAAAATAATGCCTTAAAAGACAGCGAAGTATAAAAAAAATAATGAATCCGAATGTTTTAAAAACTTAACATTGCCAATATTATCAAATTATTAAATTTGAGTAGAGCGACTTTTTAATTAAAAAAATTAGTAATGTCAAAAAAGAATCTTACCACCGAAAAGAGCGCGAAAAAAACGCTACGTACTCAGATTGAAGATAAACTGTTTTCGACCTTTGAAGACTTAAAGTCTAAAGTAGGAGAGAAGAAATTTAACCGCCACGTAAAAAAAGCCAGTAAGATCCTCGCCGCCGGCGCAAAAGATCCCAAACCCAAAAAAGTGAAGAAGGCGGCGAAACCGACAAAAGATACCAAGGCTGAAAAAGCCGCGGAACATGTTAGTTGATAAAGTAAAAAATAAAAATTCAAAAAAGAGGGTTCCCGATACGTTATGAAAGGTAGCGCATAAAACCATCTACCTTTTTACTTTTACCTTTTGAATTAGCCATTAGTATCATTGTTAATAGTGACAAACTTAAGGTCTGTTTTATACAGGCCTTTTTTTATGCCGGTAACTGACTGAATAAACTGCATAAAGCCAGCGCGTCATTGCGAGGCCTGCGAACGAAGGAGAAATGCTCGGCTAATTAATGACAGGTCAAAATAAGACCAGCGGCCGAAGCAACCTCCATTCGCGACTTGCAGGGGATTGCTTCGCCCCGCTCGCCGCTATTTGTAATTGCTTTCATCATCCAACCGTGCGGTCTCCCAGGGTCTCGCAATGACGTACCGCAGCGTGTTTTTTATGATTAAAGAAATGAATATTTGAGTGCTTGAATAACTGAACAATGACGTTAACCCGCGTTCCTTTTAACAATTAACAGCTATCAACTCTCCGCTTTCAATTTTCAATTTTCCACTCTCCTAGGTGTTTCTACTCGGTTATTTTTTTGCGCATTTATGCTCAAACAATCAAAAAATCACAATAGTATTTTTACAAGGAGCAGAAAAAATAGTCTGATAAAGTGCAGACAACACATGTGAGTTTTTGGATAAACACTGTTTAACTGCCAGATGATCCATAAACACCAAAACCAATCATAATTGCAATGAGAACAAAGCATGCATTCCTCTTTTGTGTCTTCTTTCTTCTTACTATTGCGTCACGCCTTTCCGCCCAGGACTTTACCGTTGGTACCGGCTCTGTAGGAAACGGCGGTACAACCTATCCGTCGCCCTTGCCGGGTGCCGTTGAGGGAAGTAGATCGCAATACCTGTTTCGTGCAAGCGAATTGCAGGCCGCAGGGCTTACGCGGGGTTATATTACCGGTTTAAAGTACAACGTAGTGAGCGTGAACAATGCCAGTGGTCTCCGCCAATATTCCCTGAAGATGGACACAACAAGTGTGAACTCCCTTCAATCTACTACCTGGGAAAACTCTCCGGCGGTACTTTACTCCAATTCGAATCTTACGCCTACAACGGGCGTAAACTCATACCCGTTCACGAACAAATTTTTCTGGAATGGAACAAGCAACCTTCTGGTTGAAATTTGCGTTAACGGAGGCACTGGTATTAGTAATAATGAAACAGCTAATGCTACCGTGGCATGGACAACGGGTTTGTCATTTAATGCATCGCATACCTATGGCGCGAATGATATTACCAACTTTTGTACAATTGGTACAACAACCGAATTAGGTACTGCTACTACAAGGCCGAATATTACATTCACCTGGACAGCAGCTCCTCCTGATTGTAATGGTGCTCCGGATCCTGGAACCGTTAGTTCAAACCAGTCACAGGTTTGCCCGACCGACAACTTTACCCTAACTGCGGTACATCCTGCAACCATAGGTTTGGTTACTCAGTGGCAATATTCTACAAATAACGTTACGTGGAATAATATTTCAGGCGCAACAACAGATGTGCTTACTACTACGCTGGCTGCCACTACTCCGTTAGCTCCTTCCACCTATTACAGGCAAATGGACTCTTGTATGCTTAGCCGTCAAACTGCCTACTCCCCAAGTGTGCTGGTGAACAGAATTGGAGGTGTGCAGGGAACATTCGTTATTAATAATTCTTTGCCAACAACGCCGGTAACAGGGCCGTTCAAATCATTTAATGATGCATACAATAATATCAAATGCGGCATTAGCGGACCTGTTGTATTTAACGTGGTAAATACTGGTACTCCATACAATGAGCAGCTTATTATAAACAGCGTTTTTGGAACCTCTGCAACAAACACGATCACGTTCAATGGTAATGGTGCTACAATTAACTACCTGGCTGCCACTAATGCAACAGCGCCGGTGATCAGATTGAACGGCGCACATCACGTGATTATTGACAACCTTAATATCACCGCACTTGGAAACACCGCTTCACAATTTGGTTGGGGTGTCCATCTGACCAACGATGCCGATTCCAATACGATCAGCAGATGTAATATTACTGTTGATCCTGTACAATCAAACAACTATGCAGGTATTGTGATGAGTGGAGGCACTAGCCCGGCTTCAAATGGTTCGAATTGTGACAGCAATTCAATCAGAAACAATACCATCAAGGGAGGGCAATACGCTATTTCTATTATGGGCGGTACAAGTACTGGAGCGGACTATCCTGTCAATAGAAACCAGGTTCTCAATAACACGATACAGGACTTTGGAGCTTACGGTATCTATATGAGCAATAACCTGATGACGAGGGTTGAAGGCAATGATTTCTCAAGACCTTTACGCTCAACCACAGGCGGTTCACTTATGGGTGTTTACTTAACCGGTACAAACGTTGCCAATTTTATTTCCAAGAATAAGATACATGCGATGTTCAATGCCAGTTACACTTTCAATGGAAGTTTTTATGGCATATACTTTAGTACTGCCAATGGTTTTGCCGGCTCTGAGAACGTGGCATCCAATAATGAGATTTACGACATTAAATGTTTGGGTACCATTTATGGTTTGGCAAACAGTGGTTCAAGCTATGCTAACTACTACTACAACACAGTGGTGATTGATGACATAAATACTGCCGCAACTGTCCAGACCTATGGCTTTTATGCGACTAACCAGGTTGCCTTTGTAGATATAAAAAATAATATTTTCTCTATCGTGCGTGGCGGAACGGCGCTGAAATATGGCATGTGTATGGCATCCAGCACGCTGTCATTATTTACCATAAACTACAATAACTATTTCAGCAACGGACATCCTACATACAGCACGGGGTATTATAACAATACGGCTTTCGCTACACTGGCCGATTGGCAAAAAGCTACAAAATTCGATACTACGTCTGTTGCTGTTGATCCGGCTTTCAAAAATCTTTCAACAGGGGACCTAACACCAACATCAGCTGCGATGATGAACAAAGGTACACCTGTTGTTACGCTTGATGATATCGCCAGCGCAGCAAGAGATACGAAGACGCCGGATGTAGGCGCTGTTGAATATAACCTGCCGGGTTGTACCACATCATTCCTTCCGGGTGATGCATTTGCAAACGTTGGTTACGCAACCTGCGTAGGCAAGTCAGTTATTTTGAACCTGAAAAATAATGATGTTGGTTTAGGGTTAACTTATCAGTGGCAAACAGCTACCAGCGTTGCAGGTACATGGTCAAATTTATCGACACCATTAGTTGCGCCGCCATATACATTCAATGCGGGCAATAATACAATATATTATCGTGCTGCAGTGGCTTGTAACGGTGGTACGCCTCAATATACTGTTCCTATACAAATTGTGATCGGCGGTTATTTCCCTGCGGGTACATATACGATCGACCAGACGCAGGCGACCGATCCTGTAGGTACGAAAAACTTTAATTCATTTAAAGATGCTGCATCTGCTATCAGTTGCGGTATTGCAGGCCCGGTAGTGTTCAAAGCAAAACCAGGCGTGTACAACGACCATATCAGAATTGGCGTAATTGGCAACAGCTCTGCAGTAAATACCGTTACCTTCCAAAGTGAAAGCGGAAACCCCGCAGGCACTGAATTGACGTACAACGCACCGGACGGTAACAATAACTATACAGTGCAATTGGACAGCGCAAGCAATGTCACGTTCAAAAATCTTACAGTATCTGCCACCAACGCAGTGTACGCAAGGGCATTTGATCTGATGAATATCGCATCAAATGACAGCATTGTGAATTGCGTGGTAAATTCTGTAAAACCGCCTGCCAGTTATTTTAATGGTCAAACTGACGTTACAGGTATATATGCCGGAACAAACTATACAGGTGGAAAACTGGTGATCAAAGGAAATACCTTTCATAAAGGAGCCCGGGGTATATACATTAGCGGCTTGAGTTCCCCGTTTCCTGTATCAACGGTTTTCTTCTCTCAAAATGATGTGATAGAAGGTAACCTGTTCGACAGCTGTTATCAACAGAGCATTTATGCTTCCAATGCAAGCAGTATTAGAATTGTTAACAATACTATTCCCGTAAAAACTGCTAACGCCGGTATTGGCACAGCTCCAGCTACGTCTGGCATTTACATGAACAACTGTGACAGTGCCAATGTAATTACGGGTAACTATATTACTCTTGAAAACAACACCGGTTATATTTACGGCATATACATGACAGGCAATAATGGAACTCCTAATGCCCACGGTAAGGTCATGAACAATAAAATTTATGGTCTTACAGGTTTAACCAACCAAACGGTAGGTTTGTACAATACTGGAACAACAGCTGTGCCTGGAAGTTATACTGATTTCATTAATAATGAAATCAGTGTGTCATCAAGCGTTTCAGGCGCAACCAATAGTGCAATCTGTGTGGCTCTGTTTAGTCAAAACGGGATATACACAAACTATTACAACAACTCATTGTTGAATACTGCACCCGGAGGTGGCTTTAATGTGGCGTTGTGGGCAGATCACCCGCAATTTAACTATGGTGGGAACACAAATGTGCTTAACAACATCATAGTGAATAGAGGAGCTGGTCCTGCTATCTACTACCAAAATGCTTCCTGTGGAATGATGAACGTAGACTATAATTTGATGTATACCGGCGGTCCGATGCTTGTGAGGCAATACCCAATCGGCACAGATTATCCGGATCTTGCGTCATGGAGAAAACTGTATGCATCAGATTACAATTCCCTTGTTTACAACCCTGCGTTTACAAGTACGGCTAACCTTCAACCGCTTGCTTCTGATCCAGCCTCATGGTCGATGCAGGGACGCGGTGTTCAGATAGCAGGAAACAATGTAGATATTAACGGTAATGCACGCCCTGTTTTATTAACAGATGGTGTTCCGGATATTGGTGCATATGAGTTTGACCCAACTGTAGCGCCTCCTGATCTGGTTGCTACGCCGGCAACTCCTGCACCCGGAATTACACAGTCGTTCTCTTTCGGAACGGATACTGTAACAAGAATTACATGGGATCCTTCAGCGGCAGTGCCTACAGCAATTTCATTGAAACGTTACAGTGGCAGAATACCTGCAGGCCTGAACCCAACAACGCAATCTATGTATTACTATGTTGCTGCAAATGTTACAGGCAGCGGTCCTTTCAAATACAAAATGCAGCAGAACTTTATCGACTCGTGGATGAGAAATCTTCCTAGCAAGTCCGGAATTAAAACAGGACAAACAAATGCATCCAACACCTGGGTGGTAAGTGGCGCAAGTGCTATTGATTCATTCAACAATATTTATTCAGACACGGCTTTAACATTGCTGGACAAGTTTACAGGGATGACCGATGGCAAGATACCGGTACAACCTGTGTACACAACAACGCCGGATAGTTCTAATACAGGAACTCGTTTTTGGGCACCTTACCCTTCTAACGGTAATATGCTGCAACAAAACAACCAGACGTTTAAATTTATTCTTGCCTCGACAGTAGCGACACAAGCAACAGTAACTGTCCATGGAACTGGGTACAGTAAAACCTACTCAATACCTGCAGGTGGTACGGTGTTAACAGACGAAGTGCCGAAATGGGGCGCAATGGACGCTCGCATGATCACAGAAGGATTGTCTAATCGTGCGGTACTGGTTGAAAGTAAGGATCCGATTACCGTGGCAACAACATTAGATCTTAATACTTCAACCGCTTATTCAACGGCAACAATACAGCCGACAGGTACTTATGCTAAAGAGTACAAAACTTTAGGCACAGCCCAATATAGCTCTATAAAACCTGATCTTAATTACATGGGAACTTCCTGGGTAACTGTTATTGCCGACAATGATAATACAGTGGTGCAAATTACGCCGTCTGGCGCAACAGTGGGTGGCCAGGCAGCAGGTGTGCCATTCCAGGTTACACTTAACAGGGGACAAGCTTATCAAATATTGGGTGCATACATCAAAATACACTCGATAACTGGTACTACTGGCAGTTTCAGTTATGAGAGTGTTGATTTAACAGGAACAACAGTTGTTTCCTTACCTAACTCAGCAGGAAAATGTATGCCGGTTGCAGTGTTCAATGGTAGCAGCGGAACGAATATCTTATGCAATGAAGACCAGGTACAAATAGAAAGATACATCTACCAGCAAAGCTTTCCGATGCAGGCATGGGGCAAAAAATTCCTTACCGCTCCACTGGCAACAAGAAACAGTAAGAGTCAGTTGTTGTACACCCTATATCGTGTAATGGTAAAGGATCCAGCAACTGTAGTGAAGGTGAATGGATCGGTATTGAGCGGTTTAAGAAACAATACATTCTATCAGTTTTCATCGAACATTCCTCAATATATTGAAGCAAATAAGCCTATAACGGTTTCTCAGAATATGACGTTTGCTGGTAGTGCTACTATTAATGCCTGCGGAAACGAGGCGTATTCTAACCCAGGAACGGGTGGAGCGATGACCTACCTGACACCTATTGGACTTGGAGTAAAAAATGCGGTGGCTTACAGAAAAGTATTTGACTTAAGTTACATCACTGCGATAGTTCCAACCAAAGCACTGTCTTCCTTTAAAATTGATGGAAGCGGTACATTCGATTCCACTTACGTACATCCGCAAAATGCAGGTTACACAGTTGTGATGAAAAGCTTCCCTGCAGGCGCCGGGTTCTCTGTGATCACTTGTGATAGCAACTTTACAGCGATAGATCACATGCCAAACGGCAGTGCCGCATACCTTTATAATGTAGGCTACCAGGTACCAAGAGTAAATGTGAATGGTTACTACAACAACGTTTACAATAACATAGGTACAAGAAGTGCTTACACTTGCGCGGGTACAACGTTTAAACCAACTATCTACCTGCCAGTTGCAGCGAAGAGCATAACATGGAAACTGAGCGCAGCTCCGGGTGCTACTCCATCAACAGATGTAACGGTAAACAATCCTGTAGCAGTAGATACAGTAGAAATGAACTCACAGGATTATTATGAGTACACTTTGAATCAGCCGGTATCATTCGCTACGACAGGCAATGATACCATTCCGGTGAGTGTAACATATGCTGCATCCAACCCACTTAGCTGTGATCAAACAGTTACCGGTGGTGTGCCTGTGGTGGTGAAACAAGCTCCGGATGCTAACTTCTCTGTAGTATACGATAATTGCATATTCACTACCGCACAGTTTACAGAAAAAGGTACGGTGTCTAATGGCGCTGCATTCGATCGCTGGAGCTGGAACTTCGGTGACAATACAACCGCAAACATTAAGAACCCAACCAAGAAATGGAACCAGACAGGTTCGTTCAACGTAGGACTGATGGAAATTGCAAATGATGGTTGCTTCGATAGTACCAGTCAGAAAATTGCAGTGAACTATTGCGACAATGTCTTCATACCAAACAGCTTTACACCAAACGGCGATGGTCACAACGATCAGTTTAAAATATACGCCAGCAACGTGACGGAAATGAAGATGATGATCTTCAACCAGTGGGGTCAAAAAATATTTGAAACAACAAACATGGCCAGTGGATGGGATGGCACATTAGGCGGAAAGCCGCAGCCATCAGGCGTGTACATGTATGTGTGCAGAATTGTTTTGACCAGTGGAGAGGTTGTTGAGAAAAAAGGAAGCATCAACTTACTCAGATAATATTTAAGATAAACACTGCCCGTTGGCGAAGGTCCATCTGAAAATGGTGGACCTCCTGGCCGGCCGGGAAAGTAAAAGACAGTTTGGAAAACCAGGTGTTTTTCTGAAACAGAAAACAAAAAGAAATATCCATAGTGAAGAGCTCTGTAATAATAAAAACGGAAAAGAAGCGGGAGGCAGGAATTGTTACAAGCATTATCTAGTTTAAAATGCGGCGGGTGAGGGGAAATTATAATGCCTGTGATGTTTAGGTCCAAAAACGAAAAGCCAGGTGTTAACAGCAAACCAAATTTTAGTCCAGCCCAAACCCGCTGCAATTTTAGTTAGTTGTTGGTGATTGGTTGTTAGAGTAGCAGAATTAGCAGATACTTCTAACAATAAACAACTGATAACTAAAAACAACAAACAACTCAAAGCAAAAAACCATAACTATCAAATGAAGCGCATAACAAAAATAACTGCAATGGGCCTGCTGCTACTGGCAGGAATGGGAACTGCGAAAGCACAGGACCCGCACTATACCCAGTACTACGTTTATCCTTCCTGGTTGAACCCTGCGTTAACAGGCGTGTTTGACGGTAGCGCAAGAGTATCTGCGATCTATCGCAACCAGTGGGGCAATATCGCTTCTCCCTATCAGACACCCGGCGTGTCTGCCGATTTTAATACCAACAAAAATGCAGCCTTTGGCCTGAGCGTGCTCAACCAGCGTGCAGGTGACGGCGGCTTTAATTACACAACTGCATATGCAAGCATGGCTTACTCAGGAATACGCTTTGGTGCAGATGGTTATAAACGACTGAACCTGGGCTTTCAGCTCGGTATGATCCAGCGCCGCTTTGATATAAGCAAAATGTCATTCGGTGAGCAGTGGAACCCTTCAACCGGCTACAATCCCGGAGCAGGCTCTGGCGAATCATTAAGCAAAACCAGCGCTACTTCTTTCGATGCAGGTGTTGGTGCAATGTACTATGATGCGCAACCAGGTAAAAAAGCAAACTTGTTTGCGGGTATTTCTGCTTCACACATCACCCGCCCAACTGACCAGTTCAGTGCAACCGGAGATGCGAAGATACCTGTGAGATATACGGGCCATGCAGGTTTGAGAATTATGCTGAATGAAGTGGCAAGCATTACTCCAAACATTTTGTACATGCGCCAGGGATCAGCAGAAGAAAAAATGGTAGGAGCATATTTGCAACTGAACGTGGCAGAAGACGCAGACTTTATGCTGGGCGCAAACTACCGCATTAAAGATGCGATCTCTCCATATCTGGGCGTGTATGTTAAAGACTTCCTCATCGGTGCCAGCTATGATATCAATACCTCTGATCTTGGTAAGATGGCAAAAGGCAGCAACAGTTTTGAGTTGTCATTGACTTACATCTTTAAGAAAGCAGAGAAAACACCGGAAGTGAAATTCATCTGTCCAAGATTGTAATCACTAAAAGTAAAACCCGATCTAAAACCAAAAAGTCAACATCACTCCAGATGAAAAAAATATTTTTATCAGCGGCAATACTAATGGGGGCTACATACGCACATTCACAGTATGTGTACAACTACCTGAAAGCAGCCAACAGCTACTATAAAAAATCAGACTACGCTTCTGCAGCAAAGTACTATGAAATGTACCTTGGCATTGGCGGTAAAAGCAAAACCGGAACATACGATCCGTATGCCGGCAACGCACAAAATAAAACGAAAACAAAGACAGCAGGTGGAGATACGCACCAGCAGGCCGTTTACGGTGCAGCTGAAAGTTATCGCCAGCTGAACAACTACACCAAGGCGGAAAATTTCTACCAGGAAGCATCAGGTTACAGCGCAGAGCAGTATCCGCTTGCCAAATACCAATATGCTGTAACACTCAGAAGTCTTGGTAAATATGCAGACGCGCAAAAAGCATTCACAGAATTTTTAAGCAGCTATAAAGCAAACGACAGTTATACTGTTGCTGCAAAAAGAGAAATTGAAAATCTGCAGTTCATCCAGCAGGAGTTGCATAAAAAAGATCTGTCGCTGTATACAGTAAAAAAACAGGATAATATCAACACTCCCGGCGCTAACTATGCTCCGGTGCTGACCGGTGCCAACACCATGATCTTTACCTCTACAAGAGTTGACAGCAGTGCGAAATCTCCTGCTTATATCAACCACTTGTATGAAGCAACAGTGAATGGCAATACGACCATCAACAAAATAGACATTCCACAACCTTCAGATGTACATCAGGGCGTGGCAGCCGTTGCGCCAGACGGCAAGACCATTTACCTCACAAGATGGACAATGACAAAAGAAGGTAAAAAAACAGCTTCTCTATACCAGGCCACAAAAACAGAAAAAGGGTGGAGCGAACCAACTGCACTTGAAGGATCAATCAATGCAGCGGGCAGCAACAACCAGCAACCATTTGTAACTGCTGATGGCAAATATTTATTGTTTGCCAGCGACCGCACAGGCGGAATAGGTGGTTTCGATATTTGGTTTGCACCAATCGCAAATGGCAAAGTTGGTCAGCCTAAGAACATGGGCTCTGTCATCAATACACCGGCAGATGAGCAAGCGCCATACTATCACGCCGCTTCACAGACACTCGTGTTTGCAAGCAATGGCAGAGTAGGAATGGGAGGCTTTGACCTGTACCAGGCAAAAGGTGGCGTTGGCAACGGATGGGCCACCGTAAAGAACCTTGGTTATCCGGTAAACTCAGAGAAAGATGATATCTACTTTGCAAGCAAAGGCACATCAAAAAATATGTTGTCTGACGTTGTGTTCAGTTCCGACAGATCATCTGAATGCTGCCTCGATATGTTTAGCCTGCAAAAACAAATGCCTGCAAAAAAAGTCGCGGGTAAAGTAGTAGCCTGTGATGGCAGCACGCCATTGGCAGGTGCTAAAGTACAGGTAATGGCAGGCGACAAAGTGATCGCAAATCTTTCAACAGGAGCAGACGGAAGCTATAGCTTTACAATGGATGATTATCAACCAGTGAAAGTATCCGCATCTACTGATGGTTACCAGAGCAATACGTTGGGCATAGCTCCTCCACAAGATGAAGAGATGGAAATGATGAATGCGCCGGCATTGTGTCTTGTAAAAGCTGCCCCTGCTGTTGGTGACGTTGTTGTTGTTGATCACATGTACTACGAGATCAACAAGTCTATCATTTTGGATGAATCAAAACCTGCGATGAATGCATTGGTAAAAATGATGAAAGATAACCCGGCGATGACTATTGAGATTGAAGGTCATACTGATAATACAGGTACGAAAGCAGTCAATCAAAAACTTTCAACTGAACGTGCGAAACATGTTGTTGACTACTTAGTGTCGCAAGGTATCGATGCAAAACGTTTGAAATACAAAGGCTATGCAGATACAATGCCTGTTGATACAAATGAAACGCCGGAGGGCCGCGCTAAAAACAGAAGAACTGAATATAAAGTCTTAAATAATTAAGAAGTTGTTTTTTTATTCGGTGATTAACAAATACGCGCCGCTTCATTCATGGAGCGGCTTTTTTTTAGGAATTAGGAGTTAGGAGTTAATGTCGTTTAATTAGGCACTTTTCAATTAAGTGGTGCTCGCGACAATAAGGAAAGACTGCTTGTCATCCCGACGAAGGAGGGATCTGCGTGATTGTTTACGCATAGTGTTCGCTAGTGTTAGACACAGATCCCTCCTTCGTCGGGATGACAAGCAACATTCTTTTAATTCTTCAAACAGTTTAACTAAACAACATTGCATTTAAAACTACTAACTGTTCACTCCCTTCTCTACAGCATAATTCAAACAAAATGTTCCACTCGACAAATGTTTTGTAGAAGCAAGATTAAGCTTGATCACTTTGTTCAAATCTCTGTGCATCGGAATGCCTTTGCCAAAAAACACCGGATGCATAATGAGCCAAATGCCATCAAGCAGATTCTCCTGTAAAAGAAAATGTACTACTGTGGGACTGCCAAAAATGTAAATGCTTTTGCCGTCTTGTTGCTTGAGTGATTTTATTTTTTCCGCGGCATTATCACGAATCACAATTGTGTTGTCATCATTCGAAGTTTGTATTGTTCCCGACAAAACATATTTAGGTACACCGTTGTACCAGTTGGAATACTTGATTTCGTATTGCGTGGCGCCCGGCTTGTCTGCTGCGGTTGGCCAGTTGCTCTCCAGTAATTGCCATGACTTTCTTCCAAATAACATCGTATCGGCACTTTCAATCAGGCTGCATACAAATGCAAGATTCTCTTCATCGCCAATGAAATTTGTAAACTCACCATTTGGTCCCGCAACGAAACCATCAAAAGATGTTTGTACGATCGCAATTAATTTTCGCATGGTTGTATGTTTTGACATTAAGATTACCGCTTGATGTTTCCTTACGGTATTTGTTTGTCGACAATTGATGTGTCCTCTGGTTTATATACTAATGCACTAATTATATGCCAATCGGTAACAACACATCATGACAAGATTAGAAAAAAAGTTGATCAATGTTGATAACTAATATTTTCAAGGGTTGCAGCCGTCTATTGCAAATTTAAAATATAGTTTCTACCTTGATGCCTGCATAGTCATTCCCCTTTGAGCAACCAGCTTAACCCTCTTCTAATTTTTTATAGTGATGTGATTTGATAGTAGAGACAAGGCATTGCCTTGTCTGTGTCAGTATTATTCCGTTCCCGCAAAGACAAGGCAATGCCTTGTCTTTACCAAATAGATTGTACCATTAAATTCTTACCAATGATATTTCAGGCAATTGATATCATACGTCAGGAGCTTGTTGCCAATTCCGTTAATGCAGACTTCGGTAATATCAGTGAGATCGTGAGTGATGTTAACAATAACATCATGAACACCGACATCTTTATTTCTCTCATCAATATAGAGGAAAACAGAATTTCCCGTGACCCGAATAATTTTATAAGAAAAGACGGTGGCATCATTTTAAAAAATCCTGCTGTTCATTTATACCTCACATTATTATTTACATCGGTAAGGCCCGCAAGCGGCTATGGCCTTTCATTGCAGGACCTGCAGCAAATCATTGGTGTTTTTCAAAAGAAAAATGTTTTTGATCATCTTAATACACCCGCGCTCGATCCGAATATTGAAAAGTTGATACTCGACATGGTAAGTCTTAACCTGCAACAGTTACATGAAATATGGTCAGTGCTGGGAGGAAAATATTATCCCTCTGTTGTGTACAGAATGAGAATGGTAACCATAGATTATGTGTCAGAAACACCTGGTCCATTGATTAAAGAAATACAAACCGATTACTATAAAATTGAATGATGTTAATAGATTCAGTTGATCTGGTATTCAGGCCGCTGTTCAGTATAAGGTTTATACACAGCGGGTTTCAGACGCCCAAAGAAAATTTCTTTGCGGACGCCATTGCCATTGTTCCTGATGACCGGACGAAAAAGATTTTTGCGAATTACAAAATGAATTATCTCTTTTATACCAATACACTGACATGTTTCATGCAGTGTTCGATGTTTAACCCTCCAACACCCGAACCGAAAATTCCTTCTATAAAAATTGACGGAGATATCATGTTGCGCTTCTTATTAAAAAGCAAAGATGATTTCTTTGGACGAACATATGTAACCGCAGCAGGCGGTAAAAATGTTTATCAATTTACTAACAAAGTAAACAATACAAGCGGCGGAAATGTATTTCTAAGTGCACCCGTTGAAACTCATGTTGCTGCAAAAGATTACAACACAGGAACAGTTGTACAGGACGGCGGGAACTTATACGCATCGCTGGTCTCGGTGAAAGCAGCTGATAACATAGCCATCTCTGATGGAAGCCATTGGAAGCAATTGCAGGCAGTGGAACAAGTGGTAAACAATGCTGATCTGCAGGATGCAACGGCTGTAAATGCTGGTGATAAATGTTTTGGCGTTATAGATATGTACAACAACGGCACATCAAACAATATCTACAATTTGTTTGATGTAAGTGAAAAATTATTCGATCCCGCACCTGTGTTCAGTATAAAATTCGAAAGCAAATTTTAAACATCATTGTTCGTTATAAAACTCAAATGCTATGTCTTTAATAAACGAATCAGCTCTCAAAACTCCCGGAGTGTATGTTACAGAGATAGATGCATTTCCGCCGGCGATCGCACAGGTTGACACTATACCTGCTTTTATAGGATACACGCAGATTGCGTTGAATCCGAATGACAAAACATTGCCCATCGATGGCAGTGGCAACAATCTTACAAATATTCCGACACAGATATCATCGTTGCTGGATTATGAAACCTTCTATGGCAAGGCACAGGTGGAAACCGGTATAACAGTTACCATTGATCAGTGGACCGATGCCAATGATGTGTTACAGAAAGAAACAATAACTCCTTCTTTCACTGGCAAACCGTCCAATCACAACATGCATGATGCAGTGAGATTTTTTTATGCCAATGGAGGCGGTACCTGCTACATCGTGTCAATCGGGCCATACAAAGCTACGATCGGCGATCCGCTTGATCCGGGAAAGACTGAATTTGCTGCGGGACTGGAAGCAGTGAAGAAACAGGACGACATTACGCTGATTATTTTTCCCGAAGGGCAAAAAATGGCAAAGGCTGATTATTATACTTTACAAAATAGCGCACTGAATCTTTGTGCCGATGTGAATTTGCAGGACAGGTTTTGCATAATGGATCTGTATGACACAGGCGTGGACGTTAAGACTGCTGCGGATTTGAATGCGGCGACAAAAGATTTTCGCGACAACATCAATCCTACAATAACAGAAAGTTTGAACTACGGTGCGGCTTATTTTCCCAATCTTGTTACAAGCTATTCCTATAGTATTGATGAAACACAGACAGCCATTGCACAACAGGTAAGCAAGAATGGAGGCGCAGCAGCAGCAGGGGATTTTGATGGCAAAAAACTTTCTGATCTCAATAACACCACTACCGGAAACATTGGATTGTACAACAGAGTGAAGAATGTGCTGAACAATCAGTTTCCGATGGTAATGCCTCCATCGCCTGCGATGGCCGGTATATATGCGGCGGTTGATGCAACCAGAGGTATATGGAAAGCGCCTGCAAACGTTGGTGTGAGTGCCATTACAGGACCTGCCTGTAAGATATCTGATGAGATGCAGGCAAACATGAACATCGATCCGTTGTCAGGAAAATCAATCAACGCCATTCGCACGTTTACCGGAAAAGGAACCTTGGTTTGGGGTGGAAGAACATTGCTCGGTAACGATAATAACTGGCGATATGTTTCTGTGCGTCGCTTCTTTATTATGGTGGAAAAATCAGTGAAGCTTGCTGCATTTACTTTTGTGTTTGAACCTAACGATGCAAATACATGGGTGCGTGTTCGCTCGATGATTGAAAACTATCTTACAAATCTATGGAGGCAGGGAGCACTCGCAGGAGCAAAGCCGGAGCAGGCGTTCTACGTGAGAGTGGGATTGGGTTTGACGATGACATTTGACGACATACTCAATGGTAAACTGATCGTTGAAATAGGCATGGCCCCTGTGAGACCCGCAGAGTTTATCATTCTTCGGTTTACACAAATACAACAAACTTCATAATAAGTCAAAAGTAAAAAGTCAAAAGTAAAAATACTTTCAGCATTGCAGCATTTTGACTTTTGACTTTTGACTTTTGACTTAGCATGGTTTCGCATTTTTAAACAATACTAAAAGTCTTTTATGGCTAATTACCCACTTCCCAAATTTCATTTCCAGGTGCAATGGGGAGGCACTAAGATCGGCTTTACGGAAGCAAGTGGTTTAGATATCACCAATGAAGTGATTGAATACCGCGATGGTGCAAGCCCTGAATTTCATAAAATAAAAATGCCGGGACAACGGAAATTCAGCAACATTACATTGAAGCGTGGCATCTTTAAATCTGACAATGATTTCTATGCCTGGTTCAATACCATCAACATGAACAAAGTTGAAAGACGTGATATTACGATTAGCCTGCTTGATGAAACCCATGCTCCTGTTGTAGTCTGGAAGATCAAAAATGCTTGGCCAACAAAAATCACTTCAACGGATCTGAAAGCTGATGGAAATGATGTGGCAATTGAAACACTTGAAATTGCACATGAAGGACTAACGATACAAAACGAATAGTGATGGCAGATCCAAATAAAAACTATCCTCACGTTGGGTTTCATTTTTTGGTAACCTTTGAACTTAGCCCGCAGAACGATGATACACGCTTCCAGGAAGTAACGGGATTAGATGTAGAAATGGAAATGGAAAGTTTTACAGAGGGCGGCGAAAACAGGTTTACCTGGCAGTTGCCTAAACGCACACGCTATGCAGACATAACACTGAAACGTGCAATGTACATTGGGTCGCCTGTGATAAAATGGTGCAGAGATGCCTTCGAAAGTTTTTCGTTTGCACCGGCGAATCTTCACATTTCATTATTGAATGAACAACATGCTCCCATTATGTCTTGGTATGTAATAAATGCCATACCAAAAAAATGGTCAGTGTCAGGATTGAATGCACAGGATAGTGCGATCGTTGTTGAGTCTATCACATTATCGTATCAATATTTCAATATTATAGCATCCGCCTAAAAAATAAGAGTATGCCAGTCGAGATAAGAGAACTCACGGTAAAGTCAGTAATTGGCGCGAATCAATCAGGGCCTGCCAATCCAACAAATATGGTTGGTGAGATTGCGCCCGCAGATATTTCGAAATTGAAAAAAGAAATCGTGAAAGAAGTAACAGAAGAAGTTTTAAAAATACTTCGTCAACAAACTGAACGCTAATGTCAATTGATGCTGGACAACTCGAAAAGCTATATATACTTTCCTATAGCGATCCCGAATACAATACTATTGCGGCGCCGCCATTTTTTGCGCTCATTAACCCGGAAACTTATACATACAGATACAGGGTTGAATTCTCTGACACACAGGGCCAGGGCACATCTGCGGTGTCACTGAGGTTTAATAGAATACCGCCGCAGGAATTCAATTTTGATTTTCTTTTTGATAGTACAAATACCATAACCAATATACTCACTCCGCCAATACCGGTATCTGATCAGCTGGAAATTTTCAGGCGCCAGATAATGCAATACCAGGGTGAAGTGCACAGACCTTATTATTTAAAAATTCATTGGGGAACATTGCTCTTCAAAGGAGTGCTTACTTCAATGGATATAGAATTTAAACTGTTTAAGCCAGACGGCTCTCCGATAAGAGCTGTAGCAAAATGTTCTTTCAGGGGCAGTATAGAAGAGACTTTGCGTGTGGCGCTTGAAAACCCCATGAGCCCTGATATTACACATGAAAGAACAGTTACAGCTTCTGATAAATTGCCATTGATGACGAAAAAGATTTACAACGACCAGCAGTATTATTTAGATGTGGCCGCTTTCAACGGACTTGATAGTTTTAGAAACGTACCCACAGGAACAAAAATGTTTTTTCCGCCACTAAAATAGATCATGCCTACAGAAACACGAATAGTACCAACTGTGCATAACCCCGATGTGGTTTCATTCACCATCCTCATCGAAGGCAATGCCGTGTCGCAGGAATATCATCTTGCAAAGCTGACCATCAACAATGCCATCAATAAAATTCCGCGTGCTTCGCTGAATTTCTTCGATGGAGACGCGGCAAGGGAAACATTTGAGCTGAGTGACTCAGATGAATTTGCGCCCGGAAAAAAAATTGAAATACAGTTGGGCTATCATGGCGACGTAGCCACCGTGTTTAAAGGCATCGTTATAACCAACACGCAAAGAGTAAATACAAATTATTCTGAGTTGATTATTGAATGCAAAGATGAAACAGTTAAGATGACGGTTAATAAAAGCAACAGGCATTTTAATGACATACTTGACAGTGACGTTGTTACGCAATTATTAAATGACAACAATATTACAGACACCGATGTTGATGATTCGGAAACACAGCATGAGCAACTCGTACAGTCCAATATTTCAGACTGGGATTTTATGATCAGCCGGTTGGATATAAACAGCATGATCTGTGTGATCAACAATGGTGCAGTAACAGTGAAAAAGCCGAAGCTTGACGAGGATGCAAAACTGGAGCTGGTGTACGGTGCTGACATACTTGAGTTTTATGCAGACATGGATGCACGTACACAAACAACTACTGTTAAAACAATGAGTTGGGATTTTGAAAATCAACAAGTGCGCATAGTTGAGAGTGAAGATACCAATGCTCCTGATGAAGGAGAGTTCACCAGATCGCAATTGGCGTCGGTAAACAACCAGCCTTTAGAAACAAGAACTTCTGCAACCCTTACTGAGCAGGAAACACAAGACATAGTGAATGCAAAGAAGTTGCGACAGGATCTTTCTAAAATAAAAGCAAGAGTAAGATACCAGGGCATCAATACAGTGAATCCCGGCGACTTTATTACGTTAAGCGGCGTAGGTAAAAACTTCAATGGTAAAGCGTTTGTGTCCGCCATTCAACATGACTTCAGTGATGGAGACTGGACCACTGAAGCAACGCTTGGAATGAGCGAACAATTTTTTTCGGAGCAGGTAAATCCCGGACACGCCGCATCGACAACCGGTCAGTCATCATCTATGCAGGGATTGCAAATAGGCATCGTTACTGGCATTACAGACGATGCCGGACAATACCGTGTTAAGATTCGGCTTCCAATGGTGAATGAGCAGGATGATGGCGTGTACGCAAGGGTTGCAACTCTTGATGCAGGTGACAAACGCGGAACTTTTTTCAGACCGGAAATAGATGACGAAGTGTTGGTAGGATTTATGAATGATGATCCGCGAAACCCCGTGATACTTGGCATGTTGCACAGCAGCGCAAAGTCTGCACCAATTGAACCTTCAGACGGCAATCCCGAGAAGGGATATGTTTCCCGCAATGGCATCAGGATGATTTTTAACGATGATAAGAAAAGCATTCACATAGAAACACCTGGCAACAGAGTGTTTGAAATGGATGATGATGCAAACAGCATAACCGTGAAGGACGACAATGGAAATAAAATGGTGATCGATAGCAGCGGTATTTCAATAGAATCGGCTTCAGATCTGACAATCAAGGCAGGGACGTCCATTTCTATTTCGGCACCTGACATTTCCATAAAAGCTGATGCGTCGCTGAGTGCTGAAGCAAGCGGCAATGCAAGTGTAAGTAGCAGTGGGATTATGGAAATAAAAGGATCGATAGTAAAGATCAATTAAAAATCGGCGATCCCGTACAGACAAGGCATTGCCTTGTCTCTACCCGTCGCACCATGAATATCAAATATTAAATCAATATGCCTTTTGCAGCCCGCATATCAGACATGCACGTTTGCCCGATGGTGACCGGTGTTGTGCCTCACGTAGGCGGACCAATATTACCACCGGGCGGCCCGACAGTATTGATCGGTGGTTTGCCAGCCGCACGCGTAGGAGACATGTGTACCTGTGCAGGACCACCCGATTCGATCGTGCTGGGTTCAACGACTGTGTTGATAGGCGGCATGCCCGCGGCAAGAATGGGTGATATGACAGCCCATGGCGGTTCAATAATAATTGGTTGTCCAACAGTATTAATTGGAGGTTAAGCATATGGCAATATCAAAATCATTTTTAGGAACAGGCTGGGGATTCCCGCCAACGTTCAGCAAAGCAACGCTGCAGGTTGGAATGCTAAGCGATGAAGCCGACATTCACAGCAGTCTTCAGATTTTGCTTTCTACGCGGAAAGGCGAAAGAGTGATGCTGCCTGACTATGGGTGCAATTTGGATGAAATGGTTTTTGAACCGTTGACGACAACTTTCAAAACATACATAAAGGATCTCATCAGCACTGCGATACTGTATTATGAACCACGTATTACCGTGAACAAAATAGAACTGGATGATACCAACGAAGTAGAAGGGAGAATATTGATAGGCATAGATTACACGGTAAGGGCGACGAATTCGAGATTCAATTTTGTGTATCCGTTTTATAAAAATGAAGCAACTGAGTTGCGGTAGGGGCGAATCGCATTCGCCCTGCGGCACACGAAACCAGTTCAATTGAAAATAACCAGGAACATGTACGGGTGATTTGTATTCACCCGGCACAAAAAATTATCCGCATGCCATGCAATGATAAGAATCCATTAACTCGTGAAGGCACCAGTATTGTAAACAGGGTGCTGGCTGCACTGTCCACCACATTTGCAAAAGTGGATGAGCGCAATTCAGCGGATTTGATCCTGTTTGCAAAAAGATATGCGGCAAGGCTCAACTATTATAAAGAAGACAACACAATAGATGGCGACTGGCAATCATTGATGGGTGCTGATGTAAGTGTACCGCTCGCAACACTAACCCGCATCAGTGTAGAAGAGGTCAGCAATTATAAAAGAAGAATCTATAAGCAAATAGTATTGGCAGGCAGCGATGCAGATGCAAAAACGGAGTTTAAATTTCTGTTCGATCTTGTTTTTTCGGTCGTGAAAATGGTTGATCAGCAATTTCAATTGTTGCCTGTGGAGTTTGAATTCAAAAGTATTTTGCTGGACGTCATCACCAATAAATTACAACAACCACTTGCCAATATCGAAAAGAATTTCAACGATTTTAAAGCTGTATCGTTACTGGATTACACTACGTTACAGTTGGATAGCGATTCTCCAATCGTCATAACATCAGAGGAAAATTTTTCACGGGCAACAGACATGAGTAGCTACTGGCAAACAGCAGTTCCTGACATTGATATTACATTGCCTGCGGTTGGTCCGGCAAAAGACATTATCGTTTATATCATCAATCACAATCTTTTTAATGCGCAAATAGAATTATTGTTCAATGGTATCTCATCAGTCGTCAACCGGGCAAACGACTTGTTTACACAAACAATGGAAGACTATCCGGAACATACGCCACATTTTGCATTGTTCATTGCCTTTATAAAAATTTATCTGCATGCGCAAGAAGAACTAAATTCCTATACACAGCGCCATCTCGATTTTTACTACAAAGAAGTATTGCGGCTTAGCAACAAAGCTCCTGAGACGGATGCGGCGCATGTACTGTTTGAATTGCAGAAACCTGTTAGTCAGGATCGACTGGTAAAAGGAACTTTATTGAAGGGAGGGAAAGATATAACAGGCAAAGAGATCAGTTATGAATTGCTTGACGACATTGTGATCAATAAAGCAACAGTCGCCAAAATATATTCCACTCAAATAATGAGAGGCGCAAAGGACTTGCTGAAAGCCTCCCCGGTAGCCAATTCAGACGATGGACAAGGCGCAAAGATCACATCAGCAGATAACAGCTGGTATACTTACGGAGACGTTAGGAAAATTCAAAATGCGCAGACCGGTTTTGCCATAGCATCTAACATATTTTATTTGAATGAAGGTACACGCACAATAACCATCACTATAAATTTTTCGACACCGATCCCCGTTCTTTTATTTCTAAACCTTAATTGTTTTACCGCGCAGTTCACCGGTAAAAAGAAATGGGAGCAGTTAACTGCTTTCACCGTGAATACCAACGCAGCCGGATCGCAACTCATCTTTACAATGCATCTTACACCTGATGATCCGGCTGTTGTTCCTTATGCTGAGAAAATTCATGCGCAAAACATGAACGTGGAATTGCCTGTCCTGGAAATATATCTTAACCAGGATATTGCAAACAGTATTCCTTATACACTTATCTGTAACCGGGAAATCAGTTCCATCAATGTGTCCGTGAGTGTAAACGGTGTTAAGGATCTTATGCTGAGTAATGATAACGGAACTATTGATGCCTCCAAACCTTTCAAACCATTCGGAGATTTTCCTGCTACGACCGCAGGTTTTTATGTGGGCAACAAAGAGATAACGCAAAAGCATTTATCAGAGCTCGATATTATTACCAGCTGGAAAAGCCCTGGTGGCGGACCTTCGCTGACAGGTAAAGCAAATTATCTGCGGCAGAATAGTTTTGATACAGATGTGTTTTCGGCCAGCAAGAATGCAAGTGCAATCAGTATTAGTTTCTCCGGAAGCAACGGTGCATTTACACCTGCTGTAATTGATTTTACAAAAAATGAAAAAATAACCGCCACTACACTAGAGGGATTCTTTAAAGTCAGCCTGAATGAAAATACCTACTCTCTTGCGCAACATCTGGCAAATGTAAGTGCAGCGATAAGTGGAGGAACATCCCTTGTGTGGGACTCATCATCGAGCTCATACAAAATAAAAGTAGCTACAACACCGGTTCCGACTGAAGTTATATTGAATAGTGTTTCCGTTAATTATACCGCATTCTCAACGATCGTATTTGATGCAATTGCATCCGCTGACAACGATTTATTTTTTCATCTTGGCTCGTTTGGTTTTGCCCGCGTAAATAATGCATTGGTTGATGCATCTGCAGAGACGGAAAAAACAGAACCAATTACATTGTTGCAGGACATTGCTAACGAAGGCGAATTGTTTGTTGGTCTTGAAAATGCAAATGCGGACACGGTTGTTACACTGCTTTTCCAGGTAGCCGAAGGAAGTTCCAATCCCTTGCTGGATATGGAGCAACTGGGATGGTATTATTTGGCTGACAATAACAATTGGAAGGTTTTCAAAAAAGAAAATATCATCGACACGACAAACAACTTTACCCAATCAGGTGTTGTAACACTTACTCTTCCAAAAGATTGCAGCACACATAATACACTGTTGGAAAATGGCCTCGCATGGATAAAAATTACTGCGCATCCGTTTACAGATGCAGTTTGTAAAATGGTTTTGATCCAGGCACAAGCGGCAAAAGTGCAGCTCGTGCAGAATGATACAACCGGCATTGAGTTTCGGCAATTGCTTCCTGCCGGTACGATTTCAAAACTTGTCAACAGCGACGGCAGTTTCAAGAAAATCGCACAACCCTTCGACTCGTTTGACGGACGTGTCCGGGAGACCGACGAACACTTTTATGTGCGTGTAAGTGAGCGCCTGCGTCACAAACAAAGAGGAATAACCATTTGGGATTATGAACATATCGTACTGGAAAAATTTGAAAAGATCTTCAAAGTAAAATGCATAAATCACGCAGGCTTTTATTCGGAAAAAGGCGTTGATGTTTTTTGCGAAAATTACGCAGGACATGTATCTGTTATTACTGTTCCCAATCAGCGCAATAACACGAATGTAAACCCGCTGCGGCCATACACGCCAATAGGTTTGCTAAATAATATCAACGATTATCTCAAAACAATCATTTCGCCTTTTGTAAAATTGCATGTAAAGAATCCGCAGTTTGAAGAAATACAACTCGACTTTAAAGTTACTTTTTACGAACACATGGATCCCGCGTTCTATATGGGTCTGTTGAATGATGAGATTGAGAAATTCCTATGCCCATGGGCCTTTGACGATGATGTAGAAGTTTCCTTTGGTGGAAAAATATACAAAAGCGAACTGATCAATTTTATTGAAGAACGTCCTTATGTGGACTTTGTTACTTGTGTAAAAATGTATCAGTTCATCAATCGCACCGATCCGCCAGTAGATGTGGAAGTAGCTGTCGGTTCCACTGCACGTTCCATTTTGGTCTCTTATTACGACGAAGTAAATAACATCAAACATAAAATTGTTTCACCCGCAATCTGCACTTGCTGATGGATGAACAAACTACCATATTAAAGAACAGACAATTACCGCTACCGCAGGATTACCAGGTACTGCGGGCAGAAGGCTTGAAGTACATCGAGGAATTGTCGCACGCCATCTGGACAGATTACAATGAACATGATCCGGGGATTACGACACTCGAAGCACTTTGCTATGCGATTACTGAATTGGCATATCGCAGTGACTTCGACATGAAGGATTTGTTGACAGATGAAAACGGTGCCACTGTACCACGTCAGGTTTTCTTTACCGCAAAGAAAATACTGACGAATAATCCGCTCACCATAGATGATTATCGCAAGCTATTGATCGATCTCGACGGTGTACACAATGCATGGCTGTTTGCAGAAGACAGCCAGACAGATGCAAAAGGAACCGTAGTGCCGGTAAATGAAGTGCCCATCTACGCAAATTGCAAAGACGATAAGCTTCAATACGATCCGACAAACATTCCTCTTTTCTTGTCTGGTCTGTATCGTGTGCTGTTGGATCTTGATAATGACAATGTGTTGGGCGATTTGAATAATGGCGAAGTCGTAATTGAGAACCCAGAACATGCAGGCAGATTTGCCAAAGGCGATTTTTGGTTTTCGATAGAATTGGCGCCATGGAAAACGGCAGACTTCACATTCGCTGCAAATGCTGCTGATAAAAACAACATAACATCAATAGCCCTTACCGGTGATCCTATACAATGGGCCTGCGCGGTTGGTTTGAATGATGGTTCGGTCATGGCATTTGATATCACGCTTTCTAAAAAGCCTTCCTCCAATTCAGTTGAAACAAGCGATGTTGATTCAATGCTCACCGACAACGGTTTCGAGTTTGTTGCACAGATATTTGCTTTCTATTTGAAAAAGATCAAAAAAGCAGAGTTGATCGTGAGATCCGCAGTTAAGATCTTGCAGGCGCATCGCAACCTCTGCGAAGATGTTTTAAGCGTTATAACCGTCGATGATGAAAAAGTTGCTTTTTGTTTTGATGTAGATGTTAAACCATCTGTTGACATTGAAAAAGTTCAGGCAGAGATTTTTTATGCGATAGAAAACTATCTCAATCCTTCGGTTGATTTTTATTCACTCAAAGAATTGATGGCGAAGAGAATTTCGGTTGATGAAATATTTGAAGGAGTTGTATTGCAGCATGGTTTTATCAATACAGCGCAATTGGAGCAAACGCAATTACGCAGCGTGATCCACACTTCCGACATCATTAACCTACTGATGGATATTGACGGAGTTATTGCTATTCGCAATTTTGTAATGACCAAGTATGGCGCAGATGGTAAGCCGGTTCCGGGTTATTCAGGATTGAAATGGTGCATGAATATTTCACCTTTGCACAAGCCGGTTTTGAGTACGGATAAATCGAAAATACTGCTTTTCAAAAATCAGTTTCCGTTTATTGCTAATTACGACGAAGTGCATGATACCGTTTCATTGCTTCATGCAGAGCGTTCCCGTGCAAAACTGAACGGGCTCGAAGACGATCTTCCTGTTCCTGTCGGCAGAAAAAGGGACACGCAAACTTATTGGCCAGTACAATATGATTTTCCACAGACCTATGGCATTGGTGTATATGGTTTGCCGGAAGGCGCAACAGAACTTCGCATAGCACAGCAACGGCAGATGAAAGCATACCTAATGTTTTACGAACAGTTGCTGGCAGACTTTCTTTCACAGCTTTCCAATGCACATCAATTGTATTCGACAAGCAATATTACACACACTTACTACGCACAATTTCTCGAAGACATAAAAGACATCGATGCGGTTTATAAAAAGTCAGGGCTAACCGTTTTACTGAAAGATGCGATTGTAAATGCTGATTCAACGGCGCAACCTAAAAATAATTGGCAGGAGCTGTATGAACCAAAAGATGTTTTTGAAGACAGGCGCAGCAGGTTTCTCGATCATTTACTGGCAAGGTTTGCAGAATCGTTTAACGATTATGCTTTGCTCATGTACACGATCAATTACGCCGACATGACTGAGGAGAAAATTGATTTTGCTGAGATCACCGATGCAAAGATCAGGACGCTTAAGGCTTACGACGATATCAGCAGCAATCGTGGCAAAGCTTACGATTATTTTCCGCAGGATAACAACTACAACCTTGATGCGACAAAGTTGTGGGACACAGATAATGTTTCCGGTTTAGAAAAGAGAATTAGTTTTCTTACAGGCATTAAAGATTATACGCGTCGTTTTTTAAGCTGCATAAAAAACATCGAAGTGATTTGTACAGAGAAGGAGGTAGTAGAAAATGGCGAGACAAAGCTAAAATGCTTTCACAGCTTTACGGTTATTTCACGAACAGGAGTGAAGTTTATTTCAAACGAGTATGAAAAAAAATCTGATGCTGAAGACGCCATAATGAAAGTGATTGAGGTCGGCGCTGATCCAAACAATTACACCGTTGATAACAGCGATCCGGTGATTATTAAGTTGTCTGATTTTTTGACAAACGTAACAGACAGCGGAACAATTTTTCACAACGATACCGATGCGCAAGATGCAATAACCAAAATAGCAGAAGAATTCAAAGGTGATTGTAGTGATCCTGTTGGCCTTCACTTAATTGAACACATTTTGTTGCGTCCGCGTGAAAATATTTTGCCGCCTGCAAAGATGTTTGATCTCATGCAGGTTTGCCTGCACGATTGTGATTGTCCTTGCGAAGTGGATCCATATACTTTCCTTGTGTCGGTGGTGCTGCCTTACTGGCCGGGGCATTTCGACAACATGGCGTTTCGGCAATATTTTGAAGACAAGATAAGAGAAGAAGCACCCGCGCATATCATGTTAAAAGTGTGCTGGCTTAACAATGAACTCATGAATGTTTTTGAGATCCGGTACAAGAAATGGATAGAAGAACTTGCCAATTATTCGTTTGACAGGAAAACATACCTTGACGCATTCAGGGAAGCTAATGACAGAATGATAGAAATACTTGCACAGCTCCACAGCGAATATCCTGAAGCTACACTACACGATTGTGTAGAAAGCAAAGGGGGAAGCAACACTGTGGTTTTAGGGAAAACAGTTTTGGGAACTTTTAAAAATAATTGATCATGAGTATTGCGAACACATTCCCGGTATTTGAAGCGGATCAGGTGCTTACCAACAAGCATCTGAATGATCTCTTCAATTATTTAGATCAGCAAAACCGGTTAACGCGATGCAAATTAATAGGCAGCGGTATTGTATGCGGCCTGGAAATTTCGCATACCAATGACACCATTAATATTACTAAAGGTTGTGGCGTTACATCCCAGGGCTACCTTATTTTGCTTTGCGATCACATCGGTGAAAATGGGTACAAGTATTGCATGTCATTTACAAAACCTCCATTCCCGGCTGATCTCGAAATTATTTCGCAATGCGGTGATCCCAACCCGGGCAATGTACCATTCTATGCTAGACCCGATCATGCTGAAGAAGCCAGTAATGATATTTTGTTATTGTTGACACAAACTGAGTATGATGCCTTAAACGATAAAACGAATGCCGCTGCCTTATCCCAATGGGCAAATTTGAGCAAATATGCAGTGGTCCTTTTTCTTGATGCAGATGAGCTGAAGCTGAAAAATTGTGATACTAACGATTGCAACGATAAAGGCAGCAGAATGGAACTGGATGTAAAGGTTTTGCTGGTAAACAAAAAACTGCTTGCTCCAGGAAGCAACAATGGAGGTGATGGTAAGGTTACTTTTTCGCATCTTGAATTAAGGCGCTACAACGTGCCTGTTGGTAATCTGAATTCTTCAGACGATGTGTTGAATGCGTTCGTTGATATCGTAACGAGCGATGCGATTTTAGATACACTGGCAAAAGACCTGAACTATTGCTTCATTACCTATGGTTCATTGTTAAGCGGTGTTAGCAATTATTCTTTTGGTACCGGTGCAGATTTTAAGAAGATGCTGAAACTCATTCAGCTTTCCTTTCCTGTTTACCTGCAATACTTCTCTGATTTTATTTACGATCTTATAAAAGCAGTATATGAATTCAAATACAAGGCCCACTATATTACCAGCGAATGCTGCGGTGATGAAATGCGGTTCCCGTTTCATCTAATGTTAGGTGATGCGAGTGCAAACACGGGTAATGCACCTTCGGCCTATCGCCAGTACTTTATTTATTCGCCTTTGTTTGATGAGCAAGGATCAGGTGCAAACGAGTTGAGAAGTTTGTTGATGAGAATGATCCTGATGCATCAAAATTATCTGCTTAAGGAAAAAACAATTCGCCGTGGTTTGGGGCAAGACATACGAATAACCCCAAGTGCGTATGGTCGTAATTTTATTTCAGAGCGATGCATTCCTTATTACTACAAAACTGTTCATGACAGTGCAGATGTGGTTGCAGAAGACCTTTATTATTACTGGAGTTTCGATAAAACAAAGAACGGAAACGCAAGATGGAACCTTAGTTACGATCCAACTCCTTACAATAGTTCCAATGTTATTGCCAATCCATTGTTGTACGATATCGAATGGTATAATTTCTTCAGAATCGAAGGACACATCGGCAAGAATATTAACACAGCGCTCACTGATCTGATCTCAAAAAAGCAACGCTTCAATTTACCATTTGATGTGATTGCTTTAAGTGCAGACTACATCGGTGCTTTTTTAAGCGGTGATGATCCGGTGTGCATTATTCAAGATCTTGAATCTGATTACAGGATCATCATCGCAGAGTTCATTTGCAAACTACATGATGCGTTTTGCAATGCTGGGAAGAATAAATTTACACCACCTGTGCAGGTTTTTGAAGGAGGTTTGTTTGAAGACAAGGTTGCGGCAGCTACCGAAAAAAAAGTGGCGAAGAAATCTGCCAAAAAAGTTGCCGTCGAGGAAGCAGATGCTGTGGAGCCAGTAGCCGCTGCATTTGAAAGGGCCAATATTGTGATTGATCATCCGTTTATCTCCAGCCTTGTGAGTGAGTTCCAGGCGTTGGCCGCTTATACAAAGGGTGATACTTTATCAAGATTGTGTGCACCGGCTAATGGTACGGTTGGCAAGTACTATATCGACAGCGTAAAAGCCAACAATGGAAAGTATGTGAATCCTGCACCGAATGATGCGAACAATTCTGCACTCTTCAATTTTGTAGACAGTGTGGAAAGTATGTTCCAGGTATTGATGACGAAGGATTTGCCTGTACTTGATACCACGGCATTTAAGGTGTTGTACTCAAATTTCGAGATGGCCACAACTGTGCTAACTGACGTAATGATAGCCGCGCTAAAGGCCTCGAGCGCCAACGACAGTTCCGCAATTACGCTTCGCCTGGAAGTGCTGATTAGTAACATGCAATTGATTTTGCACACGTGCATTGTTGAAAAACTGGAAGCCTTGCGAAATGAATATCTGCGAAGAGTGGCGCAATATCGCTTGGCAAAGAATTTCAATTATTATTTTAAAAGGCATGGTGGTATTGAACACAAGGCAGGTGTGCCAAGAGCAGGAACGTTTATACTGGTGTATCATGAAGAAAGAAGAAACAGGTTTGTTGACGTGAATTCAATATTTGTCAATAAAGAACTAAGCAATGTTTTACTGACAAATTTCCGTGAACTTTTACAACCTGATGTGGACCTGGATACGCAGGAGGCAAAGGCAAAGTTGCTCGCTGTAACAACCTTGTATAAAGATCCACAGTTGTACTTGCAGTTTAAAAATGTAATGCAGGAATATCTTGACAACTGCAATGATTTGCCGCCTGAAAAAAAGAATCAGATTTCGATCATCATTAACCGTCCGCCAGATAATCCGACATATCAATTGACGAATGGCGAAGTGATCGCAGATTTTTACGTGCCATATATGTGTTGTAGCGATTGCCTTCCTGTTGCCTATATATTGCCTGAAGCACCTGCGCCAGATCCGTTGCAGGTTTCACAGGGTGATCCTGTCTGCGATCAGGAGGGTAAGAATTATACAGTTACCCTTACTGTTACAGACGGCACTAAACCATATTCATTTACGGTCAACAACACAAGTTCAACGAACAATCAGGTCACATTGCCAACAGGCAGTGCGGATACTGTGGTAACCATTAAGGACTCAGCGAATCAAAGTGTTACTGCAACAATAAAGAGTCATGAATGTCAGCAACCATGTAATCTTCCGTGCAAGGGAATGGCGGAAAATTGTAAGTACTACATGTGGTTCGCGAAACCGTTGGATGTGCTTAAAGATTCCATCCACCATGTCACGAATGCCGCTAAACTCACATTGACAGATGAAAATGGCGCAGATACCGTGATTGACCTGAAAGAGATTTTTGTGAAGATCATGAATGACGTGAAAATCACTGAACATGTTTACGACGACCTCCTGACGAAATTGTTTGCAGAAGTGAACGTTAAAATTAAATCTGCGGCTCCGCAATTCCTGGAAAACGGTAAGCCAATGTTTAGCTATGACGGTAATACGGTCGGTAACTTCCAAAATCAAACAATCAATATAGAAAGGTTTATTTGTCAAAATATAAATCTTGAAATAAATGCCGACATCACCAATGTAAATTATCAAAGAAGTGCGAGAGTAAGGGCGATCTATGATAACAAACAAGTTTGGATCACTATTTCTTCAAATGATCAGCAGAACTTTGAATTTATGGTGCCGAAATTTGGCTGCGTTTCTCTCGATAAATGCGCTGGCAAAAGTGTTGAGTTGTGCAAAGATAAATTGGATATAAAAGAGTTGAATATGAGTCGTGAGGGAGATCAGTTGGTTTTCAGCACAGCGCCTGGCTCTCCAACGTTTGATAAGTACATCTGGTATTTCCATTTTGCAAAACCCTTCTATTCAATGCAGGAAAAGCCGGGAGTAATTGCTCAGGGAAGTCCAGTCTACGTGCGGGTTGTTGGCATAAACTCCGCAACAGGATGCTACAGTATTTTTGAAAAAACATTTAACCTCAATCAGTGATCGAACGGAAGTCTCATATTATCCTTCAGCAGAAAATGGAAATACATTTTGAGGACCTTACTGATTATATTGGCGTTCAAAATGAAATACAGGAGTTGTTTTACGATCGGCTCCTTCCTGCTATGGAAGCGATTTTCGATGAAGCAGGCGGAAATAAAAATAGTATTGTTATTGAACGAATGGAAATTGATTGCGGCATGCTGAGCAATAATCGCTGGAAGGAGAAGTTGGTCGAGAAGGCATTAAATGAAATCCGTTCGCAGTTACATCAACAGCCACGAGCCGAAGGTAGTAGTGAGGCAGCTTTAATAAATGAATTTTTATTTTTTCTCGAAAACGGCCGCCTGCTATGGAACAGCCGGATTCAGTCTTCAAAAGAATTGGAGCAGGTGATATGTGAGCGACAGTTGAGCAGATCAGAAATAATGCAGTTGAAAGCGCTGTTGTCAGCCAACTATACTGCTGTTGAAAGGTTGTGCTACAATTTTACAGAGCTGGTTATTCGTAAAATATGGCAGCAATTTGCAAACGCGGAAGACGTGTTATTGGATGGATTTATTTCGCTTGCGCAAAAGCATGAATTTACAGAAAGGCAAACACGAATAGGATTGACTGTACTGCTGAAATTGCTGGTTGAGGATAAGCATATAGATGACGTTGTTATTAAGGAATTGTTGCATGAGGTAAAGAAAAATAATCTGCCGCCCCAACCTAAAAAATCGCAGCAGGAAGTCGAATACCTTTACGTTCATAATGCAGGTCTTGTAATACTGCATCCCTTTTTGCCGGCACTTTTTGCTGAACTGGGGTTATGGATAAACAAAGAATGGAAAGATGAAGCTGCACAGCACACCGCGGTTAGGGTACTGGAATATCTGGCGACTGGTAATCACGAAAGTGATGAGTTTAATTTGTCCTTCAATAAAATCATTTGCGGCATACCATTGTCTACAGCGCTGCTGCCTGCCGAAGTGCTGGCTGCAACAACGATGACAGAATGCGACGATATGCTGCGTCAGGTCATTCAACACTGGAACAAGATGAGCAACACAAGCGTCAGTGTTTTTCGGGAAACTTTTTTGCAGCGCAATGGCAGAATGCAAAAAATTGAAAGCGGCTGGCAATTGCATGTTGAACGCAAAGGAGTTGATATTTTAATAGACGGGCTTCCATGGGGAATCGGTATAATCGTTTTGTCATGGACAAAAGATCAGGTACATGTTGAATGGCAGTTGTAAACAATTTAATTAACGACAAAGATGTTAAGCTCGTACATAGAAAAGTCAAGCAGTACTCCGGTTGAAAGACAGCCGAAGGCATTTACAAATTAAATTGCGTGCAAGCAACATCCCAAAATATCATACAATCATTGGACTTTCTGAAAGAAGTCATCAACCGAAAACTGCAGCATTTTTTTCAAAAAGAAAATGAAGATGCCTTTGTATATCCCCACATAAAACTTGAGCAGGATGACTCTCCACTAAGTCATTTTTTAGTCACCCGCAAAGTCAATATTGAAGAGTTTGTAATTCTACTGCTCGCTTTGTTTCCTCATGTGCAGCCGAATTTTCTGGATAACATTATTCAGCAGTACTTGCCTAATGGTGGGGACTTTGCTGAAATAGGCTGTGCAAAAGGTAACAATCATCGCGGCACAATTCCCACCGGAGAAACAGCGTTGTTTATTCTCGCGGGAAATGACGTAGCTAAGCGATTGCAGGCCTCGCATTATTTTTCAACAGAACATTTTTTTTCAACGGACAACATTCTTTCACTTGAACCGGTAAAAGATGGTGAGCCAAGAATGAGCGGAAAAATGATTTTGCAGGATGAGTACGTAGATTTGTTCACAATGGGTGTTGTCTCCAAACCCGCGTTTAGCCCGGAGTTTCCTGCCAGGAGCATTTCTACAAAAATGGATTGGAGCGATTTGATCCTTCACCCAAAAACAGCGGAGCAGATCAATGACATAAAAATCTGGCTTGACCACAATACTTCTTTTTTGAAAGATTGGGAAATGAGCAGACGCATCAAACCGGGCTTTCGCGCTTTGTTTTATGGGCCACCGGGAACAGGCAAAACGCTTGCCGCAACGCTGCTTGGAAAGCAATTTCAAAAAGAAGTCTACCGGATAGATATTTCGCAAGTCGTTTCAAAATACATAGGCGAAACTGAGAAGAACCTTGAGAGGATTTTTAATAAGGCGGAAAACAAAGGCTGGATATTGTTTTTTGATGAAGCAGATTCTTTGTTTGGCAAGCGTTCCAATGTACAAAGCGCACACGATAAATACGCGAACCAGGAAGTATCTTATCTATTACAAAGAGTAGAAGATTTTCCGGGGCTGGTTATTCTTGCATCTAATTTCAAGAACAATATTGATCCTGCATTTGTAAGACGTTTTAACGCGATCATACATTTTCCTGCGCCTACCGCTTCAGAAAGATTAGCTATATGGCAAAAGGCGATGCCAGCAAAAGCGCGACTGGCAAATGATTTGGACCTTTCAGTTATTGCAAACAGATACGAATTAACCGGGTCGTCCATTATAAGTGTTATTCACTATGCATCGTTGCAAACAATCAATAGAGGCGATAATGTAATATCGAAAAAAGATATTGTTGAAGGTATTAAGCGGGAGTATGAGAAGGAAGATAAAGTGTTTGTATAGGGGCGAATTGAATTCGCACTGGCGATAATTCTTAGCCATAAAAAAGATGACGAAGCATACTCGTTATAATGTTTTTTTTCATCAGAGCTGTTTTTGTTTATTTATAAGTTCGTGTATTTCATCTGGTAAGTAGTCGGGGCAGCCACCGGAGCGTGATGCAACCAAGGCGCCTAGTGCGCAAGCAAAAGTCAGCGTTTCGTCAGGCGTTCGTTGTTGAATGATACTGGTGATCATGGCGGCCAGGAAAGAATCTCCGCTGCCAATGGTGTCGGCAACTTTTACTTTAAATCCCTTGTGAGGATTGAGATTGCCATTGGTATTCATTAAGGCGCCATCTGCACCGAGTGTTACGATGATGTTTGGAATATCAAACTTCTGCTGAATCATTGTTATGCGATCAGTAGCAGTTTTGAAGTTTCCAAACCAATCCGCAATAAGTTGTAATTCGCTTTCATTCATTTTCAAAATATCAGCCTTTTGCAAAAGAGATTCAACAATCGCCCGATTGAAATGTGGTGCACGCAGATTGATGTCGAGCACTTTCGTATTAGCGTCTTCCAGTAATGTAAACAATGTATCTCTTGAAGTTTTGTTGCGGGCAGCGAGACTTCCGAATATAAAGTAATCGGCCTGTTTAACTAACGGAATCGTATCATCTTCCACTTCAATATTGTCCCAAGCAACGGGCGAAACAATATCGTATTGCATCTCGCCATGTACGTTTGCGGTGGCATGCACAATGCCTGTCGGCAAATGATAATCGAGTTGTACGTGCGCTGCGTTCACATTTTTTGTTTTAAGGAAAGTCAGCAGATCTTTTCCTCTTTTATCAAGACCGATACGAGAAATGAGAGCAGGTGATTGTCCCAGTTTCTGTAAATGATACGCAACATTCATGGGTGCTCCGCCCGGCAATGCGCCAGAAGGAAGCAGGTCCCAAAGTATTTCTCCGTAGCTGATGATATTGTTCATGGCGAAACAGTAATTAGAAATTAGGAATTAGGATGTGTTATTGAGAGGTTGGCTTTTATAAATGACAACAGTTGTTTTACTGTTCTCAAATATAATTCATTGCTGCTGGTTTCAACCGGCCGGATGATCAAAATGCACAGCAGGCTAAGCAACATTTGACATGGCCATGCCGGGTTTTGCGAAAAGTTTCAGGGTCGCCAATATTCTTTCTTACTTTTGCGGCATGCAATCTACAAAATACGATCTCCCTCAGATATTGGCAAACCTTAACATTGAAGCATTGAATGAAATGCAGCAGGCTTCAATTACCGGTAATGAAGCGCACAAAAATGTAATTCTGTTATCCGCGACTGGTTCAGGAAAAACACTGGCTTTCATATTGCCGGTGTTGGAAACCCTGAAAAGCAAAACAAAAGGTACACAGGCTTTAATAATTGTGCCTTCAAGAGAGCTCGCCATGCAGATAGAGAAAGTGTTCAAGCAGTCGGGAACAGGCTATAAGATCACTTGTTGCTATGGCGGACACAAAAGAGAAATTGAAGAAAATAATTTGATCGAGGCACCAACCGTAATTGTAGGCACGCCGGGAAGGCTTGCAGATCACATTCGACGTGAAAATATAAAAACTGATCATATTCAAACTTTAGTACTCGATGAGTTTGATAAATCGCTGGAACTGGGTTTTCAGGAAGAAATGTCAGAGATCATAAAACAACTCCCTGCACTGCACAAACGCATTCTTACATCTGCAACTTCTTCGGTTGAGATACCAGAATTTGTTGGATTGGAAGATGCCGCTACATTGAATTTTCTCTCCGGTGAAGATGGAGCAGAGAAAGCACTTGAAGTAAAGCAAGTTCTGTCTCCTGTGAACGATAAACTCGAAACGCTTTTCAAACTTGTTTGCTTTCTCGGAAACCGGTCTACCATTGTTTTTTGCAATCACCGCGAAGCTGTTGAAAGAGTAAGTGATTTCCTGTCAGATAAAGGGATTGTGAGTGTTTTTTATCATGGCGCATTGGACCAGCGTGAAAGAGATAGTGCTCTGGTGAAATTCAGAAATGGCACCTCGAATGTTTTGGTGACGACCGATCTGGCGGCACGCGGTTTGGACATTCCAAATATCCGTTACATCATACATTATCATTTATCACTTACGGAAGATACTTACACGCACCGCAATGGCCGTACCGCAAGAATGGATGCCAGCGGTACCGCCATATTGTTAATTGGTGCCGATGAGAAACTACCTGCGTATGTCACTGAGCCGGTTGAAGAAATAAAACTTGATGGCGAATACGAAGTGCCTGAAAAACCGAAATGGAGCACGCTTTATTTGCCACATGGCAAAAAAGATAAAGTAAATAAAATTGACATAGTAGGATTTCTTACACAAAAAGGAGAGTTGAAGAAAGATGATATCGGATTGATTGAAGTGAAAGACTTTTTCAGTTTTGTAGCGGTGCGCAAATCAAAAGTTAGCCACACATTGCAGTTGATAAAGGAGCAAAAGATCAAGGGTAAGAAAGCTAAGTTTGAGGTGGCAAAATAATCGTCGCCAACCCGTAGAGACGCGTTGAACGCGTCTCCTGAACGATCGGGATGTATGAATAAATTTCTTGTATCTGCACATAAATGTTTTCTGTTTAACGGAGACGCCTTCAAGGCGTCTCTACAACTTGCATTCTTTCTTCATTGGTAGTAACTTTAAATCATGAAGATCAGTGTAGCGCAAGCAAAACCAGAGACAGGTAATATAGAAAAGAATATTGCCAAACATTTGCAGCTTATCGATCTCGCAGACGGAGCTGATCTGATCGTATTTCCGGAACTTTCACTCACTGGTTACGAACCTGCAATGGCTGCCGGTCTTGCGACAAACATTGATGATAAAAGACTGGATGCTTTTCAGAAAGTAAGCGACAAACAAAGGATAACGATCTGCGTTGGCCTGCCAATAAAAAACGATGCAGGAGTATGTATCTCCATGGTCATTGTTCAGCCGGCGGAACTGCGCCAACTGTATTCCAAAACATATTTGCATGCAGATGAAGAGCCCTTCTTTGTAAGCCATCAAAATGATATAAATCTCACGTTAAGTTCTCGCATCACATTTGCCATCTGCTACGAATTGTCGGTACCTGAACACACAACCAATGCCTTTAAAAATGGCGAGAATATTTACATCGCCAGTGTTTCAAAAACAAAAAAGGGCATTGACAAAGCGTTGCTCACTCTTGCCGGCATAGCAAGCACGCACAAGGCGACGGTTTTATTAGCAAACGCAATTGGCGTGGAAGACGGTGCGCAAAGTGCTGGTCATTCATCTGCCTGGGACAATAAAGGTGTTTTGCTTGCGCAAATGAATGAGGAAGATGAAGGTGTAATTGTTATCGATACAGATACACATGAAACAGTGATTAGGAAACTATAGCGAATCGTAGCACTTGAATGACACTGATTTGAATGATTTGTACTGATGTATGCTGTATTGCTACTTTTCAAACACCACCGTTTCTGTAGGAGCTCCTAATTCGTTCAATGTATCAATAATGTCTTTTACCATTGCATCAGGTCCGCATATGTAGAAA
Organism: Pinibacter soli; assembly: GCF_029961145.1. Classification (GTDB taxonomy): domain Bacteria; phylum Bacteroidota; class Bacteroidia; order Chitinophagales; family Chitinophagaceae; genus Pinibacter; species Pinibacter soli. The sequence goes on along the minus strand of NZ_JASBRG010000005.1, from coordinate 190,070 downwards.
TGTTTTTTGAAATCATCAACATGCTTTTGAAGAAAGCCTTTGTTGATATAGTCTTTCAGGTAACCTGGTTTATCTTCTTTCGTTAAAATAAACACGGCATTATCGCCGAGCATATCGAGAAACTCAGATTCGTAAATGATATCCACCTGTTCATTATTGGAAAAGAAAAGCGTGTTGCCTGCCAGCTGATTGTCTTTATGCAGTTTTCTCAAGATGGCAATAAACGGTGTAATGCCCGCACCTCCCGCAATAAAATAGCCCGGTCCTTTATATTGAATCGTTCCCCAAACATCCCGTAGAATTACTTCGTCGCCAACTTTCAACTGATGTATCTGATCAGTGACACCGTGATGATCCGGGTAACGTTTAATGGTAAATTCAAGATAGGGCTGCTCTTCTAAAGCTGTAAATGTAAAAGGACGTTTTTCTTCCTTCCATCCATCTTTATTGATTGAAAGTTCGGTCGCCTGGCCCGGAATGAAATCATAGCCTTCGGGCTTTTCCAATCTAAAACTTTTTACATTTCGAGCTACTTCAATGATGTCGGTTATTTTGGTAACGATTTCCATAATTGCATTTTGAGAAATGATAAAATTAGCGTGTCAGTGTTTGGTTATTTCAGGAAACTAATCTACAGATAATTTTCTGTGTTGTATAACCCTTGAAAAGAATGAAAGTTTAAGAAATGTAGTGACCCGCACCGTCATCGCGAGCCACGGCGGAGAATGACAGCACGATTCTCTGAAGCTTGTACGTATTAAGACAAGCGTGGCGAAGCGATCTCCATCACAAGTTGCCGGCAGATTGCTTCGACCGCAGCACGCAGGTTAGTCTTTCCTCCCGTAACGCTGACGTCTATCCTCCGCAGGTCTCGCAATGACGGTGCGCCTGTTTCATCGGATTGTGACTTCAAGTTGTTTGATTTTCATACTGATGACAACTAGTTCTTTATTTTGAATGATTTAAAGAAAGATTGATATTTTTATTCGATAATAACCCATCGACGTCATGAACAAAACTTGCATTCTCCTTATATTGATCTTAATAGCCTTCGGCAAACTACACGCTCAAAATGTAAGCAGTAAAAGGTTTCACGCGATTGTCTTGTATGAAAATAAAGGGCATCATGTTGCTTTCTCTAATGCCGCAAGACTATGGCTCGATAAACTTGCCGCTGACAGCAACTTTGCCATAGACTATATCAACAAAACAGATTCCATTGACGATAATTTTCTGAGCCACTATCAATTGTTCATTCAACTGGATTACCCGCCATATGCATGGACAAAAACTGCAGAGCAGGCTTTCATAAAATATATAGAACTAGGGAAAGGCGGCTGGATCGGTTTTCACCATGCGACGTTGTTGGGCGAGTTTGACGGATATCCTATGTGGCAATGGTTTTCAGATTTTATGGGAGGCATTAAATTTAAGAATTACATACCGGATTTTGCGGATGGAAAAGTCATAGTGGAAGATGTAAAACATCCATGTATGAAAGCGCTTCCAAAAGAATTTGTGATCAATAAAGAGGAGTGGTACACTTACGATAAAAGTCCGAGATCCAGTGTACGCGTGCTTGCAAGCGTGGATGAGTCGACATATACGCCTTCAACCGATAAAAAAATGGGCGATCATCCCGTTGTCTGGACGAATCCAAAATTTGCAGCGAGAAATATTTATATCTTCATGGGACATGCGCCGGAGTTGTTTGATAACACTGCTTACACGACATTGTTCCGCAATGCGATCTTTTGGGCGGCGGGATGGTAACCGCAAAGAGCGCAAAGGAAACGAAGGTTTTTTATACTAAGAACTCAAAGAGATTATGTAAAAGGAGCACTTCTTTCTCTTTGCGCCCAACTTGGCGTCCTTTGCGGTTAAAAAAAGCGCCTTAGTGCCTTAGTGGTGAACTAGTTGTTGCACGTTTTCGCAGTTTCTTCACTATCCACGGTAGCGTCAAACCTTGTCCAATCAAAGTAAAGAGCACGACTAAAACGGATATAAATATAATAGCGCTTCGCTGCGGAAAAGGTTCTCCGTTTTGCAATGTAGTAGGTAAACCAATTGCAATTGCAAGCGACACAATACCTCTCATGCCGGCCCAGCTAATAATAATACTGGTTGGTACGTCTAACAACGCATCTTCCGAAATTCTTGCACGCGGATTTCGAAAAGCTCGTTGCAGATTTACCCGCTGTAAGTAAACCCTTGTCATGCGAATGCCAAGCGTTACAATGGTTATGACGATCGCGTAACATACATAAGGAAAGATTAGACGCTTTTCGATTCCTCGCATAACATATGGAAATTCGAGCCCGATAAGAATAAAGATCAGGCCATTCAAAAGGAAAATGATAATGTCCCAAATGTTTTTCGATTGTTGCTTTAATTGATCGGGGAATATTTTATTGCTGAATCTTGCAATGGCCAATCCCAAAATTACCACGGCCATCACACCTGACACATGCAGCGTTTCGGCTAACAGATAAGTGACAAATGGCATCAGTAACATAAAAGCAATAGCAACCATTCTATCGTCCTTTACACGATGCAAAATGAAAGCAAGCAATTTGCCCATAATAAAGCCAATCAAAATGCCACCGCCCATTAGAATAAGAAATTGTAAAGACGCCTTCCATATCACAAATGCAGTTCCCGTTACTGCCGCAACTGACAGTTGGTAAGCCACCAACGCAGAAGCATCGTTCACCAGGCTTTCGCCTTCGAGTATTGTAACAGTTTTATGAGAGAGCCCCAAACCCTTGGTAATACTGATTGCCGCCACAGCATCGGTTGCAGAAAGTATTGCGCCAAGTACAAACGAAAGCGGCCAACTCATGCCGGGAATAAGGTAATGAGTAATTACAGCAATGCCTGTTGCTGTTATAAATACCAGCCCTGTTGCTAAAGAACCGATGGTGTTAATATGCGTTCGGAATTCTTTGAATGAAATATTAAAAGCAGCATCGTACAAAAGTGGTGGAAGAAAAATTAGAAAAATAACTTCGGGATTGAGTTCAATATTGGGCAAGTTGGGAATAAAGCCAATCGCAATACCTGCGCTAATCAGAAGGATAGGGTATGGTAGTTTGATCTTGTCTGCAAAAGCAGAAAGCCCGATCATGATAGCCATTATAAAAATTACGATTGTATAATTCTCCATGGTGTAATAAAAGTCAAAAGTAAAAAATCAAAAGTCAAAAAGAGTGCTTGATTATATGCTGAATCTTTAAAATAACAAACATTTTGACTTTTGACTTTTTATTTTTTCCTTTTACCGATGGACCGGTTTTTGTTATTTTTAGCATATGCGAATTTTATGGAGATATCTTCAGCCACACAGAACGCTCATTTTTGTATCGTTAATACTGGCTGCAGTAGCACAGTTGCTTAGTTTGATCGATCCGGTTATTTTTGGTAAAATCATCGACAATTACGCAAACAATATAAATAAGAGACCAGAAGGTGAATTGGTTAAAGGTGTGTTGTTTTGGCTGGTATTAGCCATCGCGGTTGCATTGCTGGCGCGATTGGCAAAGGCTTTCCAGGAATTCACCACAAGACTCGCAGTGGCCCGCTTTGGCATGCAAATATTTAATGACGGCCTCCGGCAAACGTTACGCTTATCGTTCCAGGAGTTCGAAGAAAGCAGAAGCGGAGAAACATTGTCCGTGTTACAAAAAGTAAAAACAGACACCGAACGATTTGTCACTTCCTTCATCAATGTATTGTTTTCTTCCATCGTAGGCATTGGATTTCTTATCTGGTATAGCGTTACCAAAAACTGGATGCTCATTCCGGTGTTTGTAATTGGTATATTGGTGCTCGGTTCGTTAACCGGATTACTATCTAAGAAAATAAAAACTGTTCAGCGCTCAATCAATCGTGAGACAAATGCCATGGCCGGTGTTATAACAGAAAGCCTGCGCAACATAGAACTGGTGAAAAGCCTTGGTCTTACTTTTCCCGAAATAAGAAGACTGCGTGTACAAACACAAAAAATATTCGACCTCGAAATGGTGAAGGTGAAAAAAGTTCGTTCGCTGTCCTTCATGCAGGGAACCACGCTCAATCTTTTACGTCAATCTATATTGTTCATTTTGCTGTGGCTCATTTTCAGAAAAGTGCTAAGCACTGGTGAATTGATTGCCATGCAATTCATCTCTACCACTATTTTTGGGCCATTACAGGATTTGGGAAACATCATTTTACAGTATCGTGAAGTAGAAGCCTCCATTAACAGCTTTGATGTGTTGATGCATAAAACGGTAGAACAGCGTCCGGAGAATCCTGTTGAGATAGGAGACTTGCAGGATCTACGTTTTGAAGAAGTAGTGTTTCGTCACAAGACCGCAAACTACAATGCGATAGACGGCATTTCATTTGATGTGCGAACAGGTCAAACCATCGCTTTTGTTGGGCCCTCTGGTTCGGGAAAGTCAACATTAGTAAAGTTGTTGGTCGGCTTATACAGACCGATCGATGGTAATATTTACTTCAACAACGAGTCTTCCAATGAAATTCGATATAATGCTTTGCGCAGGCAAATTGGCTTTGTAACGCAGGATACACAACTGTTTGCGGGAAGCATTAAAGACAATTTGAAAATGGTAAATCCGGATGCTACGGATGAAGATATTTTAGAAGCGCTGCATAAGGCTTCAGCCACGCAATTGCTCAAACGATCTTCGCATGGTATTGATACCATTCTTGGTGAAGGCGGTATGAAACTCTCCGGCGGAGAAAAACAGAGGATCTCGATTGCCCGTGCATTGTTACGCAATCCCCGGTTGTTGATCTTTGACGAAGCGACCTCTGCGCTTGATTCCTTAACTGAAGAAGATATTTCGAACACCATTCGTGAAATTTCCGCAACACGTGAACAGATCACGATTTTAATAGCGCATCGCCTTTCTACGATCATGCACGCTGATGTTATTTACGTGCTTGAAAAAGGTAAAGTCGTAGAAGTGGGCACTCACGATGAATTGCTGTTGCAGAAAGGATTGTATTACGCAATGTGGAGACAGCAGGTGGGAGAAAGAAGAGGAGTTAGGAATTAGGAAATAGGAAATAGAAAATCAGTCACCCCGTAGAGACGCATTGCATGCGTCTCTGTAACACCCGAAATATGCTACAACAAATGTAGGGTCCTCGCTTTTTGTGCTACCGTGTTTTGGGTGCGAGAGAGATGCGTTCAACTCGTTTCTACGGACGGTTGCATTGCTCAATATAGATATACAGCAAAAGTGTGCGACGCAACGATGTGAAATTTTTATTCAACCGCTTGGCTCCAAAATGTGATAGGAACTGTAGATTGTAATTCTATTCAACAATTGTTTTAAGTTTGATGAACGTAACATGATTCAACTTTACTAACAGATAAAACGATACACAATGGAACTTGGCCTTTGCACATTTGTAGAGAACACACCCGATCTGGCGACAGGAAAAATCAGAGAACCATATCAGCGAATGAAGGATTTGATGGAAGAAGTGGAATTGGCTGAGCAAGTTGGTCTTGATGTATTTGCGATAGGAGAGCATCATCGTCCGGATTTTTTGGTGTCGTCTCCGGCAACTGTTTTGGCCGCTGCAGCAGCGAGAACAGAAAGGATAAAACTCTCTAGTGCAGTGACAGTATTGAGTTCAGATGATCCAGTCCGCGTGTTCCAGGAATTTGCAACAGTTGATCTGTTGTCAAAAGGCAGAGCTGAAATCATGGCCGGTCGCGGATCGTTTATTGAATCGTTTCCTTTGTTTGGCTATGATCTGGAAGACTATGATGAGTTGTTTACAGAAAAGCTTGAATTGCTTTTAGAAATAAACAAGAATGAAAAGGTTTCGTGGAAAGGCAAGCACCGTGCGGCAATCAGCAATCTTGGTGTGTATCCAAGACCCTATCATGAGCAACTTCCCATTTGGATAGCAGTAGGTGGAACTCCTGCGTCTGTGGTAAGAGCAGGTACGCTCGGATTACCTTTGGCAGTGGCGATTATTGGCGGCGCACCACATCATTTTGGGCCGCTGGTTGACCTGTACAGAAAGACCGGCGCAAAGGCAAACCAAGATCCGGCGAAACTGAAAGTTTGCATCAATCAGCATGGTTATGTTGCGGAAACTTCTCAGCAGGCAGCCGATGAGTTTTATCCTTCTTACGCTTATGTGATGTCGAAAATTGGCCGGGAGCGTGGCTGGCAGGGGATGACGAGGGAACAATATGACTATATGCGCTCGCCGGAAGGAGCGCTGGTGTTGGGAAGCCCGCAACAGGTGGTTGATAAAATTCTGTACGAACACGAAATTTTTAAAATGGATCGCTTCCTCATACAAATGACCGTTGGCACCATGCCGCATGCGCAAGTGATGAAGTCGATAGAATTGTTTGGAACGGTGGTTGCTCCGGTGGTAAAGAAGGCGCTGGGAGAAGGTTAACCGCAAAGGGCCTAAGGTTGCGCAAAGAAAGCGAAGGCATAGGTAAGAGTTAATAGAAGGCTTGTATACAGTATAACAAGAATAAGTTTTCTTCAGTAACTTTAAAGTAGCAGATTTTAAACTTATTTTCTTTGTGCAGCCTTTGCGTTCTTTGCGGTTAAAAGGTTGTTGAACAGAAACCGGCTTTCGTTTGTAATATCATTAGCACAGTCCCTGGATGAAAAAGAAAACTATAGAAGAATCAATTGAGAAACGATGTGAGAAGATCAACAAGCTGCAAGGTAAACTTGCGGACAAGTTTGATATGGAGGATATTCACCAGTTAAGATTGCAGGTGAAAAAGATAAGGGCCACATTCAGGCTGCTTAATGAAAATGATCACCAGGAAAAAATAAGGTTGCCGCGCCGTTTAAAGGATCTCTACCTTAGCGTGGGCATGATTCGCAATATTCAATTGCTGCGTGACAAGATATCCAAGGAGGCGTCTAATCCTAACGATGCCATTGTACTGGCAACTTTAACTCAACTGAATTTTGATGAAGATGGCTGGAAGGAAAAAGCAAATAAATATTCAAAGGGCAAAAAGGTCATTAAAAAGGAAAAAATTCTAAAGCGCATCGACACCGCAGTGGATGAAAAGACGGTGAAAAAATTTGCACGAAAAAAATTATCGGAAATGCAGGCACAGGGCAGCATAGATTTTTCTGATAATGCACTGCACAACGTAAGAAAAATTCTGAAAGACTTTACCTATACATGGCCGCATATTGAAAAATACGCGACCTCTGCAATGCCTATTGCACTTCGTACACAAGACAAAGTCAAATCGCTTACGGAAATGATCGGCGACTTTCAGGACACAAGGGTGTTCCTGGATATACTGCATGTAGGTACCCGCATAGAACAGCCAACACAGAATGGCTCCGCTGCCATGGAAAATTTCAAATACAATCTTTTTCAGCAGAAGAGGAAGATGAAAAAGCAGATTCAAAATAGGCTGAATCATATCAACCTGCAAGCGGCCACGAGGAGCAATTAAGAATTAAGAATTCAATGTCGTTTAGTTAAGCAACTTTTCAATTACTTGGTTGCTATGTTCAGGAAAGAAAGACTGCTTGTCATCCCGACGAAGGAGGGATCTGCGTGATTGTTTACGCATAGTGTTCGTTAGTGCCAGGCCCAGATCCCTCCTTCGTCGGGATGACAAGCGAGGTGCTTCTATTTTTTTAAACACCTTAATTAAACGACATTGATTCCTAATTCTTAATTGGTAGGCCGCGACTTTACAATTACTTAACATTGAACCCTTTTCTTTGCGGCTGGAACAGAAAACTGTATGAAAAGGGCTCGCAACAGACATCATTTAATTTTACTGCATTGTTGTTTTTTTATGCTGATTATGTTCAGCGTAAGTCATGGTTTTGCGCAACTTGAGTATGATGGTGAGTTGAACAAAGCCTACATACATGAAAGCGGTCGCCCGGATACAATGTTTCTTTTTCTTCGCAATTCTTACAACCAGGCGATGGAAAAGAAAGACAGAACAGCGGCGGCTATTGCCTTGCAAAAAATGGGACAGATTTGCTACCACCTTGGCCACTACTCTCAATCGCTTGATCTTCACTTACAGGCAGCAGAATTTTTTAAAAATGAAGACGACAAAAAGTTGTACGCGTCTAACTTAAATGATATAGGTACGCTATATTATTATAACAAGCAAATGGATGATGCCCGCAAGCAATTTGATCTTGCGCTGGAGATGCTGAAAAAATACCCATCAGATCCGGGATTGGCGATCACTAACGGCAACATTGGCCATTTGTATGAAAAGCGACAGATGTACGACAGTGCCTTTTATTTCCAGCGCCTGGCGTTGAATCATTACACCAATGCAATGGATAAAACAGGCATTGCAGGTATTTATGAAAACATGGGTAGCATCTTCGAAGATCTTGAACAGTACGATTCTTCGGGCTATTACTATAGCAAAGCATTGGAGATTTATCAAAAGGTAAATGACCAGGTAAGTTCCATAGAAATATTCAACAACCTCGGCGATATTTTGAGAAAGACGGGAAGATACCAGGCTTCGCTTGTGCAGACAAGAAAAGCGATAGAATATGCCCTTCACCTGCAGGAAGGATATCAGTTAAGTGCAGCGTATCGCGACATGGCGAAAGCGTGGCATTTGTTGGGCCGCGACGACAGCGCTTATATTTATCACGAGCTTAGTAGAAAGTCATTGCTGGATATTTACTCAAAAGAAAATAACAAGCAGGTTGCATTTTTACAGGTGCTAAATGAAGTCGGCAAAAAAAATGCGGAAATAGAGAAACTACGCATTGAACACCGCAACACTGTAATATTAACGATCTGCGCTGTTGTAGTGGTTGTGTTGCTTGTATTGCTAAGTATCCTGATCATCAGTCGCCAGCGATTGAAGATCAAGAATGAAATCTTGTTGCGTCATCAACATCAGGAAGTGTTTAAGACTCGCAGTGAGTTAATGGAAGTTGATCTGCAAAACAAACAACTGCAGGAAGATGTACTGCGGCAAAGCCTGGAGATGAAAGCAAAGGAATTGACTGCGCACACTTTGCATATTATTCAGAAAAATCAATTGCTGGAAGAACTACATGACTCACTGGAAAAAATGGTGAAGGATGATAAGCGTGACCAGAAAAAGCAGTTGCAGCAATTGATACAACGCATTGATATGAATTTTAACCAGGATCAGCACTGGGATGAATTCCGAAATATTTTCGAGCAGGTACATGAAAGTTTCTTCGAAAGAGTAAGGCGCATTTGCCATGATCTTACTGCAAATGATTTGCGTCTGCTCGCTCTGCTAAAAATGAATATTGATTCTTCAGACATTGCCACACTTCTGGGCATTTCTTCCGACAGTCTACGGGTAACTCGCTATCGCCTTCGCAAAAAACTCAATTTGGAGAAAGGCGAAAATTTGAGTGCGTATATACAGGGACTTTAATTAGAAATTAGGAGTTAGGAATTAGGAATTGTGGCTCGCTGTAGAGACGTCGGCACTGTCGCGTCTCCTTTAAACCACAGAGTTAAGGAGAAAGAGCAGAGAACCAAATAGAAACGTACAAAACAAGAGCGGGTAAAGAGGAATGTATCACACAGATTACTCTATATTCTCGAAATTGCTATTTCATGGGTATAATCCTCTTTTCCTCTGTGAAAAAAATCTCCTTAACTCTGTGGTTGGAAAAAACCCTTAGTGCCGTCAGTACGTTCGTGGTAATTCCAAAAAACTCACAGTAAAACTCCAATCTTTTCCGGTTGCAAAAATCAGTTCTGTAACGCTTCAAGTTGAGTTAATAATTACTTAATGGAGTTTTTGTTACAAACAGAACGAATGATTTTCAATGTATTAATATCGTTGTGTTCACATTTGTTGCCCGTCTGTTCACGCTGTTGTATACGTTGTTCACTAATTGTTAATGCCTGTTTTTTCATTTCAGAAGGCGCATTATCCACTTTTGTGCAGCAAACAAAAAGCACTATGCGCAGAATTTTTTTCTTACTATTTCTAACTGCCTTTTCACTAATCTCTTTTGCCGGAGTAATTAAGGGGCGGATCGTTTCCCACGAAACCGGAGAAGTTTTAACCGGGGCGGTCGTTCAAATTGAAGCAACTCATTACACCGGAGTAACAGGTTTAGATGGAAGCTTTACTATAAAAAATGTTCCTGCAGGAAATTACAACCTGAAGTTTTCAATGGTGGGATATCACGGGGCTTCCCAAAAATTGGAAGTGACGAGCGACGGTATCCAATCTCTCAATATTGAACTAAGTGCATCTCACACAGAACTAAGCAGCGTAATTGTGACCGCGGGAAAAGACAAGAATGGTGAAGCCGGAGCCAGAAGTCTTGAGCGTAATGCAAACCAGGTAATGAACATTATGTCTGCCAAAGCAATTGAAGTGTCACCTGATATGACGGTTGCAAATGTGGTGCAACGTATTTCCGGGGTGTCTATCGAGAGAAATAGCAACGGCGACGGACAATATGCGATCCTTCGCGGAATGGACAAACGCTACAACTACACTCTGGTAAACGGAATAAAAATTCCAAGCCCTGATGATAAGTACCGCTATGTGCCGTTGGATATTTTTCCCTCAGACTTATTGGACAGACTGGAAGTCTATAAATCATTAACGCCTTCTATGGAAGGAGATGCAGTAGGTGGTGTTGTAAACATGGTAATGAAAGAAGCGCCTTCGCGTCGTTTGTTTACAGTAAACCTTGCGACAAGTTATAGTGAGCTTTTTATGAATCGTGATTTCATGAGTTATGATGCAAAAGGTATCAATGGCAAATCGCCTTACGAAATTCACGGTGAAGGCTACAATGCCACGCCGCAGGATTTTTCAAAAGCTTCCAGCACTTATTCATGGAAAAAACCAATGCCGGAACTTATCGGTGGTCTTACTTACGGCAATCGCTTCCTGGATAACAAATTGGGCGTGATCGTTTCGGGAAGTTTGCAAAACACTTACAGAGGCAGTAACAGTTTATTCTACGATGGCGAAGTAGTGGATACCACAAGTGGTGTAAGGCTGACCTCAATGCAGAACAGGCAATACTCCGAACAACAGTTGCGCTATGGCGTGCATGCAAAGGCAGATTATCATCTGGATGATAGAAACAGTCTTAGCTTGTACAGTGGCTACATGAATCTCACAAACACGCAAACCCGGGATGCGATTCAAACACAATTGACTATTGGTGGCTATGATCCTGTAGCGGGTAATGCGACACTTTCTTACTCCACAAGAACAAGAAAAACCACGCAGCATATCTGGAGCAATACTTTGCATGGTGATCATAAATTGTCTGACAAATGGCGGATCGATTGGTCCGCAAACTATGCAAAAGCAAGCAGCGAACGTCCGGATAACACTACCATTTCACTTGACGGCGTAGAGCAGAATTTTGTGAAGACCCGTACCTATGTAAACAAATCTTCTCGTCGCTGGGAGCATAATGATGACCAGGATCTTTCAGGATATTTAAATCTTAGCTGGCTGCAAAATATCGGACAGACAAAGGTAGAGTGGAAGTTTGGAGGATTGTACAGAGACAAGAAAAGAGACAATTTTTACAACAACTATCAATTGCTACCTGCTAATCCGTATTACACTTACGGAAAAGACTTTACCGACTATAATCAGATACAGTGGAACGTGCAAAACCCACAAGGCAGTGTGGCTTCAGGACAAACATACAATGCGAGTGAAAAGATCGCAGCAGGTTATGTTCAGTTCAAAGCTTACCTGCACAAACTTGAAATACTGGGCGGTGTGCGTGTAGAAAATACCAATCAGGGTTATGTAATGAAATACCCGATTGGCGAAGACAATCCCGTAGGCAATCAAAAGTATACGGATGTGTTGCCAAGCATCAACCTTAAATACACGCCGTGGGATAAAACAAATATTCGCTTATCATATTACAGAGCCGTTAACCGTCCGGGTTTTTCTGAGATCAATCCTGCACCTCTTGTACAGGAAGAGTATACAGAAAAAGGAGATCCCAACCTTAAGCATGCTGTTGCTGATAACATAGATCTGCGCTATGAGTATTTTCCAAAGCCTGCAGAACAATTCATGGCCGGCATTTTTTACAAACGCATTCAAAATCCTATTGAGTACACGCTACAAGCAATTGGACATGCCACTTACTACATGCCCGGCAATTTTGGAACTGCGACAAATTATGGTGCAGAGTTGGACTGGATAAAATACTTCAGCAAATGGGGAGTGAAAATGAATTACACCTACACCAATTCATCTATTACAACACCGAAAATGAAACGCGTTCGCGATGATTCTCACAATGGAGATTTGTACACAACGAGTGTAAACGTAAAGAGATCATTGTACGGACAGTCTGCACACATCGCCAATATTTCCTTATTGTTCAAAGATGTGCACCATGGCTGGGACGCGCAATTGGCCGCGGGTTACACAGGTCCGAGAATCGTAACAGTGGGTCAGTTTGTGGGAACCGATCAGTGGCAGCAAGGCTTTGTACAAATGGATGTGTCGGCGGAAAAATCATTCAAGCATCTCACTGTTTTTGCAAAAGCAAACAATCTTTTAAATACACCAACAACGGTTTTCATCAAAGGCTCAAATGCTAACAATGCAGGTGTTCCAAGCCAGGACCTGGATGGTGAAACACTTATACGTCGCGACTATTATCAACGCTCTTATGTGTTGGGCGTGCGATATAAATTTTAAAAAAATCAAAATTCTTTTAATTAAAAAAGCAAATCATGAAATCGAACAAGAGTGTAATCTCTATTCAAAAAGATTTTTCGAAAATGTTGAAACCTGTTTCGGTAGCGGTTTTAGCAAGTGCAATGTTTTTCACAAGTTGCAGCAAAGATGACAATGGTGGAGGCTCAAACAATCCTCCAAAACTAGACAGTACTTCTGTTTCAGGAGTTGTTTCAGGTACGTGGAAAAAAAATAGCGTAGTGATCGTTAAAGGACACCTTGAAATTTCCGCGGGTACATCATTAACAATCGAAGAAGGTGTACAAGTGTTGATGAGTGACTCAACAGTAAAACCAGAGTTTATCATCAAAGGCGCGTTGTATAGCCTTGGTACAGCAACAAACCCTGTTAAGATCAGCGTTCCGGACGCATGGAAAACATCAACAAACCAATGGGGCGCACTTTGGGGTGGTTTAACAGCAGGTCCTACAGCAACTGAAATTGTTTTGAACTATACAGATCTGTCTTACGGTGGTGCCATCACTACTGAATCTTCACCTTCAGTGAAAGGTGGTTTGTACAAAGCAACAGCGGGCGAGCACGTACCGGCTTTGTATTTCAACAACGTAAATGGCAAAGTAATTGTAATGAACTCTTCTATTCACAACTTTAACGAAGATGTGTTCTATCTTGAAGGTGGCAGTGTGATCGTTTCAAATAACAAATTCTACACAACAGGCATTACAGGCGGAGAAGCTGTTAACCTGAAATCCGGCGTGGTTGCAGATGTTGCTTACAATATAATTTACAGCCCTAACACAAATGGTATGAAGTTGTCAAACACCGGTGACCGTACTCCACAATTGTACATCATTGGTTATAACAACACAATAGTGAATGCAGGTTGGAGAAGACCTACAACAAAAGGTGGTTCTATCTGGCTGGAAAAATCTGCACACGCAGATCTTTACAACAACTTGCTGGTAAATGACAGATACGGTATTAAAAGAGATAAGGCAAATCCTGAAGACAACCGTTCTAAATTCTACAGTACTTACTATTATAGCTTTACGCAAAGCGGTGCTGATCAGTTCCAGCCTAATACAGAAATCATCGCAGGTATAAATGATGTCATCAGCGCAAAAGCAGGTGATAACGATCCTAAATTTGTAAACTATCCACTAAGCACCGATAGCACCAACGCTACTTTCAACAGTTCATGGGATTTCCATCTGCAGGCAACTTCAACTGCTCTTGGAAAAGGTAAAACTGACTTCACAAGAAACTTTGCTAATGGTCTTACGGCAGGCGGCGTTACATATAAATCTCCAGATCCTGCAACATATATCGGCGCATTTGGAACTAAATAAATTGATTGATTGAGATGAGTAAAATGAAGAGCATTATTACTGTAGCCGCACTGGTTGCGGTTGCAGGTTGCCAGGCTCAGCCCAAAGCGCCGGCACAAAAAACGGAAACGGAAACACAGGCAAAGCCTTTATTTGTAACGGAAGCGGTAACATATGATACGGACGATCCTGCAGTGTGGATCAATCCCGCTGATCCTGCGAAGAGCCTGATCATTGGAACTGACAAAGACAAAGACGGCGCCTTGTATGTCTTCGATCTGCAGGGAAAAATTCAGCACGATAAGGTGGTGAAGAATTTACAACGCCCCAACAATGTTGATGTTGAATACGGTTTGATATTAAACGGAAAGCCTGTTGATATAGCTGTTACGACAGAAAGGATGACGCACAAGCTTCGCGTGTTTTCTTTGCCCGATATGAAACCAATTGACAATGGCGGTTTGGAAATGTTTGTCGGCGATACTGAAGCTGAATACCGCGACCTCATGGGTATTGGTATGTACCACGACAAACAAGGAAAAATATATGCTTTCGTTGGCCGCAAAAATGGTCCGGCAGAAGGTTACATTGGCCAGTATTTATTGGAAGATGATAGCAAGGGAAATGTAAAAGCAACACTTGTTCGCAAGTTTGGAAGCTTCAGTAAGAAAAAGGAAATTGAATCCATCATGGTAGATGATGCCTTAGGTTATGTTTATTATTCCGACGAAGGTGTTGGCGTAAAACAATATTATGCCGATGCAGTAAAAGGGAACAAACAACTTTCCATCTTCGGAACAGAAGGCTTCAAAGAAGACCATGAAGGTATTTCCATTTACCAGCTTACAGATTCTACAGGTTATATTTTAGTTTCCGATCAGGGTGCAAACCGTTTCCAGATTTTCAGTAGGGAAGGGGATGCCAGCAATCCTTTCAATCATAAATTATTGAAAGTTGTAAACGTTGCCGCCACGCAAAGCGATGGATCAGAAACAATTTCCACTCCTCTCGGGCCCAATTTCCCCAAAGGCTTATTTGTTGTAATGAGCAACGACAGAACGTTTCATTTGTATAAGTGGGAGGAGATTGCGGGGAACGACTTGCAGTCAATTAGGAATTAGAAGTTAGAAATTAGGAATTAGAAATGTCCGATAGTGTAAAGGCTTCGATTGACTCAAGCAGAGTTTATCGAAGCCTTTCGTTTGTTTGAATATATTCTTTGCACTCGGGAAAGCCAATGATTGCTGGTACCGATGCACCTAGACAATTCTTAATTCTTAATTCAATGTCGTTTAGTTAGGCAACTTTTCAATTACTTGGTTGCTATGTCCAGCAAAGAAAGACTGCTTGTCATCCCGACGAAGGAGGGATCTGCGTGATTGTTTACGCATAGTGTTCGGTAGTGTTAGGCCCAGATCCCTCGTTCCTCGGGATGACAAGCGAGATGCTTTTGCTTTTTCAAACCCCTTAACTAAACGACATTGAATTCTTAATTCTTAATTAAAAACTTGAACGCTATCTCCAACTCCCATAATAACCCTCGCCGCGAGGCCAATGAACAATCCATGTGCTACCAGACCTTCAATTTGATTGAGTTTTTCCGCCAATACACGAGGATTGTCTATTAAGCCGAAATCAGAATCTATAATGTAGTTCTGCTGATCGGTAAGGAAAGGTTTGTTATTATTCATGCGCAGTTTGCCTTTGCCTTGCAGTGAAACAATCTGATGCTGTACGTAGTTTAAGGCAAACGGAATGACTTCTATTGGCAATGTGAATTTGCCCAGCTTATCAACCTTCTTGCTGGCATCGGCAATAATGATTTCTTCTTTAGTAAGTGAGGCGACGATCTTTTCTCTCAGCAGTGCGCCACCGCCACCTTTGATCAACATTTTCTCTTTTGTAAATTCATCTGCGCCGTCGATGGTCACGTCAATGTGATTGACGGTGTTAATATCAATCAGTGGAATGTTATAAGATGTCGCAAGCTCAGCAGTTTTGGTTGATGTGGGAATGCATTGAATTTTCAAGCCATCCTTCACCATTTTGCCAAGCTCAATTATTACATACTTTGCTGTAGAACCCGTGCCCAATCCAACAATCTGACTTTGCTTAACAGATTTCACAGCTTCCTTTGCGGCTAGTTCTTTTTCTAATTCTTTTTGATCAGACATTTTGGGAGATTGAATAGGGAAGTTAGTTTATTTCTTTTAATTGCTTTAGCGCCGTGGGCGATGTACAGTGTGCGAGATTCAATTGAATGGTGCATCCGGATGGCTATCGTACATCACACCTCACTTCAAAACATCATTCATAACAGGAAACAAAATTTCCACCCATTTGCCATATAATTTTCCCGAAGGGTGAAGGCCATCATTCGCAATTAAGGAAGGGTCGTTTAAGGCGAGTCTTGTGGATGGTGTGATGTCCAGGTAGTTCACGCCGCTCCTTAACGAAATTTCTTTATTAATGCTGTTGAATTGATCGATCTGTGTACGTATGCGTGTTGTGTCGCCGGTGTGCGACGCAAAAGGAGTAACACTGTAGTCTGGAATAGACAATACAAAAACATGTTGCGCATCGCTTGTAAATGAAATGCTTGTTGACAATAACTGTGTAAATCTTTTGCGATAACCATCGGCATCAAGTCCCTGGTATTGATCGTTCACGCCGATCAATAATGTAACGACAGAATATTTTGCAGAGAGTTGTTGTGTGCCAATTGCAGCAGCCAGGTCGATGGTGGTCCAGCCCGTAGTTGCTACGTATTTAATGGCATCAAAATATTTGCCTGTTTGCTCAAGTCGCTTCACCGTTTGTGCAGGAAATCTTTCCTGCTCGGTTACAGATTGACCTATAGTGTAAGAATCTCCGAGCGCCAGAAAACTATATCGGGAGTGGTTTGTTGTATCAGTCGTGCCAGTCGGCGGATTGTTTAGCGGAACATGTACAGTACCGCTTTTTGTGCAGGCAAATGGTACCGGCACAAGCAACAAAGTTGCTAGTAATTTGATCGTCAATAGGAAATGAAGCTTTTTCATACAACGATTTACGAGAATTACAGAGCCGTAGATTCGGCTGGCATCTTACAATTGTAATAATTAGATTTGTAATTATGAAATTATACCCCGCTTTGGTCAGCCGGCTGGCAAACCAGCATGAAGCAATTGCTTCAATTGTTGCTTCTGCAAACGAAGCAAAACTGAAAAAAGAAATAAGAGCCGGGAAATGGTCTATTCACGAAAATATCGTTCATCTCGTAAAATATCAGCCTGTTTTCATAGACCGCATTCACATTATGCTTACGCAACCGGAACCAATATTTGAAGCTTATGTGGCAGACAACGATCCGGAATTTGAAGAATGGAAAAAATGGGATAGCGAACGACTGATGAATGCTCTGCAGAAAGACAGGCAGGCGATTCTTCATCTCATTACATCATTACCCGATGAAAAGCTGGCACGGGTGGGTATTCACAAAAAATTCGGGAGGTTAACCATTGTGCAGTGGACGGAGTTTTTTCTGTTGCATGAAGCACATCACATGTTTACCATTTTTCAACTGGCAAATACCATCATTGAATAAAGAATCTTTTAGCAGAGAGCTCCTTCCATATTGATTTCAAATTCTGCGAACTGGCCGTTTTGTTCAAATTCAACCTTAGTGTAAAAAAGATTTGAACAGACGTCTGTTGGGTACCATTTACGATTATTTCCCACAACAATTAACAAACCTTCGTCATTGCCAAGCGGTGCGAAATCTGTTTGCGGTGCTTGTTTTGCAAAATAATCAAGGCCAAAATCTTCTATAATTGTATCGCAAAATGCCTCCACATTTTCCACCACCAATCCGATTTCGCTCACTGATAAAATGGTCTGTCCGCTAAAAGGTTTGTTGGAAGTTGCACGCAAATCATACCGAGCAATGAACTCTATAATGTTTTGATTGTTATCGAGAAAGTAAAAAGCCTTTGCGTTCCAGCTGGTAAAATTTGCGATGGTCGTTTGCGGAGTTATATTGAAAAGTGTAAATTTAGAGGACGCCCAAAGAAATGCCTCTTCAAATTTGTTGCCGGGAATGTTAAAGGCAAAATGATAGACAGGTTTGTCATCAAATGATTTGCGAAAAACGAGTTTAGTGCTACCCGCTGCAAACACAACCTTTTGCTCATTGTTGTAAAGAACAGGAAGACCTATAGTGTTTTTATAAAAATCCAATGTAGAAGCAATGCTTTCGCAATGCAGTTCAAGTGCTGTTATTTTCATACAAATAATATTACAGTACAAAGGTAAAAAGGTTGCGAATGCCTAACTATCACATTTGGCTTGAATTGTTGATTTTGACTGATGGAATGATTGTAGACTTTTTTAAAAGACATAAATAGTATATGATTATCAGGCAATTTGATAAACACGATTTTGCTGCTGTAAAAGAAATCTATCAGCAAGGCATCGATACGAGAGAAGCAACGTTTGAAAACATGGCGCCCAACTGGGAAATCTGGGACGTGAAATTTTCCAAGGATTGTCGCATCGTAGCATTGGAAGATAGCGTTATAGTTGGCTGGGCCGCGCTTTCAGCCGCTTCGTCACGTGCTGTGTACGTAGGTGTGTGCGAGGTAAGTGTGTATGTGCGCGACGATAAGCGTGGTAAAGGAATTGGAAAAAAGCTGTTGCTTGAACTGATAAATTTAAGCGAAGAAAATAACGTGTGGACTTTGCAGGCGAGTATCTTTCCGGAAAATATTGCCAGCCGGAAACTGCATGCCTACGCAGGTTTCAGAGAAGTGGGGTACAGGGAAAAAATTGGCAAAATGGATGACCTTTGGAGAAATACAATTTTGATGGAGCGAAGAAGCAAAATGATAATGTAGGGAGAAATTAGGAATTAGGAATTAGGAATTAGGAATGCTTTACACCTATAAAAACATATCTCAATGAACGAAGAACTTAAAATGAGAAAACTGTACGAACAGTTGATCGCGTTTTGGAATATGCGGTCCGGAGATAAAATGTCTTCCTTGTTTGCAGATGACGGTAGCATTGTTGGTTTTGATGGTACCCAGGAAAATGGCAGTGAAAACATTAATGCACGTTTAAGCGACATATTCAAAAACTATAAGAGCAACCCGTTTGTGTACCTCATACGCGAGGTGAGATTTTTATCGGATAGTACAGCGCTGCTTCGTGCGGTTGCCGGTATCATGCCTGAATACGGCGCAGAAATGAATCCTGACCTAAACACTATTCAATCCATTGTGACGGTTAAAAAGGGTGATGAATGGAAAATAGCACTGCTGCAAATCACACCCGCTTCCTGGCTCGGCAGGCCCGAAGAAGTGAAGGCGCTTACGAAGGAATTGGAGGATGCGTTTAAGAGTATGCATGGGCTTTAGAGGAATCAGGAATTAGAAAAGGGGAAAGGAAACCAAGTGGAAATAATAATGAATGGCTAATTATAAAGCCTAATTGATAAATAACTAACAACTTATCACTCTCTCTCCAATTAGTCTATAGAAAAAATGGACGGATTTAATGACAGACGGTTAATAGGTGGCGGTGACCGGAAGTCACCTTTATTTACAAAATCCCAAATTCGCATATAGAGAAAATAACCGGTTATGAAGAACTATTTTTTTGTACGCCACAATTCAATGATGCATAAGGTAAACTTCAGTGAAATTGTGTTTATTGAAGGTTGCAGAAACTACGTGAAGATCCACACGCTGGAGAATATGTTTATGTCGCTTGCAAATATGAAAGATCTCGAAGACCTCTTGGCCGGTGATCAGTTTATCCGCATTCACAAGTCCTTTATCGTAAACGTTGACAGAATCAACCTGCTTAGCAAAAATGAGGTCTGTATTAATAAACAACAATGTTTTCCGGTTGGAGAAACTTTTCGTGACAAAGTGAATTCTTTTATAACCAGCAATTTGATTTAATATTTAATGATTTCTTCTCATGGGCTTAATATTGACGTCTCACAGACTCTATAAGTTTGCATTGCCTTAAAATTATGAAGCCCAGCGGAGAGCAGGCAATTTCTGCTTGTTCTTTCGCCTGGCACAACAAAAAACGATTTTTCCTTATCCTTCTTTTTTCCTAGAAATCAATTGAAAATGTGTGTTGATAGTTTTGGTAATGGTAGCTCAGTACAAACCCATTAAGGTCACAGATTTGTTTTGCTATACATAATCCAAGGCCATTGTCGCTTGTAACGGAATTTTTATAAAACCTGGTGAACAGTTGCTTTTCATCAAGCTCAGGAGCGTCGTTTGTGTTTGCAATGATCAGCTTTTTTGCCGTTAAGGTGATTGAGATTTGCCCGTCTTGAATGTTGTGTTTTGTAGCATTACTCAGTAAATTATTCAGCATTATTTCTATCAGCAACGGGTTCATTTGTATCTCACAATCGCTGAGGTCTTTTTTGATCGTTAGATGTTTGCTCTGCCACAATTCAAAAAAATCATCCAGTTTTGTTTTAATCTTTTCTTTCAGGTTTATTATGGCAACATCCTCAAATTGCTTGTTTTCAATCTTTGCTAATAGTAGCAGCGATTGGTTAAGCTTTGCCATTCGTTGAATAGCATCGTAGGCACTTTGTGCCGCTTTACTTTGTGATTCAGAAAGGTTTTCATCCTGAATCAAAATATCCATTTTGGATCTTACGATCGCAAGCGGTGTTTGCAATTCGTGTGAAGCATTTGCTGTAAATTCCTTTAGCAACAAATAATCATTCTCTGCTTTATTGAGCGACTCATCAAGCGTTTTGTTCATGAGATCAAACTCATCAATGTTGGTTTGCGAAAGTTGTATTTTATTTTTATTGCCTAGTTGAAAGTTATTGATAGTTGCAAGCGTCTCGTAAAAAGGTTTCCACAGGTGTTTTAAAACCACGCGATTGATAAGTGCTGTCATCATCAATATTAGCAAAATAGTAACAATAGTGATTACCAGAATGAGACGTATCATATCGCCCATATCTTCCATTGAAATCGCTACTTTGGCCAGGTACCATTGGCCGCTAACCTGCACGGTAAAAGTTATTTGCCTGAAAAGCTCGAGCTTTTTTTCATCTGGCTCCCACAGTCTTATAGAGGTGAATTTATGCTTAGGCATTGGACCGGCAACAGGCGCATAACTAACCTCTTGTTCCTGAACGTGAATTATTTCCGGAAGCTTATTGTATCTGCTGACGAAAGTTTCTATTTCCCTTTGTTCGATCTTGAGGTTGTCGTTTACAAATTCGATCATTACATATCGCAACAGAAAAGCGTATGCAATACTGGCCAGTATAAAGATTGCTACTGTTATGAGCAGATTGATGCGGGAGTATTTTGTAAACAGTTTCATGTTTCCGCCTATTTGGGAATGCCGAATTTATAACCCATTCCATATACCGATTGAATATAGTCCGGGCAATCGGCCTGCAATAATTTTTTACGCAAATTTTTAATGTGCGCATAGATGAAGTCGTAGTTATCCGCGATATCCATATTGTCGCCCCACAGGTGTTCGGCAATTGCGCCTTTGCTGATCACTTTGTTTTTGTTGGCCATAAAATATATCAACAGATCATACTCTTTGCGTGTAAGATCGATGTTTTTATTGTTTACGGAAACCTGCTTGGCATCGAGGTCCACAGAAATTTCATCAAACTCGATGATGTTTTGTCCGGAAAAAGATTTGCGGCGGATAATAGCCTCTACGCGTGCTGCCAGCTCCGGTAAATGAAATGGTTTGCTGAGATAATCGTCTGCGCCCGTTCTTAACCCTTGCACCTTATCGTCGAGCGAGTTTTTTGCAGAAATGATCAACACACCGTCCGTCTTGTTTTGTTTTTTCAGATGCTTTAGAATTTCCAGACCATTTCCATCAGGCAAAGTGATGTCGAGTATAATGCAGGCATAATCATACAGCGATGTTTTTTCCAGCGCAACATCAAATGAAGGTGCCAGTTCGCAAACATAGTTGTCATTGCCCAGGTAAGTGGCAATGCTGTTGGCTAAAGCCTTTTCGTCTTCTATGATCAGGATCTTCATGCAACTAAGATGATTTGAAATTCTGAATTCAATCTGAAAATTTGAAAATTTGAAAATGCTAAAAGTTGATGATTGGTCATTTATAGCTATCGATGCTTAAAGTTGTCAATGATAAATAAGCACCGATGCGCTAAAAGCATTTTCAAATTCCCACATTTTCAAATTTTCAAATTAAAAAGCCTACGGCTTTTTCCCAATTGCATAGTTAATGCCGCCTAGTAGGTGGTTCAGGAACAATGGGTCCGCATAAGACTCATCTGTGTGGCCGAGTTCCGTGTAGAATGCTCTTCCGCCATCGAAATTGTGATACCAGGCCATTGGGTGAAAGTCGCCATTTTCGCCGCCTTTATAGCTGCTTTCGTCAATTGTGATTAAAACATGGTAGGTGCTGTCGACCATAAGGTTTTTGAAATTGTACCATTCGTCCCATCTTTTCCATACGCTGGGCAAATGTTTGGTCGCAATAAAAGTTGTGTCGACCACATGCAAAACTGCTTCCTGTTGTTTCGGGTGACTCTTAAACTGAGCACCAACCAATTTGTTGTACCATGGCCAATCATATTCTGTGTCGCTTGCGGCATGTACACCAACATAACCTCCACCGGATTGAATATATTTTTCAAACGCCGCCTGTCCATTAATATCCAATACATTCATGGTAGTGCTGAGGAAAATAATGGCGTTGTATTTTTTTAGATTTTGAGGAGTAAAATAGGTGCTGTCTGTAGTGCTATCTACAGCAAAGTTGTTTTCTGTTCCCAGCTTTTGTATCGCCTTTATACCTGCTGCAATTGAAGCATGATGGTAACCGGCTGTTTTCGAATATATCAGTACGCTGTATTTCTTTTTCGCAGTAGCATGAGGAGCGGCACAACTTAGCGTGACTGCAAGAACGCAAAGAGCAAACAAAACATTTTTGATCATTATTGGTTGTTTTTGGAAGAATGAATTTAGGGAAAAAAGCTTTTTTAATTGAAAATTGAAAATTGAAAGTTGAAAATGACGCTGAATCGTACATGCTCTCTATTGACTATTGTGAACTGACTTGTGGTATTACTAACGACATTATTGTCTCTTGCAGTGCTGCGATAACGCATCTGAACATTTGTCTTCTGTTCAGCAAAGTTCAATCTTTGCTTAGTGGGATTTTCCCTTCATTTTCAATTTTCAATTCTTATATTTACCTATAGAGTCAAATCATTTTCTACAACCATTGATACAAAATTGCCAATATGAAAAGACGAGCTTTCCTACAATCATCTTCCCTTTATTTAGCAGGAGCGGGACTTGCAGCGGCCTTGCCTATGGAACTTCTTGCAAGAAAAAAAGCTATTTCTCCCAATGCAAAAATCAACGTAGGTGCCATTGGCATTAACGGAATGGGTTGGGCAGATCTGACTGCGCTGTTGAAAATTCCCGAAGTGCAATGTGTTGCATTGTGTGATGTAGATAAAAGTGTGTTGGACAAACGTGCTGCTGAACTCGCACAAAAAGGCATGAAAGTGGCAACCTACAGTGACTACAGAAAATTGCTCGATAACAAAGATGTTGATGTGGTGGTAATAGGCACGCCTGATCACTGGCACTGCCTGGTAATGCATGACGCCTGCGCTGCAGGTAAAGACGTGTATTGCGAAAAGCCTGCGGGAAATTCAATTGTAGAATGCAGTACAATGGTGGGTGCTCAGCAAAAATACAATCGCGTAGTACAGGTAGGGCAGTGGCAAAGAAGCAACAAGCATTACCGCGACGCGATGGATTTTGTACATTCCGGAAAGCTTGGTCAGGTCAGGCTTGTAAAGGCCTGGGCATATCAGGGATGGATGAAATCAATACCAATGCAGCCCGACGGTCCGGTGCCGGCAGGTGTTGATTACGATATGTGGCTCGGCCCTGCGGTAAAACGGCAATTCAATCCCAATCGCTTTCATTTTAATTTTCGTTGGTACTGGGATTATGCCGGTGGCCTTATGACTGACTGGGGCGTACATATGATCGATTATGCTTTGCTGGGTATGAAAGCAAACACACCAAAGAGCATCGTCGCAAGCGGCGGAAAATTTGCGTATCCTGATGATGCTGAAGAAACACCTGACACGCTGCAAACTGTGTACGAATTCAACGGATTCAATATGCTCTGGGAACATGCAACGGGCATAAACGACGGGCCTTATAGCCGAGACCACGGTGTGGCTTTTATTGGAAATAATGGCACGCTTGTAGTAGATAGAGGTGGATGGGAAGTGATTCCGGAGAAGATAAACGGTAAAGAAAAAATGGATGCAGTGACAAGGCAAAAACGTGAAGATGATGGATTGACACTGCATGCGCAAAACTTTATTGACGTTGTGAAAAGCAGAAAAATGGAGGACCTGCATTGTCCGATACAAGATGGAGCGCATGTTGCCACTGTTTGTCAGATGGGAAACATATCGTTCCGCACTGGAAAGAAAATTTACTGGGATGATGTGAAGCGTGATTTCAATGATGATAAAGCGGCGAATAAATTGTTGTCTGCCGAGTATCATAATGGGTATAAACTTCCTAAGGTTTAATTAATAATTAATAATTAATAGGGCGGCATTCAATTAACAATTAGGAATTCAATGTAGTTTAGTGAGGTGTTTGAAAAAACAAAAGCATCTTGCTTGTCATCCCCGAGGAACGAGGGATCTGTGCCTAACACTAACGAACATCATGCGTAAACAATCACGCAGATCCCTCCTTCGTCGGGATGACAAGCAGTCTTTTTTTCCTGGACATAGCAACCAAGTAATTGAAAAGTTGCTTAACTAAACGACATGGAATTAAGAATTAAGAGTTCTTTTTGTGGGGCATTTGATACTGATTGATGAAATGTTTTCTGTTCATCAACAGATCAGTGAAAATCAGTTTAATCAGTGTCATCTGCTCTCTAACTTAAAATCTCAAATCTCAAATCATACAATGAAAGCTTATCTTTTAATCGCAGGCCTATTCATAACGACAATGGCTATGGCCCAAGAAAAACAAAAAACTGATGCAGAAAAGGCGGCGGAAACCGAAGTCTGGCAACCGGAACCTAAAATGGTTACACCAGGGAAAACCTTTGCTGATGCACCTTCTGATGCCATCGTTTTGTTTGATGGGAAAAATCTTGACAGTTGGCAAAGTGTAAAGGATGGCGGTGCTGCACAGTGGATGGTGAATAATGGCGCTGTTACTGTTAAAAAAGGAACAGGCAACATACAAACAAAGCAAACTTTTACAGACTATCAATTACACATTGAATGGCGCATACCTGAAAATATCACTGGCAGCAATCAGGCTCGCGGTAACAGTGGTGTTTTCCTTGCTTCAACAGGTAAGGGAGATGCGGGATATGAGTTGCAGGTACTGGATTGTTACAACAACAAAACATATGTGAACGGACAAACAGGAAGCATTTACAAGCAAGCAATTCCCTTAGCAAATGCATGTAAAAAACCGGGAGAGTGGCAAACCTATGATGTTATCTGGACAGCTCCACGCTTTAATGATGACGGCTCTCTAAAGAGCGCTGCAAGAGTTACTGTTTTCCAAAACGGTGTGTTGCTGCAAAATAATTTTGAATTAAAAGGCGAAACTGCGTGGATAGGACAACCGGCGTATCATAAGCATGGTCCATGCGCTATCAAGCTACAGGATCACGGCGATCCAAGCGAGCCGATTAGTTATAGAAATATTTGGGTGAGACCTTTGTAAGTAAAAAGTAAAAATTAAAAAGTCAAAAGTAAGAAGGCATGATGCGCTCTTAGCTTTTGACTTTTTAATTTTTACTTTTGAATGCTTACTTCAATTTCATGATCTTAATATTCCTGTACCACACATCATCTCCGTGGTCCTGTAAGGAAATTTTTCCTTTTTTGTAAGTGCCCCAGTTTGGCCATGTTTTGAATTTGCTGTTGCCAATAAGTTGTTTCCAGTTATCATCCCACATAGTCGTTGACACTACATTTATACCGTTCAGGTAAAGGTCAAGTTTGCCGTTCAAAGATTTAATTTCAACGGCGTTCCATTCCCCTACAGGTTTCTGTGCTTCTTTTGAAGAGGAGATAAGATCGTAAAGATCACCGGCCTTGTGTTTCATGATATGTCCGTCCGGATGGCCCTCGTTATCTACCACCTGCATTTCAGCGCCTGTTGAATATGTTTGGTGGAATTGAGCAGTGTCTTCGTGAATGAAAAAGATAATGCCGCTATTTCCTTTAGGAGAAATTTTCCACTCGAGTTTCAAATCAAAGTTGTCGAATTCTTCATTCGTCACAAGGTCGCCACCTTCACCTTCTTTTTTGCTTTTTGCATCCAAATGAATCACGCCGTTTTCTATTTTCCAGGCACCCGCAACATTTGATTTGCCGTAGCTGTGCCACTTGCTCAAATCTTTGCCGTTGAACAAAGTGATCCAACCATCATTCGAGGGTCTGCTTGCGTATTTTTCGATATTGTTTTTTGTTGCTGTTTTCCACGCAAAAAAGCCCGGAAGTAAAATTGCAGCAAACCAGAGTTTTTTCATATTCTATGTTTTGAAAGGTGTGTTGTGTTTTGTTATTCTTGAAAGGCCAATCTCGAATTTTTACCACTGAGGCACTAAGGACACTAAGTTTCACTAAGAATCGCTACACTTTTCGGTTTTCCTTAGTGAAGCTTAGTGTTTCTTAGTGTCTTAGTGTTTTATTTGGGTCTTTAGAAAAATGACAAGTTTGAATATATGCACCTGATTGTGCATCGCATTGTTTCACAGAAGGCATTTTCAAATTCCCAGTATTGCACGGTTCGTCTTCTCGTCAGCGCCTGTTCCCGCAAAATCATCAAACGCTTTTTCAGTTACACGAATGATGTGATCTTTAATGAACTTAGCGCCTTCTTTCGCGCCATCTTCCGGGTGTTTCAGGCAGCATTCCCATTCCATTACCGCCCATCCCTTAAAATCGTATTGCGCCATTTTGCTGAACACCGATTTGAAATCAACCTGGCCATCTCCCAATGAACGGAAGCGTCCTGCACGGTCTATCCAGCTTTGGTAACCGCCATACACGCCTTGTCTGCCGGTTGGATTAAACTCCGCATCCTTTACGTGAAACATCTTTATACGCTCATGATAAATGTCGATGTAAGAAAGATAGTCGAGACACTGCAACACAAAATGCGATGGATCATACAGCAGGCAAGCTCTTTTGTGATTGTTTACTTTCTCGAGGAACATTTCATAGCTTACACCATCATGCAAATCTTCACCCGGATGGATTTCGTAGCAAACATCCACACCGTGTTCATCAAAAACGTTTAGTATCGGTAGCCATCTTTTCGCTAATTCGGTAAAGCCCGTTTCAACAAGGCCCGCAGGGCGCTGCGGCCATGGATACACCGTGTGCCACAACAAAGCACCGCTGAATGTTGCATGAGCATTCAAGCCTAAGTTTTGCGAAGCCTTTGCTGCATACTTTAATTGTTGTACTGCCCATTCTGTTCTTGCTTTAGCATTGCCATGCAGTTCAGCAGGAGCGAAGCCGTCAAACATCGTATCGTAAGCCGGATGTACTGCAACCAACTGTCCTTGTAAGTGCGTAGAAAGTTCTGTGATCTCCATGCCGCATTCATTCACAATGCCCTTGATCTCATCAGCATATGTTTTGCTTTCCGCTGCTTTTTGCAGATCGATACAACGCGCATCCCACGTAGGTATTTGAACGCCTTTAAAGCCAAGTGACTCGGCCCAGAGGCAAATAGATTTCAGGTTATTAAAAGGAGGCTGATCGCCCATGAATTGTGCGAGGAATATGCCGGGTCCTTTGAGAGTTGTCATTGGAAAAATTATTAAGTAAAAAGTAAAAAGTAAAAAGTAAAAAGTAAAAAGTAAAAAGTAAAAAGTAAAAAGTAAAAAGTAAAAAACGTTAACAATCTGCTACCATTTTTGAATTTTTACTTTTGAGTTTTGATTTTAAATGCCAAAGTCTGTCCATTTTTGCTCACTCTTCCCGCTCTTCACCACATTTTCAATGAACGCCATTCCGCGGACGCCATCTTCGATGCCGGGGAAATCGAGCCATTCGGGCTTTGGTGTTTCGCCGTTTTCTTTTGCACGTACGGTTAGTGCAAAGTTGCGGTAGAGGTTTGCAAATGCTTCGAGATAACCTTCTGGGTGTCCCGCAGGAGTGCGGCTGTTATGCGACGCATAGGAGTTTACATAACCTGTGCCCGTGCGATAGATCTCAGCGGGTTTATCCAGCCATTTTACCATTAAGGTATTAGCATCTTGCTGTTGCCATTCCACGCCACCTTTTTCTCCGTATACTCTTACTTTCACATTGTTCTCTTCTCCGGCTGCTATTTGAGAAGCAAACAAAACGCCAGTTGCTCCGTTGTCAAATTTGAGTAATACAGCACCATCATCATCTAGTTGTCTGCCTTCGACAACGATGTTTAAATCTGCGCAAATTTTTGTTGTTTTCAAACCGCTCACATATTCTGCCATATTAAAAGCATGTGTGCCGATGTCTCCCATACAACCCGCTATTCCACTACGCTTCGGGTCGGTGCGCCATGCGGCTTGTTTGGAATCGCTTCCTTCAAGGAAAGTGCTCAGCCAACCCTGAGGATACTCAACATATATTTTTCTGATCTTTCCCAGTGCGCCACTTTTCACCATTTGCTTCGCCTGCTTTACCATAGGGTAGCCGGTGTAAGTGTGTGTAAGACAAAATACTTTTCCTGTTTTTTCAACTACCTGTTGCAAAGCCTTTGCTTCATCAAGCGTGAAGGTCATTGGTTTATCGAGGATCACGTGAAAATCATTTTCCAAGGCCATTTTCGAAGGCTCGAAATGCACGTGGTTTGGTGTTACTATGCTAACGATCTGCATCCTTACATCCTCTGGAAGTTGTTTTTCTTTTTCGATCATTTCCTTGTAAGAGCCATACACTCTTTCCGGCGCGAGGAATAATTCTTCACCTGCCTGTTTTGATTTTGCAGCATCGCTACTAAACGCTCCGCAAACCAGTTCAATTTGTCCATCCATATTTGCCGCAATGCGGTGAACCGCGCCAATAAAGGCTCCTGGCCCTCCGCCGATCATGCCCATTCTGAGTTTTTTCATATATGTATAGTTGTTAGTTGATAGTGTTTCGTTGTTAGGAGAACGTTGATAGTTAAAGCTGTTCTTTATTTTTAGCGTTTTTAAATACCAGATATTTCAATTAAGCAATGTTTATAATCAG
Organism: Pinibacter soli; assembly: GCF_029961145.1. Taxonomy (GTDB): domain Bacteria; phylum Bacteroidota; class Bacteroidia; order Chitinophagales; family Chitinophagaceae; genus Pinibacter; species Pinibacter soli. The sequence continues at coordinate 160,750 of NZ_JASBRG010000005.1, read as the reverse complement.
TAACGAAAGACTGCTTGTCATCCCGACGAAGGAGGGATCTGCGTGCTTATTTTCGCAGCTTGCTTGCCGGTGGGAAACCCAGATCCCTCCTTCGTCGGGATGACAAGCAAGATGCGTTTGTTTTATCAAGCCGCTTGGCTTCGCATCATTGAATTTCTAATTCCTAGCTAAAACTTACACACTCCTTCAATTCCTTCTCACTATACGCCAAACCATATTGCTTCAACACATCATCCGGTACGCCGTTCCATTGATTGGGTTTGTTGCCCACGTAGCCGATGTCTTTCACGCCCATTTCAGAAGTGAAAAAACCGGTGGCAACAAGGTCGCGAAATTTATTGAAGAAGGCTACACCCTGCTTCATTGTTGGTTTTGCTGTTTCTGGATAAGCGATTTGATCCACCATTTCAATACGTTGTTTCTCGTCGCAATCTTTAAAAGCCTTGCCAAATTGTTTCATGCATTGCACATCTAGCCAGCGCAAGCCACCACGAATCGGTATCTGATATTCCGGCATGTCTTTTACAATAAACTCAATGAACTCGGGCACTTTCGCATCGGATGCACTGCCGCTTACTTCATCACGCGGTATAATGATGTCTCCCAGTATCGTGATGGTTGCCATTTCATCCGGTGTAAAAAAAGTTTGTGCAGCAATGGCCTTGAGCTTTTCCATCTCCTCCGGTTGTCTGTCATAACCACCGTCGGCCTTTTTGTCTTCAGCTTTTGCTTCTTCTTGTTTCTTGTCAGACAACTTGCACGCTTCTGCCAGGAAGCCTGCAGACAACGTGGTAAGAGCCATCGCTTTAATCGACTTTCTTCTATCCATAGACTTAAATTTTTTACCACTAAGGCACTAAGGTCACTAAGTTGCACTTAGAAAGTCCTTAGTGCCTTAGTGGTGAATTTTGTTCTCTAAATATTCTGTTTCTTTAATTGCTCAACAATGTATTCCGACGTACGCATAGACAACGCAAGAATTGTCCAGGTAATGTTTTTATCAGCCTGCGAAACAAATTGTCCGCCGTCTACACAAAACACATTTTTGCAATCATGTGCCTGGCTCCATTTATTTAATGCTGAACGCTTTGGATCATTGCCCATGCGAACGGTTCCCGCTTCATGAATGATTTTTCCCGGCGTTTCTAATCCGTAATTATTGTGCGGACCAAAGTCATCGCCATAGGTAACCACCGCACCCATTTGATGCAGAATTTCCTGGAAGGTTTCCTTCATGTGCTTCGCCTGTTTGATTTCATGCTCACTCCATTTTACATTAAAGCGCAACACAGGAATGCCCCATTTATCTACCACACCCGGATCTATTTCGCAATAATTACTTTCAAAAGAAATTGCTTCTCCGCGGCCGGCCATGTGTACTTGTGCACCATAGAAGTAACGGTAATCTTCCTTCAAAGATTTACCATAACCACCTGCCTGTTTTTTCTGTCCGTTCACTGCAAATTTTCCATTCACGAACTGAATGCCGTTGGTAAAGCCATAGCCCGGCATATGCATGCCACCGCCATATTCAATATGATAACCACGAGGGAAGTCAAGCTTTTTATTATCGAGCCACCATGGCGAATAAATGTGCGCACCACCCACGCCATCTTCGTTGTATCGTTTGCGCCCAAGCAGTTGCGGTACTACACCACCCATAGAGGCACCCGTAGAATCGTGCAAATATTTTCCAACGACATTGCTGGAATTGGCAAGACCATTTTCATGTCTAGCGGATTTTGAATTAAGTAGCAATCGTGCAGACTCACACGCACTCGCAGCGAGTATCACCACTTTACCATTTACCTCGTATTCCTGCAGATCGCCTTTGTTCACATAGGAAACACCAGTGGCAATACCTTCTTTATTGGTTAGCACTTCGCGAGCCATTGCGTTCGTAAGTACATCAATATTACCCGTTGCCATTGCGGGTTTTATTAAAACGGAAGATGAAGAAAAATCGCCGTACACCTGGCAGCCCCTTCCGCATTGACTGCAGAAAAAACAGGAACCTCGTTCTTCGTTTATTTTTTTTGTAAGAATAGAGAGGCGCGAAGGAATAACCGGTACACCAGCATTTGCTGCGCCTTTCTTTAACATCAGCTCATGCAATCTTGGTTTTGGCGGAGGAAGAAAAAAACCGTCAGGATGATCTTCCAATCCTTCATTCGAACCAAAAATGCCGATTAGTTTATCAACACGATCGTAGTAAGGTTTGATATCATCGTAGGAGATGGGCCAGTCTTCACCAAGGCCGTCTATGCTTCTGCGCTTAAAATCTTTAGGACCAAAGCGTAACGAGATTCTTCCCCAGTGATTGGTGCGTCCTCCGATCATTCTTGCACGGAACCAATCCCATTCTGTATCCTTTGTAGTGGTGTAGGGTTCTCCATCAATTTCCCAGCCGTGATAGCAAGCATCAAAATCGCCGAATGGGCGAAACTTTGTTGCTGCTCCACGCCTTGGCGACTCCCATGAATTTTTTAACTGGGTAACATTCTTTGCAGGATCGTACATCGGGCCCGCTTCAATAAGGCATATTTTTAGACCTGCTTTAGATAGAGTGTAGGCCGCCATACCGCCGCCGGCACCGGATCCTACAATGATCGCATCATAGAGTTTTGGATTCGTTTTGATCTGTAGATTTCCCATATAACAAGCAAAATGATTGGAAAAGATAAAGGTTAAATTTATTACATCGCTATTATTTCGCTATTAAAATTTTTTTATTTGGTTGGATGGGTATAATCATAACAAAAACTGATTTTTATTAAAGTATTTTTTAAAAAATGTTCGTCCAAACAAATAAATCTATAAATTTATTCGAGTTAATTTAACCCAACACAACAAACGATATGCAGGCCATTAACAGGAATAAACTGTTCATAGCAAGTTGTCTTGCTTTACTAGTAACGTCACTCTCTTTCGGTATCCGTGCCGGTTTATTAAGCACGTGGAGCCATCAGTTTTCTTTAACACAAGAACAAATTGGTATTATTACAAGTACCGCATTCTGGGGTTTCCCACTCGCCATCGTTATAGGAGGTATGATAGTGGATATCATCGGCATGAAAAAATTATTGATCGCTGCAGCAGTGTTTCATTTGTTGGGTATTGTGCTAACGATTACAGCGACAGGTTTCTGGTCGCTCTTTATTTCAACATTATTAATCGGTATGGGAAATGGTACAGTGGAAGCCGCCTGTAATCCATTGGTGGCCAGTTTGTATACAGAAAAGAAGACTGCCAAACTCAATCACTTTCACCTGTGGTTCCCCGGTGGTATTGTAATAGGAACATTGATTGTGCGCTTTATCGGTGTAAATATTCCCGACACAAATTATTTAAGCAACTGGCAATTATTGGTTGGCTTGATGCTAATACCAACGTTGCTCTACGGATACCTTTTCAACAAACTTGAATTCCCGCCAACAGAAAGAGTATCAAGTGGTGTTAGTACTTCAGAAATGTACAAGTCTTTGCTCAATCCTTTGTTTTTTGTAATGATCATTTTGATGCTGGGAACGGCCATCACTGAATTGTTTACCGGACAATGGATCGATGTATTATTAAAGAACGTAACAGAGAATGCCATTTTACTATTGACTCTTGAAACAGGTGTAATGGTACTGGGTCGTGCATTTGCGGAACCTGTTGTACATAAATTTTCGTCGGCAGGAGTGTTGTTGATGTCAGCAATCTTCGCTGCATTGGGTTTATACATTCTTGGTCACACTACAGGAAACATGTTGTTTGCCGGAGCAATAATCTTCGGTATTGGTGTATGTTATTTCTGGCCAACCATGCTGGGATTTGTTTCAGAAAATTTACCTAAAACAGGCGCAGTAGGATTGAATTTCATGGGCGGTGCCGGCATGTTTGCCGTATCGTTGTACATGATCTTCATGGGAGGTTATTATGACAGACTGGTTGCGGGCCAATTACCTTCCGGAGCTGATGTAAAAGCTTATTCCGATGTAGCCGGCGGAACAGAAATGGCGAATGCATTTGCTGAGGCAAAGAAAGCTGCGGGTCCTCAAATCATTAATGTTACACTGATTATTCCGATCATTCTGATAGTGGCATTTTCAGTACTCTATTTTTATATGAAAGGGAGAAAGAAGCCATCGTTGCAAACGGCGGTAGCGCATTAAGGATAAGTCAAAAGTTAAAAGTAGAAATTCAAAACCTGATGCTTTGTTTTTTGCTGAATGATTTGAAAAAGAAAACAGAGCATTCCAGTGTTTTTACTTTTTACTTGTTTATAATTTTTAAAAAGAAACGTTATCTATGTCCACTCATAACAGGAGAAGTGCCATCAAAAATATGGTCGCCGGATCGGCAGCAGTAGTAGTAGGAGGCAATATGCTCTCTTCCTTCACGCAGCCGGGTGAAAAAGAAACAGCTATGATAAAATTTAAAGGAAATATCAATCACTCTGTATGCCGATGGTGCTTCAACGACTTCAGTGTTGAAGATCTGTGCAAAGCAGTAAAACAAATTGGCTTTAGTGCTATTGACCTTATCGGTCCTGCTGACTGGCATATTTTGCAGCAGTATGGTGTGTACAGTTCGATGTGTTATACATCCGGCGAAAACAGTTTGACCAAAGGATGGAACGATAAATCGCAACATGCACGATTGATCAAAGATCATACGGACATCATCCCGTTAATGGTGCAGGCTGGTTATAAAGATGTGATTTGCTTTAGCGGCAACAGAAATGGCATGGATGATGAAACAGGTTTGAAAAATTGCGTTGAAGGCTTGCAACAAGTATTGCCTTTAGCAGAAAAAAATGGCATTACTATTCACATGGAACTGTTGAACAGCAAGGTAAATCACAAGGATTACATGTGCGACAGAACTCCATGGGGCGTGGAGTTGTGCAAACGATTGAATTCTAACAATTTCAAATTGTTGTACGATATCTATCACATGCAGATCGATGAAGGTGATGTGATAAGAACCATTAAAGATAATAGTCAGTACATCGGGCACTACCACACCGCAGGTGTACCAGGCAGGCATGAAATAGATGAAACACAGGAACTTTATTATCCTGCTATTATGAACGCTATCAAAGAAATGAATTTTAAAGGTTACGTGGCGCAGGAGTTCATTCCAAAAGCAAAAGATAAACTGGCGTCGCTTAAGAAAGCGGTGGAGATTTGCGACGTGTAGAAAGATGTGTGCTCTCCGAAGCTTTTAGCTTCGGAGTACTATTCTATCGCCTCTGGCGATAATGTTGCCTGAGGCAACAGAATAGAACTTCGAAGCTGCAAACCTCGAAGAGCTTTCAGTACTTCGTACACCGTACATTTTTAATTGTAAAACGAATTACCCAAAAAGAAAGAAAAATATATTATGGCAGATCAAACTTATGATGCGATTGTTGTGGGTTCCGGTATCAGTGGTGGTTGGGCAGCCAAAGAGCTTACAGAAAAAGGGCTGAAAGTTTTAATGCTGGAGCGCGGCCGTAACATAGAGCACGTAAAGGACTATCCAAGCGCCAATAAAGAAGCCTGGGATTTTCCACATCGTGGAAAACGCACGCAGGAAATGATTCAGGACTATCCTGTATTGAAACGCGATTATCCTTTAAATGAGATGAATCTTGATTATTGGGTAAATGAAAAAGAATCTCCCTACACTGAAATAAAAAGATTTGACTGGTTCCGCGGCTATCATGTTGGCGGTCGTTCTTTAATGTGGGGCAGACAAAGTTATCGCTGGAGCGATCTCGATTTTGAAGCCAATGCAAAAGACGGCCATGGTGTTGACTGGCCGGTACGCTACAATGAAATTGCGCCGTGGTATGATTACGTTGAAAAATTTGCGGGTATCAGTGGTAACAGAGATGGCCTTCCACAATTGCCGGATGGTCAGTTTTTACCACCCATGGACATGACTTGTGTAGAGAAAGATGTTTCTGCAAGAATAAAAGAATATTACAAGGGGCAGCGTCATATGATTATTGGCCGTACGGCAAATCTGACTGTTCCGCATGAAGGTAGAACGAACTGCCAGTTTAGAAACAAGTGTTCGCTGGGATGCCCGTTTGGCGGCTATTTCAGCACTCAATCTTCTACATTGCCTGCTGCTATGAAAACAGGCAATCTTACATTAAGACCATGGAGCATCGTTACAAAAGTTTTGTACGATAAAGATAAAAAACGTGCAACCGGTGTTGAAGTGTTAGATGCAGAAACAAACAAAACGTATGTCTACAATGCAAAAATTGTTTTCGTAAATGCGTCCACATTAAACTCTACATGGTTGCTGATGAACTCTGCAACAGACATCTGGCCGGATGGTTTGGGAAGTAGCAGCGGAGCGTTGGGGCATAACCTGATGGATCACCACTTAGGCGTAGGCGCCGGAGGTTGGGTAGAAGGTTATGAAGACAAATATTATTACGGACGTCGCGCCAATGGTGTGTATGTTCCGCGTTACAGAAACTACAATGGTGACAAGAGAGATTATGTCCGTGGTTTCGGATACCAGGGTGGTGGGAGTCGCCAGGGATGGAGCAGAGAAGTAGCGGAAATGAACATCGGTGCTGATTTCAAAGAAGCGCTTACTGAACCCGGCCGCTGGACAATGGGTATAGGAGGCTTTGGCGAAATTCTTCCTTACCACGAAAACAAAGTAACCCTTGACAAGAACAAGAAAGACAAATGGGGATTGAATGTACTTGCCATTGACTGCGAGCTAAAGGATAACGAACTCAAGATGCGTAAAGACATGCAACAAGATGCTATAGACATGCTTACTGCTGCTGGCGTTAAAGATATTAAGGGTTATGATGGTGACGGTACGCCGGGTCGTGGTATTCACGAAATGGGTACTGCAAGAATGGGTAAAGATGCCAAAACATCTGTATTGAATAAATACAACCAGGTGTGGGATGCGCCAAACGTTTTTGTAACTGATGGTTCATTCATGACATCTGCATCGTGTGTAAACCCTTCATTAACCTACATGGCATTTACTGCAAGAGCGGTGGATCATGCGGTTAGCGAACTTAAGAAAGGAAACCTTTAGGAATTGAAAATTGAAAGTTGAAAGTTGAAAATGATAATTTGCAACTCTCCGCTCTCAATTTTCCATTTTCAACATTCAATTTTCAATTAAAACAATATGCCCGGCGATACTCTGAATATAAACAACAAAGCACAGGCTCAGAACACTTATGATGCCATTGTGATTGGCTCCGGAATAAGCGGTGGATGGGCAGCAAAGGAACTTTCGGAGAAAGGTCTTAAAGTTCTGATGCTGGAAAGAGGTCGCAACTATGAGCATATCAAAGACTATAACACCGCCAATAAAGATCCGTGGGAGTTTGAGCATCGCGGCAGTGTAACACAGGAACAACGAAAAGAGCGACCTGTGATATCACGCGGCTGGGGCGCATCGGAGGCGGTTATGGAAAAATGGACAAACGAGAAAGATTGTCCTTACGTTGAAAAGAAACCATTCAACTGGTGGCGCACCTATCAATTGGGTGGACGATCAACATTGTGGGGCAGGCAAAGTTATCGCTGGAGCGATTTTGATTTTGAAGCCAACAAAAAAGACGGTTGGGCTATCGACTGGCCGATTCGTTATAAGGATATGGCGCCTTGGTATGATCACGTGGAAAAATTTGCGGGCATAAGTGGTTCGCTCGAAGGCTTGCAACACTTGCCTGACGGACAATTTCTTCCACCAATGGAAATGAATTGCGTGGAGAAAGATGTTGCGGCAAGATTGACAGATTACTACAAAGGTAATCGTCACATGATCATCGGACGAGTGGCGCACATTACCGCACCACATCCGGCACGCACACAGTGCCAATTCAGAAACAGGTGCTGGGAAGGTTGTCCTTTCGGTGGTTATTTCAGTACGCAGTCTTCTACATTGCCAGCAGCCATGGCAACAGGTAATTTAACAGTGAGACCGTGGTCCATTGTTACAAAAATCATTTACGATAAAGACACGAAGAAAGCAAAGGGAGTTGAAGTGGTAGATGGTGAAACAAACAAGACCTATGAGTTTTATTCAAAAATAGTTTTCGTAAATGCCTCTGCATTAAATAGCGCCTGGGTGTTGATGAACAGCGCAACAGACATTTGGCCGGAAGGCTTGGGAAGCAGCAGCGGAGAGCTTGGTCACAACATCATGGATCATCACTATAACCTCGGGGCATCCGGAAGAATGGAAGGCTACGAAGACAAATATTATTTCGGCCGTCGCGCAAATGGAATCTATTTGGTTCGCTTCGCAAACTTGTTTGGCGATAAAAGAGATTTTATGAGAGGCTTCGGTTATCAGGGCGGTGCAAGTCGCGAGGGCTGGAGCAGAAATGTTGCAGAGCTTAGCGTGGGCGCTGGTTTTAAGGAAGCCATTACAGAACCGGGTACATGGACAATGGGCATGGGCGGCTTTGGTGAAGTGTTGCCATATCACGAAAATAAAATAACGCTTAGCAAAGACGTAAAAGATAAATGGGGATTGCCGGTACTTGAAATGGATGCAGAGATAAAGGACAACGAAAAGAAAATGCGCAAGGCGATCATTGAAGAAGCTGTCGCAATGCTGGAAGCAGGGGGCGTGAAGGATGTGCACCATTGGGACAACGGCCACAACATGGGTGACGGCATTCACGAAATGGGAACGGCGCGTATGGGTCTGGATCCTAAAACATCTGTGTTGAACAAATACAACCAGGTGTGGGATGCGCAAAATGTTTTTGTAACAGATGGCGCTGCGATGACGTCGGCCTCTTGTGTAAATCCTTCGTTGACTTATATGGCGCTGACAGCAAGGGCGGCGGATTATGCCGTGAGTGAACTGAAGAAAGGAAACATTTAATTAATTGAAAACGACTTGGGTTTTGAGTTCTGAGTAATTAGTTATGAGTAGTGGTCGGTGTGCGAAATTCTTCGACTATTAACGTGACTTTTATTTCTTACAACTCAAAACTTATAACTCAAAACTTAAAAATCATCATGATGACAAGAAGAGATGCTCTATCGCGTGTGGCGCTTATACTGGGTGGCACGATCATTGGAGCAGATGTTTTTTTGAGCGGATGTACAAACGCCGACAAAAAAGTTTCAGGAGTGCTGGATTTTTCTCCGGATAACATCGCATTTCTTGATGAAGTAGGAGAAACGATCTTGCCTGCAACAGCATCTTCGCCCGGCGCGAAAGAGGCTAAGATCGGCGAGTTTATGAAGGCGATCGTAACAGATTGTTATACTGAAGCGGACCAAAAAATATTTATGGAAGGCTTCAATAAACTAAACGATGCGAGCAAAAAGAAATTCAACGATCCTTTTATGAAGCTGACGGCTGAGCAAAAAACACAATTGCTCACAGAGCTTGACAAAGAATCAAAAGAATACAATAAGACAAAACAAAAGTCTGACCCTAACCACTACTTTGCGATGTACAAACAGCTCACCGTTTGGGGCTATTTCTCGTCGAAAGAAGGTGCAACAAAAGCATTGCGCTACGTGGCAGTGCCCGGAAAATATGAAGGTTGCATAGATTATAAGAAAGGGGATAAGGCGTGGGCGACTTAGATAATTAAGAATTAGGAATTAATAGGTGTTGCAGATTGTAAATTATGGTTGCATACTTTGTTGTTTAAAACACACGGTGCTAAATTTAATAACGAAAGGTGCCATATTAATTATTAATTATTAATTGTTGCCTCAAATGCCTGCTGGATTTCACACAGCCCACCAGGTATTCGGCTATTAGTTTTTGTGTATGTTAACCTAAAGTAATAACGATTACCCATAACAACCCGGACGCGGGTTGTTACTTTTTTATTGAAGTTAATGCGCTTTCAATTTTCAACTTTCAATTTTCAATTCAAATGTCATACAACAGAAGAACTTTTCTACAAACAACAAGTCTGCTTGCAGCAGGAAGTTTTTTATCTATGGATAAATTAATGGCAGCAAAAGGCAACATAAAAAATATAGGCTTGCAGTTGTACACACTTCGTGACGACATGCCGAAAGATCCAAAAGGTGTGTTGAAGCAAGTGGCTTCATTTGGCTACAACCAACTGGAAGGCTATGAAGGAAACATGGGTATGTTTTGGGGAATGACGCCGGCAGACTTTAATAAATATGTAGGCGATCTTGGAATGAAGTTCGTTTCGTCGCACTGCGATATTGATAAAGACTTTGAAAAAAAAGCTGCCGATGCAGCTTCCATCGGTATGAAATATTTGATCTGTCCGCATAAAGGACCGCAAAAATCGATTGATGACTTTAAGCGCATCGCCGATGAGTTCAATAACAGAGGCGAAATATGCAGGAAGCATGGTATTCGCTTTGCGTACCACAACCACGGTTATTCTTTCAAAGAATTGGACGGGCAAATGCCGCAAGATGTAATGATGGACAATACAAATCCTGCTACTGTTGATTTTGAAATGGATATGTATTGGGTTGTAACAGGTGGTGCTGACATTGAAAAATATTTGGCGAAGTATAAAAACAGGTTCCGTCTTTGTCATATTAAAGACAGAAAGAAAAATGCTGCTCCTTCAGATAACGATGCATCATGTATTGTAGGCAATGGTTCTATCGATTACAAAAGCATTTTGAAAGTCGCAAAGAAAGCAGGTATTGAATATTTTATAGTGGAACAAGAACGCTACGATGAAGCTTCCCCGCTGGAATGTGCGAAGCAAGATGCGGCGTATTTGAAGACGCTGAGCATTTAGAGAGCTGAGTACATTTTAACCGCAAAGAGCACAAAGGTTGCGCAAAGAAAACGAAGAGTTAAACCCATTCTTTGCTGTCTTTGCGTAACCTTAGCGTTCTTTGCGGTTAAAAGAAAATAAAACAACAGACTATCCCAAAAACAAATACGGTGTACAAAACTAAATTTCGTACACCGTACATTAACATCGCACACTCTCCACTCTCAATTCTCAACTTTCCACTCTAGTAGTGCCATCTCACAAAAGCTTCCATCCCCGCGTAATACGTAAGGCCCAGTTTAGCGTATAGTTCAGCTGTCTGGCGGTTTCTTTCCTCCGCTCTTTGCCAGAACTCACGGCTATCGGAACCCTGGAATGGAACCATGTCTTTTTGAGACTGATGTATAAAAATACCAAAACGTTTTTTCATTACCTGGTCAGGGCTCATTGGTACAGCCATTTCAATTTCTTCAGTGTACCACTCTTGCCATGCACCTTTATACAACCAAACCCAGCAATCCTTCACCCACTCATCGCCGGCTGCTTTTATTCTGCGTAAGCTTTCAAACACAATATCCAAACATACTTTGTGTGTGCCATGCGGATCAGCAAGATCGCCTGCGCAGTACACCTGCTGAGGTTTTACTTCACGAAGCAGTTTCATTGTCAGCGCCACATCTTCTTCACCCATTGGCTTTTTTTCAATGCGGCCAGTTTCGTAGAAAGGCAGGTTTTGGAAGTGAATATTTTCAGTTTTAATACCTACGTAGTGGCAGGTTGCTTTCGCTTCGCCTCTTCTTATCAATCCTTTGATGGCGCGGATTTGAGCAGTATCCATGTCGCTTTGTTTTTTAGCGGCAAGGAATCTTTTTGCGTCGGCCAAAATATTTTTAGAAATGGTATTGTCAATACCGGCGATCTCTTCAAAGCCCACGGCAAAATCAACAAAGCGTGTCACGAATTCATCGGTCACCGCAATGTTGCCGCTCGTTTGATAAGCTACGTGTACATGATGTCCCTGGTCGTGCAGGCGCATGAATGTACCACCCATGCTGATGATGTCATCATCCGGGTGAGGAGAAAATATCAAACATGTTTTTGGATATGGAACAGAGCGCTCAGGATGTGCCGGAATCACCGCATTTGGTTTACCACCCGGCCAGCCGGTGATGCTGTCACGCAGCATATAAAACACCTGCAAATTGATTTCGTATGCATCGCCTTTCTCTACTAAAAGATCAGCAAGGCCATTATCGGTGTAATCGCTGTTTGTCAGGCTTAAAACTGGTTTTTCCAGTTTCAGTGCAAGGTTTACAACGGCTTTTTTCACCATTTTAGGTGTCCATTCAATTTCACCGCTTAACCATGGAGATCTGAAACGCGTAAGATCAGTTGCCGCAGTTTCATCCAGCACAAAAGTTACATCGTTATGCTCCTGAAGCAGAGAAGCAGGAATTTGATCGGTAACATTTCCTTCGACAGCTTTCTGAATAACCGGCGCTTTGATTTGTCCCCATGCCATCAGGAACACTTTGTGTGCCTTGAAAATGGTGTCGATGCCCATAGTTATGGCAAGACGCGGCACTTTAGAGATATTTTGAAACTCTCCGGAGTTTGCTATGCGTGTTGAGTTTTCAAGAGGAATGAGGCGGGTTTTTGAAAAACGGCTGCTGCCCGGCTCGTTGAAACCAATGTGGCCGTTATTCCCGATTCCCAAAATTTGAATGTCGATGCCGCCTGCAGCTTCTATTTTAGCCTCGTAGTCGGCGCAATATTTTTTTATTTCTTCTTTGGAAACTTCACCGTTTGGAACATTTGTATTAGCCGGATCAATATCAACATGATCAAACAGTTGCTCTTTCATATAGCGGTTGTAGCTTTGAAGTGCATCATTATCCAGCGGGTAGTATTCGTCAAGGTTAAATGTAATGACGTTTTTAAAACTCAGGTTTTCTTCTTTGTGAAGGCGAACAAGTTCTGCGTAAAGCGTTTTTGGTGAAGAGCCTGTTGCCAGTCCCAAAACACAATTTTCACCTTTTGCCTGTTTACTTTTAATTGTTGCAGCGATCTCTGCGGCAATGAATTTTGAACCATCTTTTAACGAACTAAAGATCTTTACCGGAATTTTCTCCAGTGAATCTACCATACTCATAATTGACGATAATTTACATTGTGAATAACGAATAACAATATGGGTGCGATTGAATAGTGTGCGTGAAGATAACGATGTAATCAAAAACATTTGTCTAAAAACTCATTAAGTTAACCTGAATGAAGAAATTTCAAAATCGCTATATGTTGATTATAAATTGATTATGCGTTTGCACAAACGGTTGCGGAAAATTTTTAGAAAAGCTTATTAAATGCTTGATAGTGAGTGGTTCGCGAGCAGGTTGTAAAAGATGTTTGAGCAGGTGGCGGCCATCAATTCACAAAACATTTAAAGCGAAAATCATCCGGTTATTTTAGTTAGAGCTGTATCTAAAGAGGTTAATCGGTTACAGTTGTTAGTTAAAATAATTGAAAGCAGGAGTGATGCAAAAAGTCAAAAGGAAAAAGTCTGCGCTGCAACTCGGAAACACGAGCTTTTGAATTTTGAGTTTTGAGTTAGCGGACAAGCCAAAGCACCACGAGCGCCGTCAAGATCTTCTTCAGCGCTTTCACGGACTGATAGAGAAGGTTTCTCGCCACCTGGTAATTGATGTTCATGATTTCGCTTACTTCCTCGTAGCTGAGGTTTTGATAGAACTTAAGGTAGATGATCTCTTTCTGGCGATTGGAAAGTTGCTGAAAGGCTCCCATTACGATCTTTTTTCTTTCTTCGTTCTCCTGCCGCTCCACTAAAAAAGTTTCGTGGCTAAGTTCGAATAGCATGTCATCCTGCAGATCGTTGGTTGCATTTCCGTTCCTTTTTTTCAGGCTGCGCATGAGTTTATACTTCAGGGCCTTTAAAAGATAAGCCTTAACGGAGAGAACCTCCGTTGGTTTTTTGTTTTGCCAGAGTTCGATAAAAAGTTCCTGGATAGAGTCCTCCAATAATATGGAGTCGCTGGTAATTTTCATACCAAACTGGAACAGGGACGGATAGTGTCTCTGAAACAATTGTCCAAAAGCATGCTGATCGCCGCTTTTATAGCGTTCCCATAAAGTTGTATCGGTTACTAGCTCGCTCAAGTTAATCCAGGCAAATAAGTGTTTCTTAATTCTTTGCAATCACGTTAGACAGCAAAAAACGATTAAAAATGGTTTAAAGCAAAAATATTTTCAGAAAAATAGTTACAAAAAATTACAAACGAGTACTATAAGTGTAAGAACATGTTTTTTTCATAGGAATATTCACTTTTAAGATGGTTAACGTTAACGACATTTTACAGAACCAGCAATTTTTAGACTGGTATTTCAAAACCAGCCCTGAAACAATCAGTGATTGGGAACAAATTATCAACAATCACCCAGATTGGAAGCCTGCAGTGGAAGAGGCGATTGAATGGTTGCAAAATTTGCAATTGAAAGAAAAATCGATTGCACAGGCGCAGGTTGAAACCTCTTATATGAGATTGCAGCAATCTCTCGGGGAGCTTTCTGAAACTAAAGTAGTAAGCATGAGATCCAGAGCGATGCGCTGGTGGATGGCATCTGCGGCGGCGATCATTTTAGCTGTTGCCGGCATCTGGATGTTTAAAGGCCCGAAACCAAATTCCATCCAAACCCAATACGGCGAAGTAAGCGCAAAAGTATTGCCGGACGGTTCGGAAGTAACCCTGAACGCACATACCAGCATTTCTTACGAAAAAGGCTGGCAGGAAGGAAAGGAACGTGAAGTTTGGCTAAACGGAGAGGCCTATTTCCACGTTAAAAAAACACCTCAAAAAAGCAGATTCATTGTACATACGGACAGGTTTGACATCATTGTAACCGGTACGCAATTCAACGTTATCAACCGCGATGGAAAAACAAGCGTTTTGCTTAACGAAGGAAGTGTAACCATTAAAGGAAAAGATGGTAAAGAAATAAAAATGGTGCCTGGCGATTATGTGGAAATGAAAGATAATGCACCTGAAAAAACGCCGCTGCAAAATACAAACTCGGTAACAGCGTGGAAAGAAAAGAAAATGCTGTTTGAAAACACAAGTATCGAGAATGTTGCAAAAATGATTGAAGAAACTTACGGTATGAAAGTGCAGGTTGAACCAAGTGCTTATACTAAAACACCAGACGGCGTAAGTGGTGTAATGTCAAACGAGAACCTTGATGTATTGTTACAAGCATTACAACTACTATATGCTGATCTGACCATAGAGAAGAAAGAAGACACCATCATTATAAAATAACTACTTGCCCGAAAAGGGAGGAATAATTAATAAAGAATAATTAATAGGGGTTCGCTCTATTCGAATGCGGCTTCTTTTTTAATGATTTAGTTCAATCCGTTCGTTGCTACAAAACGAAAGAAGGACCAATGCTATAGAGAGACAAATATTAATTGCTAATTATTAATTATTAATTAGGAATTGACAGGGGACGCCCTGCTGCGCCATAGAAAAAAGTAAACATACACAAAAACTAATAACTGCCTAAAACTTGCAAAAATGAGAAAGAAGTATTCTCTGCCCCATCTGTTTGGGTGTTTGCTCGCGACCCAAATGTTGGCTGTATCCGCAACTGATGCCCAAAACAGCTACTCGTACGTTCGCAGTAATACGGACGCATACAAAAGATCACACGGCCTTACCATTCAGGACACTAATGTTGAAAAGGCAAAACTCTTCACTGTTCTTAAAGAATTAAACAAACAAAAAGGTGTTTATTTTCTTTTCTCAGAACAATCTCTGGGAAATCAAATGGTAAACCCATTGGGAGATACTAAAGAAGCTACAGAAAAAATCCTGGATGAAGTATTATCAAATACCGGCATCAGGTATAAAAAACTTAATGATAAGACTTATGTGATCTTATCTGACAAAGACAAAAAAAGAACTTCGCTGAATTATGTTCCTCTTGATGGAATGGAACTGGCCATACAAGCTTCAAATCTTGAAGTAGTGATGGCGGATCCAATCACGGGAAAGATCACTGGACCTGATGGCAGTCCCATTGCAAATGCGACTGTCAGCATCAAAGGAACCTCTAAAGGAACGACTACCAATAGCAACGGTATTTTTACACTGGCTGCCAAAAAAGGAGATGTACTGATCATTTCTTACGTTGGATACACACCGCAACAGATTACTGTTGGTGATGAAAGCAACATCAGCGTTTCATTACTGGTAGCGAGCCAGCAAATGAATGAAGTAGTGGTAACAGCTTTGGGTATCCAAAAGAAATCCAGGGACCTGACTTATGCTACGCAAAAACTCAACAACTCCGATCTTACCACTGTTAAAGATGCAAACTTCGTAAACAGTTTAAGCGGTAAAGTTGCGGGTGTAACCATTACTAAAAGCTCATCTGGAACAGGCGGTTCTGCACGTGTTCTTTTGCGTGGTAATAAATCCACTCAAAACAACCAACCGCTGTATGTTATCGATGGTATTCCTTTACCAAACTTTAGTCCTTCACAACCAACAGACGTTTGGGGACAAGGTTCTACCAGCAGTGGATCCAGTTTTTCAAGCGCACCCGGTAGAGACGGTGGTGATGGTATCTCCAACCTTAACCCTGATGACATCGAAAGTGTAACAGTGTTGAAAGGTGCTTCAGGTGCTGCCTTGTATGGTAGCCAGGCGGCAAATGGCGCCATTGTTATTACAACAAAAACCGGCAAAGCGGGTAAAGCTCGCATCAATCTTTCTTCGGATGTTACATTCGATAAACCAATGTACTATCCTGAATCACAGTTTAAATATGGTCAGGGGCTCAACGGTAAAGCTGCTACAGATACAACAACCGAAGACAGCTGGGGAAAGGTTGTAAATGCACCAGATCACGTTAAGTCGTTCTATCAAACAGGTGTTACTACCTCCAACTCAATCAGCTTGTCTGGTGGTACTGAAAGGGCTCAAACTTATTTTTCTTACGGCAACACTTACAGTAAAGGGGTTGTTCCAACATCTACTTTTAACAGAAACAATATCAATGTTAGAGAAACAATGAAGTTTCTTGATGATCGCCTGAGTTTGGATGCGAACTTTACTTTCCTTAATCAAAAAGCAACCAACAGGCCTGTTTCCGGTATTTATGCGAACCCGCTTACTGGTTTGTACTTGTTCCCACGCGGATTAAATTTTGACTATTACAGAAACAACTACCAGTACTTTTCACAGGCACGCAATATGTGGCTGCAAAACTGGTACGACATCAACTACGATAAGGGAATGACTGGTCAGGACCACGAACAGAACCCGTTCTGGCTGCTTAACAAAGCGCCTCGTGTGGACCAGCGGGACAGGGTAATTGGCAACATTACACTGAAGTATAAACTGCTTGATTGGTTAAACATCCAGGCAAGAGGAAACTTCGATAAATCATACGATACATACGATTCCAGAATGTACGCAGGTACACAGTCTGTACAAGCACCTCCTAACGGACGCTATACACTTGATAAAGCCAATAACACACAGCTTTATGGTGACGTTATTTTAATGGCTAACAAACAATTAAACAGCAATTTAAATTTACAGGCAAACCTGGGTTCGAGTATAACCGATACTAAGTTGGGAGACATCAACTTTGATACAGACCCATATGCGACACAGGGTTTATACTATCCCAATAAGTTTGGCGTGAACTATATTATGGGAGATGCAATGATCTCCGGTCAAACCGATCAGCACAAACAACAACAATCCGTTTTTGGAAGTGTGCAACTTGGCTATAAAGGATTTTTGTTCGTTGATCTGACAGGAAGAAATGATTGGTCCTCCACCTTTGCATTTACGCCAACAGAGAAAAAAGGTTACTTCTACTATTCAGCAGGAGCCAACTTAATTCTGTCAGAAGCCGTACATCTTCCGGACGCAATCAGCTTTGCAAAAGTGCGTGCTTCTTACGCAAAGGTGGGTAACGATGTATCAATCTATGCAACTAATCCGGCTATTTACAAGCAAGATAACAGAGCCGGTGCTCAATACAACACCAAAGTGCCTTTCCCTGGTAAATATTTAAAACCAGAAGATAACAGGTCTTTTGAAATAGGTACTGAATGGCGCTTCATTCATGATCGCGTAGGTTTTGATGTTACTTACTACAAGAACAACAACTACCAGCAGTACATGGAAGTTCCGGCAGGGACAGGAACAACCTATTCTCTTTTTTATCTTAACATGGGTAACATCCAAAACACCGGTGTGGAAGCAACAGTATTTGTACAGCCAATTAAAAAAGAAGGTTTTAACTGGACGTCTACGTTTAACTATGCTACTAACGTAAACAAAGTGATTAATTTTTCTGATCCGAATGTACCGGGAGCTACCAAGGACAATGCTTTCGCATTGAACAGTCAAGGCGTAAACATGTACCAGGCAAAAATTCAGGAAGGCGGTTCATGGGGCGATATCTACGGTAATTTCTTCCAAAGAGATGCTAGTGGTGCGGTTCTCGTAAACGTAGCTACAGATCCGGGAACTGGCGCAAAATCTTATTCCTTTACTCCAGACAGTACATCATTTAAAAAGCCTTTAGGTAATCCTAATCCTAAATATACTTTGGGATGGAACAACAACTTTGATATTAAGAACTTCAACATTAGCTTCCTGATAGAAGGTCGCTTTGGCGGCGAGGTATTGAGCGTAACTCAAGCGATGATGGATCAGTATGGCGACAGTAAAGCAAGCGCCGATGCTCGTGATGCAGGTAAAGTAAACTTTAACGCAGTGAACAGCATAACCAAGGAAAAAGTAGATATTCCTGTTCAGGACTTCTACAAAGCTGTAGGTGGCAGAGCGGGTATCACTGAATACTACATGTACGATGCAACTGCAGTTCGGTTACGTGAGCTGGCTATAGGTTACAACGTGCCGTTGCATTCAAAAGGTATCAATAACCTGAGAGTTTCACTGATCGGAAGAAACCTGTTTTTCTTCTCTAAAAAAGCACCGTTTGATCCTGAAACATCAATGGGTACGGGTAACGCAATGCAGGGTATTGAAACCTTCGGTATTCCTTCAACAAGAAGCCTGGGCTTTAGCTTGAAACTTGGTTTTTAATTCATAACTATTCTTAAAACTATTATATGAAACATCATATCTCAATTAAGAAAAGATTACTGCCGATGAGCGCTGTAGCCATTGCGGGAGCTTTTTTACTGGGGAGTTGTACAAAGAATTTCGAAGCATACAATACGGATACAGCAAACATTTCGAATGAAGACCTTTCGCAAGATCGCAGACTCGTTGGAGAGCCTTTAAAACAGGTACAGCAAAGCATATATTTTGTTACACCGGCCTGGAACACACAGCTCCAACAAAACCTGATAGGGGACCTTTACTCCGGTTATATGGCTTCACCAACTCCATTTGCAGGAAATGTAAACAACCAAACGTATGCATTGGTGAACGGATGGAACACCTTTCCGTGGGATGACGCCTATAATAACGTAATGTCACCATCGTTGCAGGTATTTAGAAATGCTGCAAAAGACTACCCTGATTTCTATGCATGGGCGAAGATACTTAGGATAGAAGCCATGCACAGAGTAAGCGATATTTATGGCCCTATTATTTTCACGCATTACGGCCAGATTAATAGCGATGGAAGCATAACTTACGATTCGCAAAAAGATGCATATTATGCTTTCTTTAAGGATCTTGATTCTGCAATTGATGTGCTAACTCCAATCGCACAGCACCCGCCAGCCACACCTGCCTTTACAAACTTTGATTTAGCTTACGGCGGCGACTATACGAAATGGGTAAAATTTGCTAACACACTTAGATTGCGTTTGGCAATAAGGATATCTATGATCGATGCTACAATGTCTAAGAAAGAAGGCGAAAAGTCTCTTGCTAACGCTATCGGTTTGATGACAGTAAACGGCGATAATTTTAATGTCACCACAGGTACAAACCAACACCCCCTGGATGTGATCACTGGCTGGGGCGATATCAAAGCAGGTGCTCCACTGGGATCATTCCTTACAGGTTATAATGACCCAAGAGCGGCTAAATACCTTGTGCCTGCAACAGATCCTGCGGTTGCCGGTAAGTTCCAGGGTATTCGTGGAGGTATCAATATAGATGCAAAGGCACGTTACAGCGGCTATGCATCGCTGATAGCATTTCCAAATCAAATTCAGCTGATGACTGCTGCTGAAGCGTGGTTCCTGAAAGCTGAAGCTGCCTTGCGCGGATGGGCAGGTGCAGGTGATGCGCAAACTAACTACAATAATGGTATCAAGGCATCTTTTACACAATACGGACTAGATGCTACATCCTACATTAATGATGCTACAAGTACTGCTGCGCAATACATCGATCCAAACGCAGTTAGTGCAGGACAAAACGATGTGAAAACAGGCAATGCAAATCTTAGCACCATTACCATTAAATGGAACAGCGCCGATGGTTTCGATAAATCTCTTGAACGCATCATTACACAAAAATGGCTAGCTGTTTTCCCTGATGGCCAGGAAGCGTGGAGCGAGTTCAGAAGAACTGGTTATCCAAAATTATTCCCTGTTGTTGTAAATAACAGCAACGGAACAATACCAACTGCTAAATTTATCAGACGTATCAACTTTGCTCAAAGTGAAGTAAGTACCAATATTGGCGGCGTTCAAAATGCAACAAAACTTTTGGGCGGACCAGATACAGGTGGTACACCACTTTGGTGGGATACCAGGAATTAATTCAAACTCGGTAGTCAATAATCAATGGGGTTCATTCGGGGCAGACGAAACGTCTGCCCCTTTTTTTATTGTGATTGCATGTCTATATTGTGTCTGGAGCCGTTATGCAAAATAATGACCGGTGTTGGAGTATTTTGGTTTAATTGAAAAAGGAATGATTATAAATAAGCTAAAGAAACTATTAAACGATGCTTTAATCTCCTCAAGAGAAGAACGTATCTTAATTATAAAGGAATTTCAACACGCGGTGTGGGAAGATGATTCCATAGAAGATGAAAATATCAATGAAATATTAACAGACGCAGCCTATATATTTGATTTTTATGAACCCAATGAAGAATGGAGAAAAGAAGATCCAGCTTATTATGACGATGAAAGATTGATTAAGGAAATAAGACAAGCGCTTCAGAAATTAGAATGAACTAAGTTTTTTTTGCGATCTGCAGCTATTCAAACGTGAGAATATTAACCCATTTGCGACCATGAACCTTCGAATTTTTTTAGCGGCCATGTTAATGCTGCTTCTTTTTACGCATTGTAAAGTGAGCGAAAAAAAGCTTTATGGTCAATGGCAACATGGAATGGATATACTGTCTCTGAAAAAAGATCATACTTTTTCTTTGACCAGTCAACATAACGTTGACGTCAAGCCAGGAACAATATCCTACTCTGGAACATGGCATTATTCAAAAGGAACCATACTGTTTAATTTTGACAGCCTCCCAAATCCCAACATATTTGGTAGCTGTACGTCAATACAAGTTTTCAATAGAAATACAATGGCAAGAAATTATTCCTGCGAAAATAAAATGCCGGCAAAACCGGTTTTTTACACTAGAATAAAATAAGTTGTAGTTTAAAAAACACATTTTCGCAATGGCAGATTTTTGCGTTAGTTGATGAATGCAGCAATCCTGAACAAACCCACATACCAATAATGGCAAATGAACCCCTCCTCGAAAAACTAACTTGCAAATGGGTTGGAGCTGCTTTCTTTTGGCTACTGAAAGGTTTTGCCGGCAGCTATTCCGATCAATTTAAACCAGAGTACGAGAACAGAAATATTTGGGCCGGTTATTTCATAAACGTTGTGGTCTTTGGTTCTATCTTTTACTTCTTCATTGTTAGAAAATGACTGTTTGCCCGCATTTTGCTGATTTCCAAACGGTTGCATAACTATTTGTTTTTGTTGCATAGGCAGTTGCAATTTAGTCCCGATTCTTTTATATTTGGGTAAATTCGTAATTAGTACACCCTAAATACCGTACTATGAACCAGTTTAACGAGAAGCTGCGCCTGATCTATTTGCCCTTTATCGCCACTGCCGTAGGCTTTGTTCTTTTTTACACGTTCCTCAACTGGGCACTCTTTGTTAAAGGAAATTTTTTCTCATTAAAACAAGATATTCTAAATCTGTGGCTGCCATTTGGATTATCCGTAATACCTGTTTTAATATGGGTAAGACCGAAGATAAAATTGTTGCGATTCAAAAATGACAGAGCTTCAACAGGCTATAGCATGGTTGCGTGGTTCGCCATTATAGCGCCGGCAATCATTACACAACATTATCTTGAAACTGCAACGGGTAAACTCACTGCACTGAACAACATTTCTCAGTTTAATACAGCCACTGCTACAAAATATTATTCGCTGGAGAAATGCTATATAGACAAGGCACATGCCAGCATTCATACAACCGCCAACGTTTCGGGAAAGCATGATGAAACATTGTCCTACTGCGTTTTTGTTACGATACCGTTGTATGAAAATGCATCAGACACGATCAGCAAAAAATGCAATTTCTGGCTCGGTGAAAATTATAAAAAGAGTATAAGCAATCGCCTGAGTAGCGAAGAAAAGCGCGAAAAATATGTGGCTTTTGCACAAGAAGCGCAGCAGAAATTCGATACGACGAAGTTTGAAAATTTTGTTTACCTGGAACGTTTGCTGAATACTGATGACCATGAAGCGTTTAATGCTGCTGTTGCTAAAAATAAGTTTTTTAGTAGTGATCAGCCAGTTGTTTTTGTTGCCCATCAAACTGCGTTTAAAAAGCGCAACGGAGAAACGCTCCCCTGGATATTTAAATCATTTGGAATTGGAGCTTTGGTATTTTTAATTCTCCTTTTGTTCCCATCTCTCGATAGCGATAAGCTTGCCAGTATTCATAAAATAAAAAGAGCGAAGCGATCTGAACGGTGGCTTGGCCTTTTAGTCGATACAAATTCAAAACATCTTAACCAATCATGACAATCATGAAAATCTGTGTTCTTTCTCTCGCCATTTTCAAATTAACCTCACCTCATTAGCATCACCGTTCCCTTCCTCAGAAAATGTTTTTTGGAATCCCTGTCGTCGTAAGAAAGCACCCATACATACATTCCCGGTTGTTGTAATTGTCCACCGAAAGTGCCGTCCCATCCGCGTTTCCAGTTGGTGGTGGAGTAAAGCAGTTGCCCCCAGCGATTATATATTTTAAAATCAAGGTTGATAGCTTTTACCGCGTTTAGCGGATAAAGAACATCATTATTGCCATCACTGTTAGGTGTAAATGCATTAGGCACATCAATGATACAACTTGCATAGATGTTAACCGGTTTCTCCGCCGTATTTGTACAACCATATTGATCCGTGACAGTGTAACGTACGGTAAAAATTGTTGTACGTGTTACGCGGCTGTATATGTGAATCGGGCTGGTATCGGCATCGTCAGTATTATCACCAAAGGACCAGTTGCGTGTAATGTTTTTTCCTACAGCTTTATCAGTAAATTGAATTGGCTCGAGCGGACAGTTGTCGAGTGACACTTCGAAATCTGCTTTCAGGTAATTGTCCAGTAAAACAGACTGCGCAGAAGTATCACTGCAGAATCCGTTGCTCACAATGGATTGAATATTTTTTTGACTAAACACACTGTATAGACCACGCGGATTTTGAAGCGTGCTTGTTTGATTTTCATCCATGTTCCATTTCCATTGATTAACGCCATTATTGCCCGGTTGGAAAAACTGAATTGTATCACGTAGACAGCCCCAACCTATAGAATATGTGAAAGCTGCATTTACTGTATCTTTCACAGAAAATGGTAATGAAGATGGCGGAACAACCTGGCCGCACTCATCAATGATCGTATTGCCGTTAAGGTCATTGTTTAGTATTATCGTGAAATTTCCATTTGTTTGTAGAGATGTTGATAACATAACGTCGATTTGCGGAGCAGCACCATTGGCATCGCAGTTAACGGCTTTCGCTGATACCACTGTAACAGGATAAGAACCGGTAACAGTAAAATCACTGCCATCAGCTTTTACGGAATTGCAAAGTATTTTATGATCAAAGAAAACGGAAATGGTTCGCGGAGCGCAATTTAGTTTTCCAAGGCTATCCATTTGCGTAGGCAATTTGGGGTACACCGTAAAGCTCAGGTTATCGCCATCGGGAATGGGGGTTTGGCAAATGTCGAGCAATGTATTGGCATCACTTCCTTTTTGCATGCTGATGGTGTAATTGCCCGGCGGAAGCTGTTTGTCGAGCGTAACGGTCAACGAATCCATATCGAAGCCACCGTTACAATTGGCACTAGCCGCGCCCTTGACTGTCGCTACCGGAGAGTTTAAAATAAAGTCACTGCCATTTGTGGCAAGCGATGCGCAACTCATTCTTTTATTCAGCTTGATATTGATCTGGGAGTGCGAGCAATCAACGTAAACTGCTTTTAATCGCGGGGGAGTAGTGTCTGTAATAACAGCGGTGCCTCCGGAAAACGATAGCCCGTAACCGCTTTGTGTGTCCAAAAAATGACTTACTAGTAAAAGGTAAGTGTGCCCTTCAATAAGCGTTGGCATTTTTGAAAAGGTAGGTACATTGTTTGCCGGGTCAGATGCGCATTGATAATTGCCGGTGCCATTAATAGAAGCACCTGTTTTTCCGTAAGTTCCGGCCCAGTTGCTTGAAACAGTTATAACTTTCGCGGTAGCAGCATCTGTTGTGAAAACATCGTCCGGATTGCGCCCGGTGATATCAAATAGCTGCCAGTCATAATCATCATTTGCGGTATTGGGTGTAATTGTAAAAGCCAAAGTGCCCGCCTGAAAACAGGTGAATTTATACCAGTACGGATTTTTGCCGCTGTAAGCTGCACCAGTGCCTTCGCAACCGGGAACATAGATTGGTTTGGTATCACATAAAGGAACTGTATTCTGTTGGAAAACCGAATTGCCGCACACGGGAAATGCGGTTGCTGGTGTTTGCCCCGGATTGGTACAATTTTGAGCAAACACATTTAACAGCAAAAAGCAACAAATTATTGATAAGAAGATTCGTCTCATAAACACTACGTACATAAAGATACCAATCACGACCAATCGGGTGATATAAAACAGGCTTTTTTTGCAGTGATTAACCAAATAAAAAAGAGGTTGACAGAAAACATTTACTTCATGCAACGATGCATTCAAAGTGTTTGTCAACTGCCCCTTTAATTAAGAATTAAGAATGCTTAACTGCCAACAATACCTCATTTAATCTTGAGCATAAAAGCTGCGCAAAAAAATCAGATATGCTGAAAACAAAGAATTCTTAATTGCTAACTCTTAATTAAACTACACAGCTATTTTCACCACTACTTTTTTTACAGCAGCAGCTTCATCAACTTTTATACAGGGCATATGAAGATCCCACGGAAAATAAATTGCAAACATGCCGGCTTGCATCACAGAAAAATAAGAAGGAAAATTATCTGCCAGTAAGAAGTCTTTCTCGGCATCGTATTCTTTGAAGAGCGGTTGATTTTTCAAAATATCATGCCCCACTTTTTCTGCCCCACTTACCCAGTATTGAATGTCGATATATTTTCTATGAGCTTCCATTTTCTCATTAGCGGCATCAACTGTGTTGTACTCGCTGATGATTGCAAAAATTGTAGAACCTTCTATTTCATATTTGCCTGCAGCCAGAGAAGTGAAATCTGTTTTCTGCAAATAGCTTAAACCCTTTGCAAGTCTTTCGCCAAGAACTTTGTAGTTGTCTGCATTTTGTAAATCGTCGATTACCATTTTTTATTAGTTGAAAGTTGAAAATTGAAAGTTGAAAATTAATTGAAAGTTGAAAATTGATTCTTATCATTTTAAATCACGATAATCTTGAAAATCTGCGCTCCCCTTCATTCTCAATTTTCAACTTTCCATTTTCAATTACCTAAACTGTATTGCCTTCACCGGTTGTATCCGTTTCACAATAAATGTTGGAATGATGAGCACCAAAAAGCAAACAAGCAGCGTTGCTGCGTTCACCAGCACTACGTGCCACCATTCAATATCAATCACTGCTTTGGAAATATAATAGGTTTCTTCCGGCAGCGAAATAATGCCGTATTTATTTTGCAGCCAGCAAAACAAAAGCACAATCACATTACCAATAAGAATGCCGCCGATAGTAATCAGGGTTGCGTTGTATAGAAAGATGTTTTGTATCATGCTATCGGGCGCACCGATTGCTTTTAAGACGCCTACCATTCTTGTTCTTTCAAGCACAAGAATAAGAAGGCATGTTATCAGATTAAGCACCGCTATGATGATCATAATGATGATAACAATCGCAATTGTTTTATCCTGCAGGTTTAGCCAATCGAAAATGTTGGGATAAATTTCCCGCATGGTGCGGCTGTTCCACATTTGCGGCAGTTTATAAAAAATATCATTGTTTACTGAATCCATCTTTTTGTAATCCTTCAAAAAGATTTCATAACCGCCGATCTCATCGTTTTTCCAATCGTTCAAACGTTGGATAAGTCGAATGTCGCCGATGGCAATGATCTTATCGTAATCCTCAATTCCGGTTTTGTAAATGCCGCAGACCTGCAATTTTCTTACACGTGGTTGTGATCCGTCTGACTGAATAAAAAACACGAGAATGGGATCATTCAATTTCAGATTTAACTGCTTCACTGTATAGGCAGAAAGCACAACGTCATTGCTGTAGCTGCTATCGGGAAACGACGGCCATTTTCCTTCCACCAAAAAAGGCTGCAGATTTTTGAACGCATAACTCTTCTCAATGCCCTTGAACAAAACTCCTTCGATGCTTTCACTGGTTTTAAGAATAGCGTTTTTGGTTGCAAAAGCCTGAACTGTTTTAACATCAGGATTTTTCTTTAATGTAGTGTAAACAGTATCATTTTTCTGAATGGGCAGTTCCTCTGCAATGGACACTTTATTGGGCTCAAAATGCTGTACGCGAATATGCCCCCAAAAATCGAAGATTTTCTCACTTATCGCATGTTGAAAACCGTTTGTAAAACCAATCGTCACGATCATCGCCGCCACACTGATGGCAGTTGCCGCAACAGCCAGTCGTATAATAAAACGCGAAAACGACCTTTGCTTGTTAAACGCGATCCGCCCCGCTATGAAAGATGAAATGTTCAAGTTGTTGGTTTTGTGATTTTCAAAAATAGGCAAATGGGAATTGAAAATTGAAAATTGAAAGTTGAAAATGGAGGATGGAACGCAGATTGTCATGATTGTCATGATTTGCAATGATTTCGATCTGATTGAATTATCAGCGGTTTGTGTCCAATCATTTTAAACTTTAAACTTTCAATTTTCAATTAATTCTCCACTCTCAATTCTTCACTCTCCACTATTACTTATCTTGCGTTTATGAAAAAACTGATCCTATTGTTTGCCATTATTTGCGGTATTGGTGATTGTGTGCTTGCGCAACCGGAATACACTTATGTGGACAATATCAAGAACATAAAACTATATCCTTACGGAAATCAAATTGGTTATCCCATCCTTGGCTTGAACAGCGGAGATAAAATGGAACTGCATTTTGATGATCTGGATGGGGGAGTGGGCGATTATTCTTACACTTATCAGCTGTGTAATGCCGACTGGACGCCGGCTATGCTTGGTCAGCTTGACTTTATAAGAGGTTTTGTATCAAACAGGTTGCTGACCTATCGCAACTCGTCAGTTTCACTTACAAAATATACGCACTATCAGGCCGTTCTTCCGGAAAATAACAGTGCTCCATCCCGTTCGGGAAATTATCTTTTGAAAGTGTATGCCAACGGTGATACGTCGCAGTTGCTTTTTACAAGAAGATTTTTGGTGGTAGACACGAAAGCCGCTGCGATTGTACAGGTGCAACAACCTTTCAATGGGCAGTATTTCACTACACATCAAAAAATTCAACTAACAGTAAATACCAAAGCACTCGATCTCGTAAATCCGATGCAGCAAGTGAAAGTTTGCATTCTCCAGAACAACCGCTGGGACAATGCTGTCGTCAATATCAAGCCCACTTTTATTCGTCAGAATGAGCTTGCCTACAATACTGAAGAAGATTGCGTATTCCCTGGTGGCCGCGAGTGGCGCTGGCTTGATCTGCGCAGTTTCCGCCTGCAGAGTGATCGGGTAACGCACGCCGATTACCGCAAAGATGGAACCGATATTTACGTGAAAACCGATCTTGACAGAGAAAAACAGCCATTCCTGTATTATCAGGATAATAATGGGCGATTTTATAACGATGTAACAGAAAGCGTGAATTATTTGTGGCAGGCAGATTACGCCAAAGTGAACTTTAGTTTCCGCACTCCTGATGGACATCCATTTGACGGCCGTGACCTGTATCTTTTGGGTGAGTTGACCAATTATGGCTTGGATCCTGAAGCCAAAATGGTTTACAATGCAGACAAGGGTTTGTATGAAACCTCACTATTCTTAAAGCAGGGCTATTATGATTACTCTTACATAACTGTTGACAAGAAAAAGCCCAAAGCCGATTTCAGCAATACAGAAGGAAATTACTGGGATACAGAAAATAACTATACCATTCTTGTGTACTATCGCTCTTTAAACGACCGTGCCGACGAACTCGTGGATGTGACGCAGGTGAATTCGCTGAGTGGAAGACAAGGATATTCGAATTAATAATTAATAATTAAGAATTAATAGGTGTCGCCGTGACACAAAATAGGACAGATCTGCATTTCATAGATTTTCGGCCCTTTTCATTACTAATTATTAATTATTAATTTTCTTTCCCACGCATATCAGAAAAAAATATTTGCAAAACTTCATCAAAAAATAATCCTCATTCCCCTATCTTTGCGCCGGCAGGTCTTACACGACCAGCTCCTACTGAACTCCCCCAGGGCCGGAAGGCAGCAAGGGTAGGTGGTTGTAGCGGTGCGATGTGAGTAGCCTGCCATTTTTTATTTTCTCTGTGTTGACTAACTGCTAATAATTTTTTTCCGTTTTTGCTTATCTTCATACCCCAATTTATTAGCACATTGTATTAAGCTCTTGATTAAACAAACTATATACTACCATGAAATTTTTTATTGATACCGCTAACCTGGCGCAAATCAAAGAAGCTCACGACCTTGGTATTCTTGACGGTGTTACTACCAATCCATCTTTAATGGCGAAAGAAGGCATTAAAGGTGAAGAAGCCATTATCAACCACTACAAAACTATCTGCGAAATAGTAGACGGTGATATCAGTGCTGAAGTGCTTTCTACTGAATTCAACGCAATTATTGCAGAAGGACAAAAATTAGCAGCTATTCACCCGAACATCGTGGTGAAAGTTCCAATGATAAAAGACGGTGTTAAAGCGATCAAATGGTTTACTGACAACGGTATCCGTACAAACTGTACTTTGGTGTTCTCTGCAGGTCAGGCTATTTTGGCTGCAAAAGCAGGTGCTGCAATGGTTTCTCCATTCATCGGCCGTATCGACGACAGCAACTGGGATGGCGTAGAGTTAATTGCTCAAATCGCAAACATCTTCTCCATCCAGGGGTATAAAACTGAAATTTTGGCTGCATCTATCCGTAGCTCTTTGCACATCGTAAAATGTGCTGAAGCTGGTGCAGACATTTGCACTTGCCCGCTTGATCCAATCTTAGGCATGTTGAAACATCCTTTGACTGACATTGGTCTTGCAAAATTCCTCGAAGACGCAAAGAAAATGTAATCAATACATACATCTCAATTTCTGGAAAGGCGCTGCAACTGCAGCGTCTTTTTTATTGCATGCATGTTTCACGCGAAGGCGCAAAGGGAGAACCAAGGGTGCAAAGAGTTGCTGGTTCACGCAGTGAAAGCAACGGAGCTGCGAATCTAAGAATGTTGAGTCTCCATTTGAGCCTTGATTTAACTCCCTTGCGACGCTCCGTTCAACAGAAGTAATGCTATTCAGCTATAGTGAGTGTCGTATCAAACGCTTGGCCACCTCGCTGCTCCGTTGCGTTCGCCGCGTGAAATCCTTCGCGTCCTTTGTTTTCCCTTTGCGCCTTTGCGTGAAAATTCATTCAAAAAAAACTTTGGTTCTTTAAATGAATCCACTAAATTTGCGTCACAATTATGAAAATCAACATACATATCCATCATCATCATTTTATCTCCAACGGGTAAGCCGATGATGTTGTTATGTATCTAAACGAATAAAACAAACAGAGAAGGGCTTACAAATGTGAGCCCTTTTTTTATTTTAAGCTTCTTTCAAACAGTCATTATGAGCCAGACAAAACTTAGGATTGCCATTCAGAAATCAGGAAGATTGTACGAGGATTCGGTAAAACTTCTTGCCGAATGCGGAATTGATCTTCGCAACGTAAAGGACCGTCTGAAAACAGAGTCGGACAATTTTCCACTCGAAGTTTTCTTTTTACGCGACGATGATATTCCTCAATATGTAGAAGACGGCGTGGCAGATATTGGCATCGTAGGTGAAAATGTGCTTTACGAAAAAAACAAACAAACCACCATTGTAGAACAACTTGGTTTTGGTAAATGCCGCCTGGCGATCGCCGTTCCACGAGGCCAGGAATATGAGAGCGTAAAAGCGTTGGAAGGCAAACGCATTGCAACAAGCTATCCTTTCCTCACAAAACAATTTTTGAACGACAATAATGTAAATGCCGAAATACACGAGATCAGCGGATCTGTAGAAATAGCACCCGGCATAGGTTTGGCCGATGTTGTTTGCGACCTCGTAAGCAGTGGCTCTACACTTTTCATGAATGGTTTGAAAGAGGTGGAAACCATTTTGCAATCGCAGTCAGTTTTAATCAAGAACAATAAACTCAACGAAGCACAACAGCAGCTGTTGAAAAAACTCGTGTTTCGTATTCAGGCGGTGAAAAAAGCAAAGCGCACAAAATACGTTCTGCTCAATGCGCCGAACGATAAACTGAAAGAGATCATCGCGTTGTTGCCCGGTATGAAAAGCCCGACTGTATTGCCTTTGGCGCAGGAAGGCTGGAGCTCTGTACACAGTGTGTTGAGTGAAGATACTTTCTGGGACATTATCGAACAGCTGAAAGATAAAGGCGCACAAGGCATATTGGTAGTGCCAATTGAAAAAATGATCATTTAATCCAATGGAGAATTGAAAGTTGAAAGTTGAAAATGCTTTCAGCGTCGACTTCGTTTTCAATTTTCAATTTTCAATTTTCAATTTATTGAAATGAAGACTATACAATTTCCCAACCGCTCCGAATGGTCAACCTTGCTACAACGCCCTGCGTTGGATAATACTTCGCTGGAAGCAACGGTAAAGAAAGTGTTGGATGAAGTGAAAGAGCGCGGAGACGAAGCGGTACAACAATACACAAAACAGTTTGATGGTGTTGAATTAAAAGCCATCAAAACAGAAGCGAATGAATTTGCAGAAGCGACAAATTTGTTGACGGCAGAATTAAAAGAAGCCATTCAACTTGCTGCAAAGAACATTGAAGCGTTTCACGGCAAGCAATTATCAGCAGTTGAAATAATTGAAACAATGCCCGGCGTACAATGCTGGCGCAAAAGCGTAGGCATTGAAAAAGTGGGACTTTACATTCCCGGAGGTACAGCACCTTTGTTTTCAACTATCTTAATGCTTGGTATTCCTGCTAAACTGGCTGGCTGCGGAGAAATTATTTTGTGCTCACCACCAAACAAAGAAGGGAAGCTGCATCCGGCAATATTATATGCGGCACAATTGGCAGGCATTACTAATGTTTTTAAAGTTGGCGGTGTTCAGGCAATTGGTGCAATGGCCTATGGAACCTCAACGATTTCAAAAGTTTATAAAATATTTGGTCCCGGCAATCAATACGTAACCTGTGCGAAACAACTGATACAAAAAGACGGAGTCGCCATAGACATGCCTGCGGGCCCCAGTGAAGTGTGTGTGCTAGCCGATGCATCCGCAAACGCTGCTTTTGTAGCGGCTGATTTGCTTTCACAAGCAGAACACGGTACAGATAGCCAGGTGCTGCTCGTAACGACGGACAATTCATTTGTTGAAAAAGTACAACAGGAGCTGGATACACAGTTAGCTGTTCTGCCAAGAAAGGACCTTGCAGCCAAAGCGCTTGAAAACAGCACAGCAATTGTTGTAAAACATATCGAAGAAGCCATTGATCTTGTAAATGAATACGCTGCGGAACACCTTATCATTGCTTGCGAAAATGATGAAGCAATTGCTGCAAAAATCATTAATGCAGGCTCCATTTTTCTCGGAAATTATTCTCCGGAAAGTGTAGGCGATTATGCAAGCGGCACCAACCACACGTTGCCTACAAACGGCTATGCACGTGCATATAGCGGCGTAAGTGTAGATAGTTTTGTCAAGAAAATTACGTATCAAAAATTAAGCAGAGATGGACTGCATCGAATCGGCAGAGCAGTTGAGCTTATGGCAACAGCGGAAGGGTTGGATGCGCATAAGAATGCAGTAACCGTAAGGCTAATTGAAAATTGAAAATGATTTTTCTACTACTATTAACAACCATCAACAAATAACTATGTTCGATCTCAATAATCTCCTCAGAGAAAATATAAAAAAATTAGTGCCTTATTCATCTGCAAGAGATGAGTTCAAAGGCGAAGCAAAAATATTTTTAGACGCCAACGAAAACAGTTACGGCTCTCCATTGATCAAATGGTATAACCGTTATCCCGATCCTTTACAAATAAAGGTGAAAGAAAAATTGCAGCAGATCAAAGGGCTTCCGGTCGAAAATATGTTCATCGGAAATGGCAGCGACGAGTGTATTGATATTTTGTACAGGGCGCTATGCAATCCGGGAAAAGACAACGTTATCATTTGCCCGCCAACATACGGCATGTATGAAGTAAGCGCCAACATCAACGATGTGGAAGTGCGCAAGGCTCGCTTGCTGGATAATTTCCAGCTTGACCTCGTTCACCTTGAAACCCTTGTTGATGCCAACACAAAGATCATCTGGCTTTGTTCTCCAAATAATCCAACCGGAAATTCTTTGGATAGGGAAGATGTAGAAATTGTACTCAACAACTTTCCCGGCCTCGTTGTGATAGACGAAGCCTACATCAATTTTTCCCGCTACCGCTCATTTGTGCAAGAGCTGAGCGAATACCCAAATCTTTTGGTAATGCAAACCCTCAGCAAAGCATGGGGCTTGGCAGCATTGCGTGTCGGTATGGCTTTTGCATCACAGGAAATTATCGAGGTGATGAACAAGATCAAGCCTCCTTACAACATCAACCAAGCTTCGCAGGAATTGGTTTTGAAAGCTTTGGATGAAGTGGAGCAGGTAAACGAAATGATCCGCACCATTGTGCAGCAGCGTGAAGCAGTGGTTGCAAAACTGGGGCAACTGCCTATCGTTCAAAAAATTTATCCAAGTGACGCCAATTTCATTTTGGTAAAAGTAAACGACGCAAAAGGCACGTATAACTTCTTACTCGAAGAAGGAATTGTTGTTCGCGACAGAAGCAAAGTAGAATTGTGCGAAGGATGTTTGCGTATAACGATTGGAACGGAGGAGGAGAATGCGGCGTTGTTGGAGAGACTGAGAGAAATTAATAATTAATAATTAAGAATTAATAGGTGCAGCTACCTTGATAAGTATTGTAACCTTTTTTTTGAACAAAGTTTAGCACGGCACGGATCGACCGCCATATTAATTATTAATTGATTTGCCTTTCGTGTAAACAATGTTTCACTTTCAATATTTTACTTTTACCTTACCAAAAATTAACACCATGTCTATTTTTCGACAATCATTTTATTGTTTGATGGCGTGCTTGCTCACTTTGAGCGCTTGCGCCGGCGATACAACAAAGGTAGCAACGAATGGCCCTGTACCTGATCCGGACAATGGCGGCATTAAATTGCCAGCAGGTTTTGGCGGTCAGATAGTAGCCGACAAAGTTGGTAGAGTTCGTCACATTTTTGTGAACAGTAACGGTGATCTATACGCTAAACTAGAGAAATTAAAAGACGGTAAAGGCATAGTGAGATTGCGCGATAAAAATGGCGATGGTAAATTCGACGAAACAGTTGGATTCGGTAATTTCATTGGAACCGGCATGGCGATTAAAAACGGTTATTTATACGCTTCCTCTAATACGGAAGTTTTTCGCTATAAATTAGATGAAAAGAATGAAGTACCAGATGGCGCACAACCGGAGAAGATCATCACTGGTTTGTGGGATCACCATCAGCATGAAGCAAAGCCTTTTACTTTAGATAACAACGGCAATATTTACGTAACAATCGGTGCACCTTCAAACTGTTGCCAGGTGCAGGATAGAGTAAAGGGGTCTCCGGGGCAATCACCTTGTCCGATACTGGATTCAGCAGGTGGCATTTGGCAGTTTAAAGTTGATAAAACAAATCAAAGCTATGCAGAAGGCGTTCGATACGCAACAGGTTTGCGCAACGTAATGGGACTTGATTGGAACACTGCTGTAAACAGCTTGTATGTAACACAACATGGCCGCGACCAGTTGTTCCAATTCTATCCTGAAATGTATAGTCAAAAAGAAGGAGCTGAAAATCCTTCAGAAGAAATGTTCAAAGTGAAATTGGGATCAGACTGTGGATGGCCGTATTGCTACTATGACTATACAAAAAAACAAAAAGTATTGAATCCTGAATACGGTGGCGACCGCACAAAAGCAGGCGACTGCGGAAGCAAAGAACAATCCATCGTTCAGTTTCCTGGTCACCTCGCGCCAAACGATCTGTTGTTTTACACCGGCGACATGTTCCCTGAGAAATATAAGAACGGCGCGTTCATCGCATTTCACGGATCATGGAACCGCGCTCCGGAACCCCAGGCTGGTTTCTTTGTAGTGTTTGTTCCTTTTGGTAAAGATGGTATGCCAAACGGCAACTGGGATGTATTTGCAGATGGTTTCGCTGGCGCAGATATTAACAAAGCTGCGTATCGTCCATGCGGATTGGCGCAAGGCCCTGACGGATCATTGTACATTTCCGATGACAACCAGGGAAGAATTTGGAGAATAACATATAAGAAATAAAACCGAAATACTTAAAGTCAAAATTCAAAAATTCAAAAGTCAAAAGGGTTGCTCCTGATTTTAGCACGCTGCTACTTTTTTGACTTTTGACTTTTGAATTTTTAATTGAATCGTAATGAAACTTATTGTAGGAATTTTTTGCTTACTGGCTCTTTCACTGTGCGCATTCACCCTACCCCAGCAGTCTGGCTTAAAGGCATCAAAAGATCGCGGTAAAATTGTGTACGACACATACTGCCTTGCCTGCCACATGCAGGATGGCGGCGGTGCGCCACGCATGAACCCGCCTTTGATCAAAACGAAATTTGTATTGGGCGACAAGAAAAAACTTATTGGCATTGTAATGAATGGTCTTTCTGGCGTGGAAGTGGAAGGCGAAGATTACAGCAACGTAATGGCGCCACACAATTTTTTAACCGATCAGCAAATCGCAGATGTCCTTACCTATGTACGAAACAGCTTTGGCAACAAGGCTTCTGCGGTAACAGTGGCAGAGGTTAAAGCCGCAAGACCGAAGAAATAACTGAATGATTGAATAACTGAGTGCTAAAGGTCTACGTGACTAATCGAGTATAAACTTCAGTTATTCAATTATTCAGTTATTCAGTCACCAAGCATTATCGCAAACCTATTTTTACTTTTTATTTTTAACTTTTTAGTTTCTCTCCATGAAGCCTATTCTCTTTATAGATCGTGATGGAACGCTTATAAACGAGGCGCCGCCTACTTATCAGCTTGATTCGTTTGACAAACTGACTTTTTATCCGAAGATGTTTGAATTTATGGGACGCATTGCCCGTGAGCTGGATTATGAACTGGTGATGGTAACAAACCAGGATGGTTTGGGAACGCCGGTTTTTCCCGAAGACACTTTTTGGCCGTTGCATAATTTTGTGATGAAAAGCTTGGAAGGAGAAGGCATTCATTTCTCGAAAGTGCACATCGACAAAACTTTTCCTGCCGACAATGCGCCAACACGCAAACCAGGCACAGGAATGCTGACAGAGTATTTGAACAATCCTGCTTACGACATTGCTAATTCATTTGTAATAGGTGATAGGATAACAGATGTACAACTGGCGAAAAACCTTGGCTGTAAAGCGATCTGGCTAAATGAAGATGCGAATTTGGGCGGAGCTGAAATAAATGATAAAGCGGAAGATCTTCGCAAAACAACGGTTGCGTTGGAATCAACCGACTGGAGTAAGATCTATGAGTTTTTAAAACTTGGTCAGCGGGTTGTTACACACGACCGCAACACAAGCGAAACAAAAATTCATGTAGAAGTAAACCTTGACGGAAGCGGCAAAGCAAACATCGCTACAGGCCTTGGTTTTTTTGATCACATGCTGGATCAAATCGCAAGACATGGAAAAATGGATCTCAACATTGTAACAAAAGGCGATCTGCACATAGATGAACACCACACGATAGAAGATACCGGCATTGCACTTGGAGAAGCATTTGCGCAAGCTCTTACCGACAAACGCGGAATGGAAAGATATGGTTTTGCTTTACCAATGGATGAAGCTGAAGCCAAGGTTCTGA
The DNA here is from genome assembly GCF_029961145.1 of Pinibacter soli. GTDB lineage: Bacteria > Bacteroidota > Bacteroidia > Chitinophagales > Chitinophagaceae > Pinibacter > Pinibacter soli. The sequence continues at coordinate 124,383 of NZ_JASBRG010000005.1, read as the reverse complement.
TTGATTTTGGCGGAAGAAACTGGCTCGTTTGGAATGCGGAATTCAAGAGAGAAAAAATAGGAGAGATGCCAACTGAAATGTTTTTTCATTTCTTTAAATCGTTCAGCGATGCGGCTAAATGTAACCTGAATATCGAATGTAAAGGATACAACGAGCATCATAAGATAGAAGCCATCTTTAAGGCCTTCGCAAAAGCAATAAAAATGGCCATTAAACGGGATCCGCTAAGCAATTATTTGCCAAGCACGAAAGGGGTGCTTTAGGAGTTGAAAATTGAAAGTTGAAAATGGTAGAGGCGAATCGAATTCGCCTCTAATAAAAGAAATTCATTTTCAATTTTCGACTTTCAATTTTCAATTAAAACGACTCGTTGATCAATTTCGCTAATCTCAAACCTCCTTTCAATAACTGATCATCAAGATCCTTCTGGAAAATATAGTTGTATTTATAGCCGAGTTTGGCTTCCGCTGGAGATTGAGCATATACTTTGTCAGATAGTACATGTGATTCGAAGAACCAGTCATCTAAAGATGTGCCGGTGTAAGCGTTCATTGAATCCTTAGCTGCCACATCAAGTGCAGATGCATATTCTGTGTAGCTGTACTGGGAAAAATCTACAAGTTTAGTGTCCCAAACAGAATGCAGGTTTGTTTTTTCGTTGAACCAGTAAACTGAAATTTTATTTCCACCCTGATCTTCATCTCTTCCTACGTGCAAAGGCTGGTGAAGATCGCCCACCAAATGTATCAACATAATAAGCGCCATTCTTCTTTTTTCAATTGGTAAAGCTTTGTCACTCAATTCGTGCTGCATCGCCTGAATTTGCGTGTAGAGGTTTTCTCCCGGCATGCGGTGAATCGTGTTTACAAAAGAATCCTTTGCAATATTTCCCGGAAGATCAACATAATGCCACTTGGAAATCTGGTCATAAGCGTGGGTAGTATCGGATTTTATAAAGTCCGCCCAGTTTGCCCAATAAGCAAGGCTTTGATCGCCAATCAGTTTTTTTATTTCAGCTTTTGCTTTTTTGGATAAGTGGCGCTGCGCAATTTCTGCCACTACTCTGTGTCCTGTTACGCCCCAGGCAAAAGTGTATTGAAAGGCAAAAATTGCTATAGTCAGCATACAGATTTTCAAACCGGTAAAGGAGTGTTTCTTCATGTTGTATGTTTTAGATAATAAGTGGCAAATTTCAGGTAAACAAATTAACTATAAAAGAAGTTTTTGTTAACTGCCGTTTGTGAACAAATTGCCTTGTTAAACCGTATTAATTTAGTTGAGTGTTGTTGGTTGTTAGACGAAGCGGTTGAACACCAAGCCAAATAACTAACAACCAACAACTCCTTAAGGAACGAAATTCGCAACAGAAAAGCACTATGAACCAACAGATAATCATTATTGGAGCTGGGGCTTCCGGTTTAATGGCCGCGTATGAGCTTGCGAAAGCAAGGCAAAAAGTAATTGTACTGGAGGCATCTGAGCGCATAGGGGGAAGGATGTATACTGCAGTTTGTGATGGCTTTGAGCAGCCGCTTGAACTAGGCGCAGAGTTTGTACATGGCGAGCAGCCTATTACACTGGCACTTTTAAAAGAAGCCGGCGTTGCTTACAAACCGGTGAAAGGTAAAATGCTTAATAATCGCAAAGGAAAATGGAGTACTCAGGGTGAAATGATCCCCGACTGGGATGGCATTATACAAAAGATGGATAGTCTTAACGAGGATATGACGCTCGCTGCATTTCTTCAGAAGCATTATAGCGACGACCAACACATGGAGTTGCGATTTATCATTCAGGATTTTGCCGAAGGATTTGATTTGGCAGATATAGCCCAGGCAAGTGTTTTCGCATTAAAAGCAGAATGGGAAAATGAGCATGGCCAGCAATACAGGATCGCGGGAGGGTATCGCAAACTTGCAGAACATTTGCATCATTTAATTGAAAAGTACGGCGGAAAAATACATCATAACACAGCTGTAAATGAAGTGAAATGGATGGAAAATGAAGTAACGGTTTTTACGGCTGACGGACAACAATTTGAGGGAACCAAACTCGTTGTTACGGTGTCGCCTCGCGTTTTGCAGGATGTAAAAATAAAGTTCAATCCGGCGCTGGACGGTTATTTGAACGATTTGTCACAAATTGGATTCGGATCTGTGATCAAGGTTTTCTTACAGTTTGAAGAACCATTTTGGCAAGAGCATGAAAAGAACACGGGCTTTGTAGTGAGCGATCAGAATATACCAACGTGGTGGACGCAGTCCGATAAAGAAAATTGTTTGCTAACCGGTTGGCTCGGCGGTCCTGAGGTAATGCCATTGATTACTGTTTCGGAGGAAGAGATTATAGATATGGGACTTCAATCACTGTCTAATATTTACGGCATCGAAAAAAAGAAACTGCGAACTATACTTGTGGCATCGAAGGCAATACATTGGACAAAAGAAGAGTGGAGTATGGGAGGCTACAGCTATAGCACATTGCAAAGCGAGACAGTGAGAAAATTATTAAGAATGCCTCTTGACAATACGATCTTTTTTGCCGGTGAAGCGTTATATGAAGGTCGCGCACCCGGTACCGTAGAAGCGGCACTGGTGAATGGGCAGGAAACGGCCCGGAAAATACTTCAATCGTAGTTAGGTTAAAATAGAAATTTAAAAGTAAAAATTCAAAAGAGAACACGCCGATAATTCGAGACTTTTTTGACTTCTGACTTCTTTCAATTGCCCCAATAATTAACCCAAATTTATTGTTGCTGAAATATTGAAATAACGTACCGCAAATATTTTCAGTGCCTCAATTACGCAAGGAACATTAATTGATGTAATACTGAAAGTATGTGTATAAAATTTTCGATACTGTTTATTGCAATCTCATTTTTTGCTGTCCAAACCAAAGCACAGGATGACGGTGGATTCATGACCGGAAGATACTTGAATACAGCGTTGAGAGAGGTTTCGGGAATGGCTGCGTCAAGAGTGCATCCCAATACGTTTTATGTTCATAATGACAGTGGTGATACGAGTCGTTTTTTTGCGGTGAATGAAAAAGGAGAATTGAAGGGAATCTATTATTTCAAAGGCGACGAAGTTTCGTTTTCAGGGGTGAATGATTGCGAAGATATTACAATTGGTTCTGGGCCGGACGCAGGCAAGGAATACATTTACCTCGCAGATATCGGCGACAATGCCGCAAGAAGATTAGATGTCCGGATTTTCAGAATAGAAGAGCCTGGTGCGGATTCGGGAGTTGTAAAAACAGTCGGTTCGCAAATGTTTACACTCACCTATCCAAATGGTGCACAGGATGCTGAGACCATAATGATTGATCCCACAGAAAGGTTGCTGTATATCGTTTCCAAGAGACAAGATTCTGTTATTGTGTACACGGCACCACTTGATCTGAACGATAAAAAGACTTACATGCTGCGTGAAGTTTGCAAATTGTATTTTGATGGAAAGAAAAAAGAAAAATGGATCGTTTCCGGAAGCATTTCAAGAGACGGCAAACAGGTAATGCTAAAGAGTATGAAAAAGGTTTATTACTGGCAGAGACAAGGCAATGAGTCCATTTACAAAACAATGCAACGTACGCCTCTTGAACTATCTTATACACAACACGGACAAGAAGAGGCAATTTGTTTTTCACCTGATGGTAAGAGTTACTTTATAACAGGCGAAGGCGAACATGCCGGCATTTATCACTACGATATTTCTACACAAGAACTTGCCAGAAGAATAGCTTTATTGCAAAGAAAATAGTTGTTACACGAAACGTTAATTTAGGTTCTCGTTTATACATCATATTGGCGGTTCGCATATTTTTAATCCGTTTTTATTCCTAACCTAAATTGCGTTTATGCAAAAACCGTCTATCGCGTTTGTTTCGGCCTCATGGGTTGCATTATTTATTGGTGTGCTGGGTTTTAATATTGGTCTTTGGAACTCCGGCATGCAGCTAAATGAAAAAGGCTATTACTTCACTGTTTTAATGTACGCATTGTTCTCCGCGGTATCTGTTCAAAAATGTGTACGCGATAAATTAGAAAATATTCCTGTTACAGAAATCTACTACGGATTAAGTTGGTTTTCGATCCTCCTGACGATGGTCCTGTTGATCGTTGGTTTGTGGAATGCTACATTGCTTCCAAGCGAGAAAGGTTTTTATGCGTTTGCATTCTTGCTTAGCGTATTCGGCGCCATTGCTGTGCAAAAGAATACAAGGGATGCGAAAGCAGCAGTGAAAGCAATGGTGGGTGATGATAAGAAGAATTTTTAGAAGCTGCAACCTGTAATCCTGTGATCAAGTCTATTAGGTGCTCTGCAAGGCTTCCAGCCTTGCAGCCTTATACTGTCGCCTCTGGCGACAAAATGTTTTAACACCTTATACCTTATGAAAAATATGTTTACAGAAGGATTTAGAATCCGCGATCAATTCGCAACCCATTTTCTCACATTTACAGTTGAAGGTTGGATAGATATTTTTTCGCGACAACGCTACCGTGATATTATCCTGGAAAGCTTTAAATTTTGCATCGCCAAAAAAGGCCTGCGACTACATGCTTACGTGATTATGTCAAATCATGTGCATGTCATTTGGACCGCTACTGAAAAATCGCTCAGCGATGTTATGCGTGATTTCAAAACATTCACCAGCAAAGAAATTTTGAGATCGATTGCAGATAAAGGAGAAGTCGAAAGCAGGCGTGAGTGGTTGTTATATATGTTTGAATTCTTTGGAAAAAGAACCAACGCGAATGATAAATACAAGTTATGGTCAGGCAACAATCATCCTGAAATAATACATAGCTTCGATTTTATGAAGACCAAGCTTGATTACATTCATAACAATCCGGTGAGGGCAGCCCTTGTGCAGAATCCATCGGATTATTTGTATAGTAGCGCCTCCAATTATGAAGGAAAAAGAGGGCTAATAGAAGTGGACTTGCTGCATTGAAGTTGCCAAAGGCAACAGTATAAATCTGCAAGGCTACAAGCCTTGCAGAGCTGCCTGCTGTTTTTAACTTCTTGATGATTTTTATTTTCAGATCAAAAAAATCTTGACAAATCATGACGATCATGAAAATCTGCGTTCTGTTGTTAATTCAGTCTTTCCACCACAATGCGCATCGGACTTAAATAGCTAATGCGCACTTTTATTTTGTCACCTTCTTTAGGTAATTGTTTTTCATCTGCCTCTGCTACAGGCAATTTCCCCTGAATATTTTCGCCAACGATATTTACATAAATGCCGTGTTGTGTTACCTTAAATACAGGAGCTTCTATAACAGCCTTGTTTTTGTAAAGTTGCTGAGCTGTTTTAAACTCGGGAATGTAATGTGGTTTAAACAGGCGCGCAGTAACCTTTTCAGGGTTTTCTATATTGTCTAAGGAAAATAATATGTGTTCGTTGACGAATTGTGAAGATGGCTCATGTTCCCATGGAGAAAGAACAAGCGGAAAGAAAAAATGGGTGCTCGTTTCTTTTACAAAGAGTTTACCGTCTACTTCTTTCAAATACCCTACTAATTTATTGTCAAGCGATGCCTTGTAAAGAACATTGGCCAGTTCATTGTTAGTAATATACTGGACTTTCGTAGCAACCATTTTATCGCCACGCGGAGATTTATCAATCACAAAACTCACTTCATCACCCACGTGAAAGTGGTGGATTTTTTTTATCAGCTTAAGTTCCTTCAACTTTTTTTGCTCGAATTCCGATACAATGCCGTTAATGGATTTCTTCTTTCCATTCACCATATATTCGATCGTAGCATACTGTTTGTCGTGCTGAATAAAACTGATTTTCCCTCTTGTTGCTGTACTCATGATAACATTTGATAGCGTCAAAGATAGATTAATAAATTTAGTGACACAGCTAGCTTTTAGCACACAGATGACACTGATTGGACTGATTCGCACGGATTTTTCGTTAACTGACTAAACTTATGGATTAATGATAAGGCCTCTATTAAACTTAAAGTTTCAGTTATTCAGTTATTAAAAAAAAACAGTGTAAATCAGTCCAATCAGTGTCATCTGCGTGCTATAATAAAAAAGCCGCTCCAAAAAATGAAGCGGCTCATATTCATCAAAAAACAAAGCTCTCTTAGTAACGGTAGTGCTCTGGTTTGAACGGACCTTCTTTAGGAATACCCAGGTAAGAAGCCTGTGCATCAGAAAGTTCATCCAATTCAACCGCGATTTTTGGAAGGTGCAAACGAGCAACTTTCTCATCAAGGTGTTTTGGTAACACATATACTTTGTTCTCGTAGTTTGAGCTGTTTGTCCACAGTTCAATTTGAGCCAAAGTTTGGTTAGTGAATGAGTTACTCATTACAAATGATGGGTGACCTGTAGCGCAACCAAGGTTAACAAGGCGGCCTTCAGCCAAAAGAATGATGTCTTTACCATCAACGTTGTAAATATCAACCTGAGGTTTAACTGTATCTTTTGTGTGACCATAGTTTGTATTCAACCAAGCAACGTCGATTTCGATATCGAAGTGACCGATGTTACAAACGATGGTTTTATCTTTCATCAGTTTGAAATGCTCGCCAGTGATGATGTCGCGGCAACCTGTAGTAGTAACAACGATATCAGCTTCTTTAATAGCAGTAGTCATTTTCTTAACTGCGAAACCGTCCATAGCAGCTTGCAAAGCACAGATAGGATCGATCTCTGTAACGATCACGCGGCAACCTGCACCAGCAAGAGAAGCAGCGGAACCTTTACCCACATCACCGTAACCTGCAACTACAGCCACTTTACCAGCCAACATAACGTCAGTAGCACGACGGATAGCGTCAACCAAAGATTCTTTACAACCGTATTTGTTGTCGAATTTAGATTTAGTTACAGAGTCGTTTACGTTGATCGCAGGAATAGGCAAAGTACCTTTCGCCATTCTCTCGTACAAACGGTGAACACCAGTTGTAGTTTCTTCACTCAGACCTTTAATGTTCTGGATCAGTTCTGGGTATTTATCAAACACGATGTTTGTCAAATCACCACCATCATCAAGGATCATATTCAAAGGACGATCAGCTGCGCCAAAGAACAAAGTTTGCTCAATGCACCAGTCAGCTTCTTCCAAAGACTGGCCTTTCCATGCAAATACGCCGATACCTGCAGCAGCAATAGCAGCAGCAGCGTGATCTTGCGTAGAGAAAATGTTGCAAGAGCTCCATTTAACTTCTGCACCAAGAGCGATCAAAGTTTCGATTAACACGGCAGTTTGAATTGTCATGTGCAAACAACCAGCAACACGTGCACCTTTCAAAGGCTGAGAAGCACCGTATTCTGCTCTTAAAGACATCAAACCTGGCATTTCTGCTTCTGCAAGTCTGATTTCTTTGCGGCCCCATTCTGCAAGGCTCATGTCAGCAACCTTATTCTTAAGGCTGAAGTCGATGGTAGATGAAATTGTAGACATATCTTTTTTATTTTGTTAGTGTCTTTTTTTAAAAAACGAACAACGTGCAAAGCTATACTTTGCAGGATAAAATAATGTCTGATATGTCAAAAACAGAAAAAATGCCCTGAATTTAATATTTTTGAAGAACAAATACGCAGTTTGACATGGAAGAAAAGAAAGAAAAAGAAGATTTAACTACCCAGAATCTTGTCCTCGATGAAAAGGACATGTCGATCCTTCGTTTGCTGCAGGAAAATGCAAAGATAACGGTACGCGAAATATCCAATTTGGTCCATTTAAGCCCAACGCCTGTCCACGATAGGATAAAGCGAATGGAGGATGCAGGAGTGATTAAACAATATGTGACTTTGGTGGATCAGGCAAAAGTAAAAAGAGGGCTGATGGTTATTTGCTATGTGTCATTAAAACAACACAGTAAAAAGGCGGGAACTATTTTCATCAAAGCTATACAAGAGCTTCACGAAGTGATAGAATGCTACAACATCTCGGGCGAATTTGACTTCATGCTAAAAGTTGCAGTCGAAAACATGGATGCGTACTACAATTTCCATGTAAACAAATTAAGCAATATCGACAACGTGGGCCAAACGCAGAGTGTGTTTGTGATGGGCGTGATTAAGCAAACGCATAAATTGGTGTATTGAATAACTGAGTAACTGAATAATTGAATAAACTTGCGCTAGAACTATTCAGTTATTCAGTTACTCAGTCATCATCTTCGCAATATTTTCCCCTACCACCGGCGTCAATGCCAAACCCATACCACTCAAACGAACTGCACAAAAGATATTTGGTTTCACCTTTTTCACAATCGGCATTTTGTCTTTTCCCATACCCATGATGCCACTCCAGCGATAGTCGATCGAGAATTTTTTACCGGGGATAATATTTTCTTTGAGGAAGTTTTCCAATATGTCCTGGATCGATTCTGTTGTATTGAACTCGTTCGTTGCTTCCGCAGAAAAATCACTGTTGCGGGCTCCACCGAGAAGAATTCTGTCACCGATATTGCGGAAATAGTAATAGCCCTCGTCGTAGTGAAATGTACCGGTAAAATTCAATTTTTTAATAGGGGAAGTAACTAACACCTGCCCGCGAACTGGTTCCACATTGAGTTCTGGTAATAGTTCCTTTGCAAATGCATTTGTGCATATCAGCAATTGATCGGAGGTTAAAGTAACAGGTAAATTGCTGTGCAGGAAAACTTTTCCGTTGTTTTTTTCATAACCGTTTACTTCTATATTTGGCAGAACGGAGACGCCAAGCGATTGCACTTTTTGCAATAATTGCTGCAACAACTTTCCGGAGTGCAATTGACCCTCCAGTCTGTTTTCAACCAAATGGCTAACGTTGGCAAAACCGAAGTTTGAAATTTTTTTATCCGCTATTTTGAAGACCTTTTCTTCTTTCAGCGATTTTCTTAACAAAATGTTCATCCAGCCAACGTCATTTTTCAGCTGTTTTTCTTTTTCATATTGTTTCGGCGTAATCAATTCATAGCCGCCAAGTTTTTCAAACTCAATATCTTTTTTGTTGAATGTTTTGCGAATGCACTTCAATCCTTCATATCTCATTTCCACCAGGTGCAGCATTTTTTCCTCACCCATTTTTCTTGCATCGTTGAGTAGTTCTGTAATGCTGCCAAAACATGCAAAACCCGCATTGCGACTGCTCGCGCCATAAGGTACAATGCCTCTGTCCAGGATAAGGACCTTCAGTCTGGGGTGGTGTTTTTTTAAGTAAAATGCGCTCCACAATCCTGTAAAGCCACTGCCAACTATGATAACATCCTGGTGCGCAAAAAAGCTTTCTTTTTCCCAAATGGAAGCTTGTTGCATTTGATTGTTTTTGAATTGATAGAGAAATTTAAAACAAAGAATTCATTCGTTCAAATGCAAAAGGGTCGTTTACGAAAAACGACCCTTTACAAAAGTGATAAGGTTTGTAACTATATATTCCGACATGCTTGCTATAGCTTAAATGAAAGTCCTGCATTCATAATGTATTTGCCATATCCGCCTTCGATAAAAAGACCAGTATGCTCGCTTACATTAAACTTACAGCCAAAGCTGAACTGATAGGCAAAATCAGGCGGGTGTTGAACGTAATTGATTTTAGTGCCAGCATCATAATCTACATAATTCTGGTTCCAGATATTCACGCCCATGGCTACACGCAAATACGGTGTAACGTGCGGCCCCGCAGGAATATAGCTCATCATATTGGCCATAATGGTCCAGCCTTCCAGCGTACCTCGCATGGCAGTGCCATAGGTATTGTAATCATAATACGGCATATTCACTTTGCCATACATCCCCATAATGCCCAGACTCATATATCGGCTAAATTGATAGTCGAGAGACGCATTCATCGGCCCAACCTGGCTGGGATTTCCTTTGTAGGCGCCATAAAAGTCCGCCATATAATATTGGTCAAGATTAGGAAAGCCGTAGCCTAAATTCAGATGTAAAGCCGGTTCAAAAGGGGGTAATTTAGGTTGCTGTGGTTTTCGCTGCCTATAATGTGGGGGTGCCGGGTGCATATATACACCGCCGCCCATGCGGGGTCCATAGTAATAATAACCGGGAGGCGGTGGGGGCGGAGGTGCCGGGTTATAACCGTGCTGAGCTTCAGAGGCAAGTGTGCAAAGTAATGCGGTAAATATTAAAAGGAAACTGCGTTGTGGTTTCATAGTCACCAATAATTTTCTATTGGATATGTGATAACGCCCGAGGTTTAACGGAAGTTGGATGAATTTAAGCCATTAACAATTGGGAAATGTATGTAAATGCGATTAGCACACAGATAACGCTGATTGGACTGATTTGCGCTGATTGTACTTGGGGTTATTTGCCTTTTCTATCAGGCAACTTTGCTGTTTTAAGATGCTCGTTTGCTTTTTCCAGTTTTTTAGGAAAAAGAGTTTCATTCCTATACTTTTCAAAGAGAAGGATCAATATCAACAGCCTGCAGTTTTTTAGTGTTTAAATCTCCTGTTTTCATGGTTGCAAAATAGTAACAATCCGTGTAAATCAGTCTAATCAGTGTCATCCGTGTGCCAACAAAAAAGGACTGCCATTTCCGACAGTCCTATATTTTTTAGCTGCTTGCTCCGAAAAACCCAGAACTCACAACTCATTACTCAAAACTACAAGTGAATCGCTTCACCATAAGCTACTTCAATCGCATCTTTAATGCTTTCGCTGATAGTTGGGTGCGGGTGAATGCTGTTCAGTACTTCGTGATAAGTAGTTTCCAGTTTGCGGGCAACTACAGTCTCAGCGATCAATTCAGTTACATTGTAACCGATCATGTGCGTACCTAACCATTCGCCGTATTTAGCGTCGAAGATCACTTTTACAAAACCTTCAGTAGCACCTGCCGCAGAAGCCTTACCGCTTGCGCTCAATGGGAATTTACCTACTTTAATTTCGTAACCTGCTTCTTTAGCAGCTTTTTCAGTTAAACCAACAGAAGCGATTTCTGGTGTGCAATAAGTACAACCTGGTACATTGCCGTAATCCAGAGCTTCAGGCTGGTGATTGTATTTTTTCTCGTTGTAACCGATGTTTTCCACGCAAATGATGCCTTCTTTGCTCGCAACGTGTGCTAATGCCTGACCAGGAACGCAGTCGCCGATCGCATAAACACCAGGAATATTTGTTTGGTAGAATTTGTCAACAACGATTTTGCCTTTGTCAGTTTTAACACCAACTTGCTCAAGACCGATGCCTTCAATATTTGAAGAAACACCTACAGCGCTCAACACGATGTCAGCCTCCAGGGTAACATTTCCGTCAGCTTTTTTCACGTTTGCTTTAACGCCGTTTCCGCTAACATCAACGCTTTCAACAGAGGCATTTACCAAGATGTCGATGCCGTTTTTCTTGTATTGTTTTTCCAGTTCTTTAGAAATGTCTTCATCTTCAACCGGTACTACACGAGGAAGGAACTCAACGATGGTAACTTTCGTTCCCATTGCATTGTAGAAGTAAGCAAATTCAACACCTATCGCGCCAGAACCTACAACGATCATAGATTTTGGAAGCTCAGGCAAAACCATTGCTTCGCGGTAACCGATAACTTTTTTACCATCTTGTTTCAGATTAGGCAATTCACGGCTGCGGCCACCAGTTGCAAGAATGATGTGTTTCGCTTCTACAACTTCTTTAGCACCATCAGCTTTGGTAACTTCTACCTGGCCTTTAGCTTTCAACACACCAAAGCCCATGATCACATCGATCTTGTTCTTTTTCATCAAAAACTGAACGCCCTTGCTCATTTTGTCGGCTACACCGCGGCTGCGTTTGATAACAGCAGCAAAATCCGCTTCACCACTAGCTTTCAGACCGTAAGCCTCTGCGTGCTTTATAGATTCAAGTACCGAAGCACTTTTCAATAACGCTTTTGTAGGAATACAACCCCAGTTCAAACAGATACCGCCAAGACTCTCCTTTTCTACAATTGCTGTCTTAAAGCCTAGTTGTGAGGCACGGATCGCAGCTACATAACCGCCGGGTCCACTACCTATCACCAGAACATCGTATGCCATATGTTTTGATTTTAAATGCCTTGCAATAAAATAAGTACAAGGTTATTGGATGATTAATTTTTGAGATGTGCGAAGCTACTTTACAATGAGGAAATAGCCAAAAGTGGTTATTTCTATAAGTAAAAAGTAAAAAATTAAAAGTAAAAACGGTGCAGCCGCATTTTTTATGGGACCAACAATTGTACTACGATAAAACAGTCGTTGCGACGCTCCGTTGAACTGTAGTAACATTATGGAGCATTTTAATGGCACTGGGGATCCACCTGAAAAGTCCTATGCACAAAGCTACAATGCCATGCTGATGCGATTTTTACTTCTTTTTACAGCGCAGCGATCTTGCCCAAAATACCCGTGGTACTGTAACCCTCCACAATTGGATTGATCACAACCCGGCCGCCATGGGCCATTACTTCCTTAGCGCCAACAATCTGGTCAAGAGTGTAATCGCCACCCTTCACGATAACATCGGGCATTACTTTCTTTATAAGTTCAAGAGGAGTGTCTTCATCAAAAAGAATAACAGCATCTACCATTAAAAGTGATGCTAAAACGGTTGCCCTTGCCTGTTCGTTGTTAACCGGTCTGCCTTCACCTTTCAATCTTTTGGTAGAAGCGTCTGAGTTCAGGCCAACGACAAGTACATCTGCTTCTTTAGCCGCCTGGCTAAGAGATGCGATATGCCCTTTGTGAAGTATATCAAAACAGCCATTCGTGAAAGCTATTTTTTGCCCAAGAAATTTCCAACGGTAAACTTGTTCTTCCAGTGCTATTGGTTCATAAATTTTCTTTTCGATTACGTCTGAGTTACGCATGTTGTAAACTTTTTTTTCTGTTAACTATTGGTAATAATCCTATGCTTAAAAATCCAAATACAATAACCAGGAAAAATTGAACCAGCCACAAGAGCCAGCCAAATGCTCTCCCGACGTTTTCTGTAATTCCATATAGCATCATTGTTTCCTGTACCAGAAAAGGATAAGCGCCAATTCCCCCCTGCGTTGCAATCATACCTATACTGCCAAGAGAAAGTACAGATAATGATGCTTTAATTCCTAATCCGCTGGTGGCCTGCATTGCATAAAATCCCATTTGTATGCTTAGTAAATAACCTACCCAGATCATAATGGTATGAAAGAAAAACCAGCCTTTGTTTTTTACATATCGCACACTGATCAATCCCTGCCAGATTCCCCTCATAAATTCTTTTATTTTACCAATCACATGAATGTGCGCAAACTTGTGCATGATAAATCTTACAACCAGTAAAACAATTAACAAACCACCAACAACAACTGCAATCTTGAGCCAGTCAATGTCGCCGGTTTCGGTACTGACTATTTTTTTGATCTTGTCCATTGCAAATTTTCCAATAATATCAATCTGGGAAAATATACTAACGGCAAAAACGATCAACAAACATATAAGGTCAAAAGCTCTTTCCGCTACAATAGTTCCCACGAGTTTATTTGCGGGCACTTTTTCATAACGGGCAAGAACAGTGCATTTCAATACTTCTCCCAGCCTTGGTACGGCGAGATTTGCGAGATATCCAATAAGTACGGAAAAATAAGTATTGAGAGTAGAAGGGGAGTATCCGAGGGGTTGCATTAAAATTTTCCATCTTAATGCGCGACTGTAATGACTGGCCAATAAAATTAATACAACAGGCACAAGTAACCAATAGTCTGTAGTACGAAGTGCTCCTTTCATTTCCTCCCAGTCATGCCCCTTAATCTTACCGACCGACCACCAAACTAAAAATATTGCCAAAGCTAAAAAAAACGCATACTGAAGCCACTGAAACACCTTTTTCTTCATACAGGTTGGTTTGGCCTTAAAGATAGGTGATAATTGAAAATTGAAAGTTGAAAATTGAAAATGGTTTTATTCGAAAAGACTCTCGGTTATACCATTTTCAATTTTCAACTTTCAATTTTCAATTAACTAAAGTTTATTTCCGTCTTTTGGGAAAACAATCCAGGGCTTGAATTGTTTGGCTTCGTCGAATGACATACGTGCGTAAGAAATAACGATCACGATATCGCCGGCAGCACCTTGTCTGGCAGCAGGTCCGTTAAGGCAGCATACGCCCGAACCTCTTTTTCCTTTGATAAGGTACGTTTCAATGCGGGAACCATTATTAACATTCACAACTTGCACTTTCTCATTCTCGATCATATTCGCTGCATCCATCAGATCCTCATCAAGCGTAAGACTACCAACGTAATGTAAGTTAGCCTCCGTGATTACGGCTCTGTGCACCTTTGATTTTAAAATTTCGATGTCCATGCTTGTTTAATTAAAACCGCTTTTTAGCGGGGTGCAAGCTAAGAAGAATTTGGGAAAAACGTACAGTTGCCAGGAGTACCCGGTTCTGCAATTAACTTTCAATTTTCAACTAATCAAGCGCCATGTTATCAATCAGCCTCACTTCATTCTGATATGCCGCGATTAAAGCAACAATTTTTTGATGCCCATCCCAATTTTCAACTGGGACAAGTGTTTCCGCATCGGCGATAGAAACATAATCCGGCCGGAAATTATTATCCGTGAGCATTAAATTGCTTCTGTCCAGCAAATAGGCGATGCTTTCTTTTTCAATGTGATCTTTCAAATAGTTGAGAACGCGATAAATAGTGAGTGCGTTTTTCCTCTCTTCTTCGTTCAAGCGCATATTGCGGCTGCTCATAGCGAGCCCGTCCTTTTCGCGAAGAGTGGGCCTTGTATGAAGCTTTACACCCAGGTTTTCAATCTGTATCAATCTGTTGATTACCATACATTGCTGATAATCTTTTTGGCCCATATATAAGTTATGTGGCTGTACAGCTTTCAAAAGCTTGTGGACGATCTGGCAAACTCCCTGGAAATGGCCGGGTCTGAATTTGCCCTCCAAAATGGTTTCAATAACGCCCAGGTCATAATGAGGTACCTTGTCAAATCCATCGGGGTACATTTCTGTAACAGAAGGTAAAAAGAGAATATTTGTGCCCGCAAGCTCCAGTTTTTCAATATCCGCCTCAATAGTTATGGGGTATTTCTCGAAATCTTTCGGATCGTTGAACTGAGTTGGATTGACAAAAATGCTGCAGACCGTTATGTCATTTTCAGCCTTGGACGCAGTAATAAGCGAAATATGACCATCGTGCAAAGCACCCATTGTTGGTACAAATCCGATGGTTTTACCGTTGTTTTTCAGAAAATTAACATTTTCCTGCAATGCCGAAATTCCCTTGATTATAGTCATTTTTTGAGCTTTTATGAGCGGAAAATTAGTATAGTAGCCTATTTTGGGTAAAAAGCCTTACCTTTGCACACTATTTTCAGTTCCTTTTTTTCATAACCGATACCGATAATGTCAACAAAGAAAAGAATTTTATTCATTGCCAACGAAATGTCTCCATACCTGGAAATGACAGAGTTCTCTGAAATTGTGAACAGGCTGGCAATTAAAGCAAATGACAATAATTTCGAAGTGCGTTGTATTATGCCGCGGTTTGGGACCATCAATGAAAGACGTCACAGGCTTCACGAAGTGGTACGTTTATCTGGGATAAATGTATCGGTTGATAACGACGATTACCCGTTGCAGATCAAAGTGGCATCTCTGCCAAATGCACGTTTGCAGATATACTTTCTTGATAACGAAGACCTTTTTAAAAGAAAATTTGTTTTTACAGACGAGAATGAAAAGTGGTTTGACGACAATGGGTTAAGAACTGTTTTCTTCTGTAAAGGCGCATTGGAGACTGTAAAAAAATTCGGTTGGCCTCCAGACATCATCCATTGCAGCGGCTGGATGACTGGTTTGATCCCAATGTATTTGAAAACTGCGTACAAAAAAGAACCTGTTTTCAGTCACAGCAAGGTTATTTACACAGTAGGGCAGACCACTTTTAAAGAAAAGCTGGGTGCAGATTTTGCAAAATTTGCTAACATCCATGCTACTATAAAAGAGAAAGATCTTGAGCCGTTTAAGGCCCCGGGCAATATAGATATGTTCAGAGGTGGAGCTCTAAGTGCAGATGCTATTACGTTTGGTTCCGAGAAAGTGGACAAAAAATTAGTTGAAGAGTTTGGTAAAGTGCGTGGTAAAAAAGTATTACAGTACAATGCAGAATCAGATCTTACAGATTACTTGCAATTGTATACAGATCTTACAAAATAGAAGTTTCTATAGAATATATTCAAAGCCTGTTTGCCAAAACAGGCTTTTTTATTGATTTTTTTGAAGACAATTTACAACTCTATTAATTTTATAGACTTTTGGTTTCGTGGTTTTTAAGTATGTTTGAGAGGCATAATCTATTTGATAACGTATATTTTACTATTAAATTGACGTTTAAAATTCTTAAATATCAAACTGGCGACTATCTTTGTCCCGATTTTATAAAAAATCCATTAATTGTTGCTTGCTCGATGATTAATGGATTTTGCATTAATAAATAACCAACAAAATTAGAATCATGCCTTATTTGTTTACTTCTGAAAGCGTTTCAGAGGGCCATCCGGATAAAGTGGCCGATCAGATCTCAGATGCCTTGATAGATAACTTTTTAGCCTTCGATCCAAACTCTAAAGTGGCTTGCGAAACGCTGGTTACAACCGGACAAGTAGTATTGGCCGGAGAAGTAAAATCAAAAGCTTATCTCGATGTGCAGGAAATCGCAAGAGGTGTAATCCGTAAAATCGGTTACACAAAAAGCGAATACATGTTCGAAGCTAACAGCTGCGGCGTGTTCTCTGCTATCCACGAACAATCTTCTGACATCAACCAGGGCGTTGACAAAAAGAAAAAAGAAGAACAAGGTGCTGGTGACCAGGGAATGATGTTCGGTTACGCAACAAACGAAACTGAAGACTACATGCCTTTGGCACTTGACTTAGCACACAAGATCTTGCTTGAGCTTGCTGCATTGAGAAGAGAAAACAAGCAAATCAAATATTTGCGCCCTGATGCAAAAAGCCAGGTGACTCTTGAGTACGATGACAAAAACAGACCCGTTCGCATCGACGCGATCGTTGTATCTACTCAGCATGATGACTTCGATACAGAAGCTAAAATGCAGGACAAGATCCAGAAAGATATCATTTCAATCCTGATCCCCCGCGTAAAAGCTAAATATAAGAAATACGCTAAGTTGTTTAATGACGGTATCAAATACCACATCAACCCAACTGGTAAATTCGTAATCGGCGGACCACACGGCGATACAGGTTTGACTGGTCGTAAAATCATCGTAGATACTTACGGTGGTAAAGGTGCTCACGGTGGTGGTGCGTTCAGCGGTAAAGATCCTTCTAAAGTTGACCGTTCTGCTGCATACGCAACTCGTCACATCGCTAAAAACCTTGTAGCTGCTGGTCTTTGCGACGAAGTACTTGTACAGGTTTCTTATGCGATCGGTGTTGCTCAACCAACAAGCATCTACGTAAACACATACGGTACAGCTAAAGTAAAATTGTCTGACGGCGAAATCGCTAAACGCGTTTCTAAACTGTTCGACATGCGTCCTTACTTTATCGAACAGCGCTTGAAATTGCGTACGCCGATCTACAGCGAAACTGCTGCGTACGGACACATGGGCCGCAAACCGGAAGTTGTTACTAAAACTTTCAAAACTCCGGATGGTAAAGAGAAAAATGTGAAAGTTGAATTGTTCACATGGGAAAAACTTGACCACGTAGCAAAAGTTAAAAAAGAGTTCGGTTTGAAATAATCGAATCAGCTGATAAACTTAGAATCCCTTTGCGCAGGCAAAGGGATTTTTTATTGAAGAAATCGGAACGCAGGTTTTCATGATCTGTGATGATTTGAGTTTAAACGAATCGATTAAATCTCAATTCAAAAAATCATATCAAATCGTAATCATCTACGTTCTATCTTTGGCTCATGAAGTGGTTTGTCTACATTCTTTCATTTTACGTATTGTTACTGTCAGCCGTACCCTGCTGTGCGGATGATGATTGCTGCGCGAATGAGCAAAACACATCAGTACAAACCAATCATTCCAAAGAAACTTCCAAACCAAGCGCACCCTGCTCACCGTTCTTCGCTTGTGCAGCCTGCAACGGCGTTATCATTCCACAAGTATTCAGATTTTCTGTTGTGGAACAACATGAAGTTGTAGTGTACAAATTCTTTTATCACGATAATCTTGTGTCGCGCAATTTGCCATCCATATGGCAGCCTCCCAAATGCTAGTACATATTAGTATTGGTTTTGGTGCCTTTAAGGCATCTATTATTTCACATTATCTTTTATTTTAAATATGAAAAAGGCAATTTGCCTATGGCTATTCCTTTGTTTGGGGGTGATATGTCGCGCCCAACATAAGTTAGCTGTTCGTGTAAAAGATGCAGATGCAAATGAACCGTTGGTATCAGCAACGGTTACATTGGCAGGCAAAACAGCTGCAACAGATACAACAGGATTGATTTTGTTTAACAATGTGCCTGCAGGCAAACATTTACTGCAAATACGTTCTGTCGGTCATAAGGAATTTTCTCAAGCATTTACTATTCCGTTACCAGGAGACAGTTTAACAATAAAACTGGAGGCTGATACAGAGAATATGAATGAAGTAGTGGTCTCCTCAACCCGGAGCACACGCACCATCCGGAACATGCCTACACGCGTCGAGTTTGTTAGCGGAGAAGAATTAGAGGAAAAAGCAAACATGAAGCCGGGTGACATTCGCATGATGCTTAGCGAGAGTACCGGTATTCAAACGCAGCAGGTGTCCGCAACCTCAGCCAACTCAAGCATTCGAATACAAGGTTTGGACGGCAGATACACCCAATTATTGAAAGATGGGTTTCCCTTGTTTTCTGGCTTCTCAAGCGGGTTGGGATTATTACAAACGCCACCCCTGGATTTAAAGCAGGTGGAGATCATCAAGGGCGCCAGTTCCACACTCTATGGAGGAGGTGCAATTGCCGGGCTCGTGAACCTGATTTCTAAAACACCCAAAAAGGAGAAAGATCTTCGCTTTATGATCAACGGCACCTCCGCAGGCGGCCTTGATTTAGATGGATTCTATAGTCAGCGATTTGGGAAAGCGGGTCTTACATTATATGCTGCCCGCAACAGCAGCAAACCTTATGATCCTTCATCAACGGGTTTTACAGCCATACCAAAGACTGAACGATACGTATTCAACCCAAAGTTGTTCCTTTATTTCAATCCGAAAACGACCATCACTGTTGGCCTTAGTTCGGCTTTCGAAAAAAGGGAGGGAGGCGACATTCAATACATCAAAGGACATGGCGATAGTCTACATAGTTATTTCGAAAACAACAACAGCAACCGCGTTTCCAGCCAGCTGGCGTTGGATCATAAACTAAACGAGCATAGCGCCTTTAAGTTCAAGAACGCCATCAGCTGTTTTCGTCGCACCATCAAAACTCCAGGTTATGCTTTTGATGGTACACAATGGTCCTCTTATTCAGAAGGAACATACAGTCGTACGGGCCAAAAATCAGATTGGATCATAGGCTTAAATTATTATACCGACAATTTCCGTGAGCACCCTAAAGATTCCTTTCCAAAAAGGGATTATGTTCAGCAAACCGCAGGATTATTCATTCAGCAATCCTGGAACGCAACGAACTGGCTGAATACTGAACTGGGATTGAGGGGAGACTATGTAGCCAATTATGGGCCGGTGCTGCTTCCACGTGCTGCGGCGCTGTTTAAGTTTTCTCCCAGGCTTACATCGCGTGTGGGGGCTGGGTTTGGTTACACAACACCAACCATCTTTACAGAAGAAACAGAAAGAATGCAATACAAAGGTGTATTGCCGGTGTCGGGCTCAACCAATGAACTTGAAAAATCATATGGTATCAACGCAGATGTAAATTATCGGACCGCCATTGGAGATGTGAAGATGAGTATCAATCAGCTTTTTTTTATCACACGCATCAATCATCCGTTGATGTTGGATACGTTGGCAGCAAATCTTTACAAACTCCGGAATGCATCCGGCCATCTTGATAGTCGCGGCTGGGAAACCAATGTAAAACTCACTTACGGCGATTTCAGTCTATTCATTGGCTATACATTTACCGATGCGCTGCTGCACACGGACCATGGTAAAATACCAAATCCGCTCACAGCGAAGCACAAGTTGAACAACGTACTCATTTACGAAGTGGAAGACAATTTCAAAATTGGTCTCGAAGCTTATTATACGGGTAAGCAACCTTTGAATGACGGCGCAACGGGAAAAGCATTTTGGACCTTTGGTGCAATGGCGGAGAAAATATGGGAGAAGTTCTCTGTGTTCGTAAATTTTGAAAACTTCACAGATACAAGACAAACCAGGTTTGATACGATTTATACGGGTCCACGTACTGATCCCAACTTTAGGGACATATATGCACCCCTGGATGGCTTCGTCGTAAACGGAGGCATCAAACTGCGACTTTAAAAAGCAAGCAGGCTCTTAAATAGCCTGCTTCTTTTTTAGTTATTGTAGTTGTAAACAAGCAACAAAACACCCATAAAAACTACTCATTTTCAACTTTCAATTTTCAACTCCCCACTTAAATCCTACTTTTGCACCGTGAAAAATTTCAGACAGCAGCAACAAAGCAGACCCAAGAAGAGTTCTTTGGTTATAGGTAGAGAAGCCGTTATCAACGCATTGAAAACGGGCAAACAGTTAGAGCGCATTTATTTGCAACAAACACTGGGTGCTGCGGCAGCAGGTGATATAGTTAAGTTGGCTCAACAACATAATGTTCCAATAAACAAAGTGCCCGTTGAAAAACTGAACGGGTTTAACATTCAAAACCACGAAGGTTGTGTAGCTGTAATTTCCAAAATACAATACCAGGATCTTCAGCAGGTAATTTCATTTATAGTTGACAAAGGTCAAACACCGCTTTTTGTAATACTAGACGGCGTTACGGATATCCGTAATATTGGTGCAATCGCCAGAACCGCCTACTGCTGCGGAGTACAGGCAATAATAATTCCAGACAAAGGGGTTGGAGCCTTAAACGAAGATGCCATCACAACTTCAGCTGGTGCACTTGAAAAAATTGCGGTGTGCCGTGTAAATAGCCTGATGAAAGCGGTCGACGAACTTCACTTAAATGGCATAAAAGTATTTGTCAGCGAGATGACGGCTTCATCAAGGGTCTTTGAACTTGATTTTACAGAACCTTGCGCGGTCGTAATGGGGAGCGAGGATAAGGGCGTAACACCTGCGCTCATGAAGATCTGCGATCAGAACTTCAATATCCCTATGGCAGGCAACTTTGAATCCTTAAACGTGTCAGTTGCAACTGGCATGATCCTTTATGAAGTGATGAAGCAGCGCTTATAATTAGAGATGTTCCTTATAATAATTCACAGGAATCGAACCGGCGATTTGTAGGTAATCGAGCTCGGATAGCATTGGCTTTTCCACCGCACTGATTGCGTCATTTAATTGCCGTTCAGTGCGGATTCCCACAACAGCGCTGGAAACTGCAGGGTGATGCAATGCAAATTGAATAGCCGTTTCTGCAGGACTTCGGCCATCAGCCGAAAAAGCTTTAATACATTCCACGGCCTTGCTGATTTCCGATTGATTACGATCGAGATAAGCATCAGCAGATTTGCCTGGCAGAATACCCTTTGCCAGGGAACCTCTCGCCAAAACACCGATATTATTTTCTTGTAAAAGTGGAAAACAGGATTGCTCCGGCCTGCGGTCCAAAACACTATATTGCATCATAATACTCACAATGTCAGATCTTTTTACATATTCCCTGATTACATTAGGCCTGATAGACGAGATTCCGTAAAATCGAATTTTTCCCTGTTGCTTTAATATTTCGAACGCTTCAATGGTCTCGTCAATCGGATCGTCAATTG
Source organism: Pinibacter soli (assembly GCF_029961145.1). Taxonomy (GTDB): domain Bacteria; phylum Bacteroidota; class Bacteroidia; order Chitinophagales; family Chitinophagaceae; genus Pinibacter; species Pinibacter soli. Next base: position 102,529 of record NZ_JASBRG010000005.1, on the reverse strand, counting down.
TACCGCCGTGCAACTGGTACAAATCGATGTAATCCGTTTGCAGCCTTTTTAAGCTATTTTCAACCGCCGCCAGAATGTAGTTTTTAGTTGGATTCCAATCCCAAGTCTTTCCATCTGGCCGCATTTGATTACCTACTTTAGTAGAAATAATTACCTTTTCCCGAATCGGCTTCAAAGCTTTTCCAAGAGTTATCTCGTTTTCGCCATTATCATATAAATCAGCCGTGTCAAAAAGAATAATTCCTTTTTCGAACGCCTCCAGCAATAATTTTTCATTCTCGGCGTAGTTACCTTTTTCCAGAGACATGCAGCCAAAGGCGATTTTGCTAACCGACAAACCTGATTTTCCTAAAGTTTGATACTTCACTTTTTAAGTAGTTTATATTCAATTAGTTAACAGTTATTTTTTCTAAAAATAACCAGCTCCAAATCATATTATATTTGTAACTTGCGTAACTTTTTTAACCAAAGGGAAGGCAGGTGGATAAATAAAATGAAGGCAAATTTTGTTAAAAGCCGTCATTTAATTGGCTGAATACTAAAAAATGTTTTCAAAATATTTTGATGTTATATGACATCCTCTTACCTTTGCACTCCCAATTAAAAGTTGGATTTTACGTATGTCACAGCGAATCAGAATTAAATTACAATCTTACGATCACAATCTGGTAGATAAATCTGCTGAAAAAATCGTAAAAACAGTTCGTAGCACAGGAGCAGTAGTTACAGGTCCAATTCCTTTACCTACTCATAAGAAGATCTTTACAGTTTTGCGTTCCCCACACGTAAATAAAAAGGCACGTGAGCAGTTTCAATTGTGTACTCACAAACGTTTATTAGATATCTATACTTCTTCTTCAAGAACTGTAGATGCTCTTTCTAAACTTGATCTGCCTTCTGGTGTGGAAGTTGAAATCAAAGCGTAATCGTCGGATTCGTTTGACAGTCCCGGTTAGCGGGAAATAAAGTTCTTAAAATAAAATTATCTCTCAATCCTCACTACTTGGTAAGGAGAAAAGAGCTCTGATTGTAAAAATATTGATCAAAGCCTATTGCTTTGATCAGCGAAAAAAAAATATAAACAAGCTGTTCAGGGTTTGTTTACTGCCGGTACTTCCAGCGACATTATACTCTAAGTTCAGTCGCAAAACGGAAAAGGTCGGTTGCTAAACGGGGATTGAAGTCCTAATATTAGATACCTCTCCGGTACTACTATAAAAGATTGTCCTTTCAACCTTGCAGCGCAAACAAAGAACATGAAAGCGATTATTGGTAAAAAGATTGGCATGACCAGCATCTTCAGTCCTGATGGCAAGCAGACAGCTTGTACCATCATTGAAGCTGGTCCTTGCGTTGTTACGCAGGTTAAAACAAAAGAGACAGATGGCTACGATGCCCTGCAATTAGCGTTCGGCGACAAAAAAGAAAAACACGCTCCTAAAGCCGAAATCAATCACTTCGCAAAAGCTAACACAAGCGCTAAAAAATTCGTAAAAGAGTTTCGCGATTATTCAATAGAAAAAGTTCTGGGTGAAGCAGTTACCGTAGATATTTTCACTGAAGGTGAAAATGTTGAAGTAGTTGGTACTACAAAAGGTAAAGGTTTCCAGGGTGTTGTTAAACGTCACGGTTTCAGTGGTGTTGGCGGCGCTTCTCACGGTCAGCACGATCGTCAAAGAGCTCCAGGTTCTCTGGGTAACTCTTCTGATGCTTCCCGTGTAATGAAAGGTGTGCGCATGGCAGGCCGCATGGGTGGTGACAGAGTAAAAATGAAAGGCTTGAAAGTCCTTAAAATTTTTGCTGATAAAAATTACATCCTCGTTAGTGGATCTGTACCAGGCCATAACGGTTCTATTGTTTTAATCCAGAAGTAAACTTTTAATCTGAAAAAAGATGCAAGTAGATATTTTAAATATAAAAGGACAAAAAACCGGCAGAACGGTTGAATTGCCCGAAGAAATTTTCGGAATTGAACCGAATGATCACGTTATTTATCTTGCTGTGAAACAATACCTTGCTGCTCAGCGTCAAGGTACACACAAAGTAAAAACTCGTGCAGAAGTAAAGGGTGCAAGCCGTAAACTTCACAAACAAAAAGGTACTGGTGGTAGCCGTAAAGGTAACATCCGTAACCCTCTATACAAAGGTGGCGGTACAATCTTCGGACCTAAACCTCACGCTTACGACATCAAATTGAACCGTAAAGTGAAAGACCTTGCTAAAATGTCTGCTCTTGCATACAAAGCGAAAGCTAACGCTATCGTTGTTGTTGAAGACATTAAGCTTGACGCTCCAAAAACAAAGGACTTCGCTGGTGCATTAAAAGCACTTAGCATCAATGATAAAAAATCATTGTTTGTTCTTCCTGAATACACTGATAATGTTTACTTGTCTTTGAGAAACATCCCAGGTGTTGAAGGAGTTACTTTGAGCGACATCAACACTTACGACATCGTAAACGCAGATGTTCTTGTACTGAGTGAAACAACAGCGAAAATCTTCTCTGAAGACGAAGCTGAAGTAAATGCATAATTGAATTAAAATATAAATAAGAAAGAAATGAAACTTTCTGAAGTATTAGTAAAGCCTATTTTGACAGAAAAAGCAAACGCGCAGCAAGAAAAGCTGAGAAGATATGCTTTTAAAGTTAACAGAAAGGCTAACAAATTGGAAATTAAGAAAGCAGTTGAAGAATTTTACGGTGTATCTGTAATTGATGTGAATACTGCTGTTGTTCCAAGCAAAGCTAAAAGTCGTTTTACAAAAGCTGGTTATATACAAGGTCGCAAGCCTGCTTATAAAAAAGCTTTGATTACGATCGCTGAAGGCGAATCAATCGACCTTTATGGCGCAATTTAATAGTTGAATCTAATTAAATTAAGAATGGCAGTTAACTGCCGCAAAAGTTAAAACAGAAAATGGCACTTAGAAAATATAAACCTATGACAGCCGGCACACGCTGGAGAGTAGGAAATGCATACGCAGAAATCACAAGCGACACTCCGGAGAAAAGTTTGCTGGAGCCAATGAAGCGTACTGGTGGTAGAAACTTCCAGGGTAGACGAGCAATGCGCTACATTGGAGGCGGTCATAAAAAACAATATCGTCTGGTAGATTTCAAACGTAACAAGAAAGATATCGAAGCTACAGTAGTTTCTATTGAATACGATCCAAACCGTACAGCATTCATCGCATTGTTGAGCTATGCTGATGGTGAAAAACGTTACATCATTGCTCCTCAGGGATTGCAGGTTGGAACGAAAGTGATCAGTGGTGATGCAGTTGCTCCTGAGATTGGTAACGCACTTATGATGAAGAACATGCCTTTGGGTACTAATGTTCACAACATCGAATTGCAACCAGGTCAGGGTGGTAAAATGGCGAAAAGCGCTGGAACTTCAGCTCAATTGAACGCTAAAGAAGAGAAATACGCAGTGTTGAAAATGCCTTCAGGTGAATTGAGAAAAGTATTGATCAATTGTTACGCAACAGTAGGTGTTGTATCTAACAGCGATCACAACTTGCAGAGCATGGGTAAAGCAGGTCGAAATGTATGGAAAGGTATTCGCCCTCGTGTTCGTGGTGTAGCTATGAACCCTGTAGATCACCCAATGGGTGGTGGTGAAGGTAGAGCTTCAGGTGGTCAGCCTCGTTCTAGAACTGGTCAAAAATCAAGAGGTCTGAAAACTCGTACGAGAGGAAAAGGAAGCGACAAACTGATCATCCAACGTAGCAACGGTAAAAAAATCTCTAAATAATTGTAATAGTTAAAATGGTCCCGGTCTTCGGACCGGGACAAATAAACGATAAATAAAATAGCATGGCTCGTTCAATTAAAAAAGGTCCTTACATCGCCACCAAACTTGAGGGCAAAGTGGTAGCAATAAACGAAGGCAAAGCAAAGAAAGGTGTTATCAAAACCTGGAGCCGTCGTTCTACGATCTCTCCAGATTTTGTAGGTCACACATTTGCGGTACACAACGGTAACAAGTTTATCCCGGTATACGTAACTGAATTTATGGTTGGTCACAAACTAGGTGAATTTGCACCAACTCGTAACTTCAAAGGACACTCAAGTAAAAAAATGTAATAATCAGTAAAGAGCAGAAGAGTAAAATCAAAAGCTCGGAACTTGAAACTAAATAAAATGGAAGCAGTAGCTAAACTTAACAATTACCCTACATCGCCAAGAAAAATGCGCTTGCTGGCAGATATGATTCGCGGCATGGAAGTGGAAAAAGCATTGGCACAATTGGAACACAATCCAAAACACCCTGCAGTTCCTTTGCGTAAACTGGTAGTTAGCGCTATCAGCAACTGGAAACAAAAGAACGAAGGTGGCGATGAATCAACACTGATTGTAAAAACCATTTTTGTTGATGGAGCTAGAACGATAAAACGTATGCGTCCTGCACCACAAGGCCGTGGTTACCGTGTACGCAAACGTAGCAACCACGTAACTGTAATTGTAGACACTAAATAATCAAACGTAAACTTAATATACCAAACATATGGGTCAGAAAGCAAATCCTATTGGTAACAGGTTAGGCATCATCCGCGGATGGGAGAGCAACTGGTATGGTAATAAAAAAGATTACTCAACTAAGTTGATCGAAGATCACAAAATCCGCACTTATCTGAATGCACGTATCAATAAAGGTGGTATCTCTAAAATCGTTATTGAGCGTACATTGGGTAAATTGATCGTTACAATTCACACTTCTAAACCTGGTATCATTATAGGAAAAGGTGGTAACGAAGTTGACAGGATTAAAGAAGAGTTGAAAAAACTCACTGGAAAAGATGACGTTCAGATCAATATCCTGGAAATTCGTCGTCCTGAATTGGATGCCAACATCGTTGGTGACACCATTGCGAAACAAATCGAAAACCGTATCAATTACAAACGCGCAATTAAAATGGCGATCGCTTCAGCACTTCGTATGGGTGCAGAAGGTATCAAAGTAAAAGTTAGCGGTCGTTTGGGTGGTGCTGAGATCGCTCGTAGCGAAGAGATCAAACAAGGGCGTGTGCCTTTGCATACATACCGTATGGATATCGATTATGCTAGCGTATTCGCACTAACTGTTTACGGTAAAATCGGTATCAAAGTTTGGATCTCTAAAGGCGAAGTTTTGGCTAAGAGAGATTTGAATCCAAACCTGGTAAGCGGTAAAGAAGGCGGTGAAAGAAGAGAAAGAACAGACGACAGAAGAGATGACAGAAGAGGTGGTGGCGACAGAAGAGGTGGAGATAGAAGAGACAACCGCGGTGGTGGAGATAGAAGAGAAAGAAAAGCATAATTAATTGTTTTCGGTTACTGATCAGCAGTTGCCGGTTATAATAAAAAATAGTTGATAAGCTGCTACCAGAAAACTGATAGCCGGCAACTCAAAAACTAAAAAAGATGTTACAACCTAAAAGAACGAAACATAGGAAGATGCAGAAGGGTCGCATGAAAGGCGACGCTAAAAGAGGTACTACACTTTCATTTGGTTCATTCGGTTTGAAAGCTTTGGAACAAGTTTGGATGACCGACAGACAAATTGAATCTGCTCGTCAGGCAATGACCCGTCACATGAAACGTGAAGGTAGCGTGTGGATCCGTATTTTCCCTGATAAACAAGTTACAAGGAAGCCGGCAGAGGTGAGAATGGGTAAAGGTAAAGGTAACCCTGATCATTGGGCAGCTGTTGTAAAACCAGGAAGAATTTTGTTTGAAGCAGATGGTATTCCTGTTCAATTGGCAAAAGAAGCTTTTGAATTAGCAGCGCAGAAATTGCCGATCAAAACAAAATTTGTGGTTCGCAGAGACCTGCAAGCCTAATCATTTGCAAACATTATAAATCGTAATAACGATGTCAAACAGAATAGACTTTGTAAAAGGACTTAAAGATCTTACTAAAGAAGATCTGAAAGCCAAGATACAGGAAGATGAGCTTCGCTTGAAAAAGCTTGAATTTGCTCATGCTATCACTCCATTGGAGAGCCCGGTAAGCATCCGCTCTTTGAGAAGAGATGTAGCACGTTTGAAAACAGAATTGAGAAAAAGAGAATTAGAAGCGTAAAAGCTGTGAGCCTTGGCTAAAAAGCAAAGGCATAAAAATAAAGTTGCTCGATGCATTCGCTGAGAGCTCAAAGCTAAAATTTGAATAACAATGGCTGAAAGAAATTTACGTAAAACAAGGATTGGGGTGGTAACCAGCAATAAAATGGAAAAAACCATCACTGTTGCGGTTGAAAGAAAAATTAAGCACCCTATCTACGGTAAGTTCCTGAAAAAAACTACCAGTTTTCATGCACACGACGAAAAGAACGAGTGCAGCATTGGTGACACTGTAAAAATCATGGAAACTCGTCCTCTTAGCAAAACAAAACGCTGGAGACTGGTTGAAGTGGTAGAAAAAGTGAAATAATCCCTCTGTTTTACATTATAAACACGATTTAAATTAATTAAAGATGATTCAGCAAGAAAGCCGACTGAATGTAGCTGATAACAGTGGTGCCAAAGAGGTACTATGTATTCGTGTATTAGGTAACAGTGGCCAGAATAACGCCCACATTGGCGACAAGATTGTGGTTACTGTGAAAGATGCAATTCCAGCTGGCGGTATTAAAAAAGGTACTGTTGCAAAAGCAGTTATCGTACGCACAAAAAGCAAGTTGCGTCGTAAAGATGGTTCTTATATCCGTTTCGATGACAACGCCGTGGTGTTGTTGAACAACTCGGATGAACCAAGAGGTACACGTATTTTCGGACCAGTTGCAAGAGAATTGCGCGACAAGGGATATATGAAAATAATTTCTCTTGCTCCGGAAGTATTATAATCGTACCTTTGCGCCCCGATTGGGACGCATATCAATAAAAAGTAGCTAATTAAGCATAAATAGAATCTCAATGAGTACAAGATTCAAACCGAAATACAACATAAAAAAGGGCGATACAGTAGTTGTGATCGCTGGTGACGATAAAGATCTGAAGAAACCTCGTAAGGTTTTGGAAGTGATTGTTGATAAAGGTAAAGTAATCGTAGAAGGTGTTAACATCGTTACCAAACACACTAAACCATCTGCCCAAAATACAAAAGGTGGTATCGTAAAAGTTGAAGCTGCTCTTAGCATTTCCAATGTAATGCTTTGGGACGCTAAAAAAAGCGAGCCAACGAAAGTAAAACGTACCAGGGACAATGGTAAACTAGTTCGTATTTCAAAAAAATCAGGGGAGGTAATTAAATAATGAGCACAGTAAAATACACTCCGCGTTTGGCAGACAAATACACTAAAGAAGTGGTTCCTGCCTTAATGAAGAAATTCGGTTACAGCACTGTAATGCAGGCTCCCAAATTGGAAAAGATTTGCGTGAACCGTGGTGTTAACGGAGCAGTAAACGACAAGAAATTAGTTGATATCGCTGTTGATGAGCTGAGTAATATCACTGGTCAAAAAGCAGTAGCGACTACATCTAAAAAAGATATCTCAAACTTCAAGTTGCGTAAGAACATGCCAATTGGCGCAAGAGTTACTTTACGCGGTGAAAGAATGTATGAGTTTCTTGATCGTTTAATTGCAGTTGCATTACCTCGTGTACGTGACTTTAAAGGTATCAACGAAAAATCTTTCGATGGTCGTGGTAACTACACTTTGGGCGTAACTGAGCAGATCATTTTCCCGGAAATCGATATCGATAAAGTAAACAAAATTACTGGTTTGGATATCACTTTCGTGACTACTGCCAATACAAACGAAGAAGCATACGAACTTTTGAAAGAATTGGGTATGCCTTTTAAAAATATTAAAAAAGACAACAACTAATCAAAAACCACTATGGCGAAAGAATCAGTAAAAGCCAGACAAAGGAAAAGAGAAGCAATGGTTGCGAAATTTGCTGAAAAAAGAGCAGCATTGAAAGCAGCTGGAGACTATCAGGCATTGGACTCATTGCCAAAAAATGCTTCTCCTGTGCGTTTGAAAAATCGTTGCCAGTTAACAGGCCGTCCTAAAGGTTACATCCGTTACTTCGGTTTGTCAAGGGTAACTTTCCGCGACATGGCTTTGGCAGGTAAAATACCAGGTGTTAAAAAAGCAAGCTGGTAAGAAAAAAATATTGAGTGATGCGGGTATGGATATCACGCATCCCCATTAAAACAATTTGTGAACACAATTTTAATTGAATAAAAAATGGTAACTGATCCTATAGCAGATTTTCTGACAAGAATCCGTAATGCTCAGATGGCAGGTCATCGTTTAGTTGAGATCCCTGCATCTAACTTGAAAAAACGCATTACCGAAATTCTTTACGACAAAGGATACATTTTGAAATACAAATTCGAAGATGATAACAAACAAGGTGTTATCAAAATCGCTTTGAAATATGATCCTTCTACTAAACAGCCTGCTATCCAATCTTTGGAAAGAGTAAGCCGTCCTGGTTTGCGTCAATATGCTAAACCAAATGAATTTAACAGAGTTAAAAACGGTTTAGGTATTGCTATCATCAGTACTTCTAAAGGCGTAATGACTGATAAAGAGGCGAAATCACAGAATGTAGGTGGTGAAGTATTGTGCAACATATACTAATACATAATTATTGCAAACCTTAACGGGTTTGCAATTTTGACTATATATAACAACCAGCTGCTGATACATTAAGCTGAACTATACTAAGCTGACCGATTAGCAGTATTCATAAACAAGCAGACAAATTAACTATCATGTCTCGTATAGGTAAACAACCGATTAAAGTTCCTGCAGGTGTTACAATTACTGCTGGCGCTGATAACGTTATCACAGTTAAAGGCCCTAAAGGTGAATTGAAGCAACCAATTGACAGGGATATCAAAGTTGAAGTGAAAGATGGCGAAGTAATCATTACTCGTCCAACAGATCAGATCCGTCACCGCGCTATGCATGGTTTGTACCGTGCGTTAGTTGCTAATCTTGTAAAAGGTGTAACTGATGGATTTAAGAAAGAACTTGAGTTAGTGGGTGTTGGTTTTAAAGCCGCTAATCAAGGTAACATGCTTGATCTTGCATTAGGTTACTCTCACAACATTTTGATTGAAGTTCCAAGTGAAATTAAAGTAGTAACTATTACTGAAAAAGGTCAAAACCCTAAAATCACTTTGGAAGGAAGCGATAAACAATTGCTTGGTCAGGTTGCAGCTAAAATCCGCAGCTTGCGTAAGCCAGAGCCTTACAAAGGTAAAGGTGTTCGCTACAGCAATGAAGTTGTACGTAAGAAAGCTGGTAAATCAGCTGGTAAATAAGATTGATTTGAAAATTTGGAAATGTGGTAGTTGGAAAATTTTGGTTCTAACCTTAAAAGAAAAATTACGCAGCACATTTTCAAATTTTCAAATTCATAAATTTTCAAATTAGCCTCCGGCAGCATCGGAGGAACAAAATAAAAAACAATGGATACTAAAGTTATCAGGCGCCAGAAGATCAGATACCGCATCCGTAAAAAAGTTGCTGGTACTACTGTTAAACCTCGTTTGGCGATTTTTAGAAGCAACGCAGACATTTATGCTCAGCTTATCGACGATCAAACTGGCACTACAATAGCATCTGCTTCATCTAGAGATAAAGATATCGCAGCGCAAAAAGCTCCTAAAGTTGAAAAAAGTAAACTGGTTGGTGCTGCTATTGCACGTAAAGCAACTGAATTAGGTGTAAAAGAAGTTTTATTTGATCGTGGTGGTTATTTATACCATGGTCGTGTTAAAGCTGTAGCTGACGGAGCACGTGAGGGAGGCTTACAATTCTAATTTAATTTTTTACATTTCGAATTTCAAATTGAAATAATGTCTAAAGTAATCGCAAATAAAGTAAAAGCCGGCGACCTGGAATTAAAAGAAAAGGTAGTTGCAATCAACCGTGTTGTAAAAACTACAAAAGGTGGTCGTGCATTCAGCTTCTCCGCTTTGGTTGTTGTAGGTAACGAAGGTGGTGTTGTTGGTCACGGTCTTGGAAAAGCTAAAGAAGTACAAGAAGCTATCACTAAAGGAATTGAAGATGCAAAAAAGAACTTGATTAAAGTTCCTGTAATGCACGGTACTATTCCTCATGATCAGCTTGCAAAAGAAGGTGCTGCTAAAGTATTGATTAAACCAGCTGCTCATGGTACTGGTGTGATCGCAGGTGGTAGCATGCGTGCTGTATTGGAAAGTGCAGGCATCACTGACGTTTTGGCTAAATCTCTTGGTTCTGCTAACCCACACAACGTGGTTAAAGCAACAGTAAAAGCTTTGGCTTTATTGAGAGAACCAATCCAGGTTGCTAAAACTCGTACAGTAGGACTTAAGAAAGTATTTAATGGATAAATGTTGAGGAGTAAAGAATAGAGAATTTTCTTTAGGATTTACGCCTTACACCTTAACTGGTTTAACATGAAAAAGATTAAAATAACACAAATTAAAAGTGCAATTGACAGACCGGAGCGTCAAAAATTAACTTTGAAAGCTTTAGGGTTAAACAAATTGCATGTTACTAAAGAAGTAGAAGCTACTCCTCAAATCTTGGGTATGGTTAGAAAAGTTAGCCATATGTTGAAAGTGGAAGAAGCTTAAGCAATTTGAAAATTTGAAAATATGGTGATTTGAAAATTGGGTCACAATACCCAGTTCTAAAAGTTGATTCATATTAATTTTCAAATTTTCAAATTCACAAATTTTCAAATTATAATGCGAGGGGCGATTCCCCGTTAAGTTTAAAATCAAGAAAGATGAAATTACATACTCTTAGACCTGCAAAAGGTGCTACTCATAAAGAAAAACGTCTTGGACGTGGTGAAGCTTCCGGTAAAGGTGGAACTTCAACAAAAGGTAACAAAGGTGGTCAAAGCCGAGCTGGTTACAAAAGCAAAATGGCTCACGAAGGTGGTCAGATGCCTATTCAAAGACGTGTTCCAAAACGTGGTTTCAAAAATATCAGCCGTGTTGAATACAAAGTATTTAACTTAGGTCAAATTGACCAGTTGGTTGAGAAATATGGTATAACTGAATTCTCTTTGGAGAATTTGTACATGAACGGCTTGATTGCACAAACTGACAAAGTGAAAGTTCTTGGAAACGGTGAGTTGAAAGCTAAGGCTACTTTCAAAGTAAACGCTGTTAGTGAGAAAGCAAAAGCTGCAATCGAAGCTGCTGGCGGTTCCGTAGAAGTGGTAAAATAATTTCTGAATCTTGAGTTATTGCATATATTTACAAATATGCGACTGACTTAAGTGATATTAATAAATTGATTACTTAACTTTGAAACAGGTTTGCATGCGAAAGATTTTTAATCGTATTGGCAAACCTGTTTTTGGTTTTTGAAAAAAAGAATTTTAATTTAAAAAACTTCTTGAATCCGTGAAGAAACTCATACAGACCCTGAAAAATATTTGGAGTATAGAAGAGTTGAGAAGCAAAATCATCACTACTTTACTTCTTATATTAATTTACAGACTGGGTGCGCACATTGTATTGCCAGGATTGGATCCTAACAAAATTAACTTAGCCGGTGCTAAATCCGGTGCATTGGGTTTAATTGATGCCTTTGCGGGTGGAGCGTTTTCTCAAGCTTCTATTTTCGCTCTTGGTATCATGCCTTATATCTCTGCTTCTATCTTTATGCAATTGATGACGATTCTTGTTCCTCAGATGCAAAAGATCCAAAAAGACGGAGATAGTGGCCGTAAGAAAATTAACCAGTGGACAAGATATCTTACTGTTGGTGTTACAATGGTACAAGCTGGTGCTTATGTAGCATACTTGCGCCAAACTAACTCTAGCGCTTTATTTGAGTCCTATAAAGAATTCTTTTGGGTTTCAACAATGATCGTTCTAACTGCAGGTACATTGTTTGTAATGTGGTTGGGCGAGAAAATTACCGATAAAGGATTGGGTAATGGTACTTCTTTGATCATCATGGTTGGTATCCTTGCGCGCCTTCCACAAGCGTTGATGCAAGAGTGGGACCACCAAAATGTTAGAGGTGGCGGGGGACTACTCATCTTTTTGCTTGAAGTTATGGTGCTTGTCGCAATCATAATGGGGCTGATCGTGTTAGTTCAAGGTGTTAGAAAAGTTCCTGTTCAATATGCTAAACAAATTGTTGGAAATCGGCAATTTGGAGGAGCTCGTCAGTTCTTGCCTTTAAAGGTGAACGGTGCTGGTGTAATGCCTATCATCTTTGCTCAGGCAATCATGTTCTTACCAACTTTGATTTCTTATTCTAACTTTGAGAATAAAGCAGGTATTGCAAAAATATTTGCAGATCCGAAGAACGGCTGGCACATGATCATCTACGCTGTAATTGTTATTGCATTTACCTTTCTTTATACGGCCCTGATCTTTAACCCTAAACAAATAGCAGAAGATTTGAAACGTAATAACGGTTTTGTTCCTGGTGTAAAACCTGGTCAACCAACTGCGGATTATATCGGAGCTATTATGGACAGAATAACATTACCAGGAGCGGTTTTCTTAGCTATCGCTGGTATTCTGCCAGGATTTGCTCAGTGGGCCGGTGTCACACAAGGGTTTGCTTCATTTTTCGGAGGCACATCATTATTGATCATGGTAGGCGTAATTCTGGATACATTGCAACAAATAGAAACTCAGTTATTGATGAGGCAGTATGATGGCTTGATGAATACAGGCCGCATACAAGGTCGTCAAGCGACTCAGACCTCAGTAATTTAGTCTTTTGTTACCGAATGATATTTAACCTGGCAAGTGAAAAGACTTGTCAGGTTTTTTTTTAAGAGGAAAAATAGATAAACGTATGATTTATTATAAGACGCAGGCGGAGGTAGAATTGATGAGAGGAAGCAGTTTACTGGTAAGTGCTACTCTTGCAGAAGTTGCTAGAATCCTTAAGCCTGGAATGACTACTTTGGAGGTTGACGCCATCGCAGAAAAGTTTATACTAGATAATAAAGCTGTTCCTAATTTCAAGAACTATAAAGGATACCCTTTTGCTACCTGTATCTCAGTTAACGATGCTATTGTGCATGGTTTTCCAAATGATGTCCCGTTAAAGAACGGCGATGTCGTATCCGTAGATGTTGGGGTTTATAAGAATGGATTTCACGGGGACAGTGCCTATACTTTTGCAATCGGTTCGATAAGTGATGAAGTAAAACAGTTGCTTCGGGTAACAAAAGAATCGTTGAATCTTGGAATTGAAAAAGCAATTACTAATAATCGCGTAGGTGATATTTCATTTGCTATTCAGGAGTACACAGAGAAGAAACATAAATACGGGGTGGTTCGTGAGTTGGTTGGGCATGGCCTCGGGAAAAGTTTACATGAAGACCCTCAAGTGCCTAACTATGGTAAGAGGGGCAGTGGACAGAAACTTCGTGATGGATTGGTGATCGCTATTGAACCAATGATTAATCTTGGTAAAAAAGAAGTTTACTATGATGATGACGGCTGGACAGTTCGAACAAAAGATGGTCTTCCATCCGCGCACTACGAGCACAATGTTTGTATCAGAAAAGGAACCCCGGATGTCCTTTCTTCCTTCACTGAAATTGAAAAGAATGAGAAAGCAAATCCACATTTGGATTCAAGTTACTTTTAAATATTAAGCAGTCAGGGTAGGATCTAGTTTTTATATTTAGATGACTATCTGATTGAAATTGATTTCAAAAGCCACAATGACATTTGTGGCTTTTGTTTTTTGATTGAAGTTGATGAAGTATTATCTTGGCCGAAATTTAGAATAACACATATCTTATGAGCACCCTTACCCAATCCCAACAAGATACCTGTCTTTACTTTGGTATCGGCGGAGCGATGTTATCTTCCACCTGTTTAATTCAACTTCTGGTTTTGATGGCAGGATTTCACTTCATACATGTATTCGTAATGGCCGTTTACATTTTTGCAATAATAGCTTACGTGCTCCTTGCACGATTAAGATCAAGTGCGCCGTTAGTTCTGACAATAGAATTAGGGTTGTCGCTGGTAGCACTGCTGTCGTTATTGATTTCGGGATTATTTTCTTTGGTCGCATCAATTCTTTTTATGTACAATCTCGTTGTCATTGCCATTTTATATGGTGGGTACTACAACAAGAAACTACAGGCCGATGCTGTTGTGCGAAGAGCTGAGAGAGATGAGTGGCAGGGGAAAATCTGATTTAAAAATTAGCAGACTATTTAGATGTAAAAAAATGGGGAAACAAAAAGAGCCCCTTCTTTTGATAAATAATTGAGAGTCGGTAATACGACAGTCTTTTATTTTAGTGAATTGTCGCATACATTTGACACGATGAAAAGAAAAAGACTTATCGTTATCGGAGGCGGGGCGGCCGGTTTTTTTTGTGCCATTAATGCAGCAATTGCAAACCCTTTACTGGAGGTAATAATTGTAGAAAAAAGCAGTAAACTTCTTAGCAAAGTGAAGGTTAGTGGTGGAGGAAGATGTAATGTTACGCATGCGTGTTTTTCGATAGCAGAAATGACAAAAAAATATCCTCGTGGAGGAAATTTTGTAAAGAAAACTTTTCATCATTTTTTTACAACAAACACGATCGAGTGGTTTAAACAAAGGGGCGTTGAACTAAAAACTGAAGAAGATGGCAGAATGTTTCCGGTGACAGATTCTTCTCAAACAATTATTGATTGCCTGCTTCGTGAAGCTAATAAACATAAGATTCAGATTCTTCTAAATGCTGATGTAAAAAAGATTGAAACTGCAAGCGATACTTTTCTTTTGCAATTTGCAGATGGCAGAAATTTTGAATCGGATTTTATATGCATTGCATGTGGAGGTTTCCCAAAACTTTCAATGTTTGATTGGCTCAAAGAAACTGGGCACGGCATCATTTCGCCTTTACCTTCTTTATTTACATTCAATATGCCAGGTAATAAGATAACGAACCTCATGGGCATTAGTGTTGAGAATGCATTGGTGAAAATCGTTGGTTCAAAGCTTTCACAACAAGGCCCTCTTTTGATAACGCATTGGGGGATGAGTGGCCCTGCAGTTTTGAAGCTTAGTGCATGGGGTGCACGAGAGTTTGCCGAGAAAAATTATTCGTTTTCAATTGTTGTAAACTGGGTTCCGGAATACAATGAAAATTCTTTGAGAGAATTTATTCAGCAATACAGATTTGAAAAAGCTTCACAAAAAATTATAAATAAAAATCCTTTCCAATTACCTCAGCGTTTGTGGGAGTATTTGCTAGAACAATCAGAAGTAAAAGCAAATATTAATTGGGCAGACCTTCCCACAAAAGAGCAAAACAAATTGATCAAAAATATCTGCGCCCAGGAGCATATTGTAAATGGCAAAACAACTTTCAAAGAAGAGTTTGTTACAGCAGGAGGCATTAATCTTAGTGAAATTGACAGCAATACCATGATGAGCCGAAAAGTAAACAACCTTTTTTTTGCAGGCGAAATAATTGACGTAGATGGCATTACGGGTGGGTTTAACTTTCAGAATGCATGGACAACTGGTTTTATTGCCGGAAATGCAATTGCAAAGGTGCAGTAGAATTCTTGCCTTTTTTCGATAGTTTTTTGACGAAATGTAGAAAGCGAATTTATAAAACAAATTGAACTTTGTTTTCATGTTAGCGATCTAGCTAACGAACCGGAAACAGTTTTTCGTTTTATAAACTAACATTACCATGATCACCAAAAAACTTCCGCTAGATACTACTGACAAAAGGATATTGTCGAGAAATATGACTATAGCGTTTTTAGTTACACTTTTTGTAACAATAGCTTTCCTGTCAGTGCTTGTATTTTTCTTTATTCAAAATAATAATTGGTCAATCGGTGAGGTATTAATTTGTATGATAGCAAGCATACTTCCGCTTGCCATGATAAATGCATACGTTGACTATCATAGAAGTATGATGAATAGCAACAAGTATGTCTACGCTGGCATCATTACCGATAAATTTTCGAGAAAAAATCAATTTCTGAACAATTCCTACTTTACCCTGGACGGTCAAAAAGTGTTTTTTGGCGGAGCTATTAGCTCAAAACATAGCGATCAGATACAAATGTGGGATTGGATAGAAGTACACTGGTTACCTCAAACTAAAAAAGCGCTGTACATTAAGAAAATCAGGCCGTTTAGATAACATGACAACGTAATTTTTGCAGCTTAACGCTGAAATCCAATTTCGATATCTAAAACCACAGGGAATGCCATCAGGCATTCCTTTTTGTTAATACTGCAAATAGATGAGTATCAATCTGATAACATTTTATTTTGGCGGTGTTGATCAAGGGAAAAATTATGCGTAAAAAGGCTGAAAACCTTGTCAGGTCGTTATTTTAATCTATCTTTGCAATCCCAAATAAAAAACCATTGGGAATTATCATGTCTGAAAATCAAATTATTAACTCAAACGCTGAAGGACAGGAGTCTGCTGCTGCACAACCTGCAGAAGTAGCTACAGCGACAACAAATGTACCTGTTCAAACTGCTCACGACGATTTCGACTGGAGCATTGACAAACGTAACGTTTCTACTTACAGCCAGGCTGAAAAAGAAAAGTACGACAAAGTTTACGACAATACTTTTGTAACAATCACTGACGGTGAATTGGTTAAAGGTGCTGTTGTAGCATTGACTAAAACTGATGTTGTTATCAACATTGGCTTTAAAAGCGACGGATTGGTTTCTTTCAACGAATTCCGCGATCTTCAAAACCTTTCAGTAGGTGATGAAGTTGAGGTTATGGTAGTTGAAAAAGAAGACAGAGAAGGTAATTTACACCTTAGCCGCAAACAAGCTCGTATTACTCGTGCTTGGGAAAGAATTGTGGAAGTTCACAAAACTGGCGAAATTGTTACCGGTACTGTTACCAGCAAAACCAAAGGCGGCTTGATCGTTGATGTGTTTGGCATGGAAACATTCTTACCAGGTTCTCAAATTGACGTTAAACCAGTTACAGACTACGATCAGTTTGTTAACAAGACCATGGAGTTCAAAGTAGTGAAAGTAAACGAAGCAATTAAAAATGCTGTAGTTTCTCACAAAGCTTTGATCGAAAGCGATATCGAAGCACAACGTGCAGAGATCATGAGCAAACTGGAGAAAGGTCAGGTGTTGGAAGGTACAATCAAAAATATCACAGACTTTGGTGCATTTATGGACCTTGGCGGCTTAGATGGTTTGTTGTACATCACAGACATCAGCTGGGGACGTATCACACACCCTTCAGAGGTGTTGAAACTGGACCAAAAACTGAACGTTGTAGTATTGGATTTCGACGACGACAAAAAACGTATCAGCCTTGGTTTGAAACAATTGACTCCTCATCCTTGGGATGTGTTGCCTGAAGCAATTAAAGAAGGTGAAGTTGTAAAAGGTAAAGTCGTAAACATCGAAGATTACGGTGCTTTCCTTGAAATTTTGCCAGGTGTTGAAGGTCTGGTTCACGTAAGTGAAATTACATGGGCTAACACTCCAATCAACGCTAAAGAATTCTTCAAATTAGGCGATGAGCATCAAGCTAAGATCGTAACTCTTGACAAGGATAGCAGAAAAATGAGCTTGTCTATCAAGCAAATGACTCCAGATCCTTGGAACGAGATCGAAACTAAATATCCAGTTGACAGCAAACACAAAGGTTTGGTGAAAAACATCACTCCTTACGGTGTATTTGTTGAACTTGAGCCAGGTATCGGTGGTATGATCCACATCAGCGATTTGAGCTGGTTGAAACGTTTCAATCACCCATCTGAGTACACTAAAGTTGGTGAGCACATCGACATCATCATCCTTGGTATCGACAAAGAAAACCGCAAATTGCAACTTGGTCATAAACAATTGGAAGAAGATCCTTGGAATGCATTGGAAGACACATTTGCTGTTGGTACACTGCACGAAGGAACTGTTATCCGTAAAGATGACAAAGGCGCTATCGTTCAATTACCTTACGGTTTAGAAGGTTTCGCTCCTGCTCGTCACCTTGGAAAAGAAGACGGCAAAACTGTGACTGCAGATGAAACTGCACAGTTCATGGTTATCGAGTTCGACCGCAACGAAAAACGTATCGTTCTTTCTCACGCTCGTATTTGGGAGCAAGCTCAAGCTAGCGAAAAAGACGCTGCTAGAAAAGAAGCAAAAGCTGAAGCTGATAAAACGAAGAAAGCTGTTAAGAACATTCAAGGTAAAGTAGAGAAAGCTACTCTAGGTGACCTTGGTGTATTGGCAGAGTTGAAAAAGAAAATGGAAGGTGGCGACGAAGCTGCTCAGTAATTAAGATTATCATCTAATCTTTATATAGCCCTCCGCTAAGCGGAGGGCTTTTTAATTTTTAACATTTAGTGAAGCCACAATCTTCGTCGTTTTGTTGTCACAGGTAGAGTCTTTTTCAGATCAATTCACCACCCATGAACCGAATTTTGTTGGCAATAGCTTTACTTACTTCATTTTTTTCTCTGAATGCTCAGAACAGAGGACTCTGGCAGGTCGGCGCATATACCAATGTGTTAGCATTTAACCCAAAAGCAAATAATGGAAATTTTATCCGCGCAGTGAGTACAGGTGCCGAGGACGCAATTTCGTCGAATGCCTTCCAATGGAGTGTTGGAGGCAGTGTAGAAAGGGCGTTGAACAAGCGTTTATTTGTGAGCTCTGGAATTTCTTTTTCGCAGTTTCAAACATCTACATTTAATCAATCTGGTATTGGAAGCTATCCTTTTTATGCTCTGGTAAATAAAAATCAAAACCAGGTTGAATATGCTTCAGTAGATCGCATTTATACCGTTAGAAAATATTTGGGTGTTCCTTTAGAAGTGAGGTTCGAACCTCCTCATCCGAAGAACGGCGCATTTTATCTTAAGGCAAGTATCACCACTCAGTTTGCCGTTGGAAAGTCTTTGACGGAGATTACAATGAGTGATAGTTCTGCTTATAGCGGCAGTATAAGTCTTCCGAAACATTATGACAACACACGGGATGTTTTCTGTAGCGGGTACGCGGGTATGGGATTTCGTATTGGAAGGCTTGAACATTTGAATGGTAGAATGGAAGTTGGAGTGCCCGTACCGTTCACCAGTACTGCGGGTGCATATAGGCTTCGTGCGGGAATAATGGCTAGTGGAACATTGTATTATCCTTTAAGTAAAAAAATAAAACATTCAAAATGAGCCGGAACCTTTCTGCAGTAATAATATTTTGCATGACAATTTCTCTTTGTACAGGTTGTTATAGGGATACAACCGAGCAGAATTTTCAAAAGCCTGTTTTCATTAATGATGTGGACAATCCTGGTTTGCCTATTTCCTCGGAATTGGGCTACAATACATTCGGAGCGTATTATAACTCAAAGATCTGGGTTTCGTCAAAAAACCAAAACAATATCTCATCCGATGCTGAGTTTATCGTAGGAACATTTAACGACTCCACCGTCATTCATTTTAAAGGCAATGATTACACAAACCAACCTTTGGAAATTGACTTTCTTATTACTAAAAATGTAATAGTTAGTGACGACGATCTTGTGATATTTGGTAAACGGTCCTTCAATTTGAAAGGAGACTCAGTCAAAATAAGAATAGGGAGTACGGTCATTAATGCCCAGTCAGGAAGTATTAATTTTTCCAGTGTTCGCAGTTTGATTTTAGATAAGAAGAAAATGGGCACTATTATCTCAGGCACATTCGAAATGACCGGTATACTAAACGGAAACAAAGTTGAACTGGAAAACGGTAGGTTTGATTTACTCGTGCCGTCAATGCCTCATTTCTACAATTATATTGGCCAATGGTGATAGCTTTCCAGATGTGTATGTGTTACTATTATGGAGTACTTTGTCAATTCAGGACTTTGTTGAGATGAGGTTAATTTCGACATTTGCTTGAATTCAATTGCCAAATGAAGTATTTAATCTTAGCGATTCTTGCCTGTGTGGTCATACCAGCTTTTGCTCAAAAGCCCGTGGTTGTGGATGTTACTACACACAATCGTACCACCATTGTTTGTAATGTTAAAACAGGATCCAATCCATATCCTCAATGGGGCGTATTTCCCGCCGGCAGTTTTTCAGTTCGAAAAATAATCATGAATGTTACTTTGGGAAGCCCGTTGCCCGATAGCATGACAACTGCGCATTGGGATTATCTCGACCATATTATGCTTCGGAAGAAGGGTGGTGTAAATGGTGAAACAATTAATTATGAGCTGGGCAGAATGCTTACGCCATATGGAAGTATTTATGACAAAGGTTGGAGTTGGCAATGGAAAGTTGATGTGACAGATTTTGCAACATTTCTCCGCGACAGTGTTGAAATTGTATATGTTCATTCGGGCTATGAATCTGCAAATGTCGGATGGTCATTAACCATCAATTTTGAAATTACACAAGGGCCGCCGGTTGTTACTCCGCTTGGTGTTACTCCTCTTTGGAACAAAGGATACAAATATGGTGATGCCAAAGCAAAAATTGAAGATAGTTTGCTGCCCGTTACATATCAGTCTCCCGCTGGAACGGCATTGAACCGCATCAGGATCCAGCATACCGGGCATGGCATGGACAAGCCGAAGGGATGCAGCGAATTTTGCCAACGCTGGCGTGAATTGAGACTTGATGGCAAGCTGGTTGATCGCCGCGATATGTGGAAAGACTGCGGAAACAACGCGCTTTATCCGCAGGGTGGAACCTGGATTTATCATAGGGCATATTGGTGCCCGGGCGATTTGCAGGAGCCTGATGTAATTGATGAATTTGTCAAACCGGGCGAACATAAGGTTAATCTTACAATGGAGCCTTACACGGCTACGGATAATGTGCAGGCCGTGGAAGATATTTCAGCTTATCTTTTTCATTACTCAAAACCTTTGCATAAGAATGATGTAGCTATTGATAAGGTTTTAGTTCCGAACGATGAGCAGCGTTTTTTTAGACTAAACCCCGCGAGTTTTGATCCACGTTTCTCTATCCGTAATTTGGGCTCCGAGGACCTTCACTCGGTTACTATAACTTACGGAACTAACGGCTTTGCAAAAAAGGTTTATAATTGGAAAGGAAACTTGAAGTTTGATCAAACTACCGAAATAATTCTTCCTGGTGAAATTCAAATGAAGGAAGGCAAAAACACATTTACAGTGACGCTTTCCAAACCCAATGGCAAAACAGACGCGTGGATGGGAGATAATGAAATGACGACGAATTTCAATGCCCCCAAAAATCTTCCCAACGAATTTGTAATGCAGTTAAAAACGAACAACAAACCTGCTGATAATGAAATTTATTTGACAAACCTTTCTGATACGCTTTTGAAGATAAAACCGGCATCAAAAGATTCCAATGTTGTTATCACTGATACGGTTAAACTAAAAGATGGGTTCTATGAACTGTGTCTTAATGATAAAGGAGGGGATGGGTTGCAGTTTTGGGCCGAGCCTCAGAATGGTGATGGATATTTACGGTTGTTTGATATGAAAGGCACTTTGATTCATGCTTTTGAAAGTGATTGCGGTGACGGTGAAAAGCTTGCCTTTCGCTCATCTTCAAAATTTGTAAATGATACCGTTCAGGGTAAGTACGCTTTCTCGCTATATCCACGATTGACGGCGGAAAATACCGAACTGAATTTTGTGTCCAACACAACGAGCAATATGCGGGTAGAAATCACGGTTGATGGCAAGATCTACGAAACGCACGAATATCAAAATGTGAAAAGCGGAGATTATGTTTATAGCCTGTCGAACTTACCCGTAGGACGAATCATCCTTGAAGTATTCATGAATGGTAGAAGTCAATTCAAGGGAAGATTGAACAAGATAGCACGCGGTCAAAGGAAGAGGTAGTAAAGGTTTCATTTCGACAGTGCTTACTTACCTAGTCTTTCAAGCAGCAGATCGTTGAAGTTTAACAATGATGAAAGCTTAAGATCTGCGGCTTCCCACTTGTGTTCGTTTCTTTGCTGAGGAGCAGGAATGATCACACATTTCATGCGTGCGCCTTTTGCGGCGATCATACCATTAAAAGAATCTTCGAAGCATATGCATTCCAAAGGAGATGAATTTAGGGCTTCGGCGCAGTTAAGGAACACCTGGGGATGTGGTTTACCGTAAGGCAAATGCTCGGCAGAAGTGATGGCTTGCAAGTAGTGACCAATATTGAGCTTTGCAACAACAACATCAATCAGACTTTTTGGAGACGAAGTTGCCAAACCAATTTTAAATCCCCGTTCGCTGAAATAGTTGAAAATATATTCAACGCCAGGCATTGGTTTGCCAAATTCTCTTATTGAATCGATTGCCTTTTCAATAATGATGTCAACGGCGGGTTTTGCTGGTGCGGTTATGCTAAAATGCCTGAACCAGTATTCGATCCACTCTTGTGTGCGCAAACCCGTTGTTTTGTGATATTCATCTTGTGTGATTGCCACATTGTATTGCGCCAGGGTAGCAATGCCGGCTTTCTCCCACAAAGGTTCAGAATCGATCAACAAGCCATCCATATCAAAAATAACGGTGTTCAGCATCTTAAGTGTTTAAGTGCCGCAAAGATAGGGGGGAAGTTTTGAGTTTTGAGTAGTGGGTTTTAAGTTGCTGTGTGTAATCAATAATCTTACAATTTATTATTCAAAACTTACTACTCAAAACTCATGACTCAAAACTTTTTCCGTAAATTAATTGTTCAAAACGCTTAAATTGCACGCTGTTTTCGAATAAAATTAACGCATGAGATGAGTTCACAACCAATAATTGCTCGCTTGAAAAATTTGAATATTGTTCGTAAAGTAGTTTACACAATTGTTGGTCTATTTTCATATCCAAGATTTGTGTGGGTAAACAAGTTTAGAATTGAGGGCGTGGAGCATCTTAAAGCTCTTCCCCGGAACAATGTGCTTTTTGTGAGCAATCACCAAACATATTTTGCTGATGTAATTGCGTTCCTTCATATTTTTTGCGCATCCAAATGGGGACGTTATAAAAACACGCTGGGTATTCCATATTATCTGCTCAATCCATTCACCAATGTATACTTCGTGTCTGCCGCAGAAACAATGCAAGCCAATTGGGTGAGTCGTTTTTTCGCGCTTGCAGGTGCTATAACGGTAAAACGCACATGGGTTGAAAAAGATAAAAAAGAAGTTCGTAAGGGCCTCGATCCATCCGATACCAGGAAGATATTACGAGCTTTGGACAACAGTTGGGTAATCACTTTTCCGCAAGGAACAACCAAAGCTTATGCGCCCGGACGAAAAGGAACTGCATTGGTGATTAAGCAGACAAAACCAATTGTAGTGCCTGTGGTCATCAGCGGATTTTGGCGTGCCTTTGATAAGAAAGGATTGCGCTTTAAAAAGAAGGGGTCTTTGCTAACCGTAAGGTTTAAAGAACCCATGGAGATTGATTATAACGATACTACCGAAAACATTCTTGAAAAAGTGATGGACGCGATTGAGCAAAGCAAGACGCATATGTTGAAAGGAGCGCATCACAGGGAGAGGTTGGGAATTAAAGACCAGGAATCAGGAGTTAGGAATTAGAAATTAGAAATTAGAAAGGTGATTCCGACCTTCAAATATATAAAGCAAAGGGTCGCATTCAGTAACGAATGCGCCCCTTTCAGTTTTTATCAATTACTGCAATGGCGTTTTTTATTTTCTAATTCCTGATCACCCCGCGTGCTTCAGTGTTCCCGGCAAAATCCCAAATTCCTTTTTAAAAGCTGTGGCAAAGTTGCTCAGATTGGAGTAACCAACGTGCATGCCCACTTCCTTCACTGAATAATCACCGGTTAACAGCATTTCCCTCGCTTTTACCATCCTTTGTTTTTGATAGTAGGAATAAATGCCGCTATCGTAAACCTCGCGGAAAATGCGCTTTAATTTGGCAGGGCTCATTGCCACCGTAGTTGCCAGTTCCTCTATAGTAGGCGGTGAGACGGTCACATCTTTTGTAAGAATCTCTTCCACTTCCTGCAGGCTTGAAATATCGTGCTTGGATATGCGCACATGCTTTGTGAGCGATTGGTTCTTGTCGTACAAACGCGTAAAGAAACGTTCAATTATCAGCATCACGCGATTCTGCACGATACCGAGCCAGAGAGGGTTGTCGTGGCCGGTTTCCATGATCTCGTTGAATAGCCTTTTATATTCTGCATCCAGCGGTTCTATGTTGCTGCTGGCTGTTTTTAAATTTATGTATGCTCCCAACACATCATCGGAGTCGGTAATACCCAGATGTTTGCCCAACCATTCTTTATTAAAAATAACGTTGAGACCTTTTAATGATCCACCTTTTGTTACGAGATACGATATATCGAAAATTGTGCTTGTCAGATATATGGCGGAATGCTTGTCGGCTGTTTCCTTATGCTCGTCCGCATCGATCAGAAAAGTGAAGTTGTCGTTGATCGTTATCTCCTCGTATCGCAATGTGTAGTAATCGTCATGCGTTTTCAGTCGCCTGATGCAGTAAGTTCCATGAATAGTATAGTCGGAAATGATAGCTTGCAAACCGTTTGGCAATTCTATCAGTTGCATAAAACCGTGACCTATATGCTCCGGAAACACAATGCGGTCATTTATAACAGTTGTTCCCAAAGCAGCGGCAAAGTCTTGCAGAAAGGTTCGGTAGTCGGTGGTGGTATATTCAAACTTAAACAAAGCAAACAAGTTTTGTTGAATATAATAACAATTATGCGTTTAAACTAGTTCGTTCCCCAGCGAAAAGTTGTCAGAGATAGTCCGGCCAGGTCAATTAACCTGTCTACAACCGTTGCTGCGGCTTCTTCTATAGTTGTGGGTTTACTGTAAAACGAAGGGGTAGCGGGACAAATAATTCCTCCGGCAAGCGTAATTGTTTCCATGTTACGAATATGGATAAGGTTGTAGGGTGTTTCCCTGGCAACGCAAATGAGCTTCCTTCTTTCTTTTAGAATTACATCTGCGGCTCTCGTAATGAGGTCATTTGAAATTCCCTGGGCAATCCGGCCCAGCGTGCCCATAGAGCAGGGAACTATTATCATAACGTTATATTGCCCGGAACCGGAAGCAAAAGGTGCGAAAAAATCCTGTTGCGTGTAAAATTTATAAGGATACTTTTTATAATCTTCATTTCCGAGTTCGGTGTTCCAGACTATTTTGGCATTTTCTGTCATTACAACGCCTACCTCTTCCCATTGCTCTTTTAAAAGCATGAGTTTGTCCATCAATATTTTCGTGTAGATAGAACCACTTGCGCCAGTTACTGCTATAACTATTCTGTTTTTTGCCATTGTTCCCTTTTTTTCTAATATCAAAATTATAGAGGAATCATTGTCTGATTGCATAAATAATCACAGAAAACCAGCGAATCCGGGAAAAGGAAATCTGTAAAATTATTAAATGTGAAATTTGCAATGATGTCTAAATAAAATCTTAAAATTATTTGAAAACATATGCAACATATCAATACGCCGTGTTGTCTTTAGTTTAGGTTTTTCATAGGATATTGGATTAAAATTTGGGCTGGATTTCTATCCTGGCCCTTTTTTTTGCACTAAACCCTGGGGATTAAGTAGAAGTACTCGGGTTATATATTATATTTCCTGAATGGATTTGATTTCGATCAATAAAGTATCAAAGTTGCAAAAAAAATTACAAGTGCAACTAAAGTTATCATTTCAACATCTTATATTTGAATTTTCATAGGATAAGGTTTAATGGTTAATGGTATTTGATTAGTGCATCCCGCCCAACAGGCGGGATTTTTTTTGTTCATTCACAACTAGTTATAAAAAAAGAGTAGTTCGCCGAACTACTCTTTTTATTTGAAATTTATATTAAAGTAAGATTATAAAGCCTCTGCCATGTCTGGAATTTCCGCAACACGGTATTGTCCTTCATCCAGCTTCTTTTTCGTTTCAGTAAATGCAGTCAATGTTAATTCGATGTCTTCATCTGTATGAGCAGCTGTAGGAATAAGTCTGTAGATAATGTGCCCCTTAGGTATAACCGGATAAACTACAATCGAGCAGAAAATATTGTAGTTTTCTCTCAGATCCAGTACCATTGCAGTTGCTTCGGGAACGTCGCCTTTCATATACACCGGTGTAACCATTGTATTGGTTTTACCAAGATCAAAACCTCTTTCGCGAAGGCCGTTTTGAAGTTTATTGGTAACATCCCACAATCTGTTTTTCAATTCAGGCATTGTTTGCAGCATTTCCATGCGTTTCAACATCCCTTCCACGATAATAAGCGGTAAACTTTTAGCGAAGATCTGAGATCTTGTATTGTAGCGCAAGTAAGCCAAAACATCTTTACGGCCGGAAATAAATGCGCCAATGCTACCCATGGATTTTACGAATGTAGAGAAGTAAAGGTCGATTTCATCCTGTACGTCTTGTTCTTCATCTGTACCGGCGCCAGTTTTACCCATTGCACCAAAACCATGCGCATCATCGATCAAAATGCGGAACTCATATTTCTTTTTAAGGTCAACGATCTCTTTTAATTTACCCTGATCGCCGCTCATGCCATATACGCCTTCTGTGATCAACAAAATACCGCCACCGGTTTTTTCAACCATTTTAGCGGCACGTTGCAATTGCTTTTCGCAATCTTCAATATCGTTATGTTTGAAAGTGTAGCTATAGCCCATGTGTAAGCGAACGCCGTCAACAATACAAGCGTGACATTCTGCATCGTATACGATAACGTCTCTTCTGTTTACCAAAGCGTCAATACAACTCATGATACCCTGGTAGCCGAAGTTCAGCAACATCGCGTCTTCTCTTTTTGTAAAGCCGGCTAAAACTTTTTCAAGTTGGTCATGATATTTTGTGTTACCACTCATCATGCGGGCTCCCATCGGGTAACCCATTCCCCATCTTGCAGCAGCTTCTGTATCCGCTTTTCTCACCTCAGGATGGTTTACGAGTCCAAGGTAGTTGTTTAAGCTCCAAACGATTCTTTCTTTTCCTCTGAATGTCATTCTGCTCCCCAGTTCACCTTCCAGCTTTGGAAACGCAAAATAACCATGTGCTCTTTTCATGTGCTGACCTATCGGACCACCGTCCTTCACTAGTTTTTCAAAAACATCTGCCATATTAAAAAATGTGGATTATGGGTTTTTTAAAAAAAATAAGAGCAAAGTTAAGGCATTGAGCTGAAAGCAGCTGAATACTGGCCGCAGGATAGGGCCTTTTAATCGGCACTTTTGCTTGAATAGCAGCGTAATTTTAGGCTTGTGGAAAACTACCCCCAAAACAGGCCGAAGTAATTATGATTTGACAAGCCAAACTTTTAGCTTTGTAAACATCTGATGATATGATGAATGCAGCCAAAATAAGCAAATTGAGTCTTGCAGAAGAAGTTGCTGGACGACTAAAGGAACTGATCAGTTCTGATAGGTACGAAGTGGGCGAAAAACTGCCAACGGAGCCTGAACTAATGGAGCAGTTTGGCGTGGGCCGCTCGTCGATACGAGAGGCGATAAGAATTCTCACAAATGATGGATTTATAAAAGTGAGACAAGGCACAGGAACGACCATTGTTTCCAAAACAGGCTTTGGTGAGCCCTTATCGCAAAGATTGATGAGAGCGAAATTCGATGAAGTAAATGAAGTGCGTCTTGCAATAGAAGAAAAGATCGTGGAGATGGCTGTGGTGCGTAGGTCCGAGGCGGATGTGATGAAAATGAAACAAGCGGTTTTATTGCGAAGAAAATATGCGCAGGCGCAAAATCTTCCGGCTTGTATCCAGGCCGATATTGATTTTCATATTGTCATTGCGGAGGCATCGGCCAATAGTATTATGGTGGAGATTTATCAAACTGTCGCCATGCACTTAAAGAATATGTTTTTGGAAAAATTTGAAAGCACAGAAGTTTTCATGGAAACACAAGATATGCATGAGCAACTCCTGAAAGCCTTTGCTGATAAGGATTTGCAGAGTGCCTTGAAGATTTCAAAGAGTATAGCAACCCATAAAAAGTAATCTTACAAATTGACCAGGTAATGAAAACAATAGAACAACCTTCGGTAACAGTTGCACAGGAACTAGCAGAGAAAACCGTTTATTCGGTGCTCATTGCTTTAAGCGTTTCGCATTTATTGAATGATACATTGCAATCATTAATTCCGGCAATCTATCCGCTGGTAAAGGAATCGCTTAAACTCAACTTTACACAAATAGGATTGATCACGTTGGTGTTTCAATTATCGGCTTCTTTACTACAACCAATTGTTGGCTTATACACCGATAAAAAACCGCAGCCATTTTCTTTAGCAATAGGCATGAGCTTTACATTAAGCGGATTGATCTGTTTATCTTTCGCTTCAACTTTTCCAATGGTCCTTGTATCGGTGGCATTGGTTGGAATTGGTTCGTCAATATTTCATCCTGAAGCTTCGAGACTGGCCCACATGGCTGCGGGAAGCAAACATGGCATGGCGCAATCGCTGTTTCAGGTGGGCGGAAATGCAGGTAGTTCGTTAGGTCCATTGTTAGCGGCTGCGATCATTGTGCCGTTAGGACAAAGACATGTTATCTGGTTTTCTTTAGCTGCTTTGGTAGCGATAGTAATTATGATAAATATCGGGAAATGGTATAAGCAAAACACCAATCGCATTAAGAGTAAAAAATCGATAATAATTAATACAGACAATCATTTGCCAAAATCAAAAATTGTACTGTCTGTAATCATTTTGCTGGTGCTTATTTTCTCCAAATATTTCTACATGGCCAGCATGACAAGCTACTACACTTTCTACCTGATCGATAAGTTCCATGTATCAGTGCAAAGTGCACAGATCTATCTTTTTGTATTCCTGTTTTCTGTTGCTGCAGGAACCTTTCTGGGCGGGCCTTTGGGCGATAAGATCGGTCGTAAATATGTAATCTGGATATCTATACTTGGCGTAGCGCCATTTTCACTTTTGCTGCCTCACGTTAATCTTTTTTGGACAGGCATTTTAAGCGTATTTATCGGCTTGATATTGTCCTCTGCATTCTCAGCTATCTTAGTGTATGCGCAAGAGCTAATTCCCGGCAAAGTGGGTACTATTGCAGGTTTGTTCTTTGGTTTCGCCTTTGGTATGGGAGGTATTGGTTCCGCACTGTTGGGAAAGCTCGCAGATCAGACAAGCATTCAGCATGTGTACCAGGTATGTGCTTTTTTACCGTTGATAGGATTGTTGACGGGCTTTTTACCCAATTTGAAGAAAATTAATAATTAATAATTAAGAACTAATAGGTGTCGCATCGAATACGAGAATAACATAGCTATAGTTGTATCTAAACAAAGGCCGCATTCAATACTGAATGCGGCCTTATTAATTATCAATTATTAATTATTAATTATTAATTGGCTCTCCGTTTTATTTCTTTCTCGATCAAACTCAACTCTCTTCCTGTTTGTCCGCTTAGTGAGCTATTTTCCTCTGCACGGCGCATCAGGTAAGGCACTACATCTTTGATAGGGCCGAAAGGCAAATATTTACTAACGCTGCAGCCTGCTTTTGCAAGGTTGAAAGTGATGTTATCGCTCATGCCGTACAATTGTGAAAAGTGCACGTGAGGATGATCCAATTCGAAGCCTTTTAAAAGTAGTTGTTCGGTAACAAACAGATTGCTGTATTCATTGTGCGAAGCAACTATCAAAGCAACATTGTTGATATTGTCGATGCAAAGATCCACAGCTGCATTGTAATCTCTGTCCGTCGCTTCTTTATTGGGTTGTATAGGAGAAGGGTAGCCCATTTCTTCGGCGCGGTCTCTTTCTTTTTCCATATAAGCACCACGAACAATTTTTGCACCCAGAACATATTTTCTTTCAACGGCCATTTGCAATGCTTCTTCCAGGAACGACAAACGATCATGCCTGTACATTTGCAGTGTATTGTAGATAATAACTGACTTGTGATTGAATTTTTCCATCATTTTCGTTGTCAGTGCATCTACAGGTTCTTGTATCCACGAGTCCTCGGCATCTACCAAAACGCCGACATTTTTTTCATAACCTGCCTGGCTGATTTTTTGAACACGCTCCACAACTCTTTGCCATTCTGCCTTTTCTTCAGCGCTTAATTGTAGGAGGGCTTTTTCATAGCACTGTAGCAGATCACCTCGTTGTTTGTTCATTAAAGCATTGATATTTTCCAGTAACTCAAATCTTGCAAGACCTGTTACTTTAATGCTCATGAACGGAATATTTTTTTGCGTAGCGGCATAGTTGATAACGCGCAGAAATTCTTCTGTCGCGTGATCAAATCCGTGTTCGCCGTCGTCGCCGCCTTCCACACCATAGTCGAGAATAACCTGGACATGATATTTGCCTAATGTTTCCGCAACAGATTTTGTTTGTTCGAGTGTTTCACCACCAACAAACTGCTGGAAAATAGTACTACGGATCAGACCCTTCACTGGCAGTCTTAATTTGATCGCCAATGGAGTAAGGGCTATACCTGCTTTTACAAGAAAATTATTTTTCATGCAAGAGAAAAGGAAGCGAGCTTTCTTCAGGAGTTTGTCGGACTTGTACTCAAATGCGTTAGCCGTATTGTCAAAAGAAATTTTGGGGAGTGTATTCATAGTGACATTTTAAAAAAATGAATGAGCAAAATTACGGAAACCCTTTACCGGTAAGTATTTTTTAAATAAAAATGACACAATCGATTGATTAGTGAACTGAAGTGTAGAAAAATAGAAGGGCAATAGTTATTTTTAAATAAATTGGGTTATTTGTTAAAATGCATCAAATTGGCAAGAGACTTGTAAAATATATATAAGTTCTTTTTTTATTAAGAATAATATATAAACAGTTTTATAAATTGCTGATCGGGTTACCCTATGAACTTTTCCAGTTAAGGCATGATATTATTCTGAACAATTCGGGCGGGCTCTGACCATTAAAAACAATAAAAAAATTGACAGATGAAAAATATTATCGGAGTACTGTTTCTTGCTTTGATATTCATGAGCGCATGTAACAATGCGTCACAATCGAAAAATGAAGGCAAAGACACTATTGCAGCGGTGAAAGCGAAAAAGGTAAATCCCGATGCGGGCAAATTTATTGGCGCATGGATTTGTCAGAAGCCCGGCAAGGTAGGGCAGGTGGAAGGTTTCAAATTAAAGGAAGACAGCGTTGCAGAATCCATTAACACACCAACGCTGGATTATAAAAAATGGTGGCTCGCTGGCGACACACTTGTATTCGTAATTGAAAGCAATATGGGCAACGCTCCTGCAACAATGGTGCGTGATACAATGATAGCGTTGAATGTAAGCAGCGATTCGCTTGTCACTACGACGATGCCAAAACGCAGCGTACGGACAATTTACAGAAAGCAAAACATGCCTAATGTTGCCTTAACTGATGCGAAATGGAAACTTACGAGAATGGATGGCACATTAATCAGCGACAGTGCTTATATACAATTTGATACAACGGGCTTAAAATTTACCGGTTACGGAGGATGTAATTTTATACGAGGTAACTATAAAACAGGCATTGCTTCGTTAAGAATGAACCACCTTGCAAGCACCAAAAAAATGTGTGCTCCTGAAATTAATGCTGTGGAAACAAAACTGTTTGCCTACATACAATCTACCAATAATTATTTTATAGTAGGAGATGAATTGCAACTCCGTGAGGGCGCGAAAACACTGGCGATTTTTAAGGCAATGGGGAAGTAAGGTGGAAGCCCAAAAGTCAAAAATCAAAAGTCAAAACCGAACGGTTATTACCGCTCACAAACTTAAAACTCAAAACACATATCTTGATTTTTACAGCATTCGAAATATACAAATACAGCATTCCCATGCATCCTTTTACGATCGCAACGGGAACAATGAATTTTGCACAAAACATTTTCATAAAGGCTTACACAAACGAGAACATTGTTGGAGTAGGGGAGTGCTCTGCGTTTCCAATGATCGTTGGTGAAACACAGGAGACTTGTTTTGTAATGGCAAAAGATTTTGCGCAGTTGTGGAAGGACAAAGATGCGCTGGACATTGCCGCAAGGATGAGTGAATTACATGCATTTACTGCTTATAACGCAACCATTAAAAGTGCGTTTGATATGGTGCTGTACGACATTGCTGCAAAGCAGGTGGGCAAACCGTTGTATTCATTTCTTAATCCAAATGCAAAGCAAAAAGAAATGATCACCGATCTTACAATCGGCATAGACACACCGGAAAATATGGCCGCAAAAGCGAAAGAATTCATTGAGCGTGGCGTACAGATCATTAAAATAAAGTTGGGCAAACATCCTGCTGAAGATGTGGAAAGAGTAAAACAAATAAGGGAAGCTGTTCATCCTTTCATTACGCTGCGTGTAGATGCGAACCAGGGCTGGAGCTACGCTGATGCTGAGTTTGCGTTGAACGAGATCAGTCGCTATGACGTTGAATTTTGCGAACAGCCGATGCGCAGACATCATGATCCTGTTTTACCAGAACTTGTTTTAAATTCTCCGGTAAAAATAATGGCGGATGAAAGCGTGTTTGATCATCATGATGCCAAGCGCCTTATTGCTGCAAAGGCTTGTGATTATGTAAATATAAAATTTGCCAAAAGCGGTGGCATTCTTGAAGCGATAAAAATAAGTGAGGTCTGCAAACAAGGTAACATCCCCTGTATGATGGGCGGCATGCTGGAGAGCAGACTTGCCCTTACAGCCTTTGCTCATTTCGCCAAAGCGACCGACAATATTCGTTTTTACGATATGGACACCTGTATGCTCGGCCATAAACTCGACCCTGTAAAAGGAGGCCTTTCCTTCAACAATTTTTCTGTTACCGTTCCAGAAGAACCGGGGATTGGCGCTGACGTAGACGTTGATTTTTTAAAAAACCTGGAGAGCATATTAATTTGAAAATTTGAAGATTGAAAATTTGAAAATGCCTCAGGTGCTACTTTCGCCATTTATTGCTGGTTCTAAAATGTTTGAGGAGTAAATGAAAAAAAGGAAAGCTGCCCAAAAAGAATTTTCAAATTAGCATATTTTCAAATTTTCAAATTATTCCACCTAGTTTTGCGCCATATTATAAAAATTAAATATGGACGTAAAAAAAGCAGCAGAAAGCGCAATCACAATGACGGAGTTGGTGCTACCCAATGATACTAACCTGTTCAATAACCTTATGGGAGGTCGCTTAATGTATTGGATGGACATCGCAGCGGCACTGGCTGCACAAAAACATTGCAATATGCCTGTTGTAACGGCCTCCGTTGACAATATTTCCTTTGAATCGCCTATTAAATTGGGCAACGTAGTGCATATTGAAGCTAAGGTGAGTCGTGCATTTACCACTTCTATGGAGGTGCATTTAAGAATTTGGGGAGAGGATCTGGCGAAAAGGGTAAAATACAAAAGCAACGAAGCATATTATACGTTTGTAGCCCTTGATGAAAACAATAAACCTACAACTGTCCCGGGTTTTGTGGCGGAAACGGACGAAGAAAAATTACTTTTTGAAGGCGCTTTGCGCAGACGTCAGCTTCGCCTGATTTTGGGAGGTAAAATGAAGCCAGACGATGCAAAAGAACTGAAGGCATTGTTTATTAAAGACTAGAAATAAAGTAAAAAATAAAAAGTAAAAAGGGACCCCGAAAATTAGGCTCCCTTTTTTACTTTTTACTTTTACTTTTCACTTCTTTTTTATACGTCTTTCCGGATTAAAAATCAAAGTTTTTTCTTTCAATTCATACCTTACATTTGCTCCCCGCTTTCCCAAAAAAGCGAAAATCGTTTCTTTTAAAATATTTACTCATGGAACCGAAGTACGTACAAAAAGCTGCTGAAAAACTAAGCTTATCAATCAAGCAGATCACCAATATTCACGACATGAATGCAGAAGGGGCAACCATTCCATTTATGGCGCGATACAGAAAGGAAGCTACCGGAAACCTCGACGAGGTGATGATCAATAACGTGGTGGAAGAAATTAAATATTTCAACGAGCTTGAGAAACGTAAAGAAACAGTTATCAAAACGATCGAGGGTCTGGGTAAATTAACACCGGAGCTTAAACAACGTATTGACGATTGCTATGACGCAACTGAACTGGAAGATATTTATCTGCCTTACAAACCAAAACGTAAAACAAGAGCTACGCAAGCCATTGAAAAAGGTTTGGAGCCTTTGGCAAAATTACTTTTCGAACAAGGCAATGAAATTCCTGATGAAGAAGCGGCAAAATACCTGAACGATCTTGTAAAAGACAATAAAGAGGCACTACAAGGTGCAAGAGATATCATTGCAGAGTGGGTGAGTGAAAATGAGCAGGCGAGAAACAAAGTGCGCCAGATATTTAAAGAAACATCTGTATTGCAGGCAAAAGTTTTGTCGAGCAAAAAAGAGGATCCTGAAGCACAGAAGTACCGCGATTATTTTGAATTCAATGAACCGCTTTCACAAAGTCCTTCACACAGGATTCTGGCGATTCGTCGCGGTGAAAAAGAAGGCTTCCTGATCATGGATCTGAACATCGACAAAACAACCGGTGTAGAAGATCTTGAAAGAATATTTGTAAAAGCAAGCAACCCTGCTGCGGGCGAAGTGAAGAAAGCAATTGATGATTCATTCGATCGTTTGCTGAAACCATCGATCGAAAATGAATACCGCCTGCTTAGTAAAACAGACGCGGATGAAGAAGCTATAAAAGTATTCGCAGAAAATCTTCGTCAGTTGTTGCTGGCATCTCCGCTGGGCTCAAAACGTGTAATGGCAATAGATCCGGGCTACCGTACAGGTTGTAAAGTGGTTTGCCTGGATGAGCAAGGTAATTTTCAGCACTATTCAACCATCTTCACGCTATCGCAACATCAAACTGATGAAGCGATTCATGAATTGAAATATCTGGTAAACAAATACGATATTGAAGCAATTGGTGTTGGTAATGGTACCGCGGGTCGTGAAACGGAGCAACTTGTCCGAAACATTGACTTTGGCAAACACGTGAGCATTTTCATGGTAAATGAAAGTGGTGCGTCTATTTACTCTGCATCAGAAGTGGCACGTGAAGAATTTCCTGATCAGGACGTAACCGTTCGTGGTTCCATCAGCATTGGTCGTCGTTTGCTTGATCCGCTGAGTGAGTTGGTAAAAATCGATCCTAAGTCAATAGGCGTTGGTCAGTACCAGCACGATGTAAACCAAACGCGTTTGAAAGAAAGTCTTGACAAAGTAGTTGAAAGTGCGGTGAACCACGTAGGTGTTGATTTGAATACTGCAAGTAAACATTTGCTGAACTATGTTTCTGGCTTGAGTGCAACACTGGCAAAAAATATTGTTGAATACAGGGCAAAAAATGGTGCTTTCAAAACTCGTGACGAGCTGAAGAAAGTGAGTTTGATGGGGCCAAAAACATTCGAACAATGCGCGGGCTTCCTTCGCATTCGCAATGCTGAAAATCCGCTTGACAACAGTGCCGTGCACCCTGAAAGTTATTCAGTGGTACAAGCAATGGCCAAAGATCTTAATTGTTCCGTAGAAGATCTGATCAAACAAAATGACTTGCGCAAACAGATCAACCGCAAGCAATATGTATCTGAAAAAGTAGGTGAGTTCACCATTGACGATATTTTGAAAGAGCTTGAAAAGCCAGGCCGTGACCCACGTGCACAGATCGAAGAGTTCCGCTTTGATGAAACCATCAAAGCGATCGAAGATGTGAAAGTTGGAATGACTGTGCCTGGTATAGTTACAAACATTACGAACTTCGGTGCTTTTGTTGACATAGGCGTAAAACAAGATGGTTTGGTACACATTTCTCAACTTAGCAATTCTTACATCAGCGATCCAAATGAAGCGGTGAAATTGCAGCAAAAAGTAATGGTAACGGTAACCGAAGTAGATGTAGCAAGAAAGCGTATTGGCCTTAGCATGAAGGATGGCAGCAAACCTGCAAGAGATAACAAAGAGCAGGGCCAAAGAAGTGGCGGTAATCAAAACATCAAAAAGCCACAACAGGGCGGCGGCAAGCCACAGCCATTGAATCCGTTCCAGGCGAAACTGATGGATCTGAAGAAAAAGTTCAATGATTAATAAAATCAGGGTAATCCTGTAGAGACGCGGCATTGCCGCGTCTTTTTAATTTCACGAAGCTTCAATTGTGTACTTCGTACTTCGTACATTTCTAGAAGATTTCTCCCAAATTCACGAACAGACCTCTCGATCCATTTAGTCCGAAGCCGTAGTCGATAGCAATATTTGCTTTGGAGATTTTGTTCACTTTAATGCGGAGGCCAAGTCCTGCGGCGGGAGCAGCATTGTCGAAGTGAAGACCAGGGCCGTTGGAAAAGCTTTGCGCATTGGCAAATACCACGCCGCCGAAAAGTCCGTTACGCGAGATCTGAAAGCGGTATTCGCTTTCGAGATACAGCATGTTATAGCTTCTGTAGCGTCCTTGTATATATCCACGGCCGGTGTTGTTAAACGCATCCCAGCCCGTACTTGGCAGATCGAGATAAGGTGGTTTACCAGAAGGCGTAAGCCAGTCAAGGTTCCAGAACGCCAAAACGTTCTTGCTGCCTTTTGGGAAGTTGATGTATTTTCTAACGTCAATTGTTAACGACTGCCAGTTGTTGTCACTTCCAAAAATAGTGAGGTTGGGTCTGTAAACAACATTTGCAAAAAAGCCCTGTGAAGGATTGATCGAATTTTTTCGGCTGTCAAACAGTACGGTTGCAACCGGGCCGGAGGCAAGTGTTTTTGTCGGCAGGCCATATTCTGCAACATCCTTGTTGTATCCTTTTTCATCTATATCCCAATGGTAGTCCAGAAAATATCCTAACCCCAGGTATAGTGAATTTGTTACTCTCTTTTGAACGGATTGATGCAGTCGCAAGTGATAGTAATCTATGTTATCTGCATTTTCAATTTGGCTGTGCCCACCTAGCCCGTATGTGTCTTGCGGGTATTTGTAAAATCGCCAGTCAGCCGAAATGTTCCATTTATTGTCTTTTGTCCAGACCGTTAAAAAAACAGGAAGCGTTAACTGGTTGTATTGGGTATAATTGGCGCTTACCGTAAGACTGGAAATATTGGTTGTTTTGGGGTCGCTTAAATACGTCGCAACATTCGCGCTGAGAATAGCCGTCCAACCACTGGAAAGCGTATAGCCAATGGCCGGTACAACAGAGTAAAGAAACTTATGTGGCTGTATCGATGTGTCAGCGACTTTTGCTGGTTTATTTTTTTGCAAAGAATGCATTACGTCGATCAGATCTTTTTCAGATACTTCTTCCCGGTTGGTATCTGTCGTTCGTTTAAACTGTCTTATGATGGATGTATCCTGTGCAAAAACATTTGCGGAGAAAACTCCGCAAATTATAAATGTGAGTGTTATTAAAAGATTCTGTATCAATAGGTCTATATCCTTTGTTCAAAATGTTGAACAGTGCTGATTTATAACTAAACAGCAAAATTAGCTGATTCGACCTTATTAAATAATGTAAGTTTAACTGATTAAACGGTTAAATGGATGTATTTGTTAAATCCCGTTCCAGTAATTTCTTCTTCTTAACTGAAAAATACTTATCTAAAAATACAAGGCCAATGATCACGTTCAACATCAGGAATATGTTTACATATGTGCTGTTGAATATTTTGCCGTAGTTAATTTTAGAAATATCAAATGGTATACCACCGCCAGATCCTGCAGGGGCCCAATCAACGTTTGCAAAAACATACACAAACATGGCGACAATAATGGTTAAAAACACAGCTGCAATGCTGTAGATGATCTTCTTGTTGATATAGGTAGAAGCTGCCGGAGCGATTTTATATTTGGCTATTTCTTCCATTACATTTTGCGTAAAGCGCATAGAAGGCTCATCGATCTCAATGCTTTCCTGCAAAAGAATGCTGGCCTTCAAAATCTCTTTGTATTTATGGCGCCATTCGCTGTTGGTTTCCAGTAATTTTTCAATCACATTTTTTTCATGGGCACTGGAAATACCGTCAACGTAGTCCCATAATCTTTCTTCAATATTGCTATTTGTGTCCATCATAATGCGTTTTATAAAGTATAAGATCGAAATTCCGAGTTGTAATCAGGGGATTCTTAAAATTACCTCAGATCGTTTAGTTCAGCCACGAAATGTTTTTCCATTTTTTCTTTCAGTCGTTGCCTTGCCCTGTGTAAGCGCACTTTCACAGTGTTTGTTTCCAGTCCCATAATATTAGCTATTTCATCCAGGCTCTGCTCTGCTTTGTAAAACAACGTGATCACCTGCGCATCATCCGGCGAAAGGAGCGCAATGGCACTGTTCACCATATTGATTTTAGATTTTTGTTCCACTTCATTTGCATTAAAACCGGAATTTAAATTCTCAGCTCTTGCAAATACGTTTTCCTGGTCAAGAGAAAACACATCCTGTTTTTTACGTCTTAAATGAGTAATGCAAGTAGTAGAAGTAATTGTATAAAGCCATGTGCTGAACTTACTATCGCCGCGAAAATCTCGCAGGCTACGATAAGCTTTAACGAAAACATCCTGCGAAATTTCTTCCGCATCTTCGCGGCTGTCAACATATCGCTGCGTAATGGTAAAAACGAAATTCTGGTATCGTTTCACCAACTCCGCAAACACCTGTTGATTGCCCCGAAGCACCTGTGCAATTAGATCATTGTCTGAAGGTTGTGTTGTCATTGGTATTGTTTGACGACTTTGGAAGGGTTGAGGTTACAGGGACAATTAATAATTAATAATTAATAATTAAGAATTAGGAATTAAGAATTAAGAATTCTTTCTGTGTTGCATTAAAATTGGATGCAAATTCCTTGCTATAATAAAGACAAGGCCGGATACGCCTGATACTGCAGCACCCTAAATTCCTAATTCCTAATTCTTAGTTCCTAATTGTTGTAACCTTTTCCCCTCACCCATAGTCTGATACTTTGAAACCGGTTGAAAAAAAATCCTGAAAGATGTAACCTCAGAAACAAAAGGTTAGTCTGACAAGAAAGAAACTCATAAAAAACTAATTATAAATTCATTAAAACCTTTAAAATGGAAACAGGTCAATTAGCAATACTCTGGTTAATCATATCGTTCGTAAGCGGCTTTGCAATGATATTTGGATGGCGCTACCTCGTAAATAAAGAAAACATGGCCTTGATTGACAGAGGCATAAACCCTAAAGAATTCGCCAACATTCCTGCTCCTTACCGCAGCCTGAAATGGGGTCTGTTGCTCATCGGTTCCGGCATCGGATTGGCGCTCGCTTACGTCGTAACCCAACACATCTTAAAAACTGACAATCCTGCGCTCT
Source organism: Pinibacter soli (assembly GCF_029961145.1). Taxonomy (GTDB): domain Bacteria; phylum Bacteroidota; class Bacteroidia; order Chitinophagales; family Chitinophagaceae; genus Pinibacter; species Pinibacter soli. Next base: position 63,332 of record NZ_JASBRG010000005.1, on the reverse strand, counting down.
GGTTCGCTTTCATCGCTATAGGCGGCGGTATCGGACTTGTCTACTCTTACAAAATAGAGAAGAAAGAAGTATTGGATCAGCAACGTGAGATTAAAAATGCCGCATAACCAGGAATTAGAAATCAGGGATTAGGGATTGGGATGCCTTCTGTGGTCAGTTCCTAATTTCTGATTTTTTTATCATTCTGTTTTCAGTCTCTTCATGCATGCACTCTGGTATTGACAATCCTTTCCTTCCTTTATTTGTAATGACGTTTTAGCAACGTTCATATTAAGCGTCCACGTAGCATTTTGTATGTCCGTCTTTAGTCTGGAGGTGGAAAGGCGCACAATAGCAACGCTTTTTTTTCTGCTTAGCCTCCAATAATTTTCAGATCGAATAATATAAATGTCCTTGGTGTTGCTTTGATGTTTGTCAAAAGACAACTCAGTTAAAATGTACAACAACATTATCAGGCAACAGGCCGTTGCAATGGCTACGCCGAAAAGGTCAATACCCGAAATGAGTTTACTTCCCGATAAGTTTTGCAGTGTTATTTTAAAGTAAGTGATAAGCATAAGTGCTTATCAGAAGGCCAAGCTAATGCCAAACTGTAGATGCTTGATTTCTAGGGTTTTGTGTTTTGAGGAGTTGAATCAAGTGTTCGATTTCGAACAAAAAGTGTACGGAGAGAGGATGAGGAGTCGTAAGAAGTACGATGTACGGTATACGAAATTCTTTAGAGAGCTACATCCCAATGACTTTCGTACTTCGAACACCGTACATCAAACATAGTTTATTTCTTCACTGCTTCCAGCGCTTTCTTAATCATTTCGTCATCCGCGTTCAGTATCTCATAAAGGCCCTCGTTGCGCCAGATCTGTCTTCCCAGCAAAGCTTTCAGATGATCTTTCAAAAAGTCTTTGTCTTTAGCAGAAATACTATTTACAGCCAGCGAGTCTTTTGAAGCAAAATTTGCAAACGCATTCCACAAATCTTCGTCCTTATTGAATTTTTGTGCAAACTCAACACCGGAGTGATAAGCCGTCAGCTCATTTTTATTTTGTACATAATATTGGTAAACAAAATTGCTCACAGTTGTACGGCTCAGTACTTTGTTCACGCTTGCAGAAACCACACTTGTATCAAAAGGAACAAACACATCCGGCATAATGCCACCGCCGCCGTAAACGGTGCGTCCACTCTTCGTTTGGTAGGCCTTTCCGTTTTGAACTTTATTGCTATCCGCATTTACAAGTTCGCCATGTTGATAGCGTTTCAACAGATCATTACCGTAATCGCCATTGCCATCATGCGTGTAAGGTTTTTGAATACTGCGGCCGCTCGGTGTGTAATATCTCGCAACGGTAAGTCGCAATGCAGCACCGTCGCTAAGATCATATTGCTCCTGCACCAGGCCTTTGCCAAAAGATCTTCGTCCTATAATTGTTGCCCTGTCCCAATCTTGCAAAGCACCAGTCAATACTTCGCTTGCGCTCGCAGTATTTTCATCCACCAATACCACCAATTTACCTTTCTCAAAAATACCATCACGCTTGCAGCGGTATTCCTGGCGAGGCATTTTATATCCTTGCGTATAAACGATCAATTTATTGCCATCCAGAAATTCATCGGCAATATCAACAGCCTCGGTCAGGATGCCGCCGCCATTGCCACGTAGGTCCAGGACCAGCTGGGAAAAGTTTTGTTTTTGCAATTTCTCCAGCGAAGCCATGAATTCCTCGTAGGTCGTTTCCGAAAATTTATTAATGCGGATATAGCCGGTAGAAGAATCGAGTTTATACGAAGCGTCAATAGAAGGAATAGGAATCAGGCCGCGATTAATCGTGAATTGCAATAGTTTACCATTTCTCATTATCGTTACCAAAACCTTACTGGCGCCGGGCCCGCGCAAAAGGTTGCGAATGCGTGCATTGGTGATTTTGTTTCCCGCGACCAAACTGTCACCCACTTTCACAAATTTATCACCTACCTGCAAGCCGGCTTTTTCGCTTGGGCCGCCCTGCAAAACATTGATAACGTTTACTGTATCATTAAATATCTGGAACTCAACGCCAATGCCCTGAAAATTTCCCTGCAAATCCTCATTTATTTCACTTAGATCAACTGCTGGAATATACACCGAATGCGGATCAAGCTTGGCAAGCATCGCCTGCGCCATATCGCCGTTCAACGTGTCAGTAATAGGATCCACGTATTTTGCATTTACCAGGTCAACCACTTCCTGTAGTGGGCTTCTTTTTCCGGGTAACATAAGGATTCCACGAGTTTGCGAACTGTTTCCTCTAAGCAAATATCCGAGCGTCATACCGAGTACCATTACCAAAGCAAAAAGCAAAGGCAACCATACCTGTATTTTTTTGTTATTAGAATTTCTGTGCATTTCCATAAATAAGGTTGCAAATTACCGGAAATATCCAAACTTGTTTTGCCGATTGTAATTAATTTGTAAGTAGTTAAGTGAAAAGTAAAAAGGCAAAAGTGAAAAGTAGAAAACGCGATCGCGAGATATGGATACCAACGTTTTGACTTTTGACTTTTTACTTAACAAAGTTTGTTAATCAACAAGTTAGTTGGGAAAATATTGAGAGGAATGTCACTTTGCTTGCTTTTTTTAAGGTAGTATTGTGATAACGATGCAAGATATTTGCCTGCTGAATTTTCCCGGCTCCGAGCCTGACAACATTTTACTTAAATAATAATTTCCAAATCATCCATTATGGCCCTATTAATAGCAGACAGCGGTTCCACAAAATGCGAATGGTGTGTAGTTGACGGAAAAAAGACGAAAAGGGTTTTCACTACAGGCATCAGTCCGTACTTTTTGAATGGCGACGAAATAAAAGCTCTCATAGAAAAAGAACTGGTAGGCAAGCTGAAAAATGTCAGTATTGAGGAGATATTTTATTACGGAACCGGATGCAAAAATCCGGACAACCGAAAAATGGTCAAAAAGGCGCTGCAAAAAGTATTTACAGAAGCAGAAATAAATGTCGACCACGATCTAAGTGGCGCGGCCAAAGGCTTGTGCGGAGATAAAAAAGGCGTGGCCTGTATTTTAGGCACCGGCAGTAGTTCCTCTTTTTACAACGGAAGTAAAATTATTAAAGAAAGAACAGGGCTTGGCTACATTTTGGGAGATGAAGGAAGCGGCGCTTACCTCGGCAAAAATGTAGTGCAATATTACCTGTATGGCACGTTCGACGAGGAGTTAAAATATCGTTTCGAGGAAAAATTTGGTGTCTCCGAAGCAGATATGCTAACCAATGTTTACAAAGGCGAATTCCCCAATCGTTATCTCGCGTCATTTGCGGTATTTCTCGCTGAAAACCGCGGCCACTTTATGATTGAGAATATTATTGAAGACGGACTGAACGACTTCTTCTTCCACCATATTTGTAAGTTCACCGAAAGCTGGAACAATCCCATCAATTTTGTAGGAAGTGTAGCTTATGGTTTTAAGGATGTAATTACTGAACTTTGCCATAGCTATGAGTTTGAAATGGGCAATATTTTGAAGAATCCGATGGATGGGCTTATCAAATACCATAGCAAGTAAAAATTCAAAAGTAAAAATTCAAAAAGGAAACCCCGGCAGTTGTAGAACCTTTTTTGACTTTTGGATTTTGACTTTTTAATTTTTTATCTATGTTTATTCAAACCACAGAACAGTCAAGTCGCTACAGACATTTGGAAAAGATGACCGTACATGATTTGCTCGCAAACATGAATACGGAGGATAAAACTGTGCCTATAGCCGTTGAAAAAGCAATCCCGCAAATAGAAAAGTTGGTCAATGCGATCGCCGATAAAATGTTGGCGGGCGGCCGTCTATTTTACATGGGAGCCGGAACCAGCGGAAGATTGGGCATTTTAGATGCGAGTGAAATTCCACCTACGTATGGTATGCCACAGGGACTGATCATCGGCATCATCGCCGGCGGAGAAAAAGCCATTCAGATACCGGTGGAAAATGCGGAAGACAGCACAACACAAGGTTGGAAAGATCTGCAAAGTCATTTTATAAGCGAAAAAGATGTGGTAATAGGCATTGCGGCCAGCGGTACAACTCCGTATGTGATAAGTGCTTTGGACGAATGCCGAAAGCACAATATCATAACCGGATCAATAAGCTGTAATGAGAATGCGCCCATCAGCGCCAGCGCCGATTTTCCGGTAGAAGTGATCGTTGGTCCGGAATTCATCACTGGCAGCACCCGCATGAAAAGCGGCACCGCACAAAAGCTGGTACTAAACATGATCTCCACCACGCTTATGATACAACTCGGCAGGGTAGAAGATAACAAGATGGTGAACATGCAGCTGACCAACGCTAAACTCATAGAGCGTGGCACAAAAATGTTAATGGAAAAAGCTGGCATTACCGATGCCCACAAGGCAAAAGAATTGCTGTTGAAATATGGCAGTGTGAAGCGAGCGATGGATAATTTGAAGACAATTTGAAAATTTGAGAATTTGAAAATTTGAAAATGGAGGAAACAGGAACGCAGATTTTCATGATTGTCATGATTTGATATGATTTGAGATGATTTGAGATTTTGAGATTTAATGCACAGAAGCCCGTTAGCTAACAGGTTTAAAGCTGCACAGAAAGCATTCTTAATTCCTAATTCTTAATTTATGATTAAGTAACACCCTATTCATTATTCATTATTCATTATTAATTATTAATTACTCAAAATGCACGAAATAGAACCTTTTTATAACTGGCGGCATATTTATACCAGCGAGGAAGACGAGCGGTCGCCTTTTTATGGAAGGGTGTACTCTGAATTCGAGTTTACGCACACGGTGTATAACTACTACATACACCCGCAGTGGGATGAATTTGGCTCACGCACCCTGTACATGAAGGAAATAATGGCCGACTATGAAGAGAAATACGTGATCCTCGAATTGATCGGGGAATGGAACGATGCTATTGAAAACGACATCATGACCCTGAAACGGGATGTGATCGACAAAATGGAATACGAAGGCATCACGAAATTTATTTTGATAACGGAAAATGTGCTTAATTTTCACAGCGGCGACAAAGATTACTATCAGGAATGGTTTGAAGAAGTGACCGACAACGAAGGCTGGATCGTGTGCCTTAACATGCCCCAACAAACGCAGCACGACTTTAAAAAGGCAAAACTGAATTACTACATCGAACTGATGGAAATAGATAACTGGCGGATTTACAAGCCATACCATCTTTTCAAGAAAATTGACCAACAGATTCTAAATCGCCTGCAATAGCTGTAAATACTGCGTTTAACAAAGAATGGCATTATTTGAATAACGTAACACATTTTTAAAATAAATTTTGATAATTTCAAATAGTTTATATTTTTGACAAATAATGATCAACTCGAAAAAGCATAACCGATTTTATTTTTACTTCTTCTTTAGTCAGAAGCCGGGATTGCTTTTGTTGAATCGTCGTTAAATAAAAACAACTAACAACATAAATGAATCCCGGCAGAAACGCCGGGATTTTTTGTTTTAAACCGTAACAAAAAATGAAAGTTTCGATTCAGGGATACGAGGGTAGTTTTCACCAGGTGGCCGCAAGGCAGTTTTTCGGGAAGGATGTAGAGGTCATTACCTGTCCGAATTTTCGTGATGTGGTAAAAGTGGCATCCAACAAAAAAGAAAGTGACGGCGGCGTTATGGCCATTGAAAACTCTATTGCCGGAAGCATCTTACCCAATTACAATTTGCTCCAGAAAAGTAAATTGAAGGTTGTGGGAGAGGTTTACCTTCATATCGCACAAAACCTGATGGTAAACCGCGGCGTAAAACTGGAAGATATACGAGAAGTTCACTCACACCCGATGGCGATTTTGCAGTGTATAGATTTCCTCGAAAAACACAACTGGAAATTGGTGGAAACAGAAGATACGGCACTCAGCGCAAAACATGTTCACCAGCACAAAAGCAAGCACATCGCCGCCATCGCCAGTAAACTCGCCGCAGAACTCTTCGATCTTGACATGATCGCCCCCAACATCCACACGCTAAAGAATAACTACACAAGGTTCCTGATATTGCAGCCAGAAAATATAGCACAGGAAATATCCAACGCAGACAAAGCTTCCATCAATTTCCACACAGATCACTCAAGAGGCAGTCTCGCAAAAGTGCTCACCAACATCGCCGAAGGCGGCATCAACCTCAGCAAGTTACAGAGCTTCCCTATTCCGGGCAGCGACTTTAAATACTCTTTCCACGCAGACATGGAATTCGATTCATTGGATCAATTCAACACGGTAGTGGAAAAAATAACACCGATGACAGAAGAATTGAAGGTATACGGGGTGTACAAAAAAGGGGAGATGAAGAGTTGAAAATTGAGAGTGGAGAGTTGAGAGTGAATTGAAAATAGAAAGTTGAAAATGGAAAATGACGGGTGCAGAATATAAATGAACGGTTTTTGAATTTTGAATTTTAATTTTTGAATTATAATCATGCAGACAGCAAACAGGTTAAACGGAATAGGCGAATACTACTTTTCACAAAAATTGCGTGAAATAGGCGAGCTGAACAAGGCTGGAAAAAACATCATCAATTTAGGAATAGGAAGTCCTGATATGCCACCGCATCCTGATGTGATCAAAACACTGCAGGAAGAAAGTGCAAAGACAAATGTGCATGGATACCAGAGCTATACCGGTTCACCTGTTTTGCGTAAAGCTGTAAGCGACTGGTACAAAAAATGGTATAATGTTGACTTAAATCCTGATACTGAAGTTTTGCCTTTAATCGGCAGTAAAGAAGGCATCATGCACATTTGCATGACATACCTGAATGATGGTGATAAAGTATTGGTGCCAAATCCAGGTTACCCAACCTACACAAGTGCTGCAAAACTTGCCGGAGGATCGCCTTTGTACTACGATCTTACTGAAGCAAACAACTGGTTCCCGGATTTTGAAGCGCTTGAAAAAGTGGTAAAAGAACAAGGCAATATTAAGCTCATGTTTGTTAATTATCCGCACATGCCAACCGGTCAATTGCCCACTAAGAAAGCGTTTGAAGCAGTTGTAGCATTTGCAAGGAAAAATAATTTGTTACTCGTTCACGATAATCCATACAGTTTCATTTTAAATGAACAACCTGAAAGTTTGCTGTCTGTAGAAGGAGCAAAAGATGTTGTGATAGAATTGAATTCGCTCAGTAAAAGCCAGAACATGGCCGGTTGGAGAGTAGGTGTTTTAGTCGCCGCAAAAGAAAGAATTGACGAAGTGTTACGCTTCAAAAGTAATATGGACAGTGGTATGTTTCTGCCTGTACAACTGGCGGCAGCAACAGCTTTGAACCTCGGTAAAGACTGGTACGATAGCGTGAACAGCGTTTACCGTGAAAGAAGAAAAAAGGTGTTTCAATTGCTCGATATGTTGCAATGCGAGTACGATACCACGCAAGCCGGAATGTTTGTTTGGGCAAAAATACCATCAACTTACACTGATGGATATGCGCTAAGTGATAAAGTGTTGTACGAATCAAATGTATTCATCACGCCTGGCGGTATATTCGGCAGCAATGGCAATGGTTACATACGGGTGAGCCTTTGCGCCCCGGTGGAAAAGTTTGAAGAAGCGATTAAGAGAATTGAAAGTTGAAAATTGAAAGTTGAAAATGAGGATTCTGTATGGGCGAATCGCATTCGCCCTGCTGCACCCAAAACGCTGATCGAATTGAAAGTTGAAAAGAAAATATCATAACCAATGGAACGAAAAAGAATTGCAATCGTCGGTATAGGTCTCATAGGGGGATCGATGGCTTTGCAGTTAAATGCAAACGGTATCGCATCTAACATCATTGGTGTAGATGCAAGCCCCGCGCATTTGAAGAAAGCACTTGATCTGGGCCTGATCGATGAAGCAATGGATCTCGACAAGGCCATCGCAAATTGTGATGTAATTGCTTTGGCTATTCCGGTAGACAAAATGATCGAAATACTGCCTTCCATACTTGATAAAGTAAACGACAAGCAGGTAGTATTCGACATGGGATCAACAAAACATCTTTTGATAGAAGCAGTTCGTAACCATCCAAAACGTAAAAGATTCGTTGCCTCGCATCCTATGTGGGGCACGGAGTATAGCGGGCCAGAAGCAGCAGTAAAAGGAGCATTTGAAAACAAAGCCGTTGTAATATGCAACGCATCAGACAGCGATAAAGATGCAGTCGAACTTGTGAGATTCATTTACAAAAAAATAGGCATGCACCAGATTGAAATGGAAGCATACGCTCATGATTTGCACGCCGCATACATCAGTCACATTTCTCACATCACATCGTTTGCGTTAGCAAATACGGTGTTGGAAAAAGAGAAAGAAGACAGGGCCATTTTCGAATTGGCGAGTGGTGGTTTTGAAAGCACGGTGCGTCTCGCGAAAAGCAATCCCAACATGTGGGTGCCGATATTCAGGCAAAACCGTGACAATGTGCTCGATGTATTGAACGAACACATTACACAATTGAAAAAGTTCAAGGCATGTTTGGAAAAAGAGAATTACGATTATTTACTTGAACTCATTGAAAACGCAAATAAAATCAGAAGGATAATAAAATAGCAAAACGCAGAACGCCCAACGCTTAATGCCAACGCAGAACAGCAAAGCCGACGAATCTGAGAAATGGTCAACATTCACGACAGCGTTAAGCCCTTAAGCATTTAGCGTTAAGCTCAAATTCAATAACTTTACAATCTCATACAATGCAAGCAACAGATCAAACCATGAAAGAACAAGTACAAACACTGTGGACAAGCAAAAGACCGTTGATTATTTCCGGTCCATGCAGTGCAGAAACCGAAAGCCAGATGCTGGAAACAGCACAGCGCCTTGCCGCAACAGGCAAAGTAGACATGCTTCGTGCAGGTATATGGAAACCTCGTACAAGACCAGGCATGTTTGAAGGAATTGGTGTGAAAGGATTACCCTGGTTGTTACAGGCAAAAAAAATTACCGGTTTGCCAACAACAGTAGAAGTAGCTACCGCAAAGCAAGTGGAAGATGCATTGAGCTTTGATGTAGATGTTCTTTGGATCGGTGCCAGAACGACTGTAAACCCGTTCAGCGTACAGGAAGTGGCAGATGCACTTCGCGGTGTTGATATTCCTGTATTGATCAAAAACCCGATCAACCCTGATCTTGAATTATGGACAGGTGCTGTTGAGCGTGTACAAAAAGCAGGTATTAAACAAGTTGGTTTGATCCACCGTGGATTCAGTTCTTACGGTAATAGCGAATATCGCAATGCGCCTATGTGGCACCTTGCTATTGAAATGAAACGCCGCAATCCTGATTTGCCAATCATTTGCGATCCTTCCCATATCAGCGGACGCAGAGATATTTTGCAAGCCGTTTCACAAAAAAGTGTTGACCTTGATTACGATGGTTTGATGATCGAGAGCCACATCGATCCGGACAATGCATGGAGCGATGCTAAACAACAAATCACTCCTGAGCGTTTGGCAGAAATGCTTAACGACATCGTTTGGAGAAAAGAAGATGTTAACTCAGAAGAATATCATGCGGCGTTGGAAAAATTGCGTCAGCAAATCAATCACCTTGATGATGAGTTAATGCAAATCCTTGCACAACGTATGAAAGTAGCTGACAAGATCGGTCAATACAAAAAAGAGAACAGCATCACGATCTTACAAACAAACCGCTGGAATGAAATTCTTGAGCGTGCATTCAAAAAAGGTGAAGCAATGGGTCTTAGCAAAGAGTTCATCACCAAATACTACGATGCACTGCACATGGAAAGCATCAACCACCAGAATAAGATCATGAATGATTAAAGAAGTTATTAGTTGTTAGTTGATAGTTGTTAGAATATTTCCTATTTAAGGAGCTCTACCAATTATCAACTACCTAACAACTAACAACCAACAACTAACAACTTTCATGAAGAAACTAACTTACAAATTCTCTACAGCCTCAACCTTTTTTTATTTCGATACAGCATTCGCTGATCTAAAAACAATTGTAGATAAACAAAATGCAGTTGTTATCACGGATGAAAATGTTTTTGCCAACCACGAAAAGAAACTCAAAGGCTGGAACGTAATTGTTCTGAAAGCCGGAGAAGCGTATAAAATTCAACCGACTGTTGATACTGTAATTGAACAGTTGATAGCATTTGGCGCCGACAGAAAAACTTTCTTAGCAGGCATCGGAGGTGGCGTTATCACTGACATCACAGGATACGTTGCCGCGATTTACATGCGTGGATTGCGATTTGGTTTTATACCAACCACCATCCTTGCAATGGTAGATGCAGCAATCGGAGGAAAAAATGGAATTGATGTTGGCGTATATAAAAACATGGTGGGCACTATTCGTCAGCCGGAGTTTTTGTTGTACGACTACAGCTTATTAAAATCATTGCCTGAAAGCGAGTGGATAAACGGCTTTGCAGAAATTATTAAACATGCCTGCATTAAAGATGCCCGTATGTTTAAACTGCTGGAAGAAAAAACACTGGCAAATTTTCAGAAGAATAAAACATTGTTATCTGCATTGATCCAGACCAATGTTAAAATAAAAGCGGGTGTTGTTCAACGTGATGAATTCGAACAGGGTGAAAGACGTTTGCTCAACTACGGACATACTTTGGGACATGCGGTAGAAAACATGTACGAGCTTGGTCATGGTCAGGCCATATCAATTGGTATGACCACTGCAGCCATGATCTCAAAGAAATTGCTTGGTTTCAAACAGTCTGAAAAAGTAATTGCGTTGTTGAGTAAGTATGGTTTACCAACCGTTGCAGAGTATGATAAAGAAAAAGCATTTGAAATTCTTACACACGATAAGAAAAAAGTGCGCAACGAAATGAACTACATTTTGCTCGAAAAAATAGGAAAAGGTGTTGTACGACCGATTCCATTGAACGAATTGAAAACGTTGATCTAGAGAATAGAACAGCAGATTTTCATGATTTTCATGATCTGTCAAGATTTTTTTCTTATCGTAATAAATCATCACAATCATGAAAATCTGCGTTCCAATTAAAATAAAAATATGAACGTAACCATACAACCATCTTCTATCACAGGGTCCATTGTGGCAGCGGCTTCTAAAAGCTCCATGCAACGTGCATGTGCGGCGGCGCTGTTGCACAAGGGAACAACGATCATACACAATCCGGGACATAGCAATGATGACAATGCAGCCATTGATGTAATCCAGCAAATGGGCGCAAAAACTTCTTTGGTGGGTGAAGAATTGCATGTAACAAGCAATGGTGTAAATGCTGAAAACGAAAGAATAAACTGCGGAGAAAGTGGTTTGGGCATTCGCATGTTTGCACCAATCATTTCTATGAACAAAGTACCTATCACCATCAATGGAGAAGGTAGTTTGCTTAAAAGACCAATGGATTTTTTCGATGAAGTATTGCCTGATCTTGGCATACAGGTGAAATCAAACGATGGTAAATTGCCATTGGTAGTAAAAGGTCCTTTGCAAACAAAAGAGATCACTATCGACGGATCATTAAGCTCACAGTTTCTTACAGGTTTGTTGTTTGCGTACGCGGCATCTGTAACAGAACCAACAACTATAAACGTAACCAATTTAAAAAGCAAGCCATACATCGATCTTACGTTAAAAGTATTGGCCCACTTCGGTTACAAAATTGAAAATAAAAATTACGAGCAATTTATAATAACACCTTCTAGCAACTCACAACCAACAACTATCAACTACACTGTTGAAGGAGATTGGAGTGGTGCTGCATTCTTGTTGGTAGCAGGTGCCATTGCCGGAAAAATTACGGTGAAAGGATTGGATGTATTTTCAACGCAGGCAGATAAAGCCATTTTGCAGGCATTGACGGATTGTGGTGCAAGTATGTCGATTGAGGAGTCGCAAATAGAGATTGGTCCTGCTGCCTTAAAAGCCTTTCATTTCGATGCAACAGAATGCCCGGACTTGTTCCCTCCCTTGGTTGCGTTAGCCTCTTATTGCGCCGGAAAAACGGTAATAGAAGGTGCTAATCGTTTAACGCATAAGGAAAGCAATCGTGCACTTACTTTGCAGGAGGAATTCGGCAAAATGGGCATTCAAATAGATTTACAGGACGACCTCATGATCGTGCATGGTGGTGGTGGTGTAAGAGGCGCTGTTGTTCATTCTCACCACGACCACAGGATCGCGATGGCATGCGCTGTTGCAGGCTTAAAAGCAACAGGCGAAACCACCATCGAAGTGGCAGAAGCGATCAATAAATCGTATCCTGATTTTTATGAACACATTAAGAAATTAGGCGCTGTGGTGCTAGAGGCTGAGGTAAGTAAAAAGTAAAAAGGCAAAAGTTAAAAAGCAGAGACCCTGATTTTTGAATTTTGATTTTTGAATTTTTACTTCAATAAAATTGTTAAGATTAAAACTTAAAGCATTGAACTCATTCGGACGTATTTTTCGAGTAAACATATTTGGTGAATCGCACGGCGAAGGTGTTGGTGTATTGATCGATGGTGTTCCTGCGGGATTGCCTTTGAAAACAGAAGACTTTTTGCCTGATCTGGAGCGACGAAAAGGCGGTCAGCAGAAAGGTACAACGCCGCGTAAGGAGGACGATTTTCCGTTCTTTAAAAGTGGTTTGTTTAACGACAAGGCAACAGGCGCACCTATCACTATTTTGTTTGAGAACAACAACACGCGTTCCGGCGATTATGCCAAACAACGTGCAGTGCCAAGACCGGGCCATGCTGATTTTGTAGCCAGCAAAAAATTTGGTGGTAACGAAGACTACCGCGGTGGTGGTCACTTCAGTGGAAGGCTTACAGTAGGGTTGGTAGCGGCAGGTGTTGTCGCGAAAAAAATATTAGGCGACATTAAAGTAGAAGCAACGATAACTGAAGTGGGAGGAGAGAAAGATGTGGAGAAAGGTTTGCAAAAAGCCATTGAAGCAAAAGACTCTGTTGGCGGTATTGTTGAATGTCGCGTGAGCGGATTGCCTATTGGTTTAGGTGAACCGTTTTTCGATTCTGTTGAATCATTGTTGGGTCACGCTGTGTTTGCTATTCCAGCCGTTCGTGGTGTTGAGTTTGGAACGGGTTTTGCCGCAGCTAAGATGTTTGGTGTTGAACATAACGATGCCATTGAAAATGCAGAAGGGAAAACAATTACCAATCATGCTGGTGGTGTTGTAGGTGGTATTACAAATGGTAATGAATTGGTTTTTCGCATTGCGATAAAACCAACTTCTTCTACACCAAAAGATCAGTTTACATTGAACTGGGAAACCAACGAAATGGAAACATTCTCTGTAAAAGGACGTCACGATCTGTGTATTGCATTGCGTGTGCCGCCAGTGTTAGAAGCGGTTACGGCAATTGTGCTTGCAGATTTGATGTTGCTTGAGCAACGAGTAAAACGCATTATTTGAGAGGCGGAACACAGATTTTCATGATTGTTAAACATCATATGATGGCTATCATTTATCATGTTACTACTGCAGCGGCATGGAACACTGCAAAAGAAAAAGGCAGTTATGAAGATACTTCTCTTGCAAAAGAAGGATTTATTCATGCCAGCGAAACTCAACAAGTCGATGGTGTGCTGCAAAGATATTTTGCAGGTAAAACCGATCTCGTAAAACTCACTATCGACACCAGTAAACTGAAGAGCCAGCTTGTGTACGAATGGTCGCCATCTGTGCAGGAACAATTCCCCCACATCTACGGTCCCATCAACCTCGACGCTGTTACAGATACTGAAGCACTGTAGCCCTATTAATTATTCTTTATTAATTATTAATTACTTCAATGCATTCTTACATCATCAACGCCTCTATTCAAATTCTTCCCGTTGTACAAGACAGACATCCATACGAATGGGTAGATGAAGCAATCGCCGTTATTCAGAAGTCAAACGTAAAGTATGAAGTAGGCGCGTTTTCCACAGTTGTAGAAGGAAAGTACAGCGATGTAATGCAACTGATCAACGATATCAACGAATATCTCTACAGTCGCGAGTGCAATGAATGGATCGCTAGTGTGCAAATTCAAATCAGAAGCAAAGGCGATATAACCGGAGATGAGAAAACCGAAAAGTTTAAGTAGGAGTGAGCACACAGATGACACGGATTGGACTGATTTGCACGGATCAATAATTGAATAACTGGGTAACTGAATAACTGAAATGCAAAGTCGGAGTTGAACTCAGTTATTCAGTTACCCAGTTATTCAATTTGAAAAAAAACCGTGTAAATCAGTCTAATCCGTGTCATCTGTGTGCCCATTTTTTCAAATCCCTAAAGCTCAGATCCATTACATTATATTCTTTTGAGTTTCCGAAGCTATAATGCCACCACTCAGTTTCCAGTGCTTTGAAACCATACTTTTCCATTGTTTCCCGCAAGAATTTTCTGTTTTTTAATACATTTTCCGGCAAATTCTTAAAGTCATGATGGGCCGAATCTGTGAAGTTGTCAAAATCAGTTCCCATATCCACATTTTTGCCTGTCGCAAGATCAACCAGTGTGAGGTCAACCGTAGTTCCACGATTATGGCCGCTGCCGTTAACAGGGTTAGCCACATAACGCTCATCGTGAATAAGTGTCCACATTTTTTGAGAAACACTATAGGGGCGGTATGCATCAAAAATTTTTAGGGAATAACCTTTTGCCGTACATTCGCCCTGTACTTTATCAAGAGCTTTTGCGGCAGCAAGTCGCAAATATGAATAACCGATTCGAGGGTACAGTTGTTGATGTGTGAAGTTGTTAGTTGTTGCGTAACGAAGGTCAAATTGTATTCCGGTAATACTTCCAATACTCACCATTCGCTGGTTGCTATCAAGAGCCACTATTTTTTCATACTGTTTTACATCTTTGACCACATATAAACTTTGTCCAGTTGCGCATTGGGCAAGCAAAATGAAAAACATTGTTAATCGAAAAAAAAGAAATTGATTCATTAGGTTGAGAGTATGTGTTTTATGTTGTATTATTCGCCCTGAATTTAAGAATCTGTATTTATTTTATGAAGCTGTATCAATTGTGTTTTGTAAAAAGATTGATTTTCCCCCTATTCTTTATCGTAGTTTCACTGGTTGCCTGTAACAATAACAGCTCCAAAAAACCGGCAGAAAAAGTAATTGTTGACAAGCCGGAACAAATGGAAACCGTGGTAAGCGAAAATATAGATGAACTGTTAACTTATCTAAAAGGAAATGCAGGGAAATTAAATGATTCTGTTAAAGTAGATTTACTTCAGCAGGTTGACAAGGTATATCAAAATACCAGTTTTCACACCATTTGGAGCAAGGACCAGAAATGGCAACCTATTGCCGATTCCATGTTTTACATGGTGATGCATGCCAAAGAATACGGATTGTTCCCAACAGATTATCATGCAGAGATTTTA
This sequence comes from Pinibacter soli, assembly GCF_029961145.1. Lineage (GTDB taxonomy): Bacteria > Bacteroidota > Bacteroidia > Chitinophagales > Chitinophagaceae > Pinibacter > Pinibacter soli. Next base: position 47,932 of record NZ_JASBRG010000005.1, on the reverse strand, counting down.
AATGATTTTCACAATAAAATTATTGCAGATCCCTCCTCAAAAAAGAACGCCATACTCTGGACGAGAGCCGATGTGTTATTAACCGACGCATGGTTTGGAATGGCCAAAGATCTGAAGTTGGGCAGATTGGCGAAGGACAGCGTAACATTAAGAAATGATTCGGCAGTTAATGACGAATATTTCTTCAATAAATTTCAAGGCGCCGTTGCAAGCGGAAACGTGTTGGGAGTATTGAGAGAACAAGAACCTACCAACAGATTTTATGTAGGTTTAAAAGAAGCGCTGCCTTCTTTCCTTGACACTGCGAAGTTCAAGCAAGTTGTGTACATCACTTACCCCGGCAAAGATTCAATGTCGCTTAACACACAAGTGCAGCAAAGATTAGTGGAAGAGGGATATATCGCTGCACCGCTGGCAGCAGGCGATTCAGCGGGATTGAAAAAAGTTTTGACTGCATTTCAGCACGTTAAAAAAATTAAAGAAACGGGAAAGATCAACGAGTCAGTCGTTAGAAATTTAAACTACACTGATTGGGAAAAATTCAAACGCATTGCGCTTAATCTCGATCGCTATAAACAACTTCCTGATTCCTTACCACAAGCCTATGCCTGGGTGAATTTGCCTGCGTTCTCCCTTCGTGTGTTCGACACTGATACCATTGCGTTGCAATCGAAAGTTATTTGCGGAAGCCCTGTTACACGCACGCCTTTGCTTACAAGTGCCATTTCTAATTTTATTACTTATCCTCAGTGGACAGTACCTTACAGCATCATCTTTAAAGAAATGCTTCCACGCATTCAAAAAAATACCGACTATCTTGATAAGCAAAACTTGATGGTGATAGATGCCAACGATAGTGTGATCGATCCCAAAACTATTGACTGGTCAAAACTTAATAAAACGCATTTTCCTTATTTGCTGAAACAGCGCCAGGGTGACGATAATTCATTAGGTGTGATCAAATTTAATTTTCCTAATAAATACAGTGTGTACATGCATGATACCAATGCAAGAAAATTGTTTGGTAATTCATACAGAGCGTTAAGTCACGGATGTGTGCGTGTGCAGGACTGGAAAATATTTTCTGATTATTTGATAAGAAATGACACATTGAAGTTTCCTGCAGATACCATTAATGCCTGGATGGAAAGACAGGAAAAGCACGTCGTTTCTGGCTTTAAGAAATTGCCATTGTACATAAGATACAACACTTGCGAAGGCAATGATGGCAAAGTGAAATTTTATGATGATATTTATGGAGTAGACCGAATGTTGAGCGAGAAATATTTTGCCAATAAAAACGTTTATTAACCATAAATAAATCCTATGATTCGACTATTGATTGTTTGTTCATTGTTTTTTGGGCAGGGCGTAGCCGCGGCGCCAGCCGTTCGATCGGTACGCTCGCATGACCCCACTCCCGCAAAACGGGTTGTGAATCTGCAGAAGGTACAATATGGAACGGCCAGTTATTACTCCAATAAATTTGAAGGTAAAAAAACAGCTAACGGTGAAGTTTTCCACCAAAAAAATATGACTTGCGCTCATAATGGATTGCCTTTTGGGACATGGTTAAAAGTAACCAACAGAAAAAATGGCAAATGGGCATATTTCAGGGTAACTGACCGCCTCCATGCAAAAAATCACAGGGTAGTTGATCTAACCACCACAGGTGCAAAAAAACTGGGTTATTATAAAAAGGGCCTTACCAATGTTAAGGTTGAAGTAATGGGCAAGAAGATGCCAGAATAGAAACTGAATAACTGAATGTTTAGGTTCAGTCAGGTTCCTTGATAGTAAGCTTTCAATTATTCAGTTACTCAGTTATTCAGTCATTAAAACAGCTTGATGTCACTATTCAGAAAGATCGATTATAACTCGCCGGTAGTATTATCTTACTTTTTTCTATCCGCAGCAACATTAGTGCTTGGATATGTAACGCAGGGATATACTACTGGTGTTTTTTTTAGCATATACCGCACTTCATTGCTCGATCCGCTTTTATACTTGCGTTTGTTTACTCACGTACTGGGGCATGCGAATTTTACACACTTCATAAATAACTTCCTGTTGCTGCTGATCGTCGGGCCCATTCTGGAGGAAAAATATGGTTCCAAACGACTTCTCATCATGATGCTTTTCACAGCTGTGATTACGGGGTTGGTAAATATCTTCCTCTTTCCACAAACAGCTTTGCTGGGAGCAAGCGGCATTGTTTTCATGTGCATTTTGCTGGCTTCCATCACTAATTTTAAGAGTAACACTTTACCGCTTACATGTTTATTAGTGCTCGTAATTTATCTCGGACAGGAGTTGTATAGTGCGTTGCATGCAAAGGACAATATTTCGCATCTTACGCATATAATTGGAGGGATATGTGGAGCGGCTTTTGGGTTTAGAGGGCGTAACAGAAATTAGGAATTAAGAATTAAGAATTCTTCCTGATACAACAACAGAACTAATTGCAATAACTAGTTACTCAGACGCCATGTTTGTCAAGTATTATGAACTACCACACAAAGTATTCTTAATTCCTAATTCTTAATTCTTAATTGAATTATATTGTCATCGAGAATAATCTCGTATCCGGCAATTTCCTGTTCATTCTAAGGTCAAAAGCCATGCAGACGTTGCGGATAAAAGGAACGCCATTTTCATTTATTTGTAAGCCATTTTCATTTACCGTGACGATACCGTCTTTTACAAATTCGTCGAGTTTTGAAATGATGTCATCAAGCTCGTTGAACTTTTCATTTGCTTGGCTCCAGGAAGTTCGTAATTGGCACATGATGTTCAATACGTGTTTGCGTATCACAAGATCTTCGTCGTCCAATAAATGCCCTCTAAATACCGGTAATTCGTCTTTTGCAAGCGCATCATAATATTCTTCCAGCGTTTTTACATTTTGTGCAAATGCATACCATGAATCGCTGATCGCCGAAACACCAAGGCCAATCATCAATTGGGTTTTTGAAGATGTGTAGCCCATGAAATTTCTGTGTAATTTTTTATCAACAGAAGACGAATACAAACTGTCAGATTTCAAAGCAAAGTGATCCATGCCAATTTCTATATAACCATTTTCAAGGAAAAGTTTTTTCCCTAGATTATATAAGGCACGTTTCTCTTCATCTTTCGGAAGATCATTTTCATCAAATCCTCTTTGGCCGTTTCCTTTTAACCAGGGTACATGCGCATAGCTGTAGAAAGCCAGCCTGTCGGGCTTTAGCAAAATTGTTTTTTGTATTGTGTCGGCGATGGTTTCCAGAGTTTGTTTGGGCAAACCAAATACCAAGTCATGACTCACGGAACTGTAACCAATTTCTTTTGCCAAAGATGTTGCACGCTCAACGTTTTCAAACGGTTGAATGCGGTGAATTGCGTTTTGTATAACAGGATCATAATCCTGCACACCAAAGCTTACTCTTTTGAAACCGAAATCATATAATGTTTGCAAATGCTCTCTTGTGGTATTGTTGGGGTGCCCTTCAAAGCTAAACTCCCAATCTTCGCATTTGTCAGCATGAGCAAAAATACCTTCCAGTAGTTGTCGCAAATTATGTGGTGAGAAAAAAGTGGGGGTACCGCCGCCAAAGTGGATCTCTTTGATCAGTGGTTTTTCCTGAAAAAGATCAGTATACATCTGCCATTCTTTCAACACTGCCTTGATGTAAGGATCTTCAACATCGTGATTTTTCGTGATTCTTTTATTGCAGCCGCAAAATGTGCAAAGGCTCTCGCAAAAGGGGAGATGGATGTACAAACTAATGCCTTCCTTTTCATTGCTTTCAGCGAACGATTTGACTGCTGAAAATTTCCAGTCGTTTACATTGAAACTGCGTTCATCCCAATAAGGAACAGTTGGGTAGCTGGTATATCTTGGTCCGGGAACATTGTACTTATGAATCAAGCCTGTATTCATCACATGAATTATATCACAAATGTTGCGAGAAGCAGCGGGAGAAATTATGAGAAAAGTCAGGGGTGAAGGAATGTTACATTAGTATGACAAATGAATTAATAATTAATAATTAAGAATTAATAGGGCGGTCAGCATGATTTGAATGTACCTAGCAATTAAAGGGGAGAGTTTGTAATAAAAAAAAGTGGCACTCGATAACGAATGCCACCCTATTAATTATTCTTTATTAATTATTAATTACTTCGAGATTTCTTCAATCACACTGCCCACACAACCATTCGGCATTTGAATTTGCAACAGCGCCGCAATGGTCGGAGCAATATCAGTCATGTTTGCGTGTTTATTGCTTTTGCCTGACTTGATGTGCCATCCGTACCAAACCAGTGGGATATGCGTATCATACGGGTTCCACGTGCCGTGTGTAGTACCTGTGCGGCCGGAGCCTTCATAGTAGCCGGGGTTTAAGATGATTTGTATAGCACCGCATCTTTTGAAATAATAGCCATTTGCTACCATTGATTTTAAAGGCTCCACTGTCGCAGAACTTCCCACAGCAGCAATATCGATCGCTTGTGTAATGTTGGGCTGACGAAGCAAATAAGCAATGGTTTCTTTTTTGATCTTTTCGAAATCCAGTTGCTGTGCATCAATTTTATCAAGGTCAAAATTCACCTGGTAGTTTTTAATCGCCCTGATCAAATTGCCCGTACCAAATTTTGTTGCCAACATCTTATTCAAGGAGTCTTTCAAAGGATTTGAATTCCATGTATCTGCAGGAAGATTATGCTTTGCCATGAAATCAATATTGTGTGCTGCACCATGATCTGCAGAGAGGAATACAAGGTATTGACCTTTACCAAGCTTCTGATCAAGCATCGTAAAGAAATCAGAGAGATCTTTGTCAAGACGCAGATAAGTATCTTCTACTTCAATTGAATTCGGTCCAAACATATGCCCTACGTAATCAGTAGAGGCACAGTTAATAGTAAGAAAGTCGGTAACGTCTCCTTGTCCGAGTTTGTAGTTCTCAACCGCTTGTTGTGCAAACTCCAAGGTAAGTGTATTGCCAAATGGAGTTGAGCGGAAGATTCCTTTCTTTTGCTTATAAAAATCATCTATTGCATGAGGGAACGTCGATGTTTTTTCACCGGGAAATTTTCCTTCATAAGATTGATCATCGCTATCACTTTGAACATATGTTTTGATTGGATACATCGTGCTCCAACCTTTTTTGATCAATGATTGGATGCGGTTCTTATCGTTGTATTTGTTTACCCATGAAGGCAATTCTTTCATGTAGTAAGAGCTTGTGATGAAGTGTCCACTTGCATCATCCAGCCAGTAAGCAGCAGTAGCCAAATGACCAGCAGGTAAAATAGAAGCTCTGTCTTTCAGGGACACACCCACCACTTTTGATCTGAAGTTTGTTGCCAGTCGCAGCTCGTCCGTAATGGTAGAAACAAGCAAATTTCTTGGAGACATTTTACCATCTTCAGATTCATTGCCTACGCTGGTAACAGTGCTGTCATCTGTGCAGTAAACGCTTTTGCCGCTAAGTTGCTCGATCCAGTCATTTCCGGTAATGCCGCTGATGGCAGGCACTGCGCCGGTGAATATTGTTGTGTGACCAACGGCTGTATAAGAAGGCAAATAATTGATGAAAGTATTTTCGCAGGAAAAGCCGTCATTCAGCAGTCGTTTAAAACCACCCGCTTCGTAGCGGTCATAATAACGGTACAAATAATCCCAACGCATTTGGTCCACCACGATTCCTACTACAAGTTTGGGTCTTGGAACTGAATTTGCATTTTGTGCAAAAGAGGCAGAAGCAAAGATCAATAGTACTAATGAGAAGATTAAACGACGCATATTGTTTGAAAAAATTTTGGCAAAGATATAGCTGTGACAACTTCAAAGATAAAACACAACAAAATGATAACACAGGAATAAACTGAACGTGTAGTTCGAGTTACGATTAAAGCATTCTCAATTAGTTATTCAGTAAATAAGTCTTTGGCTGTGAGTTCAATTTCAACATAGGTGGTATTGATCTCATGCCGCACCGTCTCAATTCTAAGGCTGCTATTGCCTTTTTGCCAGGTTTTTCTTGTGTGTGGCATTCCGTGATGGTAAATTTTATCCTCTCCTTCTTTATGTAGTGTGTTTGTTATATAACTGCTAAGAGCTTTATAGTCCTTCTTAGCTTCTTTTGTGAGATTGGCAGACTTACGATAGAACTTCGTAGCACAAACCCCCGTTAATTTATTTGAACTATCAAAACTCAGCAATACGGAACTAAAATAGCAATCAGCAATTTTTATTGAGTTTGCAGAATCTCTCAATGAAGGTTGATATTGATAAACTGTCTGACCCTCGTATAGAGGGTTAGGTGGCAGCTTTAAGTCGAGTGTAAATCTGGAAATAGAGTCTCCTAAGTGAAACTTACCCATACCGGTTATGGTGTTGCCTGATACAGAAATTTGTGCGTTCGCGCTACTAAAACTTAATAACAATAGAACAGCTACAGCTAGATGCTTCATAGTTTATAATAAGGGTTAGGGATTGGGGAGATATTTTATTTATGTTCCAAATTTATCGTTTTCATTTCAAAATAGCATGCTTCGCAAACCATCTTAATATCTGCAAATTTCATCGACTCATCGTTCCACCCACCAGCGTTTTGCCTTACAATTTCACATTCATCGCACCATGCCTGAAAGTCTTCATCTTCGTCTTCGTCGGAAAGTTCCATTCCTTCATAGGTTTCAAAAGCTTCTTCAAAACCGGCTTTTGTTGTTTTGTCAAGATGCCTGCAAACAAAGGCTCTTCTGCGTTTTTCATGACTGCCGCATTCGATGTATTTATCTTTAATGATTTGTGCTGTATCGTTATCGACAAACTCAAGGATAACCATAAACAACATTAAATGCTCGGAAACAGGTCTGTAAACACCTATGCCTTCTAGTATTTTTGCCGTGATTGATGTAAACTCCCAACCTTCTTCCTTCGTGCTGTTGAAACAACCCGTCGTCAGTTTCTCATAGGTCATTGTCTCTCCAAATTCTTTAACGGCCAGTGTTTGCTCTTTCACTTTTGCTAAAATATGATCGTTGTCCCACGACCATTTCCATGTATTGCTTTTTGTTGAAAAAGATCCTACATCGCAGTATCTGAAATTTATTTCTTCATCTCCGGTTGAAAACGTAAAAAGTCCTGACGCCTGGTCATAGAACCAGTTTTCCCAATCGTCGATATGAAAGTCTTTCCGGAAATTACTTTGTAAATCATGGATTTCATGAATGCAATTGTGTGCGTATTCGTCGTATGCTAAAGGTTCCAAAAGCTACAGTTTAATATAGTAAAAAGTCAGTGCAAATCAGTTAAATCAGCGTCATCTGTGTGCTCTCTCACAGCGCATTCTCGCTCTTCATCTTCTCATACCACAACTGCACCAATCCAGAAGGAAAAGTCATGCTACGCTTCAGTTCCAGTCTTTGAATATGCCTGCCTGGTTTAAATAAAGAAATGCCATCACCAAGAAAAATTGGAATAACAGAAATGATGAAGCGATCAACCAGATCATGTTTCATCAATTCAAAAATAATCTCCGATCCGCCGTCGCAAAATATGTTTTTCCCTTCCTGCTTTTGAAGATCAGCGATGAGTTCCGTAACAGGTCCGTTGAAGAAAGTAACATTTTCATCGCTTCCTGTTCTTGATGCAGACAGAACAATCGTTTTTCTGTCCTTGTGCCAGAATGTGTCGGACAGCGTTAATACTTTGTCATAAGTTTTTCTTCCAAGAAGTACTGTGTCTACGTTTTTAATAAAATCGAAGTAGCCATAATCTTCGTCTTCTCTGTCAACCATGTCTAGCCAGCTGATATCATTGTCTTTCGTAGCAATATAACCGTCGACACTGCATGCAATAAAAATCATCACCTGTCTTTTACTCATAATTTACCAGTTTAATACCTGTAAAATTAATTTCCATTCTTTGCCTTTGCGAATCCAAACGCGTAAATAATTTTCAACATTTTCGTGCGTCATTACATTCCCGTACACATAAGCGAAATCGCCGCTTTGCGAGAGTTCTCCGGCGATGGGAGCGAAGTGTAAAGTATCCGGAATTGAAGCGACAGCGGCTCTCAAATTTTCCAGTCCATAATAAGGGTGATGGTTTTTTCTGTTGAACCATGAATCATTTGTAATATGGTTGTTGAAAGCAAGTTTGCCGACCTTTTGGTATTCGTTTATAAAATCATTTTCTATTGACAATGCGTTTTGAGATTTGGCAACTTTTGTTGAATTGAAATCAGAGGTGAATATTTTCACCGCAGTTACTCTTTCGTTATTTGAACCGTAAGACGCACCCATGTCGAGAACGGCTTTCCACTCACTGTTCTCATTAAATTTCCAGATGGTAGTGAACTGCCCGCGACCTGAAACGGTGTCGTTAGCACTTTGTTTGTAAGTATAAGGACCAGTGGAAAAACCAATGTGTTTCGTAGATGAGATGCCCACATACTCTGGCTCCCAGTTCAGCACGCCACCTCTGCCAACATTGTTGCCGTAGAGTTGATAGCCGTTAACTGCTTTGCCTTTCACAAACACAACGCAGCTTGTATCAAAGTTTGCTGTGAAGGATTTGTTTATACCCACTCTTGTTGACATTGCAGCGAATGCTCTTTCTGCATTTACAATTGATTGGCCGCTATTTTGGGCGTGTATCTTGTTGCTGCATAGCAAAACAACAATCATAATGTAGTACTTCATGAGAGGGTTATTTTTTTGCACACAAATGACACGGATTAGACTGATTTTCACAGATTCGGTTCATCTAAATTAATATTTGGAATTGTTGACCGGAATTAAAATGTGTTAAGTGGTATCTGCAGTGCTTTATGTGATAAGGCTTCTACAATCCCGAAATATCATCGTGATCGTAGAAGCCTTATTAAAATTATCAAGACTTACACTGGAAAATTTTCTTCGAAATTAATCCGTGAAAATCCGTCTAATCAGTGTCATCTGTGTGCCAATGTATTTACCCCTTAGGCTTGAACTTGATAACACTGTGCTTGATCGGCGCCAATGTTTGCAGGTATGAATAGATGCTTGAAAGGTCACTTTCTGTCATGCCTCCATACATTGTCCATGGCATGATCGTTTGCATATCTGTAGGCTTAAGCACAATGTTTTGATTCGCGCTGTCTGCGTAAAATTTGAACTTTTTAATGAACTGTTCTCTTGTCCAGTTGCCAATACCCGTTTCTTTGTCAGGAGTAATGTTTGCAGAAGTAATTGTTCCAGATGGCATCGGGAATGATCTTCCACCTGCAAAAGCAAGTTCTTCAGTGTACTTGCCTTTATCAAATGGCGTGTGGCACTCGTGGCACGCCGCTCCTGTAAACAAGTACTTGCCATAAGCAACACTGTCAGAAGGAGAAGGCTTTGTTGTTAACTCAGCTTTAGAAGGCATTGTGTTGATCAGGAAGTTCATTGGAAAATCGGAAGCACTGGTTGGAGGCTTGTTGTCAATTGCAGGAAGTGTGCGCAGATAAGCGATCACCGCCTTGATATCCTCTGCATCCATTTTGCCGTAAGCGTGATAAGGCATTACAGGAAAAATAGCTTGGCCATTTCTATCAACGCCGGTTGTAATGGTTCTGAAAATCTCGCCGTCGGTCCAACTGCCAATGCCGGCAGGAGTGATATTTCTTGCAAAATATTTTCCCGGAAATCCCATTGTCTGGTCAAATTGCTCACCGCCCTTGCCTTGCGTGCCGGCAATGATAGGAGCGGAGAGTTTGCTCCAGTCGCGGGTACTGTGGCAATCGATACAAACAAAAACATGATTGGCAAGATATTCTCCGCGTTGTACAAGCTCCGGAGTGGAGTTCACTTTAATGTCGGAAGCAGGACCAACATTGGGCAATCCTAGTTTTACGTACGAGGCAATGCCTACAACTCCAAGAATAATAATGAGCACAAGGATGCCCAGCACTTTAAGAACTTTTTTCATAATGATGCAAATATTTGGGTTTGTTTACAAAAAGGGGTTTTTCACTTTGTCCGGTGGATTTTGCTTGGGCAAAGATTTACAATATCACGTTCGAGCGTAATATTCTGTTTCGTGGGATAAAGTATAAAAAAAATGTGGCTAAAAGAAATGGAATAGAAACAAGATGATTATATTTTTTTGTTTTTCCATTTTCCGCTGCGCATGTATAAAAATGAACAGGTAAACATTATCGACCAGTAGATCCATTCAGACATCCAGCCGTAAGTGATGGGCAAGTTTAGCTTCTCCAGAATAATCCATGCATACAGCGAATAGAGTGTAATTGCAAGCACTTCGATCATCAGGTTGATCTTCGTGTTTCCCGTGCCTGTAACGGAGTTGAGCCAAACTGTTCCAAACGACATCAATACCAGTGCAAGCGAAACGATGCGCACAACAGGAATCGCCGCACGCACAAATTCTTCGCCCTGGCCAAATACAGACAAAAAGGCTTCAGGAAAAATATTCAGCAGAATGCAAATGATGGTTGAAATACCCGCACTCAGTTTTACAATCTTTCGAATAAGTACCAGCACACGATCCTGCATGCCCTGCCCGATGACATTACTCACCATTGTGTTTGTAGTGGCTGCAAATGCCCATGTAAACACACCAAACATACCAAAGATGTTTCGCATCGTGTTTGAAATTGCAAGGTCCCTTGCACCATGATGCTCGATCAATATGTAGAAAAATTCCCAGCTTATAATGCTGATGGCGTATTGAAAAATTAATGGCGAAGATTGTACGAGTAACAGTTTGGTATTTGCTTTGTCAAACTTCATTCCTTTGTACAAATGCAATTGGTGGCTGATGCCTTTGTAATGAATTACTGCAAACACTACAAACATGCCCATGAACTCTGCAATAATAGAAGCGATGGCCGCACCATTGAAGCCGATTTCCGGCAGTCCCATTTTACCGTAGATCAATCCATAATCAAAAAAGATATTGAAAAGGCTCTCAGCCAATGTGCCGGCAATAAGATATTTGCTTTGATTGGTGCCCACCAGCAAAGCGTTTCGCATTTGATAGATGTACAAAAATGGAAGTCCCCATATGCGTATACGCAAAAACGAAATCGCTTTTTCATGTAGCATTGAATCGTGAATAGTGGCTCTTAAAATTGATGGTGCTACAAAGTAAGTAAACAATATTCCGAAGGCTGCAATGAACAACGAAACAATAACCCCTTGTGTAAACAATTTTCCTATTTCCTCCACGCGATTCTCGCCTGCACGACGTGCAATAAGCGCCTGCAAGCCATTGTTCAGGCCCGCGCCTAACACCGCAAAGATGAGGTAATACACGCCTGTAACACCGGCAGTAGCGAGCGACTCTTCACCTAATCCTCCTAAGAAAATATTGTTGGTAACAAAATTTATCTGAGGGATAAGTATGGAAAAGCTGATCGGCAGTGCAATTGCCAGTATTTGGCGGTTGGTGATTGCGACGCGGAGATCAGGCATGAGGGAAATTAATAATTAATAATTAAGAATTAATAAGGCACCATTTAAGAGTGAAGGTAGCTTGTTGGATTCATTAAAAGATGATGGAGTCCAGGTTTTCATTAGAGTGCAGCATCTGTTAATTATTCTTTATTAATTATTAATTACTCAGTATTCAAACTCCATCACCGTGTTATCCTGTAAAATGCATTGAATAAACTTATGGTGATTTTCTTTCGAGCCGGCTACTTTCCAGAAGCCTGTTATCTGGTTGCCGTTCTTGCCTCTTTTTTTATTGTGCGCTTCGAGTTTATATTCCTTGAACAAGCCATCAAAGCGATTGAAGGTTTCGGGATCGTAGTTGTAAACGATTTTATAATCACGAATGATATTGTTATGATCGATCCATTTATCAATAAATTTAAAGGCCAGTAATACAAGGATGGTAACACCGCATCCTATACTTGCGACCCAGTAATGTCCTGCGCCAATGGCCATGCCGAGACTTGCCGTTACCCAGATAGAAGCAGCCGTGGTAATGCCACTCAGGCGATTTTCCATTTTATAAATCACGCCTGCGCCCACAAAACCGATGCCTGTAACAATGTTCGAGGCGATCCTGTCAGGAGAGTTGGGAGCGCCGATTACCATCGACATCATCGTGAAAACCGTAGCGCCAACGCAAATCAGTACCATCGTGCGCAGGCCGGCAGATTTGCTGCGGTATTCTCTTTCTGCGCCAATAATGCCGCCAAAGATAATCGCGAATATTACTTTTTCTAAGATTTCTTGCCAGGGCATAACAGTCGTTGTTTATAAAGTGATATTGACTTTGTTTGAGGTTATGGCATAAGAGCGTCCACAAAATGGCTAAAGGTCCGCCAGTACTTGTCTTTGTAAATGTCGAAAGATAAATCCACTTTACCGGCAATCTTTAAGCTCACGTAATGCAGAATTTTAGAGGGCTTCCTAAAATCTTTACAGACAAAGTAAATGTCTCGTTTGTTGCCTCCCGTTTGGTTTCCAAAGTTTAAAAAGCCCTCAGCATCCGGCAGTTCTTTAATAATTTCGGCCTCCAGTTCTTCAATCACCGCTGTGGTTTTTTTATCGGGCATCCCATTGTGTCGTCTGCCATCGTACTCGATTGTTACCGTCAGTATCCATGGGTGCGATGGCTTGCTTTCCCAGTTTATTAACGATGTGTTTATCACAGCCACCATTTCATTGCCATTGGGAAGTTTGGCGGTCAAGCCGGAATATTCATCCTTTTCCGTATCCCGCCATGTTTCTTCATATCTTTCAATGAATTCCTTTTCCCTCCAAATAAGATAATCTTTTAGTTTTTCGATTGGTATCAAGTCAGCTTGTGACGGTTCTTTTCCTGCAATTGTTAAAAAATCGATGGTAGTAGTGGCGTTTAATTCACCCAAAAAATTGTCCATGAAAATATATACTCCGGTGGAAATGGCCGTTTTATCCTCCTCGTTAAAATCGTCAAATACAATGGTGACGTCAATTTCATCAGGAAAATCGGGATCGTGATTAGGAAAAAAATGTAGTTTTTCCTTTGAAAACTTATAGCCGCTTATTTCCAGATTTATGTCATCTATGTGCACAGCCGGTTTAAGCGCTGCAAACTTCCAGTTGGGCAGGGCGGGCGCAGCGGCTACCAATTCTTCTATAAAAACAATGGTTTCAATTTCTCCATCTGCGGCAAATGCCAGTTCGGCTATACCCGAAGTATGCATGCCCGCTACATAATAAATCGTTTCCTTGATCTTATCTAATTGAGGAGATAGCTGATCGAAAAAATCAGTTTGAATATTATCGCCTGTCTCAACGATTTTAAAAAACATTTGCTCATTCGTACAGAACCAAGTCCAGAAATCTTTATAGGATGCCGTTACCGTATTTTTGAAGTTTTTCTTCAATAAACTCATTACAATCTGAAGTTAATAATTTGAAAATTTTTCTACAAAGCATGCCGGCACAAAAGTTATGTGGATAAAATATATATAAATATTACTCAAAAAGCGACTTTTTAACCATGCAAAGCACAATATTATTCTAGTTTTGCAGTTCTTTAAAAAAAATTAAAAGATCTAGTGTCCTATGCAGCGCAAATATACCCTTGAGACTTTACAAAATATTGGCGTATCCTTAAAAAACAAAGTTTTTGGATTCGCGTTAGTTGCCGCCGTACCAGTACTGGCGACATCTTGTGGTCAACTATATTCCGAGAGCAAAGCGGCTAAAGTTGAACCCGGAAAAGAGGTAAGTAAAAAAATAGATAGCGCTGTGGCTCCTGTCGTAAAGAAGGACTCCATTGCTATTGTTGATACAGCCGCATACGAAGCTAAGTGGAAGCACCTGCTGAATGGAGACTCCTCCAAGAGATGGCAGCTAAATGCTCCTTTCGCAAATGCCGGAGCAATTTTACCTTATAAAAGAGTGATCGCTTATTACGGAAACTTATATTCGAAGAATATGGGTGTGCTGGGCGAATATCCTGAGCAGGAAATGCTGGATAAACTGAATAAAGAAAAAGCAAAATGGGAAGCGGCTGATCCTGCAATGCCCGTTCAACCTGCTTTGCATTATATAGCTGTAACGGCGCAAGGAAGCGCTGGAAAAGACGGCAAATACCGTTTGCGTATGCCTGCTGCACAAATCGATAAGGTTTTGGCAATGGCAGCAAAAGCAAATGCTATTGTGTTCCTCGACGTTCAGGTGGCATTCAGCGATTTGAAAACTGAGATCCCTTTGCTGGAAAAATACCTGGCAATGCCAAACGTACACCTTGGTATCGATCCTGAATTCTCAATGAAAACAGGCAAGAAACCAGGTTCTGTGATCGGTACGTTCGACGCCACAGATATCAACTATGCAGCGGATTACCTGCAAAACCTTGTGAAGAAAAATAACCTGCCTCCAAAGATATTGGTGGTACACAGATTCACACAGGCAATGGTGACCAACTATAAACAAATTAAAGTAAGTCCGGAAGTTCAGGTGGTGATGCACATGGACGGATGGGGTGAGCCTGAGCGTAAGATCGGCACTTACAAACACTTTATCTATACTGAACCTGTTCAGTTCACCGGTTTCAAGATCTTCTATAAAAACGATACGAAGAAAGTGAACAGAGCACAGGAAATGCAACCCGCAGATGTGCTGAAGTTGAAGCCACAACCGGTGTACATTCAGTATCAGTAATTCAATTAGAAATTAAGAATTAATAGTGCGAAATGCTGCACATGACCTGGCAAGTTGAAAACTTGTCAGGTTTTTTTATGGTATCAGCTATAGTAATTCTATTGATCATCCTTGCGTCGCACACTTGAACATTGGTAGGCGAATTAACCGAATGACTGAATAACTGAATAACTGAAGTTGAAAGTCGACGAAGTTGAGTCAAGTTGACGGTTGAGCTTCTTCGAACAGAAACCCGACCATCAACAATCTTACTGACAAACTTTCAACCACTCAGTTACTCAGTGGATTCAGTTATTCAGTTATTTCGCCTTCCCAAAACGCAAAAGCACGACTACTTAAAAAATAGTCGTGCCTGCAAGTCGCATAGAGAAAACCTATGGATCTAAAAAAAGATGTTGTTTGAACTTCTACACTCAAACATAGATGGTTCCCTCGGCTTTTTGGTATGAGGGTTGGGTAGGTTCTTGCAAAGGTTTTTTGTTTCTACAACGCGAAATTGTAAAAAACTCTCTAGAATATTGGATTGTCTTTCAACTTTGGATACTGGATACTAGCCGTATATTGGATTCTAATACAAAGAGTTATTAAGCAACCTTTAACCGGTTACTACGTCATCTCTTTTGACAATGCAAAGCTGCGCCCTTTTTCAATAGCAAAAGAGAATGTTTGTCAGAATGAATATGTGATTTTCGTCAACTTTATTTGCCCGAAGGCGTTATACGGCTCAACGTTTCCCTCGTTACTCCAAGATAAGAAGCGATGTCCTGCTTCGGAACACGTTGAAAAAGAATGGGGTAGGTTCTGATGAGTTGGTCGTAACGTTGTTGGGTGGAGCTGATCAGGGAGTTAAGGATACGTTGTTGCAAAGCAACGAAAGAGGCGGTTAATTTCATACGGAAGAAGTGTTCCATTTTATGCATTTCCCGGCATAATTTTTCGCGATTGGAAAGAGATAAACTCAGCAAAAGGCTGTCTTCAATACAATCTACATATAAAGTTGCAGGTGCCCGGTTGAAGTAAGCATGAAAATCGCTGATCCACCAGTCTTCCGTGGCAAATTGTATCACATGCTCCCGGTCGTTTATGTCCAGTTTATAAGCCTTTAGGCAGCCTTTAAGCACATAATACTCATGGTGCACATGTTCGCCCTCCTGAACGAGAAACTGGTGTTTACGTAATTTCTTTGGCTTGAAAAAAGATGATACGTACTCAAATTCCTCATCCGTGAGAGGAATGATCTTCTCAAAGTGTTTTCGAAGAGGTATGTAAATAGGCATAAGGTAATTTTAATCCTACTTTAAAGTTAAAAAGACCAGTTAAAAATGTCTACCGTATTTGTGCTGTATTTGTCAAGAAAAATGATAAAAATGAGCAAAAAAATGTGAGGTTGTTTTCGCGAAAAACATTACATATAGAAAAAATTGTGCCTCGACCTTATTACAAAAAACAAAAGGCGGTGTAGACACACCGCCTCGCTCTTAACGATTGCTTGCCATAGAAAAACCGCAGTTACGGGCAGGATCGAACTGCCGTGAAAGGTCTTGCAAACCTTTGCCTTGCCACTCGGCCACGTAACTCATGTACTATTCCTTGATGGATACACCCATTGTAAATATCTGTTTTCAATACTGTAAAACCAGCAGATCACCAATGTTGCAATAGTTACAACAGCTATCAATAACCACGGATTAGGGTAGATCATGCTACAACCCAGAGCAACCAATAGTAGTCGTGCAAACTCAAGATAAAAGATCCATTTCTTTTGTTCCATGATTGCTCCGCAGTTCACCAGCGTGATAATGATAACGCCTGTAATGATCACCTGATAAAATTCAGTTACATAATTATCGAAGCCCATGAATAAAAACAACAGTACAGTTATCAGGATCATCTGCCACACCACATATTTGTTCAAAGGCTTGTCAACCGGTGCTTCGGAATGTATAATATTAAAAATATCTTCTGCTATTTCCCTGTTCTCCGGATCAATCACATCAGGTTTTTTGAACAACAGTTTGATCTTATTGAAAAACCCTTTTTCCTTTTTTACAGAAAGCCACAGTTCAATGAAAAAGTGGAAATGTTGCCACAAAAAACTAAAACTCTTCAAAGGCTTTGTGAGCCCGTATTGCGGCTCTTCTTCTTCAGCCTGGAACGTACCAAACAATTTGTCCCAAATGATCAGCACGTCACCATAATTTTTATCAAGATATTTTTCATTGCTCGCATGGTGCACCCTGTGGTGCGATGGAGTAACCAATATATATTCAAGAAAACCAAGCTTGCCGATTACTCTCGTATGTATAAAGAAAGGGTACAGACCGTGTATAATTAATATACTTGTTATCATTCCTGCGGGAAATCCAATTATAGGCAACGCACACCAGAAACCCGTACGTACAACGGCTTGTAACACGGTAATACGTGCCGATACTGTATAATTAAAATCTTCACTCTGGTGATGTACCACATGCACTGCCCAGAAAATGTTCCATTCATGCGCAAAGCGATGATACCAGTACCACACAAAATCTGTACACACCAATAATAATATCCATGTTGCCACATTTGCATGTATTTTAAACAATGCAAAATGCTGTTGTAAATATTCATAAACATAGTAGAAGAGGCCCGCCACAAAAACATCCATCAATCTCTCTGCAATGCCAATGCTGATATTTGCAATGGAATTGTGCAGGTTGAAATAGTCCAGTTTCTTTTTTCTTGCAATAAGAAACTCAAGCAGAATAAAGAATATAAATAGTGGAACCGCTAAAGCGATTATGTTAAACTTCATTGGATACTTATATAAATTAACGCTTCATGCAATACTCATCCGGTGGACGTAATAACGACCAGTAAAGGTTTTTAGAGAATTGACAGTGAAAAAAAGTAAACTGAATTGTTTGTGGGACTACAAGCTGAATAGATTGGCAGCCATCCTTACTTTATATACATCGTGCTTTCGAAGAGTGTAACATCATTTGCTATTTATAGTGCAAGATTATTTAAAAAATATTAGTCCACAAAATTTGTGGACTAATATTTTTTAAATAATTAGAAAACAGCAAGGCAAATTTGAAAATTTGAAGATTTGAAAATTTGAAAATGCGTCAGATCTATCTGTCGTTAGTTAGAATTGTCAGTTCTTAGAGAAGCCAATGATTAATGACTAATGACGCATAGAAAGAATTTCCAAATTTTCAAATCTTCAAATTTTCAAATTGTGACGAAGTCACAACTGGTGCTGTTTCACATATCTATCCATTGAAAATGCACCGCCGCCATGAATGAGAAACAGAATAAGCAAAATGAGAATAACAGATGACAAAACAAACTCTGGTTCTACCGATAAAATGCCTGGACGGTTAACGAATATAACGGCGCCCAGCAGAATAGGAATTTGCAATGCAGCGGCAACCCGTGTGTACAGACCGACAATTAATAACACACCGCCGAGCAAGTGTGCAACAGTAATGTAGAATGATAAAAAGGCCGCAAACTGATCTATTCTTCTGAGGTTGGTATTAACGATCATGGTTTCAAGTTCGCGTGCGTGGCTTATAAAAGAGATGCCTTTGAATACAAGAAGCAATCCCAGCGCTACTCTTAAAAAAACAAGCCATTCCCACTTGCGGGATTGGCTTGCACTATCTATATGTTTAGTGATGCCCATAACCCACTTATTAAACTTTTAAAGAATAACGCATCACTGCCTTTGCGCAGGTGCGAATTAGCTCTACTAAGTTACTAATAAGTACAGGGCCTTACAACCTATTAAAAAAAAGGCCCCGTTTATGGACAATACCGAAAAAAAATCTTATATTCTTCTAAACCAGCTGGACAGGTGTATCTGGTACTGGTTTAGGTTTTTTAATGACTTGTTGTAGTGTTTCTCTTCCAGCTCGTTGATGATCTCTTTATTGTTGTACAAATAAACCATGCTGGTGTAAATGTCTTTTGAAACGATCAATTTATCACCTTTAGTATCAACGAGTTTATATGAATCGCGGGAGTGGTCCAACGTAAGGTTGTACTTTTCTGCGAATATCTTTTGGAGGATTTTATGCTCCGTATCGTTCAAAGTATAAAAGTGATTCTCTACAATAAACAATTTGTTGTTGTAGAAATGGAACTGCGTAAATACTTTGGTTTTTAAGAATTTGCTCTTGTAAATGAGAATTTTCCTTTCGTCGAGAATCTCGCATTTATATTCAAGGATCGGCGATCCCATTTCCCTGCGGACCTGCGAAATTGAGCTTCCTAAAGGAATATCAAACGCCTGGATATTGTTTTGAACCGGAATGATGTTGTCTACATCATTATAAAGCGAAAGGATCTCCTGAACGTCTGCGGACTTCGTGATCTTTTGTTCATAATAGTTCTTTTTGGAATAGTAAGAACTAATGCCTGTTTTAGGCAGGATACTGGATAGTATACTCATTATACTATGGATTTAAATAGGTTACTGATTACTTGTTTTTCAATGGACTTGAATCTGTGCCATGTAATAACTTTATGTTCCTGATTTTATTGTGTGAACCTTTATTTTAAATTTGAAGACTAAGTGCAAACCCTTATTGTTGCAGGTAAAATACATACATTTCAGGGTGCAGATGACTGTTAGGGCTCCTGTCCGGGGAGGCTGGAGTTAAACTCCGGGAAACACTGCACCCTTTTAAACGATTATCTTTATAAAAAAGCAAAACATGGAAGAGAAAGATTTTATGGAAATGGCAATCAGGCTGTCAGAAAAGAGTATTTCAACAAATGAAGGCGGTCCGTTTGGTTGTGTGATCGTAAAAGATGGAAAAGTAGTTGGGCAGGGATGGAATAGGGTTACGTCAACGAACGACCCAACAGCACACGCTGAAGTAGTGGCTATTAGAGATGCCTGTAAAAATCTTGATTCATTTCAACTGGAGGACTGCGAAATATATACATCTTGTGAACCTTGCCCAATGTGCCTCGGCGCCATATACTGGGCAAGGCCAAAAAAGGTCTACTACGCCAGTACACATGAAGACGCCGCCGATGCCGGTTTTGATGATTCATTTATTTACACCGAAATCAATAAAGAAGTTCAGGATCGCCACATTCCTATGGTACAGCTTGAAAGAGAAAAAGCAAAGCTTGTGTTTGAGGCCTGGAAAGGAAAGGAGGGAAAGGTTGATTATTGAGGAAAATAGGAATTGGAAATTAGGAATTAGATGGCAACTGAATAAACGGTTGATGGATTCATATTCTTTCATCAAAAAAAGAGGTTCAAATCTCTTAGAGACTTGAACCTAATGCATTCTTAATTACTAATTCTTAATTGCCCACAATACCACATACGCCAGCACAATCAACACCAACACAATAATAACCGCCATATAGACCCATGGTTGTTCCTTGATGCGACGCTTGTTTTTTCTGGTCTTTTTTTCTTCCAGTCTCTTGTGTAGGTCAGTGTTTATCTGGTCAACGAAAAAGTTGATCTTTTTGTTGTCCTTAAACGATTGCAGGCCCTCCATTGCATCATTTATAAAGGCATCGTCAACCGTATCTTCCTCTACCGCGTGCTTTTCAGCCTCTGATAATTTGCCGCTGATATAATCCATCAGTTGCTGGTTATCAATGTCTTTATTGCTATTGCTCAATATGTTAATTAAATCAGGTTTCATTTCACTTCATAATACAAACGTTCAACTAATCATTTTCTTGTGCTATTGCCTTCCAACATGAGTTTCAGGTTGCGCTTACCATTCTGGATAAAGCTCTTAACCTGCATCAGGGAAAAACCCGTTTCATCAGCAATTTGATGGTACGATTTCTTTTCAAGATAGAACAAAGTTACACATTGCTGCTGTTCTTTGCTTAATTGGGTAAGCGCCTCCTGCAGGCGGTTGTAGGTTTTTTCCTTTTCTATCATTTGCTCCACAGCCGGCTCATCGCTGGCGAGTGGCATGTTTTCGCTGATTGAAACCGGAATTTTACCGGCGTTGCGTAGCTGCATAAGGCAGTGGTTCTTTGCCACCATGTACAGCCATGATTTGAAGTATTCAACCTTATATTTCTGCAGCTCCGTTATTGCCTTCAGAAAAACCTGCTGCGTTGCATCCTTCGCTTCGTCCTCATCTTTCAAGTATTTCATGCAAACACCAAACAGTAGCAATGTATAGCGCTCCAGCAAAATACCAAGCCATTTGTTATTCCTGTCTTTATAGAAATTCTCTAATAACGTACCATCTGCTATATGTTGAAATCTGTTATCGTTCACCGGCTGAAATTATGTTTTTTCATCTGTTTATTTGTTATTCTATTTTGGCCAGATGTAATTCGCATGAAAATGAATTTCTTTTGCATGGCAACATTGTTGTCATGCTCATTTCATCTATCTTTAAGATACATAGAACGTGCAAATTCCATAAAAAAGTATAAAAGAAGAATTCGAATATGCCTTACGCAGTATGTTGTGTGCCTGTTAGCCCCTTACGTGCAGAACCGTCACATCGAAGTGAAATGGTGACCCAGCAATTGTTTGGAGAGCCTTGTGAAATTTTGGAACGCGAAAAAGATCACTGGGTAAAAATTCGTTGTCAGTATGACAATTATGAAGGCTGGTGCCAGGATAGTCACGTAACGTCCATAGATGAGGAGCAATTTAGAAAAGGAGAGAGACATCTCACACCTGAATGGGTGAATGAATTGGAATACAACAGCCACCAGATGATGGTACCATTTGGCAGCAGCCTCACTGCTATGAAAAACGGTAATGCGATTTGGCGTCGCAATACCGTTCATTACAAGGGAAAGACCTGGGACCCTTATGAAATAAAGCCTTCCGGCAAAATCATCAAACAACTTGCTTTCAAATTTTATAATACGCCATACCTCTGGGGTGGTAAAAGCATCTTTGGAATTGACTGCAGTGGCTTTGCGCAAACAGTTTACAAGTTCATCGGTATTCCGTTGTTACGCGACACCTATCAGCAAGCGACCCAGGGCGAGGTGATAGGATTTTTGCAAGAAGCAAAATGTGGCGATCTCGCTTTCTTCGACAACGAAGACAGACGGATCACGCACGTTGGCATCTTATTAAACTCCCACGAAATTATTCACGCATCCGGCAAGGTACGCGTCGATAAAATCGACAGCCAGGGAATTGTAAACAGCGAAACCGCGCAAAGAACGCATCAGTTGAGGATTATAAAGAGATATTTTGAGGAATAATTAAGAATTAGGAATTAAGAATTAAGAATTGTTTTGAGTGCATCTTCAAAAGTGAAGTTTGCGATCTCTGTTCTCTAGCAAAAAGAAAAGTCCGAATCTCTTAGAGACCCGGACCTAACGAATTCTTAATCCTTAATTCCTAATTCTTAATTGAATCGGACTATTTCTTAAAAAGCTTCTTATAATTCTCAATTCCATCTTGTATAATCGCCAACGCTCTTGTTTTATCCTGGAACTCTTCTACACTCACTGTTTTGTTTTCAAGTGCTTTATATTCTTCGAAAAAGTGACGCAATTCGCTGAAGAAGTGTTTAGGCAATTCTTCAATATTGTTGTAGTGATTAACGCCCGGATCGTTTGCAGCAACAGCAATGATTTTATCATCAGCATCACCACCATCGATCATTTGCATAACACCAATAACTTTCGCTTCCATTAAGCACATTGGCACAACCGGAAGAGAAGTGATCACCAAAATATCTAGTGGATCTTTATCGTCGCCGAATGTTTGCGGAATAAATCCGTAGTTACATGGATAATAGAAAGAAGAATAAATAACACGGTCAAGTTTCAAAAGGCCACTCTCTTTGTCAATTTCATACTTAGCCCTGGAACCCTGTGGAATCTCAATTACAGCCGTTACAACTCTGGGCGCATTTTCACCATAGGATACGCCGTGCCATGGATGTGATACAGTTAACATATTCATTTTTTAATTACGAGGTGCAAACCTACGTCAAAAATGAACAAGTAACAATGGAATATTAATAATGTATCATTAAGTATTAATTATGTATAAATACTCTGAAAACCAGTAAAACAGAAAGTTTTCGGGATTTTTTTGAAAAAAATCTAACCGATTTCAACATTTATTTCAGTGCCATTACAAGCATTCCCGATGCTATCAATGTAATTGCAATGACCGTTCTAAGTGTGATTGGCTCCTTTAAAAAGATAAATGCAAGCAGTACGGTTAACACAATGCTACCTTTATCGATGGCGCTCACCGCCGCAACCTTACCAACCTGCAAGGCTCTGAAATAGAATATCCACGATAACCCAGTAGCGATTGCTGAAAGAATAAGAAATATCCAGTTGTTTTTCGTGAGCGAGCTGAGCTGACTTGTATAACCGCGAAAGAATACAATGCCCCAGGCAATGAAAAGAATGATCACCGTGCGAATGGCCATAGCCAGGTCGCTGTTAATGTCTTTTAATCCCGCTTTTGCGAAAATGGCTGTGAGCGCTGCAAACACTGCAGAGAGAATGGCGAATATTAACCATGAAGGCATAGACGTTTTTCTTTAAAAGTAGGTAACAAATTGGAGGAAAAATTGAAAATTGAAAGTTGAAAATGAA
Source organism: Pinibacter soli (assembly GCF_029961145.1). Classification (GTDB taxonomy): domain Bacteria; phylum Bacteroidota; class Bacteroidia; order Chitinophagales; family Chitinophagaceae; genus Pinibacter; species Pinibacter soli. Next base: position 24,709 of record NZ_JASBRG010000005.1, on the reverse strand, counting down.
GTTTGGTGGTACATTGCCTGCCTATGATGCAGTGAATGGTTGATTTCAGTACGGAAATTTCAACCTAAAGCATTTTCAATTATTCTTCTTCCGTCTCAGTTTTTCCACAATCGACGAAATCACCTTACCTCTTCTTGAAAACGATTCTGAAAGATTTTTTTCACCGGCGTAGGGACTGCCAAGTTTAGCGACGCCGATTTTTTGGGAAGAATAAATGCCTGAATGTCCGCTAAAGAAATAGGCGATGAAACATGCGAGCGCAAAAAACAAAATGTGTTCGCCACCAAAAAGCTCTACGCCCATTACAGTGCAGGCGATAGGAGTGTTCGTGGCTGCAGCAAACACAGCTATAAAGCCAAGAGCGGCGAAAAGATCAACAGGTGCATGAAATAAAATTGCAAGTGCATTTCCAAGAGCTGCGCCAATAAAAAATAACGGTGTTACTTCTCCGCCTTTGAAACCACTGCTTAACGTAATGGCTGTAAACAGTAGTTTCCAAAACCAGCTAAAATATGTTACTCCGCCTTCGTTAAATGCATTTACAATGCTTACTCCGTTTGGATTTGGGCTCGTCACGCCAAGACCTAGATAATCATCGGTACCTAAAATGTAAGTCAACGCAATAATGATGATGGCGCCGGTAACCGGAATGAACCAATCGATCTTTATAAATTGCTGAAAAGTTTTCTTTAGAAAAGAAGTGAGATCTGCAAACAGAAATGCTGCCAATCCAAACGCAATGGCGCTGACAACAATTTTCCAAAGCAAGTGAAATGAATCAGCGGAAAAATATTGCAGCGTATTTTTAAACAGAATATGATATTGTGTGTGATGAATGCCCCAGGCACTGCACGTGTAATTTGCGATGATCGCAGCAAAGATGCAAGGTAGCAATGCATCGTAGCGGATGCGGCCAATGGTCAGCACTTCCATGGCGAAAATAGCACCGGTAACGGGCGTGCCGAATACAGCTCCGAAACCCGCAGCGATACCGGCTGTCAGTAGCGTTTGAAGAGATTCTTTATCAGTCGTTTTGAACCATCCCCCCATAGCTGCCGAAATGCTTCCACCCATTTGTACCGCAGTCCCTTCGCGACCCGCGGAGCCTCCAAAAATGTGCGTAACGATTGTACTGAAGAGTACCAGTGGTGCCATTCTTTTGGGAATGTCGGCAGCAGGCTCGTGAATTTCTTCTATTAATAAATTATTCCCTTTCTCTGCATTTTTTCCAATGCTTTTGTATAGGAAGTGAATTAGCAATCCCCCCAAAGGAAGTAAGAATAACAGCCATGTATGTTGTTGTCTCGTTGTTGTTGCTTTATCCAGCAGCCACAAGAAAAGCGCAACTGCCGAACCAATGCAGGCCGCAATGGGAGCCACTTGCAATAAAATAATTGCCAAACGTGAAGAACCGGGGAATCTTTCTTTTAAGTCGGAGTAAAATGACATTTTATTAATTGAAAATTGAAAGTTGAAAATTGAAAATCGTGGAAAAGGTTTAAGAGCAAAGACTTAAAGAAGTCTCTCCTCATTTTCCACTTTCAATTTTCCACTTTCAATTAATACCTGTGTATCTTCTTCAGATCTACTTTCCAGTCTCCTTTAGAGCGAACGATAAACAGAACGGTGGTATCGTTTCTCTTGAATGTGTTTGTGTAAGCATAGCTCACAATGGAATCGCTTACGTTTTCGATTTTGATAGGGAGAATGTTTGCGTTCTTGTAGTTGATCTTGTTTTCATTGCTCAATTTATCATAGTTCTCGTCTTTCCATTTTCTCAGGATCATTACGTTTATGGAGTCTTTCAGCATATAGTTGATCGCTCTGTCGTAGTCGCCATCCAGGGAAGCCCTGATAAAAAGTCGGCCTGCATCCTGGGCGTCTTCCGCTTTTTCGAAACCTGCGTTGGAATTATTGCCGCAGGCAAAAAGAATAGAAGAAATGGCAAAAAATACAAGTAATTTTTTCATAACCCGGTTGTTATAGTTGCAAACATAGCTTTTTGTAATGGAAAATTGAAAGTTGAAAGTTGAAAATGGGGTGGCCGTAGGGGTGAATCGCATTCGCCCTGCTGCACCCGAAGATGCCCGGTCAAAATCGGTGTGATCAAAAAAAGGATTGAAAGCAGAAAGAACCTAAAACAAAACAGCAGATCGTATTGATCTGCTGCTTATTATTTTTAAGAAATCATAATGTCGAATGGATGACCTGGAAAGTTCCGGCTACAACTCATTTTCAACTTTCAACTTCAATTTTCCATCTCAACTAACCTGATTATCTCTTTCATACGCCCTGATGATCGCTTTAACCAATCTGTGACGAACAACGTCTTCTTCGTCAAGCTCAATGTGGGCGATGCCGTCAACGTTGTTAAGAATGCGTACGGCTTTTTCTAATCCGCTCCTTTGATTTTTAGGAAGATCGACCTGTGTCATATCACCAGTAATGATCGCCTTTGCGTTGGCGCCGATACGTGTAAGGAACATTTTCAATTGCAGGTCGGTTGCGTTCTGTGCCTCATCAAGGATGATGAAAGCGTTGTCCAGCGTACGGCCGCGCATATAAGCGAGTGGTGCAATTTCAATGGTTCTTGTAGTCATATAGTAGCCAAGTTTATCGGCTGGTATCATGTCATCCAGTGCGTCATACAAAGGACGCAGATATGGATCGATCTTTTCTTTTAAATCACCGGGTAAAAAGCCAAGGCTCTCGCCGGCTTCCACTGCGGGACGTGTAAGAATGATCTTCTTCACCTGCTTGTTCTTCAGTGCACGCACCGCCAATGCTACAGCGGTGTATGTTTTACCTGTACCGGCAGGTCCGATTGCAAATAGAATGTCATTCTTGTCTGTAGCAGAAACCATTCTCTTTTGATTCGCTGTGCGGGCTCTGACTGTTTTGCCGTTTGGTCCGAAAACCAATACGTCATTAGGATTGCGATCAACAAAGTGATCGATTGTTTCCTGGTCGTCGCCTCCAAGGATCTGTTCGAAATAGTTCTCGCTCATGTGCCCGTTTCGCTGCAGATACTGCACCAGCAATTCTATTTTTTCTTTAGCTGATTCAATTTGTTCCGGAGCGCCACTTAGTTTGATCTGTGTTCCTCTTGAAAGGATTTTTAATAATGGAAATTTTTTCTTGAGAATGTCTAGTTTTCCGTTGTTAACTCCAAAAAACTCGATGGGGTTAACGGTTTCCAGGTTAATAATTGTTTCAGTCAAAGTGGTTCAGTTTAAGTTCTAAAATAGTTTTTTGAAACTGAGGCGGGAGGCCGATGAACTTTTGTAGTATTTATCCTTACTAACTGTTGTTCCAGCCTTTATCCAAATTTAATTGTTGGTTCTGTTCATTCCAATTTTCACTTATCCCCAGTTGTGGATATTCTTTTAGAGAAGTTGTTGGTTGTTTGTTATTAGTTGTTAGGCCTTGTATGCTTATGAAAAGTTCAATATGAATTGGCTTTCCATTTTCAACTCTCAACTCTCAACTTTTCCAAGAACATCTCTCGCGTCATTTCAAAACATTGTACATCCTTGTTTTCCTCCTTTATAATTTTTGTTCTTTGCAAGAACTTGTCTAATATTTTAATGGAATTTTTATTTTCTACCATCGCATGTGCAACCACCTTATCAATATTGAGTTTGTTGAATCCATATTCCAATGCAGTAATTGCGGCTTCAGATGCGTAACCTTTTCCCCAGTATTTACGAAAAAAACGATAGCCCAGATCGATGTTATGGTCATCAACCTTTTTGAGTCCGCACCAGCCAAGAAATGCATCATCTTCCTTGCGGTAAACGGCCCATCTGCCAAAGCCCATTGAATATTGTGGTAAAATGATGTTCACGAGCACATCATGTGCTTCTGCGAGATCTTTCATTGAAGCGTTACCTGTAAATTTCACAACTTCTTCATCCGAATTCAGATCAAAAAGTTTTTGTTCGTCACCCTCACGAAACTGCCTGAAATACAAGCGGGCAGTAGAAATAAGAACATCCATCATATTTGCAATTTAAGGCAAAATCGTTAAAAATCGAGTTAAGAAATTAATAACTGAGTAACTGAATAACTGATCATTATTGTCGACATTTCCACACCATTTCAGTTATTCGATTATTCAGCTATTCAGTTGTTGGTTAAAAGGTAAAATAATTGTGCCAAGAGAGGAGGTGCTCTACGCCTATGCCTAATGCTAAATGCATGCAAATGCGACTTTTCGGCGGCATTAAGCTTAAGCTATGACGTTCAGTATTGAGTAAATTTCTGCGTTAAGTTTCCAAAATTTTCCTCTTGCAACTGAACTCTTTTTTCTGTAATTTGTTAATAGAGAATTAACGTTATTTTTTTTGGCTGATCGACTCTTTTAACTCCCTTTTTGCGCAAGCGAAAAATGACTTTCTCATTCTACCAACCTGAAGATTTTCCGTTATGCAATCTTTATGGGCATCCAATTTCATTGTGGGAAACTATGTTATATCCATGGGCTGACAGATTGATTAAAGATTAAACCTCCGAGTATGAAAGCCTGTCCCTTTTTACTTCTGTGCGCAATAATAACTTTTGAAGCCTGCTCCAAATCAGACACTATTGGCAATGCTAACTCAACCTCCACAATTAGTTCCGGCATCAGCCAGCAAGTGCCCAACCTCAAAGTAGATAGTGCGATTAGTAGCTTTATGAGAAAATATAGTATTCCCGGTGCTGCTGTTGCTATTTCAAGAAATGGAAAAATGGTTTACCTGAAAGGGTATGGTTTTGCGGATGCAACTTCAAAAACTCCTGTGACAGGATCCGGCTTGTTTAGAATTGCAGGCATCAGCAAAACATTTACAGCCGTTGCAATTATGAAACTAGTGGAAGATAAAAGGCTTACACTCGATGCAAAAGTATTTGGCGCAGATGGCGTGCTTGGTGCAACATACGGTACTCAACCATATGGCGCCAATCTGCAAAATATAACAGTGCGTGACCTTATGCAGGAAACTACCGGCTGGCAGTCTGATGGTACAGATCCCATGTACATTCATCCTGATTACACAGCTTCGCAACTGGTTTCGTGGACTGTCGACAATCGCCCTCTTACAGTTGCTCCCGGAACAACATATACAGCGTCAAACTTTACCTACTTTTTGCTGGCAAGAATAATTGAAAAAATTGCAAACGTTTCCTATACAAACTATGTGAAAGTAAAAGTTCTGGAACCTTGCGGCATCAGCGATATGCAGATGGCAGGCAACACAAAAAACGATCGCAAACAAAATGAGGTGACCTATTACGGTTACAGCGATGAAGATCCTTATGGTTTCAATATCGCACGCATGGATGCCGATGCGGGATGGCTTGCAAATCCGCAGGATATTTTGAAATTTTTAGTGAGCACGGATGGATTTACTTCAAAAGCAGATCTGTTAACCAGCGCCTCCCTTCAGGCAATTACAACCACCTCTGCTGGCTCAAATTATGCAAGCGGCTGGTTTGTAAATGGCGATAACTGGACAAACGTTGGCAATCTTCCGGGATCGAGCGGTGAAATTGTAAGAACCGGTGGAGGATTTTGCTGGACAATTCTCTGCAATTCACGAAGTACCGATCCGAATTATTTAGTTGATCTTGATAATATTATTTGGTCCGTTGTAAACAACAAGGAAACACAGTGGCCTGCGAGCAATATAGACTTGTTTTGAAATATTAGCGATGAACGATGTACGGTGCGCAAATGGTGCAGAATGCCAAGTAAAAAATGATTTTTGTGCATCGTACTTCGTTCATCTTTGTGTAAATTATTTTGATAAGGGTTTTTTTATTAAAAATCTGCACGGATCATGATAATCTGCGTTCTTTCTCCCCTAATTTTTAATGTGACATTGTTGCGGAGTCAACTGCGACTGTATTGACTGTCGGGTCCGTCTGACGCTCATTGGTTCCGTCAATTGGTTTATCCAATCGCAGCAATTCTTTTATCAGGCTATCTTTTCCTTTTAGGGGATTGTTGTTACCATGAGTATAAATGAATAGCGCTTCCGGATTGCCAAGGTAGTTCGAATGTTGAGGTCCTTTTCACAATCAGCTACTCAGTTATTCAGTCATTCAGTTACTCAGTTATTTTCCTATCAATAATGCTTAACTTCGCCCGCTATGACAATAGAACAAATTAAGGTTATGAGGGAGCGCGTTAGCGTCCTGAGGAGGTTTCTTTGACGTCGCTAACCGACAAGACAAGATCCAGCAAGACAAACAAATGACGCTCAGTCCCGGTTTTTGGGACGATAATGAGCGGGCAACCGCCATTTTAAAGGAAATTAAAGTACATGAGTATTGGGTGGGTATGTTCGAAAAAGTACAAACCACAGTGGAAGATTTTGCAGTGCTTTTTGATTTCTGGAAGGAAGGTGAAGCATCCGAAGAAGAGGTGAAATCGGCTTATGAAAATGCATTAAAAGAAATTGAAGATGCAGAATTCAAAAGCACGCTTAACCAACCCGAGGATGAACTGCCTGCCGTTTTGCAAATAAACAGCGGTGCCGGTGGTACGGAGAGCCAGGATTGGGCGGAAATGCTTGCCCGCATGTATCGTATGTATGGAGAAAAGCAGGACTGGAACGTTATACAACTCGACTGGCAGGATGGCGATGGTGCAGGCATTAAAAGTGCCACGTTGCAATTCGACGGACCATTTGCTTACGGCTTTTTAAAAGCAGAAAGCGGTGTTCATCGTTTGGTGCGCATTTCACCGTTTGACAGCAATGCCAGGAGGCATACATCTTTCGCCAGTGTGTATGTGTATCCGTTGATCGACGATACAATAGAAATTGAAGTGAATCCGGGCGATATCGAATGGGCATTTTTCCGTAGTGGTGGTGCGGGCGGACAGAACGTAAACAAAGTGGAAACCGCCGTTCGCTTAACGCACAAACCAACAGGCATCATTGTAGAATGTCAACAAGCCCGGACGCAAGGTGAGAACCGTGAAAAAGCCATGACGATGTTGAAGAGCCGTTTGTACGAAGAAGAAATGCGGAAACGCGAAGCCATAAAAAATGCGGCCAATTCATCCAAGAAAAAGATCGAGTGGGGTAGCCAGATCAGAAGTTATGTTTTCCATCCTTACAAAATGATCAAAGATCACCGCACTGATTATGAAGTGGGCAATGTACAACCGGTGATGGATGGTGAGCTGGATGGATTTATTAAGGCATATTTGATGAGCGAGAAGGAGAGCAATTAATAATTAATAGGGCTGTCTTTCTTTATTAATTATCGGCATTGTTAAGTGAGTTTGTGAAAAGGGTATTGCTGAATAGAATTACTACTGTATAAGTGTGCGACGCAATCCAAGCTTAATAGTAGCAATACCGTCGATATCAAAATAATACGCATTCTTTATTATCAAGAATGCTGCATTATAGCGGACAGTTATTAATTGTTAATTATTAATTATTAATTATCCATGCCTTGGATTTTCCTAATTCTTGCAAGTGCCTGCGAAATTGCATTTGCGAGTTGTTTAAAACTTACGGAAGGATTTTCGAACATCAAATGGACAATTGCTTTTGTGCTCTTTTATGTGATGAGTGCAGTGTTGCTGAGTCAGGCGGTAAAGACTTTACCAATTGGAACAGCATACGCTGTATGGACAGGGATAGGTGCAGCAGGAACAGTGCTGATTGGAATTCTTTATTTCAAAGAGCCATTTAGTTTCTGGCGCATATTCTTTTTGTGCACTTTAATTATGTCGATTGTTGGGTTAAAAGTGGTTTCAAAACATTAGTCTTATGCTGAAGAAAATATTCTTGCTTGCACCATTCATCTTATTTCTTTTTGCCTGTAATAATGACGGTAGTAAGGAAGTCGACCTTGGTGATTCGACGCCTCCTAAAATTGATACACCGATCGTTTACAAGGATACAACACATCTGCAACCCGCGATTATCGATTCGCTGGCATTAACACCGGAGCAATTAAAAGATGATAGTACATTTGCAAACGGCAGTGAGCCTACGGCGTGGAGTGTGGCAGGTATAGATGATCCGGTGGCGTTTAAAAAGTTTTTGAAGAAATTACAAATATGGGTGAAGAACGATCAGCGGGATAGCCTAGCCTCTGTGATTTCGTATCCTTTTGACAAAGGCAAAATCAAAAATGCAGAGGCTTTTAAACGCAATTACGATAAGTATTTTACTGCCAGAATAAAAGATACATTACAACAGCAGAACTTTAGCCAGATATTTCGCAATTATCACGGCGCAATGATTGGGTGGGAGGGAGATATATGGCTATATAAAGCAGATAACGGTTTTAAGATTTCAGCTATCAATAACTAAAAACAAGATTAAACATGAGTTACGGCTATTTCAACTATCCTTTGCCGGCAAACGAGCCGGTGTTAAACTACGCACCGGGTTCACCGGAAAAAGAAACACTGAAAAAAACATTGGCAGAACTGAAGAAGAAAGAGATCGACATTCCAATGTACATCGGCGGAAAAGCAGTAAAAACAGGTAACAGAGTTGCCATTCATCCTCCTCACGAAATCGCCTTTACACTTGGTCATTACCATGCAGGTGACGAAAAACATATCAAACAGGCAATTGATGCTGCACTAAAAGCCAAAGAAGAGTGGGCAAATATCAGCTGGGAAAACAGAGCAGCCATCTTCTTAAAGGCAGCAGATCTTATCGCAACAAAATACCGTTCGTACATGAACGGTACAACGATGCTTGGACAAAGCAAAAACGCTTACCAGGCGGAGATCGACAGTGCCTGCGAAATCATCGACTTCCTTCGTTTTAACGTTCACTATCTGAGTGAAATTTATCGCCAGCAGCCGATCAGTTCTCCCGGCATTCACAACCGTCTTGAATACAGACCGCTTGAAGGTTTTGTATTGGCTGTTACTCCATTCAACTTCACTGCAATTGGCGGTAATCTTCCAACATCTGCAGCAATGTGCGGAAACGTAGTGGTTTGGAAATGTGCCGAAACACAAATTTACTCTGCCCAAATGTTCATGCGCATTTTGAAAGAAGCAGGTTTGCCGGATGGCGTTATCAACCTTGTGTTTGTTCCCGGCGCAACTTTGGGAGAAATTTGCTTCAACCACCCTGAATTCGCAGGAGTTCACTTCACTGGTTCTACAGGTGTTTTCAATTCCATGTGGAAGACAATAGGAGAGAACATGGGCAAATACAAAAGCTACCCTCGCATTGTAGGTGAAACAGGTGGTAAAGACTTTGTAGTGGCACACAAAAGTGCAAATCCGGATGCAGTAGCAACAGCGTTGGCAAGAGGCGCTTTCGAGTTCCAGGGACAAAAATGTTCTGCGGCTTCAAGAGCTTACATTCCTTCTAACATCGCAAATGAAGTTAAGAACAAATTGGTAGCTCAGGTTAAAAGCATGAAGATGGGTACTGTTGAAGATTTCACCAACTTCATCAATGCCGTGATCGATCAGAGAAGCTACGAGAAAATTAAAAAATACATCGACAACGCGAAGAAAGATAAGAAAGCGAAAATTCTGGTAGGCGGTAACTGCGATAGAAAAAAAGGTTACTTCATCGAACCAACGGTTATCGAAACAACCGATCCAAAATATGTAACCATGTGTGAAGAGATCTTCGGGCCTGTGCTTACGATCTACACATACGATGCGGATCAATACGAAAAAACATTGGCATTGGTTGATGCTACTTCTCCTTATGCGTTGACAGGTTCTATTTTTGCGCAGGACAAATCAGCGATCGATTTGGCAACAAATAAATTGCGTAATGCTGCCGGTAACTTCTACGTAAATGATAAACCGACAGGTGCCGTTGTGGGCCAGCAACCATTTGGCGGCGCAAGAGCAAGCGGAACCAATGATAAAGCCGGTTCTCAATTGAACCTTTACCGCTGGTTAAGCGCAAGAACAATCAAGGAAACGTTTAACCCACCTGTGGATTACCGTTATGCGTTCCTGAACGAGGCTTAACTTTATTAGCACACGGATGACACGGATTAGACGGATTAGCACGGATCTTTTTCCGTGCTAATTTGTTTTTGGCTCTGTTCTTTTTTTGAGACCGGTAGTAGAGCATTGGTTTAGCTCTGGTTGTGTCACTTCCCGATTCAATTCCTTATCGGGATTTCGATACGAAGTAAAATCGGAACTTCAGCAGTAGAATATAGTTGAACAATATGCCTACACGAATCGATGCAAAGCAAACCAGATGTAAAATATCCGTGTAAATCAGTCTAATCCGTGTCATCTGTGTGCCATAAACTTCCTATTTTTATGAAAATTATTTTTCTTGAAAACGGTTTTAAACAAAGAGCAGCTGGCAATAACTATCAAACGGTTAAGTCATCAAATACTTGAGAATCACTACAATCTTGAAAATACCGTCCTGATCGGCATCCAGCCACGTGGTATCTTTTTCAGTGACAGACTGGTTGAAAATCTTAAGCAGGAAGTACCCGCGAGCGCCATCAAATATGGCAAGCTCGACATCACTTTCTACCGCGACGACGTGCGAAAAGAATTGCACCTCGCCAATCATACAGATATTCCTTTTTCAATAGAAAACAAACAGGTTGTACTTATCGACGACGTATTATACACCGGCAGAACCATTCGGGCGGCATTAGATGCCTTGCTTGCATTTGGCCGTCCTGAAAAAGTAGAGCTATGCATTTTGATCGATAGAAGATTTAGCCGCCAATTGCCTATACAACCAGATTATGCAGGCAAAGCCATCGATTCTTTAATCACCGAAAAAGTAAAAGTTAGCTGGCAGGAAGTGCATGGAGCAGATGAAGTTATTCTTTTGTAATTACGTAGAAGATTAGGCTTTCTCTTTATTTTGACCCTCGAAAACCCGATTAGACCACATGAAATACCTTAACCTCATGCTCTGCGGCATGCTTGCGTGTACCGTAGCAAACGCCCAAACCGATTCTACCTATCTTGATCTTGGCAGAATGCGTGCCAGGAAAGACTTCACCCAAACAACAGTTATTAAAGCAAGCGATCTTGCACAAATGCCTTTCACTAATCTGAGTGATGCGATCCGTTTGTGGGTAAACGGTGTTTACACTGACAAATCAACGATGGCGTATATTGTTGACGGGGTAATGATCAACGATGCGGATGCTTACAGCATTTATGATATCGAAGAAATTACCGTCGTAAAAAATGCGCTGTCGCAACCCAACGGGGCGGGCAATTCGCAAATGCTTGCATTGATCGCTACTAAGAGAAACAAAAGTGCAAAGCCTCAATTTTTCGCGGCCGCACAGGCATTTGCCGTAACGCAGAAACCAAACGTTTACGAGAGCAAGTTCACTACCGCATTGTTTCATCAATATATAGTAAATGGTTCGGCAACCCTTGGGTCCGTTGCTGTTGGTGGCTCTTTGAATTACCTACATGATGCGGCACCTCATTACGACAATAGCCAAACGGAATTTAACACAACAGAAAATCTTGACAGACTCAGGCTGCATGTTTGGGCGGAAACGAATCTTGGAAAAAAGAGCAGGCTTGTAATACAGGGAAATTACACGCCACAAAATTCCAATAGAAATTTTTCCGTTGGTTATATACAGGAAAGAGAAGCGCACGATCGCAAGTTGAACGAGTCATTATTAAATACAACGCTTCAACTCCAAACAGCGTTCAATCGTGCATTGCAAAACAAATTTTCTGCAGGGTATACGACGAACATTCAAAAAGGAGCAGACACAGCAACAACTAAGAATGTTCAACCCTATTACAACCGCTTTGTGAAATTGGATGCCGGGCTGAAAGGACATGTACTTTTCCTAAATGATAATCTTAGCTACAGCCTGAAAGTAAATGACTGGCTAATTGAGCCGGCACTTGATTTTAACTTTCAATCCGTAAAATATGAATCGCACAACAACCAGCTTATTCGATCTGTATATGGCATGTCAGCCTATATCGACACCGCAAAGGAAAAAGGCAATTGTTTTACCATAACTCCGTCTGTTACCATTTCCTATAAAAAGATCTTTAGTATTCAAGGCGGATTTATGCAGGATCTGTCAAAGCTGGTACAACATGATTACAATGACTCAAGAGCTTATCCTTTTGTGACGATAGCTGCAAGCGCATTGCCTTCAAGCAGCAGGCTTTCATTGAAAATATATGGCTCATATGCAGAAACCTTTGCACCCAGTAGTTTTTCAAAATTTCAGGTAAACGATCTGTACAGTTATAATCACTATTTCGAAAGACCGGAGCAATTAGTTACAGGCACTTATACAAGTGTGATCTACCTGCCTCCAACAACAAAAAACTATGGTGACAGATGGCACGCGGGTACTGACTTCTCATTTTTTCACAAAAGAATTACGCTTCGATACAATTACATGAACGCCTCAGATCTTGCATACACACGTGGATCGATTTTAACAAGCGGAGGCACGCAGGTGATCTATAGTCACTATAAAAATACAATGCAAAGACACCAGGTAAGCTTGACCGGACAGGTGTTATCATCCGGTGCATTTCAGTGGCACTCGGGGCTCTTCCTGAACTTTATAAAGAACATTCAACATTATGAAGTAAATGGCAGCCGGTATTATGAAAACCATAAAACGGGTGGGTGGACAAACCGGTTTAATTACAAGAGGCTTTCGTTAGGCGCTGACCTGTTATATCTGCTGAATGAGGATGTAAGTGCAAATTCAGGATCGGGTAAAACCAATAAACATAGCTCTATTTTATTGCAAAACGTTTACCTGGGATACAGGCTCAACTTCAAAAAAATACACGACATGAACGTGTATGTCAGCAGCTGTAATCTTGCAGACTCAAACATAATGCCCCTGGCTAGTGACAGGCGCCGGTTTTATGGTGGCGGGGTGAAGTTTGATTTTTAGAATGCACGAAGCTGAATAACCGAATAACTGAGTAACCGAAGGTTTGAATTATTGAATGATTGAATTATTTGAAGAAAATCATCTTTTGAAGGTTCAGTTATTCAGTTACTCAGTTATTCAGTTTTTCTGCTGTCCACACCCTCTCCACACTGTCAAAAAAAGTCCACTTCGTATTTATTTTTCCTATAGCTTTGCCCCTTAAGATGCAATTATCTACCAAACATCTTTTAGGGATTAGGGACCTTGTTCCCAACGATATTCAAATCATTTTAGATACCGCCGCTCAATTCAAAGAAGTTTTACAGCGACCTATTAAAAAAGTTCCGTCATTGCGGGATGTGACCATCGTAAACCTGTTTTACGAAAACTCCACCCGTACAAGAATTTCTTTCGAACTTGCTGAAAAACGTCTTAGCGCAGATACCATCAACTTTACTGCCAGTGGATCTTCCGTAAAAAAAGGAGAAACTTTACTGGACACAGTAAACAACATTCTTTCCATGAAAGTGGATCTGGTGGTGATGAGGCACAGCGCAAGCGGTGCGCCACACTTTTTGGCGAAGCATATTCCTGCAGCCATCGTAAATGCCGGCGACGGTATCAACGAACACCCAACACAGGCATTGCTGGATGCATTTTCCATTCGTGAAAAACTGGGCACTTTGCAGGGCAAAAAAATTGCGTTGCTGGGTGATATCATGCACTCACGTGTGGCGCTGAGCAACATTTACCTGCTGAAGAAAATGGGTGCAGAAGTAATGGTAGCAGGACCACCTACGTTGATTCCAAAATACATGCAACAGGCATTCGACGTACATGTTGAATACGATTTGAAAACGGCCCTCGAATGGTGCGACGTTGCAAACGTATTGCGCATTCAGTTGGAGCGCCAGAACCAGGTGTTATTCTCGTCATTGCGTGAATATAATTTGCAATACGGCGTAAAAAGAAGTTTGCTCGACAACCTGAACAAAGAAATAGTGATCATGCACCCCGGCCCAATAAACCGCGGTGTGGAGCTGGATAGCGATGTGGCGGACAGCAAACAATCCATTATCTTGCAGCAGGTAGAAAATGGTGTAGCAGTGAGAATGGCAGTGTTGTATCTGCTGGCGGGGGGTAAGACTGTACAGAATTAATCAGGGTTTTGAGTTATGAGTTGTTTGATGCAGGCTTAAGTGCTGCATGCGCCTGAAAGCACTAACAACTATTAACTAACAACTCAAAACTCATAACTTATAACTCACAACTTCCTATGCAACGCATTTGCTTGTTTCCCGGAACCTTTGATCCCATTACATTGGGGCACGTGGACATTATCACCCGCGCCCTGAATTTGTTTGACAAAATTGTAATAGGCGTGGGATTAAACTCTGCAAAAACGCCCATGTTTTCTCCCGAGCAAAGACTAATGTGGATCGAAGAGATATTTAAAGACGAGCCAAAAGTAGAAGGCGCAACATATGAAGGACTCACCGTAAATTACTGCCAGTCCATCGGAGCCAAATACATACTTCGCGGTATCCGTTATGTAAGCGATTTTGAGTACGAAAAAACGATCGCCGACGCCAACCGCACTTTAGACAAAAACATAGAAACCATCTTCCTCACAGGAGAACCCAAATACACATCCGTAGCCTCTACCATCGTTCGCGACATTTTGCGCAATCACGGTGACGCAAGACCATTTCTCCCGGAGGCAGTGGCAAATAGCATATGTAAAACGCAGAGCGCACGATAACAGAGGCACGCAGATGACGCTGATTAGACTGATTTACACTGATTTTTTTCGGATTGCATTAACAGGTGAAACTGTTTTACAATTAGAAGATAGTGTTTATGAAGATCAATTTGATACAAATTCAACAACCAATCCGCGTAGATCAGTCAAATCAGGGTCATCCGTGTGCCCTCTCTGTGGTACACGTATTGTAGCTTCACATTAAAACCATCAAAAATGGGAAACAAACTACAAAGCCAGGTCGCCATCGTAACAGGTGCCTGCAGTGGCATTGGTGCTGGCGTTGCCAACGCACTGGCCACCGACGGTGCTATTGTTGTAATTAATTATCCCTCCGATCACACGCATGACGCAGCCGATGCCGTATTAAACGAAATAAAATCAGCAGGCGGCAGAGGAATGATCTACCAATGCGATGTAAGCAAAGAAGATCAGGTGCAGGCCATGTTTGCAGAAACTGTAAAGCAATTCGGCACGGTAGATATTTTGATAAACAATGCAGGATTGCAGGATGATTCGCCCTTTACTGAAATGACTTTGGCACAATGGAATCATGTGATTGGTGTAAATCTTACCGGTCAGTTTTTGTGTGCAAGGGAAGCCATTCGCGAGTTTTTGCGCCGCGGCATGCAGCCCGAAAAATCCGTTGCCCTGGGAAAAATAATCTGCATGAGCAGCGTACACGAAGTTATACCCTGGGCGGGCCATGCAAATTATGCAGCCAGCAAAGGCGGAATAAAATTGTTGATGCAAACACTCGCTCAGGAATTTGCACCAAAGAAGATCCGCATCAACAGCATAGGTCCCGGCGCCATCAAAACACCTATCAACAAATCTGCCTGGGACACTCCCGAAGCAGAAGTAAAACTCCTGACATTGATTCCTTACGGACGTGTAGGCATTACCGATGATATCGGCAAAGCAGCTGTATGGCTCGCCAGCGATGATAGTGATTATGTAAACGGTACAACGCTGTTCGTAGATGGCGGCATGACTTTGTTTCCGGGATTTTCTACGAATGGATGAGGCGAATTAATAATTAATAAATAATAATTAAGTTTGTTGCCGTGTATGATACATGCTAAATAGAATTACTACAGTAAAAGTTCCGATTATATTTCTTATCGGAATCCCGATGAGGAATCGAATCGGGAGTGACACAACAGGAGCTCAACAATGAGCTGCCGTCAATATACCATTCAAATTATTGCCCTAAGTAGCCCGCCTTGTAATTACTGATAACTTACGTTGCTAAGACTTTTCATTCTGCCTGTTGTACTCAGGCGGAATGTCTCGCTTTAATTATTAATTATTAATTATTAATTTTTCCTCATCATGAATGCAGAAAGAACAAGACTCAAAGACCTGGCATGGAAAAAATGGGGCCCATACGTTGCAGACAGGCAGTGGGGAACTGTACGGGAGGATTATAGCGCAAACGGTGATGCATGGGGTTATACAACGTTCGACATGGCTCGCAGCAAGGCTTACAGATGGGGAGAGGAAGGTATCGCTGGTATTTGCGACGATGAACAACGGATGTGTTTTGCAATGGCATTCTGGAACAAACAAGATCCTTTTATCAAGGAAATATATTACGGATTGTCGGGGCCGCAAGGCAACCATGGAGAAGATGTAAAAGAGCTGTACTACTACCTCGATTCCACACCTACCCACTCTTACATGAAGATGCTGTACAAATATCCGCAGACAGCATTCCCATACGATGAAATACTGGAGGAAACAAAAAAGCGAACAAGAAACGATCCTGAATATGAATTGATCGACACAGGCGTTTTCAATGAGAATAAATATTTCGACATTTATATAGAATACGCGAAAGCCGCGCCGGAAGACATTTTAGTTAAGATTACTATTCATAACCGTGCAGATGTTGATGCCGCATTGAATGTCCTTCCTACACTATGGATGCGCAACACATGGAGCTTTACAGATGCCAAAATAAAACCTTTATTATTCGAGAAGGAACCTGCTTCTATTGCCGCACAATGTCACGATTTCGGAGAGTACAATCTGCATTGTGAAGGCGATCCTGAGATTATTTTCTGCGACAACAATACCAACAACGAATTGCTTTACAGTGCAAAAAATGAAACAGGTTATTGCAAAGACGGCATCAACAATTACATTATTCATAAAGCAACAACGGTAAACCCTTACAAAGAAGGAACAAAAGGTGCTGCCAATTATGATATCGTTGTAAAAGGAGGAGATACGCACATCATTCGCGTAAGACTTACAAAGGGCGAACACGAACAACCTTTTAAAGACTTTGAAGATATTCTCGCTGCACGTTTGCAAGATGCAAATGATTTTTACGCAGAGATCCAACATGACCTGAAAAATGAGGATGCCAAACTTGTGCAGCGACAAGCGCTCGGCAGTATTTTGTGGAACAAACAATTTTATTACTACAATGTGCAACAGTGGCTCAGCGGCGATCCCGGTCAGCCGAGACCACCAGTAGAAAGACTTGCAGGACGTAACCGCACATGGAAGCACATGAATTGCATGGATATCATTTCCATGCCCGACAAATGGGAGTATCCGTGGTTTGCTGCATGGGATTTGGGTTTTCACTGTATCACCTTGTCCATTGTCGACATTGATTTTGCGAAGCAGCAACTAGAGTTGTTGACCAAGGAACAGTACATGCACCCCAATGGGCAACTACCTGCATACGAATGGTCCTTTGAAGATGCGAACCCTCCCGTGCATGCGTGGGCGGCATGGCGGGTGTATCGTGAAGAAGCACATCAAAATGGAGGCAAAACAGACGTCGCCTTTCTCGAATCGATCTTTCATAAATTGTTGCTCACATTTACATGGTGGGTGAACAGAAAAGATGAATCCGGAAACAACATTTTTGAAGGCGGATTCCTCGGTTTGGATAATATTGGTGTGTTTGATCGCAACAAACAATTGCCAATGGGAGGTTACATTGAGCAAGCCGATGGAACAAGCTGGATGGCCATGTTTGCATTGAATATGCTGCACATAGCCCTCGAACTTTCACGCTATAACAAAGTGTACATAGACCTTGCAAATAAATTTTTTGAACACTTCATGTACATAGCCGGAGCGCTGGAATATTTAGGAGAAAACGGAGAAGGCTTATGGGATGACGAAGACGGTTTCTTTTACGACCAGGTGCAATTGCCAACAGGCAAAACTTTCAGATTGAAAGTGAGAAGTATGGTTGGATTGATTCCATTGTTTGCCGTGGAAATTATTGACAGCAAAGTGTTGAAAGAATTACCAGAATTTGAGGCGCGCATGCAATGGTTCCTGGAACATAGGCCTGATCTGGCTTCGCTCGTTTCCCGATTTAAAGAGAAGAATGAAAGCGAAAAGATATTGCTGAGCCTTGTGCGTGCAGACCGCATGAAACATGTATTGTACAGGATGCTCGATGAGACAGAATTTCTGAGCGATCATGGAATCAGAGCATTGTCGAAATATCATTTTGAACATCCTTACGAATTGACAATTGAAAAAGAAACTTTTTGTTCAAAATATACGCCGGGAGAAAGCGACAATGCAATGTTTGGGGGGAACTCAAACTGGCGGGGCCCTGTCTGGATGCCGGTTAACGCGTTGATCATTGAAAGCCTGCTTCGTTTCCATACTTACTATGGCGAAGATTTTAAAGTAGAGTGTCCAACGGGCTCAGGCACATATTTATCGCTCAGGCAAATTGCAAATGACTTGATCAAACGATTGGAAAGAATTTATTTAAAAGATCATACAGAAAGAAGAGTTTTTTTCGGACAACAGGAAAAAATGCAAACTGATGCTTACTTCAAAGACAATATTTTATTCTTTGAGTACTTTCATGGCGACACAGGTAAGGGCCTTGGCGCCTCGCACCAAACCGGTTGGACGGGTATAATGGCGAAATTCCTTGGCTATAGATTTTGAACAGTTGTTGGTTGATTATTGTTAGTTGTTAGGAGTTACCGGCTGCAGAGCAATCAACCACCCACTAACAACTATCAACTAACAACAAACAACTATACCATGATTTGGAATCCCAACAAAGGCCTCACACTTGAATATTTGCACACACTTTCCAAAGGCACAATGGCGGAGCATTTGGGAATAGAGTTTGTCAAAATTGGCGATGACCATTTGATTGCCCGCATGCCTGTAGATCATCGAACCAAGCAGCCGTTCGGGCTGTTGCATGGCGGTGCTTCTGTGGCTCTTGCCGAAACCTTGGGGAGCGTAGCCGCTGCTCTTGTAATTGATCACACGATAAGTTTTCCCGTAGGCCTGGAGATCAATGCCAATCATATTCGAAGTGCAACGAGTGGCTATGTGTATGGTACCGCAAGACCTTTTCACACTGGCAATACAACACAAGTGTGGGAAATAAAAATTACTGATGAAGAAGAACGACTTGTTTGCGTAAGCAGAATTACTGTAGCAATTTTAAAACGCAAAGAGTCTGATAAATAAAAATAATAATCATGCGGTCAATTCATCTATATGAAAAATATTGTCCTTGCGATTACCCTCTGCATTGCTTGTCCCGTCTTGCTTTTGGCACAATCAGGCTCAAATGAAAGTATAGCATCGAAACTTGAGACAAGCATTCCCATGCTCATGCAAAGAGATTACATTCCCGGATTAACAGCAGCATATATACAAAATGGGAAATTGGTTTGGCAAAAGAATTATGGCGTCGCCAACGCAACAACAAAAACACCTGTAACTGATTCTACGCTCTTTGAAGCCGCATCGCTCACGAAGGTAGTAACCGCTTATGCAGCGCTTAAACTTGTAGATTCTCATCAGCTTGATCTCGACAAACCATTGAATGCTTACCTTGGCAATAATTACCAGGTAGGCAATGATCAGCGCATCGACATGATCACCGCCCGCCGTGTGCTATCGCACAGTGCTGGCTTTCCCAACTGGCGCAATGAAGGAGATTCTTTACTGCCCATCAATTTCACGCCAGGTGAACGCTTCAGCTATTCAGGCGAAGGATTTGTTTACCTCGCGAAAGTGATGGAAAAGCTAACTGGTAAGAGTTATGAAACCCTGATCGAACAAACTGTTTTCAAACCCTTGGAAATGACGAGAAGCAGCATAACATGGAAGCCTTCATTTCAAAATATTGCGGCATATCGCCATACCTGGACGGGCGAAGTATCGTGGCTGGCAAACTACCCGAATGCCAATGCTGCAGCGAGTTTGAGAACTACAGCAAAAGATTATGCAACATTTTTAGCTGCAGTATTAAATGGCACCGGCCTTACAAAAGCATCGCATGAAGCAATGCTTACAGCACAAATAAAAGTTGATCCGGCAAACTATACACAACTTTACTGGGGGCTTGGCATCGGTTTAGAAAGAACCGAAAATGCCCGCTATTGCTGGCATTGGGGAGATCAGGGAGATAGCAAAGCCTTGTTCGTCTGCAACATAAACACTAAAGATGGGATCCTTTATTTTACAAATAGTGCCAACGGATTATCCATTGCACCGGACATTGTAAGCATTGTGTACGGAGATAAAAATCATGATATTCTCAAGTATATCGCCTGCGGCAAATTTGACACAGCTGCGTTGGTTCTTGTAAAATCGATAAAGCAGGATGGTGTAGATGCAGCGCTGAAAAATTATCAGCAAACAAGAAAGGCGATCATTGATGAAAACGCCATGACCAGCATTGGTTACAGCTTTCTCAATGCCAATGATACAGGCGATGCGATTGCAGTGTTCACCCAAAACACAAAAGATTTTCCCAACTCATGGAACGTCTGGGACAGCCTTGCAGAAGCCTATATGAAGCAGGGAAATAAAAAGTTGGCGATTGAATATTATGAAAAATCTTTGGTTCTGAATCCGAAAAATCAGGGAGCTATTGAACAATTGAAAAAGTTGAAAGGGCAATAGAAAACTTTGAAGTTGATGGTGTTTGTAAACGTAAAGAAACTCTGTTGTCATCCCGACGAAGGAGGGATCTGAGGGTTTAATCAAACAGTATGTTAGTTTCGTTTCAGACTCAGATCCCTCGTTCCTCGGGATGACAAGCAACATTCCTTAGATAGGGCGGACTTCTTCATAGCTTTCCTTACCCAAGCTTTTTCATCACATCTTTAATAGAAGGAAAAGTATTTGACAACACATCTTCCAGCTGTTTTTTGGGTACCCATTTCAACTCAGTAATGTCTTCCTCTGTTTGTGGCTTCATGTCCTGCACCTTACTGTCTACAGACATTTTGTACCAGTAAGATTCTTTCAAAATATGATGTCCGCTTTCATTATAAGTGTGATAAGTTGTAAGCAAATGTTCCTTTAACTTGATTTGTCGCAATCCCGTTTCTTCCTCAACCTCCCGAACGGCGCACTCTTCAATGGTTTCGCCATCATCTAGTTTACCTTTTGGCAGGTCCCATTTTCCCCTGCGAAGCATGAACAACAATGCATGTTTTTCATTTTCCACAACACCGCCGCCGGCTTTTATGACCATGAATTTTTTCCAGATCGCGTGCTTTAATTCCACTAGGTTTGAGTGAAGAAAAATGCCCGCATGAATTTTCTTTGAATGCATTTCATGCAGCATCGCATTAACGGCATGCGTAGAAAATTCGTCAATAAAAACGGTGTCATCATGGTGGCGAAACTCCTCCATTTCAGGACCAATGGCATCACACAAAAAAAGCGGCTTATCGTTGAAGTAAATTGGGATATGCATGAGGGTGGTCTTTTTGCGAAGATAGAAATATAATAACTGAGTAACGGAATGACTGAATAACTGAATGTTCATATTCAATCATTCTCTATGAATTGAGGCACTCAGTTATTCAATTATTCAGTCATTCGTGGCTATCTTCGCGTCATGACAAATGAAAAAGTTGTAGCTGAAAAGCTTTTACAGATCAATGCCATAAAGTTGAGCCCAACGGCACCGTTTACCTGGGCAAGTGGTTGGAAAAGTCCTATTTACTGCGATAACCGCAAAACGTTGTCTTTTCCTTTCATTAGAGATTACGTTAAATCCGAGCTGTGCAACGTGATTTTTGAACAGTTCCAGGATGCAGATTTGCTTGCCGGGGTGGCAACTGCCGGAATTCCGTGGGGCGCAATGGCTGCAGATCAATTGAAATTACCATATATATATGTACGTCCGAAACCGAAAGAGCACGGCTTGGGCAACCAGATCGAGGGTCATTTTGAGAAAGGACAGAAAACCGTAGTCATCGAGGATCTGGTTTCTACCGGAAAAAGTAGTCTGCAAGCAGTTGACGCTTTAAGGGCTGCCGGACTTGAAGTGGTTGGTATGGTTTCCATATTCACTTACGGATTTGCGGTAGCGGAAAAGGCGTTCGCGGACGCCGGAGTTGCATACAAATCCTTGACAAACTACAATTCTTTGATTGAAATCGCTATCGAAAAGAATATCGTTACACCGGATCAACAATCCATTTTGCTGAATTGGAGAGAAGATCCTGCGAATTGGACGGGTGCGTAAAGTTTATTTTTCGCTAAAGATTTATGGAAAAACAAACATTCTATCATTTAACTTTAGCGAGTTGAATTTTAAAAAATCCAGTTACCAAAATTCGTAAAATGAAAAAGTTACAATTAGTACTGATCCTTCTGATGGGAGCAGTAACATTTTCGTTCGCCCAGGCAAAGACTCAAAAATCGGTTGTCATCAGCACGCCAACCTTACAATGCGAGCAATGCAAACTCATTGTAGAAAATTACCTGGCAAAGGAAGAAGGTGTAATAAAATACGCAGCAGATTACAAACGCAAGCAGGTGAAAGTGACCTATTGGACAGATCGTACAACTGTGGAAAACGTAAGAACGGCGATTGCGAATGCCGGTTTTGATGCCGACAACGAAACTGCAAATCCGGAATCTTACAAAAAACTTCCAAAATGTTGCATGAAAACTGCCGATGCCGGTCCAACGCCAATGGATCAGAAAAAGCAATAGAGAAGGAAAAAGTCAAAAATAAAAAGTATCGAGAGCCCGCTGGTTTATAAACTGGCGGGCTCTTTTTTTGCACGAGAATTGGCACACAGAGGACACGGATTGGACGGATTTTCATGGATCTTGTTAACCGCAAAGGACCAAGATTGCGCAAAGGGAACGAAGAAAACACAATCAAGAACCCTTCTTTTCTTTGCGCCACCTTTGCTTTCTTTGCGGTTAAAAACCTGCTGACGCGAGTAAAAAGAATTCCCAAAAAAGTTAGCAAAAATTGTTCTATTTACATGGGTTCCAATGCTCTCGCTACATACGATACCGTCACCAAAAATCCGCTAAAATCCGTCTAATCTGTGTCATCCGTGTGCCCAAAAAAGCCGAAAGTCGTGTCTTACTCATAAAAAAAAACCGCGAAATCTGCGTCATCTTCGTTCCAATTTCCTATGAAAAATCGGAAAAATCTACTAGAAAAATCCATGCAAATCAGTCCAATTTACCCCATTTGTCTGCCCAAAAAAGGCCGAAAGTCATGGCCTCAAATTCGGAATTATCCGTCCTTCATCTTTTTAAAAATCTTGAAAAAATCATAACAATCATGATAATCTGCGTTCCATTCTCTGCGGGTAAAAATCAAAGATTTTGAAAAAAATAAAAATATAGTCCGCCGGAAAATTACCAGAGTCAAAAAATTAAAACCGCGTTCCGCAAATCAATTTTTAACTTTCAAAAAAAATAAAAACAATGGAATTCGATTTTTCTAAAGACTATATTTTGGAAGACGACAGAGTTCTTTTGCGACCCCTGAAAAAAGAGGATGCCGAATTTCTAGTGCCATTTGCAGAGCAGGAACCCGACATATGGAAATTTTCGACAATGCCAGTTGCAGGAAGCGAGAATATGAAAAAGTATATTGATTTAACGCTTCAGGCACGTATCGACAAAAAAGAATATCCGTTCATTGTTTTTGATAAAAATGAAAACGCGTTTGCCGGATCGACGAGATTTTATGACATCCAGTTGGGAAATCAGACGCTCCAACTCGGATATACCTGGTACGGAAAAAAATTCCAAAGAAGTGGTTTGAACCGTCATTGTAAATTGCTGCTTTTGACTTTTGCCTTCGAAAAAATAAACATGGAAAGGGTAGAATTCAGGGCTGATGCCCTCCACGAAAAAAGTATAAATGCGATGAAAATATCGGCTGCACGGTTGAAGGCGTATTGAGAAACAGCATGCCAAAAATGCCGGATGGAAGAAGAGATACCATTGTTTTGAGTATTTTGAAAAATGAATGGTTCGATCATGTGAAAGAGAACCTCCGGAAGAAAATTGACTATGCCTCCTGAAAATGACGTTTTAGACTTCCGTTAAAAAAAGCCTCCTGAAAAAATCGGGAGGCTTTTTTGTGTCGAAAAATAAAATTTAAAGTATTTTATAATATATAAGGTGAAATTTTTAGAAGTTCAGTTTTTGATTTCCTTCATACAAAACCGGCAAATTCATCATAAATCCTGATCTCCCAACTTTTGCCGTTCCCTGAATTTTGATCTTAACCTGGTTGAAAAGCAGCGCCGAAATCGCATTGCTAACCAGGCTTTTTACATCGACTGTAATTTTTACCGGTACGTTAAATGTGTCCAATTTGGGGATTTCTATCAAAGTATCCAGCACTGTTTTGCCAACATATTTATCCGCCAGGTAAATATCAAGATCCGCTTTTCTCAATTTCAGGTCAAACTTGTTTTGATTGTAATAGGTCACATCTGCCGAAACGACAGACTGATTACCTCCTAAACTTTCAATATTAAAATTGCCGATGCCGACAAATTGGGGCATTTCCGGCTTACTGCAAGCTCCAAATAATAGGATAGGGATCAGCAAACTCCAATACAATCTTTTAGCCATTTTAATCGATTATTTATTCAGCAAAATAGGGAAGTTCTCGCACACCGCCGGAAAAATAAAAAATGGCTTTATAAAATAACTACTAAAAATGTTAGAATTAAATTTATCTCTTGCATTTTATTGTAAACAGATAAGTGACAAAAAATTTAGTATTTTAAAATATTGTTTAAATATTTAAAATACAATGAATAATTAAATTAATAGCGT
>NZ_JASBRG010000004.1 GCF_029961145.1 Pinibacter soli | reverse complement strand
CTTTTTTCGAGAAGAATAATGTATTAAAAAAAAGTATATGTATTTAGTTAAAGAATTCATTTATAATTTAGTATAGACTATTGTTGAAAAATAAATCTATTATTAAGAAGTATATAGATCAGATTTAATTTAAAAAAGTGAATTTTTGAAATTTTGCGCTTGGAGAAAAATTGTGAAGAAAACCCTGGTTAGAATGTTGCTCGCCTTTAAACGTCTTTAATGGGTATTTTTGAGAAATTTAATTTTATTAAAATTAAATGTGAGTAAAATTGGCATTCTGAATTTTTGGTAAAACTGCTGGTCAGGTTTTGTGAGGATTTTGTCTATGGTAATAATGGCAGATTTGTTTATTTAAAGCTTAAAACCGCAGGAACGCAGACTTTATTATTGATTTAGTTGAAAGCGAAAATCATTGGCTGGCCAGCCTGATAAGGAAGCGCGGATTTTGCGGTCACCATAACACTGAAATAAAAAATACCCATCCTTATGGATGGGTATTTTTTCGCTATTTTGTATTAACTTACCATTTATCCGGTTACGTTGTTAAAAAAAGCGGTAAAGAAGTGTTGACCGTTGAGACACAAAAAAGGTGACTTTAAACGTTTAAATTGCTAAATTATATATTACATAATATTTAATGTTTGTTTTTGACTTGCCGTAAGTTCTAGTGATTTGGGATTTTTAAACTAAGACCCGCTTAACCGAGTTGCACCTCACCAACTATAAAAACGCTTCCACAAATCAAAATGAGGTCATCTTTTTCTGCATCAGAGATTGCATCCTTAGCTGCCTCGTTGACAGTAGGGAATGATTTTCCGTACAGATCAAATTTTGCAGATTCCTCTTTTAATGATTCAGCGTCGAGAGCGCGGGGTATCTGGGCCTGGGTAAAATAGTAAGTTGCGTGCTTGGGAAGAAGCTTTAAAACGGTGGTAATATCCTTGTCTTTTACCATTCCAAATACGATGTGCAGGCGGTGATAAGTGGTCACCTCAAGTTGAGAAACGATCGCTTTGATGCCATCTTCGTTATGACCTACATCCAAAATTACGGATGGATTTTGGTGGATGATTTGCCAGCGGCCAAACAATCCCGTCAGCTTTTTTATATTTTTTAATGCATGTAAAATATTTTCATGTGAAATTTTCCAACCCTTTTGCTGAAGCTGATGAACCGCTTCAAGAACTGTCACCAGGTTTTTCGTTTGATAAATTCCGGGAAGATCCAGTTCATAAAAATTCATTTCGTCGGTATGCAAAGTGGAAACTTCTACAGTCAAAAGATGGTGATTATACTTCCAATCGATAGATCTTCTTTTGTCCGGTGCGATGATCATGGGTGTTTTTTGGGCTGCAGATACTTCCTCAAAAACGGGTTTCGTCTCGGGTAGAATTTCACCTACCACCACCGGAATGTGGGGCTTCATAATGCCCGCTTTCTCAAAGGCGATCTTCTCCAAACTATCCCCGAGAATGTTCATGTGGTCCATTCCAATATTGGTAATTACGGACACTTCCGGGGTAATCACGTTGGTGCTGTCGAGCCTGCCGCCGAGGCCCACTTCCACAATCGCAATATCGACCTGCTCTGTGGCAAAGTAATCGAAGGCCATGGCTACGGTAATCTCAAAAAATGAGGGCTCAATTTCATCGATATGGGGCTGGATCTTCTTGGTAAAATCCACCACAAATTGCTCCGAAATCATATTGCCATTTATTTTAATTCTTTCCCTGAAATCCTTGAGGTGGGGAGAGGTGTACAAGCCGGTTTTGTACCCCGCTGTCTGAAAAATGGCAGCGAGCATGTGGCTCGTCGAACCCTTACCATTGGTGCCGGCGATATGTACCGTTTTGAACTTCTTATGGGGATTGTCAAGTATTTCGCAAAGTCGTAATGTATTGTCAAGATCTTTCTTATAAGCAGCTGCGCCAATGCGGCTAAAAATTGGCAACCTGTGAAACAGGTAGTCGATCGTTTGTTGATAGTCCATAGTAATGTAAAGATAATTCATTACCTAGCTATCAACTAGTTGGACAAACGTAAAAGTGAAACGAATAGGTTGATTTGAGTCGGCAGAAGAGAAGTTATTTTGCCGGAAGAAACATTGGAGAAAAGAAATCAAAAAACGAGTTACAAAGTGGTTGGGTGTTTTTTCAGGTTTTTAAGAAGAATAAATGATGACCAGGCAAGAGCTGTAGAAACAAGAAACATGGCCAAAAGCAAGGCGATATCTGAATAAGGGCTGTGAAAAAGCCGCAAACATATGCCTGCGATAAAGGCGACAACGCTAGAAACCACAATTATCAGTGGCCATTTATATCGGGAAAAGTTCTTCATCCGCTAGGGTGTTTTTTAAGGTGAACCGGACGCGATTGGGTTAAAAAGCCTTTCAATATACGATAATATATAAAAAAAGGAAATGTCTAATATTAATTCTTAAGCCTAAAATTGAAAATGATCGTGCCGATTTGTTCATCATCACTGGCACTCAATTTCATTTGCTGCGCTTTTCTGATAGCAATGGTTTTCAAAGTTGAGCTGGCGGTTGTTGATCCTTTCGGCTCATAAACGGCAGAAGTGACGTTTCCACTTGCATCAACCCGGATGTTAATGGCAACTTTCGCATTTTCATTAAAGTCATCTTCAAATGATGGCCATTTAGTAATGCGTCGACCCTCAAGCCCCCTTGAAATACTTACACCAGATGTTCCGTGTCCGCCATTACCCGTATAGCTGTCAGAATTTGGATTTCCTCCAGGCTTGCCCTGATCGCCAACACCACCTGCAATACCCTGGCTGCCACCTTTTTTGTAGTCGTCCGCCTCGTTTCCGCCTTTGCCGGTTCCTGCAGCGCCATGCATAACCGCTTTAGGTTTTGGCGGTGCGGGGGGAGGATTGGGTACCTGGGCCGTTGGTTTAGCAACTGCTTTCGGGGCAACCTCTTTTTCTGCTATTTTTTTAGCTTCCGGTTTAGCAACAACCGGTTTTTTTATTACGGGAGCGTCCTCTTCAGCCTTGTCGTCAGTTTCCACTTCTTTCACAGCTTCTTCGGCTACACTTGCTTTGGGCGGTGTATAACTGGTTTTTTCGGCAGGAGCCGGAGATTCCGGTGACATCGGCTGATCTTCGCCAAGACCGGTATCACTATTGCCCAGATTTACTTCGATGCCGTCCTCGCTTATGGGAGGAGGAGTTACGGGTAACGTCCACTTGATCGTGATAAAGGCAATTAGTAATAACGCCATTATCAGCGCGGTGTAACTTCCGGCTTTAATATTCTTCTGCTGTTCGAAATTGTCGTTCATCATATTCAACTAATACTTTCGTAAATGTACGATTGTTGTACAAAACGATGCAACTATCTTGCTAATTGCATAGATTCTAAAAAATAATCGTGTTAAAATTGATTTGCGGTTAAATTTTTCGGTATCGCACAGTGAAATCGATATCATTCTAAGTTGAAGATATTTAAGTGTCTCCCAATTTTTAGTTGGAAACACCTTCGGCAAACTAACCCGGCAGGATTGACACATCTCAATCGTTAAGGGTTCGTCTGGTACTTTCTGAACTCCCCCGACGTTCAATCGGTTATGCCTATCCGTATTTGCTTTTATTTTCTTTCTAAATCTCAAACAATTCGGTATATTGTTATGCTTAAATTTTATGAGCCACACTGTGCCTCAAATATTTGCACTCGGCGACAATGCCATCGTAATAGAATTGTCGAACACCATTGAAATAGCAATAAGCGAAAAACTTATCGCAATGCATCAATGGTTTTTGAAGAAACAATTTGCATTTGTAAAGGATGTTGTGATCGGTTATAATAGCCTTGTAGTGTATTACAATATTTCCAGGCTGAGGGAAGAAGAAGAACATGAAGTCGCGTATAAGAAGATGGAGCTCTTGCTGCTTGACGCCTTTAGAGAATCTGTAACTGGCAACGGAGTTGAGCAAAAAGTAACTATTATTCCTGTTTGCTACGCAAAACAATACGCATACGACATCGAGGAACTGGCTGCTGCAAAGGGGATTTCAGAGGAAGAAATTATTGCACTACATACATCGCAGATATACCGTGTGTACATGATTGGCTTTATGGCGGGCTTTCCGTATATGGCACACATAGATGAAAAGCTTGAGTATCCCCGAAAGTTAAGGCCAAGACAATTTGTAGGGGCAGGCAGCGTAGGTATTGCAGGGGCGCAAACGGGGATATATCCTTTTGCATCGCCTGCTGGCTGGAACATCATCGGCCGTACTCCTTTAAGAATATTTGATCGAACCAAACAAAATCCTTCTCTATTAAAACCGGGAGATTACGTTCAATTCGTTTCTATTAAAGAAGATGAATTTGAAAAAATGAACCATTGATCTTTTAACATTTTTGTTAGATTTTTTTAATCCTACCCTTGTCCGAACGGAATCATCCGTGCCGGCTTTGAAATACGCGACTGGTGTAGAAAATTTTACCTTATCCATGGCATAGGAATTTTATTTTTTCAAACAATCAATAGTTGAATTTTATTTCAATTAAGGTAAAAAACAATTAATGTCAATCAACATTATTAAGGCCGGCATTCTTGACACAATTCAGGATATGGGGAGAAATGGATATGGGAGTATAGGAATCAGCACCGGTGGCGCAATGGACACTTATGCAGCACGTCTTGCAAATTATCTTACAGGCAATAACGGATGCGAACCGTTATTGGAAATGCATTTTCCCGGGCCCCAGATTTTATTTGAAGAAAACGCGTTGATCGCATTGGCGGGCGGCGATTTTTCCGCTACTGTTGACAATGAAAATATTCCCGCATGGCAGCCGCTCATCGTTAGAAAAAATACATTGATGCAGTTCCCTCACTGGCAAAAAGGCGCAAGGGTTTACCTGGCAGTGAAAGGAGGCTTTCAATCAGAGAAATGGCTGGGTAGCAACAGCACGCATCTGAAAGTAGGGGCCGGTGGTTTTGGTGGAAGAAAATTGCAGAAAGGAGATATCATTCCTTTTAAGGCAAGTGAATGTAACGCCAAGGCTTTTTTGCACGAAAAAGATAACCTGCACGTGTTTCCGTGGAGAGCTAATATTACTAATACTTACAGGAATCCTGATGTGATTTTTGTAGTGAAGGGGAGAGAGTGGAACTGGCTGCCGGAAGATGCAAGGTCAAAATTTTTAAACAATGAATTTCATATAAGACAATCATCAGACAGAATGGGTTATCAGTTGGAAGGAGAGAACTTATTCATTCCCAACAACACTGAACTCATTTCTTCTCCGGTTAACTTTGGCACGACCCAGTTATTGCCGGACGGACAAATGATCATCTTAATGGCCGATCATCAAACCACCGGCGGCTATCCACGCATTGCCAATGTAATCAGTGCCCATATTCCAAAGCTGGCGCAAAGAAGGGAAGGCGAGAGAGTTGTATTCCGGTTGGTTGATAATGACATTGCGGAGAAATTATTCATAGCACAGGAAAAAGAATTACAAATACAAAAGCAATCCAGCCTTGATCATATAAACGAATATGTGAAATGCACAGTGTAGACATCAATTGCGATATGGGAGAAGGATTTGAGAATGATGAAGCGTTGATGCCGTACGTAACTTCAGCAAATATTGCCTGCGGCTTTCATGCGGGCGATACAGACACAATGAAACGAACGATAGCACTTGCGTTGAAGCACGAAGTTGCAATTGGCGCCCACCCAGGTTTTCCGGATCGTGAAAATTTCGGTAGAAAAAATATGGACATGACACCTGATGAAGTATATGACATGGTTTTATACCAGGTGGACCTGCTTTCGAAAATTGCTTTGGAAGAAGGGGCGAAAGTTACCCATGTAAAACCTCACGGTGCTTTGTACAACATGGCGGCTAAAGATGCATTGCTGGCAAAAGCTATTGCCAGAGCGGTCGGGAGTGTTGATAGTAAATTGGCACTTTTTGGATTAAGCGGGAGCGACCTGATACAAGAAGGGAAAAATGTAAGCTTACAAACAGTGAATGAAGCGTTTACAGACAGAACTTATCTTGACGATGGCAGCCTATCGCCCCGCAGCGAAAAAAATGCGTTGATAGAAGATAAAGATGTATCGTTAAATCAGGCCATACAATTGGTGTTGAAGCAAACGGTGCGATCAATATCAGGCAAAACAATCCCGCTGGTGGCTGACACGATTTGCCTTCACGGGGATGGAGAAAATGCAGTGGTTTTTGCAAAAAACATTTACAGAGGATTAAAGGCGCATAATATTGTTCTCAAAAATACAATTCGTTAAAAAACTGTAATAAAACCTATAATTCGCGGGAGGTTTATACTATTCATAACCGATTCCACGTTACTTTTACGGCTCCAACTTCTACTTTTATTTCAACCTGTCTCATTTATTAAAAGACAAGCATGTCTACGACTCAAAACGGGCAACAAACTGTTTACGGTTACGATGATTTTCAAAAGAAAACAGAAAAGCCGGAAAGCAACTTTTTGTGGTGGTGTTCGGGCGCATACACCGATCTTCTTAGAAAATATCCAAGTGAACACACAAAGTACGCCGGCATTGGCGGTGTGATTCTTGCAACATTTGTACTCGCCGCTATTTCATCTGGTTATGCAGTGTATAGTGTTTTCGGCAACTGGTACTGGACGGTTGCATTTGCGATCATTTGGGGACTGATCATTTTTAATTTCGACAGGTTTCTTGTTTCTACCATGCGCAAGTATGGCGTGTCTGCTCGTAAGCAATTGCTGCTGGCGGTGCCTCGTTTTGCTTTGGCACTGCTCATTGGTATTACCATTGCACGACCGCTTGAACTGAAAATTTTTGAAAAAGAAATTGATGTAAAAGTTGCGCAGAACCGGCACGACAAAATCTTATTGAATGATAGCTTGCTACAAAGAGAATTACAAACTGCACAAACAGAAGCACAGCAGGAGCGCAGCCGGTTGATGGCCCGCAAAGGCATGATCGAAGATACTTTGCACACACTGCAGCAAGCATACATACAAGAGGCAGATGGCACGGGCGGTTCAGGTAAGCGCGGCATCGATAAACTTACCAAACTCAAGATGGAAGCATATAACAATGCTTTAAAACAATTTGCTCCGGAGCTGAAACAGCTTGATAGCAGCATTCATTACCAGGACAGCATCATCAATTCACAGCTGGCAGGTTTGGATGTTAAGAAGAAAAATTACGAAGCAGAGTTGCAAACAAAAGTTGGCTTCCTTGAACGCAATAAAGCGCTGGCCGATCTTTCACGGGAAGAGCGTAGTGTGTGGTGGTCAAGCTTGTGCATATC
Organism: Pinibacter soli; assembly: GCF_029961145.1. Lineage (GTDB taxonomy): Bacteria > Bacteroidota > Bacteroidia > Chitinophagales > Chitinophagaceae > Pinibacter > Pinibacter soli. The sequence goes on along the minus strand of NZ_JASBRG010000004.1, from coordinate 120,433 downwards.
CTTGTTGATCATTTTGATTGAAATAGGTCCGATACTTTCCAAGCTTATCATGAATGTGGGTCCATATGATATTGCGCTGTCGCAAATGGAACTTATTCAAATGGCACGCTCTGAAAATGAAATGCGTCGTGACAAAGAACTGTTGCACGAAAAAATGCAATTGATCTTCCGTCATAAAAAAGACATCACGCAAGACACTTTAAACAAAGCAAAAGCACTCCAGCAAAAGTATATTCAAAGCGACCTTGATAAATGGGAAAAATGTGATTCTCCCAATAAACACGCGCCTCTGAATAACGCGATGAAGGATATTAAGAGCAAGTATGATTTTGAAGAAGAGAACGTTATTTAGGCAATTAAGAATTGTTTGTATGCGGCATGCGTTTTTGAAATTGAAATTTAACTAGTGTAAACCGCTAGTTCACCACTAAGACACTAAGGACACTAAGCACCACTAAGAGATGCCTACAATGAAACAATCCTTAGTGAAGCTTAGTGTCCTTAGTGCCTTAGTGGTAAACTGAACTAATCCTCTTCTTCGTTCTTCGCAGTAGACTTGAGTGTTTCTGCTTTCTTCACCAGCTCAAGAAATTCTTTTTTGTACATATCGCTTTTATCATCAATACTGCCTTGTGCCAGTGATCTTACGAGTTTATAATTACTCGTTCCTTTGAACTCAGAGTTTCTCAGGATCATCCCAAATGCTGCAACCGCAGAAGCGAATCGTATGTTGCTACTTGCAGGCTGTGAATTAGCATTCACGGGCACTTCAAACAACTTACTATTATCCTCATCAGGTTTTTTGTAACGAAGTTTTACAAACATTAATTCATTTGAAAAAGATGTGGAAGACTTTTTCGTTTTTTGTTTTTGATAACGCAAGGGATCAACTGTTCCAAGTTCTTCATCATCCCCCACACCAGAAGGTATAATTTCGTACAAAGCAGTAACAGTGTGATTGCTGCCCATATCACCCGCATCTTTTTTGTCATTGTTAAAATCTTCTTTAGCCAGCACCCTATTTTCGTAGCCTATGAGTCTGTAGCCTTTTACTTTTTCCGGATTGAACTCCACCTGCAGTTTCACATCTTTGGCAATAGTGAAAAGTGTTCCACCAAATTCACTGATCAATATTTTCTTCGCCTCGCTGATGTTATCGATATAGGCGTGATTGCCGTTGCCTTTGTCAGCCAGCTTTTGCATTTTACTATCCTGGTAGTTACCCGTACCAAAGCCAAGCACAGTAAGGTATACACCGGTAGAACGTTTTTGCTCGATTAGATTTTCCAATGCATCATCGCTACTGGCGCCAACATTAAAATCGCCATCGGTGCAAAGTATCACGCGGTTGTTGCCTTCCTTCATGAAGTTTTGTTGCGCTGTTTTGTAAGCCAATTCAATGCCTGCACCACCTGCAGTTGATCCACCAGCTTCCAGAGCGTTGATGGCTTCTTTGATTTTTTGTTTGTCATTTGTAGATGGCAAAACAAGCCCCGCATTGCCCGCATACACTACAATGGCAATTTTATCCTGCGGACGTAATTGCTCTGATAACAATTGCAATGAAGATTTTACAAGAGGTAATTTATCCGCACTCTCCATACTTCCGCTAACATCAATCAGGAAAACAAGATTGGAAGGAGGGAGTTTGTCATAATCAATTTTCTTTCCCTGCAAGCCGATCATCACCAATTGATGCTCTTTGTTCCATGGACATTGCGTTGACTCCGTCGTTACACTGAAAGGCCTGCCATCCTTGGGTTGTGAATAGTTGTAAGAAAAGTAATTGATCATTTCTTCAACGCGAACTGCGCCCGGAGTTGGCAGTGTACCTTCATTGATCAATCTGCGAACGTTGCTGTAAGAAGCTGCATCAACATCGATAGAGAAAGTTGAAAGCGGGTGATCCGTTACTTTTTGAAAAGTGTTTTCTTTGATATTGTCGTAACCTTCTCTGTTATAATCTTCATCCTTTGACTTATTTGTACTGTTTCCCCGAATTCTCACCAATTTTGATCCGCTATATCCCTGTACTACCACGCCTGCGACGCGACCGCTGAGAGCGGTAGATACCGACGCGGAGGTAGTCATGTCCATTTTTCGTTGGGCTCCATATCCCACCACTACCACTTCGTTCAGTGATTGTGCGACCGGTCTTAATTTTACATCGATCACCGTCATTCCTTTCACCTTAATTTCTTCCTGGTAATAACCGACAAAAGCAAAGGAGAGAGTTGCTTTTTCGTCTGCTACCGTAATGGAATAAGAGCCGTTTGCGCCGCTACTAACGCTGGTTTTTGTGCCCTTGATAGTGACAGTAACGCCTTGCAGCGAATTACCTTTCTCATCGGTAATCTTTCCCGTAATAACAATTGGTTGTGCAGTAAACAAGAATGTGCTTGCATACACTAACAGAACTGACAGTAAGGTTTTCATATGCTGTTTTAGTGTCAGATGCAGGGACAAAGAGAATTACATAAAAGGAAATAGAAATTAGAAAATTTTTCAAATTCGTGCTGTAAATAATCAGTAAACAAAGACTGCTTGTCATCCCGACGAAGGAGGGATCTGCGTGATTTATTTAATAGCATGCACGATTGTGTAAAACCCAGATCCCTCCTTCGTCGGGATGACAAACAACAGGTCTGATTATTCAAACAGCTTGTATAGCGACGGTTGAAACCTGCTTACGAGTTCCACTCTTAATTATTCTTTATTAATTATTAATTGCCTCCCTCCGCATTTGCTTCGCCGTCTTCGTACTTCCGTCATGGCTCCAGCCGGGAGGTTGAATAAAGTAGTTGATGGCATTTTTAAGAGAGCCTGCATGTGCAGCTTTTGTAAATAAACTGCCCCATGTTTTAAGCGCGACGACGATAGGATTGAAAGAATTGATGTTGTTCGTTAGTCCGTATGTGGGACGTTCTTCTTCGGCTTTAAAAGTGCCAAACATGCGATCCCAAATGATGAGAATGCCCGCATGATTTCTATCCAGATATTTTACATCGCTGCCATGATGAACGCGGTGATGTGATGGCGTATTGAAAATCAGCTCAAACCATTTCGGCATTTTGTAGATCGTTTCGGTATGTATCCAGAACTGGTAGATCAGGCTTATTTGTTGCATGAACAAAACATACAGCGGGTCAAAACCAACCAATGGCATCCAGGCCCAAAACAGAAAACTGCCAGTAAGATTGCCCGTCCATGTTTGTCGCAGGGCCGCAGCAAGATTGTATTTCTCTGAGGAATGATGGACAACGTGCGATGCCCATAGCCAGCCCATTGCATGGCTGCAACGATGGAACCAGTAGTAAGAGAAGTCGTCAGCAAAAAATAACAGCACCCAGAACCACCATGTATCAGCGGGAAGCGTAAAGAAACGGAATTGATAGATGAAAGACAACACAAACCAGATCATTGTTTTGGTAACAAAACCCATGAGCACATTGCCAATGCCTAGAGCAAGGCTTGTGAATGTATCTTTTGTTTCATAGAAATGCCTATTCTCCCTGTAGGATAGCCATGCTTCTATCGACAAGAGCAATATGAAAAATGGAATGGCATAGTATAGTATGGCGGGAGGCATGACAAACAGGTTTGGTCTAATTTACAAGCAATGTTCTAATAAGTTACGACCGGTAGAAAATCTTGATTTGAATTAACTTTTAGATTCGATTTTACCCTTTTTGCAAAGTTATTTTATTAAGTTTATGTAGCCATCAGCCAAATACAATCCCAAAATTTCCTCATTGCTTGTTATAAATTCAAAAAAATAAACCAACCTTATTATGAAAGTTAAAGACAAATTACTTGAGTATTTAGATGAATGCAGAGTGAAACCGGGGAAAGAAGTGAATCTGAAAAAATACAAAACAGATTTTGAGCACGAGGATCTTTCAAAAGAAGAGGGAGCCGAGTTGCTTGAGTTTGGCATACAAAAACTGGCGGAGATGCAGGATAAATTGTATGCCCATAACAAGTATAGCGTACTAATTATTTTCCAGGCGATGGATGCAGCAGGAAAAGATGGCGCGATTAAACACGTGATGAGTGGCCTGAATCCACAGGGTGTTCAGGTGACAAGTTTTAAAGCACCTACCAGTCATGAGCTTGAGCACGATTATTTATGGCGCCATTATATTGCATTGCCTCCGAGGGGGGAGATTGGAATTTTCAACCGCTCGCATTACGAAAACGTACTGGTAACAAGGGTGCATCCTGAATATCTATTGGGTGAAAGATTACCGGAAGTTAAAAGTGAAAAAGACATTGACCAGTCTTTTTGGGACAAACGTTTTGAACAGATCAATTGCTTTGAAAAAACACTTGCCGATAATGGAACTGTTATTTTGAAATTCTTTTTACACCTATCCAAAAAAGAACAAAAGAAGCGCTTTCTTGAACGCATTGACAATCCGGAAAAAAACTGGAAATTTTCAAGTGCCGACCTTAAGGAGCGTGCATACTGGAAAGACTATCGCAAAGCCTACGAAGATGCTATTTCCAATACATCAAAGGATTATGCACCGTGGTTTGTTGTTCCGGCAGACGACAAATGGTTTGCCCGCTTAGTCATTGCCGCCGCTATTTACTATGAGTTCCAAAAACTGGATATCAGCTATCCAATCGTCAGCGCCGCGCAAAAAGACGACCTGATGAAAGCGAAAGATATGTTGATGAAGGAAGGAGAGGAGAATGGAGATGGAAGCAGTTAGAAATTAGAAATTAGGAATTAAGAATTAAGAATTAAGAATTAAGAATGCTTTGTGTACTGCATATTTTACTTTCTTCACACTGGTTTCATGCTTAAGAGTAATAAGGCATAACTACCGATAAAGAATTCTTAATTCTTAATTTGACATAAAAAAACTCCGCTATAACAGCGGAGTTTTTCTTTTTATCGAGAAATAACTTTCTACTACCAAAATATAGTGTACAACGCAGCAAGGATACCGCAGATGATCAATGAACCAACTGCAAAGCCCGTAGTGGTTTTGAACATAGACTTGTCCACTTCCAACCCGTGAGGTTTAGCACCTTTGCGGCTTTCGATCATACTGATCACATACATCACCAGGATACAGATAACGAATACAAGACCCATTCTGTCAAGGAACGGAATTTCGTAAACACCTTTGTCGTTTGCTTTTGCAAAACCAATCGGAGCAAGGAACGAAAGATCCATGATGCCCGGAAGGAATTTGAAGATCAATGACATTACGAAGCCACCAACTGTTGCGAACAATGCCGCATTAGAGGTTGTCTTCTTCCAGAAGAAACCAAGAATGAACATGGCAAAGATACCCGGAGATACGAAGCCGGTATATTCCTGGATATATTGGAAACCTCCTTTTTTATCGATACCCATCATCGGCGCAATGATCAATGCAAGGATCATCGCAACGACAACCGTGATTCTACCAACGACAACCATTTTCTTTTCATCAGCTTCCGGATGAAGTTTCTTTTTGTAGATATCCAGTGTGAAGATAGTTGCAATACTGTTTGCTTTACCTGCAAGAGAAGCTACAACGGCAGCAGCAAGCGCTGCAAATGCCAAACCTTTCAAGCCGGCGGGCAATAAATCTAACAATACAGGGTATGCTCTGTCCGGATTTAATTCTCCGTTTTGCAACATCTCTGTTTGGAAGCCACCTTCTTTGTGCAATATGAACGCTGCTATACCTGGCAACACAACGATGATAGGCATCAACAGTTTCAGGAATGCTGCGAAGAGGATACCACCACGTGCGGTTTTCAGATCAGCACCCAAAGCACGTTGTGTGATGTACTGATTACAACCCCAATAATTCAGGTTCACGATCCACATACCGCCCAACAACACCGTTAAACCCGGAAGATCCATGTAGTTAGGATCGTCACGTTTAATGATCATGTGGAAGTGTTCGTCTGCTTTTTGTGTTAATATTTTAAAACCGTTTACCACACCGCTTGAACCAAAGTGCTCCGCAACAAGACCCAATGCAAGATAAGTTGTTACCAAACCACCCAGGATCAGGAAGAATACCTGTATAACGTCGGTATAACCGATTACCTTCATGCCCCCAAGTGTAATGAATACAGAGAATACCGCCAGTACAAGCATACAAACCGTTAGGTTGATACCGGAGATACTGTTCAGTGCCAGCGCACCAAGGAATAGGATAGATGTAAGGTTTACAAGCACGTACAACAACAACCAGAACACAGCCATGATCATACTTACTGTGCTGTTATACCGCTCGTTCAAAAACTGCGGCATCGTGAAAATTTTGTTCTTCAGATAAACCGGGATAAAGAACACCGCTACGATTACAAGTGTAAGCGCGGCCATCCATTCGTAAGTAGAGATCGCAAGGCCTATTTTAAAGCCCGATCCACTCATACCAATGAATTGTTCAGCGGAAATGTTTGAAGCGATCAGGGAGGCACCAATTGCCCACCAGGTTAAGGAACCTTCTGCAAGGAAGAAGTCCTTTGTGTTCATTGTAGCTTTTTTCTTTCTGCGGTAGATCCAGTATCCGTACGAAGCCACTATTACAAAGTAGATCGCAAATACTGCATAGTCAATTGCGTGGAGGTTGTTCTTCATGAGCGAGTAAACGTTAGTTGTATTAGTTAAAGTAAATGTTTATAGGCTTTTAAAAAATTTAGTGAAAGTAAAATATTTATCGATTGCATTGAATGTGATCAAGGCTTTTTTTTGACAATATTGAACTTTCTTTTATTTCTATTGGTTGTTGTGCAAATATTCGAAAAAAACATTCAATTGAGCAAACGATTACGCAATTTTGCTATTATACCAGGCTTTTGCGGAAAAAGCCTGTCGGAACAAGTGTTTCAAACGTTTTTTCATAACTGTGATTCTTTTAAGGATTTGTGCAACAAGATGCAACATTATGCAACAAAAAACAGCTGTTTCGTTTGATCACCATATATCAAAACAAAACAGCTGCATCTATATGGCACATCGCGACACTAAAATAATGAATTAGTGTTAATGTGACATTTATTTTTGAAAGAAAATGTGCTAATTTGAAAATTTGAGAATTTGAAAATTAGTTAGTGCATCGCTCGTGACAAATTATCGTCAGCCTAAAAAGATCGTGGCGATAAGAAGAAACTATGTTTGACCTAAAGCATTTTCAAATTTTCAAATCCTCAAATTTTCAAATTATTCAGGCTTACTTTAACTTATGCGGATTGGGAATAAAGTTGAGGAAGGCATCGAACTTTGTTTTGTATTTCCTTTTATCCAGTTTAAAATAAAATGCGCCGCGTTTGGAGCTTTCCTTCTCTTTTTCTTTTTGTTTTACAAGTAAACCTGTAGATAATACTTTCCTGCTGAAATTTCTTTTGTCGAACGTAGCATCATAAACACCTTCATACAATACTTGTAATTGTGGCAATGTGAATTTTTCCGGCAGTAGCTCAAACAAGATAGGGTGGAGGGCGGCTTTATAACGAAGCTTTTCCTTGGCCATTTCTACCATTTCAGTATGGTCGAAAATGAGTTTTGGAACCTTATTCAACTGGAACCATTCAGCATGATAATCTTTGCTGATCTGGTGTTTGTATTGATTGATATCGATCAATGCGAAATAGGTGATGGAAGCGGTCCTTTCAATTGGGTCGCGGACTGGGTCACTGAAGGCATAAAGCTGTTCCATGTACACATTTTCCAAACCCGTAAGCTTGTGTAACACACGTCCCGCGGCTATTTCAAAGCTTTCTTCTTTTTCAACGAAACCACCCATGAGGCTCCATTTGCCTTTTTCCGGTTCGAAACCTCTTTGGATTAGCAGTAGTTTCAATTGTTGACCATCGAAGCCGAAAATGATACAGTCTACTGCAACAAGAAATCGTTTTTGGTGTGAATAACCTGTCATAAATGTGTTGTGTTATAAAGGCGTCTTGCTAAACCAATGGAAATGTGAAAGTAACAAAATTTTTTCCTGTGCAAGAAGAAATTTAGTGTACGATTGACGGTTAATCAATCTGAAAATTGAGGATGTGAAAATTTGAAAATGGATGGATGTTGTGGCAATGCTGTTGGGATCGCTCTGCTATGCAACCAGCGAAGAACTTTGTAATCCAGGTAGTTTTAAGTATCCTGTTTTGCAGGGCGACCGGGTTTAATTGGCTCGATGCACCGCTCATTTTCAAATTGTCAAATCTTCAAATTTTCAAATTATTCCTCCGTACCTTGCGCCCCAGTTAAAAATAAACATGAACATGAGCAACGATTTTTCTGTGTTGGAAACGCTGGTAAAGGATAGGAGAACAGTGAAGACACAACAAATGAATGGAAAGAAGATTTCCGACGCCCAAATAGTACAGTTATTGGAATTGGCCGATTGGGCTCCTACACACGCGAACACAGAGCCATGGCGCTTTATCGTATATGGAGGAGATGATGCACAGGCTTTTTGTAAACAACATGCTGAATTGTACAAACAAATAACGCCTGCTGAAAATTATTTGCAGGGTACCTACGATAAGTTTGCAACAATGGGAGATTTCGCTTCCCATATTATAGTGGCGGCGATGAAACGTGCACCTACTGCAAAAATTCCAGTGATGGAAGAAATAGCCGCAACGGCATGTGCCATTCAAAATATTTTACTCGGTGCTGAGGCGCTTGGCATCGCTACCTTCTGGAGCACTGGAGGCATGACGCTGAAAGAACCATTCAAACCTTTTCTGGACCTGAACCCCGAAGATGTGGTAATGGGTATCATTTACCTTGGTTACAGTGACGTTGAGCCTAAAGGCAGAAGGTTGGTTCCATTAGAAGAAAAAATCAGATGGAACGGCGGCCCTTTAAATAAATTTTAATTTCCCTGTAGAGACGCATGAAAATGCATCTCTCTGGCACAAACGCGATGTTTGAACGACAAAGTTTGGACATCGCGTTTTTTTCTAACACTGTGAATGTGTAACAAAGATGCGTTCAACGCGTCTCTACGGGCACCCTGTTATTTTTTACAATTCCTCCAACAACCTTGTCTTCTTTGGCGGCAATAAAAAATCCTTCGGATGTCTGAAAAAGTAGTGCCGCAAAATGCTAAGGAATTCGGGATAATCTTTAAGCTGGATGCCACGTGATCTCACCGCGACAAAAAAAGCAAGAGAAAAGCTCACAAGAAAATTTATAAAACCAATCAGCAACACACCACCCACGACAGTAAGTAGATAAGCCAGCGGAACGTTACGATCAAGGCCGTAATAACCAATGGCTGTATTGCCCGCAGAAATAGTGATGTGCCTTATATCGAACGGAATGCCAAATATCTTTCCTAACGGTGCCGCCCAACCTAAAAGAAATCCTAGTGAAATACTTCCTGCGAGCGTGCCGGAGTTTTTATTTATAAATTTGGCGAGTCTATCGAGTTTTTTTTCCGACATTGTATTCACGAAAATAGGATGGTTTTTAAGTCTTTCTGCAATGTTTCCATACACCACGTGGTTTTCTACATAACCAGCGATAATACCGCTTAAAAACAGAAAGAAGCCTGTAACGCACGCCCACAATATAGACATACTTTGCCACGGATGTTGGTCTGCAAGTAACTTTTGCGCAGCTTCTCCGGATGCAATTTTAAAACCAAATGAAAGGTTGAATAACCACGCCAACAAATAAGTAAAAGGAAATACCACCAGCAAATTTCCTGCAAAGGAAGCGATCTGACTACGCGAAACTTTTGCCACTGTCAAGGCAAGATTTCGAAGATCCGGACGCGACTGGCTTTTTTTTACATCCAGCGAACTGGCAACTGCAGACGCCGTGTAAGCTGGTTGCTTTGTTGCAAGTGTTGCATCTGACTGATCCATCAACACAAAACATGTCGCATAATTCGTTCCGTAGCTCATGCCTTGCCAGAAGTAAGGCAAGTGTATAAGACTGAGCAAATTTTTGATAATGGCGCCAAATGATATAATGAAGCCACCGGCCATTGAACTGTTGAAAAGATATCGAAAGTCGGAAGGGCTGTTCGTAATATATTTTTGCCCCTTCTTTCCTTTATGTTCAGCAATTTGATAAGCCACCAAACCAAGGTTCATTGAAAGGAATTCACGAAGACTGGTCTTCGTATTCTCATTTTTTACAACAGTTTTAAAATATTCAATGAACCCGTCTGCGTGAAAAAGCTCATCCGCATCAAGCACGTCAATGATCACATGCATGCGCTCTATCTGTTGTTGCATGCGCACTGTTACAAATGTCTGCGCAAGACTGGTGCCGTATTCCAACTGTTGTCGCCTTATCCATTGCAAGCTCTGTGTACAGTTGAAAAGATTTTCCTGTATGTTGGCAAACAGTAATTTTTTTTCACGAACGCTTAAATTGTTTTGCTGCACCATGTACTCATTCACCAGTCTGTTTTGTTCGATAAAAGGCTGAATAGCATCTTGTACATTGCTATAGCGACCGGTTATTTCTTTCTCCATTCCCAGCGTGGCAACTTTGTAAGAAAGCATTTGCAGCGATTCTCCCAATTGCCGGATAATGCCCGGATCGGTAATATTTACTTGTATACCGAGTAATTCAAAAAATTGTCGCCAAAGATCCCGGTCAATATTTTGTACCCAGATGTGATCCTTTTTCAAATAAAAAACGCGTTCGATAACGTAGCGAAAATCTTTTGGGTGCGGAAGAGGAGGAAGAATTTTATGCTTCAGTTTGCTGATGAGTTCCTGCACAAATCCACGTGAACTTGTAATACCGCTTTCCGTGATTGTTGGTATCAGATCCGTATTTTGAAACTGCGATAGTAATGTTCTGCGAAGGGCAAATAAGGCAATGCTTTCTTCCCGCAATTTCGCCAGAACCTCCGCAAATTTTCTCTCCGCTTCTTTAGTGTTTTTGTAGTTTTTGGGGCGTATATTTTTTACAAGGTCAACCACATACTGCAGACCGCTTTTTCCCGTGTATAGTGGAAGGACAATTGCTTTATCTTTTTTCTCTGTAGTAATATCCTGCTTTTTATTTTTCTCAAAAACTTTCATAGGCAGATATCAGATTGTTTTGATTTTTGAAAGATATCGATCACAGGCCGCAATGTAAATAATAAGGTGGGTTGCAATATACGCAATATAGGAGATACGCCTCAATGCCATGAAAACTAATCCTTTGTGAAAGTTGTGCAGTGTTGAAAGTAGTTTATAATTTTGGCAAAAATATTCTGTATGAATTTTTACCTTAATGATGACACCAGCACACGTGTAGAGGAAGATCTAGATATACTCACGGCAGTCGATGAGCCATGCCAGCTTATTGTATGGAACGATGAAGTGAACACGTTTGAATGGGTGATTGAAACGCTTGTGGATGTATGCGGACATTCTGTAGAGCAGGCAGAACAATGTGCCATGATCATTCATGTAAAAGGTAAATATGCTGTGAAGAAGGGTGAATATGAAACCTTGAAGCCACTGTGCGACGCGATCACAGATAGAGGTATTGGTGCGACGGTGGAGGAAACGGTACGGTAATTGAAAATTGAAAGTGCGTAGGGCCGAATTGCATTCGCCTTGTTGACAACCAAATAAATCTCACAAGCAACCGAAAACAAAATATCAATCATACCACCATAAAAAATCTCAAATCTCAAATATCCCATCTCAAATTATCCTATGCCAATATTCGCCTTAGATAAACAAATCGTCTTTCCTCCAGTTGAAGAATCTGAGCCGGATGGTTTGCTGGCGATTGGCGGCGATCTGTCTGTAGAGCGATTGCTCACGGCATACAGGCAAGGCATTTTTCCCTGGTACGAAGGTGAATATCCATTGTGGTGGTGCCCAGATCCAAGATTCGTTTTATTTCCCGGTAAACTTAAAATTTCTAAAAGTATGGAAGCGCTTTTTAAAAAAGAGGCTTTCACGTTCACTATCAATAAGGCATTTGACCAGGTGATCCGCCATTGCAAAAGCATTTCCCGCAAGGGCCAAAATGGTACATGGATTACAAACGAGGTTGAACTTGCTTATAATCAGCTACACGAACTCGGGTATGCCCATAGTGCCGAAGTCTGGAGCGATGGCGAACTGGTGGGAGGGTTGTACGGCATACGGATGGGTAAGGTTTTCTTTGGTGAAAGCATGTTCAGTAAAATGAGCAACGCCTCAAAATATGCTTTTATCAGCTATGTGGAAGAATTGAAAAAAGAAGGTGTTCAACTAATCGACTGCCAGGTGCATACATCGCATTTGGAGAGTCTTGGGGCAGAGATGATTCCCCGTAAAAGATTTACACATTTGCTGAAAGAATTGATATAAAACGAGTTGTTTGTTGATAGTGTTTGGTTATTAGATTTTCTTTGAAAATAAAGCCAGGTTCCAGTCAGTCAGGGCTTTGTCTCCAATTTCAACCAATAACCAACAACTACAGATTCTCTTGACAACCGTCAACTGGCAACCCTACCGCAATCATAAAAAAGCAGCATTCCGCTTCGTTACTTTGTCTTGTCTACTAAACGCGTAGAATTACGATATCTTATAAAAAACTTTGTAAAACGTTGAATAATATAGATTGACATTTTGTTGTTTTAAAAACTTTCGTACTTTTATACCGGAATTCTACATCAGATTGTCACTCCCTTTAATTTAACTATACTTCGCATCTTTTATCCCATGGAAGCTACGTTTTAGTCTGTTTTATTTTATTTTCTAAACTTTTAAAAGCTCCCATTATGAAAAGAAATTTCCACATTCATCTTAACGGAATCACTATTGCTTTAATCGTTATTGCTTTGTATGCGTCTCTTACTTTGATCACTTACTTAGCTTGGCGCAGTCAATAGTAGATAGCACTGTTATCTTCATATTTTTACTAGGGTACGCCGGCCGGCAGCAAGCTCCCCGGAGTTCTAAACAAGATTTACATCACCTGTGAGAGTGTAAATTCCAGAATATTATTAAGGATTGTTGCCGGTCATACCCCTTTGTGAATTGAAAATGGAAAGTTGAAAATGAAAGGCATTGCCTTTATGTAATCATTTTCAATTTTCCACTTTCAATTTTCAATTAGAAAAGTATTTTCCTCTCCGGATATTTCTCTGCGTATTGATAAATCAAGCCGCGGATGTAATCGTTGTCGGGGTGAGGGGTCATACGCTCCTTTAGTTGCTCCAGTGTAATGTCTTCACCGAATTCTCCCTTGGGCGCAATGCCGCTGAATTTACCTTTATTCATGAGCAGGATAGAAGAGTGGTTGTAAGTGCCGTCAAATATGGCAAAAGTGGGCAATTGCTCATGCAGTGCAGTGATAGCTTTCAGCACTTTGTCGTTGTGCAATGACGCATCCTCCACGATGTCAGCATAGTCATTTATAACGCCAAAGCACAAACGCTCATTGAGCTCAAATTCTTCTGCCATTTTTCTTAACAGAGTTTGTCCTTCGTGCAATAAATTAAAAGTATACAACGGATTGAGGTGTTGTTTCTTTTTTTCTATTGCAAAACGCACGTAGCCTTTTCGATCTTCATAAGTGTACAAACCGTATGATTGATGAAAACCTTTCTGGCTGCGGTTAAACTCGGGCCATAGTTTTCTTATTTCAATACTTTCAAGAATCAGCGCAACCAGTTCGCTCGAACATTCTTTATGAGTAATGCTGTAAACTTTTCGTAAAAGATCCTGTTTACGTTTACCGCCATCATTGTTAGAAAAATGACTCTTTACACGCTTCTGCAAATTGGTGGCCTTACCCACGTAAATGATCTTTCCTTTTGAATCATGAAAGTAATAGACACCAGGCATCATCGGCAATTGCTCGATGTAATAAGCAGGTAAATGCGTTGGCAAATACTGTTCTTTGTTTTTGCCTTTCAGCATTTTGGCAACGTGCCCTTCAGAGTCGCCAGCAAGAATTTTTTCAAACAGCAAGGCGGTCGCGGCTGCATCTCCATAAGCTCTGTGCCTGCCTTCGATCGAGATGCTTATTGAGCGGCAAAGATTGCCAAGGCTGTAACTTGGCAGCCCCGGCATTACTTTGCGGGCCATGCGGACAGTGCATAGCTTTTTTACGTTAAGTTCATATCCGCAAGCCTGTAATTGATGCTTGATAAAAGAATAATCGAAGTTGACATTGTGAGCAACAAAAATGCGATTGGAGAGTAGATTGAAAACATTTTCGGCAACATCTTCAAAGGTTGGCGCATCGGCTACCATAAAATTATCGATGCCGGTAAGCACGGTGATGAAATGCGGGATCCGTTGGTTGGGATTGATCAGTGTTTGAAACTTTCCTTCCACTTCCATTCCGTTGTGCAGTATAATGGCAATTTCTGTAATGCCATTTCCGTTTGCAAACCCTCCAGTTGTTTCTATATCTACTATCGCATACATGACTGAAAACATTCTCACTTTTAATGATTTTTTCTTGCAAAAAATCATCCACTAATTTAATTTATGGTATCAAAATGATGTAGGCGAAGTTAAAAAATTGTTTTGACTTAAATTTCAAATCCATGGTAACGAATGCGAAGTAGAGGCGTTGAACGCGTCTCCCGTTAATTTCGTACGATTGACAAAAAATGTAGCAACATTCTGATACAAAAAGAGACGCATTCAATGCGTCTCTACCGGGATTCGAAATTATTTGTAACAGCAATCTGACGACAGGTTCTTAGTGAAAGTAAATGTCTTTAGTACCTTAGTGGTAAATAGTTATGAGTTATGGGTTATGAGTTTTGAGTAGGAAGTGGTAAGTTATAAGTTTCGGGTTCTCTTACTCATAACTCACTACTCAAAACTCACAACTTTCCGCCCTCGATTCCTTTGATATAAACGTCCTGTTTCGGATATGGAATCTCGATGCCCGCTTTGGCAAATTGTTCAAAAATTTCAATCATAATATTGCTGCGCAAAGTGCCGGCATCAGAAAGATCGTAGGACCAGAAATTAATCTTAAAATCTACGGAGCTGTTGCCAAAATTATTCAGCAGCACCGATGCTCCGGGCGATTGCATGACCTTGCTGTTGTTTTTCAAAACGTGTTCAATTATTTCTTTTGCTTTACGTACATCAGATTCGTAGGCAATTCCCACAACGATTTCCATGCGTTTGTTCCGGTTGTGAAGCGTCCAATTGATAAGGTGTTTTGAAAGCATGTCACCGTTGGGAACAATAATATCCGCTCCATCGGCGTTGCTGATTTTGCTGGAACGAACACCTATTTCTTTTACCGTTCCTGCACGTCCGTCAATCTCAATATAATCGCCCACCTGGATCGGTCTTTCAAATGCAAGAATAATACCTGATACAAGATTGTTTACAATGTTTTGCAAACCAAAACCTATACCAACGCCCAATGCACCAATCATGATGGAAATTTTATCAAGTGGAATACCTGCGGCAGCGATAGCGATCATGAAGCCAAGCGCCCAAATAGCAAGTCTTACAAGCAGCATTACAGAACCAATGTTGCTTCTTTTGTTGGTGTTATCATTGATCTTACTGCCGAAAAAGAAATTGATGAATTGCGAAATGATAGAAGACATCCAAATAACAAATACAAAAATGGCAATGCTCATAAAACTGAATTGCATATTGCCAATAGATCGTTGTTTATTAAAGAACCAATCAAGAAATTTGAAAACCGAATCATACATAGTGAGGCTTTTCGTGAAAGCAATCAAAAACAAAATCCCAGTGATGATCCAAAGTGCTCTTCTCAATTTAGTTTTTAATTCATCATACACCAGGAACTCCGAAAACCTGCTTTCACGCAATGATTTGGACTGCAGATATACTGCTTCCAAAATAATGGTACTAAATGCTTTTAAAGTAAAGGTGAAAATAAAACTTTGAACAGCAGTGATACCGAATATTTTCGCAAGCGTGACTCGTCCTGTAACATTGAATATTATTGATAGTGCGGCAAACGAAAGCGTAAGAATTGTAATTGATTTTTTTACGGGAGATTCATCCAGTTTTACAAACATGTCTCCTTTGTCACGCAGCATTTTTACGCATGTTAATACAGCTGCAGCACTTCCGATAAGCAGCCAGAAACGCTCTCCAAATGCAGATTCCAAGAAAAGATCATCAAACGCAAAAAGCAACCACAGTGCTGACATGATGATCCAGTTTGTTTTTGCCGAAGGCGTAAAGAATGGCATCAGCAGATAAGTTATCAAAAGCAATCTGATCACTTCATTTACGTGCATGTACACCATTGGAGGATTGGGATACATGAAGGGGCCTACACATAAAAAAGCAGTGAGGCAGGATATGATAACCGAGTGATTCAGGAAATGTAATGGCCCCAGTATTTTATCGGCATCAGCGTATTTTTTTACGCGCCTGTAATTTATCCAGCACCAGCTGAGAAATGCAAACAGTACAAGCAGGTTAATGCTGCGTGTGTCCCAGCTTCCAGCTGTATAAATATTGAAAACACGGATGGATCTTGTAAATGTGCTGGAGATAACATCCCACAGTGATTGTTTGTAATCAGATGGTCTTATGCCATACAACGGTTCTTCTTCCTTTCCCCACATGGCGGTTTTAAATGCTGTTGTGCGGAAATTGAGGTCAGACATCATATCGCTTATCAACAAACTACTGATCGAAACCTTGTTCTTCATCAAGTTGATGCGAGTAATAGCTTGCTGTTGTACTGAGTCAAGACTGCGTGCTTTCCGCAACACATTTTGAACCTGTCTGCTTAGTGAGGTATCCGGGATGTTTAATTTTAAAGTACCATCATTAACGATCTTTTTCACCTCCTGGTTACTTTTAACGATCTGGTCGGAGTAGTCACTCAGGCTTTTTTGCCAGTCTGACAACTGTGAACCTTTTTCCTGCAACATGATTGTAAAAGTGTTGAGATTGCGAAGATTCATCTCCGCGTCGTTTTTATCGAGCCGGTTTTTGAAAAACGTAAGGCTTTTTTCTACAGAAGGGATACCTGCCGCAATTTTTGTGGTATCCATTCTCCGTTTGAAATAGTTGGATGATCTTGATATGGTGAACGTGTATGTTTCAATCTTGCTGGCGATTTTTGAAACAGCCGTATCTGCCTGCTGTTTAAGTGCTATAGAATCGCGAATCTGTGCTTTGCGAATAGAGTCTTCCGGAGAAAGGTTGTGTTGTGCGAAACTCTTTTGCAGAGTAATGCACAATAAAATAAAAATAATAAGCGGTTTATTGTACCTCAGTTTTTTCATGTAGGATTCTTGTTGTGATTGCAAACTTAATTTGAAAATTTGAAAATGGAATGCGGATTTTCATGATTGTCATGATTTTATAAGATGTTTTGATTAACAACATTTAGATATTATTTTGGTTTATCAAATAGAAAAATCATAACAAATCATGAAGATCTTGAAAATCTATGTTCCGCTCGTCATCGCCCTCTCAGCATGTAAAGCCAGGCATTCCGATGATTCATATTTCTTCGTGCAGATGTCAGATCCGCAATTTGGTTTTTATACGGACAATAAATCGTTTGACATAGAGACGGCTCATTTTGAAAAAGCCATTCAAAAAGCCAATCGCCTGCATCCAGCATTTGTAATTGTTACAGGAGACCTGGTACATAAAACATTTGATGCCGCTCAAATTAATGAATACAAAAGAATCGCCGGACAGCTTGATTCCGATATTCCGCTGTACAATGTGCCCGGCAATCACGATGTAGGCAATGAGCCCACTCCGCAAGATGTTGATGCATACAATGCTGCTTTTGGTTCGGACTACTATACATTTCATTGTGGCAATATGTTGGGAATTGTATTGAACTCAAACTTTCTCCACAGTCCCGAAAAGGCAATGGATAAGGCAAAGGCACAGGAAGAGTGGTTGATCAGAACATTGGATTCTGCTTCCAATAATTCATACAAAAACAAAGTTGTGTTCATGCATCACCCGTTATTTATTGAACGGCCGGAAGAGGGCGATGGCTATTTTAATATTCCAACGGTGACAAGAAAAAAATATCTTGATCTTTTCAAAGCACATGGCATCAAATACATTTTTGCAGGACACTTGCACCGCAACTTTTTTGGTCGCAGCGATAGCCTTGAAATGACAACAACAGGTCCTGTTGGAAAGCCGCTGGGTCAGGACTCATCGGGACTGCGCATCGTGCAAGTGAATGGCGGAATAATTACAAGTAAATACTATGTTCTTGATTCCATACCGCAGAAGCCATAATTTGAAAATTTGAAAATGTTTGGCGCTGCATCCAAATTTTAGGTGTTACACCAAACATTTTCACATCAGCATATTCTCAAATTTTCAAATTGGTTCTCCTATTTTCAAATTCCCATATTTTCAAATTCTCAAATTAACCACCTATTTTGCACCACAAACAACCCGGTGCATGCATACATTTGAAACATTGAGTAAGCTTTTTATCAACAGATTTGATACGAAACATTTTACGGGAAAGCCTGTGACATTGTATGAGCCGGCTGATTATTTTTTGTCATTAGGGGGAAAACGCATTCGGCCGGTAATGTGTTTGATGGCGAATGAGCTATTTGATGATATTATAGAAGATACCTGGAATGTGGCGACTGCTATTGAGTTGTTTCACAACTTTACACTTATTCACGACGATATAATGGACAAAGCGCCGCTGCGTCGTGGGCTTACAACGGTTCATATCAAGTACGGCGAACCAACTGCTTTGCTTGCTGGTGATGTGATGCTGGTGACAGCCTATGACTACCTCAACAGAATGAAAAGCGGCCATCTTCAAAAAGTAATACATCTCTTCAATAAAACAGCGAAAGAGGTATGTGAAGGGCAGCAGCTTGACATGGATTTTGAGCAAGACATGCATGTAAAAATGGATGAGTACCTGCACATGATCGAACTCAAAACATCTGTTTTACTTGCCGCAAGTTTGAAGCTGGGCGCCATTCTCGGCGGCGCTGGTGATGGCAACCAGTACCACATGTATGAATTCGGCAGAAACCTTGGCATCAGCTTCCAGATACAGGATGACTACCTGGATGCATTTGGCGATCCTGCAAAAGTGGGCAAGCAGGCTGGGGGAGATATTAAAGTGAATAAGAAAACCTTCTTAATGATCAAAGCGCTGGAAAGCTGTGATAACGGCCAGCTGGAGCAGCTTACAAAACTCATGAAAGAAAATCCTGCCGATAAAGTTGAGAGAGTACTGGAGATTTTCAGAGCCATCGGCGTTGACAAATGGGCGATTTCATTAAAGGAGCAGTACATGCAAAAGGCATTTCAGCACCTTGAAGAAATAGCGGTATTAAACGTCAGGAAGGAACCACTGAGGCAATTGACTTACGCTTTGATGCAGAGGGAGTATTAATTTAGAAGTGAGAGAGAAAACGCCCGCCTGAATGACGAAGTCGGGCAGGCAGATTTTAAGATTGTCATGATTTGTTATGATTTTTTTGAAAAAGACTTTCTCAATCATAATAAATCATGAGGATCATGACAATCTACGTTCCTTCATGTAAGGGAATAAAAAAACGCCAGAACACTTTTTTAGTATTCTGGCGTTTTTGTGGGTGGGAGTTGACGGGCTCGAACCGCCGACCCTCTGCTTGTAAGGCAGATGCTCTGAACCAACTGAGCTAAACTCCCTTCTTGTAAGGCTATGTAGAGAAAATTAGAATAAAAAAACCGAAACTCATAATTAAGAATTTCGGCTTTTTAGTGGGAGTTGACGGGCTCGAACCGCCGACCCTCTGCTTGTAAGGCAGATGCTCTGAACCAACTGAGCTAAACTCCCATTTTTGTATTTGCGTTTGCCGTTTTTCGTTGTTGGGAGTGCAAAGATAAGGGTGAAATTCTTTCTGCAAAATTTTTATCCTGATTTTTTAAAAAGAATTTCACCTTTTTATTTTCTTAATGTGTTGAAGCGAAACTACATACACCTGAAATCTTTCTCCACTAAATAACCCATGCTGCACACAAACAATTTTCACATACTCACATCCTCAAATTATTTCTTCTTCTTCTTTTTGTCTTTGACAGGCGCCGTAGCTTTTGCAGACGGTTTAGAAGTTTTCTTTTTCTCTTTTTTCGGTTTGATTACCTCGCTTTCGCCTTCTTCAGGTTTTGCTCCACTGGTGAGCACCCATTCATAATCAAGCTGACGTTTGGCGAGATTTGCTGAAATAACTTTTATGCGTACTTTATCACCCATGCGGAATGCACGGCCGCTGCGTCTTCCCACGAGCGCATAATCGCCTTCCATGTGGCGGAAATCATCGTAATCGAGCAGGCTGTTGATGCTTACAAGACCTTCGCATTTATGCTCCACAGTTTCCACCCAAAAACCAAAACTTGCTACGCCGCTAATCACGCCGTCAAATTCATCGCCCAGGTAGTTTTGCATGTACTCGACCTGTTTGTATTTATTAGCTGCACGTTCTGCTTCCATGGCTGCACGTTCGCGTTCACTGCAGTGCTTGCATTTTTCTTCCATTTCTTTGTCGGGCTTCACGGCATTGTCAAGCACTTCCTGCAATACACGGTGAACCATCACATCCGGGTAACGGCGGATGGGAGAAGTGAAATGCGCATAATGCGTAAATCCTAAGCCATAGTGACCAATATTATCCGAGGTGTAAACGGCCTTCGCCATCGTACGGATTCCCAGTTGTTCCAGCACGTGTTGCTCAGGTTTACCCTGTACATCTTTAAGCATGGTGTTGAAGGATTCCGCAATGCCCTCCGGCGTTTTAGTATCGAACTTGTGACCAAATTTTTTCGCAAATTCTACAAATGGCAACAGTTTTTCTTCATCCGGAGTGGCGTGTACACGATAGGGGAAAGGAACAGGTTTTTTAGCAACCTTGACTTTCGAAACACTTTCTGCCACCACTTTATTTGCGAGCAACATCAACTCTTCAATCAACTGATGGGCCTCTTTGCTTTCTTTTATTACAATGCCGATTGGCTTGCCTTTGTCATCCAGTTTAAAGCGCACTTCCTGTGAGGAAAAATTGATCGCACCTTTCTTGAAACGCTGTTTACGCAAGCGTTGAGAAATATTGTTTAAAATGAGCACTTCATCTTTATATAATCCATCTCCTTTCTCAATCACTTCCTGCACTTCTTCGTACGTAAAGCGGTGATTGGAGTGGATAACGGTGCGGCCCAGCCAGAAATCCTTCACTTCAGCTTTTGGCGTTATCTCGAACACCGCTGAGAAGGTGAACTTATCTTCTTTCGGACGCAAAGAGCACAACTCATTTGAAATGCGTTCCGGCAACATCGGATTTACTCTATCCGGCAAATACACAGACGTTGCACGCTGATAAGCTTCTTTATCCAAAGCGGTATCTGGCGTTACATAATAACTCACATCTGCAATGTGAACGCCTATTTCATAATGTCCGTTTTTCAAAACACGGAAAGAAATGGCATCATCAAAATCTTTTGCGTCTGCCGGATCTATTGTAATGGTAAATACGTTGCGAAAGTCCTTGCGTTTTTTGATCTCCGCTTTTGGAAGTGCATCGGGAATGCGTGCTGTTTCTTCCTGTATCTCTTCGCTAAAGCCAATGGGGAAGCCATTTTCAAGGATGATCTCGCGCATTGCAAATTCATTCTCGTCGCTGGCATCCATGATCTTGAGCACCTCTCCGGTCGGTTTTTTATTCTTTTCCCAGCCGGTAATGCGAACGGTCACTTTGTCCTCATTCTTCGCGTTGTTCAGTTTATCCAACGGAATGTAAATATCCGGCATTGGTTTTTGCGACTCCGCTATAAAGAAGGCGAAATTTTTGTTCAGATCTATTTTGCCGACAAATTCTGTTTGTTTTCTTTCCACCACTTCGGTAATCACGCCGGTCGCTCTTCCAGTTCTGTGTGGATCGCTGGTAATCTTCACCAGTACCGTGTCGCCGTGCAATGCAGTATTAAAATCGTTCGGCCTAACCAGTATGTCATTGTCAAGTTGCGGTACAATAATAAATCCCACGCCTGACCTTGTAATATCAAGCACACCTTTGTACTGACGGGTATCGGACGAAGGCTTTTTCTTCTTTGTTTTTGAGTTTTTTCTACTCATGTAATGGTTTGTTAAGATGGATGGTGCGGGAATTGTGTACGAAGTACGATGTGCGGTGTACGAATTTCGTTATGGTACATCTTACGCCTCACTCTTATTTCTCATCCCTTTAATAAATGTAATAATTAAATCATTGAAATCATTGCCTTCGTTAAATAGAAATTGCATTTCTATCGGTATAACGTAAAAGGGAAGGCTTTTCAACTGGTCGTCGAACTTGGCGAGGCGAACGGCATCTTTTTCCGTGGTCAGAATAATTTTACGATCGGCATTGAGAGCGGAGAATTTTTTTTGTATCTCCTTCAGGTCGTCAATGGTAAAAATATAGTGATCGTTATAAGCTTGTTCCGTATAGGATCTTGTTTGTTCGGCCAACAGTTTTTTTAATGGTTTTGGGTTGGCGATGCCCGTTACCAACAGCGCTTCTGTTTCTTCGTTTAATTCAAAAGGTGTTTTTTCTGTTATGTGATACAATGAACCGTAGCGTATGGTAGAAAAGAAAATCTTTTGGTCTTTCGAAGGTGCCAGTTCTTTTATGATCTCGTTTTTCTTTTCAACAGAAAGATCAGCGGGGCATTTGGTAACAATAATGACCTCTGCACGTTTCACACTGCTTTTTACATCCCTCAAATCGCCTGAGGGCAAATACCAGTCACGCGTATATAGATTGCTGCAATCTGTCAGCACAATATTAAAACCGGCTTTAACGGCGCGGTGCTGGAAAGCATCATCCAGAATGATCAGGTCTGTCGCCGGTTTGTCGTGCAATAACTGTGGAATAGCAACAATTCTTTCTTCACCCACAGCCACTGCAACATCCGGAAATTTCAAGTGAAACTGCATGGGTTCATCGCCAATATCAAGAGCGGTAGTTGACGCGTTTGCCAATGCATATCCTTTGGTTTTTCTTTTATAACCGCGGCTTAAAGTTGCTACCTGGAAATCATTTCTAAGCAGCTTCGCCAAATATTCCACCATCGGTGATTTGCCCGTTCCTCCCACAGCAATATTACCGACACAGATCAGTGGAAGGTTAAACGATGCAGATTTCAGAATGCCTTTATCATAAAGCTTATTGCGCAGCCAAACAACGAGAACATAAACCAATGAAACGGGAAACAATAAAATTCGTATGGTCTTTAAAAGAGGGATGTTAAAATTCATACGTTTGGTTCGGTGTGATACATATGTTTAAAGGTACATCAAATTCATCAACATCGGCAATGCTTTCGATCGGGTCGAAATAGGAGATGCCAATTTTCAATACATCGGGACGGCACATGGCGAGAAACTTGTCGTAGTAACCCTTGCCGTAACCCACTCTGTAGCCGTTAGAGTCAAATGCAAGTAAAGGTGTAAGCACCATATCGATAGCCTCGGGTACAATGATCGTACCATCAACAGGCTCCGCAATATTGTATTTGTTGAGTTGATAATTGGTGTCATCATCCACAACCACTGCTTCCATGTTGCCCTGCTTAATAACGGGGTAGGCTAGTTGCATGCCCGGCATACGGAAAGCCATGAAATCGGTGAAAATATGTGTATTCAGCTCTGCCATTGTTTGCAGCGGCCAGTAACTCATCACCACATGTACATTGTCAAACCACAGTTGTTGAAAATTGATAAGGAGCAGGTCGTCAAGTTTCAACCTGTCGCGCTCTGGAAGTTCGAGCCGTTTTTGTTTGTATATGGTTCTTATTTCTTTTTTAGTCATAAAGCATTTTGTAGCGCTGAGCGCAAAATTACAGCTTGCTGCTGAACAAAAGCTTTATCCGGATTTTCTGTAAACGGAACGCTGCCCAGCGATGGATAACCGCTCCACCTCGCAATTTCATTTTCGTAGTGCATGTATTGGTCGTTAAAAATCCAACCTGCAACATCCAGATTTCTTGCCTTGCAAGCTTCAGCCGTCAAAATAGAATGGTTGATACTTCCAAGATAGTTGCGGCTCACCAAAACGACTTTGGCTCTCAGCTTTGCGATCAGATCGATTACAAACTCATCTTCATTCAGCGGAACGAAAATGCCGCCGGCGCCTTCTATCACCACATACTCATTTGTTGCAGGGAGAGCCTTATATGCCTCTGCAATAACATCCAGGCTTATGCGCACATTTTCCTCCTTCGCGGCAATATGCGGTGAAGCTGGCAATGCAAGTTTGTATTCTTCTTTGTGAAATATCGTTTTGCTATTGGAAATTCTTTCCTGTATCCAGCCTGTATCTGTACCATCATCAAATCCCGCCTGCACAGGCTTCCAGTAATCCGCCTGCAGCGCTTCTGTAACAATCGCTGATACAAGTGTTTTGCCAATGCCGGTGCCGATGCCGCTGATGAATACAGGGTGCATTATGGTCGAATATTAGTGAGTAATAGTTGAGAACGTAAGGGACGGAATTAATAATTAATAATTAAGAATTAATACGGGGTTAGCCTGAAGACAGCGTTCATTCATTAATAGACGAACATTTTTGAAGATACATTCTTAAATGCGTCTTGCCCTATTAATTATTCTTTATTAATTATTAATTACCCCTATCTATTTATAAAAAACGAAAACAACGTCGTTCCATAGCTTCTTTCTGAAACGAAAAGATCGAAGCCTTTTTCGTAGTTGTTCCGGGGCGTATGTTCAAGAACGAACCAGCCGTTTTCTTTCAGTAATTTCCTGGAAGCGATTATACGCGGAAGGTCATCGATTGTTTCAAGCGCATAGGGCGGGCCCGCGAAAATGAAATCGAATTGATCGTTGCACTGTTCGAGGAACTTGAAGACATCCATTTTCACTACTTTGAAATTCTTTATTTCAAGCGATTCGCTGTTCTTTTTGATAAACTCGTACATCGCTGGATCTTTTTCTACAATTGTAAGATCTGTCGCGCCACGCGATGCCAGCTCATAGCTGATGCTTCCCGTTCCCCCGAAAATGTCAAGCGTTTTAAAGCCTTCGAGTTCGAGGTTATTCTGGATAATATTGAACAGGCCTTCCTTCGCGATATCCGTAGTGGGCCTTGTGTGCGGCATTTTTGCGGGTGGATTTACGCGCCTGCCACCCAGGCTTCCTCCTATGATACGCATGTGGCCAGTTTGAGAATGGGTGAAAAAAAGTGCTTTGGATAGCCCTGCAACAGAACGCCTTCTTTAATATAGTCCGGATGACTTTCGAAGTCAATTCTCGAAAAATATTTCAGCAGCTCCGTATACATCGCCGAGTCTTCGTCAATCATTCCTGATATTTCGAGCGGAGTTGATAATTGCTCAAGATTGAACTGATTGTAAATGTTCAGCAGCCAATAGGCAACATCTTCTGATGTCTGATAGCCAAATTGCTGCATTAATTGCAATTTGTTGTTTTTAACAACAATTGCGAGGATATTTTTTCTGTAAAATGAAACCACCACTTTATCACTTTCAACGCCGGCATTTTTATACAAATGATCCAGCAGAAGCGTGTAGTAATGGTGCTGTGTATTTGTTGGAAATTTTTTCGACAATGCCTGGTGAATGTCTTTCGGTATGCGATAAATGTTGTGCGCATGCAAATCATTCACTCTTTCATTAAGTACAACACCTTTTACAAGATCGCCATGGATAACTTCCAGCAATTGCTTGTTTATTTGCTCGTGAAAATATTTTTCAGGAACCAGTTGGTTGGACGAAAAATTATAGATGATATGGCAGTTGGAAAAATTTTTGCCCAGCAAATCATCGCTTGCAAGAATTTCTTCCAGTGTTTCGGAAAGGTCGGCCGGATTGTTGTTGTCAATCTGGTAATACCTTAGTTTCTGTAACGATCTGTCGGACTGCATGATCATGTAATTAAGCGCAGTTGCGCCCACTTCGAGTACAAGCAATGGCCGGGAACCAATATTAATTTCCGAATAACCTCCTATGTCCAGCGTGATTTTATACATAAAATAGAACTGTTTGCAATAATACTATATTTCGGGGAAACAAGACATGGCAAACACATCTAAATACATTTCACGCAAAGGCGCAAAGATGCAAAGAAACAAAGGTTCTAAGATATAAGTATTGTGTGGTACAAACTTCGTCATTCTGGCAACATTTATAATCTTGCACATGGATTGAAAGCTGAATAACTTTTGACGAAAGATCTGTCAAACAACAACAAATGCCTTTGCTCCTTGGCTCCTTTGCAGCTTTGCGTGAAATATTTCATATCTCATACTCTGTACTCCGTACATTGTCACTATCTTTCATTACAATAAAGCCATTCACGACACTATCCTTCAAACGCCGCATATGCCTACAAAAGCCCGGAATAAAAAGCTACTCTTGAAAACATTGCTTATACTTTGCCTCACAATGTTGACATTGTTTCAACTGAACGCTCAAAAAAAGAAAGTGGAAAATGCACAGAATAATATTGATGTAACCTGGCAAATTGAGGAAAATGGTCACGGTGGAAAATTCCAGTCATTGACCTCGCTTGAATTTACCAACAAAAACAAGGCCGCCTTGCCTGCAACGGGCTGGACGATCTATTTCAATTTTGCAAGAATGATCGTGCCTGGTTCTGCTACAGGCGCCGATGTGCAGGTAGAGCATGTAAATGGCGATCTGTTTAAGGTAACGCCTTCGGCAAATTTTCAGCCACTGGCTCCTGGAAAATCTTTCAAAGTGTCACTTGTTTCGAGTGATTGGGTCGTGAATTTTACAGACGCACCAAACGGCTTTTACATAGTGTGGGAAGGCGCGGAAAAAGGATATTCATTAAATAATGTGAAAGCTATTCCATCAACAGAACCTAAACAATATTTGCGTTTCGCAGGAGATAAAATAGGATTGATTGCGCCGCAGGACATCTACCAAAAAAATGCCTCGATTAAAAATATTGAAGAGGCTCAATTGCCCAAGATATTTCCAACACCGCTGAATTATAAAGAAACCGGCAGCGTTTTTAATTTATCAACGGCCACAAAAATAATTGCACCGGATGATTTTACACCGGAGTTAAATTATCTCGTAAAACAAACGTCTAAGCTTGTTGGATCGCCTACTCAAAAGCTTGCAGAAATAACGAACAGCATTGAACTTAAGCAAAGTAATTTGCCGGAAGGCGCCTATGCATTGCATGTTAAGGACAACTCAATTGTGATAGAAGCTTCAACCGGTGAAGGTATTTTTTACGGCATTCAATCGCTGCTTTCTTTAATTTCTCCCACTGCTTTTGCAAAAACACAAAAAGTAATTGCGGTGCCGACTGTAGAAGTTGAAGATGCGCCGAGATTCGGTTACCGAGCGTTCTTCCTTGATGTTGCGAGAAATTTTCAAACCAAACAAGAACTGCTTAGAGTACTTGATCTGCTTGCCTTGTACAAACTGAATGTTTTGCATTTGCACTTCAGTGATGATGAAGCATGGCGCGTTGAAATCCCTTCTCTGCCTGAACTTACGCAAGTTGGATCTGTTCGTGGGTTCACAACCGATAATAAAAAGTTTCTTCAGTCGACATTGGGTTCCGGTCCTGATACGAATACGATTGCAAGCGGCCATTATTCGAGAAAAGATTTTATTGAAATACTGCGATATGCTACAGAACGTCACATTCAGGTGATTCCTGAAATAGAAAGTCCGGGACATGCAAGAGCAGCGATAAAAGCAATGGATGCACGCTATGAAAAATATATGAAACTCGGCGACTCTGTGAAAGCAAAACAATTTTTGTTGTATGATCTGCAGGACACTTCAAAATATATGTCTGTACAATATTACAAGGACAACGTTATGAATGTTGCGCTTCCTTCTGTTTACAATTTTGTGGAAACTGTAGTAAATGATCTTGCAGCAATGTACAAAGAAGGCAATGCTCCTTTGAAAACCGTTCACATGGGCGGAGACGAAGTGCCGTCGGGCGTTTGGGAGAAATCGACTGCTTACTTATCGTTGAAAGAAAAAGAAAAAGGCATTCAAAGCACCGATGATCTTTGGTATTATTATTTCGGCAAAGTGAATAAAGTATTACAAGCAAAAGGGCTGTTCCTCTCGGGCTGGGAAGAGGCGGCGCTTCGCAAAACAATGCAGGATGGCGGTAAAAAAATGATACCGAATCCAGATTTTGTAAACGAGCATTTTCAAGTCGATGTGTGGAACAATGTATTAGGCTGGGGTGCGGAAGATCTCGCGTATCAACTAGCGAATAGCGGTTACAAAGTAGTGCTGTCCTGCGTAAGCAATCAATATTTCGACATGGCTTATTATAAAGATTTTGAAGAGCCGGGTTATTATTGGGGCGGCTATGTCGACATTGACAAACCATTTTATTTTATGCCGTTTGACTATTTTAAAAACAGCAGCGAAGACAAATTTGGCAACCCGCTCGATAAATCAATATTCATAGGCAAACAACGCCTTACAGATTATGGTAAGTCAAACATCGTTGGCATAAAAGGCCTGCTGTGGGCAGAAACGCTCAGAAGCAGCGACAGAATGGAATACATGCTTTTGCCAAAACTACTCGGCCTCGCAGAAAGAGCATGGAGCAAAGATCCAGAATGGGCGATAGAAAAAGACAGTGCTAAATCTGCGGCTTTGTATGCAGATGCATGGAGTACATTTGTGAATGTAGTGGGCAAGAGGGAGCTGCCCAGGCTGAACTATTATGCAGGCGGCTTTAATTACAGAATTCCATTACCCGGAGCGAAAGTTGAAAACGGAAAAGTGTACGCCAATATTCAAATGCCTGGCTTTACCATACGCTACACTGTTGACGGCAAAGAACCAACCGCCACCAGCAACATTTACAAAGAACCAATTTCCGCACAAGGCACCATTAAGTTAAGAGCCTTTGATGAAAGAGGACGAGGAGGAAGGAGTGCAGAGGTGCGGAACTAATGACTGAGTAACTGAATAACTGAATAACTGAGTTTGATTGTGCATTGTTCACGCAACTTCTCAGTTATTCAGTTACTCGGTTATTCAATTATTCAATTATTTGCATCTCCAACAACGCCTTATAACTTTCAAACCGCCTGTCCGAAAGCATTTCCGATGGTTTCGTAAGCATTTTATAAAGAACTTCGAACTCTTCATTGATAATTCCTTTCTCAAATAAGTATTGATACTGTGCGTTTACAAATTTATCAATATCCTCTTCTAATGCGGGTGCAGAAGTAAAATAGCCCTGGGCTTTCAGTTTTCTTAATTGATCCTTGAAGCTGGTTTCAAATCCGTTAAAATATTGATCCCTGGCTTCTCTCAGCATATCCATTGTACTGGACTCTCCGCGGTACACGCATTGGAAGAGCTCAAATATTTTTGAGCAATTATTGTAAAATTCCTCATCGCTTTTTAAACTGACAAAGAAGCTTACATAATCCGTTTTGATTTTATCAGCAAGCGCTGCGTCTTTGGCCAACGCTTTGTGATAGCAATATGCAAACGCATTTTCGTCGGCTTCTTTCAGTTGTGCCGTAGCGGTTTCCAGTTCGCCTTCCAATTGTTTTAAAATTTCCGGTGCATCTTTTGTCTTGTATTTGTTGCCATCGAAATCAAAAGTATTGATGTCTATTTGCTTTTCGATGATTGCCTTTAGAACTTCAATATCCGTTTTAAGTGATTTTATTTTTTTAGGAAGCGCAAGAATTTCCGTTGAAAAATAATCCGCTGAAATGTCTGCAGGCGCTGGATTTGTCGCTAATTTTTCAACATTCATTTCAGCAATATACCTGTTGTCATAATATCCTTTATAAAAAACTGGAAGCGATCTTGAGGAGACTTCTTTATTAAATCGTTCTTCGAATTTTTCGTGATCATATTTCTCCTGGATGTCGGCCAGTTGTGATGTTTCGTAAAGTTTGCTGGTCAGCGTTTGCTGCAACTCTTCTTTGTTTCTAAACAACAGCCACGCAGAGTTTGTATTTGCTTCGGTGTGAATATTTATTGATCTCAAATGGTTTGCCCTGTCTTCGTTTGAAGGGTGGGATGCCCATTGGTTTTTATAGTTGATGCGAGATGTGTTACTTAATTCAACAAACTCATTTGTGATAACGGGTAAATTGTTTTCCAACGATAAATTGTATTCGCCCGCAAAGAAATGCATGACGGTTTGTTGGTTCGGATAGAAGTTTGCGCTGGCCACTTTTTCACCGTACCAATCAGAATATTTATTGATCATTGTGTTATATGAAAGATCTGCAAGCTCAAGGCGTCTTAATGCTGTGATCAAATGCTCACTGCCGGTAACGCTTGCTGCTACTGCATCTGCGTGAAACTCCATCTGACGCGAAAGGCTCATATAACTTTTGTTTACAACAGCATATACTTTGTGTAGTATCCATTGAATGCAGGTTACTATTTTAATCGTGATCATTGTAAAAAAATACAACACGGCATGTCCGCTTGCCCAACTTCCAAGGAGAGATGAGTATTTGTTGTTCTCATAAAGCATGTTGTAAATAATGCGGTTTACATTGTATACAAAGCTTCCCAGCTTCATACTTTTTTGTGAGAAGTGCCCAAATTCATGCGCCAGCACTGCTTTGAATTCACTCACATTTAGCGAGTTTACAAGACCAAGGCCGATCTGCAGATTTTTTCTTACAGGTAAAAACATACTCCAGAAACTTGAGTTGTAAAAAACGCAGGCATTTACATCCGAAGAAATAAAAATTTTCCTCGGAAACTTTGTTTGTGTGTCTTCCGTGAGTTTTCTGATGAAGGCAAATAACTCTGGCTGATCTTTTTCAAAGATTTCAACGCTTCCTGAGTTGTCGAATTTTGTTACCGCAAAAATGAATTTGACAAGGAAAAACAGCACTCCGATCCCGATCCCTGCAATACCCAACCCGGCGATAATAGTAATGAATTTTGGCAAAGTAATAATAAGCAGGAAGCCGAAACGGACGCAATAAATCGACAGAATAACGGCCGCAATAATCAGCAACACATAAACGACCATGAAAAAGATGATCGAGGAAATTACCTTGCCAATTTCTTTTTTAAAGGCAGGCGAGGGTTTTGTAACATCCTCCGGAACGCTTGCCGGAGTAATAGGATACAGCTGTTCGAAATTCATACGGTTTGGTGGTTAATGGCTAAAAAAAGGAAATTATTAAAAATTGAACTGAACAAAGAATGGATTTGCGTAGAAATTTATTCTTATTGTATATATTATTGATAATCAAAAGTTAAAGTTGCTAAATGATCAGCGGTGCGACATTTTTTAAATAAAATCCTTCTTTTGTGCAACGAACGCAAAGCGTTTGTTGTCAACATACTTAACCAGAATGACCGATCACAGACAACTCATAAAGGATTGCCTGAAAGGAAATGCAGTTGCTCAAAAGCAATTGTATTCGCTTTTTGCTGAGCCTATGTTGGGGATTTGCTACCGGTACACAAAGTCGATTACAGATGCGGAAGACGTTATGCAGGAAGGCTTTATCAAAGTATTTCTTCACTTGCACCAGTATAAAAGCGAAGGAGAACTTGGCGGATGGATCAGAAGGATCATGGTTACCACAGCCATAAATTATCTAAAAAAGAATAGTCAATACAAATACGACCTGGTTTTTGAAAACAGCAACATTCATCTTGTAACGGACGATGATCCGGAAATGCAGATGAGCACAAAGGAACTTGCTGAACTGATACGACAACTCCCAACAGGTTATCAAACAATATTCAACTTACATGCTGTGGAAGGATATAGCCATGTGGAAATAGGCAAGATGCTGGGCATCAATGAAGGCACATCCAGGTCGCAGTATGCAAGAGCAAGAGGTTTGCTGATCAGTTGGATCAACAGAAACAAAGAAGACGTAAAAAAACAGCTATATGCACAATAACGAATTTGAACGAAAGGTGCAGCAGCAAATGGAGGAGTTCAGGCTCTCGCCATCTGATGCTGTATGGCTGAATGTGCAGGACGGTATAAGGAAAGAAAAACGCAGAAGGTTGTGGAAATATGTTCCCACCGCTGCGGCCTTGCTTTTGCTTGTTCCGGGCTATTTACTTTTTGTTCATCATCCTGATCCGGCTTTGAAAACTGACACTGCGAAAACAACTTCAACTGTAAACAGTGAGAAGAACTCGCAAGCAGCGGTAAATCCGTCAACGACAACCAAAAATCATTTGAATGATTCAACTCTTTACAAGCAACCTGGTGCTGAATCTGTAAGTCAAAATGCAAATAATAAAGAGGCTTTAGTGAAGAGCGGGGCGAACAGTGAGCCGGGCACAAATAACGGCGCATCAGGCATTGCTGCTACAGATGCTACGGGTGTTGCAAAAACAAGTGTATCAACCAAGAGAAATACAAACGTGCCTGTTGCTAAAAAAGAAAAAGACAATAAGGCGACACGTAGTAGCCGGGTTGCTACAACCGGCGTTTTATTAGCTGGTAGCAGTCACTATAAAAGCACTACCGGTAAAGCTGCATTTACCAATGACGGCGCTGATGTTTCTTCTTCAAATAATCTGGCAAATAATAACAAGAAAAATCAAAACAAAACAAAGCACGACAATCAAAATAATAACACTCCCAACGCAACTAACAGTGTTGATCATGTAGATGATGTTGTTTTGGCTGTGCCTTTAAATGATAATACAGCAATCGATGAAGACCTTCGCCACGCCTTGGTTTCGGCTGTTGCCGCTAATGCGTTGCCAAAGGTGACTGCACCTGATATAACTATGCCGCAGACTAAACCAATCCAGGTGGTACGTCCGAGCTCGTGGTCATGGGGCATACAGGTTACTCCGGGCGCATCCAACATTTCAAGAACGTATGCTAATGCTGATAAAAGTATGAACACTGCCCAGATGAGTTTTGCGGCGGGCCCATACCAAAGAGGTAATTCTTATGTAATTCCTTATTCTCAGCCGGATAATGGCGTTGCATTCTCCATAGGGATGTTTATGAAAAAAGCATTCAGAAAGGCATCTGTAGAATTTGGATTGAATTACAGCTATTATTCAGCATCTATGAAAGTAGGGGCGAAGACCGACAGTACAGCGGTTGTAAGATTGCAGAACATGACTTTGCTTTCTGCCAATACTTTCTACCAGGCAGGCAAAGAATATACTTATCACAACAAATATCATTTCATAGAAATTCCGGTTACAGTAGGCTTTCCTATGTTCCATTTATGGGGTGCCAATGTGATTGGAACTGTTGGCGGCACACTTGCTTACATGGTTGATGGGAAAATGCTTTTCCGCAATAGTTATGGAACGCATTTTGAAAACACAAGTCTGCTAAACCGCACGCAGATATTCGTAAATGCAGGTATTGGCGTTGAGTTTAATGAACATGGAAAACTGCCAGTAACAATAGGACCGGTTGTTTCTTATGGTGTAACTCGTTTGGCAGAGCCGGCAACCTCTACGGGTCAGCACCTGATTTCCCTTGGAATAAAAACTTCGTTTCAGTTGCAAAAAATATTTAAGTAGATCGTCCCCTTGTAACACACACGCACGAGCGGAGCCGGAAGGCTTCGCTTTTTTTATTTGAAAATGGAACGCAGATTGTTATGATTTTTATGATTGGTCAAGAATATTGATTTGAGATTTGAGATTGAATGTCGCATCAGATTTTAAATCATAATAAATCATGAAGATCATGATAATCTGTGTTCCTTGTCTCTCCCAATACCACACACAAGTAGAGCGATTATGCAAGTTGTACAAAATCGTTTGCGGCACCCTGCATTTTCAATTATTTCTATTACCACTAAGGCACTTAGAATACACTAAGTTTCACTAAGAGTCCCCGAATATTAAAACAACCCTTAGTGAGGCTTCGTACCCTTAGTGGTAAATCTTAGGCTAACATCTTCTTCATCTTCGCAATTTCTTCCACATCAACCCCAGTATTAAAAAGCTCTTCCTGCATAGAAGCATTCACATGTGCCATAGTAGAAGGAAAAACTTTTCTCGCAGAAGAATGAGCTTCTTTCGCACCTGTGTATTCCAGTAACTCCTTCACATTATTGCTTCTCACGCCACTGCCGGGAAGAATGATAATCCGGTCGTCTGCTTTTACAACCAGTTCGCGGATCAATTCTTTTCCGTCCACCACGTTCGGATATTGCCCACTCGTAAGTATGCGATGGCAACCACATTCAATAATCGTTTCCAACGCAGTAAACGGATCTTTGCATCTGTCAAATGCGCGATGAAATGTAACCTGCATTGGATATGCAAGTGCAACAAGAGCGGCTGTGCGTTTCTCGTCAATACTGCCATCATTGTTCAAAAGGCCGATAACAACGCCTTCAAAGCCCAGTGATTTGGACAACAATATTTCTTCAATCATTACTTCAAATTCATCCAGCGTGTATTGGAAATCGCCGCCATGTGGTCGTATGATGGGAAACACCGGAATTTTTACTTTTTCTCTTACCTTTTTCAAAAAACCAAAGGATGGCGTAGTACCGCCATCAAAAGGATTTTCGCAAAGCTCCAACCTGTCTGCGCCAGCGTTGGCAGCTGCAATGGCCGATTGAATATTAAAGACTGCTATTTCCAGAATGGGTTTCATAAAGTTGTTTGTTGTTAGTTATTAGAAACGTTTGCTAGTAGTGAGTTGTTAGCAGTGACTGCAACACGGAAAGTCCAACAACTATCAACTAATAACTATCCTTAATAAAATCAAGATTGCGTTGAATACCTTTGAACTTCGTTCGTTTAAGTGGTGAATGTTTAAATATCTTTTTAAAACCTTCTTCGGTCATGTGTTCCCAATCCTGCGTTGAAAGATTCAGTATCTCGGGAATGGGCGTAAATGCTGCTTCATTGTTGGGTTTTGAAAAACGGTTCCATGGACAAACATCCTGGCAGGTGTCGCAGCCAAACATCCAATCATCGAATTTTCCTTTCATCTCCTGCGGAATTAAAAGGTCTTTCAATTCAATGGTAAAATAGGAAATGCATTTACTGCCGTCTATTATTTTATTGGGCAAGATAGCATCGGTAGGGCAGGAGTCGATGCATTTTGTGCAACTGCCGCAAAAATCTTTCACCAGTGGATCGTCATAGTCCAAATCAAGATCGGTGATCAAAGTGGCGATGAAGTAAAAAGAGCCACTGCCTTTGTTGATCAGATTACCATTTTTCCCAATCCACCCCAAACCACTTTTTTGCGCCCACGCACGCTCCAAAACAGGCGCCGAATCTACAAACCCACGCCCCTGAATTTCGCCAACATTTTCACGAATGTTCTGTAGGAAAAATCTCAGTTGTTCCCTTATCACCTCGTGATAGTCATTTCCGTAGGCATACTTGGCGATCCTCGGTGTTTCGCCGGATTGCTCAACAGAAGGATAATAATTTTTTAGTAAGGTGATAACGGATTTCGCACCGGGCACAAGCTTCGTGGGATCAACACGCATATCGAAATAGTTTTCCATGTATTGCATTGATCCGTGAAAGCCTTTTTGCAGCCAGCGCTCCAGTCTTCTGGCATCCTCATCCAGCGGTTTTGCCATTGCGATGCCGCAATAGTCGAACCCCAGCTTCTTTGCCTCTGATTTAATAAACCGCGTTGTATTTTCTCTATTCATTTTTGCCAAAGCAAAGGTAACTGTAGAAATTGGAAAAGTTTGGGTAATACCCTAAACAGGGTAAATGAAACCACTTAGTTGTAAGACGGGTAAAAAATGCTATTTTCACCGCGATTTAACCCCGCAAAATAAGCTAAAATGAAAGCTGCTACCCTTATCATCGCAGGCTTTTTGACCTGCCTGACCCTATGTTCTTTAGCACAGGAAAAACTACCAATTAAATTCGGACGAGTAAACCCCTCAGACTTTGATCTCTCTCAACAGAAAATCGACACCGGCGTAAATGCAGTGGTGATTGCCGATGTTGGTAGTTCGTGGTTCGAGGGAAATATAAAAGGCTCTTTTTCACTTATATTCAAAAGACAAACCCGCATCAAAATCCTTAATAAGAATGGGATGGACGCGGCTAATTTTTCAATTCCACTATTCTCAAATGTAAACACTAGCCAGGGCGAGGAAAAGCTTGATAATTTGAAAGCCTATACTTATAACCTTGAAGGCGGCAAAGTGGTGGAAACCAAACTTGAAACCAACCAGGTATTCAAAGAAAAGGCCTCTAAGAATTGGGTGGTAAAAAAGTTTACAATGCCCGCTGTAAAAGAGGGTTCCATCATCGAAGTGAGCTATACAGTTAATTCCGACTTTCTTACAAACCTGCAACCGTGGGAGTTTCAGGGGAAATATCCTGTTTTATGGAGCGAGTATGAAACAAGCATTCCGGAGTTTTTTAAGTACGTTTTTCTTAGCCAGGGCTATAAAAACTATGATATCAAAAAGAATGATCAAACACAAAACACATTCAATATTACTTTTCAAAATGGAGCGTCTGCGAGTGAGAGAATCTCAATTCCAGGGCAGGTGTTTTCCAATCGCTGGGTAATGAAAAATGTGCAGCCATTAAAGAAGGAGCCTTATACTTCCACATTGAAAAACCATATTCAAAAAATAGAGTTTCAATTGTCTGAAATAAGATACCCAAATCAACCCACACAGCCGATAATGGCGTCATGGGCCAAGGTGCGTGAAGATATGATGAAGGATGAGGATTTTGGTTTTCAGTTATATAAAAACAATAACTGGCTCGACGACGATATGAAAATCATTGTGGCGGGAGCAAAAGATCAGGTGGAAAAAATGCGCAGGATTTACGCATATGTAAGAGACAATTTTACATGTACGCAACACGTCGGCAGATATCTTTCGGGATCATCTTTGAAAGCAGTAATGAAGGCCAAGAGCGGCAACGTTGTGGATCTGAACCTGTTGTTGATCGCAATGCTTAGTCATGAGGGTATTCAGGCATATCCGGTTTTGTTAAGTACAAGATCACATGGTTATACACATGAATTATATCCTCTGATGGATCGCTTTAACTATGTGGTTGCTTGTGCGATGGTTGGCGAAGAGAAAGTATTTCTTGATGCAACCGAACCTTTGTTAGGTTTCGGCAGATTGGAAGAAGAATGTTATAACGGACACGCACGTATACTTACTGAAACACCCGAGGCTGTATATTTAGAGCCCGATTCCATCAAAGACAGAAAGTTGACAACTGTGTTCTTAACTAGCACAGATAAAGGTAAAATACAGGGAAGTTATAGCAGCCAGCTTGGCTATTTTGAATCTCTCGGTGTTCGTGAGCGCATTAAGGAAAAAGGAAAAGAAGAGTTTGCCAAAAAACTAAAAACGGCTTACGGATCTGATTGGAAAGTTGATTCTGTTGATATTGATTCATTGAAGGCGTTAGACGAGCCTGTTACCATTCACTACGATCTTGCATTGGACAACCAGGAAGACATTATGTACATCAATCCAATGCTGACAGAGGCCTACAAAGAAAATCCGTTTACAGCGGCCGAAAGAAACTATCCGGTAGAAATGCCTTACTCGTTTGACGAGACATATGTGCTCAATATTGAAGTGCCGCAGAACTACGTGATAGACGAAATTCCAAAGCCGGCTAAGGTGGCATTTAATGATAGCGAGGGTTATTTTGAATACCTTATTTCCAAGTCGGAAAATCTTATTCAAATGAGAACACGGGTTTATTTTAATAAGACAAATTTTCAACCTGAAGAATATCAAAACCTGCGCGAATTCTTTTCTTGCATAGTGAAAAAAGAGTCTGAACAAATCGTATTGAAAAAGAAAAAATCTTAGTGGTGAAAAAAGTATTTCAACTATTACTATGCCTTTGTGTTGGCGCTGTTTGTAAAGCGGGAAACGTTGATTATGCTGTCGCCAAAATTTCTCCGGCCTTGATGAAAGATGCAAATGTTATTAAGCGCCTGGAAGAAATAAAATTTGAAGTGGTTAACGTTAACAAGGCACACATTTACAAGAAGGTCGCATTTACCGTATTAAACGAGAACGGAAACGAATGGGCAACCATAGCAGAGTCTTATGATCAGCTTAGCAGTCAGCCCGGCATCAGTGCTACTTTATATGACGCAATGGGTGTGAAAATAAAAAGCCTGAAGAGGTCCGATATTTCGGACGTGAGTACTACAGACGGCTTTAGTTTGATGCAGGATATGCGTTTGAAAAGGTACGATTTTTACTGCAGAACATATCCATATACAGTAGAGTATGAGGTAGAACAGGATTTCTATTATACGATGGGTTTTCCGGACTGGATCCCCGTCGAAAAAGAAATGATGTCTGTCCAAAGCAGTAGTTTTTCAGTGGTGCTTCCGGCTGATCTGCATTTCAGATACAAGGCGTTTAATTACCCTTTCGAGCCTGTTAAAAGCAATGTTAACAACAAGCAGGTTTTTTCCTGGAAACTGCAGGACTTTATCGCCATTAAAGAGGAATCGTATGCGCCCTCATGGGCAGAGGTGGTTCCGTCAGTGTACACAGCGCCATCAGAGTTTGCAGTACAGGGATACCAGGGCAACATGAGTAACTGGCAGGATTATGGTAAGTTTGTGTACGCTTTGAAAAAAGATCGCGACGCGTTGCCGGTGGATATCAAAGCCAGGGTTCATGAGTTGGTCGACGGTATTGCAGATCCCCGTAAGAAAGTAGCTGCGTTATATGAGTTCATGCAGCAAAACACACGGTATGTAAGTGTTCAGCTGGGAATTGGTGGCTGGCAACCTTTTGACGCAACTTATGTTGCCACAAAGCGCTACGGTGATTGTAAGGCCTTGAGCAACTATATGTTTTCTTTGCTGAAAGAAGCGGGCATTCCGTCATGCTATGCGTTGGTGAAGGCGGGTGATTCTTTTTTCATGCCTGATTTTCCTTCTCATCAGTCCAATCACGTTATTCTTTGTGTTCCAATGGCCAAAGACACGATGTGGCTGGAATGTACAGATCAAACAATTGCCCCCGGCTACATGGGAAGTTTTACCGGAGGACATTACTCTTTATTGATTAATGAAAACGGCGGAACGCTTGTAAATGTTACCAATTATAAACTAAATGACAACCTGCAGGTAAGAAAAACGGTTGCGACTGTAGATGCAAGCGGCAATACCACTATTCACGAAAGCGGACTGTATAAAGCAGAGCAACAGGAAGACCTGCACAACCTGATCAATCACTATGCGAAGGACAAACAACTTGAAAAAATGAAGACACGGTTTGATTTGCCTCAGTATGATGTGGTGTCCTTTAATTGGAAAGAGGATAAAAGTCCTCTTCCTGTGATCAATGAAGAAGTGGAATTGTCGGCCACGGGCTATGCATCCGTTACCGGAAAACGTTTATTCGTGATGCCAAATATTCTGTCCAAATCCCGGAGCAGACCAGCAATCGACGATACCAGAAAGTTTGATATTGTACAGGAAACTGAATACAGAGATGTCGATACGGTTGAAATTAAAATTCCTGAAGGCTATACACCGGAAGCGATGCCTCAGCCTCAGCAGATCAGGACCAAGTTTGGAAAATACACAAGTTCAATAAAAATAGATGGCAACACAATCCGCTACTATCGCACAATGGAACACTTCAGCGGTCGATTTCCTGCAAGCGCTTATAACGAATTTGTTCAGTTCTATGAGCAAATTTATAAGGCGGATAGGAGTAAGGTGGTGATGGTGAAAGCCAATTAAAAATTGGAAATTAGGAATTCAATGTCGTGTAGTTAAGCAACTTTTCAATTACTTGGTTGCTATGCCCAGGAAAGAAAGACTGCTTGTCATCCCGACGAAGGAGGGATCTGCGTGATTGTTTACGCATATTGTTCGCCAGTGTTAGGCCCAGATCCCTCGTTCCTCGGGATGACAAGCGAGATGCTTTTGATTTTTCAAACACCTTAACTAAACGACATTGAATTAGGAATTAGGAATTAGTCACCACAACTAAAGTAATAACCACAAATCTTTTAAAATCAAAAGAGGCGATCATCCAAAAAAAAGTCACCCTTCTAATTCCTAATTCCTAATTCCTAATTACATTTGCCTCTATGGCATTGATCACCTACACCACCTGCCCATGCTGTGGTTCGTCGAAAATAAATGAAGTTTTAAAGGCTGAAGATTTTACCGTTTCACACGAAAAATTTTCGATTTTGGAATGTGCGGATTGCACACTGCGATTTACGCAGGATATTCCGGATGCTGCGTCTGTAGGATCATATTACAAATCCGACAACTACATTTCACATTCAGATACAAAAGAAGGACTGGTTAATAGCCTTTACCATAAAGTGCGCCAGCGTACTTTAAAAGGCAAGCATGCATTGGTGCAAAAAGTTACCGGCATGAAAACAGGTAAGTTGCTTGATCTTGGCGCAGGAACAGGAGCGTTTTTAAATTTCATGCACAGCAATCAATGGGACGTGATGGGGCTTGAGCCGGATGATGTTGCCAGAGCAAAAGCCAAAGAATTATATAACCTGGACCTTAGAAGCGCTGACCAGCTGTTTCAATTGCCATCGGGTAGTTTTGATGCCATCACCATGTGGCACGTGCTTGAGCATGTGCATGAATTGCATCCCTACATAGAGCAATTGCACAAACTTTTAAAAAAGAATGGCAAGCTCATCATTGCTGTACCTAATTATACTTCTTATGATGCTTCGGTGTACAAAGAATATTGGGCCGCATATGATGTGCCAAGACATTTGTATCACTTCTCTCCGGCCTCCATTAAAAAGCTTGTTTCCATGCACGGCATGAAAGTAGAAAGCGAGCATGCAATGTGGTTCGATAGTTTCTATATCAGCATGCTGAGCGAACAATATAAAAATGGCAAAGGCAATCTGCCTATGGCTTTCATTAACGGTTTGTTGTCAAACACTAAAACATCGATGAACAAAGAGAAATGCAGTTCTTTGGTGTATGTGATTTCGGGAAACTGAAAATTGAAAATTGAAAATTGAAAGTTGAAAATGTATGATCACATGGGATGATTTTGAAAAGATTGACATGCGCATTGGCACGATCATAGAAGCGGAAGTTTTTCCTAAAGCCAAGCGTCCTGCATATAAACTGAAAGTAGATTTCGGTGAACTAGGCATCAAAAAATCCTCTGCCCAGATAACTGCGCATTACCAACCTGAAGAATTGATCGGGAAACAAGTAATGGCGGTCGTTAATTTTCCCCCCAGGCAAATAGCCAACTTCATCAGCGAATGCTTAGTAATGGGTGTGTATGACAGCAACGGCGACGTTGTTTTATTGCATCCCGGGAAGGAAGTGGGGAATGGGAGCAAAGTCGGGTAATTTGAAAATTTGAAAATTTGGAAATTCTTTCTGTGTGGCTTCCCTGCTTTTAACTCACTTTCGGAGTAGTTGAGAGGTAATGAATAAAGAGAAAGATGCATTCACAGCATTTTCAAATCTTCAAATCTTCAAATTTTCAAATTGCTTCTCAAATTGTCTTAAATTGCTATATGCAACAGCATTACCACACCTTTTACTCATCACCTTTGGGTATATTGAAAATTTGCGCGACTGATACTTATATATCCGAAGTAACATTTTTAGAAGAAGGACAACCATATCCCGAAATGGGCGATAGTAAAGAAATGCTGAACAACGTACTGCAGCAATGCGTAGAGCAATTCATCGAATATTTTCAGGGCTTTCGCAGGCAATTTGAAATTCCTGTTGCCCAAAACGGCACAGAATTTCAGCAGCGTGTGTGGAGCGAATTAATAGGTATTCCATTCGGTAAAACCATCAGCTATAAAGACCTCTCAAAACGTCTCGGCGATCCTAAAGCGATTCGCGCCGCGGCTTCTACCAACGGCAAAAATAAAATAGCCATCATCGTTCCCTGTCATCGTGTAATAGGCGCCAACAGCGACCTCGTCGGATACGCCGGCGGCCTGTGGAGGAAGAAGTGGCTTTTGGCGCACGAGAACAAGGTGGCACATGGGGTGCTCACGTTGTTCTAATGTGAAAATGTGGAAATGTGAAAATTTGAAAATTAGAAAATTTGAAAATTCTTTAGGTGCGTCTTTCCGAATTGATCATTAGCTTTTAAATGTTTCGAGAGTTAATTTAAAAAAGAAAAATC
This sequence comes from Pinibacter soli, assembly GCF_029961145.1. Taxonomy (GTDB): domain Bacteria; phylum Bacteroidota; class Bacteroidia; order Chitinophagales; family Chitinophagaceae; genus Pinibacter; species Pinibacter soli. The sequence continues at coordinate 78,407 of NZ_JASBRG010000004.1, read as the reverse complement.
GCACAGAAAGAATTTTCACATTCTCAAATTCCCACATTTTCACATTAAGCGTCAGCCTAGCTGACGCTTATACATCTGCACCGTATTCTCATACCCGAGATAAATTGCATCGCAAACAAGTGCGTGACCTATGGATACTTCTAAAAGGCCCGGAGTGTGTTGCGCGAAATATTTTAGATTGTGCAGATCAAGATCATGCCCGGCATTGATACCTAAGCCAAGGTCGTTTGCTCTTTTTGCAGCGGCAGCATATGGAGCGATGGCTGCTTCCTTGTTTAAAAGAAATGCAGTTGCATAACCCTCCGTGTACAGTTCAATTCTGTCAGTACCTGTTTCTGCTGCGCCTTCCACCATTTCAATGATCGGATCTACAAATATAGAAGTGCGGATACCTGCTTTTTTAAATACCCCGATAATTTCCACCAGGTACTCTCTATGTGCAATAGTATCCCAGCCATGGTTAGAAGTAATTTGTCCCAAAGCATCCGGTACAAGTGTTACCTGGTCAGGTTTTACCTCCAGTACAAGGTCGACAAACTTCTGTTCCTGGGAGTTGCCCTCAATATTGAATTCCGTAGTAACGATTTTTTTTATCTCACGCACATCGCTGTAGCGGATGTGGCGCTCATCAGGACGAGGATGCACCGTTACACCATCGGCGCCAAATAACTGGGCATCAATAGCCGCTTTAAGAACGTCTGGATTATTTCCACCACGACTATTGCGCAGCGTAGCAAATTTGTTGATGTTTACTGAAAGCTTAGTCATGCCACGAAGATACAATTTGAATAATTTGAATAATTTGAAAATATGGAAATATGGAAATTTGAAAATGCTGTAGGTGTAACATTCACGGTGTATTCTTAACTCTCAATGGTTCGAATGGGTTAATAAAAAAGAGGAAGCTGCACAGAAAGCATTTTCAAATTCTCATATTTTCAAATCTTCAAATTGATGCGCTACCAGTGCATCAAGCTCTTCACATACTCCGTTAGCTCTGTGGCTATCTGTTCGTGCTCTTTTAAATCCGGATGACCGCCACAACCGTTGTGGAATTGTTTGGAGAAAAAGAATACCTGCACTTTTTTGTCACCTTTTTTTTGAATGAAGCTGGCTATAAAATTTATGTAGCTTTTTAATGCTTTGTCAAGGTTGGCATCTGCCATAGGACTATTGAGGCAGACAAATTCAGCATTGGGATAGTAGTTTCTCAACTGGCGCAGAAAAGTAATGTATGCTGTGCAGAACGCAAGCGAATCCTGTATTCCATCGTTTTGTCCAAGCGATACCGTCACCACATCTGGTTGATAGTTTGCAAAGTTCCATGTCAAAGCATCATCACGCATGTTCACTTTATTGTAAACCTGCGGCATAGTTATTTTCATGTTGCAGCAACTATTCATCAGGCCGATTCCGGAAACAGAGCTTAAGTGAAATTGCGCATTCAACTTTCGAGCGGTCACAGAACCATAGCTTAAGTAAGCATTGTTTTGATCATACCATGCACCCTGGCCGCATGGAGCAGTTGATAAGTCAATGCCTGCGCCACAAGTAATGGAATTTCCAATAAACTCCATTTTGCGTGTTGGTACTTTGTTAAGCGGCAAAAGAGAAGTGCATTGCACGCCACAAAAATCAAGATAACCAATTCCCGCTTCAGTGTCCTTGTACACCGTAACAGAATGTTCTTTTGCTTTAGGTAACGTAAATGTGAGCGTGTCAATTTCTGTCTTTAACCGGATTCTTTTTGCCGGTTGATTATCCAATACAACTTCCACGAAATTGTGATTCTGTCCATATTGCACCTGGTCCGTGATCAACAATTTGATTGTATTTCCGGTAAAACGAATTTGCATATATGCGCCGGCGGCCCAGCATCGCACATCTCTTTTTTCTGAAAGAACCGTCCTTCCGACATACTGAATATTGCTATCCAATGCAGGAAAGTAATTTAGCTTCTGCTGCGCCATGAGCGGACAAGAGAGAGATAGGGTAAACAGAATTGCAAGGAGATATTTCATTAATTGAAAATTGAAAGTTGAAAATTGAGAATGTTGGGTGCGGGATATATAAAAATAGTTTTTTAGTTTGGTTAATGGTAGAGGGTGGATGCAACCATTTTCAATTTTCAACTTTCAATTTTCAATTAAATAAAAGTTCTTACCCCCGTACTCGTATACGCATCTCTAAACTCTTTCGGAGTGCAGTCTTTTTTCTTTTTGAAGATGCGATTGAAGTTGGACATATTGTTGAAGCCACATTTATAGGCGATTTCAGTAACACTTTGTGTTGTATCGATCAGCATTCGTGATGCGTGACCCAGTCTGATTTCATTTAACGTATCGATAAATGTTTTGCCAGTGCGGAGTTTGAAAAAACGGCTGAACGCGACTTCCGTCATGGCGGCCATCTTTGCGGCTTCAATAAGTGAAATGTTTTTATCAAAATTCTTGTTCAGGTAAGCCATTGTTTTTTCAATGCGTCGGCTATTATAGGAAAGCGTTTCTGTTGTGTTGAAAGAAGCGTCGGAAAGCAGACGCATGTTACGTGAAATGGAAAGGTCGTGCAGAATGGACATGAGCTCAAGCACAGAATCAAAGCTTTGTTTTTGTGGTAGTGCCACAATGCGAGGCATAATGGCCTGTATGGTTTCTTTTGAAAACTGAATGCCACGAAGTGAGCGCTCAAACATGTTGCGGATGAAAGCCATCTGGTTACGATGTAAAAACTTTTCATCAAACAGATCGCGGTGAAATTGAATGGTGACTTCTTTAATTTCCGGATATGTGCATTTGTGTGTAAACCAGCCGTGCTGAAGGTTGGGGCCAACAAGAACCAATTCCAGGTCATTAATTTCTTCGATGTGGTCACCAATTACTCTTTTCGCTCCCTTCGCATTTTGTATAAAGTTGAGTTCAAATTCTTCGTGGTTGTGAAGTGGAAAATCAAACTTTGATTTTACCCTTGAAAAAATGGTGAAGCAGTCGCTTTGAGTAAGAGGGGTGATCTCTCTAAGTATCTTGGTTTGCATGGCAATCGTTTCTTAAACAGCATGAAAGTACAATAATTGATTAATAAAGTATCAGGTTTCAAATATTTTTTAAACTAACGGGTAGATGAGGGCTTCTTTTACATGTAGCTACATAAATAGTCGTGAACTAGCCTGTTGTGTTGATTCCTGTTGGTTTTTATGCGCTTTCTTTTTACGTTTTTTCGTTCAAAGTGCTGTTTTTCTTCTTTTATCCGTTTAAATTAGTATTTCTATTGGATAAAAAAGTATGTATAAGATAATGCAAATCGAAATAGATTTGTGTTGTCTTATAACCGAAACGATTGTACGTAAACGCCAAAACACAGACATGCATAAACGCTTAGCCCTTTTAATAACCGCTTTATCACTGGCTGCCAATTTTGTTTTTGCACAAACCAACTCCTTCGTCAGAGCCAAAGACGGAAGTTTTTCCGTAAATAACCAACCCTATTATTTTGTAGGCACGAACTACTGGTATGGGAGCCTGTTGGCAAATGATAAAAAAGGTAAGGAAAGGGTGATCAGGGAACTTGATTTTCTTGTAAAAAATGGTGTTACCAACTTACGGTTGCTCGCAGGCGTGGAAGGTGAAGGTTTTGTAAATGGTGTAAACCGCGTAGCTCCGGCATTACAGAAGCCACAGGGTGTTTTTAATAAGGATATATTGAAAGGATTGGATTTCCTGTTGACTGAAATGGGAAAACGAAACATGAAAGCCGTCATCTTTCTTAGTAACAATTGGGAATGGAGCGGCGGCTTTCTTCAATATCTTAACTGGAACGGGCAAATTCCCGACAGTATTTTTCATCGCAAACTCAACTGGGAAGAGCTTCGTGACAACATTGGCAAATTTTACACTTGCGATGCCTGCATGAATGCGTACAAAAAGCAAGTTGAATTTATAGTAAACAGAACCAATACTGTTACAAAGAGAAAGTATAAGGACGACGCTGCGATCATGGCATGGGAGCTTGCTAACGAACCAAGGCCGATGCGTGAAAGTGCGATCCCCTCTTATGAAAAATGGGTAAGCAATGCTGCAGCGCATATTAAGTCATTGGATAAAAATCATCTTGTAACAACTGGTGCCGAAGGTTATATGGGAACTGAGAATGTGGATGTTTTCAAGGCTATTCACTCCGATAAAAATATTGATTACGCAACCATTCATATCTGGCCAAAGAATTGGGGCTGGTTCAAAGACACGTCCATCGCCGCGTCTATAGATAATGTAGTGAAGCAAACACAAACATACATAGACGTGCATGCGCAAGCAGCAAAGGAAGTCAATAAGGCGCTTGTAATAGAAGAATTTGGCCTGCCGCGTGATCATCATTCTTACTCGCTTTCAGCGTCCACGACCATGCGGGATGAATATTATAGTGTTGTACTAAAAGCATTATGGAGCAGTGAGCAAAACAAAGGCATTATTGCCGGTTGCAACTTCTGGGCATTTGGCGGCGCTGGCAGACCTTCAGGAAAAGATATATTTTGGCATAAAGGAGATGATGTGCTCGGTGATCCGCCGATGGAAGAACAAGGCTTAAATTCGGTGTTCGATGCTGATGCCACAACATGGCAGCTGATAAATTCATTCACGCAAAAAATCAACGGACTGAATGCTAAAAACTAACGCTATAATTCTATTGCTGCTAAGTCTTGCGGGCCATGTGTTTGCGCAGGATTTGCCTTGCGATAAAGATGCTACAAAAGAAACCGTAAACCTTTATAAAAACCTGAAGAGATCCGCGCAGAAGGGATATCTCTTTGGTCACCAGGATGACCTTGCATATGGTGTTGGCTGGAAATATGAAAAGGGCAGAAGCGATGTGAAAGATGTAGTCAACGACTATCCGGGTATATATGGTTGGGAACTTGGCGGTATTGAGTATGACAAGCCTGTTGATCTTGACAGTGTCCCGTTTGATAAAATGAAAGGCTTTATCGAAGATGCTTATAATCGCGGCGGAGTAATCACCATAAGCTGGCATCTGCATAATCCTTTCAATGGAAAAACGGCCTGGAGCACCGATCAGGGAAGCGTTGCATCGATATTGCCGGGTGCTGAAAAAAATGAATTATTCAAAACCTGGCTCGACAAAGTGGCTGCATTTTTGCTTAGCTTAAAAGGAAAGAATGGCGAAGCTGTTCCGGTATTGTTCCGTCCTTATCATGAGTTAACGGGCAATTGGTTCTGGTGGGGGAGAACAGCCTGCACACCCTATGAATTCAAGCAACTCTGGCGATTTACCATCAACTATCTGCAAAAAGAAAAAGGGGTTCACAACCTTTTGTATGTCTATAACACAGGTGGGGATTTTACAACAGCAAACGAATTTTTGGAAAGATATCCCGGCGATGATGTCGCAGATGTTTTAAGCATGGATGCTTATCAAACAGGAGACCCTTCAAAAGATGACAGTTTTGTAAAACATGCAAATAGTAACCTGCAAATTCTTGGAACACTTGCAAAGGAAAAGAACAAAATTTTCGCCTTCGCAGAAACCGGTTATGAAGCCATACCTTATGCGCAATGGTGGACAAATACACTTGCAAAAGCAATTGGCGACAACAAAATAGCGTATGTACTTGTGTGGCGCAATCATGGCCTCATGAAGGAAAACGGCCGCATGCATTATTACGCACCGTATAAAGGACAAGTATCTGCAGACGATTTCATGAACTTTTATAAGATGAAAAATACGTTGTTTGAAAAAGATGCGAAAAAAGAAAAACTATACAATTAATAATTAATAATTAAGAATTAATATGCGGAGTCTACAAGAGTGAGACCGACTTTAATTCACGCAGCAATTGATATTAATTATTCATTATTAATTATTAATTAAAAACATGCATTTACAAACGATTGACGTTGCCATTGTTATTGCGTACCTCATAACGATGGTAGTTATTGGGTGGGTGTTACGAAAAAAAGCAAGGCAGAATAAAGAAAGCTATTTACTTGGCGGAAAATCGCTTCCGTGGTATATGTTGGGTTTGAGTGACGCCAGCGATATGTTCGACATCAGCGGTACCATGTGGATGGTTGCTCTTTGCTTTATCTACGGCATGAAAAGCATCTGGATCCCCTGGCTGTGGCCGGTTTTCAACCAGGTGTTTATGATGATGTTCTTGAGTAAATGGCTGCGACGTTCAAACGCAGATACAGGCGCAGCATGGTTGAAAACACGTTTCGGTTCCGTTGGTAGCGGCATTCGTGGTTCGCATAATGTAGTCGTGACTTTTGCACTGTTGAGTTGTTTCGGTTTCCTTGCTTATGGTTTTATAGGATTAGGAAAGTTCATTGAAATATTTGTTCCCTGGCAGTATGTGAAAGCATACGTTCCGTTTGATGTGGCGCCACAATACGTGCCGCATTTTTATGGAATTGTGTTCACACTCTTTGCAATGTTCTACTCCATTCTTGGCGGTATGCACAGCATTGTATTGGGAGATGTGATCAAGTATATGATCATGACTGTCGCTTGTTTATCGATCGGTGTAATAGCAATGATCCATTTGCATAAAAATGGTACACAGCTGAGCATTCCACATGGATGGACAAGTCCGTTCTTTGGCTGGAACCTCGATCTGAAATGGGATAACATCGTGCCTGCAGCAAGTAAGAAAATAGCAGATGACAAGTTTGGTCTGTTTGGAATTTTCTTTATGATGATGTTGTTCAAAGGGGCATTTGCAAGTCTTGCGGGGCCGGCGCCAAACTATGATATGCAGAAAGTGTTGTCCACACGATCACCAAAAGAAGCCAGTAAGATGACAGGTTTTGTATCTATCATTTTATTGCCAATCAGGTACTCGATGATCATTGGTTTAACTGTACTGGCATTGTTGTATTACAATCAACTTGATCTTGCAGGTGCCGAGGGGACTGACTTTGAAAGAATACTGCCTGCAACCATTAATACATTTTTGCCTGTGGGTATAAAGGGTTTGGTGTTGACAGGATTGCTCGGTGCTTTTATGGGAACATTTTCAGGAACCTTGAATGCAGCTCAGGCTTACATCGTAAACGACATTTACATTAAGTACATCGATCCGCATGCGAAAACAAAAAAGATCATAACGGTTAACTATATCGTGGGCATTGTGGTGGTAACGATTGGTGTGGTGCTTGGTTTCTTTGCGAAAGATGTCAATAGCGTGTTGCAATGGATCGTTGGCGCACTCTATGGTGGCTACATTGCAGCAAACGTTTTTAAATGGTACTGGTGGCGATTCAATGCAAGTGGTTTCTTCTGGGGAATGATAAGTGGTATCGCCGCAGCATTGATATTTCCCCGCTTGTTTCCCGATACGCTGCCGCTGTACTACTGGCCTTTGTTGTTCCTGATATCCATCATCGGAAGCATTGCAGGAACATATGCTGCGCCGCCAACTGATGAAGTTGTTTTGAAAAGTTTTTATAAAACAGTAAGACCATGGGGCTTCTGGAAACCCATTCACGACAAGGTTGTAGCGGAAGATCCAACCTTTGAGCCAAACAAAAGATTCAAGCCGGACATGTTCAATGTTGTATTGGGAATCATTGCCCAGTGTTGCTTAACGATATTGCCAATGTACGTTGTGTTATGGTTGAAACTACCATTGATCATAACAGTGGTGGTGTTAGGAATTATAGTATTGATTTTGAAAAGAACTTGGTGGGATAGGCTGGAAAATTAATAATTAATAATTAAAAATTAATAGAGTGCGAGCGTGAGTTTTTACTTGCATACTCTTTTATACAAAAGCGAATGACCTCCTATTAATTGTTAATTATTAATTATTAATTCCTCCCGCATTTCCACCTAAAACAAAACAGAAAAAGTGAAGTATATGGAATTCGAAAAAAGGCTGGAAATGCTGCAAACAGCATACGACAGATTGATTCACAGAAGTAATGAAATCGTGGAAGAAAGCAATGGTGTATATCATCGCTACAGGTACCCGATATTAACGGCGGCACATACGCCGGTATTCTGGCGCTATGATTTGAATGAGCAAAGCAATCCTTATTTGATGGAGCGTTTTGGTATCAACGCAGTTTTGAATGCCGGTGCAGTCAAGCTTGATGACAAATATTACATCGTTGCGAGAGTAGAAGGGCTGGATCGCAAATCGTTTTTTGCTGTGGCAGAAAGCGACAATGGTATTGACAATTTTGTGTTTTGGGATTATCCGGTAGTGATACCGGAAACCGAAAATCCAGATACCAATATTTATGATATAAGGTTGATTCAACATGAAGATGGGTGGATCTATGGCTTGTTTTGCACAGAGCGCCGTGACCCTGCAGCAAAGCCCGGCGATCAGTCTGCCGCAATAGCACAGTGCGGTATCGTACGCACAAAGGATTTGAAGAAATGGGAAAGGTTGGCTGATTTAAAAACACGGTCTCCGCAACAACGAAACGTTGTGCTGCATCCTGAATTTGTGAATGGAAAATATGCTTTCTATACTCGCCCGCAAGATAGTTTTATCGAAGCTGGAAACGGCGGTGGCATTGGTTTTGGTTTAAGCGATAGCATTGAATATGCAGAAGTGAAGGAAGAGATTGTGATCGACAAGAAAGTGTATCATACCGTGTATGAAGCGAAAAATGGCCTTGGGCCCGCGCCGATTAAAACGAAATATGGTTGGTTGCATCTCGCACATGGCGTTCGCCATACTGCAGCAGGACTGCGCTACGTGCTGTATGTGTTCATGACAGATTTAAACGACATTACAAAAGTTTCACACAAACCGTCAGGATATTTCATTGCACCAGATGGTGAAGAAAGAGTAGGAGATGTGTCGAATGTAGTCTTTAGCAATGGTTGGATATTGGATGAGGATGGCCGTGTGTTGATTTACTATGCGTCTTCAGATACACGCATGCATGTGGCAGAATCATCGCTTGGTCAACTGCTCGATTATGTGATGAACACAGCACCGGATGGTCTGCGTTCTGCAACTTCTGTGAATACATTGATCGGTATTATTGAAAAAAACAAGGCTTTGGTAAAACGATTCGCCACTACGTAAACAATGAATCTTACGCAATACAAAAACGAGCTTGCCGTAGAGTTAAGTAACATTCTTCAATATTGGATCGATTATACAATAGATGAAGAGTATGGCGGTTTTTATGGAAAGATTGACAATGAAAATAACATTGACAATAAAGCACCGAAGGGTTCTGTGTTAAATGCCCGCATTCTATGGACATTCGCTGCTGCCTTTAATTTTACAAAAGAAAAAAAATACCTTGAAGTAGCAACGAGAGCGTTTGATTACATCACAAAATATTTTATAGACAAGGAGAATGGTGGTGTCTACTGGACGGTAGATTATTCAGGGCAACCGCTTGATACAAAAAAGCAGATCTATGCGTTGTCATTTGCGTTATATGCTGCAAGTGAATACTATCGTGCGTCTCATTTGCCGGAGGCGAAACAAATAGCAAATGACTTATACAACGCCATTGAAAAATACAGTTACGATCCTGGAAAAGGCGGCTATTTTGAAGCATTTACCCAAGACTGGAAACCCATTGTTGATCTGCGTTTGAGTGAGAAGGATGCAAATGAGAAGAAAACGATGAACACACATTTGCATGTGTTGGAAGCTTATACGAATTTGTATCAGATTGAACAGACGCCTGCTGTTAAACAGAGTATTCAGAACCTGTTAGCCGCTTTTGACAGGCACATTATTAATCAACAAACACATCACCTCGAACTATTTTTTGACGAAGACTGGAACTCAAAAAAACAAATCGTTTCATTCGGCCATGACATAGAAGCGGCCTGGTTGTTATTGGAGGCTGCAGAAGCGATTTATGATGAAGATTGGATCGGTAAAATGAAAACAAACGCCATCAAAATGGCCGATGCTGCTGCCGAAGGTTTAGATAAAGATGGTGGCTTGTGGTATGAAGTAGAGAACAATCATCTCATAAAAGAAAAACATTGGTGGCCGCAAGCGGAAGCCATGGTGGGATTTTTCAATGCAGCACAAGTAAGCGGCAATGAAAAATATTTGCAGCGTTCAATCGACAGCTGGCAGTTTACAAAGCAGTATATTTTGGACGCAAAAAATGGCGAATGGTTCTGGGGCGTAAAAGAAGATTACAGCATAATGCCAAATGAAGACAAGGCCGGTTTATGGAAATGCCCGTATCACAATGGCAGGGCTTGTATTGAACTGCTGAAACGTTTATGAAGGGTAAAATTTGCAGAATTAATAATTAATAATTAAGAAGGGTTACATTATTTATTGGATGTGGCCCTACTAATTTTTGAACTGGTCTATGACATTGCTTTTTTCAAGTATGTTATCTTTTAATTGTTCATTATTAATTATTAATTTCTTTTTTTCCTACTTTCTGTTAATTTTAAAAATCCTTAACAGGCCAACTAACATACGTATGAAAAAACTACTTGCCATTGCTGCATTGTTCATTCTTTGCGCATCTATGTCTGTAATACAAAAGAAAAAGAAAGTTATCTTCTTTGGAGACTCCATCACTCAACAAGGCGCGAAGAAGGGCGGCTATATCGATCTCATTCAAAATACGATCAACCAAAACAATCTGCAGGATCAATATGAATTGATCGGTGCGGGTGTTAGTGGTAATAAGGTTTACGATCTTTACCTGCGTTTGGATGATGATGTACTTGCGAAAAAGCCTGACGTTGTTTTCATCTATATTGGTGTGAATGATGTTTGGCACAAAGCCAGCTACGGCACCGGAACAGACCAGGACAAGTTCGAAAAATTTTATCAGGCACTCATCAGGAAAATTCAAGCCATAGGTGCAAGGGTAATCGTTTGTACCCCGGCGGTGATAGGCGAAAAGAAAAACGGAGAAAACAACCAGGACAGTGACCTTGATAAGTACAGTGCAAGCATTCGCAAAGTTGCCAACGAATTTAAAGTACCGGTTATTGACCTTCGCAGAGAATTTACTCAATTCGATAAAGACAATAATCCGCAAGACACTTCTAAAGGCATTTTAACAGTAGATGGCGTGCATTTGAATGACAAAGGGAATGCATTAGTGGCGGAAAAAATGTGGGAGGAGCTGAGTAAGTAATGAGTTTTGAGTTCTTAACTCCCAATTCCCCACTCTCCACTAACTCTCAATTTTCAACTTTCAATTCTTAGAACAACTATATGAAAAAATTGTCGCTCTCCGCGCTGGCGCTATTCACTGCAATTGCGGGCTTTTCAAATGTAACGTTACCGAAAGTATTTGGCAATCAAATGGTGCTCCAACGAAATCAGGCGATTCCTGTTTGGGGGTGGGCAGATAAGAATGAAAAAATCACCATTCAGTTCAACAAGCAGACAAAAACCGTTAAAGCCGGTAAAGACGGCAAATGGAAAATTGCTTTGGATGCTGAAGCGGCCGGTGGGCCTTACACGCTTGTAGTAAAAGGAAAGAACACCGTGACTTTTACGGATGTACTTGTGGGTGAGGTTTGGGTTTGTTCAGGTCAGTCGAACATGGAGTTTCATGTAAGTGGCACTAAGAATGCAGTAACGGAAATTTCATCGGCAAACTATCCACAGATCCGCCAGATAGAAGTAGTGAAAGATTTGTCTGGCGTGCCTTTGGAGGATATTAAACATCCGGCAGACTGGAGAACCGCAACATCGGACAATGTTAAAGACTTTACCGCGGTTGGATATTTTTTCGCAAGAGATCTTTACAATAAACTTCATGTACCAATCGGTTTGATCCACACTTCATGGGGAGGAACAGAAGTTGAAACCTGGACAAGTCGTGAAGCGTTTCAAAGTAGTGATGAGTTTAAAAGCATGATCGCAAACTATCCGCATATCAACACAGATTCAATCGGCCAATTGAGGAAAGTGCAATTGCAAAATAAAATTCAGGCATTGCAAGGTGCCATGCCGGATGCAACCACCGTTGCTGCATGGAAGACTGCTGATTACAACGATACCAAATGGCCGGCGATGAAAATTCCGGCTTTATGGGAAACACAACAATTGCCAGACTTTGACGGTATTGTTTGGTTCCGTAAAACAATTGACATTGCTGCTGAGGATGCAGGCAAACCGGGAGAGCTTGAACTTGGTATGATTGACGATGCAGACGCAACATATATAAACGGTACTGCAGTAGGGGGATTGAATGGTTATAATGTAAAACGTGTGTACAATATTCCTGCAGGTGTTTTGAAAGCGGGTAAAAATGTAATCGCTGTAAGAGTGCAGGACACCGGCGGCGGCGGCGGAATTTATGGTGACGCAGAGTTTGTAAAATTAACCGTTGGAAGTAAAGTGCTTTCTCTTGCCGGCGCATGGAAGTTCCAGATTGAAGGTTTGATCAACGGAAACCCAACAGCCGGGCCGAATGATTATCCAACATTGCTGTACAATGCAATGATAAATCCGATCATTCCATATGGCATCAAAGGCGCCATCTGGTACCAGGGAGAAAGTAACGCTGGCCGCGCATACCAATACAGAAAAGCGTTTCCTTTGATGATCAGCGACTGGAGACAGCGATGGAACGAAGGCAATTTCCCTTTCTACTTTGTGCAACTTGCAACTTTCAATTCTGCTAATGGCACCAGCAAAAACGGAAGCACCTGGGCAGAATTGCGTGAGGCGCAGGCAATGACGCTTGCTTTGCCTAACACCGGAATGTCCATCACAACTGATATTGGCGAGCCCGGAGATATTCATCCGAAAAATAAACAGGATGTAGGTAAACGTCTTGCTTCGATCGCTTTACATGATACCTACGGCATTGAAGGCGAATATGAAGGCCCGGTTTTTCAATCCGTTAAAATAGAGAATGGAAAAGCTGTGGTATCGTACGCACATATAGGCAGCGGTCTCTATGTAAAAGATAAATACGGCTATATAAAAGGCTTTGAAATTGCTGGCGCCGATCAGCAGTTCCACTATGCAAAAGCCATTGTACAGGGAGATAAAGTGATCGTTTGGCAGGATGGCCTCGACAATCCCGTGGCCGTTCGTTACAACTGGGCAGACGATGCGAGCGACGGAAATCTCTTCAATAAAGAAGGATTTCCTGCAGCGCCTTTCCGCACAGACGATTGGAAGGCAGTTACAGCCGGAGTGAAGTACAAGGAGTAACAATTAAGAGTTAGAAATTAAGAGTTAGAAATTAAGAATTAAGAGTTAAGAATGGGAGACGCTGTGATGGCGTCTCTTTTTCATTTTCGCCCAATGGTCAGCGTTTATAATGTTATAAACTGCCAATTCTTTAAATCATCTAATCCAAATTCTTAAAATATATTAAAAAATAATATTAAATGATTGACATTCAGACTCCTAATTCTTAATTCCTAATTCTTAATTCTTAATTGCTTTTGTTTATCTGCCGCACTTCCAATATTTTTGCCCGTCTTTTTAAATAAAATAAACAATGGCAAGAACAATTGCATATCGTGAAGCCCTTAGGGAAGCAATGAGCGAGGAGATGAGGAGAGATGAGCGTGTATATTTAATGGGAGAAGAAGTAGCTGAATACAATGGCGCATACAAAGTGAGCCAGGGTATGTTGGCTGAATTCGGTGCTAAAAGAGTAATCGATACACCTATTTCAGAATTGGGTTTTGCGGCGATCAGCGTAGGTTCTGCGCAAAACGGTTTGCGCCCGATCGTTGAGTTCATGACATGGAACTTTGGGGTTCTTGCATTGGATCAGATTTTAAATACAGCATCCAAAATGCTGGCGATGAGTGGTGGTCAAATCTCTTGTCCAATCGTTTTCCGCGGACCAAACGGTTCTGCCGGTCAGTTAGGTGCACAACACTCTACAGCTTTTGAAAGCTATTACGCAAATATTCCTGGTTTGAAAGTGGTTTCACCAAGCAATGGTTATGATGCCAAAGGTTTGTTGAAACAAGCCATCCGTTACGAAGAAGATCCGATCATGTTCATGGAAGCCGAAGTAATGTATGGTGATAAAAGTGAAGTTCCTGAAGAAGAATATTACATTCCATTGGGTAAAGCCGATGTGAAAAAACAAGGGCGCGATGTAACGATCGTTTCCTGGAGCAAAATGATGAAAATCGCTATGGGCGCGGCTGCTGAACTTGAAAAAGAAGGCATCAGTGCAGAAGTGATCGATTTGCGCACCATCCGTCCGCTTGACTGGATGACCGTTCTGGAAAGCGTTAAGAAAACAAACCGCCTTGTAATTGTAGAAGAACAATGGCCTATGTGCGGTGTTTCTTCTGAATTGGCTTACCGCATACAAAAAGAAGGTTTTGACTACCTTGATGCACCTGTTCGCCGTATCACTTGTGCAGATGCTCCTTTGCACTATGCGCCAAACCTTATTGACCTAGCATTACCAAGTGTACCACGTACTATTCAGCTTGTGAAAGACGTGATGTACATGAAAAAATAAGTTTGTTTTATACATGAGAGAGGCAAAAGCTCTGGGTAACACCAGGGCTTTGTTGCTTGTGGGGCGAGAACAATTTGAAAATTGAAAGTTGAAAGTTGAAAATTGAAAATTGAAAATGATCGTCCCTTACTGGCAAGTTGTTTCAAAAGCTTCAATGCAGGATTCAATTGCTTTAATAACTGTACTCATATCTTTTCTAACCTCCTCGTCGCGAAAGCGCAGGAAATGCAGGCCCATTGATTCTAAAATTTGTTGTCTGTGTTGGTCCATCACCCTTTGTTCTGGTGTAAAATGATAACCTCCGTCCACTTCAATAACCAGCTTCAGAGGCTTCCAGTAAAAGTCAACAATATAATTGCTCAAAGGCTTTTGCCTGTTGAACGTATAGCCTCTCACGCCTCCTGCCCGCAATTGCATCCAAAGAAGAACTTCACCGTATGTAGAATGATTGCGTAATTTTCTTGAAAATGCTTTGAGATTTATGTTATACGGTATGTAGAACATGATGCATCAATGATAAAGTCATAGTTGCGTCTTGTTACAAATTGGTTGCAGCGTGCGGGTGCGGTGAATCCCCCTTGTAAGATTTACTTATGCGGATTGATCGAGTTGCTCTTTGAAAAAGGGGGATGCCAGTCTCGCCGATTTTTAGAAATCTTGTAAGGGGGATTCACGCCTTTGCAAACGAATTCTTTGTCTTCGTACAATTAATTATTAACTTTTCGCTTTCCATTTTCAACTCCCTTACATTTGTTGAAACCTAAATTAAACAACGAATTGCTTTCTATGAGTACCATTAACAGGCAGGTTCTGACGCTGGATGAATTCACCATTCAGCAGTTACGCATGTTTCCTAAGGCTACGGGTGAGCTCAGTATGCTTTTGCGCGACATTGGTCGTGCCGCAAAAAGAATCAATGTAGAAGTAAACAAAGCAGGACTTGTAGACATTCTCGGTGAAGCCGGAAACACGAATGTGCAGGGCGAAAACGTAAAAAAACTAGATGTTTTTTCCAACAACCAAATGGTTGGCGTGTTACGTCACGGAATCAGTTGCGCGGGTATTGGTAGTGAAGAAATGGACGACGTTGTCGTGTTTGATGATCCGGTGAGCAACGACAGCAAATATGTTGTATTGTTTGACCCTTTGGATGGTAGTAGCAACATCGATGTAAATGTTTCTATCGGAACCATTTTTGGTGTTTACAGACGTGTTTCTCCTGTTGGACGACCTTGCACAAAAGAGGATTTTTTACAACCAGGTGTCAAGCAGGTGGCTGCAGGTTATATTATCTACGGATCGTCCACGATGCTTGTATATGCAACACGCAGAGGAGTAAACGGCTTTACCCTTGATCCGTCTATCGGCGAATTTTGCCTGAGTCATCCCAATATAAAAACGCCTGAGTTAGGAAAAATATATTCTGTCAATCACGGGAATTTTTTTGAATACGACGAGCGCATTCAAAACTATATTACCAATTGCCAGAAGAAAGACAAAACGAATGGCGGCCCTTATACACAACGCTACATTGGAAGTATGGTGAGCGATATGCATCGCAACCTTATTCTCGGCGGAATATTCATGTATCCATCTACAAAGTCTATGGCCACAGGCAAGCTAAGGCTGCAATATGAATGCAATCCGTTTGCGTTTATCATAGAAATGGCGGGAGGAAAAGCTACCGATGGTGTTAACAGAATTCTCGACATTCAACCCGAATTTTTGCACCAGCGTTCTCCATTCTTTGCAGGAAGCAAGGGGATGATGGAAGAGCTGGAGCAATACTAATACAGAACGTGTATTTTCAAGATTTTAAATTTGAGATTTGATATTTTAGGGTTTCGCTAGGTCTCAAATCTTAAATTTCAAATCTCAAATCTCAAATCTTGCGTAACTTGTGGTCTCAAAAGGCTGCACACAATGAAAACCATTATTTCGGTAAAGAATCTGCAAAAGAAGTACGGTGATTTTACAGCAGTAAAGGACATTAGTTTCGATGTGCATGAAGGTGAGATATTTGGTTTGCTCGGACCAAACGGCGCCGGAAAATCAACTACGCTTGAAATCATAGAAACCTTGCGTGACAAGACTTCCGGAGAAGTGATCGTAGATGGGTTCAATCTTGATCAGTCTCCCGATGCTATCAAAAAAATTATAGGCGTTCAGCTACAATCTTCAGGATATTATCCCGGTTTAAATCTTACCGAGCTTCTTCACTTGTTTGGCGGTTTGTATAACCGAACGGTAAATCCGCATGAACTATTGAAGCTGGTAAATCTTACTGACAAAGCGAAAGCGAAATACAAAGAACTGAGTGGCGGGCAAAAGCAACGTTTCTCCATCGCCACAACACTTATCAACCAACCACGAATTATTTTCCTCGACGAGCCAACAACAGGCCTGGATCCACAAGCAAGACGCAACTTGTGGGATCTGATCAGCGACATACGATCAAAAGGAACCACGGTGATCATTACAACACACTACATGGATGAAGCAGAATATTTGTGCGACAGAGTTGCCATTGTAGATGCGGGAAGAATTGTTGCAATTAACTCACCGCATCAATTGATCGATAACCTTGTTGCATCTGGCTTTGAACGAACAACCGAAGTGAAGAAAGCAAACCTTGAAGATGTGTTTATCAATCTTACGGGCAAAGAATGGAGGAAAGAGGAATGAAAATTGAAAGTTGAAAATTGAAAATGATGAGCTTTTCTTATAGAAAGACATTCATTCATTTTAACAGGAAATAAAATTTCAACTTTAAATTTTCAATGACGAAGAAAGAGATAAAAGCAGATGTAGGTTGTTTGTTAAAGAAAAGTGTTTGATGAACAACTATTTGGACATTTCTGTTCTAATTATAAGAGCATCATTGTAAACAACATTTTCAACTTTCAACTTTCAATTTTCAACTACCATGGATCTTCGTTACCCAATCGGCAAATTTGAGCCGCAACCATTTTCACAGGAGCAATTAAGGAAATGGGCAGATGAAATCAAGTATCTACCTGATCTTTTAGAGAACGCCATTCTTAATTTGGATGAGCCGCAATTGCAAACCCCGTATCGTGAAGGTGGTTGGACAATTCAACAGGTGGTGCATCACGTGCCGGACAGTCACATGAATGCATACATCCGTTTTAAACTAGCACTTACGGAAAATAATCCTACGATAAAACCTTACGATGAAGCAGCGTGGGCATTGCTGCCAGATGTTGAAAACATTCCAATCAACATTTCTATTACGCTGCTGCACGCTTTGCATAGTCGTTGGCACAACCTGATCATAAACATTAAAGATGAAGACTGGAACAGAACAGTTTTTCATCCCGAACATAACAAAGAAATTTCTCTCTGGAACCTTCTCGGCATGTACGCGTGGCACGGCAAACACCATGTAATGCATGTGGTAAGGTTGAGAGAGAGAATGAATTGGTAGGGAGATAATTAATAATTAAGAATTAATAAGCGATTATGACGATAGTGTCAGAGTCGTTAGTCTTGAAGGCATTTCTTAGTCACCCGATTATTTTATTTCCCACACAAAAAGATATAAATAGTAAACAATAGTTGAAGTCGAAGAATTATTAATTATTAATTACATCCCATGCATTGGAAAACATTATCATCGCAATACCTAAGTAAACATCATTACTTCACAGCGCGGAAAGACAGGTGCCAGCGCGAAGACGGAGTAATTGTTGATCCATACTTCGTAGTAGAGATGCCGCCATCTGCAACAGCGCTTGCGATTACAGAAGATGGCCATGCTGTGTTGGTGAAGCAATATCGTCATCCGATTGGCGAAGTGGTAATAGAAACGCCGGGCGGCTTCATTGATGAGGATGAAGACTTTGAGCAGGGTATGAGACGTGAGCTTCTCGAAGAAACGGGCTATGAATTTTCGCACATCGAACATCTTAGTAAAACAGCGGCCAATCCCGGTGTACTAAACAATTTCACACATTTGTTCCTCGCAACCGGAGGCAGAAAAGTGGGAGAGCAGCAACTCGATCACAATGAAGAGATTGATATCATGCTGGTAACGATCGACGAAGTAATAGATCTGTTAATGCGTGGACAGTTCAAACAATCCATGCACAGCAACTGCGTGTTTTATGCCTTATTGAAGATAGGAAAATTGACTTTTACGGACGGGGAAGAATAATGAATCATAGTGCGAATAGCATTCTGTCTGCATTGTTCAGCGTTCGCAAAGCTCAGTTCAATATTTGCCCTAACAGTGCGCATTCATCCGAAACCCTTTCTCCTAAAGGGTTTCATGGTTCAGTTTTGAGTGCCATTTGCGATTCGTCCAACAAATTAAAAAAATAGTGTTAGTTTTACTTTAATGGGTAATATTAACATAATTAAGCTGGCGGAAGAATTGAACTTATCCAAATCCACAGTTTCGAGAGCATTCAGAGGAGGAAGTGATATAAATCCGCAAACCCGCGAGAAAATTCTTGCGAGAGCGAAAGAGCTTAATTTTCTACCCAACCACCACGCCAGTAATCTCCGCAATCAAAAGAGCAAAACCATAGCTGTTATTGTTCCGGAGATAGCCAACAACTTCTTTTCAAAAGCAATTAACGGTATAGAAAAAATTGCCAAAGACAAGAGCTATCACGTTTTGATCTATCTCACGGATGATGATTTTCAAAAAGAAGTTTCCTTTGTTACCAGCCTTAGCAATGGGAGGGTAGACGGCATTATTATGTCGGTATCTGGTGAGGACCAGGATCACAGCTATTTGCAGGTTTTAAAACGAAAAAAGATACCGCTTGTTTTCTTTGACAGAACATACGAAGACATTGAAACAGCAAGAGTCACTACAAATGATTACCAAAGCAGCTTCGAAGCAACGGAACATCTCGTAAAGAGCGGATGTAAAAAGGTCGCTTATCTTGTTGTGAACAAAAATCTTTCTATCGGTAAAACACGCATGCAAGGATACATCGATGCGCTGAAAAAGAATAACATTCCTTTTGATGATCATCTCATCATCGACTGTAGCAATGAACTGGATAAAAACAAGATCATTCTTCGCAACGTATTTGAAACACTGAAACCGGATGGTGTATTTGCATCTGTTGAGCGTTTGGCCATCGCATCTTACTACGTTTGTCACGAAATGAATATTTCCATTCCGGATGAAGTAAAAGTAATTGGCTTTTCAAGTCTTGAAATATCTCCGCTGCTCAATCCTTCACTGTCTACAATCACGCAACCTGCGTATAAAATGGGAGAGCGGGCCGCTGAACTTTTGTTTGAAATTTTAGAAAAACACGAAGAAGAAAAAGAATTCATCACGAGGAACATTGTACTGGATTCTGAACTCATCCAGCGTCAATCTTCGTCACTCGAGCCGGTAGCAATCAGCTAATTTTTTTTAAGTCAATAACTTATGCGAACAGCAATATTGTTGATTCGCATTAACGATTGTTTGTTTGACTTTCGGGAACATTCCCGAAAAAGTGTGTTTGCAACAATTTGTAAATCATTTTATTATTAGTTATAAATAAAAATATACATATAAAATTTTCAAAAAATTTGTTTTTGGGAACGTTCCCGATTATTTTTGGCGAAGCTTTCACAATTGATTGCGACACCAAAAAATTGGGCCAATGAAAAGTTTACACATGGGGAGACTACTGCTTCTCTCGCTCTTCACTTTAATCTATTCAGCTATTTATGCACAAGACGGAAGCATTTCAGGACAGGTGCTTGATGAAACAAACCAGCCTGTTGCTTTTGCTTCTGTAACCATTAAAGGCGGCACAAGAGGTGCATCTGCCGATGAAAATGGTAAGTTCAAAATTCTCGTTCCCAATGGTACTTACACAGTTGTTGTAAATGCTGTTGGCTTTTTACAAAACACACAAAATGTAACTGTGAAAGGCAATGATGCGGCAGTTCATTTTGCTCTTAAACGCGCTACAACTGATCTTACCGAAGCAGTTGTAATTGGTTATGGTACTGCAAAGAAGAAAGATCTTACAGGATCTGTAACTGCCATAAGTTCGAAAGATTTTCAAAAAGGCGCCATTTCTACTCCTGACCAATTAATCTCAGGTAGAGTAGCCGGCGTGCAAATCAGTCCCGATGGTGGTGCGCCAGGTGGTGCAAGTACTATCCGCATTCGCGGCGGTTCTTCTTTGAATGCAAGTAATGACCCTCTATTCGTGATTGATGGCGTTCCGGTTGATAACCCGAAAAAGAGCGATGGAACATCATCTATCTCCGGCTCACCAAATCCTCTAAGTCTTATTAACCCTAACGATATTGAATCCATCAACGTACTGAAAGATGCTTCTGCAACTGCTATCTACGGTAACAGAGCGTCGAATGGTGTAATCATCATTACTACCAAAAAAGGTAAAAAAGGTGGTCCGCTTCGTATCAACTTCAATACTGTAAACTCTGTTGCTGTAAAGGTTAAAAACCTGGATGTGTTAACTGCAGATCAGTTCACAAAAGTGGTTAAAGACCAGGCCGCGATTCAAAACAAACCTTACGCGGTAGATTCTTTGGGTAAAGCAAATACTAACTGGCAAAATGAAATATACCATCCTGCTTTCACCACGGATAACAATCTAAGCTTTAGCGGTGGTGTGAAAAATCTTCCCTACCGTTTGTCTTTGGGCTATCTTCATCAGGACGGTATTTTAAAAACAGGTCACCTCGAACGCGGAAGTGCCGCTCTTAATTTGAGCCCTACTTTTTTTGACAATCACCTTCGTGTAGACTTAAACCTGAAAGGCGTAATAAATGGAAACCGCTTTGCCAATACAGGCGCTGTAGGTGATGCTATCAGGATGGATCCAACTAAACCGGTAACCGTGGCAAACTCGCCTTACGGAGGATATTATGAATGGCAGGATGGTGGTGTACCTAACACTCAGTCAACAAGAAATCCTGTAGCTGATTTGTACTTAAAGAATGACAAGGCTACTGTTTATAGAAGCATCGGCAATTTACAATTGGATTATAAATTCCATTTTCTTCCGGATTTGCGTGCTAACTTGAATTTGGGATACGATATCTCAAATAGCGATGGTTTAGTGCGTGACGCTCCAAACTGGGCCGCTGTATACACAGCAGGCGGTAAATATCACGAGTATGAGCAACACACGCGTAACAAACTGTTGGATTTTTATCTGAACTATACTAAGGATCTTAAGAAGATCAAGAGCCGCATAGATGTAATGGCTGGTTATTCTTACCAGGACTTCCTTCGTGGTGCGCCGGGATTCTGGACAACCAGTATAACAAAAAATAACGCCGGTAATCCTCCAACGTATACTAAACCGGATTCAACACAACATACACTTGTTTCTTTTTATGGCAGGTTGAATTATACTTACAACAACAAGTATTTGCTAACTGCGACCATACGTCGTGATGGTTCTTCACGCTTTAGTCCTGACACTCGTTGGGGTAACTTCCCATCCATCGCACTGGCATGGAGAATCAGCGAAGAAGATTTTCTTAAATCTTCCAAAACCATCTCTAACCTGAAACTAAGATTAGGTTACGGTATAACAGGTCAGCAGGATATTACTGCTAGTGACTATCCTTACCTGTCTTCTTACAGTATCAGTACAGGTACAGCAAGGTACCTGTTAGGGGATAGCGCCTACTACACGTATCGCGGTGCTCCCTATGATAAGAATATAAAATGGGAAACAACAACTACATCAAACATCGGATTGGATTTCGGATTGTTTAAAGACAGGATCAGCGGTAGCCTTGACGTGTACTACAAAAAAACAAACAACCTGATTTCTGATATTCCGGTTGCAGCAGGTGCAAATCTTAGTAACCACGTATTAACCAACGTAGGTAACATTGAAAATAAAGGTGTTGAATTTGTAGTGAATGCAATACCTGTTACCAACAAAGATTTTCAATGGAACATGGGATTCAATTTTACATACAACGAAAGTAAAATCACAAAGCTTTCGACAGTTGATGATCCGTCTTCTCCAGGTGTAATTGTAGGTGGCATCTCCGGCGGTACCGGTAACAAAATTCAAATACATTCCGTTGGATACGCGCCGTTCACGTTCTGGGTATATAAACAAGTATATGATCAGACAGGTAAACCAATTGAAGGCGTATATGCCGATGTTAACCAAAAAGGCAGTGGTGATCTTTTCTATCACTACAAATCGCCTGCGCCAAAATACATGCTGGGATTCAATTCTCAGTTTAGCTATAAAGATTGGAACCTGAGCTTTGTGTTAAGATCTAACATTGGAAACTATGTTTACAACAACGTTAAATCAAATCGTGCTGCATATTCAGTAGTTATTGATGCAAATAAATATTTAGGAAACACAATACCGGATGTTCTTTTTACCGGGTTTAATAACACCCAGTTCTATTCTGACTATTATGTAGAAAACGCGTCCTTCCTGCGTATGGATAATCTGCAGGTTGGTTACAACTTTGGTAAAATAGGTAAGAATGTAAACCTCCGTTTGTCAGCAATTGCCCAAAATCTTTTTGTGATTACGAAGTATACAGGAATAGACCCTGAAATATACAGTGGCATTGACAATAATATTTATCCTAAAACGAGAATCTTTTCTCTTGGCGCAAGCGTTGATTTTTAATCCTGAAAATTTAGAAAAATCATGACAAACAAAAACATATATAAACTCATAATAGCAGGAGCAATTGCGTTTTCATCCTGCACAAAAGATCTGGATCGCAAGCCAATTGTAGACGTTACATCTGACGCGGTTTACAGTAGCCCGGCAACTATTAAAGAAGCACTTGCAAAACTGTATGCCAGTCTCTCATTAAGTGGGCAAGATGTTACAGCGGGTGTGCCTGTTGCCGATATTGATGCACAGGATGTGGGTTCAAATACATATTTAAGAAACTACTGGGAAGTAGAAGAGCTTACGACAGATGAAGCTGTGATAGCCTGGAACGATGGTGATTTGCAGAATTACAACACAAATAACTGGAACGCAAATAATACATACATCAAGCTTACCTATAACCGTATTTATTTTAACATCAGTCAGTGTAATGAATTCTTGCGTCAATTGCCAGATGCTAAAGTGAACGGTTTTCCTTCAGCTGATGCAGCAAATATCAAGGAATTCAAACAAGAGGCGCGTTTCCTCCGTGCATTGTTTTATTGGAACGCCATGGATCTGTTTGGAGATGTTCCGGTTACTACAGAAAAAGATGCCGTTGGTAACTTCTCGCCGAAACAAATGGCCAGAGCAGATCTGTTCAAATATGTAGAGTCTGAACTTTTAGCTATCCAGGATTCATTGCCAGCTGCAGGAAAAAATGAATACGGACGTGCAGATAAAGGTGCGGTGTGGATGCTTTTAGCAAAATTGTATCTGAATGCGAAAGTGTACACCGGAACAGATCGTAGTACAGATGCTGTTACTTACGCAAACAAAATAATTTCATCAGGAGCATATTCATTGGCTACTGCTTACAGGAATTTGTTTTTGACAGACAGCCGCACGACTTCTAAAGAAATCATTTTCCCTATCCGCGCAAATGGATTGACTTCACAATCATACGGTAATACGACTTTTATAATTCACGCTTCTACCGGCGGAAAAATGAACCCGCCAGACTATGGTGTAAATGGCTCATGGTCTGGTTTAAGAACAAGAAAGGAAATGGTTATCAAATTTCCTGACTTAGATTCAAGAGCAATGTTCTTTACAGAAGGACAAACGATAGATATCAACAACATTACCGATTTTTCAAACGGGTATGCAGTAACAAAGTATAAAAACCTTAGTTCAACAGGAGTTGTTGGTTCTGATAATACCGGCACTTTCGCAGACACTGACTTTCCGATGTTCCGTCTTGCTGATGTTTACTTAATCTATGCTGAAGCTGTATTAAGAGGCGGTGCCGGCGGAGACAGAGCTACTGCTTTGGGTTATATCAATGCTCTTAGGAAAAGAGCATACGGTGGCACTACAGGAAATATTACAGATGCAGCAATGACACTGGATCTGATATTAGACGAAAGAGTAAGAGAACTGTACTGGGAGGCTCACAGAAGAACGGACCTCGTTCGTTTTGGAAAATATACAGGCAGCAGCTATATATGGCAATGGAAAGGAGGTGTGCAGGCTGGAGCAAGCATTGATGGCAGGTATAACCTGTTTCCAATTCCAACCACTGATTTGACTGCTAATCCAACTTTAAAACCGACCCCTGGATACTAATTATAATAGCCAAACACAAAAACTAATTTATGAAATGAGCATGATAACAATTTTCGCCAGTATAGGACATGATTATTTTCATGCGAATTCCATCTGACCAAAATAAATTAAAAAATATACAGATGAAACTGATATATAAATTACTAAGTGTCGTTGTTGCTTCGCTTGTGTTGTTTGCCTCCTGTAAAAAGGATGAAAACAGAAGTATTTTAACGCTACCAAAAGGAGCAGCAACAAAGCTTACAGCCAGTACAACGACCCTTGTTTTAACTGAGGCTCATGCCAAGGATACTGTAATTACTTTTACCTGGCCCGCTGTAAATTATGGCTACAATGCGTTGGCCACATACACACTGGAATTTTCTTTGCCAGCCGATACATTTAAAAAAGCCAACAAAGTGCTTGTTGGAAGCAATATTTTGAAACAACAATTTTCGGGTGCTGATTTCAACCAGATTGCGATTCTGCTGGGCATGACTCCTGCAGCACAGGGTAAGATGTTGGCAAGAGTGAGAAGTGATTTGAAAACAGACAAAGACGCCAATTCTAATGTGCCGTCTTCTTATTCAGATACGATTACACTAAATGTAACTCCGTATTCAACAAAGCCAGTGCCGAAATATCCGGTACCGGACAGTCTCTACATAGTTGGAAGTGCTACTGATGGTGGCTGGAACAATCCTGTTCCCTTGCCTAATCAGCGGTTTACAAAACTGGACGATAACACATTTGGAATTATTGTTCACTTAACCGGCGGACAAGAGTATGTCTTCCTGCCTAAAAACGGGGATTGGGGCCACAAATACAATGTAACAAGTAACACCGATCCTAATTTAAAGAAAGGTGGACCATTTGTTCCGGATGGGGGCAACTTAAACATCCCTGGTCCTGTTGCAACAGGTAACTACAAAATAATAGTTGACTTCGTAGCAGGAACATACGCCGTTACTGCGTTTGATGTTAGTACAATTCCTGCAAATCTGTATATCATTGGAGATGCTACAGCGGGTGGATGGAATAATCCTGTTCCTGCAGCTACGCAACAGTTTACCAAAATTGGATTGTCAACGTTCCAGATCTCAATACCGCTTACTTCCGGCGGCGGTAAGGGATACTTGTTGATTCCGGTAAATGGTAGTTGGGATCACAAATATGCAGTTGACAATGGTAAGAATGCTGCCTACAAAGCAGGCGGACCTTTCACTACAGACTCAGGCGATAATATTCCTCCTCCTGATGAAAGCGGCACTTATAAAGTGACAGTAAGTTTTGTAAACAACACTTACTCTGTTACAAAGTAAACATGCCTGATTAATATTTCATAAGAAGCACCGGTTATCCTAACCTGGTTTTGCCGGTGCTTCTTATTAGAATTTAATTTTCTGAATTTTTAAATGCTATACTGAATGCGCTTCAAAAGTGCATGCTAAACACAGAACATTCTTAGTGTTCTTAAATGTTATCAGTTGAATTTTTACACTTCCTGTTGATACAACAATAAAGCAATGAACAGACAGATCGTTTTTATTACTTTCCTTACTTTTTTTGTTAGTCATTTAGCTGCCCAGTCAATCGCCCCTCTTGATCGTGTAGAACCTATGAATTGGTGGACCGGCATGCAAAATCCCAAATTGCAATTGCTCATTCATGGAAATAATATCGCTGCACGCGAAGTGCAGTTGAGTAATTATCCCGGCGTAACACTTGAGAAAATAAACAAAGTCGAAAATGCCAACTACCTCTTCATTGATCTTACGATAGCAGCGAACACACAGCCGGGAAGTTTTACCATAACTTTCTTATCCAAAAACAAGAAAGATAAAAAGCTTACTTACAATTACGAACTGAAAGCAAAACACACAGATGCAGTAAGAGCACAGGGTGTTACCAACAAGGATTTGATCTATTTAATTATGCCCGACCGTTTTGCCAACGGCGATAAGACAAATGATATTGTTAAGGGCATGCGCGAAACAACGATCAATCGCGACTCAATGTTTTACAGGCATGGCGGTGATATCCAGGGTGTAATTGATCATTTGGACTACATCAGGGACCTTGGTATCACAACCATTTGGATGACCCCGGAAATTGAAAACGATATGCCGCATGCTTCCTATCATGGATATGCTGCGACAGATTTTTACAAAATTGATCCCCGCTATGGCACCAACGATCTGTACAAAATATACGTTGATAAATGTCATGAGAAAGGACTGAAAGTAATTAAAGATGTTGTACCCAATCACTGCGGCAGTGAAAGCTGGTTCATGCTTGATATGCCAATGAAAGACTGGGTACATGTGTGGCCAAAATACACACAAACAACTTATAAAGATCAACCGGCAATGGACCCCCATAGAGCCGAGATGGACTGGAAGTTACAGGTGGATGGCTGGTTTGTTCCTTCCATGCCTGACATGAATGAAAGCAATCCCTACGTTGCAAACTACCTTACACAAAACTATATCTGGTGGATAGAATACGCTGGCGTTGATGGTTTCAGAATAGATACATACGCTTACAACGATCTGCAGTTTATGGCAAACTGGATGACAGCAGTAAAAAACGAGTATCCTAAGTTTACCATCTTTGGTGAAACGCTTGTGCACTCAATCGCTAGTCAGGCTTTCTACTGCGACGGAAATGTGATCAACCAGGGCTTTGACACAAAACTTCCAGGCATTACAGATATAGCGGTTAAAGACGGTATCTATGAATCTTTAAATGGAAAATTCGGATGGATGGAAGGCGTATCTAGCATTTACAATGTGCTTTCACAGGATTTTCTTTACAAAGATCCTACGCGTAACCTCGTGTTCATGGATAATCATGATATGAGCCGCTATTACTCGATGGTAAAAGAAGATCTTAATAAATACAAGGCAGGACTGGCGATGTTGTTTACTACACGCGGCATTCCTGAAATATATTATGGCACAGAGATATTGATGAAAAATTTCTCCGATCCTGATGGTAAAGTGCGTGAAGATTTTAAAGGTGGCTGGGCAGAAGACAAGATAAACAAATTCACTGCACAGGGAAGAGACGAAAAAGAAAACGATGCATTCAACTTCATTAAAAAACTGGCAAACTACAGAAAGACAAGCGAGGCATTGCAAACAGGAAAGCTAATGCAATACGTGCCTGAAAACGGCGTGTACGTTTACTTCCGTTACACAGATAACAAAACAGTGATGATCGTTTTCAACAGCAACGATAAAGAAGTTTCCCTTGCGACCAAACGCTTCGAAGAAAGAATAGGTAATCATAAAAGCGCAAGGAATGTAGTATCTGATGCAATGCTTTCGAATATCGAAATGCTAAATGTGCCTGCAATGACGACGTGGGTGATTGAGCTTAATTGAGAGTTGAAAATGCTTTGGATGATAAATTTCTGAACATCTTCAGTTATTCAGTTAATCAGTTATTCAGTTATTGAAGCTGCCTTTGCGTGAAACAAAAAACAAACACACATGAGTGAATCAGTAGCGAACGAAAAATACCCGATCTCAAATTTCAAATCCAAAAACATTACTGCATGCATCTTCGATCTCGATGGTGTGTTGGTGGATACAGCCGGTTATCATTACCAGGCGTGGAGGCTAATGGCGAATGATTTAGGATTTGATTTCACAGAATTGCAAAATGAAAAACTGAAAGGTGTAAGCAGGATCGATTCTTTGAAGTTGATATTGGGTTGGGGAAATGTTACAAAAAACGAAGAAGAGATGTTGGTGCTGGCGCAGAAAAAAAATGACGACTACCTCAAAATGATCGAGCAGATGACGCCTGAAAATTTATTGCCCGGTGCATTTGACTTGTTGAAATATCTAAAGGCAAACGGTTACAAAGTTGCATTGGGTTCAGCGAGTAAAAATGCAAAACTGATTCTTGACAAAACTGGCGTCTTGCCTTTATTCGATGCCATTGTTGATGGCAATATTGTAACAAGCTCAAAGCCTGATCCGCAAGTGTTTTTGAAAGCAGCAGAATTATTAAATGAGCAACCTGAAAACTGCGTAGTATTTGAAGATGCGGAGGCTGGTGTAGAAGCGGCACTCAGAGGCAAAATGCATGTGATAGGAGTGGGCGATAAAAATATTCTTGCAGACGCAGATGTCGTTGTACGATCTCTTGATGAAATAGAACTGGGTTAATAAATAAATTAAAAAGTAAAAAATAAAAAATCAAAAACTGTGATGCAGACAGTCTTGACCATCGGGTACTTCTTTTGACTTTTAACTTTTAACTTTTGACTTTTGACTTTTTAAAATTTTGGCATGAAAGACTATATAATAAAAGACGAGTGGAATATTATTGAAGAAGGCTTTGATCCGGCTTTAAATAAGATATCAGAAAGTTTATTTAGCCTGGGCAACGGTCGCATGGGACAGAGGGGGAATTTTGAAGAAACATATTCCGGTGAAACGCTGCAGGGAAATTATATAGCAGGCGTTTATTATCCCGATAAAACCCGTGTGGGCTGGTGGAAAAATGGCTACCCTGAATACTTTGCCAAGGTGCTCAACGCTGCAAACTGGATAGGCATAGATGTACAGGTAGATGGAGAAACACTGGATCTGCATACAAGCACGGTTAAAAATTTTAAACGTGTGTTGAATATGAAAGAAGGCTTTTTGCAAAGAAGCTTTGTGGCAACACTGGTAAGCGGAAAACAGATTGCTGTTGAGGCTACCCGTTTCTGCAGTATCAGCAACGACGAAGTAGGGTTGATCAAATATGCAGTAACACCTATCAACTTCAGTGGCACTATAACTTTCAAACCTTTTATTGATGGCGACATTGCCAACCAGGATTCCAACTACGACGAAAAATTCTGGGATGAGGTAAGCAGAGAAGTATTGGCGGACAGTGCATACATTACGTTGCGAACAAAGAAAACGGCATTCGAGGTTTGTACAGGTTCGAAGTTTGCCTTGGTACAAAATGGTAAATTGATAAATGTACAGGCGCAACAAATCAATAAAGAAAAATTCGTAGGTCATTCATTTGATATTGCTGTTATAGCAAACGAAGAAACTATATTGTATAAATATGCCGCAAATGTTTCTTCTCAGAATTATGCGAAAGATAAACTGGTGGCGCTTTGCAAAGAAGTTGTAGAAGAGGTGTTTGCTCAAGGCTTTGATAAAATGCTTGCACAGCAAAAAGAAGCCTGGGCGCACAAATGGAGCGAGAGTGACATCGTGATCGAAGGCGATGTAGCGGCACAACAAGCCATCAGGTTCAATATTTTTCAGTTGAATCAAACCTACACCGGAGAAGATGCACGATTGAACATCGGTCCGAAAGGCTTTACCGGAGAGAAATACGGCGGTTCCACTTATTGGGATACAGAAGCTTATTGTGTTCCGTTTTATTTATCAACCGCAGATGCGCAGGTCGCAAGGAATCTGTTGTTCTACCGGTACCAGCAATTGGGAAAGGCAATTGAAAACGCAGAGAAACTTGGCTTTATCAACGGAGCGGCTTTGTTTCCAATGGTAACGATCAATGGTGAAGAGTGCCACAATGAGTGGGAAATTACTTTCGAAGAAATTCATAGAAACGGCGCTATCGCCTATGCTATTTACAATTACACACGTTATACCGGAGATGCAACATATGTGAAAGAGTATGGGCTAGAAGTATTGATCGGCATTGCCCGTTTCTGGGCGCAGCGTGTAAACTGGAGCGCTGACAAACTGCAGTATGTAATACTGGGTGTAACCGGGCCAAACGAATACGAAAACAACATCAACAACAATTGGTACACAAACTATATTGCAAGTTGGTGTTTGCAATATGCACTTGAATCGATCGACGCAGTAAAAAGTGGGGACCCTGATTCTTTTGACAAGCTTGCTAAACGCTTGCAGTTTAACGAGTCGACAGAAAAAGAAAAATGGTCGCACATTGTTGATCACATGTATTATCCGGAAGACAAGCATCTGGGCATTTATCTGCAACAGGACGGATACATGGATAAGGAGCAAGTATTGGTGAGAGATCTTCCTGCATCACAACGGCCGATCAACCAAAAGTGGAGCTGGGACAGGATTTTGCGTTCATGCTTTATCAAGCAGGCAGATGTTTTACAAGGCATCTATTTCTTTGAAGATAAATTTGACCAGGAAGCCATTCGCCGCAACTTTGATTTCTATGAAGCGAGAACCGTGCATGAAAGTTCATTGTCACCTTGCGTGCATGCTATTCTCGCAGCAAAGTTGGGTTATGAAGAAAAGGCTTATGAAATGTACCTGCGAACATCCAGACTTGATCTTGATGATTATAACAACGACACAGAAGACGGCTTGCACATCACATCAATGGCGGGTACTTGGATGAGCGTGGTGCAAGGTTTTGCAGGAATGCGTGTGCATGATGGGCAGCTGCACTTTAATCCATTTATTCCCGGCAAATGGAAATCATTCAGCTTCAATATTAATTTCCGTGGTGCATTGTTAAGTGTTGAGATTAAAAAAGAGTATGTAAGAATAATAAACAGATCAGGTGTTGATGTATCGATTGTAATACTTAAAAATGGGTATGTGTTGAAAGGCAATGATATAGTAGAGATACATGTGAGGGAGGAAGAAGTCGTTAGACACTAAAGTCAGTGTTTACGGCACTAACAGCACTAGGTCGCACTAATAAGAAAGGAAAAGCAATCAGTGTAAATCAGCTTAATCAGCGTCATCAGCGTGCTCACTAAAAAGATGAAACAAACTTGCTCCATATTGTTGTTGTTAGCAATGCTCGCCGCATGTAATGCACCTGTTTCAAAAAATGAGAAACAGGCTGCATCAGGCGATAGCGTGCATAACAACAAACTCATTATTTATCAAATGCTCACCCGTTTGTTTGGTAATAAAAATACAACTAACAAATACTATGGTTCCGAAGAAGAAAATGGTGTGGGTAAGTTCGGTGATATAAATGACAAGGCGCTGGATTCATTGAAAACACTGGGTATTACACATGTTTGGTACACAGGAATAATTGAACATCCAAGCATGCAGGATTATTCTTCAGCCGGCATTGCGGTTGATGATCCTGATGTCGTAAAGGGTAGAGCCGGATCTCCTTATGCCATTAAAGATTACTATGATGTAGATCCTGATTTGGCAACTGACGTTAAAAACAGGATGCAGGAATTTGAAGCGCTGGTGATACGCACACATGATCATGGTTTAAAAGTGATCATTGACTTCGTGCCTAACCATGTGGCACGCACTTATCACTCGAACGCGAAACCATCTAATGTGGCCGATTTTGGAGCGAATGATGATGTTACGAAAACATTTTCTGCGCAAAATGATTTTTACTACATCACTGGTAAATCGTTTGTTGTGCCCAAAGGTGTAAATGCAGGTGGCAGCGATTTCAAGAGCCCTCTTAAAGACAATAAGTTTGCGGAAACACCTGCAAAGGCAACTGGTAACAACGTGTTTAGCGAAGCACCTTCAATCGATGACTGGTATGAAACTATTAAGCTGAACTATGGCGTTGATTATAAAAATGGCGAGACAAAACACTTAAGTCCACAACCTTCGGTATGGCTCAAAATGCGAGATATACTAGTGTTTTGGGCAAATAAACATGTTGACGGTTTTCGTTGCGACGTAGCGGAAATGGTGCCTGTTGAGTTTTGGGAGTGGGTTATTCCGCAAGTGAAAAAAGTAAATCCTCAAATCGTTTTCATTGCTGAAGCATACAATCCGAAAGTATTTCAACAGTATCTAACGCAAGGAAAGTTTGATTATTTGTACGACAAAGTTGGTTTGTATGATGCAGTGAAAAGGCTTATTAAGAATGATTCACTCGCAAACACTAACGATATTGTAAACCTCTCCAATGCTGACAGTGCGATTTCAAGCAATCTGCTTCGCTTCCTTGAAAATCATGATGAGGAAAGAATAGCCTCAAAAGGATTTGCGCAAAAAGGAGAGAATGGCATTCCGGGAATGATTGTGTCTGCAACACTTTCCGGCGGCCCCGTCATGATTTATTTCGGACAGGAAATGGGTGAACATGGTGATGGCAAAGAAGGCTTTGGCGGAGAAGATAACCGCACAACATTATTTGACTATTGGGGTGTTCCAGCGCATCAGGCATGGATGAACAACGGGGCATTTGACGGTAAAAGTTTATCAAAAGAGCAAAAAAAGTTGCGGGCATTTTACGCAACACTACTCAACTATGCCAAAAACAGCGATGCTATTAAGTACGGCAAGCTGTCAATGCTCCCCGAAGAAGGATTTGACAAAAAGTCGGTCGCTTACGTTCGCAATATTGGAGACCAAATTGTATTGGTGGTAGTGAATTTTAACCGTGATAAAACCATCAATCTATATATGCAGATGCCTGCCAATTTATTTGATAAAAAGAGTGATAGAAGAGTTGTTCTCAAAGAAATTTTTACACGACAAAGTATTGAAATAAATGACCTCTCAAAAGGAATTCCCGTGCAGGTTTCGCCAATGAATGGAGTTATATTTGAAGTAGAATAAAATCATTTAACGAAAAAGCGCCGTATGAAACGAAGCATAGTAATTTCTCACACTTTGAAATGTTTATGCGTAGTTCCATCCGACTAAAATAATCGCCGCGACAGCGGCAAACAAAAAAAGATGCGGATGAAAAATATAACAGAGAAACCGTTGCTAACAACCCGCCAGATATTCAACATGAGCGTTGGATTTTTGGGAATACAATTCGGGTTTGCCTTACAGAATGGAAATGCCTCACGCATTCTTCAAACCTTTGGCGCAGATGTCGAGCATCTTTCATTGTTTTGGCTCGCAGCGCCGGTTACAGGCATGATTGTTCAACCCATCATTGGTCACTACAGTGACAGAACATGGAACAGATTGGGAAGAAGAAGACCGTACTTTTTAGTAGGAGCAATTCTTACAGCGCTGGCATTGATATTAATGCCCAATTCTTCTGCGCTGGCGACATTCATGCCGGCAATCTTTGTAGGCGCGGGTTTGCTGATGATCATGGATGCATCTATCAACGTAGCCATGGAACCTTTCAGGGCGCTTGTGGCAGACAATTTGCCTGACAGCCAGCGCAGTGCAGGATTTTCCATTCAAACATTTCTTATAGGCATAGGAGCGATCGTTGGTTCCATACTGCCATATATTTTGGTACATTGGTTTAAGGTTCCTGCTACAGATGATCCAGGCGTAGTCCCTTTAAATCTTAAACTTTCGTTTTATATAGGAGCAGGTGTATTGATCAGTGCTATTCTTTGGACCATATTTACTACAAAAGAATATTCTCCTGAAGAACATGCAAGATTTTCTCCTGAAGAAGAAACGCATCATGCGAAAGGGTTGTCTGCGATCTTTACCGATTTCAAACTGATGCCAAAAACCATGAAGCAACTTGGGTTGGTACAATTCTTTTCATGGTTTGCATTGTTCTCTATGTGGGTCTATACAACGCCTGCTGTGGCCCAACATTTTTATAATGTGCAACCTGGCGATACATATTCTAAGGCATATGCTGATGCAGGTAACTGGGTGAATGTGATGTTTAGTGTGTACAATGGGGTTGCAGCAGGTTATGCATTGTTGTTGCCTCTTATTGCAAAAAGAACCAGTCGTACGAAGACTCATGCGTTTTCGTTGCTTATGGGTGGGCTTGGTTTGATATCTTTTTTAGTTATAAAAGATCCTAAATTTCTAATAGTGCCAATGATTGGAATCGGCCTTGCATGGGGAAGTATTCTAGCAATGCCGTATGCCATCTTAGCGGGTTCGCTGCCTGCAAAAAAGATCGGTGTTTATATGGGCATCTTCAATTTCTTTATCACGTTTCCACAAATTATAAATGGATTTTTTGGCGGCTGGCTCGTAAAACATATTTACGGTGGGCATGCTATTTATTCTATCATCATAGCTGGCGTGTCACTGGTGCTTGGCGCTATTTCTGTGTTGAATGTAAGAGACGAAAAGAAGAAAATGACAGTGGTGCCTGGTGTGGTGCCGATTGAGATTAATTAAGAATTAAGAATGCTATGGGTGAGAGTCGTAAGAAATGTGCGTTGTTAGATGTAAAAGTATATCGAACCTGATTCATTGCCGTTGGGCTTTAGCCAACCGAAGTCAGGAGTACACGACATTTGAAGAAAGATTTTGAACCCAGCGACATAGCTATTATGATCTTTAGTTGCGTCGCACACTTGTACAGTAGAATAAAGTTGGGCCCATGCACAAGAACGCAAAAATCATAACTCAAAACTAATAACTCACAACTCCCATTGTCATGAAGAAATTTTATCTGTTGCTGTTGGTGTTTGTCCTTGCGTATGCACCGGCGTGTAAAAAGTCGGATGCTGGTGGAGGAGGTAATCCGTCCGATACAACGCATCCATCAAATCCGGTAACGGAAACAGGTTTGCTTACGTGGACACCACCATTCCCGACAGATACAGGTTCCATCACTATTAAATTGGATGCTTCAAAAGGCAATGCCGGTTTAAAAGGTTATGGTGGAGATGTGTACATCTATACCGGCGTTGTTACTGATCAAAGCAATGGTGGTTGGAAATATGTTGCGAGCTCTTCATTCAATACAGCAGATCCAAAATCAAAAACGACACCTCTTGGCAATGATAAGTACCAGTTCACTTTAAGGCCGCGTAGTTTTTACAACGTACCTGCAGGTGAAAAGATATTAAAGCTTGCATTATTGTTTCGCAGTGCAGACGGCAGCCTGGTGGCCCGCAACACGGATGGTAGCGACATGTTCATAAACATCTATGATGTCAGCAAGTTGCAGGTAAGATTTACTTCTCCCGAATTCGCACCGAAATTTACACCGGAACCTGTATTACAAACGCAGATGACGGGTGATGAGATCAGCGTGTCTGCGGTATCTTCTCAGGCTTCCAGTTTAACCATTTCTCTGAACGGCGGCAGCTTCGCAACGGCCAGCAATAGCACTACCGTTAGCGGTAAAACAAAGCTTACAGTTGGCGGTACGCAAACAGTAAAAGTAACGGCCGTAGCAAACGGACAAACCGCTGAGGCAATCTATACGTTTGTAAGTGCCGGAACAGTTGAGATCGCTGCGCTGCCTTCAGGTGCAAAGGATGGCGTTACATTCATTAACAATGGCACCTCCGCAATTTTCAATATCTACGCACCAGATAAAAAATTTGCTTACGTGATCGGAGATTTCAATAACTGGCTGGCTGATCCCAAATACTTCATGAAAAAAACACCCGACGGCACACGCTGGTGGGTGCAAATCGATAACCTGGATGCAACCAAATATTATACATATCAATACCTCGTAGATGGCACGCTGAAAGTTGCTGACCCTTACTGCGAATTGATCCTTGATCCTGATAATGATAAATACATTGGTTCGGAAACATTTCCTAACATGCCGACTTATCCTACAGGAAAAGCAACTGGCATAGTAAGTGTAATGCAGGCAAATCCTCAACAATACAACTGGCAGGTTTCCAATTTTACAAAACCCAATAAAAAGGACCTTGTTATTTATGAGTTGCATGTGCGTGATTTTATTGGCGCACATAATTACCAGACACTGAAAGATACACTCACTTATCTAACAAGGCTGGGTGTAAATGCTGTAGAATTGATGCCTGTTACTGAGTTTGAAGGCAACACAAGCTGGGGTTATAATCCTGATTTTTATTTTGCGGCCGATAAATATTATGGTCCGAAAATGGCACTGCAAGCCTTCATTGATGAATGTCACAAAAGAGGGATTGCTGTGGTACTGGACATGGTGCTGAATCATTCATTTGGTCAATCACCAATGGTGCAATTGTATTTTGATGGCACTACACAAAAGCCTGCGTCAAACAGTCCGTGGTTCAATGTAAACCCAACGCATCCATACAATGTAGGCTACGACTTTAATCACGAAAGTGCGGCCACAAAATATTTTGTAAAAAATGTTTTGCAGTTCTGGATGCAACAATATAAAGTGGATGGCTTCAGGTTTGATCTTTCAAAAGGCTTTACGGAAAACATGACTAGTAATGACGCCGATTTCGCTAAGTATGATGCAACCCGCGTGGCCATTTGGAAAGAATACAACAATTTTATAAAAAACATCGACCCGAACTTTTATGTAATTCTTGAGCACTTTGCAGTTGATCTGGAGGAACAGGCCCTTTCCAGCGAAGGCATATTATTGTGGAACAATCTGAACTATAATTTTAACCAGGCAACAATGAGTTATACCACAGATTGGGATTTTTCACGCATCTTTTATGACAAGCATGGGTTTACTCAGCCTTATAATCTTGTTACTTACATGGAAAGTCATGATGAGGAAAGACTGCAGTATAAGAATGAGCAATATGGGAATTCTTCCGGCGCTTACAATGTTAAAGATCTCGCAACTGGCCTGAAGCGCCAGCAAATGGCAGCAGCGTTTTTGTTCTCATCACCCGGGCCAAAAATGATTTGGGAGTTCGGTGAAGTAGGTTACGATATTTCTATCAACCAGGGCGACAGAACAGGAGAGAAGCCGCCGCATTGGGAATACCAGGGCAATCCTGACAGGCAGGCGTTGTACAATGTGTTTGCAAAAATGATACGATTGAAAACAAAGAACGCTGTATTTGCAACGACTAATTTTCAGTACGATTTGAGCGGCGCGGTTAAAAATATTAAACTCAATGGCACTGATGCAAATGTTGTGGTGGTAGGAAATTTTGATGTGAATCCGCAGTCCGCAAATATCACTTTCCCTTCCGCCGGAACATGGTATGATTGTTTGAGCGGTGCTACCATTACCTTAGGCAGCACAAGCTATACTGCAGCCTTAACACCCGGCGAGTATCACGTATACAGTAACAAAGTGCTGAATCAATAAAATAATTGTCACTATCTGGTTAGCTATTACCGTTGATCGATGGATCAGGTAATAGCTTTTTTGTTGTGCCCCGTACACTGATAATACAGGTTAAACTGATCCATACAGGCTATTACCATCTGAGCTTTGCATATCGGGTTAGACTTTTTCTTCAGGTAATTGCGTGTTTGTTTTCTTGAAGCCGTCTCAAATAATAATTGCTTTTTTGAAAATATTTTGCTGCTAATTGTCAATATAAAGAACAAGAAAAAAACTTGTAAATTATTCTCTTCTTTTTATCAATTTTTGGTGCGACGTGTATACATTCGTATCGTATATATATGTCCGTTAGCTAATCGATTTTTAGACTTCCTTCTATTTGCCCACTTACTTCCTGCTTTTTTACTAACGAAATCTTAAATATGAAAAAGACAATTCTTTTCAATGTCCTTCTATTGACATGCCTGAATATTTTCGCACAAAAAAAATGGACAGGGCTGGGGAATGATGGTCTCTGGAGCAACCAGCTGAACTGGAGCGATCAGCAACTTCCAACAGATGCAGATTCTGTTGTTTTAGACAACACAAATCTTGCAGGAAGCTATATTGTTATGTTACCATCTTCTTTTGCCAGTGTTAAATACCTAACGATAAACCCTGCTACAGGAAATAAGATCGAACTTGATTTGCCAAATGAGAATATTTTGGCCACCGCATTTGAGGTTGTCGGACAAGGATATGGGTTGACCATAAATGAAGGAGGTGTTTTAAAAAATTCCAGTGGCGCCACAAGCGGTTATGGGCTTGTGATCAGCGATTCATTGCGGATCAATAACAGGGGCACTTATATTCACAATACCAAGCGTTCCAATGCCAATATTGTAAAGATGCTTTCCCGCGCACCCGGAACAGAGAAAGGTGTTTTTGTTTTCGATGTACCCGGCACGGCCGGATATACGCTTTCTGTGGCCGGCAGAACGTTTGGTACATTGTTACTTTCTGCAAACGATGCGGGGAAGGCTCGAACCTATTCAGCAACTTCCAGTAGTGTTGTTACAGTTCGGGGCGACTTGATACTTTCCCGAAATGTTTCCTACAGTATAAATTTTACAAAAGATATGGTGGTCGAAGGCGATCTTGTGCAGGAGGGAGGAACGTTTAATCTCGCTACTAAAGCAAATTACAATAGCGTGAAAATAAAAGGCGATGTGACGCAGAACGCCGGAGCGGTTATCACCCAAAGTTCCGGCGTGGCCACATTGGAGCTTTGCGGGGCAAATGCGCAACATCTTTCGATGATGGGGGAAATACAAAATGCCATCGCAATGAAGGTAAATAATGATAACGGCATTTTTCTTGACGCTCCTCTGAGATTGCCGTTTGAACTAAATATTTTAAAAGGAATTATTACAGCAACCAATGAAAGTCTGCTTAGCATTGAAAACACTGGCTATATTAACGTTAGCGACAGCTTAAAAAACTATGTCAATGGTTCGATAAAGAAAGAAGGTTTGTCTGCTGAAGATTTCGTTTTTCCTGTTGGCGAAAATAGTGGACAACCGGTAAAAGTAATTGGCGCAACAGGAGATATAACAGTTTCCTATAAAAATAACGCAACCGCAAATGTAGGTGCCGAAAAATTAGCGCCAGTCAGGTTGCTTGCAACAACCGGTTACTGGACAATTGCAGGAAATGGCGCCACAAATGCAGGTGTAAAGTTTCGTTACGATAATCAAATTCCGGATGCGGAAAATAAAGACATTTTAATGGCAGCATTTGAGAACGGCCAGTGGGTGAGCAAGAGCACGCAGCCCGGTGTTTCTGTAAATGGATTGTTTATGAGTGATCCCATTAGTCTTACATCTGAACCTAAAGTCCTGACTTTTGGAACGCTTAATGTTATAACTTCTTTACCGGTGAAAATTATCAGCAGAAGTATACAACATGAAGACGACCGCATTGCCATATCGTGGAGGGTAAGTGAAGATGAAGTGCCTGAGCGGTTTGAGATCGAAGGTTCTGCTGATGGTATAAGTTTTACGAAAGTGCAGGATATCGCGTGCTTACCAAATGTGTATGTCTACAGTTGCCGGGTTCAATACGATTCGCGACTTAAATATTTTAGAATAAAAG
This sequence comes from Pinibacter soli, assembly GCF_029961145.1. Lineage (GTDB taxonomy): Bacteria > Bacteroidota > Bacteroidia > Chitinophagales > Chitinophagaceae > Pinibacter > Pinibacter soli. The sequence continues at coordinate 38,755 of NZ_JASBRG010000004.1, read as the reverse complement.
CAATTGAGAGCGATAGTAAAGTGACTATAGACAAAACTATGGTTGTGGCCGATGAAATCGATGCTGCAACGGTTGTTGTGTGTTCGTCCCCAAATAGTATAACGACAAGGCTCCAGGCTCCGCAAAGCGGAAACATTCAGCTTGCAATTTATTCTATGTCAGGCGCTGTTGTGGAAAAGCAAAATTATCTATTGCAGAAAGGAGAGAACAGGATTTCAATTGATACCAATAAATTTTCTGCAGGAACATATTTACTAACAATAGACGGATTGCATTTCCCGCACAAGGTGAAAACATTTATTAAGCCATAACAGATTCATGGTGGAGGAGCAGAGAGGGTGATGCCCATAACTTCATGACTGTTGACTTTGCTCCTCTCTTGGATCATTTTACTTTCCTGTATAATGATAGTGTCCGATAATTTTAAAGGAAAATAAACAGTCAGAAATTTCTTGTCCGTTACCAATATTATGTACAATGAGATAGCGTTTATTGTCCGTCGATTTGCGATCGATCACAATTCCGATATGTGTTAAGCCATTCCCCAGATCCCATGTAACGACATCTCCGGGCGTGTATTCAACGGGATTGGTTGTTGTCGTTTTGGTTTCGCCAAAACGGGAAAAGAAGGTCATTTGATTGGGTACACGGCGATGATCGATATTGCTGTCGGGAGTTTTTCTTCCCCATTTTTGTGGGTATTTGGAAAAGTTTTTTGTCATGTCCTCGTGGATCAGTTTTTGCAAATCAATGCCCAGCATGCGATAAGCACGTATCACAACATCTGTGCAAACTCCTTTACTTGCAGGTACATCACCATTCGGGTAAGGAATTTTATAATAAGTGGGGTCGTAAGTAACACTATTTTTTGTGAGTGCAATTGCGGCATTTGATAGCTTTGTCTCAAAATCGTTTTGAGCATAAGCAGCGCTTATAATCGCGAGTGAACAAAAAACAAGTAATAACTTTTTCATAAAGGGCTTTATCATTTTCAATTTTCAACTTTCAATTTTCAATTAACTCCGGCCTGTATTCAAAATGCATCGTGTCATAATGATACCATTTGCCGCCCCAGATGAAACCGTGTCGCTCAAAAATATCAATGATTAATTGCGGGATCCTATTTTTGTACCCAAGGTTTGCGTCTTCGTTTGTGCATTTGCATGCCCACTGCCAGTAGTCGGAAAATTTGGTATTAATATCCACCGTCATACCAAAACTATGCATGCTCAAACGCTCCGAACCATTGATCTTTCGCCAGTTAAAAGTGCCACCGATATTCGTTACGTACTCTTTTAACTCCGGGTGTTCATCCAGCTCTGCAGAAATGAGATGCAATTGTTTATCGATTCCATTAATTTTTGTCACTTTTATTTTTTGATGCACAAGTTTTGGGCACCAAACCATTTCGACAAGATTCTTTTTCACTTCTGCTTCAGTGCTTCCATACATTTTTTTGAAAAAGGCTTCATTTCTCATCCGGCCAGGATCGTTATTCTTTGTGATAGCAGAAGGGATGTTGCCCTTTTTATATTCATATTTGAATTGATCCTCTATATCAGGATTGTTCAATAGTTGAACATACGATTTGTTTGCAATGCCGTCATCATACAACATTTTAGAGTTATCGTTAAAAATGATGTAATTGTTTTCATAGCCTCTCACAAAGTCAGGATATGCGCTCATCAGTTTTTGAACATTGTGTGGCACTTGCCATGAACTGGCTTGCCATAATCCAATTTTAAAAAACAACAATAGAATAGGAAGCATACATGCATTTTTACAAAGATGCGGAGAAACATATTATCAGGTTGAAGTCCTTTAAGAGTTTTCTCTTATTATTTAATCAGTGTGTCGGGAATATCTTTGCAAATATTATTTGACGGCATGGGCAAAAAGATTCTCAGAGAATTTTCGATGGTTGATTATTTTTTAAGTATCCTATACAGAGCTGTATTGATAGGTGTTATGATTCTTTCGTTTTTGCACTACGGGGAAAATCCGGCGGCTTTTTGGGTGATTGTTTTTTTGTGTTTTCTGCCATTAATTCTCATTGGCAGCGATGAAATAATAGTGTATGAAAATAAGGTGGTGCAAAAAAAGAACTCGTTAGCTTCTTTGCTCAAAATACGAGAGCGGGTTTATTATATCGACGATATGAGCTTCGCTACGTTAAGCGTTCCAAAGGAATCTACCACCGGTGAAATCGCAGGAGCGGTTGTTATGACACTGCTTTTGCCCATGAATCGTGTGACCACTAAAGGCCGAAATCCGATTATATTCAGACTTGTTAACGGAGAAACGGTATACTTTTTAACCGGTATATCTCCTGCGGGAATGCAGCGGATTGCAGATACGGTAAATGAACTGATCTATCAAAAGGAAAATGGTTCAGGCCGTTGGGGAAATGTGGATGAGTACCTGAGCGATATAAACTAGAGAGAATAATTGAATAATTGAATAACTGAATAACTGAAGGTTTATGTGCATCAAGCTTTTTCCGTTTCAATTATCCAATGATTCAATCATTCGGTTATTCAATCGCTCACCTGTATTTTCTTTCCCACAACTTATACCAATGTTTATTTTTGGGATATTTCCTGTGGCTGGTTAGATTATTAAAAATCATCGCCACAGCAAACAGGATCAATACGCCTGTTAGAACCGGACTTAACACATACAAATAACCGAGGCTGTGAATTTTATCAGAACCAATGTTGGCAATAAGGGCCGTCGCGCCTCCCGGCGGATGAAGCGTTTTAGTGATCTGCATTAAAATGATCGCAAAAGAAACCGACAACCCTGCCGACAACCAAAGAGAATCCGGAAGTAATTTATGAAAAGTAACGCCTACCAGTGCTGAAACCAAGTGCCCTCCGATTAAATTTCGCGGCTGTGAAAACGGGCTGTTGATGATGCCATAGATCAATACTGCGGAAGCGCCAAACGATCCTATCAGAAAGACATTATCGTTAAGTGTGAAGTATTTGCTGTGGATCAATCCAATCAATCCGATTGCAGTAAATGAGCCCAGAAAGGTCCATAAATGTTCTTTGTAATCAACCAGGGTCTCTTTGTAAACAATAAATCTTGCGAGCCTGTAATGTTTTTTTAATTTCTTCTTCATTGTTGCTAGTGGGGCACAAAAATAATAAAGCCGTGATTTTTATGATCAAAATCATACTTCTTCTTTTAAAACAAAGGCACAGCTCGAAAACTGTGCCTTTGAGTTTTTATAAAAACAGATTTATCAATGTTTTGAAGGATCATTAACCGCGCCGGAAAACAATATACTGCCTGTTTGTTTTTCTACGATAAGATAAACGAAAGGGTGGTTCAGCTTAAATTCTCTGGAAGTGGTACCTGATGTCACCAACTTACAACTTTCGTTTATTTCGGTGGTGCAAATGTCTGCTCATCTGCCGATGGGCCATAGATCGAAGGTACAGCAATATCGTTCAAACGCATATATACAGTGAGTTGCCCGCGGTGATGCACCCAATGGTTAAGCGTGGTACTAATGTCTACGATTTTCGGCGCTGTGTACAACACGTTTCCATTTGCTTTTAATGAAAAATTAGTTGAGGACAGCGCTTCATCATTCGTGCCCTGCAAAGCGTTTCTTGCCGCTTCCATATTTCTTTCGAAAAAATTTACTACTTCATCTGTCGTTTTGGGAGATTCATGTTTGAAAGTTGCGAAATCTATTTCGCTGTCCACGATCATATGTTTGATCCATAAAGGAATTTCTGCAACCAGCAATGCAAGGTATCCCAGCTGCATTGATTTAGGATGTGGTTTGAATTCGAACAAGGATTCAGGAATTCTTTCAAGGCATGCACGTGTCGCTTTGTACTCACTGTTGAGTTCCTGCAAAAAGCCGTCTGTTCTTATCTTGCTCATAGCTTTTTTCTTACAAAATAGAAAAAGGGTGAGAGAAATAAAAAGGCTTTTTTGTTAACGATAGTTCGTTGAAAATTGAAAAGATTATGTATTTAAAAATCAGTAGAGACGAGTTGAACGCATCTCCTTCACATTTCGCACGCGTTTATAGGAGACGTATTCAATACGTCTCTACAGTTTAAGCATTCAACAATGTAGCGATATCAAATTTTGACATTTTCATAAACGCCTCAACAACCCGCGGAGATTTTTCAGGATCGGCCATTAGTTTGTGTAACACAGTTGGCACAATTTGCCACGATACTCCATATTTATCATCCAGCCAGCCGCACCGGTCATATCTTCCTTCCTTGCCCAGACTTTCCCAGTAGTAATCTATTTCTTCCTGGGTGTCGCATTCGATTACAAATGAAGTAGCCGGAGTGAATTTGTATTGCGGACCTCCATTAATTGCCATGAATTTATTGCCGTTCAACTCAAACATACTCACAAAAGTATTTTCAGAAATGATTTTGGAGTCTTTGAAAATTGAGCAATAATAGTTTGCCGCTTCAGATGCCTTGCCGTCGAACCAAAGACATGGATACATTTTGTTTGTCATTGTGTGTTGTTTATTGACGCCAAAAGTAGATTGAATAATCGACAGTGTGTATAGTTTATGCGCTCTAATATTTAACACTAAGGCACTAAGAACACTAAGTTTCACTAAGGCATTCTCTTAGTAAAACTTAGTGTTCTTAGTGTCTTGGTGGTGGAAGAAATCTAAAACAGTTTTGAAGATTCAGTTATTCAATTACTAATCTGCATTCAAGGCGCCTTCTTTTGGATTAGGTTCGCCTTTGCCTGCGGTGATGAGATCATGCAAACTCTCCCGTACATAATGCGTCCATGCTTTCTGGCAGATATCATAGCATTCGCAGGCAGGCATCAATCCCTCGTGAGTGAATGTAAGCTGCGTTTGATTGCCTTTTGCTGCGATATCAAAGATGACCCTGGAATCCGTTAATTCACTTGTATCTTTTGTGAATTTGAAATAGTTTTTTAGCATGTGCCAAACCACTCTTTTGTTGGGAACTACTTCTTCAAGCTTTATTTTGGCGATATGTGCATCTTCGAATTGGTAGTCGAAAACATCGTTCTGTTTTTCGGTGCCGCCATTAATATTTTCTGACCACCAACCGCGAACATTGTTCACTGCATTGAAAACTTTGTTCGGCGCTTGGTCCACCAGTATGGTGGTGGTAAAATCTTTTGGTGTCATGGTGTTTATTTATGTGTTTAAAACGTTTGTGAGATTAGGTGAAAGTTGTCTTAAAGCTAATCCTGTTGCTGGGTTTCCTCCACCATTTTTTCAGGCTCGCCCTTTCCGGTGGTGATCAGTTTGTAAAGGCTTGAGATATACTGGTTCCATCCATTGGAGCAATCTTTATAGCATTCAATAGTTGGAGTGAGGCCAACGTGCGTGAACTCTAAGTGTGTTTTATCACCATGCTGTGAAATTTCAAAAACGACCTGCGTGTTTGTCCATTCCTGCTTGTTTTGAAGAAAGCTAAGGTTGCTGTCAGTTATCAGCCAAACCACTTTTTTGTCAGGAATAACCTCGATCAGTTTTTGTTTGGAATAATGAACGTCTACAAAAAACTGAACGGAAAACTCATCATTCAGTTTTGTAGAGTCGCCCTTTATTTTTTCTATCCACCATTTTGTAACGCTGGTTACAGCATTGAAAACTTCGCGCGGAGATTGATCGACATCGAATGCGATGCTGAAATTTTTACTGTTCATATAGTGTTGATTTTTGCGTGAATGTTGTTTGGTCAGTTCTCCATCAAATAATTCAGGAAGGGTAGCGTTGGGGGAGTTTTCTCGATGAACCAAGCGACAGATTATCTATTAAGCTTTGCTTGCGTCGTCCCGATTCAATATCTCATCGGGATTCCGATACGAAGTGAAATCGGAACTTGTACCTTTAGTTCTTTATTCAGCGTCTGTGCCGCATTGCTCAATATTATTCTAAATGCACAAGTGTGCGACGCAACGGAAGCTCAATAGTATTCCCTCAGCCCGGCCCATAAAAAAAGCATTTGATGAAGAAACTGTTTCCGGGATCAAAGCTATTGTCTAAATAAGAAATTAGCAGGGTGTGAAATAGACTTTCTGAGGGGTTGATTTGGACAGTGGTTTTGTCTACATTTATGGAAAGATTTTTTATGAAGAATATTACAATAGTTGTTCCGGACTGTGAACTCAACCTAAACAGTGTAGCCGGTGCGTGGGAAATTCTAAGCAGGGCAAATGACTATTGGCAAAAAATTGGCAACCGGCCAAAGCTTGATATCCTTATTGCGGGCTTTGTTAAGGAATCTGTAATAAGCAAGGGCTATTTCACCGTTCATCCCACCGACATAAGAACGATTAAAAAAACTGATCTGCTGATCATTCCATCCATATTTGGCGACTATAAAGAGACGATCAAAAAGAATGAGGCATTGATTGATTGGATAGGTGAGCAATATAAGAATGGCGCGGAAATTGCGAGTATGTGTTCGGGTGCATTCCTCCTTGCGGCAACGGGTTTGCTGGAAGGAAAGACCTGTTCGACACACTGGAACTCCACGGAGGCTTTCAGGGAAATGTATCCCAACGTGAAGGTTTTGCAGGATAAGATCATCACTGATGAAAATGGCATTTACACAAATGGAGGTGGTTATTCATTTTTGAATCTTATGTTGTACCTCGTGGAAAAATTGTTTGACAGATCGGTAGCAATCTTTTGCTCCAAGATTTTTCAGATAGACATAGAAAGAACAACACAATCGCAGTTCTCTATCTTTCATATACAAAAGGGGCATGGTGATGAAGTGATCACCGAAGCGCAAAAATATATTGAAGAGAATATTGATGAAAAAATTTCATTTGAAAAACTGGCATCGCAGCTCGCCATCAGCCGTCGCAATTTTGACAGAAGATTTATTAAAGCCACCGGAAATACACCTGTAGAGTATCTGCAACGTGTGAAAGTTGAAGCTGCTAAAAAAGAATTGGAGAAAGGCCGTAAATCAATTTACGAGATCATGAATGACGTGGGGTATAATGATGACAAGGCCTTCAGGGAAGTCTTCAAGAAAGTGACCGGACTGTCTCCGCTGGATTATAAAAGTAAGTATAGCAAGGAGAGAGTTGCGGTTTGAGAGAAATTACTGAATAACTGAGTAACTGAATGACTGAATAACGACGGATAATCGAATAACTGAATTATTTGAGATCGAAGAACAGTCACGCTATTTGACGTTCAACCATTCAGTTGTTCAGTTAATCAGTTACTAGTTCCTCAAATATGTTTCTACCTTTACATCGCTTAACATTAAAAAAGCTAAACACCATGAAATCATTATTCTTACTGTTATTCTTTCCCGTTTTGTTCGGTAGTTTTACAACGTACAACAAAAAGGGGCTTACCGATGCTGAAAGAAAGTTTGCTGTTGATCTTCTCAACAAAACTAAAAACGATCTTCTCGCCAGTGTACAAGGTTTGTCCGACGCACAATTGAATTTTAAGCCTGCGCCAGATCGCTGGTCTGTATTGGAGTGTGTACAGCATATCACGCTCTCTTCAAAAGGCATATTCGAAGGTCAGCAAAAGATGGCAAAAGCGCCAAACGACAGCGCTTTTAAAACAAGTTTTACTGATGAACAGTTTGTTGCAATGATCGAAGACAGAAGCCACAAAGCGCAGGCTCCCGAGCCTTTCAAACCCGTGAATTCTCCTTACAAAACACTGGCGGAAACTTTGGCGCAGTTTAATACTGACAGAGACAATCTCATCAAATATGTACAAGGTACAGACGAGGATTTGAGGAACCATGTATCCAAACTGCCTTTTGGTAAAGCAGATGCGTATCAAATGATATTGCTGATCGGTGCACACACTAACAGGCACACGCAACAATTGAATGAAGTAAAAGCAGATCCTGGTTTTCCGAAACAATAAAGGAAACGGAAATTAGAAAATAAGAAATAAGAATTACGAATTAAAGGTGCAGTCTTCATAATTGGATGCTGCACTTTTCATTTAGAAAGGCTTTTGCATTAATGCAAAAGTTGCACCTGAAGAATTCTTAATTCCTAATTCTTAATTGAGGTTTATCTTGCATCATGATCCAAACCAACGAAACATTCGCCATCATAGGCGGCGGTATTGCCGGGCTTACTGCTGGCATAGCGCTTTCACAGAAAGGGATAAAGACTACCATCTTCGAGGCTGCGCCGGAAGTGAAGCCTGTGGGAGCGGGAATTGTACTCGCAGCAAATGCAATGCTGGCATATCGCAAGCTGGGTATAGATACAGATATCATTCCTTTGGGAAAACAATTGTCAGGATTCGATATTCTTTCCTCCGGTGGCAAATTGATCACCAGAACTGACACAACGTTTTTGTCAGTAGATGGAGCGCCGGATAATTTTACCATACACCGCGCCGTATTGCATAATGTTTTGTTGTCAAAAATTCCTGCGACTCCTATACATACGAATAAAAGACTCAGGTCTTTCGAGCAAATGGAAAATGAAATTGTATTGCATTTTGAAGATGGAACCACCCATGCGACGACTTATCTCATCGCCGCAGACGGCATTCATTCTCCGGTACGAAAACTGTTACTTCCTGAATCAACGCCAAGATATGCCGGCTATACCTGTTGGAGGGCTGTTGTAAATACCGCCCGGTTCAACGAAGCGGGGAGTTCGGAAACATGGGGCGCAAAAGGACGGTTTGGCATAGCGCCCCTTGCCGACGATAAGGTGTATTGGTTCGCCTGTATCAACGCTCAGCAGAATGATGTAACAATGCGTGGCTTTAAAGTCGCTGATCTGCAAAAAGAATTCGTATCATACCACCAGGACATACAAACATTGCTTGCTCAAACTCCCGATGAAGCGTTGATCTGGAGTGATATTATTGACCTCAGGCCATTACAGCATTTTGCATTTGGCAACATTTTGCTTATTGGCGACGCTGCGCACGCCACAACGCCCAATATGGGACAAGGCGCCTGCCAGGGCATAGAGGACGCCATTGTGCTGGCCGACGAACTGGCGAAACATAAAACGGCACCGGAAGCTTTTCTTGGCTTCGAAAAAAGGCGCCTGGCACGCACCCGCAATATTACAAACACTTCCTGGGTGTTGGGGAGAATGGCCCAAATGGAAAATGCATTGCTCTGCCGCCTCAGGAACACTTTCATGCGCTCGCTGCCTGAGAAATTTAAACAAACACAAGTACGAAAGGTGCTGAAAGTGGACTTTTGAGAGAGCAGGCAGATGACGCAGATTAAACTGATGTACATTGATTTGATTTGAAACAGAATGAACAGAATAAACTGAATAGACTGAATAAACTGGAGGTGTATGTGCAACATACTCTTCGGTCTCTGGCCTTCAATAATTCTATTATTCAGTAATTCCCCCTCAGTCCATTCAGTTTATTCAGTCATTCGAACAATTTCCCGCCGTCCTTTGTTTCATTTCGGATGAGCTTATTCGTCATAAGTAACCCGCTCCGATATGAACGCAGTTGGCAAAAAAATTCAGTCACTCTGGGCCCAGGAAGCAAGCCTTACCGTTTTGCTTTGTATTCTATTTATACACATTTTCATCGTTATTCCATTTGGGCAGGGCACTACCTTTGGCAGACTGATCTTCTTTGCTTTCTACATTTGTTTACTTGTAACCGGCATATTGATATTTTTCGAGAATTTCATCCTGAAATTAATTGTCTCCGCCCTGGTTGTCCTCATTATTCTCGGCGCAATATTCCGTTCTCCATCGCTGGATGTGATTAACAACTTACTTACCGTTTTGTATTGCATGCTGCTTAGCTGGGTAGTACTGCTTCGCACGTTCCACGACGGCCCCGTAACCGTGCACCGGGTATTTGGTGCGGTAGTGGTTTATCTCCTCCTCAGTTTCATATTTGCTTTATTGTATCAAACGATTTACCTGATTGAGGGAGGCGCTGCCTTTAAAGGATTGGCCTCATCGGATAGAAAGGAATTCATGTATTTCAGTCTTACAACATTGACCACTGCTGGTTATGGTGATATTAATCCGGCATTGCCTTTTAGCAGATCGCTGGCAAACATGGAAGCACTGATAGGGCAGTTGTATCCCGCAGTGTTGATAGCGCGGCTTGTGTCGATGGAATTTGAATCGTCAAAAGAAAGAAAACAAAAATAAATAAATCAATCAATCTGATTCCAACTAACCATTCAATAACAACTCCCCAACTTTATGAACCAGTTTGTAAAAGACATCAAATCAAAACCCATTTTTTGGATGGGCATTGCCGTACCAATTGTATTGATATTGCATTGGACTCATAGTGGATCGGACACATTAATGTTCCTTCTGTCGCTGATTGCAATCATCCCGCTGGCAGCCTTTCTATCGCACGCCACTGAAGGCATTGCCGCCAAAACCGGCGATACCATCGGTGGTTTGCTTAACGCAACATTGGGCAATCTTACAGAAATGGTGATCTTCATTGCAGCGCTGAATCAGGGTTTGATAGATCTTGTAAAAGCTTCTATTGCCGGCGCTGTGGTTACCAACTCGTTGTTCATGCTGGGAATGTCTTTTTTACAAGGCGGGCTAAAATATAGAGTTCAAAACTTTAACAGGCTGAATGCATTCATTCAATCATCATTGTTGTTTGTTGTTTGCATCGCTTTAATGGTGCCTACCGTTGTAGCGAAAGTTTCTGAGGGTGAAAAAACGGTGCCATTGGAAAAGATCAGCCTTGGTATTGCGATTTTATTAATGGTCGTTTATTTGCTGAGTTTATTTTTTTCATTAAAAACCCATTCGAATTTTTTCAAGTCGGAAGAAGTAGAAGGTGGACATGGCGAAGAACATGTGTGGCCCGTAAAGACAGCTGTAATTGTGCTTATAATATCAGCGACTTGTATTGCCATAGTGAGTGAGATTTTTGTGGAAGGTGTGCAAGATGCTTCCGAAAAAATGGGATTGTCACAGGGGTTCGTAGGATTCATCATTATACCGATAGTAGGTGCAGCAGCCGAAATGATGTCAGCATTTTCTGCCGCCAAGAAAAACAAGCTGGATATCAGCGTAGGTATTGCTATGGGCAGCTCTGCGCAGATCGCTCTTTTCGTAACACCGCTTATGGTGATGCTCAGTTACTTTATTGCGCCTGCTCACATGGATCTCAGCTTTAAAGGCGGATTGATCTTTATGCTTTTGTTTGGAACATTAACGGTGGCGCTCACGTCCAATCACGGAAAGTCCACGTGGTACCTCGGGGTGCTCCTGCTGTCCGTGTACGCGATCTTTGGCGTAACGCTCTATTTTCTGGATTAGAAAACATGGCTGCATGCTTATTCTTACCTTTAGCAAAACAAAGCGTTCATGAAGAATGAAGGACCAGTATTCTTTGAAAAGAAATCCGATTTTAGAAAATGGCTGCAGAAAAATCATAAAAAGGAAACAGAATTGTTGGTTGGATTTTATAAAGTCGGCAGCGGAAAAACCAGTATAACCTGGTCAGATGCTGTTGATGAGGCTCTTTGTTTTGGCTGGATAGATGCCGTGCGAAAATCAATCGATGAAGAGAGCTACCAAATCCGGTTTACGCAACGTAAACCTAATAGTATTTGGAGTGCCGTTAACATCACAAAAGTTGAAGAGCTGACAAGGCAGGGCCTGATGCAACCCGCCGGATTGGAAAGCTTTTCCAAAAGAACAGAAAGTAAATCAAGAGTGTATCCACACGAAAATGAGGAAATAGAGCTAGATGCTGAGTTTAAAAAGCAGTTCAGTGCAAACGAAAAAGCGTGGAAATATTTTCAATCGCTGGCGCCTTCTTACAGGAAGCTATCTATAAGTTGGGTGATGACCGCAAAACAGAACGGCACCCAATTAAAACGACTGCAACAATTGATTTCCGACTGTGCAGCCGGAACGAACAGGTGGAAAGATAATAAATACAACAAGAAATAGTAGATAGATAGGACCAAGCTGAAATATTGGCTACACCACGTTTCTACAAGATAGTAGTGTGATCCATGTTTTGTACTTTGATCAACCTGTTTTTATATAGATTTAAATTTTTGTATCTAATGCAAATGCCTTTTCCACGCCAATAATTATCGGAATCACTCTCGATTAATTGCATGTGTAAGTGGGGCCTTTCTGTCCAACCTGAATTTCCAACCAATCCAAGCAAATCATTTTTATTGACAATATCGCCTGGCTTAACCTTTATACTGTCTTTTTTTAAATGGCCTACCAACAAATAATGGTTATTTTTTTTTATTACAACAGTATTACCAGTATTATAGGGGTAATTTCCAGAAAATGTATCGTTATCAGGAATGCTTTTTTCGACTTTTACGACAATACCCTCCATAGGGCTATAAAGATTCTCACCAAAAATGGGATATTCATTATTAGTTTTTGGAAGAAAATGGGTTTTGGTAATTTTCACTATATCTGTAGCATAGAGCATTGAATTGTTTGTTTTGTTCTTCTTATGTATCGGCGAATAGTAATGATAATTCATCAGGCGACTAATTTTAGAATTTCCGCCATCTGTAATTAAATAGTCTCCGGATCTAAAAGGAAACGATATTTCCACAAATACTTTGTCTTTTTTTAAGGTTACAAAAAGTATTTTTATCAATTCAAAAAGTAGATAGGCTTGAATAGCAGCAAGGCTAATGATCAAGTAAGGATTAGTATGGTTATTCCAGCCTTTTTGATATTTCCAAAAAAATATTGTGATGATGGCAACTTGTGATGTTAAACAAAACAATTTTCTGAATTTAATTCCAAAGAACTCCCAATATCCTGCGAGGTATAAGATAATCAATACTGTTTGAGTTATTGAAAGAGAAAGGAAGCGGTCATTGGTTAACATTACAGAGAATAAAATTAAGACCAAGAGTAAAACAATATGCGATGTTATTAACTTAATCGCAATTTTAGACCTTTCATTCATTTGTGGGGGATTGTCTTTTGGAACAGCCCAAAACTAATTCCATTTTTTATTGAATCAAATAAATGTCTTAGAAAAGCTCGCTATATACAAAGCTCAACAACAGTTGCAAGGAAAATATTTAAAGGATCGTTGGCGCATTATCGAACCAATCTAAGGCTTTGCCTACAATTAGTGCTTTACAACTTAAATGTTTTGTTTTGATCTTCTGCTTGAATAGGACTCAGATGCCTCGTTGCTCGGGATGATGGAACATGCTTTTAGCTTTTAACACCTAACGTAATGCTAGGTATTCACTTCAATCACTTTCACCGGGCATGCGTCTGCGGCCCGTTTGTTTGCTTCGATATCGGCTTCGCTTATGCGAAGGTTCCAACGGCCGCTTTTTTCAACGGAGTTAAGCAATACACTTTTACCATCCTTCTTTGACATGCGCCAAAATTCCGGAGCGTGTTCAGTGCAGTAATTGCAACCAATGCATTTGTTCCTTCTATATACTACGATGGGCATGATTTAATAATTTTCAACTTCCAATTCTCAACTCACTAAATATTCGCACTAAACTATTTTATATAATTTATCCGAGGTTCTGATTGGCTTGTCAACTGGAAATGCGCATCTGTCGCCCTTTACAGCGATGTCTTTTGCGCCATCATCATTCACGTGCAATGAAGTGATAATACTTTCGTACACACCCGTAGTTGGCCCTGTTATGAGAATGCGGTCGCCGACATTCAATTGATAGGTTTCAATTTCAAACTCTGCAATCTGTGTTTTGGAGAAATAATGTTTGCCTTTGCCGAGATAGATCTTTTGCGTGGTTGCTTGTGATCCGGCAGCATTGCTCCATTCGCCCATTTTTTTGCCAAGAAAATAACCTCCCCAAAAATCACGGTTGTACACTTCTTTGAGGCGTTCGTTCCATTGGTTGATCTTTTCCTCGTCAAATGTTTTTTGTGCTATAGCATCAATTGCTTCGCGGTAGCATGCGGTTACGGTGCTTACATATTCAGGGCTGCGGCCGCGGCCTTCGATCTTTAATACATCAACGCCGGCAAGTAAAAGCTGATCAAGAAAATCAATTGTTTTGAGATCCTTTGACGACATGATATATTCGTTGTCTATTTCCAGCTCCACATCATCTTCAATGTCTGTTACCTTGTAGCGATGGCGGCAGTTTTGAATACAGGCGCCACGGTTTGCAGAAGCGTTATGGCTGTGCAGACTCAAATAACATTTTCCTGAAACGGCCATGCATAAAGCACCATGTGCAAAGACCTCTATTTTTATTGGGTTGCCGGAAACTCCGCAAATATTTTGCCTTTGAATTTCTTTACAAATTGTTTCCACTTGCTTCAAACTCAATTCTCTTGCCAACACAATTACATCCGCAAAAGGAGCGAAGAATTTGACCGTTTCTATATTGGAAACATTTGCCTGTGTGGAAATGTGAACGGGCATTCCAATAGATGCTGCCTGAGCGATTACTGCATGATCCGCAGCAATAACAGCATCGATGCCCGCTGCCTTGGCTCTGTTGATAATGTTTTTAATCAACGAAAGATCATGATCGTAAATAATTGTATTGAGAGTGAGATAAGCTTTTACATTCTTTGCATGACATTGAAACGCTATGCTCTGCAGGTCGTCCAAAGTAAAATTCATCGTGGCTCTTGCCCTCATGTTGAGTTGGTCGATTCCAAAATAGACAGCATTAGCGCCACTTTGTATGGCGGCTGTCAAGGATTCAAAATTACCCGCGGGGGCCAGTAACTCAACTGTTTTAGTTTGCTGCATTGCTCACACTTTAAAAAAAGAAGTGCAAGTTGCAGTCATTTATGATAAAAATGGGTGACGAAAATCAGGTTCGAAGAATTTGGTTTTGAGTAATGGGTGATAAGTAAGAAACCAGTTAACAGGTAATCAGTTTTCAACTATTATGACCTTTGGGAATTAACAAATCAATAAACGAAGAATAAAAGGCTGATTTACTTCATGTTCTGCCTACAACCACTCAGGTACCTTTGCATTTTACTTTATAAAGTGCAGCCGCTTGTCGTATTTCTGCGACTTATGTACAATCATTAAACACAAAAAACCGTTTCTATGTTTAAGAAAAGAGCTCTTCAAATGCACGAACAGTGGGCAGGTAAGATTGAAGTTGTTTGCAATGCCAGGATCACAAACCGCGAGGAGTTGAGCATTGCCTATACTCCCGGTGTTGCGGAGCCTTGTCTGGCAATATCAAAAGATGTGGATCTCTCATATAAATATACAAGACGTAACAATCTCGTGGCCGTTATTACAGATGGCACTGCCGTTCTGGGTCTTGGCGACATCGGTCCGGAAGCTGGAATGCCGGTAATGGAAGGAAAGTGTGCCTTGTTCAAAACATTTGCAAACGTAGACGCGTTCCCTTTGTGCCTTCGCACAAAAAGTGTTGATGAAATTGTAAATACTGTTAAACTCCTGGAAGGCAATTTTGCGGGTATTAACCTGGAAGATATTTCTGCTCCCCGCTGCTTTGAAATAGAAAGACGGTTGCGTGCGGAGTGCGACATCCCTGTGTTTCACGATGATCAGCATGGTACTGCGATCGTTACACTTGCGGCGATGTTGAACGCACTGAAAATTGTTGACAAAGATATTCACGATATAAATGTGGTAATCAATGGTTGCGGCGCTGCCGGCATTGCTGTAGCGAAACTTTTGATGAGCATGGGGCTTGAAAAAGTAATTCTGTGCGACAGATCAGGGGCGGTATATGAAGGCAGGGAAAATCTGAATCGCGAAAAAATGGAAATTGCCCGCACTTCAAATCTCGAAAGAAAGAGTGGGAAACTTTCGGAGGTGATCGAAGGCGCAGATGTGTTTATTGGCGTATCTGCTCCAAACTCATTAACCGAAGCAGATGTACAATCAATGGCAAAAGATGCTATCATTTTTGCAATGGCAAATCCAATTCCTGAAATCATGCCTGACGTTGCATTAAGGGCAGGAGCGAAGATTGTGGGAACGGGCCGGTCAGATTTTGCCAACCAGATCAACAATGTGCTTGCATTTCCCGGTATTTTCAGAGGAGCGCTTGATGTACGTGCAAGCGATATTAACGATGAAATGAAAATTGCTGCGGCGAAAGCCATTGCGGAAATTATAACAGATGACGAATTAAATCCTGAATACATCATTCCCGATGTGTTTGATAAAAGAGTGGCTGTTGAAGTGGCAAGGGCAGTGGCGGAGGTAGCAATGGAAACGGGAGTGGCAAGAATTGAAAGTGTGTGTGTTTAATTATAGAACGCCTGTACCCGGGGAGATCTTGGGGCAGGCTTATTTTTTTTCTGGATTGAATATGGCATTGATCCATTGCAGGCTGTCCGGCATGGTCCTGTTGTAGTGTTTGAAACCGCCTTCCGATAAAAGAATCTCGTTCTTTGAAGGCCATTTCGGAACGTATGCGATTTCGATATTCTTGTTAAATAGTTTTTCCTCAATCAGCCCCTCCAGCTTTCTGCTTTTGGAGGAATGAATCACTATCTGCGAAGTGTAAGTCTTACCGCCTACATCAAAGGTCGCATAAACGATATATCCTTCGCTGTATTTACCGGGACTCCACATGTAATGATTAACTCTCCCCAACGTAAAGGCATGTTCTCTTTTTAGCAGATTGTCGCAGTAAACTCCAAATACTGTTGTGATCAAGATGATTGAAAACATAGCGATGCCAACTCTTTTTATGAAGTTGGTTTTTTGGAGAACTTCTGTGAACTTTTTATTGGAAAAAGCTTGTATTTCTGTTGAAAAATCTTCCATTGTTTAAGGCTCATATTTGCACCAGGGTTGCCGGCAAAACTGTAAACTACAAAGTGTTTGTTCCAAATCATCTTTTATTGATACAGAGTTTTCAAATTCCTGTCGATATTTGCTGCGATTCATTTACATAGCCAATAAAATGATAGGTAAACTTTTCAAATTTAACTGGATTTATTTCGCTCTCACGATTGCGTTGTTTGCCACGGAAGTGTTCATTGCGAAATATGTTCATGATACGATCATAAGACCTTACGGCGGAGATTTTCTCGTTGTTATATTGATCTACTGCTTTGTAAAATCTTTTGTGGATACACCGTTCCTTAAAACGGCGATTGCTGTTCTGTTGTTTTCTTTCCTGATTGAAACGTTACAATATCTTCATTTTGTAGATAGAATTGGACTAAGCAACAACAAGCTGGCAAGGCTTGTTATCGGCGTGTCATTTTGAGTGGATAGATATCCTTTCTTATATCTTAGGAATTTTGCTGGTGCTGGTTTTAGAAAACCTTCTTCGATTGAGAACGCATAACTCATGATTTATAGCTAAAAACTCAAAACCTCAATTGCAACTGCAAATACATCAGGCTCTGGCTATAACAAGTCGTCAGCGGCACATTGTGTTTGAATACTTCAATGTTGGAGCCTACTTGCAATGTTGCGTACATATCATCTGCAAAAACAAAAGAAACGTTTGGCGTAATGACTTGATACGGATTGTCTCCCAATATAGAATTTTCGTTCAGGTACTCGTACCGTGATGAAAATTCAAGTGCCCTTAAGCGGGCATTATTGTAGTTATAACGCACCAGTGGAAAAACGTAGATGCCCCACATTTTGCAATTGGAGAGTTGCGGCTTAAGAGTAGTTGCGGCGTTGAATAAATTGAAATTGGTGCCCGACTTACCTTCAGCGGTTAGCAGCAGTTCCCATTTCTTGTTTTCGCAGAGATCAATTTTGCCTGTTACATCACCGCCCCATGCGAAGCCGGTACCTGCACCAAAACTACCAGACGCGGCGTTGGCACCCAACGTAAAATGTTCAGATAAAGTGGTTTCTAATCTTCCGTACACATTTTTTGTATTGTCGTTGTCACTGGGTTGGTTGCGATTGTTGCCGTTATAAATACCGGCATAGTATTTAACGAACTTCTTGTCATCGCCTGATATATTTCCGAATACAGATACACCCAACTGAAACCCCTGCCAGCCGTTGGCTGCAAACAATGAATATTGATTGGAGTAATCCAGCGTTCTGACTAACTCTGCAGGTATCAGATCTTCAATGCCAAAGAAAGGCCTGAACTGTCCTGCCTGGATATTGAAATGCTTATTCGCCGAATATTTTACAAAAGCATTCTCCACCACTTTATTTGCCGTGTTTCCGCTAAACTCAGCAAAGTTAAACATGAAGTTAGTAGAGAACCGGTCGTTCACCGCAGCCTTCACCATGAAGCGGGCCCTGCGTAGGGAAAATGTATTGGTGACGCCTTTCGTAACGGCCGGATCGAAATGCTTGCCTGTAACGTCCACATTGTGAGTAAGGGAAGCCATGTAGCGTACCTGAAGCAAAGCGTTGAAAGTGATGGCTCGCTTGATGGCTGAATAGTTTGAACAGGTATCTTTCTTTTCCTGTCCATGCAATGGCTGATTGAAAAAAATAACTATAAAGGCTACAGGAAACAATACCTTGAGACCCTGTTTAAGAACAGCGTATTGATTCATAAATATCAGTGATTTGGTGGGTGGCACTTTTTAAAAAAGAATGGATCTTGTTGTGATCAATTGGTCATAAATACGGCGCAAGATGCGAATATCTGCACAGGAGAGAAATGATGAAAGTCGCGTTAGTAAATGATTTTGTTCATTTAATTGTGCTTCCGATAATTTAAAGACTCAAAACTCATAATTTAAAACAGCGTAATTTTGATTGAGATTATTTGGTTAAAAACCAAACCAAAAATTATGGCACAAGAATTCATGCTTTACATTCGAAATGCCGGAGATGCCAAAGCCGCGCTGTCAGCCGACGAACATTTAGCATTCATCAAACAATGCGAAGCGTATATTGGATTGCTAAAAGCAAAAGGTAAATTGATTGCTGCACAACCTATCGTAAGAGAAGGTTTTCTTATTGCCAAACGTGACCGCACCTGGGTATCCAAACCCATCGACCCAACAAAAGAAGTGCAGGTTGGCTATTACCACATTACAGCAAATGACATCGACGAAGCGGTGGAAATAGCAAAGCAAAACCCGGAATTTGCATTTGTTCCTTCCGCAACGATAGAAGTAAGGCCAATTAAAACGAAGGAAATGGAGACGGATTTTGTGTATCCGAAGTAGTGGGCACACAGATGACACTGATTAGACTGATCTACACTGATTTTTTCGAACAGCGGCGAGAAAAAAAATCATTGCGCATTCGATTTTGCGACCATTCAGTTACTCAGTTATTCAGTTATTAAAAAAGGTCAGTGTAAATCAGACTAATCTGTGTCATCCGTGTGCAAAAAAAGGTGTTTTATCGCTGTCGCGCCATTACATAAATTGCAATGCCAAGCGCAATAATAGCCAATACAAGCATCACGATTTTGAGTGCGCTGTATGGTCTTTCCCCCACCACTTCACCAGTGCAGGCGTTTACAGTAAAATGATAAAGTTTATTTTTGTAATTGTAGGCGCACATCCATACAGGCAATAACACATACTTCAGCATAGTGTTATAATACTGTGTATCATAGTCTGAAATTTGCTGTTCATCTCCGCCAATATCTCTGCGAATCGTATCTTCAATGGTGCCGACCATTTGTTGTTTAGCTACGTCAAATCCGCTTTGTGCTGTTACCTGGTACAGCTCTGCACGGAAACCGCTTAAATAACGTTCATCGTAAGCTACCAATTCAGACAATTCCCATGGTTCCAGTTTATCCGCTATTTTTTGCGGCAAAGATGTGCTGGCCGATATTAAGAGGTCGCTGAAGGGACAATCCACTTCGCCACTTGCGGGGTACCATGCGGTATGTCTTACCTGGCGTGTTCTTGTTTCCGATTTGCCATTGACTGTTTCCGTATATGTTTCTGTGGTGTAGTAGTATTCGCCTCTTCTGCCGGTGTACTCCGTTTCTGTATCTGTATCATACACCCAATAAGGTATGTAAATGCCGCGCAGTGCCCCGGCTGTTCTTTGCTCCACCACACGCTGCAGATCTGATGGGGCAAACCATAATTTTTTCATCCATGCGCCAAAATTCTTTTTAGCCTGCTGGTCGTTTACAAAAAACGGCAGCACATAATGTGGCTTCACAACTTCTTGCTGCTGCTGATTGATCGTTAGCAACGGGCTGCCACAGAACGTGCAATTCCCTGCCACGGTTTTGTCATCCAAAGTAGTGACGGCGCCGCAGCTATTACATTTCGTAACCGTTATAACATTTGTAACAACGCTTGCATTATCGTTGATAAAAGTGTTGTAGTCGTAGGCATGTACGGGCTGATGTGTATCCGGAATTTCATTCACTGTTTCACAGAAATCACATTTCAGGGAATGAGTTCCAGGTGCAAAATGCATTACAGCGCCACAGTTCTCGCACTTGAAAGTATTGCCATGTATTTCAGCAGTATTGTTCTCTTCCAACATAGTGTCCGGTATTTGGGGGTGGGTGGTTCAAAACGCTATCGGTCACTATTTTTTGATAGAGATCGATAGCTCTGTGGGAACATTTTTATTACATGGGTAAAGGAGGCGGCGCACTATTTATTATTGCGGCTAACTCCGGGAGGGTATTTGCAGCGGCCCATCCGTTCATGCCTTTTTTCCATACAAGTGTTTGCGCCTGCAATGTATTGTTAGACGCCAACTGTGTTAGCTGCTGTTGATTAAACGGGCCGGCCTGTTTGCCATCAATCGCGACGAAAAATTCTGCTTCCGTTTGTAAAGGGGGAGGCGTATTGCTGCCATTCGCTGCCTGGTTGTTTTGAAACATACCCGCGATTTGTCCTGCAATACCTAAACCGATGCCAGCACCAACACCGGCGCCAACTGTTCCACCGCCACCAGGATTTTCAGCAGATTTTTCCAAAGAATTCGCCACCTGGAATTGCGTGTATGCATTTAAGTTACCAACAATGCCGATGCTGCTTCTTTTATCCAGCGCGGCTTCTACCTCAGGTGGAAGAGAAACATTTTCAATTAAAAATTTTGTCAGCTCCAATCCCAGTTCTTCAAACTCTGATTTTATTTTTCCGGTGATAATTCCTGATACTTCCTCGTATTGTGAAGCAATATCCAATACTGGAATTTTAGCTTCAGCAATAGCTTCCATGCCTCGCGACACGGCAAGATTGCGCAATTGTGTAGAAATGTTCTCAGCACTAAAATCCGGATTTGTTGCGGACACTTCTTTCAAGAAAACACCCGCATCTTTCACCCTGAAAGCAAAGCTGCCAAATGCCCTTAAACGAACGGGGCCAAACTCTGCATCACGCATCATCACGGGGTTCATTGTTCCCCATTTCTGGTTAATGAATTGCCTCATGCTTACAAAATAGACATCTGCTTTAAACGGGCTGTTAAAGCCATAGACCCAACCTTTCAAAGTGGATAGAATAGGCATGTTTTGCGTTGTTAGTGAATACATACCGGGCGGAAAAATATCGGCCACTTTTCCTTCGTTCATAAACACTGCTACCTGCGATTCTCTCACAGTAAGCTTTGAATTCATTTTTATTTCATTCTGATAGCGGGGAAATTTCCACACGATCGAGTCCTGGGTGCTATCCACCCATTCGATTATATCTACAAATTCGTTCCTGAGTTTATCGAAAAGTCCCATAGGAAGTTTTTTTTGTTAAGATAAGAGGTTGTTTGTTCGATGCAATATATTAAACTGTGGTTATTCAGTTGCGGGATTTAGCTTTTTTTTGATGAAAGGAGATTTCTTTTGAAATTGCACGTAAAGTTCTTTAAGCTTGTCAGGCAATTCCTGTTTGCATAATTTGAAAAATATACAAGTGTAGAGTCGTAATTGAAAAGCCGTAGAAAGCGTTTTTTATTATCCACATTGAAAGACCTGCTAGCCGAAGTGAGAGTTGATTACTCATTTGGGCAAAATCCGTTTCACTACAAGTAGAATGATGAAAAAAAGAATGCTCAGGCAAAACCCGATAAAAGCAAGGAGAACATTGAGGCCCTCTTCCGAGGTTTTAATAAAGCTGCCTAAACAATAAAAAGCGATAACATAAAGAACTGCACTTACAATAAGATCAACGCTCCATTTGGATTTAGATATGAACGATGATATTAAACAGCTTACATTAGAAAGCACGATAAAGAAACTAAATAAGGTGAGTATAACTTTAAAGTCGACAGTTACAAATAGATTTTTCCAGTAAACCACCAACGAGATTATCGCAGAAAGGAAGAAAGCGCTAAGATTATAAATCAAAAATTTCCGGTTCATTTTATTAAGTTAATAATCTCCGGTTACTGACGCAAGTTTGTTGGTCACCTTAGTACATCTGGGCGCATCTTATGAAGATCTAAATTTTGACAACAGTCATCTTATTGCTAGGTGTATCAAAGGAGCGTTGAAAATAATGAAAGACAGCATTTGCGTCGAACTTGTCTTCGCCGCGCCAGTATTCAACAAATTGCCAATCGCTCTTAAAGCTTGTGGACCTCTTGTAGCTGCCGGGTTGTAGGATGTGGCAACAACCAAGAATTTCCAGCAGATTGCTTCTTTCTTCTTTTGATGATTTGTAAACATCTTTTAATCTGTCCCGAAGCTTACTTGGCGTTTCACCCACAGCCGATTGATTGATGGCTTCGAGAATGCTGCAAAATATCGCTATGTCTTCGTCGCTTGGTTTATCGATGGAGAGCTTTGAAAAAAGAGTGAGGTCAAGGTAATTGTAGATGGCATGGCTATGTCTTACGCCGCCCCATTTCAATCGCTCGGAATTCATCACGTTTAAATCTTCGTCGACATATTTTTCCCGCAGAAGCCAACCATCAACGGTTTCTGTTTGGATGATTTTTGATGCGTTGACCCAACTGGCGAATGCAGAACGCAATTCAAGTCGCTTGTTTGTTAAGCTGCTTAAAAAAGCATTGGCAACATCTTCCTTTGAAATTGTACGTAAAAGTTCTTTAAGCTTGTCAAGCAACTCCTGCTTGCTAATGGACAACTTGTCAAACATAACGCCCATAGATTTTGCATAAGCAAAATCAGCAGGATCGGTTTGGTAGCTGCCTTTCCAGCCCTGGGAGGACCAATAGGTTTTGAATAAAATGTCTTTTGCTTTTTTGTCCATAGAATAATTGTTTAAGCCGGAGCGAACTCAAATATATTCGAAATGAAAAACAGGTTGGAGTTAAATAATAATTATCAGCTGTTGGCGCTATGATGAGTGTAAGCAGTTTTAACGCCGCGGTTGGTGTGAACACAGCCAGATGCCGTGGTTCGTGTCCCCACGAACCATAACAAGGCGCCATTGTGGTTCGTGGGGACACGAACCACGGCATTCTTTGAGAAAAACTATGAGCCGTATCCTGTACCATTTTAGACTGTTTTAGCCATCCGGATTGTCAAATTCAATTCCTATGTTTGCCTCATCAAACTCCGGGGAACTTCCCGGTTAAAATAAAAAAGTATGAAGTTTTTTAGGTTGCTTTTATCGCTTGCCTTGCCATTATTTGTTTTGTACAACGCGGCCGCACAGGATAGGCTGAGTAAAACAGAACGTACGCTTTTGGATCAGGCATTGAACAATGCCGGTAAAAACAAAACGGAACTGTCAAAAGCGCTGAAAGCCGCTCCTGCAAAAGAATTGCGTGCCATGGCATTTTTAATAACCTATATGCCGCAGACCGATAGAGAAACGTTGACTGCCAATTTTTTGCTTGACAATGTGAGTCAGGCTTATAAGGCACGTGAAAATTTTGCCTGGTGCAAATCCTTGCCCGATTCCGTTTTCTTTAACGAAGTGCTTCCATACGCTGTGTTGGATGAACACCGCGATAACTGGCGACAGGATTTTTACAACCGCTTTACTCCGCTGGTAACAAATTGTACTGATATCTATGCGGCCATTGATTCAGTAAACAGAAAAATTGCTAAGCTGTTAAAGACAGATTATAATACCAAACGAAAAAAAGTTAACCAAAGCCCTTATGAATCCATTGAACAGGGAATGGCTACCTGTACTGGGTTGTCGATTCTTTTGGTGGATGCGTTCAGGGCAGTTGGCATTCCGTCGAGGCTGGCAGGCATTCCGAACTGGACCACCAAAAAAGGAAACCATAATTGGGTGGAAGTTTTAATTGATGGCAAATGGTATTTTACAGAATACTATCCCGACGCATTGAATAAAAGCTGGTTTGTTGCCGATGCCGGAAAAGCCGATCCCGCACGGCCCGAGTACAGCATTTATGCCAGTTCATTTAAACCCACACAAACATATTTTCCTCTTATATGGGATAGTACGCAGAGAAATATTCACGGATATAATGTTACCAAAAGATATATTGATATTTACAACGAACAACTTCGCCAGCAACAACTTCCCGGAGATGAAATGATTTTAAATGTGGTGCTGTTTAAAGATGAATCATGCACACCTGACGGCAACAACAGGATTCATTCCAGGATTACACTTCTTAAGGATGGCAAACAAACTGACTTTGGTTTTTCGCCTTCACCTACAGACGACATGAACAAGTTTCTTGTATTCAAGGTAAAAAAGAACAGCAGATACACGTTGGAATTCGCAGCGCTGGACAAAACAATTTCCACAGAAATACAAACAACAGCAGACGGCGAAATGACGCAAAGATTGTATGTGGAGAAGCAACAGGTTGCGGAAAAGAAGTTGTAGAGAATTAATCAACCAAAGGCTTAGAGCGCCGCTGTTGGTGTGAAGCGTGGCATTGTAACAGGCTCGCCAACAGCCATTGGGTACTGCAACCATTTGTTGGTGCGCTTTCGTACGTTATTATCGCTGCAATGTCAGCAATAGCGACTGCGAAACACTTGCGATTGCAAAATAACTACTAAATAGAGTTTTACCTTGCCAAATTAAATTTTGCATTGGGTAGCTCAATTTGAAGTTTCACTTTTGCTTTCAATGCAGCAAAAACTTTCATCAATGTGTCGATGGTCACATTGCTCGCGTTACTTTCGAGCCTTGAAATTTGGGCTTTTTGAACCCCAACTAATTGTCCAAGTTGTTCTTGTGTTAATTTGCGTTCCTGCCGGCTTTCTTTAATTGCTTTTCCAATTAAATCCATTTGAAGTTCATATTCAAACTTGTCCCTTGATGGAGTTCCTCTTTTGCCAACGATTTTGTCTGTGACTTCATCTAGTGTGTATGTTTTCATTTCTTAGTTTTTATTTTGTCCCGAAAATATTTTTTTCGCTGCATTTCCGTTTTTGAGATTTCATTCTCTGGCACTTTACTCTGTTTCTTGATAAATCCATGTGTCGATATAACAAGTGTATTGACATATCTGTTTTATCCCAAAATGCCAGCAGTCTATATTGAAGTCCTTGATATAATGTCCTAAACTCCCAAATATCATCTGTTAATTTTTTGACAGATCTGGGTCGTTTTTTTGTTGAGCTTTTCTGATGTTGTAAAGTATCTTACTGGAATGTTTTATATCAAGCGACTTTAAAAACTCATAGGCTTCCGCCAAAAAAACAATTTCAAAATTATTGTCCATTTAATTTGACTTGTCGAAGGTAATAAAAGTTTCCTTTTAATGAAACTTTTGTTTTGTTATAGATAGTCTCGAAATCACACCAAGCTATGATTCAATAACAGTAAGTTGTTTCCAGAAAGGACTTTTCTTTTTGCGTAAAATGTTCTTTTTTACGCAAAAAATTATCGTGCTACAGTAGCTACCCGATTTTATTATATTTGTGTTTGTACTTAAACAATTATTTAGGAAAAACCATTCACCACGGAAGAAACGTTAAACGCTTTAGAGAATTTAAACGAGTTAAACAGGAAGCTTTAGCTATGGAACTTGGTGAAGACTGGACACAACGCAGAATCTCTTTGCTCGAACAAAAAGAAGAAATTGACGATGCATTGCTGGAGCAAATCGCAAAGATTCTTAGCGTGCCGGTGGAGTTGTTTAAGGAGTTTGACGAAGACGCTGGAATAAATGTTATCTCAAATACATTCACCAGCAATGACAGTTCAACTATCAATACTGTAAACTATTTTCCCACCTTTAATGCGATTGATAAAATAGTTGAGTTGTATGAGGCTTTAGTAAAAAGTGAGAGGGAGAAGTTGGAGATGTTGAAGGAGTTGTTGGAGAAGAGGTAGGTTATATCTCTGTTGATGAATAATACAAATATCCTAAAAGATAATTTGAAGTAGTCAATAAGTCGAACCAAGTATATCGCAACTAAAAAGGTTGTAGTATGCTTGGTTCGACTTATTTAACTATTTGATTTGCTTCCAATGACTTGATTCTTTTATGATTTTTTGTTGAATATCATTTTGAGCAGTATCAATTTCGCTTATGGCTTTTTCCAGTTTAGCTTTCAGTTCCTGTTCGGATGTTGTATCTTGTCCAATCCAAAATTGATTATGATGACCTGCATTTTCAATAAAAATTACAATTCCGCTATTTGAAGAAGGCAGTTTGTGCGGCGCTATAAGTTCCGAGTAAGCTTGCCATAGAAACGATGCAATGCCTAGTATTGCACTAACTTTGCCAATTGCTTTCCAATCTAGTGACGCCGAATATATTCCGCCGCTTTGGGGTTGCAAACGATAATATTCAATCGAATTATCTTTTTCTTGTAAATATTTGAGAAACTGTTCGTTTGTTAATCCGCTAAAGTTTGCGATAGCGCCAGACAAAATTACTTTCATTGGAATCTTTTTGGTTTAAATATTTATTAGATAAGAAAAAGTGCAGCAATTTATTGGTTTCTTATTTTGCATTAAAATATAGGATTGAAACTTGGTATATATAGATCATTATGATGCACCATAACCTCTGTTCCACTTGTGGCATTTACTGCGCTATAATTCAAGGTGTATTCAAATTTTTTATTTCTCTTATAAATTTTATTTATTTCCGGTGCGTTATCATAGGAAACAATCCATTTGTGTTCCGTGATTCCATTAACCATTTCTGAAACTAGAACATGATCTTCGTGCTTGTAATGATTTACATATAAATCCTTACCCTTGACATAATACGGCGGGTCGAAATATATGAGAGTCTTTTCAGGAAGATAGTTTGAAATTGTTGTAATTAACTCTATCGCGTCCAAATTGAAGAGTTCTATCCGCTCTTTGTAAGCCGCTATTCGTCTTATTCTTCGGATTAATTCTTCTTTGTTAAACCGTGCATCAATTTTGTAATTGCCATCTTGAGCATTTCCGCCAATAACCCCTGCTTTGATTATACCAGAGCGATTCGTTCTATTCAAAAAGAAAGTCGAAAATCCCAATTCCAATAGATTAGTTGAATCTTTTTGTTTTTGTATTTCTTTTTGTCGCTTCCAAACCTTAGTAGTAATGTTGGTCTTCAATATTAAGTCGCAAAATTCTTCAGTGTTATTTAATACGGAATACCAAAAGGCAAAAACAGAGCGATCTATATCGTTAATAATGATGTTTGAGGCATATTCATCAAACAATAACGAAAGCGCTACAGATGCCCCGCCAGCATATGGTTCAACATAGTAGCCGTCTACAAGTAAGTTTTTTTCAAAAATTAATTTGATAAAATTCGAAATCTTTCCTTTGCCTCCCGGATATCTTAAGGGTGAATAAAATTCCATTTAAATCTAATTAGAAATTTCCCAAATTTTTTCTACGAATACTTGAATGTTGTCCCATGTTACTTTGAGATCTTTTGCGATGGGACTAATATGTCGATTGTGTATGTAAGCATTAAAAGTGTCGATTGAAAAAATGCTGTGATTATTCTGAATTGCAACATTAATTGCTTTCAATTTGTCATCTTCAATTAAATGGCTGTCTTCAAAATATTTGATTGATTTTTCTACTTTTTCTTTAAGGGGAGTCATTTTTTTTATGCCCTGAAACACCTTGCCTTTTTTTGTTGCGATCAAATGATCAACGCTCAATTCAATAAATACTCTAAATAAGACTGCTGTGGCGTTAACAAACTCATCGACTTCCAAATTTTTAAGCTCTCTATAGATGGAGTTTAAGCGGTTGTCGTTTATCGTCATTACACAATCACGTGGAATTAGTGTTTTTCTGTCATAAGGTAAGGGTGCGCTTTTTTTGTTTTTTGCTTTTGATTTTTCATCTTCAGCAACTTTGGGTGCAGATTTCGAAATAAGATGCCATGGTCCGTCCGTTGATTTTTTTGTTTTTGATGGAATATCTTGTTTTGTAAAGCTTTCTAAATAAGTCTTACGGTCTTTCTTTTTATCAATATTATATACAGTATAATCGTTGAAAAGAAAATCATCGGCAATTTTGCCAAGTCCTTTCATAACTTCTTTTTCTTCTAATTCGGAGTATAAAACTTTGTCTTGTAACTTTATGCCCAGCAGATCTCTAACGTCTGGATCACCCAGAAGTCTTTCTAAGTTTGAAATCGTAAGATTTGGCAACGCCTCTTTTATTTTTTTGGGTGTGAATTCTGAACGATGCATTAGTTCTATTGCCTGCAGTGCTAGAGGAGTTGTTCCTTTGACTTTTTTGTCAAAGCGAGCTCTTTGCTGTGCATCCCAAGAAACCACGCCAATTCCCTCATTCTCGCCAGTATGCTCAAGTTCAATCCACTTTAAGGCACTATCGGAGTCTGGAAATATGACACATTCTACATTTTTTATTGGATTTTTCTGAAAAGCTTCGCTTAGTTTTTTTATACTTTTTATAAAAGATGCATGTTTGCCATCAACAATATTTGTATTACTTAGTATTTTCAGAATGGTGATTCTGCGATTTCCTTCTAACACAGTAAATTGCCCAGACGGTTTTTCAGAAGGAATTACACAAATCTTTTTTGCTGGATTGAGTCCAAAATCTATTATGTCTTTTGCCAGCTTAAGTAATTTGGGTGCTTGATCTTCTATCATTGTAGAGATTGCATCTCTTTGGTTAGTGGTAGTTTCGAATCTAGGATTGTCAATACTTACGGCTAGGTTGGTTATTGGAATTGTTTTGTGAGTTACATTCATATGACTTTGCTTTTAGGTGTTATCATTCAATGGGGGTTGTTTATTAATTTAGATCGAAAAACTGTTAGGGGTTAAGTTTCGATGATAGGCACTAAAAGATATTCTAAATCGGTATTATTTCAAAAATATGCGAAAGTTTTATCAAAGCAAAAATGTTATAAAAAAAAATAAAGTTGGATATACGATAAATCGATTATTTGCCAACTATAGTATAAAGTCTGTATATAAAAAAAGCCGTTAGAACATCTAACGGCTTCGTATATATTAAACCTCTTGGTCTTCTTAAATATGAGCTTCGATTTTTTTAACGAAGTTGGCTTTAGGTTGTGCACCTACCAATTTGTCAACCACTTTACCACCTTTTACGAAAAGGATCGCAGGGATAGAAGTGATGCCATAGTTTACAGAGATCTGAGGGTTTTGGTCAACGTTTACTTTACCAATGTTTACCTTTCCATCATATTCTTTAGACAATTCGTCGATAACTGGTCCGATTGCGCGGCAAGGTCCACACCATTCTGCCCAAAAATCTATTACTGATAATTTATCTGAAGACAATACTTCCTGCTCGAAGTTTGCATCTGTGAATGTTGCTGCCATAGTATACTTTAATTTTATTTTAAGTAATGTTTAAACTAGTCTGCAAAAATAACTCCATTCGATCAATCTAGCTATTCTGACATATCCACACCTGTTAATTGGTCACAACCTGCACACCCAGTTCGGGTAGCTGTTGCAGCCATCCGGCCAATTCGTCATTCATCTGGAAGGCTCCATCCATAGTGTAAAGTCCTATTTTCAAACGACTTTTGGGCTCCACTATGTTGAAACGGATGCTCGATCTGCCGGGATATTTTTTAACATTTTTTTCCAGGAAATCGATCATTTCCCTGCTCAAATGCCGCGCTTCTACATCCAGAACCAGTTGTTTTGTCAGGTTCGGTTTAATGCTTTCCAAGAGAACGATGCTGTCTATCTTAAACTCAAAACCTTTATAGCCCTGCTTGAATTGTCCGGTGAGGAAAAGGTTCTTTCCTTTCTCCAAAAAGTTCTTAAAACGCACATAATCATTGCTCCACAACATGAACTCGCATTTGCCGCTGTAATCCTCTATCGCCAGCACGCCAAACTCACGACCGGTTTTGGTAACGCGGTGTTGCGCATCCACCACCAATCCCGCCAGCCTGAACACACGGCTGGTATTTGGCGTAGCCAAGTCCTTCACTTCTATAAAATCGGAGAGTTGGGTGATGCCGTAGTTGCGCATTTCAAACTTAAAGTTGTCCAGCGGGTGACCACTCAGGAAGATGCCCGTTACTTCTTTTTCATAATCAAGCATTTCCGTAAGTCCCCATGGTTCGCAAACGGCCAGCTTAGGCGTAGGCACGTCCAGCGCAGTTCCCAGGTCGCCAAAGAGCGTATTCGTGGTATTGGCAGTTTGCAATTGCATGGCATTACCAAACCTGATAACCCGCTCAAGGCCGCTCATATTGTCGTCACCCACATGAAAATATTGTGCACGGTGCAGATCGGTAAAGCAATCAAAAGTGCCGGAGTAGGCAAGGCTCTCCAGCGATTTTTTGTTCACCGTTCTTTGGTTTACACGTTTGATCAAATCAAATATGGACGAAAAAGGGCCATTCTTTTTTCTTTCTTCCAAAAGGCTTTCGATTGCTGCTTCGCCCACACCTTTCAAACCACCGAGACCAAAACGAACCTCGCCTTTGGCGTTTACGGCGAAACCTTTTTTCGATTCGTTTACATCCGGTCCCAATACTTTTAATCCCATGCGTTTACACTCCTCCATAAAGAAGGTGATCTTCTCAATGGCTCCCGCGTGGTTCAGTACGGCGGCCATATATTCGCTTGGATAATGCGCTTTCAGATAAGCCGTTTGATAGGCCACAAACGCATAACAGGTAGAGTGCGATTTGTTGAACGCGTATTGCGCGAACGCCTCCCAGTCGGTCCAGATCTTTTCGAGCTTTTGTGCATCGTGACCTTTCTCTTTCGCCTTTTCAACGAACTGAGGTTTCAGTTTGTCAAGCGTTTTACGATCCTTTTTACCCATCGCCTTGCGAAGCACATCAGCGTCACCTTTGGTAAAGCCCGCCAGTTTCTGACTCAGCAACATCACCTGCTCCTGATAGACAGTGATACCGTAGGTTTCCTGCAGGTATTCTTCCATGTCCGGCAAGTCATAAGTGATAGCCTCACGTCCGTGCTTACGGTCGATAAAGTTCGGGATGTAAGCGATAGGACCCGGGCGGTACAAGGCGTTCATGGCGATCAAGTCGCCGAACTGATCCGGCTTAAGGTCGCGGAGATATTTCTGCATCCCGGGACTTTCAAACTGGAACGTACCAATGGTATCGCCGCGTTGGTAAAGCTCATAAGTTGGCATATCATCCAGCGGAACATCGTCTATTACAATGTCTACACCGTGGTTCTGCTTGATCAGATCCAACGCCGTTTTTATAATACTAAGGGTTTTCAAACCCAAAAAGTCCATCTTGATTACACCGGCATCTTCAATGATCTTTCCTTCAAATTGTGTTACCCACAAATCAGAATCTTTCGCTGCGCAAACGGGAAGGATGTTTGTGAGATCCTCCGGCGCAATGATGATACCCGCTGCGTGTATACCAGTGTTACGCACAGAACCTTCGAGCCTTTCTGCTTCCTTCAATACCTGCGCACGCAAATCGGTTCCGTTGTAAATGGCACGGAGTTGTTTTACGTTTTCGACATCCTCGGGGCTTAAGCCTTCTTTTTCTTCGAGCGATTTCGGGCCCTCTTTTGCAGTGATAGGCGCAGTAAGTACGCGGCCAAGATCGGTGCCGGGTTTATCTGGAACGAGCTTTGCCAATGCATTCGATTCCGGCAATGGAAGGTCAAGCGCACGGGCAACGTCCTTGATACTCATTTTCGCCGCCATCGTACCATAAGTAACGATTTGCGCTACCTGGTTCTGGCCGTATTTTTTCACCACGTAATCGATAACCCTCTGGCGACCATCATCATCAAAGTCCGTATCGATATCGGGCATCGACTTACGATCCGGGTTAAGGAAACGCTCAAACAGCAGGTTGTACTTGATCGGGTCAATGTTCGTGATGCCGATACAATAGGCTACGGCGCTTCCCGCCGCAGAACCACGACCCGGTCCAATGAATACGCCCATATCGCGACCAGCTTTAATAAAGTCACTCACGATAAGGAAGTAACCGGCGAATCCCATTGTTTTAATGGTGAACAATTCGAAGTCGATACGTTCCTGTATATCCGGCGTAATATCGTTGTAGCGCATTTTTGCGCCTTCATAAGTAATGTGTTTTAAAAACTCCCACTGGTTCAGGTTTGAATCATTGTGTACCTGGAACTCTTTTGGAATAGGGAAGGCGGGAAGCAGGATGTCCTTTTTCAGCTTCAATACATCCACACGATCCACGATCATGTTGGTATTATCGATCGCTTCCGGGATGTCCTGGAACAGCTCGATCATTTCCTTTTGTGTTTTAAAATAAAACTTGTCATTGGGAAATTTGAATCGTCTGTTCTTTACCTGCGCATCATCGTTTACAAAGTCATCAAAACCGGGTGTGCTTTGCTTTTCGCCGGTGTTGATACAAAGTAGAATGTCGTGGGCGTTGTAATCTTCGCGGTCCACGTAATGGCTATCGTTGGTAGCAATTACGGGCACATTGTATTTTTTAGAGAACTTGATCAGCGTTTGGTTGATCAGTTCCTGTTCTTTCATGTCGTGTCGCTGTAGCTCGATGAAATAATCTTCACCAAAAATATCCAGCCACCATTTGAATTCCTTTTCCGCTTCCTCTTCGCTTTTTCTCAGGATCATTTGCGGAACGTAGGCACCAATGCAACAAGTCGTTGCGATCAATCCTTCGTGGTGCTGCATGATCAGTTCCTTGTCAATACGAGGATATTTGGAGTACATTCCTTCAATGTAACCCTTGGAGGTTAGCTTAACGAGGTTTTGGTAACCCACCGTATTTTTTGCCAGCAATACCTGGTGATAGCGATCATCTTTCTGCTCTTTGGAAAATTGTTTCTGGTGACGATCCTTTACCACATAAAATTCGCAACCTACAATTGGTTTTACTTTTAGTGAGCCATCTGCATTTTTATGTTTGCCCGCTTCGTTTACAAAATCGAATGCGCCAAACATATTACCATGGTCTGTAATAGCAATAGCAGGCATGCCGTCATCAGCCGCTTTTTTGAACAAAGAAGAAATCGGCGAAGCCCCATCCAATAAGGAAAACTGTGTATGTGTATGTAAGTGAGAAAATTTCATGGTAAAGGCAAAAATACGGATAAGAAGCTAAGCAGAAATGAGTAGTTGTTCACCTCTGTGCAAATTTTTAGGGAGCACACAGATGACGCTGATTGGACTGATTTACACTGATTTTTATTGGCACACGGATGACACGGATTGGACGGATTTACACGGATTTTTTTGGTCGTCAGCATTTTTTCTTTGATGGGGCTTTTGTTGCGTCGCACACTTGGGCGGTAGGAATTCTTATCAGCCCAGCTAATCTGTGTAAATCAGTCTAATCAGTGTCATCTGTGTGCTAATGCATTTTAACAGTCAACCTGGTTGTTTCGATAAAACTATTTGCCTATTATAGCGAATCAAATCTTAACCCAATGACCCGGATAGTGTTTATCCTTGCTTTATGTTTATCATGTTTATGCGCACATGCACAGTTTAGCCGGGATGTTGCTTACAATCAGATACTAAAACTTCAAAGTGAAGGAATTGATACAATAGTTACATATGCCGGAGTTGTACCGATGTATGGCTGGATCGAACAATCAAATCAACTCGGGAAAATAGTAGTTCAGCAGTATACATTTGTTTTCTACCAGGCAAAAGGCAAAGGGTATGTGATAAGGTTTATGACTTATACAGATTACGTTGGTATTCCCGGACGGCAGGCCATTTCCAAGCCAATGTTGGTCGATGCGGAATTGATGTTGAAATGGGCCGCAGATAATTTTTACAAAATAAGAGAGCAACCAATTTGTTCGCACATTATTACGGAAAAACCAGACAGCATAAATACGGTATATGATATTTATTATCCTTCACATACAGAAGGTATTAACCTTAGGGTGATAATTGGAAAAGAGCAGGTAGGACAAGACTTTGTTTTTGAAGATTGTCAGCACAATTATACTGATAGTGGCCCCGAAAATTTGAATTACTCTTACAACGTTCGGACTTATACTTACAGGTTGTATTCGATACTTAAAGCAATCACTCAATCAGTTCAAAACGATCTTAAGTACTAACCCATGCGAAAACTATTCATTCTGTTGCTGTGCCTGATTTCATTTTCAGTAAAAAGCCAAAGCCTTGAGGACATGGTTTCGAATGAAATAATATCACTTCATAAAAAGGGAGTAGATACAATCGTACAATTTACTGACGGCTGTTGTGCTCCTGCAGTAAATGTATACAAAATACCAGGCTTGGGCGAGGTTATGGTTGCAGGGAGAAGTTACCTTTTTTATAAACTTCATGGTGTGGGTATGGTGACAAAATGTATTTACTACAGCGATAACAAAGGCGAAAAAATAAATGTGGCTACTTTAAATCCTTTAAAAATAGAGTGTGATTCGTTGTTGTCTTTTGCCTCTGCCAGTTTTCAAAAATTCAGGCAGGAAAAAATATATCCCTTCATTTATGAATGGAAACACGATGGCGATTCTTCTTATGTTTGGTTGCATGGCTTCGATAGAACTTATTACTACGTTGGAATAGAAACTAATAACGAAAGTGAAAGAAAAATTGTAGACCCGGATGATGTTGAAAAGTTGAGCCTTAACGGTGAAGCAGAAAACTTAAACTACAGATACAATTCAAACACTTCCATTTACAAAATCTATCTAACGGCACAAAGGTTAATAGAGCCTATAGAAAGAAAATTCATATATGGGCGAAAATAATCTGTGTAAATCCGTCCGATCCGTGTCATCCCCGTCCGAACGGCTTCAGCCGGGCGGGTGTGTGCCAACACGTGTGCCAACAATTTTACCAATTCTTTTAAACTCTTTTGTCTAAATTCAAGTCATAGACAGGCAGAAGAAAAGGCGGCTTTGTTTGTTATGATTTCGTCCAATAAAACGACTCACAAACAGAACAATTTTTAGATTATTTTTGTTAGGGAAAGCAATCCTGCTTTTCATTTTTTCCTTACATATATCTTTCTCGAAAAACCTCCCTTTAGCGAGCCAACAATGATTAAGTAAATCTGATCCGTAGAAATGACTTTTAAATGTTTTGCCCTATGCGATTATTTACAACGCTCATCATAGTTGCAGTTATATTTAATTGTTGTCATGCGAGAACGCAAAACGACAAGGGAGAGAATTTGGTTGTGCAAATACAACCTTTTGGAAATTTCCCGGAAGAAGATCTGCAGTATGTTTACAATGGCATAAAAAAACACTATCCATACGTTACACTCACCAAGGCTTTGCCTTTACCAAAAAAGGCATACTACGCCAAACGCAACCGCTACAAAGCAGATTCTCTGCTTACATTTCTTTCTTCCCGCACCGGTGAAGGCGAAGTGATCATCGGGCTTACTGAAAAAGACATCAGCACTACTAAAGACAAAGTGAAGGACTGGGGCATCATGGGGCTGGGCCTGTGTCCCGGAAAGGCCTGCGTTGCATCCACTTACCGGCTTTCTAAAACAAAAAGGCAGGAGCAATTATTTAAAGTGTGCATTCATGAACTCGGCCACACACAAGGTTTAAAACATTGCCCTGTGGTATACTGCTTCATGCACGACGCCGAGGGCCGCAACACCACCGATGAAGAGACTGATTTTTGCCCGGATTGTAAATCTGTCTTAAAGAGCAAGGGTTGGCGGTTTTAGGTGTGACAATAATTTCACCACTAAGGACACTAAGTTCCACTAAGAAGGAGTGTATAACTTCCCAGGTTCCTTAGTGTGGCTCAGTGTCCTTAGTGCCTTAGTGGTAAATAAAATCTTGCTTTACTCCGAAGCCATGTTTTACTTTTGAATTTTTACTTTTACCTTATCACTATGAAAGATTCAACACGGTGGCAGAATTGGAAATACAAAGTCTATAAAGTTATCTATCGTTCCGATAGTTTTTACGGAAAGCTGTTCGACGTGTGTTTGCTTGTTGCGATTACACTTAGCGTAATTGTAGTAATGCTGGACAGCGTGGCTAAAATTCATCAACGCTACGGAGATGAGCTTTACATTTTGGAGTGGTTCTTCACTATTCTTTTTACCATTGAATACATCCTGCGATTAATCTGCATTCGAAAACCGATGGCATATGTCACTAGTAAAATAGGCATCATTGACTTACTCGCGATACTTCCTACTTACGTTAGTTTTTTTGTAGCAGGATCGCAATATTTGTTGGTGGTAAGAGCACTAAGGTTGCTGCGCATTTTTCGGATATTCAAGCTCTGGCATTTTATGGATGAAGGACGTTTTCTCATCGGTGCAATTTATGCGAGTTTAAGAAAGATAAGTATTTTCATGTTGTTCATTGTCATCCTTACCATCATCATAGGCTCACTAATGTATTTGATAGAAGGCGGAGAGAACGGCTTTGTGAGTATACCGCAGAGTATTTACTGGGCCGTTGTGACCATTACTACTGTTGGGTACGGAGATATTTCCCCCGCAACACCTTTGGGTAAATTGCTTGCAGCAATGCTTATGTTATGCGGCTACGCTATTATTGCCGTGCCAACCGGAATTGTTACCACTCAAATGGCTATCCAAAATAAAAATAACGACAAAGCCGCTGGCAAAGGAGCAAATAAAATATCCTGCAATAAATGCGGCCTCGATGAACACGATGGAGATGCACGGTATTGCAAACGCTGCGGAGAGAAGATAATTTGAAAATTTGAAAATATGCTAATTTGGAAATTGGGTTGAAAGTCGAAGTCGCTGTGAAAAATAGCTAGTAGTTGATGCTCTGGCAAAAAAGAAGTGTATGTTCGCACTGGAACAACATTTTCAAATTAGCACATTTTCAAAATCTCAAATTGTCCCCATGGAGCCAATGCAAGCCATCTACATCATCGTCTTTGTTTTAGTACTCGTTATCTATTTGCTGCGGGAGAAAAAACGCAAGCCCGTTGCATTGCCCGGGAACTATGATGACATGATGGAAAAGCATGTGGCGTTTTACAGAAATTTGTCACAAGAGGATCAGGCGAAATTTATAGATAAGGTAAAAGACTTTCTTTCTTATGTGCGCATACATGGCGTGAACACAGAAGTTACAGAATTAGATAAAATGTTGGTTGCTGCAAGTGCAGTTATTCCCATTTTCGGTTTTGATGAATGGCGCTATCACAATGTGAAAGATGTTTTATTATATCCCGGTTCATTTAACAACGAAAATTTTTCTACACAAGATGGTGAGCTGCGAACGCTGGGAATGGTAGGTGATGGAGCGATGCAGCAAGTCGTTGTGTTTTCGCTTCCTTCACTACGCGAAGGTTTCAGAAGAGAAAAGGATAAAGAAAATACCGGTATTCACGAATTTGTTCATTTGCTTGATAAAGAGGACGGCGCAGTTGACGGAGTGCCTGAAATTTTAATCACCAAACAATATACTATTCCCTGGTTAAAATTTATGTCGCAGGAAATAGGCAAGATGAAAAACAAGCGCTCTGACATCAATATTTACGGTGCCACCAATAAAGCAGAGTTTTTCGCTGTTGCTTCAGAATATTTTTTCCAACAACCACATTTGTTTAAAGAGAAACACCCGGAATTGTTTGAACTATTGGAAAAGATCTTTCATCAGGATATAGATGAAGATGGTGATGTGGGAGAGAAAAACTAGACATTCGAGTTTCTAGTTCGGCCTAAAATGGCCTGAAATAGTGGTTTTTACAGCTTTTACCCTTATTTTTGCGCCAGCTAACCTATTGATTTTTTTAAAATATATTATCCATTGAAGAATTGGTTCGTAATCATTATTGCGTCTTTGGGATTTGTTTCCTGTACCACATCGAAGCATGCAGCAGCAACTGGTAAAACCACGACCGGCAACAAATCTTCGTCTCCAGAGTTCATCAACTCTATAAGTGTAACGCCTGGTTCCAATACAAAAACAGGTAGT
Organism: Pinibacter soli; assembly: GCF_029961145.1. GTDB lineage: Bacteria > Bacteroidota > Bacteroidia > Chitinophagales > Chitinophagaceae > Pinibacter > Pinibacter soli. Next base: position 674 of record NZ_JASBRG010000004.1, on the reverse strand, counting down.
GTTAAAGCTGATAATTCCTCTAAATATGCCGCTGAGAGCAGTGCACTGAACAATCTTGGTTCCGTGAATATTGAGAAAATGGACAAGATATTGTTCAAGTATGCTATCATGCTTGACATTCCGGTTGAGTATATCGGTAATCAGTCCGGTTTGTTTGAGTTTATTGAAGACTGGTACGGAACGCCTTACAAATACGGTGGCAACGATAGAAAAGGAATTGATTGCTCTGGTTTTTCCAGCACATTGATGTCAAATGTTTTTGCTATCTCTGTTCCCCGTACTTCAAAAGATCAATATCAAAATTGTCAAAGGATTTCAAAGAGTGAGTTAAAAGAAGGCGATCTGGTTTTCTTCAACATACGCGGACGCGGCGTTTCGCATGTTGGTGTTTATTTGACCAACAATAAATTCGTTCATGCTTCTGTAAATGCAGGAGTAGTCATCAGCGATTTAGGCGAAGGCTATTATTCGACGAAGTTTATGGGCGGAGGAAGGCCGAAGAAATAATTAATAATTAAGAATTAATAATTAAGAATTAATAATTAAGAATTAATAATTAAGAATTAATAATGTATAGTCCTAAAATAAGTTGACAGATTTTTAAATTGTCCCGGTTGCCTCAGGTGACCGGGATTTTTGTTTGATATACCTGTTCGGGTGTTTGCATGTGTAAG
>NZ_JASBRG010000003.1 GCF_029961145.1 Pinibacter soli | reverse complement strand
GAACGATAAACTATAATCCTTCTGGGTCCTTTTTAGATTACCACTCTTTGTTGCTTTCATTGTATAAGTCAACTTTTGTGTCAACTTATTTCAGGACGAGGCAATCTTTAAATAAAAATGGGGCTAACAGGCGGAGATGCTCCACTGTAAGCCCCATTCTCAAATCCTCAAATTTTCACATTCTACAGCTGTTCTGTCTTTTCAGACAGCCTCACCGTAATCACCGCTTTCACAGATCCATTGGCATCCATACCTGCTTCAAACGACAGAGAGTGTGTCCCCTTCTCAAGAACCGGCAATTGATTGGTGAGTTCTATTTTTTTAATGAATTTTCCTTTGCTGTTATAAATGCTAGCAACATTTCCTTCACTCATTGCAAGGCTTTGTCCTGCCGCAAGCGTAACCGGTATTTCAAGACGAAAGGCATTATCGATTTCTATTACAGGATTTATGATGGAACCATCGTCTCCATGAGCCGTTATTGTTATCTGTGGCCTTTGTTTTTCTTTGTTGTTAATGAAGGTAAAATTTGATGTTGCAGGTTCGCCGGGTTGTAACACTTTTGCTTTATGTTCAAACGAAAACTTGTGAAAGGACTCGAGATAATAACTATTTTCCTTTTTACTAAGACGCACTTCATTGGCTGGATTTTTCAACCACTCAATTTGCGATTGATTAAACATCTTTTTCTTTTGAGCCTCGGTCCACAGATTTATTTGCTCAATGATGCGCGGCATATTCTTGTTTGCCAGTGCATCCTGTCTTACCACCAAAGCATATCCCGCATTGAAGCCTGCAGCCCTTGCCAGCATCCAGTCGATATCATCAGGGGTTGAATTAGCTGTGATAAGAAACCATCCAAGCATATTGGGCATATAATTATCCTGCAAATATTTTTGGTTGTCTATCCTGTAATCTGTCTGGCTTTCCCTCATGCTGCCGTACCATGGCTCGCCCCAGTTCAGGTAATTGTTGATGTGCCAGAAATAATGATTGGCGCGACTTGAGCCAAACACCACAGGGTGCTTTACCTGCCTGAACACATCATCCGCAAATGAACACATGCCAAGGTCGCCCATGCCGCAGGAATACGTGCCTTCATGACCGTCGAAGTCCATTTGATCAGCGCCTGTTTCATTTATAAAGTCTGCAATGTTCTTTGCTACTTCTTTTTGCAATTGGAAATCAGGGAAGAAAACATGGTAAGGATAATCTACCAAACGGCTCACCCGATCTTTCGCTTTGTGAGCACTTTTTGTAGTTCCAAATGCACCACGTGTACATCCGCTTAATTTGTATGGAGCATCAGTGCTCACTGACATATAACGAACGATCTCATCTCCGATGATAACGCTGTTCAAATCGCTGCGCATAGTAAAGTGCAAAGGACTGTTTACTGTTATTTCTGTTGCATCTGCTGTAACATCTCCTGCCAATGTATCCGTGCCTGCCAAAGCAAGGTGCTGGCTGGGTTTCGGCGATACATAAGCATCATTTGTTGTCATAAAAGTGGTGAGCGTATGAAAGCCCACACGAAGCCCCATTGAATGAGCTTTATCAACGCATTTCTTAAACCCTTCCCTTCCATTGGGAAAACTTTTTTTATCCAACACAAAATGCCCCCAGGTTTCAAAAGGCCCTTCATGATAGACGCCGGCCATTCCCATTTGCTTTGCAACGGTCAGGAAACTATCAATATTATTTTCACTAAAACTGGTGATCATATACGGAGCACCACTTGCAGCGGAAGCTTTTATCCATTCTCCGTTCCATGTTGCAAAAGGCAGATTCTCCTGTTTTGTAATCGTCTTAATGGTGTTAAGCACCTGCGAAGGGCTGCAGCCAAAAATAGCTACGGCAGAGCCTTTCAGTCCGCCTTCAGGACTTCCCTTTACTGTAGCTCCCTGCCATTTTTCCCACACGGTAATTACACGATCGTGCGATCTGTTAATGGTAAAAGCTTGCAGTGAAGACCCGAAAGCAGCAGCAGTTGCAGTGGTGCCTCGCTCATATACTGCCCCCTCATCGTTCACCATTTTTCCTCCGGTTGTTTTTTCGTTCAGACATTGTATGCCAAACGCAAACTCTTTATTACGTACAACTCCCACTGTGTTGCCGATGGTATCTTTTATACTATTGTTGAGTGGCCCCCAAATAACAGCATCAATATTATCGCTGATGTCGGTCAGCTCAAAACGCACGTAATCCTTATTCACACTCACTTTTACAGCAGCTTTATATCCTCCCGGATAGAGAAGTGCAATTATTCCCTTTTTGTACTCTGCTTTTGTTGGAGCAATAGTTCCCCCATTCTTTACCAATTGCAACAGTAATCCCGGATCGCTTGCAACGGAATATTCTGTTGACTGATTATTGCGAATCGATGCGACCGACCCTTTGTCATTTAATTGCAGGGAAAATGTTGAAGTATTATACTGCTGCGCAAACAGCATATTCTGAACCAATACGGCTCCAATCAAAAGCAATACGTTTTTTAACATGGCACTTCTAATTAATAGTTGGGCAAGTTATTTATTCTTTGCTCCGTCTGATTGTTTCAATCTTTTTATTTACTCCTGATTATTACCCATCTCAACGATTTTGAAAACGTTTGGAGACTAAGCACCAGGCCGACAAAAACGATTCTAAAACTTTTTATTTCAAAATGAATGTACGCGGTTGATTTGCACCAATTTCAAATTGAAAAGAATTGTTGTTGATGATAATTCCTTTTTTATCTAACAGCTCACCACGTAAATTACACAGGTACGCTTTTTTAAATGTTGCATTCGCAGGCAATGTTGCTGTGCATTTCCCTGAACGCCCCGCTTCTTCCCAAAAACGCACAGATGCTTCGTTTCCTTTTTTATTGAAAGAAGTAACAATAACGCCTTTACGATCCAACGACAGCCCTCCCTGCATATTGGGCAACACACCTTTTGTTTCATAGTTATACGCATAGGATTGCCACGAAGGCTGGTAGAACGCACCGCTTAGCGGCGTGCGTGTTTCTTCAGCAGGTGTAATCAACGTTGGCTCAGCATCGTAGTTTTTGTAACTCCATATGTAAAACTTTGCCGTATGCGAACCTTCGATCCATTCTGTAAAATTGGTTCCCCAAACATTGTTATATAAATTAGAAAACACGGTACCGGTTGATAATGTTTTGGCCGGAGAAAATTTTCCGATACCCGGTTCATCGATACTTACACCAGGCGTGTGCGGACAATTCAATCCAATGCCACCTGCATTGTCATACATTGCCATTGATGTATTAAGGAAATAGAAATCGTGATTTGAATTCTTTACCAAATCCTTTTGCGGATCCACAATACCGCCTGTTCTCAACAACCTGTACTCCGGTTTATTCAGGGCAAATGGAAAAGCGATCCAACCGGCTTCAGGCAATGCCACTGGTTTCTTACCGTCGAGCCCGATAGTAACTTCGATATAGGGTTCGTTTTCATAAAGCGTATAGCTAACAAGATATTGTTGATTGCTACTATCAATTAAGCGGCACATTGCAGTAGCGCGGATCATGCTTTCATTTTTGAGCCACACCAGCTTCTCACACTTTCCTTTGAATGTGAGCGTGTGCTGGTTTGGTATTTGGCTGGGTAACCTGATAAACTCCTGCTCTCCCCAATCCAATGCACTGGGCTTAATATACCCTTTATTGTATTGCCTAATTTCCTCCTGTCCCAACTGTTGATACACATATTCGCCAAAAGCATATTTGCTGTTTACATCAACAAGCTCGCGGTTGTTTTGTTTGTCGAAAACAGATTGCAAAGTGCCCGTTGCCGGATTGACTATTAGCTTAAAAAATTTATTCTCGACTATGTTGTACTGCTCACTCGCATTAAGCGTTGATGAAGCCGTAACTGCATTGTCAGTTACCACAAAAGTCTTGTATCCGCCCGCCGGTACTTCCGTTGCATCGAAAGAAAGCAGGTTGCGTTCCTGGTACACCGGAATGATCTTTCCCGTTTCCAAATCCTTCAGCGCTTTAATGGCAGGAACAGGGTTGTTCGGGTTTTCATAATTGCTTTGAAAAAGTTTTACACGCCCGCTTCTTGGCCATGGCAGCGGGTTGTAAACGGTAACATGCGACGATGTATCCCGAACCGATTTTACCAGTTCAAACAACAGGTTCTCCTTTACCGGCCACATGAGCTTCTCCGCCTTTCTTGCATAGGCTGATTTTTCTTCCCATGACTTTTCAAGGAAATAATAATTATCCTCAGATTTGTTGATCTTAAATTCATCACCATACTTCCAAAACTGCTGACTGCCATGTGATAGGGCTCCGCCAAAAGTATGTTCATTAAACAGTAGCATGTTTTCAGTTGCTTCATTCACCTGCCGGTCAACAGAAACATCTTTGCCTTTCCATAAGTTCATGTGAGTATTGAGCTGCTGGGCAACATAAGTTTCGCGTTGAAAAGTTTTGTCGGTTTTTACTTCTTCAGGCGCCGACATGAAACCATGGATCCATGTATCAGGCATATCTCCTTTTACCACCGGCAGCGTTGGATTTTCCTTCATTAACAGATCATAGAAATCAGACATCCGGCCAATGTGTACGCGAGCATTGGGCATCTTTTCTTTTGCCTCTTTTAGTAATGCAGCTACTTCTTTTGGATCAGGCGCACCGGTATTCTCATGCGTCATGATCATGGCCAGCCATGTTTTGTATGGCCAGTCTTTTGGAGGTAAAATTCCGGAACCATAATATTGCGACCAATAAAACGTGAGCAGCTTTGAGCCGTCGGGCCCCTGCCACCAAAAAAGTGTTGGTACATCAGGAGCCGTAGAACCGGGATTGCAACCAATGTGTAAAATATCAACCCCGGCATTTTTTAATAGGGTTGGGATGAACCAAGAATGTTCCGGTACATCACTCAGCTTCGCATCCCTTGCAGGCTTTAGTCCGAAACGATGGTTAATGCTATCGGCGAATGACAAACTACGTGTAAGGTTTTCCATATCGCTCGCCTCCGTCTCCATAGTAAATGGCAAGGCGTGTGGAATGATGCGCTTTTCCTTAATGGCTTTTTCCAGTCTTACTTTATTTTGAGAAGTGCAATGATCAAGCATATACTGCAGCGGCCATGCAGGAATTGTCCAGATAAATTGTTCAGCCTTTGGCAGCGATGCAGTCTGGTCGATAAATGCCAGCGTTCTTTCAAGCATTGGTCCGGAATATTTTTGCAGCACGGCCTCGGCCCAGTCTGTGTATCCAATGTCTACGTGCATTTTAAATGCCACAACAATATCCGTAACATTCTTATTTTCCGATCCCTTACCCGCATCAGTGGCGCTGATCTGCGCTTGCAGCAAAGCGGGAAATAACAAACAAGCAATCGTAAGTCTTTTCATATTGGGAATGAGTTGTGAGTGACAAGTTTTGAATCGCTTCTTCCAAAAACACAAATCTATTTCCATTGTGTTGAATATTCCAACAAATGCATTGACGAATGTTTACACTATTTTGACCTGTTTTGGATTGTCAGAGAAACTTCGCCGAATTTCAACAAAATTGTTTATTTAAAAATACAGATGGTTAAAGCCAGCATCTCAGGACTATTTCGATTTTGCCGAATAATTAGTAAGTTCACAGTGCACACGATTTATTCATACCAGTAACAAATAGAATCTATTATAGGAGCCGCCCCTTTCCATTGATGTAAACCGACGGCCGCCAATTTTAAATGTCACCCCTAAATTTACCCGTTATGAGAAAGATTGTTTTTTGCGCAATGCTAGTGCTAAGTACAGTAACCTCTTTTAGCCAGCAAACCACTGCAAAGCAAGCGATGACAAAACAAGCCCATTACCTCACAAAAAGCAGGCACCAAAGGACTGCGGCCTGGATACTACTCGGCGGCGGCCTTACACTCGGCGTCTATGGGGTGCTTTGGGCAGGCTCAGCCTGGAACAGTGACGGCCCTTATTATCTTTGGGCAATAGGCGGTACGGCCATTGTGGCCAGTGTACCTCTGTTTATTGCTTCGGCAATCAACAAAGGCAAGGCCCGCAAGGCATCTGCTTATTTGGAATTGCAACACGCTCCTATGCTAACGCAAAATGGAACATCTTTGCAAAATTTCCCAGCCTTGTCCGTAAAAATTGCTTTTTAGTATACCGAAATCTCTACCTTCGACAATAGCACTTTGTTTAACCCAGAAATTCTTTTGCCCAACCTTCCCTGGACACGGCGGTAAAAAATAACAGCAACCCATTTTAAATATGTTACATAGAGAAAGCAGAAAGATAGTCGCTGCCATCATTGTCACCTGTTTGGCATTTTCTGTAACTTATGCGCAGGATCTGTTGGACAACATTAAAGACAACTCAAAGTTGACGAAAGAATTGAAAGATGTTTATCGGGCATTTCATATCAACAATATCATAGTTGAACAAAAGGAATTGATAAATATTTACCAGGACGCAGAGGAAACGGATTTGAAAGAATTATACACCAGTTCTATTAAAGCTTGCGACAGTCTGAAACAAATCCATTTTTATAATGACACTTTAAATTCCCTTGTCAGCAAATATTTGACTTCGACCATCCGGAGTTACAATATTTTGCAGAGCAAGGGAATTAATTCTGTCGATTATAAAAAAGACTTTGAAAAATACAAAGCAGAGACAGAGAAGTACATGAAATACCTGTACTCCACTTATTCGACCAATCATTTTGTAAATCTTACAGAAGATGTATACTGGAAAGCCAACGACAAGAACAATTACATCAAATCAAAAGAATATCCAGGCTACGGAACTTTAAAGACAAAGGACCTGAAAGAGGCATTGGCCCTACTCGAAAGCATTGCAAAACAAACCACGGATTTCCAGGAATATTCCATCTATCAGATAGAACTCGCTGATCAATACGAAAAGAATAGAAAAAGCTTGGGAGACAGTGCCAGTGAAATAGCTGTTGAAAAATACAAAACCATTTTAGATCAGCGGAAATATTCCATTTATTTGTTTGAAGTATGGCTGAAATGGAGAACCGTTACGCAGCAAAATGTTTACGGGCTTTCCAAGACGTCAGAAATTCCAAACCGTGATTACGACAGGCTGCGCGAACAGGTTGCGTTGACGATTCTGCATTTTATTGTTGACCACCCAAAGGACGAAATGGCCATAAATGAGTTTCTGCTAATGGCAACTCATGATATCGTTAAACGATTTGGCGACTACCCGTATGGTAACCAAAACACTGTCGAGTATCACGATTTTTTTGATGAGGCGAAATAATTCAATCCAATTATTGCTAACTTGAACTCATAATCCCTTTATCTTAGCAAATGACCCTAAAGCATACAAGCCAGCTTATGATCAGACAACCGGATGAAGCAACAAATATCGAACGCCATTTGAATCCTTCACAGGGAAGTTTTTCTGAAAAACTCGATAGATTGAAGATGATGGTTGATTTTCTGCCTACGGTGGTCATTGTCCACGACATGACCAATGGCGCGTCAGTGGTTTATATGTCAAAATCAGGACAAGCTATCTTAGGCTTCTCGCTGGAAGAGCTTCAGAAGCTTGGTGTTGAATACCATGACCGATTTTTTAATCCGGATGATATCGTACAATATTATGACAAGGTGCTTAACCTTATGACTAATGGAGATGATGACCTCATCATTTCTTATTTTCAACAAGTAAGGCCTTCGCCGGAGGTAGAATGGAAATGGTACCTGACGAGTTCCAGGATCTTTCACAGAATGGAAGACGGAAAAGTTTCTCACTTAATTTCTACAGCAATCCCTATTGACAAGGAACATCACATTACCGCAAAAGTTGACCGGCTACTTGCAGAAAACAACTTTCTTCGCCGCAACCATGACGTGTTTGCCTCTTTATCGAAACGTGAAAAAGAAATACTTGCCCTGATGGGCAGCGGACACAGTGCGATAGAAATTGCCGAAAAATTACACATCGCAGAAAGCACTGCCAATACGCATCGCCGCAATATCAGATCAAAATTGAACGCACAATCTAATTACGACATTTTATATTTTGCACAAGCTTTTAATTTGCTTTGATGACAGCGAATTTGAACTGTAGCGCCTGCAGTGCCTCGACTACTTATTTTTCCTTTTTTTCTATTTTTTTTAGATACCTGTTTATCTCTTTGTCTGTTTTAGTACACTGAAGAGTCTGAAGGAGAAGACGTTTAGCAAGTTCATAGTCCGGAGTACCGGAAACCTTTACTATAAGATCGCGTTCATACCATATAGCGAGGGGTTCTACAATGTAGGTTGCTACTTTCTTTAATACCACAGGAGCATTATAGTAATCCTGCAAAACCTTTTCCCCGTAAGCTTTAGCTGCCGCCGGATCGACCTTTGTGAGAAGTGCATATTTCGTACCGGTTGTATATTCGGCCCAGTACGGCCACATCAGCGCCATTGAATCAACGAGCTTGATGGCATCTTCATTTCTATGCTCTTTCAATGCCACTTTCAACCTTTCTGAAATTTGCACACCATTGTCGTAATCTTGCTTACATTTCTCTTTGATGGCAACACTGTCCGATGGCTTCAGTGTTCCCGCCCTGGCCAACACAACCGCATCTTCCAATCCCCTGTACGGCATGCCTATCCACCCTATTCTGCCGCTTGCATCCACAACGAAAGATGCCGGAATTCCTTTCGTTCCGGATGCTTCCATCCATTCCCTTGGCATAGCTCCTCTTATGTCGGCAAATGCAACATTATAGGACATCATGTCGCCCGAGGCTTTCACAAACTCAATCGCCTTTTGCGAATCAGCAATGTTTGTTTCCCAGGCGTCCACTCCAATAAAAGTGACGTCGTTATATTTTTTTGCCAGGTTAGACAAATGCGGCATGCTTTCGATGCAGGGCCAGCACCAGGTTGCCCAAAACTCCACCACATAAACTTTTCCACGTTCGAAGCTATCAATTGGAGTTCCTTTCAGCCATTTCATGATATTCAGTTTTGGAGCCGGCGAACCCGGCACCAGTGTAACCGGTATAGTGTCGCGAGGCGATTTTTGTGACTGGGCAAATAACTGTACGGGTAAATAAAGCAATGAAGCGAACGCTACGATATTGCAAATTCGCTTGAGGGGTTTTAGGGATTTCATTTTAATAATTTTATTGCATTCTTCGGGCAGCTTCAGCGTTACACTGCGGCGGGTTATTCAAAGGACAGCCAGCGATTCATGCTGCGTGGCGCGGTGGAACAGAGGAATAATTATAAAAAGGTGCGACATCCAGTAATAGGTAGTTTAAGATAAAAAAAATCATTAACAAAGCAAAATGAACCGGACTTTTTTGCTTTTGCATTTTGATTCGATGCAGCCTCACAATCTAACTATTATTTCAAATCATCGTGACGAACCAATCACCTTTATCTTTATATTTACCACCATGGACCAACCAACTGCTTACTCTGACAAGGTATTGTTAGAAAAAATCAACAATAGCGATAAGGAAGCATTTGCACAATTCTACAGAAGGTATTGGGAGCAATTGTTTTCTACTGCCGCAAAAACTTTGCGCAGTAAGGAAGAGGCGGCGGACCTGGTGCAGGACATATTTGTGTCACTTTGGAACCGCAGGGGTAGCCTGCATATTGAAGGTCCGGCTTCTGCGTATCTTCAGCAGAGCGTAAAATACAAATCAATACACTACATAGAAAAAAACATTACCCGCCGTGATTATCTGGCTGTGTTTTCCGATACAGTCGCTTACAATACACCTCCTTCGGCGGAAATAGACATTGAACTGAAACAAGTAAAACAAATTGTCAATCAGGCTGTAGCAGCCATATCTGCCGGATAATTTTTCCAAACCTGTTGTCTTCATATCCAGCACTGCATCAGAAATGGGCGCAGCCATTGGCCTCAAGCTTGATTGGCTTTGCTTATGCCTGAATGCAGATGCACACCATCTCAATAGCGATCATGCTATTTTCAAAGGCCCGGTAGAACGCGTTAAGCCAACGATGGAAATGAAAAACACACCCGATGGCGTATATCATTACACTACTGGCGCAAACATTCCCAAACAAATACCTATGTGGCAAGTGCAAACCGTTGGATACGAAAGCGGCAAATGCAGAATAGGATTGGTTTCAAGAGGTAACAGGTTTACCGAAGGACCCGATGCAGAAATGATCTCAAGCGGTGTTTGTCAGAAAGATGTAGGGGCTGTTGCATTAGGCAGACAAGGCAATTTCTTTTTATGGGGATTTGGTGCCAACCCTACACAAATGACTGATGAAGCAAAAAAGGTTTTTGTGAATGCGGTGGCTTACATGAAACAATTTAACGGCAAGACGCCTATCACAAAAAAATACAATGAAAAAATGGCTACCACTGATGACGTTCGTGAGGTAATAGCAAACGCATCAAGAAAAAGCTATGAAGAGTATGCAAAAGAAATAACAGCATTCAACGAACATAATAAAACCGAGAAAAAAAGACTGGACGATAAGAAGGCTGCCGGCCAGGCATTAACACCTGAAGAGCAGGAAAGCCTTGCGTACATTGGCAATCAACAGCCGATACCGGAATATGAAGTATTCCTGAAACAACAAATGGGTGCTTATGCTCCACAATTTGGGACAGATGCGGATGCATATCAAAAATTCATGACCAGTAATTTCAACTACCTCTATTGCGATGCCAATGAATTTTTCTCATACAAGATAGATGCTGATGTACAAAAAATAGGTGTGGCTAATCACAGCCTTCAATTGCTAGACACTTGTGTGAAGATGATAGCAAGCAACAAATCAATCCGACCTTGCATTGACAGTGCTGAAAAGATACACATGGGAAAACTTTGCCAGCGCACAGGAATGGAGCAAGTGGCTATCGAAGAACAAAAGCAAGCTGTACTTCTCCGAAACGAATGGATATAAATTCATGATCAACACATACAACTAATGAAGTGGTTATTCATTTTTCTATTATGCTTTCCTGTGTTGTGTGTTAAGGCACAAAAATCCTTCAATGCAACAATTGCACAAACGGTAGAACAACTAAAGTGCCTGCCCGCAGATGAAAGAGAGCCAGTTACACTCAACGCACAATTGGTAAATACAAAAGACAGTATAGCGGTGGTGGTAAAAGTGCAATTGGCACCCGGGTGGCATATATACGAATTTGTACCATCTACCCTGCCTTATATAGCTCTTGAACGGATCCTGCAGGTTCCTGAAAACATTCGCCTGACAGGCGATTGGGATAAAACAAACCCGGCAACATCAGTAAACGATCCGGGAGTGTTGATCTATGAGCAAGAAGCAGTATTTGTACACAAAGCAGTTAAGCTCGATACAGGAAAAAAGGACAATACCATTCGTGCGGGATTATACTATCAAACCTGCAACTTACGGCAATGCTTACCTCCTGTTGAAAAAGTTTTTGAATTAAAATTTTAGAACAAACAAGTTAATCACTCATGAAATACACCATCGTTACAGGTCTGCTCGCATTTTCGGGTTTACAAATACAGGCGCAAACTCCAGCGGGCAATCCATTTCAACTCAAAGGCACTTTGAAAGGAATACAGGATACGGTTTTATACATTCACTATACCGATGCTTCCGGAAAGAACATTAAGGATAGTGTACGTACAGTAAAGGGCCAGTTTACATTGAAGGGCAATATCAGTGAGCCTGCAGCTTCTATGCTATATATTAAATCAGCAAGTGCCTATCCTTCAGATATGGCTACCATCTACCTTGAACCAACCGTTATAACGGCGCAGCTACAATACAATCAATTCAAAGATGTTGTGGTGAAAGGCTCACACACGCAACAGGAACTCGACCTCCTGAACAGCCAGTTGAAACCTGTACAAAATAAGATGAAGCCTGCATCGGAAGCGTACGACAAAGCCAACAAGATTTACATGGAGGCGGTAAAAAATAAAAAACCTGACGCCGAATTGGACTCATTGAAAAATGTTGCATCCAATGTGAAAGACGGATTGGATCCGTATTATGAAGAGATGAGAGCAATCAATTATTCTTTCTTCAAAGAGCACCCCAACTCCTATATTACATTAAACAACCTGCGCTACTATGTAAGCAGCCTGCCGCTCGATTCTTTGCAGGCACTCTACAATAAAATGTCTCCTCAGATGCAACAAAGCAGGAATGGAAAAGAGTTGGCCGTAGAAATTGAAAAATTGCGTGGAGGCTCACCCGGCAGCATGGCAAAAAACTTCACGACGGTAGACATGGATGGTAAAGCCATTAGCCTGGCAGACTATAAAGGAAAATATGTATTGCTGGATTTTTGGGCAAGCTGGTGTGTGCCATGCCGCAAGGGCAATCCGCATCTTAAAGCATTATATGCAAAATACAAAGACAAAGGCATTGAGTTCATCGGCATATCCGACGATGACCGCAACAATGCAGCCTGGAAGAAAGCAGTGGAAAAAGATGGCCTGCCCTGGAAACATGTATTGCGCGGTTTAGACATGGATAAAAGAATGAAGAACGAACCGTACGATACAGACATAAGCGAGAAATTCGGCATTCATACCTTGCCTACTAAAATATTGATCGATCCCAATGGCAAGATCATTGGCCGTTATAGCTCAGAAGAAGAACCTTTGGATATAAAATTGAAAGAAATATTCGGCACCTAAACTGAATACATCTATTCATGGTTATTTTAGAAAAAAGCGCACCTCAATAATATGAAGTGCGCTTTTTTTGTGGGCATTTTGGCCCCAAATAACAACTACATATAAATGATATCTGATGCCGGGATTTTTTAAAATTCTGGTCTGCTATTTTTCCATTCTTCAATGTGCCCTTCAATTGTAATGCTATTGACATTTTTTGTTTTATTATTATTGTTGCTAACACAGCTCATATGGACGGCAGCAATAATGATTAAGATTAGTTTCGTTTTCAAAATATTTTTTTCATTAACACAAGTAAATGACCACGCTCTTCGACATATTTCGCAGCACACGCCGAATAAAAGATACCAAGGAATTAAAATCCCTAAATCAATCGCTCGTTTGTACAGGATTTATATCCGTTGTATCTATCGTTCGAGATGCCCTGCGGAACATCTCGAACAGCACACTGTTTTTTATGCCGTTATTGTTTAATATAAACCGTTGACCCGGCCATGGTGGTTTGTGGCAATGCGATCTTTTGCTGACTGCCATTAAAAGTCAAATAGTCCATTCTCATGTTCTTTTAAAACATAATAGTCCCTCTTTTAAATTTACCTCTATATCACTTCTGATTTTAACGCAATATCAACTACTCCAAAATCATTGAAGACAAAGCTCAACTTAAAACAGTTTCGCTACAATTTGTACAGCTTATATGCTACTCGTTTTTTTTGCCTGCGGAACAAGGTTTGTGAGACTGGCTATGTCGATGGGTTTTCCGGTATCAATACTATTTCTGGCCGCGATGCCTATCAGTATGGCCATGGAACCATCTCTACTTCCGGCTGATTGATGCAGCGGATCACTTTCATTCATAAATATCTGTTTTCGTAAACGCATATCTCCTCCGCCATGTCCCTCTTCATTGTTAGGGATGCGAAATATTTCTCTTTTACCAAACATCTTGGTGAGTTGTATTTCATCGAAAGCATCTTCCTCCCACGGCTGCTTTTCTTTGATCCAGGCATCCAGTTTGCCTTTCGTGCCATTAAATGAAATACGATAACCTTCATATGGAGAATAGGCGGTGAGAGAATAACTCACCTGCACCTGGTTGGCGTACATGATCTGCACCGCCATTTTATCAAAGATGTCTATGTCTTCTTTAAACACGCAACCATCTCTCAAATATCCGTCGTACTGCTCATTGGCTGCATAAATATTCATAAGGCGTTTGTCAGCCGTCATATCGAAATAGAAATTGCATTTGCTTTTATGTGGGCACGGTCTACAATTGGTATGACGGAACGTTCCATTCTTGCCATATACCTCCAGGTTGCCATAGCCAAAAACCTGTTTGGGGTCACTGTCTATCCACCAGTTCAGTAAATCAAAGTGGTGCGAAGCTTTATGGACCAACAAAGAGCCGCTGTTCTTTCGTAGCCTGTGCCAACGACGGAAATAATCTGCACCATGACTGGTGTCCAGGTACCAGTGGAAATCCACTGATTTGATATCACCGATTTCGCCGCTTCTCAACAGCTCATATATTTTTACACGATGCGGGGAATAACGGTAATTGAAAGTCACCCTTACCTTTTTCCCTGTTCTTTTTTCCGCGTCTAAAATTTCCTGACATTTCTTCTCATCGGTGGTCATCGGTTTTTCCGTAAGAATATTGGCGCCATACTCCATGCCTTTCACGATAAATTCGTTATGCGTTCCATCTACAGTTGTCACGATCAATGTGTCTGGTTTCGTTTCTTTCATCATTGCATCAAAATCCGTGTAGGTGGCACAGTCAACTTTCAGTACTTTTTTGGCGTACTCCACTCTTCCCTTATTGATGTCGCACAAGCCAACAAATTTTACATGTTCGGGAAATTCTGCGACTACTGGTTCTCCCCACATCCCCAACCCACGGTGACCCGTACCTACCATTGCTACACGCATTGGTTTTACTTGACTATTAAAGGCGGCTTTTAATGCTCCGGGAATCAGCAGGGAGCCTGCGGCAAGACCCGTCGTTTGCTGTAGAAATTTCTTTCTGTCCATTACTGGTTTGTTTTTTAGGTAAAATGGTATAAGATGTTTATGCTTTTACTCCTTCGTGTTTGTTAATGGGAAACTACTAAAAAATAAGGTAGTGAATAATCATGAAATAACACAACGAAAAAAACATTTTTCAAGTTAGTTGTGGAACAGTTATCCTGCTTTTTTTATTCAATAATAGAACTGTTTTAATCATACAATTCAAATTTGCCTGGAAGGAACATTTTTTCCAATACATTTCGTTTGGGTGACGACCCGAAAATATATTATTCTCGACACGAAATTATTAATTTGGCTATTGAATAAATCATCAACAACCATTCAGGAATCAGCAGCAGTTCCAGCGCGACTGAACGCTAATATCCAGACTGCTGCAATACCCGTTCACTGATGACAACGATACCTGACAATCTATTCGAGACGGTCGTAAAATGTTATTAATATTAAAAAAATAACTTAATGGAACAGGAAAAAAATATATCCTCAAAAATTCATAGTACTGTTCCGGTTATTGGCACGGACAATATTAAAAAGTCAATTATTTATTATACAAAAGTGCTTGGATTCTTATCTGATTTTGAATATGGAAACCCGGTTGTATATGCAGGAGTAAAATCGGGAGATGCAGAAATATATTTTTCTTACGACCCCGAAATTGTCAATTTGATAAAGGATAAAAAAATTAGCCCTGAAATTTTTATATGGCTATCTGATGCAGATAATTTATTTAAAGAACATGTAAAAAATGGTGCAGAAATAATTGAACCTATATCTGACAGACCTTGGGGCGCAAGACAATATGTAGTAAAGGATATTAATGGTTATCATTTGAAATTTGCGCAGCCGCTATGACAGTACATAATTTACCCGGCGCATACTGGCTCAAACTAACAACAAATAATGGCTGCTCATTTGCAGACATAATCAATGTTCGTTCATTATTACACCCTTATCCACTCGTGCGTCGCATTAACCAATATGCTCATAACATCCACTTTCTTGCCCGCCTTGAACGAGTGGTCTGCGCCCTCAATCTTCACCAGGGTGGCCTTCTTCAATGACGCACATACCTGTTCTATCAAGTCCCATTGCGCCAGTGTATCCTTGGTGCCCTGCAAAAAGAGCATCGGCACTTTCACTTCCGCCAGATGCGCCGCCCGGTCAGTACCAGGCTTGCCAGCAGGATGCAACGGGAAGCCGTAAAAGACGAGCCCCGCAACATCTTTACGTGGATGGAGGGACAGGTATTGGGAAGACATCCTTCCGCCAAATGACTTCCCTGCCACAAACAATGGAAGGGAAGGCAGTAGTTTAAGCGCCTTATCAATGGCCGCGGCAATTGCCTGGTGGGCCACTGCCGGCGTATCCGGGCGGCCTTTGCCATGTTCCATAAACGGGAAATTAAACCGCAGTGTGGCGATGCCCGCGACCGCAAGGGCGGTGGCGAGTGATTCCATGAAAGCGTGTTCCATATTAGCGCCTGCACCATGTGCGAGTGTCATGATACAAACGGGTTTTTCCGGTGTTATGTAAATAGCGGAAACTTTTTCCTGCGGCGCAGCTAGTGAAAGCGATAGCCTGGTGGTTTTCATACTTAGTATTTTATGTGATGGCGCTGGAAACTTTTAAATGAATTGCTTCCCAAATTATACAGTTCAATTTACACTTTTTTACACGCAATTTTCTTTGCCCGGCGCGGGCAGCCTACTTTAGTCTTGTTTGATCCAGATTCAGACATTTATTTAATAATAATAGTTTCTAAATCTGTATATTCATCTGATAAAATTATGTGGATAGACCAGTGATGCATGAGCGATTGTTAAATGCTGCTACACTTAATAATAAAGAATTAAATGGAGCTAAGTGAAAGAACCGGCATAAGCCATTTTGATAATCTGGAACTATTGCAATGCAAGTCAACTTCTCATGAATTTCCATTACATTATCACAGCACCTTTTACTTAAGTATAATTCATGACGGTATGATGGGTGAAAATGAAATTGTGGCTCCTGTAGGCGCTTTACTGATTTCTCATCCTTTTGAAATACATCAAAATAAATTAATTAATCAAACAGCTTATTCTTTTACGACCTTTTATATCTCCCCGGATTTGTTTGGTACTGCTGCCAAATCAAAGACAATATTTTTTAAAGAGAAAGTAATATATGACAATTCATTGGTCCGATCTTTTAACCAACTGGCCAGGCAGATATTACTTTCAACTGGGGTTGATGGGGATGTATTGTAACAGCAAGATAAAAAATAACGCATATATTACAACGCTAGCAAAAATGAACATTGTGAATCCTTTGTTCAAAACGGTAATTGTAGTACAAAAATCAGGAACGATATAACGCCAATAGATCCCCCACTTCACGTGCAGTTCTGGTCAGGTTGGCTGCGGTGAGGGATAATGCCTCTTCAAGTGTACCGGCGCCATTTCCGATGGGCAGCAGGATATCAAAAAATTCTTTAAGACGGTCAATATTTTTCACATCAATTTTTCCGGCAAATGCCAACACCGGTATGCCCATGGATTTGGCTTGTTGCGCGGCACCCGTCGGGGCCTTTCCTTGTAATGTCTGCAGATCTATACTCCCTTCACCGGTAACCAGCATACTACTGCTTTTTAACACCTTGTTGAATCCTGTCAACTCCAGGAAATATTCTGTTCCGTTTACCAGTTTTGCATCCAACCATGCGCATAACCCGGCAGCGGCACCTCCCGCTGTACCACCATGCACCAACTTTCCCATGTCAACGCCTTTTTGTCTTTCGGTTACTTCTTTAAAAATGGTCAGGCCTTTTTCCAATACTGCAATGTCGTTGGATGACGCTCCCTTTTGTGGACCAAATACCGCTGCTGCGCCGTTTTCTCCAAGCAACGGATTGTCTACATCACACAAAATAATTATTTCACATGCGCTTATTGCTGCTACCAGGTTCGTGTCGTCTATTGAATGTAGTGCAAAAAGTTGAGCGGGTAAATCGGACAACAAATTACCACCGGCATCAAGGAAACGAATGCCTAGTGCTTGCAATATGCCTGTTCCCCCGTCCACTGTTGCAGAACCTCCCATGCCAATAATTATGCGCTTTACTCCCCGCCGTAAGGCTTCAAGCATTGCCGCACCGGTTCCACGGGATGATGCTTTCAAGGGATGCAGTTCGGATGATGACAGCAATCGCAAACCAGCCGCATCGGCCATTTCAATGATGGCCGTTCTACCTTCCTCAATCAACCCAAAAGAAGAAGCAATTGGGCGACCTAAGGGATTTGTAACGGTTACGGGTATACGCTCTCCTGCAAAATGTTGAATAATCAGGCTACCGGTACCATCACCGCCATCTCCGATAGGAAAACAGGTACAGGCACATGCAAGCTTGCTTTGCTCAAATCCCAGTTTGATGGCATTTGCAGCCTCCGTGGCCGTAAGACTGTTTTTATATGCATTGGGCGCTATCAATATTTCCATAATCTGGTTAAATATTTGTAAAGTTATGGTACAGCAAGATGAATAAAAGAAGGCAACCCTCCAATAATGATAGGATATTGATACATCCGCCAGCTTCACGTCCCAACGTCCTGTTTTACGGGAAAAACAGTTACTTATACTACAACAGAAAGCTGTTCTCTTGATACCAGTAAACGTTAAATTTGAGGTGGATTATAATGGCAAGCCCATCCACATAAAAAGTAAGGAAACGGCCAAAAGAGTCCGGCTCCTTGCTTTTGTCCCGCTCGCTTTCTATATTTAAGAAACATAAGTTCATGCGTTTACAAAGTATGATCGCAGCAACTTCGTTAGTTTGTTGTTGCAGTTTCAGCAGTTGTTATTCCTATCGCTTAGCTACACATGCGCAATCTTCCACCGACGATATCTATCCGAATCATAAAAAAGTGCATAGTATGTTTTGGGGTCTCCTCAATAGTCCACAGGTTATACAAACACCGGTTTGTGATTCGCTGCATGTCCTGGGCGTTTCAGAAGTGCGCATTAAAGTGGGTTTTGGCAACGCGCTGCTAACGGTTTTTACACTAGGCATTTATTGTCCGGCAACCGTTTATTGGAAATGTTCCAAACCCTGCCCCATTACTGATTCCCTTTAATTTTTTGTAGAACAAGCCAGACAACCGCATATGAAGATTCTGAAACACGGACCGCTTACCTGGAGCAATCAACACCTGAATGTCACGCAGCAGTTGGCTGATTATTACGATCTGGCGAACGAAAATGTTGGTTCACCTTTACAGATATACAACGATACTACCAGGGGCATTCAGCAGATCATCAAGGATGCCATTGCGAGCAATACGCCACTGCGTGCACTCGGCGCCAACTGGTCCTTGTCTCCCGTTGCGGCCACTAAAGGAATTATCCTGAATACCAAACCGCTCAATATTTGCTTTACGATTACAGCCGGTAGTATTTCGCCGGCATACAAAGGCGAGTCCAGGAAACTGTGCCTGGCACAGTGTGGGACGGGCATCTGGGAGCTGAATGATTTTTTACACCAGAGAGGTTTGTCATTGTCTGCGTGCGGTGCCAGCAACGGCCAAACTATTGCGGGTGCGATCGCTACGGGTACACATGGCGCCGCTATTGCTTTTGGCGCTACGCAGGATGCGGTGGTGGGTTTGCACATCATTACCGGGCCGGATACGCATATCTGGCTGGAGCGTGCCTCCTACCCGGTGTTGAGTGATGCTTTCCCTGGCAAATTAGGGGCTACACTGATGCGTGATGATGAAGCTTTTTACGCCGCGCTTGTGAGTTTTGGCTCCTTTGGATTTGTGCATGGCGTTTTACTGGAAGCAGAAGATGATTATTTGCTCGAATGCTATATGCGCCGCGTGAAGTACGATCAGTCATGGACAGAAATGGTGACGACGCTCGACTTCACCAATCCCAACTTTCCCTACACCACTGAAGCGCCATTTCATTTTCAAACGATGCTCAATCCTTACGATCTCGGCAACGGCGCGTATATGACAACCATGTACAAACGCCCCTACCGCAGCGACTATACGTCTCCAAAGCCTAACGGTGCGGGCGTTGGCCCCGGTGACGATGCCGCGGCTTTTATCGGGAAGATCACTGATTATTTGCCGGGCGCCATTCCGTTTGTCGTCAATAAAGTATTGGCATCCAGCCTGACCCCTTACGAAAAACAGTTCGGTCGTTTGGCTGAAATTTTCAACAACACCACGCTTAGAGGAAAAATTGCAAGCGCAGCAATTGCGATCCCGGTATCGCAGGTTGCCACTGTGGCGGGTGCCCTCTTAGATGTGAATGAAACGGCAGGACCATTTCCCGGGATGTTTGCTTTCCGTTTTGTGAAATCTTCGAAAGCCACCATGGCGTTTACACATTTTGCACCGGTAAGTTGCGTACTGGAACTCGATGCAGTGCAATCCCAAACCACACAGCAATTCTACAGCGAAGTCTGGCATCGCCTCGAACAGCTTGACATTCCTTTCACATTTCATTGGGGTAAAATGAATGCGCTCAATCCAACGCGGATGAATAGTATGTACGGGAACAATCTGAATCGTTTTTTGGCGGCCCGTGCTAAAATCATAGATCCCGCTATGATAAAAATCTTCAGTAACGATGCGATGATGCAGTGGGGTATCGATAGCTAGCGTCCTATAGTTAGAAAATACTCAAGGCCAACGGTTGCACCCAAATTTGATCTATGGCAATCATGAAACAAAATTATTTGCTTTTAACAATTGATCTAACGCCTCCTTAAACTGGGGCTTACTAGCGCGGGAAGAAGTAATCTCATTCATTTTAAGCAGCCTCACCTTTTCCTTTTGAGCCGCATCGTTTACCTCGGCAAGCAATTTTTTGTCTTTGCAAATGCCGTTATAATCCTGTAAAAGAGAATCATAACAATCGAAGCCAGCCTTTGCATTTCCCTTTAAAAGATAGCCCAGAAGATGCACTTTAATTCTGTACGGACAACTATCACTAATCAGGTTATACTTCATTGCAAAACGCCTGCCTGGATCTTTCAAAGTAAGACTATCTCCTTTCGATACTGTATAACTCCAATAGTTACTCGCAGCAAATCCATATAGTGCGGTGTTAAAATAGAGCCCTTCATCAGTAAAAAATTTTTCCTGAATAGACTTCAGATAATAATCAGGATATCTTGATGAAATATTTCCTTTATTGGTGTCGATATAGATCGGGACCATAAGATTGAATTTCCAGAGAGAATTGATTTCCGCAGAGGCCAACTTCTTAAAACAGTCAGGATGTTTTCCATTTTAAGACGTGATTGTGCTGGCCATTCTGGCGCGGTATAATGTATATATAATTTCTAAAATGGTTTACGGGAGTAAATGAATGTTCATCATTTAACCGGCTCCGCTTCGGGAAACTTCCATGAACCATCTAAAATGGTTTTACGTGGTCGATAGAGTCGCACGCAATAATTCCAGCCAGGCACTATTGGAATGCAGTTGGGCATCTTTCTGTCACAACCTCCAAACTGGATAGTAATCGAGCCATCTGTGTCTTTTTTGGCTGTAAGGTTGTTGAGTGAATAACTGTTGAGATCGTTCTTTTGGAAATAACCTTCTTTATTGTAGACACTAATTGACCAGAAACCATTTACCGGAACATTTTTACTTTTAGTTTATAAACAATATGACCGTCCTTCGACTGGTACAAGGAGATGAAAACAACTATACTTACGAATTGTTCACCATTTCAAAATTTGCCTGCGAATGGACAACTATAGTTATTCTGTGCAATAAACCTGGTTCATTTTTGACCTTCTACCTACCTCCTTCAATACACAAGAAGAAACAAGGCTTTCAGGTTTTAATTCATAGAACTCAATATTCAATTGGCCAAACAGAAAACCTTGCTATCGTTTTAATCGCCTTCGACACCCTGTATTTGAAAGAGTGCAATTCCTTTTCAGACGTTGATTTTAGCTTAGTCAACGAGCTGTTCAAAAACCGGAAAATATACCAATTATTTATTTTTAGATTTTAGGGAATAATTAGTAAGTTCATAAATCAACCACCTAAAGCTTTATCTGTGACTTAGGTGGTGAAGCTGATCTTCGCCTTCCATCAGTTTTCATAACTAACCTTTCATCATAAACCTAACTAACCATGCTGTTAAGATCGAAACGTTTTTTCACTCTTGCATTATTAATGAACCTTGTTGCAAACTTATTATGTACAAAAGTACAGGCACAGAACGATACAGGTATCCATGCCTTGCATACACTCTTTGACAACTATTATGAGGAATATGTACAACTAAATCCACTGGATGCGACCTTTCGCGGAGATTTTCGCTATAATGATAAACTGCCCAATGATGGTACGGTGTCTTACCTGAAAGCACTGCATGATTTTTATAATAAATATCAAACGGCCTTACAGCAAATAACGTATCAAAAACTAAATGAACAGGATAAGATATCCTACGATATATTACGTTTTATAATTGATCGCGAATTAAAGGGAGTAAAATTTCATCCTGAATATTTGCCGATAACGCAATTTGGCTCCCTGCCTTCAACTATGGGTCAATTGGGATCCGGCACCGGCGCACAACCATTTAAAACGATAAAGGATTATGAGGATTGGTTGAAAAGAATCGCTGCATTTGCGGATTGGACAGACACGGCAATTGCCAATATAAGAAAAGGCGCAAAAACTGGCGTTACATTGCCGAAGGCCCTGGTACTGAAAATCATTCCTCAAATGGAGAGCCTGGGAGAGCCAGATTCATCCAAAAGTATTTTCTATGGCCCGGTAAGAAATTTCCCAACAACATTTGCTGAAACAGATAAGACTCGTTTAACTGCTAAGTATTATACTGCTATCAATCAACAACTGCTCCCGGCTTATCAAAAGTTGAAAAACTTTTTCAGCATGGAATATTTGGCAGCGGCAAGAACATCTTCCGGTATTAATGTGTTGCCGGATGGCGATGAAATGTATCGCTACTATGTTTATTCTTTTACAACGCTCCGTAAATCGCCTGAAGAAATATACCAGACAGGGCTTAATGAAGTAGCAAGAATCACAAAGGCAATGGAGAAAATAAAAGATTCAATTGGCTTCAAAGGCTCCCTGAAAGAGCTTTTTGAATACATGAAGACAAATCCGCAATTCATGCCCTTTAAAACCGATGATGAAGTATTGAATGCATATAGAGGAATATTGGGTAAAATTCAACCACACCTGAAAGATTTATTTGGCGTGTTTCCCAAAGCACCCTTTGAGATTAGAGCGGTAGAAAAATATCGTGCTGCGGCGGCATCTCCCCAATACCAGCGCGGTTCACCAGATGGAAACAGGCCTGGCATTTTTTATGTCCCTATTGTTGACCCCACAAAAATAAATGTAACCGGTTGGGCAATGGAGAGTGTATTTCTGCATGAAGCTATACCCGGACACCATTACCAACTATCATTACAACAGGAAAATACAACACTTCCACTGTTCAGAAGATTTCCTTCCTTACCTGCTTTTACAGAAGGCTGGGGTTTATATGTTGAGTCGTTGGGTAAACAATTAGGTTGTTACACAGATCCCTACCAGGAATTAGGAGCCTTAGGAACCGAGATGCATCGTGCTATACGCTTGGTAGTGGATGTAAGCATTCATACGGGAAAAATGACAAGGGAGGATGCCATTCATTATATGATGGACAATGAGGCACTCTCTGAACAGGTAGCGACTGCAGAAATTGAACGCTATATGGCAAGACCGGGCCAGGCACTTTCATACAAAACCGGTGAACTAAAAATAAAATTGCTACGGGATAAATATGAGAAACAATTAGGAACAAATTTTAGCCTCAAACATTTTCATGATGCAATACTTATCGGTGGTGCTATGCCTTTGGATGTATTTGAAAGGTATATGGATAATTGGGCAACAAAACAAAAAGCCAATGAATAACGAGTCTGTCAACCCAAAAAATAGAAGGCCAAAAAAAACGCCCTTTTTGGGTTACAGCGTGTAACCAAACTTTTCATTAGTGATTTCAGCCACTTTTTCATTGGCTGATGTAGCAATGGTTTTAAGGCAATCAGTAAATCATTGGCGATATTCTTTCTTAGTTCCTGCAGGTCATCGACTGTGGCTAACTGAGATGCACTAAAAGCTCCTATTAATCCAAACCAATCAATGCTCCATCTTAATATTCATCAGGAAGTCGAAGAGGTTTTCTTCCGTTGCAATGTTTAGCTTTTTTCTTAATCTATACCTGGCTATCTCCACGCCGCGCACGGAAATGTTCATCAGTTGAGATAATTCTTTTGATGACAGATTCATGCGCAGGTAGGCGCACAGCTTTAGATCAGTGGCGGTAAGCGTAGGATATTTGTTTTTAAGTGCTGTAAGATAATCGCTGTACACTTCATCAAAATGACTGACAAACTGGTCCCAATGCTTATCATTTTTTTCTGCATCGTTAATGGTGTTGATGAGTCGCTTAAAATCGGCGGAAGTGGCCAGCCCCGGGGTGTTTCGCTGTATGCGCAACAACTCTTCCTTTATTTTGGAAAGCAATTTTCCTCTTTCTACGAGGTGCATGGTAGCGTTCGCCAGTTCTTTGTTTTTATGGCTCACATCAGATTCCAGTTTATCATTTTGCAGTTTTACGATCTCTTTATCGTTACGGTCCATTTCCAGCTGGTGCATATATTTAAGATGCTCCTGCTCTTTGGCATATTTTTCCTGCTGCTGTAAAAACTTTTCCTTTTGCCATTGATTGAGTGCATATACAAGTGCCAGGAAAATGCACCCATAAATAATGTATGCCCAAACGGTCTGGTACCATGCCGGCAGTATTTTGAAGGCATAAGAGACTGGCCTGGATTCATTTCCCAGGTTGGTTCTTGCCTTTACAATGAAGGTGTAATTTCCGTAGGGCAAATTGGTGTAATCCTTTTCTGTTTTCTTGGTCCATGTAGACCACTGATCATCAAATCCCACGAGCTGATAGCTGTATTCAATGTTTCTCTCCTGCTCATATTGTGGTGATGAATATTCGAAGTGTATTGAATTAAGCGCATTGGGGAGTGCACTTATTTTTCTTTCATCTGCGCGACGATTTAACTGGTCATCAAAGCCGCCATAGATAATGCTATCCATTATCCCAACCGTTTTTACACGGCCAATTAATACCGCTAATGGAGACACGTGGGCCAGGTAATTCCGCAGGTTGAGATGATACACACCTTTTTCTGCTCCTATAAAAATATTGCCCATGTTGTACGGGTAGATATATTCAAAACCTCTTACCAGTTTGTTGGTCAGTTCAGGAAAATATAAAATCGAATACGTTTCTGCACTCATAGATTTCCGGTAATCGATCATGCCCACTTTTTTATCACATTCAAACCAGATGTTTCCATCTGCATCTTCATTCAGGTATTGAATTGGCTGGTCATTAAATACAGGAGGCAAAATATTCGAGGATACAAATTTATCAGACGATGCATTGTATTCGTATATGCCCTTTTGGGTAGCTACTACTATCTTGCTTTTTATATTGAACACATAATTATTTACATCGCTGGGAAGACCGTTTGCTTTGGTATAAATTTTATACGTGAGCGTTTTTTTGTCTGCCGACAACACAATCTTGTAAATCCCCTTGTAAGGATGCGATGCCCAAACATTGTTTTCGTTATCGAATAAAACAAAGCGAAGCGATTCGCTGATACCTTCAATCTTGCCTTTGCTGATAACATTGCCGCCCACATTTTGCAACAACTGGAGCCCATTATAGGTGCCTACCAGCAACTGGTTATTTTCCGGAAAAGGCAGTGGAGAAAACAGCCACGAGCCCACGCCAGGCAACAAAGGATAGGCCTGGTTATCGCGTATGGCAAAAGAACCTTCATGATGCCCCATCAATATCTCGTTGTTAACCTCGTTTACGTGCCACACCTGTCCGCCGGTATTGGCGATGCGTGCAAAATCACCTTTGGAAAAACTGAGGTCAGGATTATTAGGATCTACAGGCACGCTGTAAAGTCCGTCCGATGTTCCTATATATAGCTTGCCGCCGATGAGCCTGACAGCGTAGCCTGCAAGCTGATTTCTTTTGTCGGGTAAAATGCGTTTGATGGCGGTGTTATACGCGGTCATATCAATCCCATTGTCAAGGCCCATCCACAGGTTCTGGTTTTTATCCAGGAAAAGACAAAGAATATTGTTGTTCTGCAGGCCCTCCGTTCTTGATATGGTTTGTATCAGTTTGCCATCAAGGTTTATAATAAAACAGCCACCTGAAGTGGTGCCTACGGCAAATTCATTTTTATTCACGTTTACCGCACAGTAAATACGATCGTTGTTGAAAATGGGGTCTGCAAGCGTCGGCTTCCGGATAAATTGTGAATCATGCAACAGATAGATGCCATTTTTTAAGGTGGTTATCAGCAGCGTATCGTCGCGATAATCCAGGATGCCAGTTATCAATCCTTCTTTTAACACGGGATGATTACAAGCGGATTGCCATGAATTGTTTTTAAACTCCACGATACCCATGTTCCTGTCAGAGCTGGACCAGATCGTGGTGATTGGTTATGGTACACAAAAGAAGTCAGACATCACAGGTTCTGTGACCAGCGTGCCGAAAGACAGGCTGGCAAAGATTCCTGTGACCAATGTGTTGCAGGCCGTAGAAGGCGCTGTAGCAGGTTGGACACTTACCACTACTTCTGCTGCTCCCGGCCAATCGGCAGGTCAGCAGGTACGTGGATTAAACTCCATCACTGCAAGCACGACACCGCTGATCGTGCTGGATGGTGTGCCATTTGCCGGCACCACCAATGACATCAGTCCCAATACGATTGAGTCCATCGAAGTGTTGAAAGATGCGTCAGCCACCGCCATTTATGGTACACGTGGTTCCAGCGGCGTTATCCTGATCACTACCAAACGTGGCGCAACGGGAAAGCCAACTATCAGTTATAGCGGCTTCGCGGGATTGGAATATATGGCACATCAAATGAAACCAATGGATGCCGAAGCCTACAAGCTTAAAAACATTACATGGCAACAGCAAACGGGCAACACCAATAGTTTTATCACCAGTGACTCTGTATTGAACACCGTAGAAGTGCCCAATAAAAGAGCCGGCAATACTACAGATTGGTTGAAAGAAATTTCCCGCCAGGGTTATATTCAATCACACAACCTTAGCTTTTCAGGCGGTACGAAAGACGTGAAATACTTTGTAAATGGTGAGTACACAAAGGACCTTGGCTTGCTGAAAGGATATCAGTATACCCGTGTAAGTTTCCGCTCCAACCTCAATGCCAACCTTACTGACTGGCTAAGCGTGGGTACGTCACTATTTTACACCAACAACAATAACGATGGCGGCCACGTAGATTTAACACTTGCAGGACAAATGAGCCCTTATGGTCAGCTATACAATGCTGATGGTAGTTATGCCATTTTCCCTATGTATGGCAATACGCTGTACACCAATCCACTGCTGGGTTTGAACAAGCCGTCACTCAACCGGAGCAACAATCTTTCAGGAACGGGTTATATAGAACTAGCACCAAAATTTGT
This sequence comes from Pinibacter soli, assembly GCF_029961145.1. Taxonomy (GTDB): domain Bacteria; phylum Bacteroidota; class Bacteroidia; order Chitinophagales; family Chitinophagaceae; genus Pinibacter; species Pinibacter soli. The sequence goes on along the minus strand of NZ_JASBRG010000003.1, from coordinate 584,756 downwards.
AAAGGGATTGAAGTACAGGCTGAACAGTAACTACTCTTACCTGCCTAGCAGAATCAATACCTACACAGGCCGCAATGCCAACAACAACAATGGTGCCGCCTACGTGTACGCGGCAGAAACGACGAGCTGGATCGTCGAAAATATTCTTTCTTACACAAAGGATATTAAAAGGCACCACTTTGATATTACAGGGTTGTACAGTGCGCAACAAAACAGTTCCTTCAACTCTACCATCAATGCCACAGGCTTTATTAATGATGGTCTGGGTTACAACAATACCAATGCTGCGTCTACCTCGCAGGTTACAGGAACCAACTCTTCAAAATATACGTTGATCTCGCAAATGGGCCGATTGAATTATAGCTACGATGGCCGCTATTTATTAACGGCAACTGTAAGAAGAGACGGTTATTCTGCTTTTGGTGCAATGACAGATAAGTACGGCACCTTTCCTTCTGCAGCCATCGGCTGGAACATTAGCAATGAAGGTTTCATGAAAAATGTTGCGTTGATCAATTCATTAAAACTAAGGGTGTCATATGGTACTACGGGTAACTCTGCTATTGATCCATACAAAACACAAACCTCGCAGATCGTAACGCAATATGTGTACAACAATCAAACTGCAACCGGACTCATCGCGAACAATCTTGGTAATTCCGGTTTGAAATGGGAAAGCACCACTGCTGCGAATCTGGGCCTTGACTTTTCTATACTGAGCAACAGGATCAGTGGTAGCATAGAATATTATCAAACAAAAACAAAGGACCTTTTGCTAAGCAGACAAATACCAATCATGACCGGTTATAGTTCTGTACTGGCCAATGTGGGTAAGCTTGAAAACAAAGGCATTGATATAACACTGAACACGGTGAACATCAGAACTGGCAATTTCACCTGGCAGACAACGGCTGTTTTTTCCACTTATAAAAACAAGCTGACACAACTGTATGGTGATGGCAAAGATGATCCTGTAAACGGATGGTTCATTGGCAAATCACTGGGCGCCATTTATACTTACAATATGCAAGGTGTTTGGCAGGTAGGCGAAGACCACTCGAGTGTGGACCCGGCAGCAAAACCCGGTTATTTGAAATTTGAAGATGTGGACGGCAACCATGTTATCAATGCCAATGATAGAAAAATCATAGGTTATAAAAACCCGGATTGGACAGGTGGTTTAACAAACACGTTCACGTACAAGAATATAAGCCTGCGCATATTCATCCAAACATTCCAGGGCGCTATGAAGAACAACCAGATCTATGACAACGCAGATCAATCTGGTAATATCAACCTGCCTGCTGATGTAGGTTACTGGACAGCGGACAACAAAAGCAACACACGTCCTTCATTGGCTTATACAAATGCGACATACTCCTATCCTTATCCATCCAATTGCAGTTTTACAAGGTTGAAAGATGTAACACTGAGCTATACGGTTTCACAAAAAGTGGTAGAAAAAATGGGGCTGAGCAATTTCTCCGTATACGTTGCCGGAAGGAACCTGCACACATGGACACCGTGGCTGGGCTGGGATCCGGAAGCCAACTACCAATCGCTTCCTGCCGGTACCAACTACAACAATTTTCCACAGGTAGCCAGCTATGTATTGGGCATCAACCTTTCATTTAAATAACTCAAACTTCACTCGCAATGAAAAAATTATTCAGCTATATATTGCTTTCTACGGTCGCTTTTGCTTCGTGTAAGAAAACCTTCCTGGATGAAAATATGCAATCGGCTTATGCGCCGCAAAACACACTATCAGACTCTTTGGGCTTTGAAGCCAATGTGGCCGGTATCCTCAGCCGCATCCGCGCCCAGTACACTTCTGATGATGACCAGGGTCTTTTGGGTGCAATGTTTTTAGGAACAGATGTTGTCATCAATGGACAAACCACTGCTGCAATGTTTCCCTATGTGAATAATGAAACCATGAGTTCATCTGATTTTGCCGCAGGCACATACTGGAGATGGGCCTATACAACACTCAACAATATTAATACTGTTATTGCTGCCAGCCAAAACCCTGCGGTAACGGGCACATCAGAAAACAATAAAGCCTATGTAGGTGCTGAGGCTAAATTTTACAGAGCATATGTTTACAATTTCCTGGTAACATTGTGGGGCCCGGTGCCAATGACCCTAACACCAATTTCCTCTCCTAAAACAGATTTCACAAGGACAACTGTTGACAGTGTAAACGCTCAAATTGTAAAGGATCTTACAGAAGCGGTGGCAGTTCTTCCTGCCGATCCAAGGACTGCAAGAAAAGAGTTCAGACCTAATAAAGCAATGTGTCAACAATTGCTGGCGGAAGTTTACCTGCGCATGAATAAACCAGATCTTGCGGAAGCGCAGTGCCAGGCTGTTATCGCCAATCCTGCATTTGCATTGGTAAAGGCACGATATGGTGTGAAGGCTTCCATGCCCGGAGATTATTACAACGACATGTTCCTTATCGGCAACCAACGTTATGGCCAGGGCAACAAAGAAGCCATATGGGTAATAGAACAAGACCTGAACACCCCGGGTGGTGCGAACTCATCATCATCCAATGCGTCTACAGATCAGCACAGGCGCATGTGGGTGCCTTACTATGCGGGCATCACTAACATGGTGATTGCAGATTCGCTGGGAGGCAGAGGCATTGGCCGCTTCAGGCTCAGCAATTGGGTGATGTATGGCCTGTATGATCAGTATGACATCCGCAATTCCAAATACAATTTCAGGCGCGAGCTACGTTACAACGATCCTTCAAAACCAAAGTATGGCCAGGTGCTGACGATTGCAGATGGTGATACTGTTTGGCACATCAATCCATACGTTACCAAGTGGAACAACTACAACCCTGCCGACATTAACGGCTATGGTACTTACCATGACATAACCGTGATGCGTCTCGGTGAAACATACTTACTGCTGGCAGAAGCGCAGTTTAAACAAAACCGTTCCGCAGATGCGGCAGCGAGTATTAATGTGCTGCGTCAAAGAGCCTATCCTGATTATCCTGCGCATGGCCAGGTTCAGGCTGCTGATATCTCACTCAATTTTATTTTGGATGAACGTGCAAGAGAACTGATATCAGAAGAAAACAGGAGAATGACACTTATAAGAACAGGCACACTTGTACAACGCTGCACGGACTACCTGAACAAATACAATACAGGAACCGGACAAACTGTTACTGGTCTCGACAAAGTAACAGCAAGAAAAGGTTTGCTGCCTATTCCACAATCAGCGATTGACCTGAACACGGGTGCCAAACTGGATCAGAATACCGGATACTAAACGAATAATGGAATTCAATTACGATCACATTAAACGATTATAGTTATATGAAAAATAGTTCTTTTCACTCAGCGGATCCCTATAACCATATAAGTTTCGGCAGCAGGTTAACCAACCTGTTCGCCGTTTCTTTATTATGTTTGCTCCTGCCCAACCTGGCATCGGCGCAGATACTTTGCCAGCCGCAATTGATATGGCACGATGAATTCAACACGCCGGGAAACCTTACCCAATGGAAAGTGTACGAAGGCGATGGTTGCAATGAAGGAAGCGGATGTGCTTTTGGTAATTCAGAACTACAACTATACCGGGCATTGAATGCAGTAGTAGCAGATACAACCCTGAGCCTCAATACAAAGTATGAAACAGTAGTAAATCCTGTCAACAACAAAACATACAAATACACTTCGGCAAAGTTGATGACGAAACTAACAGGTTCGGACAGCTTGCAGACGTTTTTGTTTGGCCGCATAGAAGCACGTATTAAATTATCCTCTGCAGGGGGTGCGTGGCCCGGTTTCTGGATGCTACCGGATGGCCCAATACCGGCGAGATCGACATCATGGAGGCAAAGCATAAAAATCCTTCCGATGTAAATGGTACCATACACTACGCATATCCTGCGGGTGTGCACCAACAATCGGGCAGCAAGTTTTTATCGGGCATTGATCTGTCGGCGGACTATCACGTGTATGCAGTAGAATGGAGTCCTTATAAAATAGATTGGTACGTAGATAACAATCTCTATGTTTCACAAACACCGGAAACAACCGTAGGCGGTTCATGGCCATTCGATGCCAGTAAAATGTATATTATTCTGAATGTCGCAGTAGGTGGCCCCAACACACCATACACAGGAAAGATCGCACCTACTCCAGCCGACTATCCCACCACTATGAAAGTGGATTATGTAAGAGTGTACAAAGGCATTTACAATTATGCAGTGTATGGTAAAAACGCAGTGTATCCCAATGAAACATACCAGGACTATCGCATAGATTCCATACCAGGCGCTACTTACAGCTGGACAGTACCTTCCGGTGCGAGCATCATTGCGGGACAGGGTACAAATGTGATTACCGTTAATTGGGGCAGCACAGAAGGTAATGTTACCGTGAATGTAACCACGCCAGGCTGCTCGCAGAAAACATTTTCACGCAAAGTGATTATGAAAAAAACGTTGGTAGCGGACAAGTTGTTTGATGATTTCGAAACAACACGCATTGCCACGTATGGCCCACTCACGGGCACATTGCAACAAGCTGTTGCGAATCCTCTACCCGGGCGGGTTAACACTTCTACCCTTGTGGGAAAATATACACGCAATGCAGCCAGCCAGTACGATAATATTTACCTTGGCAATATGTCTGTAACCAATGCCATGGATTTTGTACAAAGTAAAAAGAAATTGTTGATAGATGTTTATACAACAGCACCGATCGGCAGCGAGGTGGACATACAATTGGAAAATACGAGCCTTAGTTCTGTTAATCCGTTTCCATCGGGCAGGCACAGCAAATATGTTGCTTATACAACCAGGCAGAACAGTTGGGAAACATTGGAGTTCAACTACACGCAAACCATTGCCAATTCCGGCGTTGATATTTTTTCGATAGATAAGATCTGCCTTCTTCCCGAACCCGGAAAATATACCGGCAACGTTTACTATTTCGACAACGTAAGAACCATACAACAGCCTTCGGCAAAATGGACGGTTATCGCATCAGATACTTTGGAGAATTACGACGGCTTGAGCAAAATAGCGTTCGATCCAACGTTTACGAGTGGCGCATATACTGCGCAGGTAAGCAATCCTGCTATTGGTGGTAATAACACTTCAGCAAAAGTGGCACGCTACATTCGTAAAGACACAACTGCATATGACGTTTTATTTTTCAACACCAATAATACGATTGTCAGCGCTTCGCCATTTAAGAACCAGGTGTATCAATTGCAAATGGATATATACACCAGCGCTCCTGCGGGCACACCGGTAAGCGTGAATCTGCAAAACAATGCACTAGCACAACTGGCTTATCCCAGTGGCCGCAACAGTGTTTACCAGTCTGTCACTACAAAACAGAATCAATGGGAAACACTCACGTTCTATTATTCATCGGCTCCCAATGGCGCCTCCAACCTGGCGATCGATCAGCTGGTGATTTTATTTAGCCCTAATAAGCCCGTGGCGCAGACCTATTATATCGACAATATCCGCATTGGTAAAAAAGTTACTTACGGAAGCAGTGCTACTTATGAAAACTATGATTCCACACATCTTTTCACTTACGTGCAATCAGATGGAGCCTATGTGCCAAACATAAACAATCCTGCCCCTAACACTGTCAACAACTCTGCAAAAGCAGCGAAGTACACAAGAAACACTGCCGTACCCTATGATGTATTATTGTTCAACTCCACAGCAATCAAAGATGGAGAGCAGTTTAAGCAAAGCGCAAGAATGTTTGCAATGGATGTATATACTTCTGCACCCGTCGGCACCATACTTTCATGGCAGTTGGAAAGCAGTGCCAAGTCGACGCCTTCCAATTATCCTACAGGCAGGCACAGCAATTTCCAGGGCAAAGTGACACAAACCAACGCATGGCACACGGTATACTTTTATCTTGAAAGTATTCCTGATCCATCGACCTATGATAATGAAGTGGATCATATTGATTTTCTCTTAGCGCCCAATACAACCAACGGCGATGTATATTATATCGATAACCTGAGGGCATTGAACGGCAGCACTTCTGCAGACAGCACGGTAACACCACCGTCCACAACAGATTTGCCTGCTCCATGGCAACACCAGGATATAGGTGCTGTTGCCGCTGCAGGTGATGCTACTTACAGCAATAATGTATTTACCGTAAAAGCTTCCGGGGCCGATATATGGAACGCAGCAGATGAGTTTCATTATGTGTACCGTACTTTAACCGGCGATGGAACGATCATTGCGAAAGTGGATACACTGGGCAATACCAATGCTTCCGCGAAGGCCTGTGTAATGATACGCGAAACCCTCGATGCTGGCGCTAAAGAAGTGAATACACTGGTGAAAGCGGTAAGCGGAACGGCTATCTCTTACAGGTCCACCACCGGCGGTTCAACAACATCGGTGAATACGGCTGGCGCTCCGCCAAAATGGTTGAAGCTGGTGAGAACTGGAGATGCGTTTAGCTCCTATCGTTCAGATGATGGTGCTGCGTGGACATTGATCAGCACGAAAACAGTCGCTATGACCAGCCAGGTATACATAGGCATGGGCGTTACATCACACAATGATGGCGTGCTCACCATCGCACGATTCAGCAATGTGTCTGTAAGTGGCAACCTAAGTAGTGCCGCGGTAATGCCATCGACCGTTAGCACATTTGTTGCCAGTGATAATGCCGTGGCATTTAAAGCATTTCCTAATCCGGCAAAAGATGTATTGTCGGTGCAATGGCCCGAAACAGCAGGCAGCCTGGTTATTTATGATTTAAACGGACGCGAGGTGTACCATCAGAAAACCAGGGGCGATCAACACGCAGCCGTGATAAACCTTGCAGGCTGGCAAAGTGGTTTATATATACTCAGCATACAAAGCAGCGATGGCGTTCGCAATTTAAAATTCGTGAAGCAATAATTTGATGCATTTCGATAATGATTACTAACAAGTAACTTCATAAAAAATTATCTATAAAAACCAAAATAAAGGAGGGCCGATCAAGAATCTCTTTCACCAGGGATGAATTGGCTCTCCTGATTTTTTATACAAAAGCCATATTTCGTATGCTCAAAAACATTGCTGTTATTATTGCCGCATTTATTCTACCCATATTGGTTGTTAATGCACAGAAGAATCAATTGATCACAGATATTGGTGGAAGAAAAACGATAAGTCTGAATGGAAAATGGCAATATATTGTCGATCCTTATGAAACAGGTTTTTATGATTATCGCTTCAAGGAGCGCAGCGAAAAAGATAATGATGCATTCTGGAACAGCGATGTTCCTAAAGACAAATACGATCACAAAGAATACGGTTACTCAAACAACAACACATTAAAAGTGCCGGGTGACTGGAACTCACAGGACGCTAAATTCCTTTACTACGAAGGCACTGTGTGGTACAAAAAATCATTTGATTATAAAAAGAGTAATGCTTCAGTCAGAGTATTCCTTTATTTCGGCGCAGCCAATTACAAAACCGATGTGTATTTGAATGGCAAAAAATTGGGACAACATATCGGCGGCTTTACACCCTTTAATTTTGAAATACCAGATTCCAGCTTAAAAGCAAAGGGCAACTACCTTGTAGTAAAAGTAGATAACAAAAGAGGCGCAGAAGAAATACCAACATTGAACACCGACTGGTGGAATTACGGCGGCATAACGAGAGATGTAAAACTGGTGGAACTCCCTGCGAATTTTATCATCAGTTATTCATTACAGCTTACCAAACTTTTACCGGGCGACAATAAAATCGAGGGCAATGTAAAACTCGACAATAACAATGTGAGCCAGGTTCAAGTGGAAATTCCTGAATTGAAACTGAAGCAAAGTTTTCCTGTGAACGGCAATACAGCTTCGATCAATTTTACTGCCGCGAATTTGCAATACTGGTCGCCCAAAACGCCGAAGTTGTATCGCGTTGTTGTAACAGCCGGCAATGATCGCATAGAAGATAAAATAGGTTTCCGTACCATTGAAACAAAAGGAGATCAATTGCTGCTCAATGGCAAACGCCTGTTTATGCGCGGCATCAGCATTCACGAAGAAATTCCACAGGAAGGCCGCCGCGCCTATAGCAGAGCCGATGCATTGCAGTTGCTCAGCTGGGCAAAAGAACTGAATTGCAACATGGTGCGCCTCGCCCATTATCCTCACGATGAAAGCATGACCCGCATGGCAGACTCTTTGGGCATGTTGGTATGGTCAGAAATTCCGGTGTACTGGACGATCAATTTTAAAAGTGAAGTAGTACTTGGCAAAGCTAAACAACAACTAACTGAAATGATCACACGTGACCAGAACAGGGCAAGTGTCATTATCTGGTCTGTAGGAAATGAAAACGCCTATTTCAGAAACACGCACAAACTTCATGCATACGTTGTTGCAAACTGCAAAGGAGCTCGATCCTACCCGGCTCGCTTCTGCTGCGCTGGAAGTATCCTATAAAGCAGAAGGCAAAAACATCAATCTTATCGATGATCCATTGGGCCAGTATGTCGACATGGTTTCTTTTAATGAATATCTTGGCTGGTACGTAGGCACGCCGGATAGTTGCAAGACGGCCAACTGGGCCACTATTTACAATAAGCCTCTATTCGTCAGCGAAACAGGCGCCGAAGCAAAGGGAGGCTTTATCAGTAGCACTAAGGCAATGTGGAGCGAAGACTACCAGGCATGGTATTACAAAGAACAAATAGCCATGCTCAAAAGAATGCCTGCGAACTTTAGCGGCATTTCGCCATGGATACTCGCCGACTTCCGCTCACCACGAAGAAACAACCCCACCTACCAGCAAGGCTGGAACACAAAAGGACTGATTGATAGAAATGGCAAGAAGAAGAAAGCATTCTTTTTGTTGAAAGAATATTATAGTGAGATGGAGAAGATGTATCCGTAAAAACGTCCTGCTATATTAAAATTGGCCGCGAAAGGGATTAAATGATTTCTTTTAGAGGTCAAAGAGGTTCATTGAAAGTGTAGACGGGCACGCAGAACCCACTTTTTTTCAAACCAATAATTTGAGCTGCCAACCTATTGGTACTCAAACTTTGCATTAATTATCAACATCGGAAAATGTTCCATTGTCAGAACGACAGAGAATGCAAAGCAGAATTCAAAACTATATTTAGACAAGCCTCTGATAATAAAAAACAATTCGACAAACATCCAAATAAGAAAAACTGCAATCAACACAAACGAATCTGCAGAATGTCAACTACGCGATCAAGATTAATCTTCTGCAAAACCTAATTGCCATCTTACCGGGAGAAGACCAAATACAAACCGTCAATTCCGAGCAAAATAGTGCACCACCAAAATACAAAACGTTTGTTTTCAAAATAAGCACGTATAAATAATTCAAAAAACGATAAGTTTAAACTGACAGTTAAAATAAAACGGAAGTAGTAATATCCTTGGTTTCAAGGTACATTCAAAACTGTCAAATCCATTTCACTTGCAGTATGTCGTTAGAAAGTTTATACAGCAATATTTTCATTCCTTTGATAGGCAACAGCCAAACGGCAAAAGTTCAAATGATAGAACGCTCTCTTGTTGCGGGCAGCAGGCAGGTCTTCGAGCCATGGAAACTTCCGTTGTCTACCTGGCGAACGCATATGTCCGGTTCAAGGGAAAGTAACTGGCAGAGCCAAAAAGATCGTTGCATTTTTGAGTCATCAAATACAAAAACGTACAATCATGACAAGGAAATCAACATCAATTATTTACTGGACCGGTACAGCGCTCACTTCACTTTGGTTCGGCGCAAGTGGCTTCTTTGAATTAGCACACAATGCCGTTGTTTGGGATATTACGCGTGCACTTGGGTACCCGCCGCACTTCATCTACATTTTGGGCGTTGCAAAGCTGACAGGCGTTGCTGTTCTATTGTTTCCGGGCAAGTTGCTTCGCTTGAAAGAATGGGTATTTGCAGGCGTATTTTTTGATATCCTTTTTGCATTTTTCTCTAAGTTAAGCGTGTTGGGCTTTCCGGCAACAATTGATGCAATCGTAGCATTTGTAATGGTGACAACAACTTACCTCATGTTCCGCAAGTTATACCCGGGCTTACGTAAGCCTGAACACGCAAACACAATGAATGCCGCATTCTGAAAAAAACTCTCAAAATATCATACAAATGCCTGAATTCAATTCAGGCATTTTTGTTGACTACCAGGAAGACCAGATAGGCGTTCGAAAAGTTCAACTAAGTTTTTATAAATGGCTTCGGATTTTCGAAACGTACACACCTACCAATCCGAAAACTATGTAAACCAAAGAAAACGTGAATTGGTCCGTATCATTATAAAGTGAGGATTTATTAGAGTAATGTGAAAGTACCTCTGCTATCGAATTAATATACGTCAATACGAAAACAAACAATCCCGCAACAAACGCTTCCATATAAGTGACTTTAAGCAGCGATTTACCGGCCATGAATCCTCCTAAAAAAAATGCCAGACTGCCATATGCAAGCTCCCAGTAACCATAATAAAGTACAATTTTGCTCCCGTCCGAAAAAACATTGTCACCACCGGGCCGTCTCATTACGTCGCCAATATCATCCGATACGCCAACTAAATTTGGTAATATAGTTTCAAGTAAATTTTGAATTGTAAGAAAGATGCCTGTATAAACAAAACAAACCACAATTACCTTGCCCCAGGAGAAGCGATACCTTACAAATGAGCTGTTTTGCGCCTCATTTTTTTTGAATTGCAGGGTCTCGAATTGTTTAAAAATTACGCCTACAATAGCTGTTAATATTCCACCTGCTATGCCGGCCACCTCTTTTCCAAATATTTTGTAGACAAAAACGATAATACAACAATAAACAAATGCGATAATAAAAGTTGACACAAGAAATTTCCGATCGAGTTGTAAAGTACTTGTTGACATACGTAAGGTTTGAGGAATGATTCAGTAGGGAGGAAAGTCTTGACAGGGAGAGATAAAATAAATGTATAAAAAAATAGTCGCATTTCAGAAATCTTATTTTTCATGCCAGAAGACTGTTTTGATGGTTTTTGGGATTCTTAAACAGAAAAAAAGCGATTATGCAAATTCTGCACAATCGCTTTTAAAGCATTGGGTCGTTACTTCTACCTGCTATCAACTAATCGATGCCAATACTGGCGGCCGCGTTAATGGCGCCATTCTGTTTGTTTTGCACAAAACCTATTACTTCCCAGTCTTTCGCACTAAATTGTTCTGGGAGTGTAATATTGAATGTACCGGTTGATTGTCCTTTAAGCTTCATTGAGTAAAGATTACGAACGAGTTGAACATGCGACAACGTTTTGCCTTCATTTTCTCCTGCGCGAACACTGCTTGTTGCCTGGCGCTGTACAACAGCAAGTACCAATTGTTGATCGCTTACAATGCCAGAAAAGTTGTAGCTGACACTTAAACTGTCCTTGTGAAGGTACCCCTTTACACTGAGTGTGGCAGTGGTTGAGCCTTCTAAAGCGCTGCTAATTGCGCCTTCAATTGCTGTGCCTTCAGAACCAACGAATTCTTCCTTTCCATTAATGATCAGTTGTGGCGTATAGACTTCGCGGGTGAATTGTTTATTATACTGGTATTGCCTTGCTGTGAATTTTGCATCACTAAATGGATCTTTCCATCCAAGGCGATCCCAGTAGTCTACATGGTAAGCCAATATATAAATTGGTTTGCCCGCAACATGTTGCTGAATGTTGGCGAGTAATGCTTCTGCTGGCGGGCAACTGGAACATCCTTCTGAAGTAAATAGTTCAAGTACGGCAAAGCCATCGTTTTTCAAGGAAGCAGGTCGCTGCGTTTGCGCAGATGTATTATTGATAAGCACTGCTGTGATAAACGTAAGGGCCAATGAGGTACCGGCTACCATAAGTTTTACTGATTTCATTGTTGTGAATTTTAATAACCAAATTTATCAGCAGAGTACGCACCTGGCTAGTGAAAAGTCGTTCATGCGGGCATATTGAGCGCTCAAGCAGACAAGCAAAATGATGAACCGTCAATTAAACACATTGATTGGCGGTTCACGCTCCTAGCGGTTTTCCAGCCATGTAAGAAAGTTAGTTGACTTCTCTTTATTTACCAAGAGTTTTTCTGGAGTTTCAATGGAAAGCTTTACCAGCAGCTTGCGCAAAAAGTAGGGTTCTATTTCTTTAATGGCTTTAAAGTTGACAAGACACTGCCTGTTGAGCCTGTAAAATTGTTGCGCAGAAACAGCCTGTGTAATCTGATCCAGTGATTGAGTGATAGGATATTGTTGCTTATCGAAACACATGATCCAGGTGGCATCATGACGTATGCAGAAATAAGCAATATCGTCAACGTGCACCGTCTTATACTTTTGCTGCATGAATAACAGGAAGCTTGTTTTGCCGCTGGGAGCCTGTAGTTTGTTGAGCACTTCCTGTAAGTCGACCGTGTTTTTTTGCTGGAAAAAATTCTTCAGCTCATCTACTTTTTTAAAAGCACCTTGTATGTCTTCTTTAGAAAATGGTTTTAATACATAGTCAACGCCATTGCTCTTAAATGCTTTCAACGAATACTCATCATAAGCTGTGCAAAATACAACCGGGCAGGTTATGTCGACCGCTTTAAATATTTCAAAGCAAAGTCCATCTGCAAGCTGAACATCCATGAAAAGGAGATCCGGCATTGGACCATTGGAGAGCGCTGTTACGGACTCTTCAACACTCTGGTAGTGACCAATGATCTTTGCCTGTGGTTGTAGTTCCAGTATGATTTTTTCCAGTGATTGGGCGGTCTTGCGTTCGTCTTCAATTATGATGATGTTCATGGATCAATGGTAGTTTAACTAAAAAAGTTTTTTTATCATCGATAATATCGATAGGTGTATTTAACAGATGTTGATAGCGTAAATCAATGTTTTGAAGGCCTACACCAGTTGAATCGGTTCCGGATTTTAGTTGTACCTGATTAGCCACAATGATTCTTCCATCTTCTTCATACACCTTTATGTGCAAAGGCTTTTGCATAGATACAATATTGTGCTTAAGGCAGTTTTCAACAAGTAATTGTAAGGTAAATGGTGGGATCAATGAAGTCAATGCCTGGTTGCTCAATGTGCTTTCAAATGTAAAGCCTCTATCGAACCTGGCTTTTTGAAGAAACAAATAAGCATTGAGTATTTCCATTTCTTCGTGAACATGTATAAGATCCAGCTTGCGGCTCTCCAGCGTAAAACGATAAAAGTTCGAAAGTTTAAGAATAAAATCCACAGCTTCCTTATCATCATTTTCAACCATTGCTTTCAAGGTATTCAAACTGTTGAAAAGAAAGTGAGGATTCACCTGTTGTTTGAGTAATTCATATTGTGCGCTCAGGTTGTCGTTCTTAATGCGTTCCAGTTCCATGCTTACATGCTGGTTCTCGTAATTCTGTTGCACCAAATGGAGGAACATGTAACAAACAAGATTGATCAAAATTCCTCTTACTTCCACCATCAACATTACCGGGCCGAAATTGATGTGGGATAAAATAAGTTGTTGTATCCATGCGAGGCCAAGCATTACCACCAATCCGAAAAGCAAACTCTTTATGAGCTTTGTGTAAGAGATGCTTTGCTTGCGCGTATCTCCGGGTGGCTTTGAAAGCATGTAGAGATTAAAGTACCACATCAGTAAAGAAAAGGTAGCCGTTAGTGCCGCATTCACAGCGGCTTCTGCTGCATTAAAACGGTGTTCCGCAATTTGCGGTACGGAGGATAACAATCCCAGTACAATAGAACTTATCCAGATCGTTGCATTGGAAATGGTAAAATTGGTTGACTTCATCTAATGGGAAAATATTGTCGTAAACAAATGTATTGATTCTTATCAAACTATGGGAAAACGGATGGCCGGTGTGCAAGGATATCGATAATTCTTTCATCCCCACTCATCGGCTGTCCATTGGTGTTAAGAGGCGCTCTTCCCTGCACCAAGCTGTAGGTGAGTGATTTTGCATCCGAGCCTGTTGCGGTTAGGGTTTCAACACTTAGCATGGCACCGTTAATGTAACTGCCGTACCAATATTTATTATCCTCTTGTTTGAACATAACAAGTTTCAATATTTCGCCTGCAGCATGTGTTTGGTAACCACCGATAGCTGATTTTCTTGCGGCTGCATTTCCGTATAAGACTGACATTGTTTTTTGTTTGCGGTTCGCAAAGCTGGTGATAACTTTCAGATCACCTGCATCAAACATGGGTCTTGCACCCGCTTCATTTTTCAATGGAAGATTGAAGATGTAATCGTTGTTGTCCGCGATCTTGTGACAGTTGTAACATGTACTGTTAAACAAAGGCGTATGTCCGTAAGGAGTCAGTTGTATGCCGTTGAATTTGGCGAAGCCCCAGCCTTTGCTATCGGCAAACTGTGTGTTGTTTTTTGTCATGATCTGAATGCTGTTGAGTGACCCCGGTGTGATATCTCCGTTTTCACTTTCAATACTGTTCCACACGGCTTTGACAACAGTACTCCCTTCGGGAAACGGATGGGTATTGTTGTTGCGTATGGCTTTTACGGCAATGTCGTTTCCATAAAGAATACGTATGCTATGGTTGTCGAAGCGGTTGGTAGTACTGATGATTTGCCAGTTTTGAAAATCGGGAACATACGCAACCCCATTTGCGGCAACGGGTACTTTATTGTTTATGTTGCCTTGCACAAAATCGTGCAACTCTTTTTCTGCCTGGTTGATAACGGATGTGTCCTGGTACCTTGCGGGGCTCATATCTCTCGCATATTTCTGTAACACCTCAATATCCTGAGGGGATAAATTTGCCTTCGGATGCACGGCTGTGTATGAAGTCAATGGCATTTTTCCTGAAATAGCCATGTTCACTATTTCCCAAAAACGCCCCTGCTGATCTGCGGAATGTAAAGTATCCCATGTAGAAAAATTTAAGCGTTGTCTTGCTTCTTTCACATGAGCGTTTACAAACCATGATGCAGGAGCAATCTTGTCATACCAGCGAAGATTGGTTTCGTTGGAGTGACAATCATAACAGGCGCGTTGCAAAATGCTTACAACCTCAGCAGGAGCCTGCAACGGATGCACCACCGTCGGATTTGCAACAGGGCGCTGAACAAACTGCAAGGCGGTTATCAATACTGCAAGGATGACAACAATGCGAAACGGTTTGCTTATTTTTTGAAAAGAGAATGGTATGGTGCTATTTTTTGACCAAGTTAATATGCTTGTGCTGGCTTGTATTTGTCGATTCTTCCGAACCGGACATTTTGAACCGTGAACCGGACAAGGGTTATGATGGTAAATATTTGCCTGGGAGATTGGCACAAAAAAAGGAGAGCCTTTCTGCACTCTCCTTCTGTATTATGAACATCCTGCTAAAGCGGATGGTGTGTTTTTGCTGCTTCTTAAACGGCCAGACTTATCTGTACGTTGATGTTTCCTCGTGTGGCTTTTGAATAAGGGCAGGTTTCATGGGCCGCTTTCACTATTGTCTCAGCCTCGTCATAGGATAATCCAGGCAGACTCACATGCAGGCGGGCCTGTAAACAAAAACCGGTTTCATCGTTTGCAAGATCAACTTCAGCATCTATCGCCGTATCCGCGGGAACAGTGATGCCCAATCGCGGTGCGTTGACTTTAATGGCTCCAATAAAACAGGCTGACCATCCTGCGGCAAACAATTGCTCAGGGTTTGTGCCCGTCCCTGGTGTGCCCGGCGTCGAAAGCTTAATATCCAATCTGCCATCTGCGCTTTGGGCGCTTCCTTCACGACCGCCAATGATGTGCACGTTGCCGGTGTACAGCACCTTTTTTATTTCTCCGTGAACGTTGTTCGTAATTGCTCTTGTTTCCATTTTATTTGATTTATGTTGATGTTATTGAATAAAGATTATTTGGCAAGGCCATCTGCTTCCATAATAGCGTTGGCAAATGCTTCAGGTGCTTCCTGTGGAAGGTTATGCCCCGCACCCGCAATGATATGATGTACATGCCTGCCGGTAAATTTTTTCGCAAAGGCTGATCCATCACTTGCCGGAACCACGCCATCGGAATCTCCATCCAATGTAACGGTTGGAACACCGACGGTTGGTGATGTCGCCAATTTTTGTTCAATTGCATCATATTGTTTTTCTCCATTTTCCAGGCTCAGCCTCCAGCGATAATTGTGAATAACGATGGCTGCGTAATCAGGGTTTTTGAATGAAGCAGCTGAACGTTCGTAGGTTGCTTTATCAAAGTGCCATTTAGGTGAAATGTTTTTCCAGATCAACTCGCTAAAATCGAACCAATTGTTACTGTACCCTATTTTGCCTCTTTCTGTTGCGAAATAGTATTGGTACCACCAGCCCCATTCTGCTTTTGGCGGCAACGGTTGTTTGTTTTTTTCAAGATTATTGATGAGATAGCCGTTCACGGAAACCAATGCTTTGCAACGTTCGGGCCATAGTGCAGCGATAATATCAGCCGTTCTTGCACCCCAATCAAAGCCGCCGAGAATGGCACTCTTAATGCTCAACGCATCCATGAAGGCAATGATATCGCTTGCAACTGCGGCCTGTTGTCCGTTGCGAAAAGTTTTTGCATCAAGAAACGTCGTGGTGCCGTGTCCTCTCAGGTGTGGCACAAGCACATGGTACCCTTTTTCCGCAAGTATTGCAGATGTTTCCTCATAGCTGTGAATATCGTAGGGCCAGCCATGAAGTAAGATAACCGGTTGTCCGTTAGCAGGCCCAAGTTCTGCATATCCAATGTTTAGCACTCCGGCATTTATTTGATGAATGTTGTCGAAGTTGCTGGTATCACTCGGGTTACGCGTTGCTTGTTGATTAATTGAAGCCATTGCCAGCAATGAGTTCAGTGTTATTGCTGTTAGTATCATCATTTTCAAAATGCCGCCTCTGTTGAATGGTGTATTGCTATTCATGATCTCCTGATTTTGGTGGTTAAAAGGATTGTTCATTTTCATTTCGTAAAACTAGTTTCCGGAAGTCAGCAGTTGGAGGCATTTTATTGTGAAGTGGACAAATATGGGGTTGAAATAGACAGACAGTAAATGGCTACCTTATTTCGTGCTTGCTGTTTTTGTTAACCTTAAGAAAATAAAAAACCTCCGCTAACACTAACGGAGGCTATAAACCTTTTCTTGGTTTAACTAATATTTAAGTACTACAGTGATTCCACCTATTCTTTTCCATTGTTGATAAGTAACGATAGTGAAAGCATATTCGTGACAAATTCATTTTTGCTATCAGTACATCAATCCTTGTGACAACTAAATGCATGGAACAATCAATATCGTATTTGCCACTTCACGTTCACCATCATGGTCAAATTTTTTATTGTCAGAAGGATAATTTACTACCCCATTATCAGGCTCGCCTTTGATGTACATGGTAGAAGATCCGCCACCATCCAGGTTAAGCGCGGAAACACAACCGAGCCAGCGCATGACTTGCTGCAATTCGATAAGGTTCATACCCGCAGACTCTTCGAAGCGGCCGTCTACCACTACCAGCATGATGGAGCCGTCAGCCAATTTACCAACAGCGGTACGGGGATGTCGTTTTTGACTAAAGTCATCCTCAGGAATCGGCGTATTTTTTCCATCCAACAGCAACAGTGGTCCGGATGTCATTATATCATGAGATGTAACTGTATTTTCCCAATTAAAATTCAGCGTATCAGCTTTGAGTATGGCTACAGTAGTGTCTCCAATGGCAACGGAGCCCTGCTGATGTCTGCGGCGAGATGTTTGATTGGCCACGACCTTGTTTGGCGCAATCAAATGATCATCACTACGCAGGTAAGTACCAGCACGGTTATAGGCCAGCTTAGATGGTTCCATTTTGGGCACTCCGTTTAGTTCCGCGTGATTGTCGGGATCGGCGCCGCGCATTTTAAAAAATGATCCATTGACTCCCGCAAGCGCATTGTATCTCATCGCTTGTTGCGAGGTGGTTTCCAGCGAATCGGAATAACCAACTACCACGTGCACACTTTTTGAATGAGAAGGAACAACAAGCACGCTAATATTTTCATTTGCTCCAAAGAGCGCATGTTGTGTTACATGCGTCGTTTTCCAAAACACCTCTGCATTTATTTTTTTTATGGTCCATTGTGCATGGGCCAATGCAGTAGAATCAGTTTGTGCAAACAGCAGGATATTTGATAATAAAGCGCTTGATAATAGTAAATATTTTTTCATTGGTTTATTTTGTGAATATAGACTACAACTGGCTGGAAGTTTTTTTACTTAAAATATTTTTTTAGTATCCCTACAATTATCGGTTCAATTTTGTCAACAAAACGATAGAAGCCAAGGTCATTGGGATGAATACCATCTGTACTGCCTTCATGGTCATCTCCTAAAAAACCTTTGGTATCGATGTAATAAAAATCTGGTGTGTGTTGCTTTATTAAAGTGTGGGCAATGCTATCAATGGCAGCATTTTGGGCACGCACCATGTTGCCTACTTTGGTATCAATAAAGCCTGCTTCGCGGGTAATGCTGTTCACCATAATGATGGGTTTTCCCGGATGGGCGGTCCTTATCGCATTGATCATATTTAACGCCCTTTCTCTAACAACAACATCGGATGAGTTGGGAATGCAATCCAGTATATAAGCATCGGCTTGCAGATCATTGACCATATCAATTACAGCAGGTTCCATTTTTGCGCTGCCGCTAAGGCCAAGGTTCATAAAGTTCCAATTGGTCAATCGCGACAGTCTTGCCGGATAAGCTAAACCAGAACGGCTCGCAGATGCACCCTGCACAATGCTCGATCCATACACCAAAATCCTTTTTTGAAAAGGAAAAGGCATTGGCTTGATGGTGGCCATGCTGTCCACACCTATTTCCAGGTTACTTATTTCATCATATATCGGGAGATAAAGCAAACATTCTTTTTCGCCATCGGTCATGTTGTCCACTAACACGCTTTCGCTGCATTGGCCGTCGGGCCTGCCCACTCCTGCGAATTGCCATTTGCCCTCTTTTTTTACATAAAGATCCAGGCCTTTGTTTGCTATGGCAGTTAGGTTTGGATATGGCTTGCTCCCACTGTTGCACCATTTTGCAGATACCTTTTTACTGGTGGTGGTGAAGCAAACAACCTTACCTGCAGCCTGTGTCAGCAAGCGTTTTACCACTGCCGGCAACGCAGGATAGTTCACAGTATCTATCCGGTGATATGGATTTTGAGTGTGTGTTAACTCGCCGGCTATGTTAAGATCGGTGGCTTTTGTGTAAACGGGTTTGGATATTTGCGCATACGCATTGCTGTTAAATAACACGAACGCTACTGATAAAATTCTACATAATTTTTTCATGCTCCCAATTTTTTAAAATGGAACAAAAACAAGCAACAGGGCATAACTACTACCCTGTTGCCATAATGTTAGAGCCCGGTTTATTTCCAACCGGGATTTTGAAGAAGCTTTGGATTTAATGTAATATCCTCGGATGGTATGGGATACAGGTAATCTTTGTTTTCGTCAAATGTAATGGTAATGCCTTTCAGCGGAAAGAAGTTGCCTGATGTGCCATTGGTAAGTGCCTTCTGGGTCACGTTGACAACGCTAGATGTACCAGCTGGTGCACCGGACGCGTTTCCGTTATGCAGGTACACGTCGGTTTTACCATCGTTATTAAAATCAAACGAACCAAGGCTTGGAAAGTAGATGCCAACCATTGGTTGTTCAAGTTTTTTCCCTTCCTTCCAACGCATCAGGTCGTCCCAGCGCAAACCTTCATTAAACATTTCGATCCTGCGTTCGCGCCTGATCTCCAGTATAACACCTTTGTTAACACCTTTCTCTACATTCGGATATTGTGCCAACAGATAAGGATCCGGGTTGGCATTTGCGGCAGCCATATTCATATTCGGCATTCCGGCGCGGGCACGTAGAAGATTAACAGATTTGTCCAGGTCGGCCTGTGTTAATGTACCGAGCTCAGCTTTTGCTTCAGCGTAAACCAAGAGTGCCTCTGCGTACCTGAATAAAATGAAGTCTGAGTACCCACCATTGGAAACCCACTGATCACGTGTGGAAAGCGCTTTGATAACCCTGTAACCGGTAGTAGTGATGCTTAGGTTAACCGGTTCACGAGCGGTCTCGTTATAAGCTGCAAAGTCAGGCCCTGCCGTAGTTTGCGTCAAGCGCGGGTCACGGTTTTGCATTTCATCATAAAACTGTTTGGTTTGATAACCGGGAATGTCCGTATACCTTGTACCATCTTTCATCAGGTAGCTGTTGATCAGATCTTTTGGAATGCCATAGGCACCGCCGGTGGCCGACGTCATGAAATAGTTTACGCCATTCACCTGCACGATCTTACTGTAATCACGGGCAAGTATGGTTTCGGTAACATCCTGGTCCACTCTTGCAAACAAATTGCGGTAGGCAACACCTGCACCGCCTGCAGTGTACAATTTGTAAGCACCGGAATTCATCAATGTTTCGGCAGCAGATGCAGCCTCATTAAGCAGGGTTTCGTAGTTGCTCATGCCATGGTATTTGCGCCATGTACCTTCATACAGGCAAATGCGAGCCTTTAAAGCAAGTGCCGTGTAGCCGGTGATGGTGTTTAACTGAACAGTCTTGGGAATGTTGGCAATTGCATAATTAATATCAGCAAGAATTGTATCCATCACCAATGTTCGTGAATCCCTTGGTTTGTACAGGTCGGGATCATCAGCTGTCAACACTTTTGTGTAAAGGGGTACATCGCCAAAGGTTTTTACTTTGTCATAATAAAAATAGGCCCTGAAATAACGTGCTATGCCTCCATACTGTTTTTTTGCAGCCGTGTCGGGACACTTGCCATAATTTTCCAAAAAGTAATTGATGGATCGCAAGCTGGAAAAGGACCAGCCGCCTGTGTTTCGGGCTACCGGTGTAACCCGCGCACCTTTCACGCGATCTGTGATTTGCAGTGGCAATATGTTATCAGACGATGCATCATCTGTATACACCGTATAGATTGTTCCGTATGGCAATGGCACCTGGTCATAAAAGCCATTGGTATATACTTGCAGGTCCGTTGCGTTATTGAAAAATGCCTGCGCATCTATTTTATCGGGCGGGATTACGTCAAGGTAATCTTTTTTACAATTCATTGCGCTGAAGATTACTAAACCTGTCAACGCCATATATAATTTCTTCATTTTTTTATTGCTTAAAGGGTAATGCTTAAACCAAAAGAATACACTTTACCTAAAGGATACGATTCACCTGCACGGGCAACAGAACCTGATCCTGTGGCTACGTTCATCGGCGTAGAGTAATCAATACCTGAGCCTGCAGTTTCCGGATCGATGTACTTTGTCAAGTGACCGAAGCTCCACGTAAACAGGTTCTCTCCGCTGAAATAAACGCGCAGTTTTTGAATGCTTGCCCTTTGTGTAAGTTTTGCAGGAAGTGTGTAACCTATCGTGAGATTCTTTACCCTGAGATAACCAACATTGGTCAGATAATAATCATTGATCTCACCGAGCGAACGCAAAGATCCCAAGGAAGCATATCCACGCACAGCCTGAGGATACTTGTTGTTGGGGGTTTCTGGTGTCCATGCGTTCTCAATCAGATCCTTGCGGATGAAAGACAGGTAAGGTCTTTCGTACGGACCCCAGAAAATATTTCCGGTTGGATACCAATCCTGATGCATTACCCCTGCTGTTGCTATTATCAGGTCAACGTTTTTCCAATCGGCGATAAGATTAAAACCGAAAGGCAATTTTGGCATCACGTTGCCAATCTTTACAAGATCACCGTGGTCGGCCAAAGTATTCTTTCCTTTGTTAATGGCCCCGTCGCCGTTCACATCTACATACTTAATGTCACCCGCATGCAAACCCTTCCATTGAGCATTCTGCACAATGTTTATTTCATAATTATACACCTGGCCCAGAGAGGTCGCGGGATTAACAAAACTTGCCTGGTATGCTGCAGCGTCCTTGTCTGACTGGAATTGTCCATCGATATGGTATCCATAGATGTCACCCAGTTTTTGCCCTTCATAAAACGAACTCATCAAGCCACTTGCATTTGGATATTTGGTGATTTCGCCAACAAAGTTTGAGAGGTTCAAAGTTGTTTTAAGATGAAACGGTGAGTTCAACACATCAAAGCTGCCATTGTAACCCACTTGCAATTCAAAGCCACGATCGCGCAGGCTGGCAATATTCTCCTTAGGTTCAGATGCACCAAATACAGAAGGCAGTGGCTGGCCCGGCACATACATGCCCGAGATATTTTTCTCGTAGTAATCGAAACTGATATTGATATGATCGTTTAGCAAACCGATGTCTGCACCTACATCTACGGTTTTTGAGGTTTCCCAGGTTACAACACTTGGAAGCGGTGAAGGCGCGGTTACCTGGTTCATACGCACGGCGTTCAATGCCCAATAAGTTTGCCCCGTTGAGAGTATTTGGGAGAACGTGTACAGGTCAATATTCTGGTTGCCCAACTGACCATATGAACCGCGAAGTTTAAATGAACTGATGACGTTCTTCAGCGGTTTGAAAAAGTTTTCTTTGCTCACATACCAGCCCGCAGATACCGATGGAAAAAATCCATAGCGACTACTTTCCGGGAAACGTGATGACCCATCATAGCGGCCGTTTACTTCCAGTAAATATTTGTTTTGATAGTCGTAGTTGAACCTGCCGAAAAAGCCCCTGATTGCCCATACACTTCCCGAGCCGGTAGCTTGCAATAAATTGGTTCCGAGGTTAAGGCTGGAAAGGTTGCTTACCAACAGGTTGCCTTGCTGGGCAGTAACATTGTCGGATCGATAGTTTTCCTGGTTGTAGCCCAACAACAATTTAAAATGATGAGAATCGTGAAAAAGACTTTTGTTATAGGTACCATACACATTTAGTGCATTGTAATAATTGCGGTTACGCGCTTCGGCCAGCGAGTTCACTCCCACCGTTTGCAGATTGGCTCTTAAGGTGGTTAAATAAGTAATCGGATTTTCCCTTGTGGTAATGGCGGCATGGTTAACGGTATTGCTGTAATCGATATTAAAAACCAAGTCCTTTACCGGTGTTAACTTTCCGCTTATTGTATTTACAAATTGCTCTGTGTATGTTTTTTGAAAGCTGCTTTTATCGCCCAATGCCGCTACTTCGCCATAGCCGTTATAATCATAAGGGATACCGTTTATTTCGCTGGGCATGAAGGGAAACAAAAAGTAATAGGTATTGCCATTATAAATGCCGGTCGAGGTCACGTATCCCGCTTTGGAACCGCCATACTCTGTCATGTCAGCAGTGCTTACCTGTATGTTTTCTCCGATCTCGAGCCATTTGGTGGGTTTGAAATTTAAATTGCCTTTAATGTTGTACTTAATTAAGTTGGCATCAACATTGGCTTGTATGGTGCCCACTTTATAGGCACGGCCCGACAAATATCCCTGTATTTTATCATTTCCACCGGAAATAGAAAGATTGTGCGTTTGCGATGGTTGCCATTGGCGAAAAATCATGTCGTACCAGTTTGTCTTGCCAAAAAATTTGTAAGTACCGTCGGCTTGTTTTTCATTGAATGGCGCCAGCGTTCCTTCTGCTACCTGTTTTTCCTTTGCGTAATCGGCATCTGTATAATTCGTATAGGTGGTACCGTTATATCCTGATAGAAATGCATCTACAATTTTACCGTACTGATATGGATCTGAAATATAATCGGTGCGCACGATTGGAGTGGTGCGGCCAAAGTTGTTGGTATAATTCACTGCAAGATTGCCTGACTTGCCTTTTTTTGTAGTGATCAATATCACGCCAAATGCACCACGGGCACCGTAAATGGCAGCTGACGCAGCATCCTTCAGCACTGTTACTGTTTCTACATCCAAAGGATTAACACGTTCTATGTCACCTTGTATTCCATCAATCAGAATTAATGGAGACCCGCCGTTTACTGAATTAAATCCACGGATGTTGATGTCAGGTTTTTCCGATGGATTACCACTATTGGCCTGTATGTTCAGGCCCGGGATCAAACCCTGCAATGAATTGGTAATGCTTGGTGTTGCATGATAACCGATGTCTTCACCTGACACCTGTGAAACGGCACCTGTGAGGTTAACTTTTTTCTGGGTGCCGTAACCAACCACCACCACGCCGCTCAGGGCCTTTACATCTTCTTCCAGCACCACGCTGTTTATCCGTGAACTGTTTGCTGCTATCTTTTGGCTAACATAGCCTGTGTAAGAAATTACCAGTGTTTCATCATAGCTGATGTCTTTCATTTCAAACCTTCCGTTGGCATCGGTCACAACAGTTTTTTTGGCTTTTTGTGCAGTAACGTTTGCGCCTGCTAAAGGTGTGCCTTTGCTGTCGGTAACCTGTCCTTTCACGTCAATAAGAGCGACGGGTATTTCAGCTATTACCGGTAATTCCTTTTGCTGAAGCAAAATGGTTTTGTCGGCAATTTTATAGCTCAGCGGAAGGTTCCTGAAACACTCAGCCAGAGCGTCTTCAATTGTTGCGTTGCTGACATGGATATTTACCTTTTGTCTGACGTCCTTTGAGTCGTAAAAAAATACATAGCCGGATTGTAATTCAATAGCCTGGATCACTTTTTTTAACGGCGCATTGGTTTCGTTCAGCGTTATGCGCTGACCGAGGCCCTTTGCACTGACCTGCAGGAATGTGATTAAAAGCAAAAACGTGGTTAGTTTCATCACCAGCAATAATTTTGGAGGCAGCCATACCCTGGGCACGGCTTTAGAAAAAACATGAAATTTCATTACTTTTGTAAAGTTTGAGTTTATGACATTGAATAGTTCGCCAATTATTTAGGTCCACTCAAATGTTGCCGTAGATGTGCTTCGACTCACTTCTGCGGTTTTTTTTTGAGCAACCCGCCACATTATGGATATCGTGGTAGATATTTTTTCATGTCTTTATGGATTGTGTTTAATTTGTTTTTTGCATGCTGTTATGGCATCACAATTATCGTACGGTCCTCAATTCTAAAATGGATCTGTTTATAGTTTAAAATGTCTGATACTTTCAAAGCACTTGTGTTACGATAAATTTTTCCGGAAAAAGAACGCTGTGGTATATTGCCCTCATAGCGCACCTCTACATCGTACCAGCGGGCAAATTGACGCATTACTGTTTCAATACTCGCATCATTAAATTTAAACAAGTCATGGTGCCATGCGATGGCTTCTTCCATATCTGCATCCTGATTAATTGCTATGGACTGGTTGGATTGTGTAACCGCCTGCTGGCCAGGCTTTAACGTTACATTGCCGGTTGAATTGGATACCCTCACGCTACCTTCCAGCAATGTTGTTTTAATAACTGGTTCATCGGAATAAGCGTTTATATTGAAGTGTGTACCGAGGTCATCTATCACTTGTCCGGCTACACGTACACGAAATGGTTGCGCAGCATTGTGCACCACTTCAAAGTAAGCTTCCCCCGTTATCTCTACCTCGCGGTTGCGCCCGGTAAATGCCAATGGATAGGTAATGGACGAAGCTGCGTTCAGCCATACTTTTGTACCATCTGAAAGCGTAAGGTCGTACTTGCCGCCGCGGGGAGTTTTAAGGGTATTGTAAGCAACCTCTTTCGCTTTTTCATTTTTCTCTGGCCGATAAACGACTTTGCCATCGGCAGTTTTAGCAATCACTACATTGGCATCTTTAGCTACGTTGCCATTTTGCGCATTACTAAGGTTGATTTGCTGTCCGCGGGATAGAATAAGGATCGCTTTGTTACCACCCGGAGCGATATCGGCCGGGGGCACCTGTTTCGCAACAACAGGAGGAACGTTAGATGGGCGATGTGCAATAAAATAACTTGCAAGGCCAACAATAAACAAAACTGACGCAGCGACAGCTATCCGTGGCCAAAGCCTGCGGAACTTATGGTTCGGGATGCTTACACCGCCATCGTTCTGTTTGTTTATTTCACTGCGAATATGGCCAAAAGCCTTGTCAGTTAAAGCTTGCAGATGTATGTCATTCCCGATATGTTCAGGCTGATCTAATTCGTAAAGGATCAGTTGACGTAAATACACTTCACTACCGGTATCAAAGTGGCGGACAAGCGTTTCCACTTCATCTGCAGTGCAGCGGTTTTCGAGGTATTTTCTAAAAAGTTCTTTAAGCTGAAGATTTTCCAAACTGAGCGCTTTTCATGCTATTACGAATGAAGCGCTACAGACATATGCTCTACCGAAAAATATTTTTAAGATTTAATGCAATGCTGCAAACTGGCCATTACCAGCGCCAGGAATACAAGGTCGGCGGAGTTGAAATATTTTCTAATGGCACGACCGGCTTTTACCATGTGATCGTTTACCGTGCCTAAAGAAATGCCCAGTAATTCGGCGGTTTCCTGGTAGCTTTTCCCTTCAATTTTACAGAGAATAAAAATCTTTTGACGCTGTGGCGGAAGTGAACTGATGGCTTGTTTCAGCAAGGATTGCTGCTCTTTAAAATCAATGGTTTCTTCAGTAGAATTGCACAATTCGGCTGCAGCAGCCTGCAAATGCGCCAGTAACTTTTTATCGTGGGCGGCGCGTCTGAACAGGTCCGTGATCTTGTTTTCGGCTATGCGAAACAAATAAGACCTGAAGGATTGATCAGGATCAAGCGTTTCTCTTTTTTCCCAAATCTTTAAAAAGATGTCCTGCAAAAGCTCGACTGCAATATCCTCATGTTTAACCAGTCGGATGAGTTTTTTTAGAATGCGAAGCTTATACAGATCGTACAATTTTTCGAACGCACGCTCATCCCCCGCCTGTAACAGTCGAACCAGATCTTTTTCTTCCTGTATAGCAGTCGGGCTTTGGTAATACATGCAAAATGGTAGTTAACGGATAAATTCTTCTCCTAAAACTAAAAACAATTTGCGAATGCAATGCACAGGAAACAATTATTTAATTTATTTCTCCGGCTTTCTGAATCCGAAAGATTTCGGAATGATTAACTATATAGTCAGGCTGTCTTTTTTTTCATCATTAAGAGTTCCGGTGTCCCCGTGTTATTTGGGATGTGACCAGTGGATTCAACTTGCTGGTCAGATATCCCAAATGTGGTGACCTGGTTGCTGGGTACGCATTTGCAGGTAAACAAACCAGTCACCCGGTTTATTGAGCGCTCTCAAAAAAGGAAACCTTCAATCTGTCACATTAGTTGTCGATAATAAAGAAATCAAATATTTTATCGAAGCCAATCCACAATTCAACACAATCAATGTCTACAACGATAATATGCAAAGGGTAAGTGACAAGCAGGAAAATCGAGAATCGAAATCCGTTTCTCAAAAAGAATGTGTAAAACAATCACCAACGGAGGAAGCAGAAACGATAAACAAAAAGAATTCTAAAAACACGGATAAACTATTTAGCCGGCGTTACAAACTGAGTTATAGCAATGACGTCCTCTGCAGAACTTGAAAGCATTCGCTATAAAAAGATTGCTTCGCAACAGGATATAGAAGCACCCATGCTTTCCACGGAGCCTGATTATGCAAAAAAACACATACTGATAGTAGGTGACAATGAAGAGCCGCGAACGTTTCTGCATGCATGCCTGAGCGATCGGTATCGAATATCTCTCGCAGAAAATGGTGAACAGGCTTTGAAAAAGCAAAGGAAGAAATGCCTGACCCTATCATCAGCGATGTGATGATGCCAGTAATGAACGGCATTGATTTTGCAAGAACGTGAAAGAAGATATTAACACGAGCCACATTCCTTTTATTTTGCTTACCGCAAAGGATGCATTTCAAAGCAAGCTGGATGGCCTCAGCGGCGGAGCAGATCACTATTTTAGCAAACCGGTAAGTATAGAATTATTGCAATTGACCATCAAAAACATTTTTGCGCAGCGACAAATAATAAAGGATCGTTTTTCCCATGATTATAAAGTGGAAGTAAAGGAACTTGTACACTCAACGAAAGATAAGGAGTTTATGGACAATTTGCTTCAAATGGTGAAAGAGCAAATGGAAAACACAGATTTAAACGTGGATTTCATCTGTCAGAAAATAGGCATGAGCAAAACAAAACTCTATAAAAAATTAAAAGACATCACGGGCCAAACAATCAACGAATTCGTAAGATCGTTCCGCCTTAAACAAGCTGTGGAAATAATGGTGCATGAAGACGTTTCAATTACGGAAGTGATGTTCAGGGTGGGTATACAATCCAATTCTTATTTTACAACCATCTTTAAAAAAGAATACAATAAAACACCTTCACAACCATTTGGCTGGATAATGTAACAGATGAAGAATATCGTCGGAAATAATTCTTTGGACTAAAGGACTCAAAACGATCAGTGTACACCACAAACACACTTGCATCCTTGAGTCCGGTATGGCTTTCTAAGATTAAGCAAAGCCGTTTCCAGGTATTCGTTTTTTCTTACTAACGGAGCAACTATATATGGTGGTCCGGAAAAATTGTCTTGCATCTGCGTATCGCGTCGTCAAACGTGACCGTAACATTCGCTTTACCAATTTTAAACAGCAAACGGGCATTTTTAAGCGCCTCCATAACCTGCTCGCTTTTCACTTCGGAAAGTATAATTTTTGTGCCTCTGTGCGTAGCTTCTTTATAAAATTCTTCAATGGCTTTTAGCCCGGTAGCATCAATCATGGGCACCTGCCTCATTCGAATGATCAGTATTTTTGGTGGACTTTCAACCAGCTTCATTGCATCTTTGAATTTGTAAACAGCACCGAAAAATAAAGGCCCCCTAATTTCAAAAACTTCCACGTGCTTGTTAATGGCAATTCCTTCCACTTCATCAACCGACAGGGTATAATCCGGTATAGATGTTTTGGCAGTCAGCCATTTCACATTGGTTAACTGGATCATCGTACGCATAAAAAGAAATCCGGCCAGCACCATGCCGATTTCAATAGCCACTGAAAGATCTACCAGTGTTGTTAAAACAAAGGTGATCAAAAGTACGGCTGCATCCTTGCGACTGCCTTTTAACATGGATACGAATGTTTCCCATTCGCTCATGTTGTAGGCCACGATGATCAAAATGCCCGCAAGTGTTGCCATAGGAATATAAGTCACGAGTTTGCCGGCAAAAAGGATGATGACTAGCAGGGTGATCGCGTGCATCAAACCGGCAACAGGGGTTCGTCCGCCGTTTTTGATGTTGGTAGCTGTCCTGGCGATGGCGCCCGTTGCAGGGATGCCACCAAAAAGAGACGAAAAAATATTCGCTGTTCCCTGTGCAATCAGTTCCGTGTTGGAATCATGCTCATCGCCCGTCATGCCATCCGCCACCACTGCAGACAATAATGATTCAATCGCACCGAGCAACGCAATCGTAAATGCAGGTTGAATAAGTTTTTGGATGGAGGCAAAATTTAATCCGGGCTTTGACAACGAAGGGAACCCATAAGAGATTGCTCCGAATCGATCACCGATGGTTTCAACCGGTAAATGAAGTACATGAACCAGCCAGGCGGTTGCTGAAATAGCAATCAGCGAACCGGGAAACTTTCGTGTAATAGTGGGCCATAGAAGGCCTACCGCAATCGTAAACAGTGTAACGCCAAGGGCATACCAGTTTACTTTGTTGATGTGGTGCCAGTAACTTTGCCATTTGCCGCTGAAATCGGCAGGAAGATTGGTAATCGGCAATCCAAACGCGTCTTTGAATTGCGATGAAAAAATGATCAGGGCAATGCCACTGGTAAAGCCTATGATTAGAGGGTACGGGATAAACTTAATAATGGAACCCAGTTTGCTGAAACCCATTATGATCAACATGCAGCCTGCCATAAATGTAGCAGCAATTAAACCAGCCAGGCCATGTACCTGGACGATGCCGTACACAATCACGATAAAAGCCCCGGTTGGACCACCGATTTGTACACGGCTTCCTCCCAGGGCAGAAATAATAAACCCGGCAATAACGGCTGTAAACAATCCTTTTTCGGGTGAAACACCCGATGCAATGGCAAATGCAACGGCTAAGGGTAGCGCTACAATACCAACAATTACTCCAGCCATTAAATCCCGTCCAAACTGGCGGAAAGAATACTGTCGTAATATGTCAAATAGCTTGGGATTAAACATTTCTCATGGAATTGGATGTTGTATCGGAAGCACCTTGTTTCCATCTGTACAGGATAACTTTTGCCATCGCAATATTGCTCCATTGCTGTGGGTTTTTATTCATTGGACTGAACCAGGACAACTGAAGGTTAACCCTGTCTACAAAACTGTGTATAATAGTAGCGTTCACTCCGCGTTGTTCTAAGACTTTTATTGATGCAGTAATTAAACCCTGCACTTCTTCCTGGGAAGAAGCTTGTAAAATATTGTTGATTACTGCTGTTTTGTACTGATCAGGCAAACCTTCCATGATAATTAATTTGTTGTTATTTGCAGTTAGCTCTTTATTCATACACTCCCCCTGTCTGTCCTCCCTTATCAAATTGCCACCTCTTCACCTTTTTTAAATTGCTTACTGTTTCACCCAGAATTTTAAAGTGTTGTCAAACTGGGATAACACCAAACAATAGTCTTCAGGTATTTCATCTTCCAGGCTGTGATAGGTTACGAGCCTTGTGCCGCGCGGCTTTTGATCCAGCTCTTTGTAGAGATAGCGGGCATAATAGCTATAGAGTTCGCTTGAAAGATCAATGGTGTCATCTATTTTTCGGACACCAAAAAGATTTTCATAAAAAGAGTTGAAGAAATAGAAATGATCGTAATGGGCGAAGTTCAACTGGGTGAAGTTACCATGCATAAATACGGCGTTCTCAATGCAGAGCGTATCCTTCACTGACTCTGCATGATCAACAAGTGATTTTCGTTGCTCTATCCCGTAAAATGTCACCTGCGGATAATAATGTCCTGCTACGAGGCAGAATTTGCCGACACCACTCCCAATATCCAATATTTTTATTTGCTTATCCTGCGCCAAAAAATCGGCCGACTTCCTGGCAACATCCACCGGCGTCCAGTGAAAGCGGGCCAACGATTGCACGGGTGGCACATACAGTTCGTTAAAAGCTTTATCATGGGTAAAAAGATAGTCGCGCAAAAAAACATTTTCTTCCTGCAGTTGCGCCAGCTGTTGTTGATAGGGCATTTTATTTCGCGTATTTATTATTGTTCATCTGGTATTGTTTGGGAAGCAAAAGATCCGTCCGGTCATGCGGCTTCCATTCATGATCTTTCGTGTAATAAAGGTCCCTGGACGTCTTCTATGCATTTTGCAAAGTTATTTCTATGCGTTTTTCGCTCCGGTAAACCTTAACTGTCCAAAAAGTGATATTTATCAATTTTATTTAGCTCTACATTTGCTTTAATATGAGTATCAAAGGCATCTTTCCAATTGACAAATGGGACTTTAAAAGCAGGTCAGTACTGGCAGGTTTACCGGATGGTGACCTGGAGATGTTAATGGCCAATCAAACAGAAAAAGTATACAAACTCTCGGAGGTTATTTTTTGGGAAGGCGCTTATCCTTCGGGAATATTTTACATAAAAGAAGGTAAGGTAAAAAAATACAAACTGGATAAAGATGGACGTGAACACATTATTTACGTTGCCAATGCAGGTGAGTTGCTCGGCTATCATGCCATTCTTTCGGAAGACCGTTATCCCGATTCCGCAGCCGCATTGGAAGAAACCAGGATTGCATTTATTCCCAAAGAAGACTTCCTTAAAACATTGCAACACTCAGGTGTTTTGAATGGCAGATTATTAAAAAATCTTAGTCATGAATTTGCTGTGTTGGCAAACAGCTTATCGATGTTTGCTAAAAGTTCTGTCAGGGAAAGACTCGCATTGCAATTGATCATTTTACGGGAAAAATACAAAGTCAATTTTCAGCCGGGAATGCCTGTAGCAATCAACATGAGTCGCGATGACCTTGCAAGCCTTGTGGGTACCGCCAGGGAAAATGTAGTTCGCCTGTTGTCGGACCTTAAAGAAGAAAAAATAGTAGAAACGAAAGGGCGGACCATTACTGTACTTGATGTGCAAAAGCTTATCAAGATTGCAGGTTATAAGTAGTGAGGGTTACAACAAATAATCATTCCCCTCCCATTTCCATAATAACCCGTGCACAATTTTCTTCTTTTGTTATCCGCTTCTTTTGCTATCCTATTGCAACGTTATTGGCTTGCTTCGTGGATGCAAGATTTGAAACCAGCCTACACTCCCGCTTTTTGTGGGGACTAAGCCGGCGCACAAACCTTCGCTGAAGGTGTGGTAATAAAGGGAGGGTGTTAGATATCAAGGCTGCAACAATGATATAAGCTTTTTAGTGGTAGATGATTGATCAATTAAATTGTTTGTGTATTGGTTCGCTGTTCGCGAATGGCGAACAAACTCAATTTTAAAACAAGAACTGGCCTGTCAATTAGCGGTCAGTGAAACGGATACGTTTTACCAGGTCTTTGAAGTAATGGCTGATCCTGCAAGTGTCATACTTGAATGAGATTAATAAACCAACTGCATAAGCCATATTTCACTACCCTCCTCTCTCTGGGCAACCATTATAGATACCCTGTCATCTTGATAGGCACCAATGCTATAAATCCAACACAATGGACATCCTAATGTTATTATTCATTGTCGCTGCAATATTCATTGTTGCGCTCGACAAGTTAACTCGGCTTTCGCGATCCGAATCCAAGCCCCTAAGTCGTCGCGACTATTACAGGAATGTATACCTCAAGTCGGAAGCCTGGAAGCGTAAGCGCTTTGTAGTACTCAGACGAGACAACTGGACCTGTGTATATTGCGGGGCCCGGGCGACCCAGGTCCACCACCTGCGATATGCCAAGATCAATATCGGCAAAGAACCGATTGAATGGCTTGTTTCCGTGTGCAGACCTTGCCATGAACGGCAACATCAATAATCCTGCAATTGGCATTCAAAACACAAATAAAACGATCATGGAATTTCTGTCAACCACCACCATCGCAAAAGAACTCGACATGCCGGCGGCTGAACTTTTCAGCCTATTAAGGTCCCTTGGATGGATAGATCGAAAACAGGACAAATGGATATTGACCGCTGTCGGCAAACAAAAAGGCGGACAGACGAGAACGAATCCGAAATTCGGTGAATACATTGTGTGGCCAGAGGACATCCCCTTGGACATCTTTGAGGACGACGTGAAAAAAACTACACTCATCAACGCTACAGCCATCAGCAAACATTTCAATATTTCATCACAGCGATTGAATTTGATTTTGTCTGAACTTGGTTGGATAGAAAAAGACCTTTCGGGTTGGGGACTGACCAAGCTTGGCAAGACGGTCGGAGGCCGGCAATATGAACACGAAACTTCCGGAAACTCCTATGTGCTGTGGCCGGAAAATATCCTGTCAAACAAAAGTTTGGTGGAGGTCTTCAGTGACCAACCCGTACAAAAAGAAACGGTAAAATCCACCTCGAATGATCATCCTGCACAACGGGCCATCGCCCCCACTCCTGCTGCAACGTCACTAGCGCCAGCTACACCCGACAACTTCAGGGATAAGTTTGAAGCGAAGCACAGGACCAAGGATGGACATTATGTGCGGTCGAGAGCAGAGGTAATAATAGATGACACACTTTACGATTATGGCCTGGTGCATGCCTACGAAAAGAAAGTTCCGATTGAAGAAGAGCTTTACACAGACTTTTACTTACCAAACGGCAAAGTCTACATTGAGTTTTGGGGCCTAGAAAATGATGCAAAATACCTGGAGCGTAAACAGAAAAAATTGGAATTATACCGAAAGTATGAATTAAAATTGATTGAGCTGACAGATAGTGACATTCAAAATCTTGATGACCACCTCCCAAAAAAATTACTAAAATTTGGGATACGGGTTTATTAAGTATAATCATTCACGATAAATCAAGAAAACGGAAACCTGTATTGGTCACCGATTCTGAAATCATTAATATACTTTCAACATGAAAAGAAGCGCCGTATTATTGATAGCCATCTTATTAACCATTGGAACATCCGCACAAATGGCAACCGGCAATAATCTTAAATTTTTTTGGGATGCAAAAGAGTTCAGTAAAGACGTGGCACTCTTCCACTCAAAACAATTTCTTTTTACAAATGTATTGGGCGTATCAACTAATACCGTGCAATTTGAGGTGATCCCTCTTGCTGCGGCAAGTTCAGGAGAACTGACAACTTTGCTGTATAATTGTAACAGTAAAAAAAAGGAAGGTCTGGTACTTGGTTTTTTTGGTACGTATCGAAACAACAACGGATTCGCATCGCAGGTATATGCTTATAAGAACCTGGAAAAGGAAAAAGCCACCGAGTTCCTTACAAAAATTCAAAAAGCAATTGAAGACAATACCAGGTACCTCAAAGGTGAAGACAATAACAACATCTATTTTAGCTATGACGATATTGACGTATTAATTTGTAACGGTGACGACAACCGATATTTGATTCGTCTTTTCTGGAATGGCTTCGACAGCTCTTGGGAACAAACCGCCTTTCAACATTCAAAAAAACGTTTTGAAAGAAATTTGAAATAGGTCTGGATCAAAGGTTCCAGTAAGTGCCGGCAATATGCCGTAAAAAGCCTGTATATGCTTTTAATTGTGATGGCTAAAAAAACACCAGCAGTGACCCCGCTTCATCACGACGATTTACACGTAATTTCTTGTGCGGAGGTGAGGTTAACATTGCCAAATTTTCCACTCAAGTAATTGAAGACGGCTTCTTTTCATTTCGGTTATCATCTTTGCCTAACACTAATCTTTTTCAATGGTTTATCTTTACATCATAAACAACCCTTATGGAAGGAGGAGTGCAAAAATCAAAAGATCCGCTACATGGCTTAACGCTGGAAATGATTGTACAACATTTAGAGGCAAGCTATGGATGGGAAGAGCTGGGGAAACATGTTGCCATCAATTGTTTTACCAGTAATCCCTCTGTACAATCGAGTCTAAAGTTTCTACGCAAAACGCCTTGGGCACGAACCAAAGTAGAGAATTTTTATAAATACTCTTTGCGACATAACAAATTGAAGTAATCGCGCATATTTTACCTGCCTGCTATTATTCATCCTGACAAATACTAAGGGAACGGATTCGAGTCCCGCCCCGTCCGCAAAAAGAGGCCGTCTCAAAAATATTTGAGACGGTTTTTTCATTTTAGGATATCTAGCCCTGTATTGGTGATTATATAGATGCCGATATTCAGATATTTTGGAAAGATAATTTTTGATATAGAGATTGGGTAGTGGCGGGAGTTGCGCAAGTTTGATCGAACGGGGAAAACTAGGGCTTCAATCGCCTTTCTTATGCGACTTTCTTTCTTAAGTTATGAGCTAATGCCAATAATCCTGTTTCAACGGAGACTTTCTTAATACCTCTGAGCATAAAGCGTTTGAAGTTGTGATTGTGTTTGATGTTTGCGAAGACTGGCTCAGTATCAAAACAACGCTGCTTTCGTTTTTCAACTCCCTTGGCTGTTTTCAACCTCTTGTTGGCTTTATGTTTCAAGCGATTCAGGTTATGATTGACCTCTATGATCCGATTATCTTTTTGCTTATGACAGGCCTCTCTTAGTGAACAGCCTTTGCAGTTTTTAGCCTGGTATTTGGTAAGGGTTTGCTCAAAATAATAACCCGGGCATCTTTCCTTATCTCTGCGCGCCCTGTTTATACCGTATCAACACCTTCAACAACATCTTAAACACAAAATAAACCGTCACCTTATTCTGATGCAGCCAAAATGCCTGTAACGCCTGTTCCAGCGCCTGCCGCGGCCTATTATACTTATGATAGGCCATGTCCGATGTACGGGCAAAATACCGGGACCAGTTGCGTTGCGCCGTTCTTTTTAACTGCCGTTGCTGTTGTGCCGGCAGGTAAGGCTGTATAATGTTAATAACTTTTTTTATATCCTTAATGTGCTGACCTGACTGAAAATACCTGCTTGTAATATTGTTGGTATGAACGCGGTAGGCAGCGAGCGTTTGAGGGGTATAGGCCACCGGATAATGTGCGGCTATTCTCACCCACATCTCCCAGTCTTCCCCATAGTGAATACCAAAAAATCCACCCAGATGTTCATATACCGCTCTCTTTACAACGACCGCAGGTGGTTGTAATTTCTGTTGCGTTGCAATGGTAGGCAACCAGTTGCTAATGATGCCCGGCGCGGGTAACAGCGTATTTCCCGGCCACACAAAATTGCCATCTTCATCGATATATGTATAGCCTGTACATACAGCGCCTGCTTCGGGATATTGCTCAAACAGTGCCGCAGTAGCCGTATACAGGCCGTCACCGGCCATGTCATCACCATGCAACAGGTGTATCAACTTCCCCCTGGCGCGGTTTAAACAGGTTTCAAAATTCCGTGGACTGCCACAGTTCTCCGGCTGTCGGTAAAATTCGACACGGCCTTTGCCGATGGTGGCTACCAATGCCGCTACATCGGCGTCCGTGCTGCAATCATCTACTACTTCTATTTGCATCAGCCCGGGACCGGGGTCCTGCATCAACACACTTTGCAGGGTAGCCGCCAGATAACGGCTACAGTTATAAGTAGGTATCATCACCGACCAAAGAGGACGGTGCACATCCGGCGCAACGGATGGTATCACCGGAGGCTTGCTTGGTATCTGCTCGTTCATTTCCATGCGGGTTTCATTTAGTATAGTAGGATGTCCAGTTGTTCAGTCCCTCTTGCAAAGCGAGTCTTTCGGCTTCATTCTGCAATGCAGGTATCTGTTTTTGTAATACCTCGCAGGCCCCTTTCAGCATACGTGCTTTATCGGTGGACATATTCATATCGTGAATGCGATAGGCTGCAATTCTATTGTTGTGATGAAAAACAAAAAGGTGTCGGGCAATACTGAGGTTGAGATCATAATCTTCACACACGCCTAGCCGGGTATCAAAATGGAAATGAAAAAAAAGGTCTCGTCTGTAGAGCACACATGATTCCATACCAATATAATTCCCATGCAACAACGACCAATATCCATCACCATTATTATATACGGTATTCAGGAAAGCGCCGTATTTATCTACGCGGTCATGTGCACCGGAAATGAATCCTGCATGTGGATATAGTTTGAAGTAGTGCAGTTGCAGTTCTGCTGCGCCTGCATATAAATAATCATCTGCGTCCAGGAAGATCAGGAATTGTCCTTTGCTGAGTTGTACGCCTATATTCCGCGCGGCGGCTAATCCTACCCGCTCCACGCGTGTATACGTAATCTGCTTTGAGTAAAGTGCGCAAACTGCCGCTGTGTTATCGGTGGACCCATCGTCAATGACAATCACCTCTACCTGTTTCCAGCTTTGTGCAAGTACACTGTCGATAGCCTGTTTCAGATACTCCGCATGGTTGTAACAGGGAATAATAACAGAAACAAGGCTTTGTTCTGTTACCGCAGCGGGTTGCCGTAATGCAGATGGAAACACGGTAATATCCTGTCGTTGTATTTGTTTATGCGCATTATAAAACTGCCATCCTGAATAGCACCCTTTTATCTCCGTTATAATATGCCGGAGACTTTCATCGCGGTCGCGTTGCAGCCATTGTTTCAGCCGTTTGAGATAATAGTGTGGCAGTCCTTTGTACAAACGCCGCAGTTCCCCGCGTTGCTGGTAGTTTTCATGCTGTACCAGCAGGGCGCTTACATGTCCGCGCATGTAGCTGAACAGTTGCTGACGCAGGCCTGTATCGGATGACCGGTGTTCATGAAATACGTATAGCTCCGGTATGTAGTAACAATTCCATCCTTCTGCCAGTACCCGGTACCACATTTCCGAATCGCCACTACAGCCGGACGCGCCCACATCGAGTCGTTCGTCAAAAAGACCGGCGAGCAGGAATGCGTCTTTTCGAAAGGCCATGTTAGCGCCGGCGCCAACGTCCCAGGCGGGTACCCCATAAGCGCTGTGATCAAGAAAATAACGGTGATCGAACCTACGGGGCAGATATCCTTTATTGAATCCCCATTTCTTTTCAAAAACATATTGTGCGTATGTATCCAGTGAGGCTGGGATCACGAGGCCTGTAACGGCCATTACCAGCGGATCACTGAAACTGGCTTTGAGGTTAGCAATCCAGTTGACAGGAATCTGCACATCATCGTCGGTATAGGCAATAAGATCGCCGGTAGCACAACGGGCACCTGTATTGCGTGCAATGTCAAGTCCTTTCCTGTTTTCACGCACATATTTTACCGTTGGGAATTTACGTACAACCTCAAAGCTGGCATCGTCATCCGGTGCGTTATCAATGACCAGCAGTTCGAAATCCTGATCTGTGCAGGATAACAGGGATTGCAAACAGATGGCGAGTGATTGTGGCCGGTTGCGGGTGCAGATCACTACGGATAAGCTATTGGCAGTATTAACTGTATGCAAAGAAGAGCCGCGCTCCCGGTAGTAGTCGAGTGCCGGTTGGATAGCTACCCGGAGTTTTTCACGTGCCTCTTCCGGTTGCGCGATCCAGGCATGCCCCAAAGGGATATTATTCCACCAAACAACCACATAATGATCGCCGGCCGTTAATACGAGGGTATCCAGTTCCGTGAGCTGTACGTGAGATATTTTATACAACATCTTGCTGATTTAGAATTACTGGAAAATCCGGGCGTACATACCCCATCCATTTCCCAAACCAGGCTGTATTTTCCCGATAGTCTTCCACATTAAACGAAAGACAACCTTCAAAGTAGAAAAGACGGGTGGTGGTATCTTTTACAAATACGATGGAAAGGTAATAGGCGCCATTGTTCAGGAAATTGCCTGGTATCCGGCATTCACCGCTGATGAGGCCCGGTTGCAACGGCGCTCCTTTTGAGGCTACATCGAATATGCATTCGCCGGCCATATTAAACAGGTGTATTCCGGCGATCAGGCTGCCGGGATCCCGATCAGCGTACCAGCATTCGAACCGGATGATAAAGGGAGTCCGGATATCGAACAATTCTGTGTCATATTGCAGGGATACTTTCTTTATCCTGATATAATCGTTACCTGGCGCGGCATCAGGAGTATCGTACTCCTGGTAAAGATAATCTGATTGCAAATTTTTCAGGTAGCTGCCAATGACTTCTGCCGGCTTTCCATCGTCGATGAGCTGACCTTTATGTAAAGTAATCACCCGGTCGCAAAGATTAAGCAGTGCCTGGGTATTATGGCTAACAAACAGTACCGTTTTTCCCTTGCGGCCGGAAATTTCCTTCATTTTGCCCAGGCATTTGCGTTGGAATTCCACATCCCCAACAGCCAATACTTCGTCAACCACAAGGATTTCCGGGTTAAGATGAGCAGCTACTGCAAAGGCGAGTCTCATATACATGCCGCTGGAGTAACGTTTTACGGGGGTATCGATAAACTGTTCTACGCCGGAAAAGGCAACAATTTCGTCGAAGCAGGCCTGGATCTCACGTTTTTTCATGCCCAGGATATTCCCGTTAAGAAAAATATTCTCGCGTCCGGAGAGTTCTCCATGGAAGCCTGAGCCTACCTCCAGCAAACTTGCCACCCGGCCCTTACCAAATGCCCGTCCGGAAGTAGGCGCAGCTATGCGGGAAATGATCTTCAACAAGGTTGACTTACCGGCGCCATTATTGCCGATAAACCCCATCACTTCTCCCTGGTTTACCTCGAAGCTCACCTCCTTTAATGCCCATACCAGGTGATCTTCTACCGGCTGTTTCTTCAGCCAGTGGCGAATATCTTCCCGCAAGCGACCGGCGCTTATAGTACCAAGGCGATAAGATTTGGAAATATTTTCTGCTTTGATGGCGATCATATCACATCTATTACTTTTAATTCCTGTTTTTTAAATAAGGTGATACCTACCAGTATCAGCAACAACACTTCCACACAGCTAAAAAGCAGGTGCATGATATACACGGGCTCATTTGAGAAGAACCCTGCCCGGAAGGTTTCTATCACCGCTGTAAGCGGGTTAAGCCAGAAAAAAATCTGGTATTGTTCCGGCACAATGGATGTGGGGTATACCACCGGGGTAGCGAACATAAAGAGCCGCAACAGGAACTGAAGGGTATAATCCAGGTCCCGGTAGCGGGCGGTGAGTACGCTTACAATCAACCCCGCTCCCAGTCCGAAGCCAGCGGTAATCAACAGCAACACCGGCGTTAATAACATGTAATAACTGCCTGTGATTTCTCCCTGGGAAAAGTAATACAGGTATATGAAAATAAACAACAGCAACTGGATGACAGTTCTCACCGTATGGGAGATCACACTACTGAGAGGAACGATGAGCCTGGGGAAATAAACCTTACTGAAAACATTGGCATTTTGCAGGAAGGTGTACATGGTACCATTCAGACAATCTGAGAAGTAGCCCCAGAAGAGTATACCGGAAAGATAAAAGAGGATAGGAGGAATTCCGCTGGTAGAGACCTTAACAATTCGTCCAAAAATCAGGTAGTATACCAGGGTGGTCAGTACCGGTTGCAGAAATACCCAGAACGGCCCCAGTAAGGTTTGCTGGTAATTAGCAATCAGGTCTCTTCTAACAAACCGCAGGAGCAAGTCTTTATAATGCCAGATCTCCGACAGGCGCCATTGAAACCATTTTGTACCGGAGCTGATCTCCCAATCCCAGGCGTCTTTATTTTCCATTGGTTGTATGCTTTATATCGTTAATATGCTGCCAGCGTTGGTTTATACCTTTCTTTTGGGACGGAGGATTGTTTCATCAATCCGGTCCAGTACCCTGGCATCCACGATTGGATCAAACTTCCTTGCAAACAACCGGCTGCTGGACTGCAAACTGCTCAGATCTGCCATCGTCAGCACTTTAGGATGTGCTCCGCCCTTTGATCTATCTATATAACGGTAATTATCATTGACAATATGATCCCTGAAAGGACTATTCATCAGAATGGTATTGATCAGGAACTCATCGGGCGACCAGGTATGTTTGAAAAAAAACCGATGGTTACTTTCCGCCAGGGATTTCTGCAGGTAAACCGCTGCGGATGCACTTATTGTCCAGTAAGCAGCCAGTGGTCCTCCGTAAAGCTGCGCCGGCAGCGAAAAATTCCTTTCCGGAAGCAGGAGTGAAAGGATATTTTCCAACCGGTGTTTCCCTCTAAAATTATAGTCGATGAGATGATACCGGGTGATCCGCTGTATAGCCTCGTCCCACCAGAGTGAAGGCGGTGTTTCCGAAGCAAGGAAAGAGACGCCCGGGTGAGCCTCGAAAAATGCGTGTATATCACCTGTTGGTTTAATCGGGTAATCCTGCCCGCTCAGGAGATTGATGCAATCGTAAGAACGGCCACTGGAAAATATGGCATCGAGAGATGCTTCAATAGCTTCCAACTGGCTGAATCCACCCCAATTCACATTCTTCCGGCCTGTTACAAATCGGGTATTAGGCAGTGTTGCCAGGTATTCGAACGGAAAAATATCAACCTTTTTATCCAGGTGCAGGTAAAAATCAAATTGCGGATGATGCAATCTTTTAATCATTCTCGCCGCCAATCCTGGATACTGATGCAGGATAACTATATTGGCCATTTTCATAATAGTACGTTCTGTAGGTTTACTATAACCACATAGTAAAGTCTATGTATTAAAAGTACTAAGATTATCTATATATGCAAATGCCGGCTAAGAATTTCGAAGCTGTGGTCAGGCGCGATATGTCCATTTTTTATAGGATTGGTTAAAATAAATTTGCGCAAGTCAAACCTTGCATATACATTTGCAAGAAATCACTTGCGCAATATGGCACCAACAAAAGACATCTTTCAGGCAATAGCAGATCCAACCCGCAGGCAAATTATTGGTATG
This sequence comes from Pinibacter soli, assembly GCF_029961145.1. Taxonomy (GTDB): domain Bacteria; phylum Bacteroidota; class Bacteroidia; order Chitinophagales; family Chitinophagaceae; genus Pinibacter; species Pinibacter soli. Next base: position 542,971 of record NZ_JASBRG010000003.1, on the reverse strand, counting down.
CTGGCTCGGAAATCACTAAATGTTAATGCTATTGCCAGGGAGTTTGATATTACCCGTCAGGCAGTTTCATTGCATGTACAATTTCTTAACGATTGTGGTCTTATTGTAATCAAACAGCAGGGCAGGGAAAGATATTGCGAAGCCAAACTCGAAAGATTAAAGGAAGTAACAGACTGGGTAGATCAATATCGAAACTATTGGGACAATAAATTAGACTCATTGGAAAATTATCTGGCTAAAATTCAAAAAAAGAAAAAATAGACAGATGGAGAAGTATAATACATTCAAACAAGAAGGGAACAGTCTTATACATACGAGAATGCTCGATGCTCCAAGGGATTTGGTTTGGGAAGTATGGACCACCCCGGAGCATATAAAAGAATGGTGGGGGCCAGATGGTTTTTCGCTGACTATAAAATCAATGAATGTAGAATCTGGCAAAACCTGGGATTCTATTATGCATGGTTGGGGACAGGACTGGGATAGCAAAGTTGAGTATTTGGAAGTAGAAAAACCTTCCCTTTTATCTTATAAACATTTTGGCGAAAGCGAAGATTATGACTTTACTGTTTCAATTTCATTTGCAGAGGTTGAAGGAAAAACATTGCTGACAATGAAGTCAATATTTAAGTCAAAAGAAATTATTGAAGAACTGAATAGACGCGTAAATGCCATTGAAGGTGGCAAGCAGACTTTAAATCGACTTGAAAACTATATTAAAATATTACAAAGTAACAAACCATAAATAATAAAAAATATGAGAAAAATAATTTCATTTATGCACATATCGCTTGACGGTTTTGTAGCAGGACCGAACGGAGAGATGAACTGGATCAACCATGGTGAAGAAATTTTTGATCATGTTGGCAAGCGGATCGGCGAAACCGATACAGCAGTATACGGACGAGTAACTTACCAGATGATGGAAAATTACTGGCCTACCGCAGGAGACAAGCCGGATGCGACCAAGCACGACATTCAACATTCAAAGTGGTATAACAAAATTCACAAAGTTGTGTTATCGAAAACAATGAAAGACGCGGGTTTGACTGATACAACAATTATTAGCGACAACGTTTCAGATAAAATAAGCGAAATAAAACAACAGGCAGGTGGAGAAGTCTTGCTTTTTGGTAGCCCGACAGCCACACATTCACTTATTCAACAGAACTTAATTGATGGCTATTGGCTATTTGTTAATCCAATTATTCTTGGACGAGGCATTCCATTGTTTGTAGACATCAAAGACAAAATAAAACTAAACCTGGCGACTACCAGACAATTTACTTGTGGGGTAACTGAACTGAATTACATAGTGGACAGACAATAACAACGAACCGCTAACAGGATATTAGCGGTCATTGAAACAAACGAAAATATAAACATTGACTTCAAATCCACTGGGTGAAAAATGTAACAATCACTCTGTTATTTATAACACAGAATTTTTCTGTAAAATCGCAGTCCGTTCTGGATTCCGTAAGGCGAATAAATCCAAATGAATTCAGAAATGACATGGGGCAATAGGTCGGAATCTGGCAAGACTTACCCAACCCGCTTCAGCAGAAAGCGGTGTAGTTGCTATAGTAGTGAACGCAAATAAACCCGCAAACGTGTCAATCAAAGCTTCATTAACCACAATATGCAAAGGAGATAACGTTACATTTGTTGCCACAGTTGCAGGCGAAAACTATTCAATCATAATATACCATCCTTTACAGACAGGGGATAAAATAAGGGCCGTCTTGAATACGAATTCTACCTGCGCCGTTGTCCCCGCGACAATTTCAAGTAATACATTAGCCTTTATTTTAACTCAAACGGATTCCATAACGCAGGGAGTAACACTCTATCCAAATCCGGTTAGTTCATTGTTAACAATCACTGAATTAAAATTGAACGAAGAGTGGCTAAACCTTGAAATTGTTAACATTTCAGGAGAAAGAAAAATATTTTTCCAAGATCTGATAGGGAAAAAACAACTGTTGATTCCTGTACAAACGCTTTCACCTGGTTATTACGTTGCTATATTAAAAAAACCCCAATGGAGAATCTGTCTATTTGAAGTTTTTGAAGCTATAAACAAATAGAATCTATGTTAAAGAATTCTTATCATCTGCTGCGTAATAAGTGAATGATGCTCACAACTATTGCTAGGGCATCATCCAACAGAGATGAAGAATCGTGGAAATTGGTCTTCGAGAGTCCAACAAAAAACCGGACTTGATAACCACCTTCTCTTCGCTGTTTCTTTGCAATGAAAATGCAATGCGTTCCGCGTTATTTAGTTGGGTTAGATTTTCTTTCGAAAATTGCTTTTGCCCTTGGCGCTAAAATTGAGTTGGTTGATTTCGTTGCACCTAAAAAACCTTAAAGTTATGGTCAACGTAAATCACTTTGAAAAAAAATGCGAAGGCATTTACAAAGGTGAAGGATATTCAGTTCCTGACAACGGAGCGGTATGACGCTACCCAATTGAAAGGAAACGACCAAGACCAACCGACAACAATTGGACTTTTGGCAAAATATCTTTTAAGATTAAGACGCAATTTATTGCAATCAAGTTGAGTTAATTATTTACAAACTCCAATATATTCTTTAAAGTCTCTGCTAGTTGCTGATCTCTTTCAATATCAGCTCTATTGTCGCCCAATTGAAATCCGTAGAAACCAAATTGAGAATGATTTGCCCCGGCTATTCTTGCAAATTTCGCGTTTTCAGGGAGTTTGGATTTATTTGCAAGTACTGATTTTTCGTCGGCTATGCCATCTTTTGAACCGTATATTTTTAGAATTGGAATTTTGCAATCAGCAAGCGAGATGTCTCTCGGATGCGAAGTTCCAATCAAAATAAGTTTATCTACGAGGCCAAGATTTTCATACACGAATTGTGCCGCCATTTTTGCTCCTTGCGAATGCCCAGATAGAATATAAGTTTTAGTTGTATCGGAAAACAAATCCAATTCTTTGGGTTTGTTATAGCCGGTTGATGCAAGTCTCCAGGGCATTTTTATTAAATACACCTGTATGCCGCTTTCCGAAACGCTTCTACAAAGTGGTATATACGCTTTTGGATCCACTATTGCCCCTGGATAAAAAATGAACACGTTCCTAAATTCTTTGGTTGGAGTAAATAAGTAGAAGGCATTTGTAATATCAACAGTTACTTTGAGGTTACTCTGAAATAGCCGCCTATCAATGCCATGAGATTGATAAGAATAAAATAACCAAAATGTAAAAGCTGTTCCAATCGTTATCCAAACTGTGGTTACTATTTTTGGTATTCGCCGTTTCTTCTTGATCATAACTTTTCTATATCACTGTTGCTTATACTATTGTTAACTTAGCAATGCTTGCATAAGCTCGAACGCCGTAAATTTAAGCATTGTATCTGTTCCACCAGTGAATCAAACGTATATTTTGTCCCGTTTATAAAAGGAAGCACAAAGCCATCCTGATCCTTCATGCCGTTGACTCCAGGATATACAAATTCACTCAGGTCTAATCCCTTAATGCCTTCCTAACTCGACGTCCATGCCTGCAATCCGAAAACGCGTAGCACCATTACCGGCGTATACATTCGTAATCGTTCCATTGTCGATATTTGTTTTGTAAAAAACTATATATGCTTTTTGTGCATTTGGAAACCCAACAAAGTATACCCAAAGCTGCGTAATAGTGAGCCAACAAGAAGAAAAGTTATTAGCCACTAGTTACGTTTAATATTTTCCTTGCTTGTCATTTGCTTTATTTTTGAAAAAAAGCCTGTCTCAATCTTCATCCTTACCTGCAAAGCGTTTGGGATAGCGCCTATTTTTATTGCTGTAATGCCATAAAATGCGGTTCATCAACTGATCATCACCCCTGTCCAGTAAATCAAATGCTGGCATTGAAGACATCTCGGCAAAATAATGGTCCTTGCCTTGTAAAGTGCTGAGCGCTTTATTCATTTCGTTTATTGGTACCCGGTTGGCCAGGCATAGGTAGGGCGTATAAACCGCGGTGTCAGAAAAACAGGAGAACATGGGCGAAGCTGTAGCATCTATAATATTCATGGGCGGAATGCCTAAAATCTGTTCGATGGAGCGCAACATGCAGGTTTGATTATAATTGGTGTGGATCGTCTTTTGTAACCGGCTGTACGGACTAATCACAAATCCTGTCGTCCGTTAGGCCGAAACGTGGTCCCAGCCGGCCTGGGAATCATCTTCTGTTACAAAGATGACCGTTTCCTTCCAAAAACGGCTGTGGGAAAGGGCTTCAATGATCCTTCCCAGTGCCAGGTCATTATCAGCAACCATGGCATTCGGGGTTGGCGCACCCGGCCTTGTGCCCAAAGTATGATCATTACTTAATGCCATCACCATCAGTTGAGGTAGCTGGTCACCCGCCATGTTTTCATATTCATTTAATTCTTTGATAAAGCCATCGGCGCGGTACTGATCACTGATCGGTAGGTCATCCCCGGCGGGATAATTTTGAGACAGAATAGGACGCACTCCGGCAATGGTAGATACATTGGTAAACGCAAATGCCTTGCGCTGCTCCGGGTCCTGGAACTGGGTGATCAAATCCTTTTTTTGATAGGTTGCCCTACAAGCTTCTCCATAAATTCTAACGGATTTACCATAGGATAAAGCATGGTTCCAGATAAATCCGTTTGCACCGTAAACAAGTGCATCATATTGTACGTGCGGGTAACTTCTGTACCATGCACCCACATTCTTCTCAATGTAATCAGTCACCATGCCCGCATCTGTCCACTGGTGACCTTCTGCCGAGCATTTGCCGGCAACGTAATAATTATCCATTAATTGAAAATCTCTCGCCAGTTGATGTTGATTGGGTGTAATGGTCGCTCCAAACGAACATAAAGAGGCCTCGCCATCCCCTTCTTTCATATCGCCTAAAACCTGGTCGTAGGTGCGGTTTTCTTTGATGATGTAAAGGACATGTTTAAATACAGAAGGTTCGCCAATCCGCTCCGGCTTGGTTTGGGGGTCATATGGTTACGGGGTTTCAACCGGCTAAGTTCCGTCCGGTAAGCCAGATTCAATGCGTTCACTTTCTGTGTGTAAGTGGCCAGCAATGCTTCGTCAGGTACAGAAATAATGGTGACAGTTGCTTTTTGTTTGTGCGAATTATAAGCGCCGCCTTCGTTTTCTGCTTTATCCTTTGCCGGGTTATTTATCTCCCGGCTGTTAACCCTTGCGCCAATTCCTTCAATATTAGCCACTACAAGTTTATCACCCAAGATCGCCAGTCCGCCGGGATAGGTTTCAGTGGGTATAAACCCTTCGACTTGACTGGCTCCCTTGCCCGGATTAGCTGCTGCTGCCCCCAGCTTGATCACTGCGAGTGCATTGTCGAGTCCATTCGCAACATATAAGTGACTGCCATCGGGCGATATCGCCAGCGCATTGGGAGAGTCCCCCAAATCACCCACCCCGGCTGTGTGCAACCGCACGGATATGGTTTCGGTAACGACTAAACTGGCACTATTCAACACCGTTACATTGTCACTATTGGCATTGGCCACATAAACATATTGCCCGTTCGGGCTATGGATAATGTCATTAGGATGCAAGCCAACTTTAATTTCTCCTGTCAATTGACCATTATCCGGATTGAATACCGACACGCTGCCGCCGGCAGTAGCGCCTGTCACCGGATCGACAGAAACGGCGCCATAAGGTACTCCCGCAGTTTTATCGTCGCTTGTATCAGTGGGAATTTGGCCGCCCCAGTTGGTAACAAAAACCTTGTGGTTGACCATTGTCAAGCCATAAGGAGCAACACCTGCATTGACACTGTACACGGTGGTGTGCGTGTCCAAATTGATCTTCACCAATTGATTATTGCCATTGAGCACGACATATAACATTTTGCCCTCTGCCTCTTTATTGATCATTACTTCATTGGGCAAAGCGAGCGGGGCCGGGGCAACGGCTTTAAAATCAGCCACACTTTTTACGGTTATATTTTTACCGTCCCATGCGGCGCATAATACAACAGATGTACCGGCGTTACCCACGGCACTCCAATAGATTTCCGTTGTACTATTATCGTCATATGCCTATTTGGGTTTTAATTCTTCTGGACTGTCAGCGGTATACATCCTGTATTGTTCCCTGGAAGGACTTACAAACAAATCTTTTATTACTTCATAACGCACATTATCCTTCGGATTGAATTGGTTGGACGCCATATACTTTAAAAGGCTGTAGTACAGTTGCTTTGCAGCTGGATCATTCGCATTTTCATTCAAATTGGCGCTGCTCACAATTATTTTACCTTTCCCTACTCTTGCCTCCAAAATCAAGCCTAGCCTTCTATTAATAAACCAGGTATCAATTGGTTGCACCAGGGGTTTAAATCCTTTGGGAAAATCTTCCAAAACCATTACCTGTGAACGATGTTGAATGGCCCACCATTGCAAGTCAGCATGACCACTTGTTGGGAAATCAGTAAATGCTTTGCTTTGATCCTGTATAAGCATGCCCGTTACATGAGGTGGTTTCATTTGAAACCATGAGGTATTCCAAAATACAGGAAGGAAATGCATAGCAACTTCTTTTCCCTTGATAACTTTTCCAGCCGCGTTGAGAAAGACTTTCCCTCCATTTTCTAAAACACTTTTTGCACGCTCATCCATTTGGGTGGTGTAATACACACCACTGTCGGCTATGCTCAAATTCGCAGGATAAACCCAGAAGTCCCAATCATTCACGAAAGCTGTATTTTTTAATGACACTTCAAGATTCAGTCTGGATGGTTTTGTAACAGCGCTTAATGGCAACTGGATTTGACCAATCGGAATGCCGTTACCAATTGCGATAGTACCAGCATTGAACTGCCCGTTTGCTATTAGTTTACCCTTCTCATCTTTGATGACCCATTCAAGAACGGCATTACGAATAGGCGCATGACCTGAGTGGAAAATATCAATACGCGCTTCAAATGACTCATTATTGGTGAAAACAAATTTTGAAAGACGGGCAAGCGGAACGGTAGCATTGCAGAAACGAGCGAACGCTTTTGCAGAGATATACCCTTTTTCATCCCAAAATGCATCTAAAATACCCACTAAAGCAGTCCCCTGCCCTGGAAAATCCTGCAATCCGAGCAGTTGAAATCCCGCATACTCCGGCGTGCGCAACATCTTTTCAATTTCGTGTTTATAACACAGTGCCTGCAATTTACCGGAGGCCACTAAAAAATCATGGGCTTGCTCCAACATACCGTGGTCGGCTAAATCCTGTTGGAACATTTCAAAATTCTTGGCACGATACACTCCGGTATATTTCTTTATTGCATCAAAATCTGGAAAAGCACAATACTGACCAATTTCATGGGCAACAAAAGGCACAATGAACTTTGATATCGGCTCACTAAAATCTGACATTGTTTCAGGTGGAGCATCCCATGCAAGGCCACGAATTCCCCCTCTTACAAGGTATTCGGCATGGGGAACCACGGGCCAACTGCCACCAACACTCATACCAGTGTATACACGGCGATTATCTCTGCTTTTCCAATAGTCTACGAACTCATTTAAATAATTTACCTGGTTACCGGCAGGCTCGTTGCCAGCAGAGAGCATGACAAACGACGCATAATTGCCATAGCTTTTTGCCATGCGGTTTGTTTCATCATATAGGTATTGATCAATAGGTTCACCCATGCCGATCTTAACCCCATGATTGGGCCAGCTTGGTCCCTCCGGCTGGATATAAAGACCTACAATATCTGCGGCAATAAAAGCCGCTTCTGGCGGACACCATGAATGAAAACGGATATGGTTTAATCCATGGGCCTTCGCAATTTTAAACAAGCGTTCCCAGGTCCCGACATCCGTTGCCGGATAACCAGTAAGGGGAAATTCACAATTATGCAATGTCCCTCGCAAAAACACCGGCCGTCCATTGATAAGAAACTTTTTTCCATCTGTTTTAAACTCTCTCATGCCGAATTGAACGAGTGTTGAACTTTCACTATTCCCTATTTTTAAACTAGCCGTTAATCTATATAGCGCGGGATTGAATTCATCCCAAACCTGCATGTTATCATCAAAGGTCATGGCAACTACCAACGTATCGATCTCCCCTTTTGATAATGAAAAGTCTTTTGAAAAAACGGCTGTTTTATCATTGACAGCACAATTAAAACTTTGGGCCGAAATTGATACCCGGCCGGAAGTTTTTTCAGCGCTGGCATTCTTTACCACCAATCGAACTCTGGCTTGTTTTTTTTTCAGGTCAGGGAAGATTTGAATATCCTCGAAATAAACGGGAGAACTGGCTTGAAGGTTTAACTTACCCACAAGGCCATTCCAATTACCTTGCGTGTGATCAGTCACACTGTGTGAATCAACGCCAACGTTGACTTTTAAACGATTATCGACGCAGACCGTGATTCGATGAATACCCGGATGAAGATATTTAGATACATCATACTGATGAGCAGCAACAAGGCTGTTTTGCAAACCTATTTCTTTATCGTCTATCCATAGGCGTGTTTCGATATGGGCTCTTTCTAAAAAGAGTACAATCCTTTTCCCCTTCCAATTGGCAGGTATACGCACCATTTTCTGGTACCAGGCTGCACCGACATAATACTTTGAAGGGGTTAACCAAAATGGGAAATAAATATTACCGGGTTGATGATATTTCTCATATTTCGGATTAAAATAAAAAGAACTATCATAGATGCTTCCAGTCCATTTCGTTTTTAATGTGATGTCATTGCCCTTGCTATTTTCAGCCATCGACCCAGGCAGGATAATTTTGTCTGGCAGGGCAGTCGCAAACCATTTTTTACCAATCCCACTGTCCATTGCGTCTATTGCAAATCGCCATTCTCCGGCAAGTGAAATTTCCTGTGCCTTGACCAACTGAACACAAATACATATCCCGATAAAAAGAATGAATTTTTTCATGCTGATTTTTTGTGCTTGAATATTCCAAGGCAGTTTACGTAAAATTGAAAGTTCTTGCCTATTCATCAAAGTAGCCTAATCTTTCAGGAAATAATGTAAGGCTCGACATGGCATGACTGGTCGAGGAATTCATAACAAAATTTGCGCAAACACAAATTCTGTCCTGATTATCTATTTTATCTAACTGAATAATCATAAGAAAAATCGATTGTCTCCACATCTGAGCTTGCATGCACTTTGGTAGGGAAGCTACCCCAGTGATCATTCACCACGTATTTTGCGATAACGGTATAATTTGGGGCATTATTGCCATCTGGTTTATTAGTTTCAGTGGCAGTGTAATTCGGGCTCATGTAACTCCCGGCGCCAAAAAGAAAATTAATTAAACGGCATTCTCCATTGATCAAGAGTGGATTCCTGTACTCCTTAAAATAGGTGTATGTAATGGTTTCTTTCGCAACGCTTCGCATTTCTTTGATAACATTGCCAGACGCATCATACACATAGTCTGTTTTCTCATTCAACTGCTGACCATCCCATTCTTCAATGGTTGTAATAAGACTATCCTTCAAGGTTAAAAATCGGGTAGTTACACCACTATAACCGTTTTCAAAAGACTGCCAGTTCTCTATCATGGTAATCTTATCCTGTGTATAAGAAAGTTCATAAGTTGAAGCGCTAGTCGTCTCTCCTTTTACAGTAGCAGTTTGGTCCCTAAAATGGATGAGATTCCCTTTATCGTTACGCACAAAATCATAAAGCGTGTCGCCAGGTTCAATGGAGATTTTGGATATCTCCTTTCCTGTCATCCAATAATTAACACGGACGGGATATTGTTCATTGGTGGCAGTGACGTGAAAAAACATAGAACACTTCGTAAGAACTGTGTCACCAATCAATTGAGGAGAAATGTCTGCGTTTTTCTGACAAGCAATCGCGGAGCAGACAAGAAGTGCAGCAGATGCAGCATATATAAAACATTTCATAAGTAATGATAGATTATCAAAGGGTAAAACAATGATGTCAAGGCTAAATGCTAACGGACATGGCCAGTCGCATCAATCTCTTCGTCCGAAACAAAAGGCATGGGCAATTCTGAGGGATACCATATGGATACCAACCGGTGCGAAAATGTGTTCATACCGTACACCGAGGTTAAATTGTATCGGCAAGGCGCCTTCCGAGATAGGAAACAGATAGCCGACCGTTATACCGGCTGCGGCCCCCGCAACTTTTTGATCAGCGTAATTCCCATCGCCGGTATTCACCTGGATATCCGATCCGCCAAAGCTATAACCAACATTGGGTTCGGCATAGAGTCCGACGCCGGTTCTATTGAAGGTGTACCGGTAACCAGCCACCAAGGGGGCAAGACCGATGTTGTTCTGGTTGCTTGAAAATACGCTAAGACCCAGTTCTGCGGTAACGTAATCGGCGTCAGAAACAGGGACGCTTCCATTAAAAAAAGCACCGAATCCCCAGGCCTTGAAGTTTTTGGTAGATAAATGAATGGCTTCCAGTTGCGCATTCGCTTTCAAAATAAAAAGTAAACCGGCTACAAAAAGAAAGGACAATTTGATTTTCATATGCATGTAATGTAGAAATTAGGGTTGGGTGAACTATGATAGCAGTTGTGAAAACTCGACACTAAATAAAAAGCTATTTTTTCATTTTGGCAATACTTTAATCAGGCGTTAACAAAAGCATACATACAAACACTTAGACAATGTCATTGGGGTGGATATGGCACGGACCCGCTATCCCCTCACCTGTTTTATCCCCACCTTCACCATCCCCGTGACGTTGATCGCATACTCCCCAAACTCTTCCACGATCAGTCCTTTGATTTTATAAAAGCCTCTTCCCTGGAATGTATAACGCATGGCCGCGTTCGGAAAATGCACGGAGTCTAGCCAGTTGCCTTCGGCGTCGACCCAGGTACCAAAATGCATAAGCTGCTGTTCTTTCTTTGTATAGGTATCTTTCGTACAAACGAGGTAACCAATGAACACCGCTTCTTTTCCCAGCAAGCCAGGAATATCTTTGGCAAGCTTGTACGCGTAAGGATCATCTTGTAAGAGGTCAAAGATGTTGCCCAGCGGAAAGCGAAGCGTTTCGATTTCCTGCAACATATCTTCCAAAGGATGGTCTTCGAGCATGGGTAAATCAAACACGGGTAGTGGATCTTTGAAAAAAGACTGGTGGGCCGGAATGTGTTTGCCCGCTTTGGACTGCACAAAAGATGCTTCCCATAGCAATTGCTTTTTTGTCTTGCCGGTAAATCTAAGTGCCCCTACATCAATCAACACCGGGAGTCAGATTGTAAACGTCCTGGTAAGCGAAGCCTGTATAACAACAGAAAACATAAACATCTCGTACCGCCCTTAATCTATCGGAGTTAAACTCTTTTAAGTACATGGCGGAAATTTCCTGCATCGTTAGCTTATGCCTGACTGACTCTTCATAGGTGCATTTGAAAGTTTGGAAAGGACTTGCGGGTATCCATTCCTGTTCAACCGCAACAATAACAACCTGTTTTAGAATCTTGAGATATTTCGTTGCCGTATTGTAGCATGATCCTTCAATAGCCATTAAATAGTGTTCAAAGTCAGCAATGAATGAGTATTTCAACTCGAACAACTTTCTGTCGGTTACACCATATTGTGATTTCATAAATGCAATCACCTTGTTTAGCAATTTTAAACCTTGCTAAACTTCCGGGCGATTTGTGACCAGCCTTTACTTTTTGTTCGAACTTTTGAATGTGAAAATCAAAAATATCGCACAGTGACCTTGGCTTTGGCCCAATACCCACATAGGCGTTTTTTAACAGCTCTGCCGTAACCGTTTTATCCAGCGAAGTTAGGATACTGAAGTTCTTATTAATGTTACTAACAATGGAGCTAAGCTGGACATTGATGTTTTTTGCCGCCTCCGTCTTTCCTATGACCTTTTGCGCTTTTTGATCCCATAATAAAGGATCGATAGAAATGCCCGTTGAAATTTCAACGCGCTGGTTGTTTACCGTCAGCCGGACATAAATTACCGACTTTGAATCAATGACCTTCTGTTTTTTCGGCCAAAATAGCAATGTCAATGCCTGATGTACCTGGTACATACTCAAAAGTTTTTAACTGTGATTTAATAGAATCAACAAAATGCCGAGTTGAGAAAGGTGAGATGTAGGCCAGTAAAGAATTTGAACGTGTTGGAGGTGCGTCAATTTAATTAAAAAACCTGACGCACCTTTTTGCTCACCTTTTGATTTGTATTCTTTTGAGGCTTTTTGACATATTAAAATGAAAAAACCTGCATAAAACGCTCATTTTATACAGGTTTCTAACAATTTGGCTTTATACCAGTGTCCCCGTAGGGACTCGAACCCTAGACCCATTGATTAAGAGTCAATTGCTCTACCAACTGAGCTACGGAGACATAACAGTCAGCAATAGGCTAACTGTTGAATGAAGATAACAAATTTATTAAATCGAACGGTTTACATCAAAGTTTTCTAACTCATTTGCTACCGCAGTTAAAAAAGTGGCGCCGAGACTGCCATCTACAATTCGGTGATCATAGCTCATGCTTAGATAGATCATGTGACGGATCGCTATCGCATCGCCTTGCGGTGTTTCGATCACAACTGCACGTTTCTTAATGGCACCAACTGCCAGTATCGCAACTTGTGGCTGGTTGATGATCGGTGTACCCATAAGACTTCCAAATGAACCCACATTTGTTAGCGTAAAGGTTCCGCTTTGTGTATCGGTTGGCTTTAATTTACTGGTGCGTGCTTTGTCGGCAAGGCTATTTACTTGTTTAGCCAAACCAACAAGGTTTAATTGATCAGCATTTTTAATTACTGGCACGATCAGGTTACCACTTGGTAAAGCAGTCGCCATACCAATGTTGATGTCTTTTTTAACGTATATCTTATCTCCTTCCAGCGAGCTGTTGATGAGCGGATATTTTTTGATGCAACGCGCAATAGCTTCGATAAACAAAGGCATGAAGGTGATCTTTGTCCCCTCTTGCTTTTCGAAATTCTTTTTCACTTTATCGCGCCACAGCACCATGTTGGTTACGTCTGCTTCGGAGAAACTTGTAACGTGCGGGCTCGTGTGCTTACTTCTTACCATGTGCTCGGCAATCAATTTACGCTGGCGATCCATTTCGATGATCTCAACGTCAGCGTCCTGGCCAACATTATAAATAGTGGCAGGCGGTTTCGGTCCTGCAGTCACCACATTAGTGTTGTCAGCTACAACCGGTGCATCCTGTTTGAAAGTGATGGCAGTTTTTTCCTCAACAACCGGTTGAGGTTTTGGTGCAGCTTGTGTAACTACGCCTGCTTTTTTATCGTTTACGTATCTTAATATATCGTTTTTGGTAACCCGTCCTTCGTTGCCTGTGCCTTCGATGTTTTCAAGCTCATGCAGACTTACGCCTTCATTTGCAGCAATATTCAGTACAAGAGGAGAATAAAACTTATTACTGTTAAGTACCGGTGCTTTCGCTTCTTCAGCAACTGAAGTATATCCGTTGCCGCCGCCATGGCTCTGTACAGCTTCTGCTGCCTGAGATGCCTGATGTACCGGAGCAGCGATTGGTTGGGAAGAGGGGCCGCCTGCAGCAACGTCGGTGCGGATCCTGGCGATCACGGCTCCAACGGGAACTACCTCATTTTCCTTAAATAAAATTTCTTCTATTACACCATCTTCTGTTGCAGGAACTTCGCTATCGACTTTGTCCGTGGCTATTTCCAGCACAGTTTCATCCTGTACTATCATATCACCGGGCTTTTTGAGCCACTTTAATATGGTGGCTTCCATAATGCTTTCTCCCATTTTTGGCATTACAAGGTCAACTAAGGCCATAAATTTCTCATTTAATTTATTAGGTCAACAATCGTTAGAATGAAAGTCAAAATTTGAAAGTTATAAGTCAAAAAATGGTTGCAACCCGATCAAAACCATGTTATTCGATCATTTTTTACTTTTTACTTTTCCCTTTTGATTTTATAGAAGGTCAAAGGTAATGAATTGAATTTTTGTACACGTTAAGAGTTTTCTAGAATAAATTTCCGCAAAAGATTCAATGCATTTATTGCCGTCAGTTCAATGTTTCGCTTGCGTTCGTAGCGGAACCACAATTTCTGTGTAGTAATTTTTTTATTATTTCCAACGGCGACCCAAACTGTGCCAACGGGTTTCTCAGCAGACCCTCCATCGGGGCCCATAATACCGGATACTGCAACAGCATAATCCGTATTGAGCTGCGCCAGTGCACCTTTTACCATTTGCATAACCGTTTCTTCACTCACCGCTCCTTCTTTTTGGAGGGTTTCGTTGGTAACACCGAGCAAGTCGGTTTTTACCTTATTGTCGTAACTCACTACGCTTCCTTTAAAATAAGCGCTGCTACCCGCATGGCTAGTGATCAAATGCGCTATGTATCCGCCGGTACAGCTTTCGGCGGTTCCAACGGTTTGTTTTTTTGACAACAATAATTTGCCGACCACTGTTTCCATTGGTTCGTCTACATTGGTTACCAAAACATCCGGAATCAATGTTTGCAGCGTCGCAAATTGTTCGTCAATCTCTTTTTCAATGGCATCCACATCATAACCGGTGTCGGTTAAGCGCAGTCGCACCATACCGTAGGATGGCAGGTAAGCCAGCTTTACATTGGAAGGGAGTTTTGCTTCAAAGTTCTTTATCCTTTCTGCCAGGAACGACTCTCCAATTCCTGCGGTCAGCAACGTGCGATGTGCAATGTGCGCCATTTTGAAACGCTGCGGCAAAAGCTTCAATACATGTTCGCGCATGATGGTTTGCATTTCAAACGGCACACCAGGCATGCTTATAAAAACTTTGCCTTCTTTTTCAAACATCATTCCCGGTGCTGTACCCACACTGTTGAACAGAACAGTGCATGTATCCGGGACGTCAGCCTGCTGCGCATTAGGCTCGAGCCATGGCCTGCGGAAAACCTGTTCGAAAAGATGTTTTACGTGAGCGAGCACCTTTTCATCCCTAACCATTTTGCCGTTAAAATATTCGCAAAGCAATGGCTTCGTGATATCGTCTGCTGTCGGGCCCAGCCCGCCCGTTATCAAAATAATGTTGGAGTGTTTGCCTTCTTCATCCAGAGCGTCCCAAATAGCATCCCAGGCATCGCCGACCGCCACGCGACGTTTTACGGGAACACCAATAGCGTTTAACTGTTGCGCAATCCACGCACTGTTTGTATCTATAACCTGTCCTATCAATAGTTCGTCGCCAATCGTGATAATTGAAGCCTGGATCATGTTTGCTGATTTGAGGAAGGCAGATTTTCATGATTTTCATGATTAATCAAGATATTTTTTGAAATCATAATAATCTTGACAATCATGAAAATCTGCGTTCTTTGTTGTTCTAAAGTTCAAAGATGCGAAAAGTTTATTTATCAATTATATGCATGTTGTCTTGTTCGTTTATTCTCGCACAATCAATAAAAGAGAGATTGATTAAAGCGACGAGTGAACTTGAGAAGGACACGCAAATGAGACATGCCGTTTATAGTCTTTTGGTAGTTGATGAAAAAACAGGCAATGTGGTGTTTGATAAAAATTCGCAGATAGGGTTGGCTACGGCTAGTTGTTTAAAAGTGGTGACGAGTGCAACGGCTTTTGAATTATTGGGAAAAGATTATCGCTATAAAACAGATTTCGCGTCCCGCAAAAATGGAGACTCCATTAACATCGTTATCATGCCGCATGGTGATCCAAGTTTTGGTAGCTGGCGCTACGCTTCTACAAAAGAAGATGCTATATATAAAAACATCGCAAGTGCATTAGTGAAGGCAAACATCAACAGCTACCTGGTTTCTTCAATTAACATTGTCGACAAAGGTTTCTCAAAACGTTTCTTTCCGGAAGGTTGGATATGGCAGGACATTGCCAACTATTATGGTGCAGGCCAAGGTGCTTTGAACTGGCGGGAAAATCAATTTGACATTGCTTTCAATACAGGCAGAGAGGAAACCAAACCTCAGATTTCAAAACTACTACCTGCTTATGCCAATATTAATATCAACATAGATGAGCTAAAAACTGGCGTTAAAAATTCCGGCGACAATACTTACGCATATTTTAATCCGACAAATAATCAGCAAATATTGGTAACAGGCTCTGTGCCAGCAGAAAAAAACGATTTTTCCATCTCTGCTACTTTCCCGGATCCTTCGAAATATTTCGCCAATTTCCTACAATTTTATTCAAATAAACATGTAGACACCGGGCTAAGCAAAGCACTTGCAAAAACTCATACAACAAACAATTTGCCGGCAGGCTATTCCATTTTTTATACCTATTACTCACCTTCACTCGATTCGCTTGTTTACTGGTTTTTGAAGAAAAGCATTAATCTATATGGTGAGGCCTTATTAAAAACGTTTGCGTACGAGAAGAAAGGATTTGGAGCAACAGACGAAGGTGTAAATATCGTGCAGGATTTCTGGCAACAAAAAGGGATCGACAAAACATCGTTGAACATAATGGATGGTTCGGGGCTTTCTCCGCAAAACCGCGTAACAACGGACGCGTTGGTAAAAGTATTGCAGTATGCGAAACAACAGCCATGGTTTTCATCTTACTACAATTCGTTTCCCGAATACAATGGAATGAAACTCAAAAGCGGCACCATTGGCTGTGTAAAAGGATTCTGTGGTTATCACACGTCCAAAGACGGCAACAAATACATCATAGCCTTTCTGATCAATGGCTTTAATGGCCCATCAGCGTCGATGGTTACGAAGATGTACGAGGTACTGAATGTGCTGAAGTAATTGAAAATTGAAAATGCCTTGCTTGCTAACTTTCAACTTTCAACTTTCAATTATTTGCTTGCCTGCTCCACTTGTGCCACTTCGTACTTTGGTTTGCCGTCTATTTTCACCGATTGATAATAAGTCTCGCCAACCTTCATATAAGTTTGATCACCTATTTTCACTTCTTCGCCGCCTATTGGAAAATTTGGCAAGTTTGACCCAACTTCCACACTAGAAATTAGGTGTAAACCGTCGTGATGAAGCGAGGCCACACTTGGTGTTTTTTCCACAAGGCTTCAATGTTAGTCGGATTGCTGTTTTACGTTTGTAAAAGGTTGAGTTTTTTAAAGCGCATCACCAAAAGGAAAATTCAATTGAAACATCGCATTATTTTTTAATAGGTGTGTTTATTCTTATATTAGTAAAATAATAAAAATTCAATTTATGCCATACCTAATTCTGAAAAGATGCACGTTACCTTGTATAGTGGGGCTACTGCTCGCCTGTAATGCGAAAACAGAAAACGCAGCAGAAGTAATCGATAAAGAACAAATCAAAAAAGAAATCCAGGCGAAGGAAGATTCATTTGCTTCCGTATACAATAGTGGCGAGGTGAGAAGCATTAATTATTATGCAGAAGATGCGAAAAGTTTTTATCCCAACAGGCCACCGATAGAGGGCAAGCAAGCAATCATCGCTTTTTTAACATCTGATATGACTTCACCTATTGATAAGATCAAATTTACAACCAACGAGGTTTTTGTTTCAAATGATGGAAAACTTGTTGTAGAACTTGGTGTTTTTTCAGTGACTGATTCTCTCAATACGAAACTCAATACGGGAAATTATATGAGCCTTTTTGAAAAGAGAAATGGCCAATATGTTGCTGTAAGAGATATGAGCGCCTCCGACGGGCTCACTAAATAAAAAATGATGTAGCACTTATCAAACCGCTCTCCAAAAATATGTTTGGAGAGCGGTTTTTTTATAAATCTCTCTTCTTGTGTTATGCGCACAAAATTCCTGATCACCTATCCTGTTACGAGGTTCATTATTTAATTATTCAGGCTTCAAGTTACTAACTACTGTATTGGTACAATGTAGTGAAGCTAGCGTCTTCTGCCTCCGCCTCCGCCGCCGCCCATGGAAGAACGGCCACCACCCATAGAACGCCCACCGCCACTGTACCCACCACCACCAAGTGACCCGCCTGATGATTGTCTGTTTGACATTGAAGGAGATGAAGATTGCCTGTTTGAGGTTGAGGGCCTGTTGGATGCTGAGGGCGATTGCCTGTCTGACGTTGAGGGCCTGTTAGATGCTGAGGGCGATTGCCTGTCTGACGTTGAGGGCCTGTTAGATGTTGATGGCCTGTTAGATGGTGAATTAGATGGACGGTTTGATGCCGAATTTCTGTTTCCCGAGCGATCTATAGTGCCATTACCATAACTACCTCTATTCTGGTTATTGCGCACTGTGTTGGATACGTTCCTGGTGTTATTGTAATGATTTATACTGTTTCTGTTATTAATAATCACGGTATTTCCGCCGCCATGATAGTGACCACCGTAATAGCCCCCATGATAGTAGTGATTGGACCGATATATACCTACAGCCATAACAGTTGCAAATCCAAACCACGGGGGGGGATAGCCGTAGTAATAAGGCGGATAATAAGGTACATACGCGGGCGAATAAACATACTGTACGATTGGTGCAGATTGCACCACCACAGTCGTTGTGGCCGGAACATTAACCGTAACCGGGTTGTCTCCGGTGTACCCAGGGTTACTGGTAATCGACGAATTTCCTTTAGGTTCAATAACATAATCTTTGCCATATAATTCCTCGTCACCAACAATTTGCAGGCTAACCTTCCCACCTTTGAGTTTATCTAACAGAATGACAGCAACATCCTGCGATTCAGTTTTACTAATATCATCCCGCAGTATGAATGTATACGAACTGTCTTTTTGCGTAGTGACCACTTTAATAAAATCAACTTTTTTATCCAGGTTCAGATCCAGGTTATTGATCTTCAATTTTTCATCATTGAGCGATTTTTCAAACGCTTCAATTGTTTTTGACTTTTGAAACAGGTCTAATACAGCATAAAGATCCAGGTTGTCGCCAGCAAGCCCTAAGGTAGCTGTTGTATCCTGGCTAGCTGGTTTGTCCTTAGACTTTTTGTCCTGAGAAAAAGCCTGTACACTTAACAAGTTAATGGCTGCTGCCAAACAAATTAAAATGAGTTTATTCATAACAAGACAATTGAATGTATAACATACAGTATTAAACAAATGTAATATTAATTTTTTCGATAATAATAGTGAATGTATTAATACGCACTCGGTTAAATAATTTTTTATTGTTGCCTAAGATTATCGGGTAAGCTAAAGGTGAGGAACGCAACTACCTTGCTCCCCAAAGGTCCAGAAATTACCGGGCGTCTCGGTAACTTCTCGGCCTCTTGCAGGAGGATCCTTATGCGTACAAGCTCGCGAGAGATATTCCTGATTTGCCTGGCAAGGACCACCATTGAATAGTTTTTTGAAAATTAAAGAGTATTAATTAGGCGAAATGCCCTCTTTATAAACAGACGAGCGGACGAGAAGTTGGGTAACCGGGCAAAAATTTAAGTGTGAGGTGTCGGACGTAAGATGTAGAATGATTGATTTCCAGTGTGCGATGTACGAAGTACGGTGTACGAGATTCGTTCGGGAGCAACATTGTAAAGCATTTCGTACGGCGTACTTCTTACACCATACACAATTCACTGATGGCGAATGAATGAAGTAGCACCTGGCGCCTAATTGCAACCCCGCTCTCCTATATTTATACAAACCACATAAAGCGCATTATGCTAGCCAAAAAATTACGCAAACCCTTATGCATTGCTTTAGCTGTTACAGCTTTGAATGCAAAAACCTCAGCCCAGGGATTTTTAAAGGCCGACAATCAACGCATCGTTAATGAAAAAGGAGAAAACATTTTGCTTCGCGGCATTGGCCTTGGTGGCTGGATGCTCCAGGAAGGATACATGTTGCACATTAACAAGGAAGGCCAGCAACACTTGATCAAGGCTAAAATAGAATCGATCATCGGTGCCGAAAAAACGAATGAGTTTTACGATGCATGGCTTGCCAATCATACCTCAAAGGCAGACATTGACTCGCTGAAAAAATGGGGATTCAATTCTGTTCGCCTGCCAATGCATTACAATCTTTTCACTTTACCGATCGACCAGGAAAAAACACCCGGCGAAAATACCTGGCTCGCAAAAGGTTTTGCACTCACTGACAGCCTGCTTGCATGGTGCAAGGCGAACCAAATGTACCTGATTCTCGACCTGCATGCGGCACCGGGCGGACAGGGAAATGACCTGAATATTGCTGACCGCGACGGATCCAAACCTTCTTTGTGGGAAAGCGAGGCAAATCAGCAAAAAATGATCGCCCTTTGGAAAAAACTGGCGGATCGCTACAAAAACGAACCATGGATCGGCGGTTACGACATTATCAACGAGCCCAACTGGGGCTTTGATGACCTGGCAAACGACAAAAACGGAACCAAAGAACAACACAATGTTCCGTTGAAAAAACTAATGCAGGACATTACCAAAGCCATTCGCGAAGTGGACCAGAAACACATTGTCATCATTGAAGGAAATGGCTGGGGTAACAACTACAACGGCATTTTACCAACATGGGACAACAACATGGTGCTAAGCTTTCATAAATACTGGAACTACAATGATGTGAACTCTGTTAAACACATCCTCGATGCCCGTAGCAAATACAATGTACCGGTTTGGATAGGCGAAACGGGTGAAAACTCCAACGTTTGGTACACAGAGGCCATTCGATTAATGGAATCGCAAAACATCGGTTGGGCATGGTGGCCCCTGAAAAAAATAGGCAACAACAATCCGGAGGAAATCAAATCAAACCCGGATTATGATAAACTCGTAAACTATATAAATGGAAATGGCGCGAAACCGGATGCTACCGAGGCTTACAACGGTTTGATGAAACTGGCGAAGGCTACCAAAGCCGGCAATACAGTTGTTCATACAGATGTGATCGACGCGATGTTCAGGCAGCCTTTTGCTTCAACAGCGGTTCCTTTCAAAACTCACAGCATATCCGGCGGTAATGCTGTAAACGCAGTTGAGTATGATTTGGGCAGAAACGGTTTTGCATATTTTGATAAAGACACAGCCGACTACCACGTTTCCAAAGGTAGCCGTGGTGGCAATCGCGGCAGAAGTTTCCGGAATGATGGCGTGGACATTTTCAAAGATTCCGCTGACGCGAAAAACTATTATGTTGGAAGTACAGAAGCGGGCGAATGGTTGCAGTACACTATCGACGTTTCCAAGCCGGGAAATTATTCCGTACTTATTAATATTATGTCGGCAACAGACAAGGGAAATGTAACCCTTAATATTGACGGTAAAAACACATCAGAAAACACGAAGATCCCTGCATCCTCATCATGGCAGTCTGTCGATCTTGGAAAAGTAAATCTTGCCAAAGGAAAGCACACGCTCAGGTTGATAATAAATGAAGGAGGGTTCAATTTAAAAGACCTGCAATTTGATCTGAAGAAATAGGCTTAATGCGCAATGCCTAGCGCCTAACGCCCAATACGCTGGCGTTAGGCGTTAGGCATTTAGCGTTAAACTTTCTGCATTTTTTCAAAAAATCCTATCCAAAATCCCCGAAACACCTGTTATATTTACGTTTTAACCAACTGATTGCTTCGCAGATGAGGAAGATACTGACGACAATACTGCTTCTACTTTTTGCAACAATAATCAATGCCCAAAACCAGGTTGGCCTGCCGTCCATCTCCAATTTCTCCAGACAGGTTTATGAAGCCGGCAAACAAACACGCTGCATTGGGCAGGACAGGCGCGGCATTATGTATTTCGCCAACGACGATGGCTTGCTTGTGTACGATGGCACTTACTGGAATACATACCAGCTCCCCAACAAAAGTATCGTTCGTTCATTGATGATCGACAACGACAGGATCTATGTGGGCGGACAACAGGAATTCGGATACTTCTATTTTGACAGCAACAATGCACTTGTCTATCACTCTTTCAAAGACATCATTCCTCCAAAGGAAAATGAATTCACCGATGTATGGAACGTGATCAAGTGGGGCGACGATATTTTTTTCCGCTCCGCTAAAAGAATATTCTGGCTGCACGGCAATACCATCAAAGCATACGAAAGTATTAACTGGGGCTTCCTGGGCGTTACGAGAAATTTGCTCGTAGCCGAACAGTTTGAAACGGGACTTGTATATTTTTCAAATGGCAAATGGATACCATTGCCAAACGGAGACGATTTCAAAGGACACAATACCGTAGTAAAAGCAATCACGGATTTTACCGGAGATATGTCGCTGATCACAACATTGAAAAATGGCTTGTATACCATACGCGACAAGGACATCGAAAAATTTAAATCTCCGGACGTTACTGCCATTAGCCAGGATAACCTTTACTCTGCCTGCGTGCTGGATGGTAATCTTACGGCAATAGCAACGAACCTTAATGGTCTTTACATTATTGACAGCCAGGGAAAAGTCGTTCAGCATTTAACCAAGAAACACGGTTTGCAAAAAAACAATATAATGTATGTTTTTGCTGACAGGAATAAAAACTTATGGCTCGGTCTTGATAACGGAATCGATCTTATTGCACATGATAATGCTATTGCGCACATCAATCCTGATAATGAGAATAAAAGTCCCGGTTATGCTGCGATCGTGTACAAAAACAATCTTTACTTAGGAACTGCTTCAGGCGTGTATCGGGCACCCTTGCAGAATGCAGATCAACTGAACCAAACGGCTGCACAATTTAATATCATTGAAAAAAGCCAGGGACAGGTATGGGGAATGAACATTGTAAATGATCATTTGCTGATCAGCCACAACGAAGGAGCTTATATCGTGAATGGCAACGCCGCCTCTCCACTTGATGAGACAACTGGCTTCTGGCTATTTCGACCGCTGGGTTCGCAAACGCCCGCTCCTCTTATGCTTGCGGGAACATACAATGGCATCAATCTCTACAGTTATGAGAATGGACAGTTTGTAAACAAAAAACAACATACTCATTTTGAGTCTGCGAAATTCGTAGCAATTGAGGGAAACAATATCTGGGCGGCGCATCCCTACAAAGGTTTATACAGGATATATTTTGACACAGCCGGTGTATTGCAGAACAAGCTGTACAATGATAAAAACAAAATACTATCGGAAAATCATAACCATGTCTTCAATGTTCAGGGAAAGATTGTACTAACCACTGGCAAAGGCATTTTCGAATTTGATCCTGCTATCAACGACTTTAAAAGATCAGATTTTTTTACAAAGATATTTGGCAATGCAAGCGTTTCCTATTTGAAAGACGATGCGCATGGCAACATCTGGTTTATACAGGACAAAAAGCCAGGCGTGATTGACTGTAGCGATCCGCATCAGCCGAAGATCGTCTTCATTCCAGAGCTCAACAGTGTAATAATGAGCAATGGTGAAGAGTTTATTTATCCTTACAACAACAGCAATGTTTTGATAGGAAGCGAGGAAGGTTTCTACAATGTTGATTATGAGAAATACAAAAACAACAAACGTTCCGTAAGTGTTTTACTAAGAAAAATAACGGCCTCCAGCAAAACAGACAGTGTACTATTCGGAGGCTACCTATCACTAAAAGACACAACGTCGTCAGTAGAAACAGTTAAGTTTTCGCGAAGCATTTCTTACAAATACAACTCTGTTCAGTTTGAATTTTCATCACCCATTTTTGTGCAGCAGGCAGATTACAGCTGCCGCCTGAAAGGTTTTGAAAGCGAGTGGTCACCATGGTCGAAGAAAGCCGAAAAATCATATACAAACCTGCCTGCAGGCGATTATACTTTTGAAGTAAAAGCAAAAGATGATCTCGGAAATGTTTCTCCAGTAAGTACTTTTTCATTCACGGTATTGCCGCCGTGGTACCGAACCATCGTTGCATACCTGGTATATCTTTTATTGTTTGCTTACATTATTTATTGGTTCTACAAAAGACAACAGAAAAAGTATTTACTGAATCAGAAAATAAAATTGCAAAAGCAGCAGGAAAAATATGAAGCGGAACAAGAACGCCTTCAATTCGAGCACCAACGCGTTGTTGAAAAGAATGAAAGAGAAATTATACAACTTCGTAATGAAAAACTGGAAGCGGAAGTAGCGCACAAAAACACGGAGCTGGCTTCCAACACAATGACGCTTTTGCAAAAGCGTGAAGTGCTTAATAAGATAAAAGAAGAACTCGTTCCGCTGAGAGAACTGGACTCAGAAAAGGAAGCTAAAACAGTTCGCAAGATCATTAAACTGATCAACGATCAACTTGAAACGGACGATGACTGGGATCGCTTCGCAAATTATTTTGACAAAGTAAACAATGATTTTCTTAAAACATTAAAAGATAAATTTCCGCAACTGACAGCAACAGACCTTAAGCTGTGTGCGTATTTGCGCATCAACCTTTCGTCAAAAGAAATCGCAAATCTGCTGAACATCTCAATACGTGGCGTAGAAACAAGCCGCTACCGTTTACGTAAAAAACTCGATCTGCCAAATGAAACAGGGTTGTTTGACTTTTTGGCGATGGTAGGAGAATAAAGAGGAATTAGAAATTAGGAATTCAATGTCGTTTAGTTAAGCAACTTTTCAATTACTTGGTTGCTATGTCCAGGAAAGAAAGACTGCTTGTCATCCCGACGAAGGAGGGATCTGTGTGTTTATTTACGCATAGTGTCCGTTAGTGTTAGGCCCAGATCCCTCGTTCCTCGGGATGACAAGCGAGATGCTTTTATTTTTTTTAAACACCTTAACTAAACGACATTGAATTAGGAATTAGTAGTTGTTGTTTGGTGTTGTTTTAAAACTGGATTGCCAATTTCTAATTCCTAATTGAATGGCACTACCACTTTCTTCCCATTATACTTCACAACTTTTCCCTCGTCTTTGCCTACAAGTTTTATGTTGAAATTCCTCGTTTGCAACATGCCTGGAAATTTTCCTTTACGGTCTGAAATTTCGAGTTGATATTTTGCGTTGTTCCATTTAAAAGAAATTGTTGCATACACCCCCTTTTCGTAGTTATAATTATCGCCTTCATCTTCATACAAAATGAATTCGCCGTTGGCACCTTCATACACGCGGATTTCAAGTGTTGAATCTGCATGTTCCAGTGCAAATTGCTTAGAGGCTGCAACGGGCAATATTGTTCCTGATTTTACAAACACAGGAATGATATCAATCGGTACCTGTTTTGAAACTTGCTGACCACCTTTCATTTTTTCACCCGTCCAGAAGTCGAACCAATCGGCGCCTGACGGCAAATACACTGAAGTTGTTTTTACGTTGCTGAAATTGGTTTCCGCTACACCTCCTGCCCTGCTCGTGTATAGTGAATCCGTCACCGGGCAAACAAGTAACGACTTTCCGAACATGTATTGATTGTTGACATCCCACACATTTTTATCAGATGCAAAATCCATTGCAAGAGCACGCGTCATTGTTAAGTGTTGTGATGTAACCTGCCATGCACACGAATAGATGTATGGCAAAAGTTGATAACGCAGATTAATATATTTTTCCACCGCATCGAAAGCCCATTCACCTCTGTTGCCAAGCTGGTAAATTTCGCGGGGAGTATTTGTACCGTGTGATCGCAACATCGGGCAGAACGTAGCAAACTGGAACCATCGTACATACAGCTCCTTGTAAGCAGGATCTTTAACGCCCAGCGGATAATTGTTGCCGGTGAAGAAACCACCCACATCCGTGTTCCAGTAAGGAATACCACTCAGCGAAAGATTGCAGCCAGCTGCAATTTGCGCACGCAGCAC
Source organism: Pinibacter soli (assembly GCF_029961145.1). Lineage (GTDB taxonomy): Bacteria > Bacteroidota > Bacteroidia > Chitinophagales > Chitinophagaceae > Pinibacter > Pinibacter soli. The sequence continues at coordinate 517,304 of NZ_JASBRG010000003.1, read as the reverse complement.
ATCCCATTTTCCCTGTATATCTCCCGACCACAACATCGTGGCATAACGTTGTTGCCCAGCAAACGCTGAACGTGTTAAGATGAAAACTCTTTTATCTTTTGTGAGTTGCTTTTGATGATCACTGACGCCGCCTGTTGTTGCAATGGGAAAGGCATTACCAACCTTTTGAAACGAGCCGGCGTAAGTTGATTGTGCATCTATAACCAAATCCGGGCCGGCTTTTTCAGGTTCTGTAGCATCGAGCCACCAACCGTCCATGCCCAGCGAAAAAATATCATTCTTCATGTGGCTCCAGTAAATATCTCGTGCTTCGGGATTGAAAGCATCGTACACTTTTACATCTTTTGGCGGCCATGTTTGAAAATTGAACAGCATATTTTTTGCTTCCAGTTCCTTATAAATTTTTGTTTTATACCCAAAAGACGGCCAGACAGAAATGATGATATGCGCATTCATATTGTGCACACTATCGATCATTTTCTTTGGATCAGGAAAACGAGGATTACCAAATCTTACAGCGTTCCAGTCCGCCTGATCTTCGCCCCAGTATTGCCAATCCTGCACAATGCCGTCTAGCGGTACTTTGAGTGCACGATAACGATTTACGACATCCAGCAATTCGTGCTGACTTGTATATCGTTCTCTGCTTTGCCAATAACCGAACACCCATTTAGGAAACATCGGCACTTCACCGGTGAGTAACTGATATTGCTCGATAACGCTGTCTGCATTTGCGCCTTTGATAAAATAGTAATCAATGCAATTGCCAATTTCAGATTGCAGCGAGGCAACATTATTTGAATCGCTGAAAACAGTTGCGGATGCATTGTCCCAAAAGACGCCATAATTTTTTATGGACTGAAAAAATGGAATAGCAATGCGCATGTTTTCCTGCTTCAGCAGCAGTTGCTGATTGCGTTGGCTCATGTGGCCATTTTGAAATTGACCAAAACCATAAATCGCTTCGTCTCGCTCCAGTTTGAAAGATTGTTTGATCCTGAATGTATTTTCATTGCCATCTTTTACAGGCGAAAAACTTGTACTGTTTTCTTGTAAATAAAGATGCCCTTCATTGTTACCAAACTTTATCTGTCCAGAAGGCATACTCATGATTACAGCAATATTTTTGCTTTTGATCTGTAGCCCATCTTTTCCTTCAATAATTGCAACAGTTGGTTTCCCTGGCTTTCCGATGACGCTGAAACTCTTTGTTTCTGCTACATTGCCGACAGGATATTTTTTTACGTGAACGATGCCGTTGTTGAAAAATGTGATTTCCGTAGTAATACCTTTTGTGTTTATTGAAACACCGTTTGAGATGCGTGTGTATGTCTGGGCTTTAGCGGTTGCGAGTAATAAGACAAGGGCAAATGAAAGTGTAAATTTTATTCTGCGCGTTTGCATAAGTTTGATTAATTAGTGTTGATGATGCGGGATTCAAGATTTACCACTAAGGCACTAAGGGCACTAAGCCACACTAAGGGTTGCCGTATATTTATGACAGTCTTTAGTACTCAGAGATTCTTAGTGAATCTTGTGTCCTTAGTGTCTTAGTGGTGAAAAAAACTATCGAAGATCTAGTGTAGTCCTAAATCTTCAATCACAATCTGATTTCCTTTTACCTCCACAGTTTTATTGATAACTTTTTTGCTACTCAAAGCTGCAGCAGTCGGCTGTTGTCCTCCGACAAACAATTGTAATTTTTCAGGCACCTGCAGTCTAACGCCGTTGTCATCAACCACAGATAATTGTCTTGCAGTTAAAGTAAATTTCACCGTTTTCTTTTCGCCTGCTTTAAAATGAATGCGTTCAAACCCTTCCAGAGCATGGATCGGCGCTTTCACACCTGTGCCATGCTTCACATACAATTCAACCACTTCATCACCATCCACTTTGCCCGTGTTTTGTACATCAACGCTTACTGTAACAGGCTTACCAGTAACAACAGAAGAAGGAACCCCAAAGTTTGAATAAGCAAATGTTGTATAGCTCAATCCATAACCGAAGCCATACAAAGGCTCTCCGGAGAAATAACGATAGGTGCGATTGTTCATGCTGTAATCAGTAAACGATGGCAGCTGGTCAGTTGACTTGTAAAATGTAACCGGCAAACGTCCGGCAGGGTTATAATCACCAAACAAAACATCAGCAACAGCTTCGCCGGTTGCTTGTCCGCCATACCATGCATTTACAATAGCAGGGATGTTCCCGGCTTCCCATGGAGTTGCCAAAGCGCTGCCCGTCATCATTACAAAAACAATTGGTTTGCCTGTTGCATTCAATGCTTTCAGAAATGCAGTTTGCACATGCGGCAGATCTATAGAAGTTCTGTCTCCACCATCAAAACCTTCAATCTTTACAGGCATTTCCTCTCCTTCGAGCGAAGGTGTAATGCCACCGACAAATACGATGACGTCTGCATCCTTTACCCTGTTTGCGATAGCGGCAAAGTCCACATTATCTTTGTTGGTAACGAAGTCGGTTCCACGTTCATATGTCAGCTCAACATTTTTACCAAGTTTATCCTTTATACCTTGTAACACAGTTGTAGTCTTTGTGGGAAAGCCGTTGTAATTTCCTAATACGCTGATACTGTCGTTTGCGTTTGGCCCAAGCACCGCGATCTTCCTGATTGATTTTGAAAGCGGCAACAAATTGTTTGCATTCTTCAACAACACAATCGATTCCCTTGCCATTTGCAAAGCTTGTGCTTTGTGCGGAGCACTTTCCAATACTGATTCCGGAATACTGCTGTATTTCACCATTGACGCAGGATCGAACAGGCCGAGACGAAATCTTATTTCAAACAAGTGCTGTACCGACTCATTGACTTTGCTTTCAGCAACTAAACCTTGTTTAACCGCATTGACCAAAGTTGTGTAAGTATGTCCGCATTCAACATCTGTTCCGTGAATAACTGCATCAGCCGCGGCAGAAGTAGCATCGGTACTGGTTTTGTGACCTTTGAAGAAATCATCAATCGCTCCGCAGTCGGAAGTAACATAACCATGAAACTTCCATTGATTGTACAAAATATTTGTCATCAGCAGATCATTGCCGCAGCAGGGCTGACCGCCGAATGCATTGTAGGCGCACATAACTGAAGCGACTTTTCCGTCCACTACCAGATCGTGAAAGGCAGGCAAATAAGTATCTGCAAGATCATAGTTACTTACCGCTACGTTGAATGAATGCCTTGAATTTTCAGGTCCGCTGTGAATGGCGAAGTGTTTTGCACAGGCGGTTATCTTTAAATATTTCGGATCATTTCCCTGGAAACCTTTTACAAGTTGAATACCCATTTGGGCTGTGAGATAAGGATCTTCGCCGTAAGTCTCCTGCCCTCTGCCCCATCTTGGATCTCTGAAAATATTAATGTTTGGTGTCCAGAAAGTAAGGCCCTGATAAATATCCCGGGAGCCTTTTCTTTCATAAGCGTGATGCACGGCTCTTGCTTCTGTTGAAATGATATCAGCTGTTTTATACATCGCCTGTTTATCAAAAGTTGCCGCTAAACCTATCGCCTGCGGAAATACCGTTACATGCATGCCAGATCTTCCAACGCCATGCAAGCCTTCGTTCCACCAGTTGTAAGCAGGAACATCGAGTCTGTCAATGGCAGCAGACTTGTTCATCATCTGACTGACTTTCTCTTCTAAAGTCATTCTCTTCACAAGGTCCTTTGCTCTTTCTTCAAAGGAGTAAGAAGTGTTTTTGTAAACAGGTGTCTGCGCTTTCGCAGAAAGCATCATTAATGATACGGAGGCTGCCAGCAATTGTTTGTGAAACATTATTATGGATTTTGCATTTAGATTTCACGCAAAGACGCAAAGGAAATAAGGCGCAAAGACAGCATCATGAAATGCTGCACCTGCTCAAATTTCCAGTAACGATCTTAGTGTCACCCAATTAATTCTTAATTTCTCTTCGGTATCGTGTTTGTAAAAGGAATTTCTTTCCTCAGCATTTTCGTTGCCTGCCCGGCGAGCCATAAATAATAATCGCTGCCGAGATCACTGTCTATTGCAACAAATGGACTCGGGCCAACGGGCACTTCAGTGGCACATTTAAAAATGGCCGTCCCTTCATCTATCTCGTCAAACATTGCAAGGTAAAGCATTTCAGCACCGCTGCCTATATAGCTTGAAAACTGCTTCCAATAAAAACTCCCGCGATTTCTGGGAATAGGTTTTGAATTCTTCGCCATGTTCAACCACGAAAATCCCGGAAAAGCTAATGGCGCATAATCCACTTTATTCTCTTTGCACCATGCAATGTCATCTTTCACTAACTGAGCAAATGGAGCAAACGTATTTTCGTTATAGCGTCCCACAAACCACGGCATCACCACATCGCATTTGCGAATCAGATGATGAAGCATTGTATCGTCGATGGCATCCATCTCCAGTTTCCGCCAATGTGTTGGCACACCGATCAACACGCTGAATCCTCTTTCAATCAATGCATCAATAATGATATCGGCTTCTTTAAAACCATATTTCCTTTTATCGTTAAAACCTACGCCCCACACCGCCACCAACGGTTTGCCGTTATGAAACAGGTACGAAGTATTCGTGCTTCTTTTTTTGATGTCATAAGTTGAAGACAAGTAATCAATGTCTTTCAACACCAACTGCTCATCGCCCGGTTCCATACCGCTAAGGTCATACATAACACTAATGGCACGATCATTTATGTTCGCCGCTTGAATGGCTGAGTTAAAGACTTTGTTTAGCTGGTTGTAACTTTTCTCTCTTTTTATTTCCGTCACAAATCGCTGCACAAACACACCGTCAATACCATACTCACGCATCCAGCGAAAATGAGTATTTACAGATGATTCATCATACGAACTGAACACATAAGCAGGACTATCATTGGCGAACCTGAAATCTGTTTTATATGTCTTGTCATATTCAGACACGTCTGGCCACATGTCCACTTTTGTGGAACCCGGATGAAAACCATCACGGCCTAGATAATGATACCAACCTCTGTCCGCACCGTCACCGGGTGCACTGAACCAGCCCTGATAGCCCGCCATAACAAGGCCTTTATAAGAATCGTATCTTTTTTCAGAAAGATAGAAATCTTTATCGACAGCATTTAATATAAAGTCGACAATTGGTGTAGGATTGGGAAAACTGTGTGGATGATGTTTAAACCCTTCCTTAATAATAACTTTCACATCGCCTCCTTCTGCCTTCATTTTTTCCTGAAAAGGAATAGCCTGTTCGCCGGGCGGCACGTATTCATCGTTCTCTGCGCAAAGTACCAAGATGGGATAATGTTCCCTGGCAATTGCTTTTGTTTTATCAATCGGACTTCCCCTGAAGTTTTGAATATCTGCTTTGCTTTTGAGATTGTATGCATCCATGAAGTCTTTTGTCATCTGACCGAGATCCTTGTCCATATCTCTCGCCAGCACTTTGCAATCCAGCAAAGGATTGTCGACGTACACTGCGCTCACTTTGTCAGGATTTGCCGCAGCCCAATTCAGTGCATATACACCGCCGCGACTCATGCCTTCCAATACTCCTTTTTGACCAAGCCCTGCTTTGTGAAGCATTGCATAAAATTTGTTCCACGTTTCAATAGCAACTTTGTTGCCCATCAATTCTGCCACATCACAATATATAAGATGGAAGCCTCGCTCCAGCAAAGCAATATCTGTTTGCGGTTCATGTGCCCAAAACCTTGCACGCCATATCCAGGGTGCGTTTTTCGCAACACGCTTAGGTTTTACCACTTTGCAATCGTGGCCATCAATTTTGAATTCCGCGCATGCATATCCTTTGAAATCAGTTGTTGTATAAGACTGATTAAAGTTCCTGAACAGATCGAACTGCGTATCCATATTTTGTGTGATCTGCTGAAACAATCTTTTCGCAACTATGCCTGCGCCGTCTTTATTGGGATGAATTTTGTCGGGAAACAATTCAGGTTTGTCGCTTAGCAAGGAATGAATATCGAGCAATTCAACACCTTCTTCATACGCCGCTTTTTGGATGCGCGGCGTTACTTCTTCTACAATCGTTTTGTCCCATATCTGCATAGTGTCTGTTTCAAACGATTTGAAAGGCAACAACACAATTACTCTTGGGTGAGTTGGCAATGATGTGAAGGAACGAATCATGTCCCGCGTGTCTTGTTCCATTTCGTTATAGAAGGGACGATTAATTGCTTTTGCATCGTTGCCGCCAAGATCGATGAAAACCACGTCGGGATTGCTTTGCAGTGCTGCTTTGTACGCCTCCGTTTTCCAATAAGGATAATTGCCATGTTTCAACATGGTTGTACTGCTCACGCCATAGTTGCCGACTACATAACTTTTTCCAAGCATTGCCTGCAACTGGCCGGGAAATGAATTTTCTTTCGGACTCTCGATTCTGGCTCCTTCTGTAATGCTGGCACCAATGCAGGTGATGCGTTTTATTTGTGCTTGCGCAACCAAGCCGAGCAATAACAATGCGCTGGTTAATATCCTTTTCATGTTGGTCATTTTTTTGCTTTTGGCACGCAGATGACACTGCCTGGACTGATTTACGCGGATATTTTTTGGGACAAGCATTTGTTTTTTGATCGGCATCGTTGTATCACTCACTTGTACTGCAGCAATTCTACTCACTGCTCTGCAAGACTTACAGTCTTGCAGTATTATTCTATTGCCTTCAATAACCTAATCGCCAGAGGCGATAGAATAAGCTTCCGAAGCTAAAAGCTCGGAGAGCAGATTACTGGAAATCGTGATGGTGCGAAAGGGCGAATGCGATTCGCCCCTACGTACCCATTTTCAACTTTCAACTTTCAATTTTCAATTATCTTCTTTCCTTTCACAACGCCCGCCTCATTAAATGCATCTATCGAAAAATAATACCGCAAATCAGCATTCAGGGTTCTTATGATTATTTCGTTTTTTCCGTAAACGAAATAGTTTTCGTACAACTTGTTTTTGTCCGTTCCAAAACGGATATTATAACCAGTTGCATTCACATCTTTGTTCCATGTAAGCTTTACTACTGCTTTGTCTTTATCTCTTTCAATGTTGAATGACGTAACTTCTTTCACCGGTTTTACATTTGCCTTGCCAAACACACGCAAATCAGATACGGCAAAATTTCCCGAAGGCACTTGCACATTTGTTAATCGCACGTAACGCACTGGCAAAGGCTTCGGAAGTTGTACATAGTCGTGTGGCGCATCTACATTGTTTTGTGATTTGTCCACAATAATTTTCCAATTTTTGTTATCAACAGAATATTCCAGTTTGTATTGATACGCCATGTTTTCAGTACGACCTAAAATAGAAGTATTCTGTTCGGCGAAATTGATTTGAATAGCGCTGGCTGTTGTAACGCTGCCAAGATCAACTGTGATGAATTCGCCTTTTTTATTGGTTGCAGCACTCCACCAGGTTCTTATATCTTCGTCCGTCGCCGCCTGCGGGTGATGATCACTCAACGAAGAAGAGACCTCCACTTTTTTGTTGTAAGACAGCAACATCCAGCCCGGAAACAGTTCAGCGCTGCCTGATATTTTTTTTGCAGGCACCATCATCGGGTAATCGCCAAAGCCTGTGTAGGCGGTCATTTCGCCATCGTTATCAAAGAACACAGGGAACAAAGACAAACGTCTTTCGAACATATGTTTTATTGAAATACTCACCGTGCCGATGTGCCAGTAGTTGCCATACTTATCTTTAAATGTGCTGCCATGTCCTGCACCGTTTGCAAAGCCCTCCGGTTTGTACGCAAAAGGATTATTCTTGCTCAACACAAAAGGCCCAAGGGGATTGTCCGCTACATACAAACCATCAGCATAGCTTTTGAATTGCGTGCCGGGACAAGCATATTGCAAATAATATTTTCCGTTGTATTTGTTCATCCATGAGCCTTCCATCCATGGTGCGGCCGTGCCATCGTTATAATCGCCGGGTCTCTCCCAGCCGTACTTTGACTTATTGGCGTAAATAGTGTTCACCGCCTTTCCTATTGGTTGCAGGTTATTGTGCAGATCAAGTTCTACTGCATGTAAAGGTTCTTTGTCTGAGCAACCATAGTAATAGTAAAGACGATGATCATCATCAAGAAACAACATTGGATCTGTTGTCGAAATAGGAAACTTATCAGTCACCAGTTCCCAGCTATCAGTCTTGGGGTCTTTGGTTTTATAGATTTTATGTGAAGCGTTGCCGGAAGCATTGAAATAGATTTCATCATCTACTACAACAGCAGTCGGTGCGTAATCTTCAAGGGGTAAGATATTGCTTTTAATAAGATCCCATTTTATGAGATCCGTTGAATGAAAATAGCCGCCGGATTTTGAGGCAAACAAATAATATTCTCCCTTAAATAAAATCATTGAAGGATCCGCGGCCTCTCTTCTGGAAGGGGTATCCAGGCAAAAGCGATAACTAAGGTTTATAGGATTGCAAAAGGTTGCAGCAGGTATTTCTTCTTGTGCACTTGCGTTATTAAAAACCACAATTGCACCAAGAATGAAGAAAACACTTTTCATGTTGGTCATTTGATGGAGCACGAATTTAGTAATAACTGAATGAACTGAATAACTGAGTAACGGAAGCTCATAATCAATTTTGCTGTTTGACATTCACAGCTCAGTTTATTCAGTCCATTCAGTTTATTCAGTTATTCCACCGGTTTCGTGGGCCTTGTCGACGTAAGCGAAATGGTTTTCTTCAGCATCTTTCCTCCATCGTTCGTCAAACGCAGGTAGTAGTCGGAAGAGCATGCGGTTCCGTCTTCATCAAGTGAAAGGAAACCGGAGCCGGCAGGCACGTCGGCTTGCGTGGCCGCGGTTTTTGCGATCTGGTTGCTTTCGTTGTATTCATCAAACATGGAGATGTAAATTCCCTGCACACCTAATTTAACCATGTTGTAAAATTGTCTCCACATAAAATCGCCATGCTTGCGGTGGCCCGATTGCAGATCTCCCGGTAGTACGCAAGGTTGGTAATCGATACCATATTGTTTGCAATATGCAAGATCAGGTGTATTGACATTAACGTAAAAATTATCTTCGTCAATGATGGTGCTCATACGACCCACCATCCACGGTGAAAGCATATTGAAGGCTTTATACACACTAATAAAACCGGCTCTTGAATCGCTGTTCTGGTCGCGCCAGTGAGTGGGCACCCCACCGATTACGTAACAACCCTGATCCTTGAAAAACTGTATCACATCAAGGCATTGTGCCACATCGAAGTTGTGGTTGCCATCATTGAAGCCAAAGCCCCAGATACAAACCACCGGCTTACCATTTTGTTTTGCATACATAGAAGATGAAGTGTAAGCTTTCATTTTGTTCTTCCAATCATTCTTCATTTCTGTTTGCATATTTGTCCAGCCGCTTACATCGTACATGATGTAGAACTTTACACCGTATTTTTCTGCAGAGGCTTTTACTTTCACAGTCACAGCATCGCGGATCGGGCCTTCGCCACCGGTTGGATTGAAGCGTTGCAATGCTGCACAATCAATGCCGTATTGTTTCATCCAGGAAAACTGCACATCTACAGTTTGATCATCGAAAGAAGAAAACAATGTTGCAGGTGCGCCGCTATTGAGGTTTGCGAACGCAGTAGGATATTTGTTTGTGTACTCCTTCATATCGGGCCATGACACCATGCCTTTATTTGTTGGCGACGGAATTTTTGACCAGTCCTGTGTCCAATGCCACCATCCATTGATCGGTGACTTATCGCCAATGCAGGCAAACCATCCCTGGTAGCCGACTGTTATTTTTCCTACCACATCTCCTGCCGGTGATGGCCAGGTGACCGGTGGATTAGACCCGCCGTTGTTGCCTCCGGTATTGCCACCATTGTTACCACCATTTGGATTGGTAACAGGAGTACTCTTTGAGCAAGCTGCAAAAAGCAGCACTGCCGCCGATATGCTAAGAGATAACCTCGTAATATTTTTCATGCTGTTTGTTTTTTAGTTGCTTCCTTTTCTTGTTTGGTAAACCATTTTAATGTTGCCGTTTGGTGTGTAGCCCAAAGTATCTACACAGATGGACCTTAGCCAGTCGTTGCCGGTAAGATTCGAGTTATGATAAAAAGCATACCACTGTCCCTTGTACTCTACAATAGAGCCGTGGTTGGTGGAACTTCCTGTTTGATCAATATAAACACCTTTGTATGTCCATGGACCCAAAGGATTGTTGCTGGTGGCATAACGCATGCGATTACCTCTGTTGTTTTCGCTATAGTTGTCGGCATAAGATAAATAGTAAATGCCGTTGCGTTTATGAACCCATGTTGCTTCGTGAAAATCCTGCAGGCCCAGCATATTTTGCATGCTGCCATTAATTTCCATCATGTTGTCTTTTAATTTCCCGCCCATGCATTTTCCACCGCCTCCATAATATAAATATGCTTGTCCATCATCATCTACAAATACACATGGATCGATCAATGATTCAAGACCATCGATATATTTTTGCACAACAAAATCGCTTGCAGGTTTTGTGCTTGTTGCCACTCCTATCTTCCAGTTTGTGTTCCAGGGAGCAGCGCTTGGATGAGGGAAATAAAAATAGTATGTGCCATTCTTGTAAGCACAATCCGGCGCCCACATAAAGTTGCCTTCCGGTGTACCCCACGATACCTGGCTCGCTTGTAATATCTGACCTTCATCCCGCCAGTTTACCATATCATCTGTAGAAAAAACATGGTATTGATCCATGAGATCGCAACCGCGTGGTGGCGCAATATCGTGTGACGGATACACATACAACCTTCCATCTGCCCACACGTGAGCAGATGGATCGGCCGTATACATATTGGTAATAAAAGGGTTCTTATGTTGAAGGTCAAAGACGCTGGGTTGCTTTGGCGGTATCGGAGCCGGGTCATCTTTGTGGGATGAACAAGAAGCGATAAAGCACAGTGTGATGAAAATTTCGATATGGCGCTTGCGAATCATTTTTTCTATTTAAAATTAACAGGGTGTGTCGCCGATTATTATTTATGTATTGTTGATGGTATGAGATGGCGAACACGATCGCCCCTACGGCATTTTCAATTTTTCGTAGAGACAAGGCATGCCTTGTCTCTACAATTTTCATTTATTTACTGCTTACTTCTTTCTTCTCTTCAATCACGCCCATCGTTTGTTGCACTTTCTTAATGGTGCCGTCTTCGTTGTAGAATAATTTGTCAACACAAATTGATCTTAACCAGTCGTGATGTGACAATACACTGTTGTGATAGAATGCATACCACTGTCCCTTGAACTCTACAATAGAACCGTGATTGGTGTAGCTGTCAGTCGGATCCATATAGATACCCTGGTATTTCCATGGCCCTAACGGACTTGAACTGGTAGCGTAACGCATTTGATTGTGCTTGCCATCTTTGTCGTGATTATCGGAGTAAGACAAATAATAAACGCCATTGCGTTTGTGTACCCATGTTGCTTCGTGGAAATCTTCAAGGCCTTCCATCTTTTGCAATTGGCCGTCTACTTCCATCATGTTGTCTTTCAATTTTCCGCCCATACATTTTCCACCACCACCATGATAGAAATAAGCTTGTCCATCGTCATCTACAAATACACAAGGGTCGATCAATGATTCAATACCTTGTATGTAGCCCTGCACTTTAAAATCTTTTGCAGGATACTTGCTTGTAGCGACGCCAATCTTCCACGTGTCGTTCCATTTGGTGTCGCTTGGGTGCGGGAAATAAAAATAGTAAGTACCGTTCTTGTAAGCACAATCGGGCGCCCACATGAAGCCTCCTTCTTTTCTTCCCCAGGATACCTGGCTGGATTCAAGTATCTGTCCTTCGTCGCGCCAGTGAACCATATCATCTGTTGAGTAGACATGGTATTTATCCATCAGGTCGCAGCCCTTTGGTGGCGCTACATCGTGCGATGGATATACGTACAATCTACCATCTTTCCATACGTGGGCAGAAGGATCAGCAGTGTAGATATCGCGAACGATTGGATTGCCATTTGGTGCGGTTGTATTCTTTTTTTGTGCGCTGCAGGACGTTAATGCGCTGAGGCTTATAAGAGCAGGTACAAATATTAATTTACTAAGCTTCATTCGTTTGTTTTTTTGAATTAATAATTAATAATTAATAATTAACGGGGCTACACTTTTTAGTGAATGTATTTGCAATCGTCTGCTGAGCATACGAGATGCTAGTCTTACAAAACCAATGCTGCACCTATTAATTCTTAATTATTAATTATTAATTGCTCTGTAACTATTTTTCTATAAAACGGAAATCATCTACTCTCAGATCAAGATCTGAACTATGCGGTTTGCTCTTTGCCCACAGGTATATGCGGAAGAAATTTGGCTTACTAAGATCTAGTGGATCGCTGCCATTCTCGTTACCTTTGGAAAGATCAAGCTTCATTTCATTCCAACCGCTTTTTAAATTAGGAATGATCTGATCGAGGTTCCAGTTCATTTCAGCTTTATCAGATTGCCCTGAACTCGTCAACTCGATTTGTCCGTCATTATTTTTAAGTTCACTTACATCACTTACGTAGAACCAGAATCTGAATATACCGTTAGCCCTTGTAAGTCCCGGATTTAAAGGATCTGGTCTTCTGAAAATGAAGTGCATATAATCTTCTGTTTTAACAATCGTCGCTTTAAGAGAAGCTGCACCTTCTTTCTTGTTTGATTTATCAATCTGTCCTGTACCTCCTGCCATCTCCCAGTTGTCTGTTTGATCGCAGTTTGCAAACTGTACATTGATCGGCGGACGTTTTCTGAATCTCAGGTAATCAACTTTGATTGTGTAGTCCGCAGCACGTGGCTGTTTCGACCAGAAATATATACGGAAGAAATTAACCTTAGTGAGATCAATATTGCCATTCGAGGGAGTTGAAGTAATTAGATTGAGCATCACCTCGTTCCATCCGTTTTTCAGCGTTTTGGCAACAGGGCCAAAGTCCCAGTTTGCTTCGTTTTTATCAGATTGACCTGAGCTTGAAAGTTCAATTTGTCCGTCTCCTCTCAATTGGCTTACATCGGAAACGTATAACCAGAAAACAAACTGGCACTGGTCAATAGGTTGATTAGTGTTAACCGCAGTAGGACGTCTTTTAATGAAGTGCTGGTAACCATCATTATCACCGGCACCAATTACGGAAGACAAACATGCGGTGCCTTCTTTTTTTGCTGCATTATCTATCTGTCCTTTACCACCTGAAATTTCCCAGTCGGTTGTTTCATCGGCAGGATCGAACATAACAAGTGTTGGATCCGGCGGAGTTGAATCCTTTGGTGTTGGCTTCAACTTACTTGTATCTCTTGAAGTAAATGAATCTTTCTTACATCCTCCTGCGATAAATACTCCCAGTACGGATGCTATAAGTATTAGTTTTGAGATTTTCATTTTAAATGATTTTATGGTTTGCATCGTTACTTCTTAGCGGGAACGGTTATTTTAATAACGCTGGATAAGTTTGAGCTTTTATCATTGTTGTCAAATTTCACCCCCATTCTTACATAAAAAATACGGCCTGGGATAAGATTGCTAACAATGATCTCTCCGTTTTTTTCGGCGGCGTTAAAGTCTGCCCAGTCTTTGTTGATAGCTACTTTATTGAGGTCGGAGAAATCATAAATAGAAGCTCCGGGTCCAACAATTTGTGTAGTGTTCAGGTAAGGCTGAATTTCCAGAATCTTTGGTATGCCTGCAACTGGAGCAGAAAGAGAGTATGTAAGTCTCAGCGTGGTGCTGTCTGTCATCTCTGCTTTGAAATTGCTGACAACCAAATACGGCGTCAGTTTGAAGTCGTGAGAAGATCCTGAACTGATGTCCATTTCTTCCGGAGCCACCGGCCAGAACGCACCACCATGAATAGATACGCGGTAGTGACCTGAGAATAATTTAAGGTTCTGATAGGTACCATCGTACTTAACTGGAATGTCCTGTGGTGAAGGTGTGCTATCCCAACTCAGTTGCTCAAGCCTGATGGAGAAGTTTCCTGAACAGGTTTGCACATTGGTTTTCCCGCCATCTTCAATAACGCTACCGCTTAAAGATGCATCCGGCCCTGCGTAAGTGTCCATCTTTACACAAGAAGAAGCAAAGAACAACAAGGAAACTCCAAGGCTCAATATTTTAAATGATTTCAATTTCATAATTCACTGTTTAAAAAATTAAGTAAAAAGTAAAAAATCAAAAGTCAAAAAGGACTGCGTGATTATAAAACGTTCTTTCAATTGTCGACCATTTTTACTTTTTACTTTTGAATTTTTAGTTTGATTAATAGCCTGGGTTATTGGGATACAAGTTTGGATTTGTTGCAAGCTCGCCGCCAGGTATTTGCTCGTAGTAGAACTTCTTTTCGAAAGCATAGTTCCTGTTGAAGAGTTCAAGCTCTTTCAGGAATATGTATTTGTTTTCAGATTCTACGTAGTAAGGCATCAAACCGTGGAAGTGCGTGTTGCTCAAAAGCTGATCCGCAATTCTCCATCTTTTAATATCCCACCAGTAGTGGTTTTCAAAAGCAAGTTCTTTTGCTCTTTCGTTGCGGTATGTCGCTACAGTCATATCGGCTGCGGTTGCCAGTGGCGCACCTGCCCTGTCTCTGATGTCGTTGATGCATTTCAACGCATCGCTAGTTTGATTCAATTCGATATCAGCTTCTGCACGATTCAATAACACTTCGGCATAGCGCAACTCGATCCATGGAGTTGTGCTGGTGAAAAGATTAACCGCAGAGATGCCTTTGTTGTAGTCGATGTATTTGCGTACATAAAAACCAGTGCGTGTATTGTTATCATTACCAAATGCAGGAGGATACATGCCAGCTTTACCAATGATCAATCTGCCATTTCGTGTTGTTTGGTGATCACCCGAAAGAATGTAACTGCGTGTACCTGGCGATTTGGCCACTTCATCAGCAGCGGTACCGGAGAAAGAAGGATAGATGCCGGCTTGTACATCGAATGGCACTCCTCTTAACACATCACCAGGGAAATAAACTGTTGCTCTCAGGCGTGGCTCAAGACCTTGTGCCATTTCAGCTTGTGAGTTGTAACGTTTTGGCGTACCATCTGCGTTTGTTACAAAATCAAATGAATTGAAATGTTGTACAAACTCAAGTGTCGGATATGTTCTTGACAAACCACCAGCTGTCATATAGTTCATATCACTGTTGGGTGAGTATGTGGCATCAAAGCTGTGGTTTCTTTCAGGATCGCCTGCATAGAATGATCTGATAAGAATGTTCTCAGGACTTTTAGCATCCAGGAAGATGTTTACAAAGTTGTCGGTTTTATCAGTCTTTGCTCTGTACAAAGAATATTTGCCTTCCAGTGTCTTTGCCGCGTCAATGGCTTTTTGGTAGAAGCCCGCAGCTTTGTCTGCAGAAATACCAACAAGACCCTGTGAATGTGCAGCGCCATCAACAAACACCTGCGAACCATAACGAGCAATACTTCCGGCGTAAACCATCGCTCTTGATTTAAACGCCATTGCTGCATACTTATTGGCTCTTTCCGCTACATTGGTTTCGCTACACATTTGATAAGCAGTATCCAGATCATTACCAATGAAGTTCCACACTTGTTCCTCTGTGTTACGTGGCACTTGCAGCTCTTCAATAGTTTGCTGAGGATAGTGCTGTACGTTTTTCACGATAGGAATTCCACCATATCTTTTTGCCAAAGCAAAATAGTAGTATGCACGGAGGAAGTGCGCTTCACCCAGCAGGCTGGTTACTTTATCGGGTGTAAAATTCTTGGCGTATTCGGGAAGCGTTTCGATGAAATAGTTTACATCGCGGATGTCACGATATGGCCAGTAACCAAAACCTCCGGCAATATCAACACCACCGTAAGGGCCTACCATTTCACCATCTGCAGCGGCTTCGCAATAGAAGTGCTCCCACTCGTGGTGAAGGTTAAAGCCTATGTTGCCTGCACCATCGTTACGGCCATCGGGGCGATAAGTAAAATCTTCAATTGGCAATTTTCTGTAAACCTGTGCCAGGTAAGCATTGATACCGGCTTCGCTGCCGAATATCTGATCATCCGTTAAGATATCAACAGGTGGTATGTCAAGCTTCTGACAAGAAGCCAACAGTAAACACCCTGCTACTATATTTAGAAATCGTTTCTTCATAATGTAATGTTCAATAGTTTAGAAAGTAATTGTACCACCTACGTTAAATGTTCTGTTCAATGGGTATTTATAACCACCCAATGCCTGGTCGAAAGAAGCGTCTGGGAAAGAACCCGGATGCTCAGGATCAACACCATCATCAAGACCTGTAATTGTAAACAGGTTGTAGGCATTCACATAGATGCGGCAATTTTTTACACGCGCTTTATCCATCCATTTGTGTGGTAATGAATAACCAAGCTCAATGGTTTTCAAACGCACATAAGATGCATTGATGATACCTTTTGTTGAATGTTGAATATTACCGTAAGGATAACCCATTGAAGGATATTTACCTGCAACCCACTGTGTGTTTGGATCATACACATTGTCATCAGGATTTACAGTGTGCCAGCTGTCAAGGAATTTTGTGAGCGCACTTCTGCCATACATTAATGGTTCGCCCAATTGCTCACCGTATGATGTCCAAACGCCTGCAGCACCTGCAAACAATGCAGTAAAATCAAATCCTTTGTAAGATGCACCGATAGTAAGACCATAGTTAATCAAAGGCAGATCCTGTATTGCGATTGGATGATAGTCATCACCATTGATCACACCATCACCGTTCCAGTCTTGCATGTAGTAGTCACCAGGCAATACAGTATTGTTGCCGCCGCCGTTATTTGTTTTTGAATTGTAGATCTGATCATATGAAGTGTACTGTCCGGCGTAGTCTGTACCCCATACAAGACCTGTATAGCGGTTAGATTGTCCGTTTCTCCATTGTTGATATTGGTTACCTTGAGCTCCTTCTGTTTTATGCAGGTTTTGAGTACGCTCAAAGGCAGCATTACCGGATACTGTAAGACCGAATGCTCCAAATCTTTCTTTATAAGTAAGAATACCTTCTATACCCTGCGTTTTTCTTGAATCAAGATTTTCCTGAGGCAATGTAGCACCTGTTGTTCCCGGCAACTGAGCTTGTCTTGTAGCAGGCAAACCATTCTGAACTCTTCTGAAAACTTCAACAGTACCGTCTAATTTACCTTTCAGCAAAGTAAAGTCTACACCAATGTTAGTGATGTCGTTTGTGTACCACGTAAGATCGGGGTTAGTTAAACCACGACTTTGAGCACCCGTAACATACTGACCACCCATCATGTAGCCCAATACTTTTTTATCAGCCCGATCAACTGTTGGATATGCATAGCCGGAAATGTACTGGAAGTAAAGATCAGGGTTGTCTGAACTACCTATTTGAGAATAAGACCCTCTAATCTTTAAACTGCTGATGATATCGGAAGAAACCAGGTTCCTGAAAAATGGTTCTTCACTAATTCTATAACCAACCGATACACCCGGGAAAAAACCCCATTGTTTACCACCCGGCATGAATTTGTTAGAAGCATCTTCTCTGAAGCTGAACTCAGCGAGATATTTACCTTTGTAATCGTAGTTAACTCTGCCAACAAAACTTCTTGTAGCAAATTCGCCTACGCCGTTTGATTGTGTACCACCTTGTTCATCTGTACCAGAAACACCGCCAAACAGATAAGGAACAGGAATAGGCATGTTACGTTGGGCATAAATGTTATCTGCTTTAGAATGGCTCTCTTCGTACACTAACAAACCGCTTACGTTATGAGCGCCGGCGAATGAGTTGGCATATGTCAATGACAGTTGTCCTAAAGTACTTATTCCGCTAGCGTACGAGCGGTTCAATGTTGCAACAGAGCGACCGGTAGCGCTCACCTGTGACGCCTTGTAAGTACTGTCATCTGCATTGTATGCATACAGGTTATACATCTTTGCATAAGCTGTATTATCATTAACGGAATAACCATAGTTATACATTCCTCTTGCCTTCAGCCCTTTTACCCATGGAATTTCCCACTCAAGGGCCCCTTGGGCCTGCAGATTTTTAGAAGTAAATTTCTTGTAACCAACTTTCGCCTGATCCACCACCGCAACCGGGTTTACGTTGTCCGGCATTACGTTCAGGTAAGCAGGATTGTTGTTGGCATAAATCTGGTTGATAGGAACCTGGTTCCATGCGTATTTGAAAATGGTCCACAAGTCCTGGTAAGGTGCATTCTTTGTATCGGATACACCAGACAATAACAGTGTTGCCTTTAAATTATTGGTGATTTTAACGTTCACGTTAGAACGAAGGTTCCATCTGTCGTAGTTGAGACTGTTTGTTTGCAGCAAACCGCTTTGTTTCATGTAACCAAGGCTGATGAAGGTATTTACCTTATCATTACCACCAGATACGTTAATGTTGTGCTGAACCTGCGGAGAAACTTTTGTAAATGCGGCATCCGGCCAATTTGCACCTACGAATTTACCATCGATCCAGGGCTTAATATTCTCATAAGTGTAAGAAGGCGGAGCATTGGAAATGAAGTTATTTCCAAAATCGCGTTTTGTTTTTTCGTTGGTGAGCATCATATAGTCAACAGGACCTACTCCCTCAGGCATACCCAAAAATTGTTGCCAGCCCTGGTTAAACGAATAGTTGATGTCGAACTTGCCATCTTTACTTGTGCCTTTCTTTGTAGTGATCAGGATAACACCATTACCACCGTTTACACCGTATACAGCAGCAGCAGCATCTTTCAATACTGAAATGCTTTCGATTTCGCTTGGGTCCATTCTTTCGAATCCACCGCGAGGCACACCGTCGATAACGATCAATGGCGCTCCACCGTAACCACGGATATCGAACGAATTTTCGTAAGCGCCCGGTTCAGCGGTTTTTTGTGTCATACGCAAACCTGGAATTTTACCGGTTAGCATGTTCACAACGTTCTCATTTTTGGTAGTAACCAGTTCTGCCGCTTTTAAGGTAGACACCGCTCCGGTTACTGTTACTTTCTTTTGCGTGCCGTAACCTACCACCAGCACATCATTCATGGTAGATGCAGTTACCTGCGAAGCCAGGGAAACGCTAATGCCGTTGGTATTTCTAACAACGTATTCGTAAGGACTATATCCTACAGAAGAAATAACCAGCGTATCGCCTTGTTTAAGTGACAAAGAGAAATTACCGTTGGTGTCTGTCGCCACGCCTTTATTTGAATGCTTTAATTTAACGCTTGCTCCCTGGATGGCTTCTCCTTTGTCGCCCGTAATCTTTCCCTTTACAGGTGTCTGTGCCTGGGCAAGCAATGAGCAGAAAAGAGTCAACACGACCGCGGCAGGTTTTATGTACCGACTTGCCCGCCAGTCATGATACGAACGGTTGAAATTCGTAAAAAGCAGTTTTTTCATACTTCAAGCTTTTTGGTTTAATAAAAATTAAGAGTTTAAATAATTAAGGTTGTTATGGCACTAGTGCCATTTTTGGTGGTGAATGCTTAGCTATAATGGAAAATTTTAATTGATAGAAAAGTTGATGCAGATAATTGCCCCGTATAAAATATAATACTGAGGGTGCAAAGGCTGGCAATATGCCTTGAGGTGAATATTTCATTGACAAGCTTTTATTTAACAAAAGACAATGCAAGAAACATTCAGAGGGTTAACTTCTGGTATATCCAAGAGATTAATTTGAAAATTAATCCTCAGTTTTTCTCCAAAAAAGAATTAATTAATGGTTTAATTAATCTATAATTTCCAAATTATGGCTTCTTAATTGAGCTATTAGCTTGTAAATCATTCCCTTTCCGCAAGCAATCTTTTCTAAATTAACAGGGTTAATTGACCCGTTAATTTCAATTTTCACAGCAAATATTATTGTTTTGCGCTCATTAGTTGTTAATAAGGACAAGAATATTTGGGTACATGCTCCCACTATCCAAGAGAATGACCCGCTTTTTTTGACGTCATACCCCATATTTCTATCCGTTTTTGTTTCCAAATTTTAACAGAATGCGACTGATTTTCGTTTCTCCGGGACTATTCCCAACCGCTCCCATATCTTATAAAAAAAATTCCTTATCCGAGAAAACGGTTTAGATAAAAAAATTGTCAGACACCATGACCTTAAAACAACACCTTGAATGAAAAAAATTGTTTACCTGTTTTTGCTGATCTCGCTATGTGTAGGATGCAAAAAAACAGACTTGCTGAATGAGCCCCCGGGGCAAAAAGATGAATGGGTAATTTATAATACCACTAACTCTGGTTTACCCGACAACCAGATCAATGCAATTGCCGTTGACAAAAATAACATTGCATGGGCCGGCACTCCCAAAGGACTTGCTTACCTGGAAAACGGCTTCTGGAAGTTTTTCGACACTTCCAACTCTCCACTACCCTCTTCCTTCATCAGAGCCATTGCCGTGGAAGAAGTAAATATTATATGGATCGGTACAGACAAAGGCGTGGCCAGATACGACAATGGAAACTGGCAGATTTTTACAATCGAAAACAGCCCCTTTTCCAGCAACGCAGTAACCTGTATGACTTATAACAAAGTGAACAAAACCGTGTGGATCGGTTTTGAAGGCGGCGAACTTGCGGGCATTTCTGCTCAAACAAACTGGAAGGTGATCGATGCGGGAAGTGATCTTGTTCTCTCTATGAGTGCTGATCAAAACGGCGACCTGTGGGTGGGCACATTCAACAGCTTTGCTTTTACCGGTAGCATTAAGAAATGGCAGAATAATAAATGGACGTCGTTCCGTTTACCTGAAATGGGATATCCATCAGCGTTTCCCAATGCATTGACCGTCGATAACAATAATAATGTGCTGGCTGCACTTTCCGGCACGTCCGTTAAAAACGTGATCCGTCAAAAAAACAGCCAGTGGGAAGAAATGTCTACTCCGGAAAACGGCGGTGGTTTCAAAACATTGGTGTGCGAAAATGATGTGACCTGGGTGGGCGGTAATTATTTATACAAGGTGGAAAATGAACGCCACTCCCCGCTCGTTATTCCCGGTGTACACTCAGGCATTCTCTCCATGACCGCGGATACAAAAGGCAAAAAATGGATAGGCACTTTGTATAGTGGCGTGGTGACATACGAGTGATGAGGGAGCACGCAGATGACACTGATT
This sequence comes from Pinibacter soli, assembly GCF_029961145.1. Lineage (GTDB taxonomy): Bacteria > Bacteroidota > Bacteroidia > Chitinophagales > Chitinophagaceae > Pinibacter > Pinibacter soli. Next base: position 496,187 of record NZ_JASBRG010000003.1, on the reverse strand, counting down.
TAACTGATTTTCGCTGATTTTTACGGTTCTTTTTTTAACCGCAAAGGACGCGAAGGTGGCGCAAAGGAAGCAAAGAAGAAACTCCTCTTTACTTCCTTTGCGCTTTTTGCTGTAACACTGTATTCGAGTGATGCTACTTCGCGACCTTTGTGGTAAAACATCCGTGTAAATCTGTCAAATCCGTGTTATCCGTGTGCCCATGCATTTGCAAAAAATCAGTGTAAATCAGGCCAATCAGCGTCATCTGCGTGCTCACTTGCCTTTGTTGTTCAATTTAAATCTCACCGCGTCTTTCAGCAGCTCTTTATCGTTTTCATTAAAGTTTTTTAATGTGACAACAATCGAAGGATCGGACTGTGATCTTGCAGCAATTATTTCGTACGCAATCTCTCTGATATTTTCCGCCAGCTCGTTTTTCTTTTTATACTCATGCCTGATGACATCAAGAAAATTGTCAACATTGGCTTCGCTTACATCATTCTTGTAGATCGCATTAATTTCACGACCCAGCTCTTTTGTATCAGCAATGTTATCAAAATAACAGCGGAGACAATTATTCCCATCTCTGTGTGCCCGCCAGCCTTTAAGCAAAACACTTTGTGCTGCCTCAGGATCGTTCATCTTGCTTCTATATACAATTGACGCCTTCAGGAACCTTGCACAATCAATGTGAGCCGTAGCAACTTTCTCAAAATAAATATTGGCCTCCTTACGATGATTGATCGTGAGATACAGGTCGCCGACTTTTTCGTTCGCCTCTAATTCTTTGTACAATTCAATGGCCTCCATTGTCATGTTGCCCTTTTCATAGCATTGTGCTGCTTTTGTTTTGTTATTGGCATGCTTCAGATATATCGATGCAGCTTCATTGTACTTGTGTCCTTCCTCAAGCGTTTCGGCTGCCTTGACATAGTTTTTTAAAAGCTTCATATAAACAAACGCAGCTTTCTCATAGTCACCTTTTCTCTTCAGTTCTTCTGCAGTTTTTATGTATTGGCGCTGCAGATCATACATAGCGTCGCCGAGATCGACTGCGTAACCGGAGCCAGACCTTCCATCGGTGCCGAACAAGGAGAAATTGCTTCTTCTTGTAAAAAAATCAAGTGCTGCATTGCCAATCTGGCCTCTTCCCCTGCCTTCCGGATCAATAGGAATAGCATATCGCAAAGCCTCTTCAGGGTCGTTCTCCAACATCTCCATAAGCTTATCGACTTTCCGCTTATTTCTTTCTTCAAGATCAGCAAAGTCTTCCTGCATTTTATCGAACCACGTACCGCCAAAACCCGGCCACAATTTGCTGAGCCAAGCCGGCATTTTTATGTCGCTTCCATCAAACATTCCCTGCTTGCCTTCTTTACCTGTAAACAAAAGTTTATAAAAAAGCAATTTACCTTTCTCAAAAAGATTCAGCGGTTTGTCCTCAAATTCTTTTTTCTTAGGAAAAACCTGATCTTCCATTTCCTGCAAAGCATCCTCTGGTGGCATTGCTTTTATTTGGAAACGATCCACATTACGTGGTATAAAAACTGCATCCTGCGGTTTTTCAATCTCCCTGCATTTTTCGACAGGCACGATCAAAAGTTCGCTCCAGTCAATAGGTTCAGGCAATTCAACCAAACCGGTTTCAGGATGAATAAAATATTTCGATGAGGAAAAAAGTTTCCGCAACTCCTGCTCCGACATGGCAGGAAACAATGTTGAAAAAGAAGGAATGAACAACAAATCTCTTACCGACTGAAACTGCTCATGCATGCGCAGATCCGAAAGCTTTTTGTTGCTGTGCAGCAATACAAAACAACCAAACACTGTATTAGCGCTGCTTCCCGGCACAGGGTATGCGTCCACTTCACTTAGTGATAAACCGAGCGCATGTATTTCACTTACCCAGTGCCTGACGCTATCTCCCTTTATCAGCAAGGCTTTTAAAGGAAAAGCATTTTTGTTGTATGGTTTAATTCTTAACTGCATGTGCACGAATTACTGAAGTGAACTGTTCAATGTATTTTGTAAAAAACTCCCGCGAACTGATTTTAATTAATTCATTTTCTCCAACGGAAGAAGGATTTTCAATCATCTCTACTTCTGCGCCAGCATCCTGCAAAATGCGCATAAATGTTTCAGCTTTCTCAAAACCGGCATTCCTGTAAATTGTTTTAGCTCCATCTCCCTCTAGTAGTCGTCGGGCGTCACCTAACGATAACTTCAAAAAATCCTCTGTTGCTCTCATGATAGCGACGTGATTTTGAGTAAAATGTTTCAAAACCAAATCATACCTTCTTTCATTAAAATAAAACTCTTTCCCTGCAAATACTTTATCTGTCGCCACACCCAGCTGATATTTAAGATTAGTAGGCACATAAATGTCAGCGATATTACTATCACTGCTTCGTAGTCTCAACATTCCAAGGCGGTTCAACTGCACGGTGCTACCGTCGGGAAAGACAAACGTTTCCTTATCATTAGATGTCGCATCAATTCGTCCCGCAGGAAAACGAAACGTAGTCGCGCCAACAGCCATAGTCTCTCTGTATTGCAGAAAACTAATGATGTTATTCATACTTATACACAACTCTTGATCATTAACCACAAGATTGCCATTGTTGTTGATGAAGATAGTTTTGATATTTTTCAAAATGCTTTCTGAGAAATATATCTTTTGTTTTAGCTTATCCAACGCTCCTGCCCGCTCATTATAAAGTCTGCTTGAATCCGGTGCGTCCATACCAGCATTGGTAATTGAACCATCAACATCAATTTTCAAATGGTCGTGTTGCGTTAAATAATAAAATGCTTTTTTGTGAAACAAGAAATTCCTACGATACTTTGGCTGCCATTCTTCAAACAAAATTTTCGCAACCTGGCCGGTACTGAGATGAACAATGAAAAGATTCTTGCGATGTTCGCGAAAGCCGAGCAAATAATATTGTCCGTTGTCTGTAACACCCATTTCATAAATAATACTTCCTGCCGGCAAACCAGTATAGATCAACTCAAAGCCCGTTTCTCCATAACTGCTGTTTTTATCTGCCAAACGCAAAAGGCAACCGTTATCGCTAATCAAAAATATTTCACCATCGTCTGTAGATAATGTGTAGCGTGTATTTCCGGGATGGCAAAATAAAATCGGCCATTTGGATTTCAGCATATCCGCGTGTTCAACAGCATCTTGTTTGACTGTTGCATCCGTTTTTTTCCAAAGTTCTTTCAATGGCAACAGCAGATGCTGCATATGCCTTTTGCTGCTTGCTTGCCGTTTGTAAATGTCTACATTGCCCTCCGCATCTGCATTGATCCAATAGGAAAAATGCTGGTGCAATTCATGCAATGTCTTTTGTATTGGTGCGGCTTTTATAGCATCTTCCGAAGAAACAAAGAACACTTCGACATTTTTCATTTTAGTGTGCTCTTTAAAGAACAACTCTAATCCTTCAGATGCATGCAGGCAACTATCCAATACTTCTAATCCGCTGATGATCGTGTGAATGCTCTCGTAAGAAAGCGGGTAATATTTTTTGCCCACAGCGTAAGCCCTGCACGGAATATCTGTTTTAGGATGTTTGGCAATTGCCAGCATGAGAGCAAATGCAATGGTTTTCGGCGTTCCCCAATTTTTAATGGAAACATCTATCAGTATGATGCGCTCATGCTCGTTATTTGTTGGCGGCACTTCGCGGTTAATATACAACGCTTCGTTGTTGGCGAGCCTCGATAAAAACACGATGTCGTCATTCGCAAATTCGGAAATAAGCAGACTATTAAAATCGCCTTTATTGCTGATGTCAGATACACCTCCCAATGGCTGCTGACTTGGCAAATAATTATGAAACGGAATGTTTAATCCGCTCCACAATCTTTTTATCAATGCTGCGGCATGAAATGTTTTTGAATGCTCCAGCAACTGCTCCATGAGATCCTTCTCGACGCTAACAACCTCTGTGCTGTCCGGAGGTTCAAGTTCAAGTATATCATCCGTTATCTCCGGCAACATTGCTACCCGCTTGAGTATCGAGTCTATTGTAGGAAATCTTTTCGCTGCAACATTCAACGTGCGAAATTCCTTTTCGAAAATCTGCTTTGAAAATCCTTCCTGCTTCTGCCACTGCTCAAATCTTGCCGGAGATTGTACATGGTGTCTATATATCTCCTTCGATTTTACAAGCGCTAAACTGTTATGGCAGCCATGAAATATTGCCTGGAAAACCTGTATTCTTTTACCTCCTGTTTTGTATTCTGCAGGAAGATCCCACAGCAGTTTTAGAAAGGAAAACGCATCATCGTAATCTTTTCTCAGATCCTGCAGAAAGCAACTATATATGGCATCAACTGAATAACTTCCGTTTGCATTGGTCGCTGCTATTGCAGCCAACAACGAACCAAACGGCGGCAAACCCTGCGGATGTAAATAACCTATAACGCTTACAACATAGTCTTTGTAAGCAATGGTATTGCTGTCCGGAATGGTAATAACGGTGGCGTTATCTTCCCACTGCCAGAAATATTTTCTGTACGATTGACAATATTGTAACTGCGTGTCCACTATTTAAAACTGTTTAAACTTAACCGGAACGAACTTAATGACAATAGCGAAAGCATTTCTTTGTCTATCGTGAAATAAGAACCATCGGCATTCCACACGATCCATTTACTTCCGTCAATATTGATCTTTGTGTTTATGAAATCTGTTGTACCGGGCAAATCAAAATCGTAACCGGCAGGAATAAAAAAATCATTTTGTCGCCAGTAAACTTCGCCATGTACAGGCAGCAATGGTTTGCCAATAATAAACGCATGATCATGATCGACAATCACCCATTGCAAAGCTTGCAAACGAATAGCCGGGGCTGTTTCAATATAGTTCCACAGTTCGTCCATATACACATACATCGCTACCGCTTCACGTTCCGTTTCTGATCGCTCCAATGATATCGCCGCCTTGTCTTTTATCCCGAAATAATTATGGTTCAATGATGGCAATGTTACCGGCAGTGCCCTTTCCATAGGCGTCCACAACAAAGCAGGAATGGCTCTTTGCGGCAGCAAACTGCCTTGCGGAAATAGTTTTCTACTATCGCCATTCGTATAGAAAATGCTTTTGAACGGAATGCTTTTTATCTCAAGTGAATTGATCTGTGCATAGTCAAATCCTTTTACCCATATATCATTTCCTTCGAAACCGACAGAAAGATTTAGCCAATCGCGGATCCCGCCAAGACATTCCTTCTCATCAGCATTCACAAGCACAAAGAAGGTTAAATTGTCTGTAGCATTTTTTGCCATAATGATTCTATTTCTGTCTGTATGTGCTGCTTGTGTTCATTGCTCTTTATCCAATTGCTTCTTGTTTGTACATAACGCAGCTTATCTTTAATTACGTTTTGCTCTTCGAAAGAAAGACCGTTCACTTCCCATCTGTTCTTCAAGATCAGCACTTCTTTTACAAGCTCTTCTGCGTTTGGTGCTTTATTGAACGTTGCCTGCGGATGCGATTCATTGTCGACATGTTTTTCAATAATATTATCAATAATGCCGGAGAGAATTTCAATCTGCTCTTCCGTATCCCAAATGTATTTCAGCACCCAAAGATCAGACGTTATAGCAACGGTTCTGTTGCAGATCAAAGCACTTGCCGCAATAAGGTTTTGTATCTTAACCGCACGACGGTCAGACACTTTAATGCCGGTGTTACGAAGATTATGTACGAGGTCGACATACTGTTTTCTTACTGCCGACAGATCCACCTGGCGCCGTTGGTTTTGCAACTCAATAATTTCAGTGGGTGTGATCGAAGGCTGTTCCTCATAGTTGCTGCCATCCAGTTTCCAACCGGCAAGCAACACTTTTTCGAGAAGGTCAGTATCTACATAATCACATTTTATGCGGATCAAAAAACGGTCAAGCAACGCGTTCAATGTTTCATCTTCCGGTAACAGGTTGCTGGCACCCACAAACATTAATGCCGGCAGTTTTCTTGTTTCTTTACCCCTTCTGAAAATGCGTTCATTCAGCGCCATAAGCAAGCTATTCAAAATGGCACTATTAGCATTGAATATTTCATCAAGAAACACCATAGAAGCCTCTGGCATCATGCCTTCCGTATTGGTGATCAGCTCGCCCTCTTTTAACTTTCTGATATCGAACGGGCCAAAAATTTCGTTCGGCTCAGTAAACCTTGTAAGCAAGTATTCAAAGTTCTTTCCGTCTTCAATGCAATTTGACAACGATCGGATGATCGCACTTTTTGCTGTGCCGGGAGGGCCAAGCAAAAAAGCATTTTCTTTTGCCACAAGGCAAAGACCAAGCAGGTCCACTATTTCATCTTTACCAACATAGGATTTTTTTACATGAGATAGAACCTGGTTTAATTTTTCTATGCTACTCATTTATTAAAAGTTCTGTTTTAAAATTGTTCCAAAAAACATCAGCATACATGCCAAGACTCGCCTGCACCAATGGTTTCAATGAAGGATGAAATGCAAGTTTCAATTTCTTATACTCAATAACTCTATCCACATACAGCCTCTTGATACAAGGATTGGACAAGATCAATGTAAAATCAAGTGCATCAAATGAAAGTTCAGACTTAACCGCAGAAAAATGCCAAATCTTCAAATGATTTTCCAATATACCGATCAGCTGATCTTCACCATCGATCAACCTTAGGGGCGCAATTACATCTGGCAAAAAACGCAGGCACAGATCAGCAGACACTATTGCCGAAGGCGTCACTTCATTTTGAAAATCCGGAAATAAGGCAATAAGATCATTGGGCTTGTTTTGCCTGTATAAAAGCAATTGAGCAGCGTTGTATATCAATCTTGCGCCCCACAATGCAGCGGCCCCATCAAATGATGGAGATTGAAATGGATGCGTTAAAGATTCTTGCTGATATTCGGTTTGGAGAAATGAACAAACTTCTTCTTCATCTGAAGATGTCTCGAAAAGGTTTCCGTACAACATCACTTGTTCTTCCACACGAAGATGTTGTATCATCTTTAAAAAATACTTCTTTTCCATGGGCCTAAGGGTTGTGAAATACAGTTATAAACTGCTTTCTACATACTCTCATTTGAGAGCAACGATATAGACTGTGAAAATAGGACAAAAGATGCAACCAACCTAAATCAAGGCAGTTTTGCCATATCCAATTCTTTTACGCTCCCATCGGAGCGGAAATAATACCATTTGCCGAATGGCCGCGTTACGCTGGTGGTATGAATTATTGTGTCTTTTAAAATATTACCATTCGGATCAGCTATCCAGTCAGGGATTTGCACAACAGTATCGGGTCTATTAACCGGGATTTCCTGAAATTGCCCCAGTACCTTCATGTTCCCGTTCTTGTAATATTCGACGTACAAACTGCAAGAATTAGCATCAGTATACTCAAGCACTGAAACCAAACTTCCTTTTCTCATTTCTCTTTTACCATTTTCTGCCGAAACCAAATCCAGTTGAAATGTTTTCCAATAACCTACTCTAACCCCTGCACTATAAAAACCTTCACAATAAGCAGGTAGTGGAGCAAAATGGAGATTATATGCGACATAAAATTGTCCAGTTGAATCCATCCATGTATAAAGCCATTCATATTCCGTCCACAACCCTTCTTTCTTACCGTCAACATATTTATCAGGCGTTTTTTGTACTTGCGAAAAACAAGACATTGATATAATAATGCTAATTAAAATAGCGGCGAACGATTTCATAATAGAGAGTTAACAATCAGATCAACGGATAAAACTAAATTCTATTATCTGCATCTTGAAAGAAACATTCAATCAATACCAAGTTTTTGTCCTGCGGACAAAAGGAAGTCTTTGCAATATTTTCTACGACATTGATGCCCTACGGGCAAGAGAACCTTTCCCGTAGGGAAATAATATCAATAGAAATTAGGACAACGTGCACATTATTGCCCGTAGGGCATTAATCCATCGCACGATTTTTAAACCGAAATTGAAGCTCAACTCAAAAATCTTCTCAAATCATCACAATCTTGAAAATCTGCCTGCCCGAAAGAATTTCATTCAGGCGGGCGTTCCTTCCCTCACAACCATTTCAAAGCAATGTTGTTATAACATCATATAGCTGCCTCACAAAACCATAATGGCTTAATTGTCAATTTGATGAGCAGTTTACCTTTCGTAAAAACATTGCCTATGTCAGCATTAGAACAGGTGCAAGCATTACGCTCACGCATACACGCGTCCATAATAGGACAGGATGATGTAGTAAACAAGATAATTATAGGGCTTCTCACAGATGGCAATGTATTGCTGGAAGGTCTGCCGGGCCTCGCAAAAACAAGAGCAGTAAAAAGTCTTGCGAGAAATCTTGATTGCAAACTAAGTCGTATTCAATTTACACCTGACCTACTTCCTTCTGATATCACGGGAACAGAAATTTATCAGCCGCAGGCAGAAGAAAAATTCGTGTTCCAGGCCGGGCCCATATTCAGCAATCTTATTCTCGCCGATGAGATCAATCGTGCGCCCGCCAAAGTGCAGGCCGCGTTACTTGAAGCAATGGAAGAAAGACAGGTTTCTGTTGCGGGCAAAACGCATAAAATGGAACCGCTGTTTATGGTACTTGCCACACAAAACCCGGTAGAACAGGAAGGCACGTACCCCTTGCCGGAAGCGCAACTCGATCGCTTTATTATGAAAATTGAAATTACTTATCCCGATAGCGACAACGAAACGAAAATCATGCGGTTAGTGCGTGAAGAATCGAAAGGCAATACAGCGCAGCAAGAAATCATTCCGCAAAATGTAATCTTCGATGCAAGAAAAGAGATCAGTAATATACAGGTAAAAGAGCCTGCGGAAAAATATATTGTGGACATCATAACGGCATCACGTTATCCCGGTCAGTTTAACAAGGATATCGAAAGATGGGTCAGCTATGGTGCAAGTCCACGCGGTACAATAAGCATTGACAAATGCGCAAGAGCCGTCGCATGGCTAGATGGCAGAGATTACGTAACCCCCGACGACATTCGTTTCATTGTGCATGACGTTCTTCGTCATCGCCTCATTCTTAGTTACGAAGCGAACGCCGACGGCGTAAACGCCAACAAAGTAATCGATGAACTTTTAAAGGTTGTATCAGTCACTTAATTCCTAATTCCTAATTCTTAATCGAAAAAATGTTCGGCTTTAAAAAAAATAAACAACAAGCCTATCCTCCCGAAGTCGCCACCAACCTGCAAGATCTCATGCGGTACGAATATCTTGTGCAAGCAAAGAACCTGCTTCCCTCTCACCCTATTTATTCGATACTCGCCGGCAGACATGCATCGAAGCTACGCGGCCGTGGTCTAGACTTTGAAGAAGTACGTCAATATGTTGCCGGAGATGACGTAAGAAATATTGATTGGCGTGTAACCGCAAGAACAGGTTTAACGCATACCAAAATATTTAATGAAGAAAAAGAAAGACCAACATTTACCATACTCGACCAGTGCAGCTATATGTTCTTTGGATCGCAGCGTTTTGTAAAATCAGTTACGGCCGCACATGCAGCGGCATTGGGTGCGTTCTATACGATTAAACGCGGTGACCGCGTGGGTGGACTAATTTTCAATGAAGACTCCTATGATCATATTGCTCCTAAAAGAAGCAAAGCGCTTGTGCAACACTTTCTTCAACTGATCGTAAACAAAAACAAATTATTACCCGAAAGAAAAACGATAAAGCCGGATGTTTCAAGACTAAATGAAATGCTCAGGCGAACACATTCTATTGTTACGCATGATTATGTTATAGAAGTGATCAGTGATTTCACCTATATCAATGATGAGACGCGGCATTTACTGAAAAGCCTAAGCTATCACAACGACGTGATTGTGATACACGTTTACGATGCACTAGATGAAGCTTTGCCTGACGGCAAATTAATATTAGGTGATGGTAGACGACAGATCAACTGGCAAAACAATAAAAGGAATTGGGGTAGGAAATACAGCGATGATTTTCAAGACATGCAAAGTCATTTGATCAATGACATGAGGCATTACAGAATACCGGTAGTTTTCTTTAATACAATGCAAACAGTAGAAGATCAGATAATGGATGTGCTTGGTAAAAAATTGAAACAGTAGAGACGCGTTGAACGCGTCTCCTTGCACCGAAGTGAGGCTGCACCAGACCTGACAGGTTTTGAAAACCTGTCAGGTCTTAGTCTCCGAGATTTTCAAAATCGTTGAGCGTTGAAATTTTATAGTAATTATTGTTACCAAAGCGCAATCAATAAACCAACCAGACAACAATGAACGAAACACAATTTGGACAACTAATAGAACCTGCACCGGTGAAGTTCAGTTACAGTACACCTGGCTGGTACGTGCTGGGAGCATTACTGTTGTTGCTTCTTATCGTTATTGCCTGGCTATTCGTAAGACATTATATCCGTAACCGTTATCGCCGTGAAGCAATAAAAAGTTTACAGGAAATTGAAGGCATGTATGCTGCAAACAATAATTATACTGATCTCATTTACGAAACTAATATGCTTGCAAAACGCGTAGCTATGTTTACCTATGGAAGACACACTGTTGCCGGTTTACGCGGCGAAGAATGGATCAACTATATGAATTCGAAATGGCGCAAAAAATCGTTCAATACAAATGATGCATCATTGCTTGCAAATAATGTGTACACGTTTTCACCGCCACCTGCAGAGCAAGCGACGTTGTTTGTAAGCAAAACAAAAGACTGGATAAGAAAACATAAGAGATAGAGAGGATGTACGGTATTCACTAAAACAATGCCACCAAAATGCATTTTGAAATCGCTTATAAATGGGTCATTTTTCTACTGCCATTGCCGCTACTATTGTACTGGCTGCTGCCTGCTATGCGTAGGCGGAGAGCTTCATTGATCGCGCCGTTCTTTGACCGTGCAGCAAGGGTTTCCGGTCAGCGACCAAAAAGAAACGCATGGGTTTCCCGGAGAAATATATTGGGTTGGATATGTCTTTTTTTGTGCTGGATATGTTTGCTAGGCGCTGCATCATCGCCACGCTATGTTGGAAAACCCGCGAAGAAAACAAAAACAGTTAGAAGCTTCCTGATAGCTGCCGACATTTCATTCAGCATGGCGCAAACCGATTGGGTAATGAATGGCAGGAGAATGACCCGCTGGCAGGCCGTAAAGTATGTGATGAAAGACTTTATAAAAGAAAGAAAAAGCGACCAGATAGGACTCGTGATGTTTGGCACCCATGCCTACCTACAAGCACCATTAACGACAGATCTTGAAACCATCAATTGGTTGCTTGATCAAACAGAAGTGGGCATGGCCGGACAAATGACGAGCATTGGCGAAGCAATTGCATTTAGCATAAAAGTATTTAAAGAAGATACTGTCAAACAAAAGGTAATGCTGCTATTAACGGATGGCATCGATGCAGGAAAAGAAATTCTTCCTCTGGACGCGGCACAGGCGGCGAGAAAAGATTCCATCACCATTTACACACTCGGCATTGGACAGGCGAAAGGCAGCGGCGGTTATGATCTTGATGAAAAAACGCTGAGAGATATTGCTTATGTAACCGGCGGAAAATATTTCAATGCAATGAATGAGGGACAAATGAAGCAGGTATACGCGGAGCTTAATAAAATGCAACCTGTAGAGTACGAAGAGGAAAGCTATAAACCCGTTACGCTACTGTACATGTATCCATTGGCAGCAGCGATTGGACTTGGTTTGCTGTTTCATTTTTTAAATGGCATCGTAAATCTTTTCAGGAGACACGCATGAACATTGAAGAAAAAATAGAAGAACTTAAAAATATTATCAAAGGTATTGACTGGACGCAATTTCATTTCCTGCGTCCAAAGGCGCTGTACTTATTTTTCGTGCTGGCAGTTATTGTTTTGCTGTTGATCATTGGCAATAAAGAAAGAAAGAAATGGAAGACCATGATTGCTGCTCCTTTAAGAAAATATATGTTTACGAAAAGCAGTCCCTGGGCAATTATTTTACCCTTGCTTCTTTTCATTATTGGAACATCGTTAGGCATCATTGGTTTGGCGGGCCCTACCTGGAAGAAGAAACAAATACCCGGCGAAAAAATACAGGCTGTTGTTTTGATCGTTCTTGACCTTTCACAATCCATGCTGGCAAAAGACATTGAACCGAGCAGACTTGAAAGAGCAAAGTTTAAAATTTCGGATTTTGTTGATGCCAATCCAAGAGCCAGAGCCGGTTTGGTGGCATTTGCCGGAACGGCGCATCCCGTTCTGCCATTTACAAGTGATTACAAAATCATCAAACATCATGCGCAAAGTCTTGCCAACAGAGAGATGCCGGTACAAGGAACGAATGTGCAGATACTGCTGCAAATCGTAGACACGATGATGCAAAGGGTTGTTGCACCAAGCACCATTCTTTTAATGACGGATGCTATTAACTCCGATGATGCCATTTTGCTAAGCAATTATATAAACAGCAGTGTTCATCATCTGGAAATACTGTTATTGTCAACGCCAAACGGAGCTTCTATTCCGGGCCATGCAAGCATTGTTTCAAAACAGGATCCAACTGTTCTTGCCAATCTTCAGCAAAACGACAAAATCAATATAACGCCCATAACACTTGACAAATCAGATGTGGAAGGCATTGCAAAAAGAATAAGCGATAAGCTCATTTTTGAAAAAGATAAAAAAGAAGATGAAAAAGACTGGGATGATATGGGTTGGTTACTCATTTTGCCAATGCTTGTAATTGCTGCATTCTGGTTCAGAAAAGGGTGGGTGATCCAGTGGTGCTGGTTGCCGTTAACTTGTCTGTTGTTTTCCTCCTGCGGTTTAAAAAGCAAGCACCCGGATTGGTGGTACACGAAAGATTACCAGGGCCAGTTGTATGCCGATACAAAAGATTACACTGCTGCTGCAGAAAAATTTGACGACAATACACAAAAAGCAGTGGCCTATTTTAAAGCAGGCGACTACCAAACTGCAGCAGAACTTTTTGAAATGGACAGCTCCGCTACGGGACAATACAATCGCGGCTTAGCACTTGCAAAAATGGGACGATACGAAGAAGCGGAAACCATTTTTGAGAACGCCGCAATCCTTGATCCATCACTCAGGGAACGGGCCAATAGTAGCATCGCCAAAGCAAAACACGAAAAAATGAAAGTTGATTCTCTGGTAAAATTTGATCCAAATAAAAACACAAAACAGGTGGCAGAAAACAAAAAGAAGGCGAAAAAAGATCCATTAAAAGAACGTAAAGCTCAATCAGATGATGAGCAGCTTTCATCAGACACACAAGTGAAAAATATTCCAAAATTCGGCAATCGCGTAACGGATGAAGTGCAGAGCGATGTGCACAAATACAAGGAAGCTACATTTCCTCCGAAAGATTTTAAAATGCAAAAACCGGAATCAACATCGGAGAAAATTTTGATGCAAAAAACAAACGCTGATCCCGGCGAGTTTCTACACAGAAGATTTGAGATACAAAAGATGCGCTATTACAAAAATGTAAAACCTGAAAAAGAGTCTTGGTAAAATATATCGCCATATCCATTTTGCTTTGCTTTATTGGCATTGATTCCAACGCACAGGATTGCTTTGCACGTGTAGAACTGAACAAGCATAGTGTGTACGTGCAGGAACCATTTCGCGTAACCATACGCGTGCTTACCAAAACATGGTACACCGCGCCGCTCGATTTTGACAATATTCAAATACCAAGTGCATTTATTCTTCCGTTTGACAGAACACAATCAGGCATGTTTACTGTTGGGGACAAACAATATGCAGGACTTGAATTTTATTTTATCGTCTTCCCTTACAAAGCCGGCACTTTTACCATTCCGCCTATTCACATTGGGGCCACTACTCCACCGGAAGGAAGCTCCGAAAGCAAGAAAGTGACGTTAGCAACAGCTCCGCAAAAGATCATTGTAAGAGACGTTCCTGCAAGTCTTAAAACGGATAATTGGTTCGTAGCAAAAGGCGTAAACATTTCCGAGCGATGGAACAAATCGCTTCGTGATGTAAAAGTCGGCGATGTTATTGTAAGAACCATTACCATAGATGCGAGCGGTACGCTGCCACAGTTCATTCCGGAAGTAGCAAAGGAAAAGCCTGACTGGGCAAGCATTTACCCAGATGATGCAGAGTTGCAGGATACACGCAATGAAAACGATGCAAACGGGAGAAGAATAGAAAGCATTACTTACTTGCTCGAGAAAGCCGGCGATTTTCAGATTCCTCCTGTTAAGGTTACATGGTGGAATCCCAATAACAGTCGAAAGTATGAAAAGTCAACAGTTTCTGTAAGCATACACGTCAAAGAAAATCCGAACCTCGGCATTCTTACTACTTTAAAAGATAGTTTAAAAACCACGCAGAAAATAGCAAAGCCGCCGGAAAAGAAAAAAGGTCCGTATTTAATTTATGGTATTCCATGGTATTGGTTCAGCCTTTATGCCCTGGTAGCAATCGCAGTATTGTATGTTGTTGTACGCCTCATAATAAGCATTGTAAAATGGGCCACACAGAAACGCCGCAATTATTTGAACAGTGAGCAACACTGGTTCAACAAGTTTATGCGGAGCCCGAACAACGCAAGTAAGGTCATCAATGGCTTATACCAGTGGTGGGACAGATCTGGCATAGCGAACAAATCAGCATCCGCAACAGAAACATTTATACATGATAAAGAACCATCTATAAAAAAAGAACTGGATGCTATTTACAAGGATTTGTACGAAGGTGAAAACGGATCAGGAAGTGTAGAGCAAAAGCAACTCAAATCTGAAATAAAGAAATACAGAAAGAAAAAAAGACTGGCAAATGATCAATTGGCCAACAAGATTTCCGAGCATCAGAAATTGTGGGAGTGACAAGACTGAATAACTGAGGTGTGTAAATAATTGAGTCATTAAAAAAGCCGCATCGTCATTGCGAGCCCTGCGGATTACGAATGCCTGAATAATCAAAACAAACTTAGCAATCCAAGAAGTGGGCGAAGCAATCCAGATTGAATAATTGGGATGCTTCGGCTACACGCTGTAATTCGATCTTGCATTTTGTAATGCAGTTATTCTTTCTCCGCCGGCCTCGCAATGACGATGAAGTGTTGTTGCTTTTTCATGAACATTTCAAAGACGAAAGCTGCTTCAATAATTCAATGATTCAATTAGTCAACACTTCAGTTATTCAGTTACTCAGTTATTCAGTTATTCAATTATAATAACCTCCGAACAAACAAAAGCATTCTGCGTTAAACAATAAAAATCTTTCGATAATGAGAATGAACAATCAACAAACAATGGCAGGCACAGCTTTGATGCTATGCTGCGTGCTTACATGGAATTTGTCTTTTTCTCAGAAGAAGCCGAACATCCTTGTTATTTTCGGAGATGACATTGGACAATCAAATATCAGTGCTTACAGTCGTGGGCTCATGGGTTTCATGACCCCTAATATTGACCGGATAGGCAGCGAAGGCGGCGTGTTTGTGCAGTATTACGGGCAGCAAAGTTGTACTGCGGGCCGTGCGGCGTTTATTACAGGGCAATGTCCTTTCCGCACCGGTCTTACAAAAGTTGGCCTGCCTGGCTCACCTGTGGGCCTGCAAAAAGAAGACCCAACCATTGCGGAATTTTTGAAACCACTTGGATACATGTGTGGTCAGTTTGGGAAGAACCACCTGGGCGATCAGGACAAATATTTACCTACTGCTCACGGATTCGACGAATTCTTTGGCAACCTTTATCACCTGAATGCGGAAGAAGAGCCTGAAAATCCAGACTATCCGAAGGACCCTGAATTCAAAAAACAATTCGGGCCACGCGGCGTCATACATTCCACAGCAGATGGCAAACTAGAGGATACAGGTCCGCTCACAAAAAAAAGAATGGAAACTGTTGATGAAGAATTTCTGAAAGCTTCAGAAGATTTCATGAGCCGTTCGATCAAATCAAACAAACCATTCTTTGTGTGGTTCAACAGTACACGCATGCACATCTTTACCCACCTTAAGCCTGCATCGGAAGGTAAAACAGGATTGGGAACACAGGCAGATGGTATGACTGAACATGACGCAATGGTGGGCGACCTATTGAAGTTTTTAGAAGACAACAAAATTGCCGATAACACCATCGTTATTTATTCTACCGATAATGGCGCTATGAAGAACCAGTGGCCCGATGGAGGCTCATCTCCTTTCCGTGGCGAAAAAGATATGGAAACAGAAGGCGCATTCAGAGTGCCTTGCCTTATCCGCTGGCCAGGGGTTGTAAAGCCCGGCACCAATTTCACAGGATTGTTTTCTGCAGAAGATTGGTTACCAACGTTGGTTGCAGCAGCAGGTGGAGATGCTAATTTACCTGCCAGTGTAGCGAGTGGTGCGAAGGAAGGAAGCAAGTCTTTCAAAGTGCATCTGGACGGCTACAACCAGGTTCCATATTTAAGTGGCAAAACAACAACCGCCCGTCACGAGTTTGTATACTTTGATGATGACGGCCACCTTGTAGCTTATCGTGATGACAGATTTAAGTACAAGTTTGCCAGACAAGATGCGAAAGGCATGGAAATATGGCGCGTACCAATGACAAACATGAGAGCTCCGGTAATGATAGACCTATTGTCAGATCCGTACGAGTATTCTCCTGACAACGCTGCGAAATATGAAGACTGGGCCATGAAACATGCATTCATGATATTGCCGGCTGTCGAAAAAGTCGCAAAATATCTTGCCACATACAAACAGTTTCCTCCTCGTCAGGCACCGGCAACTTTCTCAATCGACCAGGTGATAGAGGCATTGCCTAAACCACAGATCAAGAATTAGCTCAATTTGAAATTTAAAATTTGAGATTTGAGATTAACAGCGTGAGTATTTGAATAGAAAAAGCATGTCAACTAAACATTGACGTGCTTTTTTACTAAGATGCTGAACCAAAATTTACTCCCCATTCAGCAATCAGTATGAATCAGAAATGATTTCAAATTTCAAATATCAAATCTCTAATGCGTAAAAAATACCATTGCGCCCTTCAATTGTGCCTTAAAGTGCCAATGCTGTTAGGTATTTTTGCAGTCAGACCAACAGTATGGCAATGGCCCGACCAAATCTTCCCACATACAGCATTTGCAGCCTGAACGATAACGCCACATTATCAAATGACATCATTGCGGATCATTTCAGTCACTATCTGGAAGTCCACAAGGACCTTCATTTTCCGCACAGGCATTCTTTTTATCATCTCGTTTATTTTACAAAAGGAACAGGAAATCACTCCATTGATTTTATAAGGTTTCCTGTGGAAGCAGGTCAGATTTATTTCATGAATCCGGGACAAATACACACCTGGGATTTTAAAGCAGAGCCTGAAGGATTCATCATTAATTTTTTAGATCACTATGTTAATGCATTGCTCGCAGATGCAAAATATTTACAGAAGTTCAGCTTTTTTGCAGGCATCGCCAATCGGCAGGTGGTAATGATTCCCAAAGTCGCGAGACCAAAAATGCATACGCTGCTACAGACGATTGTTGACGAAAGCAACACATCCAACGAAATGAAAGATGACTTGATAAGAGTTTGCCTGATACAGGTTTTCATTGAAACGGAACGTTACACAACAAAAGCAGAAACAAAAACAAACCGTTACAACTCAACTTTACTTCGCAACTTTCAGCAACTGATCGAAGAACATTACAAAGAGTTCAGGCTAACAAAAGATTATGCTGCAATGCTGTATGTTACACCCAATCACCTGAACGCATTGAGCAAGGACCTTACAGGAAGTTCCTCAGGCGAACTGATCAGAAACCGTGTCTTGCTGGAAGCAAAACGTTTACTGATCAATGCCGAGATAAATATTTCTGGCATTGCCAATGAATTGAATTTTGAAGACAATTCTTATTTCTCAAAATTTTTCAAAAAATACGAAGGCGTTACGCCGGAGGTTTTTAGAAATAAATATAAATAGGTTATGAAAACAATAATTGCCACAACAGACATGATGAATGAAAAACCTTCAGCATCACTTCCTGCATTTGCAAAATGCAAATGTCCGAGATGCAGACAGGGAGATATGTTTGTAAATAAAAATCCTTATCAGCTAAAGGAAACAATGAAGATGAATGAGACATGTCCCGTTTGCGGACAGCCATTCAATCTTGAGGTGGGTTTTTATTACGGCTCAAGTTATATCAGCTATGCTTTTACAGTTGCACTGAGTGTGGCAACGTTCGTAGCATGGTGGGTATTGATTGGATTTAGTCTCGCAGACGGAGATCACAGATTGTTCTACTGGATCGGCATCAACGCAGTTGTATTAATTGTTTTACAGCCCTATCTAATGCGCCTTGCAAGAAGAGGCTGGTTGAGTTTTTTTGCTCGTTATGATAAAGATTGGAGACTTCATCCTGCAGAGAGACCGGAGCGTTTGAATAGCGCACAGGAAGAAAATTGGTAGGCATGGAGTTTTGAGTAACGGATTCTAACTCAATACCCAAAACTCATAACTCACAACCTAATTTGATTTTTGCAAACATTGGATTGATACTTGCAAGTAAGATGGTTGAAAATAGACTGAACTTTGCAATATCAAAATTCAAATACAATGAGTACAAAAAGTAAAGTAGCATTGGTAACAGGTGGCAGTCGCGGATTAGGAAAAAACATGGCTATAAGCCTTGCCAATAAAGGAATAGACGTTGTATTAACATACAACAGCAACAAAGAAGAAGCCGATAAAGTAGTAGCTGAAATACAATCGCTTGGACAAAAAGCTGCTGCTTTTCAATTGAACGCCGGTGATGTAAAATCGTTTGACAACTTTTTCAAACAAGTGACCGGACATTTGAAAGATACCACCGGCAGCACAAATTTTGACTTTCTTATCAACAACGCCGGAACGGCCCTGTATTCACCATTTGCAGAAACTACTGAAGAACAATTCGACAACGCACTGAACATTCATTATAAAGGTGTTTTCTTCCTTACACAGAAGGCATTACCGTTTATTAATGATGGAGGACGCATCATCAATATTTCATCTGGCCTTGCACGCTTTGCCTACCCAGGCTCGTCTGCGTATGGTTCTATGAAAGGTGCTATTGAAGTTTTGACAAGATATCTTGCGAAAGAACTCGGAGCAAGAGGAATTGCAGCAAACGTGGTAGCTCCCGGAGCAATCGAAACAGACTTTGGCGGCGGCCGTGTAAGAGACAACAAAGAGATCAATGACCACATCGCGAACGTAACAGCGTTGGGACGAGTTGGCTTGCCAGATGATGTTGGTGGCGTTGTAGCGTTCCTTTGCACTGAAGAAGCAAGATGGATCAATGCGCAGCGCATCGAAGTTTCAGGTGGAGTGAACTTGTAGACCCAGAGAATAACCGAATAACTGAGTAACTGAAGGTCCATGCGTAAGATGCATTTTCAGCTTCAGTTATTCAGTTATTCGGTTATTCAGATTCCCATGTATCAATCTTTCTCCACTTTGATGAACTTTCCGTCCTTATCAAATACAAGATCCTGTTTGTTCACCTCCGCTTCATAATTAATTTCCCCGTTTGCCTTAGTAATTTTAGACGCCTCTTTTATGCTGCCCTTTTTCTGCTGCTTAATGTATGCGTCAACACCCGCCGGCAGTGCACTCACCGCAATTTCTTCTTCAGTTTCTATCCAGTTACCAGATGCGCCATACACTGCGGCCATTTCTTTTTTACCATCTAAAAAATTCACTTCGTAATTCTCTCCTTCCTTTTCCCATTTCACTTTAGTAGCAGTTGGAAATGTTTTCTTAAAAGCAGCTTCAGCGGCGGCCGGCGCCTTCACGTTTTTCTCTTTCTTTTCCTGTGAAAAACCAGTAAGCGCTACAAGTGAAGCAACAGCCATCATTAAATAGAATCTCATTTTTAAGAATTTAAATGTTTAAGTAAAACACCAAACTAATAGTCGATTCTGCATTTTTTCTGGATAAATGTTGAAGATATTTGGCATTTAATGGAACAAAGAATATCGAAGCAATGTGTATGTTCTTCAGCAAAGTGCACAATATCTGCTTTTGAAAACGTTGTCAACTCAACAATTGTAGCTGTATGCCTCAAAAGCGGTGGGATGATTTGCAGCACTTGTTCCTTGCTGTCAAAGTTGTCGATGAACCATGATTTATGGACACCTTCTTTGCAGCCCCAATAGGCCTTTGCCAGCAAATGCGAACCAGATTCCACAAACAGCTTGATAATTTGTTTGCATTCGAATGAGCTTTCTGAATGCGGGATTTCAATTAAATAAGTTGCCATTTTGAAAATATTTAACGGTTAATGTGTTGTGGCGAATTGCGTTCGCCCTGTTGACTATTAGCACTACAAACCAAACCAGCGTTGCTTCCGGCTTGATCCAAAAAGTTTTTTATCTACAGTTAATTCTTCCGAAGCCTGGTGATGTATGCCGAAAGGCTTAGGACCTGAAAAGAAATCAACATCTACCCTTGCCACCATTCCTTTTCCAAATTCAATATAGCAGGAACCGGCTCCGGTATAAGGCGACTCATTTTCTTTTCCATGAAATACATCAATGATCGATGTTGCTGCTATTTTCGCTGCACCCTCTGCAAACACACCCGCCTTGGGTGTTCCCACACTTGTTACATCACCAATGGCATACACGCCTGGAAATTTTGTGCGCAAGTTCAGCCTGTCGACAGGTATCCAGCCGTTCTCCGCCAGACCGCTTTGCAGCACTACAGCAGGCGCAACGTGTTGCGGAATGCCAAGCAACAAATCGCAAGGCAACTCCGTACCGTCATCCAATGTGATCTTTTTGCCGGTACCAACTGATGCAACTTTCCTTTGAGGAATAAAGCGAATATTGCGCTCTTCAAATGCATACAGCAGAGCTTTCGAAGAATCCGGTGACGGCGGAATGGGTAGGCCAAATGGTATAACAATACTAATCGTGCAA
The DNA here is from genome assembly GCF_029961145.1 of Pinibacter soli. Lineage (GTDB taxonomy): Bacteria > Bacteroidota > Bacteroidia > Chitinophagales > Chitinophagaceae > Pinibacter > Pinibacter soli. Next base: position 475,245 of record NZ_JASBRG010000003.1, on the reverse strand, counting down.
GCATCTCTCACACCACGGCCTGTAAGATAATCGTGTAGCATTAAGGCAGCTTCGCTTGGCGCAGGCGGGCACTTGAATGGTGCATTGCACACGCCTATAACCGCGTGGCCGCTATTGAAACGGGGAAGAATGTCACGCAACTTTTCGGCGCCTTCAAACGTGTAATATTCATTCCCGTGTTCAGCGAGGCCGGGCGTAGCGGCAATGTCGTAGTTGGCGCCAAGTGCCACTACCAGCACATCAGCTTCATAACTTGCTTTGTTAGTTGTAACCTTTTTTGTGTTGGGATCAATCGCTGTGATTGTTTCCTGGCGGAACTTCACGCCGGGCTTTGCAATACTGCTATAGGATATTTTTACTGCATCAGCCCGTTGATGACCAAACATTACATCCAGTTTTGAAAAACCAAAATAAAAGGAATCATGCTGGTCAATCAGTGTAAGATTAAGCTGCTCGCCTAATGCTTCAGAGAGCAAAGTGGCGAGTTCCAAACCGCCGAAACCAGCGCCGAGAACAGTTACGCGTAATTTCATTTTGTTTAGTTATGGTGTTTATGATAGATTTTGATACGAACATTTGTAACACGGATTAAGCATTGTTGCGTCGCATTTCGTTCATCTGTTGAATATCTATTGAGCTATGGTTTCATAGTGAGGACCATACATGAATCGATGCCCTTTAATCTACAGCTGAAGTGTGCGACGCAACGATGATGCCATGAAAACAAATGTTTGGTTCACAAAAAAACTATTACTTTATTGCGCTGGTCACACATTCTTTTGCGATCTGAAAATTTTGAATGCTGCAATTTGGCTCGGACAAATGCCTGTAACTCCGGCGATCACGAAGCCTACAGCAGGCACATAGAGCAACCAACTGGCGGTGGAAAAACCAGTAAGGTAAATGCCCACCCAAAGAACGGTGCCCATGAAAATGAACCAAATGCGCATGGATAGTGGAGCTTTCATACATTAGATTTTAGCAGGTTGAGAAACAACGCGGAGATATGGTTTAATGGTCTTCCAGCCGTTGGGGTATTTTTCTTTGGCCTCCTCATCAGACACGGCGGGAACGATAATAACATCTTCTCCGTCCTGCCAGTTCACAGGAGTGGCAACTTTATGTGCGGCAGTCAACTGCATGGAATCCAGCGCACGTAAAATCTCGTTGAAATTGCGACCGGTGGTCATTGGGTAAGTCAGTTGCAGCTTTATTTTTTTGTCGGGCCCGATCACAAAAACCGAACGCACGGTTTGGTTGGTTGCGGCTGTCCTGCCTTCGAATGTTCCCGCCTCGTCAGCAGGCAACATTTCGTACAACTTAGCAATGGCAAGCTCTGTGTCGCCAATCATCGGATAGTTAACCGCGGCGCCTTGTGTTTCCTCGATATCTTTTTCCCATTTCAAATGACTGTCTACAGAATCAACACTAAGACCAATGATCTTGCAATTGCGTTTGGCGAACTCAGGTTCTATCCTTGCCATATAACCCAACTCAGTGGTGCAAACAGGGGTGAAATCTTTTGGGTGCGAGAACAGCATTGCCCAGCCATCTCCGATCCATTCGTGGAAATCGATAGTGCCTTTTGTAGTTTGGGCAGTAAAATTTGGGGCGGTGTTGTTTAGTCTTAAGCTCATGGCATTGTGTGTTTGTTTTTGATTAAATAATTAACACCACAAATATGCTAAGGCTAAAAACCAATTCCTGTAACAACCGTTACAAGCCTGTGTAACAAATGTTACAAATCCTTCAACAGCTTGATTTGCTTATTGTAGATGAGCAATTTCTTATCGTTCTCCAGTTTCTTGAGCAATCTTGAAATAACGACCCGATTGGTTCCCAATTCATCGCCAATCTGCTGGTGGGTAAGATTAAGCACGGAAGAGCCCGTCACTTTTGCCTTTTCTTTGAGATAATTGATGAGTCTTTCATCCAGTTTTTTAAAAGCAACTTCATCAATGCACTTGATCATTTCTGTAAAGCGATTAAGCATGGTGGTCATGACATACTTTTTCCAGGATGGATATTTGACCATCCAGCCTTCCATCAGTGCAACAGGTACGCAAAGCAAAACGCTGTCTTCCTCTGCCGAGCCTTTGATCACACTTGTTTGAGAAAGTATGCAGCAGTTAAACGTCATGGCGCAACTCTCGCCCTCTTTTACATAGTACAGCAAAAGCTCCTGCCCTTCATCATTAATGCGGCTCACTTTGATCGTGCCACTGATCAACAACGGAACGGCCCTGATCGTTTGCCCAATGTTGAGCATCGTGTCGCCGCTCTTTACTTCCATTAACATGGATTTCTCTTCCAGCTCGGCAACTAAGGCAGGCTCGAATAATTCTGCAAACCTATCAAGGTAGTTTAGCGGTTGACCAATCATAGGTTTAAGGTAAGCATTAAAAATCAGGAATTAAAGTGAAGCAAGAGAGAACAGTAGAACTAGCTTACATTCTATTACTTATATCGTTCCAGTAGGCTTTGCATATCTCATCCAGTGTATCAATTGTCAAAAATTGAAAAGACGTCGCATATATCCTGAAGTGCGTGCATTATAGTTTATTTCAATTACAAAGGAAATACTAAATTCTTCCAAATGCGCTCCTATCTCTTTTAGGTTCGGGAAAAAAGTTTTAAGTTAATTTTTGTTATTGCAATTTCTACCTAAAAAACTCTAATGAAAAAGATCCTCTTAATAACTACCCTTCTCGCTCTCATTGTAATTGCCGGACTCTATGCCGAAAGAAAACTCCACGGCATCAATTTCAAACTAAGAAGCGCAAAGAAAGAAATTAAAGAACTTTCAAAGAACAACGAAATTCAAGATGGCGACCTGATTTTCCAAACGGATCTTTCTCCGCAAAGTAAAGCCGTCGAGCTCGCAACAAAATCGATATATTCTCACTGTGGCATCATCTTCAGGAAAGGAAATGATTTTCTTGTGTACGAAGCGGTACAACCCGTTAGGGAGACCGCACTTGAAAAATGGATAGCAAGGGGTAAAGACGGAAAATATGTAATCAAAAGATTGAAAAGCGCCGATAAAGTCCTTACTCCTGCAATAATTGCAAAAATGAAACAGGAAGCTGAAAAATCCATGGGCAAAGACTACGACCTTACCTTTGAATGGAGCGATGACAAGATGTATTGTTCTGAATTCATCTGGAAAATTTACCAGAGAGCAACGGGAATCGAAATTGGTAAACTCCAACATTTAAAGGACATGGATCTTACAAGCGAAGCTGTTAAAGAAAAGCTCAAAGAACGCTATGGAAGCAAGATACCGATGAATGAAACGGTGGTTTCTCCACAAGCCATTTTCGAAAGCGAATTGTTGACCACGGTAAAATCAAACTAGTGTACAACCCAAATTGCCATGCTGCAAGCTAGTCCCCCCACGCCGTAATCACAAGCCTTCTTCTTCCCCCATAATTTCTGTGTTCGCACAGATAAATGCCTTGCCAGGTTCCCAAGGCAAAACGTCCGTTGTTTACCGGTATCATTACTGAACTGCCTAATAGAGCGGCTTTAAGGTGTGCCGGCATGTCATCGGAACCTTCGTCGTTGTGTAAATAATCGGGATCATTCTCAGGAACCGCTTTATTGAACCATGTTTCAAAATCCTTTCTCACAGTAGGGTCAGCATTTTCATTAATCGTTAATGATGCGGATGTGTGCTGAATAAATACCTGGCACATTCCTGTTTTCAGTTCTCCAATTCCGGGCAATGCTCTCAATACCTCTCCTGTTATCAAATGAAACCCACGACGCTTTTCGGGTAGTTCTATTATTTGCTGAAACATTTTCATGCAGTAAAGAAACCAATTAATAGTTAATAACAAGAGTTGGCTGCACAACATATTTATACTAAGTTCATAGTGCTAATTTTTAAGATTACCCTGAAACAAAGAACTTCGATGAACCTTAAAAAGCTGCTGCCGATTGAGTATTGCACATTTACGACCCATCTGTCTCCACAGGAAGTACTAAAAAGAATAGATGAAAACACATTATCTTATGTACCTGTTCGCATTCCCTTCTTTTACGAACCTCCGTTTGAAAAGCCTTACCGTGGAAAGATTACGGGTGACACTTTTACAATTAAAAGAAATGTTGAAATCCGAATCACTTATCTGCCGGTAATTACAGGTCATGTTTTCAGCGATTCAGGAAAAACAAAAGTGGAAATTAAGATGCGACCGCAAACAAATGTTCTGCTGTCAACGGCTTTAATACTTTCCATACTGGGGCTTATCTCTCTGCGTATTATCAGTTCTGCCGTTTACAATATTAATGATCTTCTGCAATTCAGTTTTTTGCCAGACCAGTTATTGCCCTTTGGAGCCTTTGTCGCTATTGCACTTTGGGCCACAATTGAATTTAGATTTCAAAGCAAAAAGTCAAAAGCTTTTTTACAAAAATTAGTGGAAGACGAAGATGTGGAACTGTTTTAATTAAGAAGTAAGAAACAGACAACTAATGTCTGAAAATTCACGGAATGTAGCACCTATTAATTCTTAATTTTTAATTATTAATTTTAGTTTCAACAACACCATTATGGAAAACATAAAAAAAGAAGACATCAAGCAGGAAGTGTTTGACCTATATGATGACTATGCACATGACCGTATCAACAGGCGCGATTTTGTGCAAAAGCTTTCTGCATACGCCGTTGGCGGCCTTACCGTTACTTCACTCATGAGTTTTTTGATGCCGGATTATAAAAATACTTTGCAAACAACAGCGAACGATCCACGCATCAAATCAGAATATATCAATTATGAATCACCCAAAGGCGGCGGAACTATCAAAGCACTTTTGTCGATGCCAGCAGATGCTACCGGAAAGCTTGGCGGCGTAGTGGTAGTGCATGAAAATCGTGGATTAAATCCTTATATAGAAGATGTGGGCAGAAGAGCCGCTCTTGCAGGGTTTATCTCCATTGCGCCCGATGCGCTCACTCCTCTCGGCGGCTATCCCGGCAATGACGAAAAGGGCCGGGAAATGCAGGCCAAACGCGATAAAAACGAAATGCTGGAAGATTTCATTGCAGCGTTTGACTACTTAAAAAACCACAAAGACTGCAATGGTAAAGTTGGCGTTGTAGGATTTTGCTTCGGTGGCTGGATCGCCAATATGATGGCTGTTCGCATTCCTGATCTTGCTGCTGCCGTACCTTTTTATGGAGGGCAACCTGCTGCTGAGGATGTTCCAAAAATAAAAGCTCCGCTCCTGCTTCATTATGCAGGACTTGACACAAGAGTGACCGAAGGATGGCCGGCGTATGAAGCTGCACTGAAAGCAAACAAAAAAGAATACACGGCTTACACATATGCAAATGTCAATCACGGTTTTCATAATGACACCACACCTCGTTATGATAAACCCGCAGCAGAGCTTGCATGGCAAAGAACGATTGATTTCTTTAATCAAAAACTGAAGTAAGACTCAATGCTTAACGCCAAACGCCTAACGCAGGGTGCACCTTGCGTTAGGCGTTTGGCGTTCGACTTTAAGCGTCAGGCATTTACTATATTTGCGCTGAAAGAATTCAATAAAACAGCAACGGCGTCATGTTGAAACGGACCGATCACAGCCTGATGAAATTTATTTTTTTCGGCAATTACTTTTATGGCCTTTGCGCCATCGCTCTTTCTATTGAAGCCAGCTTGCAGCAGGAGTTTCCGCTGAATACAATCCCTTATTATCTTTTGGTGGCTGCGCTTACTATTCTTTATTACACCAAAGCATACATTACAGATAACGCGCACAACAGTATCAACGTAAGATCTATTTGGTACGCAGCAAACGCGAAGCTGATCTTTTATTGCCAGCTTGCACTGTACACTGTTTGCCTTGTTTGCGGTTTGATTGTTTTTCCGTTGAAAGAGCTGTCCGATATTACCGTACCCGAATGGTTTCTAATCGCTTCGGTGCCGGCAGCCGGATTGATGTATTATGGCGTCAACCTGCGCACAACAAAGGCATACAACCTCAGAAGTGTTGGCTGGCTAAAGCCTTTCATGATCGGCTTTGTATGGGCAGGCATGGTGACGATTTACCCTGTCTTATATTATTGCATTACCCATAATATCCGTTACGATATTACATGGATCAAGTTCTTTTTGTTTGCAAAAAACTTCATGTACATAACGGTGCTTTGTATCTTGTTCGACATTAAGGATTATGCGACGGACCATAACCTCCAGCTAAAAACCTTTGTGGTTAAAGCAGGTTTACGCAAAACCATTTTTTATATCGTAATCCCCTTGAGCATTGTTGGCCTTGGCTCGTTTATCGTTTACGCCCTGGGCCGCCATTTCGGTATAATGAAGATCCTGATGAACACTATTCCGTTTATCTTACTTATTCTCGTTGCATACTCACTGCATAACCGCCGGTCCATTTTCTATTATCTCGTTGTAATTGACGGATTGATGTTAGCGAAGGCGCTGTGCGGCATTGTTGCAATGAAGTTTTTCTAATCACTGAGTAACTGCAAATGTCTCACAAACATCGAACCGTCATTGCGAGGCCGGCCGGGAAAGAATGCCTGTATTACTAAAGCAAAATCATTATCTCAGCGAGTGGCCGAAGCAATCTCAAGCACCCGAAGCATGAGATTGCTTCGCTGCACTCGCAATGACGTTGCATCTTGCATTCAGTTATTCAGTTATTAAAAAAGCGTCATCGCTCTTGCTGTCTCCAACAATAAGCAATGACGCCCTATTAATTACTAATTATTAATTATTAATTAATTCACAATCTTCTCGCTGCCAAACTTCTCCTGCCACGCTAAAATTCCGCCTTCCACATTCACCACATTTGTGAAGCCCATTGTTTCAAGGAACATACCGGCAGTAGCGCTTCTTTTGCCGCTGCGGCAGTGAATGAACAATTCTTCATCTTTCAGGTTTTCGATCTCGTCGATCTGCATTGCCTGAATTTTTCCCAAAGGAATCAAAGGCACGCCGAGGTTTGCTTCGGCATATTCGTTTGGCTCGCGTACGTCAATCACATGCAGCTTTTCGCCTGCATCAAGTTTTGCTTTTAGTTCTTCAACTGTAATATTTCTCATAATAAAACTTTAATCGTTAGAAAGAAGATTTGTCATCCTGTGGGTTCGCAGCAGTTGTATCACGCACAGGCTTTTCAGTTTGTAACCAAATATCAATCATTTGCCCCGCTCTGATCCTGCTTACCCTTCCGTCTGATGTATAATGTTTTGGGTCCTGGTCATAAATGAACGCATTGGCTGAATCAGTAACACCCGCTTTGTACACAGCAGAACCAAAACTGATGCCCACCAGGCCAAGTTTTGCTTTAGCTTCGTTAAAGGTCATGCCGGTCAAATCAGGCACCGCCAGATCAATGCCCGAAGGTCCGCCGCTTAAAGTTAGAGATATCTCCGAACCCATTGGCAATTTGGTTCCCGGCTGCACTTCTTTTCCGTTTACAGATTGATTCAATACTGTATTTCTTGTAAAGTCCGGCTTATAGAGGGTGTCACCCATTTTGAAGCCAAACTGCCTGATCACTATCTCTGCATTTCTAAAGCTCATCCCTACCAGATTCGGCATTACCACATCCGGAGGTACCGTTCTGTTAATGGTCAGAAACACCGTTCTGTTGACCTTTACTAATTCATCGGCATCGGGAAACTGGCGCAGGACAACGCCTGGCCTAACTGTATCGCGATAAACTGAATCCTGTATTTCTACTTCAAAGCCTTGCTGCTCCAATGATCGCTTAGCTTCGTCGTACGTTTTTCCGGCAACAGACGGTATGCGCAAAACCTTTCCATGTTTGGTGAAAAAGTTGAGGGACGACAGCACCAGCAAGATCAGCACAACACCCAGCACAAAGGCTGCGACTATATTGACCCAAAGCGGTTTATTTGAAAGGAATTTAAACACAATAACTTGGTTTTGTTTTCATGGATTATTTAATGTGCGCCCAAAGAAATGAAAAAAAGCTTGAAAGGCCTAATGCGGAACGCCAAACGCTTAATGCACACGGCAGAACGCTCAACGCAGGTTCAACTCCGGAGCTTCCGTGCGTTAGGCGTTAGGCCTTATACCTTATGCCACTGAAAGCGCTTCCTTCAACAATTCCGTATAAAAATCCTTCAACTCCATGCCGGCAGCGCGAACCTGTTGAGGTACGAGGCTTTCCGCTGTTTGGCCGGGAACAGTGTTTATTTCAAGCATGTATGGTTCGCCTTTGGCTTCATTGTATATAAAATCTATGCGCACAACACCGCGACAGTTGAACACTTCGTATACTTTTTTGGCAGTGTACCTTACTTTTTCCGCGATCGATTCGTCCACAACAGCGGGAGTAATTTCTTCACTGAGGCCCTGGTATTTGGCTTCAAAATCGAAGAACTCTTTTTTACTGATTACCTCTGTGAATGGAAGCGTTTTTATTTCACCTTGCGTTTTATAAACACCTATGGTAAATTCCCTTCCGGAAATAAACTCTTCTACCAATATCTGATCGTCTTCTTTAAATGCTTTTTCCAACGCCGCAGCCATATCCTCTTTGTTGTTCACTTTGCTCATGCCAATGCTGGATCCGCCATTGTTTGGCTTTACAAACACAGGCAATTGCAGCAAGGAACTAACCACTGAAGGTTCTATGCCCGTGTGCTTAAATAAATGCAAACTTTTTGCCACGTTGATACCGGCAAAAGCCGCTACAGCAACGGTATAGCGCTTATTAAATGTAAGTGCAGAAGTAGCAGCATCGCAGGACGTGTAGGGAATATTCATCAAATCAAAATAACCCTGCAACTTTCCATCTTCACCCGGTGTTCCGTGAATGCCTATAAACACGGCCTGGAACCGTATCTTTTCGCCGCCGATGGTAATAGTGAAGTCGTTTTTGTCTACTGCTATTTTTTCACCCTTATTGCTTTCATACATCCAGCCGTCTGGTCTGATGTCAATTTTGTAAACGTTAAATTTTTCTTTGTCCAGATTTTTTTCAATTGTAATGGCACTCATGTAAGAAATCTGTGCCTCTCCGGAATAACCTCCTGTTACAAAAGCGATGTTCGGCTTCATTAAATAATTGGTTTGCTATTGGGTGAAATAATGTTCGTTTAATCATCAAATATCAAACCTAAAATGGAAGTGAAAAAAAAAAGTTGAGTGCGTTGCACTTCTTTTTAACCACAGAGTCAAGAAGTTTTTTTCACAGAGGGAATGGAGCAGAGCCCGGAACGAATCGCCGGTGGTAGAAACAGAGAAAAGGAGTCGTTAGTGTTTTCCTGTTTTCTTCTAACGATTCATGATTGGCTATTTATTTCGAAGCATATCCTCTGTTCCCTCTGTGAAAAAAAGCTCCTTGACTCTGTGGTTAGAAAAACTCTTGCACCGGCAACCCGTGGCCAACAAAAAAGCACCGACAAACGCCGGTGCTTTTCAAGTCTTATTTAAAAGAGATTATTTCTTTCCTTTTGCAGCTATTGTGTCATGCGCATGTGGCATTTCCATTTGTGGAGCTTTAGGAGCCGGAGCTTTATCAGCAACATCTTCAACATCTACATCGAATACCAATGATTCGAATGGTTTTCCGCCAGGACCAGGCTGAGGACCGTAAGCAAGGAAGCCAGGGATGTACAATGTAGCTTTACCGCCTTTTTTCAGTAATCTCAAACCTTCGTCCCAACCATTGATCACTTGGTGCTGACCAATAGTGAAACCGAATGCTGGTTTTTCTGCACCTCTGTTGTTTTCGAATTCTTTGTCTGTATCAAACAATTTACCAGTATATCTTACAGATACATATTTACCAGAATCAATCGCTGCACCATCACCAGGATTTTGTATTACTACAAATGTTCCTTTGCCTGTTTTTTGAGCATTGGTAATGCCTTTGCTTTTCAATTTAGCTTCGATAGCTACAACTTGTTTATCGCCAATTGCGCTCATTTCTTTTTCACGATCTACACGCACAGCTTCTTCATTTTTCAGGACATCTTCTACTTTGAAAGTAAGATAAAGCTTGTCTCCTTTTTTCAGGATAGAACCGCCAGCCATTGGCATTTTAGCCAAAATGCTATCCGCAAACTGCAATATCACAACGCTATCACCTTTGTGCAACAAACGGAAAATTTCGTTTGGTTGATAAATTGCGCCAACGCTGTCAGCCTGAGCATAAACAGGCATTGTTTTATACGAATCTGCCAACACAGAGTCGTTTACTTTTTGAACGTAATTAATTTTCAATACCTCGCCTATTTTCACCTGCGGGCCACTACCTTCTTTCACAATCTTATACATTAATCCGCTCGCAGTTTTTTTATAGTTCGCATTGTTGCAGGCTGTCAAACCCAATACTGCAGCCGCTGCTACAGCAATCGATGTAATTTTTGTCATTTTTATTTTATTGTTATTGCAATTGTAAAGCATTTTCTTTAACTGCTTGTTTAAATTTTTTTACCGTTTGATCAAGAGAATCGTTTGTGTGTCCACCGGACGCATTAAAATGTCCGCCGCCTTCAAAGTATTTCCTCGCAAATGTATTCACGTCCACGCTGCCTTTGCTGCGAAAACTCCATTTGCGTTCCTCATCCCTGTCTATTACCAAACCAACCATTTTTATGCCCTGAATGCTTAGCGGAAAATTCACCAAACCTTCAGTGTCACCGGTTTTTATTTCAAAACGCAACAGGTCGCCTTTGGAAATGGCAATCAAAGCAGTATTGTATTCGTACATGATCTCCATTCTATTGGAAAGAACGTGTCCAATAAAACGAAGCCGGTTCTCAAGATAATTATCGTAAATATTTTCGTGTACCTGTGTATGCTGCAGACCAACTTCCTTAAGATGTGCCACCATTGTGTGCACGGCCGCAGTGGCGGCAGGAAAACGGAAAGACCCCGTATCACCAATTACGCCTGCATAAAGGCATTCCGCCATATCAGTATTTATTTTATCGCCATGACCGCTGCCTACGATAAAGTCGTACACCATTTCCGAAGTAGAACTTTTAGAGGTATCGCTCACTCCGTAATCAAACGATTCAACTTCGGGTTGCTGGTGGTGATCGATCAGCACTTTAACGCAATTGAGCGCTTTTAAAGGAGCAGCAAGCGTTTTGGTGCGCGGCAATGTATTGAAGTCGAGGCAAAAAAGCCATTCAGCCTGTTGTAAAATCGCAGGCACTTCAGTTCTGCCTTTTGGACTTTCGAAATCCAGGACAGTGTCACATCCGGGCATCCAGTTAAGAAATCCCGCCCAGTTTGTGGGCGAAACAACTGTTACAGTATGTCCAAACTGCCTTAAAAAATGATATAGCGCAAGCGAAGAACCCATGGCATCAGGATCTGGTTTCTGGTGCATGGTAATTACCACTTTACGTGGAGAGGTCAGCTGGTTGTATATTTCCTGTATGGGTCTCATAAAAAACGGAGCGAAGGTAAGCGGAATTGATAAATTGTCAAAACAAGCTTTAGGACTTTGAAAAGAAGGGTTAAAGATTGAGTCTTAACGAGTTAACGATTTGTTATGTCGGTAACTAACGCAGATTTTCAAGATTGTGATGATTTTTTTACGATTTATTGATTTGAAATAAGTGGAGCAAAGCTTGCAAACAGATTTACATGTCGCCGAGAAAGAATTCTTAATTCTTAATTCCCAATTCTTAATTTCTAATTATTCCGTCTATATTTGCGGCCTCAAACAAAAAAGTGATATGAGCAACAGAACATTTACTATGATTAAGCCTGACGCTATGAAAAATGGCCACGCAGGTGCGATTTTAGATAGAATCATTAAAGAAGGATTTCGCATTGTAGCGTTGAAACAAACAAAACTTTCTGCTGAAAAAGCTGGTGAGTTTTACGCAGTACACAGCGCAAGACCTTTCTACGGTGAGTTGGTAGAATTTATGAGCAGCGGCATTATCATTGCTGCTATTCTTGAAAAAGAAAATGCTGTGGCTTCATTCCGTACTTTGATTGGTGCTACCGATCCAGCTAAAGCTGACGAAGGTACTATCAGAAAAATGTACGCTACTTCTCTTGGTGAGAACGCTGTTCACGGTAGCGATAGCGACGAGAACGCTGAAATCGAAGGTAACTTCTTCTTCTCTGGTTTAGAGAAATTCTAATTATAGAAACGGTAAGTTTTTTTAGAGCGATCACTTTAGGGTGGTCGCTTTTTTTATCGCAAAGAGCGCTAAGGTGTTTGTATCTTCCGCCAAATCTCCTACTATGCAACAACCGGAATACTGGATGCGGGGACCAATCCAACACATACCGGCATTGCTCCAGCCTGTGGCCCATGCATTACTGCAGGCACGCGATGAAGTAAATGAATTGATGAATAATTTTCCGGAGCATCTTCTTTGGGAAAGCCCCGCCAATGTTGCCTCTCCTGCGTTTCACCTGCAGCACTTAACCGGCGTGCTCGACAGATTATTTACTTACGTCAAGGCACAACCGCTAAGTCCGGAGCAACTTGCCTATCTTTCTGCCGAAGGCAAACAAAATGAGCATGTGACACTAAGCAGTTTGCTTGATAATTTTAATAAACAGGTTGATAATTCATTGCAGCAGCTTAAAACAACCAACGAATACAGCTTAACAGAATTTCGCGGTGTGGGCCGCAAACAGCTGCCGTCTACAGTTATGGGCCTTCTCTTTCATGCGGCAGAACATACGATGAGGCACACTGGGCAATTGCTGGTCACTGTTAAGATATTAGTGCAGAGTTGAAAATTGAGTTACTACAGCGCATTACCTCCAATTCTAATTCCTAATTCAATGTCGTTTAATTAAGGTGTTTGAAAAAAACAAAAGCATCTCGCTTGTCATCCCGAGGAACGAGGGATCTGGTCGTACTACTAACGAACACTATGCGTAAACAATCACGCAGATCCCTCCTTCGTCGGGATGACAAGCAGTCTTTCTTTCCTGGATATAGCAACCAAATAATTGAAAAGTTGCTTAACTGAACGAGATTGAATTTCTAACTCCTATTTCCAAATCACCGCGCTATACATTTTCGCTTCGTTGTAAATGGAAGTACGCTCGTTAATTTTTTGAATTGACGTAAAACCTATGCTGGCAAACAGTTTCTTTAACGATGCAAAGTCGACGGGATAAGGCATCCAGCGATTCGCGTTTAAGGTATCATATTCGACAATCAGAAATTGCGGATAATCAACAAGCTGATTCAGCAATGACGACAGAAAAGAATTTTTCTCTTTTACATAGTGCAACGAATTCGCCATTAAGACGCCGTCGAGCACGGGAAGATTTAGTGCATCGTTTGTGAAGTCAGCTTTTATTACTTCTATTCTCGTTTTGTTCGGAAAAACATTCGGTGCGAGAGTGGGCTGTGTATCCACACCATATACCACACTTGAGTCGGGTAACAACAAAGCAAGTGCTTTTGTAAACAACCCGCTGCCGCAGCCGAGATCTGCCCAGTTTTGCTTCTCACCTGTCGACATTCCCCGATGCTTAATTAATTCTATTGCTTTAGGTAATTGCATGTTCCAGGTATTATTATAGATCAATCTAAAAAATAATTGCGTAACTGAGAAATTCGCTTTTACTTTGTAATTCAAAGTGCTTTTTATGGAGACAATTTATTCGCTGAAAGTAACCATCAGAAGATGGATCGTGTTCTTTATGATCGCTTTAATATTAAGTGGGGCAACTGCATTTGCATTGGAGACAGAACTTGAATGGCTATGCACGGTAATTCCACTAGGCATCAATTTACATTTCTGGATTCAAAGATGTTATGTTGCCATCAGGGATATGAATGCCCAATACCCGTTTCTTGTATATGGCTATGACTGGCTGGCCTTTGCTCACATTGTTATCGCCATTGCATTTATAGGCCCATACATAGATCCTGTGAAAAATATATGGATCATACAATTTGGCTGTATCGCTTGTATTCTCATTTGGCCAACGGCTTTTATCGCAGGCTATGTAAGGCAAATTCCTTTCTACTGGAAGCTGATCGATTGTTCGTTTGGTGCGGTAGGTTTGATTCCTCTTTTAATTTGCTATAGAAAAATAAAACGTCTTGAAGTACTTGAGAACATCGAAAACCATGCGGCATTATACGAATATTCCAATAGAGAAATACAGGCCTTTAACTAAGTCAAAAGGAAGAAAGAAAAATTCAAAGGCTTTCGTGTTGATCTGCTTACAATTAGGCAATACCCGGCTTGTACGGCTTTTAACTTTTGACTTTCCCTTTTTGACTTAATACTCGTTATCGTTAACTTTAAAAGCAGTTATGGAATACTTTGTTGAACAAGATCATATTGTGCAAAAGATATGGGGCAAGGCAGATGTGATCCTGCTGATATTTGCCGGCGCTGCGGCTGAATTCGCCCTGAATAAGTCTGTTGACTGGCTTTACTTTACAGGTAAGCTCCCCTCCGATCCTTTGGGAAGATTATTTTCCACCGTGGGTTATGCACGACAAATCATTTTTTCGCCGAAAGAAAAAGCACATGCCGCTATTGATAAGATGCGCAAAATACACACAGGCGTTGAAACAGCTCGTGGGGCAGCAATTCCCGACTGGGCCTACCGCGATGTATTATACATGTTGATCCATTATTCGATTGCGTCGTTTGAAGTATTGGATAGAAAATTAACTGACCGGGAAAAAGATGATGTTGTGGAAGTATTTTATAGAATGGCGACACGTATGGGTTTAAGCAACATTCCTTCGAGCTATGCAACATGGCAAACGGAATATTCACAACAGCAGGCCAGCAATTTGCAATACAGCAAATACACCGCTGATCTTTTCAAACAATACAAAAAACATTTAGGCAGTTTCAGATATTTCATCTTGCTGGAATCACAAAAACTGGTGGCTAATGAAATTGTACTCGAAAACTTAAATCTAGGCAAAAGTTCGGTGATAAAGCCGATGGTTTATATCTACAAAATTGTCCGCAGAATGAATGCCGAATGGTTCATTCAATCCATTTTACTACCCGCACAGTATAAAACACAGATAAGACAAATGAATATGGTTTAAAAGTCTATTCAAAAAGCTTTTTGATATTACGCCGATAATTCCCAAATTGTCCGGCGAAAGGAAAAACTATAACCAAACTTTTGCTTACCTTGAGTGCTCTAAATTAGAGATGGAAAACAAACTGCCCACGATTAAAGAGATTGCCAAGCAACTCAATGTATCCGTGTCAACTGTATCCCGCGCCTTGAGCAATCACCCGAGTATAGGTTTGCGCACACGTACACGTGTTCAGGAATTGGCCAAAGAATTAAACTACGAGCCGAACACAAAAGCCATTTTTTTCAAGCAGCAAAAGACTTTCATCATCGGCGTGATTCTTCCTTATATTAAAGAAGAATTTTTTTCAGAGGCCGTTAGTGGCATTGAAACTGCAGCAATGGAGCATAATTATACCATTCTTTTCGGGCAAAGTTTTGATGGTACAGAACGTGAGAAAAAAGTATTGGAAGCAATGAAAAAACAACGCGTTGACGGCCTGATCATTTCTCTTTCAAAATACACCAACAACTATGATCACCTGGCAAGGTTGGAAAAATATGATATTCCGATTGTGTATTTTGATCGTGTACCGCCTTTTGACAATGCACACAAAGTTTACTGCAACCTATACAAGGGCACTATTGAAATGGTGAACTGGCTGTTCAGCCGGGGTTTTAAGAGAATCGGCTTTATTAACGGGCCCGATAAATTAATTGCGACACACGATCGTCTTAAAGGCTACATTGAAGGCATCTCGAAGAAAAAACTGAAGGTTGATATGCGATTACTTGAGCAAACAGACCTTTCCCGCGAGAGCACTTACAAGGCGATGGAAAAATTGCTTGCATTGAAAAATCCTCCAGAAGTTATTATCACTTTTAACGATTATGTGCATCTCGATGTGATGCAATATGCAAGACAACATAATCTGAAGATTAATGAGGACATTTTCTTTGCGAGTTATGCAAACCTGCCAATCACTAGCTACACAGCGTTTCCACCGATCGCTTCGATCGAGCAGTATCCTTATAAACAAGGAGAAAAAGCAATGGAGATTTTGATACGCATCATCAACGATAAACTACAGCGTACCGGTGTCACGGGGAACTATTATCAGGAGGAGATAGAAGGATTATTGATGATCAATAAAAGCTTCGAGTTGAATAAAGCCTCTTCATAGGCGCTTCGCGCCGGTTATTTTGCCACAGAGGCACAGAGGACACAGAAGAACTGAGTTTTTCAAATAAATCTTCTTTCCTCTGTGTCTTCAGTGCCTCTGTGGCAAAACAAGATGCGCAGCATCTTTATTCGATAATCAACAACCACCCTTTTCCCTTCTCAACACTTATCGCATCGCCTGCGGCAAATGTTTTAGCGGGTTGGAAATTGGTCACTTCCTTTGCGGTAATCGTCGCTTTTGACGGATCAATGCCAAGTGATTGCCAGTTAATTTTCAGATGAATATCCACATTATCTGCGGCCCAGCTCGCAACTGACACCAACGCTTTTCCCTTGCTTTTATAAACGGTTGCTTTTACTTTTTCATTGTCAGTTGTTACCGGGCAATTGGTACTCCAATAACCGATCATTTCAGCACCTTTGATGCCAAATTCATCCCACAATTTCCAGATTGGCCTTGGGTCGCTGTTGCTTGTCCACGGCATACGGTTGGTCATGCCATAGATCATTCCGCGCCACGGATTGCCTCCGCCTTCGAGCATTTCGCCCATTAAACCAAATGGGATACCACTTACTTCAGTTAAGAAAAAGTCCGGGGCATTTTTTTCGTAATCGAAATATTCACCAAACCACAAGCGATTGAGGTATGGAAAATGTTCCATGTACAAATTAGCGCTGTTATTAAATCCGTCGCTTTTGTTGTATTGATTGGCAGAATGCAAATCGATGATTCCGGGATGTCCGTCTTTTGTAAGCACTCGTTTGATGCGTTTCATCGTGATACGGTCAAATGCAACATCATCGAGATAGATGCCATCGATTCCAACATTTTGCGTGAGCCAGTTCATGCCTTCAACATAATAGTTGTGCCAACGGTTCATACCACTGTTGATGATGGCCGCATCTCTAATTTCAGGTACAAACCATGCAGCGATATAATCTTCTGCAGCATGCTCCTGCAGCCAGCTGTAGCCACCACCTTTACCAGGAGAATAAACTTCGTGTCCCAAACTTCTTAATGCAAATGTTTCGTATGCATGATTGGAAAGTTCGCGAACAGTATTGTAGATCTTCACCTTCATGCCTTTGCTATGCGCTTCATCAATATACGACTTCATTTTTTTCCACTCAATAAAAGGATAGTTGATCCATGGATTGATTGGCGTTGCGTGGTGAATATTGATCACTGTTGCACCCGTTCTTTTTATGCTGTCGATGTCATTGTATTGATGATAGAAGCGGGTGCTCCACTGAAACTCTGTATTGATGGGGTGAAACGGTGTTATGAGTAAATTGAAATTGTAATACAGCACCTCTCCTTTCTTCATGCGGCGTGCGCCGTTGTAAGCATTCACCAACATCGAAGAACCTTTAATGCCCACTTGTATACCTCCTTTGTTATCATTGCCCCAAGATGTAGGCAATTGCAATGGCTTTTGCAGATAGAAATTAGTATTGAGCGGTCGCACATATTTTTCATCTCTTAAAGAAAA
Organism: Pinibacter soli; assembly: GCF_029961145.1. Classification (GTDB taxonomy): domain Bacteria; phylum Bacteroidota; class Bacteroidia; order Chitinophagales; family Chitinophagaceae; genus Pinibacter; species Pinibacter soli. The sequence continues at coordinate 457,564 of NZ_JASBRG010000003.1, read as the reverse complement.
TTGCAAACCTGCGTTAACATTTCCTATCCATGCACCATCCTGATTTTTGTTTGCCACATCCCATTTCCAATCTACCAACTCAGGACGGTAACCGCCTTTTTGTCCCAATCCCATCATGTAAGTAGTCATATTTTTTTGGAAAGGAATATGCAGCACGATGTCCTTAAAATCCATGTCCTGTAAGGCAATTACTTTCACTGTATATGATAAGAAACCGTCAAACTCAAGTGATGCGTTTACATCCATTTGCAAAGAATCAGATGTATTTGTTGCCTGCCATTTTAGCGTGCCGGGTTTTATTTCTGTAAAGGAAAAACCGGCGCTTTTGAGGTCAATGTTTTTACCATTGCTTTGTCTGGTGAAATGAAAATGAATGCCTTCATACAGCAAAGAGTTCGGTGTTGTTGAAAGACCCGTCATTTCTTCTGTGAAAAAAGTTTGGATCTGTTTTGGAAAACCATCTTTATTAATGATGATTTTTCTGCCCAGCAAATTCACTGCTGTATCGCCAACAAGTTCAAGTGGTGTGTAAGGCGCGATAACGTCATTATCCTGTGCCAGTGTAGAATTTAACCATTGCAAACGTGTTTGTTTCCATGGCTCGTTAATGCCGCCATCTGCAAGGGTTTTGCTATTAACTGTCAGGTTGATATTTATGGTAACGGGCTTTGCATTGTTTGCAGTTACGGTTGCTTTCCCTGAATAAATTCCCGCATCAATATTTGCAGGCACTGCAATATCGCACCAAAGCGGCTGAATAGTATTTGCGGTAACATCTACATTTTGAGTAAAAGGTTTCGCATCGTATGAAACGCCTGTTGTGTTGATGCAAGTGATCTGTTTCGTGTTGATCGTTTTTCCGGCAGCATTTTTCAAATCACTAAAAGCTACCTTGACGTTTTGCAGATCTTTCAAAGCATATACACCTAACTGATAAGCATAGAATTCACCTTTTGCAGCTTCGCCCTGAAATGAACTTTGTGCTCCTTTTTGTATCCATCGGTAAGGCAAGTCATGCTTTATGCGAATACAGAACTGCCTATCTTCCGGAAACACAATGAACGGTTGTTTGGCATATTTTGCTTTCAGCACATTTGTTTCTTTTGCTGTCGCAATAACTTCCATCGGATAGAAAGTGTTGAAAGAATCAACCGCCTCAATCCTTGCCACGGTTGCGTTTGCAGCCGCCTTAGGGTTGATAGTTTTCAACCATTCTGCGGATGCAGTTTGTTCTGGCTTTAAATAAACGCCTTTGGGGTAATTGCTTTTACCTTCATTTCTGTAAGGTATGTAGTACACATTGTAAGTGCCTTTTCCGGAAACGGGTTCAAAATAAACGGTGCCATTTTCTCTTGAAATATCAACGGCATTTACATTTAATATTTTATTGCCTGTTTTGCTATCCTGCACTATGACTCGCTTGTCCTGCGGATTTTCGTCGTTTCTTCTCCACGGGATTATTGCTTTTGCAATTTTACCGGCGCCATTAAATTCTATGACCACTCTATGATTGCCGAGTGAATCACGGTTCCAGCAATCGTTGCAAACTGTATACTTTATTTGTTGAGCGATAGTTACCTGTGCAGATAGAATTAGGGCCGCAGCGAGAAGATGTTTCATTTTTGAAAGATATAAAAAAAACAAACTGAAGAACCGAATTATTGAATCATTGAATAATTAAGCTGCAAAACAATCTTGCGTTAAAACTCAATTATTCAATAATTCATTGATTCAACTACTCAGTTATTCAGTCATTCAATTATTTTGCTGTATTATTTTATCATCTTCATGGCAATCGCTATATTCAGCTGGCATTTTACTGAGTCAATCATTTAGTCATGATGATGGTTCGGATAAGAGCCTGCAAGGCTTTTCGTCGTTTCTAATTCTAAGCTACAACCCCCTTTTTTATAAAAATCACGCAACCGTTTGCGTGTATTTCGTAAAAAATATTGTTCTACTTTGATTCGCGAAAAAGACAGTTTTGAGTTTTGAGTAATGAGTTTTTGAGTAAGTTGGAAGATTCCTGCAACAATCAAAATATTCATTCTTAGACCTCGAAACTCACAACTTATAACTAATTACTCAAAACTTGTAACACATAACTTTCACTGCATGAACAGAAGAAACTTTGTACGCAACACCGGTTTGACTGCTGCCGGATTAGCATTGTTACCTTCCGCAAATTTATTTGCATCCGGTGTCGATGTAAAAGTTAAAATAGGACTTATTGGAACGGGGATGCGTGGTCTTGGCCATCTTGATCTGTTATTAAGAAGAGATGATGTTGATCTCGTCGCCATTTGCGATGTTGACGATCGTATGCTTGAGTTTGCTAAAAAAACAATTGCGAAGAGCGGAAAAAAATCTCCGGAAATTTTCACAGGTAATGATTACGCATGGAAAACAATGCTGGAGAAAAAACAACTTGATGGGGTTGTAATTGCTACTCCATGGGAATGGCACAAACCAATGATCATCGGTGCGCTTGAAAGGGGTATTAAATATGTGGGTACAGAAGTAATTCTTGGCATTACCCTACAGGACCACTGGGATGTTGTTAAGGCAGCAGAACAAAATAAAGCAAACGTGATGATGCTTGAAAACGTTTGCTACCGCAGAGATGTAATGGCTGTGTTAAATATGGTGAGGCAAGGATTGTTTGGAGAGCTGATCCATTTACAAGGCGGTTATCAGCACGATCTACGCGGCGTGAAATTCAATGACGGAAAAAGCGCATATGGCAATGGTGCTGAGTTTGGCGAGAAAGGATTTTCAGAGGCACACTGGCGCACAAACCACTCCTTGTTCCGCAATGGTGACCTGTACCCTACTCATGGCATCGGGCCAATCGCACATGCTATCAACATAAACAGGGGAAATAGATTTTTGTCGTTGTGTTCTTATGCTACAAAATCAAGAGGATTGCATGAACACATTGTGCAAGTTGGTGGTGAAAATCATCCGAATGCTAAAGTGAACTTTAAACTCGGCGATATTGTTACTACGATGATCGGTTGTTCAAATGGTGAAACGATCATTCTGCAACACGATACAAATCTTCCGCGTCCATACTCATTGGGCTTCCGCGTGCAGGGAACAAAGGGATTGTGGATGGATGTAAACAAGAGTGTTTATATCGAAGGTCAATCAAAACAAAACGATGTATGGGATGATGCAAAATCATGGCTCGACAAATATGATCACCCGTTGTGGCAGCGTTGGTCGAAAGAAACAGCCGGCGCGGGACATGGCGGAATGGACTTCTTCGTGATCCATTCATTCATTGAATCGATCAAGCGCAAAATACCTACCCCAATGGACGTGTATGATGCTGCAGCATGGAGTGCAATTACTCCTTTGAGCGAGCAGTCTATTGAACTTGGTCATCAAACAGTAGAATTCCCTGACTTTACAGGCGGTCAATGGATGTATAGAAAACCTGTATTCGCATTAAATGATGAATTCTAACAAACAGATTTTTATGCATCAACATGAAAAGCAGGCGATAAAGGATCGGCCTGCATCACTTGAAGAGTTCCTGCGCAGAATTTTCTTTGCTTACGGCATCGATCATGAAGTCACGCAAGCCCAACCTTTTGGAAACGGCCTTATTAATAAAACCTGGAAGGTGGAGTCTGGCCGCCGTAAGTTTATTTTGCAAAATGTAAACAGCGAAATTTTTAGTCAGCCTCAACTCATCGCCAACAATGTGAGAGCCATTGCTGATTTCATTCACGACCAACATCCTCACTATTTGTTTGTAACACCTGTACAAACGATTTGCGGCGAAGAAATGTTTTATGATGAAACGTTCGGCTATTTCCGCCTGATGCCTTTTATTCCTGATTCACACACGATTGATGTTGCTGAATCGCCGGAGCAGGCATACGAGGCTGCATTTCAATTTGGAAAATTTACAGGATCGCTTTCGGGTTTTGATGTAAACAAATTGAAAATCACTTTGCATGACTTTCATAATCTTTCGTTGCGTTATCAACAATTTCAAACTGCTCTAAAAAACGGCAATGCAGAAAGGATCAAACAGGCGCAGGAAAGCATTAAACTCATCAAGCAATTCGAAGCAATTGTAAAAGAGTTTGAGAGGATACATTCTGCCGATAGTTTCAGGCAACGTGTAACACATCACGACACAAAGATCAACAACGTGTTGTTCGACAAACAAGGTAAAGGCATATGCATTATTGATCTTGATACCATTATGCCGGGGCTTTTCATCAGCGATGTAGGAGACATGATGCGCACGTACCTGTCGCCTGTAAGCGAGGAAGAGAGCGACTTTAGCAAGATCCTTATTCGGGAAGATTTCTACCGGGCTATTGTGCAGGGTTATAATGAATATATGGCAAAGGAACTTACTGATGATGAAAAACAGCATTTTCTTTACGCAGGAAAATTTCTCATTTACATGCAGGCGATCCGCTTCTTAACGGATTACCTGAATAATGATAAATACTACGGCGCAAAATATCCTGAGCACAATTTCGTCCGGGCAAACAACCAGATCACGCTGCTGCAGAGGCTTACGGAGAAGGAAGATAAGCTTGGAGCAATCAGGAGCTAGTCAATAGATGCTTTGCATCTAAAGATTATAACTAAGTAACTAAGGCCACTAAACCACACTAAGGAAATTTCTTAGTGAACTTAGTGGCCTTAGTTACTTAGTGGTAAATAAATCTGCAACAATTTGAGTTCACTCTACAGTAAACAATTTCCAAATAACACTACATGAAAAAAACGCTTTCTTTATCACTACTTATCTGCTGTCTATTCAGCGTCATTTCGCTGCATTCATTTGCAACAGCAACCGACACATCAGTGGTTGTACCCGCTGGTGGTAACACTTTTACTAGCAATAACGAAAACATAGTAAAGAAAAATGGTGTTTCCGGATGGAACAATGAAAACACTGTACTTGAAATATATGTGCGTGTTACGCAACCAGGCACTCTCAAGTTGTTGTTAAATGCATCTACAGATGACAAAAGCACTATTACTGCTGCCATTGGCAATCAGTCGAAGAAAATAAAACTTACAAAGAACGATACACTTGTAAATGCAGGTGAATGGCGCGTGAAGGATACTGGCTATATAAAACTGGAATTGAAAGGAGTTGAGAAAAGCGGGAACGCCTTCGCGGATATCAGGAGCTATACTGTTTCCGGAACTGCCGTTAATTCAAAAACTGTTTTCGTAAAGAACAATGAAGGCAATTTCTTTTACTGGGGACGCCGCGGACCTTCTGTGCATCTTGGTTATACATTGAGCAACGATATTAAGGCCGAGTGGTTCTACAATGAGATCACAGTTCCGGTTGGTGAAGATGTAATAGGCTCTTATTACATGGCCAATGGATTTGCCGAAGGCTATTTCGGTATCCAGGTAAACTCAGCTACAGAAAGAAGAATTTTATTTTCTTTATGGAGCCCCTATTCTACCAATGATCCTAAACAAATTCCGGCTGATCAGCAAATAGTAATGCTTCGTAAAGGAGAAGGCGTTCATACGGGTGAGTTTGGCAATGAAGGCTCTGGCGGACAAAGTTATTTGCGTTATGACTGGAAAGCTGGTAACACCTATAAGTTCTTATTACACGCTCAACCCGATAACAGTAACAACACAACAACTTACACGGCTTATTTCTTTGCACCGGAAAAAAATGAATGGCAATTGGTTGCCTCATTTAAACGACCAAAAACAGCCACATATCTAAAGCACCTCCACTCCTTTCTGGAGAACTTTAATCCTGAGCAGGGTAATAAAACAAGAAAGGTTTTGTTTGGCAACCAGTGGGTATGTGATGCAAACGGCAAGTGGATCGAATTGACGGATGCGAAGTTCACAGGTGATAACACGGCACACAGCGGCTTTCGCATGGATTATGCAGGAGGCCTGGATAAAAGCGGTTTGTTCTATTTGCAAAACTGTGGCTTCTTCAGCAACTACACTCAGCTTAATGGCAATTATAAACGACCTGCGACGTCTAAACAACCGGTTGTGGATCTTTCGAAATTACCGTGATACAATTGAAAATTGAGAATGGAGAGTTGAGAGTTGTTGGAGCTATTTGATGGTAAGTTGGGGCTGCTAAAAACGAACAACCTTCATTTTCAATTCTCCACTCTCAACTCTCCATTCTCCCCTAACCGCACTGCAGGGCGAATGCGATTCGCCCCTACCTTTGCCGGATGGATTATTTCAAGAAGCTTCAGGACCTGCTGAAAATTGAAAGGCAACACGACAGTGATATATATAAAGAATTGATGGAACGCTCTTCTGTAAATGCACGAAGAGAGGAAGGCATTACATGGTATCCTATTGCCATCAGAGATACGGAATTGGGTCGAGGTGACTATTTGAATGTTGAGGTTGAGCGCACCACGCATCAGGATGTGATGCACCAGCTGAGAGCCGGCGTTCCGGCTGCGCTATTTTCCAATCATGATCCTAAGAATGACAGAGTAGAAGGCGTGATTACTTATCAGGGTGGTAACCGCTTAAAAATAAACCTGCGCACGGATGAACTTCCCGACTGGAGCCGCGATGGAAAGTTGGGCATTGATCTATTGTTTGATGACAACAGTTACGATGAAATGCAGAATGCCCTGAAACTGGCGGCAACACTGTATGACAAGGATCAGAACAATCTCGTACAAATTTTGACCGGTAAAAAATCTGCCACTTTTAATACTGGCGAAGGTTCATACCAAAACAGCAAACTCAATCCATCACAACAGGAAGCGGTCAACAAAATTCTCGACGCAAATGACGTTGCCATTGTACACGGCCCTCCCGGCACCGGTAAGACAACTACGCTTGTTCAGGCAATCAAAGCATTGAACAAAAAAGACCACCATCAAATTTTGGTGGTTGCTCCAAGCAATACAGCTGTTGATTTATTAAGTGAAAAATTATCGGAAGAAGGGCTGAATGTTTTACGTGTCGGTAACCCTGCACGCGTTTCACAGCGTTTGCAATCACTCACGCTCGACAACAAAATTTCGGAACACAGCAGCAACAAGGAAATTAAACGACTCAAGAAACAAGCGGCCGAGTTCAAAAACATGGCGCATAAATACAAGCGCAACTTTGGCAAAGCAGAACGTGACCAAAGAAAAGCTTTATTTGACGAGGCGAGAAAAATAATGAAGGAAGTTGAAAATACAGAACAGTATATCATCAACGATCTCATTGCAGGTGCAGATGTAATCACAGCCACGCTTGTTGGAGCAAACCATTATACCATCAGGGATTTGCGTTATGGCACCATAGTGATCGACGAAGCAGGACAATCCATAGAACCTGCCTGCTGGATCCCCATTCTGAAGGCACAAAAACTCATTATGGCGGGCGACCATTTGCAGTTGCCGCCCACTATAAAATCTGAAGAAGCAGCGAGAGGCGGATTGAGTACAACACTGTTAGAAAAATGTGTTGAGCTGCATCCGGAAGCAGTTATTCTGCTTCGTGAACAATACCGCATGCATGAAACGATCATGGGATTTTCTTCACAAGAATTTTATCACAACAAACTCATCGCGCATGAATCGGTTGCAAAACATGCCTTGCTTGCTGATGACAGCGCTTTACTATTTATTGATACAGCAGGATGCGGCTTTGATGAAAAAATTGAAGGCACCAGCGCCACCAATCCTGAGGAGGCTGCATTTGCATTCAAACATTTGACCAACTTCGTTACCAGATTAAGCAATCATTATACAACTGAAAATTTTCCTTCGATCGCTTTCATTTCTCCGTACAAACAACAGATTGAAATTTTGCGTGAGCAATTACAACATTCCGATCTATTGAAAAAATACGGTGACAAAATTTCTATTAATACCATCGATAGTTTCCAGGGGCAGGAACGTGATGTTGTATACATCAGCATGACAAGAAGCAATTCAGAAAATAAAATCGGTTTCCTTTCAGATGTCCGACGCATGAACGTTGCCATGACGCGTGCACGTAAAAAGCTCGTTGTTATTGGTGATAGCGCTACACTGGCACAATTTCCTTTTTATGCTGACTTCATTGGTTACTCGGAAAAACATGATGCGTATAAAAGTGCGTGGGAATTTATGGAATAATTGAAAATTGAAAGTTGAAAATGAATACTAGACGAAGAATGAAAAGAGACAATACATTTATCAAAGATTTTCAATTTTCAACTTTCAATTAACTCTCAACTAACTAAATGGGGGAAAAAGAAGGTAAGTAACAAACAGAAAAAGAAGGGGACGGATACGGAAGGAGAAAAATATACTTGATTCGAATTAGTGTTCATCGGGTAGATTAATAAAATCTCTTCGATACACCAGTACCTCTCAGCTATGGCTTTAAAAGGATTGTTGGATTTTTTACCTTAAAATTTAGATTTCACGCTAAATCCGTTCATAGTTTTCTCTTGTTCCGTATGTCAAAATTAGCGCAGGTGGCTATTAGTCTCCGTGAGGATTTACACTAAAATAATGTGACATACATCACGCCTTTTTTGCAACGCACTGATAGACAGGAATTAGGAGTAACGAATTAGGAATTTAGAAAGACAGATCAGTGAGGAAATATTTTGCCAGATTGGGGTTATCGCCAAAAACTGCATGAATGTTGTTTGCGGGGCACTAAAGACAATGGCACGCTGATGACGCTGATTGGACTGATTTACGCTGATTTCTTTGATGATTAGCATTACTACTGCTGCAGTGTGCGACGCAACGATGCCCAATTGAAATACCGCCGTCGATTACCCAAATAAAAAAACCTGACAGATTTAAAACCTGTCAGGTCATGTATTGAATGTCGCACTATTTTATTTTCTAATTCCTAATTTCTGATTGGTTAGGTTACGTTCCTCCATAGAACGAGTTCCTCTTATTCACTTTCAGGTCGCGCAGAATGCTTGATTTCGGGTTGATGGTAATATTGAAATACCTGGTGATACCAACAGGCACCACGTTGATCGACATTTGCCAGCAGTGCATTTCCCTGGATACAAACATGGTAAGCTGTTGAATAGAGCTGCCTTTAAAATCATAGTAAGTATTCGCACCCACCTTCCATTTTGGCGTCAGGTTAAAGTCTCCACCCAATGTTATGCTGGATGTAACATGGGTTTGGTAACCGCTAAAATCGTATTTCAGCGCCCTTATGAAACTCAGTGAATAGGACACGTTGATGTTCCATGGAATATCGAAATCAGCAAATTCCGCTGGATTGTTTCTTATGTAATCGATCTGCGACTGCTGCTCTTCCATCGTCATTGGCAGGCCCATATCCGGATTGTTTTTCAGCGCCTTTTCTTTTTGTTCTTTCTTCTTACTTGAGAAACTTGTAGAAAGCGCAATGCTTCCGTTTGTTATCTGACCAAGGGAAAACTTGCCTCCGCCCTGCCATGCGTATTTGTCAATTCTGTATCCACGGTCATTTGTCTGGTAAGGATCGAGCACAGCGTTTGCAGTCAGGTTCACTTTCTCAAACAGTGTGCTCCTCATATAGAAGCTCATGGTGGAAAGTTTAAACGAATCTGCCATGAGGTTATAGCTGCCGTTTACGCCAAATCCGTCAATAAGTTTTACTTTTTTAATACCTCCGTTGGTGGAATCCTTTTTGGAGCGCACTTTCATTTCAAGGTTGTTGTCCAAACCAAAGTTAATACCACCGAATGTTCCCTCGGAGAATGGGCCATTAATCGTTCCTGTATAATAAGAATAACGTTGACGTATCGTGTCCCTGGTTTTATTTACCTGGTCCTCAATCACGTTCACAATGGTGGAGTAATAATCTTTGGCGGCGAGATCAGGCTTATAACTAACACCCAGCGTTGGCCGTATCACGTGGCGGATCGCCTGTAGTTTACTGTTTTTACCAAACTTATTGTAGGTCCCAAACAACGCTGTACTTAACGACAAACTAAACGAAACATCGTTTGCCAGATAGAATCCTTTGTTGTGTGTAGTGCGCAAAAGGTTGTTAGTGGAATCCCATTGGCGGTAAATGCGTTCGCCATACCATTTCTGTTGCAAACTCACACCTGGTGCCACTGTAACGGCTCCCCCCAATATTGGCGGCAATGCCAGTGAAATTGGAATATTATGGGAAACGCCCCACTGCATTGTATCCAGCAATTTAGTCATGCTAAATGCAGTGTCGTAAAATGATGTCTGGTTGGTGAATGTTGTGTTCAAACCTATACCAAGTTTTTGGTACCATTTAGGCGTACCCACAAACTCTTTCGGCTGGAACGGATAAAAATTGTTTACCGTAAAGGCACCGTTGGGCAGGCGGATATTGTACAAACGTGTCACGTTGTTCTGATCGTGACCCGCACTCAACGAAAGGTTATACTTGTTGTTCCAGTTTTTTGTGTAGGCAATAGATGAATACAACTGGTTGTTGAAGTTCACCGTTGGGTTGTATGAATACTGGTTGTACTTCGAAGACGAAATGTTTACGCTCGCCATGAAAGTTGTTCCCGGCCTGGCTTTGCTGTCTACCGTGTGGCTCCACATCAGGCTCCAGAGTTTGCTGCTGGTAAATTCCTTGGAACCGGCATTGCTCAACATGCGCATGTTGTTGTATGAAAAACTCATCTGACCGGAATATTTGTATCGTACCCGGTAAGTAGGTGTAACGGTTGCCAGCCAACCTCCGTATGAATAGATGTTGGTACGCAACAATACATCAAAATGTTCGTTCAATACTTTATAGTAACCCAGGCCCTCCAATCCCAAACCATATTGCTCATTGCTTACAAATTGTGGCGGGAGCAATCCGGAGTGACGGCCCTGTGAGAGCGGGAAAAATCCGAATGGTATATATATAGGTAAGGGAACGCCTTCAAACTCGGGGTGCACGGGACCTGTAATCGCATATTTTTTGTTGATCAGTTCCATTTTGTTTGCACGAAAGGCAAAGTGCGGAGTATCCAAATCGCAGGTTGTAAAGCGGCCGCGATAAGCGTAGTAAATTTGTTTGGATACTGCTTTCGCCTTTTCACTATTCATGAATATTTCTCCCTGGTTCATGTAGGTGTTCCTGGTAAGCCCCTTCATCGTTTTCATGTCGAAAGCCAGTGAGTCGGATTCGGTCTTGCTATCGGCCTGTGCAAATTTCGGCTTCTGCACCATTTGATTAAGCGTGTCGAAAGTGTGTGTGGCCGTAATGATCTGCGTTTTCTGGTCAAGACCTATCTGATAAGCATCCAGCGTAATGTCATTATACTTTACGTGGGCCTTATTATAGAGATATATTTTTTTAGTGGGAACATCGAGCACCATGGAATCGGATGCGGTATAGCTTATGGGTGCATCCAAAGTATCCTTAGATACTTTCACGCCGAAAGTATCAACCTTTGTAACAAGTTTTGACGTATCCCTTTTCGTTGTGTCTCTTCCGGTTGTATCAAGGCCCCGCCCTTTTAGTGTGGTATCACGGCCATTAACAACAGGTACAGTATCTGTCAATTTTGCTGATGAGTCATTAAAAACATTAGTTTCGGAATAATTCCCCATCGCTATTAACGTTAATACAGAAAACATTAACGTGAAAAAGGATGCTGAAAAACTTTTTAAACTAAATTTACCGCCGTTAATCATATAATAGTGTGGGCAAAAATAGTGATTCACCGTTTACAAAAATCCTAAAAGATCATCGGAAACAGTTAAATAATTCGATTAGTATGTTGAAAAAACTCTTTTTTGTTGTTGGTATTATCGGTCTATATCTTTCAATGGTGTCTTTGAAGAAGCAAACACCCGCAACTGATCAGCAACAGGAACCTGTTACTAAGAAAAATACTGTACGCACTTTAATTATCGATCCAGGCCATGGCGGAATTGACCCGGGATGTCATGGACTTTTTTCCAAAGAGAAAGAGGTGGCCCTGCAAATAAGCCTGAAACTGGGCAAGGCTATCCAGGAAGAGTATCCGGAGATGAAAATTATTTTTACACGCACAACCGATATTTTGCCGGGCAACTTCAATAACATTGGCCAGTCGCTTCGCTATCGTGCAGAGCTTGCCAATAAATCAAAAGCCGATCTTTACCTGTGTATCCACTGTGATGCAGCGGGTCACGCACCGGGCGGCTGGTATGAAAAACGCGTAATTGGTCACAAACCCAAAACCGTTTATGTAGGAAAGGGCAAACACCGCAAAAAGAAAGTGGTGAACGAACCTATTTACGAAAGTTATTATGTAGAAAATAGAGTGAACGGGCCTTCAACTTATATATGGGCTGCCGACAGAAGTGACATTAAAAGCGACAACATCGATATGAGTGAAGAAGGTGGCGAAAACGTTGTGGACTCCTTAAACGTGCTTGACCTTAACTCTCCTGAGGCGAGAATTCGTGCTCAGCTCTATACAAAATACTTTTTTAAAAATAGCTATACTATTGCCAGCTATGTGCAGGAAGAATTTAAAAAAGCAGGCCGTAATGATAAAGGCGTTTTGCAAAGAAACAACAAAGGTATCTGGGTATTGCAGGCAACAGGCATGCCAAGTATCCTTGTAGAAACAGGTTACCTAACCAATAAAGAAGAAGAAAAATACCTGAACAGTGAAGATGGTCAAAACGAAGTCGTTTCTAATATAGTCTCTGCACTGAAACGATATACCGGCAACTAAGCAGGAACTAGGAATCAGGAATTAGATTAAGCCCCCCTAACTTCTAATTCCTAATTTCTAATTCCTATAACAATCTACGTTCTCAACCGTTTACCATTCACAAACAGATTGCATACATTTGCGGGGTTATGTCGTCATGGCACCAATTTTTTGAACATGAACCATAACGTTTCCGGAATAAATTAATACGAATGAAAATCGCTAACGAAACTAAAATTGGCATTCTGGCTGCAGCAGCATTGGCAATACTTATCCTCGGCTTTAATTACCTGAAAGGCAAAAACCTGCTTGATCCAAGCAAAAAGATTTACGCAATATTTTCAAAAGTAGATGGCATCAATACTTCTAACCCAGTAATGATTAACGGTTTACAGGTTGGAACTATTTATAAATTGCAGGAAAAAGATAAGAATCTCTCAGGCATTATAGTGGTAATAAACCTTAGCAAAGATGTAAATATTCCAAACAACTCCGTGGCTGCAATCAGCCAAAGTCTTTTGGGAACACCTTCAATAAATATTACCATGGGTGATTCCAAACTATACCTGCAAGACGGCGACACACTGCTTTCTAAAGATATTCCGGGACTGGTTGATCAGTTGCAGGCCACTCTTTCCCCAACATTGGAAAGCGTGAACGGCACATTGAAATCCCTGGATTCGGCGATCGAGGTGATCGGTGGTTATTTCGATCCCAAAACAAAAAACAATTTCCAGACAATTATCGGAAACCTTTCTATAGCCTCGGCTTCATTGGACAAACTTCTGAATGACCAGTCCGGCGCATTGGCAAAATCACTTACGAATCTGAATTCCTTTACCGGAAACCTTGCCAACAACAACGACAAGATCACCGGTTCTTTAAATAATCTTGAAACGGCAACTAACAAATTCGCCAATCTCAAATTGGACGAAACGTTAGCCTCTTTGCAAGGAACAATTAACCAGCTAAATGCCGTTGTTAAAAAAGCCAACAGTAATGATGGCAGCCTTGGCCTGTTGATGAACGATCCTAAACTGTACAAGAATCTTGAAAACACAACCCGCAGTCTTAATATATTATTAGATGATTTGCGTGTACATCCAAAACGTTATGTGAACGTTTCTGTATTTGGCAAAAAAGATAAAAGTACACCTTTGTCAGCGCCGTTGGCTGATTCTACCAAAGCAACCAATTGATGAAATATTTTATTACAGGCATCCTGCTATGTGCGTGTGGTTTGTTGTTAATGCAAAATTCAGTAATGGCGCAGGAGCCGGCCGGTAACCGTTCTGCTGGAGGCGATTCTACAAGACCCATACATTCTGATGGCGACAGATTGACCAATACAAAGCTTGATTCGGTTAGAGAAAATACTATTATGGTAGGCAAGGTCATTATTATTGACGGCGCCACCAGATTTTATTGCGACAGCGCAATCTACCGCAAACCGGAAGAGGTTGTAGAGGCTTTCGGACACGTGCACATCATAGACAGCGACACCGTGCATGCATGGGGCGATTACATGATCTATTACAAGAGCACAAGAATTGCCACGCTGAAAAAAAATGTAAAGATGACCGATGGTAAGGCCACGCTTACTACTGATGAGTTTGAATACAATGCAGCCTATAAAACCGGCACTTACAGAAACGGCGGAAAACTGGTAAATGGCAAGACCGTGATGACCAGCACCGACGCTATTTATTATTCTGAACTAAAGGATGTATATTTCAAAAACAACGTAAAGCTCCGCGATCCACAGTACAAGCTCGATTCAGATTCTTTGCTGTACAACACGCAATCGCAGATCGCAACCTTCATTACTAAAACATACATAGAGGATAGCGCCAAAAGAAAAATCACCACTACGGAGGGCTTTTACGACACGAAAAATAAGGCGGCGCATTTTACAAAAAGAACAACTACAGTCGACGGATCTTCCACAATCACGGCCGACGATCTTAGCTTTGATGATCAAAGCGGAAAAAATCTTGCAACGGGAAGGGTTGTCTTTAAAGATACTGCTCAAAACATTATGATTCTTTCCAACAGAATGGAAGGCAATCGTAATACGAATACGATGGTGGCTACAGAGCAACCTCTGGCAATCATTAAGCAGGATAAAGACTCGATCTATATTTCAGCAGATATTCTTTTTTCCGGTATGCTGGATGATACTACCGGTAAAAAAGATACGCTGATGATAAAAAACGTTAAGCAGTCAAAAGCTGATGACGTGAAAAAAGATTCAGCCAACAACGGTAAAAGATATTTGCTGGGCTATTACAATGTGCGCATTTACTCAGACTCAACTCAAGCGATATGCGATAGTTTGTATTACTCTGGGGCAGATTCTATTTTCCGCCTTATCACCCACCCGATCGTTTGGGCAAGCAAGAGCCAGGTCACAGGCGATACCATTTATTTGTACACACAAAATAAAAAGCCTTCACGTTTTTATGTATTTGAAAACGGAATAGTGATCAACCGGCTGGACGAAGGCGGATATTACAATCAATTGCAGGGTCACACGATCGATGGCTATTTTAAAGATGGGGAGATCGATTATGTGCGTGCCAAAGGAAGTGCTGAAAGTATTTATTACGCACAGGATGAGCAAAAGGCATTTGTTGGAGTAAACCGCGCAACCGGTGACATTATTGACATTCGCTTTTTAAATAAAGAGGTAAACAAAGTTGTTTTCATCAGCGAAGTAAGCGGCACAATGTATCCTTTCCGCCAGGTCAACAATGATGAAATGCGTTTGAAAAATTTCAAATGGATGGATGACTATCGTCCGAAAACGAAATTCGAATTGTTTGAACCACCGCAAAAGAAATTCAAACTCAAAGAGGGCAACAATGAGGATGACGAAGAGGAAAATAACAAAAAGGAAGAGACTAAACCCGTTACTGCCAAGTAAGAATTAAAAATAAAAAGTCAAAAAAGAGTGGTTAATAGTCGACCACCTTTTTTTGACTTTTCACTTTTTACTTTTGAATTGTATCTTCGATTACATGGGGTCAATAAAGAAGATTTTAAAGGAAGGCATTGTTCAGCCAATTTCAGATTTTATTGAAGACAGCAGAGCGGTTGGCATCACATTGCTGGCGTGTACCATTATTTCAATGATATTGTCCAACTCCCAGTTTGGCCAATCCTATATTTCTTTTTGGGAAAAACCTTTCCATTTTCCGCTAGATCTTCATCTGCCCCATCACCTGCTTCACTGGATCAATGATTTTTTAATGGCCATCTTCTTTTTTTTAGTGGGCATGGAAATCAAGCAGGAGTTGCTGACCGGAGAACTATCCACCTTTCGCAAAGCCATTTTACCAATAGCGGCCGCACTTGGTGGCATGCTGTTTCCTGCAGTTATTTATTCATTTATCAATAAAGGAACACCCTACATACACGGCTGGGGCATTCCGATGGCAACAGATATAGCTTTTTCTTTGGGTGTAGCATCGCTGTTAGGTTCCCGGGTGCCTGTTTCCTTAAAGATATTCCTCATGGCGCTCGCCATAATTGACGATCTCGGCGCCATACTGGTCATTGCATTGTTTTACGGCGGTGCCATCCAGTGGAACTATCTCTTGTATGCAGCATTAATTTGCGGAGTGCTGGGCTTCCTTTTTTATTTCAAGAAACTAAATATCTTCCTATCGATCATTCTCGGGTTGCTGTTGTGGTATTGTGTGTTTAACTCTGGTATTCATGCAACCATAGCCGGTGTTGTAATGGCAATGTTTATACCTGTTGGCAAACTGGAACATTATATGCACAAGATCCACGTGCCGGTAAACTTTGCCATCCTGCCATTATTTGCTTTGGCAAATACGGCGATAGTTATTCCGGAAAATTTCATTGCCAACCTGAACACTACCCTCAGCTGGGGCGTGATGCTGGGACTACTTCTTGGCAAACCATTAGGAATCAGTATCTTATCTTTTATTGCCGTTAAATTAAATTTAGGAGAAATGCCATCAGGCACTTCGTGGGGACAAATGATCGGAATTGGATTATTGGCGGGAATCGGTTTTACGATGTCGATTTTTATCACCATGTTGGCTTTTGATACCCAGGAATTTCAGGACATTTCAAAAATTGCTGTGCTAATTGGTTCGTTTGCAGCTATTTTGAGTGGTTTTGTTGTCTTGTATTTCTGTGGGAAGAAAACGATTTGAAATTTGAGATTAAAAGTGCGAGAATACTATCTTGAGGGACAATTTGAAATTTCAAATCTCAAATTTTTAATTTTAAAATCTCCCTCCGTTAAGGGTTTCTTAAAAAGAGACGCTTAGCTAAAAACCATCAATCTAATTGTTTAATACCAACGTAACTTAGATACTTATTTCAAAAAAGGAGTATAGTATGATAATGAAGATGCCGATAACTACAAATTTACTTTCGCTGTTATTCTTTTCACTTTATTCGTGTGCTCCGAAAGAAAATATTAATAATGCTATGGGTAATAATCTTACAACAACAAAAAACTCGATAGTTGCAGCATCGGCGAGCGATACTGTAACAGATACCGCCACCTTTGGCGCTGGTTGCTTTTGGTGTGTGGAGGCTGTATTCGAGCAGCTTGATGGCGTTTTAAAAGTCACGTCCGGCTATTCCGGAGGTCATGTTGCAAATCCTACTTACGAACAGGTTTGCGAAAAAAATACCGGCCACGTGGAAGTTGCACAAATTGTATTTGACCCTTCAAAAATTTCATACGACGAGTTGCTGGAAGTTTTCTGGCAAACGCATGACCCTACCACACTTGACAGGCAGGGAAATGATGCAGGTCCGCAATATAGAAGTGTGATCTTTTACAACAACGAAGAACAAAAAAACAAGGCAGAACATTACAAGGCAGAGCTGGATAAAAGCGGCGCATGGAGCAAACCGATCGTGACCTCTATAGAACCACTTAAAAACTTCTATCCCGCTGAAAACTACCATCAGAACTATTATGTAAATAACCAGTCTCAGCCGTACTGCTACTACGTGATTAGGCCAAAAATGGAAAAGTTCGAGAAGGTGTTTAAGGATAAGTTGAAGAAGAAAACGAATTAGTGAAGTTTTGAGTAATAAGTAGTAAGTTTCAAGCTACTTCCCTCTCATCAAAAGGCGGCCTAAATGGCCGCTTTTTAATTGTTGTATTTGCCAGGACCTGTTGATTGAACTTATAACTCACTACTTAAAACTTACAACTCAAAACTTATAACTATTTTTGCCGTCCTTAATTACATTTCATGGCAATAGTTCAGCATTTACAGCAGGCAGTTATCGAAAGTCTGGGAAAGTTATACGGATCAACATTTACAGAGAAAGATTTTCAGATAAACCAAACAAAACCCGAATTTGAGGGCGACTACGCCGTGGTGATGTTTGCTTTGGTAAAACAATTGAAAAAATCACCAGACGCCATTGGAAATGAGTTAGGCGAACACCTGACCGCAAATTATCCTCAATATTTTTCTGCATATAATATCATCAAAGGTTTTTTGAACCTTACCGTTTCCGATAAATACTGGCAAGATGTTTTGCTGAAAAATTATGAGAACACCGTTTATGGCAGAAAGCCATCTAACGGGCAACGTGTTGTTATAGAATATTCTTCTCCCAACACCAACAAACCATTGCACCTTGGGCATTTGCGCAACAACTTTCTTGGCTGGAGTACTGCGGAAATTCTGAAAGCAAACGGTTATGAAATCATAAAGACCTGCATTGCAAACGACCGCGGAATTCACATTTGCAAAAGCATGATTTCCTGGCTGGAATTTGCCAACGGCGCCACGCCACAATCAACAGGCATTAAAGGCGATCATTTCGTGGGTGACTACTATGTGATGTTCGGCGATGTACAAAAAAAGCAGATGGCCGAGCTGATGGAAAAAGGCATGTCCAAAGAAGAAGCCGAAAAAGAAGCACCGATCATGAAGGCTGCTCAGCAAATGCTGATAGACTGGGAAGCAGGAAAGCCAGATGTAATGGAGCTTTGGAGAAGAATGAACAGTTGGGTATACGAAGGTTTTGACATTACTTATCAACGCATCGGCACCGATTTCGACAAAGTATATTACGAAAGCGAAACCTATATTCTTGGTAAAAAACTCGTAGAACAAGGCTTACAAAAAGGTGTTTTCTTTCAAAAAGAAGATGGCAGCGTGTGGATCGATCTTACTGCTGATGGCCTTGATGAAAAAATTGTGCAGCGTCGCGATGGCACTTCTGTATATATTACACAAGACATTGGTTTAGCCGTTGAAAAATACGAGCAATACAAATACGATCAGAGCATTTACGTAGTGGCGGATGAACAAAACTATCACTTCAAAGTGCTGAAATTGATCTGCCAAAAGCTTGGCCTGCCTTCCGCTGATGGCATTTACCACTTGAGTTATGGAATGGTTGAACTGCCTACAGGTCGTATGAAAACACGTGAAGGCACTGTTGTCGACGCTGATGATCTTGTGGAAGAGATTGTAAAGGTGGTAGAAAAACACACGGAAGAGTTGGGCAAAGTAGAAGGCTTTACAGCAACTGAATTAAAAGAACTGTACGATACAATCGGATTGGGTGCTTTGAAATTTTATCTTCTTCGCGTAGATCCGAAAAAACGCATGATCTTTAATCCAGAAGAGTCAATCGATATTCATGGATATACGGGACCGTTTGTTCAGTATTCTTATGCAAGGATTAAATCAATATTGAGAAAAGAAGGTGTTGATGCGAACTTCAAACTTGAAGGTTCTCCTCTGCTGAAACATGAAAAAGATATTGTAGTAATGCTGGAACAATATCCGGGCATTATTGCACAGGCAGCGGAAGAGCACAACCCTTCTGTTATTGCAAGTTTTGCATTTCAATTGGCGCAAGCTTTCAACTCATTCTACAATGTTCACTCTATCGCGAATGCAGAAAATGAAGAAAAGAAACAACTTCGTTTGCGCCTTGCAGTAATGACGTCGAATGTATTGAAATCTGCCATGCATTTGCTGGGCGCAAGAGTACCGGAGAGAATGTAAGACAATTAATAATTAATAATTAATAAGGCCGCATTCAATCATGAATGCGGCCTTTACATTGGTGTTAAAAGAAAAGTATTTTGCTCTTTTACTTTGGTGCAACACCTATTAATTATTCTTTATTAATTATTAATTACTTCCCCACTACCACCGTCTGCCTCAACTTCATCGGAACGTTTTGTTCGAGACGAATCGCTGGTGTCCACACCGGCATATTTTCGAATGCGTCGAGGATGACATCATTCGCTTCATCATTACCTCCTTTTACTACACGGGGATTAATGACCTTACCCGCTTTATCAACGATAAATTCAACCTGTACGTAGGCTGTATGTTGTTCTTCGGGCAAAAATATCGCAGCATCCTTTCCGGTTGTTTGCAGGAATGTTTGGAACGCGTCATTACCACCTGGATAAACAGGTAATTTATTTACCGATGTTGGAATTTCTTTCTCATCAAAAGGCACTTGAGTGCGGATTTTTTTCTCGTATTTCTTTTTCTCAACTTTTACAGGAGCTGTTACTATAGAAGCCTTTTTCACTTCATCATCCACCACATAATCGCCCTTGCTATCCACCATGATCAAAGGCACGTCATGATGTTTGTCGAAATAGTAATACACAGCTTTCAACGTATTTGCCAAAGGATAATAAGAAGGAAAACTTTTGAGATAGTTGTCTAAATAATCTGAGCTTCTTTTGTTTTTAAACTGGATAGGAAAAATGTGCACTGGAATAAAATCCTGCCCTTTGTTTTTCGCATTTGCCGCCAGCACATACAACTCTTCCACCTGGCTGTCAGTAATAGGAATACAGCCGGTCGTTACACAGCTTCCATGGATGTAAATATCGCCGCCCGGTTGTGCAGAATCGCTCAAGAGCTGGTCAGAAGGATTGGGGTAATTCAAGCCCAGAGAAAGATGATACAAACTTTTAGGATTAAACTCGTTAATGTAATAAAATCCTTCTGGAACCTGGTAATCACCCTGGATGCGCTTTGGCCCCAATGTTCCGGCCATCGCACAAATCTTATAGGTCTTGAATAACTTGTACTGATCCTTTTTATTGTTCTTTACCCACACTTCCATTTGACTATCGTATTTAAAAGAACGGATATAAATATACGAAGCAGGCCAAATCAACCCTTTCTCTGCAAACTGTTTTGCAAGCGTATCTTCTTTCCTTTTAATGATGTCATTTATTTTAGGAAAGGAGCGTTGATAGTTGATAAAAGTGGGTTGAAAACTGTTTTGGCTCGTTTGCGATTGGCCAATTACTATTGCTGATATGAAACAGAAAAGTAGAAATATTTTTTTCATGGTACTAACACGCTTTGCCACCTCTTTAAAACGAACCTGTGGTCGATTAACGTGCAATTTCGACAAAAAACCTTGAAACTGATAGATGCATGACCTTTTTTTTGAATAGAGGCTTCAAGACTGTGCTTTATTTGAAAAATCTTTCCCTGTAATTTTTCATTTTTCAAATTAACTCTCGAAATATCAGGTGAGTAAGTAAAAAATTCAAAAGGATGAACACAGCGCATTTTCAAATTTTCAAATCCTCAAATTTTCAAATTGGTTTAACAATTATTTACGAAAAGAATCGTATTTTAGAGCTAAATATGGTTCATATGTCTGTTCAGAAATCTATAAAACCTACTGAAAGTGAACTGGAAATCCTGCAAGTGATTTGGGAAAAAGGCTCTGCCAGTGTGCGCGACGTGCATGAAGCATTGTCTGCCACAAAAGATGTTGGTTACACCACCACTCTCAAATTAATGCAGATCATGCACGAAAAAGGTCTCGTAAAAAGAGACAATACTTTCAAAACGCACATATATCAACCAGCCGTTACCCGTGAAAAAGCACAAAAGCAATTATTGGGGAAAATGATCAATGGTTTGTTTGGAGGCTCCTCCACACAGCTTGTAATACAGGCATTGGGCAGTCATAAAGCATCCAAAGAAGAGCTTGATCAGATTCAACAATTACTGGACGATCTTAAAAAAGAAGCCTAAAACATATGTCTCCCTTGAGCCATTCTGCTTTTTTACAACAGCTTGCATGGAGCCTGCTCAGCAGCCTCTGGCAATTTGCTGCACTTTGGCTTGTGTACATTGGTTTTTCATTTTCCTTCAAAAAAGCCAGTGCCGCCGTTAAGTACAATATTGCGTTGACGCTTTTGTCTGCTGGGACACTAACCGTGGTGGGCAATTTCATTTTTAGGTATTGGTTCCTGCCGGATGCTTCGTTTTCCATTATCGGCTACGCACATGAGCATTACAGCACGCTATATCAGCAATCGCTGAACTATTTCAACGCAGTTCTGCCGTATATTTCTATTATTTACCTCGGAGTTGTATTCTTTCTTTCGCTGCGCTTTTTATTTTTCATAAGAGCATCTTATCTGCTCAACAAAAAGGATTTAGTAAAAATCTCTCCCTTCTATAAAATATACATCCAGGAACTTTCAATGCGCATGAGCATTAAGAAAAAAGTATCTGTATGGATTTCCAAAAATGTAGATGCTCCGCTATTGATCGGTTATTTTAAACCTGTTATACTGCTTCCGCTAGCCGCAATCAATCAGCTGACAACGGAACAATTGGAAGCTATCCTGTTACACGAAATGGCACATATTCAAAGGAACGATTACTTTGTAAATGTGCTTTTAGGCTTAGTAAACATCATGCTGTTCTTCAATCCTTTTGCGAAACTGTTCATCAAAGTACTGGAAACAGAAAGAGAAAACAGTTGTGATGACTTCGTTCTTCAATTCAGATATTCGCCTGAAATATATGCGAAGGCGTTGCTCACCCTGGAGCAAAACAGATCCAACGTGCTGCCTTCCCTCAGCTTATCTTCCAATGGTAAAAATGAAAAGCACTTGTTGACACGTGTTAAACGCATTATGAATGTGCCCGTTGATACGAAGATCAACAAACAGCAACTTGTTTTTCCGTTACTTCTTTTGCTTTTTTCGTCTGCATTGTTTGTGCAGCCAACAAATAGGGAGACTATTACGCCGCTGACGCCAACTATGCAAACAGTATCATTCAGTAGTGCCGAAGCGAGTGGTTTACCTTATAATTACTTGCTGCGAAACAATAAGCCTGTGGCGGAAATGCAAGGCAATATTCAGCAAACGAGAATGGCAGCGAATACATATAAACAAGAGATCAGGGTAACTGTACAAAATGTTCTCGTTGCAGTTAAAATCAAAAGAAGCAATTCATTAGAAACAAAACAGGCAGATGAACTTGCGCCGCCGCCACCACCCGTTCCGCAGCTTGTAGCGGTTTCATATAGCGCACCAAATGCAGAACCGATACATGTTGAAACGGTGCAAACGATCGAAAAGCGGGATTTTGTAATTCCGGCTGCACCACAGCCTAACGTGAAAATAAATATCAGCACGAATTCACCATACGTTCCGGGATCAAGCTTTAGTTACTACAATATCCAGGACTCTATCAATGCTTTAAGCTCAGAGGACCATGCGCTTAAACTGGCCCTGGTTAAGGCCTCTGTCGCATTGGATATGGCCAGGCAGGCAAATATTTGCAATGAAGAAAAGCTTTTGCTAAATCTTGAGCAATCCCTTTCCTGCATGCATTATTACGAAAAAGATAATGTTGCAAAAATCATCGACATGCAATCCACAGCACTTGTACAAATGTTGGTTGCCAAGGCAGATAAACAACAGCAACTCAGAGACAGACATGTAATGAAGATTGACTCTCTGCAAAAGGAAATCAAGGTGGTTAGGAAAAGAGCGGTTGTTTCATTGTAATTAATAATTAAGAGGCCAGTTCAAAAGTATGAGTCAGCCTCTTTTTATTCGGGCTCACCACGGAGCGTTGTAGCCGTTTAAGCGATTCTCAGTGCTCATTTTTACTTTTGATACAACCTCTTTTTTTTCGATCACTAATTCACTTCTATTTGCGGTTACCTCTATTAATTATTAATTTATAACGACGATCCTTCACTCCTTAGCCACAAGCTCATCCACAATAATGTAATCAAGATCTCTATTGGCCGGACCTGTTAATACTTTTCCATCGGTGCTGTAGCGTGCACCATGACACGGACAATCCCAGGAAAGCTCAGCATCGTTCCACTTTACTTTGCATTGCAAATGTGTGCATGTTGGATTGACCGCGTGCAATTTCCCTTCACCATCCCTATACAATGCCACATCTTCATGATTGTATTTTACTACTTGCGCCTCACCTGGCGTAATGCTCGCAAGATTGTCAATCGAATGACTGGTGAGATGTCCGCCTAACCATTTTGCAGCTACATCTGCTCCTTCTTTTACAAAATTGCTAAACCCTGCTACAAGCTTTAACCTGTTAGGATCGAGTAATTCTGCCAAAGGGTATTTATAGTTGTTCCTCACGATCAACTCAAACATGATCATCGCAGCGAGTGTACCGTAGATCATGCCATTTCCACCAAAACCCGTTGCCACAAAATATCGTCCGTCATGTCCAGGCAAGTTGCCGATATAAGGAAGCCCATCCGCCGGTTCAAAGTATTGCGATGACCAAAAATGTTTGATTGACTTAATGGAAAAAAATTGATTGAGGTATTGCTCCAATTGTCTGAACCTGTCTTTTAGATTTTCTTCATGTCCTGTCTTATGATCTTTTCCTCCAAATATCAAATGCTTTTTCCCTTCTATTTCCTGTGTGCGATAATAGTTGTACGGCTCCTCCATGTCATAGATCAGTGCGTCGGGATAAGATTGTTCATTTTCCAATTCCACCGCCAAAACATAACTCCTGTAAGGTGCGCAACGCAAATGCAGAAGATTCACCCCTGGTGGGATATGTGTGGCGTAAACGATCTTTCTTGCCCTTATTTTACCCCGTGTTGTTGTAGCCAATAATGTATCTTCTGTCTCTTGCTTTACATCAGATACAAAGCAATTTTGCAACAGCACACCTCCTAAATTTCTGAAGTCGTCTGCAACACCGAATAAATATTTGATTGGATTGAACTGCGCCTGGTTTTTGATTATTGCCGCATTGTCGAATGAAAGGGGCGCAGGAATTTTATTTGTATAATCTATGTCAATTCCCAGATCTTTTGAAACAGAAACAATATTATCAAGTTCTTTCGACTGATCATCATTATTGGCCAGCAAGTAAGCATTTTTGTATTCAAAGTTGCAATCAATACGAAGCGTTTTCGTAGTGGTTTCAATAAAATGAATCGCCAGCATTGTGCTATCGGCAATTGTTTGCGCAGCATGTTTATTGAACTTCTTTTCTATTTCAGGATACGAAGTATCCATGATGGTGTTCAAGTGAGCTGTTGTACCACCTGTTGTTCCAAAGCCAAGCGTAGCTCCTTCTGCGAGTATGCAGGACATTCCATTCTTTTGCAAAAGATACGCAGTGCTAACGCCAGTAATTCCTCCGCCAACGATCAGCACATCATAAATTTTATCTTCTATTTTTTTATCATCATTCGAATAATCCGGTTGATCATGTTGCCATAGGCTTTCTCTTGTTCCATCTCTTTGCATAGTTTTTTTAATTGAAAATTGAAAATTGAAAGTTGAAAATTGAGGCTGATATTAATCGATAGAGGCTGTTAACTCCGGCCATTTTCAATTTTCAACTTTCAATTTTCAATTGTTAAACATATTGTCCCTTCTCAAAGTGCCACTTAAAATTCTCGAGGTCCTTACGCACTTGTTTTTGGAATACCGGTGTGAACAACTGCGCGATGCCTTTTCCTATTTTGCCGCCCGGCGCCTGGTAGCTAAACAGAATATCGATTTTTGTTGAGTCCGCTCCTGCATCTTCAAACGTAACTTTTCCCACATGCTCTATAGGTGCCCCTGGCAGCGACTTCCAGCCGATCATTCGTCCTTCTTCTTCATGAACGATCGCGGTATCATATTGTATCGTTCCTATATTACCTGGCAGTGAAATGAACCAACGTGAATTGATTGGATTCAATACTTCTACCCCACTCACATGGCTCATAAATAAAGGCATGTTTTCAAGATGTCTCCAATAATTGTAGACTTCAGTGCGTGGTCTGTTGATGATCGCAGAGACGCGAATATTTGACGGACTCAATGACTTCTTATAAGTGGTGTCAATGTCAAGCGCTCTGTAAACCGGCGAATTGCCAGACATTCCCCGATAAAGGAGGATTGATCCTGCAATCATCTGAATAAGTTTTTTGCGTTTTCTCAGCAATCCGTCACCCAACAATATTGCGCCGACTACTACAGAAGCTATCCTTTCTTTCTTGTTAATGTTTGGATTCATTGTGTGTAGCATAGATGTATGTTTTAAAATTTTAGAATTATCCGTTTACTATTTCACCGCCATTTGGATGTATGACCTGTCCTGTAATGTAGGCGGCATCGTCACTTGCCAGAAACACATAGGCGTAGGCAACCTCAACAGGCTGACCCGCACGCTTCATGGGTACATTTGAGCCAAATGTCGCTACTTCTTCAGCATCGAAAGTGGTTGGAATCAAAGGGGTCCAGATTGGTCCGGGCGAGACTGCATTTACACGAATTCCTTTCTCGGAAAAATAGCTGGAAAGCGATCGGGTGAAAGCAAGTATGGCACCTTTGGTTGCCGAATAATCCAGCAAATGACCGCTCCCTCTGTACGCGGTTACGGATGTTGTATTGATAATTGAAGAGCCTTTCTTTAAATATTTTTCAACTGCTTTGCTCATGTAAAATTGTGAAAAAATATTCACTTCAAAAGTTCGCGTTAGTTGCTGCGCAGAAATCTTTTTTAACTCATCCTGAGGTGTTTGCACAGCAGCATTATTGATCAACACATCAATCTTACCAAAGGTTTTGATTGTTCTGTCGATAATCTTCTGGCAATGATTTTCCCTACTCACATCACCACCTATCAATAAGTATTTTCTTCCGTTTTTTTCAATCTCTGATGCTGTTATTTTGGCGTCCACGTCATCTTTTTCGTAACAGATCACAACATCTGCTCCTTCTTTTGCGAACGCTATGGCAATGGCCCTTCCTATGCCGCTGTCCCCTCCTGTGATGATGGCGACTTTATCGCGCAATCGAAAGGGTATTTTTTCCTTTTCATATACAGGCATGGGCTGCATTTTCTCTTCCTTTCCCTTCTGCGCTTTCCCCACCTTTTGAGGCTTTCTCACCTTCTTTTTGGGAATCGTTTGTGGCATACGCTGTGTTTGGTATTGCTATGAAAAAAGCGTTCCCCGAAGGGGAATTAATAATTAATAATTAAGAATTAAGAAGCAGTTACTCAACATTGAACAAAACCTGAGCTAGAAGCAAGTCGCTTTTTGTAATGACTACCACCCCTATTAATTATTCATTATTAATTATTAATTACGCTGCAAATGAATGTTTTAGTAGGTTTACAGCCTGTTAGGAACTTCCAATTCCTACAGCCTAATTTCTAATTCCTAATTCTACTATGAAGAAGCAGTGTTTTTGCCTTTTTATTTGTTGCACATTGTTCTTTATTGATAAGGTTTTTGCACAGGAAAAAAAATTTCAGCAGATCCAACTGCCTGAGGAAATCAGCGGGGTTGCGGAAGAATTTTCCGGAATGGCGCTGTGGAACAATCGCGTATACCTGCTTCCCCAATATGGTGACCAGCAAAAGAAAGAGCGCCTTGTGGAAGACAATTTCTTTATTTACAGCATCCTTATTGACAGCATCAATCTTACTCTGGATAATAATATTCCGCTCACGAAATTTCAAAAAATCAAGGTAAAAAATCTGGACAAACTACAACAGGAGGTAAAAGAAGGATATGAAGGTTTTGAAGCCATTTTAATTATGAATGGTACGGTTTTCATGAACATTGAAACGCATGATAACTTCACCAACTGTTATATGCTCAAAGGAAATCTTGACACGACGACCAACGAATTAACGATCGACACCGGTAAAGTAATGCGTCTTAAACGTTGGTTTAATTGGGAAAACGCCGGTTTTGAGTCTATCGCTTATATACCTTCGGAAAATAAATTATTAACTGCATACGAGGCCAATTTTCACACCGTCAATTATGCCTATCTCGTTGATACCGGCTTTGCTTCAGAGTCTGTTAGAACGCAGATCCCGATGCTGCCGTTCCGTATTACCGATCTTTTTATGGGTGACAAAATTTACGCACTTAACTATTATTACCACGGCGACCATGCAATCTATGCGGACTCAACGATCAATGATATTAAAACAACAATTCCCGAGCTCGCTGAGCAGTTGAATACAGATCCTGACTATCTGAAGGAAAAGAACCACGAATATGCAAGGATCGTTTCACTGGATAGTCTCAGCGATACAAAATGGAAACAGGTCGCTACATTTCCTGGAGTGAAAAACAATTGGGAAGGCATGGTTTTATTCCGCAAGGGCGCATTAATCGTCAGCGATGCGAATAATAATGCGCCACACCAGGTGACGACGTTGGCATACATTGAGTTCTGACTTAATTGAAAATTGAAAGTTGAAAGTTGAAAATGACGGTAATTCAACCTGATGCATTTTCAACTTTCAATTTTCAATTAACTAATAACCTTAAGCGTTCTCTTCACCAGGTTTGCCCGATGAATCAATTCTTGTTTGTCGTTTGCGATAACTGTAACGTGGCCCATCTTGCGGCCAGGCTTGGTTTCTTTTTTTCCGTACAAGTGAACAAACACGTTGTCCATTTTTAATACTTCATCAAGGCCTTCGTATTTCACTGTACCGCTATGTCCTTTTTCTCCAATCAAATTCACCAGCGACGACGGAAGAATAGCAGCTGTGTTACCTAATGGATAGCCCAACAAAATGCGCCAAAGCATATCGTATTGAGAGCTGTAATGCGCCTCAATCGTGTGGTGACCGCTATTGTGTACACGCGGAGCAGTTTCATTTACAAATACATTGCCCGAACGATCAACAAATAGTTCAACAGCAAAAAGTCCCGGAGAATTAAGACTTCTCGCTACTTTCAGCGAAATGGCTTCTACGCGCCATAAAATTTTTTCAGGAATATAAGCAGGAGCCAATTGAAAATCCAACAGGTTCAGTTGCGGGTCAAATAACATTTCCACTGGTGGGTAAAGTGCTGTTTCGCCCTTCGCATTCACAGCCACGATCATGGCGATCTCCTTGTCTATGTCCACCATTTTCTCTACCACGCTTGGTGCATCAAAACCCTGTTCAAAATCGTTTCTTGTTTTCAGCACCTGTACGCCTTTTCCATCGTAGCCACCTTCGCCGAGTTTTTGTACAGCTGGTAACCAATCCTGTACGTTTCCCAGTTCCAGTTTATTCTGTACCACTTTAAAAGCTGGGCTTGGAATTTCGTTGTCAGCGTAAAATTGTTTTTGTAAGATCTTATTCTTGATAATGCGAAGAGCTGCCGGTTTGGGATAAACTCTTACTCCTTCAGCTTCCAGTTTCTCCAATGCATCGATGTTTACGTTCTCTATTTCAATAGTTATGGCATCGAGGTTTTTACCAAAATTGTAAACAGCGTCAAAATCGCGGATGTCGCCTAAAACAAAATGATGACACAAATGAGCGGCGGGGCATTCTTTATCATTCTCAAGCACATATGTTTCAACCGTATAGTTTGCCGCCTGTTGAAGCAGCATTCTGCCAAGCTGCCCGCCTCCTAGTATTCCTACTTTTTGCATCATCGTAATTTTGCGCAAATATAATATGTTGCGGCCGATGCCTAACAATTTGTTAATACATTGTTGCCCACAGGGCTATGCAATACAACCTGCACTCCTTCATTTTCAAATTTTCATGTTATCAAATTTTCAAATTCACAAGCACTTAACAGCCATAGGTATTACTTTTGCAACGTCTAAAAAAATGCATGTTATGAAAGCCTTATTAACAGGGATATTTTTGAGTGGATTGGCGGTGTTTGGCTTCGCAAAAGTTAATACGCAGTGCAATGGAACCGTGGAGGATAAAATAACCGGGCAACCGGTGGAAGGTGCAGTGGTAATTTTGAAAAACAAAGCTAATAACCATGTGTTTAAAACCATGACAGCAGCCAACGGAAAATTCATTTTTCCAAACATAAAAGCTGGCAATTACGAGACCATCGTCAACTTTCTCGATTACAATAAAAAGCAAAAAGACATTCTGGTTAAAAGCGGCGCCGAAAACAGACTTGACCTTAAGGTGTCGCTAAGTGCGTATGCGGAGATAAAAGAGATTAGCCCGATCAAATAACAGGAAATAGGAATTAGAAATTAGGAGCGATTCTGAACTCCTAATTTCTAATTCCTAATTTCTAATTCCTAAGTTTCTTCCAAGTATTAATCAATCCATTCGTAGATGAATCATGCGATGTAACCTCTGCATCGTTTTGAAGCTCAGGTAAAATTTTATTCGCTAATTGTTTACCAAGCTCTACGCCCCACTGATCAAAGCTGTAGATATTCCAGATCACGCCTTGTACAAATATTTTGTGTTCGTATAAAGCGATCAACTGGCCCAGAGTAAACGGAGTGATCTTTTTGATCAGTATAGAATTTGTTGGTCTGTTGCCTTCAAATACTTTGAAAGGAACCAGTTTTTCGATCTCTTCAGCGGATTTGCCGGACTTTTCCAACTCAGCTTTTGCTTCTTCTGCAGATTTTCCATTCATCAAAGCTTCTGTTTGTGCAAAGAAGTTTGACAACAATTTCGCGTGATGATCGCCAATTGGATTGTGGCTGATCGCAGGCGCAATAAAATCACAAGGAATAACAGGTGTTCCCTGGTGGATCAATTGATAGAAGGCATGCTGGCCGTTTGTTCCAGGCTCACCCCAAATGATCGGACCTGTTGCGTAAGTAACATGCTTGCCGTTTCTGTCGGTGCTCTTACCATTGCTTTCCATATTTCCTTGCTGGAAGTATGCGGCAAAACGATGCATGTATTGGTCGTATGGTAAAATTGCTTCGCTTTGTGTACCGAAAAAGTTAGTGTACCAAAGACCCACAAGCCCCATCAAAACCGGAATGTTTTTATCAAGCGAAGTTGTTTTGAAATGATTGTCGGTTTCATGCGCACCTTTCAATAACAATTCGAAATTATCATAACCGATGGTCAAAGCAATTGACAAACCGATAGCGCTCCACAAAGAATATCGTCCTCCTACCCAATCCCAGAACTCAAACATATTCGCTTTGTCGATCCCGAATTTCACTACGTCTTTTTCATTGGTAGAAAGTGCCACGAAATGTTTTGCCACAGCCGCTTCATCTTTCGCTGTTTCCATGAACCATGCACGTGCCGTAAGTGCATTGGTCATTGTTTCCTGCGTTGTAAAAGTTTTAGATGCGATAAGGAAAAGCGTCTCTTCAGGTGTTACTTTCTTAAGTGTCTCAGCGATATGTGTGCCATCGACATTTGAAACGAAGTAAGGCTGCATGCCGTCTTGCCAATAAGGTTTCAATGCTTCTGTAACCATCAAAGGGCCAAGATCACTACCACCAATACCAATATTTACAATGTATTTTATTTTTTTGCCAGTATAGCCTTTCCATTCGCCGCTGTGCACTTTGTTGGAGAAGGTTCTCATTTGCGCCAGCACTTGCTTAACCTGCGGCATCACGTCTTTTCCTTCAGAATAAATAGGTGTGCCGGATAAGTTTCTCAGCGCAACGTGCAGTACAGATCTGTCTTCAGTCGCGTTGATCTTATCTCCTTTGAACATGGCCTCTATTCCTTGCTGTACGCCGGTTTCGGTAGCCAACTGCAAGAGAATTTCCAATGTTTTATCAGTAATAATATTTTTAGAAAAATCAATTACAATATCGCCAAATGTGTGGGACAATTTCTTAAATCTGTCGGCATCCTTTGCAAACAGCTCCTTCATCTTAATACTCTTAATGTCGTTATCCTTGTGTTGTTGAAGTGATTTCCATGCATTTGTCTGCGTTGGTGATACTGTAGGTAACATAACTATGATAGTTTTTAAGTTTTAAGTTGTGAGTTAGAAACGTCCCTGTAAATTTAGAAATGTCTTCCCATAGTCTCTCTCCACATCATCCATTTTGTTGCTGATTATTATCAATATCTGCACCAAATTTATAGAGTAATTGTATTGATCACATCTAAAGTCTGGCGTACCATGGCTTCAGATACGTCGAGGTGTGTAACGATGCGTACATGCGTTTCCGATATTGGAATGCAGGCGATCTGATGTTGTTTTAACGCATCGGTAAAAGCCTTTGCGGTAAAAGGTTTCTTGATTTCGAAGATCAGGATATTCGTTTCAACCGGCATAATGTTGCCAACGAAACTTTTGCTACTGAGTGCATTTGCAATTTGTTTGGCATGTGTATGATCAAGCTCCAGCCTGCTGACGTTGTTTTTCAAAGCATATAAACCTGTCGCTGCCATATAACCTGCTTGCCTCATGCCTCCACCCAGTACTTTTCTAACGCGTCTCGCTTTATTTATAAATGTTTTGGAGCCTATAAGAATACTGCCAATCGGGCAACCCAACCCTTTATTCAAACAAACGGAAATGCTGTCAAATACTTCTCCGTATTGTGCTGGGGTTTCTTTTTTTGCGACCAACGCATTAAAAAGCCTTGCGCCATCAAGGTGTAGTTGCAGGTTATGATCGGTACAAACTTTTCTGACCTTTTTAATTTCTTCAAAGTCATAGCAGGAGCCGCCACCTCTATTGGAAGTATTTTCAAGGCAAACAAGTGAAGTTCTTGCTTTATGCACATCGTCCGGATTGATTGCTTCTGCAACCTGCTCAGCTGTTATTCTTCCGTTGTTGCCTTCTATTGGCCTTGCTTGTGAAGATGAATTAAAGGCTATTCCGCCGCCTTCGTAAATATAAACGTGTGCATTTTTCTCACAAATTACTTCGTCGCCGGGTTGTGTGTGACATTTGATGGCGATCTGGTTACTCATTGTTCCTGACGGACAATACAGCGCAGCTTCCTTTCCAAAAAGTGTCGCCGCATATTCCTGTAATTCGTTTACGGTGACATCTTCTCCAAACACATCGTCGCCCACTTGCGCACTCATCATCGCATCTATCATTGCAGGTGTTGGCTTCGTAAAAGTATCCGAACGAAAGTCTATCATGGTGTGAGTTGTTATGGAGACACGAAAATAAACTGAATAACTGATTAACTGAATAACTGAGGGTCGAATTTCAATTTTGCATTACAAATATCAAACATTCAGTTATTCAGTCATTCAGTTATTCAATTATTATAAACAAAACAGCCCCCGAAAACCGGAGGCTGATTTGTTATATAATCTCTCTAAAAGATAATTATGATTTTGCTGTAGTCGCTGCAGGCGCAGTAGTCTTAGGTTCGTGGTGAATCAAGTCAGCTTCTCCTAAAGGTTTGTTTTTGCCGAAATCCACAAGGATCGGAGCGGCAACGAAGATAGAAGAATATGTTCCTGTGATAACACCGATCAACATTGCGAACGCAAATCCTTTTGTTACTTCACCACCTACCAGGAACAGGATCAGGATGGTTAAGAATACAGTTAAGGAAGTCATGATCGTACGGCTCAATGTATCGTTGATTGATTTATTGATGATCTGACCTCTTGTTGCGCCTCTCATGTTCTTCGCATTTTCACGCACACGGTCAAATACGATTACCGTATCGTTCATTGAGAAACCAATCACCGTAAGGATTGCAGCGATAAAGTGCTGGTCAATCTCCAATGGGAACGGTACAATGTTTTTAAAGAATGAGAACACCGCCAATGTTACCAATACGTCGTGCAACAAAGAGAAGATTGTACCCAAAGAGAATCTCCAGTCGCGGAAACGTAAGAAGATATAGAGTGCAATGATCAGCAATGACCAAAAAGTTGCCCATTTAGCACCGCTCTTTAAGTCATCAGAGATCGTAGGACTTACTTTTTTAGAACCTTGCAGGTTTTTCTTTACGAAATCATCGTGAGAAACATTGTTTCCAAGGAATGGTTTCAAACCTTCGTACAATTTAGTTTGTACAAGTGTGTCTGTGCTCAAACCTTCTTGATGAATCAGGTAGTCTGTTGTGATGTCCAAATGGCTGTTGTCACCATAAGTTTTGATCAACGGGAACTTACCGAATTCTTTATCCAATGCATTTCTTACATCATCAGCGTGAACTGGTTTGTCAAATTTCACGATGTAGCTACGACCACCGCTGAACTCAACACCTTCGTTGAAGCCATTGAAGACAGCACTAACACCAAGAATCAATACTACAATAGAGATACCGTAAGCAACTTTTCTGTACTCAACAAATTTGTAAGCCGCGTGCTTGAATACTTTGCGGGAAACATTTGTAAAGTAGTTGAAGTGACGTTGTTTCTGAGTATAGAAATCAGTGATCAAACGTGATACAAGGATACCACAGAACAACGATAACAGGATACCAAGGATCTGTGTAGTCGCGAAACCTTTTACCGGACCCAAACCAAAGTAGAACAATATTAATGCAGTCAGCAAAGTGGTAACGTGCGCATCCAATACCGGAGGTAGTGAACGGCGGTAACCATCTTTTACAGCCTGGTGATAGTTTTTACCTTTTGTAAGCTCTTCCTTGATACGCTCAAAGATGATTACGTTTGTATCCACGGCCATACCGATGGTCAATACCAGACCGGCAATACCAGGAGCAGTCAACGTAGCACCCAAAGCGCTCAATACACCAATCGTGAACAACAAGTTCAGGATAAGGGCGATGTTAGCCACCCAACCTGCAGTGTTGTAGTAAATCAGCATCAACGCGAAGATTACTATAAATGATATAGCGAAAGCCATAGTACCACCTTTGATGGCTTCTTTACCCAAAGTAGGTCCTACAACTTGTTCTTGTACGATTTTAGCAGGAGCATCCAGCTTACCACTCTTAAGAATGTTTGCCAAATCCTGACCTTCAGCAGCAGTGAAGTTTCCAGAAATAGAAGAACGGCCGCCTGTGATCGGTTCGTTTACATTTGGAGCGGAATAAACGATGTCATCCAGTACGATAGCAATAGAACGGCCAACGTTGTCGCCGGTCATTTTCGCCCATACTTTCTCACCTTGTTTATTCATGTCCATGCTAACAGTAACCTGGCCTGCGCTCATTGGATTGTAATCCTGATTGGCATCAGTGATCACTTCACCTTCCAATTTAGCTTTGGCTGTACCAGGAACAGTTTTGATTGCATATACAGGTACATATTCAGAAACTTTACCGCTCTCTTTATTTTTCTCCTGCATACCATAAAGGAATTTCAAATCAGCAGGCAGGCTGTTTTTTACTGCAGGGCTGTTGAAATATTCATTAGCTTTTGAAGTATCCTTAACACTCACCATCGCTACATATGGAGCCATGTCAATTTTGTCGCCTTGTTTTTGAGGGAACAAGAACTGAACTGAAGCAAACAAAGGATGCTCTGCTCTTAACTGTTCAGGCGTTTTTGCCGCAGCAGCGTTGTTCGCAGCACCACCTTTCAATTGTTCAGACAAAGACTTAGTTGTATCGTGAGCAGCAACGCTTGAATCAGCTTTTGCAGCAGTAGTGTCAGCAGCTTTGCCACCTTTTAGCGAAGTAGCCAGTGCCTCATCTGCAGCAACAACTGAATTTGCGATCTCGCTCAGTTTGTAAACTTCCCAGAACTGAAGATTCGCAGTGCTTTGCAGGTATTTTCTAACCCTGTCAGGATCAGTTGCACCAGCAAGCTCTACAGTAATGATACCTTTATTCTCGTCAAGGTTGATGTTAGGCTGAGCCACACCAAATTTGTCGATACGTTTGCTTAATACCTGGAAAGTCTGCTTCATAGCAGCACTTGCCTGATCGCGTATATAGCTGATCGTTGCATCGTCAGATGCATTTGCTTTTAATTTGTTACGAGTACTGTTGGAGAACAAAGGAGCAAGGGGTTGACCCGGATTTTGCTCTTTGTACACCTGTGCAAAAAGAGTAATGAAGTCGGTAGCACTAGTAGATTTCTGGTGTACGGCTTCTCCAATGGCTTTTTTCAATGCAGGATCACCCGGATTGTTGCTTAAACCTTTGATAAGGCCATCCAAAGCGACATCCATTGTTACGTTGATGCCACCTTGTAAGTCAAGACCAAAAAGCAATTCACTTTCTTTTGCTTTCTGATAGCTTTGACCCCACCAGGTAATTTTTTGATCACGGGTACTGTCTAACAAATGTTGCAATCGTTCTTTCTTAATATCATCCAGTGAATCCTCGTAAAGAGCTTGCGCCTCTTTATTTCCAGGATATTTTGCGTCAGCCGTTTGGTAATTGGTTTTTACATAACGGGATGCCTTTTCTTCCATGGCTTTTTCGTGACTGTTCACAAACCACGTAAAGGAAAGCTGGTAAAGGGATATTAAAATCAAAAAAGCAGCAAAAATGCTTACCAAACTTCTCATTGAGATTCTTTGTTACGTTTACGAATTTTTTAAAGAGTGGCAAATATAGGATTTACAATGAAATTTTGACATATACAACCAATATTCTTATTATACCGGCGTAATGCCCGGGAATAGGTATTTTTGAAAGAGGACCATTCTTTTTTTAAAAGAACAACAAAATGAACCTGATTCTTAAAATTTATCTGATGGCCGTGCTGGCTTTTTGCTGCGCCTGCGGTCATGCCAAAAAAGCACAATCTGTTGAAGTAAAAGAGCCCGTTGCCGATAGCAGTTTGGCTGATGAGGCTCAAACAATTTTCCCAAATTCTTCAGATAAGTTAATAGAAAATATATTAAAAGCTTATCCACAATATTTTGACACCATTCTTCCCAGAAAGAAAGATCTGAAGCTCCAGATTATTTATACCGCCATTGATAGAAACAAAAATAACAAGCCCTCCTTTACCGCTCATTATTTTAATGTAAATGCAGACAATTACTTCTACCCGGCATCGACGGTAAAAATGCCCGTTGCCCTTCTGGCGCTCCAGAAAATCCACGAGCTAAATATTAAAGGTGTGGATAAAAATACCAGCTTTATCACCGAAACAGGCTTCAAAGGTGAAACACCGGTTTATAACGATCCGAATTCCCCCGACGGCCGACCAACAATTGCTAACTACATTCGAAAGATTTTCCTGGTAAGTGACAATGACGCCTATAATCGCTTATACGAATTTCTTGGACAGGAATACATAAACGACCACCTGCATGCGATGGGCTACAATAGCGCAGCCATTGTTCACCGCCTCGAGGTTTCCATGAACGAGGAGCAGCACAGAAATACGAATCCTATCATGTTTTTAGATACTGCCAATAATATTTTGTATTCGCAGCCGCTGCAAAGAAGCAATTTTGCTTACCCGGACAGGCATGACTCCGTTGCCAATGCTTACTATAAAAATGGAGAGTTGATCAATCAACCGATGAATTTTTCCCGCAAAAACAAAGTGAGCCTGCAAGACCTTACCAATATTTTAAAGAGCGTTCTCTTTCCGGAGGAAGTTGCGCCAAACCAACGTTTCAACCTGACGGAAGATGATTATTCTCTTGTTAAAAAATACATGTCGCAATTTCCGGGCGAGACGATCTTCCCGCAATATGACACAACAGAATTTTATGATGCCTACGTAAAGCTTTTAAAATATGGTAGCGGAAAAGGAAGCCTGCCAAAACAAATCCGCATATTTAATAAGGAAGGCGATGCGTATGGATTTCTTACTGACATTGCCTACATCGCAGACTTTGAGAACAAGATTGAATTCATGCTAAGCGCCACGATATATTGCAACAGCGATGGTGTAATGAACGATGATCATTACGATTACGATTCTGTTGGCTACCCTTATCTAAAGCATCTCGGCGAAGTCTTTTACAACTACGAACTGCAACGTAAAAGAAAACACACACCGGATTTGTCAACGTTCAAAATAACATACGACAAGTAGCGGTGTGTTTCACGCAATGGCGCAAAGGGAAAACAAAGGGCGCAAAAGGGATTCGTTTCACGCGGCGGGGCAACGATGAAGCGAATTTTTATCTAAGAGTACTGGTATAATTAGTGTCGCGTAAAAATTTCGGAGACCTTTTGCGCTTTACATGAAATGCGCTACGTCGCCGCTTTGTTGCGCTTGCCGCGAGAAATCTTTGCGCCCTTTGTGTTTTCTTTGCGCCTTTGCGTGAAATTTTTCGCGTGAAATTCCCATAACTTGCAGCTATGAAGTCGCTATTATCTATTCTTTTGGTGGCCATTGTAATATGTTCATGCAATAAGGAAACCGACCAGGTTTCTGAGGGCTCGAAAGCTAAATTAACAGTGGGCAATTTTATTCTGAACGGATTTCCTATCAATGCCAGCGTGAGCGGCCAGCTTATTACTGCCCAGCCGGTAAGTTTTGGAAATTTTTCCGGGTCGCAAACTAATCCTTATACCCTGTTCATTCCAGGTTTTAGCAACATTAAATTAAGCCCGGCAAACCAGGACACCAATTTATTGGGAAGTAAAAGCAATTTCGTTTTTGGTACCGCCTCTGCATTCAGCTTTTTTCTGTTTGACTCGATAGATCGGGCAACGGCTTATGTGGTTCAGGACTTTTTTGCACCGGTCGATACAGCAGCTAAAGTTCGCTTTTTCAATTTTGTGCCGGGAACAAACAAGGATTCTCTTACTGTGTACCTGATCCGTCATATGTTGATAGGAAACAGGCTGGATACAGTGAACTTGACAAAATGGCTCACAAACACGTCGAATAAACCGAACCAACTATCCAGGGTCTATCAGGGAATTGACGATATCGACTACAGCGGTTTCAATACCAACGTATATGCCGATACAGCTTATCACGTGCACATCTATCACAATAAAACAGAACTTATTGACAGTAGTCAAACCATCGCCATCAAAGTAAGTTCCCAATACTCATTTTTCGCGATTGGTTCCTACTATTACAAAAATTTTACCGATCCTGCTTTATACAAACCCACGATAAAAGTGATTAAGAATTACTAGGATGTGAATGGAGAATCGTGAATGCAGGCTCTTTGGTCGGTCGGCATGAACTCAAAACGCGATCAGAGTGTAGAAACCGAACAATAAAACGTCATTCACGATTTACGATTGACGATTCACCATTCGCGATTGACGATTCCCGCTAAATATTATCTAATTTTCTCAGTTAAACCTTGTTTTATTTTTTATTAAAACAGCGATTCCTTTAATTTTGCTCACCAAAAATATTTATATCCATTATGCAATTATCTTCAAGACTTGCTCGCTTTAATGAGCCGGAAACACTAAAAATGGCCAAACTGGGCAGAGAACTTAGGGCTCAGGGCATTGATGTTATTGACCTTAGCGTAGGTGAACCGGATTTTGACACACCTGAGCATATAAAGGAAGCTTTGCATAAAGCGATCGATGAAAATTTCTCTCACTATACGCCGGTTGCAGGTTATCCTGATTTGAAACAGGCGATCTGCACAAAACTGAAACGCGATAACAACCTGGATTACAAACCAGAGAACATCATCGTTTCCAATGGTGCAAAACACAGCATCGCAAACCTTATCATGGCGCTGATCGATAAGGATGATGAGGTGATCATCCCTACTCCTTATTGGGTTACCTACTCCGAGATCGTTAAACTTTGCCAGGGTAAAGTAGTGCTGGTAAGAACAAGTTTTGAAAATCGCTACAAAATCACTCCGGCAGAACTGGAAGCAGCGATCACTCCAAAAACAAAGCTTTTCATGTTTTCTTCGCCAAACAACCCAACAGGTTCTGTTTACAGCAAAGAAGAATTGACTGCTTTGGCAGAAGTTTTCAAAAAGCACCCGAACGTCGCTATCATGAGCGATGAGATCTATGAATACACCAACTATGTTGGCAATCATGAAAGCATTGCACAGTTCCCTGAATTGAAGGATCGCGTGGCAATCATTCACGGTTTGAGTAAAGGTTATGCAATGACCGGTTACCGTCTCGGTTACCTCGCCGGTAACGCGGACCTGGTAAAAGGTTGCGAAAAACTACAAGGTCAGTTTACCAGCGGTATCAATGCTGTAACTCAACGTGGTGGCATCATTGCTTTGACAGCAGATTTGAAACCAACTGTTGAGATGGGTAAAGAGTTTGAAAAAAGGAAACAACGCGTATTGGAACTGCTGAAAGAATTGCCCGGTGTTAAATGTGTAATACCAGATGGCGCTTTCTATGTGTTCCCTGTTGTGAAAACATATTTTGGCAAAACCGACGGCGAAGAAACCATCAACAATGCAGATGAGCTTTGCATGTACCTTTTAAACAAGGCACACGTTACAACTGTTACCGGTAGTGCATTCGGAGAACCAGATTGTATCCGCCTTTCTTTCGCAAACAGCTTACCGAGTATCGAGAAGGCGTATGCGAGAATTAAGGAAGCGTTGGCGAAACTTCATTAATTGAAAATTGAAAATTGAAAGTTGAAAGTGGGAAACCAAAATCAATCGACTTTCCAAAATCGATAACAAAAAGAGGCTGTCTCAAATAAAATACACTGCCCCCAAAAAGTTAGACACTTTATGGGGGCAGTGTAAAAGTATGAGTCAGCCTCTTTTTATTAGGGTACCTGATGGAGCGTTGTAGCCGTTTAAGCGATTCTCAGGGCTCATTTTTACTTTTGATACAACCTCTTTTATTTATATGGTTTGACTATAAAAAATGCGTGGGCCTTGCGTTTTTCTCTTGCACGCGTTGGGTGTTACAGGGGCGAATGCGATTCGACCCTACACGTTTTCAACTTTCAATTTTCAACTTTCAATTTATTCCCCCAGTTTCGGTCTCAACCTAGCCCTCGACTTATTAAAAATGTTTCTTCCTTTATCAACGCCTTTACGGAGTTCTTTTTGTTCTTCTACTGGCAGGTGAATAAAGTCCTGGCATTCTTTGCTGCAGCATTTATCGTATTTCGCAGCGCATTCTTCGCATTGAATGAAAAGCAGGTGACAGCCGTCATTGGCGCAGTTCACGTGTGTGTCGCAAGGTTTGCCGCACTGGTGACATTTGGCAATAATTTCATCGCCAATCCTTTCTCCCAGCCTGTCGTCAAACACAAAGTTCTTACCGCGGAACTTATTATCGAGCCCCTCTTCCTTTATCTTATTGGCATAGTTGATAATGCCACCTTCCAGGTGAAAAACATTTTTGAAACCACTGTGTAGCATATACGCACTTGCTTTCTCACAACGGATACCGCCGGTACAATACATAATAATGTTTTTGTCCTTGTTCTCCTTCATCATGTCAACCGCCATCGGCAGTTGCTCACGAAATGTATCGCTGGGAATCTCGATGGCATTTTCGAAATGCCCCACTTCGTATTCGTAGTGATTGCGCATGTCGATCACTATCGTCTCGGGATCCTTCGTTAGTTCGTTGAACTGTTCGGCATTCACATATTTCCCCTTGTTTCTCATATCAAAAGAGGTGTCTTTGATACCATCAGCAACGATCTTGTCGCGCACTTTGATCTTTAGTACCCAAAATGATTTACCGTGATCATCCACCGCGAGGTTCAAACGCAAGTCCTTAAGCGGTTCGATTGAATTCAGATAACTTGTAAATGCATCGAGATTTGCCGTCGGCACACTTATTTGGGCATTGATGCCTTCGTGCGCCACGTAAATGCGACCAAAAACCCTCAGGGTGTGCAGGGCCTTGTACATTTCATCGCGAAATGCTTTCGGGTCACCAATATGGAAATAATTATAAAAGGAAATTGTAGTACGGGATTCCGTTTCTTTCAATAGCTGTTCCTTCAGCTCTTTTTGTGAGACGCGATTGTGTAATACTGCCATAATTCGAAATTTGAATCCCGCCTTCCGGGATAATCTTTTAATAAATGATTGGACACTTGCAGGGTGAACCAAATTTCATTTTCGCGGCAAAATTAAGAATTTCTCCAGAGAGAGGGAACGCAGATTTTCATGATTGTCAGGATTTGTCATGATCTAAATAAAAAAACATCATAATAAATCATGAAAATCTTGATGATCTGCCTGCCCAACTACTCATTCAGGCGGGCGTTCGTTTTTTCGTAAATAAAAAATCCCCCGCTATGCGGAGGACTTTTATATCTTATAAGTTGACGCTTATTTTTTTACAGTAGAATCAACTTTTTTCACAGTAGTGTCAGCTTTAACTGTAGTGTCGCCAGAAGCTTTAACTGAAGTATCAGCTTTAACTGTAGTTTCAGTTGTAGTTGTGGTAGTTGAGTCACCTTTAGATTCAGTTTTCTCAGCAGCGTTGTTACAAGCGGTCATAGCACCTGCGATAGCAAGGATAGCGAAAATTTTTTTCATTGTTATTTTTTTAAGGATTGTTAAAACCGGGGGCAAAACTAGGCGCTTTTTTGAAAAAACCAAATTTTCGTTATTAGAAAAATGAAAATCAGCGAGTTTGCAGATTGGAAGAGGTATGATGTCCAGTGTGTACGATGAACGAAGTACTGTGTACGACATACATCAAAGTGCCGCATCCGAATAACTTTCATACATCGTACACCGTACTTTGTACATCCCTAGTCCGTATCCAACACTCCTTTCACCAACTTGTGCCATTGAAGATTGGCAAATCCCGCAATGGCTGTTTTGCCCACAACGAAATTTCTTATTTTATCAAAGAAGTTATGGACCTCTGTGTTTGGCTTTTCATTTCTTCCGTGAACGGCGGCCAACACATCTTTATCGTTAAGACTGATTTCAAACGTACTCGAAGCATCCTTGTCAAAGAAATGTGTGGTATCAGTCGTTGCTACATTCGGATCGCTCGCCGGTTTTACGGTCATTGTAAATAAACCATCCTTGTTTTCAATGTTAACTATTTTCACCCAATCATAACCTTTGCCTTCATTAGAGCCAGGTCCAGGGATATCGATGCGAATAAAATCGCCTACGTCAGCAATCCCTTCAAGATTTTTGCCTGTTTCATCCATCAGGCAAAAATCTGCGCCGTCATTGTCGCACCACTCGTTCCAGTTGTTTACATTCAACAACTTGTACCTTCCCTGGTTAAAGAGCCGCATTGCTTCATCAGGCGTTTTGCAATGTGCCACTTCTTTAATGTCCTTTGACGAGCCTTTCGTTTGTTTAGGAATGTCTTTTTCGTCTGTCATATCCTAGCTTTTTTGTTTAATGTTTAGCAACATCTTTTTATGATCCTTTACGAGAGGAAGTGTTGCTTCCAGAAAATTTTTCATTTTATCACTAGCCGTTGGCAAAGCAGACTCATATAAGCCGATTGTCTTGTCGTGACCGGCTATCATCGCATCCAGCCATTTGTTGTCAAAAACATTTCCCGACGCTGAAGAAAGATCCCTGATAGATGTAGAGGCATCTGTTGAGATAGTCGTATCCGATTTTGCAGCACTATCCGCAATTACTTTAAGCTGCATCAAAAAACTGCTATGATCCTTTATGAGATGATTGGCAACTTGTTTTATATCAGCATTGGGACTTTTGATTAGTGCGAGTTTTGCCATTTTTATTTCTGCTAAATTTCCTTCAATGGCTGCCTTATAAAAAGCTGCGCTATTGTTGCTGTTTCCTTTGCCTGAGTCATTATTGTTGTTAGGTTGAGTACCCGTAACTCCGCTAGTGGTTGATTCGCTTCCTTCTTTCGAAAGATCAGAAGTATCGCCGATCAGTTTCTGTTTTTCTTTTTGCGTTTTGGTAACGTCACCGCTCGGGTTGTGATTTCCGCATGCGACGAAAAGTCCACACCCCACAATGCATAGATATAAGATTTTCATAACAACGCTCTTTTGGCTTCGGTATCTGATAAAAGAATCATTCCCTTACAACCCGGATTATTAAGTGCAAAAAAGGCAACAATTCACCTTATATCCCACATCACACCTGAGTTTCGAGGAATGCTTTTTATGAGGTTCCCTTTCTTGGCTTTCCATAACCAGTGCCAAATCCATTATCGTTGGCTTTAGCCAATGACCTTTATAAAGCTATAAACTGCCATTAACCATTCATTAAAAAATCCGAAGCAACATTCGGGGCGGCGATTACGTTAGTCGCCGCGTGAGCGAAATATTTTTTAACGGATTTAAACCCGGCAAAAAATTTATCGTCTCATATGCAAACACATTTACAATTTTTAAAACCGTACACAATGAAAATTAAAGCAGTTACACTCGCCGCAGCAATCGCAATTACAAGCGCCACATTTGCCCAAACGAAAACACCTGAAATAAACAAACGCCAGCATAATCAGCAGGAAAGAATTGCAAGAGGAATCGATTCAGGTCAGCTTAACGCTAAAGAAACAGCTAGACTTGAAAAACGTGAAGCGAAAATCCAGTCAGATAAAAAAGAAGCAAAGGCAGATGGAGTTGTTACACAGAAGGAAAAAGCAAAATTGAACCGCGAGGAAAACAAAACCAGCAAAGCGATTTATAATCAGAAACATGACGCTCAGAAGGGCAATTGATGATAAATGCTGAACGCTTAACGCTCAACGTGGAAAACCCTGCGTTGGGCGTTAAGCATTAAGCAAAAAAATCCCGGCCAAAAGCCGGGTTTTATATTCAATGAGGTTTCAGATTATCTACAAAAGAGGGATCAGAATATTTTCATTCAAGTTTTGGAAAGTTATGGGCACAAAAAAAGCCACACTGTAGAAACAGATGGCCTCTAACGATTGCTTGCCATATGAAAAAGAGTTCTAAATATCTTGTTTGTGAAAGCGATTTTGTTGTTTTTCGTGACCCTCTATCCTATCGTCTCTATCATCATCGCTTTGATATATCAAAAGTACGGTGCCAATTAAGCGTGTGCAAGACAATTAATGATTGTTTTCATTATGGCAAAACACAAAAAAAAATGTTAACACCCTCTACCACAAAGCATTTCATCGATTTTTTAAATAATGCCCAACGCTTTTTTTACCTTGAATTTTTCTTGATTTTTCTGCAAAAAACTGTCAAAAACGACATTATTGTGGCCTATGCTCCCCATTTACCCTCTGTACATTTCCCGTCACCCATTCTTTGAAAAAGCTCTATACTTGTAAAATATTTCCCTGACTCAACCGTCTACCTTGCGAGAAGCATAATGAAACGCCGAACGCCTAATGCCTAACGCGGTCGCCTGGCGTTTTGCATTGAGCGTCTTTCACATTTTCTAACTCATTGTTTTGCTTAGCATT
Source organism: Pinibacter soli (assembly GCF_029961145.1). Taxonomy (GTDB): domain Bacteria; phylum Bacteroidota; class Bacteroidia; order Chitinophagales; family Chitinophagaceae; genus Pinibacter; species Pinibacter soli. The sequence continues at coordinate 412,769 of NZ_JASBRG010000003.1, read as the reverse complement.
ACAATACCAACTGACTTTATTGAGCCCAACAGCTATGAAAAAAGAATCTGAAAAAACACCTGCGAAACCAAATATTTTCAAAATCCTGACGCCATACAGGCGCATGATCTTCCTTTTGATTTTTCTTGCCCTGTTAAGTAATGGCATTAACCTTATCATACCCAGGCTGATTTCCAGGGGGATAGACGACTATACCCACAATGCGCTTGTGATGAAAAACCTGATCTTCATGTTTGGCGTAGCCACATTGCTGATCTTCTTTTTCAACTACCTGCAAACAATCGTCCAGACCTACACATCCGAAAAAGTGGCAAGGGACATGCGTGAAAAACTTTCTGACCGCATATCGAGACAGAGCCACGTGTACATACAGGAAACCAATCCTGCCAAACTGCTCACCAACCTGACCTCGGACATTGACTCCATCAAAATGTTTGTGTCGCAGGCCATCGTTTCCATTGCGTCTTCTATTGTCATCATTGTGGGAGCAAGCGTCTTATTAATAATGATCAACTGGAAACTGGCGTTGGCTGTGCTTATGATCATTCCAATTATTGGTGGCGCTTTCTTTTTTGTATTGAAAAAAGTGCGTCCCATCTTCATGAAAAGCAGGCAGGTAATTGATAAACTCAACAAAGTAATCAATGAAAGTATTTTGGGAGCCGCACTAATCAGGGTTTTAAACTCACAGCAACCTGAATATGAAAAATTCATTGAAGCCAATGGCGAGGCCCGCGACCTTGGAATGAGCATCCTCCGCATGTTTGCCGGATTGATTCCGGTTATCACTTTTGTTGCCAACCTTGCAATGCTTACCATTCTTGTATTAGGGGGCCACTTTGTAATTAACGGCTCTATGACAATTGGTAATTTCGCTGCATTCAACGGCTATCTTTCCCTGCTGATTTTCCCCATCCTTGTGATCGGTTTCATGAGCAACGTAATTGCACAGGCTTCCGCATCGTATGGCCGCATTGCCGAAACGCTCAACTCTCCTGACACAGAAGATACAGGTACTGTAGCAAATCCTTTAACCGGAAAAATCACATTGAAAAATATAACCCTCGCTTATGGCGAAAAACCAGCATTGAAAGATATTTCGCTGGATATACAATCAGTCAGCAGAACAGCGGTCATTGGTCCAACAGCTGCCGGCAAAACACAATTACTGTATCTGCTTACGGCATTGATCAAACCAAATGAAGGACAAGTTACTTTCGATAACATTCCGGTTGATGATTACAACAAAGAAAAATTTTATAGCCAGGTTGGATTTGTTTTTCAAGACAGCATCATTTTCAACATGAGCATCAGGGAAAATATTGCTTTCAGTAATACCGTTACTGATGAAGCTTTGGCAAAAGCGATTGAAACAGCTGAGTTGAAAAACTTCATCGACTCATTACCCGGCCAGCTTGATGCGGTTGTTTCAGAAAGAGGAACGAGTTTATCGGGCGGACAAAAACAACGTATTATGCTTGCCCGTGCGCTTGCGATCAATCCTACTATTTTATTGCTGGATGACTTCACTGCACGTGTAGATTCAAATACGGAGAAAAGAATTTTGAACAACCTGCGCAAAAACTATCCTGGCCTTACACTCGTTTCCGTGACACAAAAAATAGATGCGGTAAAGGATTACGACCAGATCATTTTACTAATGGAAGGAGAAGTCATCGCGTCTGGTGTACATGACGAACTGATGCACAGCAGCCCGGAATATGTACAGATTTATGAATCGCAGAAAAGCACTAATGTGTACGAAGAACCTGCATTAGCAAATCGCGAATCGTGAAAGGTGAATCTCAGCGATCCTGACTCATAACTCATAACTCAGAACTCACAACTCGAATGAACTACAATCTTCTTAATACATCCACGACAACACCAAAGCAAAAAAATGCTACTTATACAGCATTGAAGAAATTGCTTGCGATGATGTCAAATGAAAGAAAAACATTGATCATGGCTTTCTTTGCCATTATTATAAATTCATCGCTCAACCTGGTTGGCCCATTGATCATTGGCCACACGATTGATAAATATGTTCAAACAAAGCAATTCCACGGCGTGCTTGTTTTTTCAGGCGTGTTGCTGTCGATTTATCTATTTGCATTTGGAACAAGTTATTTGCAAAGCAAATTGATGGGTGGTTTTGGCCAGCGCATGCTGTTTCAATTGCGCAATGCGGTCTTTAATAAACTACAGGAGCTTCCTGTTGCATTTTTTAATCAGAACAAAGCAGGCGACCTTATATCAAGGGTAAACAACGATACAGACAAACTCAACCAGTTTTTTTCTCAATCACTCATGCAGTTTGTAGGCAGTTTGTTCATCATGACGGGTGCAGGCATTTTCCTGTTGTCGATCAATTTTAAACTGGGCGCAGCGGCGCTTTGTCCTGCGCTATTACTTTTCATTTTTACACGCACCATTTCTCCATGGGTGAAAAGCAGGAATGCCATCAACATGAAAAGTCTTGGCAACATGAGTTCTGAGATCCAGGAGAGCCTTAACAATTTCAAAGTGATCATTGCTTTTAACCGACGCGATTATTTCAGGCAGCGATTTAACGAAGCAAACAAACAACAATATACTACGGCCGTTAGCGCGGGTCTTGCAAACAACCTGTTTATGCCTGTGTTTAGTTTCACTTCAAATCTTGGGCAACTGATTGTTTTGTCATTGGGCATTTACATGATCGCATCGGGTGCATTTACAGTTGGTTTACTGATTAGCTTCCTCGCGTATGTTACCAATTTTTATAACCCGCTAAGACAGCTTGCTGCACTGTGGGCAAACTTCCAGGTGGCAATGGCGGGCTGGGATAGAATTTCACAAATACTGGCCTTACAAAACAATCTTGAACCCATTCCGGATAGCGCCACAAACAAAAGCGATTCTTTGCTGGAATTTAAAGACGTGCATTTCGCCTATCCTGATGGTAAAGAAGTAATTCACAACATCAATTTCAAACTGGAAAAAGGTAAAACATATGCATTGGTAGGACCAACCGGAGGCGGTAAAACAACTACGGCTTCTTTGATCGCAAGATTGTATGATGCAACAAGTGGCACTATTTACTTAAATGGGAAAGACATTCGCTCATACGAAGCAACTGAACGAACAAAGAAGATCGGTTTCATTTTACAAGAGCCGTTTTTATTCACTGGAACAATCAAAGACAACATTTTATACGGCAATGAAAAATATGCTTCGTACTCTAACGAAGCATTGATAGAGGAATTGAAACAGGCGGGTTTGGAACAATTGCTTAATCGCTTCGAAAAAGGTTTGGATACTCCGCTTAAAACAGGTAGCGACAGTTTAAGTCTTGGCCAGAAGCAGTTGATAGCATTTATCCGTGCGGTTTTACGCAATCCTGAAATTCTAATTCTTGATGAGGCAACCGCCAATATCGACACTATAACCGAACAATTACTGGAAGATATTTTGCAAAGACTTCCCTCTTCTACCACCCGTGTAATTATTGCGCACAGACTTAACACCATCGCCAATGCAGATGAAATATACTTTGTCAACAGCGGCCAGGTGATCCGCGCAGGCTCACTTGATGATGCGATGGAAATGCTGATGCATAATAAAAGAGAAAGCTAGAGCGCCTTGCGGCGCTTTTTTTTGCCACAGAGGCACAGAAGAACAGAGATTTATTTTCTCCTCTGTTCTTCTGTGCCTCTGTGGCAAAAATCCCCTAAAATATTTTCCCTGCTCATTCGTCTACCTAATCAGGTATTTATTTTTTCATTTCAAAATTGACAACATGTACTACAATCAGTCATGCGCCGCAAAAGGCAACTACGGGGGCAGGGAAAGACTGTTCAACCGTTCGATGGAAAGGGCTGCTGTAAACATTTACAGAACAGCCAACAGCTTTGAAATGCTCGTGTTTGCACCCGGCCGCATCAAAGAGCATTTCAAACTGGATGTAAAGGGTAATGAACTTACCATTTCTTACACGCCGCCGGAAGGATTTCCAAGGCCCGAATGGATCCGACGTGAATACAGCCGCGGAGGTTTTGTAAGAACGTTCCAACTCGATGAAACAATTGATGCAGGCAACATCTCGGCGAAGTACGTAGATGGCGTACTGGAAGTAAGCCTGCCGATTATTCCCGGAAAAGAGGAATCAAAGCACAATATAACGGTCAACTAGAGTAGTCGATGAATCAAAAAACGGGCTGTCTTAACAGGCAGCCTTTTTTAATTTGAAAATGTGAAAATGTAGTAATTTGAAAATTCCTTCTGTACATCATGAGTACTTCATTTATTGTCAGCTTTAAAGACCTGAAATTTTACAATGCAGAATGATCGACCTAACGCATTTTCAAATTACCACATTTTCAAATTTTCAAATTCGTCACTTATTTCCACAAACGGCTTTATTTCTAAAAAAGGTTTTTCTATTTTGAACCCTTAAACTAAAGCCAACATGAAACGAAGCAACTTCGTGGTCGGTTCTTTGATCACAATAAGTGCATTGACTGCATGCCAAACACCCGATAAACCGGTAGCCAAAAGTCTGATCAATTTTCAGTACATGGATTCCGCGACTAAACCGGGCGATAACTTTTACAGATTTATAAACGGTAAATGGCAGGATACCGCAACGATCCCCGGCACCGAAACGGGTGTTGGAGGTTTTCTTGACGTTGAGAACAGAAAAAAGGACCGATTAAAAGAGATTGTTGCCAGCGTTGCTGACGGCAAACAAAAAGACGGATCGATAGAACAAAAAGTGGGTGACTTCTACTTGTCAGGAATGGATTCTACAACGATTGAAGGCCGCGGCTACGACCCTGTAAAGCCAACCCTGCAACAGGTTTTCTCACTCACGGGCCCAAAAGACATTATGAAGTTTGTTGCTGAGCAACACACGCTGAACAATAATTTCCTGTTTAACCAGGGCTTTGGTGCCGATGACAAGAATAGCTCGATGAATATCGCAGTTTACGGCCAAGGTGGCCTGGGCCTGCCTGAGAGAGACTATTACTTCAAAACAGATGCTGCAACGCAGAACGTTGTAAATGCATATAAAGCTTTTGTAAGCAAAGCATTTGAACTAACCGGCGACGATTCACTAACTGCAAACAAGAAGATGAATGCAGTATATGATCTTGAAAAGAAATTAGCAGCAAGCCACCGCACTGCTATAGAACTTCGCGATCCGCAAAGCAACTACAACAAATTTGCCGTAAAGGACCTTAATAAAATGGAGCATGCATTTGCATGGGAAACAACACTGGCGGACATGGGAGTGAAAACAGATTCTGTAAATGTGCAACAACCTGCTTTCTTTAAAACCGTTGATCAGTTACTAACATCTGCGCCAATCGATACATGGAAAGCATATTTCCAATTTCACGTAATAGAAAACGCAGCTCCCGCATTGAGCAGCGCATTTGTAAATGCAAGATTTGCGTATGTAAAAGCGCTGACCGGTCAGCAAGCAATGAAGCCCCGCTGGGAAAGAATGGTCAGGAACCTCGATGGAAACCTTGGGGAAGCTTTGGGTGAATTGTACGTGAAAAAATATTTTACAGAGGCCGATAAAAAACGGATGCTTGAACTGGTGAATAACCTGCAAATTGCATTTGAAAACCGCATCAACAAACTTGATTGGATGAGCGACAGTACCAAAGCTGTTGCAAAAGAAAAACTACACGCCTTCCTGAAAAAAATCGGCTATCCTGACAAATGGAGAGATTACAGCAAAGTAAACATTGACAAATCTAAATACTTTGAGAATCTTGTTTCCTGTGGTAAAAACGAATATCAATATCAATTGAACAAAGTGGGTAAACCAGTTGACAGAACGGAATGGGCAATGACGCCGCCAACAGTTAACGCGTACTACAATCCTACTTTTAACGAGATTGTTTTCCCTGCGGGTATTTTGCAGTTTCCTTTCTTTGACCCTCAAGCAGATGATGCTATTAATTACGGAGGCATAGGCATGGTCATCGGACATGAAATGACGCACGGTTTCGATGACCAGGGCGCTCAGTACGACAAAGACGGTAACATGCGCAACTGGTGGAAAAAAGTTGATGCTCCGAAGTTCAAAGCAAAAGCTGATCTTGTAAATACACTGTACGATAGTTTCACCATACAGGATACTATTCATCTTCAGGGTAAATTGACAACCGGCGAAAACATGGCGGATATTGGCGGTATCGCGATTGCGTACGATGCCTTCAAATTGACCAAACAGGGGAAAGACACAGTAAGAATCGATGGCCTTAGGCCTGACGAAAGATTCTTTGTTTCGTTTGCACAATGCTGGAGATTCAAACTGAAACCGGAAAGCGAAAGAATGTATGTGAACATTGATCCACATTCTCCATCAATGTATCGCGTTAATGGCCCGTTGATGAACTTTACTCCGTTCTATACTACATTCAATCTACAACCAGGAGAAAAAATGTTTGTACCGGAAGACAAGAGAATTAATATCTGGTAGTTTTATTTAATTGAAAATTGAAAATGAGTTTAACCGAGAGTTTTCTTTTAATATCTAAGCAGCACGTTTGTGCTGCTTTTTTCATTTACGAAATGCTACACAAAAAACATTTTCAACTTTCAACTTTCAATTTTCAATTAATTAAAGTTTATATGCCGTTTCCCGCTTCAACTCCTTCATCACAAACGATGTTTGCAAATTCGCAATGTTGGAAAGCTTTGCCAGCTTGCTTTCTATAAAATCGTGATAGGTGGACAAATCCTTTGTAACAATCTTCAGCATGTAATCGTAGTTGCCCGACAGTTTCACAATTTCCATGATCTCTTCAAAAACAGTGATCTGCTCTTCAAAAGCTGATGAAGTTTGTGTAGAATGACTTTTCAACGACAAGTGGCAATAGGCAATAACTCCAAGCCCTATCTTTTCCCGGTTTAAGAGAATAACGTTTTTCTCGATAATGCCATTTGCTTTAAGCTTGTTAATACGATCGTACGTTGGCGAAACTGACAAGCCTATTTTGTCGGCGATGGCTTTCGCACTGAGCGCCGCATCTCTCTGAAGCATGTTTAAAATCTTAATATCAATCAAATCAAGCGCAACCATATTTCACTGTATTTTTACTTATTAACAGTAATTTTATCTGCAAGTTACTCTAAAACAGAATAATATTCCTGAGCCTGACGAAAATCATAGGAACGCCTAAAGCGAGTTATACTTTTGCATCAAGAAAAAGTACCCCCATGTCACAAGGTTTAAGCAAAAATGACCGCAGAAGATTTGAAGACAAGCTGAGCAAAATAATCCGTGCCAATGAAACTATGCTCGGCTATCCTCTTGCCCGCGATTTTGACTACAGCGAAATTCTTCCCCTGATAGCTTATGGCCTTAACAACATCGGAGATCCTAAAGTGGAATCAACGTCTGTGATCAATACAAGAGAGGAAGAGAATGAAGTGGTAGATTTTTTTGCTGACATTTTTCGCGCTCCAGCAAATAATTATTGGGGTTATGTAACAAACGGTGGAACAGAAGGAAACCTGTATGCACTTTATCTTGCCCGTGAATTGTACCCTGATGCAATGGTTTATTTTTCTGAAGCAACCCATTACAGCGTTCAAAAAAATCTGCACCTTTTAAAACTCGACAGCATTACTATCAGATGCCAGGAAAATGATGAGATGGATTACGAAGATCTTGAAGAAGTTATGTCGCAACACCGGCACAGACCAGCCATTGTGTTTGCAAACATCGGCACTACGATGACTGAAGCAAAAGATAACGTAGCGACAATAAAAAACATCCTGAAAAAATTGGCCATCCGCCAACACTACGTACACGCCGATGCGGCACTGGCAGGCACTTACACCGCTTTGGTAGAACCACATCATCCCTTTGATTTTCAAGATGGAGCTGACAGTATTTCAATAAGCGGTCACAAATTCATTGGTTCTCCGATACCATGCGGAGTGGTTATTGTAAAGAAAAACTACAAAGAGCGCATTGGCCAGCTCATTCCTTATATCGGCACGCTTGATACTACCATTACAGGATCACGCAACGGCCACACGCCAATGTTCCTTTGGTATGCCATAAAAAAATGGGGCAAAGAAGGTTTCTTACAAAGAGCGGAGCACGGCATGGAACTGGCAAAATATACAAGAAGAAAACTAAACTTGATGGGCTGGAAAGCCTGGATGAATCCTAACTCGCTCACCGTTGTAATTGACAAACCAGCCGATGAATTAATTGCCAAATGGCAGATAGCCACTCAGGGCAACATGGCGCATATCATTTGTATGCCGGGCGTTACAAAAGAACAGATTGATTTATTCTTAGCAGATATGTTGAAGTTTTACGGTAGCAGAGTTGCGCCGATTTCTGTCAATTAAGAATTAAGAATTAGGAATTAAGAATTCTTTGTATGCTGCAGCGCATCGTTTACTCCAACATCTTTATGTTCGAGAAAAAAAAGTGTGATTGCCAATAAGGCATTCTTAATTCTTAATTCTTAATTCTTAATTCTTAATTCCTAATTCCTAATTCCTAATTCCTAATTCCTAATTCCTAATTCAGTTCTTCTGGTGCCTCCACAATTCCTGAAACGCCACGCTGTTCTGCATCAAATGCTCAAACGTTCCTTCATCCTGCACGCGACCTTGATGAAGAATGTAGATGTAGTCAAACTGATGAAGCAAATGCAATCTATGCATTGAGGAAATGATTGCTTTATCAGGAAATGCTTTGAACATATTGCTGTAGATCATCGCTTCTGTTTTGGGATCTACACTACTTGTGGGCTCGTCGAGCAAAACAATACCGCTTTCTTTTGCGGCGAGAAAGCCTCGTGCCAAAGCAAGTCTTTGCTTTTGTCCGCCAGATAAGTTAACGCCCTTTTCCCTAATATCAGAAGACAAGCCTTCCGGCAAATTATTTACCACCTCTAAAAAGTGAGCGCTTTTACAGGCTTCTATCACTTCTTCTTGTGAAAATGGTAAGCCGAGTGTGATGTTGTAGGAAATGGTGTTTTCAAAAATTTCAGGTTCTTGAGGAAATAACGTGATAGATTCATTTAATGATTCCATTGAAAAAGGCTTCTTATCAACATTCAACTCAACCGACCTTGGCAAATACAAACCCCGCAAAAGCGCCAGCAGCGTGCTTTTTCCGCTACCACTCTCTCCTATCAAGGCAATCTTTTTACCACGTTCTATATTCAAATGAAGGTTGTGCAAACTCTGCGGCACATAATCGTTATCGTAAACAAAACGATGAGAGAAATCCAGGTTCTTTATTTCGACACATCGCCAGTCCGCAGGCAATTCTCCGGGCTCCTCCGCACGTTGCAGTTCTGCATAAGAAGTGTTGATGTTTGAAGCCGTCCTAATGGCCGTATCGAATTGTACAATTTCAGTGTATTGAAAAGCGATCGTTTGAAACACACTTGTGAACTGGTTAATATAGCCGAGCAGCATCACCAAACCCGCTACATTGAAGACTTTGCCCGGTTCATAATGCTGATACACATAACCTCCTGCAACAATGCAATAGATCAATGTTATCAACATTTCTGAAGCGAACCATTTCCATTCGTTTACGGTTGCATTCTTGCGAAATGGAGGCAATATTCTGCTTACTTTTTGCAACAAACCAGACTCCATACTTTTCTCCAAACGCAGAGCAATTACCGTCATGATGTTTGACAGGCTATCAAACAAAGTTGCAGACACAACATGCTCTCTTTCATTAACCTCTGACAAGGTTTTGATGAATGGCTTGTCAAACCGCGTGATTGTCCACACCACCAAACATCCCATCAACACTGCGATGCAACCGAATATGGGCGAGAAATAAATGATCGCGGTAACAGAGAAAACAAACTTGGTAATGGCATATAAATAAATAAACCCTCTGTCAAAAAAATCACGCAGCGCTTCATAGGCTTTGCGGATTCTGTTGATCGTGGAACCGCTGTGGTGGTCCTGGTGCCATTTTACCGGAAGGTGCAGTACCTGGTGATAGCGTTCCATCAAAAAATTTCTGCTCAGGTAAAAGGCCAGCGTCCGTTCCATTACACGGGCGGGCCCATGAAAGCACCATTCGAAAAGCTTTAATAAAAAATATCCCGCAACAAACATGGCCGTATAACGCAACACGTTATGTGCATCATTTTGCAATTTGCCCACAAACCACCCCAACAATAACGGATTCAAGGAAAAAATAAGATTGGCACAGATGAACATAAAATACACGAGAATGTATTTCTTTCGTTGCTCTCTGGCATACTTCCATCCGGTGGTTAAGAGCGATATGTATGGGTGAGACATGGAGCTAAGTTAATTAGGAATTAGGAGTTAGAAATTAGGAATTCTTCATGGCTGTAGTTTCCGTTGTTATCTGCAGCAATCCTTGTTCCGTATTCAGTGCCGTTTAAGTAAGCATTTTTCCAAGCCAGCGATTGCCGCAACCCATACACAAATACGCTTGTCATCCCGACGAAGGAGGGATCTGCGTGCATACCTTCGGAGAGTGTTCGCAAGCGCTAAACCCAGATCCCTCCTTCGTCGGGATGACAAGCAACATTCTTTCAATTTGTCGAACAGCCTGACTATGCGACCTTAAATTACTAATCCAAGGCTTCTAAAAACAAAAAAACAGAAGCACGACTACTTCTGTTTTCCATTTCTAAAACCGTAAAAAATAAACCCTATATGCACTCACCATCGGCGCTGCACACAGTTCCTTCGCTATTGTTATTAGATATAATTTCTATTGCAGGCTGTGTTTCTTTCCAGCTTGTTTCCAACGCTTCGAGAAACAATTCAGATGGTTGCGCACCTGAAATGCCGTATTTATTTTCGATCACAAAGAATGGAACGCCATTGACACCTATTCTTTGCGCTACTTGTCCGTCAGCTTTTACTTCTTTGGTAAATGCTGTGCCTGCAAGCACTTCAGCAGTTTCCTGTTTATCCAGACCGATCGATTCACCCAGTGCAATCAGCACGGCATGATCGGCAATATTTTTCCCTTCGGTGAAATAGGCTTTGAATAGAACTTCTTCCGACTCATCACCTAGTCCTTTTGTTTTGGCAAACTGGATAAGCCTGTGTGCATCAAATGAATTGGCAATTATGGCTTTATCAAAATCGTAATGCAAGCCAACCTCCGCTGCAGACTTCGTAACATGCTCGTGCATTTTTACTGACCACTCACGACTCTGCCCTTTGATCTCTGCAAGATAATCGTACACATTTTTATCAGTGTCCGTTACCACCGTTGGATCCAGCTCGAAGCTGTGCCATTCTATTTCCACCTTATCCTTATGTGCAAATTTCTCCAGGGCATTTTCAAACTTGCGTTTACCTATGTAGCAAAAAGGACATCGTACATCTGACCAGATATCTATTTTCATAATTATTTTTTTATAGTTGAGAGTTGAGAATGGAGAGTTGAGAGTTATTCTTTGTCGCAGATTACAGGATGCATGTACTCATATGTTACATTTCTTTCGAAGGCCGAATGTCCAAAATCGTTAATTATTTCCAATCTTTAGCGCCTGCGATTTGCAACCAACTCTCAACTCTCCATTTTCAATTTTCAACTTCATTAGTCTTGCGCGAACTCGCCGTCCGCAGTAATCGTCACTTCTTCACTCAACATTGCCGCAGGAAACTTGCCGCCAACTTCGAAATCAGAACGCTTCAAAGTACCTGTCAGTTTGAAACCAGCATCTGGTTTTTTAGTCATAGGGTGAGAAATTGTACCACGGTACCAAAGATCCATTGTTACTGGTTTTGTAACACCATGAATAGTAAGATTACCGGTTAATTTATATTTTCCTTCACTTACTTTTTTAATGCCAGTGCTTTTAAAAGTAATGGTTGGATATGTTGCCACATCAAAGAAATCAGCAGATTTCAGGTGCGTGTCTCTTTGTTGAATACCAGTGTTGATTGACTCAGCTTTGATGCTCAGATTAAATACGGCATCGCTGAAGTCTGCTTTAGCAGAAGTAATGTTTACATCAAAATCTGTGTAAGCACCAGAAACGGTAGAAACGCCAAGGTGCGTAATGTCGAATTTAATTTGCGTGTGCGCTTTATCAGCTTTCCATACGTTTTGAGAGAAACCTGCAAATGATGCAGCTACAAAAAGAAAAAATAATGAAATCTTTTTCATGACGAGTTTTGTATAATATTTATTAGTTAGACTTTGGGAAGAGTGAAGTCAAAAGTAAAAATTCAAAAGTCAAAAGCTCGTATTGCAGTCAGCTCGATGAATAGCGAGCTGACGAACAACCAAACATTTTTTGAATTTTTACTTTTGACTTTTACTTTTTCTTAGTTTGCTTGTGCTTCAGACAACTGGATATTCGCTACCAGTTTGATGTCTTCACCAAGAGCAAGGCCGCCTGTTTCTGTAAGTGCGTTGTAAGTCAAACCAAATTCTTTACGGTTGATCTTACCTGTTACTTCGAAACCATATTTCATGTTGCCATAAGCGTCTTTCTCAGCACCACCGAACTCAGCTTCAACTTCCACTGGTTTGGTTACACCTTTCATTGTAAGCTCACCAGCAAGACGATACACGTCATCTTTAACCTTTGTGAAAGAAGTTGATTTGAAAGTGATCGCAGGATAGTTAGCTGTATCAAAGAAATCAGCAGATTTCAGGTGACCATCTCTTGCTTCCTGGTTTGTGTGGATGCTGTTTACGTCGATGTTGAAGTTGATTTCAGCATTTTCGAAACCGTCTCCGTTGGTAACTGCATCGCCTTCAAATTTGTTAAAAGCACCTGTTACGGTAGAAATTACAAGGTGTTTTACTTTAAAATGTACTTCTGAATGCAGGGGGTCGATAACCCATTTTTTAGTTGACATATGTGATGTTTTTTATTGTTTTTTAAAAATTTATTTACATTAAATTAACATTGATATAAAATATAACAGTGTTAGATATTAGATAAAAAAAGAACTTTTAACCGCCTATTCCTCTGACGAATCCTTCGATTGCGTCTTGTAAAACTTTCTGTTTAAACTCATCGGGATACGCGTTTTTTTCAATCATCTGGATGGCTACGAGGCCATGAAGAATTGACCAGTACGCGTGATATTTCATAAATACCTCAGCATCAGGGTTCTTGCTCTGTGCAATTGCAGCCGAGATACTTGAGATCATTACCTCTGTAAAGGTTTTCATTTCGGGTACGGTGTTTACCATTTCACAGGCCGGCATTCCAAGACCAAACATTAACTGGTAATACTCTTTGTTTACAAACGCGAAGTTCCAGTAAGCTTTGGCCATTTTCACCAACTGACATCCGTGCTCTTGTTCGCTTTCCTTTACTTTCAATAATTCCTGTGTCAACAGGGTAAAGCCCTCTTTGGTGAATTCGAGCAGGATTGCTTCCTTGTTTTCAAAGTGACTGTAGATTACGGGCACGCTGTACTCGATCGCGTCTGCTATCTTGCGTATGGAAAGTGTTTGCCAGCCCTCTTCGGTGGCAATTTTCCAGGCAGATTGCAGGATCGCTCCCCTCACTTGCTCTTTGTGTCTTATTTTTCTTTCAGCTACTCCCATTTTGTTACTCCTTATTTTCTATCAGCGTCTGCTATTATTCCTAACAGCGTTAGCAAAGATACAGTTACAACATTGATATTTCCAAATAAATCACCGTTTAAACATTAAATATTTTGTGAAAAAAATTACCGCATTGATAATCAATGCGGTAATAGCATGATGATTGTGCCCGTACAGACAAGGCAATGCCTTGTCTGTACCGAATATCATTACAGTCCCAATTCATCTGCACTAGGCCCATAGCTTCCGGGAATTGGCACGTTCAGCAAACGCAGGAACACGCCCAATTGTGCACGGTGGTGAATCGTCTGGCTCAGCGACGCCCTAACCGTTCCCCCTTTTGTTCCTTCATCATAGATCTGCTCGCCATTTCTCAAAACCCATGGTATATCCAGAATTTCATCGTCCGCGTCTGCCAGGTACTGACGGCTATCTGCAAACGTTTTTTCGAAATATTCCAACAACTCTTTCGTGTTGCCGATTGCCTCCTGTTGGTAAGGATTCGCAGCAAAGTCCAACCCTTCTGTGGTGAAGCCAAGTTTTACCCAACCCGGTAACTCGGCGATATGTGTCGCAAGTTCACGAACTGACATACTTTTTCGATGAGGTTTCCAATCGTATTTATCATCGGGAACTCTTGAAAGCATTTTGCGTGTGATAGCTGCTTCCTCATCAAACTCTTTCAGGAAAATGTCTACTCGTGTCATAATGTGTTGTTTTATGAATACAAAGTAAATTAGTGGTTGTGCCAACCCTATGTCAGTAAGTTTGCAGTACATCAAAAAAGATTTATTGATAGAGACAGGGCAATGCCTTGTCTGTAAATAATTGATGATACATTACATTTGCCACTTTACCCCATCAACAAACTACGACTATATATATGGAAGATTATGTGATTTCAGTTAATAAGATCGAGGATCTTCAAATGACAAAAGATACAGTAGCACTGGATATTATTTTTCAGCGTGCAAAATCCGCTATTGTGGGCGGTTGTGCGATGATTCTCGTTCGCGAAAACCGTGACGGCAGCAAGGATAAATTTGAAGAGTTTACTTCGCTGGAAGATTTGGAGGCGTATAAGAAAAGAGTGTACAAATTTTTGTAGAGAGTTGTTAGTTTAGTTGTTGGTTGTTAGGCTTCAGTTTTGAATATTCGTCATTAAAGCCCAACAACTATCAACGAACAACTATCAACTGATTTCCCTCTGTCACAACCTATGCAACATTCGCCTTATACTCCTCTCCCAAATATTTTGTCAATAATTCATCCAACCCCTTCCCATACAAAAAGTCGTGTGCCCATTTCGAAATATTCCTTTCCGTTTCCACAAACACACCGAGCCTGTTCATTTCGCGAATGGTCTGTTTTTCACGGAAGGAAATTTTTCCATCAAGTAAAAAACCCGTGATGATCAAAAGCAGGACAATATTCTTCTCCTTTGCTTCCAATGATTTCACACGATCAAGATAATCGTCTGTTAAAAGATGCGCATCTTTTGCTGTTATGTTGTACAAAGCAAAAAGGTTCTTTGCAAGCAAAAAATGATTTTCGTGAAAATCGCGTTTGCTGATAGCGATGAATTGCAACGTATCGTACAAAATCGTTTTAAACTCATGCGTTTCGGGCTGCACTTTATAGATCGATTGTGAAATGCCTTCAATAAAATTTTGCCCCATGATAATGATCTTCGCTTTGTTCAAAATGACGTGCGTTCCGTACGCGTTCCAGAATGCGAAAATGGGAATGCCGGCCATGTCCTTCACCATCTGTATTATATATCGGCCAAACACACGCTGAATGAATAATTTAAACACAAAGTTGGAGAGCGTTGCTTTCAGCATGAACATGAGGTTCCATACAAGGATCACCTGACGGTTTGCTTTCTGCAAAGGATCGATACCATATTGAAGCACTTGCTTGTTTTTTTTCTCAAGCCCAATGTCAAGCATCAGGTTGCGCTTATGTTCTGCGCTTTTATTTGAATAGTTTAAAAAACCAGTAGCAACGGCAATTTCGTGGGCTACCCAAATATTTAGTAGCGTAAGTAAAAGCAATTCGATATACACAAGCACGATGCTGTATATCCAAAAGACTAGTGGGAGTGCAAATGTTTTGCCGAACAATGTAATATTTGTAGCCGGAAAAAATTGCGGAAACAAATGCTGCGGAATTACCAATAATACAACGCCCATCGCTCCGAAAAACGCAGCCGCAATGATGGCGGTTCGTTCACGCTTCTTGATCAACGCTACTTCTGCATCGTTTAACAGATAGAGTTCATCATCTGTCTGTACATTTTTTATGGGTAGGATGTTATAAAATAAGCCGTATACTTTCCGCATACATAGAAATTATTGCGGCAAAAATAGGGTTTAATGCCTAACGCCTAACGTCCAATGCTTAACGCTTAACGCCTAACGCAGGATGCAGCGTTAGGCGTTAAGCGTTCAACGTTTAGCCTCTATTGAAAATTAGTTGGTGGAATATGCGATGGCACCACATTGTGCACGGGCTTAGTAGATTTAAGAAAAGCGAAAATATCTCTCAGGTCTTCGTCTTTTAGGTGCACATAATTTTGCCATGGCATTGGTGGCAAAATGGAACGATTACTATCCAGTCCTTTAAACTTGCCCTTGGTCAAGGCTGTTTTGAATTGATTAAAACTCCAGTAACCAATTCCTGTTGGATCGGATGTGAGATTGCCGGTGAATGAAACACCCCACGGTCCTGCGATTGCGGTATTTGTGTGATTAAACATTACCCAGTCTTTCAATGCGTTGGCATCTACATGAGGCACCGGCACTTGCATCGGGTGACCGCTTAAAAACCTTGAAGTATCTGGCTCCGGTCCCATCGGTCCCATTTTTAACGGCGTGTGGCAATCGCTGCAACCCATTGCCATCACAAGATATTTTCCGTGCTCTGCCTGCTCCTTTGTGTAATGAAAAGCCGGCCCATTATCATCGCTTACTGTTTTTGCTGTACTGCTATTACACGCCACTATTGCTCCTGCCACCGCTACGGCAATGAATGTAATTGCCAATGTAATTTTTTTCATCGTAAATTTTGGTTATCCCTTAGGGGTTTGTGTTATTGTTTAAATCTGTTGCAAAACAACAACAGATTCTTTCCGCTTTGAAGCGGTAAAGACATGAACTGCATTTTTTGCTGACTGAATTGTTGGTGTGAAAGACACCTTCAATTCATTACTGAAAATCTACAATACATACAAGGGAACACTAGTATTTTCAACCATTGCATATTATATTTGAGCAAAGCAACCCATCACCCAAAGACGTGCGCACTTTTCTATTACTTTTACTTACCAGCTTCCAATTGATTGCCTCCGCGCAGGAGCCCGAGCAATACATATTTTCCCACATTGGTATTATGAATGGTCTCATCTCAGACGAGGTAACACATGTACAGCAGGACACCCTTGGGTTTGTCTGGATCGGAACACTCAACGGCATACAACGGTACGATGGCAAGCGTTTCGTGTATTTCAGGCATGCGGACAACAATCCATTTTCTCTCCCTAATGACAAGATCCTGTGTATGCGGCTCGACAACAAAAACAGGTTGTGGGTTTTGTGTGCCGAAAACAAAATTGGTTATATCAATGTGACCGATCTTAAATTTCACGAAGTGGCCATACGTCTTCCTGATTTTGTGGTGAAGAAGACGCCGGGCAGTATTTTCATTGACAAACAGGGAAATGTCATTTTCATTTTAACAGGCAGTGGTTTATTCGCTTACAGTGAAAGCAAGAATGAATTTGCAGACCATAATAATTTTGTCCAGTTGCCGCCACACTGGAAGCCCTTATGCATCACGCAAGATAAGATTGACAATAACTATTGGATCGGCTGCGATTCAGGCTTAGTAAAATACAATAGCGAAAAACATATACTCTCTTACGCTTTGAACAATCCTGGCAAAGACGCGGCCATCATTGGTTTGAAAGATGTCCATAACATTACACACATTCTTGTTGACAGAAAACAAAGAAGTTGGCTCATTGCCGAAAACAAACAACTTTTCAGTTTCGATGGGTCTTCACATATTGTTCATTCATGGAACAGATCCATTACTGATATTGTAAAAAATGCGGTCTACGAAATTCAAACATTAAATGAATTGAGCGACGGATCCATATGGATCGGTGGAACAAATGTTTTCGCAAAATTCGAGACTGTGGCTAAAAAATTTGAAAACATTCCCAGCGACCTGCCAGGTGAATACAGCATACGCTATGATGTGGTGAGAAATATTTCTGAAGACAAGGAAAACAATGTGTGGACTTGTACCAACAAAGGATTGTACCGTTTCAACACGATGGCACAACTGTTTCACGCAGTTAGCAATCGCAAACCGGGCAACGACAAAAAATATACCGCAGGCGTTTCTTCTATTACACAATTGAGAGATGGCTCCATTATCGCCGCTACACTCGGCGACGGTGCTTTTTCTTACGACAGCAATTTCAAACCAAGACACTCATCGTTGCTTCCATCTCCGCGTGCATTGCAGGCGTGGTGCATATTTCAGCAAAGCAGTGGAGATGTTTGGGAAAGCAATTCTGACGGGTCTTTGCTCATTCGTCATGTCGCTAACAGCCGAGAAGAAATGGTTCCGGCTTCTACTTTTGAAGGAAGCGCCGTGCGGCAAATGGTGGAAGATAAAAATGGTAACGTTTGGCTGGGCACACAAAACGGGGCGCTTGTGCAATGGAACAAAGCTTCAAAAAAATTCATATTGAAGCACAGGCTAAATAGTATGGTCCAGCGACTATTCGCCGACAGTGCAGGGACAGTGTGGGCAGGAACCGCTACCAGTGGTGTTTACAAAATAAACAGTGCTGGTGATATTGAGGACAACTATACTTCATCCGGCAAAGCGAATAAAACGCTGACGTCTTCTAACATTACGGATATCCTGCAATACAATGACAGCCTGTATATTTTTGCAGGAGACGGACTTAATATTTTCAACATCAAAGCAAACAGCGTTCAACATTATAATATTGAAAACGATCTTCCCAGCAAATCCATTATCAATATTGTAAAAGATAAAGCGGGTTATTTATGGCTAACCACGCAAAGCATGTTGTGCAGTATCAATTTTCAAAAACAGGTTGTTACTACTTACTCTCCCTCCGATGGCGTTTATACAAGCGCCTTCAACATGGGCTCTGCTTGTTTGCTGAGAGATGGGCGCATAGCCATTGGCACGGCACACGACATGATGGTGTTTGACCCCGGTGCCATCGCAAGAAATGGTTACGCCGCAGCACCAGACATTTCTATTACAGGCTTTTCTGTGATGAACAAGCCGATGGATCTTGATTCGCTTTTTAAACGTCCGGTTATTGAACTGAATAGCGATGAAAACTCTGTTACAATTGAATTCTCCACACTTACTTACCTCAATATTTACGGCGTCTTTTATAAGCTGGAAGGGCTTGATAAAAACTGGCAGCTTACGGGAAGAACGCACCAGGCAGTGTACAGTTATTTACCTCCGGGCAATTATACTTTCAAAGCTTATTGTGTAAACGGTGATGGCATTCCTTCCAAACACACGACAGAGCTTACCATAAAAATCAAGGCGCCTTTCTGGAAAACCTGGTGGTTCCTGAGTTTCATGGCTTTTGTGGTAATAACTATTTTATATTGGCTGGATAAATTTCGCATGCAAAAAATACGAGCCACTGAGAGTATCCGATCACGTATTGCAACAAGCCTGACAGATGATTTGAGCAGTTCTTTAAGCAGTATCAACATTATTAGTGAACTGGCGAAGAACAAAGTATCAACTGACATCGATCGCACAAAAGAATACATTGCGCAAATCAGCGACACCAGCAATCGCATGATCGATTCGATGTATGATGTGGTGTGGAGTGTAGATCCAAACAATGATTCAATGGAACAAACAATCAACCGCATGAAAAATTTCACGGCGGAGATGGAGTCTTTGTATCCCGTTGATATTGTTTTCGAAATTGATAAAGCGATCTACAAATTGCAGCCGGATATGGAGAACCGCTACGAACTGCTTTCTATTTTTAAGGAGGCAGTCTGGAACGCCTGCAAGCATTCAAGAGCGAAACACATTTTCGTAAATATTTCTTATAAAAAACAAGTGCTGTTAATTACTGTGCAGGACGACGGTATTGGCTTTGAAACCGAAGCTGTCAAACTCGGCAGAGGAATCAATGAAATGCGTCGCCGCTCTAACACGATCGATGCATCGTTTACTATGCAGTCAGAGATTAATACGGGGACAGTGATCAGAGTGCAGAAGAGATTCTGAGGAGCGCCTTGCGGCGCTTGAGTTTCACCACTAAGGCACTTAGAATACACTAAGTTTCACTAAGAATTTTTCTAACCACAGAGTCAAGGAGATTTTTTTCACAGAGGAAAGGAGAAGTTAGTTGCGGAACAAATAGATTGCTGCAAAACAAAGTGGGAAAAGAGTTGAACTTTATTATTTCTGGACGTTGCCGAAAGCTACAATTCATTTAATAACCATCCTTTCCTCTGTGAAAAAAACTCCTTTCCTCTGTGGTAAAAAATAAGCGCCAACGGCGCTTTCTATTTTCCCATCCATTTCTTGAATTCCGTTACTTTTTCTCTGCTTACAAGGCTTTCTTTGTCTACTACCGGAGTCAGTTGAAGAATGAGGCGATTGCCAAAATAATCATCAATCTTTTCAATGCTTTCGATGGATACAAAGAAGGATCTGCTGATGCGGAAATATTTTTCGGGATCGAGCATTTCTTCCAGTTCATCCATGGTATAATCGACCACGAATCTTTTGTTATCCTTAGTTTTAAAGAAGTTCAATCGACCATCGCTGTAGAAGTATGCGATATCGTCTGTTTCAATACTTATCAATTTCTGTCCGAGCTTTACGAGGAAGCGCTTGCGATATTCTTTAGGTTGCAATTTCTGTTGAAGCTCCTTCACAAGGTTTTCTACATTCAATACCGTCATGCTGCCGGCATTGTTATACAGGGCTTTCATCTTGCTAAACTTGTCCAGCGCTGATTGCAGGTCTTCTTTCTGGATGGGCTTCAGTAAGTAATCAACGCTGTTTACTTTAAAAGCCTTGAGTGCAAATTCATCATACGAAGTAGTGAAGATAACAGTGCTCTTAACTTCCGTTCTTTCGAAAATTTCAAAACTCTGCCCATCGGCAAGTTCAATGTCCATCAGAATCAAATCAGGTGTGGGATTACTTTGCAGCCACTTTACCGACGCATTGATGCTATCTGTAACACCCACCACTTCTGCAGAATCATCTACACTTGCCAGGGTTTTCTGAAGTTTTTTTACTGCAAGGTCCTCGTCTTCTATAATTAGCACTTTCATGTTATCAGGTTTATGTTGGTCGCCATCAAGACAACCTTATTCTAAGTTACTATGATTAAAGCTGTTGTAACAGCGACCGGTCGTCATTTGTTGATCCGGATGTATGAATTGTTGTTTTTGCTGCATGAATTGTGTTACCCTTACGGATGGATCAACGGAACCGTTACTGCAAACTCTTTCCCATCATCGTGCACGGCCACTTCTTCTTTTTTCATGAGCTGATACTTTTTGGCAATGTTTCCCAGGCCCACTTTGTTCGACATCACGTTTCTCGTTTTACGTTGCAAATTGTTACTTACCACCAGCTTGCCACTGTTCGACGTCATGATAAGAATGCGCAAAGGGCTGTCTTTCAAAATCATGTTGTGTTTCACCGCGTTCTCTATTAGCATTTGCAGTGTAAGCGGCGGCAACTGATAGTGCATGAATCGAGGTTCAATCACCGCCTCCATTTCCAACGCATCGCCATACCGGGTTTTCAACATGTGGAAGTAAGAGCGTATAAACTCCATTTCTGCTTCCAGAGAGGTAAGGCCATCTTCATTATTACGGAGCATATACCGGTACACTTTGCTCATTTCATCAAGAAACTTTTCCGCCTGCTCTGGTTCATCTGCTATCAGCGAGGAAAGGGAATTTAGACTATTAAACAAAAAATGCGGGTTCACCTGTTCTTTCAATCCCTCTAATTGGCTTTGCAAATTCTCTTTCTTTAAATTCTCCGCCTCATCTACCATTGCCCTCCAACGCTCATAAAAAGCAGCCCCCTCATTAAAACTTGTTGCCAGTAAGTTAGAGGCGACACCAAATACTACCGCCCAGACGTACTTGTGGATATCTAGCTGATAATCTAGGAAATGAACATAATCGTACCCCCAGAAAATGATAGTCATTGCAGCAATCATTATCAAAATGTAGCAGATCAAACTAAGCCCTATGCGTTTAAACGTTTGGCTGTACAATGGAAACCTGTTCAGCATTAAGCCGGCAACCATTCCGCAAAAAATGTACACCAGCATAAGGACAGCGAGCGTAGGAAATGTGCCCAGCAGAAATATCTTCGGATCTGTAAAGTACTTGCCGCCAAACAAAAAGTAATTTATCACAATTGCGATCGGCGGCATTATGATAAACATGATCAGCCATTCTTTCTTGGAATACGCCAGGAATTTCATTTTGTGGGTTTTCGTTACGGTCCTATACAAATTACTCAATTAATCTTGCTATCGCATAAGGAACCGAATAGACTGGGTTTTACTTTTAATGAATCGTAAAAATTAAAGGTTGAAAATAATTATGAAATGACTGGTTTGCAAGCTTTTTACAATAATGCTTCAAAACAAAATGGCCATCCAAATTAATGGACAGCCATTTGCTATATTGATTGCCTGTTCTAATAGATTGAATATTCTGCTTCTTTTTGCTGCGCAAAAAAGAGATGCTTATTTTTTTCAAGCCAGCTTTCAAACGACTGCATTCCGGGATGCATAACCAAACACTCGTCCAAATGATGCTGGCGGCTTGGAATATGTAAGCGCTGTACCTCAAACATATTGGCCAGCTCTTCCGCTCCCGGAAATCCAAATGAAGCATAGGTATCACGCTCAATGTAATTGTAACGAATATTTATTCCCAACACTTTCGACATCGTTGCTGCATATTCACCGCAAGCACTGTCCTCGCCCACTACGCCAACAGTGCGATTTTTATACAACTGCGGATTATCGAAAACTGCTTTCACAATTGGCCCCATGTCTTCAGCAGAAGCCATGGCGAGCTTAGTTTCACCCTGCGGAAAACCAAAATAATAGTTACCGTCTTCGGCGGCCTGCGGAGGAAAAAATGTAACGAAGTTTTCATAATAAAATGCAATGTGCATGAAGGTTGTGGGGATCTGTAGATATTTCGCATAACGTTCCAACTCGGCTTTCATGTCGCAATGTGGCACTGCAAACTTTCCGTTGCTCAATGCTTTATAATCAGGTAAGCTGCTGAACACAAAATGTTGTACCACTTTCTCTCTTACCACATTGATAAGGTTTTTACCCTGCTGGTATTCTTTTTCAAAATGCTCCCAGAAATTGGTCACGCCGAAAACGCCATAACATCCGTCAACGGCGGCTCTCAGGCTATTTATATCATTTAGATCGCCTTCTACTACTTCCGCTCCCATTGCAGCAAGTTCTCTTGCTTTTGGAGAATTTGCATTTCTCGTAAGACACCTTACCTGAAATTTTCCATCGCGTAACAATGCACTCGCTACACCATTGCCTTGTGCACCCGTAGCCCCAGTTACCAAAATTATTTTTTTCTGATTCATATGTGTTGTTGTTTGAGAGAGCAAATGTAGAGAGCGGAAGAGCGCTTGAAAATGAGAGTGTGTATGAATTGTGCAAACAGACGGATAGGCTGTTATTAATAATTAATAATTAACAATTAATAGAGCAACATTCACTACCTTTTTTGAGCATATTGCCTTCTTCAAACACGTTCGGGTGTGGCACCTATTAATTCTTAATTATTAATTATTAATTACCTTAGGTATCTAAACAAGAAACAATGCAACCATCGCCCATCATTATAGAAAAAACATACGATGCCAGTGTTGAAAAAATATGGAAAGCATTAACCGACAAAAATGAAATGCGTAAATGGTATTTCGATGTATCGGATTTTAAACCCGAAGTTGGTTTTGAATTTCAATTTTCAGGAAAAGGCAGCGATGGTACAGAATACGTACACCTTTGTAAAGTAACGGAAGCCATCACAAACAAGAAGATCGCTTATTCATGGACCTACAGAGATCAGGGTGGCGATTCATTAGTCAGTTTTGAATTATTTGGCGAAGGCGACAAAACCAGATTAAAACTTACACACGTAGGCCTGGAAACCTTTCCTACTAATCTTAAAGACTTTACAAGAGAAAGCTTTGTGGGCGGCTGGACATATTTTACGAGCGAAGCGCTACCGAAGTATCTTGAAAACAATTAATAATTAATAATTAATAAGGTACCAGTTATTACTTTTGTTGGACGTACTAGCAGTTAAAAACTAAGGTGTGGCACCTATTAATTTTTAATTATTAATTATTAATTGCACAGCACATGATTTCCCTCGAAGAGTTTTACAAAGACACCAAAGCGCTTATTCCAGAGGACATTAATAAAGAGATCGGTCACTTCAATGTCTTCAAAATAGATGAGCTAAATGCGCAGCTGAAAAAGAAGCCGAAAACCATGCCTTACAACCGCCGTGCTTATTATAAAATCAGCATGATACGCGGTCGCAACAAGGCTGAATATGCAGACAAAGTAATCGAGATTGAAAGAAACGCGTTGCTATTTGCCACACCGAGAATTCCTTATAACTATGTTCCCCTTGATGAAAATCAGGGAGGCTATTTTTGCATTTTCACACCCGAATTTTTAATCAAAAACAAAAGCGGCGTTGTGCTCGATAGCTTGCCCATTTTCCAACCGGGTGGTTATCCTATTTTCCAGGTTTCAGATGAGGAAGCAGAAGATATCACCGCCATTTTTAAAAAGATGTACCAAGAGTTGTCATCGGATTATGCTTACAAGTATGATCTGCTGCGAAACTATGTGCTGGAATTGATTCACTACGGACAAAAGCTGCAACCCGCTACAGCATTATATCCTACGCACACTGCATCGGAACGAGTTTCATCATTGTTCATCGAATTATTGGAAAGACAATTCCCGATAGAATCACCACAACAGAAGTTGGCACTGCGCACAGCAAAAGATTATGCCGACCGCCTGGGTGTGCACGTAAACCATTTGAACAAAGTGTTGAAAGAAAATATTGGCAAAACAACAACCGACATCATCAGCAGCAGATTGGTGCAGGAAGCAAAGATCCTTTTGAAGCAAACAGACTGGAACATCTCTGAAATAGCCTACAGCCTTGGCTTTGAGGAAGTGGCGCATTTTTCTAACTTCTTCCGCAAACAAACAACATTGTCTCCGGTTAATTTCAGGGCGTAGGGAAATGTTTGAATTTTGCAAACTCTCAAGCCACACTAAAAGTTTTTAACCACAGAGGAAAGGAGTTTTTTTTCACAGAGTAAAGGAGTAGTGTCTTCGGGATAAGAGACTATTCAACCGAAAAAAGAGAAAAGGGCCTTGTATTAATCTCCTTTCCTCTGTGGTTAAAAAAACTGCCGACAAAAATTAATTCGCCGGCAGCTAACTTAAACGATTGGTCAACTCACCAAGTTTAATAAGATACGATTGCAGATCTTCTTAATAAAGCCTAGCCCACACCATTCTACAACACCGCAGATCCTTTCACTTTAATATTATCAGATGCGTTACCAACCAAAATGGTAAACTTGCCCGGCTCTAATGTCCAGTCGTTTTTCTTTTCATCAAAGTATTGGAACGCATCTTTATTCAATGTAAGTTTCACCACTTTTGATTCTCCTGCTTTCAGGAAAACTTTTTCAAAACCTTTCAACTCCTTCTCTGGTCTGTCAACAGAACATTTGTCCTGGTGAACATACACTTGCGCAACATCACCACCCTCTTTGCTTCCGGTATTTTTCACCGTCACATTTACAGACACAGTGTTATCGCTGTTTTTTGTCACAGTCAAATTGCTATAGCTAAAAGTTGTGTACGACAAACCATGACCAAATGCAAATTGTGGCTGCACTTTGTAGGTATCGTAGTAGCGGTATCCAACATAAATACCATCTTTGTATTCTTCATGAAGATTGTTGCCATAATCACCCAGTTTATGAGCAGGCACATCTTCTAATACTTTCGGGAAAGTAACAGGCAGTTTTCCGGACGGGTTAATTTTTCCGTACAACATTTCTGCAATAGCGGTACCACCTTCCATGCCACCGTACCATGCCTGTACAACAGCTTTTGTTTGACCGATCCATTTCGTCATATCAATTGGACCACCACCAATCAACACCACGATTGTATTTGGATTTGCTTTCAAAACTTCCTGTATCAACTTGTCCTGGCCAAAAGGCATTTTCATGTCTTTCTTATCAAAACCTTCCGCATCAAAAGCATTGTCGCTCCATTTTGAATAATCGCTGTAACCGTGCGTCCATCCGCCAAATACAATTGCAACATCGCTTTTCTTAGCTGCAGCAACTGCTTCTGCGATCAGCTGATCATCAGCATCAGCTTTTCTTTCAATTTTATATCCCTGGCTATATGTGAAGTTCACTTTATCTCCCATCAATGTTCTCAAACCTGCAAGCGGTGTGATCTCATACAAAGCCTTGACTTGTGAGCTACCACCACCCATTGAATTCTTGCGGTTTGCGTTCATGCCGATCACTGCAACATTTTTTACAGATGCAGAAAGTGGCAACAAGTTCTTTTCGTTTTTGAGCAACACGATACTTTCCTCAGCGATTTTCAATGCAGTAGCAGCGTGTTCTTTTGTTGCATATGATCCCGGTTGGCGTTGATCAAACATATGTGTGCGATACATGATGCGCAGGATGCGACGCACTTTTTCATCAATTATAGACTCAGGAACTTTGCCGTTTTTTACTAGCAGCAGTGCAGAATCCGCCATGTAGAATTTATTATAATCAGGATTCGGCAACATTTTCAGATCAGTTCCCATTTCAAGGTCACAACCGTTTAGCAATGCTTCTGATGCTACGTGTACCGCGCCCCAATCGCTCATTACAAGCCCGTCAAATTTCCACTCGCCTTTCAATATTTTGTTGATGAGGTAATCATTCTCCGTACAGTATTGTCCGCGGAAAAGATTGTACGATCCCATTAGCGTATTCACTTTACCAACGGTAACCGCCGCTTTAAAGCCCGGCAGATAAATTTCACGCAGCGCTCTTTCGCTCATGTTGATGTCAACAGTGTTGCGGTTTGTTTCCTGGTTGTTGGCAATAAAATGTTTCACACAAGCCGAAACACCCTGGTCCTGCACACCTTTAATATAACCCACCACCATTTGTGAAATCAGGTACGGATCCTCACTTTGATATTCAAAATTGCGGCCGTTCAACGGCGTTCTCATGATATTGATTCCAGGGCCAAGAATTACATCTTTGCCTCTTGCATTCGCCTCACTTCCCAACACACTACCGAAAGCATAACCCAGCTTGGGGTTCCATGTTGATGCAAGCGCCACGCCTGTCGGCAAATAAGTGCAGGAATCATTTACGTCTTTGTCAAGTGTCCAGTCACGACCATGTTCGGGGCGTACACCATGCGGACCATCAGAGGTCATAAGTTCCGGAATACCCAGGCGCTTTACTCCGCCAGATGTAAATGAGGAGCTTGCGTGGATCATGGTCACTTTTTCTTCCAGCGTCATTTGTTTGATGAGGGCCTCGATTTTCGCCTCATCGTTTTGAGCAACCGTAGTAGCCGGTGCCGACGTTTGTGCAACCGCAGGAGCGCTCATTGCCAAAACCGAAAGCACTGCCAGTGTAATTCTTCTCTTTGTCATATTGAGATATTTCATGTTTGCTGATCAGGGTTATCCATAAAAAAATCTTCCTGCGCCATACGCTGGAAGATTCGTTATAAGGTAAATATTATTTTAGCTCGTTTTTCTTTCATATCGGCAATCAATTATAATAGAGCAATTATTGGGTGCAATCTACTCTCCCAACCTCAAGAAAATGGTAGCCACTTGTTAATCGTTAGGTGACTATTTGTTAACTCCGCACAGTAGCAGCCTGTATTTCGCCTGCAAAGAACAGGATTTGGGACGTTGAAAGGATATTTTCTCCTACTACTTTAGTACGCCGAGAGGCGAATTAATAATTAATAATTAAGAATTAATAGGGCTGGCAAGCTTATGAAAACCGATTCGCAAGTAGGTGTAAATATTTTTTGGAGACGGGCATTTGTTCGTTGGTTGAACTCGTTGCGTCGTCCCGATTCGATTCCTCATCGGGGTTCCGATACGAAGTAAAATCGGAACCTCAGCAGTAGAATAAAGAGTGGCAATATAAAAGCACTTTCGGGGTGCCAGACCTGACAGTTTTTTGAAACCTGTCAGGTCTCGAACACCCGTAGTAATTTCGAACTCTTGCTATGATTAAACAGATTAAATAACCCATGTAGATAAAACAACCCTCCGCGTCGCCGCTCCGTTGCGTTCGCCCCGTGAAACGAAAATCCGTGTTAATCAGTCTAATCCGTGTCATCTGTGTGCAACCTCTCACAGCTTGTCCTGCAGCGCCTCTATCGCATTGGAGAGGTACACCATCGGAGCATTCCAGTTGATCGCGATCTCGTTACTCGCGTATGAACAGCTTTCATCCAGGTAGCAGGTTTCGGGTTCCAGGAATTCATATTTGCATCCGTCTTGCCTGCCCGGATTTGGGCCACCGGCCAGCAAACCCGGTACAGGTTCCACAATCCCATCCGCCACCGATGGGCGATGATGCGGATTCATTGTCGACTTCGTTCCAACACCCGTCAGGAAACAATAACCGGTCGCATTTCTGCCGAGTATATAATCAAGATTGGTCAGCGCCGCATCGAGGTACTTCTTATCCTTACTTAATAGATATGCATTGATCAACGCTATTCCCTGGTTGGCCGCGTTTGAATTACTACCCCAGTTAAAATCGGCTTTACTTTTTCCCATCACAGTTTTAAAAGCATTTGATGGGATAGCCTCTACATAGGCATTTGCGAAGCTCAAGACTTTTCTCTTCAGCATTTCGGTTTCCGAAGAACTAAGATCCAACGCCTTGCTATTTCTCAACAATGTATAAATACCAAGTCCGGAAACATTTCCCCAATTGGGAAGCGTCATCGGGTCATTGATATATTTCCTCAACTCATAAAGGTATTGTCCGTCTTTTGTGGTGGCAAACAATTCCGCCGCGGCCCAGCACCCCTCATCAACAAATCGGCCATCCCCGTAACCGCCGGTGGTTATTTTAGGAGAAAATTGTTTGTTGATGGCATTTTGATCGTAGCGAACATTCGGGTTTTTTAGCGCCCACTGCCATGCAGCAAGGGCGGCTTTCTCGCAGCTATCTGCAAGACCCGGTAACTGTGCTGAAAATTTTTTAAATATCCTGGCAGCCTGTGCGGTCACCGCTGCAAAATCCAGTGTGGCCGCCGTTCCTTTCTGCAGCACATATCGCGGTAGCTTCGTAACACCCGGCATTACCATTCCATCAAAAGCTGCGTTGGTACACTTATTATAAACACCGCCATCGTTGGGATCCTGCATGGTAAGCATCCAGCGCAGGTTGTAAATGACTTCGTTCAAAATATCCGGAACACCGTTGCCTTCTTCCGGAATGTTTGTCTTCAAAGTATCAAAGTAACCTGAAAAATCCTCATAGGCTGAAAGCAGCGTCCCCATTGTGATACCCGAGTTTACAATGTATTTGTTGTAATCTCCCGCATCATACCAGCCACCCGGGCAAGAGATCACGGTTCCTTCGGGTCGTTCTGTTGTGGCTGCCGAAGCATGTATCAACACTGCCGTATCCGGATGGCCTGCAGGTCTCGCCCATTTACCTGCATACTTTTCATAAAGCGGCATGGAAACACGCTGATAATAGTAGCCTTTTAATGATGCAACCGCGGCAACATAATTCACATTTTTCGAAATAGTAAACGGATATGAATTCTCGACGCCTTTTACCGCGACAAAATATTTTCCCGGTGTTTTAAATTTGCTGAAGTCCGCAGTTCGTGTTTGCAAAGATGAGTTGGAAGAATGTTGCAAGGCGGACAATTTACCGTTGTACACTACCTTGTTGTTGCTTGCAGAAACAATAGTAAAACCTGCGTCTGCAGAATCTTTTGTTACAACAATGGCCACCTTTGGTGCATTGGGATAGAAACCAAGTTGATTCATCCGCACCTGCGACTTTGCAATGACTGACATCATTAAAAAGAAAACTATGAGCGCATGTTTCATGGTGAAGTATTTAAAACCAGAACGCTGATTTTCATGATTATCATGATTTTTTATGATCTGAACAAAAAATCATGACAATCATTACAATCATGAAAATCTGCTTTCTTCTTTATGTCAAAATATCCTCAATCGCTTTCAACTCGCTTTCACTATAGTCGATATTATTCAGTGAATCGATATTGTTATCCAGCTGCGCAACAGAACTTGCACCGATCAGCACCGTTGTAATGCGTTTATCTTTTAGCAGCCACGAAAGTGCCATTTGCGCGAGCGATTGATTTCTTGTTTTAGCAAGTTCATTCAGCTTTTGTATTTTCTGCAAGCGTTCCGGTGTAATATCTTTTTCCTGTAAGAAGCCATGCTCTTTTGCTGCACGTGATCCTTCGGGAATGCCTTTCAGGTATTTGTCTGTGAGCATACCTTGTGCAAGCGGCGAGAAAGGAATACAACCCACACCATGTTTTTCCAGCACATCGAGCAAACCGCCCTCTACCCATCTTTCAAACATTGAGTATTTCGGCTGATGTATCAGGCAAGGTGTTCCCAAACTTTTCAAAATCTGAATAGCTTTGTCTGCCTGTTCTGCATTGTAATTTGACAAACCAACATACAATGCTTTTCCTTGTCTTACAACCGAATCAAGCGCCATCATTGTTTCCTCAATGGGCGTTTCAGGATCGGGACGGTGAGAGTAAAATATATCAACATATTCAAGTCCCATTCGTTGCAAACTTTGATCAAGACTTGATATCAAATATTTTCTTGAGCCCCAGTTGCCATAAGGGCCGGGCCACATGAGGTAACCTGCTTTTGAAGAAATGATCAATTCATCACGCAGATAGCCAGGGAAATCTTTTTTCAGGATTTTGCCAAAATTCTCTTCCGCTGAACCCGGTTCTGGTCCGTAGTTATTTGCCAGGTCAAAATGTGTAATGCCTCTGTCAAATGCACGGTGCACAATATTTCTGCCATTATCAAACACATCCACGCTTCCGAAATTGTGCCACAGGCCAAGTGAAATAGCCGGTAATAACAAACCGCTATTACCACAACGGTTATACTTCATTGAATCATATCTCGA
Source organism: Pinibacter soli (assembly GCF_029961145.1). GTDB lineage: Bacteria > Bacteroidota > Bacteroidia > Chitinophagales > Chitinophagaceae > Pinibacter > Pinibacter soli. The sequence continues at coordinate 381,829 of NZ_JASBRG010000003.1, read as the reverse complement.
TGCTGATGGAACGTAGCTCATTGGTGTTTTTTTGAGAATGGAAGATAGGAATTTGTGTACGAAGTACGATGTACGGTGTACGAAATTCGTTGGAATATAAACCCATAAAGACTTTTGTATATCGTAAATCGAAAATGACGCTCTAATTTCTAACTCCTAATTCCTAAATTCTAATTCCTATTTCGCCTCCACCACCATTACCACCGCTCCTCTTGCCGGCACTTTCACTTTAATGCCGTTGGCCGTTGTGGATGAATATGATTGCAATGTATTATAGTTTGCAGGGCCGCCGGAAACACCTGAAGATCCGTTGCCGTTCACATATACTTTTCTTGAAAACTCTCCGTTATCAGATCCGCCTTCAAGACTGTACCAGTAGTAGCGATCGCCTTTCTTGAAGTTCTTTGTTGTAATCTGAATTTCTTGCACACTGGTTGACTTATTCACTATCGTTACACTCATTTGTCCCGACGTAAAAGAGGATGCATACGTTAATATGTTGCTGTTTGAATTTCCAGCGCTGATCATTCTGTCGCCGAGGAGTTTTTGAAAATAATACATGTAGTAAAACGACGGACGCGGATCCCATTTGTTTGCCCCGGGTTCGTCTCCTATATTAAATAACCCGTGATCATCACCATTGCTCCAACCATTGGCGAGGTCCCAGCGACTGGTCATTGCATATTTGTTTTTAATCGCCTCGTTTAGCAAAATCAAAGCATGAAGACCGTTAATATTTGACACCGCTTGTTGCGAACCTTGCGAAAAAATATTCCATTCTGTCAAAGCAACCGGCTTTGTCGCAACGCCATTTGACGTCATATTGGATGTAATGTAATTCATCATGTTGCTTGTCACAGAAGACGCACTATCCATGATTGCCTTAGCTGTGGAATTTGTATTGTAAGGCGTAAAGTAATTGTGTACAATGTAATAATCTGCAGCCGTTCCTGTATTACCCATTACACCGCTGTTCCAGTTCTTCTGCGTATCACCCATGTACGACGCAGGCGCAGCCTCCATCACAACCGCACCAATGTAAATGGTCTTGCCTATTTCCTGCGCCGCTTTGCGCATGGAATCTGCAAACACTTTAAAATGCTGGCCATATAAATAACCTGTATTCAGCAATGGTTGCCCATCTTTGTTAGTGGTTTGATCAATACGATAACCCGCTTCCCAATCGCCGTAGCTTTCGTTACCTATTTCCCAATATTTTGTGCGGCCATTATCGTAGCGAACCCAATCTGCTGCCATGTGCGCAGCTGCTGCAACGGGATTGTTGCTTGTTCCATATCGCGCATAACCGTAGTTCACCGTAATGATCCCCTGGCTACCAGTTTGCTGTAAAAGCTGGTAATATTTATCAACGCTTATTGTCCAGTCATCCTGGTTTTGTCCTGTCCAGTAGCCAGACGCAGCGCTCTTGCCGCTTGCATCTACGAGTGTGGCGGGTGCGTCTGCCGGAAACTTATTTATCGGCGCATTCCAGAAATAAATATCGCTGATGCTGCCTCCGGGAAAGCGTACAATGTTTGTTTTTAAGTTAGAAAGATGCGTCATTAAAGCCGGTTGCGACACGATCCCTGTCATCCAGCTATTGGCGTTGTTTCCAAAAATGGAAGGGGAAATTTTCGTGATCACATTTGCAAAATCAACAGTGACTGTCGATGGATTCGATGTAACAATAGTCGTGTCTTTATACGTTGGCGCGGTAAATGTTTTCGCTTTCCAGTCGTTCATAAAAATACCAATTGTTGAGGCCAGAGAAGGGTCAATCTGCGGATTGATCACTTCTGTAACAACAGTGTCTGTGGGGGGCGTTGGGGGCGGATTTCCACCACTGCTGCTGTCTTTTTTACAGGATAAGAATAAGATCGAGGCGCACAAAGCGAAACGTCCGGGAAATGTTTTCATCATGGCTAGCTTACTTTATTTTAAAAAATGAGGGTATAGCCACAGAGACACAGAGAAACGCAGAAATAAAAGGCATCATGTTTTATCAAAAACGAAAATGATTCTCTGTTCTTCTGTGCCTCAGTGGCAACAAAAAGGCCTGCTGACACCGCTGCATAGAAATACAGCGGTCCGCAGGCGTCTCATTTTTAATTACTACTTATAAAACCGAGTTTAAATTATTACTATTTGTTTGAGAATACTATGATTATTGAAAAAAAGGTTTTCAAAATCAATGCAGCATTCGACATCAAACAGCATTTTTGTTAAAAAAAATTGATACTCTATTATCAGATGTTTGTTTTGAAAATGCCTTAATTGGCGTGTACCAAAGAAAAAAATGTGGCTCAGGTACATTTGACCGAAGCGATATTGAAGCAATATCCGGCAATTAGCAAAGCAATCATCAGGTAATAAGGCTATTTCAAAAGTAACTACTTAATGTACTGGGGAATAATACTTTTTTGATATTTATACGTTGGTTTTAAACCAATAACTGAATAGACTGAATAACTGAAGGGTTGAATCATTGAATAATTGAGATTAAGAATGCAAGTGGTCGTTCAACTTCAGTTATTCAGTTATTCAGTTATTTGCCCTCTATTTTTAACGTCCACATTTCATGATTTTCCCTTACGTTTGCCCCGAACTTATATAACCATGAAAAGATTTTTTTTGCCTTTAACCGCGTTGGTGGCTATGTATCTGACGGCCTGCAACGGCGGTTCTTCCGATACTCCGGCCAATGACAACGCTGGCAATACACCAACCATTGCCGAACCTCCGGCTTTGAAATATACTATCGTTAAAGACTACCCGCACGACACACTTTCCTTTACGCAAGGATTGGTAGTGTATAATGGTAAAATGTATGAAGGCACCGGCGGCTCACCCGAATATTCTATTTACAAATCATGGGTAGGAACCGTAGACATAGAAACCGGCAAAAACATTCAAAAAGTGCCGCTAGACACGATCTACTTTGGCGAAGGCATTACCATTTTGAAGGATAAAGTTTACCAACTCACATGGAAAGGTCACAAAGGCTTTATCTACGATGCAAAAACATTGAAAAAACTGGGTGAGTTTCCTTTGAAAACAGAAGGCTGGGGCATTACGAACGACGGCACTAACCTGATCGTTTCCGATGGCTCCAGCAACCTGTACTTCCTTGACGCAAATACTTTCAATACAGCAAAAATTGTGAGTGTAACGGATAATAACGGTGGCGTTTCCGATATCAACGAGCTGGAATACATCAACGGTTTCATATTTGCTAACAGATGGGAAACCAATTACATCTACAAGATCAACCCGTCTAACGGGCAGGTAGCAGCCAAAGCTGATTTTACTGGTGTCATCGAGAGGTACACGGAAGGATTTGATGCTGAAACAAAAGGCGATGCAGTTTTGAATGGCATTGCGTATGATTCCGCTAGCAAGAAAACCTATATTACCGGCAAATTGTGGCCAAAGCTGTTTGAGGTAAAATTCGAGTAGTGAGCACACTGACGACGCTGATTAGACTAATTTTCACGGATTTTGTTCAAAATAAATAGAAGATACGGATTAGGAGGCAGTTTTTCCTGATCCGTATTTTTTTGGGCAGGAAGAAATCCGGGTTCCCAGACGCATTCAATGCGTCTCTACGGGGCCGCCGACCAACCAGCTGTACCGTTAATTCCTAATTTCTAATTCCTAACTCCTAATTCCGCCTTAAACGGCATCTAAAAACAGCCTCCCCCGCTCAGACTTTTTCCAATGTTTTTAATGTTTTATTAAACTTTTTACAACGTCTTTGGGCTTATCCACAGTTATCGCTAGTTTGTCAAGAACCCGTTGAATTATATTGGTTTCGTCCTAACTTTGCGCATCTTTTCAAATAGTACAACCACACTAATATTTATGAATTTATTTGAAGCGCAATCCGGTGAATTTAAAGGCAGGCACATTGGGCCAACAGAAGCAGATTCTACTCACATGCTACGTACAATCGGCGAAAATAGTCTTGAAGACCTGGTAGGAAAAACTGTTCCCGCAGCTATACGCATGCAACATGAACTGAACCTTCCTAACGCGATGAGTGAATATGAGTACTTGCAGCACATTAAGGAGGTTTCCCTTAAAAACAAAACTTTCAAAAATTATATAGGTCAGGGTTATTATGACAACATTACCCCTTCGGTTATTTTGAGAAATATCTTCGAAAACCCAGGTTGGTACACACAGTACACTCCGTACCAGGCAGAAATCGCACAGGGTCGTTTGGAAAGTCTTTTGAACTTCCAGACAATGGTAAGCGACCTGACTGCTCTTCCAATTGCCAACGCCTCTTTGCTTGATGAAGCAACTGCAGCAGCAGAAGCAATGACCATGTTCTTTAACGCACTGAACAAGGACCACGATCACATTTCCCGTCCCAAATTCTTTGTGGATAACGATACATTCCCGCAAACAAAGGATGTGATCATCACAAGAGCTGTTCCTGTTGGCATTGAAGTGGTTTTTGGCGATTACAAACAAGCACAGTTTGACGAAACATATTTCGGAGCACTTGTTCAATATCCAAATGACAAAGGTTCTGTAGAAGATTACCGTTTATTTGTCGACAATGCACACAAGGTGGGCGCATATGTGGTGATGACGACGGATCTTTTAGCGCTTACATTATTAACACCTCCGGGTGAGTTGGGTGCTGATGCGGCTTGCGGTGTGGCGCAGCGCTTTGGCGTTCCTCTTGGCTTTGGGGGTCCTCACGCTGCTTTCTTTGCAGTTAAAGATGAGTTCAAACGCAGCATTCCAGGCCGTATCATCGGTGTAAGTATCGATGCACAGGGCAACAGAGCTTTGCGTATGGCATTGCAAACACGCGAACAACACATCAAACGTGAAAAAGCAACTTCTAACATTTGTACTGCACAAGCGCTGTTAGCTAACATGGCAGCAATGTACGCAGTTTATCATGGACCAGACGGTTTGAAAAACATCGCACAACGCGTTGCTTTGTTAACTCAAACATTGGCAAACGAACTGCAGGAAGAAGGTTACGAACTGGTTAGCGAATATTTCTTCGATACCATTACCGTAAGAACTTCAGAAGCAAAAAGCCTGATCGCAAAAGCAGCTGAAAGACAAATCAATTTCCGTTTCATCGACAATAGCCACTTTGGTATTTCTTTGGATGAAACAACTACGCCAAATGATTTGCTGGACATCTTATTGGTGCTTGACAGAGAAAATGACAACGATGTTGCGGCCTTTAGCATCAATCACGAAGATGTATTGAGCGCTATTCCAAGTGCCCTTACAAGAACTTCTGAATTCCTTACACATCCTGTGTTCAACGCTCACCACAGCGAAACACAAATGATGCGTTATATAAAAATGCTTGAAAACAAAGATCTTTCTTTGAACACCAGCATGATCAGCCTTGGTAGCTGTACAATGAAATTGAACGCTGCCAGCGAAATGATTCCTTTAAGCTGGAGCCATTGGGCAAAAATGCACCCATTTGCGCCGGCAGATCAAACAAAAGGTTACCAGCAAATCGTGGATGAGCTTTCTGCTTATCTGTGCGAAATCACCGCATTCGATGCGTGCAGCCTGCAACCAAACAGTGGTGCGCAAGGTGAATACGCTGGTTTGCTAACCATTCGCGAATACCATGAAAGCCGCGGCGAAGGACACCGTGACGTTATGCTGATCCCTATTTCTGCACACGGTACAAACCCTGCAAGTGCGGTAATGGCGGGCATGAAAGTGGTTGTAGTAAAAGCTTTGGAAAACGGATACATTGATGTAGCGGATCTGAAAGCGAAAGCGGAGCAACACGCAGCTAACCTTTCCGGTATCATGATCACTTACCCGAGCACTTACGGTGTTTATGAAGAGACCGTAAAAGAAATTACTGATATCGTTCACCAACACGGTGGACAAGTGTATATGGATGGTGCAAATATGAATGCACAGGTTGGTTTAACCGCTCCGGGTCTTATCGGCGCTGACGTTTGCCACCTGAACCTGCACAAAACATTTGCAATTCCTCACGGTGGTGGTGGCCCTGGAATGGGACCAATCTGCGTGAAAAAACACCTTGCTAAATTCTTGCCTGGTCACGTTGAAGATACCCAGAACACAGTGGGCGAATGGAACGGCACCGAAAAACATGCTGTTTCTGCAGCACCATTTGGCTCTGCTTCTATCCTGTTGATCAGCTATGCATACATCCGCATGCTGGGCGCAAATGGTCTGAAGGCAGCTACAGAATTCGCTATCCTAAACGCAAACTACATGCGTGCAAGATTGGAAAAACACTACGACATTCTTTACACAAACCACAACGGTCAGTGTGCGCACGAGTTCATCGTAGACCTTCGTCCATTCAAAAAATCTGCAGAAATAGAAGCAGAAGATATCGCGAAACGCCTTATCGACTTTGGTTTCCACGCGCCTACCATGAGCTTCCCTGTTCCGGGCACGATCATGATCGAGCCAACAGAAAGTGAAGACAAAGCTGAGCTTGACCGCTTCTGCGATGCGTTGATCGCCATCCGCGAAGAGATCAAAGCAATCGAAGAAGGTACTGCAGATAAAAAAGAAAATGCGTTGAAAAATGCACCGCATACTCAATTTGCAGTGATCAGCTCTGAGTGGTCAAAACCATACAGCCGCGAAGCGGCAGCGTTCCCGCTTCCATATGTGAAGGAAAACAAATTCTGGCCTTCTGTAGCCCGTGTAAACAACACGTTCGGCGACAGAAACCTGATCTGTACCTGCGAGCCAATCGAAAGCTACATGGAAGAGCAAGTATAATCGCTTATTAACTTTCGACTATAGAGTGGCAGCCCGAAAAGGCTGCCATTTTTTTTGTGTTACACCTTCTCGCTGTTGGCGCGGACATGCAGCACGGCTATCGCAGCAGGGCGTGTCTGTGCCGGCATTACCACGCTGTCGGCACACCAGACCAGCTATTGCACGCACACGAAATCGTTGGCACGGATACGCATTCGCACAAGCCATGCTGCATATCCGCGCCAACGATTGTAGCTAGCTTCAGGCACTGTCTTATGGAAATTGAAGAATATTTCATCTATAAGAAACCATCCTCAACCAAAATCAACTATGCTTAAAAAATCCCTCAAATACCTGCTAATCATTCTCATTAACTTCCTGATCCTAAACCTGCTCCTTCTGTGGTGGACAGACGATATAGAACTTATCACCGGCTGGGCCAGGCCGGTTGAATTCCTGAAATTGTCGGGCTTCAGCTTATTAGCTTGTGTCCTGCTTCGACTTCTTGTGGTTTACTTCCGGAGAAAAAATATTCAACCGGTTTCCAAACGCTTAAAGATCGCGGCGATCGTAACTATTTTACTATCGTCCTACTTTTACGTGCATTACTTTTCTAAAATAAGAACTAACAGGTTTCTCAACGGACAGGTAAGAGACAGCGCTGCAAAAAAAGTAAGACTATCCTCAAAGATGGTGTCAGGATATAAGGCAGATAATTTGACGATTCAAGAATACAATGAACTAATTAAAGCAACTTGGTTCCCCTCCTTGCCTAAGGAAGCAACAGCAATACAACTTAGCTATGACTATTACATCTTCCCGCCTGATTATGTTTTTAGCTTGTCATATGATTTGCCTCCAACAATAAAAATAGATACATTCACTTATCACGACAAAAACTTTGAAAAATCCCAACATACGTACATTGAAAGCAACGTGCAAAAAGTAGATTTCGAACAAATGCTTTATTAGCAAAAATGCGATGCCGAAATCCATTTGCATAGCAAATCATTTCGCACACCGCACCTCATTAATCCAAAACCAAAAATTTTCAATTTTCAATTCCCCTACATCTTCGGTTTTCCAATATCCGCCATTATCTCATCACTGTGTTTATTCAGGTACTTACCAAAACGGGTCCAGTATTTTTCTCTTGCTGCTTTGTCGGTTATCGCAGCATCAATTAATTTATCAGCTTCTTCCATTGCTTTGTTAATGCTGTTCCAGCCGTCCACTTCATAGATCATTACCACTTCCATGTTATTACTTCCCCACCAATGGCGCAACATGCGATAGTTCTTTATCATTGCATTTGGTCTGATACCCTTGTCCACATACATTGCCATCAGCGAATCAAACTCGGACCGGCGCGCATCATCCGGAAGGGTAATCTGAAATCTTGTAACGATTACCGGATCAGGTTCTTTTGCCGGGGACATTTGTGCAGATAGTTTAGTGGTGAGCAATGCGCATAGCATTAGCACAGCAAAAAGGAGTTTCATTTTTTACTTTTTTAAATTAGATAATGGCAGTCTTTACAGAATACGTAAGGATTATTGGAAGTCTTGTCTCGTAACACTTTTGTGGAATTACTCAGAATGAAGAAATGCAGATCGCCGCACAGACAGGATAAAGCAAGCGATATATTTTAAAGAGGTAAGTAAAAATAACTATAGATTTTACCGATTCAAAGCAGTTGCGAAAATATTTTTTAAAAACCGAAAGACTTGGTTACAGAACCACACGGTGAGCTGTGTACGATGTACGGGGTACAGTGTACGAATTTCTTTATGATATAACACCATATTGCCTTTCGTACGCCGTACATCGTACATCATAAATGCATAGTCGAAGTTTTAGCTAAAAAGGCCAACAAATAATTTGGTATCGTAGTCGATTTTGATCAGGTTGTTTTCTTTATAATGATCAAACAGCACTTTAAGATCGGCGATCATTTCTGTATATCCATTATCATTTACAGATGGCACGTAGGAGGACGAAAGCAAACGCCCCTTTAATCCTTCGAAATCAAATATTTGGAAGTTATAAAAGACTTTCAGCTCACATGTCGCGGGTGCGAAAAATTTGTCGATATCAGTTTTGCTGATGTTGCGATGATCCACTTTCACATAATCCTGGGCATGTTTGATGATCAGTTCGTCGTATTCTTTTTCAAACGGAGAAAGTGTCAACCGTTCGTTCCATATCAACGCCACAAGTCCCTTTGGTTTTAATATGCGTTGAAATTCTGCTTTTGCTTTCACTACATCAAACCAATGAAACGCCTGCCCGGAGATGATTACATCAATGCTTCTTTCTTTAAGCGTGGTATCTTCAGCAGTACCGTTTATTGCCGTAAAGTTTTTGAATGGTTGCAACAATTCAACTGATTTTTCACGCATTTCTTTGTTGGGCTCAATGGCTGTTACGTGGTAACCTTGCTTTAAAAACAACTCGCTTGAAATGCCTGTACCCGCGCCAATGTCAGCTATTTTCTTATCAGTTGTCAATCCATATTCGTCTTCGAGAAATTCTACTACTTGTTCCGGATAATTCGGTCTGTAGCGTACATAGTCTTCTACCCTGTTGCTGAATCTTTCCGTGCTTTTGGACATGGCTTTGAGAGTTGTTTGTAAAGATAAAGATTTTACCGCTTTAGCATAAAGATGTACGGTGTACGTGGTACGATGTACGAAATAGTTAGAGTGAAACACTCGAATGACTTTCGTACATCGTACCTCGTACACCGTACATAATATGCGCATAAAAAAGCTGATAATCTACGACATTGCTGCCTTCTCCTGCTTATTATAAGCATCCGCCAATGCACGTTGCACTTCAAACGGCACGGGAACATAATCGTAAAATATCATAGAGAACTTTGCTCGTCCTTGTGTAAGTGAACGCAACGCAGACGAATAGCCATCCATTTCTGCCAGCGGAACTTTTGCGGATACCTTCTGGAAATGTCCCGCAGCATCAATGCCTTCCACCATCGCACGCCTTGTTTGCAAGTCGCCAATTACGTTGCCTGTTTGCTCGTCTGTGCATAATATTTCAACATTATAAACAGGTTCCAGCAACTGCGGATCAGCCATTTGAAATGCCTGGCGGAATGCCTGTAAACCAGCTATCTTAAAGGAAATATCGTTGCTATCTACCGGATGCATTTTACCATCGTACACACTCACACGCACATCCCGCACATACGAACCCGTAAGCGGACCATCCTGCATTTTTTCCATTACACCTTTTAAAATGGAAGGAATAAATCGTGTATCAATCGCGCCGCCAACGACGCAATTATAATAAACGAGTTTGCCGCCCCAGTCAAGCGGAATTTCCTCCTTACCACGAACGTTTAGCCCCTTCGGATCGGGCATATTTTCGGTCCATGGTTCTATGCGCATAAACACTTCAGCAAATTGCCCCGCGCCGCCACTTTGCTTTTTGTGGCGATAACTGCTTTCGGCCATTTTACGGATCGTTTCCCTGTAGGGAATGCGTGGCTTTTCAAAATGTACCTCGAGATTATACAAATGTTCAAGCTTCCATTTGATCACCTGCAAATGCAATTCTCCCTGGCAATGCAAAATGGTTTGCTTTAGTTCCTGAGAGACTTCCAGAATAATCGTAGGGTCTTCCTCCTGGAGCTGATGAAGGGCTTGTGACATTTTCTCTTCCTCGCCTTTATTTGTGCTGATCGCCATGCTGAGGTTAGGCTTGGGAAACTCTATCGGCATCATTTCATAGTTTCTGCCTTTTTCGTGAAGTGTATTGTTTACATGCGTGTTCTTTAGTTTTATCATAGCACCAATATCGCCGGCAACAAGTTCCTGCACCGACACACGATCATGCCCTTCTACCACAAACAACTGGTTTACTTTTTCCACTACACCTGTTGTTTCATTCGTTAGTTCCATGCCTGTTCTTATAGTACCCGAATAGACTTTAAACAAAGACATTTCTCCTACATGTGGTTCCGTAATTGTCTTAAACATGAAAATGCAGACAGGACCCTTTGCATTGCATTCGAGTTTGCCACCGTTCTTCATGGTTTGGGGTGGCATTTCATTGGCGGATGGGCAAACATTGTCGATGAATCCCATCAACCGGCCGCTTCCCATATTGCGCTCTGCAGAAACACAGAACAAAGGAAACAAGTCATGATTGATCATTGCTTTCTTCAAACCTTCTCTCATTTCATCTTCTTCCAATGTTCCTTTGTCAAAATATTTTTCCATCAACGTTTCGTCGTTGCCTGCGACCAGCTCTACAAGATCTTTATGGAGTTGGTCCGCTTTATCTTTTTCATCGTCAGGAATAGGTAGCTTTTCGGGCTTTCCTCCTGCATCTTTAAATTTATACATCACCATATTCAATACATCAATGATGGCGTGAAAACCTGCACCCTGCTGCATTGGGTATTGTATCATGGCAATCTTGTTACCGAAGTGTGACTTTGCTTCGCGAACGGTTCTGTCGAAGTCCGCTTCATCGCTATCAAGTTTCGTTACGCAAAATATCATGGGAGTTTTGAACTGCTCGGTGTATTCCCAAATGATGTCGGTGCCTACTTCCACACCCATATCTGCATTCAGCAACATTACGCCGGTATCGGCCACACGAAGTGAAGCGATCACTTCGCCAACAAAATCATCATAACCCGGAGTATCGATAACATTTATTTTGTAGCCGCGCCATTTGGTGTGAAGTAAAGTAGAGAAGATGGAATTGCTGCGTTGCTGTTCGAGTTCGTGGTAGTCGCTTACTGTATTTTTTTCTGCAATTGTTCCGCGGCGCGTGGTAAGACCTGCTTCATAGAGCATGCATTCCGCTAATGTCGTCTTACCGGCGCCGGCGTGGCCCAGCAAGACAATGTTTTTTACGTGTAAAGTATCGTATTCTGCCATGGCAAACGTTTTTGGTAATTAATAATTAGTAATTAATAATTAATAATTAAAAGAGTGACAAACTTGACAAAAAACATACTGCAAATTTGCTTAAGAATTTGTCGGCAACATTCAATAACCAATGCAGCCCTATTAATTATTAATTGGCCATTAAAATTGTAACCTATGGAGTACGGAGATGAGATGGAATTAGTATTATGCCGTATACTGATGAGAGAACTTTTTAAAATCTTCCTGCAAATTATCAAGCACATTTTCTAAATAATGATAGCGGTCGTTAAGATCTTCATGCTCGACGTAAGTTGCTTCGCTGAAATGTCCGTCACTTCTGTTCATTTCCCACTCAGCAAATTTTTCATGGTTCTTAATATCATGCTTAAGATCATGCACATTTAAAAGCTGGATGCGAAATTGATTTTGAAAATGTTCGATGTCGTGTTGCGACTCTCGGTCCGTTAGATGTGGAGCCATCTGAAGTAATGATCTTTCGAGTTGCGTAAGTCTGTCGCGGTTGGAACGAAGTGTATTTTTCCAATTTGTACACTCCGTAGAGAACTGTGTTGTGTCTGTAGTAACCATGGGAATAAATTTATAAAAGTGAAGAAATGAAACCTCCTTCCCAGGGGGCGTTTACTATTCCTAAATTAATATAGTTTATTTGAAAAAGCCATGATTCTGGTGTTAAAAAGTGAGCATTTTTTGAAGATATTATGAATCAAGGTTTTGAGTTTTGAGTAATGAGTTTTAAGTTAGACGCAAAAGTTTGGAGGTGAAATAAGTTTGGAAATCTAAACAGCTACCACCCATAAGTCATTACTCATGACTCACTACTAATTCAAGATTTTTTACTAGGTTTGAATTACCATGCGAAGAATCTTCGAAATTATAGGCAGTAGTTTTAAAATGGCTATAGATGAGTTCAGGGCGAATAAACTAAGAACCTTTCTTTCCCTGTTTGGCATCACCATTGGTATCTTTTGCATCATTGGTGTACTGGCAACGGTAAACAGCCTTGAACGCAATGTGCAAGGCGATATCAAAGCACTGGGCAGTAATTCTATCTACGTGCATAAAACAGATTTTTCGCAGCAAAATCCCTGGTGGAAAACGATGGGATACCCGAATGTTACTTATCAGGAAATGGGTCAACTGAGACGCAAAGTGCCGGCTATTAAAAATGCGACTTTCCTGCTGAATTCCAATGACAAGATCGATTATGAGAGTGAAACAATGACCGGGGTTAACTATTATGGTATCACGGAGGATTTCAACAATATCCAGAACGTAGAAATTGTGTCCGGCAGATACCTTCAGCAATCAGACTTTGACCGGGGCGCCAATTCTATCGTAATGGGCAACGATGTGGCCGAGCAACTTTTCGGCTCTGCCGAGAGAGCTGTTGGAAAAGAAATTGAGATGAAGGGTAAGAAAGGATTTGTGGTTGGCTTGATCAAGAAGCAAGGTAAGAGTATGATCGGTGGGTGGGATTTCGACAATTCTATGATTATGCCCTACCAGTTTTTACGCGGATTGGTGAATGAAAAATCTGTGGAGACGACCGTTATTGTACAGGGACAGGAAAAAATTCCGGTGACTGAAATGCGCGATGAATTGACCGGTGCCATGCGCTCCATCAGAAGACTAAAACCTACGGAGAACAACAATTTTACTTTAAACGATATAGACTCCTTCAGCAGTTTTGCTTCGGGCATTTTCTCCGGTATTAACCAGGGCGGATGGGCCATTGCAGCACTTTCACTGATCGTAGGCATGTTTGGAGTGGCCAATATTATGTTTGTGACGGTAAGGGAACGTACCAGCCAGATCGGACTTAAAAAAGCCATCGGTGCCAAACGCGGCGTTATCCTGATGGAGTTCTTAATGGAATCGGCATTCTTGTGCATTCTAGGCGGCCTCATCGGCTTGGCCCTGGTTTTCATTTTGACCAAAGTCTTTTCTTCTATGCTGGGCTTCCCAATCTATATTTCCCTTGGTATATTATCGCTGGCCATTGGCATTTGCATATTCGTTGGCGTATTGGCGGGCATTATTCCCGCGACGATTGCTGCGAGGATGAATCCGGTGGTGGCGATTAGAAGCAAGTAACAGGCCGCAAGTCGTAACTCGCAGGGCCGGACTGGTAGAGTTTATGAAACCTGTATCCGCCTACGAACAGCAACATGCAACCTGCATCCTTTCCCCGCTTTTTCCTACCTTCGCACCTTAAATTTTCCGACTTTGAGCGTTACAATTCTGGCAATTGAATCTTCGTGTGATGATACTTCGGCCGCTGTTTGCAGAGATGGTGTGATGTTGTCCAATCTTATTGCGAGCCAAAAAGTGCATGCGCAATATGGCGGCGTGGTGCCGGAGCTCGCATCACGTGCACACATGCAAAACATCGTGCCTGTGGTAGATACCGCTTTGAAGAACGCAAATTGTACGCTGGCTGAAATTGATGCAGTTGCCTTTACACAGGCACCAGGCTTAATCGGTTCCTTACTTGTAGGTGCCCAGTTCGCTAAATCATTGTCGCTGGCGCTAAATAAGCCGCTTATTGCGGTTCACCACATGCAGGCACATGTGCTGGCAAACCTGATTGACGAACCGCGTCCAGCATTTCCTTTTTTATGCCTCACTGTGAGCGGTGGTCACACGCAAATCGTATTGTGCGAATCACCGGACAAATTGAGCGTAATCGGCGAGACAACGGATGACGCAGCGGGTGAAGCTTTTGATAAATCGGCAAAGCTATTAGGGCTTCCCTATCCTGGCGGCCCATTGATCGACAAATACGCGAAGAACGGCGATCCGAAGCGTTTTGCATTTCCAGAACCACAAATTCCCGGACTGAATTTTAGCTTCAGCGGACTGAAAACCGCCATCCTGTATTTCCTGCAAAACGAAACAGCAAAAAATCCAGCTTTTATAGAAGAGAATATGGCTGATATCTGCGCGTCCATTCAGCACCGCATCGTTACCATTTTGCTTAACAAACTCAAAAAAGCTTCAGATCAAACAGGGATTAAAAATGTCTGTATTGCTGGTGGCGTTTCAGCCAACAGTGGCCTTCGCGACGGTCTTACCGAGCTGGGCAAAAGAAAACACTGGAATACATTCATTCCTCCGTTTCAATACTGCACCGATAACGCCGGCATGATCGCCATTACTGCGTATCATAAATTCCTCAATAAAGACTTTGCGGATTTGAGCGTGGTGCCGAGTGCAAGAGCGGAGTGGTAATTAATAATTAATACTAGATATTCAAAAACGATGAACATTCACGTGGTAATGCAATCGTTGTTTTATTCATTATTGAATATTAAATGACCCTACACTTTTAACCGGCTCCAATGAACTTTCAGTGACACACTATTAATTACTAATTATTAATTATTAATTCGTCATATGGCCAACACTTTCTTCCGCTTCAAACAATTCACCATTCACCAGGATAAATGCGCCATGAAGGTTTGTACCGATGCCTGTGTGTTTGGGGCCTGGGTGGCAGAGAAATGGAAGGACGGGAAAGAGGAAGTGAGTGTGCTGGATATTGGTACAGGAACGGGCTTACTTACACTGATGTTGGCCCAAAAGCTAAATGCTTCTTTTGATGCGGTGGAAATAGATGATCAAGCTTTTGAACAAGCTTCAGAGAATTTTGATGAGAGTGAATGGAAAGATCGTATTACTATCCAACACAACGATATCACGCAGTTTTCTGCTGCGCAAAAATTTGATCTGATCGTTTCCAACCCTCCTTTTTACGAGCGGGATTTAAAGAGCGATAAACACAAGATCAATCTTGCACGACATGATAGCTCTCTGACCCTTTCAACGCTTTTACAAACCTGCAATACTTTGCTCGCAAGTGACGGCAGCATTGTGTTGCTTCTGCCTTATCACCGCCTTGCTGATCTTGAGAAAGAGGCGCAAGCAAACGGATTACACATTGTCCATTTGCTACAAATGAAACAAACCACTACACACAGTTATTTTCGCATTGGCGCTGTTTTGCGTAAGCAGTTTGCAACATGTGTTGTGGAAGACATCGCGATTAAAGATGCGTTGCAAAAATACACCAATGAGTTTGTAGAGTTGCTGAAGGATTATTACTTGTATTTGTAAAACAGGAATGCAAATTTTTATGATTGTGAAGCGTTCATGATTGTCACGTTCTCCAACACTTTTAATCTCAAATCACTACAATCATGAAAATTTTGATAGTCTTCGTTCTCACTCTATTCAAACTTTAAATGCGATTCGAAGAATGGCAGCATAGCCGTGTATACCCGGCCTTTCTTGCCTCCTATTTTATCGGAATGATGGCCAGCATAGGTTTCTGCTTCGTACTTTACACCGTAACTATCCAACTTTTTTTCCAGCTGCACACATGTAACAGGTATATGTTTATTTTCCTCCAATGTACCCCAATCAAACTTCAGCCCGCTCAAACTTTTTAAATCTTTCACATGACTGTCAACAAGATTGAGTGTAAAGTTTTGCTCCCACAGTTTTTTGACGTCATCGTGTACAGTAATATTATCACCGTTATAGGTAGCGGGCATTTTGGCCTGGAAAGGTTTTTTGTTTTCCGAAGGCGAATAGGTTCTGCCCAGGTCAATCATCAGTACTGTGAAAAAGCCTGTCATTGTAGTATCTGCAAAGGGATTTGTCAGTACTTTTTTTAACGGCGTTTCATCCTTTAATGTGTCGATTATCCTA
This sequence comes from Pinibacter soli, assembly GCF_029961145.1. Lineage (GTDB taxonomy): Bacteria > Bacteroidota > Bacteroidia > Chitinophagales > Chitinophagaceae > Pinibacter > Pinibacter soli. Next base: position 365,444 of record NZ_JASBRG010000003.1, on the reverse strand, counting down.
AATACAGGATTCTCCACGCTTATTTCGTTTGACCAGCTCAAAACAGCGGGACTCAATGCATAAACTGAACCGAAGACTTCTGAATACAACATTCCCACCTTCAAGGCGCCATTTCCACCCATCGAATGTCCTGCAAGGCCGCGGCTGTTCTTGTTAGGGATGGTACGGAAATTTTTGTCGATATAATTGACTATATCCTTACCAATAAAATCGGCCCAATTGCCGGTTAAAGCAGAGTTTGTATAAAAACTGCCCTTGAAATGTGTCTCGCTGTTGGGGAAAACTACGATGACAGGATGTATCTTTTTTTCCTCAATTGCCTGATCAAGTAAATCCTTAAATGAAGTAAACAGCAATTGCAAGCTGTCATTCATATAAAAACCATGGAGGAAATAAATTACCGGATAGTGTTGCCTGCTTTCATTATATCCTGCGGGCAGATACACAGAAACAGAGCGCATGGGATCTTCGCCACCGTGATTACCCTTTATTGAAGGTGCAAGAAAATGTTTAACTACGATTTCTCCTCTGTGACCGTCGCCGCCGCGTGCAGCAAGGGAAATCCATGATGCCAGAAGCAAAATTATTAATGATCGCATATACAGGAAGGTTTACGTTGCTAAGTTTGGTTGGACATTGAAAACAATTTACTGAAGAGGGTGCACATAATGTTTCCAGAGAGTAGTACTTTAAATGTAGCGTTTATAACGAAGGTTTACAAGCCCATTTTTAACAGGTAATAAAAAAATCAGTCGGTTTTAAACTAAACGGCTTCATTTTTGTTGTCTAGTTCTGTGTATTTCACCCACAAGCCCAGGCCGATCCCCAACGTCCCTGAAACGGAGATCATACTTAATTCAAAACGACTTTTATGAAACTGCCGGGCATTTGCGCATTCGCTCTTCTTCTATTAACCTCCTGTCATCACGGTGCCACAACCGAACAAACTATTATAGCCGACGACGAGAGTCCGGACAGCATTATGGCTCGAGTTCGCAGATTGAAAGATCCGGTAGCGGGTCTTGCAGCAACCGCACAACCTATCAATATGGGCAATTATGCCGGTGCAAGAGCGCTGGGCGTACTGGCTTACGAGTGGGGCTATGCGGTGGTAAAGATGGAACAAACCATCAGGGAAAATATCGGCACTCAGCGAAACTCCATTGAAACAAACCACCGGGCGCCGCTAAATGCGTTGGGTTGGTCGCGGGAACTACCCACACCTACTGACAAAGGTGCGGCACCACCTGACTGTGACGCTTATCATGTGAGCGCTGTTATTAATTTGGACGAGCCTTACATTCTACAAGTACCAAAAACGAACGGCCGTTACTATGTGATCAACATAATGGATATGTATCACAACTACCTTGACTGCATCGGTAAAAGAACAACCGGCACGGAAGGCGGTACATTTGCCATTATTCGCGAAGGTTATAATGGTGAACTTCCAACTGGCGTTAATAAGACAATTGTTTCCAAAACACCAAAGGTATTGCTGTATGGAAAACTAAGGGTTTTGGAAGGGGAAAACACAATGGCGGTACATGATCTGCAGGATCAGTTTGTCTTAAAATCCCTGAGCAATTTCGAGGGTCGTGTAAATCCGGGTTCGGTCGCTTCACTTCCCGATCTGCCAATTTATTCTATCGCTGATTCGTTCCGCTTTTACAAGCAACTTGCACTGGCCGTTCAGTCCAACCCGGCGATGAACGAGGATAAAGTTTTAGCAGCTCAACTTGAAAATATCGGCATACGCAATGGAAGCTTCAATCCATCCTTATTGACAACTGCTCAACTGCGGGGCCTTAAAGATGCGGCAATGGATGCTCCGCTGGCAATTGTTGCTTCACAAGCAAAATTTGCACGTCAGGTAAATGGATGGTCATGGGTTTCCAAACCGGAAGACTTTGGCTACAATTACTCCTACCGTTCTTTTGTAACGGCTCAGTATATGGAGAGTCTGCCGGACAAAGAAGCCCTGTTTACTACTCGCAACACCGATGATGAGAAATCAGTTTTTTCCGGTTATAATAATTACAAACTTCATTTTGACGGACCGCCGCCTGTCAACGGCTTCTGGTCACTCACTTTGTACGTTTCCGGTTCGAACCAACTCAATGGCAACGAACTGAAGCGCTACAAGATCAGCAGCGAAACAGCAGGATTGAAATCAAATTCCGACGGTTCGTTTGATATTCTTATTCAGCATGCCAAACCGAATGAGATCAGTAACTGGTTACCTGCACCAGAGGGTCAGTTTTATCTTGTCTTTCGTTTGTATGAGCCCAGGGACGAGGTTCTTGCGATGCAATACAACATGCCGCAGGTAGTGAAGACGAGGGTTTATTGAGAATGATGTACGATGTTAGATGTACGAAATTGTTTAGAGTGTTGCATTCACATAAATTTCGTACATCGCACCCGTACACTGTACATTTCCCTCACACCTTAATATACACCTTCTTCCTGTCCAGCCAATAAGCCAGCATCCAGTAAAATAATACAGTGATGATCGCATAGATCAATGAACCGATCTTTAAATTGGGAGAAAGCGGCTTGCAGATATGCTCATAGAACCATGGAAACGAGCTTGTGTAAAGCTGTTTACCATCGCTGCTTAGCCCCGCCGGCCATCTGAGGAGACCGAGCACCCTTGGCAAAAAACCACTAAGTACAAAAATGAACAATGGATTTTTTCCAAACACTTCAAAAAACTTCAAGCCCTTTGCAGGCTTATTTTTAAGCTCTATCCAGTATAACAAAAAACAAATGGTAATAATGGCAAGACCACTCGTATACACGGTATAAGAGCTGGTCCATATTTTTTTATTAATGGGAAAGATCATATCCCAGCAATAACCGATGAACACTAATGCGCAGCCTGCGAGCAAGAGCGTTGTCACCATTTCGAAAGTTTTGCCACGTTGTATGATAAATCTTCCCGCGAGATAACCGATGATGACTTCAACGGTTGAAGAAAGCACACCAGCAAGGCCCTCCGGATCAAACAATATTTTTTCGCCCTTATAAAGATGCGGCACACCAAGCACAGATTGATCAATGGCGTTTCCAAAATAGCCCGCCATGCTATACGGATCTGCAGCGTCGCCAAGCTTGTAGGTAAGTATCCAGTAAACTAAAAGCAGCACCGCTCCAATGATGGCCGCAACTTTTGGTTTGGCATAATAAATAATGATGGAAGCAAAAAAATAACAAAGAGCTATGCGCTGCAAAACCCCAGTGATCCGCACGCCGCTTAAAGGATTGTCTGGATTGACCCAATGTCTGAATACGAGCACATCATTTTCCCACCGCACAAATGGTGACCAATTGAGGAATATACCGATCGCAAGAATCAATAGAGTCCGCACGGCAACTTTCTTCCAGAAGGCCTTATCTCCTGCTTCGCGCAAACGATCCATTACAAAAGCCATGGCGTTTCCCACCGCAAAAAGAAAGAAAGGAAATACAAGGTCCGTGGGCGTACATCCATGCCATGGTGCATGATCCAGGGGAGGGAAAATAGCGGACCATGTACCGGGATTGTTTACCAGTATCATAAAGGCAACGGTTGCACCGCGGAATACGTCGAGGGAATAGAAACGTTTATTCATGTTTCGTTGAGTTGTTAGTTGACAGTTATTAGTTGCTAGACTTTATGCGACTTCTTAACAAATAAACGATCCGGATATAAGACAATTTAACACTTAATAGAGACTACTCGAGAATAAAGGCTAACAACCAGCAACTATCAACGATCAACTAAAATAACAGGTCAAGACTTCAAAAGCAACCCCCGCCCTATTTTAGTTTGAAAAGAAAATCATCTTGTGGCTAATGGCCTATGCTTAACTTACGATTTGTGCGGTTTTCAAATACAATTAATCTTCAACCTGCGGATTACTTTTTTGTGTTTGCAAAAGATCATTTTCCATAAGTTATGGTGGCAAGTGATTGATACATTGCTTTTAACAAATCATAAGTACGACTCACAGATATCATGTTGTAAATTTGCATCTCTAAATGAAACAGTTTTTTGCATTCATATTATCTCTTTCACTTGTAGTTGTTGCGTCAACAAACTGTAAAGCTGCAACCTCATTTACATGCCATGCAGTAATTGCAAAAAACACAGTTTGTAAAAGCTATAATCACAAAGTTTTTGCCCATACAAATACAAACGCTCATCAACAGCCGGTTGGGAAAACAAAAGTTTCCAAATCTTCTTTTAGTGGTTTCGTAAAAGAAAATTTTTCAATTTCGTCTTTGGTCAATACACCAACGGCCGAAACGACTTTCACCAGTTACCAAAATGTTCAGTCTGCACAACGGCTTTATGTTTTACACTGTTGCTATCTCCTATAATAGATTCCTGGTAGCGATCTTTCTTACACACATTATACTGTTAACTCTAATTATTAACTACAGGCACCTTATTGCCTCTACAAAATATTATTTATGAAAAAGTTCATTATAGCATTTGCATGTATCGTTTTGGGTTATAGTTATTCATTTGCACAGCAAAAAACACCCACAGTACAAAAAGGATATTATAGCATTGGTAATAATGTAGAAAAACTGGAAAAAACTCAACCTGCTATTACATCTCTCGATAGGCCGACAAAAGGTTACTACGCGATGACCGATAAAGCAAGACCTACTTATGTACCAATTATAACAATTGGTGTTACGACGCCACCGGCGAAGGGCTACTACACTATCGGCGACAATCACAAAAAGTTAGCGTCCGCCACAGTAATTGCCAATGCTGAATACGCAGTGAACGAATATACGATCCATTAAATCCAATCAGGAATTAAAATCAGGAGTTGGAAGTTAGGAACTGATAGCACACTAACATTTATTATTCTAGTTCCCAATTCCTGAATTCTGATTACCTTGTACTATCAATCAAGCAGCAATGTGGAAGAAAATCTGGAACATAATAAGAAGCGTGCTGATGCCTAAAAAGAGCTGTTGCAAATAATTTTTTAAGTTTTTTAAAAAATATTTGAAAAGATTTTGGTTGGAAACAAATCGCAACGTAATATTGCACCCCCAACGGAATAGTTCTTACAGGTAATGCCCAGGTGGCGGAATTGGTAGACGCAGCAGACTCAAAATCTGCCATTCGCAAGGATGTGCTGGTTCGATTCCAGTCCTGGGCACGAGTTAAAAAGAAAAAGCCTTGATAGCATTAGCTTTCAAGGCTTTTTTCGTTTTCAGGGGATGAAACATCTTATCAAACTTTATCCATTTTCTTCTACTCATTATTTTGGAAAAAACAACAAGAGTGCCCCTGTTTCATCACGACGATCAACATGTAATTTTTTGTGTGGAAGCGGGGTATACATTACCAAATTTTCCAATTGACGAAAGTCATATTAAAATTAATACACTTTCGTATATTGAAACATAAAATTAAAAATCAACAACCTGTAAATATTGCCGCAAGTTTTCAAAGGAGATAACATGCGTATATTTATGAGTTGTATGAAAATAAATCAACCACCTCAATGACGTTAGCTAAAATATTTTTTTCATTTCTAGTTTTTTTAGTGTGCGCATGTAACGGCCAAAACAAAAAATTGGAAAAGTCAGTTAAATACAGTAACCCTTCGCAAGAATTTATTATAGAATTTCCACAATCGCCATTATTGAAAACAGAAAAAGAAACGAATCAATTTGGACATATCAGTTGGAATATCGCCTATCTAAACAAAAACAACAATAATGAATTTTATTTCCTAATTAAGTATGCAGATTTGCCAGCAGATTTTATTACATCCAATTCCTTGCCATTGCTGGACAGTTTCTTTTTAAATACTCAGCAAGATTTGACCGAAAAAAAAATTCCATTTAATTTAAGAATAACTAATAATAAAAAATATCCTGGAAGGGAATTTCATTTTCTTGACAGTAATAATAACATATCATATACACGGGATGTGTTTTTAGTCAATAATCGTTTGTACTTTTTAGAAGTAAAATGTAATATCAATAATGATTATAGAAATGAAATTGATGCGTTTTTAAAAAGTTTTTCTTTGACTGCCGTTACAGAGAATAGTAATCCCGAAATTATTGAGAAACAACAAACAAAGAAGTTTACCATTAAATTCCCAGCAAAGACAACCACAACCACTCAAACTAGTTTTAATCCATTTTTTGGCAATCTCACTATAACAAAAGAATCATGTGAAACCGATTTTGGATTATATTGTATTAACTTTTCAGAATTACCCAAAGATAAACTTCAAAAAATTACAAGCGCCGAACTTCAAAAATTTATTACAGAAGCATTTACTTCAAATGTTTTAAATACTAATGGGAAAATTATTTCTAAAAAACAGATTGAAATTGATGGACATTCGGCATTTGAAGGAATAGGAAGTATTCAGGACGGCGAAGCACTTATACATCTTAAATCTGTAATCATTGATAATTACTATTATCAGTACTTTGTGATATATGCAATGGATGGAGAGAACAATCCAGCCACAAAAGACTTTTTAAATTCCTTTCGCATAAACTAGGACTCAATTCGTACAACAGAAGGTTTTCTGCTATGCTGGCTGACACTTCACACTTCAACATTTGTATTTCTATTTATATTTAGTAGCTTCTTCTGCTGACGGAACGCTAATAACCGCACAGCAGAAAGCCGAAACCGTTAGCGGTAAGCGTACGGACACTTCTTAAAATTCAACGTTTCGAAAAAATGAAATCACAAACTCTACTCTTCGCCTTGCTAGTATTAACCTCAGCAAAGGTTTTCGCTTCAGATACTTTATATTTCCGGCTATCAAATCCTTGGAATACAGTAAAAGATCCGAAAGGAATATATCTAAGAAAATGTGTAAAGGAAAACGACTATTTTCATGTGTGGGATTATAACAATAAAAACGTGCTTGTAACGGAATCCTTTTATTCAGACACAAACTTTACCAAAAAGCTTTTCTGTCACAAGTATTATGACGAAGAAAAAAAATATTTAAGTCAGACAAGATGTTACGACGGAGGAAGACTTCACGGATATTTTGTTTCCTACAATGAAAAGGGTGATACAACCGATTATGACATTTACGAACATGGAGATGTAATAAAATCATGGAGTTTGCATCCAGAGGAAGAAGAAAGACTAAATGCTGAGTTCGCTAGAAATGAAGTTGCAGCCCAGTTTCCTGGTGGCGAAAAGGCATGGTATAAATACTTAGGAGACAATTTGAAAATTCCTAAAGAGCTAGAAAATCAAAATATAAAAGGTGTAGTGATTTTAAAATTTACAATTGCACCAACAGGGAAAATCGAAGCCGTTGAAATTATTAAAAGTTTAAATCCTTTACTTGATGAAGAGGCTGTCCGAGTTGTCAGAAAATCACCTAAGTGGAAACCAGCTAAACAGAATGGAAAAAAGGTACAAACGACCATAACTCAACCAATAACATTCGGCTGAGAAAGCCTACCGCTAGCAAAAGCTGGGCAGACGGAAGCTGTGACGCATCTTTTGCAACTCTATTTAATACTCAATTTGCTTTATTGTAAACATTTTCGATGTGTTACCGAACTCATGGAAGCATTAAAAAAAATAAGCTTGTTTTTAAAGCAAGACGAAAGGCAAAAATTGCTTGCACAAATTGCGCTTATTGTAGCGACACTTGCATCAGTTTTACAGTTTATTTACATACGACAAAACTCATACACATTAGATAGTGTAATTATTCCAAAGACAATGATTTGGGAAGTTAACAAGCAACATATTTTTTTCGCTTTCATTTTGACCATTGGTAATTTATGTGGACTTATACTTTTTTTTTTACAACGTTACTTATGGACAGTTGCAGTTATTTTAATTTCGTTGATTGCTATTCGTTATGTTTATGTTTAAAACTCATTGATGAATAAATAAAACTACTTAAACAAAAAAGAGGCTATCTCGTACTGGTATGTGACTAGAAAGCAGGACATATCTTTAAATTGACAAAATAATATGAGCATCAGCAATAAAAAGCCCATATATTTCTATCTTGCATTTTGTTTCTTGACAATTTACACTCTAACATCAGTAACGGAATGTGAGGCATACTGGATGCACGATGCATCAATCATAATAACAAAACTGAAATTATTTACGGCCATCTCTTCTCTATTTTTGCTGCCTGCCCTCATTGTCATAGCTCAACATTTTTTAAAAATAGCAACCTCAACAAAACTTTTTTTTACACAATTCTATATGTCAATATCATCGATGTTGCTGTTATTTTTTGCAATTAACAAGCCCTGTGAAGACCTAAATGACGGACACTATATGTTTATTAGTACTCTAATGACAATGCACATTATTTACTGGAGGCGATAGGCTTAGTTCTGATCGGCATTATAACAATTCAGATGATAATTTTAAAGTATAAGGCCAACAAAATTGAACAAGGGTAAAACAGTAAAATGCCACAATCAGCTCTTATTGTTTTCTATTTCAGACCCGAATAAAAAGAGGCTGACTCATATTTGAGACAGCCTCCTGGAATTTCATAATTATTGACGACTTTCAAAAATGACGCAAGCCTTTGGTATTGCATCAAAAAAATCCACGCCGTAGAAACGGCGTGGCATCGATTGCTTGTGTGTCCGGAACGAACTCTGCCAAGTCCACCCGAACAGCAACAATATCTAACAAATCATATCTTATTTCCACTTAAATGGCAAATACCAATTTTTGCTCAATAGTTTTGCTCTTGCAGCATCCGCTCCTGCTGTGTTATCTTTGGAAAGTTTAGCATATATTTTATCTGCCAGGAACGATGGATCATTTCTTCTAATGGCTATGCGCAACAAATCGGACCAGCGTTGACCTTCATAAGCCAATTCCAGGGCTCCTTCATCCGTTAGCATATTTTCTACTTGCGTAGTACTGTCACTGCCTACAATCGTGCGAGCTTGCAGCGAAGCCCTTCCCCGAAACCCGTTCATATCTCTCCAAATCGCTCTGTATTGAGGATTGTCTCCATTTCTCGCATCAAAGTCGTAGGGAGCCGGCAGAAAAGTTTGCATAATATTAGTCACATCTGTTGGTGGCGATGGTGGTGTATAAGTAGTTTTAATACCATAGTTTGTAATAGCATAACCTAGTTTCGGATATCCATCCCTGTTAGCTGCTTCTCCAAAATGCTGCCATACTGAAGCTGCCCGGTATAGCCACCACTCTCCGCTTCTTGCATTGGCGTTAATCGATGGGATAAATGAATTTCCATCCATGTAATAATACAGGTACTTCATAATAACCGGTTGACCGTTTATTGATTTGTAAGTAAACTTGCCGCGTGCATCGAACGGAAAAAGATTGACTTGTTTTTGACTGTTCCAGTTATCTACGGCCACTTGAGAAGGCTTCACAAGATAGCTTCCATTGATATTGGAAAACAAATCTATGAAGGGATTTTGCGGGGAGAAATTGGAGCTGAATGGCAACACCCATATCCATTCCCAGTCGAACTGCTGATCGTAATTGACCTTGCCGCGTGAAAACATGGAGCGCCAGCCTTCCGTGTTGCTTTCGTACAGGCTGTTGATATCATTTTCACGATAGCGAACATATTGTACAGCGAGTTGGTTACCGGTGGAAGGATCGGGAGCGCCTATTAGTTTCCAGTAGTTTTTCTGAGTGAGGTCACTACCCTTGTCATCATAATAAGACAAGATCTGCCTGTACATTGTAGCGGCCTTACGGTATGACGAAGGATCATAAGCGGCATTCCATAAATACAGATCGCCCAATAAAACTTTTTTATTGACAAAAAATTTGTCGGTCCTGTATTGATCTACGTTAGTAATAAGTGTTGTATTGCTTGAATACATCTCCTTTGTGGGCAATTTCTCCATGGTCTTGATCAGTTCCCCCAGCAATTGCTGGAAAGGCAGGTACCTGTAATTCGAGTCATTTTTTACATCAGCAATAGTGGTGAGCGGATTAGTGATATAAGGAATACCGACAGTACCTTGCGGATCCTTACTGAAATGAATACCCAATTGCAGGTAAACCCAGCTACGAATTGTTGCCACATCAGCATAACGCTGGTTGTATTCATCAACTTTTAGTTTTTTATCAGCAAGCATTTTATCGAAATTCACCATCACATCGTTGCAGTTCAGAATGACCTGGTAAAAAGGCGTTGGGTCGATATAAGGGTTATCATCAGTGGCGGTATGATCGTTTAACTGCTGAAGAAAACGATCGGCATTGACAGTCGGCGACATCAGGTCGGCCCGAAGCTCGTTCAGCAATACATAGGGTTTCGCAAGGCTCATAAATTTACCATAGACGCCCAAAACGGCTGCGTCTGCATCATACACATTGCGGTATGCCTGCTCTCTGCTAAGCACACTTTCGGGTTGTACATCAAGTAGTTTTTTACATGAAGGCAGAACCAATATTGCAGCCAGCGCTGATATTATAATACGTTTCATTAAAAAATTAAATTTCATATGTAAGTTTTCTGCTTTAAAATTTTATAACCCAAACCTTACCCCAACCTGAAGCGAGCGATATTGAGGTTCCAGCGTTACATCGACGCCCTGACCCAGTACGCTGTTTGTTGAGCTCATCTCAGGATCAAAGCCGAGGTATTTAGAAAGTGTAAACAAATTATTGCCGGTGATGTATATCACTGAATATCTCAGGAAGTTGGAATTTATTGGCAAATTGTATGAAAGGGTTGCGGACCTCAGTCTGAAATAAGAACCATCTTCAATCCATCTGTCTGAGAAACGGCTATTGCCCAACGGGTCACCATAGGAGGCACGCGGCACAGTTGTAACCTGGCCATTATTTCTCCAACGGTTAACTACAGCCTGCGTTTGGTTCTCGTAACCGGATTGTGATTCTAACATCCGGCGGGTATAGTTGTATATATCATTTCCTTTTGAAAAGGTAAAGAGGGCGTCCAACGTAAATCCTTTCCATTCAATCCTGTTGGTAATGGAGCCAACGTAATCAGGATTAGGATTTCCAATAATCTGCCTGTCCCTGTCATCGATTATTTTATCATTATTCAAATCTGCAAAACGAACGTCTCCGCCTTTAAATGGACGTAACGTGCCATTTGCATTAACAACGCTCAGCCCTGCCGCATTTGCTTCAGCATCTGTGCTGTATACACCATTTGTTTTGTATCCATAAAAGAGGTTCGAAACTTCTCCCACGCGGCTTAGAATGGTACCGCCGGCATATTGTGTGATTATCTCGTTGGCAGGTAATTGTTCTATTGTTGATTTATAAGTAGCTATTGTAAAACCCAGATCCCATTTGAATGCCCGGTGATTAATGATCCTACCCGTTACAGAAGCTTCGGCGCCTGTCGTTTTCATTGCACCCGAATTGGTCAAAGCGTAACCTCCGCCAGCCGCTGTAGGCAACGACTCCAGCACCAGCATTTTATCTGTTTTATTCCGGTATACATCAACACTAAGGTTCAAGCGTTCCTTAAACAATCCAGCATCCAGGCCGGCATTTAGTTTGGAGACGCGTTCCCATTGTAATTGATCATTACCAAAATTGGCTCTAACCAATCCTTGCGTACCCAAAAAGTTTTGAGAAACGTAGTATTGTTTTCCTGTGTAATCGCCAATATCATCGTTGCCCGACACACCGTACGAAGCTCTTAGTTTAAGCAGATCTATGAGCCCTTTGCTGCCATTCATGAATTTTTCTGATGAAACAAGCCAGGCTCCAGCAATGGAAGGTAACACAGCATAGCTTTTCCCGTTAATTGATGGTGAGCCCGGTACGTTATTGCCGAAACGGGATGAACCATCCATGGCCGTATTGAAGGAAATAAAGTATTTATCAAGCAAAGAATAATCTGCATTAAAGTATCCGTTTAACCACCTGTATTTTCCAAGGCTACCATCTGTATTTCTCAGGGCGGCCACGCTATTGTTTACACTACGCAACTGGTCAATGGCGGAATTGGCACCTGTACTGATATCCTGTTCTGTTTTGGATTGCAGAAAACGAAAACCGGCACGGGCAGACAAATGATGGACCTTACGATAGGTGTGGTCATATGAAAGGTGCGTATCATTATAAAAGCTTTGTATTCTTTTTGTCTGAGCACCTAGACGACTATATTCAATTGTTCCGTTCTCTAAAGTATCCGGCACCACGCCTTTTCTTGGGATAAATAAATTCTCGCGGATTTTGTCAACTGTAACGGACACGGTAGTGCTCACGCTTATTGCACTTGAAAATGCATAATTGAAACCTACAGAACCTACGAAACGATAATTCTTATTACCGGCCTGCATTGTATTGATTAAAGCCGCGGGGTTACTTACTCCAAAAGTGTCAGTAGCAGTAATATCGGGAGATTTAGTTCCACTGGATGACACTTGATTTACTCCTATCAGCGGAGATTTTATGAGCGATACATACAAAGGATTTGTTGTAGGAGCAATGCCCTGGTCCTTTAACTTCTGGTCATTGGATGTAAAGCTGATGTTGGTTGTAGCCGTCATGCGTTTGCTAAGATTTAAATCAGCATTAAACCTGGTATTGTATCGGCTTAAACCGGTATTGGCGATTACACCTGAGTTGGTCAGATAGCCAAGTGACAATGCATATTTTGCAATGTTATCACCGCCTGTTACTTTAAGATAGTAATTTTGGAGAGAGCCGTTTTTGAAAACCTGCCTTTGCCAATCCGTATTATTGTGATAAGTATAATAATCAGGATTGGACTTGTCGTCATTCATGTACGGATAACTCTTTATCTTGTCAGTTGTGGCGCCTGTAGATTGCAGAATATCTGAAAGGTATGCCCTGTATTGATCTGCATCTAAAACAGGCAGATTTTGGGGCGCAAAATTTACTCCACCATATATTCCTGCATCTATTCTTGTTGCCAGTTCTTTTGCTCTCGCTGTAGTAATAATAATTACGCCGTTCCCGCCCTTTGTTCCATAGGTTGATGAGCCGTCTTTGACAACGGTGATGTTGTCAATGTCTTTGATGTCAAGATAGGCCAGGGCATTTGTATAGTTATTTGAAATAAGCGAGGTCCCATAATCTTTGGTATCGTACAAAACTCCATCGACAACGATCAGTGGCTGATTGGTACCATACAAAGATGAAATGCCGCGCAGGAATAAATTTGCACCACTGTTAGGTGTACCCGAACGACGAATAGCATTTAAGCCGGCCACTTTTCCCTGCAAAAAGGCGTCAGGCGTTTCAGCCGTATGTGCCCAGCTTCCTGTCGTTTGAATAGAAGTTGTTGCAAAAGGTATGCGGTTCATTGGCTGGTTTCCGAAAGGAAGACCGGCTGCATCATAAAAAGAAGTATAAGAGTCTTCATACAGAGCGGCAGACACCTTCTTCTGGCCCTTCAAGGCAATTTCTTTTGTTTGAAATCCCTCTCCCTTTAACACAATGGTTACTTTATTGTTTGGCACTTTCAATGCAAAATGACCAAGGCTATCGGTAATGGCTGCAGAATAATCCTGGTACGACACGCCGATGGCACGCAATGGCTGATGGGTAGCAGCATCGGTAACAAGCCCTTGTATCTCTACTTCAGGTTTTTTAGGATTTTTTTGCGCGTTTGCGTACAGACACGTCAATGATAACGCGGGTAGCAATATATTTTTAAAACGATTTATTATGACTGTCGGTATTTGCATGATGGTAGTAATATGGGTTAATCGTTCTTATTGTATGTCGGGTACCAGTTTTATATAATCCAGGTTCAAAGTATTTGTGCCGGCACCGGTAGAAGCGTTCGCAGTGAGAAACATATCCAGGTTGCCATACATTGCCTGTACATAATCGCCTATGTATGCTTCTGTGTAAGTGTTGATAGGCATTGCCATGCCAGTGGCCGGTGTAGTTGGAAGAAAATTAGCACCCCTCACTCCCATTGCCAGCCTTTGGTTGAAAACAACAGGATTGACAACACCGTTAAGTCTTAGCGTATCATTGGGCACTACCCAGTACACTTTGTAATTCACGGAAGGCAATCTTCTCGCTGTGTATTGAGCACTTAAAGCGCTGATACCATGATTATACGTGAACATATCCACGAACTGCACATTTGAAGGATTTAAGCGTGTTCTGATAAACACTGCGGACACGTTGTTTTGCCGTGGTGTTACAGCCAATCCGTTGGCATCAAAAAAACGCAAGTAATTTTCCCCTTCTACAATTACGGTCGGAATTTTTTCTTTCACATTAAAAGCGACTCTGCCAATTACATACGCAATACCATTACTCATTTTGCGTGTTGCCACAATCTTACTTACATCAATCGGAATTTTTACGCCGGATTTGGATACAAGAACAGACGGGAGCTGATTTATTGCGTAGACGCCTTCAACAATAAGATCCTTAACAACTGCAAACGAGGCGAGATTTTTTGTACTGTCTGCTGTACTTGTTTTGAAATAGGTATTCAGTTTGCTGACCTCTGAGTTGAGACCAGTGTCGCTCATAATAAAATAAGTATACTGTTTGTCCTCACGCTGCAGATCATACACATCGGTATTGAAGCTGTTTTTGATCACACTATCGGTGCCGGGCTTGTAGACAGGCAATCCGGTTTGCGAATTAATACTATCGACAACAGCATTGGTCGGATCGAACACTTTTCGTGTAAGCGACAGGATAAATGCGCTTTGCTGATAAGTCGTCTTCGTACTGTCCAGTAACTCCCAGGCATTGGCGTAAACCGGAGCGACTTTATCTATCACCTGCAAAACGCCGTTGCTTACAAATTTATCTGCCTCTGTGATCGTGGCATCATCAAATTTTGTATTGGTAAAACTCACCCATTTGCCATTTAGCATGGCTACTCTTGGTGATGCAGCTGCGTCTTTCGTAAAATATGATTGATATGCAATGTGATTAGACATGAACCGTCTCAGTTTAGCCGTATCATTTACGATAGCTGCATCAAGGTTTTTGAGGGCCTCGTTTACGGGTGCCCATACTGTATGGGCCTTCGAAGAAGCCAATTCTTTGTCAAGCCCGGTCTTTTGCAGGTATTCATAAAACTTGCTGAGATTGGGGTGCTGGCTGATCTCATCCGTCAGTGTCTTACTCACATCCTGGTTAGTCACCTGGTTATGCTCATCCCATTTTTTACAACTTACGGCGCAGAGCACAAAAAAGAGTGCCCAATAAAATGTTGTTTTCAAACGCATCTTGTTTATTTTATGAGATAGTTATTTTATTATGGAATTATGCTTCCATCTCTCCCAAAAATGGGACGTTGTTGATTATCGTTTACAGGAATGAACTGGATCATGTCGAGATAATTCAGCTCCTGCCCTGTTGAATTCGCAAGGAATGTAATGCGCACAAGGTGCCTGTCTGTTGTTTGTACGTCAACAGTGCCAAGTAAGCGAGACACGTTGTTTAAATCCTGCCCAGTGTTAGTAGTGGCTACTTCGGTATATTGTTTATAACCCAGCGCTTCCAGTTCGCCTGTAGTACCTGTAGGCTTTTGCGCAGAAAAATCGAACGTTCTTTGCATTGGCTGGCCGTCAAAATCAACACGGTTGGGGAAAGCCGGGTTATTAGCCGATGCTTTTCCGCGGTAGTAACTTATCCATACTTTGTACCTGCCCTTCACCAACAGCGGGGTACGAAGCTCTACCCATAAATTTCTTGAAGTATTACCCATCGGGAAGCGTAAATAATCCGCCCGCCATCCATATTGGGTGGTGGAAGTGGCTGCTATACAGCAATAAGAGATGGTGCTGGTGGTCGACGTGTTTGCGTTCCAGGTGATGTCAGCAAACGCTCCTTTGGCAAAAACGGTTCCTCCGCCGGTAGATGTGATGGCGTTGGCTGTGGTCACCTGACGGTAAACATTGGTGAGTTTTCTTAATTCGGGTTGATCTGCAACGTCAAAATCTACTCTTACCGGCACCCTTATTTTTACGGCAAAATGTGCCGTCGAAGAATGTACAACTCCGTTGCTTGCCGTAACGTCGCTTGTTGAACGCTGAAGCTTAACGCCGGGCTCATATTTTCCATTAAAAGAAATATCGTTCAGTAATACGTCCTGACCATCGAGCTTTGTTGTAACCACTTCAAGGGGCTGCAGCGTAGGAATAGAAGGACTGGAAATAATATCCGCAAGGTATCGTGCATCGGTGAAAATGTGATAAGCAACATACATGTGCAAACTGTCGTCTGCTCTTTTTGGGTCGCCGGTTTTAGAGTATTTGGCTTTCAAAGCCGCATAAGTGGTGATACCGGAATCTGCCAGAGCTTTATTGGTTTCAGCCACCACAGTAAGAAAACGGCGTGTAGTATCAGGATTGTTCAGAATATTGAGCGAGTCGTAATAGCCCGTCTCTTTTAATGCCTGTGTAAAAATAGAAAAGTCAGTACTGGCTTCCACTGTTTGAGCAGCTGTTTTGGTAGCCGCTTTCAATACGTGGTCAATCACGTGCACATTACCGTTAGATAGAAAAATATTGGGTTGCAGAATCAATGCCTGCCTGTTTACCGTATAACTTGACACGCCGTTTTCATTGGAAACACCAGTTAGCAGGTATTGGCCGAGCATGGTAACATGTGGCAACTTGCCATCGGTAAATACGCTCGTGTTTATTGTATCCTTTATGAGGTGCAACTTTACAATGTTTTGCAACTCCGCTGCTGTGAAAGCATCAACGGAAGCTTTGCCTGTTTCCGTCAGGAATGCTTTAACACCATCGTTGGTAGGCGCAAAAAGCGTATAGGTGCCATATGCATTTAAGAAACCGCTGTAGCCGGCCTTGTCAACCATCTTGGCAAACTCAGAGAACTGGTCGGGATTTTTGAGCAGGTAATCATAAATATTTACATCGCTGGTGGTAGCGGTTACGTAAGTCAGCTTTTTACATCCTGAGATGTAAGCCAGTGCAAATACGCAAGCTATGGCTGTTATGATAAAAGCGAGTTTTGGTTTCATGTCAGATTATTTATAAAAAGGATTTTGCACCAAATTTTTATCTGTCTGCAGTTCATATGTATAGATGGGGAAATAATGACTGTTAGCATCTTTGAATTTTGCTATTGCCGATTGCTGAAGGCTACCGGACACTGTTCTCGATACCATTTCAGTTAATATGTCCTGACGCTTGTAATTATTTCTTTTCGCGTGTCGTAACACATCGTACCATCTTTTTCCCTCGTAAGCAAATTCACGGGCTCTTTCTTCTAAAATATAGTCGCAAACTGCTTCAGCATCGGTGGGGTCAACAACACGTGCCGTTTGTGTCAATGCTTTGGCGCGTTGACGAATGGTGTTTACGAGGTCAAGCGCTTCCGGGCCTTTACCCGTTAATGCAAGAGCTTCGGCTTTCATCAGCAAAATATCAGCGTAACGATAAACGATCCAGTGCGCGAATGATTCTTCAGCCACACGCATAGTGTTGTCATCAACACCAATGTATTTCCAGATAAGCCCGTCACCAAAACGTGCTGCGGCGCCATCTCCGCGTATATCTTTTTTCGTGGGATCAAGTACATCGGCCATATAAATACCATTGTCCGGGTCCGTTATTATACTAGAGGCAATAAAGCGGGGCCTTGTACGGAACATCGGGTAAAAGCTGTTTAATTTTGTACGATCAAACTGGATCTCAAAAATGCCTTCACTTGAATTTCCGTTTACGAACACATTAGTAAACCATCCCGTGTTGCCGGATACCAGGCCAAATTTTTGTGAATTGATAATCTTATTGCAGGCAGCAAGCGCTTCCGGATATTTTTCCATCCACAGGTAAACATCTGCCTGTATGGCATAGACCGTATAACGGGTTATTCTTCCCTTGTCATCAGCGTTGCTATTATATGTTAAGGGGGCCGCTGTTTCTGCTTCAGATAAGTCCTTTATAATTTGCTGAAGAACTTCTGCGCCTGAGGTTTTTGTTAGCTGTTGCAACTGGTCGTCGCTTGAAGTGGATTTTACCACAAGCGGCACATCTCTGAAACTTCTAACCAAATAAAAATACAGGAGTGCCCGTAAAGCTTTTACCTCGGCAAGCGAAGCATCCAATGACTGCTGTGTAAGCGTTTGGTCCACTTTTAATACACCTGGTCCAAAATCAATAACTGTGTTACAATAATTGATGGTCCTGTATATGGCCCGCCAGTTGGTAAGGCTATTTGTCGCAAGGATATTTACATTCATGATATCCGTCTCTTCACTCGTAACACCTGTGGAAGGTGTCAGCAGGTCCGCTCTCAACTCTCCCCAAAGAAACATATATTCAGGTATGGGGCGGTCTGAACCACCAAGTAAGGAAGCATAGCAACCATCTACAGCAGCCTGCAACTGCTCCTTTGTTTTCCAGAAGTCTTCGCGGATGATTCCATCCTGCGGCTTTAATTCAAGGTACTTGCCACAGGAACATGCAGCCGTCGCAATGAAAAGCACGCAAATTATTTTTAAGTATCTCGTTTTAAACTTTTGCATTCTTTAATTTTTTCTTTAGAACGAACCGGTTAAACCAATCGTAAATATTTTCGTCGCAGGTGTCACTGACTGGTCGGTGGCCACGCGGAAAGGATCGCTACCACGCATGCTCACTTCAGGATCCTGACCAGTATAATTTGTCCATGTGTATAAGTTCTCTGCGGTCAGATACATACTAAGATTCTTAATCTTCAATTTGCTAAGTGTATTTGGCGCAAGCGTATAGCGCAGTGTGATGGTCCTGAACCTTAGGAAAGAAGCATCCTCAACATACCTGCTTGAACCAAGCCAGTTATAACCCGAGCCAAACAATGCACGTGGAATATCTGTTACATCACCTGGTTGGCGCCATCTTCTTAGAACAGCGGTACTTTGGTTATCGTAGTTATACATGTTGGAAGTGGTCATTTTCGTGCCGTTCACTACATCGTATTTATAGCGATAATTGAAGAAGGCAGTAATTTTTAATCTCCCTTTGAAAGTAGCACTGGCTCCAAAACCACCTGAGAGTTTCGGGTTTCCATTACCGAGGTAAACGACATCCATGTAATTGATGTTTCCATCGTGATTGACATCTTCATAAATAGCATCGCCTGCATGGAAAACATAATCAACCGAAGGATAATTAAAACGCATTTTAACCGGGGTTCCGTCGGGATCTAAAATTGGTTTGCCATCTGCTCCTTTTGCGACGGTTGCACTTTCATCCTTGTACACACCTTTGTAACGGAAGCCATAAAATGAACCAAACGGATTGTCTACCTGCATGTAGGTTTTATATTGGCCGTTTGCAGTAATGTTTCCTTTTTCTGTCGGATAGAAAGGAGATATTTCGCGGATTATATTTTGGTTACGTGCAATATTGAAATTAACATCTATTGCCAGGTTCTTACTTCTATAAGGAGTGAAATTCAAACCAATCTCCAATCCCTGGTTATCGAGTGTACCAACGTTCATATCAACATTGTTAAACCCGGTGAAGGAGGAAATCTGCAAGTCATTAAAGAAAAGATTTTCTGTACGGTTCTTGTACATTTCGATATCGAGGTTAAACCTGTTTCTAAACATGATGAGGTTAACGCCCACGTTCGTTCCCGTGATGGTTTCCCAACGCAGATTCTTTAACTCCATATTGGAAGGATATACGGCTGACCGTCCCAAATACCCCCAGTCAAAATTGGAATAGGTATTGTAGAAGGTATAATCTTTACGGGGCGCATTACCGCTAATGCCATAGCTTGCTCTTAAACTTAAATCATCCAGCCAATTGTGGAACTGTCTCATAAAAGGTTCGCCGGATAATCTGTATCGCGCAGATACAGACGGAAATGCTGCGAACCGGTAACTAGGGCCAAATCTTGAGTTGCCATCGGCACGTACACCAACATTGATGATGTAACGGTCCAGGTAGCTGTATTGCGTGCTAAAGGTCGCACCCAGGCTGTGTGTTTGATAGTTGGCCGAAGCAATACCAAGGTCGGCACTTTGTACACGTGATGGATCTGAAGGATCGGACAATATTGTAGTGGCCGCATTGGACGTCCGCGCCTCTTGTGTAACGCTTTTATTGTCGTACGTGAAAAAAATAAGCGATGACATCAATGAGTGTTTCACATTCTTTATTTGCGGCGTAAAGATCAGGCTCGTCTTTGTTTGTAAATTATATACATCCACATCGCCATCGTATGCGCGGTTCACAGAAGTCTCTGTCCACGGGCGCCCGGTAGCTGTTTGCGGTAGAAACGATTTGTTCTTTGTGTTGTTGATATCAAACTGAACATCAAAAACGGACATCAGCACATTTCTTATGATGGAATACTGGAGATTGAAATGCGGCGTAATTCTGTCCGTGGTATTATTGTACCGCGCATCTGTTGCCATGGCTACAGGGTTTACAGTACCGACAATTTTGTTTTTGGTATCTATGCCAATATACTGTCCCTGGATATTAGATGCGGGTGAGAAAAAGTTTGGTGTCTTGTTGCCAAATTCATCATATTCATAAATGCTCATGTTAGGCATTTTCTTGTACGCAACCTCTCTTAAGTTATCTGCATAGTTACGGTCGTTGCTCGTATGAGAATATGATAAATCGCTACGGAATTTTATCCTTGTCGACACGTTAAAATCGAGGTTGATGCGGGTACTGATACGCGTTAGGTTTGTACCAATTGTTGTACCCTGCTGCTGAAAGTAACCAAGTGAACTATAATACCTGGCCTTTTCACCACCACCTGTCATGGAAATATTGTGATCCTGCACCCAGCCTTGCTGGCTAATGGCATCTACCCAATTGGTGTTTTTACTGTAGTTGTTGTACCAGTACGGATCGTTGGGATCGTATTGAAACTCTTTCACTGATTGTGTATTCAAAGGAGTACCATTACGGTTCATATACTCTTCCGGAATAAGTGTTGAATACTGGTCGCCGGTAAGCATTGGAATCGTTGGCGGTTGCTTTGTAATAGAACCTTTGAAGGTATAAGTAAGAACGGGTTTTCCTACAGCACCTCTTTTGGTAGTGATCAGCAATACGCCGTTAGATGCCCTGGAACCCCATACTGCTGTAGCAGCCGCGTCTTTTAGGATTGTAATGTCTTTGATATCAGTAGGCGCAATATTGAGCAAAGAAGCGTATCCCAACTCATCGGCCGTACCAAAGTTAAAGTCAGACGGAATTTGTGTTTCATAAGGCATACCGTCTACAACAATCAGTGGATCGTTGGACGAGTTGATGGAAGATGTACCTCGAATTCGTATTTGCATACCTGCTCCCGGGTCGCCGGAATTGGCGGTAATATCTACACCGGGCAAACGTCCCTGCAAGGCCTGGTCGATGGAGGCAGCTTGCATTTCTTCCATTTCTTTTGCATTGATTTTTGAAACGGCGGTAGTCATATCCCGTTCAGCTATAGGCATAATCCCGTTGTCTACTTTTTTTGCCGATATAACAATTACTTCACCAAGTCCGGAGTGGGACGTTTTCATGGTTATATTAATTGTAGTTCTGCCGGCAATCGCCTGGGTGATGGATTCAGTTCCTATAAAAGAAAAGGAAAGGGAGTCACTTTTTTTATTGATGTGAATAGCATAGTTGCCTTCCACGTCTGTTGTTACAGCCCTTATGGTTCGCTGGTCCGCGTCTATTTCAGCAACTGTTACGCCCTGCAACGGTTTCTTCTTTTGATCAAGCACCTTCCCCTGCACGGTTGTCGATGGTTGGGAGCCTTGCGCCTTTACAGCGTTATGTAAAACAAGTAACAAAATACACAGGCTGATTACTTGTTTAATAAAACTTTTCATATAACTGTATGTGTAGTTCATTAATTTGTGTATTTCAGGTAATTGTCAATGAGATGGATGACTGTTCTGTTGGAAAGATTGTTACTGCTGGCAACAATTACATTGGCTTTTCTGCCATTCGCGTCAGTAATCTGCATACTGCCTGCCTGACTGATAACGGTGATTGGTACGACTTCGCCTGCAGCGTTTTTCAGCATCGATTCAAAGGCGCCGGATTCTTTGCCATTCGGCACCAGTGTTTTTTTGGCAAGTATGTGATACAGCACAAAATTGTCTACCTTTTGCCGGTCCGCCGCCGTCCACGTTGTGGCTGTCAGGTTTGGAATGCCGGTAGCGACATTACCTGGCAACATGCCATCTTTTACAGCTTGCATTATCGCATTATTGTTCGGTACAAAAACAGTATATAATGTTCCGGCCACTGTACCAGTTATTTCACCGGTTGTAGCATTATAGTTGGAAGAGTTAATCAAAAAATTGGCGAAGTAATTAAAGTCAGAAGCTGTCGAAGTGCCACCAAGATTCTTGATGTGCGTACCAATATTAACCGTGGTAAATTTCAACAGACCATTGAGATAATATACTTTACCGTTTTTAGTAGTTCTTGAGCTGTCTACTCTTACGATCTGCACGGGGCTTGCATCCTGTGTACCTGCAGATATAACCTGGTTAGTGTTCCACTTGATAAACTCACCGTTATCAGCCTCTGCAATGCCCGAACCGGAAAGGTCCGGTAGGTCACCTGGAATAACACTTGTACTCAGGATACGCAAGAGTTCCTGGCGTATCGATTCGCCGGATGTAAGGACTCCGGTAGAAGAAGTAAACGTATAAAGATTGGAGCTTGTGTTAAAATCATATCCTGCGGCTCTTAATACAGCATCAGGCATCATGAACATTGTATACTTTGAATTGAGGTTGGTAATGGAGAATTTGAGATCAGTGTTCAGCAAGCGGGTCATGATGGAAAACTTCGGATCGAGATAAGCGCGGGAATATACGCTTGAAAAAACATTTGACTCCTGCACTTTACCTGTTCCGTAAAACATTCCATTACTGAGTATTCTGTGATCAATTACGTCGGTTTGCGGATTGAAGCGAGCCTCTTCTCCAACAAAATTCATAGTTGATTTAAACTTGGTTGGCCATACCGGAGTTTGCCACATATGAGCATTCAGGAAATCCAGTATGATAGACGTTGGAACGTTATCGAATGATTTATAATACTCCAGCAACACATTCTTTTCATAGTCCAGTAAAGCATCATTCTTAGGCACAAAGAGGGTCCAGCAATTTTGCTGTCCGTCATTGTCCGCCAGCTTCAGATAATTTTCATTGTTGAGGGAAAATGCGAGGCCACTGTTAAAGGCTTTTACATAAACATTCTGATTATCGCCCGACAAAAGTTTGTATCGATTGGTAGCATCTGCATTAAGAATGAAGGTCGCCAAATATTTATCGAATAGCTTTTTGAATTCGCTGTATTCAGGTTTACTGCGAAGATATTCTTCAATAGATGCAAGCGGCGTAATTACTTTATCAATCTCATGTATCGTACCGTTTTCAGCGGCAATGTCTTTCGTTACCACTTTCGCTTCCATAACATTGAAGCCTGTATATTGAGAAGAAGGATAAAAATAGTTATAATCAGCAGCCCCAAGTCCACGGCTATTAAAATATACATCAGTAAAATAAGAGATGTACTTGTTATTGTTGTCGGTGGAAACATATGGCGAACCGTTTCCGTTTCTGTTCGACTGGATAGCTTTTACAACCGTTCCGTTTTGCATCGTGTCATTGTAAAAACCAGTATAATAAGTTGTACGGCGCCTGAAAGCCTGGTCAACTACCCAGCCGCCTGACTGAGACTGATAGTCATCTATATTGGCTTTAGTAAAGGAATTGTACACTAACAGATATTGAACCATTGCCCTTGCTTTGGTCGAATCTATTTTATCAATAGAAAGATTATTGGCTGCATAATACTGTTGAAACGCACTGTCATTGGGTGCAAACATAGTCCAGTAACCGGCTGCATTAAGAGTTGCAGCATAACCGGCTTTATCAATGACAGCCAGCAATTGTTTGAATTTTCCTTTTTCCTGCAGTTGCTGATAAATAGGATGAACAAGGCTATCGGGCCTCGCATAATATTCATCAAACTTTGTTTTATGGCATTGACAAAAGCATGCGGCAAGTAAAACAGGAATAAATATACGCAGCGCAAATTTATTCATAATGGTATGAAGATATTTCAGTGTTAAACAAATAGAATTGGCATCAGCCGGCAAGCCAGCTTACCTCACTACATTATTGTTCCCAGTATGTCGTTGTTGTTGTTGTTGTAACCGATGATTATTGATGAAGTCAGTGCGGATAATCGTTTGCACAAGCATAAGCACTATCAATAAAATAATAACCAGAGGAAGAAATAAAAGTGTAGTACAGATCGTGTACTGTGCGACTTGCGCGATTAGCGCATAAATTTTGGGTAATAGGCATGGCAGTAAGTTGGGTTGTGGTTTTGACCTGGAAAAAGCACTTTAAGATACTTGATTCATTTTTCAAAACCAATAAATCGTTAGTAAATTAGGTTGTTGTATCAAATATAAAACAGTGTATTATATTAACTGTCCTGACGTATCCTGCCTCTAATTAAAAATATGCACACTCTCCGGCGTCCAGTTTGACTTTCGATTGAATACTTTTTTTGACATCCTGCATTTGGGATGATTTACTTTAAGCAGCGTATTTCATTTCCTTTGAAAAAACATATCAATCGTCTAAACAGGATACATCAGGATGGGCACAATGATCGCAAACATTATCTTAGAAAGATATAAACGATTGTCTGCTATGCTCATTACCTTCTCTACAAAAAAACTGACACGTCTTTTTTGCATGTGCAACATGTTGTTTCCCGCGCATGCACCCGAACCCGTTGGCATGGATCTGGATACATAGCGTACGTATATATACGCAAACAATTTTTCCATTTAATTTATTTAATTCAAATAGACCGGCATAAAGCTTTATAACATACAATTACCGGACACAACCTTGGGTGTTGACCGGTCAATAAAAACCTCTTGCAGCCACCATTATGATATACAAAACAAACCGAATGAAAAAATTTCTCTTTGCAATTTTTTGTCTTTTTACTCTTGTAATTTTTGCAGCAACATCCGCTTTTGCACAACGACAGATGGAATACCTGAACAGAGGATTATATGCTGTAAGTGCCGGAAACGGCAAGGCTTTTGTGAGCTGGCGCATGCTGGCAACAGACCCTGATAACAGTAGCTTTAATCTTTACCGGGTAACAGGTAAAAGCAAGCCGGTAAAACTTAATGACCAACCCATTATTCAAACCACCACCTTCAATGACGAATCGTTGGATACAACGATAGACAATGTCTATTATGTAAGAACAGTGGCGGGCGGAAAAGAAGGAGAAACCAGTAACCGTTTTCTATTAAAAGCGCACGCGAAACCATATCTCTCTATACCATTACGTACTCCGCCAGGGTATGCACCCAATGACGCATCAGTTGGCGACCTGGACGGGGATGGCGAATACGAAATTATTTTACACCAAGTCGGGCGCAGCCATGATAATTCCCAGGCGGGAATTACAGACCCTCCAATAATTCAGGCATATAAACTTAATGGCGACTTTTTATGGCAGATCAACCTGGGAAAGAACATACGTGAAGGTGCACACTATACTCAATTTATTGTGTATGATCTGGATGGTGATGGCAAAGCCGAGGTGGCCATGAAGACCGCAGACGGAACAACAGATGCAAAAGGGAAAGTAATTGGCGATTCAACGAAGGATTGGCGCAATGAAAAAGGTTACATTTTAGCCGGCCCGGAATACCTTACTATTTTCAATGGACAAACCGGAGAAGCAGAGGCCACGGTTGACTATATAGTGCCCCGCTACCCTTCTACACAAACGCCTACTCCGCAGCAATTGAAGGAATTGTGGGGTGATGGCTACGGGAACCGGATGGACAGATTTCTGGCTTGTGTTGCTTACCTCGATGGTATTCATCCTTCACTGGTTATGTGCAGGGGATATTATACCCGTACAATTCTGGCCGCGTGGGACTGGTCGGGAGCTTCTAAAAAGTTAACCTCAAGATGGGTGTTCGATACCGACAAAGGTAATAAGGCCTTTGCGGGACAAGGCAATCACAACCTCACCGTTGCCGATGTAGATGGTGATGGCAAAGATGAAATTGTATATGGACAAATGACCGTTGATGACAATGGCAAAGGATTGTACAGCACAGGCATTGGCCACGCAGACGCTTTGCATGTGAGCGATCTTGATCCATCACGTCCCGGATTAGAAGTCTTTAGCACACAGGAACGCTTTGATGATGCCGGCGCCAATTTCCGCGATGCGAAGACCGGAGAAGTAATCTGGAAAAAAGCATCTATCAAAGCAGGCGACGACGGTGAAGGGCCCGGCCGTGCGCTCGCACTCGATATAGATCCCCGCTATAAGGGCTATGAATGCTGGGTTGCAGGTGCAGGGATCACTGGTGTGTTTGATTGCAAAGGCAATTTAATTGCGCCGAAAGCTCCCGCATGTAATATGGGTATTTACTGGGACGGAGATGTGTTGTCAGAAATATTAAACGGCGCCAATGTGGGCAAATACAATTACATCGACAATAACACAAGCACAATATTTGACGCACGTAATTTCAATTGCGTTTCCAATAATGGCACTAAACAAAACCCGTGTTTGTCGGCAGACTTGTTTGGCGACTGGCGCGAAGAACTGATCTATCGCACTGCCGACAACCAGGAATTGCGCATTTTTTCTACCACCATTCCTACAGAACGCCGCTTTTATACTTTTATGCAGGATCCTCAGTACCGCCTGAGTATAGTGTGGCAAAACGTTGCATATAACCAACCTCCGCATACCAGTTTTTATGTTGGTGAAGGAATGGACACGCCTCCCAAACCCAATATAAAAGTTTTAAAACCCCGATAGAAAAACATATTTATGAAAATATCAGAAAGCCGTAGAAGATATTTCCTTAACGTATTGTGGCTGCCCGTACTGGTGCTGTTCCTGACAGCATTTTCACTCCTACAAAGCAAGCCGGTTCTGTATATAATAGGCGACAGCACCGTGCGTAACCAAATCACAAATGGGCAATGGGGATGGGGCTCGCTGGTGGGCGATTATTTTGACAGCATCAAAATAGACATCAGTAACCAGGCAATGGCCGGCAGAAGTACCCGCACTTTCATAAAAGAAGGACGTTGGGATAAAGTGCTTTCCACATTAAAAGCCGGCGACTTTGTTATTATGCAGTTCGGCCACAATGAAGGTGCAAAGCCCGATACTTCGCGTGAAGGTTACCGTGGTGTACTTTCGGGTACTGGCGATGAAACCATTTCGCTAACCTGGAAGGACAGTACTAAAGAAGTGGTACATACCTACGGATGGTACATTAAAAAATTTGTGAACGACGCAAAGGCTAAAGGAGCAACGGTTATTGTTGCATCGATGATACCGCGGAACATCTTCAAAGACGGGAAGGTTGTTCGCGCTGATAATAATTTTGGTAAATGGGCAGCCGAGGCTGCAAATGCAAGTGGTGCCTATTTTATTAACCTGAATGCAATTACCGCAGATAAGTATGACGCAATGGGTCCGGAACTGGTAAAAACATTTTTTCCAGGTGATCATACACATACAAATAAGGAAGGCGCTGCAATCAACGCGGCCTCTGTAGTGGAAGGATTAAGGAAGATAAAGGACTGTTCGCTCAATAACTATTTAAAATAACATTTCAAGATTCAAAATTCTTGGTATACAAATCAATGTCGTTTCCGTAAGGGTACATCTTCTGAATGAGATTGCTTCGCCCATTCTTGTTTGTTTATCTTACTTGTTATAATTCAGTCATTTATCCTCTACAGGGGCTCGCAATGACGTGCCAGTTTCGAATTCTGCAGTAGCAGGTTGTTGGCTAAAGTTCAAAATAGTAGCGCCGTCATTGCGAGACTCTGTAGAGAATAGAAATTGTAAAAGGAAAACATTTCTGAATTGCGGGGAATGGGTCGAAGCAATCTCACCTAAGGAAGTTATTCTTAAGGAAACGGCGCTGATGCATAGATGATGATAGTTATGCTGGAGATTCCGGAAACTCAAACCCCACTTAGTCGTTGTTTAAACAACGGCTAAGTGGGGTCAACTTTTTTTAGGATAGATGACATTATTTATTGTCATCTATCATTGTAGCGCTATCATTTACCTGAAATTTTACTGTGTTCAGCAAATGAATAATTTCGGCTCCTGCTAATAACACCGGACCATATCCGTGAGCAGCATATAAGTTTGTTGGCCTGTAGTAATAAAATGCCGGATCGAATCCCATTCCGGTACCAACACATGTACCTTCCACCTGGCCCTTGTCATTTATTTTAGTCGAAATAGCGTTCCATGCAAGCAGTACCATTGGTGAGTAGGCTTTTGCATCCAACCAACCCTGGCTGATCCCGCGGGCAATACAATAAGTATATATTGCAGATGCTGATGTTTCCAGGTATGAATCATTTTTGTCCAATAACTGATGCCATAATCCCTGTGGCGCCTGCAGAGCAGCTAAGCCTTTTACATGAGCCCGATATTGCTCTAAAACATCTGCTCTCCCTTTGTAATCCGCAGGAAGCACATCAAGTAATTCCGTCATAGCCATTAGCGCCCATCCATTTGCACGGGCCCAATGAAATTCAGGATGTGGAGACATTCCTTCTATCCAGCCATGCATGTAAATATTGAGATCCTTGTTGAACATTCTTTTGGAAAACTGAAGTATCTGACGAATTGCATCATCATAATATGTAGACTGACCAGAAAGCTTACCCATTTGCGCCAGCGCCGGCACACTCATGTATAGATCATCCAGCCATAATGAATTCATCAAGGGCCGTTTCCTCGCAAACGTTCCGTCGGCAAGACGGTACTCGTTGTTAGAAATATATTTTATAAAGTTGTCAATTACAGGTTTCAGGGAAGCGTTTTTCGACAAACTATATGTTTTGATCGTAGCTGCGCAAATCGCTCCCGCATCATCCAGGGCATGCGGCGAAATGACTGTCCGCAAAGGATTCGGGCTTTTTGGGAATTGTTGGTTGAGCGCTTGAAAAGCGGGAACGGCATCAGCGATCAGGGCCAGTCGTTTAATGGTATACTCAGCATATCGATTATCACCTGTTTCTTTGGCTACCTGCAACATGCCGGAATATGTTACGCCCCATTCGTAACTTGTCAATCGAAAATCTCCTGCTTTGAAAACGATATTTGTATCAGCTATCGATACTTTCGAAAAAGATGCTGATGTTTTTCTGTTCTCGAATTGCGATGGAGTGGCTTCATCTAAGTAGTTAAATACTTTGTCAAGAATTGCTTTAACGCTTCCTTTAGCAGGCGCTCCATATGGAACAGGATAGGCAGGTTGCAACGCGTGTAATGGGGTCGTAACGTCATTCGCTTTTTGTCCATACACAACATTGAACGATAATGAAAATAGCAACAGGATTTTTTTCATAGCAAAACAATTTTTCAATTTATCAATACAATGTCGTTTAGTTGAGCGGTTTGAAAAATTAAAAGCATCTCGCTTGTCATCCCGACGAAGGAGGGATCTGGGTCTAACACTAGCGAACGCTACGCTTAAACAATCACGCAGATCCCTCCTTCGTCGGGATGACAAGCGGTGTTTTCTGTGGATTACAACTACCATTGTTTTAAAAATTCGTTAACTAAACGACATCAATACACCATTCTATTTTTCATAAAAATCCACTTCAATAATACTTAGCGTTTCTCCGGAGCTGCCGCCTTTTTCCGCCAAACCATCATCCAGTTTTTTCCCATTCACTTCCACTCCTTCTTCTTTCTCTTTATGGTTTTCACCTTTCAACAATTCAATTTTTACTTTCCTTCCTTTCTTGTGTTTGCACTGCATTGTGTAATAGCCTAAAGAGGTTTCAGTAGCACCTGCGAAAATCTCCTTGCCATCCAAAGTAACTCTTAAATTATAAGATTTGGATCTGAATTTATTCAATTTAATGCCGATCTCAGATATTGTTGCTTCTTTCTCCAATGTATATTCAATCCATGCTGTATTCAACTTTCCATCATTGGACCATCCTGATAATTCATTATCATCATAACTAAGGAACGCACTATCACTATGTGCCCCAGCTGACACTGAAGAAACATTCACTGATCTTCGAATGTCGACATATGATGGTGAAGCTGGTGTTGCGCCGCGTGAAAGATTAAGAGGAAGCCCTTCTGAAGGTAAAGAGAGAGAAAGCCCATCGTCGGCGATTAAAGCCTTCGTTGATAAAGACAGTGTGGAAGTCTTTAAACCATCCGCTGTAGCAGTGATTGTAATAGTGCCGGGCTGCGTTGTCGATCTCAGAAGAAATCTGTTTACGCCACCCTCTACCGGAAATGTTTTAGCAAGAATGTAATTATCGGGCCCCATTGCTATTCCACCTCTCCACTCTGCCGGACCTTGCAGTTCATAATGAATCATATTTAATGCTGTAGGACATCTGTTTCCCAAAGCATCTATCACTTCAACTTGTATCAACGCGACATCATGCCCGTCTGCTACAAATGGTGTTGGTCGCTCAACGCTCGTCAATCGCAATGCCACAGGCACGCCTGTAGTTATGATTGAATCTTCAGCGACAACCTTACCTGATGAATCGTAACCTATGGCTTTTATCGTACCACTCTCCCATTTCACGTTGTGAAACACAAACAGAAACCCATCACTATTTATCCCCTTGCCCAATGACCTGCCATTCACCTTTAATTCGACATTGGTTGCTGTAGAAACTACATAAATATCTTTTGTTACGCCGGGAGAATAATTCCAATGACCAATAATATGTAGGTGCTGCTTCTCAGGCACTACCCAGCCATCCCACATTACCTGGTTTGAATAAAAATTTTGCTTCTTTATACGCATGGCGTCAACCTCTCCACTCCTTCTGAAATTTTCCTCACCACGGTGATGAGTATTGCTTTCTGACCAAATAATGTTAACGCCACCACTGCTTACCCGTGCTCCTGTACCGGGCCTTTCTTTCCAGAACTCATACCAACGCTTAACATTTTCCACCGCATGACTTTCCATGTTCCGGTTATACGCAGCCGCATCAGGCCTTTTTACCATTGAGTTTGTCGCTGCTGACCAGTATTCTTTGGGCCCTTCTCCATCCTTGTGAAACGGCGGTGTATAGTCATCCCAGTACTTTCTGGAACCTTCATCGCGGGAATATTCCATCGCCCACATTGGTATATGGGCGCTTTTATTGGTGTAAAGCATTTCACCTCCATACTCCGCATTTTTACTATCAAGCATTTCCCTGCTGCCAATTGCACGTCCTCCATGTGCATCATATAAATCACGCACTTCCTTCATCTCTTTCATGTGACTCTCGCTGATGGATTCATTGCCGCATTCATAAAAAATGATGCTTGGATTGTTTCTATTGTAAACAATCGCATCCCGCATTAAGGCAACTCTCTGGTTCCATCGGGTACCTTCAACATCATGTTCAGCATCTCCTGCCTGCATTGCTTGCATGAGGCCCACCCGGTCGCAACTTTCAACATCCTGCTTCCATGGAGTTATATGCATCCACCTTACGAGATTACCGTTTCCTTCAACCATAAGGCCATTGCTATAATCACTCAGCCACGCAGGGACAGATTGACCAATTGCGGGCCATTCATTTGTTGTGCGCTGCGCATATCCATGAACCATGATTACCCGATCATTCAAATATATCATGCCATTTTGAAAGGCAGTTTTGCGAAATCCCGTAGTGGTCGTTACAACATCCACCGGACTATTATTGACTTTCAATGTCGTTTGAACTTTGTACAGATAACCATATCCCCAGCTCCAAAAATTTAATCCATTAATCAAACTTGAAGCCTTAAGAACTTTTGTTTGTCCGGGCGTTAAAACATCAGCTGGACCCGAGAACCTTTTCGTTTCTTTACCATCTGCATCAACAACGGATACTTCTAAAGTCACTTGCTGATTGGTGTTCGTTTCATTTTTCACCTCTGATTCAGCATGAATAACAGCGGACCGTTCTTTAATATCATAGTTGTCCCCATATACATACACGCCGGTGCTTTTCAAACTAGAGAACAAGGGTAATGTTTGATAAATTTTGGGAGTAATGTGCAGGTAAGCGTTCTTCGTTATGCCGCCATAGTTAACATTAAAATTTTTGTCTTCCCACTGAAACTTTGTCTTAGTCTCTCTTTCCCTGTAGTTCCAATCATTGTCAATTCTAACAGCCAGAACATTCTCTTGATCACCAAAAGCTACAATATCCGTAACATCGAAGCCAAACGACATCACACCGTTTTCATGTAAACCAATATACTTTCCATTCAGATAAAAATCTCCTGATTGGCGTATGCCTTCAAATTCTAAAAAAATCTTCGACCCTTTAGCTGATGCTGGCAATTTAAAATGTTTGCGATACCAGGCAATTCCTGTCGACATATCAGCAATATCTTTCTTAAAGGCCTCATCTTCATTCCAGGCGTAAGGCACAGTAATAGCCTTCCATGACGCATCGTTGAAACCTGCATCCTTTGCCGATTCGAGGTCTCCTACATAGACTTTCCAGCCACTATTAAAATTGAATTTTGTCCGCTGAAATGCTGTTTGCGCATTAAGATTGAGAGAAGAAATTTTCAGTAGCAAGAAAACCAGCAGCAGTTTTTTCATCGCAGTTGAATCGTTGTTTAAAACTAAATATGAGATGTTTGAGGGGTTAATCCATCCTGTACTATCATGATACTATTTTACAGACTAACAATACCATCTGGTTTGTAGAAGTACTATTTGTTCTCAGACAATGTTTCCGGAATAGCGCTGTAGGCTTGCTTTAATCCACCGAGATTAATTGCAATTCTGTCAAGAATAAATCCAGGATCTACTGCGAATATTTTGAGCGTATGGCTGCCCGGTTTCATGCGATTATATGACAACTTTCGAATAGCATTGTTCCTCAAAACATTTTGCTTCCATTCCTCCGTTCGTGCAATGCTGTTCGATTTGAAATCTACTAATTGCAATGGGCCGTCATCAATTGTAAAGGCACAACGCAAGCTGTAGTTTTTGTTAATGGGATGAACAGGTATCGCATAGAGTAACAATTCAGGAATTGTATCCGTAAAGGAAACGAAATCATAAGCGAGAAATGATCCCGTCTGTTTTAGCATTGTTGCGTCAAATCTTTCTACCACAGATGAAGCAATTGAATTCATTACTGATCTTCCGGTATACCCCAGACCGTCAATTATCTCCCATTTATTTTCTGACCTGTTATTGCAGGCTGTGTAATGTTGAGCATACATCGAAACGATCCCATTCGACTCGACAAAACCGTTGACTTTGCCGGCGGGACGAAATACGTTAACCTTTACTTCGTATTTATTATTCAGGCTCTTGAAATCTACAATTCCGGTGCTATGTTCTGTCTTCGGACATTTGCTCCAATCTACATCTATCCAGACTCTCTTTTGATTTTCATTCCTCGCGGGAGCCAGGTTACCGCTTTTTGTTGACATTTTGATCCAATCAGCAGACGGCACAGCCGACCATTGAATGGATAACGAATCAGTTAAAAAAACGTCCACAAAATAATGTTGGTTAACACCTTCAAGAAAAGTGGGTAACACAAGATTTTCTGCTCCACTCGTGTCGGTTCCCTCGGGTGAAATATTCCAACCCACCTTCTTATCCAACTTTAAAGCGGGAAGTCCCGGCATTTCAAAAACCGGAAGTGCTCTTGGTTTCATACTCATCATATCTTTCCACTTGCCATTCTCCAATACCTTATTATAATAGTCCGTTTCTCTTTGAATGGTGCCATAAGCATCCTTTGCAATTGCCGTATAGTCATATGCACTAAGACGGTTCTGTTTTGAATAGATATATGCATTGTCGTGAAACAAAAACTTTTTATTCATTTGCGAAGCGCCCACTACAGGGTAATACACCAACTGATAAAATGCAGGAAATGCAGTCGAATCAATTATTTTTCGCAACCCGTTTACCTGATCCTCGAGCTGATTGTATTTGTCAATTCTGTGCTGCGCTTCATCGCCATAACTGAAATGGTTATACGTTGTAACTTTTGTAGGCGTTGTTGGTTCAACCTGGCTCCATCCCATAAACTCTGGTCTTCGTTCAAAAGCAAGATTGTAGTAGTCCCATAAAATTTCTGCTATGACTGATCCATTTTTCCCAAACACATTTTCGTTCCAATCAGTTAAATGTTTCTTGGTATAACTACTTTCTTTAAACGGCGTTGCGTTATAAGCCATGTCCATGAAGAACTGTATATCATACTCCAAAGGCTTAATGTCACCAACGTTCAACACCCACAAACGATCTGCGCCTGTTTGGTACGCCTTCATCATTTCTTCCCGGATCAGCGCAGGATGCGTTGTACCTAACCATAAATAATCATGTGGCCTGCCCCAGTAAGAAGCGTGATAATAAACACCTGACCGGCCGCTTCGTTTCTTTTCCTCTTCATTGCTTAACCGCTGGATATACCCATAGTTATCATCCGGCCAAACGAGTGTGATATCATCCGGCACTTTCAAACCTTTTTCATAGAACTCCAGTACTTCTTTATATGGCGTCAGTGCCTGTGGAACGGCGTCAATACTTTTATGATGGTATTTTTCTAATAACTCCCGTTGCTCTTTGATAATTTTTTCTAAAACCGGAACTGCTTCGGCCGCAGATTTTACCCCTTCCATTTGCCCATCATGCACACCTCTCATGCCCATCGTATATACCACTTCATTATCTATACTTTCTTTTACGCGATCTTCCCAATACTTATCGACTTTTTCTTTGTTAGTGAAATAGTTGAAATCACCCATCGTTTTTTCATTCCACTCTCCTACGTTGTTGCGTAACATTGGCTCCGCGTGAGATGAGCCAATAATGATTGAATACAACGCAGCGACTTCTTTATTTCCAGGCACTGCAAAAAAAGCCGTTGTTCCGGGATGCATGGCGGGCCAAATAAAATTTGCATTCAGGCGCAGTAATAATTCAAAGATCTTTGCATAGGTTTTGGGACCTATGTTCTTCACCGTCGGTTCAAACGTATTGGCCGCCCAGGGACGCAGTCCCCAATCTTCATCATTCAAAAAAATGCCACGATATTTTACGGAAGGTTGAGTTGAAATATATTCAGGTTGATGGACCGTTACATCAGATGATTTTTTCACCGGAACGTCTGCCCACCAATACCAGGGCGACACACCGATTTTCTGTGATAAGGTAAACACCCCATACGCAGTTCCCCTCGCATCGCTACCGCTTATTATAAAAGCCTTGTCAATATCAGGCTTTGGCCTGTCTATTACTTTGAGCGCAAAACATTCCCACTTGCCTTGCAGACTTTTGTGTATGGCCGATTTTTTATCGATGAATGATTGTATAAGATTCGATTGATGATTGCCAATTACAATCACATTACCTTTCGACTGATTTATATCGGTTACGATAACGGGACGGCGACTGGTAACACGTTCGATGTCATCCGCCAAAAGACTAGCCAAAAGAGAATCCATTTGAGGGCCATCTTTAGTGTATAGAACCATCACCGGCTTTCCATTTGCAGAAAATGAAAAATCCTGTGCATCTGCCTTCGCATTGCACAACAATATGAAAACCAAAATACCGGTGTAACGGAATAAAACGTTCATTACTATTTGTTTTTTTCAAGCGACGCCAAAATAAAACATTACATACACATCACCAATCTTTTGAATGAACAGCTATTTAACGCAATTGTATAGACGATCTTCCTTAAGCAGTATGACACACTGGACCAGAAGTCAAACACTCAAATTGGTGGTATAAAAAATGCCACGATTTTCTTAAAAAGATTTCGATTTATGGGAAAAAATATTAAATTCACAATTGACCTTAAACCCTCTCCATGTGACAGAGGTGGCGAAGCATTGGCTGACTCGCCAAATTGACAATAACCTTTGCACGCAAACACAATCCTGTTGGATTATTTCCCTTAGACACGTTTTTGACCTAACGCTGAATAGTTACAAATACTGCCTGTGACTGATGCATGCCTTAACAAACCTAAATATATGATGGCAGATTTTGGCTTCGAAATTATAAAGCACAAAGGAGAAAACAGGATTCGGTTAAATTTCCCACACATTACAAAAGCCAATAATAAAATAAGGGCTATTGCCGGTGCCAGATGGAGCAGTTCCTTAAAATGCTGGCATATTCCCGACACTCCGGAAAACAGGCGGAACTTTTGTGGAAAGGATTTTAATGTGCCTATCGGCAAGACTTTGGCTGACGTCAATCAAAAAAAATCACAAAGTTATTGCTCCCCGGAGAACCAGGCTGAATTACAAAAATATGTAACGCACCTCCGGCTAAAGGCTTATAGCGTAAGTACTATACGAACCTACCAAAACGAGTTTAGGCAATTGCTGCAAACGATCGGCAACTACCGTGTAACCAGACTTTTGCCCGATGATCTGCGAAGGTATATGCTGTATTGCATCGATAAAGAAAAGCTGACGGAAAATACAATACACAGCCGGATAAATGCGCTGAAGTTTTACTTTGAGCAGGTTTTACACCAGGAAAAAATGTTCTTAGAAATTCCGAGGCCCAAAAAGCCTATCTCGCTGCCACACTATTTTAACCAGGCAGAAATTACTGCAATAATAAAGGCTGCGGGCAATTTAAAACACAGAGTAATGCTAATGCTGGCATACAGTGCAGGCATGAGAGTAAGCGAAGTTGTTGCCATTCGAACAAGGAACATCGACAGCAATAGAATGTGCATTTTGGTAGAACAGGCCAAGGGCAAGAAGGACAGGCTTGTGGCGCTAAGCCCGGTAATATTGGTAATGTTGCGCGAGTACTGGAAAGCATTTAAGCCAAGCACTGATGGTTATCTGTTTGACGGACAGCAGAAAGGTCAACCCTATAGCAGCCGCAGCCTTCAGTTAGTGCTACAGTCGGCCAAGCAGAAAGCCGGCATACTGAAACCAGGTAGTGTACATGCGTTGCGGCATAGCTTTGCGACACACCTACTAGACAAAGGAACAGATGTGACCATGATAATGAAATTGCTTGGCCACAACGACCTAAAGACGACATTGCGATACTTACATGTAACAAACAGGGATCTTCTTCATGTAGTAAGCCCTTTAGACGACTTGAAACTGGATTAGCCAAATTTGTATTTGCGAAACTCGTATTATATAATTCTCACTTGCGTAAATTGAAATACTTTGTTAAATATCAATGGTTAAAAAATATTTCCGCAAGTATGAAGGGATGAGAAACATGCGTATATTTATGAGTTGCCTGCAACCCTATCCAGACTCCGAAACTTAAAATAAAACTAACGACATGAAACAACTCGTTCTCTTGGTTTTTATCCTAACCTCTTGTACGACAGTAAAACAACCTCCGAGTAAAATGATAGTTGGAAGTTGGGCTTACTTAACTGCAGAGCGACTAGGCGACGGCTCACAAAACGACCCGGCATCAATTGCTGAGTTTGACAAAAGAATGCTAGGAAAAATATTCATTTTTAATAGCGACGGGACTTGTAAGACAATTGTAAAGCAAGACACTACTGAAGTTGTCATCCAAGAAGGAAAATACACTATCGCACAGGACGGGCAATCAATGCAAATTTTTAATAATGAAACAATCAAAACCTCCTTGACAGATTCTATTTTTAAATTCTATTCGCAGAACAATGGTGCATTTGTTTGGCGAAAAATTAAACCATAATAGGGACTTTCACTTTTAACCTGACCATTATATTTGCTCTGGGTTGACAATACGGCAAACTTTGAATGACTGACCTTTTGGTAAATACATTAAGGCGAGACTAGAAATAATCTAAACGTATTAAATATAAATTTTTGTCTTGATGAACATTGAAACCCAAAAGCAGGGCAGCAGGCAACAGCAGGTTTGGCGTTATGTCGGCGGACTCGGCGCGGTGCTTCATCTTCAGCTCTTTGTTGGGCTTTAGTTCCGGCAGAAGAATAAATCCGGGCGGCAGAATTTTAATCATCAACTTTTAGTAATTTTATTCATCAACAGTTACGGGCCGACGGTTTTCAAATGCCGCCACAAACGCCAAGCCCGGGCACGTTGTGCGCCACTATATGACAGCCCCCCTTAACTAGAAAAATAATTGACGTTTACTTTTCTGCCAAATAATTTATAAATGCTGACTACCCGACAAAGACTTGAAATCCTAGAAGAAATCTTCATTCAAAACAACTCTCCTATCCTCAAACATTTAAATCCTGGACTGGACAAATCTGAAATTGAGTTATTTTTTAAGGAAAATAATATTTACAATAATAGACAATTACTTTCCGTGTATGAATGGCATAATGGTGTAAAAAGTGTCTATGGAGTACTTGACCCTTTATTGGAGCTCATCCCTTTTGGTAAACTATTCAACTTGACAGAACTTTTGCAGATTAGGAATATTTTTTTCGAATGGGGACAAGAAGATTTTCCAGGACGACCATTGGAGGACTATCTTCCGTTTATTGGTTCTGGCGAAAGTGATATGTTTTTACTCAACCTAAAAACTGGACAAATATTCTGCTATCAGCCGATGATACAAATCTTTGGTGAGCTAGCATTTAATTCCATTGACAAAATGTTAGACTGTATTATAGAATGCTATTCGACATCCGCGTTTACAACTGACCCTGTATCCGGCCTTGAGATGGACTGGAGAAAATATGAAATTATCTCACAGAAACATCTCCTAATCGAATAGCGGCGCACAACAAGGGTTTTGCAAAATACGGGCGACAGAATAGCGCCAATCAGCATTTGTAATTCTATTGAACTTTAGTACTTTGGCCGTAGTAAATCAAAAGTTACGGCCAAGCAAGCAGCGGTAATTCTAATTCCCGTACTTCGCAAAGCCCCGAACGTTGGCTGCAACCCATTTTAACACGCTAAAATTTGAAGAGACGAACTAAAATATTCCTTTGGACATTTATAATTTCGACTGTAATCATTTTAATAATAGTTATCGGCATTCCAACTCGGCTTATTGATAAAAATATTGATGAAAAAACTTTTAACGAAATTAAAATAGTTCAAAAAATTTTATCCGCTACGAAAGACAAAATTTCGTTGGACAGTATGAAAGGAATTTCTCCGTTAGCTCATGATGAATATGGCTATATAAATACACCGCAAGAAGTTGATAAACTTTTTTCATTCTTACCAAACGACCAACGACAAAAAATAAAAAATCTTTTTGCAAATGGACAAGTGAAGCGCATTGACATTATGAGACCAAGATGTATTCAATTTTATATAAGGAGTTCACCAAGAAATTTCTTTTTTACAAGTAGTTGGCAAACCCTTTTATTAACTTATAATGACAGTTGTGTTTGTACTTGCCAAGATAATTTAGATGCAGATGGCGAAATAAAAATTGAGGACTTAAAAGAAGGCTGGTATAAAGTACTAGCTATTACTAAAAGACGTTTACCCGAATGCTAATCG
Organism: Pinibacter soli; assembly: GCF_029961145.1. Taxonomy (GTDB): domain Bacteria; phylum Bacteroidota; class Bacteroidia; order Chitinophagales; family Chitinophagaceae; genus Pinibacter; species Pinibacter soli. The sequence continues at coordinate 326,008 of NZ_JASBRG010000003.1, read as the reverse complement.
GGTATGCAGCCAACAAAGCGGTTTGGCAAAAAACTGGCTGACATAACGCAACAGCAACTTCTATTTGGCTACTCAGCTTTTGTTCTCAGCCTGACATTATAAATTTGGCGACATCAATGACAATGAACTTTTAATTATAAATTTAGCAGCAGTTCGGGCTGGACGAATTTCAAATACCAGTTCTTCGCCAAGCCCTGACGTTGCCTGCTACGCTTTGACAGACCAAACAATGGAACAAACTGACGACATTGACATTATATTGACTCTTAATCCACACGGCTGGAGCACCTGCTATTTTTATATTAGCGACAAAACTTTTGAATTTACAATAACTCACGTTTTTAATGACCCATACACAGACTTGATTTCTGCTTTATCAGCATTGTTAAACGGACAAGACGATGTTTCTTTCTTTTGGTTAGGTGAGCCAGGTGGACAAAGAATTAAAATAAGCAGACTTTCTTCGCAGCAGCACAAAGCACTGGTGACAATCGAAGATTTTGGCGAGTCTTTTCATGAAGAACCAAAATCATTTGACTTGAAGCTGGAAATTGAAATGAAAATAAAACAGTTAATTACACTCTTCTATTTTCAGTTGTGTAAGACTAATGCTTTACTGCAAGACACACGGTTTGCAAAGGACAGGGCTAAAGAATTTCCATTTCAAGCTTTTCATCAATTTGACAGACTTGTAAAATCTTACATGAACATTTGACAAACGGATCACGACACAGCAGGCAACAAAAAGTTTTGCGTCAGCGGGGCTGACTCAGGTCGAGCCCAAGCATCGGTTTCATTTTTCGGCTTCGGCTCCGGGTCGACCCAACTCAACCCGCCAGTAGAATGTCTTTAAACTTTTAATCTAAATTCGGCTTCAGTTCCAGGCAGGAAGAATTAATTTCCCCGCCGAACGCAAAGCCCTTACGTTAGCGGTCAGCTTAAAACGACATCCTTCACGACATTGATAAATAAAGAACTTCTCATAACGACAATTGTTTTTTTCCTGATAGTTAATACAACATACTATTGGAAAGGCAAGTTGGGACTATTTGCATTTCCTGCATTTGCAATTTTGGTGCTTGTTTATTTTGGACTTGCGATTGCATTGCTTAGACAAATTTATTTTGCAATCAAAGAAAGACTTGCAGACAAAAAAAGTTTTTTTATTATTGGACTTATAACAATTGTGTTGGCTTTGACTTTTTTCAAACCATTCGGACTTATAAATTTTGACAGGCTTGAAGGCGATAATGTTTTACTTGCAGAAAGAGAAGGTGCAGCAAATTGTATGACAACTTTCAAATTAAAAGATGACTTCACATTCAAAGAACAAAACGTTTGCTTTGGAGTGACAGAAGTTAGTGGAAAGTATCATTTACAAAACGACACGATTTATTTTGACAATGTAGAATTAGGCAGACACGAAAATGAATTTTACAAATTTGCTGTTATCAAACCTTCAAAGTTTGACAATTCAAAAATACTTGGCGACTTGATAAGATACAAAGACTTGACCGACACAGTTGGACACGAACTTTGGATAACAAAAAACGAATTAAACAAATTGCAGGACAAAAAGCCGAACCGCTAACATGGGTTTGCTGCAAGTGTGGCTGGACGTTGGCAGCATCGGCAGCAGCTCTTTACTCGGCTTCAGTCCGGGCTTGGCGGAATGCTATTGGGCTTTTAGTTTTTAACTTGTACTTTTAGTTCATCAATCAGCAGCGACACCGGTCAGACGGAACACGGAATGCCGCCACATCGCCAATGCTTTCCGTTGGCTGCAAAGTTAAAAGGTACATTCGACAAAAGTGATACATGGCTGAATTTTGGTGACAAATGGCACGTCATACCATATCGAGGACATTGTCAACGATGAAAAGAAAAAACTTGTATTAGGTTCCTGCTGAAAAACACCAGGGAAAATAATAACTGCTTGCTAATTGCAAATACAAGAAATGATTTTATGAATAAAATAAAATTTCCGACTGGGTCTTCTTCTATGTTTTTTATTTCACTCAATGAAGATGTAGAAAAGATGTTTGCCAAAACAAGTTTGCTAAAAAAAAGAAAGAGGTTATTGTGGTTAAAGATGGAATTTTATTTTGGGGTTCACATAAGTTCCTATGTTATTCTTTTCTTGGTTCATCCCCAAGGAATAATTGGTCCTTTGATGAATTATATATTTATAGGCATCTCAGGAATGCTGCTGGCATTTAATGTGTCACATGATGCTTGCCATGGAACATTTTCAAAAAATAAGACGGTAAATTATTGGCTTTATCACCTTTCATTCAATATGCAGGGCACTAATGCTTATCTATGGAAAATACGTCACACGACTTCTCATCATCTTTTTCCAAATGTGGATGGGTGTGATGCAGATATTGATAATAACCCTATCATCAGGCTTTCTCCTCAGCATCCACTAAGAAAATATCAAAAATATCAGCATATCTATTCTATTTTAGTTTATTGCATATATACGTTACATTGGTTCTTGATCAAGGATATTTTATATTTTTTCAAAAAGAAGATTGCTAACTTACAAAACATAAAACATCCAATAAGAGAATCAGGGTTATTTATTTTTTGGAAGCTGCTGTATTTATTTGTTCTCATTTATTTGCCTGTCAAATCAGGATATTCATTTCATATTATTATTTCATGTTTTATACTAATGCATGTCATAAATTCTCTGTTTTTTATTCATACACTTATCGCAACGCACTTATGTATGGAAACTCAGTTTCCTAAAACAGACCACAATGGTCTTTTGCCTTATGATTATTACGTTCATCAGTTGGCTACGTCACTTGATTATTGTCCAACAAATAAAATTTACAATTGGTTTCTTGGAGGATTCAATTCGCACGCAGCACATCATTTGTATCCAAAACTACCCCACACAGTTTATCCGGAAATTTCTATGCTTATAAAACAAAAGGCAAAAGAATTTAATGTCCAATATAATCAACTCAGTTTATTCAATAGTATCAAATCCCATTACAGGTATTTGAAAATGATGGGAAGTACAACATAAGCCTAGCTACTTTAGCCAGGACAACCTAGTCAAAGGCAAACTCTGCAGCCAACCTCGCATTGCCAAAAGTCAGTGCAAGACATTGAAACTTGTACATCAGCAATATGGCAGCAGTGGTTCGGGGCTTGACTTTATCAATTGTGCTTTAGTCGTTAATTTCAACCTTATATTTCCAATTTTGCATCAGCACCAAGCAAGAGCGCATCGAATCCCCTGCCTTTCTGCAATGCAAATACGTTGGGCGAAACTTAAATTAATCTAAATGCTTCGGAAAAACTTTCTTGACTTGCCTATAACAGCGGTCTGGCAAAAGGCGGGCTGATGTGCTTCGTAGAAACATTTGAGCAAGATTTAGCTTTTTTGCTTCGTATGAACTTTAGTGCTAAAAATCCCGGCCTTCGCCAAGCCGCGAACCGTTGTAGGCTATGCTGACAGACCATTACAGTAATTTAAGCTGACAATATTCACCTTAGTAGAATTCAAATACAATTGCTTGGACAAAGCATATAAATATTTGGGGTATTTTTTTCTTTTGTTGATACCATTGATAATCGCTGGATTTTATAAAACATACATTGTTCAGTTTCCAAACTTTAACGAAAGGATTACTTATTTCATCCACATACATGCCTTCATAGCAACGGTATGAATTGGAATATTAATTGCCCAACCTTTTTTAATAGCAAACAAGAAATTCGCTCTTCACAGAAAAGCTTCATGAGGAAGGAATTAAAGATGGTTAAGCTTACTGATGTAGATTGGACAAAATATGAAACTATCAAACAGAAATATCTCTTATTCGAATAGCGGCTTACAGCAAGGGTTTTGCAAATACCGGCTGACGAACATCGCCCATGAACATTTGCAATTCTAATCAACTTTTGTACATTGGCGGTACAAAATAAAAAGTTAGGGGCCAAGCGAACAGACGGAATACTAATAACCAACCTTCGTAAAGCCCGGAACTTTAGCGGCAACCCCAGACAACAACGTTAGATCACAAAAATTTCGGACGGCCTGGAAAAATGAACTGAGTTAAAGTGCAATAACATTAACAACAATAAATGGCAAAGACCCTTGCAGAAAGCTTAAAACCTGTTTCAATAGATTGGAACACGCTTCACAAGAACTATAATCCCCTATTAAATTTAGTAAGAGAGCTGATAGGCATTATTCCCAATTGCGACCCGACACTAGAAATATGGCAACCCGGTTTCCGTACCTACAACTTACTGGTGCCAAACATGTTTAACTTACCAAATACGCTTTTCAGCAGCAAATCTTTTAAAGCCTCGATGGGCCTTGCCATGTATGCTTCCAGCAAAGCCGCATGTGCATATTGCACAGCCCATGCCTGTTCTTTTGCCTTGCGAAGAGGAGCACGCAGTGAAGCTATTGCCGGCTCTCGCACTGAAAAGGAACAATCTGTGGTAACACTGGCTGAAAAGTTGGCGCACATTCCGTCATTGTTATCTATTTCTGATGTTGAAGCAGTTCGTAAGCACTTTTCAACAGCCGAAACTGAATGGTTGGTATATTCAATAAGTATGATGGGCTTTTTAAATAAATTCATGAATGCTATGGGGGTGGAATTGGAACAGGAAGCCATTAATGATACTGCTGAATTGCTTTCTAATACAGGCTGGAAGCCGGGAATACATGCAAATAATGGCTACAGTATTACAAAACCGTTTTCCCCTCAACAGGATAACTTATTTACCTATTTGCGGGTAATGCGCCAGGCTCCCGGAGCAGTGCTTTGGGAGAAAAAATGGACAAAACGAGTTCCCTCTGACTACGAAACAGCAAGTAATTTTCTTAAGAACCAAACGGGCTATTCATTTCCCATTCTTAAACCTGTAAAGCAAGGCAGAGTAGTGCGGACGTTGACTACCGCTCTTCGAGACAACCTGGATAATAAACTCACAGTAACAGGATTGAAAATTAAAATGTATGCAGGGTATGTTTTCAGCATCCTGGTGCATAACGATATGCTTAAAACGGAAATCAAAAATGTATCTGTACACACAGCACCCGAGTTGAGTATCGAATTGTTTAACCAGTTGGAGGAAATAGCTCTTAGGGAAATCCCAACGGATATCACTAATTGTAACAAAACAATTGCTGAACTTCAGCAACAACTTTCATTGACAGAGAAAGAAGCTGGTATATTGTTTTTAGCAATTGCATCATCCCATAGTCCTTCACAGGTAAATGATGAGGTAATAGAAACAACATTGAAATTGGTAGAGCCGGCAGGTGTAGTGGAAATAGTTGTGTGGCTATCTGTCCTTCAATTACTAAATAGATTGAGCTGTTATTATACTCTTATCGAAGCATATTAGTTATTTGCCAACTTAATTTAAACGGTTAAAAAATGATTAATAACACATGGGACACACAAATAGAAGTGAAAGATAAAACAATTTTAAAGTGTGTATTAACGGAATAAAAAAGCTCTGAACGTTACGCGCAATTAACTGTATATTCAACGAAACATTTCGCTTTGTAAACACATGGCTTACGAGAACTGTACAGCGAAAATCCGTCGGATCGCCTCAGGATGAATTATAAATGAATGTTTAATCAAAGACAACTTCACTCTTATTCTTTTTTCTTGAGATCAGTAATCCCGTTATAACAAGAACCATTCCGGTGATGGTGTACATGCTTATCACATCCTTCAGCCACCAAGCGGCAATTAAAAATCCAAACAAAGGACACAGGAACAGCCAAAGCCCTGCTCTAACAGGGTTGATGGATAAAAGCCATAGCCACAACTGCACGGCAACAATTGACACGGGAACAGCCAGCCAGGATACTGACAACCAAAATGTTTTGGTAAAATGGTTTTGCTCCGGCTTATAAAAAAGCAAAGCAACCGGCAACAAAAACAAGCCGCCCAATAAAGTTTGCCATCCATTGATAACAAGCAAAGAAAGGTTGTCCCATTTTCTCGAAGAGAAATAAATGGCCGCCCCGGAATAACACAGCATGCTAAACAATAAAAGCAGCAAGCCGCCCGCCGTTACAGATGCATTGCTGAATAGAGGCCACGCAGCGCAACCAACGCCGATAGTACAAATCAATAATGCCAAGATAATGCGCCATCCCATTTTTTGTTTTAAGAAAATAACAGAAAGGAAACTGATAAAAACAGGATTGGTTGCAACTGCCAGCGAGCCGATTCCTGCTGTTACCGTTTGCATGGCGACTACATAACAACCCAGATAAATGCTGATGTTCAGCAATCCATAAATAGCAATTTGTTTCCACTCCTTGCCCGCCGGCAATCTCTTACGCTGTATTACATGTGCAATAAACAAAACTATGCATGCAGCCAATGCAAACCGTACGATGGCAATCACCAAAGGCTGCGCCACTGCCAGCCCTGCCTTGGTAGCTGTACTCGCAGAGGGCCACAGTATGGCAAACAATAATCCGGTAACCAACCATTTTATACCGCCAGCTTTTGATGTTTGCATTATTTTATTGTTGCAATAATTGTTTTCTGTAAAAGGTGATTATCTGTTGCCTGCAAGTATTCTACAATAAAACACAAGAACCTTCAGACTGATCAAGGGCAACGAGTTTTGCTTTGTAACCCTTCTTAATTTTTCCCAATTCACGATCTAGGCCCATCAACCTTGCAGGATATAAACTGCACATGCGAATCGCCTCTCCCATTTCAATACCACAATGATTCACCAGGTTCAACATTGCCTTATGCATGGTTAATGCGGAACCGCTTAAAATACCAGCGGCTTCATATTTGTCTCCTGCGAGTTCATGCTGGTAGTGCCCCTTATCTGTTTGCGTAACCGCATCGGTAATAACAAACAACCTGTTTTTCATAATGGCCTTCGCTATTCTCACGGCTGCAAAATCAACATGATGACCATCCGGAATAATACTTGCCATTACCGTATCATCATCCATTGCCGCGCCTGCAAGACCGGGTTCACGATGTTGTAACGGGCTCATAGCATTGTACAAATGGGTAACAGCTTTTATGCCACGACCGAAACTTTCCGTGGCTTTTTTGTAAGTAGCATTGCTGTGTCCGGCAGAAATAACAATACCATGGGAAAGAATCAGATCAATCACTTCATAGCTACACTGCTCGGGAGCCAGTGTTATTATTTTAATTACCCCATTTCCGTAATCCAATATTTCCTTTACTTCATCTACTGAAGGCGAACGAACGAGCGATTCAATATGTGCACCCCGTTTCACAGGATTGATCCATGGGCCTTCGAGGTGTATTCCTAAAACGCCCTCACCTCCCCGGTTCCAATAATTTTTAATGGCATCTGTTGCCTTCTTAAAAACATCGTAATGATTGGTAGCAACGGTTGGCATGCAAAAGGCTGCACCTCCATCCCGACAATATTTGTTCAAATCACTTAATGCTTCAGGCGCGGGATATTCAGAAAGCAGTTTTCCATTTGCTCCGTATATCTGCAAATCGATAAAGGCCGGAGCAATGATTGGATTGCAAGGGAGATGCGTTTTGAGGTCGGCAGGAAGTTCGCTTTGCGAAACCACATCCTTAATTATTTCTCCATCAATAATAATGGCCTGATCAGTCAGCCATTCCTCACCAGTAAAAATCATTTGCCCAATATGGACCTTGTAATTATACAATTGTGTATTACTGTTTGATTGCGTGTTCAAGATGTTGATTTAATATTTGCGTACAATACCATTCCTGTCTCGGCAGGTGAAACGGCCCTTTGTACAGATTACCTTTCGCCGTTTGCGCCACGGTTCCATCCCTGTGAAGATAGCCAAACCATTCGCCGTTTTTTGCGTCATGAAATTTCTGGTAAGCATAATCGTGCACCAGTTTGTGCCAACCTGCATACTTTTCATTGCCGGTCATTAAATACGCAAGCAATGTGGCGATGATCACTTCGTTATGCGGCCACCAGAATTTCATATCCTGCCAATATTCCTGCACAGGCTTGCTATAAACATCTCTAAAGTACAGAATTCCTCCATACTCTTTATCCCAACCTCTCTCCCACATATAATCCAGCATTTTACAACCAAGAGATATCAAATGTGGATCGTTGTTACGATACCGCGCCTCGTGCAGGATAAACCATGCACCCTCTATAGCATGTCCCGGGTTGAGCGTGCGCCCATCAATATGATCAATGATGCTACCATCAGGCGCAACATGCTCCATCACACATTTGATGTCGTCCTTCACAAAATCTTTTTCAATTTCTGCAATCCATTTCTGAATCCATTCATCACAGCGCGGATCGCCGATGGTTTCTCTTAATTGCTGCGCGGTATTAATCATGATCATAGGAACGCCAATGCCTTTTGACCTTCTGGTTTCTGTAAACTTCGGAAGCATTTTCTTTTCACCGCTTGCATAGGCTATACATTCGCCAAACACGCGTCTCGCTTTCTCTGCAGCTTCTTCATTGCCACTTGCCTTTGCATAGGTGGCGGCAGCAATTACATAAAATGTTTCTGAAAAAAAATATCGCCTCTTTCGGATCGGCTTCCCGTCCCTCGTTACATGAAAAAACATTTGCCCATCTGTATCGAAACAAAATTTGTTGAGGAAATCATAACCGAGTTTTGCACCCTGCAACCACTCTTCTTTTTTCTCTACAGTATTATATAAAGTTGACAGCAACCATGTCGCACGCCCCTGGATCCACACGGCTTTGTCATCATCAATTAATTCGCCATCTGCGCCTCTCATAAGCAAAAAACCACCGTGCTCACGATCAAAGGACCGGGGGAACCAAAATGGAACGGTGTCGTTCAACAACTGCTTTTTATAAAAGTCCTGCAAAGCAATTAAATCCTGTTGCGAATATTTCATCATTTATATGTTGAAGAAGTCAATTAATATCTAGTTTAAAAGTAGATGCCGGCAATGCTGCTCCATTCTCCAGATTAGCGTCAGTAAAAGGTTCCCACGCGTACAAAACTGTTTTGGGTGTTGCCTTTGGGTCAATATGAATAACAACCTCATTTGCATTAATGAAAGCCTCCGATGGAACGGGACGACCAAATTCGTCGAGGATTTTAAATCCTTTCAGTGGTTCTTTTTTTCTTGTTTGTAAGTGATCTGCATACTTAAACGAAACAATTATATGATCATTTTCCCGCACAGCTTTTACAGGCAATGGTCCATAAGGCACCACATCTTTTCGTCCATAATAAAAATTCAGCGCCAGATTTGCAAGGCGCTCTCCTACCGGTGCTTTCAAAGGATAGTGTACATTCAACGAATCTCCGAGGTCGCTTGTTACTGCCATGCCTGTATTTGGGATAACTTTTAACATTTGCAACTGGCTGTAACGAAAAGAGGGCCACGAAGGTCTGTTGATGGATGAAAGTTGTACGTAATAAAACGGAAAGTCATAACCCCATTGGCTTCTCCAGCTTTTAACAAGTGCTGGAAAAACTGCTTCATGCAGTTCGATATTGTGCGCATTGCTTTCGCCCTGGTACCAAATCACTCCTGCAATAGGAAAGCCAATAAAAGTTTTTATGCCTGCCTCGAAGTTATAACAAGGCTCGTAAGGATGTCGCTGTTTGGGATTGTCTGACTTGCTCAAATTCGTATCTGCACGTTCCCTTACCCATGGTTGAAAAAAATCTGACTTGCGCCAATTCGTTAATTCATTTACCAACACCGGGTCGTGCTCCATTGTGTAGCGATCAATCCATGATTCAGTGGTTGAACCGCCTACCGCTACCTGTATCAAACCTATAGGAACCTTCAACTCCGACTGCAATTTCTTACCGTAGAAATAAGCAACAGCAGAAAAATATTTTACAGCCGTCGAATCACAATGCTGCCAGGTACCGGAAAAATAGGATAGTTCATTTACTTTTTGAAGTACCGGTTGATCCCATGCATTATTATCAGTTTCAGCAAAAGGCTGCATTCTCAGTAGCCTGAGCGTGCTGTTTTTTTCTGCAGCAGACATTTCGTTTTTATCCATTATCGCATCGCGTACCCTGAAATACATATTGCTTTGCCCCGAACAGAGCCAGACCTCTCCCACCAAAATATCTTCCAGTGTCACGGAGCCGGAAGAAGAAATAAAAGTTGCAGTGTAAGGCCCGCCCGCTTGCATGGCAGGAAATTTCGCATCCCATTTTCCATCTTCGCTTGCGGTACAGGTTTCTTTCTTTCCATTAAAACTCACAACGATTTTTTCATTTACATTGGCTGTGCCATAAAAATGTATCGCTTTGTTTCTCTGCAGCACCATGTGCGATTCAAATACAGGAGCTAGCTTAAAACCTCCAAAATTGCCCGATAGCTTTTGATACACTGTGTTTGCAAGTATCAACGCTCCAGCCTCGTTTGGATGCAATGCATCTGGGAATAAATCCGGCCGCGAATAAAGTGGTGAGTGAAAATCAATTAAACCGGTTTTGTTGACTGTAGCAATCTGTGGTATTAAATTTTGTATTTGCCAGAACCAATCCCGCGTACCGGATTTAAATATAGGATGATCGCTGAATATGGGTGTCATTTTGCAAATGAAAATTTTAACTGCGGGGTTTGATTTACGCAACGTGTCGATGAGCCATGAATAATCTGGTAAAAATTCGTCGCGATAATTTGGCCAGTTACGTGGATCCGTATCATTTAGTCCGAGATCAATGATGGCAATGTCGGGACGAAAATTAATGGCGTTGGCAAACTCTTTTGTCTTACTGTATGGATTGTGTCCATGGCGCAAGAGCGTGGCTCCGCTGTGTCCAAAATTCCTCACGAGATAGCCAGCACCTAACAATTGCTGCAGTTGAACAGGGTAAGATGTTTTCGATGGCTCTTTATGAAGATATCCATAGGTAACAGAATTGCCTAAACACGCAACTTTGATGGGTTGTTGCGAAAAAATAAAATTACAGATCAGGCTTAACAGAAGTGTTACGAAGAATCTTTTACCGAGCATTTAATAAACTGTTTAAAATATGCTTTTATCGTTTAAGAAGTCCTGTGGAAACGCGTTGAACGCGTCTCTTTTGCACGGATTGCGGTCACATAAAAAATGTACAACCGTGTAACTTTTTGGTGCATTTCCATGGTGCCTACAGAGACACATTCAATGCGTCTCTACGGGTTACCCAACCATTTACCTTACAATATCACTTACCGGCACTTTTACAAAGTATAAATCCCTGATCCCTTCATACAAAATCCCAATGGTGTTGTCATCAATTTTCGTTAAACATGAATAGCCGTAACATTGCCTTTCATCAACCAGCAATTCGTTTGCATTCAACCACGTTACGCCCATATCCAGACTTGCCTTAATGGTCATGTTATATCGACCGGATTTTGTTGCAGGATTGCTAAAGAACAAAACGTCTTTCATTTTTCCATGTACCATTACCCTCGCCCTGATCAAACTTCCCATGCATACAGGATCCACCAATGCGTTGTATGAGGATGAATGTTCGATCCACGACTGACCCATGTTTGCAGAGGTTGCAACACTTCTGTAAGAGCCTTTATTGTCTCTCATGTTTAGCATCAATACGCCCGGTGATGTTTCTATTACCTGGCTTTCTGTTGTATTCGATTTTGGCCCGGCCAATTTTCCCTTCCATGTAGTACCATGATCATCGCTGTAGATAATGGTTGAGTAAGGAACATTTTTAGCGTCCCAGTATTGTGCAGGGAAAACAAGTTTTCCATCATGCATCATAATGCCTTTTCCGGGTCCTTGGAAGAAAAGTTTCCAGGCAGGATCCTTAATCTGCGCTGTTATATTTATTGGTTCGCTCCATGTGTTGCCGTCACGGTGCTGCCACCTGGTCGGCGTAATAAACTTTAGGAATGTCAGTATTTGTGTTGGTAGGAGACCATGCATTCTTTTGCCAGTCGATGTAATTGAATGTGCCTTGATAGTTACCCAATGTCCTTGCTACGAGATCATTGTAAATCGTGTGACCCAAAGCAAACTCAAATCGTGCAGACAAACTAAGCCCTTTATAACTAACGTTTGCTGAGAACCCGCCTGTCCATCTTGGGAAGATGTTACCAATGTAAACCTGGTCACGAGAATCGATGGTGTCGTTTTTGTCAACATCACGCCAGTTAACATCTCCCGGTGCTATTTTACCTGTACCGTAGTTCACTCCAGGCCCGCTTATTTGCGCTACAACATCTCTCCTGTTGCCGGCCAGTTTTGTAATTTCTGCGTCACTGGTAAAGATTGACTCCTGTTTAAACGCATAGATCGCGCCAAGCGGCTGTCCTTCCTGCAATCCGGAGACCCAAACAAGTTGCTTTGAATTAGGATCATAAATTTGAATCAGGTTTGCTGCACCGGCGCCGTTTTGCCTGTTATTCGGCTGCCCGTTATATGGCAGTTGAAGAATTTTATTTTTAACGTAACTGGCATTTGCACTCACATCTATTCTTAAGCCGTTGGGGTTGTTAAGCACGTTTGCATTTACCGTAAATTCATATCCTTTATTTTGATAAGTACCTAAATTCGTTCTTACTGAACTGAAGCCGGTGTAACCGGGAAGCGCAAGATTGGTTAAAAGATCACTGGTTCTTCTATCGTAATAATCGAAGATGATAGTTACCCGGTCACGCAAAAGACCAATGTCAGCACCTACGTCAGTTGTTTTACTTTTCTCCCATCGCAAATCCGAATTCACAACGCTCGTATTTAAGAAGCCTGCATTGTTATTGTATAAACCTACACTGCCATAAGTGCCTTGTACTTCATACCTGTCAAGCCCTGCTATATTTCCGTTCTGCCCATAACTGATACGCGGCTTAAGTGTAGAAACGACATTGCTGACTTTTGAATTACGGAAAAACTTTTCGTTTTGCATGTTCCATCCGGCAGAAACACCAGGGAAGAAACCATTTCTGTTGTCTTTCGCCAGGCTTGACGCCGCGTCCATTCTAAACGAACCATTGATGATAAAACGCTGATCAAATACATAACCTACACGGCTAAGTGCAGATATCATCCTGTACTCTGATTTTGTAGAATAATTAGAGCCCGCAACAAAAGTTGTCGAAGCATTCACTGTTGAAATATCATCGGTCGGCGCATTGGTACCGGAAACCTGCATAACCATGTCTTTTATACCATAGTATTCAGCACCAACCATTGCAGTTACATGATGCTTTTTTGCGAAGATTTTGTCATAGTTCAGATTACCTGTGAATTGTTGTTGAAATGATCTCGAATTGTATGCAACAGAAGCCCTTGCCGTGTTGCTATATGAAGGAGGGTTGGAAAAAATATTGGTATATGTTTGCGTTGCACGCTGAAAACTTTGATCAATCTGTTCAGCCAAATAACCTGAACCTGTTGCTTTGAAATAGAAGCCAGGAAGGAAATCCCATTTAACTGAAGCATTGGCTGTTATTCTGTCTATCTCATCGCTTCTATCCTGTTTACCCAGCCAATACAAAGGATTACCATCGTTCACGCCATTGCCCGGATTGGGTTTGGTTTTAGCGGAATCCAGCCAAGGATTCATGGTTGGCCATATGCTTAGGTTCCGGTAAAGATTGTTTACCTCTGAGCCATTTACACCCAACTGTGAAGACGTTGATAAATTCACACCTGTCGATATCTCTATGTTAGGCTTTACTTTATAAGAACCATTCAACACACCGGAATAACGTTTATAACTTGAACCTACGATAACACCGGGCTCATTGTAGTAATCAAAACTGGCGAAGTACTTGCCTTTATCGTTACCACCTGTAACGTTAACGTAATGATCTTGCGTGTAAGTATTTCTAAAAACAAGATCTTCAATCTCTCCACCATGATCTTTAAAAATAATCGTTCCGCCATAAGGATCACCCACGGTGTCCCAGCCTTTAGAAAATAAATCATTCATAGAGGCATCATATTTCCTGATGTCGAAAATGGCAAGATCAGCAGCGCCTGTACCGGTGGTCACACCGCCAACGCCCGCAGGTAAACCATAACCTCTTGATGTATTTACCTGGCTAAGTGTTCTGCCTGAATTAAAATTGCCCAACCTGTTGTAATAAATATAATCGTGCGCATTTAAGTAAGTATATCCTTTTCTTCGTTGGTTGTACCCTCCTGTAAACTTATACGAGATCTGCGCTACTCCGGTCTTGCCCTGTCTTGTGGTAATTAAGATTACACCATTATTTGCTCGTGCCCCGTAAATGGATGTAGCAGCAGCATCTTTCAACAACTCAATTGAAGCGATATCTTCCGAGGCGATATCGTTATAGGAACGGATGATACCGTCTATCACCACAAGCGGAGATCCTGGGTTATTGATAGATGCACCTCCTCTTAACAAAATCAATGGAGAGGCGCCCGGTTGTCCGGTAGCATTCACCACCTGCAAACCCGAAATTGTTCCCTGCAATGCACTTCCAACGTTTGCACGTGGTGCATTTTCCAAAACCTTATTATCCAGTTTGGCAATAGCACTGGTAATATTTCTGCGGTTTTGCGTTCCATATCCCACCACTACCACTTCACTCATTTTATCGGTGGCCTGAGTCATGACCAGATTCAGTCTCGACTCCGTACCAACAGTAACTTCGAGCACCTGGTAGCCGGTGTAAGAACACACAAGAACATCTTTAGCATTTGCAGCAATAGTAAAATCGCCGTTTGCATCAGTAGCCGTTCCACGTTTTGTTCCTTTCAGTAAAATGTTAACACCATCAAGCGGTTTGTTCGATTCGCCAGCAAGGATGCGGCCCGAAATCTTTGCTTGAGAAAAGCCAACAATGGCAGATAGGAAAAAGGAAATAAACATTCCAATTCGCAGCCAGGCAAGTTTCATAAAAGCAGTTTTATTTTAGTATTATGTATGACATAATAAAGTTAGATAGAATTTTACATTCCACCCAAAAAAAGTTTTGGCTTTTTTGGGAGAGTCTTATTTTGTAGCCGCGGCAGTTAAGGAACCGAAACTTGTAGAGACACATTGAATGCGTCTCTACAGGCGTTGAACGCCGCCAGACAACGAATAGCATCTTGAAAATTATGTTTGACTTAATAAAAGCAGACATATTATCTTTGGCCGGACGTTTAATATGTACCAATAATTAAAGAAAAAGTGAAGGAAGTATTTAAATCAATCGATACACAATCACTGGTTGACAAAGTAGAGGACAGCCTGATCAACCTTTTACATGAGCGAAAACTCAAAGTAGGCGACAGCATTCCAAAAGAATTAGAACTTGCGTCTGCACTCGGTGTGAGCCGGACCGTTGTACGCGAAGCATTAATGAGGCTAAGGATGATGGGGCTGATTGATACACGGAAAAAGAAAGGTGCAGTTATAACCAGTCCCGACATTTTTGGCAACCTGGCAAAGAGTCTGAATCCATACATCTTAAGCGATGATACTTTAAAGGAAATTTTCGAAATACGCCTGGTACTTGAAGTAGGAATGGCGGATCTTTTATTCAGCCACGTTACAGATGGTGACATTAAGGAACTGAAGGAGATCGTAAAAAATGAACCGCTCTCTGCTAAGCACCGTATGTTTGAAGCATCATACGAAATTGCGTTTCATGGAAAATTATACCAGATCACAAAAAATGAAACGCTTAAAAAATTCCAGGGATTGTTATTACCAATATTCGATTTCGTAGAGAAGAGTTCAATTTTTAAACCCATTCCAGGCACACAAAAATTCACTTCGCACAAACAACTTATAACCATTCTTGAGAAAGGCACACCGGAAGAATTCAGAAACGGCATGCGCAACCATCTTGAGAATCATTTTGCGCGGCTACGATTGAACAAAGGAGGGAAATAAGTTCCTTACACGTTTTAAAAACTATCAACTTAGATAAAACCCAATGAAAAAAATTGCATTTGCTTTTGCCCTAATAATTGTCCACTCATTATACGGTAAGGCACAGACAGTTGACAACAAGAATTACTATAGTTTCCAACAAAAGGTCGGAAGCACAAACTGGTTACGCATATGCGATGCCGTTCCCACTATAATTGATGAACTGTTGAAAAATAACATCGCCTATCACACTATAAGTGTTGGCGAACTGATGAAAATAAATGACTCTACCCGATTGGTTATGACAGTTTCATTTGAAAAAGGAGATAAAAGATTCGGCTTTTTGTATGAACCATCACATGGCATTCCACTCAATGTTAAAGACCGGGATTTCTTAACAGACAGCAAGAAAGCCAGTTATTCACAAGTCGAAAGGGACACTAAAGGCCGTGTGCACTATATGAGAATTGATCCGCTTCCTCAAAATGTGTTACTTCTTAAAGAAACTTGCTATTGGTTCCAATTCGGCTCTAGTGAAACCAATTATGCGGTTTCAAAAGAAACAGCTCAAAATATTCTTCGACAAGACATCAGAGACTACTTAACGAAGATTAAATAAATTAAGCGAACAATGCCGCATTTTAATGTATTGTGATTCGTGCAACACGTAGTTCTCATCAATAGCAAAAAATGGACAAACAGATTTTTTTTAATTTGTCCATTTTTATCTATCAACCTTTGTGGAGAATTTATAAAATCATATCAAACGCTTGCGTATTTCTTATAAAAACTATTTGCTTTCATACGCAAACGGAAACTCATTCGATTTGCTGTGTGCTTGGTTCATCAGACGGATCGCTTTATCTTTAATATCCTTGTGCTGCCCGGCTACGTTATTTTTTTCTTCTTTATCGTTGTCCAGATTGTACAATTCTACTGTTGTTTTCGATGGATCATCCACATTCAGGCGAACGCATTTCCATTGATCAAATCGCACTGCCTGCCTTCCACCACTTTCATGAAATTCCCAATACAAATAATCATGCGACGCTTGTTTTTTACCAGTCATGGACGGGAGAAATGATATGCCATCAATGTATGTAGGAACAGGTTCGTTTGCTATTTGCGCCAGCGTTGGCATTACATCCCAAAAGCCACCAGCATAATTATTGGTGGAGCCTGCTTTCACTTTGCCTTTCCATTTTACAATAAACGGCTCACGGATACCGCCTTCGTACAGATCTCTTTTTTCACCACGCAATCCACCGCTGCTGTTGAAGAACTTTGGATCAGCACCTCCTTCGATGTGGGGGCCGTTATCACTTGTGAAGATGATTAAAGTATTATCGTCAAGGCCCAATGCTTTTAATTTATTCATCACTTGCCCTACATACATGTCAAGCCTCGTAACCATTGCAGCAAATGTAGCCCGTGGATATTGTTGCGATGTATAGCCTGATCTCTTTGCTTTGTTGCCATAATCGATGCCACGGTACGGCGTCTCCGTAAACCTGCCTTTGTACACTTGAAACAGACTATCATCAGGCACAAGTAATTCTGCATGAGGCAAAGTATAAGTCAGGAAAAGTACAAAGGGCTTCGACTTATTATCATCAATGAACTGCAATGCTTTTTGCTGGATGAGTTCCGGGGCATAGGTAACCGTCTTAAGCAGGCTGTCATTGCCTTCAAGATCTACTCTTGTTGTATTATCCCAAAGATGCGTGGGATAATAACGATGCGCCTCTGCCTGGCAGTTAAATCCATAAAATTTATCGAAGCCTTGCTTTACCGGATCACCGTCGCTGCCTGGAAAACCCAGTCCCCATTTACCAAACAAACCTGTCGAGTAACCGGCCTTCTTCATTATTTCAGCAATGGTTACAGTGGAATCCGGTATCGGAACCTGGCCCTCGGGCAACACTTCTTTATTGCCACGGATGGGCGTGTGGCCTGTGTGCTGTCCGGTCATCAGCGAAGAACGCGAAGGCGCACACACCGAGGTACCGGCATAGAACTGAGTGTATTTCATACCCTCTTTGGCGAGTATGTTTAAGTTGGGCGTTTGAATCAATTTTTGACCATATGGCTGTATATCGCCGTAGCCAAGATCGTCTGCTAAAATGAATACTATATTGGGTTTACGGTTTTGCTGCGCAACTCCTATTTGTGAAAAAAATATTACGAGGGCTGATAAGCATATCGATCGTGTAAGCATGGTCATTCATTTTTTCTAAACATGACGAAGATATAAATACATTTCTTTTCTCTATTGATAAACTTGTACAACGATTACCCGCGATTATATTAAATGACATTCTATTTTGCCTGATAAAGCCTGAGCACAACAATACCATGCTTCGGAATTGTGAAGCTTTTATTGTCATCCAATTTTCCTATTTCTTTATGAAGCCACAAGTCTCTCATTTTGTAGCGGGAGTCAAGTCCAAGTTTGGCAAGATCAAGATTGTATGTATTGATATCTTCACCACGGTTAAGGATAGCCACCGCTTTTTGATCGCCATTTCCCAATTGTTTAACCCAAACTTCTATATCGCCATCTTTAGAAATTCTTCTCGCCTGCGCAAAACCCTTGTCCTGGTTTAAAGCAATTACATCTTTGTTTGTAAGAATCTCAATAGTTTCTTTTGTCATATTGCGCAAGTCATTACCAGCCAACAACGGAGAGTTGAGCATGCACCACATCGAAAAATGGCTTTTGTCTTCATCGTAACTCATACCCTGTCCTACCTGCAACATATCCATGTCGTTGTAATGCCCCGCGGAGGAATAGCGGTACAGGCCGGCATTTAAATCAATAATGCCAAGAATCGATTTGAAGGTTTCCCTTATATCACCAGAGATTCTCCAAGAATCTGCTTTTTTGACGGCCCATTCGCCCGGAAACTTCCAGCGGCACACATTAAAAACAATATCAGGATCAATCGATCTTACGGTATCAATAATTTTAAGGTATTCCGTTGCCTCATCAAGATGTTGCTTCTCTCCTCCGCACCAGTCGACCTTTAAAAAATTATACCCCCAGTCTTTAAAAAACAACTTACAATCATTTGCCCAGTGGCCATAGATCCCTGAACCTACACCAAGAGAATCTTTATCCCAGATAGAACCACAAGTGTTCATTCCTGCATCGGTGTAAATGCCGGCTTTTAAGCCCTTGCCATGTATGTAGTCCGCCAGCGCTTTCATTCCGGATGGAAATTTTGATTTATTGATAAGCAGTTTGCCATTCGCATCTCTGCCCCCAAAATAACCATCATCGATATTTATGAACCGGTATCCGGCGTCATACATTCCGGATGATATCAATGCATCGGCTTGTTCCCTGATCATTTTTTCATCGATGTTTACGCGAAAATGGTTCCAGCTGCTCCAACCCATTATCGGAGGCTTCGGTTTTTGAGCATATAA
Organism: Pinibacter soli; assembly: GCF_029961145.1. Taxonomy (GTDB): domain Bacteria; phylum Bacteroidota; class Bacteroidia; order Chitinophagales; family Chitinophagaceae; genus Pinibacter; species Pinibacter soli. The sequence goes on along the minus strand of NZ_JASBRG010000003.1, from coordinate 306,756 downwards.
AAATTGAGTGGTGGTTAATAACAAAAAGGTAATAACGGGCGCAAGAATCTTCTTCATTTTATTTGGTGCTTTTTTGATCAAATCTGTTTATAATATTACTTAATTGTTTTGATGTGATTGAAACAATACTGCTATGAGTTACAGCTTGCTATTTGACTATGAAAATATTTTGACTACATTGAGTGAGCGATTTAGGTTCACGCGACAAAAATATGCGTCATGAACTTAAACCCATAGCCTTAAACCCTTATCCCACGGCCATTTGATACGCCCGTATTACCTACTGAACAATAGTTGAAAAAAGCTGCAAAACCGCATTTCGAAATACCCTGAAAATCAGCTGATCTGCTGAGCGTGGACGGTGACGCATCAAAGGATATTCTCTGTTTATTCACTCACCAAAAAATATATCATGAAAAAATTGACGTTCTTTTTTTTAACAGCTCTCGCCTGTTCATGCAACAATACGCAAACAACCACAAAAGAAGCTGCGAAAGACTCCACATCCTCAACAACTGCAAGTACACCCACGTCTATGAATTACCCCTACACAATAGAACATCCTGACAATTGGGAAGTAGGAAACACTGCAAACACAATGACTTCATTAAGTGCATTAAAGGCCTGGGAAGACGGCAAGCTGGATGAATCGCTGAAATATTTTAGCGACTCTGTTCGCTTGCAGTTCGATGGTCTGGATAAAAAAATGTCGAACGATAGTTTAAAGGTGATACTGACCAATGCAAGAAATATGTACAAAACGATAAAAGTAAAAATGTACGATTGGGAGTCTGTTATTTCAAAAGATAAAAGTGAAGAATGGGTAACCCTTTGGTATTCCCAAACGTGGGAAACGCCAAAAGGTGTAAAAGACTCTGCGGATATTATTAATGATCTGCAATTAAAGAACGGCAAGATAACAAGGCTTTCAGAATATACCAGGAAGCTGCACTAGCAGCGGCTTTCTGGTAAAAGGCAAACTGATGTCCGGTTTGCCTTTTTCGCTAATGCAAACAATAAGCCCGGGCACTTTAAAATATAACTTATGAAAAAAGCATTTTTAAGCACAAAGCGATCATACAAGATTATTCGTAATCATGTAGTTACCGGTTTTATTTTCCTTATGCCGGTGCTTATTGCAATTGCAGTTTTGGGTAAGTTTTGGAACCAATTGCTGGCGCTGGGAAAAAAAGTCTCCCGCTTCCTTTATATTGATACAGTGTTGGGCGCTGCGGGAGATGCAATTATTGCAGTCATTCTTCTTCTGCTGTTTTGCGTGATAGCGGGCTTCCTCGTTAAACTTTCAATATTCAAGCGAATGAGTGACTGGCTGGATGAAAAACTGGCCCGCTTTATTCCCGGCTACAACGATCTTCGAAAAGAAACAGAGAAAAATATTGGCGTGGCACCTAAGGCTCCGAAGGAAGAGGTTTTTGCAACCTGCATGATACAGACGCAAGGTTACTGGATGCCGGCTTACCTCATCGATGTGGCAGACAACGGTGACGCCACAGTGTTCATCCCGATGGCGCCCACTTACAGCACGGGCCAGGTGGCGATCATTTCTGAAAATTCGTATAAAAAATTGCAGATAGATTCAAAAGCACTCAACGAATACCTGGTCAAATTTGGGAAAGGAATTGCCATCGCATAATTGTGATGCCGGCGCCATGATTCGGAGTATTAAAGACAAAAATTGGAGAAGAGATCATTAGCGGTAAATTTGACGAACATTTACCAAAGTATATGCAGATAAAACGACAGTCACATTTTAAGGATGAAAAACAAGATTTTTTATTTCTTAACAATTGGGTAAGTAAATTAGAAAAAGCCAACGACAGGAAATTTGAACGGATTGAATTAGCCACCGCTTTGGGGAAAACACACGTGTGGGGAATAAACACAAAAGAGAACGCAGAAACCCTGGTAATCTTTCCAGGTGCGAGAACGACATCGCTGTTTTGGGATTTTGACAAAGGTCTTGACAACATAGGTTTAAACCTCAGTATCTTTATGGTAGAAACGAATGGGCTTCCGAACTTCAGCAATGGAGCAACGCCTGACATAAAAGCGTTGGACTACGGACATTGGGCAAATGAAGTTTTGGATAAATTGAACCTCAAAAGCGTTTATGTAGCAGGCGCATCTTTCGGCGGGTTAATTTGCATGAAACTGGGTATTACGAACCCTGGCAAAATCAAAGCAGCGTTTCTTTTAAATCCCGGATGTTTACAGCCGTTTTCAATGAAGTGGAGCAATCTTTATTACAATCTGTTGCCAATAATAAAACCGACTGATAAAAATGTTCTTGCGTTTTTGAATAAAGCCATTTTTTCAAAACCAAATCATCAACTGTCGCCACAAGCGGAAAAGCTAATCATAGAATATGAAGTGTTTGCCCTGACACGTTATAAGGACAATACACAGAAACCGTATTATATGGACAAACAACTGGCCGATGTTAAAGTTGACGCCTATCTACTTGAAGGCAATAAGGACCTTCTGTTTCCTTATCAAAAATCAATTGACAACGCAAACAAAAACATTAAAACACTAAAGGACGTAAAGGTTTTTGAAAACGTTGGGCACGGAATAGAAACTTATAAAGAGGCTATGAAATATATTGGAGAAACGATAAAAAAATTGTCGGAGCCTACAAACAACATTGTATAAATCCAACTTTACCCGCATGATTCCTGCGATACCGGATGGCACAAAAAAAGGGACGTTATAAAAATAACGGTCCCATTACACATCACGAGAAAAAACAAACGATCGAAAATATATGTACAGCAGCGCTGTTAATTGCCAATTGAATATTTGGAAATAAATGAATTCACATCTTTTCTGAAAGTTTCTCCGATTGGAAAGAAAAGATCCTTGTCAAGATAAACCATGTGGCCACCCATCTTTTGAATTCTGTCGAGTGACACGATGTAAGACTTGTGAATTCGCATGAATTTATCCTTTGGTAAAAACCCTTCAAGATCACGCATGGATGTCAGCGTCATCACCTCCGCATTTGAAGAATATATCTTGCTATAGTTGCGAAGACTTTCAATATACACGATGGAATCAACCATAATTTTTTGAGCCGTTCCACCACTTCTTACAAAGAAAAAATCATTTGATGCCATTTTTTAAAAGTTTGTCGGTTGAAGGAATACTTGTTGTGAACTCTTAACAAACTTCAACAATTCCGGATATATATACAATCATTTTCTTTTTTTCCGAAAATTTTATTGAAATTCACAAATCCATTAGTACTTTTTTCAGAAATAGAAGATTATTTAGTCATTTCCCAAATATTATTTACCATGTACCAACCCGACGATACTGATTACGAAATACTGAGACTGCTGCAACGAAACGGAGAACTCACCAACAAGGAAATTGCCTTTTCCATTGGAAAGTCAATTGCAACAATTCATGAGCGTGTGAAAAGATTAAAAGAAGAGAAGTATATCAAAAGAACAGTTGCCATTCTCGATCGTAAAAAGATCAACAAAAACCTCATCGCCTTTAGTCACGTACTGCTTAGCGACCACGCGTTTGAAACCCTGAATACTTTTGAAAAGGAAGTTTCAAAGTTCCCCGAAGTAATGGAGTGCTTCCAGATGACAGGAACCTTTGATTTTATTCTCAGAATAGCAACGAGCGATATGGATAGCTATCATGAGTTCTACCGGCATAAACTTGCCAAGCTTCCAAATATTGCAACGGTACAGAGCTTTTTTGTATTGTCGGAAACGAAGAGTGACACGGCTTATCCGTTGTGATGAGAACACAAACTTTCAAACCTTTGTACAAATATTGTAATATTTCATCAACATGATTCTTAGAAAAATTTTGCAAATACTTTCGTTAGGGATCTTCTTTTATTTGCTTGCGGACAATTTCTCACACATTGATTTTGCGGCGACTAAGAACAACACTTTGATGTCAATGAAAAAAATAGAGATTGACTCAATACAAAGCATCGACACAGTCAAATACAAAGCAAAAGAATACATTGATGCGGCTCGAAAAATACACAACCAGTATTCAGTAAAATCTATGACGACATTTTGGCTTTTAACGATACTTCTGCTTTTCCAAATAGTTCTAATAAAAGTAAATCAACCTACAAAAAACAAGCAATAGAGAATGCGTATAACTTGACACAAAAAAAGGACAAACCGAATTTAGCGGTTTGTCCTTTTTTATTTTCATGCAACAATATTAATTCAACGGCGGCCTGTTAGCAACAGCTTCGCCAAATGCTTTATTAGGCTTACTACCCATCACAAATATCAACACGCCTCCTTTCAAAATATCCTCATGACGAATAAAACTCTTCGTGTATGGTTTACCATTTAAAGTAACACTTTGAATGTAGATGTTGTCTTTGCTGTTGTTGGTAGTTTGGATAGTAAAAGTCTTTCCTTTACCTACATTTATCGTTGCTCTGTTAAACAAAGGACTGCCAAAAACATACACGCCATTTGCAGGATTAACAGGATACATTCCCAGTGAGGACCAGATAAACCAGCTGCTCATGGCGCCACAATCTTCATTACCTGCAAGACCGTCCGGTTTGGTTGTATAAAATTCATTATTCACCTGGCGCACTTTCTCCGCAGTCTTCCAGGGCTTACCGGCAAAAGAATACAGGTAAGTAACGTGATGGCTCGGTTCGTTGCCATGAGCGTACATGCCGATGAGACCGGAGATGTCGTTTGAGGCCTGCGCACCCATATCGCCCTTTACACTAAACAAGCTATCGAGCTTGGTTGTAAAAGGTTCATCGCCTCCCATCAAATTAATTAAGCCCTGCGGATCCTGTGGCACGAGCCATGTGTATTGCCAGCCATTACCTTCTGTAAAATCTCCGTTCTCATGAATAGAGTTAAAAGGATCATACGGTGTTTTAAACGAACCGTTTTCCAATTTTGGCCTTACGAAATGAATATTGGAGTCAAAATAATTTTTATAGTATTGGGCACGTTTAGCATAAAGAGCAGCATCACTTGTTTTCCCTAGCTGCTTTGCCAGTTGTGCAATGCACCAATCATCTATGGCATATTCCATACCCTTTGAAACAGATTCATGTTCTTTTTCTGCCGGAATGTATCCTTTGGACACAACATAGTTCAAACCAAACTCACCGTTGTTTGCGGTTGCTTTCATTGCTTCTAATGCTTTCTCCCCGCTGAAACCGCGAAAACCTTTTTTGTAGGCATCTGCGAGTAGCGGAACCGCATGATACCCCACCATACAGTTTGTTTCATTTCCCATCAAGGGCCACACTGGCAACTTGCCTTGCTGTTCGTGTATAGCCAACATGCTGTTACAAAAATCATTGATCTTTTCTGGTTGAATAAGCGTTGCAAGGGGTGCACAGGAGCGATAAATATCCCACAATGAAAACACTGAGTAATTGTTGAATCCGGGATTGCGATATACTTTTTTATCAGTGCCGCGATAATCACCATTGTGGTCATTAAACAATGCAGGCGCTATCATGGTGTGATACAACGCGGTATAAAAAACTTTTCGCTGATCCTTATCATCAGTGCTGATCTTAACGCGTGACAATGCCGCGATCCATTTTGTATTTGCCGCTTCAACTGTTTTTTCAAAGTTCCAGCCCGGCAGTTCTGCCTGTATATTATTCAACGCACCGTCGCTGCTTACCGGTGAAATGCCAATTTTCAATTGTACAGTACCTGCATTTGCAAAAGTGATCACTCCTTTTGTATCTACTGCCTTAAGCGACTTACCGGCAAACGGCTCATTGTTTTTAAGTAATTCTAATTTACCAATAGGCACATCGCTTTTTATTGCAAACCACAAACGCTGATCAACAGCCCAGCCTTTGGAGAAACGATATCCTACTAATGTGTAATCATCTTTCTGCACAATATAAGTGTCCGTAGCACCATCCCAACCAATGCCTTGTTGCAGATCGATCAACACTTTTGCAGTTTTGTCTTTTGGAAAAGTATAACGATGCAGTGCTACACGTTCTGTTGCTGTGATCTCTGCTTTAATAGCATAATCGAGCAATTGCACCGCGTAGTAACCTGGACGTACCACTTCCTGCTCATGTGTATATGTAGAACCGGGATGTGAGCGGCCTATTATTTTTTTACCAGAAGAAGAATCGTCCGGTGCCTTGTAAATCCTGGGTTGATCAGTGTAAGGCATGATCATAACATCACCCAAATCTCCAATGCCGGTACCACTCAGGTGAGTTTGCGGAAAACCAATCAGTACGCTGTCGGAATAATGATAACCTGAGCACCAGTCCCATCCTTTCACAATATTCGTTGGCCCGGCCTGCACTGCGCCATAAGGTACACTCGCACCCACAAACACGTGACCGTGCCCGCCCGAACCAATGTAGGGATCAACAAAAGTCAGTGGAACCGCTTCCTGCACAGGACTTTTAAATTGCGCATGTGCAGATGAAATCGCACCACCTGTAAGTACACCCGCTATCGAAAGGCGTGTAAGCATCAAAATAGGAACGCTGATTTTCATGATTCTCATGATTAGTTAAGATGTTTTGTTCTGCCTTATTTATTCTTAATTATTAACTATTAATTCTTTTTAAACCACGCCGCCGGAACCACCTTCGGTTCACCTCCCTTATAACTGTATTTAAGTTCAAGGGAATACCCTCCGCCATATTCTGAAAAATCAACGGCCAGCGAATGTAATCCTTTTTGCAGCGCTACCTGTCCTCCTATTGTTTTATCAGGATGTAAACCGTCGTTGTCTATTATTTTTTTATCGTCGATAATTAACACCCCTCCATCATTGCACATGAGATAAAAAGTGTAAATACCTGTTTCCGGCACTTCAATATATCCCTTGTATTTCAAACCAAAAGCAGGGGCTTTGATCGATTCAGGCACTTTAATGCCGTCTGTAACAAACACACTATCAGGAGTTCCTTTGATGGCAGTTGTAACAGCAAATGCTCCCTTATAATATTCAGCGGCAAGGCCACTTTTAAGATTGGGAATGCTTTTGTTTTGTGCCAGCTGTTGCTCACTGAAGTTAAGTGTGTACACATCACCCCTTCTTCCTGAAGGTGTAAAGAGCGCCAACTTCATGACCGCTGAATGCTCGAGTGTTACAGGCCTTTCCATGATTGGCGATGCAGCCACCGGTGCAGAACCATCCAAGGTATAATGCACTTTGAATCGCGAAACAGGAGACGCGGCAAAGAACGGCGTTTTGCCCATCACAACATAATTACTTACAAGGTTGTTGATATCAGGCAACCGATAATTAACATTCAATTTGTCGAGCCGTTCATATTGTACACTTAATCTTTGCAAATAGTCTTTGTAGCTGTATCGATGGGTCCACCCAACTTCCGAAAGTGCTGTAAGACGCGGCATAATCATATAATCCGCTCTTTTTTCTGAAGCTATATTTTCTGTCCATAAGTTGGCCTGCACTCCCAGAATACTTTTTTTCTCCTGATCGCTCATATGATACTTGCCGGCATCAGATGGATCATAGTTATATACAGAAGGCAATGTTTGCGCATCTTCAATGGCATCAAAATAATAGGGCCCATCTGGAGTCATCACAAGCTTGTTCCCATTCTTTACAGCTTCTAAGGGCGCTTTTGGTGCCCATGTGCGCCAGAACATCACCACGGCAGATGAGTCAATTTTTCCTTCAATGATCTCATCCCAGCCAATCATTGTCTTTCCTTTCGTTTTGAAAAAGGCCAGCATATAATCATTGAAATAACTTTGGATCTGCGTTATATTGGAAAAGCCTTTCTGCCTCATGAAAGCTTTTACAACGGGTGATCTTTCCCAATATTTCTTGTTTACCTCATCCCCGCCGATATGAATGTACGTTGATGGGAAAAGATCCGCTATCTCAGTAAAAATGTCTTTTGCGAACTCCAGTACACGCGGGTTGCACGGACATATGGGATTGGAAAAATCATATTTGTTGCTCACTATTACAGTGTCGCAGGTTAGCTCCGGATAAATTCTTGCAGCAGCCATCATGTGACCGGGCATGTCTATTTCCGGAATCACTTCTATATGGCGACTGGCAGCATAGCGTATGAATTCACGCATTTCATCCTGCGTATAAAAACCGCCATATAAAGTTTGTCCGTTCCTCTGCACTGTATGTTGTGCTTCGGGCCTCCAATCATCGTTGCCGGTAGCTTCTGCCTTTGCAATGCAGGCAGAATCATGATTGTCAAATGTGCGCCACGCTCCCTCACTGGTCAGGCTCGGATACTTTTTTATTTCGATACGCCAACCTTGGTCGTCCGTTAAATGCAGGTGCAGCTTGTTCAACTTGTACAGCGCCATCATGTCGGCATATTTTTTCAGGTATTGTATTGAAAAAAAATGGCGGGACACATCCAGCATCATGCCTCTCCAGCCGAATGCCGGCTGATCGGCTATTTGCAGGCAAGGCACTGACAAGGTATTTCCTTTTCCCCCTTCAACAGCTGCAGGCAACAGCTGACGCAGAGTTTCAATTGCATAAAACATTCCCGCACCGTCTTTCGCAGCAAGCGTAATAGTTTTTGGAGTAATGGTTAGCGAGTAGGCTTCTGCCTGTTTTAAAGACGCATCGTACTTTAACACAATCGCATTGGCTGTAGCACTCTTTTGGAATTTCAGCGCATTTACTCCAATATAATTTTGAATAAGGTTTCTTAAAAAACCTGTTTCATTATAGAATGAATTGTCGGTAGGCGATACCAAAACCGTTTTATTGCTGATCACAAAATTTCCCGGCTGCGCTTTAAGTTGAGCCGGTTGCGGTATGATGTTGTATGACCTTTGCGTCGTCTGCGCATGCATTCCGAGACAGAAAAAAATAAGAGTCTGCAAATACAGAAATGACTTGAACCCTTTTCTAATGAACCTGTTCATTACTTGATATTTTTTATTTTAACACGTAGAGGCAAGGCATTGCCTTGTCTTTAGAGAAAATCCAATTCGCCAATCGTTAAAAATTTTCCTTCACCTTCTAACGCCGTTGCTTCAACCCTCACATATCTCGCTGTTACGGCCTTTGGAAAATTGAACGTTCGTGTGGTTGGATCATTTACAAGATTACCAAATGTAAAACGGCCCGCATCTTTCCATGATTTGCCGTCATCGCTTACTTTGATGGTTCCACTTGCCATCATACCACCACGTATTTTGGTTTGTGGTGTATAGGCAAAACTTTTCAGTGTATAGCTCTTTCCCAGATCAATGGCAATGAACTGAGGCAACCCATTTTCATTCGACTGCCACCATGTATTATTGTCTGCGTCAAATGCGTTTATCGCCTGATGTTTCGCCTCTTCGCTGCTTACATTTAACAATATCCACGATTCTTTGCTGATGCCAAATTTCCGGCTGGCAGCGGTGCCTCTCTGCTGTGCTTCTATCACGACAGCCTTTACTTCTCCTCTCTCAAACTTAAAAGGTTGTGTATATAATTTGGAAGAAGATGAAGGTTCTGACCCATCCAGTGTATAATAAATTTTGATGTCGCTATTCAGGTTCTTCAACGCATTTTCGCGGTGGGGATTCCAGCCAAAATTGTCTTCTAATGGCGCTATGGTGACTGTGCCTTTTGCGTCGCGGTTTATCTGCAATTGCGGTGGTCGTGTTTTATATTTATATGCCGCAACCGTTGCTATAACAGGATCAAACCTGCTTGCCACAATACGCAATCTGAATTTAGTAGATGTCACTTCCGGGAACCGCAATATGCGTTTATAGCCGATATTGGTAGCGGAAGCAATCTCCTGCCACTGACCATTCACCCACGCATCAACGGCATGTTTTTCTACGCGTTCACTATGTGTAGGAACAGCTTCCTGTATCACAAACCTATTGATGGTCACAGGTGAAGCAGTTGTAATGATTATTTCTTTTGCCGGGTGATCCAATAAAACATAAGTGCTCAAATCATTGTCCAGCACTGCCCTTAATCCCGAAGCTTTGCTAAACAAATTATTTCCGTAAGTCTCACTTAAGCGCTTGCCTGTTTCATTCAATACACTTACATCTTCAACAGAAAATTTGCCGTCACGATTCGGGGGAATGTTTAACAGAAACGTTGAGTTGCCACCTGCTGCACGCTCGTACATATCAAACACATCATCCGCGCTGCGTACTTTCTGTGAAGTATCATCACGATAAAACCAACCCTCTCGAATGGACGTGTTTGTTTCGGCCTGCTCATAATGTAAATACTTTGCACCGTACAGTTTTTCGCGGCTTCCAAGATCCACTGCAGTCATGTCGTGAAAGTAATTCGAAGTATCAGGATTGTGGGAATAAGCAACCACGTTCCATTCTGTGTCGCGTGTTCCGCCTGCTTCATTGCCGCACCAGCGCACATCTTCCTTGCCAAATATTACAGCTTGTGGTGCCAGTGTGTGAATGAGTTTTTTCCAGGCAATGTAATTGTATTGCTGACCACCTTTTGTTTTTGGAGTGGCTCCGTCAAACCAGACTTCGCTTATCGGGCCATATTCCGTGAGCAGTTCAAACAGTTGGTTCAAAAAATATTCATTGTAGTCATCTACGTTAAACTGAAATTTTGTTTTGTTTTGAAACGGCCTGCCCGGCACTTCTCGCGGTATGGTGCGTGTGGTATATTTACTAAGATTGCCATACAAACCTTCAGGGCTTTCAATTTGAAAAAGGTCTGCGGGAGAAAGATAAATCCCGAGTTTCAATCCATATTTTTTACAGGATGTTGCAAGCGCTTTCAGTACATCTCCTTTTCCATTTTCGAAGTTGCTTGACATAACGCCATGTGTCGTATAACGGCTTTGCCATAGCACAAATCCATCGTGATGTTTAGCGGTGAAAATGACCATCTTCATTCCGGCGGCTTTCATTGCTTCGCACCATTGATCTGTATGTAATTCTTTAAGATCGAAAACTTTCGGATCCTCCATCCCTGTTCCCCATTCTCTGCGGGTAAAGGTATTGGGACCAAAATGTATAAAGGCAATGAATTCATTTTTCAATGCACTTAGCTGATTGTCTGTTGGTACTACATGCACTGCCTTTTCAATGATGAGGTCTTTGCTATCGTTGCCGTCAATGCGAATGGTGTTCGCCAAAGGAATATTTTCAGTTTGAGCTATCGCTGTAGCTGAAGCCAATGCTAATACGATAAGGGATGAAAATCTATTGATCATTGTTTTAATTGCGAATTAAGAATTGAAAGTTAAGAATTAAGAATGCTTTCCGTGTTGCCTTTGAAAATTATTGTTTCTTTATGTCATAGTATGACTTCACTTTAACCTTCACACTACCTGACAATGCTGATTTATCAAAGGATATTTTTTTCTGCTTGCCAGGCATGAGATCGAAATAATTATCACTAAGCTTACCTGTGTATCCTTCGATGTCGACGAACACGTACTTCGCGAATGTATCAGCTGAAAGAATAATATTATCTTCTTCAACTCTCCATTTGATATGCGGGTCAGACAATTTCAAATTGATTGGTCGCACACTGTCTCGCGCAGGCCTAACATCATCCCTGTAAGCTTCTTTTACGGCATACCATGCAGCTTTTGGTGTCCGGTTATAATAATCAGTGATGCTCCAGCTTGCAACAGGCCAGCAGTCATTCAATTGCCAGAGAAGCGTTCCCATGTTATAGGGCTCATGACTTCTTTGTATGAGAATCATATTTTTGAACCCATAGTATTGCACGCACTGCGTTACATACACATAATCTTCAACCGAAAGCTTGTTGATCTTTGCAGAGTCGATCATGTATTTTTTTAAATAGCCCTCGAGTTTTCTATATCCATTGCCTGCTTTTTGATGATCCTGCAGTATATCTGAAAATAAGTAACGGTCCTGCGGTTGCGTGAATTTCAAAACGCTTGCATAGCCAGGCATTGCTTCCATTCCGTATTCGCTTATAAAGCGGCCCGTCTTAGTTTCAAATACTTCGAAATCATCACCACCCCACCATGTTCCCCAGTAATGACTGTCGCCTTCTGTGAAACTTCTTTTGTCGCCCCAGCCATACTTTGGAGAAGTGGTTATATAAGGTCTGCCGTTATCGACTTCCTTCAACCATGTTGGGATGCTATCATGAAAGAGCCTTACATAATCGTTCCATAATTTCGCAGAGTCTTTTGCGGAGAGCCTGAATTGATCCTGCCATCCCCATCTGTGAAATGCCTCATCATCTTCGTTATTACCGCACCACAATACGATACACTTATGATTTCTTAACCTCTTTACCTGGTATTGTATTTCTTTTTTAACGTTGGTAAAAAAATCATCATCCCCGGGAACCATCGTCCCGGCAAACATAAAATCCTGCCAGATGTAAATACCCAACTCATCGCACAGATCGTAGAAAGCATCGTCTTCATAAATACCACCGCCCCATACACGAAGCATGTTCATATTCGCATCCTTCGCCATCATCAATACTTTCCTGTAATCTTCTTTCGTCATTCTTGTAACAAACGCATCTGATGGAATGTAGTTTGCGCCTTTCATGTACACTGGTTTTCCATCAATTGTAAAATAGAATGAAGTGCCTTTTTCATCAGGCTTTTGCACGAGTTGTACATTTACCGGAGGAACGTATTTTTTTTCTTCGGGAGCGACATTATATCCTACCAATTTCACCTGCTTCCAAATACCGCAACCGGTTAGCTTGGGACCCCAATCCCAACCAAAATGAAACTGCGCCTTTCTTATATAAGCCCGCGGATTGTCAGGGATGACATATGGAAGATCAGATTTCGCTATTGAATCCACTTTGTTTTGAGCTGAATGAAAATAAATGCGCAACGAATTCTCTCCGCTGACCAGTCTGTTTTTTACATCTACCTGCCATTGGCGAAACATGTTGTTTGCCTGTAACACCAACATTCCATTGAGGTAGACATCTGCATAAGTGTCAAGGCCATCAAATACCAGGTCAACTTTCTTCTGGTTCAAAAGTAATGACGAAGGTTTAAAAGTCGTCTTGTATTCCCAATCCACTTTCTCGATCCACTGCACTTTCTTTTCATTGTTTCTGTAAAATGGATCGGGTATTAATTTATTGGCTAAAAGATCGGTATGTACTTCTCCGGGAACTTTTGCGGGGTGCCAGGCTCCTTCGTCTTTTTCATGAAATTGCCAGCCCGTGTTAAGCGACATTGAAATGTTCTGTGCCTGAGCCTGAAAGGTCATGGCTATGAATGATATCACGGTTGTCAGCTTAACTAAAGAAAAATATCTCATATGCATTAACATTATTCAGGTGAGGGAGACTCATTCAATGCGTCCCTACGGAATGCCTGATTTTTACTTTTTACTTTTTACTTCAATCTGTGATTTCAATTTCACATCCGTTGAACTACTGCCAACTACTATTGTGTACTCCCCGGCATACAATTTCCAGCGATGCTCTTTCAAATCCCATTTTTGCAATTCGGTCGCCGGAATTTTAAATTGAACGGTTTTTTGTCCGCCGCTTGCAATAGATATTCTTTTGAATCCTTTCAATTCTTTTAAAGGCATCCGTTCGATATTGGGGTATTTTATATACGCCTGCACTACTTCATCACCATCCATCTTGCCTTCATTTTTTACTACTACGGAAAATGTTACCGTGTCTTGCAATGAACTAACCGGTGTTGGTCTGCGATCCCATGCATAAGCAAATGAAGTGTATGACAATCCAAAGCCAAATGCGTATTGGATCGGGCCGTCGAAGTATCGATAGGTTCTCCCTTTCATGTTATAATCGCTGTATTGTGGAAGATCTTTTAAGGATTGATAAAACGTTAACGGCAATCTGCCTGAAGGAGAAACCTTTCCAAACAGAATGTCGGCAAATGCATTGCCGCCCTGCTCTCCCGGATACCATGCATAAACAATGGCATCAACATAAGGTTCAATTGAGGTAATATCCACATCACTTCCCGCACAAACCACAGCGATGATGGGTTGCTTGTTGGCTTTGCGCAACGCCTTTATATAAGCAATTTGCGAAGCGGGCAGACCCAATGAATTTCTGTCGCCGCCAGATTGTGAAAGAAATGCGTCGCCTTCTTCTCCTTCATATACAGGCGATAACCCAATCACAGCAATAGTTACGTCTGCATTGCCGGCCATCCACACGCCACCGAAATGTGCGGTGTCCGAAAAATCGCAACCCAAATCGTATTCCACCCTTGTGCCCGCGCCGACTGCTGCCGTAATGCCTTCGACAAAATTCACTGTCTTATCGCTCACGCCATGATAGTTCGCAACCAATGCATCCAGCGAAGCGGCATTGGGTCCAACAACGGCAATTGCGCCATATTTGCTCTTATCGAGTGGAAGAATGTTCTTATCATTTTTCAACAATACCATGCTTTGTTGCGCGGCTCTTCTTGCCAGCATTTTGTGGTATTCGTTAGCAACACTGTCTTCTCCAAATTTAGCATAGCGTGATGATACAGGATCATTGTAGAAGCCCAGTTTCATTTGTGTGCGAAGAATTGGCGCCAGGGTGCTGTCGACTTCTTTTGCGGTAAGCAGGTTTTGCTTTATGGCATTCATTACATCGTCCTGCAAAAGATTGCTGCAGTCAAGGTTAACGCCAGCTTTGATCGCAGCGGCGGCAGTTACTGCTGCATTTGGAAGCGCTTTGTGTCTTAACCAAACATCTTCGAGCGCCCAGCAATCTGTCACCACATGGCCCTTAAATTTCCACTCATAGCGAAGGATATTTTTAAGCAGCGCATCACCCGTACAGCAGGGCTGGTCGTTTACGCGATTGTAAGCGCACATCACCGACTCAACAGTTGCATCTACTAATTTCTTAAATGCATATAGATATGTTTCGCGCAAATCTTTTTCATCAACGATTATATTAGCGGTGTGACGGGTCGCTTCGGGCCCGCTGTGTACTGCAAAATGTTTTGCCGTCGCAGATGTTTTCAAAGAACCTGGATCATTTCCCTGCAAACCTTTTACGTAGGCGGTTCCCATAGACGCCGTGAGGAAAGGATCTTCCCCATAAGTTTCCTGCCCTCTTCCCCACCGCGGATCGCGGAAGATATTGATATTGGGCGACCAAAAGGTCAGTCCCATGTATTGTAAATGTCTTTGCAGTTGTGTAGAGAGATTGTATTTTGCCCTGGCTTCTGTTGAAATAACATTGGCAACTTCATTAAGCAAACTGTCATTGAAGGTTGCGGCCATTCCTATTGCTTGCGGAAATACGGTTGCTTTTCCGGCTCTCGCCACTCCGTGCAAACCTTCGTTCCACCAGTTATAAGCGGGGATGTCAAGACGAGGAACAGGTTTGCTATTGTAGCCCAATAAAGAAATCTTTTCTTCGAGTGTGAGGCGATTCAACAGATCGTTTACTCTTGCATCAACGGACGCGTTGCTGTTTCTATACAATTCTTTTTCCTGTGCATTGCTGAACAGCGCGAAGCAGCAAATAAACTGCAAACAAAAAATAGTGCGAGGCATGAAAAATTTTCTCATTGTTGTTATCTATTATGAAATATGGCACGCTGATGACGCTGATTAGACTGATTTACACTGATTATTGTCTATGAGGGCGAATGCGATTCGCCCCTACGATTTTCAAATTTTCAAATTGACTATCTTACCTAACGATCAAAACGCTTATGCACAGTAACCGCTTTTCCCGGAGGTAAGCCTTTCTTCGTTTCATCTATCACATCAAGTAAGCCATGCTGAAACGAATCGTCGGCCAATTGCCAGAACATCACGCCGTTCAGCTTTTTTTGCATCGCATATTTCGTTTTCAAGTGAACTGAAACTGAATCATCATAGGTCACAAAATACTTCAGCGAATCGTTGTACAGGTAAGGAGCCTCGGCTACTTTGTCCCAGTACTTCTTATAGCCGTTTGCTGCAGAGAATGTGCTGTCAAATTTTCGCCAGGATACGCCTCTGTAAAAATGCGTTGGCTGATATAGCCCATCATTAGCATTTGTTGAATTTGCAAATATACGTGCGTAAAATGCGGCGCCAATAGCGATCTTATTTGCAGGAACTCCCCATTTCAGCAACCGCTTTACTCCATCATCTACAGATGAATATTGCTCAGGTGTTGAATACAAAGCGGTATGATGCCCACTTACCGTATCATAACCGCATACCAAATCATAACTCATGAGATTTACGCGATCAGCATATTTCATCACCTGCTTCCATTCAAAGCTCGAATCTATGTGTTGTTTTAACCCGCCTGCGGCAAAACTGAGCTCCGCATCAGGGCCTAATGCATCGCGTAGGTCGCGCATCAGTTTTGTAAAGTTGGCTCTGTCTTTGGTCATATACTGATGGCTCGGATAGCCTACTACCGCCGGGTATTCCCAATCTATATCAATGCCATCTGTGTGAAAATAATCGGTTAGATTTTTTGCTGTTTGGGCGAATGTTTTTCTTTTGGCACTGTCTGCAAAAACAGATGAGCAATATTGGCAGCCACCCCAACCTCCCATCGACAACATGACTTTCAGTTTGGGATTTCTGCTTTTTAATTTGACCATGTTTGCTATGGTTACACTGTCCCTTGCGTTGCCAATAACCATGCTGTCATTGCGCAAGTGAGCGAAACTAAAAATAAGATGCGTGATCTTTTCAATGGGAAAACTGTCGACCATAGTTGGACGCCCCGCATAATAAGCAATAACCGCGAGCTTCTTTTTCTGCGCTGTAACACAATTGATCAAAACCAATGTGAATATGGTGGCGAGGAGTATTCTCATGATTTTCTAATTGAAAGTTGAAAATTGAAAATTGAAAATGAGGAAACGTTGCAAGTTGGTAGTTGCTAGACTTAAGTTTTGAATAGTCTTTATTAACGCTAACAACCAACAACTATCAACTAACAATCAAATTTTCAACTTTCAATTTTCAATTCTAAAACAAACGGCATGCTGCCCTATAATTCTGTCTTGCAACTTCTTCGGAACACTGATCACAAGCTTATCTCCGTCTTGCTTCCAGCTTAATTTGTCTTTGTATCCAAGCAGCGTAATCTTTGCTTTTTTCTGCGGAGCATATCCTTCTACAGTCACTTTATCGGAAAGCGTTACATTATCATTTTCGGATAAACTGAAAGCATATACCGCGTTCTTTTTTGTTGATTGTGTGAAGAAAATATTGCCTGAAGAATAAGGTGCCAATGGCTTTGTATTATAAATACCCTCCTGGTTTATCTTCATCCATGCTCCAATTTCTTTTAATCGTGCATATGCAGTATCTGCAAAATCACCCTGAGGCGAAGGTCCGATATTTAATAAAAGGTTGCCACCTCTTGACACTATTTTAACCAAAAGCTGCACGAGTGTTTGTGTGCTTTTATAATGGTCGTTAGGAACGTAGCTCCATGAATCGCCCATGGTAATGCAGGACTCCCATGGATGGCCCAATGGTTTAGCAGGCACTTGCTGTTCGGGGGTTACATAGTTTTCATATTCGCCGGCAACGGTGCGGTCCACCACGAGCAGGCCGGGTTGATTGTCTCTTGCCATTGCCGCAATTTTTGGCATGTCAATGTCCTGATCATAAGGAATTGTCCTTTGCCACTCAACATTTTGATCGATCGTTTTGTGTGGTCTTACCCAGCCACCGTCGAGCCAAAGGATATCCATCGCACCGTACCCTGTCATCAGTTCCTGGATCTGGTTGTAGGTAAATTGTTTAAACGCGCTCCAATGATCCGGATATTTTTTAGGATCGTAGTTCACGTTTCTGTTTTTGGGCGGAAAGTATGACCACCAGTAGTTTTCAGTGTGCCAGTCAGGTTTTGAAAAATAGGCTCCGATGAGAAAGCCTTCTTTTCTGAACGCATCAAAAACCTCTTTCGCAACATTGCTTTTGGGGTTGGTAGAAAATGGCGTTTTAGGAGACGTTATTTTGTAGTCTGTTTCTTTGGTATCAAACATGCAAAAGCCATCGTGATGTTTTGTGGTAAACACCACGTATTTCATGCCTGCATCTTTTGCAGCAGCGGCCCATTTGGAAGGATCGAATTGCGTGGGATTAAATGTTGTCTGTAAGTTTTCGTAGGCTTTTT
Source organism: Pinibacter soli (assembly GCF_029961145.1). GTDB lineage: Bacteria > Bacteroidota > Bacteroidia > Chitinophagales > Chitinophagaceae > Pinibacter > Pinibacter soli. The sequence goes on along the minus strand of NZ_JASBRG010000003.1, from coordinate 288,690 downwards.
TGTAAGTATAATAATCTGCTGCATATGGTCCGCGACGCTCGCACCAGCCTTCGTCTTCAGGACAGATGCTCCAGCTTTCCACTATTCCCCACTGGCTGTAGGTGCCCCAATGCATTAGCAGTCCAAATTTAATGTCCTGCCAGTGCGAAAGTTTTGCACGCACCAAAGTATCAGATGGTACAACGTAGTCGTTGGATGTATTGTGTTGCTGCGCATTCGCAAATAGTACTGAAAACAACAAAAAGATGCTGATGTATTTTTTCATATCTGAATTCTATTGGAGACTTATTTTTCTTTTAATTGCTGAGCTGTAAGTTTTAGCATGTGTTATGGGAGGTGCCGAAAGTTTTTTTCCGCCATAATTTTCTATGACCAGTGCCGCTGCCCCAATGATTTCCGAATCATAGCCAAGCTCAGACACTTTGATCTCGGTATTCATCTGCAGGCGCGGAATACAATGTTCGTTCAATGCTTGTTGAACGGTGGGCAGCCATATTTTCCCGGCGGAAGACCCCCTGCCGCTAAGAACAATCAATGACGGGTTCAACAAATGTATGAGGATCGCAAGGCCGCGGCCAATGTTATAGCCGGCTTCCGAAAAAAGTTCTATGCTGAATTTATCGCCTTTTGCCACCGCTTCTATGATGGCTTCATAGGCCTGCTCATAGTGGTGCTCAGGCAATTTTTTTAATAGCGAAACACCTTTTGTTTTTAATCCTTCGATGGCTTTTTCCACCACAAGACTAAGCGATGCTTCAGTTTGCAGACAACCTCTTTTACCGCACACACAAAGTTTATTGTTTACAAAAAGCGGAATGTGGCTAAACTCACCTGCGAAGCCATTGTGCCCGCGGAAAAGCTGACCATTCAATATCATTCCTAAACCAACGCCCCAGCTGATATTAACAACCATTGCATCGGCAACGTGTTTGGCCGCGCCAAAGCGAAGCTCGGCAAGCGCTACAAGACTGGAGTCGTTGTCAATGAAAACAGGTATGCCTGTTTTACTTGAAATATAATCAGAAATGCTTTTGCCATCTGAGTCAAGAAATGAATAATTGAGCCCCTTGGCCGCATCTACGAAACCGGGCATTCCTATGCCGATTCCTACAATTTTTTGCTTGTCGACTTTTGAAGCTTTTATCGCTTCATTTATCCTGAGGGTAAGAACAGCCAGATCGTCTTTTGATTGATTCAATGGCAGCTCAAATTTGTCTACCGGTATCACATATTCGTTTTGCATGTTCATTACAGCAATGCGTGTAACGAGCTGGTCCATTGCTACAGCTACAATGTACATTTCTTCCGGCTTGATCCTGTATGTTACTGCGCGCCTGCCGCCTGTGGACGCAGCAAGGCCCGTTTCCTCCACTTTTCCTTCCTCTATTAATTCATTCAGCATCTTCGTTGTAAGGGGAAGGCTTTTATGAATCAGGTCACTGAGGTCAGAACAGGATAATGTTTTGGCAAAATATAATTCAGTAAGGATTTTTTTTCGGTAGAGATCTTTTTTTTCTGCCATGTCTGTAAGGATTTTGCAAGGGTAATAGGGTAATACCTGGGTTAAAAAAAGAACCGGTGGGTTCTTTGGTAAAAAAATTTCGAGTACAATAAGACGTTGCAAAGTTATTAAGGTTACAATAATTGCGGACAAATATTTTTACCTGATTACTGCACCATCTTGTCTTAATTTTTCACACCAGGAAGCTCTTTTTTTTGAATTAAGAATTAAGAATTCAATGTCGTTTAGTTCAGCAGCTTTTCAATTACCTGATTGCTATGTACAGGAAAGAACGACTGCTTGTCATCCCGACGAAGGAGGGATCTGCGTGATTGTTTACGCATAGTGCTCGTTAGTGTTAGTCACAGATCCCTCGTTCCTCGGGATGACAAGCGAGATGCTTTTGTTTTTTTCAAACACCTTAACTAAACGACATTGAATTTCTAATTCCTTCTTATTTAGCTATCCAAATCTTGGTAGTGTTCTTGTCGTTTCCTCCAGTGGCGGCCTTCCAGTTATCGTAGTTATAACTTGACTCATCATCGGGATAAACAAAGCGCTGATAGGTACCAAAATTGGCTGTATAGTAACCGGAATTAACTGTTGACATCGGCGTTAATCCACCAGTTCTTCTTTGCAATGTCCATGCATCAAACGGCTGCCTGTATTGATCGATCCATAACTGGGCATATATCTGCTTCAACGCATTGCTTGCGTTGGTAGCGTCATACTTGGTTATCGGATTGGTGGTCACCGCGCTTATTTCAGCGCTGGTTGCTGTAGCTGATGTTGGTTTTCCCACTACCCATACAGGAGAGTTGAAAGCCAATCCCTTCCACATATTCATCGACGCTGCAATGCCCGCATTGTATTCAGCAGCTGCGGTGGTGGCATTTGCCGCAACACCTAGACCTCTGTTGTAAACTTCTGCTTTTATTAAATGTACCTGGGCCGCTGTTAACATCGGTTCAGGGACCGATTTTGTATCCTGCTCGAAATACAGGTTAACGGGTGAATAAATACACCCTGCTCCTTTCTTTGACCAGTTTGGAGCCGGAATGAAACGATCTGTTGAATAAGGGGCACCGCCTTCTGTAGGCGTTGTGGTAGTGGGGTTTTGAGGATATGCCACCCATTCCCCTGCATTGTTTGTTTCGTAGAACAGTTTCGCTCTCATATCAAAAATGCCACTACCATCCTTGTTGTTATTGCTTGACATAAGGCCCCACATAGTAGAACCCATGCGCAGGTAGCAGTTTGCAGAAAATGACCACTGGCGCCACTGGAACTCCAGTCCTGAAATTTTTGTTGGCCACAGTCCAATGTCATTACCATCTGCCAGCAACGGCTTGGTCAACGCTTCTGCGATGTGCGTAGCTGCCAGTGAACTGTTTTTATCGTACATGGTAACAGCAATGAATAAGCGCAAACTATTGGCAAACTGTGTCCACTTGGTGATATCATTTTGCAGGAATGTTTCATAACCACCCAAAGAGACCTGATTGGCATTGGTGCTGAAATTATCCACGGCCCATTTCAGATCGCCCAAAATGGAAGCATACACGTCGGATTGTTTGTCGTAAACCGCCCTATAGCCGCTTGCTCCTTTCAACGGTGCATAACCGGCCTGGGAGTAAGGCATATCACCATAATAATTCGACACTTTGAAGGTGCTGTATGCCATAACCGTTCTCAACATTGCATACACATTGTTGTAAACTGTTGTGTCTTTTTCCTGGTGAACGCGGTCCTGTATCAGCCTGTAATCGGCCATTGCCCTGTAATAGTCTGACCACACACTTGCCTTGGCATTATCATACGGATAAGCCCCGGAAGTAACAATGGCCTGCTGTGTGATGGGATACAGCCATGAATTCATTACTGAATATTCTCCACTCACAATCGGCAACGAACTGATGATGGCATTGTACACTTGTGGTGTGGGCGCTTCAGTAGGATTCTCAGGCGGTGTATTGAGCGATTCAAAATCTTTTTTGCAGGCTCCTAACAAGACTGCAGATAATAAGATAGTGTACCCGGTTTTGTTTATTATGTATTTCATAACGTATATTAAAAGGGTTACAGTTTTAGTTTTAGTTGGAATCCAAGATCTCTTGTACCAGGGAACTCTGCCCACTGGATACCTTGTCCGTTACCAATACCATTGATCGCTTCAGGATTCAATTTGTCTGGCAGCGTGGTGAAGAGGTAGAAGAGGTTGCGACCAACAAATGCGATATCAAGACCCTGTAACACTTTTGTGCGTTTTACAAATTTTGCAGGCACGCTATAGGTAAGTGTTGCTTCTCTCAACTTACCCCATGAGTTAGTGAACACACTATTGCTGCGAGGCATTTTCACGTTTGACCATGCCGCGTATTGTGCGGGATATTTATACATGTACTGAACCACATCTTTGTTTGGCTTACCATCTTCATACACGCCGTCCAGAATAACACCGTGATTGGCTGTTGTACCATCAGGATAAGTGTATGGAAGACCGCCGCCATCTCTTTCTTTCAATGTTTCAGGCGCCAATCCTTCGCTCATGGCTGCACCGTAGTCTGCAGAGAATATCTGTCCCCCCAATTTAAAGTCTGCCAGCACGTACAAGCTGAAATTCTTGTAACGGAGAGTGTTCCCGATACCTCCTGTAAGTTTTGGAGTAGAGTTGCCAATTGGAACCGGGTCAGCTGTAGTAACATATTGTGTACCTACTACTTTGTTTGGATTGCTTTGATCCAACACCGGAGCCACTACTTTTTTACCATCTTTATAGGTGTAGTCATAGCCATAAATGGTACCATAGTTTTCACCTTTCTTCACGTACATCTGTACACCGTTTGTTCCCCAAAGATCCTGCAATGGATATCTGTCAATGCCTTCAGCCAAAGCGACAACCTTGTTTTGGTTGTGTGCGCCGTTAACAGTGATGTTCCAGCTGAAGTCCTTTGTTTGAATGGCAGTTGCTCTTACGATGAATTCGAAACCTTTGTTGGAAAGCTCACCGGTATTAAATGTAACAGAGGTAGCACCTGCGGATGTAGCAATATTGCTCGACAATATCTGAGAGGTTGCTTTTGTTTGATAGTAAGTCAATTCAAAATTCAACCTGTTCTTAAACAAGCCAGCTTCCAATCCAAACTCATAAGACTTGTTGCGCTGTGGCACAAGGAAAGCTCCTGGAGGAAGTGAGTTTTGGTAACTGCGAACAGGCAATCCGCCAAATGCGAAAGGAGCATCTGCATTCAGGTAATTGCTGATCACATTCGGACTGTATGTGTATACTGATTGGTAAGGCTGCGCACCGTTCGCACTTTGCGCAAATGATGCTTTCAATTTACCAAAGCTTAACCAATCAAGATTTTGCAATGGCTTGATTGATTCTGTAAACACCCAACTCAAGCTGGCAGAAGGAAAGAAGTAGGAAGATGTTTGCACCGGCAGAGTTGATGACCAGTCATTACGTCCCGTAACCTGCAGGTACAGGAAATCGTTATAGGAAACATCCAAAATGCCGAAGATGGAATTCAGGTTAAAGTTGTTCCATACCTCTTTAGGAGGAGGTTGTGTTCCTGTTGTATTGGACAAATAATATTTATTAGGCACAGACCATGGATAATTGCTTGCTTTACCATAAGTGGCACCAGGTTCTCCACTGTTCCATGCACTGTTGTCGTACATTCTTGATTTCAATGCACTGTTACCAATCATCAAACTGGTATTGAATTTGGAATTAAAGATCTTCTCCTTGTGCAAAGTGGTGAACAACTCAAGGTTCACATCCTGGTTGTGTATGTTTTCAATGCCATACTGGCCCTGTACGCCGCCCGCATCAATTGGAGAGTACTTACTTTCCACTGAAGTATTGGCATTGTTTACAGAGGCTCGGCCACTGATATTTAACCAAGGGGTAAAGTCTGCAGATAATTTCACAGAACCCAACAACTGGTTCCTTGTCAATTTTTGGTTTTGCTCAAACAAGTGCCAGAACAATTTGTCGTTGTAGTTATTCTGGTAAGGATAGTAACCAAAAGGAGAATCTTTTACATATTGCTTTTGGCTGCCATCGGGATTTTTATAATTGCTGAACTCAAGCGGCTTGTAATCTCTCGGCATGGAGTAGATCATGAAGTTGCTCCATCCAAAGTCGTTCGCAATGTCTGGAACGTTGGTTCTGTTGTAGTTTGTATAGGTGGCTGTAACTTCTGCTTTCAGTATTTTGGATACATTCAGATTGGCACCAAAGTTCAGGGTGTTCTGATTGTAGTTGCTGTTTTGAACAATAGCAGTATTGTCCTGGCGTGTATACGCAGCACGCATGGTACCCCAATCACCGCCGGTGTTGATGGCTACGTTGTTTGTAGTGGTGTTACCTGTGCGGAAAAATGCTTTTCTATTATCCGGTTGGGCATCCCATTTGCGTTTTACGCCATCCCACCAGGTAATTTCTGTGCCATCCAGTTTATGTCCCCATGATGTGCCGGGACCGTACCAGCTGAAAATATCCCATGTGGAATAACCACCGGGAATAGCGCCGGCAACCTGGTATGCATCACCTGCAGGAGTACCATCCCATGGATAGTTGCCTGGATAACGGGGATTGCCATTTGCATCTTTTGGAAAATCGAGGTTGGCAGACCAAAGGGCATTGGCGCCACCATATCCGTAAGAATTTTGAACAGTTTGATAACGATATGGATCTGTCCACAAAGAAGACAAATTATAATCAAGTCCAACGCCTGCACGTTTACCACCTTTTTTGGAAGTGATCAGGATAACACCATTTGAACCGCGGGCACCGTACAGTGCAGCCGCAGTAGCGCCTTTCAACACGGTGATGTCCTGGATGTCGTCACTATTGATGGAGTTTAAAAAGGAACCCCAGTCTTTAGGGCTGATCAGGTCTGTAGATGGGCGCAGCGTACCATTGTTGGCATCTGTGGAGTTCAGGCTTCCCTGCTGACCACCAATGGGATCATTGGTTACCTGTATGCCATCCATAACGATCAATGGTTGGTTACTGCCAAGGATACTGTTGTTACCGCGTATAACAATTCTTTGAGAGTTACCCTGAACACCATTTGAGTTGGTTATGTTCAAGCCGGCAGATTTACCCATAAGACCCTGGGCAAGATCCGGAGGGCTAGCTTTTGTAAGATCGGTACCCGTAATTTTTTGTGCTGAGTAACCAATGGATTTTGCTTCTCTCTTAATACCCAACCCTGTTACCACAACGTCGGTAAGGTTGGAAGAAGCGCCGGGTGTTAATCCGACAGTCATTTCAGTGCTGGCTTTAACTTCTGAAGCAGAGAAGCCCACTGATGTAAAGACCAATGTGGCGCCTGAAGGAACAGATTTCATGGTGAATCTACCGTTGCCGTCTGTGATGGCGGAAACTTTGCCACCCTTGATGGCGATACTTACACCTGGAATGGGTTGTCCCTTATCGTCCTTAACAGTTCCTGAAACTGTTTGCTGTGCCAGCGCAAATGTGCACCAAAGACAAAGCAGCAAACAAAAGCTGATGGAGTTTTTGATTTGGTTCATTGTAGGCAGTTGTTTATTAATGCAATGGTTTGAGCGGGGAGTTATTAGCAGAAAGGAGTTTATTAAAACCTAAAAGCTTAACAACCCTTTCATTAAAACTAATGCTAATAAGTTAAACTTTATAACTTTTTTATAAAAGTTTTTAATAAATCGACAATTATTATAAAAGCTAGAACAAATTTTATATAAGTAAGCGGTAATTTATATCGTTGAGTATTAAGATGCCCCGGGAGTTTTTTGTTCTTTCCTGATCAAGGAAATTATAAGGAGTTGCATGGAGAATACGTTGGCAATTACCTGGAGAAAAAAAGCGCAGGAAATATCATTGCATCTAAATGCATAGCAAAATGAGTACTGTAAAATTGAGGCTTAGCAAATCAAAAAGTCAAAATTTAAAAGTCAAAAACAGCCCAATTTGTAGGGACTCTTTTGACTTTTAAATTTTGACTTTCGTTTTTTTATTCTTCTAATTTCCATCCGGCACTACAACGTCTCCCAAGGGGCTTGCAGGCAAGTAAACATTTTCAATTAAGTCGGGTTTTGCAGGATCGAAACCCTTAAAGTCTTTTACAATCAGCGCTTTCAATGGAAGGTTTGAGAGTGAGATTGCCTTGACAATGCATTTGCACAATTCGTATGCTCCGTAGGTGTTGAAATGAGTATCATCTTTTAATTCCGTTGACTGGCCGGGAAATGTATTTGCGGGATAATGAACGAATGCTTTCTTCGAATATTCTTCACCCCAACTTTCGAACAAAGTTTTGCTCATTGCGTTCAAATCCAGCAGCGGCACATTTTCCTCTTTCGCAACTTTGCGCATTGCATCGGGATAATCTCCGAGCGTATTTATTATTTTACCCGTACTATCAAAACGGCGGCGATTCATGGATGTAACCAAAACAGGATTTACGCCTCTGCTTCTGCATTCACTGATCCATTCTTTTATTGTTTGAGTGTAGGTTGTAAACGGATCAAGGTGATTGCCTCCCGGCTTTTGATCATTATGCGCAAACTCCATGAACAAGTAATCGCCTTTTTTCGCCATGCTCCAGATTTTCTCCAGCCTTAGCTCTCTTTTGAAAGCCAGCATGGTTTCACCGGATTCAGCATAGTTGGCAACAGCGGCTTTTCCTGGTTGCAAAAACATCGGCAGCATTTGTCCCCAAGCCGCCCATGGCTCTACGGCCTGGTCCACAACGGTGGAGTTTCCTGCAAGAAAAACGGTAGGAATATCGTTTGCCGGTGAGATTTCGACCGAACAAATCTTTGGCGCGTTGCCATTAAATTCAAGCGTTAGCCAATCATCCCAATAAAAATTATTTCTTTCCCGCGGCTTCAAACGAACTTTTCTTTTGTCATCAATAACAGAATCGCGAATGTGCACCGTGAATGCTATTTCGGCAAATTCGCCTTTCTGTGTTGTTACATGCTGCACCATAAATCTGCGGCACTCAGCTTTTATACAAACATCGGAAGTACCAGCAGCATCGCCGGTTACAAGTTTTACATTGTAATTACCCTCGTGCAATTTTACAGAAAAGAAAAACGGAGACGACGATGTTATATAATCGTCTTTGGGAGAATTAAAACTTCCGGTTCTTTTTGCGGAGATGGTTTGTACATTGTGGAGTCCGTACCGCGCTGATGGTTTCAAAGTATCGGTTGGTGAAACCTTGATATAATGAGCGGACTTTTTTTGATCACCAAAATCAAAACGGAATGAGTCTTGCGCAATCGCTGATGTAACAGTAAAGAGCGCAAAGGAAGCGCAAAGGAAACGAAGGTTTTTCATAAATTGATGTATCGTTAGTTTGGTAAGCATGCGAATTTATTTCAAACAAAATAATTTACAGCTATGAGGCGCCAGTGTTGCTGATATATTACCTGCAAGTTTTCCGATTGCTTTGCCCGTCCACATATCCGTTACAGCTGCCTTGCCGGTTATTCCCAAATCAGACAGCGCAACTGAAATCACAAGCGGCCTTTCATTGTCGGAAATGTTAAACACGGCAAGATATCTTTCACCTGTTTTTGCATTTACTGAGGTAACAGCCAGCTTGCCATCCGCCTGAAATAATTGTCTTACATCCTTGCCTTCGCGGTGCATTTTTAAAACTGCTTTATTGGTAAGTAACGAAGAGGTAAATGTATCAATGCTCGGCATATCACCACCAAACATCAACGGAGATCGGAAGATGGTAAAAAAAGTCATCAGCGAATATTGTTCCTCCTTTGTTAGTCTTGTCTGACGATCGCCACCACGCTCACCGCGAATAGAGATTCTGCCCAGCGGAATCATGTCACAGTCGGGCCATGTACCGGGCTGAATGTATGGATACCACTGCTGCGCAACTTTCATCAGGTGCGTGATGTGTGGCCATGTGTCCCAAACGTCATCAACCATGCGCCACATGTTTGCATGAGTGCGTACATGATCGGCTTTTTCAATCGGCGTTTCACCGGGAGAAGTGCTCAATACGATTGCCCGTCCGGTGCGATCAATTGCCTTTCTTATCAATTCAATTTCATCCTGATGATAAGGCCGGGAAAGGTCATCAACCTTTACAAAATCCACTCCCCATGAAGCATACAGCTCGAAGATGGAATTGTAATACTCCTGCGCACCTGTTTTAGAAGCGTCCACGGTATAATTATCCTTTAGCCATTCGCATTGCATTTTTGTTGAGTAGATCTGGTCCGCTGTAACATTTGATCCTTTAACAGGCAATTTCTTTTCTACCGCCTGCTTTGGAACACCACGCATAATGTGAATGCCGAATTTTAAACCTTTTGAATGTATATAATCTGCAAGTGGCTTGAAACCCTTACCGTTGGCCGCACCTGGGAACCTGTTTACTGCAGGAAGATACCTGCCATACGCATCCATCACATATCGGGGATCTGTTTGATTATAGCCTCCGGCTTTGTCATTTTCTACAAACCACCTGATGTCTACCACGATATATTCCCAGCCGGATTTCTTCAAATTCTTCGCCATGTAATCGGCATTGGCCTTTACCTCCGGTTCTGTAACGGTTGGCCCGTAACAATCCCAACTGTTCCAACCCATTGGTGGTGTTTGCGCCCACTGTTTAAAGTCTTGCGAAAATATCTTTGTGCTAAAAAATGAATAGAAAATTATTCCGGTAAGAAGGAGTGTTTTTTTCATGGCAAATGCTGCGAACGTTGGTAATTATTTTAAGTGTCAAGCTCACACGAATATAAGATAATTTGAAAATTTGAGGATTTGAAAATTTTAAAATTGCTGAAAGCACCATCCAAAATAAAAATTATACGCGTCGAAATTCCGTATTATTTCGCAGGATGCGCAGCGTTACCGTACACAAGGCATTACCTTTTCAGTAGTTAGCACAGAATTCTTCATTTCCACATTTTCAAATTTTCAAATTAATTAATTTTTCTCCCCCCCTTTTTCATAAATCCACAGTAATATAATTATCTGGTATAGGAGATACTTAAAAATCTGCTTTGCTTTTTTTTATTTAGCAGATAAATTAAACTGAAAATGGACCTGAAAAAACAGCTGGAAGCACTTTTAAGAAAGGATGAATGGAGCGATGAAGAAAAGGAAATGATGCTGAATTACCTGAACAGTTCCGATACAAAGGAATTAGAGGAGTTGTTGAAGCAGCATTATTTTTCCGGTAATCCAGACCAACCCGTGCTGCCTGAATCCCAACAGGTTCTTGAGGAGATTCATCAAAAGATATCGGGGCAATATCCGGACAAAAAAGCGAAAGTAGTTCCCATTTGGATTAAGAGAGTTGCTGTTGCGGCATCTTTGATAATCGTTGTTGGTACAGCGTGGAAATTATTCTTGCCGCACAATCAGGTTGCCAATGTGGCTCAGAAAGTAAATGAAATAAAAGACAGCGCACGGGTAATAGCAAGACACATTGAAAACCACTCCGGCAGAGAAAAGAAAGTCGTATTGCCTGATAGTTCTTTGGTGTTGCTGGCAAATAACAGCGAGTTGAATTATAACGAACCATTTATAGACAGGCGCGATATCAACCTCACGGGAAAAGCATCTTTTAAAATAGCAAAAGACAAGAGCCGTCCGTTCAGCGTTTACAGCGGCGCCGTTTCAACCACGGTTTTGGGAACAGAGTTTTCAGTGAATGCCTATCCGGCAAATGAAAAACTAACGGTAAGATTGTACACAGGAAAAGTAGTAGTAAAACCGGTAATGAAGGACGATTGGAGAATGAGCAAAGATTTTTATTTAAAGCCCGGTGAAGAATTTATTTACAACAACCAGGCATTGGCAAAAGTAAACCTGATAAAAAAACAAGGTACTGATGTCGAAGCTGGAAATGATGAATCGGGAGGCATGGTCGATGCAGATGCGGCGTCATCTGTTGCAGCCAGTACAACGAGCCGCTGGTACATGTTTAACAACCAATCGCTGAAACAGGTGATAGATCAGCTATCTGCGATATATGAAGTGCCGATTGTTTATGATGAAAAAGATTTGCAGAAAAAATATTTTATCGGCAAGTTCAACAAAACGGATTCTTTGGAAGTCATTCTAAACTATATAACGAAAATCAATCACCTTAAAATTACAAGGAAAGACAACCAGTATTTTATAACCAAATAAACGATGCTTATGATGAATGTGACTACTTAAATACGTCCCATCTCACTACTTCACAAAAGACTTAGTTAAAGCCACGATTACTTATTTATCAAAACTAACCATATGAAATGTAAGCTATTTAAATGGCAGGGAGTTTTATTGCCTTTATTCTTCATTCAATTTTCTTTCTTATTCCTCGATGCGAACGCGCAGGAATCGAAATATGCAGTTGCAGGCATTATCCACAATGCCAAAAACGAACCGATCTCCGGCGTATCGGTTGTTGCCCGGAATACCAAAACGAATTACACAACAGGAACGGTTACAGACAGTGCCGGTATATTTAATTTCTCCAGCCTCACGTCTGCCGGCCCATACAATTTTAGTATCTCAGCAATAGGCTACGAAAAACAAAATCTTAACGGCTACATATTAAAAGAAGGAACTTCTTTATCACTGGTGGTGGAAATGAAGTCACTTGTTTCAGCACTGGATCAAGTGGTAGTCATTGGTTATGGCACACAAAAAAGAAGCAACCTCACCAGCTCTATCGTAAGTGTGAACGCGGAAGAAATACGCTCACGTCCCGTTGCGAATGCATTACAGGCCATTCAGGGCAAAGCAGCAGGTGTGGACGTAACGTCAAACGAAAGACCGGGCGAAGTAGGTGCGATCCTTATACGCGGTATGCGTTCCATAAGTGGTGGTAACGAACCGCTCTATGTGGTAGATGGGGTGCCGCTCAACTTTGGCGGCGCAAGCAGCATGAATGCAATCAACCCTAATGATATTGAAACGATAGATATCCTAAAAGATGCTTCTGCTACAGCCATCTACGGTTCACGTGGTGCAAACGGCGTGGTACAAATTACGACCAAGCGTGGTAAGAGCGGGGCATTGAGTATTAACTATGTTGGATCTGTAACGCTGGAAAAACAGTACGACAGAGCAACAATGATGAACGCTCCTGAATATGTGGAGTTCAGACGTGACGCTTACCGCAGGGTAAAATTTTTAAACCCTAACGCAGCAGCGAGCAGTACTTATCCTGACAAACCAACGTTAACAGACGATCAGCGTATTTTTGGTCAGGATCCGATTGCGTTCGCAAATATTCAGAAAGGCTGGGTTGACGGCGTTTGGCATCCTGAGTTGGTGCCTACTACTAACTGGACCGACTATGCGCTAAGAACAGGTGTAACCAACGACCAGATCATTAGTGTAAGCGGTGGTTCACAGAATGTAAAAGCATATGGTTCGTTTGGATACTATAACAACCAGGGAACACAAATAGGCCAGGACTATAAACGCTACAGCGGCAAGTTTAGCGTGGACATCACTCCTACCAAATGGTTCAGCATGGGCGGTAGTGTGAATACATCATATGGTTTGCAGAATTATGGATTTGCCACTACTAACGCTACAGGACCAGGTAATATTTATTTTGCATTACAAGGTATGCTGCCTTATGCTGTGCCTTATGACAGCACTGGCAAAAGAATTCTTCTACCAGGCGGCGATATCAACATTCTCAATCCTGTTGACGAAAACAAATACAATATCAATCTTAGAAAATCATTGCGTGTAATTGGTTCTGTTTATGCAGAAGTAAAAATTCTGAAAGGCTTACGCTACAGATTAAATTTCGGTCCTGATTTCCAAAATTATTATAACGGCAGATGGATGGATGCCAATTCCATTAATCGCGGTGGTGGCAACCCGGGATCCACAAACTACGCGCAGCTTAACCAGACAAATAACTTTTCCTGGACACTCGACAATCTACTTTACTACGATAAAACAATTAAAGGAACACATACCCACGACATCGGTGTGACTTTATTGCAATCCGCACTGCACAACCGTTCTGAAACATCCTCCATGACAGCTACAAAACTGCCGTTGCCCAATCAGAAATGGTATGCACTCAATACAGTTTCTGCTTTAGATGCCTTTTCAACAGGGCTGTCGGAGAATGCGCTCACTTCTTACATGGCGAAAGCAAACTATGCCTTTGATCAAAAATATTTATTATCAGCGTTCGTTCGCTGGGACGGCGCATCTGTACTTGCTGCAGGACATAAATGGGATCATTTCCCTTCAATCTCTCTTGGCTGGATAGTAAGTAAAGAGCGTTTCCTGCAAGATGTCCGCTGGATAGACAACTTAAAAATAAAAGCGAGCAGGGCCACTGTGGGCAACTCTGCTGTTAATCCATACACTACATTGGGCGGCCTGCAAGGTTTGTACTATACATGGGGAAGCCTGGTACAGTTGGGCTATGTGCCTTCTGATCCAAGTTCAGCAAATCCACAAGCCTATCCTGACCAAAACATGGGATGGGAACATACCACGCAAACCAGTGCCGGCGTTGACTTCAGTTTGTTTGGCAGTCGCCTGAGCGGTGCCATCGATTTATATGCAACAAGAACGTCGGACCTGTTGCTGTATCGTTCCCTGAATCCTGCTACGGGCTATACCAGCATGCTGACTAATATTGGCTCTACCAAGGGAAAAGGCGTTGATCTGAGTTTAACAAGTGTGAATATTCGCAACCGTAACTTTAGCTGGACCACAACTTTCAATTTGACTTATGCTAAAGAAAAAATCGATGAACTCGCATATGGAAAAACGGATGACATTGCAAACAGCTGGTTCATTGGTCAACGCATACAGGTGATCTATGATTATCAAAAGGCGGGCATCTGGCAGAACACAAAAGAAGACCAGGATGAAATGGCGAAGTATAAAGCAAACGGACAAACGTTCAATCCCGGCGATATAAAAATTGTAGATCAAAACCATGATTACAAAATTGATGCGAACAACGACCGCATTGTAAAAGGCAATCTCCAACCGAGTTTAATAACCGGACTCAGCAATGATTTTATGTACAAGAACTGGGGCCTGTCCATTTTCATATTTTCAAGAGCAGGCAACTACATAGCGACCGGCGCCGAATCTTTGCAGGGCCGTTTTGCTCAGCGGAAACTGGATTACTGGACGCCTTCCAACGCAACAAATGATTATCCGTCGCCTAACTATAACAGTGCAGCGGGTGATGCTTATCGCACCTCTATGAACTTCCAAAACGGATCATTCATTAAAGTGAGAAACATTACGCTCTCCTACAATTTGCCTTCAGGCAGTGCCAGGAAATGGCACATGCAAGGATTGAAAGTGTATGGGCAAATGATTAACCCGGGCTTGCTGTACTCAGGGGTTAACTACCTCGATCCTGATTTGGGTGGCAGTACGTTCAACAGAGGTGTAGTTTTTGGAGTAAATGCTAGTTTCTAATCTTTAAAAATTTTGACAATGCAACTTTCCATATTGAAAAAATTATCAGCTTATTTAATGATAGGAACTGGCTTGTTTGTAAGCAGTTCATGTAAAAAAAGCTTTTTGGATGAACAATTGATCACATCGAAAAGCTTGCAGGATTACAAGACGCCGTTGGGTCTTGATGACCTTTCCACCGGTGTGTACCAGGGTTTGAAATTTCATTTCAACTACGAATGGACATATGAATCAACAAACTATGGTGTAGATGAATTTACTGTTGGTGGCGACCGTACTGCGCAAATGTGGAACTCATATGATGCAAATCTCAATAGCGCGAATGGCGACGTGTATGCGATTTTCGCCAACATGTATTCATACATTAACTCCGCTAATATTTTAATTGAAAACGTGCCGCTGTACTACGGTGAAAATGCAAATAAAAACACCCGCTTAGGTGAAGGATATTTCATGCGTGCATTCAACTATTTCAAACTTGTAAAACAGTATGGTGGTGTGCCGCTGAAGCTGACGCAAACAAGCACATTGGAAACAGAGTTTTCACGCAACACAGCGCAGGAAGTATTCAACCAGATCATGCTGGACTTTACAAAGGCTTACAGTTATCTTCCTGAAACACCTGCTGACCCGGGCAGAATTACCAAGTATGCCGCGGCACATTTTCTTGCGAAAGCATACCTGACACGTGCGAGCGAATTATACAGCGATTGGAACAACAACACCAAAGCAAGTGACCTGGACAGTTGTATCAAATATGCAGACATCGTTATCAACAGTGGCAAACACTCATTGGCAGCCAACTATTCTGATCTCTGGAACTTCACCACTCCTGACGGACCTAACGAAAAGCTTCCTGAAATTATTCTGGCGGCCCAGTTTTCCAACAATACATCAACACAGGGACGCTACGGAAACCAGATACATTTGTACTACCCGTCTGTTTATCAAAACTTGCCGGGAATGGTAAGAGATATTCCGGGAGACAGAGAATTTCAGCGGATGCGCTCTACAGATTATGCAGTGGATGTTTTTGACCGTGTGAATGATTCCCGTTTCTGGAAAAGTTTTAAAACCAGGTACATTTGCAACAATCCAACCGGCGCTCCAAAATGGACGGCACAATACGCTCCAACTCCTGCCTTAGCCAACCAGCCTAAGTTTACAGGTGGACAGGAATCTATTTTATATATTGCAAATAAACCGGGGGATACACGCTACACAAGTTCTGATCCAACCAAAGCAGATACCAGTTTGCCAACTAACATTGCGAGAAGAGCGCCGCACTTGTTCGTTCGCTATTTTAACGGGCAACCTGAAAACATGCTGGGCAATCATGGCAATTTTGAAGTAAGCCGTTTCTTAGCACTCTCTAAATTCATGGATGGCTCGCGTAATGCAGTTGCCTCTCAGTTTGGCCAACGTGATGGCATTCTTGCACGACTGGCAGAAACTTACTTAATAGCCGCAGAAGCTTACGGCCGTAAAGGAAACTACACACAGGCTTTGCCTTATCTCAACGCAGTGCGCGACAGAGCTGCTTATAAATCAGGTGAAGACCGTGCAGCATATGTTGACGGAGGAATTGCCTATAAAACAAATACTGTAGCAACAGGAACCTACTTTTCTTACTCCGACAAGAACACGTACTACGAGTCGAACAATATGTCAACCACAACTGCCAGCACGTTGTCATCAATGCACCTGAACAGTACGGCAGATATCTTCAACTCCACGAATGATTTTTACAACAAACTGAATGTGAGTAGCGACGCAGACAAATTCATCGCTTTCATCTTGAATGAACGTTCACGTGAGTTGATGGGTGAGTTAATGCGCTGGGAAGATCTGGCACGAACCAAAACGTTGGTAACCAGATGCACTTTGTTTAATGACGAAGCAAAACCATCTGCAAGCAAACATTATCTGAGACCTATTCCACAGGCGTTCCTTGATGCAAATTATAAAAATGGAAAACCCCTGACGGCTGATGAAAAAGCTGCCATGCAGAATCCCGGCTGGTAATGCCGATTGAGCATAAGGGCGAATGCTATTCGCCCTTACAGCCAACAAGAAACTAAAAATCCTTATCCTGTTCCAACATTGGCATGTGATCGTTAATAAGGGGTAGATATTCTTATCTGCCCCATTTTTTATTACTCATCTGACCACTCTGTACAGACAAGGCATTGCTTGTCTCTTTTTGCGGTGCAACTCTAACCAATGTTGCACCGCAAAAAATTCAATTTCATTTACTCTACCAAACAACCACTAAATAAACTCTACCGATAAATCTATATAAATGTGAAAATGACATTTAATTTGATAGGATTTTTTTTAATAACCTCTTATATTTGAAACAGGAAATTTGAGTTTAGCAGATATAGCTTTTACAGGTAATTTTCGCCATGTCTTCCTCAAACATTTCCCAGACTATTTTAAATTGCCCTTTTGTGGAATTAAACGATGATGCCAGACTGATTAACCTCCTTCTACAGGACGATGTTGAAGGTTTTAACGTGTTATACGCGAAGTATCACCGTTTAGTATATGGCAATATTATGAAGCTGGTTAAAGACACAGATTCCGCAAAAGATATCCTGCAGGAAGTGTTCGTTACACTGTGGGAAAAACGCCATACCATCGACGCCACAAAATCACTATCCGGCTGGCTGTTTACTGTTAGCTACAACAAATCCATCGATTTCCTGAAAAAAGCGTTGCAAACAACCACGGTACAAAAGGAACTTTCCACGATAATGTCATCTTCAGGATCTGATTCAGCCATCAAAGAAAAACGTCTTCAGTTACTGGAAGAAGCCATCAAACAATTATCTCCTCAAAAAAGAAAAGTATTTGTTCTGTGCAAACTGCAAGGCAAAACCTACGAGGAATCTGCAAAGGAATTAAACATCTCCAAGTATACTGTGAAGGAATACTTGTCTCTCGCGGTTGCTCATGTACAGAAATATATGCAGGCCCACTTGAGTATATTGTTGATTGCTGCGGCGTGGTATAAGCGCTAGCCTACCCGAAGGATTCATCGTTATAAATTTTTCCTGGTTATTTTATGAAATTTTCTGCGCAGTGCATCTCTTTGAAACACGATTTAAAACCTATGCCTGCAACAATAAAAGCATTATTGCATTTACTCACCATTTTTGGAATTTCATTAATAACAAGCTCCCAGGCCGTGGCCAATCCAACAAAAGACACTGTTGTATTATCCGGTACACTAATCCCCAAAGAGACAAACCAAAATATTCCCGGTTACATTATTGCTCATTACACTGATCTTTTCCAATTTAAACGACAGGTTGCAGGCGACAGCGTAGATGCGAGTGGAAAATTCCATTTCAAGTTTGCGCTTACCAACCCTGAAGAGATACTGCTATCTTTTGGAGACAAATTGATTGCCGTCTATGCATTCCCTGGTGATTCCCTTTCGCTCACCATTTCATTTCCTCCCAATGTCATTATTGACGACAGAAAGGACATAGACATAAATTTCTCAGGCACGCATGCAGACCTGAACCGGGAGTTGAATCGGTATGGGGTGCTAAGAAGAGATGCGTTTTCATTTGAAAAAACCGACTCACTCAAGAAAACCGACAGCCTTTTAGCATTCAAAAAACATAGGCTTGAACTATTGAATGAGGACCTGAAATTTTGCGAGAAGTATGCCATTGACAATAAATGTTCAGATACATTTTACAACATCGTTTCGAGCTATTTCAAATTCAAAGCCGGTTGTGACTTGCTAGGCTATGGGATTAGAACTCCTATCGTTCCTTTAGATGAAGAGTATCTGGATTTTCTCAAAATAATTAATCCCAACATCGCCGGTCCTCCCCTAACTGAATGGTACGCCAATTTTATCATTGACTTATACATTGCTCCGATCGACACTTATTTTAAAAACCAAAGACACATCATTTCATTTACCGAGAAGCTTGAAAAACTAATCGCATGGGGCACCAAGTTTTCTGAAAGAGATTCGCTATTGATTAATGACATATTCGAACATGCAGGGCAAAAAAACTATGATTACAGAATGGACTCTGTTGCAATTGCAGAGTTGTTTTCAAAATATCGAATACAGTTTCGCAAAGCATCACTGGGGCTTTGGTTCAGCAGAGAGATGGAGGCTGCAACTCTTTCACTTAATCTTGTAAGAAGCATGTGTTCAAGTGGTCTTGGCACAGACATGATTCTATTGAAGATGTGCAACGCGAAACAGGATAAAGGAATTTCTATTTCAAAAGAAGAACTCAAGGAACTAGATTCCCAGATTCAAAATAAGGACATTTTCGCACGCATCCGGGAACTGAATAATCCTGCAAGACCGAAGTATCAAAATGATGTCCGTCTTAAGAGATTTGTTTCACAATTAAACACGGACCTCGTATACATTGACTTTTGGGCGACATGGTGCGCTCCTTGCAAAGCCGAAATGAAATTTTCAAAACGAATGGAGGAATCCTATAAAAACAAAAACATTACGTTTGTATATCTATGCGTAGACAGTAAAGAAGCCGATTGGGAAAAACTTATCAAAGAAAATAAATTAGCCGGCGTTCATTATTTTTTAAGCAAATCTGAATTTGGTGAACTCTCCACAGCATATCAAATCAGCGGCGTACCTAGGTATATGCTTGTTACAAAAGAAGCAAAAATTATAGACGGAGATATGAGCCGCCCGAGCCAGGAAAGCGAAACCATATTAAAGATTGAGCGTGCGTTGAAAGACCTCAAAAAATTTCAATAGTTAGCTGCGGCAATTATTATAGAGACAAAACGCCACATAACATTACAGTGTATCAGTTACCTGGTTTGAATAACGATCCAATTTAAAACCTCTGCCAGCGCCAATGGAGAGAACGTCTGCTCAATAATAGCATACTCATCCATCGTGCAGGTTTTACACTCCTGGAACAAGTGATTCAGGTTTGGGAGTTCTTTTATTGTTACATTTTTGTTCCCTCCTTTCGCGAGAGCTTTACTAATACCTTCCAAATCCACTTTAGCCGGCACCTGTATATCTTTTGAACCATTTAGTGCCAATACCGGGCATGTAACTTTTTGCAATGCAGGAGCAGGATCGTACTTCAGAAAATACTGCATCCACGGAGAAGATAACTGATCGACCAAAGCAAGTACAGTATCGTCAACAGGCACACCTTTAATTTGAGGTGTATCTTTCCCTTCACCCATCGCTACGTTTAAATAATCCGCCAAATTTCTTTTCAGCTGTGCGGAATCCTTCGCATTTTTTATTATTTCAAAACACTTACTGTTAATAGTGTTTGCCTCCTTTATGTCTGCCTCACTAGCACCAACTGCTTTTGCCAACAAGCCACTTTGCAACAAAGAAAGTTGATCGCCCGGAATACCAGGGCCAGCCAATAAGACAATAAAAGCAACGTCTTTTGATTTGGACGCTACCAAAGGCGCAACGATTCCTCCTTCGCTATGACCTATTAAACCAATTTTCTTCTTATTGATTTCTTTTCTTGTTTTCAGATAGTCTACTGCTGCTTGCACATCGGTTGCAAAATCGACTGTGGTTGCTGTTTGAAAATTACCCTGCGATTCTCCAAAGCCTCTGTCATCGTATCGCAAAACAGCAACTCCATTTCTGGTTAAATAATCCGATATCACCAGGAACGGTTTATGTCGCATCAATTCTTCATTTCTGTCTTGCGGTCCGCTCCCGGTTATCAATACCACAACCGGGAACACACCATCTTTTTGCGGCAACGTTAATGTGCCGGCTAATGAAATGTTTGCTTTGTTATTGGTAAAACGTACTTCCTCGCTGTAGTAAGGATATGGCTTTGTTGGTTCTTGCGGTCTTTTTTTTGCAACGGGCTCACTAGTGCCTTTCAATAAATTCAATTCAAATGATCGCCCGTTTTGCGTGTATGTTCCTGCAATTGCACTGTCGTTTTTTACCTGGCCTTTATACTTAGCATTAATGCTTGAAACATTAAGTTGCAAAGTATCGTTGGCAAAACTTGTGGACTTTACGGGCACTGTAATTGCATTCTGATCCATACTGGTCATTGTTGAAACATAGCCACTATCGCTTTTATTAATAGTAAAAAGCAGCCTTAAATGACTACCCTGAACATTCAGGACGCCCTGCCATTTTCCGGTTATATCCTGTCCAAAACCAACTGTAGTAATAAGGCATGCAAAAAAAACAAACAATATTTTTTTCATCTTGTAAAGATTTGCTCGGTCCAAAAATTGGAATGTGATTCAAAAAAATTTCAGAAGCAATAAGTGTAGTTAACTGCGTTGCGAAAGATATAAATAGGAAAAATTTCTGCAGAAAATTTAATCAACGTCATAATAGATAGGTTATAAGGTTATGTAAATGTAAATATAAATTTCAGAAAAAATAAAACAGCCTCCACTATCCCGTATGATTATGCGAAAAATATTGACAATCATCAACCTGTCATAAAAAAGGCACGACTTACTATTAGAAACGAGAACCATCGTGATAAAGCCATCTCTATTGGTTAGCTTACAATATTTTTAAGGGCCCGTTCAACAATTTAAAAAATTGGAGTTGCCAGGACTAGCAACTCCGATAAGCGTTATGACGAATCATATTTACTCGCTCACCTGCTATAATCTTTATTCACACTGCCTGGTTCCTGTTTGCAGCAGAAACTATTTAGGGCTAATTGAGGCAGTATTTTTTTTGAAAACCCTCCTGCTTACAGGGCTTTAAATAAATAAGTTTTTCCAGGTTCTGTTACCAAATCATATTCATAAGTCTTTCTTAACTTGAGATCAACCGGTGCTACCTTATCTGAAATAAGTGGCTGCTTTATCGATTCCACTTCGAACAAAGGATTTTGATTCTCACCACTGGCTTTATTCAGTTTGAATTTACCATCGGCAACAATCTCATCATACAAACGCAGTCTGCAATTGCCACCGATTTTGGATATAACCTTTAATGTATTGATCTTTCCGTCTTTCCAGGAAATGTCAACAACAAATCCTCCCCTCGTTACCAGCCCTTTTACGTTACCATTTGGCCAAACATCAGGCAATGCAGGAAGTACATGAATCGCGCCATCCTGCGACTGTAGGAGCATTTCCGAGATACCGGATACACAACCAAAGTTGCCATCGATTTGAAATGGTGGATGTGCATCAAACAGGTTCGGATACGTACCACCATTTTGTCCTGTTGTTTCAGCAGGCGCAGGCGACAACTGATCTGAGATCAATTTGTACGCTCTATTGCCATCCAGTAATCTTGCCCACCAGTTTACCTTCCATCCCATTGACCAGCCGGTTGATTTATCTCCCCGATACACCAACGATTGACGTGCTGCATTAAACAATTGCGGATTGCGATATGGCGAAATCTGATTGCCTGGAAACAAGCCATACAAATGAGAAATATGACGATGCTTATCATCTTTCCTGTCCCAATCTTTCAGCCATTCCTGCAACTGGCCATACTGACCAACCTGCATTGGCGGCAGCCTTTTTATCACGGTCCTCAATGTATCCGCGAATTCGTTATCAGTTTGTAAAGTGTTTGCAGCGTGAATCGCATTCGACAGAACATCAAAAACAATTTGATTATCCATAGTACCACCTGCTGTGATACCAACACTTTTCTCATACGTATTTTCAGGAGACATCGATGGTGATACAACCAGCCATTTGTGTGTTGGCTCCTCCTGCAATACATCCACAAAAAACATAGCGGCTCCTTTCAATACAGGATAAACATCTTTAAGAAAATCTTTATCGCCTGTGTACAGATAGTGGTACCATAAATGTTGTGTGAGCCATGCGCCGCCCATCGGCCACATGCCGTAAAAGCCTCCATCCACAGGGCCCGTTATGCGCCACTGATCTGTGTTGTGGTGTGCGTTCCAGCCACGTGCATGATACATTTCTGTTGCACTTTCTTTTCCGGTAACGGACAAATCCTTTATCATATCGAACAACGGCTGGTGCAATTCACTAAGATTAGTGGGCTCTGCCGGCCAATAGTTCATTTCGGTATTGATATTGATCGTGTACTTGCTGTCCCACGCAGGATTCAATTTATCGTTCCATTTGCCCTGCAAAGTAGTTGGCGCTGTGCCGGGCTGCGAACCAGAAATCAGGAGATATCTTCCAAACTGAAAATAAAGAGCCGTGAGTTGAGGATCAGGATTTGAATTAAACTCTACAACCCTTACGTTTGTTGGCTTTTTACTTTGTGCAGTTGTACCAAGATCAAGTGAAACTCTTTCAAAATAACTGCTGTACTTTTTAATGTGTGCAGACTTTAGCGTCTCATAGTTTTTCGTGAGTGCATTTGCGAGATAACCCGATGTCACCGCGGATGCATTTCTACTAATATCATGATAGTTCTTAAAGTTTGTACCGATACTGATGTACACAGTTGCTGCATCAACGCCTGTGAGGATAAGGCTTGTGTCAGTCATGCTGACTTTACCCCCCTGCACTTTCGGCAGAACTTGTGTTTCAAAATTTACTCTCCCTTGCTTGTTGTCAACGCTGCTCGTGGTGCCAGTCAGAATCAATTCATCGTTCTTAACTTTCAACTGACTCACCTTGTGCGGAGTGTTTAAACTAAGTACACAGTTAATGCTTTCAGGTTTGCTGGCTGTTAAACGCACGATGATCACTCCGTCTGTGAGCGATGCAAACATTTCCCTTTTAAAACTAACGCCGTTTACATCGTAGCTAACTGAAGCCAATGCATGTTGTATATCGAGGTCGCGGTAATATTTTGTTGCATTCTCGTGCCCTGCGAAACGAATTAACAAATTGCCAACGGGCTGATACTGCATACCGTAATTGCCGTCCCTCGGCGCCTGCCTCGGAAATGTACTGTTGGAAAGATCTTGTGCCTCCTTATATTTTCCTTCAAAGATGAGTTTACGTATCTGCACGATGCTGTCATATACCCCTTTAATAATGTTATTACCCGGCTCACCGGCCCATACAGATTCTTCGTTCAATTGCAATCGTTCTTCTGTAGCACCGCTGAAAACCATTGATGCCAAACGTCCGTTACCAATAGGAAGAGCCTCGTTCCAGTTTGTGGCGGGCTTGTCGTACCACAATGTGTAATTGCTTTGTGCGACGGTTTTATTAACATTCAAAATAGAAAAGAAGATCATTAAACCCAGTATCGTCCTTGCTTTCATCATAGTATGCCTTTTGTTCCCGTTGTTAATTACTATTTTTGTTTTGTAAACAAGGTCTTCTACCTCGCTGTAATATTGGCCTGGCCAAATGCCGGCTTCCATCCCTTGAATATGTTTTCTATCGTGTATTGCTTTGCCTGACTTTCGGTAAGTACATGACTCCATGCAACGCGTTTATCGGTATTGGCACCTGCGCCAGTGTTGTTATATTCTGCGTAAAAAGCGGTTGCTTCATTTTCCACCTTGCCCCAATTGTGCCAACCCTCGGGTCTGATACTGCTGTCCATTTCGCAATCCATGAAAACAACTTTCGCGTATGCTCTCCATGGCCTACCGAGATAGGTGCGTTTAACACTGGCATCTGCAACAAGTTTACAATGCTGAAACACATAACCAAATTGTTGTTGCTGCGAAGTAGAGGCTGCCGTGACGAAAGATTCAACGAGACTTTTAAGTGTGCAATTTTGAAATACAGCAGTCGCGTTGCCGAAAATAAAATCGGTTGTACCCTCGATATAACAGTTCACAAAATATTGCCTCGCTGTATCGTTTGCGGTTAGTAACGTATCCTGGTTGCCAAGCAGACTACAGTTCTCCATTTCAAATCTGTCGCCATCTACATGCAGAGCGACAGCCTGTCCTACGCGGCCCGCATTGTTTGAAATGGTTATGTTTTTTATGGAAATGTCATTGCCGTGAATATACATAGTGTAAGAATTAAACGTGCTAAATTTCGTTTTATCAGCCAACGTATCAGCATTCATGAATTTGCCTGAATAATCACCATTCACGATGATAGTTCCTTCTTTGCTTTCGCCAACAAAGGAAACATTGGTCACCCATGCAGGCACTACAACCTTCTCACGATATACGCCATTTTTTATATTGATGGTAATACGTTCGGGAGAGTAAGCACGTACTGCATCGATGGCAGATTGAATGGTTTTATAATTACCGCTTCCATCCTGTGCCACTGTGAGCACTCTGGGAGAGGTATTGGTTTGCGCCATCCCGGCCACTGAAAATAACATCATTGCCAGTAGCGGAAAAAAATATGATTTCATTGATTTTATTTCTTTTTCAAATTTCGAATATTGCCTCATTCGCGGGATATTGCTGCATTGCTGGAATCCGGTAGAGACAAGGCATTGCCTAGTCTCTACAAATCAATTCACAACCGTAATTGCTTTTGCATTTGCGCCTTTTACAAACGACGCTACCGTTTTCACCTTCGAAGCGTCTGTGTTGCGCAGATTAATATCCTTGCTGTCGGCTCCGTAAATATTAAATAGCAATGTAGAAGCAGGACTATATTTCAATGCATCAATAGTAATGTCCTTGCTGTTTTCAACATGAATAACAGGGTCTGTTTTTTTGCTTAACAATGTAACGTTGCTCAACTTTATGTCTGAAGATTCGATGATCTCTGCGCCTTTTTCTGTACTGAGCAACACATTGCTGATGCTTATATTCTTCACGGCCATTTCAGGCAAACCTCTCATGAAGATGCCCTTGTCTGCACCATCACAAACGATATTGCTGATCTCGAAATTTCTGAATTGCGGTGTTGTAATATTAGCTTCAACAGCTTCTGCCCTTTCACCTTTTTTAGGTGGTGCGGTGAAATAATACATATCGAAATAAATGGCTTCATGCACAATATCTTTCATGAAAATATTTTTGCAATAAATGTTCTCTACCACGCCGCCTCTGCCTCTTGCAGTTTTAAAACGAAGCCCTTTATCCGTTCCTATAAAAGAGCAACTGTAAACGAATATATTTTTAGCGCCGCCGCTCATTTCACTTCCTATCACAAAACCGCCATGAGCCTTGTAAACAGTGCTGTTACGAACAACCATATTCTCCGTCGGTTTTCCGCGTTTTCTACCTTCTTCGTCACGACCGCTTTTTATGCAAATGCCATCATCTCCTACGTCGAATGTACAGCCGTCGATCAAAACATTTTTGCAACTCTCCACATCTACGCCATCGCCATTCTGTGCATACTCAGGATTTTTAACGGTAAGATTTTTTAAAGTAAGGTCCTCACACATCAGTGGATGCAGGTTCCATGCGGGAGAGTTTTGAAAGGTAACATCTTCGAGCAACACTTTTTTACAATCATTCAGCACTACCAGGTTTGGACGCAGATAGTCTTTGATGGCTTCATAATCTTTCAATGTCTTTCCCGGCGCGATGATTCCGTTCAACTTTTCTTCGTGTGCCTTTTTTGTTTTTGCAGATGGGTACCAAGTATTACCATCAGCGCTTACCAAACCACCGGAAGCGAGTTTCTTTTTCCACTCACTTTCTGTTAGTCTGTCTCTACCCACCATACGCCATGCATCGCCATTTCCGTCTACAATGCCTTTACCTGTAATGGCAATATTTTCAAGATGATCGCCAGATATGGGAGATTGATTTCTTGCGGAACGAGCTCCTTCATAATTACCTTCCACTAAAGGAAATTGATTGAAGTCTTTCGTGAACTGCAAAATAGCAGCCGCATTGAGATGCAGGTTCACATTGCTTTTCAACGCTATCGGCCCTGTGAGCCAAATGCCCTCCTGAATAAGCACTACGCCTCCACCCTTCTTGCAGCAATCATCAATTGCCTTATTAATGCTGTTGGTATTAAGTGTAATGCCATCTGCGATGGCGCCATATTTTTTTATATTGAACGTGTCGTTTTTAAATGTTGGCACTTGCGCCGTTGGCAAATTATCCCATGAATACTGTGCGTGCACCTGGGTATGGGCAAGCAAAGCGAGCACCAGGAATTGAAAAGTTTTTTTAATGATCATCTTACTCTCGTTGTTGTTATTAAAACTAGTGTTCAGTGAATTGCATTTCTTTCATCCATGCTTCCAGTAATGATTTCCACAACACAGTTGATCCCGGATTATTTGTCAATCCGATAGAATGCGCTCCCTGTGGAAATACGTGGAAACTGGTGGAAATATTTTTCTCTAAAAGGGCCTGGTAAAAAAGAAGGCTGTTTATAGGGGGAACGGTTTTATCATTGAATGCATCTGCAATAAAACAGCGAGGCGTTGTTGAGTTCACCTGCAGTTCCATTGAGTATTTGTCCGTCATTTCTTTGGAGGGATTTTTGCCAAGGAAATTCTCTTTGCTTCCCTTGTGGGCATTAACGCCCATGCTGATCACGGGTGATACCAATATCATAAAATCAGCTTGAAAAGATATTTTATCAAGACTGTCGTTGATGCGCGAAACATCATCTTTCAAACAACCCATCATTGCTGCTACGTGCCCTCCTGCCGATGATCCCTGCACGCCGATTTTTGCCGGATCAATTTTCCATTTGGCTGCGTTGGCCCGGATGATGCGCATTGCCCTTTGCGCATCCTGCAATGGACCAAGTTCACAGTGTACAAGATCTGGTGATGTAGGTAACCGATAATTAACTACAAAAGCGCTTATGCCCATGGAGTTAAACCATTTTGCCAATTGAAAACCACCAAGATCATACGTCAAATGATGATAACCACCTCCGGGAAATATCAATATAGCCGCGCCAGTGTTCTCTTCTTTAGCAGGAAAAAAACTATAAAAGCCCGGTACTCCAACCTGTATAATCCTATCATTCACAATACTATCTCTAAGCTGTAGCCCTTTGCTGTTGGGCATTCTACCCGATGGCCAAAGTGGTGTAAAATTCTGGGCATAGCCAATACCACTTATAACTATCGTCACTAAAACCAATAATACCTTTTTCATATTACGGAGGAATTGAAAGTCAATTGAAAATTGAAAGTTGAAAATTATTCAAAAATTGCAACATTGGTCAAAACGCCATTTTCGATTTTCAACTCTCAATTTTCAACTAAAAAAACTTAGTAGCCAAAATTCTGCGGACTCAAATTCGGATTCACGTCGCGTTGAGACTGCGGTATGGGCATCAACTCACTCTGTCCGGTTTTGAAGCCTGAAGCAACTGAACTCACATACGTTACCTGGCTGCTTCCGCCCAACCACCAGCTCACACGTGTCTGTCCTGTTGGTGCTGCCGCATTACCACTAGGTTTATAATAAGAGTTAAGGAATGGATTGAAGTCATCAACGTTAGATCTTGGAGGTGTTTTCATGAAATATAGATACGTCGGCAGCTGTGTAGCATCACGTGCATATGCCGGACCATTTTCCATGTAGGAATAAAGAGGCATAACAGGATGGCTGGCTTCTGTCGCAGTAGCCCATGCATTCAATCTAGTTCTTGTTTCACTAACGGCTGTTGCCAAAAGATTCCAGCGAATGAGATCGTATTTGCGTATACCTTCGTTACCGAATTCAAGCATACGTTCTTTCACTAAAAATTTAAAGAAGCCGTCTTTTGTTGTTGGTATAACTGGAGGGGTCTCCTTGTAACTACCGCCGTGGCCGCGAAGGTTTACTCTGCTAACCGCATCGATAGCAGCGGCAGTCGGCCCGTTATTAATTTCATTTTCTGTTTCAGCGTACCACAACAACACATCGGCAAATCTGATCAGTGGCCAGCTCAATTGCATATTCTGCAACGCATTGTTTGTAGCTGGTCTTGTTGAAGTTGATGCACTGCCCGCACTGAAAATGAATGAAGGATTTGAAACCCACTCTTTTCTAAATTTACCATCATACACTGCGTTCATCGCATGTCCTGTTTTGATGGTATCAAATGTTATTTCGTAAGGCACACAAGTAACATCTCTGCGAACGTCCGTAGAATCGAACATGTAAAAATAAGTGGGCAGAATATTCAGGTTGCCACCGCCCACGCCATTTACTTTTGTACCAGTCTGAATGCCCAGCTTACTATCCGCCCCGCTCGCCATAGACGCCACCATGATGTACTCACCGGCAGGATCATTCAGGTTATGCGCCAGAAGATAATTTTTGAAAAGGTCCTTATAAGAAGGCAACAATGTGTGCTGCGAAGGATTCGCGATAAGATCTGCACATTCATCGTGTGCTATTTTATAAAAATCAAGATAGTTCGAAGGACGGGTTAACGCACCACCTGAAACAGGCAACGAATAGCCACCCCGGGTTAAAGCAATTTTTGCACGCAGTGCTTTAGCTGAACCTTTTGTAAAGCGCTGATCAGTAGGATCGCCTATAGTACCTACATCTGTTCTCCATGGCATAAGATCCTCTGCCTGTTTAAGATCAACAAGAAGCTGATCCAAAATAGAGTCTCTGCTCATGCGCGATTGGAACAAATTGGAAGTATACTGCGAAGGTTGTTTCTGAAATGGCACATCTCCAAAATTGCGGACAAGCTCATACATAAACTGCGCCCTTAGCACGTAAGCCTCTCCCAGCATTCGTTTCAATTGCGCTTGCTGTTGCGCACCACCATCGTTATACAGATCCATTTTAGGAATATTGTAGATGCAAAGATTTGCTCTCTCCGCACCTGTATACATCTGGTTGAATGGATTTGTTATTTGTAGATTGGAAGCGATGCCCAGATATTTCGCAAGCAACTGTCCCTCATCTGTTGTAGTAGAGTTTGTTCCTTTAATCATTTCATCGGAATCATATGCCCAGTAACCGCTGATGCGGATGCCGTAGCCATAGTCGCCCGTTAATGAGTTATAAGAACCTAGCAATGCCTTGCGGGCATTAGTAATATTATCAAAAACATATTCAGTATCGAAAGAAGAAACGGCTTCTGGTGAAAGAAATTTCTTACAACCCATCCAGCCCATCACAGCAGCTGATAACAGCGTGCCTGCGATTACTGTTTTTATATTTTTCCTTGTCATATTGCAAGATTGTTATTTGAAGAAAGAACGCAGATTTTCATGATTGTCATGATCTGCTATGATTTTCATTTGAGGATTAGAAACTAGCAACACAGCGTGCTGTTCTCCTAATTCTTAATTCCTAATTTCTAATTTCTAATTCCTGTTTACAGCGCGAGGTTAATTCCCGCAACAAAAGTTCTCGACCTTGGATAAGCGGCATAATCTACACCCGGTGTTGTAGGATCAGATCTTCTTGTGCTTGCATCCGGATCGTAACCTTTGTATCCGGTAAGTGTCGCCAGATTGTTCACTGTTGCATAAATACGCAATGTGCTCACTTTGATTCTCTTCAACATTGGTTTAGGGAAATTGTAACCAAGCGTAATGTTGTTGATTCTCAAGTATGAACCATCTTCCACTCCATAGCTTTGTGAATAGAAACCGTTGATACTGGTTGAAGGGAACCAGATCTTCGCGTTTTTATTTACAACAGCCAACGTTGCAGGATCAGCGCCTATGATGGTTGCAGAAGTACCGCTACCGATCTGGCGTTGAACCGGTTTACCGGTTACAGGATCAACCATTCTCCAGCGATCGTTATCTATTGTAGATAAATTTACTTCACTACCGTAGGCACTTGCATACTCAAGTTTGTTCGCGTTGAAAACCTGGTTGCCATAGACAAAGTTTACAAAGATAGAAAGGTCGAATCCTTTGTATGCAAACGTCTGGTTCAAACCTCCGAAGAACTTCGGTTGTGCATGACCAATAATCGTTCTGTCATTGTCCACATCCACTTTACCATCTGGTTTTCCGCCGGGGCCGCTGATGTCTTTGTATTTAGGAGAACCCGGTTGTATAGGGTCTGCAAGCAATGTAGAATTGTTTGCCACTGTGCTTTTCAGGGTATACTGCGTTGTATAGCCAGGATAGCTTGCATTGGAGTAAGGCTTTGTATCAAAGTCATCCAATGTGAAATATCCGTCGTTTACATAGCCATACATCGTACCCACTTCATCTCCTACTTTCAGCACAAAGTCAGCAGGAAAATTGCTTCCGCTGAACCAGCCAGAGTTTCTTAGCAATTGAGTGTTAGGTCCAAGCGATGTGATTTTATTTTTATTAAATGAGATATTGAAACTCGCATTGTAGCTGAAGTTTTTATTGCTCACAATATTAGCAGACAACTGAAACTCAACACCACGGTTGCGTGTAGAACCGATATTCTGAAACTGAGTGGTGTAGCCTGTTGAAGAAGGAATTGCCTGGTTAAGCAACAGATTGCTTGATTTATTGGAGTAAGCATCAACAGTCAGATTAAATCTGTTGAATACCGTGATGTCCATGCCAAGGTTCTGTGCCACCTGGCTTTCCCACATGAGGTCAAGATTACCAAGGTTAGCAGGTGTGAAAATACCGTTTAATATACCGTTCAAACCGTAACCGCCACTTGCCGGTGCTGTGTATTGTGTTCTGTATGAAAACGGAGTGATCCTGTTGTTACCCGCAGTTCCGTATGAGTAGCGGAAACGGAGATCATTCACTTTTGAACTGTTAAAGAAATGCTCTTTGCTTACTCTCCATGCTACTGCGCCTGAAGGGAAATAACCCCAGCTATGCTCAGTTGAGAAGATAGAAGTTCCATCAGCACGCAATGTGAATTTTGCAAAATATTTTCCACCATAATTATAGTCAATAGTAGAGAAGAACGAAGCCAGCGATGTAGGCACCTGCGATGAACTTGGATTCGGCTGAATGGCACCCGTTGCGGAGGCAGCAGCTAATTGCAGGTTGTTGAAAGCCTTATCAGCAGTGATGCCTATAGGGAAATAGCGCAGTGTCAATGCATCGGAAGTAACTGTTGTTTTTTGAATTTCCTGACCCAACAAAACATTCAAACCGTGTTTGCTTCCAAACATTGCAGGGTTGCTGTATGTCAATACGTTTGAGTTGGTGAGCTGTACGCTTTTGCTGTTTGCCAAACTTACTATCGGCTGTTTGTTGTATGTCTTCGCATTATTCGTCAGTGTATCATCAAAAGACTGATTGCGTGTAGAGTTTACAGTGTAGCCCGCTGTAGAACGGAAGTACAGATTTTTCACAAGGTCAACCTGGAAATATCCGTTGAAGTTGAGCTGTGTATTGTATCTGTTTCTTGTTTCTGCATTGGCCAGCAATATTGGGTTTAATACGTTGAAACCATTACCCGCATTGTTCAGATCAAGATCGGGATCATAGCTGTCTTCTTCTTCACCCGGCATGATCAATGGTTTGTAGCGTGTGTACTGACGCAGCCTGTTGCTACCTGCACCGGCAGCATCAGAAGTACCCGCACCTCTGATCAATTGATCGGTGTAGCGGCTGCCAAAACCAAATTTGAAATGATCAGTTGCTTTATGATCCAATCTGAACTGAAGGTTTTTCCTTTGAAGATCAGAGTTGATCAAAATACCCTGTTGCTTATTTGCCGTAAGGCTCAGGTTGTAAGTTGTTTTGTTTGTACCACCAGATACGCCCACGTTGTAAGAAGACTGATATGCGTTGGCTCCCATGGTACGCTCCTGCCAGTCAAAGCCAGGATTCATTTTGTAGGTTTCAATCGTGTCGAAATTATACGGATCGCGAATGTATTTTTTTATAACACCAGCCGTATCACCGCGCCACCATGCTCTTTCATATTGATACAATACAAAATCATATGGTCCCATCATATCAATTTTCTGTGCCAATTTCTGCACGCCCTGGTACATGTTGAAGTTTACAGACGTTTTGCCATTGGTATTTTTTCCACCCTTTGTTGTGATCACAATTACGCCATTAGCACCTCTTGATCCATAGATAGCAGTTGATGCCGCATCTTTCAAAACGTCCAGCGATTCTATATCCTGTGGATTGAGTATCGACAAAGCGTTATCTGTCGGAATACCATCTACCACATACAGCGGCTCACCACTTTGTGTAATGGAACCGCGGCCACGTATATTGATCACGGCGTCTGAACCAGGTGCACCTTCCGTCATGCTGATCTGCACACCGGCAAGCTTTCCCTGCAATGCTTCCGCCGCGTTGTTGAGCGGATTATCCTTCAGATCTTTTGATGTAACTGATGAGGATGCCGCAAGCATATCTTTTTTGCGCACCGCCTGGTAGCCGATCACCACGATATCATCCATGCTGTTGTTTGCCTGCTCCATTTTTATATTAACAGTAGAACCGGCCGTTGCCACTATCTCTTTTGTGGCATGGCCCACAAAGGAAATAACGAGTGTCGCTTTCTCATTCTGCACGCTCAGAGAAAAACTTCCGTCTGGTTTAGAAAGGGTTTGATTTTTAGTTCCCTTTTCTGCCACGCTGGCACCGGAAAGCGGTTCGCCCTTCGGGTCCGTGATCTTGCCGGTAATAACACCCGCTGGAGAACGATGAGGAACTTTGTTGGAAGCAGTGTTTGCATTTACATGCGTTTGCAACACTACTAATAATAAGATTAGAAACCGGAAAATTTTGGAGGCTTTTGTTGGGTGGAGCCCGAACGAAAAGTAACAGTTCCGGACTGTTTTTTCATAAGCAATTAAACGCATCGTCTTTGCCGTTTGGTTAAAAAATAAGCTTCGTTAGCGAGGGTAACCGGTGAGTGCATCGACCTGTTTTTACCCGTGACATAAACCTATTTCAAAACCGCAGAAAGGGGGTTCGATTATTGACGGAATAGGTACAAATTTTGGTTACCGTATATTTTTTATTGAAAATCAATAGTTTAAAAAATGAAGCATAGACGTTTTTGCCTTGCAGTAAACTTCGCGTCGAAGGCATTTTTTGGTAGTCAGCAGTTGAATAGAAATCAGCTTTGCTTGCGTCGCACACTTCAACATTTGTAATTCTATTCGGCAGTACGGCCCGTAGAGACGCGTTCAACGCGTCTCCCGCACCCGAAATATGTTCGCGTAAAATGCGTACCCTCACATTTTTTTGTTGCGTCGCGACGGTGTTACAGAGACGCATTCAATGCGTCTCTACGGACGGCCTCGGTTCGTGTCCCCACGAACCGAAATCCCGCGCTTAAATGATATTGCAATAATAAGAGGAGAATTTAAACCTTAAACGGCCAAGCGTTGAAGTGACGTTTCGGTTCGTGGGGACACGAACCAAGGCCAAGCATTTTCAAATTTTCAAATCATCAAATTTTCAAATTTGTCTTCACATATTCCGACGGCGAAACATTGTACTTCTCCCTGAAGCAGGTGCTGAAATATTTCGGATTGTTGAAGCCGACAATGTATGCGACCTCGGAGATCGTATTTTCGCCGGCGTCGAGATATTGCTTCGCCTTTTGCAAGCGCATGTCGCGTACAAATTCTACAGGCGTTAAATTGGTAAGACTTTTGAATTTTTTATAAAAAGTAGTGCGGCTCATCGCCATACCTTCAGCTACGGATTCAATGTTAAAGTCGTAATTGCCCATATTGTCTTCCACAATTTTAATCACTTCTTTCAGAAAGGTTTCATCTTTTGAAGTGATGACAAGCGATTCTTGCGGACTCAGTTCCAACACTGTTTTCTTTTCTACCAGCGATTCGAATAATTTTCTTCGCTGGCGTATCAGGTTGTCGATAGAAGCAATGAGAAAGCTATTGTTGAACGGTTTGGTAATATAATAATCGGCTCCGTATTGCAACCCTTCAATCTGACTTTCAATGGAATATTTTGCAGACAGCAGCACCACGGGAATATGACTGGTGTTGACATCGTTCTTTATTTCGTTCAGCATTTGTATGCCATCCATCATCGGCATCATTATGTCGCTTACAATGAGATCCGGAACCAACGCTATCGCTTTTTCCAGTCCTTCTTTTCCATTTGCCGCTACCTCTACCCTATAGAATTCTCCGAGTTGACCGGTCAAAAAATTGCGCAGCTCATTATTATCTTCTACCAATAAAACGAGTGGCGTTTGCTCTCCATGCTGGTTCTTAGGCGCCAATGAAGATAAAGACGACTGCTCGACTGCTTTTTCAGCACTCGAAACTTTTGCCGGCAAATCAACAAATGAAATATGGTCGCCCTTGTAATGTTCTTTTCCTGATTGCATCGTAATGGTCACAGTCAGCCCTTCTTCTTTATTATTTGTTGCGGCAATTTCTCCGCCGTGTAACTCAACGAGTTCTTTCGACAATGCCAGTCCAATGCCAATGCCTTTTACATCTCTTCCGGCAGAATGATCACTGGCGTAAAAGAGTTTAAATATTTCGTCGAGTTTATTCGGCAGCACACCCGGCCCCTGATCGCAAACAGCAATCGAGAAATTCTTTCCATCGTGAAGCTTTTTGATTTTTACTTCTATACGTTTACCATCCGGTGTAAACTTCAATGCATTCGACAAAAGATTGTAAATGACTACATCCAGTTTTTCAGCATCTACCCACGCACAAAGTTCATGCTGGTCCGCAGCAACTTCGATTGTTATTCTTTTATCTTTTGCCGCTTCTGTAAAATGATCACAGATGGATTGCACAAGCGCTACAATTTCTACGTTAGAAATATGAAGTGTCGTTTTCTTGTTCTCCAGTTTACGCAGATCTAACAACTGATTAATAAAGCGCACCATTCTATTGGCATTCTTGCGCACAACATTTACATAGGCAGCGCCCTGCTCGGATAAATTTTCTTTGCGGGCCAATTCCTCAATAGGATTGATAATCAGCGTGAGTGGCGTTCTTAGCTCGTGAGAAACATTGGTAAAGAAATTAACTTTCAACTCAGCAAGCTTTTGCTCCAGCGCAATTTTTTGCCGCAGGCGCAGCATTGTTAGTGCGGTTCTTCTAATGAACCAAATCAGTATAGCAAGAGCAATTGCATACAAAAGATAGGCCCACCATGTTTTCCACCACGGTGGCAATATAGTAATGCTCAAACGGCGGTATGGAGTGTTAGCATAGAGATCACTGTTGAGCATTTTTACTTCAAATACATAATGCCCCGGCGGAAGGTTTGTATAAGTTGTTCTTCTCTGCAAACCGTTGTTGTGCCAGGTGGTATCAAACCCAAGAAGACGGAACCCAAACTCCTGCCTGTCGCTCGATTGCTGATCAAGGATTGCATAGTCAATGCTGATTATATTTTCATTATAACGCAGCGTGAGTGAATTCACATAATTGATATTTTCCTTCAACACTTCGCTATTGGCTCCGGGGCCTGCGTCTTCATTATTGATCTGCAAATTGGTGAGTGCGATTTTTGCTGGTATGCGATAAGTGCCGATTCGTGCAGGATCGAACGACAGATAGCCTTTGATGGCACCGAAGACAATATGGCCATTTGGCAAAATAGTGCAGGCTGCTTCAGAGTAACCAACCTTTGGCAAACCATCATAAGAATCATAACTTCTGATCACATCCGTTTCAAGGTTCAGTTTTGAAAGACCGTACTCTGTTGCAATCCACAAATTTCGATTCCTGTCTTCCACACAACTGAGCACATATCCATTTGGCAAACCTTCTTTAGGCGTGTAATTTTTGAACTTCAGCTCCTTCATCGGATCTGTACCAATGGCAAGCCCAAGGCCACCTCCGGAAGTTGCGACCCACATTTTATTTTTAGAATCGCGGTAAACAAATTGAATGTCGTTGTCGCCAAGGCTCTGTTTGTCGCCCGGAATTTTTCTATAGGCAGTGTAGTTATAAACAGGTGAATGCTGATCATTTGCATCCAGCAACAATAAGCCATCGGTAGTGGCGATCCAGATGTTGTCGGCACCATCCAATGCCATGTGGCGAATCTTACGGAACGCTTCTTTAGGATAGTTTTGAAATGCATTGCCTGTGTGGACAAACTTTACAGAATCGCCATCATTCGCAATCATCGACAATCCATTTTCATACGAACCAATCCAGATGCGACCCTTATGGTCTTCGAGCAATGCATATATTTCATCGCTGGCTAGACTATTTGGATTGGCAGGGTTTGGGAAAAAATGAGTCACCCTGTATTTGCTTTGATCTTTGTCGATAGGTGTTGCTTTAAACAAACCATTTGCTTTTGTACCCAGCCAAATATTATTGTGACTATCCTGCATCATGCAATACACCTGCCCAAAGCCTGCAGTGGGCTCATTTACAAAAAGACCTGTAACCCATTTATCATTCTGCCTGACATATAATTTTCCGCTTTTTGCGCCTAGCCAAAGTCTTTCTTTATTGTCATACAAAATGCCCCTTATCTCATTGTCCGGTTTAAATGTTCCTGGCTCAACCAGTAATTGTTGTTTAAATTCATTGGCCTGCGAAATAATTTTAATCACGCCTCTTTCATCCGGTGTCAGCCAAAGTGCTCCGAAGTCATCATAATATATATTGTGTACAATGTTCGAAAACTTAGGATGGCTACCGTTTTGATTATCCAAAAAATATTCGAAGGAATTCTTTGTAGCATCGTAGTAACCAAAGCCGCCACCTTTCAAATTTATCCACACGATGCCATTGTTGTCTTCAACAATGGCATACTGACTACCATTGCTAACAAACGTGTTAATATCATTTTTGGAAAAATACCTGAAGCCGGAACCATCGCTGTACCTGATGATGCCGCGCTTGTCAGGTTCAATCCAAAGTGTGCCTTCCCTGTCTTCATAAATAGAATGCAATGATTCGCCTGTGCTGTAGTGCAGTTTGGTAATGCCCCCATCGTTCAGCCTGATCTTCAATATATCGCCGGTAGACGTGCTGGCATATAAGATGTCCATCCTTCGGGAACGTGTAAGTGCATTCAAAGAAGCCGCTATTATTTTCTGTTGTGTAAATTTCCTTTCCTTCTTTGCATATGTAACGAGTTCGCCCGTTGACGTACTCATATACATATGTGAGGAATCTTCGGCGATGGCTGTGAATCTTGAACCGCTTGAGATACTTTTATCAAGCTTGATATTTTTATAGATGCCTGATCCGCTTTTTTCCAGACAGGACAACCCTTCCGAGGTCCCTATCCAAATTTTATGTTCGCGGTCTCTGTAGAAAAAAATGATGGTGTTGGATGCCAAAGAATAATCAGCAGCAGCATCTTTATTGTAGACCACAATATTGTTCGTCGAGTCGCCAGATTGCGGAATGCAATAGAGGCCCTGCCCTTCAGACTGCACCCATACAAACCCTTCTGATGCTTCTATGATTTTGTAAAACAGAACTTTCTTCTTTGTATTTTTATTCAGGATCCGGGAAACCGGATAAAAGTCTTCTGTTGCCTTATCAAAACGATAAAACTCCTTGTCGTATGCCTTCAACCATAAATGATTTGATTGATCTTCGACGATCTGGTCGATCCTGTCGTTCGTTAATTGCGACATATCACCAGCGGAAGATTTGTAAGAAATAAATGTGTGACCGTCGAAACGGTTAATTCCGTTCCAGGACCCGAACCACATAAATCCCTCCCGATCCTTAACCACACAGGTGGCGACATCATGAGATAATCCGTCTTCAGCAGAATAATATTCGATCTTGCATTTAGGCTGCGCCCAGGCGCTATGCAAGGAAACAATAAAAGCAGTTATCAGCAGCAGTCGTACAAGCATAATCATGGAGCCTCCCAACCAGAAGTCAAATTACACCGTTTGGATCACAATTTGAAAATTTGAAGATTTGAAAATTTGAAAATTCTGTCAGTGCAAGTTTCATTATTAATATACAACCTCGAACCAGAAACAGGACCAAATAAAGTTCCAAAGCTGCACACAATGCATTTTAAAGTTTTCAAATCCTCAAATTTTCACATTCCTTCTACCTCCGCATTATACGTCTTCAACACCTCACCTTTCTCCACATTAATCCTGCACTTTACAAATTTCACCTGCTTTGCATTATATATCTGTGCGCCGTTTTTTGCATTGATTTTCACATTTTCGAAAATTATGCCTTGTATCGGAGATTCAGGAATGCCGTTGATTTTGATCGCATCCGTTGCGCCCGTTACTGTAATGTTTTTCAGTGCGATGTTTTTGTACACCGGGCAAAATGCTGTCGCCACCGTTGTTGTGTCTGCTTCGGGAGTATCAGGCTCTCTTGGATAATATTCAGAAATAAAGATGGGCCATTTAGAATCTTTAATGTCAATGTCGCTATAGCTCACATTTTCAACAAGGCCGCCTCTGCCTCTTGCAGTCTTAATTCTAATGGCTGAAGTAGTACCATCAAATTTGCAGTTGCTCACACTTAAATTCTTCAAACCACCTGAAGTAAAGCTGCCAATAGACATGCCATGGCCAACACCGAAGAAACAATTCTTCACAACAATATTACTGCATTCAGGTTCGGTAGCGGAGTTGTTCCTGTTGCCAAAATTGATGGCAATATTATCATCTCCCGTTCTGATATCGCAATCTTCAATAGTACAATTTTTAGCGGAAATATTGATGCCGTCTGTATTGCGGGAATTGGCAGGTGCCACGATGCGAATGCCGTGAATGTACACATCTGTTCCATCTTTTATCGACAGATGCGTATTGGGCGGATTCAAAAAAGTAATGCCGCTTATTTCCAAACGTTGTGCATTTTCAATGAAAACCATTTGCGGACGGCGATTAGTTATTTCCTTTGCAGTGAATTTTTTCCACCAGATTTCTCCTTGTCCATCAATCGTTCCCTCGCCGCATATTTTAACATCAGAAGCACCAGAAATATTTATAAAGTTCAGATACCTGTTGTTAACTGCAGGATAGGTGTCCACATCATTTCTTAAGCGAAGAACGGCGCCTTTTTCAATTCTCAAAGCAGTTTTCCCACCAATGGTTAATGGACCGCAAAGAAAAACTCCGGCAGGTATTACAACACAACCACCATTGGCCGAAGCCTTATCCAGTGCAGACTGTATACTTTTTGTGTTCAGCGTGCTGCCATCGCCTACGGCACCAAAGTCTGTTACCGGATAATTTTTATCCGCAATAGAAGGAAGCTTTGTGTATTGTGCGGTTGCAACATTTACCATTGCAATGGCTAACAAAAACGCAAAAAGTCCTGATCTGATTTCCATAGTCGTTTGTATTCTTCAATGTAAAAATCTATTTCAGCCATTGCCAACGTTTTGCCCAATCCAGCAGCACATCTTTTCTCCACTTCGTAATTGTTTTTCCTCCTTGAATTTTTCCGTCATACAGTTGCGGATCGGATTTGTCAGTGTACCAGTTGTCTCCCAATTTATAATCGTCCGCATTGTGTTTGCCCGGCCAAAGATTGGTCACCACCAACTTACCCTGCGGCAATGAAAACCCTTCAATGTCAGAGGAAAAATTATAGCTTAAGACTTCGGCTTGTTTGGGTGCGTATTTGATGCCGTACTCACCATTTCCAAGATAATAGCCCGGCCATTTCTGTACAACATTTTTATAAGTTGTTTCCATCCAAAAACAAATGGAGTCAGCAGGAATATTTATTGACGGCCCTTTGAAATGAAACTCAACAACACTGCAAAATGCTACGGTGTCATTTACATCAGTAACACGATTGAACACTACATGCGGACTATACCGGAACTTTTCAAAACTACCGCCCCAGCTTTCACGCGTCGGATCATTCGGGTCGCCATCCATCATGTATAGCAGAGACGGCGTGTCGCCCATTTTTACTTCGCCTTTGTAGTAACTTCTAAAATCTTTTCCCAGGTGGCCCGCACCTTGAATGTATTGATCGTAGTAGTCAGTTGTTTTTATACTGTCTAAAGTATTATTGTTGGAAAAGAAACCATAATAAGAAGCATTAACTTCAATGAACCAAAGTGAAGGAAAATTCTTTGTGATGTATGCATAACTGTTGGCGCTCCATTTTTTATTTGGCCCGCCTATCCAATACACACGGATCTTACTTTGAATTTCAGGAGCATCGTGTAAAGCTTGTGCCACATCTTCTAATCCTCCCCAACCTAATATCCATAAGGGCTGTGTGCTTTTCTTCTTCGCGCATTTGATGATCCATTCTGATCCCTCAGTCGCTTTTGTATAACCGGCATATGGCGCATTACCATGTTTGCCCTGCTTGGTTACCGAACGTAAATACTGCGGAGTTGCAAGTTTGCTTTCACGCTGTTTTAATTTCGGCAAATCTTTTTCGTACAAATCAATCATCCGCAGAATCTCTTGCTTGCTTCCATTGCCATAAGAAGGTGATGAAACCAAACCCTCAATAGCAAACCTGTCGCTGTACATGAGCAAGTGCGCCATCGACTGGTTATCATCGGGATCGGAGCCGCCAATGTCTGTACTGACAAGTATCCGCGGCTTCACAGGCACGGGCCGCTGCGCTGCCAGCGCGACAAAAGACATACAGGACAGAAGAAAAAGAATAAGTTTGCGCATGTTCGAGTATAATTATTCGGTGACACTTCTGCTTATGTAAACCGGTTTATTATTGATCAATCCAAAAAAGTAAATCTTTGTCTCATCTTTTACGGAACCTGTGTAAAACCGGATCTTCTCATTCTTATCTGACGAAGGCAGAACCGGGTTCCAATATAACACAGGCATTTTGTTTTCGAAACTAAAAGCTCCATTTTGATCTTTTGAGTTAAACTCTTTCAGCAGAGGATAACCATAGATCGTTACATAATCCTGGTTCGGTTTAACGGGTGCATCTTTAAACAGGCTTGCATTCTTTGTATAGACCGCAATAGCAGAGCTGGTTCCCAACAAGTAGGCGTTTCGCAACACCTTTACCATCGCTATGGACGACAACGGCAGCGACTCAAGCTGTCCGGGTTGCGCTTCATATTCGTCGATGTAAACTTTCACGGCCCTTCCTCTCATTATTGCCTCCTCACCATCAACCGTTAAGCCCGGAACCCGTCCATTTAAAAAATCCATAACGCCTCCTCCCATGTCCTGGTCCTGGTTCACAAAGTCGAACACAATTTCGCTTGGCTCATGAAACACTGGTGTACTAAGGGTTCTATTCAACTCTTCTGTAGGCGATCTCTTTTTGGCAGTTACTACAACTTCTTTAAGTGTTCCTTTGGCGGAGTCTTTCCCCTTCAAAAGCTCAGCAGGCTGATAGCTGATAACGGCCGGAACGTAACCGGGATTATTTGCAGTCCTGTCCTGCAAAGTATAATTGATTTCGGGCAGCTTGCGCAGGTACGGATTTACCGGAGCATATCTTTTCACAACAATTTTCACATCCTTAATTTTCGGATCAATGCAATTGAAGTAAAGCTTTGCAGAATCATAAAAATATGCCGCTTTGATCGCAAAGGTTCCGAGACTATCAGTAACCGTTTTTATGTTTTGCTTTGCTCCCTTGTCGTTGTAAATGAGCATGTTTATTGCCGTATTGCTCAATGCCTTGCCGCCACGAAAAGCGTAACCACGATAGCTTAAATAAGTATCCGGCATGTGCTCAAATTTGATAAATCCTGTTGGCACTTTATCCCAGCCGAAATGCCATGAAGATGTACAAACTAAAAAATTATCAAGCATTGTATTCTGGAGACTGTTTGCATCTGCAAAAAGCTGCAGTGTGTTTCGAGGTAAAGAAGTAATTCCGCCCAACCAAAAAGCGCCAAACATATTGTTGGCACTGTCAACAACAGGAATTTTGCTTTTAATTATTTCAACAACGGTATTGTTCTTTATCGTAGTATCAAGCGCTATAGAAAGCGTACTGAATTGACCCGAGTCTGTAGACTCGTGGGTGTAGTCAATTGATGGCGCCTGCACTTTGCAGAGATCAAGATTTGCAAAACATAACCTTTCGGCAACCGCCGAATCCTTGTCATTAAAAACAACAATGTTAACGAGGCCCTTCACTGAACTATCAAGCTTTATGGCACTTTCAACTTCCTGCCGCGGAGCACTGATCATTGCATTATACACTTCGTCGGCTCCCTGGTAGGCAAAGATCCTGTAGTCCTTCAAACTGCCGCCACCTCTGAGGTTTACGTGATAAATGATTTTCTGTGGCAATGACTGCACACTGATTGCTACTCCGTTATCCGCGACACGAGGCAGTGATATGGTGTGGGAAATATCCTGATCATCAGTAACTTTAATCCTGTAGTTTTTACGTGCCGACGGTGTAAATGTGCAAGTGCCAATCTCACTATTTAACGAAGAAATATTTGCAAGCACTTTCGATGAATCATTCGTTTCATACAAAACACCTTTCCAGCTCGTTGGCAAAAATGAAAGCGAACTTAATCGCACCACAATTTTAGACGCTACATCACTGACCAACTTTCCACCCTCAGGAAAAGCTTCAGCATTCCATGATGCGGGCGAGCTCGCCAGCCTCTTTGCTGACGCAGCATTAAAGACTTTTACCGGTTGAATAAACTGGGACCTTTCATCAAAATTGAGCGACCATTCTGTATAGGCCCGGATAAAATAAATATCTTCTGACAGATCTTTAGGCAGATCGAAATTACCGTGCGAGGTTCCATTTAGTATGGGAAAAGCATTTTTGTAAATCACTTCTTTGTTTCTACCCAGGCACTCAACGTAAAGGTTGGTCGACAGTTTGGAGAAGTCGAACTTAAAGAAAACAAACCCTTTAAAATATACAGTTTCGCCGGAAGCGTACTCCGTTTTCTGCAATTGTAAAAAAACCTTTTCGGGAGGATATTTAAATGCATGGGCAATTATAGCCGACGGTTCTTTGGATTGCGCAATTGATAATTGAAAACTAAGGAGCAAAGAAATGGCAAGTATAATTTTCACTTTATATGATTTATAAGATGACCTTCATCTACAAACTCATTCAGAATTTTTATTTAGCAACCGTTTGTTTTTACAACTAAAAACCCGGCCGAGCAGCCAGGCTTATTAATTCTTAAAATTTCGTTGAATCTATTTCAACTTATAGACCTCTGTTCCGCAAAGCAGGAAACAACCAAGACCATAATCTTCGAAGTCAGGCGTTTTATCATAACCAACGGGCTGTCCGTCCTTCGGCTCTTTGCCTGTGCCTTGCACAAATCCTAACTTGCCATCTGTGTGCACACAATCTTTTACCATTGCGTTCCATCCTTTTACTACAGCAGGCAAATAAGTATCTCTGTCAATCATATTGTTATTGATTCCCCAACTCATACCATACACAAACAAAGCTGTTCCGCTCAATTCTTTGCCACCGAAATGTGTGGAATCGTGCAGGCTCACATTCCAGAAACCATCCTTGCGTTGCAACGGCAATAACGCTGTCAGCATGTCTTTATAATCCTGCAGGTATTCTTTATAATGAGGATCTGTTTGTGGCAACACTTGCAATGTTTTCACCAATGCTGCTACTACCCAGCCGTTTCCTCTGCTCCAGTAACAATCTTCTCCGTTTGGCTCTTTGTAGGGAGGAACGAAATCTTTATCTCTCCACCAAAGATGATCTGCCGGATTGAACAAACCATTTACACCCTGCTTATTTTTTGTGTAAGCATACATATCGTACATCCTGTTGTAATAGCTTGTATCATTGAACAAGTGACCAAGTTTTACATAAACAGGCATTGCCATTTGCAACGCATCTATCCAGTTCCAGTCGTCAATCTTTGAAGAAGCTTTCATTAAATCAACGCTGGCTTTTATGTCTTTTATTCTTTCTTCTTTTTTATCTATAAGATACAGATCAATATAAGTTTGTCCGCAACATTGATTATCTGCATTCCTTGTTTCAATACCTCCGCGCAGGCCCCAGTGGTGTTTTTCACCAAATTGTACAGCATAGTCATAATAAGCCTGTTGCTTGTCAACGTTGTACAAAGCCATCAGTCCTTCATAATAAACAGCACGCGTCCAGATGTTGCTTGGCCGCTCAATGTTTGTCATGATTGGCTTTCCTGCATCCGGCCACTTTTGCATAAAGTAGCTGTTGGCAAGTGTGATGGATTTCAGCACCTGCTTTTTCTTCGGCAATTTTTGTGCAAAACCGCCTATCGCTATTCCAAGCAATAGGGCTACTATTAAAATGTTT
This sequence comes from Pinibacter soli, assembly GCF_029961145.1. Taxonomy (GTDB): domain Bacteria; phylum Bacteroidota; class Bacteroidia; order Chitinophagales; family Chitinophagaceae; genus Pinibacter; species Pinibacter soli. The sequence continues at coordinate 243,850 of NZ_JASBRG010000003.1, read as the reverse complement.
TTTCGGTTGTTCATGTATGTTAGTGTTGTAAAGATAGTCTTTGGAGGTTAAGGCATTTTTTGCAATCCTTCCCATTTCACTTTCCATTTGCCGTTTTTCGGAATGCCAGGCTCTGCAATATTGCAACCATCGTAGCCGGCGCACATCATGGCAACTGCAGAAAGCAAAGCACCATTTCCTGGCAGGTAAATACGCAATCTTCCGTCCTGGAAATTGTGCCCGTTACTCAGATAAGTGTTGGTGGTGACCGGCATAAACAAAGCATCAATCGCTTTATCGGGCATACCAAGACGCGTCGCAGACATTGCTACCAAAGGAAAATCCCATCCCCATGTCTCTGGCCATGCCCAGTTGTTCCATACCCAGTCAAATGTTTTACGCATCACTGCAGTGTCCATTTCCTTTACCGGAGGCAGCATCCCCATTGCACCAACAACTATCGGGTGATCCGTTTTGTATTTTGGATTTGTATAAGCATCTGTTGCACTTTCTGCCGGGTAGTACAAACCATTTGTTTGCGGTATAGTAGAAAGATGTTGCATCACATCGTCATACTTTTTATTGCGCGGCAAACCACAGCGAACACGCCATGCCTGTGCCGTAGCCAATGCCCATTGCCAATAAGTCAATTCAAATATCGGGTTGAATGTCTCCGTTGCTTTGAAAGTTTCTTGTGCGGGTATCAGTCCCTTACCAAGGATATAGCGATTGCTGGTGCTGTCCCAGTGCGCATAGGAAGCCATAAAATCTGCTGTCGCAAAAACATTGTCCCTGTATTTTTCAAGGGTTGCTTTATCATGAAATTTCCTATAGCATAACTCAGCGAAATAAATATAATGCGGCTGTTGCCAAATCAAAAACGCCCCAACAGAAGATGGACTTTCTGTGCCCGGATTGTCAGTCATCTTTTGCCAACGCACACCATCGTAGCCTTGCCTTTTCGCAATGGCTTTTGCATTGCCGTATACCACAGGGTCGCTATACCAATCCATCGACTTTTGCAATAGCTCCGTTCTGTTCCAAAATGCATATTGAGCAGAGTGCCACCAATGCATTTCCAAGTGCGGTTTTCCGTACCAGCTATTGAACGTTAAGCCCGTTTCCTGTGGCGGATAATTGCCGGACTCCTGTACTCGCAAAAGATATTGCGACAAAATAATTCTTCTCTCCAATTCAAATGCACGCTTATCGGCACTTCCGCTAAAGTCAACAGCAGCGCCTTTTTTCCAGTAGTTTGTCCACGCTGCGTAACTGCTTTGCAAGCTCTGTAGGTATGTAGGTATTGTTTGCTTTTCAGCTTTGCCAAATCTGCAACTAAAGGAAAACTGACCTGTAGTATTTTGAGGAGTTAAAAGGAAATAATGATTTCCCTTTTGGGTTAATGACGCTTTTCCTTTCCACGATAATTCTGTGAAATAGCTTGTTGTATCCAAAGAATGCTTCAGCCGTGCAAACTCATTTTTTTGCGTTACGATTGAGGACGCATGTTTATCCTCTGCAGTGTAATTTGTACCACCATCTAAGAAAGCACCGGTTGGATATGGATAGCGAACAAACACTTTGAGACGGCCCGCTTTCAACAAAGAGGAAGTAACTGCTGCAGAAATAATATCATCTTCCTGGTTAGAAACTGTACTTACGGTTACCTTCTCGCCCTCTACAAAAAATGTAGAAACGATTTCTCCCGTCCAGACATTCAATTGTTGAACCACTTTCTGAATATCTTTCAATGTGGCAGGAGTGTTGTCTTTCTTCAGTATTTCAAAACCAAGATTTCCAAGCTGTAAACGATGCTCGTTGATCCTGTAATAATCACCTGATTTTTTATGTATACCTTCTTCATTCCACTGTACCGAATAGCTAACTTCCCTGCCATTGAGCTGGTATGTTTTTAACGCATCTTCTCTTTTATAATTGTTCACATTCGGAAAGCTGTGCCAACCCCATTCGCTTTCTGTACCGAGGTTTACACCGCCTGCATATGCTTCGGGAAACGATTGCAAACCGGTAACATCAACCGTGAACGCAAACCTACCATTGCCCACGGTAAGCGAACCAAGCGAATCATATTTTTCATTGATCACATTGTGACGTTTCACCAAAGCCTCTCTGTCAATCTTTCCCTGCGCCTGTGTTCCGCCATGCATCATAAAACAGACACCTGCAAGCACCAATACTTTTTTGTACAAACTATACTTTGTTTTGATCATCATTATTCTTCTTTACTTCGAAATAAATTCTCTTAAGCTACAGCTTTTCAAATCCTTCAATTGCTGCACTACCGTTTCTGTATTTAAGATAGCACCTTCTCTATTCGTATGTGTATGATCTTTCGGAAAAAATACATTTACCTTTTGTTCGCCTAACTGATCATATTTATCAGCTATCGCATTGTGTATGTCAATGTAAAATGCTTTTTGCGATTCCGCAGTTTGCTTTGCCCATGTTGGATATCCCGCAGTATCACGGGAAAGGCTTCCGTTCTTCCAGTTGTCGCGTGGCACAGGTGAACACACTATTGGTATAGCGCCTTTTGCTTTTGTCTCACTGATAAACTTGCGCATGTACCAGCCATATGTGTACACGACTTCCTGTTTTTTAGTAATTGGATTGTAGATTTCTTTACTCTCATCTCCAATGCCTCTGATAGTGCCGCGTGCACGGGCCGTATCATCGAGTGGACTGCTGTCATTATGACCAAATTGCATCAACACATAGTCGCCGGGTTTCAGTACCGATAAGATATTCGTCCATCTGCCTTCATTGATAAAAGTGCGACTGCTCCTGCCTCCTATCGCGTGATTGCGGACACTTATTTTTGTTGTATCAAAATACCGGTACATAAAACTGCCCCATCCCCACAGCGAATCTCTTCCCGTGTCATTACCGTTCTTTACAGTGGAATCGCCGATGATGTACAATACCGGCTTATCATTTTGCAGCATCTTGAAAGCGAGTAGCCCGATGATGCCGAGGAGGAATATGGTTCTTAATTTTTTCATATAGAATTTTATGATTACAATTTCGACTTTTCGTAAAATCGGTTTTTTGAAAAAAACAAAAGATTCTTGCTTGTCATCCCGAGAAACGAGGGATCTGAGGGCCTCACCTATACAGGTTTGTGCGAAACCCAGATCCCTCCTTCGTCGGGATGACAAGCGGTCTTTGCTTACGGCCTTCAGTTAACAGGCAATTCAAAGTAGTTTCCAGATAAATAACTTGTCTCATAATTTCATATTGCCACTATTGCTCACTTTCAACGGCACATTGTTAGCAGGAGTAAGTGTTACATCGCTAAACATCCAGCCATCTGCAAAGCTTACTTCGCCTGCATCTGTTCCGCTAATATGAACGTTTGTAAAATGAAAATCTTTCAACGCCGACTGTTGCATACCTTCTGCATTGATGATCTTTTTTACTCCCTTCGCTGTAATGTTCGACACATAAATATTTCTAAAAGTAGGTGTGCCCTGGGCAGGCTCAACTTTTTGCAATAGCTTTTTCCAATGCTCGGGAATGGAATCGTAGTTATATGCAGGAGGTAATTTTGAATAACTGTAAGAGGGATTCCAGTTCATGGTGAAATGAAACGCAGTGGCTACACTATCCAGTTGTATGTTTTGAAAATGAATATCCTCTACCGTACCACCTCTTGTGAAAGCAGATTTAATGTGAAAACCATTACCTGTTCCCTTTCCAATAAGATCTGTGGCGAACACATGCCTGATACCACCAGAAGTTTCGCTGCCGATCGTAAGTAATCCACCGCCTTTGCGAGCAACGCATTTGCGGATCACTACATATTCAGTTGGCTTGTTTACGCGAAGTCCGTCGCCATCGCGACCGGCCTTCAAACAGAAATCATCATCATTGCAATCGATATCGCAATTCTCAATCAGCACCCAGGTTGACGAATCCACATCTACGCCATCAGTGCTTGGCCCCTTGCCATCTTCATTGTTTCTTATCACCAGTCCATCTACGGAAACATAGCTTGAGTACAATATCTGCACTGTCCAGAAACCTGCATTCTTAAAAGTAATTCCTTGTAAGGTAATGTCACTGGAATTTTGCACCAATAATGTTCTTACACGTTTGGCATCGTAGTCCACGATCCAGCGCAAGCCCTTTGGATCGTAATCATTCTTGCGCATGTTCCAGTATTTGTCCCAGCAAAATTTACCTCTTGCATTCACAACACCATCACCTGTAACTGCTGCTTTTTTCTGATCGATCACATTGATGAGCGCTGCTGGCCATTTCATTTCAATGCCTGCAATGCGTGTATCGATTTCAGGATAGTCGGCAAAATCCTGGCTGCCCAGAATTGTAACGCCTTTATCGACGCGAAAATTAACGCCGGATTTTACAAACACACTTCCCATTACATACACACCGGGTTTGAAGGTTACAATGCCTCCACCGTTTTTCGCGCAATCATCGATGGCCGCCTGAATGGCTTTAGTGGATACTTTAGTTGTATCATTTACTATTGCGCCGTATTTATTTACAGAGAATATTTTTTTAGAAGAAGGTACACTGCGGGTTCCTACTTTTTTTGTCCAGCTTAAATCCGGAGTTTGAGCATTAACGGAAGAGAGGATTACGGTTAACGCAACAGAGCATAGCAATAATCTTGACAACAGGTTTCTATTTGACATAGCTTACAATCTTAAAGGTACAAAATAGCATTTTATGAAATTGTAGCTGTCCTGCTGTGTCCTGAAAAATAATTAAGAATTAGCAGATGCTCAGGGCAACCAGACCTGACAGGTTTTTAAAACCTGTCAGGTCTGGTGCTGCACCAAAGTAACGCAAAAAAGCCGCCTCGGTTCGTGTCTTCACGAACCGAAACACATACTCTGACAACCCTGTGGTTCGTGGGGACACGAACCATGGCTGCGAGACCTGAAAGGTTTTAAAAACCTGTCAGGTCTGGTGCTGCACGAACCGGGGCGGCACCAAATCGTAACCCACCGGCAAAAAAAAGCAGCCTTCAATGAAGACTGCTTATCACACCTACAATGTAAACGATCGCTATTTGATATTTACTTTCAGCGCTACTTCGTATTGCTGATTGTAATTGTATTTATTTTTTGAACTGTAGAAGAAGTTTATCTCGCCCAGGTTTTTGGCCATGATGCCGAGTCCACCCATCACGTTGCCTGTACTTTGCCAGTACACGCTTGCGTGAAATGCATCCTGCATTTCCAGTTGCAGACCGCCGGTGAAAACATTCTTTTGATCATAAAACATTTTATATGCGGCCATTGGTTTAACGCTGATGCGTTCATCTTCGCAATTGAATTTATAAGATGCCAACACCTGTCCCATCGCGAGGTCACTACTGCGACCAGCAGAATCTTGCATGTAAGAACCAATATTATAGCCTGTCGCTCCGATTGAAAAACGTTCGCCTTCAAATGATAATCCAAGATCGCCATTAAACTGCATGCCTTTGTCGTTGAAGGTTTTGGCAGTGTTGTCAATCTGACCATTGGATGTAAGCGCAGAGTTATCAAGACGCTCTTTGTAAAAATTCAAACTACCACCGATACGTAAACTATTTTTCTCACTCAGCTTCGCAACGAACGCATAGGATGCAGCGCCCTGGTATCTTTGAAAAATCCCGCTCTTGTCGGACGTGATGATGAGACCTACGCCAGATTTCTCGCCCAGCTTTGCATCGCCGGCAAAGGTGACGAGTTTAGGGGCTCCCTCAAAACCGGACCATGATGTATTCAACAGACCGTACAAGCGGGTGCCATTCTGCCCTGCAAGCGCCGGGTTCCACAAATAGCCATCGCGATAATATTGTGAGATTGGGTTATTGAAAAAATGTTGTGCATTTGCTGATGCGCCAATGCAACAAGAAGCCACACATAGCAACAGGGTCCGCAAGCCTTTTTTGTTGATCTTTTTCATATGTTACTATTTTGGAGAAGCGATGATTGTTGTGTCAATCACCGCTTCTCTACTATTAATGAATTATTGTTACTGAACCTTTAATTTTCACTTCGTTGTTTACAGTTAATACAAAGTAATACGTACCATTTGTAAGAATGCGTCCATCATATCTTCCATCCCAATCATTGTTGTATCCGTTCTTCTCATACACCAGCTTTCCTGCGCGATCAAAGATCTGGATGCGATTGTTTGGATACCCACTCAAATTTTTAATAACAAGTTTATCATTTACACCATCACCATCAGGAGAAAGTAACTTGTTGTATTCTGTAAGTGTCGACGCTTCTACTTTTACTACAATTGACTTGCTCACTTTACAACCCATGCTGTTTGTAAGCGTTGCCACATAGGTGGTTGTAGAAATTGGGGAAGCATCAGTGCTGTTGCCTGAAATATTGCTTACACCTATTGACGGTGACCATTTAATATCTCCCGAACCAAATGCACGCAGAAACGCTTTTGATCCCCTGTTGATAGTTGTATCCGAACTAACTGTTAAGGCAGTATCGCCATTAATCTTTACGACAGCCGGTGCAGACGTGTCTGAAAGACAAGACTGCCCTGAGATAGCAAGTATGTTGTACTGACCTTGTGTTGTTGTCGTATAGGTCAACGCTTTTGCTCCACTAATGGCAGCGCCATTATACAACCACTGATAACTGACTGCTGAATCTACCGCTGCTGCTGCTAATGTAGTCCTGTCGCCAAAACATATCATTACAGAAGCCGGCGTGATAACAGGTTTTGCAGGTTTGTTACCAATCACAACAACAAGAGTTGTCTTGCTTGCTTTGTTACCGTTCTTATCGGTGACTGTCAGCGTTACAGTGTTGTTGCCAATGTTTGCGCAACTGAAACTTGTTTTACTTACAGACAAAGAATCAATTCCGTACACATCATTACTTCCATTGTTAACCTCTGCAGCTACGATGGTTGCTGTACCTGTAGCGCTCAGTCGTATAGTGTCGTTCTTTGTTACTACTGTTGGAGGCGTAACATCTTTGCCGGTAGTGAATGACCAGACATCGCCTTTCACAGTACCATCAGCATCCATCGCATCTACTTTCCAGTAGTAAGTAGTGTTTGGTTTCAATGAATCGAGTGATACGGTTGTTGCTGTTTTGTTTGTTGATTTCGCTTTTAATGAATCAGGTGATGTACCAACATACACGTTAAAGCCTGTTGCACTATTTGTTGTTTCTAACCACGACAAATTCACTTTTTCTGGACCTGCACCAGCACTGCCATTAGCAGGTGTTGGACTAGAAACTTTCTTCAGTAATTCCTGGCCATTGTACAATTTCAAAATAGCCGCATCTGACAACATGTAGTTGTACATTCTGATATCATCCAGACTATCGCGGAAAGGTTTCATCTCCGCAGAGTTACCAATCAACAGGTTATCTGATTTACCGATAGAAAGCGTTGTGTAAGCTTTTGTGCCGGCCGATGCTCCATTGATGTATACCTTCAACAATTTATTTTTTACATCACGTATTGCAACGATATGTACCCATTTGCCCGTGAAAATATTGGTAGCACCAGATGTTACGGTGATGTCAATATTTGTTTTAGTAATACCGTCATCAATTGCCCAAGTCAGTTTACCATCTCTCAATTGTAAGCCATACCATTTACCGGTGTTAGCCTCGAATGTTCCTTTCTGCAAAAGATAGCAATCCTTGTTATTAGTACTTGTGTAAGTGTTTGAAGGAATGTTCACCCACATAGAAATAGTGAATGCATTTTCATCAAATCTAATTTGCGGTGCATCAGGAACAACAATGGCACCTGTTGCTATTGGGGCAGACAAACCCAGACCGCCTTTAAATTTACCATTCGTCCATATTGGATTCGTAACATCTGTGATGGTTCCGTGGTTGGCAGCTTTAGTGCTGTCAAATGCAACTACGCCGCTCGTAGCATCCAATGCGTAGTGTGCCATCAAACCCGGTTCAAAACCTGTCGTGAAATTCCAAACATCACCCGTTGTTGTACCGAGTGGGCCTACAGCATCTATACGGTAGTAGTACTTAGTCTGCGTCTTCATTGCTGTTACGTTGTACAATGCGCTGGCAACACTAATACTGTCGGAAACTTTTGTGAGCTTGGCAGGATCAGTGCCGAAATACATTTGATACTTATTTGTATTTACACCGCCTGACCATGTCAACTTCAATGTATCTGTAAAGCCCTCTATCGTTGTGTTGTTAACGGTTGGATCGAAAGGCTTTTGTGCCAACGCACTTCCGTAATAAAGTGTAACAACTTCAGGGTAGCTCAATGCATAGTTGTAAATTTTCAGTTCATCAAGCTTGCCTTTGTATGGCGCAGGCTTGTTGGTTGTAGCAAGGAATTCCAGTTCACCGATGTTACCGATGATCAAAGAACTTGTTTCACCAATACCAGACAGCGCTTTTGCAATAGCAACTTCTTTTATCAAAGTTCCATTCTGATAAGCACGCAATTTCTTTGCTGCTGTATCGCGTATCACAACCACGTGTACCCATTCATTTATAAACAAACCGGTACCATCTGCCTGCAATTCATCTTTACCTCCACCGTTCACATCATTGTCATCATCAATGGCAAAACGAAGTTGTTTATTTTTAAACTCTATATCAAAACGCTTACCTGTAGCGCCTGTCGTAGTATTCTTTGTGATCGATCCTTTACAGAAAAGATAAGCACTCGTGTTGTTATCCTGCGGCAAGTTGGATGGATCTGCTTTCATCCAGAATGACATGGAGAACGAACCTTTGTCAAGGAACAATTGATCCTGGTGCGGAACGCTTACCACATACATGTTTGTATTAGCTGTCGCAAAATCAAGTGCATTGTTTTTCTTGCCAGGTATGCGAATACTTGCATCGTCCGCATCCAAACCAAGAATACCGTCGTTTTTGTAGGTTGAAGAATCAACTACTCTAAGGTCGTCTCCTGACGTTTCATCAAAACTCCAGAAACCAACGAGACCTGCGGGGATGGACTTAGTCGTTCTGAATGACCACACATTACCAACTGCCGAACCTTTTGCGTTAATGGCATCTATGCGCCAGTAATAGGTTGTGTTTTCTACAAGACCGGTAATATCATAAGAAGGTGCTGCAACATAAGCTACGTCAGCTTTTTTCGTCAACGCAGTCGGACTGGTTCCAAAGAAAACCTGGTAGGTTACTGTATTGGCACTGCCTGTCCACTTCAAGGTTAATTTACCACCACTAATTTCTGCATACTGGAAACCATTAGCAGGCGTAGGGTTTGCAGCGACTGTCGGCGCACTTGGAATTGGTGGTGTCGTAACAGACACAGGCACGCTGTATCCTGAAGCATCTGTACCTGAAACTGTTTTAAGACGATAGTAATAAGTTGTATTAGGTATCAGTCCTGTATTGTCAGTGTAAGTCGTGCTGTTAGCCGCTGGATGATTGATATCAGCATAAGTAACACCATCTGTCGAACGCTCCAACACAAAAAATGTTTCAGTGCTTTCATTGTCTGTCCATTTCACTACAACCGTACTGTTAGGCGCAGGCAATTCAGCTGAAGTAGCTGTCAATGTTACGTTTGACGGTGCTTTGATCAAAGCCGGAGGAACTGTGCTCAACAGTGAGTTTACGTACACTTCAATGTTTAAATATTGTGGATAGCTGAGGTTAAGCTTAACAGCATCTGCCTTGTCATTTTTATTTAATCCATTCGCATCTTCCCATGCATCGGGCATACCATCAGCATCTGTATCTAAGGGAGCCGCACCACTGTATACGTCACCGAGCCCTCCGTTTGACAGAGGCAGATCTGTTTCGCGATAAACATACATGCCTTTAGTTCCTTTTGATTTCACTTCATCAACCATCCACTGATCCACCTGGTCGCGGCGTGGATAACAAGAACCCACGCTGTCGATGATGTATTGATAAGCTTGTTCAGCAGTCATTTTCGGACTCGCCTGTGGGTAAGGAAATGCCTGTGTTTTAAAGGCATCCCCGCTTATACCGGGATAACCATTTTCATCAAATGGCACGAGCGCTCCATCGAGCACTCCGTTTTGGTTGTTATCAAAAAAGTTTCCAGCGCCATATATATTGAACGTTCCGGTTCCTCTTGAGAATGGAGTTGTTTTGCTAATCGGTGTAAGTGGTCCGCCAACAAAATAGTTATTGATTACGTTTACTTCCGACGTGCCTGATGAACCACCCATAATGTAAGCATCTGCTGCCCATGGATAAGTAAAATCATCAGCAAGTCTTCCACCGTTACCATAGTTGTACACGACGTTGTTTACAAACTCATTCACGCCCTTCACTTTAGGATTACGTGTTTTGTTGCTGATGTATAAATTCTTCAGCAAGCTCACTCTACCACCATCAGGAGTTTGTATCAAGCCGCCAGCAGAGTGGTTTTCACGAAACAATCCCTGGCCAATGATACAATTCTGAATGGTGATGTTATCACATGGTGAACCTTTTCCATCCCAATTGATGGAGAAGTTTTCATCCATGCCCCATGAGATGGACATGTGGTCAAATACCATGTTGGCACCGTTTGCGAGGCCCGATGCATCGTTGCCTGAATTGCCGGTCGCACCCAAACGAACACGTATGAAACGTGAGATCGTGTTGCTTGCTCCGGAAAAAGTTACTCTCTTATTAAAGAAAACAATACCGTTACCTGTAGCAGTTTGTCCGGCAATGTACACGTTTGGTGACACAACAACATCTGACGCGAGTGTTACGATACCGCCTACGGCAAATGTCACAATACGGCCGGGCTTGCTTACCGCATCCCGGAAAGAGCCTGTACCCTTGTCATTGAGGTTGGTAACAATATATACTTCCGGAGTAGTAACGCCCCTTGCTCCGGTTGCAAAACGGCCAAAGCCTTCTGCTCCGGGGAACGCAAGTGTCTGCGCTTTTAAAGAGCCCGCTGTCAACAACAGAAGACAGAGCAGGCCAAACATACTGGTGAGTTTAAAAAAAGCAATCTTTTTTTTCATGGCATGTTTTGATTGTGTAGAGTTATTTTTTAGAGTAATGAACGAGGTTAATTCAAGATTCAAAACTGCAAGCGCAGTTTTTTCCGACATTAAAAAAACAAAGCGACTACATACTTTACTTAACACGGGAGCCAGGTAAGCAAAACAGGATTTTTTTTCCCATTATAGAAACCTCTTAGCGTGACAAGGTCACAGCTTTTTGATTTCTTGCTTTTGACTTTTTACTTTTCTTCTCGCTGACATTTAGTTCAGCCTGTCCACCTGCGGCGTCTTCGGTTTTAAATATCTCGCCGCTTTTTCCCAAAGATTTCAGATAGCCAATGAGTCGCAGATCAACGGCATCTCTTTTCAATGAAGCACCCGCATTGGCGACCACGTTTGCATATGCAGTCGCGGCATCCTCGATTTTCACTCCGGCAGGAGATTCGTTGCTTCGTTTGGAAAGTAATGTCGCTGTGGCTTCCACGAAATCAGCGTCCACAACAGGACGACCATTCAGTACACCGTCTTTATCAAGGTCTGCAAAGTTGCCGCTATGATACACGTGATCTGTTGCGGTAAACATGCCGATGAATTTCGTTGATGAATTTGGCCCTGCAATAAAATAGTTTTTGATAATATCCTGGTAATGATCGGCTGCTGAGTGGCCACCAACAAAGCCATTCACACCATAGTTGTACACAACATTGTTGATGTATTCGATACCTGCTTTTGCTTTTGGATTACGACTTTGGTTGTCTATCCAAAGGCAATGATGAATGGTAATGTTCTTAGGATCTTCAAACAACGCACCGAAACGTTGCGGATCGATGCCTTCGCCGATGATGCAATGTTGCAGCGTAATATTGGAACTGCCTTTGATATGCAGATTATCCCAACGGCCCCACTGTATGGAACAATGATCCATGATCAAATCCTTCAAATTGTCCAATACTACTGTGCATGCGCCTTTTGACATATTGATGCTGCCGCGGAAACGCATGTATCGAACAATAGTGTTGCTTGCAAAAGAAACACCGTTTCCATACACCACTACTCCTTCGCCGGGAGCAGTTTGTCCTGCAATGGTCGTGTTTGGTGATACCGCGATTTTATCTTTTATTTTTATCACGCCGCTTACATCAAATACTACTGTTCTGCCCGGTACGCTCACTGCATCGCGAAAAGTTCCTTTGCCAGAATCGGCAAGGTTGGTAACGTGATAAGTCTCTCCCACTTTTCCACCCTGTGCAAACGCACCATAGCCTTCTGCGCCCTCGAAAGCCAACGCTTGTTGCGTTTGCGCTTGCATAGACGTATGGGCACAAAACAATCCACCTATTAATAAAAATATCTTGTTATAGCAAGCGATCATGTTTCTCTCTTTTTACTTTTTTATTTTTTCCTTTTTAGTCTCTTCAACTATTTCCATTTGAATGGCAAGTACCAATTGTCTTTGTTCATTAGTTTTGCACGCACTTCACTTGCCCTCGGGTTATTTTCTCTTACCAGTTTCTCATAAACTTTATTGGCAAGAAATGCAGGATCGTTTCTTCTTAACGCAACTCTCAAAAGGTCTGACCATCTTCTTCCTTCAGAAGCCAACTCAAGTCCTGCTTCGCTTACAATACCTTCTTCAATAGACAAAGTACTATCGCCTGTAACTGTTTGTGAGTAAAGATTTGCGCGACCGCGAACACCCACATTCAGACACCAGTCACCTGTAATTTTAGGGTTGTCGCTTTTGCGTGCGTCAAAGTTGTAAGGGAATCCTTCGCCGGTAATTTGTTTTGGAATGGTTGTCAATCCCTGGTTTACGATGGCATATGCAAGACTTTGGTGGTTATCGCGGTTTGCAGCTTCTGCAAAATCAAGGTGCATAGATGCCGCACGATATAAGAACCATTTACCGTTTTTCTCAAAAACATTCAACGGCGTAAAACCTGTACCATTAAGATAGTTGTACAAATATTTCATAACAACCGGCTGTCCGTCTATTGAACGTGCGGTAAAGACTTTTCCTCTTGCGTCGTAAGCGAAGTCATTTTTCTGTACCTGCGCATTCCATGTATCCAGTGCATATTGCGAAGGTTTTAACTTGTAGCTACCGCCGCGGTTTGAAAACAGATCGACGAAAGGATCAACTGGATCAAAGCTTTTATTGAATGGCAGGAACCATACCCACTCACGATCAAACATTGCGTCTTCATCGCGTGCAAACATGGAGCGCCAGCCCTGGGAGTTGTTATCGATCAACATGCCTTCGTCTTCTTCCCTGTAACGTACATAACCAACTGCCAGATCATTGTTATCTGCTTTGGAAGCACCTGTGAGCCTGTAGTTGTACAAGTCGCCGGTGCCACCGGTTTCCATAAGATTTTTTAAAATAGAAGCCGCTTTATGATAATCATTTCTCCACAGGTAAAGCTCGCCCAGTAAGGCTTCTTTGTTTACGAAAAACTTCTTTGTGGTATAGCCATCTACTGTTGCAACCAAACTTGATGTAGCTGAATAAGGTTTTATGTATGGTAAGCCTTCCATTGTTTTGATCAACTCATCCAACAATTGATTGAACGGAATGCGTGGCATCAATCCTACATTTTGCATGTCGGTTGTTGTAGATAAAGGGTCTGTAACATAAGGCACACTACCGAACTGTATACCTAGTTGCAAATACACCCATGAACGCAATGCAGCTATATCAGAGTAGCGCATATTGTATTCTTCCTGCTTCAATTTTTTATCACGCAACATGATGTCGAAGTTCGCCATCACATCATTGCAATTCATGATAACAGTATAAAACGGTTTTGGATTGGCATAGAGGTTGCCTTCTTTTACATCATGCTCGTTCAGCTGCTTCAAATATTCATCAGCAGTTGCAGTAGTGCTCATGAGATCGGCCCTTACTTCATTAAGCACTATGTAAGGGGTGGCAAGACTCATGAATTTTCCATACACGCCGATCACTGCGGCATCTGCATCAAATACGTTACGGTACATGTTCTTTTCCTCCAGCACATCTTTCGGAGCTACGTCGACCAATTTATTGCACGATGCGATCATTGCTGATAAAGCCAGTGCAGGAACAATATATTTATATGCTTTAAAAACTCTCATAACTTCTAAGCAATTGTTTTATTAAATGATTACAAACCAAGGCGCAGGCCCAACTGAAATGATTTATACTGTGGCTCCAGCACGGCATCAACTCCCTGACCAAATACACTTGATGTAGCGCTAAACTCAGGATCGTACCCAAGGTATTTTGTGAACGTGAGCAAATTATTTGCAGTAGCATAAATGCTCGCATACTTTACAAATCGTGGCTTCATTGGTACATCGTATGAAAGCGATGCTGTTCTAAGGCGTATGTATGAGCCATCCTCGATCCATCTGTCGGAGAAACGGCTGTTGCCCGCAGGGTCGCCCCAGGTTGCTCTTGGCACATTTGTTACCTGCCACTCTGTTCTCCATCTGTTAACCGCGGCTAATGTTTGATTCTCGTAGCCACTCATTGATTCAAGCTGGCGACGTGTATAATTGTACACATCATTTCCTTTGCTGTAAGTGAACAAGAGATCAAGTGAGAAGTTTTTGTATGACAAATGGCTGGTGATAGCCCCAAAGAAATCAGGGTTTGGATTACCGATAACCTGTTTATCTTTTTCGTCGATCACTTTATCCATGTTGCTGTTTACAAATTGTACATCCCCAGCCCGGAATGCGGTGTAGCCTCCGGTTGCGTTCTTTGTACTGAGTCCATCACCAAGCGCCTGAGCAGAAGTAGCATAAACCCCTTTTGTTTTGTAACCATAGAAAAGATTTGGCGCACTACCTACTTTAGTAATGATGGATGCATCTGCGAAATCAGTAATGATTTGGTCCACAGGCAACTTCGTGATGGTTGATTTGTATTGTGCAATGTTGAAACCAAGATCCCACTTGAAGTTTTTGTTGTTGATCAAACGTGCATTTACGTTTACTTCATAACCGTTGGTTTTCATGCCACCGCTATTGGTCACCATGTAATCCATACCGGTTGCTGTAGCTGCCGGTTCATACACAATCATCTTGTCTGTTTTGTTGTGATAAACGTCAGCGCTGATGCTGAGTCGTTCGTTGAACAATGAAACATCAAGACCACCGTTCAGTTTTGTTGCCGCTTCCCACTGTAGAGAAGGATTGCCTGCATTACCGCGAACAAGCCCTTCGATACCCAACAAGTTTTGTGAGGTATAATATTTACGGGAAGTAAAGTTGCCTATATCATCATTGCCGGTCATGCCAACAGATGCACGTAATTTCAACAGGTTGATCCATTTTGCACGTGACATAAAATTCTCAGATGACACCAACCATGCACCTGAAAGTGAAGGCATCAACGGATAATTGTTGTTTCCAAAATGTATAACAGTAGCGTCTGTCACGTCTGTACCAAATCTTGAAGAACCGTCTATTGCCATGTTGAATGACAGGAAATATTTGCTGCGCAAATTGTAATCTGCGTTAAAATAAGTATTGAACCATCTCCACTCTCCCATGGTTCCACCAATGCGGCGTAATGAGTTCAAGCCATAGCCAACGCCTTTCATATCATCTGTTGCAGAGTTATAGCCAAAACCATTATCCTGCTCGCTTGTGCTTTTGATATAACGGAAACCAACTCTTGCTGCAAATGAATGGATGTTGTTGATCGTTTTTGTGTAAGACAAACGGGTGTCATTGGAAACAGAGAACATTCTCAAAACCTGCGCTCCGGACTGGTTTAAAGCAATCGCATTATCCAATGTATCGCCTACTACACCAGCCTGTGGGACAAAGAAAGATTCTCTCACTTTATCCATAGTCACTGCAAGCGTAGAAGCTAAAGAAATATTTTTATTGATGCTGTAATTGAAATTTACCGAACCAATAAAGCGATAATTCTTATTCAACGCTTGCATATTCTGTATAATCGCAACCGGATTGCTTTTGCCAAAAATATCAGCATCGGCAAGTGATGGTGATTCTATTCCGTTGTCTGCAACTTCGTGCGTTGACAGGAACGGCGATTTAATTAATGCAGCGTAAATTGGATTCGTTTTGTAATTGGCTCCCTGATCTTTTAACTGCTGCTCCGTGTAGGTAAAACTTAAGTTGGTAGCTGCGGTCAATCTTCTGCTCAAATTAAAATCTGCGTTGAAGCGGGTATTATATCTTGACAAACCTGAAGATGCGATCACTCCGTTATTTTTTAAAAAGCCCATTGACAACGCATACTTCGCCACGTTATCACCACCGGTGATCTTCAAATAGCCATTCGCAATCGAACTGTTTTTCAGTACTTGTTTTTGCCAGTCGGTACTGTTATGATACATGTAGTAACCTGGCTTTGACGGATCATCGTTCATGTAAGGCAATGACTGAATGTCTTTTGCGGTCATGCCTTTTGACTGCAATAACTCATCAAGCATGATGCGGTAATCGCTGGCATTCATAACCGGCAAGGGATCTGGAGCAATGTTTGCACCGCCATATAAAGCAACATCAATCTTTGTTGCTTCTTGCCTTGCACGTGCAGTAGTGACAAGTATTACGCCGTTTGCACCTTTCGTACCATAAGTGGAAGAACCATCTTTTAATACGGTAATGTTGTCAATATCTTTTACGTCAATGTACTGTAACGGATTGTTGTAATGATTTTCAATGAGCGAACTACCATAAGAAGAAATATCAAACACAATACCATCTACTACGATCAACGGTTGATTGGTAGCATACAAAGAAGAGTAACCTCTTAAGAAAAGATTCGCTCCGATGTTTGGCGTTCCTGAACGACGAATAGCATTCAAGCCAGGAACTTTTCCCTGCAAGTAAGAATCCGGCGTTTCGCCCACCAAAGAGCTATTGTTTGTTACCTGCACAGATGTAGCAGCATTGGTAAGCGCAGATTTCGGCGCAATATTAAACGGCAAACTTATCTCATCATAGTAAGATGTGAAGCCGTTCTCATACAGCGCTGCCATTACATTATGCTCGCCTTTCAAAGCAATTTCTTTTGCCTGGTAGCCGTCTGCTTCTACGTGCAACGTCACTTTGTAATCCGGAACTTTGATAGAAAAATTTCCTGCACTGTCTGTGATCGTCGCTGCACTGTTCAAATAACTAATTTTTGCGCCATTCAACACTTTGCCCGTTGCTGCATCTCTGATGGAGCCTGTCGCCACGCCTCCTTTCGATGCTTTTTTCCCATCCTGAGCATGCACATATACACCGGAAGAAAGCAAAACTGCTATCATCCAAAATCTTTTTATGTTAACCATTCGTAGCATTTTTTCTTTGTAATAGACCTGGGTTTTCTTGATTAAAACGATGGAACGAATTTGAGATAATCGAGTGTGAGGTTCAACGGCACACCAGTTGTGGCAGTAGCCGGAGCAAGCAGCCGGATACGCTTCATCGACGCTGTATCTGAGCGATCAGTTGCCGGTGGCGCAGACAATGGATAATCATAGCTTGCATTTGTATAATCTCCCAAGTACACTTCACTATACACTCTCGGTGTAACAGCCATCTGTTTATTAAACACCGGGGTATATACCGGGCTAAAGCTGTAATCACCAATCTGCAATATCTGCTGCAATGTGGAGTCAGTGCCATACGGATCATCGCCTTGTCCGGAAATTGTTTTATCGCTGAATGCCACCCAGTACACCTTGTATTTTCCGGTGTACAATTGATTGGTCAAATAATCAACGTAATAATTAGCCCCACTGGATCCCAGGTTCATGTAGATATCTTTAAAGTTCAAACCAGTCAAGGTATTGAGGCGATTCCTGTAAAATATTTTTGTCAGGTATTTATCGGCAGTACTTGCAAATCTTGAAGGATACTCTCCTTCTACTTTGAAAGAAGGAATTTTTTCTGCCATGTCGCAAGCTGCTTCGCTAAGTACATACACGATGCCATTGCTCACTTTACGCGTTTCAACAATCTTCGCCTGGTTGATCGGAACATGTACGCCAAACTTCGACAACAACGCTGATGGTAATTGTGACGGTGTGTACAGTCCTGAAATGGCAAGATCCTTCACTACGTTCCATGATGAGTTATTCGTTACAATGTCAGTCTTGCTGCTTTGGAAATAAGGTCTCTGCCTGTCTACTTCAGAATTAAATCCAGGGTTTGTTAAAACGATGTATGTATATAAGCTGTCTTCAGCAGCAATGTCGTAAACTTTTGTTTTGAACGTATTCACCACTACCATTCCGGTATTTGGTTTGAATACAGAATCGCCTGTTATTGGATTGATGCTGTCCAACACTGCTTTGGTACGATCCTGCTGCAAAAAGTTCAGTGAAGAAATGTAGCCGTTTTGTGTATACGTACTTGCAGATGTTACTACATAATCCCAAACGTTTGGCAATGGCGTGATCACCTTATCTATTATGTGCAATACACCGTTGCGCACAGCAATGTCTGCATCTTTGATATTAGCGTCATCAAACTTTTTGTTGTAAAAAAATACACGTTTGCCGTTTAACATTGCTACCCTTATAGAGTCCATTGCATTGCGTGTGAAAAATTGCTGGCTTGCTATCATGTTTTGCAGCACAGCTTTCAGCTTTGCTGTATCACTTACCACATCTGCCGGAAGTGCTGCCAGTGCTTCATTTACAGGCGCAAATACGGTGTAGTTCTTCGAAGAGCTAAGCACTTTATCCAAACCTGTTTTTGTTAAATACTCACTGAATTTGCTGAGGCTTGCATTTTTATTGATCTGTTCGAGCAGGTTTTCATTAAGTGCCTGTTGACCTACTGTATTGTGCTCATCCCATTTTTTACAGGACCATGT
Organism: Pinibacter soli; assembly: GCF_029961145.1. Classification (GTDB taxonomy): domain Bacteria; phylum Bacteroidota; class Bacteroidia; order Chitinophagales; family Chitinophagaceae; genus Pinibacter; species Pinibacter soli. The sequence continues at coordinate 225,071 of NZ_JASBRG010000003.1, read as the reverse complement.
TCCTGTCACAGCTATGAAAACTACCAGCAATATATATTTTGTTGTTGACCGCATTTTTCAAAAAAATTTATAACTACAATTCTTATCACCTGTCATTTGTGATGACGCTTATTAATACTCAATCGATCCATCCGGATTGAATCTCGGAACGGTTTGGTTCATGCCTACAGGAATGAAATGTACCATGTCGAAGTTGCAATCTGAGTTACTTCCGGATACAAGGTCAAATCTGATCTTGTGTCTGCCTGTAACTTTCACGTCTACGATTCCAAGCATACGTGCCGCAGTAGAACCGGATTTTTTTGCAGCACCTGCCCACCATTTCCAGCCAAGTGCTTCCTGCTCTGCTTCTTTCAGCGGATCTATTGTTGATATTTTTGCGTGGAACTGTATCAACGCACTGTTCAAAGGAATGGAATCAAATGAGCCCTGTACAGCGATGATCTTGCTTGTATTTTGCGTGAAGTATGTGAACCACACTTTGTATTTTCCTTTTACCAACAAAGGCGTTGTGAATTCAATCCATGTGTTACCCGCACAGTCACCAAGGTTATCGGTGTTACTTCCTTTTGTTCCAAGCCCCATCTGCCAGTAATCGCCCAAGTAACCAGTAACACCTGCTCTGTATTTTAAACAGCTTTTTTCCCATTTCACATCTTTCAAAGTGTTACCATCGCCATAATCAAACAGGTAAGTTTTCTTTTTGTACACCGCTGTAAGCCTTGTTAATTCAGGCACTTCAGCGCACAGATCCCAATACACAGGGAACGGATTTCTCACTTTGATCTTCAGGTGACCCAATGCTTTGTGCAAAACACCATTCGTTGCTGACACATCACTGCCGGCTTGCTCAAGCTCTACACCAGGCTCATGCACGGTGCCGTCGATAGTGCTGTACTCATCGTCATTGAGCAATACTTTTTTGTTGATCATTTTATCTGTAACCACTTCAAGTGGTGCGAGTGTTTGATGTGAACCTGACATCACGATGTCTGCCAGGTATTTCACATTGTCGAGGATATGATAGGCTACATATAAATGCAGACTATCTTTGGGATTTTTAGGGTCTCCTGTGTTGCAATATTTCGCTTTTAGCTCCGCATAATTATGGAAGCCTGAGTCAGCCAATGCTTTGTTGGTCTCTGCAATGAGCGTGAGCCATCTTTGAGAACCATTAGCATATTTCATGGAGTTCAATGTATCGTAGTAGCCTGTTCCCTTCAGGGCTTCTGTGAAAACTGAGTAGTCCGGGTTTTGCGCGGCCAGTTGAGCCAGCGTATAAGTAGTAGGTGTCAGCACAGCATCAACAACTTGTATGATACCGTTACCTACAATTATGTTTGCTTGTTTTACCAAAGCCTGGCGATTCACCACAAAAGAAGAAATACCATCTTTATTGCTAACGCCGGTTACAAGAAACTGTCCATACATTGTTACAGATGGAAGCTTACCATCGTTGAAATCGGCAGTACTCACGATTTCTTCCAGCATATGGAAACGGATAATGTCTTTCATCTGATCAACTGTCAGCTGATCAAGAGATGATTTTCCAATAGATTTGAGGTAGCTATTTATCGCATCGTCTGTCGGTGCAAATAAAGTGTAGGTACCATATGCATTCAGGAATGCATCGTAGCCTGTTCTGTTTACAATATCTATCAACAAAGAGAATCGCTTCAAAGTATCCTGTTTCAGATAGTCGAGCATGTTCACATCTGTTGTTGTAGTTTCTTTAATATCAACTTTTTTACAGCTTTTCAATGTAACACCCGCCATACAGGCAATAGTGATGATCATTAAAAGAAATAAAATCTTTCTCATAAACAAGCGATGTTATTATTTGTAAAATGGGTTTTGAACCAATGCTTTGTTAGTTTGCAATTCGTATTGGTATATCGGGAAATAATGACTGTTGTGATCGAGCATTTTTGCCTGCGCAGTACGAACCATGTTCGCTGGTACGATGCCCGCAATCATGTCTTGCAAATAAGCAATGTTCTCGTAGTTGTTTTTCTTCACATAACGCAGTACATCGTACCAGCGTTTTCCTTCAAACATAAATTCGCGTGCTCGTTCTTCGAGAATGAACAGAGACACTTCATTAACATTCGCAGGATCGGGATTGTTATCTGTTCCCGGCAATGCGTTTCTGTTGCTACGCAGTGCTCTTACGATGTCAAGTGCTGCGGAACCTTGTCCTTTTTGTGCAAGTGCTTCTGCTTTCATCAACAAAACATCTGCAAAGCGATATACAAACCAATGGGCATAAGAATCGCCGGGTGCAATCATGTCCTTATCATTTTTGCCAATGTATTTCCAGATCACGCCATCTTCTGCACGAACAGATACTCCATCTGCACGAATATCTTTTGCTCCAAAAACCGCATCACTTGTGTACACCTGGTCCATCACTCTGTTAGCTGCAACGAAACGCCTAGTGCCTATTCCGAACATGTAATAGAAATCATTTACCTTTTGAGCATTGTATTGCACTTCAAACATACTCTCTGTAGAGTTACCTGTGCGGTAAACGGTATTGTACCATGCGCTTGATGGTGCCAATAAACCAAAGCGACGAGAGTTGATCACTTTGTCGCAGGCAGCAACAGCTTCATCATACTTTTCCATCCATAAATAGACATCGGCCTGAATTGCATTTACAGTGTATCTTGTAAGGCGCCCTTTGTCAGATGCATTGTCGCCGTATGTGAGCAGTATTTTTGGTTCTGCTTCATTCAAGTCTTTAATGATTTGTGCCAGCACATCCTGCTGCGAACTTTTTGCAATGGTCACTATCTCCTCATCGCTTGATGTTGATTTCAATTTTAATGGCACATCACCAAAGCTTCTTACGAGATAAAAATACATGAGCGCTCTCATCGCCTTTGCTTCTGCCACATAAGCATCCAATGCTTCCTGTGTAAAAGTTTTATCTGAAGCCAACACATCGGGAGCAAAATCAATGACTGTGTTGCAATAGTTGATGGTTCTGTAAACCGGACGCCAGTTAACGATTGAGTTGCTGGGTACAGTGTTCACATTCATCACTTCAAACTCTTCGGCAATCGTTCCAGTTGAAGGAGCGAGCATGTCTGCACGCAACTCTCCCCACAGGAAGAACTGCTCCGGCAATGATCTGTCCTTGCCGGTTGGATCATCGAGCAGAGATGCGTAAGTGCCTATTACCGCTGCCTTCACCTGTTCTTTCGTGTTCCAGTAATCTTGTCTTATGATGCCGTCCGATGGTTTCAGATCGAGCCACTTGCTACAGGAGGCTGCACTGAACAGAACCAACAAAAGACAGCATGTTTTCAACCAATATTTTCCTTTAAACATCTTTATCCGTTTTGAAGTATTTTTAATTAGAACGAAGCAGTTAACCCAAGTGTGAATGTTTTTACCGGCGGTGTCATCGCTTTATCTGTGGCTACACGGAACGGATCTGCACCACGCATGTTCACTTCAGGATCCTGTCCTCTGTACGTTGTCCATGTAAACATGTTTTCAGCTGTGAGGTAAGTGCTTAGGTTTTTAATTTTCAGTCTGTCAGTTATTTTCTTTGTAAATGTGTAACGCAATGTTGCTGTTCTGAAACGAAGGAAAGAACCATCCTGTACGTATCTGTCAGAACCAAGCCAGTTGTAACCTGTCTGATACAATGCACGTGGAATATCTGTTTCGTCACCTGGTTGTCTCCATCTTCTCAGCACGGCTGTACTTTGATTATCGTAGTAGTACATGTTTGTACTTGCCATTTCAGTTCCGTTGATGATGTCATATTTGTAACGGAAGTTGAAGAATGTAGAAAGTCTGAGCGTGTTCTTATAACCGATGTTAAATCCGAAACCACCGGTAAACATTGGGTTACTATTACCAAGGTATACGATATCGCGATAGTCGATATTACCATCGTGGTTTACGTCTTTATATTTCGCATCGCCCGGTTGGAAAGTGTAGTCAGTTGTAGGATAGTTAAAACGCATATACACTCTGTCTCCTTTTGGAGAAACGATTTGCTCGCCTTTTTCATTTTTTGCTACTGTCGCGTCAAGATCTTTATACACGCCTTCGTATTTGAAGCCATAAAAAGAGCCGAACGGATTATTTACCTGCATGTATGTTTTATACTGTCCGTTCTGTGTGATGTTTCCTTTTTCCAGCGGATAGAATTCTGATATTTCACGGATAACGTTTTCGTTACGTGCGATATTAAAATTCACATCAACAGTCCAGTTTTTTGTTTTCAACGGAGTAGTGTTCACACCCAACTCCCATCCCTGGTTGTCCATGGTGCCCACGTTCATGTCCACATTGTTGAAACCATTGATGGAAGCGATCTGCAAGCCATAGAACAACAGATCTTTTGTACGATTTCTGTAGAACTCCACATCGATGTTTACCCTGTTTTTAAACATGACAAGGTTTACACCTGCGTTTGCGCCAACTACAGTTTCCCATTTCAATTGATTGAGCTGCATATTGGAGGAATAAACGCCTGCCTGATCAAGATAGTTCCATGCAAAATTGTTATAGGTGTTGTAGAAAGAATAATCGTTCTTAGGTGCGTTACCGCTGCGGCCATAACTCAACCTGAAGCTCAAATCATCTAGTTTATTTCTATAGCGTTGCATGAACGATTCGCCGGACACGCGCCATCTACCTGATATAGAAGGAAACAAACCATAGCGGCTATTCGCAGAAAGTCTTGAGTTACCATCGCCACGTACACCTACGTTGACGATGTAACGATCAAGGAATCCGTATTGCGCGTTGAGCAATGCGCCCACGCTTCTTGATTGTTTTGTAACTGAAGTTAAATTTGAACCAGTACTTGTAGCACGCGAAGGCACTGATGGATCCTGCAAATCAGAAGATGCGGTGTTGCTTGTCAGCGCCTGATACGAAACGGTTTTGTTATCGTAGGTCATCACATTGAACAATGCAACCAGCGAGTGTTTTGGACTTTTAAATTGTGGTGTGTACACCAAACTTGTTTTTGTCTGCACGTTGAATGCATCGTTATCCCCGTCATACGCTTTGTTTACCACAGCTTCTGTCCATGGTCTTCCGGTTGCAACCTGTGGCAGGAAGCTTTTATTTTTTGTATTACTGATATCGAACTGTACATCTGCAGTAAGCATCCAGATGTTTGGCACAAAGCTGTACTGAAGATTGAACTTAGGAATAACTCTTTCCGTGATCACATTATTGGTGGCTTTGCTTGCCATTGCCATAATGTTGTAAGTTCCCGGATATTGACCTTGTATATTAGCTGCCGGTGAAAAAAAGTTAGGTGTCAGATTTCCGTACTCATCATATTCGTAAATGCTTTGGTTAGGCATTTTGATGTAACTGATGTTGCGCAGTGCATCAGAATAGTTTTTATTGTTTTCAGTATGCGCATAAGAAAGATCTGTTCTGATTTTTATTCTTTCAGAAACGTTGTAATCCAGGTTGATCCTTGTGCTGATCCTGTTAAGATCTGTTCCAAGTGTAACCCCTTTCTGATCGAAATACCCCAGTGATGCATAGTATCTCGCCTTATCGCCACCACCAGTTAGTGATATGTTATGATCCTGAATGGTACCGTTGCGTGATATCGCGCCGATCCAGTCTGTGTTGTTGCTGTAGTTGTAATACCAGTAAGGATCGTTGGGATCAAAACTAAATTCCTTAACGGTTTGTGTATTTAAAGGAATACCGTTTCTATTCATGAACTCTTCCGGAATCAGTGTCGAGTACTGATCACCTGTAAGCATTGGAAGCGGTTTTGCTTTTGCAGAAAGTGATCCTTTAAATGTATAGGTTAAAGAAGGTTTGCCTTTCGCGCCTCTTTTTGTAGTGATCACCAAAACGCCGTTTGCTGCACGTGAACCCCATACTGCGGTAGCAGCTGCGTCTTTCAAAATGGTGATGTCTTTAATATCAGAAGGTGCAATGTTTAATAAGGATGCGTAGCCCTGATCATCTGCTGTACCGAAGTTAAAATCTGATGGAACCTGTGTTTCATAAGGCATTCCATCTACTACGATCAATGGATCGTTAGAAGCATTGATAGACGATGTACCCCTGATGCGTATCTGCATGCCGGCACCGGGATCACCTGAGTTTGCTGAGATATCCACACCCGGCATACGACCTTGCAATGCCTGATCAATGGATGATGCCTGCATTTCTTCCATCTCTTTTGCATTGATCTTGGATGCGGCGATTGTAAGGTTTTTCTCAGCAACCGGCAACATGCCGTTGTCAATTCTCTTCTGCCCTACTACCACCACTTCTTCAATTTCTTTGGAGTTGGATTCCATCGAGATGTTGAATACTTTTCTTCCGTTGATAGTTAGTTCATCAATGGTTTTGTAACCGATGATGGAGAAGCTGAGCTTATTCTTTGTATTGGAAATATGAATGGCAAAGTTTCCTTCCACATCCGTGCTCACACCGCGTATGATACGCTTGTCTGCATCTACTTCCGTAACGGACACATTACTGATCGGATGCCCCTTTTTATCTACGACCTTTCCTGTTACTGTAACAGATGTTGCTGCATTCTGTGCAAACAATCCCACTGTTACCAATAGCAGCAAGGCAAAGCTGAACAGTTTTCTGGTTAAAAGAATTTTCATACAAATAATTATGGGGATTAGTTGTCGTTATACTTTAAGTAGTTATCAATGAGGTGTATCACGCAGCGGCTGGAAAGGTTGTTGCTTTTTGCGTTGATCACGTTTGCCGCACGATTGTAGTTGTCAATTACCGATAAAGCACCGGGGCTATTCACTACCGTCATCTTTAAGTTGTTACCCAATGCGTTCTGGTAAAACGAATTGAACACACCTGAAGAAACGCCATCTGGCACTACTGTGTGGCCAAAAAGGAAATGGTACTGCAGGAATTTTCTCACCAGGTTTTTTTGGCCTTCATCTGTTGGATTAAAATTTGGAACCTTGTTAGGCGCGGTTCCCGTACCAGGCAAAATGCCATCATTCACCGCTTGTGTTATTGCAGCATTGGTTGGAATGAATACTGTTGAAAAGCCCGTCAATCCAATGATATCGTTTGTCGTAGCGTTGAAAACAGCAACACTGTTATTCAGATACTGCCAGAAATAATTGTAATCGGAAGTTGTGGGTGTACCCAGATTTTTGATGTGATAACCAACAGGTTTATCAGTATAGATCGGCAACTGGTTGATGAAATATACTTTACCATTCACTGCTGTTTTTACACTGTCTACTTTTGCTACTATACTTGCATCCTGTAAGCCTGCTGTTACAATGGTGTTGTTGTTGAATTTGATGTAATCACCTTCTGTACCTGCGTCACCGGATCTTACAATGTCTGCACCTGAAAGATCATCAATCATTGCGCGGAAAGGATCAAAGAATACGCAGGTTTTCGTGATACGTGTTAATTTATCATCTACGCCGTTCGTAGTAGCACTTCCGCCCGCTGGTGTATATTCAAACTGGCTCTTGGAAACGTTGTAACTGTAACCGGCTGCTGTCCAAACGTTATCAGGGATCATCAGCACGTTTACCGGAACATTTGATTTTGCCACTAATAATTTAAGACCGGTGAAATTCAGCAAACGTGTCATCATCGTGAATTTCGGATTCAGGTAAGCTTTGCTGTAAACGGTACTGAACACATCTGCTTCCTCTACTTTATTGGTGCCGTACAGGAACCCATTGCTTAATACTTTTCTGTCGAAAATATCAGTGTATGGATCGAAGCGCGGAGGCTCACTGAATTTATTACGTGTTACTGAAAACTTAGTTGGCCAAACTGCCGTAGAAAACAAGTGCGCATTCAGGAAGTCGGCAATAATGTCAACAGGCATTTGATCCAATGAAGGATAGTATTCGCACAAAACGGTTTTCACGTATTTGTCAACCGCGTCATTTTTTGGAATAAACATAGTCCAGCAATCTTTCTGTCCGTCGTTGTCTTCTTCTTTAGTAAAGTTCTCGTTGTTAGGTGCGTAAGATAAAAGGCTGGAATAAACTTTTACAAACACTGAATCTCCTTTACCGGACAATACCTGGTAGCGGTGCGTGGCATCTGCATTATAAATATACTGCACCATGTTGTTCACATACAAACGGTTAAGTATTGCGCGGAAGCTGCTGTACTCGGGCTTTGTAGCGATGTACTCATCAATGCTTTGCAATGGAGTGATTACTTTGTCCACTTCATGAATGATCCCGTTTTCTGCAACGATGTCTTGCTTAACAACTGTAGCCGGCCCCACATTAAATCCTTTATATTCTGATTCAGGATAAAAATATTTGTAGTCTTCTGCAGTCAGATTATTTGCTTTGAAAAAATCATCAGTGAAGTAGGTAATATATTTATTGTTGAAATCATTGCTGATGTAGTTACCATCCAACGCGCCTTTACTATTTCTGTTATTGGCAACCGCAACAATAGGTTTATTGTTTAATCCGAAGTCGTTGTAGAAGCCTGTGTAGTACGCGGTACGTCTCCTGAAAGCGGCTGATGCCGTCCATCCTGCATTATTGGCTGTTGCCTGGTAATCATCCAGCCTGTCTTTTTTAAATTCGTTGTACACAAGTAAATACTGCACCATTGCCCGCGCCGTTACAGAGTCGATCGCCCCTACACCTGCAATGCCTTTTTCCTTAAAGAACTTTTGAAATGCATCATCGTTGGGTGCGAAGAATGTCCAGTAACCAGCAGCACCAAGCGTTTCTTTATAGCCTGACTTGTCGATTAAAGCCAGCAGACTCTTAAACCTACCCATGCTATCCAGTTGCTGGTAGACAGGCGGCTGTAAATTATCGGGACGACCATAATAGGCGGCCCATTCTTTCTTGCGGCAATTGGCAAATAGCAATGTAGCGGCAACAAAAATGCAAACTCTTTGAAGCGTTTTATTCATATGACCTTTAATGTGGTTGTGAATATCAGAACAAGGAAGTGCCTATATCTCCTGCATCAGGAGATAGCAATCAACTATAAAAACAGGATAAAAAATCACTCACGCACATACATGCGTTAGGAGTTATTACCTATCCTGGTGAATTAAATGACCAATAAAACTGTGGATTTTTTTACGTTGCCGGGAATGTGGCATACGCGTATTTGAAAGTATAATAGTGGTTACGTACATGGCAGTGTCGTTTTAGGTTTAGAATCGCATGAAACGAAGCCTTTTGGCATTCCTTTCAATGATAAAATTAGCCGGATATTCAGTTTAACCATCCTGAGCCATCCTGAAATTTTTACATTTATCTTACAAAACAGGCAATTTTATTGATTTTATATGAAATCTACCTGATTATTTTTAAGTTTCACAAACCTTTTATTATTGCAAATAGATCAACGACACTTCCGGCAACGATTGCGTAAATAAATTTTGCGGGAACGCTTGTCCTTACATGGGTTTCGACTGTGCTAACCTAACTGTCCAAACGTAAATTTTTATTGCTGTATCACCCTTGTTATTATCGTACAAGTGTTGCGCTCATCAATCCAATCACTACATCATTAGCAATGGCAGTCACAGTAAGCGATACCAGCTCTTTCGACGCATCTAGCGGCAAATCCAGTACTGTAGCGGCTCCGCCTTCAATAGCCATATTACTGAATCCCTTAATACTTTTGTAATTGCTGTAGTCGTTTGTGATCAAACCTGTTGCCAGGTGAACGCGAACGGGCCTTACACGACTTGCATAAAACGCATGGCCATCAATGTAATAGTCCTGTTCTATGGGCAGCCAGTTGGTTGGATTCTCCAGTTGTAAAGTGTCGGCAGATCCGTCTGTATAACGAACAACTACACTCCCATTCGTCAGCCTTGTTTGCATTGGATTGGTAGAACCGGCCATAAGCATATAAATATGCGAAGCCTTGCCGCTGAGCGGAACTCTTACGCTTTTCGGATAGTTGTCCCATTGTGAAGTGAATGCAATATTGTTCATCTCCGGTGAAGAAGTGGTCGCTAAAGGAATATTGTTACCAACAGTAATTTCATTTTGAGCACCTGCTTTGCTGCGCAGTCCGGCATCATCAATCGTTGGTTTAATCATTGGATAACACCAGTTACCGATACCTTGATAAGGCAATTGTAAAGTGGTTGTAGCAGGACGCGGCGATTCGTATTTGTTTTTGAAAATGTTTGTCACCTTGTCATTGAAAATAGCAGACAAATCAACTTTATCATAGCGTTTACCTGCATCCTGGCTCACATTCCAGTTTTGGACAGTTTTTTCTACAACAAATTTGCCTGCGGTTACTTTGATTTTGTTTGAGCCATACACGAGATATTTCTCAGGAACAACTATCGATGAAGATGTCGCGGTCCTTTGCAAATCAATCTGTGTTGTGAACGCATCGTTAACCGTTACAGACACCAAATGATTCATCGTAAAATTTTGCACCGCAAATGAAATTTCTTTTTTGTGCTCATCTGTTGAATCACGCACCACAAGCGGTTCGTTGATGGTAATATCTACCGGCTTCCACCATTGCATTGAACCTTGCTTCAGTTGCACAAAAAAAGTTTTGCTCCCTGAGCTTGTGTTGATAATCGCACTTACAGTTCCTTTATCTATTTTGGGACTTTGCAATATGTGCTGAGGATCATGAATGGCAAGGATGTTAGCTATTCGATAATTGAGTGCAAACCCTTCGCCACTTACCGCCGATGCCTTGTCGGATATTGGATATAAGTCGTTACCCTTCCATTTTATTTCTACAACATGCTTACCAGTTTTAGCATCTGCAATTTCTATCACTGCCTTGCCGACTGCATCGCTAACGACTTTCCAGGAAACATTTTTTCCATTCACTTTTATATACGCAATATCATCTTTGAAAGCCTGCGCTTGCAACCGAATGCCTGTTGCCTTTGCTTGTTGAATAGTATATGAGTCAATATCTCCTTTTCGCGTAAAACTAAAATTGATGTCAGGCGTTTTGATGGAGGCATTGTTCCATTCCCTCGGAAATCCAGGTGTAATAATCGTTTGGCCGTGCAAGGCATCTGGCGTGATACCAAACAACCCTTCTGTTAAAGAACGCGCAGCCATACCGATAGGATCTGCAAAGTCCCTGTACAATTCGCCACGCATCGCATCATAGAAAGATAATTGTTGAAAATTTGCAGGCGATATACCGAGATACATGCTCTCAATCAAAGCACTCTTCCATAAACGAAATGCAGCCTCGCTCCTTCCGCCCTGCCAGTATGCAAGTGAAGTGTGTAGATTTTCTGCCAGTACAACATTGTTAAGCGACCAGTCATAAGGTTGCCAGTTGGTTGTTGCCAGCACTTCATATTTTTTATCCAGGCCATTCGCAACAACAGGAATATGAGGTATTTCGTTATCCACATAACGTAATAACTGATACGATTGAAACGCATCAGACACGCCTTCATCGATCGCATGATACACTGTCCACAAGCCCGCTGAAGGATGCAACAATTGCCCGCCCATTTTATCTTTATATTCTGCAAACCAACCTCTGTCACTAATCCAAAGATTTGTTTGTATCGCCTTCAATATTTTATCTGCCTCCCGCTGATAAGGTGTTGCGTTTTTTCCTATCAACGTCGCAAGCATTGCCGCTGTCTTGTTTGCGCGATAGTTGTACGCAGATGAGTGTGTAACGCGCCCTCCGCTATATTGCAATGCATCACTCGCCCAAATGCACGCATAGGCATCATACAAACCATCATCATCGGTATCAAAATTTCGTTTCTCCCATGCGAGATGACGTTCGAGTGTTGGCCACATTTCCCGTACATAATTTGTATCACCAGTGTAATTGAAGTGATTGAGCAATTCGTCGATGAAGACAAGATTCATGTCATAGTGATGCGGCCTTTTGTCGCCACCGGGGTTGCGGCTTATATAACCACTGCTAAACATTGATGTGCCCATCTTCTCCAATTGTCTTGCAATGTTCAATGCGGTGTCTGCAATGACAGGAGCTTCCTGCGGGTCGGTAACCTGCGACAAAGCATAACTGCTAAAATGCATTCTGGCTCTATCATGCCAGCCCAGTGGATCAGCTACGTATGGCCCGCGCCACGCGTTCAAACGCATGCGCCACGCAACGGCTCCGTGCATGTATGAGGGATTTTCCCAAATACCATCTGCAGCAATGCTCAGCGCACCACCAACAGCATTTATGTAAGGATCAGGTGTGTTGACGATAATGCGATCCGCTACCGATTTTCTTTTTGCTTCTGCATCTGTGAAAACTTTTGGCAACGCATTATAAGCTGGTATTGCACCTGGATCACTGTTTTGCAATAAGAAATAAGCAGCGGCGTTTGAGATGCTCATTGTGCCATAGATCAACGGCGCTTCCGCAGATTCCTTTTTCATCAATTGCAATGGCGACTCCTGTTGTGACGCATCTCCTTTTTGCAATGTCATTTCCTCAGGAAAAATGCCCGTTATATTTTTTTGAGGATTCTTTTTATTGTCACTTTCCTTCTTTGAATTGGGAAGATGCTGTACCTCATAGCGCTCTTCCTCTGTCTGCACTTTACCGGAACCATACAATAAGTTGAAAGTATTTTTTTTTATGCTAAATGCATTGTCTTTGCAATAACCAGGCTGTAAATAAAATGATGATTCAGGATCAGCGCCAATGTCGCCATCACGTGAAAACTTTTTACCGGTTGCACCGCCGTAAACACAAATCAGTTTACAATCTTTCAATGCATTGCTGCTGCTGACTTTCACGATCATCCCTTCTTTATCTCCCAGTGGCAAAACTGTAATATACAACATCGCATCACCGAGCATTTCATCTTTGACTTCATACAACATCGATCCGGGTCTGTAGATGGCTTTGATATTTTTTGTCGCGATCAACCATTTATTGCTAACACCTTTTATCAATCCAAACTTCAGATTGCCGCCCATTCCGGGCATGTACATTGCAAATTCGGGAAGATCACCGGCTTCTACGCGAAAGGCTGTGTTGGTCCCATACAATGCACGATTGAACCTGTGCGTACCATTTTCCGTTACAAAATCATTTCCCTCCGGACGATAATGAATGGTGCGCATTTTATTGTGCCAAATCTGCTGCGCATTGACAGCTTGCATCATTAAAAATAGAATGCCGTATACTAGATGTTTCATGAAGTAGTGTTGTGTTCGGTAGAGACAAGGCACTGCCTTGTCTTGCATTGCATTGCCTTGTCCGTATTGCGCAGTATGATTCAAAATCAAGACAAGGCAGTGCCTTGTCTCTACTTGATAAATGTCATTGGCGTCAGCGTTACGCTGCTTAACAATCCTGATGGAAGCGGACTCCAGTTTTCAGCGGTAAACAATCCGTCAGCGCCCTTATTGGCAGGCTTTCTCGCAGGGAAATTGATGTTGTAAAACACTTTATAATTTTCATGATTTTTCTCCATGTCAATGACCCTGTTGGCCATGGTATTGGCAACTTTTATGAGCAACGTATTGTTTTGTAGCAATGTGCTTGCATCAACCACTACAGTAAACACCGGCCCGATGAGTGTCGCGATTTTTTTACCATTCAAAAACACTTCTGCATTGTCACGTACATCACCCAGATCGAGCAGCCATTTTTCCGCTCCGCCTTTTGGCTTTGCAAAACTCGTAGTGTAAGATGCTGTGCCCGAAAACTTTTTCACTTCTTCTCCGGGAAGATTTGTCCATGATTGCAATTGTTGCATCACCACATCTTTTGGTAACACAGGACCACCTTCTTCAAAATGCAATTTCCATGAACCACTGATCACAACTGATTCGCCAGCGGGTTTCAAATATTCATAAGACTTTCCCGTTAATGTTTTTGATGCAGTTTGCAGCAAGAGACTTTCCCCTTTTTTCATTTGCACATAAACACTAAGCGAGCCATCTGCATTTTGTTTTGTTTTGGCTATTCCTGCTTTCTCAGTCATTGGGTGGTAGATAATAGCAGAGCTTGCATTCGTTGCGAGATTTATCCAGCCTCCATAAGCTGATGCTGCTTTGTTGGCTATGAAATAAATACCGCCATTTTCATTCTTCTTCCTGATATACGTAAGGCTGTCATGTGCCAACGTTTCCTTCCGGATATGTGCATAGTCAAGCAATTTCAATATATCATTACCTATAACAAACTGCCCGTTGCCCAAGTTTGCTTTTTGTAAATTACCGTCATTTGTAAAATGCAATGAAGCGATGGATTGCTTGTAAGCAGTTTGTCTTTCTGCGAGTTTTTCCATACCCGGCACATCCTCCGGAAGTCCTTTGTACACAAGGATCGTAGCGCCTTGTGAAGCAAGCTTCATGAGCTGTTGCCATGTCTCCAAAGGAATCAGTTTATTGTTTGGCAAAACGATCGTCTTGTATTTTGATTTGCCTGTTAGCAATTCATTTCCCTCATTTTTTACGTTCATCAATTGCTTGTCGGAAATATAATCGAACGCATATCCGTGATCGCTCATAATTTCTGCGTTCTCTTTAAATCCAGTGCCTTTGAACTCTTTGTCAATCGCATCGAAATGTTTTAGCAGTGCGCCACCTGTTTTTGAAATGATGTCAGTAAACGGATAGTACAACAATACATCATTGTCTGGTGTACTGTTTTGCAGGAACGACTGGCAATGTGCGATATAGTTGTTGAGGGTTGAAAAATCATTCCAGAAAGGATTTGCCGGTTGGAAATGCACTGAGGCATAAAACAACCATCCGGGAAATGGAGCTTTTGCAGGAGAATAATTTAACCCATGATAAAACACGTGGTTGATTCCGCCGACAAAATAATTGTCTACTGCTTGTTTTACATCGCCTAAAGTAGATACAAAATGTTCGTCGAGCCAGGTCGCAGATTCAGAAGAGATCAACTGCTTGCCGGTCACATTGCCTGCTGAGGAAGCTACTTTGAATCGCAACAACTCTGTTCCTTCTGTTTCAGGAATATCGATGGCTCCGTAGAGATCCAAAATGTTTGCCGGTGAGCCGTGTGCCTGGTTACGCACGAGTTTGCCCTTCTGTGCGCTCCATGTATGCCATGCTTTTGTATAATTTTCGTAGATCAAATCATTGATTGTTAGCCTGTAATCATAGATAACTCTGCTGTTAAGTTCTTCTTTGTCTTTACCAAACAATGCAGGAAGATAGTTTCTCAAATCATACCCTCTTCTCTTTTGAAACTCATTGAGAAAATCAGGTGTCCAGCTTGCCTGCCCTGTTGCATCATCCACCTCATACGAGTCGTTGAAGAAAGCACGCAAAGAAGAAAGATCATGCCCTTTGAATGACTCATCAAATTTGCCAAGGTAATGATCGATTGCTTTGAGAGAAAAGTGATCCATCGCGTACCCTTCGCCACCCGGCGCCGCACGTTCTACCATTTTGCCATGCAGCGATTGAAACAACGCGTAAACCGTCCATGAACCTTTTGGTGCTGTCCAGTTCAAATCGCCTGCTGCACTTACTTTATCTGTAAGATTGATTTGTTGTCCGTCATTGCTGTAAGCCATTACGAGCGTCGCAGGAAAGCTGCCGGGATATTTTATCTGATCAAGTGCCAGCGACTGCAAATTCTTATTGCTGTACACCGGATTTTTTACCTCTTCTATTTTCACTCTTTCCTGTCCGGCAAAACGCAGCAAAGTCTCTTGTTGAAAAACAATTTTCTCCTGGAGCTTCTGTCCTTCTGCAAGTGTATAGGTTTTGTAGTTGATCGTTTTTGCGGCGTTGTCTTCATGTATCCACGGACCGCCAAAAGGCCAACCAGTGCCGTTTGCCATGTCTATTCCAAGATTCAATCTCTTTCCTTCACCAAGTGTGTGATCAAGCATCTGCATCCATTCAGGACTTAAGAAGTTCAGCCATTGCTTTTCCGTTCCCTTCACGCCATAGATAGGCACTATTTCAAGTCCGCCCAATCCCGCTTTTGCATATTGCTGCATCACGGTTGTAAGGTCAGCCTTGTTTACTGCGCTGCCCTCCCACCACCATCTTGTCCATGGTTTGTTTGTTTGTGTTATTGCAGGCCAGTTTATTTGCGCGTCCGCAATGCCTGCTGTACAAAGCATTCCTGCTACACAAAGGGATCTGAATAGATTGTTCATTGTTTTGGCTGTCTGGTTGTTGTAATATTTTTTAGGGTCTAATTTCTCAAAACTATTTTGTCTCTGCAATTTCTACGGCATACACATTTTGTTTGCCTTCGAAATTTGCACGGAAAATAATCCATTTATTGTCAGGTGAAAAATGTACGTTGGGTTCCAGTTTGTAATCGTGATTTTTCATGTTTACCAAACGCGTAGATTTAAAATGATCACCTTCTGGTGTAAACAGATATATCCACATGCCGTCTTTAGCTTTGGCTACCTGGGTGTCATTACCGCCGTCACCGGCAAACAATTGCTGATCATGTGATATGGTAAAATGAATGCTCCACTCGTCACGTGTCAATCTATACTTCTGCTCTTCACCTGTTTTTACATTTGTGCCACCCACAAAAAAGTTTTCACTGCGCGGCATTTGCAAGTCGTACCAAATGATTTTTCCATCGGGCTGAAACCATTCGTGTCCAGCTATTTCCATATCCATCGTGCGTTTGTGAATAAGCTTAACTTCTTTTGTATTTACATTGATTGTCCATATCCTATCAACTTTGTGCCACGGGCCTTCGTGGCAGAACATCAGTAGTGACGGTTCCTTCGGAGAAAACTGTACGTGATTCAACCATGCAGTGTCTGAAAAAACTTTTGTCAATTCGCCCTTCTTAATATCGATCACAAACAAAGTTCTTTTCAATTTTGATTCGTAGATGCGATTGAAATAATCGTGCTTTTCAGGATATTTTTTACTGATCTCTTTTTCTTCGTCAGTCGCCCATGCGCCACCGAGCAGTGTTTCATCTGCATTGACAGTCGTGATGCTTGCTTTGAAATCCGCGGGAAAAACAAACAGTAATTTCGTTTGCTTCGTCTTGGTGTTGGTAGCATAAACGCTGTCACCGGTCTGATAATAAATGTTGCCGGTTTTCGCGCCTGCTATCTCTCCGTTGATTCTGCCACCCTGACTGGTGATCTTATCCGTTTGCAATGTTTTTAAATCAACGGTATACGCCTGGCGCCCGCCGCGGCCACTGTTATAGTACACCATTTTATTTCCAATAAACGGATTGTTATGAAAATAAAAACTGCTGTTGGAGCCTTCTGTTCTTGCAATTTTAACTACTTTATGATGGGTGTCTTTATCGATCCATTCATCGGGCATTTCCTTGCCCCCGGTTTCCATCAGTTGTTGTGCCGTTGCGTTCTCGACGCTCAACAAAGACGCAGCTATTGCTGTCGCGGTGAGTAATTTTATTGCTTTCATGGTTGTTGTTATTTTGTTTTAAGGGACCAGTCAGGCTTGATGGTATCGAGCGCCTGCTGTATGTTGATATATTTTGAAAGATCTTTTAATGCAATTACTTTGTAATGATGATTGTGGAGGTATTTCATGTACACCTCAAACAATTCAGGTGGCGTTGTTACCCAATCATGCGCATAGTCCGGAACGCCATGAATGGTCAGCACTACGACCTTTCCATCCTTTGCAAGTTTAATTGCGTCGATCACTTTTTGCTGATCAGTGCCACTCGTACTAAAACTTGGAATGAGGTAAGGATGATCTTTCAGCGGATCATACACACGGCCTCCACCTGCCCGTGCAAACAGATAGTCGCGATCTTTTAAAATCTTTAATGTCGCCGCACGAGTGTCATAGCCGGGATAGGCGAAACTTACAAGTTTCGGAATATTCAAAGAGTCACATTTGCTTTCAATGTAACCAAGTTGTTCATTTACTTCCGCATCCTGCATTTTGTTCACATGCTTGTGCGTGCGGGTATGATTGCCTAGTTCAAAACCCATGACCGATAAAGCCTGTATTTGCTCCCAGTTCATGTATTTGGTTGTATCTGTAAAATCGGGAGGAAATTCACAAACAAAGAAACTGGCGCCAAAACCATATTTCTTCAATATCGGCGCGACGTAATTGAAGTGACTTTTCGCCGCATCATCAAACGTGAGTACAACAAGCTTGTCGGGGATTTTTTTATGGATGATCTGTGCTGTGCCAATGGCATAAGCAAAGAGTATGTAGAAAGAAATAAGTAGTATTCTTTTGGCAAACATATGGCTGTTGAGGGTCAATCGTTGTTATGGGTATGGTATGAAGATGCGTAAGACAGTAATAGTCTTGTGGTGATTTCTATTTGCTCATTCTATTGCAAACATTCAATAGTAAAAGAAAACTTTGCGCTTCGGTTGTCGGCTGCACAGTTTTTAATAAAAGCAAAACAGGAACAGAGGATATTTCATTTTTCATACGACATCAATTTTAATCATTTCGTAACCCTTAAAGTTAGGATACGAAGGGTTTTAACCATCCCGAGCTGTCCTGATAGAATAACAGCTCCGGTAAATTTTACATTTAGGCGGAAGATTTTGTGGAACAAGGAACCAGAATTCTTCCAGAGGGATTTTATGAAAGAATGTAAATGATGTTTGGCGATAGCACCGCGACCAACAAGGCGGACTCTAAAATTGCAATTTAATTATGGTATCCAAATCCTCGTCTTTCAATGAGCCATAGACCTTTAAAGAATCGCTCAATAAACTGCTATAGTTGTTTTCGATAAAATCTAACTCCACGTGCTCTGCGATATTTATCCTTTTAAAATGTCTCTGATTATTTTCATCGAACGATTTTGTGACGTAGAATGTGAAAGTGTGCTTATTCAAATCGTCCTCGAACAAAAACCCAACATTACCGCCATAACGGCCATCTTTACTAATAAAATCCAAACCCAGAATATCAGCTAAATCACTCTCTTTTGAAATTTTATAGTTATGGGCCGATAAAATATTTTCAAATGCCTCCCTACACATTGCTATACGCTCATGTAAGTGATTAAAATCTTCTCGTGTAATGTTTGTATATATTATATATAAGACATAAAAATTATTACGGATAACAACAGCACCAGCGTAGATAGCATACAGACCTACAACCTAGCCATCCGTTTTTTATTTTGGCTCTGATTTGCATTCAAACATAATAATTTATTTTGAGGCCTTCAATCCCGTAACACACCTAATGACCAACAACTTCTGATTTGATCCGAAAATTCATTTTTTAAAAGTCTAAAAAAGAACGTTACCAATTTGGTAACATTTCGTATATTTGCAAATGAGGGTTATTGCCGTAAAAACCTTAAAAGAGGGTTGTCAAAAATTCCCGCAAGCGGAACAAGGACTATTATCATGGTATGAAGAAGTAGAAGAGGCAAAGTGGGCGAATCCTAATGAATTAAAGACTCAATATGGGAACGCGTCTGTTTTGACAGATAAAAGAGTAGTATTCAATAATCATGGGAATTCTTACCGCTTGATAGTAGATATTGAGTTCCGCCTCAAAATAGTTTTCATTGTTTGGTTCGGTACTCACAAACAATATGATAAAATAGACGCTAAAAAAGTAAGCTATGTTAAAGCCAATAAAAAGTGACGAGCAATATGAAGACGCTTTAGAGCGTGTTTATATGCTGATGCAAAAAAACATAAAACCGAACTCCAAAGAATCAGACGAATTGGAAATTCTTTCGATTTTGATCAAGGAGTATGAGAACGAACATTACCGCATTGCCAAGCCAAACCCAATTGAGGCTATTAAATTCCGTTTGGAACAAATGAACATGTCAGAAGCTCAGCTTTCCGAAATTTTGGGATACCGTTCCAGGAAATCCGAAGTTTTGTCAGGGAAGCGCAAGTTAAGTCTATCAATGATCAGAAAGTTGACTGAAACGCTGCACATACCGGCAGAGGTTTTAATTCAGGCTTATTAGTTGTTGATTTATGTCAAATAATGGGCCATGGTGAAAGATAATGTCCTACAGACAAAATGTACTTATTGTTACAGTTTCCATTGATATAAATGCCCCACAGAAAGAATTTAATTCTTAATTCTTAATTGAAAATCTACATCTTAGCATTCGTTTTACTCAACGCTTCCTTCAACCCTTTCGCAAGTTTTTCAGGATCGCCAACGGCCCAAAAATGCATCATGAATAAGCGAGGTTCATCGTGCAGCATATGGCTGTGAATAGCGGTGGGCATAATGCCATTTTCTGTGAGGGCTTTTACAACAGGAGTTACTTCATCTGCCAGCAATACAAAGTCACCTGTTATTGCGACACTGGTGCCGTTCATTTGAAAATTAATGGCTGTTGCCATACCCATTGCGGGAGGCATTTCCATGCCACTTTCCATTGTCTTTTCTTTGCGCGGAAATGTGTATTGAAGCAATGATCCGGTTGGCTTTCCTGTATTACCAAGTATTGCGGTGACTTTGCTCCAATCAGGACTTTTGGGGGTTATTAGTGTTCCTGTGGGAGGAGTAAGAGGTGTTCCGGTAACCTGCAAAACGGCTTTTATTTTTTGCGCCAGCTCAACGGCATTTCCCTCTCCGTGATAGTGGATATATTTTACGGCTGGCGTTTCATTTATGAGGTGATTATGGATGGCTGTTACTTCCAGGTTTTCTTCCATCAGTTTGGTTATCACTTTTGGAACTTCTGAATCAAGTAAGACAAGGTCGCCCATCATCATCGCCTGGCCGTGCATTTGTATGATCCCGATCCAGCTTCCCAATGCAAGCCCCGGCGCAACGGGAAATTCATCAACCGTTACTTTTAGATCGGATCGCGGATAGGAGATTTTATATACATCTCCCGTTACTGTTCCTTTTTTCCCAAACACATTATTTAGTGCGGCAGAATCGATTTGTGCGAAGCAGGAAATAGCTGCTAGCAAGCTTAACGCTGACAACATAATCTTTTTCATGGTCGAAATTTTATTTAAAAAAGATGAATTAGTTACAGCAGGTTCTTTAGGATCAATCCAACAACGGCGCTTATCAGAATGATATAGGGTTCTTTTATTTTCTTTATATACAGCAACGACAAAGCAGCTGCAATTGCAATGACTGCCGTGAAAACGTCTGTTATACTTCTTGTAGCTATCACAATTACCGCGCCAACCAAAGCTCCAATTACGGCGGCTGTGATACCATCCACAAATGCTTTGATGGACTTGTTTGCAGATATCTTTTTAAAATAAGGGGCGGGAATAACAGTGAACAGATAGCAAGGCAAAAAAGTTGCCAATGCCGCCACTGAAGCGCCCGGAAAACCGGCAACGAGATAGCCGATAAATCCCACTGTTATAACAACAGGCCCAGGCGTGATCATGGCGACCGCAACAGCGTCTATAAATTGTTGCTCTGTAAGCCAGTGATTTTCTGTGACCACACCCGCATGTAAGAATGGCACAATTGCCAATCCGCTGCCAAATACAAATGCCCCCGCTTTAGCAAAGAACACAGCTATTTTTGCGAGCAGTGAATTTTCATGACTATCTAAACCAACCTGAAGCAACACAAGGCTGTTCACTGTTTTTACGCTATTCCATTTTGGCGGCGCTTTTACAAACATATACAAAATGCCTGCAGCAACAAACAGCAACACCTGCTCCCGCTGAGTCACAAAAGTGATGACAGCACCGGTCAAAAAAAACAACCAGAGCAACCAGTTTTGCCTAAATGACTGAGCATTAAACTTGCCAATTGACTTGGTGGTAAGTTTATAAGAACTGATTGCTATAATGCCAATTACCGCAGCGCCTACGCCATAAAAAACTGCCTGCATCCAACTAAGGCCGCCATACATTTTATAGGCAATGCCCAACAAAACAACCATAATAAAGGATGGGAGAACAAATGCTAAACCAGCTAAGGTTGCGCCGATAATACGATAATGAACAAAGCCGAGGTAGATGCTTAATTGTGCGGCCAGTGGTCCCGGAGCGAGTTGTGCCAAAGCAAGGCCTTGCTTGTATTCATCTTCAGACATCCATTTTTTGTCTTCCACCAAATCCCTGTGCATATATCCAACCAATGCTACAGGGCCGCCGAATCCAACTGTGCCCAGTTTTAGGAAGTATAGTACAAGTTGTCGTAAAGAGTATATAGGTTTGTTATTCATAACTTTTAAAATGAAATACCGAATTGCAGTCCAACAGAGGCAGTTGTGGGTTTATCGTTGCCGAAGCGCACGGGCAGCGGGACAGCAATAAAATAGTTACAACTTTTGCTTTTTGCAAATACTTTATTAAAAACAGGCGTTATGCCATACCGGCCAGAAGTTTCAAATGCCATTCTTCCCACAAATGTGTATCCCTTTCCCAGTGCCACCAACACTCCGGGATGAAATAACAGGTAACTCATTTTACTGGTGCCATTTTCCGACTTTATGAATGGAGACAATTCAAACGAAAAGCCAACATTTGAAGTTTTCCAATAGTTTATGCCAAAAGGAAATCCAACAGCATAGTAGTCTTTAAAATTGTACGACGGCCCATCACTGCTAAACGCGACTATTGGATGAACAATGCTTGCATATGCGCTGATCTTTGGCGTACTGCTTTGCGAAAAAGAAAGGTTTACATGAGCGAGAAGGACAAACAAAACCAGTAAATATTTTCTGAACATAATTTCAATAAAAAAGCAAAACTATGCTCAACATTTAAGGCAAAATTGGATGCTGTTTACCTTTTTGTATCTGGTTTACTTTTCGTGATATTTTTTCTGAAAGAGGAAGGACTTTTTCCTGTGTGCTGCCTGAATATTCTCGTGAAATGGCTTTGATCCGAAAAGCCTGTCAGGTAAGCGATTTCGGTGAGCGAATAAGAAGAATTTTCTATCAGCGAAATGGCTTTTTCAATTCTTATTTTCCTGATATACTCTCCAAAATTCAGGTCTTCAAAATACTTCGAAAACTCTCTTGACAAGTAAGAAGGATTTAGCGATAGCTCGGTAGATATCTTTTTGAGATCAAATGTGAACTGCGTGTCGATCTGGTCCTGGATAATAGCTTTCAATTCGGCTACCCAATCAGGCACTTTCTTTTTATCTGATTTCTTTTCTTTTAAGAATTTGTTGTAAACCTCATGCAGTAAGCTTTCAAACGGACTGTTTTGCAAATGTCGCTGCTGATACAAATTTGTCGCCCAGCTATACAACGCATCATAAATGAATGTTGATGTTTTCAGCAATTCGTAATCATTTGTAATGTTGTAAGCGAGGCCGGCAGAAATGGCCCAAAGCCCCGCAGCTTCTTTCGCAATATCGTGCCTGTCTGTATCTGCGCCACGAACAATGGTTGCGATGATGGCAATTGCCGGATCGGTAATGTTGTATTTTTTTACGATGTAGTCAAAAGTGCTTTGATCGTCGTAATGTGTAAACTCAACGTTAGGAATGTCGAATGGAACTGCATTTAATTCTTTGGCCTTTTCAATCACCTGATCGTAGGGAACGTACACAAACTGAGCACCTTCATCCACGAACTTTTTAATGAGCCATGGGCAAGCGAGGCGGTCTATTTTGGGGCGTTCACGAGTGATCCAGAGCATGAGGCGAAAATTAATAATTAATAATTAAGAGGAGACTGCAAAACTATTTAGATTGGCATTCAAAAATTTCACTCCTTATTTTTTACCTCATAACCTTTTTTACATTAACTGTTAAGTATCTTAAACACAAGGACCTGACAGTTTTTTCGAAACCAGTCAGGTCTTGCACTTCAACGGTGTTTAAATTTATTTGGAAAGCCTCAATATTAATTTTTAATTATTAATTATTAATTCGCTCCCTCATTTCTCAAACACAAAAATCGGATACTCTCCTTTCAAGCCACATTTCTCTGGTTCGCGTTCTTCTTTGTTGTAAAGCCAGTTGAGAATTTGTTTGCCGAATAATGGTGCGTGAATATAATATTTCATAAACGGCACGCTGATACTGCGCCATACTTTCAGTTGGAACGCGAAAGGCAAATTCTTCCTGAAATATTCGTAAGGATGTGCATGGAAATACAACATCTTTTTCGGAGCGCCTTTTCCTGCCACTTTATTGAAAGCTTCTTTGAGCCTGTTTTTGGTAAACACAACTGCACGGAACGGAAACAAGCCAACATTCATCCATGGTGAATGTTTGAACCATTCGTACACAATCACGCCTTTACCTTTTGCCGCCAGTACGCGGTACAACTCCTTCATAGCAGTAACCTGCTCGTCTTTTGGAATATGGTAAATAGTATTAAGTGAAATAAAGCCATCAATTTTCCCATCTTTAAAAGGCATGTTGGTCATATCGCACAACACGCAAATACCTTTGTCGCCGAGCTTTCTTTTCGCTTCAGAAAGTGCGGTGAAGGAAAAATCTACACAAATGCGGTATTTGTAGTTGTCGGAATATTGCAGATAATCAGGGAATTGCAATGCACCGGAAGCCGCATCCAGCATATATGTTCCGCTTGGATTGAGAAAACGGCGCACACGGTCGTGACATTTTTTAATGTACTCTTTGGAAACGTCACGCAGATCTTCGAAAATTACAGCGTCTTCATAATCGCCCTTTTCATTGGCGGTCCATCCTTTTTCATCATAGAAGTTTTTAACCAGCTGTTTATCAGCACTAATCGTTTCTCTCAGCAGTTTATCCTGAGAATCCACCACTGCCAAGTCTTTCAGCAGTAATACGATTTCGTTGATGATTGGATAGATATAAGCTCCGTCTGAAGTAATCAAGCCTTTGGTGAGTGGAGTGGAAAAAACTTTGCCATCTGCCTGCCACACGGCCCCTGCGGCCACTTTGCTGTTGAGGGTTTCAATTTCATGGGGTTCTAATGCACGAACATCTTTGCCAGTTATAGGGCACTTCAAAATCTCGATCCATTCCATATTGAGGTAAGTTTTTTAATGGTAGCGCTAATATAGGCAAGGATCGTTATTTGTGCAAGAAACGTAAATTATGAATTGTTGAATTATTGAGGGACTATTGTTGGATTAACTGAATAACTGAGTAACTGAATAACTGAAAGTTGAAGGTCAAAAAGTCTTTCAATTATTCAGTTATTAAGAAGCTTCCCTATTCTGCCCTTTCCACCCGCCAGATACAAGGCTTTTCCTTTCTTCGCCTTGCGGCAAACGTGATAGCCATCGGTGCTGATATTGCGCCAATTAAGGCCTCCATCGTTCGAAATATCCACGCCGGAAGTGCCACAAGTGATGATTTTATTTTTATCAATAAATTCTGCGCACGATCTATAACCGGTTGGCGGAGTTGCGGGTGCGATCCATGTTTTGCCGCCATCTTTGGTAATGAAACAATTTTTTTCTTTCAATGTATCTTTTGAAAAATCCCCACCCACCACTACGAAATAATCGCTGGTCGATTTATTGTTATCTCTTATAGCGATGGAATTCGCACCGGTGTTTTGGGCGCCCTGGATGATGGGGATATCGATTGGTGTGTTCTGGATGAACAGCCTCGAACGTGCTCCGCCAGAGACAAGGCATGCCTTGTCTGTACCGAGGATGCGAATGTTGGTGCCACTTGCCGCGAAACACGCTTCTCCGGAATCTGCAGCAGGTGCATTTTCCGAAGGAACTTCCGTCCAGGTGTTGCCACCATCAAATGAACGGGCAATGAAAAATTTTCCATTGATCGGATCGCCCACCACGATTCCGTTATCATTGTTCCAGAATTCCATAGCATCGAGAAACATGCCCGGTGTATGATTTTCATAAACCGTTTTCCATGTTTTACCGCCATCAATTGTTTTCAGTATTACGGCAGGAGTATCAACAGCAATTATGATGGCCGTCGATTTATCAAAAGCTTCTATGTCGCGAAAATCTCTTTTTTCAAATCCGGGAACGGGCAACCATGTCCATGTTTTTCCTGCATCCACACTTCTTCCAACGGTTCCGTTGCTGCCACTTACCCAAACTGTTTTATCATCTACAACGCTCAAACCGCGGAAACTGGCTTTAACATTGGTGTTCAGTGGAATTATTTTCTGTGAAAACACCGAAAGACTGAAAACTAAGATTGTGATTGTAAAAAGCAGACGCATAGTCCCTATTTTTAAATTAGAAGAACCGTTAACTCAAGATGGTTGAAAATTAAAAAGCATCTTGCTTGTCATCCCGAGGCACGAGGGATCTGAGTCTCGCGCAAACAAGCCGTTTAGGTAAACACCCAGATCCCTCCTTCGTCGGGATGACAAGCAACATACTTTATTGGTTGTTACACTCGAATAATTTGAAAAATAGAAACGCAGATTTTTATGCGTCTTTTATGATCAATCGATTTAACAATCTTAACTAATCATCAAAATCATAACAATCTGCGTTCTTTCTTATTTTCAAACTATCCGATCTTACCAAGCGCACCAATAACTCTCTGAAAAGTCTCTACTTCAGTTAGCGCCTCAGGAACAAATTGCTGGCCAATCACTTTTTCGTATAACTCAATATAACGTTTACTAATCGTGTTGATCCATTCATCATTCATCTCAGGAACAGTTTGTCCTTCCTTGCCCATGAAGTTATTTGCAATGAGCCATTCGCGTACGAATTCTTTACTCAATTGCTTTTGACGTTCGCCTGCTGCCTGTCTTTCTTCAAAGCCATCAGCATAAAAATATCTTGAAGAATCCGGTGTATGAATTTCATCCATCAGGTAAATGGTATCTCCTATTTTTCCAAATTCATATTTGGTATCAACGAGGATCAGTCCTTGCTTTGCTGCAATTTGTTTACCTCGCTCAAAAAGCGCCAGTGTATATTTCTCCAATACCGCCCAATCTTCAGCAGAAGCTAACCCCTGCGCGATGATCTCTTCTTTGGAAATATCTTCATCATGTCCCTCATCTGCCTTTGTGCTTGGCGTAATGATTGGTGTTGGAAAGAAATCATTTTCTTTCATTCCCTCGGGCATGGTTACACCGCAAAGCATTCTGCTTCCACTGCTGTAGCTACGCCATGCATGCCCTGTCAGGTTGCCGCGAACAACCATTTCTATTTTAAATGGCTGGCAACGTTTGCCAATTGATGCAGATGGAGCAGGTACATCCAGCAACCAGTTTGGACAAATATCTTTCGTTGCATTCAGCATGTATGCAGCAATTTGATTTAAAACTTGTCCTTTATAAGGGATGGGTTTGGGTAAAATAACATCAAAAGCAGAGATACGATTGCTGGCGATCATTACCAGCAGATCATTGCCGATGCTATATACATCACGCACTTTGCCTTTGTAAAAGCCTGTTTGACCGGGAAATTGTATTGTAGACATGCTGCAAAATACCTACAAGACAGTCAATTATCCAAATTCACGGGAATGTCTTTTAAAAACCGCGTTTCAACACCATTTGGCCTTCAGCAACATTCGCTTTAAAGAGGCAATAAATACAACAATTGGCAACAAAAATTTGTTACCCTATTGCAGGCCTTCTCCATAAATGAAAACCCTTACGACCCGCGTGTAACACTAGTTTCAGAACACTTTGTGTGTATATAATTTTTTTGGTCACGTTATTATAATATATATTTTGCCGCGTATATTCTACAAACCAAATTCGACGATCATGAGATCATGCCGTTTACTACTATGCTTGCTTATCTTGACTTTTTCAACGATTGCATCTTTCGCTCAGGTAACTATTACCGGAAACGTAAAAAACTCCTCATCAAACGAAATGGTTGCTGCTGCTTCTGTCGCTATTAAGGGCACAGGTACGGGAACTTTTACAGATGATAAAGGAAATTTTAAATTGGTATCAAAAAAAACACCACCGTTCACTTTGGTGGTTAGTTCTGTAGGTTACGAATCAAGGGAAGTGATCGTAACAAGCACAACCCCTGTTACGATTGTGCTTGACCCCGCAGTATCGCTGGGTTCTGAAATTGTTGTATCTGCAAGCCGCGTTCCGGAAAGAATCCTGGAATCGCCCGTTTCTATTGAACGTGTAAACGCCGGCAGCATAAGGGTTGCCCCAGCGACTTCGTACTACGATATCATTGGCAACCTCAAAGGCGTTGACATGACAACTTCCAGCTTAACTTTTAAAACGCCGAGCACCCGTGGTTTCAACGCCAGTGGTAACACCCGTTTGAACCAGATTGTAGATGGCATGGACAACCAGGCTCCGGGCCTCAACTTTTCTGTAGGCGGCGTTGTAGGCCTTACAGAACTGGATGTTGAGAGCATCGAACTATTGAGCGGTGCGTCTTCTGCTTTATACGGCCCCGGCGGTATGAACGGAACCATTCTTATCAATAGTAAAGATCCATTCAAATATCCCGGCGTTAGCGCACAGGTAAAGGGCGGCGTAATGAACATCAACAGCCCTGTGAGAAATACCTCTGCTTACCAGGATTATTCTATCAGATGGGCGCAAAAAATATCTAACAAATTCGCGTTTAAAGTAGCTGCTCAATATATGCAGGCCAATGACTGGGCTCCTTATGACAGCTCTAATTATGATGCTATCGCATTTAAAAGCAAAACCAGCAACCGCGCTACTGATCCAAACTATAACGGCGTGAACGTTTACGGAGATGAAACAACCCTGGACATCAGGGGCTCGCAAACTCCGTTTATCCAGGGCGTAATTGCGTCTTTACCGCAAAACCAGCAACAACAGGTTGCGCAAATAATGGCGCCTTACCTAAGCTCAGCTTTCAATGTATCAAGAACAGGTTACAACGAAACAGACATTGTTGATCCAAAAACATATAACCTTAAACTTTCAGGAGGCCTTTATTATAAAATCACTGACAAACTGATGGCATCTGTTTCCGGCTATTGGGGAACAGGTACTACAGTGTATACAGGTAGCGACAGATATGTGTTAAAAGACCTGAAAATGGGCCAGTACAAACTGGAGCTGAAATCAAAGAACTGGTTCCTTAGAGGATATACAACGCAGGAAAATTCTGGCAAATCTTACAATGCCACAGTAAGTACACGACTTACAAACGAAGCGTGGAGACCAAGTTATAATCCTGCAAACCCTCTGGGTAGCTGGTATCCACGATACTCAGGAGCGTTTGTACAAGGGGCTGTAACAACTTTTCAGCAAGCATTTAATGCGGCAATAGCAGCCGGACAAAATCCGCAACAGGCAGCAGCAACAGCACAAGCTGCAATGCTTGCCAACACTACACTTTTAAATAACATTGCAAGAGGTTATGCAGATTCAGCAAGGCCTGCACCGGGCAGCGCGGAGTTTAAAAATTACTTCAACAGTGTTATTACCAAACCAATTCCACAAGGCGGTTTGTTTGTTGACCGCTCCGATCTTTATATGGTGGAAGGTCAGTACAACCTGACTGAACCTTTGAATTTAGAGCATAAAGGAACAGATATTCTTGTTGGTGGCAACTGGAAACAATATGTGTTGAATTCACAGGGAACCATCTTCGCCGACACAACGGGCAAAATCAAGATCAACGAAATGGGTGTGTATGCGCAGATATCTCAGAAATTATTTGGTGATGCATTGAAACTTACTGCATCCGGCAGATATGACAAGAACGAAAACTTCGATGGCAAATTCACTCCGCGTTTCTCTGCAGTAGTGAAAGTGGCGAAAGATCAAAACATCCGTTTGTCTTATCAAACTGCTTACAGGTTCCCTACAACACAAAACCAATGGATCAACCTGCAAACAGGTACAGCCTTTCTGATCGGCGGTTTGCCACAACTGAGGGAAGGTCACCACTTTGATACAAACCCTGTTTACACGCAAGATAGCTATCTTGCTTTTGCTGGCAGCGGTGACCCTTCTAAACTGGTTGTTCAGCAATTTAATAAATACAAACCCGAAACTTCAAACTCATATGAAGTTGGTTACAAAGGTTTGTTTGCAAACAAATTGATGTTCGATGTGTATGGTTATTATGCACACTATAAAGATTTTCTTGGAAGAATAAATGTTGTTCAATCGTCTACCGGTGAAATTTCAGGCCTTTCAAAACCTGTTTTCTACTCTGTAGCTGTTAACAGTGCTTCCAGCGTAAACACTTATGGTTACGGATTTTCGGTAGAATATTTGCTGAGAAACAATTTCTCTGTGAACGGCAATTTCTATTCTGATGATATCACAAACGTTCCTGCAAACTTCCAGGCACAGTTCAATACACCGAAATACCGCACCAACATTGGTATTGCGAACAGCGGCTTTGGCTGGAAAAAAAGAATGGGCTTTAACGTGGTGTACAGATGGCAGGATTCTTACTACAATGAAAGCACATTTATCAACGGTAACGTAAGTGCGTTTAGTACAGTGGATGCAATGGTGAGTCTGAAATTACCAGACATCAAATCAATGATCAAACTGGGTGGTACAAACATCACCAACCACTACTACCTGAACTCATACGGAAACCCACGCATCGGAGGATTGTACTACGTGAGCTTTGCGTACAACGTGCTATAGTGAGCACGCAGATGACACAGATTAGACTGATTTACGCTGATCAATTTCTTATTTTACTTTATATAGAAAAGGCTTCGATAATGTCGAAGCCTTTTACTTTTTATGCAGATACAACTCAAGGCTTAATCTCTAAAATTTACCACTAAGACACTAAGTACACTAAGCCCCACTAAGGGTTGCTCAACTTTAGACCTCTCTTAGTGTCCTTAGTGCCTTAGTGGTGAAAAAAGGCCCGCACTATGATGAGGCGATTCGCCACCCATTTTCAACTTTCAACTTTCAATATTCAACTAACCTACTGCCTTTCATACAATACCACCTTGTTCGGGTCCAGCAAGGGGTGATGGCCCTCTAAGCCTTTTGCAGTGAGCCGCAGCGAGAAATTATCAAACGTTACTTCAGCAACCCAAGGTTCCAGTTCAAACTCAAAGTAATTTTTATTGGCCACTTTAAAAGAGGATATGCGCTCTGGGCACAACTCAAAAACCACGTACAAACTATCTGCACTTTTCATTGGAACAGTAGCTATGCCGCTGTTATCAGTTCTGCCAAAGTTTTGCTCTTTGCCGCTCTTAGCAACGCAGCTCATGTAGGAAAGTAAATTACGATCGGGATTGGAAAATTTTACGGTGAGGTCTTTGCCGGGATGTTGTTCGCTTTTTACCAGCTTAAAACTACTTGTATGTTTTTCATCGCTGTTCAAAATAATGGAATCGCCTTTCTGATGCCATTTGCCTTTGCCATACCTGTCGACAGCACCGTAACTGTAGTAAAACTCGAATGTACTGTCCGCCTTCAAAGCAAAGGCACTGGCGGTTTCCATTACACCATGCATATAATATTCGCCAACGGCAGAAGGTTGCTGGGCTTGTAAACTGGTCATTGCAACAAACAGTAAAGAGGTTATAAAGGTTTTCATTGCAGCGTTCGTTTAAATGAGCGCTGCAAAAATAACACTATAACTTATGGAAATGTTTGCTGCGCAAAAATCAAAAAAAGTCCCGGATGATAAACCAGGACTCTTCAATCTATCTATTAATGCAACTTAAATAATCGCTACGTATAAATTTCCCGGAGCAACAATTTTTGTACTTTTTAAAACGGAGTAAGGCATATAAAAATACCCCTTGTAACCCCAGTTTGTGTTCCATGAATTTTCACAAATGAAAACGCCTCCGCCCGGCTGAGAAGCATCATCAATGTAGCCAATAAGCGGAACTGCATGACCACCCAGCAATCTCAAACCTTTCGCCAATGAGCCGTTTGAAGTGAGCGGATTGTAAGTATAATTATTCGGTGCATAACCCGCTATGCCAAGGCCCTCAAAGTATTGATATCTCGAATTGTCATACACATTGAAACCCATCATTACCGGCTTATTATTAGCAATAGCTGTCTTTGCATCCGCCACTACATCGTTTGAGTTGATCACGTAATAACCGTGAGTAGTGGAGCCTGCGCTTCCTGTTGTTCCGGCCTGGGCACTTACGGTGAAATTAGTAGCATTTGAAATAGCTGCTGAAGAAGGTGGCGTTCTGAATTGGGTAGAGGTACTTGAACCATTTGATGGATAAGGGTAAAGATCTTCATAGCAATCGCCCGCAAAACTATATTTGGTACCACTGATGGATAATGTAAGTGCAGCACCTGTTCCAGAATTATTTGATAGTCCCTGCAGCGCCTGGGCTATGTTTACGATATACGCCCCGTTGTCTGTAGAGATAGATTGTTTATTTATCACACAACGCTCCACATAATAAACAAATAGCGGACTCAATGCAGAAGATGAACCAAACAAAGGAGAATTTACCAGTTGTGTGTTTACTGCCTGCGACAATCCAGTGGCTGCGGTCAAACCAGTCGTGGTAGCGGAGTTAGTTTGATAATAATAAAGTATTTCATTTGTTTCAACGCCGCAGAATCCTGTGCAGGAGCCGATTTGACCCTGATCCCTTACAGCAGGCGAAGCCAACAAGTAACTAGAAGGAAGTGAAGCCGCAGAAAGACCGTTTTCACTTCTTCCGCCCGTCAAAACACTTCTTGAAAATACCGGAACTGTTGCCCATTGCTCGGGTTGCGTTGGCAACAATCCGTAATTGTGAGCTAATGGAGACGGCTCGTTTACTGTATCGTCGTTTATGCTGTTATTATTGGCAGATTTGGTACAACTAAATAAAATAGTTGATGACATAAGAAGAGCGCCAAGAGCTATGTAGGCAGGATGCATCGTTAGTTTTCGTTTAGTTATACTAAAAATAAACAAAACTTATAAAGTTATCAAGTACGTGCAGGAGAATGCATTTACTTTTTACGTCCAACCCAGGAAAGTCCGTTGCTCGAAAAATAACGGCCATCGTTGTTTGATATCGTTATCTATATCAAAAGCCTAGCTTCTTGATGTTCAAGCATTGGATGCCCCTACCATTTACTTGAATCAACGTTATACAAATCGTCTTCCTTTATCCAAAAGATGCTTGATTTGTTGTCATTACCTTTTGGATTGTATTCAACTTGATCCCATCCGTCGTCTTGTTTCGAAATTAATTTCAAAACATCATTTTTTACTAAATAGCCTTTCCGAATTGTTGAAGAATCTGCCGAATTATAAACTCTTGCTTTTACCGATTTTACCAATCGAACTTCAATCCATTTTTTTGATTTTGTTAAACTAGTTTTAACTCCGGCGCTATCAGTAAAATCTACGTCATTGTATCCGTTTGGCTGATCATTTAAAATTACCTTTATATAAGGATTAGGGGCAACGTTACCATAAACCAACTTTCCGCTTAAACTTTGATCATTCCCTGGCCAACCAGCATGAATCACAAACACCGAATCTCCACTTTTTTCCCCATAAAAATAAAAAACATTTATGTTGGCGTATTCTTTACTATTCTCATCCCAATTGTCATAATACTCATATACGCCCGTCAAAACGTTGTCTTTACCAAATGCCAGCGAAATGTCGCCGTAACTTCCTGAAACTAAATCTCCGAATATATTCTGGCTAACAGTGTCTTTCATCGATTTCGCAACCAGGCCAGATGTTACGGTTTGATTGCTGGTATTATCTTGTTCTTTCAGTTGATTACCACAAGAACAAATTAAAATGCAAAAAAATAAAAAACTAAAAAAATTCATACTCTTGAAATTATGGAAATCGATTTTTCTGACTACTAGCCCAAGAATTCGAGCGTAAAAAAACAAAATAAATTATTTACTACTCATAATGATGCCTGAATATCTCAAATCAATTACACCCCAACAACTCACACAACTTCGATTCCAATGCAGGGCCGCGCAAATCACGGGCAACAATATTTCCGTTGGGATCAATTAGAAAGTTTTGAGGAATGCTTTGCACTTTGTACATGGTAGCCACTTCATTTTGCCAGTATTTAAGATCACTTACCTGCGTCCATGACAGACCGTCGTCTTTAATGGCTTTCAACCATGCATCTTTGTTTTTATCGAGGGATACACCCAGTATTGCGAAGTTTTTATCTTTAAATTTATTGAAGGCGGTAACTACATTTGGGTTCTCCATTCTGCATGGGCCGCACCAGCTTGCCCAAAAATCCACCAGCACATATTTGCCCTTGAAAGAAGACAATGAAACAGGTTTGCCTTGTGTATCGTTTTGAGTAAACTCCGGCGCTTTACTTCCGATTGTCCCGAATTTGCTGTCGGCCAACTGTTTACCTAAATACTTGCCGAAGAAACTATTTTGAGCATCAGGGGTCAGTTTACTATAACGCGTTTCCAAGGCTGCCATGTCCTCGTTTAATTGCGATGTAACCAGTAACACAAAAGGAGAAACACTCGAGTTTGGTTTCGTTGCAATGAACTCGTCCACTTTTGTAAACACCTTGGCAACAGTAGAACTGATTGAAGTTTGCAAACTGTCCGTCATTCCGGATGTTTGCGCCATTTGGTTGTCTGCCGTTAGTTTATCAAAATAAGGATTGAATGTTTTTTGGAACTCGTCAAAATCAGCCTGTGCGGGCGATCCGGTTACCTTTAGGTTTTTAACGTCGTTAATATCGCCGGTCGCAGTTGTTTTTGAATTGTCGAGGAATAGAACTGTTTTCTTCTGTTGCGGAGTAAAACCGATATAGTACAACGTCGATTCTTTCAAATCTCCTTTTAATGTAAAATTAGTTTTACCGGAGATCGTTTTGCAAACGGTATCCTTCGGATTATTCGCGTCAATCAGAAAAACCAGGGATTTATCTTGCAGTCCCGCCACATTTCCCTTCATCTCAAAACCCTTCTGTGCATATAACGAAAGGGGCAAAAAAGCCAATATTCCAACAATTCTCTTCATAGTTATCTATTTTGAATGACGGCCCTTTAAAACTTCAATTACATCATTCAAACTGTAACCTTTTGCATTGATTAACAGCATGTAATGAAACAGAAGATCAGCCGCTTCTCCCAAAAATAGCTCTTTATTATCATCTTTTGCCTCGATCACCAGCTCCACTGCTTCCTCGCCTACTTTCTGGGCAACCTTATTGATTCCGCGTGACAATAATTTTGCCACATATGATTCTTCTGGCTTCGTTTGTTTACGCAGGTTAATGATTTCTTCCAGGTAAAAAAGAAAATCTTCCGAATGATTTTTTTCGCTCCAGCATGTGTCCGCGCCTGTATGGCAAACCGGCCCAACCGGATGAGCCTTAATCAGCAACGTGTCGTTATCGCAATCAACCGCCAAAGAACGCAACTCAAGGAAGTTGCCGCTCTCCTCACCTTTTGTCCATAAGCGTTTTTTGCTGCGACTGTAAAAAGTCACTTTGCCGGTCTCTTCCGTTTTCTTCAACGCTTCTTCATTTACAAAGCCAAGCATCAGCACCTTCAAAGTGCTATTGTCCTGCACGATCGCAGGCACCAAACCATCGGAGTATTTACTGTAATCGATCTTCATAATAGTATAAGTGAGAACGCAGATTTTCATGTTTATCATGATCTGTCAAGATTTAATAAGATCATAAAAAATCATGACGATCATGAAAATCTGCGTTCCTGTATTTAAATCCTTACGTTAATGTTCTTCCCTTTCAAATAGCTTTTCAAATCAGGAATAGCTATTTCCTTAAAATGAAAAATACTGGCTGCCAGCGCTGCGTCTGCATATGCATTTTCAAACACATCGGTGAAATGCTCCATTGTACCGCCGCCGCCACTGGCGATCACCGGAACCGGCAATTGCGTCGCCAAAGTTCGGGTAATATCCAATGCAAAACCCTGCTTTGTGCCATCATGATTCATGGAAGTGAGCAATATTTCGCCCGCCCCTAGGTCAACAGCCTCTTTTGCCCAGTCAACGCACTTTTTATCCGTCTTTGTACGACCACCATTCAGGTACACGTACCACTCGCCGTCTTCCTCTTTTTTCGTATCAATGGCCAACACGACGCATTGACTACCGAATTCTTTCGCCAGGTCATTGATCAATTGCGGATTCTTGAATGCAGCAGTATTTACAGAAATTTTATCGGCACCATTTTGCAGCAGCGCACTTACATCTTCCACACTGCTGATCCCACCGCCTACTGTAAATGGAATGTTCACATGATGGGCAATGCGGTTCACCAACTCTCTCAGTGTTTTGCGTTTTTCAACCGTTGCTGTGATGTCAAGAAACACCAGTTCATCTGCACCTTGTTTTGCATACAATGCACCCAACTCCACAGGATCACCCGCATCGCGAAGGTCAACAAAATTTGTCCCCTTTACTGTTCTTCCGTCTTTTATATCGAGGCATGGTATGATTCGTTTTGTCAGCATTATTCTTATTTGAGATTTTACTTAAATTTTAAGACCCGACTTCACCACTAAGACACAAAGGTACTAAGCAGCTAAGGGTTCTCTAAAGGAAACTTAGTGCCTTAGTGGTAAGGCGAAGAGCTACACAGCCAACCTCTTCAAATCATTAATTGCTATCCGCCCTTCATAGATTGCCTTGCCAATAATGGCACCGCTACAACCAATCTCACGCAACTCATGCACATCATCAACATTACTCACGCCGCCACTCGCTATAAAATGAAGCGACGGAAACTTTGCAATAATGTTCCTATACAAATCAATCGACGGACCTTCGAGTTTTCCATCCTTACTCACATCTGTACAAAATATTTGTTGCACACCGTGATTAATATACTTTTCTATGAAATCATATATCCACACATCCGTTGTCTCCAACCAACCGCCAACAGCAATCTTTTCATCCTTCACATCTGCACCCAGTAAGAATTTTTCAGCACCAAACTTTTGTAACCACTGCACAAAAGTCTTCTCATCTTTAACAGCAATGCTTCCCACCGTTGCCAACGCCGCACCGGAGTCAAACACTACTTTTACATCTTCTTCTTTTTTTATACCGCCGCCAAAATCAATGGTGAGCGAAGTTTTGGAAGCAATGGTTTCCAAAACCTTCCAGTTCTTCACCGCACCGGCTTTGGCACCATCGAGATCAACAAGATGCAAACGTTGTAAGCCTGCATCTTCAAACTCTTTCGCTACTTCAAGCGGATGTTCGTTGTAAATTTTCTTCTGCTCGTAATCGCCCTGTGTTAAGCGAACGCATTTGCCATCAATAATATCAATTGCCGGAATTATTTCCATTACTATAATTGTTTTTCCATTTTAATAAATTCATGTCCGTCTTGTAACCACGTGTCGCCGGTTACCTGCATTCCAAATTTCTCATAAAACTTTTTGGCGCTCACCCTCGCATTGCACCAGATAGAAATGCAGTGCCGGTCCTTCGCCAACTTCATCACATATTCAAGCAAGTGCGTGCCGTACCCTTTGCCCTGGCATGATTCTTTTGTTGCGAATTTTCTGAATTGCATAATATCGATTCGAACAAAAACAGATATCACAGCAATCAATTTTCCGTCAACATAAAGTCCTATGTGATTACCTTCTTCATCATCTTTAAGCCTCACTTGTTCGATGGAAAACGCAGGATACATCACCTCTCTGCGCATTTCCAAAACATCTTCTAACGGAGCATCTTTTATCACTCTTTCCATTACAAAGTGTTTAACAAATCAAATACTTCATTCAGTTCCACTATAGCGATGTCAACATCTTCACGCGTTGTGCGCCAGTTCACAAATGCGGCGCGAATGCATGACATGCCTTTGTACATTGTGGGCGTCATGAACACTTTGCCACGTTTATTTAATTCTGCTAAAACTGCTGCTATCTTTTCTTTTCGGCCATTGTCTTCTTTCACCGTAAAGCAAACCGTGTTCAAGCGCACAGGCGCCGCAAGCGTATACTCATCTGACTGGTTGATCAACTCACCAAATGCCACAGCCTGCTCAATATTTGTTTCCACTATATTTTTATACCCTTCTTTTCCGTAGGCCATCAGCGTAAACCAAACCGGCAAAGCCCTGAAGCGACGTGAGTTTTCAGGCACGTAGTTCAAGTAGTTAAAGTCATCAAATGCATTGCCGAGATAAGGCGCATTTGAATTTTGAAATGTCTGCACCTGCAATATTGCATGCTCTTTTCTTGTGAAAACAACTGCACTGTCATAAGGCACATTCATCCATTTGTGATTATCAATCGTAACGCTGTCGGCGTTTTCCCAACCTTTCAGCAAGTGTTTATAGGCGTCACTGCAAGCTGCAAACCCACCGAACGCCGCATCTATATGCCACCAAAAATTGTATTGCTTCTTGAGCGCCGCTGTTTCCTCCATGTCATCAAAGTCAACCGTATTCACTGTTCCGCCGCTTGAAATTAAAATAAAAGGTTCATCCGGAAATTTCTCTATGGTTGCTTTGAGTGCATTTACATCCATACACTCCCTGCCTTCTAAAGTCGGCACGCTGATAATATTCTTACTTCCAATGCCAAGCATCGAGAGGGATTTAACAGAAGATGAGTGGGGAACAGAAGTATATATATTTATTCCGGGCTGCAATCCTTCAAGTGCAACATCATAGCCCTTTTGTTTGCCGAACCATTGCCTTGCTACGGCCAATGCGGAGAAGTTTGACATCGTCGCACCGGTCACAAATGCGCCCATAAACACATTCGGCAAACTGAACAATTGTAACAACATTTGAACGGTATGCATTTCCAGCATGGCCGATACATCGCCATTGCCTTTCGCATTCTGCGTATTCTGATCAAATACAGATGTGAGCCAGTCGCCCGCAATTGCCGCAGGTGTTGAACCTCCCGTCACAAAGCCATAATATCGCGGTCCCGAAGAAGCAATGATGTTATGTAAAAATTCTTTTTCAAATAATTGCTGTGTTTGTATCGCACCCAGTCCTTCGTTTGACAACAGTGGCAAACGATGAGAAGGCTGATCAATGCTAATAGGCCTTTCATCCAATTGCTGCAAATACGAAATACTCAATTGCTTTGCCGCATCGAGTATTTGTTCTATTTGCACATTATCGTTCGCGAGATTTGTATTCATTTCATTAAACTCTCAACGGTGACTGGGCGAATGCGATTCGCCCCTACTTTATTCCCAAACAAAAGTTTCTCAAAATCTGCTCGCCCACCTCCGCACTTTTTTCGGGGTGAAACTGTACGCCGTAAAAATTGCCTTTGTGCAATGCAGAACTATAAGGTTGAATGTAATTGGTTGTTGCCATTGTATGCGGCCCCAGCGCAGCATGATAGCCGTGAACAAAATAGCAATAGCTATTTTCCTTTACACCATTAAACAGCTCTGTTTTCAAATCGTAAATATTGTTCCAGCCAATTTGCGGTATCTTTTCCTGCGCAGCAGAAGGCTTGAACTTAGTAACGCGTTCGTCAAAAATATCCAGACATGGCGTGTCGTTTTCTTCGCTGTAAGAACACATCAACTGCATGCCAAGGCAAATACCTAACACAGGCTGTGTAAGGTTTTGCAACACTTCATCCAGGCCTCTTTCTTTCAAATACTTCATCGCGCTGCTTGCTTCGCCTACACCAGGAAATATTACCTTATCCGCCTCTTTGATTTGCGCATGATCATCCGTAACAACTGCTTCCACTCCTATCCTTTCCAGTGCGTACAAAACCGACTGAATATTTCCTGCGTTGTATTTTACAATTGTGAGTTTCATGGAAAGAGAACGATGATTTTTATGATTGTTGAAAAAGTAAAAATTCAAAAGCTTTACAAGATTATTTACGACAAAACATTGGCGATAAACCTCTTTGTGTCTGCTTTAATATCGGATGAATTTTCCAATGCTTTGACAAATGCACTTCCAATGATGGCGCCATTTGAGTGCTTGCTTGCCGATTCAAATGTTTGCTTGTCTTTTATACCAAAACCAACCAACACTGGATTTTTTAATTGCAGATTTTTCAATCGTTGCAAATATGTTTCAACTGCCCCAAAGTCTTTATCATTCCCGGTTGTCGACGACGAAGACACTGCATATAAAAATCCGGTGCTTAGGGCATCCAATTCCTTCACTCTCTTTTCGGAGGTTTCAGGTGTTACAAGAAAAATAAAATCAAGTCCGTATTTTTTTATGATTACTCCGTACTCTGTTTCAAATTCGTATTGAGGTAAATCAGGTAAAATCAAACCGTCAACACCCACAGCCGCCGCATCTGCACAGAACTTTTCAAAACCATATTGCATTACCGGATTCATGTACCCCATTAATATAACCGGAACCGTAACGGTTTTGCGAAAATCCTTCAGTTGTTTAAATAATGTCGCGATGGTCATGCCGTTGCTCAGTGCAATCGAACCGCTGTGTTGAATAACCGGTCCATCTGCCAAAGGATCACTGTACGGCATTCCAAGTTCAATCAAATCTGCTCCGCCTTCCTGCAGCGCCTGCATTACCTGCAAAGTGCTGTCCAGCTTAGGATAACCTGCTGTGCAGTAAACATTGAGAACCCTATTATTTTTATTTTTAAAAACCTGCTCTATACGATTCATCGAGTAATAATTGAATAACTGATTAACTAAATAACTGATGTCTTGAAGGCTGCCGCACCTTTCATTTTCAAATTTTCACATCTTCAAATTTTCAAATTGCCTCAGGCATCCATGCGCTTCATATAAGTGGCCAAATCCTTATCCCCGCGACCACTAAGGCAAAGTACTACAACGTCTTTTTCCTTTAGCTGCAATTGATTTAATCCTGCTAGTGCATGGGCAGATTCCAATGCAGGAATGATGCCTTCCAGCTTGCAGAGATTGAATGCTGCCTGTACAGACTCGTCATCTGTGGCGCTCAAGAATTTACCGCGGCCGCTGTCAAACAAATGTGCATGTAAAGGTCCAATGCCTGGATAATCCAAACCGGCTGAAATACTGTGTGGCTCTACAACCTGTCCATCTTCTGTTTGCATTACAATGCTTTTACTACCGTGTAAAACGCCCGCTGTTCCAAGCTGGGTTGTTGCTGCACTGTGTCCGCTATTTACGCCGAGGCCCGCTGCTTCAACTGCTACCAACTGCACTTGCGGTTCGTCGAGAAAATGATAGAAAGCACCGGCTGCATTACTTCCTCCACCAACACAAGCTACAACGTGTGTAGGTAATTCGCTGCCTGTTTTTTCTTTTAACTGCCATCTCACTTCTTCACTTATCACACTTTGAAAACGTGCAACCATGTCCGGATAAGGATGCGGGCCTACCACACTTCCAATTACATAATGCGTATCTGTCGGATTGTTGATCCAATCGCGGATAGCTTCATTGGTCGCATCTTTCAGCGTCTGGCTACCACTTGTTGCAGGCATTACTTTTGCTCCGAGCATTTTCATGCGGGCAACATTT
Organism: Pinibacter soli; assembly: GCF_029961145.1. Taxonomy (GTDB): domain Bacteria; phylum Bacteroidota; class Bacteroidia; order Chitinophagales; family Chitinophagaceae; genus Pinibacter; species Pinibacter soli. Next base: position 183,937 of record NZ_JASBRG010000003.1, on the reverse strand, counting down.
GGCGCTTGCCTTTCAATATCCTTCACGCCCATGTACACGATGCATTCAATGCCTTTCAATGCGCATACTGTTGCAGTTGCCACACCATGCTGACCGGCACCTGTTTCTGCAATGATACGTTTCTTACCAAGGCGTTGCGCCAACAGTACCTGGCCTATTGCATTGTTAATTTTATGTGCGCCTGTATGATTAAGATCTTCTCTTTTTAAGTAAATGTTGGTGTTGAACTGTTTGCTCAAACGCTCTGCTAAAAACAGCGGTGTTGGTCTGCCGACATAGTCTTTCAACAATGCGTTGAACTCATCCCGGAATCCTTTCTCGTACATGATTTCCAGGTATTTCGATTGCAATTCCTCTACATTGCGGTGCAACATTTCAGGAATGTAAGCACCTCCAAATTTTCCATAATAGCCCTTTGTATCAGGCGATGTGAATGTTTGTTTCATTTTCTATTATTTCACGCAAAGCAGCATAAGAAGCAAAGGCGCAAAGGCTACAAGTTATTATGAGCTTTGTTAAAAGAGATATGTTTAAAAAATCATGTTGCTCATTTTCAATTTCTCAAATCTTCAAATTTTCAAATTTGCAGTTTACAACGTTAGTTGCAAAAACTTCAAGTCAAGCCATCGGTCAAACTTATAGCCTACCTGTTTAAACAACCCTACTTCTTCGAATCCGAATTTTTTATGCAGGTTAATGCTGATATCGTTTGTAGCATCGATGCCCGCAACGATCACGTGCATGTTTAGCTTTTTTGCTGCATCGATCAAAGGTTGCATAAGCAGTTTGCTAATGCCTTTCCCTCTTGCTTTTTCTGCTACATAAATAAGATTCTCTACGGTAAATTTATATCCCGTCCAAGGTCTGAAAGGCCCAATGGAACTGAATCCCAGCACCGCTCCATTTTCTTCGGCGACAAATACCGGGAAGCCCTGTTCCTTTTTTGTAGAAAACCACTGCTGACGCATTTCTAATGTATGCGGATGATAATCATACACAGCGGTGGTGTTTAATATCGCATCGTTGTATATTTCCAGTATTTGCGGCAAATCGGCTTCTGTGGCGTCTCTTACTATCATGTGAAATGTATTACGACAACTCTTTAATAAATGTTTTTACCTTCTCCATGTCCTTTACTCCAGGACTTACTTCAAACTTGCTATTGATGTCAACAGCGAACAAAGCCTTTGACGACGGCTCTCTTGCAAACTCTTTCAGCTTCTCCACATCGTCAGGTTGAATGCCACCACTCAGGAAATATGGTTTACCTATGGTGACATTTTTCAATTGGTTCCAGTCAAATTTCTTTCCGGTACCGCCATAACCCGCGCCCATCGTATCGAACATAAACATGTCACACACATCCATATAAGGCTTGATCATCCACTCGATACTATCGTTTTCACTCAGACGGAATGCTTTTACTACTGAGATATAATCTGAAATGCGTTCGCAGTAGCGGGGTGATTCATCGCCATGCAACTGCACCATGTGCAGACCGCATTCATCTACCATGTGCAGTACTTCTTCTACCGGTGCATTTACAAACACGCCTACTTTGTTGATGTTCTTAATTTTCTTCAATTGCAAAAGGCTCATCTGTTTGAAAATGTACCTGGGCGATTTCGGATAAAAAATAAATCCCGCAAACGTAGCGCCGCTGCTTTCTAATTCTGCTACCTGCTCTGGTTGCATCATGCCGCAGACTTTTACTCTCATGTTCTTGTCGATTGGTTTTTAAGTTGTGAAACGAATGTGGCGAATGCTTTTGAGGGGTCAGCCTCTTTCATAAAGTTCTCGCCGATCAAAAATCCACGAAATCCGTTTTGTTTAAAAATATTGATATTTTCAATTGAACTGATACCGCTTTCTGCAACTTTTATCTTATCTGCCGGTATCTTTTTCGACATGGCAATGCTTCGCTCTATATCTACAATAAATGTTTTCAAATTTCTGTTGTTCACCCCCACAATTTCCGTTTCGTTACAAATGTGTTGCAACTCTTCCTCATCATGTAATTCAAGCAAAACTTCCAATGACAATGACTTTGCAAATGCTGCCAACCGTTTTACTTCTTCCGGCGTAAGGCATGCTGCGATCAGCAAAATTACGTCAGCGCCCATTGACTTCGCCTCTACAATCTGATACTCATCTATGATAAAATCTTTTCGCAAAATAGGAATATTGTTCACTCTTGCTTTGATCAGATCTTCAGTGCTGCCGCCAAAAAATATTTCATCTGTCAAAACCGATAAACAGGACGCTCCATTTGCTCTGTATGCGCTTGTAACCTCGACCACATCAGCAGTTCCATTGATCATTCCTTTTGATGGCGACTTTCTTTTAAACTCTGCAATGATGCCCGTTCTGTCCTCATCAAGCAAAAACTGTTTCAGAGACAATGTCTCTCTTCCAAAGAACTCGCTCTGCTTCAATTCTTCTATCGATTTTTTCGCTTTCCTTTCTGCTACTTCAATTTTCTTCTGCTCAATTATTTTATCTAAAATGTTCATTGGTTATAAGTTAAAAGTCGAAATTAAAAAGTCAAAAATCAAAAGTCAAAAAACGTCCGAAAGGTCGCACGCGTTTATACTTTTTACTTTTGAATTTTGAATTCCATGCATACCTTAATATTGTTTCTCTCCGTCACCGCAAATCCTAATCGTTTATAAAAAGCTTCAGCCCGTTCATTTATCGCCAAAACCTCAAGTCTTATTGGCTTATGCAATTCTCCTGCTCTTTCAATTAACTGTTTCAAAATAGCTGTCCCAATTCCTTTTTCCTGGTATTCGTTTACGATCAGGATGTTCTTTAAAAAAATTTCGTCGTCATATTCCTGCACTTCCAGTAACCCGATGCAATGATCTTCGGCAATGATGAACTCGATATCCTGAGGTTTATAATTTTTGTAAACAAATTGTCGCTGCCATTCTTCGTCCCATCCAAACATCTTCTCAACATAAGGTTTGATCGACCTTTTCTTAATGTCGAAAATCAATTCGCTGTCACCATTGATGGCGCGGATCAATTTGTATGTCATTGCATTGCTATTAATTTTTGTAAGCTTTCGTAAGCTTTGCCGCTTTCGAGGCTTTCCACCGCTGCGTTATATGCTGCATCGTAGTCTCCGTATTTCCCAGAGCCATTGAGTGCCATTGCTGCATTTGCCAGTACTACTGCGTTCTGCGCCCATGTTCCTTTTCCCTGAATTATTTTAAGAAAAATCTTTGTCGCCTCTTCCGGCGTATTGCCGCCATAAATATCGGATGCATTTACCATTCTTTTGCCTAACTGCTCCGGTGTCATGATGCGCTCTCCGCGATTGGTGATTACTTTGGTATCGTTTGTCAGTGAAATTTCATCATAACCATCGAGACTGTGAATGATGACAAATTCGCGGTTGGTTTGCTGCAGCAAATACGTGTATATCCTTGCCATTTCAAGGTTGTACACACCTACCAATTGAAACGCCGGATTCGCTGGGTTCACCATTGGCCCAAGCATGTTGAAGAATGTCCTCACTGCAAGATTCTTGCGGATCGGCGCAACTGTCTTTAATGCGGGATGAAATATTGGTGCGTGCAAAAAGCAAATGTTTGCCTCATCCACTTCCCTTTGTAGCGCTCCGTTATCTGCCTTGAATTTGTAACCCAACTGCTCCATCACATTTGATGCACCACTTACCGATGTGGCGCCGTAGTTGCCGTGTTTGGCCACTTTGTGCCCTGCTCCTGCTACGACAAAACAGGATAGCGTAGAGATGTTGAATGTGTTTTTTCCATCGCCACCGGTTCCAACAATGTCAATTACTTTGTGGCCGTTCAAATCAACTTTCACACACAGTTCCAGCAATGCATCTCCAAAACCCTGCAATTCTGCAATGGTAATGCTGCGCATTAAAAATACTGTTACAAATGCTGTTATTTCATGCTCGTTGTACTGTCCGCGGCTAATGTTTACCAGCACATCTTTCGCCTGCTCGCGGCTCAATGTTTTATGTTCGAATAAATATTGTAAAATCTTTTTCATTTTGGTTTTTTGTTTAACACCCGGCTTCAATCACCAATTTCTGTTTCAATTCATCTCGCTATTTGGGCAACAGGGCGAATGCGATTCGCCCCTACAGCTCCCCACATTTTCAACTTTCAACTTTCAATTAACCTCCAGCCAATTCCTCAAAATCTTTTCGCCCATTGGTGTCAATACGCTTTCTGGGTGGAACTGTACGCCTTGCACATCATACGTTTTATGGCGCAGTGCCATGATAAAACCGTTTTCATCTTCTGCAGTAATTTCCAGTTCTTCAGGAAATCCTTTTCTATCTACCACCCATGAATGGTAGCGGCCAACTTCTAATTCTGCAGGCAAATTGTTGAATACTTCGTTTGTGCCTTTTGGTGCAACTTTCTTTTGCATAATATTTGTTGCCACACCGTGATAAACAGTTGACAGATTGGTTAGGTTACCACCAAATGCCTGCCCTATCGCCTGGTGCCCAAGACATACACCCAGTATAGATTTCGTTGGCGCATACTGTTTGATCAAAGGCAACAACAAACCTGCTTCTTCAGGAATGCCAGGACCTGGTGATAAAATGATCTTGTCATATTTATTAACGTCTTCCAATGCAATTTTATCGTTGCGGTAAACGTCCACCTTTGTGTGTGTTATTTTCTCTACAAGATGCACGAGGTTGTAGGTGAATGAATCGTAATTGTCAAACACCAATATTTTTCCTACACCTTTATTATCTGTTGTATTGTTAGCCATGGTTTTGTTTGTTTGTTCAGTTCTATTCAACCGCTGAAGTGTGCGACGCAATGATGTTTAATAGTAGCATCACTGCTGATTACCAAAAGAATCAAATTGTTTCAGCGAACTCGATTGCTTTTTTCAAAGCTCCCAGCTTGTTGTTTACTTCCTGCAATTCATGTTCAGGATTGCTTGCAGATACTACGCCTGCACCGCCTTGGTAAGTAAGGGTATTGTCCTTACTTAAGAATGTGCGGATCATAATTGCGTGGTTGCAGCTGCCGTCAAATCCCATAAAGCCAATGCCTCCACCGTAATAGCTGCGGCTCGTTGGTTCGTATGAATCGATCAGTTGCATCGCTTTAATCTTTGGCGCGCCGCTTAAGGTACCTGCAGGAAATGTTTTTGCAAGCAGTTCAAACGGATTGCTGTCAGGACGCACTTTTCCGGTTACTTCACTTACCAAATGAATCACGTGAGAATAGTATTGCACCTGCTTGTAGTGAACCACTTGCACATCATCGCACAGGCGGCTGAGATCGTTGCGGGCAAGATCCACGAGCATTACGTGTTCCGCATTTTCTTTGGGATCATTTCTTAAACGCTCTGTTTCACGTGCGTCAATTTCATCGTTGCCGGTTCTTTTGAAAGTGCCTGCAATAGGGTGTACAACCGCTTTGCCGTTTTGGATGATCAGTTGCGCTTCAGGACTTGAGCCCATTAATTTATAGTCGCCGTAATCGAAGAAAAATAAATAAGGAGAAGGATTGATGCTGCGAAGTGCGCGATACACATTGAATTCATCGCCGGTGAATTTCTGCTGGAATCTTCTACTGAGAACGATCTGGAACACATCTCCGCGGAAACAGCTTTGAATACCTTTCTTCACCATGTCCATATAATCTGTGTCGCTCATGTTCTTTCCTTCTTCACCTTGCACTGCAAACGGATAAACCGGAATGTCGCGACTGCGTATCAGCGATTCTACCACGCTGAGTTCGCTTTCGATACCGTCGATTTTATTTTCGCAAATGAACAGTTCGTCTTTAAAGTGATTGATGGCAATCACATATTGATATAACCTGTACCGCATCAACGGAATGGTCGGTTGCTGACCATTGCCAACGCTGAGTTTTATAGTATCAAAGAATTGTACCGCGTCGAAGGTGGTGTAACCATATAAGCCTTGTGCAAATCTTGCTTCTTTAAGTGTGCTTGAACCTTCAGCGATCTCGAAGCGCTTCATAAAGTTCCATAGGTGCTGCGGAACTTCTTCTGTGGTTTTAATGGGTAATTTTTCGGGAGACTGGCCTGGCAGTTTGAATTCCAGGCTTTCTTTTGAAGTGATTTCCATTCCGGCAATTGCGTTGATGCCGATGAATGAGTAGCTGTTTTCTGCTACGTGGTGGTCAGTGCTTTCAAGCAGGATCGTGTCGCGAAACCTGTCTCTTAACCTGAGGTAGATGCCAACCGGCGTAAATACATCTGCCAGCATTTTTTTTACGTCCGTTCTTATTGCAATTCGTTTCATTCGGTGACTAATGGATGTTTTTTAACTGTTGTTTCTAATTCGCCTCGCTACCCGGAACCAAATAAAAAAGCCCCGAATACTTCGGGGCCTGATATAATGCGTTTATATAAACATGAAAATGACATTACACAACCCCGGAAGAGTTTGTATGCCACCACCACTGAATATTTATTACTTGTTTTTTCATTGCATGGCAAAAATGAACCTCATTTTCCAAACCACCAAATTTTTTGAAAAGAATTTTAAGAAACAGCGGAACAATTAGATAATTTGAAAATTAGAAAATGCGAAAGCCGGAACGCAGATTTTCATGATTTTGATGATTAATTAAGATTTAATGCACATAGATAATACTGAGTATGCAGATTTTTCGCGATTCATTGTCGAACCTGTAAGCCGCCTCGGTTCGTGTCTTCACGAACCGAAATGCACATCGTGATTGCTCTGAGTGGTTCGTGGGGACACGAACCACGGCAGCAAGAATGCTCGCTATCACTTCCTCCGGCACACAAAAAGCATTCTCAACTTTCAACTTTCAATTCTCAACTATTCCTGTCTCTCTCATAATGCAGCATCTCCGGATAGGTCATTGCATTGATCAAGGCGTGAATCACTTGTGCAGTTCGTTTGTCCTGGGTAGGACTTGTTTTTGCGGCCAATATCCATTTCACAAAATAGTTTCTATGTGAGCCCGGCAGACTATTGAAGTAAGCAATGGCTTTGGGTTCATCTTCGATGCATTCCATAAACCACGATGGAATTTCGAATGGTTTGTCTATTTCTAATATTACTATCAGTTTGTCACCCTTTTGCTTTTTGATGCCTTTACGCATAGTGCCGTTCAATGCCAGGATAAAATTGCCTTCACCCATCGGCAACAGGGCAGCTCCTTCAAACTCATAATTATCCAGCTTTCCCTTTACGCGAAATGATTTTTTGTTACCGGGCGAAAGTTTCTGTGCCAAAGCAGCCGGCACTTCAATGTAGGTCCAGCCAGTTTTTTCGCCTTGCGAGTCGAAACGAACAATGGTGGTGCTGAATTTTACCATAGGCTAAAATTAAAAAGTAAAAATTCAAAAGTCAAAACGTTCACACTGTCGCACCATTTTTGACTTTTGAATTTTTACTTTTACCTTTTCTTGTACTTTTTTAATCTCTCAGTTAAAATACCGTCAGCATTGGATTATAAAATTCAAACCGTCATTTGAAGCAAGCAAACTTCTGTTTACATTAGTGCTTTACAATAACACAACCAACATTTTTACGAATGAAACAGCTTGCTATCGCCACAGTGGGATTACTGATATCTCACTTTTCCTTTGGGCAAACTCCTGCTGACAAACAAAAGGTAGAATCACTTCTTAAACAAATGACGCTGGAAGAAAAAGTGGGCCAAATGGCACAGGTTACACTCGGTGTTGTGGCTTCTGCGGAAGACGGCGTGCTTAATCCTGCTGCCTTGAAAAAAGCAGTCGTTGATTATCGCGTCGGTTCTATTTTGAATGTAACCAACCACGCATTGTCGGTAGATCAATGGACCAAAGTGATCACGCAAATACAAGATGAAACAAAAAACAGTCGTTTGAAAATCCCCGTATTGTATGGACTTGACGGCATTCACGGTCAAACATATACTTTGGATGCAACACTGTTTCCACAGAATATAGGTATGGCCGCAACACGTAATCCTGAGCTTGCAAAAGCCGTTACGAAAGTGGCGGCGAAAGAATTGCGTGCTTCCGGTGTACGCTGGAACTTCGCGCCGGTGCTGGATCTTGGCCGTCAGCCTTTGTGGTCAAGATTTCCGGAGACTTATGGTGAAGATGTGTACATCGGCAAAACGATGGGCGCTACTGTTATTAAAGCCTATGAAGAAGATGGACTGCGCAACCCAACTGCAGTTGCCAGTTGTATGAAACATTACCTGGGTTATTCCGCTTCAAGGACCGGAAAGGACCGCACTCCTATTTACATGCCCGAGATCGAAATGCGCGAATATTATTTACCACAATTTCGCGAAGCTGTAAAAGCAGGCGCTTCTACGGTGATGATCAATTCAAGTGAAATCAACGGCACGCCTGTTCATGCAAGCAAGTATTTGCTGACTGATGTTTTGCGTAAAGAACTCGGTTTTGAAGGCGTTGTGGTTACAGACTGGGAAGACATTAAACGTCTCAATGACAGACATTTTGTTGCATCAACTCCAAGAGCTGCAGTAGCGATGGCAGTGAACGCAGGTATTGACATGAGCATGGTGCCTACTGATTTCTCTTTTTATGATCTGCTGATTGAAGCAGTAAAGAAAAATGAGGTACCAATGACACGCATTGATGATGCCGTTCGCAGGATACTTTTATTAAAAGCAAAACTTGGTTTGTTCGACAACCCATATCCTGAAAAAAATGCCGCCACAAATTTTGGCAAACCCGAATATCAAACTTTAGCATTGGACGCTGCTCACGAAGCAATGACGTTGTTGAAAAACGATGGCAACATTTTACCTATACCTAAAACTGCAAAAATATTGGTAGCGGGCCCGGCAGCACAAAGCATCAGCGCTCTGAATGGTTGCTGGAGCTATACATGGCAAGGCAAAGACGAAACCTGGTACCCGAAAGACAGCAAAACAATCTTCCAAACCATCGCTGATAAAATTGGTGCAGGCAACGTAATCACCACAACCGCTAAAGGCTTTGATGCTCCGCAAAATTTTGATACTGCAGCATTAAAAAATGCGGCTGCAAGTGCTTCTGCAATCATTTTGTGCCTTGGCGAAAATGCTTATGCAGAAAGCCCCGGCAACATCACCGATCTTGCTTTGCCAGAGAACCAGATCAATTTAGCGAAGGCTGCCTGGGCCACAGGCAAGCCTGTTATTCTTGTTTTAACAGAAGGGCGACCACGTTTCATCACAAGCATCGAACCGCAAATGAAGGGCGTGCTGATGGCTTACTGGAGTGGTAAAAAAACAGGTGAAGCGATTGCTGACGTTTTGTTTGGTGATTACAACCCAAGCGGTAAATTACCTTACAGCTACCCTCGCAGCATGGGTGAAATAGTGATGTATGACCGCAAGCCCACAGAAGAGATCCGCGAAATCTTCAACTCCGATATGACGATGGATGGTTATAAACCTCTGTTTGCTTTTGGAGCAGGTTTGAGTTACACAACTTTTGAATACGGCGATATTCAACTTAGCTCGAAGCAATTACAAGGTGCGGCAAAATTAAATGTCAGCATCACTGTAAAAAACACCGGAACTCGCGATGGCAAACACACTGTAGAGCTTTACACGCATGATCAATATGCAAGCATTACGCCTAGTGTACAACGCCTGAGAGCATTTCAAAAGATCGATTTAAAAGCTGGTGAAAGCAAAGTAGTAACGTTTACATTGGATAAGAACGACCTTGCGTTTGTAAACGAAAAATTGAAGACAATAACTGAACCGGGAGATTTTGACGTAATGATAGGCAATAAAAAAGCGACTTTTTCGTATATACAGTAGAAAAGAACATCTTACGTCTCTAACCCATCCATTATAGTTTAGCCGCTACAGCATGTAGCGGCTTTTTTAATGACTGAATAACTGAATGACTGAATAACAGAGTGGCTGAATGTCAAAATGCAAAATTGAATGTAAGCTTCAGTTATTCAGTCATTCAGTTATTCAGTTATTATGCAAAAGAACCAGGTCGAATAATCAATCGAAAAGGTCGGATGAAAGATACCTGTCTCCTCTGTCACATACAATGAATACAATCACTCCGGACTCTAATTCGTTTGCAAGTTGTATAGCTGCATGCGCTGCTCCGCCACTGCTCATACCGGCGAAGATTGCCTCTTCTTTGGCAAGGCGCTTGGTCATAGTGCGAGCCTCTTTTTCATCGAGTTCTATTATTCGATCAACTCTGCTGCGATCAAATATTTTAGGTAAGTATGCTTCGGGCCATTTGCGAATGCCGGGAATGCGCGAACCATCTGTCGGTTGGCAACCCACTATCTGCACGTTTTGATTTTGCTCCTTTAAATATTTTGATACACCCATGATCGTTCCTGTTGTTCCCATGGAGGAAACAAAGTGGGTGATCTTCTTATCTGTATCCTTCCATATTTCGGGGCCGGTTGTGCGATAGTGCATCATGTAGTTATCAGGATTGGCAAATTGATTCAGCATCAGGTAACCACCTTTTGCCACTTGCTCGTTTGCATAATCAATGGACCCTTCCATAGATCTTTCTTTTGGCGTAAGAATCACTTTTGCGCCAAAAGCCTTCATAGTGGAGACCCTTTCTTTGGTAGCATCATCAGGCATTACCAGTTCTATTTCTACACCAAATAAGCTGGCGATCATTGCCAGTGCAATGCCTGTGTTACCGCTGGTGGCTTCAATTAATTTGATGCCCGGTTTTATTTCTCCCCTGTCCAATGCCCCTTTGATCATGCCATAAGCTGCACGGTCCTTCACACTTCCGCCGGGATTATTGCCTTCCAGCTTCGCATATACAGTAACGTTTTTATTGGTAGGAATATTCTTAAGCTCTACTAACGGTGTATTCCCAACTAAATCGAGTATACCTGCCATAGTCTATTATTTTAATGGACTGCAAAATAAATTGAAAATGGAATGCAGAACGCAGATTTTCATGATTGTCATGATTTATTATGATGAAGGATTGTTTTTGGGTATGTATGGTATCTTGAGGAGAGTTGGCTTAAACAAAAGATCCATACTATATTAATCAGCGCAAATCATGACAATCATGAAAATCTGCGTTCCGTATTAAAAAAAGTTGCTACAAACTCGTAAGCCGGATTCTGTTTTTACACTATCATTTATCTGTCCCGGGAATTACTTCGCGGAATCAATCTGCCTACCCTCCGGCATCGGGCGAGCAGCCCTCGGGCGCCGGTATACGTGGCATTTCAGCATGCAAGGTTTACCCGCTGTACGCATTACTGCGTACGGCCGTGGGCTCTTACCCCACATTTTCACCTTTTTCCCAACCAAAGGTCAGGATAGTTATTTTCTGTGGCACTTTCTGTTGCTCCGATTGCTCGAAACACCCGGCTGTTCACCGGTGCATTTGCTCTGCGCTGTCCAGACTTTCCTTACCGCAAGGCGGTACGATAGTTCGGTTTGTAGCAAAGGCGAAATTACTAAATAACAAGTAAAGAACGCAGATTTTCATGATTGTGATGATTCGTTATGATTTTTTGCTAGTTATGGTTCAAGCTCACATATGTAGCTTGTCGAAGCCGCACAAATAGCCACATGATGGCAGATTCCATTCTGGTTACTGCACAAAAATTTATTTCATGATATTAACAAAATAAGATATGTTTATCTAAATTAAATTTTAGACACAACTAAATATTTTTTTAGTTAAATGAAAAAACTATTCTTTCTTAGCTTTCTTTTTACTTCATTTTGCGACGATCTGCAGTCGCAAACATCTGAGCAATCGAAACACAAGCACACAATAAAAGGTATTGTAAAAGATGAACTGACGGGCAATGGATTGGCAGGCGCTTCAATCTATATCCATGCAATTAAAGCAGGTGTTCTTAGCAATGAGCAAGGGAGCTTTGCCATAGTAGTTCCTGATTCCGGAAAGTATGAAATTGAAATAACTACCGTAGGCTATCGCAAAAAAAATGTTACCGGTAATGCTCCGGCTACTATACACATCGAACTTACAAAGACTTCTGCATCGCTTGAAGAAGTAGTAATTACGGGTGTTTCAAAAGCTACACTGATACGGGAAAATCCTATTCCTATTGCGACTGTTTCTTCTGTTAAAATTGAAAAAACAATTGAGAGCAATATTATTGACGTGCTGATGAAGAATGTTCCGGGCCTAAATACAGTAAAAACTGGACCGAATATTTCCAAGCCATTCATCAGGGGACTTGGTTATAACCGCGTACTAACCTTGTACGACGGTATACGGCAAGAGGGACAGCAATGGGGAGATGAACACGGCATTGAAGTAGACGCATACAACATTGAAAAAGCAGAAGTGATCAAAGGGCCATCCAGTCTGATGTTTGGCTCGGACGCACTGGCGGGCGTTGTAAGTCTTTTCCCCAATGTACCTAAAGACAAAGATGGAAAGCTGAAAGGAAAATTCACGACAGAATATCAAAGCAACAACGGCCTGGTTGGAAACGGGCTGCGACTCAATTATAGCAACGACCACTGGCTGTATGCATTGCGTGGCTCCTATCGTTTTGCAAAAAATTATACTAACCCAGTTGATAGCCGCGTATACAACACAGGTTTCAGTGAGAAAAATTTTGCGGCACTCGCCGGCTATAACAATGGCAAGTTCTCTTCTACACTTAACTTTACTTTGTACGACAACTTACAAGGTATTCCGGACGGAAGCCGTGATTCGGTTTCAAGAAAATTCACCAAACAAGTCCGCGAAGGCAGCATTGACGATATTGTCCATCGTCCGGTTGTAACGGATGCAGAACTCAACAGCTATGGGCTTTCGCCATTGCATCAGCATATACAGCATTATCGCATTTACAACAATACCCGATATGATTTCGGTAATGGCAACATGGAGGTTTTGTTAGGATTGCAACAAAATATTCGCCGCGAATTCAGTCATCCTACAGCGCCTAAGCAAGCTGCGTTATTTGTGAGATTAAATACTTTGAATTACAACATCAAATACAACACACATTATTTCTCCAATGTTGACCTAAGTGTTGGAATCAATGGAATGGCACAAAACAACAGAAGCATGGATGCCACTGACTTTCCTATTCCTGATTATAATTTGCTCGACATTGGTTCTTACATCTGCGCTTCCTGGAAATATAAAAAATGGACACTTAGCGGCGGCATCAGGTATGACCTGCGCAGCATGCACACAAGTGATATGTACATCGGAGCAAATCCGGATAACGGTTTCAACAAACAATTTTTTCTGCCGGATACAGCAGGCTCCGTTTTACAATTTCCTGCTTTACAAAAAACTTTTACCGGTGTTTCACTAAGTGCGGGTGCAACGTACAAACTCACCGAAAAGATTTCCATTAAGGCCAATATTGCCAAGGGTTACAGAGCGCCCAACATCACTGAGCTCGCTTCAAACGGCCTCGATCCAGGGGCTCACATTATTTATTTGGGCAACAGCAATTTTTCACCCGAATTCAATTTGCAGGAAGATATTGGTATCGACTTCAGTGCGAAAGATGTAACTGCCAGTATCAGCGTTTTCAATAACAACGTACAGAACTACATTTACTTTTCCCAGCTAACAGATGGTGCAGGTAACCCATTGACAGATGCGCAAGGCAACAAAACTTTTCAATACCTGCAGGAAGCAGCGCAGTTGTATGGTATAGAAGCGTCGCTAAGTATTCATCCACAACGGTTGAAGGGATTTATGATCAGCAATCATTTTTCTGCTGTGTACGGTTTTAACAAGAACAATAACTACAAAGGAAAAGGTGTTGATGGAGAGTATCTGCCATTTATTCCACCGGTGAAATTATTGAGTTCCATTTCCCAGGAAATAAAAATAAAAAGCTCGCTTATCCCCTCTTTATCTGTACAAGCAGACATTGACTACAATGGCCGCCAGGACAGATTTCTACAATCATACAATACAGAAACGGCCTCAGAAGCTTTTACTCTTTTCAATGCTTCTGTGAGTACCGTTGTCAACTACAGCAAAAAATCTTCGTTGCAATTTCTTTTGCAGGTAAACAATATTTTCAATACTTCTTTTCAGTCAGGCTTAAGCAGGCTTAAATACTTTGAATACTACTCGCAATCGCCCAACGACAAACTGGGCATTTATGGAATGGGGAGAAATGCGTGTGTAAAAATGATAGTTCCGTTCTAATTCAAAATTTAAAAGTCAAAAATGGTCCCAAAAGTTGAACCGTTTTTGACTTTTTACTTTTACATTTTGACTTTCCCTTTTTTTACTTCTTTACATTGTCCTTCCCAAATCTATCTCCGCGTTATCACCTACGTTCAAACTGCGGCTTTCGCCCTTCACTTCTGCGTCGCTGCCAATGAGAGAACGGGTTATAACGATGTCGCTAAGGTTAGAAAAGGTTCCAATAATGGCATCTTTTACGATAGAGGAATGAATGGTCACATTTTCTCCGATGGTAACATTGGGCCCGATGATCGCATTGCGAATGTTGCAGCCCGATGCGATGTTCACCGGAGGAATGATGATTGTGTTTTCAAAAATGCGGTCCTCTGCTATTTTGTGACCGAATTTTTTAAGCAGGATCGCGTTGGTGTCCAAAAGTGTTTCTTTTTTGCCGCAGTCAAACCAATTCTGCACTTTAAATGGCGCGATCTTGATACCGTTATTGATCATGCACTCCAATGCATCCGTCAGGTTGAATTCTCCATGACTGGTCAAATTGTTCTGCAGGTTACTTTCGAGGCATTCAAAAAGTTTTTCAGATTCCTTTATGAAATAGATCCCAACGAGTGCCATGTTGGATTTAGGGATGTGAGGTTTTTCCACCACGCGGCTTATCATACCATCTTCCCCTATTTCGGCTACACCAAAATCACGCGGATCATCTACCTTTTTAACTCCCAATACCGAATGCTCGTTTTGCAGCACATCCTTTGGGTTGTATTCGCAAACAGAGTCTCCAAGAACAATAAACAGTTCGTCGTTATTCACAATATCCTTGGTTAATGCAATCGCTTGCCCTATTCCTTTTCGTTCGTTTTGCTGCACAAAATGAACGTTGAGGCCCGGATATCTGTCCCGTACATAATCCTGTATCTTATTACCAAGATATCCTACTATAAAAATGTATTCTGTAATACCGGCCTCCAACAGCTGATCGACTATAATGCTTAGAATGGTTTTGCCTGCCAGTGGAATAAGAGCCTTCGGTTGAGTATATGTATGTGGTCGCAGCTTGGTGCCAGCACCAGCTACGGGAATAATAGCTTTCACTTGTAAAGTTTTAATATAAATATCTCCGAAAAATGAGCTTGTTTACGGCTTAGCCATAAACTACCGGCGCATTTCGAGTAACAGAGCCTTCCATTTTATCTTCTTCCGCACTCTGCAAACGAAAATAGGTATTTTTTGGTTTCTCCTATAGAAATCGATTGCAAAGAGAACAGGAATTAGAAATTAGGAATTCAATGTCGTTTAGTTAAGGTGTTTGAAAAAACAAAAGCATCTCGCTTGTCATCCCGAGGAACGAGGGATCTGGGCCTAACACTAGCGAACACTATGCGTAAACAATCACGCAGATCCCTCGTTCCTCGGGATGACAAGCAGTCTTTCTTTCCTGGACATAGCAACCAAGTAATTGAAAAGTTGCTTAACTAAACGACATTGAATTAATAATTAGGAATTAGACCGAGGTGATTGACAATTTTTTATGATACCTCCAAATTGTCTTAGGTTAATGACATTTTGTATTTTTTTGGTGGTCGCACCTTCTAATTTCTATCTCCTGATTTCTAATTTCTAATTCCTCACATTATCTTTGCGCCATGCAAAAAGACACGTTAGTATTCGACCTGCTGCGTAAAGAGAAAGAACGTCAGCAAAATGGCATTGAACTAATTGCCTCTGAGAACTTTACATCACTGCAGGTTATGCAGGCGATGGGTAGTGTAGCAACCAATAAGTACGCTGAGGGTTACCCCGGCAAGCGTTATTACGGCGGCTGCGAAGTGATCGATGAAATTGAACAATTAGCCATCGACAGGATAAAACAAGTGTTTAATGCAACCTGGGCGAACGTGCAACCGCACAGTGGCGCACAGGCAAATGCGGCAGTTTTTCTTGCCTGCCTGAAACCGGGCGATACCATTCTGGGTCTCGACCTGAGCATGGGCGGTCACCTTACACACGGCAGCCACGCTAACTTTAGCGGTAAAATTTACAACCCTGTTTTTTACGGTGTAACAAAAGAAGATGGTTTGGTTGACTACGACCAACTGGAAAAAGTAGCGAGAGAAGCTAAACCCAAAATGATCATCGTGGGTGCATCTGCTTATAGCCGCGACTGGGATTATGCAAGAGTAAGAAAAGTAGCTGATGAGATCGGCGCTTTGATCCTCGCTGATATCTCTCACCCTGCTGCATTGATCGCCAAAGGCTTATTGAACGATCCTTTGGAACATTGCCACATTGTTACTACAACTACACATAAAACTTTACGCGGACCTCGCGGTGGCGTTATCCTGATGCGCCACGATTTCGAGAATCCGTTTGGTATTAAAGATCCAAAAGGCAATACACGTTTGATGAGTGCATTGCTTGATCTGGCTGTATTCCCTGGTATCCAGGGTGGTCCGCTTGAGCACGTGATTGCTGCGAAAGCTGTTGCTTTCGGTGAAATCTTGAGCGACGACTTTACTGCTTACGCAAAACAAATTCAAGTAAATGCACAGGCTATGGCGAAAGCATTGGTTAGCCGCGGTTATAACCTTATAAGCGGCGGTACAGACAACCACCTGATGCTGATCGACCTGCGTAACAAAAACATCACCGGTAAAAAAGCACAGGAAACGTTGGATAGAGCAAACATTACGTTGAATAAGAACTCTGTTCCTTTCGATGACAAGAGCCCGTTTGTTACCAGCGGTATCCGTGTAGGCGTTCCTTCTGTTACTACAAGAGGAATGAAAGCAGAACACATGGAAACAGTGGTTGCTTTTATCGATAAAGTGTTAATGAACATTGACGAAGAAGCGGTTATTACCCAGGTAAACGAAGAAGTAAAAGCGTTCATGAAGCAGTTCCCGTTGTATCCTGAATTAGGATAAAACAAACAGCATATATTTCGAAGCCTGTTGCAATTGCAGCAGGCTTTTTTATTTCACGCAAAGGCAAAGGCGCAAAGATTTCACGCGGCGAACACAACGAAGCAACGGCGCAGCTGTTATTGATGAGCTTGGTCTGTATGTTTATTGCCACATTCTGATTATTGATCTCTAATATATTTAAGACTAATATCCTAACAACATACATCGCTGCGCCGCCGCTTCGTTGTGTTCGCCGCGTGAAATAAAACACTTCACACACTATTTTCTACACTTCATTTCTTTTGGCATTTTCACGCGATTGATCGCGATATACTTTTACGCTTTAAACACTCTATTATGCAAAAAGCTTATCGTTTCACCCTTATAACCTTTGCCGTTGTGTTAATGAGCATGACCGCTTACAGGAAGCTCGCTTCCATCCTTGTTTCACAAAATGATATTGATGAAGCTGTAAAAAATTATTTGCTCAATGATGTATTTGCCACTAATTACGATTCGTGGTACAAAATACGTCCGCAGGGTTTGAAGTTGCCGTCAGGAGATCGCGCAGCACTAATGTCAGATCTTTTAAAAAGAGCAAAAGACCTGGTAAACAGTAAGGAATTTAAAGAGAGTTATGAGATCAGTATTGAGACCAACAAAGAGGCATACGATTATAAACACAAAGACACGCTGCAATCAAAGACTGGGCTGGCCTATAACAACGCGATAGCTGCACAGAAGCAAGTTTCCGAGTATCAAATGCCGGATGCCGAAGCAACCAGGAAAGCAATGATCCAAACAATGAATTCGTTGCCTCCTTCTGTTCTCGTGCAAGCGGTTGGTCAGCAAATTGTTGAGATAAAAGAACAGATGCAGGACAATGAAAAAAACGAAGCCGAAAAGAAACAATTGCAAAAAAGCTTGAAAGAAAAACAGGATCTGCTGGCTTTATCAAAAACAAACCCTAACGAGTTTAAGAAAAAAGCTATTGAAAGTTTGTACCCGGCTGATATGAATGAGAAAATGAATAACGCCAAAAACGAGCAGGATCAGCAGTTCCAGGAGCAATTGAAAAAACTGAAAGAAGACATGGCACAAGAGCAAAGGAACTACGATACATACAAACTGGAAAATGTATTGCCTGAAAAACTCAAAGCGTTTATCGAGGAGGCGAAGTCAGTAGATTACGATGCCACCGTAATTAAAGGAAGGTTTACTAACCCTGTGTATGAAAGAAAGAACAACAACTGGAAGTATTTCTATCGCATGGGCAGAGAGCCGATGCAACAAGCAATAAGCTTTGCTGAAAAATGGCTAAGTGAATTGAAAAAATAAATCAGTAGAGACAAGGCAGTGCCTTGTCTTTTTTACGCAATCAAACTAACAGTATAGGCAAGACAAGGCACTGCCTTGTCTCTACCCCTAAATTCCAGCCGGACGATCATCGTCTGGCCTTTCTTTTTCGCATATACATTCCTCCTCCAATTGCGATAATCAAAAGTGTTCCTCCAAGCAAGTATTTCCAATAGCTCCCGCCTCCTGCAACCACAGGATCAACTGTTCCTACCAGCACCGGTGCAGCCCAGTAATAAGGCAATGTTCTTTCTTTTGAAGCTTTCTTCATAAACTCCAGCTTCGCTTTCTGCAGTGCAACATCTTTGGGAAAGCCCTGCGCAAGATATTTGTACATCAGCTCTGTAAGCTGGTAGGTTGATTCATTGTTTACCGACCACAAATTGGTAAGCGAAGAAGGAATACCAACAGCCGCAAAGGCCCTGTTGAAGCTGAACACGCCCTCCCCTCTATACAATCTTCCTGTTCCTGTTTGGCACGCAGACAGTACAATGAAATTTGTATTCATAGTATTACCCGCGATGATGTCAGACAAATACAAAGCAGAATCTGCAAAATAAATAACGGGCTCTCCTATTGCACTGGAGTCTGCGGCATGGGTGTATAATTGAATTATTTGGTATTGAGAAAAATCATCGAGGAATTGCTGGCGCGATGCTTTGTTGGTAACATAAACTGCAGGCGAAGAAAAATAATCGCTGATGTTGTCCAGTGAGGCGTCGCTTTTTTGCAATGGTGGCAAATGCATTCCAGCAGGATACGTAACCGGTGCCATTCCCATGAACTGTGCAGTATTGCCGACTGCATTGTCTTTTACTTTGTTGTTCATTAAAAACTTAGCAGAATAAGTATAACTGATCGCATGATCTTCTATCATGTATTTCACAGAAGATCCGCTATAAGAGGTAATCAAAGCCTCGAAAGGAAAGAAATTATCTCCCGGAGAAACAATCAGTCTGCTCTTGAATTTACTCGTGCCTGCGATTAGTTTATACAGATCATTCGCGCATTTTTCAAAGGCTCCAAAGAATCTGTTAAGTTTATCGGCATCATCACAATACTGAAGGAAGCAAAGAGTAAGTTTGTCATATTGCTTCTTGTCAATTTTATAAAGATTCTTTTCTGTTTTGGAAACATGCAGCACATAAACGGCACTGTCTCCCGAAAAAACTTCCAGCAACGATTGATCGTTTTCGAGAAACCGGCCCTGCACATCTTTCAGCGTGATAAATACGGAATCAACGAGCGATTGGCTGTAATTTTTGTTGTGTTCGCGAATATTGTCCTGCATTTTCTCCAGCATCTTTTTGTTGTCAAACAACTGGTTCTGGTAATCACGGTATTGCGCGGAGTCAGCGGAAATATCTTTTAAAATTCTTTCAAGCATTACAATATTTCGCTTAAGCTGCATGAATTTTACTACGTCTTTTTTACCTATTGCATCCAGCTCTTTTATTTGATCATTCAGAAGATTCGCCCTGCTCTTCTCAAAAAAATAAAACGCAGCTTCGGCGTTATGTGAAAGATTACACGCCTCAATTGCATGTTCGTATAAACGATGACTACTTTCGCGCCAGAAAAGCTTTGACTGCACATCTGACTGCTCGATCTTTAACCTGTCGAAAAATCTGTCTGTTGTATGATACACGCTGATCGCCTTCTCAAGATCAGGCATTGCACCGGTAGCCTTGTATTTGGCCAACCAGGCATCACCCATATCAATCACAAATCCAGTGAGGTATTTAACTTGAACGTTTGCAAGCGGCATCTGCAACAACATTTTTTCTGAACCTCCAGGCTCCAACAGATCAAACGCCCGTTGAAAGGTTTTCATCGCGTTACCGAAGTCTCCTTTTTTCACATAAATATTAGCAACATTGCCCAGGATGTTGAAAATTTCGAAAACGCGTGTTTGTTCATCAATTTTTTTAATGTTTTTAAATGTGTTAATGGACTGCTGATAAAGCGCCAGGGCTTTATCGTATTCACGCGTTTTATTGTAATAAACTTCAAACGCGATATTGTCTAACGCACTAGCATATTTTACATCTTCATATTTGCTCTTCCGTGCCTCATCCAGCGCTTTATTAAAATAGTACAAAGATTGTTTCACATCTCCTCTCCGTGCGTACAGCTGCCCCAGATTTCCCCATACGTAAGGCAATAACGCCTGACTTTCTTTGGTGCTGTGCATTTCAACAAACTGTAGCAAGATATTTTCCGCCTCATCATATCTTCCAAGATTCATTAGTGAAAGTCCTTTCCATACTGGAAGGAAACTTGCCAGATAAGGACTGTTGTAGCTTTTTTGAATTACTTCACCATACCTCACATAATTCAGGCAGCCGTGATAGTCACCAATATCAAAGGCGTGGTCTGCTGCGTTAAACAATACCCTGAAAACATAAGGAGTCTGAACTTCTTCTTTTGCAACGATCGAAAGACAACTGTCTGTAGCATATTTCATTTCAATCGGCAGGTGCAGCGAATCATAATACCTGATCAGATATATATAATCCAATACCAACATCTCATTCGCGAATGCAGATTTGTTTTTCGGCAGGCGGCCAATTGCAATTGACTGTTTTGTAGAAGAAACCGCATTCAAAAAGTCACCTCTTCTCGAATACATCAGTCCCAGCGTAAGCAGCAAATTAGCATGCGTTGTATCTTCTTTATATACACATTTGTTTATGCTCGTTTTGTACTGCAAAAGCTCTTTCATGCAGCCTTCCGAATAACCCTTTACAGAGTCTCTTACATACAGCACCCGCTTAAATAAAACATCCTTGTCAGGACATTGCGCCGACAAGGATGAAGAAATAGTTAACAGTAAAAATATACAAACAAAAAATCTTATCCTGGCTATAATTCTTTGTGCATTGGCCACATACAGTATACTAAACAGGCAGTAGCGTTGTTTCATTAGTCAGCGATGGTGC
Source organism: Pinibacter soli (assembly GCF_029961145.1). GTDB lineage: Bacteria > Bacteroidota > Bacteroidia > Chitinophagales > Chitinophagaceae > Pinibacter > Pinibacter soli. Next base: position 162,585 of record NZ_JASBRG010000003.1, on the reverse strand, counting down.
TTTTAATTACATCGACGCCTTGAAGGTATAACTTTGTTGCGGGTTAAAATATTCCGGTCATAATGTTGGTACATTCTCTGCTGCAAAAGCTTTGCGCTAAGGAGTGGGCGGTGGTGGCGGGGGTTTTGTAGTTGTATCACCCGTTGTAGATTTTGCAGAATCTGCATCTTGTTTGGGCTTGGTTAGGCTTTTGGTACAGCCAACACTTACAAGCATGAATGCTGAAATGGCTGCCAGCGCAACAATTCGTGTTGTTTTTTGCATTTAAAATAAATTTAATATGTGGCGAACGTAAAAAGAATTATTTGCATTTCCAATAGCCATTTGTAGCCATTATCATATTCCATACAAGGTCAGCCCGATTGAAAATTAGAGTATCCCTTAACGATAGTAAAAGCTATCTAAATAAACATCCCTGTCTGCGCTTAGCACCGACAGGGATGAGGAAATAGTTAGCAGGAAATATGCAGATGAAAATGCTTGTCTGGCTTTAGTTCTTGATATATTGGCCATTAACAGTATACTTAACAGGCGCTGCATTGTTGACACCGATGCCTTGAAGGTATAACTGTGTTGCAGGTCTGAATCCATTTTGAATCATATAATTTACAATTTTACCGCTCACTACCGGTGCCACAAAAGAAGAGCCTTCTACCGGATATTCGAGGAACGGCACATTCATGGTACAACAACCTGTATCGTTTTTTAGCACACCCATTGTTACATATTCACCGGAATAGTTTTGATAATAGCATGGCCAAATGGAATCCTTATTCCCTGTCAATCCTGTAACACTTATCAGATCGGCAGTTGACTTTGAAAAACACGCAGGAAAAAACATGTGGAGAGATGTAAGTTCGTTCGAAGACTTTACCGGTTGATAGCAAAGTTTGTTGTTGTCATGGTGCTCGCTCGTATCATTTCCTGCCGCTGCAACTATTACAGTCGAGTCGTATATTTTGGTAAAATACTTTGTAAACACCGGGTCTTTCGCGCCGTAGTAGCCAAGGCTTGCATTGATAACCGATGCGTTGTTTTTGCGGGCATAGGCCAATCCGCAGCTTACAGAAAATACACTGCCGTGACCATGTGCATCCAGAACTTTCAGCACCATAATCCGCGGCGACTGAATTGTTACCTGCGATAACGCTATGGCTGTAGCTGCACTTCCATGTTTGCTTGAATTGTCGTCCAGCAACACCTTTGGATCTTCGCCAGGAAGGAAATTGTACAAAGTATTTCCCCGGACCGGTTCCTGCCAGATCATGCTTCTGATCTGCGGATCAAACAATGTGGTATCAAGTCCCGTATCCATAATGGCGAGAATTCTATTCTTGCTTATAGTGCCAGGGAAGCCTTTGATCCGGACACCTTGTCTGATCGATTGAACGATAGTATCCATTCCAATTTCCGATCCAAATGTTGGAGGGTTTGGAGTGGGCGGCGTTAAAATAATAGGCGGCGTTTGCGGTGGTGGCGGCGGTTTCAGCGTGGTATCACCACTGCTGTCTATCACGATTAAATTGGCTGTAATGTTTATAAGATCAGGATCACAAGGGCAGGTGTAAACTTTGATACTGTCTGTTTTCAACGAAATGTGCAGCTTTCTGCCGTTCTCTTCTTCCATGATCTTTAAAAGCCTGTCGGTCAACTTGAATTCCCTGATAAAGTTAATAACACTGTCGAGGCTTCTTTTCTTTTCGTCATCACTTGCGCCCGGCCTGACAGAGACGTTCCAGTTTACATAATTAGAAAAGGGGAAGGTCGTTATTTTCGGACGTGGTTTGCATGCAGACATAAAAAAAACCACAACACATGCACTAAACAGTATTATGGTATTGGCCCGCTTATTTGCCCAGGTGTACTTCATTGACAATCGATTTGCAGTATGATTGATAATTAATGAACGTTGGTGGGCTACGGAAGAGAGTTGTTAGTTGTTGGTGTTAGGCTTTCCACTCAACTTACTTCAATCTCTAGCTGTCAGATACTATTGCAAAATTGCATTCTAAGGTCTAACAACTATCTACAACCAACAAACAACTATTTCGCTACATTTTTTTCAACCATTCCGCTGCAATGTCTTTCCCTTCAAGATTTTGATCAACAACTTCTTTGAGAAGCATATGAGCTCTTTCCTTATCCTGTGCCTGGTTGCGTTTCATAAGGGTGAGGGCAACATAAAACTTGCCTGGATTTGAGTAAAGATTTTTTGTAGAAAGATCCTCGAAGTAAGAAATCGCTGTGTCGTATTGCTGCAAACGCAATGCCGAGATGCCGGCATATCTTTCTGCGAGATCTTTAGTATTGTCGTTTTTGTAAATAGATTCAAATGTTTTAAGCGCATCTTGTAGTTTGCCCGCATTGAATTGTTCGAGGCCTTCCTGCATGTTGTCGTGTGCCCCCATGCTTACGCTTAAGGTTGTTAGTTGACTGTCGATATAGTGATTAGCCAATTTTTCTGTGGAAACCGGTTTGAAGAACAACCAGCTCATTACCACCGCTGCGAGGAACAGACAAGCGGCGGCATATATTACCGCTCTGCGCATAGACACAACCTTTGCAGGCTGTGAAGAACGATGATTGTAATTAAGTTGTTTGAATCGCTCCCTTCTTTCATCATTTGCCATTTCTGCTGCTGCGTGCTGACCCGAAAGATAGAAAGCAACCTCTTCCGCAAAAGAAGTATCGTTCTGTATGCGTTCATCAAAGGATTTAGTTTCATCAGGTGTTGGTGTGCCTTTGAAAAAATCTTCTATGTACTCTAAATTGTTCATTCTGACTAAGGGTTTACTGTTTATACATGTGTCTTAATTTTTCCATGCATCTCAGTCTGCTGGTTTTAGCAACCGCTGCAGTTTTAAAGCCTACCATAGTAGCTATTTCTTTGTCGCTGAAACCGTCTGCGAAAAGCAACAGCATTTGTTTACAATTTTCTCCTATCTGACTTAGTCGTTTCCTCAGCACATCAAAGTCCGTTTTTTCTATTAGTTGCTGGACAATGGTCTTGCTGGTGTCTGACATCGTGTTTAATGCGTCTGTTAGCACAAATCCGTGATGCATTTCATTCTTCTTAGTCGTGTTTTTCCTGACCTGGTCAACACATTTGTTGTGGAAAATCTGATATAGATAGGTTTTTAGTGAAGATCTTTCCTGGAAATTTGCATTTATTACGTTGTTAATCACTGTAATAACTGCATCTGAGTAAGCGCTAAAGGCATCTTCGTAGTTGACCGAATATTTGTGCCTTCCCTCCTCTATAAAATAGGCAAACTTCATGTAAAGCGCATTTTCGTACTCTACATGCCTGTTATCTTTTCTGCGTAAACCCTCAATAATGTCTGTATCTGTAATAGACGTTGATTGCATATTAGCCTTAATGGGTTCTAAATTAATCATTTACAGCTGTTTTTTAAAGCAAACGCTGTGATAGTTTTTTTACGATCAGTCTAAAAAGCTTCACTGGACAACAAAAACCGGATCTTTAACGGTTTGGGGGTGCGTGAGTAAAGACTAAAACAACTCACAAATTCATAAGAAAGGTAGTTGCTGCAACTTGAGTATTATTTACAAATAATCCATTATAAAGTTCGGAGGCAGAACGAAACGAGTTAAGTAAAAAGCAAAAATTAAAAATCTCTTAAAGTAGATTGTTTTCCAGGATAAATCTATAGGGGCTAAAACCAAACGTCTTTAAAAGACAGTATAAAAAAAGTGCGAAAAATGCACAACTGGCGTGAGTTTCACGCCCTTTTTATTTCTGCCAACAAAAAAACGAAATGTACTGTAGTTGTATTTTGCTTTGACTTTGCTTTTATCTTTTTGAGAATCATAAGTGTTATCGTTTGTTATACTTCTATTCTGCTGCCAAATCCCCGCCAATTAAGCATTTTAAACGCCGTTTACCTGGTCTTTTTACACTTTTTAAATACACCGGCTTTGTTGTTATTTACATTTTTACAAACACGCTTTTTGACGTGTTGGGCATTCAGTTGGACATTCAGATGGGCATTCAAAATGCCCGACAAATTTGCCCATAGATAGCTTCATAATGCCCAAAACTCAACGAAAAAAGACTTTTTTTGATCGTTTCCTTAGTAGATAATTCCAAAGCCTGAAAAACTGGCGATTGCGTGAAACGCCTATAAACATTGAGTTTTAAAGAAAAACAACCAGGAAGAGCATTGAAAACCTTCCAAAAAACTTATATTTCAATTACACATTTCGTTTTTATTTCGTTTTTCTTAGCAACTGTACCACGTTAAATATCTGTGCTACGTCCGTCAAGTGTATTGTATTGTCTTCATATTCAGGATTGAGGCTATGAATGGTGATCGTCTTATTTTCCACATCGTGGTTTATGATTTGCTTGATTACTATACCATCATTTTTTGTAACAATAACAAAGCTATTCCATCGCTTGTAATGCAACTTACTGTCACAGTATAAATGGGGCTGAATGAGCCTGCCTAATGCTAAATCGTGTTCGACAATACTATCGACCGTTCCATCATTCATGCTTTCTCCCTTTACTTCAAACGCTAAATAACTGCCTTTGGGTGTAGGCCCATCTGGCAAAACAAAAGGTACAGTTGGCAGTGTTCCTAAGTATTCTGCATCGCCATAACCGTTTAAGTATCCAGCGTAAGCATATTGACTCACCAGCTTCACCTCGAAAATGTTTGGATTACTCGATGTCGCTGACGCATTTTTTAGCATCTCACCCTTACCAGTCAGAAGCCATTCAGGGCTGATTTCCGGATACCTGTCAACTATTTTCATCAAATTATCCGATCCTACACTCTTTACTTTTCCAAGAAAACCGTTAGAAACACCAATTTCTTCACAAAATTTTCTTTCGCTAATTCCTTTACTGTCAATTATTTGTCTAATTCTATCGATTATGCTCGACATTTAATGTAGGTTTTAGACTACAATATTTTTGTAGTGTAGATTATACTCTATAGTTTTGTTCCACAATCGTAAGCAATAACAAAAACAAACAAATATATGGCCAAACACTATAACACAACAGTAATTAAACACCTAATTGAGAAGCATGGTTTAACGCGGAGGTTTATTACTAGTTGCCTAAAAGGCTCCCGTAACAGTTTAACAGCTGAAACCATACGAAAAGAGTATAAAGCTCTTTGTGACAAAGTAGAAACAGCACTTATTTAAAATATTACTGACCACCTTACCCAACCCATACCTACCTATCTCCCAATACTTCTCTTTAGTAACCTGTGACCATTTACCTGCCAATTTTTTAATTACTAAAAGAAAGTATTATGTCAAATCATAATAGATATTTCAAAGTCGAGGTTCTAAATCCAATAGGCGTATTTAATCATTGGGTTACCAATTTCAACAAGCCTTCATTTATTGATGCACATTACCAATATGCAGATAATACTGCTAAGTGGAAAATTTCTGCAAGCGAAATCTCCTTTCAAGACTACAAGACAGCGACCGGAATTTAAGAATAATTCCCGGCAGGCAGGCCCCAACGTTCAAGCCGTTGGCGGGATCAATAATGATTTTGTAGAACATGGAATATTACAACAACACAACATTGTGTATCTCGTACGATAATATGGTTCCGGACATAGTTACAAAAAGTAATTATGATAATCTGAGCCAGCGAAAACAACTCACCGTCCTGCGCCGTGGCTGCTATGGCACACCAGCCCTCATCGACTATGAGAGCCTCCCCGAGCGCATCAAAACCGCGATAAAATTAAAGTACGGCCCTAACCTCGAAAAGGTAGCAATGGCCAATCCTATAAAAAAAGCAATTGTTCCGGACGTTAAGGCTGTTGAGTTTTTTAAAACACACCGCTTACCAGGAGGAGAATTATTGAAGCCCGAAAAGCAAAAGCAATATGCAGACACCGCTGCTGTGCTGAACGCAATAATACATGTAGTAAACGACCGCACCGGGTTTAAAAAGACTTGTGGCGGCAATGCAAGTGGTGTGTGGGAAGGATTAAAGGCCGCATTGCTTGCGATACGCAGTGAATATAAATATGCATTACCTGGTAGCGTTCGCCGCCTTCGCCAAAAAGTAGAAGACTATAAAAAAGAAGGTTTCATTTCTCTTGTGAGTGGCAAAATTGGTAACAGCAATGCTGATAAAGTGCAGGAAGATGAACAACAAGCCACCATGCGCAAACTGCTGCGTGATCACCGCAATCTTGACAATGCTCAAATAGCCAGCCTGTACAATATGGTAGCTGAAAAGCTTAACTGGAAACGTGTAACGCCTGCTACCATTGGCAACCGCCGTATTGATTGGGATGTAGTGACCTATAGCGGACGCCGTGGCGAAACATCTTTCAACAATGTGGTCGCTATGCAGGTAAAACGCCGTGCGCCACAATTTCCAATGCTGTATTGGACAATGGACGGCTGGGATGTTGAATTGCTTTACCAAAAAACAACTACTACCATAACAGATGAGGGTAAAACAAAAACTGTTACTACTTACCATCACCGGCTTACTGTCGTGGTTGTTCTTGACCCTTGTAACAAATATCCTGTTGGCTTTGCCATCGGCACACATGAAAATCCAGCACTTATTAAAGAAGCTCTGCGTAACGCTATAAACCATACTGCTGAATGTTTTGGAATGCATCACAAACCGAAACAATTGCAAACAGACCGTTACGGTAACGGAGCGCTAAAAGACTTTTACGAAAGTGTAACAGCTAAGTACACACCGGCACGTGTTAAAAATTCAAAGAGTAAAGTAATTGAACCGTATTTCAAACGCCTTAACAAAAAGTATTGCCAGCTATTACCCAACTGGGCCGGCTTTGGTGTTACTGCCGATAAAAACAGCCAACCCAATGACGAATACCTAAATAAAATTCGTCACAGCTTTCCGGACGAAGCCGAATGCATTAAGCAAATCAAACGCATCATATTCGCTGAACGCAAAGAAAAATATGAGCTGTACAAACAGCTTTGGAGTGATTTACCCAACGAACATAAACTGCCCGTTAGTGAAGTGGACTACCTGCTGAGCATGGGCGAAACCACAGGCTTTACAAATCGCCTTTCTGCACCTGGTTTAATAGTAACTATCAACGGCATCAAACGCACTTATGACAGCTTCGACAGCAATTTCCGCAAGCTGTCACACGAAGATTGGACGGTGCGTTACAATCTCGAAAATCTTCAAAAAATTGTAGTAGTCAACAGCACTGGCACACAACAATTTTTGCTTTCCGAAAAATACGAACAACCAATGGCGCTCGCCGAACGTGTGGAGAATGATGCTATAGAGCTGAAACGTGTCAATGACTTTAATAAGGCTTTGAAATCAGAAGTAATGCAATCTATTGAGAGCGATGCCCAAAAAGTAGAACAATTGTTCATTCACAATCCGCAGCTCGACGATACGCTTAGCAAGTTTGTGTTGGTAGACAGCATGGGCCAACACAAAGACCGCAAATCAGCCAACAGGCTACAACACAATGCACAAAAGCTTCTTAAAAAACAAAACGATAAGCTGGAACTACAGGAACAAAAAACATTTGCTGCCGAACAACTTGAATACCTCGAAAGCAAAACAGATTTCTCAAAATACTTAAACGCTTAAACACTATACCATGAATATCACCACGAAAAACAATATTGTTGATGCCCTGGAACAATTTCTAAAAGAGCACAGCATCTCACAAAACGAATTTGCCGCCAAAACAAAGATCAACAGCGCTTATATCTCCGTAATGCTCAAACGCAAGTACACAACCAATGCTGGCGCTGGCAAAGAGGTGGAGATTGCCGATAAATGGTTCAAAAAAATCGCAGAGTTTATTGGGTTTAGCCTCGAAAAAACGTATTGGGAAGCACGTCAAACGCCACAAATGATGCACATGGTAAGCGGTTTGATAGATGCTAAAGCACACGGCAATACAGTAGTGCTAATAGGCGAAAGTGGTTGCGGAAAAAGCTTCACAACCAACCTGGTTGTAAAGCAAAACCCAACAGATACGTTTGTCGTAACAATAGGCAGCAATGATATATTGGCTGACATTATAGACAAAGTAATGGATGTGTTGAACCTCACAACGGCCAAAACAAAAGGCAAGAAAATTCGCAAGATAGTAGCGCACCTGCGCGAAATGAAAATGCAAGGCAAAACGCCCATGTTGATTTTTGATGAAAGCGAATACATGAAGCAAATGACGCTTTGCATGATGAAAGAGTTTTATGATGGACTGCACGGTTACTGCGCCATCGCGCTTATTGGCACCAACCAATTACTCCGCAAGATTGAGAACATGCGTAAGAAAAATAAAGACGGCATTCCTCAGTTCTATCGCCGCATAAAATTTGGCATTCGCCACCTGCCATTGATCGACAAAACATTTAACCAGTTTTTAAACGGCCTTGAAAAACAGGTTATACAGTTCGTGCAAATGAACTGCGACAATTATGGAGAACTGCACGATATGTTGGTGCCTGTAATGCGTGAGGCTGATCGTGCTGGTGAAAAAATCACAGAAGCGTTTATACGCAAAGTGCACAACATGCCAAAGATGGCGTAAATAAAACCACAGTAATTCTTTTGAGCGAATAATCAAACTTATCTATGAAAAAAGAAACAATTGAACCTTCTGAACTTGAAAAACCGGGAAACGTCACTCATGAGAAAATTGAGCGTGGCACATCTGTAACCGAAGTCCTTGAAACAAAAATCGAATGCCTTGATTTTGAAGGCGAATGGTTTGATGCCTTTGAAAAACCACAGTCTACAGGCGTTTGGTTCATTTGGGGCAATAGTGGAAACGGCAAAACCCGCTTTACATACTTGCTGTGTAAATATCTTACAAAGTTTGGTAAAGTAGCTTACAACTCTTTAGAAGAAGGAAAAGTAAGCCGCCCGATGCAAAAAGCTTTTAAGCAGATAGGGATGAGTGAAGTAGGCGGCAAACTCGTAACAGTATGCGAAGACATACAGGAGCTAACCAAGCGCCTTGAACGCCGCAAAGGCCCTGATATTGCCGTAATAGACAGCGTGCAATATGCTCGCCTGAAAAAAAATGAATACCTGGCATTTCGGGAAAAATTCAAAAACACCAAGCTGTTAATCTTTATAAGTCAAACACGCGGCAAGCTTCCTGCTGGCAGTTTAGCAAACGATATAATGTTTGACGCCAATCAAAAAATTTGGATTGAAGGCTTTCGCGCAATCACCAAAGGGCGCAGCATTGGCCCTGTTGGTCACTACACAATTTGGAATGAAGGCGCTGCAAAATACTGGGGTGAACCTATTAACAACTAAACATGACTAAATGAAAAAAATACGAATTCACTTTAAAGATGAAGGGCAAGACCTTCTTTGGCTAGATGTATCTCAAGATGCTGAAGTTAAGCCTTCTTATAAAAACACTGCCACCGTTGTGGAAGTTAACGCGTGCTGCTCGTTTGCTTACAAGTCTTACATAGGTGACAAAGTGCTTATGAATGAAATAATTCCTAGCAATTCTCTTTCTCTCTTAGACATCAAAGATTGTTATAAGTATCAAACAAAATGGATTGTTGAACACATTGAAATCATATAATCGACCTACCATGAAACGCTCCTCCCAACCGGCAAAACGCCGCTTAGCCGCACAAGCCGTCAATGCTGCAATCGCTTTTACAAAAACATTTACACCTTATTACATGATAAAAACACGAGTTCATTTTTTTGATAACGGACAGGACTTATTGTGGATAGATATTGTGGGTATGGAGCCAGGAGTAATAAAAAAAGTTAGTCCCGCATGCTCTAAGGTTGTTGCAAATATCTATTTAGGCAAAGTTGTCCACATTCCAGGTGCAAAGATTGGTAGAGGGCTGTCAATTGCTGATCCATGGAACGACTTCAAGGTGTTTAGAACATCACACATTGTTTCTGCCATAAAAGAACTTTAAAACCTTACCCATGAAAAAACGCATATCCAATGCTGCACTACGCAAAGCAGCTGCACAAACTACAAAGGCCGAGATACTCGAAGCAACAACGCTTACATGTGAAGAATATAAAACTATGCAATACCATGTTGGCCGCAGCTTTCTTTCTGTAGTCGTTAAGGAAAAAGAAATTATCAAGTTGCTAGAAGGTTCAAAAATGTTTTGGGGCTGGTGGCGCAATCAATGGCACCTGCGCGATGAACAGTTTTTGAGTGAACAAAAGCTTAGCGGTCTTGAAGTAAATTCCTGCGGTCAACTGCAAACCCGCGATGAATATACAGGCAACGACTACGGGTATTACCACAACCTGCATCACCTTACAAGTTCCTTTCATCCATTTGGTGTAAGGCTGCAAAGCTCTTTCGCCCACATGATCGGCCTTGTAATTAAAAACGAAGTAAAGCCCTAGCCATGATACTTAAGAAAGAAGATACGGCTTGGATCGAAAGCGAATTACAAGCCTGTCAGCAACGGATAAAGCAACGCTGCAAAGTAGATGTTGCCCTTTCTATCAATCAAGCCGGAGAAGTAAAGATAATCGCCGCAGAAACAATTATCGATGTCGTGGCAAAAGCGTTGAATGTTAGCAAAATTGCTTTATTCGGCCGATACAGGTCAAAGGATATACTATTTGCCCGTTACATCTGTATCGACCTGATAAGGCAGCACACGGGCCTGTATAGCCCTTCAGTGCTATGCAAAATATTCAACCGGGACAGAACAACCATTATCAACTCTATCCAGGAGTTAAAGGCCATGCTGGAAACCAAGCACAAAGAGTTTTGTAGCATGTACGAAATAGCCCGCCAGGCAATACTAAACGAAACAACTAATACCAATGAAAGCAACGCTGAATAAAAAACGCAAGCTATTGCTAAGGTTGAATACAAGTGAGTTTGATACGCTGTTTGATCTTTTTGAAAGCGAAGTGGCGGACTGCATGCCGCGCGGCGATTACTTTGAACTACTGTGGCTAGTAATGATAGACGTACGCGAACGCAAAATATTTCCAAAAAGTTGCCGCCGTGAATCGAGTTACACCATCACCCTTGAGCCATATGAAGCCAAAGCCTTTTCGCTCTTTTGGCGGCAGCACAATCTTGCTACAACCAGTTATGCAGGAAACCTTCTTGACCGAATTAACAATGAAGTGCATCAACACTATTCATCATTAATTAAATCTTAGCCATATGATACACTTATTCATCGCTGGTGTTGTAATCGGCCTCATTCTCTTCTCTGTATTCCTTTTTGATTATTGGGAACATAAGGCAAAGCGGAAACGCAAGCAGCACACCCCAACCGAACAAACAAACAACTTGAAAAACTTTTTTAATAATTAAATCTTAACACTATGAGTACAGTAACACTAAACCAGTTGACCGCAGAAGAAAAAAAACAGCTATTAAAAGAACTGGAAGCCGAACATGCGCAAGTGTCCAAACGCAAGCAGGAGGAACGCGCAAACTATAAAAAGCTTGCCAGCGAGGCGGTAAACAATATTTTCCCTATTCTTAAAGATGTCAGTGAAAGCCTTGCCGATGCGAAAAAGTTTGCCTATAGCGAACTTGGCACATTGATAACATTGAAGGCCGAATTATACAATAAGTCGCAGGAGCAATTTAGCCACACTTTTACAAACGAGGATAGCTCTATAAGCATAACCGTTGGTCACCGCATTGTTGACGGCTGGGACGATACCATTAACACTGGTATAGCTAAGGTGAATGATTTCATTGCCCGAATCAGCGAAAACAAAACAAATGATGTAAAGGCCATCATTGACGCAATGCAGAGATTGCTCAGTAAAGATGCGCAAGGCAACCTGAAAGCTAGCCGCGTACTAGAGCTAAAAAAAATGGCTGATAAATTCAACGATACAGAGTTGAACGATGCTATTGAGATTATTGAGCAGGCATACAAGCCAAAGCGCACTAAACGCTTCGTTTCATGCCAGTTTAAAAATGAGGACGGGCAGTTTGTTGTATTGCCCCTTAACATTGTTGATGCAGAAATAGCAACTCAAAAATAATTATGGTTAGTAAGTAGGCGGCTCCGTTTCTACGGAGCTGCATTTTATCACATTCAAATAATAAAAATGATACTAGGGTTCAAAAAAAAGTTTGCAGATGGCACGCCAACCTTATTTAAGGAAAAAATACTTGCAGGTGTTGGCTTAATACCAATGAGCGCGGCCAACGATCTCAAAAAGATACACAGTTTACGTGAGGGCGACCGATGGCGTTCTGGTATGGAAATACACATGGCATACGGCGTTAACACAAAGCAATATGTGCAATTCAATAAAGGCATTCCAGAATTAAGCAAATGTAAAAGCACCCAAGAGGTTTTCATGTTATTATATCGTGGAATATTAGTGGTGCATATAGATGGCCACAATTTCAATGATGTCAATTTGTTAATCACAAATGACGGGTTGACAGATCAACAGTTTACCGATTGGTTTTTTCCAAACAGTGACTCAATATGGCGTGGCCAAATTATTCATTGGACAGATTTCCGATATTAAACAACTAACAATGATTTTAAAAGTAGGCAGCATTTACGCTGGTGCTGTAGATGCTTTTGGTTACGCCGTCAATCAACTCAATAAGCCCGCACAAAAGTTTGAACTATCCTGGCAGATTGAAAAAGAAAGAAAAGCGCAAAAGTATCTCGCAAAGCATCACCCCAATACAAAACGATATTACTATGACGAATGGTTTGAACAATATAACCTTGAACATGTACACATCCTATGCGGAGGTGATCCATGCCAGCCGAACAGCAACGCCGGGCTCCAGCTCGGCGAAGCTGATGACCGTTTCCGCTGGCCTTTCATGCTTAGCCTCTGCAAAGCTCTCCGGCCCTCTTGGATTATTAACGAAAATGTTACTGGCTCAATCGGAAACATGGTACTCGACAAAAAGATTACTGATTTGGAAAAGATCGGCTACCAAACACAATCGTTTAATATACCAGCTGTCGCCTGTAATGCCTGGCACGAAAGAAAGCGCATTTTCCTTATTGCCTACGCCAATGTTCAAAGACGGCGAGAGCTGGTATGTGCTAACTATGGAGACATCTTTGAAACGTGTAGACCGCCAATTGCACTGGGGACATGCGGCAATGCTTTTCTACAATTTTCAGAAAGCATGGGCGAACCCGCACTTTTCCCTGTGGATGATGGGCTACCCGACCACATATTTAGACTTGGAGCCGCAGGCAATTCAATCTACGCTGCCATTCCAATAATACTATTAAACGCTATTTACGAAGTTGAAAAAATTGTGAATCAATGAAACTTTATCACTTAACCTCTCCCAATATTAAAGGACATGTAGAGGTGATTTACCAGGGAAACGGCAGGTTGCTAAGAGTAAATTTCGGCACTGTAGAAATGAATGACAAGCAAATAGACAACTACAAAAACAGGGTTCCTGTGCTGGCAGATCACATTTACAAATACTTTGAAGAAACAGAAGTAACTGTTACTGAAAAAGAATTCGAGGTGACCTTTGAAGATTTTACCCGCGAGTATCCATACAGCCGCAATACTTTCAGGGCAAAGGAACAGTGGCCCAAAATGACTAGCGGACAACAATATTTGTCAGTTGTTGGTGCAATTCCTTACCGCAAATATTGTGTCCGCAACGCCGATTGGTATAAGCCAATGGCCGCAGATCGCTTCCTGAAGGAAAAACAATACGATAATAATTGGGATAAACTTTAAAAAGAAAACAACTATGACAGTAAAAGAGTTAAAACAAAAGTTGCATCAATTACCAGATCACATGGATGTTTTCATAAAGCAGGTCAATGATGAATATCCAGTCTCTCTGGTTGCCGTTGCAGAAAAGATAAATATTAATTTTTCTGATGGACATTATAGCGCAAAAGATGAATGTTTGGTTTTGTCAGACGAGTGCCTTTTTGAAATTTAGAAATGCTTCAATGATCTATTCTATGCACTACTACAAAAAAACAAACCTGCCAATTTACATAGCCATCAAATCAGCTCCCTACTTTGCTATTCAAATAACGCTTTTTGATACTGTAAAAGAGGTCGCCACAAGCAAGGAAAAAGAGATATGCGAAGTATGGGTAGTCGGTACTGAATCAGCAACACGTGCGGAATTTTTAAAGGCATTTCAAAACTATTTAAACAGCAATTAATGAGGGCGATAACCAGTAAAGAAAAACTTTTACTTAAGCTGAAGAAAAATAATTTATTGACAGATGGCAATATTTTTTATCTGTCCGATTTTCACAAAACCACGGTAGGTAATGCACTTGCAACAAAACTAATAGATCATTGGGAGGTAGAGCCCACAAGCGCTATGAAAAACTGGTTTGAAACGGAATGGAAACTAAGAAAGCCAGTTGGCAAACACAAAGGCGTGAATGTTTTTCACAATGACATTACCGGCAGCTTTTTCTTTAATGTTAAAAAAGGGAGATATTTAAAGGGCTCGTATAAGGAGTGTATCGAGAAAATAGATTACCTCGATGCAATTAAGGAGCCATTAAAATAGTACCAGCAAAATTAAAACTATGGTACCGACATCGATGTCGGTACCATACATTCAAAACTATCAATATGAAACGTTTCCACTACCTACTTAAACTTGCCAACTTGCAAGACCAAAAGGAGAACCTGGTTCTTGCATTTAGCAACCAGCGCACAGAGCATGCCGATGAACTAACAGGATTAGAGTTGCTGCAACTCTGCAACTACCTGCAAGATGAATACAACAAAAGCGGCAAAAACGAGAGCTTTATGGCGGGCGATAAAATGCGTAAACACATCATTGCAATGGCAAAAGAAATGGGCTGGAAGCTACCTAACGGCAAGGCAGATATGGAGCATATCAACAATTGGTGCAAACAGCAGTTTGGCAAAAAAGAACTTAACGGGTACACCTACACGGAACTGGGCAAACTGGTAAGTATTTTTAAAGAAAAGGTTTATGAGGAATTTTTAAAAAAGGTGTAGTTGTTGTTATTTCCAATATATTTGTGTTCAGGGGATCAATACTTGCTTATTTGATTTTTCTTAGTAAAAGTCCATTCGTTGCTTACAACCTGTACTTACTTTTTTTGTGATAAAAGCCATTCGTTACTTATAACCTGTACTTACTGTGTTTTGTTATTAACCAATGCCCGTCAGTTTCCTGCCAAATACTTCCTTTTTTAAAAATCTTATATATGGGAACAGTAATCATATGGATCGCTTTGTCTTTTATCATAGCCTTCTTCGGTAGCAACAAGAAAATTGGCTTTTTGGGTAGCCTGTTAATTTCATTATTATTATCACCAATTGTAGGGTTCATAGTAACACTACTGTCAAAGGATTTGCAAACAGATAAGGCTGAAAAGCTTTTGCTTGAAAAGCAAAGGCAGCACGACTTTGAAAACTATAAGCCTTCAAATAAAGACTTTGAAAACATTGAAAGTGCATTTAAAGCGAAACTGATAACAAATGCTGAATATGACAGAATTGTAACCAGGTTAAAAGAAAAAGAATAAAATAAAAGCAGCTCCAATAAAAATGGAGCTTTTTTTTTATGGTAACTGTTGAAATCTTCCTGTATTAAAACGTGCTTGTTTTCAATATTTTTGCCATACACTATGGCACACAATCCTATCTATATCAAAAAGCGTAACGAGCATATCAGGAATAGGTTTAGATACCATCGCAAAAAAAATCCAAACTGGACGATCATCGCAGTAATTAAAACCGTTTCAGAGGAAGCTTTTTTATCTCCCGCCACAATCGGAAAAATTCTAAAAGAACAGGATGTGAACGTGCCAGATGTGAAAACCATCTGCAAGTATTCTACAAAATACCTGGTTGCTTAATTTTCTGCTCCGGCCTGAAATAAATATCCGTACTATAAGTAAATACGCTAAACACGCACATCTCCTGGTAATTCATTTCATTTGCCTCCTTTAAAATAAACTGCTGCGTGAGCAGTTCATCATTGAGGTTGCGCACAACCTTACCATCAAGCAAGTCCTGTACATTAGCAATCAGTTTTTGGTGTTCAGCTATTGCACCATCTTGTACACTATTGTCAGCGTTTTTAAAAGGAGCATAGCTGATAATGTGAACCCTTACAAGCGCTTTCCGCAATACTTTAACACCTTTTGCGTAACTATCTACTCTGCATTTTTTTGGTAGTTCAATGTAAATAGCCGGTACACGATAGCTCGTGTTGTCTTTACTTTTCAAATACTGGTTAATAAAAAAGAAACATGGGGCAATGTTTTTCAATTGCTCTTTAAGTGCTTTGTAAATGGGATATGTGAACATTTTTATGATAGAATTTTGGTGAGATCTCTTGTTAGTTTTCCGTTGATGTTTTCGTTTAATTTTTCTGAAGGGCCAATAAATTGCCGCTTAGGGAAAACCAGTTTTTTGGCAAGCGCCATGTATTTATATTGTTCTGCCACATCGACCCTGCCATTCTCGTTTGCCTCCATATGCTTTGCCCAGAAGTATTTTTTCATTTGGGGCGTTACAGGTACTTCACCGCCGTTGTTATGTATTTCGGCATAAGGCAGATCGGTATAAATAATAACAGTATTGCCTTGTACACGAAAATCAATGCTGTCGCCTAAATCACCACTTTTTGTTAAAGTTTTTTGTCCGTTGGTACCGCCTTCTCTTTTGGTTTTACGGCTTGCCCACTTGGTAACAGCGGAATCAACAAAGCCCTCCACCTGGAAGTTGTTTTTAAAAAAGTTTACAGCTTCCTGCCCAATGACGGTGAGGGCATCTGTTTCGAGATACCGCCTTGCCTCCTCCAGTTTTTCCAGCAGGGCATCCGCACCTTGTATATTTTTGTTATCTAAACTCATTGTTATATATTTGTGGTGCGGAGGGCATGCCACATCGGAAACAGAGCCAACCGCTCCCAAAAGCCGCAAACTCGTTTGCGGTTTTTGCTTTTTAGAACCAGCTGCCTTCTAATATTTCCTGCCTTGTAAAGCTTTTCCAGTCACCATTAAAAAATATCCAAAGCATTTGCCAGTCATCATATCCGGCGTGTGAGAGCTTCCCTTTAACCGCACGTTGCAGGTCATGCGAACTAATGTAATTGTCCCTATCTATTTTCAAGGCAATGTTGTTGCATTGCTTGTTACAACGGCCTACAGCCTCTTTAACCGCGTCAATGGAGTTAATGAATACAGTTTTAAGGTCGGTAGCATAAGTTCCGGTAATAAGATAGTCGGGGCTTTTGTTTGGCTTTGCTCCTGGTATTACAAACGCTTTACGCAATGCAGGGTCTTGTATATCCGGCAATACCTTAACCTGTTCGCCAAAGTTTGCCAACTCTCTCGCTGTTACCAGTACTTCTTTAAAATCGGTGTTATTAAATGCCAGGGGATGCACCTCCACGGTGCCGCCGCTTTTGGCTTTGTAAACGGATTGGTAATCTGCTTCCAGAGCCATTTCATTATTGACGATGGTCTTCGCTTGCTTTATCAATGCAGGCTGATCGGCAGGCGGCACAGATTTAATATAGCCGCTGTTCTCAATATCAAACACCTGGCCTGTTTTGCCGGGATTGAAGCGAAAGTGTTCATCAGGTAACGGAAGATCGTGCGGAATGTCCGTTGGTTCCTTATCCGTTGGCCTCATTCCGCACTGGCACAAATAGCCGTTTGGCGGCCATATTGTGTTTAGTATCGGGTCGTCTAAACGAAATACAAGTCCGTAATACTTTATATGATCCTGCCTTGGGTTGGCGGCCCGGCTTGGTATATATTCAACACATGGGTACAAGCGCTTTGTTTCCTGTGCCTTTTGCCACACCGTAGCCATGCGACAGGAACGAACTGCTGTGTCATACTCTGTGCCAAGCCAGTCCTTGCGATAAGTTTTATCAACCTTTAAGGCTTCGTTGATAAAGTCCTGTTTGCTTCGCCTGTTGCCATCGTTGTCCTTCAGTAAAGCCCCAATTTCTTTTACGCATGCATGGCTTTTAAAAATGCTAAATATTGCTGTGTTTGTTTGCAGCTGCTTAAGCATTTCGTAATTAGGTGTACCATATTCAGCTTTTAGATTGTAACCTTCCTTTACGCCGGCCTTTAGTGGCTCGTAAAAGCTTTTGAATAAATCTGTTTGCGTTTTCGATTGAACAGTTCCTTTTTTGTAAAGCTGCTCAATCACGTCATTCACCACTTTGTTTGCATCAACAGTTAGTACCTGGTCTCTTTGCTTATCAGATAAAAAAAAGGCTTCGCTGTGATCGCAGCACACGTGAATGGGTCTATTGTTCGTCGGTTGGTTCCTTGTCAGTGTCTTTTGCATCTTTCGCCGGTTGGTTTTCAAATGATCGGGATAGTTTCTTTTTGCGTTCCTGTATCAATGCAGGATAGTCAAAGCGAACATTCTCCAAATCTGTAAAGCCTTTCAATCGCAGATAAGGAAACAGTTTTAAGTTAACCATGTCCGCTACACGCTGTAACCGGCTAAGCGTAAGGTCTTCAAAATTGCGTTCCTGCACTTCTGCAGAACCAACGAAAGATTTTTGTGAACTGGTGGCAACCTGGCCATTTACGAGTAGTGTAAACTCTTCATTACACAATTTTATGTTGTCGTAAAAAATATCGTGCATACGTTGGCCGCTTCGTTCCAGCATGCCAATATCATCGCCCTTTTGCCCAATAATGTACCCATCACTACCAAAGTTTGACGCCCTTGCTTCGTAGTCATCCAGCTCTGTATCGGAGTTGGTGTCAACAAGAACCTTCAGCAATGGATTGCCCCATTTTTCACTGGTACGGCTCCAGTCTGTGCGGGAGTAATATTTCCAGATAACGTTATAAGCGCATTCCAATAAAATGCCATAATCATTGCGGCTATCACAGAACTCAACCAAATCAATATCAGTTGCGATATCTGCATAAGAAAGGTAGCTGCCGTTCACACTAGCATCAATTAAAATGCACTGCTTTTCTATACTCACGTATTCGTGGTCTAAGCGATTTACAACGCCAATATCAGCAGCCTTTGCATCTATCTGGTCATATTCCACTACACCATACCCATGCATTTCAGATTCAACGGCATACTTAATAGAATCGTTTAACCACTTCTTACGATACCTGGTACTAAGCGTTTCGTCTGCTTTGTCAGAATCATGAGCATACAACATAAAAGGTTCGCATTGTACCTTCATAATGGCATCCCGTATTTGGCTTTTCAGTCTTGCATCCCTGAGTATGTATCGGTATATCTGGTGAAGCTTTGACCTGTCGGGGTTCTGTGGGTTTTCGGCCATTACAAGGGCGGTGCGAATGTCAGCTATCTGAAAACTCACTTCACGTTTGTTTTGTTTTCTTATAACCGAGCTTGCTTTCTTCCTTCCGGTGTTGCTAATCGCTTCAGGCTTACCAGCGCCTTTGCTTAAATTGATTGTATAGCCTAATATTTTTACTGATCGCATAATAATTGTTTGAATAGCGTTTAAATAGTGTTTAAGGCATGTGTGAGCGTTTAGGGTTGCTACCAAAGCGCCTTAGCCCGCTGCCGTCTTGAACGGCGATTTCGGGGCCGTTTGCGCCATTGCTGCTGCCATTGTTGCCGTTGTCATCTGTACTACCTGTACTCTTAGCGGGTAGATCAAGGTTTGTTTTTCCTTTGCTCAGATTGAGCAATTCCTCCATTGCATCATCATAGTTTTTTATAACCTTTTCCGGTATGTCGTTATCATCAGCATTTTGGTAAATGTTATAAAGGGCAATGCTGATGGCAAGGGAAAGAATGTAAAAGTTTCTTTGCGTTCCAGCTTTAGAAAACTCCGGCACTATATCGTACAGGTTGCCCAGGAACGAAGCGATAGTATCTTCAGCTATTTTACTCGCTTCCGTTAAAACATCTTCTTCCGTTTGGTCATTCTGTGTCGCATTTTGCAATAGCAGATCAAAGAGGGCCAGTGAAATTCTAATGCGATAATCTTTTTTTTGTATATACATTTTTGAAAATTTACATGGCTCGTTGATTCTTCTTTTTATACTTTCCACTGCGTGGTGGCTGGTGCGGCTTCTCTGCCTGATCTGCCATCCATATGGCACCTTCCAATGCATCCGGGCCGTCATCATTTACGCGGCTGCCTTTTTCAATAGAAAGCGTTTGCGCACGCAGCAGCTTCATATCCGGGCTGGTTTTCTTATTGAGGTTAAACCGGATTTTGCCCCGCTCAAATAGTGGCTGCATGGTAACCATGCGCTCGTATTTGTCGCCCTTACTACGTTTATCAAAAAGGCATCTTAGCGACCTGTTTTTATCCTCTTCCACACGCTCCAGTTCTTTACCATGTACAACATCCTGAATGAAGTTTGCTTCCATTGCATGCTTGATGGTGTACGAGTTGTATTCTTCATCTACTTCAAAAGCATGCTCCCACATTTTTTTGCTGGTTGCTTTTCTTATCCAGCAATCAATAATGTCGTAGTATTTGCCGCTTTTGCCCAGCAGCACCCATGCTTTAAAATCGCTTTTATCAGTTGCTTTATAGGAAGGGTCGAGGTAATGTACCAGTACACCTGAGGGATATTTTATTTGTGAACAGTCTACCCAATTATTCATCCATTCAGCAAGGAACTCTTTACCTTCTTCAAATGGTGTGTTCATCCGTTCACGTGTAAAACCAGCACCTTCAGTCTCTTCGAGGTCTGCAATTAATTCCTTTGTGAAGTCGGGGCTTTCCGGCCAATTACTATTTCCATCTTCGTCAAGAATATTTACCTGGTGTACTTTCTTTTTTAAAGCTTCATCCTCTTCAATAATGGCTGTTACGGTGTTATCGTGGTACTTATTTTGCGCCACAACCAGCCACCATTTTCTTGTCCACAATGCAGGTTTGAAAGAATCTATTACCCACTTCTTGTCTGCTAAAGCAATATCCCTGTTCTTGATTTGCACATCATCGTTCAAGTCATCAACGAGGCCGTAGTTGGGCCGCTTCCATGTGAACTTGGTTCCACGTGGGTTTTGCTTTTTGCCAAAGGCATAAAAACCTACATCATCCTTTGTTTTAAAAGCACCATCTTCCCAATTGCCGTAACTGTATTGCTCTCCAAAGTCGTTCTTGATGCGCTGGTTGTTTTGGAAATTTGCTTGTAAGTCTGCAAGTTTATCAGCGGCCATGTCTTCATTGTGGCTACCCACCATCATACCGTTTAACTGACCGTTAAATTTTATGAATGACGGAAGGAACAACCCAAAGTGTGTAGACTTTGCAAAACCGCGACTCCATTGCTCCAAAAAGATATTGTTGGGGCAATCATAAACATCTGGTTGAATGTTTTTGTGAAAATGAGCAAAGGGTGCAAAGCAGTAGAGATGGTAATAATAATTGCAAAATGCCTCGTAGTTACTTAACAGGTATTTAATGCGCTTGTTTTTATCACCAATACTCTCGTGAAGATCAATAGGCGTAGTTGCCTTGACCACTTCCAGCAGGTCTTGAAAGTCCCTTATATATTTACTATCTCCGGGCTTAATCATTTTTGAGGGATGTTGCTTTGTACTTTAAAAATTCAAGCATTACAGGGCCGAACCGTTTCGCTGTTTCATTGTCATTCTTATTCATCCATTCAAGGCATTCTTTTAGTACCGAATGATAGTTGGACAAATTGTACTTCTTACCCAGCGTATCAATGGAATTGGTAAGCTTAATAATCTGGTCAGTTTCCGCAGGCGTTAAGTTGCGCTTCTCTGTGTTGGCAAACTTTTTAATGTTCGCCATTTCCTGATAGAAGCCACGCACCAGCTTTTCTTTTGTTACCTGGTTGGCTGTCTTGTCCAGTTCCCAATCATTATCCTTTGCCCATTTTCCTATTTGCACTTCGCTCACCTTTACAATACCCGCAATCTTCTTACGAGTTAGCTCTGTATTGCAAAACAGGTCGTAAGCTTCGTTGTATTCATCTGTCTTTTTCCTTCCCATATGTTGCTTTTATTATGGTTTTACCAACACAAAACTCATAACAACTACTGCCGTTTTAAAAACGGCATTTCTGCATGGTGGAGAAATTCCACCAAGTAGGTGGAAATCTTCCACCAATGAGGATTTGTGATTTTTTACAGCGTTGCCGGCTCTTCATTTTTGTGTCCTCAAAACATCGAAACAAAAGCGTAGCAGATGGCATTTAAGAAAAGATTTTTAATAAGCGATGAAAGTGTAAATACCTACGGTTTCGCAGTAAGAACAGCCGGTATCCGACTTGATAACGCAATGAAAAATTGTCCTGCTTTTTACGAGCATGACACTGACGAGGTGCCATTGGGCCATTGGGAAAATTTTACTGTCGAAGGCATTAGACTATATGCAGACCTTGTTATTGAAGGAGCTAATGACATTGAACGCACTTACATCCGTAAAATTCAAAACGGAGACATGAAAGGTGCAAGCATTGGAGCTGACCCTATAACATGGAATGGTGATCCGCAGCAACTGCTACAGGGACAAACATTACCCTGGCTGGAAGAATGCGACCTTTTTGAGGTAAGCCTTACCGCATTGCCCGGTAATAAAAACGCTTTAGCATTAAAAAAGGACGGTGCGGTTATAAAGCTTAACAGCACTAATGCTCCTCTATTCATAAAGCCACTTAAAAAAGAAGAAGACATGAAGCAAATTGCTTTAAAACTAGGGTTGCCGGAGAATGCAACCGAGCAGCAAATAATTGATGCAGTCGCATCTATACAGCTAAGCCAGCAAAGTACTACCGCCACGCAACAAAAGATCATCGAACAACTTTCAAATGAACTGGAAGGCGACCAAAAAGTTTTTTTTGTAAAACTGAGCAAAACAAGCCTGCCAGATGCGTTGGAATTTTTAACACTCAGCCAAAAGAAATTGGAGCTTGTAGCTGAGCCAATTGCACCAGCTACCACAACAGTCACCGGTAAAGTAGTAAAAGATGTGCCAGTTAGCACGTTGCTTAATAAAAGCGCTCTCATTAAAAAAGAAGAAGGTGAAGACAATGAAGGTAAAAACACCTTTGATTACTTACAAAAATTTGACAAAGCGGAACTGTCCCGTATTAGCAAAGAAGAGCCTGCACGCTACACACAATTGACGGCAGACTACGGTAAAGGCATTCGCTATACCGGTAAAGGAAAATAGCATTTTGAACCACAATAAAAACAACAATCACATTTTCACTAACAATAGTAGTAACATGAAAAAACTTAATTTTTTACAGGCAGTTCTATTCAATGCCTTTGTAGGTATCGTAATAGCGTTCATTTTCTCATTCAATCCATTTGTTTTCGCCATTGCCGTTAACTGTATTGGCATAACGATGGCGAAGGTAAAGCAGGCCACTGGCATGGTGTTTTTTGATGGCCTTGCACAGGAGGTTTGGCTGGCAGATGTATTGCAGGACTTCTACCCAAGCAATCACTTTCTATCTGCCGCACGTGATCTTAGTTCCTTATGCGATAACGAAGCCATTAATCTTGCCGAAGTTGGCGCGGACCCTGATGTATTAGTGAATAATACGGTGTGGCCCATTCCTTATACCGTTGCGGCTGACAGCCCATTAAAAATTCTTTTAAAGACTTACGATACAACAAGCTCTGTTGTGCGTAATGCAGTTGCCATTGAGCAGGCGTACGACCAAAGAGCCATTTACGTGCAAAAGCACCAAAGGGCCTTGTTGAAAAAATTGGGTATGGATGCCGCGTGGGCATATGGCGTTGCCACAGCTGACAGCACAAAAAGCAATACAATTACCGAATTAAATGCTAACGATAGCTTTATTGATGCGGTAATTGACAAGCAAACCGAATATGCTGACATGGATGCGGATACAGAGGACTGGATTGCAATCTATACACCTGCGCACATGGCTATGATAGCCAAGGAAGATAAAAAATTATACAAGGCTATTATGGCGAAGCCAGGAGATGTGTTCTATGGTTTTAAAACCTACACATACAGTAAAAACCCCTACTACATAACAGCTGCTAACGCTCCGGGAGGCGTTGCCACAAAAGCCGGTTATGGCGCGGCCTTTAATCCTGCCGTTCACAAGAAGAGTTCTCTATTCTGCCTTGGCAGTGAGATCATGGTAGCTCAGGGCGGCTTTGAGTTCTTTAGCAGAATGAAAGACCCGGACTACAAAGGCGACATTTTCAACTATCAAATGCGCGGCGTTGCGGCTCCTTTGCGTAACAAACATCTGGGCGCTATCATAGCATAAAAGAAATGGGGCAATAATAATAACGGCAACTCCCTGCCTAAATTTTGCAGGGAGTGCCACGACCCCACATTACAAAACTTCAATACTTTTTTATGGCAAAAGCAAAACTGCCTGAACAAATACAGGACGGAATCACTGACGAACAAAAACGGTTTCCCGCTGAAAACCCGCTTCCAGTTGAAAATAAACAAACGCAAGTGCAAGTCACTGGAGAGCAGTTAAATGTCACAAGTGATACGGTTGTAGATAAAAAGGAAGAGCAAAAGCCCACTCCTGATCTCGCGAATCCTAAGCAGACACAAGGCGAAATCAACCAGGAACAGGAACCTGTTTTGGTTGGAAGTTCTTTACCGACCCAAAACGAACAAGTACAGGAGTCAACAAACGAAAATTCCGACGAACAGTTGAATGTTACAGGTGATGAATTGGTCGAAGAAACGGAAATGCAAAAGAGTCTTTACAATCCGGCAAAACTGATTAGGACTTATGTTGAGTTGTATCCAAAAAACAAAGTATTCTACATCACCACTGATATGCAGGTGTTTCTTTCAACTGGCAAACGGGATGCTGAACTACATCAGCAAAATGTTGACCCCAATGAGGAAGTCTATGTTTTTGAGGCGTAAGCTTCCATTTTTTTAACACTCAATTCTTTCTAAAATAGTATGGGATTACCTACTGTAAATATACCACGCCTTAACGGGCAACTGAACCGCACACAGCCGGTTAATGATGCGGTGGCTTGTATTGTTTTAACCGGTGTGGGAAATGCAGGCGGCGCACAGCTAATGCAACCTTACCGCATTTTTGATACCAATGCTTTGATTGACCTTGGCATTGATGAAACAACAAATCCGCTCGCCTTTAGTGAAATTGCAGACTTCTACGAAAAAACAGGTAACGGCGCTGAGTTAAACTTTATGCTGGTAAGTGATGCAACATTGCTGGCAGACATCTGCGATAAAGAAAAAAACATCGCATCAAAACTCATCGACAGCACAGAAGGGCGTTGTGTAATTTTCGCAGCCAACCGCATACCGCCAAACGGCTATGCAGTGCAAAAGCAAAATGGTCTTGATGCAGATGTATGGAACGCCGTTGATAATCTGAATGAACTTGCAAAGTCTTACGACAACAGCAATACACCTTTTGTGGCCATGTTACCAGGCATTGGCTTCTCTGTTGATCATTGCACAGAACTGGCAGATAGAAACACCATGAGCAACGATTATGTTGCAATAAGCCTGGCATGCTCTACAACCAATAAAACTGTAAGCATGGGCATGCTATGCGGTGTAATTGCCAACCGACAGGTACAGCGCAACATTGCACGAGTGGCAGATGGCGCCGTTACAAATGGCGCTTACTTCCCGGACGGTACATCTTCCACTGATTCAAAAGTGATCAATGTGCTTGGTAGCATACACGATAAAGGCTACATCTTCCTGCGCAAGATCGCAGACAAGGCCGGTTACTTTTTCAATGATGATCCAACCTTCACAAAAAGCACGGGCGATTTTACCAGCATCAGCTGGAACCGCGTAATCAATAAATCGAAGCGCATTTGTTTTCTCACGCTTATTGAAAAATTGATGGATGACATAGACATTAACACTCAAACCGGGCAAATAGAACCGGGCTTAGCCAGCGATTGGGAAAGCGATGTGGAGAATGCCATCCGGGCGGCCATGATAAGAGTGAGTGGTAACAAAGTGCCTGAAATCAGCGGCGTTAAATGCACGGTGAATCTTGACAGTGATATCAATAATGACATTATTGATTGCTCACTTCAGATTGTGCGTAAAGGGCAAGCAAAAACAATAAACGTTAACATCAGCTATGCGGCCACCGTATAGCCTAAAAAACAATAAAACACAATGGGTTTAAAAGTAAACGGCATTGAATACGAGTGGGGAGATGTTACCATTACCGCTATGGGGCGCACGTTCGAGCGTGTGCTTGAAATCGAGTACGATGTGGAAGTAGAGAAAAAACAAATATATGGCCGTGGCCGCAAAGTGAAAGGCATCCAGCGGGGCAACGAAAAACCCACTGGCTCTATAACGCTTGGGCAAAGCGAAGTAGAAGCCATGATACGAAAGGCCCAGGAGATGAACCCGCAGGCGAAGCTAACCGATCTGGTAATGGATATACAAATCTGTTATCTAAGTGGCGTGTCTGCTTCAAGAAATGGCACTGACCTGGTGCGGGACAGGTTGATAGGTGTTGAGTTTACACAACAGCCAAAAAGCATGAAACAAGGCGACACGGATATGAATATCAAGCTGCCGATTTTATTCATGGACGCACAATACAATTTTTAATTCTAACGGGTTTTAATTCTTATTTGAACATCGTTTAACTACCCTTTAAATATCATTTCATGGAAAGGAAAATAAAAGCTGCTGAAGTAACTGAAGATGTTATTAAGCAATGGAAGGCGCAATATGGCAAGGTGTTTCAGTTTAAAGCAGAGGACGGTAAAACGGCTTACTTCAAACAACCGGATCGCAAGGCCGTTGATGCATCTTTTGCCATTGCTAAAACAAGCCCCGTTCGGAGTGATGAAATTATTGCAAAGAACAGCTTTATCGGTGGCGACGAAGAAGTAATCACAGAAGACAAATACTTCTACTCCCTTAGCCGTTACCTGGGCCAACTGATTGAAGTGGTTGTGGGGGAGTTAGCGGAGCTTTAGACAAAGCGAGGGCTAACGCTTCTCCTGACTCGCTGCAATATCTCAATTACCTGGTAAAGTACTATTACAAAATAGACCCTTACGCATTAACAACCGAAGAGTGGGCAGATCATGTGGCTTACCTCGAACTGATACGTGAACGCGAAAAAATACAGTCCCATTTTTAATATATGAGTGGAGTTGCATACAATATCAATGTAGAACTTTCAAATAGCGTTTCGGCAATTCAGGAGTTTATTGAAAAGCTGAAAAGCAGTGCGGCTACTGCAACAACTGTTACCGAAAAATTGAAAGATGTAGGTAACACAAGTACACGCATTTTTATAAAAATGGGCGCTGATGAAAAAGCGTTGGATGCGCAAACCAAACTTGTAAAAACCGGTATTGATGAGCTTCGAGAAACGCTGAAGAAAATGAACGACCTGCAGGCAGCTCGTTCATTAAAAGATGATTTTAAAAAAGCGGGGGAGGAAGTTGAAAAACTAGAAGGTAAAACTAAAAAAGCTGCTACCGGAACTCAAAGGGCTTTAGGTGATTTAAAGAAAGTGCTAATGCCCTTATCCGTTGCTGGTGCAGTAGCAGGTGCATTTTCATTCGGCAAAGAAAGCATTAATGCTGCCATGCAGTATCAAGCCACCAGCAAGAGTTACGAAGTGCTTGCCGGCAATCGCTCAAAAGGGAAAGACCTTGCGGGTAATTTAAACAAGCTTCAACAAGACACTATACTAGGCCCGGAAGTTTTCAAAGCAGGGCAAACCTTAATGGGCTTTGGTATTACTGCCGAAAAAGTAATGCCCATTGTAAAGCAGCTCGGCGATGTGAGTATGGGTGATGCGCAGCGGTTTGATTCGCTTACCCTGGCATTTAGCCAAACACAGGCGGCAGGCCGGTTGATGGGGCAAGACCTTTTGCAATACATCAACGCGGGGTTTAACCCACTCCAAACAATGAGTGAGCGTTGGCAGGAATTTGGTTTCAAAGCGAAAAAAAGTGTTGGCGAGCTTAAGAAGGAAATGGAGAAAGGTGCCATTTCTTCTGAGATGGTGGCAAAGGCATTTGATCTGGCAACGAGCAAAGGCGGAAAGTTTGCCAATATGATGGACACCATCGGGCAAACATCTTACGGCAAGCTGAAGGTTTTGGAAGGGCAATGGGAAAACTTTAAAATACAAGCGGGAACCGCGCTCATGCCCATTGCAGAAGGCTTGATGACTGCCGCCAACAAAACCATGGAATGGATTACACCAACTGAAACAATTGCAGATAAGTTGCGTGTGGAAAAGCAAACGGTAAATGATCTGGTCAGTTCCATTACCGGGCTTAATGAAAATAATGATACCAGGAAACTGCTGCTTGACAAACTGATAAAAGCGTATCCGGATCTGTTTGGCAACCTGGACACAGAAAATACAAAAAATGCTGACCTGCTTGAAAAGCTAAAGGAGATTAACAACCAATATGAACGCCGTATTGGATTGGCTCAAGCGTCATCAGACTATGATGTTTCTAAAAGTGAAGTTGGAGAACTGGAGGCGCTTTCTACGGCCATTCAAAACCAGATATCCTATTACAAGCTTCATCCTGAGGAACAAAACTCAATGAACCTGTTTAACAGGAATAAATATTTAGGATTTGGCAACGCCATGAAAATAGCTACTGATGGATATGGCGATGCGAGCATTGACAATCTTGAGACTTATAAGAAAGCGGTGCTTAATCCTAAACTTGACAAGGCACGAACGCTGCGGGATAAAGCAGGAGACAAATATAAAAAGACACAAGCTACTTACGAGTTTGAGTCCGCTATAAAAGATGCGTACGATCTGGCACATGATGAAAGCAAGCTGGATGCTTTGTTCACAAAGAAGAAAGACAAGCAGAGCTTTTTGTCAATGGCAAATAAAATAAGCCTTAATGGTGGTATTTATAATACGGATGGTGGCGGAGTTGCTTTCGCAGATAAGCTTAAGAAAATGATGAATCCGGTAACGGCTCAAACCCTTTCCGGTGAGGATAACAAAAAGCATAAGAAAGAAAAGCTTACAACCATGGGTAGCAACATTACAGGTGGCGGACCCCGTAACGTAACCATTAACATTGGCAAGCTGCAAGATCAAACAGTGATCCATACAACCAACCTGCAAGCGGGTGCTAAACAAAGCGCGGATGCCATTATAGAAATGATTTTAACGACACTGAAAAGTGTAGACGGTAAAACAATGAACGAGTAAAATGCCAGGATTTAACGACATATTAGACACACGTGCAACCACAGTAAATGTGTTTGATGTACTTGGTAAAGTGTATGGTGCGAGAGGCATTCCTTTTCCTGGCAAACCGAAAGAAGGCGATAATAACATGATCGCAACAGGGTTTGAGAATTTTGCCATACCACCTGATAGAACGATTGGCAAAAGCGGCGTAATAAAGCAATACACAGATTCTGTTTTAGGCCGATATGAGTTTTTGCCCGCAACAATTAACAATGTGCTGATTCCTAATGCAGTGGTATTGATAACAGGAGAAAAGGAGATCATTGAAACTACTGTCATAGATAACGGAACCGTGTTTGAAAAAGTATTCGAGCGGCCTTTTGATATTACCATTATCGCCACTTTAATCAGTGACGATGGTAACTGGCCGGAGAATGATTTTATTAAAATGGCAAAGCTGTTTAGAGACAATGACCTGGTTACGCTTAAATGCGCATCCACCAACAACTTTTTACAGCCGGAAAATAACTTCCTGATTAAGAAAATAGATCTGCTGGATAGTGCAGGTAGTGAGAACGTGGAAGTGATACAGTTTAGCGGACGCAGTAACGTTGATTTTTTACTCGAAATAGTGTAGCGATGTATTTAGGACAAACCACATGTGAAATAGCGATTGCTGACAAATACAAGCTGCGCGGCCTGCACGAAGTGCAGATAAAGAAAAGCGTTCACCAGATTGTTCAAACTGCAAGGTTGACCCTTCCGCTAAGCGTTGTTATGAAGAATAGTGATACAGTTGGCAATGTAATAAACAGAACAAAGCTGATTGATTATATAAAGGAAGGCGACAAAATAAGCATTGCTTTTGGTTATGACGGGAAACATAGAAACGAGTTTTCCGGGTACATAAAAAGAATGAACCCGAAGCAACCGCTGGAGCTTGAATTGGAAGATGAGTTTTACTTATTGCGCCGTCTTCGCCTAAGAAAAAGTTTTTTAAAATCGGATGTAAAGGTGGTGCTTACCTGGTTAATGAATGAATTGCACAACGCCTTTGGCGTAAGCTATCCGCTTTATAATAATATACCGGATTGCATCATTTACAACATGCGCATTGACAATGCAAACGGTGTTGAAGTGTTGCAAGATATAGCGAACAAATATCTTCTTGTAAGCTATTTAACAGATTTAAATGGGGTTAAAACGCTGTATTGTGGTTTGAAATATGGTTTGAGAAAACAGCATGTAAAGTATGTGCTGAATAAAAACACAATACGAATTGATGATTTGAAATTTAGAACCGTTGACGACACAACATACAAAGTAGAAGTGTTTAACCAATTGCCAAACGGGCAATTAAAAAAGTTTGTGTTTGGTGATACAAAGGGCGAAGTACTAAAACTGCGAGTATCCGGAGAACGAAGTGAGGCCGAATTAAAACAACGGGCCGAGGCAGAAATGACGACATACAATACCACGGGATATAAAGGAAAGCTTGAAGCGCTTTTGTTTCCTTACATAGAGCCGGGATGTATAGCGGATATATCAGACCCTCAATTTAAAAATAGAGCTGGTTCGCATTACGTGGGAACAGTTACAACAATCTTCGGCGTAAGCGGTGGTAGACGAATACCGGAATTAGACATAACAGTAAGTGCATGAAACAAGCAAGGGAACTGGTACAGGCGTTTAAAGATATTGTTGGGAAGGATGTGAACATCTTTCCGGCAACTGTTAAGTCAGTTGATAAAGAGAGTAACACATGCGTTGTTGACTTTGAAGAATTGGATTTGGGCGGTGTCAGGTTACAGTCTATTGAGAAAGCAACAAAGGGGCTTACCATTTACCCGGCAATTGGAAGTGTGGTATTGGTTCAACGGCTAACCGACGAGGACTATTTTATATGCATGTTCAGCGAAATTGATCAGGTTGTCATCAAAACGGATGAAACGGTATTTGAAGTGAAGGACGGCGTACTGGTAAAGAAAGGCGACGACACACTAAAAGATGCGCTGTTGTTGATTGTTCAGGCCGTTCAACAAATAACAGTTTTATACGGTAATAATCCTGACTATGCAAAGCTTCAACAGGCAGTTACAAAAATTAATAACATTTTGAAATAATGGCACTCAGTAAAGATGTATTAGGTAAAGGTTTATACAATGCGCTGAAAGCTTTTAATGATAAAGACAAAGATGCACTGGGTGATTTGGAAGATGCCCGCTTAAGTTTTTGCAAAGCCCTGGCTGATGAAATTATCAAACACATTGCAAGTGCCGGAGTAGTTAAAGTAACCGTAAATACAACAGGTACAGCAGCCGCACAGGCAGGAACTGGAACTGGCACAATAAGTTAAAACATGAAAGATTTTATACTCGATGAATCAGACGATTTATTAATAAAGAACGGAGACTTTGTCATAGATACAAGTGATGAACAGCAACAACGCCTTATGCTGCTCTGCGCTCCTGGTTCTTTTAAAAACGCTCCTGATAAAACGGTGGGCATTGAAAGGTTTCTTATGGATGACGATGTTGCAGGCATGTTACACGCTATCACTGCGAGGTTTAAGGATGACGGCTGCCCGGTAAACAGCATCGAGTTCAATGAGCAAACAGGCGATCTATCGTATAACGCAAAATATGTTGAGTGATGGGAACTGTAAAAGCAATGGCCGGTCAAACCTTGATTGATCTGGCAATTCAGGCAAGCGGAAGTTTAGAAGCGCTTTTTGATATCGCCTTGCTAAATGGGATATCAATAACTGATGAGTTGACTATAGGACAGATTTACAAACTGACCGAGGTGGTTGATGATAGTGTGGTCAATAATCTATACCCTTTAAAACCTGCGTCCGCACTGTTTGACATAAGCGACCAATCCGAAGGAATTGACTACTGGGCCATCGAAAAAGATTTTATAGTGAATTAAAACAGTTTTAAACCTATGGGAACAACATTAGCTCAAGCGGCCTTACAAATAGCTGCGACACAAATATACGTTCAGGAAGTGCCAAAAGGCAGTAATGCCGGGCCACAAGTTGAGAAATACTTAAAGAGCGTAGGATTGGGAAAAGGATATAGCTGGTGTGAAGCTTTTGTCTATTGGTGTGTAAATGAAGCGGCACGCAATCTGGGTTTAGTGAACCCCCTTGTAAAAACAGGCGGTGTGTTAAACCAATACAACACCTGCACATTGAGAAAGTTGCCAAACAGATCGAATGCCGTAAAGCCGGGCGACATTTTTATAATGGACTTTGGCGGCGGCAATGGACATACCGGGTTTGTAGAAAGTGTAGGTAGTGGTGTAATTACCACCATCGAAGGAAACACGAATAATGACGGCAGTCGTGAAGGGTACGAAGTGTGTAAACGCACTCGCCCTTTGAGTGCAATTAAAGGATTTATCCAACTTAACTAGATATGAATATTGATAGCATAATGGAAGTCCTTCTTCCTGCCATTGCGACTGGTGGTGTAGGTTGGTTATTTGGCAAGCGAAGAAGCAATGCAGAAACCCGT
Organism: Pinibacter soli; assembly: GCF_029961145.1. Lineage (GTDB taxonomy): Bacteria > Bacteroidota > Bacteroidia > Chitinophagales > Chitinophagaceae > Pinibacter > Pinibacter soli. The sequence continues at coordinate 129,958 of NZ_JASBRG010000003.1, read as the reverse complement.
GGTGTAGAAATAACCAACGCAGAACGGTTGGCTGAAGTGTGGCAAAAAAATGCGGAAAGCATGGAGAAGCAAATTGCCGATTTGCTGGCCGTAACTGAAGCACTTCGAAAAGAAAACCTAAGCCTAAAGGAAACGGTGTACGGGTTGCAGAAAGAGGTTGCTGAACTGAAGGCCCAGAACAATAAATTAATTAACAAGCTAAACGAAATAAAGAAGTATGCTCAAAATAACAATAGCAATAATAGCATTCCTGGCGTTGATAGTGGCACTGTGTAGTTGTAAAACAGTAACGCCAATTATTACAACAAAAATTGATAGTACGATTCGTGTTATTACAGTTAAAGAAACCTTGCATGATACGACCCTGATTGTGCAAGCTGATAGTGCTTCGATTACTGCTTTGCTTGAATGCGATAGCGCAGGCAATGTATTGCTTAAACAGTTGTTACAATACTCGCAAGGTAATCGCATTGCCCCTCCGAAAATAAGCCTTAAGAATAATGTGTTAAAAGCGTTATCCGTAACAGATTCTGCCAAGATTTACTTGGCAGTAAAAGAATTAATTGAAACGGATCATACTACCGAGAAGACAAGCGAAGTAAAATTCGTTCCTGTGAAAGAAAACTATATAACCCGTTGGCAATGGTTTCAAATATACCTGGGTCGAATTTTCGGACTGTTCATCGCTGGTTATTTAATTGGTGTGATCCTAAAGAACAGGCTCGCATTGTTGAGTTTGTTTAGCAAAAAAACTGTGTAAATGTCGCGTTCGATCAACGAAATACAACAATCAATTCTCACAAGTGTACAAGCTGATGAGAATTTAAGCGAATTGAGCAGCAAAAGCAGCACCGCTATCTGGCGCTTGTGGACGTACATCGTCGCAGTGTGTGCATGGAGTTTGGAAAAGTTGTTTGACACTTTTAAAGCAGATGTGCTGGAAACCATTTCCCGCATGAAGCCCGGCTCTGTTCGCTGGTATGCAGAAATGGCAAAAGCTTTTCAGTATGGTTGTCAATTGCCGCCCGATACTGATCAATACGACAACAGCCATTTAACTGACGACCAGGTACAAGCCAGCAAGATTGTTAAATATAGTTCGGTTGTTGAACAGGCAAAAAATTTACGTGTTAAGGTTGCCAAGGAAACAACAGACTTGGAGCCATTGACCAGCACAGAACTGGCAGCATTTAGAGAATACATGCAGCGTATTACATACGCAGGCGTTAGGCTACAGATAGAGAGCAGGCAAGCCGATACAATAAAAGCGAAGCTGATCATTTACTATGATCCGCTGGTGCTAAACGATCAGGGGCAAAGGTTGGATGATAGCGATAGTGAACCAGTACAAACGGCTTTTAAAAACTATTTAAAACAGTTGCCATTTAACGGGCTATTTGTAACAACATACCTGATTGATGCGCTGCAAAAAGTTGAAGGGATTGTTATTCCTCAACTTGTAAGCTGCTCCGCAAAGTACGGAGACATTGAAACAGCTATTGATGTAATGTATGTGCCGGATGCGGGTTATTTACGACTGGAAAACGAAACCGATTTAGAACTAGAATTTATTCCACAAAGTGTTATCCAATAAAAACATATACAATCTTGACATTAAGAAGCTGGCAATTATTCTTACGCCAGTTATTCTGCGAAAGCGAAGATTTATTGCATGGCTCGCAGCGCTGGTAACGCCCATTGATTACGTGTACAAGTTGTTCGTACGTTTTCGTGGTGACATGTTGTACAGGTTGCAAATAACCGGGCAGGTGTGTTATGTCGAAAAAATGCTGAATGATCGCTACGACACTATTCAACGGCGTATCTATATAAGGCAGGCTAAGGAATACCCACCGTTGTTTCTCTATCAAAAAATTGAGGGCAAGCCGGTAATACTTTACACCAAAGCAGAACAAAGGGATAAAACATTCCTTTACACCAAAGCAGAATCAGGAAAAGACACGGTTGATTTTATAGTGTACGTTCCTGCTATCATAAATTTTAATGAAAAAGAGTTGTTGGCGCTTGTAAACACTTACAAGTTAGCAGGCAAAACATACAAAGTGAGTTATGTATAAAAAGATTGATTTTTCGAAGTTGGAAGGTTTGGCAGTGTTCCAGGGCACTCTTGATTTTCTGCAAATCTGCTATGAAAACACGTTTTCGGCTATTGCGAAAGTGTTAGGTGATAAAGTGATTATTAGCGGTGCGGAGTTAATCAACGGCAGTTATACCGAAGGCTGGATTTGTTTAAATGGCGAACTATTGCCATTTACGGGCGGGTTGCAGCAACCTAAAATTGTAGTCGAACAGTTGGCAGATACTGAGCTGTTTGGCGACGATAGTATTCAAACGGTTTACTTTACTCGCCGTGCCAAGCTTGCCAGCGCCAGCAATGTAGACGGTATTGCGATTGAAGATTTCAAGCGATTGAGCAACTTGCAAATTATAACGCGAGATGTTGCCAATTTGAAAAACGATTTGGGAAATCTTGAGGATGCATTTAGTAAATACAAACCTGATTGGAACAACATTCAAAACAAGCCTGACACATTCGCACCAAGTGCGCATAAACATAAGTGGGCGGACATTACGGACCCGCCCGAAATAGGCGTTCAAATTGTTTATAAGGCAAGCGTAAGAGTTGGTGATCCCGGCAGTAGTTCGCAAACTAACCCCAAGTTTCAGGATGCTGCCAGTCCCGATTCCCGCTTGTATGTGTATCACAACCTGGGTTATAGTAATTACATGGTTATTGGTAGTCTTAGAAGCATTTCGTCGAACTGGAATGATGATGATGATGTCTTTCACATGATAGGTAAATGCAACAATGATTACTTCGAATTGCTATTGAGAGAGGTAAACAACCTTTCGCAAAACCTGCAATTTGATTACGTGATTATAAAAATGTAATAATGGCAAAGCAAACAATAGAAAAATTAAAAGGCTGGTTTAAGACAGGCTTAAAACCAACACAGCAGCAGTTTTGGGATTGGTTGGATAGTTTTTGGCATAAGGATGATAAAATTCCGGTAGGCTCAATTGATGGGTTGCAAAAGGCGTTAGACAATATGCCGGATGCAGGTGTTATCAAAGGGCTTGGAGATCAGTTTCAGAAGCATGTTAGCGATACTGAAAACCCGCACGAAGTAACGAAAGATCAGGTTGGCTTGGGTAGCGTAAACAATACGAGCGATGAAGACAAGCCAATAAGCAACGCGACAGCGGCGGCGTTGCAATTCGTTAATAACGCTGTGAGCACAGTTGATGCAAAAGCCGATACCAAACTTACACAGGGCGGCGATGCGTTGGGTGAAAATCTTGTTGCCGGAACTAATGATAACTACCCCTTCATTGTAAAACAAAATGGAATTGAGCGAGAAAGACTTGCAGCAACTACAGGGAATAAATTAATAGGGACTGCTTATGATAACGGCATTGATAAACTACAGGTAAACGGAAGCATTAATGCAAACAGCGCTACTTTACATTCGGAGGGGCTAGGAAATTCGCAAGTAAGTAACGTGAATATTAATAGAACGGAGGATGGCGCCACTTTTGGACTTAACATTGGTACTGGTAAAACCTACGGATTACGTTATCTTTTGTTTCAATCATATGGCACCAGTTTTCCAGCTTTATTTTACTTCCCCAGTACAACATTCGTTGGTAGTCTGAGTGTTAGCGGAATATTTAATTGCCCTACCATAGAGACAAGTTCACCAGAAGGGTGGAGTTTTATATCAGGTCTTGGAACAACTCGCAGAGATATTTCAAAACCTATTTTAAAAATAGGTAACACGGGACATGTTAAAATAGCTACAAATCCTGCCACTTCAAGTGTTGATAACTATGCTGCGGCATTGGATGTTCAAAGTACGACTGCAGGGTTTCTGCCTCCGCGCATGACAACAGCGCAAAGGGATAGCCTAGATGGAATATTTGAATATACTGTAACAAACGGAGGAAGTGGATATGTTTCACCTGTAATAACAGTATCAGGAGGTGGAGGTAGTGGCGCAATAGCCTTGGATATAGAGATTGTTAATGGTACAATAACAAGAATATTCGCTTCTTCTTCCGGTTCTGGTTACACAAGCCAACCAACGATAACTATAACAGACAGCGGTGGAGGCAGTGGTGCAACGGCCATCGCAAAGCTAGGTAAGCTTGAAGGGGGGCTAACAATTTACAACCTTGACACTCGCACAATGCAAACGTGGAACGGCACCATGTGGAAAGACCATTTCTAAAAATTAAACCAATACATTATCGATGAAAAATTTAATAATTCAGATGCCAATGAAGTTGGCTCTTTGGTGCGGCCAAGGACTTTGGGATAATAGAGATTATCTACCAGAAGCACGCAGTTTGGATGCTTCAATATTGAATACACAGTATTCCGAATCGGAAAACATTTCAATTGAAATGCGACCTAATACTATTATTGATATTTATAAGCGAATATCAAACCTTCCAGTTGGTGTCTCAGCAGCAATAAATTCAGATGCGAAAAATAATTTGTTACCCCAGTTAATAGCATTTGCGCAAGGAACAGATGCAGAACTGGCTGAAAGTGCAGCGCACGTATTGACCATTTTACAAGAATGGGATGAGAAGCAGCAGCAAGACGCAGAAGCAATTATTACAAACCTCGTATCGCAATTATTTACTAGTTAAACATCGTTCATTGATCACTAAAAGTTATGATTTGAGAATGGTAACAAGTAAGAATGTAGTTCAATTATTAATTGCAGATGATCTCATAAAGGTCGCTTATGTGTATTCATACAAAAGCTGCGATTATTGGAAGGTATTGGACCAAATTACGGTGCAGCTTTCCTGTGGCAAAGTAACAACGATACCAGCAGGTTTTTATACCGATATGTCGAGCGTTCCGCGGTGGTCGTGGTCGTTAATGTCTCCTGTTGGAGATTTCAATTTTGCAGCAATCTTACATGATTGGTTATACGACGTAACGTGTGATGTTGAAATAACACGCGAACAGGCGGACAACGAATTGCTTTACTGGAGCCGCATTATTAATAAAAGCAGGTATAGTAACAGGATTGATAACTGGATAAGATATTGTGGGGTAAGGCTATTTGGTAAGAGCCACTGGAAATAAAAAAAACCCTGCCTTACTAAGAGCGGCTCTCACCCCGCTAAAAGATTAAAGGTGCTGACACACCACGACAAGGGCTAAAGCCTTTGTTGTTTGGTGTGTCAGCACCTTTTTGTTTGTGAGAGGTCGCAAATGTAAATGATAAACAATAGATAAAAAAATGAAGAGTTACAACAAAGCGCCCCTGCCATTTATGGGGCAAAAGAGGAATTTTTTAAAGGATTTAAAAGAGGTGTTGAAACAATACCCTGAGGACGCGACGTATATTGATTTGTTTGGCGGTAGTGGCCTGCTGGCTCACACAATTAAGCAAGAACTGCCAAAGGCCAGCGTTATATACAATGACTTTGACGGTTACCACGAGCGAATTGACAATATTCCTAAAACCAATAAGCTGTTGGCAGATATACGCAAAATTGTTGCTGACTGTCCAAAAGACAAGCTGATCCCTGCGGAAACAAAGGCACGAATACTAAAGCGCATTGCGAAAGACGAAAAGGCCGGTTTTGTGGATTATGTTACGCTGTCTTCATCGCTGCTATTCAGCGCAAATTATGTTACCAGCTTCAAAGCTCTTTCAGCCAGTACGATGTACAACTGCGTCAGGCAGGGCGACTATAACGCAGATGGCTATCTGACCGGAGTTGAAAGGGTTTCTGCCAGCTATGAAACAATATATCGCAAGTACAAGGATAACCCGAACGTTGTTTTTGTCGCCGACCCGCCGTATCTCTCCACAGAAACAGGGACATACAAGATGTATTGGAAGCTGAAAGACTATCTGAATGTGCTTCAGGTACTGGAAAAACACAGGTATGTTTACTTTACGTCCAATAAATCGCAGATTCTTGAATTATGCGAGTGGATTCAGACCCGGACAATGGCCGCTAATCCCTTTGCAGGTGCAACAGTTCGAACGGTCAATGCAACTGTCAACTATAATTCCAGCTATACAGACGTGATGGTTTTCAAAAGTTCAGTGTAGTAGTTAATTAAATAGCCTTTAAAGTGGGTTTAAAGGCTATTTTTGTTTGTATTAATCAAACGATATTATGGAAAGAAACATGGCAAGGTTTAATGTTATTGAAGATGCGGTGAGCCTTGAAGAGATAGTTTCATTGATATTAGCAAGTTTGCTCGGAATTGAGAAGGACACGTCAAAAAGCTTCGGTAATACAAGTCAAGCTCTGAGTTTTAACAGTAAGATTAACTTATTGACCGATTTGAAGTCCATTGAAAAGGATTCCGCAGCAAAATTTGTTCATTTTGCGCAGATCAGAAATCAATTTGCGCACAATGTATATGCGATTAATTTCGTGAACTGCTTGGCTGATAATGAGAGCTGTAAGAATTTTCTAAAGAAAAACTATAAAGAATTCTTTGATGAGCATCAACAGGAGGAAGTCCAATTAGAACAAATGTATCATGCATTGTTTAAGGATTTGATGAGCATTTTACAACGATCTTATCAGTTAAAATTGAAATAATCACATTTATTACAAGCTTTCTTCCACAAAATTGGTTAGTCGCAAACTTGTACTTAAAAAAATGTCCTAGATTTAAGGACATTTCGTTTTAAAAAATAGGACATTTGGTTTTGCCGCTTATAAATCAGTATCGAGGTTTTCACTTTTTACTTTTTACTTTTTACTTTTTACTTTTTTCCCTCCTCCTGTTTCCATCATTTTCATCTGCGCGACAAAGTATGTGCATGCAGCAATGAACAAGATATCTCACACAACTCCTCCCTTCGAAGCCTTTACAGCCGAGCCTTTTGAGCATTTTAAACAACACCATTTAACAAACAAAAATTTATGAAAAAGATAATCTTCAGCGTTCTGACTATTTCAGGAATGCTATTCGCAAACGCATCAAATGCACAGAATCAATACATCGCGTTATCAGGCAAATCTTACGATCCTAAAACAGAATCAGCAACCAGCAGTTCTGCAGGAATGAACACTTTAGCCTCAACCAATCCCAAAGCCTATAAAACCTTTATAAGCCAATACAGCAACATTTCTGATATCACAGTAACTGAAGGCAAAAAAACCAGCACCGTAGTTTTCAAAAATGCTGGAATTCTTACCCGTGTTTGTTACAATATGAAAGGAGAATGCCTGAACACCATTCGCTACTATGATGCTGCCAATCTTCCTCAAAGCGTGAAAGATGCTATCAATACTGACCATCCGGGCTACTCAATATTTGGTGTTACAGAAGTTACAGTTAACCATAAAACAGGTTATTTAGTTAAAATAGAAAACGAGAAATACTGGAAATCAGTAAAAGTTGTCGATGGAGAAACTGAAGAAACAGAAAAATTTACAAAAGCTAATCCATAATATACAAATCAAGTTTTGTCCCTTCTCTCCTCCCCTTACCACTTCAAGCCATTCATCTCTCCGAATGGCTTTTTTGCTTTTTGAAGCTTGCACCAACTAAGCAAGTGTACGATGTACGGTATACGGTGTAAGAAATTGTTTACAGTATTGCTCTGGAATAAAATTCGTACATCGTACTCATTACACCGCACATCTTAATTTCCTTCGTACATCTTTTTGTTTATTTTTACCGCAGTTAAAAACTCATTATGATTCAACGTATACAAACGATCTGGCTGGTACTCGCCGCCATATGCGGATTTGCAATGTCACGCGTACCTTTATTCGATGCGACTTTGGCTGATAATTCAAGCCGTATTGTTTTTGCTTCGGACCACCTTGTTGTTTTCGCACTCAGCATAGCTGTTGCTTGCATGTCAACAATCGCTATTTTCCTGTTCAAAAAAAGAACAACTCAGTTTAAACTCGCAGTCGTTGGCATTTTACTTTCAATTGTTGTTGTTGGGTTAGAAGTATATTATATAAATTCATTCAAGCAATCAACTCCAATAATAAAAGGAACTTACAACGTCGGAGGATTATTGCCCATCGCAATGGCAATATTTCTTTGGCTCGCAGCCGGCGGAATTAGAAGAGATGAGAAATTGGTGAAAAGTTTGGATAGGCTTCGTTAATTGAAAATTGAAAGTTGAGAATTGAAATGGCTTTGTATACCAGAAGCATTACTATTTTCAACCTTTGTCAAATACAAAAAGGCTCCGATAAACCAGGTTTATCGGAGCCTTTAAATTTTATCGGGATTGAAAACAATTAGAATGTAAGTATCAAAAGCATTTTCAACTTTCAATTCATCACATGTATCCCAAAATCTTCAACATGCTTTGAGCGCTCTGCTCTTTCGCGTACACCCAATCCGTTAGTTTGCCGTTCTTATCATAACCCACAATAACGTGCTTTGGAGAAGGGATCAAACAGTGTTTAATACCACCATATCCACTGATCTGATCCTGGTAAGCACCCGTGTGGAAGAACCCAACATATAGAGGTTCATCCGGCGTTACTTTAGGCAGGAACACCTCGTTGATGTGCTCTTCAGAATCATAGTAGTCATGACTATCACAGGTAAGTCCGCCCAAGACGACTCGCTGGTACTCCGCGTTCCATTTGTTAATCGGCAACATCAGGAAGCGCTCACCAATACCCCAGGTATCAGGCAATGTGGTAATGAAAGATGAATCGATCATATACCATATTTCACGGTCGTTTTGCGTTTTCTGAGCAATTACACTGTAGATATGCGCCATGCTTTCACCAACTGTGAAGCTTCCAAACTCCGTGTAGATGTTTGGCATTGGCACTTTAGCTTTTTTGCAGGCGTTTTTAATGGTGCCTACAATTTCGGTTACCATGAACTGGTAATCGTAGTTAAAGCCCAGGGAATGTTTGATCGGGAAACCGCCGCCAATATTGATCGAATCGAGCTCAGGACAAATTTTCTTCAGCTGGCAGTACAGGTTCACCACCTTATTCAATTCACTCCAGTAGTAGATGTCATCTTTAATACCCTTATTCAAAAAGATATGAAGCATCTTCAGCTGGAACTTGTTTTCGTAGCCTTCGATGTTGTCTACATAAAACTCCAGAATGTCTTTCGCACGTATACCAAGTCTCGAAGTATAGAATGGGAAATTCGGCTCTTCTTCCGCCGCTACACGAATACCCATTTTGAACGGAACTTTCACAGATTTTCTGTAGGCATCCAATTCTTCTTTATTATCCAGCACCGGGATCACATTCTTAAAACCTGTGTTCAACAAGTTCGCAATGCGCCTTGTGTAGGTTTTTTGTTTGAATCCGTTGCAAATGATAAAAGTATCTTTTGTAATCTTTCTGCGCTGGTAAAGCTTTTTGATGATCTCAATATCATATGCATAAGAAGTTTCCAAATGAATATCATTCTTCAAAGCCTCTTCTACGATAAATGAGAAATGCGAACTTTTAGTGCAGTAACAGTAATAGTATTTGCCTTCATACTTATGCTTCTTAAAAGCGTTGGCAAACATATCCTTGGCCTTGTTGATCTGCTTACCAATTTTCGGCAGGTAAGTAAGCTTCAAAGGAGTACCGTACTTTTCGATCAGCGCTTTCAGATCGAGGCCATTAAACTCAAGATACCCATTATCAACATCAAAACCTTCCTGAGGAAAATTAAAGGTTTGATCCACTAACTCATAATAAGTTGTGTTGTTCTCCAATTGGCGATAGATTAAATGTGAACAATGTTTTTAAAAATCGTTTAGCCCTTTTGTAAGGGTTTTGAAAAAACTTCACAAAAGTAACTGTTTGAATGATTTAAAAAACAAAAAAAACCGGAGTATACATAAATGTAACTCCGGTTTCTTCTTATAGTAAGAAATTCATTCTTATTTTACTGAATTCACCAGGTTTTTGAAAGACTCTGGATTGTTCATTGCAAGGTCAGCAAGTACTTTTCTGTCAAGTGTGATACCTTTTTTGTTCAACTTGTCGATGAAAGTAGAGTAAGTCAAACCTTCTTCTCTTACTGCTGCGTTGATACGAGCGATCCACAAAGCGCGGTATTCTCTCTTTTTAAGTTTACGACCTACATAGCTGTAAGTAAGACCTTTTTCTACAACGTTTTTGGCAACTGTATAAACGTTTTTACGTTTGCCATAGAAACCTTTCGCCTGGTTAAGGACTCTTTTTCTACGTGCACGTGATGCTACTGCATTTTTTGAACGTGGCATATCTGAATGATTTTAAAGTTTTAATTAATTGGTTACGGGAAAATTACTTAAGACGTAATAAACGTTTAACGAAGAAAGTGTGTGAAGCACTTACAACTCCATCCTGACGCAAAGAACGTTTACGTTTTTTAGATTTTTTTGTAAGGATGTGACGTTTGAAAGACTTTTGGTGAGTAATTTTTCCAGTAGCCGTTACTTTAAAACGCTTCTTGGCACTAGAATTTGTTTTTACTTTAGGCATTTTATTACCATTATAAAAGTGATACCCTGCTGGCGGTCCCGAACAGACGGAACTCTTATGGAGCCTTGTGGGCAATACAAATATGTAGGTACATATTTGGGAGTGCAAAAGTAAGGTAATTAATTAAGAATTAGGAATTAAGAGTTAAGAATTTTTCAAAGCAGGCTAACCTACATCATCATAAAACGTTCATTTTGTACACTTTATGCAAAAATCATAGTTTCCCTCTACAAAAATTTCTCTCTTTTTTGACATCGGCTGCACACAACTACTGGGCTGTCGTTGCGTCGCACACTTGTACAGTAGTAATTCTATTCGCCAATACGGAAGTTTGATCACATGAGGTAATCAGGAATTTAGACAATTCCTAGTCTTTAATTCCTAACTCCTAAATAAAAAAGCCCCTCGCGGGGCTTTTCACTATTCTTCAGCTTTAGCTGGTTTCTTTTTCGCTTTAGGCGCCCAAATGGCCAGCATTCTTTTGCCTTCCATTTTCGGCATACCTTCAAGTGCGCCGAATTCTGCGAGACGCTCCGCAAATTTCAGCAGGAGAAGCTCTCCTCTGTCCTTGAACTGGATCGCACGGCCTTTAAATTGTACATAAGCTTTCACTTTGTTGCCTTCTTTCAAGAAGGTTTCAGCGTGTTTCGCCTTGAAGTTAAAGTCGTGATCGTCGGTATTTGGAGTAAAACGAATCTCTTTCACTTCAGAAACTTTGGCTTTCGCCTTCATTTCTTTCTCTTTCTTCTTCTTTTCGTATAAAAACTTGTTGTAATCGATGATTTTACAAACAGGAGGATCTGCATTTGGAGAAATCTCTACTAGGTCCATTTGCTGGTCTTGCGCCATACGTAATGCTTCCTGGATGGAATATACGCCTACTTCAACGTTGTCTCCAACTAGCCTCACCTGTGGCACTCTGATCATGTGATTAGTGCGGTGTTCCTGCTGTTGCTCCTTCTTAAAACGGGGGTTAAAACCTCCTCTAGAAGATGGTCTGGGTGGAAATGCCATATTATTTTGTCCACTACCTGCTGTCGGCAGCACAGGGGCGTTTGTGGAATGCTTTCATTTTAATTTTAAAAATCTGCCGCTTAGTCAATCGTTAAGACAATTCTGAAACCAAATTGTTCGAATCGCCTCTTTGTACTTAAAAAATCGTTCCAAAAATACAAAAGAAAACTAATTTATTGCCACGAACTTTTTTGACCAATTAAGAATTAGGAATTAAGAATTATGAATTCTTTCTGTGACACCCCCTAACCAGTTTCTGAAAACTCTGGTTGTGACACAATTGTAGCGGATCTTGCATCGGGAACAATTCTTAATTCTTAATTCACAACTGCCTTATTCTTCATTTCTTTTCTCCTGAATCTCTGCTACAGCGTCCGCGATAAAGTCTTCCACTGTTTTAACGCCTGAATCACCTTTACCGTGTCTTCTGATCGCTACTTTGTTTTCGTTCACTTCTTTTTCGCCAATTACCAGCATATAAGGCACTTTCATCAATTCTGTGTCGCGGATCTTCTTACCTATTTTTTCATTTCTGTCGTCAATTTCTGCTCTGATTCCGGCTTTTTTCAGTTTTTTCACCAACTCTTCTGAATATGGGAAAAATTTATCGCTGATAGGCAAAACTTTAACCTGCAAAGGCGCCAACCATAATGGGAAACGACCCGCATAATGCTCCAGCAGGAATCCGATGAAGCGCTCATGTGTACCTAATGGCGCACGGTGAATGATCAATGGAATTTCCGGTTCATTGTTTTGATTAGTGAATGAAAGATTGAAACGGCGCGGCTGTGCAAAGTCAACCTGGTTTGTAGCCAATGTAAATTCTCTACCAATAGCGCTCCAGATCTGTACGTCGATCTTAGGGCCATAAAAAGCACCCTCGCCTTTTACCTCAACGAAAGGAATATTGCTTTCAATCAACACATTTCTTACCATCGCCTCTGTTTCAAGCCACAATTCCGGCTCATTCACATATTTCTGTCCCAATTTCTCAGGATCATGTAGTGATAAACGCATCACATATTTCTCAATACCGAATATTTTGAAATATTTCTGATACATATCATTCACCGCTCTGAATTCTTGTGCGAACTGTTCTTTAGTGCAGTAAATGTGAGCATCGTTCATATGCAGACAACGCACACGCATCAAGCCAAACAATTCACCACTTTGCTCATAACGATAGCAGGTTCCGTACTCTGCAATTCTGTACGGCATTTGGCGGTAGCTCTTTGGCTCTGCATCAAATATTTTGTGGTGATGCGGACAGTTCATTGACTTCAGATAATATTTTTCGCCGTCCATTTCCATTGGAGGGAACATACTGTCGGCATAATAAGGCAAGTGACCACTTGTTATGTACAGGTTTTCTTTTGCAATGTGAGGAGTTACCACGCGTTTGTAACCTGCATCTTCTTCAGTTTCCTTCGCCAATTTTTCCAACTCTTCAATGATAACGGTACCGTTTGGCATCCATAAAATAAGACCCTGGCCGATATCATCATTTGTGGTATAAATACCTAGTTCTTTACCCAGCTTGCGGTGATCACGTTTTTTCGCTTCCTCCAGCATGTGGAGGTATTCGTCCAGTTCTTTTTGGTTAGGAAAAGAAACTCCGTACAACCTTGTAAGTTGTTTATTTTTCTCATCACCTTTCCAGTATGCACCGGCGATATTTGTTAGCCTGATCGCTTTGATCAAACCTGTTTGCGGAATGTGGGGCCCGCGGCACAAGTCTGTAAATCCGCCTTGCGTGTAGAATGTGATGCCACCATCCTGCAGATTGCTCAGCAAGTCAAGTTTGTATTCATCACTTTTATCTTCAAAATATTTTACTGCATCCGCTTTGCTGATCTCTTTGCGGATGTAAGGATTGTTTTGTTTTGCAAGTTCTGCCATTTTAGCTTCCAGCTTGCGCAGGTCCTCTTCAGTAACCTGTTTGCCGCCAAAATCTATATCGTAGTAAAAACCGCCTGTTTCCAGTGAAGGACCAACCCAAAATTTCACACCCGGATATAAAGCCTCAACTGCCTCTGCCATCAAGTGTGCAGAAGAGTGCCAGAAAGTAGCCTTGCCGTCTTTATCGTCCCAGGTTATCAGTTTCAGCGTGGTGTCGTTGTAGATAGGACGCGTAGCATCCCACACTTCTCCATTTACGTTTGCTGCCAATACTTTTCTTGCTAATCCTTCACTAATGGATTTTGCAACGTCCATCGCTGATGTTCCTGGCTGATATTCTCTTACCGCGCCATCCGGAAATGTTACTTTTATCATTGGTTCTTTGTAAGTTTTTTTGCTGCTAAGACATAGTTGTTAGTCGTTGGGGGTAGTTGTTAGAATTGATCCATTTTCTAACTCCTGGTTCCTAACTTCTAATTTCTCTCAAATAACAGGGCTGCAAATTTACGAACTATTGGCTGATTAAAATTCTTCAATCTTTAAAATTGAACCTGGGGATTTTTCGCTTCGCGAATACTAACATGTCGCCCCTCTGGGTTCGTATTTGATTGACCAGATTATTTTCCCTTTTTGCTACTAACGTACCGCCCCTCCGGGGCTTGTCTTATTTTCGAATGTCTACTATAAAACTGCTGGCCTTTTTTACAATTTCAACCTATGGTTCCAATGCCCCGGAAGGGCGGCACGTTAGTAGCAGCAAAACATTACGAAAATTAACGAAATGTTTCGTGGATTGTTTTTTGTGCAAATTGTTATGAGAGAACTTTTTCCGTAATTTCAGAATATGTTTATGCGATCCGTTATTGTAGTCTTTTTACTGAGCCTTATCCACTGTGCGGTGGCACAGGATATTACCGGTATTTGGCGGGGACACTTCAGCGATAACAACCGGATGAATCAGATTTTAAATATCGATGACCGCTATAGATTTGAAGTACAGATCGCACAAACAGATAAGAAACTTCAAGCCATTACCTACTCTTACAAGAACACAGAATTTTATGCAAAGGCTTCTGCAACAGGAAGCATTAATCCAAAAACAGGAAAGGTTCGGGTACTGGAACTTAAGATTATTGAAGTCCGCAAGGGAATGAACACGATGGTTTGCAGCATGGACTGCATGCTGACATGGACAAAATCCGGCGACGAAGAATTTTTGGAAGGCACTTTTGTGGCAATGAATACTTTGGATAGCAGTTTCTGCGGCCGAGGCACTGTTTTCCTTCGAAAAGAGGCTATTTCCGATTTTTATAAAGAACCTTTTGTTGCGCGTAAAGAAAAAGAAATCGCGAAAAAATTAGCCGCTGTAAATGCAGTTCCAAAACCTATAGATACTGTGCAAACCAAGCCTGCGCCGGTTGCTAAAACAAAAACGGCACCAGTTGCCAAAACATCTCCAAAACCAGCGACAGGTACGCCTGCAAAAAAACCTGCAACTAAGGAGGCTGCACCGATAGCAAAAGCCGCACCTCCCAAAAAGCCGGAGACAAAGCTAACACCACAAGAGATAGAACCTATTTCCCGACCAGACACGCCTAAAAAAACAGTGGTCGTTTCACCGGGTAAAAGCTTTTCAACAAATATTCCTTCTGTGATCAAAAACAGGGAAAACGAGGTGACAAAAACAATTATCGTTAAGAGTAACGAGGTTGATCTGTACATTTACGATAATGGTACCATTGACCATGATACCATTTCGGTTTACCTGGATAACAAATTGGTAGTATCTCACAAAATGTTATCACTCGAACCAATCATTGTGAAAGTAAAACTTGATACAACAAACAATTATCATGAAGTGGTGATGGTGGCAGAAAATCTTGGTGATATACCTCCCAACACTTCGCTTATGGTGGTAAAAGCAGGCGATCAACAATATGAAGTACGCATTAGTTCAACGGAACAGAAGAATGCGGTTGTGATATTTAAGTATGCGGGGGATTAACAGTAACTGAATAACTGAATTCTCATACGATTACTTAACTGCGAATATACCTAACCGTTACCATTAACTCACACCTGTTGGCGTGTTTCAAAAAATAATGGCATAGAAAAATAATATAGTGCGCAGTGTAAGACGTCTACTTTTTTAACACTCCCTAAAGCCTTCTTTAAACTCAACAATAACTTTTCTTTTACCATTTCCTTTGAAAGCGTGTTGAGCAATTAATTACTTTTAATGGTATCAAACCATGATTAGAAAACACCCGCTGGCATTTACCATCATTGCATTGTTTTGTTGTTGTGCATGTACTGCGCAGGATCTGGCAGGGATCTGGCGGGGATCGCTTATCCAGGATTCCGGCGGCTGTTTTCCCGTGTACAATATTGAAATGCAGATCAACTTTGCCAATAATAATTTGCAAGGCAAATCCTATGATTTTTATGATACCGAAAGACTGGTGCAGTTATCTTTCTCAGGAAAGTTCAATCCGCTTTCAAAACGGATTGTCATCATTGAGAACAAAGTAATTCGTTATAGCATTCCTTCTGACTGTGTTCCGTGCATTAAAACTTACATGCTGCAGTACGATTCAGCCAACCACGAAGAAGTTTTGAAAGGTGAGTTTAAAGGTTATGCGATGGATACAAAGCAGCCGTGCCCTTCCGGCAAGATCATTTTACGACGTGCTACTACACCTGTCTTTAAAACCGATATTGACCAAAGCGACGAATTGGCCCAGCTACAGGAAACCGTTCAACTTAAGCCTCGTAAAAAGGAACTGGAAAAAGAGCTTGTGTTTCATACTCCTACTATTAAAATTCAACTGTACGATAATGCAGAACTTGATGGCGATACAGTAACCGTATTACTAAATAACCGTCTGCTGCTGTACAAAAAAATGCTCACGGACAAGGCACTTAACCTCGAAGTAAATGCATTTTCTGACGTAGACTACGAATTGATTATGTATGCCGATAACCTCGGCCGCGTGCCACCAAATACAGCCGTGATGGTGATCACCGCCGGCAAGCAGCGATACGAGGTACATATGACGTCTACGCTGGAAAAAAGCGCGGTAGTGAGGTTCAGATACGAGAGGGAGAAATAACTGAATAACCGAATAACTGAGTAACTGAATAACTGAAAGTTTCCATTTTTAAAGGCCTTTTAGCATTTCAAACCTATCAGTTATTCAGTTACTCAGTTATTGACTACTTCGCTCATTATCAATCTAAAGCAAATGCAACAATTACAGATCTCCGCTGCATTTTCTTTTTTGCATTTTCTTTCTTATCTTATAGCAACTAAAAACAAAAGGGATTGCTATGAAAAAAGTATCAGACATTTTAACCCAAAAAAAGTACACTTTGATTGCTGTCACGCCAGACACTACAGTGCTGGAAGCGCTTAAAGTGATGGCAGAAAAAAACATCGGATCCGTATTGGTGATGGAAGGTGATGAATATTTCGGACTGCTCACCGAACGTGATTATGCACGTAAAGTGATCTTGAAGTCAAAAGCTTCTACCGACACAAAGGTCTATGATATTATGTCAATCGGCTTGCCGAGAATTACTCCCGATAATTCTATTGAGGTGTGCATGCATTTAATGAGTGAGAACAATATCCGCTACCTGCCTGTATTTGAGAACGATAAAGTAACTGGTATTATTTCTGTGAACGACGTGATCAAAGCGATCGTTTCACATCATGAAGAAACTATTGCTCATTTAGAGAGCTATATACACAGTTGAAAATTGAAAGTTGAAAGTTGAAAATGCAGAGTGCGTTTACTCAAATTTTCGATTGACCTTCAAACAATTTAAAAAGGACTTCAATAAGTCCCATTTTCAACTTTCAATTTTCAATTTTCAATTACCTTCTACTATTTTCTCTTTCACCAAAACCAAGTCCTTCATATCAACCTGCATAGGTAGCAAGCCGATCTTCACAACGGCTTTTTTGCCGCGTACTTCAAGAACTTCTCCTACCTGGTGATTCTTTTTCATTTTTACTTTGCTGCCCACGGCGATCTCCCCCTGCACTTCCGCAAATTTTGATTCCACTTTTTTCTGCAATTTGTTCACCACTTTTGTTTCATCTTTCTTGAACAAAAGGGCGAACATTTGCTTCATCACTTTTTCCTTGTCATCCGTTTTTTTCCACTCGATCAGTATCTGTTTTATTTTACGATCCATGTCTTTCAGATAAGCGATGCGGTCCTCGGTTATCTTGTTTTGTTCTTTTAAAACTTCTACCTGCTGGCGATGACGCTCTTTGTCCATTACCTGCTGCATTTCTTTTTTCAGCTTCTCATTTTCGCGAAGCAAATGATTCAGCTCTTTTTCTTTCTTCTCAAGATCGCGGAGGTCCTGCTCTGTTGCATTGAGCAATTTATCCAAACGGAAATGATCTTCATCTACCATTTTTCTCGCACGGGCAATCAATGATTTATCAAGACCAATTCTTTCAGCGATAGAGAAGGTGTATGAGCTTCCGGGTTTGCCAACGATCAGTTTATACATCGGCAGCAAACTGGCTTCATCAAAAGCCATTGCGCCGTTTATAATACCCGGCGTTTTATTCGCCATTACCTTAAGATTAAGGTAGTGCGTAGTAACTATACCGAACGAATGCTTGCGGGCCATTTCTTCCAAAATTACTTCTGCAAAGGCGCCACCAAGATTCGGATCACTACCGCTTCCCAACTCATCGATGAAGAACAAAGTTTTTCCATTTGCACTTTCTATGAAATACTTCATGTTCTTCAGGTGTGAACTATAGGTGCTCAACTCAAATTCTAAACTCTGTGTATCACCAATGTGAATCATGAGTTGCTTGAAAATACCCATTTGCGAAGATGGATGTACAGGCACCAGCAAACCGGCTTGCACCATCATTTGCAATAATCCCACGGTTTTTAAAGTAACCGTCTTACCACCGGCGTTAGGTCCGCTGATCACCAATATTCTGTTTTTCTCATCCAACGTTACAGCAACCGGAATGGTTGGTTTGCCAGATTTTTTATTGTACAAAAACAACAGCGGGTGCATGGCTTGTACAAGATGCACATGGGCTTTGTCGTTTACAACGGGATATTCGCCATTATAGTCAATCGCCAGTTTTGCCTTGGCGCGAATGAAATCATATTCGCCCACAATGTTGTGATAGTGCTGCAGCAACGGCGCATGAACAGAGAGTTTGGAAGTAAGCTCACGCAAAATGCGATACACCTCACGGCTTTCTTCGTGCTCCAGGGAAAAGACTTCGTTGTTCAGTTCAATTGTTTCTTCTGGCTCAATAAAGGTGGTGCGTCTTGTGTCGCTTTCGCCATGCAAAATACCTTTCACCATTCTTTTTTGCTCCGCAAAAACGGCAAGGACTCTCCTTCCATTAAGGAACGCTTCTTCAATGTCGGCCAGATATCCCTGCTTGTTCAGTTTGGAAACGATCTTGTCGAACACACGACGCAAGTCAGTCCGTTTGCGGTATAGATTCATTCGAATACGCTGCAGGTCCTCAGAGGCATTATCCAGCACATTACCATTGTCATCCAGTATTTCGTTGATGTGTTGTTGAATGGCTTTTTCATAATGCGAACCTTCAATCACTTTTGCTAATGCATCGTAAACTTGTCTTCTTTCTGCATCGAACCAGCGGAATATATTTTGAATGCTCTCCGACAGTTTTTTTATCTGCATGAATTGATCACCGCTGAGCACAGCCCCCGGGATCCCCAGCAACTTCAGGTCCTTCGACAGGTTCAGTGTGTAATCATTAGGAAAATAAATGCCATTCAACACCAGTTGCCTGTATTCATGGCTTTGTTTTAATTCAACCTGTATGAATTCATTTTTTGTATGTATGCGTAATTGCTCAGCTTTCTTTTTTGCGTACTCACTTTTGCAATGTGCCGTCAGCAAGTCCTTTACTTTATCAAATTCCAATTGGTAGACGGCCGATTCCGGAAATAATTTCAACTGCTGTATAATTTAGGCTGCAAATTTCGGCCAAAGTTTATTATAATTGACATACTTTTTTCAGGAATTAGAAGTTAGGAATCAGGAGTCAGAGAAGACTAAGAAATGATCAATTATTACGAAACCTATACAAATCAAAAATTGCATGAAAAATCCTTTAACCCCGATAACCGTTTTAACGATTATTGCATTGCTTTCATTTTCAGGAGCTTTTGCGCAGAAGAAAAAGAAAAAATCAACTGCACACAAGCAAAGCTCCACGAAACCTGCATCCACAGCTAGTTCGGCTTCTCCTTCGGAACCTTACTTATTGTTGGGGACGTATACCTTTAGCGGCAAAAGCAAGGGAATTTATGTGTACAAATTCGATGCTGTTACCGGCGAAGCGACAGAGGTAAATAATGTACCGAGTTCCAACCCATCTTTCCTGGCACTTTCTCCAGACCGGAAAACGGTTTTCGCTGTCAATGAAGACAAAGGCCCGGGAGCCGTATCTTCCTATGCTTTTGATAAAAAAGACGGGGCTCTTTCTTTCATAAATACCGAGCCAACTTCAGGTGAAAACCCATGCTATGTAGCAACGAGCAAAAACGGGAAATTTATTGCCGTAGCGAACTACAGCTCGGGCAATTATCTTATTTATCCTGTAGAAAAAGATGGCAGCATTGGCGAACCCGTTGAAAAAATAAAAGATGAGGGAACGGGACCAAATACAAAAAGACAAGAAAAACCACACGCCCACGCAACGGTTTTTTCTCCTGATAACAAATACCTTTTTGTAAATGATCTGGGCACCGATAAAATAATGGTGTATCATTTCAATGCATCGACGGGCAGCCTTACTCCTGCAAATACGCCCTTTGTAAAAGTAAAGCCTGGCAGCGGTCCGCGCCATATGACGTTTGACGCCAGTGGTAAATTTGCTTACCTGATGACCGAGCTCAGCGGCGAAGTGGTAGTGTACAAATACAATGAAGGTCAGTTCAAAGAGGTTCAAACTATATCAAGCCACCCTGCAGATTTCAAGGGAGCAATCGGTTCTGCCGACATTCATATTTCTCCCGATGGCAATTTCCTTTATGCATCCAATCGCGGCGACGCCAATTCCATTGCTATCTTTAAAAGAGATGCAGCTACAGGTAAATTAACATCAGTTGGTTTTCAGCCAACTTTAGGTGTTACTCCCCGCAACTTTAATTTCGATCCTTCGGGAAATTTCCTACTGGTGGCCCATCAGCAAAGTGATAATGTAGTAATTTTTAAAGTAGATAAAAAAACAGGTCTGCTAACGGATACTGGCAAACGCATTAATGTGGGAAGTCCGGTTTGTGTGTTTTGGGTGAAATAGAGGAATTCAATTAAGAATTAAGAATTGTTTCTGTGTTGCATCCGGAGAGTGAGTTTAATCTCCGCTTTGCTAAGGAGAATTATGTTTAATAACGAAATTTCGACCTAAAGCATTCTTAATTCTTAATTCTTAATTCCTAATTCTTAATTGACATTTAAATCAATGCCAGAATCGCATCCAAATCCAAATGCTCCGTTACCATCATAAGGTTTCCATCGGCATCCAACGGCCATTCTTCTTTTGGTCTGTCCCAGTATAATTCTACTCCGTTGCCATCGGGATCATCAAGATAGATGGCTTTAGAAACTCCATGATCGGAGGCTCCTGTCAATGGATATTTCGCGTCCAGCAATCTTTTTAAGGCAACTCCTAAATCTCTTTCTGTGGGATACAATATCGCTGTATGAAACAAACCAGCAGCATGAACCGGAGCTGGCCCGGTGTTCTTGCTGTACCAGGTATTCAGGCCAATGTGATGGTGATAGCCTCCTGCCGAAAGAAACACAGCCTGTGTTCCGTACCGCTGCATGATCTCAAATCCAAGAATGTCTTTATAAAATGCCAGCGCCTTATCAAGGTCGGTCACTTTTAAATGCACGTGACCGATTCGTGTTTGTGGTGGTATGGTGTACGTCATAGTAAACAATTTAATAATTGAAAGTTGAAAATAAATGAAGTTGTCAGGCTTTAGTTTTGAAATATTTTCATCAATTCCTACAGTTGTGCCAGCAGCCAATTTTCAATTTTGAATTTTCAATTTCCCCTACCGGTATTTATCGTTCAGCTTTCTTTCCTCCGCGCACATCGCAACTATTTTGGCGATGCGGTCGTTGCGGGTTTCTTCGCGCTTGGCAGTGGTTACCCATTCAACAAATTCTTTCTTGTAACCGTATGTAAGTTCATCGTAAAATGTTTTTGCATTCTTATTTTTTGCCAATGCTTTTTCAAGATCTTCTGGCGTTTCAACCTCTTTGTTTTTAACCACTCTTTTATAACCTTTCTTATTGATCGCAACAGATTCTTTGATGTAAGCCGTTAATGTTTTCTCATCTATTTCGCTTATGTCAACATATTTTATAGAACGGCTAAATTCGTTGTCAACGCAGTGATTAAAAAGTTTCTTTGCATCCTTCATTGCGTCTCCATTGAAGAAAGTAAGCTTCACGTGCTGCTTGAAAGCACCATAGCCGCAAACCATTCCATTGGACGCATAATGCGGCCCCCACTTCCATTCTTCCGCAAGACTGTCGTCCGCATTCAAAATAATGGAGCGTAGCTTTGTGCAGATTGCCTTAGAAAATTCCGGCAATTCTTTGATATAATCCGTAATCTCTTTTGACGCGTTCTTCTTTGCTGTAGGCATAATTTCTTTTTAAGTAATCAAATCATTTCTTCCAATACTTATCGGTATAAGATAAGAATGTCGGCCAGTTTGGCCCGGTGGTGTGTCCGCCGCCATGTTGACGAAATGCAATGTCACCGTCGCTTAAGCCCGTTTCTATCGGAGGCATTTGCGTAGTGCCCAGTCCTTTTTTCCCAAGTAATTCATAAACAGGTCCTGCATACAACCCGCCAAGGAACAGACCTTTTCCGTCGATCCAATTGCCTTCCACCAACGGAGAACCTACGCTGATAAACACCGGTCTTGGTGCGCAAAGAGCCACCAATTCGTGCGCATCGACAGGAAGGTCATTAGGCGTTAAGGGACCTGCATATTTAATAAAATTTCCTGCGAACCAATGATACTCTGATGATGACGCAAGGTTCTCTACCTGCTCACCAAATGTTCGACGCAATATTTTGCCGCCTCCTGCTCCGGAAGAGCCGATGAACCCAATGGAAATGCGCGGTTCATAAGCCATGGCAACAAGTGCGGCTTTGCCGTAGCGTGAAAGACCTTCAATGGCAATTCGTTTTTTGTCGACCGCTTTATCTGTTTCAAAGTAGTCAATTGCGCGACTCGCACCCCATGCCCATGCACGCAATGTGCCCCAGTCATCTGGCTTGCGAGGTTGACCCTTATTGACCAAACCTATAATACCCTGCGTTAATCCTGCCCCATTGTCTGCCTGATAACTCGTTGGTACAAGAATCGCATAACCATAACCTTTAGCCAGCACCTGTTGCTGCCATGTCGGTTCTTTGCTGGTATTTTGCGCCCGCATTCTAAAGCCCGGTGGAAATACGAAAGTAAATTCCATGACAACCGGCACCGGCGTTACTACATTTGCGGGCGTTGTTAAAGTGAGGTCAATATCGACTTTTATATCGGAGTAAGCGCTGTTGTCAACGTGTCCGAGCAACTTTTTTGTTACAACAGAAATGTCTCCATTTTTTTCATTCACTACACTCACTACCTCCCATTTTACAGTCGGTACATTGGCAGGAAGGCGGCCATATATTTCACGATCAAAATCTTCTACAATCTCCGGCCGGCGCTTGTTCCACCAGGTGTTGGCGTTTTTAACTTTTGCGCCGTTCTTTAAAACAAGAGGATCGGGCAAAGACGTGTATGTCGTGGCTTTCGACTCATCCGCATTTGCTGCATTCGGTGCTTTCGGGTCACCGGATGGGCCGGGACGCAAAGAATCTATATGCAACAACTTCATCATTTTTTGGTGATCCGCCTGCGATGCCGCCTGGATAGCTTTCCTATCTGCGCGCCACAAACTGTCACGCTTCAAACTATCAGCAACATTGCTTTGGGCAAATGCTGTCGTTAATAGGATATGGGAAATGAACAGGCAAGCGATCCTTTTCATGTGGTTTACTTTGATGATGATTGATAACGTTGAATATAGTCTGCTACTTCTGTCATCGGCGCGGTCCATATCTCCTTTTCGTGCTGTTTCAGGAAATGCAGTAACTGGCTATGTGCCTGCAGTGAAACGTTAAGCGAATGTCCACCTCCCACTCCGTGAAATAAGAACACGATCAATGTGTGCGAGGCCATTGCTTTTTGAACAAGTGAAATAAGCTGCTCTCCTGATTCTCCGTTGATGCCATAGCATCCTATATCGTAAAGCTTCACATCCTGAATGTGCATCATTTCCGGCCTTACGCTGCGAGCGCCTGTAAATTCTTTTTTTATCGGATCGAGATAAAATGAATCACTGATCTTTATATCTCCACACGGATAGGCAAACGTTCGCGAAACCTTACCATCAACGGCTTTCAGCAAAGAGTTCATCATGTGTATCTCCCGATCAATTTGCTGAACGGTATAATTGTTCAGGTCATTATCTGCTTTCACAAATTCCCTTCCCGGCCTGTTTCCAATACATGGATGATAATATGTGTGGTTTCCCAATTCGTGTCCCTTATCTGCGATGACTCGCCAGTCAGCTATTCGCCTATCGACGTTACCTGCATGATTCGACAAATAAAATGTCCCCCTTAATCCAAGCGAGTCAAGGGCCGGAGCCACATTGACTATGTCTTCATCAATCGCGTCATCATAAGTTAAAACGACAGCACATTTTTTATGGTGCCACAAAGTATCCTGCGCGTTAACCCAATAGCCAAACAGCAAAAAAAGAAGCAGGCAATAGATTTTGATATTCATATGGTTTAGTTGTTGGTTGTGTTTTGAAGTTGCTGGCTACCTGCCACTATTCTTTTATTCCCTCCAGATCAATCAGGAACGCATAATCCCTCGCAACTTCTTTCAATCGCTGGAACCTGCCGCTGGCACCTCCGTGGCCCACGTCCATATTTATGTACAGCAATAGTTTATTGTGATCTGTTTTTAATTCACGCAGTTTTGCGACCCATTTTGCAGGTTCAAAATATTGCACCTGGCTATCGTGTAAACCGGTTGTTACCATCAGGTTTGGATAAGCTTTCTTTTCTACATTGTCATAAGGAGAATAGCTTTTCATGTAGAAATAGCTGTCTTTATTTTTTGGATTTCCCCATTCATCAAACTCACCTGTTGTTAGAGGAATGCTTTCATCAAGCATCGTTGTAACAACGTCTACAAAAGGAACCGCAGCAACGACTCCACGCCACAAATCCGGACGCATGTTCATCACAGCACCCATCAACAAGCCTCCGGCGCTTCCGCCATTTGCATATAAATGCTTAGTGCTCGTGTATTTATTCTTGATTAAGAATTCTGCGCAATCTATAAAATCAGTGAAGGTATTTTTCTTGTTAAACATTTTTCCATCTTCATACCACTGACGTCCCATCTCCTCACCACCACGAATGTGTGCGATGACAAATGCGAAACCTCTGTCAAGCAAACTTAACCTGGCACTGCTGAACGAAGGATTCATGCTGTTTCCGTAACTGCCATAACCGTATAACAACAATGGTTGGTTTCCATCTCTCTTAAATCCTTTTTTGTATACAATTGACAACGGAACTTTTGTTCCATCGTGTGCGCTTGCCCACAGGCGCTCTGTTTCATAGTTTGCAGCATTATAGCCACCTAATATCTCTTGTTGTTTTAATAGAAAATTTTCTTTTGTCGCCATATCAATATCAAACGTCGATGGCGGCGTGATCATTGATTGATAATTGTAACGGAGTTTTGTGGAATTGAAATCCGGATTGTATGCGACAGAAGCAACGTAAGCTGACTCTTGGAAATCGAGATAATATTCTTTTTTATCTGCCCATCTGATTACGCGAATTTGAGTAGCGGCTTTGCTTCTTTCGCTTAGCACCAGATAGTCGTTAAAGAGTTCCATTTCATCCAGCAATACATCCGTGCGATTCCCGATTTCTTCATGCCATGCATCTTTAGAAGTATTGTTGACAGGGCATTTCATCAATCTAAAATTAAGAGCGTTCCAGTTTGTACGTACGTAAAAATCGCTTTTGTAATGATCTACAGAATACAACATGTCCTTTTCTCTTGGTGCAAAAATTGTAAACTCATCATTTGGATTACTTGCTTTGATAAATCGTACCTCAGACGAAAGCGTGCTGTTGCTGTAGATAAAAATATAGTCTTCGCTTTTGGATTTTTCTATCCACGTATTGTAGGTTTCATCCTGTTCAAAGAAAACTACTTTATCTTCTGAAGCTGGCGTGCCTATTACGTGTTTCATGATCTTTTCACTGCGAAGGGTGTGATCATTCTGCAAAGTATAAAAAACCGTTTTGTTGTCATTTGCCCAAACGACGTTGCCAGTTGAAACGGGAATGATGTCTTGCAACAACTCTCCTGTCGCAAGATTTTTAAAATAGATCTGGAATTTTCTCCGACTCAAAGTGTCCACTGCATAAGCGAGTATATTATTATCCGGACTTACAGCAAGCACCCCAACAGAATAATATTTGTAACTGGCGCCTTCAACGTTCGCATCGAGCAACAATTCTTCGTCGCTGCTCATCGAAGTTTTTCGGCGCGTATATTTTGCGTACTCCTTTCCTTCTTCGGTTTTGGTGATATACCAATACCCTTTTTTGAAGTAAGGAACAGATTGATCTGTTTGTTTGATACGACCGAGCATTTCGTTGTAAAGCTTGTCCTGCAAGGCTTCAGTATGCTTCATGTTTGCATAAAAGTAATCGTTCTCTTTTGTGAGATAATCAACAACCTTATTGCTATCCGGCCCTTTGAGCCAGTATTCATTGAGCCAGTAATAATTGTCAACTCTTTTATCGCCGTGCTCTTCTAATATTTTGGCTTTCTTTTCGCAAACCGGTGGCTGCAATTGCGCTTCAACTATAGTGTTCATAACGGAAATCAGTAAAATGGTTAAAAATGCAAGTCTCATAAAAGGGTTAGGTTTAGGTATGAATTTAAGATTAAATACGGGAAAACGGAACGCAGATAACACTGATTGGACCATTTACACAGATTTTTTCCGGGTGCATTAACCCGTTTCATATTCAAGCACTTTGCGGAGACTATTTGAGATTTGAAATTTGATATTGGGCAACCCTTCTGATTTCGAATATCAAATCTCAAATTAGAAAATCAGTGCAAATCAGTCCAATCAATGTCATCTGTGTGCTCACTGTGCTCACCATCAAACAAAAAAGACCGCCTTTCAGCAGTCTTTCGAAATAAATATTTTGGAAAAATTAGTTATTCACTGTCAATCCTGCTCCAAGGTATTCGTTGTTCAGACGAGCAATGTTTTCCAAAGAAATTTCTTTAGGACAAACCGCTTCACAAGCACCGGTATTTGTACATGAACCGAAACCTTCTTTATCCATTTGAGCGATCATGTTCAATGCGCGACCCTTATGCTCTGGCTGCCCTTGTGGTAACAATGCCAGGTGAGAAACCTTTGCAGAAACGAACAACATTGCAGAGCTATTTTTACAAGCTGCTACGCAAGCACCGCAACCGATGCAAGCCGCTGCTGCAAAAGAAGCATCAGCATCGTCCTTATTGATTGGAATTGCGTTTGCATCTACCGCGTTACCAGTGTTTACAGAAATGAAACCTCCCGCCTGAATGATGCGGTCGAATGAAGTTCTGTCTACCATCAAATCTTTGATCACAGGGAAAGCGTTTGCTCTCCATGGCTCTATAGTGATGGTGTCACCGTCTTTGTAAGCACGCATGTGCAACTGGCAGGTTGTGTTTGCATGCCATGGACCATGCGGCTTTCCATCAATGTACATGGAACAGGTTCCACAAATACCCTCACGGCAGTCGTGGTCAAATGCAATAGGATCCTGCCCTTCTCTGATCAACTGCTCGTTCAAAACGTCTACCATTTCCAAGAACGACATTTCCGACGAAATATCGCTCAGCTTGTACGTTTCAAAACCACCTTTTGCTTTATTG
Source organism: Pinibacter soli (assembly GCF_029961145.1). Taxonomy (GTDB): domain Bacteria; phylum Bacteroidota; class Bacteroidia; order Chitinophagales; family Chitinophagaceae; genus Pinibacter; species Pinibacter soli. Next base: position 102,476 of record NZ_JASBRG010000003.1, on the reverse strand, counting down.
TTTTTCTGGCGCCACACTTTGAGTGTGAGATTCATGTTATAATGTTCCATAGCTATATAAATGTGGAAATGTGATAATATGGAAATGTGATAATTTATTTCAAATGCAGAAACCTAATTTTCGCATTCCCCATTCAATATTTTTTTAATGGTCCAAATAATTGTTTTAATAATTTTTATTGTACAGCTTTCTTTGTTGACAAAATAATTTTTGAAATAATTCTAATTACTTCTTCCGCATCCGCCTTCAAACAAATTGTTCGTGGGATAATACTCGCTTCTTTCGCACAAGGCTATCCAATACAATGCTTCATTCGCCTCTTTTACAGCAATTTTCATTTTGTGGATAAAGTCCGATCTACTCTCAGCATGTTGAGCTTCAAAAACATTAGCACCAACACTTGTTCCGCAACGTAATAGTTGATTAGCTATTGCAAATTTTCTTAACCTCTCCAGAGTTTCGCAGAACTCTATTACTTTAATTGAAAAATTCATAGATTTTTCTAAAATAACATTCGTCTGCATTTATCCGGCGTTATTTCGGCTCTGAATTTTCACATTCATCACATTTTCATATTTCCACATTACTTATAGGAACGTTGCGTAGGTTTAGCTACATCAAACGTCAGATCTTCTTTATGCAACTCCCACTGGTGTTCGCCTTTGTATTCCCATGCGGAAACGTAGGAGAAGTTAGCGTCGTCGCGTTTTGCTTCGCCTTCTTCGGTTTGGCTCTCTTCGCGGAAATGACCGCCGCAGCTTTCGTTACGGTTCAGTGCATCGATACACATCAACTCACCTAACTCGATGAAGTCTGCAACACGGTTTGCTTTATCCAACTCAGGGTTCATCTCGCCGATTTCGCCCGGAATTTTAAGATCGCTCCAGAATTCTTTTTTCAATTGCTGGATCTCTGTGATCGCTTCCTGCAAGCCTTGGGCGTTACGGGCCATGCCGCATTTGTCCCACATGATCTTACCAAGACGTTTGTGGAAACTTTCAACAGTTTGTTTACCCTTAATGCCCATCAGCGTGTTAATGCGATCAGATACTTCTTTTTCTGCCGCTACAAATGCAGGATGATCTACTGGTATTGCTTTGGTCGCAATTTCATCTGCCAGGTAGTTACCTACAGTATAAGGTATTACGAAGTAACCGTCCGCAAGGCCCTGCATCAAAGCAGAGGCACCCAAACGGTTTGCACCGTGGTCGCTGAAGTTTGCTTCACCAAGACAATATAAGCCAGGAATTGACGTCATTAATTCGTAGTCAACCCACAATCCACCCATTGTGTAGTGAACTGCAGGGTAAATGCGCATTGGCACTTCGTATGGATTTTCACCGGTGATCTTGTCGTACATGTCAAACAGGTTACCATATTTCTCTTTTACTACAGCTACACCATGTTCGCGAACCACTTCGGCTGAAGGGTTTTCAATACCATGTTTCAGGCATTCGATTTTACCGTAACGGTCGATCGCATCCGCATAATCAAGGTAAACGGCTTGTTTAGATGTACCTACCCCGTAACCGGCATCACATCTTTCTTTCGCTGCACGGCTCGCCACGTCACGAGGAACGAGGTTACCGAATGCAGGGTATCTTCTTTCGAGGTAATAATCTCTCTCTTCTTCAGGAATATCTGTTGCTTTGCGGTTGTCGTCTTTTTTCTTTGGAACCCAGATACGTCCGTCGTTACGCAATGACTCTGACATCAATGTTAACTTGGATTGGTAATCTCCCGATACTGGAATACAGGTCGGATGGATTTGCGTGAAACAAGGGTTTCCGAAATAAGCTCCTTTTTTGTGTGCTTTCCATGCTGCTGTTACGTTACAGCCCATCGCGTTAGTAGAAAGATAGAATACGTTACCGTAACCACCTGTACACAATAACACAGCGTGACCAAAGTGACGCTCCAATTTTCCAGTTACCAGATCGCGTGCAATGATACCACGGGCTTTGCCATCTACCATTACCACTTCCAGCATTTCGTGGCGTGAGTATTGTCTTACATTACCCAAAGAAATCTGGCGCTCCAAAGACTGGTAAGCACCTATCAATAATTGCTGACCGGTTTGTCCGGCAGCGTAGAAAGTACGTTGTACCTGTGTTCCACCAAATGAACGGTTGCTGAGCAATCCACCATATTCGCGTGCGAAAGGAACACCTTGCGCGACACACTGGTCGATGATGTTAACACTCACTTCAGCGAGGCGATGTACGTTTGCTTCACGAGCTCTATAGTCACCACCTTTAATTGTATCGTAAAACAGACGGAAAACGCTGTCACCGTCATTTTGATAATTTTTTGCAGCGTTGATACCGCCCTGTGCAGCAATACTGTGCGCACGACGAGGAGAATCCTGGAAGCAAAATGTTTTTACTTTGTATCCCAATTCGCCAAGAGCAGCAGCAGCAGAAGCGCCTGCCAAACCTGTACCTACTATAATAACTTCAATTTTACGCTTGTTAGCAGGGTTTACCAGCTTAACGTGTCCTTTGTAGTCATTCCATTTTTGGTCGAGCTGACCGGCAGGAATTTTTGAGTTCAGCATATGAATTTGAAAATTTGAGCGCCGGAAGCATGATTGCATCGTGTTTTCCGGCCGATTATTGTCAAATGATTTTAATCTAATTTTTCCCTACAACATCTAAACAGTTCGTCTATCTCCTATTTTACCCAACCTAAGTGCATGCTGATTGGCATCAGGGCGAATAGAAGCACTACGATGATGGAAAATGCAACGCCTGTTGCCTGGATGAGAGACATATATCTTTTATTAACTACTCCAATGGTTCTGAAAGAACTTTGAAAGCCGTGCAGTAAGTGAAACAACAAAGAAGCACATCCAACAAGGTATAACGCTACAACCCACGGTTGTTGGAACACCTCTATCATTCTTCTGTAAAGATCATGGTATGGTTTACCATCGATTATAGTTTCTTCCAGGCCCGTGATGCGTGAAGGAACCCAGAATTGAGCGATATGTACAATTAAGAAAAGAAATACCAAAGTACCCAGCAGACCCATGCTGCGGCTGTACCATTTACTTCCGCGGTTACCCAGTTTTACAGCATAACCTACAGAACGTGTGCTGCGGTTTTTCATTTCAAGTGCGTAACCCTGGAAAATGTGTAGCAAAATACCGGCAAAAAGACCGATTTCAAGTAAACGTGGTACCCAATTCGCTCCCATGAAATGGGCAGCTTTATTAAACATAGCACCATGATCTTCGCTGTCAAACCATGTTGCAAAAATGCAGGCATTAAGTCCTACGTGTACAATTAAAAAGAGAATTAGGAAAATTCCTGTGAGAGCCATTACAAACTTTTTGCCGATCGAGGAAGTAAAAAATTCAGACCATTTCATGTCAAACTATTATTTATCTTTTTATGAGGCCTTAAAAATAACTGAGGCTTAAACGCTGATTGTTACACAATTATTTCAAAGGAAAGTGCTTAGTTGAGCTATAATATCCTGAAAATTGACACAATTCGAGATTCCACAGCAGGGTTATATAGCAATTTTCCGTTTTAGACTGTGCAAAAATAAGGCACTAAGTATTTCAACTTGCTTTTCTCCAGATATTTTTATGACAATTCCATGATATTCCGCATTAAGCACTCAAATTCTTATTATCAGATTATCAAAAAACTACTTTTACGGACAGATGCTTCTGACAAAGGAGTTACTTTATTTGTCTTTCGGCAATACATTTATATATATTATATATAATAGATGATGAAACAATCAAAACCGATGAATCCTGCAGAAAGATACCTTGAGCACTTAGATAATATTTTTAAACTAGAGCCTCTATTTTGAAAACCAACAGCTTGATCGAGGGGATTCGGGGATTTACATCAATTGTTTATAAAGACATTCCTGGATCCGGGAATTGGATATTTATAAGAAAATAGGACTTGAAGCATTTTGGAGTCATCCCGGCTTTGACAATTATAGTATTAGCCGGAAAAAGATAACAATATGATATGGCGCTTCTCTCCAGCTAGCTCAACTCCGGTTTTCAACTTTCAATTTTCACCTTTCAACTAAATTCCTATCTTAGCCGCCCATTTTTTAAACTTTTTAAACGCATGGCAAAAAACGAAGACGATTTTTCAGCTAATCTTGCCGGAGAAGACGGTCAGAGTGAAGAATCAAAATCAAGTTGGTTCAAGCGCATCAAGAAAGGTATCCTGACAACTACTTCCGAAAAAAAAGAAACACCAGAGGGACTTTGGGCAAAATGTCCTGAATGTAATTATATATCTACGGTTACTGAGTTGAAGGAAAATCTGTTTGTTTGCCCAAAATGTAATTACCATCACCGTATTGGTAGTTCAGAATATTTCGACATCATTTTCGACAATGGCGAACATAATGTGATGTTTGAAAACATCCGTTCAAAAGACTTTTTACACTTTACAGATCTTAAACCCTATCAAAAACGACTGGAAGAAACATGGAAGAAAACGGACCTTACCGATTCCATTCGTGTTGCATCAGGTAAAGTTGATGGCGAAGATTTTGTAATTGCCTGCATGGACTTCGAATTTATCGGTGGTTCATTGGGTAGCGTAATGGGAGAAAGAATTTCAAGAGCGGTTGATTATGCGATTGAGCACAAAACACCATTGATGATCATCTGTAAAAGTGGTGGCGCCCGTATGATGGAGAGCGCATTCTCTCTGATGCAGTTGGCGAAGGTTTCCGGCAAATTATCTCAATTGACGGACGCTAAAATCCCTTACATTTCCTTCCTGACCGATCCATCTTTTGGTGGTATTTCTGCGTCATTTGGTATGTTGGGAGATTTAAACATCGCGGAGCCTGGCGCCCTGATCGGTTTTGCCGGACCTCGTGTAATTAAAGAAACAATTAAGAAAGATCTTCCAGAAGGTTTCCAAAGAAGCGAATTCTTATTGGAGCATGGCTTTTTGGATTTTATAATAGATAGGAAGGCTTTGAAAGAAAGACTTTCAACACTTCTTGTTCTCTTTAAGAACTAATATTTAGAACGCAGATGACGCAGATTGTCATGATTTTTCATGATAAGATCGTAATTGATCATGACAATCTTGATAATCTGCGTTCTATTTTCATAGCAAATCAAAATGGCAGAAATTAGAAACAGATCGGCTTTTCACGAATACTACATTGAAGACACTTATGTAGCGGGGATTGTACTGGTTGGAACGGAAGTGAAATCATTGCGTGCAGGAAAGGTAAGTTTCAATGACAGCTATTGTTATTTGCACAAAGGCGAAATGTACATTAAAAGCCTGCACATTTCTGAGTACGCTTTTGGAACTCTTTACAAACACGAGCCAACGCAGGAACGCAAGCTGCTGCTTACCAAAAAAGAGTTGAAAAAGCTACAGGGAAAAACTACTGAGAAAGGCTATACCATTGTTCCGCTCCGTATTTTTTTCAACGATAAAAACCTGGCCAAAATCGAGATAGGACTTGGAAAAGGTAAAAAACTTCATGATAAACGAGAAACCATCAAACAACGCGATACCGAGCGTGAAATCAAACGATATTTAAAGTAATTTTATCTAAGCCGGGCCATTATAAATCTAATATCTTAAATAACAGCAAAAACCTTTAACTGGCATGAATTTTAATACATTTTAGTACCACGACAAACTATGCGAACGAAATTATTACTTCTTTCTGTTCTCTTTCATTTAAGTATCCAGGCTCAGAATGTTACCGGCAGCTGGTATGGCAACGCCGACGTAATGCTTTCAGGGCGCCACAACAATTATCTCGCAGAGATGATCATTAAGCAAAAAGGTAGTGAAGTCGTTGGTATTTTAGGTTACTATTTCAAAAACGGTTATCAGAGCGTTTACATTCATGGCAACTATGACAAAGCTTCCAGAACAATTACAATAGACAATATTCCCATTACTTATTTCCGTGCAAAAGATATTGATGGCGTTAATTGCTATATGGACTTCACGGGAACACTTGTGGTTTCGAGAGTGAAAAGCAATATCAACGGCTATTTTTCAAGCGATCCAAAATATAAATATACCTGCCCCGAGCTCCGTGTTACATTCGATCTTGACGCTGATGAAGAAAATAAACAAGACAGCCTGATAAAAAATTCTGTTGCGAAAAGATTTTGGCAACCACAGCAACAAGACGTAATTGTTGAGAACGAAAAGCCCGTAGTTAAAGATACTCCAGTCGTTGCAAAAACGAATCCCTTGGTTATTGCAAAAGACACTGCTGATATAGCTAAAACAGAAACACCTGTCGTTGCTAACGACACGCCTGCTGTTGTTGCTATAATTGAAAAAGAAGAATCGCTCAAAGCCGCGAAGCAAACTGTAGTGAAAACAGCAACACCTGTGGTTGGTCCCATTGCCATTGCAGCAGCTCCGCAAGTTCCGTCAGAAAATGAGTTACTGATCAAAGCATTTGAAAAAAGGAAGAACACATACAGTCACGATCTTGTTGTGACTTCGGATTCTGTCCGGGTTAGTTTTTATGATAACGGAGAAATTGATGGTGACATTATTTCGGTCCTTCTGAATAATCAGCCGATTCTTGTAAAGCAAGAGCTTGCGGCGACGGCATTGAACATCTACATCGTATTAGACAAAACCAAAGAAATAAATGAACTGAGCATGTTTGCTGAAAATCTCGGCAAATACCCGCCCAATACAGCATTGATGGTATTGTATGATGGAAACCAGCGACAGGAAGTTTATTTATCGAGCAGCCTTTCGCAGAACGCGACGATAAGGATTAAAAGAAAACACAATTAGCAATTAAGAATTCTTCATAGGCTGCATTCAATACTGGATGCAGCTTTATTATTTAAAAACGCGGTATCACGCGAGGCAGCGTGGTGTTATTGCAGGGCGTATGCGATACGCCCCTACGGATTCCCTAACTCCTAATTTCTAAAACTTCACAACCTTCTTCCCTTCGCTACTTTCAAATGCGGCTTCAATTACACGAATAACATTCAGGCCATCTTCAGCGCTAACGGGAACGGGCTTGTCAAGCCGAATCGCTTCGTATACCTGCCTGAAATAATCATTATAATTTCCAAGGAGTGTATCAATGTAATCGCGAACAACTGTTCCGTTTTTTTCGGTGTGCAACAATCCTTTTTCAGTGTCTGGTTCAACGCCCCAATCCGCAGTATTCGGCAATATTTTTTTATCAAGATTTGCTTCCTGCACATCCCCTCTCGATTTCACAAAAGAACCCAAAGTACCGTGTAAGCTGTATGCAGCAAGCGCTTCACGTACAAGATAACTACTTTTTAGTCTTACCCTTAATTCAGGATAATACAGCAGCACTTCAAAATAATCATCCACTTTAGAGATTTCGCGAATGATACGGATATCCCCGAAGACTGCTTCAGGCAAGCCAAAGAGCGTTAATGCCTGATCAATTAAGTGAGATCCTAAATCATATAATGCGCCGGTGCCGTCGCCCGGCATTTCTTTGTGCGTTTTTGGACTAAGCTCCTGTTTATAACGATCGAAATGAATTTCAGCTTCCACAATTTTTCCGAGGTAACCCTCATCGATCACTTTCTTAACCGTTTTAAAATCACTGTCAAACCTGCGATTGTGGTACACTGCAAGTTTTCTGCTTTGTTCCTCAGCAAGGGTTTGCAACTCCTTCGCCTGGTCAGAATGTACAGTGAATGGCTTCTCTACTATCACATGTTTGCCTGCCAGCAAAGCCTTTTTTGCGTATTCGAAGTGAGTGGCGTTTGGCGTATTGACGATTACCAGTTCGATGGCATCATCTGCAAGCAAATCTTCATAATTGTCGTAAGAAATAATAGATGGATATTTTTCAGCTGCCAGCTTTTTACTACGCTCCCATACGGCATACAATTCAAAGTAGGACAACGTTTCAATAAACGGAGCATGAAACAATCTGCCGGACATGCCGAAAGAGCATAGCGCTGTTTTAATAGGCTGCATGATGTTTTTTTGGTTCGGTGTTAAAAATGAGGCTTAGTGAAAGGGAATGCAAAGATAGTTTAGGAATTTGAAAATTTGGGGATTTGAAAATGAAGAAAGTACGCAAATGACGCTGATTTAGCAGATTTACACTGATTTTTTCAAGCACGACCATCAAACTATTTAGCACATACCCCGCTGTCTAGCAATTCAGATACTCTTTTACTCAGTTATTCAACTATTAAAATAGATCCATGAAAATCCGTCCAATCCGCGTCATCCGTGTGCCATCTCATCTGCGGCAATCTGCTCAATCTGCGTTATCTGCGTTCCATTTTTGCGTTCCATTTTTGATTATTTTTGCAGCCCTCCGCATTGTAAATTTTGCGGCAAAATTTTATTAAAAACAATGGAACTCAGTAAAAATTTTATTCCTGCAAGTGTAGAAGGCAAATGGAACAAGCATTGGCAACAGAAAGGCTATTTCAACAGCAAACCCGACAATCGTCCGGCGTTTACAGTGGTGATTCCGCCACCAAACGTCACCGGCGTATTGCACATGGGCCATACTTTGAATGAAACGGTGCAGGATATTTTGGTGAGAAAGGCTCGCATGAGCGGCTTTAACGCTTGCTGGGTTCCTGGTAGCGACCACGCTTCTATTGCTACAGAAGCGAAGGTGGTGCAAATGCTGGATAAAGAAAAAGGCATTAAAAAGGCTGACCTTAGTCGCGAGGAGTTTTTAAAATACGCATTCGAATGGAAAGAAAAATACGGTGGCATCATCTACAACCAGATCGAAAGATTGGGTTGTAGTGTGGACTGGAGCCGTGTGACCTTTACCATGGACGATCATTATTACAAAGCGGTTATTAACGTTTTTGTTGACCTCTATAATAAAGGATTGATCTATCGCGGCGCCCGCATGATCAACTGGGATCCGGCGGCTAAAACGGCTCTGAGTGATGAAGAAGTTGAATACAAAGACCTGCAGGGCAAACTGTATCATGTAAAATATGACCTGGTTAGCGCCGATGGCAAAAACATTGGTTGCATTACCATTGCAACGCAGCGTCCAGAGACCATTATGGGTGATACTGCTATTTGCGTAAACCCAAATGATGAACGTTATACAAAACTGAAAGGTGCATTCGCGGTTGTTCCGTTGATCAACCGCCGTATTCCAATTATTTTCGATGAATACGTTGACCCTTCATTTGGTACAGGTGCATTGAAAGTAACACCTGCGCACGATATCAATGACTATAACTTAGGATTGAAGCACAATCTTGAAGTTGTAGATACATTGAATGAGGACGGTACATTGAGCGCGGCAGCACAAATTTATGTTGGAGAAGACCGTTTCAAAGCAAGAAAAAAGATCATTGCTGAATTAACTGAAAAAGGATTTTTGGTTAAGGAAGAAGAATATCAAACACGCCTTGGTTACAGCCAGCGTACAGGCGTTGTTGTAGAACCACGCATTTCCACACAGTGGTTCCTTAAAATGAAAGAGCTGGCAGAGCCTGCATTGAAAGCCGTTGTTGATGGTGACATCAGAATACATCCGGGCGATAAATTTTTGGCTACATATAAATATTGGCTGGAAAACGTGAAGGATTGGTGCATCAGCCGCCAGCTTTGGTGGGGACAGCAAATTCCTGCATGGTACTCTCCTGATGGCACATGTGTCGTAGCTGCGACTCGTGAGGAGGCATTCATGTTGTTTGAAACACAGTGGTCCGCAGGTGGTGATCAGTTTAATGATCAACTCACTTCTTCCCCGTTTACCATCAACGATATTAAACAAGACGAAGATGTGCTGGATACCTGGTTCTCTTCATGGTTATGGCCTAGTGAAGTATTCAATGGCATTTCCGATCCAGGCAACGCTGAAGTAAAATATTACTACCCTACTTCTGTTTTGGTTACCGGACAAGATATCATTTTCTTCTGGGTGGCGAGAATGGTAATGGCAGGTTTGGAATATGAAAAGCAGATTCCTTTCAAAGACGTTTACTTCACCGGAATGGTGCGTGATAAACAAGGAAGGAAGATGAGTAAGAGTCTTGGCAATTCTCCTGATTTGCTTGAGTTGATTGACAAATACGGTGCAGATGCGGTTCGTTTTGGTATCATGATCTCATCTCCTGCAGGAAATGATTTGCTGTTTGACGAATCTTCTTTGGAGCAAGGAAGTTTCTTCAACAATAAGATATGGAACGCATTGAAGCTGGTGAAAATGTGGGAAGCAAGAATTGACAATAGTAATTCAGGCGACAATTCCACTTTTGCTATCAGCTGGTTTGAGAGCCGTTTGAATGAAGTAAAAACAGAAGTGGATTCGTTGATGAAACAGTTCCGCCTGAGTGAGGCTTTGAAAACAATCTACTCCCTCATTTGGGATGACTTCTGTAGCTGGTATCTCGAGTGGGCGAAGCCAGGCTTTGAGCAACCGATCAATGATAGTGTCTATCAGAAAACAATTGCATTCTTTACAGACTTGCTACATCTACTGCATCCATACATGCCATTTGTAACAGAAGAAATTTATCATTTGCTGGAAGAAAGAAATGAAGATTTATGTGTAAAACAATTTGCGCCAATTAGCAAGGTTGATAAGGCGATTTTGGCAAAAGGAAATTTGCTGAAAGATTCCATCACTGCAGTTCGTGATGCCAGAAATAAAGCACAATTGAAACCAAAAGAAACAATTGAACTGAGTATTCAAAGCAATGAGCAATCTGCATACAGCGACATTACGGAGCTGTTAAGCAAACAAGTAAACGCGAAGAGCTTTGCTTTTGCCACTGATGCTGTTGCTCAATCGATCAACGTTGTTGTTGGAAAAGATAAATTCTACCTTGTTACTGAAACACCTTTAAATACAGGACATCAGAAGGAGGAGCTGGAAAAAGAGCTGGAATATCAAAAAGGCTTTTTAGCATCTGTAGAAAAAAAATTAAGCAACGAACGTTTTGTTCAAAATGCAAAACCCGAAGTTGTGGAATTTGAAAGAAAGAAAAAAGCAGATGCTGAAGACAAGATTAAAGTGATTGAGGAGAGCTTGAGGGCAATTTGAAATGTACTAATTTGAAAATAAAAAGGTGCAGCATTCTTTATTGAGTGTTGCACCTTTTCATTTTTATGTTTGCTTGATAGAAACCTTTAATCTCTCTTCTTTCATCACAATATCGAACCTGCAAAAAAAAGAGATGCAACACTCTATAACGAATGTTGCATCTCAAATCTTCAAATTCTCAAATCACTTCTATCACCATCGCACTTGCTCCTCCTCCGCCATTGCAAATGCCGGCAGCTCCGTAGCGTGCTTTGTTTTGTTTTAATACGTTTATGAGTGTAACAATTATTCTTGCGCCACTTGCTCCCAACGGATGTCCCAAAGCTACTGCACCGCCATGCACGTTTACCTTTGCTGGATCAAGTTTCATGCGGCGGGTGTTCTCAATACCTACAACAGCAAATGCTTCGTTCAATTCGAAGTATTCAATATCGCTCATTTTTAAACCGGCTTTTTCTACCGCTTTTGGAACAGCCAGTGAAGGGGTAGTTGTAAACCACTCGGGTGCCTGTTCAGCATCTGCGTAGCCAATAATTTTTGCAATTGGTTTTAATCCCAATGCTTCTGCTTTTGACTTGCTCATTAGTACAAGTGCCGCGGCTCCATCATTCATCGTTGATGCGTTTGCAGCGGTTACTGTTCCGTCTTTAACGAAAGCAGGTTTCAGTTCAGGAATTTTATCAAACTTAACGTTGAAAGGTTCTTCATCTTTGTTAAACAAAACAGGATCCCCTTTGCGTTGTGGGATTTCCACAGGCACAATTTCATCAGCAAATTTCCCTTCGTTCCATGCAGATTGCGAACGTTTGTAACTTTCTACAGCAAAGGCATCTTGTTCGCCACGGCTGATATTGCAATCTTTCGCACAAAGCTCAGCAGCGTTGCCCATTGCTTTTCCATCGTACACATCAGTTAATCCATCTTTCGCCAAACCATCAATGAAAGCAGCGTTGCCGTATTTGTTTCCCCAACGCATTGAGTCTGCATAGAAAGGTACGTTGCTCATACTTTCCATACCGCCAGCTACTACGATGTCCGCATCTCCCAATAAAATACTTTGTGCTGCACTGGCGAGAGATTTCATGCCGCTGGCGCAAACTTTATTTACTGTTGTACAATTCACTTTGTCTGGCAGGCCGGCAAATTTTGCTGCCTGTCTTGCTGGCGCCTGACCAAGATTTGCCTGGATCACGCAGCCCATCAAAACATCGTCAACCAATGAAGGATCGACTCCTGCTTTTTGCAACGCGCCTTTAATGGCGATCGCACCCAATTTTGTTGCTGAAAATTCTTTTAAAGCGCCACCAAAACTTCCCATTGGCGTGCGTACTGCTGAGATGATATAAACTTCTTCCTGTTTCATAAATGGCAATGTGTTGGAACTGCGACATTTAAGCTGCAATTCTCATGAATGTTTAATTTAGACTAGGGTCAAATTTAGTGATTTTCAGCGTTGGAAAATGTGAACAAATCGCGAAGACGGGGTTTTAAGGGACCAACGTTGTAGTTGGCTCGGATTCAGATTCTCAGGTAAAATAAGTATCGAAAGCGTCTGCTTCTGCTTCCCATTCATACTTGTCGTGAATCACATAAGTGCCGCTGAGTTCATCATGCCAGCCACGATTACGGAAAAGAAAAGAAAGCGCATCAAAAGGAATGAAACGAGATAAGGCTCTTTTCATAACGTCCCACGATCCAGCTTTTTGGCCGCGTTCATCTACAACAATGGTCCGCGAAACTATTTTTCCAATGGTTACTTTGAAAGCGGCTTCCATAACGAAGTAATAGATAAAAATCAGCAGCAGTTCCATTATAATAAGCTGTGCGTCACTTATGAATCTTTGATAGGCATATGATATGTTGTTATAGAAAACAACACCCAGAAAAACTATATCAATTACCCGATGCATGAAACGAAGATTCTTAATAACAGGAGAAAATGTTGACACATTTCCTATGCCGTTATTGTATGTTTGGTATTTTGGAACCCGACAATTTTGCAACGCTAAAAGCGAAATAAAATTTATAACAAGCAATGCAAGGGTGGTAAATGCAATGCGGAAAAAGTCAGGGGTACTTTCAAACATATCAAGAGTTGTTCTTGTATACAACAGCAACCAATTAATAGTCCAAATTATGCCTGTAAAGCATTGATAAAACACGAATATTCGCAGCAATTGAGAGTATTTAAACCTTGTAACAAGAAATTGCACATAAGCCACTAACCCAAACACAGAAACCAGTACATGAACCCACGATACTTCTGATACACTTGAATGTCTATTCTGGTAAACGTGGGCGAAAAAGATAACCCAGTTGTATATTGAATATGCCAACTCCAGGCCAACAAGTGTCGCAGCGATTTTTAGTTTGTTCATAGGCTTGATTATAGGGGTAAATGAGCAGTTTAATTTTTCTTTTGTACATCCTTTACCAATCGCACTGTAAAGAAAGCCAGCACTGCAAGTACAATAACCAAAGTGATCCACAACCATTTCTTGCTGGCCTCAACTTTCTTTGTCGTTTCTGTCACATTTTTTTCAATAGAACCAACCGCGATATTTTTCACCACTTGAGGAATACTGTCTTTGAAATTCTGTAATTCATACGACGGTGCTTTTGCCGCAGAATCATTCATGTACAACGCATATTTTTTGCCGGCATCGAGCGATGCAATGAGTTGTTTACGCGATTGAAAAGTTTTTACTGCAGTAACAGTAAGCGGAGGGTTATCACCATTGTAAATTTTGATCGTCCATTTCTTGTCGTTAAAGACGGGAATTATGAAACTATGATTTGAATCTGCTTTTACTGTATGTGAATAGTTGCTGAACCCTGCTTCTATAGTGAGCTCGCGTTTAAAAAACATTGGACCTTTTACGTCGAAATCTATCTTCTCAATGTGATATCCGGAAGGATTTCCGATTACTATGTAGCTATAACCGTCAGTACTATCCTTCTGCGAAAACCTAAGTTCAGGATTGCTAACATAAGGATCCATCGCTTTCGTTTCTTCAGTAACTGATCTGATAACCGAGGTAATATTTAGCGGTGAGTTCTTTCCATTGTTAATTATTAATTTATAAAAATGATAACCACTCAACGGAAAATTTATTTGCTGTAGATAATCATCCTTCTCTGTTGACGAGGCATTGGAAAAGTAAATATTCTCAATGATGGAATACCAGTTCTTTTCATCATCACTTCCCATCAATGAGGCACTGCGCATTACATCGGCATTTTTTATGACCAATGTCAATCCATTTAGTTTTCCTACTCCTTTGTTTTGTACAACAATAATGGACTTGCCGCTGTCGTCTACCTTATTTTGTAAAACAGACAAAGTATCAAAGCGATTATCAATCTTTGGCGCAGCAGCATTACGAATGATAAAAGGCACCTGCCTTTGCTGCTCATCCAAAATGCGGATGTCACTTAAATCTGTTTTTACAAAACCACTAATTGCAGGCGAGATATCAATACTGTAAAATCCTGCAGAATCAGGCACTTGCAGCATTGCTTTGTTTTTAAATTGTGCCTGTGTTTGTAAACAACCTGCCAGGAAAAGCAGCAAGGTCAGGCCAATGTTATTCTTGTAATTTACCCTGTTCAGTGTTTTCAATAGGTTTGTCATCTATAATTATTTTTTTCAGTCGCTGATACATAAAGGATACAGTAAGCAATAGTGCACCCAACAAAATGAACGCAGCAATTTTTCCGCCTGGCGAAATATTGCTTAGATCGTACGCAAACAATTTTATGATTGTTACCCCAAACAAACACAACGCAATAATGCGCAATGCTTTGAAGTGATAACGCAATCCCAGCCAAATGATAATAAAGGACGAAATACCCCACAAGATGCTTAATCCTGCTTTCGAGAATATTCGTTCTGCCACTTGAACCTGATCGGCATTATGCGCATAACTCCAAACATACAGGTGTTGTATTTCAATACTGAGAACGATGATCAAAACAATGGTTGTCGCGCATGCAAAAGCATTTACAAGCGATCCCAATTCTTGTTTATGAGCAATCATGTATTGAATAAGAAGACCAAGGATCAATAAATATAAGATCACACCCAGCCAATGAACAATGAAATGTGCCGCTCCTGTATTGTTTGCCAGCATCTCTTTTTCCAGGTCATATACTGAAAAGTTATTGATCAAATAGTACATGAAAAGAACAGCCGGCACCAGGATTCGCACAACTTTCCCTATCTGAACTTTGAAATAATGCAACACAATAAAACCTACAATGACAAAAGTATAAACATATAAAGGCAGATAGATGTCTTCTAACGACAGCGATGGATAGCGATGCCTGAACTGATAATTTATTTCAAGGCAACCCGCAATAAAAAGTATCGAGGTTCCAAGGATAATGTAGACATTCTTTACTTCTTTGTTGGTCAAAGGAGTTGCATACACGGCGCTTTGATCCTTCCGCATCAGTGCGTACATAAGGTACAATGCTATCGATACAACCACCGAAGTCAAAAAGCCTTTATTGACAATCACAGGTATTACTGCGTCATTGCCATACACGTTTATCCAATCCATAAAAAGGCTTCCTGCGACCAGTAGGGTGATAATAGCAGAAGCAATTTTCATTAATTGTATTCCTGATTTTTGATACAGCCAAAACAGGACCACCAATTCCGCTGCCCAAAACATTGTGATGTAATTGCCTTTCAGTTGTACCGGTGCAGCAAGCGAAATGAAGCTAAGCGTAATGCCAATAAGCAGGTAAATAAAATTGCGGTCAACTCCTTGCCTTTTAAACAAAACATAAGATAAAATCAAGTTGAGCAAACCTAGTGCTGCAGTAAACAACCCTGTATAGTCGAACAAATGCCAATGCTTTAAGAGATAGTATCCTGCAGCAAAATAGGCAAGATTTATACTGAGCAGAATGATAAAATCGAATGCTTTGAGCTTCCCTTTTTTTGCAACGTGATAAATAAGATTCATCACTACAAACATTATGTAGAAGATGGTTCCAAAAAGAAAAACACCAATGTATGAAAAGTTTGGCGCATCGCTTTTTGAAACAATAAATCCGCCATAAATAAGTACCGTAAAGAAGAACGCAATGAAATTTATCGGTCGCCATTGCTTGTAATTGGCCAACACAATCAATCCTGTGTTTAAAATAACTAAATAAGTAAACAGCACTATGTAATTTCCATCTCCCCTGCTTACCAAAAATGGCGTGAGAAAGCCACCAAGTGTAGCAATGATGCCCAGTTCAATTCGATCGTACAAAATGGAAATCAAAATCGCAAACGCCGTGATGATCACCATTATGATAAACGCCACTGTTTGTGGAAACAAATTGTATTGATGAAAGGCAAATGCTATCGTGAAATAAAATACAGTAATGCCACCCCCTGCAAGTACAGAGCTGAATGGTCTGTAATTCTCGCGCAACCTATGTGCCAAAACTTGAAGTATGGCGCCGCACAACAGTCCAATGGACACTCTTCCAACCTCACCGATCCATTCCTGGTCGATGGCATACTTTACAAAGAAAGCGATGCCTAAAACCAGAATCGCAATACCAATTTTATTGATAAGATTTTCTCCAATGAATTTTTCTATATCAGGATTTTTCGCGAGCCATTTTGCAAAAACACTTTCCTGTGGTTCTGCAGGTTTTGCCACCGCAATTGGACGTGGTGCGGGATTTATCGGCACAGCCTTTTCTTTCGGCTCATTTGTAAACAAGGCTGGCTCCGGCTCTTTCTGCGGCGGAGCGGCTTGCGTCATCGGCTTTGGAAAAGGAACAAAAGTCTCAGGCTGTTTTGGCTGTTCTTCTTTCTTTTGCGGAGAAGCCTGTGGTGAAACTATGTCAGGAGCAGGCGCAGATGCTTTGCCTTTTAGTTGTTTGATTTCGTTGTGCAGCAAATGAATAGTGTTATCCAGTTGCCTTAGGGTGTTGTCATGCCGCGATGCTCTTGAAAGCAAAACGACTAGCAGCACCAGCGCTACTACCAGTAGAAATAGTTCCATACGATCCAGGGTTTATCCACGCAAAATAAGGAATAACCCGTTAAGATGGTAGCGAAGGAGAAATTTGAAAATTTGACGATTTGAAAATTTGAAAATGCATTCTGTGCATGCCGTTGACTTCTTATGCGCCGCTAACTGTTATGGATAAATGAAAATGCACCGGCGGACCGGTGCATTTTCAAAATATTTATGTTGCACGTTTTGGGCGCATCAGGGCGAATGCGATTAGCCCCTACCATTTTCAACTTTCAATTACATTGGCATTTTCCGTTCTTCTTTTAGTTTCGCCAAATTAGGATCCATTGCAATCGCTTTATCGCAAAGCTCCTGTCCTTTTGCCGTTTCTCCTTTCTTTTGGTAAGCCAGGCCGATCATATAAACAGCGTTGGCATTTTTATTATCAATAGCAAGAATCTTATCCCATGATTCTATTGCCATGTCATACTTCTTCGTGTGATAATATACTTCGCCAATGCTATAAATTACTTCCACATCCTGCGGTTTGTGTTGCTGCAATTCTTCCAGCAATGGAATGCCTTTGTCCCACTGCTTGGTATTCAGGTATGCGTTGGAGAGGTTTTGCAAATAATCATTGGTTCTTTTGTATCCGTTTGCGCCGGCGCGTTCCAACCAGTAAATAGACTTGTTATCATCCGGAATTGCGTAGTAGGTCAAGCCTGCCTCATACATCCACAATGTTTTTGTGGAGTCAAGTGCAATGGCCTGCTCATAGCAGCCTGCTGCTTTTTTATAATTGCTCATTTCTATCAGGCAACGAGCGCCGAGGTATGGAACTTCTGCATTTTTGTTATCGTCTTTGTAAGCCATTTCGAGGAACTCCAGCGATTTGCCGTAGTTCTCCTGCTCGTAGTAGGCTTTTGCAATTATGTAATTATTGTTGGTACCGAGATGGAGCGCTTTTGCCTGTTGAGCATATTTAATGGCATCATCCCACTTGCGTGTCCAGAAGTACAGATTTGTAAGATTGCTAACCGCTGTTGTATCGTCTTTTTTTGCTTCCAGTACTTTCAAAAATGATTTTTTTGCATCCTCATATTTGCGTAGTTCGACCGCGACCTCGCCCAATGCTCGTTGAGCATCACTGTTTTCCGGTTTAAACTGTACTGATTTTTGAAAATTGTTAAAAGCAGGTAAATAACGACGGGCAATTTTTTCTTCAGTGCCCTTTCGGTAGAAATAATCGGAGCTGTCTGTTTGCGCAAAGCCCTGGCTTACGGCCAAAACAGTCAGCACAGTAAATAGTGGTCTTTTCATTTGTGCAACTTTTGGATTTAAAACAGTTGGGATATAGGATTCGCGGTGCAAGTTAAGCAACAATAAGCCCTTAATTTACACTTGTGCAAAAATTTAAATATATTTTAAATATTATTTTAAAATCACAGCACTTAACGCTGGTAAATGCACATTTATTTCATAAAGTTTGTGCTTTTTATCCAGAATTTTTATTTCAGGAAATGGATTGTACACGTCGCCGGTTCCCCAGTATTTTTCATCGTTACTGTTAAAAATTTCCTTCCACGAATCTTTTCCACGTACGTGGACTTTCCAATCGAGATGAACAGTAGGTGTCATATTTAAAATTACCAACAGGTCATCCTTTGCTTTTTCACCTTTTCGCTTAAAAACAATGATGGCATCGGACCGGTGATTGAGGTCAATCCATTCAAAACCATCGGAATCGAATTGCCTTTGGTATAAAGCGGGTTCATTTTTAAGTAAATGACAAAGATCCTTTACACATTCTTGCATTCCCCGGTGGCTGGCGTGCTCCAATAAATGCCATGGCAGCTCGCTTTTATAGTTCCATTCTGTGGTGGCAGCGAATTCATTTCCCATGAACAACAATTTGCCTCCGGGATGTGCAAACATGTAAGAATACAACAAACGAAGGTTGGCGTGTTTTTGCCACTCATCGCCGGGCATTTTGTACAGCATTGGTGATTTTCCATGTACAACCTCGTCATGACTTAAGGGCATCATGAAATTTTCGTCATAATAATACATCATGCTGAAAGTGAGATCATCCTGGTGATGTTGCCGATCGTACGGATTACACTTGAAATAACGCAGTGTATCGTGCATCCAACCCATCATCCATTTCATACCAAAGCCCAAACCTCCTGAGACAGTAGGTTTTGAAATGCCGGGCCAGTCTGTGGCTTCTTCCGCGATGGTTTGTATGTCATGAAAGTCGCGGTATAAGGTCTCATTAAGATCTTTGATAAAAGCAATAGCTTCGAGGTTACCGTCTCCGCCAAATTCGTTTGGCTCCCACTCCCCTTCTTTGCGCGAATAGCTGAGTTTCAACATCGAGGAAACGGCATCTACGCGAATGCCATCTGCGTGGAATTTATCAAACCAGAATCTCGCACTACTTATCAAAAACGATTTTACTTCGCCCCGTTTATAATTGAAAATGTAAGAGTTCCAATCGGGGTGAAACCCCTTGCGCATATCGGCATACTCATATGTGTGTGTGCCGTCAAACATAAACAGGCCGTGTGCGTCGTATGGAAAATGCGAAGGCACCCAATCGAGGATAACACCTATTTCTGCTTCGTGAAAAGCATTTACAAGATCCATAAAATCCTGCGGGGATCCGAAGCGTGATGTAGGCGCAAAAAAACCTGCGCCCTGGTAGCCCCAGCTTCCGTCGAAAGGGTGTTCCATTATGGGCATGAATTCCACGTGCGTGAAGCCCATTTCCTTGACATAAGGCACCATCCTTTCTTTTATTTGCTGATAAGTGTTGTAAGATTCTTCGTCATTCGCATCAGGACGCATCCAACTTGCCAAATGCACTTCGTAAACGCTCCACGGCGAATCGAGCTTGTTGTGTTTTTTTCTTTTCTTCATCCATTCCTTATCGTTCCATTCATAGCCGAGCTCCCAGGCGATGGATGCCGTTTGTGGCCTTATTTCCCAGAAATGTGCAAAAGGATCTCCTTTGTCAGTCTCTACGCCCTGAAAACCTACGATATGATATTTGTAAACTTCGCCGTTTTTGAATCCCGGTATGAATCCCTCCCAAATGCCACTTTTATCCCAGCGGGGAAATAAGTTGTGCTCAAAATTCTTCCAGTCATTGAAATTGCCAATTACTGACAAGGATGTTGCATTCGGAGCCCATACGGCGAAATACATTCCTGCTTCTCCGTTAACTTCCAAAGCATGCGAACCGAATTTTTCATACAAACGATAATTCGTTCCATGTTGAAAGTTCAACACATCCTCATTGGAGAGCAGCGTATAGTTCCATACATTTTTTGAAGTATCAATAAAATGTGACTGTTCGTAGGGAAGGTTATTCAATTTGTTTTTCTTTTTAGATGATTTCTTTCGCGTTTTCTTGTCATGACCGTTGGTTGCGGCAACTTCCTTGAGCAGTTTATTTTTCACTTTTTCACTCATGGCGATAGGTTTTGAGAGAGGGAACACAGATTTTCATGATTGTCATGATTTCTCTTTGTAGAAATTACAACAATTTGTGTTCCTGAGAAAGAAAGAACGCAGATTCTCAAGATTGTCATGATCTGTTATGACTTTTGCTTGCAAACAACATCTTAAAAAGAATCTTGAAAATCTTAAAAATCATGAAAAGCTGCGTTCCGCATTTTTGTAAAAAAGAACGCAGATTTTTCATAATCGCTCTGCTTATTAAAATTCAATCTTAATAAATCATGACAATCTTGAAAATCTGCGTTCCTATTTATTAAAGCACAAATCCGTTTGGAATAACCGCTCCTTTTTTGATCACGACAATGCCGTCTTTAACTACATACAAAGGCTCGTCAACATTGGTTAAATGCGAGCCGCCATTGATGCGCACATCATCGCCTATGCGACAGTTCTTATCAACGATGGCGTTGTTTATGTAACAACGGTTGCCTATCCCTATGATCGGAATGCCACCTTTTTTAGCTTGCTCCATTTCGGGAATGGTCTCGAAGTAATCATTACCCATTACGTAACTGTTTGCGATAGTAGTGCCGCTTCCAATTCTTGATCTTACCCCAAGCACACAATTCTCAACACGCGACGCATTTATGATAGAACCTTCTGCAATCAATGCCTTTTCCAGAGTGGTTCCGCTGATCTTTGCCGGAGGCAACATGCGTGCACGTGTAAAGATGGCGTTGTTGTTGTCAAACAAATTAAAATCGGGCAACTCTTTTGTAAGGCCCAGGTTGGCTTCAAAGAAAGAGTGAATGTTTCCTATGTCTGTCCAGTAACCATCATATTGGTAGCTTGTAACTTTGTATTTGTCGATGCTTTCGGGAATGATCTCTTTACCGAAATCTGTAGCATCTTTCTTTTCATTTTTCAACAGATCGAAAAGCAATTTTCTATTGAAAATATAGATACCCATCGAAGCAAGATAGACCTTTCCCTGGCGCCTCATATCATCACCGGTGTCACTCACCCACTCAGGCAACAACTCTTTTTTGGGCTTTTCAATAAATGAAGTGATGTGTTGTTTTTCGTCAGATTTTAATATGCCAAATTCCGGAGCATCACGTTCCGTAACTGGAATGGTTGCGATGGAAATATCGGCTCCTGTGTCTGTGTGATGAGTAAGCATTTCAGTGAAATCCATTTGATACAACTGGTCACCTGAAAGGATCAAAATATAATCACTTTCAAATGGCTCAAGATGTCTCAAACTTTGACGAACCGCATCAGCCGTTCCCTGGAACCACGTGATGTTATCAGGTGTTTGCTCTGCTGCCAAAATATCAACAAAAGCGGAACTGAAGGCGCTAAAGTGATAGGTGTTTTTAATATGCCTGTTCAGCGATGCCGAGTTAAACTGCGTCAATACAAACATGCGATGGATGTTTGAATTAATACAATTGGAAATGGGAATGTCCACGAGGCGATACTTTCCTGCAATAGGTACGGCCGGTTTACTGCGACTTGCAGTAAGAGGATATAAACGCGTTCCAGCGCCGCCTCCCAAAATCACGGCCATCATTTGTTTTGACATATTAAGCATTATGAGTTAACAATAGTGTTATTTATGGAGTTGAAAATTGAAATTGAAAGTTGAAAATGCGAAGTGTACAAAGGTTAACAACTCTCAACTAAAAACTCATTTTCAATTTTCAATTATTTCGATTGTAACGACTCGTACACCCCTATGTATTCCTCCGCACTTTTATCCCAGCTAAAATCGAGTGCCATTATTTTCTTTTTCAGTTCGTTCATTTTGCCCGGCTTGTCTTGCAATTTCAATGCTCTGTAGATGGCATTGGTAATGTCGCCAACACTCAAGTCATTAAATACAACACCGTAACCTCCAGGTTCTTCACAATCAATCACGGTGTCTTTTAATCCGCCTGTGGAGCGCACAATAGGAATGGTTCCGTAGCGCATCGCATACATTTGGTTGAGCCCGCAAGGCTCGACCCGGCTTGGCATCAGCAGAAAGTCTGCCCCGGCATACATTTGGTGGCTCAGTTGCTCGTTGTACCCAATTTTAGAATTGTAGAAACCCATCCACACACTTTTCATGCTCTCAAGCTGGCTCTCAATCCACCACTCACCATTTCCCAAGACAAGGAAATTCATTTTTGTTCCGATATGGTACAAAGAATCACCTATGGCGCCGGGCAATAGTTCAGCGGCTTTTTCGCCAACCAATCTTCCTATAAAAATGATCAGCGGTTTATCTACATCAAGTTTAAAAGTATCGCAGAGTAATTTTTTGTTCGCAGCCTTTCCTTTTTCTAATGTTTTTATGTCAAAATGGGAATCGAGATAAGAATCTGTTGCAGGATCCCAAACTTTGGTATCTATTCCATTAAGAATACCTATACATTTTCCTCTTTCAAATTCAATAAGCGCTTCGAGGCCATTGCTGTTATAACGTAGTTCGTTTAAATAATTCGGACTCACCGTTGTCACCTTCCACGCACACTTGATACCTGCTGCCAACGGATTGATCACACCGTTCCAGCCCAGCAAACCACCGGACCACGCATCCCATGCGGGAATGTAGTTGCTTCTGTCCCAGCCCATCCAGCCCTGATATTGCGCATTGTGAATGGTAAGCACTACCGGCACCCTCGAAAGATGGCGGTATGCAAAACAATGCTGCATCATAAACGGGATGAACGATGTATGATAATCGTGAACATGGATTGCATCCGGGCGATGTCTCCAGACACTGATCCAATCCACTACTGCAATCTGGAACGCAGTGAATCTTTCAACGTCATCATCGTAAGAATAGATTTTTTCCCTGTCAAGCAGACCCGGTATGTCAACCAGATAAAGATCAAAACCCAGTTTATTTGTTTTTTCTTTGATTATTGTATAGTCGAACCATCTGTGGCCGAGAAATGTGCCACTCTTGTGTACAACCTCCCATGTATTGTCAAACAGGAACTTTGTCCTGTACATGGGCATTACCACCTTGGCAATGTGCCCCGCCTGGTTTTGGTATTTTGGCAACGCTCCTACTACATCGCCCAAACCTCCCGCCTTTGCTACCGGATAACATTCCGCTGATACGTGAATTATTTCCATATGCTCTTCGTTATAAATTAATCCTTATTCTAAAAAATGTTCCGTGATTACAATCACAAAAAAGCTGACACTAGTTTGGTGGTGAAACTACTTCATACTATCGCTTGCAAATGTGCAATGGAAAACCGGCCCAAAACTTTGTGAAGAGTTCTTTGGCCTCTATCCTGATAAAAGTTACTCTAAAATAATCATAACACAAAGTACAGCGGAAGTATAGGTTTGTACATTGATATAGGCAGTTCAATTTAAGAAGGATTTGCATTCGAAATGCATTTGCATTAAAAAAAAATTACTTTATGAGTAAAATGTTTATTCTTTTTATCGAAATCAGTTTAATGTCGTGAAAAACCATTTATTTTTAAGCCTTCAATTTAACAACAACAACTAATATGAGTCAACAAACGAAGTGGTCCCAGTTTGGAACGCTGGTCACTGTATTTTTCTTCTGGGGTTTCGTAGCCGCGAGCAACGATATCCTAATTCCCGTTTTTAAAAAGGCCCTCGGCCTTGCCCCCTGGCAGTCTCAATTAATTTCGGTTGCTTTCTATGTGGCCTACACTGTAGGTTCAATTATTTATTTTGGCGTTTCCAGGGCAAGCGGTGGCGATATTCTGAACCGCATTGGTTATAAAAATGGGATCTCTTTAGGTCTGATCATTTCCGCGATTGGTACCTTGTTATTTTACCCTGCGGCGCAAACCTCCTCTTATGGTTTATTACTTGGCGGACTTTTTATTGTTGGCCTCGGATTCTCTTTGCAACAAACTGCAGCCAACCCGCTCGCCATTGTAATGGGTGATCCGAAAACAGGTTCACAGCGCTTGAGCATGGCTGGTGGTATTAATAACTTTGGTACTACCATCGGACCGTTGCTGGTGAGCTTTGCTATATTCGGCAGTGTTTCCGGCGGTAATACCACAGCAAGCATCGAATCTGTGAAAACGCCCTACCTCATACTCGGCGCCGCTTTCATCGTAGCAGCCCTCATCTTTAGATTTTCTTCTGTACCAAACAAAATACACACAGTATCTGATGATGTCGTAGAAGATCCAAAAGATCACCTCTACAAAGACAGAGGCTCGGTTTTCAAATATCCTCAGCTTGTGTTGGGCATGATCGCGATCTTCATTTATGTAGGTGTGGAAGTATCTACAGCATCCAATCTGCCATTGTTCATTGAAAAACACCTTGGCCTTGATACCAGCCAGGTTGCGCCTTACGTTTCCCTTTACTGGGCAAGCTTGATGATTGGCCGTTGGACAAGTTCAGTAGGTGCTTTCAACCTAAGCAAAGGCATTACCAAAGTTCTTGGCTTTATTATGCCTTACCTGGCATTCCTTGTGTTCATCATTGCAAATAAAATCGCCGGTCATGATGTGGTTCCATTCTACATTTATGCAGCCGTGATTGTTGCGCTGATCATTGGTGATTACTTCAGCAAAGGCAATCCTGCCCGTCAGTTGCTGATCTACTCAGCTTTGGCAATAACAGCACTTATCATTGGTATGCTGGCTGACGGTATGGTAAGCACTTTTGCGTTTATCAGCGTTGGTTTGTTCTGTAGCACTTTGTGGCCTTGTATTTTTACCCTGGCAATCGCAGGTCTTGGAAAACATACCAACGAAGGCGCAAGCTTCCTGATTATGATGATCATGGGTGGCGGCTTGATACCATTGTTGCAGGGTGTATTGGCCAGCGATGCTATTTTGGGCATACAATACTCTTATATAATATGTGTTGCGTGCTTTATTTACCTGGCATTCTATGCCGTAAAAGCAAAATCGCTGCTCAAAGCTCAAGGCATCGACTATGATTCTTTAGAAAGCGCAGGAGGACATTAGCGTGTAATGATGTGCGGTGTACGGTGTACGAAATACTTCAGAGTGCCAAACTCAAATGAATTTCGTACAACGTACATCCTACATAGTACATCCTTTACTATCTTGCATTACTTATAAACCATCTTTACAATGACTTCTTTAGCAATTGGTATTGACATTGGCGGAACAGGTACCAAATTTGGTATCGTGGACCGTAATGGCAATGTGTTATTTTCCAGCGAAATTTCCACTAAGAAACATACACAGGTAGAAACATTTATCGACGAACTGTATGATGCAGTTCTTGAACTGATTAATAAAACGGGAGGCGTCGGACGCATGAAAGGCATCGGCGTGGGCGCCCCAAACGGCAACTTTTACACAGGAACAATTGAATATGCACCTAACCTGCCATGGAAAGGCATAGTGCCTCTGGCAAAATTGCTGGAGAACAAATTTCAACTCCCGGTTACACTTACCAATGACGCCAACGCCGCGGCGATCGGCGAAATGATGTATGGTGCGGCAAAAGGAATGAAAGATTTCATTATGATCACCCTGGGAACAGGCGTTGGCAGCGGTATTGTGGCAAATGGTCAGTTGATCTATGGCCACGATGGTTTTGCTGGCGAACTTGGTCACACTATTGTAATTCCTGATGGACGTTTTCATCCTGGTACAGGAAAACATGGTTCGTTGGAGATTTATGCTTCGGCGACGGGTGTGAAATTGACTGCGCTTGAATTGCTGAACAAAAATGCTGAAGATAGCCTTCTGAGAGTTGTTCCCGAGGCAGAAATGGATTCCAAAAAAGTGTATGATGCAGCGATCAAAGGTGATAAAATTGCGAAGGAAGTTTTTGAATATACCGGTAAAATTCTTGGCTTAGCATTGGCAAACGCAGTGATGTTCTCCAGCCCTGAAGCCATCATTCTCTTTGGCGGACTTACCAAAGCGGGTGACTTCATCCTGCGGCCGACACAAGAGCACATGGAAGCCAATCTGATCAAGATCTTCCAAAACAAAGTAAAACTCATAGTGAGCCATCTGAAAGAATCTGATGCAGCTATTTTGGGAGCGAGCGCTTTGGTATGGACAAGTAACAATTAAGAATTAAGAATTAATAATTTTTCCTGGTTCAGATTTCTAAACTTAATTCGACTTTCATAATATTTAAAGGGCAATATTCGACAAGAATGCTGCCCTTTAATTTTACACCTAAAGCAATGTCAAAAAAGACATAATGCAGCGCACAAAGAATTCTTAATTCTTAATTCTTAATTGCCCCATGATTCACATTGCTCACTCTCCCCTCTACTCTCACCCTCTCCCCGAAGGTCATCGCTTTCCGATGTTGAAATACGAATTGATTCCTGAGCAGTTGAAACATGAAGGAGTGATCACGCAGAAGAATATTTTTACGCCAGCGATTTGCCCTAAAGAAACGGTTTTACTAACGCACACAAAAGAATATTACAACAAACTGATCTACCAAACCCTAACTGCAAGCGAACAGCGAAAGATCGGATTTCCTCAATCACCATTGTTAACAGAACGTGAACTCGTCATTGCGCAAGGAACAATTGATTGTTGTTATCATGCGATGAAAGATGGTGTGGCGCTGAATATAGCCGGAGGCACGCATCACGCGTATGCAGACAAAGGTGAAGGATTTTGTCTGTTGAACGATATGGCAATTGCAGCGAATTATTTGTTGCACAAAAAGAATGCGGAGAAGATCATCATTATTGATTTGGACGTGCACCAGGGAAATGGTTCTGCCAGGATATTTGAACATGAACCTCGAGTATTCACATTCAGTATGCACGGCGCACACAACTATCCTTTTCACAAAGAAAAATCTGACCTCGACGTGCCATTATTGGACGGAACGGACACGAACACTTATCTATCTGTTTTGCAAAACACTTTGCCCGGTTTACTTGAAAAAGAGAAGCCGCAATTTGCCTTCTTTCTCTCCGGCGTTGATATTCTCGATACCGATAAGTTTGGAAAACTAAAAGTTACAATGGAAGGCTGTCGTCAAAGAGATGTATTTGTGTTTGAAGAACTAAAGAAAAGAAACATTCCTGTGGCGGTTGCCATGGGCGGCGGCTACTCTGCTGATGTAAGAAAAATTGTAGAAGCACATTGCAACACTTTCAAAGCAGCAATTGATATCTTCTCCTGATCATAAGAAATCAATCACCGCCTTCACTACTTTATCATCGTGATATATTTTCCGATGCCCCAAACCCTTTGTGGTGATAAATTGTATGTGATCGTGATTCGCACTGATCACAGGAACAACGTCACTGTATGGCGTTATATCATCATCCGCATCGTGTATCCACAATATTTTTGCTTTGATCTTTTTTACCGCTCTTGCGATGGAATACTCAGAAGAATGCTTGCCCCCTTTCTCAATAATAAGCTCTTCAAATTCTTTTCTAAAGGAATCTTTGAGATTCAGCATTGCGAAAAAAAGATCAATAGCAGTTGACGTTTCTGTCGCCGGCGCAATGAGCGCCACTTTGTAATCATCGCCGTGTTCAATTTTTTCAAGGAAATGGGTGATCGCCAAGCCACCGAAAGAGTGTGCCACGAAGTTTTGAATTGGGCCAAACTGGTTGTAGGCTGCTTCAATTGTTTTTACGTACAAAGGCAGCAAAATTCTGTCGCCGCCTGACTCGCCGTGTGCAGGCGCATCGACCGCCAATACCTCGTATCCTTTATCGATAAGCAATTGAATGAAATGATCAAAATTTTTGCTGGCGCTTTGAAAACCATGCAAAACAAGAACTTTTTTACCCCCTCCTTTGTTCCATCTGTACGCCATTACAGGAATGTTATCAACCTGCATGGGTAGTCGCTCAACCTTATCAAACAAAGCAGATTGTTTTCGCGATCTTGATACCGGACTGCTGAACAAATCAAACGCTTTTTCAGCTGCACGTTTTTTCGAAACAACCGAAATAAGTTTCAGCTTGCTGCTGATGTAGCGGATCGCAAATTTTTGTTTTAATTTCATCACCCCAAAATTAGTGTAATGAACATTACGATTATAGGAACGGGCAATGTTGCAACAGTTGTAGGCCACAAGCTTTTACGGGCCTCACATACCATTGTGCAGGTACATGGAAGAGGCAACGAAAAAACGTCTCAACTAGCCAGGGAGCTGAAAGCTGTGCCCTGCTACGATTGGAGCGACATTTCAAAAGATGCGGATCTGTACATCATCGCTATTTCTGACAATGGCCTGTACGAACTGCCCGATGATTTTCATTGCGATAACCTGGTGGTGCATACAGCTGGCTCGGTAAGTAAAGAAGTGCTTAAAAAAATCTCCCCACGTTACGGAGTTTTCTACCCACTGCAAAGTCTCAAGAAAAACAGCGATGCCGATATTGAAATCCCACTCCTTGTGGATGCCAATAGCAATGCAGACATTAGTATGTTGATTGAATTAGGAACAACAATCAGTGAGGAAGTTGCCATTGCAAATGATAATAAAAGATTGCACCTCCATGTGGGTGCAGTGATTGTTAATAATTTCACCAATCATCTTTTTACGTTGGCAGATGACTATTGCAAACATCAGGACATTAATTTCGAATTGTTACTACCGCTTATCCGAGAAACAGTTGGCAGACTTAATACCAACGCCCCCTCTACAATGCAGACAGGGCCTGCGATGCGCAGAGATGTAACAACAATAGAAAAACATCTTAAACTGCTGCAACACGAACCGCAGCTGAAAAAACTGTATCAGGTTTTTAGTGATGAGATAATGGAGAGATATCAGTTTGATGCTAGTTGAAAGTTGAAAGTTGAAAACGGAAAATTAGCTGTGTGAAGTAATCGAATTGAATTGCTAGTCTCTTGCCAAAGCAACAAGTGTTCATTTTCAATTTTCAACTTTCAATTTTCAATTACTCCCATCCACTCGCCAGCACATCCGCCAAATGAATTGTCTTAATCTTATTGCCCTTAAAGTTGCTGCGTCCGCCTATATGCATGAGGCAGGAAAGATCTGTGGAGATTATATATTCTGCTTCTGTGGCTAATGCGTTACCAATTTTTTGGTCGGCCATAGCTACAGAGATGGGTTCAAATTTCACGGCAAATGTTCCACCGAAACCGCAACAGGTTTCAACATCGTTCATTTCAACGAGCTCAAGTCCTTTTACGTTTTTCAGCAATTTGCGTGGCTCCTGTTTGATCTTGCATTCACGCAAACCCGCACAGGAATCATGGTACGTTGCCTTAGCTGAAAAGGTTGCGCCTACATCTTCCACTCCTAAGACCTTTACCAAAAACTCAGAGAATTCGTACAAACGATTCCCAAGGTTCTTTACATCATTGTGAACGGAGGAATTATCGAACAATTTTGTATAGTAATTTCTCACAAAACCTGTACATGAAGCGCTTGGCGCAACGATATAGTCAGTTCCGGAAAAGTCTTTAATGAATTTAGAACAAACGTCTTTCGCTTCATCCTGGAATCCTGCATTATAGGCCGGCTGGCCGCAGCAGGTTTGATTCTCGTTGTAGGAAACCTCACAACCAAGTTTCCGCAAAACCTTCACCATATTGAATGCCGTTTGCGGATACAATTGATCAACGAAACAAGGTATGAATAGTTGTACGTTCATGTTAGAATAGTTGTTTGTTGTTAGTTGATAGTTGTTAGACTTAACACTCCTATCAAACTCATTTTCAACTTTCAATTTTCAACTTTCAATTATAGCCTAGTGCTCAAAGCTTCTCTTTAGTGCGATCATCTTCAATGCCGTAATTGCCGCTTCTTCGCCTTTATGTCCATGCACACCGCCTACTCTTTCGTCAGCTTGTTGCTGGTTATCTACCGTCAGCACACCAAAAATAACAGGCACAGGTAACTGAAGGTTCAGATTCACCACACCGTCTGTAACCGCTTTACACACATAATCGAAATGCGGCGTATCTCCACGCAGTACAACACCCAGCGCAATAAAGGCATCGGGCTGTTCGTAAGAGTTTTTCTTTGCTTCCCAGTATGCTTTTACGCCAAAAGAAATTTCAAAAGCGCCGGGAACCACGATCGTCTTTACATTTTCTATACCGTGCTCTGCAAAAACTTTTCTGCAGCCATCTTCAAGCTTGTTAATTGTTACTGCGTTCCATTCTGTTTTCACAATAACAATACAGGCATCCTTTGGAAGAATGCCTGCATTTATTTCTAGTAAACTACTGTTTGATACTGTTGCCATTTCGAAACTTAAGGTAAAAAAGTCAAAAGTCAAAAAAGCGAACCCTTTTGAATTTTGACTTTTGAATTTATAATTATTCTGTTACGCCCAGTCTCGCAAGGTATTTATCGATAGACATACCTCTTTCGCTACGAGGGTATTTTGTTTGAATTGTTTTGTACAACTCGATAGCTTCTTTTGTTTTACCAATTGTTTCAGAAAGCAAGCCTGCGCGGAAAAGATATTCCGGAGAGTTGTAGTCGTCTTTCTCAAACAGAGTACCTGCTTTTTTATACTGGTCGATTGCTTCTTCTTTTTTACCGGAATCAGCATATGCATCACCAAGCAAAGCAAGGGCTCTTGCTTCGAATTGCTTAGAGCTTGTAGAGAACGCTTTCAAATATTTAATCGCGTTAGCATAATCACCCAATTTCAAATAGCAGTCACCTGCATAGAAATTAGCCAGGTTACCAGCTTTTGTTCCGCTAAATTTAGAAGCAACTTTTACAAATCCAAGATTTACATTGTCGCCATTAAGAGCAAGGGTCAATGAATCCTGGCGGTAATAGCTCTCCGCTCTGAAGATTGCATCACTGGCCTTTTTCTCACTTGGCTCTTTTACAAGATACTTGTAGCCAAAATAACCACCTACAACGATGATTAAAGCAGCGAAAGCAAATACAATCGCTTTGTTATTTTTATCCCAGAAACCGGTCATGCGATCAACCACTTCATTTCTTTCTTCGGTTTGCTGAACCTGATTAACGTCTGCCATTTTAGTTCTAATTACGGTTTAATTTAGTTTTTAGTTATGCTTGAGATTAGTCAACAATAAATGGATAATTCTGATCAACGTATACATCCTTCAAAACCTCATCGTCTGAAGGCAGCGGAGATTCTTCTGCGAATGTAACAGCTTCTGTAACCTGGTCAGTTACGCGTTTGTTGATTTCGTCGATCTCTTCCTGAGTTGCAAATTTGTTGTCAAGAATTGTTTTCAGCACCATTTCAATCGGATCTTTCTGTTTGTACTCTTCCACCTCTTCCTTGGTGCGGTATTTCTGAGGATCAGAAATAGAGTGACCCTTATAGCGGTAGGTCTTGATTTCCAATAAAGTAGGCCCACCGCCTTCACGAGCTCTTTTCACGGCTCTCGCCATGCCTTCGTGAACTGCTTCTGCGCTCATACCGTCAATACTGTCAGCAGGCATTTCAAACGCATCAGCCATTTTATAGATATCCACTACGTTAGAGGTTCTTTCTACAGAAGTACCCATTGCGTAATGGTTGTTCTCACAAATGAAAATTACAGGCAATTTCCAGGTCATTGCCATGTTGAACACTTCGTTCACCATACCTTGTCTCGCAGCACCATCGCCAAAGAAAGTTAAGCAAACGTGATCTGTTCCTTTATATTTTTCAGCGAAAGCGATACCGGCGCCAGTTCCGATCTGTGCACCTACGATACCATGCCCACCGAAGAAATTAACGTCTTTTCCAAAAAAGTGCATACTGCCACCCTTTCCTTTCGCACAGCCCGTAGCTTTACCATACAACTCGGCCATACAACTTTTTGCGCTTACACCCTTGGCAATTGCCAAACCGTGATCGCGATATCCTGTAATGAACGCATCTTCCGGTTTTGTAGCGGTCATACAACCTGCTGCAATCGCTTCCTGCCCAATATAAGCATGAAAGAAACCACGAATTTTGCCTTCCATTTTATATTTCTCTTCTGCCATTAACTCGAACTCGCGTATAAGCTTCATGAGTTCGTACCAATACAAATAAGTTTCTTTGGAAAATTTTGTTGCCACAGTATTCAAATTTGACGGGCAAAGATAAGGGTTTAGCAATTTGAAAATCTGAAAACTCGAAAAAAAGAAATGTGCTAATTTGAAGATTTGAAAATTTGAAAATGAAGGGGTTACCATTCCTGACAAATAAAACAATTCTATTATATATTTTAATTGTTTTATTTTTTTAAAAAATAGTGCGCACCGCAATTTTCAAATTTTCAAATTGCCACATTTTCAAATTACCTTGCGTTCTTCATGCTTCAGATCCAGGACATAACAATCGTTCAGTTTAAGAATTATTTGGCGCAATCTTTCAACTTCACCGAAAAGGTCACGGGAATTTGTGGGAAAAATGGCATCGGGAAAACGAATTTGCTGGATGCGGTGTATTACCTGTGCTTTACCAGGAGCTATTTCACCAAAAGTGATGCGCAAAACGTGCAGCAGGGATTAAACGGTTTTCGACTGGAGGGAAATTTTACGCTGAACGGTGAATCCCACAAACTCACCAGCATTTTACGGGAAACGGGAAAAAAGGAGTTTTCTGATAATGATACGTTGTATGGAAAACTGTCTGAGCATATCGGCAAATTTCCCGCGGTGATGATCGCCCCGGACGACGTGCAAATTATTACCGGCGGCAGCGAGGAACGCCGACATTTTATAGACGCTCTGTTTTGCCAGGTTGATCATCAATATCTGCTGCAACTTATCCAATACAATAAAATATTACTCCAGAGGAACAGCGTTCTGAAACAATTCGCAGATCAACGAAGAGTGGACGAACATTTACTGGAAGTACTCGATCACCAGTTGATCGCGGCGGGGAATTACGTATTTGAGCAAAGAAAAGAGCGTCTGCAAAAGTTTATTGAATTGGTAAAACAATTTTATCAGCAGATATCGGGCGAAACTTATGTTGTAGACATTATGTACGATAGCCAGCTTACGGCCAACTCATTTATCAATTGCCTGCATTTGTCAAGAGAAAGGGATCTCTATCTGCAACGCACAAACGTAGGTATACACAAGGATGATATCGAGTTAAAATTGTTTGAGAAGCCTTTCAAGCAAATCGCTTCACAGGGGCAACGAAAGAGTTTACTTTTTGCCTTAAAACTTGCTGAGTTTGAAACCCTGCAACAGGAAAAGGGATTTGCTCCTATCCTGCTACTGGATGATGTTTTCGAGAAACTTGACGAAAACCGGATCAACAATTTATTGCAATGGGTTTGCTCGCATAACGACGGACAGGTTTTACTAACTGATACACACTGCGATCGTTTGTCGAATGCATTTTCTGCACTGAACATTCCGCAACAACTTATCAAGCTATAGTGCTTCATTTCTAAAAAACAAAAAAGACACTTACCAAATAAATGTCTTTACAATTGTTTTCGGGAGAGTACGGATTAACGCATTGCAGTCTTGCATGGATTGGATTAAAAACGGGCCTAACGAACGATGGTTTTTCCGGACATATTGGATATAATTATTGATCTATTGTTTTCAAATAGTGTACGGATTTCTTTAGTTTTTCTGATAGAATGGATAAAAACGGGCCTAACGAACGATGGTCTTTCCGGAAATATTGGATATAATTATTTCATCTATTGTTTTCAAATAGTGTACGGATTCTTTTAGTTTTTCTGATAGAATGGATAAAAACGGGCCTGTGCGAATTTTATAGAGACAAGGCAATGCCTTGTCTGTACGGAGAGTGAAATAAAAGTGTTCCGGCAATTTTCGAAAGAGTACGGATTAAGTATGCTTTCTCACATCATTACGTAGGGAACGCCAACGAGCCGGAACACCAATTATTTGTATATAATGAAAGGGTTAAAGAAGGAACTCAGTTGATATTGGATTTAAGTTTTTTTCTTTCATTATTGGATTAACACATATAAGAGGGAGGTTGAAAAAGAAAAGTTGCAACACCCCATAGCCGATACAGGTTTTCATTCAACTGTAGAAGATTTAATAAAGTATTACTTACTGAAAAACAATTATTTACGAAAAAACAGACTTTTCGTTGTTTATAATTTAAACCGTCCTACCAGACTACCTGCCTCCGCCTTCTAATTCCTAACTCCTAATTCCTAATTCCTAATTGATTCCTACCTTTACCGCAACTTATCGTTATGGGAGAATATTCAATAGGAGAAGCACTTAAACAGTTCCTAAAAAACAGCAGGCTAAATGGTTATATGCAAGCCATTCAGATAGAACAGGTTTGGGAACAAATTATGGGTAAGACCATTGCTAAATACACGGAAGACATAAAAATTCATGGGAATAAGCTTTATATAACGACTACCGTTGCTCCCCTTAGAAACGAATTGATGTTTCAAAAAGAAAACATTATCAAGCAGGTAAATGAGGCGCTGGGCGAAAAAGTGATTAAAGAGGTGGTCATTAAGTAATTGAGAATTGAGAATTGAGAGTTGAAAGTTGAAAATGAAGAGGCATTTAGCATCAATTCCGGGACTTACGTATTAATTCTTAATTATTAATTATTAATTGCTCCACCGTATCTTGCAAAAAAATAAGCCCTCTGTAGAAACAGAAGGCTTTAACGATTGCTTGCCATATGAAAAAAAGTTCTGGTAATTTTTGTGCTGATTACAGCTTTATCAAATGATTTTCAATACTATACGACCCGCTTACCCTTTTTCGTCTCATTTGATATATCAAAAATACTTTGCGAAAAACAAGATTTATAACCATTTTGATGAAGATTTAATCATGGCAAAAAGATTATATCTTTATTTAAATTCCTGATGATTAAGCGCTTCAGACTTTTTTTTAGATTATGTCCAACAGATATTCAGATATATTGTTTCAGTTGATCCATTCCCTTGAAAAAGCGGAAAAAAGGCATTTTAAATTGTACATCAAGCGAAGTTCTGCTAAAGAGGACCTCAAAATTGTGCAATTATTTGATGCTATGGACAAGCTTAGCGAATATGATGAAAAATTATTATTAAAGAAATTGCCCGGCATTCTAAAGCCCCAGCTTTCCAACTTAAAAACACATTTATACAAAGAAATTCTCGCCAGTCTAAGGTTGCTCAAAAGTGCCGACAGCATCGATCTTCAGTTGAACGAGCAATTTGACTACGCCCATATTCTGTACAAGAAAGGTCTGTTCCTTCAAAGTCTGCGCCTACTGGCCCGAACGAAGGAAATGGCGAAGAGCAACGAGAAGTTCTTTTTTCTTCCACAGATCATTGCCCTGGAAAAACGCATCGAGACGCTTCACATCACACACACAATGCAAAGCCGGGCTGAGCAGCTTGCCAAAGAAGCAAATGAATCGAGCAGAAGGATCGATATGGTTGCGAGGCTTTCTAATCTTGCCATGCAGCTTTATAGCTTTTACATAAAAAATGGCCACGCCCGCAATGAGAAAGATGAAATGGGGGTGAAAAAATTTTTTAAGGAAAACCTTCCACCTGACGCATATAAGGAAACGGGCTTCTACGAGTTGCTTTACCTGTATCAAAGCTATTGCTGGTATGCATTTATTCGCCAGGATTTTTTGATGTACTATCGCTACACACAGAAATGGGTCGACTTATTTACCGACCAGCCTACAATGATCCGGGTTGAAACAGGCAACTATATTAAAGGTTTACACAACCTGTTAAACTCGCATTACGACTTGCGCAATTATGAGAAATTCGAAATTGATCTGAAGCGTTTTGAAGAATTTGCAGAAACTGATCGTGTGAAGGACCACGACAACTTTAAAGTGCAGTCCTTCGTTTACATTTATAGTGCAAAGCTCAATCTGTGTGCCATTACAGGTTCATTCCAACGGGGGCTTGAATTGGTTCCTCACATTAATGAAAAGCTGTCAGAATATGCGTTGTTCATCGATCAGCATCGCGTACTGGTGATCAATTATAAAACTGCAATGATTTATTTCGGCAGCCAGGATTATAACACCTGCATCGATTATTTGCTGCGCATTATTAATGACAATGTTGACATGCGAAGTGATTTGCAAAGCTATGCACGTCTTCTGCATTTAATGGCACATTACGAATTGGGCAATTTTGACCTGGTGGAGTATCTTACAAAATCAGTTTACCGCTTCATGTCGAAGCGTGAAAACCTTACGGTGGTGGAACAAGAGATGTTTAAGTTTTTGCGCAACTCATTTCACGTATCCCGCAGAGAATTAAGAGCGGAGATGGAAAAATTCCTGCAAAAGACCAAGCAGCTAGAAAAAAACCGCTTCGAAACCCGCGCCTTTGCTTACCTCGACATTATTTCATGGGTGGAAAGCAAACTGTACAACAAAACAATGAGCGAGATCATCAAACAAAAATACCTGGACCATAAGGTTAGGAGGTATTCTGAGGAAGAGAGAGCTTAGGCAATTTGAAAATGTGAAAATGTGGAAATTTGAAAATGCGTTAGGTCGGTCATTCGCCATTACGGTTGTCCATAATAAATACAGAATGACGCACACAATGAATTTCCACATTTCCACATTTTCAAATTCGTTTCACCCTCGGATCAATCACTCCGTAAAGAATATCAGCTAATAGATTTACAAGAATAAATAAGGACGCACAAACGAGTACCGAGCCCATTACCACGGGAAAGTCGAGCTTCTCCAATGCATCAACAGTAAGCTTGCCAATCCCCTTCCATCCAAAGATATATTCAACGAAAAAAGCGCCGGCTAAGAGTTCTGCGAACCAGCCTGTGATGGCTGTTATGACAGGATTTAGCGCATTGCGTAATGCATGTTTCCATACGATCACATTTTTGCTTAATCCCTTTGCGTAAGCTGTTCTTATATAATCCTGATTGAGTACATCGAGCATGGAGCTTCTTGTAAGCTGCGCTATGATTGCCAATGGGCGTATACCAAGTGTTATAGCGGGCAACCAAAGATTTTTCAATGTCAAATATTTTTCACCTGTCACTTCATCAATATCAAACCAACTACCTGTCATATGAAGCCCCGTGTACTTGCTTAACACAAATCCAAACACATAAGCGATGATTATTCCCATAAAAAAAGAAGGAGCAGAAATGCCGACAATACTTAAGAAAATGGAGGAAGTATCCATCCACGTATCTTTCTTAACGGCAGCGGTTACACCCAAAAAAACACCAATAACAGTTGCGATGATCATCGCTGCGACCGCTAATAATAATGTGCCCGGCAAGACTTCCATAATTAGTTGCCAGACTTCCCTTTTACTTTGATATGATCTGCGCAGATAAGGTACTTTAAGACCTATTTTGGTTTGGTCCGTTCCAATAAATAAACCATGCAATTGCTTGTTGCTAATATCTGCAGTAGAATGAACAGCTATGGGAGAAACATCATTGAGGTACCACAGAAATTGCTTCCACTTTGGTTGATCAAGATAAAGTTCCTTTCTGATATTTTCCTGTGTGGCAGCGTCTGCACGCTGTCCCATTACCAGTCTCGACGGATCACCGAAACCCTGGAAAAGGAAAAACACAAATACTACAACGCCAAGCATCACCAATATTCCATAAAATAATTTGCGGACAATGTATTGTAGCAAAACAGCAGTTTTAAATGAAACAGTTATTCTTAGCAAAGTAAATTAGTTCAAAATGATGAACCAGAGAAATTGGAGGCATGATGCAGGGTGCGCGATGTACGGTGTACGAAAGGCCTGTAGATGGAAATCCAAACGCAAGCGCGGGCTTCTGCATAAAAAAATTGCTTTGCGAAACAAATGCATCTCGCAAAGCAACTATTCATTACTCAAAACTCACAACTTAGAACTTTCCTCAGTTCGCTTCTTCGGCTTCTTCTCCCCTCTTCACAATATCGCCGTTTTGGAAAAGTATGCCCTTTAGTATTTCGCGCCATTCTTTATTCTGCCGTAGTAAAAATTCAAGGTCCATTCCAAAATGTTTAAACTCTTCTTTCTGTGCATTTTTCATGATGGCAACAGCGTCTTTGTTTTTTTCAACCGACATACGCTGTTCATACCAGTTGATCGCTTCCGCTTCTTCTGATAATGAAGTGATCATGCGGGCAAATGTCCTGGTTTCTTCGGATAGTTCCTCAGGTGGTTCGTGGTATTGATCAAATCCCATAGAATAATTTTTTTGGTTTAAGTATGATGTAAATGTTGATCAATGGCAAATATTGTTCCACGAGGAATTAGAATTCAGGAATTAGGAATTAGCCAGGTGTAGCAAGCTTTCGCCCTATGAACAACGCTTCGCACTAAAACACTAACAACTAATAACTAACAACCAATAACTGAAATTTCCTTTTTTTCGACTTTGCAAAATTTAATCAAATGATTAAAAAATATTTTTAAATATCAAATTCATTTTTAATTTTGTGCAAACATCTTGCCATGGCTAAGCAAAAAAAGGATTTGTCAACGGAAGAAAAGATCAAAGAAGCCGCACGTAAAGTCTTTACCAGCAAGGGATTTGCTGCTGCCAGAACAAGGGACATTGCAGATGAAGCAGGTATGAACCTGGCATTGCTAAACTATTATTTCAGAAGTAAGGAAAAGCTTTTCGAAATGGTAATGATTGAAAATCTGCTGCACTTTATCGGTGGTATCCAAACCCTCCTCTATGATACTACAACCACTATCGATGAAAAGATAGACCGTTTAACCAACTATTACATTGATCAAATAATTGAACACCCTGATCTTCCGCTATTCATTCTAAATGCGCTGAAAAGCAACCATAAATTTCTGAAAGAAAAGCTAAACAGGAACATAATGCTGAAGTCACATTTCATGCAACAGCTCCAGGCAGAATTGAAGAAAAATAACAAGAAAATCAAGCCGTTGCATTTCGTTATCAACACTTTCAGCATGATCATCTTTCCGTTTGTTGCGAAACCGCTATTGATGGAAGTAGCATTAAGCAAAGATGCCGAGTTTATTGAGCTGATGAATGAGAGAAGGAAACTGATACCCATTTGGATAACAACAATACTGAGGTCATAGTCTATATAACCGTCGGTAATCAAATGAATACATTATTTTAAAAATTCGAGCAGGATGTATAAATCAATCACCATTTCTTTACTTGTTGCTTTACATTGTCTCTCCGTCATGGGCCAGACAAAGCAGCTTACGCTTGAAGAATGCTACGAGCGGGCGAAGCAAAACTATCCGCTGATAAAACAGCGCGACCTTATTTCTAAATCAAGGGATTACTCAATTGACAATGCCGCAAAAGGGTATCTGCCGCAGATCAACATTGTGGGGCAGGCTACGTATCAGTCTGATGTTGTTGAATTTCCGAAAGCCCTGCAGGGAACGATCTATCCAACATTTAGTAAGGAGCTTTATAAAGTAGGTGCAGAGTTAACGCAAACCATTTACGATGGCGGCGCGATAAAATATTCAAAGGAAACACAAGCGGCCAATGCTGCTCTGCAGGAGCAAACGCTGGAAGTAAATTTATACGCAGTAAGAGAACGGGTGAACCAATTGTTCTTTGGTATTTTGTTGATTGGCAGGCAAATTGAATTAACGGACCTGAAGAAAAATGATATACAAAGCGCACTAAGAAAAACACAAGGCGCTTATAACAATGGAACTGCCTTCAAAAGCAGCGTTGATGAACTAAAGGCAGAAATGATCAACGCCGATCAAAACAAAACTGAACTGCAGGCGAATAGAAAAGCGTATTCGAACATGCTTTCCATCCTGATCAATTTAGCCATTACAGACGATGTGCAGCTTGTAAAACCGGGCAACCAGACATTGTCTTCAAACATTAACAGACCTGAACTGCAACAATACGATTATCAAAAGAAGCTATTCGACATACAGGAAAGACAAGTTGAAATTGCACATCTTCCCAAAGTCAGCGCATTTGCACAAGGCTATTACGGAAGGCCGACTTACAATTTCATCAGCAACGATTTCGGTTGGTATGGCATGGTTGGCGTACGTTTTAACTGGCCAATAACAGGATTTTATACCAACAAAAATGATAAGCAGTTGATCAGCATCAACCGCTCCAATGTTGACGTACAAAGAGAAACATTCTTGTTTAACACGCAACTCTCTTTGTCTCAACAAAGCGAAGACGTTTTGAAATACAAACAACTTTTGCAACAGGACCAGGAAGTTATCGATCTGCGAGGCGCCATCAAAACCGCTGCCAATGCCCAGTTAGACAATGGCGTGATCACAACGCATGACTTCATCGTAAAGGTTAACGATGAAAGCCAGGCCAAATTAAATGCAGCGTTGCACGAGATCCAGATGCTGCAGGCGCAGTATAATTATAAGAACACCGCTGGGAATTGAAAGTTGAAAATTGAAAATTGAAAATGGCAGGGGCGAATCGCATTCGCCCTGTGAAAAAAAACAATAGCATCCATCAATAATAACATTTCAAAAGATATTTCATGAAACATAAAATCACTTTTGCTTTACTGATCACTACCCTTTTTGCAGCGTGCAATGCTGATAAAAAAGATTATGATGCATCGGGAAATTTTGAGGCAGACGAAGTCATTGTATCTGCTCAGCAAAATGGAGAGCTTCTTTCTTTTACAGTCACTGAGGGAGATACAATACAGAAAGATGCGGTTGTAGGAAAAATAGATGTTGCCGGTGTGGAATTTCAACGGGAACAAGTACAGGCCACTATCCAATCTTTAAAAGAAAAAACAACAGATCCGCGCCCCCAACTGGAACTGACCAAAAAGCAATTGGCTGTTCAACAATCTCAACTGGAACAACAACAACGAGAAAAAACAAGAACAGAAAACCTGGTAAAAGCTGATGCGGCAACGCGTAAACAACTGGATGATATCAATGCATTGATCGATCAATTGCAAAAGCAGATCAATGCTACCAAACAACAGATCGTTTTGCAGGAGACAAATATTGCTACGCAAAACAGGAGCATTATGAGTGAAAAATCTCCTTTGCAAAAATCTGTTGATACATACAATGATCAGATCAGGAAAGGCAATATCATCAATCCACTCGCAGGT
Organism: Pinibacter soli; assembly: GCF_029961145.1. Taxonomy (GTDB): domain Bacteria; phylum Bacteroidota; class Bacteroidia; order Chitinophagales; family Chitinophagaceae; genus Pinibacter; species Pinibacter soli. Next base: position 61,031 of record NZ_JASBRG010000003.1, on the reverse strand, counting down.
GTGGTGCTGACAAGGTATGCATTACAAGGCGAAATGGCAACCTTGGGTAAAGCGTTGTACAAAATCGCAAACATCGATACAATCTATCTGAGAGCTTATATTTCAGGTACACAATTGTCACAAATCAGGCAGGGACAAAAAGTCTTAGTACGCATTGATGATGGCAAAAAAAATTACAAAACCTACCAGGGCAATATTAGCTGGATATCCGACAAATCTGAGTTTACACCAAAAACAATTCAAACAAAGGATGAAAGAGCGAATCTTGTTTACGCAATGAAAGTAAGAGTGAAAAATGATGGATTTTTGAAAATAGGAATGTACGGCGAAGTGATACTGTAATTTGAAAATTTGAAAATGGAGAGTGCATGAGCGCTATTAAAATTGAACATATAACGAAGACATACGACAAGGGCAATGTTACTGCACTGAATGATATTTCGCTGGAAGTGGCGAAGGGCGAGCTGTTTGGACTGATTGGACCGGACGGTGCAGGGAAGTCATCTTTGTTTCGCATACTCACAACACTACTGATCGCAGATAAAGGAACGGCAACAGTTGACGGCTTTGATGTTGTGAAAGATTATAAACAAATAAGAGGTTGCGTTGGCTATATGCCTGGCAAATTTTCGCTTTACCAGGACTTGACTGTTGAGGAGAACCTTACCTTCTTCGCTTCGTTGTTTGGCACCAGCATTTCTGAAAATTATGATCTTATAAAAGACATCTACGTTCAAATAGAACCATTCAAAACAAGACGTGCGGGAAAACTATCCGGAGGCATGAAACAAAAGCTGGCCCTGTGCTGTGCGCTTATTCACAAGCCTACGGTCTTGTTTCTAGACGAACCAACAACCGGGGTGGATGCCGTTTCCCGCAAGGAGTTCTGGGAAATGCTGAAACGATTGAAAGAACAACAGATCACCATCATGGTTTCTACACCGTATATGGACGAAGCCAATTTATGCGAACGCATTGCGCTTATTCAAAACGGCGAATTGCTTTCTGTTGATACACCCGAAAAAATAGTCGCCTCCTACCCTCAACAACTTTATGCTGTAAAAGCGGATAATATGCACAAAATATTGAATGATGTGCGATTTTATGAAAATCTGCAGAGCGTGTATGCATTCGGCGAGTACTTGCATACAACTTTCAAAAATGATGAGGCACAGATTGAGTCAAAGTTAACAGCGTACCTGCAACAAAAGAACAATTCAGGTATTGAGATCAAAAAAATTGAGCCGACAATCGAAGATAGTTTTATCCGTTTGATGACAGAGGCTTCGCTTATCAAACAACATTGATTAACAAACTTAGAGCCATGGAAGAAAAAGCCATCATATGCAAGGACCTTACAAAGCAGTTCGGCGACTTCGTCGCTGTGAACAAGATTTCATTTGAAGTGGATTCAGGTGAGATATTTGGTTTTCTTGGAGCAAACGGTGCGGGCAAAACCACCGCCATGCGCATGCTTTGCGGGCTTTCTTTTCCGAGTTCGGGAGAAGCAACGGTAGCGGGTTTCAATGTGTTCAATCAACAGGAAAAGATCAAAAGAAATATCGGCTACATGAGTCAGAAATTTTCACTGTATGAAAATCTTTCCATTCTTGAAAACATTGAATTCTTTGGTGGCATCTATGGTTTATCAGACAGACAACTAAAGGAGAAAGGGGAAGAACTTGTCAACACTTTGAGACTGCAAAAAGAAGCGAAGAAAATGGTGGGTGAATTACCCTTGGGTTGGAAACAAAAACTGGCATTCTCAGTTGCGATCATTCACAAACCAAAAATCGTCTTTCTGGATGAACCAACGGGGGGCGTTGATCCCATTACGCGCCGACAGTTTTGGGATTTGATTTACAAGGCAGCAGATGACGGCATTACAGTGTTTGTGACAACACACTACATGGACGAAGCAGAGTATTGTAATCGCATTTCTATAATGGTTGATGGCAGGATTGATGCGCTTGATACGCCGACGAATTTGAAAAAACAATTCTCAGCCGAAACGATGAATGATGTATTCTATGAGTTGGCCAGAGGTGCAAAACGATCGGACAATTAAAAAATCGGAACGCTGATTTTCATGATTATCATGATTTGTCAAAAGCGAATCGATATCATAAAAATCATGACAATCATGAAAATCTGCGTTCCTTCTCAACTTTCAACTAAATGAAACAATTTTTAGTCTTTGTAAGAAAAGAGTTTTATCACGTGTTTCGTGACAAGCGAACACTGTTGATTCTTTTTGGTTTACCTATAATGCAAATCTTGCTTTTTGGTTTTGCGCTCACCAGCGAAATCAAGAATGCAAAGATTGTCGTAGTCGATTATTCAAAAGACGCATCGACGCAAAAGATCATTACGAAGATTGCAGCCAGCAGTTATTTTACCATTGAGCATAATATTTTGTCGTACGACGACATGGACAAAGCATTTAAGCAAGGCAAAATAAAATGTGCGATCGTATTTCCATCTTCGTTTAATGAGGACCTGAAACATACAAACAAAGCCAGCATACAAATCATAGCTGATGCAAGTGATCCAAACACTGCAAGAACGCTGACAAACTATTTGATCTCTATTATTAGCAACTATCAAGCGGAAATCAATGCAAACGTTCAAGTTCCTTATCAAATACAACCGGAGCTGAGAATGCTTTATAATCCTGAGTTAAACGGCTCCATGAACTTTATTCCCGGCGTTATAGCATTGGTGTTGATGATCATTTGCACTACCCTAACTTCTGTTTCCATTGTAAAAGAAAAAGAGTTGGGCACAATGGAAATCCTTTTGGTTTCGCCATTTAAACCGCTATATGTCATTCTTTCAAAAGTGATCCCTTTTCTTGCATTGTCATTCATTGATCTTATTGTTATTCTGCTGCTGAGTAATTATGTACTGGGCGTGCCGATCAGAGGGAATATTTTCTTACTGCTAATGGAAAGCACCCTATTCATCATCACTTGTCTTTCATTGGGTTTGCTTATTTCCACCGTTACGAATTCACAACAGACAGCGATGCTCATTTCTATGATGGGTATGATGCTGCCCACTATACTTTTCACGGGCTTTCTTTTTCCGTTGGAGAATATGCCGTTGCCGTTGCAGATAATCTCGAATGTAGTTCCATCACGTTGGTATTATTATGTGGTGAAGGCTGTCATGTTGAAAGGGCTTGGATTGCAGGCGGTATGGAAACAAACACTCATTCTTTTGGGCATGTGCTTTTTTCTCTTAACCGTTAGTTTTAGAAACTTTAAAATTCGACTCGCATGAGAACATTAAAATTTTTATTGCGCAAAGAATTTAAACAGATATTTCGCGACAAGGGCCTGTTGCCACTCATCTTCATCATGCCAATGATACAGTTGCTGGTAATGCCACTGGCAGCAAATTTCGATGTTAAGAATGTGAATGTTGCGATCGTAGATCATGATCATTCAACTTATACGCAGCAACTGGTTAATAAGATCGGGGCGTCCGGATACTTTCGTATAGCGAATTACAGCGATTCTTATAAGGAAGCACTGCACCTTGTAGAGCATGAAAAGGCAGACATCATTCTTGAAATACCGCAAAATTTTGAACGCAATCTTATTCGTGAAAACAATCAAAAAGTCTTCCTTGCCGCAGATGCCATCAACGGTGTAAAGGGCTCTATTGGCAGCGCCTACCTCACTACCGTACTCACAGATTTCAACAGCGACGTACGATTAAAATGGGTGCAGCCACAACGACTCGGCGCTGTAAGTACCATTGGCATCGATTATTCCAACTGGTTCAATCCTTTGATGGACTATCATAAGTTTATGGTACCTGCAATCCTCGCATTGCTGGTTACAATGGTGGGGGGATTCGTAGCTGCATTAAATATTGTTCGTGAAAAAGAGATTGGAACCATAGAGCAGATAAACGTTACGCCAATTAAAAAATGGGAATTTATTTTAGGTAAAATGATTCCTTTCTGGCTCATTGGCATCTTTGATTTTACGCTGGGTCTGTTGATCGCGAGGTTCGTTTATGGCATCATACCAGTGGGCAGCATTGCAACACTGTATTTGTTTGTTAGCGTTTATATGATTGCATTACTTGGTTTCGGACTGCTCGTATCCACTTACAGTAGTAATCAATTGCAGGCAATGTTTGTAGCATTTTTCTTTATGATGATCTTTATTTTAATGAGCGGATTGTTTAGTCCGGTAGAAAATATGCCACAGTGGGCAAAAGTGATTTCCAACCTTACGCCTGTCACTCACTTTGTTGAAGTAATGCGCATGATCGTACTAAAAGGCAGCACATTTGCCAACATCAAAAAACAATTCTTCATCGAGATCATCTTCGCCGTTGTGCTGAATAGCTGGGCGATCTGGAATTACCGTAAGACAAGTTGAGAGGGAGCACGCAGATGACAATGATTAGACTGATTTGCGCTGATTTATTTTCTACAGAAAATTTCCTGCGAGATCGCCAGGGTACAAAGGATTTGTTTGCTGGGATACAATCTAATGTTCTTGCAGTCGCCTCCCAAAAGCAACTCTGAACTCCTTGACAACCTCTCCCTTTTGTATAAAATCAAAAAGAATCAGTGCAAATCAGTCTAATCAGCGTCATCTGCGTGCTATTAAAACTGTGGATTTTTTTCTACCCTACTATTTCTGAGCTCTTTGAATATTTGGAATCCGGGAGGGTATATAATTTGATTGTTCCCCCTATGGGGTTGAACCTCAAACATTTTATTTCATCTTCTACCTCCAAATTATGAACATCTGCCTGTCAATCGTAGTCCCCACATATCAGCATCCAGCCGCGTTGCTGCTATGCCTAAAAGCCTTGCTGGTTCAAAGTTTCGATAAAAACAAGTACGAGATTATTGTTGTTTCCGACGGTCCCGACATGGCAACCCATCAGATTGTTTTTGATCTTATCAAATCAAGGCCGGAAACACCCATAATCACTTTTTGTTACCTGCCTTATAAAAAAGGAAGAGATGCAGCAAGAAATCTAGGGTGGCAGATGGCAAAAGGAGAACTCGTGGCTTTTATTGATGACGACCACGTAGCAACTGCGGACTGGGCAGAAAGTTTTTGGATGGAACATCTGAAACACGAACATGAAAGTATTGTGTTCATCGGCAACGTAAATACGAGCAGGGTTTCACTTCTCGATACATCAAAGAATGAAGTGCAACCAATATCAGCTTCAAACTGTGCAAGCACTAAAACAACGCTCAGCAAAATAAAAGGTTTTGATGAAGATTTTTCGAGAAGCTGGGGCGATCAAAATGCGCTGCATTTTAAAATGCTCACCAGCAATGTTCCTTTTATACAAGTAGAGGGTGCGACCAGTTTCAATGCAGTGAGAGATGTTAACTGGGGAATCAACATCTGGCAGTCAAGACAACATGTTTACAAGTCAAAATTGTTCAGAAGCAGCAGTGAGAGCATACCGTGGATCAATTATACAATCATGACACTTCTTTTCGCGTTTACGTTTGTGGCCTGGTTCTGGGATCTTAATCCTTTTGCATTGATTGCTTTAGCAACATGGTTCCTGATGGTTATTTTGCTTACCATCAAGCGAATGGAAAACATTATTCCATCCTTTACCAATATTGTCGAAATGATGGCCACGTCCATGTTTCTGCCATTTCTTTCTATTTATTGGTCTTTGAGCAGCACGTTTAAGCTCAGAATATTGCATCTCTCCAGAAACAAGAAGAAATACGAATCCTATTTTAACAGCAGCGATGGAATTCCAGCGTCTGCTTAGTGTTAAGTTAAAAGTAAAAAATCAAAAGTAAAAACTGAATGCTGCAAGCACTAGTGTAGCCTAAAAAGATTCTGTTGTCTTGGTTCCAAAACGTATAAACGCTAAGCTTTTGAAACTTTATTTTTTACTTTCTACTTTTCCAGTAACAATTCAGCCCGTGAAATCTTAATCACATCGATCCTGCGACTGTGAGACTGAAAAATATTGTGATTAAAATTTTCGTTCATGATTTTAGACAAAGGCAACATTCGCAAAATTGCCATTTTCCGCGCTTTATCTCTTGGGGATTTGATATCTGCCGTGCCTGCTTTCAGAGCTTTACGAGCAGCATTTCCTGATGCTGAAATAGCTTTGGTCAGCAAACAGTCTGCGTCTGCATTTGTCTCCCGTTTTCCGCAATACATCAATCGTTTCATTGAATTTCCCGGTTACGAAATATTGAAAGAACCGAAAACAGATGCACATACATTCTTGCATTTTGTGCAAATGATGCGTCACGAAAAGTTTGATTTGATTTTGCAAATGCATAATGATGGCACCGGCATCAACAAAATGATTTTGTTATTTGGTGCTACATATGTTGCAGGTTTTTATCCAAAGGAACATCCTTTAAACGCTGATCTCTTTATTGCATATGATGAAAGCAAAACGACCACTGACCGGTTGCTACAATTACTCAATCATCTGGGTATTGAAACGACCAGTAACAAACTCGAATTTCCCCTTACCGAAAAAGATTACAAAGAGTTTGAGCACTTGCTTCTTCCTCTCTATTTCCGGAAGTTCATTTGCATTCATCCCGGCGCACGTGGTGTTTGGCGCCAATGGCCACGCCGCTACTTTGCTCTTATAGCAAACTATTTTGTAGAACAGGGATACACATTGTTGATCACCGGCTCCAAAGAGGACGCGGATATTAACAACGAAGTGATCAAATACATTCGCTATCCTGTAATTGATCTTACCGGTAAAACTTCTCTTGGCGTGTGGGGCGTGCTTGTTAAAAATGCACTGATGGTGGTAAGCAGTTGCACTGCCATGGCGCAAATGGCCATTGCGTGCGAAACGCCGAGTGTAGTTGTTAATGTCGATGGCAGCTGCGATGAATGGGAGAAATTAAACAAAAAGAAACATCTGTTCTTTGACTGGCAAAAACACCCCCAGGTAGATAAAGTTTTTATGCAGGTAGTACTCATGCTCAACAAACTAAAAAGCAAAACATCAACTTCGCACGAGCAGGACAAGTTGGTGCCGATAAAGTTTCAGGAACAATAACTGAATAACTGATTAACCGAATAACTGAAGCTTATGTTAGCCAAGCTCTTTAACTTTAAACTTTCAGTTATTCAGTCATTTGCCACAGGCAAATAAATATCAAACGTCGCACCCGCATTCTCCGCGCCGTGCGCAGCAATGCACCCGCGATGATTTTCCACAATTTTTTTGCAAATAGCAAGGCCAATGCCTGTTCCGCTGAAACGTTGTTTATCGCTATTCAAACGCTGAAATATGGTGAAGATCTGGTCAGCATATGATTGATCAAATCCTATTCCGTTATCTTTAAATGATAAGTGCAAGTAGCTTTGGTCTTTTGCAACTTCACATTTGGTATTGAAAATATCTTTCCCTTCTTCAATGGCACGTCTTATTTCTATAACAGGTTTTTCCTGGTTGTTAAATTTCAAGCCGTTGCTGATAAGATTATAAAACAGTTGGTTCATCTGCAATGGAATGGCTTTGATAACCGGCAAAGAAGTGAATTTTATCTCAGCATTCTTTTGTTTGATCAACACCTCAAAATCGCTGATAACATCCGTCAGGATTTTGTTTAAGTCGGTCTGTACAAACTCCTCATTTATTTTAGACAGTTTAGAAAAGTTAAGAAGGTCCTTTATCAAGATCGACATTCTTTCAGCAGATGCGTTTATTTTTTCGAGATAACGTTTTACATCAAACGCAGGCAGTTCAATGTTCCTGTTGATGAGATCAGCAAAGGTTTGTATTTTTCTAAGCGGCTCCTGCAGATCGTGACTCGACACATAAGCAAATTGTTCCAGCTCTTTATTGGTTCTTCTGAGTTCTGTGTTTGTCTGCTCAAGTTTTTCGGATGCCTTCTGCAGTTCCTTTGTTCTTTCTTTCACTTTGTTTTCCAATGCGTCATTGACCTCTTTGTGCATGTTGGCAATTTTCAATTGCGAGCGCACCCTTGCCAATAATTCTTTGGAGGAGAACGGTTTTACGAGATAATCATCTGCACCAATATTATAGCCTTCTATTCTCGCTTCCTCTCCTGCTCTTGCCGAAATAAAAATAACCGGGATGGTATCAGTTGAAGCGTTGCCTTTGAGGGCATACAGCAATTCAATACCATCCATTACAGGCATCATGATATCACTTAGAATAAGATCCGGTCTTTGATGATAAATTTTGCTCAATGCATCTTTACCATTTTCTGCTGTCGCTACTTCGTATTCTTTGTTGAGCAAACGACCTACGTAGTCACGCATATCGCTGTTATCATCTACTACAAGAACACGATATTTTTTTCCATTTATTTTTGACGGGGCAACTGAATCTTTCCGTTGCTTATCACCGGTAAGGCTTATGGCTTCATTTACATAAATGCTCGAAAGAGAAGTGGTAAAAATTTCATCGTCTCTTTCCTGAATTTGATCTACCGGCAAATGGTCTTTTCCAGCCGCGATACACACACTGAAGACGGTTCCGACGCCTTCTTTACTTTCGACGCCGATGGTTCCGTTGTGCATTTCTACCAACTCTTTTACAAGCGAAAGTCCAATGCCAGTTCCTTCATAAGTGCGACCGCCGGCGTTCTTCACACGGTAGAACCTGTTAAACAATCGCGGCAATTCTTTTTCAGGAATGCCAATGCCCGTATCGCTGACACTCAACAGCACATTGTCATTTTTCTCTTTCAGCTGTATTTCAATTTTTCCAGACAGCGTATATTTGAAGGCGTTAGATAAAAGATTCAACACTATTTTCTCCCACATTTCCTTGTCAACGTACACTTTATTACTCATCTCCATTATGCTCACTTTATATTCAAGTCCCACATTTTCTATCACACTTCTGAATGTGCTGGAAATGTCTGTAGTGAGTTGAGATAAATTCACGGGCGAAAAACGAGCCTGAGCTCTACCTGCTTCAATGCGGCTGAAGTCAAGCAATGTATTAACCAGTCGCAATAACCGCATGGCATTGCGATGCGTAGATTCTATATTGGCAATATGATCATCATGCAAATCATCTGCATTGCTAAGCATGTTCTCCAACGGACCGAGCATCAAAGTAAGCGGTGTACGAAATTCGTGACTGATGTTGCTAAAAAAAAGTGTTTTCGCCTTGTCAATTTCCGCAAGTGCCTCTGCACGTTTACGCTCCTGGTCATATGCGTACAACGTGCTTATGCAAGTTGCCACCTGGTCAGCTACCAGTCTGAAGAAATCAAGATATTTTTCGTCAGGCTGGCGAAATGGATTTAAACCAATTACCATCAGTGCAAAAGGAAATGGATGACCGGATTGCATCAGAGGAATCACGAGACAATTATTTGGCGGTTTTGTCCACGCACTTCCGGTAACCTGGCCTATGACCTGTTGCGCATTTTTAAATACCTTCAACTTGCCTTCGTCAATCACATGCTGAAAAAGGGAAGCTATGCCCTGCTGCGATTGAATATTTATTTCATCGGGCAAAAGCGTCTTAAAACGGTCTTCTGTTGCATCTTGCAGCTTTGCAACCTTTTTATCTTTTAATTCATAAATAGCAGCGAAAGGAAAATCGTGCGGATTCTGTTTTAAAAGATGTATGGTCTTTTGGTAAGCTTCTTCATTGCTTGTGCAATCAAGAATGTATTTGCCCAGATCTTTTAAAGTTCTCAATTGGCGTTCGCCAATGATACGATCTGTATCGTCAGTATTTGCGCATATAATTCCTGCTGGTCTTCCGTCTTCACCAGGAACGGGGCTATATGAAAAAGTGTAATAGGTTTCTTCGGGATAACCGTTGCGCTCCATGATGAGCAATAAAGCCTCGTCGTATGTGCCGGTATTTTCCTGCAGACATATTTGTGCTCTCGGCCCTGCTTCATCCCAAATATCCGACCATACTTCAGATGCTGGCTTGCCCAAAGCCCAGGGATGTTTGCCGCCCACAATGGCCTTGTACGGATCGTTGTAAAGATTAATCAACTCTTTTCCCCACCATACAAACATTGGCTGGCGCGAAGTCAAAACAATACGCACACAGGTCTTTAAACTTTGGGGCCATTCTTCCACACTTCCGAGCACAGTATTTCCCCAATCCATCGACTTCATCAGCTCACCCGTTTCGCCACCGCCTTCAAAAAGCAGCAACGAAGCTGATTCTAATTTGGCTCCGGTCATCAGGTTATCTTTTTTAGATAGATACTTTAAATAATTCTGCCAACGTATCTACAAGGGCAGACAAGCTGCTAGGCTTTACAATATATTTTGAAGCGCCCATTTCTTTTGTCTCCATATGCGACCTTTCGTCTTCGGCGGTTGAGTAGATAATAAGGGGAACATTATTCAGACGGGGCATTTTCCTTATTTCAACAAGGCATTTTCTTCCGTCCATCCTTGGCATATTCAGATCAATGAAGATATATTCCGGTAAAAAAGAGGGATCATTTTCAAGCAGTTCAAGCGCTTCGAAACCACTGCTTGCATAAACGCATTGCATGGAACTGTTGGCTTCCCTAACAGCCAGTTCAAAAATCTCCTGGTCATCCAGGTCGTCGTCGATCAGCAGAAGTGTTGGAGCTTGGTTCATAACGTTGAATCAATTGCGAATACAACTGTAGCAGTTTAACTTTTCTCCCTAAAAATAATATTTAATGTGAAATGAGTAAAGAGGGGAAGATAATTGAGAGTTGAAAATTGAAAGTTAAAAGTGAGTTTCAGGTTTGGGATTGCCGACGGTGTTAAAACGCCTTTTTTATCTTAACGAGTTATAGTTTTCTACTCATCATTCAACATTTTCAACTTTCAATTTTCAATTCACTAAGCATCAAAACTATTGGGCTGACCGCCCTCTTTCAGCTTGTCTACTTTTTTCAAGACTTCTTTCTCAAGGTTTTGTTTATAGGCAGCCACTTTGTTGCCGAGGTTTTCATCAAATGCACCGAGAATTGTCGCAGCAAGTATACCGGCATTTTTTGCAGCATTCAATGCCACTGTTGCTACAGGAATACCATTTGGCATTTGCAGAATGGACAAAACAGAATCCCAACCGTCAATCGAATTGGAAGACTTAATAGGAACTCCAATCACCGGCAAAGAGGTTATCGAAGCTACCATGCCAGGCAAATGCGCTGCTCCACCGGCACCTGCGATAATTACTTTTAAACCTCTGTCTTTTGCTTTCTGCGCATACTCAACCATACGCAGCGGTGTACGATGCGCCGATACCACAGTAAGCTCATACGAAATGCCAAATTCTTTTAAAACATCAGCAGCAGCCTGCATTATACTCAGGTCACTATCACTGCCCATTATTATTCCTACGTTCATGGATGCAAGTTAATTTGAAAAATTGAAAATAAGAGAGAACGCAGATTTTCATGATTATCATGATTTGCTATGATTTTGATTAGAACATGAAAAATCATAACAAGATTTGATTGAGATTCATTTATGAGTAAAGTTGGCAATGGCGTTTGTGATTGCTAAGAATCGGCTAACTCATTTTCAAAAATCATAAGAAATCATGATAATCATGAAAATCTGCGTTCTGTCTCCTAGCCCATCAGGTCCCTGATGACAACACTCGCGCATGTACATCCAAAAATCGCGGGCATGTAAGAAATCGTACCGATTATGGATTTTTTGGGTAATGCCTTTTCGGTTACGATCACACGATCTTCGTCGATATCTTCCGGCGAGAAAACGGCCTTGACATTGGAAATATCTACCTTGTTCAAATGCTTTCTAACATAACGGGCAAGTTTACAGCTATGCGTTTCTGACAAAAAGCTCGTCTTAACCTGCGATGGATCCATTTTTCCGCCCGCCCCCAAAGAACTTACCATCGGTACCTTTAGTTCAATACAGATCTTAATAAAATTCACCTTTGCCGAAAGTGTATCAATACAATCCACAGCATAATCGAAATGCCCATTTTGCACGATCTCGCGGGTTCTTTCACCTTCAATAAATTCGGGGATAACGGTTAGCTCTATCGCTGGATTTATATCACGGATACGCTCGGCCATCACCTCCGCTTTTAATCTCTTTTCTGTAGAATGAAGTGCCGGAATCTGTCGATTGGCGTTGCTGAGGTCCACCACATCTGCATCCACAATCGTCATTTTTCCAATGCCGGCACGGGCGATCATTTCTGCGCAAATTCCTCCTACTCCGCCCAGGCCCACCACCAATACATTTTTCGATTGTAATTTTTCTACTTTTTCATCTCCCAACAACAGCTGGGTTCTACTCATCCAGTAAGGGATCATAATTGGTTGCGTTAGGGTGCAAATATAGTTGAGAGTCAATTGAAAATTGAAAGTTGAAAATTGAAAATGGCTATAAAGCGTTGTTTCTTCAATAATTACATTAACTCTCAATTTTCAACTTTCAATTTTCAATTCTCAACTCTTTCACTAACTTGCCCCCGATGATTTCGCAGGACACGATACAGCAGATATTAAGCAGAATTGATATTATTGATATAGTTGGTTCATTCGTAAAATTAAAAAAGCGAGGGTCCAACTATATTGGTCTATGCCCATTTCACAATGAAAAATCACCCTCTTTTTCGGTAAGTCCATCAAAGGAAATCTATAAATGTTTCGGATGCGGTAAAAGCGGCAACGGCATCGGCTTCATCATGGAGCACGAAAAGTACACTTATGTGGAGGCACTTCGCTGGCTGGCCAACCGCTACAATGTGGAAGTGGAGGAAACCGAAACCAGTCCGGAATACAAGGCACACATGCAGGTCGCCGACAGCCTGCATGTGATCAACGCATTTGCGCAGAAATATTTCGCAGATATTTTGATGAGCAACGAGGAAGGTCAGGACATAGGCCTGAGCTACCTGAAACAACGTGGTTTTCGCGAAGAGATCATTCAAAAATTTCAACTCGGCTACTGCCTCGAAAGAGGAAATGCTTTCGCAAAAACAGCCATCGCCAATCAATACAATCCCGAGTATTTGCAAAAATCCGGATTGGTAGTACTACGCAATGACGAGTTGATGGACAACTATCGCGGTCGTGTAATTTTTCCCGTTCACAACAACACCGGAAAGATTATTGGTTTTGGTGCCCGCATTATTAAGAAAAATGATAAGGCACCTAAATACATCAATACGCCTGAAAATGAACTGTACCACAAAAGTAAAATTCTTTACGGCACATACTTCGCACGCCAGGCAATTGATAAACAGGATGAATGCTTGCTGGTAGAAGGCTATACAGACGTTATTTCGTTGCACCAGGCCGGCATTGAAAACGTTGTAGCAAGTGGAGGCACATCTCTTACACAGGACCAATTACGCCTTGTAAAAAAATACACGAACAATCTCACCATCATTTACGATGGTGACGCCGCAGGCGTGAAGGCTGCATTGCGCGGTCTTGACATGGCACTGGAAGAGGGACTGAACGTAAAACTGGTATTGATTCCAGACAAAGAAGATCCGGATAGTTACGTAAATAAAGTTGGTACAACTGCGTTCCGTGAATTTATTGCGGCCAACAAAAAAGACTTCATTCTTTTTCAGTTGGAAATTACTTTGAAGGATGCAGCAGGTGACACTACTAAAAAAGCCGCCGTTGTAAACCAGGTTGCTGAAAGTATTTCCAAGATCAACAAGGCCGAAGACTTTACAAAACAGCAGGACTATATCCGTCAATGTTCGGAGATCCTTAAAATTGAAGAACATGGTTTCACAACGCTGGTAAATAAATTCATCCGTGAAAGAGTAAGCAAGCAGGAAACAAAACACCAAGGCCCCGCTCAAAATTCCGGCCCGGCGCCTGATGGCGATTTTCCTTTCTTTCCGGAACCCATGTACGATGAGAATGGGTTTGAAATCCAGGGACCGCCTCAAGAGTTCCAGCAGCAGGATGACACCATCAATCTTATTTTAAAAGATGAGTTGCAGGAACGTTCCGTGGTAAGAGCATTGCTGGAATTTGGCTTGAAGGAATGGGAAGGAAAGAAACGCGTAGCCGACTATTTTTTTGAAGAAATGATAGACGACGATCTGTTTGACAACAAACAATTATTGCACATCATTCAAACCTACAAAGCCTGGTACGACGCAGGTTTGGAACCAACGTCCAAAAATTTTCTTTATCACGAAGACCAGTCGATAAGCTCTATAGTTGTTTCCATTATGGATTTCCCTTACGAGCTTAGCCCGAAATGGAAAGAGGAATACGACATGCCTGTGGCATCACGGGAAGATGTATACGTGCAGGAAGTAATTTCCACACTTAATTACCTAAAGCTTCGCAAAATAAAGCGCCTGATCGAGCAAAACCAAAAGGATCTCGAACAGCCGCACACCAGTGACGAACAAATGATGCTTCTGCAAACACATATGCACCTGAAGCAATTGGAGAAAGACATTTTGAAGAAAGTAGGAACGGTGATCTTGAAGTAATTGAAATTGAAAGTGGAAAGTTGAAAACGCTTTAGGGGCAGCTTCAAAACTTAGATCATACATATTCTCCAGCTGAAGAGTGCGACGCAAGTAAAGGCCCAATAAGTATCCACCGCTGGTAACCAAAATAAAAAGTCCCGCAAATGCGGGACTCTAAATATTTACTTTAACTGTTACGCGGAAATAATTTTCAATTTTCCACTTTCAATTTTCAAATAATTCTCAACTCTCAACTACTTATCAACTGGAGTTTTCTTCCCTTCAATCAACCTGTCAATCGCAGCTTCAATTCTCTTCAAACGGGTTTCTTCTTTTCTTGCAGCAGTGATCCAGTTTACGTACTCTGTTTGAGCAGCGGCAGAAAGCTTTTCGAAAAATGCTGTCGCCACTTTACTGCGTCTTAACGCTTTTGCGAAATCAGGAGGCGTTGCTACTGCTTTCTTTTTTGTAGGAGCAGCTACGGCAACATCATCATCGCCCTCTTCTTCCTCTTCAAATATTTCCTCTTCGACTACTACAACGGCTTGTTCATTTTTGTGGAACCTGATGGCCGTCCATACATGATCAAGTGTTACCTCATCCACATTCTCATAACCAGCATCAGTAAGCATTTGCCAACTACATGCCCTGTTTAAATTAGAGGCGATCTTGGAGCTCGACTTTGGATAGGCTACCCAAAATTTCCCCTCATTGTTCAATGCAGGCAACACATCTGCAAGTATACCATTCAGCTGACACTCGTTGATGGCAAATACAACGGCGAAATCAATTCCGCGTGATTTCAACAACGGAGTCACATTTTTTGCAAAGAATAATTTACTGAATTGTTTTTCGATCGTAGATGGTAAACCCTGAATGAGCAAGTTCTTCTCCTCTTTTAACTGAAGTTTCTCAATCACATTTTGCGACATATTTCAAACGTTTAATCTAATTGGTTAAAAAAGTTGCAGAAGTGCAAAGGTAGACTAATTGTGCGTTTTATGAAATATAGATCGCATAAAAATCCCCTTTTATCTATAAAAGGGGATTTTTTGTTCGTTATACACAAGGCAATGCCTTGTCTCTACCCGATATTCTGTCTTGCCGCTACATATATTAACCTTATTTAGAAGCGTTTGTAGCAGGTTTATAGTACTTTAAAGCTTCCGGCATGATCTGTTGCAGTTGTGCAATCCTTGTTGATTCTATCGGGTGGGTGCTCAAAATTTCCGGTGGACGACTGCTTCCTTCACTTGCTTTTTCCATTCTTTGCCATAATGGAATTGCCTCGCGTGGGTCGTAACCCGCCATTGCGCAGAAATACAAGCCGAATTTATCTGCTTCCAATTCATCTTTACGTGAAAAAGGCAACATTACTCCCACTTGTGAACCGACGCCGTAAGCGGTCATAAATAATTGCTGTGTTGCTGCAGGTTTGCTCGCCAGCATAACACTCAAAGCTTCGCCGCCATATTGTTGTACAAGTCCCTGGCTCATGCGCTCACTACCATGTTTTGCAACTGCGTGCATTACCTCGTGACCCATTACAACAGCCAATGCATTTTCGTTTTGCGTAATTGGTAACAATCCTGTGTATACGACGATCTTACCGCCTGGCATACACCATGCGTTTACTTCGTTGGACTGCACAAGGTGGTACTCCCATTTATAGCCTTGCAGTTGATCAGACATATTGTTTGCCGCAGCATATTGCGTCACCGCATTCGCGATTCGCTGACCAACGCGTGTAACCATTTGGGCGTTTTTGTCTGCTGCAGAAACTACTTTAACTGAATCAAGAAACTGGGTGTACTCTGTCAACGCCATTGCCTGCACCTGGGATTCAGGAACAAGACTTAGTTGACTTCTCCCCGTAAAACCATTCCGCGTACATGATGACATCATTGCCGCTACGGACAATGGTAATAGAAAGGTTGAAATTATTCTTTTCATAACGATGCTGATTATACAATATTCTTAAACAATCATCGTACCACCGGTAATAGATTACTAAAACCCGGTAATAAAATGTTCGAAGCAGTATTTGAAAGAAGGTTAATCTTTGATTTCACGGCGACGCTGTTTTCTGCGGTCGCGGTATTTGAGGATAGGCACTTTACTCTCAGATCCTTTTAAGATTCTGCTGATGTTTTTCTGATGGGTAAGAATCACCATTAAAGCCACAGCCACCGCAAAGATGCGATAAGCGTGATTATCAACGTTAAAAATTACCAGGATAAATATTGGGAAGGCAATGCTCGCAAGAATAGAACTTAACGATACAAAGCGGGTAAGATATAGCACTAATAAAAATACGCCGACGCAACAAAGAGAGCTCCACGGCGAAACGCCCAAAACGAGACCAAACAAGGTTGCCACGCCTTTTCCTCCTCTGAAATCTGCCCAAATCGGGAAAATATGTCCTAGTACCGCAGCCAGTCCAAGGCCTATTTGCAAATTTGTTCTGGCGAAATCATTTTCAATTATGTAAGGAAGAAGATAAACAAGTTTTACAGCAAGCAAACCTTTCAGCATATCCACAATCATCACAAGTGTTCCCCATTTTGACCCTAGCACACGGAATGTATTTGTGGCACCGGCATTGCCGCTGCCGTATTCGCGAATGTCAATATCAAAGAAGTAACGGCTTACCCAAACGGAGGTAGGTATTGATCCAAGCAAATAAGCCAGTACTATAATCAAAGCTTCTTTCATTTGAATATCGGGTGTAGTTGGAAATCAAAAATAGGGAAAACTACCTTAAAAAATTCGTCTTCCGCCGTTCATTTACTGCATTTTCAGACAAATCCAACTGTTCCTTTCAATTGTTTCTACGTTTTTCAGGTTATTCTTCAGAGCCTCTTCGAGTATAATTTCTCTATCGGTATACAGCAAACCGCTAAGTAACAAAACGCCATCTTTTGCAAGATGTTGCTTCATTGCCGGCAAAAATTGAAGAATCACATTACGGTTTATATTGGCAAGTATAATATCGAATTGCTTTCCCTCATTCATTTCATCGGCCCGGTACAAATGTATTTTATTACAGCGATTTCTTTCCAGATTTTCGTCAGCATTTTCAATACTCCATACATCATTGTCAATGGCTGTAATGGTTGCAGCATTTTCTTTTTCAGCTAAAATTGCCAGCACTCCTGTCCCTGTTCCAAAATCGAAAACGGTTTTTCCTGAAAAATCCAATGCCTGCATCGCCTGAATCATCATGTAGGTTGTGGCGTGATGACCTGTACCAAAACTCATTTTCGGAGTAATGATGATCTCGTGTTTTACATTCGGAATTGGCGCATGAAAATCTGCACGGATCGCGCAATAGTCTCCAACAACCACCGGCTCAAAATTCTTCTCCCACTCTTCGTTCCAGTTCTTGTCTTCCAGTTCGCTTTTTACAAAATGCAAATCATTGATGGTGCAATAGGTTGTAAAAGCATCTTCATCAAAATCTTCTACCGGCACAAAGGCTTTCAGCTTCTTCCTGTCTTCTTCAAACCCTGTAAATCCCATGCCTGAAAGAACAGCGATAAGAATATCTTTTTGATCTTCTTCGAGCGGAGATATGAATGCAAATTCGAGATAGGTCATTTTTTAATTAAGAATTAGGAATTAAAAATTAAGAATTCTTTCTGTGACGCACCAATAGAGGTGGGCAAGCAACTATCGTGTTTAAAATTTCAAACCCTTCAAGTCATCACAATATGAAAAGCTGTGTTGTCCCTTATAAAAAAAGTGAGCCTTGCGGCTCACTTTGACTAAAAATTATGTGTTCGCAATTAAGCTTGCTGATCGCCCTGAGGTTTAGGCATGCCTTCGGGCTTTGGCAACAAGATCTTGCGTGATAATTTGAATTTACCTGTTTTAGGATCTGTACCTGTAAGTTTCACTTTCACTACATCACCTTCTTTCAACACTCCTTCAAGTGTTTCAAGACGTTTCCAGCTTACTTCAGAAATATGCAACAATCCTTGTTTGCCAGGAAGGAACTCAACGAAAGCTCCGTAAGGCATGATGGATTTTACAGTAGACTCATATACTTCACCTACTTCAGGAACAGCAACGATACCTTTAATCCAAGAAACAGCTTTATCAACTGATTCTTTTTTGGTACCGAAGATGCTAACTTCACCCATGTTGTTTTTCTCTTCAAGGTTGATAGTTGAACCAGTTTCGCGTTGAATTTCCTGGATCACTTTACCACCTGGTCCGATAACAGCACCGATGAATTCTTTATCGATGAACAATTTCACCATACGAGGTGCGTGAGGTTTCACGTCTGCTCTTGCAGCAGGAACAGCTTCGTACATAGCGTTCAGGATGTGCATACGGCCACGGTTTGCCTGAGCAAGCGCCTGGCGCATAACTTCCATGCTTAAGCCATCTACTTTGATATCCATTTGCACGCCGCAAATACCATCGCGTGTACCAGTTACTTTAAAGTCCATATCACCAAGGTGATCTTCATCACCAAGGATATCAGTCAACACAGCGAATTTTCCTTCTTTAGTGATCAATCCCATTGCCACGCCAGAAACGTGTTTAGGAACAGGAACACCCGCATCCATCAACGCCAGTGAACCGGCGCAAACAGTAGCCATAGAAGAAGAACCGTTTGATTCAAGGATATCACTTACAACACGCACCGTATAAGCGTAGTCGCTACCCGGCATCATTTGTTTTAATGAACGCATTGCAAGGTTACCGTGACCAACTTCACGACGGCCAGGACCTCTCATCGGTTTAATTTCGCCTGTTGAGAACGGAGGGAAATTATAGTGTAAAATGAATTTTGAATACTCAGAGTTTGCAGCGCTTTCAACAAGCAACTCATCCAATGGTGTACCCAAAGTAACAGTTGTTAATGATTGCGTTTCACCACGTGTGAACAATGCAGAACCGTGCGGAGTTGGAAGAAGGTCTGTCTCCATCGCAAGAGGACGAACATCTTCTAATCCACGCCCATCAAGACGTACACGGTCGTTCAAAATCATATCACGTACAACATGGTATTGCAGATCGTGATAATAATTCTTAGCAAGTTTCTTAACCTTATCATCAAGATCTTCGCCTTCAGCCACATTGTATGCAGTTTTCAGGTGAGCAAGAAGTTCTTCCTGAATTTCGTCAAATTTATCACCACGCTCGTGCTTGCTGCTTTTTGATTTAGCCACCTCATATACTTTGGAAGTAGCGAACTCATTTACTTTGCCACGCAATTCTTCGTCCTGAGCTGGTTTAGTGTACTCTCTTTTTGTAGTGATTCCTTTCGCTGCACGCAGTTCTTCCTGCGCTTTCACCTGGATGCGAATTGCATCGTGAGCAATTTCGATCGCTTTGATCAGGTCTTCTTCGCTACATTCTTTAGATTCACCTTCCACCATCATGATGTTCTTATCAGTGGCAGCGATGATGAAATCCATATCAGCGGTTGCAAGTTGGCTGCGGTATGGGTTAACCACATACTCGCCGTTGATTCTCGCAACACGAACTTCGGAGATGATTTCCTGTACAGGAATATCAGAAACAGCAAGTGCTGCAGAAGCTGCAAGACAAGCCAATGCATCCGGCATAACTTCCGGATCGCTTGAAATCAATGTTACAAGAACCTGAACATCGCAAAAATAATCTTCAGGAAATAATGGACGCAAGGCGCGGTCAATAAGGCGGGAAATCAATACTTCGGAGTCGCTCAGTCTTCCTTCTCTCTTAAAAAACGAACCGGGGATGCGGCCCGCAGAAGCAAATTTTTCCTGGTAATCTACCGTTAAAGGGAAAAAGCTTTGTCCTTCTTTAGGCTCTTTGTTTGCTACTGCTGTAGCGAGGATGATACAGTTGCCCTGGCGTACTGTAACTGCGCCATCTGCCTGACGGGCCAGCTTACCAGTTTCAATGGTTACTGTGCGGCCGCCACCTATATCAAATGTTTTACTTATTGGCTGTGATAGCATAAGTTGTGTTTTTTCATAGCAACACAATCAAGCAAGGTGGGAATAACGGGGTTGCTATGATCTTTTAATGTTAATTAGTAGTAATTCGCCAACATGCAAAAAAACTATTCCCAACCATAATACACAGTTGGGAATAGTTTATATATACATGATAGATTATTTTCTGATTCCTAGTTTTTCGATCAGTGCACGGTAAGCTTGCAGGTTGTGCTTGCTCAGGTAAGTTAACAAGCGTTTTCTTTTACCTACCAGTTGCATTAATCCGCGGTGAGTAGAGAAATCTTTTTTGTTAGCTTGCAAGTGCTTTGAAATTTGACTAATGCGCTCTGTTAAAAGAGCAATTTGGCCCTCGATAGAACCTGTATTGGTAGCGTTTCCACCAAAGTCTGCGAAAATTTTTGCTGTCTTTTCTTTTGTTAAATACGGCATCTCAATTTCTTTTTAAAAAAACATCCGATTAAAAATTCTTAATTAATTTGGCTGCAAATGTATAACAATTAAATTAAACGGCCATATTAATACCCAATTTTTAGCTATAATTGCATAATAAGACTAGAAACTCTTTCGAAAGGACCATATTTCTTTAATAATCACTTTTTTAGCCCCGTTTCTCAATAATCACACTACATTTACACGTTTAGTTACAATGAGTTAACAGATTTACACATGGTAAAATTCGGTTTAATTGGTTGCGGGAACATCAGTTCCAGGCACGCAGAGCAAATGGTACGCGTGGGCAAGTTGCAGGCGGTCTGCGACATTGTTCCTGAAAAAGCGCAGAAACTGGCAGATAAATATAATTGCAAAGCCTATTCTTCGGTTACAGAAATGCTTAAGGCTGAAAAGCACCACCTGGATGTTGTTTCTGTTTGTACGCCCAATGGCCTGCACGCAGAACATTCAATTGCCGCATTAAAAAAAGGCTATCATGTGCTTTGTGAAAAACCAATGGCTATTTCTGTTGCAGACGGACTTTCGATGATCACTACCGCTGATGAAACCGGAAAAAAGCTTTTTGTGGTGAAATCTTCTCGTTACAATCCAGCCATCATTTCCCTTAAAAATGCATTGGAAAGCAATGCTTTAGGTAGAATTTGCAGCTTCCAGCTAAATTGTTTCTGGAACCGCCCTCCTGCTTATTATGAAAATAGCTGGAAAGGCTCCGCCGACCTGGATGGAGGAACATTGTTTACACAATTCAGCCACTACCTCGACGTTCTTTGCTGGATGCTGGGCGATTGCAAAAATGCTTCCGGCATAAGAAAAAATTTCACCCACGGAGAAAGCATTTCCTTTGAAGATACCGGCAGCGTTGTTTTGGAAATGAAAAATGGAAGCATCGGGGGCATCAACTGGTCAATCAATACATTCAGGAAAAACATGGAAGTCTCACTGACGATTATCGGTGAAAAAGGTATTGTGAAATTGGGCGGAGAATACATGAACACACTTGAATACCAATCGATTGAAAATAGTACACTTGAGATTGAAGGTTCTGATAACCCTGCTAATGACTATGGATTTTATCGTGGTTCCATGAGTAATCATGATAAAGTTTATGACAATCTTATAATGGCGCTGAAAGATCCGGCACACCCATTCGTGAATGGAAATGACGGGTTAAAAACAATTGAATTGATCCGGATGATCTACCAAAATGCGCCTTTGGTATGATTAGTCAATATTTAATTACAGATAAAGAATTATCTTTTGTGCAACAACCCGTTTTAGTTGCATAAAGATGGATGTAACAAAAGTGCAACCCAACACTAACGATACTGGAAATTTCTACGCCGGTCCGCTGATCAGTGTGATCATTCCCGTCTTCAATGCTTCGCAAACCATTGAGCGCACTCTTGCATCAATCGAAAATCAGACTTACAAAAATTTTGAAGTAATACTGGTAGACGACGGCTCTACCGATGATAGCAGTACAATAATTACACGTTATATCGCTGCCGGAGAATCTTCTTCAAATATTTCTTATCGTCTTCTTCATCAGACAAACAAAGGTGTTTCAGCTGCGAGAAATGCAGGCCTGCGTAATGCAACCGGCGTGTTGCTTGCATTGCTTGATGCAGATGACGAATGGCTTTCGGATAAAACAGAAAAGCAACTCAATATTCTGCAAAACAATCCACACATTGACCTCATCGGAACTAATTTTAACGACGGCGTCATTTTTTTACCCGGTTATGCAAAAACAAAAAAATCGTATCCGGTAACCTTGAAACAGTTGCTGTATAAGAATTTCTTTGCAACGCCAACTATTATTTTTAAAAGAGAGATTATAGAAAAAGATATTTTTTTCGATGAGGGCATGAAATTTATGGAAGATCAAAATTACTGGATGAGAATATGTCTCGCCGGATTCTCGTGCGCCTTCCTGAATGAAAATCTCGTAATTGCTGGCAATGGCAAACCGCCATTTGGACACGCAGGTTTGTCCTCGAACCTTCCCGAGATGGAAAAAGGAGAATTGTATAATCTCCGGCATGTTTATAAAAACAATGGGATAGGTTTTGTGGAATATAATTTTTTAAAAGTCTTTTCAACTTTAAAATTTTTTAGAAGATTATTCATTTCCAATTTTAGAAAGAATGTGTAGATATTTTTTGAATAAAGGCTGAAAGCTATGTTAAATCCATGCTTTCACAACACTTGCTAAACCTTTTGTTTTTGGCTCTGTTAGTATATTGAGAGGCTTTACTAATACAACCGGAACGGCTCAGTCAACTACGAATGGAATAGAAGAGAAAATAATTTCCTTTTACTAAACGTTATTGGCACTTCGTGGAGAAACACTTACATATGGTTTGTCTTGATGTCCCCTACCCTATGGACAATGGCGGAATGTTCGACTTATTTTGCAAAATAAGGGCCCTTCATGATATTGGCATTAAGGTTCACTTACACTGTTTTGAATACGGTCGTGGCGAACAATCTGAATTAAATAAGTATTGCGAAGAGGTTTTATATTACAAACGAGCCAGTGGCCACAAAGGCTTTTCCGTTAGTATTCCATACATCGTTGCATCAAGGCGATGCGAGAAACTGCTTGCTAACCTGCTAAAGGATGACTATCCTATCTTGCTGGAAGGGGTTCATTGCACTCATCATATATTCAACAACCTGATGCAGGATAGAAAAATATTGCTGCGTCTTCACAATGTTGAATCTGACTACTACTATCATTTGTACAAGCATGAGAGATTTCTTCCCAGGAAATTATATTACTACCTGGAAAGTAAGCTGTTGAAGAATTATGAAAGAAAGGTGGCGCAGCAGGTTCCCATTGTTGCGCTTGCACTGAAAGATGCGGCTACATACAAAGAAAGTTTTCACGCAAAAGATATAAACTATGTGCCTCCATTTGTTCCTTTTACGGATGTTAAAAGCGAAGAGGGCCTGGGCACGTTCTGTCTTTATCATGGCAACCTGAGCCGTGCTGAAAATGATAAAGCAGCAAGATGGCTGATAAAAAATGTTTTCAACAAAATTCAAAAGCCTTTTATCATCGCGGGGAAATATCCAGGTGCAAGGTTGAAAAGACTCGTTCAGGTAAACCCGCATGTGCACCTGGTGGAAAATCCTGATGAAGCTGAAATGCAGGACCTGATTGCAAAAGCTCAGATCAATATATTGCCGTCGTTTAATGGAACGGGCTTCGAACTGAAACTTTTAAATGCGCTTTTTAATGGACGGCACTGTGTTGTAAACATTCCGGCGGTGGAAGATACCGGCATTGAAGAAACCTGCCACATTGCAACAGATGAGAACAGCTTCCGTAAAATAATTTCGCAGCTGTACTACAAACCATTTTCTGAATCTGAAATACAACTGCGAAAAAAATTATTAGCAGCTTTTAATAACAATAAGAATGCTGAAGCGCTTGTAAGATTGATATGGTGCAACGCGTAATGCCCAATCCAAAACGCTACTTAGATTGAAATAGTGGCGTTGTCTTCTACCCTTCCTCTTTCTGTTTTTAAAGTACGTGCAGGATATTTTGAAATAACAATATAATCATGCGTCGCCATGATGATGGCTGTACCGTAGTCGCGGCAGATGTGGAACAAAAGCTGCATGATCTCATCAGATGTTTCGGGATCAAGGTTTCCCGTCGGCTCGTCGGCAAGGATCAATTTCGGAGAGTTCAGCAAAGCCCGTGCAATATCTACTCTCTGCTGCTCGCCGCCACTCATTTCAAAAGGCATTTTAAACCCTTTGCTTTTCAAACCAACTTTATCCAAAACATCAGCGATTTTTTCATCCATCAATTTTTCATCTTTCCAGCCCGTTGCACGCAATACGAATTTCAGGTTGTCGTTTACATTTCTGTCTGTCAGCAATTGAAAGTCCTGGAACACAACGCCAAGATTACGACGCAGGAATGGCACTTTTTTCCAGTCCATCTCTTTCAGGTTAAAACCTACAACCGTACCATTTCCCTGTTTCAATTGCAGATCGCCATACAATGTCTTAAGTAAACTCGATTTGCCGGTTCCTGTTTTACCTACCAGGTACACAAACTCACCCTTGTTTACTGTTACATTCACATCTTCCAAAACCAGGTTATCACCCTGGTAAATATTCGCGTTGGTTATTTCTACAATTTTATCAGACATAATGATTTATTCTATTTTAACCTGTTTAAAACAAAACTAATTAATTCTAAGGTTTTTAAACCACTTCGTTACTAAATACAAAAAAGATACCTCAAAGGGTATCTTTTTATACTAAACGATAAAATAATTTATTTAGTGCCGGCCACTATATAATTTTCCGTTCTTTCAATTTCACCATTTCTTCTATGAACAATCATCTGAGTATGCTTACTGCGAGCAATATTGCGAGCAATAGATATAGCTTCTGTTTTTGAATCGGTAATAACAGTGAATGAGGTTGCTTTTGAAGCTTTCACTACCCAACCGTTGCCCAAAGGAAGCACATATTGAATATCATTTTTCAAAGCTGAACGAGATGTCTTCATCATGTAAAACTAAGTTATTTGTTTTAAAATAATGCCAGCTGCGGTCATAAACTCTTGAGCTTTCTTTGCTGTCCAATGTTGTCTTTGATAACGTCTCTCCGGATTCCAGCAACACACTAAAAGCCATTCAGCATAACAGAATCTAACGATTCGCGCCTCAGCACCACTGAATTTTATTAAATCGACCAATTTATGATTTCTAATTTGTCTTATCTGACTAAGTGTTATCCCGGTCCTTAAAACGTTAAATGCAGCTAGTTGACTAGCATATTGTTGCATTTCAGCTGACGTTTCCGGAAATCCATTACTAAAGCATAAGGTCTTGCTTAATTTTCTTTTAAAACTAAATTCGAGCGCATATCCCATCATGTATACAGCACCGTTATACCGCTGATTTTGCATTAAAGTTTCAGCATCTTTTAACTTCTCTGTGGCAAGATACTTAAGTGTATGTAAACCAATCATAATCGCGGGCAAAACTAAGTAACCTTTGTGATAAAACGCCTTGACATTTCGCTACTATTTACTAACTAAAGAACACAAACGCCAACACTATCGACGTAATAATTCCCACCAGATCTGCCAGCAACATCGCGGAGATGGAATAGCGTGTATCTTTTACAGCGACTGCGCCAAAGTAAACTGCAATTACATAAAATGTAGTATCGGATGAACCTTGTAAAACGCAAGATAAGCGTCCAGCAAAAGAATCCGGGCCGTGATTGGTCATCGTAGCGATCATCATGCCGCGGGCACCGCTTCCGCTTAATGGTTTTATTAAAGCCGTTGGCAAACCGTCTACAAATCTTGTATCGACATGCATCGCGGTAAACAAACTTTTCATTCCGTTGATGATGGCATCAAACGTTCCGCTGGTATTGAGCAAGCTGATTGCGACCAACATTCCTACTAAGTAAGGAATGATGCGAATAGCCGTTTCAAAACCTCCTTTTGCACCGTCAATAAATGCATCAAACACGTTGATTTTTTTATAAACACCACCGATGACAATTAAAAGGAAAATGGTAAGAATTAAGCCATTACTGATCACACTTGAAAAAGACTGTACGCCTTTAAAATCCAAGGTTCGCAAATAAATTACGAGGACGGCGATCAATGCAGACAAACCACCAACCCACGCCAGTATTACAGGCTGTAGCAGATTTATTTTTTGTTTAAAGGAAACAATAATCATCGCAGCCAGTGTCGCCGCAAAAGTGGCGATCATACAGGGTACAAAAATATCGGTTGGATTGGCAGCTTTCAGTGCAGACCGTGCCGCGATGATACTCACGGGAATCAATGTTAAACCCGATGCATGCAAACAGAGAAACATGATCTGCGCATTGGAAGCCCTTTCTTTATTGGGATTTAGCTCTTGTAAGCTTTCCATTGCCTTTATGCCAAAAGGTGTCGCAGCATTATCAAGGTTTAATAAGTTGGCCGAAAAATTCATGATCATGTGGCCCATAGCCGGATGATCTTTGGGTAACTCTGGGAACAATTTTGAGAAAAATGGGCCGATCAATCTCGATAAAAACCTTATTCCGCCTGCCTTTTCCGCAATGGCCAAAAATCCCATGAACAGCGCCATGATACCAATAAGATTCAAACAAATATTCACCGAATTGAGACAGGTCTGAATAATGCCGTCGGTTTTGCGCACTAACTTTTTCCCCACTTCTTTATAGGTAAGCAGTTTTGCTTCGGGATATAAAGCCTGCAATTTGCGAATCGAATCTGATTGCAGTTGATTTGAAATAATCACGTTTGGCGCATGCGCCGAATCACTGTCAACATATCCATAGTTTGCAATATTCTCCGAAAACTTTTTTCGCGAAGCAGCTTCGGTCATTGCCGGCTCGCCCATAGTAGCATAGTAAACAGTTTCATAAGCATCACTCGATTTTCCCACCACCATTCGGCTGAAAATATCTTTGTCCTGTAGCCCAAAATACTTGAATGCTCCTACCAGAACCGCAACTATTATGAATGCCGACCATATCCTGCTTAATGCCATGAATTAATTTGAAAATTTGAAAATATGAGAAAGCCTAATATGCAAATTTGAAAATGTGCTAATTTGAAAATGCTTTCTGTGTAAAATGCCAATATACGACTGAATTACCTGATATGAAACGAGTTATTTCAATTTTATTATGTCAAAGGAGTTCAAAATGCATTCATGAAGCGGCTGTTCCATTTTCAAATTTTCAAATTTTCAAATTTTCAAATTAGCAAGCTATCTTTGCGCCCCGGATAACGGGCTTAATACATTTAAATTAATAAACATATATAATCATGGGATTGAAAGCAGGGATTGTAGGATTACCAAATGTTGGAAAATCTACCTTGTTTAACGCAGTTAGTAACAGTGCAAAGGCTCAGGCCAGCAACTACCGTTTCTGTACCATCGAGCCGAACGTAGGTTTGGTAGATGTACCTGACGAAAGAATCACCAAGCTGGAGGAACTGGTTAAACCTAACCGCACTGTGCCTACGCAAATTGAAATCGTTGATATCGCGGGTCTTGTTCGCGGTGCGAGCAAAGGCGAAGGTCTGGGAAATAAATTCCTGGCAAATATTCGTGAAGTAGATGCGATCGTTCACGTGATCCGTTGTTTCGAAGATGAAAACGTTCTTCGTGATGAAGGAGCGATCAATCCGGTTTCTGATAAAGAAATCATCGATACAGAATTGCAGTTGAAGGACCTTGAAAGTGTTGATAAAAAATACCAGCGTTCTGAAAAACTTGCTAAAACAGGCGATGCCAAAGTAAAAGCTGAGTTCGAAGTGTTGAAACGCTGCAAGGCGCATCTTGAGCAGGGAAAAAGCATCCGTTCACTGGATTTAAGCAAGGAAGATAAAGCAGCTATTGCAGATCTGTTCCTTTTAACAGAAAAGCCAGTGTTGTATGTTGCAAACGTTGATGAGCCTTCTATGCATACGGGAAACAAATATTCACAGGCATTACAAGCTGCCGTTGCTGACGAAGATGCAAAGGTGATTGTCATGAACAACTCCATTGAGGCGCAAATTGCCGAAATGGAAAATGCCGATGATCGTGAATTGTTCATGGGTGAATATCACATGGAAGAACCTGCTTTGAACAAGCTGATCCGCTCTACGTACAGCCTGTTGCAATTGCAAACTTACTTTACTGCCGGTGTGCAGGAAGTTCGCGCCTGGACGATCCACGAAGGTTGGAAAGCGCCGCAAGCGGCAAGTGTGATCCACACAGACTTTGAAAAAGGTTTTATTAAGGCTGAGGTTATTGCGTACACCGACTTCGTAACGCTGGGTTCTGAAGCTGCCTGCCGCGAAGCGGGTAAATTAAGAATTGAAGGCAAGGAATATATTGTGAAGGATGGCGATGTGATGCACTTCCGCTTTAACGTTTAGTTAGTTGAAAATTGAAAATGGGTCTCCAGCTCAGCTTCACTCAAATATTTAAGCAGCACGATTTGTGCTGCTTTTTTTATTTAAAGAACATTCCGCATAAATGCATTTTCAACTTTCAACGTTCAATTTTCAACTACACTAAGTATGCTCCTGTAACCTCTCCTCCTTCCACCTCCACAAAAATGTGCTCCTGCAAAGTGGTAGCGAGTGAAACGCCCACATAATCTGTGTTTACCGGATAAACTTTATGCGTTCTTTCAACTAAAGCAAGGGTTTGAATTTTTTTAGGATGATATTGTAGAAAAGGCTTTAGTGCGTACAACATCGTTTTTCCGCTATTGGCTACATCGTCTACAACAATGATAACTGCATCATCAAAATTTTCTGTGCTGCTGATTTCTATTTCGCCAGGATTTCTTTTATCAAGATTCAGTTCTATTACATCAATGTCACCGGGAAAAATCGACTGCAATAATTTCCTGAGATAATGTGCCATGGCAACACCGTTATCTTTTATGCCGGCAAGGATGAGGCGCTTCTCTCCCACATTTTGCTCCGCTATCTCATAGGCCATTCTTTCCAGCTTTTTTGTTGCTATCTTTTTATCGAGGATATAATTTTTCTGTTCGCCCATTATTATTGAATTGAAAGTGGAAAATTGAAAGTTGAAAGTTAAGGAAATCTATTTTGACATTAATGGCTTAGAAATTCAAATCAAAAAAATCATAACAAATCTTGACAATCTTGAAAATCTACGTTCTTTCTCATTTTCAACTTTCAATTTTCCATTTTCAATTATCTAAACTAATTTCGGGCACGTAATCAAAAACTCGCCATGCACATTTTTCAGCAAATTGCTTTTGTGGTCATTTTAGCTGTTGCCATCTGGATGTTCAGCAAAAGAATATCTGCAATCCGAAGAAATATATTGTTGGGCAAAGATGAATCCTACAAAGACCACCCTTCCGATCGCTGGAAAAATGTGTTCCTGCTGGCTTTCGGACAAAAAAAGATGTTCCGCAACCCTCCTGTAGCAATTCTACACTTCTTTGTATATGCCGGTTTCATCATCATCAATACCGAGGTGCTTGAAATATTGCTGGACGGTATTTTTGGAACGCACCGTCTTTTCGCGGGTTTTCTCGGCAGTTTTTACGGTGTACTGATCAATGGTTTTGAAATTCTGGCTGTTCTTACAATTATCGCCTGTGCAACTTTCCTGATCCGCAGAAATATCATTAAGCTGAGACGTTTTATCAGTCATGATTTGGATGGCTGGCCACGTAGTGACGCGAACTACATTTTGATCACGGAGATCATTTTGATGATATTGTTCTTAAAGATGAATGCATGCGACACTGAGCTTCAGATTCGCGGCGTAGCACATTTTATAGAACACCCAACCGGCAATTTCATTTTCTCTCAATACCTGCATCCATTATTAAATGGCTTCAGCGACAACACGCTTATGGCATTTGAAAGAATTTGTTGGTGGTTACACATTGTAGGCATTTTGGCTTTTCTAAACTATCTACCTTTTTCAAAACATTTACATATTCTGTTGGCATTTCCGAATGCGTATTATGCACGTTTAAAACCAGAAGGCTATATCAAAAATATGCCCGAGGTGCAAAATGAAGTGTTATATGCGATGCAGCCTGAACTGGCTCCTGCAGACGCGGCACCTCCTGCAAAATTCGGCGCGAAAGACGTCACAGATCTTAGCTGGCGCAATTTACTGGACGCCTATTCCTGCACGGAATGCGGACGTTGCACAGCGGCTTGTCCGGCCAACCAGACAGGCAAACTCCTTTCTCCGCGTAAGATCATGATGGATACACGCGACCGTATTGAAGAGGTTGGTAAAAACATCGATGCGAATGGTGAGTTTAAAGAAGATGGAAAAACATTACTCCACGATTACATCAGCGTTGAAGAACTAAGAGCATGTACCACCTGTAACGCCTGCGTAGAAGAATGTCCTGTGAGCATCAGCCCGCTTGAAATTATTATGGAACTGCGACGTTCTCTGATCATGGAAGAAAGCAATGCTCCACAAGAGTGGAACGGTATGTTCAGCAATGTAGAAAATAACTTTGCTCCATGGAAGTTCTCGCCGGATGACAGGGATCATTGGGCAGTAGAGAGCTAGGGACCAAGAACTAGGAATTAGAAATTAGTTGGTCTTCGATATATTGGAGACTTGTAGATAGGATTATCAATGTTATGAAGTGAGCATTGGTAATCCTATTTTGCTTTTGTTGCGTCGCACCCTTCAACGGTTGAATAGGATTGAGCGAACGCGCTCTTCGAAGCTTCCAGCTTCGGAGCAATATTCCATCGCCTGTGGCGATTATTTGTTGCCAGAGGCAACAGAATAGTGCTGCGAGGCTACAAGCCTTGCAGAGCACCTAAACCATCTTCCCCTCAAACCTTTTCAACAAAAACATTCCCAACGCAACTGTACCACAAATAATACTAATCACCCACCACAGCGTACGAAACCCTGCATACTGCGCCACCTGCGAGCCTAATGCCGGCGCGGCAATCTGCGCACTTGACCATGCAATGGTATACAATGCCGCATAACTGCCTCTGTTGTGAGGTTGGGTTCGTCCAATCCAATAGCTGTTCATAAACGGAAGACATTGTATTTCCCCTAACGTTATCAACGCAGTAGTAAAAACGGCGACTATAAAAAGTGATGGCAACACATTCAGCAAAATATATGCAAGCCCAATGCAAAGAATGCCATTGGTAATATAAAATAGATTGTGGCGTTTGCCTTCTATTTTATGAACAAGAATCATCTCAATAAACGCAATGATCAATCCGTTTTCCGCCATTAACAACCCGATCTGCTGTTCTGTAATTTTCCATTCTGACTTGAGGTAAACAGGTTGCATACCGAACAACTGTAAAAAGCAGGTTGCAAAAACGATGGTTAAAATAATGAACGTAATGTATACCTTATCACGATAAGGGGATGATATTGCTGATTGCTGTTCGTGGGAGGTTTCATGTTTTTTGTAATCTACTCTCGGCAATATCTTTAACATCAGCAAGGCTGCGAAAATATTTGTGCAACCATCCACCCAAAACAATAAATGATAATTGTGCCCGGCAAGAAATCCTCCCAATGCACCACCAACGGACCATCCGAGATTGATGGCAAAACGATTCAGTGAATAAGAACGGGTCCTATTTTCTGGCGAACTGTAAAACGCAATGGCCGTAGAATTTGCCGGTCGAAAAGATTCATTGCAAAAACTAAGAATAAAAACACCGATACAAAGCGAAAGAAATGTTGTAAGAAAACCAATCACCATAAATAACAAACCGCCGCTCACCAATGCAGTTATCTGCACAGGATAAAAGCCCATCTTATCAGTGAGCTTGCCCCCAATAAATGCTCCCGCAATAGCGCCCAATCCAAACAGACCCATTATGATACCAGCCTGCGTTAATGTAAAGTGTAATTTCTGCGTAGCATAAATCGTCATGAAGGGAACAACCATCGTTCCACTCCTGTTAATCAACATTACAAGCGAAAGACACCATGTAGATCTGGAAAGGCCCTTATAAGCATCACGATAAGTCTGAACAGCAGTTGCTAGCATAGCTGCAAGTTAATTTGAAAATATGCTAATTTGAAAATTTGAAAATGAGGAAGAACGCAGATTGTCACGATTGTTATGATTTTTTCTATTATCCTTTTGTTCTTTGCTGGCGAATTCCTCAAAAATAAAAGCCTCCGAAGAAAACTCTCCGGAGGCTTTACTATTAATCTTAATAAATCATTACAATCGTGACAATCTGCGTTCCATCTCTCTCATTTTCAAATTTTCAAATTATCACATTTCTTCTTGGTAACCATCATTGGTCTGTCTCTTCTCTCTGCCACTCTTAATGTCCTGTAAACGTTTTTCAGGATATGCAATGCGGCTGATCAATACGAACAACACAGGAACGGTGAAGATGGCAAATAGCGTGGCTGCTATCATACCGCCCAGTACCGTATAACCAATTGTTTGCCTTGCAACAGCACCGGCTCCGTTGGAGAACACAAGTGGCAATACACCCAAAATGAAAGCCAATGATGTCATCAGAATTGGACGCAGACGAATCCGAACAGCATCCAATGTGGCCGACACGATGGGGATGCCCACATCTACCCTTTCTTTCGCGAACTCAACGATCAGAATGGCGTTTTTGGCCGCGAGACCAATCAGCGTGATCAAACCAATTTGCGCATATACGTTGTTGCTTAAAGATTTCGTAAAGGTCAAAGTAAGAATCGCACCGAACGCACCTAGTGGTACCGCCAGCAATACTGAGAATGGCACGGACCAGCTTTCATACAATGCAGCAAGGAACAGGAACACGAAAATTACCGACATCGAGAAGATGATTACCGTACTTGATCCTGCATTGATCTCCTCCCGACTCAAACCGGAGAACTCGTAACCGTAACCATTCGGCAACACCTTTGCAGCCACTTCTCGCAATGCCTGGATGGCGTCTCCACTGCTGTAGCCGGCTTTTGAATCACCGTTGATCTCCGCAGAACGGAAAAGATTATAGTGGCTGATCATCGGCGCACTTTCAACAACCTTGTAGTTAGTAACCGCACTTAACGGTACCATGGCGCCAACCTGGTTGCGAACATAGTATTGCTGCAGGTTTTGAATATCGCCACGATATAAAGTATCGGCTTGCGCCAATACGCGGAAACTTCGTCCATAAGCGGTGAAGTCGTTCACATAGCGGCTTCCAAGGAATGTTTGCATAGTTGAGTACACGTCACTAATAGATACACCCATACGCTTCGCTTTCTCCCTGTCCACATCCACCTGGTAACCGGGAGTGCGTGCAGTAAAGAATGAAAAGGCTCTTGCGATCTCCGGACGTTTGTTTGCTTCCATTAAAAAGTTCTGAAGCACTTTTTCAAAAGCCTTGATATCGTCATTACTTTCACGCTGTTGCAGGATAAAGCTGAAACCACCTGTATTACCCAGACCCGGAATGGCCGGCGGCGGAATTACGATGATATTTGCTCCCTGTATCGACGCAAATTTTTGTTGAAGTTTTGCAATAAGTGCATACAATTGCTGTGATTTATCTTTCCGCTGATCCCACTCTTTTAATTGTGTAAACACCGTACCGCTATTGGATTTGGAAGCAAACGTAATGGCGTTCAAACCACCTAGCGCCGCATAGTGCTTCACTTCGGGCACATCTTTCAAAATGTTCATTACGCTATCAAGTACTGCAAGGCTTCGCGTTGTTGAAGCGGACTCTGCCAACTCAAAAGTTATGTACAAACGGCCTTCATCTTCTGTAGGAATGAAGCCCGTCGGTTTGTTTTTAAACAGCAAGAATGCTCCCACGAAAAGACACAACAGCAACATTACCACATATCTTGATCCCTTGATTGCTTTTCTTACTCCCAATGTATAGTTCAAACTTGTTCTTCTGAACCACTCATTGAATTTGAAGAAGAACTTGTCCAAACCTTTAGAGTTTTTATCAAGGTGTTGAGGTTTCAACATAAGTGAACACAATGCCGGAGTAAGCGTAAGGGCCACAAACGCGGAGATTACAACAGAGATTGCGATGGTGATCGCAAATTGCTGGTACAAACGACCCACGATTCCCGGAATAAATCCAACCGGAACGAATACCGCAGCAAGGATCAGAGCGATGGCAATTACCGGACCGGAGATGTCCTTCATCGCACGATGTGTCGCCTCTTTTGCGTCAAGCCCTTGTTCGTCAATGTAATGTTGTACCGCTTCTACTACCACAATAGCGTCATCCACCACAATACCAATGGCCAGTACGAATCCGAAAAGCGTCAATGTATTAATTGTAAAGCCGAGTGGTATGAAGAATATAAACGTACCTATGATCGCTACAGGAATGGCCAGAACGGGAATGAGTGTTGCTCTCCAGTTTTGAAGAAACAAATACACCACTAAAATAACCAGTGCAAGAGCGATCAACAAAGTTTCAATTACCTCGTCGATTGATACTTTCACAACGGTTACAGATTCAAAAGGAACTACGTAATCAACATCTGCAGGAAACGACTTTTTAAGGTTGTCCATTGTTTTCACAACGCCATCAGCAGTCTCAAGGGCGTTACTTCCGGGAGCCTGATAAACGAGCAAATAAGAAGCTCTTTTACCATCAACGAAAGAGTTACTTGTATAGCTGA
Source organism: Pinibacter soli (assembly GCF_029961145.1). GTDB lineage: Bacteria > Bacteroidota > Bacteroidia > Chitinophagales > Chitinophagaceae > Pinibacter > Pinibacter soli. The sequence goes on along the minus strand of NZ_JASBRG010000003.1, from coordinate 26,038 downwards.
ATTTGCCCAATTCAACACGTGCAACATCTTTGAGGTAAACAATGGATCCATCTTTTGGATTCGTGCGGATGATAATGTTTTCAAACTCCGACGTCTTGCTGATGCGGCTATTACTGAACACCGTGTATTCAAAAGCCTGCACAGAATGTTGCGGAGGTCCGCCGATAGAACCTGCGGCCACCTGCAAGTTTTGCTCCTGCAAGGCTGCAATTACATCAGTTGCTGTGAGGCCAAGATTCGCCATTTTGTCGGGCGCCAGCCAAACACGCATACTGAAGTCGTCCGCACGGGTGAAGATATCACCCACCCCTTTTGAACGCAGCAGGGCATCTTTAATGAAGATGTTGGTATAGTTGTCGATAAAAGAAACGTTGTGTGTTCCTTTTGGTGAATACATCGCTACCAGCATCAAAATGCTCGGGTTACGTTTTCTAACAGTAAGGCCCAAACGTTTTACGTCATCAGGCAGTTGTGGAGTGGCAATACCTACACGGTTTTGCACGTCCAAAGCTGCGATGTCAATATTTGTACCCAGTTCAAAGTTTACATTGATAGTAGTACGGCCATCACTGGTACTGTTACTTTGCAGGTATGACATACCCGGTGTACCATTGATCTGTACCTCTACAGGCGTTGTTGTCGTTTGCTCTACCGTTTGTGCATCGGCACCTGTATAGCTACCCGTAACCTGCACCACAGGTGGTGTGATATTCGGGTATTGACCTATCGGCAGCGTGATTAACGCAATCACTCCCACCAACACGATTACAATAGAAATTACAATCGCTGTTACCGGTCTTTTTATAAAAGTATCTGCAATCATATTATGTCTGTTGATTCTTGAAAGTCAAAATTCAAAAGTTAAAAGTCAAAAAAACGAACCGACATCCCCTATCACTTTTTGAATTTTGATTTTTTACTTTTTACTTGAAACATTAATGAGCCTGTGATTTAGCTGCAGTGGAATCACCAATGTTTGCGGGCTTTACTACCGAGCCTGGTCTTAACTTCTGCACACCTTCCACTACAATCTTGTCGTTCAAATCAAGACCTTTGTTTACAATTACTTTATCGCCAACATTTTTACCAAGTGATACTTTGCGTTGTTCCACTTTGCTGCTATCCCCCACTACATATACAAAGTACTCACCCATTTGCTCAACCACTGATTTGTAAGGGATAACAATACGTTGACCTTCGCTGCCATTCTTAACACGCACAATGCAGCTCATCCCAACTTTAAGAACGTCCAGTGGATTTTCAAATTCCAACCTTACTTTCAAAGTAGCGGTTTGAGGATTAACAGCTCTGTCCATTACACTGATCTTACCGGGATATTTGTAACGCATGCCATTGGCACTTGCAATAGTGAATGTTGAATCAGACAGATTTTTATCGATCAATCCAACAAAAAACGGCACTTGTTTTTCATCAATGTTAAAGTCCACAGCTATTGGATTGCTGGTAGAAATGACGTTCAATATTGTACTGCCTGGGGAAACTAAGGCACCTTTTTTCACTTGTGAAAAGCCAATAGTTCCATCCATCGGAGAAGTGATCACAGAGTAACGAAGGTTCGCGCTCAAGCTGGCAACATTCGCCTGCGCCGCTGCTACCTGCATTTTTGCAGCTTGCAAATCTGCTTCGGCATAGTCTACTTTTTGTTTTGCGATTGCGTCTTGTTTCAACAATTGGTTATACCTGTCTGCATCTTTCTGCGCTTTATCCAAAGCCGCTTTTGCCGAGTTCAGGTTTGCAACCGCCTGGTCATAACCTGCCTGGTACTGCTGCTGGTCGATAGTGTATAGCTTTTGTCCTTTTTTTACTTTTTGTCCATCCTGGAAGAAGATGCCCGTGATATAACCAGTTACCTGCGCTCTCACTTCCACTTCATTTAAGGAACTAATCACACCAGGATATTCATCAAAGTATGTTGCGTTTCCTTCCTTCACATTATCAACCACTACAGGAACGGGGGGAATAGGTGCAGCCTGTTGTTGCTTGGGTTTACAAGCGGTGAACATTACTATTCCAAATACAAAAACATACAAACAGTGAATGGTTTGCTTTATCATATATCCGAATGTTTATCTTTTAAAAGTTTGATTATTGTATAAGTCCCAATGCCCTGTCTACATCTATTTTGCTTGAAAGCACTTCAAACAGTGCATTGAAATAATTTAGTTGAGCCGTACGCAAATCCGACTGCGCTACAATTACCTCGAGGTATGTTTTGATACCTTCTTTGTATTGCAGATCTATGATGTTGTACACATCATTTGCCAGATCCATGTTTTCTTTCAGCACCAGATAGTTATTCATATTTGCCTTGTACACCGCAATTGCTGTGGTATATTCAGTGTTGATAGATTTTTTCAACGCAAGGAAATCCCAATCCATTCGTTTCAATTCCAGTTCAGCCTGACGCACCTGGTGAATTCGTTTCGTTCCCTGGAACAGAGGCACTGCAACGGTTAAACCAAATAGTGAATTTGGATAATCTGTACTGTATAGTTTTGCAAACTCGTCGTTTTGATACACCAGGTTATAATTACCAAATGCTCCCACACTCGGCAGGAAACCCCATTTGTAATACTTGAGGTTCGCTGTCTGAAGCCTTTGCTGTGTCTTCAGCAATTGATACTCTATTCTGTTGTCGTAGTTGATTCCGGCGCTTGTATCGACTATTATTTTTTCTTCAAGCTTCGATTTGTCTGCCTGAATCGCAATGTTGACTGTGCTGTCATACCCCATTTGTTGTTTGAGATATTCATATTTTGCCTTTATGCCCTGCTGACTGGAGAACAGTTCTGCTTTAGAATTATTAAGGGAAATAATGGCACGTTTGTAATCCGTTTTGTCGGTAAGACCAGCATTGAACTGACTGTACGCATCCTTCAAACTCTTGGCGAGCCTTTCAGTGTCTGCCACCAACACTTCAATTCTTTTTTGTGAAAGCAATACATCATAATACGCTCTGCTGACATTTGCGACCAGGTCTATTTTATAACCCGTAGAATTTTGTCTTGCTTGCGTGCGTACATCATTCGCTGTGCGTGAAGCCAGCAAAACATCTCTGTTGAAAATGCTTTGATTAAGAGAAAATCCCAGTGTGCTGGTGTTTGGCGCGCCAAATTTAACCGGTTTTTTAACTCCGTTGGCATCGGGAACCAAAGACACAGGAAGCTGTGTATAATGCTGCAGGTTGTAGTTGAAATTTACCTGCGGCAACCAATCAGCCAATGCCACTTTTACCTGCTCATTAGCAATATCAATATCCATGTTTGCCTGCTTATAGGCAGGCTGATGTCTTAATGCATATTGAATACATTCATCAAGATCAAACCGTGTGCTGTCTGTAGTTTGCGCGTTTATTCGAAGAACTGAGATAACCAGGAAAACCCATAAAAGTCCTGTTTCTTTTTTTTTCATATATCTCATCAATGATTTAAATTTTAAGAATGAAATCCTATACTGATCCTGGGCTTTGCCGAAAATCGATTTGCAGAAATAAACGGCAAAGAACCAAAATCAACATCTCATTTCTATATTAACTTATTGATTTTTAGAAACTTTACTGTACAAACTTTAAAAAATACGCAAAAGTCGACAGTTGTTGGATACTAGTTGTCAGAAGGAAATAACACAGCAAGCCTGACGACGAAAAACCATCGACTAACAACCAAAAATTATGGCAAGTAATGAAACCCAGGTAAAACCGTACGGAACCCTAAACGGCCATCGAATGTATTTTTTTCCTGACGCGAACCATTTGTAAAATCACTGCGACAAAAATCAGGAAAACACCCACATAGAATCCGTTGCTCAGGTATTTGTTTTCATGGAACAGAAAGAAAGCCAGCAATATTCCGTAAACAGGTTCGAGGTTATAAGTAAGGTTAACTGTAAAGGGTGAAATATCTTTTAGAGCATCTAAAGATATATAAAAAGCCAACACTGTACATAACCAGCTCAATATGAGCAGCCACAGCCAATCGAGCCCTGCAGGAAGTGAAAACCCAATTTGTGAGGCCGATAAATAGAATGGCATTACGCAAGTCAGAACAACAAAACCTCCGCTCAACTCATATAGTGTAACCGTTCCTGAATCATGTTTTCCAAGCAGCTTCTTATTAAGTATCGTGAACAATGAAGCCAGAAAAGCAGCTACAATTCCAAAAATGATCCCAACCTTATACTGAATATCAAAATGAAAAATAAGCGCAATACCTCCTACGGAAACCATTCCGAGCAATACCTCCTGAAAAGCTATTCTTTTTCGCAGCAAAATTGGTTCCATTAACGCAGAAAAGAATCCCATGAGTGAAAGGCAAACCAGCGATACGGAGACATTTGCATATTTGATGCTTCCGTAAAAAGCCACCCAATGTGTCGCCACAACCGCGCCCACTCCCACCATTTGCAAAAGATCTTTAAAAGATACGGGAATGATCTTTTTCCGGAAGGCATATATCACCCACAGCGTAACCACAGTTATCAGCATGCGATACCAAACCAGCAATGATTCATTAAGTGAAATCAGTTTTCCCAGAATACCGGTGATCCCGGCAAGGAAAACGGCTATGTGTAGTTTTATAAATGCACCCTTCATAATTGAGGTTGCAAAGATGGGGGAAAGATTTTGACAAAGAACGCAGATTGTTAAGATTGTGATGATTGGTAGTGATTTCTTTAAAAAACACCTACTAGAATCGAAGATGTACGAGTACGATGCGCAAAAGTCATTGGGAAGTAACTCCTCAATGTATTCCGTACATCATATCTGCATATATCTTACTTAATAAATCATGAAAATCATGACCATCTGCGTTCCGTTCTGTACATAAAAAAAGGACCCGTAATAGTTACAGGTCCTTTCCTTTTAATAAACTTTGATAAAAAAGACTATTTGGTTTTTGCAAAGACTTCTTTCTGGAAGCGCGGCATCTGAACCACGTCGTTATTTTTTACCCTATTGCTATAATTTTTAAATAAGCTTTGCCAGCGCAAATTCAATACTCCCAAAATACCTTCTTTTACTATGCCTTTGTTCATTTTAGAAGCACCATATTTTCTGTCCTGGAAAATGATAGGCACCTCTTTTATTTTAAAACCAAGTTTCCACGCTGCGAATTTCATTTCTATCTGGAATGCATAACCAACAAACAATATTTTATCAAGATTAATTGTTCTCAATACGTCGTTTGTGTAGCATACAAATCCGGCTGTAGAATCTTTTACAGGAATCCAGGTGATCATGCGGGTGTACAGTGAACCTCCTTTTGAAAGCACCACTCTGTCCCACGGCCAGTTTACGTTTCCACCACCTTTTACATAGCGGGAACCAACGGCCACGTCTGCACCCTGATATTTACAGGCTTCGTACAAACGGCTGAGATCTTTGGGATTATGAGAAAAATCAGCGTCCATTTCAAAAATGAACTGATAATCCCTGTTGAGGGCCCATTTGAACCCATGAATATAAGCCGTACCTAAACCAAGTTTACCTTTTCTTTCTTCAAGAAAAAGTTGACCGGGAAACTTTGATTGTAGTTCTTTTACAATCTCTGCCGTCCCATCAGGAGAACCATCATCAATTACCAAAACATGAAATTTTTCATGCAATCCGAAGACCGCATGCAAGATATTGGAGATGTTTTCCTTCTCGTTGTAGGTAGGTATAATTACTATTTTTTCCAAGGCAAAAATATATTAATGCAAATGTAGAACTTTTAGCCGCTAACCATTTCCCAAATTTCGCACATATGTGCATTTTATCCCTTCTTTAACAATGTACGATTCAGTATTTCCGTGAGTTTTTGCTTGGTATGGAGTGGAAAATCGCCTTTCATCATCCAATCGTAGTACTGTGGCTCCATTTTTAAAACTTCTGCTACTGAACGTCCTTTGTATTTGCCGAAGTTGAAGATTTCCACGCCTTTACCATCCATAATAAAGCGGCGGGCAAAATCAACAATCATGTCATCGCCAGTAAATTTAAGGATATCGTCAATTGTATTACCAAGATTGGGGTAGCGTTGTACCTGCGCAACCAGGATTTCCAGTGTTGCAGTTGCATCAGCCTCTGCGCTGTGGGCATCTGTCAGGTCTTTTTCACAGTAAAATTTATATGCTGCGCTCAATGTACGCTGCTCCATCAGGTGAAATACTTTTTGAACGTCCACCAGTTTGCGGTTTTTCATGTCCAGCTCTATACCCGAGCGGAGAAACTCTTCCATCAGCATTGGAATATCAAAACGGTTGGAATTATAACCGGCAAGGTCTGTATTATCCAGAAACTGCTTGATCTCGTTTGCAACAGCCTTAAAAGTGGGTGCATCCTTAACCATTTCATCGGTAATGCCGTGAACCGCGGTGGTTACCGCAGGAATAGGCATACCTGGATTGATGAGTTTACGTTTCACTGTTTTTGTACCATCTGTAAGCATTTTTACAATGGCAATTTCCACAATACGGTCCGTACTTAAATTAATGCCTGTCGTTTCCAGATCAATAAAAGCCAGTGGACGTGCTAATGATAACATGAATATTAGAAATTAGGTATTAAAAATTGGTATTTTAAACGATCTCTTTCGCAAAAGTAAGGATATCCAATCCATCATAATTGCCGGAACTCATTAAAAGGAGATTTGCATTTTTGTAATCTTGCTTTTGCAACCAATCCTGCAGTTTGTTTTTGTCATTGATCACTACCAAACCTTTCTTATCAAAACCTTTCTCAACTACAGGTGGATCAAGCGGTGGCATTCTTTTCAATTCGAGCGCATGATTGCTATAGAAAACAACGGCTTCGTCGGCTTTATCCATGGCGCCTTTGTACTCGCTCATAAACTTTTCATTCAAACTGCTGAAAGTGTGCAGTTCAAAAACAGCAATCAGTTTTCTGCCGGGAAACTGCTGTTTCACAGCTTCTATTGTCGCTTTTGCTTTCGAAGGTGCATGCGCAAAATCGCGGTAAACATTTGTTCCGTCGTTCTTTGCAAGCAGTTCCAATCTTTTGGAAGCACCTGTAAAACTTGCTATCGTTTTGAGGAAAGTATTTGTATCAACACCGGCCTCTTTACATGCATAGTACGCCGCGTTCAGATTAAGCAGGTTGTGATTGCCAAACACATTTAAAGTAGCAGTTTGATTATCAATCACCACTTTTGTTTGTCCGTTCTCAATCGTATGCTCCGGAATTGCGTACGCGATTTTGCGAACTGTGGAAGGATGGGCTGAAACCAGTTTCTTTAAAACTTCATCTGTTTCGTTGTAAATCAATACGCCGCCCGGTTCAATTTTATCGATAAATATATTGAATTGTTCCAGGTAGAAGTCGAAGGTTGGAAACACATTAATGTGGTCCCACGCAATCCCTGTAATAATAGCCACATGCGGAAACAGGAAATGAAACTTCGGTCTTTTTTCTATTACGCTTGCAGGGTATTCATCACCTTCGCAAACGATCAACGGCGCGTCGGTAATGGCAACTGACTGATCAAATCCTTCAAGTTTTGCTCCAACCAAATAGTCAAAAGCTTTTCCCGAATTTTTCAGCACGTGCATGATCATGGAAGTTGTCGTTGTTTTACCATGACTTCCTCCAACAACAATCCGTTTCTTGTTTTTGCTTTCTTCGAAAATGTATTCCGGAAACGAGTGAATATTGAGGTTGAGCGATTTCGCTTTTTGCAACTCGGGATTGTCTTCACGGGCGTGCATACCCAGGATCACCGCGTCTATATCGGTAGTTATCTTTTCCGGATACCAACCATCCTTTTCAGGCAGAATACCTTCCTTTTGGAGATTGGATTTTGCGGGTTCAAAAATTTCGTCATCACTACCTGTTACAATATATCCTTTCCTTTTTAGTGCAATCGCCAACTGATGCATTACACTACCTCCTATTGCTATAAAGTGAACTTTCATTTAAGTCGTGCGTTATAAGTTTTAAATTATAAGTTTTGAGTAATGAGTTCTCACGGATTGCCTTGATTTTGAGCGCATTTTGTTCGCGAACATACCCATAACTCACTTCCTGCAATCTCGTTAAGTTTCCACAAGTAATAAGTCTTGAGAGGTGGATTTCGAATTGAAAGTATTTGTTGGAGAGACATACTTATAACTCAAAACTCACAACCCATAACTTGCTTTGCAAATATGCACTAAAAAAAATCGTTTTCTCTTGCTTAATCAAATTTTATAATGCATCTTTGCACCTAGTCTAAATAACTCCTAATAGTCCTATAGTACCAACACCAATTCCTCGTTCCGTTTTCCTTTGAATTCCACGTATTTGTTGCATGATGCTACCCCGTAGCACCGTCTTTTTTTTAACTTTAAATACCAGAAAATGAAAACTAGAATCTTTATTGTGTTGGCACTTATCGCTACAGTAGCGTTAACATCATGTTCTTCATCAAGAAGTGGTTGTAAAGCAACTGCCGGCATGATCGGTTACAGATAATCTATTAACTTTTTCAATAATTGACTTAAGGTTACTTTTGTAAATCAAGAGTAACCTTTTTTAATTATTTGCACCTATTATGAAGTGGAACATATTGAACTCAGAGCAGCAGTTGGACGAAATAAAGAAGAATTCTGGCACAAAACCGCAAGTGATTTTCAAACATTCTACCCGATGCTCCGTTAGCAGCATGGCTAAAAGCAGACTTGACAGAGAGAAGGAAAACGAAAAAGCCGACTTTCACTATCTTGATCTTATCGCACACCGCAATATTTCAAACAAAATCGCTGAAGATTTCAGCATTCGTCACGAGTCCCCGCAAATATTATTGATCAAAAATGGCGAATGCGTTTACGACGAAAGCCATATGGGGATTAATATAGATGAAATTGAGGAGAAGTTCTAGGGATTGAATAAACTGAATAAACTGAGTGTCATATTCAATCGTGCACAACGAATTTGAAACACTCAGTTTATTCAGTCTATTCAGTTTATTCAATTATTCTGCGGCTTTTGCTGGCTCGCTCGCCGCACCAAAATCAAGCACATCCTGGGTCTCGCCGCAGTTTAGCATTTTACTGCCGAAATATGGGTTTTTAATTTCTTCCAATTGGCTCAGCCATGCAGCGCCTGCACTGTTAAATGCCATCGGGCAAAACTGATGGTAGATTTTTTGTTTATCGTAACGAACCGTTCTTACCAGGTCGTACATCGCGTCAGAGATCATTTGGAATTCTTTTCTTTTTGCTTCAATGTCTTTCTCTCCCACCAGACCTTTTGCGGAACCACTAATTGTACCAGTATATGATTGAGCAGTAGATTGCAGCGCTCCGGTTGAATCAGTGAGAGCTTTTACATTCAAACTATCTGCGTTAACTGCCAGCTTTTTTGCTGCAGCGTTTGCTTTTGCCGAATCCGTGGCCACCAAAGCATCTTTCAATTCGAAATAATTGCCCAGCAGTTTCTCAAATGACTGATTGAATTCGTTTGAATTTTTACTAACAACCGGTACAGTAGGTGGGGCTTCCTGCTTTTGTTCTTCCGCTTTTTTATTGCCACCACCACCGCAGGAAATAATGAATGCTGAACCGACTACTGTTGCCATTAACAGATTTCTCATCGTTTTTTTATTTTTTATGGGTAAGAAAGTAAGGCACACACATGACACTGATTGGCAGATTAACGCTGATCAGAGATAAGTCAAAAGTGAAAAATCAAAATTCAAAAACTATTAGCGCAGTCACGCCAAATAACGGGTTTTCACTTTTGATTTTTTACTTATCTGGGCAAATCAGTCCCATCTGCATCATCTGCGTGCTCTCTAATTTTTCAAATTAATATGCTTTTTCAAAGATAGCTAAAGCTTTTACTCCGCTGAATGAATTATTTTTGCATCCCGTTGCCGGGAGACCTTTTTCTTTCGGCAATTTTTTAAATACTAAAAAAAGCAATCGTCTTTTTCACCATTGATAATCAATCAGAAAAAGAATCGCCGCAAAAAATTATGTTAATAGGTCTACAGAACGTTACGTTTGAGTTTGGTGCAAGAACAATAGTTGAAGATGCTACATGGCACATCCAGCCGAATGAGCGCATTGGTCTCATTGGTTATAATGGTACGGGAAAATCAACTCTGCTGAAAGTGTTGGTGGGCGAATACCTGCCGTCCAAAGGAACGGTGGAAAGAAGCCGCGGCACCACTATCGGTTATCTTCACCAGGATCTTTTGAGTTTTGATACCAACGACAGCATTTTGCAGGTTGCCCTCGGTGCTTTCGAAAGGGTATTACAATTGGAAAAAGAAATTGAAGAACTGGGTATCGAACTGGAAAAAACCGGCGACGAAAAAACTTTGCATGAGTACTCTGACCGTCTCCACGAAATGGATACGCTTGACGGTTATAATATTCATCACAAGACAGAAGAAGTTTTGCAGGGTCTTGGTTTCAGCAATGCCGACCTTCAAAGACCTTACAAAGAATATAGTGGTGGATGGCGCATGCGTGTGCTGCTGGCCAAAATGATCCTCCAGCAACCGGATGTTTTGCTCCTCGATGAGCCGACGAACCACCTTGACCTTCCTTCTATCGAATGGTTGGAAAAATACCTGACGCACTACAAGGGCTCTGTGGTAATTGTAAGCCATGATAAATACTTCCTGAATCGCATGGTAACGAAGATCGTGGAGATATATCAGCGTGAAATTCATCAGTACACAGGCAACTTCGAATACTACGAAAAGGAAAAAGAACTGCGTGTAGAAATGCAACAACGTGCATTCGAAAACCAGCAGGATTATATCCGTCAGCAGGAGCGTTTTATTGAACGCTTTAAAGCCAAAGCCAGTAAGGCGGCGCAGGCACAGAGTGTGCAAAAACGTCTCGACAAAATAGAACGTATCGAAGATGTGGAAATTGAAAGACCGAACATCAGGATCAACTTCCAGGTTGACAAAATTCCTGGAAAAATTTTGGCAACACTAAAACACGTGACCAAAAGATTCGGCGATAATACAATTATTGAAAATGCATCGGCAGAAATAGATCGCGGAGATAAAATCGCATTGATTGGGGCGAACGGTAAAGGTAAGTCTACCCTGCTGCGAATCATTGCCGGTGTTGAACAATTCAGCGAAGGAGAAAGGGTTTGGGGCCATAACGTGCAAGAGAGTTTTTATGCCCAGCACCAATTAGAGGATTTGAACCTGAATAATACGATCCTTGATGAAATGAAGGAATGCGGTAGCCAGAAGACAGATGTGGAGCTGCGTACTTTATTGGGTTGCTTCCTGTTTGGCGGCGAGGCTGTTGATAAAAAAATAAAGGTACTAAGTGGAGGAGAAAAAGCAAGGGTTGCACTGGCAAAAACGATCGTCAGCAAAGCCAACTTCCTGATGCTGGATGAGCCTACGAACCACCTTGATATGCACTCTGTTGAACTGTTGATCGAAGCTTTGAAAAAATACGAGGGTAGTTTGATCCTGGTAAGTCACGACCGTTATTTTGTACAAAAGACGGCAAACAAGATCTGGGAAATTGCCGATCATGAGATTAAAGAATTTAAAGGCACTTATGACGAATACGTAGAGTGGAAAGAAAGAATGGCGGCCCAACAAAAAAATGCTGAGAAAGTCGAAAAACCAGCTAAAGCAGAGGTTAAACCAGAGCCCGCTCCTGCACCAAAACCTGCAGCCAATAACAACCAGGGAAACGCCATAAACAAGGAAGCTCAAAAAGAACTGCAAAAGCATCAAAGGCAGTTTCAACAACTGGAAGAAAAAATTAACAAGTTGAAAACACAACAGGCTAAACTGCAAGAACAACTTGGCAATCCTGAAACATATTCTGATAAAGGAAAATTCACTCAAACTGAAAGCAACTACAAAAAAGTGAGTGAGGAGATTGCGCAGCTAAATGCCCAGTACGAAACGACCTTCGAAAAGATCGTGGAGCTGGAAGCGCAGGTGTAATGACTGAATAACTGAGTAACTGAATAACCGAGTGGTTCGAATGCTCAACACTTAACGCTTAATACAGCGAGTTTGTGTTGAGCATTCTGCATTAACCGTTAAACCATTCAGTTATTCAGTTACTCAGTTATTCAGTTATTCCCTTTTCTTCCTTAGATTCGTGTTACAACAGCGTGTATGCTCAGAGGAAGAATCATCTGTACAACTCTTATTCTATTTAGTTACTTCTCCCTGTTTGCTCAATCCGGACCGGCACCGAGGCCAAAAATTGGATTGGTGCTAAGCGGCGGCGGAGCAAAGGGACTTGCGCATATAGGCATACTGAAAGCATTGGACTCTGCAGGACTTCACATCGATTATATTACCGGGACAAGCATGGGCAGCATCATCGGCGCTTTGTATGCGTCGGGATATACGGCCGATTCTATAGTGCATATTGCACATAGCATCGACTGGGACCTTTTGCTTTCCAACCAATCGCAAATGCGCAGTTATATGATGGAAGAAAAGGATGAATATGGACGATACACCATCGAATTACCTTTTGTGAATGGGCGCTTTAAATTTTCTTCAGGCCTGCTTGAAGGTGAAGAACTTTGGCTGAAGTTTTCCGAGTTATTCTTCCATGTTTACAAAACCACCAATTTTGATAGCCTCCCTATTCCGTTCAAATGCGTCGCCACAGATCTTTCCAACGGAAAGGCGGTTGTAATTGATTCGGGGAATATTGTAACGGCGCTTCGTGCCAGCATGGCTATTCCCAGCGTATTTACGGCGGTAGATTATGAGGGAAGAAAACTGGTAGACGGTGGGTTGATCAGGAACTTCCCTGCAAGCGATGTAAAAAAAATGGGTGCCGATATTATTATCGGAAGCGATGTGGCGCAAGGATTAAAATCGCCCGAAAAGCTCAACTCACCTATTGAAGTTTTATTGCAGATTGCTTTTTTTAAAGAAGCAGAATTAAGGCCGAGTGAAGACAGTCTTTGCCAGGTGTACATAAAGCATGATGTAGAAAGATATACGTCTGCAAGTTTTTCCAGCAGCTCCGTCATTATCGACTCTGGCATTAACATGGGAAGAAGATACTATTCCTATTTCAAAAAGATCGCAGATTCCTTGAACGTATTGTATGGTGAACGCGCCTATATCATGCCCGTTATCAAAAGAGATTCAACCGTTATCATCGATTCAATGCAAGTCGTTGGATTGCGTTTTACAGAAGAAAGCTTTTTGAAAAACATGATGCGTTTAGAATTGCATCAGCCTTATACCGAAAAGGACATTTCGAAAAGAATACGCATGGCATTTGGTACACGTTACTATAATAAGATAACTTACCAGTTAACGCCGCTGGATTCGGGGCATTGTAAGATAACGCTTAATATAGCCGAGAATCCGCAAAGCTTCGCAAAATTCAGCTTGAACTATAACCGTACAACGGGTGTGGGCGCAGTGGCTAATCTTACAACAAGAGACTGGCTGTTTAAAAAGACAAGAGATATTGTAACGGCAAACCTTGGCGACAACATCAAAGTACGGGCGGAACACATGCAGCTTTTTGGCAAGAAAGGGGCATGGAAAGTATTGCTTCTGGACGGCAGTTACGAAAACCAGGAACTGACGATATACGATGATTTCAGAACCGCCGGATTATATCAGCAGCGTTATTCGCATCTTGGTGCCAAACTGCAAACGTCCCGCAAACGCAGCATGACATTTGGCGTGGGTGCCGCTTACGAATGGATACATTATCACCCAAAAATTCCTGCGCCTGAATCCTTTTCAGGAAATGACAATCAATGGAACACATCATTTTTTTTCAAGTTTAACACACTTGACAAGCCAACTCTTCCATTAAAGGGCATTCGTACGGAACTATCCATGAACTATGTTTTTAACCAATCGCCCAATGCTTTTATTGTACATGACAACGATGTAAAGACTCCAATTGATTCGCTTTTCAATTTCACCAACCATGTGGGACTTCATTTTTTCCTGGAAGGTTATAAAACAACTAAGAGGAATACATTCTCCACCTTGCTGCAGGCGGGTGCATTGTTTAACAACAACCAGATACTATTCAACGACTTTTTTATCGGCGGGTTAAACAGTGTAATACATAACCAGGTATTGTTTGCGGGGTTGCCAGAAGCTGCAATTATTACTCCATCCTATCTTACCTATCAATGGGGCTGGCGCAGAGGCTGGTTCACTAACACTTATACAATTTTGCGTGCCAATATTGGCATCTACGATTATATTCAACAAGACAATACTTTCCAAAGACCCAAGTGGCTCACGGGCTACAGCGGAACGCTGGGCTACACATCTCCATTAGGCCCAATTGAATTTAGTGTGATGTACGGTGACCAATCGAAGAAAGTGACAACCTATGTAAACTTTGGATTTGCGTTTTAGAGAGCACACAGATGACGCTGATTGTACTGATTTACACGGATCTTTTTTCAAATAACTGAATAACTGGTCCACGAAATTCTAAATGCGAAAGTGATTGCATAATTATTTTTATTTACCGGCATGCCAACGGCTTAAAAAACTCATTTGACATCCACAAAAAAAGTTTAGTGAAATGACTTTCACTAAACTTTGAGCAAACTCTTTATGGTAAATAGTTTCATGAGATTCTACCAATCATTTTTCAGTAATATGCCGAATAAAAAATCCGTGTAAATCAGTCCAATCGGTGTCATCTGCGCGCCACTCCCTCCATTTTCAACTTTCAACTTTCAATTTCTACAAATTATCCTCTGAATTTTCCACGTGCTGCGCTTTCAGGAAATCTGTCACTAAGTAGCTCACTAGTTTGCCAATAGTATCATCTCTCCTGCCATCGCTTAATTGCGCCGCGCCTTCGCAAATGTGCAGGTACGCTACATTGGCTTCTGATGCTACCATGTTGATGTAATGGCGTGCATGGATTGGTGATATGCCGCAAGGAGAAATCGCACTGCTCAATACATTTTCAATCGCGTCAAGATCAAGTTCTATACCGCAGGCGGTGTCGTTTGTAAAATCTATTCCATCTGCAATGGCCTCGATAAAGTTTCTTTTGCCATGCAGGAAAATATCTTCGTATGTAATGCAGTCAAAGAATGGATTGTTTACAATATCCATCCAAACATTTTGCGGCAAATAATTTTCGTGGATACCCAGCATAAAATATTTCTGCAGGTAACCATCCTCTTCAGCATAGCGGAAACCGTTGCCGCTGTGTCGGCCTTCTGCGGGTCGATAATCACTGTGCGCATCCAGGTTGATCGCGTTGATCTGTGCCAATGGAATGACACCGGCTTTATGCAAACCTTTTGCAGCACCTTTGATCAAAGGGTAAGCATTGTTATGTCCGCCGCCAATTATGATTGGAATTTTTTTGTATGATGAGATTGTTTTAATCAGATTTTCAACTTCTTCATCAATTGCATTTACGGCATGGCGATAAGCTTCAATTTTTTCATCAGCATTTGTCACGTTGCCTTCAATCACATGCGATAGTGCAGAGAAATCAAAATGTCCCAAAACTACGATGTCATTTGCCTGTAAAAAATCATTGCTTTGTACATTGAGAAAGCTTTGAATAAATGGCTGCCACGCTGTGTCAGCGCCGCCTTTTCCATGATTGGCCCTTACGCCAATATCTTCTGAAATGCCTACGATCACAAAACGAGCAGGAGATGTTTCCAGGTCCGCAACACTTTTTACAACAGCAACTTCTTCTCCTATTTTAGTCTCAAATTTTCGAATGTGTGTAAACGAAAGGATGTCCTTTTTAGTGTAAATTTTAAGATGCTGCATAAAAGTAGTTTATCTACTAAAGCTATTGTTTTGTTTCAAATAATCTTGAGGTTTGTGGAAATAAATTTTAACACACTGACTAAAATCATGTACGAAGTAAAGTAGGAGGTACGATGTTCGGTGTACGAAATTCGCTAGACTTTTACTTAATAATGACTATCGTACACCGTACTCCGCACATCGTACATTATACGATCTCGCCATTAATCATGACGTTATCAATAAGATTGCTGCCGAATGAATATGGCAGATAAGCTATAGAAGAAACGGGTTTTGTAAAAATCAAATTGGCTTTTTTGCCTTTAGTAATGCTGCCAACTTCATCTTGCAGTTCCATCGCATAAGCACCATTTAGCGTCGCTGCATTAATGGCTTCCTCTGGTAACATTTTCATTTGAATACAGCTAAGCGAAACGACAAAATTCATGTTGCCACTTGGCGAAGAGCCGGGATTAAAATCTGAAGCCAAGGCCACTGCACAATTTGCATTGATCAGTTGTCGTGCTGGCTGCATAGGCATGCGCAGGAAAAATGCAGCGGTTGGCAAAAGCGTGCCAATCACCGGAGAGGCGCCGATTGCTGCAATATCTTTCTCTGTCATCGTTTCCAGATGATCCATCGAAACAGCCCCGAGCTCAATACCTTTTTCTATACCGCCAATGCTATTTAATTGGTTAACGTGCAGTTTCGGTTTTAAACCGTGTTGGATGCCTGCCTTGCAAATCGTTTCCATTTCTTCGGTAGAAAAGAAACCTGTTTCGCAAAAAACATCGATATAATCTGCTAATTTTTCATTGGCTATTACAGGCAACATTTCATTTATGATGGAATCAATATAGCCCTGGTGATTTTCTTTGTATTGAACAGGATAAGTGTGCGCTCCTAAGAAAGTGGCTTTGATGGAAAGCGAAGATTTCTCTTTCAGTTTTTTTATTACGCGTAACATTTTCAACTCGGCGTCAACAGATAATCCGTAGCCGCTCTTTATTTCAATTGCGCCGGTACCGAGTTTACTCAGTTCTTCTAAACGTTTCCATGCCTGAGCAAACAGTTCTTCCTCTGATGTGTGGCTAAGCTTATTTGCCGAGTTTAAAATGCCGCCGCCTTTTGCAGCGATCTCCGCGTAACTCAATCCGTTTATCTTGTCAACAAATTCTGTCTCGCGGCTGCCGGCAAACACAATGTGCGTGTGGCTATCGCACCAGGCGGGCAAAACGAATGCGCCGTTGGCATCAATGGTGTTTGCACTGCTTGTTTGAAGATCACTCATCTTGCCGTAGTCCGCAATGATGCCATCTTCGATGATGAGGTACGCGTTTTCAATTGTGGGCAGTTCCCTCAGAGCATCACCTCTTAATAAAATACTTTCCTCTCTTACTCCTACTAATTGCGCGATATTCCTGATTACTAATGTAGACATTCGATAATTTGATTTTAACAAATTACCACTAAGGCACTCAGGTCACTAAGTTTCACTAAGAGAACCCTTAGTGCGGCTTAGTGACCTGAGTGTCTTAATGGTCAATATTTTACTCTATGCACTTCTCTTTTCTCCTCGTATCAATAATGTATTGAATTTTCCACTTGCCATCAAGCTTCACCAACTGAAATGAATTCACACCGCAGTGACTGAATTTATCGCCCAGGAAAAATTGATACGGCGTCCACGCAGAAGCAAGATCCGCATCGATTTTGATTGTCTCAAATTGTATTCTTTCATCAAACACCAACGGATGTGGCTTTGCCACAAACTCAATAAATTTACTCATTTCTTCTGTCCTCACTATTACCTTTTGGTCTTTATTAGTTACTACTGTTTGAAGAACAGCATTCGGAGAAATAGCACTGATCAGCAACGCAGTATCGGAAGTTTTCATTCCTTTAAAAAAATTGTTGATCGTTTCTTTAATCGCAGATTCTTCTGATTGTGCATGCAATAACGAGCAAAAGCATAAGAGGGCAATGGTTAGGGCGTATTTCATGATAATAATTAAATAATTGAATCGAAGACTAATAAAATGAATTCCTAATTCCTAATTCCTAGTTCTTTTAATCTATTTCAATCTTTCGGAAATATCCAATCCAAATTTTCTCGACGTGTCCTTTGCAATGTCATAACCGGCATCTGCGTGACGGATAACACCCATTCCCGGGTCGTTTCTCAATACACGGCTTAAACGCACTGCTGCATCGTCCGAACCATCAGCAACAATAACCATTCCAGCATGAATACTGTAACCCATACCAACACCACCACCATGATGTAGACTCACCCAGCTTGCGCCTCCTGCTGTATTTATCAATGCGTTCAACAACGGCCAGTCAGCCACCGCATCACTGCCGTCAAGCATCGCTTCCGTTTCGCGATTAGGACTGGCTACAGAACCTGTATCAAGATGGTCGCGACCTATTACTATCGGCGCTTTTACTTTTCCGGATTTCACCAATTCATTAAATGCAAGACCTGCCTTTTCACGCTCACCCTGCCCCAGCCAGCAGATACGCGCAGGCAAACCCTGGAATGAAATTTTTTCTTTTGCCAGCTTCAACCAGCGCTGCAGACTTTTATTTTCAGGAAACATGTTGGCAATTAGTTCGTCTGTCACCGCGATATCCGCAGGATCGCCGCCTAGTGCTGCCCAGCGGAATGGACCTTTACCTTCACAGAACAATGGCCGTATATAAGCAGGAACGAATCCAGGAAAATCAAACGCATTTTTCAAACCTCTCTCCTGCGCACGTGCACGAATGTTGTTGCCATAGTCAAAGGTAATCCCCCCCATTTTTTGCAATTCAATCATCAACTCAACATGCAGCTTCATGCTATCATAGCTAAGATCGATGTATTGCTGAGGATTTTCTTTACGCAAGACATTTGCCTGTTCATTCGTTAAAGTATGAGGAATATAACCGATCAAAGGATCATGTGCAGAGGTTTGGTCCGTTAAAGTATCCGGAACGATTTTTCTCTCCACCAATCTTTGCAGTAAATGCACCGCATTGCACAACACACCAATGCTCAGTACTTCTTTGTTTGCTTTCGCTTCCAATGCGCGGTCGATTGCTTCGTCAATGTCTGTTAGCTTAATATCAAGATATTTTGTTTCAAGTCTTTTATCAATGCGCCATTCTTCTACTTCTGCAATCAGTGCAACCCCTTCATTCATTGTTATGGCCAAAGGCTGAGCGCCACCCATTCCCCCCAGTCCGGCAGTTACGTTCAATGTACCTTTTAATGTGCCTCCAAAATGTTTGTCAGCAGCTGCTGCATATGTTTCATAAGTACCCTGCACGATTCCTTGTGACCCAATGTAGATCCAGCTTCCCGCAGTCATTTGGCCGTACATCATCAAACCTTTTTTCTCCAGTTCATCGAAGTGCTCCCAGGTTGCCCATTTAGGAACAAGTTGCGAATTGGATATCAATACACGCGGAGCATCTTTGTGAGTACGTAAAATGCCGACAGGTTTACCACTTTGTATCAGCAAGGTTTCATCTTCATTCAAATCTTTCAAGGCTTTGATGATCAGATCAAGGCTTTCAAAATTTCTTGCTGCTTTACCACGTCCGCCATATACGATCAAATCGTCGGGCCGCTCGGCTACATCGGGATTTAAATTGTTTAACAACATACGCAATGCAGCTTCCTGTACCCAGCCTTTACACTGTAATGCAGAACCGGTAGGTGTCTTATATTTTTCAACGTCGTAACGTTTGTAAGTAGTTGTGCTCATGTTTAATTTAGTTGTTAGTTGATAGTTAGTGAGATGTACATAGTACTTCTTACATTAAAAATTAAAGTTTTCAAATCCTTTACCTAACACCACTCCTTTCTCCCTCGCAAACGCATCTACATTTTGTACAAAAGAATAGTCGTGGATAATGCTTCTGATAGCGTTGATGTCGTTTGCAAAAATTCTGTCTTCCTCTGCGAAGCCTGCAAATTTGCGGACATACTCATGTGCAAACTCAAGCAATTCGCTGCTTCGCAATGGCCTTCTGAATTCGATCGCCTGGCAGGCACTCATTAATTCGATCGCTAAAATCCATTCGAGATTATCTATTACCTGGTTCAATTTTCTTCCGCTAATGCTTCCCATACTTACGTGATCTTCCTGCCCCAATGAAGTTGGAATACTATCTGCACTTGCGGGGAAACATAATGTTTTATTTTCTGTAACCAGCGCTGCTGTTGTATATTGAGGAATCATGAAGCCACTGTTCAGGCCAACATCTTTCATCAATAACATCGGCAATCCCCATTTTCCTTCCAGCAACAGATAGCAGCGACGATCCGAAATATTTCCCACTTCAGCTGCTGCGAAACATGCGTAATCAAGGGGTAACGCCATTGGCTGACCGTGGAAATTTCCACCACTGATCGTATCATCTGCCGAGAAAATAATTGGATTATCTGTTACCGAGTTCAATTCTATTTCAGTCAATTCATTCAAATGCAACCACGAATTACGGCTCGCACCGTGCACCTGCGGCATACAACGCAAACTATAGGGATCCTGTACCCTTCCGCAATCCATATGACTTTGCATGATGTCTGAATGCTGCAATAGCAATCTCAATCTCTGAGCAACCAATCTGTTTCCTGCATATGGACGCAGCTGATGCAATCTTTCATCAAACGGAGCCTTAGTGCCGGTTAATGCTTCCAGGCTCATCGCACCGATGATATCAGCAGCTTCCAAACAATTGTACATGCGCTCAACTGCTTTCACTGCGAATGCTAAAATAAATTGCGTTCCATTGATCAACGCCAAACCCTCTTTCGGACCGAGTTGTATGGATGCTAAATTGTTTTGTTGCAAGACGCCGGATATATTTTGGCGCTTGCCTTTGTAGAAAACTTCGCCCAAGCCTATCAACGGCAAAAACAAATGGCTTAATGGCGCCAGATCCCCACTTGCGCCAACACTTCCTTTTTCCGGAACAACTGGAATAACATCATTGTCGATGTGCCACATAATTCTTTCCAGCGTTACCAATTGCACTCCAGAAAACCCTTGCGCCAAAGCATGCACTTTCGTGATCAACATAAGCTTTGCAATTTCCTCAGGTATTGCATTGCCAACGCCTACGCTATGACTTTGCAAAATCTTGTGTTGCAGCAATCGTGTATCCTCCGGAGAAACGGGTTTATTTGCCAGGATGCCAAAGCCAGTATTTACGCCATACACAGTTCTGTTATCATCCACAATTTGTTGCACATCCCGCTGGCTCTTCTTAATCTTTTCCAATGCTGCATTACCTAGCACACCTTTTATTTTTCCAGATGCGATCTGCAACGCAATACTTGCTGTTAAGTGATCAACTCCGTATTGAAAGGTCATATGAGTTTATAGTTGTTAGTTGATAGTTGTTAGGAATTGAAAGTTGAAAAATGAGAAAGCACCCCATTTTCAACTTTCAATTTTTCAATTTATTCTCTATTCTGTTGAACAAGCTCGCTGTTTGCAGTCCCTGCTCTACTCCACCTATTGCTTGCAGAACTTTTCTGCTGTCTTTATTTTCATTGATCAGTTCCTCCATGGAATCCTGTAGTGCCTTCCAAATGGGCTTCACCTGCTGCAGCAATTGATTTCCCTTGCTTGTAAAAGTTAAGACTTTTTTGCGGCCATCATCTTTTGCTTTGCTGATCTTTATTAAGCCTTTAGATTGCAGATTCGTAACCAATTGACTAACGGCAGAATGCGAAATATTGAGCTCGTCTGAAATGTCTTTGATGGATACGGCCTGTCTTTCCGACAAAATATAAAACACCGGAAACCAGGAAGCATCGAACTTAATCTTATGATGCTTGTACAGATCATTTACATCCGCAAGAAAGCTCTCACTCAACCTGCGCAAGCGACTGCCAAAAACCAAAAATCCAAGTGATTCGTAAAAATTCATAAATTATATAAGTACTTATACAAATATAGCAGAGTTTTCATTTTGTGCAAAAATTTTCACGCAAAGGTTTTCACGCAAAGACGCCAAGGAGCAAAGACGCATAAGGCTTCTCGCGGCGAACGCAACGGAGCAGCGACGCAACGGAGTCAAAACTACATGCGGCATTCGCTTGCGTAATAAAATATACTCTTCCTTATGCGTCTTTGCTCCTTTGCAGCTTTGCGTAAAATCCTCCGCGTCGCTGCTCCGTTGCGCTCGCTGCGTGAAATATCTTTCTTCTCTTTGTGTGAACTACATTTTTTATTAAGTTAGGCTTCTAATTGTCCTATATGTATCGTAAACTTCGGATTATCCTTCTTGTCGTTCTGGCGATTGTACTCACTTTTGTCATTAGTTTTTGTTGGCGATCTTTCCCGATTATTAGCGGCTATGGTGCAAAGAATCTCTGCTCTAATGTTTTCATAGCGGGAAGGTCTCCGGAGGATGTGATCAAAAATGAACTGGAAGGTTTTCCCCTGTCGCTTGGAACGTACAAAGTAAACCTGCAGGACTCTTCAGTAACGGGCACTGTATTTGGCTTTGCAAAAAGGGTCGCGATCTACCGTTCAGGCATGGGAGCAACACTGTTGAATGGAGTCAGCAAAGAAGATTTTTACAAGGAACCGAGAAAAACAGTTGCACCATATCTTACGCTTGCAGATCCGGCATTGTGGCCCTACAGCAGCAAAATGAACGACTCCGTGATTGCAGGCATTGATAAAAAACTGATCAATGTTGCATTAGACTCTGCGTTTGGAGAGCCTGGAGAAAAAAAGAACCGAAGAACAAGAGCTGTTGTGGTTGTTTATGATGGACAGATTATTGCAGAAAGGTATGCCGATGGCTATAGCTCCAGATCCAAACTTATTGGTTGGTCAATGACAAAAAGTATTACCAATGCTTTGCTGGGCATTTTGGTGAAAGATGGCAAACTGGATGTAAACGCACCAGCACCAATCGCAGAATGGAAGAACGATGATCGTAAAAACATTACTTTAAAAAACCTGATGCAAATGTCGAGCGGTTTGAAGTGGGAAGAAAATTATACCAAGTCGTGCGATGCCACCAACATGTTGTATAAAGAAAAAGACATGGGCGGCTTTGCGTTGCAAGCTCCGATTGAAAGGAAACCAAACACTTTCTTTTACTATTCAAGTGGAACCACAAATATCTTGTCTCACATCGTTCGCGAAACCATTCCTGCCAGTGAGTACGAGAACTTTCCATATACAAGATTATTTTACAAGATAGGTATGAATAGCGCGGTGATTGAACCGGATGCCGGTGGCACTTTTGTCGGTTCATCCTATTCATTTGCAACAGCGAGAGATTGGGCAAAATTTGGATTGCTGTATTTGAACGATGGTGTTTGGAACGGCGAACGCATTTTGCCGGAAGGCTGGGTAAAATACAGCACTACACCCGCAACTACACACCCTATGGGTATGTACGGAGCTCAGTGGTGGCTAAATGCAGGCGCGCCTGGTAATCCTGCAAAAAGAGAATATCCCAACGTGCCCGCTGACTGCTATTGGGCGGACGGCTACGAAGGACAATATGTTTGGGTAATTCCTTCAAAAAAATTAGTGATTGTAAGACTCGCTTTAGAACATGGCAACAAGATGAATGCGGATAAATTCCTGCATGATATAGTGAACGCCGTTCAATAAAACGGAACGCAGATTTTCATGATTGAGATGATTTTTTATGATTTGAAAATTGACATTTGATATTTGCAATTTGATGTCGTTTAGTTAAGCAACTTGTCAATTACTTGGTTGCTATGTCCAGGAAAGAAAGACTGCTTGTCATCCCGACGAAGGAGGGATCTGCGTGATTGTTTACGCAGAGTGTTCGTTAGTGTTAGGCCCAGATCCCTCGTTCCTCGGGATGACAAGCGAGATGCTTTTGTTTTTTCAAACACTTAACTAAACGACATTGTATTTGCAATTTGATATTCAGGCTAGCGTTAAATAGCAAATATCCATTCCAAATAAAAAATCATCACTAATCATGACAATCATGAAGATCAGCGTTCTCTCTCATCTTCAAATTTTCAAATTATTGTATTTTTGTGCATGCTCAAATCTTCCAGTGCGTTTTCCGCTCGTGCGGCGATCTCTGCTTTCTTCTTTGTATCGGGTTTTAGTTTTGCAAGCTGGGCTTCACGCATTCCTACATTAACGCAGAAATTACATTTGAATGAGGCGCAATTGGGAAGTATATTGTTCGCAATGCCACTTGGCTTAATGCTTACACTTCCCGTGACCGGTTTCTTATTGAGCAAATTCAGCAGCAGGAATATCATGGCCGCAGGTGCAGTTATTTTCACGCTGGCGCTAACTGCCATTGGTTTCGCACAAACGCCGTGGCAATTAGCTGTTATTCTCTTTTGCTTCGGTTCCTCACGCAACTTCATGCATATCGCAATGAATGCACAATCTGTGCAGGTTCAGCATTTATACAACAAATCGATTATTGCATCTTTTCATGGAATATGGAGCCTCGCAGGTTTTGCAGGTGCTGCAACGGGGGCATCAATGGTATATTTCAACATCTCTCCTGCCGTTCATTTCACCATTGCAGCAGTACTTTTGCTGATTGTAATTGTTGTTGCTTCACGTTATAGTTTGCCTGATACAGAAACCGCAAAAGAGAAACGTCCAGCATTTATTTTGCCTGATAAGTCACTCGTAAAGCTTGGGCTCATTGGCTTTTGCAGTCTCGCGTGTGAAGGAACAATGATGGATTGGGCGGGCATTTATTTTAAAGAGGCGGTGATGGCTCCTGCAAAATTGATCACCGTTGGTTACATTGCGTACATGACCGCTATGACAATTGGTCGCTTTGTGGGCGATAAACTCATCAATTTATTAAGCGTAAAAAATGTTTTGCAGATCAGCGGCGCATTGATCATGTGCGGCTTATTGCTTTCCGCAGGTTTTCCATTTTTCATACCTTCTACAATAGGCTGTATTCTTACAGGTTTTGGCGTGTCGTGCATTATGCCAATGATCTTCGCTCTCACCGGAAAAAACACAACGATGAGTCCGGGCACAGCAATTGCAGCAGTATCTACGGTAAGTTATCTTGGCTTCTTAATGGGACCACCGTTGATCGGTTATATTGCGCATGCAGCGGGCATCCGCTGGTCTTTTGCAACCTTTGGTATGCTTGGTTTGCTGGTGATTATTCTTACTACTAAACTGAAAATCGCGAATCGGGAATCGTGAAACGTGAATGGGTTTCCGAAGGCTTTGCAACAGCTATTATTTTGACAGTTTCATCCTGCTCGAAGGATATTCATGATTCACGATTGACCATTAACGATTATTTGAGAATGTAATTCTGTTTTCGTATTTTCATATAGACCAAAATACCTGTGTATGAAAACATTATCCGAAACCTGGTTTGCCGAAGGCTACATAGATTTTGAGCTCAAAAAATATACACTTCTGGCCTACTTACAGGAGGTGGGTAGATATTTTGCAGAAAATAAACTTTACCCTCAACTAGGCGACCTGGTTTTCCACTACAATAACATTGTTGCGTTCAGAGAGAATAAAAAATACCTGCAGGAGCATTTTCCCAAAACACTCACTGGCATTCAAATGGAGAAACTTCAATTGTTGTACAACCAAATGATTGAAGACGACGAACTGATGCAGGAGCTTGAAAGCATTATCAATTATTCTGCCGGCAAAATGAAGAACACCATCACAAACGGCACGGAGATCTATGAGTTTGTGGAAACAAAACTGAACATCTTCCCTATTGGCATTGTGCCACTCGAGCATAATGAAGGATATTTTTTCCTGAATGAAGGCAAATACAACCTTACCCGTGTGTATCAATATCACTTGAGTTTTTTTGAAAAACACGATGAAAAATACCGCACCATTGTAACTGAGTATGTTGACTGCTGGGAAAGAAATATGGTGAACACCTACGAAAATATCAAAGCTGAACTGATCAGGAAAAACAAGACGTTACCAAATCCCGCAGTATATTCCATCGAAACAGAACTTTCTTATCCGCTGGAGGAAACGTTGTTGCCGATTGCGAAAAGAAGCCTGGTGAGGTTGATAAGTAAAGCAGCGTGAGTGGCGAATTAATAATTAATAATTAACAATTAATAGGTGTTGCAGCATAACCAGAAAATAACTTCTTCATATTCTATAAAAAAATAAGGCGGCATTCAGTAACGAATGCCGCCTTATTAATTCTTAATTATGCCTCGTCCTGAAATAAGTTGACACAAAAGTTGACTTATACAATGAAAGCAACAAAGAGTGGTAATCTAAAAAGGACCCAGAAGGATTATAGTTTATCGTTCA
>NZ_JASBRG010000002.1 GCF_029961145.1 Pinibacter soli | reverse complement strand
TTTTTAATAAATTATAATTATAAATAATCTAATTAAAATTAGTCGACAGTTGTTATTTATTTATAGATTTGAATGTGTTTTAATAAAAAATAATGCAAAAAATCTTATTTTATTATTAATTTTCTATCAAATATCATATATAAATTAAATGTACAATATGTTTGAGCTAAATTAATCATGAAGTTGTTTATTGTTGGTTACCATTTGTTAAGGTTTAGGTGGGTTAGAATCCATGGTAACAACTAAGATCCAACAACTAAGCAACTCCAACATCTCCGAAACAATAATTGAACAGGAAAAAAGACTTGCATGCGTCACGCGTTTCAATTTAAAATAAATTTTACGTCCGGTATTATTTCACCGGCATATCTTCAATATTTACTGTCTGCCGCAAGAGAAGCGGGGATCGCATACATCCGTTTCGGTTTGCGCCAGCAGTTGATCATAGATGCGTCACATAAAGATTATGACAGAATGGTTACGGCGCTCACTAAAAGAGGCGTTTCCTATGAAGTGAATCGAGATGATTATCCCAATATTTTAAGCTCCTATGCTGCTGAGGAAATATTTGTTCGCGACACCTGGCTAAAGGAAAACATTTACAAAGACATCTTTGCGCTGTTTGATTACAAACCAAAGCTTAAGGTAAACATCGTTGACAATAACCAGACTTTTACGCCAATGTTTACCGGCAACATTAACTGGATCGCTTCTAACCAGCCGCATTACTGGTTCCTCGTATTGCGTTTCCCGAAAACGAATATGTTTTTTCATTGGCCGCAGTTGATATATACCAATGATATTCCACGCTTGTCGAAAAAAATTGAAGACGTTATTTTTCAGAATACCTCGCTGTATTATGAAAACATTGAAGCTGATGGGAACGTTCTCTATAAAACAATCGCCGATGAGTTTGCGGTGATTTCAAAGCCAGTCGAAGAAAGCCTGGTGCTGCCTGATTTCAAATTGCCGTACTATGAAGGTTTCAATATTTATGGCGATAAGCTATGGCTGGGAATTTACAGGCGTGAAGAATTATTTGCAGTAGATTTTCTTCAAAATGTTTGTGGCATTTGCATCGCAACAAATATTAGCCAGATATATGCAACCACATGGAAATCGATCATCGTTAAAAGCATTTTGCCGAAGCATCGTGATTTGTGGGATTGTTTGCTGAACAAATACAAAATCAATGTGCGTCATGCTTCTAACGAGCTTAACTGGCAGGTAGAAGATGTGAGCGAAGATGGCTTGAATATCAAGCGTCATGTGATCCGGCATTTTGACAAAGATGATGTGCGCACGTTCGGGTTGTGTTTTGCGGTGAAAACACATCCAAAATCCGGTGTGTTTGGTTCGATAATTATTAAGCGGCAAATGAGCGTGATTCGCAACCAGGTAAAGGCGCTGGATAAGTTTGAAATTTTATACACGCCCAATTTTAACCCCAATTCAAAGGAGTATATCCACTTCCGTGGCGACGTGCCAAAGGAGCAATTAGGCACTTATCTTATTTCGCTTTGCAAATATTATTATGAACTGCAAAGCATGAAGCCAGACTCGGCCTGCAATCTGTATGAATCGCAGATAGAAGAAGCAGCGAGAGATATTTTGCATCAATGCCCCACATGCATGACGGTATACGATGCCAACATTGGTGATGTAAATAAAAATATTGCCTCCGGAACTTTGTTTGAAGATCTTCCTTCAAGCTATTCATGCTCGCTCTGTAACACCCCTGCAAGAAAATTTGTCGCCATTGAGCGATCATCGTTTGAGCCAAAAAATTAAAAGAAGAAAATTAAGAGAGAGAAAAAAAGTGCGGGTGATAGGAGTCGAACCTACACGCCTCGCGGCGTCAGATCCTAAGTCTGATGCGTCTGCCAATTTCGCCACACCCGCGCTAAAAACAAGAACTGTTATTTGGGAGCGCAAATGTAGGGGGCTTTTGTTGAACAAACAAAAAAAATAAAAAGTAAAAATTCAAAAGTCAAAAAAAGGTCGCCGGATGGGCATCACTCTTTAAGATATTTTATCATTTAATATTTTTATCTGCCTCCATTTAAATTATTTGCATCGTTTTTGATTTTTGAATTTTTACTTTTGACTTTTCGCTAAATTCGTTCCATAAGCTATTGAATGGATACTGTAGAAACGATATCGAAATATAACCTTAGTGATGAGCAGGAGAAGAAGCTTATTCTACGAGAATACCGTGCCCTGTTAAGATCATTGAAGCCCAAACTGAAACATGGGGATAAGGAGCTCGTGCGCCATGCATTTGAAATGGCCGCCGATGCCCATAAAACCATGCGCCGTAAAAGTGGCGAACCGTATATCTTGCATCCGCTGGCCGTTGCGCAAATCTGCGTGGAAGAAATTGGCCTGGGTGTACGCTCTACCATTTGTGCCCTTTTACATGATACGGTTGAAGATACCGACATTACACTCGACGATGTTGAGCGTGAATTTGGTACCGAGATAGCCCGTATTGTAGACGGACTTACAAAAATTTCCAACGTAATTGATGTAAACGCTTCGCAGCAGGCAGAGAATTTCAAAAAAATATTGCTGACACTTACTGATGATCCGCGTGTGATTCTTATTAAGCTGGCTGATCGCCTGCATAATATGCGTACGATGGAAAGCATGAAGCGTGAAAAGCAATTGAAAATTTCTTCGGAAACCATCTATGTATATGCGCCTTTGGCCCATCGTATGGGCCTGTACAGTATAAAGACGGAATTGGAAGATCTGGCCATGAAATACATGGAACCAAGCACTTACAAGGAAATCGCGAAAAAGCTGGCAGAAACTAAAAGGGAAAGAACGCGTTACATCAATGAATTCATTCGCCCTCTTAAGGAGAAAATGGAAGCGGCCGACTTTAAGTTTGAAATTTACGGTCGCCCGAAAAGCATACATTCTATCTGGAACAAAATGCGCAAGAAAGGCGTAGACTTCGAAGAGGTGTACGATCTTTTTGCGATCCGCGTAATCCTTGATTCTCCTCAGGATAAAGAAAAAGAGGAATGCTGGAAGGTCTATTCGATGATCACGGATGAGTACACGCCGTCGCCCGAGCGTTTGCGTGATTGGCTGAGCAACCCCAAATCAAATGGATACGAGGCTTTGCACACCACTGTGATGGGCCCACAGGGCAAATGGGTGGAAGTGCAGATACGTACCAGGCGCATGAACGAGATCGCAGAGAAAGGTTTGGCCGCACACTGGAAGTACAAAGAAGGGTCGGGAGATGAGGGACGTTTTGAAAAATGGTTTCAGCAAATCCGTGAAGTGATCGCCAATCAGGAAACCGATTCAGTTGATTTTCTGCAGGATTTTAAAACCAGTTTTCTTGCTGAAGAAATATATGTGTACACACCAAAAGGTGATGTGAAAATGTTGCCGACAGGCTCTACCGCGCTTGATTTTGCCTTTTCCATTCACAGTGCGGTCGGTAGCAAATGTATTGGCGCCAAAGTGAACCACAAACTGGTGCCCATCAGTCATAAACTAAGGAGTGGTGACCAGGTAGAAATCATTACTTCCAACAAGCAGAAGCCGAATGAAGACTGGCTGAACTTTGTCGTAACCGCTAAGGCGAAAAGCAAGATCAAAGATTCGCTCAAAGAGGAGAAAAGAAAAATTGCTGAAGAAGGTAAATACACAGTTCAACGCAAGGTGGAGGGAATGGGTGCGGGATTCAACCAGACAAATATTGACGAGCTTACTTCTTTCTATAAACTCAGTTCACAACTCGATCTCTTCTATAAAGTTGCCACGAAATCGATCGATTTAAAAGAGTTGAAAGATTTTCATGTTCTTGGCGACAAATTGGAGGCTCCAAAACCTCAGAAGGTTGTACAGGAGATCAAGTTCGATCAGCAACAGCATTCACCGCTAAATAAGAAAGACACAGAGCTGATCATTTTTGGAGAAAGCAGCGACAGGATTGTGTACACTTTGGCGAATTGTTGTAAACCGATTCCGGGTGACGACGTATTTGGTTTTGTAACCACCGGTAAAGGGTTAACCATTCACCGCACAAACTGCCCGAACGCGGCCAAATTATTATCGAACTACGGCCACAGAGTTGTAAAAACCAAGTGGGCCAAGAATAAAGAAATTTCATTTCTTACCGGTGTTAAAATCGTTGGCCTTGACGATGTGGGCGTAATCAACAAAATTACGAACCTCATTTCCGGTGAACTTAAGATCAATATCAATGCTCTTACTATTGAAGCCAAGGAAGGCATGTTTGAAGGAAACATACGCGTGTATGTGCACGACAAAGAAGAGCTGGATGAATTGGTAGTGAGGCTTAAGCAGTTAAACGGAATTGATACAGTTGATAGGTATGACACGGAAGGGTTGCCCCAATGATTGAATAACTAAATTGCTGAATGAATGAATGGCTTTCGCACAGTCAGGCATTCAGTTATTCAATTATTCAGTAATTCAGTTATTCAATTATTAATCCAGATCGCCTATTTTTGCCACTCTTAGATATTTTTATTCAATAGCATAAAAACACTTTAATGGTAGACGCAATTTTAGGCCTTCAATGGGGCGATGAAGGTAAAGGTAAGATAGTGGACTATTTTGCTCCACAATACGATGTTATCGCACGTTTCCAAGGCGGACCTAATGCAGGTCATACTCTTTACGTAGGAGGAAAAAAAGTTGTATTGCACCAGATACCTTCCGGAGCATTTCATGAAAACACTTTGAACCTGATTGGTAATGGTGTGGTGCTTGATCCTGTTACATTAAGAAAAGAGTGCGACACTGTTGCTTCTTTCGGAGTGGATGTAAGAAAAAATCTTTTTATCTCCCAGCGCACCCACCTTATTTTGCCTACACACAGAGCGCTTGATAAAGCTTCTGAAATTTCAAAAGGCAATGATAAGATCGGTTCTACTTTAAAAGGTATCGGACCCGCCTACATGGATAAAACGGGTAGAAATGGTATTCGTGTAGGAGATTTACTTGACAAAAGTTTCACTACTTCATATATAAAGATCCGTCTTAAGCATCAGCGTCTTTTGGATAATTATAATTTTCAGGAAGATATCAGCCAGTGGGAAGAAGAGTTCTTCGAGGCCATTGATTTCTTAAGAAGTTTGAATATCGTAAACGGCGAATATTTCATCAACGATAAAATTTCACAAGGCAAAAAAGTATTGGCAGAAGGCGCACAGGGAAGCATGCTGGATATTGATTTTGGTACGTTCCCGTTTGTAACATCTTCCAGCACAACTACTTCAGGAATTTGTTCTGGTTTGGGTATTGCTCCGCAAAAAATTCGCGACGTGATGGGCGTAACAAAAGCTTATTGCACAAGAGTTGGTAGCGGTCCTTTCCCCACAGAATTGTTCGACGAAACAGGTGAAGAATTGAGAAAGCTTGGTAACGAATTTGGTGCTACTACAGGAAGACCTCGCCGCTGTGGCTGGATCGATCTTGTGGCATTAAAATTTGCCTGCATGATCAACGGTGTGAATAAAGTGATTATGACAAAAGCAGATGTGTTAGATAACTTTAAAAAGCTCGAAGTTTGTACATCTTACGAAGTTGATGGAAAAGAATCAAAAGAGGTTCCGTTCCAAATGACACGACATTCTATCAAACCCGTTTTGAAAGAATTTGACGGATGGAACTGTGACACAACACAGATGACAAAAGCCGCGGAATTACCTGAAAAAATGACACAATACGTTAAGTTTATTAATGAGTATATTGGTGCAAATGTTTCACACATTTCTAATGGTCCTGGCAGAGAACAGATCATTGATGTGAATAAATAATTACAAGAAAATTTTCATTAAAAAATTTGGCCAATTAAAAATCTAGCTGAAATTTTACATCAAATACTTTTAGAGTATGGCATCGAAGTCTGACAAAGAAAAGAAACCAACCAAGAAAGCCGAAGAGCCGGCAAAGAAAGAGTCGTCCAAACCAAAAAAACAAGCTGAAGAGGATGATGATGATGATTTAGAAGATGATGAAGAGTTTGAAACTAAAGCTTCTTCAAAGAAAGCATCAAAGTCAAAAGAAGATGATGACGATGATGATGATATGGAGGAAGAAGAAGATGATTGGAACAAAGTAGAAGAAGACGAAGATTGGGATCCTGATTTTGATGAATTTGATATTCCAAAATCAAAATCCAAAAAAAGCACAGGCACTAGTGGTGCCGGAGCAGGGAAAAAAACTAAATCTGATGATGATGATTTGGGTATGGATGATGAGTTCAAAGACATGGATCTCTTTAACGATTCTGGTTTTGATGATGAAGACGATGACTTTTAAATCGTGTTCACCTGCACATTTGTGACTAGACACTTTACAACTTTCGCAATAGATAATATTGCATTTTATAAACAGCAAATGTTGAGCTGGGGCAACCGGTTCAACATTTGCTGTTTACTGGATAACCACAACTACCATCTTCAGCATGGAAGCGTGGAATGTGTGCTGGCAGCTGGCTCGCTAAAGAGCATACAATTGAATGCCAGCAACGCTTTTTCTTCTCTCAAATCTTTTGCGCAAGAAAATAACGACTGGCTCTTCGGGCATTTTAGTTATGATCTCAAAAATGAAGTTGAAAACCTTTCAACAGTAAAAGAAGATCATATTCAATTTCCTGATCTGTTTTTCTTTGTTCCAGAGACCATTATTCTTCTTGATAGGAAAAATATTTCCATTAGCAGCGAAAGATTTTCTGCACAGGAAATTTATGATCAACTGCGACTGGCAAAACATATTGAGCCTGCAACAAACGCCCCCGTTATTTTTAAGCAACGCTTCAGCCACGATGAATATATTCAAACCATCAAAAAACTAAAAGCACATATACTTAAAGGCGACTGCTACGAAATAAATTTTTGCCAGGAATTTTTTGCTGATAATGTTTCGATCGATCCGGAAAATGTATATCACTCGCTTTCTGCTGTTTCGCCAAATCCATTTGCTGCATATTATAAATTGGACGACAAATTTCTTTTGTGTGCAAGTCCTGAACGCTTTCTGAAAAAGGAGAATCAGCAATTGATCTCGCAGCCGATAAAAGGAACCTGGCAGAGAAATCATGAGAGTGTTGCTGGCGATGAATCTTACAAACAGGCATTGTTCAACAGCAAAAAAGATCGGGCAGAAAATGTGATGGTGGTTGATCTGGTGCGCAATGATCTTTCAAAAATATGCGAAGAAGGCACGGTAAAAGTGGATGAGCTGTTTGGCATTTATACATTCCCGCAAGTACATCAAATGATTTCCACCATCAGCGGAACGATGCGCAGCGATTTGCATTGGGTAGATGCGATTAAAGCAACGTTCCCGATGGGTTCCATGACCGGCGCACCAAAAAAGCGGGTAATGGAACTGATCGATCAATACGAAAAGACAAAACGTGGTATTTATTCAGGCGCTGTGGGCTACATAAAGCCAAATGGCGACTTCGATTTCAATGTGGTGATCAGGAGTTTAATGTACAACGAATCGGATCGTTATCTAAGCTACCAGGTTGGTGGCGGCATTACCTTTTACAGCGATCCTGAATTGGAATATGAAGAATGTTTATTGAAAGCGCAAGGGATAAAACGGTTGTTTTAATTTGAAAATTTGAAAATGCCGGGTGTTACACGCTATTAAATTTTCTACCCTGTTGCACATTCACCAATCTTCGAATTGATTCAAGGGGCCGCACAGAATGAATTTTCAAATTACCGCAACTGCGGCACCCAACGCTGCTACATTCTTCTTCTCACTACCCACAAAAATTTTATCATTCAAAATGACCACTGGTCTTTTCAAAAACGTATATTCTTCAAGAATCAATTTTTTATAATCGTCTTCAGTCAACTTTTTATCCTTCAATCCAAGCTCTTTATACTTCAAAGCTCTACGACTGAAAAGTGCTTCATAACTACCCGCCATCTTTTTCATTTGCTCCAATTGAGCAGCAGTTATTTTTTCGGTTTTAATTTCCTGCATTTCCAATCCTTTCTTATTAATGCCGGTTTCTTTAATGATCGCCTGACAGGTGGTACAAGTGCCGAGGTGGTAGATCTTTTTCATTGGCGCAAGATAGGAATTAGTTGAAAGTTGAAAATTGAAAGTTGAAGGTGAGATGCAGAAAGCGTAAAGGCTGACTAAGGTTTTGGCCGGATAACAGGTTAAACATTTTGATAAAATTACGCCGAACAGAGCTCCTCATTTTCAACTTTCAATTTTCCATTAGTCACAGCTTCTTCCTTTAACAGGTTTATTCTGCCATTCCAAATTCAGCGTATCGAATTGAAGATTTTGTTCTTCTGTAGTGGTTGTAGATAGGGCTTGCAAGTCAGGCTGGCCAGCGTTTACCCAGGCTGTATACCAGAACGATGCAACCGCAAAGATTGCATCACGCATACGTCTTTCAACCATGCCGTTTAAAAGGTGGTCATATGCTTTGGTGTAAAGAGAGGAATATTGTTTTATCAATACATTGTTACGTTGTTCAAACGCGAATTTTTGATCTTCAGGTATGGTTTGCGAAAGTTCTTTTTCGATACGCAAAACAGTGTCAGCTGCTGCGGCACTTTCGAGCACACGGTTCCAAATAAAATTTCCCGGATTGTCGATATAGATCGCTTTTCCTATGAAGAAATCCCATTCTTTATCAGCCAGCAATTCAGGAATACGGCTTTCCCAAAAGCCATGTATGCCCTGTTGATTGGTCAGTTGACCATTGTGATTCATGCTTGCATGTAAGGGCACGTGCGCATCAGCAATGTAGTGGCCGAGCTCAGCTGATAATTTCAAAATACGTTGTTCATCTTTTTCCTTAAATGCTTTTGTGAGGCGGCCGAGCACTATTTGCATGTGCCAAGGAACAATTCCGTAGGTAGTGATTGTATCTAAAGAATATTTCGCAACTGCACTATCCCATTTGCGAGGCAATTCATTAAAAGGATAACGACCGTAATAATCAATATCGATGTAATGTCGCGGGCCCTCTTCCGCTACAAGATAGCGACGCTTATCGGGGTCAACGGCGTGTTTCGTAATGTAATCAATATGCTGCTTGTAGAATGCCATCATTTGTGGTGGCAAGAGGAATACCGCATAATTATTGATCTTTTGATGACCAAAAAATCCCCAGCAAAAAACAGTTTTAGAAATCGAAAGTAAAAGTGTTAGAACAAATATTTTTTTCAGCATTAAATTGAATGATGTCCGTGGTGATGATGGTGCGAATCTTCGACTTCCGCAACGCCACCGGATATCACATACTTCATGGTATGTGCGGGACTTATACCTTCCACCACTTTGACTTTAGAAGAAGGAACAAGATACATG
Organism: Pinibacter soli; assembly: GCF_029961145.1. GTDB lineage: Bacteria > Bacteroidota > Bacteroidia > Chitinophagales > Chitinophagaceae > Pinibacter > Pinibacter soli. The sequence continues at coordinate 224,647 of NZ_JASBRG010000002.1, read as the reverse complement.
GCGCCGGCAAGTGAGTAAGAAAATGGTATATACACGGTTACATAATCGTGAAGACCAAACTCAGATGCGTCTTCATTGGTAATAAATCCAATTTGGTAAATATCGTTGTTGTAAAGAGAAACCAATACAGATTTGTTGAACTTTCGTTTGTTGCCTGCAAAAGCTTCAAAGAAATCTTTTACCGAAGAATAAATGAACTTGACGCCTGGCGTACGTTCCAGCCAATCGTCAAACACGCTGAAAATGCCTTTCGTGATGAAACTGGTGCTTAGCAAGCCAATCACAATAAGCGCAACTATAATAACAAGAAAGCCCAGTCCATAGTTGTGCGTGGTAACGTTGCCCTGTTGGTCCTTGCTGGTAAAAATAGGCAACAGGTTATCTATGGAAGATACAAACCAATAGATCAGATAAAAGGTGATGGCGATAGGAGCTACAACCAAAACGCCCTGCAGAAAATATTTTAAAATGCTCGACCATTTGAAAGACTTACGGCCAGCAGATGAAGTGTTGTTCATAACAAAAAATTTAACGGAATGCTTCTTTCGCAAACGTACTAAATGAATAGCGCATCAGTCAAAGTTAATGGCAGGCAAACTTGGTGTAAATTAAATAATCATTGCGAGATTGGGTTCAATTTGAAAATTTGAGGATTTGAAAATTAGCAGCTTTAAATTTGTTTATGCAAATTCAGGAAACATATCAAAACGACTACTTGATCTCCACTGATAAATCAAAACTTGACGTCGCGTTTATTCACCACTACTTGAGTGTTGAGTCTTATTGGGCAAAAAATATTCCGCTTGACCGGGTAAAGAAGTCAATAGAAGGCTCTCTCTGTTTTGGATTGTATTTATCCGGAAAGCAAATAGGTTTTGCAAGAATGATCACTGACGGTGCAACTTTTGGCTATCTGTGTGATGTTTTCATAGACTCAACACATCGTGGAAAAGGTTTATCGAAATGGCTGATGCAAACCATCATGCAACATCCGGATTTGCAGGGCCTGAGAAGAATTTCTCTGGCAACAAAAGACGCTCACGGTTTATACGAACAGTTTGGATTTAAGCCATTGAATGATGCCGACAGGTTTATGCAAATAAGGTTGGAAAATGCCTACAATGGCTAAATTTCTGGTTCGAATAAAAATTTATAATTTTTTTTGCAAATTGTTTTATTGATGACGAACAGGAGGTTTACTTACACCAACTCCACTAAATATATGTCGACCCCTGAAATTCAGTCCCATCAATAGTCTCGCCCGTCTCCAGGCTGTTTGGATCAGACCGGAAACATCTGTAAAATTGCGCTACGTTTCAAATTCCAGCTATGATCGGTCAGTCGTTACAAAAGAAGTTCGAGCATTTGTGGCACCTGGTAGGTAATACGCCAATGCTTGAAGTACAGTACAGGTACAAAGGGAAAGAAAACTCTCTCTTTGTGAAGTGCGAGCACTACAACCTTACAGGAAGCATTAAGGATAGAATGGCATTGTACATTCTACAAAAGGCGTATGAACTGGGCCACATTAAGCCGGGCGATCTTATTGTAGAAGCTACCAGCGGTAATACGGGCATTGCATTTAGTGCCATCGGTAAGGCTCTTGGTCATAATGTACAAATCATTATGCCCAACTGGCTGAGCAAGGAGCGAATGGATATCATCAGTAGTCTGGGCGCAGGCATTACATTGATCAATAAAGAACAAGGCGGCTTTTTGGGAAGCATAGCGCTTTCGCAAAAAATGGCAGACGAAGACCCCGATATTTTCCTGCCACGTCAGTTTGAAAACATTTACAACGCAGAAGCGCACGAAAAAACAACCGGCCGCGAAATATGGATGCAGTTGCAAAGCATGGATGTAACTCCGGATGCATTTGTTGCCGGCGTGGGAACGGGTGGAACGGTTATGGGCGTGGGAAACTATTTAAAGCAGCGCAATCCGAACATTAAAATACATCCCCTGGAACCTGCAGAGTCGCCAACACTAACTACAGGCTATAAAGTAGGTGCACACCGCATACAAGGTATTTCCGATGAGTTTATCCCGGAAATTGTAAAGCTGGATAAGTTAGATAAAGTGGTTCAGGCTTCGGATGGTGATTCTATTTTGATGGCGCAAAAATTAGCGAGTCAGCTGGGGCTTGCAGTAGGTATTTCCTCTGGCGCAAACATCATCGGCGCAATTAAGCTGCAGGAAGAAATGGGCGACGACGCAAAAGTGGTAACCATTTTAAGCGACAGCAATAAGAAATATCTAAGCACCGATCTCATGAAAGACGAACCGGTTCGCGAAGGTTATTATTCGCCGCAGGTAGAGTTTGTGGATTTCAAACCAATCAATCGCTTGTACAACGGTGTAAACGCCGTTCATCAATAAATCTGTTTTCTCATGTGTTATAGCGGGGGCAATTCTTTGCTCCTGCTTTTTTTTGTTAATAACTGAATGACTGAATAACTGAGTTTGAAGATCGATTTCTCTTCAGCATTCGGTTACTCAGTTATTCAGTTATTGCGTTAATTTTATTCCACAATCATCAAGAATGTCCACGCTCACATTTACCATCATACAAACACAACTTCACTGGGAAGATAAAGCCGCTAATCTGAAAATGCTGGAGGAGAAGATCAATGGCATTAAAGAGAAAACGGAGGTGGTAATCCTTCCGGAAATGTTTAGTACGGGCTTTAGTATGCAACCCGAAAAGCTGGCGGAGACAATGGATGGTGAAACCATTGCATGGATGAAACGTATAGCAGCGCAAAAGAGAATTATTCTTACAGGAAGTTTTATTGCGAAAGAAGGAGAAGATTACTACAACCGCCTTGTGTGGATGCTGCCGACTGGCCAATATGGTGTTTACAATAAGCGGCATCTGTTTGCTTATGCGGGTGAAGATGCGCATTATGCTGCGGGCCATAAAAGACTTATTGCTTCGGTAAAAGGCTGGAAAATTAATTTGCAGGTCTGCTATGATCTGCGTTTTCCTTTGTGGGCGAGGCAGCAGCAAACAGAAGAAGGAGCAGAATATGATGTGCTGATCTATGTGGCAAACTGGCCCGAACGTCGGCATCACGCATGGAAGACGTTGTTGCAGGCAAGAGCCATAGAAAACCAGTCTTTTGTTATTGGTGTAAACAGGGTGGGCAATGACGGAAATGGAATTTATCATAGCGGTGACAGCATGATCATCGATCCGTTGGGTGAAATTTTGTATCACAAAGTGCATGACGAAGATATTTTGACAATGACATTACAGAAGAAAACCCTTGATGAAATACGGGCCAAATTGCCGTTTTTAAAAGACGCCGATCCCTTTATGCTCCTCAACCAGAATTGGGCAGCGTCGGGAGATGGTGATGGGCAATAATTGAATAATTGAATGTTCCAGAAGAGTGATTTCAATCTTTCATTAATCGATAATTCAATGATTCAATCCATTTTATAAACTCTTATCAATGATAAATTTCAGCAACTTCCTTAATGAAGAACAGGATCCGAAAGCAGTGGAAAAGGTCTCAGAAAGATTGAACAACATGCTAATGACCGGCGAAGAGGTGCAATACATCGCTGTTCAAAAGAAACCTGCGATCAACATTACACCGGATTGCCTTGTGCTTACCAATAAACGAATTATTATTTTCAGGCCGAAAAATCTTGGCCTTGCAATGGATTTGGAAGACTACATCTGGAGAGATGTTTTAAGCTGCCATTTGAAAGAAAATATTTGGGGCTCTGAGTTTACTATACAGACCATTAACGGGGCAGTAAGCAAAATAGATTTTTTGCCGAAGGCACAAGCCAGGAAATTATATACAATGGCGCAGGAGCAGGAAGAAATTCAAAAAGAAGTGCGTCGCCAGCGGGACCTCGAAGAAAAAAGAGCTGCCGCGGGAAGATTAGTTGTTTCGGGTCCGATGGGGCAATCCCAAACAGGTGCCGACCAACAAAAACAACAGGATGACCCGGCAGTTGTTTTGCAAAAACTTAAAACCCTGCTCGACAATCAACTCATTTCACAGGAAGAATATGACGCAAAGAAAGCAGAAGTGCTTTCGAGGATGTAGTAAGCACACTGATGACGCTGATTAGACTGATTTACACTGATCTTTTGCTGTATATACAAGTCGATTAAGAAGAATAAATTAAAAAATGGGGATGAGTTTGAATCGTCATTCAATTTCATCTCCATTTTATTAGAATGTTCCTATAGTTTTCAGCAAGGCTGCAAAACGAGAAAGATCAGTGTAAACCAGTCTAATCAGCGTCATCTGCGTGCTCACTACTGAAAATCATCTTCTGATGCCCGCTTCAAAATTTCTTTCTCCTCGTCCGTAAGGAAATGATATCCCTGCTGATTGATCTTATCTAAAATGCTGTCGATTCTGCTTTGTGTAAGATTTGATTTTTTCTTATAAGGACTTTTGCCTTGCAGATTATAGAAAAATTCATCCTTCGTTTTTGTCTTTTTAGGTTTATCGGGATTGAACAGGTTGCCGAACCAATCAAAAAATCCATTGATGGGATCGCTCCAGTCTTTTCCTTTGCGCAAGCTGTAAATAAACAGAAAACCTACTGTAGCGGCGGCAATATGTGCCACATATATCGCTGGGTTATTGCCCGGAATACCGGCAAAATCAATGATTACAAACAACACCATCAGTATCCACAAAGGAATTCCACCGTTGATCATTGGAAAAAGTCTGTAGTCTGGTGAAACCGTCGTAGTAGCCACCGCCACCGCCATTACTGCGGCATTCGATCCAAGTAAGGTAGCGTTTTCCAATCCCGGGTGTAATTTTCCAATAAGGTTATAAGCAATGATGTAAAAAATGCCTCCCGCAAAACCTCCATATAAGAAAACGGGGATCAGTTTTCTATTACCGGCCAGATCCTGCAAAATGTAACCAAAGGCCCAAAGCCACAGCAGGTTACCTATCATATGAAAAACACCATCAAAACCCTGAAAGAAGCTTTCATGTACAAACATGTGGGTAATCAGCGTCCATGGGCGGCTTCCCAGTTTACTGAAATCTGCCGGCAGCACAAACCAGTTAAACACATTCTTTATATAAGCTTGCTTTTCGAGCTCACTCATTATGTAAATGACATAAACAAAGTTGAGCAAGACAAAACTGATAGTAATAAGCACTATTAGATTTACAAGTGCATTTCCATCAGAGCCCATAAAAATTTTCCTTTTGCTTTTTTCTTCTGCCACACTCATAGTTTTTTGTATTTATTACGGATTTAAACAAAAAGATCGTACCCAGGTCTTGCATGGGTTCTTACTATTAATAAAACGTTTTTCGATTCATTTTGTTCCCTAAAAACACCAAAAGAAATCCTGCCGCTGCGCCACCAAGATGTGCCCAATGTCCTATCTGGTCACCTTTCGACGGAGAAATAATGCCAAATAGATCAATTGCCATAAATGCAGGTATAACATATTTTGCCTTGATGGGAATAGGAATAAAATATACGTACATTGGCGTGTTTGGGAAAAGGTATACGAATGCAGCCATTAATCCCATAATGGCTCCCGAAGCACCAACTGCAGAGCCACTAGAAAAAACAAGCTGCGTTAATCCTGCGATTATTCCACAAATCATATAAAAATTGAAGAATTTCTTTGCACCCCAATGGAACTCAAGTATACTTCCGAACATCCAGAGAGTAAACATATTGAAAAGCAGGTGCATGAAATTGGCATGTAAAAACATATAGGTCACGAGTTGCCATATTTTGAAATGTGCTGCGCCAAGTTCAGTCGGATGTGTTGACCACAAAGCGCAGTATTGCTCTACAATATCGTACGGTAATCTCGCATATTGTCCATCGACCATAATTACGGGTTGAGGGAGTGGCAAAAGATGTTGCGCAGCAAAGATCAAAATATTTGCAATCAGCAGATTCTTAATTACCGGCGGAATATTCCTGAAATTCATAAGTCCTATTTTGTTTGAAATTAATATTATCTGCCCTTCTGCGAATTAATAATTAATAAAGAATAATTAATATTTAACTCATTACTAAGTTTTACTTTTTCCGGTAACTAAATCCATAATAAAGGACGCCGACAATCGTAACGACTGCAGCCCTATTAATTATTAATTACTCTCCTCAGCTTAAGTTGAACCACATTCTCAATATGGTGCGTGTGCGGAAACATATCAACCGGCTGAATTTTGGTCACTTCGTACTTTTCATCCAGAAGGTTCAGGTCGCGTGCCTGCGTTGCAGGATTACAGCTCACATACACCACGGTCGGCGCTTCCATATCCAGTATTTTTCTCACCAGCTTTTCATGCATGCCTGCTCGGGGTGGATCGGTAATGATAACATCGGGCTTTCCATGCTGGCTGAAGAAATTATCGTCGCAAACGTCGATCACATCTCCGGCGAAGAAAGAGGCGTGCTCAATGTTGTTCAGTTTGGCGTTTTCTTTTGCGTCCTCGATAGCGTCTGCAATTACCTCAACACCAATTATCTTTTTTGCTTTTTTACTTACAAAAATGCCAATGCTGCCCGTTCCGCAGTACAAGTCGTACACTACCTCGTTTCCGGTAAGTTCAGCAAAATCGCGGGTGATCTGGTAAAGCTTTTCACCCTGTTTGGTATTCGTTTGGAAGAATGATTTCGGACTGATCTTAAACTGAAAATCTTCCAGGGTTTCTAAAATGAATCCTTTGCCAAAATAGGTTTGTGGCGAAAGATCGTATATGCTATCGTTCCATTTGGGATTGATAGTGTACAAAAGCGTTGTGATCGATGGAACCGTTGCCAGCAAATGATCGAAAAGCTTTTTCCATTGCTTTTCATCCTCATGGCCAAAGCACACGTTCACCATCACCTCGCCGGTGGTACAAACACGAACAATCAGGTTGCGCAGCCAGCCTTCATGATTCTTAATATCGTAAAAAGTGTAGCCATTTTGCAAAGCGAAGGCTCGTACTGTATTGCGAATTGCATTCTGAGGTTCTTCCATCAAATGGCAGGTATTGATATCAATTACCTTGTCGAATATTCTTGGAACGTGGAAGCCAACCGCGTTTTCCTGGGGGATGGCTTCGTCTTTTTTTATTTCGTTTGGCAACAAATAACGTCTGTTGCTAAAAGTAAACTCAAGTTTATTGCGGTAATATCTTGTGTCGTCACAGCCTGCGATTGGCATGATTTCGGGCAAAGTTACCTTACCTATTCTGCGCAGATTTTGCGCCACTTCATTTTGTTTGAACTGGAGCTGTTTTTCGTACGGCAACATTTGCCATTTGCAACCACCGCAAACTCCAAAATGTTCGCAAAAAGGAGCCACGCGATCCTTCGAAAATTCGTGAAATTTTACGGCACGGCCCTCTCCCCAGTCTTTTTTGCTCTTTGTAAGCTGTACATCCACCACATCACCCGGTACGGCACCTTCAATAAAAATTACTTTTCCATCCAGTTTGCTAAGTGACTTACCCTCAGCGGCATAATCCTGCACCGTCACGTTGCTTAGCATAATATTCTTCTTTTTTCGCATGCCGCAAAAGTACTAAGTTGTAGGATATGAGTGGCAAGTTATGAGTTATGAGTTGTGAGTTTTGAGTACCAGTAGGTTAAGCGGCATAAAATGTTATAATTGCCTTATTTTCTACTCATTGATTTGCAATGTTATTAAACAGAAACAATGATTGGCAAGAGTCGCCATAATGGCTTCTTGCACTTAAACTTATCATTAAAATTTAAAACTCATAACTCACAACTTAAAACTCACAACTTATCACTTAATTTAGCGATCCTAAATACAGTCCTTAATTTTAGATATGAAAGCTTTTTCACTTTTTTTACTTGCTGCATGTACCCTGTGCGTTTCGTCATTTGCTCAAAATGGTTATGCTATTAACATTACGCTAAAACCTTACAAGAACGAATACGTATACCTGGGTTATCATTACGGGAAAATCAAGGCCCTCGCGGATAGCGTGAAACTGGATGCCAACAGCAAAGGCGTTTTTAAAGGAAAGGAAAAATTACAGGGCGGTATTTATTTTATCGTATCTCCCAGTAAACAAATATTGTTTGAATTGCTGATCGACAAACAGCAAACCTTTTCTATTTCGGCAGATTCTTCTGCAGTAGATAAAGCTGTTTTCACAAATTCTCCTGATAATACTTTATTTCAAACCTATTCACAAACGCTTAACAAGATAGGTTCTGAAATGAACACATTAAGAACCAATTTGAGCAAAGCGACGAGCAAAACAGATTCTGCAAGGATACAGGACGAATGGCAGAAGGCAAACAACCGCATGCAGGCTTACAGAAATGACCTGGAAGCCAAAAATCCAAACTCTTTCCTCGCGGCATTGTTAAAAGCAATGAAGGAGCCGAAAGTTCCGGAGGCATCAAAAATGCCCGGAGGAAAATATGATTCTCTTTATGTTTACAACTATTACAAAGCGCATTACTGGGACGGTGTTTCTTTTGCAGATGAGCGCCTGATCCGCACGCCGGAACAAATTTTTGAAGGAAAGCTGAACAAGTATTACGAAAACCTGGTGCCGCCTGTTTCTGATTCAATTATCAAAGAAGTTGATAAGATGCTGGATGCAAGCAGCGTCAACAAAGAGATGTTCAAATATTTACTTACGCATTTCATACAGGATTACATCAATCCAAAATACATGGGCCTTGATGCGGTGTATGTGCACTTGTTTGAAAAATACATCAACAATAATCCGAAGGTAGACTGGTTTACAGACAAATATCAAAAATACATGAGCGACAGGGCGTACAGCCTGATGGCAAATTTGATCGGTCTTCCTGCACAGGATCTTTTAATGACAGACACATCTGGCAAGGTGCAAACCCTTTATGAAGTAAAAGCTGATTACGTGGTTATTTGTTTCTGGGACCCAACGTGTAGCCATTGTAAGGAAATGGTGCCTAAGCTGGATTCCATGTATCAGAACAAATGGAAGAAAGAAGGCGTTAAAATATGGGGTGTGATGGTAGACGGAGGAAAGGCTGCATGGTTAAATTATATCCACGAAAACAGCTTGAAAGATTGGATCCATGTGTATGAAACAGATGAGCAAAAAGATGAGGTGAGCAAAGCTGGAAAGCCAAGCTACAAACAATTGTACGATGTTTTCCAGACACCGGTCCTGTACCTGCTCGACAAAGACAAACGTATTATTGCCAAAAAGCTAACCTACGACCAGGTGGAAGAAGTTTTACAGCTTAAGCTAAAACAGAAATAAACTAAAATAGACGGGGTGTGTAACACATCTAATTTGAAAATTTGAAAATTTGAAAATTTGAAAATGCTTCAGGTTCATCTCGATGAATTTATTTTTAACTCTGCGACTTTTGGAGAGTTAATTTAAGAAATAGAAAGTTGCACTGAAAGAATTTTCAAATTCCCATATTTTCAAATTTTCAAATTGTTAACACAGTTAACTTTAACCTCATATCGATATGAACATAAAACCAGGATCCTTAATTGTAGCCCTTGCTTTAATGGCCGCCCAGAGCAGTTTTGGTCAAACTTTATTTACCTACGGAAAATATCCTGTAACAAAGAGCGAGTTCTTAACAGCGTTTAATAAAAACAATGTTGGCGGAACCCGCGATGAGAAGGCATTTCGCAATTACCTGGAGTTGTATACAAGATATAAACTGAAAGTGAGAGCTGCATACGATCAAAAACTTGATACGCTCAGCACTCAAAAAGCGGAATTGGAAAATTTCAGAACTCAGGTTGCGGGCAATTACCTTGTAGATGATGAAGCGATCCAAACCCTGGTTGATCAGGCATTTGAAAGGAGCCAGAAAGATATTCATCTCGCACACATTTTTATTCATTTCAACAGCCCGACCGATACGGCCGACGCCTATAAGCAAGCAACCGCGGCATATAAAGAGTTGCAATCGGGAAAAGATTTTGGAGCCGTTGCAGGCGCATATTCCAACGATCCCAATGTGGGTATAAATAAAGGTGACATAGGTTACATCACCGTTTTTACATTGCCATACAATCTTGAAAATCTTGCTTATTCACTTAAGCCGGGGAGTTTTTCAAAACCGTTGAAAGGAAAACAAGGATATCACATTTTCAAAAACCTGGGTGAGAGAAAAGCTATAGGTAATATTTCCGTTGCGCAAATTTTATTGACCTATCCTCCGCAAGCAACTCCGGAACAAAAATCAAAAATACAATTCACCATAGATTCAATCTATGCCGCTGCCGCTACAGGTGCGTCCTTTGATTCTCTTGCATTGAAATACAGCAACGATAATCAAAGCTATCAGGCAGGCGGACAGATACCGGAGTTTGGAGTAGGCAGATATGAACCTTTTTTCGAAGGAAAAGCGTTTTCATTGACAAGGAATGGTGAAGTAACAAAGCCCTTCGTAACGTCTTATGGCTATCACATTTTGAAAAGAATTTCTGCGACGCCGGTTCCATCAACTAAAACGCCCGCTTACATGGCTGACCTTAAGCAGCGTGTGGCAAGCGATATGAGGATGCAGGAAGCATCGAAATCTATGATGCAAAAAATATTGGTGCGCATCGGGTATAAACGTGCGCCGTTCAACAAAGGGCATTTGTGGCCATATGCAGACAGCGTACTTAAAAATGCCAACTTACCACAATATGCTGATCTCAATCCAAAGACAGTGTTGTTTTTCTTCGATAAAAGAAAATACACTTTGAACGACTGGAAGAATTATTTGCAAGCCATTAGAAACGTGGGCGATCTGGTAAACGGGAAATCGAAAGAAGAGTTGTTGCAGTCTTATGTAGAAGCAAGCGCAGAACAATATTACCGCAGCAATCTTGAGCGTTATAACAACGCATTTGCACATCAATTGGATGAATTTAAAAATGGCAATTTGTTGTTTGAATGCATGCAAAGAAATGTTTGGACAAAAGCAAACGATGATACTGCCGGCTTAAGAAAGTATTATACTAACAACTACAACAGATACTGGTGGCAGCCCGGCGCCGATGCGGTGTTTTTTAGCGGCAGCGATCAAAAAACGATCGGTGAGTTGTACAAAAAAATAGACTCAGATAGAACCAACTGGCGCAGTATTGCAAAAGAGTATGAAAACATTGTACAGGCAGATTCCGGAAGATTTGAATATGACCAGTTTCCGATCAGCGGCGTTGATAAATTGGGTGAAGGATTTGTTACTGCTCCTGTAAAAAACGCAACAGATAATAGTTACACGTTCCTGTATCTCATAAAAAAGCATAACACAAAAGATCCTCGAAACTTTGAAGATGCCCGCGGTTTTGCCTTAAATGATTATCAGAATTATTTAGAAGAAGAGTGGATCATTTCATTGAAAAAGAAATATCCCGTGAAGGTGAATCAATCGGTTTTGCAATCGTTGTGGAAATAAATACCAGGCCTGATGTAAAAAGCAAAACGCCTAACGCGGAAATAACTGGCGTTAGGCGTTTTGCTTTAGCGTTAAGCCTCTGCTATTATTGTTTTCTAAGAACAATTTTTTGAAGATCCAATTGCCCAACTTTTATATTGAGGTTGGTTATTGTTGTATCTCGATATCCATTCGATGCATTTACGTTCAACGAGTAGGTTCCCGGTGCCAGGCCTCTTACAAGGAAAACGCCGTCGCGATTAGGAAGTGCATACGCGGTATCCTTACTGTTATACACACTAATCACAGGAAATGCTGCCATGGGGCTTACAACTCCGCCAACCGCGCCTGTTGTTGATTTAACAAATACGTGAATAACGGGCTTTAAGAAAAAGTCATTACCAATCAGTACTACAGATCTTGCAACATCAAAGTCAAGCCACAAGCGTGATTTATTCTTTTCATATCTTTCCCACTCATTTCCTGTAAGCGTCAGATAAATATAAGGGTCTGTAATTTTAGCCAGGTGTAGTGGATATTTCACGCTGTCTTTAATCAAGCTGTTATTTGTTCCCAATTCAATTTTCACCAATACAACTTTTCCGTTAATAACATTTCCCTGAGCTAAAAGTGTGTCTGTTCCATTTCTTAGAGAGAGGAGGTTATACACCCCAGGTTTGATCGATAAAGTTTCCCACATCTGGCAGCCAGATGCAATACCTTGCCACAAAGAAGAATTGCCGCAGGTGTCTACCAGAACTTGCACAGATTTAATGTCAATAGAAACATTGTCAAAGAAACCAGGGCCATCCGTTAACATTAGAGATAGATTTTGTTTGCCGGCTGGGACAGTTTGTTCGTTGCCATCATTGTTTTTGGAACAAGCGATAAAAATAAGAGAGAAGAGGCCTATACATAAGGCTGCGCGGAGAATGGTTTGTCTTTTCATAAATAAATATTTATAGGTACTAAATTGTTAAATTCCTTAACGGTTCTAAAGACCGTGTAGTAAGAGAGAAGTTTAATGGGCGGGTAATATTTCTTTGTAAAGGAGTTGTTATTACAGATCAATTGTGGTGCCAATCTTCAGTCGGTGTCGAAACTGTGGTTGGATAAAAGAATCGTAGCCAATGAGTTTGAGAATCGTAAAAGTACGCGGGACTTGAAATCTTATTTCCTAACTTCTTATACAATCATATTTTAAGTATTAGAAACAATAATTATTTTATGGGCAAATGCTGCATATGACTGAAAACATTTCCCTGAAAAATAAATCTTATTTACATGTTAAGACCATCGCATGGGCGGGCCTGTTAGTAGGAACATTAGATATACTGGCGGCAGTAGTCAATTTTAAAATCGCCACCGGAAAAGATCCAGTCCTGATTTTTCAATATATCGCAAGTGCGGTTTTTGGCAAAGATGCTTACAACGGATCATTAATGCCGGTGCTTGGTTTGATATTTCACTTTATTATCGCGTATATTTTCACTATCATCTTCTTCTTTATTTACCCCAAACTGAAGTTGTACAAATACAACGCCGTCCTCACAGGCATTGCTTACGGTATTGTAATCTGGATTGTAATGAATGTGGCGGTTGTTCCGTTAAGCAGGATTGGTAAGTTCAGTTTTAAACTTTCCAACGTGCTTTTACAGGCATCTATTTTAATTGTAATGATAGGTATTCCATTGTCTTTTATATGTAAGTGTCATTATTTGAAGAGGGAGGCTATTTTGAAGCAGGAATATAAATAACAGAATTTCGTATATACTGTAACGTTACTTTATATATAGTTGTTAAAAAGAGTCCTTGTCTTTATTTATAAGGACAGGTTTTTTTTTTGAGAGTGATGCAACATTCTTTTTTCAAAGTTCATCTTTGCACTTGCCAATAGTCGTTTAGTTTATACTAGCGCTTAACCTATATGCATTTCAAAAGGTGCCCCGCCATTTATTTACCTAAAGCATTTTTTAATTAAATATTCTTTATGAAGAAAAAATTACTTCTGCTATTAGGCAGTGTTTGTGTATTCTCGTTTATGTCTCAGGCGCAGAAAATTGGCCGTTATACTGTTTATGGTGGTGTTCTCGGAGGAGGCAACTATTCACACTATGATTTCTGTGACAAACCTGATGATTTTGATAATGCGGGCAGATTTGGTTGGAACGCTGGTCTTTACTTTGGAGTTCCTGTAACAAAAACTTTTTCTATTGAACCACAGGTAATGTTTAATAGAGTGGGTGGTCAGTTCTTATACAAAGACAAAGTTGCAAATCCATTTAACGAAGATTATAGAGCTGATTATATCTCAGTTCCTGTTCTATTCAAGTTCAACGTCGGCAGAAATTTCGATGTTTTTGCCGGTCCTCAGTTTGACTTCTTAATGAAGGCGAGAGAGGTTAATTCCGGAGTAGATGTAAAAGGTGATATGAAGAATACTGACATCGCTGCAACTGGAGGTTTTGAGTTGTTTCCGAGAAGTCGCGTTACATTTTATGGTCGTTATTACCGCGGTTTTCAAAATGTTGCCGATGGTGGAACGCCAGCGTTTTATAACGAGGGTGTGCAAGCTGGTTTGAAAATCAAACTGTTTGGAAAACAAATTAAAGCAGCTCCAATTGTAGTGCCTGTTCCAATTAAGCCAACTGTTGTTGACTCCGACGGTGACGGCGTGCCTGACGATCAAGACAAATGTCCAAATGTACCGGGTCTTGCTAAATACAACGGTTGCCCGATTCCTGATTCAGATAATGATGGTGTAAACGACGAAGAAGACAGATGTCCAACCATTCCGGGCGTTGCTAAATACCATGGGTGCCCTGTGCCTGATAGCGATGGAGATGGCATTAATGATGAAGAAGACCAGTGTCCAACGATTCGAGGCGTTGCAAAATATCATGGATGTCCAATCCCCGATACAGATAATGACGGTGTAAATGATGAGGAAGATAAATGTCCTACAGTTCCAGGTACAAGAGAGAATCACGGTTGTCCTGAAATCAAAAAGGAGACTATTGCAAAAGTGCAGAAAGCAGCGAACAACATTTTCTTCCAGACTGGCAAAGCAGTGATTCTTGCAAAGTCAAATGCCCAGCTAAACGAAGTGGTAAAAGTCTTGAATGCAGACCCATCTCTTTATCTTGACATAAAAGGACACACTGATAACGTTGGTAAAGCTGAAGCCAATCAAAAACTTTCACAGCAAAGAGCAGATGCTGTGAAAGCATATATGGTGAAAAAAGGGATCAGTGTAGATCGCTTAACATCTGCAGGTTACGGTGACTCTCAGCCAATCGCACCAAACACAACAGCAGCGGGTCGTCAAAAAAATAGAAGAGTAGAAATGGTATTACAGAACTATAAATAAGTTTTTTCAGATCGACTTAAGGACAACAAAAAGCCACCGGAAAATTTTCCGGTGGCTTTTTGCTTACCGGAAATATCTTAAGAAATGAGTAGCGAGTCCCATACTCTTCCCGACAGCAATAATTGGCCATTGGCGGCAGGAAAAATCCTAAGAAATCTTGATAATCGTAAAACGCTGCGCTCCTTCTTTCTGCGCTCAATAACACTAAAATCATCCTCTTTCAGTTGACATCCATATTTCAATTTTGTATCTTGATACCTCTTCCGTTCAAGTGAATGCTGCTACAAATCTGATCGCCTTCCAAAAATCACTATCTAAAAAAGTTATTCAACACCTAAAACGCTTTTTATGAAACACTTGCCTTTAATGACTGCCTTCATATGTTTATGTATGGTTACTTATCACGGTTATTCACAGGATAACGATGCTGCTCAAAAAGCATGGATGGCCTATAAAACGCCCGGCGATATGCATAAAATGCTCGCATCCGATGTTGGCGAATGGAAAACAGAATCGACATCATGGATGGAACCCGGCGGAGCGCCTGCAAAGTCTACAGGATCCTGCACCAATAGGATGTTGCTCGATGGTCGTTTCCTTGAAACGCACCACACCTCCACAATGATGGGCATGCCTTTCGAAGGATGGGGCACCATTGGTTACGACAACTCAAAGAAAATGTTTGTAAGCAGCTGGATCGACAACTTTGGAACCAGCCTGATGTATATGGAAGGCACATGGGATGATGCTCAGAAAGCTATCGTTTCAAAAGGGAAATTTCCAGATCCTATGTCCGGTAAAGACACTGAAATGAAGGAAGTTTATAAGATAATTGATAACAACAGCAGAATAATGGAAATGTACGTGACGGGGCCTGATGGCAAGGATTTTAAAGTAATGGAATTAAAACACACGAGGAAGTAAAAGATCTGACAAGAATCTTCACGTGATAGAAATTGAATAACACGAAAAGAGCCGCAAAAAAATTGCAGCTCTTCGTGTTATTCAGCAATTCAATTATTTATTCGAAAGAATAACTCATATCGCCCCCCTTCTCATCTTTCAACAAAATACCCATTTCAAGGAGTTGATTTCTGATCTTATCCGATGTTGCATAGTCTTTCTTACCTCTCGCTTCTTTTCTCATTTCTATTAACAGTTGCATCACACCGTCCAATTTACCGTTGTTTGTTTCGTTTTCACTGCGCATGCCGAGGATGTCTTCGAGGTATGTTTTGAAGGAGCTCTTCAGCAATGCAAAGGTTGTTGCACTCATTGCATTTGCAGCAATGTGCTTGTCCTTAATGCCATTGATCACCGGTACCAGTTCAAACATATTTGCCAACACTTTCGCCGTGTTGAAATCATCATTCATGAACTCTTCAAATTCGCTGATCAGCTTTTTCACTTTCTCATCCAGCTCAGTGTCTGCAGGAGTTGCATTATCAGTTGCAGGAAGTTTTTGCAATGTTTCATAAGCCTCCCATAATCTCTTCAAACCTTTCTCGGCAGCCAGCAAGGCTTCGTTGCCAAAATCAAGTGTACTGCGATAATGTGTTTGTAATATGAAGAAACGAATGGTCATTGGGCTGTAACCTTTCTCCAGCAAAGGATGATCCCCGCTGAACATTTGCGTAAGCATAATCTGGTTATTGTAACTTTTGCCCATTTTTCTGCCATTGATCGTGATCATGTTGTTATGCAACCAATAACGAACAGGAGCGTGACCATTGCAAATAGTACTCTGCGCAATTTCACTTTCGTGGTGCGGAAACTGAAGGTCCATTCCGCCGCCGTGAATATCAAACTCGTGACCCAGATATTTTGTAGCCATGGCAGAGCACTCGATGTGCCACCCCGGGAAACCCTCACCCCAAGGGCTTTTCCAGCGCATAATGTGTTCTGGTGGTGCCGCTTTCCAGAGAGCAAAATCCTGCTTGTTTCTTTTCTCATCCTGGCCCTCTAGTTCACGTGTAGTTTCAAGAAGATCATCAATTTTTCTGCCACTTAGTTTGCCATACTCGTGTGTTTCGGCATATTTTTTTACGTCGAAATAAACAGAGCCATTTACCACGTAAGCGAAGCCATCTTCAATGATCTTTTCGATCATGTTGATCTGCTCAACAATGTGTCCTGTTGCCGTAGGCTCAATGTTTGGCTCGATGTTGTTGAATTGCAGCATGGCCCAATGGAAAAGGTTGGTATATTTTTGCACCAACTCCATTGGTTCAAGCTTTTCGATAACTGCTTTCTTGGAAATTTTATCTTCTGCTTCGCGGCCCTCTTCTTCAAAGTGACCCGCATCGGTTATGTTGCGCACGTAACGCACCTTGTTACCGAGATGCATAAGGTAACGGTAAATGATGTCGAACGTGATATATGGTCTCGCGTGACCAAGATGACTTTCGCCGCTAACAGTAGGCCCGCACACATACATGCCCACATGACCATCCACTATCGACTTGAAAACTTCTTTTTGACGCGTGTAAGAATTGAATACTTTTAACTGACTCATAATTTGGTAGAAATCCCGTTTAAGATTTGCAAAAATAATACTTAGTCCGGCTATTATTACAGAAGACTACAACACGCGAATTTGCTGATATATACGAGGGAAAACATCATAAAAATTGTAAACTGTGAACCAATCTTAAAACTTTTAAAGAATTTGACAAAATATTTTTTTCCCGTTGCCTTTTTGCGTATCATTGCAATGGAATATTATCTGATCAGGTCGATTTCCCTAGCTCACAAGCGCGTTCAGTCATAGTCATTCCGCTCAAAAAAAATTCATTTCAAACTTTCTAACAATCAAGGTTGGTTCATTTAAATCTGATTAACACACTAGTATTTTATGTACGACATTCTGCAATTGAACGACATGCTCGTTCCAGAGTTGCTTGATATTGCTGAGCAACTTAAAATCTCCAACGCAAAGAAATTGGAAAAACAAGACCTCATTTACAAAATCCTCGACAGCCAGGCTGTACAATCCACCGCAGGTAAACCTCAGGAAGATAAAGCTAAGCGCAAACGCATCGTAAAAACGACCACTGCCAACTCCACTGAAGAAGCAATAGTAGAAAACGAACCAGCAGAGGCGCCTAAACCCGCAGCAAAAGCAGAGCCTAAAAAGGCCGCTAAAAAAGAAGAAAAACCGGCTAAAAAGCTTTTGAAGAAAAAGGCAGAACCTGAAGAAATTGAACAATCTTCCCTGCCGTTACAAGATGATACTGATTTCGCTTCAATCGGTGATGACGATGACGACAACGATGAGCACAATCACAACATGCCAGAGGCAGTAGAAGAATCTGCAAGCGCAGATACAGCAGCAGGATCAGCTCAGGAAAACGCACGCCCGGTACATCATACCCGCAATTTTCAGCAACAACAACAGCGTCGCAACGATTATTTCAATATAGAATTTGATGGTATTATACAGGCAGAAGGTGTTTTGGAAATGATGCCCGATGGCTATGGTTTCTTAAGGTCTTCTGACTACAACTATCTTTCTTCTCCGGATGATATCTATGTATCTCCGTCTCAGATAAAATTATTCGGTTTAAAAACTGGTGATACTGTCACTGGTTCTGTAAGACCGCCGAAAGAAGGAGAGAAATATTTCGCTCTTTTAAAAGTAGAAAGCATCAACGGTAAAAGCCCTGAAGAAGTGCGTGACCGCGTGCCTTTCGATTATTTAACACCTCTTTTCCCTTACGAAAAATTAAATCTCTTTACTACTCCAAGCAATTACAGTACAAGGATCATCGACCTGTTTACGCCAATTGGTAAAGGACAGCGTGGATTGATCGTTGCACAACCTAAAACGGGTAAAACGGTATTGCTGAAAGAGATTGCGAACGCAATTGCACAAAACCATCCAGAGTGTTATTTGATGGTCGTGTTGATCGACGAACGTCCGGAAGAGGTAACAGATATGGAACGCAGCGTGAAAGCAGAAGTTATTGCTTCAACATTTGATGAGCCTGCTGAAAAACACGTAAAAGTTTCTACAGTGGCTTTGCAAAAAGCAAAACGCCTTGTAGAGTGCGGCCACGATGTAATTATCCTTCTTGATTCAATCACCCGTTTAGCACGTGCACACAATACAGTTGCGCCTGCAAGCGGTAAAGTATTGAGTGGTGGTGTGGAAGCTAATGCAATGCAAAAACCAAAACAATTCTTTGGTGCTGCACGTAAAATTGAAAACGGTGGTTCATTAACCATACTTGCAACTGCGCTGATCGATACTGGTAGCAAAATGGATGAGGTGATCTTTGAAGAGTTCAAAGGTACTGGTAACATGGAGCTTCAGCTGGATCGTCGTTTGGCGAACAGACGCGTTTTCCCTGCAATTGATCTTGTTTCATCTTCTACAAGACGTGATGATCTGTTGCTTGACAGAGAAGTATTGCAACGCATGAACTTACTCCGCGTGTTCCTTACAGACATGAATACCGAAGAGGCAATGAACGAATTGCTGAAACGTATGCGTGGCACAAAGAGCAACGAAGAGTTTTTGGCAAGCATGAACAGGTAAGAAGTCATTACTCAAAATATAAAACGCAGTTAACGATTGTTAGCTGCGTTTTTTTATTGGCCGGGAAATGTGAAGTTAGGTAAGAATCCCACGGCATAAGGTAGAACAGAAATTAAAGATCAGTTATTCAGTTACTCAGTTATTGCCACAAAGCGCTCCGCTTTTCGCCTTAAACCCAACTCCTTCAAGCTTTTCCAACATTATATTTAAAAAAAATCACACAACTCTCTATGACATGTAGTTATTAATGTTTTTATTTATAAAAAATTTCGCAAATGCAATTTGATGGTTTGATTTTCGATATTGGAATGTTTGATGGCATTGACACCCGGTACTTTTTGAAAAACAATTACAAAGTCATTGCGGTTGAGGCAGATCCCACACTTGTAAAAAAAGCATCTGAAACTTTTAAAGAAGCAATTGATAAGGACCAGCTTTCTATTTTAAACTTCGCATTGTCTGATCAGGATGATCAGGACCTTTCTTTCAAT
Source organism: Pinibacter soli (assembly GCF_029961145.1). Lineage (GTDB taxonomy): Bacteria > Bacteroidota > Bacteroidia > Chitinophagales > Chitinophagaceae > Pinibacter > Pinibacter soli. The sequence goes on along the minus strand of NZ_JASBRG010000002.1, from coordinate 204,870 downwards.
ATCAGTGAGTATGCATTCTGGAATTCATTAAAACCAGAAGTTGCCGGCAGATTGGATACTTTCAAAGAATCGATCATTGTAAAGAGCCGCAAGCTTTCTACATTGTTTGCACAATATGGCGTTCCATTGTATTGCAAAGTAGATATTGAAGGGTTTGATGCAATATGCGTATCTACACTTGAAGGAACAAAGCTTCAGCCAAAATATATTTCCGTTGAAACAGAATGTATTGGAGAAAATGAAGTGCTTGATGAAGAAGGTATGCTTAAAACGCTTGACACACTAAAAGCAATCGGTTATAACCAGTTTAAACTTGTTGACCAAACAACGCTTGCTGTACTTGAACTGGATAAACTCTTCTATGGCGGCACGTGGGACAAACTAAACAGGTTGAAAAACAAATATTTTCACTACAACTTCATCCGAGATCATAAAAATGGTGTGAAGTACAATCTGTTTTACACGGGTGCATCAGGTGCCTTCGGTGAAAGCCTTGGTGGCAGTAAATGGTACAACTATGAAGAAGCAAAAAAACTATTGCTTCAACATCGCGAACAATATTTCAATCTCTACAAAAATCAGAATAAGAACTTTACTTTTTGGTGCGACTGGCACGCAAAACTGTAGGGGAATTGAAAATTGAAAGTTGAAAATTGAAAATGTTATTGTAGACGAAACTCTTCTCGAACAAAGGCGTTTTCAATTTTCAACTTTCAATTTTCAATTATAACGCGTCTATTTTGCTCGCCAATTTCCTATCCTTTTCTGTTACCACATTTCCAGCGTCGTGCGTGGAGAGCCAGATCTCAACTTCATTGTATACATTTTTCCACAGCGGATGGTGATCCATTTTTTCTGCTTCCAATGCAACTCTCGTCATGAAAGCAAAAGCCTGGGAAAAATCTTTGAATTTAAATTTCTTATACAGCTGGTTATCTTTTTCTTCCCACATAAGGCAAGTGTTTTAAAGTGATTGAATGTATGTTTAAATGCAAATCGTTTCAAGAATAATGCCTGACGCCCCGGTTCGTGTCCCCACGAACCGAAATAGAGACTCAAGCGCAGATGGTTCGTGAAGACATGAACCATGGCACGAATCTAATAACTATGAACTAACAACTTAAAAGATCAAATGCCCCTTATTCTTGATCTTCTCATTCGTAAGCTCTGTAACCAATTGTACAGCGTTAATTGCTTTGATGGAATTGATCACATTGTGCAATGTGGTGTCGTTTACAACATCGCCTTTCATCAGCCACAAAAAATCAAGATGCTTAAATTCCGGTAATAAATATTCGCCATCGTTTTGATTGTTGTACAAATAATGGCACAAAGCACTGTTTTGTTCACGATATTCAAAAACAGCGAAATAATATAGCCTTCCTTTTCTTGTAAGCGGAATCTCCACATCAGGATTCACTCGAAAGTTAAGCCTGAACAAATGATTGAGTTGCCAGCAAAACTGATATGATTTAACAGGCGCTACAATACCAAGCAGACGGGTATCTTCAAAGAAGTCCTCCGCCATTTCATCCATGTTAAGTTTTAATTTCATTATAGTGCCCGGATATCAATTTGAAAATTTGAAAATATGCCAATTTCCTGCCCGACTAGTCATTTCCGTCCGAATTATTATCCATGCAGGCAGGCGGGGAAAATTCTTTCTACGCAGCTTTCGTCAAAAAAAAAGTGACATCTGTGAGCAGAAAGATTCTTAAAAAGTAACCTCTGTGCTTATTTCCTTATCGCCTCGTTTATATTTCAATGGAGCTTTATCACCTTTCTTGTATTTGCCAAGTGCCTGCATGTAATTTTCTAGCGATAATACAGAATCAGCGCCCAGTTTTGTGATGACATCACCGGGCTGTAATCCTGCCTTTTGTGCAGGTCTTCCATCATGCACCCCATCTACTCTTACCCCATCTCCGTTGAAGCTATAGTCTGGCACAATTCCCAATGTAACACTGAATCTGGCGCTGGTAGAGGTTTGAGATTCTGTGGTTTTTGTAAAGGTAAGTTTCGCATCTTTATTTGTTGCTCCAATAACGTTGTAGATATATTTTACAATGAAAAATTCTCCATCATAGTTGATCTTATCAAAATCATCTGAAGGTTTGTGATAATCGCTGTGCAAGCCTGTAAAGAAAAACAACACAGGAATATCTTTTCTGTAAAATGAAGTGTGATCGCTTGGGCCAGCACCGCTTGAATCATATTTCACAGTGAAGTATTTACTGTCATTCGCCGAAGTTAAATACTTGCTCCATGAAGGAGATGTGCCATAACCGCCGATCATCAAAGCTTTGTTGCTATCGTTCAATCTGCCTACCATATCAAGATTGATCATGTAGTTAATAGAAGAAAGATCAACAGTTGGATGTTCCGTAAAATATTTTGAGCCCAGCAATCCAAGCTCTTCTCCGGAGAAAGCGATAAACAAATAATTATTGTTTTTAAATTTCGCAGCTTTTAACATTCTCGCTAATTCAATAACAGCAGCAATGCCACTTGCATTATCATCTGCGCCGTTATAAATTTCATTAGTGTTAGATGAAGAACCTAAAGTGTTTCCATCTTCACCACGACCGAGATGATCCAGGTGCGCACCAATAATAATCGTTTGCTTGGCGCCGTTATCAGCATATCCGATTACATTGTGAGCTGTACGTTTATTATCAACAAATGCAACTTTAAGATCAATGTCGATTGTAGCAGACTCATCAGCAAAGTATTTGCCTGACACATTTTTGTTTACATATACCACCGGTATTGGCAGCGTCGTACCTTTTGCCTTTGGCTCAAAAGAAAGTCCATCATCGTATGTCGAGGTATTGTAAACAAATAGTGCCGTTGCGCCTTTCTTCGCGTAATCCTTCGAAATTTTTTCAACGAATCCCCACACATCAAAATGCGGATCGTTTGCGCTTGTGGTTAATATTTCCTTGAGATCTAAGAACCACGGAACGCCCTTTTCACGAAGTGCGATGGATGCCTCTTCTTTCACTGATTTTTCCGGGGAAATGGGAAATGGAAAGAAACTATTCGAATTAATAGTTTCACCATCGAAGGTTAATGTACTGGAACTATATTCTTTGCCGTCGTAAATCTCAAAATTCTGCAACCAGGAATTGTTATCTCCCTTTGCCTGCAAACCTATCAACTTAAATTGTTCAGAAACATAATCATCGGCGAGCTTCTCACCCTTGCTGCCACTTAGGCGACCTTCGAGATCATCATTTGATAAAAAACGAACGTGCTTTTGCAGATTGTCTACAACTGGCTTGTCATTTTTTTTGATCTTTTGGGCAAATGAACCAGGAAAAGAAAGCACGGCGGGCAACATTAATACCCATAAAGGTGAACGCATAGATGATTATTTCGAGGTACAAAGTTAAACAGGCAAAAACTATTCCCGTTTATTTTTTAGAGAGCATACAGATGACGCTGATTAGCCAGATGAACACAGATTTTTTAGTGTTGGTCGATTATTCCTCTGTTAATGTCAGGCATTATTAGGTGAACTGTTAACAACCGGTTGCGTCGCTGCTTCGTTGCGGCCGCGGCGTGCAACAAACTGAATCTTTTCGAACTTTGTTGTTCCCTTTGCGCCTTTGCGTGAAATATAGATGATTATTGAAATTGTGCGGTAAGAAACAAGCTTTTAATTTCTTCGAGAGTTTTTCGTTCGTTGCTTAGTCTTGGAATTTTGTGTTGACCGCCTAGTTTGCTTTTGTGTTGCAGCCATTGTGTAAACACGCCTTTTGGTAGCGAATGAACCAACGGCATACGCAGCGCGATGTCTTTGTGGCGTTTCGCTTCGTAGTCGCTATTAATGTTTTTGAGGGCGTTGTCAAGTTCGTAGGTAAACTGTTTGATGTCCGCAGGTACTTGATCAAATTCGATGAGCCATTCATGAGCACCGTTATTTTGTTCGCTGAAATAAACGGGCGCCGCAGTATAATCATTCACAATCGCACTTGTTCGTTCTGAAGCTATACTAATTGCTTTGTCTGCGTTTTCTACAATTACCTCTTCGCCAAAAGCATTCATGTAGTGTTTTAATCTGCCGGTTACTTTTATTTTATATGGATTAAGCGAAGTAAACTGAATTGTGTCGCCAACGATGTATCGCCACAGGCCGCCATTTGTAGTAATGATCATGGCATAGTGAACACCCTTCTGAACCTTATTCAAACCAATCGTTTTAGGGAACGCTTTGCCGTATTCTTCCAGTGGCATGAATTCATAGAAAATACCATGCTGGGTAAAAAGCAACATTCCTTCCTCATTAGGATTATCCTGAGCGGCAAAGAAGCCTTCACTGGCATTATACATTTCAAGATAATTGATATCGCCACCAATTATTTTTTGGAACTGTTCTTTATATGGAACGAATGAAACGCCGCCATGAATGTATAATTCAAGGTTTGGCCAAACATCTTTAATGCAGCTTCTGCCAGTTATTTCGAGAATGCGTTTGAAAAGAACCAGCGTCCATGTAGGTACACCGGAAATAGAGGTGACGTTTTCAGGAATAGTATTCGCAGCGAGCTGTTCTATTTTGTTTTCCCACTCGTCCATCAATGCGATGGAGAGTTCGGGAGTACGCAGCCAATGCCCCCAGAAAGGAGAATTCTGCAAAAGAACCGCACTAAGGTCTCCAAAGCTCACTTCATCATTTATCTGGTTCACCTGGTGACTGCCGCCAACTACAAGTCCTTTTCCTGTAAGCAAGTCTGACTCTGGATTGAATTTGTAATACATGGTCAGCACATCCTTCGCACCCTGGTAATGTGTTTCCATAAGGCTCTCTTCACTCACGGGTATAAACTTGCTTTTATCGCTCGTTGTACCGCTGCTTTTAGCGAACCATTTTACAGGGGTGTTCCAGAGTAAATTTTGTTCACCATCCATCATGCGCTGGATATAGGGCTTCAAATCGTTATACTCATGTACGGGAACTGTATGTTTAAACTGACGAATGTTGAAAAGCTGATCGAAGCTGTATTTGCGGCCAAATTCTGTGTATTGAGCCGCAGTTATCAAATGCTGCAATACCTCCCGCTGGGCCAGAATCGGATTTTCGGTCCACTCCTGTACCTGCCACAAGCGAAGCCGTGCTAACCGTGATATGGCCGGAGAAAGAATTTTCATATATGTATACTCGCAATTTAAGAAATTGACGGCAGAGATGCAGCAATTATTGTACAGAAAATATATGTGTAGAGCCAAGACACTGCCTTGGCTTATCGTTTTCATTTTAGCCAAGGCAGTGCCTTGGCTCTACGGAATTCGTTATTGTTCGGTGCTTTCTTCCAAGTGTGGAAAATCGCCAATGCCCTTCATAACTTCTTCATGTAAATAATCTTTACGGCGAAGTTCGAAATTACGACCAAGATAAAGTCTTCTTACCTGCTCGTCTTCGGCTAGTTGTTCTGCGGTGCCGTGTTTGAAGATCTTACCATCGATCAGCAAATAAGCGCGGTCGCAGATAGAAAGGGTTTCATTTACGTTGTGGTCGGTAATAAGAATACCGATATTTTTATATTTCAGGCGTGCAACTACTGTTTGAATGTCCTCTACCGCTATAGGGTCAACACCGGCAAAAGGTTCATCTAGTAAAATAAATTTCGGGTCTACGGCAAGGGCCCGTGCAATTTCGGTACGTCTTCTTTCACCACCGCTAAGGCTGTCGCCATTATTTTTACGAACGTGGTGCAGGCGAAACTCATCCAGCAGGTCTTCAAGCTTTTGCTTTTGCTGTTGTTTGGAAAGTTTTGTCATTTCCAGCACCGCTTTAATATTGTCTTCTACAGTCAGCTTACGAAAAACGGACGCCTCTTGTGGAAGATAGCCAATGCCCAGCTGGGCACGTTTGTACATTGGCAGTTTTGTAATATCATCCTCGTTAAGGAAAACCTTGCCCTCATCTGGCTTGATCAAACCCACCACCATGTAAAAGGTAGTTGTTTTACCGGCACCATTTGGACCCAGCAGACCCACAATTTCACCCTGCTCCACATTCACAGATACGTGATTTACAACGGTACGGCTGCTATAAGTTTTAACTAACTCGTTGGTATGTATTTTTAAACTCAATTACTAAAGCTTTGGCGCAAAAATACCGGAAGTAATCAAAACGGGGAAATATGAAAATGTGAAAGTTGGGAAGATTATTCGTCAAATAGGTGTTGGATGTACGGGGTACAATGTACTAATTCCCTGTATTTCGGACATCGTACCGCCGCACATCTAACATACACTTCATTTTGTTTTCTAACTTTCGCGAACTATGTTTGCGGGATATTTTAAAAAAAGTTTCATAAAGCCTTAAAGAACGCCAACGTAGTAATTACTGCTTTCGCGAAATATAATACATAAGATGAAAGTTATTGATCACATCAACCAGGCAAAAGACACACTGGTTTCTTTTGAAATTTTGCCTCCTCTGAAAGGAAAAGACATCAGCGCTATATATAACCATCTTGACCCTCTGATGGAATTTAAGCCTTCGTTTATCAACGTTACCTATCACCGTAGCGAAACGATGTTTAAGAAAAAGATCGATGGCACCTTCGAGCAGGTAGAAGTAAGAAAAAGACCGGGAACGGTTGGTATTTGCGCCGCAATTATGAACTACTACAAAGTTGACGCAGTTCCACACCTTATTTGCGGCGGTTTCGGTAAAAGAGAGACCGAAGATGCATTGATCGATCTTAACTTTTTGGGTATCGATAACGTACTCGTTCTGCGTGGCGACGCTGCAAAGAATGAAGCTTTTTTCGAACCTCATCCGCATGGCCATCGCTATGCGATCGATTTATTGAAACAAGTTGGCAATCTGAACCACGGTATTTACCTGGAAGAAGATATTACCAATGGTGGTAAAACAAACTTTTGTATGGGTGTTGCGGGCTATCCTGAGAAACACTTCGAATCGCCAAACCTTTCTACTGACATGGCTTACCTGAAAGCTAAGGTTGAAGCAGGTGCAGAATATATCATGACGCAAATGTTTTTCGATAACCAGAAATACTGCGACTTCGTAAAACTTTGCCGCGAGAATGGCATTACAGTTCCAATCATTCCGGGATTGAAGCCAATCACGAACAAAAAGCAGCTAAATATTCTTCCTAAAATATTCCATGTTGATATTCCTACTGATCTGTCAAACGCTATCATGAAGGCAAAAACCGATGAGGAAGTAGAAATCATTGGAACAGAATGGTTGATCCAGCAAAGCAGGGAATTGAAACAATTTGGTGTGCCAGTGTTGCACTATTACACACTTGGCAAGCCTAAGGTGATTCAGAATGTAGTGAAAGAAGTGATGTAGAATTTGAAAATTTGAGAATTTGAAAATGGGGATTCGAGAGTTTTGAAGAGTCCTTACATAACATAAAACGAAGAAGGGAATGAGTTTGATTCATTCCCTTCTTCGTTTTATGTCAGATTAAAGAGTGCCGATGTCCTAAAGTCCATCATTTCCCCTTTTAAGTTTTATCATCAATTTCTCACGTTCGATTTCTGTTCGCAGTTCTTCTTCTGTAGGCAGATAAGGCATGTACTTGGCTGCGAAAAGTTGTTTGTTTTCTTTTAAGACCGAATATTTGGCAATCGTTTTATCTGTTTCCGTACAAAGTAAAATTCCAATGCTCGGGTTGTCGTCCTTGCCCTTTTGGAGATCATCGTACATACGCACGTACATATCCAATTGTCCTACATCCTGGTGGCTCATTTTGTCTGTTTTCAGGTCAATCAATACAAAACATTTCAGGATGTAATTGTAAAAAAACAAGATCAATATAAAAGTCTGATGTTTCGGTGCGTATTAATTGTTGTTTTGCCACGAAGGCAAACCCTTTACCTAATTCAAGCATGAAGTTTTGGATGTTGTTCAGCAACTGCTGTTCCAATAAAGCCTCCGTATGACCCAGGTTGTTCGGCAGATTTAAAAACTCCAATACAAGCGGATTTTTTATGAACTCATATTTGTCGTTTTGAAGCTCTTTTGTTTCTTCAAGCATTTCGCTTACGACAGGCTCTTTTGCTTGAGAAGAAAGCAGACGTTGATAATAGAGTGTAGAAATGTTGCGATCGAGAGTGCGAATGGACCAGTTTCGTTCGGCCGCTTCTTTGAGATAATAGTTTCTTGCCTGTGGATCAGAAACACGAATGATCCGTTGAATTTGCGACCAATTCAGTAAACGAAACCAATCAGGAAAATCGCTGTATGAAGATTCCGCGAACACTGTTCGATGAATTGTAATTGATTCATTATCATGATTTTGTAATTGTGCGAACGGCGTTCGCACAATCTCAGGAGAAAACAACAGATAAAACTGCCGATATTGAAAAATGCTTCTTTTCGAAAATCCTTTTCCAAATTCCTGACTAAGTTCCTGCGCTAAGTTTTCAACTATTTCCTTGCCATAGTCTGCACGAGCTTAGCCCTTTTGTTCTTCTTCAACAATACGCTTGCCTATCTGCCAGTAGGCTTCCACCATAGTTGTATTAATAACTGCGTATGCTTTTGTTCTTGCTTCGGATAGAATGCGTTTAATCTCCGCGATGTAATTAACTCCCATTGCCATTTCAGAATTTTAAATTTGAATTTGCTTTGTTGTTGAGGTTTCTATTTGGTCAATAGTATTCCTAACACTAAATGGGAGTATGAGAATCCCTCACAGCACTGTGAGGGATTTGTAAAAGCATCTAAAATTAAGTCTTGAAGATTAATTGTATCTGGTGATAATTACATACTGCGTCTGTACTGCCCACCAACTTCATACAATGCATGCGTAATCTGTCCAAGTGAGCAATACTTCACTGTTTCCATCAACTCGTTAAACAAATTACCATTCACGATCGCAACAGATTTCAATTTGTTCAAAGCATCTGCGGATTTGCTCTCATTGCGTTTCCAAAACGCTTGCAGGTTTTGAATTTGTTGCTCTTTTTCTTCCGTAGTACTGCGGATCACTTCGTTTGGAATTACGGTTGGGCTTCCTTTCTTATTGAGGAAAGTATTTACACCCACAATAGGAAACTCTCCTGTATGTTTAAGCATTTCGTAATGCAGACTTTCTTCCTGAATTTTATTTCGCTGATACATTCTTTCCATCGCGCCGAGAACACCGCCGCGTTCTGTAATGCGGTCGAACTCAGCCAGCACAGCTTCTTCCACCAAATCGGTTAGCTCTTCAATCGCAAAACTTCCTTGCGTAAAGTTTTCCGTTTTTGCAGTACCCAATTCACGGTTAATGATCAGCTGAATAGCCATTGCGCGACGAACACTTTCTTCAGTTGGAGTGGTGATCGCTTCATCGTATGCATTTGTGTGGAGACTATTGCAGTTGTCGTAAATAGCGTACAATGCTTGCAATGTTGTGCGGATATCATTAAAATCAATTTCTTGCGCATGCAAACTTCTGCCGCTTGTTTGAATATGATATTTCAGTTTTTGCGAGCGGTCGTTACCATTATATTTCAACTTCATGGCTTTTGCCCAAATCCTTCTTGCCACACGTCCAATCACGCTGTATTCTGGGTCCATGCCGTTACTAAAGAAGAATGATAGGTTTGGTGCAAAATCATCTATGTGCATGCCGCGGCTAAGGTAGTATTCTACATAAGTAAAACCATTCGACAGGGTAAACGCAAGCTGTGTAATAGGATTGGCACCAGCTTCTGCAATGTGATAACCGCTTATGCTCACACTGTAAAAGTTGCGCACTTTTTCTTTGATAAAATATTCCTGCACATCTCCCATTAACTTCAAAGCAAACTCTGTAGAGAAAATGCAAGTGTTTTGCGCCTGGTCCTCTTTTAAAATATCTGCCTGTACAGTTCCGCGAACGCTGGATAATGCATTCGCCTTGATTTTTTCATACACATCTTTCGGCAACACTTCATCGCCACTTAAACCCAGCAATTGCAAGCCTAAACCATTGTTGCCGTCGGGCAATCTTTCAGGCGCTGATGGGTTATAGTATAATGGCTTAGAAGCACGTGCATATTTCTTTTTAAATGCTTCTTCCGCCAGTGACCATTGATTATTTTCTGTCAGCCATTTTTCACACTGCTGATCGATGGCCGCATTCATAAAGAATGCAAGCAGCATTGGTGCGGGGCCATTGATGGTCATGCTTACAGAAGTTTTTGGATCGCAAAGATCAAAACCGCTGTATAGTTTTTTAGCATCGTCAACTGTTGCGATGCTTACGCCGGAGTTACCCACTTTACCATAAATGTCCGGACGGTGATCTGGGTCTTCACCATACAAGGTTACGCTGTCGAATGCCGTGGACAAACGCTTTGCAGGTTGCTCCAAAGAAACATAGTGGAAGCGTTTGTTGGTTCTTTCCGGGCCACCTTCACCTGCAAACATTCTTGTAGGATCCTCGCCGGTACGTTTTAATTCAAACACACCTGCAGTGTATGGAAACTCGCCCGGAACATTTTCCTGCAGTTGCCATTGCAGAATATCACCCCAGTCTTTGTATTTAGGTAAAACAACCTTCGGAATTCTAGTACCACTAAGGGATGTGCTTGTAAGGTCTTGTTTGATCACTTTGTCACGCACCTGGTACTCGAAAAAATCAGCTTCGTATTTTTTCTGCAAAATCGGCCATTGCTCCACCAGCTTTTTATTTTCAAGAGAAAGTTTATCGTTCAATTGTTGTTGCAATTTTTGAAGACTTTGTTTTTCGCCTTCGGCAAATTTCATCACGCCGTCCAACTGGTACAACTTAGTTGCCACTTCACTTTGCTCGATCACCCATTTGTCGTAACCCCTGTTGGATTCAGATATTTCTGACAAATAACGAACACGTTTTGCAGGAATAACCTGTGATTTATTTGTGGTGTCAGATGTATGCTGATGCAATTCTATTTTGCCAAAAGCTACACCGCTTTTCTTCTCGATTACGGTGATCAGTTTTTCAAACAACTCATTAATGCCTGCATCATTGAATTGCGAAGCGATGGTTCCCACAACAGGAATGTCAGCGTCTTTTGCGGTAAACAGACCGTGGTTGCGTTTGTATTGTTTACGAACATCCTGCAATGCGTCCAATGCGCCTGCCTTATCAAATTTGTTGATGGCAATAACATCAGCATAATCCAGCATGTTGATCTTTTCCAATTGAGATGCAGCGCCATATTCAGGCGTCATCACATACAAACTGGCATTGCAATAATCAAGAATGGAGGCATCGCTCTGACCAACACCAGCACTTTCCAGGATAACCAGATCGTAACTTGCGTTCTTTACAACATTCAATGCTTCTTCTACATAAGCGCTCAGCGCCACATCACTATCGCGTGTAGCCAGCGAGCGCATATATGCACGTGGCGAGCTGATGCTATTCATGCGAATGCGGTCGCCTAACAGTGCACCACCAGTCTTTTTCTTGGAGGGGTCAACGGAAATAACAGCAATCGTTTTATCGTGAAATGCGTTCAAAAATCTACGTACGATCTCATCCGTTACAGATGATTTTCCTGCGCCGCCCGTTCCCGTAATACCCAAGACAGGATAACCAGCGGCAACTTCTTGTTTTTCGAATGGTTCACCGGCTTCGGCCAGTGTTATATTTCGTGCAATTCTTCTAATGTCCTTCTTTTCACCCAAAGGCAATTTGCCATTCCATTTTGCAGCGGCCTTCCAATAGTCAGATTGTTTTTCAGAGCCGTTTTCCGGATTGCTTTTTTGCAAAAGGTCCTCAATCATTCCTTCGAGCCCCATGTGTCTGCCATCATCGGGGCTGTAAATGCGGGTAATACCGTAATTGTGTAATTCACGGATTTCTTCCGGCAGAATAGTTCCACCACCGCCGCCAAATATTTTAATGTGTCCACAACCGTTTTGATCCAGCAGATCTTTCATGTATTTGAAAAACTCCACGTGGCCGCCCTGGTAGCTCGTAATGGCAATGCCGTGCGCATCCTCTTCAATAGCTGCTTCTACAATTTCGTGTACACTTCTGTTATGTCCAAGGTGAATGATCTCAGCGCCCTTGCTTTGCAAAATGCGTCGCATAATGTTGATCGCTGCATCATGTCCGTCGAACAAACTGGCCGCAGTAACAATTCTGATCTTTTGATTTGGAGTATTTGCCATATAAAAAAGCCGATAACTTATTTTTAAAAACTAACAATTGTTAGCAAAAATAAGGTATCGGCTTTATTTCGCGCAAGGATTTTATTTCAGTGATTTCACGCAAAGACGCAAAGGATGCGGAATGAGGCAGAATCTAAAATAGAAAAAGATCAGTGAAAATCCGTCTAATCCGTGTCATCCGTGTGCCAGTTATTTGATTGTCGGTATCATGCCTCTAATTCCCATATCCACTAAATTCTCACCCTTTGACGGTTCCCACATCCCATCTTTTATCACTTCCTGCCACTCGAAGCTATTGTTTGTGGAGAAGGAAAGTTCAACTATGATGTCTTTTGTTTCTTTGCCGGTTATGGTCAGTTTGCCTGGCGCGAACGCAGCAGTTACAACGCAACTTCCCGCCGGAATCGGTGACGTAGCGAAGATGGGATTTACAACAGTTGTTGTTCCCGCAGATTGCCCCGTTGTCGTTCCTCCAACAGTATAGCCAAGTGCTGAAATTACTGTTTCAAAGCCCCAGAAACCTTGCTTTTTATTTGCGTTTACAGCTAGCGTGGAATCTTTGATCTTGAAGTTTTTGATGTAAGTATTGTAGCCTATGAAACCGGCCAGTGTGCCCTGTACATTCTGCTTTATTGGAATACCTTTGATGGTTGTATCTACGTGGAAGTATGCAGTAGCATTTTGATACGCCAGAGAAACACGGATCCACTCGTAAGTGCCGATCCGAATGTTTTTGATTGGCGCGGTATAGAAGACCTGTCCATCCCCAGCTTTTGCAGCCTTGTCGAAATCGATGGCAGATTCACCGCCTGCTGAAGTTTCATCAGCTTTATATAAAATGGCGCCCTTTCCCAAAGCAGTTAATGCATTGGGTGTCAGCTCGATATAATGTGCGCTCATGGAGTTGATTATAGGGCTCTGCGCAGCATGATCCGAAGAAACAGAAACAGGTTGGCCCACATTGTTGAGACGTGCCTGAGCAGAGTCAAACTTAAATTTGAATATAATGTTTGCGGCCGAATTATTTACCGTGTCGCTTCCGTTACCGGCAGTGACATCGGATTTTTGGCAAGAGGTAAAACCTGCTGCAGCGAAAGCGGCCACTATCCAAAGATTTTTCATGTTGTATTGTTTGATTTGTCTAATGCTACCGAATAAACTCGGGCCGGTGTTTTTCAATAACGTTTATCCGGGAAAATAATTGTCGCGACTTTCTTTGCAAGAAAAGTGTCGTTTCGCGCTACATTTGCGCTTCAATTGTACATCTCATGAAACTTTTTGCTTATTTATTGGTGGCCTCATCCATTTTTTTCGGCGCCTGCTCCTCTAATAATGTTACAAACGACGACAGCCTGAAGAAGTATTTCGATGAAAATAATGTAACCGGAAGCTTCGGTTTGTTCGACAACGGGCAGGGCCATTTTACCATATATAACCGCAAAACTTTTCGCGACAGCGCTTACTTGCCGGCAAGCACGTTCAAAATTGTAAACTCGCTTATAGGAATCGAGATAGGTCGTGTAAAAGACGACAGCACTGTAATAAAATGGGACGGTGTAGTAAGGTCAAACCCGCAGTGGAACCAGGATTTGAGCATGTACAATGCGTTCCGTCTTTCATGTGTGCCATGGTTCCAGGAACTGGCGAGGAGGATAGGAAAAGATACCATGCAGCATTGGATCGATACTTTGGGTTATGGACGTCGGTACACAAAACCAGTGATCAACAAGATTGATACTTTCTGGCTGGATAACTCCGTAAAGGTTACTCCTGATGAGCAATTGGGTCTTGTGAAAAAGTTATACTTTGATCAACTTCCTTTCCAAAAAAGAACACAGCGTATTGTGCGCAGCATGATGCTGATGGAAAGCAACGCCAACTACGAGTTAAGTTATAAAACCGGATGGGGATACACGGAAGACGGAAGATCAATCGGCTGGATCGTTGGCTGGATCGAAGAAAACAAACATCCTTACTTTTTTGTGTTGCAAATTGCCTCTACCGGCAAACCTCTCGACGTTTCTGCCGTTCGCATCAAAATGCTGAAAGATATTTTGGCCCAGTATGGGTTTATGAAGGGAAAGAAGTAGGAGACTTATCATTGTTTAAGAAATAACGTTGTTGGTTGTTAGTTGATAGTTGTTAGGCTAAAAGTGCGGCTTTGCAACTAACGGCTAGCAACCTTTTTTAATGCCCTGCGGAGAAGTATGATTTAATCTCCGCAATATTTGCAGCGAATAGTTCAGATAATCTCCGCATAATTTGCGGAGATTAAGTTGTATATTTACCGCAAACCTTCGGAAAATGGCAGTTTACATCTATCAAAAAAAAGATTGGCCGGCATTTTACTGGGACGAGAAAGTGATCGGCCCTTTGCTTGCGTCTGTGCGATACAGGCAGGGAATATTGTTGGGTAAAATGTCAGGATTCGGCTTTAAACTGCAAAAAGAGGCAACGTTAGACGTCCTTACCCTGGAGGTCATAAAGTCAAGTGAAATTGAGGGGGAAGTATTAGATGCCGAACAAGTTCGGTCATCCATAGCCAGACGTTTGGGAATGGATATAGCCGGATTAGTTCCTTCAGATAGAAATGTGGAAGGCGTAGTGGATATGATGATGGATGCAATTGAGAAATTCAACCAGCCCTTAACTGACGAAAGACTTTTCGGATGGCATGCTGCCCTGTTTCCTACCGGTTACAGTGGTATACACAAAATAGTTGTGGCAGGATGGCGAGACAACTCTGATGCGGACCCAATGCAGGTTGTATCGGGCGCCTCGGGTAGGGAAATTGTACATTTTCAGGCACCGGCTTCTTCCGCATTGGAAATAGAAATGAAGCTTTTTCTAGAATGGTTCAATACAAACTGGCAAAACGATCCGATATTAAAAGCAGCCGTTGCACATCTTTGGTTTGTGACCATACACCCTTTTGACGATGGTAATGGGCGCATAGCGAGAGCAATAACAGATATGTTGCTGGCAAAGGCAGATGAAAGCGCTCAGCGATTTTACAGTATGTCGGCTCAAATAAGGATCGATAGAAAAGAATATTACGATGTGCTGGAAAAAACGCAAAAAGATTCATTAGACATCACTGATTGGCTCGAATGGTTTCTACAGTGCCTTGATCGTGCATTAAAGGCGACGAACGAAACACTTAAAAAAGTAGTACAGAAAGCAAAATTCTGGGACCAATTTTCGAATGTCTCTTTGAACGAACGTCAATGCTTAATGGTCAATAAACTGCTGGATGGATTTGAAGGCAAACTGAATACTTCAAAGTGGTCAAAAATCGCCAAATGCTCCCAGGATACTGCGATGAGAGATATACAGGATCTGATCACAAAAGGGATATTGATCAAGGATGCATCCGGCGGCAGAAGTACAAGTTATTCCCTTACTTCAAATGAAGATTGATTCCGCTCAAATAGTTATTAAATCTGATTGATGATCGGGTGGCAAATTGTAACTTACAAGTAAAGATTCTTGCTTGCATGGACAAATTCATCGTATACTGGGAGCATATTCCCTCAGCCCATCGTATCCTCATTTTGTTGGGGGGAATGATCTTCTTTTGGCTGCTTGAAGGTTACTATCCTTTGTTTCGTTTTTCTTTTAAACGATACAAGCACGCTGGTGTAAATCTTATCTTTTTACTCACCACAATGATACTAAACCTGGTATTCGGGCTTGTTACCATTCGCGTATGCGATGCCGTTACAGTACACAAGTTTGGCCTCATTCATTGGCTGCATTTGCCTGTTTGGGCGGTGATTGTTGTTTGCTTCCTGATCGGAGATTTGTTTGGCCAATATATACCGCACTGGCTTATGCACCATGTAAAGTGGATGTGGAAATTTCACATGGTCCATCATAGCGATACCAAAGTGGATGTTACCACCGGCACACGGCATCACCCTGGCGAGTGGTTGTTCCGTGAGTTTTTTATGATCATTGGAATTGTTGTAATGGGCATGCCTATCTGGATGTATTTTCTTTACAGAAGCTGCGCCGCATTATTCACGCATTTCAATCATGCAAACATTATAGTACCGGCGTGGATCGACAAACCCATAAGCTGGATTTTTGTTTCACCTAATATGCATAAAGTACACCACCATTACAGGCGGCCTTACACCGATACTAACTATAGCAACATCTTTTCATTGTGGGACAGAGTTTTCGGTACTTTCGCTTACACCGACCCGTCTACACTTCGCTATGGCCTTGATGTATTGGATGATGAAACGGATGAAAAGCTTATTTACCAGTTGAAGCTGCCCTTTAATAAGAATATTAAAACTGACTATTAATGCGGTCCAATGCCTAACGTTTAACGCCTACTTCCGCTCTCTGCGGTCAGCGTTAGGCCTTCTGCCTTATGCTTTGTGGCATTTGCTTTTTATCCTCCGCTTGTTTAATTTGGCTCTGCCGTTCACTGTTCTATACCCGGTGAAGACACACTTATGACTAAAAGAATTCTGCCCTTATTTTTCTTATTTGGCTTTTTATCCACAATGGCGCAAGAGATGGCACCGGTCGCCGATTCTATAAGAAAAAGCCGTTTTGTACCGTCTCTTACTTATGCTGTAATGAGCTCCGACAGCGTCATAGAAATGGCGGCTGTTGGCGTTAAAAAACTTCGCACACACGATACGGTCACTGTTAAGAGTCGCTATCATCTGGGAAACAACACAACAGGATTAACCGCTTATATAGCTGCACAATTAGTGGCAAAAGGAAAAATAATGTGGAACACAAAATTGGCGGTTCTTTTCCCCGATATTATGAAAGGGGCGAGGCCGGAATACAAGGACATCACGCTGGCAGATATACTTTCACAAAGAGCAGGATTAATTTCTTTTAACACGGTTGACGAAATCCGGAAAATGCCGGCGTTGAGAGGAAAAGATGGCCCAGCACAACGTAAAGATTTTTTAGAATGGATCACACGCCAACGAGGGCTGGCCGATTCGGAAGGTAAAAAACCCGTTAGATATACCAATGCCGGAAGTATTGTTGCTGCTGCGATGCTTGAAAAAGTTAGCGACAAACCATACAAAGAGTTAATGGAAGAGTATGTGAACAAACCTTTGGACATAAATGTAAAATTCAGGTTTCCCAACAGAAACGATATTAAAGATACCTGGGGACATGCGAACATTGCGGGTGTGTTTCAGGGAGTACCTCCGGATGACTGGTGGGGGCTGTTAATTACTCCCGGTTTAGAACCTATAGATGCTAACCTGTCAATAGAAGACTACGCAAAATTTGCCATCGATAATCTCCGAGGATTAGAGAACAAAAAAGCGCTTATGCCTCAACGTGCTTACCAATTGCTACAGTATGCCTATCCTGATTATTCTATGGGTTGGGGAAATTTAGAAGTAGATGGTAATCATATTGCGGAAAGCGATGGTACACTCACTACATTTTTTGTACATATAGAAGTACATAAAGAAAAGGACCTTGCAATAGTTGTTTTTTGCAATGCCGGAAACAATGCAGCGAAGGGAGCGGCGCTGAACCTTGCCAGAGAGCTTCGCCTACACTACATGAAGTAAGTCAAGAATAAAAAAGTCGAAAGTCAAAAACTTTGAGTGTTACATTCTTGAAAAGGAGTTACATTCAAAGTTTTTGACTTAATACCTCACCTGGCACATCTCACAATAAAACGTCCTGCGGTGTGTTTTGCCTAAATGTTTTTTTATGAATGGAACATGATCGCGGGCAAATCTTTTTAGTATGGGCGAGCCAATGTGTTTTAAGTACAAATGCTTTTTTCCATTCTAAAAATTGAAAACAATAAACCCTTGCTTCTTTAATAAGTTCAGAAAGTTTTTTGGGTGGCAGATTGCCTACTTTGCTTTCAGGATGCACCTTAATTCGAAACAGTACTTCGTTCTTAATAATATTTCCAACACCGGAAAAAATATGTTGGTCTAGCAGAGCATCACAAACAAGCATGTCTGGATTTGCTTTTAGTTTAGTTCTTGCTTTTGTAGGGCTCCATTCGTCACTCATTACATCGACTGACCAATCGTAAGTGTCGTTTACATCGCCTTCCACAAACTGAACGGAGCAGGTGTAGAAATTGATCTCTCCCTTTGTGAATTGAAGACCCAATCTCACCGGTGCGTCTTTTCTTTCATTGATTCTATAACTGCCAAACAGCATGAAATGTATACGTAGCGAAAACGTTTTAAAACAAATAAGAAAATGTTTCCCCCAACTCTTGAAATCAACAACCGTTTGATTAAGCATTCGTTCCTTATCGATCGTTGTATTGCCGCTTACAGCAATGATCTTTTTTCTTTTAAATGCTTGCACCTCTTCTTTCAATATCACTATGGATGGTCCTTCCGGCATGTTTGCTTTTATGTTAATACTAAAAATCCATGCCCAGGAGGTGTACGAAGTACGATGTACGAAGTTAATTCGGATGTAAGACCTCGAACACTATCATACTTCGTACACCGTACATCAAACATCCAGCGCACTTAATTCTTCTTTGTAATACCTTTAGTCTACCATTTAAACTTTACAAAACATGGCTATTAGCAATCATGAAATTGATTATCGCATTTACGGAGAAGAAATGCAATATGTAGAAATAGAACTTGACCCGGGTGAAACTGCCATCGGCGAAAGTGGCGCTTTTATGATGATGGAAGATGGCATTCAAATGCAAACCATTTTCGGCGACGGCTCACAACAACAGGGAAGTGGTTTGCTTGGCAAACTTTTTTCTGCGGGTAAAAGAATGCTTGTAGGTGAAAGCTTGTTTATGACGGCTTTTACAAACGTTGGCATGGGCAAAAAGCATGTGAGTTTTGCTTCGCCGTACCCCGGAAAAATTATTCCACTCGATCTGAAACAATTGGGTAATAAGGTTATTGCTCAGAAAGATGCCTTTTTGTGTGCAGCGAAAGGAGTGAGCATCAGCATTGAATTCCAGCGTAAACTCGGTACCGGCATATTTGGTGGTGAAGGCTTTATTATGGAAAAACTGGAAGGTGATGGAATGGCTTTTGTTCATGCCGGCGGTCACGTGTTTGAGCGCACGCTTCAACCGGGCGAATTGCTGAGACTTGATACCGGTTGTCTGGTGGCGTACACACAGGGCATCGATTTCGACATTCAATTTGTAGGCGGTATAAAAAATACATTGTTTGGTGGTGAAGGTCTTTTCTTCGCAACTCTTCGCGGCCCGGGAAAAGTGTGGATACAAACGCTGCCAATCAGCAGGCTCGCAAGCCGCGTTCTCAGTTATGGTACAACGACCAGGAAAGAAGAAGGTAGCATACTCGGCGGGTTGGGAAATATGCTTGATGGAGACGGTTGGTAGTGGGAAGATGTACGATGTGTGAGGTACGGTGTGCGATATACGAAATACTTTAAGGTGTTACACTCTAAGAAATTTCGTACATCGTACTCCGTACATTGCTTCCTATTTCTTAAACAACGAATCCGCCTTTTTTAAACTCCCTAAAATCATTTGTCTCACGTCGTTCACTTTATTTTTCTCTGATTCTAAATATTCCACTCTTTTTGACTTGTCATTTGCAAAGGAATCGGGACTGAATTTCTCCATCCACTCATTCATGCTGCTATCTGCATTGTTTAACGCTTGTTGAACAGCCAATACGTTTTGCTTATAAGCCTCTTGCAGCTTCTGGTTCGGCAATTTTGAAATGCTGTCGAGTGCATGCTGCGACTGCGACTGGTATCCCTTGATTTTTCCCATAGCCGCCATTCCAATATCATGACCTTTCATCACTTCTTCATACAAAGAATCTTCCTTTGTTGTAGGAGCTTGGGAAAATCCATCTTTGCGTTGCTCAGTATTGTTGCCGCAGGCAAATAATACTACGGGCATTGCAAAAAATATTAGACGTTTCATGGTGATTGTATTTCTTGCAATTTAGTTATTAGTTGTTAGGCTGGGGATCGATCCTTCTTCTTTTTCAAAGATCATTGTTGCTCTTTTTAAAATGAATTCAAAAACAAAATCTTCTCAATTCATGACAATCATGAAAATCTGCGTTCCGTTCTCGTTAATTTTGCGCCATGACGCATCTACAAGAAGAGGATAAAGCTCCCGCATTTTCAGGAGTTGATCAGGACGGTAAAAAAGTTTCGCTTTCAGATTTTAAAGGCAAAAAAGTGGTATTGTATTTTTATCCGCAGGATCTCACGCCTACCTGCACCGTACAATCATGCAATCTTCGTGACAATTACGGCCTGTTAAAACAAAAAGGCTTTGAGGTCATCGGCGTAAGTCCGGACGACGAAAAATCGCACATAAAATTCAGGGAGAAACATCAGCTTCCTTTTACGCTGATTGCGGATACAGGTCGCGCAATCATTGACAAATATGGCGTATGGGGTGAAAAACAATTGTATGGCCGTAAATATATGGGACTTCACCGCACAACTTTTGTAATCGACGAGAAGGGCAAGATCGAAAAGATCTTTTTGAGACCGAAGAATAAGCAGCATGCCGAGGAGATTATTGCAGCGCTGGGGAAATAGTTGTTTGTTGTTAGCTATTAGGCTTTAAAGTGCTAGTTGTTAATATTTTATAAAAAATGCTTATTTACAAGGCCTGGCAACCAACAACTATCAGCTAATAACTTTTTTTATCGCTTTGCGCAAGCCCATTCCTCCCTTCGCGTCCCTTTCTTATGTAAATTTGCAAAAATTTTGAAACGTGAGCCGTAAAGAAGAATTATTACAGGACGTAGTGATAAAGTTCGCAGGAGACAGTGGAGACGGGATGCAGTTGACAGGAACGCAGTTTACCAACAATACGGCCCTGATGGGAATTGACTTGGCAACATTCCCAGATTTTCCAGCCGAGATACGTGCACCACAAGGTACGTTACCTGGTGTGAGCGGGTACCAGTTGCGCTTTTCGAGCGACCGTGTATTTACGCCGGGCGATGAGTGTGACGTGCTGGTGGCAATGAATGCCGCAGCCCTGAAAGCAAATCTTAAGAGCCTGAAGAAGGGCGGAAAAATAATCGTAAATACCGATGGTTTTGATGCAAAGAACTTGCGTCTTGCCAATTATCCCGACGGTGTAAATCCTATCAACGACGACAGCCTTAGCAGTTATGAGGTTATAAAAATGGATGTAACCAAAATGACCCGTGAAGCGCTTAAGGAATATGAACTTGGTACGAAAGAAAAGGACCGTGCAAAGAACATGTTTGTACTTGGATTCCTTTACTGGATGTACAACCGCGACATGGAAAGTTCCATTAAATTCCTTGAAGATAAGTTCGGTAAAAAGGAAGTTATCCTGAACAGTAACATTAAAGCATTGCAGGCAGGGTTTAACTTCGGTGATACTACAGAAACGTTCACCACTACTTATCGTGTGGAAAAGGCTAAGATGCAAGCGGGTACATATCGCTCCATTATGGGCAACCAGGCGGTGGCGATGGGTTTGATCGCTGCTTCGCAAAAAAGCGGGTTGCCTTTATTTATAGGTACATACCCCATCACACCGGCTTCAGATATTTTGCATGAATTGAGCCGTCATAAATCATTTGGCGTTCGCACGTTCCAGGCAGAAGATGAGATTGCCGGTATCACCTCCGCAATCGGTGCGGCTTATGGCGGTTCTTTGGGCGTTACCACCACTTCGGGTCCGGGTATGGCGCTTAAAACAGAAGCAATGGGATTGGCGGTGATGCTGGAGATTCCTTTGCTGATTGTAAATATTCAACGCGGAGGCCCTTCTACAGGCTTGCCAACAAAAACAGAACAGAGTGATTTGCTGCAGGCGTATTACGGACGCAACGGCGAATGCCCGATGCCCGTGATTTCTGCTTCTACCCCGAGCGACTGTTTTGCGACTGTTTACGAAGCGGTAAGAATTGCGGTGCAACACATGACGCCGGTTATTTTCCTAAGCGATGGTTATATAGCCAACGGTGCCGAGCCGTGGAAGTTTCCAAAGGCGGAAGACCTGCAGGAAATAAAAGTGAAGTTCAAAACAGAGCTTGGTCACGAGGAAGAAAAATTCCAACCATATCTGCGTGATGAAAAACTAGTGCGTCCATGGGCCATTCCGGGAACAGCAGGTTTGGAGCACCGCATCGGAGGTTTGGAAAAACAAAATATTACAGGCAACGTAAGCTACGATCCTGAGAACCACCAGCTGATGGTGAAGATTCGTCAGGAAAAAGTAGATAAAATAGCAGACTATATTCCTGATCAGCAATTAGACAGCGGCCCTGAAAAAGGTAAGGTGTTGGTGCTTGGCTGGGGTTCTACTTATGGTGCCATTAAAAGTGCCGTATCAGAAATTCAAGCCGAGGGTCATGCAGTGAGTCATGCGCATATTAAGTACCTGCGTCCGTTCCCGAAAAACCTTGGTGATCTTATCAAGAAGTTTGATAAGGTATTGATTCCCGAAATCAACAATGGTCAGCTAATAAAGATCATTCGCGAACAATTCTTAATAGACGCCAAAGGTTACAACAAGATCATGGGTGTTCCAATTACAAAAGGCGAATTGGTAGAAGCGATTAAGGGATTGTTGTAGGTCGTGAATGGTTAATCGAAAGGTGAATAGGTCTCTAAGATTTGACCATTCAAAAAATAAAACAAAGAGCTTGTCATCAAAAAGTGGCAAGCTCTTTTCATTACTGGTCGAATACAATTTTCAAACTTCGAAAATAAACACCCATTCACGATTGACGATTCACCATTCACGATTAATTTTGAATAACACTCAACGACATCACCATGACGATCTTTTCAAAAATAATAGCCGGCGAAATTCCTTCTTATAAAATTGCAGAGAATGACAAGTTCTATGCGTTCCTCGATATTTTCCCATTGGTAGAAGGTCACACGCTTGTTGTACCAAAAGTAGAAACAGATAAGTTTTTTGATGTGGCGGATGAGTACATGAGCGAATACCTTGTTTTCGCAAAACGCATTGCACACGCCATTGAAAAAGCTGTTCCCTGTAATCGCATAGGCGTAAGCGTTGTAGGCCTTGAAGTGCCGCACGCCCACATGCATCTCATTCCCATCAACAGCGCAAACGATATGAATTTTGCAAATGCAAAATTGAAATTATCACCGGAAGAGTTCAAGAAGATTCAAGATCGGATAATCAAGGAACTGCGATAGAAGATTTTCCTGCCAAAACATGTTGCCGCATTTAATAGGGGCCTTTAATCAAACGTTCCAACTAATGATTAAAGGCATTATTGTTTCGTAAAAAGACTAAAGTGCGGCACTGACTTTTTACTATAGGTGTTTCTAATGAACTTTACATTTTTCTTGGCAAACAAGACAAACTTATTCATATGAAACAGGTATTTTCATTTTTTATTTTGGCATTTGCTATGCTGCAGGCTCATTCACAAACCCGTGTTGGCCTTTGGGAACCCTACTTCAATGGCAATATTCAAGCCTCTGTTTTCTTTAATGGTACAGTACTCGAAAAAAATACACATGCGGCTGACGAGCATGGCATGGCAGTAGTATACACCCTTACCAAAGGAATGAACAAATACTCGTTGTATCATGCCGGATTTACACCGCTTACTGCTCAACTAAAACAGGCCGGAATATTGAATATGACGGTGGCTCAGCGTAAAGAACATTTAAACGAAGAATATCGCTACTATAAAACATTTGCCTTGGAAACAGTAAAATGGTTCCGCAAGCAAAAGGTAAAAGTAGTGAACATGAGTTTTGGAACATCCGCTTCTATTTTTGCAGAGAATAATTTGAATCTTGGAAACACACCGGAAGAGCGATTCCTGGCAGCGAAGCAGTGGATGCAAGAATTCAAAAAATCGTTTGAGCGGGCATTTGCATCCGCTCCTGAAATATTATTTGTCGTAGCCGCTGGAAACGATGAAGAAGACATGGAAGAGAGCTTTGATGTACCAGGTCTTGCAAAACTTCCTAATGTGCTATGTGTTGGTGCATTAAGTAAAGATGGAAAGCGCATCATCAGCAATAGAGGCAAAGCAGTAGATATTTATGTTCCTGCAGAAGATGTTGAATGGATCGACAGCAATGGTGATAAACATATTGATACAGGAACTTCTTTGGCTGTTCCGGTTGTGGTAAAGCAAGCTGTGACGTTGCTTCAAAAAGATTCGAAACTAATATCCGAAGCGATAAAAAAGAAGTTGATCGAGGCAAATACTCACTCACAACCAATGCCCTAAATTTAACTAAAAGCCCAGCTGACAGCGTGAGACAATCAAAGTATTAAACTCTAACGAATTTTGTGCACATCTCCCTACATGATCTTAATTCTATCCGCATTTTGTTTAATAAAATCTTCCCAACCCTTCACTTTCTTTGCGTTCGCCATGAGTGGATTGGAAGTTTGATAGTGATGACAAATAGCAACAGCGAGTGCATCTGTAGCGTCAAAAAACTTAGGCTTATCCTCAATGCTGACAATACGCTGTACCATTTTCCAAACCTGTTCTTTATCGGCATTACCGTTTCCAGTAACGGATTGCTTTACTTTTTTGGGAGAATATTCGCAAACCTCAAGACCAGCCTGCATAGCGGCCGCGATGGCTACACCTTGCGCACGTCCGAGTTTGAGCATGCTCTGTACGTTTTTACCATAAAAGGGCGCCTCAATTGCAAAAGAAGTCGGCTTGTGCTGAACAATAATTTCTGCAACTTTGCGGTGAATCATTTCGAGGCGGTAATACATGTTTTTCTTGCTGCTCAAAGAAAGAACATCCATCTCCACAAGGCGGATAGTGTTACCGGTAACATGTATTATGCCATATCCCATTACCAGAGTACCAGGATCTATGCCTAAAATTATTTTCGGAACCTTTTGCAAATAGGAGTTTATTTTTGAAAAGAATGTCGATATACAGCAACAAAAATATCAAAAAGTTTGTCAATTATTTTTTAGGACCCGTACTCTTTGTATGGTTGTCGTATTCTTTATATCGACAGATTAAAAACCAACCAGATCTTGGACTCGCATTACACAACATGAAACTCTCCTTAACAGGTAGTGACTCATGGAAACTTTACATGTTGCTTTTCTTCACTTTTGTCAATTGGGGAATAGAGGCAAGGAAGTGGCAGATACTAATGCTCACGCTTGAAAAAACAACGTGGTGGCGTGCATTGAAAGCTTCATTATCCGGCGTGGCATTTGCCATCAACACACCAAACAGAATTGGCGAATATGGAGGAAGGGTTTTGTATGTAAAGGAAGGGCATCGCATCCAGGCTG
This sequence comes from Pinibacter soli, assembly GCF_029961145.1. GTDB lineage: Bacteria > Bacteroidota > Bacteroidia > Chitinophagales > Chitinophagaceae > Pinibacter > Pinibacter soli. The sequence continues at coordinate 179,488 of NZ_JASBRG010000002.1, read as the reverse complement.
TTTCACTCGCCGTTGCCGGAAGTTTCAGTCAATTGATCATTACATTCATGATGGGCTGTTTTGGACTTGTTTACTTTTTAAACTTTATGCCGCACAATATATCAAACGTTCGGCCGTCTTATCTGGTTTGGATAAAAATTACTTTAGCAGGTGGATCGGTCGTAACGGTATTATGTTTGCTATTATACTTTCGTTTGTCGTGGTTAATAAAATCGATAGAAAAAATACCTCGCATAGGTAAGTGGATTCATCAAATCGCTATCTTAGAAGAGCTGGGTGTTACGAGATTGTTAAGAGTTTTTGCTTTATCATTCATCCGTTATTGCGTATTCATCTTTCAATATATATTGATACTGCAATTGATGGATGTTGAAATGGACAGCGTGCAAATTGCATGGACAGTGAGCGTTATGTTTTTGATATTGGCGCTGATTCCGACTATAGCATTGGCAGAAGTTGGTGTTCGCGGTCAGCTGAGCATACAGTTGTTTGGATTGTTTACCACAAATAATGTGGGTGTAATTGCGGGAACAATTGGTATTTGGTTCATTAACCTGGTAGTTCCGGCGATAGTGGGCAGTTTATTAATTTTAGGAATCAAAATATATTCAGGCAAAGATCAATAGCCTGGGTTCAAATAAAAAAACGGCAGATGCGTAAATTTTTTTTAATTGCTCTGATAACCTTATTTGTTTTACCTCTTACTAATGCGCTCAATGCGGGTGATGATTTTTGTGGACTGAAGAATACAGCCTTTAATACCGGCGAATATTTAAACTATAAAGTGTACTATACGCTTGGCGTATATGTGGCCGCAGGTGAAGCGAACTTTAATGTGTCCCTTGAAAAACTTAATAATAAACCGGTTTATCATGTTGTAGGAGATGGGTCAACATACAGCTTTTACGACAACTTTTTTAAAGTACGCGACAGGTACGAAAGTTATGTAGATACGGCAACGCTGCAACCTTTAAAATTCATACGGAACATAAATGAAGGTGGTTATAAGAAATACGAAAATGTAACCTTTAATAAAACGGCGAACACCGCAGTTACCAATAACGGAGTGTTTAAAGTGCCGGCATGTATACAGGATGTGATCAGCGCCATTTATTATGCCCGCAATATAGATTTCAACAAATACAAGCCGGAAGATAAAATTCCTTTCAGTATGTTTCTCGACAACGAGGTGTACAACCTGTACATTCGTTATTTAGGAAAGGAAAAAATAAAAACAAAATACGGCACCTTCAATGCCATCAAATTCAAGCCACTTCTCATCAAAGGCACAATATTCGAAGGCGGTGAAAAAATGAATGTTTGGGTAAGCGATGATGGCAACCATATTCCTCTCCGCGTAGAAAGTCCCATCAGCGTGGGAAGCATAAAAGTGGACATGATGGGCTACCGGAATTTGAGATATCCGTTGTCTTCGATGATTAGCCTGAAATAATAACTGAATAACTGATTAACTGAATAACTGAGGCTTCCAGCGCGACTTTGCGTTCAAGTCTTAATTATTCAATTATTCAGTGATTTGGTAATTGCCACATTTAATTTAATTGTGCTTTTTAGCGCCAGGTCGACCCAAAACGCTCCTTTCAGTTATTCAGTTAATCAGTTATTCAGTTATTCCTCTCTCTTTCCGTATTTTTGAGCCCTCGAAAAAGAGAATACTACGATGACGATAAGTTATAAATGGCTGAGTGAATATTTACCGGTATCATTGGATCCCGAAAGATTGTCTAAGATCCTCACTTCCATAGGACTAGAAGTGGAAAGTCTGGAAAAATACGAGTCTGTAAAAGGTGGCCTTGACGGCCTCGTAATAGGCGAAGTTTTGGAATGCGAGCAGCATCCAAACGCCGATAAACTAAAAGTTACCAAAGTAAACATAGGAAGCGGCGACCCGTTGCAGGTCGTTTGCGGAGCTCCAAATGTGGCTGCGGGCCAAAAAGTAGTGGTGGCAACCGTTGGCACAACTATTTATCCTTCGACAGGCGATCCGCTGACTATGAAAGTGGCGAAGATACGCGGAGTGGAAAGCTTCGGGATGATCTGCGCAGAGGATGAAGTGGGCATGGGACAGAGCCACGCTGGAATCATGGTATTGCCAGCAAATGTAAAAGTGGGAATGCCAGCCGCTGAATATTTCCAACCTTATACAGATTTCGTTTACGAAATAGGCCTTACACCAAACAGAATGGACGCGATGAGTCATTTGGGTGTTGCCAGAGATGTATGTGCATACTTAACGCACCACGACAAAGGGGGACTACGAGTAAAAGCCCCATCTGTAAATGCTTTTAAAGTAGAAAATCACAATCTGCCGATCGCTGTAACAATCGAAAACCCCACAGCTTGCCAGCGTTATGCAGGAGTAAGCATTTCGGGTGTTACAATCAAAGAATCTCCAAAGTGGCTGAAAGATAAATTGCAGGCAATCGGTTTACGACCAATCAATAACATTGTTGACATTACAAACTTTGTATTGCATGAAACTGGTCAACCTTTGCACGCTTTTGATGCAGACGCGGTGGCCGGCAAAAAAGTAATTGTAAAAAATCTGCCACAGGATACAGTTTTTGTAACGCTGGATGAGAAAGAAAGAAAATTAAGCAGCGAGGACCTGATGATCTGCAATGATACAGAACCAATGTGCATTGCAGGCGTATTCGGTGGTTTGAAAAGCGGTGTAAAAGACACAACTACAAATATTTTCCTTGAAAGTGCATGGTTCAATCCAACGAGCATTCGTAAAACATCTTTCCGTCACGGCTTGCGTACAGACGCGGCTACACGTTTTGAAAAAGGTGTAGACATCTCAGCGACCGTAAACGTTTTGAAAAGAGCAGCTTTGCTGATCAAAGAAATTGCGGGAGGTGAAATTTCGTCTGACCTTGTTGATGTTTACCCACAACCAAAGGATAAGACGGTTGTTTCCATTAAATATCATTACCTGAGGAGATTGAGTGGTAAAACTTACCATAGCGACACAGTTAAAAAAATATTGGAAGCGCTGGGCTTTGAGGTGGTGAAAGATGGCATTGACGAGCTTTTCCTTTGCGTGCCTTACAGCAAACCAGATATTTCCATTCCGGCAGATATCGTAGAGGAAATTTTGCGCATTGATGGATTAGACAACGTAACCATTCCGCACTCAATCCTCATCAGCCCTGCTGTAGAAGCGGACCGCGTAAAAGAATCTTTCAGAATGAAAGTGGCAAATTACCTGGTGGGACAAGGTTTCAGCGAGATCATGACGAACTCCATCACGAACAGCAACTATTATTCTGAAGACGTTTTGCAACACACCGTAAAACTGATGAATAACCTGAGCGTTGAATTGGATATTATGCGCCCCGCTATGTTGGAAACAGGGTTGGAAAGCGTTGCACACAACATCAACAGGAAAAACAATAACCTGAACTTTTTTGAGTTCGGTAAAACATATTCTACTTCAGGCGTTGGTCACTACGAAGAGCAGGAGCATCTTACCTTGTTCATCAGCGGTAATGCAAGCGAAGATAGCTGGAAGCAGAAAGCAGTAAAATCTGACATCTACAGGTTGAAAGGTATTGCGGCCGCTATCTTAAAATTGGCAGGCATTGATGATGCTAGCTTTGAGGCGTTGAATAATGGAAAAATCGAAGGTCTTTCTGCAAAAGTAAATACCAAACACCTGCTTTCATTGGGAACGATAGCAAAGAAAACACGCGAAAGATTTGATATTAAGCAAGAGGTATTGTTTGCAGACTTTGATTGGAAATTGTTGCGTGAAACAGTAGCTAAGAAGAGAACCTCTTTCACAGAGTTGCCAAAACAGTTACCAGTGCAGCGTGACCTTGCAATCATTGTGGATAAGTCATTGCCATTTGAAGCTGTGGAAAAAGCTGTGAAAAATGCGAAAGCTTCCAAATTGCAAAACGTTAGTTTGTTTGATATATTTGAAAGCGATAAGCTAGGCACAAATAAAAAATCAATGGCTGTAAGTTTCAGTTTCCTTGACGAAGAAAAAACACTTACCGATAAGGAAATCGACAGCATGATGAGCAAGATCATGGCATCTGTCGAGAAAGAACTGCAGGCAGAGATTAGAAAATAGAGAAAGTTGTTAGTTGATGGTTATTAGTTGTTGGACTTTAAGTGTCATATACAACAATGGTATCAAAACGCTTTTAGTGTTAGCACATAATGTCTAACAACTAATAACCATCAACTAACAACTGTTCTTCAACTCTTACCAAACTATGGAACCACTACAGGAACACATCAGGCGCATACAAGAAAAACTTCAGCAATTGGTGAAGCAGTACAGCGCATTGCAAAAAGAAAATGAAAAACTTTCATTGCAATTGAGCCTGTTAAAGGAAAAAGAGAATATTCAATACCAGCAAATAGGTGAGCTCAACCAGCAGGTGTCGCTTTTAAAAGCGGCCAAAAGCGGCATGAGCGAAGAAGATAAAAAAGACTTCGAAAAACGCATTAATCAATACCTTAAAGAAATTGATAAATGCATAGCAATGCTGCAAGAGTAGGAACTCAGACAAGAAATGCGAAGACGCACTTTCTAATTCTTAATTCCTAATTCCTAATTCTTAATTCCTCGCACATGTCAGATCAACTCATTCCCATCAACATAGTCATCGGCGACAGAACCTATCGCATTAAGATCGATACAAAAGATGAAGAAGCGGTAAGGCATACAGTAAAAATTATCAACGATAAAATTGTCGAATTCAAAACGAACTTCGCCGGTAAAGACATGCAGGATTACGTAGCCATGGTAATGGTTTGGTATGCCACGCTGCAAATTCCACAAACCAATCAGCAAATTGTAGAAGGGGAAATGCTGCAAAAATTACAATCGCTGGAAAGTGCATTGGATAAGGCATTGGAATAATCTCCGTAGAGACGCGTTGAACGCGTCTCCCGAAATACAGCGTTTCAGAAATTTGTGAGGCGTCGTTGATTGCGTGGAGACGCATTCAATGCGTCTCCACATTAAATTCTCACATTTCCCGCACCTATCCACACATCTTGTATAAAATAAAATTCAGGATCATGGGCATTAACAATGGTGATGGAAAGAATATCATGCTGCACCCATTTCCAGCCTCTATTCTTTTGTAAATAAGCATTTGCAGCAGTGGACAATCTTTTGACTTTGTCGGCAGAAACACTTTCTTCAGGCAGGCCGAAAGCCTTGCCACTTCTTGTTTTTACTTCAATAAAGTGAATAGTGTCTTTTATCGATGCGATAATGTCGATTTCATAACGGCCATGGCGCCAGTTGTGCTCTATAATCGTAAAGCCTTTTTCCTCCAAATACTTTAAGGCTAATAATTCTCCCGTTTTTCCCAGTTCATTGTGATAGGACATGGTAATTTTTTGTTTTCTTTGGTGCGCGAAAAATAACATTATGAGCACTAAAAATAACTTCTATAAGCTATCAGGAAAAATTCAACATTATCAGTGGGGCGGTTATAACTACATCCCTTCATTATTAAGTGTTGCGAACGAGAAACAACAGCCATTCGCAGAATACTGGCTGGGTGCGCATGTCAATGCTCCCGCACAATTGGAAGGAGCACAACCTTCGAAGCTGAATGAATACATAGCTGCAAATACATCGGCACTTGGCGAAAAAGTGTACAACGATTTTAAAGCGCTTCCTTATCTCCTTAAAATTTTGGATGTAAAAGATATGTTGTCCATTCAGGTGCATCCTACAAAACAAGCGGCTGTAGAAGAGTTCGCAAAAGAAAACGCAAAAGGCGTGGCCTTGAATGCGTCTAATCGTAATTATAAAGACGACAACCATAAGCCGGAGCTAATGGCGGCGCTAAGCGAGTTTTATTTGCTTCACGGATTTAAAACGCCGGAACTTATCCGCAAAACATTGTCCTCTGTTCCTGAATTATCGTTTTTGTTGCCATTCTTCGAAGGTGAGAACTATGCGAAATTGTATGAAGAAGTAATGCAAATGGATCAGCAAAAAGTAAACGAACATTTGCAGCCGTTAATTGATCGCATCGTTCCTCAATACAGAAACAATGAATTGCAAAAAGATAATCCGGATTTTTGGGCAGCACGTGCAGCGCTTACCTTCAATGAAGGAAGCAATATTGATCGTGGCATTTTCTCTGTCTATTTGTTGAACCTTGTTCACATACGACCTGGCGGCGCCATTTTCCAGGACGCAGGTATTTTGCACGCTTATCTTGAGGGGCAAAACGTGGAAATTATGGCAAATAGCGACAACGTTTTGCGTGGTGGCCTTACTCCAAAACACATCGATGTACCTGAGTTGATGAAACACGTTGCATTCAAAGAAGTTGTTCCAAATGTAATTTCCGGCTCTGCAACAGGTACAAAAGAAAAGGTATTCGTTTCCCCTGCTCCTGATTTCCAGCTCAGCACTGTGAGCCTGGAAAAGAACGAAGAATTCTCTTTACACGCTACCAGTACTGAAATTGTATTGTTGCTTTCCGGAAGCGCAGAGATCAGCAATGATGAAAAGAAAGTTATACTGAAAAAAGGAGAAGCATTTGTAACATTTGCCGGTGCGACAATAACAATAAAGGCGCTGGAAAACACCGAAATATACAGAGCATTTGTGCCGGCAGTATAATAGTCAGCTTCTTGAGAGGGAAAAGCGGGAATCTGTCAGAGGGGTTGAATGAAAGCATTTTCAAACTTTCAAATCCTCAAATTTTCAAATTGGCAAGATGATGCACGCAAATGTTATCCGCGCATTTCCTTCCGATTAACAGCCTTTTTTATTACTTTTGTTTACTTCAAGAACGATATTTATGAAATTGAATAAATCTTTAGTTTGGTCATTGATTCTAATGATTGTTATCGCCGCGGTTTACCGTGCTATCCCTGGACGTCCATGGGGTTTTACGCCACAAATTGCAATGGCACTTTTTGGCGGTGTGGTTATTAAGGATAAGAAATGGGCGCTGGCTTTGCCTTTGTTCTCTATGTTTTTATCAGATGTGTTATACCAGGTTTTGTATAACGCGGGTGTAAGTCCTATCCCTGGGTTTTACGAAGGACAAATTGCCAACTACTCATTGTTTGCATTGTTGACTTGTCTTGGTTTCTTTATGAAACGCGTGACTATTGCAAATGTTTTAGGATATTCTTTACTGGCGCCGGTTTTGTTCTTTTTATCTTCAAACTTTTTGGTTTGGATCGCGGGTGCAGGTTTGCAACGTCCGAAAACATTCAGCGGGTTGATGATGTGTTACACTGATGCGTTGCCATTTTTTAAAGGAGAAGTATTGGGAACATTGGCTTTTGGTGCTGTACTCTTTGGCAGCCATTACCTGTTAACTAAAAAGAATGTTCCTCAGCATACAGCTTTCGCTGAATAATTGTTGAGACGATATAAATAAAAAAGGGAAGCGACGCTTCCCTTTTTTGTTGCCCATAACCGTCGTATTTCGTTTTGTCGAAGACTCGGTCAGATGCTTATATCAACTTCCATTTGTGCTTTTTAACCTGCTCGTGAATATTTGCCAGAGAAGCATCTATCATTTCCTTCAATACATCCTGATTGATATCAGCTAATTTGTTTACGTACACACAACCTTTGCCTGTCTTGTGTTTGCCTAATTTTTTCAAGATTTCTTCGCGGCCCTCAAAGCCTGCACTGAGATAAAATACATGTGAAGTTTTTCTTGGAGAAAAACCCAACAGAGGTGCAGTGCCTTCGTGACCGCTTTCGTATTTATAGGCATAGCCGCCAAATCCGATAATACTAGGCCCCCACATTTTAGCTTTAAGACGGCTTTGTTTCTCAAACAATTTTACAATGCTATGTGCATCGACTCTCTTTGTTTCATCTTCAATCCGGTCAATAAAAGCCAACACACTTTCTTCGGTTTGCGTTGTTTTGTTTGTTGCCATATGAATAATTTGAAATTAGAGATTTGATATTTGGATTAATGCAAGTTCTTGAGTGTATTCACATTCAGCATTTCAAATCTCAAATGCCTACCTTCCGTTTTCTGATTCATATTCCACATCTACCAATAAATTCCTCTTATCATCAGCAGCCGTTGTTGCTAGTACATCGCAGCGATTGTTGTACGGATTGTCAGCGTGACCCTTTACCCATTTAAATCTAACCTGGTGTTTTTTGCTAATCTCATGATAACGCAACCAGAGATCGCGGTTCTTTTTGCCTCCGGCAAAATTGGTCGCGATCCATTTTTTTAGCCAGCCTTGTTCAACTGCTTTTACCACATATTGACTGTCGCTATAAATGGTGATAGGCAAACCGTCCTTTTTCAAATTTTCCAAAGCCACAATCACTGCCAGCAGTTCCATTCTGTTATTGGTTGTCAAACGGTAGCCCTGCGAAAATTCTTTTTCTGTATCCCCCCATTTCAAAATCGCTCCGTACCCGCCCGGGCCGGGGTTTCCACGTGCAGCGCCATCTGTGTATATGATCAGTTCTTTATTCAATGCAAAAAATGTTATGACGGCGAAGGTAATTAAAATGGAAAATGGAAAATTGAAAGTTGAAAATGGGAGCTTTACAATGTGTACAGGCTTTTCATTTTCAACTTTCAATTTTCAATTCCTCACACCTGGAACACACCCGTCTTCAAAGCCGGCATGTCTGCATTATGATTTGCAGCGTTCAAAGCTTCTGAAATTCTTGATCTTGTTTCCAATGGATCGATGATTTCATCTACCCATAGCCTTGCCGCTGCGTAGTAAGGCGTTGTTTGTTTTTCGTACCGGCCTTTTATTTCATTCAACAGTTTGCTTTCGGCTTCTGGTGTAATCGTTTCTCCTTTTGCTTTTAATGAGCCAACTTGTATTTGTAATAATGTTTTGGCCGCTTGCTCTCCGCCCATTACAGCGATTTTTGCATTGGGCCATGCATAGATAAATCTTGGGTCGTAGGCTTTGCCACACATTGCATAATTGCCTGCGCCAAACGAGTTTCCAATGACGATCGTGATCTTCGGAACGACAGAATTCGCGACAGCATTCACCATCTTCGCGCCATCTTTAATAATGCCGGCGTGCTCGCTGCGACTTCCCACCATAAATCCTGTTACATCCTGTAAGAAGATCAGAGGAATTTTTTTCTGATTGCAGTTTAAAATAAAACGGGCAGCTTTATCGGCACTGTCATTGTAGATCACGCCGCCAATCTGCATTTCACCTTTCGCACTTTTTATGATCTTGCGTTGATTAGCAACAATTCCTACGGCCCAGCCATCGACACGGGCGTAACCACAAACAATTGTTTTGCCGTAATCTTCTTTGTATTGTTCAAATTTAGAATCGTCAACCAATCTTTCGATAACTTCCACCACATCATACGCTTTTGCATTTCCCAACGGCATGATTTGAAAAATGTCGCCGGCATTTTTAGCGGGTTCCGTTGCTCCGATTCTGTCGAAACCCGCTGTGGGATTATGTCCCAGCTTGCTCATCAAACTTTTGATATAATCAAGGCATTCTTGTTCTGTTTTGAATTTATAATCAGCAATGCCACTGATAGCAGTATGCATGGAAGCACCGCCAAGCGTTTCTGCATTTACATCTTCGCCAATTGCAGCTTTTACGAGATAAGGCCCTGCGAGAAAAACGGAACCATTTTCTTCTACCATCAGCATTTCATCGCTCATGACAGGAAGATATGCGCCACCTGCCACACAGGCGCCCATAACCGCAGCTATTTGCGTAATGCCCATCGCACTCATTTGTGCATTGTTGCGAAAGATGCGACCAAAATGTTCTTTATCGGGAAAAATTTCATCCTGCATTGGCAAATAAACCCCTGCGCTATCAACGAGGTAAATGATGGGCAACTTGTTTTCCATCGCAATTTCCTGCAAACGCAAATTCTTCTTACCTGTAATTGGAAACCAAGCACCTGCCTTCACGGTTTGATCATTTGCAACGATCACACATTGTCTGCCGCTAACATATCCAAGGCCGCCTACAGTGCCGCCTGCCGGGCATCCTCCTTCTTCTTCATACATTTCGAAGCCGGCAAAAGATCCTATCTCTGTAAAGGGTTTGTTTTTGTCGATCAGGTAAACTATTCGTTCCCTTGCAGTTAATTTGTTTTTAGCGTGCTGTTTTTCAATTGCCTTTTTGCCACCTCCCAATGTTATTTTTTCGAAACGGTTTTTAAGCTGGCTAACGGCCAATTGCATAGCGTCTTCATTCTTATTCAGTTCAAGATTCATTGCAAGCAGATTATAATTGTAAGATAGGAAAGTAAAAAGTAAAAAATCAAAAGTCAAAATGAAAAAAGTCACCTTGCGCCGGCCCACGTTCAATCTGCCTGATGAGCATCTTACAAAGAATGGTACAATATTTTTGACGCTTCATGTATTTATCTGTTATTAACAGTTGCTTTTTTTACTTTTTACTTTTGATTTTTTACTTTTATCAACATGGGATTAAAAAGAAAAATCTGCTGGATCGTTTTGTTAACATTGGCAATCGTTATTAAGGTCATCAGTTTATTTCCTGCATTTATAGAGAAATACTATTCGCTCGGCTTTTATCCCTTCATATCAAGGATACAGCGTCTCCTTTTGGGATGGATTCCTTTTAGCGTGGGAGATATTTTTTACGGAGTGATCGCTTTGTATTTGGTGATAATGTTTGTAAGATTCATTCGCTCTGCCTTCAGGAAGGAATTAACCCGGAAGTACTTTTACAAACTTGTTTTAGATTTCGTTTATGCGTGGCTGGTAGTGTATGTTTATTTTAACCTGGCATGGGGCTTAAATTATAACCGAATAGGCATCGCAGAGCAGTTGCAAATTGAGGTGGAAACATATTCAACCGAAGACCTCTCTACACTTACAGACACGATCATTCGTCGTTTGAATGGCACGTACAATGCAAGTTTGCCAACAAGAAACGATATGCACAAAAAGCGGACGCTTTTTAAGCGTGCCTTCGAAGCGTACGACGCCACATCGAATGACTATTCCTTTCTTACTTATAAAACAAAATCGGTAAAGCCTTCTATTTACAGCTATTTCGGGGACTATTTTGGGTTCACAGGGTACTATAATCCTTTCAGTGGAGAAGCGCAGGTAAACACGACCGTTCCGCTTTTCGTGCAGCCATTTACGACCTGCCATGAAATGGGCCACCAAATGGGTTATGCCAAAGAAAACGAAGCGAATTTTGCGGGATTTCTCTCTGCAAAAGCCTCTTCGGATTCAGCATTTTTGTACTCGCTTTATTTTGATTTGTACAGCTATTGCATGCGTGATCTGTTGCGGCGCGATACAGTTGTTGGTAACCGATTGAAAAAAGAATTGTTACCGGGTGTGAAAAATGATTTTCTGGAGCTCAAAAATTTCTATCAAAAATATTCCAATCCATTCGAGCCGCTGATTACGAAGATGTATGGACAATATTTAAAAGCAAATGAACAACCTGTGGGAATGATGTCGTACAATGAGGTGGTGGGAATGGTGATTGCCTACACGAAGAAATACGGAATGCACGCACTGTAGAGACGCGTTCAACGCGTCTCTACAGTGCGTGCATTCATTATAAAAAAGACGCATTTTCATGCGTCTCTACTTTAAAATTTATTCTTCCACATCATGCTTTCAACCGGCTTGTTTGGCTGGCCGCTGTATTTCGCATTCTTTTTTTGATTGTATTTTACTGCAATCTCTCCATCTACTGGGAAGTAGATCAACTGGCCGATCGGCATTCCTTTGTAAATGCGAACCGGTTGTTTTACCGAAATCTCCAATGTCCAGTTACCGCAAAAACCAACATCCCCTTTACCCGCCGTTGCGTGGATATCAATACCCAGGCGGCCGGTTGAAGATTTTCCTTCCAGAAAAGGCACATGCGCATGCGTTTCCGTATACTCTTCCGTTACACCGAGGTAAAATACGTGCGGTTGCAGAATGAAGCCTTCCTCAGGAATCTCAAAATGTTCGATCTGGTTATGTTTGCGGGCATCCAGGACCTCGTCCTTATATTTTGCCAGCCATTTTCCAAGATGTACATCATAGGAGTTGCTACCGAGACATTCTCTGTCGTACGGGGTTATTTTGATGGTTCCTTTTTCAATTTCTTCCAGTATTCTGGTATCGGAGAGTATCATTTTTGAATGTCAGTTTTTTATTGTCAATTTGTAAGCGGCAAAGTAACCGTCATTTTTGAAATTATGCCTCTTTTTTATCAACAAATTATAGACGAAAATACCAAATTGGGTATTTGGCGAATAGAAGAGCCAGAAGACTTTTTCCTGAAAAAAGTACCGCTGAAGAAAGATGTTTCGCACCCCTACAAACGGCTGCAACACCTTGCGGGACGATATCTTTTGCCCACACTTTTCGCCGACTTCCCGCTTTCGGAAATTGAAATAGCGGATACAAGAAAGCCGTTTTTGCCCAACGAAAAATTTCACTTTTCTATATCCCACTGCGGTAATTTTGCGGCGGCAATTGTTAGCACCAAACGAAGAGTGGGTATAGATGTGGAGCTGGTGACATCACGACTGGAAAAGATTTCCTCCAAATTCCTGAACGCGAATGAGAAATCTGTACTCGATGGCTGGAGTTATTTGCCGCATGTGCATTTGCAACTTGTTGCATTGATGTGGAGCGCCAAGGAAGCCGTGTTTAAATGGTATGGAAATGGAGAAGTAGATTTCAAGCAACATATGCGTTTGAACGGCCCTATTTCCATATTGGCAAGAGATGCAGCGACACTGCCATTTGTTTTTGAAAAAGAAAAACTGATTCCGCTTACTGTGCATGGAAAATTATTTCGCCCGCTGATGATGGTTTGGGTAGCAGATTAAGTTATGAGTGGTGAGCTATGAGTAGCGGAAAATGGTTGAAAACTCATGTACGCTAAGCCATTTGATGCCAGCGGCTTTATTGCTCAGAACCCAAAACTCAGAACTCAGAACTCACTACACATTACTTATAACTCACAACTCACAACTCAAAACTTCCTGTGTTTACTCTCAAATACAAGCCCGGATTAAAGTGGTACCAGCAGCCAACGTTTGCGGTGCTGTTCCATGTAACATCATGGGTATTGATCTTTTCTATTCCATTTTTTCTTCGTCCGAATATTGAGGCGGCAACTTCGCATGTGAGCCGGATGCCGCAACCGCAAAGCGTTCAGTCGGTTTTTAGATTGCTGCTTATTGCAGTTTTTTATTTGAATGCCTATGTGCTCATTCCCTTCTTAATGCAAAGGAAAAAAATGGCTTGGTACATAATAAGTCTTGTAGGAGTATTTGCTGTCGTGCTGTTGATCATGCTGATGGTAAACCGTTATGAAGATGTTGAAAGCATTCCGTGGCGCGTGCCATTCTTTATATCTGTCTTTCCTACGTTATTTATTTTAGCGATCAGTACAACTTACCGGATCATTATTGATAATGTTAAAAATGAGCGAAACTTAAAGGAAAGACAGACGGAACATCTGAAAACTGAACTATCTTTTCTGCGTTCACAAGTGAGTCCGCATTTTATGTTCAACGTGCTGAACAGTGCTGTGTCACTTGCGAGGGTGCGATCAGCGCAACTGGAACCAACCTTAATAAAATTATCACATCTTTTGCGTTACATGTTGTACGAATCCGATGAAGATAAGGTAAGTTTGACCAAGGAACGCGAGTATCTTCAGAACTATATTGATTTACAACAACTGCGCTTTGCAGATAGTGTACACATTGAATTTGAAGGCAGCGGAAGTTTCGACAGCTATCTTATCGAACCCATGTTACTCATACCCTTTGTTGAAAATGCTTTCAAGCACGGTATTGGCTTTATAGACAAACCGGAAATTCACATTAAAATGGAAGAGAAAGCCGGGGAGCTGCACTTTGAAGTAAAAAATAAATTCAATCCGGCAAACAAGGGAAGCAACGATAAGCACTCCGGAATTGGTCTAGTAAATGTAGAACGGCGGTTGAACCTATTGTATGGAAATGAACATAAACTGACGATTAGTAATAACGATAACTGGTTTTACATTAACCTAATACTTCAATTAAGATGATGCATTGCATTGCGGTAGACGACGAAAAACTTGCTCTCGATCTGCTGGAAGATAACATTAAGCAAATACCTTTTTTAAAACTGGTAAAGCGTTGTAAGAACGCGATGGAAGCAATGGATGTGCTGAAACGTGAGAAAGTGGATCTTATGTTTCTGGATATCCAGATGGCAGGCGTTACAGGCTTTCAGCTTTTAAAAAGTTTGTCTGTAAAACCGCTCACCATTATGATCACCGCTTATGAAAACTATGCAATCGAAGGCTTCAATCTTGATGTAGTAGATTATTTGGTGAAACCTGTTTCCTTCGAAAGATTTTTAAAAGCCTGCAACAAAGCATACGATCTCTACCAGCTTCAACACAGACCGTTGTTCAACAATTCGGTCATACAACGCGATTACTTTTTTGTAAACGTAGAATACAACCAGGTAAGAATTAATAATGATGATATCGTTTTTGTAGAAGCAATGAAAGATTACATACGTATTCATTTGGCCAATACAAAACCCGTTCTTACCCGCATGAGCATGAAGGCAATGGAAGAAAAATTGCCCGTGCATCAATTTGCAAGAATACATAAATCATACATCGTTTCACTTCCGAAAATTTCTGCCATTAAGCGCGGCCTTGTTGTGGTGGCACAACATGAAATTCCATTGAGTGATAATTATAAAGCAAATCTGGAAGCGCTCCTTGGCTTGCAGCCGGAGTGACTGAATAACTGAATAACTGAACGTTTCATATCGGAAAGTCTTTTCGACTTTCAGGCACTCAGTTATTCGGTTAATCAGTTATTCAGCTATCGGCACCGGTGCTGTTCGAATGATTTTTTTTCTCTCCACATATTTTGAAGCATTTTTCTTCCTACCTTTTCTTCAATTATTCTATAAATCATTTCTTCAATTATTTGTTATGGCAGACGCTTCTCAGTTTTTACAAGCGATAAAAGACGGTTATACTTTTAAGGGAGATGCTCCGAAAATTGGAGTGGCAATGCTGGATGGTGAAGTAGTGCAGGGTGCGGATATTTTTCTGCCGTTGCGAACAATGAACCGTCACGGATTGATCGCAGGTGCTACGGGTACGGGTAAAACCAAAACGCTGCAGGTGATCAGCGAAATGCTGAGCGACAATAGCGTACCTGTGTTGCTGATGGATATTAAAGGTGATCTTAGTGGTATTGCCGCAGCCGGTACAGAAAATGATAAACTAAAAGAGCGTTATCAAAAACTGGGGTTGGAATATAAGCCATCTGCTTATCCTGCGGAGTTATTGACGTTGAGCAATGAAAAAGGTGTTCGACTGAGAGCAACGGTGAGTGAGTTCGGCCCGGTCTTGTTAAGCAAGATATTGGATCTGAACGACACGCAGGGTGGCCTTGTAGCAATGATCTTTAAATATTGTGATGACAATAAATTGCCTTTGCTCGATCTGAAAGATTTTATCAAGGTGCTGCAATATGTAAGTGACGAGGGTAAAGCAGAATTGGAAAAAGCTTACGGAAAAGTTTCCACTACTTCAACAGGAACTATTTTGCGTAAAGTGGTGGAACTGCAACAACAAGGCGCAGACACATTTTTTGGGGAAATAAGTTTTGATGTAAATGATCTAATGCACATCAGCGATGATGGCCGCGGTATGATAAGCATATTGCGTGTAACGGATCTGCAGGATCGTCCGAAACTATTTTCAACGTTCATGTTACAAATGCTTGCTGAGTTGTATGCAAGCTGCCCGGAGGAAGGCGATATAGATAAGCCGAAGCTGGTAATCTTTATAGACGAGGCACACCTCATCTTCCAGGAGGCAAGCGATGCTTTGCTGCAACAAATAGAAACCATCATCAAGCTGATCCGTTCAAAAGGCGTTGGTATATTTTTCTGTACACAGAATCCAATGGACGTACCTGCTTCTATCCTTGGTCAGCTCGGTTTAAAAGTGCAGCATGCTTTGCGGGCATTTACTGCCGCCGATAGAAAAGTGATCAAGCAAACCGCAGAGAACTATCCAGAAACGAAATTTTATAAAACCGATGAATTGCTCACACAGCTGGGTATAGGCGAAGCGCTGGTAACAATGTTAAATGAAAAAGGTATTCCTACACCGCTTGCACAGGTAATGCTGTGCGCTCCCCGTAGCCGTATGGATGTGCTTACGTCAGGAGAAATCGACAACATAGTAAACCAATCTAAGCTGGTCAAAAAATACAACCAGACCATAGACTCTCAAAGCGCCTACGAAATTTTAACAGCCAAGCTCGATGAAGCAGAAGAAAAGAGCAAAACAACTCCTGCTCCGGGAAAGAAAGCTGCGCCACAAGAGAAATCAATGATAGAAGAAGTGCTCGATAATCCCATCACCAAACAGGTCGGCAGAACAGCTGCCAGTATCATTACCAGGAGTTTGCTTGGTGCGCTGGGCCTGGGCGGAAAGAGCAGCAAAAAGAGTTGGTTTTAGGGAGTTGAAAATTGAAAGTTGAAAGTTGTTTTGGTGCAGTTTCACGATAATTGCCTTAACCATGTTCGTTCTGGTAAGGTGCTCCAATAAAAAATTGAAAGTTGAACGCTGAACTCATTTTCAACTTTCAATTTTCAATTGAATTACCGATTCCTATTCTGGTAAACCAAAATATACTGTATCAAAGTCACCAGCGAAGCAAGAGCTGCAATTACGTAAGTCATCGCTGCCCATTTTAGGGCATCTTTTGCTTTTGGGTATTCCGTTTGATTGGTTACGTTAGTTCGGTTGAGCCAGGCAAGTGCTCTTCTGCTGGCGTCAAACTCCACAGGAAGGGTAACAAGCGAAAACAAGGTCGTCATTGCAAAAAGGACGATCCCGGCCAGCAAAAGCTGCGGAAACCGGTTAATTAGGATAATTCCCGCCAAAAGTACCCATTGAACCAGCGTTGAGCTTACCTGAACAGCCGGAACCAGTTTTGACCGCAGACCCAGCCAGGCATAGCCTGCTGCGTGTTGTACAGCATGACCACATTCATGGGCCGCAACCGCCGCCGCCGATACATTTGTCCCATTATACACGTCCGGGCTCAGATTTACGGTTTTATTAGCTGGATTATAGTGATCTGACAGGAATCCGTTCACAGAAACGACCTGAACGTCATATATTCCATTTTCTTTAAGCATCTTTTCTGCCACTTCTTTACCGGATAATCCACTTGCAAGAGGAATTTTACTATAGGATGCGAACTTGCTCTTCAACACTAAGGAAATCAGCATACTAAGACCCACAAAAAGGAGCGAAACGAACATGATAGAAGGTGTCATTTTCTCTTGATTTTTAATGAATGAATGATCAATAAGACTGCCATTTTTAAGGCTCTGCAGTTTGGTGACTTTTTGTCATGTTTTGATCGTCCTCTAGCCAATTTTGGCAAAGACGTGGTTCCGGATAAATTTTGACATAATTTTAATTAATTGTAAATCAATTTCTTATAATGAAAAACAAGGCTTTCAAAATCCTAAAAGTTATACACAGGGTTAAAAAATAATTTTGTTATGTGGCGCTAATTTGTAATTTAGTGCAAGAATTTAATGGGTTAGTAAGTAAGGGGTCAGCAGTTTTGCTGGCCCTTTTACTTTGTATAAAGTCAAGTTTTATTCTTCGCAATTTCTCCTCTTCAAAAACAAAGTTTCTCTTCTTGAGTTTATGATTTCCTGAAAAATTTTTCTTTAAAAACAATTCATTCGTTCAATGAAAACTTTTTTCATCGTAATCATGAAGTGTTAATTTGAAAATATGGGAATTTGAAAATTCCTTTTGACATGCGTTTCATTTTTCAAATTACTGCTTCAGCTATCCGGGGAACAAATAATAAATTCAAAAGGATGCATTCAAAGCATTTTCAATCTTTCAAATCCTCAATTTTTCAAATTGTTCAGTTCACTCATTTATCTTTATTCCATGAGCAAAACGAAATCCGCTTTTTTTTGTCAAAGTTGTGGATATGAAAGTGCAAAGTGGTTGGGTAAATGTCCTTCCTGCCAACAATGGAACACTTTCGTAGAAGAGTTGGTACAAAAAGACAAAGGGAAGAACAGCAACGATGATTGGAAATCTTATAATGGCGAAAGAAAAAACAAAACAATCTCGCTTAACGATATAACCAGCAGCGAGGAAAAAAGAATTGTCACCACAGACGGCGAGCTCAACAGGGTGCTGGGTGGAGGTATAGTGATGGGAAGCATTGTATTGGTGGCGGGTGAGCCTGGCATTGGTAAGTCGACCCTGTTTCTGCAGAATGGTTTGCATATGAAAGGTGTTTCCATTTTATATGTAAGCGGTGAAGAGAGCGAGCAGCAAATTAAGATGCGAGCCGACAGATTAAAGGCCAGCAATGAAGATTTTTATTTGCTTACCGAGACATCTACGCAGATCATTTTCCAGGAAATAAAAAAACTACGTCCGCAGCTGATCATCATTGATTCTATACAAACACTACATACACCATTCATTGAATCATCTGCGGGAAGTGTTTCTCAGATCAGGGAAACAGCGGCAGAGCTGCAGCGATTTGCCAAGGAAACAAATACTCCGGTTTTCTTAATTGGTCACATCACTAAAGATGGCAGCATTGCCGGGCCAAAAATTTTGGAGCACATGGTAGATACTGTGTTGCAGTTTGAAGGAGATCGTCATTATGCATATCGTATTTTACGCACCTTGAAAAACCGCTTCGGCAGTACGGCAGAGTTAGGTATTTATGAAATGACGGGAAGCGGCATGCGTGGTGTAAGCAACCCGAGTGAAATTCTTATCACACAGAAAGAAGAGAATCTAAGTGGCACAGCCATCTCAGCAACAATTGAAGGTTTAAGGCCATTATTAATAGAGATTCAGGCATTGGTAACTCAATCTGTTTATGGCACCCCGCAAAGAACCACGAGTGGCATGGATCTGCGAAGGTTGCAGCTCTTGTTGGCAGTGCTGGAGAAGAGGGGTGGTTTTCATTTTGGTGTAAAGGACGTGTTCCTTAATATTGCAGGTGGTTTAAAAGTAGAAGATCCGGCCATTGACCTCGCCGTATTGTGTGCCTTGTTAAGTTCTTATGAAGATGTTCCATTGCCCATGAACATTTGTTTTGCCGGTGAGGTAGGATTGAGCGGTGAAATAAGAGCTGTGAACAGAATAGAGCAACGCATTGCAGAAGCAGAAAAAATGGGGTTTGAAAAAATAATCCTTTCCCGTTATAACCAAAAGGGCGGTAGTAACCTGAAGACAAATATTGAAGTAGTAGCGGTAGGAAGAGTGGAGGAGGTTTACAATTTACTATTTGCATAAATACGATTTGAAATTTGAGATTTGAAATTGGCGACAACGTCACTTAGTTTGAGTGCCCAAATTTCAAATCTCAGATTTCAATTCTCAAATCATTCATCTTGCTAAAACAAGCCTTATCATCCTTTTCACATCTATTCTTTCCTCACGTTTGTGTGGGTTGTGGAAACGATATTGCGGGAGAGCAGATCGTTTGCATGCAATGCGAACTACAAATGCCGTTCACTAATTTTTGTCTTCAGCAGGACAATGCAGTGGAGAAAAGATTCTGGGGGAGATTGCCAATACACGCAGCCGCCAGCACATTTTATTTTACTAAGGGCTCGCAGTTGCAAAACATGTTACACGCATTAAAGTATAAAGGAAATAAAGAGATTGGATATTTTTTAGGAAGGCAAATGGCGGTGCAAATAAAAGACTGTGATAGGTTTAGAGGTATTGATGCGCTTGTGCCCCTGCCTTTATTTGCCAGCCGTGAAAAGAAACGTGGATACAATCAGGCGACTGTTTTATGTGAAGCGATCAGCGATGTGCTTCAAATTCCAGTGATTGAAAATGCAGTAAAACGTCTTTCGGCCACGGAAACACAAACGCACAAAAGCCGGGAAGAAAGATGGGAAAATATGGAAGGGAAATTTTTTCTCGAAGAGGCGGCGTTATTGATGCATAAAAACATTTTGTTGGTGGATGATGTAATTACGACCGGCGCAACTCTTGAGGCATGTGGTATTGAGTTACTGAAGGCTGAAGGAGCGCAGTTAAGTATTTTAAGTTTGGCCTTTGCCGTGGATGAGTAGAGATAATTAGGAATTAAGAATTAAGAATGCTTT
Organism: Pinibacter soli; assembly: GCF_029961145.1. Classification (GTDB taxonomy): domain Bacteria; phylum Bacteroidota; class Bacteroidia; order Chitinophagales; family Chitinophagaceae; genus Pinibacter; species Pinibacter soli. The sequence continues at coordinate 159,320 of NZ_JASBRG010000002.1, read as the reverse complement.
GTGTGTGGCACGTCAATAAAACACAGAGATCAAAATAGTTAGGCTTTTGGGTCTTATTAAGAGTAAGCAATATTGAACATGGAGAATTCTTAATTCCTAATTCTTAATTTGTTTCAAAAGGCGTGTATCGTTTATTCTTTAATTATTAATTGGATTCATGAACAAATCATTTCTCATAATCATTACTTCTTTTGTATTTGCAATGTTTGCTTGCAAAAAGGATTCTTTTATAACAAGCTCCGAAGCGACTATAATATTAAGTAGCGACTCTTTATATTTTGACACCGTTTTTACCTCTGCCGGTTCCGTAACACAAGGGATAAAGATCATCAACAACAACGACCAGAAATTAAAACTCACCACGGTTAGTCTCGCCGGCGGTCTTGCTTCTCCATTTAAAATAAACATTGATGGTGCTGCGGTTCCGCAAATGAATGACATTGAAATTGAAGCGAAAGACAGCATTTATGTTTTTGTTATTGCATCGATCAATCCTACGGCAAATAACTTACCGTTTATTGTAGAGGATAGCATTTTGCTAAGTTATAATGGTAACAGGAAATACGTGAAGTTGAGTGCATGGGGACAAAACGCCCATTTCCTTAAAAATAAAATTATTGATGCCAACACAACATGGACGAACGATCTTCCGTATGTAATACTCGGCGGATTGCAGGTAAAGCAAAATGCAACGTTAAGCATTACAAAAGGTTGCCGCATATATGCACATGCCGACGCGCCGATACTCATCGACGGCACATTAAAAGTGACCGGCGAAAAATATGACAGCATGAGAGTTGTATTTGCAGGCGACAGGTTGGATGATCCCTATCGCGATTATCCAGGAAGCTGGCCCGGCATTTATTTTAGACAAACCAGCGCAAACAATACCCTGCAATATGCTGCTATAAAGAATGCTTACCAGGGATTGATTATGCAGCAGCCAAATAATAGTGCCACGCCGAATGTATCGCTCGATCAATGTATTATTGATAACATTTCCGATGCGGGCATTATTGCTACAAAAAGCTCTTTGACTGCAAATAATTGCCTGATAAGCAATTGCGGAAAAAATGTGTTTGTGCAATATGGCGGTGATTATAAATTCACACATTGCACCATCGCATCCATTTCGAATAGTTATGTGCCGCACCTGAGTGCAGACGTTTGGCTAAGCGATGCGTATTCACCAAGCGGAAGCACCCAAACGGGAGCCTTAACTGCTTCGTTTGTAAACTGTATTATCTGGAGCGAAGGCGGCAGTATGACTGATGAGGTAATAGTTACGAAACAGGGCAGCAATCCGTTTGCTGTGAATTTTACCAGTTGTCTCTGGAAAGTTACCACAACACCTGCAAACGTAACTGCCACCAATGTATTTAATCAACCGCCTGCATTTGACAGCATCAATGCGTCGAAACATTTCTATAACTTTAGGCTGAAAGATATTTCCCCTGCTATTAACAAAGGCGTACCCACAACTTTGGCCTATGATTTGGACGGAAATCCAAGGAGTATAAATGCTCCGGATCTTGGTTCTTATGAACGCCAGTAGAAAGATGTTAAGTCGAAACTTAGAAGGAAAAAGTCAAAAACTTTCAGTGGAGGCTTGCTCATGTTTGTTTAAGAACCTGAGCGGCAATATTTATTTGATGCTGATATCTGCAAGTTAACAGTTAGTTAGTGCGACGGTGTTTGCAGCTTTTTGAATTTTCCTGCCCGTCTGGTCACGCGGGGATTTTTTACTTTTTACTTAAAATAGAATTTTGTAAACCATTTTTTAAAAAATACATGTATGCTTAAAACTTTGTTATTGGCAGTAATACTTACAACTGCAATCGGTATTTACGATTTTAAAGTTCCTGCGCTGGATGGCAATGGCACAATAGATCTTGCGGCTTATAAAGGAAAAAAAATTCTGATTGTAAATACTGCATCTAAATGCGGCTACACTCCTCAGTATGACGAGCTCGAAAAATTGTACGAAAAATACAAAGACAAAATGGTGATCATCGGCTTCCCTGCAAACAACTTTGGGCAGCAGGAACCAGGCACCAATACTGAGATACAGGAATTTTGCAAAAAGAATTATGGTGTAAGTTTTCCTATGGCAGAAAAAATTTCTGTGAAAGGTGACGACATTCATCCTTTGTATAAATACCTGACAGAAGAAGCAAAAAAACTTGGCATCGAAGATCCTGTTAAATGGAACTTCACCAAATTCCTTATCGATGAAAAGGGAAAACTGGTGACGGTGTTTCCGAGTAAAGTGAAACCGATGAGCGAGGAGATAACGAAATACCTGAATTAATAATTAATAATTAAGAATTAATTGGGCGCCATTCTTGACTGAATGGCGCTTCGTTTTTAGGGAGACTTTGTGTTTCCTAAAAATGGGCAGATACATTTTCGCAAGCAGTTTGCCCTATTAATTATTCTTTATTAATTATTAATTATTAATTATCCTTGCATATGCTTATTAAAACTGCCAGTTACCTCATATCTAGTCCCGATTACGAGAAATGTCCTGCACCGGACAGACCGGAGTATGCGTTTATCGGGCGAAGCAACGTGGGCAAATCTTCGCTCATCAATATGCTTTGCAATAATCAGAAGCTGGCAAAAACATCCGGATCACCCGGGAAAACCCAAATGATCAACCACTTTAACGTACTTAGTGTTAAAAACGAATGGGACAAAAAACCGGCACCATGGTACATTGTGGATCTGCCGGGATATGGCTTCGCAAAAGTTTCGCAAAGCAGCCGCCGCAGATGGGAGCAAATGATTGAAAATTATCTTCGCAAAAGAGAAAACCTGGCAAACGTTTTTGTGTTGATCGACAGTCGCCACAGTCCGCAAAAAATTGATCTTGAATTTTTACAACAACTGGCAAAATGGGATGTTCCCTTCTCTCTGATATTTACAAAATCAGATAAAGAAACGCAGGCAATTGTCGCCAAAAATGTAAAAGACTTTTTGAACAAAATGCGCGAAACCTGGCAGTTTTTGCCACAACACTTTGTAAGCAGTTCTGTAAAAACCCATGGCCGCGATAAGATTCTTACTTACATCGGAGAGGTAAACGAAAGATTTTACGAATAGCCGCTTTTTTTCCTAAAAAGTGCATTTGGGATAAACTTTTGATGAGTTTGCTTGTTTCAGAATATTGAAAAACTCTACGTTATGAAACAACAACTCCTCGTGCTTTTATTCTTATTTAATGTATCCCTTGTTTTTGCGCAGTCCCCAACCTATGAAAAAGATTCAAAAGATGTGGCAAAAGCCGCAAAAGACAGAGCTATAAAGAATGGATACAAAGCACTGATAAATTTCAACGCTACCAACGGAGCCTCCTTCTACATCTATCCCAGCAAGAGTTACCTGATTCTTTACATTTACGATATCTCTCCAAATGTGACTACTGATTTTAATGCACACATAATGAGTCCCGACACGGCGATCGAAAAAAAATACACCGCTATTCCAGAAGATATTTTAGTGCATGGTTCCGCGAAAGTTGCAGCAACACGCTTTCAGACTCCCGCTTTCAAGGAGAGCAAATTACCGGTGAAGATCAATGCAAGCCCGAAGGCGAAAATTTATATTTATTATAAGTAGGGAAGACAATTAGGAATTAAGAATTAAGAATGCCTTCTGTGCGACTCACAGATAAAATATTAAGACCAAACTGTTGGTCTTTTTTTGACTTTGCAATTATGGGCAATGCAACACCCGAAGAATTCTTAATTCTTAATTGCCAATTCTTAATTAATTTAGAAAGTATAGGGGAGATAAAGCCTTGAGCTGTGCGTAACACAACTTTAGAGGAGTGCGAAATTGTAGAGGGAGTGTGTCGGTATTAGTTCACCACTTTATTCGCACAACTGCTGCTGGCAAAGGCTTCCGGCTTGGCTTTAAAGGCAAAGCCCATGCCCAATATGTAACCCATCGCTTCTTTTAAAGCATCATTGCTTTTAAAATGCGGATTGGTGTTAATATCAGCATGAACTTCCATGTCAACATCGTACACCGTGAAGAGATCGCAAAGTTCGTAGGCAATTTCAATGCTCTTCGCAACTTCTACCAGCATACGCTCTTTAATACTGAATTTCTGTTTTGTTTTATCGTTGTGAATGAACATAAAACCTCCGTGTCCTTCACGCAAAAAAACAATAACAGTGGCAAATTCAGTTTCGATTCCCTTTACTTGTGAATCTGTACCGATGCACACTTTTAATCTAAACCCACGTTCAACTTCACGCTTGATGGCCGTTTCCACAGCCTGCGTTATGGGCAGCTCAATAGTGTCACCATTAAACTTTCTCCAAATCATAAAAAATGAGTTTTCCGAATTTACCGAAAAACTCATTGCATAACAAAAAGTTATTATGTTATTGTTTGATTAATTTCTCGCTGTGCTGGGATGTTCCATCGTTCCAGGTGAAAAATAGCATACCCGTAGCTGTTGCCGGCAACTGAATATTTGTGGTTCCTGTAGTTGTTATGCCCTTTGCCAGTACGCGACCGGACAGGTCAACAACCTGATAGTTATAAGCCTTGCTGCTGGTAACTTTCAGGGAAGAAGTTATTATGTTTGACCATATTTTCAGGCCATCGTTGTTGCCGGCTTGTTTGATACTCACAACATTGGAGTAGTAAGTCTTCTGTTCGTTGGCAGTGATAGCCTTGATTCTGTACATCAAAGTGCCATCAGTTAATGGTTTATAAGAGAACGATCTCGCACTTGTTGCAAGCGCCGTGAGTTCTGTAAAAATTGCGCCATCTGCAGAGCTTTCCATAGCTAAGAAACTTACCCGTTCGTCAGCTTCGTATGCCCATGTAAATTGGTGGATGCCATTATTGTTACTGCCCTTCAGTTGCAAATTATGCAAAGGCAAAGTAGCCAGGGACGATTTTGCGATTAATGTGTAGTAGCCAAGGCTTCCGTATTCTGAGTGATTTACATTGCTTACACCGTCAACAACGAGATAGTAAGCGCCGGCATCTAATGTGGTATCGATACCTGCATTCAGTAACAGTGATGGGTTATATCTGTTAAGAGTATCACCCTTCGCATTAAGTAAAGCAACTTTGATATCAATATTTGCCCCTTCATCGTTTGCTCCTACGTTTTGCGGAACAGCGGTAAGATTAAAGCTGTTTCTTTTTAGAAAGGTTACTTTAAAAACATCAACATCGGTCGCAGAGTTGATAAGGCCCGAAGCTGTAAAACCAGCATCTGGTGTGCTAATAACAGTACTTTTGGACATAGTGTTGCCAACATCATCGGTTCTGTAACCGAAGTTGTTGGTTGTTCCTGAGATGATATCCAGATCGCTCTGTATCATAAGAGCTCCCTGTGTGCTGGTTCCGTAATGCCAGGTCGTTTGATTCTTGTAGTATCCTACACCCATAATAGGCGCCCATCCGATTTCACCGGTACCCTGACCGCCATTGTATTCAGACAGTTTGTTTCCGTTTGCATCATAGGTGCTTTGATGTTGTAAGCCAAGTGTATGGCCGATTTCATGCGAAGCAGATTCGGCTACATACTTTGGTACATTGTTCAGGAGCTGATTGAAAACAAACGATGGCGTTCCATTTCCCCAGGTAAAAGATCCTACAAAAGATACACCGCCTGCCGAACCATACCACGCACTGGTTGGAGTAAATATCACTCTTATACGCTGTGCCAACGGAGCCTTTGCGTAGACTGTGGAGTCTGTGGTGATGTTGAGATTGAAAGGGCGGTAGTCTTCAGAAATGCGATTGAAGATTTCCGTGATCTGATCATTTGCAAGACCGGATGGTTGCGCATCGATTGGGCCATCCCAGTTCCAGCTGGTGCCTGTAACGTATTGGCCGTCAAAGTCAAGATAAACAGTCGCTTTCGCAGATGGGTAGCTGTTCAGTATAGGAATCTGCGCATTTAATTTTGGTGCATACATGCCAATGACGGCTATGCATAGAATACGTAACAGGACTTTCATAAACATCGGATATTCGGATAAACATTCTGGTTTTCAAAGAGGGTACGGATTAAACCCTAACGGAACTATCAATTTGGTTCCCTCTCTTTTGGAGAGGACAAAGTAAAATTATTCAGGCAGCGGACAATCTGCGATTACTAATGAATGCTGCTGCTTTTTAAAAAAGTAATGGCCATTTTCATTTACCAGCAGCAATACATCACCGGACGTGCGGCTATGGATGATGCCTGTATATGAGATGGTGCCATCTTCCTGTTTAATTCGTGAAAGCGTAAGAAGCGCATTGCCATAGTTTGTGCAACGCACATTGATCGTTTCTACTTGCGGATCTGGCTGGGATTTTTCAAGAACCTCGCCTGCAATGGAAAGATCAGTGTCGATGTTTAAGATGATTTGTCTGCCTTTGTTGTAGCTAAAGGATTTGTCAATAACCGACAGGGGACAATTTGTTTTCGCCTGTAAATTTTTAAACAGTAAAGGCTGTGACGGAGTGGCATTATCAGCAACTTTATGCTGCTGGGAAAAACCATTTAGTGAAAGGGTTAGACATAACACTATACCCCCGTTGATAAGCACGGCTTTCATGGAATTGAATTTTTGGATTTTAAACGATCTCTAAAGGGTACGGTGACTTGCCCGAAGGCAATGATTACTTATTTCAAACGGTGGTTTCTGGGGAATATTGTTTTAGTGGGGAAAAAAATTAGGAATAGTAGCACGCCGATGACGCTGATTGGACTGATCTGCGCAGATTTTTCCGATATCCAACGTCAGCTTGTTTGCATACCAACCAGTTATTCAGTTTATTTTAAAAAATCAGCGTAAATCCATTCAATCAGCGTCATCTGCGTGCTCGCTCAGTATTGGCCTGTACTCAGCAAAACCAGGGTACACGCTTCCTGCGTTTTAATGTTGTTTTCCTCGGCCAGCTTTTCCAACTCCATATTTTCTGCGCCGGGGTTAAAAATAATGCGCTTAGGCTTTAACGACAATATATAATCGTAGTACTCCTTTTGATGTGTTTCGTTTAAGTAAAGTGTAACAGTGTCAACATCGTCAAAATCTTTTTTCTCTTTTGTAACGTCTATCCCCGCCACACTTGTATCTCTGCGACCAATTGCCACCACCGGATGCCCGTGCTGTTTCAGGCTGTTGATAGCGAGATTGCTATAACGCGCCGGATTATCTGATGCTCCCAATACTAATGTCTTCTTTTTCATACCATAAATTTATTAAAAATTCAGGCCTTGTGGGTGTTAAGTAAAAAGTAAAAAGGGAAAATTCAAAAGCTGGCGGATGCATTATCTGGAAAGTCTTTTTCTTTCGCCGCCGCTGTGCCGCTATTCGACATGTTAGCGAAGCGCATGTCGAATAGCGCCTCACAGGGACTTTGAATCTCAGAACCAGTGATACATTTTCCTTGGCACGCTCTGCACAATATTCTCCAATGCAGGTTTCAATTCTGCATACTTGAATTCAAAGCCACTTTCAAGCATTTTTGCGGGAACCACCCAACGACTTTTTAAAATCAATTCTGTTTCTGTGCCGATGAGTTTTGCGCCAATGCGAAGCATCCATTTGAAAGCAGGCAGCCCGATTACGTGTCCGCTCACTTTGCGAAGTGTTTGCATGAATTCGTTATTGCGAACCGGAAACGGAGAGCTGATGTTATAGGTGCCATTCATTTCGGGGTGATTGCAGATCCAATCGATGGATCGACAAACGTCTTCAATATGCACCCAGCTGTACATTTGGTTGCCGTTTCCCTGGCGACCGCCAAGACCGAATTTTAAAAGATTAAAGTAAGGAATCATTACGCCGCCATCGCCGAGTGTGATCGCCATGCGGAGTGCCACTTTGCGGGTTTGAGGAGTTTTTTCTTCGTAAAAAGTTTTCTCCCAAAGTTTGCAAACCTGCACCGAGAAATCATTGTGATGCTCACCGGTGTACTCATCCTGCGGCCTGTCTTCGGCGTGTCGGTAAATGGTGGCAGAGGCTGCATTGATCCAGAGTGTAGGGGAGTTGTGAATGGTGCGGATCGCTTCGCCTATCGCTTTTGTCGCGTCGGTACGGCTATCAAAAATTTCCTTTTTATTTTTTTTGTTGTAGCGGCAATTAACAGATTTGCCGGCAAGATTGATCACAACATCTGCATTCATAAATGAAAGTGCCCACGTGCCAAGGTTCTTACCATCCCATTTTACATACTCAATGTTTGGATGATAAATAAGTGAAGATTGATAAGCATTATTTTGCGGATCTGGTAATTGTCTTGTAAGAATGACAATTTGATTGTTTTCGCAAAAATATTTCGCCAACCGCTGACCAATAAATCCTGTTCCGACTGCGACAATTATCTTTCTGTTTTTCATGTCTGTATGTTTTGAACTTTCAGAAAAAAATGAAATATTAATTGGTTAAAAAAGCTGTGATTAAACAGCCTATGTAAGTCAAAAGGAAAAAGTAAAAAATAGTTTGCGAGACTGCCCTGATTTTGACCTTTACTTAAACAGCTTCAGCATCGTACTCAGAAACCAGCTCTCTTCGCTTTTTATCATTGTGTCCAGCGTTCTGTCTGCCTGCTCGCCAAACTTTTTAATACCATTGATCGTATCGATAAATGCTTTTGTCTCTTTATCTTTTTTATCGCCTTCTATAGTTGATAGTTGATTGATCAGTTTCAGCATAGGATCGAGCTCACGTTTCTTTCTCTCTTTTATAATTTGCGTTGCTACTTTCCAGATATCCTTTTCAGCAGAAAAATATTCTTTGCGTTCACCGGGAACAATCACGCGGTCCACAAGACCCCAATCGATCAGCTCACGAATATTCATGTTTGCATTACCGCGGCTCACAGAGAGTTGTTCCATCACATCATCTTGCGTTAAGGGATCAGGGCTAACAAGCAACAATGCATGCACCTGCGCCATAGTACGATTAATGCCCCAATGCGTGCCAAAGGCCCCCCACGATGCGATGAATTGTTGTTTCGCTTCAGAAAGTTTCATAAAGTAAAGATAAAGTATACTTTCTGAATTTTCAAAAATAAATGAAAGTTTGTTTAGGGAAATATTGCTTAATGCTCAACATGGAACGCCCAACGCAAAAGGCTGCACAAAAAGCATTAAGCCAGTTAATACGGTTCGCCATGCGTTTGTCTGATCAAATATGCAATCAATTTTGGAAACGGCTTGATGGTCTTAATGAAAACATTCGTCATCCATTCCTTGCCAAACATGCCTTGTATAAGGCGTCCTGTTTGAAGTCGACCTGAAAACTGTTTGTTCCACGCACCGATGTATTGCTTCTCCATGTGGTCGCGGCTTATTTTACCCTGCAAAAACTGATCGATACATTGAAATGCAATTTTACTTCCGTGCAGTGCCATGCTCATGCCGTTGCCGCATAATGGCGTGATCATTCCGCATGCATCGCCCGCCATCAAAATGTGATTTTCAATAAGTGATTTCTTTTCAAAAGAAATTTGAGAAATGGTCACCGGTGAAGAAAATAGAAATTTAGAAGTAGTGAAAATCTGCTTCAGGTAAGGATTTTCGAATAAGATATTCCGTTCGAGTTTCTCAAATGAATTATCATTCTCCTTCAAATTTGCCGCAGTGGTTAAATAACACAAACAGTACTTGTTGCCTTCTACCCGAGACATGCCGCAATAGCCATTTTTGAAATTGTGTAACGCAATGGTATCGCCAGGAAAATTCGTTTCAATATGATACTTGATGCCAATGTAATTATTGAGTTTATTGGGCTTTTGTCGAATGAACGAACGTTTCCATTTTACATCAAGATTACTGCGTTTGCCAAACGAACCAACTGCCATTTGACACAGTATTGCTTCATTATTGTATTTCACGCAAAAGCCTCCGTTTTCAAAAACAATATCCGTCACCTTTGCATTTTCCAGTAGAAGCACACCTGCATCTCTTGCAATTTTCGTCAGTTCGAAATCGATTGTATAACGGCTGATGCCAAAGCCTCCTAATGGCAATGATTCCTCAATACTGCTTCCATCGGGAGAAGTGACGATCAGTTTTTTTATTATCGGGAGATTCATTTCCTTCAAACGTAAACCGAGCAATTCCAGGAACGGCCAGCTTTCCAGGCTTATGTATTCTCCGCACACGCGATGAAAAGGATAAGTTTCTTTTTCAAATAAAATGACCTTGTACCCGGCTCTTGCCGCCTGTATAGAGAGCGACAAACCCGCAAGCCCGCCACCAATGACAGCAATATCGTAAGAGGTACTATTTGTTTGATTGGTTTCCACAGACTTCAGTTTTCATGTCAACGTTTTACAATTATCAGCCAGCGAAATGCCCATTTCCATTTGATGGAATGCTTATGAATAGAGGCGTCTGACAGTATTGTATTCAATTCACTTTTCGAGAAGCCACGCAATACAGAAAGCGGTGCATCATTTTTCACAAGATACGATCGCGAAAAAATAGCCGTGAGTATTTTTATAGAATAATAGGCCAACCTGTTGCGATGCAGGTCGTTTATAAAAAAGCCAAGGGAGCTGTTGGCATGCATCCATTGAAACATTTTTTGCAATTGCTCTTCAGAAAAGTGATGGCAGAAAAGAGAGGAAAAAATGATGTGCGGTTTTTGATCAAACATCACTTTCGCATAATCAGATGTTATCCATTCGCAGGATATTGATGGATTTCGTTCCCGCGCATATGAAATACAATGAGCGTTAATGTCTATGCCTATAAAAAATGCCGCAACATTATTTTTCTCACACCATTTGTTTATTGCACAAAGATTATCTCCGCCGCCACAACCAATTTCACAGATGATAACCTTTTCAAGTTTTTGTGTTTGTAACAGTTCTTTTATTCCCGAGAGAGTAATGCCATGACCTCCCAACCAGGTATTGATAACATCTAGCTCCTGCATATTGCGTTTGATATCGTTGAAAGGTATATCATCACGGTCGAGGAATTCCTGGGTATATGAGCGTTGCGAAAATTTCATCATTTTGATATTAACAAAGAACACCCGCCTGAATGACTAGTCGGGCAGGCAGATTGTCATGATTTTTGATGATTTGAAATTTAAGATTTAAGATTTGAAATGTGAGGAATTCTTCAATATCAAATATCAAATCAAAAGATCTTGACTTATCATGAAAATTTGCGTTCTCTCTCTAACAACATTGTTTCCATAGTGAGCCCGGGCCCGAAGGCGGCACCGAATATTTTGCAATCATCGTGAGCTTTACATCTTTTCTTCATAATTTCTTTCAACACAAACAGAATGGTTGGTGAAGACATATTGCCATATTCTTTCAAAACACTATAACTATCCTGTAAAGCATTTTCCTGCAGGTCAAGACTTTTGTGAATCGCTTCCAAAATGCGTTTGCCGCCGGGATGTATGCACCATTCGTTTATCTGGGCTTTTGAAGAGTTATAATGTTTCATTGCGCGACTTACAAGTGAATTAAAATCTTCTTCAATTAATTCAGGCACGTAGCCACTCAACGTCATTAAAAAACCTTTGGAAGAAAGTTCCCAGCTCATGTCGTTCTTTCCTTTTGACAAAACCTCTGAATAAAAGCCATCAATCAGAAGGCCTTCCTCCTCGTAGCTGTTTCCCGTAACCATTACCGCCGCAGCGCCATCGGCAAATAACAAACTGGCGGCTATATTATCAGGATCAGACTCCCGTTGAAAGTGGAGTGTACACAGCTCCGTGCATACAATCATCACTTTTGCCCGCTCATCTGCAAGACAAATGCAGTTAGCAAGTTTCAACGCATGAATAGCTGCATAGCAGCCCATGAAATTGACCGAAGTGCGAAATATATTATTAGGCAGCTCAAGTAGTTCCATCACCTGCAGGTCAAGACCCGGGGCACTCATGCCTGTACAGCTAACGGTAATAAGATGGGTAATATCGTTTTTATCCAACGATGTTTCTTCGAGACAATTCCTGATAGCATTTACAGATAATTCCGGAGCAAATTTGTTGAACCATTGCATACGAATTTCAAGCGAAGGAAACGGTTCCAGGTTTTCCGATTGTGGATAGAACTGCCAATCAGATACTGACCTGCTATAATCCGGAATAACCGAATAGCGGCTGTCGATGCTGCTGTGATGATATAAAAACTTAAGTTTTCGGTTTCCTACGGCATCAAGTGCATACACGCATTGCATGAACTGTAGAATGTCTTCCTGGCTGTGCTTGAATGGCGGAACCGCCGTTGCTATGTTTATTATTTTACTCAATCGTTATCTTAAAAATAGAAGCGTTATGAAGTAAATACAAGTACAGCCCGATGCAATGATATTCATTTGCAGGCTGTTTTTAAAATCTGCTTTTTGAGGGTTTTTCCAAACGGCATTCATCCACCATAAAAAATAAACAAGAACCGGTGTCATAATTGCAAGAAACAGATACAGGATCTTGTCGTTTCTATGTATATACGATAAATACCAGATGCAGGTTGCTGCAAGTGAAAATATAATGCTGCAAAAAATGAATGTTCCTCGTTTACCCAATAACATGCTTATGGTTTTCACTCCGTCCTTTTCATCTTCTTCAAACTGGTAAATTTGAGTGAGGGGGTAATAGCCTCCAATTAAAAAAGTAGAAGCCAGCATACACACCAACGGAATATTCAAAGATCTTTCAACGCTGCAACCATAATATACCAAAGCAAAAATGAAACCGCCCTGGAAGACAATAACCGTTAAATAACCAATTAGAGGATATTTTTTGAGTCTTATGCCACGATAGCTATATGCTCTTGAAGCCAATATGTATAACAACAAACCAATGCCAAAAGTTAGGTCGATAACAATTATTCCGGCAATGATGGCGATAGTATCCATAATTACCGTAAGGTGGAACAACTCTTTGGTGGGCATCATAGGTTTGGAAAGACCGCCAATGGCAGATTCGTCTTTATCCATGTAGGAATTATATCCATTACTCGACGGATAAACCAATACATGCAGTATAATAAAAACAAAAAAAGTATGCCAAAGATTTACCTGCGCCACCTGGCTAACGGCAAACAAAAAAACGGGCAATAAAAAAATGGAAAAATGAAACCTTAGCAGTTGTATGGTTGACTTTTGGAGCATGGTTTAACTAAAATAAGGAAAACGTGTTGCACTTGCTAAATGCTTAATTATCGGTAGCGTCATTGCGAGGCCCGCGGAGAAAGAATACCGGCACTACGACAACAAGATCGAACAGCAGCAAGTGGCCGAAGCAATCCCCTTACGCATGAGATTGCTTCGCCTCGTCTCCGAAATGTAAACTTTCACTACTGGTTCGATCTTCACGCTCCGCCGGTCTCGCAATGAACGCGGTGCCGCGGTGAGCTTTATCCTAGCAAAAAATCAAAATCATCACTCGCCTCTAATTCTTTTATTTCCTGCCCATATTTGAACAGCCTTAGGGATCGGTTTCCAACCAAGGAGAGGCTTTCGTTTTCTACCAAAAACATACAGCCTTCACGAAGCCCCGTTACATAAATCTGTTTGTTTGCCTCAATATATTCCAGCAAGCGTTGTTCGCGGGTTTCACCGGCATGATGCTCGGGATGCGCATCTAAATAATGAGGGTTGATTTGGAAAGGAATAAGGTTTAAGGCATTAAAACTTTGCGGTTGTACAATCGGCATATCATTCGTTGTACAAATGGTAGGTGCAGCAATGTTGCTTCCGGCACTCCAGCCAACATAAGGCGTCCCGTTTAAAACTTTTTCACGGATAGCATCGATCAGGTTGAGGTCCTGCAATGTTTTTAATAAATGAAAAGTATTTCCCCCGCCGGTTACAATTGCCTGAGCATTGTTTATTGCATGCAAGGGATCAGCAGCTTTATGAATGGATTTTACAGTTACGTTAAACTCAGAAAAGCGTTCCTGCACCCTGCTTTCATAATCGTCATAAGAAAAAGTGACAGCGGCAAACGGAATAAAAACAACTTCGGTTACATTGCTTTTTTGCAAAAAGTCTGCGATGTATTGTTTTGGGTATTCGAGATATTTCTCTCCGGCATTGGTGGAGTTACTAAGCAGTAGAAGACGCATATGTAATGGATGTTAAATAAAAAATCAAAAGTAAAAAGTAAAAAGCTTTGTTGCAGGATCACCGCGCTTTTTTACTTTTTACTTGATATTAATAATCGTATTCCCTTCTAAACATATTCAAACGCAGGCCCAGTGTAAACATCGTGCTATTGTTATTGTAGCTTGGATAACTTGGAACACTCAGTTTTCTGTACATAAAACTTCCGTCAATTAATAAGTTTTCCAGCACTTCATAGCCAACCCACAACGAACCATTCACACCTGTTCCTTTTGCTCCGCTGCCAATATTAAATCCAAAATCTCCCGGACGTGTGTTGTAATCTTTGAAAACATTTCCGCCATAGTTAGTGCCAGCCGAATCCAGCCCCTGTCTCCACGCGATAAGCTTGGCTTGTATCTGTAGTTTCTTAAAAGGCTGGTAGCGGATGATGCCAATGCCTTCCAGGAAATTGGCCCCAAACGGATGTGCCAAAGGTTGGTTATAGTGTGTCCAGTTGGCCACCGAATCGTAGTGAGAATAAGTGTAAGGACGAACGGCATTAACTTCACCCTGTATGTCAAGATTCTTAATTCCAAACGCATCAATATATTTCATGCCCGCCTGGATGCCATATTTGTTGCCCCACCAGCCGTCCTGGTCCTTTACATGGCTCAACACAAACTCATCCAGCATGATTTGAGAGTAGAATTGTAGTCTTTTGGCCACATTTGCCTTAAGATCAATACCTATCATTGAGTTGTCTGCGCTGCCATTGTTCGACTCCGCCGGACGCAGGAAGATGATTGGATTCAGGTAGGCAAGTTCAACGCTGTTTGTGCGGCCATACACCACATTATCAAAAAGGCCCACATTCAGCCATTTTGTAACATTCATACTCAAGCGATGTATAGTAGAATACTTTTTGTCGACCACGGTATTGCCTGCATTCATGTCCTTATCCTGTGGCACAAGCTCGTTGACGAGCATCTCGTAATCAAGCTTCCATATTCTGGTGCTCAATTTCAGGAAAAGATAGTTGTTGGAAAAGTCGCTCAGGAAAAGACTTCTGTACCCATTTCCATAAAAGTTCTTATCGAAACCAAATTGTACGTTTATGTATTTGGTAACATTGAAGTAAATGGAGCCGCGTCCGTCAAAATAGTCGTAAGCGGTTGTTTTAAACGGTTTGTAGAAGCCCGCTCCCGGTACGGCATGAAAACTGTCAACCCATTTTTGCACAAAACCCGGAGTGCGTTCCTGGTTATCCGTAAGGTAAAAGTCGAATCCAATCTTTTTAGCGATCAAACCGCGGCCACTAACCCCACGTGTGTTAAGGAAAAGACTTTCGCTGTTATTTTTTTCTTTTGAAACTTGAAACTGCAGAACAGGATTTACCGCAAGAAAGAAATCTTTTGAATCAACCTGGAAAAAGTTTGCCTTCGTTTTATAGATCGTGTTCCAGATTGGATGTTTGCTGTTGTAAACAGATTTGTCTCCGCTTACCCATTCAATATTATTGGCGAAAAAGCTTTGAAGATTGGCCCTGTCGACATCAGATAATTTTAAATTGTCATTCATCGAGTCGTTTTTCAACAAAAGTTCGGCTCTTTCCACTAGCATTTTTCTGTTTTGCGGTTTCACAAAAGAGAAGTTGAGCACTGAATCTTTTTGGGCCTTAATTTCCAGCCTGTCTAGCATTTGCTGGTATTTTGTTTGCTGAGGGAGCAAGCTTGACTGGGCGAACGCAATCGACGGGCTAATAATTATCGCAGCCCTAAAAAGTGTTTTTATAAATTGCATGCTGGTACGATTATAATAAATATTTATTTTTTTAAAATATGCAAAAATTCCTGATTAAAAATATTACTATCGTTAATGACGGTAAATCTTTGCCTGGGGATGTATTGATCGACAATGGCCGGATAGAAAAAATAGGAAGCAATATTAATACCAACGGCTCGGTTACGGAAATAAACGGAGAAAATAAATTTCTATTGCCCGGCGTAATTGATGACCAGGTGCACTTTCGCGAGCCCGGTTTAACGCATAAGGCTAACATTTATACTGAGTCGAAGGCGGCGGTTGCCGGTGGTGTAACGTCGTTTATGGAAATGCCCAATACCATTCCCAACACATTAACGCAGGAATTACTAGAAGAAAAATATACGATCGGGGCAAATACATCCCTGGCCAATTACTCATTCTTTATGGGTACGGGCAATGACAACAGCGATGAAGTTTTGAAAACAAACGACAAGCGAAAAGATGTTTGTGGCATAAAGATTTTTATGGGCTCTTCTACCGGAAATATGCTGGTGGACAATTACCTCACGCTCGATAAAATTTTCAGCGAAAGCGAAGTATTGATCGCCACGCATTGTGAAAACGAAAGAATCATTCGCGAAAACCTCGAACGCGTTAAGGCCGAAAATCGCCCGCTCACAGCCGCTGATCACCCGATTATAAGAGATGATATAAACTGTTTTGAATCTTCATTTGCAGCAGTTCAGCTGGCAAAGAAGCACAATACGCGCCTACACATCCTGCACATAAGCACTGCAAAAGAATTGCAGTTGTTTACTAATATGATCCCTTTAAAAGATAAAAGGATCACAACCGAAGTGTGTGTGCATCACCTGCATTTTACAAGCGATGATTACGCCCGCTTGGGAAATCTTATTAAATGCAATCCTGCCATTAAAGCGCCATTCAACAAAGAAGCTCTCTGGGATGCGATGCTCGATGACAGGTTGGATATTATTGCCACCGACCACGCCCCACACACGTGGGCCGAGAAAGACGAACCTTACGAAAAGGCACATGCGGGGCTACCACTAGTGCAGCATTCTCTTTCTTTAATGTTGCATTATGTAAAACAGGGAAAAATTTCTATTGAAAAAGTTGTAGAAAAAATGAGCCACGCAGTAGCAGAATGTTTTCAAATTGAGAATAGAGGCTATATCCGTGAAGGTTATTTCGCCGACCTCGTTATCGTGGACATGAACGCTCCCACTACTGTAAACAAATCAAACATTCTTTACAAATGTGGCTGGAGCCCGCTGGAAGACTTCACTTTCCCCGCCTCTATCACACATACTTTTGTAAATGGCAACCTCGTGTATGGAAATGGTGTGTGGGATGAATCTAATAAGGGAATGAGATTGAGGTTTGACAGAGACTGATCGAATAACTGAATGACTAAATAACTGAGTGGTTGAATTTGTGAATCAATTTAAGTAATTCGACTACTCAGTTATTCAGTCATTCAGTTATTCAATTATTCTTTAACTTGACTCTATGAACATTGACAAAGTTACCTTCAACGACTTATCCATTTTTTCTCATGAAGAGGAGTTTTCTCTTTTTCATAAATTCAATTTCACACAAACAACGGATGGTAAAGCGTGGCTAGCAAAATTTTTCTCGGAGCCTTTTACAGATATTGCCCGCATTAAGGAAACGCAGCAGATCATTAAAACAATTATAGAAAAGGAGTCGCAATGGCCCACTCAAATTACCAATGGAACCATCATGGTAATTGAGAAATTCTATGATTATGGCATGGACCCGTTGCCCGACCATGCGAATACGGTCAATGCTATTTCCTATAAACTTTTACATGCTCCTGATTACTCTCTGACACGATATTCTGTTACACACTTTGCTGATTTGATAAAAGGCTTCATGACGCTTGTTGAAGTTTTTGACAATAGCGATACGCCTAAAATGCTGCGCACTTTTATTACGCGGGCAAAGGACTTGATGAAGCCTGGCATCATTGGTAAGCTGGCGCAAATAGAAAAAGATGCAAAGCTTTCTCCGGTGCAAACCATTTATTACGGGCATTATCTGAGAAACAGTTATAAGTCGGCAGCAAACGAGCTGATCAATATTTTCGGGCGCATCGATGCGTGGTATTCCATGGCGATGGCGGTAAAGAAATTCAATCTTACTTTTCCAACTTTCATCGAAAGTCAGCAGGCATACCTTGATGCAAAAGATTTGTATCATCCGTTATTGCCAACATCTGTTTCATACAATGTAAAGCTTGATACGAGCAACAATTTTCTTTTTTTAACGGGTGCAAATATGGCTGGGAAAAGCACATTCATCAAGGCTGTTGGTTCCGCTGTTTACCTCGCTCACCTGGGAATGGGCGTGCCCGCGAATAATTTTCAACTCAGCCTGTTTGATGGCATTTTGAGCAACATCAATGTGAGCGATAACATCGTGAAAGGAGAAAGTTATTTCTTCAACGAAGTGCAGCGCATAAAGAGAACCATTGAGACCATCAACAACGGTAAAAAATGGCTTGTACTAATTGACGAACTTTTCAAAGGCACCAACGTACAGGACGCGATGAAGTGCTCCACAACCGTTATCAAGGGTTTGATAAGAATTCCCAATTCTCTTTTCATACTTTCCACACACTTATACGAAATCGGCGAAGAGTTGAAGGTGTTCCCCAACATCATTTTCCGCTATTTCGAAACCGCCGTTTCCCAAGACCAACTCGTTTTTAATTATCAGTTAAAAGAAGGCATCAGCAATGACAGGCTTGGGTACCTGATTTTAAAGAGAGAGAAAGTGATTGATTTGCTAGAATCGATCAGGTAGATCGAGAAGACGGAACGCAGATTTTCATGATCGTCATGATTTGTTACGATTTGAATAAAAGTTTTTGTACCGATAGCCAAATGCTTTGCCACGCAAACGGTAGATCCCAATCTCGAATCTTCAATCTCAAAATTCTAAATCATATCTGATCATCACAATCATGAAAATCTGCGTTCTTTCTCTATATCCTGACGCTCTGTCAGTTTTTTACAATTTTTAAAAATTGGAAGGAGATTTGGTAATAAATACATACTTTCAAACTAATTAATAATCAGAAAGGAAATACATATGAATTTTCAAAAGGAATTTGAGAAATATGCCGTTAAACATCGGGGTATTTCCAGCAATACGCTAAACGATTATAATAAATACCAGGTTAATAATCTTACTCCAAATATTATTGAGGAAAGGCCCATGAACATCGCGGTGATGGATGTGTACAGCCGTTTGATGATGGACCGCATTATTTTCCTTGGTTACCCGATCAATGACGAGGTGGCAAATATCATTACAGCGCAGTTATTGTTCATGGAAAGCACTGACCGCGGCCGTGATATTCAAATGTATATCAACAGCCCCGGTGGTAGCGTTTACTCGGGTATGGCGGTATATGATACAATGCAATTCATTACTCCGGACGTGTCGACTATCTGTATAGGTATGGCGGCGTCAATGGGTGCAGTATTAATGTGTGCTGGTACAAAAGGCAAACGTACTGCGCTTAAGCACAGCCGTATCATGATCCACCAGCCAAGCGGCGGTATCGGCGGACAAGCAAGCGATATAGAAATCACTGTAAACGAGATCAGAAAACTGAAAAAAGAGCTCTACGAAGTGATCTCTCAACACACTGGCAAACCGGTGAAACAAGTGGAAAAAGACAGCGATCGTGACTACTGGTTGACTTCATTTGAAGCAAAAGAATACGGGCTGGTAGACGAAGTGCTGCTTGTAAACCCACGTAAAGAAGCAAAAGAAAGCTAAAGAAGTTTTAAGTAGTAAGTAATAGGTTGTGAGTTGAGAACGCAGCTTTGAACTATGTCGAGAGCTTCTGGTTATAATTTTTGACCTCTTTCACAACTTATTACTTTTAACTTAAAACTTTTAACTTAAAACTTAAAACTCATAACTTAAGATGAACTATTCAAAATATATAGCGCCATTTAGAATGGACGATGAAGAGGAAGAAAAACCCGAAGAAGGCAGAAGAGATGAGCTGATGATGTTTAATAAAAAATTGGAAAAACTTTTCTTTGACAACAGAAGCGTTTATTTGTGGGGCGTGGTTGATGACAAATCCGCACGTGAAGTAACCACGAAAATATTGTTGCTCGATGCAGATAAGCCAGGCGAAGAAATAAAGTTTTACATCAATAGTCCGGGTGGTATGGTAACCAGTGGTATGGTTATTTATGACACTATGCGAATGATCAAAAGTCCCGTAAGTACCATTTGTATGGGATTGGCAGCCTCTATGGGTTCTATTCTGCTGAGCGGAGGTGCGAAGGGACGTAGATTTATTTACGAACACGGTGAAGTAATGATCCACCAGCCAAGCCTTGGAGGTTTTATGCAGGGCGTAAGTGCTGACCTGGAAATTCAGGCTAAGCAAACAAGAAAGGTGAAAGAGATCGGCGCGAAGATCCTCGCGGATAACTGCGGCAAGACCATGGCACAAATTATGAAGGATTTTGACCGCGATTACTGGATGGATGCTAAAGAATCTATCGAGTACGGAATTGTGGACGGATTACTGGATAAACTGTAATTTGTACCGGAATTAATAGATTGATAATTAATTGAGTATATAAAAACCGCTGCTTATTGCAGCGGTTTTTTGCCTATTATTGTCGTAAGTAGGGGGCGAATCACATTCGCCCTGTCAAAAGGGGCCGTGAATAAATCCTAAAAGTTGCTTATCCGCAACTATTGGGTAACTTTGTAAAATTGATATAAACTAAGTAAATGGCTAAAAACACTTTACATTGCTCTTTTTGCGGGCGCAGCAGGGATGAAGTTAAAATCCTTATTGCGGGACAGGAGGGACATATATGTGAGAACTGCGTGGAGCATGCCCGTGAGATTATTGAGCAGGAGCTGATGATCCGTACCGATGCTACCATTTCCTCATCATCTTTTAAACTAACGGTTAAAAAACCGGTTGAAATAAAGAGATATCTTGACGAATATGTGATCGGACAGGATGACGCTAAGAAAATACTTGCAGTGGCGGTATATAACCACTACAAGCGTTTACAGCAGAAGACCGGCACAGAAGGAGAAGTAGAGATTGAAAAAAGTAACATTGTAATGGTGGGTGAAACCGGAACTGGTAAAACCCTTTTGGCGAAAACAATTGCCAAATTGCTGAATGTTCCTTTTGCGATCGTTGATGCAACAGTGTTTACCGAAGCTGGTTATGTAGGGGAAGATGTGGAAAGTATTCTTACCCGCTTGCTGCAGGTTTGTAACTATGATGTTGCTGCCGCAGAAAGAGGAATCGTTTACATAGATGAGCTAGATAAAATTGCCCGGAAAGGTGATAATCCATCTATTACGCGTGATGTAAGCGGTGAAGGTGTACAGCAAGGGTTGCTAAAACTTCTGGAAGGAACCGATGTATTGGTGCCACCGCAAGGCGGGCGCAAGCATCCTGAACAAAAGCTGATTAAATTAAATACACACAATATATTGTTCATTTGCGGTGGGGCGTTTGACGGCGTTGATAAGATCATTTCCCGCAGGGTAAATACCAATGCGATTGGTTTCAACGTAAACAAGGAGCACCAGGAAGCTGCAAGAAAGAATTTGCTGCAATATGTGAATGCGCAGGATTTGAAGAGCTTTGGTTTAATACCAGAACTTTTAGGACGTCTACCTGTCGTAACTTATCTGAATCCACTGGACACTACTACACTACGCTCAATTCTTACAGAGCCTAAAAACTCACTTTCAAAACAATACAAAAAATTGTTTGAACTGGAAGGTATTGAGTTGGCGATCGACGATGATGTGTATGACTTCATGGTAGAAAAGGCGATGGAATATAAATTGGGTGCAAGAGGATTGCGTTCTATTTGTGAAAATATTTTAACTGACGCAATGTTCGAACTGCCGTCAAGCAAAGAAACCAAGTTCCATCTTACGCTTGAGTATGCGAAGAAGAAATTTGACAAGAGCAAGATGAGCCTGTTGAAAGTGGCTTAAGGATAAAATTTTAGATGTACGGTGTACGAAGTACGATGTACGAAATGTTTTTGGTGCTATTAGCGTAATGACTTTCGTACATCGTACATCTCGTACACCGTACACATTTGGCTCGGGCCCAAACTTAAAACTTATAACTCAAAACTTTTTATATGGACGAACTGATTAAACAGCTAATGGCTGAAGGATTGACAGAGCAACAGGCTTACAAAGCGATTGAAGTGATCAAAAATTTTGCAAAGAAAAAGTTCCCGTTATTCGGCGGAGCTCTTGATAAATTGTTCGACAAGTACGGTCCTAAAGACGAAGAAGATTTTATGCCGTAATAAAATCCTCTCAAGAAAAAGAAAAGCTGCAATCTTTGTTGCAGCTTTTTTCATATTAGTGCGTTTGCATTTGTTTAATA
Organism: Pinibacter soli; assembly: GCF_029961145.1. Taxonomy (GTDB): domain Bacteria; phylum Bacteroidota; class Bacteroidia; order Chitinophagales; family Chitinophagaceae; genus Pinibacter; species Pinibacter soli. The sequence goes on along the minus strand of NZ_JASBRG010000002.1, from coordinate 137,043 downwards.
AAACCTTGTGGGTCCGCAAAAAAAGTGGCGCCAAAAATAATAAGCGCAATAATAATCAACAACACATAAATGGAAGATATCACCGTGCCGATAATGGCGCATACTCTTCCCGCCTTGATATTGCTGAGGGAGGACGGCGTATAGGCGCTTGGGTTAGTGCTGTACAGTCGAATATCTTTTCTTGCGAGTATCAGTGCGATTACACCCATCACCAAACCTGATCCATAACAAAAACACCCAATGATTGATAAAATCCCCAAAACCAGCACTGCTGTTGCGTTTGGGAGCGACGTTTGGAAGTTTAGATAATTTTGGCTCGTGTCTTGTTGGTTCTCCATTGTTTAAAAAAATTTAAGTGTTACCAGTTTATAAGTATAAAATGAAAAAATAATTACTGCCGAAAAAATATACATGGACTTAAGTGCCACCGCGCCATACTTAAAATTACATTTCAGGTGTAATAAAAGAAGAATAATAGTCAGAAATAAGGGAACGGTAGCAGGATATAGATAGAAACTTTCTATGGCATCTCCCTTTAACATTGCTATGACGCTTCTTTGCAGGCCGCATCCCGGACAATCTATATGTAAGAATTTTTTTGAAGGACAAGTTAGCATATGGCTTTGCAGCCAGGTGAAAAAAGTGTTATAAATAGAAGTGTTCAACGAGTCCGCGCATTGTTGTGTCGGCAATTTAAAAAACAATTAGGAATTAGTGATGCACCGGATGCAAGAGATAAGAAAGTAGTTCACACAGCTACAATTCTTAATTCCTAATTGATAATTCTTAATTAAAAAAAATGCCCTTTTAGAAAAAAGGGCACGAATTATAGTAAGCAATCGTAGAAAACCTATTTTAAAGCCTCGCGGGCTATTACAATCTTTTGAATTTCGGATGTTCCTTCGCCGATGGTACACAACTTGGAATCACGGTAATATTTTTCGGCAGGAAAATCTTTTGTGTAACCATAGCCTCCAAATATTTGTACAGCTTCTGTAGCAGCTTTTACGGCAACTTCGCTTGCGTAATACTTTGCCATCGCGGCTTTTTGTGTTACCGGCAAATGTTTTGTTTTAAGGTCGCACGCCTGCTGTGTCAGCAGTTCTGCCGCTGTTATTTCAGTAGCAAGGTCTGCCAGTTTGAAACTAATCCCCTGAAAGTGTGAAATGGGTTTATTGAATTGATGGCGTTCTTTAGAATATTGCAACGCACACTCATAGGCTCCTTTGGCGATGCCCAGGCTAAGTGCAGCGATAGAAATGCGTCCGCCATCCAAAATCTTCATTGCCTGATGAAATCCGTTGCCCTCGCTTCCCAAAACATTTTGATCTGGGATGAAGCAGTTATCGAAGATCATTTCCGCGGTTTCACTCGCACGCATCCCCAATTTGTTTTCCTTTTTCCCACCCGAAAAACCAGGGGTCCCTCTTTCAACAATAAAAGAAGTGGCATTATTATGTTGGCGCGGTTCGCCGGTTCTGGCAATTACAACGGCAACGTCTCCGCTCTTGCCGTGGGTAATCCAGGATTTTGTGCCGTTGAGCAACCAACCGCCTTCTTGTTTTACAGCGACCGTTTGCATGTTTCCCGCATCACTTCCTGTATTCGGTTCCGTAAGCCCCCAGGCCCCGAGCCACTGTCCGGATGCTAGTAGTGGAAGGTATTTTTTCTTCTGCGTTTCATTGGCAAAGGCGAGAATATGACCTGTGCACAAAGAGTTGTGTGCTGCAAGGCTTAGGCCGATACCGCCACAGACTTTTGCGATCTCCTCGATCACAGCAACGTATTCTGCATACGACAGCCCTGAGCCACCGTATTCCTCAGGGACCAAAATGCCCATGAAGCCCAGTTTACCCATTTCTTTAAATACCTCTGCAGGAAAATGTTGATTTTCGTCCCACTCGGAAACGTGGGGTTTAATATATCGAAGTGCAAAATCTCTGGCCGTCTGCGCTACTTGTTTTGTGAGATCCTGTGTATCAAAATTCATAAGCAAGCAATCGTGGTTTTTAAAAATAACAAGCAATCGTTAATGGCAAGCAACCAGAGACTAAAGCAATTGCTAGAGGTCGAAGTCTAGCAATAAATAGTAAGCAAATCGTTAAAGGCATTGCAATATAGAAACAATTTCAATAAAAACTAACATCCGTTAGTACTTTATTTTATTGACAGATAAGGTGAAATTTTTTTGTAATCATTTTCAGATATTAAGGCAATTTTAAGAATGTCTTCAATAGATTGAAATTCATTATGTTGGGATCGATATTGGACGATGGCACTGGCAATTTTCCAGCCTATGTAAGGATGTTGTTTTAATTCATTTACTGTGGCAACATTAATATTTATTTGTTTCATGCTGGCTTTTCCAGCAGTCAGATAGCTGTTTATTTTTTGAAAGGTTGAGTCAGGCAAGCCATATGTTTCTGCAACCTGGCTAGCGGTATAAAATCCACCCAGTTTATCCCTGAAGTTGATGATTCGCTGAGCGAGTTTGCTGCCAATTCCCGGTAATGATTTCAGAAGATTTGTGTCCGCTGTGTTAATATCAATTATGGAGATTTTCTTTTCAAATTTTGTCGCAACGTGATCGTCGTGGCTGTCATTTTTGCCCTCATCCGTGCCGGCTATTCTTACATAGGGAATTAAACGCTGAGCATCGGCTTCTTTGAGGCTGTATATTTTCAACAAATCTTCAGGCTTTCTAAACTTTCCTCCTTTTGACAGATAGTTGAGAATGATGTGTGAAGTTTTTTCGGTTACCCCAAGCCGTTGCCAATCTAACTGCGTCGCAGTATTTGGGTCAAAGTAAAACAGTTCGCCCTGTGTGGAGATTTTTTCAGTGTTGAAATCATGGTAATCTCGTTTCTCGTAGTGGCTACCGTAATTAGAATGTGCTTCTTTTTTCGTTTCCAGTTTAGCTACCTGCTCTTTGAAATCCATTGCGGCTGCTGCATCTGGCGGGGCAGGATTGGAAAAGAAGGTGGGTAATAAAAAGACTACAACAATAGTAACCAACAGAACAACTATTCCAACCCTCTCTTTTTTAGTGAAAGAAAAATAATCTTTCCACCATTTTTTATTTGTAAACGGCATACAGAAATTGAATGTTTGAGAATATTAGTCTGTATTGGCCTGTAGGTTGGAGCTGCAATGATAGTATATTTTCGAATATTGATGAATGTTATAGTCTGAAATTGCTAAATGCTAAAATGCCCAGTGCCTAATGCTCAACGCAAAGACTCTCAAACGTCATTGCGCATGCGGAGATTGCTTCGGCCGCTTTCCTTCTGCTCGCCTTTCTGTAGATAGTTCATTATTCTTTCTCCGCAGGCCTCGTAATGACGATGCGGTCTTGACTCAATAATTAGTTATTCAGTTATAGCCTCCATTTGCAGCTTCAGTCCATCATACGCCAAATGTATGCCTGGCGGTAATTCCGCAGTAATTTCTTCATGCTTTCCCAGCTGATGACTAATGTGTGTAAAGTAGGCCTGAGGAATGTGCAGCTCGTGAGTGAGGTCTATCGCTTCCTGCAACGTATAATGTGAAATATGCTTCTCTTTTCTTAAGGCGTTCACCACCAAAATTTGACTTCCCCTGATTTTTTCTTTTTCACTATCCTCGATTCTGTTGGCATCGGTGATGTAGGTGAAATTTCCAAAACGGAAACCCAGCACCGGCATTTTCAAATGCCATACTGTGATTGGAGTAACAGGAATATCTCCTACCATAAACGGAGCACCATCAATCGTATTGAGTTTTATTTCGGGAATGCCGGGGTACTTGAAGTCGGAAAAAGCATATGGAAACTCGCGAATGATTGTTTCCTGTGTCATTTCGTTCGCGTACACCTGCATTGCTTTTTGGGAAAAGTAATTATAGGCGCGGATGTCATCCAGACCCGCAACGTGATCCTTATGCGGATGTGTAAACACTACTGCATCCAGGTGCATTACGTGCTCACGCAACATTTGATAACGAAAATCAGGAGTGGTATCCACCACCAATGTTGTTTTTGCCGAGCGGACCAGCACGCTGCTGCGTAATCTTTTATCTTTTTTGTCGGTAGATGTACAAACGGCACAACTGCAGGCGATCATTGGAACGCCGCTACTGGTGCCTGTTCCAAGAAATGTTATTGTAAGAGGGGGACATGTCACAAGCGAATTTAATAAACAATCACCAAAGGCGGATGAAATGCTAATTTGAGGATTTGAAAATTTTTTCTTTGCGTAACCGTAAAAAATATTGTGCACTTCTTGAATATTCAAAATGAATCTGAGGAGCCAATCATAAAAACAAAAGGTGGATCGTAGTGATCCACCTTTTGTTAATAGTTATCTTTTCAAATTTAAATAATTCATCCGGATTGTATAACCTTGTTTGTAAGTAAGCACAGAAAGCATTTTCAAATTTTCAAATCCTCAAATTTCCACATTACTCTGCATCTCTTTTCATCGTCATCGCTTCCTCATATGTTTTACGTGATTCGTTGCTTAATGTATCGGGAGTAATATTAAGTTGAGGAATAATATCTGCTAAGGTGTTGATTCTGCCCTCTACTGTAAGGAATTTATTGAGAACGACTACTTTTTTAGCTTCCAAAATACAATAACCGCTTTGAAAAGAGCCTCTTTCATAACGAATGATATAATCATTTTCCAATAAAATTCTTTCTACTTTTTCTAACGTGTTTTGCGTGTATTTCATGCTCGTCTGTTTTCTGAATACTCAATTTCATCCACCGCAAATCTAAGCCTATTAAGCTTTTTGGACATATTAGTTAGCCCCAAATTATCCACAAGGCGCGAAGCACCCAAAATTAGGGAGAACGCAGATTTTCATGATTATTATGATCTGAAAAAACCGAGTCTGTGTTACTAACTGGACTAAAAAATCTTGAAAAATCATGAGAATCAGCGTTCCAGTAATTTTCAAATTTCAAATTCCCATATTTTCAAATTAAACTTTCCCGGTCATTTTGATTACCGGAATAATCATTTCCTCGAGGCTTACGCCGCCGTGTTGGAAACTGTTGCGGTAATAGTTTGCGAAATAGTTATAATTGTTGGGATAACACAGGTAACCGTCTGCTTTTGCGAAAATGAAAGAAGAATTTACCGTTGGTGTGGGAAGACCTGCCTCACGGGGATCGCGGAAAGCAATTACTTCTTTAGGTTCGTAGTTGAGATTGCGACCATGTTTGTAGCGAAGGTTAGTCGTTGTTTGTTTATCTCCGATAACCTTGTGCGGACTGTTTACACGCACGCTTCCGTGATCAGTAGCAAGGATGATATTTACTTTTTTATCAGCGATTCGCTTCAGCGCCTGATGTAATGGCGAATGCTCAAACCAGCTGGCAGTAATACTTCTGTAGCTCATCTCATCATTTGCCAGTTCTTTCAGTACTTCCATTTCTGTACGTGCATGGCTAAGCATGTCTACGAAATTGTACACAATCACATTGAGGTCGTTATCCAGCAAATTGTGAATATTATTCACCAGATCTTGTCCGGCATTATGATTGAGCACTTTTGTATAAGAAGTCCGCAGGTTGTCTTTTTTCAGACGTTTCAACTGATCTTTAAAAAACTCTTCTTCATACAAATTCTTTCCGCCTTCTTCGTCATCATTTTTCCATTGAACAGGGAATTTCTTCTCAATGTCAATAGGCAGCATGCCTGCGAAAATTGCATTGCGTGCGTATTGTGTGGCTGTAGGCAGGATGGCGTAAAACGATTCTTCCTGCTGTATGCGAAAGCTTTCGGCAAATATTGGCTGGATGGCTTTCCACTGATCAAAACGTAAGTTATCGATCAACACAAAAAAAGTGGGAATGCCTTTCTCCAAATGCGGCAATACTTTGTACTGTAGCAAAGTGTGCGACATTATTGGAAGATCGGTGCTTTTAGGATTTACCCATGAAGCGTAATTTTTTGCAATAAATTTTCCAAACTCTGTATTCGCTTCTTCTTTCTGCGTTTGAAAAACTTCACGCATTTCAGGACTGTCGCTCTTTTCCATTTCAAGTTCCCAGTACACAAGCTTTTTATAAATTTCCATCCACTCGTTATAATCGGGGTTGCTGCTTAGCGCCATGAACAAATTCCTGAATTCCTGCTGATAGGCTGACGTGGTTTTTTCCGCTACTAATCTTTTATTGTCCAGAAGTTTTTTGAGGCTAAGCAAAACCTGGTTTGGGTTTACCGGTTTAATAAGGTAATCGCTGATTTGGCTGCCGATAGCATCGTCCATCACATTCTCTGTTTCATTTTTGGTGATCATGATTACAGGAATTTGCTGGCGTATTTCTTTGATCTTGGCAAGCGTTTCAAGGCCGGAAATGCCAGGCATGGATTCATCTAGCAACACAACATCTACCATATGTTCTTTCACGTAATCTATCGCGTCAAATCCATTTGATAAAGTGTGTACTTCATATCCCTTGTTTTCCAAAAACATTTTCTGTGATTGTAAGCTTTCCATTTCATCATCCACCCAAAGAATTTTAGCTACCGCCATTTTATAGTAATTAATAATTTAATAAAGAATAATTAATAGGGCGATGGCCCTGACAAAGCAATGTTACAAGTCTTTTAAAAAGAAGCAAATAGCAACATCCTATAACGAATGTAGTCTTATTAATTATTCTTTATTAATTATTAATTATCCTTAAAGGTTATAGTTCAAAAATAAATTTTCCCTTCACTAAATTGTACTTTTGAGCTTTCGCAAAAATTAATTTAACAAAGCTGAAACAGCATGGCAAATGTGACCCGAAAAATAATCAACGATCCCGTTTACGGCTTTATAACAATAGATCATCCGCTTTTACTACAAATCATTGCCCATCCCTACTACCAGCGTTTGCGCCGCATTCACCAGATGGCGTTTGCTTCGCTCGTGTACCCTGGTGCAGTGCATACGCGTTTGCATCACTCACTCGGGGCGTATCACCTGATGTGTTGCGCGTTGGGTGAGCTAAAAAATAAAGGCATCGCAATAACAACTGAAGAAGAACTTGGCGCAAAGATTGCGATTCTGCTACACGATATCGGGCACGGTCCGTTTTCACATGCGCTGGAAAAAACGCTTATAGAAAAAGTACATCATGAAAAAATATCGTTGCTGATCATGCAGCACTTCAATGAGATATTTGAAGGACAGCTGAAGCTTGCGATTGATATTTTCACGAACAAGTACAATAAACCGTTTTTGCATCAGTTGGTTTCCGGGCAACTGGACGTTGACAGAATGGATTACCTAACGAGGGACAGTTTTTTTACCGGCGTTTCTGAAGGTGTAATTGGCTACGATCGTATTTTAAAAATGCTAACCGTTCATAATGATGAATTGATGGTGGAAGAAAAAGCGATCTATTCGATTGAAAAATTCCTTGTTGCAAGAAGACTTATGTATTGGCAGGTGTATCTGCACAAAACCGTTCTAAGCGCAGAAATGATGTTGGTTAAAGTAATTGCCCGCGCAAAAGAGCTGGTAAAAAATGGTGTTCAGGTAGACTGCTCAACGCCAATGCTTGATTTTTTCCTGCACAATCCATCAGCTGGCAATAATCTTGCAGACCATCTGGATAAGTTCTGCTTGCTCGATGACACCGACCTGGTCAGCACGTTTAAAAAATGGATGTTCCATCAAGATAAGGTACTGTCTTTTTTGAGTACATCTTTAATTAACAGAAAGCTCTATAAGCTGAAATTATCGCCCAACCCGATTGATCCCAATCTTGAAAAAACAATAAAGGAAAAAATTTGTAATACATTAAATATCGCTGAAAACGAAGCAGAATACTATGTTTTCAGTGGGGAAGCTATCAACACAACGTATGACCCTACCGAAGAAAGTATCAATATTCTATTCAAGGACGGATCTGTGAAAGATATTTCACAAGTGGATAACGCACTAATTCACCGGAATTTGTCAAGCCCTGTGAAAAAACACTACATTTGCTTTCTTAATGTTTAAAAAAAGCCAAAGAGTATAAGGAAAAGTTTACTTAAAGGTTTAAACATTAACTCTTAACAAATATTAAAATTGAGTATGCAATTTTCTGCTGCCCAAATTGCGCTTCTTATCAATGGAAAAGTTGACGGTAACCCTGAAGCTGCCGTTGGTTCATTTGGAAAAATTGAAGAAGCTACAAAAGGCCAATTATCCTTCTTAGCCAATCCCAAATACGAAGACTTTTTGTATAAAACTGAAGCTTCCATCATTATAGTAAATGAAGCTCAGGAGTTGAAGGAACCCATAAATGCGACACTTATTCGCGTTCCCGATGCTTATTCCGCTTTTGCCACATTGTTATCCAAATACCAGGAAATAATGACGCAACAGCTTACAGGAATTCAACAACCTTCTTATATTTCGACCACTGCGAAACTGGGTGAAAACATTTTCATCGGCGCATTTGTGTACTTGGGTGAAAATGTAGTGATCGGCAATAACGTAAAAATATTCCCCGGCACGTTCCTTGGTAATAATGTGAAAATTGGTGACAATACGATCTTGCACGCAGGAGTAAAAATCTACTTTGATTGTGTGCTTGGCAAAAATGTTACTGTTCATGCCGGTACTGTAATAGGAAGTGACGGATTTGGTTTTGCGCCGCAGGCTGACGGCAGCTTTAAAAAAGTGCCACAAATTGGTAATGTAGTGGTTGAAGACAACGTGGAAATAGGCGCCAATGCTACTATTGACCGCGCTACCATAGGCTCTACGCTCATTAAATCCGGTGCGAAACTGGATAACCTTATCCAGGTTGCACACAACGTAGAAGTTGGCAACAATACTGTGATGGCTGCACAAAGCGGCGTGAGCGGTAGTACCAAACTTGGTAAGAACGTGATGATCGGCGGACAAGCCGGCATTGTTGGTCATATCTCTATTGCTGATGGCAGTAAAATCAATGCGCAGAGTGGTGTAAGTAAAAGTATCAAAACGCCAAACACTGCCGTTACCGGCAGTCCGGCATTTGATTACACAAGTGCGTTGCGCAGCCAGGCGCTTAGCCGCAATCTTCCTGATCTTGAAAAGAGATTATCTGAACTGGAGCAATTGGTGAAACAATTGTTAACAGAGAGGGTTTAAATAATATTTCGGTGTATCTGTGGGGGCGAATGCAATTCGCCCCTTTTTCATTTTTGGGGCACAACACAAATGTGCGCTGCTCCGAATATTTTGTTGCACATTCATGGCATCACAGGGCTAGTGCGATTCGCCTTACAATTTTTTATTTTTACTTAACCCGTACGTCTCCGCAATATTCCACTTCACGCCGTCATGCTGCAACAAATGAAAATCAATTACAGTAAACGTTCTCTTGTATTCCTTGTCATGATATACTTTCCATGCTTCCTGGAAGCGTGAAAATTCCAGATCACGATAAGCAACGGTCATGTGTGGTGTAAACTTGTGTTCGATATCCATGATCGTTATTTCCGGATAATGATTGTGAAAACTTCGAATGATCTCTTTTTGAACGGCCGCCAATTGTACATTCATAACCGGATGCACAAATATCACAGGATTGTTTTTGTTGTGAAACGCCCCAAAATTGTTAAGGTCTATTGTAAATGGTCCTGTGTTAACATACAATTCGCTAAACCATTTAAACAGTCCCGCGTGATGCGCTGCCGGCATTTTGAATGGCGCTTTTAAAGTAATGTGGGGAATAACTTTCAGCGCTCTGTGACTATCGTAGTCACTGGCAATTTCCATTTTGAAAGATGTTATTTCATCGCAAATATCTTGTGGAGGAATGATGGCGATGAAGTAGAGATCTCTGCTCATGTTAGCAACGTTACCCTTTTGTTATTTTTCAAAAGGGTAACAGCTAGTAAGGAAAATTGTTTGATTTAACGCTGGCTCGCAATCAACAGATTCAGATCAGTATATTTCAGGTCAAATCTTTCGCTCAAGTGGAAATTGGTAAGAGCGCCCTTGAACAGATAAATGCCGCTGCGCAAATTTACCTTGTGCCAGATCAGGTTTTCAAATCCTCCTGCATCTCCTGCCTCAATTAACAACGGCATCAACACGTTGCTGATCGCTTGCGAAGCGGTGCGTGAAAAGCCTGAAGGAATATTGGGAACGCCATAATGAATAACGCCATATTTCATAAATATCGGGTTCTCATGGCTGGTGATTTCTGAAGTTTCAAAACAGCCGCCACGGTCTGTACTCACGTCAATGATCACACTGCCGGGACGCATGTTGCTCACCATTTCTTCGGAAACAACGATTGGCGTTCTTCCCCCGTTTGAGCCAAGCGCACCCACCGCAACCTCGCAGGTTTTTAATTGTTTCGCCAAAATTTTTGGCTCAAGAACCGAGGTCCAGAGACGCTGGCCGATATTATTCTGCAGTCTTTTTAATCTGTAAACGCTATTGTCAAAAACTTTCACTGATGCGCCCAATGCGAGGGCCGCTCTTGCAGCATATTCTCCTACAACACCAGCACCAATGATGATGACTTTTGTTGGCGGTACACCCGAAATGCCTCCGAGCAATACACCTTTCCCATGATTGGCAGAACCAAGATATTGCCCTGCAATCAACATTACGGCATTGCCCGCTATTTCGCTCATGCTGCGAACGATAGGTAATGTGCCGCTGTCATCCTTCAGGTGTTCAAATGCCAATGCGGTAATGCGTTTTTCCATCATTTTTTCCAGCCACTCAGATTTCATTACGCTCAGGTGCATTGGAGAAATGATGACCTGGCCGGCTTGCAGGTAGGGGAGATCTTCCTCCACCACCGGCGCAGATTTCACTACTATAGGTGCTTTGTAAATATCTTCTTTGTTATAAACGATCTTCCCGCCTGCCTCACTGTATTCTTTATCGCGAAAATGAGATGCATCTCCCGCGTTATGCTCTATGTACACGTGGTGGCCATTGCTTACCAAAACACTTACGGCTTCGGGAGTTAGTGCCACGCGGTTTTCCTGGAAGGCTGTTTCCTTGGGGATACCAATGCTGATTGACTCGCCTTTGGGCTTAACATCCAATGTTTCTTCTAGTGTTTCGTAGCTGAAAGAAGTGCTTATAAGTGGTCTTTGTTGCGCCATGAGGCAAGAATCATTTATTTTTCAAAAAAACGGGAAGTCAAACATAAAGTTTCTTCCTGAATGCAGGGTATTTATTTATCCCGACTCCAAAAATAACTAATCTATTTTATTGAAATATTACGTGTTGAGCCGTTAACGACTTCCAGGTAAACATTTACATTGTCGTCCGGAAATAATTCCACAGCTCTTTCCGGCCATTCTACCAGGCAAATGTTTCCGCTGTAAAGGGCATCTTCCACTCCTGCCTGTATAGCTTCCTCAGTGTCTTTCAGCCGGTAAAGGTCCATGTGGTATATTTTCCCACTGTCGTATCCATACTCGTTAATAATAGAATAGGTAGGACTGCTAATGGTGTTTTTTACTTTTTTGGCCTTTGCCAGTGCCATTATAAAAGTTGTTTTTCCTGCACCCATGTTGCCATGAAAGGAAAAGACTTTTTTCCCCTCATTTTCCTGCCAGAATTTTTCTGCGACTGCAGGTAGTTCATCCAATGTAAATGTCAGCTGCATGGTACAAAGATAGGCAGTGAGCACGCAGATGAAGCTGATTGGCAGAAATTACTGAATTACTGAATAACTGAGTGTTGCGAGTTAAAGACGCTGATGAACATAAACATTCAGTTATTCAGTTACTCGGTTATTCAGTTTTGAAAATCAATGTAAATCAGTTTAATCTGCGTCATCTGCGTGCCATATTTCGCCCCTTTTGCAACATCGTTTCTATAAGAGTTGCTTCTCGTCATGATAGTTTCTTTAAAGCCGTTGTAAATTGCAGACGTGACAAAAAAGGACGAATTATGGAAACAAAAAACTGGAAAGTAGAAGGGATGGATTGCGCAAATTGTGCGCTCACGATATCAAAATATCTGGAAAAACAGGGCGCGAAAAATGTTAAGGTGAGTCCTATCGATGGAGATGTTGCATTTGAAATTGTTGAGGGCTCCGATGCTTCACATTTGCAAACGGGCATTGAAGACCTCGGATATAAGGTGGTTCACCACCATGAAGGCCATGCACACGACCACGATCATAGCGGTGAAGGCATGAATAAGCAGTTGAGATATGTGCTCATCTGTTTGCCATTTACATTGGTGCTTGTGCTACATATGATCGACAAATGGGTGCATATACATTGGTTAATGAATGGATGGGTGCAGTTGGCGTTGTGTTTACCGGTGTACATAACAGGTATGAGTTTCTTTGGAAAAAGTGCATTTAAAAGCCTGAGAAGTGGTTACCCGAATATGAATGTTTTGGTGGCACTGGGTTCAACAGCGGCTTTTGTTTATAGCCTTATCGGTGTGCTGGCAGGATGGGGACATGAATATCTTTTCTTTGAAACGACAGCAACAATTATAACACTTGTATTTTTTGGTAACTACCTCGAAGATGCATCTGTGCAAACCACGCAACGTGCGTTGAATAAGCTGGCGAAATCGCAAAAGGTAATGGCAAATATGATCGCCTTCGACGGCGACCATAAAGAAGTCATCCTTCCGGTAGAAAATACTCAGCTTAAAAATGGCGATCTTGTTTTAATAAAATCCGGAGAACAGGTTCCTGCAGATTGTAAGATACTGTGGGGCGATGCAAGTGTGGACGAGGCTATCATTACAGGAGAAAGCCTGCCACTGGAAAAACATGCGAAAGACAAACTTGTTGGGGGCAGTGTTATCGCGGATGGTACTGTAAAAGCTATTGTGACTGCGGAGGCTAAGGATTCGGTTCTGTCAAACATTATAAACCTTGTTAAAAAAGCACAAGGGGATAAACCCCCGGCTCAGTTGCTGGCAGATAAGATCAGCGCCATTTTTGTACCGTTGGTTTTGGGAATTGCTGTACTGACTTTCGTCCTCAATTATATTTTTCTAAAAGATTTCACACCTGCACTTATGCGCAGCATCGCTGTGCTGGTGATAGCGTGTCCATGTGCCATGGGGCTGGCAACACCTGCCGCAATAGCTGTGGGTTTGGGACGGGCAGCCAAAAATGGTGTGTTGTTTAGAAATGCAAAAAGCCTTGAAGCGTTCAAGAATATTACGCAAGTTGTGTTTGATAAAACTGGCACTCTTACAACGGGGAAATTTGCGATCAGCAAATTACACATCGAGGATGCATCCATGAATGAGGATGAGTTTAAAAGATTGGTGTATTCACTGGAAAAATTCTCGAATCATCCTATAGCCGACAGCATCACAACGTCCTGGAAACGTACTGATATAATGCGTTGGAAAAAAGTAGAAGAGATAAAAGGAAAAGGCATGCATGCTTTTGATAATGAAGGAAACGAATATTGGGCAGGTTCATATAAGGTGGCAGAAACACTTACTAAAGACAGCGATCACAACGTATATATCGTAAAGAATGATGCGCTTGTCGGCTGGCTCGATGTGCAGGACGAGATAAGACCAGAAGCAACAAAAGTGATCAGCTATCTGCATTCAAAAAAGATTAAATCTATTCTGCTTAGCGGCGATAGGCGATACAAGTGCGAGCAAATAGCCGCTCAGCTTCATATAGACATTGTCATAGCTGAACAAACGCCAGAGCAGAAACTTCAAAAGATTGAAGAGTTGAACAATCAAGCGCCAACTGCGATGGTGGGTGATGGTATAAATGATGCTCCTGCTCTTGCAAAAGCAACCGTTGGCATCTCTTTAAGTGAAGCTTCGCAAGTAGCTGTGCAAACAGCAGATGTGGTATTAATGGGTGATGGTTTAAAGAATCTTCCGCTTGCTTTAGGATTGGGCAAGCACACATTCCTAACCATTAAACAAAATTTGTTCTGGGCATTTATCTATAATATTATCGCGATCCCAGTAGCTGCATTTGGTTTGCTCACGCCAACATTCGGTGCATTAGTAATGGGATTAAGTGATGTGGTGCTTGCAGTGAATTCTGTGAGGTTGTTTGTAAAAAACGTCGAGTAGTTTATCTTTCAAAAACAGGAATGCAGCATTTAGCTTTTTTGATACTGAATGCTGCATTCCTGTTTTCAAGGTATCGTGCAACACCGCTTTAACCTATATTTACTAAATGTCGCCTTCGCAAAACATGAGCATTCATCAAATTCTCAAGCAATATTGGGGCTATTCATCTTTTCGTGAAAAGCAAGAGGAAATAATCCTTAATGTACTTGAAGGAAAAGATACACTGGCAATACTTCCCACAGGCGGCGGTAAATCCGTTTGCTTCCAGGTGCCTGCAATGGCAAAAGATGGATTGTGCCTGGTGATCAGTCCGCTTATTGCGTTGATGAAAGACCAGGTCGATAATCTTCGAAAGAAAGGCATCACGGCATTTTCCATTTACTCTGGTATGAATAGAAAAGAAGTGATTCATACTTTGGAGTTGGCTTCAAATAGCAATTGCAAATTTTTATACGTTTCTCCCGAGCGTTTGGAAACAAATCTTTTTCTGGAATATTTGCCTTCACTTCCAATCAATCTAATTGCTGTAGACGAAGCGCATTGTATTTCACAATGGGGGTACGACTTTAGGCCGCCTTACCTGCGTATTGCCAATTTGAGAGAAGAGATACCAAGTGTGCCAATTCTTGCTTTAACAGCATCTGCGACACCTGCTGTACAAAAAGATATTTGTGAGAAACTGGTTTTTACAAACTATACTGTTTTTAGAAAATCATTTGAGCGACCTAATCTTTCATATAGTGTCTTTAATGCTCCCGTAAAGATCAACAAGCTCGTAGAAATTTTGAACAATGTGCAAGGCACAAGCATTGTGTATTGCAGAAGCAGGAAGAGAACAAAGGATGTAGCTGATCTGTTGTTATCATACGGTATTTCCGCTGATCATTATCATGCAGGATTAACGCAGGAAGCGCGTCAACAAAGACAACAGGCATGGATACAAAACAAAGTTCGCTGTATTGTTTGCACCAACGCGTTTGGGATGGGTATCGACAAACCCGACGTGAGAACCGTTGTGCATTATGATTTACCTGATTGTCTCGAAAACTATTATCAGGAGGCCGGCCGTGCGGGAAGAGATGGGCAGAAGTCTTACACGGTAATGCTTTACCAGCAAAAGGATATTGAAGATTTGAAAGAAGCTGCACTACTGAAATTTCCTGACCTTGAAACTATCAGAGGGGTATACCAGGCAGTGGCGAATTACCTTCAAATACCAACAGGTATTGGTGAAGGTGCTTACTATTCTTTTGAAATAATAGATTTCGCAAAAAAATTTCAACTCGATCTTATTCTTGCCATTAATAGTTTGAAAGTGTTGGAGCAAGAAGGTTATGTGTCTTTTAATGAACAGGTTTTCGTGCCTTCGAAAATTCAATTCATTTGCAATAAAGACACACTGTATGAATTTGAAAGTAATTATCCGGCGCTTGAGCCTTTCATAAAAGCCTTGCTGCGCAATTACGAAGGTGTTTTTGATTATCCCGTTTCTGTATATGAAAGGTCCGTAGCATTTATTTTGAAGAAAACGATTGAGGAAGTAAAGGAAGCTTTTGTCCAGCTTGATCGCTACAGGGTTATTGAATATGACATTCAAAAAGATTCGCCGCAGTTGTATTTTATTTACGAAAGAGTAGCCGTGCAGTCTGTTGTCATTGATCAAAAACGTTATGATTTTCGCAAACAAGAATACGAAAAAAGATTAAAGCATTTTATCGATTACGTTCTCGAGCCAAATGCTTGTCGTAGTCAAATCGTAGGAAGATATTTCGGTGACGAAAACATTAGCGAATGCGGTGTCTGCGATAATTGCCTGAAGAAAAAACGTGGCACTTTATCCGAAGAAGAGTTTGAAAAAATTAAGAGCAAAATTTTTGACATTATTGCCGCCGAAGAAGTGGACATCAAAAACCTGATTGCAAAGCTATCCGGCATATCAAAAGAAAAAGCCTGGAAGGTGATTGATTTCTTGCAAAGTGAGCGCAAGATAGCTAGTGATAAAGAGGGGGTTGTTCGTAAAGTTTAATTTTTTAGTACAAAAATTTGTACATTTGTACGTACAAAACTGGACATATGCAGGCAATATCAATCTCTCAGTTGAGAAGCAATATCAAGAAATACCTGGATGATGTGGCTAAATCTCTTGATGTTATTGTTGTTCCAAGAACTAACGAGGACGACGCGGTAGTGATAATGTCCATAAAGGAATATAATTCACTCACAGAAACAGGGCATCTTTTGTCAACGGCAGCAAATAGAGCAAGATTAAAGGAGTCTATCCAGCAACTTCAGGAAAAGAAGACAAGAAAATTCAAGTTGGACTAAGTAATAATGACCAATTGCTTTTACCAACATTAAGAATTTTTAAGTTGATACCAGATCATGAGTTTTGAATTTACAGAAAACGGTTGGGAGGATTTTAGTTATTGGATAGAGTCAGATGAGTCAGTTGTATTAAAAATAAAAGAGCTACTTAATGATATTCGCAAAAGTCCATTTCATGGTCTAGGCAAGCCAGAGCCACTTAAGCACGATCTAAAGGGTTTTTGGTCAAGACGTATAACAGGAGAGCATAGGCTTGTCTATAAGGTTGACGGAAAGAAAGGGAAAGATCAGAAGTGCTATGTACTTCAATGTCGCTTCCATTATGATATATAAAAAAAGCCTGGAAGTTTATTTCCAGGCTGAAAGTAAGATAAAGGTGTCTAACACAGGAATTATTTGTTTGGTATAAACATTTCTGCGTTGGGGCTTCTCTATAATTTTATTTCTTCATCATGATGATCGAAGAAGTGGAACTCAGTAAGGTGATAATTTGTATTGGCAACAACGTTAATCTTTTGTTTGAACTTTCTTCTCCATTTCCAGCATTTGGACCACAGCCAGCCTTTAGTTAAATATGCATGCATGATAGGATGCACCATCAAAGTAAGATTGCTGTGTTTGTGTGTAATGAGATAGTTCAGATTTTTTTCTATTTCATCTTCCAGTACAAGAGTGGAAGAGATTTTTCCGGTACCATTACAGCTAGGGCAAATTTCCTGCGTGTTAATCGTTACTTCAGGCTTCATACGCTGGCGCGTAATCTGCATCAGGCCGAATTTAGAAATAGGAAGAACCGCGTGTTTTGCCCTGTCCGGCTTCATATATTCTTCCATCGCTTCCATGAGTTTCTTTTTATTCTCAGGAAGTTTCATATCAATAAAGTCAACCACAATAATACCACCAAGGTCGCGCAGGCGAAGCTGACGTGCAATTTCTTCTGCCGCTTCCATATTGGTTTCCAAGGCATTTTGCTCCTGGTTATTGCTCACACTTTTATATCCGCTGTTCACGTCGATCACGTGCAAAGCTTCTGTGTGCTCAATGATCAGGTATGCACCACTTGGAAGGTTTACTGTTTTACCAAAAGCAGCTTTAACCTGCTTTGTAATACCGTATTGATCAAAAATAGGAGAACCGTTGTGGAAGAACGTTACGATGTCTGCTTTATCCGGAGCAATCTTTTGAATGTAATTCTTCGCATCGTTGAAAATGTTTTTATCATTTACTACTATGCGGTTAAAATCTTCATTTAATAGATCGCGCAGCATGCTGGTGGTTTTTGCCTGTTCACTCAGGATCTTTGCAGGTGCAACTGCACCCTTCAAGTTCCCTTGAATTTGTTTCCAGGTGTCAACCAGTGCAGACAAATCTTCGTGAAGCTCTGCTGTGTTCTTGCCTTCAGCCGCTGTACGCACAATAACGCCAAAATTCTTTGGCTTTATTGACTCAATAATTTTTTGCAGGCGCTTCCTTTCTTCCGAAGAATGGATCTTACGGGAAACGGCCACAATATCATTGAATGGCGTAATAACTACGAATCTTCCGGGCAAAGAAATTTCACAGCTAAGGCGTGGGCCTTTTGCAGCAATAGGTTCTTTTAATATCTGTACGAGGATGTTTGGTTTGCCGCTAAGTACCTCGTTTATTTTTCCCGTTTTAATGATTTCAGGTTCCACCAAAAAATTACCAAAATCAAAACCACCCGGCGTATTGTCTCCAATAGCCTGTTGAGTGAATTTTAATAAGGATTTTGCGTATGGACTTAAATCGGTGTAATGGAGAAACGCGTCTTTCTCGAAGCCTACATCAACGAAAGCGGCATTTAATCCCGGAATAAGTTTTTTAACCTTACCCAGGTAAAGATCGCCCACGGCAAAGCTGGCATCTGCTTTTTCATTATGCAGTTCAACCAGTTTTTTGTCTTCAAGAAGTGCTATTTCAACACCTTGGGGAGCAGCATTAATTATTAATTCCTTGTTCAAGCGTATTCACATTTACAAACTAACCAACCATCACCAAAAGGAAAATCGCTGAGAATGCTATTTGCATTAAGCATAGTATACAATGATATGAAATAATGTGTATACTATTGAAATAAAAATAGTTCAGCCAAGTAAAATATGCCGGACACATGACATGCTCCGGCATAGAGGAATGAATTACAAAGAAGTGTAAAACTATTTTTTACCTTTCTTATGACGATTCTTTCTTAGTCTTTTTTTACGTTTATGCGTCGCTATTTTATGACGTTTTCTTTTTTTACCACAAGGCATCTTTCAACAATTTTAAATTTGTATATCGATTTATTTCTTCAGCGTTTCAATTCGTTCCTCTATTTCCTTCACAACCTCTTTATTTGGAACGTGTCTTTTCCCGATCTCATACCATTTTATTGCATTTGCTTTATCACCCTTTCTTTCGTTGGCTTCAGCAAGCATGAAAACAGCTTCCATATTATGCGGCTCAGCTTTTACAACTTTTTCAAGTCGCTCTACTGCTTTATCAAGTTGTCCCGAAACTACACCTCCGATTCCCAGCATTAACTGAGCATACATGTTGGTGGAATCTCTTCGTGCAACTTCCAGTATTTGTTGAATCCCCTGCATGATCTCTGTTGGATTAGCGGCGGTGCTTCCAAAAATGTAGCAACTTCCTAATCCGATTTTAGTAGAATCATTAGCAGGATTCAACGCTAAAGCCTTCTCAAATAACTCTTTGGCCTGACTTGCCTCCCAGCTTTTCAGCGAAGGTTCATCAACGCCACGCAGATTATTTAAAAATAATCGGGCTGCAAAGGTGAGACTTTTTTCAGAATTTTCCAACTTAGCTACTTCGGCAGTATAATAAGCGTACGGTTCGAACATTCTGGCAGAATCTTTCCAGAACGTAGCCAGCTGATTATAAGTGCGTATTTGCTGCGTTTTTACATCGCCACGCACTACTGAAGCTTCAAGACTAGTTATATAGGCCTGTTGTGAAGAAGTTAATTTTTTCTTCGCTGCGCTGAGCAATGCCTCGGTATTAATTGTTGCAGCTGAATCTGTATGTGCTTCATTCTGAGAAGCTAAGGTGCCCTTTTTCGCAGGAACCGTTTGCCCCAGAAAATAAATACACAACAGTGCAGCCACGCCACCGGCAATAAGAATAATCTGCTGTCTTTTCACGAAAAACGTTTTAAGACCGCAAATTTACGTCATTACATCTCTTCATCGGCACCTGGTTGTTCTTCTTTAACTGTTTTTAGTTTTTTTACTTCCTGCACAAATTCTTTTGCAGGTTTAAAAGCTGGGATGTAATGCTCAGGAATTTCAACCGCTACATTTTTCTTAATGTTACGGCCAATTTTCGCAGCACGTTTCTTGGTAATAAAACTCCCAAAGCCCCTGATATAGATATTTTCGCCTTCCGAGAGCGTGTCCTTTACTTCCTTGAACATGGCCTCCAGCGTAACCAATACATCTACTTTGGGGATACCCGTCTTTTCTGAAATTTGATTGATTAGGTCGGCTTTTCTCATTACTTAAATATTTTTGTATCCGGTAATAAAATAAGATCCAATTGTTTTCATCTGAAAAATAAGAGAATCTTTTTATTCATGCAAGTTATTGATTTTGAATATTTCTTAAAAATAGTACATTTTTTCTTTTACATATAAATAGTTGATTTTTACTTTATACAATGAATTTTGATTTTACCCGAAAATTAATGGAATGGAACAGCGCAGAAAACAATCGTTCCATGCCCTGGAAAGGGGAAAAAGATCCGTACAAAATCTGGCTCAGCGAGATTATTTTGCAGCAAACACGTGTAGAACAAGGGCTTGCGTATTATAATAAGTTTGTCGAAACTTTTCCCACAGTTAAAAAGCTGGCGAAAGCTCCGGAGGAAAAGGTTTTTAAGCTTTGGGAGGGGTTGGGCTATTATAGCCGCTGCAAAAATCTTATCGCTACTGCAAAAATCATCGATGGGGATTATAAAGGCAGGTTTCCCAGCACATACGAACACATCCTTGCGCTAAAAGGAATCGGCCCTTATACAGCGGCAGCAATAGCTTCATTCGCCTTCAATTTGCCCCATGCTGTGGTGGACGGGAACGTGTTACGCGTGCTTTCTCGTTATTTCGGTATGTCTACACCTGTCGATTCCACACATGGAAAAAAATTATACAATCAGTTAGCCGACAGCCTTCTGGACAAAGAGAGCCCCGGAATTTATAACCAGGCTATAATGGATTTTGGCGCAGTTGTTTGCAAGCCACAAAACCCTTTATGCAGCATATGTCCGCAAAAGAGCGATTGCAGGGCGTTTCAGCACGCGTGGGTAAATGATTTGCCTGTAAAAGAAAAGGTGTTGAAAAAGAAGACACGCTACATGTATTACTTTGTAATAAGCGTTGATGGAAAAACATTTGTAAAGAAAAGAGAGGCAAAAGATATTTGGCAAAACCTGTACGAGTTTGTGTTGCACGAACACGATGAACCAATTGACTGGACGAAAAAGAATATAAAGGAGGCTATAAAATCTTTTATAGATACGCCTTTCCAACTCCAGGGAATTTCTACCATTGTCAAACAGCAGCTAACCCATCAATTGATTATTGGCCAGCTTATTAAAATTACAGTTCAAACATCCATCGATATTCCGGGCTATGAGCTTTTAACGGAAAAAGATATTAAGAAACTGGCTTTCCCCAAATTTATCAATACCCTCATGCAGCAGGAGGTTACATTATTTTAATCTAACAATCATGGATAGATGAATTTGAAAATTTGAGGATTTGAAATTTGAAAATGTTTTAGATGTGTCTTTCTCCAGATATTTGGAGAGTTAGTTTGAAAAATGAAAATGGCGCTGAAAGAATTTTCAAATTCCCAAATTTTCAAATTTTCAAATTCCATCCAGAATTTATTTTATCCCTTAATCTTGTTGCTTTTACGCATTTAAAAATGCAAAAAAATCTATTTGATTTTGGTTTAAAAAAATTAATTTTAGAGAGATTTCGTCAGCACAGGAAAATTTGTAAACTCAAATTCATTATCATGAGAGGAGTAAACCGGGTGATGTTAATTGGTAATTTAGGAAAAGACCCAGATGTTCAGCATCTGGAAGGCAATATAGCAGTAGCAAAATTTTCTTTAGCCACCACCGAAACCTACAAGGATAGGGCCGGTAAACTGATATCTCAAACAGAGTGGCACACTGTAGTTTTATGGCGAGGACTTGCCGAGCTTGCTCAAAAATACCTGCATAAAGGCAGCCTGGTTTATATAGAAGGGCGTTTACGCACAAGAAGTTGGGAAGACAAAGAGGGGAATAAAAAATTTGCCACAGAAGTAGTCGGTGATAACCTGATTATGCTGGACAAAAGAACGGACGGAACTCCGGGATTGCAGTCTTATCCTACGGAGGGATTGGAAGGCTTAAATCCTGCGGACATTCCACCGGAGCCTACAGGAGATTTACCTTTTTAATTTACACATATTTATTGCAAATTTGTGCCATTGTATGTAAAGGCAGTTGGCAGGTACGCCCGGAAGACCCGGTCGGACGGGCCTCAAAATCTGCCTTTGTATTAAACTAAACATTCACCAAAACCAGATATTTTGGATTTTCATTCGGGTTATAATTCAATAGAAACAATCTTGTCGCCGCTTTTGCTGCAAACAACCGTGAATGTGCAGGGCATTACATTTCTCGTTGCGATCATTATTTTTCTGCTTGTCATTTCTTACTTTCTTGCGGGCTCTTTAGTTGCATTTTTTTCTTTAACAGATAAAGACGTCAATGTGCTGAAAACCAAGCAGGGAGAGGGTTGGAAAAGAATTGTCACGTTGCTTCGTGAACCCAAGGTTCTTCATGCTTCATTACGTATTGCCAATCTTACAGTAAACGTTGCGATCATTATTCTTTCAAACTTTTTGATCAATCAGCTTTTAACTGTAAACAATAGTTGGTGGTTTGTTGACTTTCTTGTAAAGATACTGATCGTCACATTTTTTCTTGTTTTGTTTGGCGAAATTTTACCCAAAGTATATGCGAGTCAAAACAATTTACGCTTTGCAAGGGATGCCTCTTTTTTAGTTGAAATTGTTTATTTGCTATTTAGAAGAACCGGGATGGCAATGGCGGGTTTCGCAGATGGCGTGGAAAATTCAATCGGAAGAAAAAGTCGCTCTTACGATCTGGATGAACTGGAAAACGACAGCAGCTCTACTGAAGAAGAAAAAAATATTTTAAAAGGAATTGCCAAGTTTGGAAACATAACTGTAAAGCAAATTATGCGAACCAGGCTTGATGTAACCGGTGTTGATAATAGCCTCTCTTTTAAAGAACTTATAAAACGCGTTGAAGAGCAGCACTACTCGCGTCTGCCTGTTTATAGAGGAAGCCTTGATGATGTTGTGGGAATGATTCAAACGAAGGATCTTGTTCCGCATTTGGATGAAAGCGATGCCTATGACTGGCACCCATTGATACGTCCGCCTTATTTTGTACATCAGCATAAATTGATCGAAGATCTTTTGACAGAGTTCCAGGCAAAGCATGTTCACTTCGCTGTAGTGGTGGATGAGTTTGGTGGAACCAGTGGCATTGTAACACTTGAGGATATTATGGAAGAAATAATTGGAGATATTAAAGATGAGTTTGATGACGAAGAATCGGGCAATGGTAAAATAGATGACTTTAACTATATGTTCGAAGGAAAAACAATGATCAATGACGTTTGCAAAGCTATGCATCTTCCTGTTCAAACATTTGATTCTGTTCGTGGTGACAGTGATTCACTTGGTGGTTTGATTCTTGAACTCGCGGGATATATTCCTCCGCAAAATGAAGTGATCAAAGCAGGGGATTTTCATTTCACTATTTTGGAAGCTGACAAGAATCGAATTCTCAAAGTAAAAGTTACCATTGTACAGTAACCTTGCATGTTTGTATAATTTCTCTTTCTCAAATTATTTATGACTACGATTAAATTTAAGCATACATTCTTTTTCATCGGTATTGCGTTGTCTCTGTTATTAATAGTTTCCTGCAACAGCGTATACACGCCCAAAAAGAAAGGATATTTTAAGATAGATTTTCCTAAACATGCTTACCAAAAGTTTGATCGCCCCGGTTATCCTTATACATTTGAATATCCCGTATATGCGAACGTCGTTCAGGACAGTACTTATTTTGAGGAGCAGCCCGAAAACCCTTACTGGATAAATGTTGATGTGCCCCAATTCAATGCTAAGGTTTACATCAGCTACAACGAAATAGGTGGTAAGGCGCGGTATAAAGTAAGAACCAAAGATGGCAAATACGTTGACTCTATTGGACTAAACAAGTTCGTAGATCTTATGGAAGGTTCGTATAAGCTCACATTTAAACACAGCCTGAAAGCTACCTCAATTGATGACAGCGTGTTTGTAACACCCAACGGTGTGAATGGCATCTGGTTCAAGATAGGAGGTAATGCTGCAACGGCCAGCCAGTTCCTCGTTTCGGATTCCGTTAAACATTTCCTCCGCGGCGCCTTGTATTTTGATGCGCCACCAAACGAAGATTCTCTCGCAACTGTAAATCAATTTTTACAAGAAGATGTAAGGCATCTGATTAACACGCTGAAGTGGAGATAAGAGTATAATTTGATAATTTGAAAATTTGAAGATTTGAAAATGGGATCGCAAGAGCTTGGCTCACATCTGACTTTGAAAGTGTTATAAATCATATACAAAGACCGCACTCGTCAATTTTCAAATTTTAAAATCAGCACATTTTCAAATTGTGCTTTGTACCTTTGCGAAAAATTGACAAGTGATAGCAATTGACAATGTAATGTTGAGCGACCAGGTGGTAGAAGAGCAGTTTGTATGTGATCTTACAAAATGCAAGGGTGGTTGTTGTGAAGATGGTGACGCAGGTGCTCCGCTTACAAAAGAGGAGAAGAAAATTGTGGACGAGGTATTTGAAATTGTGAAACCTTATCTCACAGAGGAAGGCCTTGAAGCAATTAGAAAAATAGGCAAATACGAATATATCGACGAGTTTGGTTGGGTCACACCAACGATCGGCGGTAAAATGTGTGCCTACGGATTCAGAGATAAAGAGGGCGTGATCAAATGCGCTTTTGAGCAAGCTTATTATGACGGTAAAATTGCGTGGAAAAAACCTATCAGCTGCCATCTATATCCCATAAAAGTTACCAAAACAAAGACTGCAGAACTATTGAATTACGAGCCAAGAGAAGGCATGTGCAGTCCAGCCTGTGTATTAGGGCAAAAGCTAAAAGTGCCGGTATATGCATTTTTGAAAGAAGCACTCATCAGAAAATACGGCGAAGATTTTTATGCGGCATTGGATCAGATCGCTCATGAGTATTACCTGGATAAAAGTAAATAGACGAATATGCAACCATCAATTGCGGATATCAGAAAAGACTATCAATTGCAATCATTATCAGAGAAGGATGTAATGGGTAACCCGTTCGATCAGTTTGAAAAGTGGTGGAACGAAGCGATAAAGAGCAATCTGGATGAAGTAAATGCAATGACATTGGCAACCTCCTCTGCGGATGGTACACCCGCGGCAAGAACTGTTTTACTGAAAGGTTATGATCATAAAGGGTTCGTGTTTTTTACGAACTACGAGAGCCATAAGGGGCAACAATTGCTGGAGAATCCAAAAGCCACGCTGGTGTTTTTCTGGAAAGAACTTCAACGACAAGTAATTATTTCCGGCACAGTTGAAAAAGTAAGTGCTGAGGAAAGCGACGAATATTTTAACAGCCGCCCGAGAGGCAGCCGCATTGGTGCATGGACATCACCTCAAAGTTCCATTATCGAAAATCGTGAGTGGCTTGAGGCCCGCGAAATGCAGATGGAGAAAAAGTTTGAGGGCCATGAAATTGCTCGTCCTTCACATTGGGGAGGTTTCCGCGTAATGCCCGTGAGCATTGAATTCTGGCAGGGAAGATCAAGTCGCCTACACGACCGCATTCAATACCAGATCGATGGCGCGAACTTTTGGGTGATAAAAAGATTAGCGCCGTAATTAATTGAAAATGGAAAATTGAAAGTTGAAAATGAAGGGACTTGGCTAAAGAAAGATTTTATAAAGTTGAAAATCATTTTCAACTTTCCATTCTCCATTAATTAAGCGCAATCCTTGCATACACCCGTCACGATCATTTGAATTTGCTCCACTTTGTATCCTGCGGGCAGATTAACAACCGGCACGGAGACTTCGTCTATACACAGCGTTTTGCCACACACGCTGCACATGAAATGCACGTGGTGATCATGGTGATGACCTTCTGAACAGTTGTCTTTACACAATGCGTATTTTACCGAGTTGTCGGCAGTAGGGATGCTGTGAATGATACCTTTTTCAAGGAATGTTTGCAACGTACGGTATACCGTTACCCGGTCAAATTTTTCGCCGGTTTTTCTTTCTATATCAGCATGAGCAAGCGCATCATCCTGAGCAAGAAAAAGCTCAAGAATTTTAGTTCTTCCGCCTGTAACACTCAGCTGGTTATGCTTTAATATTTTTTGAATTTGCTCTTCCATGCCAGCAAATTTACGAAATTTTAACCGGGGTTATTGTTAAACAAACCATTTGCAAAACGGCCACCATCGCTTTCTTTCAAAAGATTTTTTACATCTTGTTCCATCTCCGACAGTTCATTCTTTTTCAAGCCATCATAAATTTTTCTAACGCGTCCAGATTTATCCACCAGAGCAAAAAACTGCGTATGAATAAACTGATCTGCAATATTTTGATTGTTATTTTTTGGGTCGTCCAGCAAATAGCTGACACGGGCTGCATAATATAAACTGTCTTTGGCGCCAGTGAGAAAAAGCCATTTTGAAGGGTTGGCTCCCAAAGAATCTGCGTAGACTTTCATTCTGCCAACGGTATCGGTCTCAGGGTCGACGGTATGGGATAAAATGAGAAAATCAGGCTCATTCTTCAATGTATTGTAGACGTCCTTCATGTTGGTGTTCATTTTAGGACAAATGCTCTTACAGGTCGTGAAAAAATATTCTGCCACATAAACTTTACCCATCACGTTTTGCTGTGTAATCACTTTGCCATCCTGATTTGTAAAAGAAAAAGGCTGCACATAACTTAGAACCGGCAGTTTAACCTCGCCAAAACCAGGTATGAAGCGGGTAAGGGCGAAAACAAAACCTACGAACAACAAAATGAAAAAAAGCGAATAGATCAGGATCTTTTTCTTCATAAGTACCTTTTGAGAATGCAAAATTAAGCTATGTGGTAGTGTTATTTGTTAAAAAGTAAAATACTTAATAAGAACTTGCAACAGAGTTGCAAGTTTTGTATACCTTTGCTGTCTACTTGATGAATTTGAAACCAAATTGGGATGCAATGGGAATATTTACTTCCGTAGCCTGCGCAATTCACTGCGCAATTTTGCCATTGTTGGTAGCCAGTTTGCCCATTTTCGGTATTAATATCGTTGAAAACGTGAAGTTTGAGTTTTTTATGATCTTTCTGGCTATGGTTGTAGGCATTTACGCCTTATATCACGGATATAAGAAACACCATCATAGTTTATTACCCATCGTGCTTTTTGTGACCGGAGTTTGCTTTCTTTTTGCAAAACAAATATTTAGCACATGGCATATCTTGCTCCTTGTTCCAGCCGTTATTTTGATTGTTACCGCGCATTGGCTGAATTATAGAAATTGCCAGAAAGCCAACCATTGTCACGCAACGGATTGTAATCATTGAGTAAAACTTTATAATTTTTGGTTATCGAAATGTTTGACCCAAAGCTTTTCGTATTTTTGTCAACTAAATACTGTGAGTTATGATAAAAACAGGAAATCCCGTTATTAGCATTTATACAGAGATGACACCTAATCCGGAAACTATGAAGTTTGTTGCTAACAAGCTTTTATATCCCGGCAGAAGTGTAGATTTCCCTGATGTGGAAAGTGCTAAACCTTCTCCTCTCGCAACAGAACTTTTCGGCTTTCCTTTTATTAAAGCCGTTTTTATAGCAAGTAACTTTGTTACGCTTACAAAAACATCCGAAACTGATTGGGATGATGTAATTCCTTCTATTCGCCAGTTTTTGAAAGAATACCTGGAAGAAAATAAACCGGTTGTTAACGAAGAAGAATTGGTTACTGTAAAACCAGAGTCAAGCAATGTTGTTTCTGCTGATGATGACGATGTTGTAAAACGCATTAAAGAATTGTTGGAGAACTACGTAAAACCAGCTGTGGAAATGGACGGCGGCGCGATTCAGTTCAGAAGCTATAACGAAGGTGTTGTAAACCTTATGTTGCAGGGAAGCTGCAGTGGTTGCCCTTCCAGCATGATCACTCTGAAAGCAGGTATCGAAGGAATGATGAAGAGAATGATTCCTGAAGTTAAAGAAGTGGTTGCTGAGGCAGAATAATGAGGTGAATGGTCAATGATGAATCGTGAATATCGTTTCTGCGATATTGTAAAATATTTTAAAAGGCTTCGAACAATTCGAAGCCTTTTTTATGTACACAAAGAAGTGAAATTAGGACACGATTCACGACTGACGATTCACTATTCACGCCTCACGTTCTTTCCTCTCGCGACTCGCTTTTGCACCCGCAGCTGCACGTTCTGAAAGCTTTTCCACCATTTTATAAGTTGCCGGGCAGTATTGAATATTCTGTTTGTGAACATGTATGTAGTCCACCATTTTCTTTTTATTTAGATGCGGAAAGCCAGAACAGTCTGCCGGGCGAACCTCATAAATTGAACACATGTTTGTTTTAAGGTCGAGGAACTGGCAGGGCTGCGTTTTGTTCATCCAATCCTTGTCTTTCTTGTCATATTCCAACCACTTATCGCGAAACTCTTCCTCAGTCATGTTAAGGTGCGCTGAAATGCGCTTCAGGTCTTTGCTGGTAAAAGTGGGTGACATTTTTTTACAGCAGTTTGCGCAAGACAGGCAGTCTACTTCCTGCCAAACCTCAGTGTTGATCTGATCAGCAATTTTATCCAAATGCCTTGGTGGGTTTTTCTCAACCTTCGTGAGAAAGCGGCGCAGCTTGCTTTTATTTTCCGTGACTTTTTTATCAAAGTCCTTGAGATTAACAGGAAGCATCGTGAGTAGAATTTTATCAGTTGTGTAAAATAAGAAGTTTTGAGTAATAAGTTCTGAGTTTTGAGTGAGCTTGGCTTTTATGATGGTCCGTAAACTTTTGAAAGCCTGTTCAGGTTTACGATAATAATGCATTCATAACTCGATACTCACAACTTTATAAACCAAGAAGGGGTGACTTATGAAAGCCACCCCTTCTTGGTTTATAAAGTTTACAGCGATTAATCGTCTGTAGTGTCGTCTGTATCGTTTGGTTTGAATTCTCTTACGTCATCCAATTGGATAGTAGAGTTTTTACCTGTTG
The DNA here is from genome assembly GCF_029961145.1 of Pinibacter soli. Lineage (GTDB taxonomy): Bacteria > Bacteroidota > Bacteroidia > Chitinophagales > Chitinophagaceae > Pinibacter > Pinibacter soli. The sequence continues at coordinate 108,292 of NZ_JASBRG010000002.1, read as the reverse complement.
CAATGAAACCTCTGTTTTTCAAAGTGAAACCAACCGCTTGTTCACGAGCCGTTCCTTCGAAAGGAGTTTTTTCAGTCCACTGATCAGCTCCCGGATCGTATTCCCATGTTTTAGAATTGTAACCACCATTACTACCTGTAGCAAGCTCAGCTTTTCCATTAAGTACAAAAACAGATGCATAAGCTCTTGTGATTGTAGTATAAGTGTCGTCGTAGCTCTGATCGCTTACGTTTGTGATTTTTTTCTTTTCCGTCCATGTGTCAGTTGTTGGATCGTAAGCCCACATGTCATTGTTGTAAACGCCGTTATTGCTGCCGGTTACTACATAGCCAATGTTGTTGATCACGAATGAAACTGCTCCCATACGTTTGTAACCAGGGATACCAGATTTTTGAGTCCAGGAATCATTTGCCGGATTGTATTCCCAAAGTTCCTGTAATGCATTACCATTGTTACCTGAGCAAATGTAGCCTTTGCCATTTATGCTGAAGCCCAATGCTGCATAACGACCGGTGCTAGGGAAATTTTTTAATGTGGTCCATTTATTCGTAGCTGGATCAAACATGTAAAAATCGTTGTAGTAAGTAGTACCCCCGTCATATCCGAAGCCCGCGTAAACTTTTCCATTAATACTGAATGAAATACCCAGGTTTCTTGCTGGTCCTGGCATAGACGCTCTTTGGAACCAGATACCTTTGCCAATATCAAATACGTAAAAATCGCTTAAACGGTTAATACCATCAAAGCCAAGACCCACGTAAGCACTATCATTAGTTACCGCGCAAACAGCTCCACTTCTTGGAACGCCAGAAAAGTCGCCCCTTCTTATCCAGTTACCAACTTTATCTGTAGAGGTCGAGGATTTTGTACAGGAGACAAACGTCGAAGCACACACAATTGCCAACCCTAAAAAAGAAAAACTTTTCAACATGAATTTTTTTTGCAATTCTAACCACTTTAGGCGCTGCCGCAGGTTCATTGCGACGAAATATTTGTTTCCGTATATGAATATGAGTTATGTAGCTACAGCACGGGCATTTTACAATACGCGTTAACAAAGCTTTAAGATGATTTTTAAGACAAATTTTTGCTCCTTATTTGGATAAATGCCGTCTTTGTCTATTAAAACCTCCCTTTTGTAGCATCTGCCAACTTACAATGTATGCGTGGACTAAGTTTGGCGAAAAAAGAATGGCTTATCGCGTTAAAGGATTTAGCTGCATGGTTATTTTGGCAGTTATTTTTGTTGCTTTTGGGTGTACTAAAGAGCCGCAGTATATACAAACTGTTTCCCCATTCGACAATCCGTACCTGGCCCAAATCGATACATTCACCGCACAATATGAAATTGAGAGGGTTGATTCTTTTGAAACTTCCGGCTCAAATCAGTTAATTATTGGTTATAATAAAGATACTGCTTTTGGAACAATAAGCAGTGCTTCTTATTTCAGACTCAACATGCCAAGTGTCGCGGCGGGAACTATAGGAACAATTACACAGGGCTACGATTCCCTGTTTTTAATCCTCAAACCAAACCGCGGTCATTACGGAGATACTACAGGATTAATAAACATTAACGTTCAAAGAGTTTCGGAAGATATTACCAAATCATTGGTGAGCACCAACGAAGCACTTGTTTTTTACAACAAGGATAAATTTGCTACAGAGTCGGGCTCTCTTGGAAGCGTAACGCAAACTTTAAGACCCAATACTTCCGATTCTATACGGATTAAACTTAGTGATGCGCTGGGGCAACAGCTTTTTAATTTTTATAAAACAAATGCTCCGGAAATTACCAATAACGATTACTTCCAGGCTTGGTTTAAAGGCATCAAGTTATCTTCGGATAGTGCGACGACCAATGTTTTGTACGGTTTTGGATCTACAACTGCCGTAATGCGCTTTTACTATCACGATGATAATGGTCAAAAAGTGGCAAAATCTGTTGATTTCACTGTTTCTCCTTCGCCCTATCAATTTAACAGCATTTACGGGAACACCTCGACCAGCACATATTTGAAAAACCTTACGCCGGGTACAACAGTAACTTCAGACAAACTTAACCACAACTTTTATATCAATTCATTCATGGGAATAAGAACGAAGATCAGCTTCCCATCAGTGAAAAATATTGAGAAACTAAGTTCTTTTGTAAAAGTAGTGGCGGCGAATCTCGAACTGCGTCCTTTGTTATACAGCTACGATGACGTAAAATATCCGTTGTTCCCTGCTCTGTATATGTTTTTGCAAAATATTGATCTTTCGTTTTCCATTCCGCTTAGCAATAGCAGCGGATCGGGAACTCAGACAGGAAGTCTTATCATAGACAGGGAAAATCAGACAAATACGAGATATACTTACGATGTGACAAATTATGTTGTGTCGGAGCAGCTTGCCACTCAGCTGACGACCCGAAAACTTTTGCCGTGGGCAGGTAATACGCCGGGAGATCTTTCTTTTAACAGAATGATAGGAGCTGACGGAACACTAAATCAAAATAGACAAAAATCTCCCCTTATTTTGCAATTGCTAATTTATAACCAGAAATAAACAGTTTGTCAATCATTATAAAAAGTTACATGAAAAGGAGAACTATTAAATTAATATCTGCCTCTGTTATAATGCTTACGACTGTGCATGTGAGTGAAGCTCAAAAGGGGATTAACTCCATCTATTCTGCATATGGGCTGGGAGATTACTATATAAGAGATAACAACGCTTACTATGGCATGGGCCAGCTTGGGGTAGCAATGAAATCTGACAAAACAATTAATGACGTTAACCCTGCTTCTTACAGTTCTATTCAGGCCGGCCGTTTGATGTTTGACGTGTCTTTTGGCGGAAGTTCTGTTCAATATATCAATGAGAGGGAGCGCCATACTGCCGGTGACTTTACTTTTAGAAGAGCCGCTCTTGGTTTGAATCTCGTCAATAATGTGGGAACGGTTATTGGTTTAAGACGCTACACAGATGTGAATTATCTGACAGTTGGTTCAAAAACAATTGAAGGGTCAACGGCAACGATACCTATAAACATCGAAGGAACAGGGGGCCTGAACCAATTCTATTTTGGTAACAGCGTTTTGATCAAGAAGCATCTTTCTTTGGGTATAACAGCAGGCTATTTGTTTGGATCTGTAAATCAGAAACAAACTGCAGCGACGACTTCTGCTATATTCAATTTTGTAAATAATACGTACTATAACAACTTTACAGTGAACGGTGGTCTTCAATACCAGTTCAACACTAAAAAATTGCTGTGGACGCTTGGTGCATTCTATCAACCGGAAATAAATCTTAAAACGTTGGCTGATCAATATGTGACCGGACCTAACGATGTTACGATCGTAGCAGATAAGACTATTGACGGTCGCTTTAAGTTCCCTTCTATTTATGGCGGCGGTATATCAGTTCAGAACACTAAGCTGAAACTAGGGGCCGATTACATTCAACATAACTGGAAAGCTACGGGATACAGTGGAAACGGATTTGAATCAACAAACGCACAGAGCCTGGCACTGGGTGGTAGCTGGTCCCTTACGCGCCACACTAAATGGGGTGACAGACCCGGATTGTCATTATATGCAGGCTACATTAATGAACTTTCATATTTAATTATTCAAGGTCAAAAAATACAATCTAATTCTATTACACTTGGATTTTCGGTACCTGCAGGTGCCGGTTATAACTACTACGGTTATAGCGCTGGTATTAAGATCGGTACAAGAGGACAAGGTGTTTATCCTTTGGTAAAAGAGAATTACATTCAATTCTGCCTGAACGTATCCTTAAGCACGATCATGATGAGAGGTGGTAGGAAGTACGACTAGAACAGCAATTAATAATTAATAAAGAGTAATTAATAGAGCCGCATTCGTTGTTGAATGCGGCTCTATTAATTATTGGAGTCAGCTAATAGAGGTTCAGTTATTCAGTTATTCAATATTTGCCTAAGGAAACTTTCTCAGAATTGTATATCGTAAGATCAGCTCAAGTAGCAAAAAAACTGCTGCTGCGATTGCCAGCGGGTAGAACTTTTCGGTGTAGCGATGGATGGCTGTTACTTCTATTTTTGATTTTTCCAGTTTATCAATTTCGCCATAAATATTTTTCAGACTCTCATTGTCTTTTGCTCTGAAATATTGTCCCCCGGTTTCAGTTGCTATTTGTTGCAGCAATTTTTCATCGATGTTTACTTTCTCTTTTTGTGTAACTACCTCGCCAGACATTGTTTGCATTGGTACAGGTGCATAACCTTCCGTGCCCACGCCAATTGTATATACACGTACACCTAAGGACTTCGCAATTTCTTTTGCAGTAAGAGGTGGAATTTGACCGCCATTGTTTTCGCCGTCGGTAAGCAATATCACGACTTTACTTTTGGAAGTCGCTGCTCTTAATCTGTCTACACTCGTGGCAAGTCCCGAGCCAATCGCGGTTCCATCTTCCAATATGCCGCTGCTGATATTGTACAGTTGCGATTTCAATACGCCTGCATCTGTAGTGAGTGGGCATACCGTAAAGCTTTCACCTGAAAAAATCACGATCCCGATCCGATCCGTCTGTCTGCTGTCGATAAAGTCTGCAGCCACTGTCTTAGCCGCTTCCAATCTGTTTGGTGTAAAATCTTGCGCAAGCATACTTCCACTCACATCGATGGCCAGAACAATATCAACACCGTCGCCTGTTACGCGGGACTCGTCATTGTGTGTTTGAGGCCTTGCCAAAGCAAGGATTAAACAGCTAAGGGCCAAACAGCGCAAGGCAAAAGGAACATGGCGCAAAGTTGTTTTCCAGCTTTGAGCTCCTTTTAACTGTCGCAAGGAGGAAACCGGCATGCTGCTTTGAATTGCTGCGTTTCTTTTTATGTACCAAAAAACAAGAAATGGTACCATGAGAAGCGCCGGCAACACAAACGGATATGCAAAAACGATATTTTCGAAATAGTTTAAAACCAAAACCTGCTGTTTAATTATTTTTTAAAATGCCATCAAGCGATTGAAGGCTTTTTTTAGTTGTTTCAAACGCCACATTGTTTTCCTCAAATGAAGGAATGTATTTGGCAAATTTCACCGCATCTGTCATGCGCAACTGTTGTGCGAAGTTCAGCTTTTCATTTTGCGGTAAATCTGTGCCTGACAATTGTTGCACAAGCTCATCATTTGTTTTCTTGCGTGCTGCCCAGTTCGTTTTTCTCCACCAGAATTGGCGAACAATATCATTAAGTACAGTATAATAATTCTTGACATCGACACCGCTTTGCAATGGCTGTTTTTGCAGTCGCTGCAAGGCTTCCAGAGCTTCCTGCAATGGTGAAAGCTTCGAATCGGAGAATGTATTTGGTGAAGGCTTGAACTTCTTTACTTTTTTGCGCAAGAAATAAATGGAAAGCACCAATGCGATCAACGCGATGCCCGCAATAAACCAGTTAATGTATTTTAAATAGGCATTGTCAACTACGATAATGTCTTTGATATCGTGATAGTCCTGCTTAGGATCAAAGGCTGAATAGTCAACATTTACTGAAATGGAATCGGTCAATATTTCTCTGTTCTCAACTTTTAAAGGCAATGGCGGAATGCTCCATCTACCAGAGTCAAAGCTTGTAATCGTAATCAGTTGACGAAACGCTTTTCCATCCTGATTTGTAATGGTATCAATTTTCCCTTTGTCGATAAATTCAAAATGCGGAAGGCTGTCTAACGGAAACCAATCTACGTTAACACCCAACGGAACATTGGCTTCCAGCACTAATTGTATTGGCTGACCGATTAGAATGTAAGAGCTGTCTATACTCGCCTTTACTGAAACGGATTGCGCAGTCGCAAATTGAAAAGATAAGGTCATTATTATCAGTGAAACAATATAATTCGCCTTTTTAGTCATCAATCCGTTTGTCATTTAGTTATTTACGATTAAAACTATAATGTTTAATTCTATACTATCTTAAGTCAAAAGTAAAAAGTCAAAATTAAAAAGCAGAGAATACATGTGTTTGTTCAAGCAAAAGCCATTACCCCAAAAATCATTTTCAGTTTTCCACTTTCAATTAATTAACTTCTTCCGATAAAAAATTTCTGCAACACTTTCACGTAATCCTCGTCTGTACGAATATGCAGCAAGTCGCTGCCGGCTTTAGTGAAAATATTTTTGCAAACTTCCGTGTGTTCAAAAAAAGCCTGCTCGTACTGCTGACGCGTTAAGTAATCTGATGAGTCGATCCATTTGGTAGCACCGGTTTCAGAGTCCTGCACTTGCATCAGGCCAATCGGCGGCAGCTGCATATCCATTTTATCATATATCTTAATACCGATCACGTCATGTTTCTTACCCGCTACTTTTAATGCATCTTCAAAACCGGTATCTATAAAATCGCTTAAAATAAATACAATGCTTCTTTGCCTTGTACTGCTGTTGAGATAACGCAGGGCGGTAGCAAGGCTTGTGCGTTTTCTTTTTGCCGCAAAACTCAGCAAATGGCGCACGATATATAATGCGTGTTGTTTTCCTTTTTTAGGTGGAATGTATTTTTCAATGATATCGCTAAAGAAAACAACGCCTACTTTATCGTTATTATTAATGGCAGAAAAGGCAAGCACAGCGCCGATTTCCGTTACCATATCTTTTTTACGTCCATGAACGGTTCCGAACGCAGAACTGGCGCTGTCGTCGACAAGCAGTAAAACAGAAAGCTCACGTTCTTCTTCAAAAAGTTTACTGAAAGGGTGATTGAACCGGGCACTCACATTCCAATCGATAAAACGGATGTCATCACCCGCTGCATACTCACGCACTTCACGAAAGCTCATACCGCGGCCCTTAAAAGCAGAGTGATACTCACCCGTGAATAAATGCTGGGTGAGCTTCTTGCTTTTTATTTCAAGCTCTTTTACTTTTTTTAATATTTCCGCTGTTGTAAGCATGACTAAAGTTTAACGCTGAATGCCTAACGCTTAACGCCTGATGTACCTAAAGAATTCTTAGTTCCTAATTCCTTACTAAGGCACCTGAATCGCTTTCAAAATATCATCAATCAAAAGTTCTACGTTGATCTCTTCTGCTTCCGCTTCGTAGGTAAGACCGATACGATGACGCAAAACGTCTTTTGCAATGGCACGAACGTCTTCCGGAATTACATAACCGCGTTTATTAAGGAATGCATTTGCTTTTGCAGCCAAAGCAAGGTTTATGCTGGCCCTTGGCGAACCACCATAACTAATAAGCGATTTTAATTTGCTCAAATTGTATCTCTCTGGATAACGCGTTGCAAAAACAATATCTAAAATGTAATGCTCTACTTTTTCGTCCATATATACCTGACGGGTAAGGTCACGCGCCTGAAGGATTTCGTTGATGGTTACTACGGGCTGCACTTTCTCAAAGTTCAATCCCTGCACATTTTGACGAATGATCAGTTGCTCTTCATCTTTTGTGGGATAGCCAACAATAACCTTCATTATAAAGCGATCTACCTGCGCTTCCGGAAGCGGGTAAGTACCTTCTTGCTCCAGTGGGTTTTGCGTAGCCAGTACAAGAAAAGGTTCCTCCAGTTTGTGCGTATTGTCTCCAATGGTTACCTGACGCTCCTGCATTGCCTCCAGCAGGGCACTTTGCACTTTTGCCGGGGCACGGTTAATTTCATCTGCAAGTATGAAGTTGGCGAAAATGGGGCCTTTTCTTACGATAAAGTCATTTCGCTGCTGGTTATAAATCATTGTTCCGATCACGTCCGCAGGCAAAAGATCGGGCGTAAACTGTATACGGCTGAACTTTGCCTGAATGGCCTGTGCGAGCGACTTGATGGTAAGGGTTTTTGCCAGACCTGGCACGCCTTCCAGCAATACGTGGCCGTTACTAAGCAAACCTATCAATAACCTGTCGAGCATATATTGCTGTCCTACTATCACTCTACCCACTTCGTCACGAAGGCGATCGATAAAAATTCCCTGGTATTGTATTTTTTCGTTTAGCTGTCTTATATCTTCCGCAGTTTGTAGCATAATATAAACCTGTTAACTATAAAATAGATGATTACGCAAAATAAGAATAATCAGTTTGCAATTCTTTTGCCACTCTTAAAATTTAGGATTATAGTTTGAAAGAATTTTCGCAAAACTCAATGATTTTCTAAGGGTTATTTCTTATTCGGGCGAAAAAAAATTATCTTTAGAACAATAATCTTCTCTCAAATCAGTTTAATAATCTATAAATTCTACGGCTTCATGAAAAACTTTCTTTTAATCATGGCAGTGTGCGTTGTTGGTTTTGTTAGTTGTAAAAAAGATGATTCTCCTTCAAACACAGATTTACTTGTACAATCCAGTTGGAAGTTAGATGCACTAGGGTTAGATCTTGACAGAAATGGTACAGCAGAAACTGCCTTGCCACAATCTTTACCGGCTTGTCAGCTTGACAACACGTACACTTTTAGCAAAGGTGGTACAGGTATAGTTGCTGATGCAGGAGTAGTATGTGGTGCGCCTTATCCTGCGCAGGTTCCTTTTACATGGACGTTGCAAGGAAGTTCGCTTACTGCTAACATCCCAACTTTACCAGTAGGGACGGTAACGTTAAATTCAATAACATCTATATCGATGGTATTATGGAAAGACACCACTATTGCGGGCTTACCTAATCCTCCGACCAGAGTAATAATAACATTTAAACACTAGCATCAAACTAGTTACCGTTTTAATTTTGGATTTCATAAACAGTCAGCCGCCATTATTCTTAATGGTGGCTTTTGTATTTGAAGTTGTTATTTGATGGTTGTTGGTTGTTCGGGCCTGAATGACTTTTGTGGAGCAGGAACGAACAACTATCTTAGCCGCATGAACGAAAACCCGCAACCGAACGGCGAACTTTTGCTGGAATTAGTAAGAATGAAAATGCCTTTCGGCAAATACAAGGATCAGTTGATTTGTAATCTTCCTGAATCTTATCTTGTTTGGTTCAAGTCAAAAGGGTTTCCACAAGGCAAGCTGGGCATGCTTCTGCAAACGATGTATGAGATTAGATTGAACGGTTTGGAGGATTTGTTGCGACCTCTGAAAAACGGAAAATATTAACTGCAAATGATTTAACAGCAGAGATCTAAAAGGTTGCGCAAAGGAAACAAAGACGAGGTTTAAATTTATCCTCCTTTGCTCTCTTTGCACAGCCTTTGAGATCTTTGCGGTTAAAAAGCTTAACTAAGATATTTCCCCACAATCGGCATTCTTCTTCCCACACCAAAAGCCTTGCTGCTTACTCGAATAATGGGACAAAACTGATTGCGTTTATACTCATTTGTGTTTACCAGCTTTAAAATTCTTTTTACAAGCGCTTCATCAACGCCCATTGCGATGATCTCTTTCGGTCCTTGTCTGCGTTCTATGTATTGATACAATACTTTATCCAGCACATCGTATTCGGGAAGGCTGTCTGTGTCTTTTTGTCCGGGGCGCAATTCCGCAGACGGTGCTTTGGTAATAATATTATCAGGAATGATTTCTTTTTCCCGGTTAATGTATTTCGCCAGCGCATATACTTGTACTTTATAGGTGTCACCTAAAACACTGAGTCCTCCGGCCATATCGCCATACAACGTTCCGTAACCTGTAGATAATTCGCTTTTATTGGAAGTGTTTAACAGAATATATCCAAACTTATTGGAGATAGACATTAGCAAATTTCCTCTGGTGCGACTTTGTGTATTTTCTTCTGCTACACTGAAAGGAAGGTCCTTGAAAATAGGTTTGAGTTCCGTAAGAAAAGCATCATAGATGTTTTTGATTGGAACAATGTCGTATGGATTGCCAAGATTTTTGCTGAGCTGTTCTGCATCACTTACAGAGTGATCACTTGAATATTGTGAAGGCATTAAAATAGCTCTCACATTTTCTGCGCCCAGAGCTTCGCAAGCCAAAGCCAGCACCACAGCGCTATCAATGCCGCCGCTGCTACCGAGAATTGCTTTTTTAAAACCCATTTTGCTGAAATAATCACGAATACCCAGTATTAAAGCATCATGAATTTTATTGATCGCTTTTGTGTCAATCAAATGATCGATCGTTGCAGCTGCGTCTTCTATTTTAACGGATGGATCAATAGCAGGGCCAGTACTGCTTTTGCCAAAATTTTCATTTATTTCAACAACTGTAAAATCTTCCTCGAAATATTTAAGCTCTTGTACAAGATTGCCTTTTGCATCGTATACAACGCTGCCGCCATCAAACACAATCTCCGTTTGTGAGCCAACACAATTGCAATACAGCATTGGCAAATTGTACTTCAGCACGTTTTCACGCACAATGTTTTTTCTGCTCACTTCCTGGTTGTAATCAAAGGGTGAAGCAGAAATATTGATCATCAAATCTGGTTGTTGGAGGATCAATTTATCCAGCGGTGAAACTCTGTATAGTGGAGCATCAGTAAGGTTCCAGATGTCTTCGCAAATAGTTAGCGCAATCTTTTTGCCTTTGAATGGAACAACGTGCCAGTCGTAGGCCGGTTCAAAATAACGGTACTCATCAAACACGTCATAAGTTGGCAACAATGTTTTATGAACTACTTGCTTGATTTCTCTTTCATATAAAAACCAGGCGGCATTAAAAAGATCTTTGCCTTCAGGAGTTTTATTTCGCTGCGGCCCGCCTACAATTACGCCGATCGTATCTGTATGTACTTTGATTTCGTCAACAGCTGCGTAACATTTATTGATAAAGTCGTCAAATTCAAGAAAGTCCCGCGGAGGGTAGCCACAGATGGATAACTCTGAAAAGACCACCAGATCTGCCCCCTCTGATTTCGCCTTCTTAATGCCATCAATGATCTTGGCGGTATTGCTTTCAAAGTTTCCTATATGATAATTCTGTTGTGCTAAAGCTATTTTCATCTGTAATTTTTGAATTTATTTTGGTCAGATGGAATTCGCATAAATGTATCATGCATTCGGGAGGTAAAATGGTAAGCATGCTCATTTCATCTGATAATCTTGTTTATTGCTGGAAGAAAATTAATCAAATCTTGTGCTTAATTTGCGCCAGCTCATTTCACAACGTTTTGTTGTAATAGCAAATTTCAGTAATAAAATAATACCCGCAACGTTTCATTACTGTTTTGAAAACGACGGCGTTCTGGGAGCGCTGGAACAAATATGACTGACAATGAAAAAACTGATATACGGTTCACTCGCTTTTTTTTTATTTTCATGTGGTAACGCTGGCCCCGATGTAAGCAAAGTGCCCGTCGATATTCAAATTGACCGCTTTGAGCAGCCGTTCTTTAAGATAGACAGTAATAATGCTATGCCTGGTTTGAAAGCAATTGAAAAACAGTTTCCGGGTTTTGCAAACGATTTTACTGAAAACATTCTCGGCGCGGGGCCAATAAACGATACGAACAAAGTTTTGCCTGTAGCCGCAAAACATTTCATCAGCAGTTACTTAGCGGTGAATGATTTTCTACAAAAGCAATATAGCGATCTTTCCTGGCTGAAGCCCGAGCTGAAAGATGCATTTCAGCATGTGGAATATTATTTCCCAAAATATAAAACGCCGAGAATTATAACATTCATCGGGCCATTCGATGCGCCAGGTGTGGCGCTTACGCCAAGCGGATTGGCGATAGGGTTGCAATCCTATGCGGGAAGAAACTATCCTTTTTATATGAGCGATCAGGGGCAGGAGATTTTTCCATCGTATATCTCCCGTCGTTTTGAGAAAAAATATATCACAGTGAATTGTATGAAAGGCGTTGTGGAAGATCTGTTTCCCGATCAAAGCGGCGCTTTGTCATTGGTTGAGCAAATGGTAGAAAAAGGAAAAAGATGGTATTTGCTTGACAAGTTTGTTCCGAAAGCGGATGATAGTTTGAAAACAGGATTCACAAAAAAGCAACTTGACTGGGCAAAAGCGAACGAAGGAAATGTGTGGAACTATATGCTTCAGCAAACAGATATTTTTACAACGGATCATTCTTTTATAGAATTATATGTTGGCGAAGGCCCATCTACCCAAGGCTTTCCGGAAGATAGCCCCGGCAATATCGGCCAATGGATCGGCTGGCAAATTGTAAAGGCTTATGTGGCTAAGAATTCTTCACTTACTCCTCAGCAGGTAATGCAAACAAGTGCCAAGGCGATTTTTGAGGGATCGAAGTATAAACCGAAGTAGCCAATTAAGAATTAAGAATTAGGAATTTTTCTGTGTAGAAACGGAAATGAAGAGTGAAATTCTAGCTAGGCGTAAGGTAATGTCTAAGCAAAAGCAGTGCGTTTGGCATTAGGCCTTAAGTTTTAAGCAGAAGAGTAACACTCGACAGACTTTCGTACATCGTAAGCCTTGCTTTGTACATTCCAGCGCCATAATGGTAAATCTCTCAAATTCCACCACCCAAAACTCATTACTTACTACTCATAACTTATAACTTTCTCCGTATCTTGACGGCTCTTAAAAAACGATGAGAATGAGCGATAAGAAAGCCTTTCAGCCTTTTATACCGTCAGAAGCCAACATTAAAGAGTTTACGATAAAGTCCGTACTCCTTGGATCATTTTTCGGGATTCTGTTTGGAGCGGCGAACGTTTACCTCGCCCTGAAAGCGGGGCTTACAGTATCGGCTTCAATTCCCATCGCGGTGCTTGCGATAACGCTTGGCCGAGTTCTCTTCAAAACAACCATTCTTGAAAATAACATCATACAAACTGCCGGAAGCGCCGGTGAGAGCATCGCTTCAGGCGTTGTGTTTACTTTACCGGGTTTTCTTTTTTTAAGTGATCCCGCTAGCGGCGAATTTTTCAATTACATCACCATCACGACGCTGGCAATTTTCGGAGGCATGCTGGGTACACTGATGATGATTCCTTTAAGACGTTCACTCATTGTAAAAGAACATGGAACGCTTCCCTATCCTGAAGGTGCTGCTTGTGCAGCCGTTTTGGAGGCAGGAGAGAAAGGCGGTGATTTTGCCAAGACAGCTTTCTGGGGATTGGGCGTAGCCGCGGTGTACGCGTTTCTGCAAAAAGTATTACATGTGATTGCTGATGTGCCCACCTTCGTTACAAGTTTAAAAAATAAATATTTCCCGGCAGCAAGACTTGATGGCGAAATTACGCCGGAGTATTTAGGCGTTGGATATATTATTGGCCCTCGCATTGGTGGTGTGTTGGTGGCGGGAAGTGTGCTGAGTACATTCGTTTTAATTCCTTTACTGGCAACACTTGTACCGGGCCATTTGATTTTTGAACAATTAAACAAGCTGGGGATAAGCCCTGATAAATTTGGCTGGGATCCACAATCTCAAACTTTTGCAGATACAACTGAAGCAATCTACCGTGCATATGTTCGTCAGATAGGTGCCGGAGCAGTAGCGGCCGGTGGTTTTATGACATTGATAAAAACGATTCCTACAATCATTTCATCATTCAAAGAAAGCCTCGGCGCAGTTAAAGAAAAAGGCGAAAAAAGTATTGCACGAACAGATCGCGATCTAAATATAAAAGTGGTGTTGTTTGGAAGTATCGGATTGATTTTATTGATGTCTTTATTGTCAATAATACCAGGTGGAAGCTTTGCCAACAGACTTTTGATTGGAGTGTTGGTAATCATTTTCGGAGCCTTCTTCGTAACGGTTGCTTCCCGGATTGTGGGATTGATCGGGTCTTCAAATAGTCCTATTTCCGGAATGACCATTGCAACGGTTATGGCTACCTGTCTTGTGTTTATAGGTTTTGGATCCAGCGGAAAAGTTTTCGAACCAATGGCACTTGTTGTAGGTGGTATTATCTGTATTGCAGCGGCTAACGCAGGCGCCACTTCACAGGATTTAAAAACGGGATTTCTTATAGGGGCTACACCAAGAAATCAGCAAATAGCGTTATTCATAGGAGCAATTGTTTCCTCTATCGTTATCGGCTGGACGGTGAAAATTTTGGATACCCCCACTGCAGAACTCGCTGCAAGAGGTGTGAAGCACGCAATCGGCGAAATTTATCCTGCTCCACAAGCTACATTAATGGCCACTCTTGACAAGGGCATTTTATCATTTAACCTCGATTGGCAATTTGTATTGGTAGGTGTATTTATTGCAGTGGTAGTAGAATTGTGCGGTATTAACGCATTAAGTTTCGCGGTGGGAGCATATTTGCCACTGTCAACCACTTTGCCAATATTTATCGGGAGTGCCGTTAGAGGCATCGTTGATATTCGATTAAAAAAGAAAGGCGTTGAAGAAGATGGAAAAGAAGATTTGAGAAAAGGAAACCTATTTGCTACGGGTCTTGTTGCGGGAGGCGCTTTGGCCGGGGTAATTGTAGCTATTTTGAATGTATTTTTTGAAAACGGTATGAAAAAGATCAGCCTCGGTGATGCCGTCGAAAGCGCATTGGGCAATACAGGATATTCACTTTTAGCAGTTGCTTTCTTTGCCGCGATGGCGTTGATGCTCTTTATTGTTGGCAATAAAAAAGAAGACACAAAGGTGTAGTGATGTGCGATGTACGGTGTATGAAAGTCATTAGGAGCTGCTCCCTAATGACTTTCATACACCATACATCGTATTTCGTACATTGTCATATAAGTTCTGATTTTCAATGTGTTAACTTCCGTTTTTCCGTTTTTTTCACATTCTCTTGCAGGAAACAGATTTCCATTATACATTTGGGTTAGATAAGGTCTCGAAAATCCATTCTTCTGCAACAAACCCTCTGCACCAATACTCCAATCTACCATTAGTCATATAGTCCGTTTTGGCGGATAATTATATATTCAATTCTCTATTCCTATTTAAAACCAGGTACTGATCCAAACTAAGTTTTCCTGAAGAAATACCGTTAAACAAATCGTATTAATTAAAGATTTTACCCGAAATGAAAACTTGTATCATTCTCCTCAGTATGCTGGTTGCCGGTCTTTCTTATGATCAGGCATATTCTGCTCAAAGCAACAGCGATCAATTCAATGTTAGCAAAAACAATTCAGTTAGTTCTCCGGCGGATTCTGCAAGCTTGCAGCTGACGGATTTTCTGGCACTATACAGAAAAAATAGTGTGATTCTTAACTGGACTGCCCCCAAGGAAGAAGCTGACGATCATTTTGTAATTGAACGTAGTACGGATGGTGTGCATTTTCAACAAACAGGAGATGTGCCCAGCTCAGGTGCATCAGATATGAACGTGTTATACGCCTATTCAGATAATGTAAGAGCTATCAACACGCTAAAGAACGACATCTATTATCGTGTTAAGCAAGTTAATAAAGATGGCAAATCAGTTTATTCAAAGCTATTGCTGGTACGTGTTTTCGGTACCAAAGCGCTGAAAGTAATGAGCATCACACCTAACCCGGTTTTGAATAACATCAGAGTGAGTGTGGAGCTAAACGACGATGCGATGGTGGCGATGAAAGTTAATAAAACAGACGGCTCAGAAGTGATCCGCAAATCAGTAAAAGGAACAACCGGTCAAAATTCATTTGAAATAGAAGGAACAAAAGATTTGCCTAAAGGAAACTATTTCCTGGAAGTGATCGTGAATAGCTATGAGAGAATGACTTTGCAGCTAATTAAAGAGTAAGTAAAGAATTCAAAAATAAAAGTCAAAAGTCAAAAAAGAAGGTCTCCGCTTTGGGTTGCCCTTTTTGACTTTTGACTTTTTATTTTTGAATTTGATCTATGATTGTTGGCTTTCATTCAAACTCGCCCACAACATATCCTTCAGCTCTCTCAAGCCTTGTTGCGTAACGGACGAAATAAATACGTGCGGAACGTTTGTCGGTAGATCCTTTGCAATAGCTTCTTTTAACTCATCATCCAGCATATCGCTTTTGCTGACAGCTATTACAAAATCTTTTTGCAGCATTTCCGGATTATATTCTTCAAGCTCTTTATGCAGAATATCAAACTCTTTTTTATGATCGGCACTATCGGCAGGAATCAAAAAAAGCAAAATAGAGTTTCGCTCAATATGACGCAGGAAACGATGTCCTAAACCTTTTCCTTCGGCTGCCCCCTCAATAATTCCCGGAAGATCGGCAATACAGAAAGACTTGCCGTCACGATATTCTACCATTCCAAGTTGAGGAGTCAATGTTGTAAAAGCGTAGTCTGCAATTTTAGGTTTCGCAGCAGTCATAACGCTCAGCAGCGTCGATTTGCCGGCATTGGGAAAGCCTACCAAACCTACATCTGCCAATACTTTCAGCTCAAGATATTTATATCCTTCGGTCCCAGGTTCTCCCGGCTGAGCATGTTCTGGCGCCTGGTTGGTAGGTGTTGCGAAATTTGAATTACCTAAACCACCGCGGCCGCCGTACATCCAGATCACCTCCTGGCCATCTTCCAGAATTTCCACTTCCTGCAAACCACTTTCTTCATCCTTTGCAATGGTTCCCAGCGGAACATCTATATAAATATCTTTTCCGCTGCGGCCGGTACAGTTTGTACCACTGCCAGCCTCGCCATTTTCGGCCAATACGTTTTTGTAATAGCGCAAGTGAAGCAAGGTCCACAGGTTCTTGTTTCCACGTAAAATAATATGACCACCGCGTCCGCCGTCGCCCCCGTCAGGACCGGCCATTGCGTTGAATTTTGTGCGCAAAAAGTGCTTGCTGCCAGCTCCTCCGTGTCCGCTTCGGCAGAAAATGCGGATATAATCTATAAAGTTTGTCTTTTCCATTCGAGTGGCAAAGATAGTTTAATTGAAAATGGAAAATTGAAAGTTGAAAATGAGCGAAGAAAGAACGCAGATTATCATGACTTTCATGATTATTATGATCTATTCAAAATCATAATAAATCATCACGGTCACGGCAACCAGAGTTCCATTCATTTTCAATTTTCCACTTTCAATTATTTACCTAGTCCTTTGAGCAATATCAACAAAATATTTTCCTCAAGGTCTTTGGCTGAAATTTTTTGAACGCTGCGGTGCCAGGATTCAATTCCACTAACGGCATGCAGCATGATAAGCACAGCGGTTGGTGCATCAATATCCTTTACCTCTTTGCGTCTGATTCCTTCTTCTACAATGGCAGTAATGCGTTTGCGGTAAGCTCTTCTTTCATTATGATAGTTGGTGAGATGCGGTTCAGACAAGTGTTTCCAGTCCCGGTCAACTACTTGCACCACTTCATAATTATTGATCATTTGATCAATGTGAAAGCGTAAGATTTTTTCAATTTTCTGAATAAAAGGGGTATCTTCTTTTTCAATGGCATCAATGTTTTCCGTGTAATGCTGGGCTGCCTTAAAGCATATCTCCTGGAGAAGTTCCTCCTTGGAGCGAATGTGATTATACAGGCTGGCAGCTTCTACACCCACGCGTTCCGCAAGGTCGCGCATGCTGCTGGCACTAAATCCCTTCTCAAAGAAAAGTTTAGATGCTTTTTCAACAATGGTTTCCTTCTTGGTCGCGTTCTTAGAGCTTTTGATCTTTGCCATAAAACGGCAAAGTTAATAAAACTAACGGTTGTTAGGAGGGGTAATTTGAAAATGTGTGAATTTGAAAATTTGAAAATGGAATTAAGCAATCGTTATCAATGCTACATTTACGGTACGCCCAATTTTCAAATTTTCAAATTATCCTAATTTTCAAATTATATTTGCGCAACTTAAAAATTAAATATGTCTTTAATAGCTGTAGGAACAATGGCTTTCGATGCCATTGAAACCCCTTTTGGAAAAACAGACCGTATCATTGGTGGCTCTGCAACTTATGTGGCTTATGCAGCCAGCAATTTTGTGCAACCCATTAAACAAGTGTCAATCGTAGGTTATGATTTTCCTGAAGAAGAAATGAACGATTTGAAAAAACGTGGCGTAGAACTGGAAGGCGTAGAAGTTGTTAAAGACAAAAAATCATTTTTCTGGAGTGGCCGTTATCACCTGGATATGAACAGCCGTGATACGTTGGTTACGGACCTGAACGTATTGGCAGACTTCAATCCGGTTATTCCTGAAAGCTATCAGGATGCAGAGTTCCTGATGCTTGGTAACCTGGCTCCTGCGATTCAGAAAAGTGTTATTCTGCAAATGAAAAAGCGTCCGAAGCTGATAGTTATGGACACGATGAATTTCTGGATGGAAATAGCAATGCCTGAGCTCGAGGAAACATTGAAACTGGTTGATGTATTGATGGTAAACGATAGCGAAGCAAGACAACTCAGCGGTCAGTTTTCTTTGGTGAAAGCTGCAAAACAAATCATGAAAATGGGACCTAAATACCTGATCATTAAGAAAGGTGAACATGGTGCTTTATTGTTCCATGAAAATGAGGTGTTCTTTGCGCCTGCATTGCCGCTTGAAGATGTATTTGATCCTACAGGAGCTGGCGATACATTTGCCGGAGGCTTTATGGGCCACATCGCTAAAACAAAAGACATTTCTTTTGAGAATATGAAAACAGCGATTATCATGGGTTCTGCGTTGGCTTCTTTCTGCGTAGAAAAATTCGGTCCTACACGTTTAAAAGAAATCACCAAAGAACAAATCGATGCACGTATTCAGCAATTTGTTGACCTGGTGAATTTTGATATTAAGTTGGGTTAAGCTATTGGTAACAGTGGCCGGTAGCCGGTTACAAGTAGCCAGTACATTCACTACGACGTTTTAATAGAAAATAGAAGCTGCATACACATGCAGTTTCTATTTTTTTTAAATGACGGTACTAAAAGTCCGGTTACTGGTAACTGGCGGCCGGTCTACCTATCAACAAAAAAACATTACCGTAGTCTCCGCGCCAATACCACCACATTCTTAAATAGCTGCGACTTTCCCTGCAGGTTGAAAATTTCTGTAACGACAATATAGTTTCCAATGGGCAACGGCTTGCCTTGCTCGTCCACGCCATCCCATCTGAAATAGCCGCTCTGGCTGCATAACCCGTTCTTTACGAGATTTCTTACCGGACTTCCTTTGGCATCAAAAATGTAAATGTTGCAAACATAACCTCGCTCAGAAAATTGATAGTTGATCGTAGCAAAATCATCGAAGCCGTCATTGTCGGGAGAAAAAACTTTCGGCGAAATATCAATCATCCCTTGCGGCTGTTCGCTTGTTTTGAATTGGGAATTTTGATATGTAGGCGTGCCATAACCCGCACTAGCTGCGGCGGAGTGCCAGTTGCTTTGGTTTTGGGTGGGAGCATCAAAATCGGTTCTTTCAAGAGCAACGCCTTTGGGATTTTCAATTAATGCGAAATGCCATTTGCTGTCATATCGCAAGTCGTCAATGATTCTTCCCTGCTTGTTTAAAATTATACAAGAGCCATTTTCATTGGGGAATGACGGCATTGACGAAAGTTCAATCATCATTTCAGGATTTTTTACGAGGTATTCTTTCCGCACTGCCATTGAGTTTTCGCTTATCACCAGGTAATCATTTGGAAAGAGTAACCGGCTTTCTGTTGTAAGTTGTTTGATGGAGTTAAGTTCGCCCGATGATGAACGATTAGCAATGTAGAGTTCTTTTACATCAAGTATTTTATTGCTGCGGTTGTATAGTTCCACATAATCAACGCCGGTAGGAGTTGGGTTGAAAAGTATTTCGTTTATCGCAATGTCGAAGCTGTCTGTGGCTGAAGGAAGACCTGTTTTGATAACCATGTTATCCATAGTATTTCCGCTGCAATCTTCAATGTTGCTTAGAGAAAAATCATAAGGTCTATTTACTGTTAAACTGTTGGTGAACTCAAGAATGACATTTGTAAATGAGGGCTGTTTGACGACAACCGAGGCTATTGCGTTATCGTTAAGCATATAGTTGGTCTTGACAGAAGCCTGTATACTGTCAACAGGTTCGTTAAAGACCAGCGTGATGTGTTTTTCGTCGCTGGCAAAAGCTTTCAATAATTGTGGTGCGGTATTATCAATGTTTACGGCTTTTACCGAGTTCTCTTTTCCAGGTGTACCGCCTTTGTCATTTATGCTTGCCGTCCAATTAGATGCGCCACCACAAGGATTTTGTGTATCGATCATTTCGAGACTCCAGCCGCCCTTGCTTTTGATGTCGTTAAACCAACTGCGACTGTAACTCACGCTGTGAATGGTTTTGCCCTCGGGAGAAAGAAGGAAGATTTCGTCACCATCTGCATACAGCGTCGGAAAATTGGTAACGGAAATGGTCGGTGCAATGGTGGACAATGCCGCGAGATTACTGCTGGTGCAGATCAACAGAAAGCTGTCTGGTTTCAATAAAACACTTTGACTGATTGCAGCTGCTGAATTTGCAGAGCAAAGCTTCCAGTTTTTAAGATTGATGACAGTCGGCGAAGCATTTTTAATTTCCACATATTTTGCCGGAGGCAAGCCCACCACGGGCGAGGGAATAGGCATGATTTCGGTAATCAGTATGTCGAATCTTTTTGCCTGGGCATATGAAGCATAGTTAAGAAACAGCATTGCTACGGCTGTAAAAAAGAATTTCATGGTGTAAAAGCAGGCTTTTCAAGCAGTTGGCCGAGGTAAACGGGAGAAAATGGAGGAGGCAAGTTATAAATATTTTAAAAACTTATTTGGATGCAAATATCCCGCAGCTTATTTTTGCGACTCGATTATGAATTTTATTATTACAAATACCAAGAAGATTAAGAAGCACATCTCAAACGGGGAAGGTGTTTAGTCTACTTGTGTATCAACATAACTGAGCCTTCCTGAAATGGGGAGGCTTTTTTTATTCATTTATAAAACAAACTAAAACGAACCGGCCTCTCACCGGTTCACAAAATCAACGATTATGAAAGATTTAAAAGTTGCTGTTGTTGGTGCTACTGGATTGGTGGGTACGAAAATGCTGCAGGTTTTGGCAGAAAGAAATTTTCCTGTTGCTGAAATCATTCCTGTAGCGTCTGAAAAGTCTGTCGGTAAAGAAGTTGAATTCAAAGGAAAAAAATATAAAGTGGTTAGCGCTGCAGATGCAATTGCAGCAAAGCCAAATGTTGCAATATTTTCTGCGGGTGGTAGCACGTCTCTTGAGTGGGCTCCAAAATTTGCAGAAGCCGGCATCACTGTAATTGATAACTCTTCAGCATGGAGAATGGACCCAACAAAAGCGTTGGTAGTTCCTGAGATCAATGCAGATATTTTGAATGCAGATACAAAGATCATTGCAAATCCAAACTGCTCAACCATTCAAATGGTAGTAGCGTTGAATCCATTGCATGCTAAATACAAAATCAAAAGACTTGTGGTAAGCACGTACCAAAGTGTTACCGGTACTGGTGTTAAAGCGGTTACTCAGTTGGAAAATGAAAGAAAAGGTATCCAGGGCGAGATGGCTTACAAATATCCAATTGATCTCAACGTGATTCCTCAAATTGATGTGTTCCTAGAAAACGGTTATACTAAAGAGGAAATGAAAATGGTGAATGAGACTAAAAAAATCATGCGTGATGATAGCATCCGCGTAACATCTACAACTGTTCGTATTCCTGTAATGGGCGGCCACAGTGAAGCGGTGAACGTAGAGTTTGAAAAAGATTTCGATCTAGCTGAAGTAAAAGAGTTGTTGTCGAAAGCACCCGGTGTTGTGGTAGTAGATGATCCTGCAAACGCACAATATCCAATGCCTAAAGATGCACACGAAAAAGATGATGTATTTGTAGGAAGATTGCGTAGAGATGAATCTCAGCCAAACACATTAAACATGTGGATCGTAAGTGATAACCTTCGCAAAGGTGCTGCTACCAACGCTGTTCAAATAGCTGAGTACCTTAACGGCAAAGGATTGTTGTAATAAATAGTTTCATTGTTTTTTTATGAAGGGTTAGTGTAGAGACGCATGAAAATGCGTCTCTCTTTTTATTTACGTAGTGTCCTGTTATTTCAAACTGATTTTCTTGTAATTTCTAACAAGGAAATAAACTCCAACACATAATAAAATAACCGGCCAAACTTTTATAATTGCCAGTATCAACTCTCTAAGCATTTCCCAGCCAGACAATAACGATTCGCCCAAAAGACTAATGAACGAAGGCCGATAAGGCCTAATACTTTTTTCTGCAGTAAGCATTTCGCTTTTCACCGCTTCATTTTGATATAGAGAAATCTTAACCGTGCTATATTTCACTTTATCGTTCAGGTCAAGATTGGCAACTAATGCATCATCGGCTTCCTGTTCTTTTCCAATCAACTTGTCTTCAGCATCCAGCATATCATTTAATTTTTTGCCCTTGTTGTCAATCGCTTTGGTAATTCTTGAAAAATGTTGCGTGGTTCTTTTTTGTGTGAGCGTGTTACCTAGTTCGTTAAGCGTAACATCTTCTGCTTTGATGATTCTGTAATCAATGAATCCGATCAGTGTCGCAATTGACTTCAATGTTGTGTCAAGTTCCTGGTTCGGCACTCTTATCTCAATATCGTTAGACATATTGTAGTGAACCGTTTGAAGAAGAGAATCGGCGGTAACCTGCACCGTTTCTGTATTTGCAATGTTGTTTGTAAGATTGGTATAGGTCACAAAACCCTTGTTTTTGCAAACAATGTCTTCGATTTTATATGAGGTCGTTACAACATTATCGACTTTGAATTTAAGGACCGCTGTTCTGATAAATTTTCGCTGATCAGGAAATGATTGATTTGCCAAAGAAGCTGGAATGCCGGTGGCTGTTGAGTCTGCAGCGTTTGCATCTAATGATTTACTTTCTGAAGAATAGCGGCTCTCGCAGCTTATGATGGAAATGGCAATTGCTCCCACTATTGAAATTTGTTTCAAATAGAGATTCATGTTTTAAGATTATGGCGTTAAATAATGATGAACATCTTGCATAGGAATATGCAATGAATGGTGAAGCATAATTGCCGGCAATGCTTGTAAATATTATTAATAGCTGCTTTGCTAAAATGTAACCTTTACTGACCGTTATGATAAAACGGTTTTGCATTATTATAACATATGTAACACTGCGAGATCATATTTGCCTTTTGGGCCAAAATAGTTTTTTTTCAGCGCAACTATTTTACAACGATCAACATCTAGGAAGGCAAGTATCTGGTTGTTGATTACTAACGAGTATGCTGTAAATTAGGTAAGCATCGGCACAGATTACAAACGGGACTTATTCTATGAAAAACGAGTTCGATCAAAAACAGTAAGTACTGGCATAGGTTACTAACGGATAAATTATTCTATGAAAACTGAGGTTGATCACAGAGATTACTAATGGTCACAAAGCAATTGTTTCTGTCAAAACAATATGAATTTGTGTTACGAACTAAAGGAAAGTATTGGTCCAGGTTACTAACGGTCAAACCTTATTCTATGAAAAAAACTACTTGTTTGACACATTCATCATGGTCGGATGAATGGAGGTTTGGTCAAATGGTTACTAATGGGTGTAATGACTTGCGAATTCTTTAACCGCCTTAGGTAAACAAAGGCATAGGTAATTTGGCAGTTAAAGCCTTCTAAGCATTACAGGTCAAAAGTTACTAATGGGAGTAATACAAGCTTTTAATTCAATTATTCAAAGTCATGGTCGGTGACTTATTGTGACAACTTGTATTTGGTTATGCTAACGCTTCTTTATACTGCAAACTAAAATAAGTCACCTCAATCTGCCTAAAAAAATTTTCAAATTAGCCTTTTGTTTTATAAAAAAGGACGAGCTTTTATATGTAGAAAAAGATTGTGCATGTAAAAAGCGTTGTTATACAGGTGAAAATATATGCACCAGTAGAAAAAACTTTTTTCATAATTCGCTTGGCCTTTGTCAACAAATTAACGGCTAAAATGCTGTTTCTGTCCTTTTTTGAAAGTGCTTTTTACAAGCTATTACACACCTCAACTATAATTTCACAAGCCCTTTCTATTTCTTTTTTTGAAATTGTAAGGGGCGGGGCAATACGCATACAATTGGCTCCAAACAAAAACCAATCTGTTAAGACGCCTTTCATAATGCACGCATCAATAACTTTTTTATTGGTGTCAAAACTATCGAACTCGATTGCCATTAATAAGCCACGGGAACGGACGTGTTGAATTTTTGGATGTTTCAATAAAGCGCGGAAAAGAAACTCTTTTTCCTTAACAGATTCAATAAGTTTATTTTTTAAAAGAAACTTCATTGCAGCCATTCCTGCGGCACAGCAAACGGGATGTCCGCCAAAGGTTGTAATGTGCCCAAGCACAGGATTTTCTGTAAATGAGTTCATTATCTTTTTGTCAGCAATAAAAGCACCTAAAGGCATTCCGCCACCAAGGGCCTTTCCCAGTAAAACGATATCCGGTGTAATGTAATATTGCTCAAATCCCCACAGTGAACCGGTTCTGCCGAATCCGGTTTGTATTTCATCAAGAATCAGAAGGGTGCCCGTTTCAGTACATTTTTGTCGAAGAGAATTCATCCACTCAAGCGATGGCGCATATACGCCTTTCTCAGCCTGAACAGTTTCAAGAATTACGCAAGCCGTTTGTTCATCAATTGCGTCTATAGCTTCATGTGAATTGTATTCGAGATGCTTAATGCCCGGCAATAGCGGTCTGTAGGCATTTCTAAAATATTCATCACCAATGATGCTTAATGCGCCTTGGGTAGAGCCGTGATAAGATTTATTAAACGCGATGATGTTTGGTCGACCAGTAAATCGTTTGGCAAGTTTCATTGCACCTTCTGTTGCTTCAGCTCCGGAGTTGGTAAAATACACACTGTTCAAAGATGCCGGCAAATGGTCCGTTAACATTTTTGCATATTGCACTTCAGGAGTTTCAATAAACTCTCCATATACGAGCAAATGCAGGTAATCGTCCGCTTGTTTCTTTATCGCCTTTACCACTTTAGGATTGCGGTGGCCAACATTGCAAACACTAATTCCGGCAATAAGGTCAATATATTCCTTTCCCTGTTTGTCCCAGAGCTTTGTGCCTTTTGCTTTTACAATTTCAATCGCAAGCGGAGCGGGAGAAGTCTGGGCAACATGCTGAAGAAATAATTGTCTGTTGTTCATAAGTAAAAGTCAAAAGTAAAAAGGAAAAAGTAAAAAAATGGTGTCGCTCGGTTGCAATACGTCTTTTTTACTTTTTTACTTTTTACTTTTGAATATAAAAAAGACTTATGCCTGTTATTTTGCCAGTAAAAGGAGTTTCACCAAAGTTTGGAGATGATTGTTATATCGCGCCAAATGCGACAATTGTGGGAGACGTTGAAGCAGGTGCGCAATGTAGCTTTTGGTTCAACGCTGTTGTAAGAGGTGATGTAAATAGTATAAGAATGGGGAATAAAGTGAATGTGCAGGATGGTGCCGTTTTGCATGCGACGTTTGAAAGATCAAAAGTCATTATAGGCAACAATGTTTCCATTGGTCACAATGCCCTGGTGCATGGATGTACCATTCACGACAATGTATTGATAGGAATGGGCTCCATAGTTATGGATAACGCGGAAATATTCAGCAACACCATTATCGCAGCCGGAGCGGTGGTACTTGAAGGCACAGTTTGTGAAAGCGGAAGTATATACGCAGGAGTTCCTGCAAAAAAGATAAAAGACATTTCAGAAGAATTGATAAGTGGAGAGATAAACAGGATTGCCGAGAATTATGTCAAATATTCAAGTTGGTTCAAATAATGGAAAATTGAAAGTGGAAAATGGCAGGGGCGAATCGCATGCGCCCTAAAATGCAACCTGAATAATATTTCGACGAAAAAAACGTTTTATAGCTGGAAATTCGTGAGGGTTTTTTATTTAATAAATTGATTTTCAATGAAAGTTTTGGCAAGTCGCTTAATGATTTTGTGCTCAGTTTTGATCATGTTTAGCTCATGTAGCTTATTTGCTCCTAAATATGGATGCCCCAGCAACGGTAAAAACGTGGGCGCCGAGCGCATACTAAGCGGCGAGAAGGCGCCAAAAGCGAAGAAGTTTAAAGCTTAAGGAGTTTTGGGTGGTGAGTTATAAGTTATAAGTGTTTGAGTGTAAAAAACGTGTGTTAATGTTTGCTTCTAGTAACTTAAGACTTGAAACTTACTACTTATAATCCTCTTCAATTGTTCCCAAAATATTTAAATAACTCACGTACCTGTCCGCATAAATTTTACCTGATTCTACAGCAGCTTTAATGGCGCAGCCTGGCTCTTCTACATGCAGGCAATTATTGAATTGACAATCTTGTAAAGTGTCCCGCATTTCCGGATAATAATGTGAAAGCTCTTGCTTGGGGATGTCTACAAGACCCAGTTCGCGAATGCCAGGCGTATCAATTATTTTTCCGCCAAAAGGAAGGTCGAACATTTCTGCAAACGTTGTAGTATGCATCCCTTTGCCGCTCCAGCCGCTTACTTCTTTGGTTTTTAAATTCTTTTCAGGAAAAATGATATTGATAAAAGATGATTTCCCCACGCCGCTATGACCGCTTATCAGAGTGACTTTTTCCTTCAACAGTTCCTTTACTTCGTCAACCCCGTGTCCACTAACGGTGCTTGTGAGAATGACAGTGTAGCCAACACTTTCGTACATATTTTTCAAATGCTCGAAATGTTCCATTTCTTTTTTGCGGTAAACGTCGGCTTTATTAAAAACAATAATTGCGGGAATATGATAGGCTTCTGCAGTGATGAGAAATCTGTCTACGAAACCCATTGAGGTTTTGGGTTCACGCAATGTGGCTACCAAAACGCACTGATCAAGGTTCGATGCTATGATGTGGTGCTGGTTCTTATTGTGGGGAGAAGTCCTTGTGATGTAATTGTGACGATCATAAATATTGGTGATCATTACATTGTTTTCAAGATCGCCGTCTTCAATGTCTACAAGATCACCTACAGCGACCGGGTTTGTTGACTTGAGGCCCTCAATTTTGAACGCACCTTTGATACGTGCATTGTATGGCGTGCCATCTTCTGTTTTTACGCTGTACCAGCTACCCGTTGATTTGTAAACTACTGCTTTCAATATTGAAAAAATTTCTCCTTTATAGAAATACGAAAGTATTGCAAATTCTATTCAGTCATTATTATTTCAACCATTTCTCGGGGTCAAGGTTTACCATTTTGTCGTTTGAAATGAGGAACTCAAGTTCGCCGAGGTTGTCTCCCTTATCGTCGAGCTTACCAAGAACCTGTCCAGTCTTTACAACGTCGCCCTTGGAAACAGTAACTCCTGCGAGATTGCTATAAGTGGTAAAGTATTTTCCGTGCTTAATGATTATGGCTTCAGTAGGGCCGATCGACATCAGGGCGGAAACTTCGCCGTTGAAAACTGCTTTCACGCTGGTGCCGGCTCTGGTTTCGATTGTTATGCCGTAGTTGTCAAACCTTGCCTTGCTATTGGGGTAAAACTGCGGTCCAAAATGCATGATCACACTTCCGGATGCCATCGGCCAGGGCAGGTGCCCGCGGTTTCTTTCAAAGTTTGCCGATATCGCTCGTGTTTCGGGTCTGTCGTCAAGTGGGCCTTCGGCCTTTGCAGGTTTTGAAGAAACGTGGGCAACGGGATCGGTTTTTTCTTTATTTGCTTTGCTGCCTTTTTTCTTTTTATTGGAGGCTGCCAGCGCTTTCTTTTCTGCCTCTGCTTTTTTTCTCGCTGCTTTTTCTTCCTCCAGCGCTTTCGCCCTTGCGATTGCAATTTCGCGACGTATTGCTGCATTAATCGCGTTTCGCAAAGCAATATCCTGCTTGCGTTTTTCATTCATTCTCTTCGTTAAATCCTGTTCTCGTGATTTAAGTTTGGTAACTACTTCGTCTTGTTCTTTCTTGTCTTCTACCAGAACTGCCTGCTGTTTTGTTTGCTCGCGAAGGGCCTCGTTTCTTTCTTTTCTGCTGTCTTTTAAGTCGGATAATTTTTGCTGCAGTAATGTTTGGGTATTGAGATAGTTCTCTACTTGCTGTTGCCTGTAAGCACGATATGCTTTCAGGTAGGCAAATCTTTTCAACGCATCGTTAAAGCTTGTGGAGGAAAAAAGGAAGTTGAGGAAATTGTAGTTGCTCCGGTTCTTATATGCGTAGACTACGCTTTTTTCATATTGAAGCTTGAGTGTATCCAGTTCATTGCGAAGCTTGTCGACCTCTTTTGTATTTATATCAATATCGCCTTGAATATCGCTGATCTGTTCGTTTACAATGTCAATCTGTTCCTGTCGCAGGCGGAGCTTCTTTTGTATCAAGGCAAGCTGGCCAAGGCTTTCTCTTTTATCTTTTTTCGTTTCGTCAATCGATCGTCGCAGCGCATCGATCTCCTGCTGAATGGCGGCTCGCTTTTTTTTAAGTTCGGCGCTTCGTGACGTTTGCGCCAAACAGTTAACCGCAAATATGCTAAAGGAGATAAAGAGAAATATTTTGTTCATGGTCTGGTAAGTTGGCAGGAATTAGTGTTGTGGTTGATGGTTGTTAGTTGTTAGCGGGAAAGATGCACATGAGGTCTAACAACTAACAACCAACAACAATCAACTTTATCGCAGCCATTTTTCCGGATCAAGATTCACAGATCTTTCGTTTGAGATTACGTTTGTGATAAGGAATTCAAGTTCGCCTCTATTGTCATCTTTCTCTGCAAGTTTGCCTATCACTTGTCCCATTTTTATCGTTTGTCCTTTTGAAACGGAAGTGGATGAAAGGTTACTATATGAAGTAATATATTTCCCGTGTTGAATGATTACCGCCTCAACCGGCCCAACTGACGTTACTGCCAGTACTTCACCATCAAACACTGCTTTTACAGTACTTCCTGTGCCTGCCTCAATAGTAATGCCCGGGTTATCATATGTAACGAGACCGCCATAGTTTTGTTTGCCAAAATGCATAACCACTACGCCGGATGACATTGGCCATGGAAGATTGCCTTTGTTCTTTTCAAAACTTTCAGACATTGCTTTTGTTTCTTCCCTGTCAAGAGAGTTGTAGTTATTTGAAGGCTTTGGTTTTACAGGTGCTGTTGTAGCCGGCACTGTTGTAGCGGCATTGTTTGTTGCCGGTGGGTTTGCCGTGGTAGTTGGTGCGTTATTCTTTGAAGCGTTGTTGGCTTTTGCAATATCCGCAGCTTTTTTGGCAGCCTCAGCGTCCGCGAGTCTTTTAGCTTCTGCCGCTTTTTTTGCTGCTGCTTCTTCGGCCATTGCCTTCTTTCTTGCCGCGTCAATTTCGCGACGAATGGCCGCGTTAATAGCATTACGCAAAGCAATATCCTGCTTGCGTTTGTCGTTCATGTCTTTGTTGAGTTCCTTTTCTCTCGTCTTTAACTTGTTTACTACAACGTCCTGCTCTTTCTTATCTTCTTCAAGAACAGCCCTTTGTTTGGTTTGTTCCTCAAGCGCTTCATTCTTTTGTTTTTTGTTATCGTTGAGGTTGGATATTTTCTGTTGTAACAGTTCCTGCGTTGTGCGATAGTTTTCTGCTTGTTGCTCTCTGTAAGCTCGATACGATTTTAAGTACGCTACTCTTTTCAGAGCATCATTAAAACTGGAAGCAGAAAAAAGAAAGTTCAGGAAATCGTAGTTGCTTCTGTTTTTGTAAGCATATACAACGCTTTTTTCATATTGAATTTTCAGCGTATCAAGTTCCCCACGAAGCTTTACGATTTCTCTCCAATTTTGATTGATGGTGCCCTGTATGGAATTGATCTGTTGGTTTACAAGTGCAACCTGTTGCTCACGTAGTCGCAACTTTTTTTGAATTAAAGCGAGTTGACCAAGACTTTCTTTTTTATACTTTTTGGTTTCGTCAAGAGATTTACGCAAGTCGTCGATCTCGTTTTGAATATCAGCTTGTTTTTTCTTAAGATCTGCACTGGTAGGATTTTGCGCAATGCAATTGACCGTTAAAAGAATGGCTATTAAAAGAAAATATGGTTTAGTCATGCTTTGAATTTATGGCGGTTTAGCACTGAATAAGGTCAAAAAGGGCATTACTGCCCCATTTGATCAAATATAAAAGTTTAACGCTTATTGCGCCTTATAATTTTTCGGGATGCTGAAAGGGTAGCTTAAAATTTCGTTAAAGCTATATTGTTTAAAGTCCATCTGGACGTCGATCTTAGACTTTTCAACAACAGAAATTTCTCTGAATTTTGGAAAGTTTTTTGAATCCCATTTTTCATAATTGCCATAACTAATGTTACAAGTGCGATTACGCGCCGGGTCTACATCATCCATCTTGCTATTGCTTACAACGTTCAAATTGTTTTTGATAGTAAGCAGATTTTTGAAAAGAGATCCAACAATTAACATCGTAACGTTATCAGGATTCTTTTTGTAAGAAACAACATTTGAGTCAACAAATATTGGATTGCCAACAAGCAGGTCCTGCATCGTTGAAAATTTCAGCGGCAAATGCGAAAGCTCTTGCAAATAGCTAACTGAACGTAGTTCCACTACCTTATCTTGCTTATTCAACATCTTTACGCTATCGGGTGTAATCACTATACGATAGGCCTCATAGCTGAAAACAGTAGCATTTACGGAAAGCCAGATAATACTGTCTTTTTTCATTCGGATGAAAACCGTAAGGTCTGGCTTTTTGCCATCTTTGTCCCATACGTCCACTTTTACTTTTGCAGAGAATGTACTAAAATTAATTCTGCTGGAGTCAAGTGCATGCAGCGTCTGTTTTATAAAATCGAGGGAGTCGTTGTGAATGTCTTTCACTACGACCATTTGTGTCGTGTCTTTTTTTGACAATGCTGTGTTGATCTTCCTGGTGGAGTGACAGCTAATGATTGTAATAATGCCGGCTGCCAGTAATAGAGGCGAAAAAAATTTCATCAGATACTTTTTAAAGTTGGACGTAATTGCAAAAGGTTCGTGCATGGCAAGATGTTTTACACAGATTAAATTTTACCTGTGTGACCAAAACCGCCCGCATTTCTCTCCGTCTCAGATAATGCTTCAACTTCATGCCAGCTTACCTGCTCCACTTTCTGGATCACCATTTGGGCAATCCTGTCCCCATGTTGAATCAATTGTTCTTCTTTAGAAAGATTGATGAGGATTACTTTTATTTCACCGCGATAATCTGCGTCGATGGTTCCCGGAGTGTTCAGGCAAGTGATGCCTTGTTTAATGGCAAGCCCGCTTCTTGGTCTTATTTGGGCCTCGAACCCTTCCAGCAGTTCGATAAACAAACCAGTAGGAACAAGGGTTCGCTCGAGCGGTTGTAAAGTAATTGGCGACTCTAGATTTGCTCTGATATCCATGCCTGAAGAGCCGGAAGTGGCATAATGCGGCAAGGGATTGGTTGACTGGTTGATGATTTTTACCTGTAATGACATGTGAGCAAAAGTAAATCATTGAACCATTGAATCATTGAATAATTGAGGAAAGTCTGCATTAGAACTGCAATTATTCAATGATCAGTTATTCAATTTTTTTTCTTTAAAAGCACATTTGCATACGCCACCAGTCCCTCTTCTCTGCCAACAAAACCCATTGTTTCTGTGGTAGTGGCTTTTATAGATACATCGTCAATGGAAAGATTAAGAATACGGGCAATGGTTTCGCGCATTTCGCCGGAGTACTTTTTTATTTTGGGAGCTTCCAGGCAAAGGCTGCTATCGATGTTTACAATCTCATAACCCTTGTCGGAAATGAGTTTGAAGGTTTCTTGCAAAAGAATTTTGCTGTCGATGTTTTTGTATTTCTCGTCTGTGTTGGGAAAATGAATGCCGATGTCACCAAGGCTCAAGGCCCCAAGCATAGCATCGCAGATGGCATGTAGTAAAACATCTGCATCACTGTGGCCCAGTGCGCCTTTTGTGTGAGGGATTTTAATCCCACCGATCCAAAGATCCCTGCCTTCTACCAATTGATGAAAGTCGATGCCGAAGCCTATTCTGTAAGACATTTAATTTAGTTGAGAGTTGAGAATTGAGAGTTGAAAGGTATGAAAAGAAAATGGAGAGCTGAGCCATTAACTCTCAACTCTCCATTGTCAACTCTCAATTAGAAAATTATTCAGTGGTGCTTGCGTTCTCGCTTCCGTTTGTAGTCGGATCAAGGTCAAATGTAAGACCAAAGCGAAGTGTGTTAGACAACGGATTTTGGTTTACACCGCTTCCTGACGGAATGATGTAGGAGAAGTTAAGTCCAAATACATTGTATTTCAAGCCTGCACCAACTGTAAAGTATTTTCTGTCGCCTGCTTCTTTTGTTTCGTAAAAATAGCCTGTACGCACAAAGAACTGGCTCTGGTAGCTATATTCTATACCTGCTGAGATATTGCTCGCCCCTGGCCAGTCACCAAAAGATTTTCCCCAGCCACTGATTGACGAGGTGGTTTTATAATCTTCTCTTCCCGCACTGTCAAGCGGAAAGGATGGAACCAATAATTTATTGTAATCCAGTGCGAAAGTTATTTTGTTGGCTTCGTCAAACACTTTTGTGTAGGCACCGCCTATACCGAGATTTGCTGGAATAAAGTCTTTTTTATTTGCATCGCTAGTATAAGAAACTTTACCGCCAAGGTTTGTAAGGGTAGCTCCAGCCGTAAAACCTTCGCCTGTTTCGGCGTTAAGTCCATTATAGTAGAATGAGAGGTCCGCTGCAACTGTGCTAGCTGCTTTATAATTGGTGCCATTTCCCAAAACGTCGCCGCTTGCAAGCTTAGAGTTGATATATCTCAAAGCAAGGCCCATGCCTATCTTTTCAGAAAGTTTGCGTGAGTAGCCGGCGTCAAAACAGAATTCGCGTGGCCTGTAGTTCCCAAGTTCCTGTTGGTTTTCGTTTACAAACTGAATGTTTCCCAGATTAAAATATCTCATAGAGAATGTAAGTGCCTGGTTATCATCAAGCTTGTGGTAACCGCCAAGTGTAGCGAGATATACATCGTTAAGACCAAGCTTTTTAAGCCATGGTGTATAGTTTAACGAAATGCCTGTTTTGCTCTCATTAAACGGTGTTTTGGCCAGGTTCCAAAAGTTAGCATTTGCTTCAGGTGCGGTCGCGATGCCTGTTTCGCCCATCCCTCCTGCTCTTGCCTCCGGTGAAATACGCAGGAACGGTACCGCTGTAGTGGTTACATTTATTGGTTCTGTTTGCGCATTTGCATAACTAACACTAAAAACTGTCGCGACTGTAACAATTAATTTCAATGCTTTTTTCATTGATAGATTTTATTTTCCTTAAGTGAATTCTGAAACAAAGCCATTTTTATACAAAAAATCGTGCCTCAGGGGTTTGAAGTAAAAATTTATTTCATTAATTGCTTTTAATACGAGGATGATTCGGCGGCTAAAATAACAGTATTCTCATTAAAACTAGCTACTTACGGTAAGTAATTTTTTGAGGGTACAAAAATAATACTCGCTGAATTATAAGGATTAACGAATAAGGCTAAGATTTGTTGTAAAAGGGCATGGATGTTGTAATTAGAGGATTTGTTAGGCAAAAAACGGAACAATTACTATAATGTTAAAATGTTGAAAGTATTTATATTCGCAATTCTGCAACAATAGTTGGCAGTGATACAATATTTAGATATCAACGGCGTTATTACCTATTACAAATTAAAACCAGCATAAATGGCATACAAAATGAACTGGAAAAATTTTGCGATACTCCTATCCTGTGCCGCACTTTTTGGTTCCTGTAAAGATGGAAAGCTGTTTGGCAAGAAAAAAGCCAAATCAGATGTTACAGGATGGAACTATAATGATAAAAACCAAGGCGGTTATCAAGTTGCTTTAGAGAAAGAACAACCAAGCGGTCCCGGATTAGTGTTCGTTCAAGGTGGTACTTTTACAATGGGTGCTACTGAAGAAGACGTGATGAGTGATTGGAACAATATTCCGCGACGTGTTACAGTTAACTCATTTTATATAGATAAAACAGAGGTGGCTAACGTTCACTATCGCGAATATTTATACTGGATCAATACCGTTTTTGACGGTGACGAATACCAGGCAGTTAGAAACGGAGCTTTACCGGATACCTTGGTGTGGAGAAGCGAGCTTGCTTACAACGAGCCAATGGTTGAGTATTATTTCCGTCACCCTGCATATAATAATTACCCTGTAGTAGGTGTAACCTGGAAGCAAGCTAATGATTTCTGTCTTTGGAGAACTGACCGCGTAAACGAACTTGCGCTGATCCAAAAAGGATTCATTAACGATAAATCTATCAAAAACGTTTCGGGTATTGGCCAGGAAAACTTCAACACCAAATCTTATTTATTAGGTGAATTCCAAGCAACTCCCGGTAAAGGCGCACGTTCTAAAAACAATCCGCTTAAAAATCCAAACGGAACGCCTCGTACTAACGTAACTTTTGAAGATGGTATCCTTTTGCCAAATTACCGCCTTCCGACAGAAGCTGAGTGGGAATATGCAGCTCTTGGTTATGTAAACCAGAACCCAATGCCTACTAAGAATGACAAGAAGCGTGGTGAGGAGTTGGTTACAAATAAACAAGTTTATTCCTGGAGCCAAAACGTAAATGGTCTTCGCGATACTCGTCGCGGAAGCTGGCAAGGTACTTTCCTGGCTAACTTTAAAAGAGGTGCTGGTGATAACATGGGTGTTGCAGGTGGTTTGAACGATAACGCTGTTTACACTGCTCCGGTTAATTCATTCTATCCAAACGGTTTCGGTCTTTACAATATGTCTGGCAACGTAAGTGAGTGGGTGGCAGACGTTTATCGTCCATTATCTTCAACTGACGAAAATGATGTGGCTTCTTACCGCGGTAACCATTTCCAAACCATCGACATGACAACCGGTAAACCTGAAAGAGATAGCCTTGGTAGAATTAAATACCGTTATGTAACTGATGAAGAAGCTAAAAAACGCCGCAACTATCAAAAAGGTGATGTAATCAACTATCTTGATGGTGACTCTCTCCTTGCTGGTGTTTCTTACGGATATGGAAAAACTACTTTGATCAGCGATCACTCAAGAGTAATCAAAGGTGGTAGCTGGGATGACAGAGCTTACTGGTTGAGTCCTGGTACACGCCGCTTCCTCGAAGAAGAGCAAAGCGCAAGCACTGTAGGTTTCCGTTGCGCAATGGACCGCGTGGGTAGCGCAGCTGGTAACGGCAGAAAATCTGGTATCGAGTACAAACAAAGAAAGCAGAACAATCGTAAAAAGTAATTTCAGTTTACAATATTTGAAAAGTCATCCGGAAACGGATGGCTTTTTTTATGCGAATAACTGAATAACTGAATAACTGAATAACTGAGTTTGTGCGGCGCCGTTTGTTTATAAAGTTCAATTATTCTGTTATTCAGTTATTCAATTATTTATATTTGGCTCATGAACATTGAACAACTCTACAACATATACCTTCAGCATTCTACCATTACTACCGATACAAGGAAGATTACACCGAATTCAATTTTCTTTGCGCTTAAAGGAACTTCCTTTGATGGTAACACATTTGCCGAGCATGCGCTTAAAACAGGAGCCGCTTATGCAGTGATAGATGATGCGACATACCATATTGATGAAAGGACAATTCTTGTAGAAGATGTTTTAACTGCATTGCAACAACTTGCCAGGCATCATCGCCAGCAATTCAATATACCATTCATTGCTATTACAGGAAGCAATGGAAAAACAACCACCAAGGAATTGGTTTCTACTGTTCTTGCAACAACTTACAAAACTTATACTACTCAAGGCAATCTGAACAATCACATAGGCATTCCGCTTACATTATTAAGTGTAGGAAAAGATGCTGAAATGGCCGTGATAGAAATGGGCGCCAACCACCAAAAGGAAATTGAAGGTTACTGCGCCTATACATTGCCAACGCACGGGCTAATCACAAATGCAGGAAAGGCGCATCTGGAAGGTTTTGGAGGTGTAGAGGGTGTAAAGAAGGGCAAAGGTGAATTGTATGATTACCTGAGAGTAAATAATGGAACAGCGTTTGTAATGTGGGACTACGATTATCTGCGTGAAATGAGCAAAGGCATTCCTCATTTGTTTACTTACGGTACAACGGGAGATATTTGGGGAAGTATTGTACAGAACGAGCCATTCCTCTCCGTTACCACAAAAAACATTGAACGTATACAAACCCACCTCGTAGGCGATTATAATTTCCCCAACTTATTATCCGCTGTTGCAATTGGCGAGTTTTTTAAAGTGCCTGCAGAAAAAATAAAATCGGCGATCGAAAACTATGTTCCATCTAACAGTCGCTCTCAAATGATGGAATTGGGTACAAACCATATTATTCTCGATGCCTACAATGCCAATCCAAGCAGCATGAAAGCCGCGATTGAAAATTTTGCGAAGCTGAATGCAAAAGATAAAGTGCTTATGCTCGGGGCAATGGCAGAGCTAGGAGCAGAAAGCCTGGCGGAGCATCATTCCATAGTTAACCTGATAGAAAAATATTCCTGGAAAGATGTGGTGCTGGTAGGTGGAGATTTCCTCAAAATAAAACATCCTTTCATCCAACTTCAAAATGCTGCAGAAGCAAGGGACTGGTTCCAACAACAACAATTCGGCAATACACATTTACTGCTGAAGGGTTCGAGGAGCATGCAGATGGAGAAAGTAGTGCAGTAGAATTGAAAATTGAAAGTTGTAAATGGTTTTCCCGAGCTTCATTTTCAATTTTCAATTATTAAAGCCTTTTCCAGACGCCCCTGACAACTATCAACTAACAACGAACAACTTCCATATTCCGTACCTTTGCCAAAATTCGAGCGATATGAGCCAGCAAAAAAGTCCGGGATACCTGTGGAGTACGCTTACTTGTAAATGTCCCCGGTGCAGGCAAGGTGATATGTTCATAGAAAAAAATCCATACAAACTAAAAACCTGTATGAAGATGAACTCATTGTGCCCCGTTTGCAAACAGCCGACAGAAATAGAAGTAGGGTTTTATTATGGAACAGGCTATGTAAGTTATGCGCTGGCATTAATGGTTTGTGGCATCTCTTTTGCTGTATGGTGGCTGTTTATAGGCTTCTCTCTGGACGACTCACGCTTTTTCTGGTGGCTTGGTTTTAATGCCGTACTCCTCGCTATTATGCAACCTTACCTTATGCGATTATCCCGTTCTATGTGGTTATCTTTCTTTGTAAGGTATGATCCGTTCTGGAAAGAACACGCTATTGATGATAAACATATGGACCGCATTGTGCCTGAACAGATGGGTAATTGGTAATGTTGATATTATTTTTTTTAAACATATTATTCGATCGATCGTTGAAAATCTGAAAAGCAAAGAGTAAATTACAGATGAGAGGTTAAAATTAGTAGCTAACCGACATACTGTTTATGGCCAATGCTTTCAAACTCTGAAGTAAAAAAATCATTATGCTTTTTTGTAACCATTGCTCTGATTTTTTTCAGCAAATCGTCGTGGGCACAGCTTAAAGCAGACTTCACGGTTGACAAAATTGGTGGCTGTTCTCCTCTTACGATCGCCTGCATAAACACTACTACCGGCGCATCTGCAAACGCAACATATTCCTGGAATCTGGGCAATGGAAATATCTCTGCCAATTCTGATGGAGCAAGCGCTATCTACAGGATTGAAAAAACCTATACAATCAAACTAACGGTTACCGATGGGGGCAAGACTTCTGAGGCCAGCAAACAAATAACCGTTTACAAAAAACCAACCGTTGATTTTACGACACCTGATGTCAAAGGCTGCGCACCGTTTGACGCAAAGTTCACAAGCAACTCCTCCGCTGGGGATGGTTCTATTTCCGATTATTTCTGGGATTTCGGAGATGGTAACGTACAAAAAGGAAGCACTTATCAGCAGGTAACGCATACATATAATTTTGCTCAAAAACCAACAGTTGGGCTTACGGTAACAAACAGCTACGGCTGCTATACGAGCCTGGAAAAAAATCTTGTAGAAGTAAAGGCTTCGTTGAAGGCCTCATTTTCAGTAAATAAAGCAGTGTATTGTGATGTAAGTGAAAACGTACAATTTACCAACAAAACAAGCGGTACCGGAGCGCTAAGTTACAATTGGGACTTTGGGGACGGTAAGTCATCTGATGATAAAGATCCTTCACACGTTTACGGAAAAAAAGGTGCTTATCCCGCGGTTTTAAAAGTTGCTAATAGTGATGGTTGCAAATCAGTCAGCGATACGCAGCAGGTAAACGTTGCAAATTTTAATATCGATTTTGATGCACCGGCGACTGCCTGTCAATTCGCAGACGCTACATTCAAAGATATAAGCACGGCAGGAAGTACAGCAACGATTTGGGAGGCGGACGGGCAGAGGTTTGAAAATGCAGGATCGAATTTTACTTATAAATTCCAAAATGCAGGAGACGCCATTGTAACATTAATAAATATGTATGGAACGTGTGCAGCTTCCGCATCTAAAAAAATTAAAGTTAATCCGGGCCCTGTTGGTGGCTTTACATTCGATGCAGATGGCGTTTGCGGAACGCCTGTTACTGTTCAGTTCAATGACACGTCCAGCAACATCGTTTCAAGGAAATGGTATTTCGGAGCCAACGGGGCAACGTCAACAGAGAAGCAACCATCGTACACATATAACACAGATGGATACTATACCGTAGGGCTTCTGATAACAAATGCAAATGGTTGTAGCAGTACGATCAACAAAACACTAAATTTATTTAAGCCCTATGTGAGCATTGGTTCCGATGTGTTTGAAGGATGCCCCGGATTGAGAGTGAATTTCATGACTTCAGCAGCAGATCAAATTGCGACATACAATTGGGACTTTGGCGACGGTAAGCAATCAACTGATAAGCTGCCTCAACATGTCTTTGATTCAATAGGACAGTTTAATATAGTGCTTACCTATACTACGAAAGGGAAGTGTACGGGAACTGCAAATACAATTGTTTATGTAAGAGAAAAACCGAAAGCTGATTTTAGTGCGCCTACTGATATTTGCGGAAACACCATTGTTACTTTTACAAATAACACAGTAGGCTATGCAAATAACTTTCGCTGGGATTTTGGTGATGGTACACCCATAAACTTTACAAGTGAATTCACTACAAGACATCAATATTATGATGATAAAACTTTCACCGTAAAGCTGATCGCCTTCAACGGGCAGTGTAGTGACACCATTACAAAAACTGATTACATAAAAGTATCTCCGCCGTTTCCCAAAATCAGTGGAGTAAAAAATACATGCGATGGCACACGAGGGTTGGTTACATTTTCGCAAACATCAAAGAAGGCACTTACATGGTCGTGGGATTTTGGTGATGGTTCACCAGCTATTGATCTTTCAGCTGATCAACCCAAAATACAACACGAGTACACAAAGACGGGAAAGTATCTCACTGTGTTGACGTCAACGAATGGCAACTGTACAGTAAAAGATTCTGTAAACACCTTTGTGCTTTTAAAGCAGCAACCTAAACTTTCTGTAGAACTGCCCGAAGTTTGCGCCAGCGGAACTTTAAAAGGGACACTTGCAAATCTTGAAGAAAATCCCACTCCTGATTATTTGGGATACAACTACTACTTATACCGTTGGGAATACCTGGACGGTTCTCTTGCAAATGTGACAGCTAACTATCCCACTTATCCGAATGCCTGGAAAACAGGATTTACCGGCGATATCAACGGCTTTGATGTTACAAAAAAAGGATTACGTTTAATTGTAAGTGAAGCTAATTTAGGTTGTACAGATACGACCAATTATGTGCCTCTGAAAATTAAAGGACCAACGGCGGCGTTCTCTATTAAAAACGATCTTGTCTGTTTGAAATCGCCAGTTGTTTTTGAAGACGCTTCCACAACATCTGATAATATCGCGATAACAAAATGGGAGTGGGATCTTGGTGATGGGAATACAGTTGTGCAGACAAGCAACGATGATCTCTCTCATACTTACACGCAGCCAGGTAGTTATCCTGTTTCACTGAAAGTAACAGATGCTGAAGGCTGTTCTGCTTCCACACCGCTCTATTATAGAAGTGCCACAGTAAGCGGCCCGCAAACTGATTTCTCTTATTATCCTGATGTTGTTCAACCAAATACCTTCGTTAGTTTCAATAACAAAATAGTTAACTACCCTTACTTAAACGGGTATAAATTCAAGTGGACATTTACTTATGATCACACTACTGATAATTTTACTTACAATCCTCAGAAGTATTATGGTAAGGTGGGCGTGGATACTGTAACGTTGGTTGCCACAAACGTCACATCCGGATGCTCGGACACGGCTACGAAAATAATCGGAATAAAATATGTTACCGCTGCATTTGATTTTACTACAGCTTACCTGAACAATAATTCCTGCCCGCCGCTTGTAGCCACGTTTAGCAACAAGTCGCAATTTGCAAACAGCATTTCATGGGACTTTGGCGATGGCAGCACGGCTGATAATCTTCCTAATCCGAAACATACTTATCAAAACGCCGGTATATATACCGTAATTCTTTATGCTTACGGAAATAATAATTCCTTGGACTCATCCGTGCAAACCATTGAAGTAAAAGGTCCCTATGCAATACTTTCAGCAGATATAACATACGGATGCAGGCAACAAAAAATAACGTTAAGTGCCGTGGTAAAAAATTCGACTTCTTATACCTGGGATTTTGGCGACGGTAATACGGTGCAAACTACCGACACATTTGCTGTTCATACATATAACAGCGTTGGTTCTTACACGCCGGCGCTGCTTCTAAAAGATGGAAGCAATTGCGCTTCGACTTCTGAAATTGATACGCAAATTATAATCGATTCTTTGAATGCTGGTTTTTCCAAATCCCCTGTAGTGATTTGCGATTCCGGAGTAGTAAGCTTTATGCCAAATGTGAAAAGTTATTCAGGAGATGTGCTGCAACAACCGTTGAGTTACAAATGGAATTTTGGAACAGGTGTCGCACAAGATACTTCTGCAGTAAGCAGTCCTCAATTTGATTTTAACAGGCTGGGCAAATACGCAGTGGTGCTGGATGTAAAAACATTATATGGCTGTGAAAAGCAGTTTAAAGACACTGTAGTTGTTGTACATAGGCCAAAAGGAAATATCAATGCACCTGATTATGGTTGTGAAGATGCGAATCTTTTGTTCAAAGGATCTGCAGACCTGCAAGGTGTAAAATGGGCATGGACATTTGCAGATGGGAAAGACAGCGCTGTACAAAATCCTTCGCATTCGTATCATGTAGCAAACTCATACAGCGTTTCATTGATTGTAAGTAAAGATGGTTGTAGTGATACAAGCAATCACACGATTGTCATTCATACAAGCCCTAAGATAAATCTTCAACCAAAGGATTCAACGATATGTTTGGGTAAAACAATTCAATTAAATGCACACGATGGAACCCAGTTTGCTTGGACACCGGATGTAGCACAAGGCAATAGTGGGCAGGCATCGCCGAATGTTAGTCCTCTTACTACAACCTTATACAAAGTAAAAACAACGAATGCGTTTGGTTGTACCAGTGCTGATTCGACATTGATAACTGTTGTGCAGCCATTTACTTTAACTGTTCCTGCAAATTCATTTGTATGTAAAGGAAGCAGTATTGAATTGCCGGTAAGCGGAGCTGCTACATATGTGTGGACAGGAAACGGCTTGAATGACATAACAAGCAATCATCCGATTGTAACGCCTTTGGTTCCTACAACTTACATAGTGACCGGAACTGATGCGCATCATTGTTTTACAAGCCAGAGCAAAATAACCGTTGACGTGAAGCCTCTGCCAACAGTAAATGCCGGCGCCGACATTCAATTGCCTACAGGCAATACCGTTAATTTGATGGCAACAGGAAGCAATGATGTTGTGAAATGGTTATGGTTGCCTTCGACCTATTTGAGTTGTTCAAATTGTGAGTCGCCTGTCGCGGCACCGCGTGAGAATATGACGTACATAGTGGTTGGTCAAACACAGTTTGGTTGCAAAGCAGCCGATACACTCAATATAAAACTTGTTTGCTCAGAAGGATTATTTGTTCCAAACGCCTTCACGCCAAACAATGATGGCAAAAACGATCTTTTTAATTTGAAAGGAAAGGGCATTAAACAAATAAAACATTTCCAAATTTTCAGTCGCTGGGGAGATATTATTTTTGAGAGAAGCAATTTCCAGATAGGCGACCTGAACGCTGCATGGGATGGAAAGGTAAATGGCAACTTTGTTGAATCCGGCACTTACGTTTACTTCGTAGAAGCAGAGTGCGACAGCGGAGAGATATTTACAAGAAAAGGAACTGTGGTGATTATACGGTAGATGCTCTGCGTCGTTTCTCAAGAACGCAATTTATTTTAACCGCAAAGAGCGCAAAGGAGGTAAATTCTAATTAAGAGTGAATTGGTAAGGCGCAAAGAAAACGAAGAAATTTATTATTGATCTTTCTTCGTTTTCTTTGCGCAAACTTTGTGGGCTTTGCGGTTAAAAAAACTTTAGCATTGCTAAAAACCGAAGCAT
This sequence comes from Pinibacter soli, assembly GCF_029961145.1. Classification (GTDB taxonomy): domain Bacteria; phylum Bacteroidota; class Bacteroidia; order Chitinophagales; family Chitinophagaceae; genus Pinibacter; species Pinibacter soli. The sequence continues at coordinate 66,035 of NZ_JASBRG010000002.1, read as the reverse complement.
GAAAAAAACGCCTCCATACCTCCAGCCGTTACAAGAGTTATTCGAAGAAAACGCAAACAAAGCAATCGCAGAGGGCCAGTCTGCTTACATGCGCAACATGTTTTCTTACTATGGTTTGAAAACCCCGGAGAGAAGGATGATTTTCAAAGAATTTATTATTGCTCAATCTCTTCCTTCATACGAAGCGTTGCCCGCTCTTATAAAATGGATGTGGCAACAGCCTCAGCGAGAATGGCAATACATCGCCATTGAGCTCGCAGCAAAAATGAAAAAGCAATGGAAAGAAGATTTTCTGGAATTAATAGAACATTGCATTACAACAAAAAGCTGGTGGGACTCGGTCGATGCTATTGCTACCGAATGGGCAGGTAATTATTTTGTATTATTTCCCAAACAAACACAAAAGGTAACTGCACGATGGAACAAGTCAAATAACATGTGGCTGCAGCGTGTAAGCATGATCTTTCAATTGCAATACAAATTAAAAACAGATGAGCATCTCCTCTTTAAGCACTGCAAGGCTTTGACTGATTCGAAAGAATTTTTTATTCAGAAAGGCATGGGCTGGGCATTGAGACAATACGCTCGTCACAATATGAAGGCTGTACAGAAGTTTGTAGAAGAAACTAAGGTATCTAATTTAACAAAGCGCGAAGCGCTGAAACATGCGTAAGAGAGATATTCACCACTAATGCACTTAGGTGCACTAAGCTACACTAACAAGATTTTGTAAGAAGTACGATGTACGAATTTCATTAGGGGGTTACCCCACAACGAATCTCGTACATCGTACAATTTAATATAAAGAACTAAGCATATTCGAGGATCGGACTAAGCCATCTTTCAATTACTTCCAGGTCCATTCCTTTTCTCGCAGCGTAGTCAACCACCTGGTCTTTTTCTATTTTACCAACGCCAAAATATTTGCTATCCGGATTTGCAAAATACCAGCCGCAAACAGAGGCAGCAGGATACATTGCCAGTGATTCTGTAAGATGAATGCCGGTAACAGACTCTCCACCCAACAAGTCAAACAGCTTGTATTTTTCGGTATGGTCAGGACATGCAGGATAACCCGGAGCCGGACGTATACCTACATATTTTTCCTTGATCAACTCCTCGTTTGTTAATGTTTCTCCCTTATCGTAACCCCAATATTCTTTACGCACTTTTTCATGCAGGCACTCTGCAAAAGCCTCAACAAGTCTGTCTGCAAGCGCCTGCAAAGTGATCTTATTATAATCATCCTGCTCGGCTTCAAACTTCTTGATATGTGGCTCGATACCTTGAATGGTCACACTGAATGCACCCATGAAATCAGAGCCTTTCTCTGCAGGCTTAATATAGTCTGCCAATGAGAAGTTAGGTTGATCAGCTGCTTTCTTAATTTGCTGGCGCAAAAATTCAAGCTTCACAGGTTCGTTAGTATGAGATGTAACCAACACTGAATCTGGCGCTGTTTTTGTTGCCGGCCAGAAACCAATAACACCTTTTGCTGATAGCCATTTCTCATCTATAACTTTTTGCAACAACGCTTTTGCATCGTTGTACAATTTGGTTGCTTCTTTACCGATTACATCATCCGTTAAAATATCCGGGAAGCGACCGCCCAATTCCCATGCAATGAAGAACGGTGCCCAGTCAATGTATTCAGCTATTTCACCGAGGTCGAAATTGTCGAACACTTTTGTGCCCGTGAAAGTAGGCGCAAGAGGAGTGTAGTTGTCCCAATCAATTTTGGTTACATTCTTTTGTGCTTCTCCAAAAGGAAGATAAGTCTTCACTACTTTCTTGTTCGCGAAGTCGTCTCTTAATTTGGTATATTCTTTACTGATAGAATTAAGGAAATCTCCTTTCTGGTCTCTGTTCAGCAAGCTTCCCGCTACTGTTACACTTCTTGAAGCATCCAATACATACACAACACCTTCCTGGTATTCAGGGGCGATTTTCACAGCCGTGTGTGTGCGTGAGGTAGTGGCGCCGCCAATGAGCAAAGGCTGCTTCATGCCGCGACGTTTCATCTCTTTTGCTACGTGCACCATTTCATCAAGCGAAGGAGTAATCAAACCACTCAAACCAATTATATCCGCGTTTTCCTTTTGCGCAGTTTCCAGAATTTTATCTGTAGGAACCATTACACCAAGGTCAACAATGTCATAGCCATTACAACCCAACACAACACCCACAATATTTTTACCGATATCGTGCACATCGCCTTTTACCGTTGCCAGCAATATTTTTGCGGCACCGCCTTGGCTTGTTTTCGGGTTCCTCTTTTTCTCTTCTTCAATGTAAGGGGTAAGAACAGCAACGCTTTTTTTCATTACACGTGCGCTCTTTACGACTTGCGGCAGGAACATTTTACCGGCACCAAACAAATCGCCCACCACGTTCATGCCGGCCATCAGCGGACCTTCAATTACATCAAGTGGTTTTGGATATTTTTGTCTTGCTTCTTCAGTGTCAGCATCAATGTAATCTGTGATACCTAATACAAGTGCATGTTTCAGGCGCTCTTCTACAGGTGCGCTTCTCCATGCTTCATCTTTCTTTTCTTCTTTGCCTTTGCTTTTAACTGTTTCGGCAAATGTGATCAGTTTATCAGTTGCTTCGTTGTTGTCGTTATTGCGGTTAAGAATAACGTCTTCGCAAAGATTTCTTAACTCTGGTTCAATTTCGTCGTATACCATCAAAGCCCCCGCGTTCACAATACCCATGTCCATACCTGCTTTAATGGCATAGTACAGGAATACAGCATGCATTGCTTCACGCACAGGCTCATTTCCTCTGAAAGAAAATGACAAGTTACTTACACCACCGCTTATTTTAACTAAAGGAAACTTCTGTTTGATGATACGTGTTGCTTCGATAAAGTCAACGCCGTAGTTGTTGTGTTCTTCAAGACCCGTTGCGATGGCAAAAATGTTGATATCGAAAATGATATCTTCTGGTTTGAAACCAACCTGCTCTGTAAGAATTTTATAGGCACGCTCAGATATTTCTACTTTGCGCTGCATCGTATCTGCCTGGCCTTTTTCATCGAATGCCATTACAATCACAGCAGCACCAAAGTCTTTACACACATACGCCTGTTCAATGAATTTTTCTTCTCCTTCCTTCATGGAAATGGAGTTTACAATACATCTTCCCTGTGCGCACTTCAAGCCTGCTTCAATAATGGAAAACTTAGAGGAGTCGATCATCAAAGGGATCTTCGCTATATCGGGTTCACTTTGTACAAGGTTGACGTATGTTGTCATCGCCTGTACACCGTCAAGCAATGCATCATCCATGTTGATATCCAAAACCTGCGCGCCATTCTCCACTTGCTGGCGGGCAACGCTTAACGCCTCTTCATAGTTCCCTTCTTTGATCAAACGTGCAAACTTCTTGGAACCTGTTACGTTGGTTCTTTCACCCACGTTAACAAAATTGGTTTCAGGTCGCACAACCAAAGGCTCAAGGCCGGAAAGACGCAAGTAAGGCTTAATGATACTCATTGAGTAATTAATAATTAATAATTAATAATTAATAATTAAACTGGTCAGCGGGCGAATGCGATTCGCCCCTACAGTTTTCAAATTTTCAAATTAACGCTGATTCAACCACAGGCAATTCCCTAGGCTTCATCTTCCTCACATTATCAGCAATGTGCTTGATGTGATCAGGCGTAGTGCCACAGCAGCCGCCAACAATGTTTACGAAACCTTCTTTCGCCCAGTCTTCAAGGAAGTGAGCCGTTTCGTGCGGTTGCTCGTCATACTCACCCATTGCATTTGGTAAACCCGCATTTGGATAAGCAGATACATAACAGCTTGCTATTTGCGAAAGCTCCTCAATGTGAGGACGCATTTCACTCGCTCCCAACGCACAGTTAAGACCAACGCTCAATGGATTGGCATGCGCAACAGAAATGTAAAAAGCTTCAAGCGTTTGTCCGCTCAAAGTTCTTCCGCTGGCATCGGTAATTGTTCCGCTGATCATGATCGGCAATTCGGTCAATTTGTTATCGCGGAAAAATTTCTTCGCTGCATAGATCGCACCCTTTGCATTCAGCGTATCGAAAATAGTTTCAATCAAAATAACATCAACACCGCCGTCAACAAGGCCGCGAATCTGTTCTGTATACGCATCTGCAACTTCATCAAATGTAACTGCGCGGTAGCCCGGGTTGTTTACATCCGGAGACAGGCTCAGTGTTTTATTCAAAGGCCCTATTGCGCCTGCAACAAACTTTGGAGAAGTGTCACCGGTTTCCGCTTTATATTCTTCAATTGCTTTCCTGGCACATTGTGCAGAAGCAACGTTCAATTCATAAGCCAGTGCCTGCATATCATAATCTGCCTGTGCAATAACAGTGCTGCTGAAAGTGTTGGTTTCAATGATATCTGCACCTGCCTTCAAATATTCTTTGTGGATTCCGATGATCACATCAGGACGCGTGATGCTTAACAGGTCGTTATTGCCCTTCACGTCGCTGTGCCAGTCTTTGAAGCGTTCGCCACGATAATCCTCTTCTGTAAGTTTATGGCGCTGGATCATGGTGCCCATGGCGCCATCGATCACCAATATGCGGTTTTCAAGTTCCTTTCTGATATCTGCCATAATAAGTCAAAATTTTAAATTAAAAAATCAAAAGCCCCGGCAAGTCCTTCGTTTTTCAAACTTTACTTTTTAATAACAACGGATAATTCAAATTCAAAACAGAATATTCATTTGTTGTGAGTCATCGGCGTTGCTACTATGAGCTTCCGTTGCGTCGCACACTTCAGCAATAGGAATGCTATTGGGCAATGTACATCGCCGTTCAAAAATGAAATACTAAACCAATTAACGAGGGAAATATAGATGGAGAAAGAGTCCGGTTATTTCAATCGTTTATTAGTTCAGTTTTTCAAGCACTACGCAGGCCGAACAATAAACAAATCTGCCTGCAAAAGCAGGGCAAAGGTAATGAAAAGCTTTTGAAGATGCAAGGAAGCAATGAGTAAGCTATGTGGCCCGAGGTATAAGGTCTTAAAGAGAGCAAACTTAATACGCCTTACGCCTAAATTATCGTCCCGCCACATAGCTTTCCACCGGCAATCTGTTCTGCAGGCTTCGGGCAAGCGTCATTTCATCTGCATATTCCAATTCACCGCCGAAGGAGATGCCTCGTGCGATCGTGGTAACTTTTACGGGGAATGACTGTAATTTCTTTTGAATATAGTAGATCGTGGTATCGCCCTGGATATTTGGATTGAGGGCGAAAACGACCTCCTGCGTGTGCTCTTTTTGAATGCGGTTTACAAGTGTTTCGATGGTCAATTGATCCGGTCCGATGCCATCCAGCGGAGAAATAACACCACCCAATACGTGGTAAGTGCCATTGTATTGTTGTGTGCTTTCTATGGCGATTACATCGCGGATGTTTTCTACCACACAAATAATATCCTGCTTACGCATGCTATTGGCACAAATCGAACAGATATCTGCATCGGCAATGTTGCAGCAGCGTTGACAGAATTTAATTTCCTTACGCATTTTGGTTATAGAATCTCCAAAATGCTGCACGGCATCAGTGTCTTGTTTCAAAAGATGAAGCACCAGCCTCAAAGCTGTTTTTTTGCCAATGCCCGGTAATTTGGCAAATTCATTTACCGCGTTTTCCAATAAAGAAGAGGGGAGCTGCATAGCTGCAAAAGTACGAAATGCGGGACTGATTTATTGAATAATTGAATTATTGAGTGGCAAATAACTGAGTAACTGAATGACTGAATAACTGAGTGTTACGCGTGGAACGGTCATGCAGTTACTCAAGCGCTCAGTTATTCAATTATTCGGTTATTCAGCCATTACAGAATCACATCCACATCATTATCCCAATTTGCCTTCACCGTCAGCTTTTTCTTAATGGTCGTGGCTTTTTCCGGTTGTTTTTTCGTGCCAAAGAAGGAGCCCGTGTCCCATTTGCCGTTCTTGTTTTCGTCGTACACAACGCGTATCACGTACTCTCCCGGTAAAAAAAGTCTGGTTCTGAACTGGTTGGTTTCCAGCGGAGTAGAAAATTTTATTTTATCGTTTTGCAAAAGAACCAGCAAAGGTTTTTTTGCAAAATCAAGGTTGGTAAAGCGAAGACGAAGCGAACCGTATTCCTCTTTTTTCATTGTACGGAAGGAAACAGTGTCGTTTTTCGTAATGTATCTGCCGGTGCTGTCCTCCGCAAAATTTTTCATTAAAATAATGTGATAAGGCGTATCAGCGATCCATTTGTGGTGCAGCGTGAAATCTTTATTGCTAGTGTCGAGATTCAAAGTATAATCCCTGATCGGGCTGAAATCGCCACGAGTAAAAAGGAACTTTGCAGTGTCATATGTCTTAATCTGCGACTCAAAAGTAATTCTCAAACTATCAAGAATATCCTGTTTGCCATTGGCCAAAGACGTACTGAATTTTAATCTTTTATCCTCCTTGTTCTTGTCTTTCTCTTTTTGCGTTTGAACCTTTGGTACCGAGCTCGGCGTATATTTTTTGCTGGTATCTTCTGGTTCAAAAAACGCATATAATGTAACTGGTGCCGGCGGATTTTCTTCAGAGGTTACAATGTAGTTGTCGGAAAATGCAAAAATTTGTTTGTTGCCAAAATATCTTGCGGCGCCTTCATCCTTCCATGCGTATAAGGCAAAAGTGTCTGCCGGTAAATTCCGGAAAGTGAAGTATCCCGTTGAGTCTAGCCTTGTAACGTAGCTCGGGCGTTGTTTTGTTACCGCAGAATCCTCGCGGGTTTTGTACAGAAACACAGTCAGCGTACTATCTACATTTCCGGTTTCGGCAACGATTACCCTTCCGGAAAATGTGCTCTTGTCGAAATGATTTCCTGTTGTAAAGATGTAGGTGAAATGTTTTAGGATATTGCCCTCGTTAATATCGTGGATCGCATCGCCAAAGTCAAGTGTATAGGTTGTATTCGGCTGCAAGGTGTCTTTCAGGCGAACCGTTACGGTGCGTAGCTTATACTCCACATTGGGCATTGTTTTAGGATATGGCGAAACGATCAGGTTTTTCTGAACATCTTTTACTTCCACGTACTCGCTAAATTCAAAAACGATCTTTTTTTCGGTGAAGCCTTTTAGCGAATCTTTCGGCACGGCGCTTATTAAAACAGGAGGTAAGGAATCTCTCGCGCCTCCCGAGGGCGCTACAATTACAGCACAACTGCTGAATTGCCAGATGAATATAATAACTAATAGAAAGCTTACTATTATAGGGAATTTTATGTATTTAGTTGTTCGCATAATGAGCCGCAAACTTATAACGAAATTCTAATAGTTGGCACACGGATGACACGGATTGGACTGATTTACACGGATCTTTTAACACAATAATTGAATAGCAGGAGTGTTAAATGTTGTAACAAGCCTATAAATAGGTCATAAGTTATGCCATCCAGAACTGCATCAATCCGCTAACGGCCACATACTATCACAATATCCGTGTAAATCAGTTCAATCCGTGTCATCCCCGTCCGAACGACTTTAGACGGGCGGGCGTGTGTCAAAGTCATGCGTCTTCCTCATTAATTTCATGAAGTGCCACGGCCATATGATTATCTTTTACAAAATTGCACCAGTGGCATTCCTCTTTTCCGCAACCGGTATAAAAATCGCGCTGCTGGATTTTGTTCCATACGGTAACAATCTGGTGCGTTACAGTGGTAATATCCTGTGGTTGGATAACCACTTTTTTGCGCTGATATTCTTTCTTTTTATCTGGCTCAATAAAATCAAACTCTGTGCTGACAACGTTCCATTGTTTCTGCTGGTAGTTGTCAATAAGAATTTTATAGAAAACCGCCTGGCGCCAGTAGTCGCCACCATTCGGTTCTTTGTCGTTCGGTGCCAGCAGTTTTGTCCTTGCCTTATCAACATCGCCGGTTTTATAATCTACCACATTTACATTTTTTCCATCAAATTCGAGCTTGTCAAGTTTTCCTTTAAGTGGAATGCCTTGCACTGTAACATTTCGAATGTTGCGTTCGATGGCAACAATCTTGTTGAAGGTATATATGTAGGCTTCATAATAATTTGCCAACACGGTTTGCCCATATTCCATTCTGCGTGAAAACTGTTCCGGCGTAAAGTTTTCACGATGTCTGCGCATATACCATTCAAAGTCGCTGATGAATTCTTCTTTTGAAGGGAAATTGTTAGCCGGATCCAGCTGCATTTTTTCAAACAATCGTTGCAAAGCATGGTGAACAGATGAACCAAATTCGGTAGCTTCTGATTTACCTGAAGGCACACGAACAAGGTTTTGAAAATAGAAACGCAACGGACATGCGAGATAATTACTAAGGGCAGTAACGTTCATTACGAATTTATCGAGCAGGTTGCTCACAAAATCATCCTCCATTTTAGAGATCTCTGGTTGCAGGGATTCGCCAAATTGCAGTATAGAGAATTCTGCGAGTACATCATCACTTACAAAAACTTTTTGCACAGGCAGTGCGTGCACCTCTTGTATTTCGGCAATAAATTGAGATGGCTCCAGTTCCTTGCCATCATTTTTAAAACGACTGTAGGAAATAAAAAGATGTTGTTCAGCACGGGTCAGCGCCACATAGAAAAGGCGTCGCAATTCTTCTTCGTCGTTTTGTATGGGTTGGGAAGAGAACATCGTGTCCGGCATGCTGAACCCGCCGCCGGGCCTTCTTTTTCTTTCCCAGAACGTAGCATTACAACCTACAAAAAATACATGTTCAAACTCAAGTCCCTTTGAGCCGTGAGCTGTCATAAGATTCACGCCTTTGTCACTGCCGCTTACCTGTGTTAATGGCAAGGTAATCTTCTCCTTTTTCATCAGGTCAATCACGTTTACCAATTGTGCGAGCGACATTGTAGGATAACGTTTGGTTTCTTCCTTTACAAAATCAAACAATACGTTCACCACCTGGAAGAGCCAGATCTTTTCAGGACTTTTCATGATAAATGATAAAACTCCTGCTTCGCGAATAATATTCTCAAAAAGGGTTTGGATGGTCACATTTGGAACATCGCCTATTAGTTTTTCGATTACGCGGCTTGCGGTTTTTAATCCCTGGTGTAACTGAGGTGTGAACAGGTCTCTTGGCGGCTGTGTTGCTTTTTCATTTAGCAGTCTTCTTAAAGAAGTTTTGTTGTTGCCAAACTGACTTTCGGACACTTCAATGCTAAGCTTTGCGATTTCCAGCGGAGGAATGCTGAACCAGTCGAAATGCAATATCTCGAATAACATTTCATCACCACCATAGGGAATGTCGTGCTCTGCTGCGAGATATTGAAACAACAGAATTATTTTTTGCGCCAGCGGAATATCAAACACGTTCAGACTACGCTTACTGTATACAGGAATATTGCGCAGTTTGAGATATTGTGTAAGTTCTTCGCCGTACCTGTTTTCTTTATAAATAATGCCGATCCTGCCTGGCACAACGCCTTCTGCCATCAGCTGTTGTACTTGCAGCGTTATATCCATCATTTCCTGGCGCTGCGTTTCATATTCTCTAATGATGGGCAGATGCAGCAATTGCTGAAGTCTGGCGTTGGCAGATAAAAGTTCTTTACTCAAACCGTCGATCTGCAGCACCAGTCTCTCATTGTTATTGCCAATAAGTGTTTTGGAAATATCAAGAATCGGCTGTGTAGAGCGATAATTATTGGTCAGCACAACCGTTAACAGATCATGTTTGTATGCGTCTGCAAAGGTTAGCATGTTCTCTACGTTCGCGCCCTGAAAGCGGTAAATACTCTGGTCGTCATCACCCACTACAAAAACGTTTGGCTTGTCCCAGTAGTTGATTAGTAGCGAAACAAGTTTGTTTTGTGTACCGCTGGTATCCTGGTACTCATCTACGAGTATGTATTGATATTGCTCCTGGTATTTAAGCAGCAGGTTTTTGTTTTCTTCAAAAGCCCGGATCACCCAATTGATCATGTCGTCAAAGTCATAGCGGTTGCGGTTGCGCATTAGCTTTTGAAAATTTTCAAACTCACCCACGGCCGCACGCAGCTTTTCCATTTTTTCTTTTTCTTCGGCTATTTTATCTGTACGTACGTCTCCCTTCTTAAATTCTTTTGTGGCACGTTTAGCAACGTATTCGTCACGTGTTGGAAGATCAGTTATGTATTCATCTATTTTTTGCGAAATAAATTCATATGTCCAGCCTTCGCGTTTCATGGTGCTGAAGAGCGACTGCAAATTTTTTATTTCGAAATACACGTCGCCACGATAGCGCTTTAGCAAATGGTCCTTCGGAAATGCATCGATAAGATCTTTAAACAATTCGATCCTCTCCAGATCGGAAATGGGATCGAGTGAAGTCTTTTCAAACAGTGAAAGATTTTCCTGTATTACATCATTGCAAAAAGCATGGAATGTGTAAATATTCACCTTATATGCATCTGCGCCTATGAAAGTGAGCAGGCGCTTGCGCATGGCAACAACGCCCGCATCGGTATAGGTAAGACACAGAATGTTTTCTGGTCGTGCATCTGTGTCCATCAGTATTTTGGCGATTCTCGCACTTAAGATCTGGGTTTTACCAGTGCCGGGTCCGGCAATAACCATTACCGGCCCTTCTATATTATCTACGGCTAATTTCTGTTGCTGGTTAAGCTTATTGTATTCCTCAATAAACTTCATTTCGAGTTGTTCGCGAAAGCTTGACATTCTATAAAATTAACGCTCAAAAACGTAAAAAAATCAATGTGCATATTCTTTTAACGGGGTGCGAAAATTGTAGTTTTAACTTTATTATCTTTTTAAAATGGCAGTCTATTCTTTAAAGTCGGTTCAAACTATTCCCGCATCTGTGGAAGCGTTGTGGAACTTTTTTTCCGACCCGGAGAAACTGCCTGTTATTACGCCACCAAACCTTGGCTTTAAAATTATTTCGAAACATCATGGGGATCGCTTGTATGCAGGACAAATTATTGAGTACATTGTAAAACCTGTTCTCAAAATTCCGCTATACTGGATGACAGAAATTACACATGTTGAGCTTCACAAATATTTTGTGGATGAACAACGCCATGGACCATATAGTTTCTGGCACCACCAGCATTTTTTTAATGCTGTAAAAGACGGCGTTGAAATGACGGATATTGTTCATTACAAACTGCCTTTTGGTTTTATTGGAAATTGGGCAAATGCTTTACTGGTTCAAAAATCGCTTCGTGAAATTTTTGCTTATCGCTATCAAAAAATTGAAGAGATATATGGCAAATGGCCGTCGCAGCTGATGTCCATCAGTTTTCATAAAACAACAAAAAGTGCATAAATAATGGAAGATAGCTATTGACAAAGCCTGGGCCTTCGTATTATCTTTGTTTGCTGCCGAACCTTTTGTGATTTATTTGGTTATCTTTTTAGCTAAGGTAGCCGACTAACAATTTATCTCCCTCTATTACAACCGCTCCCTAGACTTGTTTTTAATCTATCCCCATGTTTGCTCAATCAAAACAAAATCTATTAAACCATTAAACTGAGATTCCATGGCAACAAAAAAATCTGCCGCTAAGCCTGCCTATGGTTTTGGTTGGCTACCTGATCTACCAGATCAGAGGGACGTACTGTACTCCGCACCGTTAACCATTATCCGGAAGCTGCCTGCAAAAGCAGATCTGCGCTCCCAATGTCCACCCGTTTATGACCAGGGACAATTGGGAAGTTGCACTGCCAATGCATTAGGCGGCGCATTTCAATTTGGACAAATGAAGCAAAAAAAGAAAGGCTTCATGCCATCTCGTTTGTTTATTTATTACAATGAAAGGGTGCTCAATAATTCCGTAAACTCCGATAGCGGGGCGTTCATCCGTGATGGTATTAAAACATTGAATAAACAAGGCGTTTGTCCTGAGAAAGAATGGACCTATGATGATGACAATTCTCCGGGCGCAAAATTCTCCAAAAAGCCACCTGTCAAATGTTATACAGACGCCTCTAAAAATCAGATAACAAGCTACCAGCGCCTTGTAAACACAAACCTTTTCCAGCTGCAATCATGCATTTCTGAAGGCTATCCGTTTGTATTTGGTTTTACAGTGTATCAAAGCTTTATGAACATAGGAAAAGATGGTATGATGCCAATGCCTAAAACTACGGAAAGTGTATTGGGCGGCCACGCAGTAATGGCCGTTGGTTATGATGCAACAAAGCAGGTTTTCATCGTCAGAAACTCATGGGGCCCAAGCTGGGCAGTAAAAGGCTATTTCTACATGCCATTTGCGTATATAACCGATGCCAACAAGGCGGATGACTTTTGGACAATAAGAATGGTGGAATAAAATTTTATTAAATAAGGTAACTATGCTCAACCGGGCAAATTGCTTAGTTGTAAAGTGTACATAAGTAGGGTACTACTAAATGTTGAAAAGTTTCCCTTTTTTAACCATTTAAACCTTGATGTAGGTACACGTATAGTCAAAAATCCGGTGAATTTAGGTTGGCCGGATTTTTTTATTTGTACTGGTCTAAAATACACTCATATGGCTGGTGAAAATATATCGATGAACGTGAACGATACTAAAACGATCACATTGTCCGGAGGCGGCACAACGGGTTATAGCTGGAGCTTTAAAGCAGTGCCGGATGGCGTAGTAAAAGTTTCCTCAATGCCAAAGGCAGAAACGGCAGGTAGCAAAGGGCCGGTCGGCGGAACAAACGATGATGTTTTTTCCATAACTGCTATAGCAAAAGGAAGCGCAACTGTTACTTTTAATTTTGGCAGAAATTGGGAGGACAAGGAACCGAAGAAGACGAATATTTACCAGATAAGTGTTGAATAACTGAGTAACTGAATGGTTGAATAATTGAATACCTGTACGAATTCAAGGCATTCAGTTATTCAGTTACTCGGTTATTCAGTTATTACCCTATCGCCTTCACCCCGGGCTTCACATTTTTCTGATAATACTTACAAACTGGTTTCAATCCACATTCATCACATTTAGGGGTGCGGGCAATGCAAATATATCTTCCATGCAAAATGAGCCAGTGGTGGGCTATATGCACCAATTCCTTTGGAATGAATTCGAGTAATTGTTTTTCTGTGGCCAAAGGCGTAGTTGCATTAAGCGTCAATCCTATTCTTGCCGCCACGCGAAAAACATGCGTATCCACCGCCATGTTTGGTTGATTGTCTACTACGGAAGTAATCACATTTGCTGTTTTTCTTCCAACACCAGGCAATTCCACCAATTCTTCAACGGTCATAGGAATTTCTCCGTGAAATTTATCTACCACCATTTTTGCCATCCCGATAAGATGTTTCGTTTTATTGTTAGGGTAGGAAATACTTCGTATCAGCGGAAACAATTCATCAAAAGTGGCGTGAGACAAAGCTTCCACATCCGGATATTCTTCAAAAATAGCCGGCGTCGTCATGTTCACCCTTTTATCTGTGCACTGTGCCGATAATATAACAGCCACCAATAGCTGGTACGGATTATCATAGATCAGTTCCGTTTCAGCATTGGGTGCATGTTGCTTAAAATAATCAAGTACGAAGGCATATCGTTCTTTGCGAGTCATGAAAGCAAGATAATTGAAAATTGAAAATGGAAAGTTGAAAATGTAGGGGCGAATCGCATTTGCCCTTCCGGCGTTAGTTGAGAGTTGTATTTCTTTGCGTCTTTTGTACTTAGCCTTTGCGTGAAATCCCTTGCGTGAAAGGCAAAAAAAATCGCCATGACCTCACTTGTCACGGCGACTTTTTTACATTTTATTGCTAAAGAATCAGGCAGTTTCTGCCATAACTTCTTTCGCGTAATTAAGCACATTCTCGACAGCTTCTTTGCGTGGAGAAACGGTGTTTACAACAATACCTTCCATACTTTCTTGTAAAGTGCGGAGAGTTTCCTGTAAAGACCAATCTTCAGATAACGCTTTTTCGATAGCCGCGGTGTGCTCTGGAGAAGTTTCTTTGTACAAATACAATAAAATGTCTTCAGGTGTAAAACTTTTCATTAGCAAACCATTTAAAGTCCAGTAATAAAATCTTCCGAAGTGTCCAGTTTCGGAATTAGTCCGTGTTTAAAACGCCTTTAGGATAAAGTTATTGCCTTTTTTTCAATATTTTTTGGAAAATAGGAGCCTAACTCCTATGTATGAGCTATTTATTAATTATAAAAAGATCCTCGCTGTCGCGTTTCATGAAGTATTTCTCCCTTGCATACTTTTCCAGGGTGGCAGGATTTGCCTTAAGTTCCTCTAGTTCTGCCTTGGTAAGGTCGATTTGCTCCTGGTAATACAATTCACTCTTTTGCAGCTGTTTAAGCTCGTTTGGCTGGCGGAAATGGGTTGTGATAATATCCCTGTCGTCAAAAAAAATCATCCAAATGACAAAACCAAGTACGGTAAGTGCATACTTATTCTTGATCCAGGATGGTATTTTGTCAAGCAGAGCCATGGGAGATTTGAGATTTGAGATTTGAAATTGAGTGCCGGCTTCTCTTATGGCGGTAAATGTAATAAGTTTTAAGTAATGAGTTATGAGTTGTGGGTAAAAAGTAGTGAGTTTTAAGTTCTGATTTGGAGTTGTGGATAACAGGGGTTTCTAAAAAAGAAATGAGTTTTAAGCCAGAGCGTCGCCACTCAAAACTCAAAACTCATTACTCAAAACTTATAGCCTGATTATCTTCCGAATTTCAGCTTCTTGCCAGGGTAAATAGCAGTTTCAGCTAAAACTTCTTCGATTCTTATCAATTGGTTGTATTTAGCCATACGGTCGGTACGGCTTGCAGAACCGGTTTTAATTTGACCGCAATTCAAAGCAACTGCAAGATCAGCGATAGTTGTATCTTCTGTCTCACCGCTTCTGTGGCTCATGATCGTGTTGTAACCAGCATGCTGAGCAAGGGTAACCGCATTGATAGTTTCAGTAATGCTACCGATCTGGTTAACTTTTACCAGCAAACCGTTTGCGATTTTTTTATCGATACCTTGTTGAAGGCGCTCTACGTTTGTTACGAAAAGGTCATCACCAACCAGCTGGCATTTGCTACCAACAAGGTCAGTCAGCATTTTCCAACCGTTCCAGTCGTCTTCTGCCATACCATCTTCGATTGAAGCGATAGGGTAATCTTTCACCCATTTTTCCCAATATTTAGCCAGTTGTTCGCTGGTCATTTCTTTTCCATCAGATTTATGGAAAACGTATTTTTTCTTTTTAGCATCCCACAATTCGCTATTTGCAGCGTCCATAGCGATCATGATTTGTGAACCTGTTTTGTAACCTGCAGCCTGGATAGCTGTCAATACAGTTTCAATAGCTTCTTCATTGCTTTGGATGTTTGGAGCGAAACCACCTTCATCACCAACGTTAGTGCTGTAACCTTTCTTTTTCAAAACGGTTTTCAAAGCGTGGAAAATTTCTACGCCCCAACGAAGGCCTTCGCTGAAGTCAGGAGCGCCAACAGGCATGATCATGAATTCCTGAAAGTCGATTTTGTTATCAGCGTGTGCACCACCGTTAAGGATGTTCATCATAGGTACAGGTAAAGTTTTTGCGTTTGTACCACCGATGTAACGGTAAAGAGGCAGACCAGCTTCCTGAGCACCTGCTTTTGCAACAGCCATACTAACGGCCAGGATAGCATTAGCACCCAGTTTGCCTTTATTTGGAGTACCGTCAAGGTCAATCATTAGTTGGTCGATGCCAGCCTGGTCGTTAACTTCCAAACCTAACAATTCGCTTGCGATTATATCGTTTACATTTTTTACAGCTTTCAATACACCTTTACCAACATATTTCTTTTTGTCGTTGTCGCGTAATTCTACTGCTTCGTGAACACCAGTGCTGGCGCCACTTGGAACTGCGGCACGGCCAACCGCACCTTCGTCTGTAGTAACATCAACTTCAACTGTAGGATTGCCGCGGCTATCCAATATCTGGCGGGCGTGAACTTCTGTAATGTAGCTCATAATGTAATGTCGTTTGAAATTTGAGATTTTAAAAAATGTTTACCATTTGATAAACTGCTTGCAAATCTATTGAACTTTTCGTGGAGTTTATTGAAGAAAATTCCGAAAAGATCATGAAATAACTATTAAATGTTATGGTGGGGGATGACAGTTGTCAGTTGTTGGTAGTTGTTCGTTGGCAGTAAAGGCCGCCTGCCGCTAATGATTTAACCAGAACCAATGTTAGCTTCAGTGCTTTTAGTCGAAGTCTTCATAAATGCTATAGTCTTCAAGCAATGATTTGAATTTTAGCTCCTCTGCTTTCCAATGCTTATCTTTTTTTAACTTTTGGATGATCAATGCTTCAATTTCACTGTCTCTAAATTTGAGTAGTTCATCTATCGTCCTGTAATAGTCAGAAAAACCAGTTTTTCCGTAGTCCGGTTTTCTTAAATAAATTATTAAGGACTGTTTTATTTTTTCATAATTGTCGGCTCGATACCATGTACATAAATAAAATAACGCTTCCTTATTTCCTTTGTTAAAAGCCAAATCTTCAATTCTTTTTTTATAAGAAGCAGGATAAACTCTATTTTCCAAAGCTCTTGTCATTAGGAGCCAATAAGAGTTTTCATTATATAAAATCACACTATCAAGTTGTAGAAGCAGGGGATCTTTAGCTTTTAATTTGTCATCTATGCTGCTCCAATATCGGTGATATAATTCACTCGAAATAGGATCAACAGACCTCAAACAGCCACTAAAAGTGAATACTGTTTTATTTGTTTTTATGAATTGAGCAAAAATTGTCGGCAGTTTAGAATATGATTTGTCAGCAAGTGCCCACGCGGCATAACACTCAACAGTATTGTTGGTGTCCTTAGTTAAGGTTAGTAACTCTTGAAGGCTTGCTATTTTCTTTAATTGCAGGAAATTTTGATAGTTCTCACTTTCCATTCCTGCCCAACCCACATGTTCTTGCTGAACTTCATTTATGTAAGCTATTCTCTTTACTATCTTGTCAAGCGTGTCAGACTTTTTTTCGGCCGAAGTTGTGCCGAACCTTGTAATAGTCGAAATTGTTGGTTTTTCTTTTCGTCCGGCCTTGCTTTTAGGTTGCCAGCAAAAGAAAAAGGAAAGGAAAAGAAATATGTTTCCGAATGTAGGTTTCATTTTGTAATGGCGTTTTTGCAGTATCACCCCATCATAAATGTACTGAACTCTCCACTCTCCACTTTCAATTCTCAACTTAGCGCTACCCCTGCGTCAAACTCCTGAACACATCTTCCAAACTTTGGCCACCGCTTTGAAGGGATGTTATGTTTAAGTTGTTTTGCAGCGCTAGTTCCAGCAATTGTTTCTTTGCTTCGTTAACGTCGGTTGCAGTTAGCAGCCACTCGCTGGTATTTACTTTTGTAATTGTTTGAATGGCACTCAGGCGACGCAGCCATTCATCTTCCAGTGATTCTTTAAAGCTTACGCGAATGGAGTTGTCATTGTTTTGTTTGCGCAGGTTTTGAACGCTGTCATCGGCAATCAGTTTGCCTTTGTTTATAATAATTACGCGATCGCAAATGGCTTCTACTTCTTGTAGTATATGCGAAGAAAAAATAACGGTTTTGTTTTCCCCCAATTGTTTGATCACTTCTCTTATCTCGATGATCTGGTTCGGGTCAAGACCTGTAGTCGGCTCGTCGAGAATCAACACTTCCGGATCGTGTAACAAAGCAGCGGCAAGACCCACACGCTGTTTGTACCCTTTGGAGAGTTGCCCGATTTTCTTATTGCTTTCCGGGGTTAAACCAACGGTAGCAATGGCTTTTTCGATCGCTTCTTTTTTATTGGAAACCTGATGTACACCAGCGGTGAAGTCAAGATATTCCCTTACATACATGTCGTAGTACAAAGGATTGGCCTCCGGCAAATAGCCTATTTTCTTTTTAACTTCCAATGGATTTTGGCGAACATCAATATTGCTAACGGTTACTTTACCGGCATCGGCCTGCAAGTATCCGGTAATGATTTTCATTGTGGTAGATTTTCCCGCACCATTAGGTCCAAGAAAACCAACTATTTCACCCTTGTTTAATGAAAATGAAATATCATTAACTGCTTTCTGCTCGCCATATTTTTTAACCAGTCCGCTAACCTGAATTGACATTGGAAGGAAGTATTTGGCGCAAAATACGGAAATAGTGGATAGTTGAGAATGGAGAGTTGAGAGTTGAAGTGAAAAGGTAGGTTGCCGGTAACTAGCTACTGACAACCTGCCAACTAACTCTCAACACTCCACTTTCAATTCTCAACTATACTAAGATTGATCATACTCGTACAACGGATCAATATGTGTACCTGCCTCCATTTCAAAAACGGGTTTAATAATGCCGTCTTTAAGGCCGTACACCCATCCGTGCAAATGCGGAGCCTGTCTTTCAGCCCAGGCTTTCTGAATGATGGATGTTTTTGCAAGATTCATTACCTGCTCTTGTACGTTCAATTCCGTTAATCTATCCAGGCGTGGCTCCTCGTCCTTGATCGCATCAAGCTCATCTTTATGAAGCCTGTATACATCTTTAATATTACGTAGCCACATGTTCAGCACTTGTTTGTAATCTGTTGTAGTAGTGGCCGCTTTTACGCCGCCGCAGCCATAGTGCCCGCAAACGATGACATGTCTTACTTTCAAATGTACCACAGCGTATTCCAGCACCGACAACAAGTTCACATCTGTGTTAATCACCAGGTTTGCAATGTTGCGGTGTACAAATATTTCTCCAGGCTGGGTTCCGGTAATTTCATTCGCCGGTACGCGGCTGTCACTACAACCGATCCACAAAAACTCTGGCGTTTGTAAATGTGCCAACCTGTCAAAAAACTCAGGATCCTTCTCTACTTGCTCTGCTGCCCAACCTTTGTTCTCTAACAATAATTTTTCGTAAGCTTTCATATTTCTATCTCTGTTTTTTTGGTTTGCTATGTTAAAGTTAAACATTGCAAACAGGTTTTGTTATCCGAATGTTTAAGATGATTGATTTAATTAATAGTTAATAAGTGGCTTTAATTAAGAATTATGAATTAAGAATTGTTTCTGCGCGACATTTAATCATGAAAATGAATTTCAGGAAGGTTGAAAAATAATCGCGGTATTGTCCGTCGTCCATGAATGTCAGGTTAAATCAAGTATTTCCCACCTGAAGAATTCTTAATTCTTAATTCCCAGTTCTTAATTGCATCAGTGTACTAACTCCACTGTTTCTTTTGACACAAACACCGTTGCTTGTACCGGTTCAAAGCCTTGTGTTTTATACTGACTTCTTTTTAATTCTACTCTTATGTTTTTCAGTTTCGCATGCTTCATAAAGTCTTCTATTACTTCAACAATTTCTTTGTCGATAAAGTCTGCTCTTGTAGCGTCGATCAGTACAGCAGAGTTTTCAGGAACCAGTTCCAGCTTGCTTTTTATAATGGGTTTGTTGAGGAACGAAACGTCTTTTCTTAGTCGGAAAAGATATTTGTTGTCGTCATTTACCACAAACACAGCAGATTTGAAATTGCTTCTCAAAACAAACACAAAGCCTACCAAACAACCTACAAGGATACCGATCAAAAGATCTGTCAGCAGGATCGCACCGATAGTGATAACAAAGGGTAAAAACTGATCCCAACCTTTTTGAAAAAGAGCCTTGAATATAGAAGGTTTTGCCAACTTAAAACCTGTGTACACCAGAACACCGGCCAAGGCAGGTAAAGGAATTTTGTTCAAAATGCCGGGTATAAACGCAACGCTTAACAGCAATAACATACCGTGCATAATAGTGGCAAGTTTGGTTTTGCCACCAGCATTTACGTTTGCTGATGAACGTACGATTACCGAAGTAACGGGAAGACCGCCCAACAGGCCCGATACAATATTGCCTATTCCTTGTGCTTTTAGTTCTCTATTGGGCGGCGACACCCTCTTCAATGGATCTACTTTATCGGTCGCTTCAAGATTTAATAAGGTTTCAAGACTTGCCACGATAGCCAGAGTGGCAGCGGTTTTCCACACTTCAAAACTGGTGAGGTAAGAAAAATTTGGAAAAGAAAAGAATGAGAAAAACGCATCTGCACTTGCTGCCACCGGAATGTTTACCAGGTTTTTGCTGGCTAACGCATATGCCGGAGAATATTTGATGAACAACTCGTTGATGGATGTTCCCACAAGCACTACAATCAAAGCCGATGGAATAAGTTTCAGCGCTTTTGATTTTTTTGCGAGCACATTGTCCCATACAATTTGTATCAATAAGGACAATATTCCGATTCCCAAAGCGAGCGGCAGGAACCATTTAGAAGACATGATGATTTCAGAAAAGGTGTTTTTACCATCTGCCTGTTTAAATGCTTCGTCACCTTCGAAATCTGCATGATAGCCTACCAGGTGAGGAATTTGTTTTAAAATAAGAATGATACCAATAGCAGCGAGCATTCCCTTGATAACAGAAGATGGAATATAATCTCCAAGGAAACCTGCTTTTAAAAAGCCGAACAATAACTGGAACAAACCAGCAATCACTACTGAAACAAGAAAGACGTCAAATGCTGGCAGTTTGCCAATGGCAGCAGCCACAATGGCCGTCAGCCCTGCAGCCGGACCGCTAACGCTAAGTTGTGAACCACTGAAAATACCAACCACGATACCACCGGCAATGCCGGCAATGAGGCCTGAAAATAACGGGGCATTAGAGCCTAATGCGATTCCCAAACACAATGGCAGCGCCACTAGAAAGATCACAATAGAGGACGCAAAATCCGAAGGAAAAAAGCTGAAAACACTTTTTTTCGAAGTCATAATAAACGGGTTAAATAGTAAAGTATGTATATGTATATGCAGCCGGATAACCCCTTACTGATTGGCATCAGAGGTAAGCACACCCATGTATAGTGATCCACGTTTTAAGCAATTGAATACAGCAACGGAACCGCATGTGTATTGCGATTCGTACAGACAATGCATGCATTGTCTGTACTGTGCCATTTTCAATAGCAGGCAAACATGTGCAATCAGTAAAGAGATTGATCCGGTAAGATGATTGAAGAAACTAAGCTAGATCGGGAGGTTGTGCGTGCAGTTGAGCGTAATTTTTTCCGATATAGAAAAGATAAAGATGTCCGTGATGGGACTTACTTGACTCGATATTTGTATTAACTACAAAATGATTTTCGTGAAGATATTCCTCATTCATGCTGTTGGAAACGGAGGACTGGTGACACTTTTCTTCTTCTGTGTTGGGCAATGGGCGATCCGCTTTTTTGGTTGTTTGATTGTTAGCGGAACCCTGCGCAATCTTTGACTTCACCGCCATTTTGGTACTGTAAAGAAAAGAGTTGCTCACCGTAAGAAAACTAAGAACGAGCAGCATGAAAACCGCGGAAACAATGTTTCGCGTATTCCATAATTGTATGTGTTTTCTTCTGCTCACTATATGTTTGGCCTACAAAAATAGGGGATTATTAAACTTTTTTAAAGTTATAGCTATATTAATTATTCAAGACTGCGGTTAATGAAATCTATCACAGGCTTGAGCGTAGTAAATGCATCGCCTAGTTTTTTACCAATGCTTTGGAAGTGACATCGTTATCCGCAACGTTGTGCAAACCTACAAGGCTTTTAAGTTTCAGGTACTCTGCTGCGGGATTGTCTTTATCATAATCGCGGGGCACCTTGGCAAGAGTGTATTCAGCGTCACGGCTCAAATCACCATAAACGCTTGTGAACTTTTTGTTTTGTACAATGCCTTTGAATTCATCCCAGCAGTAATCAATTTCCTGGCGAACTTTTTTTAGTTCAGCTGGTTGAGGCATCCACAAACCGCCGCCAACAAAACTTTTGCCTGGCTCGCAATGAAAGTAATAACCTGCATACGCAGATTTTTTTCCACCCCTCACAATATAAGCACCCATGTTGGTTTTGTATGGCGTTTTGTCTTTTGAAAACCTGATATCCCTGTTGATGCGAAAGGTGCAATCCTTTGGCTTCAACAAAGAAATCTCCTCATCATCTTTACCAATCATAGCAATCAATTGCTCTACCAGATTTTCAAAATCCTGTTTCGCCTCGTCATACAAAGCACGATTCTTATCAAACCATTCCTTGCTATTGTTCTTTTGTAGTTTGCTCAAAAAAGAGAGTGTGTTTTCTGAAAGCATGAACCGAAGTTAATTTGAAAATTTGAAGATTTGAAAATTTGAAAATGCAGGAAGTGAGCGTATTATTATTCAAAAAAGTCAGTTCTGTGAGTATACAACCAATTTGACGATGAAAGAAAATTTGAAGTTCTGAAGATGCGAGGTTCATTTAAAATACTTGACTTGTCTATAGTTCGAAAAAAAGATGTGGTAATTCGAAATGGAAACCCATTTCAAATCACCACATCTTCAAATTTTCAAATTATATCCTCGCCCAATTCTCACCACTCTTAATTCTGTACAGTGTCATTTCGGTAACACCATATTTATCGGCAAGTTGTTTAATGGTAAGCTTTCTGTTTTTACTGGCAAGAATCGTTTTAATACTTCTTACCTGTGTAGCGTTTAGTTTAAGGCCGTTGGTCCTGTTTGCCTGCACCTTCTTATAGGCAAGCTTTGCAGGGCTCTTTTGCTGGTGCTCTATCATTTCATCCAGAGTGGCCCAGGCAAGATTTTTAATGGAGTTATCTGTTTTGTTATGGTTCACATGTATCACATATTTATGTTTTGGCGAAGGCTTTTTCATGAACAGCTTCGCAAGCTCCCTGTGTACATATAAGGTACCGTTACTATCGGGTCGATGTAAATTAAGTGTCTTATACCCTGTTGTTAAAGACCCGGTAAGTATTTTACCGTCCTCCTGTAACTTGTCTGTATAGCTAGCAATGCGGCCGTGAGAAGAAAGGGCATATTTTCTGCGCAATAGTTTCCAGCCCGTAAACTGTAGGGGCTTCCATTCCTCTCCGGAAAGTAACTTAATCATCTCCGAGGTTTTTTAAGTTAAAAAATGACAACAAAATTGAGAAATGTAGAATTTATTTAGTTGTCAAAAGGGTCAAAAACTCATCTTCGGTGATTATATGAACAGAGGGTATTTTCTTAGCCTTCTCCAGTTTTGATCCTGCGTCCTCTCCAACTACCAAATAATTCAGCTTGCTACTTACACCACTCACAATTTTGCCACCGTTCCTTTCGACCATTTCTTCCGCTTCGCTTCGTTTCAATTTAATTAACGTTCCTGTAAACAAAAAGGTTTGCGAATTAAGGTTGCCTTCAATAATTTCTTTCTTTTTTGTGTTATGTAAGTTAACACCTGCCTGTTCCAGCTCATGAAGCATCTTGAGATTATCTTCATTGTGAAAGAAATGATAAATACTGGTAGCAACTTTTATTCCCACATCCTCGAGTTGTTGCAGGTCCTCGATTGATTTCTCCTGTAGCGCCGGTAAATAAGTGGAGTGCATTGCCAAGGCCTTGGCTGTGGTTTCGCCAACATACCGTATACCCAAGGCGGTTATAAGACGGTGCAGTGGTTGTATTTTAGAAGTTTCTATCGCAGATTGAAGATTGGTAATGGATTTTTCGCCAAAGCCTTCCATTTCCCTTATCTTATCAAAAGGCAAATTATAAATCGAAGGAATGTCTTTTAAGAAGCCCAGCTCGTAAAACTTACGCACATTCGATTCTCCCAAGCTTCTGATGTCCATGGCATCCTTACTTACAAAATGTATGATTCTTTCCACCACTTGTGCCGGACATTCAATGTTAATACACCGCCAAACCGCTTCACCTTCTTCTTTGGTTAAGGCCGAGTGGCAAACAGGACAGGTTTTAGGAAAATGAATCGTCTTTTCATCGCCCTTGCGTAGCTCTGCTAACGACTTTACAATTTGTGGAATTACGTCACCAGCTCTTTCAATAAGAACACTATCGCCTATTTTAAGGTCCTTGTCTTTTATGTAATCTTCATTATGTATAGAGATGCTGGAAACCGTAACACCACCGATAGCAACAGGATCAAGCTTGGCAACAGGTGTAACCGCGCCGGTTCTGCCCACCTGGAACTCAACACCACGAAGCTTTGTAGTGGCTTGCCTTGCCTTAAATTTAAAAGCAATGGCCCAACGCGGGTGGTGCGTCGTCATGCCCAATTTTTCCTGCAGCTCAATCTCATTCACTTTTATCACCATGCCGTCCACTTCATAAGGAAGATCATCACGCTTACTTTCAAACTCATGACAATAATCTATCACGCCTTGAATGCCTTTAAATATCTTCTTTTCCTTGTTAGGACTTCTAAAGCCAAGGTTCCAAAGCATTTCAAGGGATCCGCTGTGTGTATTTAGCGGATCATTTTTTTCGTTGTGTTCTTTATTTCTTGTGTAGTAGCTAACATTATAAAGAAAGGCTTCCAGCTTTCTTTTTCTCACTTCGCCAGGATCTTTAATGCGCAAGGAGCCCGCAGCCGCATTCCGGGGGTTGGCCAGCGGAGGTAAGCCGTTTTCAGCAAGCCCATCGTTATACGCTTTAAAATTTGCTTTTGTTAACATCACCTCGCCGCGAATTTCAATTTGCTGAATATCGTGTTCAGAAAAACGCGCAGCCAACGGAACCGACTTGATCTGTTTGATATTGGTCGTAATGTCATCGCCGGCCACTCCATCGCCGCGGGTAGCACCACGCACGAGCAAGTCATTTTCATAAATAAGAGAGATGCTGGCACCGTCAAACTTAGGTTCCACGCAATATTCAATCACGTCTGCTTTGCCCAGTTCTCTTGCCTTGCGGTCCCAATCCAATAAATCATCTGCGTTATACGAGTTCTCCAAAGACAACATAGGAACAAGGTGCTGTACTGTTGGAAAATCTTTTGTAAGTCCTTTGGCCACGCGTTGCGTAGGAGAATCCGGAGTTATAAGTGACTGATCTTTTGCTTCAATTTCTTCCAATGCCTTATATAACTGATCATATTCGTAGTCGGCCACCAAAGGATCGTTTGCTATATAGTAACGGTATTCGTGAAAGCGAAGTACGTTTCTTAGCTGCTCAATATTCTTTGCTGTAATGGCTTGCAGATGCTGCAATAAGTCTTTGGTGGCCTGTTGAAGAGTTTTAGTTTGTTCGTTGGTATACATAGTCTAAAAATGCTGGCGGTAAAAATAGTAATAGTTGTTACTTGATAGTTGTTTGAATTTCTTTCTGTTATTTTTTTATAGAAAATGATCATTGAACGACCGGCAACTGGGAACCAGTTAACTGTCACAAACATTAACAACCAAAAAATTGAATAACTAGTTTAAATTTACGTCTACTTCTATCAACTAACAACGACCAACAAGCAACTTCAATGCGCATACACTACATACAACACGTTCCATTTGAAGAGATAGGTTATGTACAAGAATGGATGGCTGAAAACAATATCGAAGTTTCTGCTACGAAAATTTGGGAATCGGCAACATTTCCTTCCCTGGGGGATTTTGATGGAGTAGTGATTATGGGCGGACCAATGGGCGTGTATGAAGAAGAGCTATACGAATGGCTGGCGTCAGAAAAAACTTTCATTAAATATGCCATAGGCTCAGGCAAAAAAGTAATGGGCATTTGCCTTGGCTCACAGTTGATCGCTTCGGTGTTGGGAGCGAATGTTTATCCAAATAGTGACAAGGAAATCGGTTGGTTTGATGTTTCAGTAAACTCTGGACTGAATATTTGGCTGGGAAAAGATGTAGAGGTGGCATTCACAACCTTCCACTGGCATGGAGATACTTTTGACCTACCGGCCGGCTGCGTTAATCACATAACTTCCGCCGCCTGCCAAAATCAATTTTTTACTTATGGGGAAAATGTAGCAGCCATTCAGTTTCATCCCGAAGCAACTCCGGAAACTGTTGTTTCGATGGTTGAAAACTGTTCAGATGAGCTGGAGCCAGATAAATTTGTGCAGTCCGCAGCCGAAATAAAGCAAAAAGCCACCGAAAATAACTTTTCAATCAGCCATCAATTTCTCTCCAAAGTCTTGAACAGGCTATTTTTGCAGAAATAAAGCCTGATTTTACTGGTTTTGCGCGGGTGTTATTTTTTATTGTAAAAAGTTTTATTGAAAATCAATTTGTTGCAAACGTCTCTGTAAAAATACTTTCTGAAAAGCTTTGAAAAATGACCTCATTGTGGCTACCTTTGCAGCC
The DNA here is from genome assembly GCF_029961145.1 of Pinibacter soli. GTDB lineage: Bacteria > Bacteroidota > Bacteroidia > Chitinophagales > Chitinophagaceae > Pinibacter > Pinibacter soli. The sequence continues at coordinate 39,921 of NZ_JASBRG010000002.1, read as the reverse complement.
ATTTTAAATAATTCGGTGGGATAGCGCCGATAAAAAATTTTCAAACAATGAGTCATTTACATTTCACAACCAAACATGCGAACGAGGCTACTGTACAACGCAATTGGTTCGTTGTAGACGGTACTAATCAAACCGTTGGTCGTATGTGCGCTAGAATTGCTGCGGTATTGCGCGGTAAAAACAAAGCGTATTACACTCCTCACGTTGACTGTGGTGATTACGTAATCATCATCAACGCTGATAAAGTTGTTTTCACAGGTAACAAACTGGAAGACAAAACTTACATCAACTTTAGTGGTTACCCAGGTGGTAAAAAAGAAGAAACAGCGAAAAACCTGTTGAAACGCCGTCCTGATGCGCTTCTTGAAAGAGCGGTAAAAGGTATGTTGCCTAAAAACCGTTTGGGCCGCAAAATGGTGAAGAAATTATTTGTGTACGCGGGAGATCAACATCCTCACACTGCACAGCAACCTAAAGAATTGAAATTCTAATCTCAATTCAAACTAAATTTTAAATTTTCAAATTTCCCATAAATGGAAAAGCAAAAAATCGGATTAGGTCGTCGTAAAGAAGCTGTGACACGCGTATTCCTTAGCAAAGGCGAAGGCAAGATCATAGTTAACGATAAAGACTATAAAGTATATTTTCCTTTGGTTTACCTGCAAAACCAGGTAGAACTTCCTTTTAAAACTATCGAAGCTGCTGATAAATTTGATGTTAAAATCAACGCAACTGGTGGTGGTGTTAAAGGTCAGGCAGAAGCAGCAAAACTGGGTATCGCCCGCGCTTTGCTCGAAGTAAACCCTGAATACCGTCCTGCTTTGAAAGCTGCTGGTTTATTGAAGCGTGACCCACGTGGTGTTGAACGTAAAAAACCAGGTCGTAAAAAAGCACGTCGTAGCTACCAATTCAGCAAACGTTAATACACAATGTGGAAAATTTGAAAATGTGGAAATGTGCAAATGAAATCTTTCATTTTGTACTCTCTGCAAAAAACAGGAAGTCCGGCATTTTCAAATTTTCAAATTTTCAAATTTTCAAATTCACAAATTAAATTATAATGGAAAATAATACTTCCTTACAGCAGCAACTTCTTGATGCAGGCGTGCACTTCGGTCACCTGAAAAAGAAGTGGAATCCAAAGATGTTGCCTTACATCTTTGCTGAAAAGAAAGGTATTCACATCATTGATCTTAATAAAACAACTGAAGCCCTTCAGGAAGCAGCAGCAGCAATGAAACAAATTGCACGCAGCGGCAAAAAGATCATGTTCGTAGGTACAAAAAAACAAGCTAAAGAAATCGTTACAGAATGTGCTAAGAAAATCAACATGCCATTCGTAACTGAGCGTTGGTTAGGTGGTATGCTTACAAACTTCAACACTGTTCGTAAGAGCGTTAAGAAAATGCAGAGCATTGAGAAAATGTTGAACGACGGTACCCTGGACAGCATCACTAAAAAAGAGCGTTTAACTTTAAGTCGCGATAGAGAAAAAATGGAAAAAGTATTAGGCGGTATCGCTCAATTGGGTCGTGTACCAGCTGCTTTGTTCATCATCGATATCGGACACGAGCACATCGCTTTAGCTGAAGCAAAACGCCTTGGCATCACTACATTTGGTATGGTAGACACAAACTGCGATCCAAATAAAGTTGACTTCGCTATTCCTTCAAACGATGACGCTACCAAATCTATCGCAATCATCTCTAACTTCATCGCTGCTGCTATCGCGGAAGGTCTTGCTGAAAGACAAGCTGCTAAAGACGAAGATGTTGAAGAAGTAGATAACGAAGCAGAAAGAAAAGCTGCACGTTTGCAAGCTGAAGCAGAAGCAGAAAGCGGCCGTGGTGGTCGTGGTAAAGGTGGCCCTGGTGCTGGCGGCGGACAACAAAAACGTCGTGTTCCAGGTGGTGCTAGCCGCAGAACAGGTGGCCCTGCAGGAAGATAATTCTGCACTGTATTTGCCCCTATAGATACAAAAGTTACAGGTGTTTGTTTTTCGCAAACACCTGCTACTATAAAATTAAGCAAGTGTGTTACCCAGCCGAAGTACGTTGATCGTCTTTTGTTGCGTCGCACACTTGTACTTTAGTTCATTGAGGAGCTTTTAAGGATTATTTAATTGAGAATGTCGCTTTGTGATCCAACAAATGCACAACTTGCATCCGGATTTTCAAACAGCATTTTCCCCGCCTGAATAACATCAGTCGGGCAGGAAATTTTCAAATTATCACATTTTCAAATTAGTAAATTATGTCAACTGCAACAATTACAGCTGCTGATATTAATAAGCTGCGCCAGGCAACAGGTGCAGGTATGATGGATTGTCGTAAAGCTTTAACAGAATCTAACGGTGATTTTGAAGCTGCTATCGACTGGTTGCGTAAGAAAGGTGCTAAAGTTGCTGCTCTGCGTGGCGACCGCGAAGCAAAAGAAGGTGTTGTTCTTGCTAAAACAACTGCAGACAACAAAACAGGTATCGCTCTTTGCGTAAGCTGCGAAACTGACTTCGTTAGTAAAAATGCTGACTTCGTAGCTTTCGCTCAAAGCATCATGGATGCTGCGATCGAAAACAACGTAAAGTCTGTTGACGAATTAAACAACGTAACTATCGGCGGTGCTAAAATTGCCGATATGGTAAACGATAAATTGGCTAGTATCGGTGAAAAAATCGGTATCTCTAAATTCGAAAGAATTGATGCTGATTTCGTATCTGCTTACATCCACGGTGCAAACCGTCTATCTGTATTGGTTGGTATGAACAAAGAAGCTGCTGAAGCTGGGAAAGATGTAGCAATGCAAATCGCTGCGATGAACCCTGTAGCTGTTGATCCGGATGCAGTACCTGCTGATGTAGTAGCAAGAGAAAAAGCAATCATTACAGAGCAAGTTGCTGCTGATCCTAAAATGGCTGGCAAACCTGCTGAAATGATCAACAAAATTGCTGAAGGTAAATTGACAGCGTTCTTCAAAGAAAGTACATTGCTTGCGCAGCCTTTCGTAAAAGATGGCGGAAAAAGCGTTAACGATTATTTGAAAAGCGTTGACAGCAACCTGAAAGTTATTTCTTTCAAACGCGTAGCTCTTGGATAATTCCAATCGCGAACACGATATATAAAAGAGGCTCCGAAGAAATTCGGAGCTTTTTTTTGTAATAACTGAGTAACTGAATGACTGAATAACTGAGTGGTTCAAGGTTAGTTTTGCATTTCAACATTCAACCGCTCAATTATTCAGTCATTCAGTTACTCAGTTATTATTTCTTCCCCAGTCCTGCTCTGCAAGGCTTGCAGCAATATTCAATCGTCTCCGACGATAACAATATTGCCGGAGGCAATAAAATAAAACAGCAAGGCTACAAACCTTGCAGAGCGACAGTTGAATGTTGTAATGCAAAACTGACCTTGAGCCTTCAGTCATTCAGTCATTCAGTTACTCAGTTATTATTTCTTCCCCAGCCACAGCAGACTATTAATAATAAGCCTGTTCTGTATTTCATTTCCAAAAGTGGAAGACAGTTCTTTGTTCGTGCCTCCATCATAATCCATGTCGTTGTGGCCCATGTTCATGTATACCATCTTATATTTCTTGTTTGTCCAAACAATTGGATAATAACCGCTATGCCATATTTCATGGGGCTTTGGGCCAGTGCCTAACGGAAAGCTGCTGCTATCAATAGCAATTAGAATGTCGATGTTGGGATTTTTTTTCAAATCGTTTGACCACCGATACCATTCGTTCGGCTGAGTAGTAAACACAGTGGGCAAGCCTTTCGTTACAGGATGCTTTTTATCTTCCACGCGTACAATCGCTGAAGTAGGATGCCATGTATTGCTCACATAAGAACCCGAACCAAGAAACTCATTGTGGTACCAATCCCAGTTTTGCGGAAATGCTGATGGTGTCAACGCAAATGCAGAAAAATGAAAGCCCATCCAGGCTCCGCCATTTTTCATATATTTTTCAAACGCCACTCTTTGTGTGGAATCATCGGGTCTTGTGTCCAAGAAAAGGACAACATTGTATTTAGCAAGTACAGTGTCATTCATTTTACTCCAGTCATTTATAGAATCGTACGTAAATCCATACCTGGCTGCCATTTCAGGAAACCATTTATTTGCTTCGTGCACAAAACTTATGTGTGCGAGATCGCTTTTGGCAGTGTAGAAGGCAATGACTTTAAAGGATGATTTTTTTTGCGCAAAGCATGTGGTAACAGATAGCAGTAATAAGAAAGCTGCAATCGGCTTCAAAAAATATTTGTTCATTCGATTGTTGTTAAGGAAAAGAAAGGTATGGATTAAAAGTTGTTCGCTTATTGTTGTTAGTTGTTAGGCTTCATGTTTGATATTCGTCATTTCTACGTCAATCTAGAAGCGGGGCGGCAACTAGTAACTAACAACTATCGCTTGGCAACTAACAACTATTTCCTTTTGCAATTCTCATAAAATACTATTTTCGCAAAATGCAACCTAAATACAAACGAGTTCTGCTCAAACTCTCCGGCGAATCTTTGATGGGCGACAAAAGTTTTGGATTAGATCCCGCAATGCTGTCCGCATATGCAAGAGAAATAAAAACAATTACGGATGTAGGTGTAGAAGTAGCGCTTGTGATAGGTGGAGGTAATATTTATCGTGGAATGAATGAAGCTGAAACCGGCATTGAAAGGGCACATGGCGACTACATGGGTATGCTTGCGACAGTAATAAACGGAATGGCGGTGCAGGCTGCCTTGGAAAAAGAAGGTATTTATACCCGTTTGCAAAGTGCCATTAAGATGGAACAGATTGCTGAACCATACATTCGCAGAAGGGCGATGAGGCATTTAGAAAAGCACAGAGTGGTAATTTTTGGCGCCGGTACTGGTAATCCATATTTCACCACGGATACCGCAGGATCACTTCGCGCCATCGAAATCAAAGCGGATGTTATTTTGAAAGGAACACGCGTTGACGGCATCTATACCGCTGATCCTGAGAAAGTTAAAGATGCGCAAAAATATGAAACCATCACTTTCGCCGAGTGCATTTCCAAAAATCTGAAGGTTATGGACATGACGGCTTTCACCCTGTGTATGGAAAACTCGCTGCCAATCATCGTTTTTGACATCAATAAACCAGGAAATCTATTGAAAGTAGTCCTGGGCGAAAAAGTGGGAACACTTGTAAAAGATTAAAGAATTTGCCCATACCACTTGCTAATATGCAAGCTGCGACTTATTTTTACGCATACGAAAACCACCTTAAGGTGGTTTTTTTATACACTAATCCCTGGAATCCTTTGAAAGATCGAATTCAATTTTTTATGCCAAACGGTATTTAAAATTTCCGTGAGTATGAACACTATGTTAACAATGTTACTTACCATTCATCTTTCAATTGGATTGTTGGAAATGATATTTTTCCAACTATGCGCCGTACTTCTCGGCTTTTGCATCCATTTCTTTATTGTATCAAGACGAAATAATGTTCTTCCTAAAAAGAATAAATCTCCTTATGCCTTAACAGAGGCAGATGAGTGGAAGCTGAAGTACTTCGATGAGTCTGAGAAACAACAGAAGAAATATCAGAATCTGGAAGAAAGACTTGAAACCTCTGTAAGAGAATTGGACAACGCACAGGTGGAGCTGGAAACCACCCAGCTCGAAAATCTGAAACTTCATAAAGAGAAGGCGAGATTACAATTTGCCGAGAATGCTGCTGCCCAATTGCAGGAAGCTATCGAAGTAATAAAGGAGAAAGATCTCGAAGTTGCGCTGCTAAAAGAACAGATCGAAAAGCTTCGCAAAAGAAAATCAAAATCTACGGCCGAGCCTGAAGCTGAATCTGCGGTAAAACTAAATGCCGGGACTGTTAATCTTGATGCTTTGCAGGTGAAGCTGGAATCTTTGCATAACGAAAATCAGCAACTATTGCAACTGGTTGCAGACAAAGAAACCAAACTTCACGCTTTTAATTTTCAGCGCCAGCAACTGATGAGAAAAATTACTTTACTCGAAGATCTTAATAATGACATTCGTCAATTGGGCGATACTTCCGCTGCACTGCATGAAGAGACTACAACGCCTTAAAGTTTGTATAAAAAGGAAACTACTTGCTTAAATGGAGAGCTTAGGTGGAAACGCCTGAGCTCTTTTGTTTTTCCGAGAGACAATAACCGAATAACTGATTAACTGAATAACTGAAATGTTCAAGTTCAATTTTGCATTCCGCTCTGCAAGGCTTGTAACCTTGCAGCACAATTCTATCGTCTTTGACGATAACAGTATTGCGGGAGGCAATAAAATAAAACTGCAAGGCTACAAGCCTTGCAGAGCGATCACTTCAGTTATTCAGTTATTCGGTCAATCACTAGAAGCCTAACCTGAAGCTTCCAAACACTCCAAATCTTTCAATATGGTTTTCCGGTAAAGGCGTTGGCAATACTCGCCACACAAAATCAAGACGGAAGAATTTAAAAATATTATCAACCCCTGTTCCGATCTCCATGTAGGTTTTGCCGCCAAGGGTTTGGAAACTATTGTAGCTGTTGTTAAAGTTCAGGTCGTAGTTTTCTTTGCTCAGGTTTCCATTGATCATTTTAAAGTTATAAAACTGCCTGAACTTAAGTCTTCGTGTTAAAGGGATAAACCTGAACAAGCCGTTTCCGAAATTGTGTTCGAAAATAACACCCACATAGCGATCCGTTATGTATTGGAAACGGTTCATTAAACTGAACGCAAATTTGTTGTAATAATAAATTTCATTTCCCGGCACTACATCCAGCAGCATGTAAGGCAACGTGCCATAGGTACGGCCGCCGAAGAAATTATAATAAATGCTACCGTAGGGCGGAATTTTTATATAATCATAAACGCTTCCAAACAACTTGTGATAATCGTAGTTGCTGCCAAAAACGCCCGAGATACCCTTAGAATATTTAAACTCAATAATAGGGTAAGGGCTTCCCATGCTTACCCGATAGAAATGGCTCTCCAAAAACTTTTCGAGGTAAGCAAAGCGGAACATGATGGATGCTTCGAAATTGTTCAGTGAATTTCCCGAACCATCATCGTACAGGCTTTTGGGCGGAAGATTTTGAACCGGATCAAACCTTTTGCGTATAAGCGCAGGCGTTATAGAGAAACCACTGGTCCATTCCTTGAACATTTCAAGCCTGTATTCTTCCACTTTCATGAACTTTAGCGGAACGCCCGGCTTGCGTATAGCAATGGCAAAAATGTTATCCGGACTAATTTCGCCGTAATTGATCTGACCATTTTCAAGATCTTTTGTATACGAACCATAAACACTTAATCGCGGATTACGTTTGAAGATATACATGGCATCGGCCTTATACTTGAACTGATGATCCGACCAACCATAAGCAAGATAACCGTGCAGTAAAAGATTTTTATTGAATCCATAATTCGTGCTGATATCAAAACGTGTGCGGAAACCTTCAAGGCTGTTGTATGTAAACCAATTATACCACGGCCCGATATCCCAGTTACCAATACTTTTATAACCTGTTGCAAGGAAAGAAATGGTGTTTGTGTACTTTTGGAACAGTGGCATTTTTTGCAGCGTATCGATCATTGAATAGATCGCTTTTTCATTCTTATTCAGTTCCTCATGCCTGTTGGCTTTCCAGAATGAATCTGCCTGGTCGCGGGCATCAGGCTCAATTACGACTTCCTGTTTTATCTTGTTATGGTTGATCGCGTCCGAAATGGTCGGAAGATCAAATTGCGGATTCCGGTAGGTGGTCGTTTTTCTTCCTATAACCCCGAATCTTGTTTTGCCTATAGGAGCAATGTCCACTACAAACTTATCTTTTGAAATAAACCACGACGAATCATTGACCATGGAATACTCCTGGATAAGACTTAGCTTTTCAACGAAGTTGATGTTCGCATCTTTGGATAAAAACAGATTCATCTTTTGAATAGCAAACGTAGTATCATGTACCCAGCAATCACCTTCAAACGTATTTTCACCCCGACGCTTTGGTGCGAATGAAAGGTGTATTAAACGGCGCTTGTTTACATATTGCGTATCCAAAACTCTATAGCGGTAATAAGCATCACCATTGTCTGAAAGCGGGCTTACAAATTGTTTGTCGAAAACCGGGATAAAGTTTGCATAGATATTCACGTTTTGATCGGTACCACCCAGGAACTTTGTAATGCTTTCATTTTTTACACCCAGCGTTTTGCTTGCTTTGATAATCTCACGGCTTTTAAAAGGACTTTTTTGGGCGTAGTAATCCGAAATAGTTTCAGTTAAAAATACCGGGAGAAAAGTTGTACCGTTAGATGTGTCTGCATTTTCAAGAATGAAGCCGAAAGGCCTGAGCAGTTTTATTTCTTTTAGTCTTTCTTTGTTGATACGATTAAAATCCAGTTCCAGTTTGTTGTACAATTCGTAGGAATAGTTGTCGAATCTGTAGCGGTCGTTATACGGTTTTCGTTTTACTATCCGCTTCCACATTAGTAATCCGCGGTCTATTTTTCTTTTTACCACAACGGCAGTTTCGTATTTACCACGATCTAGCGGTATTACAAGAAAAAGAGTGTCGCCTGTTGCATTTTGATGAATGTATTCGTGGCTTAAAAAAAGTTTATAGTCTTTATAGCCAACATAAGTTACTTCCAGCGTATCGGTTGGCCAGGAATCAAAATAGAAAGTAAAGGAACCGGAAGAGTCGCTTAATTTACCTGATTTGGCATTAATGAAATCAATTGAGGCAAAAGGAATACGCTCATCGCTCAAGCCATCTTTGATATAACCCTTTATAACTTTCGACTGGGAAAAGCCTATCAAAGCACTAGTACATGATACGATCAAAAGAAGGGTTGAAATAATTATACTTTTCAAAGGACGATGCATCCTCAAAAGTACGCCAGAAAATAATAACTGAATTACTGAATTATTGAATAACTGAGTGATTCTAAGTGAATAACGGCTTACCAGAATAAATGAGTGTTTAGATAGTTGAATAAACTACAAAATCAGTCAATCATTTGTTCAAATCGGCAGTGATTTTATTATTAATTACCGGGCAAGCAGCATTGATTCGCAAGCAACAAAACGTTAAAACGTTTGGAGTGTTCGCTTTTTTTACATTACTTTGTTTTTCAAAGTACTTTTATATGGATACTTCATCTAAGCCTTTAGATACTTTACAGGACATTAAAAAGATGATGGAGCGCTCAAGCCGCTTCATAAGCCTGAGCGGATGGAGTGGTGTGGGCGCCGGGGTTTGTGCGCTGATAGGCGCATGGCTGGCACATGAAAAGTTGAATTCATTTTTAAAACTGGATGTTGAAAGCAGATATTATTCTGTAAAAAGTCTGGAGTATAATTTGTTTTTAATAGCTCTTGCCGTTTTGGCGGCTGCATTAATACTGGCTTTCACTTTCACCTATATACGAAGCAAAAAAACTGGTGTTGCGATTTGGGGAACAAGTGCCCGCAGATTGGTTTGGAACACTCTTTTGCCTATGGTTGCAGGAGGTGTGTTGATCTTAAAAATGATTGACCTTGGTTTTTACACTTTGATTGCCCCCACTTGCTTGCTCTTTTATGGTGTGGCGCTTGTGAACGGAAGCAAGTACACAATTGGTGAGATCAGGTATTTGGGATATGCACAAATATTGCTCGGCATGATCAATTGCTGGTTATTGCATTCTGGACTTATTTTGTGGACGATAGGTTTTGGTATCTTGCACATTGTGTATGGATTGGTGATGTGGTGGAAATACGAAAGGGAATAATTTGAAAATTGAAAATGATGAAGAACAGTTTGGGGCATGGCGTTACGGGTAAAAACTCATAGCTCATTACTCATAACTCAAAACGTAACATGAAAAATCCGATTGAGAATTTAAATAAAGTGTTTGACAGCCGTGTTCGCCTTGGCATAATGAGTGCCCTGATGGTGAATGAGGAGGTGAATTTTAATGAGCTTAAAGAATTGATCGGCGTAACAGATGGTAATCTTGCTTCACACATGAAAACGCTGGAGGAAAATACCTACATAAAAGTGCAGAAAGGTTTTATAGGGCGTAAAACAAACACAACTTATTCCATCACCAAGGTTGGTGAAAAAGCATTCAAACAGCATTTGGAGGCCTTGGAAAAAATGATTAAATCCTTAGGGTGATTTTTTTTGTACATGGACTTTGTAACTCAAAGTGCTTTTAATATAACAAACAACAAATCTCATGAACGAACAGCTACGAAAATTGACCTTATATGTAATAGGAGCTTTTCTATTCAATATTCTTTTTTATCGCGAACTAATGGCACTCAATACCGTCTTCTTTGATGCTTTTGTTATTTCGGCTTTGTTTTATCTGTACCCTTCCGCCAGGGCAAATGTGATTGTACGCTGGTTATTGGTGGCTAATGTGGTTTGCCTTGGCACTCTTTTATTGCATAACACGGTGCTTACGAAGTATGCATTCATCTGCACGCTTCTCTTAACTGTTGGGTTTGCTGAATATACGCATCGTTCGGCGTGGTATGCAGGTGGTTCTGTTTTTCTGAATTTCTTTTTGTTTATTGGCAACCTTGCGGAAACCGTAAGTGGCGCACTTAGCGGAAAAAAGAAGCGCAAATCAAATTGGGCGAAGTATGTAAAGTTTTCAATTATTCCCGTGGCAATCGCTTTTGTGTTCTTCATTATTTATGCCGGCGCAAACAGTGTATTTGCAAGCATTGTGGGCAACATAGCCAACTGGCTGGAGATAAATTTTAAGCGCTTCTTTTTCGTGTTCAAACCGGAGAGAATATTCTTTACGCTTTTTGGATTCTACATCATTGGCTCTTTATTGGCGAAAACCAGAATCAATTACTTCAGCGTAACCGATATCGCCCACAGCGATGAATTGGTAAGAAGAAAAAAGACGGTGCAGAGAAAATTCATGATGCAACCTATGCAGGTAAAGGATTTTTCTATTATCGGGTTGAAGAATGAAAACCTGACCGGCGTGATAAGTCTGGTGTTATTAAATGCCTTGTTGTTTTTCGTTAACTGCATTGACATAAATTATGTGTGGATGAACTTTGAGTTTAGTCCCGACAAACCTTTGTACAAACTGGTGCATGAAGGCACAGGATTGCTTATAGTTTCCATTATTCTTGCAATGGCAGTAATGCTGTTTTTCTTTAAAGGCAATTTGAATTTTTACAAAAAAAATAAATGGTTGAAATATGGAACTTACCTGTGGATATTCCAAAACGCGTTTCTTGTATTATCGGTATTACTGCGCGATTATTATTATATCCAGCATTATGGATTGGCGTATAAAAGAATAGGCGTCTTGTTCTTTTTGTTGATGGTATTAGTAGGGTTGATTACCGTGTTTATAAAAGTGTATGCTACGAAAACAAGTTACTTTTTATTCAGGGTAAATGCCTGGGCAGCAGTGTTTCTATTGGTTGTAGCAACATGGGTTAATTGGGACGTAACGATGGTGAGATACAATCTTGCCCACAGAAATGAGATCGCGTTATTGGATACTGATTTTCTGCTTGGTTTATCGGATCGAACTTTGCCTGTGTTATATGAAAACAAAGAGGTTTTCGTCGCCAGCGATCCCACGCGGGAGGAGAACATTGATGAGCGAGTAAAAAGATATTTGAAAGACCAGGAGCAATATTCATGGCTATCGTGGAACTATGCGGATAGCAAGGTGAAAAAATATTTTTCGAATGCTAATAAAACCGCTGCGAAATAAAACGAATGGAACAATTGCTATCGATCACTAACCCTCAATAAATAATAACCTGTATGGGAGCATTTGGTTTTTTTGTAATCCTTCTGAGTACCTTCGGATTGCCGGGACTTGCTGTGGTAATTGATTTTATTGGTTTTTTACGTACTGGAAACAGGGTAGTAAACAGGAATTTAATGCGAATAGTTGAAGTTCTTTCGCTTGGTGTTTTACCGCTAATGTATGCAGGGTTTGGAAGTCTTAATGACTGTTGTGGCGACAGTGCGGTTTTTTCGCCTGACCACCAGTTAAGTGTGGCGGTTGTAATGGTATTTTGTTTGACCGCGTATTTTTATTCAGCCTATCGCGTGCGAATTGCGACTCCTGTAGTTGAAATAATGACAAACGCTTTTTTATTTATTGGTATCGTATTAAATGTTGTTATTGCATTTCATACAGAAGAATTCTGGATGGCCTTGGCAGGAAATGTGCCGATTATACTTTTAGCATTGTTGATGCTTGTAAAGAATCATCGCCTTTTCATTGAGCAATCGCAGGAGCTTAAATCGAATACAAAGAATAAGTTTGAACGCATAGCGTGGCAAATCTTAACCCTCCAGCCTTTTTTAAAATATCCAATCATCCTCATTCTATGTTTACCAATTTTAACGATCCTTGTATTAATACTTTTGCTGGCAGGGCAGAAGCCGGACTCACTGGTTAGGGCCTTCACGGATACCTATAAGCATGGCTTTTCCGAGTGGGATTACAAATGCGCCAATGTTGAGTGCGGCGGTCATTATCTTTGTTCCGTTGCAGCTAAGGGCCATAAGAAGGTGGTAAAACCTCAAAGGTTCGGCGTGAGACACGGCGGGCTTATTATTTGCAACAGACAATTACTGGTATCTAATGCCTTTGAAGAATTGCTACAGGAAAAGGCTCCCCGTGCTCATAAGTTGATTAGCGGACAATACAACAAAGTTGGGAATTTTATTCATCGCTATTATGGCGTCTTTAATATCAAGGTTGTGTCGGACGTTATTTACTTTTTGATGAAGCCCCTTGAATGGCTATTCCTTTTAACCCTTTACACATTAGACAGAAACCCGGAGAATAGAATTGCGAAACAATACCTAAGTATTTCAGACAGGCAACAAATTAACAACTTAAGCAATTGTACAACTAAATGACTTTCCAAATGCAAAGCAAACCATTTTCAATAGCCGATAGATGTAAAGCATTCACCTATGCTTTCAATGGCATTGTGAAATTTGTAAAATATGAACACAATGCATGGCTTCATTTTATTGCCACAATAGCTGTTGTTGCTTTTTCTCTTTACATGAAAATTGCTGCCGCGGAATGGATCGCCATTTTACTGTGCATTGGTTTTGTGTGGACGATGGAGCTCATTAACACTGCCATTGAAAAAATAATGGATCACCTGCATCCCGATATGCACCTTAATGTAAAACTTATAAAAGACATGGCCGCCGGTGCCGTGCTGATTGCTGCTGTCATTTCATTCATCATTGCTTTAATCATTTTTATTCCCAAATTTTTATGACACGCATACTTTATTTATCAAGAAATATTCAGCGCATTTGCAGTATAAAAAATGAAGCAGAAAAAGTTTTATTTACCAGTTGCTGCTTCAGTATTTTTCTTTCCGTGGTGAGGGTTTTACATACAGGTAAAATAACCTTTTTGTCTTTGTGCTGGAATTTGTTGCTGGCGTTCGTTCCGTTTTTTATGTCGCGATTAATGACCAGGAATTTTGTGCACATACAAAACAAATGGCTGTTCAGCGTGCTGTTTGTCGTGTGGCTGCTCTTTGTTCCTAATTCATTTTACATCATCACAGATCTTTTTCATTTAAGTGAATGGCACGCTACACCCCTGTGGTTCGACCTTTTGCTAATCATGTCTTTCGCGTGGAACGGTTTGCTGCTTGGCATTCTATCTATCAGACACATTGAAAAGATGATCAATGTGCTGTGGTCAGTAAAGAACGATTGGGTGCTTATTTATCCTATAATGTTCCTCAATGCTCTTGGCATTTACATTGGGAGATACTGGCGTTACAACAGTTGGGATATCATATCAAATCCATTTGAATTGATTCGCGACATATATCGCATCATTTATCATCCGGTACAGAATAAGGAGGTGTGGCTAATGGTTGCCGGCTGGAGCATTTTCCTCAGCTTGTTGTATGCAGGATTGAAGAAGATGAGTAGAGAAGTTGAATAAATTTGTTCGTTGATAGTTGTTGGTTGTTAGCCTTCAAGTGTTTCAAATTTTAGCTACATCTAACAACTAAATTAATCCCAAATTAAACCGATATGAAAATTTTAATTATTAATCCTCCGCACTTATCGATAGGAAGCAGAATGGCAAAGGAACATTTGCCGCCACTCGGCTTACTCTCAATTGCCGGTCCTTTGATCGATGCAGGGCATGAAGTGAAATTGCTGGACGCAGACTATTATTTTTTGAAAAATAGCCAGGTCGTGTCACAGATAATAACACACGAACCCGACGCAATCATGCTTGGGCATTCAGGATCAACATCTGCGCAGCCAATCATTAACGACATTACAAATGCTGTAAGAATTATAGATCCGCGGATCAAAATTATTATTGGTGGTGTGTTTCCGACATACCACTGGCAGCAAATTCTTGAGCAGAATCCGCAGATCGATTACATCGTTTGTGGAGAAGGCGAAGAAATTACTTTGAATCTTATTACGGCATTGGCAAAGGGTGGCTGTTTGGAAAATACCAAGGGGCTGGCATTTAAACTTAATGGCGTTCCAATTAAAACCGCACCTGCAGAAAACATTAAAAACCTTGATGCCTTTCGTGTCGCATGGGAACTCATGGATGGTTACAATTATACTTATTGGGGAAAACGGAAGGCCGTAGTGATACAGTTTTCGAGGGGTTGTCCTTATCCGTGTACTTATTGCGGACAAAGTTTGTTCTGGAAAAAATGGCGGCACCGTGATCCTCAGTTGCTGGCAGATGAAATAGAAATGCTTCACAAAAAATATGGCGTTGAAGTGATCAATTTTGCGGATGAAAATCCTTCTTCAAATCCTAAAGCTTGGCGCCAGTTTCTTGAAGCGTTGATTGCAAAAAAAATGAAGCTGATATTAGTTGGTTCGATACGTGCAGATAACATCGTGCGTGATGCAGAGTTTCTTCATTTGTACAAGCAGGCAGGTTTTGAGCGCTTCTTATTGGGAATTGAAAATTATGATGAAGTGGTTCTTGAAAGAATTAAGAAAGCTGGTACTGTTTCAAAAGATAAACAAGCCATTCAGCTTTTGCGTGAACATGGTATACTGTCAATGGCTACCTATGTGGTTGGTTTTGGAGAGGAAAGAACCAGGGATTTTTACAATAGCTTAAGGCAGTTGTTATCCTACGATCCCGATCAGGTGCAATTGCTGTACGTAACGCCGCACAAATGGACGCCTTATTTTGAAGATGTAAAAGACAAAGAAATTATCTTAACCGATCAGCGAAAATGGGATTACAAACACCAGGTAATGGCTACTAAATATTTGCAGCCTTGGATAGTGATTATCTATGTGAAGCTGATTGAAATAATTATGCAAACCAGACCCAGTGCTTTAAAGAGACTATTCTTCCACAAAGAAGCAAGGTTGCGAAGTGCCATGCGTTGGTACACACGAATTGGGAGAAGGGTATGGTTTTGGGAGTTGTACCAATTCTTCTTTGTGACGAAATTGACGAAAGAAAAAATTACGATGACAGAATTCTGGGTTCAATAAAGATTGTGCTTATCCCTTAAACCTAAAACGGCCGGATCATTCCTGATCTGGCCGTAATTATTTTGAACATTAATTATCCGGTTGTACTAACAACTACTCCAGGTCTATCCTCTCATCGACAGCATTCGCCAAAATGCTCGCAGTGATCTTCTTCAATGGATTTCGGTTTCTATCGGTATATCCTTTTCTTGCAGATGCAATGTCAATGCAGCTGAATATTGAAGCCACAAAAGATGTATAAGAAGCTTTGTTTTTTCCGGCGATATCAAAAGCAGTTCCGTGATCAGGTGACGTGCGGACAACATTTAAGCCTGCTGTAAAATTTACTCCTTCACCAATAGCCAATGATTTAAAAGGAATCAATCCCTGGTCGTGGTACATAGCCAATACTCCATCAAACCTTTCATGCATGCCTCTTGCGAAAAATGCATCAGCGCTGTATGCCCCAAACACCAAGGCATTGTTGTTTTGTCTGAAAGCCTGGATGGCAGGTTTAATTATTTTTTCTTCTTCATTACCAATCAGGCCTTCATCGCCAGCATGTGGATTAAGACCAAGGACAGCAATGCGTGGCTTGTCAATACCAAAATCTTTGATTAGGCTTTCGTGCATAATTGCCAATTTGGAAAGAATTGCTTCCTGTGTAATGTGCTTTGCAACTTCAGCAATAGGCAAATGTTCTGTAACCAGGCCAACTTTTATATTTTCTGCTACCATGAACATCAAAACATCTTTTGCGTTCATAGCATCTTTTAAATAAGGTGTGTGCCCTGTATAGTTAAAATCTTCTGATTGCACATTCTTTTTATGGATCGGCGCCGTTACAAGTCCGTCGATATGACCGTCTCTCAACGCTTCCACGGCAGCGGTCAATGATTTAACCGCATACTTTCCGCCGATTTCATTTAGCTGTCCGGGCGTTATGGCAACCTCTTCTTCCCAGCAATTGAAAATATTTACCTGCTTGGGGCTGATGCGGGTAAACTCCTTAATGCTTTGGTAATTGAAGTTTATATCTGATAGTGACTTACGATAAAAGTTGATCGATTTGTTTGATGCAAATACAATTGGAGTACATTGATCTAGAAGGCGATTGTCGGATAAAGCCTTAATAATCAGCTCCAAACCAATGCCATTTAGGTCTCCGCAAGAAATCCCGATAACCGGTTTGTGCTGCTCAGAAGAAGTTGTATGCATGCTGTAAAAACAATTTGAGGCTTAAAGGTAAGGAATTAGTAGGGAGTTGAGAATGGAGAATGGAGAATTGAAAGTTGAAAGTGCGGTTGTTAGTTTGTGGTTGTTAGTTGCTGTAGGGTGTTGCGAACCTATAGGCCAAGGCCAAAATTCAGCTTCAGTTATTCAGTTACTCGGTTATTCAGTCATTGCACTCTCAACTTTCAACTTTCAATTTTCCACTCCCCGCTAACTTTGCCTATTTTTGCCCCACATGTATACACTAAAAAAATCCCTGGGTCAGCATTTTTTGAAGGATGAAAATATCTGTAAAAAGATTGTCAGTTCCTTGCAGACGCATCCATTCAATCAATTGCTGGAAGTGGGACCGGGCGGGGGAGCGCTGACGAAATACCTGATCGAAATTCCGCATATCACCTTTAAAGCGGTGGAACTGGATGACGAAAAGGTAGAGTTTCTTCATAAAACATACCCCGTTTTAAAGGACAAGATCATTCACAAAAGTTTCCTGGACGTTGACAAGCCTTTTGAAGGCAAGTTTACTATAGTTGGAAATTTCCCGTACAACATTTCCACGCAAATACTTTTTAAAGTGCTGGAATGGAAAGAAGATGTTGAGATTGTAGTAGGTATGTTCCAGAAGGAAGTGGCTCAGCGAGTAGCCGCACCGTCGGGCAATAAAGTGTACGGCGTGTTGAGTGTGTTGGTGCAGGCTTTTTACAAGGTTGAATACTTATTTGATGTACATCAAAACTGCTTTAACCCACCACCCAAAGTAATGAGCGGCGTTATTCGACTGGTGCCGAGAACAAACGTTCCTGAAATGAAGAGTGAAAGAGCATTTTTTAATCTCGTTAAAACTGCGTTTAACCAACGCCGTAAAACATTACGCAATGCCGTAAAAGGGTTGTTTACTCCCGAGGTATTGAAAGACGAAATTTTTAATAAACGCGCCGAGCAATTGACGATTGAGGATTTTGCGAAGCTCACTTTTTTAATGAACTACTAACAATTAGAAATTAAAAGTCAAAAGTAAAAAGTCAAAAAGGTCGAGCTGTAAACAGTTTTTGACTTTTGAATTTTTAATTTTGACTTTTTAACTTAATACAATGAAGGCCATTATAACTGCCAAAGTACACGACTACCTGAAAGAAAGACTTGCTGAGAATGGATATGAGGTGATTTATGCTCCGCAAATAACGTACGATGAGTTAAGGGACGCTATTGCTGATGTCAATGGTTTAATTGTTACCACCCGTTTAAAAATCGATAAAAACATACTGGATGCCGCCTCAAAACTTAAGTGGATTGGGAGATTAGGCAGCGGCATGGAACTAATCGACGTTCCTTATGCGCAAAGCAAAGACATCCAATGCGAAAGCAGTCCCGAAGGAAACAGAAACGCTGTGGGCGAACATGCACTGGGTCTATTGCTCAACATGATGAACAGAATTTCCATCAGCCAGCAGGAGGTGAGGGAGTGGAAATGGATCCGTGATGCCAATCGCGGTACTGAGCTTACTGGAAGAACAGTTGGTTTGATTGGCTTTGGAAACACAGGACAGGCATTTGCGAAAGTCCTTTCTTCTTTTGACGTTACCGTTCTCGCTTATGATAAATACAAATATGGTTTTGCCAAAGGCAATATCCACGAAGCAAATCTTGAACAGATCGGCAGGTATGCAGATGTTGTGAGTTTCCACGTACCGCTAACAGAAGAAACGCGCCACATGGCGAATGATGATTTCTTCAACAGTCTTCAGCAGAAACCATATTTCCTCAATTGTTGTCGTGGCAAGGTACATGACACAGCCGCTGTCATCAATGCGTTGAAAAATGGCAAAATAACTGCGGCCGCATTAGATGTCTTGGAAAATGAAAAGCTCGACACATACACACCAGAGCAGAAAGAACAACTGGATTGGCTACTCGCACAACACAACGTAATCGTTACGCCACACATTGCCGGCTACAGCCACGAAGCGTTTTATAAAATGGCGAAGGTGGTGCTGGATAAGCTTGGCTTGTAATTAATAATTAATAAAGAATAATTAATAAGGCGGCATTCAGTATTGAATGCCGCCTTTGCTTTATCTCAAATTTTGTTGAGGGTTGCAAGCCATTTCGCAATCAACCCTATTAATTATTCTTTATTAATTCCTAATTGTCCTACAGTTCCTCTTCTCTTTCCAACAACAAAATCGCACCCTGTGGTACTATATAATATTTGTCGCCTTCGTAGATCACTTCGGTGGCGCCGCTTAAAAGAAAGATGGCGAGATCGCCTTCTTTGGCTTGTAACGGAATGTATTTTACTTTGTCATCATCCTGTTTCCATGGCTCGTCTTCTGTTGGGACAGGAATTGCATAGCCCGGCCCGGTTTTAATGATATAGCCTTGTTGTACTTTTTCTTTCTCTTGTATGCCTGGCGGTAAGTACAAGCCGCTTTCGGTGCGCTCATTGGGCTTGGTTAAACGAATCAATACCCGATCTCCAATTACTATCAGTTTTTTTATTTTATTGTCGTTTGTGATATGCATTGTGGCATTAGATTTTAAGCAAAGTTAGTGCTTAACGCAAAGCGCAAACGCCATGGTTCGTGTCCTCACGAACCATTCTATAGTCTCTGCTGTTGGCAGTTCGTGAAGACGTGAACCGCTGCAGCAGCCAATGCTGAGTCACCTGTGTCAGGCTTTTAGCGTTAAGCATTGAGCGTTAGCCCCAACTTGGTTTAACAAAAAATTACACGCACCTCTTTTGACCCTTGCAAAAATGGGTTAACTTTATTTTCTACTAAACAAGTATAATCATGGAAGATAAGAAAGCAACAATATTATTGTGCGAAGATGATCAGAACCTTGGATTGGTCTTGAAAAATTACCTTGAGCTAAACGATTATGATGTAGTATTGGAAAGAGATGGCCGCCTTGGTCTCGCAGCTTTTCAACGTCAAAAATTTGACCTCTGCCTTCTGGATGTTATGATGCCACACATGGACGGCTTTACACTTGCAGAAGCGATCCGCGACGTAGATCCTGAAATTCCTTTGTTCTTTTTAAGTGCAAAAACAATGAAAGAGGACATCATTCAGGGGTACAAACTTGGCGCAGATGATTATATTACTAAACCGTTCGACAGTGAAGTTTTATTACTAAAAATAAAAGCGATCTTAAAACGCAATGAAGATCTGAACAAAGAGCAGGAGAATAAAGAATACAATCTCGGCTCTTATCATTTCAATCCAAAACTGCGTGAACTGAGCCACGGGGGCAAAACACAAACGCTTTCTCCTAAAGAAAACGAATTATTGAAAATGCTCGCAGAGCACTTGAATGATCTGCTACCAAGAGATCAGGCGTTGAAGAAGATTTGGGGCAGCGATACTTATTTCAACGGTAGAAGTATGGATGTGTACATTGCGAAATTGCGCAAATACTTAAAGGACGATGAAAAAATTGAAATCGTTAACATCCACGGAAATGGCTTCCGTCTTGTAGTACAGGAGTAATTGTTTAAATGAAGGATAAATAAAAAAAGACAGAGTTTGTGCTCTGTCTTTTTTGTTTGCCTATGTCATAATTCGCGTCTTCACGAAACGCGGCTCATTGTATTACACATTCGGCGTTAAGCGTTCCACATTTACCTCCGCTTCTTCAAACAAACTCAGTGGAGCTGCTACCGCTGTTTTCTTGTGCGTTAAACTATTGATCAAATCAGCAATTAAAGCCGTCCATCCCGTTTGGTGATTGGCGCCAAGTCCTGTTCCGCTATCGCCGTGAAAATATTCGTAGAATAACACTAAGTTCTCGTTGCCTTTTTGTTTGTAGAACCAGTTATAGTCACCATTGTAGCGACGCTCGTTATATTCATTTTTTTCAAACAAACTGATGACACGTTGTGTCAATTCGTCGGCCACTTCTTCCAGGTTTAGTTTCTTGCCGCTGCCGGTGGGATATTCTACCATCACGCTCTCGCCATAAAACTTTCCATATTTTCTTATGGATTGAATGATGAGATAGTTGATTGGCATCCACACGGGTCCGCGCCAATTACTGTTTCCGCCAAAAATATCAGAAGTACTGTCTCCCGGATCATATTGAATGGTGTGGTCAATTCCGCCAAGGGTTACGCTGTATGGATTTGCTTCATGATATTTTGACAATGCTCTTATTCCGCCAGGGGATAGGAAATGATCTTCATTCAACATTTTCTCCAGCAAATAAGTAAGTTTTTCGCGGGGAACGAGAGACAGCAATATTTTCTCCCTGTCACCACGCTCTTCATTTGGCCAGAAACGTTTGTTCTTTTTTCTATAGCTCTCAAACCAAGTAACGCGCTTGGTAAAATCTTTCAGCTTGTCAAGCGTATTTCTTTCGATGATCGACACCGCAAATAACGAAGTAAGACCAACGATCGATTGGATGCGCAAAGGCATTGGTGCCTCGCCCGGAAGATTGAGGATATCGTAGAAGAACTTGTCTTCAGTGTTCCACATGGTATGTTCATTAAGTGCCTCTGCAATCAAGACAAAGTGCTCAAAAAATTTGGTTCCGGCATCTTCAAAGCCAATGTCTTCTACCGCAATTTCCAGTGCAATGTCCATCATATTCAAGGCATACATGCCCATCCAGCCAGTACAATCGGCTTGTTCCAGCTTCATCTCCGGCGTAAAGTAATGACTTCGGTTAAACACACCGATATTATCCAGGCCAAGGAATCCTCCTTCAAAAATGTTGTTTCCCCGAACGTCTTTGCGGTTGATCCACCATGTAAAATTGATGATCAGCTTTTGGAAAATTCTTTTTAGAAAAACGATATCTCCTTTGCCGGTTTTTTCTTTTTCTATCCTGTATACTTGCATCACCGCCCATGCATGAACAGGAGGATTCACATCGCTGAAGTTCCATTCATACGAAGGAATTTGCCCATCCGGTTTCATGTACCATTCACGCATGATGAGCAGCAATTGATGCTTCGCAAAATTGGCATCAACAAGCGCCATTGGTATACAATGAAAAGCCAGATCCCAGGCGGCATACCACGGATATTCCCATTTATCCGGCATGGCAATAATATCCTGGTTCTTTACGTGCTGCCACAAATGGTTGCGACCCTGGTTCCTGTTCGGATGAATAGGAGAAAGGCCATCAGGTACAGTTAGCCATTTTTCTACATCGTAACGGTAATATTGTTTGCTCCAAAGCAATCCCGCCAACGCCTGGCGCTGCACCTGGAAAAGATCTGACTGCGGATCACTTTTCAATATTGAGCGATAGAAAATGTCAGCTTCTTCTTTTCTTGTTTTGAAAATGTCTTCCGCGCCATGGCCGAAAGGTGTGTCCAGTGCCGATTTTGAGAGACGACAATAAATTGTTTTTGTTTCTCCGGCAGGAACATGCAGTTTGTAAACAGGAGCAAATTTTGTCCCCGATTTTTTTTTATGCAACGCTTCAACATTCTCGCCGTTAATGATGGCCCTGTGAAATGCATCTTTCACAAAAGGCGTTTCATTTGGCAAATGCATTACCTTTTCCTTATTGGTTTCGTTTTCTGTAAAAAACCAGCTATCTGCAGGTTGAAAATAAAAATAGTATTTGCCCAGGCGCTCGTGCTCTGCAATAACAGAACTCTTATTGTTATATGTGATGCTTGGTTTTTTTTCATCGCCACCTTCGCCCCATCTGTTGTGGAACCATAGTGTTGGAAGTACTGTTGCTTCAGCAGCTTTATGATAGCGATTCTTAACATCGATTTTTATAAAAATATCCTGCGGCCCCTGTTTTGCATATGTAATGTATACGTCAAAGTATTCGTTGTTATTGAATATGCCGGTATCCAGCAGTTCATATTCTGTTTCCGCCTTACTGCGTTTGCGGTTCTTCGATAAAAGTTTATTGTATGGATATTCCTGCTGCGGATATTTGTACAGGAATTGCATATAATAGTGTGTAGGCACATTGTCAAGATAGTAGTACAATTCTTTTACATCCTCACCGTGATTGCCTTCGCTGTTAGTTAGTCCGAATAAGCGTTCTTTAAGTATGGGATCTTTACCATTCCAAAGTGCAACGGCAAAGCATAGGTTTTGAAAATAATCAGAAATTCCAGCCAGGCCATCTTCACCCCATTTATATACGCGACAGGATGCATGGTCATGTGGAAAATAGTTCCACGCATCTCCGTATAAACTGTAATCTTCTCTTACTGTTCCCCATTGGCGCTCACTTAAATAAGGTCCCCATTGTTCTAACGGCACTGGTTTCTTTGCGTTTACTGTCAGTCGCTGATGTTCTGCTGTCATGATTTTTCTATTTAAACTTGGCTTTCATTCGTCACGCTGCAATAAAGTGCCTCAAAAGCAGATACTTTTGATTTCAAGTTTTTAATGCAGTTTTTCTTTTTTAAATATGGCAACTAACGTTATTAAAAGATACGATAGAATTGTCAAAAATCAGCAACAAAAATATAACTTCAAAATTTTGGTGATTGATGTCCTCCCTGCCACAGTAAAGGTTTAACGACTTGTTGCTGGTAAATATTGCTTTTAAGTTTCGTGATTCTCGCTTGAATGGGTTTGCACAATGGATTTGAAAGTATGAAAATGTGGGAATTTGAAAATTCTTTAAGTGAGTCTTTTAGAATTCATTATTTACCTTCCGATATTTGGAGAGTTACATTTGAAAAATGAGAAGTTGTGCAGAAAGAATTTTCAAATTATCATATCCTCAAATTTTCAAATTAAATTAGCGTATGCCATTGACATTCCCCATACAGAATATTCTATTTCTAGATATTGAAACCGTTTCTCAGTTCCCGACTTATGATCTTGTGCCAGAAGGCTGGAAGCATTTGTGGCAAAAGAAAGCAGATGTTTTGCTGCGCGGGAAGGAAGACGATACAGCGGCGTCCATTTATCAGCGTGCCGGCATTTATGCTGAGTTTGGAAAGATCATTTGCATTTCGTGCGGCTTTATTGCCGGGCACGGGGAAGAACGAAAAATATCGCTGAAATCCTTTTACGGAGATGATGAAAAGAAATTGCTTACAGAGTTCAATGCAATGCTGAATAAATGGGCAAGCGATGACAATAAATACCTCTGCGCACATAACGGTAGAGAATTTGATTTTCCTTACCTCTGCCGCCGCTTGATCATAAACGGACTGCCCATTGCATGCGGGCTAAATATGCAGGGCAAAAAACCATGGGAAATAAAACACCTCGATACGATGGAAATGTGGAAGTTTGGTGATTATAAAAACTATACGTCGCTTGAGCTGATGGCGCACAGCCTTGGTGTACCAACTCCAAAAGATGATATTGATGGAAGCATGGTGGGCGAGGTGTACTGGAATTTGAAAGACATTGAGCGGATCGTAAATTATTGTCAAAAAGATGTAGTGACTGTTGCGCAGGTTTTTCTTAAGCTTAATGGCGAAGCGATGATCACAGATGCGAATATTGAAATAAAATAAAATCGTTACAAATGGGCAACAGAACAAATTATTCGTCAGGCGCAAAATGGGAAGATATTGTAGGGTACAGTCGCGCTGTAAAAGTGGGTAACGTTATCGAGGTAACAGGCACCGTAGCAGTTGATGATGACGGAGATGTTGTGGGTGACGATGACGCATATGCGCAAACAAAATTTGCTATCGAGAAAATACAAAAAGTACTTCTGCAGGCCGGCGCGGGACTTGAGCATGTTATAAGAACACGTTTATTCGTAACCGATATTTCCCGCTGGGAAGAATATGGAAGAGCTCACGGAGAGTTTTTTAAAGACATCAAACCCTGCTGCTCAATGATTGAAGTAAGGGGCCTGATTGATCCGGATTATTTGGTGGAGATAGAAGCGACGGCAATAATTGAATAACTGAGTAACTGAATAACTGAATGTTTCAAATGCAATGACCTTGAAATAACCACAGAGACTCTGATATTCAAACCTTCAGTTACTCTGTTATTTGCTTCACCGCATATATCGCTTTCTCTAGCCTCTCTTCATAAGAGCCACTCACTTCTGTCCAGGGAACGTTTTGATTGATAAGAATGTCTTTGTAAATATGATATAGTTTTTCTCTTGTCGTGAGATCGGGGTATTCTCGGAGTTCATCTATTATCCAAGGGATATCTACATCGCAAAGCAGATATAGGTCATACTTTCTGCTTACGATTTGGTCGAGAATGAACTGATCACATTTACCAAACGCAAATTCGCTCCACACCTTCATCACATACATATCCGTGTCGATAAAAAGTAATGGTGTTTGACTTGGTTCGGTTTGTTCTTCAGAAAGTTCGTCGAGGCCTTTGTTCTCAAGACTTATCTGTCCCTTTGCAATAGTTACAAGGTCTTCATAGGAATATTTCTTGCCATTTTGCAACAGGTATTCTCTCGCATATTCTTTTACCCAAATGGTATTGAAATGCATTGCAAGCAATTTGCATAACGTGCTTTTTCCCGTGCTTTCCGGGCCTATTACTACTATCTTTTTAATGTCCTTCATGCTGAATTTTCTTTGACCATGTGATCAATCCCGCTATTGCCAAAACTAATAAAACTAAAAATTGGAAACTTGTAAATGAATAACCTTTGATGTAATAGAGTGGAATCGAAG
Organism: Pinibacter soli; assembly: GCF_029961145.1. GTDB lineage: Bacteria > Bacteroidota > Bacteroidia > Chitinophagales > Chitinophagaceae > Pinibacter > Pinibacter soli. The sequence continues at coordinate 14,600 of NZ_JASBRG010000002.1, read as the reverse complement.
CAACATTTGTAACAATCCACCAGATCCAGTTCTCCAGTTTCTTTTTTGCCATCAGCCACATACCGGTATATGCTGATGCGGCGGCGAAACCATCTGCTAAAGGAACTATGCTGTCTGTAAAGTGTCTGAGTACAAGGAAAAGAATGACCCAACATCCTACAAAAAAGAGCAAGCAGTGCGTCCATTCCTTTGTACTACTTTTTGTAATATGTAAAACTGTTTCGCCTTCTTTTTTTCTGGCCCACATTATCCAACCAATAATACTCATTACTGTATAGTAAAAATTTACAGAAGCCTCTGCGTATAGTTTTCCTATAAAACATAGGTATATGTAAAGCACTGTGCTGATGATGCCGGTGGGATAAACCAGGATATTTTCTTTGCGTGAGTAAAGAACAGAAATAATACCAAATACAACCGCAACAAACTCAAGTGGAGTAGTTGCTTTTATGCCTTCTATAAAGTTTGAACAGGTTTCTGTAAAATTCAAAGAGTTAGTTTTTGGATTCTAAAAAAATTAAAACGCTCAAAGATATACAATGACGAGGCAAATTTATAGGCAATTAAATAATAAAGGCACTAACCACGAGGTTAATGCCTTTATTATTTTTGTGAAACGTGAATCGTGAGTAACCTGAGTGTTCAATCATAAAAAGTAAAATCAATCAATCGAGACCAATTCACGATTCACATTTGGCCATTCACGATTGTTTACAAAAACTTCTCGCCTTTCTTACGTTTCACTTCTGCAACGTAATCTTTGATCTCTTGTTCTTTATTCTTCTTGCTAATCAGCAAGACATCTTCTGTATCTACGATGATGAAGTCATCAGCACCCTGCACAAGAACGAGTTTGTTATTTGGCGCATGTACCATACAGTTAGTGGCATCAATTACAATCACATTATTTCCCGCTACAGCATTGCCTAAATAATCTTTCTCCAAATTATCATAAGCACTATTCCACGTTCCTAAATCGCTCCAACCAAATGATGAAGGAATGATGTACACGTTGTCTGCTTTCTCCATAATGCCAAAGTCAATAGAGATGTTGGTGCACTGAGGATAGATTCTTTCAATTGCTGCTTGCTCTCCGGAGTTATTAAAGTTATCTTTTTCGGCCGCAAACACTTCATACATTTCCGGTAGATATTTTTCAAAAGCAGCAACAATATTTTTTACTTGCCATACGAAAATGCCCGCATTCCAGAGGAAATCGCCGCTTGCAATGAATGTTTTTGCCAGCTCCAGATTAGGCTTTTCTGTAAATGTTTTAACCTTGTAAACATTGTCACTCACCGCATGTTGCTCGTATTGAATATAACCGTAACCAGTGTTTGGATGACTTGGCTTAATACCCAGTGTGATCAGTGCATTGTGTTTTTCAACAAAACGCAATGCTTCCAATGAAACTTTTGTGAACGCCGTTACATCAAGGATCAGGTGATCAGAAGGCGCTACGATCAAAGAAGCGTTTGGATCTTGCTGTAATAGCTTAAATGCCATGTATGCAATGCAGGGAGCTGTATTTTTTCTGGATGGTTCAGCGAGGATATTTTCATCTTTAATATCCGGTAGTTGTTCCTTTACTGTTTTTGTATATTCCTGAGAGGTAACAATGAAAATGTTTTCTTTGGGAATAAATCCTGCGAAACGTTCAAACGTCCACTGGATGAGGGTTTTTCCCGTGTTCAGGATATCTAGAAATTGCTTTGGATGATGTGTTCTGCTCTTTGGCCAAAAACGGCTGCCTATTCCACCAGCCATAATAGCAACATAATGGTGCTTATTCATTACTGTTCTTCTTAAGGTTTAACGCGATTTTTTTAAGGATGGCAAGATAAGGATATACAGCTAGAAATTAGGAATTAGGAATTAGGAATTAGCTGGTAGACCGTTTATTTATCGTTATCATAACTTTCGGGGCTAATTTCTAATTCGTAAATCCTAAACCCTGATTAAATTAGTCCTTCTTTTACAAGGTCATGTAAATGAATGATTCCGCAGTATTTATTGTTTTCTGCAACAACCAGTTGCGTAATGTCATATTTGCGTAGTTTGTCAAGCGCATCTACAGCAAGCGCATCGGCCTCAATCATTTTTGGCCCTTTCGACATAATATCCGTGGCTTTTACGCTGCTTATTTCAGTTTCCTTTTCGAGCATCCGGCGTAAGTCACCGTCTGTTATAACACCCTGAATTTGCTTGCTTTCGTCTACAACCACAGTCATTCCCATTCTGCCTTCAGAAATGGAAATGATTATCCTTTTAATGCCGTCTGAAGGTAAAACAAAAGGCTTTGGGTTATTAATGTAGATGTCCTGCACTCGCAAGTACAGTTTTTTGCCCAATAATCCACCAGGATGAAACTTGGCAAAATCATCTCCTGAAAAGCCGCGCAGCTCCATGAGGCAAACCGCCAGCGCATCGCCCATTACCATTTGCGCAGTAGTACTACTGGTGGGTGCCAGATTATTGGGACATGCTTCCTGGGAAACGGTTGTGTTCAATATGTATGTTGCGTTTTGGCAAAGAAAAGATTTTTCGTTGCCCGCCATCGCAATAATAGGATTGCCAAAATTTTTTACCAATGGAACCAATACTTTAATCTCCGGACTTTCACCGCTTTTGCTGATGATCATCACGATATCATCCTGTTGGATCATTCCAAGGTCGCCGTGGATGGCATCGGCTGCGTGCATGAAAAGGCTCGGCGTACCGGTAGAATTCAGCGTCGCAACGATCTTTTGTGCAATAACCGCGCTTTTGCCAATGCCGCTGATAACCAATCGACCCGCAGTTGCATAAACAGCGTTCGCCGCATTTATAAAATCGTCGTTTATGTAATGTGCCAGTCCCGCAACTGATTCAGTCTCAAGACTTATTGTTCGCAAAGCTGTCTGCCTTATCTGTTCTTTCGTCATGATGGATGCAAAAATAGCAAACATCGCGACTTCCTTAAGAACTAGTTTATTATGAATACATATTGTTAAAATTCGTATATCAAGAGTTTAGCTGCAACGATCAGAAATTAAGCGGTTGAAGGCCAATTGCTAAACATCTGAAATAGAACGTGGTAGGTTTTTGTCGGCTGGGCACTTCCCAACTTGTCCCTAAAAGTTCCATGTTTGTGAAATACATCATTTTAATAGCGATGTTTTTTTAGTAACTTCGCCAACCTTAAAAAATCCTGCCTTTATTTCCTTATCTTTCTACGACTAGCTTGCCACACGGCAGAATTCATTTTAAGGAAGAGAAATAATTTATTGTGAGGAGGAAAATTTAAGAAATATGGCCACAACAGCTAAAAAAGCTACTACAAAAAAGGCTTCCGCTAAATCTATCGAAAAAGCAGCCGCTCAATACGACCTGAAAGAATGCTTGCAGGAAAATTTTGGTTTTAATGGATTCAAGGGCAACCAGGAAGCAATCATTCAATCGTTACTTTCCGGGAAAGATACATTCGTAATTATGCCAACAGGGGGTGGAAAAAGCTTGTGTTATCAGCTTCCTGCTGTTATGAGCGAGGGCGTAGCAATCATTGTTTCTCCGCTTATTGCTTTGATGAAAAACCAGGTTGACCTGGTTCGCGGATATAGCAGCAACGACGAAGTTGCGCATTTCTTAAATTCCACTCTTACGAAAAAAGAAATTCGCGAAGTACACGATGATCTTCTCACGGGCAAAACCAAACTTTTGTACGTGGCGCCTGAAACGCTTACAAAGCAAGAGAATCTCGAACTTTTTAACGGACTTACGATATCATTCTTCGCAGTAGACGAAGCGCACTGTATATCTGAATGGGGACATGATTTTCGCCCTGAGTACAGAAGACTGCGTGAAATGATGGATCAGATCAACCCCGATATTCCCGTAATCGCTTTAACCGCAACAGCTACTCCGAAGGTACAAAGCGACATCGTGAAAAACCTTGGTTTGCGCGAGCCGAATATATTCATGTCTTCTTTCAACAGGTCGAATTTGTATTATGAAATTCAGCCGAAGATCAAGAAAGAGGACACGATTAAGAACATGGTAAAATTTATTGTTCAAAATAAAGGCAAGAGCGGCATCATCTATACACTCAATAGAAAAACAACCGAAGAACTTGCAGACATATTGGTGGCAAATAACATCAAGGCGGTTGCTTACCATGCAGGCTTTGATAGTAAGTTGCGTGCGGAAAGACAAGACATGTTCCTGAATGAAGATGTACAGGTAATTGTTGCTACCATCGCATTTGGAATGGGCATCGACAAGCCGGATGTGCGTTTTGTAATACACTACAACATTCCAAAATCTATCGAGAATTATTACCAGGAAACTGGTCGTGCAGGCCGTGATGGTTTGGAGGGAAAATGTATTCTTTACTACTCCCACAAAGATGTTTCCAAGATCGAGCACCTCATGCGAGACAAACCGTTGAGTGAAAGAGAAGTCGGCGCGCAGTTGATCGGGGAAACGGTTGCTTTCGCAGAAAGCGGTGTTTGTCGCCGCAAAACTTTGCTAAGCTATTTTGGTGAAGATTGGAAAGTGGACAATTGTAACAATTGCGATAACTGTTTACATCCGAAAGAAAAAGTAGAAGCTAAAGAGAATGCAGCGAAAGTATTGAAAACAGTAAAGGCGCTCGACGAACGTTTTGCGACAGATTACACTGTAAACATTATCACGGGTAAACTCACTCCACAAATACAAATGTTCCGCCATGAAGGCATTGCGGAATTTGCAATAGGCAACAACGAACCATATCACTACTGGAACTCTTTGATACGTCAAATGTTGCTCGAAGGCTTGTTGTCAAAAGATATTGAAGACTATGGTGTATTGAAGTTCACACCAAAAGGGGAGAAGTTCCTGAAGAAACCAACATCATTCAAAATCGTGCTCAACAATTTATTTGAAGATGCAAACGAAGATGATGAAGAAGGTGAATCAAACGGCGGAGCCACTGCATCAGACGAAAAGTTGTTTGAAATGCTGAAAGAACTTCGCCAAAAAGAAGGGAAGAAAAAATCACTGCCTCCATTTGTTATTTTCCTTGAAAGCTCATTGCACGATATGGCAACAATGTTCCCGACAACAGTTGAGGAACTTGAAAAATGTTCAGGTGTAAGCAAAGGAAAAGCGATCCGCTATGGTAAACCATTCATTGAGCTCATCGCTAAATATGTGGAAGAAAATGATGTGGTAAAACCAGACGACTTCATAATGAAAAGTGTGGTTAATAAAAGCGGCAATAAAGTTTACATCATTCAACAGGTTGATAAGAAAATTGGGCTTGAAGCAATTGCGAAGAACAAGGATATGAAGATGGAGCAATTGCTCGAAGAAATGGAAACGATTGTAGCGAGTGGTACCAAACTGAATCTTGATTACGCCATTAATGAAATGGTGGATGAGGATGATCAGCAAGATATATTAGATTATTTTAAAGGTTGCGAAACAAGCGATCTTAAATTGGCACAAGATGAGCTTAGTGATTTAAGTTTAGACTGGGAACAATTGAAGATTATGCGTATCAAATTCCTTGCACAGTACGGTATGTAATGTTGTTGTAAAAAAATAATTGAAATTTTTTTTCGCAGAATAGCGATTATTTGACAGAAACCCCTATTTTTGCGTCCCGCTTCGATGAAAGAGGTACATTAAAAGACTAAATTTGTTGAAGTAAAAGGATGGTGCGGTAGCTCAGTCGGTAGAGCAAAGGACTGAAAATCCTTGTGTCGCCGGTTCGATCCCGGCCCACACCACAGAAAAAGTCTCCTGATTTCGGGGGACTTTTTTTTATGTTCAAAATTGATAGAACGTGACTAATAAATATATGTATCCTTAGCTACGTGTTCTAAGTGCTTTTAGTGATTCATATTCGGGTCTCCAGTTTTCCGATCTTTCGCTCTAGTAAAGCCCGCTCCGCTCCGGATTTACTTAATATCAATGCCTTCTTAAAATGTCTGATAGCTTTTTCATTATTAACCCCTGAATACAATTCTCCCAACAACGCCTGATACAAATAATGATCATTTAGTTCTAGTTTCTCCGCTTCAACTATTGCTTCTTTTTTACCTCTTGCTTTTGAGAATGCGTACGTCCTGTTGAGTGCGGCAGCCGGAGAATATTCCAGCGAAAGCAAATGATTATACAACTGCAAAATGCTTTCCCATTTTTCAATACAATCTGTCTTAAGCGTATGCCAGAAAGCTATCCCCGCTTCAAGATGGTATTTGGAAAGACTGTCCCCAGTTGATGCAAGATTCATGTAATGTTCGCCTTGCGCAATCAATTCAGCGTTCCATAAACTTTCATCCTGGTCATCATACAAAATCATTTCACCTTGCAGATCAAACCTCGCATCAAAACGTGAAGCCTGGAAACTCATTAACGCCAGTAATGCATTGACTGATGTTGTATTTGTTTGTTCATTTTCTGTAAGCATATGCGTAAGCCGCATTGATTCCGCACAAAGATCTTTACGTAAAACAGCATGATGACTCAGAGAATAATAACCTTCATTAAACAACAAGTACAGTGTTGTCAAAACAGATTCAAGACGACTGTTGATCTCATCTGCGCCTGGAAATTCAATAGTGATATTTTCTGCTCGCAGTTTTTCTTTTGCTCTGAATAATCGTTTGTTGATGTTTTCTTTGTTGGTCAAAAATGCATCTGCAATTTCCTCAATACCAAAGCCGCAAAGAATACGCAATGCAAGCCCGATCTGAGCTTCCGACGATATAGCAGGATGACAAATTGCAAACATCATTTGCAACTGACTGTCGGTAATGTTTTGAGAGGAAAGATCTATCTCAATTTCTTCCGAGCTGTTTGAGCAGTGCTTTAGTTGCGCGGCAATCTTTTCATTGAAAATAGCATCTCGTTTAAGATGATTTTTGGCTTTGTTTTTCGCAACAGTGTACAGCCATGCAACGGGATTTTCTGGCAAGCCTTTTATGCCCCATAATTCAGTAGCGGCAAGAAATGTATCGCTTGCGATATCTTCCGCCACTTCTATATGCTCAATACCAAAAAGCTTACAAAGCACAGCAGTAATCTTTCTGCACTCCGTTCTGAATAGATGTGGTATGAGTTGTTGATCTTCCATAAACGGTGTAGGGGCGAATCGCATTCGCCTATTACTGCGACCGCTTTCACCCCTCGAAATTAGTCAGTTGTTAAATAACATCAAACTCCCTCACCTCAACAGAAGTATCGTCAGACGCAAGGATTGGGCAACCTTCTGACAATTTGACAGCCTCATCAATAGTTTCTGCCTTCACCACAATGTAGCCAAGAAGAGATTCTTTGATCTCCGTAAAAGGCCCATCGGTTACAACATTTCCTTTCTTTACAACTTTGCCCGCGGGATTTAAACGGTTACCCCTGCTGCTCAATTTGTTTTGCGCTGCGATACTGCCAACCCAATCCATCCATTTTTGTGTTCTCGCCTGCATCTGCTCAGGTGAAGCTTGTCCGAGATCTTTGTAGTCGGCTCTGAATAAGAAAATAAAATCTTTCATTGTAATAAGTTTTAATTGCTTGAATAAATAACAATCGAATGTTTACAAACTGGACAACGGGATAATTGTTTTTGCAGGTAATTTCCGAAGCGGAAAAGATGGCTACTTTTTCGCTAACAAATGGCTCAGTTTTTGAAATATTTCACACCGTCTGATCGAAAATTTAAAACTAATATCTTTACCGTTCAACTTATGAAAAAAACAATCTTGATTCTAAGCCTTTGTTACATGGCTGTTGCGTGTAATAACACTAATGGTAACACGAAAGTTGCCAATGCAGATAGCACAGTAAAAAATGATGTAGTTGCCGAAATTCCGGAAAAGCGTTCTACCGTAAATGAAAAGCCAGTAATGGTTTTCGAAAAACCGGTAGCAGACAATTTGAACAAATGGAAATTCAGTGTAAAACTGTACGAAACAAATTATATGTTTAAATACAAAGTGGAGATGCAGTACCAGGAAGTAACCGGAGCTGATACGATAACGTTTCCTAATCTTGGATATATGCCTCGCCCTGTCATGAAACAAGGGACAGATCCTTACTCCTGCATTATCGGGTTTAAAGATAATAATGGCGAGTTTAAGCCTTATAAATTGGTCATTGCAGAGAACGACGAACTTTCTATAAAAACACTAAAGCACTACTCGGTAACGGTAACTTCTGCTCCCGCAAAATAACAATACAATGAAACCCGGAAAATGTCCGGGTTTTTCTTTTTACGCCCCTGACATACCATTGTCACAACCTGTTATTTTCTTTGAGTAGAAAACAAGTTAGTTCGATTCGGATTTGTACGTTTAATTTTTTACTTTTTGTTTGCCATGACAATTTCAGACCTCAAATATCTCCGGCTTCACAATCAGTTGATAAGTCAGCAGCCATATGCAAATGCTGGTCATGTCGTTGCTACATTTGGTGCGATGCAGGCACAGGATTATGCAGCGGCGAAATGGGCCATTGGATTGCGTTTGCCTGACGCCACCGATGAAGATATTGAGACGGCAATAGCGCAAAAAACCATCGTTCGTACGTGGGCATTGCGGGGAACCCTACATTTTCTTGCAGCAACAGACATCCACTGGATTTTGTCACTGATTGCTCCAAGATTGAACACCCTGCACGCTAGCCACTACAAGCGATTGGGGCTTGATAAACCCATTCTTTCTAAAAGCTTTTCGGCGATTGAAAAAGCCTTACTTAACGGAAAGCAACTAACTCGCACAGAACTCGCCGTTATACTAAACAAGAAGGGAATTGCAACTAATGATTTGCGCATGAACTTCATCTTATTAAGGGCTTCATTAGACAAACTAATCTGTTTTGGAGAAAGAAACGGGAAACAGTTCACGCACACGTTGCTTGACGAATGGGTACCTCCTTCGAAAGCTATTAAGAACGAAGAGGCCCTCGCACTATTGGCCGAACGTTACTTATCCGGCCATGCGCCTGCATGCATTAAAGATTTCGTTTGGTGGTCGGGTTTCCCGCTAACTGAAGCCAAAGCAGCCTTTGCCATGGTCGACGACAAATTTGAAGAAAAAACAATCGGCGGAAACGTTTATTGGCTAACTAAAAAACTGTCCGATTTTAAAAAGAAGCCGTCGCTATACCTTCTGCCTGCCTTCGATGAATACCTAATGGGGTATGCAGACCGGACTACCATTGTAGATGAAAAGTATATTAAGTATATCGCGACCAGCAATGGCATATTTAATCCCACCATCGTCGTTAATGGCCAGGTGGAAGGGAACTGGAAACGCACATTAAAAAAGGACGTGGTTGTGATCGAACCAAACATCTTTGAGGCAATTTCAAAAAGTAATCAGTCTTTTTTAAAAACTACTGCAAAGCGCTTCGGCAACTTTCTTAATGCTCCATTTAAACTTGTATAAAGGGCGCTGTTACTACGTTTCAACCGATTGCAGAATTAGTGTCAATTGCCAGCTCCCTTCCGCGTTGGATTTTACTGATATTCTAAAAAATGAAATACGTGAAATGGCAGCCAGAACATGCCTTTTCGGCCCTAAGTCATATTATTTTTATTGTTTTTTTGATAAAATGCCATTCTGTAGTTTGCCCACGCAAATCAATAAATAGAGCCTTTTTATTTACGCACAAGTGGTGTGAATTAAGTTTTAAAAAGAACGGAAAACTTTTTTAAATTGTGTAAGACTGATGGTTTGATGTGAATAAGCCAGCGTTTACTGTGTATAAGTCTGTGCATTACTATAGTACAACTTAAGCATTTAAAAAATTTTTTCATTCGGCTCATTGCTAGTTATATTCGCCGTCCTGACTTACTGGGATAACATTTTGTTCATATTGCCATAACAATTTTTTAAAGCAAGCAACGCCACCAAAAACCGAGAAGTACGCCAAGTTAAAAAGATAGGCTGAACACGACAACCCGTTAGTCATTGGTTTCAAAATCAATGGTTAAAACATTTATTGTTCTGAAAACATGGAATTAACTAACCTAAAAGATCGCAAGCAACGAGGAAAAAGATCCGTAGACCTGAGCACAATGGTATATGGCAAAGTACCGCCCCAGGCAAAAGAACTGGAAGAAGCAGTGCTGGGTGCCGTAATGCTGGAAAAAGGTGCCTTTGATGTGGTAATTGAAATCCTGAAGCCTGAGTGTTTTTATTTGGATGCACATCAGAGAATTTTTAGATGTATGCTCGGTCTGGCACAAAAAAGTCAACCGATTGATATATTAACCGTAGTAGAGGAACTGAAATTCAGAGGAGAATTGGATGTTATTGGGGGTCCTTACTATGTAACCAAGCTTACAAATACAGTGGTGTCTTCGGCTAACATTGAAGCACACGCCCGTATTATCGTGCAAAAATTCATTCAAAGAGAATTGATTCGCATTAGCGGCGAGATCATCGGCGATGCCTACGAAGATTCAACAGAAGTTTTCGAATTGTTGGATAAAGCGGAAGACAAACTTTTCCAGATAACTAACAACTACCTGAAAAAGAACTTCGAAAGTATCGATTCTGTATTGGTAAAAACGATCCAGCGTATCGAGGACATGCGCCACCGCACAGAAGAGATCAGTGGGGTACCAAGCGGATTCACATCTTTGGATAAAGTAACATATGGATGGCAGCCAACGGATTTGATCATTCTCGCAGCGAGGCCGGCTGTGGGTAAAACGGCATTCGCTCTTAACCTTGCGCGTTCTGCCGCGCTTCATCCTACCAAGCCAACGGGTGTTGCTTTTTTCAGTCTTGAGATGAGTGCCGCTCAGTTGGTAACGCGTATCCTTTCAGCAGAAAGTGAAATTTGGCTCGAAAAAATCACCCGCGGTAAACTGGAAGAGTATGAAATGAAACAGCTCTATGCAAAGGGTATCCAGAGGCTTACTCAGGCACCTCTTTTCATTGATGATACGGCAGCTCTGAACGTCTTCGAATTGCGAGCAAAATGTCGCAGATTGAAGAATAAACACAACATCGGAATGATCATCATCGACTACCTTCAATTGATGAGTGGTGGTGGTGAAAAAAATACCAACCGTGAACAAGAGATAAGCCAGATTTCGCGTTCACTTAAGCAGCTGGCAAAGGAGTTGGGCGTTCCTATCATCGCACTGAGCCAGTTGAGTCGTGCGGTAGAAAGCCGTAAAGATGGAAACAAGATCCCTCAGTTGAGTGACCTTCGTGAATCTGGTGCGATCGAGCAGGATGCCGACATGGTTATGTTCATATACCGTCCGGAGTATTACGATATCAATCAAAATGAAATGGGCGAGGCCAACAAAGGTGAGACGCACATTAAGATCGCGAAGCACCGTAACGGTTCGCTTGAAACAATTAAACTAAAAGCCTTGCTGCATATCCAAAAGTTCGTTGAGATGGAACAAGACGATTTCGGCGGCGGACTTCCACCCGGTGGTGGTAGCTGGAAACCTGTAGGTGACGGTGGCGGAGCAGATGCCGGCGCTGGCGGTGGGGCAAAACTCTACAATCAATTCGGCAGCAAAATGAACAATATGGATATTGATGATGATGCCCCTTTCTAATTTGAGAATATGCTAATTTGAAAATTTGAAAATGAAACAGCCCGAGAATTGTAATCAATGGCGCATAAATAGCATTTTCAAATTTTCAAATTTTCAAATCGACACATTAACATGCTCCCCTTCTTTTATCTTTCAGAATACACTCCCAATCAAAAGACGATCGTTTTATCGGAAGAAACTTCAAAGCATGTTGTGCAGGTTTTGCGCATGCACATAGGAGAGATGTTGCAGCTCACAGATGGGAAAGGAAGTTTACTCACTGTGACGATTATCGACGACCACAAAAAGAAATGTACTGTTGAAGTAAAAGAAACAATTTACACTGAGGCTCAGAAAAATAAAGCCACTATCGCTATTTCTCTTTTAAAGAACGCCAGCCGTTTTGAATGGTTTTTAGAAAAAGCAACTGAGCTGGGCATAAGCGAAATTATTCCCCTTTTAAGCGAAAGAACTGAAAAGCAACATTTCCGGCATGACAGAATGAAAAACATTCTTGTGAGCGCAATGCTGCAGAGTCAACAAGTATGGCTACCAGAATTGCCGGAACCGCAAAAGCTAGCTGCCGTAATTCAAGCCGCGACTCAGAAGAAAAAGTTTGTAGCTCATTGCATAGAAGGCGAAAAAAGCGAATTAAAGAAAGTCGTTGATACAAATACTTCACAAATAATTTTGATCGGCCCCGAGGGCGATTTCTCAAAGGAAGAAGTCGATTTGGCAATTGGTCACAACTACATCCCAGTATCACTAGGAAATACAAGATTAAGAACAGAAACTGCAGGTATAATCGCGGCCACCTTATTGATGGTCTAGTAGGGGCGAATTGCATTCGCCCTCAAAGAAAGGAACGCTCTCAAAAAAATAATGGCCGTCAAAAACTGACGGCCATTCCTATATTAACCCCTCAATTATTATCTGCATCCATGTTTCCAACCTTTATCGTGCCCATACGCGTGTCCGTGCCCGTGACCCCTTTCGCAACGGTCATCGTAATAAACTCTTTTCTCTACATATACTGGTGCCGGTGCATAATACACAGGAGGTGGTGGCGGTGCTACATACACCACAGGTGCGCATGCCCTTACTGGAGGCCTTTGATAAACCACCGGCGGCGCACATACAACACCGTGACGAGGACCTATAACAAAACCAGCATTTATATTTACTGAAACCTGAGCTTTTGCATAAGTAATAGAGCCTAACGCAATCAATCCGAACATAAGTAACTTTTTCATAGCGTATTATTTTAGTTACATCTTTGACTCAAAAACAGCACCGTGTTTAAAACGAAAATGCTAAAAAAATGTGAAAGGATTTTAAAACAAAAGTTCGAACACATACAAACAAAAAAGGACGAATCATCTTCGTCCTTTTTAATCTTTTAACCCACGTCTAACCCTCAAATATCAGAGAGAAAATTATTTGTCTTGATTGTATCTTATCAATCACGTTGGAGAACTTCAGGTCCGGATCACGGCTATGTACATTCGAAATGCCATTGCTTATTTTTAGTTCAGGAGACAAGATGAAATAGCGCATGTAAAAATTGAAACCTAAACCCGCTTCAATCCCAAAATCCGAAGATTTCAGTTTTACGAACTGCTCAGCATTTTTTTCCTGCGCTTTGGAAGAAAGATCATATTCCCACTTTGCGCCTGCGAACATATATACGCGGAAATTATCGATCCTGTCCGATTTCAATTTTAACTGCACCGGAAAACCAAGCAAAATGGACTCAACATTTTTGGTTGTAGTCGTTGATTCTCCCGATTCCGGATATTTCAATGTGTATGAAAGCGTCTTATTCACAAATAGCAATTGTGGAAAAACTGCCCTCACTTCAAATCTTTTAGACAAACGCAACGTGTGCATACCACCAATCCCTAAACCCATTGAAGTAATTGGATTACTAGTAAGAACACTATCGGTTGCTAAAAATTGCGGATGTTGACTTATCTGAAACCTGTTCTGCGTTCCCATCAAAATAATGCCTATTGTATAACGTTTGTCATCATTGTCAGGAAGGTTTAAGCGGTCACGCAATTGACACTGAGCGGTAATAGAAAAAAGCAGTAATAAAATTCCCAGTGGTAGGATCTTTAGCCGTGTTTCTTTTTGCCGCAATAAATTGTACATATTCCTAACGTAAGTTTTTTTAAGTAGGTATCAACGTACCCTTCTTCATTTAAAATATTCACAAACTCCTGGCCTTGGGGAAAGGCCTGAACAGAATCATTAAGATATTGGTAGGCATCTTTGTTTTTAGAGATCATTTTACCAACACCTGGGGCGATAAGATTCATATACAATTTGTACAAACCTTTAAATCCAGAAACGGTTGGTTTTGAAAACTCTAAAACCACCAGTTTGCCCCCGGGTTTTAAAACGCGCAACATCTCATCAAGACCTTTTCTCAAATTTTCGAAGTTGCGAACTCCAAAAGCTACGGTCACCGCATCAAACGAATTGTCTGGAAAGTTTATTGTCTCACTATCGCCTTGCAGCAGCTCGATTTTGTCGTTTAACAAAGCTTTTGCGATTTTCTTCCGCCCCAGTTCCAGCATTCCATTAGAAATATCTATGCCAACAATTTTATCAGGATTCAGATATTTCTGCATCATGATGGCTACATCCCCCGTTCCGGTTGCAACATCTAAAACTTTTTTCGGTTTAGTTTCTCTTAGTTCTTTGATTGCCTTTTTGCGCCAGGTAATATCAATACCACCACTCAAAAAGCGGTTTAAGAAATCATAACGAAAAGCTATCTTATCAAACATGTCCGCGACCTGGGCCTTCTTATTAGCCTCAGATTCTTTAAACGGAACAATTGAATCGTGCGGTAATTTTTCCACCATAGGGTGGCAAAGGTACAAGCTTTACCTGTTGATTTCTTGCAGAATAGGCCCACATTTTTGCAAAGAAGAACCAGCTCATCCTATAGTTATGCAGTAGAGAGATGTATGAACACAGCTTTAGAATATGTATTAAGCATCGTTGTGTCACTCCCTTCAGCATTTGAATAAGGATTGGGCAAAAGTTCATCCGCTTGTTC
>NZ_JASBRG010000013.1 GCF_029961145.1 Pinibacter soli | reverse complement strand
GTAGAGAGATGTATGAACACAGCTTTAGAATATGTATTAAGCATCGTTGTGTCACTCCCTTCAGCATTTGAATAAGGATTGGGCAAAAGTTCATCCGCTTGTTCTTTTTTCGGGGATTTTCAACCATCGTCATTTACAGGAATACATATATTACTTTCTTCCGTGCCATTCGCTTCTATTCTGTCTGATTTCTATCTCACTCACCATCGACCCTTTAAAAGAATGCGTAATGTGTTGCATTTACTTCCTTGCCGCTCGTTTGAGCGAACGGGTATTTTGTAGCAGGAAATCAGTAAAATCCTGCGCCTGTTCAAGGTCTTTTTAAAAGGCCGATAGATTTTTATTTTTTGTATAAGGCTTGTTGTTGCAGGGTTTGGTGGCCATACGGAAAAGATTGGTAAAATATTTTAGTAAAAAACTTGTTGGTATTGAAAAGCGTCCTACATTTGCAACCCCAATCGAAACGGGGGAAGATCTTAAAGGAAAGGGGTTGAAAAAGTAAGCAGAAAGGAAGGTTGATTGAGAGTGAAAGATGGGGTGTTAGA
>NZ_JASBRG010000012.1 GCF_029961145.1 Pinibacter soli | reverse complement strand
GTGCAATGTCTATGAGGAATCTTCGATATTTCTTCTAAAATTCGAAAGGAAAAAATAGGGGTAGTCGCCTTAAAAAATCGGGAAAGCTATTCTGAAAAAAAGATTTGTAAACAATAAGGCATACCAATCCCGTGCTATTAAAAGCGACCGAAGATTGTTTTATGTGAAAGAGCTTTTGGGTTAAGAAGATTTGCTAGCAGGTATCACACGTAACATTTTGGTTAGCGGATATTCTTTTTTTTCTGGCTATGAAAAATTGTTTTTCAAATCTTTTAAAGTCGGGTGTTTTTCCGGCGAGTACTTCGTTTGGAGTATAAGCCGATAAGCTAACAAGTGGCGTATTATTGTACTCCTCAATAATAGCTGGAAGTTTATTTTTGAGTTCGGCAAGGCAGGCAATACACTGTTTATATAAAAAACGGTGTTTGATAATTTTGTTAGCAGCTTCCACCATGCTATTGCTTTGTACAATATCAACTTGAGCAATTATCTTTTTCCAAAGCATGCCGGGTTTGGCGAGCATATCTGTAACGGCGCCTTTGTTTTCGGAACCATCATCAGTTATCAGCATGCCTTCTTTACCCATCAATCCATAATTTTCCAATACGGTTTTCAATGTATCGCAGGCAATTTGCGAAGAATAGTTAGCGGCGGCATTACAGGCAAGATTTGACAGTGTAAACAATAGCTGGGCCGGTTTAAATGCAGCAGGAGTGTACGGAGAAAAAATAACCTACGATGCCAACGGAAATATTAAAAGTTACGATCGAGACGGCAATAAAGCCGGTAGTGACCTGGCAATGGATAGGTTGACGTACAATTATATCGATGGCACCAATAAACTCGATCATATAAACGATGCGGTTGCAGATGACACGTACACGGCAGATATAGACAGCCAGGCAGCAGGCAACTATACCTATGACGCCATCGGCAACATGACAAAAGACACCAAAGGCGGCGTGGATAGAATAGAATGGACAGTATATGGCAAAGTAAAAAGAGTAACCAAAAGCAACAACATTACCGTAGACTATACTTATGACGCAGCAGGCAACCGCATTAGCAAAACCCTTAGCGGCAGCGGCATGACAAATGACCCCGAAACTACCTGGTACGTGCGGGATGCGCAAGGCAATATGCTTACCACATACACCATTAAACAAAACAGTATAGTAGCGGCCGACCAATCCATATACGGTAGCAGCAGGCTTGGGGTGATTAACAGGAACCTTATACTAAACAGTTCGCTGGAGATTGCCTCAAGCACTCTACCGGGCATAGGCAGTGTATACGCTGATGAAATGATACGGGGCAAAAGGCAATATGAGCTCACAAATCATTTAGGAAATGTGTTGGCCACCCTCTCAGATAAGAAAAAATCACATACTACAAACGGCACTACAATTGATTATTACGAGCCTATTGTTTTAACAGCACAGGATTATTATGTGTTTGGGATGACCATGCCGGGAAGAGGTGCTAACGGCGATGGAGCATCTAGCGGTGGAAGCACCGGCGGTGGCAATACTAACCTGCCTGCTGACCTTACCGTTACGACTCGCACAGGAAATACACCAGCTGATTACCAGGCAACAAATAGTATAACTTTTGATGGGGAATTTACAAGTGCGGACGGTGATGAGTTTGTGGCGGAAATTGTACCTTCGGGAAGTGGCGGAAATGGGACGGGAAGTGGCGATGGTAGTATAATGGGAACGGCGTACGATAGAGGCCAGAACGGACAGCTAAAATCTACTGAAATAGATCCCGGTGGCAATATTTATACAGCCGAGTATTGGGAGTATGATAGCAGGATAGGAAGAAGGTGGAACCTTGATCCTAAACCTACGGAAGGTGTAAGTGAATATTCTGCGTTTAATAATAATCCGATATTTAACAGTGATCCATTAGGTGATACAACTGGTAGAGAGAATTTGCGTATAAATGAAAGCGCACAACTTCCTTATTATCCATTCTGGGGCCAAAGTGCTAAAAATAAAGTCGTAAATGGTGTTAATAATGCATTCTCGCTTCTTTGGAATAGTACGCTTGGTGCCCTCGGCAATGGTGGTGTTGGTTTATGGAATAAAACAGTGGTAGATCAGAAGGATGGAACAGATCTATTGTTTGATGCCATGAACTCTTCCGACGATTATTATAAGTATGTTACTCAAACGCCGTTGAAACAGCAATGGGCGGACATGAAACGGGATGCTTTGGATTTGCGAACGTATGAGCCTGCTGTGGGTGTATTGATCGGAGGATTTACTGCAAGTAAAACATTGTTTGGAGAAGCTCGGCTTACTCCAAGTAGAAGCCTCGGTGGAATTGATGACTTGCCTGCCGTTATGAAGCAGACTCCATTAAAAAATCTTAGTGGAGATATTGAAGCAACAGCACAAACCGCGAGAACACATCCCTATGGCACCAACGGAAGAGCTTGGCGAAGAGTGCCAACAAATTTTCAGGAAGTACAAGCAATGGCTGACGCTCAATCTGGGATGGGACGACGATTACCTTTAACGCTGAAAGACCCGAGATATTTAGGATGGGAGAAATGGCATTATAGTATTGGCCCCAAAGGAGCTAAGACGGTTGTACACTATATCAAAAATCCAACAACAGGGTTTCTAACTGATTTCAAATTTAAAGACTAATGAAAATAAGATGTCTAGTTGACGTTATCGATAGTACCCAAAGGCTTGAGTTAAGAAATTGGAGTAATGGGTCTGAATTAGAACTGACAAAAGATAAGATTTATGTAGTTCTGGCTATTTCCAAATTTGAAGACATTTTTTATTACTATATTATTGGAGATGAAACTGCAAACTATCCTTTGCCTTTTCCTATTGAATTATTTGAAGTGATAGATGATAGAATTTCTAAATATTGGGATTGCAAGTTGAATAATTTGCTGTCATTAAATGATCTTAATTTAAAAAATGATGGTGTGGTAAGCTTTTCGGAATGGACATTAGAGAAGAATTTTTTCTACGAAAAGATATTGGAAGGAGATAGTCGAACTTTGAAACTGTTTGATTTTTATGTTGACAAAATGACTAAAGAATACCTCAGTTAGTGCAGATGTGCAGTGCAATGTCTATGAGGAATCTTCGATATTTCTTCTAAAATTCGAAAGGAAAAAATAGGGGTAGTCGCCTTAAAAAATCGGGAAAGCTATTCTGAAAAAAAGATTTGTAAACAATAAGGCATACCAATCCCGTGCTATTAAAAGCGACAGAAGATTGTTTTATGTGAAAGAGCTTTTTGGGTAAAGAAGATTTGCTAGCAGGTATCACACGTAACATTTTGGTTAGCGGATATTCTTTTTTTCCTGGCGATGAAAAATTGTTTTTTCAAATCTTTGCGGGATGCGTAGGGGAATGTGATGTGTACCTACCGGGTAAGTTTAAGCGGAGCGGCAATACTTAAAGATGTGTATATTTATGGCAGCAGCAGGTTGGGAACAATTAGCCGCAACCTGAGTTATAGTTCTTTGGCAATTCCATCAAGCACTGTTGCAGGGATGGGCAAGGTGTATAATAAAACATTGGTACGGCCAAAAGGCAGTATGAACTCACCAATCATTTAGGAAATGTGTTGGCCACCATCAGCGACAAGAAGAAACCGGTGATCACTGGTGGGAAAATTGATTACTTCGAGCCCATTGTTTTGACAGCAACAGACTATTATCCTTTTGGAATGACGATGCCGGGAAGAACACTTGCCATAGGATCTGGTGTGGCAGGGGCAACGGTGAGTGGAACCACCACGGTGAATGGTTACACTGTACCTGTAGATTTGTCGGTAACGAATAGAAGCAGTAGCCAGCCAACTGAATATGTTGCATCAAATCGAGTAGTATTAGAGGGAGAGTTCCAATCACTTGCCAGTGACGAATTTGTAGCCTATATTGCAGACGGCAGTTATGCCGGAACCGGAAACCAAGGAGGTGGTGGGTCGAGCGGATCAACGGAATTGTACATGTATGGGTTCAATGGCAAAGAACGTGATAACTCAATAGGGATAGACAATTACGATTTTGATGCAAGGATACTTAGTGGCCCACTAGGAAGATGGGGTTCTATAGATCCACTCCAGGCAAAATACCCCGGCATCAGCCCTTATGCATTTGTGCAAAACTCTCCACTTATGTTTAAAGATCCTGATGGAAAGGATCTGATCGTAACAGTAACATATATTGGGATGGATGGACACACTATGGTCGTTAAAAAAACAGACAAAAGTTATTTTGAGTATAAATGGGAAAGCACCTTAACAGGTATGGGATATGGAGTTAAAGCAGATCGGATTATAAATGCGACCATAGACTTGCGAAAAGATGCAGAACATGCTGTTACAAGTTATCTCTCAGAAAGAACGAACCGTCAGGAAATATCAACAGGGGAATATCTCAGTGGAAAAGCAGAGGCGGTAGGCGACTATTTTAGTGGCGGCCACAACAGAGAGAATAATGGTGTTAAGTACGGTTTTATGGTTTACGGAAGTAACGACAAAGACAATAAATGGCAGGATGGTCTTCCCAAAGCAGCAAATGGCAGTGAATCGCTCGAAATGGGACGTTACCTTGATTTTGTGGGAGGCTTTAGAGAGTCAGCGAGCTTAACCGATTTAAGTGAGCAATTTGTAACAAAGTTGGGAGGCGTTAAAGGCGATATGAAGCAGTTCAAGCAAGTGTTTGATATGTTTGCTCAACAATCAAGTAATCTTATTGAAGCTGCTTTAAAAATAAAGGCTGCAAAAGAAAATTATGATGCGACTCATAGTACTCCAAAAAAAGTCTATTCTGGCTACAATAAAGGAGATATTATTTTTGATGGCACACAAAATATCAAGGTAGAATCAGACTCGACAGGGATATGTTGTCAGGTAGGGAAAGCTACAGATACAATTCCGGGTGCAAAATCTCAAAAAAATTAGTAACCATGTCAAATCGAATAGGTACAGCCGCAATAATAATCATAGCTGTTATTGTAAATATTTGTTGTAAAGAGAAAAAAAATAGAGAATGTTTATATACGTTAGACAATCTTTTAAAAAATGACTCTCCTCGAGCCGTTGTTGTAAATAGTACAGATACCTTGACGGAAGTTAGAGATTTAACAAAAGATAATTCTTCAGGATTGTATGTTTTTGATAAAAACAAGAATCTAAAGTTATATGCTTTTTTAAGACGTGATAGTGTTTATAAATATCTAGAAGAGTATGATTCAAAGGGCCAATTGATTAAAAAAGAAGGGTCTCCTTTGATTGAATACAGAATATGGAAAATAGATAATAACGACTCACTGCTTTTTAATGTCTCTCTATTTGCACTAAATAAGAAATATGAAGATATTAAGTTGGTTACAAATATTGGAGATACGATACGACCTGTTAATTTATACAAAAGCCCATTTTACACAAACGTAAAAGTCTTTCCTTTTAAGGTATCTAAAAATAAAATTGCCGGGAGTTTAATAATTTATGCCCAAATAAGTTTTGAAAATTTATGCACTTATAAAAAGGAGCTTGTTTATGATACGACATATCTATCAGATGATATTCATTGATGTTCTTTTTTTTCACCTCTGCGGGTATTCTGGGAGACGCCGTTGTTGGTGTGTAGGGCAGTAAATGTGGGCTGGTCACCAACAACAAGTTAAGCTGGCAGGCGTTGCTGGTGGGTCGTCAGGAAGCCGTGCAATGTCTATGAGGAATCTTCGATATTTCTTCTAAAATTCGAAAGGAAAAAATAGGGGTAGTCGCCTTAAAAAATCGGGAAAGCTATTCTGAAAAAAAGAT
>NZ_JASBRG010000011.1 GCF_029961145.1 Pinibacter soli | reverse complement strand
TTTCTTATCTCATTAAATACATTTTTCCATAGCCGCTATTGAAGAACTTGTCTGTATCGTCTCCTTTAGCTTTGTATTTATCCATTTTCTTTCCATCCAAAGTTGTTACTACACGATAAATGTAAACGCCGTTTGCCAGGCGCTGGCCAAACTGATCAGTTCCATCCCATTTAAACTCTGTAATGTTCCTACCAATGTGCAGTGGACCGAGTTCATCTTTCGTAATTTCTCTGACTACTTTTCCTGTTATCGTTAATATCTGGATCTTAAACTGCTGCGGAATTTCGCTTCCCGTAATCGTAAATACAAACGCCGTTGAAGTAGTAAACGGATTCGGATAGTTGAGCAGATTAGAGATCATTGGTTTACTGATTACAGTAAAACCAATTCTGTAATCAACCTGCCCCGCTGCGTTGCCGCTCTTATCCTTTCCGGATAATATCAGTTCGTAATTGTCGCCATCGCTACTGTAAGAATTTTCAAATGATGGCGTAAACTCTATGCTGGCCGTATTGTCTGATGCACTTTGAGCCGGTATGAATCGCAGGGTATCGTTGTCATATTTGTATGAACGAATTTCGCCAGGGGTAATACCTCCATCGGGACTTGGGAACTTCACTCTTACTTTTAGCAGCGATGTATCGTTCAACAATAAATACTTCGCATTGTCCTTAAGCTTTATAAGAATATGAGGTTTCGCGGAAACCATATCCTGGTTCAAAATGTGTACACCGTCAAAGGTTACATCCATCATCGGATTGGTATTATCTCCCTTCACATAAAAGTTCTTGTAAAAGAAGTTATTATACAAATACGCCTCAGGCTGGTTAAAATCCGGATTGAAGTTTACATACATTGTATTGTTTCCAGTGAAGTCTTTTGTATCGACATCATACTTTAACGTAACGGTGTCCCCTGCTATCAAAGGCTTCGTTTTAGGGAGTGATATAACGTGAGCTACATTGTCCTTATCTGTAACCGTCATTTTCACCAGGATGCTATCAAACTTCGTTTGGCTGATGTTTTTAAAAGCCACGGCCAAAGGAATTTTTTCGCCTATATCAAGTGTATCCTTAAACTTAAAGTACATGTCTGTTGCGATCGCCCCTTCCGGAACAGGATCGTAATTTACCCTCCAATATTTGAGCTGATATGGTGTGCCCGACAGTGAATCCTTTGTGTACATTCTAAACTTGAGATTAGGATAAATCTTTGCGTCGATGGAAGAAATATCCACATCAGCGTCTGAAGTTTGCAACGTTTTAAGTAAGGTTTCATTGTTGCTATTATCCACTCCTATCAGCTGCACAGTTACACTATCCTTGGAAGGCGTTTCTGTACTATTACCGCGCCAATGAAATTGTTTCCACGCTTTTGCCGGACCAAAGGTTGGTGAAATCACGTCTCCTTCATAGTCATCAATCGGGCCGGTTGCAGACAACTTCAGCGTATCCATTAAGCCATTGGTGAATATACTTTTCGCAACAAAGGAAGGGTCATTATTTCTGTAAATGAATATAAATGCTTTGACTGAATTGAATGAATCAATATCTGTAAATCCTTCTTGTAACAACTTGTGGTAAAGAGATTTGTTTTTGCCCAACACAGTTGTGTCGTCTTGCCATTCTGTTGCATAAGTAAGGTCCGGAGCGTCAGGGAGAAGCTCCGGAGTACTGATCACAACTCTCGCAATTACGTAAGCTTTATCGGGAAGCGAATTAAGGAAATTATACGCGTTTATCCTTCCTGTTGGGTTACTTATATCGTATTGGAAATTATATAGTCGGTCAGGTTTACACAACGGTTTTGAATTATAAAGACCATTGGGATTTGTCCACAATTTAAATGTTACCGGATCGAAAACATTGAATACAATCCCATAGCCACACGCATTCTCAGCAAACAGATTTCTTGAGGAAACCACAGTAAAGTCGCCACCTACCTGCCATGCACCGCCTAGAACGCCGCTTGTAGCAGTCATTGTTACAGGGCTGCTGGCATACTGCCAGGCCCTGTTGGAGCTTATCAGCATCGAATCCGCAGCTGATTCCTTATGTTGATAATAGTGGGATTGGTTGAACCCTGGAGTACTGTTGCTTAAATAAATAAATGAGAACATGTTCCAGTGATAATCTTCATTCTGCCGCGGAACAATGGACACACGCCAATAATACACAACGCTATCCAGATAATTTAATCCCGAGTTAAACTCAATAACGCCACCCACACTATTCAATTTTACCTGACGCTTCATAGAGGAATTAAACAATGCTGTAGTATCAATCTCCATCATATAATCTCTTGCTTCGCTAAAAGGATTTGATGTGGATGCATACAGCTTTTGACCCTGTGTATTTACAATTGAATAGTTATATGGATAGACAGGCCTTGCTTCGTCTTCATAAACGAAAAACTCCTTTGTTATGCTGTTGTTTGATTCAGATACTTCATCTACCACGTTGTCTGTGTCGATGGTGATGACAACCTTGTTCGTTCCTTTATCTTTTGAAGTAATAATAGGAATAGGAACTGTTACAGAATCGCTGTAATAAATTCCTTTCATTTTTTGCCTGTACAGCACAGTTGATGTTCCGTCGGCGTGAATATGTTTTACGTCAAGAGTGATGGAATCTTTAACGGCTTTACCCAGATTATACAATCTTATAAACGCTTTACAGTTGCCTTCTGCCAGGGAAATAAATGACGGCGTTATTAACACCTGCGGGTCCTCAATTACATAATCTGGCTTAGGCTGAAAATTGAATTTAATGGCTGGGTCACCATGAACAAGAACCTGTTCTGCATTACAACGGGAAAAAAAATCGTTCTGACTATAGGTTTCCATTAAAGCGTCTCTGTTAACAATGCCCAATGATTTCATATAATCCTTCGAACGCATATCATTATTAAACTTAGACAGGTATGAACCCAAAGTAGTAACTATGCCATAATGCGTACTTGCCAGAAAAGCAATGGCCCCGTGTTGTTTGGCTAGTGTAAATTTTTCCGAGATCGTTTGGGTAAAGGTAAATGAAAAATTATTTCCTGCGTTACAACCATTCGCAGAAAAGACCGGATATTTTGTTGTGTTGTTGTATTCGCCGGGATCACTCAAATTAAAGGCCAGGGAACCAGCAGCCGAATGACCAAAATAAGTTATCAGGCTCATTCCTTTTTCAAACAGATTGGAGATTGTTTGCATTACATCTTGTCCTGCATTATTTACTGTCGTTTTACAGAACATTGTAACCTTTGTTCCAGTCAATGTATCCTCAAGCATATTTTTATAAAGGCCAACGTATCCACACAATTGTGGGCCTAAATTTTCATCATCTGCGCCCGTAAGCTCAAGTACATTCTTCATCCAAAGTCTGTCTGCAATAGTATTTTGCGCGGTTCGCTGCTGCGTTTCATACTCTATAAGTTTCTGCAAATAATCCTCCACTTCTTTTCCGGTAATAACGGATAAACGGCCGATTGGAATGGTTACAACAGGCGAAGAAACCCCATTTGCGCTCAACATATTGTCTGATGCCGGATTGCCAAACGTTGGCACAAGGCATAACTGCTTTAAATAATCGTTGCCAAAATTCCGGGTTGCGTCTGAGTAGTTAACTCCTTTACCGATGAGTAAAACATTTTGCGGCACTGCTAAAAACTTATCTCTCGCAAAAGCAATAAAATTTTTTATAGAAGACGGGTGATAGGTAATGCCGTAAACAAACTGGTCTGTCAATTCTCCTACCTCAAGAATCTTTGTTTTAAAACCACCTCCATTCACTGAACTTCTGTAAATGGCATAATCCTGAATTGGATTGTTGCCGCTTGAGCCACTGTAAAGCACAGGATTGGTAATGATAAGAAAGTCTCCCTGGTTCTCACTTTTTGAGTAATCAACAAATTGTTTTGGAGTAAGCGTATTTACCGTAGTAACCTTATCGGCGGCCTGGCTTACCAAAATAAACGTTGAAGTTGTGAAGGATGGAGGCAGTAAAAACTTTATTTTACCTGCTGTCGCTATATTACCAAGATATCTCTTTTGATTTGTGATGTCCAACAAAACCGGGGCTACATTGACCGTATTAAAGTTGGTTATTTCAAGATAATAGCCGTTGCTGTTAGGAGCAAGATTAAACTGGAAATTATCTGATGCACCGCCAAAGTTGAACTGCCGTGGATAAGTAAGTTCATAAAACGAAACTACTACTCTATCGGTAACATCATTGGAAGTATTATAGAAAGAAACCTGTGAAGAATTGGTGTTAAGATTTGCAAGCTCAACAGTTGCAGATTGAACAATATCCGAATCATTGTTTAATTGCGAAGAACTGACAACATTGTTGTTAACCTTCACATCTAGCCTGCGACTGTTGAACTTACTATTTCCAAACGCTCCATATTTTATTGAGCCATCTGGCGCCCCGCTGCCCGTATATAAGAATAAGTTACTTATAGGCGGTGCCTCTAAAGGAGCTTGAGGCGCGATATCATTGCTGCTCCAAAACTCACCCTTGTCGTAAGAAGAAGAATAAACATACTCACCTGCATACTCATAACGACCCGGATTAATCTGGTCTCTGAAATAATTTGCTGTCGTGCACATAAAGTATGGTTCAGCAGGTAAAGCAGGATTGCTTACATCATTATTCAATGTGTTATAACGGGCATTGGCAGCAACATTTGGACGAACTAATAAAAAATATGTTCCGGCATCCTCAAAGAGACTCATCGCGGTTGAATGCTGGTATACCGGGTCTCTATATAATTGTTTGTCGGGAACACCATCATTTGTAGTTGCCCAAAATTCAATGTACCCATTAGCAGGAAGCTTTCCCGTTTCAGATGATGTATATAAGGGAACTTCTTTCCCGTTTTTGTACAGCGAATAGTCCTCTACGTTAGCACCGTCTATGCCCGCAGTTGCCAATGTAGAAACCGGAATGCGGTACAACCCGGTTTTGTACACTTTGAACTTGTAATATGTTTTAGTAAAATCTATCCATTCATTGCCATAGTTCTGGGCTAGTGTGGTAAACCCTACCATTACAAACAGTAGCGCCAAAATATTCGCTTTGTGAAAACCTTGCCTTTTTTTCATAGAGTAAACCGTTTATCGTTTTCCGTCCTTTTCGCACCGTCAAATTTTAGCGAAAACTATATGTAAGGAACTGGAGTGGTCGGCAAGATTTGTATAGGTATTTTGTCTGACTATTAGGAGGGGCTGACACTTATAAGCCTGATGTACAAAGTCTTTGTCAGGTAATATATTCGTTAAGAGTATGGTAGACGAAATATCAATGCAAAAGGCTGCACACGAATTCAGCTGAATAAAAAAGCGTCCCCGTTTTTTAGGGACGCTTTTTGTATTTCGAATTGCTATTCTTTCTTATCTCATTAAATACATTTTTCCATAGCCGCTATTGAAGAACTTGTCTGTATCGTCTCCTTTAGCTTTGTATTTATCCATTTTCTTTCCATCCAAAGTT
>NZ_JASBRG010000010.1 GCF_029961145.1 Pinibacter soli | reverse complement strand
TGCCTCGTCCTGAAATAAGTTGACACAAAAGTTGACTTATACAATGAAAGCAACAAAGAGTGGTAATCTAAAAAGGACCCAGAAGGATTATAGTTTATCGTTCAAACTTCAGGTTGTGGACGAAGTTGAAAAAGGGCACTTGACCTATAAACAAAGTCAGAGGAAGTATGGCATCCAGGGAAAATGTACAGTTTTGAACTGGTTAAGAAAACACGGAACTTTGGACTGGACAAGTAAAATGCCCATGAAAAAGAAAGCACCTCCTAAGACGTACATATCGCAATTAGAAGCAAAAATCAAACGGCTGGAAGCAGAGAAAGAAATCTTGAATCGAGCCATAGATATAGCTGACGACATGTTTAATACTGAGATCAGAAAAAAGTACTTACCCCTGTCGCAAGCAGCTTCCGACAAGCCTCAGGGGGACGAACCCACAGCGTCAGCCGAGTAGCGGCCACACTGGGTTATAGCCGCCAGTATGTTTATAAGCAACCTAAAGATGCAGCCAGGCAATTGGAAAAGCAGCAGGTGGTTAAACAATTGGTAGACAAACAAAGGAAGGTGCTGCCACGTATCGGCACGCGTAAAGTTTATTATTTAATTAAGGATCAGTTGTTGCAGAGCGGATTAAAGTTCGGCAGGGACAAATTATTTGCCTTGATGCGCTACTATGACTTGCAGATCAAGCCACGGCGTAGATATGTCCAAACCACAATGAGCAAACACTGGCTCAGGAAATGGCCCAATATTATCAAAGAGAAAGTAGTATCGGCACCAGATGAGGTTTGGGTAAGTGATATAACTTATATAAAAACAGATCAGGGCAATTGTTATTTAAACATGGTAACAGATAAGTACAGCAGGAAGATTGTAGGCTATGCCATAGCTGACGATATGGGGACTGAAAGTATGATTGGTGCTTTGAAAATGGCTATCTCAAATAAAAAATCAACAGCACAAACAATACATCATTCCGACCGGGGATTGCAATATTGCAGCAAAGAATATCATTCATTGACTCAAAAGAACAACATTCAACTAAGCATGACAGAAAATGGTGATCCTTACGAAAATGCTTTAGCTGAAAGAATGAACCGAACTATTAAAGAGGAGTTTGGAATAGATAAAATTATCAAAGACAAAGAGTCCGTAACGCAACTTGTAAAAGAAAGTATATTTTTATACAATCACAAAAGGCCACATCTTGCCTTACACATGCAAACACCCGAACAGGTATATCAAACAAAAATCCCGGTCACCTGAGGCAACCGGGACAATTTAAAAATCTGTCAACTTATTTTAGGACTATACA
>NZ_JASBRG010000001.1 GCF_029961145.1 Pinibacter soli | reverse complement strand
TTACACATGCAAACACCCGAACAGGTATATCAAACAAAAATCCCGGTCACCTGAGGCAACCGGGACAATTTAAAAATCTGTCAACTTATTTTAGGACTATACAATGTCTGAAGATTTAACAAAAAAAATCAGTGCAAATCTGCTAAATCATCGTCATGTGCGTGCTCACTACTTCCCGAAAACCTTTTGCAAAATAGCTGAAGCCTGGCCCATAGGATCAGTACGGATAGCAACTTCTTCTTTGGCAATCTGATCAAACAATGCGTCAGTTGCTTTTCCCGCAACATAGTTTTGCAAATCAGGGTTTATTTTTTGAACAGTAGTTGGCAGTTTATTGTAGACATTTACAATGTCAGCGTAGTATTTTGTAGCACTTACTTTATCCAGTGACTGTTTTATATTCGGTGCAAACGCCGCCAGTAATTGAGAACTTGTTTTGTCCTTGAAATAATTGGTTACTGAATTGTTTCCGCCTTTCACAATGTTCAATGCATCGGTAATGCTCATTTGTTTAATAGCGTTCACAAAGATGGGAGTTGCCTGACCCACTGCATCTTCCGCTGCACGGTTGATTTGTGTGATCGCTTTGTCTACTTGCGCGCCCATACCTAAAGTGCGCAATGTGTTTTCTACTTTAACTGCATCAGGTGGTAACAGTACCTTGTAAGCCTGGTTTCCCAGAAATCCGTTCGTCACGTTGAGGGTTGAAACAGCTTTGGTTATGCCTTGTGTAAGTGCTTCACGGATACCCTGCGCAGCATCATTTTCTGTAACTGCGCCAGACGACTTCGTGGTTGTTGTGCCTGTACCTGTTGAAGTTTGTGGTAATTGCAAAGTTTCGCAAGAACTGAATAGTGCCATTGCTGGAATGGCCAGAGCCCAAATTTTCATAGATATATTTTAATTTTTATAGAGACACAAGATTAAAATCGAATGCCAGACTAGTCAATCGGGCATTTCTCGTGATAGTTGATTAATTCTATTTCTGTTTTAGGAAACTCGAAACCTGTATAGTAAGAAGTAACTGCATCCAGCACTTCATTAATTTCTGGTTCTGTTGTCAGCGTAACAAGTTTTCCCCTAAACTCTTTAATGTTTGGCAAACCTTTCAAGT
This sequence comes from Pinibacter soli, assembly GCF_029961145.1. Classification (GTDB taxonomy): domain Bacteria; phylum Bacteroidota; class Bacteroidia; order Chitinophagales; family Chitinophagaceae; genus Pinibacter; species Pinibacter soli. Next base: position 855,573 of record NZ_JASBRG010000001.1, on the reverse strand, counting down.
AATTCGCATAATGACGGCGCATCTCGAAAATGCCTACAATTGGTCCTTTCCACTCCACAGATTTTTGCAAATGCTTTTTGCAAACCGCCACTCTTTCTTCCACCGTTGGCGGAGCCAAATGAGTACCTGTTTTTGCAAAATGTTTTATTTCATTAAAGATCCATGGATAACCAATCGCCGCACGACCGATCATGATACCATCAACGCCATAGCGATTCTGATATTCAAGCGCTTTTTCCGGAGAATCAATGTCTCCGTTACCAAAGATGGGAATTTTGATGCGAGGGTTGTTTTTCACCTTACCGATAAGCGTCCAGTCTGCTTCACCTTTATACATTTGCGTACGCGTTCTGCCGTGGATCGCAAGTGCTTTGATGCCAACGTCTTGCAAACGCTCCGCGACTTCTTCAATATTTCTGGTATTGTCATCCCAGCCAAGGCGCGTTTTCACCGTAACGGGTAATTTTGAGCTTTTAACAACAGCATCGGTCAGGCGCACCATCAGGTCGATATCTTTCAACACGCCGGCTCCTGCGCCTTTCATGGCCACTTTTTTTACCGGGCAACCGAAGTTAATATCCAGTAGATCCGGATTCGTAACATCCACAATTTTTGCCGCAAGAGAAAGACTTTCCTCATCTCCACCAAATATCTGGATGCCCACAGGGCGTTCATAATCAAATATATCGAGCTTTCGGCGGCTTTTAATCGCATCACGAATCAATCCCTCACTGCTGATGAATTCGGTATACATAAGGTCGGCGCCATTGTCTTTACACACCGCACGGAACGGCGGATCACTCACGTCCTCCATTGGAGCGAGTAGCAAAGGAAAATCAGGAAGTTGTAAGTTGCCGATTGTAACCATAATTTTTAGGCGCTTTCCGAAAAAGCTGTAGAACTAATTAATAATTAATGGATTGGCATTCGTAATAGAATCGAGTGCTCTAATTTTGAACAGATTGCCTTCTAAAAGGCCGCCATCGTATTAATTATTCATTATAATTGCTTCAATCTGCTGACGGAAAACTAATTTTGAGCTGCAAATTTACGAGCATTTTACCGAACCATTTATGAACACTTATCTAAAATACAAGCCTGTTTGGCTTCAATTTATAATTTTAGGCGGTCTTTTCTTCGTTACAAGTGCCGTTTTGGGCTCAGCGGCCGCTTATTCCATTGCCGGAGCCTACCATATTAGCCTTGATGAACTGATGAATCCGGTGGGCCCTGCTGCGGTCGCCGCTTCAAAGGTGAACCTGGCCATCAGTTCGATATTCGTCTTTGGCTTGTCAGGCTTTTTATTCAGCTATATGTCTGATCATCATCCGTTTAAATATCTCGGGTTTAGAAAACCCGCGCCACAGATATTTATGTCAATAGCAGTAATAGTTTTACTTGCCTCCCTTCCGGCCCTTAGCTGGTTCGCAATTATCAACAAACAAATACACCTGCCTTCCGGTCTGCATCAAACATTCGAAAAGTTCGACGAACTGAACAGGGAAATGATGAAGAAAATGCTGGTTATGCCGTCCGTAAAGGATCTTTTCATGAACGTCATCATATTTGGAATAATTCCGGCGATGATGGAGGAGATTTTTTTCAGAGGCGCATTGCAAAGGATTTTTATCAAATTGTTTAAAAGTCCGGTTATAGGAATTATTGTCACCGCATTTATTTTCTCTGCCGCTCATATGGAGTTTAGCGGGTTTCTGGTTCGCTTTGTTTTAGGAGCTTTGTTGGGAGCGTTGTATTGGTACAGCGGCAGTCTTTGGCCGGGAATATTGATGCATTTTTTAAACAATGCGATGCAAATTATAGTATTGTATTATTATCCGTCAACAATGGTGGAAGACACTCATTTCAGTGTTTGGCTGGTATTGACAAGTTGTGTTGCAATAGTTTTAGTTCTCATCTGGATGAAACGCATTTCGCATACCCATTACAGCGAGATATATGATACGGACGATTTTACGATAGAACCTATTGATAGAAAGAATGACAATGGTAATTATTAATTGTTAATTGGCATAACAGAAACCCCCAATTCAATACCCGATTCGCACAAATAAAAATATACAATGGCATTTAACTGGCAAACCTTTAAAACCCGGACATTAACAGCTGTGCTATTTGTAGCCGTGATGCTTACCGGCCTTCTATGGAACTATTGGAGTTTCTTTATTTTATTTTCCATCATACATTTCGGCTGCTGGATAGAGTATCAAAAACTCATTGGACTAACCGACAGTGAATACAATAACATCAATCCTTTCCACAGATATGCTATCGTGATTGCCGGATGGTGCCTGATGTTATTTGCCACTAATGATTATTTTCATGTAGGCGGGTTTCTTTTACATGCCATTGGATGGTGGGTTGGTTTGATCGCCCTTTTTATTTTACCTATTTCTGAATTGTTGTTTTCAAAAAATATCAATTCTAAAAATATCGGCTATTCATTTCTCGGGATACTATATATATCATTGAGTTTGGCAGCTATGATCGACATAAGGAATCCGGTGAAATTCGATTTTCAGTGGGTCACGCCGTTGATTATTATTTGCTCCATTTGGATAAATGATACAATGGCCTACATTGTCGGCTCGCTGATTGGCAAAACACCATTTTCTAAAATCTCTCCCAAAAAAACATGGGAAGGAACGATAGGTGGAATGGTACTGGCGGTTGTAACGGTTACGCTTGTGGGAAGAGCAATTGGCGTGTCATCTACAACTGAATTGATTGGTATTTCTTCCATTGCCGCCATTATGGGAACGCTTGGCGATTTGCTGGAAAGCAAACTAAAACGCATGGCCAACGTAAAAGACAGCGGCAGCATCATGCCCGGTCATGGAGGCTTTCTGGATCGCTTCGACTCTCTCCTTGTAGCAACGCCGTTTGTGTGGTTGTTTTTGAAGTTGCTTAACGCTTAATAGTAAACGTTATTGAACAGTTAGTGTTGCGCTAACTCCATTAACACGAGACGGAAAAGTTGATTCAAATATTTTTAGTACAGCTAAAACGGTCTGCCTGTCCTTATTACCAGGACAGCATTCTTCGTAGAAGTCGGGATTGTCAAAATACAGTTTTTTGATCTCTGTTTTCGTGATCAAATACAATTCATATACCGAGCCATCCATTACTGTGCATTTCTTGTGGCAGGTGTCGGATTTGTCGTCCTTCAAATTCCATAAATTGAATTGATCAATGTTGATCCAGTTTTGATTCCTTAGTCTATAATCAACTTTGTGCGGTATAAAATACCTGTTAGTGTCGGGATCCGTATTTCTAAACACGTCGTCTTCTGTCAGGAATTTATATTTTAATGCTAAAGGAAATGTATAACCCGCGGACCACTTAAAAGGATCATAATATGAAAAGTAGGCGGTGAAACTATCCCATTTAGAAATCATTTGAAAATCGTTGCCATTGTGCGCATAATTCAACACAATCGTGCTGTCGAAATTTTGCCGCAAAAAATTACAAAGAGGTGTTTTTTCAAACTTATGACCTTGAGAAAATGAAAAGTGGAAAACGAATAAAAGGAAAGCGACGGCGGCAAATTTTTTCATAGAGAAATCATTAAAAATAAATCGAAAAAGCTTCGGCTAAACCGATGGATAGCAAGGACGCAAATTGCATTAAATTCCATAAGCAAACGATCTGATTTAGCAGATTTTCACGACTCAAGATTCGCCATTTCCCCGCTTAAACATTGAAGTTCAAACGGTTTAATCAAGATAACTTCATTTGCCCGAAAATATTATGAATGGTAAAAAAAGTTTATGGAAACTTTTGTTACACGAAAAGTTTCCATAGTTTTGTTCCAGAATTTATTGGAATATGGAAATGAAAGATCGGATTAAGTCAAAAGCCAACGAGCTTTTTAAGCGCTACGGGATCCGCTCCGTGACTATGGATGAGATTGCAACGCAACTCGGTATTTCAAAAAAAACCATCTATCAATCCTTTACCGACAAAGATGATATTGTAAGTGAGGTAGTGAAAGATCACCTCGAATCATCTGAACAAGATTGCCTGTCGTGCAAGCTTGATGCGGAGAATGCGGTACATGAAGTGTTTCTTGCAATGGACCGTGTGATTGCACATTTAAGAGACATGCACCCTGCAATGGTTTTTGATCTGCACAAATTTCACTATGAAGCTTTCAGGAAATTTCAAACGTTTAAAGACGAGTTTTTGTACAAGGGCATTGAGGACAATTTGAAACGCGGCATCGAAGAAGGGCTGTACAGACATGAGATCAACATTGAAATTCTTTCGAAGTTCAGAGTAGAGTCGGTTTACTTTTCTTTTAACCCCAACACATTTTCGCCAGAAAAGCACACCCCGGCAGACGTACATATGGAGCTGATGGTGCACTTCTTATTTGGCTTAAGTACACCGGAAGGATATAAACAAATCGAGAAATATTTATTTGATCGTAAAAAACAACACCATGAGGGAAGTTAGAAAAATTAACCTTATCACATCTTTGATGTTGATGTTGTGTATTGGTGCAATGGCCCAGCAGCCGGTACAACCACCGCAGATACACAGCTTTTCCGTTAAGGAGGCGATAGATTATGCCACAAAAAACAATGCAATAGTAAAGAACGCTTTACTGGAGTACAAGATCCAGGAACAAACCAACAGGCAAATTACAGCTGCAGCATATCCGCAATTGAACGGATCATTGGGAAGCACTTATTTCCCGCATGTTCCAGTGCAGGTTTTCCCAAACTTTATTGCTGCCGGTACCTACCACGTGCTGGCAGATGAAGGAGTTAAGAACGGTGCAGGTGACGTAATTCAAGAGAAGGGTGACTATGGAGTTATACAAGCCGCTTTTGGGACGAAATGGTCCGCCTCCGCAGCTGCAACACTCAACCAGATTTTATTTGACGGACAGGTATTTGTTGGGTTGCAAGCCAGGCAAGCATCTTTGGACTATCAGATAAAAAATGCGGAAGTTACAACAGAGAACATCAAAGTAAACATCTACAAAGTGTACTATCAGTTGATCGTAAGCAAAACGCAGATAGCTCAGATAGACGCTAACATAGAAAGGACATCAAAACTACTGAGCGATTCAAAGGCAATGTTCAATAATGGATTTGTAGAACAACTGGATGTAGATAAAGCAACAGTCCAGCTTGCAAATCTGCAAACGCAAAAATTGAAAGTCGAAAGATCCATTGATAATGGCTATACAGGGCTTAAGTTTTTAATTGGCATGCCTATTCGTGATAGCCTCATTTTAACAGATGATCTTACTGATGAAAAACTAAGAAGTGGCGTACTGGAAGGAAGCACCTACAAATATGAAGACAGGAAAGAATACCAGGCACTGGAGCTGGAAAAGGAATTAAACGAATTCAACATTAAAAGATATAAATACGCTTATTTCCCAACAGCAAGCCTTTCAAGTACTTTTTCGAAAAACGCTTACAGGGACCAGTTCAACATTTTTAAAAAAGGAGATTGGTACACAGGATGGAACATTGGCGTAAACATTGCCGTTCCGATATTTGACGGGTTTGCAAAAGATGCCAATATCAAAAAAGCAAAATTGCAATTGGAGCAGGCAAACAATCAAATGGATAATTTGAAACTGTCAATTGATAATGACGTGGCCGTGGCGCAGAACAATTTTAAAGCTGCTATTATAACCCTGGATTATCAAAAGAAGAATATGGATCTGGCAGAGCAAGTGTATAATCAAACAAAGAAGAAGTATGAAATGGGCCTGTCGTCAAATCTTGAGATTACCAATGCACAGGCAGATTTGATCACCGCACAAAGCAACTATACAAGCAGTTTATACGATGCTGTAATTGCTAAGATCGACTATGTGAAAGCAACTGGCAAACTACCTTAAAAAATTTTTCAACACTGTACAGACAAGTCACTCCCTTGTCTCTACCACAAACAACATATTTATGCAACGCATTTTCAACATAACACTAATTGCTTTAAGCACCACGCTAATGGTTTCGTGCGGAAGCAGCAACACCTCTAAAAAACCTGTAGACGCAAAAAAAGAAGAACTGGCAAAATTGAAACAGGACGAGGAGGCAATAAATAAAAAAATAACATCTCTTGAGGCAGAAATAGCAAAGCTTGACCCCGCTTCTGTAAAAGCAGAAAAGCCAAAGCTCGTAGGCATTACCTCGTTGGCCCCAACTCCATTTACACACTATGTGGACCTTCAGGGTAAAGTGGATGCAGATAACATTTCGTATGTGGCTCCCCGTGGCACTCCTGGTGTTGTAAGAGCGATCTATGTAAAAAAGGGAGACGCAGTCAGGAAAGGACAGTTGCTCTTAAAACTTGACGATGCCGTTATTAAACAACAACTTGCGAACGCTCAAACGCAATTGACATTTGCAAAAGATCTTTATCAGCGTCGCAAGAATCTTTGGGATGAAAAAATTGGAGCAGAGGTGGATTTGATCAATGCAAAAAACAATGTTGACCAGGCAGAAAACCAGATCAAATTGCTGAATGAGCAACTCGGCTTCACAAATGTTTATGCTGATATGAATGGTATAATGGATGAAGTGAACGTGAGAGTAGGTGAAACCTTTGCGGGAATGGCGGGTAATTCGCCACAATTGAAATTGGTTAACACAAGCACATTAAAAGCGGTTGTGCAGGTTCCTGAAGCATACCAGGCAAACGTAAAAATTGGATCGCCGGTTAGAATCTCATTGCCCGAAGTCAACAACAAAGTTGTAATGGGTAAAGTGCATGTAGCGGGCCGATTGATCGATCCGGACACAAGAACTTTCTATATAGAAGTGCAACTGCCTTCGGATAAAGATTTGCGGCCGAACCAAATTGCATTGGCACAAATTCAGGATTACTCAACTCCAAATGTGATCACTATTCCTATTAATACTTTGCAGACCGACGATAAAGGCAAGTATGTGCTTGTGGCTACACAGGATAAAGGAAAACTGGTTGCCAAGAAGAGACCTATTACCATAGGACAAACTTATGGAGACAAAGTAGAAATCAAAACGGGTCTGCAACAAGGCGACCAACTGATCACAGAAGGTTTCCAAAGCTTGTATGACGGACAGTTGATCACTACGAGCTAAGAAAAGTTATAAGTAGTAAGTAGTAATTTATAAGTGCGCCTATGCGGCCATGCCTTATGATTTGCCACATACTACCCACAACTTAAAACTTATTACTTACAACTTACAACTCAAACCATGAGTGCATTAGAAAACTTTTCCGGAAAATTTAAAGACTTCGTCGTAACAACGTGGAGTATTAAAAATAAAACTTCCATATACCTGCTCATGATCTTCCTGAGCATTATCGGAATTTTTCAGTTCGTAACGCTGCCCAAAGAGCAGTTCCCAGATATCGTTATCCCTACTATTTATGTGCAAACAATTTATGTTGGTAACTCACCAAAGGATATCGAGAATCTGGTAACAAGACCAATCGAAAAACAGATCAAAAGTATTACCGGTGCCAAGATCAAAAAATTCACCAGTACATCTGTGCAGGATTATTCTGCCATCGTAGTAGAGTTTGAAACAGATGTAAACGTGCAGGACGGTTTACAGAAAGTAAAGGATGCAGTCGACAAGGCAAAACAGGATTTGCCAACTGATCTTACACAAGAACCAACTGCATTGGAAGTGAACTTCAGCGACTTCCCTATTATGTATGTAAACATAAGTGGAGACTATAATCAGCAGCGTTTGAAAAAATATGCTGATGACATGAAGGATAAGCTGGAAGAGCTTCCGCAAATAAACCGTGTAGACATCGTAGGTGCGCCGGAAAGAGAGTTTCAGATCAATGTGGACAATTATAAAATGCGAAGCGCCGGTATAACCTTCGATGATATTGATGGCGCAGTAGCAAGAGAAAACATGGATATTTCCGGCGGGTTGCTGGATGTGGGCACAATGAAACGCAACCTTCAGTTGAAGGGTCAGTTCAAAACCGCCGCAGATATTGAAAAAGTAGTGATAAGAAACCAGTCAGGTAAACCGATCTATCTAAAAGATATTGCCACTATCAAGGATACAATTAAAGAAAGAGAAAGCTATGCCCGCCTTGATGGCAAGAACGTTGTTACCTTAAACATCATCAAACGTTCTGGTGAAAACCTCATTGAAACGAGCGACGATGTGAAGAAGTCAGTAGAAGAAATGCGCGGAGCATTTCCAAAGGACCTGAACATTACAGTAACGGGCGATAGCAGCACCAAAACGAAAACATCATTTAACGATCTTGTAAACTCAATCGTAATCGGGTTTATACTGGTGTTGGTGATCCTCATGTTCTTCATGGGCGTTGTGAATGCGTTTTTCGTGGCCTTGTCTGTACCGCTTAGTATGTTCCTGGCATTTATGTTTCTTCCGGCGGCAGACTGGATCATTGGAACGCACGTAACGCTGAACTTCATGGTGTTGTTTGCATTGCTGTTTGGCTTGGGAATCATAGTGGATGATGCGATTGTGGTAATCGAAAATACGCACCGCATTTTCATGGAGAACAAAGGAAAGATCACTACCGAGAGATCTGCGATGGCCGCAGCGGGCGAAGTGTTCGTGCCCGTGTTGGCAGGTACACTGACTACATTGGCTCCTTTCATTCCGCTCATGTTCTGGCCTGGTATCATTGGTAAATTCATGATCTATCTGCCAACGATGTTGATATTTACCTTAACGGCGTCTTTGATCGTAGCGTTCATCATGAACCCTGTATTTGCGGTTGACTTTATGAACCATCCGGAAAACGGCCACAAAGAATCGAAATTTGCCATCTTCAAAAAACCGGGCCTGTGGCTCGCTGTGGGTCTCGGCATCCTGCTAGACCTTGTCGGTATGGCAGCGCCAAGTGCAGCAAAATCTGCAACTGATGAAGCGGTTATCAATATGTACACTTTCTGGGGCAACCTGTTATTGTTCATCACCATATTGGTATTGCTCAATAAGTTTTTCCTGGATAGTATTATACACTCATTCCAGAACAAGGCATTGCCGTGGATAATGAGTCATTATGAAACGTTGCTGAGATGGGCACTGAAAGGCTGGAGGCCAGTATGGTTGTTGCTTAGCACCGTAGTCTTGCTTGTTTTCTCATTCGTATTCTTTGGTGCGAGAAATGTACCGGTTGTATTCTTCCCGCAAAGTGATCCTAATCAGATCTTCGTTTACCTGAAATTACCGGTAGGAACATCTGTAGACTACACAGACTCCGTTACCCGTACACTGGAAACGAAAGTGTACAGGGTGCTGGGAATGGAAAATGGTAAAAAGAACCCAATGGTAGAAAGCGTTATTTCTAACGTTGCCGTGGGCGCAAGTGATCCTAGCAGCGGTGACAGAAGTACGAGAAGTGAATTGGGCAGAATCCAGGTTTCCTTTGTGGAGTTTGAGAAACGTCACGGCGTTTCCTCAAGACCTTACCTGGACAGCATTCGCGCTGCGATGAAAGGTATTCCGGGTGCGGAAATATCTGTTGACCAGGAGCAGGGTGGGCCTCCTACAGAGCCTCCGGTTAACATCGAGGTAGCCAGTGAAGACTTTGATAATCTGATCAAAACGGCGGTTTCTCTAAAGAACTACCTTGACTCCATCCAGGTGCCCGGCGTGGAAGAGTTGAAAATGGATATTGACCTGAACAATCCTGAAATTTCGCTTACCGTTGACCGTGAGAGGGCGTTAATAGAAGGCGTGTCTTCAGCGCAGGTTGGCGGCCAGTTAAGAACCGCACTGTTTGGTAAAGAAGTGTCAAAAATTAAGGAAGGAAAAGAAGAATATAAGATCCAGCTTAGAAACAATGAGGTACAAAGGAAGAATCTTGTAGAGTTGCTGAACATGAACGTTGTTTTCCGCGACATGGCAACAGGACGAGTGAAAAGCGTTCCGATCAGTTCATTGGTTAAAATTGATTACACCAGCACGTTAGGTAGTGTGAAACGTAAGAACCAGAAACGTATGATCACGGTCCGTTCAAACGTGCTCACGTCACAAGGCTACACACCAACTGCGGTGAACCAGGATATCACCAAGTATATCGATAAGTTTAAAGGCAAAGCGGATGGCGTAACCATTAAGCAAACCGGTGAAGGCGAACAACAGGCTGAAACAGGCGCATTCCTTTTAAAAGCCTTGGTACTGGCACTGATGCTGATCCTGATAATATTGGTATTGCAATTTAACTCAGTGAGCAAGCCGGTAATCATTCTCACGGAAATTATATTCAGTGTAATTGGTGTAATGCTTGGGTTTGCATTCACGAGAATGCAGGTATCAGTTGTAATGACGGGTATTGGTATCGTGGGGCTTGCGGGTATCGTAGTGAAGAATGGTATCCTTGTGATCGAATTTGCCGACGAATTAAGATCACGTGGTTTGAAAACAAGAGAGGCTGTTGTACAGGCTGGTAAAACGCGTATCATTCCTGTAATGCTTACTGCGATGGCCGCGATCCTGGCACTGATACCGCTGGCGGTTGGGTTCAATATCAACTTCGTAACACTGTTCTCGGACCTGAACCCACGCATTTTCTTTGGTGGAGACAACGTGTCGTTCTGGAAGCCGTTGTCATGGACCATTATCTTCGGTTTGGCATTCGCGTTCTTCATGACGCTCGTAATGGTTCCAAGTATGTACCTGATCGCAGAAAGATTGAAACGCCCGATGCGCAGATACTTTGGTGGTAAATGGGTTTCTATGATGGGAATTCCACCGTTGACAATCATATTTATTTTAATGATATTCTACGCGATGATCCGTCACGCAATAGATGTTGCAAGACGTTCAAGGCGTAATGTTCCCGGATCCGATGTGACCTGGAATAAAAGTTGGTTTTAGTTTTAATATATCATGATCAAGTAGAGACGCCCGAAAGGGCGTCTTTTTTATTAACTGAATGACTGAATAATTGAATAACTGAGTGTGGTTGCAAATTGACTCGACTGCTCAATAATTCCATTATTCCATTATTCAACTATTTCGAGCCTTCAGTTATTCAGTCATTCTTTTCAATACCTTTGCAAGCTATTTTTATATATATTGGAGATTTGACTATGTCTACAACAAAATATCGTGAGTTTAACCAACTGAATCTACCAACAATAGAGCAGGAAATATTGGCAAAATGGGCTGAAAATCAGGCTTTTGAAAAAAGTGTGTCATTAAGAGAGGGAGCGGAACCGTTCGTGTTTTATGAAGGTCCCCCAAGTGCGAATGGTATGCCCGGAATTCACCACGTTATTTCAAGAACATTAAAGGACCTTGTTTGTCGCTATAAAACCATGCAGGGTTTCCAGGTTAAGCGTAAAGGCGGCTGGGATACACATGGTTTGCCGGTGGAGTTAGGGGTTGAAAAAGAACTAGGCATCACAAAAGAAGATATCGGCAAAAAAATATCCATTGTTGAGTATAACCAAAAGTGCCGCGAAGCAGTTTTGCGTTATAAAGACAAATGGGACGAACTGACTACAAAAATGGGTTACTGGGTTGACCTGAAAAATCCTTATGTAACCTTTGAAAATGAATACATTGAAACGCTTTGGTGGTGCTTAAAGCGGCTATATGAGAAAGGGCTTTTGTACAAAAGCGTTTCCATCCAACCGTACTCTCCCGCAGCAGGTACAGGTTTAAGTTCTCATGAATTGAACCAGCCGGGAACGTACAAGGATGTAAAGGATACCAGTGCGGTGGCAATGTTTAAGACTGCGAAAAACGGAGATTCTCAATTTTTGTTCGACGCAGCTGGAAACGACGAAGTTTTTTTCCTTGCGTGGACGACTACTCCATGGACGCTTCCTTCAAACCTTGGTCTTACAGTTGGCGGTAACATAGATTACGTTTTGGTTAAAACATTTAACCCGTACACACACCTGCCGGTAAATGTTGTGCTGGCGAAAAACCTCATTGGCAAATATTTCAAACCAGAAGGCGAAAACGGAGATTTCGCGGGTTATACTGCAGAAACAAAATTGTTGCCTTGGCAAATACTCGCTGAGTTCAAAGGAAAGCAACTCGAAGGCTTACGCTACGAGCAATTGCTTCCTTACGAAGCAAACACCCCGGAAAAATCCGGAGGCGATCCGTTCCGTGTGTTGGTGGACAGCTTTGTAACTACAGAAGATGGTACCGGTATAGTTCACACCGCTCCCGCTTTTGGTGCGGATGACTATAAGGTGGGCAAAAAATATGGCATCGGCATTCTGACCCTCGTTGACCGCGAGGGAAAATTCGTGGACGGCCTGGGTGAATTCAGTCATCGCTATGTAAAAAATTACAAGGACGAACAGAACTACGTTGACGTAAATGTTGACATCAGCGTAAAACTGAAAAAAGAAAACCGGGCTTTCAAAGTAGAAAAATACGAACACAGCTACCCGCATTGCTGGAGAACTGACAAACCCGTTCTTTACTATCCGCTGGATGCTTGGTTCATCAAAACCACGGCTGTCAAAGACAGAATGGTGGAACTGAACAAAACCATCAACTGGAAGCCAAAAGCTACCGGCGAGGGCCGTTTTGGCAACTGGCTGGAAAACATGGTGGACTGGAACCTAAGCCGTAGCCGTTATTGGGGTACACCGCTTCCTGTTTGGAGAACAGCAGATGGCAGCGAAGAAAAATGTATCGGTTCAATTGAAGAACTGAACACAGAAATAAGAAAAGCAAACGAAGTGTTGGGTGGCGATGTAAATAAGCATTATTTGCACGACGGCATCCTTGATTTGCACAAACCATATGTAGACGAAGTTGTCTTGGTAAGCAAAGATGGCAAACCAATGCACCGCGAACCGGACTTGATCGACGTTTGGTTCGACAGTGGTGCAATGCCTTATGCGCAGTGGCACTATCCGTTCGAAAACAAAGACGCAATTGAAAAAGGTACAGCTTTCCCTGCAGATTTTATCGCAGAAGGCGTTGACCAGACTCGTGGTTGGTTCTATACGCTTCACGCATTGGGCGTAATGCTATTTGACAATGTTGCTTATAAAACAGTAGTTTCCAACGGATTGGTGCTAGATAAAAATGGTAATAAAATGAGTAAGCGCCTCGGTAACGTGGTGAATCCATTTGAAACCATCGGCACGTTTGGTGCAGACGCCACCCGCTGGTACCTGATCACCAACGCCTCTCCATGGGATAGTTTGAAATTTGATATAGAAGGTATCAAAGAAGTACAACGTAAATTCTTTGGTACACTTTATAATACATATCAGTTCTTTGCATTGTATGCCAACGTAGATGGTTTCGCATTCAAAGAAGCCTACATACCTATAGATCAAAGACCTGAAATCGACAAATGGATACTGTCATCCCTTCAATCTTTGGTGAAGAATGTAACGGAAAACTTCAACCAGTACGAGCCAACATTGGCTGGCCGTTTGATAGAAGACTTTGTGGATGAACAACTTAGCAACTGGTACGTGCGCCTTTGCCGTCGCCGTTTCTGGAAAGGAGAATACGAGCACGACAAAATAAGCGCATACCAAACGTTATATGAGTGCCTTGAAACCATTGCCCGATTAATGGCGCCGGTTTCGCCGTTCTTCTCCGACTGGCTGTTCAGCAACCTGAACGCCGTAACCGGAAAAGTAGACGAAACTTCTGTTCACCACGTATTGTATCCGAAAGCAAAAGAAGAATTTATAGATCTGGGGCTGGAAGAAAGAATGCAATTGGCACAGGACGCCTCTTCTTTGATCCTGTCGCTGAGGAAAAAAGTAAACATTAAGGTTCGTCAGCCGCTTCAAAAAGTACTTATCCCTGTTTTCAATTCTTCCATGAAAGGACAGCTCCAAAAAGTGGAAGATTTGATCAAAACGGAAGTAAATGTGAAGGAGATACAGTATTTAACCGATACTGAAGGCTTTATTAAGAAGAAGATCAAACCAAACTTCCAGGCACTTGGTAAGAAGCTGGGGGGCAAAATGAAAGCGGCAGGAGTTGCGATCGGTCAATTTACACAAGAAGACATCGCTTTATTAGAAAAAGAAGGTACTTATTCTTTGTTAATTGATAACGAACCATTAATATTACAACTTAATGAGGTGGAAATCACCAGCGAGGACATTCCCGGCTGGATGGTTGCCAACAAAGGTATATTAACAGTAGCCCTGGATGTTACACTCACCCCAGAACTGGAAAGCGAAGGAAATGCAAGGGAGCTTGTCAACAGAATACAAAAGATACGGAAGGACAATGGCTACGAACTCACGGACCGTATTATGGTAAGGCTTGCTGATAGTGAATTCGTAAAACAATCAGTTAGCCAATTTGATGAATATATTCGCACCGAAATCCTCGCAGACAAGTTAGAACTTGTTGATGGACTGATCGATGGCACTGAAATTGAAGTGAACGATATTTCATTAAAAATCCAGGTAACAAAATCCATTAATTGATAAACTAAGCCTTAAGGGTAATTAATAATGAATAATTAAGGTCGCAGTCATTAAAGGTTGCTGCTTCCTGTCAGAAAGATAAAAGTTTGATAAACCGATATCAATTATTAATTATTAATTCAAAAACCCCGCTTGCGGGGCCCAATAATTTGATTAACCGGAAAAAGGAAAACAGTTATGGCAACAAAGAAAAAGGCCGCACCGGCAAAAAAAGCAGTAAAACCTGCTGCCAAAGCGGTGCCTGCGAAGAAAAAACCGCAGCCAGCTGCTAAGAAAGCGGCCCCTAAGAAAGTGGCGAAACCTGCTCCCAAAGCAGCGCCTGCTAAAAAAGCGGCGGCAAAGCCTGTTGCAAAAAAAGCAACGCCAGCGCCAAAGCCGGTAGCAAAAAAAGTTGCTGCTAAACCTGTTGCCAAAACTCCGGAACCGAAGAAAGCAGTAAAACCTGCTGAGAAAACAACAAAAACTGCAGTTAAGAACGATGTTCCTGCGAAACCTGTTGCTCCTGTAAAACCAGCGGCTCCGGCCAAAGCGCAGGCGGCAGCATCAAAATCAACTGTAAAGCCTGCTCCGGCAGCGACAATAAAAACCATTAAGAAGTCACCAGTTCCTGTTGAAACGCCCAAACCAGAACCTAAATCCACCATCCCACCGCCGCCATTTAAAAAGGCGCCTGTGGTAGAAGCAAGACCCACAAAAGTGGTAATGCCGGATATTAAAACCAAGTCGGTAAAAAAATACGAACCAGATTTTACTAAAAGTGTGCTGGATACACCTGCACAGCAACAAACCGTTCCAACTATGAGATACAGTGACGCAGAATTGGGAGAGTTCAAAGAACTCATCAACAAGAAACTGGACGCAGCCAAAAAAGAGTTGTCTTACCTGCAGGGCCTGATTACCCGCAAAGACGAAATGGGCGGTGATGAAAGTGAAAACCGTTACATGACAATGGAAGACGGTGGTGTAAGCATGGAAAGAGAACAGCTTTCTCAAATGGCGAGTCGTCAGATCACTTTTATTGATCACCTCGAAAAAGCGTTGATGCGCATCGAGAATAAAACATATGGTATTTGTCGTGTAACCGGAAAATTGATTGATAAAGCCCGTTTACGTGCTGTGCCACATGCTACTTTGAGCATCGAAGCTAAGCAGGTGATGAACAAATAAAATAATTGAATTACTGAATAATTGAATAACTGAGCATTTGGTGTAATAACCTGCTCAGTTATTCAATTCATATTAGTGGTCGGAATATTGGTATGCGTGGTCTTGATAAAGATCAGCCTAAACAGTCATGCTTCTCCATTACTCAACCATTAGCGCAACCTGAAAGTAATAGGCTGTCTTTTATAACTTTTTACCTTCCTGCCACTTTGTTGCGCCGGTGTCCATTTGGGTGATTTTCTCATCACTCGTTCCGCTTCTGGCTTTAGCTCGTCCGGGCCAGAAATTGCTTTTATATCAGTTACATTTCCTTCTTTATCGACAATAAATTGGACAACTACGGTCCCTTCAATATTTTTCTTTACTGCAGCCCTGGGGTAGTTTAAATTTTCATTTAAGAATTTGGCCCAGGAAGAAACACCTCCAGGAAATTCTGATTCAACTTCAACTTTCGTAAAGTATTTTTCAATTGTTGTGTCTGCCAGTTCTTTCTTTTCCTGGGCAGATCCGTTGAAAACCATAAAAAGGCAAAATGCAAAAATTGTTAGTGATTTCATTTAAAAGGGGGTCGGGATTTGCCGAATGTCTAACAATTAAACACTCAGTTATTCAGTTATTAAAACAGTTCTACCTGCCAGCTTCTCTGCCAGCTTCCGCCAGCTTCCAATTTTTCAATACCTTCTTTCTCTGCTAATTCCTGGTTGTGATCAACGCTGTCTGCAATGCCACACCACGGTTCTATACACACGAAGGGCGCATCTTTCGCTGCCCAGATGCCAAAGAATGGAAATCCTTCAAAAAGGAAATGTAAGCCATGCTCACTTTTTTGCGAAGCAAGAGAAATAGCGTTGCTCTGCAAATGCTTTAATACAATCGCATCTTCATAAAAAAGTGAATTGCTTAAAGGAAGTTTGTGATCTGCCAGTGTGGTTGTTTGAGTGTCTTTTCCTATCAACCCATTGTCCAGCTTATATCTCATCAATTCATTTTCTTTGTTGAACTTAAGATAGTAGTCTGCATAAGCTAGCTCCGCTTCAAGCGGCACTGCAAATGCCGGATGGCCGCCAACAGAAAAAAGCATTTGTTCGTTGCCGTTATTTTTCACCATATAAGTGCAACTTACTTTGTTGCCAATGAGCTCATATACCAAGCTCAATTCAAATGTAAACGGATAAATCTTTAAAGTCTCTTCACTACTCACCAAAGTAAATATGGCTTTTGAGCTGCTTTCAATGGTTACATCAAATTCTTTCTCCCTTGCAAAACCATGACGTGGTAAATGATATTCTTTTCCTTTATAACAATACGTATCGTTTTTTAAGGTGCCTACAATAGGAAATAGCACGGGACTATATTTACCCCAAAAAGCAGCATCGCCGCTCCACATGTACTCCAGACCGTTATATTCAACACTTTGAAGCTCTGCTCCTTTTGGATGAATTTTTACAGAAACGATTTCGTTGTTTAGGTTGATCATAATGCATTATGGTGTTTAACAGGTTAAAAATAGAAAAACTAGTCTAGTTATCGCTTTTGAATGTCTTTTTTGAAAAGGACATTTCTAATAATAGCCATATTTTTGTTTTCCCGCTGTAACGACAGAATTGTAGTCCTACCTCAAATACCTGCCAATTTATTTAAACTAATTGGCGTGAATGTTAAATTATTAAGACTGCTCTTTTTCTTGTTGATATCGATACTGCATTTTAATGACAGCAGGGCGCAGGCAAAACGTTATATCAAGGAGCATAAAGGTCAAACGCTGGAATTATCGAAACAATATGGCATACCTGCAAGCGTAATTTTGGGGGTTGCTATTTTAGAATCCGGATCAGGGAGAAGCAGAAATGCAAAACTTCTTAATAACCATTTTGGCGTAATAGGAAAAAATAACCTCAGAAAGCTTCATCCCCCTGTTAAATCAAGATATAAGCAATACGCAGAAGTTGCTGCCTCGTATCGCGATTTTTGCAAGGTGATCTCACACAAGAAATTTTATAAGCAATTAAAAGGCGACGGTGATTATAAAAAGTGGACGTCACAGATAAGTAGATGTGGATACACATCAATGCCCCGAACCTGGAAGAACCGCGTTGATAAAACAATAGGCAAATATCGACTTCAAAATCTTGACTCTACCGTTTATGAATAATGCCAAAAAAGTATTGCTTTTTACTATTTTAGCCAGCCTTTCCCTTTCAGTGTTTTCCTTATTGCCGAATATTAAAACGCGGGATTACACAATAAAGAAAATAGACCTTTTTAGTGACATCAAAAAGGATACAGAGAAAAGCGCAACAAGTCAGCCATCAGCAATAGTTCCCATTGACAAACAAGAGGAAAAAAAATTCGACACCTACTCAGTACCAGGGCAGATTATCAATTTTTCTGCAAAGACCACTCAACCAGCACTGGCAGGGTTTATTAAAAAATTGGTGAAGGTAAAAAAGGAAAGAAAAGGTAAAGTGCGGATTGCTTTTTTCGGCGACTCTATGATTGAAGCCGATCTTATTACCCAGGATCTTCGCTCTACCTTACAGCAAACATTTGGCGGCAGTGGTGTTGGCTTCGTTCCCGTAAACGACATATCCGCGTCTTTACGCATTACAGTAAACAGCAAAAGCAGTAACGATTGGATAAAAAGGAATTATAAATCAGAGAACACTGATGGACTTTTTATTTCCGGAAATGTGTTTAGCTCTGCTACGGGATCATGGTTGTCCGTGAAAGATAACACAGCAAAAGATGCTGTGGAAATAAGTCTTTTATATGGAAAAGGGTCGGGTGATATTATGCTTGATAACAATATTATTCAGATTCCAAAAGGCGATGAATTCAATATAAAAAAACTGAAAATTGCCAATAGTGTAGAAGTGAAAATTCAAACACCGGGAATGCGTGTATTTGGAACTTCGTTCGAATCGTCATCTGGCGTGATCGTTGATAATTTTTCTTTTAGAGGAATAAGCGGCGTGGAGATTAACAAGCTAAATGATGATCTGCTTGCTCAAATAAACATCAAGCGCCCCTATGATTTAATCATACTTGAATATGGGGTAAACGTTTTGTTTCGCCCAAATGATACAAACTTCGATTGGTACTGTAAGAAAATGGTGCCTTCTTTGACAAAAATCAAAAAAGCATTTCCCGAAGCAGATATACTGATGATCAGTACAGGCGACAGAGCCTTTAGAAAAGGCGACAAATGGGAGTCTGGCATTGGCGTTCCTAATCTTGTAAAAGCGCAAGCGTTAATGGCTTTTGAGAATCACGTTTCGTTCTTCAATTTGTATGAAACAATGGGCGGTAAAAACAGTATTGTTGATTGGGCAAATAGCAATCCTCCTTTAGCAAATAAAGATTATGTACATCCCAACCATTCAGGGGCAAAGAAAGTTGCCGCATTTCTTTCAGATGCGATTATGCATGAAGCGAACAAAATAGACTCAAATAAATAGAGAATAAAACATGGTTGACACGTCCAAATTACTTGATCAGTTCTTATATGATCCACAAAATCCGTTGCTATTTAATAACGGGTTTTTTGTTTTCTTTTTTGCGTCGTTCCTGTTATTGTATTATTGTTTCAGAGAAAACGTAAAGGCAAGAACTTATGTGGCGTGTTTATTTTCGCTTTATTTTTTTTACAAAGCAAGTGGCTACTTTGTAGTGCTTGTAATATTTTCAGCGATTTTTGATTACGTGCTTTCCAATCTCATCTACCGGCAAAGATCACAATCGAAGAAAAAAGCGTTGCTTATTTTGAGTATAGTAGTAAATGTAGGATTGCTGTTTTATTTCAAATACACCAATTTTTTTATTGGCGTTTGCAATGATCTTTTTAAGGCTCATTTTAATCCTTTAAATATTTTGCTGCCTGTTGGTATTTCCTTTTACACATTTGAAAATTTAAGCTATACAATTGATGTTTATAAAGGAGAGTTCAAGCCGATACGACGGTTTGATGAATACTTATTGTTTCTGTCTTTTTTCCCCAAACTGGTTATGGGGCCCATTGTTAGAGCAAAAGATTTTATTCCACAATTAAGCAAACCATATTATGTAAGTACTGAAGATTTTAGTAAGGGATTTTATTTGATAGTGGTTGGGCTTTTCAAGAAGTTGGTGATTTCAGATTACATCACACTGAATTTTGTGAACTATATTTTTGATGACCCGTCAAGATATACAGGATTGGAATGTTTATTCGCAATGTATGGATATGCAATAGTGATCTATTGCGACTTCAGTGGATACTCAGATGTAGCGATAGGTATGGCACGTTGGCTGGGAATACGGATTCCGTCAAATTTCAACCTGCCGTATCAAAGTAAAAACATTACCGAGTTCTGGAGGCGATGGCATATCTCTCTATCGAACTGGTTAAGAGACTATATTTACATACCGCTGGGCGGAAACAGAAAAGGGAAAATCAGAGCCTATAGTAATCAATTTGCTACCATGCTTATCGGAGGTTTCTGGCACGGTGCCAGCTGGAACTTCATTATTTGGGGTGCATTACATGGCGGAGCATTGGCATTTCATAAGCAATGGCAACAACTGTTTCCATCGAAAAAACCAATAGGCTATTTGCAAAATGCGCTCTGGATCTTTATAACATTGAACTGGGTTTGTTTCTGCTGGATCTTTTTTAAGTCGGCAACAATCGACCAATCATTTGCTTTTATTAAACAGATTTTTACAAAGTTCGATGTCTCCGTATTTCCTGTGTTTTTTTCGCATTATAAAAATGTGCTGGCCATAACGCTTCTTGGTGTTGCAATGCATAGTACACCGGCATCGCTTATAGATAAACTTTGTATTCGCTTGCAGACCGCGAAGCTTACGACATACATTATAATATTTGTGTTAAGCGTATTTATTTATATGCAGTTCAAATCCGCAGAACCGGTAATGCCAATTTATTTGCAGTTTTAGAACCCAGCGTTATTAGTTAAATGTTGGTGGCTTTGCCCGTTGCGGGACAGCGGGCGAGGACAATAATATTTTAAAATTCGAATTACTTTACTACATGGGCTGGGCTTCCAGATGTCATTTGTTGGTCGCAGAAATGGCACCGCGGAAATCGTAATAACTTTTCAATAATGCCTGGAGAAATAACTGCCCCTGTAAAGCATATCCTTTGTTGTTGTAGTGTACGCCGTCGGCAGCCATAAGATCAGCAGTTCGCCAATACCGGGCTGAATTTCCACATGAAATTTCAAAAAGGTCCCAATATGGAAGCGTGTGTTTTTCTGCAAATGAAATGATGCAATTTCTTATCATTTCAATCTTGGTATTTACAGAAGTATTTTTATAAAAAGAACTTGCAGGTGTTGTGAGCAAAACAATCGCATTAGGATCAATTTTTTTTATTTGGTCATAGAATGCCGTTAAGTCACGTTCAAACTCTTCTGGAGATAAAGAAGGATTTTGCGCCTCATTTGTACCAAGGGAAACGATATAAAGGTCGCCGGATAAATATGACAGTTCGTCGAAGAAATATTTACTCTGTACATAGCTATTAAAACGGGCACCATTTACACCAATGTTATGATAAATAATTCCGGGCGAGTCCAACGTTACAGATAAGCCATGGAAATATGTTGATGTATTTCTATTCACTTCAGGGGGAAATATAAATGTGAATTTATTGGCAGGTTGGTATAGTTTTATTTTGATTGGAGCGGTTGTAAAAGTATCAGATGCAATATCTACTATACCTCCGTTGCCGTTATTTGTTGAATACAAGGCATTTTTTGTAGAGTTATCTCTAATGAAAAACAACTGAAGATTAGAAAATGTGGTATTCTTCACGGAAACGGACAACGTTCCCTGTGCATTTTCTGTAGATATACAAAATCCTGAGATCCCGGTTGCTAACGGAATTTCAGGATGTGCAAGTCGATTGTAGTTCCATTGAATAGTTGAAGCGCTTGCTATATCATCGGGGCCGTTGCTTTTAGCCATTGCGTAAGGAAAGATCAAACCGCGGCCAGCATTGCCGAATCTTTGTTGAAGGCCTTGCCTTATTTCTTTGCTTATGAAGCCCGCCTGCAAATGTGAATCACCAATATGAACAATATTGATTTGGTCTCTTCTTTCTTTTTCAAGTCCGTTCAATTTCAAAAAGAATGAATCCAGCGCCTTGGGATTTTTTATTCTATTTAAACAGACTCTGATAAAAGGAGGTGCATGTAGATCGCTTTGCGCGAAGCAGGAAACCAATTTAATTGTCAGGAGCAATCCTAAAATTATGTGTTTTTGCATTGTGTGTTTTTACAAACGTCACAGGCAACATGGGAAGAGTAAGGGTAACGACTTGGAAAGGGCGAAGGTAGCTTTATCTTTCGATGTTCTTAATCGTTATAGCGATTTATAAAAAGCAATACCAGCAACATCTTTCCCCGAGGCACATCCTTTGCTGTCATTCATCTAAAATAAAACCATGGAAAAGAGAGTCTTCGGAATCATACTCACTGTACTGGGTATCATTGGTTTAATTATGGCCGCGATGAATTTCATGAACGGTGGCTCCAATACACATAATGTGAAGGAAATATTTACCTATTCTATTTTAGGAGTTGTTTTCTTTTTCTCCGGAATAGCTCTTATACGCAGCACGAGAGATAAGGCAGCGTAGGGTAATTAATAATTAATAAAGAATAATTAATAAGGCCAATAACCGAAGAGACAATGCCGAATAACTGAATGTTTCATATGCGAAGGAACTCACATTGTCAAACACTCAGTTATTCAGTCATTCAGTTACTCAGTTATTTTCCTATCCGAATGCCCCAAACTCTTATCGGGATTTACAACATCGCGAACCAGCTGCTTGAGTTCTTTTATTTCGGGAAAACGTCCCTGTTCTTTTCTGTCAAATATTTTTTCATCGTTGATAGAAATGATGAATCGGCCGCTAATTTCCGAAGGCGCCAGCAGCACACCTTTCAGGTCATCGTTAAAAGTAGTCAACAGTTCCTGCGCCATATAGGCGCTTCGCATAAGCCATCCGCATTTAGGGCAATATTCTATTGAGACAACAGGTTTCA
Source organism: Pinibacter soli (assembly GCF_029961145.1). GTDB lineage: Bacteria > Bacteroidota > Bacteroidia > Chitinophagales > Chitinophagaceae > Pinibacter > Pinibacter soli. The sequence continues at coordinate 832,938 of NZ_JASBRG010000001.1, read as the reverse complement.
TTGATTGTGTTTTCACAAAAGTATTGGGAAACCAGAAATAAAAAATAAATAGGAAAAAGTCAAAAAAAGGCTTAGAGGTATTGAATACCCTTTTTTGAATTTTGAATTTTTCCTTTTGACTTCTTTTATTGAAGCTTCTGTTATGGCGGGAAAGATATAGCTGCGGATCAGTTCAGATTTAATGAGCCTAACTCATTAAAAGAGCCATCACCACATACAAAACCGCGAGCGAGATGAAAAGCCAGGCTATGAATGGCTTGTGTGCATGTTTCATATAATTTTCATTTAATACGTTTGTTTAATAACGTTTTTCCCTGCAGATATTGTATTTGGCTTAAAAAACTATTGTTGCCAATGATATTCGCAATCCCTGTGCCATAGTCATTTTTGGGGAAATGTTCCGTATTTTCGGAAAGCACATCTTATCACATATGCAATACTTTATAGGCATAGACATTGGCACAACACACACGAAAGCAATTGCTTGCGAAGCTTCTGGCAAAGTAATTATCACTTATAAAGAAGGGTATAAAAAAGAAAAAATTGAAGGGGTCGAACAAGATGCCGATGAAATTTTTCAGGCTATGTGCCGGCTAATGCAGCAGGTAACGGAGTTTATGAAAGGCAAAGGAACTTTGGCCGCAGTAAGTTTCAGCTCGGCAATGCATAGCCTCGTGGTGGTGGATGAACAGGGAAATGCTTTATCAACCCTGTGGACATGGGCCGATAACAGAAGCCTTGCCTACGCGAAAAAGCTTCAGCAGTCGCCCGAAGGCAAAACAATATTTGAACAAACAGGCACACCGCTGCACCCAATGACGCCGCTCTGTAAAATAAGCTGGATAAGGGATAACGATCCTGCGCTGTTCGCGGCGGCACACAAATTCATTTCCATAAAAGAATATATTTTTTATAAATTGTTCGGCAGGTTTATCATCGATCATTCCATCGCTTCGGCAACCGGTCTGTTCAATATTCACACGCTTACCTGGAGCAGGGAGGCATTGAAGTTTGCAGGTATAGATGAAACAAAATTATCAGAACCGGTTTCACCTTTGCTTATTGTAAAGGGCTTGCAGCAAAAGTTTTGCCAACAATGGGATATAGATGCTCAAACGCCGTTCGTTCCCGGTGCCAGCGACGGGTGCCTGGCGAATCTTGGAAGCGGAGCCATTGCGCAAGGAGAAGTTGCACTTACAATAGGAACCAGTGGCGCCATTCGGCAGACAGTGCGCTCGTCTACAACAGATGATAAAGAAAGGCTATTCACTTATATTTTGAATGACGACTACTATGTGAGCGGCGGGGCCATCAACAATGGCGGTATCGTTTTAAAATGGTGGATGGAGCAAATGCTGCAGGATAAAGACATTCAAGAAAACGATTTTAATAAGTTCTTCGAAGCGGTTGGCAAAATTCCTGCCGGTGCAGAGGGACTTGTTTGTTTGCCCTACTTTTATGGTGAGCGGGCTCCTGTGTGGGATGCAGACGCGAAAGGAGCGTTTGTTGGCGTGACGGCCAAACACTCGCAGGCACATTTCATGCGTGCGGTTGCGGAGGGTATTTGTTTTGCCTTTGCACAGCTGGTGAAAATTCTCGAAGAAAACTTTGGAGCCATCAGTAGAATTCATGCCTCTGGTGGCTTTATTCAAAGTAGTGTGTGGATGCAGATGATGGCCAATATTTTACAGAAAAAAATAACAGTAAACGCTGCTGCCGATGCCTCGGCGTTCGGTGCTGTTTGCATGGCCATGCTCGCCACAGAAACGATCAACAACATCGAAGACGTAAAGAAGCTTCTTCCTGCAGACGACAAAGAGTATTTGCCGGATGCAAGCGCAGCGGAGGTGTATGCGAAACAGTTTTTGATTTTCGATAAGCTATATGATAATTTGAAAATCTGAGGATTTGAAAATCAATCTGTGCTACTTTTTATTTTTTAATATACTCCTCAAATATCCGGGAGCAGTTGCCGGTTGCCGTGGTTCGTGTCTTCACGAACCGCAACACTCAGGCATTTTCAAATTTTCAAATCCTCAAATTTTCAAATTGGATCTATGCCATTACTCATCATATTCCTCGGAATCATTTTACTACTGTTTCTCACCCTTAAAAAAATAAGTCCGTTCATAGCATTGCTGATTGTGGCAATATTGGTTGGGCTTGCATTAAAAATGCCGTTTGATAAAGTATTGCTGGCTTTGCAAAACGGCGTTGGCAGTACATTAGGAGGCATGGCACTCGTGCTTTGTCTCGGCGCGATATTGGGAAAAATGCTGGAAGTAAGCGGCGCGGCGCAACAAATAAGCAACACGCTTATAAAAGTTTTTGGCGAACGCTATATTCAGTGGGCCGTTTTATCAACCGGGTTTCTCGTTGGTATTACACTCTTTTACAATGCCGGCTTTGTGATTTTGGTACCGCTTGTTTTCTCGATCGCAAAAGCTGCGAGGAAAAATTTGTTATTTATTGCGATACCAATGGCGGCCTCGCTATCAGTTACACATGGGTTCTTACCTCCGCATCCCGGGCCTGTTGGACTGGCTTCCATTTTTAAGGCAGACGTTGGTAAAACAATGCTCTATGGTTTAATACTCGCCGTGCCCATCGTTGCCATTGCTGGTCCTATTTTCGGCAGCAGGTTTAAAAATCTTCAGATTGTTTTAAAGGAAGATGCAAAAACAAATTGGCAAACGCCGGGCGACATTCCTCCGGTTTCCACCAGTTTTATCATCGCGTTGTTGCCTGTCTTGTTAATTGCCATGCCATCGTTGTTGCTAACATTTGTGGCACCTGAAACTAGTTTTTTCAAAGTATGTAAAGCTATAAGTGATCCTGTGTTTGCGTTGTTGATTGCATCGGTTGCCAGCGGTTACTGGTTGGGCATTAAGCGGGGAAGGAACATGCAATCCACCATGCAATTGTTTACAGACGCTATTGCGGGGATTGCCATAATCATGATGATCATCGCTGCTGGCGGAGCCTTTAAAGAAGTGCTTACTACAAGCGGCGCTGGAGATTACATAACCAAAATCGCGTCACAATATAATTTCTCGCCGCTCATTGCCGGATGGCTCGTTGCCGCTTTGATACGAATAACGCTAGGCTCGGCAACCGTTGCCGGTCTCACAGCTGCAGGTATTGTAGCGCCGTTGGTTTTACATGGTCAGGCAAAACCGGAGTTAATGGTCTTATCAGTTGGCGCAGGCAGTTTAATGTTTTCTCACGTAAATGACACCGGCTTCTGGATGTTCAAAGAGTATTTTAATCTTAGCCTAAAACAAACATTCGCTTCATGGTCGCTGATGGAAACAATTGTAAGCGTGCTGGGGTTGGTTGGAGTGCTGATACTGAACGCGGTTCTGTAAGAAAAGGAACGCAGATTTTCATGATCGTTAAGACTCTTATGACTAGATAAAAATCTTGATCAATCATGATAATCTGCGTTCCGTCTCTCTAGTATTTGCCGCCACCAATATGCACACCTACTTTGATAGAGAAGTAGCCGCTTTTTATGTCTTTGTTAGTGTATGGGCTCACGAATGTGTTGTTCACAAAATTGTATTCCAGGCCCATTCTGAAATGCGTTACTTCAAACCCGGCACGTAGCATGCCTCCAAAGCTGCTTGGTTTAGGTGCATTATAGTCGTGGGTGTTATCTTCGGGGTCTTTGTAGGTGATCTTGCCTGTTTTGTACATTCCCAGACCAGCACCTACATATGGTCTGAACGTGTTATTGTTTAAATAATAATCAGCCGTCGCAATGTAAGATGAGCCAAACGTTACATCGGCTTCGGAACTGTTGTCAACATCTGAATAAATGTTGTGGAGGCCCATAAGTCCCTCCCAACGGATACCTACAGCCAGTTGCTCCAGTACAGCGTATTTGGGCTCAATGGCAAATGGAAAACCAATATTCGTTCCGGAACCTTGCAATATGGAAACGCCGGTAGTAACATCAACTTTAAATGGTTTGTAAGTGCGATCTGCATCTTGCGCGAAAGAACTAACTGCAATAAATGCAGTACATAAGGAAAGGATAATCTTTTTCATTTTAGAAGGGTTGAAAAGGGTTTTAATTAAAAAGCGGGTAAATATAGTAGAGAGAGCGCAGATTGTCAAGATTATCATGATTGATAAGATTTTTAAATTTTAGCGCCTGTATTGACCAAAGTACACTGTACATCTGGCGTTGTACCACAATCAAAATCTTAACTAATCTTGACAATCTGCGTTCTTTCTCTACCTTAGCGAAATGGAAAAGAAAGTTTTTTTATTGGACGCAATGGCACTTATTTTTCGTGCCTATTATGCATTGATCCGCAATCCGCGCATCACATCAACTGGAAAAAATACCAACGCACAATTTGGTTTCACCAATACATTACTTGAACTTATTAACAATCAGAAGCCATCACATATGGCCGTGTGTTTCGACACCGAAGCGCCTACCGAAAGGCATACTGATTTTACAGACTATAAGGCGAACAGGCAAGAAGCGCCGGAAGACCTGATAATTGCCATTCCCGATATCAAAAGAATTATCAAAGGATTCAATATTCCCTGCATTGAAGTAGATGGTTTTGAGGCTGATGATGTTGTAGGAACATTAAGCAAGCAAGCTGCGGCCGCCGGTTACGAAGTCTTCATGGTTACACCGGATAAAGATTACGGGCAACTCGTAAGCGAAAAGATTAAGATCTACAAACCGGGCTACCAGGGCGGCGATGTGGAAATAATGGGGCCTGAGCAAGTGTGCGAAAAATGGAACATTAAAGATGTGAGCCAGGTAATTGACATACTTGGTTTAATGGGCGATGCGGTGGATAACATTCCGGGCATTGCGGGCGTGGGAGAAAAAACAGCAGCGAAATTATTGGCAGAATATGGTACGCTGGAAAATGTATTAGAGAATGCAGACAAGATAAAAGGCGCTCTCGGTGAAAAAGTGCGCAACGGAAAAGAGAATGCGATCTTGAGCAAAAAGCTGGCGACCATTATCACGAATGTTCCTGTTGAATTTCATGAAGAAGATTTCAAGTTGAAAGAGTGGAACAAAGATGCGTTGCGTGAAGTGTTTGGTGAGCTTGAATTTAAGACAGTGATGAAAAGGATTTTGGGTGAAGAAATTTCTGTAGCTGTTAATGAAGAAACAACTGTTATTTCTAAAACAACTGTTGGTGTGCAAACCGATTTGTTTGGCAATGCTGTATCAAAACCTGAAGTGGTAGTGGTAGAGAAAGAAACGGAAGTTATCGTTGGGAAAAATATTCTTAATACGCCTCATGAATATATTGCAGTGCAGGGCACAAACGAAATTGATGAGTTGGTAAAAAAGCTACTCGCGGCAGAAGAGGTTTGTTTTGATTCAGAGACTACGGGACTCGATGCAAATGACGTAGAGCTTGTGGGATTAAGCTTTTCGATAAATCCAACCGAGGCATACTACGTTGCATGCCCCAAAGACCAGGAACAAACTAAAGCCATATTACAACAGTTTGCACCACTGTTCAACGATGCATCAAAAAAATGGGTGGGTCAAAATATAAAATATGATTTGCTAGTATTGAAATGGTATGGCCATGAGCTGAAAGGCGAAATTTTCGATACCATGCTGGCGCACTATGTAATTGAACCGGATGGAAAACGCAGCATGGATCAGCTAAGTGCGCAATATCTCGGTTATGAACCTGTGCATATTGAAGAACTCATTGGTAAAAAGGGAAGAGGCCAAACCAATATGCGCGATGTGGAGCTCGATAAAATCAAAGAGTATGCAGGTGAAGATGCAGACATCACTTTGCAACTTAAAAATGCATTTGTTCCACTGTTAAAAGAAAAAGAAGTGGAGAAAGTTTTCCGCGAAGTAGAAAGTCCGCTTGTGAAAGTGCTTACTGACATGGAGTTTGAAGGCGTGAAAATAGACGTTGACTTCCTCAATGAATATTCCAAAGAGCTCGACAAATTCGCCAAAGAAGCAGAAGAAAACGTTTATAAGCAGGCAGGCGTTCGTTTCAATTTATCTTCTCCAAAACAATTGGGTGAAGTGTTATTTGAAAAATTAAAACTTGATCCTAAAGCGAAGAAAACACGTACCGGCCAATACGCAACAGGCGAGGACGTTTTGTTGAAACTTGCTTCGCAAAATAAAATTGTAGACGACATTCTCGCCTACCGCGAATTGACAAAATTGAAATCGACGTATGTAGACGCCCTTCCTGAAATGATCAATCGCAAAACAGGTCGCGTGCACACTTCATATGCGCAGGCCGTTGCCGTTACGGGAAGATTGGCAAGCACCAATCCCAACCTTCAGAACATTCCGATCCGCACGGACAGAGGTCGCGAAATAAGAAAAGCATTTATTCCACGCAATGAAGAACATGTACTGATCAGTGCAGATTATTCGCAAATAGAACTGCGCATTGTTGCCGCCATAAGCGGTGACAAGAACATGTGTGAAGCATTCAGGTCCGGCATAGATATTCACACAGCTACTGCCTCAAAAGTTTATGGCGTTGATGCAGCAGACGTTACCAAAGAAATGCGTTACAAAGCCAAGAGCGTAAACTTCGGCATCATTTACGGGCAAGGCGCATTCGGCCTTGCGGATAATCTTGGCATCAGCAGAACAGAGGCGAAAGAGATCATTGATAATTATAAAAAAGAATTCAACGGCATTACGAAATACATGGATGAGACCGTAAAGTTTGCACGCGAAAAAGGTTATGTGGAAACGCTGATGGGACGCAAGCGGTGGTTGCGTGATATCGGCTCCTCCAATTTTACAGTTCGCGCTTTTGCCGAGCGAAACGCCATCAACTCACCTATCCAGGGAACTGCCGCCGACATGATCAAAATGGCAATGAAGAAAGTGCATTCGGCGTTTAAAGAGAAAAACTTTAGATCAAAAATGATCCTGCAAGTGCATGATGAGTTGGTATTTGATGCTGTAAAAGACGAAGTAGAGATCATTAAGCCTGTGATCCTTGAATGCATGCAAGACGCAATGCCGCTGCCGAATGGCGTTCCGGTAATTGCAGAAGTGGGTGTTGGGGATAATTGGCTGGAAGCGCATTAGAAAATAATTGAATAACTGAATAACTGAGTGGTTTAAATGTAACTTTCGTTCTTACACTTGATACACCCAGTTATTCAATTATTCAATTATTCAGTTACTCAGTTATTTCATATTCACTCCAAGCTGCATCCACATAACCTTCGATGACTGTACATTCCGGTGAGAAGTTATCTGACCGCCATCGTTGAATGTGAAAATGTCAACATCGTCGTATTTGAAACTTTTACCCGTTGGCTTCATACCCATGAATTCATTAGTGAATTTTCCGCTCCAAGTGCCGAACACGGCCACTTTATTTCCATCTGCCATTGCACTGAAATTTTCTCCCTTCGCATCCGGAAAGGCTTTGAAATACTGGCTCATCATCGCTTTTATGGTGTCCTTACTTTTAACCACCATTCCTGATCCGTCCCCGTAGTCTGTTACATCAGCGGCGACATCCTTTAATATCACATCAACATTGTGGCCGTTGAAAGCCTCCATAGAAGCGAGTGCTGTTGCTTTGTTCTTTTCTGCTTTTTTCGCAGAGCTGTCAATGTGTTCGACGACTGGCATGGTTGGATCTGTTACCTGAGGCTTTTGCGGATTGTTGTTGCAGGCAGTAACCGCATACAAACATGTGAAGAGCATAAGCGCACCAAATGAGTGTTTCATTTTAAAATGTTTAAGGTGTTGAATAATGAAAAAAAGAGGTCTCTTAGTGAAAGGGCGAGTACAAAGTAGAAAAAAGACGGTAGCTTTCAAAGAACAAAACGATCTTAATTTGAGAGGCTTAGAATAATCTCATTTGAATATTGCGTGGCTTTTTGGATTTGTCGAACACGGTGCGGCCGTCATATTTCCAGGAATCGGCTCTTTCTTTTTCTATTAATTCGTTGAAGTTGTCGTTGGGTATGAAATCTTTTTCAGCACGTTGGGCAATTTCAGTAAGTTTTTTTATTGCTTCCTGTTTATCGCTTTGCCCAATCTTTGCCTTATATACGGCAGTTTGCAAAGTATGGATTGTTTCGTCGTAAACCTTTATGGGAACGGGAAATGGATGGCCATCCTTACCGCCATGCGCAAACGAGAAGCGTGCGGGATCTTTAAACCGTGAGGGTGTTCCATAAATGACCTCGCTTACAAGCGTTAAAGATTGTAATGTTCGTGGACCAACTCCTTCCAGCAATAGCATCTCTTCAAAATTTTTTGGGTTGTTTTCATGCGCCAGCCACAACACAGAACCCAACCGTTTCAAATCAACATCCTCTGCCCGTACATCATGGTGGCCCGGCATGATCAGTTGCTGGATTTCCTTCATCATCAATTCGGGTTTTTCGTGGGTAAGCTGCAACACTCCGGAACGCGAAGGTGCCGCTTCTACAGCGGTCATGTTTAAAATCTGTCCCTGGTTTATTCCACAAACACCCGTATGTGGTTCTTCGACAAATGATTTGATATTGGCAGAGTGCCAGTGATAGCGGCGGGCCGTTTTATCCGCAGGATTCATTCCCTGCTGTATTACCGTCCAATCGCCCTCGGTGCTTACAATGAAGTTATGGGTGTATAGTTGAAAGCCATCCTGCACGGCCGTGTTGTCAACTTTAGCGGAGAGTTTGCTGCAACGCACCAATTCGTTTCCATTAAGACCATGTGTGTTGGCAAGTTTAAAAAGCTCGGCTGGCGTTTCCCTCGAATATTTTCCTTTGCCGCCGCAGATGTAAAAACCAAGATCTTTTGCATGTGGATTGATTGCTCTTTTCAAAGCACCCATTACAGAAGTCGTGATGCCGGAAGAATGCCAATCCATACCCATTACCGCTCCTAAACTTTGGAACCAGAATGGATCACTTAGCCGACTCAGCATTGCCGCTTTTCCGTATTCTGTAATAATGGATTCTGTAATGGCCAAACCCAGCCTGGCCATACGTTCGGCGAGCCATTGAGGCACATAGCCATAGTGAAGAGGTAAATCAGCAGCACCAGATCTTTTCATGCTGACAAATTTAGCGAAATAATTGGCGCACAGATGACACGGATTAGACTGATTTACACGGATTTTTTTCTATTCAATCAGGTCGGAAATCAATAAGCTTTTAATTAAAACGGTCTATAAAGTTTGACAATTCAAACTTTATAGACCGTTTTAATTTTTTATTGCCCCCAACCCAAAACCAGATTTAGCAAAAGATCCGTGTAAATCAGTCTAATCCGTGTCATCTGTGTGCCCACTTCCTAAGACTGTGTTGCCTGGATGGCTGTCAATGCGATGGTGTACACAATGTCATCGACCAATGCACCACGGGAAAGGTCGTTTACAGGCTTTTTAAGACCTTGTAACATTGGTCCCACACTTACTACATTGGCGCTTCTTTGAACAGCTTTATAGGTTGTATTACCTGTGTTAAGATCAGGGAAAACGAATACGTTCGCCTGGCCCGCAACAAGGCTATCCGGGGATTTTTGTTTGCCTACGCTTTCTACAGTTGCGGCATCATATTGCAACGGGCCATCTATCAAAATATCCGGCCGTTTTTCCTGAGCTATCAACGTAGCCGTTTTTACCTTTTCCACATCAGCGCCGGTTCCTGAACTTCCCGTAGAATAAGAGATCATCGCTACTTTAGGATCGAGGCCAAAAGCTTTGGCGGAATCGGCACTTTGTATAGCAATGTCAGCCAGCTCTTCAGCGGACGGATCTGGGTTCACAGCGCAGTCGCCATACACATATACCTGGTCGGGCATCAGCATAAAGAAGATAGATGAAACCAGCTTCGTGCCCGGCGCAGTTTTGATCAATTGTAAAGCAGGTCTGATGGTGTTAGCGGTCGTATGAATGGCTCCTGAAACCAATCCGTCCACCTCGTTCATCACCACCATCATGGTGCCAAGAACAACATTATCGCCCAGTTGGTCCTCTGCTTGTTGGGGCGTCACTCCTTTTTCTTTTCTTAACTCCGCATAACCATTGATATATTTTGCCCGTACAATATCAGGATCAATAATTTCAAGATCAGAAGGTAATTGAACTCCTTGCGCATTGGCTATTTCAAGCACATTTTCTCTTTTGCCGAGCAACACACATTTCGCTATGGATTTTTCGTGGCAAATAACAGCAGCCTGGATCGTACGTGGTTCTTCGCCCTCCGGCAAAACAATTTTCTTGCCTGCTTTACGCGCCGCTTGTATAAGCTGATAGCGGAAAGCGGCAGGCGGCATACGTTTTTCGGAAAGATCCCCCACTTTTTCCTTTAAAGAATCGATGTTTAAATATTCTGCCACGTGATCGACCAGCCGGGTAATTCTTTCCGTATCGTCTATTGGAATATGCGTATCCAGTTTGGCTAAAATATTCACAGTGTCAATGGAATTATGTTCCGTGATCAGCACGGGAATATTTTGCGCAAGCGCTGGTGCACATAAATTTCTGATTGCTTCTTTGGGAGCGAAATTACTTGTAAGCAAAATTCCCGCGATCGGCACGCCGCGAAGAACAGCGAGGGTTGTTGCCATCAAAACATCATCACGGTCGCCTGCAGTAATAACGAGAACGCCCGGTTTTAGCAAATCAACAATGTATTCCACTGATCTCGAAACCACCATTGATCTCGTCACACGGGATGTACTTAATGCCGCAGTACCTGATAAAACCTTACATTTAAGATGATTCGCAATGTCGAGTATGCGCGGAGCAAGCAATGTATTATCAAACGGAATTACACCAAGCAAAGGCAATTTTCCCGATCTGATACTTTTGCTGTGCGCCTGCAGCTCCTGCATGATCGCGTTGATGTTTAATGAAGGATCTGCTTTGGTGATCACGAATCCGGCAAAACTTGTTTTGTCAGTGCCATACTGCTGTGCGGCAATTTCCAGTTGCTCGGCTATGGAAGATATTTGTATCTGATCTGCTGAAACAACCAGTATTACACTTGCTCTCAGGTTGCGGGCAATATCAGTGTTAAGAGCCGTAAGTACCGGCTTGTTGAAGTCCTGGGCCAGCCCCTCGACAATCACTACATCATTCCCTTCTGCAGATTGCTGAAACAGCGAAACGATCTCTTCCATCAGGCCTTCCTTGCTGCCTTCACTCAGTAATCTTTCAACGTGTTCGATAGTTAAAGGATGCGTAAATGGAATGTTGTACAATATTTCCGCAAAAAAGCCGGATCGCTCAGCATCTTTCCCCAACAGCAAAGAATCTGCTATTGGTTTAATAAATCCGGATTTGACTCCAAGACGCTCCAACGCCCTTACCAATCCTAAAGAAACGGAAGTGAGTGCTGCACTTGGGCCTACCGGAGCTATATAATATGTTCGCATGAAGAAAATGTTTTAATGTTTGTGTTTCTTTTTGCACATGGATGACACGGATTCGACTGATTTACACAGATTTTTTTTCTGCCAATCAAACTGCGAAATTATTTTCGGGCTTGGCTGAAGACTTCATTTATTCTATTATTCAGTTATTAAAAGAATCCGTGTAAATCAGTCCAATCCGTGTGCTAATCTCTACGACTTCACCAGTGCCGCCGTATCCATAGCAATCATCAACTCTTCGTTCGTATTGATAACAATTGCTTTTTTGCTTTGTTGGTTGGAAATGAGGCCAGACTTGCCACGGGTCGTTTCGTTGTTGGCTGCTTCATCAACAAAATATCCAAGCACGGCCAATCTTTCCAAGACCTTTTTCCTAAGTGAAGCAGAATTTTCACCTATACCTCCGGTAAAAATTAAAGCGTCTACCCTTGGCAGTGAAACAGACATGGCAGCAATGTATTTTGCAAGGCGGAAAACAAATATTTCGATCGCCATTTTTGCGTGTTCGTCGCCTTTTGCCGAAGCAGCTTCCAGTTCGCGCATATCATTGCTGAGACCTGACAGACCTAGCAATCCGCTTTTTTTATTTAACATATCGACTATTTCGTGAGCGTCTTTTTTCAATACGTCTGATAAGTAGCCGATCAGCGCCGGATCAAGGTCGCCGGAGCGGGTTCCCATTACAAGACCCTCGAGAGGCGTAAAGCCCATGGAGGTGTCAACACTTTTGCCGTTAAGAATGGCCGTTATACTGGCGCCGTTGCCCAGGTGCGCACAAACAAAGGCGCTATTCTCAAGCGGAATTTGTAAAGATTTCGCAGCCTCCTGCATCACGAAGCGGTAACTTATTCCGTGAAATCCGTAGCGACGCACACCATGCTCTTTGTACCACTCCATCGGAACAGCATACAAATAAGCATGTTGAGGAAGCGATTGGTGGAAAGCCGTGTCAAAAACTGCAACCTGCGGTAATTCGGGAACGGCTTGCAATGCACCTGTAATTCCTATGAGGTTAGCAGGGTTGTGTAATGGAGCATAAGGCACACACTTTTCAATAGCCTTTAGCACTTCGGGAGTGATGATCGTGGAAGAAGAAAAATATTCTCCTCCGTGCACCACTCGGTGGCCGACGGCTGTGATCTCCTTGCCCAGGCCTTTTTCGCCCAGTGTTTTTAAAATCGCCTGCATGGCAGTCTCATGATTGTTCTTTTCAAGATCAATGGTTTGGGTTTCGCCATTGTATTTTGTATGGAGAATTGCTTTTTCAAGACCCAGCTTTTCCGCGAGACCGGAAATAATTGTTTTCTGGGTATTAACCTCAATAAGTGAAAATTTGATAGAGGAGCTTCCGCTATTAATAACAAGGATATGAAGACCCATTTCAGAAATTTTTTTCAGGATTTATATTAAATACAATACATATAATGTCTATGTAAAGTTGATAGCCGTATAAAAATTAGTAAAAGAAATGACGCCGCTAAATTATTAAACTGCAGCGGGCTACGAGGTGGCGTTTATTTTAATAAGAAGTGATTAATATCATTTTTATTTATAGAAAATTTCGGCAGTGCGTTTTGAGGCGAAAGTATTGACCGTATTGGATTAGGTGAAGTTTGGGCCGATTATGATAAAAGCCAGGCCAAATATTTTAGCGAGAAATGCTAAATAAATTAGTGTTAATAAAAATCTTGTGCTAACTTTACCTAATCAATAATTTTGATCTCTAAATACTAGATTATATGGCAAACGCAGAAAATGCAGAAAAATTTAAGGCGCTGAAGCTTACGATGGAAAAGATCGATAAGGACTTCGGGAAAGGATCTGTGATGATGATGAACGAAAAGGCGACAGGACCTCAGGAGGTGATTTCCACAGGTTCAATTGGACTGGATGTGGCGCTGGGAATAGGCGGTTTGCCAAAGGGCCGTATCGTTGAGATTTACGGGCCGGAATCTTCAGGTAAAACAACGGTTGCGACGCATATAATTGCTGAAGCTCAGAAAAAAGGCGGTATGTGTGCCATTATAGATGCGGAACACGCGTTTGATAGCTCTTATGCTCAAAAATTAGGCGTAGACGTAGATAATTTATTAATATCTCAACCGGATTACGGTGAGCAGGCTCTTGAAATTGCTGACAGATTGATTCTGTCTGGAGCATTAGATGTGGTAGTAATTGACTCAGTTGCCGCGCTTGTTCCAAAAGGCGAGTTGGAAGGTGAAATGGGAGACAGCAAAATGGGTCTTCAGGCGAGATTGATGAGCCAGGCGCTGAGAAAATTAACGGCAACCATTTCTAAAACAAATACCATTTGCATATTTATTAACCAGTTGCGTGAAAAGATCGGTGTGATGTTCGGTAACCCTGAAACAACAACCGGCGGTAACGCTCTTAAATTCTATGCATCCGTTCGTTTAGATATTCGTCGTGCCGCTCAGATTAAAGACGGCGATGAAGCGATTGGTAACCGCGTAAAAGTGAAAGTGGTAAAAAACAAAGTAGCTCCTCCTTTCCGCGCTGCAGAATTCGATATCGTGTTTGGTGAAGGTATTTCCAAAGTAGGTGAGATTATCGACATGGGCGTTGAACTTGGAATCGTGCAGAAAAGCGGAAGCTGGTTCAGCTATAATACTGATAAGTTGGGACAAGGTCGTGACGCAGTTAAAAATTTGCTGCGAGACAATCCAGAACTTTCCAACGAGATCGAAGGCAAAATCAGAGAAAAAGTTAAAGAAATGCAGTCTGCATAATAAGTTTTTGAATGATGGGTTAGTTAGTAAAAGATCCCGCCTTTCCAGGTGGGATTATTTTTTTGACGGCGCACACAGATGACACGGATTGGACAGATTTACGCTGATTGGTTATAATGGAGTCTTCAAGAAATGTGATCTTGCCTTCAGTCAACTGTTTTATAAATTCACGAATCGTTCATTTAAATCTGTGTTAATCAGTCTAATCTGTGTCATCTGTGTGCTCTCTATTTCTTCAGCACCAAACTCTCTTCTTCCAACGAATATTTAATGTTATGGCTCTTGTTGATGGTTTCAAGGATTTGTTGCAGGGTTGCTTGAGTAAAAGTGTAGGTAATTGGAGGCAACTTCGAGAAATCGCCATTTAGCGTTACAGAAATACCGAACCAATTTTCCAATTCTTTCGCAAACTCGGAAACCGTGGCATTATTAAACACAAGAACATTCGATTTCCATTTATTAATTTCTGTTGTGTCAAATGTTTCCTTCTCCATCAAATCTATTGTGTGATTAATCATTACCATCTCACCGGCTTTTAATATTTCTGGTTCATTAAATTGAGAAGGATAGGCTTTATTTGCATGCAAGGTGCCGCTCACGACTTCGACGGTTTCTCCTTCGCTCGAGGCTGGCGCAATGATCCAATACGTGCCGCCTGTTGTGGTGTTCTGCAAATGCCTCGTATGTATGATAAAAGGTTTGGAGCTGTCTTTCACTACTTCAATGAGTGCGTTGCCTATCAGGCCAATTTCCCTGGATAATTTATTGAAGTCGTCAGGAACGGTAATTGTTGAGGAAGACCCAAGGGTGACCGTTGTGCCATCTGGAAGTGTAATGATTTTTCTCGCGCCTAAAACACATTTATAATTTTTTAACGAACCCGCAGGCTTCCACTCTTTTTCTTCTAGTTTGCTTTTATCCTCTTCTTTTTCTTTATGAGTATTATGGCAACTGGCGACAACGAAACCTGTCAGTAAGAACGCAGTAAAAAACTTTGAAAACATAGACTTATAAATAGTGGCGATAAAAATAGTAAGATGAAGTGGATTTGAAGTAGGAGCGAGTATTTTTTAAACCATGGAAAGTTATAAAAACAAAAAAGGGGTCAGAATAGACATTCAACCCCGTTTTTAAAATCCAATATCCTATGAAAAACCAATGCAATAATATGCTTTATTAATTACATACACAATACCACAAAGCGGTATTAGTAAAAATACTATAAAAAACTTGACTTAATTTTTGATTAATTTGTCCGTAATCCATTTATTATCATCCTTTTGTATCAATGTAAGAATGTAGTAACCTTTTTCAAGATTTGATACGTCGACGAACTGAATTCCTTGTGCAATCGATTTAGAAATGCGAATCTTACTATTCATGTCTGCTATGTACAGCATAACATTTTTGTCGGATTTTACGATTAAAAGGTTGTCGACAGGATTCGGGTAGAATTTACAAGAGAAGCTTCCTTTTACATTTATAGATTGGATCGAAGAGTAACGTGCAGAGTCAGCAATTGTATATTTTATTCTATAATAATTGCTTCCTGTCAATGGCGATTCGTCAACGAACTCATAATAATCTTGCTTAGCAACAGATCTTGTTATCGCAAGCGTTTCGAATGTTAAACCATTGCTGCTTCTTTCAATTGTATAAAAACTTGTTTCTTTGCCGTTGAGTTGTGGCTGCCATTGTAAAATAACGGTATTGTTCTCTTTCAGAAGAGGTGCAGATAAGATCAGTTCGGGGTTATTCGTTACAGAGTCTGATGGCTGTACCGGCAATGGCGCAGTCTGAGCATATCCGTTAACCGCACAGAATGCTGCTATAAGAAAGGGTAGTAAGAATTTCATTTAATGGGTTGTGAATAACATGTTAACAAACACCGTGCCGACAAGTAACAACATAAGATGAAACGGTAGATTTTTAACTTAATTGTATAAACGATATATATATATGCCTACTAGAACACTTGGAGCCCGCAAAAGGATAGCATTGGTTGCTCATGACAACAAGAAACAGGAATTAATCGAATGGGCCTTGCATAACAAGACCACGCTTGCAAAACATAGATTATACGGTACAGGAACCACGGGTACCATGATTGAGAATGCTTTGGATCAATCTGTAAATAAATTTTTAAGCGGTCCTCTCGGCGGCGATCAGCAGATTGGTGCCGCTATCGCTGAAGGCAGCCTGGACATGCTGATATTCTTTTGGGATCCAATGGAAGCCCAACCACACGACCCGGATATCAAAGCTCTTTTGCGCCTGGCAAGTGTATGGAACATTCCTATCGCCACTACAAGGTCAACTGCGGATTTTTTAATGGCCTCACATTTAATGAATGAAGATTATGATTGCATAATCGTAGACTTCTCAAGCTATATTAAGCGTGTGATAGGGCATTAATTTGAAAATTTGAGGATTTGAAAATTTGAAAATGCTTTAGGCGCATCATTTTGAATTTAGTATTTGCTTCCCGGAATTTGGGATAGCTAATCTGAAAATCGAAAAGCTTCACAAAAAGAATTTTCAAATCCTCAAATTTTCAAATTGCCTTGTGGCTCCTGCCACCTAGGACTTTTCCTTAACTTCGTAAGATGCCATTCAAACTTCATGCACCATATCAGCCATCAGGCGACCAACCGGGTGCTATTGCACAACTCACGCAAGGATTGTTAGATGGTGAAAAATACCAGACACTACTTGGGGTAACAGGTTCCGGTAAGACATTTACCATGGCCAACGTTATTCAAAATGTGCAAAAGCCAACGCTCGTTCTGACTCATAATAAAACACTCGTGGCGCAATTGTACGGGGAGTTCAAGCAATTCTTTCCGGACAACGCCGTAGGGTATTTCGTTTCCTACTATGATTACTATCAGCCGGAAGCGTATATGCCAGTGAGTGATACCTACATAGAAAAAGACCTTTCCATAAATGAAGAGCTTGACAAGCTTAGGTTACAAGCCACTGCAGAGCTGCTTAGCGGAAGACGCGATATCATCGTTGTTGCTTCTGTCAGTTGTATTTATGGTATCGGTAATCCAACCGAATTTGAAAACGGTATTGTAAGATTACATAAGGGCCAAACCATTTCGCGGCAGGGATTCCTTCACTCTCTTGTAAACTCGTTGTATGTGCGCAGCCAGGGAGAATTTGGCCGCGGAAGTTTTCGTGTAAAAGGTGATACCATCGACATCAATCTTCCCTATGTGGATTATGGTTATCGCATCACTTTCTTTGGCGATGATATCGAAGAAATAGAAAGCATTGATGTAAACACCAGCAAGCGTATTGCGAAAATTGACAACGCAGCGATCTTTCCTGCCAATTTATACATCGCTCCGAAAGACATGATGCAGCAGATCATCTATGAAATACAAGATGAGAGCAACGCACAGGTTGAATATTTCAAAGGCGTGGGAAAATTCATTGAGGCGCAGCGATTAAGTGAGCGTGTAAATTATGACGTGGAAATGATGCGTGAACTTGGTTATTGTAATGGTGTAGAAAACTATTCAAGATTTTTCGACAGGCGCCAGCCGGGAACAAGACCTTTCTGTTTGCTCGACTATTTTCCGAACGACTTTTTGTGTGTGATAGATGAGAGTCACCAAACCGTTCCACAAATCAGCGGTATGTATGGTGGCGACAGAAGCAGAAAGCTGGTGTTGGTGGATTATGGTTTCCGCTTACCATCAGCATTGGACAACAGGCCATTGAATTTCTATGAGTTCGAAAACATGTTGAATCAAACCGTATTTGTTTCCGCTACACCCGGCGATTTTGAGTTGGAGCAAACGGGCGGTATAGTGGTGGAGCAGGTAGTAAGGCCTACGGGTTTGCTTGATCCTCCCATTGAAATAAGGCCAAGCGTGAACCAAATTGATGACTTGCTCGATGAAATTGATAAGCGCGTTACAAAAGGCGATCGCGTGTTGGTAACAACGCTTACTAAACGCATGGCAGAGGAAATGGATAAATATCTGCATCGCATTAACATTAAATCGAAATACATACACAGCGAAGTGGATACGCTGGAGCGTGTTGAAATATTGCGACAGTTGAGGCTCGGTGAAATTGATGTGTTGGTAGGTGTAAACTTGTTGAGAGAAGGCCTTGATTTGCCGGAGGTGTCACTGGTAGCAATTTTAGATGCAGACAAAGAAGGGTTCCTGCGTAATGAAAAGTCGCTCACGCAAACGGCAGGTCGCGCTGCGAGAAACGTCGATGGCCTTGTAATCTTTTATGCAGATAAGATGACTGACAGTATGCAGCGCACCATTGATGAAACGACTCGCAGACGTGAAAAACAAATTGCCTATAATATTGAACATGGCATTACACCACGAACAGTTATAAAGAGCAAAGAACAAGTGTTTGCACAAACGTCGGTGCTCGACATTAAAGGCTATGATCCAATGGATCCTTATGCTATTCAGAGGGACCAGGATCTGGTGCCGGTTGCTGCGGAAGAACAGGAGCAATACAAAACCATTCCGCAAATGGAAAAAGCCATTGCAAAAATTAAAAAGGAAATGGAAAAAGCTGCCCGCGATC
This sequence comes from Pinibacter soli, assembly GCF_029961145.1. Classification (GTDB taxonomy): domain Bacteria; phylum Bacteroidota; class Bacteroidia; order Chitinophagales; family Chitinophagaceae; genus Pinibacter; species Pinibacter soli. Next base: position 814,239 of record NZ_JASBRG010000001.1, on the reverse strand, counting down.
TCGACTTCATGGAAGCTGCAAGATTGCGTGATGAAATGTTTAATATGCAAAAGCAATTAGAAGGAATGAAGAAGTAATTAAAGAACTGAGTGGGTTGAGTGTAATATTCTTTTCTTATTTAAGCCTTCAATAATTCTCTTGTTTCGTTAGATTAGACAAGGCTGCATCGTCATTGCGAGGCCTGCGGAGAAAGGCTGGTTGCCTTACATAATTAATATCGAACAGCAGCGAGTGGCCGAAGCAATCTCGTATGAGTCGTTGCCAGAGATTGCTTCGGCCGCTCGCTACTGCACTGACTTTGGTTGTTTAATGCAGACATTCTTTCTCCTCAGGCCTCGCAATGACGATGCGACTTTCATAGTTGAAGGCCATCGGGATACAACCATTGAGCAATACTTTATGCTGAAAAAAATAGAAGAGGTAAAAGAATTGCTCGTGTGCAACGAATTAGCTTTAAGTGGAATTGCCTTTAAATTGGCCACAGCAGTGTTGCACATTATCTGCGCTATTCAAAAAACAATCGGCTTTACGCCTGATCCATTCAGACAACTGCTCGTAAACGCAAATCAATAGACGGCGCAGGCCAATAAGTGATCGTTGCAGTTATTGATTGTTGTAAAAAGGGGCGAAAATTTGTATTAAAAGGCTAAAAAACTAACAATAGTCAACTAAAAACTGCCGAAAAATTCCGTTGGGCTTCATGCGTTTTTTTTGTTAAAACGCCCGTCTGTAAAGGGTTCTAAAAATTATCTACCAGATTTGGCGTCATGAAAGAGTAATAAACTTGGTTTTAAACACGACTTTCCTCACACTACTTTTACATCATCAAACAAAGCGAACGGAAAACGAAGAGAAAGAAAAAGAGGGTTTGATAAAAAGGAGAAGTACTGAAAATGACTTCACCGCATTAAAGAGATTTTTGAAGATTTTTTCATATGGCAAGCAATCGTTAGAGGGCTGCTGTTTCTACAGCCGGCCCCTTTTTTAAAACTCTTAAAAAGCTTGCGAATTTCTTTAGATGATTGTCTTACGCGAATATTCAGCGACTTGCAGCCTGCAAATTAACTTAACGATTTTCAAATTGCATATTTAACTCTTTGGTCCTGGGGACGATGAAGTAACATTCATATATAGGTTCGATTCCTGTATTGAGTACTGAACAAAATTTAAATATTATGTCATTTATTAAAGAATTATTATTCGACAAAGAACTGGTAGCTACTTTGAAAACTACACAAGTTGATCCAGACATTCTGTACATGGAACTTATGAACGGTAAAATCACTTTGAAAGAGTATTTTGCTGCGTTGCAAACACAAGTGCCTGTAAGATAAGCAGAGCGAGGCAACAATAAAACGTTGCGATTTTTATCCGATCCGTTGAAGAAAGTGTATCAGTTTCTCCAAGAGAAAACTGATACAAACAAGCGGCGAAAAAGCAGCCGCAAAAAATGGTTCTTAAAAATACTGAGCTGGTTCATTAAAAGATAACAAAGCAAATCAAGCTTGATCTTTCCATACATGATCGCAACCGGCCACTCGCTTTACTTACACCGCGCATCCGCGCAACAGATTTCCCAATTTTATTGTGTTTACAAACATCTAAAAAGTGTTTCAGTTAAAACTGTAAACTCATTTCCAAAAGCATAAACTTTGGCAATGCAGCAACAGTTTTTCTGAAACACTTTATTTGTTTTTGTCATTTCATGATATTAATAAATCCTTTCTTAGAAGCGCAAAAGGTTCAACGGAATTACATTTGACTCCTGGTAGAAATATTTTTAAGCATTTTCCCTTAAGGGAGGCGAAGCAATAGAGCCATTTCATTTCTATGAGGTGTGAATCGCAGATCCCCGGTGTAATCCGGGGATTTTTATTTATATGCAAAACTGGATAAAGAAAATCGTGTGTGTAAATAAGAAGGAAAATCAGAGACCTTAAAATGAAAAATGGCCATAGACATGGCTGTTGTAATTCAATAAAAACTTAATTGAAAGTCAAAGTAAATGCAATTGAGAATGTGAAAGAGCAACTTGGCCTTTCTTGCAATAAATATGTCATTTCGTATAAGCGAAACAGTGACATTAAGTTTATCTTCAATCTAACCAAATATTAACTGCGCAGTTCTCCTTTCGTTAGTAACGCTCCATTTTTTAATGATTTAGCAACAAGTGACTAGCTGAGTAATGCTATTACTCGGACCTGACCAGCATTACAATTTACACACTAAAAAACCGTATTAAAATGAAAGGAAAACATTCATTAAGATTTCAATTGGTAACGCTTGTATTATTCGTTGCCTCCATAGTTGTTGCAATCTCTTGCAACAAAGATCATTCAACAGTAGACGCAGTACAGCAACAATTAACCCCGGAGGAACAAGCTGTACAAAAGGCGCAGGACTGGCTCAAAAAAAATAACTTATTGGAAAAAGTTAGCAGCGTTAAAATTGATAATATTAATGTGGCTACAGACTTTAATAACAGTGCATCAACACCAGGGAAAATTAGTACCAACTCAATAGGTTTGATACAGCGGCCCGGCACGCCTTCTACGCCAATTACGCCCACTCCGATAACGCCGGACGCGCCTTTAACAGCCAGACCACCCGCACCAATTGATGCAGTGATAATATGGGATGCCCCAACGCTTAAAACTAACGGCTGCAAGCCAATGCTGGCCGTACCGTACAAAATAGACAGAACTACATTAACAGGGTATAAAGGCAGCTTGCCAATCGACGTTACTCTGATTTTAAAAGACAGTGGGGATGACAATTACCAGGTTGCGAGAAAGATCAGTACAACAGTATATGAAAAGACAGGTGAAGGACTCGTGCCAGGAACGGTTATGCAAGAGCCTGTAACGTATGAGTACTACTATGATCTTAACGGAAACCTGCTTGAAGCGTGGCGCAAAAATAGAATGGGGCAATATGAGTATTTAGATTTGCTTTCACCAAACAGGCCCGAATCTCCTATCAGTAGCACTTGTGCCGGTACTATAACAGTTCCTTTTGTTGCTATGAAAGGATGTGATGAAAGTTCAACTTGCACGTTTGTGTATGGCACGAGGACAATAGGTTGTGATAGGCGCTTAGAAGATTGGGGGGACTTATGCAGCAAAATCGGAGGCGGTATTCCTACCGGAAGCGGTGCTGGTTTTGGCAATCATACTGATTATGCACCTGATAGTATGAAAGTAGAATTGAAAAATCTTTGTTTGGTTAATGCGATGGCATTTGTAAATGATCAGGATTGTAAAAATGTTTTCAGAGGAATAATGGAACGTTGGAGTGTGGACGATAAATACGACGTTGTTGTTTTTGAAGATTCAACATTGAAAAGCACCATCGCCGGACAAACAGATGCAAGAACTGGCACGTTTCGCGGGGCACTTAATGCCGCTACCTTTAAGATTGGGCTTAATATTAATACATTACCACATTCATCTTATGAATATGTAACTTCTACCATTATGCACGAGGTCATACATGCGTACCTGACAGAAATAAAGGGCGCGAAGTTTCACGACTTCTCGGAATTTGGTAACTATACACAAAACGATGGGACATTTAGTTTCACTCTTGATTATCCAGGCGTATCAGGTGGTCATGAAACCTATTCGTTTTATGACATGATCGGTTGGATGAAAGATGCCATGAAACAATTATTCCCTTATCTTTCGGACAGAGAAGCATGGGCAATTGCATGGGGAGGATTAGAAAAGACAAGCGCATTCCTTGCACTTCCGATCGCTGATCAGAATTATATCAAGCAAGTAAACTATGAACATTCTAGCGGACAGAAGGGTATAACATGTCATTAAAAATATTATGAATAAAAAAATTCTCTTTGCGTTATCCGTACTGGTTGCAACACAGTCCATATATAGCCAAAATATTACAACAGCAAAGAGCCTCAACGATAAATTACTCCAGTGTAGTAGGGTGTGGCCGGGCTCAACTGCTGCTTACTTTATGGAGTACACAATAAGAGGTAATTCGCTGGAGGCAGTGGACACTACGAACATGATACATGGTTTGTTCACAGTAGATATACTGGCATTTTACAAAACAAATGCGGCTCATATTTCCTGGAAGTCTATTGTCGACGCGCAAGCATTTGGCAAGCAAAAAGTCAAGGTGATCCATCCCGTATTTGTTTTGACTGATTGTTGCGGCGATACATCTTACAGTAGTGACCAATGTTTTCTTGATGTGAAAAAAATGTTTTTTGATAAGGTTTTTAATGCAAAAGGAACTGTGATAATGATGGAGCCGTTGGTTGTACATATTCCTACGATTCAAAAGTGACAGCTTTTTCAGACCAATTCATATTATAGGCGCCGCTTTCAAAGCGGCGTTTTATAAAATTTCTAATAAAAAACCTCATGGTTTCGATGAGTATCAACCTTACATATTATGTATAAAAAAATCATAACTGTGCTATGCGTTCTATTCGCAATGCAGTCATTGCACAGTCAAACTATTACAACAACTGAATTGCTTAACAAAAAACTACTTAATTTTTGTGTTCGCTCTAGTCCGTCTGTCACATCCATTTATTATTTGGAATATCGGATACAAGGAGATTCTTTGATTGATATAGATGCGGGCAGTATAACCAATGCCTTGTTCAAGGAGAAAATATTGGAATTTTACGAAGAAAACACCTCTAACATTTCATGGAAGTCTATACTTAAAACGGATGGATCTTGCTCGAAAATAATGAGAGTAGTTCATCCCATATTTGTTTTGGTGGAAGATGACAAGGGCGTCAGGCTAGGAGCTGACGATATACTTCCTGAGTTCGTAAATCTATTTTCTAAAAAAATATTCAATTCAGGTGATGGAAAAGGCGCTCCGTTTATTATGATGCAACCGTGGATTTATATGTTCGCAGCGAAGTCGCTTTAGTTAATAAGTTTTGTACTAAAATTCAATTGCTTTTTGGGAGCGTCGCTTAAGAAAACAACACGACTGTCAAAAATGAAAGTTAATAGGTCATGAAAAAATCTGCTATCATCATCGTATGCTTGTTAATCACTTTTTACACAGTTTATAGCCAGGCCCGGACAATAAAAAGTGCTAGCCAACTTATTAACAATCTGGTAAAAGATTGCAAAATAACAACTCGGAATAATTCTGTAATCTATTACGTTGAGTATATCGTTAAAGGCGACTCTTTAATGATGGTTGACTACAGGGATATAATAGATACACTATTGCGGCAGTCAGTAGAAAACTGTATTAACAAGAACGCGAGCAACATTTCATGGAAATCTATTCTAGCTATTCAGGGCGAATGTTCAACAATGTTTAGTGTAGTGCAACCTTTCATAATAGAAAGTGTCACACATCAGGATAAAGAAAACGGAGATGAATTCGGAATTCTTTATGAAACATTTTTTTCTCGATTGTCATGCCAGCGGGGGGTGCCTTTCCTCCTGCCTTCCATACATTTTGTAACCGGGTCTGTTAAATGTAGCTTTCCCGCAACGCCACCATCAAATTGATGCAAATAAAAAATAGCCACAATGAACCGAGTCACTGTGGCGTTCAAAAAACGACTGTGTGAGCAAGAAAAACCAAATCCAGATCATCCTGTGATAAATATTTTTACGCAAAAGGGATTTCAATGTTCAATGTATAGCCTTGTTGCGGTGCAGTTGTTATGTAAAGCTTACCCTCGTGCATTTGTAAGCGTGTTTCAATGTTTCCCAAACCTTGCCCCTGGTATTTATTCTCAGTGTTAAAACCAATGCCATTATCCTTAATGGTAAGATAAAAATTGTTTTTGCTTGTTCGCAATTCAATCTCTGCTTTATTGGCCCGCGAGTGTTTCAGGATATTGTTAAGCTGTTCCTGTACTATTCTGTATATAGTTAGCTTCTCGCTGTTACCGAGTTTGTCAAAAGCGACGTTTCTTATTGTTAGTTTTATTTGCAGGCCGTGGCGCTTGTGTATTTTTTCGACCATTTCTTCAAGCGCTTCATTCAAACCAATATCAAACAATGCGGAGGGCACGAGCGATTGTGAAAGGTTGCCTATTTCTGCAATGGCCCGTGAAATGTATTCGCCACTTTTTTCTAAAAGATCGTTGCGTTTTTCATTTTCATTCATCGCAAGGTTGATGCAAAGCTTTGCAGTAGCCAGCACCTGGTTAATATTTTCGTGCAGTTCGGCGCCAATCTCTTTTCTTTCCTGTTCATGTGTTTGAATGGTGGCCCGGGCAATAAGCTTTTGCGAATGGAGGCGATTTTCAGCAAACTCATCAACGATCCTTTTTCTTTCAATACTGTATTGAATCGTCTTCGTTAAAACTTTTTCATCAAACTCTCCTTTCAATAAATAATCCTGGGCTCCATGTGCAATCGTGGAAAGAGCAACCTGTATGTCTGCAAGCTCCGACAGCACCACAATAGGAATTCCGGGAGCCTTCGCATTGATTTGAATGAAAGATTCCAGCCCTTGACTATCAGGTAAAGTGAGATCAAGAAAAATGAGGTCGGCCGAAAAAGATTTTTTATGTAAAAGTGAAACGGATTCGTGCAGAGATTTAGCCTGAACAATTGTTCTGACTGACAAGGCAGCAAGGGAAAGATACTCAGAAAGGATCACAAAATCCGTCTGAGAATCTTCAACCACCAATATGGTAAGAGGTTGCAACAAGTCAATCATTACAAAACGGTTAGGGTACAGAAACGGGGTTAGCTCTAAACAATTTTATCTAGAATTTTTCAATTTTGCAATAGTGATGAAACATTTTTTTTAAGACTTGAGCAGCATCATTTAAATGTTGATTTCGTCTAATGTATAGGGTTTGGTCGGCTCTCTATTTATGTCGTTGACTGGCGTAGGTTTTTGGAACAGGAAAAAATAATTATTATTTTCCAGCGTTTGCATAACCGTTCTGAATATGATGGGTTGGGAATAGGATTATCTCATTGCAATTAAAATGAAAAGAAATTGATGAAAACAAAGCTCAAATGTGTGATGCTGATTGATGACGATGAACCGACCGGCTTTTCGAATAAAATGGTAGTGGAAGAAATGAATTGTTCGGAGAGAATCCATGTTATTCCAAATGCTAAACTGGCACTTGAATACGTTAAGACAGCAACAAATAATAGCAGCGACCAATGTACTCCGGAATTGATTTTTCTGGATATAAACATGCCGGCAATGGATGGCTGGGAATTCCTGGCCGAATATGAGAAATTGTCTCAAGAACAAAAAAGTAAAGCGATCGTAGTGATGCTTACAACATCTTTTAACCCGGAAGATCGATTGCGTGCCATGCAAATTGAAAGTGTGGCAGCGTTCAGGAACAAGCCATTAACGACAGAAATTTTGCGGGAAATATTGGAAGAACATTTTCCTGATTATCTTTAGCAAAAGGGAAGATTATGCAGGAACCGATTGGCGGATTGTACGAACATGAGATCACCATTGAAGCAAGTGATATCGATGAGCTTGGACACGTAAACAATATCGTATATGTAAGATGGGTGCAGGAAGCCGCGGCGGCGCATTGGAATTACCTTGCAGATGAAGAAACAAAGCGAGAAAATGCGTGGGTGGTAGTGAGACATGAAGTTGATTATTTGAGTCCTGCACTTCTCACTGATACCGTGGTTGCAAAAACCTGGGTGGGTGAATCAGCGGCAGCGAAATCGGTGCGATACGTTGACATTTGTTCGGCCACGGGAAAAATATTTGCAAAAGCAAAAACGACGTGGTGCCTTTTAAGTGCACAGAACATGCGGCCCAAAAGAATAGATGAGAAAATGCTTGCAGTATTATTTAAAAAATAATGCCGATTGTTTGCAGCCGGCATTTACATCAGGTAAGAAAATCATTTAATCAGGTTGATCATTCATGGATTTCAATTTCTCCCTGAAAGCCTCTTCAATTCTCCGTTTCTTTTTCGAAGAATAAACTCTATCAATAATATTGGGTATTGCAACGCCCAAAGAAATTCCTAAAACGCTTAATATAGCTTTTATGCCCGGTTCGAATAATTGAATAAATGGTTCAATCTTGCTGGTGTCGGCAGTGTTTTGAGCGAAGGCTGTAAAGGCAAAAAGACCCATCATCGCTTTATAGGCGAGTACTCCCGGAACCAATGGTATTACAGAAGGAATAGAAATGACATATCCCGGAGTGTGCACTTTGTGTACCCAATAGATCGTCCAAATGCCAGCAGCCGCTGAGGCGCAGAATGTGGTCAGGGGCAAACTAACCTCGGCAGCCATTAACAGGTTCTTGGTGATCGCCGCTATTGCGCCGCCTGCCATGCATAATGCCAGTGTGCGTACGGGAACATTAAAAAGTATGGCAAACCCCGCCGCAGCAACAGCGCCTCCCAAAGCGCTGAGCCATATATTGGGCGCAATAAAGGCAGCTTTATAGGCTGGCGTATTCAAGAGTTTAAAGGCTGCCGTCATTCCAAATGCAAGGGCAACAATAGATAGCAGTGCAACCAGGCCACGGGTAAAACCTACAATAGTAAAACCATCTATCATGTCATCCAGCGAATTGATCAAGGGAACGCCAGGAATAAGAAAAAGCACCGATGCGAACACAGGCCGTTCCGGCGTTTGGCTGAAGTGAAAGGTTGCGGCGATGCAACTGATGAGCGTTGCTACAAACGCACTTGCGGCAATAACAACATAAACGTTGCTAACTCTTTTATGCAACCGCCGCCGTACAAAAAGAGCAGCTGATGCCGCTATAGTCGAAATAAAAACCGCTGGCCAGTCGCTTCCAAACAACAAACCAAATCCTCCGCATGCTAACCCGACAGACAAAATGATCAGCCATTCCGCATAGTGGTGCCCGATATTGGCAATGCGATCAAGTTCTTTTTCAAACTGGTCAAGTGAATATTGATTTTCCATTGCATGCCATGTTAACCTTGACACAGCAGAGACCGTGGTCATATTAACACCGTGCCCGAAGCATTTGCGGAACTTGGTGATTGATTTTTCCCCTTCATTTATATTTAACATGAGTGTAGTGTAGGTAATATGAAGATGAAATTTGTCTTCATCTATCCCCAGAAATAATACCACCCTTCGCAGATTTCGGTCAATGCGGTTGCTGTCTGCACCACTTTGTAGAAGCATTTGTCCTGTTCGTAACAACAGGTCCAGCTTTCTGGCTAAAGATTGTTCGCGTTTTTGTTTCTCAATTAACTCATGTATCGGCATGGATGTAACTGCATTTTTCGCGTTAAAGTATTTTTACAAAGTTGGCAATAGTTGTGGGTTTAACAATGACAAATAACAGTTTATTTGAATTTGATCAATTTACCTTTATTTGATCGGGGATATCATTAGGCTGACGAAAATGTTTACTGACTATCAGGAAAAATAATGCCGTTGGATCAAAACCCACCGGCATTTTTAAAAATGGATATATAACTAGGCGGCTAATTGTAAAACATATTCCTGTAGTTCTTCTTCAATAGCACTTTTAATTTCCGGAGCAATCGATGAGGCGGCTCCATCCATATACATCACTTCATGAGAGACGTCATCTACACCAAATATGTGAACCGGACCTCCATTATAGCTTACGCGAAATCTTTGCTTGTCTACCGCTATGTAAGGAGTCACAACTACGTGTACAGGGTTTTCGTTTACTGTTGCTATATCAAATTGAAATGTTTTTTGTCTGTTCTTTTTCATGGCTATTTTTTTATTTGATTAAATATTCATGAACATGTTTTCAATAAGCATGCCCTCCATGCCAATTTGCTGGGGAAAACAACGCTATTTAACACTGTTTATAGATACCCTTAACCAACCTTTAATATTGCGAGTAAATAGGTAAGGTTTTAGAGTAAATCCTGCCGCTTTTAATCTTATAAAAAATTGGATACAGAATCTAGGTGTTTCTACTCAATTAAATATTTAAGCATTTTAGCCTAACGTACAAGAATTTCACTCGAATATCTTTACAAGGCAGAGAAAATCGAAGGTTTAAAGCAAAGTAAAGAACAGAAAAAGCAAGCGTTATTTAAGCACAGATGGGCTCGGCAAAACCAAAAACTAAACGTAGCATCGTAATAATTATTCACTATGGTTTTCTGTAAAGCAAATGCTTATTTTAACAGTCTTTTGCTGCAGGAGACCCGGCTCAAAAAAGAAGGCTCTTAAAACAACCAAACTGGTCAACTTGTTACAGTCAAATAACGGGTAGACACAAACAACCCCTAAGCCCTGAGCCAATTGAGCAAAAACTAACACTCGAGAGAATTGACAATGAAACGTATTATTTACATAGTGCTTTTTGTACTTGGCTTACAAGCTATATCCAGTGCCCAGAATATAACTAACAAAGGAACCGAGTTCTGGACTGGCATGGGTCATACGGGTAGCATGGAGCGCTCATCCTGGTTTCCATCTGACACGCCCCGTTTTACAATCATTATCAGCACAGACAATCAACCAGCAAATGTTACGGTTAGTATTGATGGTACCGCCTACTCGAAGACATACAATGTGCCGGCTAATTCTGTTCTTACAACAGAGGAGATGCCTATTGGCGCAAGGGATGTTCCGGGCCAGCCTTATGACGCGATGTTGTACACAAGACCCGTCCTATGGGGCGGGACCAGCTCAGAAGGGCTTTTTACTAAAAAAGGTATTCATATTGTAAGTGATGTGCCCATCGTTGCCTATGCCTTCGCGCCTAATGAAGCAGCAGCGACAGCGACAATGTTGATACCCGTTAATTCCTGGGGGTACTCCTACAAAATAACCAGCGCAGATCAAAAGGTAAATAACTTTAGCGCCTACGAGCGCTACGGGTGGATTTTTGTCGTCGCCAATTATGATAACACAAAAGTCAGGATCACACCTTCACATAATACCAGGACCGGCCTTCCGGCAAATGTGCCGATAGATGTTACCCTGAACAAGGGACAGATCTACCAGATATTGGCTGGCGTAGACGACCCGAATATCTCCAATGATTTTAATGGAACAACGGTTAATTCGATTGCTAACAGTAATGGCGTCTGCTACCCGATTGCTACGTTCGTCGGCAGCAGCGGTGCATATGTTAATCTATGCAACACAACCACACTCGCCGAAGACGCCATGATGCAGCAAATGTTTCCAGTGGAGTCATGGGGCAGACGATATATTACTACGCCTTCGAGCAGAACTTCAAATTTTCGTGTGCACAATCTCAATATTTTCAGAGTTACCGTGAAGGACCCTTCTATTATTGTTAAGAGAAACGGTGTTCCCATGACGGGATTAAAAAGCAACTATTATGAATATGTTAGCAACACTTCCGATTATATAGAAGCGGATGGACCGGTGCAAGTTTTGCAAATATTCCCTTCGCAGGATGCATGTGGGTATGTGGGAAAAGGCGATCCCGAAATAATATTTTTGAGCCCTATAGAGCAAGGCATTAAAAAGGCAAATTTTTTACGCAGTGAAAAAGATAAAATTGATACAAACTTCCTCACGCTCAATATTCCTACAGCCGGTCTTTCTTCCTTGTTGATTGATGGTGCAGCGCCTCCGCCTTCAAATACCAATATTTATCCCAACCCAAATCTTCCGGGTTATTCGGTGGTTGTGAGATGCTGGGATACAAAGTCAAATGATGATCCCAGGCCGCCGCGCCAATGTACTGTGCAGAGTGATTCGGCGTTTAACGCGATTACCTACGGACTTGCCAGTTACCAAAGCTACGCTTATAATGTTGGAACGTATATCAATAACCTCAGCGGTTTGCCTTTTGTAAAGAACCAGTATGGCAAAATGCCGGATTCTACAAGTTCAGTTACCTGTGCCAATACACCTGTAGAACTGTCGGTTTTGATCCGTTACAAACCAAGTAAAATACTTTGGAACCTGAGTTCGATGTCTGGTGTAATGACGCCTGCAAAAGATACAGTTATTTTGTCGCCGCAGGATTCAGGCGTGGTAATGGTTTGGGGCGTTCCTTACTACAGGTATAAATTGCCTGGTATATATAAATTTACAAAACCAGGCACTTACGATCTTCCTGTATTTGCCTCGGCGCCGGGTGTAGAAGCCTGCGATAACACAGAGCCGATTTTTTATGAAGTGACGGTGAAAGGTGCGTTGCAAACGGATTTCGACATTGTGTTTGACGACAAGTGCGCCAATAGCAAACTGGTGAACTTTACAGCCAAAGATAAATTTACTGACGGCACCACCATACAGACATGGCAATGGAACTTCCTGAACGGCACGACGCCATTAACAGGTACAGGAAAAACACAATCGCTCACATTCAATGCCGGAAAAAACAGCGCAGAACTATTGGCTATAGATAATGTGGGATGTGCTGCAGACACCACCAAAACATTTGTAATTGGGGGCAAGCCCGCAGTTCCTGATTTTACAGTATCCGCTGTTAGTTGCGAGCAAACACAGTTAAGCATCAGCGAGAATACGGCTGTTACCGCTCAATCATATTACTGGAGCTACGGTGATGGCGTTGATTCTACATTAACAACAAATGGCAACGCAACATCACACGCTTACAAAAATGCCGGCACGGTAACCATCAAGCACGTGGCTAAGATCACCGATAACTGCATGAGCGATACAGCCACCAAAGTGATCACTATTTATGGTAAACCAAAACTAAACGTTGCGTATCCAAAAGGCTGCAGACCTGATGACGGCCTCATCAATTTTACGGGCAATGTAACTACAAGTGATAACCAGGCAATCTCCGCATACCTGTGGAATTTTGGCGATGCGGCTTCAACGCCTGCCAACCCAAATACCGCAACCACGGCAAACGCATCACATATATATGCGAACCCTGCAGTGTATAAATTGTTATTCAGCGCAACTTCTGCAAAAGGTTGTGTGAGCGATACTTCATGGGACGCCAGCTTCCAGCCAAAGCCAATTATCAGGTTCGACCCGATTGTGCCGCCGGCTGTTTGCCTGAATACGAAAGGAACAGTGTCTGTTGCATTCGCAACTGTTACCAATGGAGTAACAGGTAAGGGTTATTATAAAGGAGATGCAACAGATGCATCTGGCAACTTTACGCCATCTTCAACAACTGCAGGTAAGCATGACGTCTGGTACATCTATGGTTCTGACAATGGCTGTACAGATTCTGCCACGAATGCTATCTTCGTAAGACCGGTGCCACAGGCTGCATTTACAACATTGGCCGATGTTTGCTTTGGAGATAAATCCACTTTTACTGATCAGTCAACTATCAATACAGCTGCAGACCCAGCTGCTGCCATCCAATCATGGACATGGAACTTTGGTGATGGCAACCCTGATGTAACTTATACAAACGGTAATCCTTTTGATAAAACATTTGCGACCGCAAAATCATATTCCGTTACTTTAAAAGTTACGAGCAAAGATGGTTGTGTAAGCCCTGTGTCTACAAAACCGGTTAACGTGCATGTACTGCCAACCGCAGCGTTTGATTTGCCAACGGCCATCTGTATGCCGGGTGGTGATGCTGTGTTCACTAACAAAAGCACCAACACAGAGCCGGGCACATTGACGTATGACTGGCAGTTTGGTGATGGCGGTAACTCTGTTGCCCAAAGCCCAACGCACGTGTATGCGGCGCAACAAGCATACACCGTAACACTGAAGACAACTTCTGCATTCGGTTGTTTTGCAAATGCGAGCCAGCAATTAACGACCAACGTTTTCAAGCCAAAGCCGGTTGTAGCGTTTGATATTTCCGACAAAGGCCCTTGTGAAGGAGTAACTGTGCAATTCAGCGATAAGAGCACTTCTGCAGGTGCAGCTATCGCGGGGTGGAACTGGAGCTTTGGTGATGGAACTAACTCGTCCGTGCAAAACCCAGGCAAGCTGTACAACAAGTTTGGCACCTACGCCGTGTCATTAACGGTAACAGATAAAAACGGTTGTAGTGCAACTGGCGGCACAGCTGATGATAACGTGACAGTGCGCATTAAACCTGTGATCAATGCAGGTCCGGATCTTGCGGCAGAAGAAAATACATCTGTCATATTAAAGGCGACAGCTCAAAACGCGAGCCAGTTAAGCTATAGTTGGGCACCTGCTTCTTTGCTGAACAATCCCAACATTCTGAACCCATCATACTACGTGATACAAGATCAAATATTTGTGTTGACGGCAACAGATAAAGATGGCGTGTGTACAGCAACAGATGAAATGCTGGTGAAAATCCTGAGGCCCGTAAAAGTGCCGAATGTATTTTCTCCAAATGGTGATGGCATCAACGACACATGGAACATTAAGAACCTCGCCGATTACGTGGATTGCACAGTGAATGTGTTTAACAGGTACGGACAGAAAGTATATTCTTCTCATGGCTACACAGTACCATGGGATGGAAGAATGAACGGAGCCTCGCTGCCGGTGGGAACTTACTACTATGTGATCAATGTAAAGCAAGGCGAACCGGCAATGACGGGTTCGGTGACGATTATAAGATAGTTGAAAATTGAAAGTTGAAAATTAGTTGATGGTTATCAGACCTTAATAACAATTATTCGAAGTTGAAGCCTAACGACCAACAACTATAAACTAATAACTGTTGCTCATTTTCAACTTTCAATTTTCAATTAGGAAAGAAGTTGTTTTTCGACAAACAGGAATTAAGTGAATTGTTTGCAATGCTGAACAAAGGCATTCTTAATTCCTAATTCTTAATTCTTAATTCCGGCTTGTCCGGCACATGCATATTAGAGTAAAAATAGTAATAATGGCTTTTGTGCTGTTACATAATGGGTGGGCTTTTACTCAAACTCTTTCCAACAAAGGAAAGGAGTTTTGGGTAGGTTACGGGCACAACCAGCTTATGGAACCAGGCAAAGACAATTCGCAGGAAATGATTCTCTATTTCAGTGCGGAACAAGATGCCATTGTTACCGTTTCTATTAACGGTACAGCGTACACGAAAACGTATACCGTTCCCGTAAAAAGTATTGTGGCAAGCGATCTGATTCCGAAAGGCGTTTTCTCAACGCCTTCTTCTCCTATTGATGCAAGATTGTACACAGCGCCTCCGGGCTTTGGTGGCAGCGGCTCCGAAGGATTGTTTACGAAAGGGATTCACATTGAAAGCACCACCCCGATAGTCGCTTATGCACACATCTTTTCAAAAGACAATTCAGGTGCATCTATGTTGATACCTGTGGAAGCATGGGGCAACTCCTATATGTCGCTGAACACCCGGCAATTTTTTTCCGCTACTTATGGTGCGAGCAAAGACTGCTTTTCGTGGATGTATGTGATAGCAAAAGAAAACAATACTCGTATTCACATTGTGCCTTCTGTAGCAACACGCAACGGCCATGTGGCAAACGTGCCTTTTGAAGTAGATCTGCAAAAAGGACAGGTCTATCAAATTCTCGGCGCCGCAAAAGATAATGAAGCGAGCCTTGATCTTACCGGCACAAGTGTAACTTCTATTAGCAGCGGTGTAGAGCCATGTCATCCAATTGGCGTTTTTTCGGGAAGCAGTCAAACGCAAATTGCCTGCACAGGATTTAATGGAACAGGTGATAATTTGATGCAGCAATTGTTTCCCTATAATGCATGGGGCAAACAATATCTTACGGCGCCAAGCTGCGTGGACAATGCTCCAAAACAGCACAACCTCAATGTGTTTAGAATAATAGTAAAAGATCCCGCTACGGTTGTAACAAAAAATGGACAACGTCTATTTGGCATTAATGGCAACTACTACGAATATCAAAGTAATACCGCAGATTATATCCAGGCAGATCAGCCGGTAATGCTGGCGCAATATCTTCCTTCGATAAATGCCTGCGGTTACACCGGAGACGGCGACCCGGAAATGATCTATATAAGCCCGCTCGAACAGTCAATTGCCCACATCAATTTTCTCAGAAACAACAAGCAAAATATTAATGTCAATTACCTTTCCCTCATTATACCAAACGGTGGTTTGCCTACATTAAAAATAGATGGCGCAAACGGCGGCTATGATGATTTGTATGACCATCCGAATTACCCGGGCTATAGTGTTGTGATAAAAAGATGGAACGCAGCGCAGGCGCAATGCATAGTAGAGAGTGATTCTGCATTTACTGGTATTACTTATGGGCTAGGCGGTTCTGAATCATATGGTTACAACGCGGGAACAATGTTCGGCAACAAGAGTGGACTATCTTCTTTCAAAAACAAATACAGCTCAACCGACGAGCCGAACGCATATACTTGCGTGAAGACACCCGTTGAATTATCTGTATTAATGCGATACAAACCCGATCAGTTAAGTTGGCGCTTCAGCCAATTGTCAGGAGTTATTTCTCCGGCAAATGATTTAGTGATCAATGCGCCGGAGCCTGTAGCAACAACTACTGTAAATGGCGTCCAATATTTTAAGTACACGCTGCCCGGTTACTACACATTTGCCAGACCGGGCACATTCGATGTTCCGTTGTATGCTTCGGGAGCCAATGTGCCCACCTGTGATCAAACAGAAATAATAACGTATCAGGTATTAGTAAAGCCCGGTTATTCAACCAATTTCAATGTAGTGTTCAACAACTGCACCGCATCAGAAAACATCCGTTTCACAGGGGAGGATGTTTTTTCTACAAAAGAAAATATTAAAAGGTGGGAGTGGACTTTTTCCGACAACACAACTGCTTCGGGAAAAACTGTTGACCACATTTTCACGACAGGTAATCACTCGGCAGAATTACTGGCCATTGATTCTGTTGGATGCGCTGCAGACACTGTAAAAACTTTCAACAATTTCGACAGCAAGCCCACAGCTGCTTTCTCAGTTAACCCGGCAATAGTGTGCGAGGGAACAGAAAATATTTTCACGGATCAAAGCGTTGGCAACAGCCGCACCCTAAAAAGCTGGCACTGGAATTTTGCAGATGGAAGCGTTTCTACAGAACAAAACCCTGTAAAGCTATTTGCAGCGCCGGGTGCCTACAACGTTAGCCTTACAGTAACAGATGCTGCAGGCTGCGTTTCTGATCCGGCACAGAAAAATGTATTGGTAAATGCGAAGCCGGCGATTGACGCCGGTCCGTCATTTGCCGTGGCAGCAGGAGAAAAAATAACCTTTAAAGCAACGGCAAACAACAGTACAGATGTCAACTTTCGCTGGAGCCCGGCATCATTGCTGGACAACCCATCTATTCTTACACCAACATACACAGCGATACATGATCAAACATTTGTGTTAACAGCAACCGCAGGCGAAAGCGGTTGCACAGCCACAGATGAACTTACAGTGAAAATTTTGAGGCCGGTAAAAGTGCCGAATGCATTCAGCCCTAACGGCGACGGCATTAACGACTACTGGCAAATAGCCAACCTCACAGATTATGAAAAAGCAACGGTACAGGTGTACAACAGGTACGGACAATTGGTATACAGATCCGAAGGGTATGGCATTCCATGGGATGGAAAAGTAAATGGCGGTCCGCTTCCGGTAGGAACGTACTACTATGTCATTACGTTAAACAATGGGTTTGCTCCGGTAACGGGGTCGGTCACAATATTGAGGTGAAGTTGTTAGTTGTTAGAACGTGGAAAAATGACGGTAAACAACCCAATAACGAGCACTAACCCGTAAACGGCATTTATGGCAAAAATATCTGTAACAAACTATCCGGTTTTCGGGGAAAAGGTGTATTATGAGGTCAATAACGCTGTGGTGCTTGATGAATCAAAACCTGCGCTTGACCCGCTTGCCGAAATAAAAGCAAGCAACCCTTGGTAAAAACAAGACTTTCAAAATAAAAACAAGACTGTAGTGATGAAGAAGCTTTTGACATTTTGTGTAATTGGGATAGCGGCCTCGCTGAACGCAACTGCCCAGCAAAAACCTCAGTATACGCAGTATATCCTGAACCAATATATCATCAATCCTGCACTGACGGGAATTGAAAATTATACAGATGTGAAAATAAGTCACAGGCGCCAGTGGGTTGGTGTCGACGGCGCACCGGTGACAACCTATTTTACCATACAAGGACCGATCAACAAAAAAGATTACAGGACCACTGCCACTTCATTTGAAGTGCCGGGTGAGAACCCAAGGGGAACTGCGTATTGGCAGGATTATACCGCCGCCGAACCGCATCACGGTGTTGGCTTGCAGGTAGTGAACGATAAAGCAGGTCCCATCAACCGTTTTTCTGCAATGGCTACTTACGCCTATCATATAGGTATCAGTCCGAGAACAAGCCTGGCTGCGGGTTTTGCCGCGGGTATTGTTAATACAAGATTGAACACATCAATGCTTGATTTCGGTAATACGCAAATAGATCCTGCCGTGGCAAACGGGGGCAATATCAATAACATTAAGCCTGATTTCAGCGCAGGTTTATATTTGTATTCAGGCGAATATTTTGTGGGCTTATCTGCACAGCAAATCATTCCGCAAGACCTTACATTTTCTGATAATGTAGTTAGAAAAGAAACAGGTAAATCAGTGCCGCACATTTTCGCGACAGCTGGCTATCGTTTTCTCATTGGCGAAAATTTCAACCTGATCCCTTCCGTAATGGTGAAATATGTAAAACCTTCCCCCGTGCAGTTTGATGTAAATGCAAAACTGCAATACCTTGACAAAGCATGGATCGGCGCCAGCTACAGAAACGGTGATGGTTATGCGGGAATGGTAGGTGTCAATGTCTCTAACTTTTTCAACGTAGGTTATTCATATGACCATACCACATCCGGTCTGAACACAGTAAGTAAGGGCTCACATGAGATTATAATCGGCTTCTTGCTGGGCAACAAGTATGATGATAGTTGTCCGAAGAATGTGTGGTAGAAGATAATCTGATAAAAAGGATTTCAAATTAGAAGCTGTTCGGGATGTTCCGCAGTAGAACGACATGCGATTCGCTAACTTCAGCTGCATCCCTAAGCTGGCGCAGATAGAAGCGTAGCTATGAGCGTTGCGTTTCTGCGCCCTTGCTCCAAATTGAAGTTGTTAAAAATTTTCGCAATATGTTAGTGGCTGCCCGAATAGTAGTTAAAGGGCGTGTAAAATCTTCTCCACTTTCCCCACCTCTCGCTTTCCTATGACCTTGCTCATAAAACTTTTCCGCACTTACTCGTTAATTCGCGCCCTATTCGATGGTTGCCATTCAAATATTGAACTTTCTAATCTTATAGTTATGACTGATAAAAATCAGATGCACACATTTCACATTCCAGTAATGGGTTTGGCGTTTACCATTGATAGTCCCATCAAAGTGGCGGCGCTTGGTATTTCATCTGTGGTGTCTATAGTGGATGATGAGTTGATCGAAAAAATGCGTGCTTTCTATAGCCAGAAATTCACGCTGCCTTACAATGAGATCACGAAGAAGATAAAAGATTACAGGGCAAGCAGAATCACCGCGTATCTCAACATGATGGATGTGATTGTGACGAGCAAGTTCAATGCGTTCAAAGCTGAGATAACTAGCAGCAAAGTGGAGTTGGAAAAATACATTGCGACATTGCCCAATGCTTCGGAGTTTAAAAAAAATATTCAGCGCTTTATAGATGATGGCGCCGAAAGCATTAAAAATTATATCGAAGAAAATCTTTATCCCGGTAAGATTGATGTCAACATCATGACAAAGCTGGATAAGGACAACTTTGAAAAAGACGAGCAGTTGCCCATCATGTACAATGATGCGCATGCCGCATTGCGTGGGTTTGCCAACAGCACACTCAATTCATCGGTGGTGCTTTCTGCGGGCATGAATCCTCGCTTGTACAGCTACATAGAAAATTTCACAGATTTCTTCCCAGATGCAAACGGACAGTTAAAAAAGAAGATCATCATCAAAGTAAGTGACTACAGATCGGCAATGGTTCAGGGTAGCTTTTTAGCAAAAAAAGGAATTTGGGTTTCTGAGTTTCGTATTGAATCGGGGCTTAACTGCGGTGGACATGCTTTTGCAACAGATGGCTTTTTAATGGGTCCGGTGTTGGAAGAATTCAAAGAAAAGAAATCCCACTTGATACAAACCATGCACGACTTAATTGTAAAAGCATGGAACGATAAAAATATTACCATTCCAGCAACGCCTTTGAGCATAAAGATTACTGCACAAGGCGGCGTAGGTACAGCAGAAGAACATAGCTTTTTACTGGATCATTATCAATTGGATTCTGTTGGCTGGGGATCACCTTTTTTGCTGGTGCCTGAAGCTACAACGGTAGATGCATCAACTAGGAAATTAATGGCAAAAGCAAAAGAAGAAGATTTTTACCTCAGTAATATTTCTCCGCTTGGTGTGCCGTTCAACACTGTAAGAGGCATAAGCAATGAGTATTGGAAACAAGTCCGTATAGATGCGCAGATCGCAGGCAGCTCGTGTCCCAAAAAACATTTAGCACTCAGCAAAGAATACGATAGCCAAGGTATTTGCACCGCATCAAAAAAATACCAGGACATAAAATTAGCAGAGTTGAATGTTTTGAGCGGAGATATTTCTGCGAAGGAATATGAAGAGAGAAAAACTGCCATTACAGATAAATCCTGTCTTTGCGTGGGCCTTGCTAATTCAGCATATATGGAAAATGATGTTCCGGTAAAAGGTCAGCAACAAGGCGTAGTTATTTGTCCCGGTCCCAATCTTGCCTATTTCGATAAAGAAGTTTCTTTGAGTTCCATGACAAAACATATTTACGGCAATGAGAATGTTTTGCCTGATACAGATAGACCGCACATGTTTTTGAAAGAGCTCAAAATGTACATTGATAATTTGCAAAAAGAAATGGCATCGTCATTAAAGAGCGTTACTGAATTACAGATCAAAAAATGGAAGGCCTATAAAGTCAACGTCGAAGCAGGAATTGCCTATTATGAAAATCTGTTTTCGGGCTCTACCTATTTTTCAGGGATCAAAAAAAGCGTATTGACTCAACTTGAAAATTATAAGCATGCACTAGCAGCGATTGATATCGTAGCACCTGAAGCTGCTGTTGTATAAAATCTTGTATACAATCTTATTTATTGTTATAACTGAGTTGTTGTTTTCAGAATAGAAAAATCGGAGAAGAGACAAACAATTATATATTCGGAAAATGGTGAGTTTTCACCTATTAAAAAAGGAGCTGCATTAGTTGATGCAGCTCCTTTTTGTTGGAGAAAACATTTGAACCTATTATATCTTTCCGAAGTAGGCCACCATTTCTCCGTTGGTTAAAGTCTTAGCCGCTCCGGTGTTTACGTTGTAGATCTTGCAGCTAAACTGCATTTTTATTTTCAGATACAGTGTGCCGGTAATATCTCTCGCATCTTCCACACTAATGATTTTGAAAGTGCTTCCTGTTTGACTACCCGTGCCTGCCTGGCTGCTCCAGTAACCGCCAGATGCATCGCCCCAAACCACGACCACACCTTCTTTGTCTGCATCAGTCATCGGATTAGGCTTCGCATATGCATGATCTCCAATAGTGAAGAATGCCCTGAAGTAAGCGTCTGTACAATTATAATAATTATGAAGCACCCCAATATCAACATCAAGAGAAGTTGCAGTGGGCGGTTTAGGAACGCCGTTACCGTCATCAAATGCGATTCCGCCACCAAATATCACATCATCAGAGCCGGACAAACCTGACCCTGCAATGAAGCTGTTAGTATCTGTAACCTTTTCTGAATAAGCAACACCATCTATTGTTGCTTTATAATAAAGCGTTGCGTTGCCTACATTGCCACCGCCGCCAGAACCCGCTGCGTTAACGGTAACGGCAACCGTGCATATAGAAGAACCAGTGTTGAGATTAAAGTTATTGTTGCCTGCCGCCGCCGGAGTGCCTGTTGCAAGTAACTGAATGCTTTGATTGCCGGTTTGGGTAAAGGTTCCTGTTCCTCTGAAAGAGTAACCATTAACGGTGTTGGTAGAAAATTGCCAGCCGCCTATGGTTGTAACATTTACTGTAACGGTGATCATTGATGTGGCCGTCAAAGCGGTGCCGGCTACAAATGTGCCCGATACAACAGCGTCGGAGCAGTTATTGCTGGTAGGAACAAGACTGAACACAGCGGTGGAATTGCCAGTGCCGCCCTGGTCAAGATGTTCCTCGCTCACTTCCTTTTGACAACCGAATAAAAACAGCGCCAAAGCGAAGAATAAGGTTCGCAATGTGGTTTTCGGACCTAAGTGATAAGACATACTTTTGTGTTTTTTAGGAATAAGATGATAATGGTTTAGACTGGATACATGATGACCTTTTGCCATTGTTCATTTGACACAAATGAGTTGGTAAAATAATGAATTCCGCTGAAAAGAAAGATAGGTGGCTAGCTCATTTGTAGTACCCTTCCGCATTACTTGGCTACCAAACAAACTCCATCAAGCTTCACTCCATCCCAACCATTCAGCATAAACTGCCTTATGTTTTGATGATCAGTGCCGTTCAAATTATTTAAAACAGATTGATAGTGTTCTGCAAATAGGTAAAGCGTATCTTCTTTGCTAAGCTCATGTAGTTGAGCAAATGCAAACACTTTGGCACTGCCTTGATTTTGCGTTGCTTCATTTTGCACATCTCCATTTTTGAAAGCAGTCGGTGTGTGCTGATAATTAGTTTCTATAAACTCAAGCACTTCTTTGAATGAAACTTTATTGTCTTTTAAGTTTTTAATCAGGGTGGTTAATTGCTCTTGCATGCTATGATGTTATGTGGTTAGATTAATTTGTAAATCGAGTAAACAAAAAGTCAAAATTTAAAAGTCAAAAGGTTGTTCATGCGCTCAATTTTTTGACTTTTTAATTTTGACTTTTAAAATCTTGCCCATGAAAAAAGCCTACAAAATATACATTCTGTAGGCTTTTCTGCTCCCCCTGTTGGACTTGAACCAACGACCCTCTGATTAACAGTCAGATGCTCTAACCAACTGAGCTAAGGAGGAATTTCCCGTGTTGGGGTTGCAAAAATAGGGATTTCTGCTTTCCAACAAATAATTCGACAAGATTTTTTTAAAAGTTTTTTACAGCCACTTCAAAAAGCTCTTTTCTTCAAAGCCCACGTACACTTTTTCATCTTCAATGCGTACTGGCCAATGCTTTAAATAATAACCCTCGCCGCTCACATTACGTCCGTTTGTTATGCAAAACTTGTAGCGATGCAATGGACAAACAACATTTCCCAAAGCATCTATAAAACCATCCGCCATTATGCCGCTAGCATGCGGACACTTGTATGCAAAGGCAAATAATTCATCTTTATATTTTGCAACGCAAATTGTTTTGCCATCGGCTTCAGTAACAGCAATATTATTTTCACCAAAATGTATTTCTTCAACAGTGTCAGCTATTTTGTGCCACTTGTAATTTGCCATGTTTTTTTTGCTAGAGATTTAACCACGGAGATAGCAGAGGTTTTTTTCACAGAGGAAAGGAGGACTTCCCGTTGGAAATGATTTTTTCTCTATTGAAAGAATAAAAAAAGAAACTTTGACGGTGTTGCCGCATCAAATGAATGATAGGGCCACAATACAGCTCCTCCTTTCCTCTGTGAAAAAAACTCCTTCACTCTGTGGTTTAGAGATCAATACAAATATTCCGTCTTATACGGGTATCTTATTCGATACAGCTCCTTCACTTTTGTAAGGATCGTGTTGCGCAAGCCATCAATATTTTTTCTTTCAATAGCAGACACAAATACACAATTGCCTTGTGTATCATTTTCCCAGCGCTCTTTTAGTTCCACTAAAAGTTGCTCCTTAACATCATCTTCCAGCCATTCGTCAAACGTGTTTTTTTCGTACTGGTCCATTTTGTTGAAAACGGTAATCACCGGTTTGTCGTAAGCTTTCAGTTCCTGCAATGTTTTATTTACAACAGCCAATTGATCTTCATATTGTGGATGCGAAATGTCTACCACATGCATTAAAATATCTGCTTCGCGTACCTCATCCAACGTACTTTTAAAACTCTCAACGAGGTGGTGTGGCAACTTGCGAATGAACCCTACCGTATCACTCAACAAAAAAGGAGTTGTTTCAAAAACTACTTTCCGCGTCGTTGTGTCAAGTGTTGCAAACAATTTGTTTTCTGCGAAAACTTCACTCTTGCTTAAAAGATTCATAATGGTAGATTTACCTACGTTGGTATAACCCACCAGTGCCACGCGTATAAATTCCCCACGCTCTTTTCTTTGCGTGAAAGACTGTTTGTCAATTTCTGACAGACGCTTTTTCAGCAAGGTGATTTTGTCTTTAACGATACGACGGTCCGTTTCAATTTCCGTTTCACCGGGACCACGTGTACCAATACCACCACCTTGCCGCTCAAGGTGACTCCACATACCTTTAAGGCGAGGCAACAAATATTGATATTGCGCCAGTTCCACCTGCGTTTTCGCCTGTGCTGTTTTCGCACGGCGCGCAAAAATGTCGAGAATAAGATCTGAGCGGTCAATCGTCTTAACCTTCAGTTCTTTTTCAATATTTGTGATCTGCGAACCGGTAAGCTCATCGTCGAAAATGGCAAGCGTAACGCCTCTGCTCGTGATATAGTCCTTTATTTCTTCCAGTTTTCCCTTGCCTACAAAAGTGCGGCTATCGGGATGTGCCAGCTTTTGTGTAAATCGCTTAACTGCAATGGCTCCGGCCGTTTCAGCCAGAAAAGCCAGTTCGTCCAGGTATTCCTGCACCTGGAATTCTGTTTGTTCTTTGTAAACCAATCCAACCAGAACAGCTCTTTCTTCCTGCTGAACAATGTTTTTCTTATCAATCACTCTTATAAAAAATTAATGGGCAAAAATAGAAAAATAAAAAGCGAACGGCGTATTTGCACCGTTCGCTTTTCAAATTATGTTTTAAATCCAATATCGCTTAGTCTGTTCGGATGAGCTTGCCGAAGCCTACAAACCGCTTACTACTAAACCAATTGAGTAAGGGTTGATCGCAGGTCCCATACCATCTTTAACCGTGCTGGTGATCTGGTAGTCGAAGTGAATACCAAGGAAACCATAGCCAAGTCTTGCAGTCGCAGCGATTTTGGTAGTATTGAAATATCTTTTGGAAGCTTCTTTCTCAGTATAGTTATTAATCGTTTGTCCGTCAGAGTTTTGCAGGGTCTTACCCTTCGTGTGTGCATTTACAAGGAAGCCAACTTTGATACCCGCAGCTGCTTTGAAGCTTTTGTTTGTGTTCTCCGGATTGCTTACAAAACGCAGTTCCAAAGGCACCTCAATATAGTTGGTAGAAAGTTTGAATTTTTTGAAATGGTCCGTCTGAGATTTATCAGGGAAAGGCAATTGAGAAGTAAGCGCTGTAATGGCAACTTCCTGTTTGTTAAAAAAGATATTGCTGCTTCCTACACCCAACCCTGCGCCAATGCTAAAGCGAGGATCTGTTTTAAAAGGCATGTCATACATGAAGTACATATTGAAATGGCGGCTAAAACCTTTTGTGTTGATACTATCCGGAGCGGCGGCCCATCCGTCATAACCGAATTGTATCATAAAGTGATCATTAGCACGATTGCCAAGGTTCACTTTGCTCCAGTCTTTTTTTGTAGGAGTCTTGCTCGTCGTCGTCGATGGTGTTCCGGTTTGCGCAGTTGCAATGTTTACAAGGGTAAAAGCCAAAGCTGCCAGTACAAATTTTTTCATATTAGTATTAAAGTAGGCAAATGTATTTTTTTTTGCGAATGAAAGCGTAAACGCTGATTGTTAAAAAGTTTAAAAAACGGTCTATAACTAAAAAAGGTTCCAGTTTTTTAATTCTGAAACCTTTGTGGGCCCACCTGGGCTCGAACCAGGGACCACCTGATTATGAGTCAGGTGCTCTAACCGACTGAGCTATAGGCCCTCAGAGCGGCGCTCTAAATGAGCGGCAAAAATATAAAAAAAACAAACCCATCCAAGAAATAGTTTGCTTTTTTAGAAATCTCCACGGGAAGGCTACCACGCAGTTGGTAATTAATAATTAAAAATTAATAGGGTTGCAGCCATTGGAGAGCACATCTTTATTTTAGCCAACCTAAAGTCAAACACGCTAGTATTGCAGATAGATCAAAGGTTTAGAGGGGTTCTCTATTAATTATTAATTGTTAATTATTAATTACATATAAACTTCATAGTTTTGTAATGCTTATGAACAACGACAGGCTGCACATACGAGAGTTGGTAGAAAGAATTGCCGTTCATAACGATCAGCAGGCATACAAGCAGTTTTTCTGCATGTTTCAAAGCCGTCTCCGTCAGTTTGCCTACTCAGTTATTAAGTCACACGAAATTGCCGAAGAAATCACTTCAGATGTTTTTATTAAGATTTGGAACAAAAGAACCTCATTGTTAAATATTGACAACATCGTTCTATACTTATATATAAGCGTCAAAAATCAGTCACTCAATTATCTCTCTCAAAAATCAAAAGAAAACGTTTTCTTTTCCGATGAAATTTTGGTGGAAATGAAAAGCATTTATTTTGATCCGGAACAATTAATGATCACTGCAGAAATGATGCGCCGGGTGCAAATGGCCATCCTTCACTTACCACCCAAATGCCGCCAGATTTTTAAACTGGTAAAAGAAGATGGACTTCGTTACAAAGAAGTGGCTGAGCTGCTGGGTATCTCCTTAAAGACAGTTGAGGCGCAAATGTCCATCGCACTTCGCAGAGTGGCACAAAGTATTCATTTTGATATTAATGCTTCAGTATCATCTTACTTGGGAAAGTAAGCGTGGGTGTTTCGCGTTAAGCAAAAAAACTTTGAGATCTTTTAGGGGTAAAACATCGAACCTTCTGTCCTAGTACAAAAGGCACCACCATTCATGTCACAAGAAAGATTTTGGGAACTTATAGCGAAGAAGTTATCCGATGAAGCAACATCGGATGAGTTGAATGAATTGGAGTTGCTCATGCGCAACAATCCCGAGTGGCAATATGCCATGCAAAACATGCAGGACTTATGGAACCTGCAACCGAAAGAGGCTTACAACAGTGACCTGGCATTTGAATATCATTTGCAGAAAATGAATGCAGCGGGTATTGAATTGGACAACTTTACGGGAGAAGAGCCTGAAGAAGCTGAATCTCCGAAACGCATTTTCACAAGAAAACTATGGCTTCCAATTTCTGTCGCAGCTACAGTGATCATTGCTGTTGGGTTGATATTCAAGCCACGCAAACACAATTCAGATAAAAATCTTGGTTCATTAGCAGCGTCTAACCTTAGCGAGGTGTCTACCAAAATAGGATCAAAGTCAAAGCTGGTTTTACCGGAAGGTACCACTGTGTGGTTAAATGCCGGTAGCAAACTCACTTATAATAAAGAGTATGATGTTGAGCTAAGAGAGGTAGATCTTTCCGGCGAAGCTTTCTTTGATGTAGTGAAAAGTGCCGACAAACCCTTTATTATTCATACAGAAAGAATAGATATCAGGGTGCTTGGCACATCTTTTAATGTGAAATCCTATCCGGGAGAACAAACAACAGAAACCAGCCTCATAAAAGGGAAGGTTGAAATTTCAATTCGCAACAGACCGTCTGAAAAAATTATTTTACAACCTAATGAAAAATTAATTGTAAATAATCAGGACACTCTCCACAAACACAATAACTCTAATAAAGCAACTCCCCTTGTAGCCGTAGAAAATGTCACACGTTTGGATGATGACAGTACCATTGTGGAAACTTCATGGGTTGACAACAAACTGGTATTCAGCGACACAGATTTTGAGGAGATAGTAAGGCAAATGCAAAGGTGGTATGGGATTTCGATAGAGCTTAAGAATGAACCCTTAAAAAAAATGCGTTTCTCCGGTACGTTTACGCATGAAACTATTACCCAGGCTTTGGATGCCATGAAGATCACTACTGTATTTCATTATACCATAAATGATAACAGCTCGATTGTTATAACGCCATAAATTAAACATGCTATATGAAAACCCTCCAAAATTCTTCTTAGAACACTAAGCATAAAAAACGGGAAATGTTGCAGCATTCCCCGCCAAAAGGCTCAGACATTTTCAGCGACGAAAAAGCAAACCTCGTTGATGCGGATTGCTATTGACTTAACCTTTCAAATGGAAAGTAATGAAAAAAAAACAACACCCAAACGTTTTTTGGGAAAAATGCGCCTATTCCAAGATTACCCGTGTTATGAAATTAACGATTGCAATAATGATATTTGCCTGCCTGCACGTTTCCGCAGGAGGCTTTTCGCAGGAAAAAGTATCGCTCGACCTGCAGTCAGTTTCCTTAAAAAAAGTGCTTAGCACAATTGAAAAAAAGAGCAGTTTCAGATTTCTCTACAATGAAACTGTCGTTGCAAATACGCCGGCTGTAAGTATTGTAGCCGCAAACGAAGACGTCAAATCAGTGTTGCACAAAATATTTGCCAATACACATATTGATTACAAAATACTCGACAACAATCTTATCGTACTTAAAGAAGGCTCCGGCGCAGAAGTGGCTGCAGATGTTCCAGCGCCTAACATAAGAGTAACGGGAACGGTAACCTCTTCACAGGGAGGTTCGCCTTTGCTCGGCGTTTCTGTCCAGGTAAAAGGCAAAGCAACCGGAACGGCCACGGATGTAAACGGAAATTTTTCACTTAACAATGTATTGGAAACAGATGTACTCGTGTTCAGCTCTGTTGGTTTTGAAACATTGGAAGTACCTGTAGCGGGCAAAGTAGTTTTGAATGTGGTCCTGCAACCATCTAACCGCGAACTTGACCAGGTGGTAGTAGTTGGATATGGTACAGCAAGAAGAAGAGACCTCACCGGTGCTGTTGCCAGCATCAAAGGAGCTGATCTTGCAAGTCAGCCGGTGTTAACCGCAACACAGGCATTGCAAGGTAAAGCAGCCGGCGTGCAGATCATTAGTTCTGGTGCGCCAAATTCAAATCCCGCAGTGCGTATAAGAGGTACGGGTTCTATGTTGGCGGGAGCCAATCCGTTGTATGTTGTTGATGGTGTTATTACAGATGATATTACTAATATCAACAACGCAGACATCGTTACGATGGATGTTTTGAAAGACGCATCTTCAACCGCTATATATGGTGTGCGTGCCGCAAACGGTGTGATCATCATTACAACTAAAAAAGGCCGCTCAGGAAAAATGCAGATCAGCTACGATGGTACTGTAGGTGTAAAAGAAGCCGCACACCTGGTAAACATGGCTGGTTCAAAACAGTACACAGGTTACATTAATGAAGCCAGCAGATATTATGGAAGTACAGATGATCTTGTTGATACCACATTATTGAAAAATGGCTACAACACAGACTGGTACGATGCTATCTTGCGCCAGGCACTGCAACAAAATAATAACTTATCCATCTCCGGAGGTAGCGATAAGATTAACTATTTCTTAAGTGCAGGTTATTTAATTGACAACGGCATTGTAAAAAATAACAACTTCAAGAGATTTACACTGCGTTCAAATAATGAATACAAGATCAGCAATAAATTAAGATTAACAACACTTATTTCTTTCAGCAATGGTGTGCTGGACGACGTTGATCTTAGCTCTGCTTCTGGTAACGCTTACAGAGCTACACCGCTTATCCCGCCAATGGTAAATGGAAAGTACGGTAATACATCTGCTTTCCAAAACGTGGGTAACCCTGTGCTTGATATAGACAAAAATTATAACCGGGGAAATGACAGCCGCTTCCAGGGTGCTGCTACACTGGAATACAAGATCACAAAGTGGTTGACATTTAATTCAAACCTTGGAGTGGATCTTGACTTCTATAAGAATACACAATACAAATATCAATACAATGCCGACAGTACCATCTTCATCCAAACAGGAGGTAATCAGGAACAGGCAGTGAGCACACTCGCCATGACAAAGAACGATGCCAACAGATGGATATGGGACAATACCCTAACCGCAGCCAAAAAGTTTGGTGATCACAACTTTAGACTGATGGTAGGTACAACAGCTGAAAAATTCAACTTCAATCGCTTGTATGGTTACAGACAGGGCGTGCCTGCACAACAAAGTCAGTGGTATCTTAATACAGGTTTGGACAGCACACAAAAGAACAATGGTTCGGGAGATAAATGGTCACGCAACTCATATATCGGAAGATTGAATTACGATTACAAAGACAAATATCTCATTACGGCTACATTGCGTGCAGATGGTAGTTCCCGTTTCCCTTCCTACAACAGATGGGGATATTTTCCTTCAGTAGGTGTGGGTTGGAATATTTCTTCAGAAGACTTCATGAAGGATCAAAAAACATTTGATTACTTAAAGTTGAGAGCGAGCTGGGGTAAAGTAGGTAATGATAATATTCCATCTGCTGCCTTCCTTGACCTCGCTACATCTAATCTTCAGTATGGGTACCTTGGTAATGGCATAGCATTCACCAACGTCGTCGACCCAAATTTAAAATGGGAAGAAACAGAAGAAATTGATTTGGGCGTAGACTTCTCCGTACTTGATAAACGCTTAACAGGTACTATCGATCTATACCACAAAAAAGTTAACGACGCGTTGATCAACATAGTTCCAAACGGCGCGCTGGGTGATCAAGACAACAAGATTCTTACCAACGCCGCTTCGATACTAAATAAGGGTATAGAACTTGGCTTGAACTGGGCCGACAAAGCCGGTAAAGAATGGAGCTATAACATAAACGCCAACGTTGCATTTAACCACAACGAAGTGGCCGGTCTTTCAGGTGGTCAGGCATTGTCAGATGGAGATATAGCCGGCCAGGGATTTGTGACACTGTCACCAAGCGGCCAGCCAATTGCCAGTTACAATGTGTTGCAGGTAATGGGTGTGTTCCAGAGCCAGGCAGAAATTGACGGATACAAAAACAAGGATGGTAAAGTAATTCAACCCAATGCAGTGCCCGGTGATTTTAAATACCAGGACACTAACGGCGACGGTACCATTTCTGCAGCTGACAGAGTGCTGGTAGGTTCCTATCAACCTAAGATAATTTATGGTATCAATGGTGGAGTAACATATAAAAGCTTTGATCTAAGCATAGGAACTTACGGAACTTCCGGAGGAAAGATCTACAATGCTAAAAAAGCATTAAGAGATAATGCGAACCAGTTGGAAAATATGGAATCAGATGTTGTAACAAACAGATGGACCGTTACCAATAAAACAAACGCTGAACCACGTGCATCAATCACTCAAATGCCTGCCTCTACTTACTTTGTTGAGAATGGCAGCTTCTTTAGAATCAATAACCTTACAATAGGATACACTTTGCCTGCAAAGTCATTGGAACAAGCAAAAATCACAAAACTTCGCGTATATGTTGCCGCACAAAACCTGGCAACATTCACAAAGTATAAAGGATTTACACCTGAGTTTTCTTCTGTAACAGCCCAGGCAAGTTCATTAAAAGGCGATCCGTTGAGCGCAACAAATCAATCGAATCTCGGTATCACAAATGCAGGTGTGGATGTAAACACATATCCAACAATACGTACCTGGGTATTTGGCCTCAATCTTGGTTTTTAACTGATCACTTAAAACTTATTGTCATGAAGACTAAAAATATTTTTCTCCTTTTTATAATAGCCGTTGCAAGTGTTGCCTGCATCATCGCCGGCTGCAACAAAAACTTCCTGGACGTGCCTGCGCAGGGTCAGCAAACAAAAGAAGAAGTTAGTAAAGATCCAAACGCAGCATCCAACCTTGTGTTGGGCGCATACAATGCGTTATACTTTGGCGGTTTCGGAAGTACAACTGTGGGCCTCGAAATGAATCTTACCGTAGACATTGCATCGGATGACGCTGACAAAGGAAGCTCTCCATCTGACCAGCAGGAAACTGCAGGCAAGATGGACAACTTTACAGTAGATGCAAACGTTGCCTATCTCAATAATTTGTGGAACGGGCACTATACTGCAATCGCCCGTACTAATCAGGCGCTGTCCGTGTTGAACACTGCTACTTTTGATGAAACAATAAAAAACAGATTGATTGGTGAAACAAGATTTCTGCGTGGTTATTTCTACTTTAACCTTGTAAGATTGTTTGGCGGCGTTCCTTTAATATTAAGGGCTCCAACAATTGCCGACCAAAACAACGATGAGTTTGTTGTGAAGAAATCTGTAGACAGCGTTTACGCAGCAATCATTGCCGATCTTCAATTTGCCGTTGACCATCTTCCTCTTCGCGGAGGCCCAGGCGCAACAGAGGGTCGCGTAAACAAAGGCACAGCGGAAGCCTATCTTGCCAAAGTTTATCTCTATAAAAAAGACTATCAAAAAGCATATGATCTTACAAAGGATATCATGAACTCCGGTAAGTTTTCACTTGTGCCATATCCTTACTATGCAGCGGTTTGGAGAGAAAAACCAGATCATGGAGTAGGCGGAAATAATAACAGCGAATCTATGTTTGAGGTGCAGGCCGCGAAGAACAATGCCTGCGATGCCATTAGCAAACTATACAGCAACGGACAGGGGCCGAGGGCCGGAGGTAGCGGTGGTTGGGAAAATAAGTTTCCTACTTTCACCTATACCGGAGATCTTGGATTCGGTTTAAATACTCCTTCCGCCGATCTGGCAAATGCGTATGAGGCAAATGATACACGCAAAACCGCAACCATCATTTTCGTACAACCAACCGGGGGGACAAATGCAGGAACAGTACTTTTTGACGGGTTCAGAATTCCAACAAAGGATTCTGTTCAAAACGACAGATACAATTACAAAGCATATCACAGTCCAGTAGCTGAAACGGTCGCATGTAACGGCCCAACCGACAAAGATGATAAACCTAAAAACATTAGGCTGATGCGTTTTGCAGATGTCTTGTTGATATATGCAGAGGCCGCAGTGCAAACAGGCAAAACTGCAGATGCACAAGTGGCACTGGATTCCATCAGGCACAGAGCAGGGCTTGCATCTGTTCCTGCAACCATCAATAACATTTGGAAAGAACGCCGTGTAGAACTTGCAATGGAATGCGACAGATTCTTCGATGTGGTGCGCCAGGGACGCGGCGTGCAGGTGTTTGGTCCGTTAGGATTTACGGCCAATAAAAATGAAGTGTTCCCCATTCCTCAAAATCAGATTGACCTGAGCGGTGGAAAATTGAAACAGAACCAGGGATACAACTAACAGTTTTTATTCGTGCATTTTAAAAAAAGAATTACCATGAAAAGCATATTCAAAATATTTTCATCAACTGCGATAGCAACTATGTTGTTTGCATTAATACTTCTCGCAGCTTGTACAAAAGTTGATTACGGCGATGATTTCAAACCATCTCCACCACCGCCAATTGGAGACTATAATGTATCCAACGATGTTGCCAAAGATGCTATCATAGCAAAATGGAGCTTCGAAGGTGTGCTGAAAGACAGCATCGCAAATATTACATCTACAAAAGACACTGCTATAGGATATGCCACAGGAAGGTCCGGATTTGGGCAAGCCTATCAAGGTAAAGATGGCGCTTATGCAGTATACGGGAGTCCTGGATCTGCAATTCTGGGACTGAAATCTTACACCATTTCAATGTGGTTAAAAGCAGGACCTACAAACAATCAGGCACGCGGAATTTTCGCTATCAACAGAACGGATGATTTCTGGGGCAACCTTGACATATACCAGGAAAACTACGGAGCAGACAACACCACCCTGTTTTTTAAAGTACACATGAACAACGACAATGCGGCGGCCTGGAAAGGTCAGTTTACCGATACTAAAATTGCAAATGGGATAGGTAAATGGGTGCACATTGCTGTAACTTATGACGGAGCGACTTCTGCCTTGAGGATTTATGCCAATAACCAGTTGCAAGTTATAAACTCTGCAGGCAACCAGCCATCAACAACGCCCACATTACATGGCGACGATCCGGCAATCAATCCTAATGCAGCATATGGGCCACTCAAATTTAAGAATGCAACGAAAATGGTGGTAGGAACATGGCATTTTCAAACCTATCCATCACTGACTGATGGCGCAGGAGCCCAATCATGGGCAAATAGTTTCTTAGGTGCCATAGATGAATTTAGGATTTTTAACAGAGCGCTTACGGCAAAAGAAGTAACCGCACTATTCAAACTTGAAAAATTAGGTTTATAAAGATCTTGCTTTGTGTAACAGCAAAGCTTGCCCTCGTATTTTACACACATGAGAAAAAAGAGTCAAGACATATTGGTTGTTTCTGCTAAATCAGAAACGCCAATATGTCGAAGGCTTTTATTAACAGTAATCTAAAAAGAGGTTCATCTTACCTTACTGAACAAACCTTATTCACATTATGTCAGCTAAAGCTTATACCGGCTTATTGATAATGTTGTACGTCTTACTCTGTTGCTCAAAAAACAATGATTCAACGCCGCCTCCCGAACCACCAGTGCCGGAGGTTTTTCATCTTAATAACATAACCGTTGACGGCCAGCACGCCTCCAATGGATTTAAATGTAAAAATGTGAAAACAACACCGCCTATAATGCTTGTTTTCAGTGCGCCGGTAGACATGACAACTACCGCTACCAACATTTTTATTCGTGATAAAAACGGTGCAACAGTTCCGTTAACATTCAATAACCCAACGCCAACCGATAGCAATATTGTAGAAGTGAAGGTGAAAAATGCTTTGCAAAATATTTCTTTGTACAAACTTACTGTGAACACTAATCTTACTTCGCAAAAAGGTACAAAGCTTGATGCAGAAGCCAACGTGAATATTCTTACTGCTATTGACAGCACAGATAAGTTTCCCCGCATTTCAGATAGCGCACTACTCGATGTTGTACAAAAACAAACCTTTAAATACTTCTGGGATTTTGCTCATCCGGTAAGTGGAATGGCACGAGAGAGAAATACATCCGGCGATGTGGTGACAACAGGAGGAACGGGATTTGGCGTAATGGCAACCATTGCTGCAGCCAATAGAAGTTTTGTTTCTAGAACGGACGCCGTTTCCCAAACCCAAAAAATTGTTTCGTTTCTTAAAACAGCAGACAGTTTCCACGGGGCATTTCCACACTGGCTCAACGGAGCTACCGGCAAAGTGCAACCGTTCAGCGACAAGGATAATGGCGCCGATTTAGTAGAAACATCTTTCTTAATGCAAGGCTTGCTGACTGCACGACAATACTATAATCAATCTTCCACCACAGAAACGCAGCTTAGAAAAGACATCGATAGTTTGTGGAAGGCGGTAGACTGGAGCTGGTTCAGAAAAGATGTGGGCAGTGGTCCGGAAAATGTACTATACTGGCATTGGAGCCCAAATTATAATTGGGACATTGGTTTGAGAGTTTCCGGTTGGAACGAGGCTTTGATGACCTATGTTCTGGCAGCCTCTTCGCCCACCCACACTGTTCCTAAAGTTGTATACGACAATGGCTGGGCGCAAAACGGTAATATGAGAAATGGCAAAACATTTTTGGGGTATCAATTGCCGTTAGGCCCTGATTGGGGCGGCCCCTTGTTTTTTGCACACTATTCTTTTTTAGGAATCAATCCAAACGGCCTCACCGATGCTTATGCTAACTATCAAACACAAACTATCAATCACACGCTGATCAATAATCAATATTGCATCTCCAATGCTGCCAACTATTTTGGTTACAGCAGTCAGTGTTGGGGATTAACGGCAAGCGACGACGGAAGGCAAGGCTATCTTGCACATAGCCCAACCAATGATAACGGAACGATTTCGCCAACAGCAGCCGTTTCTTCATTACCTTATGCGCCAAATCAATCCATGGCAGCAATCAAATTTTTCTATTATACACTCGGTGACAAGTTGTGGAAGGACTACGGCTTTGTGGATGCGTTCAATTTAGAAGATGCATGGTTTGCAGATTCTTTTCTGGCAATAGACCAGGGACCGCAGGTTGTGATGATTGAAAACTATAGAACCGGATTGTTGTGGAACCTGTTCATGAGTTGCCCGGAAATAAAAACAGGAATGATATCATTGGGCTTTCAAAGCCCCCGTTTATAATTAGAAAATAGAAATTCAATGTCGTTTAGTTAAGCAACTTTTCAATTACTTGGTTGCTATGCCTAGAAAAGAAAGACTGCTTGTCATCCCGACGAAGGAGGGATCTGCGTGATTGTTTACGCATAGTGTTCATTGGTGTTAGGCTCAGATCCCTCGTTCCTCGGGATGACAAGAGAGAGGCTTTTGTTTTTTCAAACACCTTAACTAAACGGCATTGAATTAGGAATTAGGAAATAGGAATTAGAGTGCTCACATCATATCTGTATTATGACACAAAGAAATATTATGAGACATGCGGTTTGCCTAAGTCTTTTGCTGATCGCATTTAGTTGCACCGCCACTTTTGCCCAGAAGAAACAAAAGGAAAATACATCCGGAGTTTTTGATCCGACAAAACGACCGAAGAATTTATCAGACTCTGCATTGCTTGATCTTGTGCAGAAGCAGACCTTTCGTTACTTCTGGGATTTTGGACATCCGGTAAGCGGTCTTGCGAGAGAGCGGAGCAATCGCTCATTCGATTATGGCGATGAAGTGGTGACAACCGGTGGAAGCGGTTTTGGTATTATGTCAATTATTGTTGGTGCAAGTCGCGGATGGATCACTCGGGAGCAAGCTGCAGAACGCATGAACAAGATCGTAAAATTTTTATGGAAAGCAGATGCTTATCATGGAGCGTTCCCACACTGGCTGGATGGCGCAACAGGTAAAACCATACGTTTCGGGAGAAAGGATGACGGTGCAGATCTGGTAGAAACCTCGTTTCTTTTTGAGGGGCTTTTATGCGCAAGACAATATTTCGATAAAGACAATCAAATGGAACGCGAGATTCGCGACCGCATCAACTGGATGTGGGGCGAAATAGAATGGAGCTGGTTCACCCGCGAGGGACAGGAAGTGCTGTATTGGCACTGGAGTCCAAACAATGGATGGGTAATGAATTTCCCTTTGCGGGGATTTAATGAATGCATGGTTGTGTATGTATTGGCTGCATCAGCAGACCGCTATCCTGTATCATCTGCCGTGTACCATCGCGGATGGGCGCAAAGCGATTTCTTTAAAAATGGTAAAGAATTTTACGGCATAAAATTGCCGCTTGGTTTTGATTACGGTGGCCCGTTGTTCTTCTCACACTATTCATTTGTTGGTCTTGATCCACGCGGATTGAAAGATAAATACGCAGACTATTGGGAGCAAAATAGAAATCACACATTGATCAATCATGAACATTGTGTGCGCAACCCAAATAGTTTCAAAGGTTACGGAGCAAACTGCTGGGGGTTAACTGCCAGCGACACATACAATGGTTACGATGCAAGTTCGCCAACCAATGATCACGGCACCATTGCGCCAACTGCGGCTCTTTCCGCATTTCCCTACACACCGGAATATTCCATGCAGGCACTAAAACATTTTTACTACGACCTCGGCGATAAAATATGGAGCGAATACGGTTTTGTAGATGCCTTTAACGAAAGTGAAAGTTGGTACGCAACATCGCACCTCGCCATTGATCAGGGCCCTATAATTGTGATGATAGAAAACTACAGGTCCGGATTGCTGTGGAACCTGTTCATGAGCTGCCCCGAAATACAAAGAGGGTTGAAGAAGCTGGGCATTGAAAGTCCGAAAACGAATTGAAAATTGAAAGTTGAAAGTTGAAAATGATGTGTGGTGAATGGCATTCGCTCTCAAAAAATCCGTGTAAATCAGTTTAATCCGTGTCATCTGTGTGCCAATTTCCCTACGTCAATTCAACGTCAACGCGCAAATCCAGCACACCCAAATATCAATTTCGATAACTTAGCGAACTACCAAAAGACAGCACGATGAAAAAAATCGCAGTTCTCATTACAACATTATTGTTTTGCACTATAGGTTTGTTTGCACAACAAAAAGCTTTCTGGAACGACATACAGGTATTTAAGAAACAAGACAGTATTAATCCTCCGCCACAACAGGCCATTTTGTTTATCGGCAGTTCTTCCTTTACAAAATGGCACGACGTTCAAAATTATTTTCCTGATTACAAAATTATCAATCGCGGTTTTGGCGGTAGCACATTGCCCGAAGTAACCGGATATGTAAACGATATCGTTTTTCCATATCATCCAAAACAAGTGGTCGTGTATTGCGGCGACAATGATCTTGCCTCTTCTGATACCATCACTGCTGCAACAGTAGCAAACAGGTTCAAAAGCTTATTTCAGATACTTCGTGCAAAATTGCCAAATACTTCAATTGTGTATGTTTCTATCAAACCGAGCCCCAGCAGGAAAAAGCTAATGCCCAAAATGCAGGAAGTAAATGAGGAGATAAAATCGTTTTTGAGCAAACAAAAAAATACTGCGTTCGTTGATGTTTACCATAAAATGCTCAACGCTGATGGCAGTATTATGAGCAACATTTTTATAGAAGATCAGTTGCACATGAATGCAAAAGGTTATGCCATTTGGCAGAAAGAAATACAACCGGTTTTGAAAAAGTAGAGACGGATGATAATCCGTCTTTGCAATGATGTTAATACGCCTATTATCGGAGACGGATAATTATCCGTCTGTACAAATAAATAACAGACAAGATGAAGAAACTTTTGATGATTGGTGCCTGTTCGATTGCAATGCACGTTTCACAGGGCCAGACAAAAACAAATACGCAGGATGCAAAGATGAACGCATTCGTAAACAGTCTCATGCAAAAGATGACCGTGGAAGAAAAGATTGGCCAGCTAAATCTTGTAACACCCGGCGGAACGGTAACCGGCTCTGTTGTCAGTAAAGATGTTGACAATAAGATCCGCAACGGACAAGTGGGATCATTGTTTGGAATCACTGGTCCCGATAAGATCAGAAAAGCACAGGAAATAGCCGTCAACAATTCGAGGCTTCATATTCCATTAATATTTGGCCTTGATGTTATTCATGGTCACAGGACCATTTTTCCCATACCTCTCGGTTTGTCATGTTCATGGAACATGGACATGATTGAAAAAAGTGCAAGCATTGCTGCATCCGAAGCAACAGCCGATGGCTTAAGCTGGGTCTATTCCCCAATGGTGGACATCGCCCGTGATCCGCGTTGGGGGCGCGTATCCGAGGGTTCTGGTGAAGATACTTATCTCGGTTGCAAAGTTGCCACAGCAATGGTAAAAGGCTATCAGGGCAACGGCTATTCAGATCCAACAAAAGTGATGGCTTGTGTAAAGCACTTTGCATTATACGGTGCCGCGGAAGCAGGTCGTGATTACAATACAACCGACATGAGCCGCATCAAAATGTATGAATATTATTTACCTCCTTACAAAGCTGCTGTAGATGCCGGCGTTAGCAGCGTGATGTCGTCCTTCAACGAAGTTGATGGCGTGCCCGCTACGGCAAACAAATGGCTGATGACGGATTTGCTGCGCAAACAGTGGGGCTTCAAAGGTTTTGTAGTTACAGATTACACTGCTATCAATGAAATGATCGATCATGGTTTAGGCGACCTGCAACGCGTATCTGCGGAGGCGCTGAAAGCGGGAATCGATATGGATATGGTGGGAGAAGGTTTTCTAACCACTCTTCAAAAATCTTTGAAAGAAGGAAAAGTAACAATAGCACAGATCAACGAGGCGTGTAAGAGAGTGCTGGAGGCAAAATACAAACTTGGTCTCTTCGATGATCCCTACCGTTATTGCAATGAGCAAAGATTCAATTCTGCGATCCTTACAGACGCGAACCGTGCTGCGGCTCGTGAGTTTGCAACAAAATCAATGGTATTGTTAAAAAACAACAATAATGTTTTGCCATTGCAAAAAGGTAAAACCATTGCGTTAATCGGGCCGCTGGCAGATAACAAACGAAACATGCTCGGCACCTGGAGCGTATCCGGCGATCCTGAAAAAAGCATTCCTGTTTTGCAAGGCTTGAAAAATGTCGCAGGAAACGACGCCAATATTCTGTATGCAAGAGGTTGTAATATTTCAGACGACACCATGTTTGCAAAAAAAGTAAATGCATTTGGAAAAGAAATAGAAATCGACGCTCGTTCACTCCAGCAGATGATCGACGAAGCAATAGCAACGGCAAATAAAGCAGATGTAGTCGTAACGGTGCTCGGCGAGGCCGCGGATATGACCGGAGAGGCATCCAGTATGTCTGACATCGGATTACAAAAAAGTCAGAAAAGATTATTGGAAGAATTAAAGAAAACAGGTAAGCCAATTGTGATTGTTCTTTTGAACGGAAGGCCAATGACATTAACCTGGGAAGATCAAAATGCTGATGCAATTCTTGACGCATGGTTCTCCGGAACAGAGGCCGGCAATGCCATTGCAGATGTATTGTTTGGCAACTATAATCCTTCCGGTAAATTAACAATGAGCTTCCCTAGAAACGTTGGACAAATTCCAATCTACTATAATCACAAAAACACCGGTCGTCCGTATAGTGGAGTGGGTACAGGAAAATTCAGATCGAATTATCTTGATGTGTCAAACGATCCGTTGTATCCTTTTGGATACGGGTTGAGCTATACTTCGTTTACTTACAGCAACGTAACTCTCAGTTCGCCTGCCATGAAGCAAGACCAGAAAATAACAGCCTCTGTAACGGTAACCAATAGTGGAAAATTTGATGGAACAGAAACCGTGCAGTTGTACATCCGCGATCTGGTAGGAACAATAACAAGACCGGTTAAAGAATTGAAAGGCTATCAGCAAGTAACATTGAAAGCCGGTGAATCTAAAAAAGTAGATTTCACCATCAGTGTTGAAGATCTTAAATTCTATAACTCCGATTTAAAACGCGTTGCAGAGCCCGGCGACTTCAAAGTATTCATAGGCACAAACAGCCGCGACGTGAAAGACGCAAGCTTTAAGCTGGTGCAGTAGGCGTGAGCACGCAGATGACGCTGATTTAATAATTGAATAACTGAATGACTGAGGGTTTATGTTTTGGCAAACCAGTCAGTTTCTATCATTCAGTTATTCTTTTTTTTATACACAATGATCAGTGTACATCTGCTAAATCAGCGTCATCTGCGTGCAAACAAAAAATCCGTGTAAATCCCCCTAATCCGTGTCATCTGTGTGCCATATCTTTGCCCGCAAACAACATGGCATGGCAATCAAAAACATCATCTTCGATCTTGGCGGAGTGTTATTGAATCTTGATTTTGGCAAAACAGCAAAGGCATTCCAGGACTTGGGAGTAGCCAACTTCAACGATTATTTTACTCAAACACATGCTAATCCTTTATTCAAAACGCTAGAAACAGGAGATGTGCCAAGTGAAGTTTTCTACGATGAATTCAGGGCCACAACAGGATTGCGCGTAACCAACGAAGCAATTGCCGGAGCATGGAATGCCATGTTACTCGATTTTCCAAAAGAAAGAATTGAACTGCTGCAGGAGTTAAAGAAGAAATACAGATTATTTTTATTCAGCAATACAAATGCTATTCACTACGATTCCTTCCAGGAAACATTTGTAAAAGAGTTTGCTCATCAATTTGATTCACTTTTTGAAAAAGCCTATTACTCTCACATAATTGGCCAGAGAAAGCCCAACGTATCAGCATTTGAATACATTCTCATTGATGCAGGAATCGTGGCAGAAGAAAGTGTTTTTATAGACGATACATTGCCAAATGTAGAAGCGGCAAAACAAGCAGGTATTGATGGTTGGCATTTGCAGGCGCCCGAAAATGTAATTGAGCTGGTAAAGAAAAAAGGGTTATGAGTTGTGAGTTCTGAGTATGGGTTCCTAAACTTAGTACTCAAAAATTATGAACCGAAGTTTTTAATAAGAATCGAAGCAAAAAGTTGTTAGTGAGCGAATGACCAACTGCATATCAGCAAACACTCATACTCAATACTCACCACTCAAAACTTTACTTCACCTCCTCAAAATCAATATAGTCCTCCTTATTGCCACTTGGTTTTGTATGGCGCTCGCTTACGGAAAATCCAGAATGGTTTTCTGAAGCCTGACTTGAGCTCGTCTGATTGTAATACTCATTAAAACCGCCTCCCTGGCCGTTCATTTGTTCCTGCATCGTTCTGAATTGTTTGCGTACAGTCTGAGTAGTACGTGCTACAGGAATGATGAAATCAAAAACCAGTTTGTATAGTATGTATAGGCCGATTGCCCAAAATATAAATTCGATAATCATAATGTGTAAAGGTAAGGTTCTCTCAAATTTCGCCTGTTAACGATTATGTAAAAGTAATGTCAAAAGGCTAAAACGCCCAATGCTAAACGCCTAACGCTTAATGTTCAGGGCAGTTTGCGTTATGCATTAAGCGTTTGGCCTTCAGCATTTATATATTATTTGGAATTAACACTCTCCCTACTTACATTTGCATTCGGAAAAAGAATCAAATGAAGGGAACGGACACCGTTCCCTTCTTCTTTACAGTATGGCAAACGAAGAAAAATTAAATCCCATCACGCAGATGATGGAAGGACTGTTACAAGAGGATCCAAGCGTTTTTTTAGTGGAAGTTCGCATCAAACCAACCAATAATATAAAGGTATTTCTGGATGCGGATGCGGGCATTTCAATAGAAAGATGTGTGTTCTTCAATCGTAAATTGTACAAACTCATTGAAGAGGCAGCGCTTTTTCCCGAAGGCGATTTTTCCCTGGAAGTATCTTCACCCGGCCTTGATGAACCATTGAAATTGCGTCGCCAGTATCAAAAGAACATTGGCAGACAGGTGGAAGTTACTTTTAACGACGGAACAAAACTGGAAGGTAAGTTGCTGGCAGTGAATGAGAACGATCTGCTTTTGGAAGAAACCAAAGGAAAAAACAAGAAAAAAGAGCAGGTAATTCATGCTCTTGCATTTAACAACATTAAAACAACAAAAATTCAAGTAGTTTTTTAAATCGCTAATGGACTGACCATTAGGAAACTTAAATTTTCAAAGCTATGGCAAGTATAAATTTAATTGAAGCGTTCCAGGATTTTAAAGATGCAGAGAGCATTGACCGTCCTACGATGATGAAAGTTGTTGAAGACGTATTCAAGACCCTGCTTCGTAAAAAATATGGCAGCGATGAGAACTTTGACGTAATTGTAAACGCTGACAAAGGTGACCTTGAAATTGTACGCCGCAGGATGATCATGGAAGATGATGATGTGAATGATCCTAACGAAGAAGTTTCACATAGTTATGCCTTGAAAATATCTCCTGACTATGAAGTGGGAGAAGAGCTTTACGAAGAAGTGGAAATATTGGACTTCGGTCGTCGTGCTATCCTGGCCGCTAAACAAACACTTGCAAGCCGTATCGGTGATCTTAAGAAAAACGCACTGGTAAAAAAATACAACGACAGAGTAGGCGAAATTATCAGCGCAGAAGTTTACCAGGTTTGGAAAAAAGAAATCTTGCTTTTGGATGAAGATGGCAGTGAGCTGATCCTTCCAAAGAGCGAACAAATACCGCAGGATTATTTCAAAAAGGGCGAAAACATCCGCGCAGTAGTAAAAAGAGTAGACCTTAAAAATAACACTCCGGTAATCATACTTTCCCGCACTAGCCCATCATTTTTGGCTAAATTGCTGGAAATAGAAGTTCCCGAAATTTTTGATGGCCTGATTGTTATTAAGAAAATCGTACGCGAACCAGGCGAGCGTGCAAAAGTAGCTGTAGAAAGCTATGATGACAGAATTGACCCTGTAGGAGCCTGCGTTGGTATGAAGGGTAGCCGTATCCACGGTATCGTAAGAGAATTAAAGAATGAAAACATAGACGTAATCAACTGGACAAGTAACCTGCAGTTGCTGGTACAGCGTTCATTAACGCCGGCCAAGATAACTAACATGGAAATTGACCAGGACAAGAATCAGGCGAATGTTTATTTAAAACCAGACCAGGTTTCTCTGGCAATCGGTCGTAAAGGTGTGAACATCAAGCTGGCACAGGA
The DNA here is from genome assembly GCF_029961145.1 of Pinibacter soli. Classification (GTDB taxonomy): domain Bacteria; phylum Bacteroidota; class Bacteroidia; order Chitinophagales; family Chitinophagaceae; genus Pinibacter; species Pinibacter soli. The sequence continues at coordinate 770,422 of NZ_JASBRG010000001.1, read as the reverse complement.
GTTGACAGGTTTGTCAATTGACGTGTACAGAGATAACGAGGGTGAGGTAGAAGAGTTTGATATCGATCTGAGCGAGTTCTCCGATGAAATTGAAACATGGATCATTGATGAGCTGAAACGCATAGGCTGTGATACCGCACGTAGCGTTTTGGATCTTACAGTAGAGGAACTTGAAAGAAGAACCGACCTGGAAAAAGAAACTATTGAAGAAGTGAAGAAAGTTTTGGAATCTGAATTTGAAAAAGAATAATCATATGAAGATTTATTAAAACTTCTGTTTCTTTGCATTCTTAGATTCCTTCTGCATTAGTTCCGGGGAAATATTTAATCAATATTCTACAACAAAAAAACGAACTTTACAAATTGTCAGCCAGAAAGTGCGGCAATGGACAATAAAAAATACGAATGGCAGAAACATTAACACCAAGATTGATGGCGGCGGCTAAAGAGTTTAACATCGGTAAAGAAACCCTTGTGGAATTTTTGGCTGGAAAAGGATTTGACCGTGATGATTTAAAACCCACTTCCAAATTATCGGAAGACATGTATCGTTCGCTCCAGCAAGAGTTTCAGGGCGATAAGGTTGCCAAAATTAAGAGTGATCAGATTGACCTTCCCAAAGGAAATACTGATGCAAAGAGGAAGAAAGAAGAAGAAGAAATAGCATTCAAAAAAGAAGTTAAGAAAGTAGTGCCAGCGGCAGTTCCGCAACCTCCCGTTGCAGAACAACCGCCTGTTGAGCAGCCAAAAATAATAGAACCAGTTGTTGCTCCTCCTGCTCCTGTAGTTGTAGAGCATCACGAGCCGGCTCCGACTGCGCCCGCACCAGCACCTGTTGTTGCCGAGCAGCAACCGGAGAAAAAAGAGCAGCCTGATGTAGTGAAGGTGAATGCTCCCGAAATTGAAGGACCTAAGGTTCTTGCAAAAATTGATCTGTCTGCTATCGACTCTTCTACGAGGCCTAAAAAGGTTGTCAAAAAGAAAGAAGACGAAGAAGCAGAACCTGTAGTTGCTAAAGCTGAACCACAGGTCGCTGAGCCGGAAGTTGTAAAACAACCGGAAGTAACAGCGCGACAAGAAGAGCCGAAAGTAGAAGAAAAAGCTCCTGAAGTAAAACCTGCAAAAGAAGAAGCAAAACCTGCACCGGTTGAAGAACCTGTTCAGGAAAAAGCTCCGGTTGCAGAACAAAAACCGGTGGTTGAAGATGACGGTGGATCAGAAGGACCGGTAATCGAAAACATCAAAGCCGAAAAATTGGAAGGCCCTAAAGTATTAGGTAAAATTCAATTGCCAATAGACAGCAATACCCGTCCTAAGCCCAGCGATGAGAAACGTAAAAGAAAACGTATTCCTATCGACAAAAAAGGCGATCAGCCACAGCAAAGACCTCCACAGCAAGGTGGACATCCGGGTCAGCAGCATGGTGGCGGTCATCATCAGGGTGGACAAGGTCAAGGTCAGTTTAACAGACCAAGACCTCAGTTTGGCGGACCTAACCAACAACAAGGTGGTCAAGGCAACAGACAAGGCGGTCATCAGGGTGGTCAAGGCGGTGGATTCCGTGGAAACGACAGAAGAGGTCCGGGCGGTCCTGGTCAGCACCCACAAAGAAGTGGTCCTGGCCAAAACAGACCTCCGATCAGAAGAGAAGATAAAGAAATCAACCAGAAAGAAATTCAGGATAAAATCCGTCAGACTCAGGCAAAACTTGCCGGTTCAAGTGGACGTGGTAAGAGCCTGAAAGCAAAATACCGTCGTGAAAAACGCCAGGAACAAGCTGAACTGTCCGGTGCAGAAAACATGCAGGATAACAAACTGCAGGTTACCGAATTTATCAGCGTAAGTGAATTGGCAAGTTTGATGGATGTGAGCTATGCAGAGGTAATCGGAAAATGTATGGGACTTGGTATGATGGTGTCCATCAACCAGCGTCTGGATGCAGAGGTTATTGAGCTTGTAGCAAGCGAATTCGGATACGACGTTGAATTTATCGGTATCGACGATGCCGCTGAAATGGAAGAGGAAGAAGTAGTAGACTCTCCGGAGGATCTGCAACCCCGCTCTCCAATTGTTACCATCATGGGTCACGTTGACCACGGTAAAACCTCTTTGCTTGACTACATCCGTAGCGCAAACGTGGTTGCGGGTGAGTCCGGTGGTATCACACAGCACATTGGTGCGTACCAGGTAGATTTACCAAACGGTAAACAAATTACTTTCCTTGATACACCAGGTCACGAAGCGTTTACAGCGATGCGTGCCCGTGGTGCGAAAGCTACCGATATCGCGGTTATCGTAATTGCTGCGGATGATGCGGTGATGCCTCAGACAAAAGAGGCCATCAGCCACGCACAAGCTGCAGGTGTACCGATGATCTTTGCGATCAACAAAATCGATAAAGACGGAGCCAACTCTCAAAAAATATATGAGCAACTGGCGGGTATGAACTTGCTGGTAGAATCATGGGGCGGTAAATACCAAAGCCAGGAACTGAGTGCCAAAAAAGGACTGAACGTAGACCAGCTGTTGGAAAAAATTCTTCTTGAAGCAGAATTGCTTGAATTGAAGGCTAATCCAAACAGGGAAGCTACTGGTACGATCATCGAGGCAACTTTGGATAAAGGCCGTGGATACGTTGCCACAGTGCTGGTACACAACGGTACCTTAAGACAAGGTGATCTTGTAGTATCTGGCCAAAACTATGGTCGCGTAAAAGCAATGTTCAACGAACGTAACAAACGCGAAGACGTTGCTCCACCATCAACACCAGTATTGATCTTAGGATTGAATGGTGCGCCACAAGCCGGTGAAAAATTCAAAGTGTTTGATGATGAAAGCGAAGCAAAAGAAGTAGCAACACGCAGAGCCCAAATCTTACGTGAACAAGGCATCAGAACCAAGAAACATATTACACTGGATGAAATCGGTCGTCGTTTGGCTCTTGGTAACTTTAAAGAACTTAACCTCATCATCAAAGGTGACGTGGATGGTTCAGTAGAGGCGTTGAGTGACTCACTACAAAAACTTTCTACAGAAGAAGTTGCGGTAAGAGTGGTACACAAAGCGGTAGGTCAGATCACAGAAAGCGATGTATTGCTGGCAACAGCTTCCGATGCGATCGTGGTGGGCTTTAACGTTCGTGCATCTACTCAGGCATCCAGACTGGCAGAAAACGAAGGTGTGGAAATCAAAACATACTCTATCATCTATAACATCATCGATGAAGTTAAGAGTGCGATGGAAGGTATGCTTGAACCGAAGATTCAGGAGAAAGAGGTTGCCACTGTTGAAGTACGTGAAGTGTACAAGTTTGACAAAGCTACAGTTGCGGGTTGTTTGGTTACCGATGGTAAAATCAAACGCGACAGCAAAATCCGCTTGTTCCGCGATGGTGTATTGATCTATCCAAGACAAGAAGGTGGTTTTGCAGAGCTTGGAAGCTTGAAACGTTACAAAGACGACGTGAAAGAGGTTGCAAACAATACCGAGTGCGGTCTTACAGTTAAAGGCTTCGCTGATATCCAGGTGGGCGATACCATCGTAGCAATAGAAGTAGAAGAAGTTAAACGTACGTTATAAGATCTTATACATTCAAAAGTCAAAATTTAAAAGTCAAAAAAGGAAGGAAATCTTCGGTTGTTTGAAAGCAACATATTTGACTTTTGAGTTTTGACTTTTTCTTTTTTACAATAAACATTTGTTAAAAGAGCGAATAACAGCATTACGAAATATTTCAATAGATACTTTTGAAGTAGTTACTATATCGTCGAAAGACCGATGAGTAAAACAAATACCAAATGAAAAAAGCTTTTCTTATAACAGGGTTAGCATGCATTGGAGGTTTAGGCTTCGTGCAGGCACAAAACCACAAAGTTGTTGCTGACCAAATTGTTGGGATCGTTGGTGACAAGATCGTTCTCCAATCCGATGTTACCAACTCTATACTCGACGCTAAAAGAAGAGGGCAGCAATTGCCAGACAACGCAGAATGTATTTTGATGCAGCAGATCCTTGCACAAAAGGCAATGGTTTTGCAGGCTGAAAAAGACTCTATCGTTGTTTCTGATGAAGATATTGATGCAAAACTTGAAAACCAGATCCGCGAGTTTATCGCGCAGTACGGTTCAAAAGAAGCATTGGAGCAAATCGCCGGTAGAACTGTTTATCAGATTAAAGATGATTTCCGCCAATCTTTTAAAGAGAAAGAATTAGCAAGGAAAATGCGCGACAAGATCGTAGAGTCCATCAAGATTACTCCGGTTGAAGTGAAAGCATTTTACGATAAAATCCCGAAGGACCAGCTACCGTTCTACGAAACAGAAGTTGAAGTAGGTGAAATTGTAAAATATCCAAAAGCAAACCGCGATCTGGAGAAATATGCAATGGAAGAGTTGAACGACTATAAGAAGCAAGTAGAAGCTGGTCAAAAGAAATTCGAAACACTGGCAAGTTTGTATACTGATGATCCCGGAAGTAAAAACACCGGCGGTATGTATAATATTAACCGTAATGAAAAACAGTGGGATCCGGCATTTCTGAACGCGGCTTTCCGCTTGAAAGATGGCCAAATCTCTCCTGTTTTCAAGTCAAAGTTTGGTTATCATATCATTCAAATGGTGAGCAGGAATGGAGATGACGCTGTTGTTCGTCACATCCTGAAGATCCCTCAAATTACCGATGATGAGTTAAACGATGCAGTAAAACTGTTGGATTCAATTCGTACACAACTTGTTGGCGGTAAAATCGGTTTCGGTGAAGCGGTATCAAGATATACCGATGACGAAAACGCAAAATTCACTGCAGGTATGCATTTGGGTCAGGATAACAGCACCTTCTTAACCATCGACCAGTTAGATAAAGATGTGGTGCTTGAACTTAAAAACCTGAAAGCGGGTGAGTATTCTAAACCGATCGTTACAACAGATCAAACAGGTAAAAAAATTGTACGATTAATTTTCCTGAAAACACGTACAGAACCACATAGAGCCAATTTGAAAGATGACTACAACAAAATGGCAGATAAGGCAATCGAAGAAAAGAAAGACGAGGCCATGGAAAAATGGTTCAATAGCAAACTGCCTACTTTCTACATTATGCTGGATGACGAATTCAAAAATTGCCCGGAGTTGAAACCGTGGTATCAGAACGCAACCGCAGACAAATAAGTAAAAACACTTAATAAAAATAAATATTTGAGTGCCTTGAGATTTCAAGGCACTTTTTTTTAATATTTGTAGTTATAATAGGTTTCAAACCATTAACCAAATCTTTTGTGAAAATAAAAATTCCAAAGATTTGGCAACCAACATGACCACAACAGAGCCTAAATCAGGAGCTAACATGCTTAATGAGCTGTTTATCAGCAATCCATTGCCTATGCTTATATTGGCAATGGACGATTTATCTATCCTTGTGGCCAACACTGCAGCCATCTCCAGCTACGAATTCAGCAAAGAAGAATTACTGGAACGATCACTTTACGATATTGATCTGAATTTTGCCTCCTTTTACCAGGAGTTCAAAATCTTTACAGCCAACTCAAGCGAAAAAGTTACACGCACACATAGGAAAAAAAATGGCATTCTGATCGACGTTACGTTTGTCGTCTCGCATGTAACATATCATGACCAGACTTGTTTGTTGATGACAATCACTGACTGCAAGGACATTAAAGCTGCATGTGAGAATAATGACGCCTGCATAGCGTTAACGCCGGGGGTAAAAAAAGAACATGACTTCCGTACGCTGGCGGATAACGCGCCGAGCATCATTCAACGTATCAATCGCGATCTAGATTACACCTACATTAATAAGACATTTGAAAAGGTCCTTAAGAAAAGTGTTACAGATCTCATTGGAAAAAATGTCATTGACATAAACAAACACAATAGAGATCTGCCTCTTTTCCTGGAAACAGCCGATAAGGTTTTTAAACAAGGAACTACAGAAACCATCACCATTTCGATTCCCACTCCTGATCAAACATTTCATTTTCTCACCGTTCTCGCACCTGAATACGACGAAAATGGGATCATAGAATCAATCATTGTTATCAGTAACGATGTAACTGCTATAAAGATTGCCGAAAAAGAGGTCCGCAAAAAAGAAGCGGAACTCATAAGATCTAATCAGCGTTTTAAACTGGCTGCAAAAGCCACCAAGAGTGCGATCTGGGATTATGATTTTAAAACCCAGGTTTTGTATTGGGGAGATGGCTTTTACACGCAGTTTGGTTATACACAAGGTTATATTGAGAGCAGGTTTGATTTTTGGGAATCACATATCCATCCTTCGGAAAAAGATAGAGTAACCCAAAGTATTGATGAATTTATAGAATCGGGCTCCAGGGAACTTTGGAGAGGCGAGTACCGTTTTAAGAGAAGTGATGGAAAATTCGTTTCTGTAGTTGATAAAGGATACATCATTTTCGATGAAAATAAAAAGGCCATGCGGATGGTAGGAAGCATGGAAGATATAACGGATCAGAAAAGAAGACAGAAAAAAATAATAAAAGAAGAGCTTGACAAGCAAAAATTGGTGGCGCAGGCAGTAGTAGGAGCACAGGAAAAAGAAAGGGCCGAGATAGGAAAAGAGCTCCATGATAATATCAACCAGATACTTTCCACTGCGAAACTTTTTCTTGAAGTGGCAAAGGTGAATGGGCAGGAGCGAATGATGCTGATAAAAAGAAGCGCAGATCATATTCATCATGCGATCAATGAAATAAGAAATATTTCGCGATCACTTGTTCCGCCTAGTATTGGTGATTTGGGACTTTCCGAATCCATCAACGACCTTGTTTCAAACATAAAAATGTCTGGCAAGATCAACGCAATTTTTAACGCAGAAAAGGACCTTGATGCACAGATACCGCAAAACCAACAGTTGATGCTGTTCCGCATTGTACAGGAACAGGTAAACAATGTGATGCGTCATGCAGAAGCAAAAAACCTTGCAGTTGTTTTCTCCAAGGAAGAAAATTATTTCCAGCTACAGATTACAGACGATGGAAAAGGTTTTAGCAAAGAAAATATTAAGAAAGGAGTCGGCTTATCAAACATTATCAGCCGCGCCGAAATTTTTAACGGAACGGTAAAGATCGATTCTTCACCCGGTGAAGGATGTACTCTTATAGTAACTATACCTCTAAACAATTAAAATCCCTATGACTAAACTAACTATTTTGATTGCGGACGACCACAAACTGATCAGAGAAACCTGGAGTTATATCCTGAACAGCGACACTCGATTTGAAGTGGTGGCGGAATGTGGCGATGCGCTAAGTGCTGTAGAAATGGCAAAGCTGAAAAGGCCGAACATTGTTTTGATGGACATTAATATGATGCCATTCACGGGATTTGAAGCAACAGAAAAGATCAGAAAATTGTCTCCGGCTTCAAAGATCATCGGGGTTTCCATGCATTCACAGCCGGCATATGCAAAGAAGATGCTGCAAGTAGGCGCGACCGGTTATGTAACCAAAAACTCTTCAAGAGAAGAAATGTTCAAAGCGATTATAGAAGTGTATAAAGGCAATAAGTACATCTGCGATGAAATAAAGAACATCATTTCTCATCAAATGCTTGATGAAAAAAACGAAGAACCAAACATCCATTCACTTACCGAGCGTGAGGTTCAAATTATTAACTTCATCAAACAAGGAGATTCTTCGAAAGAAATTGCAGATACACTTGACATTTCTTTAAAAACAGTTGAAGTTCACAGGCACAATATTTTAAAAAAGCTGCGTCTGAAAAACACTGCAGCGTTGGTGAATTTTATCAACAATACGGGGAATTACCTGAACTAAAGTTTACGACCGATTGCACAAATGGTAAGGGTTTACACTTATATGAGTGTGAATAATACAATTAAACCTGTGAATTTGTTTGTGAATGAGTTGCAAAAGTTAGAATAAACTAGCACTTTCGATCTTGAAATCCTAATTATAATAAAAGTCCAAAGATCCAACGATTATGAAAAACATATCCATTATCCTTTAAAAGTCCAAATCCAAGGTCCATATCCGAAAAATCCTTTTTCAGTAATCCTGTTGGAACACCCCCCAAGCCTATGAAGACTACGGGGGTTTTTTATTTTAATCAGCATATCTCTAAATAGCCGGTTGTCTTCGATGACCGGTTTTTTGTTTACTATATTTATACTGATTTTTCACGCGACCACGGGTCGCAACAATCAAGCCAAAGTCTTGCAAATTAGTAGAGTAAACAAAATAACAAACTTCTTTTTCAACCTATCATCACCGTTAGGGCTACACGAAAGCATAGAAGTGTTGTTCCCTCACCAATTACCTGAGGTAAAAAAGGTAATCGAAATATTTTTTACCCGCTACTTTAATGACAACGAAAAAAGACATTTTATCATAGGCATCAACCCTGGCAGGTTTGGTGCCGGAGTGACAGGCATTAATTTTACAGCGCCAAAACAACTGACCGAAAACTGTCAGATTCCTAATTCTTTCAAAATGCAAACCGAACTTTCTGCCGAGTTTGTGTACGAAGTAATAGACGCTTATGGAGGGTGCGCAGCATTTTATAAAAAATTTTATCTCGCTTCTGTATCGCCACTTGGCTTTGTAAAAAATGGCGTCAACCTCAACTATTATGATGACGTGGATCTGAAAGAAGCCATTAAACCGTTTGCAATTGATAATATGCAGAAGCAGATCAAAATGATGCAGACAAACCGTAACAAATGTATTTGCCTTGGCGAAAAGAACTTTGCTTTTTTCAATGAACTAAATAACGAACATCATTTCTTCAAAGAAATAATAAAACTGCCGCATCCAAGATTCATTATGCAGTACAAACGAAAAACCCAAACGGAGTTTGTACAGAAATACCTGGATGCGCTCGCGGAGCTTGAAACTTAGTTTTTCATTCTAAACGAAATTCTATGAGCTTCTTTAAAACTTGTTTGACTATCGCTGCAATGATAATTTTTGCGATTTCCTGCAGCTCCCCAAAAAAATCGCCACATTATAATTACGTATACAAACCGCAATCACAAGCGCTGTTTGATACCATTGCGCATCTTGACAGTGTTTTTTTCAATGCCTACAACAGTTGCAATATCGATGTGCAGGCGGCAATGTATAGCGACACTATGGAGTTTTACCATGATAAAGGCGGCTTGATGACAGATAAGGCACAAATTCTGGCAGATACCAAAAAGTACGTTTGCGGTAACAGGGTTAGCCGTGAACTGGTAAAAGGAAGCATAAAAGTGTATGCAATCAACAACTACGGCGCGGTAGAAATGGGTTTGCATAAGTTCCACAATGGCGTCGAAAACTCTACGTCGGAGCCATCTAAGTTTATTATTTTTTGGCAAAACGTTAATAACAAGTGGTTGATAAAGCGTGTGGTAAGCTTGCATTAAAAATCGATCATGTATAAGCGATGCCGCAAACTTTCTTATCTTTCCTAAAACTCGTTCAGCATGAATACATTACCACCTGAAAAAGTAAAACAGTTTTTTTTTATTGGAGTGTTGGTTGTTTTGGGCTGGATACTTTTCAGGGAACTGCAAAGTTTTATTCCGGCGTTTCTGGGAGCACTTACTTTTTATGTATTGCTACGCAAATGGATGTTTCGCCTTTGTAAAAGAGGCTGGAAAAAAGGATTGGCAGCTGCTGTATTGATGTTGTTGTCTTTTCTCATTATCATGTTACCTATTTACTTCATGGTTAACATGCTTTCGTCGAAAGTGATTTATTTAATACAACACTCCGATGAAATAACCCTATCCCTGAAAACATTTATAAACGACCTCGAAAAAAGGCTCGGATATGAAATTCTCAATGATGAGAATATTCAAAAGTTGAGCGACCTGATAATGAAAGAGTTACCGGCATTATTGGGAGCCACCTTCAGCACGCTTACCACCATTATAATGATGTACTTCATTCTCTATTTTATGCTGGTAAGCGGGGATAAGATGGAGAAATGGTTTAATGAGTTTTTTCCGTTAAAACCCGCCAATATTCAGTTGCTGCGCAAAGAAATCCATAATATGGTGATAAGCAACGCGGTTGGGATTCCGTTGATAGCCCTTTTGCAGGGTACGGTGGCGTTAATCGGTTATTTTATTTTAGGCGTAAAAGAGCCTTTTTTGTGGTTCGGCATCACCTGTTTTACAGCCATGATCCCGATTTTAGGGGCGGCATTGGCTTATGTTCCGCTGGGAATAATCTTTTTTGCCAACGGAGAAACCTGGCGCGGAGTAGCCCTGTTGATCTTTGGTTTCGGCTTTATTGGCACGGTCGACAATGTGTTCCGTTTCTGGTTACAGCGCAAAATAGGTGACGTTCACCCGCTAGTAACCGTGTTTGGTGTGTTGATCGGAGTGCCATTATTCGGGTTTATTGGGTTGATTTTCGGTCCGCTGCTCATTTCCATGTTCCTTTTACTGATAAAAATTTATGGCATAGAATTCAATTTGGTTGATTCTCAAGAGGTTAAAAATTAGATATGTAAAGTGCTGATGTGTTTTTATGATTATATAAACACTTTCTTAATATAATAATCGTGAATTTTGCGCGTTATAAAAGTCCAAGAGGAAAACCGATCAATATGCGTAAAAGTAAAAGAAACTTTAGAGTGTGTGCCGGGCTAATATTGATGCTCACTGTTCCTGCGTTGATTTCAGCTAAAACACGCAAAATCCGTAAATACACAAAATCAGCCGTAGCTGCTGCACCTGTTACTTATGCTGCAATTTCAAGCAGCACAATGGCGATGGCGGATCAAATATATGATTCTCTGCAACTTGCAACGTCCGGTTTGAGTGAACAGGCGTTTAAATTTGCATGGAGAGGCTATCAAAAACTTCGCGCAAAAGGCATGCTGGCAAAAGATGGCATACTGTCCATTTGCGATTTCAGTCAGTCGTCCCGCAATAAAAGACTGTATATAATTGACCTCGTAGGCATGAAATTGCTTATCAATACATATGTTGCCCATGGCAGAAATACCGGCGGCGAATTTGCAAAGTCATTTTCTAATAGCCCCGAAAGCCATAAAAGCAGTCTTGGTTTTTATGTAACAAGATCGACTTACTCTGGTTCACATGGCTTATCTTTGAAAATCGACGGCGTAGAGAGAGGTTTTAATGACAGAGCTTTGAAGCGAAACATCGTTGTTCATGGCTCAGAATACGTAGGGCCTTCTTTCATAGAAGAAAATCCGTTTACCGGAAGAAGTTATGGCTGTCCAGCTGTACCCGATAATGAATCTGCGGAAGTTATTAATTCTATTAAAGACGGAAGCTGTCTTTTTATCTATTACCCCAATAAAACCTACATTTCAAAGTCTCAGCTTTTAAAAGGCTAATGCTGTTTAAAATTTGAACCATTCTTCGCAATAGTTGTTTGTTAGAAGGATTGTGATTTGGAATAGTACATTATATAAATGCGTTTGGCACAAGAACGGAATCGACACTAAAAAAAAGAATTGTTTTGAATTTTAACGAATTAAACCTTCATCCTGATCTGCTCGAAGGCATACAGGCATCCGGTTACGAAAATGCTACACCTGTTCAGGCACAGGTAATCCCTCTTATTTTATCAGGTAAAGACATTATTGCATCTGCCCAAACGGGAACCGGTAAGACGGCCGCGTTTCTTTTGCCGGTAATCAACAAGTTATTACAACATAGAAATGACGGCCAGGTAAGCGCTCTCGTACTTGTTCCCACGCGGGAACTTGCCATACAAATAGGGCAGCACCTGGAGGGGCTTTCTTATTTTACCAATATTAGTTCCATTGCCATTTATGGCGGTAACGATGGAAACAACTTCATTATAGAAAAGCAGGCCCTGCGGATGGGAGTAGACATAGTTGTGTGTACACCCGGCCGGATGATCGCTCACTTAAACATGGGTTATGTGCCGCTAAAAGGGTTACAGTTTCTTGTTCTGGATGAGGCTGACCGCATGCTTGACATGGGCTTTCAGGAAGACATCAGGAAAATAACTTCTTTCCTCCCCGCCCAAAGACAAACCTTGCTTTTTTCTGCAACAATGCCGGAGAAAATAAGAACCCTGGCAAAGCAAATCTTACAGAACCCTTCAGAGGTAAATATTTCCATTTCCAAACCACCGGAAAAAATACAGCAGCAGGCATATTCTGTTTTTGAGCACCAGAAATTGCCATTGGTGAAAAATGTTTTACAAAGCGCCACCTTCAAAAGTGCACTTGTTTTTTGCAGCAGCAAACAAAGTGTAAAGAAATTGGTGGCTGAATTAAGACAAGGTGGCCTTACCATTGGCGAAATGCATAGCGATCTTGAGCAGTCAAGCCGTGAAGACGTATTGCTGAAATTCAATAGTGGGCGAATTCCTGTTTTGGTAGCAACAGACATTCTTTCGAGAGGTATTGATATTGATACAATAGACCTTGTAATCAACTACGATGTGCCGCACGATGGCGAGGACTACGTGCACCGCATAGGAAGAACGGCAAGGGCCGAAGCGGAGGGCGTGGCGATCACCCTGATCAGTGAGAGGGAACATGGCCGTTTTGCACGCATTGAAAAATTGATTGGTAAAACAGTAGATAAATTACCTGTTCCGGAGGCACTGGGGGAGGCTCCGGTGTATAACCCTTCAATAAGAAACAGCGGTGGCGGTGGCAGTAACAGAAAATTTTACAAGCAGAAGCCTTCAGGGAATCGCAATAAAAAATTTGTTTAACGTATTGACATTGTCGGGGCGAATTGCGTTCGCCCTTTAACACATAATTGCCGCTTCGCGGCATTTTTTGTATCAGTGTATTCGATCCCATTTATGTAAATTGCCCGATTCAAAAACCTCCAATTGAAATCCAGCAAAGAACAATTATCAGCCGACGACAAAAAACTGGTTGACTTCTTCAATAGAAAAGTAGGAGAATACAACGCTCCCGCGTTTATTCCGGATGACCCCATCAGCATACCGCATAAATTTTCTAAAAAACAGGACATAGAAATAGCAGGTTTTTTCGCTTCCATACTTGCCTGGGGCAACAGAAAAACAATCATCAATTCCTGCACAAAGTTGTTCAACCTGATGGATAACGCACCACATCAGTTTGTGACCTCATTTGAAGAAACAGATCTGATTCCTTTCATCGATTTTGTGCACCGCACATTCAACGCAACGGATCTTTTTCACTCGCTCAAATTTTTACAATATCACTATAAAGAAAATACATCATTGGAAACAGCATTCTCAAAATGGATGCAGCCGGACGATGAGAATATAGAAAATGCACTCAACGGGTTTCATCACTATTTTTTTGACTTTGATGAATTTCCTGAGCGCACAAGAAAACATATTGCTGCACCATTTAAAAAGTCTGCTTGCAAAAGGCTAAACATGTATTTGCGCTGGATGGTACGAAACGATAACAAGAAAGTTGACTTTGGTATTTGGAAAAAAATCAAACCTTCGCAATTGATCTGTCCGATGGACGTGCATGTTGCCCGTGTTGCAAAACGTTTTAATTTGCTGGATAGAAAACAAGTAGACTGGCAAGCCGCTGTTGAATTGACAGCGTATCTCTCTAAGCTCGATAGGAATGATCCGGTGAAATATGATTTTGCATTATTCGGCCTGGGCGTAATTGAAAAATATTAAAGCATCAATGGAGACCAACAAACAACTCATTCATAATTTACAGAACGAATTTGCGGCAGCCATTCCGTCAACGGTTTCGTTCGATCAAATGATTGCCATGATTGCCGTACCGGTAAATGAGTTGATACAAAAGGATTTTCAAAAGTTAGTCGGCATTCTTTACCGGTTAGATGTAAGCGAACCAAAACTTCGGTACATGCTGAAAATGCATAACGAAGAAGATGCCGGAAAAATCATAGCCACATTGATCGTAGAACGTGAATTGCAAAAAATAAAAACGAGGCAAGAGTTCAGAAAGAACGATGATGAAATTGATGAAGAGGAGCGGTGGTGATGGGGCAACACTGAACGCCTAATGCCTAACGCCTAACGCAAGATGCGGCATTCTGCGCTAAGCCTTAAGCATTTGGCGTTTAGCATTAAGCGTTATCTTTGAAACTTCCTATCTCCAAATACTGCACAAATCGTCAAGCCTTATGCAGTACACAATTCATCTCTGGAAACAAGCGCCATTTCTACGGTTGGTTATTTCCTTTATTGCGGGACTTCTAATGCAATATCATTTTGCATTTGTTTTAAACACGTGGTTGGTAATTGCTGCGATTGCATTCCTGGTGTTTGTTGTTTTTTTATCGCTACCACTCAAGCGAAAATTTACACAATCATGGATAAGCGGAGTTGCAATAAATACAACAATGATTTGCTTAGGTGGAATATTGTTGTATAAAAACACAGGAACAAACGATGCATGGTGCGTTAAGAACAATTATGCTTCACAAAAATTATTGGTAACACTTGAGGAGCCGTTGACGGAAAAAGAAAAGTCTTTCAAAGCAAAGGCTAGTGTGGAGATGATGGGCGATGACAGCTCATGCAAATCTGCCACCGGTAACATCATTGTATATCTGCAAAAGGACAGCGTGAGACCCGCGCTTACATATGGCTCGCAGATTGTTATTGACAAGCCTTTGCAGCCCATTCGCAATTCCGGCAACCCAGCTTGTTTCAATTATGAACAATACTGCGCCTTTCAGCGCATTTATTACCAGGTTTTTCTGAAGCCGGATGAATATGTGATTTTAAAAGAAAAGAAAACTAATGCGGCAAAGAAAATGCTCTTCAATGCAAGCGATGCAATCACTGGCATTCTGCAGAAATATATTACCAGCAAAAAAGAACTCGGACTCGCCGAAGCATTGCTGATTGGCTATAAAGAAGATCTTGACAAAACTTTGGTACAATCGTATTCCAACACTGGCGTAGTTCACATCATAGCCATTTCTGGATTGCATTTGGGAGTGATTTATTTTTTGCTGCTGTTTTTGCTGAAACCTTTGAATGACAAACGGAAGTTCAACAGAATATTGAAACCGGTTATTGTCATTTTATTTCTTTGGTCGTTTAGTATAATGTCAGGTGCATCACCATCTGTATTGCGCTCAGCAGTAATGTTTACCTGTATAGTAATAGGAAACAGTATTTCAAAACAATCATCAGTCTACAACACGTTAAGCGCGTCGGCATTTTTATTATTGTGCTATAATCCCTTCTGGTTGTGGGATGTGGGGTTTCAATTATCCTATGCCGCACTTTTAAGTATTGTTATTTTTATGAAGCCGGTATACAATTGTATCGACATCAAGAATAAATTGCTTGATAAAATATGGCAGGCAGCTGCAGTAACAATCGCCGCGCAAATCCTAACCACGCCAATAAGCATTTATTATTTTCATCAATTTCCTATTTTCTTCTTAATGACGAATTTGTTGGCCGTGCCTATCTCTACAATTATATTGATTGGAGAAATAGTCTTGTGTGCTGTTTCTTTTGTAACACCTGTCGCGATCGCTTTCGGCAAAATACTGACCTGGCTTTTGTGGTTGATGAATACGATAGTTGAACGTATTGAGGCCATCCCGTTTAACATGTGGGGCAGCTTGCAGATTAGCATCTTGCAAAATTTAGTGTTGTACATTTTTATTGCGTCAATCGCGTTGTGGTTGTTGAAAAATCACAAACGTTATATCTATGTTAGCTTGCTGTCTCTTTTGTTGTTTGTATGCCTGCGCACGTATTCATTTTACGAAGCTTCAAAGCAAGAAAGACTAATTGTATACAACGTCCCTCAAAAGCAGGCAATAGATATAATTAATGGGAGAAACTATCAATTCATTGGAGATAAGGAATTGTTGCAAGATGCTTTTCTACAAAACTTTCACTTAAAACCATCACGCATTTTACAAAGGATAAAACCAGAACCAACAACTACAGAAAATGTAATTGTATGGGAAGGCAAGCGAATTGTCATTTTGAATGATTCGAAGGGATATGAAAAAGCAGAAGAAAAATTAAATGCCGATGTGATCATTGTTTCTCATAACCCTAAACTAAACATTAGCGACATCACAAACGCGTTTAACTGCAAAACGATTGTATTCGACGGTTCAAATGCAGATTGGAAGATTGAAAAATGGAAAGAAGAGTGCGAGCAGATTAATCAAAAATATTTCTCGGTAAAAGACAACGGTGCATTTATAGTGAATCTCTGAGACAACAGTTGATGTCTGCTATGTGAAGCGTTTAAATATTTCGCTTCGCGATGTTTAACATGTCGCCCCTCTGGGGCTCGTATCCGGTTCGCTATACCTAATGATGCTACTAACGTGTCGCCCCGCTGGGGCTGATTAGAACATGACGAAGGTCAATATAGCCTCAGCGGGGTGACACGTTAGTAGAAAAAATCCGTGAAAATCCTTCTAATCCGTGTCATCTGTGTGCCATAAAAACAAAAAATCCCCATATTGCTATGGGGAAACGAATAGGCAATTAGTCGAACAAAGAGTTATTAACCAAGAGGCAGAACAGTTCTGCCGTAAACTTCATTTAAAACCTGGGCAACCCCAGTATAAAATGCACTAAGGCCACAGAAAATACCTTCATACCCCGCAAAGGTTCTCATCGCTGTATTTCCCGTAAAATCGCTGATAGCGAGCAAAAAGAATAGTACAGTTAATGTCGCGAAAACAACCTGTAATGCACGGCTGAGTCTTAAAGTGCCGATAAACATAAACAATGTAAACAGTCCCCACATCAGCAGGTAATAACCCACACCAGTGGCGCTTGATTTATATGCCGCTCCAAAAGAAGTGTTGGGGATCAGCCAAAGAGTTACCAGTGTGAGCCAGAAAACGCCATATGAAGTAAACGCTGTAGCACCAAAAGTGTTGTTCTTTTTCCATTCCTGGATTCCGGCAACAATTTGTGCAAATCCACCCATGAACATGCCCATGCCAATAATCATGGAGTTCAATTCAAAAAAGCCGGCGTTATGAATATTGAGTAAAACGGTGGTCATTCCAAAACCGAGCAGACCTAAGGGGGCAGGGTTAGCCGTATTGTCTTTTACGGCAACAATCGTTTCAGTGGACATAAAATTTTTAGATATGGGTTAAAGTGAACAAATGCAATCGGTTAAATTTACTATTCTTTCAAATAAAACGATCAATCGTAAAATAATTTTTAATAAATGTGGAGAAATTTCACGCAAAGGCGCAAAGGGGAAAAACGAAGGAAACCCTATGCGCTCTTTGTTTTCTCTTTGCGCCTTTGCGTGAAATCTGCTAAATTTGCGCCTCTTATTGGAAATTCCCATATCCGGTTACATTCTTTACAACCGTCAATTAGTACTAATAATATGAACAAAAAAATTCAATCTGCATTGATCTCCGTTTTTTATAAAGACGGACTGGAGCCAATTGTTAAAACACTTTCCGACCTTGGCGCTACCATCTACAGCACAGGCGGAACACAACAGTTTATTGAAAAATTGGGCATCAAATGCGTACCGGTTGAAGACGTTACTTCTTACCCTTCCATTTTGGGCGGTCGTGTTAAAACACTTCACCCGAAAGTATTTGGTGGAATCCTGGGAAGAAGAGGCAACGAACAGGATGTACAGGAAATGAAGCAATATGAAATTCCTGAATTGGATCTGGTAATTGTTGACCTATATCCATTCGAGGAAACAGTAGCTTCTACCAGTGAAGAAAAATTAATCATTGAAAAAATTGATATCGGCGGTCCATCCATGATCCGCGGCGCTGCGAAAAATTTTAGTGATGTGGTGGTAGTTGCTTCTAAGCAAGACTACGCTTTGCTGAACCAAATTTTGACAGATCAAAAAGGTGAAACTACAATCGATCAGCGTAAAGCATTTGCTGCAAAAGCATTTGAAGTATGCGCACACTATGATGTAGCGATCTCTAAATATTTTACTCCTGCAAACGGCAACTATTTTTTTGAATCAGTTCCTGAAGCAAAAATTATGCGTTACGGTGAGAACCCGCATCAGCAAGGTGTTTTCTACGGCAAGCTGGGTGAGCTTTTCAACCAGCTGAACGGTAAAGAACTTTCTTACAACAACCTGGTAGACGTTGATGCTGCGGCTCAGTTGATCAAAGAATTTACTGATACAACTTTCGCGATCATTAAGCATACAAATGTTTGCGGTATCGCGCAAAGACCTTCTGTGAAAGATGCATGGGACGCGGCTTTGGCTGGTGATCCTGAAAGCGCTTTTGGCGGTGTGTTGGTTTGCAACGGCACTATCGACAAAGCAACTGCAGACGCGATCAACGAAATTTTCTTTGAAGTATTGATTGCTCCGGCATTCAATGAAGATGCACTGGAAGTACTGAAATCTAAAAAGAACAGAATCCTTTTGCAAAGCAAAGCGCCTTTGAATGTAAAGACGCAATACAAATCTTTATTGAATGGTGTATTGGTTCAGCAAACGGACGAAGGTAATTTTGAGAAATGGGAAGAAGTAGGTGGCAGATCATCTTCTGAAGCTGAAAAGAGTGATTTGACTTTCGCTAACCTTGTTTGTAAACATCTTAAAAGCAACGCAATCGCTTTGGTTAAAAACAAGCAATTGATCGGTAAGGGTTGCGGGCAAACAAGCCGTGTTGATGCTTTGCGTCATGCGATTGAAAAAGCGAAACAATTTAAATTTGATTTGAAAGGCGCGGTATTGGCAAGCGATGCATTTTTCCCATTCAATGATTGCGTGCAAATGAGCCACGAAGAAGGAATGGAAGCATTCATTCAACCGGGCGGTTCCATTCGCGATAAAGATTCTATTGAATATTGCAAGCAACATAACCTTGCGATGGTGATGACCGGATTGAGGCATTTTAGGCACTAAGCAGGTGATTGAATAAACTGAATGGACTGAATAACTGAATGGTTTATATTCGATTTGAACTTCGACTATGGAACACTCAGTTATTCAGTCCATTTAGTTTATTCAATCATCACTTCCCAATACACAACATCCCGCATAAAGACATCATGCACTTCTTTCCATCCTCTGAAAAAAAGATCTGTTCCGAAAGCAGTGTTGTGCCAGATCGTGATCATTAGACCGTTCGCGTCTTTTACTGCACGGTAATATTGCATTAACTCCTCGAAGGCTTGAGTTGGAGAAAGTTTTTGTTCATACAAACAATTCGCTTCCATGTAACAGAAGGGAAACAGTTGCAGATCTGTTGTCTGTTCGTTCTCTAGATCGTACCAATAAAAAGATGAAGCAACAGATGCCCTGAATCCATTGATGCTGCCGTAACCCATGGAGAAATCTTTTTCAATTCCCGCAGCAACCAATCTCCTGAAAGTATTCGGTAGCGTAAATCGTATGTAATGTTGACGGCTATATTTCACAGCATCATCTGTAATGAATTCGAGCCAGCCGATTTCCTGTTTTAATAATTTATTGTTGTCGCCGCTTTGCCATGACGGATGTATCCCAACTGTTCCTTTCTTTGATTGGTATTGAATAAGGCTTTGCAGCGCTTTCTTTGAGGGATTTATGTTTTTGTCAACACCCACCTGCCTGTCTGCCAAAAGGAAAAAATAATAGGGTCTTACTTTGCAGTAAAGATGCAGTGCATCGAGCCATTCGTATGAATCGTAAGGGTCGTCTTTTTTGTACTGCAACACAGCCACCCGGTTGCGAAATTCGCTCCAATCGCCTCGAAGGATTGATTTAAGCAACGCACCGGTTGTTCGAATAAACCCTTTGTTTCTGTACTTCCACGCGATATCAATATCGTAAGTGGGAATGTATTTGAACTTTTGCGGCTTCCAGGAAATGTCTGTAAATTTTTCCTGCAGAGCTTTTTTCAAATCGATCAACCAATAATTAACCAGGGGTTGATTCAAAAAGCCTTCTTTAAAAGCAAGTGAATTTGTATGGGCAAATCTACCGTACTCATCCAACGTGTGTGGTAGATATTCTTCATATCGACTTAGCAGGTAGAACGAAGCAGCCAGCACATCAAAGGGATGATCACTATCTGCCTGCCAGAAAAAAGCTTTATGATAATTGTTTTGTACTACAATAATTTCCTGTGCAGAAATATCATTTTCAAACAGCAAGTTAACCGGACGAATGTAATACTCATCACTGCTTATGCGACTATCGGAATAATTGATTTTTGGAATTTTTTGCGTAGCGAAAAAATTGCTGTCGTTTGTAATTTGTATCGGTTGCCGTAATAACTCGCTACTGATAAAGCTTACAATATATTCAAGGCGCGGGGTGGTATTGGATGTGTACAGCAACATGTTTCGAAAATAACAAACGGAAAGGAAATTTTCGAGTTTTTTAATAACAGAATAACTGAATGACTGAATAACTGAATGTTCTTTTTTGATTTTGCTCTACGATAATCGGACATTCAGTTATTCAGTTATTCAATTATTGGCCTCCCTTCTCATTGTACTTCTTCTCCGCATCTTTCGCTTTTTCAAAATCCAGCACCACTCCGTTTATACAATAGCGTAAGCCTGTTGGAGGAGGGCCATCTTCGAACACGTGACCAAGGTGTGATTTACATCTGCCGCATTGTACTTCTGTTCTTTCCATGCCATGCGTATGGTCCGGTGTATAAATAATGGAAGTTTTGCTGATCGGTTCATAGAAGCTTGGCCAGCCGCAACCACTTTCAAATTTCGTATCACTTTTAAAAAGCGGGTTACCGCAAACGGCACAGTAGTAAGTACCTACTTCCTTGGACTCTTCGTATTTGCTTGTCCATGGTCTTTCTGTACCTTTTTCACGGGCAATGTAATACACGTCCGAAGGCAGGATCTTTTTCCATTCTGAATCGCTCAGGTTCACCTTTTCTTTACTCTCTCTTGAGTAAACTTCATTTTTCTTGTGTGTTGTATCCATAGTTGAGTTTTTATTATTTGCTGTTTGGGAAAAACTGCATTGCTGCATTAAAACCGCCACTAAAATTATGCTAAGCAATTTCATAGTTGTTCTTAGTTTGTTTAACAAATTTACGGAATGCAAGTTGCGACAGATTTGGTCCAAATTGCTTGTTTTCGCGATTTAACATATTCGATAAAGTGTCATATTGTGAAAAGTGTCGTTATGTCAAAAAAAATGCAAGGATTGGTAATAAATCAACTAAAGAGCTGACTTTTGATAGAAATTATCTAAGCCCTGCCATTCAACTTTGCACATTCGTCATTTTTGCATAGGTTTGCTCACTCATCAAGGATTACAATACATGTTCAATTTAATTTTATTCGGACCTCCCGGAAGCGGAAAAGGTACCCAATCTGAAAAGCTTATTGAGAAATTCGGACTGAAACACCTTTCTACCGGTGATCTTCTTCGTGGCGAAATTGCCGCACAAACCGCTCTTGGTTTGGAAGCAAAAAAATTGATGGATCAGGGTCAATTGGTTCCTGATGAAGTAGTTGTGGGAATGATCAGGTCGGCTTTGGAAAATAATCCGCAGGCAAAAGGATTTTTGTTTGACGGCTTTCCAAGAACAAAAGAACAATCCGTAGCACTTGATAAGTTATTGTCAGAAAAAAGTGCAGCTATTAATGTTGTACTTGCACTTGATGTAACAGAGGATGAATTGATCAAACGTCTTTTAAACCGCGGTTTGACTAGCGGCAGAACAGATGATGTGAATGAAGAGATAATTAAGAACCGTATCGCTGAATATCACAAGAAAACTTCTGCAGTGGCTGATCACTACAAACAATTCGATAAAGTAGTGCACGTGAAAGGAGAGGGAAGTGTAGATGATATCTTCGGTGCCTTGAGCGGAGAAATAGAAAAGAGAAATAATTAATTGCAGAGACGCATGATAATGCGTCAATCGATAAAAGAAAAACGTCTCGCAATTTGCGGGACGTTTTTTATTTCCTGTAGAGACACATTGAATGCGTCGTCTCCTGCAATCATCAGGTGTAACAATAAATTTCGTGAGATTGTAAGGTTTGTTGATTTTGGTGTTGCATCAGAGACGTGTTCAACACGTCTCTACGAGCATATACACGTAGCAAATTTTGAAATAAAAACAGGTACAAATACGTAACCTGTATAAAAAGTAAAGCCCCTGTGTAGACACACAGGGACTTTTGGTTAAGGCTCTGATTAGTAGCTATTTTATAGTCAGTTTATTTTTTCGATTTGAGTCTACAAATATAAAATACATTTTCAATAATCGCAATATTATCGCATAACCTAAACCGAGTATTTTTAATTTGATAACTTATTAATCTCGGTATTTACAAAATCCATCAACTTCTTTATATATGCCGGAGACAAATTAAACTCAAGACCTGCTGCATCATACAGTTCAGGTAATGTTTTTGTACCGCCAAGACTTAACGCCTTTGTATAGTTGCTTAAAGCAGCTTCTTTATTTTGTTTGTACTGCATCCATAAACCGATTGCACCCAGTTGTGCAATGCCGTACTCGATATAGTAGAATGGAACTTCAAACAAATGTAGTTGTCTTTGCCATGCATATTTTCTATACTCTTCAAGACCACTGAAATCCATTTCGCTGCTTGAAAACTCATTTAAAATTTCATACCACTTTGCTGCTCTTTCTTCCGGTGTATGCTGAGGGTTAAGATAAACCCAATGTTGGAATTTGTCAATAGTGGCAATCCATGGAAATATAGTGATCACTCTTTCCAGTTGATGTTCCTTTGCTCTTTGAAGATCTTCTTTGTTATTGAAAAAACTTTCCCACTCATCCATACTAAAAAGTTCCATAGACATGCTCGCTACTTCTGCAATCTCCATTGGATATTCCTTGAAAGCGCTTAGTTCCAAAGGATGTGCGAGGAATGAATGAATAGCATGGCCGCCTTCATGAACCATAGTTGTAACGTCATGCATCTGTCCGGCTGCATTCATAAAAATAAATGGCGCACCACTTTCTGCGAGCGGACAGTTGTAGCCACCTGGTGCTTTTCCTTTGCGGCTGTCAAGATCAAGATGTCCCATCGATTTCATTTTTTTGAGACACTCTGCAAAAAAAGGATTCAATGAGTTGAAACAATCAATTGATTTTTCCAACAACTCTTCACCGGAATTAAACGGATGCAATGGTTCTACATTCTCCGGTTCTGCATCCACATCCCACGGACGAAGCGTATCCACGCCAAGCTTTGCTTTTTTTCTTTTATAAATTTCATTTACTAACGGCAATACATGTTGTTTAACCGCTTCGTGAAATTGAAAACAATCTTCAGGTTTGTAGTCAAAGCGGCCAAGCTCTACAAATTTATAATCCCGGTAGTTTTTGAAATCAGCATTCTCCGCTACCTGTTGTCTCTTTTCAACAAGTTTAGTATACAGGTCATTCAATGCCTCTTTATCCTGCAATCTTCTTTCCTGA
Organism: Pinibacter soli; assembly: GCF_029961145.1. Taxonomy (GTDB): domain Bacteria; phylum Bacteroidota; class Bacteroidia; order Chitinophagales; family Chitinophagaceae; genus Pinibacter; species Pinibacter soli. The sequence goes on along the minus strand of NZ_JASBRG010000001.1, from coordinate 747,061 downwards.
ATTTTTCTATACACTTCTTCGCGCAGATTGCGATCGTGATTTTCGAGGAATTTGTTAGCCTGCTGTAAAGTGTATTCTTTTCCATCAACGGTAACGGTCATTTTTCCTGCAATTACGCCGTATTGCTGTTGCATAACGCCCAGCTCAGCCTGCAAAGGAATATTTGCTTCGCGAAACAGATCAATACTTTTCTTAACGCTTCGCAGGTAAGTAAAATATTTCTGCTGATCGAGTTCTTTGGTAAATGGAGAGTTGATCAGTTTGCGATTCAACTGATCTGCGTAGGGTTGAATTTTCGGTTGAATTTCCATCACAAAATAAGTGAAGGCTTCTTCCAGCGCTTTATTCTCAGTATCGCATGTCATTTTAATTTGTCTCCAACATGCATCTTCACTTACGATTGCTTCAAGTTCAGAGGAATTTTTTAACCATTGCTCAAGATCCTTTACGGAAGCAATTTCTCTCTCCTGTAAATTTTTAAAATAAGGCTCAAGACTGGTCCAATCTGTAACAATAAAATCTTTGGGTAAAAAGTGACGTTCTACTTTTTTTATATCTGCACTATAGGTCATAAGAAAGTTTTAAGTAATAAGTTATGAGTTTTAAGTTGTAAACAAGACTAGCGTTAAAGTCAAAAGGATAAAGTAAAAATTCAAAACTTTCACAGCAGTCCTTTGGCCTGGCGAAACTATTGTTGTAATAAGATATTTGGATATTTTATTACAACACAATTACTAATCTTTAAATGTTTTTAAATAAAAAAGCTACAAGCCTTAAAGTTAAATAACTCTACGCTTGCAGCTTGTTTATAATTCATTAAATTATTACTCTTCTGTCTTCTTTTTGCGGGCAGCTTTTTTAGGCTTTTCCTCGCCACCTTCTGCATCATCATCTTTCGCTGCAGTTTTTTTCGCTGCTGCTTTTTTAGCAGGTTTTTCTTCTGCTTCGCCTTCCGCTGCTTCAGCAGATTTCTTTGGCTTAGCAGCTTTTTTAGGCTTTTCCTCTGTAGTTGCTTCAGCAGATTCAGCTTTCGCTTTCTTCTCTTTTGCAGGCTCTGCTACTTCACTTACTTCATCTGATTCTTCAGCAGGAGCTTCAGAAAGTTTTATTTCAATGCTGTTCTCTTTCAGTACAGAGAACCATTTGATCATCTTCTTCATATCGCTGCTATACACTCTTTCGAAGTCCATATCAGGATATACTTTCTGAAAATATGCCTTTATTGCATTTGCATCTTTTTCAGAAGGAAGAGCACCACCGTTGCTTTGCATAGCAGTAAATACATCCACAAGATTTACGTTTTCGCGGGTAGTATATACTTCAATGCTTTCCAGATGCGAAAAGTTATGTACGCGGCTGGAAACAAATTTTGTGCTTTTATCTTCGAGGGAACGAACGATCGCTCCGTCAGCTTTACTGCTTAATAACTCAAACAATCCCGGCAATCCGGTTATAGCCATGATTCTGTTATATTCCATAATCACATTTTTAAAAAAGGGACTGCAAGATAACTGAAAAAACTAAAAACGCCCCAGCCGGCTAGCTTTTTTATCTCGAAGTGAGGAAATTGGCACGCAGATGACAAGGATTGGACGGATTAACGCGGATTTTGAATACTAGATAATGGATAATTGAGGCCTTATGTTTAGGCATGGGTCTTTAGCGTTGATAAATCGGAATCATCTGCAAGCAAAATAATAACAATATAACGTTCAAAAAATCTGTGTAAATCCGTCTAATCTGTGTCATCCGTGTGCTTACTCCTACCTGAATTGTAAAAACGTTGGCATCTTCAGCGGGAACACGTCAAAGCGCAAGTCAGACACCGTTGTGGCCTCAAAAAAGAAGGAGCCCACACCCGCAGGGCGAACCGGATAATAGTATGCTCCCAGTTTCAGCGTGTTGATACTTAAATTTTCATTTCTGATCCTTGCTCCCAGCCCCAAACCTGTGTATACAGGGCTTTGAAAAATCGATTCTTTGTTGTCTGCCAACAGCGACAGTTGTGCGCTGGCGAAGAAATTGAACTTGAACCCATAGATTTTTAAAGGGCTATAATAGATGGTTTCCGAACGCATATTGAGTCGCTGGTAGCCATTTAGCGTTGTTCTTTTGAATCCATAAATTCCCTGATCCCAATTAATATTCAATGGTTTATAGAAATAGCTATTAGGGCAAAGTATGTAGTCGAAAAATGTCGTTTCCCTGATACGTTGTTTTTTCCAGTAAAAAAGTTTACTGTAATAATTGGCAAAAGCGTGTATAACCGCATCTTCCGAAGTTGTTTTTTGCCAGAAAGATCCGATACCGATGCCCGTGTTCAACAATCCGTCACGATGGGTTTTTTGCCAGCTTTGAACGCTCACATCACTGTACCACCGGTAGCGGCTGATCCATTTTTCGCTACCCATTGTGGCTGTAATGGTATAACCCTGCGGAATATCCTCCGTTCTGCCGAAACCGTTATAATATTTACCCTTAAAATACTGTTGCTTAAAAATTACAAATTGCCCCAGGTAATATTGGCGGGTATTGTAAGTGGGATCCAGCGCTAGTTCCGGCTGTTTTGGACGATTGATAAAATAGGCACTGTATCGCCGCACGAGCAAAGCAAGGTTAGGCTTATTGGTAAGAGATCCATTTTTGCGAAATGAATTTCTAAAATTATAACCCGCCCAGATATCCAACAGTCGATAGGAGTAGCTTCTGTACATGCTGTCGGGATAATCGTGAATGTTCATGGAATGATTATCTGCAAGGGTAAGACCGCCGATAAACCTCGCCGATTGCCTGTACAACGGACGGGTTATACTTACGAAATACGAATTTTCGTACACCCCGGTATCAAGCGGATTGTTGTTGTTCAGCGTAGTATAGCCCACGGTAAAATTGGCGAAAGAACCTGCAATGTTATATTTGGTATAACGGGCCTCGGTGTTAAAGGGGGGAGTGGTACCATTGTCCCAACGAAAACCAACCCTAAGGCCTTGTCCTGCGCCAAAGAGGTCATTGCTGTACACTGCAGCTGCAATAGTATTTGGCGGGCTGAAATTGGAAAGATCCAATCCGTATTCAAATACATCCTTCGTTACGATCAGCACATCGGCAGTATTGGAATCATCGTCTTCATTGATTACATATACACGGGCATCCTGTATAAACGGTAGCGTACGTATGTACCGCTCGTTGTCAGCCAGCGTATAGGCATTAATGGTATCATTTTCTCTAAAGAAAAGCGTTTGCCTGATGACCCATTGCCGCGAATCGTAATGCAAGCTGTTAGCAACTCTTATGAGTTTATTGCGGGTAGAAAATGTGGTATCGTTGATGTCACGCGGTCCAAATACGGCAATTCTTTTAAAATAGATGTTCTGAATTATTTTACCTGAATTGGGCAGAAATTTTCGTTCACTCTTCACCATAGTGCTATCTTCCTTCGGTTCAGGAGCATCTACTTTTGCTATTTTACCCAGAACAGAATCCCTGTAATGCCTGTGCATCATAGAATCCCTATATTCCCTTATTTTTTGGAAAATAGATTTGTTGGGAACTGTATCATTGTCGAAGGCTGAAGGAAAATGCACAGTAGCACCGGCCCGGGTCGATATCAACCAAAGCAATGTTATCAATACAATATGGATGCATCTGTTGTTCACCTTAGGGTATGTATGCGGTTATTTTGGGAACTGGTTTGAATTTTTAAAGGAAAGTAGATTATTATTGCCTATGAGCCAAGGGTGTTGCAAAAGTTAATCTGATCAAAGGTAAAAGGGCGTAAGTGTAAAGGTTTTGACATATCGTTTATAGATTGTTAAGTTAAGAAAATTTGCATGCTTTTACTGTATAAAAATTTGTTCCAGCGGGCAAAAAGCGACAAAAAACAAGGTTGCAATTTGCAAATTGCTACACTAGTGTTTAATTGAATTACATTTGCGCATCACATAAAATTTATTTGATGCATCCCGCGTTTCAAAACGTTATATTAAAACGCAAGACTTAACAGTTAGGTTGTATCATACCAAAACAATAAAAATTTAGAGATGAAATTGTTGGAAAACAAAGTAGTTATTGTAACCGGTGCTGCAAGAGGAATTGGTGAAGGTATCGCTTTAAAACTAGCAGAACACGGAGCAAATATTGCATTTACCTATGTGAGTGAAGGAAGCGCCCCCAAAGCCCAGGCCCTCGAAGAAAAACTAACTGCCTTAGGAGTGAAAGCCAAAGCCTACAGAAGCAATGCTGCGATTTTTGCGGATTGCGAAGCGCTTGTAAACGACGTTGTAAAGGAATTTGGAGCAGTGGACGTTTGTGTTAACAACGCCGGTATTTCAAAAGACAACTTATTGCTGCGCCTTACCGAAGAGCAGTGGGATGAAACAATGGACGTTAACCTGAAAAGCATTTACAACATGACAAAACAGGTTATCCGCCCGATGATGAAGGCAAAAAGCGGCAGCATTATCAATATGAGCTCTATCGTGGGTGTTCGCGGTAACGCCGGACAGTCAAGCTATTCAGCGAGCAAAGCAGGGATTATTGGTTTCACAAAATCAATTGCACTTGAATTGGGAAGCCGCAACATCCGTTGCAATGCCATCGCACCGGGTTTTGTGGAAACAGATATGACGCATTACCTGAAAGACGGTGCTGGTGCTGACCAATATTTGAAAGATATTCCGTTGAACCGCTTTGGTTCTACTGAAGAAATTGCAGATGTTACATTATTCCTTGCCAGCAAAATGAGCAGCTACGTTACCGGACAGGTAATCAGCGTTTGCGGTGGCTTGAATATTTAATAACTGAATAACTGATTAACTGAATAATTGAAGGGTAGGCTTTGGCTTACCCTTTTTTATGATAAGGGTTAATAGTCGTATTGTTTTTGGTCAGCAGTTGGGAAATTAATCAGTTCTACTTTTCGGGTTCATTTTAACGAACAAACACCCGAATTACATGACCATTTCTCCGACATCCATTCTCAGTAAAAAGGTATTGGCGTTTATACAATCGCAAACAGTAATCACACTTTGCGTATGCGACAATAATCTTCCTTATACAGCAATGTGCTACTACGTATATCTCCCTGAGGAGAACATTATTGTTTTTAAATCAAAGCGGGAAACGACCCATATGAACGCTGCTTTGAAAAATTCTTTGGTCGCGGGCGCAGTAAGACAAGACAAATTGTTAAGCACAAATGTGGTTGGAGTACAGCTAACAGGCATGTTGCTGACGAACAATAACAGCAGCTTATTGTCAGTTGCCACCCGAAAATATTACATGAAATACCCTTTTGCCGTCGCAGTAAGCGGCGACATTTGGATGATAAGGCCGGATGCCATAAAATACACTGAGAATAAGATGGGAATAATGGGAAAAGAAGAGTATAGGCTGATAGCCGAATAACTGAATAACTGAATGGTTGGAAATTGCAGAGCAAAATCGAAAATAAGACACTCAGTTATTCAATTATTCAGTCTCTATCCCTCCACCAACTGAATATTTATAAACAATCTCACATCGTCGCCCAATAAGAAGCCGCCGGTTTCAGTTGCTGCGTTCCATACGAGATTAAAATCTTTTCTGTTGACCTTGCCGGTTATTTCAAATCCGGCCTTTGTAACACCCCAGGGATCTTTGGCAACACCACCGAACTCAACTTTTAGCTCGACTGGTTTGGAAATGCCTCTGATAATGAGATCTCCCTTCAGCTTAAACTCCTCGTCGGATACTTTATGTAATACGCCATTTTTGAAGTCGATGGTTGGATATTTGTCCGCGGCAAAAAAATCATCGGATCGCAAATGGTTGTCCCGATCTGCAGTGTTGGTGTCTATGCTTTTTGCTTCGATGCTAAAGCTCGCCTCGGCACCATCAAAGTCATCGCCATTCGAATGCACTTCTCCATCGAAAACTTTAAAAGTTCCCGTAACTGTAGAAATAACGAGATGTTTTACCTTGAATTGGACTTCCGTGTGGGCGGGATCTACCTTCCACAGTTTTGTGTTTGCCATAAATATTTATTAAAAAGTTATGATGTATGTTTTATCTATTAAATTTTCATTCCATTGATAGCTTTTATAAATACATAAGATTCAATAGAATACATAAAAAATGCCGATCGTAATCGGCATTGAGTTCAGATAAAAGAGAACAACTGTATTATTACAGCTAAAGAAAGGGAAAGGTTTATGGCAATGGAAAAATATTTTGAAGAGAAAGAACGCAGATTTTGATGATTAGGGTGATCTGAGATTTTGGAATTTCCGAAATCCTGTAAATCTCAAGTCAAAAAAATCAGTCTAATCAGCGTCATCTGCGTGCCTTCTCTTTATGCGATCAACGGCAACGTATCGAAATTGTGCAACAAGATTGACGACAATGCATTCTGATCTACACCCAGCCAATCTTTTAAAATAGAGGCATACAAACTTCTGAAATCATACTGCATTGCAACATTATCATTCACTGTTACATTATCCGGAATGATGGGACTGTGGCCTATTTGGCCACCTTTTACCTTTTTGCCAAAAACAATTACCGGGGCTGCCACGCCATGGTCTGTTCCGCCGCTGGCATTGGACCTGATTCTTCTTCCGAACTCAGAAAAAGTCATGCCCATCACGCGATCATCAACACCCATTAGCTTAAGGTCGTCCATGAATGCGGCTATCGAATTGGATAAGTTTTCCAGCAACTGGGCGTGTTTGCCCTTCGACGTGTCTGTGTTTACAGTTTGCCCCGCATGTGTATCAAAACCTCCAATGTTTACCACATACACTTTGGTTTGTAAGCCGCCACTGATAAGCCTTGCAACAATTTTTAGTTGTTCACTTAAATTGTTTTTTCCCTTGTCTTCGTATTTTGTAGAAAGTGTTTTCGATTTCTTTGCAGCCTTTTTTATTACACCAGCATAGGCATCTGTTTTTTCAGAAAGCTCTCGCAAATAAGAAAGCTGATTAGCAACTCTGTCGCTATTAAAATGATCATCGTTTTTATCCTGATGATCCTCCAGCATTTTATAAAAACTTTCGGGATTACTGATAGCCATGCCCATTGGATAAGAATGCCCCTGCAATGCCGGCGAAACTACAGAGCCTATCTGAATGGCAAACGGATCTGGCATTTGCGGGTTAGGATAATGATCCGGGTAACCGGGATATTGTTGCTCAAGATATCTTCCCAACCAACCCGTAGTAATGTTGTCGCTGGAATCTTCGCCCGTTAACCAAATATCTGTTGCCTTGAAGTGAGAAAAATTTGGAGCGGGATAACTCACGCCTTGCACCAATGAAATTTGCCCATCGTTATACAAGTTTTGAATGCCTGTCATAGAAGGGTGCAAGCCTGTGCTGTCGTTGCCGGTTAAACGAAGAATTTTACTTTCTTCGATGGCAATGTTTTTTCTGGCGTTAATATACTGACTGTAATAATCTACAGGGATCACCATGTTCAATCCATCATTTCCACCGGCAAGTTGTATAAGCACTAAAACATTTCCATCTGTTGATGAATTGTTGAAAGCCTGTACCAGCGGGCTCGCGGCAAATGCACGCAGATTAAAGCCCCCGAGAAAAACCGGTGCAACAATTGACGGAACGGTATATTTAAAAAATGTTCTTCTTTTCATCTGAGGTTTGTTTTTTGGTTCACAGGTTGGTTTAACAAAGTTGATATTCGGGCAGGTCCATTAAATATTTGTACAGCTGTCTGAGTTTAGTTTCAACGATTGTTTTGTTTTCTTTCGTTGGATTTTGAATATAGCTTGTCCAAATATTCGTCCAATAATGATCTGCCATATCCTGTAAGTTGGAAAGCAGAATAGATGTTTTAATGAACTGCTGCTGATCGTTTGGAAGATTGGTACCAAGTAAATATTGCACAGAGCCTTGTATCAGCATATCAGGATTCTCGGGTGATTGCAATGATTTTGCAAAGGCAATCAGATCAATGCCCACAAAATCTCCCTGCGATTTTGTTCTGTACCCAAACAATACCATTCTATCGCTAAACTGATTTCTTTTTGGCAGCGTGTCTGAATTTACCCACAGCTTATAAAATGCGGGACTTTCATAATATGCCTGCCAACCCGCAACATTCGGCGGATCTCCAATATTTTGCTGCATGTATGCGCTTCGCAAAAACATAAACTCGAACGCATCATAACGGCTCATATAATTTGCTTCTGCGGGAAAAGAAACATTGTATTCTCTGCAAAGGTTTACGATAAATTCAACTGGACTTTTAATAATTGCTCCCCGGTTGGCAACGTCAAAGAAATGTTTACTAGTAAGCAACTTTTCAAGCACCGGCTTTATTTCATAGTTGTGTTTTCTAAAAATATCTGCCAATGGCGAAATAATATGCTGTTCAACAGCGGGAGTGATGTTGCTGTAAACAAAAAACACATATAGTTTTCTGCAAATGAACTTTGCGACTTCCGGCTGATCGAAGATCATGTTCATTAGATCATCAACTTCTTGTTGTCCATCTTTGCCGCTTCGTCCCTTGATAACGGTGTTTCCATAAAACGCAGAAAATTGTTTGTCGCCGTCGTCATGTCTTAGTGGATCAAACGCTGAATCCTGCATTAGAGGCCTGATCTTATAACCTGTAAGTACACGGGCAGCGGCCTTTACATCAGCCTCTGTATAGTGCGATCCCGGCCCTTTACCAATTGTGAAGAGTTCCTGTAATTCCCGTCCGTAATTTTCGTCCGGTGCTTTTTTTGTATTGAGGGCGCCATTAAGATATCGAAGCATCGCGGGATCCGTCGTAATCGCTTTCGTCATCTCTTTAAAATTGCCCAACGCATATTTGCGCAAAAGCAAATTATGTTGATAAATGAACTGTGGATGCCTGATTGTTTCCGTTTGCGTAGCGAAATGATTGTGCCAGAAAAGCACCATTTTTTCATGTATGCTGCGGTTCTGCGTTATCATCTGCATCGTCCACCAGCTTTTGAAAGATCGTATGCGTCTACCCGTTAGCATACCGCTATTGTTGGTGGCATTAACCCACGTTTGTCCAAGGGGAACCTGCTCATCTGTTACCTTGTCATCATTGTAATTGTTTACCGGAGGCGCGGGATTATTGACAGTTGTGTCGAGGAGTTCTTTTACCGCTTTTTTTGCCGAATGCTTTTTAAAATATTCTACTTCTGCAACGGGAGCGCCAAATTGTGTTCTGCGAAGCAAATGCCGCACCGCGCTTTCATCCCACGGCTTTTTGTAGGTTTCCAATCCGCTCGCAATATCCGGAAAGGAAACTTCCTGCCACTTAATGGAATCTTTTTTGGGCAAAAAACTTTTGAAAATGTCTCTTCTGGTAATGGACATAGGACGATGTTGTATAAAATGAAATTACCGGCGGTGCCAAATATTGTTACTGCCTGTAATGGATAGGCAAATGGGCTACAATATGCTAAGAAAGGGATTGAGGGGGAAAGTTTAACGAAATAAAAATTAATTTTTGGTTAATGTGAGGAGGCCTGACTGAATAACTGAGTAATCGAATAACTGAAGGGTTGTTATTTAATTATACCCTTCGACATTCGGATACTCAGTTATTCGGATACTCAGTTATTCAGTCACTATTCAATCAATAACTTCATAAACTCAGACGAATCGCCATTGAAAACATTGAAATCTACGCGGTTGGCAATGCCATTTATGTGTCCGCTTTCGCTGTGTTGCCAAAAAGTCCATTCGCGGGTAATGCGGGGCTTGTCTTTTTGCAGATAATGCGCCACCCATAAAGGATAGTCGTCGAAATCGTTTTTAAGATATTGATTATAAAAGTCAACATTGGTGTAAATGATGGGCATTACACCATAATATTCATGTATTGTGTCAAGGAATTCTTTTACGCGTTGCTTTACTTTGTCGACACTCACACCGTATGCTTGCTCTACGTCTAATACAGGAGGAAGGTCGCCGGTTTCAAGTTGTACCGTATTGATAAAGTTTTCCGCTTGTATCTTGCCGCTTTTCGTTGCATAGAAGAAATGATAGGCACCTCTTACGACCTCGGCTTTTTTCGCATCGTGCCAATTCTGCTTAAAATAGCCATCCACATTTCCCAAACCTTCAGTTGCCTTAATAAAAGTGAAACCTATTTGTATGTTGTCGACATTCATGGCTTTTACCTCGGCCCAGTCGATATCTTTTTGGTATTTGGAAACGTCAATGCCATGAATCGAGAAATTGTAAGGAATGTCGATGCCAAACTCAGGATAACGGGCAAACTTGGGAACGTTTCTGTTGTAAAGCCACCAGGCTAACACCCCCAATACGGCTAAGATCAATAAGGATAGAAGGGATCTTGAGGTAACTTTCGATTTCTTGGTCTGGGCCATGCGCAAAAATAAGTAATAACTGAATAACTGAGTAACTGATTAACTGAATGGTTGATAGTTGATTATACGCTTCGGTATTCGAACATTCAATAGTTAAATAGCGCAATGATTGAATAACTGGAGTTTGGCGAACTGAAAACTTCAGCTATTCAGTTAATCAGTTATTCAATTATTCAGTTATTAATATAGCCGTAACTTTGCAAACTATGGGTCAATTCAATTGGAGCGATAGTTTAAATCTTTTATCCCGGATGACACCACGACGTGCATGGAACGGAATTAAAGTTTTGAGCAGTTATTATGTAAGCAAGTGGACGAAAAAACCAATACAATGGGGTTATCCCGTTTCCATTTCCTTTGAGCCCACTACATCATGCAATCTTCGCTGCCCTGAATGCCCGAGCGGCCTGAGAGCTTTTACGAGACCAACAGGAATGTTGAAGAATGATTTTTTCAAACAAACCATTGATCAGCTTTACAAGGATCTTTTTTATTTGGTGTTTTACTTTCAAGGCGAACCATACCTGAATCCGGATTTTCTTGAAATGGTAAAATATGCCACGAAGAAAAAGATATATACAGCAACTTCTACCAATGCTCATTACCTGACAGATGAGAATGCCAAAAGGACCGTGGAAAGCGGGCTTGACAGGCTGATCATCTCCATTGACGGCACAACGCAAGATGTGTATCAGCAATATAGAGTAGGCGGTAAGTTGGAAAAAGTGATCAAAGGCGCAGAGAATATTGTGAAGTGGAAAAAAGAATTGAACAGTAAAAAGCCATTCGTGATCTTTCAGTTTTTGGTTGTAAAGCAAAATGAGCACCAGATAGAAGAGGTCAAAGCATTGGCCGAAAAGATTGGCGTGGATGATGTATGGCTAAAAACAGCGCAGGTGTATGATTATGAAAATGATCCACATCAGTTAATACCAACAATCGAAAAATATAGTCGCTACAAAAAGAACGAAGAAGGCGTGGTCCAATTCAAGAACAAGCTTGAAAATCACTGCTGGCGTTTGTGGCACGCTACTGTGATAAGTTGGGATGGACTGGTGGTTCCGTGCTGTTTTGATAAAGACGCAACTCATAAATTGGGGAGCTTAAAAGATAAGAGTTTTAAAGAGGTCTGGCAAAGTGATGAATACGTAAAATTCAGAAGGGATATCCTGCAAAGCCGCAAAAACATTGATATTTGTGCCAATTGCAGCGAAGGAACAACAGTGTGGAGTTGAGGTCATCTCTAGCAATGAGATTGCTTCGCCTCGTTTGCCCCGGTGCGATTTGTATCTTTGTTATTGAGCATACATAATTTCAAGAGGCTCGCAATGAACCTGTAACTCTTGGATTTGCAATAACTATTTGTATGGTAAAACGCAAAAAGTTTGCATCGTCATTGCGAGACCCTGAAGAGAAAGAAGGTTGTAAAGCAAAGCAATCTGGGCTGGTATATACGGAAATGTGTCGAAGCAATCTCACTCAGGGAGCACCTGCTTAAAGAAACGACATTAATTCACGATTGTAAACTTGTCTAAACTTTTTTATTTTAGCAACTGAACATTTTTATTGTTATGGGTATCGAACATGATATATATCAAACCACTTTTAGAAGTGAGTACCAAAAGTCTGCTATAAATCTTATTTATACGTACAATTGGTTCATGGAAAAAGTTAAGAAAATATTGGAGAAAGAAGATATCACTTCTCAGCAATTTAACATTTTACGTATTCTGCGCGGCCAGTGCGGGCCCCTTTCTACATTGCAGATCAGGCAGCGCATGCTTGATAAAATGAGTGATACAAGCCGAATCGTAGATCGCCTGATTGCAAAAGATCTTGTTAAAAAAGTGACTTGCGAAAATGACCGTAGGCTTGTGGATGTTACCATTACTCCAAAAGGACTTGAGCTGCTATCAGAACTTGATAAATACCAGGATGAAATGGATGGCTTATTTAGCCGTCTGTCTGAAGAGGAAGCAAAAATCTTGAATACACTTTTAGACAAAGTGAGAGGTGGATGCAACGCGGAATAGATTATTAACTTCTTTACCCATATGATGATGAAAACTGCCCAAAGGCTTATTATAGGATTATTGTGTTTTTTTCAGTTAGCTCCTCTATCCAAATCGGTTGCACAGCAGGCGAAACCTGAGTTCAGAGCTGCATGGATCGCAACGGTTGACAATATTGATTGGCCAAACAAAGGCGAATACAATGTAGAAAATCAGCGTCAGCAATTTATTGATTTACTGGAAATGCATAAGCGCAACGGCCTTAATGCTGTCGTTGTACAAATAAGACCTTCTGCGGATGCATTTTATCCTTCATCTTTCGAACCCTGGAGCCAATGGCTAACAGGTACGCAAGGCAAACCGCCAGTTCCTTACTATGATCCGTTGCAGTTCATGATTGCTGAAACGCACAAGCGCGGAATGGCCTTTCATGCATGGTGCAACCCTTACAGAGCAGAGTTTTTAATCGGCAAATCTTCTATTGCTGCAACACATATCACCAAAATACATCCGGAGTGGTTTCTTAGCTATGGCGACAAACGCTATTTTGATCCGGGCAATAAAGACGTACAAGAATTTGTTACAGGAGTTATTCGCGATGTTGTGAGTCGTTATGCCGTAGACGGTATCCATTTCGACGACTATTTTTATCCATACAGGATTGCTGGAAAAGAATTTCCCGATAATACGAGTTATGCAAAATATGGTAATGGCATGTCAAAAGATGACTGGCGCAGATCCAATGTTGACTCCATTATTGTAAGTCTGAATAAAGCCATCAAAGAAGCCAATGGCGCCTGTGTTTTTGGTATAAGCCCGTTTGGTGTTTGGAGAAATAAAGACAAAGACCCCGAAGGTAGCCAAACAAAAGCCGGTCAAACAAACTACGACGATCTCTATGCAGATATTTTGCTGTGGTTAAAAGAAGGTTGGATCGACTATGTGGCGCCACAGTTATATTGGGAGATTGGTTTCAAAGTAGCCGATTATACCGTATTGCTGGATTGGTGGAGCAAACACACTTACGGTAAGCATTGCTACATCGGGTTGGGTGTATACAGAGCCAACTCAAACGCCGCCTGGAAGGACAAAACACAATTACCACGACAAATAGAAATGCTTCGCAATACGCCAAATATTCAAGGCATGATCTTCTTCTCAAGCAAATCATTTGTAAACAATCCAAACGGCTGGAGCGATAGTTTGCGATTGAATTACTTTAAAGATCCGGCACCGCTGCCAACAATGGACTGGATCAAGTAGTGAACACGCAGATGACGCTGATTTGCGCAGATAGGCACACGGACGACAAGGATTAGACGGATTAACACGGATTTTTTTTGCTTGTACAGTCAAGCTGAAATTAATCGCACGGAAAAAATGAAGTCCGATATTGCGAGCATTCTGCTTATATCAACTTCAAATCTCAAATCAAAGAAATCCGCGTCATCCGTATGCTAACTAAACAGCGTAAATCAGGTAAATCAGCGTCATCTGTGCGCTCACTTTTTTGCATCATTGTGTATTTTATAATTCCCCAAATTTTCTTTCTCTTAATTTCCACTCTGTAGATTTGCGGAAAACGAACAGGATGAGATTTTTGGCGATCGTATTGGCTTTGCTCGGCGGAATTTTTGCGCAGGCTCAAACCACAAAAGACAGCACTCAACGAATTAATTTTCATTTCCAGACAACCTACATATATCAGTACAAACCCTCTTTCCAATCTCCGTATAGCGGCACAAACAGCTTGACCGGAGAAGAAGAAAAGCAAAATTCACTTTCAGCAACATTATATCTTGGTGCAAGATTGTGGAAAGGCGCTGCTATTTTCATAAACCCGGAAATTGTGGGTGGTAGCGGTTTAACTGGTGCCGTTGGTATGGGTGCTTCTTCAAATGGTGAAACCTTTCGGGTAGGTAACCCTGAACCAACTTTATTTTTGGGCCGCGCTTATTTACAACAAACATTTGCACTAAAAGGCGGATATGAAGATGTAGACGATGCAGCGAACCAGCTTCGCGGAAAGGAGCCAAAAAACTTCATTCGCGTACTTGCAGGAAAATTCTGTCTTGGCGATATATTTGACAACAATGATTACAGCAATGCACCAAGGACACAGTTCCTAAACTGGGCATTTATGAATAATGGCGCCTGGGATTATGCGGCTGATGTTCGCGGTTATACTTACAGCGTTTCTGCAATGTTGCAATTAGGCGATTGGGCATTTAAAGCTGGTGCAGCAGCACTTCCAACGACAGCTAACGGAAGTAAATTAAATACCAATCTATCCGAAGCGCTTTCCCTGAATGCACAAATCGAAAGAGGGTTTTCCATCAACAACCGTCCCGGAAGTGTTAAGTTGCTTGCATTTCGTAACAGAGCCAACATGGGTAATTACGACTCGGCAATTAAAATGGTGGAACCTGATATCACCGCTACAAGAGAATTCGGCAGAACTAAATATGGATTTGGTGTAAACTTTAGTCAGCAAATTGGCAAATACACAGGCTTGTTTGCTCGTGCAGGTTGGAACGATGGCAAAAATGAAACATGGTGCTTTACCGAGATCGACCAGAACTTATCTGCCGGTATTTTGATTGATGGTGCAAAATGGAAACGTGAAGATGACGAGCTTGGCATTGCCACAACATTAGGTGGTTTGTCAAAAGATCACCGTGAATATCTTAAGCTCGGGGGAAATGGTTTTATACTTGGTGATGGAACCATAAACTATGCTGTTGAAAATGTTACTGAGGTCTATTATAAAGTAAAACCCTTCAAACAATATCCCATCTGGTTTTCGGGCGATTACCAGTTTGTGTTAAACCCTGGCTACAATAAGGACCGCGGTCCCGTGAGTATTTTATCTGCAAGGTTCCACGTGGAGTTTTAGGGAGCACGCAGATGACGCTGATTAGACTGATTTACGCTGATTTTTTCAAGCGTTCAGTTATTTCTGCTATTGTGGTAATGTATCCGTGTAAATCCGTCTAATCCGTGTCATCCGCATGCCAACTAATCTGTGTAAGTCAGTCTAATCAGCATCATCTGTGTGCCATTGGCTTTATGCATTATAGACATCATCTATATCATCATAGAAAAAATCAACTTCTTCTATGGTCATTCTTCCCTACTTTCGCGCCTCATTTAAGAACAATAATTAAACACGAATATGAGCAACAAAGTATTATCAATTGGAGCAGAGTTTCCAGAGTTCAACAAAAAGGCAGTAGTATCAATAGAAAAAGGGAAAGAGTTTTACGACATTTCTTCTGAAGAAATCAAGAACAGCGGCAAATGGATGGTGATGTTCTGGTGGCCAAAAGATTTCACTTTTGTGTGCCCTACAGAAATCGCTGAATTCAACAAACATTATCAAGACTTCGCAGACCGCGATGCAATCCTGATTGGTGCTTCTACAGACAGCGAGTTTGTTCACGTTGCATGGAGAAGAGATCACGAAGATTTGAAAGGCTTGCAGTTCCCAATGTTGGCAGATACCTCAAAATCTCTTGCTGAAGAATTGGGTATTCTTGAACCAAACGAAAAGATCGCTTACCGCGCTACTTTCGTTGTAGACCCTCAAGGTATTGTACGTTGGGTTTCTATGTACGACCTGAGTGTTGGCCGTAATGTAAAAGAAGTATTACGTGTATTGGATGCTCTGCAAACAGACGAACTTTGCCCTTGTAACTGGCAAAAAGGTGAAGCTACTTTAAACGCTTAAAAAATATAAAAAAGTCCGGCAAACAACCGGACTTTTTTCGTCCTCTCTCCGGTATACTTTCATACCAACTACAACGATTCTTGTTCAAAATAATTTTTAGTTGTCGGTGCAGCAATGTGCTGATGCTTTTATGTTCTTAAAATCGGGAAATATGTTTGGAACTACAAATACAACAGATAATGCAGTTGCGCTTTTGAAAGATCTTGGCCTTAGCGAAGAGCATGTGAGTGATAATCTGAAATTGCTCGCATCGACTGATAGCAAGTATCTGCGCGATCTTAAAATAAATGTTACAAATGCATTAGCTGCAGAAACGCTTTCAAAAAAAGAAGCTTATTTACTGGCATTGGCAGTTGCAATGAATGAGAAAAATGTACTCCTTCAAAATGCATTTACAGTATTTGCAAAAGCAGAAGGCGCAAACGAAAAAGAAGTTGCAGAAACAATAAGCTGCACAAGTTTGCTTACCGCAAACAATGTGTATTATCGTTTTCGTCACTTTATGCACGATGAATTTTACAGCAATGCACAAGCCGGCATTCGCATGAGCATCATGGCAAATCCAATTTTAGGAAAAGAATTTTTCGAATTGCTGAGCCTTGCTGTTAGTGCTTTGAATGGTTGTGAGTTGTGTGTAACATCTCATGAAAAAACATTGATTGCGCATGGTACGGCTAAGCAACGTATTCATGATGCTGTAAGACTTTCTGCGGTTATAAAAAGCCTTGTGGTTTTGATGTAATTTGAATAGTGAACATGAGAGAAAACAATAGCCGGTTGCCACGCGGCCGGCTTATTATTTTATCAAAGCGGAGTGCCGTGGTTTTTGTCTTCACGAAGCACGGCTTTATGAAATAACTTCAATGAACGCGTCCTTCCTCAGGAACTCAATGTAAATGCCTGTGCCTTGATCAGGCGTGCTTTTAATTTCCATGTGGCCGTTGATCGCCTTTATCCTATCCTGAATGCTTTGCAGCCCCATTCCTCCGGACGATGAGCGTCTTTCAGCAGGCATACCAATACCATTGTCTTCAACAGTAAGGTCCAAACCTTCTTCCTGAAAACAAAATTGTACCAGCGCTTCCGTAGCCTTGGAGTGCTTTAGAATGTTATGAAGAAGTTCTTGTGTAATGCGATATAAAAGCAACTCAAATTCCTTATTGAATTTTTTTATAGAACCAACTGTCTGGAACGAAATATTGATTGAGTTGTTTCCTGCCATTCTTTCGCAGAAAGACTTAGCAGCTTCTACCAGGCCTTTCTGTAAAAGTATTTCAGGCATAATGTTATGCGCCGTTTTGCGTAATTCAACGGATGCTTCTTTCAGCAGCTTTAATCCTTCTGAAAAATTATTTTCATTTTCAAGATAAAGATCGCTTTTAACCTGTTCGAAGTTAATGGTTGAAATAGCAAGTAGTCCGCCGATGCCATCATGCAGCTCCTGGGCAATTCTGATACGTTCTCTTTCTTCTCCATTAATGGTGGCGTTAAGTCTTGTGATCTCCATTTGCTGATCAAAGCTGTTAATCTTTTCCTCCTGCAATTTCTGTTTATGTAAACTGTTTTTTCTCCACAGGAAAAACATAACGGTTAGAAATATGGCCGCGATGCTTATGCATCCCAATAAAAGGTTTCTTTTGTGCACCTTATTCCTGGTTTCTTCAATAGCGAGTTTTTGCTTAGCCAATTCTTTATCCTTTTCGGAAAGGCGATATCTTATCTCAAGCTGGTTCACCATATCCAACTTGTCTTTTTTCATTATACTGTCGTGCAATGCCAGGTAAAGGTCTGCATGCTGATATGCCTTTTCATATTCTCCCAATGCTTTGTAAGATTCAGACACTATTTTATGGGCGTCGATAATTTCGTTTCTTATAGGACTACCCGTTTCTTCAGCCCGCTTGAGGTTTTCATTAACAAGCGTTATTGTTTGGGCATACTTGTTTTGCTGAAATAAGGCTTTAGCCTTTATAAGATTGGCAATGATCAAATAGAACGCGTACGACTCGTGGTATTTGGGATTCTTATCCATATCGGTTACCCGATTCAAATACTCCAGCGCTTCTGCAGGTTTGTTTTCAATAAGATACGCTTCAGAAATGTTTAGCAACGTAGAAATTTTTCGCGGAATACTGATGACCTTATCCTGCGTTACAAGATATTGCTTGAAGTAGTTGCGCGACATTTCATATTGTTTGGCAGCGTAGTAATACAGCCCTTGCAAAAAGTACAAGTTCGCAATAACATTCGTAGTGTCCTGGACACGCCTGACTGCAAGCTTTGCTTTTTCAACATACTGGTGAGCAGTGTACTCCATGTGCGCGAAATCGTAATCCATGTTTAGCCAGAAGGCTGTGAGTTTAATGTAAATATCAATTTCAAACTCTGGCGAATTGATATTGCCGCTTGTTATTTCATCATTTAAGAGATAATAGAAATAAGCAGATGAATCTTTTTTGCCTTTTTCATCGTACGCTTCGGCGAGAAGAATGTGTATGTCTGCCTTAAGTTTTGGGTTAGAAAGATTGTATCTTGCATAGAGAGTGAGCGCAAGATTTCCCTGTTCAATAACGGTGTCGATGTTGGCTCCTGAAAACCAGGCGCCGATGTTTATGAGTGTATTAACAATGCCATTGCCATAGTTGATTTCCTTGCTTTTTTGCAAGGCCTCATTTAAAAGTGCAAGCGATCTTTCAGGTTGGGAATTTCTTATATCGTGGCTTTCGTTCCACAGCTTTTGAATTGCAACAGTATCTGCAGCAAATTGTGCGTTGCTTTTGTTTTGCGCAAACAAGTTTGAACAAAACAATGTCAGCAGCAATTGCAGGCACGTGATTAATAAAAATTCTCGTTTAATATAGGGGCAACGCATAGGCCATTTGGTTAAACTGGTTCCATCATTTTGTAATTACAAAAAATAAACCTTTCATATAGTTTTGGTTGTAAGCATCGATGGTGTCTAATCGTTAGCTACGCAGTGGATAAGGTAATTCCTCTGCAGTTAATGAGCCTTCATTTCGGCAATATAGTGGTTTCTACTCAATTTTTTTCAATGATCAGTCGGCAACCAGAAAATTTTTCTTCCGGTATTTTGCATTTTAACCGCCGCTTATTATAAGATGTGTCATATCAATCAGTTGTAATAAGTGAAATTCAGTTAATAATGGGATATTAAAAACGATGAGGAAGTACTTTGTGGTTTGTGCAAAAAAAGCAAAACCGGCTCCACAATTAAACGGAGCCGGTTTTGTGCGCAATTTATTTGTGGTACAATTATGCGTACATCGCTTCAATTACCGGTCTGTATTTTTCCATAACCACTTTTCTTTTCAAACTCAATTTAGGCGTAAGCTCACCAGAGTTCACCGACCAGTCATTTGCCAGTAACTCAAATTTTTTCACCTGCTCCACATGATTGAAAAACTTATTATACTCGTTGATGATCTCTTTATAAAAAGTGATCACACGAGGGTCTTTAATGATTTCTTCATTGCTGGTAAATGGAATGTTCTGCTTCTTGCACCACTCTTTCAAATTTGAGAAAGAAGGAACAATAACGGCAGAAACGAATTTCCTTTCCGATCCTATCACCATCACCTGTTCAATGAGCATCGACTCTTTCAATTTGTTTTCGATAGGCAATGGAGCAACATATTTGCCGCCGCTTGTTTTGAATAGTTCTTTTTTGCGATCAGTTATTTTCAAAAATTTCCCATCTACCATTGTACCGATATCTCCGGTGTGGAACCAACCATCGGTAATTTCATCAGCAGTAAGATCCGGGCGTTTATAGTAGCCCATCATAATGTTATCTCCTTTTACGAGCAGTTCTCCATCTTCAGCAAATTTTGCCTGCACCTGATCAATCAACGGACCTGTGGTGCCAAACTTTCTGCCTTCTTCGTCAAATCTGTTTACGCTGATTACCGGTGATGTTTCAGTAAGACCGTACCCTTCCATGATCGGGATGCCTGCCGCAGTAAAAATTCTGATAAGCCGCACCTGGCAAGCCGCGCCGCCTGTTACAATACATTGCAAATGATTACCGAGGCCTTCGCGCCACTTGCTGAAAATGACTTTGTTTGCAATAGCCAGTTGCATGTTGTACCACATGCCCTGGTTTTGATTGATCTCAAATTTGGTGGCAAGTCCATGCGCCCAGAAAAATAATTTCTTTTTAATGCCAGTCAGGTCAGCGCCTTTTTGCATGATGCGTTCGTATACTTTTTCAAGTAAACGCGGCACGGTGGTGAACAAGGTTGGCTTTACTTCCTGTAAATTTTCACCAATGGTATCAAGGCTTTCGGCGTAGTAAATGGAAGCACCTTTAAACATATAAATGTAGCTAACCATTCTTTCAAAAATGTGATTGAGCGGTAAAAAGCTCAATGCTCTGAATCTATTACCCGGCGGAAAACAAGGCATGCTGCTTTGCACATTGCTGAGAATATTTTTGTGAGAAAGCATTACTCCTTTCGGCGTGCCCGTTGTTCCTGAAGTATAAATGATGGTTGCGAGGTCTTCGTACTTAATTGTCGCAGCAATTGCCTTTACTTTTTCAATAGCCCCTGGTGTAGACTTTTGAAAAACTTCTTTCCAGTGTGCTGCATTGGGAACGTGCTCAAAGCTAAAAATGTATTGCAGACTAGGTACCTTATGCTTGATGCTGAATATTTTTGTGTAGGTTTCTTCGTCATTAACAAAGGCCATTTTTATTTGTGAATCATTCAAAATAAATTCAAGCTCATGCACATTAATGGTTGGGTAAACAGGAACCAGAACAGCTCCGTTTTGCTGGACAGCCAAATCAAGCATAATCCACTCCGGACGGTTTTTAGATAGAA
Source organism: Pinibacter soli (assembly GCF_029961145.1). Lineage (GTDB taxonomy): Bacteria > Bacteroidota > Bacteroidia > Chitinophagales > Chitinophagaceae > Pinibacter > Pinibacter soli. The sequence continues at coordinate 726,118 of NZ_JASBRG010000001.1, read as the reverse complement.
TGACAACTTTATCTCGATTCTCGATAGTCATGTCATTGCCGCTGATACCAAGGTTGAACAAGCCGCCACTTAACTCTTCTGTAATATTTTTTACTTCCTGCGTGCTATATTTTTTCCACTGTCCATTTTCTTTTGCAGCAAGCATATCTTCTATAGGGCTCCTTTCCAAATGATACTGCACACAATCAAAAAGTCTCGTTGGATTTGTAATCATAGTCAATCGTTAAACTTAATCTTCCGCTTTGTTTACAGCCTCAATTTAATCAAATCTTTTTAATGGAAAATTTGAATTTAATTGAAAGTTGAAAGTTGAAAATTGAAAATGCTGCTCCAAGGTTGAAGATGAACAAATTTTAAAATCCCTCCATTTTCCATTTTCCATTTTCAACTTTCAATTTTCAATTATGCGTTAAGTGTTTGCAAAGCCTTTAAACAAGTCTGCACTTCTTCCTCAGAATTGAGAATGCACGGCGTTAATCTTACGTAACTCACCCGATATGGAGAAGAGCTTGCAATTATTTTTTTAACGTGCAGTTTTGCTACAACTGTATCGGGATTTTTAAAGCCGGCCACTTCAAAGCAATTGATTGCTGCGGACAGAGAAGGAGAGGCTGGCGTATGCAGCGTTATGTTTTTCATCTCCATCAAATTATTTTTCAGTAACGTACTTAGTTCATGACTGCGTGACTCAATTTTATCTCTACCAATTTGTGTATGAAATTCAAATGCCTTTGGCAGCGCCCATCTGTGTTCAAAAGAATGAAAACCTCCCGGTGTGCACCAATCGCCAAATGGGATTTTTCCGTCCGGCACCATTCCCAGCCACATGCCATATGCATAATTTGAAAACGCTGGAATGGTTGGTGAAAGCTGGTTCCATGTATCTTTCTTCGCCCATAGAATGCCAGTGCCACGTGGCCCAAAGATCCATTTGTGTGTACTGGCAACAAAAAAATCACAGCCGAGATCTTTTATACTAAAGTTTTCAATACCTGTTGCATGTACTCCATCCACAGCAAAATAAATTCTTCTTCCTTGTTTTGCGCTCACTGCTCTCACTGCGTCTGTCATTACCTTAATGGGCAGCTTTACACCCGTGCATGAATGTACCCAGGTAACGGCAACCAGTTTTGTTTTCGTTGTAATGCCGTTTGTAAGTGCTGTTACAATCTCATCAACACTTGCTTTTGCGGGATCTTCATATAGTGTGATCCTTCTTATGGTTGTATTGCTTTTTGCAGCTGCAAATTCTAGTGATTTTTCTGTAGAGTAATGATCATGTACAGTTGTTAGCACTTCATCATTTTCTGTAAGACGAAATCCGTTGTACAACATAGCAAGGCCCATGGTAGTACTATCGGTTAAAGCAATTTCTTTTGGATCGACATCAAAAAATTTGCCGGCAGATTGTGCGATGCTGTCCTCCATAGTTGGGTACTGGCTTTCCCAGTATCCACACGGATTCGCGTCTAGCATTTTACGGTGATAGTCGATAGCATCTCTTACAGGTTTTGGATGTGAAGCAAGCAACATTAACGCCATGTGAATGTAATCTGTCTGTAGTAGAAATTGCTGGCGCACTGCGGCCCATGAATCAACTTTGAAAGGCGTATTATCTAAAGATTCGGCATGAGATATTTTGGGTAAAATGGATGCGCCTGTAAGCAACAATCCGGCATCCTTTAGAAAACTTCTGCGTTGCATAAAGAGAGATTTAGCGGTAATGAAAGATTTGAATACAATACATAGTGAAGCATTTCCAGGCTGGAAGCGCAAAACAATCGTTGAAATAAGTCCGATACAAAAGAAAACAATTAAGATGAGTTTTGCAATGTGGTTACTTGGTGTTTGGCTCTTCGAAGCTTCCGGCTTCGGATAGTTATTCTGTAGCTTTCAGCGATATCATTAATAGTGGCAACAGAATAGGGTTGCAAAGCAGAAAGAAATTAAACGTCAGTGCGATTATATAAATGATAGAAATATTTCTATCTTTGAAGTGTCAAGCGGAAATCCTTAACCCATGAAAAGATTTAAGGTGAAAGAAATAATTGATATGCTAAAAGCAGACGGTTGGTTTCTTCACAGTCAAAACGGTACGAGTCACAGGCAATTTAAACACGGTAGCAAAAGAGGAAAAGTTACTGTGAATGGAAAGTCAAGCGACACATTATCGCAAGAGCTCTTAAACAGTATTTTTAAACAAGCGGGATGGCGATAAACCTGCCCACTTAATGAACGCTAAAATGAAAAAGATCGCAGTATTGGTAGAATGGTCCGGCGACAATTTTAGTGCCGGCACCGGAGAAATAAACGGAGTTGTTTTTGCTACCGGCAAAACTCTGGATGACGTAAAGCAGAAATTTGCAGAAGCATTCAAATTCCATATTGAAGCATCTCTGGCAGACGGTGATAAATTGCCCAACTATATTGTTAAAGGTAAATATGAATTGGATTTTGCTCTGCAAGGTTCAGCAATGTTGCATTTGGCAGATGGCTTAATTACGCGTTCTGCATTATCCCGCGTAACGGGAATAAATGAGAAGCAGTTAAGTCATTACCTTACAGGTCATCGTAAGCCAAGGGCTGAACAAAACGAAAAGATCGCTGCGGGCATTATTACCATTAACAAGCAAATAAATGCGCTGGCAAGTATTGTTTAGTTCGAGTTCGTGACAGTTTTTACGCTGCTCTCCGAAGCTTCCAGCTTCGGAGGTTTATTCTGTCGCTTGCAGCGATATAGTGGCCAGAGGCAGCGAGATAGTGCTGCAAGGCTGCAAGCCTTGCAGAGCGAGATTATACTTTTTGCAAAAGAAAAAGCGTCGGAAAGTTTGAAACTCGCCGACGCTTTTCAACTACTAGTTTCTTCTATTAAAAAGATTGATTGCTGAACCTTACACCGATTGCATACGGCGTTTGATTGATACCGTTTTTGAAGATACTTTTAGATGCATAAGAGCCGTAGAGTTTTATGAAACCTAATTGCAACTCGGCTATGTAAGACAACTTGAATTCTTCCATGTCAAAATTGTTATGGATCTTATTTTTTCCCTGTTCATTGATAACTTTTTGACGGGAAGAATACAGATAGCCCATACTAACGCCGGCGCTCAATCCAAAAGTTTCCCATGGCTTTTTTCCAGGCGTAAAGTTGAAGTTCAACATTACCGGTACGGCCAGGTAGTCTGTCGCCAACTTGTTCTTTGAATAGTTTTGTGTGCGATCCAAATAGTAGCTGTAACCGTTTGTTGGGTCGGTGTCAAAACGAATCGGTTGCGAATATCGGAAGTTATATAGCTCAAGTCCCAATCCATATTTCAGGTTAAGAATGTGTTGAACCAAATTCAAACGCTGCATAAAAAACCAAATGTTCACGTTCACGGATTTGCCATTGCGCTGATCAAACCAATCTGCGTTACCACTTCCTGCAGGAGAAAAAAGTTGCTGCACTGCAGGTGAAGAGTAATTTGTTTTATCGTCCATATTATTGAAACCAAAGTCAAACACGAGCCAGTTGGTACTCAGGTTAGGGTTCTTTTTCTTCTTCGGAAGATTTACGTAAAAGTCTTTCTTATTGTGTTTTTGCGGCTCTGGCTGCTGGTCGCTGGGCGTTTTGATGATGATCATCCCGCCTACCACAATAGTGTCATTTTTAACTTTCACTGTATCAGTTTTCGGGCGGGTGGTATCTGACTGTGCCATGCTGATGGTAGTGATACATAAGGCGGCTAATAGTAAATACAGTTTGTGCATATACTTGTTGTTTAAAAAGAGTTGATAAATCTTGTGAATGTCGGGGCGAATTGTATTCGCCCTTTTTCGGACAGGGCGCATTCGCCCGTCTTATTTTGTAGCGATCGCAAAATTGCCAATCATAATGCCTGGTCTTTCCTCAGGATCAACATTTGCATTACGTTCAATCACCCGGGTTGCTTTGCGGATGAAGCCTCTTAGCCCGCTTTTTCTACCAAGTGATGATTCGTTATTGGCAAGGTCTGCATTGTCGGTTGTTTTCTCATCGCTTTCACTTGCAAGTGTGGCGTTCGCTATGTTGGGTTTAATGTGTTCATTTATCTTGCTTACGTTTGGATCGTTCACTGCAACATCGTTTTTCACAGGGTATACTTTGCTAGATGTCAGAGGAATATCGGTTATCGCCATTGACGGATCTGCAGTAATACTGTTTCTCACCTTATCGGCATTGGTTGCAGAAGGTGTTCCTGTATGCTGGCCATCTGTGCCCGCTCCGTTTTTTACTTCATGCGTTGTTTCCGTAACCTCTCCTGAAGATGGGGTTTTAATGCTGCCAGGAGTTTCATTTTGCTGAGCCGCCGGCACAGCATTTTCTGGCTGCGTAGTTGATTGAATTTTGGCAGGTGCCGGGTTGCTTTCAATGGCGCTGTTTTTTGGATGTTCACCAACTGATGCGATTGGTCGTTCAGCTGATTTGCCGGTAAACAAATTGCTTTTATTGAACCACAACAACCCTGCAATCACAATCACAGCCGCAGCAGCGGACCATCTCAACCATGTGAAGTAAATTACTTTTTCCGTCTTCTCTCGTTTATACAGAACCTGTTTATTTTCAAATACTATTGTTTGGTCTGCTTCTAGTCTTGCCTTTTGAATAAGTTCAAAGTCAGCTTTATGTTGCGGATGATCCAGAACAAAATCTTCCACCAATTTTTCGTCGGAAGCCGTTAACTCACCATCATGATACAGTACAAAATATTCCTCGCAGTTATTGGCGTCTATAGTTGCCGCGTTCTCATTTTTGAAAAGGCCAGCTATGCCGGGGAAAACAATTTTTTCTTCCGGTAAGAAAAGAGATTGTCGCAACGCTTCCAGTTCTGGCCGCAGGTCCGGATTTTGTTCTACGAATACATCAACAGAAGTTCTGTCCGCAACCGACAACTCATTGTCAATGTACAGTAGAAAGTATTCTTCGTAATTATGGCGGTTTATTTCCATTTTTATTTTGTTGTTTGATAAATCCTACAAAACATTTTCGGGACTTACCAGATAGTTTTTCAATAAAATACGTGCCCGGTGCAAGTACACTTTTACCTGGCTCTCGCTGAGATTGGTGATTGCACCGATTTCTTCATAGGAATATCCTTCGTAATCTTTCAGCAGGACAAGACTTCTCTGCGTTTCGTTCAGTTTGGATAAGGCTTCTTCGAGCACTCTTTTAAGGTTATTGGTTGGCTTATTGCTTATGCTTGTTGTTTCGTGAAATTCGTCTTTTAAATGTATTCTTCTCACTTTTCTCAGATGATCAATCATTTGATGATAAGCGATGGTAAAAAGATACGATTTGCTTTTTTCCGCATCAATTTCATTCCTGTTGCGCCACAATTTTTCGAAAGCTGTCTGCACCACGTCTCGTGCATCCTCTTCATGACGAAGATTCTTCACGATAAACCGGTATACATTATCGGCACAGTTTCTAACGCATTCGTTGTAGTCCTTTTCTGTCATAAACAGCAGCTCTAACGGTAATGTTGATGTTTAATTTAATAGTTATACGCAGGGCAGTACAGGAATGTTACAAAAAATCTGAAAAAAAGGGAATCGTCAATCGGGAATCGTGAATTGTGAATGAGGCTCGCCGCACAGGATGGAAATTCAAGATAGTGCTGGTTCTCAAACGCTCGGCGTCCCACTCACGATTGATCATTGACCATTCACGCTTTTCACGTCCATAAAAAAACCAGCCGGAGCTGGTTATATTGAGTAGGGATGAAATTAATATTTTATCTGCAAGCTGTCAGGCGATCAACGATCGATTCAAGAATGATGAATTCGCTGTCAGCCTTTTTCTCGCAGCAACTTTTCCTTCCGCCTTCTGTGCAATCATCCGTTGCAGGCTTTTCCTTATGGTTATATGCATAAAGGAAAACACTGGCACCAAGGATGATCAATAAAAAAGCCAGCCTGTATAATGCTGTTGCTTTCATAATCGTTAAGTTTATTAGAAGTATGACGAAGGTACACAAAAAAGGTTACACCTAAATTAGGATTTTTTTGCATAATTAAAATTTGGTGTTTCAGGCTATCAGTATTCCCTATTTTTGGGCTCCAAATTAAATATGAATCAATGAATACCAAATTCGTAGAACGGATAAGCAAAGAGCTGGGCGAGATAAAAGAAGCCGGCCTTTTTAAAACGGAACGCATCATTACCAGTGAACAAGGTCCTGAAATTCAGGTGAATGGGAAAACGGTATTGAACTTTTGCGCCAACAACTACCTTGGTCTATCTGCAAATCCTAAAGTAATTGAAGCAGCACATAAAGCCATTGACTCACACGGTTACGGAATGAGTAGTGTTCGTTTTATTTGTGGAACGCAGGATATTCATAAAGAGTTGGAACAAAAAATTGCAAAGTTCTTAGGTACAGAAGATACTATTTTATACGCTGCCGCTTTTGATGCAAACGGCGGCGTGTTTGAACCACTTTTTAGCGATCAGGATGCGATCATCAGCGATGAATTGAACCACGCTTCGATCATTGACGGTGTGCGTCTTTGTAAGGCACAACGATACAGGTACAAACACAACAATATGGAAGATCTGGAGGAGAAATTGAAAGAAACGCAAAGTCTCCGCAGCCGTATCATTGTTACCGATGGTTCTTTCAGCATGGATGGAACCATTGCTCAGCTCGATAAAATTTGCGACCTGGCAGATAAATATGATGCGATTGTGATGATCGACGAATGTCACTCATCAGGGTTTTTGGGTAAAACGGGTCGCGGTACGCATGAGTACAGAAATGTGATGGGAAGAATAGACATTATCACCGGTACTTTAGGTAAAGCGCTTGGCGGCGCCAGCGGCGGTTTTACCAGCGGTAAAAAAGAAGTGATTGAAATGCTTCGCCAGCGTAGCCGCCCGTATTTGTTCTCTAATACAGTTGCGCCTTCCATTGTTGGTGCTTCTATCGCTGTGTTGGATCTGTTGACAGAAACAACTGAACTCCGTGATAAACTGGAATTCAATACAAAATATTTCCGGTCCAAAATGACGGAAGCTGGGTTTGATATTAAGCCCGGCGATCACCCGATCGTTCCGATCATGCTGTACGATGCAGTGATTGCGCAACAATTTGCTGCTAAATTGTTGGAAGAAGATATTTACGTAATCGGCTTCTTCTTCCCTGTTGTGGCGAAAGGTCAGGCTCGTATTCGTGTACAGTTGAGTGCAGCGCATGAGCAAAAACATTTGGATAAAGCGATTGCGGGTTTTACAAAAGTGGGTAAGGAGCTGGGTGTACTGAAATAATTGAATAACTGAGTAACTGAATTACTGAAACGTCCCGAAATTTTCGGGACGTTTTATTTTAAAGTCACAAAGAATAGAGATTTGCTGAAGGAAACTTGCATCAGACTTGACAGGTTTTTCAAAACCTGTTAGGTCTGAGAACCACCCGAAGTAAATGTAATAGTCCTGAATGTTGACCTTGGTAGAGACGCGTTGAACGCGTCTCCTTTGCACCAAACGTTCCAACACAAATAAATCAATCTGCCGCATTGGATACTACATTCCCGAATAAAAAAAGACGCGTTCATACGCGTCTCTACATTGTTATTCAATTATTCAGTTATTACAATGCTGCGATCATACTGATCTCAACATTCACGCCTTTTGGCAAACCTTTCACCGCAACTGTTTCTCGTGCAGGAAAATCTTTTTCAAAATATTTGCCATACACTTCATTTACCTGGGCAAACAAATTCATGTCGCTTAAGTAAATGTTTGTTTTTACAATACTGGCAAACGTTGTTCCGGCTTCCGTTAGAATGGCTTTCAGGTTTTCCATTACTTGCGTCGCTTCACCTTGAATATCGGTTGCCTCAACATTTCCCGTTGCTGGATTGATAGGAATTTGCCCAGAAATAAATAACATATTACCCGCTTGTACAGCCTGGCTATAAGGTCCAATTGGAGCTGGCGCTTTATCTGTAACGATGATTTTCTTGCTCATTTGATTAGATAATTTTGGAGGTTCGAAATTAAAGAGAAAGAACGCAGATTATCAAGATTTTTATGATTTGTTATGACGAGAATTTATCTGTGTTAATCATGACAATCATGATAATCTGCGTTCTTTCTCTAGTAAACCGGAATATTTCTTCTGAACAGATCGGTAATATAATTTTCCATATTGTATAACCCCGCTGCTTGCTCGATCAGCCATTTAGCCGCAAAGATGGCGCCCTGGCCAAATGCAGCCCGGCTAATGCTTTCGTGAATGATGCGGATCGTTTGATTGGGCAGGCCGAATATCACTTCATGTTTACCAACGATACCGCCCACACGAATTGAATTAACGTGTTTGTCTTTTTCAAGACCGAGTGTTTCGGCAATTTTTAATGCGGTACCTGATGTTTCATTTTTTTTGCGAAAATGTTCTTCAACAATTTCAATATCTGCATGCGGTGCAATCTTTTGTAAAACCTGTGAAGCAATTAGTAAGAAATTCACTCCCAGCGTGATATTTGGAGAATATAACATCGCTGTTTTGGATTTCAATTTTTCTAACAGTTGGAAATCCTGTTCTTCATACTTGGAGATTGCTGAAATGATTTTGATGCCTTGTTCAGCCGCCGCTTCATAATATTGAATGCCGTCTGAACTTGAAAAATCTACCAATACATCTACGGGATTCTTTCTATAGAAATCAGGACCAATGTCGTTCACAGAAAAAAGTTTTCCTGCCTTGAATTCATGTCCTAACAAGTGACTCGCATACTTGCCAAGGTCGGTTTCGTTTCTTCGAACGACCCAAACCAACTCAAAATGCTTGTCGTTTAGAAATTCACCAGCTACTTGTTTGCCGGTTTTGCCGAAGCCAAATAGTCCGATTCTAATTTTGGTCATGAGTTTGTTTTTAAAGGTTAGAAAATTAGACCACACGGCAGGGCTGCAACTACGCAGTTGCGATTGGGGAGAATTGCAATATAGTAACCATTTTTAAGAAGGGTGAAAGCTTGTTGGGTATATATTTAATAAAAACTTAGTGCTATATTTAATAAGCCTAATTCGCAAACTTTAAAGCATTGAAACAATGGCAAAAAGACTTCTCTTGGCAGGCATTTATTTTTCTTTCATAATGATTGCCTTGCTGTTTAATAACAACAATTTAATAGCACAAGATTCAAAAAAGGAAAAGAAACAAGCCGCTATTAAAGCGCTTATCGACTCGCAGAATTATGTGTTTAAGGCGCAGTCCGCAATGCCAATGTCGGGTGCAACCCGTCAGCTCAATTATGAATACGATGTGAAAGTGAGCAAGGATACCATTAATTCTTACCTCCCATACTATGGTCGCGCATACACGGCACCGATGGACCCAACGCAAGGAGGCATTCACTTCATTTCAAAAGATTTTGACTACACCGTAACGCCTGGTAAAAAACAAGGTTGGGATATTCTAATCAAGCCAAAAGATGTGCAAGACATACAGATGATGAGTTTAAGCGTGTCATCCGAGGGCTATGCAACGCTGCAGGTTACCAGCACGAGCAAACAACCTATTTCGTTTAATGGCGTGATTGTAGAACCGAAGGTGAAGAAAAAGAAGAAATGAGTTGTTGGTTGATGGTTGCCGGTTGTTGCACATAAAGTCTAATAACCAGCAATTTCCCTAATCCTCCTTCGCGCCTTTTTCCCCAACAAACCACTGCTCTTTATTTTTAAAAAGAACATTAAATGTGGTAAGGGAGCCGTAAATACGTGTAATATATTGTTGAAGATTTACTTTGTCCTCGTCGGTTAAAGTTTTATGACTATTAATCTGTTGTTCCATTACGCGGATCCTGTCGCGCAGCATTACTATTTTGTGAAAGAATGCTTCAATGGGTATTTCCTTGGGTTTTAAAGAAGAATCTTTTGGTTGGAGGAGCATCGTTCCACCGGTCCATCTCTCGCCTAAGGGAACTGGCTCGGTAACGTCGCCCCACAAGCGAAGAATTTTAAGAAGCGATTTTTCCAGCTCCGATGTTGTCTCGACTTCGGTGGTCACATTTTCCGGAAGAATTTCATCCAAATGAGTATCCGTTTTATCGATCTCTTTAATGCCGTGATGGATAAATGAAATTATGTAGACTGCATATTTTACGCCAACAATAACACCCGGTCCATATTGTGTATGTTGTAAACGCGTGCCTATGCCAAGAGTTAGTTGGTCCATGTTCTGAGGTTTAATTGTGGTAATCCTGATCGTAATAATCGTTTAAATAATCTTCCTTACGCAAAAGATAATTATGTCGAACACCGGCTTTATAAGCCTCTCCGGCTTTTTTTATGTAGTCATAAAAGTCGTAATCGCTTCTGGAAGCGGTGAATAAATAGCTGGGTCTGAAAACGATCATAAACGTGTCCAGAGCTGTACTGTCGAGTTTTGTAAGCCTGCGTATAACGCCTCTTGAAAAGCGATGGTCGATGAATTTTTCATGCTCCTCCCAGATTAACCTCTTTTGGAAGAGCGCCATGCGCCTGTTCTTTTGTACGCTGAACATTCCGATGATCTGATCTAAGTCCAGACCAACACCCAGAGCTCCTGTATTAGGGGCAGTTATACTAAGCCCGGGTTTTTTATAGTTGAAAACCTTTGCGTAATCGATTCGGTTTTGAAGGGAGTCCATTTTGTAGTTGCGTGGCAAAACCCTGATCTCTTTCAAATAGGCAACAGGAATTCGGATAGCTACATTAAAAGCATTGGGATCTGCAATAGTGTTCACTGCAAATTTTGACGTCGGTTTATTTAGATATGAAAAGTAAATGGAATCCGATTCTGCCAGGACGATGGAATATCTTCCGGACGAGTCAGTAGTAGTACCCCGGCCGGATTTGGACAATACACTCACTCCGGGAATAGGAAATGTATTGGTCTCATCCATTATTGTTCCCTTTATGGTAGCATACTGTGCCGTTGCCGCAACGGTGCAAAAACAAACGACGATTAGTAGTAAATATCTGATCAGATAAAATGCTTTTATTGAGTGTGATATTACACCGAAAAAATTTTATTCAATCAACAAACTTTCAATTTAACTTTTTAATTGTAAGATCACTTCTTCCGCCACTCTTGGAAAATGTGCATGCTCCAATGCATGAATTTTTTGAGCGAGTGTTTCCGGTGTATCGCTGGGCGTTATTTCACAAGTTGCCTGGAAGATAGTAGAACCGTGATCGTATTGTTCGTCGACATAATGAATGGTGATGCCGCTTTCTTTCTCTGCTGCTTCAATGACTGCTGCATGTACAAATTGTCCATACATGCCTTTGCCACCATACTTTGGTAGAAGTGCCGGATGTATATTAATAATATGTCCACGGAAAGCTTCCACCAAACCGCCGGGTATTTTCCAGAGAAATCCCGCAAGTATGATAAAAGATATATCATGAGCCTTTAAGGCATGTACGTAATGGTCGCCTCTGAAGAATTGTTCCTTTTCAATAAGTAATGTCGGAATGTTTTCTTTATCCGCAATACCCAAAACGCCTGCGCCAGGTTTGTTGCAAACAATCAGACTGATCTTTATAGAAGGGTGATCTTTAAAATGGTCAATTATCTTTTGGGCATTGGAACCGGCTCCGGAAGCAAAAATGGCTACTTTGATCATGTGATAGTGTGGCGTTTTTATTAGAAAAGCAAAAATAGGCCCTTTGACATTTGGCGAAGCAACTTTTCTACCCTGCATTCTTTAACCATTCTCGTCAGATAATTTGTAAAGAAAATATACTGCTCCAAAGGACTGTTATACTATATATTTTTACACTATATATAGTATGGTATAAAAAGCGCCGTTTTTGATTTGCAACGGAAGCACTTATTTCCTGCCCCCAATCGTCAACCGTTTAGTCGCAATCTTAACTTAGTTGCAGATTTTTAAACTTTTCAACTAAGGGTTTGATTTATAATATTTTACAAAATATATGCTTTTGCTCAGAAATTTCAGTACGCTTTACTACTGGCAGTAATTAGGTCTCGGAAAAGAAACTGGGCTATTGGTTAAATTAGCCCTGTTAAAAATGGGTATTTTCCGAATATTTCAATGTATCTTTTCTATAATAGACTTTCTACCAGAAAAGATGCTCTCTGATTTTCAGTTTATTTCTGCACGAACCAATCGATGTTGATGGTAATCATATATTAAGATGATGGAGATAAACTTTCTGTTATTCACATTTTTGTATATATTAAAAATAGTTCTAAAGCTATCATAAATTTTTGTCGGTATATTCTGCATTCTTGAGTTTAATCCTCTGAAACGCAAGCCCAGAGCGGAAAAAAAAAATATCGGCTTGTTTGCGTTTTGTCAATTGACTGTCATATTTTTGCACCCGATTCCGGATATTTTTTCCACATTATCCACAGATATTTTGAGAAATATGAATTATCAAAGCAGAATAGCCAAGACTAGTATATTCAGTATCCTTTTGCTCCTTATAATTTCTTTCCAGAATTTGAAGGCTCAAGACGGCAAGGCTTTATTTCAGGCGAATTGCGCATCATGTCACGCCGTAAATAAAGATTTGACCGGTCCTGCACTGGCAGGTATTGAAGAACGTGTTCCAGACAAAAAATTGCTACACGCGTGGATCCACAACAACCAAAAAGTGTTGGCTAGCGGTAACAAGTATTTCAACGACTTGTACGTTAAGTACAATAAAACACCAATGCAGGTGTTTGAAAGCCTTTCAGATGCCGATATCGATGCCATCCTGAAATATGTTAGCACACCAGTGCCAACAACTCCAGGTGCAGCTGCAGCTACTGAAACAGAAGAAAAGGGTTCTGATAACAGCCTTCTTTTCGGTATTCTTTCCCTGATCCTTGCAGTTATTACGCTGATTTTGTTGCAGGTAAACTCAAACCTGAAAAAACTTTCTGACGATAAAGAAGGTGTTCCTGCTTTCGAGCCGGTTCCTTTCTACAGAAATAAAACTTACATCACCTTATTTACATTGGTACTGTTTGTAGTAGGTGGTTATTACACAATTCAAGGCGCTATCGGTCTTGGCCGTAATAAAAACTACCAGCCTGAACAACCAATCTTCTATTCTCACAAAGTACACGCAGGCACTAACCAGATCAACTGTTTGTATTGTCACGGTGGTGCGCAATTGGGCAAACAGGCAAATATTCCTTCTTTGAATATTTGTATGAACTGTCACATGGCGATCAACGAGTATAGCGATAAAAGCGAAAAACTGTACCGCGAAGACGGAACAGAGGTTAATGGAACAGAGGAGATCAAAAAACTTTATAGCTACACAGGTTGGGACGCAGCGCAAAAGAAATACGCTAATGAGCCTAAGCCAATCGAGTGGGTTCGTATCCACAACCTGCCTGACCACGTATACTTCAACCACTCTCAACACGTAGTTGCCGGTAAGCAAGCTTGTCAGACATGTCACGGTGAAATTCAAAAAGAAAATGAAGTATACCAATTCGCTGACCTGAGCATGGGCTGGTGTATCAACTGTCACCGTGAAACAAAAGTTCAATTCACAGACAACAAGTTCTACAGCATATACGAGAAGTTCCACGACCAAATGAAAGATTCTATTAAGAATAAAGATGGCGAAATGATCGCTAACCCTCATAAACTGGATAGCATCACTGTAGAAACAATCGGTGGTACAGAATGTCAAAAATGTCACTATTAATATATAGTGCAAAGGATCAAAACAAATAATTAAAAGGAAATTCACTGTCTGTAACTAAAACGGCAGTAACCAATAATCTTCGATCTAATATTAGTATGGCTAACAAAAAATACTGGCAAAGTTTCGGGGAGTTACACAACTCAGAAGCACATCAAGAGAATGTTCAGAACGAATTCCGCGAGGAATTACCATTTGAAGATCTGGAAGGGAAAGGACTATTGGATGCAAAAACCCCACGCAGGGACTTTCTTAAATACCTGGGTTTTAGCACCGCTGCTGCTGCTGTAGCTGCAAGCTGCGAAACACCGGTAAAAAAAGCCATTCCTTATTTAAATAAACCAGCTGAGATCACTCCTGGTGTAGCTAATTACTATGCTACAACATTTGTATCCGGCGGAGAAGTTATACCTGTAGTTGCGAAAGTTCGTGACGGTCGTCCTATTAAAATTGAAGGAAACGACCTTTCTTCTATCACAAAAGGCGGAACCACTCCACGTGTTCAGGCTTCTGTTTTAGATCTTTATGATACTGCGCGTCTTCGTTACCCATCAGCTGATGGAAAAGAAGTCAGCTCCCTGGAAGCATTTGATAAAATGGTTTCTGAAGCATTGGCAGGTTTGGGCGGAGCTCCGGTTGTATTGCTTACGAGCACAATCACTTCCCCTTCTACAAAACAAATCATCACAGAATTTTTAGCAAAATATCCGGGCGGCCGCCACGTACAGTATGATTCCATTTCATACAGTGGAATGTTACAGGCAAATGAAGCTGCTTACGGAAAAAGAGCTTTCCCTGCTTACCAGTTGGAAAAAGCAAAAGTGGTTGTAGGTATCGGTGCTGATTTCCTTGGTACATGGTTGAACCCGCTTGAGCAACAAAAAGGTTACTCTCACGGAAGAAAAATCAACGAAGCTAATCCTGAAATGAGCAAGCACTACCAATTCGAGAGTATGCTTAGCATGACAGGTGCAAATGCTGACGAACGCTTTACTCACCGTCCTTCTGAAACAGGTGCAATTGCTTTGTCTCTGTTGAACGCAGTAAACGGTCAGGGTGTGTCAGTAGGCGATGCAAAACTGAAATCAGCGATCGAAAAAGTTGCAAAAGATCTTTTGGCAAATAAAGGCGCTGCTATTGTAATGTGTGGTAGCAACGACGTTAACATTCAGGTTATCGTTGCTGCAATCAACGAAGCGATTGGTGCAAACGGAACAGTTTTAAACTGGGCCGCTCCTTCTCAAACACGTCAGGGTGTAGATAGCGAGTTTGCTAAATTGGTTGACGACATGAACGCGGGTAGCGTTGGTGCTTTGTTGATCTGGGATGCAAACCCTGCTTACGACTATGCAGACGCAGAGAAATTCAAAGCGGCTGTTAAAAAAGTAAAAGTTTCTGTTTCATTCAACGAAAAAATGGATGAAACAACTGAATTGTGCAAATACGTTTTGCCAGCTAATAATTACCTTGAAAGCTGGGGCGATGCTGAACCTAAAGCTGGTTACTACAGCTTGATGCAGCCTACAATCTCTCCACTTTTCAAAACCCGCCAGTTACAGGATACATTGTTAACATGGACTGGTAACAAAACTGCTTATCACGATTATTTCAATACTTTCTGGGCTGCTAAAGTAGGCGGACAGGCTGCATACCTGAAAGCTTTGCAAGACGGTGTTATCGAGCCGGCGGCAGCTGTAAGCGGCACAGCTTACAATGGAGCAAAAGTGGCAGAAGCTACTTCGGCGATCAACAGCGCTAAAAAAGGTGGTGAAATTGAATTGGTGTTGTATGAGAAAGTGAGCATGGGTGATGGTAAACAAGCCAACAACCCTTGGTTGCAAGAAATGCCTGATCCAATCACAAGGATCACCTGGGACAACTATGCAATCATTTCGCCTGCCTTAGGTAAAAAGTTGTTCGGTATAGATGTTCTTAATCCAACGGCGTCTGACACTTACGATGTAGAAATGACTAAGCCAATGGCTACAGTTAAAGTAGGGGGTAAAGAAATTACAATCCCAACTATCATCGTTCCTGGTATCCAGGCAAATACAATTGCAATCGCAGTTGGTTACGGCAGAAGTGAGAAAATCGGTAAAGCTGTGACTCACTTTGACGGCAGCAAATTGGGACAAAACGTATTTGGATTTGCTACGCTTAATAATGGTAACGTTGTTTACAATGCCAGCGATGTAACTATCACAGACGCTAAGAAAATATACAAACTTGCTCAAACACAAACTCACGCTAGCTATGAAGGCCGTCGTGAAGTAGTGAAAGAACTTACTTTGGAATCTTTCAAAAAGAATCCAAAACAAATTTGGGAAGCAAGAGATAAAGAATTGGCACCTTTCGGTGGCTTGGCTGAATACGAAAAAGAAGGTACAATCTATCCTCACTACGACCGTCCGGGTATCAAATGGGGAATGAGTATCGACTTGAACAGCTGTTATGGTTGTGGTGCCTGCGTAGTAGCATGTACTGCAGAAAATAACGTGGCAGTTGTGGGTAAAAGCGAAGTATTGAGAGCGCATGAAATGCATTGGTTGCGTATCGACCGTTATTTCAGCGGTAACGCTTCAGATGCAGACAGTATTCAAACGCTTTTCCAACCGATGCTTTGTCAACATTGTGACAACGCACCTTGCGAAAACGTATGTCCGGTAGCTGCCACTAACCACAGCAGTGAAGGTTTGAACCAAATGACTTATAACCGTTGTATAGGTACAAGATATTGTGCGAACAACTGTCCTTATAAAGTACGTCGTTTCAACTGGGCTGATTATACAGGATCTGACAGCTTCCCTGATAACCAAAAGAACACTGGCGGTCTTGGAAATATAGGTCATCTTGATGAGTCTGTGTTGATGATGAACGACGAGCTTACACGTATGGTATTGAACCCAGATGTAACTGTTCGTAGCCGTGGTGTAATCGAGAAATGTTCATTCTGCGTTCAGCGTTTGCAGGAAGGTAAACTGAAAGCGAAAAAAGAAAATCGCACTTTGACAGACAATGATGCTAAAACAGCTTGTCAACAAGCATGTGCGGCTGATGCGATCGTTTTCGGTAACGCTAACAACACAGAAAGCCAGATTTCAAAAACAAGACAGGACAACAAAAACCGTATGTTCTTTACGCTTGAGCAATTACACGTATTGCCAAACGTGAACTACCTGGCTAAAGTTCGTAACACAGATGTTGTTTTGGGTGTAAAAGCTGAAGAAGAGGAAGAAGGACACGAAGAGCACAAAGCAGAAAAGAAAGAAGCAGCACACAGCTAATTGAAAATACGACAAGGTTAAAAGAGTTATTATTCACAAAAACTTTATAAGCTAAAAGTTAACGGCTGATAGCTAAAAGCATAGAATATGGGATTATTAAGATACGAATCGCAAACAAGAAACCCGCTGGTAACAGGTCATAAGACTTATCACCAGGTAACAGAAGACATTGTTCGCCCAATTGAAGCAAAGCCTTCAAAGCTTTGGAAAATAGGGTTTACTATTTCGCTCTTCTTATTATCTTTCGGTGCTTACTCCGTATATCGTGACGTTGTTTACGGTATCGGCCAGTGGAACCTTAACAAAACAGTTGGTTGGGGTTGGGATATCACCAACTTCGTGTGGTGGGTTGGTATCGGTCACGCCGGTACGTTGATCTCCGCAATCTTGCTACTTTTCCGCCAGGGATGGAGAACAGGTGTGAACCGTGCTGCGGAAGCGATGACGATCTTCGCAGTAATGTGCGCTGGTCAGTTCCCAATCTTCCACATGGGTCGTGTTTGGAACGCGTTCTTCGTGTTGCCTTATCCAAATACAAGAGGTCCTTTGTGGGTAAACTTTAACTCTCCACTTCTTTGGGACGTATTTGCGATCTCTACATACTTCACCGTTTCGTTGTTGTTCTGGTATGCGGGTCTTCTTCCGGATCTGGCAACTGTGCGTGACCGTGCAAAAGAAAAATGGAGAAAAAGAATGTATGGTGTTCTGTCTTTCGGATGGACTGGTTCTACAAAACACTGGCAACGTCATGAGTCTTTGTCTCTTGTATTGGCTGGTTTGAGTACTCCACTGGTATTGTCAGTACACACTATCGTATCTTTTGACTTCGCAACATCAGTAATTCCTGGTTGGCATACTACCATCTTCCCTCCATACTTCGTGGCAGGTGCGATCTTCTCCGGATTCGCGATGGTACAAACACTGTTGTTGATCGTACGTAAAGTATTAAGCCTCGAAGATTATATCACCCTTGAGCACATCGAGGTGATGAACAAGGTTATCGTTTTAACCGGCTCTATCGTGGGTATCGCTTATATTACTGAGTTGTTCATTTCTTGGTACGGTCAGAATCCTTACGAGGCAGCTGCGTTTAGGAACAGATGGGATATTACAACTCCATTAGCATGGAGCTATTATCTGATGATGAGCTGTAACGTATTGTCTCCGCAGATCTTCTGGTTCCGTAAAATGAGAAGAAACATCACTGTTACTTTCTTCATGTCAATCATCGTAAACGTAGGTATGTGGTTCGAACGTTTTGTGATCATCGTTACCTCTATATATCGAGACTATTTGCCAAGTAGCTGGAGTACATACTACAGGCCTACCATTTGGGAAGTTGGTTTCTATATGGGTACGTTTGGATTGTTCTTTACGTGTTTCTTCCTGTTCTCTAAATTCTTCCCTGTAATTGCTATCGCTGAGATCAAGCACATCTTGAAGAAGAGCGGGGAAAGCTATAAAGAAGGAGTTGGCGGAATCGAGACGCAAGCACCAGAAGAATTTGCTCACGAGCAAGCACATGCGCACTAAATAATTGAGAGTTGAAAGTTGAGAGTTGAGAGTTGTTTTGATAACGAAACTCAAGTGTTCATTTTCAAATTTTCAAATTTTCAAATTCAGAATATTTTAAAAGATGTCTGTAAAAAAATTTGTAGTAGGTTGTTTTGATGATGAAGCGGTACTGTTTCCTGCAGTAAAAAAAGTACGCAAGGCGGGTTACAAGCTTCATGATATATACACTCCGTTTCCAATGCACGGTTTGGACCATGCTATGGGACTGCGTGATACAAGTCTTCATACAGCCGGTTTTATATATGCTATTACAGGAACCACAACAGCGTTAGGTGGCATTAGTTGGGTATTTACCAAAGACTGGCCTTTAAACATCGGAGGTAAACCTCACTTTGCATTGCCAGCGTGGATCCCTATCACTTTCGAGTTAACAGTATTGTTCTCTGCAGTAGGAATGGTACTTACTTTCTGCTACCTGTGCCAGTTAGCTCCGTTTTTGAAAAAGCACCACTTCCACCCACGTGCTACAGACGATCAGTTTGTAATGGTGATTGAGTGCACAGAGAAAACAAATGAAGATGAAGTGAAATCTTTTCTTGCTCAGGCAGGAGCAAAAGAAATAAATGTGCAGAATGCTGAAACTGGATGGTGGCTTGGTCGTTACGACAAGGACACAATGCCGTTCCAGGTTAGAAAAGAGAAAACTGCATTTGAATAATAATTGTAAGAAGAATCAACTCGATCAGAACTGAGATAAAAATTGGTTCTGGCTGAAAAAAAACAATAATAGAACACAGATGAAAAAATTATCTGTCATATTTACCTTGTTAGCTGCACTTGTAGTTGTTATCAGCTGTAGCGATGTAAAACGTAAGCCGTCCAGAAACTATATGCCGGACATGGCATATAGTCGTGCAGTGGAAACTTATTCAGATCACAGCGGCCTGAACAATGATGGCATTAACTACAATGCAAGAAATGTTAAGGGTACTGTAAGCAGAAATGAGGACGTGATCTATCAAACTCCCGCTGACACTACAGGTTTGTATGCAAGCGAAGCAGTAATGGTAAACCCTTTGCCTGCGCTTGATTCGACTGGTAAAGTAGAAGCAGAAAGATTGTTTTTGATCAACTGCGGTATTTGCCATGGTGCGAAACTGGATGGTAATGGTCCTTTGTACAAAGGAGGCGATGGTCCTTATCCGGTAAAACCGGCTACACTGGTTGGCGATGCTAAGTATGAAGCTATGAGCGAAGGAACAATGTTCCACGCGATTACATACGGCAAAAACATGATGGGTTCTTATGCATCGCAGCTTACTCCAAAGCAGAGATGGATGGTGATCCACTACATTAAAGGTAAACAAGCTGAAGCAAAAGGTGGTAGCGAAGCTGCTGCATCTGCACCAGCTGCTGCAGCACCTAAAGCTGATTCAGCTGCGGCCAAAAAATAACTGAAGAATTTAAATTGATTCATTGAGCATAAATTTTTGAGAATGTCGTCATTTAAAGAGCAATTCGAGATTCCCGGCAGATTTAGAAACATTTCATTAGCGCTGATGGCGGTGGGTATTGTTTCTGTAATAGTTGGATTTTTTATGTACGGTTCCCACGAACCTGCAAGGTTTTGGGCAACTATGCTACATAACAGTGTGTTTTTTCTTTTGATTGTAAATGCCAGCATGTTCTTTATATGCGCCACAACTCTTGCAATGGGTAGTTGGCAATTGGCATTCCGCCGTGTTCCGGAAGCTATTTCAAAAGCTGTAATTCCTTTAGGCGTAATCGCGCTTATCGTTCTTTTGTGCATTGTGATGACCGATCAGCATCATATTTATCATTGGTTAGATAAAGAGCATGTTCAACATGACGCTATTCTGAAAGGTAAATCCGGGTTTTTGAACCCCACGTTTTTTATCGTGTGGACAATTTTGTCAATTGGTTTGTGGGTTGTTCTTGGTCATAAAATGAGACAATTGAGCCGTTTCCTTGACGAAAATCCTCTCGCTTCTGTTGAAGAAGGTAGAAAATACATTTTTAAAAATACAGTTTGGGCTGCACTGTTCATCGTTTGGTTCGGTTTAACGGTTGCCTCTGTAACGCCATGGTTGTGGTTGATGAGCATCGATGCTCATTGGTACTCAACGATGTATAGCTGGTATACATTTGCAAGTTCATTTGTATCAGGTATGTCATTGATCGCATTGTTTGTGATCTTTCTTAAAAACCGCGGATATCTTGAAGTGGTTAACGAAGAACACCTGCATGACCTTGGTAAGTTCATGTTTGCGTTCTCAATTTTCTGGACTTATTTGTGGTTCTCACAATATATGTTGATCTGGTACGCTAACATTCCTGAAGAAACCATTTATTTCAAACCTCGTGTTCAGGGTGTTTACAAAGGAATTTTCTTCCTTAACCTGATCGTTAACTTCCTGGTACCTTTGTTATTGCTGATGAGAAGAAGCGCTAAACGTAATTATACAAGCGTTGCAATCCTGGCAGTACTGATCATATTTGGTCACTGGGTAGATTTCTATCAAATGGTATTCGTAGGGCCTTTCAAAGAGCATGTTGATCTTAACCTGTTTGACTTTGGTGTGGCTGCCGGTTTTGTTGGTTTGATCATGTTCTCAACTGGTAGAGCATTGGCTCAGGCACCATTAGTTCCTAAAAATCACCCATTCTTCAAAGAAAGTGTTATCCACCACACTTAATTTGAAACACAGAATAGAGTTACTTTTGATTTAAATATTTCGAAACTTAGTATAAATTTCATTAGACCATGACCATGTCTGCCTTTTTTATAATAGCAGTCTTGTTATTAGGATTTCTAATTGTTTTCCAAATAGCAAAGGCAAGTGAATATGTAGCTGTATTAAAGGGTGAAAAGAAAACCTTTGAACAAAATAACCGCATAAACGGCTTCCTGCTGTTGGCATTTCTTATATTGGGCCTGATAGGTGTGTACTGGTGTAACGCTTTGCTGAAACCAAAAATATTGGGTGAAGCGGCTTCTGATCATGGTCAGAAGATCGACTCAATGTTGTACATCACTCTTGTAATTACCGGAATTGTATTTGTTCTTACACAAGTGTTGTTGTTCTGGTTTGCATTTAAATATCAATATAAAGAGAATCGCAAGGCATTTTATTTCCCTCACAATAACAAATTGGAGTTGATCTGGACAGTTATCCCTGCGATCACTCTTACTATTCTCGTAGGCTTTGGTTTGTACTACTGGTTCAAAATCACTGGTGATGCGCCAAAAGATGCGATGACTGTAGAAATTACAGGTAAACAGTTTGCTTGGATCTATCGCTACCCAGGTAAAGACAACACATTTGGTAAAAAATATTATAAGAATATCAACGAGGCGCAGTCTAACCAATTGGGTTTGCTTTGGGATGATCCTGCTTCTCATGATGATATCGTAACTACAGAAGCTCTGTATCTTGTAAAAGGTCAACCGGTTAAATTGGTGATCAATTCCAGAGACGTTGTCCACGACGTTGGTCTATCTCACTTCCGTATGAAAATGGATGCTGTTCCCGGAACACCAACTACAATGTGGTTCACTCCTTTGTACACTACAGAGGAAATGAAGCAAAAAACTAATAATCCTAACTTTGAATATGAAATTTCTTGTGATCAAATGTGCGGTAAAGGGCACTATTCGATGAAAGGAATTATTAAAGTTGTATCGCAATCGGATTTCATCCTTTGGAGAGCTAAACAAAAAGCAAATTACGTACAGGCTTTCCCTGAAAAAGATCCAGCAACTGCGGCTCCGGCGCCTGCTGCGGATTCTACAAAATCAACAAAGCCAGCAGCTGACTCAGCTGCGACTGCAAAGAAATAAACTGTAATTCAGGATTAGAGTATAATAGTTATCTATTTAAAGAATTTTGACAATGAGTAACGAAGCTATCTTGCACGGATCTGAAGTATCTACACACGAAGCGCATCATGACGGGCATGGTGAACACCATCATCATGAGACGTTTATCAGCAAATATGTTTTCAGCATGGATCACAAGATGATTGCTAAACAATTCCTTATTACGGGGATTATCTGGGCGATTCTTGGTGGTTTGATGTCTGTTCTTTTCCGTTTGCAATTAGGTTTTCCTGACACAACATTCCCATGGTTGGAAAACATTCTTGGTCACTGGGCTAAAGGCGGTAAAATTCAACCTGAGTTTTATTACGCTCTTGTAACAATGCACGGTACCGTGTTGGTATTCTTCGTATTGACTGCAGGTTTGAGCGGTACGTTTGCAAACTTTCTTATTCCTCTTCAGATAGGTGCACGCGATATGGCGTCTCCTTTCATGAATATGTTGTCATACTGGTTCTTCTTTATTTCCAGTGTGGTAATGATTTCTTCTTTGT
The DNA here is from genome assembly GCF_029961145.1 of Pinibacter soli. Lineage (GTDB taxonomy): Bacteria > Bacteroidota > Bacteroidia > Chitinophagales > Chitinophagaceae > Pinibacter > Pinibacter soli. Next base: position 703,246 of record NZ_JASBRG010000001.1, on the reverse strand, counting down.
TCATTCAAACAGGTCCTGCAAGTGGTGGCTGGACGTCTTATCCTCCTTTGAGTGCATTGGGCGACGCTTCCATTGGTTCTAAAACAGGTATGGATCTTTGGTTGATCGCGATGGCGCTGTTCGTAGTGTCTTCATTATTGGGTGGTTTGAACTACATCTCTACAATATTAAACATGCGTACAAAAGGTATGAGCATGACTAGACTGCCTTTGACAGTTTGGGCATTGTTCTTCACAGCTGTACTTGGTGTATTGTCTTTCCCAGTATTGTTGTCTGGTTTCATCCTGTTGTTGTTTGACCGTCATGCCGGTACAAGCTTCTACTTGTCAGACATATTCTTAGCATCTACTCAAAAAGCATTGCCTAACGAAGGCGGTAGTGCAATTCTATATCAACACTTATTCTGGTTCCTTGGTCACCCTGAGGTATACATCATCCTGTTGCCTGCGATGGGTATGGTATCGGAAGTAATGAGTACCAATGCACGTAAACCTATCTTTGGTTATATGGCAATGGTGGGATCTATCTTTGCGATCACGATCCTGGCGTTCCTTGTATGGGCGCACCACATGTTCGTAACTGGTTTGAACCCATTCTTAGGTTCATTCTTTGTACTACTTACATTGTTGATCGCGGTACCTTCGGCTATTAAAGTATTTAACTGGTTAACTACTCTTTGGAGAGGTAATATCAGATTTACACCTGCGATGTTGTTCGCGATTGGTTTTGTGAGCTTGTTCATCTCTGGTGGTTTGACAGGTATCTGGTTAGGTAACTCATCTTTGGATATTCACTTGCACGATACATACTTTGTGATTGCTCACTTCCATATAGTAATGGGTGTTGCATCATTCTTCGGTATGTTCTGCGGTGTGTACCATTGGTTCCCTAAAATGTACGGTCGTTATTTGAATAACACTATGGGTTATATCCACTTCTGGATTACAATCGTTGGTGCCTATTTGATCTTCTGGCCAATGCACTACGAAGGTTTGGCGGGTATGCCTCGTCGTTACCTTGATTACAGTGGCTGGGCATCATTCAACCAATTCGGTGGTTTGAACCATTTCATTTCAATCGTTTCAATAATAGTATTCGCAGTACAGTTATTATTTGTATTCAACTTCTTCTATTCAATTTTCAAAGGAAGAAGAGTGAAATCAGAAAATCCATGGGGCTCAAATACTTTAGAGTGGACAACTCCGATCCATCCTGGTCACGGTAACTGGGTTGGCGAAATTCCTGAAGTTCACCGTTGGGCTTATGATTACGGCAAAGACGGAAGAGAATTCATTCCTCAGACTGAGCCGATAAGCGCAAATGAAAGTGAACATCACTAGGATTAACTGAGTAAGGGGTATAGAAGCTAGAATTTTTGAAAATTCAATCGATATGAATGCCCCGATATAAATCGGGGTATTTTTTATAAAGGTTTAAAAAGATATCTGATAGGGTGTTTTTCCGAATGACCTTACCAACTGGAAGATGAAGCGTAGAAAGATTTATTTCTGGCTCTGATAACTGAGAGCCCGGATAAAATTTTTTGAATAAAAAAAGAAGAAAGTAATGTCGCAGGAAACTACATCGAAAAAAGCAAGTTCTTTTACATTAGGTCAAAAACTACAGGACTATAAAGCGCTTGTAAAATTTGCATTGACCACGATGGTTGTCTTTTCTGCTGTGATAAGCTATTTGCTTGCGCCAAAAGTGGTTGAATACAACTGGTGGATGATTACATTATTTTTCATCGGTGGTTTTTTAGTTACCGGTAGCGCGAATACCATAAACCAGGTAGTGGAGAAAGATACGGACGCAAAAATGAAGCGTACGGCTAGCAGGCCAATCGCTTCGGGCAGAATGTCTGAAACAGAAGGTTGGATATTTGCGATAGTTACGGGATTTGCCGGTTGTTTCATTTTGGGTTTTTTCTTCAATTGGCTGTCCGCAGGACTTGCAGCATTTAGCCTCTTTTTATATGCGTTTATTTATACGCCTTTAAAAAAGGTAAATGCGATTTCTGTTTTGGTTGGCGCAGTTCCCGGGGCCTTACCTTGTTTGATCGGATGGACAGCAGGAAATGACAGCGTAGGTTTAGGCGGTTGGGCGCTTTTCAGTATTCAGTTTTTCTGGCAGTTCCCACATTTCTGGGCAATTGCATGGATAGCGCATAAAGACTATAGCAACGCAGGGTTTAAATTACTACCATCGGTAGAAGGACCAACGAAATATTCGGCAATACAGGCAATCATTTATTCATTGCTTTTGATACCGGTTGGAGTATTGCCTTATTTCACACATGTAAGTGGTTTTGTTAGCATGTTGATCGTACTTGTCGCCAACATATTTATGGTGGTTCAAAGTATAAGATTATATAACGAAATGGAAGTGAAAGCTGCGCGAAGAGTGATGTTTAGCAGCTACATATATTTGCCGATAGTGATGTTTGCATTGCTGGCGGATAAAATGTAAAGAGGTAGTAAGTGGTAAGTTTTAAGTAATAAGTTTTGAGAATTCATAAAAGCCTTACTTATAACTTATAACTCACAACTTAAAACTTGAAAAAAATTATTACAATGAATATAGCGATGAATGAACAAGTGAGCGGGCAAAAAAAAAGGATACATCCTCATAAATTTACTTTATGGGTGGGTTTGGCAAGTGTCATCATGATGTTTGCGGGCCTTACGAGTGCCTACATTGTAAAAAGAAGTGCGCCTAGCTGGATAACAATTGAATTTCCGAAGACGTTTTGGTATTCAACAGTCGTTATGCTCGCAAGCAGTTTAACAATGCAAATGTCTTTGCGTGATTTCAAGCAAAGAGATATGGCGAAATATAGAAGACTGCTGACGATTACAGCTTTGTTAGGATCTTTGTTTGTAGTTCTTCAATTTATCGGATTTGGAAAATTGTGGAAGAGCGGCACAACCTTCGAAGGGTCAGGCGAAGGGCAATTTTTGTATATCATCGCAGGATTGCATATTTTACACGTGTTGGGCGGTGTAATAGCGTTGCTGATCATGTTCATAAAAGCGTTCAGCGCGAAGAAAAAAAACTACGATGCCGTTCCGGTAGAAGTGATGAGCACTTACTGGCATTTTGTAGATATTTTGTGGCTTTATCTTTTTGTGTTCTTTTTAACGATGGCGTAAACATCAGGAATTAGAAATTAGGAAATAGGAATTAAATCTGTCTTGGGGAAATAGCCTTAGCAACATAAGACAGAGTTGAGATATTAATTTAGAAAAATTCAATTGTTAACTAAGCGGTCATTTGTTGATTTATTTTAGATGATGCGCTTATAATTTTAAAACTAACATGGCACAAGCAGTACCAGCAGTACAAAAATGGTGGAATGGTGGTAAAAGTCCATTCAACGTGGAGTATGGAAAAATCATGATGTGGTATTTTTTAATGAGTGATGCTTTCACATTCGGAGCTTTCCTTATTTCCTACGGTACCATTCGTTTTGCAACCAACAGTTGGCCTGATCCAAACCACGTGTTTAATTCATTCCCTGGATTAGGTGCCGGTTATCCGTTATTGTTCGTGAGTTTGATGACTTTCATTTTGATCATCAGCTCTGTAACAATGGTGTTGGCTGTACAAGCTGGTCAGGAAATGGATAGAAAAAGAGTTGCAAAGTATCTTGTATTCACTATTCTCGGTGGTCTTGCTTTCTTAAGCTGCCAGGCTTGGGAGTGGACACACTTATATCATGAAGGTGCATGGTGGGGTCACAACCCTTTCCCTAACCACAATGGTTCTGTTGCTACAACAAACTTCTCAAATTTCTTCTTTACAATCACTGGTTTCCATGGTTTCCACGTATTCTCTGGTGTAATCATCAATATCATTATGTTGATCATGACATTGCAAGGCAAATTTGATCAGCGTGGTCACTACCTTATGATTGAAAAAGCTGGTTTGTACTGGCACTTCGTAGATCTTGTTTGGGTATTTGTATTCACTTGTTTTTACTTAATCTAATCATATAAAAGTCAACATAAACTTATTTTAATGGAACAACATTCAACTACCGCAGTATATCATCACGAGGAGCACGGACACGCTGGTGGCGGCACTAAAGAAGTTATTCGTATTACACTCTACCTTACTGTTATTACATTGGTAGAACTTGCAATTGGCTTTTATATGTATAAAGCTGCTTTGCCAGATGGTTTCTTCAGACATTTCCTTAAAGGCCTTATCTGCGCTTTAATGCTGTGGAAAGCTTTCTATATCGTTGCTTACTTTATGCACCTTAAGCATGAAATAAGAAACCTTATCATGACCATCGTAGTGCCTTTATTCCTGTTCGTTTGGTTTATTATCGCCTTCCTGGCAGATGGTAACTCTTACAAGAACCTGCGTAACAAGTACGATCCGTATCACATCGAGCAAAATGACAAAAAAGCTCCGGTTGAACACGAACACGGTGCTCAAAAAGAAGGAACTATCGAATAATTATTTGAAAGTCTTTATAAACAAAACCATCGCATACAAGCGGTGGTTTTTTTATGGATCAAACTGAATCGCAGAATAGTTGCTAATGGCTTGCAAAATCGCGGATCAGGCACTCAATTATTCAATTATTCAGCGCTTCAAATACTTACCTTTGTGCCGGTTTTCAAGAACACCTCCGGCTTACCGATTATTTAATTGAAAATTTTAGTCTTGAATAAGAGCGCTTTACTTGGCCTGTGCCTTGCAATATTATTACCCGTAGTTTGTTATTTCATAGTGGATCACTTCAGTGAAAATGCTGTGCCGATGCCTCCGCGCTATTATGTGGATAGCGTAATTACAAAGGTTGAAGGAGGTAAGGAAATTACAGATACTATCTGGCACAAAGCTGCAGATATCAAACTTGTAAACCAGTTAGGTGATTCAGTATCGTTAAGTGATTTGAAAGGAAAGGTAATCGTGGCAGATTTCTTCTTCACGCATTGCCCAAGCATTTGTCCCACGCTTACAAAAAACATGAAGAAGCTGCAAAGTTCTTTAAAGTTGAAAGACGATACAAAAATGATCGATACAACTTTTGTGCAGTTTGTATCCTTCACAGTTGATCCGCAAAGAGATTCCGCAGAACAATTAAAAAGATATGCGGACCGCTTTGGCGTTAACCATGATGTATGGTGGATGCTTACCGGAGAGAAAAAGAAGATCTACGATTTTGCACTAAACGAATTGAAACTCGGCTTGCAGGATGGAGAAGGTGTTGACTCCAATTTCATACATTCCCAAAAAATGGTATTGCTCGATAAAGATCGTGTTGTGCGTGGCTATTACGATGGTCTCGACAGCGCGTCAATGGAAAAACTTGCTGAAGGAATTGTCTTCCTGATGCTGGAAAAAGACAAAACAAAGAAGCGAAATCTATTCAGAAAATAACCTGATGCATAAGAAGGCGAGGGGTGAATGCAATTTGCCGCTACGTAATTTTCAACTTTCAATTTTCAACTCTCAATTAATATGTTACAACCTCTGATTAAGAAAAACGATGGAACTGCAAAATGGCTTATTGGTGTTTTATCATTCGTAGTGTTTGCAGCGGTTGTTGTTTTATCACGAGTAAAACTTGAAGTAAATCTTGGATTTAATGTACACATTTTCGCGGCGATAAATGCAGTGATTAATTCAATTGTGTCCGTGCTTTTAATATTGGGTCTGGTTGCAGCAAAAAGCGGCAGATATGAAAGACACAAGCGAATAATGTTTGCAGCAATTATTCTTTCAACGATATTTCTTGTATCGTACATAGCCCATCATTTGCTAAGCGGCGATACTAAATTTGGCGGCGTTGGTGGCATTCGATATGTTTATTTCATCATTTTGATCACACATATATTTCTTGCGGCTGTTATTCTTCCGTTCATTCTCTTTACAGCTTATCGGGCATTGGTAGCTGAATGGCCGGCACATAGAAAAATTGCAAAGATCACATGGCCCATTTGGTTTTACGTGTCTGTGACTGGTGTGATTGTGTATTTGCTGATTAGTCCCTACTATAGTTAAAGTGAATGGTGAATCGTGAAAGGTTAATTTCGCAGCACCCGTCTTTGTTTTTGTGACCTCATAAAATAGATCATAGAAAATCATCACAATCATAAAAATCCGTGTTCTTTTTCAATCATGAAACCCAATCAATTCAAGGCTCTTCAGAAGACTTTTAACGGCTTGCTTTTAACTGAAATTGGCTTTGCCGTTGTTGTATTGTCAATTGTTTTGATTGCCAAAAAGACAATCAGCCAAAACGTTCAGCTAGATCGTGCTTTGCAGCTGATTGCGTTGTTGTTTGCAATTGCAAGTTGTTTAATTGGATTTCGCCTTTATAAGAAAAGAGTGCTGGAGCTAAGAGCAGGCAATCTTTCCGCGCAGGAAAAAATGGATGGATTTAAAAAAGCATCGGTTGTATTTTGGAGGCTGATCAATATACCTGCCTTGTTCTGCGGCATCTGCTATGTGATCACGGGCAACTTTGCATTCATGGCGCTGTATGCATTTCTGTTATTTGCTTTCGGGGCACAAAATCCGTTCAAGAGTAAAGTCGCCCTTTTGTTGAATTTAAGTGCGAGTGATATTGCGGCGTTGGATGGAAGCGGAGGAGAGAGGTACGCAGATGACGCTGATTAAACAGATTTGCGCTGATTTTGTGCTATCGTCTTAATAAAAACAAACCCCCAGGATTATAAAATCTTGGGGGTTTGTTTTTATATTGAAACTTATCTGCGTTAATCAGTTTAATCAGCGTCATCTGCGTGGTCACTTGGATCCCAGAATTTCTTCTTGAAATCTACCACTCTATTGTTTTCTACTTTCACGCCTTCTTTTTCAAGTAGTTGTTGCATGCGTTCGGGAGGAGAGAAGTGATGCATGCCGGTAAGATCGCCGTTTCTGTTAACCACACGATGTGCCGGTACTTTGGGCTTTATAAGGCCGGCGCCGTTCATGGCATAACCTACAAGCCGTGATGATGTTTTGGCGCCAAGGCTCGCCGCAATGGCTCCGTAAGATGTTACGCGGCCCTTTGGTATTTGCCTGACCACATCGAAGACTTGCTGGAAGAAATTATCATCCTTTCTTCCGGAAGGTTGAACGGTTGATAACTTAGTTAACGGCGATGGTTTCTTGTTGCTGGCGCTCATGATTACGTTGTTCTAAAAGTTCCTGACGTTTTGGTTCAGGCACATTTTCATAATCGTATGGGCAGTGCCTGCAACCGTTGCCACAGCAATGTCCTCGTTCCAGATGATATTTCTCGGTTAGTACTATAAAGCCTTGATCGTTGTAATAAAAATCAAGACCTTCAATTAGCTTCTTCTTCATTTGCTCTTACACGTTCAAGTAATTGTTTGTCAATGTTGGATAGAGGTTGTAATGGCAATTGAAATCGAATATAATGAATACGGTTGCTTTGTGCAATATCTAGTTTTTCATAGTGCGTTTTTATCTGCAGCTCCTCTTTTACATTTTCCTTAGCGTACACATCATCATCCTTTTCAAGTAATGTAAGACCATACATCTCAATAACCAATAAAGTGAACCTATATAGAACGGGAGAATCGGTTTTTAAGTGTATGATGCCACCAGGTTTTAACACTTGTTGATAAAGTCTTAGAAAATTCGGGTGCGTAAGCCTCTTCTTGGCTCTCGAAATACGCAATTGCGGATCGGGGAAAGTGATCCATATTTCGCTTACTTCACCATGAGCGAAGTAGTTGTTTATCTTGTCAATATGAGTGCGTAGAAAGGCCGCATTTGTATATCCCTGCTCAATGCATTTTTTTGCACCGATGTAAATTCTGTTGCCTTTCAGGTCAACACCTATCAAATTATGATTTGGATATAAAGCGGAAAGCCCCACTACATACTCGCCTTTACCACAGGCTAATTCCAGTGTTAGAGGATTATCATTTTTGAAGAAATCACTCCATTTACCTTGCATTCCCTCGGGGTATTGTAATACATTAGGGAAGGATTTTATTGCTTCGAACCGCATCAACTTTTTCTGGCCCATAAGGGCGCAAAATTAGGAAAAGTTGGCGGATTTGACTGAGCAGGATTTTATGATTGAATGATTCGGTTGGTTGCGATGGCTTTTGGGCGCAATAAAAAAGCTTTTGCAGCGTCAGAAAGAGTTTCATAAACTACAGGTTAAGGGGTACATAAAGTGCTTATTGAAGGTAAGCTTATTTTTTACATCACGAAAAACCCCGCAAACTGTTATTTCTGTTTGCGGGGTTTTTCAAAAACTGGTTATTCAACCAATTTTACAGGCTCTTCAGACCTTTGAGTTGTTGCGCATCTGTTGCCTCAATCACGCTTATCGCGTAACCGCCTCCTGGAGCGCAATATTGGCTCAGTTTTGATTTATTGGTTACAATCACCTTGCGTATTGTATAAGCCTGCGGATTGGTTTTATAATGCGCATTTTTTGCATCGGCGTATATGGTTGCGATATATTTTTTTTCCGCATCTAAATAATCGAAAGAAATGTTTGATGTACGGCCGTTTTCATCACAAGTGCTTCCAATGAACCAATTGTTAGATCCTTTGGCTTTACGTGTAAAAGTGAGGTAATCACCAGGCTCGGCTTCCAATACTTTTGAATCATCCCAATCAACGGCAACATCTTTAATGAATTGGAAAGCATCCAAAAATCTGTTATAGTTTTCAGGAAGGTCTGCCGCCATTTGCAACGGGCTGTACATGGTTACGTAGAGTGCCAACTGGCGCGCAAGTGTGCTGTTGACATGTGAATGATTGGAAGGACTAAGTTTGCTAAGATCCATTTCAAAAATGCCCGGTGTGTAATCCATTGGCCCGCCCATCAATCTTGTAAACGGAAGGATGGTCGTATGATCCGGATTGTTGCCGCCGAAAGATTCATATTCCGTTCCACGTGCAGACTCATTGCCAATAAGGTTTGGGTAGGTTCTGCACAGACCTGTTGGGTGAACCGCTTCATGTGCATTCACCATGATTTTATATTTTGCTGCTTGTGTGATGGCATACAAATAATGGTTGTTGATCCACTGCCCATAGTGGTGTTCTCCGCGTGGAATGATATCGCCTACATAGCCACTCTTTACAGCATTGTATCCATTTGCCACCATGAATTTATAAGCAGTGTCCATAAAGCGCTCATAGTTTCTTACAGAGCTTGACGTTTCATGATGCATAATAATTTTAATGCCTTTGCTCGCTGCATAGCGATGAAGCTCCTGCACATCAAAATCGGGATACGGCGTAACGAAATCAAAAACAAAATCCTTCGTTTTGCCGAACCAGTCTTCCCAGCCTACGTTCCAGCCTTCTACCAGTACTGCATCAAAACCGTGTTTTGCGGCAAAATCAATATACTCTTTCACATGTTGGGTGTTAGCGCCATGTTTGCGATTTGGTTTTGCGTTTGCAAAATCTGTCACACCTAGTTTTACACTTTCCAGATCTGTATACGACCATGTGCTTTTGCCAGTGATCATTTCCCACCAAACACCAACATATTTAACAGGCTTGATCCAATCTGTGCTGGCATATTTTGTTGGATCGTTAAGATTCAAAATAAGTTTTGATTCAAGGATATCGCCAGCTTTATCACTCACCACAATTGTGCGCCATGGCGAGAGACAAGGTGTTTGCATGTAACCCTTATCGCCCCTGGCATCGGGGGTTAAGAAAGATTCAAGGACAAAATTCTTATCATCAAGATTAAGGCTCAAAGCGGCATAATCTATCAACGCTGCTTCATGAATATTAATGTATAGTCCATCCTTGCTTTTAAGCATTAATGGTGTTTGTAAGCCGGTAGGAGAAAAAGTTGTTTGTGAAGCGTTGCCGGTAACGGCCTCCTTCATTTTGCCTCGTACTTCGGAGAGGTTAGAAGTTACGGTGCTGTATTCTTGTGTATCAAAATCACCGGGAAGCCAGAACGATTTGGCATCGCCGCTTAGAGCGAATTGTGTTTTTTCTTCTTTAATAACAAAGTAATTCAGATTTTTTTGCAAAGGAAATTCATAACGGAAGCCGAGGCCATCATTGAACAATCTGAATCTAACAACAATATATCTTTCTGTTGCGGCTTGTGTAAGTGTTACTGCCAGTTCATTGTAATTGTTGCGAATGTTTTTTACTTCGCCCCAAACCGGCTGCCAGGTTTCATCGAATTGTTTTGTCTCTGTTTTGGTAATTGCAAAGCCACCCGTCAGGTCGTTCGTATTGACATTTTGCGTGCCTTCACCGGCATTTTCAAAACTAATCTTCTTGTCTTCTTTTAACTGCAGACCAAGTTTACTTTCCTTTAAAGCAATTTTGTTTTTGTATTGGAGAGAATAAACGGGCATCCCATTTTTTATGGCAAAATCCAATTGTAAATTCCCGTTTGGCGACTTAATGGATTGCGCTTCGATCGCTGTAACAAAGGTTACAAACCAGATAACTACGAACAACAGTTTTCTCATGATAATGATTTAATAGTCCAAAACTTAAACAACAAAATTAAATAAACCGTGGTAAGGTTTGAGAAATGATTATCAGGTCGTTTTATGAAGTTTTGCAGAAGGCTGTCGTACCATCTTCGTATATTTATCTCTCCATTTTGCAAACCAAATAATAGCTGCTGAAAGGCTTGATATGCTGATAGATAAATTTGGAAGAAATATTAATTATTTGAGAATCGCCGTTACCGATCGTTGTAATCTGCGTTGTAATTACTGTATGCCCGAAAATCAGCATTTCGTAGAGCGTGAGCAATTATTAACTTATGAAGAAATCATCCGCCTTGTTGCATTGTTAAGTGAACACGGCATCAGCAAAGTACGTGTAACAGGTGGTGAGCCTTTCGTACGTAAAGACATTTCTTCCTTATTGAAAAACCTGGGAAGTATAGAAAATATAAAGCAGGTATCAATCACCACGAATGGCGTCCTCACTTTCTCGCACATTGCGGATCTTATAGCTGCAGGGATAAAAAACGTGAACCTCAGTCTCGATACACTTAAACGCGATAAGTTCCTGCAACTAACTCACCGGGGCGACTTTCTGAAAGTACTCAATTCATTTCACGCTTTACTAGCCAACGATTTCAACGTAAAACTGAATATGGTCGTAATGGGCAGCAATATTAATGAAATATTGGATTTTGTGGAGCTTACGAAAGCGTTACCAGTAAGTGTGAGGTTTATTGAAGAAATGCCTTTCAATGGCCAGGGCCATGCGTATTCCGGGCTTGAGTGGAACTATACCAAAATTCTCTCCCATATTGAAACAAAATACAAGCTTTACAAAGAACAAGATCCAGCCAATGCCATAGCGGTCCACTATAAGCCGGAAGGTCATATGGGTAGCATAGCAGTTATTCCTGCCTTTTCACGCACTTTATGCGGCTCCTGCAACAGGTTAAGAATTACCGCTACAGGGGGCGTGCGCACTTGCCTTTATGGGAATGAAGTTTTGAACGTAAGAGATTTAATGCGCAATGGCGTTGACGATGTACGTTTGCTGGAAGAAATTCAAAACGCCGTCTATAACAAACCGATGGATGGCTTTACCGCTGCAGCTTCTGCAAAAGCGAAAGTACCAGAAAGCATGTCGTTGATAGGGGGGTAGTGCAAGGAATTAGAAATTAGGTGTTAGGAGTTAGGAATTAGAATAGAGTGAATGTTTAATTGAGTAGCATGCTTCCTCAACTAGTTCCTAATTTCTAACTCAATGTCGTTTAGTTAAGGTGTTAATGCACTACGGGCAATATGCTCCGTTTCAGCTGAGTTCTATTGATATTATTTCCCTCGGGGAAATGTACTATTGCCCGTAGGGCATTTATATCAATAGAAAACGTAACAATAAGTACACTTTGTCCGTAGGACATTAATGTAGCAAAACTTGAAGCCTAACTAAAAGACATTGAATTTCTAACTTCTAAATTTCTGCAATAAAAAAACCCTTCCGTTTGGGAAGGGCTACTACTTTGTAGACACAAAGCGGTCCTAAATTAAACATGAGAAAAAGCAGCTGTAGGGGGAGGACTCGAACCTCCACGGGGACGTTAGCTGTAGCACAAAGTTTTAGTGGTCAACCCCGGTCGGCCATACGCGTGGTATCGTCGGCTCTATGCTATGTTTATCCGTGCTTCCCCACCCCCGAGACAAGAGGGTATGTCTGCCAAAAATTTCATCACCCCACAATATTTACCAAAGAATACAATAGATTTGCAATTTTTAAATAAAATTCAAATATTGGAATAGTTTCTTTGATATTTTAATGAGCTGTAGGAGAAGGACTCGAACCTCCACGAGGCAATTAGTCTAGCTGAAAGCGTTGATTTGTCTTGTTTTCCTCACCCCCGAGACAAGAGGGCATGTCTGCCGAAAATTTCATCATCCCACAGTGTGTTAAAGAACTTTCTGATGCAATATTAAATAAAAACCTCGATTTGATGTATAATATTTAATAAAAAATTTGAAACTTTAGAGAAAATGTAATTATATTTGTAATAATTTGATATTATCTAATAAACATGTAGAAAATGGCAACTAAATTAAATCTTGATAAACTGGATTATCAGATAATCCAGGAGATGATGGAAAACGCGGAAATATCATACGCAGACTTGGGAAAAAAGTTTTTTGTGTCCGCAGGTACAATACACGTGCGCATCAAAAAATTACAGGAAGCTGGCGTAGTTAAAGGTACAAAATTGAATGTTGATTTGAAACAGTTAGGTTATGATGTGATTGCATTCATTGGTGTGTATCTTGAAAAAAGTTCTTTGTACGACATCGTTGCAGAAGAACTTCGTAAGATCCCACAGATTGTTCGTTTGAATTACACGACGGGTAATTACTCTATGTTTGGTGAAGTAGTCTGTAAAGACATTACAGAGCTTCGACAAATTCTTCACGACGATCTTCAAAAAATTAAAGGCATAGAAAGAACAGAAACATTTATCTCTCTTGATGAAAGCTTTGGCAGAAATGTACAGGTGTATAAGACTAAATAGTTAATAACCTTTTACATTTTTCTGCATGCTATATTAACACGATTGCATTGCGAAAAAAGTAAATGGCCGACGATATGTCGGCCATTTTGTATTTAAAGGAATGGCACACAGATGACACGGATTAGACGGATTTGCACTGATTTTTTTCGAATTCTCAAACTACTCCTTGGCAACTCGAGGTGTAGCTTTTTAACGGTTGTTCAAATTATTAACGAAAAATCCGTGTAAATCTGGCTAATCCGTGTCATCTGTGTGCTCACTACTTCACATTCAACGCATCTCTTAATCCATTTCCCAATAAATTAAATGCCAGCACCAGCAGCATAATAGCAAAGCCCGGAGCAAGCGCCAGCATTGGATTGTGGGTGATAATGAAGTTGTAGTTTTCTTTGATCATCAATCCCCAGCTTGGCTGTGGTGGTTGCACACCAACGCCGAGAAAGCTTAAGCCCGCTTCGATAACTATTGCAGATGCAAAATTTGATGCAGCGACAACTAAAATTGGTCCCCAGATATTTGGTAAAATGTGTTTGAAAATGATGCGCATGTTGGTAAAGCCCAAGGCTCTTCCTGCTTCCACATATTCCAGTTCGCGAACACTCATTACCTGCCCGCGCACCATACGTGCCACATTGATCCACATCGTTAACCCAACTGCAATAAATACTTGCCAAAATCCTTTTCCCAAAAGCAATGTGATCGCAAACACAAGCAAAAGCGTGGGAATGCTCCAAAGCACGTTCACAAACCACATTACAATATCGTCTACCCATCCACGATAGTATCCGGCAATAGCTCCGGCAATGATGCCTATCGAAAGTGAAATGATCACGGCGATGAAACCTACGCCAAGGCTTACGCGTAGGCCAATGATCAGTCGGCTCAAAATGTCTCGGCCGAATTTGTCTGTACCAAGCGTGAATTTTTTCTTCACGAAGTTCGATTCGATGGGCTGCTGTAAAGCATTTTTCGCAACGGATATATTCTCCGATACGCCCTCGTCTATGTATTTTTTATATACAATGCTATCTGAATGTTCTGTGTAAGAAACTATCGGAACATAATCGACATTATCCTCTTTGCCAAAGAAAAACCGATCGAGAATGTTTTTCCTTTCAATATATCGATGATTATTAAGGAGAATAAACTTTTGAGTGAAACCCGGCTGTCGTCCGGCAATTTCGACTACCATTCTGTTGGCGTAAGGTGAGCTGTCTGGTGCAATTGCGTATGCAAAAATGGCAATAACTATAGATGCCCCGATGATAAACAATCCAAAAACAGCGCCTTTGTTTTTGCGCAGTTTTTTCCATGCCAGGTTTTGTAAAGAGTCATTTGCGGACATGAATTCAAGATAGGCAAAATAATAAATGAATTATTGAATCATTGAATAATTGATGAAAGTGATGCGACGATCTCAATTATTCAATGATTATTTTTACTTCACTACTCTTCCTTTCCATTCGTATTTACCAAACTTGCCAAGAAAGCCCGCAATTACCGTGTACACAATGTGTATAGGCTGAAGAGGAAGAAAATAATACATCAACTTATTCAGCGAAAAGAAATTTGCAATACGGCTGACAAACGCATATTCGATAATTGTTTTAGTTAGGATCAAAAATATAAAATAGGAGAAGAATGCAATATTGCAAACCGTGTACACGAGTGTAAGCAGCAAAAACAAGTTTAGAAAGTAAACCAGAAACAGCACTTTGGTGATACGTTTGTCGTCGTACTTATCAGCCTTACTTGCCCATCTTATGCGTTGATTGAAAAACTCTTTCCAGGAGGTTGCAGGTTGCGTGGATACAATGGCTTCCCGTGATTTTAGAAAAAAGAATTTATCCGGATAGCGTGTTACGATCTTATGCATAAGCAGCATGTCATCTCCACTTGCAATATTGTCCACGTTCTTAAAGCCATTTACTTCGTAAAACGCACTCTTTAAATAAGCGAGATTTGCGCCGTTGCACATTGAGTGAAATCTTCGATGAATTGATGCCCCTGTAATGCCTTGAAGAATTAAAAAGTCGAGTGATTGAAAGTAGGAAAGCAAGCCTGTTTTTAAAATGATTTTCACCGGCGCCGCAATCAATACCGCTTGTGTCTTTTCCTGATAGGCAGCAATACTACGCAACCAATTTTTATCGGCGAAGCAATCTGCATCTGTCGTCAGGATCAGGTAGCCGGAGGATTTAGAAATGCCGATTTCAATTGCCTTTTTTTTATAAGAGTTCAAACCGGCTTCTACATAATCAACAAGATTTATAAGTTTTACGTTTTGAGTGGAATAACCACTTACAATACGTTCTGTGTTATCAGTTGAATGATCATTTATTACGATTACTTCAAAAAGTTCTTTGGGATAGTTTTGCCCAACAATCGATTCAAGGCACCAGCCAATATTTTGCTCTTCATTTCTCGCCGGAACAATGACTGATATTTTTATGGAAGGTGTAGCATTCTCCACATCGGCTTCGCTGAAAGAAGAAAGCGTTCTCCAGCCCTTATCATAAAAAGCAATGAGAAAAGCATACAGTATTAGCAAAGCAAGACTTGCAAAAAACAAAATCATGTAACAAATGTAAGCGCAATTAGGAATTAAGAATTAGGAATTAAGAATTCTCCGGGTGTTGTATTGCTTATTTTATTCTAAAATCAAACGTTGACAGTTTTTAGTCTTGGCATTTTGTCGGCTAGCATCACAGAAAGCATTCTTAATTGTAAAGCTGCGCTGTCAACGCCTCCATATATTGTTCTCGCAGCAAATGATGCCCCGAGTTGATAACGGTTAGTTTACATAAATGTCCCATCGATTGACAAAAAGCAGTAGCATGCCTTTGCAAAATGAGATGATCAAATTTGCCAAATACAAGCCTTATGGGTGTTTGGCTATCGGTGGCAGATTGTATGATCTTGTCGAAATCTGGTCGGGACTTTCTGAAGCACGTCCAGCGGGCATATAATTGCTCTGCCAGCTCTTTGTCTTCCAGGTAATGTCTCGCCAGTTTTAATACACTGAGGTTGATGAGTCTGAACGTATACAGGAGTTTCGCTAGCTGTAGTATCCACGCTGGATGATGAATGGTAAATCGAAACAATCTGTTTCCTAAAAATGTTTGCGTAGCCAGCCAATACCAAAAGTTGTTGGTGAAACCATCAGGGGCCAACAAAATAAGCTTGTCGATTTTCTGCGGCATATGTTCGAATAAGGAAAGTGCAATTCTTCCCCCCATGCTATAACCGAGTAGAACGACCCTTGTGGCGGATATTTTTTCCTGTTGTAAAATGCGATCAATTATTTCTTCCCAATCCTGGCTGCCAATGCCAGCTGTTGCGGCCTCTTTCCAATTCGTTTTTCCGTGAAATGGCATGTCAATGCAAATGGACGTATAGTCATTAGCGAGAGGTTTGCAAAAAATGTCGAATGTATCGGCATCTTCGTCATATCCGTGCAGGCAAACCAGTATTTTTTTACCGCTGCCGCTGGCTGTGTAGTTAATTTGAGATGACTGGTAAGATACGGTTGGCAAGATTCGAGTTTTGAGTTCTAAGTTATGAGTTCTAAGTTATAAGTTGTGAGTGTGTAACACCATGACATTTGTTAACTGGTAGTAACTTAGTAATATTACCCAAAACTCATTACCTGATTTCAATTTCTCCCTATTTCCCTATTACTTTGCACAATGGCAGGATTATACAGAAATAAGATTATCATTATTACGGCTCCGTCTGGCGCGGGTAAAACCTCTATCACGCATTATTTGCTTCACAAATATCCTCAGCTGTCATTTTCAATATCGGCTGCAACACGTAGTGCGCG
Organism: Pinibacter soli; assembly: GCF_029961145.1. Lineage (GTDB taxonomy): Bacteria > Bacteroidota > Bacteroidia > Chitinophagales > Chitinophagaceae > Pinibacter > Pinibacter soli. The sequence continues at coordinate 686,417 of NZ_JASBRG010000001.1, read as the reverse complement.
AGGCCTGGAAAAAAATGGTGTTGATTACTATTTCCTGAAGCTCGAAGATTTCCAGCACAAGATTCGCCAGAATGAATTTGTAGAGTGGGAAATGGTGTATGAAGGCAAGTATTACGGCACACTTAAAAGCGAGCTGGAGCGTATTTGGGCCAATGATCAGATACCAATGTTGGATATAGACGTAAAGGGTGCCATTCATGTGCAGCAACAGTATCCTCAAACTTCGCTATCTCTTTTTATAGAACCACCCGGAGTGACGGAGCTTAGACGCCGCCTTGAAAGTCGCGGCACAGAAACGGAAGAAAGCTTGCAGGCAAGAGTAAACAAAGCTTCTTATGAAATTTCATTCAAACATCATTTTAACCATGTGATTCTGAATGACAAATTGGAAAAAGCTTGTCACGAGGCCGCCGGCATCATCGAAAAATTCCTCGAAATACGATAATATAACCAGACAAAGTTTATTTTTTATTACATTCGTAATGCATGATTAACCTGTACACCTTTATCTGGATCATTGTATCAATTTTACTCACTGGTTTTTTTGTGGGTATTAATATTGCCTTTGTAAATCTTAACAGGCTTTCTGTTGAGCTTAGAAAGAAGCAAGGGAAAATAAGTGGGAAAATAATCTCTGCTTATTTTGAACATCCCGTTCAGTTTATTGGCGCTACGCTCATTGGTCTTAACATCTCCCTTGTTGTATATGGTGTATTAATTGGGGAAATGCTTGATCCCTGGTGGAACATGCTCATCATTAAAGAACATATCCCGGGCAACTATGTCAACTTCGTAAGATTGCTCTGCGAAACCTTAGTGTCAACGGCTATCATTGTCCTTTTAGGAAGCTTTCTTCCTTATGCAATATGGAGATCAAAAAATGAAATGTTGCTGAGCGGCTTCGTCGCGAGGATTGTTCAGTTTTTCTATTCTTTGTTGAGTCCGTTGGTAAATTTCTTCATTTATATTTCTGAGTGGATTTTAAAATATCTCTTCAACATACGTGTTGATGAGCGTAAAGAAGCGTTTGTGCGTGCGGATCTTGATTACTTCTTTCTCCACAATGGCGAACAGGATGTAGAATCTGCCGACCTCAATACAGAGCTTTTTGAAAATGCGTTGTCGCTGCCAAACATTAAAGTGCGTCAATGTTTGGTGCCGCGTAAAGAGATTGAGGGTGTTGAGAGTAAAATAACCATTGAAGAGTTGAAAAAGAAATTCATATCAACCAAGCTGAGCAAGCTTGTCGTATATGAAGAAAATATAGATCATATTGTCGGATACGTGCATCAGTTGGATCTTTTTAAAAGGCCACCGGACATCAAATCCATATTACACCCGATACCCGCCGTTCCGCAGAGTATGAGTGTAAGCGATCTCATTAACAAATTTACACTGGATAGAAAAAGTATTGCCTGGGTAGTAGATGAATTTGGCGGCACTGCAGGCATTGTTACCATGGAAGATCTGCTGGAAGAAATATTCGGTGATATTCGCGATGAGTATGACACAGAAGAATTTGAAGAAAAGAAACTGAGCGATGAAGAATATATTCTGTCGGGCAGATTGGAACTTGACTATCTCAACGAAAAATATGGGCTTGAATTTCCCGGAGAAGAATCCGAAACGCTTTCCGGCTATATTATTCAGCAACATGAAACCATTCCTAAAACCAAGGATAGGATTATCATAGGGAACTACGAATTCGATATCATGTCTGTAAGTGACACCCGCATAGAGATGGTTAAAATGAAAGTTTTAAATAGTTGAAAAGAATTGAAAATGGAAAATTGAAAGTTGAAAATGAACGACTTATCGTTGGGTTTTTAATTTCCAACTTTCAATTTTCAACTTTCAATTTATTCATTAACATCTCATTTTCAACTTTCAACTCTCAACTCTCAATTTTCAACTACTTTTGCCCGGCTTTCTGAAAACTTATGGCACTTAACTTTTTAAATAGGAATAATAACAGCAATAATGCGGAAATGTCGTTCATTGACCACATTGAAGCATTACGTGGGCATCTGTTTCGTGCACTACTTGCTGTTCTTGTAGGCTCTGTAATTGCGTATTGGAAAATGGATTTCTTTTTCGACCAGATCATCATGGGTCCGGCACATAAGGAATTCATTACCTATCGCTGGCTTTGCGAAACCAGTCATGCCCTTCACATGGGTAATGCTATGTGCCTTGAGGATATCAACATAAAGCTCATTAGTACAGAAATGAGCAGCCAGTTTTTGATGAGCTTTACCATTGCATTTGTTATCGGCTTTGTGTTGGCATTTCCCTTCATTTTCTGGGAGTTCTGGCGATTTGTAAAACCGGCACTTACAGAAAAAGAAGTGAGCAAAACAAGAGGCGTTGTGTTTTGGGTTTCACTACTTTTCTTTCTCGGTATAGCTTTTGGTTATTACTTAATGGCGCCATACAGTGTGAACTTTTTTGCCGCGTATACCTTGAGCCCGCTGATTCAGAATACGTTCATGATCAGCGATTACATTGATAATATTGTATCGCTTGTACTGGGTTGTGGCATTGTGTTTCAGCTTCCATTGGTTGTATATTTCCTGGCGAAGGTTGGTATCGTTACTCCAACATTCCTGCGCACCTACCGAAAATATGCAGTTGTTGTAATTTTGCTGATTGCAGCAGTAATTACTCCTCCTGATATTGTGAGTATGACGATTGCTTCATTGCCACTGCTTCTATTGTATGAAATAAGTATCTGGATCGCGGGGCGTGTAGTAAAAGAGAAAAAGAAAAAAGAAGCCGAGGAGTGGGGATAAGAGGATGGTTGTGAGTAATGGGTATTGAGTTATGAGTTTGAGGAGTTTCAAATTTTAAATCTAAAATTTCAAATTGCTTATGTCATTTAATTTATCACTTCCAATAGCAATCGGCTGCGACCATGCCGGTTATGAATACAAAGCAGCGCTTGTAAAGTGGCTGGAAGAAAAAGGATATTCCGTTAAAAATTTCGGTACAGATTCTCTGGATTCTGTCGACTATCCTGACTTCGCACATCCTACTGCGAGCAGCGTAGAGAACGGCGAAACTGCCTTTGGCATTTTGCTATGTGGCAGCGCAAACGGTGTTGCGATCACTGCTAACAAACATCAAAACATTCGTGCGGGACTATGTTGGGAAAATGAAGTGGCAAGCCTGGTGCGCAAACACAACAATGCGAACATGATTTGCATTCCTGCAAGATTTGTATCACTTGATCAGGCAAAAGAAATGATCGAAACATTTATTAATACTGAATTTGAAGGCGGCAGACATGCTAACCGGGTGGGAAAAATTGCGTGTGCTTAAATAGATTCGAGATAAATAGAAGGCCTGATAGATTTTGAAGTCTATCAGGCTTTTTTGTGTCTATATTTTATGCGTAAAAATTAAAGAATAAAACGGAAGCCCATACCGATGTTACTCAGAAAGCCGTTGTTGGTAAACGATGTTCCAATAGAAAAGTTGTGACCTTTCAGTTTTTTGTCTGTTTCTTCATACGTTGTATTTGTAGCTGTGTAGTTCGCATATACCAGATTATTCAGGGACAACTCCAAATACATTTTTTTGAAAAGCTTATAGGCAATACCTGGCGCAATGGAAACGTTGCCGCCATTCTGCACCTGTTTATTGGTATTTAATTTATTAACAGTGTAATCGTATTTCTGGGTGGAATAAAAATAGCCGGCATTTGCCTGAGTAAAGAAATAAAAGTCTTTCGCCAGTTTTTTATAATCTCTATAAAAGAAACCGACATTGTATGTGTTACTTTTTACACTGCTGGTATCAAAGTTGGCTACTGTACCTTCTGAATTTTGCTTTGAAGAATTAAATCCAAGAGTAAATCCGATGACTTTGTTTTCGTTAATTGCTTTTCCAAGGGATACAGAGAAACCTCCCCCAGTGTACGCGTTGTTTGAATAGCTGGAACTGTTTTTTGAGTCTCCAAATCCGACATCCCCACCCAGTAGAAAAGCACCTTTGTTAATTTGTGCATTTGCGGAAATAGCGAGAATAATTGCGAGGCAACAGCATAGAATTTTTGTCATAGAATTTATTTTTTAAAAGTTTGCGAAAATAATTTTCATCACCCATCCCATGAACAAAAGTTTATGAATGGTATGATGAGAATCTATGACCACCGGAAAATAATTAGTGCTGCGTTCAAGTTGTTAAGATAACGCCAATGTGTAGTTGTAGTGGCTTTGGAGCGATTGGAATTAAATCGAAAAATATTTTGAAAAGGTATTAATGCTTATGAAGCACCGGAGAAATTAGGTATTTGTACGTTTTATAATGAACAAGATATTCTGAGTCCAGTTTTCAATTTCGTCATAGTGTAAATACAATGTTGTAAGCTTGTGTTATCTTGTTTTTATAATCTGGTTAATCTTATAATGATTCCGGTTTCCATTATTTGAACAAGTTGTTTCAATTTCCCCTAACTCAATATAAACAGCAATTGGAGTACTATTGTTATATCCAATTTTCTGACCAATAATATTATCAGAAGACATTATTGTATCATTGCCAATTTTAATTGTCCATCCCCAACAGCATTGACATTTATCCGTACTAGGCCCCAGTACTTTTGCATTGCTCTTTAATTTATCAAGATCTGCAATAGTCAATTTTACTTTACCACTGTCCCGTGAATTTGTCTGTATATTTGGATACGGAGTTAACTCTACTAGTGAAATATATAAATTATCAATTGTAGTGTCTGTCTGAAAACTTGAAAGAGTATTTAGCTTTATTACGTGTTTTGTCTGATCTTTTGTAATACCAAGTTTAACAACTGCGTTTCCTGCCCAAAAACAAGTCGCACCAATTGGACACCTTGAGTCATTTAATACTGAGTCAAAACAAACAGAAGTCCTATCAAGTAATTCCTTACAATCTCCAGCTTTTAATTCAAAGGTATTTAGAGCGGTTGCCGTACCCGTTTTGTCATCATTCTTTTTGCATGAAAATAAAAAGAAAAATATTAGACAATAGAAAACTGTTTTTTTCATATCATCACTTTTATTTGCTGACAATAAAACTGACTGAACCGTTGCACCTTACGCATTTCCCTCTATGCCTCCACCCACTTTGCCAGCGCCTTTACCCACAAAGGATTTACATTCAAACAAGGAATCATCGTAAAGGACTCGCCGCCTGCTTCCATGAAGATTTCTTTACCACCCATAGCAATCTCTTCCAATGTTTCAAGACAGTCACTTACAAAGGCCGGGCAAAGAACCAGAATTTTTTTAATGCCCTCTTTTGGCAACTCAGCCAAGCGCACTGCAGTGTAAGGTTTTAGCCATTCGCTTCTACCCAGTCTCGATTGAAAAGAAAGACTGAATTTATCTTTTGGCAAACCTAATTTTTCCGCCACCAACTGCGTAGTTCGCGTACACTGATGTCTGTAACATTGTGTGTGTGCAGGAGAATCTACATTGCAGCAATCTGCCACTTTAAGGCAGTGTTGACCTGTGATGTCACCTTTTAAAATGTGTCTTTCCGGCACGCCGTGATAGCTGAACAAAACGTGATCATATTCTTGTTGCAGGAAAGGCTTCATGCTTTCTGCAAGTGCATTGATATAATCTTCGTTGTTATAGTAAGGAGGAATGATAGTAAGCTTGAAAGGATATTTATGTTTTGCGTGAACCTCCTTTGCATACTCAACAGCTGTTTCATAACTGCTCATAGCATAATGCGGGTACAAAGGCACTGCCACTACTTCTTCAATGTCTGGCATTTGTTTAAGCAAACTATCAAACGCAGTTTTAGGAGAAGGATTGCCATAGCGCATTGCAATTTCAACAGGTTCGTCCACTTGCTCCTGCAAAGCTTCCTGCAAATGTTTGCTGATTACGATCAGCGGTGAACCTTCTTTTGTCCAAACTGTTTGATAAGCATGAGCAGATTTTGCGGCCCTGAAAGGAACGATCATTCCACGCACCAGTAGTAGCCTTAACAGGTAAGGACTGTCGATCACTCTTTCATCCATCAAAAATTCGTTCAGGTATTTCTTTACATCTTTAACCTCAGTAGAGTCCGGAGAACCCAAATTCATTAGAACAATGCCGCGTTTAGTTGTTGCATTCATAGATTGCAAAATTAGAATCGCTTTTTCAGTTACCTAACAATTGTAGAAATATTATTTCGCAAATTAGGTATTAGGAACTTTAAAAATATGACGAGCAATTCATACACGGAAAACTTCAATTAGTACACGCAGGCTGCATTCTGATTAAAATCATCTTTTAAAATGACACTTCAATGACACGATAATTCTGCATTTCGGGCACCCGCTGTTAATTTTGTCCTAACGTTCCTCTAAAGAATAAACTGTTCCCATGCAGGCACAAAGCACCAAAAGTATATCGGATTTTTATGTAATTGGCATCAATTACCGCAAAACAGATGCGGCGATTCGTGGCAATTTTGCAGTTAATGCCGATCAATACTCCGAAATCCTTACAAAGGCAGGCGATTTTGCACTAGACGAGTTATTTGTTCTTTCCACTTGCAACAGAACTGAAATGTATGGTTTTGCTGGATGTGCCGATCAGATGATCGCTCTGTTGTGTACCGTTACCGCTGGAGACATCAGTACTTTTAAAGATCTTGCTTACATTAAAAATGGTCAGGAAGCTGTTGAGCACGTTTACAGTGTAGCTGCCGGTCTGGATTCGCAAATTTTAGGCGACTACGAAATTGTTGGTCAGCTGAAAAATGCGGTGAAACATGCCCGCGAGAAAGGTTTTATCGGCTCTTTCCTGGAAAGAGTGGTAAACTCAGCGTTGCAGGCTTCCAAATGCATCAAGAATCAAACACAAATAAGCGGCGGTACTGTTTCCGTATCATTCGCCGCTATCCAATACATCAAGGAATTTTATCAATCAATTCTTGGTAAAAAGATATTGTTGCTTGGTACAGGCAAAATAGGCAGAAACACCTGCAAAAACCTGATCGATTATCTGGATACACAGGACATTACACTGATCAACAGAACACAGGAAAAAGCTGATATACTTGCAAAAGAATTGGGATTAACTTCTGCACCTTTAACTGAGTTGAAAGAAAATATTGAGGCGGCTGAAATTATTTTGGTAGCAACCAATTCCCCTAAGCCAACTATCTTAAAGTCACATCTTGAAAATACAGGTGATAAACTGATCATCGATCTTTCTATCCCTTACAATGTTGAAGCAACCGCTGCTGAATTAGAAAACGTTCAACTGGTGAATGTTGATGAACTTTCGAAACTGAAAGATGAAACCCTTCAAAAAAGAGAAGCGGAAGTGCCAAGAGCGAAAACGATCATCGCAGAACACATTGAAGAGCTTATGGAATGGTATGCGTTGAGAAAACATGTTCCTTTCCTGAAATCTTTGAAAACAAGATTGAAATCCATTCATTCATGCAATCTTTATCTGCAGGCGGCACATGGCTACATCCCGGCGGAAACAGAGGATGATAGAATTCAAAAAGTTATCAACGGAATGGCTTTGAAAATGCGCCAGCAAAATCAATACGGTTGTCAGTACCTCGAAGCACTTAACGATTATATGGAATACAGCAAGGCTAACTAAAATATCATGCAGAGAACATTACGAATCGGAACAAGGGAAAGTCAGTTAGCAGTTTGGCAGGCTACACAAGTGCAGCAATTACTACAGCAAAACGGTTACACCGCAGAACTGGTTTACATAAAAAGTGAAGGCGATATTGATCTTCAAACTCCACTGTACGCAATGGGTGTTCAGGGCGTTTTTACAAGAAGCCTCGACATTGCATTACTCGGCAAGAAGATAGACATAGCGGTTCACTCCATGAAGGATGTGCCTACGCAATTGCCTGAAGGCATTGTGCAATCGGCCGTTTTAAAACGAGCCTCTTACAAAGATCTGCTGGTGCACAAAGGAGATTTTGATACAAAAATTTCCGATCCACAATCACAAATACTCATCGCAACGAGCAGCATTCGCAGAAAAGCGCAGTGGCTGCATCGTTATCCAACTCATACAATTGAAAACCTTCGCGGAAACGTAAATACGCGTTTGCAAAAAGTGGCCGACAGCAACTGGACCGGCGCTATTTTTGCAGCGGCAGGTTTGGAAAGAATCAATCTTCGCCCGGAAAATTCATTTGAACTCGACTGGATGCTTCCAGCACCTGCACAAGGTGCCATCATGGTAGTTTGTCGCAACAATGACAAAGAATCATGGGAGGCTTGCAGAAATTTTAATGACGAAGACGCCGCACTGTGTGTGAAGATTGAAAGAGATTTCCTGAAAACTTTAATGGGTGGATGTTCCACTCCAATCAGTGCATTGGCGCAAATTGAAAACGGCAAAGTTGTTTTCAAAGGAAATATCGTTGCCACTGACGGAAGCGCCAAAGTAGAAGTGGAAAAGCAAGCAACTGTTGATAGTGCTGCCGACCTTGGCGTAACTGCTGCCGAAGAGATTTTGAAAAACGGAGCAGCAGACATCGTTGCAAAAATGAAAGTGAACTAGTTGTCAATAGCACGCATGTTTGAATTAGCATTAGAAACTCACCCTATTAATTATTCATTATTAATTATTAATTACTAAACGGTAATGTTACAAAACGACCTGATCATTAGAACACTTCGCGGAGAAAAGACAGAAAGAACACCAGTTTGGATGATGCGCCAGGCCGGACGCTATTTGCCTGAATACATGGCACTGCGTGCAAAATATGGGTTCTTCGAACGTTGCCAAACTCCCGAACTGGCCGCTGAAATAACATTGCAGCCAGTGGATATCGTAGGCGTTGATGCCGCTATTTTGTTTTCCGACATTCTTGTGGTGCCACAGGCAATGGGGCTTGAAGTGGAATTGATTGAAAGTAAAGGTCCTAATTTGCCCGAACCAATTAAAACCACTGCCGACCTTAAACGTGTTCGTGTACCTGAAGTGGAAGAAACGTTGGGTTATGTTTTTGATGCGATCAAGTTGATCAAACAACAATTGAATGGCCGCGTTCCTTTGATCGGTTTTGCAGGAGCGCCATGGACTTTGCTTTGCTACATGGTACAAGGAAAAGGCTCCAAGACTTTTGACGAAGCAAAAATATTCTGTTATACCCAGCCTGAACTTGCACACCAATTGTTGCAAATGATCACCGATACAACCATCGCTTACCTGAAAGGACAAGTGAAAGCAGGCGCAGATGTTGTACAGATATTCGACAGCTGGGGCGGCTTACTGAGCCCTGCAGATTTTGAAAATTTCTCCCTTAAATATATTCGCCAGATTGTGGCTGCATTGAAAGACGAAGTGCCTACCATCATCTTCGCAAAAGGTGCATGGCATTCGCTGGAAAGCATGGCTGCCACAGGCGCTCTTGGTCTTGGTATTGACTGGTGCATTACACCACAACTTGCGAGACAAATGGCCGGCAACAACATAACCCTTCAGGGAAATTTTGATCCCGCAAAATTAATGTCTCCTATTCCGGTAATCCAGAAAGAAGTAAAAGAAATGCTTAAAGGCTTTGGCCCGGGCCTCCACATAGCCAACCTTGGTCACGGCATTTTACCAAACGTTCCGGTTGATCACGCAAGAGCATTTGTGGACGCTGTGAAGGCGTTTACGTGGTAGCAGGTGCATTATCCTGATAGCTGCATTTTGTTAGGCAAATAACTGAGTAACTGAATAACTGAATGTTCGTATGCGGGAAGTCTTTCCGACTTTCAAACACTCAGTTATTCAGTTACTCAGTTATTCAGTCCCCTCCGTCATTTTTTTGTCAGCGATTTGGAAACTGATGCAGATCAGTCGTAATCTTGCACATCATTTTCAGCTTTGTCTAAAACTCATATATGGCGACTTCAACAACAGTAACAGAACTTGCGGAAAATCAGGTGAAGGAAACCTGGATCAGCTTCATCCACCAGCTTCAGGACCATATTTGCAAAGCGTTGGAAGTTGTTGATGGCAAGGCTGTTTTTGTTGAAGACAAATGGGAAAGACCAGAAGGCGGCGGTGGCAGAACCCGTGTGATTGCCAATGGTAATGTATTTGAAAAAGGAGGTGTAAACACTTCCGTGGTTTTTGGAGAAGTAACAGACACAATGCGCAAGCAATTGAGAATCGAAGGAGAGAAATGGTTTGCATGTGGTCTATCTTTAGTTATTCATCCGGTTAATCCTTTTGCGCCTACCGTTCATTGTAATTACAGAATGTTTGAGTTATACGATAAAAACGACAACGTTATTGACAGATGGTTCGGCGGCGGTACAGACCTCACTCCCTATTATTTATTCGAAGAAGACGCCAAACATTTTCACAAAACATACAAAGATGTGTGCGACGATTATGACACGCACTTTTACAAGAACTTCAAAAAAGAATGTGATGATTACTTCGTGAATTATCACCGCAATAATGAAAGAAGAGGTATTGGTGGCATCTTTTACGATCATCAAAAGCCTTCGGGAAATAAGGATGTAACCTTTTGGGTGAACTTTGGAAAATCCTGCGGTTATGCATTTACACAAGCGTACATTCCAATCGTTGAAAAAAGAAAAGATATTCCATATACCGCAGAGCAAAAACATTGGCAGGAAATAAGAAGGGGCCGTTATGTAGAATTCAATCTCGTGCATGACAGAGGTACCATCTTTGGCCTTAAAACAAATGGCCGCATAGAAAGCATTTTAATGAGTCTTCCTCCCACGGTGAGATTTGAATACAACTATCAACCTGTGGCAGGAAGTGAAGAAGATAAATTGTTGCAGGTTTGTTTGCATCCGAAGGATTGGGTGTAGGGGATATAGCCTTGCAGCATTATTCTTTCGTCTTTGACGATAAAGTTGCCGGAGGCAACAGAATAAAACTTCGAGGCTACAAGCCTCGAAGAGCAACAAAAACAAAATCAGACCAATATGTATTTAGTCCGCAGAAATAGAATTTTAAGAACAAACGCATCGATTAGAAATTTAGTAGCGGAAACTACTTTGACGCCGAATGATTTTATTGCACCACTTTTTATAGATGAAGGAGAAGGAGTAGAAGTGGAAATAGCATCAATGCCAAACTATTACAGAAGAAGCATTGATCTTACCATTAAAGAAGTAAAAGAACTTTGGAGCCTCGGCATCAAAAGCGTGTTGTTATTTATCAAGTGCAAGGATGAATTAAAAGATAACACCGGTAAAGAAGCATGGAACCCGGATGGTTTAATGCAAAGAACGATCAAAGCGATCAAGAATGCCATTCCTGAAATGATCGTAATGACAGATGTTGCGCTTGATCCTTATTCCATTTACGGCCACGATGGTATTGTTGAAAATGGTGAGATTGTAAATGACCCAACCGTTGAAGCTTTGGCAAAAATGAGTCTTAGTCATGCTCAGGCAGGCGCGGATTTTGTAGCGCCAAGTGATATGATGGATGGCCGTATAGGCATTATCAGAAAAATTCTGGAGCATCATGACTACACTAAAACAGGTATCATGAGTTACAGTGCAAAATATGCTTCCTGCTTCTATGGTCCTTTCCGCGATGCGCTGGATAGTGCGCCGGGTTTTGGTGATAAGAAAACATATCAAATGGACTACGCCAATAGAAAAGAAGCGATCAGAGAAACATTGATCGATATTGAAGAAGGCGCAGATATTGTAATGATAAAGCCTGCAATGGCCTATCTTGATATCATTCGCGAAATCAAAAATACAGTTGACGTTCCAGTGAGTGCCTACCATGTAAGCGGTGAATACGCAATGATAAAAGCAGCAGCAGAACGCGGATGGTTGAATGAAGAAAAAGCTATTTTGGAAAGCTTAACGTCTATCAAAAGAGCGGGTGCAGATTTGATTGCAACGTATTTTGCGAAAGACGCGGCGAAGCTGTTGAATAAGTAGTGAGTAGTGAGTTTTGTGTTATGAGTGAAGAGCGGGAAGTGCCCTTATTCATTACTGATCAATGTCAGAAAACCAATTTTTGAAAACCATTACATTGCATCAACTGTAATATAGAATCAGCTTTTTGAGTTGTAAACCCAAACTCAAAACTTATTACTCAAAACTCAAAACTTTCGTTATGTTCATCATCGAATTAACTTACACCGTTTCGCCTGCAGAAATTGATTCCGCACTCGCGCCACACATGGTATACCTTGAAAAGTATTATGAGTCGGGCCATTTTTTTGCGTCTGGCAGAAAAGAACCCCGCGATGGTGGTGTAATATTGGCGCTTGCTTCTTCAAGAGCGGAGATTGAAAAAATCATAGCAGAAGATCCGTTTTATCAAAATAAAATGGCAGATTATCGCATCATTGAATTCAAGGCAACCCGGAAAACGAAAAAGTTTGCGATGATAGATGCCGATGACTATTTACATTAATTTTTAAAGAAGAACCTATATAACAGATGTCTTATACTCGCAGCATAGAATTATTTGAGCGTGCACAGCAATCCATTCCCGGAGGCGTAAATTCGCCCGTTCGTGCATTCAAAAGCGTAGGTGGTACACCGCTGTTCATTAAAAATGCAAAAGGCGCTTACCTGTATGATGAAGACGGTAATCAATATATCGACTACATCGCATCCTGGGGGCCGATGATTTTGGGACACGCTTATGAGCCTGTGGTAAAAGCAATACAGGAGCAAGCCGTTTTTTCAACTTCCTACGGTGCGCCTACAGAGCTGGAAATAAAAATGGCAGAGCTTATCAAAGGGATGGTGCCGAACCTAGATCTAATACGCATGGTGAGCAGCGGCACAGAAGCATGTATGAGCGCCATTCGCGTTGCGAGAGGATATACTGGTAAAAACAAGATCATAAAATTTGAAGGATGTTACCATGGCCATGCAGACAGCTTTCTTGTGAAAGCAGGAAGCGGTGTTGCAACCTTTAACATTCAAACTGTTCCCGGCGTAACAGCAGGCGTGACCAATGATACACTTACTTGTGCTTACAATGACTTGCAGGCAGTTGAAAGATTAGTCGCAGAAAATAAGAATGAAGTGGCTGCCATCATCATCGAGCCGGTTGCCGGAAACATGGGTTGCATTTTGCCTGAAAAAGGATTCATTGAAGGCTTGCGCAAATTGTGTGATGCAGAAAATATCGTGTTGATTTTTGATGAAGTGATGAACGGTTTTCGTCTCGCACCCGGTGGTGCACAGGAGAAGCTGGGCATTGCCGCAGATCTGGTAACCTACGGTAAAGTAATTGGTGCCGGAATGCCGGTAGGTGCATTTGGTGGAAAGAGACATATCATGGAAGTGGTTGCTCCTCTTGGAAATGTTTACCAGGCGGGCACTTTAAGCGGTAATCCAATCGCAATGATCGCGGGTTATACTTTGTTGAATGTGTTGAATACAAATCCTTCCATTTACAAAGAACTGGATGAAAAAACAATCTACTTACGTGACGGCTTAAACGAAGTATTGAAAGCATGGGGTAAACCTTATGTGATCAATCAGTTGGGCTCTATGATCAGCATACATTTCAGCGATAAGCCTGTAACTGATTTTGCAAGCGCAGCAGCTGCAAACAATGATCTCTTCAAAAAATATTTTCATGCAATGCTTAAGCGTAGTGTTTATTTACCACCTTCTGCATTTGAAAGCTGGTTCCTGAACAATGCGTTGACGAAGGAAGATTTGGATAAGACAATTCAAGCCACGAAAGAAAGCCTCAAGGAAATAACTGAATAACTGAATGACTGAATAACTGAGTGTTCCATTTTCGATTTTGCACTACGATCGTTGAACACTCAGTTATTCAGTCATTCAGTTATTCAGTTATTTGTCACCTCACCTGGTTTCTCACCAGCAGCGCTGTCGTAAAAGCTATAATTGCTCCAATTAAAAACGTAAATACAAGCAGCAGAAAATAAGAAAGAAACGAGCCGCCGGACATTAATTGCACTTCTTTCATTTTGTCGGCAATGATGATGGGAGATGCTTTGATAGCAACCAGTTTGCTTCTTTCAAACTCCATCAGACTCGCCTGGTAGCGCGGGTTGATCACCTCTCCATACAAGGCAAACCAAAGCGTTGACAATGGAGCATATATCACACAAACTATAAGACCGGTTACAAATCCCTCTTTAAAGGAAATCGTATTTCTCTGGTTTCTTTTTTGACGCGCAATAGCAAACGCTATAAAAAAATAGAAGACAAATGCAGTCACCATCCTTGTATACTGACCTTTGGCATGATCAACCGTGTTGTAACCCATCAGATGTTCAAATAAGGTCCACACAATTGTAATGACAAAAGCAATTAATGCGTACCTAACTCCAATATTCTTCATGCGCAAGGTTTAATAAAGAAACAGCTAACTGCAGTTTGCTGTCAATATTTAAAAAAGAAGTCCTGCAGCTTACTTCGATCCTTCGTGACCGTTAGTGCCAACATTAATAATATCCGTGACTTTTGAGCATTGAGATCGTCGGACACAATGAACCCGTATTTGTCATCATCTACCTCATCGTGTAAGGTAACGCGCCCACTGTATGTGCGTGAGTCGCGGCAAACAATAATGCCGCTTTTCGCCGCCGCCGCTAACGCGTCAAGATTAGCTTTGTTCATGTTCCCATTTCCTACACCGGCGAAGATAATTCCGTCCACCTTGTCTTTCACGAAAGCGTTCACCGCTGTTGCCGGCGCATCTGCATACATGTACGCAATGTCAACACGAGGCAGTTTTGTTATTTTATCAATGTCCCACGGAGCCGTAGCGCCGGTTAGCCTTTCTGTTTTGCGATAGTATTCTACCATTCCGTCGTATACCAAACCAATAGGACCGAAGTCTGCAGATTGGAACGTAGACGTGCTTGTTGAATTGCTCTTTGTAACATCTCTTCCCGAGAACACCATTTCATTCATAGCGACCAATACTCCTCGTCCTGCGCTTTTGGGAGATGCAGCCACAACAACAGCATCATAGAGATTTTTAGGACCATCTGCGCTGATAGCAGTGGCAGGCCTCATAGAACCTGTAAGCACTACTGGCTTATCAGATTTTATAGTAAGTCTTAAAAAGTAGGAAGTTTCCTCCTGTGTATCGGTGCCATGAGTGATCACAATGGCATCCGCTTCATTATTCTTAAAAATTTCGTTTATGCGTTTTGCTATTTTTAGCCAGATGTCAACGGTCATATCCTGGCTGCCAATGCTGGCAATCTGTTCGCCCGTAACCTTGGCAATTTTGTGAATGTCGGGAACAGCGCTTAACAATTGATCAATAGGCAGTTCGCCCGCTTTGTATGCTGCTCTTGTAGAAGATGCGCCGGCTCCGGCTATCGTACCGCCGGTAGCGAGGATTTTCACGCGTACATTTTGTGCAATTGACTGAATGGTAAGGAAAACAGACAATAGAAGCAATACAATCCGGAACCTGCTCATAGTTATATTTTTAATTGGTAACAATAACAGCCCTTAGAAGTTCGGATTCGGTTAGGCTTTACCGTAAAGACGTCAGGGTTGTTACAACACCTTTTCCTTTTGCATTTTCTTGATCAGCATTTCAATGAGTTCTGTCGTTCCGGCGTCCAATCCTTTTTTCATATTGGCGTCAATTGTTGCCAGCCATGCCGCGCTGTTGGAGCCTTGTACGTAATAGTTGGTTTCAATAATCAAATGCTCTTCGATCTTGCCACTTCCTGATATAGGTAGTGGCGAACCGTTAAAGCCATTATAAAAACCACCATAGCTGCCACCGAAGCCGGTACTGGTTGCCGTTTGCGCCGTGCTCTTTACTTCTGTTGCTTTTTTTAGCGGCCTGAGTGTTATAAGCGATGTGGCATTTAATGACTGCGCCCTTTCTCTCAAAGAATCCCGTTCTTTTAAATCATTGTCAGAAAAATTGCCGTGAGCTGTAATCGCATCGTATCCTTTGCTTTTAAATATTTGGGCCACTTTGTCTTCCACCTCGTTTCGAAAAGCCGGTTCACTGATTTTTGCATACACCACCAACTTTCCGGGCGGCGCAGCAGCAAACGATGGATTTTTCCATGTTGTGGTAATATGTGACTGGTTACTGCAGGCAACAGTAAACAATAGCAGTAGTAAGGGAAAATAATACCGTGATGTACGTTTCATAGTGAATAGCGGGGTATTTGCATGGGCAAAAAGCACAGCGACCCTACATTGCACTAACATGATAAACGCTTAAATGTTCAAAGGACCCCGACTATTTTGAGCTTATTTACCAGTACCCAACTGATCAAAAATGTATGAAAGCGAGGAGTATTCGAGCACTAGACGTTGTGGTTGGTGATCCGTTTCTTTCCATTTGACCAAGCGTATTTCTCCGTTTTCTATTTCAATACCTGTTATGTCGCCATCGCTGAAGCAACAGCAGCCACTGTTGAAGTAGGATGGAATCACCATCGTTTTGTGAAACTGTTTGCCAGCGTACTCTTCCTTGCGCTGCGCCAGTTCGGCTTCCAACCTTGCAATAAGCTTAGTATTGTTGCTGGACCTCGCTTTTTCAAGCGCTGCATTGATTCTTTCGATGTGATCGAGCGAAGCGAAAACGGGCTTGTGAGTGTGACCGGAAATGAAGAGAAGATTCTTTTGCTCCGCCGACCATTCATACATCATGATGTTATGCTTGTCTACCAACTCAAAATTATCGGAAAGTGTATTTGTTTTGATCTCAAGAAAGCGCTGAACCGGCGTCCAGATCGCGGCAACAAACCATTTGCTGAAAGCGTTACCATCGCTGCGCTGATCGCCTTGGTGGCCGTGCGCCATGAAAATGGAGAATACCTCATTCTTATATTCCATGTTTAACAACAGACCCTCGTAAATACGCAACTGTTTGCCATATCTCTTTTTGAGAAAAAGCGATTGCGGCATTTTAAAACTCCATTCAAGATCGTGATTGCCAAATATTTTTACAAACCTGTCATCTTTTAGAAAATTCAATTCCAGCAATAAATCATCGCGGTAACTTCTTAAAACATCTATGGGCTTATTTTCCCAAAGCTCTTCACAATCACCAAGTGCAACGAGTGTAAAGTTGCTTTTGAAATAATAATCAAGCGCAGCCACATAGTTCTTCTCACAAGTTAAAAAGTCGTCCGCTGCGTCTCTTGTGCCTTTGTGCTGATCAGAAAGGATGATATATTTTCCGGAGTTCAAATCGGCACTCAGCTTCAGGCCTTTCTGTGAATTACCCTGCCTTATTTCTTTTATAAGAGTATCAAGCGATTGTATGATAGCGGCTTTGTCCGGCGAAGATGAAAATTTATCCGCCATCCAGGTCGCCGGTCTCTTAAACAGGAACTGGCAAAATCTTCTGATTGTATTGACGATAAGTTTAAACAATGCGTTAATTGATTATTTGTAAATGCCAATCAGACTTTTACATAAATTTTCTTTTTATCCAGCAAAAAGCCGATCAGCCAAAAAAACAGCACTATACAAATAGCAAATAGTAATGAGCCATTGTTAGGATTGGAAAATAATGGGTCGCAGACATGTGTGTAAAACCAGTTTAATGGCGACGAGTATTCAATGCTTCCATTTTCCTCAACGCCAGTTTTTACCCTAATGATCGCATCTGTTTTAGGCAATAATTGACTTAACACGTAGATAAACAATGGGTTTTTGCCAAAAACGTCAAAGAGTTTGGTCGCCCAGCCCTTGGCTTTTCTTACTTCGATCAGGTAGATCATTATTGAAATGATCAGGGTAGCGAGGCCTGTTGTAAGCAAAACATAGCTGCTGGACCATATTTTCTTATTGATGGGAAAGACGCCGCCCCAACATAATCCTGCGAAAAAGAGTACACAACCTATCACAAAAAGTTTGGTCAAAAGCTCATAAAAGATAGCTGGAGAGTTGTTTTCCTTCGTTTTTTGCTGAATAAATTGCCCAACCAGGTAGCCAAAGATAACCTGCGTAATAGCGGGCAATGTACTCGCAAGTCCTTCGGGATCAAAAGCAACGCCCTCCCCGTGGTACAGATGGGAACTTCCCAAAACCGCTCTATCCAGGTGGGTACCCCAAAAACCTTCCAGAGAAAACGGATCCGGGCCATGGCCAAACAATAAGCATAAGGCCCAATAAATTAACAATATCATCATACCCACCACAAAAGCCCCTTTTGGCTTACAGTAGTAGACTATGAGGGATGCAAAAAAATAGCACAGAGCAATGCGCTGCAAGACATTTAATATGCGGATGTCATGTAATGATTTGGCGATAAGGTTTCCCTCCTGCCACCGTACGAAAGGATACCAGTTCATTAGCAGGCCTATTATAAATATCAAAAAAGTTCGTTTGCAAACCTTTTTTAAAAAGACTGAATCGCCTGCGGCTTGCAATTTTGGCATCACAAAGGCCATTGCATTTCCCACAGCGAAAAGAAAAAAGGGAAAAACAAGATCTGTGGGGGTGTACCCATGCCATGGAGCATGTTCCAGCGGTTCGTAGATATGTGACCAGCTACCGGGGTTATTTACAAGGATCATCAGGGCTACGGTAGCTCCCCGGAAGACATCAAGTGAATAGAATCGTTGGTTCAAATTACATGGGTTTAGTAACGAATATATAGGATTAAATGGACAATTTTTTGACTTTTTGCTAAAGAAATCGATGCGAAAAGGATATAACTTGCGCCTTTTACGGTTCTAAATTATTTATTGATTAATAAGAAGTTCTCCGCTGAAGGCGGGTATTTTTTGGGTGCTAAAATCACATATATTTGCAGCCGTCAGCCCTTAAGGGCAATTGTTGAGAGATATTAAGGTTTTGAGAATGTTCGAATTGCTGTTGTTGTATGATAATATTTTAAACAAGACGCACCCTTAAACATTATATTCTGTGAGAAGTATACAACATTTTATTTGTTTTAATATTAAGGCATAGGAGACAGCATTCGCAATGGTCTTTTGTGCCTTTTTGATTTTGGCGAGAAAGATAGGAACGGTTATTGCATATTGGAAGCTTCAAAAAATCAATCAGTTATAAAATAGCATTGTGACTGAGGTGGCGAAGCTGTGCCCTCACAAAAGTTTCAAGGGATTAGATGTTTGTTACATTTGTATTTCTAAGAAGTAACCACAATGCAGAATAGAGATTGGTTCGCGCTTTATACTAAACCTCGCTGGGAGAAAAAGGTAAATACTCTTTTACATCAAAAAGGATATGAAAGTTATTGCCCTCTGAATAAAGTGAAAAAGCAATGGAGCGACAGGGTCAAGTTGGTTGAAGAGCCATTATTTAAATCTTATGTTTTTGTAAAGATTTCGCCGGACGATCAATCTGATATAAGAGCAGTAAACGGAGTGGTAAACTTTGTATATTGGCTGGGCAAACCAGCTGTTATCAGAGAATCTGAGATCGAAAACATTAAAAAGTTTTTGAATGAATATGAAGATGTTCAGATTGCTCCATTAAGTATGGAAATCGGTGATGAGATGTTGGTGACTACCGGCCCCCTGATGGATAAAACAGGTACGGTAAAAAGAATATTAAAAAACAGAGTTGAGTTAGTAATCGAATGTTTGGGTTATAAGTTGATCGCTAATCTGCCTAAGACAAAACTGAAAAAACTTTAAAACAACAGTGCAAACCACAATGAGATTGTTATATACAGGGCTCGTTGCCTTGATGGTATTAATCCTCGCATCCTGCGGCAACCCTAAGGAGCTTCGCTACTTTCAGGGTGAATTTGACACAGCCAAACTTGCAAAGTTGAACTATACCGAACCCCTTATTCAAATCGGCGACATTCTTAGCATAACTGTGTTCAGTGATAACATTGAGGCATCTGTGCCTTATAATATGAGCCTGCCTCCTACTACATCTGCCACATCAGGACAAAGTAACACAATGCTTGGTTACGAGGTCGACAACAATGGAAACATACAAATGGCCGGTTTGGGAACGTTAAAAGTAAGTGGCCTCACGATTGCCCAGCTACAGGGATTGTTAGATCAAAAATTAGAGAAATTATTATCTCATCCTTTCTACAACATTAAGTTTCTCAACTTTAAGGTAACGGTTTTGGGAGATGTGAATCATCCAGGTACGTTTACCTTCCCGGTTCAAAAGGTGAGCATTATGGATGTTCTTGGGATGTCCGGAGATCTTACTATTTATGGCAAAAGAGATAATATATTAATTATAAGGGAACAGGATGGTAAAAGAGAATTTGGAAGAGTAAATTTAAAATCGCCGGACATATTCAAGTCCGACTGGTTCTACCTGAAGCAAAATGATGTTGTTTATGTTGATATGTTGGATAAAAAAGCCATAGCAACGGACCAAACAATGAGATGGATAGCAATTTCGACTGCTGTTCTGTCCACAGCATCAATAATCACTACACTTATCATCACTATTGACAACCACAAATAATTATAACTTTTTTGAATGGCTGATAATTTTTCACCTGATTTAATATCCGATAACTCTCAAAAGTCTTTTGACATAAAAGAGTTTATATTAAAGTACCTTAAGTATTTGCCATGGATAATTATTTGTGGTATAATAGGTTTTATTGCAGGGTATATAAAGTTACGATATGCTGTGCCTCAATACAAGGCCGAGGCTTCAATGCTTATTCGTAATAATGCGCTAAATGGAGGGGGGAATGACTCAAAAATGGGAGCACTTCTTATGCAACAGGGGTCTAATATTAACCTGGCTAATGAAATGCAAATTTTACAAGCTCGTCCTTTATTAAAGAGAGTAGCCCAAAATCTTAAATTACATACAAGGTACTATGCTGTTGGTAATGTAAAATCCACTTTGTATTACAAGAATAATCCGGTTAAATTAACAATATTAGCATTAGATTCATTGTCAAACGCAACTCCATTTGGTTTTGAAGTGCAAGTTGTGAATGCAGATGCCTTTATTATTAATAACGATACAAGACGTTTTTATTTTAATCAACCATTTGTTTACAATGGATCGCATTTAGAATTAATTAAAACTGATTCAATTGTAAAAAATAGCAATAATGAGTATCCTAAAATATTTATTACCTATACACCTTCACAATTTGTTGCAGATCAATTAAAATCGGCGTTAGCAATAAAAGTCGTTGAAGGAACGGATGTACTTAAGTTAAGTGCGTTTGGTGAGAATAAAGATATGTGTGCAGATATTCTTACTGGTGTTATGGCTGTGTATGATAGCATGGGGATAGAAGAGCGCAGCCGCGTGGCGCAAATTACTTTACAATTTATAGATGATCGGCTTGATACCGTAAAAAAAGAACTGGGCAATGTAGAGAACCGGTTACAGGATTTTATGGAAAAAAACAAGCTGTATGATATGGAGGCCCAGTCTTCAAATTATTTGGAATTATATAATGATTACTATAAGCGGGAGTCTCAAATGGTTGTACAAACCAGCATACTTAATTGGTTGATAGATTACTTAAAAAACAAACAAAATAAAAACAGGCTTGTACCAACTACCTTAGGCGTGCCCGAACCCGCTCTAGGCGGTTTTATTGAAGGTTATAATAAACTGCAAATTGAAAGAGATGCAACAATAAAAACTGTTCCGGAATCCAACCCAATGATTCAAAAAATGGATGTATCATTGGAAAAAATGCGGGTTGATATGATTGAGGCATTGACCAATGTAAAGGCTTCATATAACTTAACAGACCAAAGCCTTAAATCAAACTCTCAAAATGCGCAAAACGAATTATTGTCGCTGCCCCAAAAGGGAAGGCAAATGATAGAAATAAAAAGAATGCAGCAGATTATGCAGGATTTGTATTCTTTTTTATTACAAAAGAAAATAGAAGTATCCATATCCTCTGCATCCAACATATCTATTGCACGTGTGGTTGAAGAAGCTGTCCCGTCCGGCGCTCCGGTTTCGCCAAACCGTAAAAGTATTTATTTGATGTTTACTATGTTGGGCTTGGCAATACCTATTGGTATTGCAGCTTTATTGGAGTTGTTAAATGATAGAGTAAATTCAAAAGCGGATATTCAAAAATTAACCCAAACTCCTATTTTGGGTGAAGTGGGTCATTCGGAACCGGAAGACCTTCCGCTTGTTATGAAAAACAACTCAAGAAAATTTATAGCCGAGCAGTTTAGGATTATAAGAACCAATCTTCAATTCATATTAGCCAATGTTAATAAGCCCGTTATTATAGTAACTTCTACATTTAGCGGCGAGGGTAAGTCTTTTGTAAGTACGAATCTGGGTGGTGTAATGGCGCTGGCCAAAAAGAAAACGCTGATAATGGAGTTTGATATTCGCAAGCCTAAAGTTGCTTCGGGATTGGGGATACATGTCAGGAAAGGAATAACAAATTTCATAGTCGGAAACGTTTCGCTTGATGACTTGATTGTGCCGGTAGACGACATTCCGGATTTATACCTGTTACCGTGTGGTCCTGTTCCGCCTAACCCGGCTGAATTATTATTGTCACCAGCAATTAAAGAATTGTTTGAGTATGCTAGAAAAAATTTCGACGCGATCATTGTTGACACTGCTCCGGTAGGAGTAGTAAGCGATGCACTGATTTTAGGTGGGCTGGCTGATGGAGCTGTTTATATAATCAGACAGGGATATACTTACAAAAAGCAGGTCGCATTTATTGAAGATATGTATAGCCAGCAAAAATTGCCCAGACAGTCAATAATAATAAATGATATCAAGCATGTGATGGGCTACGGCGGATACTATGGCTACGGCTACGGATATGCTTCGGGCAAAAAGAGTCACTACTTCGACGAACAAAAAAAATCTCTTTTCTCAGGTCTTTTCAGAAAGAAAAAAAGAAAGAAATAGTATGTATTTTGCGCATTCCTCCTGCTATATCGATGAAGGCTGTGACATAGGGGAAGGAACAAATATTTGGCATTTCTCACACCTAATGAAAGGTTGTGTTGTTGGCAACAATTGTAACATTGGACAAAACGTTGTTATAATGCCGGAAGTGGTGCTGGGAGCGAATGTAAAAGTCCAAAACAATGTTTCCTTATATACAGGAGTGGTGTGCGAGGACGATGTTTTCCTGGGGCCATCATGCGTTTTTACAAATGTTATAAATCCAAGAAGCGCTGTTTCGAGAAAAAATGAATTTAAGAAAACGATTATCCGAAAAGGAGCATCAATAGGGGCAAACGCTACGATCATCTGCGGAATTGAAATAGGAGAATATGCCATGATTGGCGCCGGTGCCGTTGTCACAAAGAATGTACCGCCTTATGCAGTGGTAACTGGTAATCCGGGAACGCAAAAGGGCTGGGTAAGTAAGCACGGCAATAGGCTTGATTTTAATAATGATAATATAGCTGTGTGTTTGGAAACCGGAGAAAAATATTATCTCAACAATAACACAGTTTCATCTGAAATATAGAATTAGAACGAGAATATGAGCACTTTGTATAAAGAATTAGAACGTGAGTCGGGTATGGCCGAAACAGGTAACGAAAAAGAGCATTGGGACATGGTCATTCAGCCCAAAACATCGATGCTGGATTTGCAACTAAAGGAGGTGTGGCGCTATAGAGACTTGATCATGTTGTTTGTAAAAAGAGATTTTGTTGCCCAGGTTAAGCAAACAATATTGGGGCCAGTTTGGCACGTAATTCAGCCAATATTGACAACACTTATGTTTTGGGTTCTATTTGGTCGCATCGCTGGAATTGACACAGGCGTTCCCGGCCCTATGTTTTATATGAGTGGTATAGCTCTTTGGAACTATTTTTCAACATGCCTTACCTCTACGGCCGGCACTTTTGTTACCAATGCGCCAATTTTTGGGAAGGTTTATTTCCCACGGTTGATTTTACCCATCTCTGTCGTAATCTCAAATCTGATAAAGCTTGGAATACAGCTCGGTTTGCTTCTTGTTATGATGGCCTACTATGGAATAACAGGAAAATTTGTATTCCATTTTAATACTTCTTTACTTCTCGTACCAATAGTCATCTTTATTCTGGCGGGGCTTAGCTTAGGCTTGGGAATTATCATTTCTTCTCTTACAACAAAGTATCGCGACTTTACCCTTTTGCTTGGCTTTGCAGTTCAGCTGGGAATGTACATATCGCCTATTCCATACCCCTTATCAAAACTTGCGGAAGGAAGTCAGTTAAGATTATTGCTGGATATTAATCCTATAACACCTTTGGCGGAGGCTTTCCGTTATGCTTTGTTTGGTCAAGGCACATTTACTGTAGGAACACTGTTGTATAGTTTGGCATTTATGATGGTGATTTTATTTTTCGGTATCATAATGTTTAACAAAGTAGAGAAAAGTTTCATGGACACTGTTTAGTTCGAAACTTTCAAAACCCTTAGACTGGAGTATCATTTCATTTTTAATTTTTTCAAAACGCCATAATGAGCAATACGGTTATTAAAGTAGAAAATCTTTCCAAACAATATAGGCTAGGGCAAATAGGTACCGGTTCCTTAGCACATGATGTAAACAGATGGTGGCACAAAATAAGAGGTAACGAGGATCCTTATTTGAAAGTTGGCGAAGCAAATGACAGGTCAAGTAAAGGCAATAGTGACTATGTCTGGAGTCTTCGGGATATTAATTTCGAAATAAAACAAGGAGAAGCAGTAGGTATAATTGGACGGAATGGTGCAGGGAAATCGACTTTGCTAAAAATTTTAAGTCGCACGACATCGCCAACAGCTGGTAAAATAGGAATAAAAGGACGTGTTGCAAGTTTACTTGAGGTTGGCACAGGTTTTCACCCTGAATTAACAGGACGCGAAAATATCTTTTTAAACGGAGCGATTCTCGGCATGACCAAGGCGGAAATTAAAAAGAAGTTTGATGAAATAGTAGACTTTGCAGGTGTAGAACGCTATGTTGACACTCCGGTTAAAAGATATTCTTCCGGAATGTATGTGCGTTTGGCATTTGGAGTAGCCGCACATTTGGAGCCCGAAATATTGATAGTTGACGAAGTATTGGCAGTGGGTGATACAGAATTTCAAAAAAAGGCTCTGGGGAAAATGAACCAGGTGAGTAAAGGAGAAGGACGAACTGTATTGTTTGTAAGTCATAATATGGCTGCGATAAAAACATTATGTACGCATGGTATAGTTTTAAAGCAAGGGGTGAGTGTTTTTAATGGCAGTCAATATGATGCGGTTAATTATTACCAGTCATCAGATTCTACTAATTCATTTATTCATGCCCCTGATATTGCATCGGCTCCGGGAAATGACAATATTAAAATTTTACGATTAGAAGCTGCGCCACAGGAAGGCAGCGAACTTACAATATTTTCCGGACTTGAATTTCAGCTAGTTTTTTTTAATGCAGGTGTAGGGAAAAATTTAGATATTACATTTGAAGTTCAAAATCAGGACAATGTTATCGTTTTTCACTCCGGCGGGCACATATCAAAACAATATGATTCTAAGAAAGGAATTTATCATTTGACTTGTAAGTTGCCCAAACGATTTTTAAATGCGGGAACATATTCGCTATCGATCATATTCGGGGAAAATCAACGTTTTGTTCTTTACAGCGCAAGCGATATTATTTCTTTTGAAGTGTTACACGAAACATCTGGGTCAAATTCAAGTCGCTTACCGGGATTAACATTTCCAGAGATTGAAATACAAAGTGATTTTAGCAATGAGTGAATTTAAATCAACTACCATAAATATTCCGAAACTTGTAGAATTTGCTTCAATAGGCGATTCTTCCCTGGGATTCATTACGATAGCGGAGGCTCATAAAAACGTCCCGTTTGAAATTAAAAGGGTTTATTGGACATATTTTACCCCTCATAATGTAATAAGAGGAGGACATGCACACAAAAATTTAGAGCAAATTATTTTTGCAGTTTGTGGACGAATTGAGTTTAATATTGAAACAATAGACGGGGAGAAAAATTCTTTTGTTCTTGACTCTCCTGATAAAGGATTGTATATCCCAAGACTAGTTTGGCGCGACATTAAATTCTCTCATAATGCTGTTTTGCTTTGCTTAGCATCAGAGGTTTATTTAGAGGAAGATTATATAAGGCACTACGAGGACTTTAAAATACTTGTACATGAAAAATAAAAAGCTGGTAATTTTTGGAGCCGGAGAAACTGCTGACATTGCATACGAATATTTTACTCATGACTCAACATACGAAGTAGTGGGTTTTACTGTAGAGGATGCATACAAAACATCAGATACATTATATGGGCTTCCTATTATTTCTTTTAGTCAAATAAAGGATCATTTCCCTCCTTCGAGTGTCGAAATGTTTGTAGCTATTTCTTACACCAAACTCAATCGAGTACGGGCGAAATGTTATAATATGGTAAAAGAGGCTGGCTACACATGTGCAACCTACATCAGTTCCAAAGCTTTTGTTTGGCACAATGCTACCATAGGAGAAAACTGTATGATTTTTGAGAATAATGTTATACAACATAAGGTTCAAATTGGCAACGGTGTTATTTTATGGAGCGGTAATCATATTGGTCATCAAACAAAGATTCACGATTTTGTTTATATATCGTCACACGTTGTTGTATCTGGGTTTTGCGAAATTGGTAAATCTTCATTCCTTGGCGTAAACGCTACATTTAATGACAAAATAAAAATAGGAGGTGATACGATTGTTGGTAGCGGAGCTTTGATTACCAAGTCATTTTTAGATAGTGGCAAATTGCTTATTGGAGCGCCGGCAAAATCTGGACCGGTAAACAGTTATATAACATTTGGTGTTCAAGAAAATGAAATATAATAGATAGTATGAGATGGATAAAGAAAGGATTAATATTTTCCAGTAAAAACCAACCTGTTTGGAGTAAAAATTCTGCTTTGACCCCCAGCCCAATTTTGTTGGGCGACAAAATAAGGGTTTATGCTGGCTTTAGAGATGATGAAGGAGTAAGTAGAATAGGTTTTGTGGATCTAAATGCTGATTGTCCAAATGAGATTATTGGAGTGTCAGATAAACCGGTTTTAGATATTGGAGAGCCGGGAACTTTTGATGACAATGGCGTTATTTTAGGCGATGTTATAGCAGATGGCGATCAAATAAGAATGTACTACGTAGGATTTCAATTGGTAAAAAGGGCTAAGTTTTTAGCATTCTCCGGTCTTGCTATTAGTAATGATAACGGGAACACATTTGAACGTGTATCGAATGCGCCAATTTTAGATCGGTCCAATAATCAACATTTTATCAGGGCAATCCATACCGCTTTAAATGATAACGGCACCTGGAAAATTTGGTATGCAGCTGGTAACAAGTGGGAAATCATTAATGGTCAACCGTTTCCTTGCTATAATATTTACTATACCGAATCAAAAAACGGAATTGATTTTAATAACCCGGCACAATTCTGCGTTGATAATATTTGGCCTGAATACCGTATAGGCCGCCCCCGTGTGTATAAAATATCTGATAACAAATACTTGCTATTTTATACAAAAGGTACCATTCACGGTGATTATTTTCCGGGGGTTGCCACTTCAACCGACGGGATTAATTGGGTGCGAAAAGATGATCAATTAGGAATAGAACTTTCTAATGAAGGCTGGGACTCTGAAACCCTATGTTACCCATCGTTATTGAACTATAAAAACAAAGTTTATATGTTTTACAACGGTAACAAAATGGGAGCAGATGGTTTTGGTTATGCAGAACTTGATGGAGATTTATGGATATAAAAATTGAAAGATACAATAGCAGCTTACAGTCAGTTTGGGATTCGTTTGTGAAAGATGCCAAAAATGGCGTTTTTTTATTTGAACGGAATTACCTGGAATATCATGCGGACAGATTTACGGACCACTCTCTTCTTTTTTATAAAGAGGACGAACTGGTTTGCGTTTTGCCTGCTAATGAAAAGGAGACGACATATAGTTCACATGGGGGATTAACCTTCGGTGGTTTTATTATGAGTCGCCGCGCCAGTATTACTTTTGTTAATAAAGCATTTCCTGTTTTGCTAGATTATCTAAAGCAAAACAGCTTTACAACATTTATTTATAAAAGTATTCCATTTGTTTATCACCAGTTACCGGCTCAGGAAGACCTTTATACGTTGTTTTTGAATGGAGCAAATTTATATCGTCGTGATGCGAGTTCTGTTATAGATTTGTCTGGCAAAATCTCCTATGGCAAAGGCACTAAGGCTAGCTTAAGTAAAGCAAGAAAAAATGAATTAGTTGTGAAGGAAAGTCTTGACTTTAAAACCTTCATGGATATCGAGGAACAAATTTTGCGGGTTAAATACAATACACGACCAACTCACACGTGTGAAGAAATAACATTATTAGCGGAACGATTTCCAAATAACATCAAGCTCTATTTGGTGTACAAAGGAGATAACTGTGTTGGTGGAACTATTCTTTACATATCGGATCTGGTGGTACATACACAATACATTGGTATAACCGATGAAGGAAAAGAAATAGGTGCGCTGGATTTTTTGACCGATGCTTTAATACAAATCTATCGACCTAATAAGAAGTATTATAGTTTCGGCATTTCTACAGAAAATGATGGTCGTTATCTGAACGAAGGATTAGTAAGAAACAAAGAAAGCTTTGGAGCCCGAACTGTTACGCATGATTTTTACAGAATTGAACTGTCTTAATTTTTACCATGAGTGCCTATATAAAAGCAATTAGCTATTATTTACCTGAAAATAAACTGACTAATGAAGACATCAACAGCCAGTTTCCTGAATGGTCTATAACTAAAATTGCTGAAAAGACCGGTATTTCCCAGCGTCCCATTTCAGCAATAGATGAATTTTCTTCAGACATGGCTGTAAAAGCCGCTCAGAAACTTTTCGAAGAAAATAATATTTCTCCCTCAGATATCGATTTTATTCTGTTGTGCACTCAAAGCCCTGATTATTATTTGCCTACTACTGCTTGCCTTATACAGGACAGGCTTGGCATTCCTACAACCGCAGGTGCACTTGATTTTAATTTAGGATGTTCAGGTTATGTATACGGGCTGGGGCTTGCTAAAGGACTGGTTGAAACGGAACAGGCAAACAATGTATTGCTTTTAACTTCGGAAACGTACAGCAAGTTCATTTATCCGCAGGATAAAAGTGTACGGACCATATTTGGGGATGCTGCTGCGGCCACTCTTATTTCCGGCGACAATGATAGAAAGAATAGCATAAAAGCACTTGTATATGGCACAGACGGTTCTGGGGCACAAAACCTCGTAGTAAAGACAGGAGGTATGCGGTATGCTCGTACCACTGAAACTGCTACTGCTAAGTACGATGAGTTAGGAAATTTGCGTACAGAAGATGCTTTATACATGAATGGAGCCGAGATTTTTGTATTTACATTGGCTTCTGTACCTAAATTGATAACCGCAGTGTTGCAAAAAGCGGGCACTACAATTGATGATATCGACCTGGTTGTATTTCACCAGGCCAATACCTACATGCTGGAAGCACTGCGTAAAAAAATTGCTATTCCAAAGGAAAAATTTTTTGTGTTTCTCGAAAACTGTGGCAATACAGTTTCTTCCACTATTCCTATTGCATTGAGTGAAGCGATCAAAACCGGAAGGGCCCCAAAAGGAAGCAAGGTATTAATTGCCGGCTTTGGTGTCGGCTATTCATGGGGAGGTGCTATCATTGAATTATAACAACTAAATATACCATCATGGAACTACAAAAATTTGTACAGGATTTTGAAGCGGAGTTCGAAGAAGTTACAGCTGGATCAATTAAACCGGAAACCGAGCTGGAAAGCATAGATGAATGGGGCTCATTGCAGGCACTTGTTATAATTTCCATGCTTGATTCAAAATACAATGTAAATGTAAGTGGCGCAGAATTATATGGTGCCAAAACCGTTAATGATATATTCAAATTAATTCAGGCAAAAAAAACAACATAAAACCACCCAGATGATCCCTTTTTTAGATTTGAAAGCTGTGAATGCACCTTATGAGAGAGAATTTAAAAAGGTGTATGAAGAAGTAATAGCATCGGGCTGGTATATACTTGGGCAGCAGGTTAATGCTTTTGAACAAGAGTTTGCTGCTTATTGCGGAACGAAGCATTGCATAAGTGTTGCCAATGGCCTTGATGCATTGATATTAATAATCGAAGGATATAAAGAGTTGGGGATAATGAATGGTGGTGATGAAGTAATTGTGCCTGCTAACACTTATATCGCCAGCATATTAGCAATTTCCAGAGCGGGTCTTGTTCCGGTATTAGTTGAGCCTGATATTGACACTTTCCTTATTGATGTGAATGCAATAGAAAATAAGATCACATCAAAAACTAAAGCCATATTACCTGTTCATTTGTATGGGCAGCTATGCAATATGGATGCTATAAATACAGTTGCAAAAAAATATGGCCTAAAGGTTATTGAGGATTCTGCACAATCACACGGATCCATTCAAAATGGCAAGCGGAGTGGAAGTTTAGGAGATGCAAGCGGCTTCAGTTTTTATCCTGGTAAAAACTTGGGAGCCCTTGGCGACGGCGGAGCCATTACTACCAATGATGATGAGTTGGCAAATACGCTTAAGGCTCTTCGTAACTATGGCTCTCACCAGAAATATTACAACTTGTATAAAGGCGTTAATAGCCGGTTAGATGAAATGCAAGCTGCTTTTTTGCGTGTTAAATTGCGTGATCTTGACAGTGCCAACGAAAAGCGTAGAAATGTTGCGGCCCGGTATTTAAAGGAATTAAAAAATGACTTTATTGTTTTACCAAAGGTAGATAACGGTGAAAGTCATGTTTGGCATCTTTTTGTTGTAAGAACGCCTAACCGGGAAAAATTGCAAAGTTATTTGAAGGAGTGTGGCGTTCAAACAGTTATTCATTATCCTATAGCTCCCCATAAACAAGAAGCCTATAAAGAACTGGATGATCATGCATTCCCGTTAACTGAACAGATACATGCTTCGGTTTTGAGTTTGCCTATAAGTAACACGATTGAATCAGATGATGTTACTAAAATTATTTCAGCACTCAATAACTTTAGGTAATAATCTTGAAAAAGATCTTTAAAAGAATTCATAAATTATCAGCTGCAATTGCCAAATCAAAGGTGAAATCAGGAGATTATGATTTCGCACTTAATTGTATAGAAAGCTTGGCATTTAAGGCATACAACTATAATTATTTAGAAAAGTTTTCTGATGATCATATTGAAAATATACTGAAAGATATTTCCAATATATTATTACAACCGGTCGTTGCAACAAATAAGGATTCGAATAAAGTTGTGTTTTATGATTCCTTTGCTTACGATTTACGAGGCTTTACCCAACAATATTTATACGCGCTTTGGGATTTGGGTTATGAAATTTTATTCATAAGATCGAACAATAACGGCTTAGATAATTCAAAAGATATTTTATCTGAAATTGAAAAACATCCTAACACCAGGCTTTTGATTGTAAATAGCGCTAATGGACATTTAAAAAATTTACAGTTACTATATAAAGAGGTAAAGGATTTCAATCCGTCCAAAATTTTTTTGCATATAAGCCCTTGGGATGTGATGGCTCTGTTGTTATTTATTCAATTTCCTAATATTACTAAATATCAAATTGATTTTACAGATCATGCTTTTTGGTTAGGAAAGTGCATTACTGATAAGTTATTAACTTTTAGAGATTTTGGCGCTGATGTTGCTTTTAAATACAGAAAAATTCAACAAGACAAGATATTTAAGATACAACCCTATCCATTGATAAAGAATATGGTTTTTAATGGCTTGCCTGTTGAAAGATCTCCCGACAAGGTAATTGGTTTCAGTGGAGGTCATAGTTATAAAATAATTGACGAGAAAAATACATTTCTAAATCTTATAAAAACTCTTCTCGGAAAGCACGCAAATTTTGTATTTCTATTTGCTTGTGTAGGAGATGACACACGCATAAAAGATTTTATATGCCAGAATAATTTATCAGATCGATTTATCTTATTAGGTAATAGACCAGATATATATCAGGTTTTTTGCAATATTGATTTGTATATAAATACATACCCCTATGGTGGAGGAAATATGATTTTATATGCAGCTGCGGCTAATAAACCAATACTAAGTTTGTACGATGAAAAGTTATTGCACACTCATTTACACAATATAATTGATATAAGTAAAGATGATGCATATGGGTTCGAGAATGAAAATGAGTTTTTAAAAGGTGCCACTAAGTTAATTGTTGACATAAATGCCAAAGATAGGTACTCAAAAAAATTATCTTTTGCAATTAGTAATAGGCAGAATTTTACAAGGGAAATTGAGCGTTTGTTGAATGATGACTTGCAAAGTGCAAAAGTGAATACTTCATTTTCCATGGATGTTAACTATTTATTCGAAACGCATCTTAGTTTTAATAAAATAAAGCCTGCTGATTTGTACAAGTCGGCACGCGGGTTTGGTTATGTTAATATAGCTAAAACGAACAAGAGGATTTTATTTGGAGTTCTATACCACGATTTTAAATTCAAAGCAAAGAATGCTTTAAAGACCTTATTAGGCAGTCGGTTTTTACGAGTAGGAAATAATAGAGCTGGTTGATAGGATTAGCAATCTGATAAGAATTTTTTCAACCACAATGAAAGCTGCGCTGTCAATATTACATCAAAATCAATAGGATTATTCGTATGTTTATTACAAAGGTTTTATTCAAGCTTGGCATTGATAAGTTTATCAAAAGGTTACTGGATGAAATGCAACATCGTGAATCTTCTGCGCTTTTGAAGAGATTTAAAAATGTAGGAAGTACCATATATATAGGTCCCCGTCCATACATCAAAAACCCTCATTGCATAACTATCGGCAATAATTTTTTTGCATTATATAATTTGAGAATAGAAGCTGTGGATCAATATTTTGACAATAAGTTCAGTCCGGAAATAATAATCGGCAGCAATGTTAGCATCAACACAGATTGCCATATAGGGTGTATTGATAAAGTAGTAATTGGAAACAATGTTATGATAGGAAGTAGGGTTTTGATAACCGATCATGAACATGGCAATACTCATACAATCGAAAAAAATGTTACGCCTGCAAAAAGACCTTTGACCTCGAAGGGCCCTGTAATAATTGGTGACAATGTTTGGATTTGTGAAGGAGCCTGCATTTTAAACGGAGTAACAATAGGTGAAGGGGCTATTGTTGCGGCAAACGCTGTTGTGTCAAAAGATGTCGCTCCTTACTCAATTGTCGGAGGAATTCCTGCCAAAGAAATACGGAAACTAAACGTAATTTAAATCAAAAAGCCTTATTGGCTGGCAATAGACGTATTCATAATTTGTTTTTTCTATGCTTGTTTTTACTATTTGTTCTAACAACTATCTTGCGCAAGCCACTGTGTTGGGTAACTCCTTAAAAAAGCATAACCCGTCATATAAATTTCTTATAGTCCTGGTTGATGAAAAAACTGATAAAATTGATTATTCTAAGATTGATCACGAAATAATTGCAATCAGCGAAATTGAACCAGATATAACAGAACTTGCAATTAAATATAATATCATTGAGTTAAACACCTGTGTAAAACCCAAAGTGTTTCAATATTTAATCAGAGAAAGAAATGCTAAGAAACTAGTATATTTTGATCCTGATATTAAAATATATTCTTCGCTGGTTGAATTAGAGTTATTGTTGAATGAGAATAACATTTTGCTTACCCCTCACGTTTTGACCCCAATACCTTTCGATAATTCTGCTCCTTCTGAAAATTTGTTTCTGAACTATGGCATTTATAACCTAGGTTTCGCAGCGATAAAGGATTCTGCAGAAACGTTGGCGTTTTTAAGTTGGTGGAAAGATCATACCTATAAAAAAGGGTTTAAGGATGTTCTTAATGGAATATTTGTAGATCAGCTTCCTATCAATTTGGCTCCAATTTTTTTTAAAGCTGTTTACATTGTCAGGAATCCCGGATATAACATGGCTTCCTGGAATTTGCATGAGAGGTTTCTTTCAAATAAAAACGGAGTAAACTATGTAAATAATTCTGATAAATTGTTTTTTTATCATTTTAGCTCCTTTAAAGTCGACAATATTGAACTTTCGTTCAAAGGTTACTGGCGATTTTCATTAAGGAATAGGCCAGACTTAGCCGATATTCATAACGTTTACAATGATGAACTAAAAGCTGCAGATTATTTTTTATTTAAAGACATTCAGTGCAAGTACTCCACTGATCGGTGTTTGCAGCAACCATCCTTCAAAAAAAAAGTTATAAGAACTTTGCAAACGAGATTAAAAAGAGTATTGAATTTAGAACGGAAAGGGTCTTGGAAAGATTAACGTCTGAGGAAAAAAGAAATTGAAATGATGCAAGGCGTATCAGCAGGAGTAATGGTTTTTTGTGAAGAACGCATAGGGAAAGTTTTAGAAGAAGATAGAAATAATGACGGATATAAGTTGTATCATTCTATTTGTCCGGTATGGGATAATTCAAGCAGAAGAAAGAATGGTTTTTTGTTTTCAAAGATCCAACTCCCGAAATATTTGGCAGTTGCTGAAGCAAATACTGACAACTTTTAAGCGATATCCAAGAGAAGAAAACCTCCTTTTTATAAATGCCTGGAATGAATGGGCAGAAGGAAGTCACTTAGAACCTTGTATAAAATGGGGCCATTCGTATTTAGAACAAGTTCGATTTATTATTGGAGAACATGAATATGATGATATATCATCGAAAATATAGATTATGAGTTATCCTAAAATTCTGATTTCTATACTAAACTGGAATAATTATGTTGCAACTGTACGTTGTATCAGATCAATAATTGAGGACATTAATTATCCTGCAGACTCATATAAGCTAGTGGTAGTGGACAATGGTTCAAAGAACGACTCGATTGATCAAATAGCATATTCCTTTCCGGGTATTGAAATTATTAGTACAGCAGATAATTTAGGATTTTCTGAAGGACATAACAAAGCAGTAGAAAAATATATCCATGACGACTTCGATCTGTTATGGGTATTAAACAATGACCTTGAAATTACTAAAGCTACTCTTAGCTCCCTGATAGCAGCCTATAAAGAACACGGAGATGCAATTTATGGGAGTATAAGTGTTAATGCGAACAATGAAATTGAATGGGGCGGATCACAAGAAATATCTGACTTTGCAATTCCTGACCGTTTAGATAATTATTGGAGTAAAAAATGCCTTGATCGTCTGGTGCAGCCTTCGACATACTGGGTTTCAACTATATATGGACACAGTATGCTTATTCCAATGAATATTATTAAAGAAGTGGGATTTATGGATAAGGATTTTTTTATGTATCATGAAGAAACGGAATATTGTTTCAGGCTTCTTACTAAGTATAAAATCAAGGCATTTATTGTACAGCAATCTGTTGTTCGGCATTATGCCTCCGACTCTTTTAAACAATCGAAATATCTTACTTATATAAAGGATTATTATACTTCAAGAAATGCTTTTTTACTTGGAGAAAAGAGTTTCAATTTCAGCAAAAAAAGCTTGTTCCGAAAAGAACTCAAAACAATATACCGTTGGTGGATACTTCTTGTTCCTCAGTCAGTGGTCATAAAATCATCAAATCCTTTAAAAATAAGAGAATACTTTTCAGTTTTAGGAAAGCTACATTTTTTCCTTTCCAAAAAAGGACGAGTGCTTAACCCTGACGATTATTTATAAATATCAATTTATTTAAATTGTTGTCTTTGGTTCTGTTACCCCATGGTTGACAGAGTGACTTCGCAAGGATAAATGTTGAGCATGGGTAAAGATGAAATATTTCCCCAAGTTTGTGTGATCAGTTTCCATAATGCCTATTTGTCAAATAACCAGGTAATTGGCAAGAAACGTCCTGTTAATAAGGCTTAGATGAGATTAAATGTTGAAGATTTTATGACCAAAAGAAAAAATGACAGAAAGTAGGTGCAAAAATATTTTCATGTAAAGCACGTCAGATACGCATCATAGAAAATCTATGCGTCCGATTTCACTAAACGATTAATATAGTATTGTAAATGGAGCAGTCAATTAGAAATTTAGAGTTAAGTCCAATTTATTACCCAAACCAAAGACATCTAAATATTGGTGAAATTGCAAAACTTTTTTCACAACCTCTTCCTGCTCAAAGAATAAAGAAGTATACAAATGCATTAATTACTTCCACTAACCATTTGTTTGTTGGAGGTAGATACATACAAACAGGTATAGCATCTTTGATGGATGATCGAAAACTTTCTCTATTCAATAAAATATATTTATACGCAAAAAGTAGGTTTTTTGTTACTTGTGAATTTCACAACTATGATGCTATCTGGGCACATACTGTTTGGAGCGATAATTATTATCATTGGTTGGCAGAAACGCTCCCTCGTTTATTTATATTAGCCAATAGCCACCCGGAGGCGTTTATTATACTTCCTAATGAACTGAAACAGTTTGGCTTTATTAAAGAATCCATAGAGCTATTGAAGCTTCAGGTTAATTGGATTGATCAAACAAAAAGTAATCGGTTTAAAAGTGTAAGTATAGTTGAAAATGAAGGATTGAGGGGAGATATTAATCCTTTGCTTCAGCAGCAGCTTCGGGAGAGATTGTTTCAATCTTTAAATATAAGCCAAGCGGCACCTGCCACAAGAAAAATATATATCTCGCGTTCGAAAGCGCGATATAGAAAACTTGTAAATGAGGAAGAGATAGTAAAAATTTTGTTAGATTATAAATACGAGATAATTTACACAGAAGGGTTGTCAATAGGGGAGCAAATAAAACTTTTTTCCGAAACTAGATCGTTAATTGCAATTCATGGAGCAGGCCATACAAATTGTATGTTCATGAAGAAGGGAGGGAGAATTATGGAAATCAGGAACAAAGATCTAAAATCCTGCCCAATGTGCTTTTTTAGTTTGGCAAATATATTTGATCTTCGTTGGGAATACTGTGAGGCTGATGCAATTAATGAAGTTTCAAATTTTAACGATGTGTATATAGACCCTAAAAAGTTTAAAATTGAAATTGAGAAATTTGAGACGGAAGTAAATTAAGCAAAACGTTTCTTCGAAATTAAATTATACAACTCATCGTAATTTACTTGTTGCCGGCTGGCTTTTCAGCATATTTCATTAGTCTGTTGTCTATTTTGGGCTTGTTACCTACTTGCTTTTCTTTTGTGGCATTTTATTGAGAAAAGGCATTGAAATTGAAGAATTTTCGCTATTCCAATTCTAAACAGGCGATCCAACCAATTATAAGAAAAAACGCCACTCCATTGTCAGAACGTATGGTTTCAATTATCATTATCAACTATAACACATTCGAACTAACCTGTAATTGTATAAAATCAATTATCGAAAAAACTGCAATCCCTTACGAAATTATATTGGTTGACAATGCTTCTTCTGAATGTGATGCAAATATTTTTAAGGAAAAATTCCCAGAAATCTTACTTATTAGGAGCAGTAAGAATTTAGGCTTTGCCGGCGGAAATAATTTAGGTATTCGTGCGTCTACTGGTAAATACGTTCTTTTATTAAATAGCGATACTGTACTAATCAATAACGCTATTGATATAGCCTTTGAAAGAATACAAAAAGATGCAGGCATTGGAGCATTAAGTTGTCAATTGTGTAGTAAGGATGGTAGTTTGCAAGCTGCCAGTAATGAATTTGAAACAATTTCCAAAAATGTAGCCAGGGCCCTTCGGTTGCAAAGATTTATTCCAAAGTATGCATTTATGCAGCTAAACCTTGAGGAAGAACATGAAACGGAATGGATATGGGGCACTTTTTTTCTTTTCCCCCGCACAGTCCTCTCCATTTTTCCTGATTGCTTACTACCTGCAGATTTTTTTATGTATGGAGAGGATAAGCAATGGTGTTATATTTTAAGGAAGCACGGCTATAAAATTTGGTATTATCCTGCTGCTAAAATAATGCATCTTATAGGAGCCAGCTCACAAGACAAGGCTGAAGCTAAGGTGATGAAATATTTTTTGCCTAATGAATTCGCCATGTATGCAAAAGAAAGAGGACGATTTTATGCATTGAGTTATTTTTTGTCGAGCAGCTTTTATTATTTTCTTTCTTTTAAAAAAAGCACGATGAAAAGAGGGGTACAATATTTAACAAACGGGTTTAAATTATATTTTGAATGAAAATTTCCCTCATTATTCCCATTAAAAACAGGGCCAATTTAATAGGGGAAACACTTGATTGCATTTTTAATCAAACGTTATTACCCTTTGAAGTGATTGTGGTAGATGATGGTTCTGAAGATGAATTGAATACCGTTATACATTCTTATGGAGATAAGGTAACCTTGTTGCAAAATGAAGGCCGTGGACCCGGAGCTGCAAGGAATACAGGTTTAAAAAAAGCGTCAGGAGATTTTATTAAATTTTTCGACTCTGATGACCTGATGACAAAAAACATGCTGGAAGTTCAGGCGAAAAAATTATTGGAAAGCAGAAAAGGCTATGTAACCAGCCCCTATTTTTATGCAAAAAAAATAGATAATAATAAATGGGAACCCCAAGATGGAGCTATTCTTAACTACAATTCGTTTCCAATTCATAAGCCGTTAACTTACTGGATGATTAAAGGGCTTTTCATCACCATTCCAGGGATGCTTTTTACAAAAGACTTTATTGCGAGTGTGGGGCTTTGGCCGGAAAAAATGATAACTAGTGAAGATTGGGCCTATTTGTGGAGAATAGCAATGATAGAACCTTTTCCTGCTCACACAAATGAGTGTGCATTTTTATATAGAGTACATGAAAGCCAATCAACAGGAAGTAATCTTACGGAAAGGTTGCGTGATAAAGAAAAATTTGAAGTTTTAAAAGAAATATACACAAGCGATATTCGTTCATCTTCTCAATTCTCATTCTTCGATAAAGTTTTATTTAGAAATAAGTTTTATCAACTAGCCAGAGTTACCAGTGATAAAGAATTTAAAAATGAATTGGCACAATTATTTGGTAAAACGCAATTTGTAATATGGCAATATTTACGTATTCAACATAAATATGGACGGCTGAAAACCAAAACAAGCTGGCAACCAATGCATGGGGTTTGTAGTAATAAAAAGCAATTAGAAACCTATTTGAAAATGATTTAAATAAGCCGTAAATATTGTTTTAATAAGATTCGGTAATTATTATATAATTCATATGCAAAAATACTCCTTAGTGATCCGCAAAAGTCGGACACAGCACAATGGAAGGTTAATAGTTGCGCTAATGTTTGTACAATAAAATGCCACGCTTCTACAAAATAATCGATAGAATCAAGACAGTAATAGTATAGTATGAAAATTGCAATTATAGGCACAGGTATTTCAGGTATTAGTATGGCCAATATGTTGAAGGGCAGCCATGAAGTGGTGCTATTTGAAAAAAGGGCTACCAAGGGAGGGCTGATACAATGTGAACGTGTGCAGGATTGCCTGTTTCATAAAGTAGGGGGGCATGTTTTTAACTCACGTAATCAACAAGTGCTGGATTGGTTTTGGTCTTTTTTTGATAAAGAAAATGAATTTATACAAGCAAAGCGTAAGGCCAAGATATGGATGGAAGGGCAGTTTATTGGTTATCCTATTGAAAACTATTTGTACCAGTTGCCGCCAACAGTGGCGAAGAAAATTATTACTGAGCTGATTGCATTGCAGCCTTCACGCAAAGCATCGCCATTTGAATATGGCGACTTTGGTGAGTTTTTGCAATCGACCTTCGGCGCTACTTTATACGAATATTATTTTGGTCCTTATAACGAAAAAATATGGCGGGCCGATCTGAGTAAAGTGGCGATGGAATGGCTGGAAGGAAAATTGCCGATGCCCAATCTTACGGAGGTAATGCAATCGAATATTGTGCGTGAAGAAGAAAGTGCCATGGTGCATGCGCATTTTTATTATCCTAAAGAAAATGGCTCGCAGTTTATAGTTGATCGGTTGAGTGAGGGCTTGGATATTAGAACCGGGTGTGCTGTCAATGATTGGAAAAAACAAGCCGATGGCAGTTATATAATTGCAGGGGAAAGTGGATTTGATAAAATTGTTTATTGTGGCGATATCAGGCAGTTGCCATTAAGCGGCAAACAACTATTGGTGCAATCGGGTATTGTTGATGTGTCTTATATTGAACAGTTGCGATCTAATGGTACTTCTAACTTGTTTTGCGAAACCGATGACAATGATATTTCATGGTTATACCTGCCCGATCCGTCCATTAAAGCACACCGTATTATTTATACCGGCAACTTTAGTGATACCAATAACAGGGGCAGTCAACGTAAAACCTGCGTGGTAGAGTTTTCCGGTAAGGTTGATTACGAGGAAATGTGTGCTGTAATTGGCCAGTTGCCTGGTCATCTTAGTCCGCTTGCGCATAACTATGAACCTAATTCTTATGTGATACAGGACCATCGCACAAGACCTGAAATAGCTGCTGCAAAAAAAGTATTGGCAGCAGAAGGTATTTACCTGCTTGGCCGTTTTGCCGAGTGGGAATATTATAATATGGACAAGGCTGTTGAAGCGGCGTTTGCATTGAATGATGTTATTTTAGGTAAGAATAAGTAGATTATATATTAATAATTCGTTGAAAAAAAATATTCTTGCATACTACTGTCATTAACCAACTTAGTATTTAATTCTTGAAAAGATTAGGTTCATCATCCTTTCCTGTTTTATTACCAAGAGAAACTATAATATTTAAAAAAATATAATGATAAAGAAAATAAAAGATATAGTAAGGTGGCAATTGTACAAAGGCCTTTATAAGCCCGGGCATTTTTACAGTACTATCCCTAATCTAAAAGAAGTAACGAATAACAGCGAACGAATTTTTACATCAGCAACCCCTGCAGGCATCGACTTGAATCTAAAGGAGCAACAAGAGCTTTTAGAAACGCTAGCTTCTTTTTATGAGGGTTTTGACTGGCCGGTAGATACCGATGGCCGCCATCGATATTTTAGTAATAATAATTATTTTAATTATTCGGATGCTTACGTATTGTATGGCATCATGCGAAAATTTTCTCCAAAAAAGATCGTTGAGATAGGGTCTGGATTTTCATCTGCCTTGATGATGGATGTGAATGACCGTTTTTTTAATGGAGCTATAAACATGAATTTTATTGAGCCTTTTCCGGATCGTTTAAATAGCCTGATCGGAAAAGGAGGTAGCCGACCTGCCAACATTACGCTCATAGAAAAAATGGTGCAGGAAGTCCCTCTTGAAATATTTTCAAGCCTTCAGGCTAACGATATTCTTTTTATAGATTCAAGCCATGTTTCTAAGGTAGGCTCGGATCTTAATCATATACTTTTCAATATTATTCCTTTACTAAAAAAAGGGGTACTGGTTCATTTTCATGATATTACATATCCTTTTGAATATCCGGAAGAATGGATAAAAAAAGGTATGTACTGGAATGAAGCCTATTTGTTACGAGCTTTTCTAATGTATAATAATGCCTATAGCATATTGTTGATGAACAGTTATTGGGCAAACAAACCTTCGGTGTCTATCTCCGGTTTTGGAGGAGGGGGTAGCATTTGGTTGCAAAAAAATGGATAATGCTGCAGTTGCATTATCACTATGAGATTGTTGGTTGTTCGTTGCAGAAAAGGATGAAGTATTCGAATCCGGATTGTCTTACATTATTGCAAGATTGAGTTATTATTGTTTTGAAAATCCTTTTTAAAATTAAATAGATTCGGCTACTTCGATTAAATCAGTACAGCCAGCTTTAATAAAACATACTTAGTTTCAACTATAAGCATTTATGCGATTCACTTTAGTATCTACTGTTTTCAATGAAGCCAAAAGGCTGGAACAAACCATACAAGACCTGCAGGCTCAAACTTTGCAACCGTCTGAGATTATCATTACAGATGCAGGGTCTACTGATGGTACATATGAAATGC
This sequence comes from Pinibacter soli, assembly GCF_029961145.1. Lineage (GTDB taxonomy): Bacteria > Bacteroidota > Bacteroidia > Chitinophagales > Chitinophagaceae > Pinibacter > Pinibacter soli. Next base: position 644,564 of record NZ_JASBRG010000001.1, on the reverse strand, counting down.
TGCTTGCGTGGAAGGCAAGATCGGTTGTACCTATCGTCATTTTGCAAAAGCAACGTTGTAATGTAGCCGAAGGAAGGAATATGGCAATCAGAGCCGCCCAATACGATTTGATAGCAAGTACAGATTTTGGTTGCCGATTCCACCCACAATGGCTGGAGAGTTTAATGCAGCCATTTGCCGATCCAACTGTAAAAGTTGTTGGCGGAGCTTTTGCGGTGGTAGAACAAGACATTCAAACAACAGCTGCTAAAGCGGCCTACCTGCTTTCTTCAGGCTACCAGGTAGATGTACATGCCGACTGGTTCATTCCATCGTCTCGTTCTATTGCCTATTATAAAGAAGTTTTTACGACTATTGGTGGTTATTGCGAGTGGTTGACGCTCGCAGCAGATGACCTGGTTTTTGGAAAGGAGATCAAAGCCCACCAGTATAAAATATTTATAGTAGATAAACCGTTTGTTTATTGGGGAAGGCATACCCAAGCGAACGGATATATTAAGGAGGCTTTTCGTTATGGTTTAGGGGATGGCGAGGCCCGTGTGAACCAGCGCAGCGTGTTGTCTACTACTATTGAAATGAGTATGCGCTATTTGTTCTTCATCAGCCTTATTGTTTTGCCTGTTCTTATTGCAATGAATATACTACCAGGGTATTCACTATTCTTAAGTGTATTGTTATTGCCGGGCTTGCGGTCGTATGTTTCTTACACCCGTAATTGGATACGCCTGGATTATAAGTATGGATGGAGAGTTTTTTTATATGGATATATATTGCTGGAACAAACACGCAGGAGCTATATAAAAGGTTATTGCAAAGGATATTTTAAATCAAATGACGCACAAAAACAAGCAGCAGCGGCATTGCAGCAGCGATTGGCACAATGAGGGTAGTGTTATACAACATCAATAGTTTTGGGGGAAACTATGAGTATGCAAAGGCTTTGCATACTGCTTATAAGAATAATGCATTAGTGACAAATGTAACAATGTTAATGCCTGAAAATGCTTCTATTGCTGCCAGTGACGAAGTGAGGAAGGTGTTGATGAGGGATGTGATTTCTTCGGCCAACAGCTTGATAAGAAAGTTACATTTCCTGTACAGAAGTATTATTAATCCTTTGCGTCTTTATCGTTTTTTGAAACGTGAAAAAGCAAGCCTGGTAATAATGAATGATTTTGACCAGCTTAGTTCCTTTTTTTGGGTTCCTTTATTTAAAAAACTTAAGCGTACACATCATTTTGCTATTATTCTTCATGATCCTGACCGGGATAAATATTTGCCCGTAAAAAGTTTATCTGCTGCTACAATGAAAAAGGTAATGGAAGTTATGGATATGGCATTCTACCATGAATATCTTCCTGATAAAACCTATTATGCTAATTGCAAGGTAAAGGCCGTTGTGCCACACGGAATTTATCCTGTTCATGAAAAAGACAGGGTGTTCTATGATAAGCTTTTACAGGAAAAACAAGGTCGCATAATGATGGGTATCATTGGCAATATCAGAGATGAAAAGAATTATAAGGAAGTGATTGATGCAATGCCAAGCCTTAACAATATAAAATTGCTTGTGGCAGGAAAGCCAGCTAGTACAGCTGTTCCTATTGAAGCGTATAGGAAGCAGATAACTGCTTTGGGAGTGGATGACGATATTATCTGGCATCAGCAATTTTTAAGTGATGAAGCATTTGCTGCGGCTATTGAAGCTTGTGATATTATTCTGTTGTATTATAAATCGAGCTTTCAATCGCAAAGTGGTGTGTTAAATGTAATCGCACCATATAAAAAGAAGCTTGTGGTAAGCGATACCAGCTCGGCATTGAAACAAACTGTAGCCAATTTTGAACTTGGTAATATTGTTCCACTGAATGACCGTGACAAATTTGTATCGGCCATTTATGAATCCATGCAGGCCAATGATGCAACTTTGAATGAGCATTGGGATCGATATATAGAGTATAGCAGTTGGGATAATCATGTTGCGATTGTCCTGAAAACATTTCAATCTTTTAGATCATGAACATTCGATTGGTTGGAGGTGCGTTCCTGAATTTTTTATACAATGATGTAATTACTCATGTGCCTATACATGCTGTAAGGAAGGGCTTTTTGCGTTTGTTCAATAATAAAATTGACCGGCATGCAGTTATTCTTATGCATACACGGATTCTTAATTTCTGGAAGATAGAGATAGGACCGAATGTAGTTATTAATCAACATTGCTTGCTGGATTGTCGTCAATACCGTATTGTTATTGCACATAATACCGATATAGGACCTTACACACGTATATGGACGTTGGGCCATGATCCTGATTCGCCCAACCATGCATTGTATGGAGGGGATGTACAGATAGGCCATCATGTGTGGATCGCATCTGGGGTTACTATATTGCCTAAGGCGGTTATAGGTGATGGAGCTGTTATTGCTTCCGCATCGGTTGTTATCAAACCTGTACAAGTAAAAGAAGTAGTAGCAGGCAACCCCGCTAAGCATATTCGTTTTCGTAACAATGAACTTTCATATCAGCTAAAGTTTACACCTTATTTTGAATAAGAAAATAATTCTGTCCCATTCGGGCAAACAACATTCTTACTATGTTGCCCGTTCACTTTACCGGTTAGGATTTTTGAAGAAGTTCTATACAAGTTCTTATTTAAAAAATCCGGTTCTTCAAAAGCTTGCTTCGCATACCAGGTTCGACCTTTTGTCGAGAAGGTTTATTGATGGGCTTCCTTCTAATGCTGTTTCATCTGCCTGGAAATATGAGGTAAGGGAACAAGTGGCCAGGAGGTTGCAGGCCACATCGCAGGCAGTGAGCCAGATGGTAATAGATAGGGATGAAAAGTTCGATCGGCGCCTTAGTAGGAAATTGGTGAAACTAAAAGGATATGATGCTTTTTGGGGTTTCCAGGGAAGTTGTTTACAATCGTTGAAAGCGGCTAAACAACATAACAAGTTGGTCATATGCGAAATGACCATCGCGCATCTGCCTACTGCCAAACGTATATTGTCGGAAGAAGCGAAGTTGCAACCGGAATGGGCCGATAGCTTTGATTTTGGGCATTTCCCGGCACCATATGAAAAGCGGTTGATAGAAGAGCCATTAGTGGCAGATAAGGTGATCGCTATTTCTTCTTTCCTAAAAAAAACACTTACAGATGATGGTGTAGATGCAGCAAAAGTAGAAGTGTTGCCATTAGGTTTTGATGCTTCAAAAATTCAATTTGTGCCGGAAACTGAGAAGTTGTCGAATCGGCCGTTACGAGTGTTGTATGCGGGCCGTATTACACAGCGTAAGGGGATGAAGTATTTGTTGGATGCATTCTCACAATTCGATAAAAAAGATGTGGAGCTACATGTTATTGGTAATATAACAGGAAGTGGTAAGGCTTTTTGGCAACATAAAGGCCGTTTTCAATATCAACAAGGTGTCTCACAAAATGCTTTGTTCCAGTTATATGGCAAATATGATGTGTTGGCATTTCCCAGCTTGTTAGAAGGTTTTGGGCTGGTTACGGTAGAAGCAATGGGTGCAGGCCTGCCTGTTATTACCACACCAAATACCAATGCTACCGAGGTGATTCGTAATGAAGAAAACGGATTTCTTGTACCAATAAGAGATGCCGATGCAATAGGAAAAGCCATTACACGTGTTAGAAATATGGATGATTTCCAATTTCAACAAATGCGATTGAGTGCTAGAAATACGGCGCTACAATATACCTGGGATAGCTATGAGAATAATCTATATCAATTCCTACAACAGTTTTTTGTATAATGAATCAACTACCCCTGCTTTACTTTTATACCAATATGCCCACGCCATACCAGCTGGATTTTTTTGATGCGTTAAAAGAGCATTTTAATTTGCATGTAGTTTATTTTACTGCAAGAGAGCAGGACAGGCAATGGAATTTGAGCACTAACGCCAATGGATATTCGGTAACAGTGCTGAAAAATAATTTGCTTGCGAAGTTGATTCAGCAGAAAGTTCCTTCGGTGCACTATAGTAACTCCATTAAGCAAGTTGCGTTGGAATCAAAGGCAGAAATGGTGATTGTAAATGGCACTTACTGGAGCCCTAACGTGGTGCTGGCTATGAAGTATAGTAAGCAGGCTGGAGCTAAGGTTTATTTTTGGGGAGAGCCAGTTTTTCCCGTTTTCAATACAATAAAAAAAAGGGCTAAAACATTTTTGTTGGGCCCGGTGAAAAAATACACCAACGGGTTATTGGCGATAGGAAGGAGAGCTGCGGAAGGCTATATGGCATATGATTACCAGCAACCCATCATTAACGTACCTTATAATATCAATCACCATTTATTTGATGATAGCCATATTGACCAGATAAAGCTGCGGGCGTTGAAAACGTTGTATGCACCAAATAATGAAATTGTATTGTTAAGTTCGGGTTCGTTGATTGAACGTAAAGGAATGGATACTTTGATAAAAGCTGTACAATTATTACCTGCTAACATTCCGGTGAAACTACTGATAATAGGAGAAGGAGCTGAAAAGCAGGCGTTATTACAGTTAATAGGTCCCGATCCTCGTATTGTATTATTAGGGTTTAGAGAGAAGGATGAAGTGCCATACTATTTTAGAATAGCTGATATGTTTGTATTTGCTAGTCGTTACGATGGATGGGCATTGGTAGTTAATGAGGCTATGTCTGCAGGGAATGCAATTATATGCAGTAAGTCTGTTGGTGCAGCCTACGACCTGTTACGAGATGGAGAAAATGCTTTATTATGTGATGCAGATGATGTTGAAGGCTTTAGTAAAAAAATTCAATTGTTGCTGAAAGATGATATTTTAAGAACTACTATAAGGGAAAACGCTTTAACAGAAAGCGGTTTCATTTCCAGCGAAGCGATGGCTCTCAAAATTGTAATGTTGTATGGGGAAAATAGATAATTCTAATGTTGGTCTATTGGCTTTTTTATTAGCAGCTACGCTATTTATAGGATTTTTGTTAGGAGCAAAACGGGGTGGATGGAATCGGCATTTGTGTTATATGTGGGCCTTGGTAGTTTTTACTCCTTACTGCCTGATAACGCCTCTGTATTTTTATAATCACGGAACCGAATATGTGGTAGGGACTTACATTTGGGAGTATTATGGCACAGGCTTTTTTATGAGTTGGTTAGCTGTTTTTTGTTTTATTGTAGGTTATTGGATTCGTAATGGTTCTGCTTCTACAGATTGGTTGGCACCACCAAAAATGAAAATAAACAATCCGGAAAAGCTGATTACAATTTTATTTATAGGACTTTACGGCATTGTATTGACAAACCTTGCTATGGGCGGCACAAACATTACCGACTTGTTTCTTGGTAATAGCATTGCCGGTTTAGGTGCGGAGGGGGCTAGTTATTATCTCCAAAATTTTGCTGATTCGCTTATTACGGTTCTTGTCCTTGCTTATTTTTTCGAACTCCCCAAGAAGAAATTGCTTGTTTTTATTGGGCTATCTTTTTTTCTATTTTCTCTTCTTGGTTTTCGATACAGAATTATGCTGTCTTTATTCGGTTTGTTTTTCGTTTATCTCTATAAAAATAAACTGAATTTTAAATATCTGGTTGTTAGTTTATTCCTTGGTGTTATTATGATGTATGCAATTCTGTTTTCTACAGAGAATAGGTATATCATGATTTCAAAACAATATGAGAAATTGAAATATGATCCTTCTGACTTCGATTATGAAGGTGTTTTCGATCAAACACGTGGTGCTTTGCCAGATATGGCTGTTTATCGATTATATGATAATCCGGTAAAAGAAACTAGCTACGATTATGGGGCTACCATTTTTTTATACCCTTTTGTACGGATGGTTCCTCGCTTTATTTATCCCAATAAAGATGATCTATATCCGCCGCCTCAATTAGCAACCACTATTCAAGCCTATGATTCTAAATGGGGTAAATTTACGGGAGAGGCGACACTTAGCAATGGAGCACTTTATATAGCTGGAGGAAGCTCTGGCATTATTATCGGATGTTTTTTGTGGGGGGTGTTAATCAGAAAATTTGCCAATAAACGTAGAGTAAAAGATAAACTTAGTTTAACGGTTTATATTGTTATAGCTCTTGTAACTTTTCAATGGATTACCAGGGGGTATTTTCCACAAGAAGTAGACCATGCGGTTTATATGTTAGCTCCGATATGGTTTTTAAAATGGCGATCAAAAAAAATAGCACAAAATGCGAATCGTACACATCGTAGACAATATATTGCCGGTTAACATAGGTATATGGAAAGCCGCTATTAACACCTCTGCTTATTTACAAGAACAGATGGTTTCCTCTATTTTAATTCATCCTAATGGTCAAGGGGGAGAGGTGGATGGTATTATAGGCAAGCCAACGGATACAAGTTTGAAACAATTACAAACACTTATTGATGAAGGTTTTTTTGATAAGAAAAATGATATAATTGTAACACACGGTTGCTGGCAGTTTCCAACCAAATGGGGGAAGTATTTAAAAAAGCAAGGGTTTGCGTGGATTTATACACCCCATGGTATGCTAGAGCCTTGGAGCATGCAACAAAAGCGCTTCAAAAAGCAGGTTTATTTTTCTATTGTAGAGAAAAACGCAATAAACAAAGCTGATGTTATACGGGCAGTAGGCAAACCCGAAATGGACAATCTGAATAGATTGTTCCCTCATAAAAAAATAATATTAATACCCAATGGTGTAAAACTTGCCAAAGCTATTCAGTTTCCTCAAAGCGGTGAAACCAATTTTTTATTTATGGCACGTTTGCATCATAAAAAAGGTCTTATGCCACTACTTAATGCCTGGCTTGCATCTTCTCTACATAACAAACCGGAATATAATTTATATATAGCTGGGCCAGACGATGGCGAAATGAGTAATATGGAAACTTTGCTACAAAGCGCTGCTTCTACAAATATTCATTATATAGGCATATTGAATGAGCAAACCAAACAAGCTTATTTTTCGAAATGCCGTTATTATATTCTGCCTTCTTTTAGCGAAGGCTTTCCTACATCTGTTGTGGAAACAATGGCTGCAGGACTTGTACCTGTAATTACTGATGGTTGTAATTTTCCTGAAGCTTTTGAAAATGGGTATGCAATTAAAATAACCACCGATGTTAACTCAATAACCAACTTTTTAAATCAACTTAAGCAGCTTTCTGCTAATGAATGGGAAGAAAAAAGAAAAAATATTTCAGAATGGGTTAACAAGCATTACAGCCTAAACACAATTGCCTCCATGCAGTATGCTTTATATAAAGATTTGTTGATCACAAATAATTAAAATATTGCGGCAGGCAAGCTAATGTCATTAACCTAAGAGCTAAATAGAGAAAAAAAGTACAAGAGTCGCTCCGTTCATCAGTAGTAGTGCTATTGAGCAATGCCCGAAACCCTGAAATACAACGTACCCACAAGTTAAAAGAAGTATGAACTTTGAATATTTTTGTTATTTATGCAGTCCAAAGTAAACTTTTCAAAATATAATAATGATTGGCACAAAGCTAAAATTGGAGCCTCTCGTATAAAACAAATACTTTGGTATTACATAAATATCATTGTGTTTAACTCAGCGTGGTTGCCTGCTTCAGGGTATAAAGTGAGATTGCTAAAATTGTTTGGGGCAAGTGTAGGAAAAAAAAGCATTATCAAACCGTATGTAAATATTAAATATCCATGGAAGTTAAAAATAGGAGACCATTGTTGGATTGGCGAGAATGTATGGATTGATAATCTTTCACACATTTACATTGGAAACAACGTCTGTATTTCTCAAGGCGCAATGTTGCTGACAGGTAATCATGACTATACCAAAGAAAGTTTTGATTTGATAGTGGGTGAAATTACTTTGGAAGATGGTGTTTGGATAGGAGCGCAGGCTGTAGTTTGCCCTGGAGTTGTGTGTGCATCGCACTCTATTCTTACTGTAAAATCTGTAGCTACTAAAAATATGGATGCTTATATGATTTATCAAGGAAATCCGGCAAGCGCAGTCAAGCAACGAAAATTAATGGAAAAAGGCTCTTAGAAAAAAAGCAAAAACGCTAATTTAAGATGATTATTTAAATAATTACTGCTAAATGGAATGGATGTGTGGTTGTTTATAGTTCCGGAATATTGGATCGCAAAGAATATTGATTTAAAAGAGATAGAATAATTTTTATGTATCAAAAGCTAATTGGCAAAGAATCGAAGCTGGCTGTAATTGGATTGGGTTATGTGGGGTTGCCGATAGCATTAGGATTTGCGAAAAAAATTAAAGTGATTGGCTTTGACATTAATGCAGAAAGAGTGGCGATGATGCGTAAGGGAATCGATCCATCGAATGAGCTAACCGCCGAAGAATTTGAAAATTCGGACATTCATTTTACTGACAACATCGAAGACCTGAAGGATGCTAACTTTTTCATTGTTGCCGTTCCTACACCTGTGGATCAGCGCAAGCAACCTGATTTGCTTCTGCTCCAAAAAGCATCAGAAACCGTGGGTAAAGTGATTAAAAAAGGAGACTATGTAGTGTATGAATCTACAGTTTATCCTGGTTGCACAGAAGAAGATTGTCTGCCCATCATCGAGAAATTGAGTGGCTTGAAAATGGGTGTTGATTTCAAATTGGGTTACTCACCTGAACGTATCAATCCGGGCGATAAAGAACATACATTCTCTAATATTATAAAAGTGGTTTCGGGTTGTGATAAAGAGTCTTTGGATGTTATCTCAAAAGTCTACGAAATTGTTGTTGATGCTGGCACTTATCATGCTAGCAGTATAAAAGTTGCTGAAGCTTGCAAAATAATTGAAAACACTCAGCGCGATTTGAACATCGCATTGATGAACGAGTTGTCAATCATTTTTGATAAAATGAACATCAACACATTTGAAGTGCTTGAAGCTGCAGAAACGAAATGGAACTTTCTTAAATTTCATCCGGGTCTCATAGGAGGTCATTGCATCGGCATCGATCCATATTATTTGACCCACAAGTCAGAAAAACTTGGTTACAATTCAAAAGTAATTTTGGCAGGAAGGATCATTAATGATGAGATGCCTGCTTATGTGGCTAAAAAAGTGATACAACACATTATTAAAAACATCCACAAGGTAAATGGAGGAAAGGTGTTAATAATGGGCGTAACGTTTAAAGAGAACGTGAGTGATGTACGCAATTCAAAAGTGGCCGAACTAATAAAAGAGCTTCAGGCGTACTCACTTAGTCAAATAGACGTAGTTGATCCATATGCAGATGCAAAAGAAATAGAACAAGAATATCACATTCATCTTTCCGACAAAGTAGGAACCGATTATGATGTGGTGTTAGTAGCGGTTGCACATAAAGAGTATAAAACACTTGATCAAAAATATTTTAAATCCATTATGAACGAAAACGCTTTGCTAATGGACCTGAAAGGGATCTATAGAAAGGACCACGGCCAGCTTAATTATTGGAGCTTATAAAGCAGTTACACTTATGGCTGGAGAAAATAGAAAAATAGAATTCTGATTTTGGTAGGCTGGTTTGTTTCGGGCTACAGAGCGGGCGACCCTTTTCGGTCTTGCCTGAATGTTGCTTTGGGATTACAAAAAGAATTCGAAATATTTGTACTTACTACAGATCCCGATCATGGAGAAAGTTTGCCCTTTGTGGGCATTGAATCCAACAAATGGATAGAATTTTCCGATAGCTCGATCAATGTGTTTTATTTGAAGAGTGAGGAAGAAAGAGGTAGAAGTGATTTCTCAAAAGTATAATAAAGATTGTGCATGGGTGAATATTGGCGGCTTCCGTTTGTATGTTTACGATTGCGGTTGAGGAAATAACACAGGCACAATTAAGGAACGAAAATTGATAGGAAAAGAACCTCAAAAGAATTTTGTTTTTAAAATGACCATTTCAATTATTACTACAACATTCAATAGTGCAGATACTGTAAGAGATACTTTGGAGTGTATCAAGCAGCAAACGCACAACAGTATTGAGCATATTATAGTTGATGGTTTATCAAAAGACGATACGCTTGAAATTGTAAATAGCTACCCGCATGTATCGACCATTGTTTCAGAGAAAGATAAGGGCATTTACGATGCGATGAATAAAGGACTAACACTTGCAAGGGGCGAGGTAATTGGCATTCTGAATTCTGATGATATTTACGTTGACAAAGACGTGTTAATGAAAGTCGCAAACGTTTTTGCCAATGAGAATGTTGATGTGTGTTATGCCGATCTCCAATATGTGCACCAACAGGATCTGAATAAAATTCTCAGGACGTGGAAATCGGGAAAGCTTAAAACCCGTTCATTTTACAGAGGCTGGATGCCTCCCCATCCCACTGTTTTTGTAAGAAGAAAAGTGTATGACAAGGTGGGAAACTTCAATCTTTCATTAAAGAGTGCGGCTGATTATGAATTAATGTTACGCATTTTCGTAAAGAATCATTTTCATGTACATTATCTTCCGGAGATAATTGTAAAAATGCGGGCTGGCGGCATTAGTAATGCGTCAATTTTGCATAGAATAAGGGCAAATAAAGAAGATAGAGAGGCTTGGAGAATCAATGGCCTTCAGCCAAGATTTTATACTCTGTATTTGAAGCCAATTAGAAAAATTACGCAGTTTTTTAAACGGTAATTTATAGCCATCTTTGCAAATTCAAAACGAGGGACCGTATCTTAAATAAAAAAAACACTAGTCATAAGTTAATTAAAAAAAGTATGTCAAAGAAAGTCGCATTGATTACAGGCGTCACCGGTCAGGACGGTGCATATCTTACAGAATTGTTGTTAAGTAAAGGATATGAAGTGCACGGTGTTAAACGCAGATCGTCGTTGTTTAATACCGATCGTATCGATCATTTGTACCAGGACCCTCATGAAAAGGGCGTGACATTGAAACTGCACTATGGCGACCTGACTGACAGCACCAATCTCATCCGCATTATTCAGGAAGTGCAACCCGATGAAATTTATAACCTGGCAGCTATGAGCCATGTGCACGTGAGTTTTGAAACGCCCGAATATACAGCCAACGCTGACGGTATTGGTACGCTTCGCATTCTGGAAGCTGTGAGACTTTTGGGATTGATTAAGAAAACAAAAGTGTACCAGGCCTCTACTTCAGAATTATACGGTCTAGTACAGGAGGTGCCACAAAGCGAGAGAACTCCGTTCTATCCACGTTCTCCATATGCTGTGGCAAAACTTTACGGTTATTGGATTACAGTGAACTATCGTGAAGCATATGGAATGTACGCTGTGAACGGGATTTTGTTTAACCACGAATCTCCTTTGCGTGGCGAAACTTTCGTAACAAGAAAGATTACCCGGGGCACAGCAAAAATTGCGCTTGGTTTACAAGACAAAATTTATCTAGGTAATCTCGACGCACGCCGTGACTGGGGTCATGCAAAGGACTACGTCGAAGCAATGTGGTTGATCCTTCAACAGGAAAAACCTGAAGACTATGTAATTGCAACAGGTGTTACGACAACCGTTCGTGACTTCGTTCGCATGTCGTTTGGCGAAGTAGGAATCGAATTGGAATTTATAGGAACAGCGGAGAAGGAAGTGGCTGTTGTAAAATCATGCTCGAATCCTGACTTCCAGGTTGAAATAGGAAAAGAAGTTGTAGCAGTTGATCCTCGTTATTACCGTCCAACAGAAGTTGAACTTTTGATTGGTGACCCAACAAAATCTCAAACACAATTGGGCTGGAAACCTAAATACGATCTTGCAGCGTTGGTAAAAGAAATGATGGAAAGCGATGTAAATCTTTTCCGCAAAGAAAAATTGCTGAAAGAATCTGGCTTCGCAATCAAAAATCAGTACGAATAAAAGTAAGAATTTTGGAAAGATATGAACGCTGGCTGCGCTTGTTTTAATTTGCGCAGCCTGCGTTCCTTTTTTATTTTATACCATGGATAAATCATTTAAAATATATATCGCGGGTCATCGTGGGATGGTTGGCTCTGCAATAAAGAGAAAGCTCGAAAAGGAAGGATTTACAAACATTATCGGAAGAACTTCTGCAGAATTGAATCTTAAGGATCAGCAGGCAGTAAGTGATTTTTTTGCAGCTGAAAAACCAGATTACGTATTTTTAGCTGCGGCAAAAGTGGGTGGTATTGTTGCAAACAATACTTATCGTGCGGAGTTCCTTTACGACAACTTAATGATCCAAAACAATGTGATTCACTCGTCGTACGTAAACGGTGTGAAGAAGCTGATGTTCTTAGGATCGTCTTGCATCTATCCTAAAATGGCGCCACAGCCCTTAAAGGAAGATTATTTGCTAACCGGATTACTTGAACCAACAAACGAACCATACGCCATTGCGAAGATTGCAGGGATTAAAATGTGCGATGCTTATCGTTCTCAATATGGCTGCAACTTTATTTCGGTAATGCCCACGAACCTTTATGGTCCCAATGATAACTACGATCTTAATAACTCTCATGTGTTGCCGGCATTGATCAGAAAATTTCATGAAGCGAAGAAAAACAGCCAACCGACGGTAACTATGTGGGGCACAGGATCTCCTCTTCGTGAATTTTTACATGCAGATGATCTTGCAGATGCATGTTATTACCTTATGCAAAACTATAATGAGCCGGGCCTTGTAAACATTGGTGTGGGTCATGATATTACCATAAAGGACCTTGCTATTATGGTAAAAGATATAGTTGGCTACGAAGGTGAAATTGTTCACGATCTTTCAAAACCAGACGGCACACCGCGCAAACTAATGGATGTAAGCAAACTGCATTCATTAGGATGGAAGGAAAAAATTGAATTAAGGCAGGGAATAGAAAAAGTTTACGAAGAATTTAAAGGAAAGAATGCTTAGGCTCTGAGTGGTGAATTTTGAGTAAAAAGAAATGAATCACTTTTCATAACTCAAACTCACTACGAAGAAACGCACCACTCAAAACTTTGTCATGTTTTCATTCTTTAAAAAGAAAATAAAAGAAGAAACAAACCTTAGTGGATTGCAATGTGATATGCACTCTCACTTACTTCCGGGTATTGATGATGGTGCCGCTACATTGCTTAATTCCATGACCCTTATTAAAGGGTTAAGCGAATTGGGTTATACCAAACTAATTACAACGCCGCACGTTTATTGGGATATTTATAAAAATACTCCTGAAACAGTGAAAGCTCCACTTGCCTTGGTTGAAGAGGCGATCAAAGAAGAAAAAGTTCCTGTAAGTATAAATGTTGGTGCTGAATATTATCTTGATGACCACGTGGATGATCTGGTACAAAAGAAAGAACGTCTGCTGACGTTGCCCAAAAATTATGTCCTCTTCGAGTTCTCATTTGTAAATAGACCAATGGATTGGCAGGATAAAATATTCAACCTGCAAATGAATGATTATCAGCCCGTCCTTGCTCACCCCGAACGTTATTCATACTTCCGGCCAAACATGAAGATTTTCGAGGAAATCAAGAACACAGGATGTTTGCTGCAGGTTAACCTTTTATCGCTAATCGGTTATTATGGTAAGCCTGCGCAGGAAATGGCAGAGTACCTGATCAATCACAACATGGTAAGTTTTTTAGGCACAGATATGCACCATGACAGACATTTGGAAACACTTCGTGGTAGCGGCGCTGTTATAATGCCTATTGTAAAGAAACTTTTAGATACAGGAGCTCTGTTGAATCCTACACTTTCAGGCTAGTAATTCTACTATCTACAATAAAATAGATGCCATTAACCATTAAAAAACATTTTTTGGTTAGTGGCATTTTTATTTTTTACCACTCATCATTTCCTCACTTCTAATTGATTTAATCACAGCGAAATCGTTAGGTAATACTCTGTTTTTTGCATATGGGTTTTGGGTATTATTTAAAGGTGAAACCCGCTCCCCGCTTATTAAGTTTTTGTATAGCCGAAAATAGTACTTGCATATGATTTATTTTTTTCGCATATTCATATACGAAATGCATTTCTACCCGCACCAGGAAACTAACAGTAATTCTTATATCTTATACAATATCTAATATCTCAGTTTAGTATGCAAAAAAGAAAGTCCAAAAACTTTCTTGTCCTTTCCGGTAATCAGGCTTTTAGTAGTAAAAAAAATTAAACCCCTTTTTGGTATTCAGGCATTTGATCTCATAGGCTGTTGCGTTATGGGAAAAGATACCGCCACCACTAAACGTTGCAATAACTGTTAGTTATTGCCATCAAATCCACGCTTTTACCCGTGAAAAATGTTTGTTTTTCTTCTTAAAACACATTAAATCATTTCACTATGTCAACAATTGAATTTGATGAAATGCTTGTCAGCAACGCCGATTTTTTAAAGCCTTTTGCAATTACTTTAACCAGAGACAACGAAACTGCGCAAGATCTTTTCCAGGAAACAATGTTCAGAGCCTTAGCCAATAAGGATAAATACAACGTTGGTACCAACATTAAAGCCTGGCTATACACGATCATGCGAAATATTTTCATTAATAACTACCGCAGACGAACTAAACAAAACACCATTTTTGACAGCACGCCAAATGACTTTTTATTGAATTACAATCAGGTAGTGGCGGCCAACACTGCTGAGAGTCATTTGAAGATAAAAGACATACAAGCAGCCATTCATCAGTTGCCGGAAATATTCCGCAATCCGTTCTTACTATATTTCGACGGATACAAATACGCAGAAATAGCAGAGATGCTGAGTGAACCGCTCGGAACCATCAAAAGCCGGATTCACTTCGCCCGCAAATTATTGAAAGAGCAAATTCAGCGATTTTAGTAGGGCGAATTGCATTCGCCCAAGACGCCCACGAATCGCATTTGCATTCATGCTACAAAGACAAATTCCAACCGAAGGATCAAACAAATAGAGTCGGAAAAAAGCCAAAACCGGTCTGTTTGTTTGATCAATCGGTATTATGGCTATTTTTGCAATTAGCAAAATGTCACAACAAGTAATTCTGGTAAACGAAAAAGATGAGATGCTGGGCACCATGGAAAAAATGGAGGCCCATCAGAAAGCGTTTTTGCATCGTGCATTCAGTGTATTCATTTTCAATAAGAAAGGGGAAATGCTATTGCAGCAACGTGCACTGAACAAATACCACAGTGCAGGTTTGTGGACCAACGCCTGTTGTAGTCATCCATTCCCGGATGAAGATGTTGAATTAGCCGCGCAAAGACGTTTGTACGAAGAAATGGGTTTCACAACCTCATTAAAAAAAGCATTCGATTTCGTTTACAAAGCTCCATTTGATAATGGCTTGACGGAGTACGAGTTCGACCATGTGTTTGTAGGAATACATGACAACAGCATTTATGCAAATGAAAGCGAAGTGAAGGACTACTGCTATAAAAGCGTTGAAGAGATTGCCGATTCATTAATCACCCATCCTGCAAAATATACCGCCTGGTTCCACATTGCCTTCCCAATGGTGAGGAATTGGTCGGAGGCCAATTCAATTTGAAAATATGCTAATTTGAAAATTATTCCTTAGTTCAATCTCTTTGTCTGTATAAAGCGTTATTGCAGAGAAGTTTGAAATTGATAAATTTTCAAATTACCATATTTTCAAATTTTCAAATTCCACAAATCACTTAATCTGCGGAAAACTCATCCCCGTAATCTTCCTGTACATATCCACCGCAAAAAGGTCGGTCATGCCGGCTACGAAATCTACTATTGATTGAATATCATTGTACAGTTTGCTTTCGTCGCCAGTTATTACAAATTGTTTTGAGATTAATTGTAATAACTTTTGAGACTTAGATGATTTTGGTGAAAGCACTGCGTTGAAGAATTCTTTCAATAATGCCCCGATCACATTATAACCTGCGATCTCAATTTCCACTACTGATCGGTGATTATAAATATTTGCGTAAGAGTATTCGTCTATCGATCTAACCAATTTCAATTCATTTTCAGGCAGATAATCAATAATCGGTTTTGAGACTTTTCCCGCCAACAGGTCCATTTCTTTTTCAATAAAAATATTACTTACACGACCGATCAACAGGTTGATCAGTTTGGCGCGAAGAAACTGTATCTTTTGATTGTCATCATTGATCTTATTAAAAGTTTCCTCTACTTTTTCCCGTGCATCATAGCCGGTTTCATTGTCAAAAAAAGAAAGGAAAAGTTCTTTAATGGTATCGATAGAAATAATATGCAGACGATGTGCATCTTCAAAGTCGATAATGCGGTAGCAAATGTCATCCGCAGCTTCTACAAGGTAAACAAATGGATGGCGGACAAACACGTTTCCTGTTTCAGACAGGCTCGGAATTCCCAGGCTCTCTGCAATGGTTTTATACACGCCAACTTCAGAATCAAAAAAACCGGATTTTTTTGTAAACAGGTTTTGTTTGTTGAAGCCGTTCAATGAATCCGTTGGGTACTTGACAATTGATGCCAGCGTAGAATAAGTTAATCGGAACCCTCCCTCGCTATTCTCGTTGAAGTTGTGCGTAAGTGTGCGGACCGCGTTCGCATTCCCTTCGAAAAACATAAAATCCCTTTTTTGATTTTCGGAGAGCCTGTCATCAAACCTTTTCTTTGCATCGCCTTCTAACTCCCTGAAAAATATTCGGATCGCATCTTCACCGGAATGTCCAAACGGAGGATTGCCAATATCGTGCGCCAGACAACCCGCAGCTATTACTGAAGGTAACTCATATTTGTAAAATTCCTGGAAGTCCTCGCTACCCTTGTTGTATTTTGCTGCAAGAATATCTCCCACCGCTTTGCCAAGGGAACGGCCAACAGAAGCCACTTCTAAACTATGTGTAAGACGGTTGTGTACAAACACGGGACCAGGCAAAGGAAAGACCTGTGTTTTGTTCTGTAAGCGCCGGAACGCAGAAGAAAAAATGATCCTGTCATAATCCCTTACAAATGAATTCCTGATCGTTTCCGGAGAAGAGCTGATCTTGTGTTCAGAGCCCGTTCTTTTGGCGCTGTACAATTTATCCCACTGCATTCGAAAGATTGAGTTTAGTTAGTAGGGGCGAATTGCGTTCGCCCTTGGAAAGATCGAAGATAGTTGAAAAATGAAATGACAACGCGAAATTGGCCAGGGCGAGTTGCATTTGTTCCTACCGTGAAAGCATATAAATAACCTTCTTATCCGCCTCGTTTATAACCGCCACAGAATCCTGCGCAAAATGTCTTTTAAAGGCCCTTATTGCCGCCGTGGAGTCTTTTACATCATAACCGATAAGACGAAGTCCCTGAAGGTAATTAAAGCCCGCAGGAACGATAACGTTTGTGGTATCCGCATACCATTGCCCAAAGCCATGGGTGCTAAGGTATTTCCAGGGGAAAAATATGTTAGGGTCGTTTTTGCGCGTAGGGGCAATATCTGCATGGCCAATAAAGTTCGCAGTGGGAATGCTATACCGTTTTTGCAAAGTGTCCAAAAGCACGAGCAAGCTTTTTATTTGTATAGCAGGAAAAGAATCGTAGCCATTGTTGTCCAGTTCAATGCCGATTGAACTCGAATTTACATCCGTTAAACTTCCCCACTTGCCTGCACCTGCGTGCCAGGCCCTCAGGTAGTCGTTCAGCATATGATGAATAGTACCATCCTTACAGATAACATAATGTGCACTCACCTGCGTACGCGGTAATGTAAATGTCTTCAACGTTTCGTCGCAACTCTTCTGCGCTGTATGATGGATAATCACAAAGTTGGGCTTGCGCATGCTAAAATTCGTAGTGCCGGTCCAGTAAGGGGCGTTTGCAATGGAGTCCACCGGTATGTTGTCAGGCAAAGATTTTAACGTTTCGGCAAACTGTTTGGCCTGCTTTTTATACGATTTGTTGGTAGCTGCATAAGGCTTCGGTGCACAACCGTAAACGATCGTAATGCATACCACAAGAAAGACTGCCTTGCTTAAAAAACGATTTGCCATTATCTCATGTTTGTGTATGGCGTAAAGTAAAAACATTTTTCTGCAAAAAACTGATTGCAAACAAGTTTCGCGGCATAATTGTTATAGAAAACTAGTTCTTAGTTGTGAGGCTTCCTGTGGAATTTGTCTTCTCATAGCTGCCTGTCGTTTAAACGCAGCCGTTTCACATAGTGCCTAACAACTATCAACTACCAACTATCAACGCTTTCAAACCACCATAATGAGCATAGAAAAAAACAGGCTGGCTGAACACTATAAAGGAAAAGAAACATGGTTAAAATGGGGGCCATATTTGTCCGAGAGGCAATGGTCTACTGTTCGGGAAGACTATAGCCCGGATGGAAATGTGTGGAAGTATACCACTCATGACATGGCACGAAAATACACTTACCGCTGGGGCGAAGAAGGTATTGGTGGTATTTGTGATGATAAACAGCACCTGTGTTTTGCATTAACGTTGTGGAACAAAAAAGACCCGTTTATCAAAGAAATATTCTTTGGCATGGGAACAGATGGCAACCACGGTGAAGATGTGAAAGAGTTGTATTACTATCTCGACAGCACACCCACTCACTCTTACATGAAGTTTTTGTATAAGTATCCTCTAAATGAGTTTCCCTATGCAAAGCTGCGGGAAGAAAATAGTAAACGCACACGCAAGGATCCTGAATACGAATTGGTTGACACCGGCATTTTTGATAAAGATGAATATCTTGATGTGTTTGTAGAATACGCAAAAAAAGATGTCAATGATATTTGCATAAGAATAACAGCACATAATCGTAGCGCTAGTGAAGTGCAGGTGAATTTGCTGCCGCAGATTTGGTTCAGAAATGTATGGCAATACAGGCAACGAACAACCAAGCCTGTGATGATGTCTTCCAATATTGGCGGTATTTTGATAGATCATTTCCGCTTGGGAAAAATGATGTTTTATGCGTCTGGAGCCAACGAGTTATTGTTTTGTGAGAACGAAACGAATCCTTCTCTCTTTGGTAAAGAAACGGATCCGAATAGCTATTACAAGGATGGCATAAATGAATACATCGTACATGGAAACCTCAATGGTGTTAATCCGAAACAAACAGGAACAAAGGCCGCTTGCAACTACGATATTGCTATACCCGCGCATGAGAGCAAAACAATTTATTTGCAATTGACAGCAGGCCACGCATTGCAAAGCGAGAAAGCATACGATCATTTGTTTGATTTGCGAAAATCAGAAGCAGACGAATTTTACGCAGACATACAACGCCCCGTAACAGATAAGGAAGAGCGGGAAATTCAGCGGCAGGCCTTTGCAGGAATGATGTGGTCAAAGCAGTACTATTTTTTCAACATGTACTCGTGGTTGAATGGTGATCCGTCTCATCCTCCAGAAACGATCAATCGCATGTCCGTTCGCAATAGCGATTGGCCACATCTGCACAATGCCAATATTATAAGCATGCCGGATAAATGGGAGTATCCATGGTACGCCGGTTGGGATCTTGCTTTCCATTGCGTTCCGCTTGCTATGATAGATGCATCATTTGCCAAGCAACAAATTTTATTGCTTACGCAAGAATGGTACATGCATCCGAATGGGCAATTGCCCGCATACGAGTGGAACTTCAGCGATGTAAATCCGCCTGTACAGGCATGGGCAGCTATGCGTGTGTTTGAATTGGATGCACGTTATGCCGGTCAACCTGACTATGCTTTTCTTGAAGCGATCTTTCATAAACTCATGCTCAATTTTACATGGTGGGTAAACAGAAAAGATAGTAACGGCAACAACATTTTCCAGGGCGGATTTCTCGGCCTTGATAATATCGGCACATTTGACAGAAGCGCTGAATTGCCCACCGGTGGCTACCTTGAGCAAAGTGATGGCACCGGCTGGATGGCCATGTATTGTTTGAATATGTTGCGCATTTCATCCGAGCTTTCCACCTATAATCCGGTTTACCAGGATATGGCAACCAAATTTTTTGAACACTTCCTGTACATCGCAGAAGCGATGACCCATATTGGCGAGAAGAACATTTGGGATGAAGAAGACAGATTTTTCTATGACATCATAATGCAGCCAGACAACAGTACGATAAAGCTGAAAGTGCGTTCGTTGATCGGTGTGATTCCTTTGTATGCAGTGGAAGTTTTTGATCACGATGTGTTATTGAAGAATCCGCAATTCGCAAAACGTGCGAGGTGGTTGCTTGAAAACAGACCAGACATCGCGAGCCTTGTTTCTCGCTGGCGCGAGCCCGGTGTGGATCAAAAACATTTGCT
This sequence comes from Pinibacter soli, assembly GCF_029961145.1. GTDB lineage: Bacteria > Bacteroidota > Bacteroidia > Chitinophagales > Chitinophagaceae > Pinibacter > Pinibacter soli. The sequence continues at coordinate 624,384 of NZ_JASBRG010000001.1, read as the reverse complement.
CTCTATTTTGTTTGGCGACAAGCTTAAAAGTGTACTTGCAAGATTGCTGGATGAAGCGCAGTTCTTAAGTGAATTTGGCATCCGGGCCCTGTCAAAAGAATATGATGATAAACCATTTGAACTTGAATACTACGGCGTAAAATATTGTGTGCAGTATATGCCTGGAGAATCCGACATTGACATGTTTGGAGGAAACAGTAATTGGCGCGGTCCGGTTTGGTTTCCTGTAAATTATTTGCTCATAGAATCGCTGCTTAAATTTCATTATTACTATGGCGATAATTTCAAAGTGGAATTTCCAACGGGTTCCGGCAACTTAATGTCACTCGAAGAAGTGGCGACAGAGCTTAATGCAAGGCTCATCAATATTTTTAAAAAGAATGCGCAGGGCCATAGAGCGGTGTATGGCCACTATGAAAAATTGCAGAACGATCCACAGTTCAACAAGTACATTTTATTCTACGAATATTTTCATGGCGACAATGGCCGTGGAGTTGGCGCGTCCCACCAAACGGGCTGGACTGGGCTTGTAGCCAAAATGATTCAGCCGAGGTTTGAGTAATTTGAAAATTTGGGAGCCGCATATTACAGATGCCATGGTGCGTGCCCCCACGAACCATGGCCCAGTGAAAATTTGAAAATGAAATTGCGCGTCAGAACTTTCATTTAGATCAATATGGGAACAAATTATTCGAAACAGTTACAGTATTTGCATTCCGGACAAGGAAGTGGATGATATGGCTAAGTCTCTCCACAACCATATGGTCCCTGCGGATGCAAAGCTCTTCGTTCAAAAGTGGGCGGTCATGTTGTATGTGACAGCCACGCTCTCCCGAAGCGCATGAAATAAAGCCAGCATCGAAAACAATTTTTCTCCCTTTCTCATTAAAATTACTAAAGTTGCCAAAAGGATAGGCAAAATGTTTCGCCTCGCCACATCGGCTTTTAATGATATCAAATGTCTGATGGCAGTCGTCAATAAAGAAAGCTTCGTTTGAGGTTGAAACGTTAGTATGGTTCATTGTATGCGATCCTATTTCATGGCCCATACGTTGCAATCTATTGATGTCGTCCCAATTCATAAATTCAACCGCGGGACGCCACAATTGGCTTGCACAATATTTTTTGATCTCTTCATATGACGTAATTTCTACAGCAGCAGGGTTTATAAAAAAACAACTCTTTGCACCAAATTCACTTAGTATTTCCGCTGCTCTGATATTATTTTTAAATCCATCATCTGAGCTGATTGAAATGTAAGGTTTGTCAATTTCTCCCTTTAAAACTTTATCGACAGCCTCAGAGTAAGAAAGAAATTGATGGTTTTCGCTCAATTTTTTCAGTAGGGTTTCAAAACTCTTTTCTTCATCTTTGAATATATGATGGATGTATAAAAATTGAACGCGGGGTTTATTAAGCGGAGCCTCGATCCCTTTTGCCTGATCCAGCAGGTATAATGCATCCAGGGCAACAGACCTTAGGGACCCTCTTACTCCCTGAGGCAAGATCTCTTTAAGCTCTTTATATTTTTCTACATATTTCATTTACATATGACGGTTTAAGTTAGGGCAACCGTAAGGTTGTTAATGAGGTTGATAAACGTCTAGGTATTGTGTCACTACTTCATCAATTTGAAAACGTTTCGCGTTTTTTAAGCCGTTCGCAACAAGTTTTTTTGCAATTCGCTGTCGTAAATAATTTTTTCAATGCCTTGTTTTATGTCTTCGACACTAAAGGGATCAACTAGTACAGCAGCGTCTCCCGCAACATCTTTCATCGGCGAAAGATTGCTGGTCAGTACCGGCCTTCCAATTGCATTGGCTTCAATGATCGGTAGGCCGAAACCTTCGTAAGTAGAAGGGAAAATAAGAACATCGCACTGCCTGTACTTTTCGATAACTGTTTCATAAGAGACGCCATGAATAATATTCGTATCGATGTTTTGATTTTTTATGAACGCACTTTGAGCGTCATTTATTTTACCGATGATCTCAAGCTTGCAGGTAATATCTTTTATTGCTTCAAGAACCCTGTCAAGATTTTTGTTTTCGGTGGAACCAATGAACAGAAGAGATGGTTTGGATTGATTAAAAGGCTTTTCTCTGTAAGTAAATCGCGGGTCAATGAAGTTGTTAATCACTTTGATTTTGTTTTGGCTGTGGCCAATAATTTTACCCAGTTCTTCTTTTGTTTTCTCTGAAATAACAGTGATAACATCTGCTTTCTTCATCGGTAAATCATACCATAGCCAGCGTATGACCCAGTATTTTAATGAACGTTTCGACAGCGTGGTTAATGGCACACAGTCATGAATCGTAAGCACGTTCAGGTTTTTCCTGCTGCAACCAAGAATAGTATAGTGAATATCGCCGGTGATATGATTTACAGTTCCCTGGTTGCGACGAACGAAGGAAGTGTTTTTTAGAATGTTGGCAAGACTCGAAAAAAAAGGAACCGTTTGACAGTTTGCATGTGCTCCATATCTTTTCTCGTTTGCATTAATGTTACCCGCTATCGCTTCAAACAATTGTTCTATACTAAAGAAATCGGGATTTTTTTTTCTTGAGAAAAAATTAATCTGCTGCATCAACTCTTTTTTAATTTTAATATTTGGCCCTGCTGCCAGCAAATATATAAAACCGTGCTACGTTTATTTTCTTAATTTCTTGTAGATGTTGATAGCAGCTAATAAAACAACGATGAAGCCGATCATTCCTATAACTGCCCATACCCAGCTCAAGGCGCTTTTCACTACAACGAGTACAATAATAGCAACCAACAAAACAGTAGCCACCTCATTCCACATGCGCAGTTGCTGGGAAGTGTATTTGAAAACGCCTTTCATCTCTTGTTTGAAAATAGAATGGAGAGTAAAATGATAAACATATAGAAGAATGACAAAGCAGACCTTTATCAAAAGCCATCTTCCACCCTCAGAAAATAGAAGCGCTCCCCAAGGTCCGGTATACGATACCAGTAATCCGAGAATCAGCGTAATGATCGCAGAGGGCCAGGTAATACCATACCAAAGTCTTTTCATCATCACATTGAATTGGGCGCGTAACACGTCGCGTACTTCCGGAGATTTATCACCGGCTTCGGTGTTGTAGATAAAAAGGCGCGGCATATAGAAAATGCCTGCAAACCAGGTAACAACAAAAATGATGTGAAAAGCCTTCAGATAGAGGTTGGCCATGTGCGGGGGTTTAATGGTCAAATGTAAAAAGTCAAATATAAAAAGCCAAAAGCAAAAAGTCAAAAGTGAGTCGGACAGTTCACGGTTGCCGCTTGCCTCACTTTTGACTTTTTACTTACTTTTTGGCATTTCTTACCATCCCAATATCCATGCGAACATCAGCGGCGCTACAATCGTAGCATCACTTTCTACAATGAATTTTGGTGTATGAATATCAAGCTTGCCCCATGTGATTTTCTCGTTTGGAACAGCGCCTGAATAAGAACCATAAGAAGTTGTAGAATCTGAGATCTGGCAGAAATAGCTCCAGAAAGGAACGTCGTGCCACTCAAGATCCTGGTACATCATAGGAACCACACAAATTGGGAAATCGCCCGCAATGCCACCACCGATCTGGAAGAAACCTACGCCTTTGCCGGCAGAGTTATTTTTGTACCAGTCAGCCAGGTAAACCATATACTCGATACCGCTTTTTACGGTACTTGCTTTCAGTTCATTTTTAATAACATAGCTGGCGAAAATGTTTCCCGTAGTGCTGTCTTCCCAACCCGGGCACACAATAGGAATGTTTTTTTCTGCAGCAGCCACGATCCAGCTGTCTTTAGGATCGATCTCGTAGTACTGTTTCAAATCGCCGCTCAACACGGTTTTATACAAAAATTCGTGCGGGAAATAGCGTTCGCCTTTCGCTTCTGCATCTTGCCATTGTGCAACAAGGTGTTTTTGCAAACGGCGGAAAGCTTCTTCTTCAGGGATACATGTATCGGTAACGCGGTTGTAGTGGTTCTCAAGCAGATCCCATTCGTCCTGCGGTGTAAGATCACGATAGTTAGGCACACGTTTGTAGCTGTTGTGCGCCACAAGATTCATTACATCTTCTTCCAGGTTGGCACCGGTACAGCTGATGATATCCACTTTCCCCTGGCGTATCATTTCTGCAAGGGAAATGCCCAATTCTGCGGTGCTCATGGCACCGGCAAGGGTAATCATCATTTTACCACCTTCCAAAAGGTGTTGCTCATAACCCTTTGCTGCATCCATTAAAGCGGCTGCGTTAAAGTGGCGGTAATGGTGTTCAATAAACTGGGAAACAGGACCTTTACTCATTTCAAAAGTTTTATTTGTGTGTATAACAGGCCGCAAATTTAGGCATTTCGGAGGATGAAAAGGAGAATTTGTGGTTATGGTTTTGTGAGGGCTGATGGATAAGTACGATGTACGGTGTACGAAATGCTTTGAGGTGCTACCCGCTAACGAATTTCATACACCGTACTTCGTACATCGTACATTTTCTTGCACCTGCGCAAAAAAACGGGCCTGTTTCCAGAACCCGTTAACGATCAACAAAACCCTCAGCTCGATTAATATTTTTTGAATTTTTGATAAACACTCCATTCAGAAATATTGGTACTTTTCAAAACCAATTCATGATCTGCATTTTCAAGTGTTGCATAGTAAGTTGTACCCTCGCCGTTTGCAACTTCACTAATATTGGTGATCCAGAAATCACTATAACTTTGCTTCAGATCCGCAGAAAGAATAAGCGGTAACTCTGTAGATAATAAACTTCTTGTGATGCTATAAAGCTTTCCATCTGTATCGTAATAGGCGCACACTGCACGACCATCGAGCGTAAAACAAACTTTTTCTCTTTCGCCAACTTTAGACCAGTTTACATTGGTTGCTTGTTTAAATTGTTTATTAAAATTCGCTTGTGCATTGCTGATAGGATTAGCAAATGCGCTAATTGTAATGATAAGTGCCAAAAGGCTTGCTATTAAGGTTTTCTTTTTCATAAAAAAGAATTTAAAGTATGATAAAGTAGTTGTTTAAAATGATGCTTGTTTAGTTGCTTGTTTGTATTAGTAGGTCTTGAATTTTTTAACCACGGAAAGACTTCCCGAAGGAGATGCTTGTACAATAACAGATTTGCATTGGCTCACCATTGTGATAAAGTAAGATGTTTCATTTCCGTTGTTATATTCAATAGCAGTGCGAATAAGGAAGTTGCCATATTTTTCCTGCAGGCTTTTTGAAATTAACAGAGGCATGTTTCCTTTATTGATGAAGCGGGCAGATCCAATAAGCTCGCCATCCTCGTTGTAGTAAGCATTGAATAGCTCGCCGTTATAACTAAACTCTGCCTGGTAAACCGTTTCCTCAAGAGCTTTCCATTGCACATTTATAGCAGTGCTGAAATCTTTTTTAAATGAGTTAAGAATTTTTTGATTCACGTTGATCGCATAACTGAAACTGCTGAAGGAGATGAATAATGCAGCCAGTATTAATAGCTTTTTCATAATAAGAAATTTAAGGTTCTAATGATTGTGTGTTGTTTGAGGAATAGGACGCAACAAATGTAAAAACGTTACAAGCCCTTTAAATAAATTATTGACCGATGGAGATTTTATTTTTACATGAAAAGAAATTTTGTTCGCAAGATAATTTGCTGAAAAATGAGTGAACGCTGAAATGCTTACCAATACTGCATTTGAGATTGTTTCTTAATTAAAAGATAAATGCTGTTAAGCATGCGTTAAATTAAAATTGTGGTGTCAGCTGTAAACTTTTTTCGAAAATGTTTTTCAAAGTTGTAACCGCATTTTTATCCATGGTTTAAAAAAGTGTATCAATACCGTACACCGCGAACACTTCGCTGGCAAAGGATTTGGAGGAATTGAAAGTTGAAAGTTGGAAATTGAAAATAGAGAAAGGAACGCAGATTTTCATGATTGTGATGATTGATCAAGATTTACTGGTCGAGTTGATGCTGGCATTAATATCTGATTTCAAAATCATAAAAAATCATGATGATCATGAAAATCTGCGTTCCTTCCTCCATTTTCAACTAATCCCTACCTTTGCTGAAATTTAATTGTTACACCTTTAAATAATTACATATGCCAGGCTTTGAATTTTGGGGCGCAGAAGAGAGAAAGGAAGTAAACGATGTGTTGGAAACGGGGATTCTGATGCGCTATGGCTTTGATGGTCCTCGTAAGGGTCATTGGAAAGCAAAAGAATTGGAAACTGAAATCTGCAAAACATTCGGTGCTTCATATGCGCAACTTACAAGCAGCGGAACATCGGCACTAACTACTGCAATGGCCGCTTTGGGTATTGGTGCGGGCGACGAAGTGATCATGCCTACTTTCACATTTGTGGCAAGTTTCGAAGCTGTTCTGGGCGTTGGTGCTGTGCCTGTATTGGTAGATGTTGACGATACGCTTACATTAAATCCCGCAGCAGTCAAAGCCGCAATTACTCCAAGGACAAAATGCGTAATGCCTGTGCATATGTGCGGCAGCATGGCAGATATGGATGCGCTGATGGCAATATGTAAAGAACATAATCTTGTATTGTTGGAAGACGCATGTCAAAGTATCGGCGCTAGCTACAAAGGAAAAACACTTGGAACCATTGGTCACGCGGGTACCTATTCATTCGACTTTGTAAAAACAATCACCTGCGGTGAAGGCGGTGCGGTGGTTACGAACAGCGAAGATGTATATATCAAATGCGATGGTTATACAGATCACGGGCACGATCACAAAGGAGTTGACCGTGGAGCAGACTTGCATCCGTTTATAGGGTTTAACTACCGTATATCAGAGCTTCACGCGGCTGTGGGTTTGGCGCAGATCCGCAAGCTGGACAAGTTCCTGGAAATACAAAAGAAAAATCATGCATTGCTGAAAGGCATTTTGAGCCAGATTCCTGAAATCAGTTTTAGAAGACTTCCTGATCCTCAGGGCGACAGTTGTACTTTCCTAAGCTGGTTCCTGCCAACTGAAGAGATAGCGAAAGGAGTGGTGGCAGAATTAAAAGCACAGGGAGTTTTGGCCGGTAACTTTTACTGGTTCGATAACAACTGGCACTACATTCGCAAATGGGATCATCTTAAAAATGTGCATACGCTTAATCCTCAAACAGAGGCGATCAACGCAATGCTGAAATCGTACGCTACGAAACAATTTGCTGCAAGCGATGCTATCATGAGCCGCTGCATATCATCTGCCATTAGCTTAATGTGGACAGAAGAGCAGATCAAGGAAAAAGGCGCGAAGATTGTTGAAGTTGTAAAGTCTGTTTTAAAGAAACAAGGCGCAACAGCATAGGCTAACCAGTTTTCTATATATACTGCCGATTGGTCAAACAATATAGACCAATTTCGACTTCGTCTCATTGTTCTATTTGTTTGATCCATCGGCATTAAGAGGTTTTGAAATTTATTAAGGAACGTGTAAAATAAATTTCAAAACCAAGTAAAAGGCCCGGCGAGTTAAAAACTGCCGGGCTTTTGTTTTTTTCCTTTTTTTCGTTCAGCTATTGTGTGTTAAGATTTGTAGTAGCTTTTCTTTGCGTCATAGATCGCATTGTCGCGTTCCTGTTTTAATTCACGAACTTTTGCTTTCCTTTCTTTGCGATCTAAACTGTCATCCATTTTTACCGACTTGATTCTGTCGGCATAGTCGTGCTTAATATCTTCTACCTGCATATCAAGTTTGGATGGTCTTGAATAACTATTATATCCATATCCATAAGGTGGATAACCATAGAAGGGCGCACCATAAAAACCATAAGGATAGATCGGCGCATAACCACCAACGATTACAGTATGTGGCCTGTAATATCCTCCTCCGTGTACAACTTTTTGAGCTGAGGCCACTGAGACAAATACGAAGGATAGGATTACAATTATTAGCTTTTTCATAATGAGTACCTTTTCACAATTAGATGCGAAAAAAGGGCAAAAGTCACATGAAATAACGCGGATAACTAAATAATAACGACTGTTAAAGAAATTAAGAATTAGGAATTAGGAATTCGTTCGCAGCTCGTAGAGACGCATTGAATGCGTCTTCCACCATTACAATCTATTTTCCCTCCAATTTATTTACATAATCCAGCGACCCCAATCGAAACCTAAACGGGACAGAGGTGGTGTTTTGAAATTGCAGTTCTTTTTTGCAGAAAAATCCCAAGCGTTGGTAATAGGCGGAATAGGGGATTGGGAGGGTATAAAAATTGTTGCCGGAAGTGCTGTTAGAAAGGTAATAAACTGGTTGAAATACATTGAAATGAGGGGAAAATGGGAAAATGACAATTTTTTTATCCTCATATTTAAAATTTTTAACCAGCGTAATGCGTTCCGGCGTAAAAAAATACTTCTCCCGGTAAGGCCCTGTGGCTAAAGGTTTTGTCTGACCAAAGGCGCCATACTGGGAAAAAGTTATGATTAATGAAAGAATTTTAAAAAATCTTTGCATTTGTTTTTTAGCTTAATATGTAAATTTACGGCAAGATTTTTGTGGATGGCGCGCCTTTTTTAATTTTTTTTATGTTTCTGCCACCCCAAAAACCTAATAGGAATCATGGCACTTAGTCAAAGTTTACAACAGAAATTACTACAAAAGTTATCACCTCAGCAAATTCAGTTGATGAAGTTGTTGCAGGTTCCTACGGCCAATCTTGAACAAAGGATCAAAGAAGAGCTGGAGGAAAACCCTGCGTTGGAAGAGGGGGATGATAAATTTGAGGAAACATTCACAGAAGAGTCGCAGGACGAATTTTCAAGCGATTCAGACGACGATAATTACGAGGAACCGGAAGAAAGCTACGATAATATCGATATAAGTGAGTATGTACAAGACGGCGATGATGAGGTTGCGGATTATAAATTGCGCGACGATAATTATCCCGACGCAGACGACAATAAAGTAGTTCCGCATAGAGTGGAAACAAGTTTCCATGACATGCTGACGGCTCAACTCGGGCTTTTAAAACTTGACGATCGTACTGCGAGAATAGCGGAGCAAATTGTAGGAAGTATAGATGACGATGGTTACCTCCGTAGGGAAACTACTTCTATTATGGACGATCTTGCATTCAGACAAAATATTGAAGCTAGCGAAGCTGAAATAGAAGAGCTTATACGTAAGATACAGCAGTTTGATCCTCCGGGAGTTGCGGCACGCGACCTGCAGGAATGTCTTCTATTGCAATTGCACAGAAAAACACGTGGAGGTAAACCTGTGCAAAAGGCTATCGATGTGTTAACCAACTACTTCGATGAATTTACAAAAAAACACTACGATAAGATCCAGAAAGGTTTGGGCATTGACGATGAAGGGCTGAAGGAAGTGATTCAGCAGATCATAAAATTGAATCCTAAGCCAGGTGGAAATGTAGGCGAGGTGAACAAGGCGGAAAGTTATGTAGTGCCCGACTTTTTCATTTTGAATAATAATGGAAAACTTGAACTAACACTGAACTCGAAGAATGCACCAGATCTTCGTATCAGCGAAGGCTACCGCGACATGCTGAAAGATTATGAACGCGGTAGTAAAAAAGACAAGCGCCAAAAAGAAGCCGTTCTTTTCATTAAGCAAAAAATAGATGCAGCCAAATGGTTCATTGATGCCATCAAACAACGCCAGCAAACGCTGATGATGACCATGCAAACCATTATGGATTATCAATATGAATTTTTCCTGACCGGCGACGAAACAACCCTGCGTCCGATGATCCTGAAGGATATTGCAGAGCGCACCGGGCTTGATATTTCTACTATCAGCCGTGTGGCCAACAGTAAGTTTGTGCAAACGGAATTCGGTACCTACCGGCTGAAGTTTTTCTTTAGTGAATCATTGAGTACCGAAAGCGGAGAAGAAGTTTCCACACGCGAAGTGAAAAAGATATTGAGCGATATGGTTTTTGGCGAAGCCAAGAAAAAACCACTTAGCGATGAAAAACTAACTGAAATGCTTCAGGAAAAAGGTTATAACATTGCACGCAGAACGGTAGCCAAATACAGGGAACAATTGAACATTCCGGTGGCCCGTTTGAGAAAAGAACTCTAATAGACATGCAAGTAACTTCTGAAGGAAATATTTCCGGTAACAATGGCAACAATTATATGGAGAAAAATTTCCAGCCTGCTTCGGTAAGATTTTTGGCACATTTCTTCTCTTTCGTTTTTCATCCGTTGTTTATACCAACGTATGTTGCGGCTTTCCTGATCTTCGTTCACCCTTATTTTTTCGCGGGATATGATCACAAGATGAAAGTATTGAAGCTTTTATCTGTGGTAGTAACTACCGCATTTATGCCTTCGTTCACTGTATTTCTGCTGAAGCAGTTAGGCTTTATCGACAGCATTTATTTACGCACACAAAGAGACCGGATCATACCCATTGTTATATGCATGATCTTTTACTTCAGTATTTATTTTGTTTCAAAAAAAGATGCTGAAATACCAATCCCTTTTACGCAGTTCTTGCTTGCAGTATTTATCAATTCCATCATAGCTCAAATGGCCAACATAAAGTTCAAGATCAGTTTGCATGGACTCGCAGTAGGAACCGTACTGGCGTTTTTTATTTTGCTGGCCTTGCATTCCGGTGCGTCAATGGGATTCTATGCCAGCATTGCCATTCTTGTTACAGGCCTCGTTTGTACATCGAGACTACTCCTGAATGAGCACGCACCTTTTGAGGTTTATCTTGGATTATTGGGTGGAGTGCTTTCTGTGCTGGTGGCGTATTGGTTTGTGGGATAGAGGGAAATCAAAAGTAAAAAGTCAAAAGTAAAAAGTAAGAAGCTTTAATGCGGTCCGGCTAATTCTTTTGAGTGGGTTAAAGCGCTGGATTTGCAGATGGTTTAATAATTTGGATGTAACCATGTAGGCCAATTAAAGTCGCTTTAGCACTTCCATTCTGAAAACTTTCTGCATTGTCGAATTCTGGTTTAATAATCCAGTTGCCGGTTTTATCCATGAAACCCCATTTGCCGTTTTCTTTTACCGCGGCAAGTCCTTCGGAAACAGTCCAAACTACATCATATTTAATAGGTACTATAACTTTGCCTGTTGTATCAATAAACCCCCATTTGTTATTTTGTCTAACCCTGGCTAATCCTTCGGAAAAATCATTTGCAAAATCGTACTGAATAGGGATTAGTGCGGTTCCTTTTTTATCAATAAATCCGTATTTATTATTTAATTGAGCGACAGCTAATCCGTCATGAAAATCGCCGACCCAATCGTAAATGGGTTGTATTGCCCACTTCCCTTTTTTGTCTATATAGCCTATTTTGTATTGATAGTCAACTTTCGCCATTCCCTCCGAGAATTCATACCCAATTGTAAACTGAGGATTTATAATCCATTTGCCTTTTTTGTTTATGTAACCGACTAGTCTGTTGAATCTAACGGCTGTCAATCCTTCGGAAAATTTTGTGTGGCAATAATGATAAGGGGAGTCTCCATCAAACGCAGGTTGTATTACCCATTTTCCTTTCTTATTGATAAATCCCAATTTGTGGTTTAGCTGCGCTGCAGCTAATGCTTCAGAAAATTCGCCCACAATTTCAAATTGAGGTTGAATCACCCATTTCCCCGCGGAATCTACAAACCCCCATTTCGCTCCAACACTTTCTTCAGGCTCAAGCTCAGTAGAAGGAATGTTCATCTCTTTTTTGAAACTATTGATTACGGGTGTCTTAACCACAATAGGAGCTGGCTCTCTTTGGCCGGCTAACCCTTCGGAAAAACGAGTGCGGTCGAATCTGCAATGGAGTGAGACGGTAACATATGCTGTCGGTTTTGCTACCCATTGCCACGTTACACCTTCCTGTGCTTGAACAGCAAGACTGCAAATAGTTAAAACAATTAGCGTAATCGTCGGCATGAAAACTTTCATGGAGAATGTGATTGTTGGTAAATTCTAAATCAATTATACAAAAACCGCAGCGTAATATGAACCATAAAAGCAATTTTCAATGATACTTCTTAATACAGATGAGCCTCAGGTTTTTTGCCTTTCTACAACAATCCCTTCTTTTTAATAATTCTAAAAAACCTAAGATTCAACAGAACCGACGTAAAGGTTAACCCCGTCAAAAATCCTATCCAGATTCCTGCAGCGCCCATTTTGAAATGGAACGCCATGAGGCAACCGGTTGGAATGCCAATTACCCAATAAGAAATGGCAACATAAATGGTTGGCACATACACATCCTTAAGGCCGCGCAAAAGTCCCACGCCGATTGCTTGTGTGGCATCAGAAAGTTGGAACAACGCAGCATACAACATGAGCGTAGATGCAAGTGCTACCACCACAGCATCGTCATTAAAAGCGAGGGGTAAAACTTTTCTTACACATACATAAAAGATCGCGCAGGCGCAGCCATAGATCAGGCCGCTTAGCAGTGTGCTTTTTCCAAGAATAGAAATATGTTTCCAGTCGTTCCTTCCCCATGCATTGCTCGTGCGGATGGACCCTCCCTGCGCCAAACCAAAAGAAACCATGAATGTAAAAGCCGCGCAGCTCAATGCAATTTGGTGCGCCGCTTGCTGTACTGCCCCCAGCGTTCCAATGATAATTCCAGAAACAGCAAACGCACCGGATTCCATCGCCGCCTGCAAACTGCTTGGAATGCCTATGTGCAACAACTCCCTGATCGTTTGCTTGCGCAACGTCCACTGATTTTTTCTTACCGCTATGTATCTGTTGAATAAAGGATGTATAAAAACTACAATTGCCAATGCAACGAGAATAATAATCCTGGTAATCAATGTTCCAATGCCCGCGCCTACAAGTTCTAATCTTGGAAAGCCCCAGTTGCCATATACGAGCAGCCAGTTGATGCCGATGTTAATCGGTAGAGAAAGCAGTGACAAAGTCATCGCTGTTCTTGTTTTTTCTAAGCCATCAGTAAATTGTTTGATGGCCATGAACATCAACATCGGAATGATGGATGAGGCCATGATAACAAGATAAGGTTTGGACAATACCGCCACTTCCTGATCTTGTCCAAGATGAAACAATACATTTCTGCCAAGAACCAGAGCTGCTGTTATAACTAGCGACGCAATGGTGCATAACCAAAAGCCGTTGTAAAAATAGTGCGACACCTGCTGGCCATCACGTCTTCCATGCGCCATGGAAACGGTTTGCGACACCGACATCGTTACGCCAATGCCCAATACAAAAGGAATGTTCATTACGCTATTTACCAAAGCTGCAGCAGCAAGGTGTTTGTAACTGATAGCACCCACCATGGCACTATCAATAATGCCAAGTGCCATTTGAGTGAGTTCACCCAAAATAATCGGTCCCGATAATTTCCATGTTCTTCCTGCTTCAGTACGTAACGTCATAAGAGCGCGAAAATAAAAAAGTTTTTAGAGAGGAGGGCAGATAACTGAATAACTGAGTAACTGAAGGCTAAATTCAGTCTTGGTTTTCGACATTGAAACATTCGGTTATTTAGTTATTCAGTTACTCAGTCTGTATTCCATTTGTTCCATAAAAAATATACCTTTACACTATGTTGTTGAACTTACTAACCACATATAAATAATAACGAAGCGGGCTTGTTCCCGCTTTTTTTATGTGTATACCAAATACTTTTTTATGGATGTAGAAATATTGGCCCGTATACAATTTGCATTCACCATTGCTTTTCATTACATCTATCCCCCAATCAGCATCGGACTGGGTTTAATACTTGTAATTATGGAAGCGCTTTATCTTAAAACAGGAGATAAACGTTTCGAATTGATGACACGTTTCTGGCTCCGCATCTTTGCGCTGGTGTTTGGAATTGGTGTAGCAACTGGCATCATCATGGAGTTTGAGTTTGGCACTAACTGGGCCACTTACTCGAAGTACGTTGGAGATATTTTTGGAAGCGCTTTAGCTGCAGAAGGAATTTTCGCATTTGCGTTAGAGTCTGGATTTCTAGGCATTTTACTATTTGGCTGGAACCGTGTGAGCAGCGGCGTTCACTTCTTCGCAACGATCATGGTTTTTCTTGGTTCATTGTTTTCTGCGATATGGATCGTGGTGGCAAACTCGTGGCAACAAACGCCGGCAGGCTTTCATATTGTAGGAGACGGGTTGCAGGCAAGGGCAGAGATCACCGACTTTTGGGCAATGGTGTTTAATCCATCCAGCGTTGAAAGATTGTTGCACGTGTGGGTCGGTGCAATTTTGGCCGGAGCATTTTTGGTACTGAGTGTAAATGCGTGGTACATCATTAAGAAAAAATATCTTGAAATAGCGATACCGGCATTTAAAATTGCATTGGTAGTTGCGACTGTATTTTCTATCTCTCAATTGTTTTTTGGGCACAAAAGTGCAGACGGCGTTTCGCGCAATCAGCCCGCAAAGCTTGCTGCATTGGAGGGGCACTACGATAGGCTGGCAAGGGCAGATATGTATTTGTTTGGCTGGGTAAATAATAAAACGCAGGAAACGAAAGGCTTAAAAATTCCTGGCGGATTAAGTTTTCTTGTTCACTATGATTTTAACGCGCCGGTAAAAGGTTTGAATGCTTTTAAAGAAGATGAAAGGCCTACACAGGTAAATTCTATTTTTCAATTTTACCACATAATGGTGGCGCTTGGAGTGGCAATGATTACTCTTTCGCTGCTTGCGTGCTGGTATTGGCGAAAGGGAACGCTGTTCGATAAAAAATGGTTGATGTACATTTTTGTGTGGTCAGTTATGATGCCGCAAGTTGCCAATCAATGTGGTTGGTTCGCCGCTGAAATGGGCCGCCAACCCTGGGTTGTATATGGTTTGTTGAAAACCAGCGATGCACTCTCAAAGGCAGTGTCAGCAAATCAGATTTTGTTTTCACTAATCATGTTCACGTTTGTTTATACAATGTTGCTGGCATTATTTCTCTTTTTATTGCACAGAAAAATTCAGCATGGCCCGGAAACAAGGCATGATGAAGATGAAGAAGCAAACGAAGCATTCACAAAAAGAAATAACCCTCTTATAACTCATTCATAATGGAAACATTTTTAGGTATTGATTACAACGTTTGGTGGTTCCTTGTATTTGGTGGTGTGATCAGTGGTTATGCCATCCTGGACGGGTTTGATCTGGGAGCTGGAGCCTTGCATTTGTTTTTAAATAAAGAAGAGAGCCGGCGCATTGCACTAAATGCCATTGGTCCTGTGTGGGATGGAAATGAAGTGTGGCTCGTAATAGGCGGCGGAGCGCTGTTTGCAGGATTTCCTGTAGCGTATGCAGCTATCTTTTCTGCATTCTATGTGCCCTTCATGGTGTTTTTGATGGGACTTATTTTTAGAGCCATTTCCATTGAGTTTAGAAGCAAAGAGAAAATGTTGTGGTGGCGAAAAACGTGGGACATTTCTTATTGCGTCGCAAATATTGTTATCGCCCTGTCGCTTGGGCTAATGCTGGGAAATGTGGCACTCGGCATCCCATTAAATAAAGATCACGAGTTTGAAGGAAACTGGCTATCGTTCTTCAATCCGTTTTCTATTTTAATTGCTATTACCACACTCGCATTGTTCATGATGCATGGAGCCATTTATCTTGCCATGAAAACAGTGAATAGATTGTACGTAAAGCTCACTTTGCTCGCAAGAGATTTCACCATTTTCTTTGTGTTGAGTTTTGCTGTGTCGACTCTGTACACGCTGCTTTATATTCCGCATCTAAGCGATCAGTTAAGAACACATCCTTCTTTTTTCATTCTTCCTGTCATCATGACTTTAGCCATTGCGAACATTCCAAGGAGTTTGAAAAATGCAAATTTCCGTTTCGCATTTTTGAGTTCATCCGTCACCATCGCTTCATTACTGATCATGGTGGCAGTCGAAGTATTTCCCTATTTGATTTATGCGCCAAACAATCCGCAAAACAGCATCACCATCGTGAACGGCGCCTCTTCCCTTAAAACGCTAAAAATATTATTAATCATCGCTTTAATAGGAACACCACTGGTTTGTCTCTACACCGGTTTTGTTTTCTGGACATTTAAAGGAAAAGTGAAGTTGGATGAAATGAGCTATTGAGAGAAGGAACACGGATTGTCATGATTGTCATGATTTTTTATGATTTGATATTTTATCCTGCTTTTAATTTCAAATCTCAAATCAAAAGATCTTAATCAATCATCAAAATCATGAAAACCTGCGTTCCATTTCTTCCACTCATCTTCAAATTTTCAAATTAGTAATTTTCAATTCTCCTCTATCTTTGCCCCGCTATGGAACTAAATACAAAAAAAGGTAACAAAGCCGTTGCAATCTGGCTTTTGATAGGAGTAGGGATGATCATTATCCAGGTGTTGCTGGGTGGAATTACAAGATTAACGGGTTCCGGATTGTCCATTACCGAATGGAAACCTATTTTAGGCGCTATTCCGCCGACCAGCGAAGTGGCCTGGCAGCACGCCTTTGATACATACAAACAAATAGGCCAGTATAAATACCTCAATACGCATTTCACACTTAGCGATTTCAAATTCATTTACTTCTGGGAGTGGTTTCACCGCGAGTGGGCGAGATTGATCGGCGTTGTGTTCGCGGTGGGTTTTGTGTATTTGATTATTAAAAAATACCTGAATAAAGACATGATTCGCCCAATGGTGATTCTCTTTGTATTAGGTGGATTGCAAGGAGCCATCGGTTGGATCATGGTAAGCAGCGGTTTGAATGAAGAGAATTTGTACGTAAATCATATTCGCCTTGCCATACACTTTATAGCAGCGCTGGGATTGCTGGTGTACACGCTTTGGTTTGCCTTTCAGTTATTGGTTCCGGAGAGTGAAAGAGTTGTTGCTCCTTCATTAAGGAAATTTACTGGTTGGATGATCGCCATAGTGGTGTTGCAGTTGATTTATGGAGCATTCATGGCAGGATTAAAGGCCGCCACTTTTGCACCTACCTGGCCAACGATCAATGGTGAGTGGGTGCCATCAAATATCTCCACATTTGGCAACCGTACCTTTAGTGGCTTACAGAAATTTACAGACAATCCAATCGCGGTTCATTTTATTCACCGCACATTGGCTTACCTCATTACCATTCTTGTGATCATCTGGCTTGTAAAGGCAGCAAAAATTACCACGGGAAAATTATTCAGGAAAACGCTGTGGCTGCCGTTAGCGGTAGTTTTGATACAAGTAGTGTTGGGCGTCTTAACTGTGATAAATGCCGGCAACAGTAAGGCTTTGCTTTGGCTCGGCATTACTCACCAGTTCGTAGCAATGATCTTTTTGATCATTTGGATTTGGGAACTGTATTTGCTGAGAAAAACAACATCATAAATATTATGTGCTGAATGCTGAACGCCTAACGCAGGTACGTCCGCGTTAAGCGTTAGGCGTTCAGCATTTCTTTATTGTTCTTTCACAAACACTTCGTATTTTAGAAACGCCATTGTTACCCTACAATATGAAGCAAATACTTAAAGCCATATTCTATTCCTTTCCTGTGCAATTGGTGTTACTGCACATCAAGAAGTTCCAGCTATTAATGATATTTTGGGTGGTTTTGTTTGCGGCCGTAAATGGTGGCTTCATGGCTTCTTTTGGCGTAGATAGTTTGTACCTCGCACCAGAATACTTAGGAGATGTAAATGCAATGAGTACCGCCATCGTGGGGCTTGCGGTGGGGGTATTTATCATGGGATGGAACATTACAACCTTCATTCTTTTTAGCCGTCACTTCCGGTTTCTTGCGACTACCACAAGGCCGTTTTTAAAATATTGCATCAATAACTTTATTATTCCGCTAGCTTTTTTACTTTTTTACCTGGTTAAAGCCATCGCTTTTGGAATGAAGCAGGAGTTGCTAACAGCGTTCGACATCGTGATCTTAGCAGGTGGATTTTTATTTGGATTTATTTTTATCATAGCACTGTCGTTTTTATACTTTTTCAGAGCAGATGTAACCATTGCTCGCCATATGTTTGCCGTGCTGGACGCGCCGAAAACGGTAGCTTATGGCTATCGTCCACACATCGTATTGAACAGCGGTGGCAGCCGGTTGATAAAAGTGACCACCTATCTCGACACACCAACATCCGCCCGTCCGGTTCGAGATGTATCGCACTATAGCAAAGAGTTTATCGAAACTGTTTTTGGAAGACATCACTTTGCTGCGATCTTGTCTGTTTTCGCATCATTCGTGTTTCTCATCATCATCGGATTTTTTCTTGATAATCCCGTGTTTCAGTTGCCCGCAGCAGCCAGCATTACACTTTTCTTTTCCATATTGGTGGCGGTTTCCGGTGCATTTTCTTATTTCCTGCAAAGCTGGAGCATGCCTTTCTTAATCGTGCTGGTGCTCGTGATAAATGTGTTGTACAAATACAACGTGATCGATGCTACAAACAAAGCATATGGTTTGAACTATTCAAAAAATGTTGAACGAGCGCCATACACTCACGAGTCCTTAGCTTCTCTGTGTACAAAGGAAAAAGTCGAGCAGGACAAACAAAATATGATTGGCATCCTGAACAAGTGGAAAGCAAAGCAAGGCGTTGAAAAACCATATTTGTATCTGATCTGTGTAAGTGGTGGCGGTACGAGAAGTGCAACTTTTACATTCAACACTTTGCAAAGGCTCGACAGTCTTAGTAAAGGGGAATTAATGAAAAAGACATTCCTGATAACCGGAGCATCCGGCGGTATGCTTGGCGCTTCTTATTTCAGAGAATTGTATAACCAGAAACAGAGCGGGAAAGATATTCACTTACAGGATAAGAAATATGCAGATAACATTTCGAAAGATCTGCTGAATCCGGTATTCTCTTCATTCATTGCAAGAGATTTAGCTTCTCCGGCGCAAAAGTTTTCAGTGGGCGATTATACTTATTCAAAAGATCGCGGTTTCGCGTTTGAAGAAAAGCTTAATGAAAATACTGGCGGAATTATGAATAAACAAATGAAAGACATTAAGGACGATGAGGCAAATGCCCGTGTACCGTTAATGTTTTTCAATTCGGTTGTAACAGGCGATGGTCGCAAAATGATCATCAGTACACAACCGGTAAGCTATATGATGCAGCCTGTTCACGACACTGCAAGCATAGGGCATATGGAGCCAGACGCAATTGATTTTAATGCATTGTTTGCGAAGCAGGATCCAACGAACTTGCGTTTGTTAACGGCGCTTCGCATGAGCGCAACGTTCCCATATGTTCTACCCAATGTTTGGCTGCCCACAACGCCTGTAGTTGATGTAATGGATGCAGGCTTCCGCGACAACTTTGGCATAGAAGGATGCACTCGATTTGTAAGTGTATTTCATGACTGGATCATGGAAAATACTTCCGGTGTTATTCTGCTTCAGATACGTGACAGAAAAGGTGGCGAATGGGATTATAAACCAGAAGCAAACAATGTAACGGAAATTATAACCAAGCCAGTGTTAACATTACAATACACTTGGTACAAAATGCAGCAGTACAATCTAAACGACATGCTTGCTCTTACAGAAAGATCATTTGACCATCATTTCAAAAAGATAACTTTCCAATACGTTCCCGGCGAACATGAAAAAGCTGTAACACTTAATCTCCATCTTACAAAAAGTGAAAAGCTTGGATTATATCAGACACTGAAGAATGAATACAACACGCATTCGTTTAAGGCGTTTGAGGAACTGCAGAAAAATAACTGAATACTGATTGACTGAATAACTGAAAGCAGAGACTTGTAGGCACTGAACAATATTTGGGGGTCGGCAGTAGAACTCTATTCATATTCGTTGCGTCGCACACTTGTACTGCAGTAAATTTATTCGTCAAAACTAAAAAATCAACGACAGACGACGTTCAGTGCAATCAAAGATTAATCAGTGTACATCAGTCAAATCTGCGTCATCTGCGTGCCCTCAGTTACTCAGTTATTCGGTTAGTTCCCTGTTCACCCAATCTTTTCCTTCAATCATTCTCGTAATCATCATCCCTGCCACCGTATCTCCCGTTGCATTTAAAATCGTAGCAATTGGATCAACTAATGTACCGATGATCATAACTGCAGGGACAGCTGATGCAGGTAAAGCGTATGCAGAAATGATAAGCAATTCTCCAATGTAGCCACCATTTGGAATGCCGCCTTCAACAATGCTGACAATCACGCTGAGGCCAAGCGCCAACGCAATAGTGTCAATGCCAGCAAATGGTTTATGAAACATCGCAAACACCACAACAATTTTTGTGACTGCAGAAATAGAAGATCCATCTTTATGTAACGCGGCACCAAGAGGCACCACAAGATTACCGATGTAGGGAGGAATACGCATTTTCTTCGCAGCATCAAGATTCGCTGGAATCGTGGCGATGCTGCTGCATGTACCGATAGCAGTTGCACTTGGAACAATGTTATTTTTCCAATACAATGCAACAGCCTTTGTGCCTCCGGCAATAAATGCGTATATGCTGAAGAAAACAATAAAGTAAAAAATGCTAACTCCATGAAACAACGCAAGTGCTTTACCATAGGTACCAAAAAGCTGCGGCCCGATTGTGCCAACCTGGTAAGCGAAGTATGCACCCAAACCAATAGGAGCGACTTTCATAATGATTAGCAACACATGCTTCATCACTTCTGTGCCCGAGTTAATAAAATCATGAAAAGGTTTTCCTTTATCGCCCGCTCTTAAAATGGCAAACCCAATAAGCAGAGAAAAAATAATCAGCGCCAGCATATTTTTTCGCGAAAGCAAAATATAAAAATCCGACGTTGTAAGTAGTTGCGTTAATTCATCTCCAGCACTTTGTTTTGTAACCTCTTCTGAAAATGTTGAACCATCGCCTGTAGATTGACTGAAAGGGAAAAGCCACGCGATCAACACTGTAACAAAGGCAGCCACTAACAGTGTGCAAACAAAAACAAAAAATGTGCTTCCAAGTATTTTGCCAAACTTTTGTGAACGATCAATATTGGCAATTGCTGAAACAATACAGAAAAACACAAGCGGTACAACGGCTGTAAATAAAAGGTTAATAAAGATGTCGCCAATTGGTTTTATCACTGCAACCTTTTCGCCCCAGATTATCCCTGCAATGCTGCCCATAAAAATGCCGCTGAGTAGCAATAAGATGCCTCTATAGTTTTTAAGAAATGAATTGGTGTTGTTCATTTGAATCGGGTATAAAACAAACGTCAAATTGGGATTTTACAACTGTTTTAACAGACTAAACGGTTAGCCTTTGAAACGTTTAACTGACAAAATATAACATTAAAGTCGATAAATGAATAACTCAATTTTTTTGATCGTGTCAACAATCAACTGTTAATGTTGAAGAGTATGACTGATGTCAGCATTGCCGCGTTTTTACCTTATTACCTTTGAAATAGGAAAGTCACAGAAGAGTTGCTCATAGACGAATTGAAAACTATGCTGTGTACCACCCTTAAAAACACAACGATGCACTTGCCAAAGTGAATTTTACTAACGTTGGCTATTGATATATTTCTGCAGAACAAACAGATGGGCCCCATTCTACTTGCACAACATATGAAATGGTTTTTTGCAATCTTCTTTTTGCTTCAGAAGTAAGCAGGATTACATGATTGTAAAAAAGGAATATCCTTTTGAAAACAATACTGATATACTCAAAAAGTATTTAACAGAATCATCTAAAACCTAATTATTATGGCTGAAAAGATCCTTTCAGAGGTACTCTCCGTTCCAAGTAAAAGTAAAACCTCCAATTTAATAATTAAAGAACCGGAAGTGCCTGTATTCGATGCGGTGGCACATATAAATGACCTTGCAAAAAAAGGTGCCATTGCGCTTGACGCTTTTTTACATTTAGATCAGGCGCAGGTTGATTTTATTGTTGCAAAAGCCTCGGTAGCAGCAATTGATAAGCATGGTGTTCTTGCCCTCCATGCAGTTGAAGAAACCGGTCGTGGTAGTTTTGAAGATAAAGCAACCAAAAATATGTTTGCTGCTGAAAATGTGACCAACAGACTAAAGAACGTGAAAACAGCAGGCATCATAGGAGAAGATCAATTGACCGGTATAGTTGAAATCGCAGAACCCGTGGGTGTAATTTGTGGTGTAACACCTGTTACCAACCCAACTTCCACTACTATATTCAAAGCCCTGATTGCGCTGAAAACACGCAATCCGATTATTTTTGGCTTCCATCCATCTGCACAGCAGTGTTCAAAAGCCGCAGCTATTGTTGTTCGCGATGCAGCCGTTGCAGCCGGCGCTCCGGAAAATTGTATTCAATGGATCGAGTATCCATCTCTGGAAGCTACAAATGCTTTAATGAATCATCCAACTATTTCAACAATACTGGCAACAGGCGGTAACGCTATGGTAAGGGCTGCTTACTCATGCGGCAAGCCGGCTTTGGGTGTTGGTGCGGGTAACGTGCCTGCCTACATTGAAAAAACTGCCGATGTTAAACAGGCGGTATACGATATCGTACTTTCCAAATCATTTGACTGGGGTATGATATGCGCATCTGAACAGGCAGCCATTATTGACAAAGAAATTTATGAGGAAGCAATCGCAGCTTTCAAATATCACCATGTATATTTCGTAACTGAAAAAGAAAAAGCGAAACTCGAGGAATATATGTTTGGTGTTTCTGCGAAAGGAACAAACTGCGCAGGCGCCAAATTAAATCCTGATGTTGTTGGAAAATCACCTCAGTGGATTGCCGAACAGGCCGGATTTTCAGTTCCCGATAACGTTGTAGTAATTGCTGCAGAAGTTTCTCAAGTAGGTGTTGTCGAGCCTTTAACACGCGAAAAATTATCTCCTGTATTGGCTATCCTTAAATCATCCTCAACAGAAGCCGGTATTAAATTATCTGAGCAGATGGTAGAATTTGACGGCCTCGGTCACTCGGCTGCCATTCATACAAAAGATGAAAAAATTGCAAAAAAGTTTGGTGAAGAAGTGAAAGCAATTCGCGTTATATGGAACTCTCCTTCTACATTCGGCGGCATAGGAGACGTTTACAATTCATTCATGCCTTCGCTTACACTCGGATGTGGTTCATATGGCAAGAACTCTGTTGCCGGAAACGTAGGAGCTGTCAATTTAATTAATGTAAAACGAATAGGAAGGAGAAACAACAACATGCAATGGTTTAAAGTGCCTTCAAAAATTTACTTTGAGCCCAACTCTATTCTTTATCTAAAATCAATGCCGGGGCTTGAAAAGGTGATGATCGTAACGGACGTGATGATGTTGAATCTTGGTATTGTTCAAAAAGTGATCGACGTATTAAACAGACGTTCCAATAAAGTGGACGTAAGGATATTTTCGAATATAGAGCCTGACCCAAGCATTGAAACCGCAAGGGCAGGAGCGGAAACGCTGAGGGAATTTAAACCTGATAACATTATTGCCATAGGTGGCGGATCTGTGATGGACGCTGCGAAAGTAATGTGGCTGATGTACGAGCAACCACAAGTTTCTTTCGATGATGTAAAACAGAAATTTTTGGACATCCGTAAACGTGCCGTTAAGATTCCCACATTGGGCAAGAAAGCAAAAATGATTTGCATTCCTACCACTTCCGGAACCGGTTCAGAGGTTACTCCGTTTGCCGTGATCACAGATCATTCTGTAAACAAAAAATATCCGTTAGCAGATTACGCGTTTACGCCGACAGTTGCCATCATCGACTCTGAGCTTACGAAAACAGTGCCACCACATGTGATCGCAGACACAGGCATGGACGTGCTTACACATGCGACCGAAGCTTACGTTTCTATCGTTGCAAACGACTATACCGATGGATTAGCATTACAGGCAATTAAAATGGTTTTCAAGTATCTTGAAAGAACATACCTTGATGTTAAAAATGATGACGAAGCGAGAGATAAAATGCACAACGCTTCTACCATTGCCGGTATGGCCTTTGCCAATGCTATGTTAGGTATCTCTCATAGTATGGCCCATAAAATAGGAGGTATGTTCCACACTCCGCACGGACGTACCAATGCGATTTTGTTGCCTTATGTTATCAGATACAACGGTGAAATACCAGGCAAACTTTCTGTATGGCCGAAATACAACACGTACAAAGCAGATCAGAAGTACTTTGAAATTTGCCAGGCACTTGGGCTACCTGCAAAAGGACCCAAAGATGGGCCTCAGGTGTATGCAAAAGCTGTGTACGAGCTTGGTTTGAAATTGGGTATTAAAATGAGTTTTAAAGAGCAAGGCGTAGATGAAACAAAATGGCTGGCTAATTTAAACAAACTCGCTCTGAATGCATTTGAAGATCAGTGTACACCGGCAAATCCAAGATTGCCACTTGTAAAAGATATGGAAGAAATCATGCGGAAAGCTTATTACGGAGAAAAAGCATAGCAGTTGAACATTTAAGTTTCAAGAAAGCAAACCGGCCGTTGGCAAAATATACGCTGATGGCCGGTTTCGTTTTGTATCAAATTACGGCTCCCATTTAAGGAACCAGACAGTATAACCTTCTCTTACTGGCCATTCGTGATAGATCGTAAATCCGTGTTTTTGATAGAAAGGTAAATTCGCGGGAGTAGAAGTTTCAAGAATAATAGGCAACCCTGAATGGCCACAATACGCTTGCAAATCATTTAGCAGTAACCCACCTTTTCCTTGTCCCTGACAAGAGGGATCAACACCCAGGAACCACAGGTAGAAATGCGGCGTTTTAGGATGATACTTGTGTATATACTTTTCTCTTTTCGTAACATGACGTACCCTTGAAATACCAACTGCTTTGAAAGCAAGCCTTCCCATCTGCCAGAAGTCTTTAAGCGTAGTTTTGTTTGCTATAGGGTAATAGCCCAGCAGCACTGCATCGCCATCA
Organism: Pinibacter soli; assembly: GCF_029961145.1. Lineage (GTDB taxonomy): Bacteria > Bacteroidota > Bacteroidia > Chitinophagales > Chitinophagaceae > Pinibacter > Pinibacter soli. The sequence goes on along the minus strand of NZ_JASBRG010000001.1, from coordinate 599,583 downwards.
TCGTTTTGCCATGCGCCGTTTTTTTCGAAAGCTATTTCAAAAGAGTAGTCCATCAGCACTTTTATCCGCTCCAATCTCTTTGCATCCTGAAGCACCACTTCATTCACACTCCGATTGGCCTCGAATGCGTTAGATAAAATATTTACGAAGTGCTCTTTGTCACTGGCCGAAGCGGATTTCATATGTATAGGGAGAATAAAAAAAGCCCTCCTCTTAGCGAAGAAGGCTTTAAATGATTTTAAGTATCGAAAATTACCAGCCTTGTTTTGCAATACCTGCTTTGATAGCAGCTAAAGCATTTGCTTCGCTAAGCATTGTAGTAAGCTTGTTGCCTTTGCCGTCATTACCTTGAGCCATGTAACCGCCACGTGCAGTTTTAGTGATCACTGCTTCTTTAATTTCTACGCCTTTTTCCTTAGTTTTTACGTTGTATGCTGTTAATTTAATGTCTGCCATGTCGTATAATTTTTGATGGTTTTTTAATCGTTAGAAAAATAAAATAATCACAACTAATTAATTACAAGATATAAAATATTTCAACCCACGGCTGAAATGATGCGTCAAATTATCAAGATTTGAAATTGACAATTGATAATCAATTGATTAAGCGTCAATTTTCGCATATTTCGCGTGAGATTCAATAAACTCTCTTCTTGGAGCTACTTCGTCACCCATTAGCATGCTGAACACGCGATCCGCCTCAGCGGCGCTTTCAATGGTAACCAGTTTAAGTGTACGAGTATCTGGATTCATTGTAGTGTCCCACAATTGCTCCGCGTTCATCTCACCCAAACCTTTATATCGCTGAATGTTTACGCTGTCTTCTTTACCGGCACCAAGTCTTTCAACCAAAGCTTTGCGTTGCTCGTCGTTCCATGCGTAAGCCTGGTCCTTGCCTTTTTTAACGAGGTACAAAGGTGGCTGTGCAATGTAAACGTATCCTTGCTCAACCATCTCTTTCATATAACGGTAGACGAAAGTAAGGATCAACGTTGCGATGTGGCTACCATCCACGTCGGCATCCGTCATGATGATCAGCTTGTGATAACGAAGTTTTGCAAGGTTTAAAGCTTTAGGATCTTCAGGCGTTCCCACCGTTACGCCCAAAGCAGTGTACATGTTGCGGATCTCCTCGTTTTCGTAGATCTTATGCTCCATTGCTTTTTCCACGTTCAGGATCTTACCACGAAGCGGCAAGATAGCCTGGAAACTTCTGTCGCGGCCTTGTTTAGCCGTACCACCAGCCGAGTCCCCTTCGACAAGGTATAGTTCGCATCTTTCAGGATCTCTTTCAGAGCAGTCAGCCAGTTTACCCGGCAAACCGCCACCACTCAAAACCGTTTTACGTTGTACCAGTTCACGTGCTTTTTTAGCAGCCACACGCGCCTGAGCAGCCAATACCACTTTTTGAATTACGTTCTTCGCTTCGCGTGGATTTTCCTCAAGGTAAGCGTTCAATACACGGGCAACGGTGCTATCCACAACACCACTCACATCGCTGTTACCCAGTTTTGTTTTTGTTTGTCCTTCAAACTGAGGCTCGGGAACTTTCACAGAAATGATAGCGCTCAAACCCTCGCGGAAGTCATCACCTTCGACCTCTACTTTTGCTTTTTCAAACAAACCTTCTTTATCGCCATAAGCTTTGAAAACACGCGTCAATGCACGGCGGAAGCCAGTTACGTGCGTACCACCTTCAATCGTATTGATGTTGTTTACATAGCTGAAAATGTGCTCTTTAAAATCGTCGTTGTAGCTCATTGCTACTTCCACAGCAACGTTGGTCGTTTCATCGTGACCTTCTACAAACAAGGTTTTAGCAATAAGCGGGGTGCGTTTAGCGCTTTGATCAAGCATTTCAACGAACTCTACGATACCGCCTTCGCTGTAGAATGTTTTTGTGTAGATATTTCCATCTTCATCTTTCTCTCTATTGTCAATGAGAACAATATTGATCTTGCGGTTCAGGTAAGCCAACTCACGCAATCTTCCTTCAAGAATATCTTTGTTGTAAACGCTTACTGTAAAAATGCTGGTATCCGGCCAGAAATGAACACGCGTACCGGTATTTTCTGAAACACCAATCTCACGTACCGCATACTGAGGAACACCGATATGGTACTCCTGCTCAAATATTTTTCCTTCGTTCTGAACGGTTACGAGCAGTTTGGTACTAAGTGCGTTCACGCAACTTACACCCACACCGTGCAAACCACCGGAAACTTTATAGGTATTTTTATCGAATTTACCGCCGGCGTGCAATACCGTCATTACAAGTTCCAATGCACTGCGGCCTTCTTTCTTGTTGATACCGGTAGGAATACCACGACCGTCATCCTGAACGCTGATAGAATTGTCTTCGTGAATGGTTACAACGATATTTTTACAATACCCTGCAAGCGCCTCATCTATCGAGTTATCTACTACTTCGTACACAAGGTGGTGTAAACCTTTAACGCCAATGTCTCCTATGTACATCGCAGGCCTTTTACGCACTGCTTCCAAACCTTCTAAAACCTGAATACTATCCGCACCATAACCGTTGCTTGCAACCGGTATTACTTCATTTGTTTCAACGCTCATATTTATTTAATAATCGTGTCTGTGAACAATTAAAAACGCTATCTGCAAATGTACGGAAAATAAGGCCCCAAAGGCGTTTAAAACGCATCAAATTCTGCTCTTTTTTAAGCAATTGTGAGAAAAATGGGGAAAGGATAGTGGCATTGGAAATTTGAGATTTGAGAATTGAAATTATGTAAAATCGGATGTGCGGGAGAGAAGTTGATTTAGCTAAAATGTTTTCGGTAAAGTCAAAATCCAAATAAGCGGACGGTGAAAGTATGGAATTAGTTCAAGCCTCGTGTAAATCGGCGTCAACATAGGGTTTGAGAGAGCTTTATTTTCAATTTTTAAAATTTTGAAATTCGCACATTACCAAAAAATGACAATTCCCTTACAACAATGTTTTAACACGAATTAGGATTACAAATTTTAACAACATATTTTTGCTTGCATTATGCATCAACCGCTCGATATTTTTACGCTCGCTCAAAAAACTCCTGTTATGCAGGAGGAAATGCATGTTTTGCATGCAAAGGAGCAGCAAATACCAGGTTCGGTGCAATATTCCATCCAGCGTTACCGCAGATTTTCACAGTGGAACGTAGATGACATGGGAATGCTCGTATATCATTACGAGAAATCAGACCCAAAGCAGCATTATCTTGAACTTCGCTTTTGCATTAGCGGAAATATGTATTGTAAACACAAAGAAACTGAGTGTGATCAATGCAAGCTGAATGCAAGAAATTGTTCCGACAGAGACGAAACCGTTGACGTTTTCAAACTTACTTTTTCTCCTGCACATTTATCGCAATTTGTAAAAGGCATCAAGCAAACAAATACCGGCGATGATGTTTTGCAGTTTCGCCACAAATCTTCTTTCTCCAAAACAATGACTTTGTGCAGCCGCACGAGACTAGTGCTGGAAGCTTTGCTGAACCATAGCTATTCCGATAGCATGGAAAACATTTACATCAATGCGCAGTCGCAAATGTTGTTGCTGTATAGCCTTGAGTGTATGATCGGCGAAAAAGAAGAAACGATCTTCAGCTGCAAATTCCTGGCAAACGAAGCTGACCGCGAAAAAATCTCCAAAGCACGCGAAATATTAATTCAGCACATTGGCGAGCCAATTACCATCAAGGAGTTGAGCCGTAAAGTGGCGATGAACGAGTGCTACCTGAAGAAAGGTTTCAAAGAAATGTACAGTACCACCATTTTCGACTTCTATCAGAGTCAGAGAATGGAACATGCAAAATATTTGCTTTACGAAAAGGGCCTCAGCGTAACAGAAGTCTCGTTAATGCTGGGCTATTCTTCTATTTCACACTTCTCCACTGCATTTAAAAAACACACAGGGTTGAAGCCTTGTGAGTTGTTGCTGCATTAATTAACTAAAAAGCAGGATTTGTTATGTTAATATTCTTGGACATAGATGGTGTAATGGTTCCTGCGAAAGGTTGGAAAGCTCCTGAGATGTTGAGCGATGGCTTTCCGGCATTTAGTAACAAGGCGACCAATGCACTCAGAAATCTTGTTTCTGGGATGTAACCATTGTGCTTACAACTTCTCACAAGGCAAATTATACTATTCAGGAATGGAAGGATATTTTTAGTAGAAGAGGGATTGATGTTTTTAATCTGAAAGCTCTCCCAGAAAACATAAACAACGTTAGCAGAAAAGATGAAATAGTGAGTTGGGTAAATTTGAATCCATTAAGCGAAGAATTTATCATTATTGATGACGACAGGTCTTTAAATGAACTGCCAGGCTTTTTGATGGAAAATTTAATCCAAACAAGTCCTTACATAGGTTTAACAGAAGCGCATTTGGAAAATATCAAGTCGCTTTTATCAAAGAATTATCTTCATTAATTGCCTGAGTTAAAATATGTTTTTTGCGTTTCCTTCAATCAAGAAGGAAACGTTTTTGTTTTAAGACACGTCAATTCCTGTTATACAACTCTTTGCTCGCAAGTTCTTCCGCCATTTTCTTAATCTTCACAACAGTTGCTCTCCAGTAAAATTCCAAATGTTTACGAATAACTTCTGTAGGAAAATTTGTGATGTTGAGTTGCAGCACTGTGCCATCGGTTGCATTCGATAAAATGAAATCGAGTATCGAATAGTTGTCTTGTTTGTCAGCAAGGCGAGAGAGAGAACTAAGATGACTATACGTCAGTCTACTATTTTTATGGAATTGTAAAACAACTCCTTTGTTTTCAAATTTTACATGATTGAAACCGCGAATAAAAATGGGTTCGTTCACTACCCAGTTACATTGAACTTCGAGTTGCATACCAGGTTCTCACAGCCACTTAGTCATTAGTGCAACATCTGTCAGTGTTTCCCATATAAATTTTCTGTCAGTATGAATAATAACACTGGTAGAAAAACTATCGTTCATTGTGCAGCCTGTTTATGAAAATGAAAATAGAAGTTGCGAGCAGAAAAGCGAGGAAGTTTTCGTGGAAAAATTTTGCTGGAAACCCGTATGTTTTTCCTTCACCTTATAAAAAAGATAAAGGGGGCAAGACTACCCCCTTCTTTAACCCCTAAACCCTAAACCGTAGAAAATCTTTAATTACTTGATATATATTGCTTTATATAATTTCTCTTTTTGTTTGGGATCCGATTTAGCTTCTTATCCCATTCTGCAATTATTATTTCAGAAACTGTGCCAAAAACTTAAAAATGTGGATAAGTGCGTCAAAATACCGGATTGCCTTATTTTTTGATACAAAACTGTAAATAAATAGAATATGAAATAAAGAACTTGTGGTTTGTCGTTTGTACAAAATATTTCCCATCGCGGTAAATATTTCTACATATAACAATATTAAAACAAAAAGTGTTGCATAGACTTTCAAATTTTTTTAGCGGCAAAATAACTTGATATCTATTTCGACTTGTTAATTAGATCCTGCAAACTTTTTGCGCTTTAATGAAAGAGCTATTCGAAATATTTATGCGAACAATAGTATATACATTAATAACTGCAATACTCGGGCCACTTAGTAACAGGCTTAGCAGAAAGCAAAAACAAGTTTATTAAATGTAAGGAATGCAATTCAATTACTACAATTGACGGCTGCAAAAAATCTTCATAAAGCGAGGTTCAAACATTAAATTTTAGGGTATTAGTCGGCTGAAAATGCTTGCTACGGCTCAAAAACAGCAAAAGATATAAATATAGCCATCTTAACCATTAAATAATCGAAAAATACCATAACTACGATTTATCTTTAAAAAAGGACTGTTTTCCTGCCTTATCGCTTAAATCCAAATTAAAAATGAAATTAGTTACGACTGCAGCTTTGTGGCTGCTCTGTGTGTGTTCGTTTGCGCAAGTTCAAACGAGATGGTTGGGTATACAAGGTTCATCTACGGCAGCATGTTTTGGTGCGTCGAGTTACTATAATTGCTGGGTTAATCTTTTAGATAATTATTACGACAAGCCCGGAAAATGGGATACGAAAATTGATCAGCTTGCAAAGGGAGGATATTCACCTTACGAGGGGATGGCTACAAGTTATGTTTCGCCTGCAGGAAGGCCGGCACCAGATCCAAATTACGATGTAACAAAGATGCTTTCCTTACAGCCGCTCGTTTCAACTGTAATTGTAAACTATCCCACCAATGGTTATGATGTATACACAGTAACTGAATCAATGTTTTGCCTGCGCGCCATTCGCGATGCATACACACAGGCAGGGGTGAGGTGTTATATTACCACGACACAACCCAGAACCTCGGGCAATTTTGCTACTTCTGATGCAAAGAAAAAATTGGCTGAAATGAAAGATAGCATACTCATGGAGTTTGGTGACTATGCGATTGATTTTTGGAGCGTACTGGTTAATCCGGTTGACAGTTCTATTTTGCCACAATACGATTCTGGCGACCAGACCCATTTGAATGATGCGGGCCATCAGGTTATTTTTAACCAGGTAGTACAAAAAAATATTTTTGCCGAACCATTGGCTTTGCCACAATTTCTTTTTAAAGCAAAAGAAGAAAATGATGATAATGTACAACTAACCTGGAAAAACAGCAGAGATGAGCGTGTGAAGACATTCTCCGTGCAACGAAGCGATGATGGGTCAAACTTCGCTGCTATTTATACATGTGGTGCGGGGGCCGATTCGTACACCTATACTGACAAACAACCTCAACCAGGAAACAACTTTTATCGACTGAAAGTTGAGTTTACAAGTGGGTATGTTGACTACTCGCCTGTTTCTCAAATTGTAAGTAAATCAAATGCATTTTTTGTTTCAGGGGTAGTGGATGCAAGTGGCACATTGAAATTTAAAGCGCATTGTAAAACTGAACAACCTGTTGTGGTAACTATTTACAATGCAAATGGCGCAGTGGTTAGTAATGAAAGAAGAAATATTGGCGAAGGTCAAACTAATGTAACCCTCAGCAATTTAAATCTCGCACACGGAATGTATTATCTAAAGTGCACTGCCGTGAAAACCGGACAAAACTCTACTTCTGCTTTTATGGTACAATAAAAAAAGAGTTATAGAACTTTCGTCGGTTCTATAACTCTTATATACAATATCGTTGGAAAAAATTATCCTATTGCCTGGTTCAGATCTTCGATCAAATCATCCGCATCCTCAACGCCAACACTGAGGCGAATCAATGAATCTGACAATCCATTTTTCAAACGATCTTCTCTTGGAATAGAGGCATGCGTCATCGTGGCCGGATGGTTGATCAATGATTCAACGCCGCCAAGACTTTCTGCCAGTGAAAATATTTTTGTGGAGGACAAGACTTTAAAAGCCGATTCCGTGCTTTCATCTTTCAGTGTAAAACTTAACATGCCGCCAAAATCACGCATTTGTTTTTTTGCGACCGCATATCCCGGATGATCTTCAAAACCGCACCAGTAAACCTTTCCCACTTTTGGATGATTGCGCAGGAAATGAGCGACCTTGGCGCCATTCTCGCAATGACGCTGCATACGTAAGTGCAATGTTTTAATGCCACGCAAAACAAGAAAGCAATCTTGTGGTCCCGGAACTGCACCGCAGCTTTTTTGTATGAAGTATAATTTTTCTCTCAACGAGTCATCGTTCATCATCAGGCAACCATGAATAACATCACTGTGTCCACCTAAATATTTAGTACCGGAATGCATCACGATATCTGCGCCCAGATCCAGGGGATTTTGCAAATAAGGGGAAGCGAAAGTGTTGTCTACGCAAACCAATATTTTGTTTGGTTTTGCAATAGCTGCTATCGCTGCAATATCAGAAATATTCATCAACGGATTCGTCGGCGTTTCCGTCCAGATGAGTTTTGTTTTATCGTTAATAAAAGGCTTGATGTTGTTCGCATCTTGCATATTTACATAGTGAAACTTAATGCCGAATTTTTCAAAAACTTTGGTAAACAAACGATACGTTCCGCCGTACATGTCACTTGCAGCAATGACTTCATCGCCTGGCTCCAGTAATTTGATAACGGCATCGGTTGCTGCAACGCCACTGCTAAAGCTTAGTGCATGTTTGCCATTTTCAATAGCTGCCAATGCTTCTTCCAAAGCCGCACGTGTAGGATTTTGCGACCGTGCGTATTCGTAGCCTTTATGTTTTCCGGGTGCTTCCTGTGCGTATGTCGACGTTTGGTAAATAGGCGTCATAATCGCTCCTGTAGAAGGATCCGGATGTGCTCCTGCATGTATATATTTTGTGGCAAGTTTCATTGAATGATTTTTTTAGATGTCAAATGTAAAAATTCGAGTGTAATAATGAATGCATAATGGACAAATGAATGTTATTTAATTGCGAGCACTTCGGTTTTTCAACGGCAGCGTGTGAAAGGATTAAGAGAATGATGCTTGTCATCCCGAGGAACGAGGGATCTGAGTATAACATTTACAAACCGTTTGTCTAATTCCCAGATCCCTCGTTCCTCGGGATGACAAGCAGTCTTTACATAATGATTGTCACAACTCTATAATCGAAGAATCAAAGCATTTTTCCTGCAACCAAATAATAAAAGTCATTATTGTTGCTTTCTGTGGAGCCTTTGGCTTTTATTGGTTTGTGTAAAATGTTTTCGTTCATTATCTTTTCCGCAACCAATTTTTCCTTTGCATGCATAATGTAATCCTGTATTTGCTGTTCCTGCATCCATTTTTTTTGCGGTGGCTCAAAACCTACTTTATCTTTTCTCCAAACAATAGAAGCAGGTAACGAATGTTGCATCGTTTGGCGCAAAATGTTTTTAGTAAAACCATTGTTGATCTTCAGTTCTGCAGGAATTGAAAAAATAAACTCAACCAGTTCGTGAGCTAAAAACGGAAGTCTTACTTCGCGACCATGCGCCATAGCATTGCGATCGGCATAGCGAAGTAATTCCTGCAAACCGAACTGCATGCTGTTGAAGTATAAAATATCGTTTAGTTTAGTAACAATCGGTTTGTACATCATCTCCCTATCAAGAAACGCTTCAACAAAATCTCTTTTTATATCGCGATTGTTGAGTGCCAGCGACAGATATTTTTTCTGCAATTGAGAAGCTGTTTGCGCAGGAAGTAAAGCTGCAACATAGTTTTTGAAGCCCCAATCAAACGCAATCTTGTTTTGCACAAGCATCTTCTTTTGTTGCTTAAAGGCGTGAAACTTGCTGGTAAAAAGCTCTTGCAAAAACCAATGAATGTATTTGCTGTAACCGGCAAGCGTTTCATCCGCGCCCTGCCCATCGAGCAACACTGTGACATCATTTTGCTTTGCCAGTTCAAAAACTTTAAACTGCGCGTAAATACTGGCAGAACCGAACGGCTCTTCCTGGTGATAGCAAAGCTTTTCAAAATCATTTATGAATCCATCCGCAGTTGGCGTTGTTGTGAAACTTTTGAGATTGAATTGAGTTTTTACATTGTCGACGTATTTGGATTCATCTTTTTCAAAATTTGGGAAGACGGCTGAAAAGCTTGTCAGATCAGCGCCTGCGGATATTTTTTTAATAGTGGCGACAACAGAAGAACTATCCAAACCACCGCTCAATGAAGTGCCAACTGCAACATCGCTTCGCAATCTTCTTTTCACAGAAGTTGTAAATAATTCAGCAAATTGTTCAATTGCTTTTTCTGAAGTAATGTCGATTATTTTTTCCTTATCAATATCCCAATAACGGTTTATCGACAGGTCATTTTCGTAAAGAGAGAATATTAAATAGGATGCGTGTGGTAGTTGAAAGATGCCGCTATAAAAGGTTTCCATACTATCAACTGGATTTTGCACCCAGCCCAAACTGAGATAATTGAGCAACATGGAATTATTCATTTCCTTTACAACACCTGCTGCCCACATCGCTTTCATTTCCGATGCAAAAAGAAAATTATTGTTTTGATCGAAGTGATAGAAGAACGGCTTTTCACCAAACCTGTCTCTTGCCGCGAATAATTTTTTTTCAATATTGTCCCAAATGGCAAACGCAAACATGCCATCAAACTGTTGCAAACATTTTTCCTTCCAGCAATCATAAGCCGCGAGAATAACCTCTGTATCGGAATGCGATGCAAATGAATAGCCTTGCTTTTGAAGCGTTTCTTTTATTTCAATGTAGTTATAAATCTCACCGTTGTAAACAATTGTGTAACGGTTGAGACAATGCATTGGCTGTGCTCCTGCTTCCGAAAGGTCAATTATGCGAAGGCGGCGATGACTAAAGCCAACGGTTCTTTCATCATTTGTCCAAAACCTTTCCCTTTCCGGTCCGCGATGCTGCAAAGCATTTGTCATTTGCAACAAACGCTGTTCAGAAATGAATGAAGTATCAGTTGTAATAATCCCGGCAATACCACACATGGGAGGAAATGTTTAGTTACGAATGTATAGAAAAGAATTGGCACGCAGATGACACTGATTTGGCTGATTTGCGCTGATTTTCTTTTGCACACGGATGACACAGATTAGACGGATTTACACGGATAAACAGAATTATTGAAATATTGAATGCTTGCAGTAATTGCACTCATCTCCATAAGTAAAAAGGTCAGTGTAAATCCGTCTAATCTGTGTCATCTGTGTGCAAATGTCTTTGCATAGCTCACCAGCTGCGGAAAAAAAACATTGTAGCATTCCTGCAAATAAGGAATATTATCATTGAAAATTTGGAAAGCAGTATCACTTTCTTCCAGGTATTGCGAGCGTCTTACAACGCCACCGAAGCTTCTTTCAATGCCATATTTGGTGCGGTAATTATACAGCCAGTTATTTGATTTCATGTAAGGAAACATCATCCTGAAAGGGCCGGGCAATTGATCGAAATACTGTTCTAAAGTTGCATACACGGATCGACTAAAATCAAATAACGATGCATCGCTGAAAATGCTTTTATCATTTGCCAGAAAGTAGTCAAAAGTTACATCTACAAAGGCTGTGCTGTACAAACGATAGGCCGGTTTGTAAACCTGCATTGCACGTTTTGTAGCTTGATGTGTATCCGTAAATTCATCAATATTTCGATGTATTTGTATTCCTTTTTGTATGCCTTCGGGATAGTCAAATTTTTTCCTGCCTTTCACAAAATCACTGATCATATTGCCCACCAGTATGTCCGGTTCATTAAAGGATAAATATGCGTGAGCAAGAAAGTTCATGTGTTAAGTTAAACGAGTGCTTTTTATTTCGCATTGTGTGATTCTATTGCGGCACAACTATCAATCGAAGTCACGTTAAATCATCACAATCATGAAAATCTGCGTGCTGTCCCTTACTGCTTTCCTACAAAATTTACAATGACAGTGACTAAGTCTTCATTTACAGACAATGCGGGCATTTTGTAAGTAGCTATGTTTTCAGACATTACTGAACTCGCGTTTTTTAGAATGTGGTTCATGCCTTGTATGATGTGCAATTCTGCTTTTGGCTGACATTCCTTTAATGCTTTTGCCTCGGATGTTTCAACCTGCATATCAGTAGAGCCCTGCACGATCAATACTGGTACAGTAAGTTTTGCAATTTCGGTGCACGGTGTATATTTCATCCATGACGCCATATAGGGTTGAATGCTTTTTCTAAGAATGGCATAGAGTTCGTTGGGAACGGTATCCAGCGGTTGATCTTTTTTAAGTCGGTTAAACATAGAATCAGCTGCCGGCGCCATAAATGGAGCCTGTTTTTGAAGCTGACCAATTATTATTTTATCTGCACTTTTCGCCGGACCGGAAATGGAAATAAATCCAGCCACTGGTGTTTGCTGTGCCGCAAGTATGCCGATCAAAGAACCCTCGCTGTGGCCCGCAATAAAAACTTTGGTAACGCGGGGATCTGTTTCAATAGACCTTTTCCATGCTACCGCGTCGCTCACATAGTTGTCAAAGCGAATGCTGTCTTCTTGTTTAAGAGCTGGAGCGCTTTCGGAAATACCTCTTTTGTCAATGAGAAGCGTGGCGATCTTTTGTTTTGCAAATTGTTCGGCTAGCAATCTGTAGCTGTTGGCAGTTACGCCCATTGCGTTGTTGCCGTTTCTGTCTGTGGGGCCGGAGCCGGGTAGCAAAATTACGACTGGAAATTTCTGAACGCCCTGGGGCAAGATCAGTGAGCCGCGTAGTTCGCCAGTAGGGGTACTTACTGAACTGTGTTCTTCTTGTGATTGGGCAAAGGATACAGATGCAATTGCTAGTAGCAAGGATATGGATAATAATTTTTTGTACATTTTGATGCGCAAATTTTATCCAAGATAATTTAAATCTTCTGAAAAAAAAATTACCTTGTACACCCGTTGTGATCCGGCATCATTTACTCCTTCTATTATTCATTTTAGTACTTTGCACACACAATGATGTTCGATTCTACCAATGAGCGGTTCCAAATGGCGGTAAAGTTTGTAAATCATACAAGCAAGCATATTTTTCTGACTGGAAAAGCCGGAACCGGCAAGACAACTTTCTTAAAATACATTAAGGAGAATACGTTTAAAAAAATGGCAGTTGTTGCTCCTACGGGCGTTGCCGCGATCAATGCGGGCGGCGTAACAATGCATTCATTTTTTCAACTTCCCTTCGTTCCTTTTTTGCCAACGCAACATACAGGCTGGAACGATTTGAATGGTGGCACAACCAATGCGCATGCACTCCTCAGAAACATTCGTTTTAATTATGATCGCAGAGAATTACTTAGGGAACTGGAGCTTTTGGTAATTGATGAGGTAAGCATGGTACGTGCTGATATGCTGGATGCGGTGGATGTAATTCTCAGACATTTCAGAAAAAGACCAATGGAGCCTTTTGGTGGGGTTCAGATATTGTACATCGGGGATTTGTATCAGTTACCACCTGTTGTGAGAAATGAAGAGTGGAGTATATTGAAACAGCACTACAAAAGTCCATTCTTTTTTGATGCACAAGTGATGCAGCAGACCTACCCGTTGTATGTTGAGTTGGATAAAATTTACAGGCAAAGCGATTTGCTGTTTATCAATATTCTCAACAATATTCGTAACAATGTTGCGACGAACGACGATCTGGATACGCTTCATCAATTTTACAGACCGGGCTACAGGCCCGCTAAGGAAGAGAATTTTATTACACTCACTTCACACAACGCACAATCGGATTCTATCAACTACAGTGAGCTGGAAAAGTTGCCCGGGAAATCACAATCTTTCGATGCAAAGATCAGTGGTGATTTTGGAGAGAAAGCCTTTCCCGCAGAAAAAACGTTGAATGTAAAAGTTGGCGCCCAGATCATGTTTATTAAAAATGACAAAGGTGAGGCAAGGAAATTTTACAATGGAAAAATAGGCACGATAAAAGCTTTCAAAGAAGATAAAATTGTTATTGAGTTTCCTAATGATGAAGGCGAACTCGAGATAGAAAGGGAACAATGGAAGAATGTAAAATTTGTATACAATAAAGAAAAAGACACTGTTGACGAAGAAGAACTCGGTATGTTTGAGCAGTTTCCTATTCGTCTCGCATGGGCAATAACCATTCACAAAAGTCAGGGCCTTACCTTCAACAAGGCGATCATAGACGCAGGTGCATCGTTTGCTCCGGGGCAGGTGTATGTAGCTCTTAGCCGGTTGACAAACCTGGAAGGGCTTATTTTGTTTTCACGTATTCAACCACATGCCATCAGTACAGATGAAAGAGTGATTGCCTTTTCACAAACTGCGGCTAAAGCAGAAGATCTGAAAGAATATTTGGAAGAGGCGCAGAAAGTTTTCATTGCAAAATCGTTACTCATTTCTTTTGATTGGGAAAAGATCGTGGCGCAATTGGAGAATCTTTGCGAGGAAAATGCAGATCGTCAAATTCCTGAAAAAGAAGATGCCATAAAGCTTGCCGAGCAACTCCTGCAAAAAGCATGGAAGCAAAAAGAAACAGCACAAAAATTTTTGTTTCAACTCGAGCGCTTGGTTGAAACCGCGGAGGCAGATAACTATGTACAACTGAATGCAAGAATGGAGGCGGCTGCCAATTATTTTAAAAATGCATTGAAAGAAGAATTGATCGATCCGTTTCAAAAACATATTGATGCGATGCGTGTTAAAAAACGTACCGGAAAGTATGTTGGCGCACTAAAGTATATACAGATTACATTTCTGCGAAAAAAACAGCAGATTGAGCAATCTTTCCAAATAACATCTGGTCTTGTAAACGGATTACATTCAGATGCTTTGCTCGCTATTGTAGAAGCGCAAAGGAAAAACGTGGTAGCCATTGAGCCGCAAACGGTTGAAGAAAAGACGGCCACTGCAAAACCTAAAAAAGGTGATACTTATAAGATTACACTTGAGATGTATAAACAAGGTAAGTCCGTGGCTGAAATATCCAAGGAGCGCGGCTTTGCATTTGGCACAATAGAAAGTCACCTTACTTCATTCCTTCGAACGGGCGAAGTAAAAATCCAAGATCTGGTGCCTCCCCATAAGCTTCCACGCATTTTGTCGGTAATTAAGGACGCAGGAGATGATCTTTCACTAACGCCAATAAAACAAAAGCTTGGAGAAGATTACTCTTTCGGAGAAATAAGAGCAGCGATTACTTATTACACATCTTTGGCCGAAAGTGAGGATGTTAACCAAGAACAATAAATTAACATGGCAAAGACTTTTTTAAAAGCAGAATGGCGCAAACTGGCAATGGCAAATTATGTTGTTGATCCGGATTTGCTCATCTCTTATTTGCCGCATAAAACAGAACTCGATCTGTGGAACGGTAAATGTTATGTAAGTCTTGTAGGATTTATGTTTCTCAATACAAAGCTGAAAGGCTTGCCGATTCCGTTTCATACTAATTTCGAAGAAGTCAACCTACGATTTTATGTGCGTCACAAAGCGGCAAACGGTTGGAAAAGAGGTGTTGTTTTTGTGAAAGAAATTGTGCCGCGTCCTGCGCTAACATTTGTTGCCAACACCGTTTACAACGAGAATTACGAAACCATGCGCACGGACCATCGCTGGCAAATAACGGACGATGAATTGTCAGTAGAGTATAAATGGAAAAAAGAGAAATGGAACTCATTCCAGATAACGGCTGAAAACCAGCTGATCACGATCGCAGAAGGAAGTGATGAAGAATTTATAACTGAACATTATTGGGGCTATACAAAACTCGGCGAGCACAAAACCTCGGAGTATGAAGTATCACATCCCCGCTGGCAGGTTTATCCGGTAAAAGAATACAATATCGATGTTGATTTTGAAAACGTGTATGGGAAAGAATTTGGGTTGTTAAAAGATGAAAAACCTGAAAGTGTATTTCTTGCGGAAGGTTCAGCGATAGAAGTGAAGCCGGGAAATAATGTGGAGATGATTGTGATTGAGAGCTGATATTTGCCACAGAGGAACAGAGGGACAGAGAAGAGGAATTGAATAAACTTTCTCTTGTACTTTGTGTTCTTATGGCCCGATATTATTTTAATCTCAGAGCCTTCTGTGCCTCAGTGGCAAATAACCTCAGCCGCGCAGCGGCAGCGCTTTCTTCCTCGTAGCATAGTTCCATATCCACACAATAGTAAAAGTTGGAATGAAATCAAGGCCGGGAAATGCTTCCTCCACAAAATTAAACAACCCTCCAAACGCACCTTTCCAACCACCGAAAGCTCTGTAAAAAATAAACGCCGAAATTGGCGCCCAAATAATATCGATAAATTCTCCCGCTCCCGGAAGCAAATAAGAAGTACAACCAATCAGATCCATGAGGATACAAAAAATCAATGACGGATTTTTGGTAGTATTATTTATCGGCAGTTTAATCATCCTCAAAAATTAATTTAAATATTTACCACAACCTTTAAAAACTTTACCACTGGTTTGCACCTCAACGGAATGGTCAGCAACTTCTCCGGTGGCACTGTTGATACAAGGCTGATTAATAATGATCACTTTGATAGAGCCCGCATCCACTGTTGCCTGGTAAATGGTAGTATCACCGTTTTTTACAGCTGCAGGAACAGGTGTGTTTAAGGCCGTTACATTTTCTTCCAAAGCGGTGAACCAGATTGCTTTTTGCATATCAATATCCATTTCCCATGTCGGTTGATCGCCTGACGCTACAAAATCAATTCCTTCCTTTCTTTTCTTGTCATATTTATCTGTAGATGCTGCAGTTGTTGCTGTAGTTGCTTCGTCGTTTTTTTTATCCACGGCGCCATTGCAGGCACATGCCAAAAGCAACACCGAAAATATAAAGCTGAATGTTAAAATCCTTTTAATCATAGAATAAAGTTACCCTTTTTCATGTTTAAAAAATGTTTAAGGGAGTAGTTACAAGACGAAGGTTTTATTCACTTAAAATGACGTATGATTGCATTGTTTGCATCTTGGACAAACGATTGTTAAAGGTTATTGTCGTACGTTTTCATTATTTTGCACAAAAGAACGATTGTATGGCATATCCCTATCAGGTAACAACTCTGGATCAGTATAATACAGCGTACAAAAAAAGTGTTGACGACCCCGAGGCTTTTTGGGGCGACATTGCGTCCAATTTTTTATGGCGCAAACGCTGGGACAAAGTACTGGACTGGAACTTTACGGAACCCAATATAAAATGGTTCCTTAACGGTAAACTAAACATTACTGAAAACTGCCTTGACCGCCACCTCGGCAGCCTTGGCAACAAACCTGCTATCATTTGGGAGCCAAATGATCCCGAAGAACATCATCGCGTACTCACTTACAGAGAACTTCACAATAAAGTTTTACAATTTGGTAACGTACTAAAAAACAACGGCGTCAAAAAAGGTGACCGCGTTTGTATTTATATGGGCATGGTGCCTGAATTAGCTGTTGCAGTACTGGCATGTGCGAGAATTGGCGCTATACATTCTGTCGTTTTTGGCGGTTTTAGCGCACAAAGTATTGCCGATCGTTTGCAGGATGCGCAGGCCGAATTTGTCATCACGTGTGACGGTGCTTATCGTGGTAATAAAGAAATTCCGTTGAAAGGTGTAATAGACGATGCGCTCATTCAATGCAAATTTGTTAAGAAGGTGATCGTACTAACGCGTACGCGTACCCCAGTGAGTATGATCAAAGGAAGAGACGTGTGGTGGGAAGATGAAATTAAAAAAGTAGAAACGCAAGGCAATCCATACTGCGAAGCAGAAGAAATGGATGCTGAAGATCCGTTGTTCATCTTGTACACATCTGGTTCTACCGGCAAACCCAAAGGCGTGGTACATAGCACCGCGGGTTACATGGTGTACACTGCATACAGTTTTGTGAATGTATTTCAATATCAACCGGGCGATATCCATTTCTGTACAGCCGATATCGGCTGGATCACTGGGCACAGCTATATTGTTTACGGGCCGCTGGCTGCTGGAGCAACGACGATGATATATGAAGGAATCCCTACGTTTCCCGATGCTGGCCGCTTCTGGAGCATTGTTGATAAATACAAAGTAAACATATTGTATACAGCGCCGACAGCCATCAGATCGTTGATGGGCTTTGGTTTGGGGCCAGTTCAAAATCATGATCTTTCTTCACTGAAAGTTTTAGGTACCGTTGGAGAACCTATTAATGAGGAAGCGTGGCATTGGTACGATGAACACATTGGCAAGAAAAAATGCCCGATAGTAGATACATGGTGGCAGACGGAAACCGGCGGTGTGCTGATATCGAATCTTGCGGGCGTAACACCTTCCAAACCTTCTTTTGCTACCCTGCCTTTGCCGGGTGTACAACCGATTTTGGTAGATGAAAAAGGACAAGAAGTGAAAGGAAATGGCGTAAGCGGAAATCTTTGCATCAAGTTCCCATGGCCGTCCATTTTACGTACTACTTATGGCGATCACGAAAGATGCAGACAGAATTATTTTGCTACATACGATAGTTTATACTTTACCGGAGACGGTTGTCTTCGCGATGAAAACGGCAACTACCGCATCACGGGCCGCGTAGATGACGTGTTGAATGTGAGTGGTCACCGCATAGGAACCGCTGAAGTGGAGAACGCCATCAACATGCATGCTGGCGTAGTAGAAAGTGCCATTGTTGGTTTCCCGCACGAAATCAAAGGGCAGGGTATTTACGCCTACGTTATTTATGACGGATCACATGGTGATGAGGAGTT
The DNA here is from genome assembly GCF_029961145.1 of Pinibacter soli. Lineage (GTDB taxonomy): Bacteria > Bacteroidota > Bacteroidia > Chitinophagales > Chitinophagaceae > Pinibacter > Pinibacter soli. Next base: position 581,463 of record NZ_JASBRG010000001.1, on the reverse strand, counting down.
GGCAAGAAAAGACATTATGCAAACAGTTTCCCGCATCATCGGGCCAATTGCAAAACCAGACAAGATCCAGTTCGTAAGTGGTTTGCCAAAAACAAGAAGCGGCAAGATCATGCGTCGCATCCTCAGAAAAATTGCAGAAGGCGAAATGGACAACCTCGGCGACACAAGCACGCTGCTTGATCCGGGTGTGGTGAACGAGATAAAAGGGGGAAAAATTTAATAACTGATTAACTGAATAACTGATTGGTTGCTGAATCAATCGCTCTCCGAAGCTTTTAGCTTCGGAGTTTTATTTTGTTGCTTTTGGCAACATTCGTTATCGCCGGAGGCGATAGAATAATGCTCCGAAGCTGGAATCTTCGGAGAGCTAAATGGGAGCAGCATATAGATCCAATTATTCAATTATTCAGTAATTCAATTATTTGAAAAAAATAAACCCCCGAGAACTTCTCAGGGGTTTTATTTTTTAAGACGACAGTTGTTAAATCCTTAATGCTGAATCGTCACTTTAGTTCCCACGGGGATAATATCGTATAACTCTTCAATGTCTTCACGCTTTAATGAGATACAGCCGTTGGTCCAGTTTTGATAATAGTCCACAGCCATATCATCGCGGTTCCAGGTGCCGTGAATACCAATACCATTGCCGAGTTTGGCATCTTTGGGAATCAGGCCCTTTGCTTTGCGATCATTAAATTTATCTATATCTATCTGAGTCGGATAATTTAGTAACATCATTTTATCCCACTTTTCGTGTGGACGCTTGGATGCAATTTTGTATTCGCCTTCTGGTGTTTTTCTATCGCCCATCACCATTTTGTCATCGAGCGATTTGTTTCCGAATACAGCGGGATATGTGGCATACCAGCCTTCAGCATCATACACACTTAATTCGTAGTCGGATTTTTTGATAACAATGTAGGGAGTTCCGGAAATACCGCTATGGAAAAAACGTCTTTTCATCACTCTGTGCTCAAGACCTTTAAAAGCGAATAAACCGCTTACCGCAATCAGCAGGGTAAAAATTAGTGTTCTCTTTTTCATAACTTTTATTGACCTTTTAACAGGAGTAAAGTTTAGCGGGTCCGCATTTTATACTTTTTGCTGCTATACAACAAACGATTATTTGTGAGATTTATTTTTCATGTGGAAAACTTTAACAGAGTTGAGGAGAATGGAAAATTGAAAGTTGAAAATTGAAAATGCTGTAGGGGCGAATCGCATTCACTCGCAAAGACAAACAGCAACCCAGTTATTCAGTTATTGTCTGTTTTTGCTGCTTATCTTTAGTCTGGAAAGATTTTTTTTCAAAACTTTAAAATATCTGGCTTTCCTGCCCGTCTACCTTAATTACATGACGGATGCAGCAACGATATCAACCACCGCTATGGCGGAAAAAAAACGTAATATAACCGATACGATCAATGCTTATAGCAAGCGGTTGATGGGTTTTATACGCAAACGTGTTGATAATGAAGCTGATGCCGAGGATATCCTGCAGGATGTTTTTTACCAGTTCGTCGGGAACACTCAGCCGATTGAACAGCTTACCGCATGGTTTTTTACAGTTACCAGAAACAAGATCACAGACAAGAAACGCAAAAAGAAACCCGATTCAGTAGAAGACATTTACACTTCTGAAGACGGTGAAACAATTGCGGAGTGGACGGAGCTTTTTTCCGAAGGAAATGAGAATCCTGAAACAGCTTACCTGCGTTCTCTTTTTTGGGAGGCGCTTGACAGTGCTTTGAAGGAACTGCCAAAAGAACAAAGAGATGTTTTTATCCTGAATGAACTGGAAGGCGTTCCCTTTAAAGAGATTGCCGAACAAACGGGTGAAACCGTTAACACGCTCATCTCTCGCAAACGATACGCAGTACTGCATTTACGGGACAGATTGAGCACTTTGAAAAACGAATTATTAAACTCGTGAAAGTGAAAAGTGAATGGTGAAACGTGAATGGGATTTCCGACAATCAGATATTCACGATTGACGATTAACCATTTACGATCAGCCCACGAAAACAAAAAATTATAAAATTATGAAACGCGGATTTTTCTTTAAAAAATTTATCATGATGCTGTTGTTTGGCACCGCTGCCGTGTTGCTCTTCAGCTTCATTGTAATGAGCTTGTGGAACGGAATTCTTCCTTCAGTAATACATGTATCAGCCATTACATTTCCACAGGCAATAGGAATATTAGTATTGAGTAAAATTTTATTCAGCGGCTTTAAGGGCGGTCCTCGTCGTGGTGGTCCGTGGGGCGGACCGGGAGGCGCCTGGAAAGAAGGCATGCGTGAGAAGTGGCAAAAAATGACACCTGAAGAACAAGAGAAATTCAAACAAAAAATGCGCGAACGCTGTGGTAGCTGGAGAAGAGGTTTTAATGAGCAACAACCCGCCGCAAATGCAAATGAAGGCGCAGCAGAATAACCAACTACTTTATCCAAACTAAATAACTCTTATGGAAGTTCTTGTATTCAAAACAAACATTCGACGCAGGAGAAATGTGGAATCGATAGTAAAACACATTTCAAAGCTTGGAGGTATTATCAGATGGAATGTGGACTTGCATGATAAAGACAAAATTTTACGCATTGAATCTGATAACCTCTCTCCAAGACATGTTGAAAACACACTGCAACATGTAGGATATTATTGTGAAGAATTGCAGGATTAAAACAACAACCATTAAACACTTAAAAACAATAATTATGCTAAAAAAATTAAGTCATTTACTAATCAACTGGCCCACGTTATTGATTGAGCTGGGTGATAACATTTCAAGATCGATCACGTATTTTTTTACAACGCTTTCCAAAGCCTAAAATGTTCATGATTATTTGCCAACCAAAATGACAGATTGGTAAACAAGCGTTCTCTTCTCTTTCTTTAATACTACTCAATATTTGTAAAGCGCCGCAAAGACCGGAAAAAACATTTTACCTTCGCGCTTCATTTTCGCCTCAGTATAAAAACAAATTCCTGCATTTATTTGCTCCGGCCATATGGTTTTGCTGATCGCGAGCCAAAGTTTTAGAAAAGCATATGAAGCGTTCACAGGAAATTTTCATGGCCATTTGCACGGGTCTTATCGTTGCAAACATTTACTATAGTCAACCTCTTATCCCTTTAATAGCAAAGGAATTTGGCATTGCAGAAGCGCAAGCGGGGCAAATCACATTTCTTAATCAATTGGGGTATGCATTGGGTATTCTGTTCTTTGTTCCTGTGGGAGATTTAATTGAACGCAGGAAGTTGATTATGGCAGTTACATTGATTTGTGTGGGAAGTCTGGCTGCCACTACGTTTGCCAATCAATTCTGGCTCCTCGGAATTGCATCTGTTTTTGTAGGTGTAACGAGTGTTGTACCGCAAATGATCATCCCTATGGCGGCGGCACTCGCATCTCCTGAAGAAAGAGGAAAAGTAATTGGCAATGTGATGAGCGGACTATTGATAGGCATTCTTCTTTCAAGAACATTGAGCGGAGTGGTTGGTGCACATTTTGGCTGGAGAGGAATGTATGGTCTGGCAACAATCATTACGCTGGTGCAATTGCCTTTGATGTATTTCTTTTTGCCGCAAAGCCAACCGGCATTCAAAGGCACTTATGGCAAGTTGATGAAGTCGTTGTTTGAAATGTTCAAGTTCCATGAACTTCGTGAAGCAACTATATTGAGCGGTTCTGCATTTGCTTGCTTTGGAATGTTCTGGACAGGAATGGTGCTGTGGCTAAGCAGTCCCGCATTTGGATTGAACAGTGATACGATCGGTCTTTTTGGATTGGCTGGGGCACTGGGCGCTTTGTTCGCACCACTTGCCGGAAGAAGTGCCGACAAGCGTCATCCACGAAAAGCGGTTGGGTTGGGCGTTATCGTATTGGCTCTTTCTTTTGTAATTTTTTATATTTTCCGATACTCTATCATTGGCATCTGCTTCGGCATTATCACACTGGATTTTGCCATGCAAGCAATTCATGTCAGCAATCAAACAAGAGTGTACGCAATACTTCCGGAAGCACGCAATCGCCTCAATACCATTTATATGACGGGAGCTTTCATCGGCACTGCATCCGGGTCTGCACTTGCATTGATTGTTTGGAAACACGGCAGTTGGCCCGGAATATGTCTTACAGGTGTTGTAGTGATGGCCCTTGCAATGGGCCTGTTTGTAGCAACAAGAAAGAGGTACGTGAAGGCTGCAATGGCTGAATAACAGGAAGCACACAGATGACACTGATTTGACAGATTTGCACTGATCTTTTGTGCCCTGCAAGAACTATTGCGTTGCTCTCCGAAGCTTCCAGCTTCGGAGTTGTATTCTATCGCCGCCGGCGATAATGTTGCCAAAGGCAACGGAATAATGCTGCAAGACTACAGGCCTTGCAGAGCTAACAGCCAATCAGTGCAAATCAGCTCAATCTGCGTCATCTGCGTGCTCTCTTTAAAACAAAGTATTGCCGCCCTCAAACTGCGGTTTAATCAGATTCAGCCCACACGCCGCATTTATTTTATCAACCAAATAAACCGTAAGTTCAGGAGATGTCGCTTCATCATGCATGTGCATGAAAAAATACAACTCTTCAATTCCTTGATCCAGCCAGTATTTCATACGATCTACCCATTCATCGCAACGAGTATAGTCTGTTGGGTGCAAGCTGTTTCCTACATAGCGGATGAAAGCTTTTGGTACAGTTAGGTGCATGTGGCAGCAATCTCTTCTTCCTGCTGTATCTGTAATGATCGCACCGATATTCAATTCGCGTAGTTTATCAAAAAGTTCTTTTGCATATTGCGGAAGGAACCAATCAGGATGACGCACCTCCACAAAGAATTGCAGATCAGTAGGCAGTTTGGAGAGAAAATTAAAAAGTTCTTCTTTTCTGTTCGGAGTAAATTTATCACTCACCTGGAAAAATATGGGACCGAGGTGATCTCCGAAAGCCAACACGCCTTCAAGGAATTTATCCATCAAAGGTTGCTTATCATCCAGCTTTCCAAAGTGGCTGATATTCTGGTTCACCTTCGGACAAAATTTGAAATCACGGCCCTTTGCTTTATCATCCCACTTTTCAATTGTTGAAGGACCATATACCTGGTAATGTGTTGCATTCAACTCAATGCAGTTGTAGTGCTTCACATAATGCTCCAGAAAGTTAGATTCCTTCGTTCCTTTCGGATAAATTTTTCCCACCCATTCTTTTCTTCCCCACTTGGCACAACCCAGGTGGACCAACGGGTTTTTCTGCTTCGTTCCCTTGAGAACAAGTTTATTATCAGCAGGTTCTTTAGGTAAACTAAAGTCAACATTATTCAATTCATTATCAGGCACGCGGCCAAATTCCATGTGATCAGTTTTAAAAGTGAATAAATAAAATTAAGGCATAGTCCGCATTACAGGAAAAATGGCAGAATAATTGTGTTGTCATCAGGCGTTTCGACACTCTCGGCATTATACACACCACTATAACCTTTACACAGCCGGAATTTTAATTGTATTCTATTTTAATTCAATCATTAATGAAAAACATCTTTACTATTGTTTTGTGTGTATTTATCTCTCTGAAACTAACTGCACAAGTCAACTATACTGCGAACGATCCTCAAGGCTCACCGGCTTACTCAAACTTTTATCTGTTCGGCAGCAACATGGGCTATTACGGAACCTCATGGGATGATGGAACCATTGCAGATATTGCCGCCGGTAATCTGGCAAAAGGCGTGAAAGGGGCTGGCGTAAAAACTGTACGCCCTTCTTTATACGAGGATTTTCTTCAAACATGGGGTTACAATATACGCGTTGATCAATTCAATCACTACGCATCTCTGGGAATGCAAGACCTGACTGTGTTTCTCGGCACGCCTGTTTCTGCAGCGCATAAAGACAATAATACGTACGGCGGTTGCTCTGTCCCTTCGCAGTTATTTGCCAATATGTACGAACCTATTTGGGATAATGGTGAAAACGGAACGCCTGTAAATGATAACAACTATTTCGCACTATACGTGTACAAAACAGTAAGCATGTACAAGAACCAAACAAAGTTTTGGGAGATCATAAACGAGCCCGATCAGGATGGTGGCGCAAATGGTTGGAAAGCCGCAGGCAATGCCGGAAACTGGTTTGAGAATACGCCAACGCCTTGCGAATTACTGAACCTCCGTGCGCCAGTATATCAATACATTCGCTTATTAAGAATCGCTTACGATGTAATCAAAACGGTTGATCCTACTGCATATGTAGCACCAGGAGGACTTGGCTATTCAAGCTTTCTTGACGTATTGCTGCGCAATACCGACAATCCTGTTGATGGAAGTGTAACCGCAGCATATCCTAACAAAGGCGGCGCATACTTCGATTGTTTAAGTTTTCACAGTTATCCAATTTATGATCTTGCTTATTGGGATGGAGTAACAGGCACTGTAAAATATAAAAGACACTCTGATGCCTGCGCAGATTCATACATCGGTGTAAAGAAAACCTTCGAAGATGTGCTTTCAAAATATGGTTACAATGGCGTAAGCTATCCAAAGAAAACAATCATCTGTACGGAAAGCAATATTCCCGGAAATATTACCAGCACTTACTTTGGCGGCATTGAAGTACAACGAAACTACATCATTAAAGCAATGGTAGAATCGCAAATGAATGGTATCAGTCAAATGTATGTGTACGGAATAGGCAACAACGGCGACTATGCTACTGCAACGAATGGCTATGATGTGATGGGATTATATCAAAAACTGGATGGCATTGGTCCACTGACAAATGGTGGTGTTTACAATCAGCAATATACAGATGAAGGGATTGCATATAAAACAACATCCGACATCCTGTACGGATACAAGTATGATGTGGCAAAGACAACGGCATTGAATCTTCCGTCGTCAGTTAATGGCGGGGCATTCAAAAATAGCTCAGGAAAATATGTGTATGTTTTGTGGGCGCGAACAACTGTCGACTTATCGGAAGTGGCCAATGCAACATATAATTTTCCTTCAGGAGTCGTTGGGGCTACTGTAAGTAAAAAAGAATGGAACTATACCGCGACTAACCTTGAGTCAGCCGTTCCATCATTAAACGTTTCCCTCACGGGTTCCCCTTCTTTCTTTACCGATTTAACAGCATTACCTTTGATTCCAGGCGATACAAATAATGCAGTTCGACCTGAAAACTTTTTCGGATGGAGCGTTTATCCAAATCCTGCTCGAAGCAATTTTACAATAAGCGTAAATCTGAAACAAAGACAGGAGCTTACAGCAGATATTTATAGCGCGACAGGAGCATTGGTGCAAACTTTAATTCAGCGGTCATACTACTCAACCGGAGACCATACTTTCAATATTACCTTGCCGTCACGTCTGGCTGCTGGTAGTTATTTTGTGCGACTGAGAGTAAATGATAAACTCTACGTTAAACAAGTGGTGGTAATAAAATAACAACGCACCTGTATATAGAAACCTGGTAGCTGGCATTGATAATGTTGCCAGCTATTTTTGTTTATACAAATGAAATAATCACGAACAAAGAGGTTGCTGAAATAAATAGCCACAATAAAACCCCCATCAATAAAGGCCTTGTGCCCACATGTTTCAGCGCATCTTTCGTTAATGAAGTGCCGATGAAAAACAATGTAAGCACCAAGCATCTTTTTGCAAATTCTGAAATATACAACGCCGGTTTTTGAAGCAAAGGAAATTGGCTGCTAATGATCATCGCCAATACAAACAGTAAAATGAACCACGGAATATTGATCTTCGCTTTTTTGTTTTTGAAAAGTAATCCTGCGCAGATTGATACTGGAATGATCCAAAGAGCCCGTTCAAGTTTTATGGCAGTTGCAATTTGCAAAGCCTCCTGCCCGTAGGCGTGTGCTGCGCCAACAACGGAGCTTGTATCATGAATAGCAATCGCAGACCATAAACCAAATTGCTGCTGAGTTAAATTAAAATAGTGACCAATAACAGGAAAGATAAAAAGTGCGATGGCATTAAGAATGAAGATGGTGCCCAGGGAAACAGACATTTCCTTTTCATTTGCTTTAATCACGGGTGATACTGCTGCAATGGCGCTGCCTCCACAGATTGCCGTGCCGGCAGCGATGAGCAAAGATGTTTTACGCTGAATAGAAAAATATTTGCCAATCAATAAACCAAGAATAAGCGTTACAGAAATAGAAGCAACTGTAAAAAGAAATCCCTGCCTGCCCGCTTCGAGCGCTTCGTGAATGTTCATGCCAAAACCAAGACCTACCACGGATATCTGTAAAAATAGCTTGATTGCTTTGTGCGTGTATTTTTCAAAGGGATTACCTGTGAATTGTACCAGTAAAAAGCCTGCGAGCAATGCCTCTAATCCGTTAACGAATGGCAACAGGCAAATGCTACACGCAAGTATAAAAACTGTTTTCTTTCCCACGCCTTCTGTACTAAAAATGCTTTCCATTACACTGATTTGTGAAAGCAAATTTGAACAGAATACAGAAGTGGTGTAAATCGCAAATAATTATGCATTATAACTTCTGGTTATAATGCTGCGCGGCAAATCGCATAAAAGTGCTGGCAAGGCCGCTGGGCTTGCCTTGTAAATGCACAAAATAGAATGAACGTTTAATATCAAAGTCCTCAATATCAATGATCTTAAACTCACCGCTAGCCGCATCATTCGCAATGGCGCTGATGGAAATAAAACTGATGCAGTTGGAATGTTTCAGGAAAGATTTGATGCTTTCCGTACTGCCAAGATACATGGCGACATGAAGTTGCGACAATTTGATCTTATGCTTTTGCAATGCATGCTCAACTACCTCCAATGTGCCGGAACCTCTTTCACGCAAAACCAAAGGTGTTGTTTGCAGTTCCGCAAGCGTGATCACGTCTTTCTTTGCAAGTTTGTTTTTGGTATGCACAACAGCCACCAATTCATCTTTCAGGAACTGAGTGTACTTAAGCTGTTTGTTTTGCGTGCGACCCTCAACAATGCCCAGTTCGATTTTTTTGTCGAGCAGCGCTGCTTCTATTTTCTCCGTATTGTTGTTGACAAGGCTCAGTTTGATTTCAGGAAATGATTGATAGAATTTTGCAAGCACCTGCGGTAACACATATTGTCCAATCGTAGTGCTGGCGCCCAGTTCCAGCCTGCCGGAAAATTTTTTCTTGATGACGCTTAAATCAAAATCAATTTGTTTGTAAACATCAATAATTTGCTCGGTGTAGTTCAATAGAATTGTTCCCGCAGCAGTCAGGCTTATTTTATTTCCTTTTCTTTCAAACAAACGGATGTCAAATTCCGATTCAAGTTCATGAATGTTTTTGCTAACCGCCGGTTGTGTGATAAACAATTCCGCAGCAGCTTTGGTAAAACTTAGGTGAGAAGCCACTGCATGAAAAACCCTTAATCTGAAATCTTGCATGTTTACGATTGTATTTTCAAAAATACTAAACAGAAGTGATCCACCATGTATTGCCAAACGGGTCCTTTACTCCGCAGCTTCTTCCGTATGGTTGGTCATCCGGCGCCATTAATGAGGTTGCATTAAAACTGAGCGCCTTTTCATATGTAGCATCAGCATCATCAACATACACAAACAGGTTGGCATTTTGTGTGGGATATTCATCAGAACTTTCCGCAAACATAATGGTGCTGCCGCTAATGCTGATCTGTGCATGCGTAATAGTAATGCCATCATCGCGATGCACTTCAAGTGTTTTCTCAGCATCAAATACATGTTTGGTAAACTCGATGAATCGATGTGCATTCTTCAGAATTAGGTAAGGCATTACTGCCTGTTGTCCTGTAGGAATATTCATTGCTTAAATTTTTTGAGGTGGCTAATAGCAGGGACAGGGAATTCATAAGTTACGCTTTTAGCGCAAAGACTCACAGGGGTGGTGCATTTATTTTTAACCGCAGAGAAAAGGAGTTTTTTTTCACAGAGTGAACGGAGGAATTGCTTCAAAATATTCTTAGCTGCCCGGATCACATAGAAGGGGTGATTCACAAATCTCCTTTCCTCTGTGTGAAAAAAAACTCCTTTTCTCTGCGGTTAAAAAGAATCCTAAGGCGCTGAATAATGTCGCAAAAGCCCCAGCATTTGTCACATTTACCCTCGGTATTGTTTTTTAAGCATTTTAGTTTTGAGAAACAAAATCAATCATATGCGACAAGAACTTTTAAACTGGTTAGATGAAACTACAGAGGGAATGTTGGAGATGATTCAACAATTTTCGCAACAGCAATTTAACCAGGTGCCATTTGAGGGAAGCTGGACCGGCGGACAAGTCGCCGAGCATATTTACAGAGCAGAGAAAGGATGTGCAAAAATTTGGAGCGGACATGTAGCCACAACACAAAGGGCGCCGGACGCAAATGTTGAAATCATCAAGAATACTTTTCTTGACTACACCATAAAAATGCACTCTCCTGAATTTATCATTCCTTCTAACGGGCCGCATGATAAGGATGCCGCCCACAAAGCGTGGAAGATAAACCGCGAAGCAATGCGTAAGGTTGCAGAGACAATGGATCTCAAAGCTACCTACACAGATTTTTCTTTGCCTGGTCTCGGCGAGCTGACCGGACAGGAATGGATAACATTTGTGTATTGTCATTCTACAAGACATATAAGACAGCTGCGGCTTATCTATGAAAAGCTTGCGGGTACAGCAGTTTCTCAAGCATAAACTATAGTTGCTAAAGCCGAAAGTTCGTTCGGATAAAAATTAATTTTCATATTATAAGTACGCTTATTATATTTGTACATATAAAAAGTAAAACAAACTTTTATGTGGACAAAATCACACACCATTGTAACAACAAAAGCTACTAAAGAGCAAATGTGGAAACTATTTGAAAATGTAAACGGATGGCCAACTTGGGATAACGGACTGGAGGAAACAAAACTGGAGGGAAAGTTTGAAGCAGGAAATCAATTTATGTTAAAACCTAAGGGTGGTCCGAAGCTTACAGTGAAATTGATCGAAACGCTTAGGAACCAAAAGTTCACAGATGTTACCAGTTTCCCTTTGGCAAAACTTTATGACGAACATATTTTTGAGGAAACACCAGAAGGCTTAAAAGTTACAAACAAACTAACGATGAAGGGATTGTTGTCATTCGTTTGGATCAAACTTGTAGCAGCAAATATGGCGAAATCATTACCGCAGGACATGCAAGAACAAATAAATGCGGCATCTGCGCTTCAGAATGAAAAAGTTAGTAACGCTATTGGAAGTGATTTAAATTAGCAAAATGAAATCGAACGACAACACGTTTAATGTAGACAAGGCAGAAGAAAGTTCTGGCTTTTTGTTGTGGCAGGTTACTAATTTGTGGCAGCGAGAAATACGTAAAGCGCTTGAGCAATACGATCTGACTCATTCCCAGTTTGTATTGTTGGCAAGTACGCACTGGCTTTTACTGCACAATAAAGAGGTGACACAGATAGGGCTTTCCGCGCACACAAAGATCGATCCGATGACGACTTCCACGGTGCTGAGAACGCTTCAGCAAAAGGGGTTTGTTGCAAGAACTGAGCATTCTACCGATACAAGAGCGAAGGTAATTACATTGGCAGCGGAAGGCAAAAAGGTCATTAAAAAGGCAGTAGTTACAGTCGAGAAATTTGACCAGGAATTTTTCTCGCAGCTTGGAAATAAAACTGCGGCACTGAATGGTTTTTTGCAACAATTACTTCAGCACGGTGAAGATGAATAATGAACTATTCTTTGATCTCGTAGCCGATTTCCCAGTGAAGCCCAAAAGGATCTGCAATGCGGCCGAGGCGCCATCCGTGCGATACGCCGACGGGAAATATTTCAGTAGCCCCGGCTGAAATCGCGTTCGCGAAAAAGGTATCGGGATCTTTCACTGTTAAGATCATTCTTACTGTGTTGCCTCCAAGAGCGTGTAAAGTTTTAATATTATGGTGATCATTTAAATCTCCACTGATCCAGAACTCAGCCCCGTTGACAGACAGTTTTACCACAAGCCCGTCCGGCGTTTCCAGCCGGTAAGTTTCTACCGCGTCAAAAGCTGTCTTATAAAAGGCAACTGCCTTAACAGCGTTCGAAACCGACAACCACGGTGCGATAGATGTTTGTTTATCTGCCATGATGAAGAAGTTTAAATCACTGTTGAGCAATAGATTTCAATATATACTTCACAAAATCCTCCACTCCGCCAAACAGAATTTGACCGCCAATACACAAGAGAATGAAAGAAAAGATTTTCATAATTACTTTTCGCATATGCAGGGAAAGCCTGTTCATTACCATATCTGCGGAGCCGTAGCAAACGTAAATGGTAAAAGCAATAAGTATAACAGCGGTTACAGCACCTGCGAATTGTAAAAGACTGTTTGCGTTGTTGCCCCTATGCACCAATGACTCGGCACTTATTGTGAGCGCAACGGAAATAGTGCCCGGCCCCACTGTAAATGGAAATGTGAAAGGATAAAACTGTTTGTTTTTGTAGACATCATTCGTGTGTACATTGGTCAACTGCATTTTTTTATCGCTATCATTAACATCATCATCCTGCTGAAGTGAACGCCAGCCCATTGCCAGAATTACCAGGCCACCGCACATTTTAATAATTGGAACCGTTATGCCAAACAATTTCAACAGATAAATACCAGCCATTAAAATAATGACGAGCATGATACTCGTATTGAGTGCCACGTGTTTTGCCAATGACCTTCTTTCCTTGCTTGTAGCACGGGAAGTGAGGTTGTAAAACAGTACGCCTGAACCAATAGGGTTGATAACGTGAAAAAGCGCCACATATGTAAGTGGAATGATCTCAGCAAAAAACGTCAGTTGATCGATAAAGGTTTGCGACATAATATTAAAATAGTAAAAAGAAATGAAGTGGGGGAATTTGGTGGAGATATTTTAGCAAAAGAGGACTGACCACCTGTTGATTTTTTAATTGAACAATAATATAAAATTTTGGAGTATAAGAGATGGACAACCTCAAAATCTGTAAACCCTTATGTGTCAGAAAGTATAAACGTGAAAAAAAGTTATTTAGATTGACATTCCTAAAACAACGCATATGAACGTTATTAATTTCTACGGTGTATGGCGCGCACTCGAAAAGGGTGCGAATGTTGATTTGTAACGTAGGAAGCCTAAACAAGGTTTTTTTTATCTTCTGCACTGGTGAAATAACATATCAGGCTTACGTTTCAAAGAAAATATATTTAAACAAATTTGTCTATGAATTCTATTATAAAGATGGAGTGCCAGTTGTAAAAGGTTTAAAAGCTGAGGATAAAATTTTAACTTTCACAGACTATCAAAAATATATTAAAAGTAAAAAATAAATATAAACACTAATTCAACATTAAAATTTCGGGTGCATTAAATCAGATTTGGGTATAAGGGAGTTTGAAAAAGTGTCAAAACAAAAAAAAGTTGCCCATTTTGCGTTACCGCATCATTAGCAACTTATTCACTTTGGTTTGTGATCTTAAGAGTTAACCTGTTAGTCATTGCGGCTACTCTATTTTTTTTTATTGCGAGCCTGAGTCAAAGCTGAAGCAGCTACGCTCTTAACTGTTTTTGATGAGCTTGAACTGCTCAACAGTTTTGACGCCTTAGAAGCCACAGACTTTGAAGTGTGCTCATTTTTAGCTTTTGACATGCTATAAAGTTTAGTTAATAAATGTATTTACAGCATGAATTTACTAAATAAATTAGTCGGTTTGATAGTTTGTATTATCGTTGTTTGTAATGTGTGGATAAAATTGATTTGATCGCAACTCTTAGATGGCTAAACTCGTCCCCCTTGGTGACCCCTTGATGAGGCGAATATCCGTTAAAGTTATATTTGGTAGGGCTTTTGAAGTTTTTACAGTGGCCTCGACAGGAATCGAACCTGTATCTGGAGCTTCGGAAACTCTTATACTATCCATTGTACTACGAGGCCTTAGGGAAAGAGCAGGAATTTGCGGCTACTTAAACAACACACCCACCTTACTCGCAAATATTTTTACCGCAATGGCGAGCAATATTACACCAAAAAATTTTCTGATCGCTAACAAACCTGCGGGGCCAATCAATTTGCCAATAAAATCAAGCGATTTCATCACTATGTAAATAATCACAAGATTTAGTAATATGGCTACCAATATGGTGGGGACAGAGTAATTGGATCGCAGCGAAATAATGGTTGTAAGTGTACCAGAGCCGGCAATCAGAGGAAACGCAATAGGCACCACGGCCCCGGAACGAATATCACCTTCGCTCTTAAAAAACTCAATGCCGAGGATCATTTCCAATCCTAGGATAAAGATCACTATGGAACCCGCTACCGCAAAGGAGTTGACATCCAGTCCAAGCACGCTCAGGAACTTTTCTCCCAGGAAAAGAAAGATGATCATGAGGGCGCCGGAAACCAGCGTGGCCAACAGCTCTTTCAGGCCGCCCATTTTTCGCTTAAGCGAGATCAGTAAAGGAATTGAGCCTACAATGTCGATAATGGCAAAAAGCGTGAAACTAACCGTGAGCAGTTCGTTAAAAGATATCCCCATAGGTGTGTTTATATGCCATAAAAATAGTGTTTGTTACCCGAAATTTCGCTGGATTGCTTACACTGCGGTATGTTGGGTATTTACTGATTTTGTTTTTAACACGGTGTGGAAAATAGTTTCCCCAATCATAGAATTCAGGGTTTACTTTTGACTTGTTCTTTGCTACTGACCAACTGGTTACCGATCAAAAATCCGGTATGAGAAAGGAACCGTGTGTAAATCACGGGCTGTCCCGCAACTGTGAGCAGATTGGTTCACATGCTAATCTGTAAGTCAGGATACTTTCCAGATGGTTGTCAAAAACAATGCTTTCGTGGATTGAAGCAGCGTCAGCTCTAGCCTTTTGCAATGCAAAGGGTCGCCTAGCCGTCTCCGCTCCACAAGGCAACACTTCCACTTTTAAAAAATATTTATATGGCTGAAAATGAAATCCTTCTCCAGGAGAACAAGGACCGCTTTGTTATCCTGCCGATCAACTATCCCAAAGTGTGGGAAATGTATAAAACGCATGAGGCGAGTTTTTGGACTGCGGAGGAAATTGACCTCAGCGCCGATCTGAAGGACTGGGACAAGCTGAACGATGGTGAACGTCATTTCATTTCGCATGTACTGGCATTTTTCGCGGCGAGCGATGGCATTGTGAACGAGAACCTGGCGGTAAACTTCATGAGCGAGGTGCAATTGCCGGAAGCAAGGTGTTTCTACGGTTTCCAGATCATGATGGAAAACATCCACAGTGAAACATATGCTTTGCTGATCGATACTTACATCAAAGATCCGGTAGAGAAAAATAAAATGTTCCACGCCATAGACACCATCGATGCGGTGAAAAAGAAAGCTGAATGGGCATTGCGCTGGATCGAAAAAGGAAGCTTTGCAGAAAGACTGGTAGCATTTGCAGCAGTTGAGGGCATATTCTTCAGCGGTAGCTTTTGTTCTATTTTCTGGTTAAAGAAAAGAGGTTTGATGCCGGGCTTAACGTTCAGCAACGAATTGATCAGCCGCGATGAAGGTTTACATTGTGAGTTTGCATGTTTGTTGTACAGCATGTTGAACAACAAATTGTCTAAAGACGAAGTGTATGCGATCATCGGCGATGCAGTAGAAATTGAAAAAGAATTCATCACAGAAGCGTTGCCGGTTGCATTGATCGGCATGAACGCAAAATTGATGACACAATACATCGAGTTTGTTGCCGACAGATGGTTGTCTGAATTGGGATATCCAAAAATGTTCAACGCTGCCAATCCTTTCGATTTCATGGAAATGATCGGAATGCAGGGTAAAACAAACTTCTTTGAAAAACGCGTTGGCGATTATCAGAAAGCTGGAGTGACAGCGGCAAAAGATTCGCAGGTGTTTTCTACTGATGAAGATTTCTAGAGCCGGAATTAATAATTAATAATTAATACGGATATCTCCAATAGTTCAGGGCCTCTAACGATTTCATTTGTCCATATCCATAACCTATGATGTAAGCCAATGTACGCATGGTGTGTGCTATTAATTTTTAATTATTAATTATTAATTCGCCCCACCGGTTTTTTGAACAATAAAATACTCAACCCATGTTTGTAATTAAAAGAGACGGAAGAAAAGAGTCAGTAAAGTTTGATAAGATTACGGCACGCATAGAAAAACTGGGCTATGGTTTGAATCCATTGGTTGACCCGATCAGCGTTGCAAAGAAAGTAGTGGAAGGCATTTACGATAACGTTACAACCACGGAGTTGGACAACCTTGCAGCAGAAACAGCGGCATCACTTACCACTATTCACCCGGACTATGCATTGCTTGCATCACGTATTGCAATCAGCAATTTGCATAAAAACACTATAAAAAGCTTCAGCAAAACCATGCAGCAATTGCATGAGTATAAAGAAGGCGATCGCTACACACCGTTGATCAGCGACGATGTGTGGGCAGTGATCAAAGAAAATGCACATCTGCTGGATAGCACCATTATTTACGACCGCGATTTCGCATTCGATTATTTCGGCTTCAAAACCATGGAAAAAAGCTACCTGCTTCGCATTCATGGTAAAGTAGTGGAAAGACCACAACACATGTTTATGCGTGTGTCTGTAGGTATTCACAAAACCGATATTGAGAATGTCATCAAAACATATAACCTGATGAGTGAACGTTGGTTCATTCATGCAACACCTACATTGTTCAACGCAGGTACTGTGAAACCACAAATGAGCAGCTGCTTCCTGTTGACGATGAAAGACGACAGCATCGACGGTATTTATGAAACACTTCGTCAAACGGCGAAGATCTCTCAAAGTGCCGGAGGTATTGGTTTGAGCATTCACAACATTCGCGCTACAGGAGCATACATCAGTGGCACAAACGGAACCAGCAATGGTATCGTACCAATGTTGCGCGTGTTCAACGACACTGCACGTTACGTGGATCAGGGTGGTGGAAAACGTAAAGGCGCTTTTGCTATCTACTTGGAACCTTGGCATGCTGATGTATTCGATTTTCTTGACCTGAGAAAAAATCATGGTAAAGAAGAAATGCGTGCAAGAGATTTGTTTTATGCTTTGTGGATCTGCGATCTTTTCATGAAACGAGTAGAAGACAATGCTGATTGGAGTTTGTTTAGCCCAGATGAAGCACCAGGCTTACACGAATGCTACGGCGAAGAGTTTGAAGCATTGTATGAGCGTTATGAGAAAGAAGGCAGAGCGAGAAAAACGATCAAAGCACAAGATCTTTGGTTTGCCATTATAGATGCGCAAATTGAAACGGGTAACCCATACATGCTGTATAAAGATGCAGCCAACAAAAAGAGCAATCAGAAAAATGTTGGCACCATCAAGAGCAGCAATCTGTGTACAGAGATCATGGAGTACACTTCTCCTGATGAAGTTGCAGTTTGTAACCTTGCTTCTGTGGCGTTGCCAAAATTCGTGACTGACGGCGTTTTCGATCACAACAAACTATATGAAGTAGTGTATCAAATGACCATCAACCTTAACAAGATCATTGATGGCAACTACTACCCTGTAGAAGAAGCGAAGAACAGCAACATGCGTCACCGCCCTATTGGTATTGGTGTACAAGGTTTGGCAGACGCGTTCATCTTAATGCGTTATCCATTTGAAAGTGATGCTGCAAAACAATTGAATAAGGAAATTTTTGAAACATTATACTTCGCTGGTTTAACTGCAAGTAATGACCTGGCGAAAGAACATGGTGCTTACCAAACCTATGAAGGGTCACCTGCATCACAAGGTATTTTGCAATACGATATGTGGGATGTAACACCTTCTGACCGCTGGAACTGGACTGCATTGAAAGCGAAGATCAAAGAACATGGTATCAGAAACTCATTGTTGCTGGCGCCAATGCCTACGGCTTCTACTTCACAGATCCTTGGTAACAACGAATGTTTCGAACCATACACTTCCAACATTTATTTGAGAAGAGTATTGAGCGGCGAGTTCATTATTGTTAACAAACATTTGTTGAACGACCTTGTAAAACTTGGTTTGTGGAACGGTGAAATGAAAAACAAAATTCTTGCAGCCAACGGTTCTATTCAAAATATCAAAGAAATCCCTGCAGACATTAAAGAACTGTACAAAACAGTTTGGGAAATCAAGCAGCGTAATTTGATCGACATGGCGGCAGACAGAGGAGCATACATTTGTCAGTCACAATCTTTGAACTTGTTTGTTGAGCAGGCGAACACTGCAAAACTTACAAGCATGCATTTCTACGCATGGAAAAAAGGTTTGAAAACAGGCATGTATTATTTGAGAACGCAAGCTGCTGCTGAAGCTGTGAAATTCACAGTAGAAAAACAAGGCGGTACCAACATGGATCCTGTTGTAAATGGCACAGAAACATTCGCAGAAGGTGCTGTTTGTACAATGGAAGAAGGTTGTGTTAGTTGCAGCGCGTAGAGACGCATTGAATGCGTCTCCCTTGCACAGGAAGCCTGCCCGCGATCCAAAGGAAATGTAACATCGAAATATTCAAGAGACGCGTTAAACGCGTCTGTACAACAAAAAACCGCAGAAAACCCTACGTTCCTCTGCGGTTTTTTTATGCGATAAAAAATTTAAATCCACACAATGAACGACTGCAAACACGAACCGAAAAAATGCCCGCGATGCAACGGAGGTTTTGAGTGTAAAGTAGGAGATGTGGCCAACTGCCAGTGCAACGGCATATCGCTTAACGAAGAGCAGAAAAGATTTATAGGAGAAAAATATCGTGATTGCCTATGCAGGAATTGTTTACTGGAGCTTAGCAAACAAATGGGATTTTTTAAGGAGAAGTTTGATGTGACGAGCAACAGGTAATTTTAATTGAAAATTGAAAGTTGAAAATTGAAAATGATCACGCTTTGGGCAACGTTTGCCTAGACAGCACTAATAATTTTCAATTTTCAACTTTCAATTGTTTACAAGCCCACCATCAAGCCCACCATGAAATTGAACTTACGGGTGTTGTAACCGTAAATATCAAAGTACGACTGATTGGTGATGTTTCTGAAATCGCCAAACACTTTCACAAAACGCTTACCACCGCTGAATGGAATTTTGTACTCAGCATAGGCATCAAGATTGTAATAGCTGGCAAGGTTAACAACTTCTGTTTTGTAGGTGTTCATATTGAAATAAAGGTCCTGTCTTTTATCCTGCCATCTTACACCGGCACTTACAAACAAAGCTTCGGTAAATTGATAACCAACATGTCCGTTGATCGCGCTTTTAGGACGACGTTGTAAATTAAAATAGCTTGTGTCTTTACCGTTAGAAGTGTGTGTAGTCAACTTGCCATCGACATAAGTGTAGTTTGCTGTAATGCTCAATTTTGAAGTCGGGCGAACAGTCAGTTCCAACTCTGCGCCCTGGTCTTTTTGTTCATCACCGTTCATGTAACGTCCATAAGGTGGAGTAAACATAGATTGGAAAATGATTACATCTTTAATTCTTCTGTTGAAATACAAAGCACGTGCGTTGATCAAATTGTTTGTACTCACATATTGCAATCCTGTTTCCAAAGAAACAGACTTCTCAGGATTAAGCGATTTGTTTCCATACTCAGATACAAGATTGTAAATGCTTGGTGCGCGGAAGCCGGAAGAAAGATTCGCAAATACTTTCCATTCTTTTGTTATCCAGTAAGATGGATTGAATGAGTAGGAAAAGTTAGAGCCTGCAATAGAGTGGTGCGTGTACCTTCCACCTAATTCAGCATTAAAGCCGCCAAGGTTTTTAAATAACAGAGCAGCATAGCCACTGTACATGTCGATCTTAGAACTGTCACCACCTTGTTTGCCATAAGTCGTTTCGCTACTGGCTTTTTGATTGCGGTAATCAGCACCTGCAAGCAAACCGATGTGCTCACACAAATTGATGTTCGTAAATGCTTCCGCAAACACGCTGTTGCCTTTATAATTACCAAAAGAAGGATCGTAGTCGTTCACGCCAACAGGATTGTTGATAGGATCATCCAATTTGCGCTTGATGTTATTTTCGTTTACGTTCAATGTAACATTTCCTTTCTTAAAAGTGTATACAGAAGAAAGTGCAAGTTGCAAGTTCTTGTTGGTAATGTTATTGTTCTTGTCATCCATAAAAGGACCATCATCAATGTCTGCATGGTATTGATCAAGCAAGCCAAACAATCTTACTTTAAACTTCTTTGTTTCTGCACCAAGATTAAGGCTCACGTTGTTTTGATTGATACCATCTTTATCAAAATTCTGATTGCCTGTTTTGTCATTCGCAGAAGAAAAACCATTTGATTGCAAATGATTGTACTGTGCGTTGTACGTGAACCAATCGATTTTACCACTCACACCTGCATTGCCTTTAAACGTGCCATAAGTGCCACCGGCAACGGTTCCGTTGATGCCAACAGGTTTGTTGCTCACTTGTTTCCTGGTAATGATGTTGATAACACCGGCAACAGCATCTGAACCATATAAAACAGACTGTGTCCCTTTCAAAATTTCTACTCTCTCGATTTGATCTATGGCAAAATGGTTCAAATCAAATTCTGCGGAAATGCCTGACGCATCATTCACAGGCATACCATCTACTAAGATTAAAGTGTTGGCTGCGCCCGAGCCTTGCATGTAAACAGTTTGATTGGTACCGGGTGAGTTTTGCGAACCATTGATCAATAATCCTGCTTGTTCGTTTAATACTTGTGTAAGCGAGCGGCCTGTGTTCTTTTCCAACTCTTGTCGGCCGATAACAGTTAATACTTTACCTGTTGCACTTTGTTTTTGTGCAAATTTGTTGGCAGTAATTACTACCTCATCTAAAGACTTTTGTTTAACAGAGTCTGTTTGTGCGAATGCACCATAGCAGGATAATAATGTGAAACCTGCAATTAGTTGTTTCATGCTCAATGTTGCTTTTAAAGAACGGTTAACAATGAGCCTTCGGTAAATAAAATGACTAAGTAGAAATATAAATTGCCTTTGGGTTTTGGCATTTACATTCCATGCTTTTCACCCGAAAGCTTTGAATGAATACGTATGTGGCAGGTCTTCTGGCTCGCGTTTCACTGAAATCCTTCCCGTGTTAACAGTGGTTTTATTTTCAGTAATGTGAACTTTTCACTACGCTTACAGCTACGGGGATAGCGCCGGAATCACACCGGACTTCCCTTTTAATGACGATTGTCGTCAACCATATACGGGGCAAATGTAATGAGTTTTAAGAAAGGAACGCAGATTTTCATGATTGTTATGATTACTGATGATTTGAAATTCAACGTCGTTTAGTTAAGCAACTTTTCAATTACTTGGTTGCAATATCCAGGAATGAAAGACAGCTTGTCATCCCGACGAAGGAGGGATCTGTGTGATTGTTTACGCATAGTATTCGTTAGCGTTAGGCCCAGATCCCTCGTCCCTCGGGATGACAAGGGAGATGATTTTGTTTTTCAAGCAGCTTAACTAAACGACATTGCATTTGAAATTAGTTGAATCGCCAAATCTCAAATTTCAAATAGAAAATCTTGACAAATCATGAAAATCATGATAATCTGGGTTCCCGATCTATCTTACGCCCAGCGCAACACCGGCATAGAAATTCGCTGTTGGCGCTGCATTGTAATACCTTCCTCCTGTAGCATTGATATCGTTGCCGAGGCTGTATTTCTGGTTCAATAAATTGTCGCCTCCGGCAAATAAGTCGATGGTAAGATGTTTTCCTAAACTGTTTTTGTACCCAAATTTTGCGCCAAGCAAATGATATTCGCTAGCCTTGTCTGTATTCGCATCATTCAGGTAAATAGAGCTGCTGTAGAAGTAAGTAGCATGTAAATATAAATGCGGTTTGAAGGAAAGATCAAAGCCCGCAGCGACTGTATTTGGCGCTATGCCCGGCATTTGATTGCCAGAGTAATTTGCGTCCAGTTGTTTAAACTCATTGTAGTGGAAGTGAAAATACGTATAGCTTGCCCAAATAGTAGCGCCTGATATAAAATTGTTCTTATTGTCTGTGATCACGTAAGATGCATTTGCTTCAACGCCGTTCTGTTTTGTAGAGCCAGCATTGGTGTAATAGTCTGCGCCACTCGCATCACGACGTTGTACGATGGCATTTCCCAAATTAAAATCAAACACGTTTACATTCCATACCAATCTGTTTTGCAACAAATTTCCTCTGGCACCAAGCTCATAGTTCCAACCGTGCTCTGCTTGTAAGTTAGTGTTGATAATGGTTGTAGCCGGTAAGAGTTCCTGCGTTGCAGGCGGTGAAAATCCTTCTGACACCACACCATACACAGAAATTTTGCTGAACTTTTTCAACAGCGAAAATCGCGGTGCCCACTCATTGTTGTACTTACTATCATACATAAAATTTGGCACAACAGAAGTGCGTGTAAAATTGATCTGCGTTTTATTAATGCTCACTCCCGCAGTTGCTACCCAACCTCCGTTAAAGATTGCTTCCGCTTGCGCAAATGCATTCCATTGGCTGTTGTTGATTTCATCACTTGTTTGCAGCGAATCGGGATTGCTATTTTTGTTATTGTAAACGTTGTCCGTAAAATAACCTTGTTGGGCCGCAGCTCCTGCAATGATGTTCAACTTTGTTTGTTGTAATTGTGCGTTGTAACCAAACACCGTTCTTCCACCGAAATGCGGTTCCAGTCTTTTCTCATAATTGCGGATGGCGCTGTTTTTAAAATTGGTAACTGTTCCATACACAGAAGTGCTGTTGTAAAAATTATCGGTAAAATGATATTGCTGATTGAAACCTGCCCAAAACATTTTTTGATAAATAGCTGCATTGATCGCTGCTGCACTTGGAAAGCCACCGCTGGCGGGCCTTGCAGCTTTTGGGTTTGCATTGTATTGTGCCTTGGTTAAGCCACCTGGGGTTTCATAAACCAAGTCACCGTAAAGTACATGAGTAGACATTTCATATTTGGGAGAAACGATACTTCTCGTTTCCCATGAAAGCGTTGTTCTGTGCATCGCGCTTTGATCGCGATATCCATTGCTGTTTTGATAATTGTAACTGATGTTATTTTTAAAGCCTTCGTCGCCGAAAGTGATACCGGCATGTACATTATTCGTTCCAAAACTTCCACCTGAGTATTGCAATTGAAGTTCGTTTGGCTGCAAAGGATCAAATCCATTTGCCAATATAACGCCTCCTGTGCCAGCACCATATAAGCTGCTGCCGGGACCTTTTAAAATTTCTAAAGACGAAAAATTATTGGGAGAAAATTGATTAAGGTAAGTGTTCCCACCGGGATCGGTAAAAGGTATACCGTTCCAGTAGACTTTTACATTTCTTACTCCAAATGGCGCTCTTAGCGAACTGCCGCGGATGCTTAGTCGATAACTTCCCGGAGAGCGTTCTTCCATTCGAATACCCGGCTCACTATTGATTGCTGATAAAATGGAAACATTACCAAAGCGGTCAAGCTGCGCTCCACGAACCGTTGAAACGGCGGCGCCAATATCTTTAATATTTCGGTTATGCTCGTATGCTTTTATAACTACTTCCTGGAGTTTTGCCGTGTCGGCAACTGACTGGGAAAATGAATAGTTGCAGCTTGCAACTATTGCGATGGAAAGAATGAATTTCTTAATAAACGGTGCCATTCTTTGGGCTTTGGTAAGTTTTAAGTGCGATCTGGTTCCACTGAAACATAAAATTGGCCGAAAAAGTATATAAAAAATTATTCCTCAGCGAAAAATCTTTATTTTGAAAACTAATTTATAAGGAATTCAAATTTATTATGATTCAAAAATAAATTTGAATTCCTTATAATGCCGATGGATCAAACAAATAGAACAATGAGACGCAGTCGAAATTGGTCTATATTGTTTGACCAATCGGTATTAGGTTAGAACTCTCTGAATGCTTGCTTTATTGATAGTGGAATATGGCTAATTGAGGGGATAGTTAATATTAGATTGATAATAAACTTAAAAGATTTCAACAGTGAAATTGAACCAATCCTGTTTTCTATTACTATTGTTAACGGGTCTGTTTTTGAACAACACATCTTTTGCCCAAAAGAAATGGAACCTGATGGAATGTGTGGAATATGCATGGGCACATAACCTTACCGTGAAAACTGCGGACGTGCAGGAGCATTATTCAGAAGCCTCTTTGAAGCAGGCAAAATTGTCGAGAATTCCCAACGCGAGTTTTAGCACGGGCACAGGATATAACCTTGGTAAAACTATCAACACTGCAACCAACACATATATTGACATCAATAGCCTTTCCCAAAATTTCAATTTGAATCTCGATGCGACCATCTACAATTGGAACCGCATAAAAAATAATATTCTGTCGCAGGAACTGGAAAATAGAGCTTCCCTCGCAGATGTAGATAAAGCGAAAAACGATGTAGCACTGAATGTGGCAACAGCTTATTTGCAGGCACTGCTGGCTATCGAACAAGTTAGAATTGTAAGGGTGCAGGTGCAACAGGACAGCGCTCAATTATATACAGTAAGGAAAAGAGTAGATGCGGGTGCGGTTCCAGAGTTAGACGCATTGCAACTGGAATCTCAACTGGCATTGGACAGCTCAAATTTGATCACTGCAAAATCAACGTCAGAGCTGAATCTGATCCAACTAAAGTCGTTGATGAATCTTGACTTTGCATCACCTTTTGAAATTGACGTTCCTCCTGTTGAAGTGATACCTGTTGAGCCGATAGCCTCGCTGCAACCTGAAGATGTTTATAATCTGGCGCTTTCAAATCAGCCCGCACAAAAAGCAAATCAATTGAGACTGGATTCCAAAGAGGCTGCTTCTAAATCAAGCAAGGCTAATTTATATCCAACCATTTCGGCATTCGGCAGGCTTAACACCAGGTTTTCAAATCCCGCCACCATGATAACCGGAGCGACACTCAATGGATATAATCCAAATGGCGATTATGTTATAATAAACCCCGGTAATCCAGGCAGCGCTCAGCCGGTATATTCGCCTGAGTATTCGGTGTTGCAAAAAAATAGAACATTTGGACAATATTGGGATGGCTGGGGAACGCAGTTTACTGGTAATTTTGGTCAAAGTCTTGGCGTTAATATCTCTGTTCCCATTTTCAATGGCTATACAGCAAGAACCAACTACGAAAGATCTAAGATAGATATCAAAAACCAACAGGTTGTTATTGAACAGGCAGATCAAAAATTGAAACAGGATATTTACACTGCTTACACCAACGCTGTTGCGGCTTTGCAGAAATTCAACTCCAGTAAAGTAAGCGTGGATGTTTCACAAAAAACATATGACTACGCACAAAAAAGACACGATATCGGATTACTCAATACCTATGATTTAATTACCAGCCAAAACAATCTTGCCCGCGCAAAACTGGATCTGGCCAATGCACAATACGATTATGTGTTTAAAATGAAAGTATTGGAATTTTATAAAGGCATGGGTCTCCGTTTGCAATAACCCAAAACTAAACCAGTCTATAATTGAAAAGAACACTTTATGAACAAGAAATTGCTTTGGATAATAATATCAGTTGTACTAGTAGTTGTTTTGTTGGTAGTATTACAAAAAGCAGGTGCTTTTGGAAAAGATGAAGGGGTAAAAGTAACCGCGGAAAAGGCAGCTAAGAGAACAATTATTGAAACCGTAAATGCAAGCGGAAAAGTATATCCGGAAATTGAAGTAAAGATCAGTCCCGATATTTCCGGAGAGATCATTGAGCTTACAGTTGCAGAAGGCGACAGCGTGAAAAAAGGCCAGGTGCTTGCAAAAATATATCCTGACATTTATGCTACGCAACGCGATCAGGCGGCGGCAGTTGTGAATCAGCAACGTGCTACCGTAAGTAATAGCCAGGAACAATTGAATGGCTTGAAAGCGTCAATGAATCAAACACAGAAAGCGTATGATCGTCAAAAACAACTGCTGAATGAAAAAGTAATTTCTCAAGCAGAATTCGAACAAGCAGAAAGTGCTTACTTATCTGCTAAAGCAAGTTACAATGCGGCTGTGCAAGGAATAAAAAGCAACCAGGCTGCCACCATTAGCGCCCAGGCAAATCTTGATAAAGCCGCGAAAGATCTTAGCCGTACAACTATTCTTTCTCCAATGAGCGGCATCGTTTCTTTGATGAGCGTGAAAAAAGGTGAACGCGTGGTAGGTAGTTCTATGATGGCCGGTACCGAGATGATGCGCATTGCAGACATGAACAAAATTGAAGTGCGTGTTGATGTGAGTGAAAATGACATTCCGAAAGTAAAACTCGGCGATTCCGCTTTGGTAGAAGTTGATGCATACAACAATCGCAAGTTCAAAGGTATCATTACACAGATCGCGAGCAGCAATACTACTGCAGCTACGGCGTCCTCTACCGCTGCTACGTCAAACGATGTGACCAACTATAAAGTGTACATCAGATTACTGCCTGATTCTTACAAAGATCTTTCAACAGCAAAAAATGGTGGATCTCCATTCCGCCCGGGTATGAGTGCAAGTGCCGATATCCAGACAAAAAGAAATGAAAATGTATTGTCTGTTCCAATCAATGCAGTAACCACAAGAGAGAAAGGTTCTGATAATGCTATCGACAAGTCAAAGAACTCTGTAGACGCAAATGCCAATAACAACAATAACAACAATAACAACAAAGACAATACTGGCCCAACAGAACAGGATAAGAAAACATCTGTCGATGATCTTGAAGAAGTAGTGTACATCTTGCAGGCAGACAAAACGGTAAAGAAAGCAATTGTGAAAACTGACATCCAGGATG
Organism: Pinibacter soli; assembly: GCF_029961145.1. Taxonomy (GTDB): domain Bacteria; phylum Bacteroidota; class Bacteroidia; order Chitinophagales; family Chitinophagaceae; genus Pinibacter; species Pinibacter soli. The sequence continues at coordinate 554,685 of NZ_JASBRG010000001.1, read as the reverse complement.
TAAACTACATTCAGGTTGTAAGCGGTGTCAAAGAAGGCGACGAAGTTATTTCTGGCCCATATTCTCTGATAAGCAAAACTCTGAAAGACGGCACTAAAGTGCAAGTGGTGGATAAGGATAAGTTGTTTGATCAAAAGAAAAAATAGGAAGCAATTAATAATTAATAAAGAATAATTAATAGGGAGGGTTGCGAAACTTATTGCGTACACCCTGTGTTATTAGATGTTTGCGAAACGAGTTGCTGAATGTAAATCATCAATTTGTTTCGCAAACGATTTTTACGAATCTTTGAAGCTTAGTGTTTTAAAATTGATTTGCCATGAAATTTGGAATAATAGGAGCCGGAAGTTGGGCAACTGCTTTGGTTAAAATTCTTACTGATAATAAAATTCCCGTGAATTGGTGGGTTCGCAAAGAAGAGGTTGCGGAGCATCTCGCAAAGCGTCATCATAATCCAACACATTTATCATCTGTTTATTTTGATACGGCTTTACTTACTCTTAGTATTGATATCAACGCAACAATTGCTTCAAGTGACTGTGTTGTAATTGGCGTTCCTTCTGCATATCTGCTGGATGTGCTTGGAACCGTTCATCCAACTGTGTTTGAAGGAAAGAAGATCATCTCTGCGGTAAAAGGAATTTTACCTGGCATCAACATCTTGTTGAATGACTATTTGAAACAACAATTCAATGTATCTTCTTCAAACTATTTCACCGTTATGGGTCCTTGCCACGCAGAAGAAGTTGCGTCAGAAAAACTTTCTTACCTCACCTTCTCAGGTAATAAAGAAGAGGAAGTTGCAGAGATCGCAAAATATTTTCGCACCTACTACATCAACACTGCTACCAATAACGATTTGATCGGAGTACAATATGCTGCTGTTTTAAAAAATATTTATGCATTGGGTTCCGGTATTGCGCACGGCCTTGAATACGGAGACAATTTTTTAAGCGTGCTCATTTCCAATGCTGCCGATGAAATGGCTGGCTTTCTGCAAAAGGTTGGCATTCGAAATATTGAAGTGGGTATGCATGAAAGTGAAAATCCTATTTCACATAAAAAAGTCGCCAATTATGCAACATCCGTTTATTTGGGCGATTTGCTGGTGACCTGTTATTCACTCCACAGCCGTAACAGAACCTTTGGCAATATGATCGGCAAAGGATACTCCGTTATTTCCGCACAACTTGAAATGAACATGGTGGCTGAAGGCTACAACGCCAGCAAATGTATTTACTACATCAACAAAGAAGTGGGCGCAGAAATGCCCATCGCAGAAACTGTCTACAAAATTCTTTGGGAGCAATTACCTGCGCGGAAAGGCTTCCGCTTTATCGAGGAAAAACTTTTGTAAAGTGGAGAATTGAGAGTTGCCGCTCTGCGAAGCTTATAGCTTCGCAGGTTCATTCTATCGTCTTAGGCGATGGTTTGAATGATTACCAAAGGCAATGAAATAAATCTGCAAGGCTACAAGCCTTGCAGAGCCCAAACTCTTTCTAACAACTCTCAACTCTCAATTCTCCACTCTCAATTAATCACGCGTGTCCCGCCGCTTCAGTCATCACCGCCGGTTTAATATTCTGATTTACTCTAAATAAATTATTCGGGTCATACTTCGCTTTGACCATGGCAAGCTTGTCGTAATTATCTTTATAGGTAGCTCTGATTCTGTCTTGTCCTTCGTCCATCATAAAATTGATATACGCACCTCCCGCAGAATATGGGTGAAGCGCTTCCCAATAGTCTTTTGTCCATTTGGTAACGAGGTCCCTGTTTGCAGGATCGGGATCTACACCCACTATCACTTGTGCCCATGTTGCATCACGATAGCTCCATGCGGTTGCATCATTTTTTACTCTTCCTGCCGCGCCATTTACCGGATACATATGCATAGTGGACCACATTGTTGGCATTGCGCTACCAAATTTTATATGTTCATCAATAGCCTTGTCGCTTAATTCATTCATGTAGTCTGCACGCCAGTACCACTGGTAGCCCGGCACGTATAAAGCGTCGAACATACTTTGCAAAGCCGGATGAGGAATAGGTCCTACAAAATCCAATGCAATGTTGCCAAGATTGCGGATAGGTTCAAATACTTTTTCCGCTTTATCCAATGCGCCCGAATAGGCCCACACGATGCCGCACATTTTTTTATTATGCAGATTTTCCGGGAACGGAGGACCAGGAGGAACAGTCAGAAATGCAAAGAAGCCGTTGAGTTCGTCAGGAGCCGTAGTAATAAAGTCGCGGTACCATTTCATGATGCGCTTGCTTTCGCCGAGTTCCCAAAGCATTGGGCCCGCGTACAAGGTATCCACATTGTGAAGCTGAAATAAGAAAGAAGTAACTACGCCAAAGTTGCCACCGCCGCCACGAAGCGCCCAGAAAAGGTCCTCATTATTTTTTTCGTTCGCTGTAACGCAAGTGCCATCGGCAAGCACTACGTCGGCTTCCAATAAATTATCAATTGATAAACCGCATTTCCTGGTGAGGTGACCAAGACCACCGCCTAGCGTTAAGCCGCCAACACCGGTAGTAGAAATGATGCCGCTTGGTGTAGCAAGTCCAAACGCATGGGTTGCGTGGTCAACATCTGCCCATGTGCTACCGCCGCCCACACGAACTGTTTTCGCAACAGGATCAACATGAGCATAGCGAATACCTGAAAGGGCAATCACCAGTCCATCGTCACAAACACCCAGGCCGCCGCCATTGTGGCCTCCGCCACGCACGGCCAGCAAAATTTTGTTTTCCCTTGCAAAGTTTACGCAGGCAATTACATCCGCCACATCATTGCATTTCGCAATGGCGGCAGGCTTTTTGTCGATCATACCATTGTAAACTTTACGGGCAAGGTTGTAGTTTGCATCGGTGGGTTCAATGAGTTCTCCGCGCAGCATTGCTTTTAGCTGCTGAAAATTATTTTCCTGAGCCATAACGTCCTCCTTTTTATTGATGTTTAGAAATGAATGAGGATAGAAAGGATTCCGTAAATCAATTGTTTTTTGAGGGATGGAAAATCGATGAGATGACGGGGTTATTTCCGAAGATTTTACGTTATTTCCAGAAGAATAAAATTACAACAATTCCAGACAACTTATACCCGAATTGGATTACCTGAACAATCAGGAATTAGGAGTTAGAAATTGGGATTTAGAAATCAATGTCGTTTCCATAAGGATACATTTTCTGAATGAGATTGCTTCGCCCCATTTTTGTTTGTTTATTTTACTTTTTATAGTTCAATCATTTATCCTCTGCAGGGGCTCGCAATGACGTTGCCACTTTCGAATTCTGTTGTACTGGTTGTTGCCTAAAGTTCAAAATAGAAGCGCCGTCATTGCGAGACCCTGCCGAGAGTTGAGATTGTAAAAGGAAAACATTTCTGAATTGCAGGGATGGGTCGAAGCAATCCCACCAAGGAAGTTATTCTTAAGGAAACGACATTGAATTAGGAATTAGGAATTAGGAATTAGGAATTAAGGGAGCACCTGCATATAATCCGTTTTGTTAAGTTGCGACCTCCCGAAAAAATCAGCGTAAATCTGCTAAATCGGTGTCATCTGCGTGCTTTGTTTCTCGTCACACCACAAACAAATCCGATGCAATTCCATCCGCGAACAATTTTCCCTCGTGTGTTAAACGGATAAAATTATCCTGGAAAACGGCATTGCTGCCGTCCACATATTTTTGAATACCTAAGGTTATGTCGCCGGCTGCCTTTTCGCCGAAATGACTTTTAACCAATGTCAGGTCAATCCCTTCAATGGTTCGCAAGGCGGTCATGATATATTCGTTCAATTGCTGAGTGGGAGTAAGTGTTTCGCCTTCAAAGAAGTTTTCGCCTTCCGCAATCTTTTTAATGTACAAAGGATTATTGGAAATGTTCCACTGCCGTGAAACGCCATCAAAAGAATGTGCAGAAGGACCAAGACCAAGATATTTTTCCCCGCGCCAGTAAGAAGAGTTGTGCTGGCTCCTGAAACCCTTTTTGGCAAAATTGGAAATTTCATAATGCTCAAAACCTGCATCAGAAAGCCATTTCATCAAATCGAGAAACTGTTGCGATTGCAAGTCCTGGTTAACATCCTGCAATTTCTTTTGCTCGATCATTTTCTCCAGCGCTGTTTTGGGTTCAACCGTCAGCGCATAGCAAGAAAGATGCGGAATATTCAAATCAATGGCGGTTTGCACATTCTGCTGCCATTTCTCATTCGTAAGCGTTGGCGTTCCGTAAATAAGATCGATTGTAATATTGTGTATGCCGGCCGCCTGCGCCAGCAAAATAGATTGCTTTGCCTGCGTCGCATTATGTGCCCTGTTCATCCATTGAAGGTCCTCTTCAAAAAAAGATTGTATGCCGATGCTTAATCTGTTTATGCCTGCATTTTTCCAAACCTGTAAACTTTCAGCGTTAATGTCATCAGGATTTGTTTCCAATGTTATTTCAATGTTATTGTTGATTGAAAAGTTTTCATGCAAAGCGGTAAAAATTCTGCTCAGCTCTTCAGCAGACAACAGGCTTGGCGTACCGCCGCCAAAATAGATCGTGTTTATTTTTTCGTTTGCGAGATATTCTTTGCGTAACGTTATTTCCTTTACAATGGCATCAACAAATGCGGGTTTTAATTGCAGTGATGTAGAGAAATGAAAATTGCAGTAATGACAGGCTTTTTTACAAAAAGGAATATGAATATAAATGCCTGCCATGCGAAAAAAAATTTGAATATTACAGTTTAATTTAGAAAGTAGATAGTTGTTAGACTTCGCCCAACAACTAACAACCAACAACTCAAAGGATGCCAAAGGTACAAGGTTATATTAACATCGTTCTCCTGGCTGTTTGCATAATGGCATATTGTTCCGCACAGGCGCAATATACATTGCGCATTGTGCCTGTAGATCAGGATGAAAATGTAATCAAGTCGCTGCGTTTGCAGGAAAACTTTGCCAGCCGCCAGCTTTGCATGGAATATGTCAATCAGATTCCAGAGAAATTGCAAGAGAAAGGTTATACGGCCGTATCAATAGACAGTTTGCATTTTGATTCAACATTTGCCTCCATTCATTTATTTCTTGGTGAACGATACCAGTTGGCCTACGTAGACATTACTTCCGTAGATACCAAAATGATGGATCAGATTGGGTGGAACTCAAAACTTTATTTCAATAAGCCTCTAAACATCACACAACTTCAGCAACTCGAACAGAGAATTCTTGACTATTTTGAGAACAACGGCCACCCCTTTGCAAAAGTTCAACTCGACAGTGTGGGATATGAAGAGAGTAAGTTTTATGCAAGCCTTAAAGTGGATAAAGGTCCGCTTTACAAGATCGATAGCATTCGTGTGTATGGCACCGCAAAAATATCAAGCAACTTCTTGCAGCGTTATTTGGGCATTCCGAATGGCAGCCCCTATTCCAAAACTACACTTCAAAAGATCAGCACAAGATTGCGTGAATTGCCATTCCTAGAGGAAGAAAAAGCATGGGATATGACGATGGTGAGTGCCGGTGCGGTAGTTAATCTTTACCTGAAGCAAAAAAGAGCAAGCCAGATCAATGTTTTGGTCGGCCTGCTTCCTGGCAGTGATCAGAACGACAACAAAATGCTCGTGACCGGCGAAGCCAACATAAACCTGAGAAATTCCCTGGGATCCGGTGAAACGATAGGCCTTAACTGGCAGCAGCTGCAGGTTAAATCACCAAGACTTAATCTCGTATATCAGCAGCCGTTCATTTTGAAAAGTCCGTTCGGACTCAATCTTGGGTTTGATCTTTTGAAAAAGGATTCCTCATACATCAACATCAATTTTGTGGCTGGTGTTCAGTATGCATTATCCGCATCGCAGACTGGTAAGGTGTTTTTTCAGAGCTTCAGAACAAATCTTTTGGACCTGGACACCAATGCCATCAAAGAAAATAAGACGTTGCCCAACGAAATAGATGAAACCATCAATAACCTTGGTGTGGATTATGAATTGTTCAGAACAAACTATCGGTTCAATCCAAGAAAGGGAAATGAACTGCATATCCTGGCAACTGCAGGAACAAGAACCATCCGCAAAAATAACAGCATTGTAAAGCTGAACGATCCTGGGTTTTCTTACGAATCATTATACGATACCGTTAAGCTAAACACTTACCAGTTTAAGATAAAGGTGGACGCAGCTCATTTTTTTCCTATTCAAAATAACGCTACAATAAAAGTAGGTGCAAACATCGGTTGGCTGCAAAGCCCTTCCATTTACCGCAACGAATTGTTTCAGATAGGAGGCTACAAACTGCTTCGCGGTTTTGATGAAGAAAGCATCTATGCCTCTCAATATACAGTGGGCACCGTTGAGTATAGATTTCTGATTGGCCAAAACTCTTATCTGTTCTCGTTTGTAGACGGCGCATGGGTGGCTAACAAAAGTATCTACACTAACACAACCAATACTTTTATAGGTGCCGGCCTCGGTCTCGCCTTTGAAACCAATGCCGGTCTTTTCAACATTTCCTTCGCCGCCGGCAAACGAAACGACCTGAAGTTTAATGCAAGGCAGTCGAAGATACATTTGGGGTATGTGACCTATTTCTAGTCGAATTAATAATTAATAATTTAAAATTAATAAGGAGCGTTTTTGATTGAATGTAACATCGCTAGCTTTCTAAAATAAAGAGTCATATCCATCATTTAGAATGCTGCGTCTATTAATTCTTAATTATTAATTATTAATTACACCCCGCACCTTATTTTTGTAAACAACCAATCAGTTTTTGTGAAATATTTTTTACTACTGTTTTTTGTCCTTTGCTCATTTATTCAAAAAGCTGCTGCCCAAAGTGGGAATGATTCTGTGGTATCCCAGGCGCCACCGGCACAGGTGCAAACCGTTGATACGGCTAAACCGGTTGTAAAAAAAGTTCCAAAGCCAACCGTGAAAAAAACGGTTATAGATTCGATGAAAAGTGCGCAGGCACTTGTAAAAAAAGATTCCACTCTGCCAATCAGAGATTCCATCCAGCCTGTAAAAGATTCTGTTGCGCCGGCAACTAAAGCTGCTACTCCGGAAGACACGACCACTGTTTATTTTAATTATGGAAGGGCGCTGATGCAAAACGGGTACTATAATTTTACCGGAAACCCCGTTTTACCCAGGATCCAAATAAAAAATCACGATCACAAGGAAGATGAATTTTACCTGCTGGTAATGATCATTCTTTTCTTTGCCATGATAAGAGTAGTTTTTGCGAAATACATGCAAAATCTGTTTACAGTAATGTTCCGGGCGTCCTTAAAGCAAAAGCAAATAAGGGAGCAATTGTCGCAAACGCCTTTGCCGTCCCTGCTGCTGAATATCTTTTTTGTATTGGTCGCCGCAACCTTTGCCACTTTTTTACTTAGATATTACAATCAGTTTAAAGAAGTTAATTTCTGGCTGGTGGTTCTTTACTCTTCAGTCATCATCAGCCTTATATATTTCATTAAATTTTTAGTGCTGAAGTTTACAGGATGGGTATTTAATTTAAAAGCGGCAGCAAATACCTACATCTTTATTGTATTCCTCACCAATAAAATGCTCGCACTATTCCTGTTACCTCTTGTGATATTGATCGCTTTTCAAAGCGCTCAAGCCGATATTTGGGTAACAATTTCATTTATCCTCGTCATTATTGCATTGGTTTATAGGTACCTTGCGTCTTTCGGGCCAATTAGAAGTGAAATAAAAGTGAAACAGATTCACTTTTTTCTTTACCTTTGCGCATTCGAGATAGCACCTCTTTTACTGATTTACAAGGTGTTGTTGAATTTTTTTGAAAAAACAGTATAATTTTGCTAAACCATAGCATGACGTCATATGGTAAAAAACGGGGGTAAAGCAGCTACATCTGCAAAAACTGTTCAGAAGATTTTAATCACCCAACCCAGACCGGAAACTGAAAAGTCTCCTTATTTTGAATTGGAAAGGAAATTTAATGTAGAATTAGAATTCATTCCATTTATAGTGTTAGAAGGCATTCCGGCAAAAGATTTCCGTAAGCAGAAAATTGACATTGCAAGCTATACGGGAGTGATTTTTACGAGCCGTAACGCAATTGACCATTTTTTCCGGATCTGTGAGGAAATGAAGGTGAACGTATCACAGGACACAAAATACTTCTGTATAACTGAGGCTGTGGCTTTGTATTTGCAAAAATTTATATTGTACCGTAAAAGAAAGGTTTTTTATGGTGCAGATGGTACAAATAAAAGCCTGTTCGATGTTATAAACAAGCACAAGGAAAATGAGAAGTTTTTGTACCCGTGTTCCGAGAACCAGCAGGATAACGAAATCGTAGGTTGGTTGAAAACTAATAAGTGTGAGTTTGCGACTCCATTTATGTACAGGACCATCAGCAGTGACGTCAAGGAAATTTTGGCCAAAACTGAGTATGATATCATTTGCTTTTTCACTCCAAGCGGTGTGAAAAGTCTTTTTGATAACGTACCAAAATATAAGCAGAACGGAACCAGGATAGGTGCATTTGGAAGCAATACTTATAAGGCGATCGAGGAGGCAGGATTAGAGTTGACCATCAAAGCGCCACAACCACAGGCTCCTTCAATGGTGGCAGCATTGGATATGTACCTGAGATCCATTAAAGCAGAAAAATAGATCTTCTGATAAAAGAAACTGAAAGGCAATCGGAAACGGTTGCCTTTTTTGTTTCTGTACGGCATAAAATGTGAAGCAATGTACGATGTACGAAGTACGAAGTTTTTCATGCTATTTTTGTTGATATGAAGCAGCCGAATCATTTAGCCACCGAAACAAGTCCTTACTTATTGCAGCATGCTTATAATCCCGTGGAATGGTTTCCGTGGAGCGATGAAGCGCTGCAAAAAGCAAAAGATGAAAACAGGCCGATCCTTGTAAGCATTGGTTATTCCGCATGCCACTGGTGTCATGTGATGGAAAAAGAAAGCTTCGAAAGCGAAGAAACGGCCGCTATCATGAACGAGCATTTTGTTAACATAAAAATTGATCGTGAAGAGCGACCAGACATAGACCAGGTGTACATGGACGCTGTGCAGGCAATGACGGGAAGCGGTGGCTGGCCGCTCAACGTGTTTCTTACGCCAGACGGCAAACCTTTTTATGGCGGCACCTACTATCCGCCGCAACAACTTTATAACAGACCTTCATGGACAGACGTATTGCATGGCGTGGCAAATGCATGGCACAATAAACGTGAAGAAGTGCTGCAACAAGCGGATAATCTTACCAGTTATATACAACAATCAAATTCGTTTGGACAGGATAAAGCAGAACAAAATTTTACACACGAAAAAGCTGCTATCATCTTCAGTAACATTATGAAACAGGCTGATACTGTAGAAGGCGGCTTTGGCAAGGCCCCCAAATTTCCGCAAACATTCAGCATTCAGTATTTATTGAAGTACTACCATTTCTACAAAGATGAAACGGCTTTAAAACAAGCATTACTAAGCCTCGACAAAATGATATACGGCGGCATCTATGATCAACTGGGCGGCGGGTTTGCCCGATATTCAACAGATGCCGAATGGTTGGCTCCCCACTTTGAAAAAATGCTCTACGATAATGCGTTGCTTTTAATTACAATGGCAGAGGCTTATCAACTAACTAAAAACGATTTGTACAAACAAACCATCAACCACACAATGGAGTTTATCAATCGTGAATTGTTATCTCCGGAAAACGGCTTCTATGCCGCGCTTGATGCTGACAGTGAGGGAGAGGAGGGGAAGTTTTATGTATGGTCAAAAAAAGAAGTAGAGGATATTCTGGGTGCAGACGCAGATTTGTTTTGTAAATTTTATGATATAACCGAGTCGGGTAACTGGGAACATCAAAACATTCTGCGAATAAAAACACCTGTAGATCAATTTTCCCAACTGCATAAAATTGCTCTTCCCATTTTAAATGAAAAATTAAAAGAAGGGAAAGAAAAGCTTTTAAAGGCGCGAGCAAAAAGATTAAGACCGGGCCTGGACGACAAAATATTATTAAACTGGAATGCTTTGATGAATACTGCTTGCTGTAGGATATATGCAGCAACAGGAAGAGAAGAATATAAAGAACTCGCGTTAAAAAACATTAACTTTTTGTTGGGAACATTCGAGGGAAGTGAAACGTTCTTTCACACTTATAAGAATGGCCAGGCAAAGATTCCCGCATTTTTAGACGACTATGCTTATCTGATACAGGCTTTAATCAATCTGCAAGAGATCACAGGGGATGCATCCTATTTAATAAAAGCAAAGGAATTAACAGAACGCGTTCTTGAAAACTTCTGCGAAGAGGATACCGGATTATTCTATTTTACTGGCAGTCAGCAAAAAGACATCATAGTAAGAAAAAAGGAAATATATGACGGAGCGCTTCCTTCTGGTAACGCAGTTATGATTTCCAACCTTTATTATCTCTCGGTTGTTTTCGACATTCAATTGTGGCATGAAAGATGCATAAAGGCTTTGGGTGCCTTAGTCAAAATGTGTGAAAACTACCCAACCTCTTTTGGGGTCTGGTGTAATCTAATACTAGAAGTAATCAGGGGAACGAGAGAAATAGTTGTGACCGGAGAGTTTGTAGATGAAGTGCGGAAAGAAATTTTGGCTAATTTTATACCATTCAAAGTATTTCAATCTGCCTCCCAGGAAAATAACCTATTCCCGCTATTATTCGGAAAAACCGTTACTAGCCAACCTTTGATATTTCATTGTAAAAATTATTCCTGCAGTGAACCGGTGAACAACGTAGATTTACTGTTAAAGCAATTGTAAAAAATCATTGGCTTTTTTTGGGCCGTGAAACAATAAAATAATAGTAATTGTCGTTTCTTACTTTCTGCATGAAAGTTTTTTTAAATAAAAAATAAACTTTTAAAAGAGATGTTGACAAAATATTATTTTTGCCCAATACCCTTTAATGTTATGAAAATGAGAAACCTTACCACTGTAATAGCACTTGCGGCAGTGTCTATGCTGGCGAGTTGCGGGAAAGCTGGAAAGTCAAAAGGCGCTTTGCCTGTTGATGGTCAGTTACATGGCGTAGCCCCAGGCAGTAAGTATATAATGCCTAAGCCACCGGGAATGGTTTATATTCCACCGGGAACCTTTCACATGGGTCCAAGTGACGAGGATATAAACTACGCATACACTGCGCGTAATAAGCAGATTTCAATCAATGGCTTCTGGATGGATGCCACTGAGATTACCAATAATGAGTACCGCCAGTTCACCAACTGGGTACGAGATTCTACTGCCGCAAAACTCATGGGTTTTGTTAAGCAGGACAAGAATGACGGTACTGAACACATTGATTGGGTAAAAGCAAAAACTATCAAATGGAACGATAAGGCAACGATTGAAAAGATCGACCAAATGATCGTTTCTCCGGAAAACCGCATTTTCGGTAAAAAAGAAATCGATGCTGCGAAGTTGATCTTCCACTCAGAAACTTTTGATACCAAAGAAGCTACCCGTCGCGAAAATGCCGGTGTACCTCGTTCTAAATTCATCGTTAAAAAAGATATCAGAATTTATCCTGATACATTGGTTTGGATTAGAGACTTCTCTTATTCTTACAACGAACCAATGACAAAACGCTACTACTCTCACCCCGCGTTTGGCAACTATCCTGTTGTAGGTGTTAGCTGGGTTCAGGCTACTGCATTTTGCGAATGGCGCACAATGTACCTGAATGGCTTCCTTACTTCTAAAGGCAGAGCTGCTGAATCTGACTTCAGACTTCCAACAGAAGCTGAGTGGGAATACGCTGCAAGAGGTGGCCGTTCACAATCTATGTTCCCTTGGGGTAACTACTACCTGAGAAACAAAAAAGGTTGTCTACTGGCAAACTTTAAACCTGGTCGCGGTAACTATCCTGAAGATGGCGGTTTCTACACTGTACGCGCAGATGCTTACTGGCCTAACGACTTCGGTTTATATAACATGGCAGGTAACGTAGCAGAATGGACCTCTTCTTTATATTATGAAGGTGGCTACAACTTCCAGCACGATATGAACCCAGATATCCGCTACAACGCTAAGGATTCAGATCCTCCACGTATGAAACGTAAAGTTATTCGCGGTGGTAGCTGGAAAGATGTGGGTTACTTCCTTCAAACAGGTACACGTGCATACGAGTACCAGGATACAACTAAGTCTTACATTGGTTTCCGCTGCTTGATTGACCTTCCTCCAATGCAGGGTCGTAAATAAATAAAAAATAGTATTTACAAAATTTTCGTAACAAGAACACGTTATTAATTAAAATCAATATTCCTAAACCCATTTTAAAAATTAAACCTTAAAAATTAAAATATTATGGCGGGAGCATCAAAATCAACAGAAAGAATAGTTAACGTAATTGTGTGCGTGGGTGCAGCAGTTGTAATCTTCGGAGCTTGGGCAAAAATCCTGCACAAGCCAATCGCAGACTTTATGTTGACCGTAGGTCTATTAACAGAAGCTTTGATCTTTATAGTATATGCATTCTTACCGCCTCCAGGTGGTGAAATGGCTGCCATCGCAGAAGCTTTGCCTAAAATGGCAGGTGGCGCAAGTTCTGGTAACCCTGCTTTGCAAGGTTTGGACAAAATGATGCAAGAGGCTGACATCACTCCTGCTAACTTGAAAAAATTGGGCGAAAGCTTCAACAAATTAGGTACTACAGTAAATCAAATTAAAGATGCAAGCGATGTAGTTACTGCTACAAGCGATTACGCTGTAAAAACTAAAGAAGCTTCTGCTGCTTTGGGTAGCATGAAAGATGCTTACTTGAAATCTGCTGCTACAATGCAGTCTTTCAACGAGGCTTCTGAATCTACAAAACAGTTCCACGGTCAGGTACAGGTTTTGACTAAAAACTTGTCTTCTTTGAACACCATTTATGAATTAGAATTACAAGATACCAACAACCACCTGAAAGCAATGAACGCTTTCTATGGCAACTTGTCTAAAGCTTCTCAAGCAATGTCAGGTTCTGTAGAAGATGCTAAGAAAACTCAAGAGCAAATTTCATTGCTGGCGAAAAACCTTGGCAACCTTAACCAGGTTTATGGTAACATGTTAAGCGCAATGCAAGGCAGATAATTTATAGCGTCTACCTTATACCATTAACATTAGTTTGTATTTAAACAGGATTCTTAATTTCTAAAAATCATTATCCATGGCTTTACCTAAGGAGCCCAGGCAGAAGATGATCAACATGATGTATTTGGTGCTTACAGCATTGCTGGCACTGAACGTATCAGCGGAGATCCTGAATGCCTTCAGAACCGTAAACAACAGTATCAGTACCGCGAACGGCGTTATTGACGAAAAAAATAAATCAGTATACTCTTCATTTGAGGCATTGGCAAAAGATCCGCAAACTGCTGAAAAAGCAAAATTGTGGCAACCTCTTGCTGCTGACGCTCAAAAGTTATCTGCAGACATGAGCAGCTATCTGGATGGCTTGAAGACTACTCTGAAACAAGAGTCTGGCCTGCACATGCAAGATGGTGTTGAAGAATTCAAAGAGGACAACATTGATGCTCCTTCAAGATTATTCGACACTAAAGGTGAAGGTCCTAAGCTTCAGGAGAAACTGACTAAATTCAAAGCTGATCTTTTGAACGTACTTGATCCTAGCAAATTCGCAAACGATCCTGTATTGCAAAAAGAAGTTACTGAAGAAAAAGAAAGATTGACTAAGAGTTTGCCTCTTGATTTGTCAATCCCAGCTTCTAAATCTGGTAACTCAAACAACAACTGGACACAGGCTTATTTCCACATGACGCCAACAATTGCTGCGTTGACAATTCTTAGCAAATTCCAAAATGACGTTAAGAATTCTGAAGCTCAGGTGGCAGATTATTGTTTAAGCCGTGTAGGGTCTGTAAAAGTTGTGTTCGATGAATTCCAACCATTGGTAGGAACAAGTTCAACTTACCTGATGCCTGGCCAGGAGCTTGAAGTATCTGCCGGTATCGGTGCATATAGCAAATCTGCTAAACCTACAGTTACAATTAACGGAGCTGCTGTTCCTTTAAATTCTGACGGTCTTGCAGTGTTCAAAAAACAAGTTAGTGGTGTAGGCGAACAAAGCGTAAACGTAAATATCAATTACGTGAAACCAGATGGTTCTACAGGTACATTAACTAAGACTATTAAGTACACAGTTGGTCAACCTTCAGGTGCATCAGTGTTCCTTGAAAAAATGAACGTAATGTACATTGGTGTTGAGAACCCATTAAGAGTATCTGCTGGTTCTGCTGGTAGAGAAAAGATGCAGGTTTCTTTCACCGGAGGTTCAATCTCTTCTACAGGCGGCGACGGTTATGTTGCTAAACCAACACAAGCTGGTCCTGCTGAAGTAAGAGTAACTGTTGACGGAAAAACTTCATCATTCCCAATGCGTTGTAAAATCCTTCCTGACCCAACTGCAATGGTTGGTACAAACAAAGGCGGTTCAATTTCATCTGCATTGTTTAAAGCTCAGGGTGGTATGTTTGCCCGCTTGCTGGAATCAGAGTTCGACGTAAAATTTGAAGTACTTAGCTATAAATTAGGCGCAAACGGTGGTGCATTCGGTACCTATCAGGAAGCTGCAAACGAAGGTCCGCGCTGGACTGGTAAAGCTGCCGATATCATAACACGTGCAACTCCGGGTAGCTCAATATTTTTTGATCAGATTCGTGTGAAAGGTCCCGATGGCAAAACAAGGGAACTTCCTGGGATCTTCTTTAACTTGAAATAATAGAAAAGACGATTATGAAGAAATCCATCATCCGGTTGAGTTTGTTAGCAGTAGTATTGGCGATGACAACAAATGTTGTTGACGCACAAGCTAAGAAGCGTACGACTACAAAACGTAGCACTTCTACTGCCAAGAAAAAACCTACTACAACCAGTAAGAATAATACTCAAACGGCTATTAATACAGCTCCGGCTAAAGATACGACTGCACCTCTTCCAGAGGCACAGTTGGATCTGCCTGTAGTTCGCAAATCACTGCGTAACGATAACGCAGTAGAACGCCAACTTGTAAAAGACAGAACACCTTTGGCATATGAGCATATCCGTGAGGATGATGCGGTTTATCGCCAGAGAGTTTGGAGAGAACTGGACGTTCACGAGAAAATGAACCTTCCGTTCGTTTACAAAGCTGACGACGATAACGGTAACCAACGTTTCATCAACATTTTGCTGGCAAGCATTAAAAGCGGCGATGTTACTGCATTCAGCGCTATTGATGATCGTTTTACCACTCCAATCACGATCAAAGAAATTACTGAGCAGCTTGTAGGAAAACCTAAAGTTGTGCAGATCCCTAACTGGGCTTTGGATCCTGATGGTTCAAAAGGTATCACTAAAGATTCTGTAATCGTAGAACAATTCGATCCTGAAGCAGTTGAAAAATACTGGGTAAAGGAAGAAGTTGTATTTGACAAAGAATCTTCACGTCTTTATACAAGAATTTTAGGTATCGCTCCTTTGAAAACCATCAAAAATACTGATGGATCTTTCAGAGATGTGACTCCAATCTTCTGGGTTTACTATCCTGACTTACGTCCAATGTTAGCGAAATTTGAAGCTTACAATGGTAAAAACTATGGTGCAAGAATGAGCTGGGAAGAGCTTTTCGAAAGCCGTATGTTTGCAAGCAGAATTATTAAATCTACTATCGATAACCCGATGGATCAATACATCAGCGGTTATGTAAAAGATGACATACTGCGTTTGCTGGAAGGCGAAAACATTAAAGAGAAAATCTTTAACTACGAGCAGGACCTGTGGTCTTACTAATAAAAGTTAGATAAATAACTAATAATGAAAAAATACCCACTTGTGGGTATTTTTTTTTGCATTCCATTTGGTATTTTTACAACGGTTTTTCATAGGATATTGGATTTTAAAAACGGGGCTGGATTTTTATCCTGGCCCCTTTTTTTATTTAAACTGAATTAATACAAATGCCTACAAGGCAATTAAGAATTAAGAATTGTCCAGGTGTGAGATTCTTTACAATTGTTCCTATTTTCATGTTATTGTAACAACGGGACAAAGCCAGATGTAGATTGAAAATGCATCACAGAAGGAATTCTTAATTGTTAATTCCTAATTCTTAATTATCTAATATTGGCTTTAATTTGCCAGAGTCTTAAACCAAACACTATTTTAGAAGTCAATTAAATCAAATTGCTTAACGAGCAACTTAATCTATGGCAATTATTCTGCATGACAATGAATTGCTGTTACAATTCCATAATCCTGAAACCCGGGAAAAGGCATTTGCGGCAATAATTAAAAAATATCAGGAAAAACTCTATTGGCACATCAGAAGAATGGTGGTGGAGCATGAAGACGCCAATGATGTTTTGCAAAACGTTTTTATAAGGATCTGGAAAGGGCTTGACAATTTCCGCGAAGATTCACAGCTTTATACATGGTTATACAGGATTGCTACCAATGAGTGCCTTTCATTCCTTGAATTGCAAAAGAAGAAGGCGACGGTATCCTTTGATGACGTAGAATCGAGCCTGAGTAACCGGATTAAGGCAGACAAAGGCTTTGACGCCAATAAGCTGGAATGGAAACTTCAGTTGGCTATTCAGCAACTACCTGAAAAGCAACGAGTTGTTTTTAACTTGCGCTATTATGATGAGATGCCCTATGAAGAAATGAGCCGCGTTTTGGAGACATCCGAAGGCGCTTTAAAGGCTTCTTATCACCACGCCGTGAAAAAAATCGAAGATTATATCCTGAACCATTAAACCCATGGTGAAAAAAGACATCTTATAAACAGTTATGACACGTGACAGGTACATATTGAACGAATTATTTGAAATTAGCCCCGTTGTTACAAACATTTCCCGCCAAATGCCTTACGAGGTTCCAGCAGGATATTTTGACAAACTGCCGGATATTATTATGGAAATGATTGCCAACGAGCAATATGAATCTGTGTCCGCTGAGTTACAATCATTATCTCCTTTGCTCAATAGCATTCCTAAAAAAACGCCTTACGAAATAAACGAAGATTATTTCAAAGATTTTTCAAACAATGTTCTGGCAGGTGCAAATGCAATAGATTTCGTGAACAGCGAATTGGAAAATCTTCCAACCTTCTTAGAAGATCTGAAACACAAGCAAACATATACTGTGCCCGGGGGGTATTTTGAAACATTGCCTGGTGCGATTTTCAAAGAATTAATGATTGAAAAAACGACAGCACCGACACAGGCAAAAGTTATAAAAGGTAATTTCTCCAATAATATTTCCAAATATGCTGCTGCTGCCGCAATAATTGGTTTTGTGTTTATTGCCGGCTGGTTGTTTTGGGGAAATAAACCAACACCAACAAATGGAGGCATTGCAGCGATTGAAAAAGAAGTGAAGGCCATTAGCGACAGTGATCTGAACAACTTTGTAGAAAAGAACACCCTGAGCGGAAGCCTGGCACTTTATACTGACAGCACTCAATTGGCTGATGATGATGTGAAATATATGCTGGCTGATATTCCCGATGCCGAATTACAACAATACTTATACGAACAGACAGGTACAAAGGCTATTACGAACTAAGTATAACTGATCTTTAAAAAGATAAATTATCTTAGCACAATTAATGACGATGAAAAAATTTTTACTATTACTAACTTTTTCTTTTTTGATCACAATCCTTCATGCTCAGGATAAGCAACCCCGTCCTGGCAGTAAGATTGAAGCGATGAAAATCGCTTACATAACCAATAAAGTAAACCTGACGACCGAAGAAGCGCAAAAGTTCTGGCCGATTTATAACAAATATGCCGCAGAGATAAGAGAAGTATACATACAAAACAGAGGCGGAGATGAAGTGGCGCTGGAGGAAAAAATTGTAGAGGTAAGAAAAAAATATAAATCACAGTTTCAGACGGTGTTGTCTGATGAAAGAGTGAATCAGTTTTTTAAAGCTGACAAGGAATTCAATGCAATGGCGCAACGGGAGATTATGGAGCGCAGGCAACAGAAAAAACAACAACAATAACTTTTTTTAGGTGTTTCATGGATTAATGAAAAGCAGAGGTCGGCGCGTGTAGTGCCGACTTTGTTGTTTTAATGTCCTACTTGGGTTCCATTCAACAAGGCCCTCGACTCTCAATTTTCAACTCTCCACTCAATTCATAATCCTGATATTATCCATACTCTTCTTAAACGACTTCGGCATGAACATGTTGTTGATTGGATTCGCTCCAAACTTATTGAAGTTGTAAATAAAGCTTAGCATGAAATAGCGCTGCAGCACATTTGTACGGGTATCCTGGATATAGTTTTGCGTGGTGGTTCTTGTGATGCTTTGGTTCTGCTTAAGAATATCCATTACGGCGAGTTTGATCACGCCATTTTTCTTCTTAAAAAGCTGTTTGCCGATATTGGCGTTCCACATGGGAACATTCTGATTGAATCCATCGGAGCGACCGGTATTCACGAAATAGTCGAAATCGCTGCCCAGCATAATACCATGTGGGAAAGTGTAGGTAACATCAGCAGAATAAGTCTGGGACCAATAATTTGAATTCAAATTCTTTTGAACGGAGTACGATACATTGTTGTAAGTAACGTTCAGGTTCACCCCAACATCCAGCTTGTCCTTATAGTTATAATTGAAGCCGGCGCCTTGCGTAGCGATCCATGTATTCAAAATGTTCTTTTCGCTGTATAGGAGACTTATATCGCGGTTGTAAATAAGAATTGAAGTAAGATTGACCATCGCGCCTTTAAGCTTCTTTACAGGCAAGCCAAACGTAACAAATCCCATTGTGTTGTATGCGCCATTAACGTTAACCGGTTTTATCAGTTGAACCGAATTGGAAATGGAGTCGATGCTGTTGCTTATTTTGTTGGAAGTATTGCTAACATTGACGCTTACCGCCATGTACTTTGCCGTGGCCAGATTGAACGTATTGTACGTAAGATTCAGATTATTATTGAATTCTTGTTTTAGCGCTGGATTACCGGTGCGTATTTGCAAAGGATTGCTCAAATCCGGAACGTTCTGCAATTGCGAAATACTTGGCGCATTTGTTCTTCCACGATAGTTTACCCTGAGATTTCTGCCCTTGCCGTAATTGTAGTTAAAACTTGCAGTAGGGAAGAAGTTTACAAAATGCTGCGTGGTAATTGAATCTTTTTGTGTGGTGTACAAATGGCTATTACTTTGCTGTGTGGCAAACTGCACGCCGCCGCCAACTTGTAAGTTGTATTTCTTCTTTTGCAAACGGAAATTTGCCCCCACACGATTTGCGATATAACTGTTCTCAAAATAGTTTGTTAGCAAAGGATTTAAACTATCATACTTCAACGTCAACGAATCATAGTCGTAGGTCTTTTTATCAGACGTGCTTTGATTGTTGGTATATGCATAGTTGATCTCAACGATCTTATTGTTGCCAATCGGTTCTGTATAGGAACCACTCAGCACGTTGTTGTGACCATCCGTTTTTTGACTGGTTTGCTGGTTCACGTCACGCTTGCCTTTAAACGTAGAATCCGGATTAAAGAAAAGATAAGGCGATTGATTCAAGCCACTGCCATCGCTTTTATTGATAGTGTTGTTCCAGCCGAGTGTCAATGTTCTTCCCGGTTTATTCAGCTTGCGGCGATACAAAATGTTGTTGTTGATGTTATAGCCCTCGCGATCTGTTGAGTTGTAATTTCTTCCGATCAAAGCGAGATAACCTTCATTGAATTTTGGGCTTTGGGAAATAGTGTACAAACTATCATCGCTATGGCCGCTTGAGTTTTGAACGGTAAAACCTGGCGTGTATAAAATTGAATTCAACGAATCGATCTGGTACTCAATTCTAAAATTGAAGCGATGGTTTTGATTGCGGTTTACTGAGTTTAAATTATCTGTTTGATTGGATACAGAATCATTAGGGAAAAATGATTGCGTGTAAGAATGCTGATCCACTATATTATCTGTGTGAGCAAAAAAATAACTTCCATTCGCTTCCACTTTTTTACTCCATGTATCGCGATAGTTCACGCCGCCCGACCATGACGTAATGTTGCCTCCAGGTGAGCTTCCAAGTCCAAGTGCGCCGCCACTGTTCACTGCGGTTCCGGTTCTTGTAGTGGCCACCATTTGCGAACCGGCTGCTCCAAAACCACCGCCGCCGCCAAAACCACCGCCGCCGCCAAAACCACCGCCGCCATTGTTGCCTCCGGCTGCAGCCGCCATTCCGCCAAAACCGCCCATTGAGCCGATGACATCGTTAAGCGAAAAGCCCTGCTTGTTTACGTTGTTTCCCGCACCGATAATGGAGATTTGTCTTGGCCCGTAGAAACTGTTTGCGCTTAATGATTCATCATACCTTCCATCCGTGCCAATGCCTGCATTTATTTTTCCAAACAATCCTTTCTTGCGATCCTTCTTCAATTTGATGTTGATCGTTTTTTGTCGGCTGCCATCATCAATCTTTGTAAACTTCGCCTGATCGCTCATGTCGTCGTATACCTGCACACTTTCCACCATGTCGGCAGTAAGGTTTTTCGTTGCGATCTTTGGATCGCTGCCGAAAAATTCTTTTCCGTCTACATATACTTTTTGTATTTGCTCGCCCTGTGCTTTTATGTTACCATCTTTGTCAACCTGCATGCCCGGCAGTTTTTTGATAAGATCCTCAACCGTTGCATATGGTTTTGTCTTGAAAGAAGACGCATTGAATTCGACCGTATCGTTTTTAATAATGATAGGAGGTCGTTCTACCACTACTTCTTTTAATAGATCAACACGTTTGGTCATGTAAATAAAACCAAGATCGATCACCTGTTGGTTGGTAGTTATCGAAAACGCTTTCTGGTAAGTGTTATATCCCTGGAATGAAATGAGCAGGCGGTATTTGCCTGCATGAATGTCTGTTATCTCAAAATTGCCTTTTACATCGGCAACCGCATAATCAACTGAGGTGGAGTCAAACGCTGTCACTACAGATACAGTTGCATCTGCCATCGACTGTTTATAAGTGGTGTCAACAATTTTTCCCTTAATGGTTCCTGTTATTCTTTTTTGTGAAAAAGCAGTTACGGTAATAGAGATAAGGAACAACAGGATTAAATATCTTTTCATAGATGGCTTAAAACTAGTGCTTTAAAATTCTATGCAAAGATAAATGGTAAAAGTGGTGGTAATAGCGTGTGAGTGGGATATTATAGTATTTGCCACAGAGAACACTGAGGCACAGAGAAGAATACAAAGAATGAGTGAAAGAGAAATGTTTTTTTGTATTTAGAAACTTGTCGGTTCTTAACCTTCAATTAATTTTCATCACCAAGGTGTATCGTCTTCCTTCTTCTTTCTCTGTGCTTCAGTGGCAATATTACAACTGCGCGGCTGCCGCTTCATCCACAAACCAATGCAACTCACCCACTACAGGTTTTATTTCCTGCGATGGATACATATTTGGATTGTAAGCCCCTTGCAAAACTTCTTTTAAAGCATTCGCTTTGTTTGCTCCTGTAGTTAGGAACGCAACTTTTGCTGCCTTATTTGTAATCGATTTTGTAATGGTAATGCGGAACATATCCTGGGCTTCCAGAAAAAACGCGACGCACCATTTTTCTATTTCATGAACAACGGGTGTTCCCGGAAACAGAGAGAGTGTGTGTCCGTCATCACCCATGCCGAGTAATACAAGATCGAAGCTGGTTTCCGTATTGTCAAAATAGCGATGCAAAATTGTTTCGTATTCAATAGCAGATTCTTCCGGAGAAATGTCTGTGCGCATTACGTGAATTTGATCTGCAGGAACAGACACATGATCAAGCAAAGTATCATACGCCATCTTTGCATTGTTGCGGCTATCTTCAAAGGGAACGGCTCTTTCATCTCCCCAGAAAATGTGCAACTTGCTCCAGTCAATTTTTTCTTTGTACGGCGATGCCGCAAGAATAGTATGCAGTTTATACGGAGTAGAACCTCCCGATAAAGCAATGGTAAATCTGTCTTGCTTTTTTAAAGTATCAGCAATATAATCTGTGATCCATGCCGCTGCAGCATTGCTTAGAGCGTCGGCGCTTTGGAACTTGTGTAAGAACATAACAGGAATTAGGAATTAGAAATTAGGAATTAGAAAAGTGCAAGAGTTAGGAATTGGCCGAGAAAACCTCAACCAATTCCTAACTCCTAATTTCTAATTCCTACTCTTTATGTGGCGCAGGCAATGTCACCCAGTTTCTTCCGTCACGTGCGATCAATGCTTCTGCATCTTCAGGTCCCCATGAACCCGGAGCGTAGTTAGGGAAGTCCACCGGTTGTCTTGCAGCCCATGTATCTTGAATAGGTTTGATAATTTCCCATGAAGCCTGAACCTGGTCGGAGCGCATGAATAAAGTTGCGTTTCCTTCCATTACATCCAGCAACAACGTTTCGTATGCTTCTGGTTCATGCTCTTCATATGCGTCTTTGTAACTAAAGATCATGTCAACAGGCTTCAACGTCATATCCTGACCGGGACGTTTTGCCTGGAAACGCAAACGGATATCCATGTCCGGAGCGATGCTGATGGTAAGGCGGTTTGGCCTCCATGTATCAGCAGATTCTGCAGGGAATGCATAATTAGGTGCCGGGCGGAACTGAACCGTAACGATGGTCGTTTTTTCGTGCATGCGTTTACCCGTGCGAACATAGAACGGAACACCCTGCCAGCGCCAGTTATCAATGTAGAATTTAACTGCGGCAAAAGTGTCTGTTTTAGAATTCGGGTCCACGCTTTTTTCCTGTGCGTAGCCGGGAACTTTATCACCTTGCATCCAGCCATCACCGTATTGTCCGCGAACAGCGTAACGGTGAACGTCTTCTGTGTTTATTTTTCTGATAGCATTCAATACGTCCACTTTTTTATTACGGATCTCGTCTGCCTCAAAGTTTACAGGCGCTTCCATTGCCACCATACACAGTATTTGCAGGATGTGGTTTTGCACCATGTCTCTCAAGGCACCGGCTCTTTCATAGTAATCGCCACGGCCTTCAACGCCTACTGTTTCAGATGCGGTGATTTGTACGTGATCGATATAGTTTCTGTTCCAGATTGGTTCAAACAATGCATTTGCAAAACGCATCGCCAAAATGTTCTGAACAGTTTCTTTACCTAAATAGTGGTCAATGCGGTAGATCTGTTTTTCATCGAACATGCTTGCAAGCAACTTGTTCAGTTCAAGTGCGCTTTCAAGATCGTGGCCAAATGGTTTTTCAACCACCACTCTTGTACATTTCGTATCGGCACAAATATTCAATGGTCCCAGTTTGCTAACGATGCCAGGAACCAACTGTGGCGCTACAGCGAGATAGAAAATAACATTTGGATGTTCACCGAATTCTTTTTCTTTCTCTTTAACGATGTCGGCAATTTTTTGATATTCCGCATCTTGTTCCGCATCCATTTGCAGGTAGCTAACATATTTGGAAAAGTCCTGCCATTTACCGGCACCGGTTTCTCCTTCTTTTCTTCTACTGAATTGCTGAACACCGTTCAATAAATGTTTGCGGTAGTCTTCGTTGTTATATGGACGACGACCAATACCTACAATTGAAAATTTTGTAGGCATCCATTCGTCAATAAAAAGATTATATAAAGCAGGTGATAATTTTCTGAAATTCAAATCGCCACTTCCTCCAAATATGAATATGAGTGAAGACGCCGGACGTTTATGATTTTGCATAATTAGTTTGATTAGAAATTTGATATTTGACAGTTGAAATTCTTGAATTTCGATTTGCGAAATCAATTAGCAGCCTCGCAAAATCTCAAATCTCAAATTTCAAATCTGAAGTTATTTCCCCCATTCCGTATGGAACTTACCCGGCTCATCTACACGCTCGTAGGTGTGTGCGCCAAAGTAATCGCGTTGTGCCTGCAACAAATTTGTTGGCAATCTATCGGAAGTGTAAGCGTCGATGTAGCTTAATACTGTCATCAAACCGCTTGCTGCATAACCATTCAAAGCTGCTTTGGAAACAACATTGCGAAGGTTGGCAAGTTTACCTGTAAGAAGGTTTGCGATTTCTTTATCCAGCAGAATGTTTGAAATTTTTTCGTTGCGGCCGTAAACGCTTGTAAATACTTCCAATAAAGAAGAGCGGATGATACAACCACCACGCCATACACGCACCACTTCTTTCATTGGAATTTCCATTTTCCATTCGTTAGAAGCTTTGGTCAGCAATTCAAGACCCTGTGCATAGCTGATCAACATGCCGATGAACATTGCATCGTGCAGTTGTTTGATGAAATCTTCTTTTTCAGGGAAAGCTTTTTCCGAAGGTTTGTACAAAGCGGATGCCTGAACGCGTTCTTCTTTCAAAGCAGAAATGTTACGCATGGTAACAGCCATATCGATAGAAGGAATCGGAACGCCAATTTCCATCGCATCCTGTGACGTCCATTTACCGGTACCTTTTGCACCTGCTTTATCAAGGATCATGTCCACCAAACGGTTGTTGGTTTTATCATCTTTTTGTAGGAAAATATCAGCTGTAATTTCTATGAGAAACGACTGCAAATCACCGGCGTTCCAGTCGGCGAACACCTTGTGCATTTCGTCATTTGTAAGACCAAGGCCTTTGTGGAGCATTTCATAAATTTCAGTGGTTAGCTGCATGATGGAATACTCGATACCGTTGTGCACCATTTTCACATAGTGGCCTGCAGCATCTCTGCCGAGGTGTGCTACGCAAGGAACGCCGTTTACTTTAGCCGCAACAGCTTCCAGCATAGGCTTTACCACAGGGTAAGCTACAGGGTCGCCGCCTGGCATAATGCTTGGGCCCGTTCTTGCACCTTGCTCACCACCGGAAACGCCCATCCCGATGAAATGGATCTTTTTATCTTCCAGATATTTTACACGACGAAGTGTGTCAGTGTAATGAGAGTTACCTCCGTCAATAATAATATCACCCGGCTGAACAAGTGGTAAAAGGTCTTCAATAACATCGTCTACAGGTTTGCCGGCAGGAACCAGCATCATAATCTTTCGGGGAATTTCCAGTAAATCAATCATTTCCTTTAGGGTACCAACACCCTTTACAGTTGTACCCGGGGTGGCGGAAGATTCCAATGCAGATGTTTTTTGACTGTCTTTATCAAAGCCTATCACCTTGAATTTGTTGTCTGCCATATTGAGCAGGAAGTTTCTGCCCATTACACCCAGACCGATCATGCCGAAGTTGAATTGAGGAGTACTCATGGTTTGTTTTATAAGTGTGTAAGAGTTTGCAATTTAAGCAATTTGAGAAAGTGGGAAGGAGAAAATGTTGCGCTGATCATAGTTTGTAAGACGAGAGATCGGGAGTGGTAAAAGATTAAGAGTGAATGGAAAGGCTCAGGTGGCGCGAATTTGCTGACGGTACAAGACGTTTCGCAAACGTTTACGTGAATGATGGGAATTGTGAAACGTGAATGGTGAAAGGAGAATGGTCAATTGTGAATCTAACACTCTGAAATGGGATCAAGGCTTCAACAAATGGGAGGTGGCTCAGGACAGTTAAGAAAGTCATACAGCCTTTTATCTTGCACGAATTGACCGCTCATGTGATTGAAAATCAAACCATTCACGATTCACCATTGATCCTTCACGAACCTTTTTCACTTTCTAAGCGTTGTAAACGAATGGTAACATTTTTTTAATATTTGACGACATATTCAATGTCAATTCTATATTAAGAAATTGTTACCAACTGAATTTGTGAATATAGCCTGATCAATAACTTTATTTTTGCGCAAATTTTATATCATATATGGGCCTGAACTCAGTAATGAAAATTTTTATGCCAAAAGACAAAGTATTTTACTCTTTGTTTGAAGAAGTGGCAGTAACAGTAGCTCAAATGGGAAAATTGTTAAAGACGATCGTTGCCGAACCGGATTTTGACAAAAGGGCCGCCTATATTTCCCGTATGGAAGACATGGAGCATATCAATGATGACTTCACACACAAAATTTTCACCGAACTCGGAAGAAACTTTATCACTCCGTTTGACAGGGAAGATATCCACTATCTTGCCAGCTCACTTGATGATATAGCTGACTATATTTTTTCTGCAGCTAAAAAGATCAATTTTTACAAAGTAAATCCTAACGATCCCGGCATTCAAAAAATGGCCGATCTGATCGACCAGGGTGCAGAGCACATCAAAAATGCTGTACATGAACTGCGTGACATGAAAAACATGCGCCAGATCACAGATGCACTTGTAAAAGTAAACAGCATCGAAAACCAGGCTGATGACATTTACGATCTAAGCATCGATCGCCTTTTCGAAACAGAACCAGACGCGAAAGAGGTTATTAAGAAAAGAGAAATTTACCAGGTATTGGAAACAGTAACTGATAAATGCGAAGACGCTGCAAACGTTATCGAATCAATTATTATTAAATACGCTTAATCCCGATTGAAGTTTTTGAACTTCTAATTTTAAGTTTGACCCATGACATTTTTAGTCGTCATCATAATCCTGGCACTGGTATTTGATTACATAAATGGTTTTCATGACGCTGCCAACTCTATTGCAACGATCGTTTCTACTAAAGTTTTAACCCCTTTCCAGGCTGTATTGTGGGCCGCGTTTTTCAACTTCCTGGCCTTCTTCGTATCGAAATACATTATTGGAGAGTTTAAAATAGGTAATACTATTGCGAGCTCTGTACATGCGGACTTCATTAACCTGCAGGTAATATTTGCCGGTCTCGTAGCCGCAATTATCTGGAACCTGTTTACGTGGTGGTTTGGAATTCCATCTAGTTCCTCACACACTTTGCTGGGTGGATTTATGGGCGCAGCGGTTGCACACGCAAAAGCATTGCACGTAAACGGCGTTGACGTGATCAACTATGTAAAGGTGGTTCCTATTTTCCTATTCATATTACTTGCTCCATTAATAGGGATGATCATAGCGTTTTTCATAACGGTGATCATTGTAAATATTTGCAGAAAAGTAGCGCCGCACAAAGCAGAAAAATGGTTCAAGCGCCTTCAGCTTGTTTCATCTGCATTGCTGAGTTTGGCACACGGTGGTAACGATGCCCAAAAAGTAATGGGTATCATTGGTGCAGCTATTATTTTCTACGATAAAACACAGGGCGTAAACCTCACCTTCGGTGAATTTGTAAACCATTATATGTGGGTGCCATTGGCTAGCTTTACAGCAATCGCTTTGGGTACAATGAGTGGTGGTTGGAAAATCATTAAGACAATGGGAACCCGTATCACAAAAGTAAACTCACTTGAAGGTGTAAGTGCTGAAACTGCTGGTGCTATTACGTTGTACGTAACCGAGCATTTGGGTATTCCTGTAAGTACCACACACACCATCACTGGTGCCATCATCGGAGTGGGTGCTACAAAGCGTTTATCTGCGGTACGATGGGGCGTGACCATCAACCTCCTCTGGGCGTGGATATTAACCATTCCGGTGAGTGCGATCATCGCCGCGATAGTCTACTACATAACAACGATATTTTCTTGATAAATGAAACCCTGGTGAAAGCCGGGGTTTTTTAATAGTGAATAACTGAATCACTGAGTAACTGAGAGGTTGAATGTCGAAGAGACTGATCGAATATAAACATTCAGTTATTCGGTTACTCGGTTATTCAATTTGATGCTTTACTTTGCATTTAGAAGAAAAGGTCAATGCAAAAGAGTTTAATCATTAAGGGGAACCAAACTAAGATAGGTAAGGCGCAACAAGCCTTCAATGGTCTTATTAGGAAAATTGAAAAGCTGCGACTTGCCATTCAACAAAATACTCTGCTTTTAGATGACAAGATGAGGTTTTACAACAGTGAAATGTCGAAGCTGGAAAGGGAATTGCTTGAGGCGAAAAAGGAAATAGTGAAGGAGCTTTATAAAGCTTTTAAGAGCAAAGCATATAAAGGCCGCGAGAGAAGTTTATTGAGAAGCATTATTTCAGATCATCTGGAAGACATAATGGAAGATGAGGAATTGGATGAGGAGCTTCAGCGGATATTCAGCGGAGTAGAAAAAATGGACTACCAGGAAATGAAGTCGAGAGAATTTGAGACGGAGAAGGAAAAGCTGGAGCAGGTTTTTAATATGTATGGTTTTGATGTGAATAGTGACGCTTTTAAATCCGCCAAATCGAAAGACGACCTGCTGAAAGAAACATTCAAAATGATGGCGGATCTTGAGAAGAAGGGAGAGGAGAATAAAGAAAGGCGGTCGCGCAAAAAATCAAAAAAGCAACTTGAAAAGGAATTAATAGAACAGCAGAAAGAAGAACTGCACGGTAAAAATATAGGGCGGGTGTACAAGCAATTGGCAAAAATGTTTCACCCAGACCTTGAGTCGGATCCGGAAAAGAAAATTGAGAAAGAAGAGCTAATGAAGCAGTTGACGGCAGCTTATGACAGCAAGGACCTTCACACGTTGTTGCGACTTGAGTTAGAATATATTTATAAGGAAGAAAACAATACAGCAAACCTTTCAGAAGAAAAGCTGAAAATTTATAACGAAGTACTAAAGGAGCAGGTTGCAGAGTTAGAAAGCGAGTTGCACATGTTGCCAATGCACCCTCAATATAGAGCGCTGCATGCCTTTGTGAAGCGGCCCCAAGATATAACGGAATTGAATCTAAATGACAAAAAGCTTCGCCTTGACAGCATGTTGCGTAATATGAAAAAAGCAGTTGAAAACCTTAGAGGTTCTGATACTGACGCAGCCCTGCAGATACAAAAAATATTTAAACAGTTTGAGGGCGTGACTGAATAAACTGAGTGCCCGATTATCGAAGACCAAAATCGATTATTAGCATTCAGTTTATTCAGCTTGTGCACGTAGAGTGCCAGCAATTTTATTTTTTCCGGTTGGAAAACAAATATCCGACACGAAGTTGTTGGGAACTATATTTATCTGAATAGGCTGTATAGTTTTCAGTTAACCTTCCGATGACCCCATTACACATAAAAGAAAATTCTATCCGGTTTCTCAGCACACATCCGGCGCGACCGGCCAATGTTATAGAAGACGCATTGAAATGAGGTGCAAATTTTGTAGCTGCCGGAGTAGGCTCTCCATATATTGTATAGTGATTGTTTTCGGGGTAGTTGGAAAAATTAAGTCCACCACCCGCGCCAATGAAGAATTTGAATGATGAGCCGTTGTAAAGGTTAGTCAAAATGGAAAGATTGACGCCAATCGTATTTCTTTTCAGGTCGTAATAATCTTGCCATGTATTGATTTTTTTATATTCCCCATGAAATTTGTCCGTGTGAAAAGAAATCTCAGTTCTCAAGATCACCTTACCAACAGCAGGTTTTATAAAATGATCAAATCCAACGCTGAAGGCTGGCGAGTAGGACTTTGTGAATTGTAGCCCGACCAAATCGGTAGTTCCTGTGAATTTAAAAGTTGATCTGTTTACGCCTGCCTGAATGATGAAACGGTTTTTCTTATAATGATCTGCTTTTTCGAATGTAAGCTCGTTTCCTCCGTTAATCAATTCCACTATTTTAGCTAAATCCTTTTGGACATAAGAGGTTCTTGTTGCAAGTGTAAATAGTTTATCCGTAGCTGCGTTATTTTGAATTGCATATTGAATCAACTGACCCTGGTAAATACGTCTTCCCTGACCCTTGTACCTTCGCCGCTGTCAATGCTAACACGGTAAATCAGTTCCTGCGGCGCGGGTTCGTCTTTGCCTTTAATATAAAATCTGGCTTTTAGTTTGTCTTTATAACTGACGATGATTAAGCAAAGCTAAACGCCTAACGCTTAATAGCTAAGGCTGCAGGCGTCCGCAGCGGGCGTTTAACGTTAGATATTTAGCATCACTCTTTTCCAATATTTCACGGTTATTAATAAATTTTCCTCATTTTTGTTATAGTCAACTAACCATTAAACATTGTTAACCGGGCGTTTTTATATGCCTTTTTCTTAAAATTATCAAATGAAATGAGCCATAAGCATCATGCGTTTTCAAACCAATGATTGTTATGGCGAATTCCATCTGGCAAAAAAAATAAAAAAGATTATCAGATGAAAGGAATTATCCTGGCCGGCGGATCCGGCACCAGATTGCACCCAATTACCTACGCGATTAGCAAGCAAATAATGCCGGTATATGATAAGCCGATGATCTACTATCCGCTTTCTACCTTAATGTTGGCTGGAATTAACGAAATACTGATTATTTCTACTCCGCACGATTTACCAATGTTTAAAAGGCTTTTTGGTGACGGCGCCAGTTGGGGACTGAAACTTTCTTATGCGGAACAGGCCGTTCCAAACGGACTTGCACAGGCTTTTGTAATAGGTGAAGAATTTATTGGCAAAGATCCGGTAGCGCTCGTATTGGGCGACAATATATTTTACGGAACTGGTCTTGGAAAAACCCTGGCCAACAACACCGCTCCGGATGGAGGCATCGTGTACGCATACCAGGTGAGCGATCCTGAAAGATACGGTGTAGTTGAGTTTGACGCAGCTATGAACGCTATTTCAATCGAAGAAAAACCAAAGGCACCTAAAAGCAATTACGCTGTGCCGGGCTTATATTTTTATGACAACGACGTTGTAGAAATTGCAAAAAATCTTGAGCCAAGCCCACGCGGTGAATATGAGATCACAGACGTAAACAAAGAATACCTGCGCAGAAAGAAGCTGAAAGTTTCCATACTCGACCGCGGTACCGCCTGGTTGGATACCGGCACGTTCGATTCATTGATGCAGGCATCACAATTTGTACAGGTAATTGAGCAAAGACAGGGAATTAAAATAGCTTGTATCGAGGAGATTGCTTACCGCAAAGGATTCATTACAAAAGAGAAATTAATAGAATTGGCAACGCCGTTATTAAAAAGCGGTTACGGACAATATTTGATGCAACTGGTTGCTTCCTAAAAACCTATCTTTGATAGAGTCATTTACTAATCGAAAACACAAAGTTTGGCCCAAAAATAATTATCTGCAAAATGAAAAAAATCTTAGTAACCGGAGGTGTGGGATATATTGGTTCGCATACATTGGTTGATTTGATAGAAAACGGATTTGACGTTATCTCGGTTGATAATAATTCACGTTCCAACCCGCGAATTTTGGAAGGCGTGGAAAAAATAACCGGTAAAAAAGTAAAGAACTACAAAGTTGATCTTTGCAATTATGACGATACACAAGCTATTTTCCAGGAGAATGATGACATTGTCGGGATCATACATTTTGCAGCATACAAGGCAGTGGGAGAGTCGGTTGAGCAGCCTCTCATGTATTTCGAAAACAACATGGTTTCGCTGATCAATCTTTTAAAATGCGTAAAAGAATTTGAAATATCATATTTCGTTTTCTCTTCTTCATGCACAGTTTACGGGAACCCTGATGTAATACCGGTTACGGAGAGCACGCCATTAAAACATGCAGAATCTCCATACGGTCTTACAAAACAAATGGGCGAACAGATCATAACAGAATTCTCAAAAGCTAATCCTACTCAATGTATTTTATTGAGGTACTTTAACCCGGTAGGTGCGCATCCTTCTATATTAATCGGTGAATTGCCAATTGGCAGACCGGCTAATCTTGTTCCGGCCATTACGCAAACGGCCATTGGTAAATTGCCGCAAATGAAAGTTTTCGGTGATGACTATCCAACAAGAGACGGGTCCTGCCTTCGCGACTACATTCACGTAAGTGACATTGCACATGCACATACACTGGCTGTACAATTTTTGATTGACTCTAAAACAAATAAACGTTGTGAAATTTTTAATCTTGGCAGTGGTAATGGGGTTACTGTATTGGAGGCCATTAAATCGTTTGAGAAAGTAAGTGGCGTGAAATTAAACTACGCGATCGGTCCACGCAGAGGCGGCGACGTGATAGCAATTTATGCCAACAACTCATTCGCTGTAAAACAACTGGGTTGGGATTTAAAATACACACTTGACGATATGATGGACACGGCATGGAAATGGGAAGTAAAACTGAAAGAAGACGAGAAACTGTATAAGGTGCAGAACTCGGAGCTGAACTAATAAGGAACGCAGATTGTTATAATTGTAAAGATTTGTTATGATCTTTTATTTGAGGTTCGAAAAAGTGCCTTGAATTGCTTTTTTTAAATCTTAATTAATCATCATAATCTTAAAAATCTGCGTTCTACTTGATACTTAAAAATCATCGTTTATGCTTAAAGACATCCAGGTAACCGGAAAAAAAGACACACGCAGCGGCTTTGGCGATGGCATCGCAGAAGTTGCCCGCAAAAACAGTAATGTAGTGGCTTTAACAGCGGATCTTGCCGGATCGCTTAAGCTAGCAACGTTTATTAAGGAATTTCCTGAAAGATTTTTCCAGTGTGGTATCGCTGAAGCCAACATGATTGGCATCGGCGCCGGTTTGACCATTGGCGGAAAAATTCCGTACACTACAACGTTTGCAAATTTCTCTACCGGCCGTGTGTATGATCAGATACGCCAGTCCGTAGCATACTCAAATAAGAATGTAAAAATTTGTGCATCGCATGCCGGCCTTACGCTTGGAGAAGATGGTGCTACACACCAGATACTAGAAGATATAGGCATGATGAAAATGTTGCCGGGCATGACAGTGATTGTGCCTTGCGACTATGCACAAACAAAGGCGGCAACTATTGCTATTGCTGATTATGTTGGCCCGGTTTACCTGCGGTTTGGCAGACCCGTTTGGCCAATCTTCACAAACGAATCAGACTTCGTTTTAGGCAAGGCGCAAATATTTTCAGAAGGAACAGACGTGAGCATTTTCGCTTGCGGACACCTTGTTTGGAAAGCCATTGAAGCTGGAAAAATATTGCAGGAAAAAGGAATAAGCGTTGAGGTAATCAACATCCACACGATCAAACCGATTGATGAAGAGGCAATCGTTAATTCTATCAAGAAAACGAAATGTGCTGTAACAGCGGAAGAACATAACATCTTCGGTGGCCTGGGTGACAGTGTCGCTCATGTGGCTTCGAAAAATTTTCCTATTCCAATTGAATACGTTGGCACAAAAGATACTTTCGGAGAAAGCGGAACACCAGAACAACTTCTCGCAAAATACGGCCTCGATACTCCCGATATTGTAGCCGCCGCGGAACGTGTGATGAAGCGAAAATAAAATATCAATAGTAACTCAATCTTATATAGATAACCCGCAAAAATATACTTGCGGGTTATTTGCATTTGATACATTTACGGAGGAAGTTGTTAGTTAGTGGTTTATAGTTGTTAGAAGATTTCAATTACTCCATGCTTCTTTTGCATATAGGTTAACGCATCAAATACTTGCCGCATTTATTAATTATTTGATGTGCTATTATGAAAACGTGTACAAGGATTCTGTTTGCTTTTTGCTTGTTAATTTTTCGTGCATTTTCTTCTTCATTTGCATCCGACGGTAAAGATATTGGTGTTCCCCACATTAAAAATTTTACAAAGGAAATTTATAGGTCCGGTAATCAAAATTGGTCTGTTGCCAAGGACAGAAATGGCATAATGTATTATGGTAATAATAACGGCCTGCTTATATATGATGGCAATAGTTGGAAATTGTACCAACTGCCAAATAAACTTATTGTAAGAGGAGTAGCTACCGATGATAACGGAAAAGTGTATACAGGCGGCTTTGGTGAACTCGGCTATTGGATGTATAATGAGAAAGGCCTTTTTACTTATACCTCGTTGCTGAAATTGGTTCCCGGTGGTTTGATGAATAAAGATGAAGTTTGGAAAATCTATGTGGATGGGAGCCGTGTTCTTTTTCAATCTTTTGCACGCATCTACATCTACGAAAACAATAAAATAACCACGGTAAGTGTGAATGATGGATTGTTGTTTCTGTTTAAAGCCAACAATCATTTTTTTGTGCATGTCAGTTCCAAAGGCTTGTTTGAGCTCAAGAATAACACACTCGAGTTTATTGACGGCAGCCAATTTCTGGGTACGTCAGGCATACTTGCCATTCTCCCTTTCAAAAATAACAGCTTACTTATAGGTACTCCAAAAGATGGATTGTTTGTTTACGACGGCAAGCAATTTACGTCCTGGAAAAATGCGGCAAACGAGCAGTTGAAAAAAAATACATTGAATAATGGGTTGCATTTACAAAATGGCAACTATGTTTTTGGAACCATTCTCAACGGCATTTTTGTTTTAAACGAATATGGCGAAATAGTTCAACACATTAATAAAGAGAAGGGCCTGCAAGATAATACTGTACTTAGTTTATATGAAGACGAAAATGCAGGACTATGGCTGGGACTGGACAATGGCATCGATTTGATTGAACTCAATTCTCCACTATCGTATTACTTTGACAAAAGCGGAATCTTCGGAACAATTTATGGCAGTGTTGTTTATAAGAATAATATTTATCTCGCGACCAATCATGGCTTATTTACCAGCTACTGGAGCAATAATGGAACGGCTCAGCAACTGATTTTTAAATTGATAGATAACTCTCAGGGACAGATATGGCAGCTTGCTTTAATTGATGATCAGTTGTTATGTTGCCACAATGAAAAAACATATAGAGTAGAAGGAAGCACGTTGATAAAAATATCAGATTATGGTGGAGGCTGGGTTATTAAAAAGTTGAATCAACATCCGGACTATTTAATACAAGGCACTTATGTTGGATTATTGTTGTATAAAAAAGATAAAAATGGTCATTGGATTTTTTCTCATAAAGTAGAAGGGTTCAACGAGCCATCCCGCTATGTGGAAGAAGATAGTAGAGGACAGCTTTGGATAGGACATAACTATAATGGTCTTTACAAACTTACGTTGACAGATGATTTGACAAAAGTTGCTTCTATAAAAAGTTACAGCGAAAAAAATGGATTGCCTCATAGTTTGCAAACAGAGGTTTTTAAACTGGATAATCAGCTGGTATTTTGTTCGGAAGATGGCGTCCACACTTATGATGCGCTGGGCGATAGATTTGTGAAATATGATGAATTGAATAAACGGCTCGGCTCGTTTTTTACAGTGAACAACATAGTGAAAGCAGACGATCAGCATTACTGGTTCATAGATCACGGAAAGATAGCATTTGTAAATGTTTCTCAGCCAGGCAAAATTGAAATTGATTCCAATAGTTTTAATGTACTGCAGGGAAGGATGGTCGACAAATACGAAAATATAAATAAGATAGGCAATGACCTCTATCTCATCAGTATTGACGGCGGTTTTGCAATCTATAATACAGGTATAAGTAGAAACGACACATTAAACCTTCAACCTGTTTTAATAAGAAGCGTAAATGATATTACCGATAAAGTGAGTCTTCTGGCAGAAAATAACAACGCAACATCTTCCATTACCATCCCATACGACAGAGATAATATTTCTATACAGTACGTTTTACCCCGCTATCAACAATCGAATATTGAATACCGTTATTTTTTAGAAGGCTATTCAAAACAATGGTCGGAGTGGACGACGCGAACAACTAAAGAGTTTACTAATCTGCCTCACGGAAAATTCCGGTTTTTAGTGAAAGCGAGGATAAGCAACGGGAAACAAGAAACGATGCCCAGCGCCTATGAGTTTGTCATTTTACCACCCTGGTACGCCTCTGCTACGGCATGGGTTGTATACTTTTTATTATTCATTTTAACAATTCCTCTGGTTGCCCGGATTTACAAAAAACACTGGGAGAAACAGAAGGAAAAAATTTTGGAAAGACTTGAAAAGGAAAAGTCAGAATTTTTATCGAAAGAGACACTTCTTAACGAACAACGCATCAATCAAATAAAGACGCAACAATTGGAAGCCGATCTGGCAAATAAAAACAGAGAACTCGCCAACTCCACAATGAACATTGTGTCGAAAAATGAACTGCTCCAAAAGATCAACGACGAAATTGTAGAATTGAAAGACAAGGATGGGAAAAAACTATCGTCAAGTCAATTGAAGAAAATACAGAATGTGATTAACGACGGCATGAATGATGAACGTGATTGGAATTTATTTGAATCCAGTTTTAATGAGACGCATGAAAACTTCTTTAAAAAGCTAAAAGAAAAGCATCCTGAACTTTCTCCAAACGATTTAAAACTTTGCGGTTATCTGCGCATGAATATGAGCAGCAAAGAACTTGTTTCCATTTTCAACATTACAATAAGAGCAGTCGAAATTAAACGATACCGCCTTCGTAAAAAGCTGAGCCTGGAGCATGAGAAGAATCTTGTCGAGTATTTATTAGAGATATAACACCACAACATTACCTCTCATTCATAAAAAAACAGATACATCATTTTGCGTGTATTTGCTATTGCTTTCATTTGTAAGTGGTTGATTGTAATCTCTTCACATCATATGCCGGATCCTTCCCTAAGTAATTCTTAGAAGTGTGTAGAGATGTTGAGGTGTTTTTTTTGGTTAAGCTGGCCATTGCCAACAAATTGCGGCGTTTAAAATTTTTTAACAAAATTAAAATTGCCACTATGAAGAAACTACTCGCAATTCTCTTCGCAGTATGCTTCAGCTTTATGCAGGTAAAGGCGCAACAGGTTGTAACCGGACGGGTTACAAACGGCGCCACTGGTGAAGCGCTCCCTTCCGTAAGTGTACTTATTAAAGGAACATCCTCCGGAACACAATCAAATGAAAAAGGAGAGTTCAGTATCAAAGTTGGTGAAAACGCCACATTGATATTTAATTCCATTGGCCATGAGAGCCAGGAAATTGTTGTAAAAGGACAAAGTGTAATTAACGTAAAATTGAAAACAGCCTCCAAGGATCTGAATGAGGTTGTGGTTGTGGGTTATGGCGCTCAGAAAAAGGCTGATATAACAGGATCTATTACACAAGTTAAAGGAGAAGAATTGGCAAAGAGTCCAACTACTTCACCTATGTCTGCTTTGCAAGGAAAGGTAGCTGGCGTGCAGGTCGTAAATAGTGGCGCTCCCGGAAGTGCCCCAACTGTGCGGATAAGAGGCGTGGGCGTTTATAATTTGCCAGTAAAAACTGGTGACCATGTAAGAACCAATGCCTCAACCACAAACGGCCAGCCTCTATATGTTGTGGATGGTATGCTATTCGACGACATTAACTTTCTTAACAACGACGATATTCAGGATATGTCTGTTTTGAAAGACGCATCTGCTGCTGCAATTTATGGTGTGAAGGCGGCAAACGGTGTTGTTGTAATAACCACTAAAAAGGGCGGCTTTAACAAACCCGCTACAATTTCTTTTGATACGTACCTGGGTATTCAAAAGCCTGTGAATGTATTAAAAATGGCCAATTCCGAAGAGTATGCAACCATGATGAAAGAGATGGGCAACACAACCATGCTTTCTAAATCAATTTCACTTTATGGAGGCGATCAAACGAGTTTAACACCTTCAACCAACACAAATTGGTTTGATCAGGTTTTGAGATCTTCTGCAATGATGCAAAATTATAACCTGGATTTATCTGGTGGTACCTCTAAAGCGGCGTATTCATTTGCCGGAACATATTTGAAGCAAAATGGAATAATGGATGTGAACAATTCATATCAGCGCTTGAACATGAGGGCCAAAGTAGATTTTCAGGTAACAGACTTTTTGAAAATGGGTGTGAACTTTGTTGTTTCAAATTCAACTCAATGGATACCTAATAACAATGCAATGCAAAGTGCTTTTGTAAATCCATCAGTGTATCCGGTGTATGATTACAAGCAAGACCCGATAGGTACTCCAATACCATTCACAACACCACAGCAGGTTGGCTTATCTCAGTATTTCGGCAATCCAATGGCAGAGCTTGTTTATAAAAGTGATGTTAAGGAACTGATAACGAGAGTAATTCCAGGCATATATGCAGAAGCTAGTTTACTGCCCAAAAATAAGCTTGTATTTAAAACTGTATTTAATCAGGATTATTCTTTTGGTGATTTAAGAAAATATACTCCTCAGTATTTTGTTGGCAATGGTCAAGAAGCCTCCTCTTCTACACTTCGGAAAGAGACTAATAATTATAAAAACTATGTGTGGGACAATACGCTGACGTTTAAGAACAATTACAACAAGCATAATTATTCCGTATTGGTTGGTAATTCCTTTAGAAGTAACAAATACAGATTTCTTATGGGACAAGCAAGCAATGTGCCTGGTGATAAGGAAGAGTATTTGTATATAACCAATGGAACAGACGACGCAAGTCGTAAAACAAATGACAATGGAAGTTTGGACAGAGGGCTTTCATACTTTGGAAGATTGAATTATGATTATGATGGCAGGTATTTGTTCACCGCAACAATGCGTGCAGATGGCAGTTCTAAATATCAGCATAAATGGGGCTACTTCCCTTCCGTTGGTTTGGGATGGGTTGTGTCCAAAGAAAATTTCATGAGTTCTCAACATGCTGTAGATTTTCTTAAGATCCGCGGTAGCTGGGGAAAACTCGGTAACGACAAAGTTCCTGCAAATGATGGCTTTGCTTCCAACCTTCCGACGTCTGGTGTACTAGGAAACGGCATAGCACCTGGATACGCGAGTAATGGTCCCTACAGTATTTTAGGATGGGAGGAAGTTGCAGAAACAGATTTGGGTCTTGAATTGCGCACTTTAAAAAATAGGTTGTCATTCGAGTTTGATTATTTCCATAGAATGACATTGAATGCAGTTATCAATAACCCTGTGCCTAATATAGGCGGCACAATAATGCAAAACAGTGGCAAGATATTGAATGAGGGAGTTGAGTTTAACCTTGGTTGGAACGATAAGATTGGCAACAATTTCCGCTATTATGTAAATGGCAACATATCCACATTGAAAAACCAGATCAAAAGTTTAAATGGCATTCCATACATTCTTACAGGTACTGCAGAGTTCAGACAAATTTGTATGGTAGGCAAACCTCTTGATGCATTTTATGGCTATCAGCAAGCAGGCGTATATCAGAACCAGAAAGAAATAGACAACGATCCTGTTGCGGTTGCAAACGGACTTAAGCCTGGTGATTTTAAATACGTAGATCAGAATCACGATGGAAAAATTGATGATCAGGACAGAGTGGTTATAGGATCTTATATTCCGAAACTTACTTATGGTTTTGCACTTGGATTTAGTTATAAAGCATTTGATTTTTCTGCAAGTTTTCAAGGCGTTTCCGGCAACAAAATAGCGAATTTGAAAAGAGGTGTCAGAAGATGGGAAACATCAGTTAACTACGACGAAGCACAAGTTGTAAACCGTTGGCACGGTGAAGGTACAAGCAATTTGTATCCATCTGCTGAAGGCTCAATTAAACCGTGGAACGTAAGTAATTTTAATAGCTTCTATATTGAGAATGCATCATACTTCAGAATTCAGAATATACAACTGGGCTATACAATTGATAACAGACTCATTAAAGGTTTAAAGCGTGGAAGTGTGCGTGTGTACGCTACCGCTGAGCGCCCAATTACATTCTTTAAAGCAAATGCATTTACTCCGGAAGTTGCGAACGGCGTAGATCAATACATCTATCCAGTTACATCGCTATACACATTTGGTATAAAGATGACGTATTAATATTCTCAAGTCAATAATGGAACTAATTGCGTACAGCATTGTGAAATTCTGTCTTTATCAAAAAAAATTAAAATGAAAAAAATAACTTTTAAAATATCGGTTTGTTTGTTGATAGGATCCTTTATACTGTCTACAAGCTGCTCGAAATATATTGATGTAAGTCCGGAAACAAAAGTGCCTGTGGCTAACACTGATTATTCGAATATCTCACAGATGTATATGCCCGTTTCTGGCGTTTACGGCACCGCCGCCACAAAATTTTCATTCTGGGCCGCGCAGGGTTTAATTACAGTAAGGGGTGATGACATGAACAAAGGCGGCTCTCCCAACGACCAGATTGAGTTTTCTTATTGCAAAAACTTTCAGTACGATAAAATCAGATCTTACTGGGCCTTAGATGCTACATGGCAAGGGCTGTATAAAACTGTTTCTGTTGCAAATGATGCTTTGACTGCGCTAAACGAATATGCCAAACATTTAACTACAGATGCACAAAGGCAAACAAATAAATCTTTCGCAGCCGAAGTGCGTTTTCTGCGTGCATATGCATTTTTCCGTATTTCCAATTTCTGGGGCGATGTTCCTTTATTATTGGACAATAGCAGTACAGCATCTCCTAAAAAAACTAAGTTAGCAGATGTAAGAACATTTATCTTAAATGAGATGGACACTTGTATCGCGAATTTACCTGACATGCGACCTAATGAGCGCACAGATGCAAAAGGAGCCGTTACAAAATATTCGGCTTTGACGTTGAAAGCAAAAGTTCAGTTGTTAATAGGAGATTATCCTGGAGTGCAGGCAAGTACGGATAAAATTATTAACAGTGGGCGTTTTACTTTGTACAACGACTATTACAATTTATTTAAAATACCCGGTAAGTTGAGCGATGAGTCTTTATACGAATTGCAGTTTACAGATTTTGGCGCGGGTAGTGGTAATATTGTTGAAAGCGATGCCTGGTTTGCTTTTCAGGGGCCAGGTGGGAAGAATAGACCGTCTTCTATTTCCGGTTGGGGATTTATGTCACCAACCAATGATCTGATATCTTTCCTTAATTCCAGAAATGATTCTGTAAGGGCTAAAACCGCGCTGCTGTATGCAGGTGCTGTAACTCCTTCCGGTGATACGTTGGTTCCTTCTAATCAGGATATGCCAACTTGCTACAATGGGAAAGCATATACTCCATCAGAACAGATGACTCCGGGAAGAACAAATTATGGAGCTAATAATAATATTCAAATATTAAGATACGCAGATGTTTTATTGATGAATGCAGAGGCTAAAATAAGACAGGGACAAAGTGGCGATGCTCCATTAAAGTTAGTTAGAAACAGAGCGAAACTAAATAGTATCAATGGTGCAACCTTGCAGAATGTACTGGATGAAAGACGTGCAGAGTTGGCTAATGAATGGGGCGAACGTTATTTTGACTTGATCAGAATTGATCAGGCGCAAAATTTTTTACCAGGGTTTATAAAAGGACAAACCGAATTTTACCCAATTCCACAGAATGAGATTGATTTGAATCCATTTTTGAGATAACATAGACCAAACTTCAAACAAGCACTCTAAACTTATTTTTAGAGTGCTTGTTTTACTTATAACAACTTTTAAAGCGATCAAATAAAATGGCTAAAAGAGTATTATTTGCTTGTGTGTTGTTTACCGCTTTGTCATGTGTCGCCCAGAAAAAGCAGGCTGAGGCTTTTGACCCAACCAAGCGGCCGAAAAATCTTTCAGATACGGCACTCCTCGAACTAGTACAAAAACAGACATTTAAATACTTCTGGGATTTTGGACATCCGGTAAGTGGGCTGGCGCGTGAGCGCAGCAATAAATCATTTGATTACGGCGATGAAGTAGTAACAACTGGTGGCAGCGGCTTCGGTATAATGTCCATCATTGTAGCTGTAGAACGTGGCTGGGTAACACATGAACAAGCAGCCGAGCGCATGAGTAAGATCGTAAAATTCTTATGGAAAGCTGATGCTTTTCATGGGGCATTTCCGCATTGGATGAATGGAGAAACGGGCAAAGTAATTCGCTTTGGAAGAAAGGACGACGGAGCGGATCTTGTAGAGACTTCATTTTTGTTTGAAGGCTTGCTATGTGCAAGACAATACTTCAATAAGGATAATAAAACGGAGCGTGAAATACGTGACAGGATAAACTGGATGTGGGGAGAGATAGAATGGAACTGGTTCACCCGTGATGGGCAGGATGTTTTATATTGGCACTGGAGTCCTAATAATGGCTGGGTGATGAATTTTCCATTGCGTGGGTTCAATGAATGCCTCATCACTTATGTGCTGGCAGCATCTTCAAGTAGCCATCCTGTCGGCGCCAATGTGTATCACAGAGGTTGGGCACAAAGTGATTTCTTTAAAAACGGCAAAGAGTTTTACGGCATCAAACTACCGCTGGGATTTGATTACGGTGGGCCATTGTTTTTTTCTCACTATTCTTTTGTAGGGCTTGATCCTCGCGGATTAAAAGATCAATATGCAGATTATTGGGAGCAAAACAGAAACCATACTTTGATCAATCGTGAACATTGCGTTCGCAATCCAAATCATTTCAAAGGTTATGGCGCCAACTGCTGGGGGCTAACGGCATGCGATACCTATAATGGATATAATGCCCATTCTCCAACCAATGATTTTGGAACAATTGCGCCAACTGCTGCATTGTCTGCATTTCCCTACACGCCGGAGTATTCCATGCAGGCACTCAAACATTTTTACTATGATCTTGGAGATAAAATATGGGGCGAATATGGATTTGTAGACGCATTTAACGAAACACAAAACTGGTACGCAGATTCTTATCTCGCTATAGATCAGGGACCTATTGTGGTAATGATTGAAAATTATAGAACAGGATTGTTGTGGAAATTATTTATGAGTTGCCCGGAAGTAAAAAATGGCTTAAAGAAATTAAGCTTTGAGAGTCCTTCTTTAGCGAAGTAGGTTGCCACAGAGGCACAGAAAACACAGAAAAAAAGAATTTAATTCTTCAAGACATTTATCGACTCTTTGCAAGAAAATGGATGTGTAATGTTTTAATAACTAACAAAAGCGTACGCGTGAATACATTTTTTTCGGATAGTAAAAGTTATCCATTGCAAGAAGAAACTACGAAGATTATTGGCTTAGGAATAGAAATTCATAAAATATTAGGTGCTGGTTTTCTAGAAATAGTTTATAAAGATGCTTTGGAATATGAGTTTAAGGCTAATGAAATTTATTTTGAGAGAGAAAAGCCTTTTCGAATAAAATATAAGAACACTGTTTTGACTCATAGTTTTAATGCAGATTTTGTTGTGTATGGTAATGTTATATTGGAAATTAAAGCTAAAGAAGGCGGGATTGCAGAAGAAGATTATGCGCAAGTCATAAATTATCTTAAATGTTCGCGATGCAAGGTTGGCCTGATACTAAATTTTGCAAAGCAAAAATTGGAAATCAAAAGAGTGATTTATTAATAGAAATATATGGCAATAGGGCCATTGATAAAAATAACAGATTCATTTTCATGTAAACAAATCTGTGCTTCTGTGCCTCAGTGGCAATAACAATTTTTTGCGGCAGCGTAAATATCATCACTATGTATAAAAAAATATCATTGCTAATTTTTCTTTTTGTCTCAAGCATCTCAATGTTTGCACAGAAAAAAACTTACTGTAATCCAATCAACATAGACTACGGCTATTGCCCTATTCCAAATTTCACCACCTGGGGCAAGCATCGTGCAACAGCAGATCCCGTAATCGTTAATTACAAGGGTGATTATTATTTGTTCTCTACCAATCAGTGGGGGTATTGGTGGAGCAGTGATATGGTGAACTGGAACTTTGTGTTCAGACATTTTCTTACAAAAGAACTTACAGACAAATATCCCGGTTTATATGATGATTTGTGTGCCCCGGCAGTTGGCATAAAAGGTGATACCATGTTTGTATTTGGATCTACTTATACAAGCGAATTTCCAATATGGGAAAGCACAGATCCCAAAAACAATAAGTGGGAAAAGGCAGTTGATCATTTCGAAATCGGTGGATGGGATCCCGCATTTTTCACTGACGATGATGGTAAACTGTATATGTACAATGGAAGCAGCAATGTGTATCCCATGTACGGTATTGAACTGGATAGAAAAACATTCAGCCCGATAGGTACACGAAAAGAAACGTTGTTAACCAATGGCGAGCGTTACGGTTGGCACCGCTTTGGCGAGTATATGGATAATACATTTCTCAAAGGATTTATGGAAGGCTCGTGGATGACAAAACACAACAACAAATACTATCTGCAATGGGGTGGGCCTGGAACAGAGTTTAGTCATTATGCAGACGGTGTTGCAGTAAGTGATCATCCGCTGGGGCCATTCACGCATGCATCATTGCCGATGAGTTATAAGCCGGGCGGCTTTGCACGCGGTGCAGGACATGGCGCAACTTTTCAGGACAAATGGGATAACTATTGGCACGTTTCAACAATGGTGATTGGCGTCAAAAATAATTTTGAAAGACGCATCGGCATTTGGCCCGCTGGCTTTGATAACGATGATGTAATGTATTGCAATACCGCGTGGGGAGATTATCCGCATTATATACCTTCCGGCAAAGCAGATCATTTGCAAAGCCAGTTCACCGGCTGGATGTTGTTGAACTACGACAAGCCCGTACAGGTTTCATCAACACTTGGAGGCTTTCATGCAAACAATGCTGTAGATGAAAACATAAAAACATACTGGAGCGCACAAACAGCAAACAAAGGTGAATGGATACAGACAGATCTTGGCGAAGTAAGTACGGTTAATGCGGTACAAATAAACTATGCAGATCAGGACGCTGAATTTTTAGGAAAACAACAAGGTATTTACCATCAATACAAATTGTATTATTCAACAGATGGTAAAACATGGAATGTTTTGGCGGACAAAAGCAACAACAAAACCGATGTTCCACATGACTATGTACAACTTGATAATCCTGTAAAGGCGCGTTACATTAAGCTGGAGAATATACACATGCCAACAGGCAAATTTGCCATCTCAGGATTACGGGTGTTTGGTCTGGGTAATGGAGCGAAACCAGATGCTGTAAAGCAATTCATTGTGTTGCGCACAGAAGATGATAAACGTAGTGCCTGGATAAG
The DNA here is from genome assembly GCF_029961145.1 of Pinibacter soli. Lineage (GTDB taxonomy): Bacteria > Bacteroidota > Bacteroidia > Chitinophagales > Chitinophagaceae > Pinibacter > Pinibacter soli. The sequence goes on along the minus strand of NZ_JASBRG010000001.1, from coordinate 509,999 downwards.
ATGGCAATCCGTCGATAATGCCTATGCATACAATATTTATGTAGGAACTGCGCCAGACAAGTTGTACAACTGCATTATGGTGCACAATGCAAATGATTATTTCTATAAAGCAATGGACAAAGAAATACCTTACTATTTCGCAATAGAAGCGATCAATGAAAATGGCGTTTCTACACTAACAAAAGCAAAAGCCGAATAAACAGTCGCCACCGAAGCGCAGGGGAAATTCTTGCACTTTTTGGCTTCGCAGCACAAACAATAAATTACTATGAGCAAAAAAACAGTTGCGTTACTTATTGCAGCTGCATTGGCAACTTCTTCATTTGCGCAAACAAAAGAAAAAGTTACTAAAACAGCAGTGGCAAGCCAATCCAAAATGGATGTCTTTGTAAATAATCTAATGAAGCAAATGACGCTTGATGAAAAGATCGGTCAGTTAAATCTTGTAACACCTGGCGGCGCTGTAACTGGCGCTGTGGTGAGTAGAGATGTTGATAATAAAATTAAAAGTGGACAAGTGGGAGGAATGTTCGGCATTACCGGCGCTGATAAAATTCGCAAAGCACAGGAGATCGCTGTGAACAACTCCCGATTGAAAATTCCAATGATCTTTGGATTGGATGTAATACACGGCCACAGGACCATTTTCCCCATTCCACTTGGGCTTTCCTGTTCATGGGATATGCCGATGATACAGCAAAGTGCACAAATAGCAGCGAAAGAAGCGACAGCAGAAGGACTCTCTTGGGTGTTTTCGCCGATGGTAGATATTTGCCGCGATCCGCGCTGGGGACGAATTGCAGAAGGTTCAGGCGAAGATCCTTACCTGGGTTCGCAGATCGCTACAGCTATGGTAAAGGGTTACCAGGGTGATGATCTTTCTAAGAACAACACGGTGATGGCATGTGTAAAACACTATGCGTTATACGGAGCAGCGGAAGCGGGCCGCGATTATAACACAACAGACATGAGTCGTGTGCAAATGTTTCAGAATTATTTTCCTCCTTACAAAGCCGCAGTGGATGCAGGAGTAGGTAGTGTAATGAGTGCCTTTAATGAAGTTGACGCAGTTCCTTCTACTGTTAACAAATGGCTGCTTACAGATGTATTGCGCGACCAATGGAAATTCAAAGGAATGGTTGTTACAGATTATACTTCCATTAATGAAATGATAGATCATGGAATGGGTGACCTGCAGCAAGTATCTGCAAAGGCATTGAATGCAGGCGTTGACATGGATATGGTAGGCGAGGGTTTTCTAACCACACTTAAAAAATCTTTGAATGAAGGCAAAGTATCTGTTAAACAAATTGATGCAGCCTGTAAAAGAATTTTAGAAGCAAAATACAAATTGGGATTGTTTGATGATCCATATCGTTATTGCGACGTTAATCGTGCCGGCGATATTTTTAATGCATCTAACAGAGCGGCGGCGCGTGATTTTGCAACACGTTCGGCAGTATTGTTAAAGAATGCAAACAATATTTTACCACTAAAGAAATCTGGAACAATTGCATTAATAGGCCCTCTTGCAGATAGCCACATGAACATGCTTGGAACATGGAGTGTGTCGGGCGATTTTGAAAATACTGTAACAGTGCTACAGGGATTGCAAAATGTAGGAGGCAGCAATGTAAAGATCATTCATGCAAAAGGCGCGAATATTTCTGATGACACCGCATTTGCAAAAAAAGTAAATGCCTTCATGAATGAAATAGATATTGATAAACGTTCACCTGACGAAATGATCAATGAAGCGGTCAATGCTGCGAATAAATCTGATGTTGTGGTAGCTGTATTAGGCGAGTCCGCAAATATGTCTGGAGAATCTTCCAGTTTGTCAAATATTGATTTGCAGCCAAGCCAGAAAAAATTGCTAGATGCGTTGAAAAAAACAGGCAAACCAGTAGTGCTGGTGCTCATGAATGGAAGGCCAATGACCATTGAAGAAGAAACAAAAAAAGCCGATGCCATTCTGGATACTTGGTTCAGTGGAACAGAAGCCGGTAATGCAGTGGCTGATCTATTATTTGGAGACAAAATTCCATCAGGAAAATTGACCGCATCATTTCCTGTAAACGTTGGCCAGATTCCCGTTTATTACAATCATAAAAACACCGGACGCCCTTATGTAAAAGGCGGCCCCACAAAGTTCAAATCCAATTATCTCGATATTCCTAATGAACCGTTGTTTGAATTCGGCTATGGACTAAGCTATACAACTTTCTCCTACAGTGCTGTAAAATTATCTGCTGGCAGCATTACGAAAACGGGAAGCATTAAAGCATCTGTAACTCTTACCAACACTGGCAACTACGATGGTGAAGAAATCGTACAGTTGTATATAAGAGATATGGTGGGATCTGTAACACGGCCGGTAAAAGAATTGAAAGGTTTTCAAAAAGTATTTTTAAAGAAGGGTGAAAGCAAAGAGATTTCCTTTACGATCACCAACGGGATGTTGGCATTCTACGATTCAAATTTGAAATATGCATCAGAGCCGGGCGACTTTAAAGTGTTTATTGGTGGCAGTTCAGCAACAATGAATGAAGCAGGTTTTGAATTGAAGTAAACCGTTGATGTATGCAATGCAAAAAAATAAAATGAAAAAATTACTATCTATACTTGTCGCTTGCTCCATCGCGGTTCCTACGATGGCACAAACATCCAACGCTAAAATGGATGCATTCATCAAACCGCTACTAAGCAAGATGACATTGGATGAAAAAATAGGACAGCTTAACCTGCAAGGTGGCTGGGATGACTCCAATGAAAGCAGTAAAGCTGCTTATACGCAGAAAGTAAAAAATGGACAAGTCGGCGGGTCATTTAACATTCCCAATCCTGAAAAGAATGCAAAAGTTCTACAGGATATCGCCATGCAAAGCCGTTTAAAAATTCCGGTGATCATTGGTGGAGATGTGGTACAGGGCTATAAAACTATTTTCCCTATTCCGCTGGCAGAAACGATGAGTTGGGATGTAGAAGGAATGCAGCGTTCAACGGCTATCACCGCCAATGAAGCAAGTTCACAGGGCATAGCGTGGACATTTGCACCAATGATAGACATCAGTCGTGATCCACGCTGGGGAAGGGTTTCGGAAGGTGTAGGCGAAGACCCCTATTTGGGAAGTTTGATTGCCGCGGCAAGGGTTAAAGGTTTTCAGGGAACTGATTATCTGAAAAATCAAAACATGATGGCATGCATGAAACACTTTGCCATGTACGGCGCACCAGAAGCCGGAAAAGACTACACAGGCATGGATATGAGCAAGCGCATAATGTATGATGTGTACCTGAAAACGTATAAGGCTGCTGTAGACGCAGGTGTGGGATCCGTTATGTCATCTTTTAATGATGTGCAGGGTGTTCCATCCTCAGGCAATAAATGGTTACTCTCTGACCTGTTGCGCAAGCAGTGGGGCTTTAAAGGATTGGTCATCTCTGATTATACATCCATTGAAGAAATGAAGAACCACGGTGTTGTTGCAACAGACGCTGATGCAGCTGCACTAAGCATGAATGCAGGAATGGACATGGATATGATAAGTGAATTTTTTCAGAAGAATTTGAAACAATTAGTACAATCGGGGAAAGTGAGTGAAAAGGAAATTGACCGCGCCGCATACGATGTACTTGCTGCAAAGTATAAGTTGGGACTATTCGAGAATCCCTACAGATACTGCGATGCACAACGTGCTGCAAAAGATATTCTGTCAGAAGAGCATTTGCAACATGCATTGAGAATAGCGCAAGAGTCAATCGTATTACTCAAGAACAATAACCATCTTTTGCCATTGCGGCCAACTGGAACCGTTGCATTAATAGGGCCATTTGCGAAAACAGAAGATGTACAAAACATTGGCGCAACAAATGCTTCCCGCTCACCGAATATTTACGAAGAACTTACCAGTCAATTAAAAGGAAAGTCGAACGTGCTGTATGCAAAGGGGGCGAATATTTCTGAGAATGATATGTTGATGGAAAGAATTTATCAGAAGAAAGATGTGCGCAGTGCCGAAGCCCTAAAAGCAGAAGCAATTACTGTTGCGAAGCAGGCAGATGTGATTGTAGCGGTAATGGGAGAACACGGAGGTATGACAGGCGAAGCGGCAAGTATGGCAGATATTCAGCTACAGGAGAATCAACGTGATTTATTGAAAGAACTGAGGAAGTTAAACAAGCCAATTGTGTTAGTCGTGAAAAACGGACGACCACTAATTATTGATTGGGAAGCCGAAAACATGGATGCAATTATTGATTGCTGGTATTTGGGCACTAAAGAAGCAGAAGCAGTTGTGAACGCATTGCTCGGAAAATTCAATCCGTCAGGAAAGCTTACAATGACCTTTCCGCGAAATGCAGGGCAAATTCCTGTTTACTATGCACACAATAATTCAAGTCGTCCCGAGCAGGAAGGAAATAAATACACTTCTAAGTATCTGGATATTTCCAGTGCACCACTGTACCCATTTGGATATGGGTTGAGTTATACTTCGTTCGAATATTCTCCCGTAACATTATCTGCTGCAACTTTAAATGGCACAGGAAAAATAACAGCCAGTGTTACTATTAAAAACAACGGCACATACGATGGAGAAGAAATAGTTCAATTGTATATTCAGGATGTTGTTGGGAGCATTAAACGGCCGGTAAAAGAATTGAAAGGATTTAAGAAGATATCACTTAATGCTGGGGCGTCACAAACCGTCACTTTTGCGATTACCGAAGAGATGCTTCGCTTTTATAACAACCAATTACAGTTTAAATCAGAACCTGGAAAGTTCAATGTATTCATCGGCACCGATTCAAATACTAAGAACATTGCGGAGTTTGAATTGAAATGATTTTTTATTTCACGCAAAGGCGCAAAGGGAAAACAAAGGACGAAAAGTTTTTAAACGAACTTGCAAAAAAGCAGAAGGGTATAAGGAAGCCCTTTCAGAAATTTTAGTCTTTTTTCAAAAAAACAAAGGACGCAAAAACAACATCATGTCTTTGCGCCCTTTGTTTTCCCTTTGCGCCTTTGCGTGAAATCCCTGCGTGAAATTCTACTTATTAAAATGCTGCCACACAATCTCAGCCTTTGATTTTCCTACCTCGGCGATTAATTCTTCTTTCGTGAGCATTTTAATTTTATTGACAGAACGGAACGTCTTCAATAACCTGTCTGCAGTGGATTTGCCGATGCCCTCAATTGTTTCCAATTCATTTTTAAACGTGCCTTTACTTCTCTTGTTTCTGTGAAACGTAATACCAAAGCGGTGCACTTCATCGCGAATGCGACGGATCAGTTTTAAACTCTCGCTATTATATGGCAGTTTGAGCGATTCACTATCTCCCGGAAAAAATAATTCCTCTTCATTTTTTGCCAAACCAACAAGTGTCATTCGTCCAATCAGGCCGAGCTCTTCAATAGCTTGCATTGCGTAACCAAGTTGTCCCTTACCACCATCGATGATTACTAGTTGAGGCAGGTCCTGATTTTCATCCAGCAAGCGCTTATATCGCCTGTAAACAACTTCTTTCATCGTAGCAAAGTCGTTAATACCTTCAACCGTTTTTACATTAAAATGGCGATAATCTTTTTTACTCGGAATTCCATCTTTAAAACAAACCATTGCAGAAACCGGATAGCTTCCCTGGAAGTTGGAGTTATCAAAACACTCAATATGAACAGGTGCTTCCGTAAGCGAAAGATCATCCTGCAATTGATACAGCACTTGCTTCTTTTCAAAATCTGATTTGCCTTCCAGTTGAAGAATTTTCTTTTTCTTCAATTCCTCTTTAAAATAATTCACGTTCTTTTCTGATAGCTCCAGTAATTTCTTTTTGTCTCCGCCTTTCGGAACAATTATTTCAACCGTGTCATCAGGATATTCAATCTCAAACGGAACAATAATTTCATGCGCCATGCTATTAAATGTGGAACGAAGTTGAGCAATAGCAAATTGTAAAACCTCCTGCTCCGGTTCCTCCAAATGCGTTTCCAGTTGAATGGTGTTGGTTTGTACAACCGTACCGTTTTGAATCATCAGGTAGTTCACATAAGCGAGGTCGCCATCCTTCAAAATGCTAAATATATCCATCGTTCCGAGGTGCCTGCTTACAATAACAGACTTCGCCTGGTAACTCTCCAGATGTTCAATTTTCTTGCGCATCATTTCTGCTTTCTCAAACGCCATATTTTCCGCATGCGCTTTCATTTGCTGTTTGAATTGTTGCAAAATAGGACCAAGATTTCCTTTGAGAATATTTTCAATTTGCTGCAATCCGGCATTATAATCCTCTAGTGATTGCAGGCCTTCACACGGCCCCTTGCAATTACCTAAATGATATTCAAGGCAAACTTTGAACTTGCCGCGTTTAATATTTGTTTCTGTAAGATTGAGTTTGCAAGTGCGCAGTGGAATATTTTGCTTGATGAATTCAATTAACTCTCGCACCTTGCCGACAGAGGTAAACGGTCCCAGATATTTTGAACCATCATTTAATTTTCTTCTTGTGAGAAATATTCTTGAAAACGGTTCTCTCTTAATAACAATAAAAGGATAGCTTTTATCATCTTTCAAATTGATATTGTACTTCGGCTGAAATTGCTTGATTAGAGAGTTCTCAAGCAAAAAGGCATCTTGTTCAGAATCTACAATAGTGAATTCAATTTTCGTAATACGCTGAACAAGCTCGTGGGTTTTGTAGTTGACAAAGGTTTTGGAGAAATAGGAACTTACACGTTTACGAAGGCTTTTGGCCTTGCCAACATATATCAGCTCATCTTTAGTATCGAAGTATTTGTAAATACCAGGATTAGTAGGAATTGTATGTGCTATCTGCTGGAACTCACTGGCTGTCATAATATATCAAATGCTATGCAAATATCGGGGTTTTACCACTAAGGATTTTTTAACCACAGAGGTAGCGGAGATTTTTTTCACGGAGGAAGGGAGACTTGTGGCATATGCTCCTTTCGTCTGCACCTTCGTAAGAAGCATCACTTTCAAGGCAACCTCTCTGTTTCCTCTGTGAAAAACTCCTTCACTCCGTGGTTAGAAAAAACTGAGTGATGCTCAGTGCATGCTGAGGGTCTCAGGGTAAACTCAGAAGCGAAGCTTCTATTCGCCGCTCCAGGAAACCTTTACGATCTTCGTAATCTCCGCTCCATTCTTAGGTTGGGCGGTGGTTATGATCTGGCAATTTTTATCTGCTTTCCAGAATAGTTTTTGTGTAAAAGACGTATCTCCTTTTTCAAAGAATTTTTCTAGATAGATGGTGCGAACTTTGTCGCTTTGTACAGGATCTGGTTTTACCAAAACGTCCAGACGTAGTATTTCCAGCGAAGGGTTCTTTGTAGTGTAAGTAAACGTAACACTTGGAATAGACTGATCTGCAAATGCAGTTTCCTTATAGTCTTTCTTTATACCCGCATCACTTATATCCGGCGTGTAAAACTCAGCAGCGATCTTACTAAACTCTTCTTGCTTCATCGAAGCAGGAACTGAATCCTTTCCAACAATGGTTGTTTTCATAATGGGCAATTGCATTGAATCAACCATATGCACCTGGCTTTTGATATAATCAGCCACCGGAAAAAAATCAATGTTAGGATTTGCAGTATCAATCGCAGTCCCCTGATTGGCGGCTGTTTTCGCAGTATTATTATTGTTATTGCAAGCGGCCAGCAACAATAGGAAAATAGAATATTGTAAGTACTTCATGGGAGTAAAAATAACTGAATAACTGAATAATTGAATAACTGAGCGGTCGATAGTTTTAACGAAAAATCGAAACCCAACCAGTCAGTTATTCAATTATTCAGTTACTTAGTCATTATTTCAAAGTCTTTATAATACCAAACTTAATGCTATACTCCATGAGGTACTCATGAATAGGATACTTGTCTGAATAAGTAGATTTTAACTGATAGCGGAATTGTGGCCCCATTTGGAACTTCAGGCCATTGGCACCAGTGTAGGAAATATATGTTTCAAGATTCGCGGCGTAGTTGAAACGGCGCACAAGTGAATGTTCTTTTACGTAGTTATTATAATCGTTGGAAAGCAAGTAAGTGCTATGTGCCATGATATAAAATGGCTGGAATGTACCGGCGGCATTCAATTGCAGGCGATGATCGCCTATGATCTTCACATCAACACCCACAGGCACTGACACCTGGAAGTATCTGTTCTGCAAAATCTCCTGCGAATAACCGTTCATATTTCTAATAGAAGTGAATGCTCTGATCGTGTCATTATTTCCCGGTGTATTCAAAGCAATAGTTGCTTTTTCACGCGAATATGTATATGCACTCACGTTGTAACCATTCATATTCAACTGCAGGCCAGCCTTAAGCGAAATGTTTTTCGTAATAGGAAACAGCATTGCAGAGCCCGCTTCCAAGCCAATAGTAGGTGAGTGATTCACAAATTTGTTTACGTCAAGATGGTTGGATGCCAGCGGTAAATCCTGGCTGGATGTAGATTTTGAACTTGGGTCTTCGAGTTTTCTGAAACTGATTGTGGGTGCAAAATAATATTGCAACTGCAAATGCTTTTTCTCTGCAGCTATTGGAATCTTTACACTTGCGTAAGACGCGGGTGTACTTATAATTGCAACTGAAGATTTTTGGGGTTCAATATTTATGATTGGTTTGGCTGCAACAGCAGGTGTTACAGAGTTATTGTTCCTGATCGCTTTAATTGAAGTCGGGTTCATTGACGTAGCTACGTCGGTGTAATTATTATTTATAACTACTTTGCCCACTTCATTTTCAGGTATTGCCACATAGCTAGCTGCAATCGCATTTAGAGGAGGTAAATCGCTGAACCTTGTGCTGAAAGCGGAAGTGATGCGTTGTGCAATCGGTAATTTATCCGCAATCACCTTTGGCAATGATGAATTTGCTACGTAATCGTAGCTATTCAACCATTTGTAAATGTTGATACTATTGGAATAAATGGGCTGGTTAAAAATGTGAACAGTGCTTTTGTTCTGTGTAAGGTTCAGGCCAGCCCTTATTTGTTGTAAGAAATCGGTTGCAGCAATTTCGTCGTTTTTAATTATTGAGCCGGACAATTCATTTTTATCAATACCTGCTTGCAGGCGCAAGATTTGGTCGCCCGTGAGCAGGAATAATAGGAACAGTGCCGCCACAATAAGCCCGCTCTTTGTTGGGTGAAGAGTTCTATTGATTTTCTTCCACACCATCTCCGAAGGGTATAATCTGTGTTGGTCAGCCTTGCTTTTCAAAAACTGCTCAAATTCGTCTGTATAAAAGTCTTTGTCCATTTCTACAAGCAATTTGGGGTACTACTCAAAGCTGCTGCTTTACTTGGCAAAAAGTGCCAGCAGCCTTGTCTTTTGTTTTGGTTTTTGTATAATGCTCTTTTTAACGAGAACGTCTTCCAGCATTTGCCGTGCACGCGTGTATTGCGAGCGGCTCGTGCTCTCTTCTATATCCAGCATGTCAGCAATTTCTTTATGTGTATAGCCCTCGACAGCATACAGATTGAGTACCGTTCGATAACCGATCGGCAATAGCCTGATGCATTCAACCACTTGCTTGGCCTGGATTACAGAAGGAATATTTTCTTCACGAATTTCAATACCACTTGCATAAGTGATATCTACACTGTCGTTGAATTTTTTGTTTTTCTTTAAATGATTAATACAGGTGTGAACAATGATGCGCCTTATCCATCCTTCAAATGCGCCCTGGTTCCTGAATGTGTGCATTTGGGAGAACACCTTTATAAAACCTTCCTGAAGCATGTCTTCCGCATCCTCGCGATTGTGACCATACCGGTAGCAAACCGCAAGCATCTTGGGGCTATACCTGTTGTATAACTCCTTTTGCGCAGAAGCATTGTTTTGTAAACAGCCTTGAAAAATTGCGTCTTCAGTCATGGTGTATATTGCTCTTCTAATATAGACATTTTTTCTCAAACATAATAATGGGAAAACTAGGGTTTTTGCGAAAAAGAGTTGTTAGTTGTTGATTAATAGTTGTTAGGCGTTATGCGCTTCAGGCTCTTCTAAGAACGATCAATTGTCAACTAACAACTGGTCTCCAATTTTTCAAGTATCGAAACCATACAATACGCGTATCAAAACCGTACACTGCAAAAAGTAGTATTGCAATTAACTGTTTATTTATCAGTTAATTGTAACGGGGCATATTTTTGGCGATTGATATCTCCTGTTTCATTGTAACCATATTCTCAAAAAATCGTCCTACAACTTAAATCAGAAGAATTTTTATGCTTAAAAACTATTTTAAACTGGCATGGCGAAATCTGGTTAAAAGTAAAGTGTACTCGCTGATCAATGTGCTTGGCCTGGCCACTGGAATGGCGGTTGCCATGTTGATCGCACTATGGATATGGGATGAAGTAACGTTTGACCAATACCACTCCAACCATAAGGAGCTTTCCCAGATAATGACCACTTTTGTTGATAACGACGGTAAAATGGCAACCGGGCCGGCAGTTTGCCTGCCAATAGGCAATGAATTACGAACCAAATACGGAAGCGACTTCAAAAATATTTCGATGGCATCCTGGAACTTCGATCACATCCTTGTGGTTGGAGATAAAAAGATCACTTCAAGAGGAATGTGGGTTGAAGGAAGTTTTCCCACTATGTTTTCACTGAGGATATTGAAGGGAAATATAAATGCTCTGGAAGACCCCTCCACTATTCTGCTAAGTGCATCCACCGCAACATCGCTTTTTGGAAATGCCGATCCGATCAACAAAATGCTGCGACTTGACAATAAGGATAATTACAAAGTGGCCGGCGTGTTCGAAGATCTTCCGCACAACACATCTATGAATGAGGTAAAGCTTTTTTTGCCATGGAAAAAATACATCACAACAGAAGATTGGATAAAACGTGCAAACACACAATGGAACAACCACTCATGGCAGGTGTATGTGCAGGTGGCGAATAAAATTGATATGGACAAGGAGACACAAAAGATCAGGAACATTGTGATGGACCATAAGGTGGCAGCTACCGATGGCAAAGAGCAGGCTGTGATATTTCCGATGGACAAATGGAGGCTTTATAGCGAATTTAAAGATGGCAAAGCCGCAGGAGGGAAAATACAGTTTATCTGGTTGTTTGCGGTGATTGGCGTTTTTGTGTTACTACTGGCTTGTATCAACTTCATGAACCTTTCCACAGCAAGAAGCGAGAAAAGAGCAAAAGAAGTGGGCATTCGCAAAACTGTGGGTTCTGTTCGTGGACAGCTGATAGGTCAGTTTTTGGCGGAGTCGGTTTTGGTTGCTTTTGTGTCGCTGATATTCTCACTTATACTAGCGGTTATACTGATGCCGCTGTTCAACAAGCTTGCAGACAAAGATGTTTTTTTGCCTTTAGGTAATCCCATCTTTTGGATACTGATAATTGTGTTCACTTTAATTACCGGATTAGTTTCCGGGAGCTATCCTGCATTCTATCTTTCCAAATTCGAGCCCATCAAAGTATTGAAAGGAACATTTCGTGTTGGGAGGTTTGCATCATTGCCACGCAAGGTGCTGGTAGTTGTGCAGTTCACTTTTTCAATAGCATTGATCATAGGAACCATCATTATTTTCAAACAGATTCAGTACGCGAAAAACAGACCAGTAAACTACAGGAGCGAAGGACTTATCACCATCAATATGTCCACTCCCGATCTGTATGGTCATTATGACGCCATACGGAGTGATCTACTTGCAACCAATGTTGTGGACAACATGGCTGAGTCATCAAGCCCCACAACGGATGTATGGTCGAATCAAATAGGTTTCAACTGGCAGGGAAAAGATCCTAACACATTGCCGAGTTTTGGCACCATTGCAGTAACCGAAGATTTCGGAAACACTATTGGCTGGAAAGTCAAAGAGGGCCGCGATTTTTCCAAAGAATTTGCAACAGATAGTTTGGCAATGGTGCTAAATGAGGCTGCTGTAAAACTAGTTGATATGAAGCGTAACATTGTTGGAGAAACAATAAAATTCAACGACAAGAATTATACAGTGATAGGCGTTGTAAAAGATATGATCATGGAATCCCCCTATACACCGGTGAAACCAACAGTATTCTTTTTTGATCGTAACTGGACAAATGTGATTACAATTGCAATAAAACAAGCTGTGCCCGTTCGTGACGCGTTGAATAAAATTGAAACTGTATTCAAGAAATACAATCCTTCTTCGCCTTTCACTTATAAATTTAATGACGAGGAATACATGCGAAAATTCGCTGACGAACAACGCATAGGAAAACTCGCAACATTCTTTACCATACTGGCCATTTTCATTTCATGCCTTGGTTTGTTTGGCCTTGCTTCATTTGTAGCAGAGCAACGCAAAAAGGAAATCGGTGTTCGCAAAGTGCTCGGTGCATCAGTCTTTAATTTGTGGCAACTATTGTCAAGGGAATTTGCAGTGCTTGTAATCATTTCATGTTTCATAGCAATTCCATTGGCATGGTATTATTTACATAGCTGGCTGCAACGGTTTGACTACAGAACAAACATTTCGTTCTGGATCATTGTTGCCTCTGGAGCAGGTGCGTTGATCATAACCATTATCACGGTTAGCTTTCAGGCAATTAAGGCCGCGATAGCTAATCCGGTGAAGAGTTTGAGAACGGAATAGAGAGCAATTAATAATTAATAATTAAAAATTAATAGGTTTTGCAGCGAGGCAGAAAAAAGCTGTTTTATACTTAAAATACAACAGGGCAGCATTCACTCAAGAATGCTGCCCTGTTAATTACTAATTATTAATTATTAATTAAAATCTCTCCCGTCATTTCCTTCGGAATATCCAATCCCATAAACTTCAGCATAGTAGGCGCTATATCGCCAAGTTTACCTGGTTTAATAGTGCCTTTCCAATCGTTGGAAATGATGAACAATGGAACGGGGTTCAGTGTGTGCGCAGTGTTTGGAGAACCATCAGCATTAATCAGGTAATCAGAGTTGCCATGGTCTGCCGTGAGGAAAACTACATAATCACTTTTCAGCGCAGCCGTTACAACTTTTTCCACGCACGTATCAACTGTTTCTACTGCTTTGATCGCAGCTTCCCAAACACCTGTATGGCCCACCATGTCAGCGTTTGCGTAATTCAATACGATGAAGTCCGCAGATTTTTTTTCTATTTCAGGAACCAATGCATCGGTAAGGTCATTTGCGCTCATTTCTGGTTGCAGGTCGTAGGTGGCGACTTTAGGAGATGGTTTCATGATACGGCTTTCTCCTTCAAAAGGAACCTCGCGGCCACCGCTAAAGAAGAATGTAACGTGAGGATACTTTTCGGTTTCAGCCATGCGGATCTGTTTCAATCCGTTTTCTGCCACCACTTCACCTATCGTTTTGTTCAGGTTGTCGTTTTCAAAAACAACGTTCACGTTTTTGAACGTTTTGTCGTACTCCGTCATTGTAGTGTAATGCAGATTCAAATGTTTCATACCCTGTTCCGGGATATCCATTTGCGTTAGTACCTCCGTAATTTCGCGACAACGGTCCGTACGGAAGTTGAAGCAAATCACAACATCGTCATTTTTTATAGTAGCCAAAGGCTGTTGAGCAGAATCGAGGACAACTGTCGGTTTGATAAACTCGTCCGTAATATTATGAGCATACGCATTTTCAACAGCCGCGATGGCATCAGTCGCTTTTTCACCAACGCCGTTCACTAAAGCATCGTACGCAAGTTTTACTCTTTCCCAGCGCTTGTCGCGGTCCATGGCATAATAACGCCCACTAACACTCGCAATTTTCCCGGTAGATGTGTTCAAATGCTCCTGAAGTTCTGTGATGAAACCTAAACCACTTTTAGGGTCGGTATCACGGCCATCAGTAAACGCATGTATGAAAACATTTGTTAATCCTTCCGTTTGGCACATGGTAGTCAGCGCTTTCAGGTGATTGATGTGAGAATGCACACCGCCATCACTCACCAGGCCAATAAAGTGGAGTGGTTTGTCATTTTGCTTCGCAAATTTAATGGCGTTCAGCAATACCTCATTTTTATAAAAATCTCCGCCACGAATAGCCAGGTTAATGCGCTGAAGCTCCTGGTTTACAATACGTCCGGCTCCAAGATTCAGGTGGCCGACCTCGCTGTTTCCCATCTGGCCCTCTGGCAAACCAACCTGCTCACCACAGGTAGTCAGGGTCGTATTTGGGTATTTAGAATATAAAGAAGATACGAAAGGAGTTTTTGCATGTTGAATTGCATCGCTGGAAGGAACCTGTCCAAGTCCCCAGCCGTCCATAATGATCAGGATCGCTCGTTTTTTTTCCATAAATGTTGAACTGTTTTATAAATATTTTCTGAAATCCATTACCATTGGTTGACCATAAAACAAAATTCCGCGACTATTTTCTATGAAATAATGCAGGTCGTTTTAAGTGCCAGTTATAAAATTTGCAAAACAATCGTGGGTTTCCTGTACGAAATAGTGCAAAAACGCATAAATCGTCGTAAGGGCGGATAAAGTTATTGCATTACCACTAAATTGGCATGTTTTTGGCAGAATTTAGAAATCCACGAAAAGCCAGACCTGCTGACCGTTTATTTGAAACTCAATATTGTTTATGAAACTTTCTATTATTGGCCTTTTGTTAGCCATTTTCCTGGTGGCAAACCGAGACCCCAAGCCCGAAGTGGCGGAAATGGACTCGATTGTTACCGCCCTCAAAGTAGGCGACGCAGGCATGCTCTCCCGGTTTTTCGACTCCAGAATTGACATTGAATTGCCAGATAAAAGTGATAATTTTAGTCGTGTACAAGCAGAAATGATCATCAAAGATTTTTTCAGCAATAATGTAGTACAGGATTTCGAGATCAAACACAAAGGCGAAAAAAGCGGCTCTCAATATTGCATCGGTATCTTAATGACTAAAAGCGGCAAATACCGGACAACCTTATTCATGAAACAAAAAGGCGATAAACAATTCCTGCAGGAAATAAGTTTCCAGTTTACAGAATAATAAATTTATCCCTTGAAGCTGATGGGGTCATGTGATTTTTATCCATGGCCCTTTTTAGTCTCAATTATTAATTGGCTCTCCTACCTTTGCTCCATGTTAACTACCGCACAGCAATTACAACATCTCATAAACGAGGCATTGAAAGAAGATATTGGTGATGGGGATCATTCCACGCTCAGCTGCATTCCTGCCAACGTGCAGGGGCACGCGATTTTGAAGATCAAGGAAGATGGTATACTAGCCGGCATGAAAGTAGCAGAAGCTGTTTTCAACCACATGCAGCCCGGCATTAAATTCACAGCGTTTAAGAAGGATGGTGATAGAATGACTAATGGAGAAACGGCTTTTGAAGTAGAGGCCAATGTGCAAACCATTCTGCAGTGCGAACGTGTGGTGCTTAACTGCATGCAGCGCATGAGTGGCATAGCAACGCTCACCCATCAATACGTGGAGAAACTGAAGGGCTATAAAACAAAAGTGCTGGACACCCGCAAAACAACGCCGAATTTCAGATTGCTTGAAAAAGAAGCTGTAGCTATAGGCGGTGGAGTAAACCACAGAATGGGTTTGTATGACATGATCATGCTGAAGGATAATCATATCGATTACTGCGGTGGTCTTGAAAAAGCAATTGAAAAGGCCCATACATATGTGCAGGAAAAATTTCCCCAGCTGAAAATTGAAGTGGAAACCCGCTCACTCGATGATGTGAAAAGGGTAGTGGATTTCGCAAAAGGAAAAGTGTTCAGAATAATGCTCGACAATTTTAGTCCCGCAGAAATTGTGGAAGCAATGAAAATAATCGATGGCCAATTCGAAACCGAAGCCAGCGGCGGCATTAATTTGAATACCATTATAAGTTATGCTGAAACTGGCGTAGACTACGTAAGTGTAGGCGGATTGATTCACCAGGCGAGAAGTTTGGATTTGAGTTTGAAGGCAAAGCTCGCTTGAATATTTTTAACCACAGAGGAAAGGAGTTTTTGCACAGAGAAAACAGAGGCTTTGTTTCAAAAATAAGTGTTGCTCCCTGAACAGTGAGGGAAGAAGGGATGGTTCACAAATCTCCTTACCTCTGTGAAAAAAACTCTGTTGCCTCTGTAGTTAAAAAACAGCGTCTTGAACAGGATTCGCGTTTCCCGATTTTTTTTATTTTTGACCCATGAGCAAGAAGAAACCCAATAATAATAAAGACGGCGTTGTGTACTCAACTGATCCAGGTTTTTCATTCGAAGAAGAACATGAAGAAATAGAAACCTTGCCTGCGGAAAAACAATTATTGAAAATAAAACTCGATACGAAACAGCGTGCCGGCAAAGCGGTGACGCTTGTGGAAGGTTTCGCTGGAAAAGATGAAGATCTTGAAGTGCTCGGTAAGCAACTAAAAAACTTTTGCGGAACAGGCGGGTCGGTAAAAGATGGCCTGGTGATCATTCAAGGTGATCAGAGAGATAAAGTGTTGCAATGGCTGCAGAAAAATAAATTTACAAAAGCCAAAAAAATATAGAGATCTTTATTTGACAAAGCCTCTTGCTATGGCGGACTCTGCTGTCTTTCCTTTGGAGAGGGCTTGCATGAGGTCTTAAACCAAAAACACAGATGTTCAATTTCTTTCTTGCCTTAATGAAATTTCTAACCATTACAAGTGGTATCATTTCTGTAATAAGTTTTTTCCTTTTCTCACAGGCAAGAATGAGAGAGAATGAAGAGCAGGAACAACTCTATAAAAAAGTTCATTTTACTGCACTCACACTTTTCTGCATCGCGGGAGTAATACTGCTTAATATGCTTGCATCCACTGAAACCCACTAGCTTCCAATGACAGAATAATTGAATAATTGAGTTAGTGATACTCCGAAACAATCAGGTGTTCAACTTCTCAATGCTCAACGCGCCGCTTGGACATTTTTTTACCTGTTCAATAATACGTTCTGTAGTGGCGCCATCCATATTGATCCAGGGTCTATTTTTAGGATTGAAAACTTGTATCAATCCTTTCCAGCAAATGGTAGAATGTTGGCAAAGATGAGCCTGCCAAAGGATCGTTACATCGCCATTACTATATTTTCTTATTTCGTCTGACATGAGGAATGGTTGAAAAAAAATGACTGAATAATTGAAATTAAACTCATTAAAGTTACTCAATTATTCAGTCATTATATTATCCGATCAGCCATCAGTTACTCAGCTGATCAGTTATTCAATTATTGACCCTGCGCTAAGCTATACGCCTTCTTATCTCCCCACATGTTCAGCAACTCAAGAGAGCAGATTTTGAAGTTTCCGCTAAGACTTACATACAAACCAATAACATCTTGTTGATTCAACGCACTACCATCAAGGCTTTCGAAACGTGCATTGTATTGGTTCACAAGGTTAGTGAATTTAGAACCTGTAGGCCAAACCTGCGTACCGCGGTTACTGATGCTTACAAGGCTGAATTTAACACCTGCATGGCGAAGGCATTTTTGTGCGATCACTTCAGGTTGTTCCTCACTCTCGATAAACATGTCAACACCTACGATTTTTTCTGCCGCAGTTTCTTCGGTGATCAACATCGGATTTTTCTCCAGGTTAAAAACGGTTGGAGTAATCGGTTTGTTTGGAAGAATTTCTTTCGCACCGTGTTGAGGTTGTTTGCCAAAGTTTGCAATCACGGCATCCGCAAATTGCGTAGTGTTTGCAGAAGGCGTGTTTTTGTCACCAAAATCACCAGTGTGTACACCGCTTTCCAATGTATACAGCAATGCATTTTCAATGATCGCAGCATTTTCCATCAATCCAAGGTGGCGCAACATCGCGATACCACTCAGCAAAAGCGCCGTTGGATTCGCGATATTTTTGCCGGCAATATCAGGAGCAGTTCCGTGAACAGCTTCGAAAATACAGATGTGGTCACCGATATTTCCCGAAGGAGCAAAACCTAAACCACCCACAAGACCCGCGCAAAGATCAGAAACGATATCGCCCTGAAGGTTGGTCAACACCACCACGTCAAAAAGATCAGGACGGGTAACCAGCTTCATACAAAGGTCATCCACAATTACATCATCGGCTTTCAGGTGCGGGTATTCCTTTGCCACTTCGTAGAAGCAATCAAGGAACAAGCCATCTGTGATCTTCATGATGTTAGACTTGTGACCGCAGGTAATTCTTTTAGCATTTTTCTTGCTGGCCATTTCGAAGGCATATTTAATCACCTGCAAGCTACCCGGACGGGTAATGAAACGGCGGCTCAACGCAACGTCCTGTGTAAGCATGTGCTCCACGCCGCCGTAAGTATCTTCAATATTTTCGCGAACAATTGTTACGTCGATAGGAATGCCGGCTTTACTGAAAACAGTATCCACACCATGTAAAGTTTGAAACACACGTTTGTTTGCATAAGTGTTCCAGGTTTTGCGTGCGGTAACGTTCACGCTTTTTACCCCTTTACCTTTTGGGGTTTCCATCGGGCCCTTAAAAAGGATGCCCAGTCTCTCGATGGTATCCTTGGCTTCTGGAGTCATACCGTTGCTGAATCCTTTGTCAAACACCCATTTTCCCATGTCAACAAATTCATACTCAAGGGGAACCTTTCCGGCAACGAAAATTTTTAGTACGGCATCCATGATCTCTGGACCGATACCATCACCTTTTGCAACAGCAATATTCATAATTGAATTTTTAGTCTAAATGTTTAAAAGAATCTCCTCAGGGCGAGCAACAGATGTCAATAAAAAATGGAGACGCAAAGATAATTTTTAGTTTAAGAAAGAAATGCAGATTATTATCTTTTTTAGGGTGGATAATGACTTTTAAACAATATCATAATAAACCATGATAATCTTAACGATACGCGTTCGTCCCCATAATTCGGTAACAAAAAATTAAAACCTTAGGTTATTTTCATTATTTTTATCAAAAACCTGGTAATGGTAAGCAAGATATCAGAAGGTATAGAAATAAGTGTAGAGACCTTTTATCAGCCGGACTACTCAAACCCAATGTCGGCCGAGTTTATGTTTGCTTACCGCATCAGTATTGAAAACCACAATAACTTCCCCGTTCAGTTACAGCGCCGCCACTGGCATATTTTCGACAGCAATGGCCAATACCGCGAGGTAGAAGGCGAAGGTGTTGTTGGTGTACAACCGACACTTAATCCCGGTGAACGTTACCAATACGTTAGCGGCTGCAATCTTCGCACCGAAATGGGCAAAATGTACGGCACTTACTCCATGCTCAATCTTAGTAACAAGAGAGGATTCGATGTGAACATTCCTGCATTTGAAATGATCGTTCCGTTTAAGCACAATTAAGAAATAGAAATTAGGAATTAGGAATTAGAAGGGCTAGCCTCTATGGAAGTTTTAACTATTCTGTTATTCAATTATTCAATGATTATGAACCGGGCATTAGTTCGTTGGTCATCATCGTTGCGTCGCAATACTTTCATCGGTAGTATTTCATAGCAGCTGTAATTTGTAGACGCATAGTTTACTATAGAGCCTTAGCCGTAATAATTTCTTGAAAGCCCGCCAATACTCAAGACAGTTGAACAGGGGGAGGGGAAGGCAAGGCAAAACGGCCGGAGGCTTCGGGTTTGCCTTGATTTTTTGTTTCTTTTGCATCAAGGCAAAAGAAAAAGAGAAAGAAAGGGAGAGACAATTCGATAACATGATTTATTACCGAGACAATAAAAAAGACGATGCTGTTAACATCGTCTTTTTCGTTTATAGATTAACGAGATTTATCTCACACCGTGCATCATCTTTTTCAACACTGGAGTAAGTGCAAATAACAATGCAGAAGCCACACCGCAAAGCACTACAAACACCATGAAGAATTGGAATAAATTATGGATCTCAAAGCCTGCAAAAACTGGATTGGTTACACTGATTTTTGCTGTTTCCAGAAACTTCAATTGCTCCGGAGTAGCAGTCACAGTTTTGTCCAAAATACCTTGAAGATTAATACCTGCTTCGTTTGCTTTTTTAAACTGCTCACCGGTTGCAGGCAGGATAGAACCTAACGTTCCTGCTAATGCATAACCAGATGCATTTGACAAAAAGAACACACCGAACAACAAAGAAGCAAAACGTTTTGGAGCCAGTTTACCTACCAAGGAAAGACCAATTGGTGATAAGCAAAGCTCACCGAAAGTTTGGATCAGATACAGCAGGATCAGCCATTTTACAGCCAACAAACCTGAATTGCCAAGATCTTTTACATTATGTGCTATAATAAAATAACTAAGTGCAATTAAAAACAATCCAATAGCTTGTTTGAAAGGAGAAATAGGCTCTTTGCCATTCGCTCTCAATTTATCCCAAAGAAGGCTGAATGGAACCGCAAACGCAACCACGAAAATTCCGTTGAAGATTTGAACCATTGAAGGTGGCATTTGCCAGCCAAGGAAATTTCTGTCAGTCTGGTTATCGGCAATAAATGTAAGTGATGAACCTGCCTGCTCGAAAGCTGCCCAGAAGAAAATAATAAAGAAGGAAACAATATAAATAACAAGGATCCTGTCTCTTTCAACTTTTGTCAATGATTTATCTGTAAGGATCAATCCTGCAAGAGAAATACCACTACCGTAGATAATTGAGTAGATTACGTTTTGTCCGGCAACTTTATTGAAAAGAAGCGCTAGAATCGCAAACGCAATTACTGCACCACCTAGTGCTTTGCCTGTGAAATGCGCATTTTGAGCTTCGCCTTCCGCAAAATCTGCAGCTGTATTGTGTTTTGGTAAACCACCGATAGGTCTTCCCTCAGGAGTTTTTACATATTTATCTTTTAAGAAAAAGAATGTAATGGTTCCCGTAAGCATCGCGAGTGACGCAGCCAGGAAGCCCCATTTGAATGCGTGAATGTCACGATGACCTGCAGCATCAACAACATCGCCTAAAACCGGGCAGATGAACTGACCAAGGAACGCCCCCACGTTAATACCCATGTAGAAAATGGTAAAGGCGGTATCCAGCTTGTTTTTTTCCTGTGCAGGATACAAGCTTCCAACCATCGAAGAAATGTTTGGTTTGAAAAAGCCGTTACCAAGAATGATTACGCCCAGACCGATGTACAACAATGTTTTTGCGAATTCCAGGTTGCCACCGAAAACACTGGCACTGGTAAACAGGAACATCTGTCCGATTGCCATTAAAGTACCACCAAGAATGATACAATATCTGTTACCAAGAAATCTGTCGGAAATAAATCCTCCGAGCATCGGAGTTAAATAACACAATCCCAGAAAGCCCCCATAAATCAACGATGAGGTTTCTTTACTCATCATCAGTGAATTCACGATAAATAGGGTAAGGAGAGTACGCATTCCGTAAAAGTTAAATCGCTCCCACATCTCCGTCGAAAAAAGAACCCAGAGCCCTTTTGGGTGTTTTTTGCTGGTTTTGCTAGCCGGGCTAGCGGTTGCTACTGCTGTATCCATACGGCGAAATTTCTGTTCTCAGTTTAATTTAGGTTGATAAAGTGCCCAAAATACTGATTAATTGTAACATGTAATCAAACGCGACCTTTATCAGGCAGCATTTTATCAAAATAAAGTTGCTTAGTTTATATATTTTCTACTTTTGCTCCGTTTTTCAGCCTCATATTTACTTAAAATATAATAGCTCAACTCAATGAACATTCTTCTTTTAGGCTCAGGCGGCAGGGAACATGCGCTGGCGTGGAAACTTTCTCAAAGCAGCAAATGCTCAAAACTCTTTATAGCTCCTGGAAATGCCGGTACGGCACAATGCGGTACCAATGTTGCAATTTCGGCAACAGATTTTGATGCCATTAAAAAGTTTTGCGACAGCAATAACGTGGAAATGATCGTCGTAGGGCCGGAAGATCCATTGGTGAAGGGCGTGTATGATTACTTTAAAACAAACAGTTCTTCCATCTCCGTGATCGGTCCTTCGCACGAAGGCGCAAAACTGGAAGGTAGCAAGGCTTACGCAAAAGCTTTCATGAAGAGACACAATATCCCAACTGCGGCCTACGCTGAGTTTGACGCTAATAATTACCAGGATGGTGTTACTTATCTTAAGAATCACTCATTGCCAATCGTGTTGAAAGCAGACGGTTTGGCGGCAGGGAAAGGCGTTCTTATTTGTCAATCGCATGAAGAAGCGCTGGCAGAATTTGAGCAAATGATCCAGCAAAGCAAATTTGGCGACGCCAGCAAAAAAGTAGTCGTAGAAGCATTTCTGGATGGAATTGAATTGAGCATGTTTGCTTTAACAGACGGTAAAAACTATGTGTTACTGCCTGAAGCAAAGGACTATAAAAGAATTGGTGAAGGAGATACAGGCCTCAACACTGGCGGTATGGGCGCGGTAAGCCCGGTTCCATTTGCAGATGCTACTTTCATGAAAAAAGTAACCGATACTATTATAAAGCCTACTATCGACGGGCTTTACAAGGACAATATCACGTACAAAGGATTTGTATTTTTCGGGTTGATCAAAGTTGGAAACGACCCTTTCGTAATTGAATACAACTGCCGCATGGGCGATCCCGAAACGGAAGTGGTAATGCCAAGGTTAAAAAACGATCTTGTAGATCTTTTCATCGCTACGCAAAATGGCACGCTGAACAGCCAGAAAATCGAGCATGATAGCCGTGTTGCCTGCACAGTAGTAGCGGTAAGCGGCGGCTATCCTGGTGATTACAAAAAAGGTTTTGAAATAAAAGGGCTGGGCGGCAAAACAGTTTCCGGCGACACCATGGTATTCCATGCCGGTACTGCTGCACAAAAAGATAAGGTGGTAACCGCAGGCGGCCGTGTTCTCTGCGCTACTTCTTACGGCGATTCTGTAAGCGACGCCATCAATAAATCTAAGCAAACCCTTGCCGATATTGAATTTGACGGAATGTATTTCAGAAAAGATATAGGCTACGAGTTTATGTAGCGGGGATGTACGATGTTAGATGTACGAAGTACGATGTACGAAAGTCATTAGAGTGATGTACCCGACCGAATTTCGTACTTCGTACACTCTTCGTACATTTCGTTGCCAAACTAAATTAAACATGACTAACAAAGCAGTGCATTACAGCGATTACCTGCAGCTAGACAAAATCCTGAATGCACAAGAACTCGAAAGCGACAAACTAAGTTTGCATGCGCATGATGAAATGCTTTTCATCGTTATCCACCAGGCGTATGAGTTATGGTTCAAACAAGTGCTTTTTGAAATTGATTCTGCCATAGCCATCATGCATCAGCCGATGAACGACAATTCGCCTGAATTGCAAACCATCGTTCATCGTTTCAACCGTTGCGTAACCATTCTAAAAGTGCTGGTTCATCAAATCGACATCATGGAGACCATGACGCCTATGGATTTTCTTGATTTCCGGGACATGCTGCGACCCGCATCCGGCTTCCAAAGCTGGCAATTTAAAACGATAGAAGCCAAGCTGGGACTGAAGTTTGAGCATCGCCACGGACAAGAATACTACACTGCGCAATTAAGGCCACAGCAAGTTGAAATTATCAAAGCAGCGGAGCATGAAAAATCTTTGCTGGAACTCGTGAACAGCTGGCTGGAAAGAATGCCGTTCTTCAATGAACCGGAAAACTGGAAAAACTTCAAGGGACTTGAAGATAAAAACGGAACGCATACTTATTGGGCCACTTACAGAGAATGCTACCGCCAAAGTTTGTCAGAAGCAGAATTTGGCAACCTTGCTTACTTCGATGATATTTTTCTTCAAAGCGATACAGTAAAAGCAGAAAACGGATCGTTATCCGCAAAAGCGAACAGGGCCGCACTTTTCATCATGCTGTATCGTGGTTATCCTATTTTGCAATTGCCTTTTCAACTATTGAACAGCTTACTAGAAATAGATGAGCAACTGAGCATTTGGCGATACAGGCACATGAGCATGGTGCAAAGAATCATCGGAACAAGGTTGGGAACTGGTGGCAGTTCCGGGAGAGATTACCTGAAAGCCGCGCTGGACAAGCATTACATTTTCAAGGAAATTGCACGACTCACCAGTTTTTTAATCGAAAGAAGAAAACTTCCGGAATTAAGTCCGGAGATGGAAAAGCGACTTGGGTTTATAAAGTAACCAGGGGCAGACAGCTTTTTGATGGCGGATTTCAAGATTGTGCTTTATTTGAAAATATGAGAATTTGAAAATGCTTTCTGTGCAACTTTTCACTTTTCAAATTAACTCTCCAATGTTTTCGGGAGCAATAAGTATTCAAAAAGGACGCACCTAAAGCATTTTCAAATTTTCAAATCCTCAAATTTTCAAATTCGAAAGCCAGGCATCAAAAAATGTTAGCACCCTTGTATTTTCATTTTGCTTATCTTGCTAAAGAATCATGATGAAATCGCAAACCGCTTTGCTTTTAAAATAAAAAATGATTAGAAGCAAAGCGGTTTTGCTTTGTCAATCGAATTATTTGCATCAAATTTGCATGCGTTATTCTTTTCAAAATTCTGACTCTTAAAACATGGGCCTTTTTAATTTTTTTACACAGGAAATAGCAATAGATCTGGGTACTGCAAATACCCTTATCATTCACAACGATGAAGTGGTAGTAAACGAGCCTTCAATTGTTGCGCTGGACAGGAATAACCCTAAGAACGTTCTCGCGGTAGGCAAAAGGGCCCTGATGATGCACGAAAAAACGCATGAAAGCATCCGCACTATTCGTCCGCTGAAAGATGGCGTAATCGCTGACTTCAACGCGGCAGAATTAATGCTCCGTGAAATGATCAAGATGGTTTATCCCAAAAAACCGATCTTTTCACCAAGCTGGAGAATGATGATTTGCATTCCTTCAAGCATTACAGAGGTTGAGAAACGTGCGGTGCGTGACAGTGCTGAGCAAGCAGGCGCAAAGGAAGTTTATCTGCTGCATGAGCCAATGGCTGCTGCACTCGGTATTGGTATCGATGTAGAAGAGCCCGTTGGTAACATGATCATCGATATAGGCGGTGGTACCACAGGTATTACCGTAATCGCTTTGGCCGGTATCGTTTGTGATCAAAGTATCCGTATCGCCGGTGATGAATTTACGGCCGACATTATGGAAGCGCTTCGCCGCTACCACAGCTTGCTGATTGGTGAGCGTACTGCCGAGCAGATCAAAATTCAGATCGGTGCCGCAATGAAAGATCTTGAAAATCCGCCGGATGATTTGCCTGTAAACGGTCGTGACCTTGTAACAGGTATTCCAAAACAAATTATGGTAAGCTACCAGGAAATTGCAGAAGCGCTTGATAAATCCATTTTCAAAATAGAAGAAGCGATTTTGAAAGCACTCGAAACAACGCCTCCGGAGCTGGCTTCAGATATTTATCGCCGCGGTCTGTACCTGACAGGTGGTGGTGCCCTGCTACGCGGTCTTGATAAAAGACTTGCTCAAAAAATTAAGTTGCCTGTACACATTGCAGATGATCCGTTAAAGAGTGTTGTTCGCGGTACAGGTATAGCTTTAAAACACTACGATCGCTACCCATTTGTAATGAGATAAAAATCAGGAATTAGGAATTAGGAGTTAGGAATCAGAACATCGTTTATAGTCTTGTTCCTTCCTAATCTCTAATTCCTAATTTCTAATTCCTAATTTCTTCCCCCCATATGCGTAATATTTTTCTGTTCATTAGGAGGTACTCCAACTTTTTACTGTTCCTGGTGCTACAGATAATTGCATTATCCTTTCTTTTTCGTTTCAACAAATATCATGAGGCCGTTTTCAACGGTTTTTCAAATGAGGTAACCGGCAGGGTTAGCCAGAAATACAATAGCGTGGAATACTATTTCCAGCTTAAGAAAACCAATGAGGCGCTTGTTCATGAAAATCTTGAGTTGCGCAAGATGCTCAGGGAAAACTACGAAAGCTACGATATCACAAAGAAAATAGTAGTAGATTCTATAAGAGTAGACAGTATTCTTAAATATCAGAAATATCAATATTACGAAGCCAAAGTGGTGGGTAATTTTGTTACTACACAAACCAATTACTTCATGCTGCACCGGGGCGCTAAGCAGGGCCTTCATGCAGACATGGGCGTGATAGGGTCGCAGGGAATTGTAGGACGCATAGTCAATGTGAGCGAAAACTTCTCAACGGTTATGAGCGTGCTGAATCGCCAGTTTAAAGTAGATGCTAAATTGAAAAAGAGTGGCGACCGTGGCCGCGTAGAATGGGATGGTGCCAGTCCGCAATATATTTTCCTTAAAAACATTCCTAAGAGCGCTCCGATAGCTAAAGGCGATTCTGTGCTTACAAGTGATCTGTCGTCCATTTTTCCGCCAAATATTATGATTGGAACAGTAGCGGAAATTGTAAATGACGCAAGTAGTAACTTTTATACATTAAAATTAAAGACAGCTACCAACTTTTCGAGCGTCCAATTCGTCAATGTAGTGGAAAACTTGCAGCTCGATGAACGTAAAGCTTTGGAAGAGGCAACACAAAAAAATCAATGAGTACAACGCTTAAAAATATTATCAGGTTTGTGCTGTTTATACTAGTCCAGGTATTTGTACTGCATAAGGTGCCACCTTTGCATGAATACATTGTGCCCTACGTTTATTTCCTTTACGTTTTGTGGTTGCCTTTCAAAACGTCGAGAGCAGCATTGATGTTTATCGCATTTTTATTTGGCCTGACACTTGATTACTTTCTGAAATGTCCTGGTCTTCACGCAGCAGCATGTGTTTTGATCGCATATATAAGACCGTTCCTTATTAATATTTTGATCTCGCAGGAAGGAGCAGACACAAACTATTCGTCTCCTTCCATCACAAGTATGGGCTGGGCTCCTTATGCAACCTATGTGGTGATTTTGACACTTATTCACAATATCTACCTGGTATTGCTGGAATGGTTGCAGTTTGGAAACTTCCTTTATTTCCTTGGAAAAATTCTGGCCACTACCGCAATGAGCCTGTTGTTAATCGTTATAGCAGAATTGCTTTTTAACCGGAAAGAAAAGTTTAGAACGAATACGGTATAATTGAAAATTGAAAGTTGAAAGTGGAAAATGAGGTTTTTTGTTTGATGCCCAACCAGGGCGAGATGTTCAATGCGCGGCGTCTTACTTAAAACTCATAACTCACAACTTTTACCGGACAAAAAAATAATAACTGCGCTAAGTTTATAACAGACCAAACCTTCATTTACCTTTGTTATATGTCCGTGTTTAACCAGTCCAGAAGCACAATAATCCGCTTAATTTTCTTAGGTATATTTATCATCATAATTGCACAGCTGATGAACTTGCAACTGTTTTCAGGCAAGTACAAGCAGCTCGCATTTAACAATGCCGTTTTCGCAAAAGTGGTATATCCAAGTCGTGGAATTATTTACGATCGTAAAGGAAAAGCAATCCTCAACAATACTATCATGTACGACCTGGTGGTAACGCCCAACCAGGTAAAGAACGTAGATACATTACTGCTTTGCATGCTGTTGCAGATTGATACAGCAGAGTTTAACCGTCGAATGATAGAGGCCAAATTTAAAAACGGTCGCTATCGCCCGTCTGTGTTTAGAGACCTTTTGCCTGCAGATATGTATGCGAAACTTGATGAAAACATGTGGAAGTTTCCGGGCTTCGATTTGGTAGAAAGACCAGTACGCGTTTATCCCTTCAACACAGGTGCACAGGTTCTCGGCTACATTGGCGAGGCGGATTCTAATATCATCAAACGCTCCAATGGATTTTACAGGCTTGGTGACTATGTGGGAAGAAGCGGTCTTGAACAGTATTATGAAAGTACTTTGATGGGAAGACGTGGTGTGCAATACATGATCAAAGACAATAAGAACAGGCTCGTAGGCAGATATGAAAACGGCATTTATGACACGGCAGCAGTTGCGGGGAAAAATCTGCGCACTTATATAGATGTGGAAGTACAGCAGCTTGCAGAAAAGCTAATGAAAAATAAAATCGGCGCCATCGTAGCAATCGAGCCAAAAACCGGAGGTATTATTTCAATGGTGTCCGGTCCTGATTTTGACCCTAACTTATTAACCGGTCCCGAGAAAAGATTTAACTACGGCAAGTTGGTTATGGATGCAAGTAAGCCTTTGTACAACAGAGCGATCAAGGGTCAGTATCCACCGGGCTCTACATACAAACCACTTGAAGCACTTATAGGACTTGATGAAGGAGTGATCACTCCAAGAAGCGGCATCGCTTGCTCCGGTGCTTATTACGGATGTAACAGACCCGTAAAGTGTACTGAGCATTGGGCCGGCCATGCGGCAAACCTAAGACTGGCGATTGCGCACTCGTGTAACTCATTTTTCTCAAATGCGTTCAGATTGATCGTTGATAATCCTGAATACCATAATCCACGCATCGGGTTGACGAAATGGAAAACATATGCAAATGCGTTCGGGTACGGCCACAGAACCGGCGTTGATTTGCCAAGTGAAGACGGTGGTAACATTCCTGATACAACCCAATATGATAAGGAGTACAGAGGTTCCTGGAATTCTTGTACAATGGTTACAATAGGAATTGGCCAGGATAAAATGACCACGACTCCCCTGCAGATCGCCAATGCCATTTGTATCGTTGCGAATAAAGGATATTATTACACGCCACACTTCGTGAAAACCTTTGATGGCGAAACGCAGGAAGACACTGTGCTGAGCAAGTATCGCAGGCAGCATGAGGTGCTGACACACATTTCTGACAGTGCATATAATACCGTAATCGGCGGCATGAATGATGTAACCATCGTAGGTACAGCTGCACGAATTCCTAAAATACCAGGTATTGACATTTGTGCAAAAACAGGTACTGCTGAAAACTATAAAATTCTTGATGGAAAGAGGATCAAATTAAAGGACCACTCAGTGTTTGTTTGCTTTGCACCGAGAGACAATCCAAAGATTGCGGTGTCTGTAATTGTTGAGAACGGAGGTTTCGGTGCTACATGGGCCGGTCCGATGGCATATCTGTTGGTTGAAAAATACCTCACCGATAGTTTGCGTGCAGACAGGAAACTGGAAGCAGATCGTATTTCCAACGCCAATCTCTTGCCATCTTATTTACCACGTGAGCAGTACATACTGGATTCCATTAGTGCCTGGGGGCGTTTTTCGCTCACAAAAGACAGCAACCTTATTCGTAAATATCTGAAAGGAGGGTATAGACCTCCGGTTATAGATACTGCAACGAAAAAGGCACCAGTTAAACCACAACCTAAGAAGGACAACCCTTTACCCGTAACACAAGTGAATCCTATGATGGAGCCAGAGAAAACCAATTATCCAAAATCCTCAAACCGCCGCAATGAATCAGCATAATCCCGAAATATCAAAAGGTATAGATTGGTTGCTGGTATGGTTGTTCATCATACTTTCTGGCATTGGCATCATGAGTATTTTCGCGGCTACCTATCGTGAAGGAGACAATGTATTGCAAAGCTTTCTTTCTTTTAAGACAGATTACAGCAGGCAAACGTTATTCTTTGGTATTGCAAGTGTTCTCGCGGTTTTTATTCTGCTAACAGACAGTAAATTTTTTACCGCCACCGCAAACCTTTGGTATGCTGCGGGCATGTTCTTGCTGTTGCTTGTATTTCCATTTCACACAAATATTAAGGGAACAGAATCTATTATAAAAATTGGTGGCGCATTTCAGCTGCAACCAGCCGATGTGTGTAAAGTCTTTGTGAGCCTCGCCCTGGCAAAATATCTGTCGCGTGTGGAAACGGATTTCTCTAAGACACAATCACAACTAATTGCCGCAGCCATCGCGCTTGTGCCGGGATTCATTTCCATCGCACAACACGAAACAGGGTTGGCTCTTGTATATTTTTCATTCTTCCTGGTAATGTTCCGTGAAGGCTTGCCTGCAGGCATTTTGATTATTGGGTTCTCTGCTGCGGTACTAGTAGTAGCAACCTTGCTCATGGAGCCTAATACACTGGCGATCATCTTAACAGTCATTGCATTGTTATGCATTTATATAATGAGGAGGCAGATCAAACGTAGACGCAGATTGCTGTTTCTCATCATTGGCATTTGGGTGGTATGCGTGGGCGTGCAACGCTTTGCCGTGCCATTCATGTTTGATCATGTGTTTAAACCTTACCAGGTAAAACGTATTTACGATACGATCGGTAAAGAGTACGTACCGAAAAACGCCGAAGACATTGCTGACCTCGAAGCAAACGGAACAAAGAAAAAAGACGACGGCGACTACAACGTGCGGCAAAGCAAAATTGCCATTGGCAGTGGTGGCTTGATTGGAAAAGGTTTATTGAAAGGTACACAAACGAGATACGATTTCGTTCCCGAACAGCGAACAGATTTTATTTTCTGCACCATTGGTGAAGGCTTTGGATTCCTTGGAAGCTTTGTATTGCTCGGGTTGTATTTCTTGTTATTGATGCGGATAGTAACCATTGCAGAGCGACAGCGAAGTGTTTTCAGCCGCGCCTATGCTTACGGCGTGGCCTCCGTTATATTCTTCCATATTGCTATCAACGTGTGCATGACCATTGGTCTTGCACCGGTAATTGGTATTCCATTGCCATTCATTAGTTATGGAGGAACATCATTGCTTACCTTTACAATTCTGTTATTCATTCTCATTCGTCTTGATGCCGACAGGCAGATGGTTTTGAGGTAATTGAAAATTGTAGGGGCGTATCGCATACGCCCAATTTAAAATTGAAAATGGGTTGTAGGGGCGAATTGCATTCGCCCTTGATCGAAAAACGTGAAAGCTGAAAACGAATTAGCGATTAAGAACTATCTGATTCCTGATTCATAATTCCTAATTAATGAAAGTAATACCACTATCAGAGGGGAGTTTTTCCATAGATAAAACAAAGCTTTTTGTGCCGTTTGATACGGAAAGTGATGATCTGCAAAAGCGTGCAGTAGGGAGTTTGCTCGTTGAAGTACAACCGTTCGTTGTCATTACTTCAGAAGACGTTTTGTTGCTCGATGCAGGCTTGGGTTTTGAGAAAGATGGCAGATTACAATTGCATCAAAACCTTGCCAATGTGGGCATTAATCCATCCGATGTTACAAAGGTATTGATGTCGCACTTACACAAGGACCATGCAGGCGGCATTAGTCGTAACATTGGCAACGATAACTCGAGAGAATTAAGCTTCCCCAATGCCACTTATTACATTCAAAAGAAAGAGTTCGAATACGCATTTGAAAAAGGGATACCTTCCTATTTAACCGAAGACTTCGACTGTTTAAAGCTGTCATCCAATGTAAAGTGGCTCGATGGTGATGGCGTGATCGACAGTTATATCAAATATCATGTAACTGGTGCGCATTGCCCGTTTCACCAGGTGTTTTGGATCGTTGACGGCGGCGAGACAGTTTTCTTTGGAGCAGATGTAGCGCCACAACTTCAGCAAATGAAAAGTAAGTTCGTGGCCAAATACGATTACGACGGAAAACTTTGTATGGAACTCAGGCAAAAATGGTGGCAACAAGGCAACGACGAAGGCTGGACATTTTTGTTTTACCATGATGTGAAAACGCCGGTATACAGCAACAAATAAATACAGGAACGCAGATTGTCATGATTTGTTATGATTTTTTTATTTGAAGCTTAGGCTATTCGACATGCGCTTCGCTAACATGTCGAATAGCAACTAATTTCAAATTTACAAAGACAGGCATTTTTCACAGCTAAGACAAGGCAATGCCTCGTCTCTCTCAAAATCCCTTCACATTCGCTCTTACTACCGAATCTTTTTGGGCAGGAGATAATTTGTAATTGTAATTATACAAAGCGCCTTCCCAATCTCCGTAGGATGGATTAGGCAGGACAATAAATCGTTTGCCAAACTCTTGGGCACTTATAAAGGTATTTGTATTACGTTCATCCAGACTTTTCTTATCAAACAAAACGCTGAAATCGCCAAGATTATCACCCAATAAAAGGATGATATCATGCGTTTGCAAAACAGTTTGCCTTCTTGATTCCTTGCTGGAAGAGCTGCCCGGTTGGCGCATTATCAAATGCGCATCATCCGCAAAGGGGAATCCGAATTGTTGAAGATTCTTTAATGTGCCGGCTCTTTCCTTTTCCTCACGATTGGTGATATAAAAAACCTCTACATTTTTTGAAGCCGCATATTTAAAGAATCCAAGCGCACCGGCAAGTGTGTCTGCCTGTCCAAGTGAGGTCCACTCACTCCATGTTGCCGCCTCATAGTCTCTGGCATTTAAAGATTGCTTAGCAGCATAAGGACTGTTGTCCAAAAACGTTTCGTCGATATCCGTAACAACTGCTTTCGGCTTTCCAGCAGCTTGTAAAGATTGATCCAATCTCAACTGAGCGATATTATAAGCCTGGTAGCAAAGCGCCTTGTATTCTGCCGCTTTTTGCTGGTAAACAGATGCCCAGAGTTTGCCATCGATAACAATTGACGAAGAAGTCGTAGACTGTGTACGTTTCGACGGAGAGCATGCTGCAGCCAACGCAACTAATATGAACAAGTATTTTCGCATATCCCTAAAGTTTGAAACAAAGGTATTTTTAATTTGAAATTTTGGGCGACCAGAGAGAAAAATACCCTTTTTAAGCCTCTTTAAAAAGTCCCTTTTCAACAAAAAAATGGCATTTTTATAAATGCCTGCATTGGATTTTGAATATATCTTCATTAGCTCATAAGAGCTGGAATTCAAATTCTTCAAAAGCCATAATCTTAAAAGCGATACCATATGAATAAGCTTCTATTGCGTGTTTTTGTCGTCTCTGCAATACTTTGCTCTTGCAATGAAAGAGTAAATACAAGTCAGCAAACTGACGTTATAATCTCTCCTGATGATTCTGCACATCTCGATAAACAATCCTTAACAGGTCGATGGGCAGAGCCTATTCCCGGTAACGAAAAAGAAATACAGGGGTTTGAGCTTTTATCCGACAGCTCCGCAAAATCTATCAATAGTGCCACGTTGATATATACCAAGTGGTGGGCAGCTTCTGACAGTCTTCATCTTGTAAGTAAAAGTATAGGTAATCATACTGAAGGTATAGATACGATGGCTTATAAGATTATTTCGCTTACTAAGGACAGCCTTATTTTAAAAGACGGTGAGGTAGTGCTGCGATATAAAAGAAGCTAGATTTTTTACACATTAATCAAAATATAAAATTTAAGTATGAGGAAAACACAAAAACTGAGTTTTGGGGAACTTCAGGTTAATCTTACAAAAGAAGACATGAAGAGTAAAAAGGGAGGCAACCTTTTTGTTTATACTAATAATGGATTGGTGGCAGCGGTTGGCTCTATGGACAATTTTAATGGTGAGGCAGCGGGATATTTTGGTAAATATATTGATGGCTTTTATGCCGCTGTGGCTGCGTATGGGCAGGACGCCTGCCTTGGAGTGGGCTTCGAAGATATGGAAGACATTGTATTGGGCTCCAGGGTTGGGGGTATTACCAGTGGATATGATTCAATTCAGGCATCTGAGGCCAGTAATGATTTGAAAGGCCTTGGCTGGAGCCAAAAAACCTATGTGGAAGATATGTTGAATGCGGCGTTGGAAATGAATATTGATCCAACATATTTGTTTAATGCGTTAGATGATGCTAGTAACTATGGGCAAAGTTATGACTACGCATGGATGTATGGAGATTTATGGCAAAAGGGTATTGAAGATGGGATGAAAAACAGTTCAGGCTATTTTAACGATGCGATGGGGTTTTATAGTGCAAATGCTCATCAAATGCCGGACGCTTTTTCTTATTTCTCTTCTGTTCCCATTCCTGTTCAGGATGGCGAAAGTTGCGTGGAAACAAATATGAGCTATGCCTCAGCGCTATTAGGACATTCAATTGATGTACAGAAGATAACTGACTGGGTGGAAGCTAATACCAGCAGTACAGATGTAATAAACAGCGGAACAAACACCAGTAGCGGCGAGTATAACACTATCATTGGTCATTTTTTTAACTATCAGGATATAAGCGGCGCGGGCGATATTATGAAAGCGTTGGATAATAACCAGCCTGTTTTAGCTATCATACCTAATTACTACCATTCAGGAGTGGGACATGAAATTACTTTTACAAGTTACACCAAGGACGCGAATGGTAATCCCACATTTTCATACGCCAATACGATGACTGGAAGAATGGATACAATGTCACTTCAGTCTCTTAATTCTGGAGCCGTAGCCGCGTATTCGATAAAAATTCTTACATCAGTTAAATGAAATTAGTAAATGAATATTATTGTAGAGACTTTTTGTATGCTGTTCTACTTTAATCTATTAGCTATTGGGCAAAACTGAGGCTCTGCAATATTTTAAATGATGAATATCTAACCACTAATTATGAGCATGTATAAATATTTTTTGGCACTTAGTTTAATCGTCAGTCAATCTTTTTGCTTTGGGCAAGCTAATCGCAATCGGGATACTTCGTATTCACAACTGCAGAATAAAATAGGAGGAACCTATGTTGGCAGCTTGGATACAGAGAAGGATACAACCTATTTTTATGAATCGATTACTTTTAAATATGGCACCGACTCTTTTTTCTATTGGAATAATTCAAAATGGCTTATTGACCAGACTGCCGGGTTTGGGAAAGGTACATATAAAATATCTGGTAAAAAACTGTACCTGAATTTTGAAAATTCCGATGTCGTCCCTGCTCTAAAAACAAGAGTTAACATTATTAAACAAAAAAGTAGTAGGGATTCGAATAAAATAATCACTGTTCAAGGAATGGACAGTAGCGGGCTTAAGGCGATCAATTATATATCTGCAGTTTTATTAAACAAAAATAGAGACACGGTATATCGGCACTCATTAGATTCCCACGGAGGTCAACACACTTTTATGTTAAAGGATAGTGATTTTCCTGTTACCGGTCAAGCGATTTATATAGGTTGTAAACCTTGTTCTTTTACTATTGAGAAATCTGAAAGCTATAATGTAAATATATGTTTTCAGCCATATCAATACGCCGAACTATGTAATGGTGAAAAGTGGGAATATGATATTTTGGACTTCCCGTTTTCCGCGGGGGCAACATTTTTGGAAGTCCGTTTATCAGGGGAGTTTCCTGCTTCTCATCCTAAAACACTCGTCTTGTCGTCATATCAAAAGGCTTCCGACAATCGAACACAAAAAATAATGATAAGATAAGCTCCATTATTTATATGAGACAACTAATAACATTAACACTGCTACTATGTGCAACAAATATATTTGGGCAGATTACAAACAGTAAAGTAAGTGGCGTTATAATTGCCGGTAGCGATACTGTTTTAAGGGTTGAATATTTTAAAAAGCAACCTTTAAAACCCAATACTAAATTCTTTATAAATAATGTATTAGTTGACGAATACATTGTAGGAGATTTAGAACCAGAGCTTATCAGTAATGTCGATGTTAATAATAATCAGGTGCACGTTAACACAAAAAATGATTGGCTTCACAAGCCCATCACATTAACAGCATTAAAAGCTAAGGTTACTAATTTGCCTGATACTGCCGCTGTTCTTTTTATGCTTCACGGAAGAATTATCAATGACGATTATGATAAATACATTGTCAATGAAAAGCTTTTCTCAAAAATGATTGTAGAACCAATGGATCACACAAATAAAGCCAACAATATTACCGTCATTTGCTTATTAACACCAGCAGAAGAAAGGGCTTGGAACGAAAAGTATATGATTATACGGTAATCTTTTTAGAATTGAATGTTTAAGCAAAACTATCAAATCACTATTATGAAACAAACCTTAACTCTAATACTTGCTTTTTTTGTAACAAACTCTTTTGGACAAAAGATCACTGGGGACAAAACGCGGGTTGTTATTAAAGGAAGTGAAAAAGTAGGTACAACATTGGAAGTGCATTACGGGGAAAGATTTTTGAAAAATCCCGATGTCGAGTTTTACCTCGATAATAAACGAATTGACGAATCCCTTGTCAGTACTATACCCAGAGATGTACTTGATAGTATTCACGTAGCGCCGGGTAACAAAATGTTTTTTTATAGTATAAACAGGAACTACAATCCCCGGATCATTTCTTTAAATGCCTTAAAGCAAAAGTATACTAAGCTTTCGGACAGTACTGTGGTTTTTTTTGTCATTGACAATCAAATTGTGAATGAAGACTATCGCAAATTTCTTGTGGATGAAAATAATCTCTTAAGAATAATTATTGATCCAATGTACAGAGCAAACAAGGCTGACGTAACCATGATTAGCGTGTTTACTAAGACGAAGGAGAATATTGAAAAGTTCTGCACTTTAAGAATACGTTGATATGCTCAAATACTTACCTATTGAACAACAACAATAACTCAACACTGGCGAAATTCTTTCTAAATGTTTCACTTTCCTCATGAATACCAACTTGACAGCAAAGATTGTGGCCCGGCTTGTGTTAAGATCATCTCTAAATTTTATGGGCAATTTTACAGCTTGCCGTATTTGCGTGACCTATGCAATATTGGCACAGAAGGGGTAAGTCTTCTAGACATTTGTAATGCCTGTGAAATTATTGGTTTAAAAACAAAGTGCATTCAACTGTCATTTGATGATTTCAAGGTAATGCCGCTCCCATCTATTGTACATTGGAAGAGCAATCATTTTATTGTTGTTTATAAAATTACCAAAAGTCATGTAAAGGTTTCCGATCCCGGAAGAGGACTACTGAAATACACTATTGCAGAATTTAAAAGAGATTGGATAGACGCCGATGGAGCTGTTGGAACAGTCATTGCCATAGAGCCTATGGCAGATTTCAGCCAGCGACACAAAAATTCCAAAATAGAGCGGCGTAAAACATTTGAAAATTTTTTGAGTTATTTTACGCCGTATCGAAAAAGCTTCGCCAATCTTTTGATTGTAATGTTGCTGGCTACTTTATTGCAAGGGGTTTTACCGTTTATATCAAAGTCTGTTATTGACGTAGGCATTCAAGCCAACGATATTACGTTCATTAACATGATGCTGATTGCAAATATTACAATCATCGTGTGCACGCTTTTATGCACCATAACACAGAATTGGATATTAATGCATATTACCTCACGCGTCAATATTTCTATAATTTCTGATTACCTGATAAAATTAATGAAGCTGCCAATCACCTTTTTCGAAAACAAGTTAATAGGTGACATTTTGCAAAGAGCACAGGATCATGATCGCATCAGGCAGTTCATGATGAACAACTCTTTGAACTTCCTTTTTTCAACACTTACGTTCTTTATATTCGGTATCATCTTATTGTTCTATAATTTTTATTTATGTCTTATTTATCTCACCGGTAGTGCACTCTTTATTTTCTGGGTATTGTTTTTTATGCGGCTACGAAAAAAACTGGATTGGGAGTATTTTGAAGCAAATACAAAAAATCAAAGTTATTGGGTAGAGGCCATTGGCAATGTGCAGGATATTAAGATCAATAACTACGAAAAGCAAAAGCGTTGGAAGTGGGAAGATATACAGGTACAACTCTATAAAATAAGCCGTAAAGTGCAAACCGTCACTAATCTCCAGAACACCGGTGCTCAGTTTATTAATCAGCTTACCAATTTGGGTATTACCTTCTTCTGTGCAAATGCAGTAATAAACGGCCAAATAACATTTGGGGTAATGATTTCTTCTCAATTTATTATTGGAATGCTCAATGCTCCTGTAATGCAATTCATATCATTTATTCAGAATTATCAATATGCAAAAATTAGCTTTTTAAGATTAAATGAAATTCATCAGCTAGAGGAAGAAGAAGAGGAGGTTGTAAACAATAAAATTGAATTGTCGGAGACACGAAACTTGCTCCTTCGAAATGTCTCATTCCAATATGGTAAGACGGGAGACTTTGTAATAAAAAATGTTTCTCTCATCATTCCGCAGGGAAAAGTTACCGCCATTGTAGGCGATAGCGGCAGTGGCAAAACGACTTTGCTAAAATTGATCTTGCGGTTATACAAACCCACACATGGAAATATCACTATTGGCAATTTGAACATTCAAAACATTAACCTTAGGCAGTGGCGCGATATCTGCGGCGCAGTAATGCAGGATGGAAAAATGTTTAACGATACGATTTTGAATAATATCGTTTTGGACGATGAAAATATTGACTACAGCCGTTTAAAGAATGCCGTTACGACTGCAAACATTGCAACTGAAATAGAAGCCTTGCCCAAGGGCTATCAAACAATAATGGGTGAAATGGGAAAGGGCTTAAGCGGGGGCCAAAAACAACGCATTTTGATAGCCAGAGCTCTATATAAAAATCCTGATTATTTATTTTTTGATGAAGCTACTAACGCGTTGGATGCGATCAATGAACAAAAAATAGTAATGGCATTGGACTCGATTTTTAAAGATAAAACGGTGATGGTTGTTGCCCACCGCCTGAGTACAATTCAGAAGGCTGACCAAATTATTGTAATGAAAAGTGGAACCGTGGTGGAAGTAGGCAATCATCAATCTTTAATGCAAAGAAAAGAAGGTCATTATTATCAATTAGTAAAAGCACAGATGGGAGGATGACTTATATGACTAAAAATAATTTGCAATTAGCTACCGTAGAAAAGGATAGTTCGATAGGAAATGACTTCAAAAAGCGCTCTGATGAGGTTTCGCATATAATAGAACGCATGCCCACTAAGTTTGGATTGTGGGTAGGTGCGATCGTCTTGTTTTTGGTAGGCACAATGATTCTTTTTGGCTTTTTAGTCAAATTCCCTGAAGTGTTGCAAGGTCAGATAACGATTAATGCACAGCAGACTAATGTGAAACTGACTTCCAATACAAACGGAACGTTACAGCTCTTAAAATTCAAAAATGGCGATTCTATAAATGCAGGTAATTGCATTGCGATTATAAAAAACGATGCCCGACTCGCAGATGTCCAATTATTAGATAGTTTACTAAACCGTACCAATATTGATAGGCTTAACTACAATTCCAGTCGTTATTTTTTTCCAAAAAATTTGTCTGTTGGGGAGCTCAATGCTAAATATTTCGCTTTTTTGAACGCATTGTACCAGTTTCTTGACTATACAAACACCCATCCTTTTGAGTTGCAAAGGCAGGCAGGAGGAAATCTTTTCAATGCCCAAAAGAATCTGTTGGAAATAAATAATCAGTCTATTGGCCTGGCTAAATCCAAAAAAGCTATTGCTCAAAAGGCAAACCAAAGAGATTCGGTATTACTAAAAGATAAAGTAAATTCAGAGGCAGATTTTGAAAAGTCCAAAGTCTCAGAGCTTAATACAATGCAGGAACTCGTATCGGTACAAAAAGATGCTATTAATAATGATTATCAATTAAAAGACGCTTCTAATAAATTAAAACAACTAGATGTTCAACAGATTGAAAAAGAACGGGAGTTGGACATTAATCTTCATAATAGTTACTTTGATTTAAAGGCCAGTATTAAGGAGTGGTTCCAAAAATATGCCATCATAAGCCCTATAAACGGCACATTAGATTTTTTAAATATTCTAAAAACAGAAGACTTTGTACAATCAGGGCAAGAAATATTTTCAATTGTACCCAAGGAAAATGAAATGCTTGGATTTATGTATTTGCCCGAAGCTGGCGCCGGTAAAGTGAAGATGAATCAGGATGTGATTATTAAACTGGATAATTATCCGTATATGCAATATGGTTCAGTAAAAGGTAAGGTTAAAAAAATATCGTTGGTTACCAACACACAAAATCTTGCAAACTCAAACGGGCAATCAAAAGTAAATACGTACTTGGTCGAGGTTTCTTTGCCTCAAAAACTAACAACCAACTATGGTTCAGTACTCAGTTTTCATTTTGATACGAAAGGAACTGGCGAAGTGGTTACTAGCAACAGAAGGCTAATCGAAAGGTTATTCGATAACTTGAAATATA
Organism: Pinibacter soli; assembly: GCF_029961145.1. GTDB lineage: Bacteria > Bacteroidota > Bacteroidia > Chitinophagales > Chitinophagaceae > Pinibacter > Pinibacter soli. The sequence goes on along the minus strand of NZ_JASBRG010000001.1, from coordinate 470,161 downwards.
GATTAAAGGAATAATCGAAGGCTTCAAATCAACTCTAGGCGAGTATTTTTACGCAAATCCTCAAAATTGGCCTCGTTAACAGCCAAAGACCTCGTTATCCCTCATTTTCAAATTTTCAAATCCCCAAATTTTCAAATTATTTTGTATTTCAGCCACAAGTTTTATCTTGTTGCAGCGTCTAATAACTAAATCGGCCATTGATTGGAGGAAATTCTACTTATACAGGGCTTGCAGCAAAAAGAGGAAAGATCATTCGAAGAACTCGTAAATAATTATAAAAACAAGCTTTATAATACGGTTTTGGGCCTTGTACAGAATGAAATGGACGCGGAGGATATAACCCAGGAAGTATTTATTCAGGCCTACGAAAGCATCCAAAGCTTTAAAGGTGATTCTAAATTAAGTACGTGGCTTTACCGGATCGCTATATCTAAAGCGCTGGATTTCATCAGGAAAAAGAACAGGAAGAAAAGGTCGGCCGTGATTTTCAGGTTTCTTGACCCGGAAAAGAAGGAAGCGGAAGAACCTGCAACCTTTCATCATCCGGGGGTGGTCTTAGAACAACGGGAAAATGCCGCAATGCTTTTCAAAGCGATTAACGAATTACCGGAAAAACAGCGGATCGCGTTCACATTGCATAAACTGGAAGCGCTAAGTTATCAGCAAATTGCAACCGTTCTGGACACATCGCTTTCGTCGGTAGAGTCGCTGATGCACCGGGCAAAAACGAACCTGAGGGAAAATTTATCCGAATATTATTCAAATATGATTAGTGAAAAATAGCTTTTTAACATTAAATTGCTACAGATGAAAAAGGAAGATATTCAACATAAGGTAGAGGAAGTAATGCAAAGTCTTGACGGTGCCGAACGTGCCGAGGCGAGCCCATTCATATACTCTAAAGTGATGAACAGGTTGCAAAACAGAAGCGTGTCTGCCAGGAAGTTTTTAAGACTGTCATGGGAACTCGCCTTCGCGATGATTTTGTTTACAGGATTGAACATTGCTGCATTCTTTTATTTTAATCAAGATGATAACCAGAATGACGATAATGGCTCCATTACGTCATTGGCAAACGAATACACAATAAACTCCAATAACTATAATTACAACTAAAGGTATTACAACGATGAGTACGCTATCAAAACCTGTGTTTTTAAAATGGTTGGTTATTGTTTTATTGCTTATTAACGCTGCCACGCTTGCCTACCTTTATGTAGGAGTAGGAGATAAAAAGAAGCCTGCGCCATCGAAAAGAGGAAGAGATTTTATTGAGAAAGAACTGGGACTTAATGCCCAGCAGAAAATACAGCACGATTCGTTACACAAAATATTTTCGGATAAACAACAAGCAATATTTGGACGCATAAAAGTGCTGAAAGATTCTTTGTATTTCAACTCTAATGCAAGCAACGATTCTGCATTAGTAGATCGTTACACACAACAAATCGGTGCAGAGTTAACCACGCTGGAGAAAGAAAGTTTTTACCACTTTAAAAAAGTGCGCGGTATTTGTACACCTGAGCAACAGGTTAAACTCGACACTATTATAAGTCGCATTAACAACATGCAACGTGGTCCCAGAAAACCACAACAACAGCAACAATAGCTGAAAAAGTTTTCCTAATGAACCATCTTTAAGATGGCCATATAACACCCTTTTAAAAAAATCCTTAAACGTTTTTCTTTTTTTAAACTTAACAAGAGCACTATGAAATGTAAAATTCTTACACTGGCATTGGTATTTACAGTATTAATGGCTGGCGCCGCAGTTGCGCAAAACGGTGGTGGACAACGAACTCCTCCTACGATGGAACAAAGGCTGAAACGCACGAATGATAACATATTCAGCAAGCTGGATTTGAAAAACGATCAGCAAAGCCAAATGGACAAAATTTATACAGAGTATTTTACGAAGATGGATTCTATCCGCAATGCAGGTGGTGAAAGACCTTCTCGAGAAGTAATGCAGAAAATGGGTGCAGATAGAGACGACAAGGTGAAAGCGGTTTTGTCTGCAGATCAGTTTAAAAAATACTCTGATTTGATGGAGGAGCAAAGACAGCAAATGCGCCAGCGTGGCGGTGGACAAGGCCAGGGCGGTGGCGGAAATGCCCCACAACAGTAAAAACTTGGACGGGTTCATTATAGGAGGTGTCAATAAAAATGACACCTCTTTTTTTATGCGCGGCACGAAAGTTTTATTTAATAATGGCGTCTAATTCGAGAGATAAGTGATTGAATAACCGAATAACTGAATAACTGAGTGGTTGAGTTTCAAACACGGTTTTCGAATATAAACTTCTCAGTTATTAAGATGAAAAATTATGAAACGACTTTTATTTTTGGTTTTCGCTGTATTCGCTGCAATTATCACAAATGCCCAAAGCATTACTGTGAAAGGAAGAATTGTAGAGGATACTGCTAAGAAAGCTGTCCCCAACGCCAACGTAGAACTTACTCAAGGTACGGCCGTAAAACGAGGTGCTGTTACCGACAACAAAGGATCATTTTTAATTCAGAATGTAGAACCAGGAAAATACATTTTGAAAATCTCCCGCATTAACTACAAAAGTTTTCAGAAAAACATTGAGGTTACAAATACTGATATTGACCTTAGTGACATCACAGTAGTGCGTGAAGCAAAATCATTATCTGAAGTTGTTGTAACGGCGAAAACGCCACCATCACAACAAAAAAATGATACAACAGAATTTAATTCAAAAGCGTTCAAAGTAAATCCTGATGCGACGGCAGAAGATCTGATTCAAAAGATGCCAACCATTACCGTGCAAAACGGACAGGTACAGGCGCAGGGAGAAAACGTACAAAAAGTGTTGGTAGATGGTAAGCCTTTCTTTGGTGATGACGCAACGTCTGCACTGAGAAACCTTCCTGCAGAGATCATCGACAAAATACAAGTGTATGATCAAAAAAGTGACCAGGCGCAGTTTACAGGATTCGATGACGGCAACCAATATAAGACGCTCAACATTGTTACAAAATCCAATCGTCGTGCAGGGCAGTTTGGTAAAGTGTTTGGTGGTTACGGAACAGACAATCACTACACGGTCGGAGGTAACGTCAATATATTCAATGGTGACAGTCGCATCTCGATCATTGGTCAATCGAATAATGTGAATCAGCAAAATTTCAGCACAGAAGATTTGCTTGGCGTAACAGGAGGTGGTGGCGGAGGCCGTGGCCGTGGCGGATTTGGCGGTGGAGGCGGAGGTGGAAGAGGCCCCGGTGGAAGCAACAATAATATTGGCAACTTCCAGGTTGGGCAACAAAGTGGTATTTCAAAAACAAATGCTTTTGGTATTAACTACACCGATAATTGGGGCAAAAAAATAAATGTAAGCGGAAGTTATTTCTTCAATAGAAGTGATAATGACCTTCTGCAGAATACAGACAGAACAAACCTGTTGAAGGATAGCGGAAGAACGCACTATCTCGAAGATCTTGCGAGCAAAACCATGAATGTGAATCATCGCTTCAACTTTTTATTTGAATACAAGATTGATTCGTTCAATTCGTTGCAGATACGTCCGCGTTTAAGCTATCAGATAAATAATGGTAATTCGCTGACAAATGGAAGCACAGATACAATAACAGGTTTGCCGGTCAACAGATCAACCAATCTTGCAAACTCTGATTTGAACGGATATAATTTTAGCAATAACATTTTGTTCCGTCACAGCTTTAGAAAAAAGGGAAGAACTTTTTCTTTGAACATCAATAATGGGTTTACACAGAATGACGGCAATGGAAAATTGTTAGCAGAAACAGACTATTACAATTCATTGGGTAATCCAACTGATACAACGCTGACCAATCAAATTTCGAAGTCAAATGCAAACGGCTGGACGATGGCCATAAACGGAACTTACACAGAGCCGATAGGAAAGTACAGCCAATTGATGGGAAGTTATCAATGGACGGATCAGCAAAGTAAATCTGATAAAGAAACGTTTTTGTACAACGCCAATCAGAAAGAGTATAATGAATTGGATACCACGCAAACAAACAAATTCAAAAGCGATTACATAACGCAACAAGCGGGGCTCGGATACAATTATCAAAAACAGAAAATCAACCTGATGGTGCGTGGTGCGTTCCAGTGGGCAGATCTGAACAATGAACAATTTTTTCCAAAGCCGTTTAATCTGAAAAAAGATTTCAACAGCTTTTTGCCAATGGCATTGTTTCAATACAGAGTATCGCAACATGAAAATTTAAGGATCAACTATCGCACAAACACGAACAATCCTTCTATTTCTCAATTGCAGAATGTATTGGATAAATCAAATCCTTTGCAAATGTCAACCGGTAATCCAAACCTGAAACAAACGTATCAGCAAACGTTGAACATTCGATATAATAAATCGAATACACAAAAAGGAACGTCGATGTTTGCATTCATCAACGGATCGTTCAGCGATAATTATATTACCAACAATACGATTACTGCAGTTCGTGATTCTGTTTTGCTTACGGGGGATACACTGCATAAAGGTTCTCAATTTATATATCCCGTAAACATCAATGGATACTGGAACTCCAGGGCGTTTGTTACGTTTGGTTTCCCGGTTGGTTTCCTGAAATCAAATCTTAACCTGAATGCAACAGCAGGTTATACGAATGCTCCCGGGTTGGTAAACTCTGTAGAGAATGTTGCGAAAACACAGAACTATTCCGTTGGTATCGTATTGGCTAGTAACATTAGTGAAAAAGTTGACTTTACTATTTCATCGAACTCAGGTTATAACATAACGAAAAATACTGCCCAGTCCTATGCTAATAACAACTATTTTAGTCAGGCCACTTCATTACGTTTCAACTGGATCTTTGGTAAAAATTTCGTTTACAATACAGACATCACTCACACATACTACAACGGAATATCTGGTAACCCCAACTATTTCCTATGGAACATGGCAGTGGGTAAAAAATTCCTGAAAGACAACCGTGGTGATCTGCGACTGAGCGTGTATGACATTTTGAAGCAAAATCAAAGCATCACGCGAACAGTTGATCCTTCCTACTATCAGGATGTGAAAACAAATGTGTTGCAACGTTACTTCATGCTAACGTTCACTTACACATTGCGCAATTTTAAAACAAAAGGAACGACGATTCCTGAAAATCAATACAACGAACAAAGGCCACCCGGAATGCGTATGGGCATGCCTCCGGGAGGAGCAGGACCACCGCCAGGTGATGGAGGAGGACCTCCTATGTTTTAATCGAAAAGCCGGACTTAAAGGGTCCGGCTTTTTTTATTTCGTAGCTTATCCCGTGCTCTTCGAAGCTTATAGCTTCGGAGTTATATTCTATCGCCTCCGGCGATGTTTTTGTTGTCGGAAACAACAGAATATATCTTTAAGGCTACAAGCCTTAAAGAGCAAAGGCACTCGGGGCACAGGATTCACTAAGAGATAATGTAAAGTATTGAAAATAAAAAGTACGATGCTCGAAATGCATCAGAGTATAACCTCCTAGCGAATTTCGTACATCGTACTTCGTACACCGTATATATTTCCTCAGGTTCTCAGCATTAAAAGAATTCTTAATTGCTAATTCCTAATTGATTAATAATTGATCACCTGTTCCACCATCACCTGTGGCATCTGCCTGAACTCATATTGCTGATTGCGTAATTGAGGTTCGAAACCGGCTTCGCGGATAGCGGCCTGAATACTTTTGCTCGTAAAGCGGTGAGGAGCACCGGCAGCACTCACAACGTTTTCTTCGATCATAATGCTACCCCAATCATTCGCACCCGCTTGTAAACAAATTTGCGCCACTTCTTTACCCACTGTCAACCAACTTGCCTGGATGTTCTTAACATTAGGCAACATGATGCGACTCAGAGCAATCATGCGAATATATTCTTCAGGAGTAGTAAGATTGTGTACACCACGAATACGTGTAAGCAATGTATCTACATCCTGGAACGTCCATGGAATGAATGCGATGAAACCCTTTGCATCTGCTGGTTTGCGAGCCTGTACATCACGAATTTTAACTAAGTGCTCAAAGCGTTCTGTCAATGTTTCCACATGACCAAACATCATTGTTGCGGTAGTAGTCAAACCGATTTTATGCGCTTCGTGCATAATGTCGAGCCATTCCTGCGAACCACATTTTCCTTTGGAAATTAATCTGCGGACGCGGTCAACCAGAATCTCTGCACCAGGGCCCGGCATTGAATCCATACCCGCCTCTTTCAAAGCAATCAAAGCTTCACGATGGCTAACTTTTGACACTTTACAGATGTGTGCCACTTCGGGTGGTCCGAGTGTATGCAATTTGAGATTTGGATATAGTTGTTTCAATTGTCTGAACAAGTCAACATAATATTCCAAACCCAGTTCCGGATGGTGACCACCTTGCAAAAGCAATTGCTCTCCACCGTATTTAAAAGTTTCGTCTATCTTACGTTTGTACGTTTCAATGTCAGTGATATAAGCATCCGCATGACCAGGGATGCGGTAGAAATTGCAGAATTTACAGTTCGCCACACACACATTTGTCGTGTTCATGTTGCGGTCAATGATCCAGGTAACTTTTCCATGAGGTACTTGCTTTTCCCTCAAAGTATTCGCAATGTGCATTAAGTCAGTCAACGGTGTGTTTTCAAACAGAAATACGCCTTCTTCCACGCTTAAAAACTCAAAATTCAACGCTTTCGCATATAGTTCGGATAGCTGCATTGTTTGGTGATTGAAAGTCAAAGGTAAATACATCAATTTGAAAATGTGGTAATTTGAAAATTTGAAAATTGGGTTTCTGTGAAAAGTCCCTGAGAATTTTTCAAACATTGTGTAAGACGGCCGTTCTGACGACTCGGTGCGCAGAATGAATTCTCAAATTTTCAAATTGTGGCCTCCAACATTAACACTTTGTTTAAGAAGTATTTTTCTTAACTTACAATTAATACAAGATATTCACGTTGTAGTTACGACTTAGATTACATCGTGAGCGTATTAGCTTACTGATTGCCTGCAACAGGTTAACATATGATTTTTATTAACAATGTTATGTGTTAATAAAGCCATTTGGATTTTACCTTTAAATAAATAGATCGGAAATTTGCATCGTAAAAAAACAATAAACCAGACATCATGAAGCAAGTACTTTCAAAACTTTCACTGATACTAAATTGGCTTTTGAAGAGAAGACCAGTATTGGTTCCGATTCCAGTGCAAAATCGCAAACTTAAATAAGCAGAGATCTTTACACACAAGACATCATACTTTTAATCAATTACATTTAGTAAATGAAAACAGTCAGGATTTAGCGATCCTGACTGTTTTTTTTATAAGGCGTGAATGGTCAATCGGGAATCGGGAATTATTCGTCTATTGTCTGCATTTCAAAATAATAGGGGGCCATTCACTATTCACGATTGACCATTCACCAGGTTAATTTTACAAAACGTTCCTGAAACATATTGAAATCTGCAATACTTTGCTTTACTTTTGCAGATTAACCTTTTCGGTCTTGAGAGTGTGCAAAAACGAATTTCCGGCTATGAACACTCCTCGCCGATTTTAATAGTTACTATGGCGCTACCGCATCTTATTAAATACGTTTATACCAATGGTACTGATGAAGTGATCAGGAGGGGGAAGAAGATTCATGCTATCGGATATGTGGAGCTGATAGAATATGATGAGTTGCTGGGCTCTGTAGTTTTTAGGGTTAAAGACGATAGTTACAGCACTTATTATAAGGTTCATATTCAAAAGTTCAAGGATCCCAAAACACTTTCTCTTCGCTGTACCTGTCCATACAACCTGGGTGATATTTGTCGCCACGAAGCTGCTGCTTTAATTCAGTTGCAGGAACTACTTGACAGGAACATGCTGAAAATGGAAGAAGTGGTGTACGATCAGCGACACACGGTAGTGAAAATGAAAACGATTGATCTTAAAACGATCCGTTTGCTCTGCTCGCCGCAAACTCTTACTGATGCTGAACAATATTTGCGTACTAATAAGGCTTCCATTGAACAAGCCAAAGATGAACTGGTAAAAGCAAAAGTTGACCTTGATGGTAAGGTATACAATGTTGTTATCCGCAAAAACGAAGAGCGCAACTTTGATACCAGTAGCGATTACGTAGACGAAGCGCATCCTTTATCTCTTCCCAAAGTGATTGTTTTCCTGCAATTACTCAATGCTCATGGCCCTTATTATTTTGATACTATTCGCAATTGGGACAAGGAAAAAAACAAATTACTCGAAGCCTACGGTTATTCACTTAGTGACGATCTCAAAGGTAAATTTGAGTTTAGCTATAAAGAAGGGAAACCATTCCTTCGTGTGCTGGATATAAGCATCAAACGCATTAATCCTTTAACGACTGCCGTTAAACCGAAGCCAGTTGAAGTAGTTGCAGAGCAAGAGACGGAGGAGGAAGTAACTGTATTGACTGCTTCTCAAAGGATTGGTGTGGTGTTTAATTTCAATCACGATTCATATCCCGGCTTTTTAGTAGAAGCCGTGCAGGGCGAAGCAAACGAAGAGCGGCAGGCGTTCCTGGGAAAAATAGAAAAACTTGATCTATCTAAGTTTATCAACGTGGATGTGTTAAGCGATGATGATAAACTACTCGTTCCTGCACTACGCAAAATGCAGGAATCCGAGATCACAAAATATCTCAACAGAAATTCTCCTTTCAGCGGTATTTGGGAAAACATTGTTCATCACGAAACTGACGAACTACCCGAAGAAACAAAAAGTCTGATGGTAGAATATCTTCACCCAAAACTGAAAAAACTTTTCGGAGAAATTTCCGGCAATCCGTTTACGTTTTATCTCAACAGTCATAAAGTTTTCCGCACGGAAAACCTTAAAACAATCGGCATCGTAGCAGAGCCAATTGTACCTTACTTCAAGGTTACTACTAACAAGAAAAATCAATACGAAGTAAGTTGCTGGGTAAATCTTAGCGGACAAGAGTTGAGTATTGCAGACAATCAACTTTCAGGAAATATTCTTTTCTTCTACAAGGAGAACTTGTACCTCTGGAGAGATGTGGAAGACATCAGCAGGATTGAATCTTTCTTCAAAAAAGGAAGCATCACTATTTCAAAAAGTGAATGGCCGGAGAAACTGCGCACGATGATCATTCCGCTAACAAAGAATTATCACGTAGAATTTGAAAACACTTTAGTTACGGCTATAAAAGACGGCGAACCTGAGAAGAGAGTAATGCTGGTGGAAAAAGGAGATTACCTTGTTTTTCAACCTGTGTTCTCCTACAAAGGCTTCGAAGTAAAAGCCGGTGATAAAGATGAATTGATTGTGCCCGATGGTGAACGTGTGTTGATTGTTCATCGTGATAAGCCGACAGAGCAACAGTTCATCAGCAAAATTGAAGCACTTCACTCCAACTTTATAAAGCCCGAAGGCACACACAACCTGGTATTGAAAGGTGCAGATGTATTGCGCAATAACTGGTTCTTCCTTTTTGTGGATGCCATGCGTGATATGAAAGTGCCGGTGTATGGATTTGATGCGTTGAAAAACTTCCGCTTTAACACGGCGAAACCGCAAACGAAAATTTACATCAGCAGCAATACCGATTGGTTTGATGCGAAAGTGGACATCATTTTCGGCGATCAGAAAGTGACCATTTCTGAAGTGAAGAAAGCGCTGGCAAACAAACAGCAGTTCGTTCAACTGAATGATGGAACGCTTGGTATTTTGCCGGAAGAATGGATAAAAAAATATTCATTGCTTTTCCGGGTAGGTGAGGGAAAACAAAATGAGCTTAAGCTTTCTAAATATCATGCCGGTGTTATTGACGAGTTGTATGCAGAAAGAAATGAAGAGGAATTGTTTGTACAACTCGAAGAAAAATATGAACGCCTGCGTGGTTTCAAAAGTATTAATGAAGTAGAGCCGCCGGCGCATTTGCAGAAAATATTGCGTCCATATCAGGCATTCGGTTTCCAATGGTTGAACTACTTAACAGAAGTGAATTGGGGTGGTATTTTGGCAGATGACATGGGTCTTGGTAAAACCATCCAGGCATTGTCTTACCTGCAGCATTTTAACGACGAGCATGGCCCTTTAATTGCCCTTGTCGTTTGCCCAACAACGCTGATGTTTAACTGGGAAAACGAGATCAGGAAATTTACGCCAACGCTTACAAGTTATATCCATCATGGCGGCGATAGAACCCGTGATAAAGAAACGTTGAAGAAAAGCAATGTGATCATTACGACATATGGCACATTGAGAAGCGATATAAAAATGCTCGCTGAAATCAACTTCGACTATGTTGTACTGGATGAATCGCAGGCCATTAAAAACCCTGCAAGTAAAGTAACAAAAGCAGCTTGCATATTGAAAGCGAAGCATCGCTTGTGTATGAGTGGTACGCCTTTGCAGAACAATACGTTCGACATATTTGCACAAATGAACTTCCTGAATCCGGGCATGCTTGGAAGCATGGAGTTTTTCCGCCAGGAATTTGCCATTCCGATTGACAAATTCGGCGAAGCTGATAGAAAAGATCACTTACGCAAATTGCTTTTCCCATTCATTTTGAGGAGAACAAAAGAGCAGGTGGCGAAAGACCTTCCGGAAAAAGTGGAAACGATTTTGTTCTGCGAAATGGAAGAAGAACAACGCAGCATTTACGATGCTTACAGGAATGATTTCCGTGATAAAATTTTGGGAACGATCGAATCGCAGGGTATTCAGAAATCACAACTTACGATCTTGCAGGGCTTGATGAAGTTGCGCCAGATCTGCGATTCGCCGGCGATTTTGAACGAAGAGGAAAAATTTCCGAATGTTTCTATCAAGCTGGACGAACTGACTAGAGAGATCACAGAAAACATCAGCGATCACAAAGCACTGGTGTTCTCTCAATTCCTTGGCATGCTTGGTTTGATACGTGAGAAACTAAAAGAACAGGGCGTTAAGTTTGAATACTTTGATGGTAGTACTTCTGCCATAGAAAGAGAAAGAGCCATTCAGAATTTCCAAAGGAATGATGAATGCCGCGTGTTCCTCATTTCACTAAAAGCTGGTGGTGTCGGTTTGAACTTAACTGCTGCCGATTACGTGTATATTGTTGATCCATGGTGGAACCCTGCCGTTGAGCAACAAGCGATTGACCGTACGCACCGTATCGGGCAAACGAAAAGCATTTTCGCTTATCGCATGATTTGTAAAGACACAATTGAAGATAAAATTTTGCAACTGCAGGATCGCAAGCGCTCGCTCGCGAAGGACCTTATCTCCGATGATGAAGGCTTCGTGAAGAATTTGACGAAAGCAGATGTGGAATACTTATTCTCTTAATAATAACTGAATAACTGAATGACTGAATAAACTGAATGTTTAAATTCAATTTTACACTTCAACTATCAGTCACTCAGTTTATTCAGTCATTCAGTTATTCAGTTTATGCTCTCTCCTCAAAGAACAATCCAACTCACAACAGACGGCTCACACACAGTCGCTATTCCTTCACTTGATATTACTTATCATTCAAGGCATGGAGCGATCAATGAATCTTTGCATGTGTTTATTGACGCCGGATTGAACCATTGGTTGGAACAGCATGGCTCGAACCGTGTCCGCATTTTTGAAATGGGATTTGGTACGGGGTTGAATGCCTTGTTAACTTGTATTGAAGCTGCAAAGAATAATCTCAACATTCATTATTCGTCAATAGAACAGTTTCCTTTGGAAACGGAAATTGTTGCTTCATTGAATTATTGTGACGCATTGCAGCGCCCTGATCTTGCAGCACTTTTTACAACCATGCATACCTCCGCATGGAATGAGGAAGTACAGCTTTCTCCTTTTTTCACTTTAAATAAAATACAAGCATCGTTATTAGAACTACAGCCAAAAGAAAAATACGACCTAGTTTATTACGATGCGTTTGCTCCCAATGCACAACCTGAATTGTGGACGGAGGATGTCTTCAAAAAATTATTTGATGCTTTGAATGAGAAGGGTGTGCTGGTTACTTATTGTTCGAAGGGCGATGTGCGAAGAGCATTGATGGCAGCAGGTTTTACCGTTTCTAAAATCCCAGGTTCTCCTTATAAAAGAGAAATGCTGAGAGCCATGAAATGATGGCACACAGATGATTCTGATTAGACTGATTTACACTGATATTTTCCTAATTTACTTGACCGTTAATTAATGCATAAAAGTAAAAAGGTTGAACGATCAGTTCAACCTTTTACTTCAGTAGGCTAGTATCTATTATTTAAAAAAATCAGTGTAAATCTGCTAAATCTGCGTCATCTGCGTGCTCTCTATTTCAGTAGCTCGTACGCCAACCAGCTAACCACATATGCGAGTCCCGTCATGTAAACCAGTTGTATCACGGGCCATTTCCAGCTTCTTGTTTCTCTTTTCACTACGGCAAGTGTACTCATACATTGCATGGCCAGTAAATAGAAGATCATTAGTGACACGCCCGCCGCAACTGTATACACCGGCGAGCCATCAGCTTTTCGTGCAGCTGCCATTTTTTGGCGAAGCAATAAGCCATCGTCGTCATCGCCTACACTGTATAAGGTTGCCATTGTACCAACAAAAACTTCACGTGCGGCAAATGATGTGATCAATGCAATACCGATTTTCCAGTCATATCCCAGCGGAGTGATAACGGGTTCTAATTTTTTTCCCAAGATACCTGCATAAGAATTCTCCAATAAAGCAGTCTTCCTTTGTTTTTCAAGTATGGGAGCGTCAGAAGGATTTGCCTGCTTCATCTCAGCATACTTCTGCTCCACGTTGTGCATACGTTGCGTAGGGCCGTAAGAGCTCAGCGCCCAAAGAATAAGGCTGATCACCATGATCACTTTACCGGCATCTGTCACGAATATTTTAGCCTTGTTTACCATCGTAACGATCACGTTCTTCCAACGTGGCGCACGGTAAACAGGCAGCTCAAGTATGAAGAAACTTTTCTCCTGTATTTTGATGAACCATTTGGCAACATAACTAACAATGAGCGCCATTACAACACCGAGCAAATAAAGCCCCATCATTACCAAACCCTGCACACTTATAATGCCCCAGATTTTTTTTGCAGGAATAACCAACGCGATCAAGATCGTGAACACCGGAAGCCTTGCACTACAGCTCATCAGCGGGGTGATAAGAATGGTAAGCAAGCGTTCTTTTTTATTTTCGATGTTCCTTGCGCTCATGATGGCAGGAACGGCACACGCAAAACCACTGATCATCGGCATCACACTTTTCCCGTTCAATCCAACTTTTCGCATGAGCTTATCTGTTAGGAAGCTGATGCGGGCCATGTAGCCGGTATCTTCCAAAATGGTAATCAAACCAAACAGGATCATGATCTGTGGAACGAAAACCAAAATACCACTCAGTCCAGCCACAATTCCGTTAATGAAAAGATTGCTCCACCACGCTTCCGGAAGTATTTTGCTAAGCCAGCCTCCCAATTCGCCAAAGCTCCACTCAATTGCATCCATCGGAAACTGAGCCAGCCAGAAAACACTTTGGAACAATAGAAACAACACACTCAATAAGATCAGATAACCCCATCGTCTGTGTAGTAAAATCTTGTCCAGCTTTTCGGTAAACAGTGTTTTTTGCAGAGGATCGGGCTCAGAGACATTTACCGCCATTATTTGTTTAATGCGGTGATAACGTTTCATAATTTCATCCGCCTGCGTTTTGGTTGGATTGAATTTATGCTTCGCCTCAATGCTCTCTACAAGTTCTTGCTTGTCATTGTCAAGTGCAAAATTTTCGTGATTGATCAGGTAGTGAATAGACTGATAATCACTCAGTGATGGAAAATGGATCTGAATATTTTCGATTGCATCTTCCGCCAATTCTCTATTGGGAATAAAGTCCCGTGCCGGTGCTTTGTATAATTGCTGTGCAGTTTGAAATAACGCTTTTTTAAGTTGCGGAATTCCTTTGTTTTTGCGCGGGTTCACGGGAATAACGGGAACGCCCAATTCTCTCTCAAGTCCTTCTACATCAATGCTGATACCTTTTTTTTGTGCAAGGTCGAGCATACTCAATGCTACTACCACAGGAAACTTAAGGTCAATGATTTGTGAAACAAAAAGGAGATTTCTTTTAAGATTGCTGGCGTCCGCAAGAAGGATCAGCATGTCTGGCTTAACTTCGTCATCCTGCTCGAGAAGTACTTTATACGTAACCCATTCATCAGCTCTTTTGGGGTAAAGACTATAGGTGCCGGGCAAGTCGATGATATTCGCTACCGTGCCCGGGGCAATTTCACAGTTGCCGGATTTTTTATCGACCGTAACACCCGGAAAGTTGCCAACCTTTTGATTCAGCCCCGTCAACGTATTGAAAAGTGAGGTTTTCCCACTATTCGGATTACCAACCAGGGCTATATTAACGTTTCTCTTTTGCAATGCTATTCCTATAAGCCTGCAAATTTACAGGTGAAAAAGTTACTGATTGTTACGAAATCGGGAAGAGAGTGGGAAGAGAGGCCGCAGATTTTTATGATTTTCATGGTTTTTCAAGATTTTTTGATTTGAAATTTGAGATATGAGATTGCCTGGCGCCAAAATCAATATCCAGTTTTAAGTCTCAAATTTCAAATCATAACAAATCATGACAATCATGAAAATCTGCGTTCTTTCTCTAATTTTATACACAAATCCAATTATATGCATTGGACAGACTATTTCATTCACCTTTACCGCATTGGGTTTCGCTATTTTGAGGTAGCAGGGATCGGCTTTATTATTTTTTATCTGCTTTTTCGAAGAAGAGTCAGCTACAAAAAGATCCAGCTGAAATTTCCCAAAAACAATGATTACTGGAGAGAGGTTCTATTTTCTGCCATCACCATCTGTATTTTTGGAGGCGTTAGCGTGCTATTGCTAAAAAGCCCGATAACACCGCACACAACACTTTACAAAAACATCGAAGATCGTGGCTGGTTCTATTTCTTCGCCATTTTTCCAGTGATGTTCATAATGCATGACACCTATTTTTATTGGATGCACAGGGCCATGCATCACAAGAAGGTGTTCAAATTATTTCACCTTGTACATCACCGTTCCACCAACCCCTCACCGTGGGCGGCATATGCATTCCATCCGTTGGAAGCTGTCGTGGAAGCGGGCATTTTCCCTATTTTTTTGTTTACACTTCCCATGCACAGGCTGCATTTTTTCCTGTTCTTTTTTATGTCCATCATTTACAACGTGTATGGGCATCTAGGGTTTGAATTGTATCCAAAAAGTTTTAGCAAGAGCCGCGTTGGCAAATGGATAAATACGTCTGTGAGCCATAATCAGCATCATCAACATTTTAAAGGTAATTACGGCTTGTATTTTCTTTTCTGGGACAGAATAATGGGCACGCTGCGCAAAGATTATGATGAACAATTTGCTGAGGTAAAAGGCAGAAAAACGGTGCAAACAATAATTTCTCCTGTTTCCCACGAATCGATTGAGGTAACAGCCTGAAAAACATTGCCTGAAGTGCATAAAATCGTTCATGAACTGCGGCGTGGAAATGACGGACTATCAACCCTTTCGCTTACATTTGCGGTTACGCAAACATTTAAATTGTTGTGAAGAGAAACGAGATGGAAAGCCTGTTACAGCATCAAAACCCTAACCCGATTACAGCTAAAGCATTGTTTAAAAAACAGGCAGATATTCTCGGTGCATGTGTTCTGATTCCTACCTACAATAATGCCCACACTTTAGAGCAGGTCATTACCGATGTGCTCGAATATACCGATCACGTAATTGTGGTAGACGATGGTTCTACAGACGATACAAAAAAAATACTTCAATCATTTTCTCAGTTAAAGGTCATCAGCTACTCGCCAAACAAGGGCAAGGGCTGGGCTTTGCGTCAAGGCTTGAAATACGCAGCAGAAAGCGGCTACAGATATGCAATCACAATTGATTCCGATGGGCAACATTTTGCAAAGGATCTTCCTGTGTTTCTGGAAAGAACAGAATCCGAACCAGATGCGCTTTTGATTGGTGCACGCAACATGGACCAGGCAAGCGTGCCCGGCAAAAGCAGCTTTGGCAATCGGTTCTCGAGCTTTTGGTTTCGGGTGGAAACGGGCATTAAAGGACCAGATACGCAATCGGGGTACCGCTTGTACCCATTGAAGCCTTTAGGTAAAATGCATTTCTTCACCCGTAAGTATGAATTTGAAATCGAAGTGTTGGTTCGTGCGGCATGGAAAGGAGTAAAGATAGACTGGGTGCCCGTTTCCGTGTATTACGCGCCCAAGGAAGAACGCGTTTCCCACTTCAGGCCCTTTAAGGATTTCTTTCGCATAAGTGTTTTGAATACCGTTCTTGTACTGATCACGTTCCTTTACATCAAGCCCCGTGATTTTGTGAAAGGGATATTTGATTCGCAAAAAAGAAAACAGGTTTGGAACGATTACTTTTTAGTGCCCGGAGAAAGTGATGAAGTGAAAGCAATGTCAATAGCTTTTGGTGTATTCATGGGCATTGTTCCCATTTGGGGCTTTCAACTGGCTGTGGCTGTTTTTCTTGCGATACTTTTTAAGTTGAATAAACCGCTGGTAATTGTTGCGGCGAACATCAGCATTCCGCCAATGATTCCGTTGATCATTTTTACAAGTATAAAAACCGGCGCATTGTGGATGGGGAAAAATGCAATCGATATTTCATTTACAAAAAGCATTTCATTGCTCACAATTCAACAAAGCCTGAAGCAATATATTGTTGGAAGTATAACGCTGGCAGTAGTTGCAGGAGTGTTTTTTGGAGTGCTGTCTTATGCTTTATTGAAAATTAAAACATTGAAAGCGCCAAAACAGAATGCTTAAAAAAACAAACAAACGAATATTGCTTGTCATCCCGAGGAACGAGGGATCTGAGAGACCGCTCAAACAAAGTGCCCGTGCAAGGCGCAGATCCCTCGTTCCTCGGGATGACAAGCGGTTTTTGTCCACTATTGCAAACTACACCTCAAACTCAATTTGACTTTCGATTCTAACATACATCTATGGAGACTTTTTTCTTAGCCATATACAAATTTTTTGAAAAACGCAGAGCTGTGCTGTTTGCATTGTTGATCGTGTGCTTTGGTTTTATGGCATGGTTTGCTTTCAAAGTAAAATTTGAAGAAGACATTACCGCGATTTTACCTAAAGACGCGAAAACCCAAAAACTCAACGAAGTTTTTCAAAACTCCCGTTTCATGGATAGGCTGGTGATAACTGTTTCACTCGCTGATACCACCAAAGAACCACAGCCTGACAGTCTCGTTGCCTATACGGAACGTTTCATAGAAAAGGTAAATGCAGATCTTCAACCTTATGTAAAAAAGATAGATGACAAAGTAAATGATGAACTGGTGATGCAGATGTTTGACAACATTCTGAATCACTTACCGGTTTATCTTACCGACAAAGACTACGAATCGCTTGACACGCTGATCACGAAGGATGCAGTAAAAAAGAATCTTGAACAAAACATAAAGACGCTAAGCTCGCCTGCCGGGTTTGCACTAAAAAAGGTGATTGCCGCTGATCCTTCAGGTATTTCATTTTTGGGTTTAAAAAAATTACAGCAACTACAATACGACGATACTTTTGAACTGTATGACAGCTACATAATGACAAAGGATAAAAAGCACTTGTTGTTTTTTATCACACCCTCAAACCCTCCGAGCAACACAGGAAAGAATGCCATATTGTTGAAGGGTTTGGATAAAATATCTGATTCACTTTCTGCTGAATTTAAAACTGTCAGTTCTTCCTGTTTTGGAGCAACGGCGGTGTCTGTGGGCAATGCGCAGCAGATACGCAAAGACAACTTATTTACACAAGGAATCACTGTTGTATTCCTGGTAGTGTTTATTGCATGGTATTTCAAAAAGAAGCGGGCACCGTTTTTAATGATGTTGCCAGTTGCGTTTGGAGCATTGTTTGCTTTGATGTGTTTTTATTTTCTTAGAGGGCACATTTCAGTGATCGCTTTAGGTACGGGCTCGGTGGTATTGGGAGTTGCGATCAATTATTCCATGCATGTTTTCAATCATTATCGACATGCAGATAATATCCGCGAAGTGATTAAGGATCTGGCATTGCCGATGACCGTTGGCAGCGTGACTACTATTGGAGATTTCTTTATCCTGCAATTTGTAAAATCAGATCTTTTAAAAGATCTCGGTTTGTTTGCTGCGTTCAGTTTGATTGGTGCCGCACTTTGCTCGCTTATATTTTTACCTCATTTAATTGCAAGCAGGAAAGAAGACAATGCGCATCACCACGAAGCCCCAACATGGCTCGATAAGATTGCTTCTCGCAATGTCAGATTTAGCAGGAAGTTTATTTTGCTAATCGCTATTCTTACCGCAGGGTTTTTATACACAAGCCGCTATGTGAAGTTTGAAACGGACATGAGCCACATGAATTACATGCAGGAAAAGTTGCAGAAGGCAGAGGCGCAATTAAATGCGATCAATGCACATGCGCTGCAATCTGTGTATGTCGTTTCCACCGGAAAAAATCTGGATGAAGCGTTATCAAAGAATGAGGAGGCAGTTAAGGAACTGGACAATTTAAAACATGAAGGTGTTATCAGCAGGTATGCAGGTGTTTCTTCGGTAATCATTTCTGATGCCTTGCAAAAACAACGAATAGCAAAATGGAACGCTTTCTGGACGCAGGGAAAAAAGCAACAGCTGTTGGCAACATTGCAGCAAGAAGGTGCATCCCTGGGATACAAAGCAACAGCTTTTGATAATTTCAATAACAACCTGCTGAATAAAAGTTTTGTTCCGGCCAATGAGAAAGATTTGGATGAAGTTCGAAAAAATTTCCTTTCCGATTATGTGATCGAATTGCCTGAAAAAACAATGGTGGTAAACCTTGTGAAAACTGATAATGAACACAAGAAGGCTATTTACAACTCGTTTGACAATAAAAATGGTATCACTGCAATCGACAAACAGTACCTCACCAGCAAGCTCGTTGAAAATGTAAGACTTGATTTTAACAGCATTGCATGGATGTCATCTATACTGGTATTTTCGATGTTGCTCATTACTTACGGCCGCATAGAACTGGCGCTCATCACTTTCATTCCAATGGTCATAACATGGATTTGGATATTGGGCATCATGGGGCTTTTCGGCATTCATTTCAATATCATTAACATTATTATTTCCACACTGATATTTGGCCTGGGCGATGATTACAGCATCTTTATAATGGATGGTTTGCTGCAGGAATATAAGACAGGTAAAAAAGTGCTGGCTTCATACAAGTCATCTATTTTCCTCTCTGCCATCACAACCATTGTTGGTTTGGGAGTGCTGATCTTTGCAAAGCATCCGGCGTTAAGATCTATCGCATTAATTGCTATTATCGGTATTTTATGTGTTGTAGTTATCTCGCAGATCTTAATACCGTATCTGTTCAATTTGCTCATCAGGAATAGAACTTCCAGAGGATTGTTCCCATGGACAGCGTCAGGAATTTTCAAAACGGGTTTTGCATTTCTGTACTTTATGTTTGGATGCCTGCTGTTGACAATCATTGGCGTTGTTTTAATGAAATGGAATCTCTTTGGGAAGAACCGTTCGAAGATAATGTACCACCATGTGATACGTCGCTTTTCATGGTCGATCATGTATATAATGGGCAACGTAAAAAAGAAGATCATCAATCCGCTTAAAGAAGATTTTAGCAAGCCCGCTGTCGTTATCGTAAATCATCAATCATCGCTTGATATATTGCCGATGATGATGCTGAGCCCTCGCATTATATTGGCTACCAATAAACGTGTTTATCATTCGAAGTTCTTCGGTGCGGCTATCCGAATGGCCGGTTATCATCCGATTTCTGAGGGCGCGGAAGTGAGTGTTGAGCAGCTGGAGGAAACAATAAAAAAAGGTTACTCCATTGTAATATTTCCCGAAGGCACACGCTCTGTTGACGGCAATTTAAAACGCTTTCACAAAGGCGCTTTTTTCCTTGCTGATAAATTGCAGCTCGATATTTTGCCAATCCTTATGCATGGAACAGGCTATACACTGAGCCGCAATGATATCTTTCTGAAGGACGGAACGGTGACCCTGCAATATCTGCCACGCATTACCCCGCAGGACAAAAGCTGGGGCGACAATTATGCTGCCCGCGCAAAAAAAATAAGCAGCTATTTTAAAAAGGAGTACCAGGACCTGCGCCAGCAAACAGAAACACCGGCATATTTCAGAAAACAGCTGATTAACAACTATATTTACAAAGGGCCGGTGCTGGAATGGTACATGCGCATTAAAACCAGGATGGAGAACAATTACGAGTTGTTCAACAACCTGGTGCCAAAATCGGGCAAAGTACTCGACGCCGGTTGCGGCTACGGCTTTATGTCGTACGTGCTGCACTTCACTGGCAAGGACCGTGTGATAACCGGAATTGATTATGATGAGGAGAAAATAGAAACAGCCAATCATTGTTTTAGCAAAAATGAAAACATCAATTTTGTATACACAGATGTTTTGAAATTTGAGTTTGAAAATTATGATGCGATCATTTTAAGTGACATATTGCATTACCTGCTACCAGATGAACAAAAAATGATTATTGAAAGATGTATTCATCATTTGAACGAAAATGGTGTAATCATCATAAGAGATGGAAATAAAGATTTAGAAGAAAGACATAAGGGAACAAAACTAACGGAACTGTTTTCTACCAAATTGATCGGCTTTAATAAAACATCCGGCAACGGGTTGTCGTTTTTATCGGGCAAAACAATTCATGCAATTGCAGAAGCAAAAGGCATGAGTTGCGAAGAACTTGATAACACAAAGCTGACATCGAATGTGGTGTTTGTGATGAGGAGAAAATTAATAATTAACAATTAATAATTAAAACGGGCAACACCTTGACAAAATGTAACACAAACCTCTTTAGAAGTGGGACGGCTATATTCAATATTGAACGCAAGCCTATTAATTGTTAATTATTAATTGATTCGTGTTCTTGCAATAAAATTAACTTACCAATGTACGACGTTATAATCATAGGAAGCGGAATGGGAGGACTGACTTGCGGTGCGTTGCTCAGCAAGGAGGGCTTCAATGTGTGCGTACTTGAAAAGAACAAACAGATAGGCGGTTGTCTTCAGACGTTCGTAAGAGAAAGAGTGATCTTTGATTCTGGCGTTCATTATGTGGGTGGCTTAGGCAAAGGACAAAACCTCCACCAGATATTCAAATACCTCGGTATAATGGATAAGCTAAGGTTGGAGAAACTGGATGAAGACGCGTTTGATTATATCGTGTTTGAAAATGATGACAACAAATATCCGATGGCACAGGGATATGAAAATTTTGTGCAACAATTGCTAAAATATTTTCCCGACGAAGAAATTGCCATTCGAAAGTATTGTGATAAAATGCAGGAAGTGTGCAGGAAGTTTCCTCTTTATAACCTAAAGTTTGATGAAAACTTTGAGAAAGGAGAGGTGATGCAACTTGGTGCGAAGGAGTTCATTGAATCGATAACAAGCAATACACGATTGCAGGAAGTATTGGCTGGTAATAATGTATTATATGCGGGGCTGCCCGACAGGGCTCCTTTTTATGTTCATGCGCTTGTTTTGAACAGCTATATTGAGGGCTCGTGGAAATTTGTGGACGGCGGCTCACAGATCGGCAAATATCTTGTACAGATAATTCGTGAAAATGGCGGCGACATAAAAAGAAATTGCACTGTAACAGAGATTGTTGAAAAAAACGGCGTTGCGGATCATGTAGTGCTGGACAATGGTGAGACGCTTTTTGCAAAGAACTTCATATCAAACGTTCATCCGTACAACACATTGAAAATGCTGAAAACGGAGTTGATAAGAAATGCATATAGAAGCAGAATCGGTTCATTGGAAAATACAATTTCATGCTTTATTATAAATATTGTTTGCAAAAAGAATTGTTTCAAATCCTTTAAACATAATATCTACTTCAACAAAGAAGGCGCCGTTTGGGATAGCTGGAATTATACTGATGAAGAGTGGCCGAAAAACTATGGTGTATTCGCGTCCTCATCATCAAAGAACCATGAGTATGCCGAGGGGCTGACATTATTTACTTATATGCAGTATGAAGAAGTGAAAAAGTGGGAGAATACTTTCAATACCGTTTCCAAAGAAGACGACCGTGGTGCAGAATACGAAGCGTTCAAGAAAAGAAAAGCAGAGAAGTTGATTGATGAAGCCGAGAAAAAAATCCCAGGTTTGAAAGATTGCATACAATCGTATTATACTTCTACTCCGCTAACCTACAGAGATTATATAGGCGGTGATGATGGCTCCCTGTACGGCATTATCAGAGATTATAAAGAGCCGTTGAAAACTTTTATTTCACCAAAAACAAAATTGCCCAATCTGTTTTTTACCGGTCAAAATATTTCCATGCATGGAATTTTGGGAGTTACAATCAGTGCACTGGCTACATGCTCGTCGCTGGTGAATATGCATGAAGTGTTGGAAAGGATCAGAAGAAGTTGATACCCGCTAATTAAAAAATCAAAATTCAAAAGGCAAAAAAATGACTTGAAGGAGCCTGCAACTTTTTTACTTTTGAATTTTTACTTTTGAATTTAACATGAACGTACTTAAGAAGATATTTAAGATACTCGGTTACACACTACTTGTGTTGGTCATTCTATTGTTGGCAGGATTTACTTATTTGGTGGTTGTTGCAAAAGAACCCAATCCTAAAATAAGTGATGCTAAAGTAGAGACATTGCAACGCATGGAGAAAGAAGGGTTGTATTACATCGACAATAACTGGTTCCGCAAAAGCAAAAGCGGTTTGTATGAAATGTATGTTGAAGGCGAACCATTCGAACGCGGAGTAGTTAACGGCAAGTTGTCAAAAGAATTAATACAAAGACAGGAAGATGTTTTTGTGAGCCAGATAAAGAAGATGATTCCATCTACTTTCTATTTGCATTTCCTCAAATACTTTATTGGATGGTTCAATCGTGACCTTGCAAAGAATGTAAAAGAGGAATACAAAGAAGAAATTTATGGCGAATCGTTAGCAGCATCGACGGAGTATGATTATATCGGGACGAATTATCAACGCATCTTGAATTACCATGCTGCACACGATATCGGCCACGCGTTGCAAAGTATGGCACTTGTCGGTTGTACCTCATTTGGAACATGGGGTTCTGCATCTGCGGATAGTACGATGATTATAGGAAGAAACTTTGATTTTTACATGGGCGATCAATTCGCAGAGGATAAGATCGTGTCGTTTACAAATCCCTCGCAGGGACACAAGTTTATGACGGTGACCTGGGGCGGCTTTATTGGCGCGGTTTCCGGCATGAATGATCAGGGCCTTACCGTAACAATCAATGCAGATAAAACAGCTATCCCTGCTGGCTCTGCTACGCCTGTTTCTTTAGTGGCAAGAGAAATTTTACAGTACGCAAAAAATATTCAGGAGGCATATACCATTGCTGCGAAAAGGAAAATGTTTGTTTCAGAAGCCTTCCTTGTTGGCTCAGCATTAGATAACAAAGCAGTGATCATTGAAAAGACACCGGAGCAATTGGCGATGTACGATCCTAAGAAAAATTACATTCTTTGTGCCAATCATTTTCAAAGTGATTTGTTGGGGCAAACGAAAGAGAACAAGGAGCAGAAGGAAAAAAGCGCATCAGTTTATCGCTACGAAAGACTAACAGAGCTGATGCAAAATAATGGCCCTAACACGGTTCAAAAAACCATCAATATTCTGCGCGATCAAAAGGGTTTGCATGGTGCGAATATTGGAATGGGCAATGAGAAGGCGGTCAATCAATTGATTGCGCATCACTCGATTGTTTTTGAGCCACAGAAAAGATTAGTATGGGTTTCTTCTTCGCCATGGCAGCTCGGGCAGTTTGTGTGTTATGACTTGAACAAAGTCTTTGCAATGCACGGCATGAAAGACAATCATGAAATAGTTGATAGCGCATTGACTGTTCCTGCTGACAGCTTTATAACCACAAGCGCTTACAAAGATTTTGTGCTGTACAGGAGTTACAAGCAACGCGTAGCAGACAAAGAAAGTATTAACGTTGATAGCTTAATTACAAGTAACCCCGAATATTATCATACATATGTAATTGCAGGAGATTATTTGTTTAAACAAAAGAACTTTGCAAAAGCAAAAGAAGAATACACGATTGCATTAACAAAAGTGATTGCAACGAAACAGGAAGAGGAACATATACGCAGACAGATTGCGAAATGCGAGGAGGAATTGGCACACAGATGACGCTGATTTAGCAGATTTGCGCTGATCTTTGATTTGATATTTCAGATTAATGTACGGCTTTAAATCTCAAATAGATTGTTTGCAAAACATCTGCGTTAATCAGCTAAATCACGTCATCTGCGTGCCAAAAGCATCAAAAAATAAAACCATGATACACGGCGTAGGTATCGACATAATAGAAGTAGATCGTGTTACTGAAAAGATCAGTAAGGAGAACGGGTTTCGTGAACTGGTGTTCTCGCAGGGAGAAATTGTGTATTGTGAAAGTAAGGCGCATAAGTTTGAGCACTACGCAGCAAGATTCGCCGCAAAAGAAGCTTTCCTGAAGGCTATTGGTACGGGTTGGTTTGGCAATGTTGTATTCAATGAAATAGAAGTAATAAACGATGAACTGGGTAAGCCGACTATTCAATTGCTCGGCAACACAAAAACTTTTTTAGAGAACAAAAATATTAACCGTATTTCTTTGTCGATGTCACACTTGAAAAGCGTAGCATCGGCGGTGGTAATTATCGAATAAATATGTACTCAACAGAAACAGCTTTCGCATCTACAGAATCAATCGATATAATGCAGTTGGAAAAATTGCAGGAGATATTGGCCTATGTCAACCAGCACTCTGCTTTTTACAAGGAGTTATTTGCGAAGCACAATATAAATGTGCAAAAGATAGATGCGCTTGAAAAATTGCAATTGCTTCCTGTAACGGAAAAGGAAGATGTGCAACAACGCAATTGGGATTTTCTTTGCGTGGACAAATCAAAGATCGTTGAGTATACCGCAACTTCCGGAACACTTGGGAAACCAGTAACAATCGCGCTTACAGAGAATGATTTGGAGAGATTGGCTTATAACGAGTACTCCTCTTTTTTATGTGCCGATGGCTCTGAAAGCGATGTGTATCAATTGATGCTTACCCTCGACCGGCAATTCATGGCGGGCATGGCTTATTACAGTGGCATTCGCAAAATGAATGCGGGCATGATACGCGTAGGTCCCGGAGTACCTGCAATGCAGTGGGACATCATTCAACGCCTGCAGCCAACCGCACTGGTAGCGGTTCCTTCGTTCATTGTGAGATTGATAGAATTTGCAAATGAAAATGGCATCGATATCAACAGGTCGTCTGTAAGAAAAGCAATTTGTATTGGTGAAAATTTGCGCAACGGTGATTTTTCTTTAAATACCCTGGGCAAAAAGATCACAGATAACTGGAACATTCAGCTATATTCCACTTACGCCAGCACAGAAATGCAAACGGCCTTTACAGAGTGCAAGGCTGGCAGAGGCGGGCACCACAATCCTGAATTGGTTATTATAGAATTGCTTGATGAAAACAATCATCCTGTTGCTGACGGAGAACCAGGAGAGGTGACCATTACAACTTTAGGTGTAGAAGCAATGCCGTTGATCCGTTATAAAACGGGAGACATCTGCCGCTATGAAAAAACGCCTTGTTCCTGTGGACGAAATACCTTGCGTTTGTCCCCGGTTATTGGTCGTAAAAAACAAATGATCAAGTTTAAAGGAACCACTTTGTATCCTCCGGTGTTGTTCGATATCCTTGCCTCTATTGATGAGATAAAAGATTATGTAACGGAAGTTTCTACCAACGCCATCGGCATGGACGAACTGCTGATTCACGTGTTGCCTGCCAATTATTCTGAAGAAAACGACAGAAAGATTCGTTCACTCTTACAAGCGAAACTCCGCGTCATTCCATCGATCAAATATGCATCCGCGCAAGAGATCCAGCGCATGCAATTTGTGGAAGGCGGGAGGAAGGTGGTGCGCTTCATTGATAGAAGATGAGGGCAAATGTGGAAATGTGAAAATATGGAAATTTGAAAATGCGGGTCATGCAGTTTTCGTGAACAAAATCTTTTTCCATGAGATTCTCATTAATTAATCTAATTAAGAAAATTAGCAAGGTAGCACTTCGTCAACACCGCTACACAGAATGAATTTTCACATTTCCATATTTTCACATTTTCAAATTGTCTTGCCTTGCTTCCACAGCTCATTAAAAGTCTTTCCAGAAAAATCCAGATCAGCCCGTTGACCCGTCCAGCCTTTGAAGACTTTGTTTACCATCCAGTTCTTCATTTTCCTGTTGCCCATGTTCATCATGTTGCGGTGAAGGCTGGCTTGTTTCCACATTTTCCAGGCAATTTTTTCACCCCATTTGGCATCGCCTTCTTCAACAGCTTCGTATCTGTTTTCAAGCAATAATTCGTGAAGATTGATCTTAACAGCACACACTTCAGTGCAATTGCCGCAAAGAGAAGAAGCATAGCTTAAATGCTTCCATTCATTCATTTCTTTTAAGTGCGGAGTGATTACAGAACCGATTGGTCCGCTGTAAGTGGTTTCGTAGCTATGGCCGCCAATATTTTTATAAACAGGGCAGGCGTTAAGGCAGGCGCCGCAACGAATGCAGTAAAGGCTTTCGCGGGTTTTAGGATTGGCCAGCAAATTGGTGCGGCCGTTATCAAGCAATATCACATACATTTCTTCAGGGCCATCTGTTTCACCCTCCTGGCGCGGTCCTGAAACGATTGTATTGTAAGAAGTGATTTTTTGTCCCGTACCAAAAGTTGCCAGCAAAGGCCAGAAAAGACCAAGGTCGCCCATGGAAGGAATTACCTTCTCAATGCCCACGATCACAATGTGCGTTTTTGGCCATCCGCAGCTCAATCTTCCATTTCCTTCGTTTTCCGTGATGGCAATGCCGCCAATATCGCTAATGATGAAATTTGCGCCTGTAACGCCTATTTCCGCCTGTACATATTTTTCGCGGAGTTTTGCTCTTGCTACAAGAGTGAGTTCTTCAGGAGTAAGCTTAGGATCGGTGCCGAGTTTTTCTGAAAAAAGTTTGGCCACATCCTCTTTGCTTTTGTGCATCGCCGGAGTTACAATGTGGTAGGGCGTTTCGCCGTCCAGTTGTTGTATGTACTCGCCAAGATCGGTTTCTACACTTTCAATATTTTTTTCGTGAAGAAATTCATTCAGCTTAATTTCTTCGGTCACCATACTCTTGCTTTTTACAATCGTCCTACAATTTTTAGCAAGGCATATCTGGTAAATTTCGTCAAGCGCCTGTTGGGTGTTTTCTGCCCAAATTACTTTGCCTCCACGTTTGGTAAGATTTGCCTCAAATTCTTCGAGTTGTTGATCAAGCGTCTCAATGGCTCGCCACTTCAGGTTCTTAGCCCGTTCTCTTGCAGTGTTTACATCAGAGAATTGTTTTTTGCCGACCGGCACCACAGAGTTATATTTTCCAATATTAAAATTGATCTTTCTTCTATGGTCAAGATCGGCAGCTTTGATGGTACTTTTGGCTATAAATGAGGACGCATGTTCTGACATGGGACAAAATTAATGATGAATTATGAATGATGATCGCGAATGGTGAATGGTGGATCGTGAACGATAGCCGACAATCATGCATGCCTCACAGGGGACATCCATTCACGATTGACGATTCACCATTCACGATTCGCGTCTTCACGAATTCGCTTCACTCAGGGCGTACAAACCTTTAAACAATAGGTCCGGATCGGAAGTCAGTTGCGTTTTCAAATGCGGTACAAAATATTGTGCATTACCTCCGGTAAGCATAACATTGAAATTACTATATTTTTCAGCATAAGCTTCTGCTATGCCATCAATTTCTTTGGCCATGCCCAGCAAAACGCCACTTAAAATATTTGTTGTAGTATCATATCCTATCAGTGGAAAATTCCAGTTCTCTTTTACCAATGGAAGTTTCGCAGTAAAAGTTTGCAGGCTTTTGAAACGCATATCCATGCCCGGCGAAATGCTTCCACCAATAAACTCGTGGTATTTGTTTACGTAGTTATATGTAATACACGTGCCAAGGGCTATAACAAGATTATGCTTTCCCGGAAAAAGATTAACTGCTGCGGCAACCAACGCGAGCCTGTCGGCGCCAATGGTTTCAGGCTTTGCAACAGGTGTTGTAAAATTTAGTTTTGTAAGATGCGAGAGTTTATGAAAAGAAGTTTTTTCTGCAAGAATTTTTTCTATTGCTTCATCGTGATTGATAACAGATGAGAGAATTGTTTTTTGAGGTTGCAGTTTTTCCAGCAACATCGCTACTTCATCATTGTCTGCTCTTTCAAGATTTTCTACCCCCTTTAATTGGTCATTTTCGAAAACAGCGTATTTCAATCGTGTATTTCCGAAGTCAAAACAAATAGTAGTCACCACAGTCAGGTTTTTTGTGCGCCAAAAGTAGGGAAGAAAATGGCACGCAGATGACACTGATTAGACTGATTTGCACTGATTTTTTTCTAAACCGCAAAGAACGCGAAGTGTGCGCAAAGGAAACGAGGGCATGTTAGGATCTTCGTTCCCTTTGCGGCTTTGCAGCTTGCTATCTATTTTGCTGTAGCTTCTTTGTGTTCTTTGCGGTAAAAAAGATGAAAAGGCTCTTGTTAGCCAGCAAATGAAAAATCAGCGTAAATCAGTCTAATCAGCGTCATCTGCGTGCTCTCTCAAATCTCCAGATCCAGCCCGGAAAGGTTCTTGAAATGTCCATTCAGCTTAACACGTTCTTTCAAGTGTTCCATTTCGGCGATTATTGGCAGCACTTTGTTGAGGTGGCGCTTAAGATATTCCTGCCGCTGTAGCTCCTGAAAAAGGCCAAGCAGTTCGTACTCTTCTTCAAGGGATAACCCGGCGTGATGCGCAATATCGTAGCTAATTAGTGCCTCGTCCGGCTTGTTAAAGTCTTTCTTTATCTTGAGTAGTTCGTGAAGATTTTTTACCGCCAGAACCACTTTTTGCATCAACTCGCGGTTTCCCTTGTCCTCGACGTTTTCGGGGTAGTTTACGATTGCGCCGCTGTACAATTTTTCAGGAATGGTGCTGATCGTTTCCAATACCCGGAAAATCTCAACTCCGGTGGTTTTAATATCCATTTCACCGTTATCATAGGTCTTCGAGACTTCCTGTATGGAAACCAAAGTACCCAGCTCGCTCACACGGTTATTGATGACCGCTGGAATTCCAAATGGTTTATTGTTATCCTTACACTCGTTTATCAATTGCTTATAGCGCGGCTCGAAAATATGCAGGTTCAAATTTTCCCCCGGATACACCACAACCCCCAACGGAAATATGGGAATAAAATTTGTCATAACATCTTATTATAGCTGAAAGTTACGAAGTTCAATAAAGTTAATTTTTTTGACCTGATAAATTTAAAATGGTAAAATTGCAAACTTTGATTTTCACATTTTTTAAAAGATTTGTTTAATGAATGGCTTATCTGTAGTGGTTATTACTTATAACGAGGAGCACAACATTGCACGTTGCCTTGATTCAGTTAAGGCAATTGCAGATGAAATTGTTGTGCTGGATTCATTCTCAAATGATGCCACTAAAACCATTGCATTAAAAATGGGGGCCAAAGTATACGAGCAAGCTTTTTTGGGTTATGTGGAGCAAAAAAATAAGGCCCTGGAGTATGCTGAAAATAATTATGTGCTGAGTCTTGATGCGGATGAGGTACTTGATGAAACACTGATACAGGCTATTAAAGCATTGAATAAGAATTATGAAAAGGCCGATGTGTACAACATGAATCGGTGCACGCAATACTGCGGCAAATTTATCAGACATGGCGCATGGTATCCGAATCGGCGCGTTCGCTTATTCAATAAGAAGATTGCGAAATGGGGAGGCATCAATCCTCACGACGTAGTGGTTTTCGATAGTGCGAATGTTCGCAAACAATATTTAAAAGGCGACATTTTACATTACTCGTATAACAATCTCGAAGAGCATATTATTCAAAATAATCGCTTTAGTACAATCTCAGCGATGTCATACTTTAAATTGGGAAGAAAGTCGGGTTGGATCAAAATGTCAGTTAATCCGTTTTGGGCATTTATCAACAGTTACTTTGTACGCATGGGTTTTCTGGATGGTTATTTCGGATATGTTATTGCAAAAAATATTGCGAGCCTTACCTTTATGAAGTATTACAAACTATACGCATTGCAAAACGGCATTCCTGTTTCGCCAGCCAATAATAAACAAGTCAAAACCCCTTAATCCCAGATTGCAGCTCATGAAACCCCAAAATGAAATACTCATCAGCGGATTCACAATGGTTAGAAATGCCACCAAGCTTTATTACCCAATTAAAGCTTCGATAGAATCCATTTTGCCAATCGTAGATGAATTTGTAGTAGCACTTGGAAATTGTGATGCAGAAGATCACACATTGGAGGAAATACAAAAGATCAACTCAGATAAAATAAGAATTGTAAACACAGTTTGGGATCTTGAAGGTTATCCTAATGGCGGCGAATATGCGCATCAAACAGATATTGCAAAGAGCGAATGCAAAGGCAAATGGCTTTTTTATTTGCAAAGCGATGAAGTGGTGCATGAAAAATATTTGCCTGCTATCAGGAAAAAATGTGAGGAGCTTGAGAATAACAATGAGATTGAAGGACTTTTGTTCGACTACAAACATTTTTGGGGAGACTACTCCCATCACATTGTTTCTCATGCGTGGTACGCGGAGGAAATACGGATCATAAGAAACAATCCGGAT
Source organism: Pinibacter soli (assembly GCF_029961145.1). GTDB lineage: Bacteria > Bacteroidota > Bacteroidia > Chitinophagales > Chitinophagaceae > Pinibacter > Pinibacter soli. Next base: position 439,264 of record NZ_JASBRG010000001.1, on the reverse strand, counting down.
ATTCATTCCTGGCGCGACGCACAGTCATTCAGGCGTATACCAAACTTTGACGGAAGAAGTTATTTCCAGAAAGAAGATACCTTTAAGCTTAAAGTAGTTAAGGTTGACGCATGCATTTATCACTACGGCTGGGTAAGGCCTCCGCAGCTGATGCAGAAAAAGAAAATTTCTTTTGAAACAGACGTAAATGGTAAAGAGAAGGTAGCAGAAATGTTTAAAGATGCGTCAAACGAATTTGATTATGGCGATCTTAGTAAACTCGAAGTATTCAAAGAAACACATCCTGCTGCGATGAATGAGTTTATTGCAAGGTTCAACTGGCAGGATCAATTATATCCGAATCGCTCGTTTTATCAAAAGCATAAGCACGATAAAACCAAGTACCGTGTACTTAGCTTTATCGAACAAAATATTTTAGGAGGAAAACAGATTGCTTCTTTCAAAAACTATATAAAAGTAAAGCCTAGCCGATAACGTCTTTATACAGGACTTTTTCCCTGTCGCCCCATTTTTCTTTTAAGCTGATAAGATTGCCTTTGTCTGTAAACGAAGGCAATTTTTTTGAACGCAGCGTAAGGCGCTGGTAGTGGTGAATGTATACTCCCAATGCAAGCTGCAGCGGCTGAATATCTTTATGTTCGAGCGATCTTGCTTTGGTTCTGTAAAAGAGATCGAAGTCAGCAGATTGAATTCTTTCATCCCATTTGCCAATTTTTTCCAACGCACTTCTTTTAATGATAATGCATGAACCACTGAATCCTTCGATAACAGCATCTCCAAATTGCTCATATCGTTTTTCGCAATACTTGTCAAAGTTGCCGTACATTAATTCGAGCATCCAGTTCAGTGCTTTGTAGCCAACTCCAAAAATGGCGCGGATAGGATATTTTATTTTCTTCCATTTCCTGTGCACTTTTTTCTGTACCTGTTTATTTTCCAGATGATCATTGGTTGCAAAAGAAATCACTTCAATGCCTCTTTTGTTCATCACGTCGATGATTCTTTTATCCCAATCTTTTGAAAGAATAATATCGTTGTTAAGGAAAGCCAGATATTCATATTTCGCCACGTCGATGCCTTGGTTTTGGCAATATGGGTATGAGTAATTAGACTCGTTTGCTATTACTACATCAGCATTTTTTTCGAAAAACTCTCTGCTGCCATCGGTAGAATTATTGTCAATAATTATCAACTCGTAAGGCACGGAAGTAGTGGCACGCAACCGCTCCATGAATAATTGATTCATGGCAAGCTGGTTATGAATAGACGTGATTATGCTGATCATGATGGTTGTAACTGATTGGTCTGGAAAAAAACAAAAATATCTAAAAATAATTTCTCTTATGCAGGTTCCGGAATTGTTAGAAATTGTTTCCTCCAAATCTGGTAAATAATGATAAACCACACAGCAATACTGCCAACTGCTTTAATGCAATACGGCCTCATAAAAACATCTCTGAAATGCGGCGTGAAAAGGTCAGTTTGCGAAAGGCTGGTCAGTACAAATGAGGCAACCATTACTATGTTTACCCATCTTGCAGGTTTTTGCAGCGTATACCAAAGACATATTGCAACAAACGAAATAATGTAAGTCGGCGTTTCAGAACCGCTGCTGAATATCACAACGAAAATAAGTGTTGAACAAAGAATGTATAATTGCAATCGCTTGTCACTAAAGTATTTGAAGTGTATATATTGAGTGGCGAACAAAATCATTCCAGTAATAATAACGATGCCATTGCTTACTTCCAGGTGAAGCGCTCTTTGCAGGAAGCCCGGCAGGGAAATATTCTGAAACATGCTTTCACCGTTGTTTGCATTTTTCCGTTGAAGTGTATTCTTCCAGTCAACATAGGTTTGCAGAATGAATGATGGGTTGGACAATAACATTGGCGCCACAAAGAACAACACCGACCACACCAGCAACCATAATATGAATTTGAATGGTTTGGGAGAAAAGAAGAAAAAGGCAAGGCCCACGATACCATAGATTTTAACAAACGTAGCGATCATTATGAAAAAGGCAGCCTTCCATTCTTTCTCTTCTTTCAGAAAACAATAGCCCAGAATAATGCAGGCAGCCACAGCCCCATTGGTTTGCACATACGAAGCAACATTCATCATCTCCATCGAAGAAACGATAAGGATAAACGCTTTTTTGTCTTTAGAAATGTCCAGCTTATTGATGGCGAAGTACAGCAACCATGCATTCGCAAGCGCCCATACGATGGCGCCGATGCCATTCGGCAAATAGGTGAAGGGTGCTATGACAAGCCCAAATACAGGACCGTAGAGGTTTTCATTAAAAGGGATATAAATGTTGTGTTGTGCAATCAGGTTCAGATACACATTCTTGAATACAATGTAGTTGTGAATGCGTCCTTTTAGCACTTCTGGCAACACGCCAACAAACGATAACGTGAACCACAAAAAAGTAGCAAACTTGTGATTTCTTAAAATCTCGCCGCTTTTTACGCTCTTGATAATATTCATACAAATGTCAGAAAGGGTTTAGAGTTATAGGCGGGTCAGGTTTAATCTTCTTAAAACTTAAATATAAGGGCCGCAAAGTAAACAATAGTTAGCGGATATCTGATGGGTAAATAATAGATTTGTGCATTAGTCGCAAGTCAAAAGGACAAGTCAAAATTCAAAAGAGTATAATGTAGCCGGTGTACGCGACTGTTCGGTGCAAAGCGGGGAATTGCGACCAGTTTAACCTAAAACTCACAACTTGCCATGCCAGATCGTGATACAAAGTCTTTAGCCCGAAGCATTTCCCTCGTGGAAAACGAAGTTCGGGGATATGAGGACATTTTAAAATCAATCCCCCATAATGCCACTCCTGTTATCGGGGTAACCGGGCCTCCCGGTGCCGGAAAAAGCACGCTTACCAATGAGTTGATCAAAGAAATAGTAAAGCAGGGAAAACAGGTTGCTGTGCTTTGTGTGGATCCGTCTTCCCCTTTTAACCTCGGCGCATTATTAGGAGATCGCATACGCATGAGTGAGTGGTACAACAATCCAAATGTGTTTATCAGATCGCTGGCGAGCCGCGGCGCATTGGGTGGGTTACATCCAAAGATCATTGAATTGACTGATCTCGTAAAAATGGCCGCGTTTGACTACATCATCGTTGAAACGGTAGGTGTTGGACAAAGCGAAATTGAAATTGCAGGACTAGCAGATATCACTGTGGTGGTACTGGTTCCGGAATCAGGCGATGAAGTGCAGGCGATGAAATCGGGCCTCATGGAAATCGCAGACATTTTCGTTGTCAACAAAAGCGACAGGCCCGCTGCTGATCTTTTTATGAAAAATCTGCAATTGCTGCTCTCTACCAATCATAAAAACGAACCGCCTGCAATTGTAAAAACAATTGCTTCGCAAGGAGAAGGAGTGGATAAGCTTTTTCATACCATCAATGCAAGATTGAAAACGCAGTCAGCCAATAACAAAAGAGAATGGCTGCTGACGGAAAAAGCATTCCATTTAATTCAGCATAAAAGAATGAAGGACATTGACAAAGTGTCTTTAAAACAGGACATAAAAAAAGCCCTTGAAAACAGGAGCTTTAACTTATATGCGTTTGTAGAAAAATGGCAGACTGTAGACTAAGCTTCTCTATTGTTTTTCCACCATTGAAAACCAATAAATCCGAGAATAGCCAGCGGCATAAATCCGAGATAGATAATGCCGACGTTGAGGGCCTTGGCGGGTTTTTCTCCCAATTGTTGCGCCGTTTTTGTACAGATAGAACATTGTGCTTTCGCCACAGACAGACTGAAACTCAACAATATAACCAACACAACAGGCACAATTCTCTTTTTCATGCACAAAAATATTAAGATGCAAAGTTAAGACTTTGAGATGTACGATGTACGGAGTACAGTGTACGAAAGTCATTAAAGTGTTACTTCATAACGAATTTCGTACACCGTAGATCGTACTTCGTACACCATTTATTTCGCAGCGTTCACTGCACTAACAATTTGCTCACTCAATGGCGACACTGATGGGTCAAAATAGTTTGTCAGATTTCCTTTTTCATCAACAAGATATTTTGAGAAGTTCCATGACGGCTGCTGATCGTTCCATCCATTTTTTCCCTTGTTGCTTAACCAATTAAAAATGGCATTTTGATCGTCGCCTTTTACTACACTGCTTTTCGCTGCAAGAGGAAAAGTAACGCCGTAGTTGATTTTGCAAAAGCCGGCAATTTCTTCGTCGCTGCCTTTTTCCTGTTCTTTAAAATCATTTGCAGGAAACCCAATAATCAAGAGTTGATTGTTATAAACTTCGTGTAGTGTTTGTAATTCGCTGTACTGGCCCGTATAGCCGCAATTGCTGGCTGTATTTACGAGGAGTATTTTTTTGCCTTTAAAGCTATTCATGGAAACGCGTTGACCATTATTTAAATGCAAAGACAAATCGTAGATAGATGTAATGGATTTCAACTTCCCTGTATTTTGCAATGCTTTATTTCTGGCGCCAAATCGGTTTGTCATCTTCATCAGCAACGGATAAGCTGCTTTCAGTATTTTTTGTTTGAACGTCATAGTTGTAATTCAAAATGCAAAAATAAAACTTAGAAAAGCTTTGGCAACGGGTCTATTTCAATATTTTTTTCAGCCATTTCAGCTTGCCTTCGTACGGCGGATATTTTAGAGAAGGGTCGATCCAGTTAGGTGTTTTTAAAACTGCCTTTGTATGGGTAAATGCTTCAAAAGAATATTTGCCATGATAACGACCGATGCCACTATTACGAATGCCGCCGAAAGGTAAATTGTCATTTGTAAAATGCAGCGCCGTATTGTTTACGCAACCACCGCCGAAACTAACACTTCCCAGCCATTGCTGTTCTTTCTTTTTCGAATTGGTAAAAACATAGAATGCCAGCGGATCTGGATTTTGCATAACAATTTTTCTGGCTTCTTCAAAAGTTGAATAAGAAATGACAGGCAAGATGGGCCCAAAAATTTCCTCATTCATCAAAGAACTATCAAGGTTTATATCAGTTATTAATGTTGGTGAAATGTAAAGCGTCTCAGCGTCTGTCTTTCCTCCGTAAATTAGTTTCCCCTGCGATAAATATTTTACAAGGGTATCAAATCTTCTTCTTGTAATTATTTTACCATAGTCATTACTGTTAGATGGATCATTGCCATACATTTGTTTTATTGCTTCCGTGAGTGACTGAATGAATTGATCCTTTATAGACTCATGCACGAGCACATAGTCTGGGGCAATACAGGTTTGACCCGCATTAGTAAATTTTCCTAACGCAATTCTCTTCACTGCCGTTTTTAGCGCAGCATCGCTCTCTACAATACAGGGACTTTTTCCACCGAGCTCAAGCGTAACAGGCACAAGTTTTTTCGCAGCAAGTTCATAAACGCTTTTTCCAACAGGAACACTTCCGGTATAAAAGATATGGTCAAAACGGAACGTGTTCATCAGCTCCGGAACTACAACGGATCCATCTCCCTGCGCAACAAAAATGTATTCACTCGGAAAAGTTTTTGTAATGATCTTTTCGATAACCGCTGCACTTGCCGGTGCTAGTTCTGACGGTTTCACGACAACACAATTTCCACCAGCAATGGCCCCCGCAATCGGCAGCATGCAAAGTTGAAAAGGATAGTTCCACGGAGCAATAATAAACACCACGCCTAATGGGTCGCGAATCAAATAACTTTTGGATGGAAGATTTACAAGATTGGTGCTTACTTTTTCAGGAAGCATCCATTTATGCAGATTTTTAAGCGCCTTGTTTATTTCTGCATGTGTTAGTCCGATTTCTGTGGCATATGCTTCAGCAGCATTTTTTTTGAGATCAGTAAAAAGCGCCTGCAAGATTTCTTCCTCGTGCTCAATGATTGCTTGCTTGAAACGCTGCAATTGTTGCTTTCTGAATTCATAACTTCTCGTTGCACCGGACTCGAAATAGCTGCGCAACCTTTCTGCATTGCCCGTTAACGTGGTGTAAGGCATCGCAGAAGCAGGAACAATATCGGGAACGTTTGCAAGCATATACTCAATTTGAGATTTGAAATTTGAAATTTGAGGCAGCATTTTTCATTCTCAAATTTCAAATCAATTTACAGCTAATTCAGGGCAAATAAATAATTTCGTTTAATGACAGACGAATATTTCATGCAGATGGCATACCGGGAAGCGCAGAAGGCCTTTGAGGAAGGAGAAGTGCCCGTAGGAGCCATTGTGGTAATGAATGATAAGATTATAGCAAGAGGATATAATCAGGTAGAAAAACTGAACGATCCTACTGCGCACGCCGAGATTATTGCCCTTACTTCGGCATTCAATTACATCGGGGCAAAATATTTGCCGGAGGCTACCTTATACGTAACCGTAGAACCGTGCCTTATGTGCGCCGGTGCATTGTACTGGGCAAAAGTGGGGCGCATTGTGTGGGGAGCCGATGATGAAAAAAATGGACATAAGCGCATCACCGGTGTCAATTTCCCTTTTCATCCCAAAACGGTGATTACAACCGGCACCATGAAACAGGAATGCTCGGAATTAATGAAAAGTTTTTTTAAGGCAAGGAGATAGGCGGGAATTGAAAGTTGAAAATTGAAAGTTGAGAGTTGAGAGTTGTTGTTGGCAGGTCACATAATTTTGTTTAAGATAATTTAATACAACGATTTGCTAAACAAAACAGTCGGCAGTGGCCCGCTTTCAAGGGTTTGTGGCAAATGTCTTACAACGTTCAACTCTTCACTTTCAACTCCCAAAAAAACCATTACATTTGTTATCCGTTCAACGAATTTTAGAACAATCATTTAACTTTAAAAACTATAATTATGGCGTTTACATTACCTGCGCTGCCGTATGCGCACAATGCCCTGGAGCCTCACATCGATGAGCTTACTATGCAAATCCACCATGGTAAACACCACCAGGCATATGTAGATAATCTGAATAAAGCAATCACAGGAACTCCAAACGAAAATAAAAGCCTTGAAGAGTTAGTTGCTGCTGCAGGTACTATTTCTCCTGCTGTTCGTAACAATGGCGGTGGTCACTGGAACCACAGCTTTTTCTGGGAATCACTGGCACCAAATGCAGGTGGTCAGCCAAGCGGTGCTTTAGCTGATGCTATCAATGCTGCTTTCGGTTCTTTCGATGCATTTAAAGAAAAATTCAATACTGCGGGTGCTACACGTTTTGGTAGCGGCTGGGCATGGTTGTTGGTAAAAGACGGCAAACTGGAAGTTTCTTCTACTCCAAACCAAGACAATCCCTTGATGGATGTTGCTGAAGTAAAAGGCGCGCCAATTTTGGGTGTTGACGTATGGGAACATGCTTACTACCTGAAATATCAGAACCGTCGTCCTGAATATCTTGGAGCTTTCTGGAACGTAGTTAACTGGAACAAAGTAGCTGAGCGTTTTGCCGCTGCTACAAAATAACCAGTAGTAATAAAAAAAAGTTGTTATTTGCGATCCCGGAACTTTAGCTCCGGGATTCTTTTTAACACGAAGAAGTAACCTGATAACCATTTAAAACACAAAAATGAAAAAACTATTTTCACTGGTAACAATCGCTGCCTCTGTAGCACTTGTATCCTGCTCAGGCGGTAGCAACACTAAAAAAGTATTGATCATGTCGAGCGGCAAGCTTACAGTAGATGCACAGAACATGGCAAACATTAAACAAGAGCCAGGCACTCAGCATAACGAACAATATGTAACTTTTAATACAGGCGATAAAGTTGTATTGAACGTAGAAACGCCTTCCGGCAAACAAAGCTTTTCCGTTGATGCTCCGGGTTTGTATGTATTGAATTTGAAAACAGATACATTGGTGGGCGGTTACAAAAACTTCGGTAGCGGTCCTGGAGAAACAAAAATCACACAGGCTCAGCTACAGGAGAAAATTGACAGTTTGCAACAGTTGGTAAATGGTCAGGGTGTTACAGAAGCCAAAAAGAACTTCTTCATCGTACCGGGCAAATTGCAGAAAGTTAGTGCAAATACAGACGCACAAATCTTCGGACCATTCAATCAATTGCCAGGTTCTTTCAGCTCTGATAACGATAAAGCTCCTGAGGTATATAAATTCTACACAGCGCCAGATGCAAGAGAAGTGTTGGATAGAACAGTGAAGATGCTGAAGCAGTAAGAACCAATTAATAATTAATAATTAAGAATTAATAGAGCGGCGTTCGTTATTGAATGCCGCTCTATTTTTATTTGCACACAGGTGTGCTTGTGCTAAACTTACAGTGTGACACCTATTAATTTTAAATTATTAATTATTAATTGCCATTGCCTACGGCAATGGATCATACCCATGCCCTCCCCACGGATGGCAGCGAATGATTCTTTTGAAGGCTAGCCAAAAACCTTTTAGCGGGCCATACTTTCTGAAAGCCTGCAAGGCATAAGTGGAACAAGTAGGAGTGAAGCGGCATTTAGGGCCCAGAATGGGCGAAATTATCCACTGATATAGTTTGATCAATAACACAAAAGGAGAGATCAATATTCGCTTGACCAGGCTTACTTTCTCAACTTCTTCAATATGGTTATGATCGCTGCACAATTTGTTCCGAAAGTTTAGTGATGATAATATCCATTTTCTCGCACACCTCGGTATAGGTAGGAATTACTTTACCTGTGTAAATAAAAAACACGGCAAGTTGCAGATTCTTTGCCTCAAGAATTTCCTTCAAAGGAATTTTTCTTAACCTGTAAGCCTCGCGGGTAAGGCGCTTTATCCTGTTTCTATCTACAGCTCTCTTGAAATATTTCTTACTGGCACTAACTCCGGCTTGCACCGGGGTATCGGCAGACAACTCGGTGAACAAGTAGTACACACGAAAAGGAAACACGTTCATAGACTTACCTTTTTGAAAAAGTGAATCTATCAGTTTTCTGCTTTTAAGCCGTTCTGTTTTTCCTAATGTATGTACTTTGTTCAATGAATATGATTTAAACAAAAATAGCTCCACAACAGCGGAGCTATAAATTATTTGGAATAAAGCTAAGTTTTATTTCGCTTTTTTCTCGTCAGAAACAGTTAGTTTCTTACGACCCTTTTTACGGCGGGAAGCCAATACTTTACGTCCGTTAGCAGTTTGCATGCGTTTACGGAAACCGTGAACGGTTTTACGACGACGTTTGTGTGGTTGAAATGTACGTTTCATTTTATTACTTTTTTAACCCGTTTTAACTAATGCGCCTTGCGGCAATTTTACTTCAACTTCACAACGGGTCACCATACCCGTCGGCGTGAAAGGGACGGCAAAGGTAAATCAGGGAGGGTAAAATTCAAAAAGATTTTTAGTAATTGAAAGTTGAAAATTGAAAGTTGAAAATGAAGGATGTTAAACTATTGGAAATGAGTTTACTATAAAAAAAATCCAATTTTCAACTTTCAATTTTCCATTAAAACTCTACCTTCTTCGCCTCCAACGGTCTTCCGAAAAATATTGCGGCCTGGCGGCTGAAATCTTCGGTGGAGTCGGTTGTGTAGAATTCCAGCTTGCCACCTTTAGAGCACTGGGCTTCCATTTCAGGATGGCGTTCGAGATAACCCTTTAGGCTCTTGGCCACAATATCTCCCTGAGTAATGACTTTTACTCCCTCGGGAGTGTATTTCTTGATCTTGTCCAAAAGCAACGGATAATGTGTGCAGGCAAGCAAAATGGCATCGACCTCTTTATCCTGGTTCATTGCCTGGTCAACATATTTCTTTACAAAAAAATCAGTTCCTTCATTGGCATATTCTCCGTTTTCTACGAGTGGCACCCACATAGGGCAGGCGAGCTGGCTCACGTGCGCTTCGGGGAAGAACTTTTCTATTTCGAGTATATATGAACGTGAATTGACTGTTCCCTTGGTGGCAAGTATTCCTAAGTGATTTGTTTTGGAATAATTGCCAATCACTTCAGCGGAGGGCCTGATTACGCCCAACACACGATAATCAGGATTGATGTTTGGCAGATCATTTTGCTGAATGCTTCGCAAAGCCTTTGCAGATGCAGTATTGCAAGCCAATATCACAAGACGGCAACCCATGCTGAACAAATGCTTAACGCACTCTAATGTATACTGGTAAACAGTTTCATAGGAGCGGTTACCATATGGTGTGCGGGCATTGTCGCCTAAATACATGTAATCGTACTGCGGCAATTCTTTCACTATTTCTTTTAAAACAGTAAGTCCGCCGTAACCCGAATCAAATACGCCAATTGGATGATATTCTGTTGACATGTAACAAAAATAAAACGTCCCGCTTAACCAGCGGGACGTTTTAACTATATTCTTGAAAATTACTTATTTAATTCCCAATTTCTTTTTTACCAACGGAGCCAAATCATCAGCCGGTGGATAAACGATCAATTGCTCTTTTACGAACACATAGCTGTAACCGTTTTCTTTAGCTGTAGCCTGGATTGCATCCATTGCTTTTTTCTGAATTGGATCAGTCAATTCATCTTGTCTTTTCTGCAATTCTTGTTGAATGCGTTGCTCTTCACCTGCCAATTCCTGGCTGATAGTTTGCAATTCTTTTCTTTTAACATCTTTTACTGCCTGAGTCATTTTAGACGAGTCAGCAATAAATTTTTGTGCTTTTTCTTCAAAAGCAGCTTGTTTTTCTTTTGCACTTTCTATAAGAGCTTGTTGGAATTGTTGTAAAGAAGAGTCAGCTTTTTTAGCTTCAGGCATAGACATGATAATCTCATTCAAACTCACATATCCAATTTTCGATTGAGCGTTAGCCTTGTTGTTTGCTACCATCAGGGCACCAGCAATTAACACTACTGTTAATAATTTTTTCATTGTGTTCTGAAATTGTGTTTTTTTGAAGTTGTTATTTCTTAGTTTTTAGTTGTTTTGCTAAACTCGCTTTCACGTTTATTTAACACCCAATTCCCGGAGCACATCTTCGCTTTTATCCAGTTTAGGGTCGGCAAATATAACGGTAATTCCTTCACTTTTATCTAAAATAAAATCATACATCTTGGCCACGGCGAGTTTCTGAATAGCCGTGTAAACTTTGTCCTGTATTGGTTTTACCAGTTCCTGACGCTTTTTAAAAAGATCGCCTTCGAAACCAAAACGCTTTCTTTGAAGATCTCTCAATTCTTTTTCTTTCACGAAAATTTCATCCTCACGTTTTTTCTTCAACACGTCACTCAGCATAACCTGCTCTGCATCAAAGTCTTTGTACATTTTATCCAAAGCCTGTTGTTTTGTGTCGATTTCTTTTTGCCATTGTGCGCTGATGTCATCCAGTTTCTTTTGAGCATCGGTGTAATCCGGAATTTTCTCCAAAATATATCGGGTGTCAACAATCGCATATCGTTGTGCAGAAGCTGTACAAATGACAGCAAGAATGCATAAGGCTGAAAAAATTAGCTTTTTCATAAAGAATCTTTTTAGGTTTATTATTCTGGTTCAAAGCCCAGCATAAATGTGAATTTAGCGGCGTCTTTCAGTTTGCCTCCGGGTTGCATACGATCAATACCCACACCATAGTCAAATCCTAACAAACCAAACATTGGCAGGAAGAATCTTGCACCAAGACCAACGCTTCTTCTCAAACGGAACGGATTGTAGTCTTTGTAATCGAACCAGCCATTCGCTGCTTCAAAGAACGCCAGACCATAAATAGTGCTGCTTGGGTTTGTTGTAAACGGATAGCGAACCTCTGCAGTATATTTATTGAAGATGGTAAAGAATCTGCTCGCCTGGCTCTTATCAGGGTTCACACTTGGATCTGAGTTATCATAGATCGGATAACCTCTGTGTGCAATGATGTCGTAACCAAGGATACCGAAGTTGTTTGTCAAACCGGCATCACCCAATTGGAAACGCTCGAACGGAGAGTAATCCAGGTTACGATTGTATTTACCCATGAAGCCGTATTTAGCAGCCAGTTTCAATACAAACTGGTGGCTCTTGTCTGCACCGCTTGGTTTGCTCAACGGTACGTACCATTCTCCGTTGAAGCGCCATTTGTGGAACTCAGGCAGCTCGTACGGATGCGCTGATGTTACCAAAGACGGATCTATCAATGAGTAAGGAGGCGTAAACTGGCCACTTAACAAGAAGTTAGAACCGCTTCTTGGGAAGATTGGCTGGTCAACCGAGTTACGGCTCAATGCTATTTTAAAGCTCACGTTGTGCGACGTAGAGTTATTCAAACCAGGGAACAGGTTCGGATAGTTTCTCAACTTATACTGAGTATAGTTCAAAGAGTAGACCAATGTGAAATAGTCATCCGGCCATTTCAATTGTTTACCCAACGCGATAGACGCGCCAAACGTTCTCAGGTATGAAGTATCGCTGGCTTTACGGCTGTATGTACCCGTGCGGTAGTCGTATGAGTTTGAATAGCGGGTGTTGTAGAAACTCACCGTTAATGAGTTACGTTTTTTACCACCCAACCAAGGTTCGGTAAATGAGATGTTTTCAGAACGGAAAGCACGTCCGTTACTTTGAATTCTCAAGCTCAGTTTTTGTCCGTCACCTGTAGGTAATGGATCCCACGCGGATTTATTGAAAATGTTTTTAATGGAGAAGTTGTTGAAGGTAACACCCACTGTACCGGTCAAGCCGATACCGCCGCCCCAACCGGCAGAAAGCTCAAGCTGGTCAGCGGACTTTTCTTCCACCGTGTAGTTGATGTCCACCGTTCCATCCTCAGGGTTTGGAACAGGGTTGATACCAATTTTTTCCTGGTTAAAAAAGCCAAGGTTAGCAATCTCACGTTGAGAACGGATCAGTGCCTCGCGACTGAATTTATCGCCAGGAACGGTTCTGATTTCACGACGTATAACGTGCTCTTTAGTTTTCTCGTTACCGGCAATACGAATGTTTTTGATAGTAGCCTGCGGCCCTTCGCGCATTCTTATTTCGAAGTCAATAGTGTCATTGTAAACGGCTGTTTCCACCGGATCTACCTGGAAGAACAGATAGCCATCATCCATGTACAATCCACTGATGTCACCACCTTCCGGTGCCATTTGTTTACCAAGCTTTTTGTTAAGTATCTCAAGGTTATATACGTCGCCTTTTTTGATGCCCATTATCAGCGTCAAAAGAGAGTCGGAATATTTTGTATTTCCCTTCCAGGAAATGTTACCAAAATAGTATTTGTGACCTTCACTAACTTTGATATCTACGTTCAAAGTTCCTTTGGAAGTATAGTATTGCGTATCCTGCACAATGCCGGCGTCACGATAACCTTTGGAGTTATAGTAGTCTAGTATTTTGTCCTTATCTTCCTCGTATTTCTTTTCGCTGAATTTAGCTGAACTGAATAGTTTAAAACGGAAATAAGGGTCTATGTATTCCTTGATCTTTGTAGGGTAGAGGTAGTCATGCTCTCTAACGAAGCTGTCCAGGGTCATGCGCTCGCTGGTACCGTAAGCTTTCATTTCTTTGGGCGGGAACAACGTTAAATGCGTCATCTCTTTAGTGCCCTTCATTTGGCCCTTCAGTTTGTCACCGGAGACGTTATGATTGTCGAAGAAGCTGATTTCGTTTACACGTACTTTAGGTCCTTTAGTGATGTCGAAAGTAAGTGATTGAGCGTTTGCCATTCCAGGCTCTTTTTTCAACTCTGTTTTGACGTCTGCACTTCTGTAACCTTTTTCGCTGTAATATTTTTGAATGAGCTCAATTGCAGTACGGGTCATGTTTTCCGTGATTACCCTGCCTTTTACAAGCCCTATTTTTTTCTTAAGATCGTCTTCTTCGGTTTTCTTTATGCCTTTGAAATAGTAGTTGGCGAGAGTAGGACGTTCAGTGATATTAATTTCTATGGAAAGGTTTCTGCCGTCAACCTTTGTAAAATAGATCTTTACGTTGGCGAATAGCTTTTGGTTCCAAAGATTTTGAATGGCTTTGCTGAAATTGTCACCTCCGGGGATAATTACTTTATCGCCCACGTTCAACGCGGCGATACTTGTAATAATAGAGGCATCGTATTTTTGAGTTCCTGTAACTTTTATATCTGCAATTACATATTCCTTAGGCTGTTTTGCGTTGGGAATAGCTTCCAGTTCCGGATCGATCGATGTAGGATGCGTTGTATCTTGCGAAAAAGCAGTTATCGTAAGCAAACAAAAAACCAACAATGACGTAGCTACAGGGATTCTTCTTAACATCTGGTTGTTTTAAAAAAAAGCAAATTAAAGGGATTTGTCGTAAGCATTTGTTAAATAGATAGGAAATTAGGCTAAAACGCGACAGTTTCTTATCTAGTTAATACGAAAATTTGTTAACGACTAACTAATTGATCGGCATCGCCGTCTTCCTGCTCTATCTGGGCACTTGTTTTCCCAAAGCGCCTTTCGCGATTCTGGAAATCAATGATAGCCTCATAGAGATGTTCTTTAGAAAAATCCGGCCAGCGAACCGGCGTGAAATAAAGCTCCGCATAGGCAAGCTGGTACAATAAAAAGTTACTGATCCTGTACTCTCCACTTGTGCGGATCATTAGTTCCGGATCAGGAAAATTGCTGGTGCACAAATATTGTTGTAAAGTATCTTGCGTAATTGATTGCGGGTCAACCTTGCCATTCTTTACATCTATAGCAATATTTTTAACGGCGTTCACCATTTCCCATCTACTGCTATAGCTCAATGCCATTACCAGGTTAAGTCCTGTATTTTTCGAAGTAAGAGAAAGGGCTTCATTAAGCTCGTTTTGTGCGTAAGCCGGCAACATTTCCATATTACCGATTACGTGAAGCCTGATGTTGTTTTTATTAAGAGTATCTACTTCTTTTCGAATGGTTTCAACAAGTAGTTCCATCAGGCCAGTAACTTCCTGTTCTGGTCTGTCCCAGTTTTCGGTAGAAAAAGCATACAAAGTGAGATAACCAATGCCCAGTTCGGCACAGCCTTCCACGATTGTGCGCACACTCTCCACGCCATGAAAATGGCCATAGAGGCGGTCCTGGCCCTTTTCTTTGGCCCATCTGCCGTTGCCATCCATAATTATAGCTATGTGGCGCGGTAATTTCTGACTGATTATGCTCTCTTTGAGCGATTCCATAAACCGGATTTTAGAAGGGAGCGAAGTTACAAAAATTCGTTATGTAAATATTTAAATCTGGAAATATACGAGGAGGGGTAGGTAATTAATAATTAATAAAGAATAATTAATAGGTGTGGCAGCCCAAAGGAATATATGCTATTGTCTGGGCAATAATTGAAGAGCCGCATTCTTAAATGAATGCGGCCCATATTAATTATTAATTGTTAATTATTAATTAGTTAGCTGACGGGCATCTGTAAGATGTAAGGTTGAATGAAGCTGTGATCATTGCTGTTACATACTGATCTTTTTGATTTTGATAACCGCGCTGGCGTCCTTTGATGCCAATCGGGTCGCCTGTTTCGTAGCTTCTGTCCTGCAATTGATACCAAACTGTAGGGGTGCCATCAGGAAGCGTTTGAGCAAATGCATCGGGAGCATATGTTTTACTCACATCATCAAGATAATCTGTTGTAGTAAAACGATACAAAATCTCGAGGCCCAAGTTTATTTTGTCTGTAAGGCTATATTTAATACCTACACCTATTGGCAAACACATTGCCATAGTGCTGTACTGTTTTCTATCAGGATACAATGGAGAACCCTGACCTTCTGTGCCCAACGGACGCAGGAAATATTTTTGACCTTTTAAATAAGTATATGGGTCGTAGTTAAATGCGCCTAAACCTATTGTAACATAAGGAGTGAAAGCATACAACGGATCGCCGGGAACATATTTAAAGAAATTGAAATCGCCCTGAACCGCAAGCTCCCAAATATTGGTATTGAAGCTGAGGTTTCTACGTTGCTGGTATTCATTGTCCTTGTTGTAAATATCAGAATAACCAAGTTGTGCAAAAGTGGCCCCTACGCGAAGAGCAATATAATTGCCAAATTGTTTACGGAAAAATGCAGTTACTGCAGGTTTTGGACGGTTGATCCTTGCGCGGGTATTAATGTCGCCAAAATAATGTGCTGCGCCAATGCCAATACCAAATTCTCCTTCATGAACAATGCTTTCCATCTGAGCCTGGGTAGTAGTTTGGATCAAAAGCAGAAGGCTCACCGTAAATAGACTAAGTAGTTTCATAAATGCAATAAATTAGTTTGTCTTTCTGTTGTTTAAAGCACAGGTAAAAAATTGTGGTGAATCCTAGGTAATTGGATAATGGGAGTTGGTTATTGAACCCTATATACTTTAAAGGCGCACAAATCTAAGGTTGAATTCCAATTTATGCAGTAATAAACAAAAAATTTCCTGCATTTAAAACACGCCGGTCTCTAACAACGAAATTCATTCCACATAATTGTATTAAAGATGTGAAATGTAATACATTTTTAATGTTCGTATACGTCAAAGGATTTAAGTGATCAATTTCTTCTATCCAGACCCCACGACAATTTGTTGCGTAATGTCTGTAAGAAATTGTTTTCATTTAATCGTACGAGGCTTACTGTAAAGGATTCTTTTCTGATGGCGAGCTGTACACTTTTTTCAACAACTTCTTTTCTGGAATCTAATGTACAAATAAAATCATCTGTTCTGCCTTCTACCTCGAAAGAAATTATATTGTTGTCAGGAACCACTATAGGACGCACATTCAGGTTATGTGGTGCCACGGGAGTAATTACAAAACTGCCGGACTGGGGGAAAACGATCGGGCCGGCACAACTTAATGAATAGCCAGTGGAACCGGTAGGTGTGGAAACGATCAGGCCATCTGCCCAGTACGTATTTAAGAATTCACCGTTCATGTACGTGTGAATTTTTATCATCGAAGACGAATCTCTTTTTTGGATGGCGAACTCATTTAGGGCATATGACGTATCGCCAAACAGAGGAATATTTGCATCAAGGTGTATAAGTGATCTTTTGTCAACCACAAACGTGCGGTGAACAAGAGATGCCACAGCACTCTCCAATTCGTTTTTACCAATGCTTGCAAGAAATCCCAATCTTCCGAAGTTGATGCCGAGTATTGGAATGTTCTGATCGCGAACCAATGTAACAGTGTCAAGCATGGTGCCATCGCCGCCAAGACTTATCAGGAACTCAATTGAATTATCAAGATCTGAATAAGAGTTAAAAGTGGTGATGTTATTGCTCAAATGAACCGAGCTAATGATCTGTTCAAAGAATGGCTGATAAATAATTGGCTCGATATTATAACGAGTCAGTTCATTGAATAAGCTTTGTACTTCATCCTTAAATTGAAAATCTAAAACCCGGCTATAGATGGCAACTTTCATATGCTGTGGTGCTGTTAATTTTCGGTATCCTCAAAACTAGTAAGTTTTGAGTTTAAATACGCGGGCAAAGGACATTTATGATGTGATTATATTGTTTAGCCAGAACTCACAACTTAGAACTCACGACCCAAAACTTTAAAAATCATTCCTTAGGTGAAAAAACAATCCTTTTTCTCCGAGTTGATTAAAGCTGTATTCAAATCTGAAAACCAGATCATAAAAGGTCACAACATCAAGACCCACTCCATAGGTGTAAAGAAAACTGTTTTGCAAAGAATTGTATACTGGAGGTTTTGAGTACGAGTAACCTATATCAGTAAATGTTTTTACAAAAACCTGTAAAGGAATTCTTGAGGTAGAAAGCGGGAGGAAGTTGTCGAAACTAGTGTTTATTATTTCCCTTTTGATGGTGTTGAAAGCTGCAACGCCTGCAACACCGTCTACCACATATTTCTCCAGGCCACGAAAAGAAAAATCTCCGTAGCCGATTAATCTTTGATTGTAATAAGGCTGGTCAAATGGCAGTTTAACCGCACCATTCAACTGACCCACATAGAATAGTTTCCAGCCGAGCGGCCATGCCTGGGTATACTTGGCGGCTAATTGCCACAGGTTCATCTCCTGGGAGAAACCCCGCTTTAAAAAATTAATCTCTGTTGCTTTTCCTATTCTTGGATAAGCCATGTAGTCAATATTTTGATAGCGCCAGGTGTAGCTGAACTCAGGATAGGACATGCTTGTAGATCCGTTGGGAAAATACTTGGGGTTGTGCTCCAATACTGAATTGTCAACTTTATTAACGGTGTAGCCTATTCGAAAAACATGCCTGGTGTAAATAGCCGGGCGATAATAATAACTTAACGTAACGTTGAACAGCTCATTGATATACTTGTTTGAATTATCAACAGAATCTACATTAAGAAAAAACTGTTTATTGTTAACAGTACTTACGTTTAATTCTTTTACTGCCGAATAGGATGCACTTGCTCCAAAGCCATGTTTTAAACTGTTGTCGGCATACGGCTGATCGTAAGAAATAGAGTACTGATGGGTATATCCGGTTATGAACATTAGCTTCAGCTTATCGTTTCTTCCGGTAAAATTGTCGTAGTAGAATTTCAAACCATAGTTGAGCCTGTCAAGTTTGTAGCCTTTGTCGGCCCATGCAGAAAAGTTTCTGTCAACGGGTTTTACATATGGAAGAGGGATAATGTACCATCGTTCTTTCACTTCAATTTGAATATCTGTTACGAAGCCGTGAAATTTTTTTATGTAAATTACCACTTCGTGAAACAGTTGTGTGTTGATCAGTTGCTGGCGCCCGGTTACAAATCTTTGGGTAAGATCCTGCAATGAAAGAGTGTCACCCTTTTTAAACGGGAGTTCCCGCTCGATAATGTAAGGTCTTGTTTTTTTATTGCCGGTAATGTAAATGTCACCGACAATTAGCTTGTGGTCATTTGTAGAATCAAAACTGGCCGCGGAAGGAAGGCTGTCTGTTGAAGAAATTAAGTTAACAGCATTGTTTAAAGAAAAACTATTCCTGGCAAATAAGATGCCCGGAACAAAAAACAATAATACGACAACCAAGTAATTTTTTCTGCCCATTATCAATATTTCTAAATAGAAAACAAAAATGTTTTCTCTCATCAAAAACCGAAATATTTATTTGTCTAAATATTCAAATAATTCATCAGGTGGTCGTAATTGTTCCTAAGCTCGTTTTCGTAGAGTTCTTCCCCAAAATAATATCGAACAACATACTCATAGCGCTGGAAGGTTGCTATGATGTCTGAAATTTCCAATTTGTTAATCTTAATTGTTACTAAGAACACAGAATTATTTGAATCGTAGTAAGTATTCATCTGAGTGATTTGCGCATCGTTCGTTTCGACAAGTTTACTGATCTCAGAAAAAGAAAAATTCTGTTTTTCTATTTCCAGTACAATCAAGCCGCCGGGGTCGTTAACACCGGTCATTCGCGCAAATTCTTTCAAAAGGTCATAGGCGTTAATAGCGCCTACCCATGTGAGGTCCTGTTCTATAACGGGAATAACGCAAAGGTTATATTCTGTTGAGAGTTTTACCGCTTCAAAAAAATATTTATTATCCTGTACGGCTAGCTTCACAAAAGACGCCTGAAGCTGGATAACAGTTGCGTTTGTGTCTGTGTTAAGCAACTCTTCTTCGTCAATAAGTCCCACAAATTTATCTTCAGCGATTACAGGTAATTGAGATAAATGATAGTCTGACATTAACTGCAAAGCCTTGTCCACGCTATCGGTTGGCGCCAATACGGGAATCGAAGTTGATATGAGTTCTTTATTTAGCAAATTGCTTGTTTATAAGTATATACGTTAAGCCACTGTGGCCGGTTCGTTTAGTTTCTTTAAAAATTTGTGAAGGATCACGTTAAATTCTGCGGGAACCTCCATCATTGGAGCATGGCCGCATTTATCAATAAAATGCAGTTCGCTATTTGGGATAAGTCTGTTGAATTCGCGGCCAACAAACGGCGGCGTAATTGTGTCGTTATTACCCCAAATCAATAATGTGGGTTGTTTAATCTGGCTTATTTCTTCGCCAAGGTTATTTCGAATGGCACTTTTTGCCAACGCAATAATCTTTATGACTTTAAGACGCACATTTACAATGTCGTATACTTCGTCAACTAACTCTTTTGTGGCCATCTTGGGATCATAAAAAGTAAGTTCGGTTTTTTTGCGGATATATTCATAATCTCCACGTTTAGGATAGGTGTCACCCATTCCATTTTCAAACAAACCAGAACTACCTGTAAGAATAAGTGACTTGATCCTTTCAGGATGCTTCAATATATGTACCAGGGCCACGTGACCGCCTAAAGAGTTTCCGAGAAGGTTAATATTCTGATAGTTCCTGGTTTCTATAAACTTGTGCACGAATTTCTCCAAACCGCTTACGGAAGTATGCAAAATGTCGAGCTCGAATAGGGGTAACATGGGAACCACTACTTTGTAGTGGTGCTTAAAATATTCAATCAAATCCATGAAGTTGCTTAGGGCTCCAAATAATCCATGAAGCAATACTAGGGGCTCTCCTTCACCTTCTTCAATAAATCTGAATTTATCCTGATGTTTGATTTCGTAATTCATCTGTTCTGTAAATATCACTTATTCAATTATGCGCTAAAATAGTTGTTTTGCGCCAAAAAAAGCCTTGCTTTAGAAATACAAAGCTAAAACATTGAACGGTAAGCTTCTGTTAAGTGTATTGACGAGGTTTTTCTGTAACTAAAAATAATACAATAGAGAGTAATTTAAAAATATCGCCGCAGTTTTTATTTTCTGTCAATCTTAAAAAATTACTGCTTTTGCACCTTTAGCTGCGAGGTTGTCGAAAAAACTTTCAAGTTGCGAAAACATGTCTTTAAACCACGGCAATACTTTCCCGATGCCATTAATGGCAACAGGGCCCAATGGTTGTATGAAACCATAAAAATGCGATTCTTCAACTGTTTTATCGCTGATTATATGCACCTTTTGTATATAAAAAAGAACAACACTTAAAGCGATCGTATAGACAACTGCATATAAAATGATACCAGCGAGTTTGTTTGCCCACCCCAATGCCACTACTTCCATGGTCTTTGTAATGAGTGAGGCCAACAGGCGAATGAGCAGCATGACTGCAATAAAAACGATAAGAAAGGAAATGAAAGGCAGCCAGCGAAGAGATATATTGGTACTGTCCTTTAAGTAATTAGCGGTAACCGCGGACAATTTCATGGCGGCCACCAGACCAATTATCAATCCTACTACTGAGAGAATTGCCACCACAAAACCGTTTCGCCAACCTTTGTAAAGAGCGAAAACGAGAATAATTATGAAGAGGATATCGATTATCATAGAATAATAATTGAATAACTGACTAGCTGAATAACTGAGTGGTCGACTGTCGTAAAGCAAAATCGAGAATAAGATATTCAGTTATTCAGTTAGTTAGTAATTCAGTCGTTATTTCGTGAGCAATTCTTTCACGGTTGCACTTATTGCTTTACCGTCTGCTTTGCCAGCCAATTGTTTAGAGGCAACGCCCATTACTTTACCAAGATCTGCAGGAGATGCAGCGCCTGTTTCAGCAATAATTTTTTCAAGTGCCGCTTTCAGTTCTTCTGCAGATAGCTGCTTTGGAAGAAAACGCTCGATTACAGTGATTTCATCTTGTTCTTTTTGAGCAAGATCTGCACGGTTTTGCTGCGTGAAGATCTCAAGAGAATCTTTACGTTGCTTCACCAACTTTTGTAAAAGTTTCAATTCGCCTTCAGTAGAAACTTCGCCATTTGCGCCAGGTTCTGTTTTCGCTTTTATAATTTCTGCTTTGATTGCTCTCAGGCCACGCAATAATGCTTCATCTTTTGCTTTCATGGCATCTTTCATTTCTGCCATTACTTGTTGTTCGAGACTCATTTTATTAGGAATTAGTAATTAGAAATTAGGAATTGGTAGAGAGTTGAAAATTGAAAATTAAAAGTTGAAAATGCTTTGTGCGTGACAGTGTTGAAAGTAAGGCTGTATTGGTTTAGGCCCGATTTTAAACTTTCAATTTTCCATTATTTCAAGCTGTTTTCTTTCATTTGTTCTTCGCGGAACTTGTTGTAGAAGTCCTTTGCGAAGTTTTTCATATCGTTCACCAGTTCTGTATGCTTTGTGGCGCGGTTGTAGGTGTCGGCCATGGTCATCAGTGTTTGATAGAAGAAATCGGCCATTTCGTCGACCATCATTTCCTTGGTCCACAAATCTATACGAAGAGCGGTTTTGTCAGTTCCGTCCCACAGAGAAAGCATCACAGCTTTTGCTTTTTGTTTGCCGTCTGCCGTGCTGTTGGATGCGCTCCACAGAATGTTTTCGGGCGTTTTATCACGGTCTAATATTACATCAATTGTAATGGTTGATTGATCCATAGTTTATAGTTGAATGTGCGAAGGTAGGATGGAAAGTCAAAATTCGAAAGTAAAAAGTCAAAAGGACTGTTTCCTATGGGCAACCTTTTTGACTTTTGATTTTCTTAATTTTTACTTAGCCATCTCTCTCATTTTCTCCACTTGCTTCTTTCTTAGGCTCTCATCTTTGTAAATAGTGATCATATTTCTGGAAATATCATCCACATTGGTTGGGAGCGTGTAAAGAGCTGCATCGCCTGCCAGTTCTCTAATCGCAGGAAGTTCAGAAGTGATAATTGGCGTTTCGCAAAAAATCGCATTGATCACTGTAAATGGAACACTTTCATGTGTCACGGTGTGCATACAGGCGTATGCGGAAGCAAGGACATTCAATTTTTCTTCACCTACCAGTTGAAGTAAATGCACATCGCTTTTGTGTTTGTAGGTTTCCAGCTTAGAGAAATCTTTGTGCGCATTGTCATCATACATAACGATCAGTTGCATAGAAGACTGCTGCCACTTTTTAAAGATGGTAAAGGCCTTAAGCAAATTGATGAATTCGTGCTGTTCATTTGAAATAATGGAAACGAAATAATCTTTGCCTGCGGTGTATCTGTCCTTTATTTTTTGCTTCTCATCCCAACTCAACGGCTTTGCAAATGACGACGGCTGCGGCTTTTCCACCTGAATTTTGGTCTCTGGCAACTTAAAGTCATTTACCAGGATAGCCTTGTAATGCTCGGAAGGTGTTACAATGAGTCCTGCCTTTTGAACAGCGGCCGTAAGATTTTTCTTATTAAAAATCTTCTTGTCGAATCCAGCGGGGTTTTGTAAAAACTCAAGATTTGCTACCAGTAAAACCTGTTTAGCGGTATTTGGTAAAATGTGAAGCGGATGATTGGTGATCCACCTGCCGTTAGATGCCTTTTTAAGCGTTTTGGAGACAAAATCGCCAAAACCAGCGTCCGCTTTCAGCTTGTCGATAAGGGAAGGCTTGGGGGCTTGTGCAATTTTACCCAGGCAGGAAAATGCGTTGTGGATATCTGAAGCGTTATTCACAATCAGCGTAACATCTTCTGAATCTTTATAAATAAATGATTTATATACTTGTAATATGTATTCCTTTTCTTGTATATCAATTGCGGAAGCGTCTAAAAATAATTCCATTGTGTTTTTACGCGAATATGTGAACGTATAAAAGCAGGCTAGCAGGTGCAAAGATGCATAACCCTGGCATTTTTACCACTATTTAAAATCGGGTGAATGTGCTTTTGAGGCAGTCTAAATCAATTTTAGTTTTACATTCTAATAAGACATAACGCAGATTTTCATGATTGTTAAGATTGTTATGATTTTCAAATAGCTATAAGTAACAAGTAGAACGTACCATTGCACCTTATCGGATTCTGATTTTTCTAAAGAAATCATGCAATCATAAAAAACTGAGTCCCATTCTCCTAAATATTTAGGGTTAATCCAAAACCCTGTGGAAAACCGTAAAAAACGGTTAAGGCTGCTTGAGAAAGCAGCCTTTCAATTTTTCGGTTTAGTCGATTATCATCCGTCTGTATTTCATACACTATTCATGGTAGAAATTGATCAAACGTTTGTTTAATTCAAACGTTTGTTTAATTTTGTTTTCAGAATTGACGGATTATTATATTCTATCAGACTGATAATTATCCGTCTCTACGACACAAAAATGACTATGGAATATTCAGAAAAGAAAATACACATTATTGAGGCTGCTGAAAAGCTGTTTGCAACCAATGGTTTTTCTGGCACCTCGGTTCGGGATATAGCACATGAAGCGGGCGTGAATCTTGCCATGATATCATATTATTTCGGATCGAAAGAAAAATTGATGCAGGCACTGTTTGAATACAGAAGCAATGCATATCAGTTGGAAAGGGTGTTGAACGACGAGAAAATGACGCCGCTGGAAAAGGTGAATCACATGATTGCAAGCTATATGGATAAGGTTTTCAATCAGCAATGTTTTCACAAGATTATGGTGAGAGAGCAAATGCGTAATCACGATAATGAGCTCGGCGAAATGCTGAAGGTTTTTAAAAAGAAAAGCCTTAATACGATACAGCAGTTAATTGAAGAAGGGGTAAATAAAGGGGTATTTAGAAAGGATATTGATCTCCAAATGCTCGTACTCACAATGACCGGAACCACTAATCATTTAATCAGTACCATGGATTTCTACAGGTATATGAACGATGAGCTGAAAGACTTGCCGGAAGACGAATTCAAAGCCATAATGAAAGACAAGCTTTTCGAGCATTTAAAACTACTATTCAAAGCAATATTGACACATGAAGCGTAAATTTTGGTATCACACAGCGTTAGCGCTTATCATCAGTTTTATGACGCTAGGCGCTTCGGCCCAATCATCAGATTCGGCCAAATTGCTTTCGCTTTCGGAAGCAATTGATCTAAGTATTAAAAACAGTAAAGAACTGAAGTTGAACCACGCAAAAATAGACGAGGCTCTTGCTACTCTTCGCGAAGCGAAAGATGCAAGACTTCCGGATTTGAGTGTGTCTGCTTCTTACTTGAGGTTAACTGATCCGGGTTTGACTTTAAAAAATCAAAAGCCTGATAATGGGGGTGGCTCAAGCAGCGGATCTTCGACGCCTAGTATCAACCAGGCGATGTATGCAATGGTGAACGGATCACTTCCGTTATTCACCGGTTTCAAAATCAAATCGAGTATCGAATCTGCACAATATCTGGCTGAAGCTGCAAGGCTCGATGCGGATAATGACAGAGATGCGATTATTGCAAACGCAGTTTCTGCTTATGCAAACCTGTACAAAGCAGGAGTATCAGTTGATCTGGTAAAAGAAAATCTTGTACGTTCTCAACAACGCGTAGCAGATTTTGAAAGCCTTGAGAAAAATGGTCTTCTTGCCCGTAACGACCTGTTGAAGGTACAACTGGAAGCATACAATGTTGAGCTTGCATTAATGAACGCCCAAACAGAGCTGAAGATCACTACAGTGAATATGAATCTTATGCTAGGTCTTCCTGAAAGCACGAAACTGGTGGTCGACACAACAGGTTTCAAACTACTGACGCAGAACAAGACAATAGATGAGTGGGAACAACTGGCTCACCAAAACAGAAAAGATATCCAGGTGCTTTCTTTGAATGAAAAAGCAGCTAATTCAAATATTAAAGCTGTAAAAGGTGATATGTATCCTTCACTTGCTTTAACAGCTGGTTATGTAGGATTGGACATTCCAAATTTTGTAACGGTTACAACAGCCTTCACAGCGGGCGTAGGGGTGAAGTACAACGTTTCTTCTTTGTGGAAAACAAAAGCAAAACTGAATAAAGCGAATTCTCAATTGCAGGAAGTTCAGGTGCACCAGGAAATGCTGGATGATAATATTCGTCTTGACATTACTAAAGCATATGAAGCTTACTATTTAGCAATGAAGAAAATAGATGTGTACACAAAAGCAGTAGAACAGGCAGATGAGAACTACAGAATAACAAAGAACAAACAGGCGAACAATCTTGCTACAACTACAGACTTGCTTGACGCGGACGTTGCATCACTTACGTCAAAGATCAATTACAATCACGCGAAAGCAGATGCGGTGGTGGCTTACAACAAACTGTTGCAAGCATCGGGAATTATTGCAACAGAAAAAGGTATAAGCAAATAAGAAAACTCGGTACAGACGGATAATTATCCGTCTCAAAACTTAAAACTCACAACTTCATAAAATGGAAACTCAAACTCAAAATAAAGTGGCTTCATCTAATCATACAGAAGGTGCTCATGGTCAGGAGCAACCTAAGAAAAGAAACTTTGGTTTTATTATTGTACTCGCTGCGCTTGTAATTGGCGGTGGTACTTTCGGTGTGTCAAAATACATTCATGGTCAGCACCACGAAGAAACAGACGATGCGCAAATTGATGCAAACATCAGCCCTGTGATACCTCGCGTATCTGGCTATGTAACTGAAGTGCGTGCAAAAGATAACCAGTTTGTAAAAAAAGGTGATACACTTATTATTCTTGATAACCGCGATCTACTTATTAAAGTAGAAGAATCAGAAGCAGCTTTGCTTGGTGCAAAAAGCAATCTTTCTGTAGCAGAAGCAACAACCAATGCTTCTAAAGCAAACATTGCAACTTCACAAGCTAGCATTTCAACTGCAGACGCGCAAATTGAAGCAGCAAAAGTTAACGTTTGGAGAGCAACACAGGATTACGAGCGTTATGCAAATTTGATCAAAGATCATTCAATCACTCAACAACAATACGAGCAAGCGCTTGCGGCTAAACAAACTGCTGAACGTCAGTTGCAAGTTTTGGTAGAACAAAAAAATGCAGCTGCTAAACAAACTGCTGCTACTGCTTCTCAAAGCAATGCAACATCTCAACAAATTGCTGTAGCAAATGCGGTGATCAAACAACGTGAAGCTGATTTGGCAAATGCAAAATTGAATCTTTCTTATGCAGTGGTATTGGCTCCTGCAGATGGAAAAATTTCAAAAGTAAGTGCACAGGTTGGTCAGTACTTGCAAGCAGGTCAGTCATTGTTCAGCGTAGTGTTGGATCAGTCAAACTGGGTAACTGCGAACTTTAAAGAAACTCAGTTGAGTAAAATGAGAGTTGGTCAAAAAGCAATTGTTACTATAGATGCATTTCCTGGTCACAAATTTGAAACAACATTGACTTCATTCTCGCCTGCAACAGGTTCACGCTTCGCGCTATTGCCTCCCGACAACGCAACTGGTAACTTCGTAAAAGTTGTTCAACGTTTGCCGGTAAAACTTGAGTTTACAAACCCTTCTGACTCTCTTGTTAAGCAACTGCGTCCTGGTATGAACGTGAATGTGGATGTGCATTTGGACTAAGAACGAGAAACGTCAATTGTGAATCGTGAATAATGGGCAACTTCCATTCACGATTCACCGTTCACGATTTCCCGATCACTTACGCTTTCTTTTAAAATATTATTTACATGCAACAGAATTCATTGGTAGAATATGGTTCCAGGCGTGTGATCATTACCATTACCGCGGTAATGTGCGCACTGCTTGAAATTGTAGACACCACCATTGTGAACGTGGCACTGCACGATATGCAGGGTAACCTTGGCGCCACTACACTGGAAGTGGGATGGGTGGTGACTGCATACGCCATTGGTAACGTAATCATCGTGCCAATGACCAGCTGGCTCTCACAACAATTCGGACGCCGCAACTATTTTGCAGCTTCCATTCTTATATTCACGATATTTTCATTTTTATGCGGTAACGCAAACGGCATCTGGGAGCTCGTAGCCTTCAGGTTTATGCAAGGTGTGGGCGGAGGTGCCTTACTGGTAACTTCACAAACGCTGATCACTGAAAGTTATCCTCCTGAAAAACGTGGTATGGCACAGGCCATCTATGGTATGGGCGTAATTGTGGGTCCAACGCTTGGCCCTCCTTTAGGTGGTTTTATTACCGATAACTATTCATGGCCGTATATATTCTACATCAACATTCCTTTAGGTATTATTGCTATGCTGCTTACACTGCAATTTGTTCGCAGTCCCAAATATGGCGATAAGTTGAGTGTTAAGCAGGTGGACTGGGCTGGTATAGCATTGCTCGCACTGTCGGTAGGTTCATTGCAATATGTATTGGAAAAAGGACAGGAAGATGACTGGTTCAGTGATCCGATGATCACTTTATTAGCTGTAACAACCGTATTAGGTATATTCTTCTTTATATGGAGAGAGCTTCGGGCGAAAAATCCGATTGTGGAACTTCGTGTGTTGGGCAACGGTAACCTTCGGACCGGTACGATCCTCTCATTCATACTTGGTTTTGGGTTGTATGGAACAACGTTCATCATTCCCTTGTACACACAGGCAACACTCGGCTGGACGGCCACGCAGTCTGGTATGCTGATGATTCCGGCTTCACTTGTAACAGCATTCATGATGCCGATCGTTGGTCAGTTGCTGCAGCGAGGCGCCAAACAGCAGATACTTGTAGCATTGGGTATGGTGATCTTTTTCTTCTTTTGTATGTGGGGTTATAAGATTATTACACCGGACACAAGTAAGGAAGCTTTCACTTGGATGTTAATGTTCCGGGGTATTGGTATGGGTCTGTTGTTCGTGCCGATTACAACTCTTTCTCTGTCTACATTAAAAGGAAAACAGATCGGTCAGGGTGCCGCCTTCACCGGTATGATGAGGCAGTTGGGCGGATCGTTTGGTGTGGCGCTGATCACAACCTTTATCGCCAGACAAAGTATGCAACACAGAAACAATCTCGTTTCTAAATTATCGATAGACGATCCTACTGTAATGCAACGAATACACGGGATGCAGCAGAGTTTCATTGGAAAAGGCATCGAAGCTCAAACAGCACTCAAGGATGCTTACCAATCTTTGGATTACATGGTAATGAAACAGTCGATCGTGTTGACTTACATGGACGTATTCTTATACATTGGCTTACTGTTCCTTTTGTGCGTACCATTTGTATTAATGATAAAAGCTAAAAAGAACAAAGGCGAAAAAATAGATACATCGATGGCTCACTAGAAAATAATTGAATAATTGATCGATTCAATAACTGATGTGGAACAGGAATAACGGATGAACAAAAACTTACGGTAAGAAATAATCACAAAACCTCAGTTATTCAGTTGATCAATTAATCAATAAGTCATAGACTCTATAGAAAATGTCCCGGGGTTATACACTTCGGGATTTTTTTATATTAGCCACAGAGGCACTGAAGACACAGAGATGTTTTAAGTGGACGATAGAGTAAAGTCATGGGAGCATCTTTTTTCAAACACTTTTTTACATCTTGATGTCGCTTTTTATGAAACTCTTTCAATACTTCTGTTTCATCTGTGTTTCTGTGGCAAAACAAAACGAAAAAGTCCCGAAGACATGCTTCAGGACTTTTAAATTCTTTGTACAAAACTTTAACCAACTACTCGGGGGCCATCAATAGGTACAAATTTTAGGACGGTTTCTTCCTAGGTTTGGATTAGGCTTCAATGATATTGGATAAATTTCTAATTGAGAGATAAACTGGATAATAACGGTAATTCTGGATTTTGGATATTTGGTCTTGGATATGGATTTCTTCCGCTTATCAATCAATTTCTATTACAAAAGTATTTAGAAGGCACATGCTTTGCAAGAGCATAAACGCTCTATTTTATTTTTCAGTTTTCCTGCAAAAAATAGTAACATTACTATTTGCCAGTCTCGGATAATTACCCATTTTTACATGAACGGTCAAGATAACTAGGTATTTATCGAATAATATTTGATAAATTCAGGAATGCATGCATACACATGAGGAGATTTTTCCGCAAAAACCCTATTCAAAAAATGTCGAATGAAGTTTTTAAACAAGACTGTCTTTATCACCGGAGGAAGCCGCGGCATTGGCAAAGCCATTGCAATGAAGCTGGCCAGCGAAGGAGCCAACATCGTAATTGCCGCTAAAACCGTGGATCCCAATCCCAAACTGGAAGGAACTATTTTTACCGCCGCTGAAGAAATAGATAAACAAGGGCCGGGTAATGTATTGCCGCTTCAGCTGGATGTGCGCTTTGAGCAGGACATTGTAAGTGCGGTAAGAAAAGCCGTTGACACTTTTAATGGTATTGATATATTAATTAATAATGCAAGCGCCATAAACCTGGCCAACACAGAGCAGCTGGAAGCCAAACGATTCGATTTGATGCACGACATCAATGTTCGCGGCACATTCTTCATGAGCCAGGCCTGCATTCCCTACCTGAAAAAAGCGAATAATCCGCATATTTTAAATTTATCTCCCCCGTTAAATCTTGATCCGCATTGGTTTGCAAAACACCTTGCCTATACGATGAGCAAGTACGGAATGAGTATGATCGCCATGGGACTGGCGGAAGAGTTAGCTACTCACCGTATTGCGGCAAATACGCTTTGGCCGAAAACTACCATTGCCACGGCTGCCGTACAAAATTTGCTTGGCGGGGATTTTCTCATACAACGTAGCCGCACACCCGAAATAGTGGCAGATGCCGCATTTTACATATTGCAAAGACCTTCTTATGAATGCTCTGGCAACTTCTTTATTGACGAAGAAGTGTTGACCGCCGAAGGCATTACAGATTTCAAGAAATATGCAGTAAATACGGATAATAAGTTGATGCCGGATTTATTCTTGTAGGCAAAATGCTCAATGCCTAACGCTTAACGCAGATCGCTGAATGTGTGGATCGCTACACAGATGCCGCGTTTAGCGTTAGGCATTATGCGTTGGGCATTATGACAACACTTCCTGCAACACAGCCAGCGTCCTCATGTGTCCGAACTCGGGGATATGCAATGCGTAAAATAGCTCCAAAGAATGCATTAGTGATTGGCGGGTTTGTCTGTTAAGCTTTATTTGCGATAGTTCCGAAGGTTGCTGCACTTTGAGCAGTTGGGAAACAGTATAACTAAGATCGCCCTCAATGAAGGATTGATGCAGTGGATATTCTTTTTGGAAAACACCTTCCTGTAAATTCAAAATGTTATTTCCCAATTCGTAATCATCATAGATTTTAAAACCGAAAAAGTTGGCAAGGTTCAGCGCGAAAAAGAGCGGATAATTTGCCACGACAGGATCTTCCGCTTCATCCAAATGGATCATCGCATCTTCGATGAAATAATACAGCTCAGCATTTGCTTCGGGAAGCTTGAGGCATTTTTGCAATAGCTCCACAATAAACAGAACAACAGCATTTTTATATACATCAAAGAAAATATGCTGATACAAAAAGCCCCATTTGTACTCCTTTATGCGTTGGATATTTTTTAACTCATTATGGTAAACGACAAGGTCGAGAATGGCGCCAGGCTGAAATAGATTTGCTTTTCCCTGTCCCTTTTTGTTGCCCGTTCTTACGCCGTTTTGCAGGTAAGTTTGCGTACCAAAAAGCTCTGTAAACACGGTAACGATCACGCTGGTTTCCCCATATTTTACCGTTTTTAAAACAAGCCCTTTGGTTTTGAATGTGATCATACGAAAGCAAGTTAGGAATTAGGAATTAGAAATTAGAGGGGAGTTGTTAGTTGTTGGTCGATAGTTGTTAGGAGGCAGCCTTTTAATGATAGCAGCAAAAAATCGGCACGGATTGCACAAAAGGTTTTGCTGCCTGCAGCTTGCGATCTGCCTCTAATTCCCAATTCCTAATTTCTAAATCCTAATTCCTTGCCTATTTTCCTTTTCTTTGCTCTCAATATAATAATACAAACCTATGTGGGAGAAACTGGGCCAATTTGTACTGAAAAACAGAGTTATTTTACTAGTACTACTTTTAGCGGCAACGGGTTTTATGGGCTACCATACAAGCAAATTGCAGTTGAGCTATGACTTTTCGAGGGCCGTTCCTACAGACAACGCGAAGTACCAGGAATATCTTGCTTTTAAGCAGAAATTTGGTGAAGACGGAAACATGCTGGTGATTGGTTTTGAAACAAAAGACCTGTTCAAAGAAAATGTTTTTAACGAATACAGGAAACTGGTAGAAAATCTTAAAAAAGTAAATAAGGTTGAAGATGTTATCAGCGTGGCCAATTCCATTACACTCGCAAAAAACGACAGCTCGGAAAAATTAAAAGCAGTACAAATATTTCCCAAAGGCAATCTCTCTCAGCAAGACCTGGATAGCGGCAAAGCCAAATTTTTAAATCTTCCTTTTTATCGCGGTTTTTTATTTAATCCCGAAACAAATGCATACCTGACTGGTGTACATATTAACAAAGAGGCGATGGCCTCTAAGCTGAGAACAACAGTTGTAAACAACATTGTTGCAGCGGGAGATACCTTCAGCAAAGCCACAGGAATAGAAATGCACTACAGCGGTCTGCCGTTGATCCGTACACAGGTAGCCGATAGAATTGCATTTGAAATGCGTTGGTTGCTAATTGGTTCTTTGATCTTATCTGCAGTCATCCTCATGGTGTTTTTCAGAAGCGTGAGTGCGACAGTTATGTCACTGCTTGTGGTGATCTTCGGTGTAATATGGGCAACGGGCACCATGGAATTATTTCATTACAAAATTACATTGCTCAATGCTTTGATTCCACCACTGGTTGTTGTAATTGGCATTCCAAATTGCATTTATTTCCTCAACAAATATCATTTATCATGGCGCGATACGAAAGATAAACATGCGGCACTTATACAAATGATCGCTAAAATGGGAATCGTAACATTGTTCTGTAATATAGCAGCAGCAATTGGTTTCGCGGTTTTTGCATTAACGAAAAGCCCCTTGCTGAAAGAGTTTGGAGTGGTAGCAGGTATCAGCATTATGGTGATATTTGTGATCTCGTTTATTTTCATTCCTACAGTATTAAGTTTTCTTCCAGCTCCTAAACCGAAACATGTACGCTATCTGGACAACAGATGGTTGCTGTCTTTGCTCGATAAATTGGAGGACTGGTCATTAGATCACCGTAAAACAATTTACGCTTTCACTGCCATCATTTCTGTCGTGTCAATATTGGGAATGTTGAGATTGAAATCTGAAGGGTTTATTGTAGACGACCTTCCAAAAACAGACAGAATTTACAAGGACCTCAAATATTTTGAAAGCAACTTCAATGGTGTGATGCCTTTGGAAATTGCTGTGGATACAAAAAGAAAAAATGGCTTTCGGGCGAAGCCACTCGAAATATTGGGGGCAATGGATTCTTTGAGTGTCTATATTGATTCGAGACCGGAGATGGCGAAGCCTTTGTCGATCGTAGAAGGTATGAAGTTCGCAAGACAAGCATACTATGATGGCGACAGCAGTTATTACAGTTTGCCGAATTCATTTGATGTGGCATTTCTTTCCGGTTATTTGAACATGAAAGCAGACAGTGGAAGTGCGAAACCTCAAAACACGTTTACAAAATTGGTGAGCTCTTTCATGGACAGTTCGAAACAAGTGGCTCGTATAAGTGTAAACATGAAAGACGTTGGAAGTGCAGAATTGCCAAAGATCATCAGTGATGTAAAACAGAAAGCCAATCAATATTTTGACAGCAGCAAATACAGCGTGCAGTTTACCGGAAGCAGCGTAACATTTCTCGAAGGAAGCAGTTTTATTATAAATGGTTTGAAAGAAAGTATCATGTGGGCGTTTCTTTTGATAGCGCTTTGTATGCTTTATCTTTTTAAATCATTGCGCATTTTGATCTGTTCATTGATACCAAACATTATCCCTTTATTGATCACCGCAGGTGTGATGGGTTGGTTGGGTGTTCGTCTAAAACCGTCAACTGTACTGGTGTTTAGTGTTGCACTTGGTATTGCGATAGATATCACCATCCGTTTTCTTGTAAACTATAAGCAAGAAAAAGATGAGGACAAAGAAAAAGATTACAGGCAACTGGTAATCGATACGATTCACACAACGGGTATTAGCATCATCTACACATCGTTGGTGTTGATTGCTGGATTTGTAATATTCTGCTTCAGCGGATTTGGCGGTACAAAATCTTTGGGCTGGTTGATTTCTCTTACATTGGTTGCTGCAACTTTTACAAACCTGATATTGCTGCCGGCATTGTTGATCAGCACCACGAAAAAGAAAGATAACGAGTTAAAGAAAGTAGTATAGTTGTGTTTAAAGCTTTTTGAAGCCGCCTTGTGGCGGCTTTTTTATTTTTGGTCCGGCTATTTAATAAACGGACCATTTAATTATTCCAATCTTGTTAACAATTAAAATCGCGGTTAAAAAAAGGCATAGATTTTTAATGCGTGTCTAAATAAAAGAAGAAAACGAGATTGTTTGTTTGTTAAAATTCAGCTGTTGTAAAACGCTAACGTATACACGCTTTATACGTGGATGACTTTTATGGATCAATTTTCTGCGACAAAAGGTTCAAAATTGCGCTGCGGCTTCATGACATGTTATGTACAGGTTAATTTCCAAATTCTGATTTGTTAATTAATAAAACCTTGTACATGAGAAAACTTTTATTGCTGCTAACGGTCATGATTGGCCTGATAACGCAGGTACTCGCACAAAGCCGTCAAGTCTCGGGCAAAGTGACCGACGACAAAGGTAACCCGGTTGCTGGCGCATCGGTTACCATTAAAGATTCAAAAATTGGAACCACCACAAAAGAAGATGGAAGCTTTTCGTTTAGTGTTCCGGCAGACACAAAAGCACTAGTTGTTTCAGGAGTTGGATTTATTGAAAAGAGTGCTTCGATAGGAAATGGCGTTGTTAATGTTGCATTGGAAAATGATGATAAGAAGCTGGTTGAAGTGGTGGTAACGGCCTTAGGAATGAAAAAGGACAAAAAGTCTTTAGGGTACGCAACTCAGGAGATTAAGACTGCTGACTTGACACGCACAGGTAATGCAAATCTTGCAACAGCAATGCAGGGAAAGCTGGCAGGAGTCGAAATAAAACCATCAAGCGGAATGCCGGGGGCATCTTCGCAAATTGTTATTAGAGGAGCCCGCTCTTTTACAGGAAACAATACGCCTTTATACGTAATAGACGGAATGCCTGTTTCCACAACTTCTGATTTTGATGCTGGAAACGGCGGTGCTGGCGTTTCGGGAACCGATGTTGCAAACAGGTCGATCGATATTGATCCAAATGACATCGAGAGTATAAATGTATTAAAAGGGCAAGCAGCGTCTGCAATTTACGGAACACGGGCTTCAAACGGCGTAGTCATCATCACAACTAAAAGCGGTAAGGGGCTGCAGGTGGGTAAGCCAGTAATCACTGTTTCCAATTATAGCAACATAGATAAGGTTTCGCGTAAGCCCAACTATCAATCTACATGGGCACAAGGAACAGTAAATGCGGCAGGTGTTTATTCTTTTGATCCAAACAACTCGGCGAGCTGGGGGCCTAAAATTTCAGATTTGCCAAATGATCCAAAATATGGAGGTAATACAAACAATACATACACCAACGGAGATTTGGAAACTCACAAGGGAATGTATTACGTACCACAAAGAGCATCGGCGGGTTTGGATCCATGGGCGAAGCCACAGGCATACGATAACTTCGGAGGATTTTTTAAGACAGGAACCAGTACAAATACTTCATTGAATATTAGCCAGGCAATGAAAGGAACTAATTATTCATTTGGCCTGGCAAATGTGGAACAGAAAGGAATTGTACCTAACACTTCCATGGAACGCTACAATGCAAAAGGCGTCGCGGAAATAAAAGTTAATGATCTTTGGAAAACCGGTTTTTCTGCTAACTATGCGCACTCTTATATTAAAAAGGCGCCTTCTGCGAATGACGGATCGTTGGCAACGGTATATGCCACACCCAGAAATTATGATTTGAATGGCATTCCATCTGAGAACTCCAAAGACCCATACACTCAAATCTTGTACAGGAAGGCAACATTTAATAATCCTTATTGGTCTGCCAATCACAATCTGTTTGATGAAAAAACTGATCGTGTTTTCGGCAATACATTTATTGAATTTGTTCCAATTATTAGTAAAGACAATGGCAAGAAGTTGTCATTTCGCTATCAGTTGGGTGTAGATGCTTATACGACACATTTGCAAGACATCAATGAGTACGGAAGTAAAACGGGTACAGGATCTGTAGATCTAAGGGGTATAACATCAACGACCTGGAACTCGTTGCTAACTGCAAACTATTCAATGGATCTCACACACGATTTGAAGTTAACGGCGCTGCTGGGTAATGAGATCAATGACAGAAATCAAAAGCTTTACGAAGAATACGGAACGAGCCTGAATTTTGGTGGATGGCCCCAGATCAATAATGCCACTGTGAAAAATGCGGATGAATCAAAATATCGCAACAGAACTGTTGGTGTTTTTGGAAACGTAGGTCTGGCTTACAAGGACATGTTATTCCTAAATGTAACAGGTCGTAATGATATTGTCTCAACTATGCCATCAAACAACAGGTCATTTTTCTATCCATCTTTTTCAGCAGGTTTTGTGTTAACACAGTTGAACGGACTTAAAGGCAATGATGTTCTTTCTTTCGCAAAACTTAGAGCTTCCTATGCAGAAGTGGGGCAACCTGGCAGTTACTATAATAACTATTATACAACACCTTCTTATACCGGAGGCTGGTGGACAGACACACATATCCAATATCCTTTGGGCGGCAAAAGTGCTTATATTCCTAACAATGTTATTTATGACCCTCAATTAAAACCGCAAAACACCATTTCATATGAGGGGGGCATTGATCTTAAGTTCTTAAATAACAGAATTGGTCTGGAATACACATTCTCCCGTCAAAATGTAAAAGATCAGATATTCCAGGTGCCACTGGCAGCATCAACAGGTTCTGCTGCACAAGTGATGAACGGAGGATCTATACATACGAATGTTCACGAGATTGTTCTAACAGCAAATGCTATTGAAACAAGAGATTTTGACTGGAACCTAAACTTCAATTTTAGCAAGATTCAAAATTATGTTGACAAGCTTGCACCGGGCGTCGAAAGCATTTTTCTTGGAGGTTTCGTAACTCCACAGGTTCGCGCAGGTATTGGTTATACATTTCCTGTTATTTATGGTACTGCATTTGCCCGCGACGAACAAGGACGAATTCTTGTTGATGATAAAGGGCTGCCAATGGCAGGCGCACCCAATGTAATTGGTGTGGTTTCCCCAAAGTTTACTTTGG
The DNA here is from genome assembly GCF_029961145.1 of Pinibacter soli. Taxonomy (GTDB): domain Bacteria; phylum Bacteroidota; class Bacteroidia; order Chitinophagales; family Chitinophagaceae; genus Pinibacter; species Pinibacter soli. Next base: position 402,395 of record NZ_JASBRG010000001.1, on the reverse strand, counting down.
GTGGAGGAACTTCATTGCGTTGGAAAAAATTGCTGCTGGCTACAACATTTGATTGGAAGAATGGCGGTCAAATGTATTCAGGAACCAACGGTTTGCTGATGTATAACTATGGTTTGGATAAAACATCTGAAGATCGCAGCACTCCTTTTACATATGCAGGCTACACGCAAGATGGCAAAGTGAATGACATTCTAAGAGGTGGAGAAAATGATAAGAAGGCCTACTATGATCTTGCTTCAAGGCTGGGCACAATAGATGAGGCAGCTATTTTCAAATCTTCTTTTGTGAAAATGCGCGAATTATCGCTTAGTTATAAGTTCTCAAAAGTTTACAAAACTCTTGATATTAACGTGTCGGTATTTGCCAGAAATATTTTGTTGTGGACAAATTATCCAAACCTTGACCCTGAAACGTCCCAGGGAAATACCAACATGGCAGGTTCATTTGAGCGGTTTTCTTTGCCGCAAACAAAAAGCTTTGGGTTGGGCGTTAATCTGGTTTTCTAAAATATTAATATAAAAAAATGAAAAAGTACATAAATAGGTTTGTTGCAATTGCTGCGTGTAGCACTCTGTTGGCGTCGTGCAGTAAAAAAGTGATGGATAAAATAAACGAGAATCCGAACAATCCGCAAGATGTGTCAAGTAAATTTATTCTTACGGATGTAATGACGTCAACAGCATTCAATATAACTGGTTCTGATTACGCTTTTTACTCGTCTGTCTATATGGAGTTAAATGCCGGGGTGTATAGCCAGATGTATGACGCAGAAATGCGAAATGGAGAACCTTCCGCATCCAGTACATATAACAATACCTGGGGCAACCAATATGAGAACCTTTACGAATTAAAAATTGCAAGGCAAAAATGTGGGCCAAACGGAGTAGAAAAAGGTAACTATACAAGTTTGGGTATCGCTCAGGTTTTAACCGGTTATAATCTTGCGATATTAACGGATTTGATGGGTGACGTTCCTTATTCAGAAGCTTTGCAGCCTGGTGTAATCTTCCAACCAAAGCTCGATAAGCAGCAGGCTTTGTATGATACTGTCTTTGCTCTTTTGGATAGCGCCATCATTAATCTCGGGAAAACAAATACATGTTCTTCGACTTATCTGATCGGAACGCAGGATTTAATTTATAAGGGAAAGGCGAGCAGTTGGCAAAAAGCGGCTTACGGATTGAAAGCGAGATATCTTATGCGCTTATCATTCCGCAATCCAAACTATCAGGCAGTAATTGACAACATTGCAAATTCATTTACTACAAGTGCGGAAGATTTTCAATTTGGCTATGATGGATCGTCGTCACAAAATCCATTTTATAGTCTTGCCAATGACAGGTGGTATTTTGGAAGCAGCAAAAGTTTAGATAACAAGTTGTTGTCGAGAAAAGATCCGAGAGATAAAGCCTTCTTTGATTTTGACCCTGCTTCCTTTGCACCTAACGGTAATGTGAGTGCGAGTCAATCTTTGTATGGGGGATCTGTACTTATTTCAGCAACAGCCCCAACCTATTTGCAAAGCTATCACGAGATTCAGTTTCTAAAAGCCGAAGCATATGCACGCCTCAATGATCTTACTAATGCCGAATTGGCTTTGAAGAATGCGATCTCGGCGGCCTTTGTAAAAGTGCATCTTTCGACGTCCAGCGCACAAAGTTATTATGCATCAAGTGTCAAGCCTTTATTTGACGCTAACCCCCTAAAAGAAATAATGAATCAGAAGTATCTCGCTTTTTATGATGACGAGGGAATAGAAGCATATGATGATTATCGTAGACTAAAAGCAATGGGCAATGATTTTATTACTCTGGAGAACCCATTAAATCAAAAAGGGATGTTTCCTTTAAGATTTACATATGGATCAGATGATGTTTCTGCAAACAAGAACATAAGGGAAGCTTATGGCGACGGTACTTATGTTTATTCTCAGCCAGTGTGGTGGGCAGGGGGATCCAGGTAATTTTAGTGGCGCCGTATTAGTACCGCTTTTCCTAAAACCGCTTCAATCGAAGCGGTTTTTTCCTTTTAAAAACATGCCATATTGTCCTGGTCATTCAATTTCAATAATCTTTCTGCTTCGTCTTTCATTATTTATTACCCAACTCACATTTTTGCCTATATACTTCTTGTTTTAAATCAAGATAAGTTTGTAAAAAATAAAAACGATTTACCAACCCTTCTTCAGTGTTTTCTACCTAAAAAACAATAAAATAAATTTGGAATTTTGAAAGTTGTTGTTTTTGTGAATGCGTTTTGTCTAAAATATTACTGAAAAAATTAATTCGCCGTCAATTAACAAATCGGAATATTTGACAAAACCAAATTTTTCAAATTATCAAGATGTAAATTTTGATTTATTTAACAAATTATTAAATTTTGTTAGTACCGATTTTTCTTAATTAAACACTAACACACACATGAGAAAACAGCTGTCGCTGCTGCTAGGCATTGTATTGCTTAGCCTCAGCACCATTGCCCAAACTCGGCAAGTCTCCGGGCAAATCAAAGACGAAAAAGGGCAACCCATCCCTTACGCTACAGTAAAAGTCAAAGGCGCCAAAAACGCAACTTCCGCAGATCAGAATGGTAATTTCAAAATTGAGGTAACAGGAGCCAAGCCTTCGCTGCTGGTAAGTGCTGCCGGTTTTGATGCATCTGAACTTGCGGTAACCGAAAGCAACACAGTGGGCGTTGTATTGAAATCACAATCTTCAATGAACGAAGTTGTGGTAACCGCTCTGGGTATCAAAAGAAACAAAAATGTTTTGCCGTATGCTGCGCAACAGATAAGCGGCGACCAGGTAAGCGCAACAAGAAGTAACAACTTTGTTACAAGCTTATCCGGAAAAATTTCAGGCTTGGAAGTAAGGCAAGGTAATGCAATGGGGGCATCAACAAACGTTGTAATTCGCGGTGCAAAATCTTTCCTGAGTTCAAACCAGGCGTTGTTCGTTATCGATGGGGTTCCGGTAGATAACTCCAATAATAACAGCGCAAACAAAAGCTCTACTACTTCTAATGACCAAACAAGTGGTCGTGGCGGTTATGACTACGGTAATGCTGCTGCTGATATTAACCCTGATGACATTGAAACTATCACGGTATTGAAGGGTGCGGCTTCTACCGCTCTTTATGGTTCACGTGCAGCAAACGGGGTTGTAATGATCACCACTAAAAAATCCAAAAGAGGTTTGGGTATCGTGGTTAATGCCGGTGTAACCGCGGGCAAGATCGATCAATCTACATTTACAAAATATCAGAGAGAATACGGTGCGGGCTATCAGCAAGGGGGCTATAGCAAAACTTCCGATGGTTCCCCTAACACTTCTTTCTGGTGGAAAGATGCTTTTGGTACAGGTTCAAACAGCTTGATCGTTCCTACTACAGAAGATGCTTCTTACGGTGCAAGGTTCGATCCAAGCCTGATGGTATACCATTGGGACTCGTTTGACTCAACATCTCAATTCTATAAAAAACAAAAGCCCTGGGTGGCTGCTGACAACAACCCTGTTTCTTTCTATGAAACGGCTATTGCTACCAACACCAGTGTTTTTGTTGATGGCGGTAATGATCAGGCTACCTTCAAAATGGGTTATACAAGAACCGATGAAAGAGGTGTATTGCCAAACAGCCGTTTGATAAAAAACCTTTTGAACTTTGGCGCTACTTATAAGCTAACAGAAAAACTATCCATCGCCGGCAACCTGAACTTTTCTAAAGTTGACGGTCGCGGAAGATACGGAACAGGGTACAGCAAGTACAACGTAAATCAGGCCTTCCGTCAGTGGTGGGAAACCAACGTTGATGTGCAGGAATTGAAAGATGCATACAACAGAACGGGACAAAACATTACCTGGAACTGGGCCGATCCTACCAAGCCCTCAGGATTGTATCCCATCTATACAGACAACCCATATTTCATACGTAATAAAAGCTACGAGACAGATTCACGTTACAGATGGTTTGGTAATGCTTCTGTAAATTATAACGTGAACAGCTGGTTGAACGTTTTGGGTCGTGTTTCTCTCGACTCCTACGATGAACTTGAAGAAGAGCGCATCGCAGTAGGTAGCGTTGCTGTACCTTCTTACAGCCGTTTCAACAGAACCTTCAGAGAGTTTAACTACGATTTGATGGCTACTGTAAACAAGGATCTGAATTCTGACCTGAACCTGAAAGCGGTAGCAGGTATGAATCTTAGAAGAAATTACGTTAACTCCATCTATGCCATCACAAACGGTGGGTTAGTAGTTCCGGATCTTTACTTCCTGGGTAACTCAGTGAGTCCTATTTCTGCGCCAGCAGAAGCTGATGACAAAATATTTGTAGACGGTTATTATGCAAACGCCACTTTAACTTACAAAGAGTTATTGTCATTGGATGTTTCAGGTAGAATTGACCATTCGTCAACTTTGCCTTCTGATAACAACACTTACTTCTACCCATCAATTTCCGGTAGCTTCAACTTCGCCAAATTGTTGCCTGAGGCATCATGGTTGTCTTCCGGAAAACTTAGAGCGAACTACGCAGAAGTGGGTAATAGTGCCCCTTTCAGCAAGTTGAAAGATGTATATGACAAACCAACTGTGTTTGGTAATGCCACCCTGTTTTCACTGCCGGGTACAAAGAACAACCCAGCTCTAAAGCCTGAAAGAACAAAGAGTGCCGAAGTTGGTCTAGAAATGGCATTCTTTCAAAATCGCCTGGGATTTGATGTTACTTACTATGATACAAAAAGTATAGATCAGATATTCCCGGTTGCCGTTTCTGCAGCCACAGGTTACAGCAATAAATATGTAAACGCCGGTACAATCAGAAACAGAGGGATTGAGCTGTCAGTATTTGCTACACCGGTTAAAACCAAAGACTTCTCCTGGACAATCAATCTGAATTTTACATCAAACAGAAACAAAGTATTGTCTTTGTATGACAGCAGTAAAAACCTTCAGATCAACCAGGCTAACCTGCAAGGTGGTGTATCTATCAATGCTACGCTGGGTGAACCATACGGAACCATCCAGGGCAAAACATGGAACTATGAAAAAACAACCGGTCAAAAACTGGTTGGGTCTAATGGTTATTATTCCATCACGTCAACTACAAATAACGTAATTGGTAATATCAACCCTGACTGGATCGGTGGTATCTACAACACTTTAAGATATAAAAATCTTTCATTGGGATTTTTGATCGATGTGCGCAAGGGCGGAGATGTATTCTCACTTGATCTTTACTATGGCATGGCAACAGGTCTGTATCCTGAAACAGTTGGTAACAATGATTTGGGAAATCCAAAACGTGCGCCGCTTGCTAGTGGCGGTGGCTTGATTGTGCCTGGTGTAACAGCAGATGGTAAAGCAAATACTAAACGCGTTGATAATACATCTTATGGTTACTATGGATACGTTTACAATCCTGCAGCAGCGTTTGTGTATGATGCGAGCTACGTAAAATTGAGAGAGCTGAATTTTACCTATTCATTCCCGCAATCTTTTATTTCTAAAACAAAAGCTTTTAAAGGAATTGACATTTCTGTGATAGGAAGAAACCTTTGGATCATTCACAAAAATCTTCCTTACTCTGATCCTGAAGAAAATCTTTCTGCAGGTAATGTGCAAGGATATCAAAGTGGTGCTTATCCAACAACAAGAAGCCTCGGTGTAAACCTTAAACTGAAATTTTAAATTGTAACACAATGAAGAAGTATTTAATAATATTCGCGTCAATGGTCTCTTTGGCGGCTTGCACAAAGAACATTGACAGCTATAACGACCAAACAAAAGCAGCATCGTCTGCGCCTCCTGCAACTCTTTTCTCAAATGCAGTGAGAAACCTCGCAGATGTTTTGACAAGTTCCAGCGTGAACACAAACATCTTCAGGCTTACGGAGCAACACTGGACAACGACAACTTATACGGATGAGCCAAACTACGATGTTTATACCCGTAATATTCCGCAGACATGGTGGACAAACCTGTATAGAGATGTCTTGTCAGACCTTAAAGAATGCAAGCGTTTATTGCCAGGCTCAACAGGCGCTACCGCCGGCACAAAAACAAATCAGAATGCTATGGCAGATATTATGATGGTGTACACATATTCTGTTTTGGTGAACACATTTGGAAATGTGCCCTATACAAAAGCGCTTGACTATGATAATTTGTTCCCGGCATATGATGATGCAAAAACAATCTATGATGATCTTTTCACAAGATTGGATGCAGATATCGCTGCATTGAATACTGCTGAAAAAGGTTTCGATGCATCTCAGGATATTGTTTATGGTGGTAGCGTAAGTGCCTGGATAAAATTTGCCAATTCTTTAAAGATCAGAATGGCAATGACTGTGGCTGATGTAAATGCGGCAAAAGCCAAATCCGCAGTTGAAGCTGCTGACACGAAAGCGTTTGGAAGTGCAGTGGATAACGCCGTGTTCAAATACTACGCCATCACACCAAATAACAATCCTATCTGGACAGATCTTGTACAGAGCAAGCGCCAGGATTTTATCGCAGCAAATTTGTTGATAGATAAATTGAATTCGTTGAGCGATCCTCGTTTGTCAAACTACTTCAAGCCGAATGATAATAAGATATATGTTGGCGGAGTGCCGGGTGCAACAAACACTTTCTCTTTGTTTGCCAAGGCAAATGATAAGATCACTGCCATGGATTTCCCAGGAATGCTTATGGACTATGTAGAAATAGAATTTTACAGAGCAGAAGCTATTGAACGTGGCTTTACTGTTGCTGGAACTGCTGCGCAGCACTACAACAATGCAATCACTGCGTCCATTCTTTATTGGGGTGGAACCACAGCAGACGCAACTGTTTATTTGGCTCAGCCTTCTGTGGCTTATGCAACAGCTACAGGCACATGGCGACAAAAAATAGGAACTCAAAAATGGATAGCCTTATATAACAGGGGATATGAAACATGGACAGAACGCAGAAGACTTGATTTCCCTGTACTTCCTGTACCTGCGGCTCCTAAAGGAGATTATCCAAATCGTTTCGCATACCCAACCAATGAACAAACTTTGAACAATCAGCACTATGCTGAAGCAGCCAAAGCAATAGGTGGTGACAAAGCATCCACCAAAGTGTTTTGGGATGTCAATTAAAGTGTGTGTTACAATAGGTTGATTTTTCGGGCTGGCATTCTTGCCGGCCCTCTTTTTTTAATAGCTGATGAACTACTAAATGATTAATTGATGTTAAGTGTAACCTATTAGATCATATCAACTAATACATAATTGGATCTGCAATCTTTATGCCTTAATTTTAAAATCGTGCCCAAACACCACAAAAAATGAATTTTACCCAACGTATTATTTAGAATTTATCTAATATGTTCATTGTCAAATATTTGAAAAAATCTATTTATTAGCGGTTTTTAGCTCATATTTTTTGAGGAAAAAAAAAATTTGAAATAAATGGTTAGTAAATCTTGTGTTATTTAACATTTCTTTATTTTTGGTTGTAACCTATTTTTCTTAATCAAATACTAAACACACATGAGAAAGAAGCTGTTGATGCTCCTAAGCATTGTTTTGCTTAGCGTCTTCTCTTTCGCCCAAACCCGGCAGATTTCCGGTAAAGTCACCGATGAAAAAGGTAGTCCGATTGTAGGAGTATCGGTGATCGTTAAAGATTCCAAAATTGGTACAGTAACAAAAGAAGATGGAACATTTTCGTTCAACGCTCCGGCGGCTGCGAAAACGTTGATCGTATCTGGCGTTGGCTTTACTGAAAAAAGAATTGCTGTAGGAACTGGAGCAATTAATGTCTCTTTAGAAAAAGACGACAAAAAATTAGATGAAATCGTTGTTGTTGGTTATGGAACAAAAACCGTTAAAGAAGTTACGGGTTCCATAGCAAAGGTAAAAGCTGAAAAAATTGTATCGGAGCCTCTTGCGAGCTTCGATCAGGCTTTGGCAGGTAAGGCTGCTGGTGTACAAATCGGATTATCTACCGGTACACTTGCCGACCGTACACAAATAAGAATCAGAGGGGTTAACTCCATAAGTGCCTCTGCTCAACCGCTCGTGGTAATCGACGGTATTCCACAGCTGGACGTTTCTGGTAACCTGAATGGTTTTAACAGTGGTAACGGAACAAGGTTCGATCCGTTGGCATTGGTAAACACTGCAGATATTGAATCTGTAGAAGTTTTAAAAGATGCGGGCTCTGCAGTAGTATACGGTTCGCGTGCATCAAATGGTGTAATATTAATTACAACCAAAAGAGGTAAAAAAGGAACAGTTAAAACATCTGTTGACTCTAAAGTTGGCTGGGCTTCTGCCTCTAAACTGCCTTCTTTGTTAAACGTAGATCAGTTTACAACTATTCAGAACGAAAAAGTAGCGAACCGTTATGGTACTACTTACGGAACTTATCCTCCTGCAAGACCAAGCGATATCAATAAAGATGGTGTAAGTGACAATACGGATTGGAACAGTGTGTTATATCGCACAGGTATGACATATGACAATAGTATTTCATTTTCAGGCGGTGCAGATAAAATAACTGTTTACGGTTCTGCAAGATATTTAAAGCAAGAAGGTATCATAATAACTAACCAGTTAAAAACCGGCCAGATCCGATTGAATTTGGATTTCGTACCTAAATCATGGTTCAAAGCTGGTTTGCAAACATCTTATTCAAGAACTTTGAATAATGGTGTTCTTTCTGATGGTTATATCGCGGGTGTTTCCGTATCAGGATGGCAGGCGCCACCAAACGTGTCTCCATTTAACCCAGACGGTCCAAGTGGTTACAATCTTGCCGCTAATGGTCTGTTGAATCTTGGAAACAACGTACCGTCAGCTAAGACATCTTCGGGTACAACTGTTTCTTTGCTGCCTTCAGCATCTTATTACTCTAACGTGCTTGCTGTGCTTAAAACAGGTCGTAACGACAACACAGCGCAGGACCTCAGAGCTAATATTTATGGAGAGATCCAACCATTGAAAGGATTAAAGTATACATCTAAATTAGGTTTGCAATATTTAGGCAACCTTGAAGATCAGTATACTGCTCCTATCATTTCCGGTTTAGGTACTACATACGGTGGTTTGGTTCAGGATCAGAATCGTACATGGAACCAGTGGACATGGCAGAACTACATCAATTATGATAAAACCTTTGGTTCAGATCATAAATTGGGAGTAGTAGCCGGTATAGAAAATCAATACACGAAATATCAATACTGGTACACAGGTGCTGCTAACTTCAGCGATCCATTCTTTACTCACATTATTGATGGTGCTTATACTAATACACAACCTGGTCAAACTACTGTGTTGGATAACACAGGTGGTGATTTGAACAGCAGAGGAATGATCTCTTATTTTGGAAGAGCAAACTATGCTTATGCTAACAAATATTTTGTAGAACTTTCTGTTCGTAGAGATGGTTATTCAGGGTTCGGTGCTGATAATCAGTTTGGTACCTTCCCAAGCATTTCATTAGGATGGGAGTTAACTAAAGAGCATTTCATGGAATCTCTTAAATTTATCAACTACCTGAAACTTCGTGGAAGCTACGGTACGGTTGGTAACTCAGGTGGAATCGGGCCGTACGATTCAAGAACATTGTATAGTGGTAAAGCTTATACCAGCTTAACAGGTCTAGGTATTAAACAGGCCGGTAACTCTGCTTTGCAGTGGGAAAGTGCAAAGAAAATGGATATCGGTTTCGATGCGACGTTCCTGAATGGCAAATTATCTGCAACTGTTGATTATTTCGACAACAACGTAGACAAGTTGTTATTGAACGCACCGGTAATTTATACTGTAGGTATTCCTAACTCAAGCATTTCTTACAACGTGGGTAAAATGTATAACAAAGGTTGGGAATTCACAATCAATGCAACTCCGGTGTCTTCAAAAGATTTCACATGGACCACTTCATTTAATTTCACAACAATTAAAAACCGCGTTACAGAGTTAGTTTCTGCTAACAAGAACGCAGACATTACCGGTGCCTTTGCTTATACAGTGGCAAGTGTTGGCAGACCATTGGGTTCATTCTGGATGCCTCGCTGGGCAGGCGTTGATGCAAACACAGGTAACCCAATGTGGTATGCAGCGGATGGCTCTCATAAAATCTGGGATTTTACAGGCCAAAAATGGATGAAGGATGACGGTACTGCTGCATCTGCACTTGGTATTGCTGATAATGTTTACACTGGAAAATCCGGATTGCCTACATGGTATGGTGGATGGGATAACACATTCACATACAAAAGTTTTGATTTAGGCTTCGCAGTAAACTATAGCGGTGGTAACTACATTTACAATTCTACCAAAGCGGGAATGCTTACGAATGCTTTCAGCAACAACTTTAGCGTTTTGCTGAATCGCTGGCAGAAAAAAGGAGATGTAACAGATATTCCAAGACTGTATGCAATTGACAATGCCGCTAACGCAGCTTCAACAAGATTCCTGGAGAAAGGTGATTATTTGAGAGTGAGAACGATCTCTCTTGGATATACTTTGCCTGCTTCTCTTTTAAGAAAAATGGACCTTGAGAAATTCAGAGTGTATGCTCAGGTTTACAATCCATTTATCATTACAAAATACAGTGGAATGGATCCTGATGTAAACTACATTATTCAATCTTCAACTAACACAGCTAACCTTACACTTGGTGTAGATAACCGTGCGACTCCGCAGATGAAAGTGTTTACCGTAGGATTGAATGTTGGTTTCTAATGTGAGGCATATTAAAAAAATGAAAAACATGAAAAGTAAAAAAATAATAAATATTTCTCTCGCACTTTTATTTGCAGCGAGTGCATGTAAAAAGTCGACCATTTTTGAAGATCCGTTTAACGCTATCAGTCAGGATGCGGCGTTTTCAACCGCTGACAAAGTTGAAAAGTCTGCTGTGGGTATGTATGACGCTTTGCAAAACCTCAATTTCCTTTGTGGAAGGATTTTGATTTATGCAGATCAAAGAGGTATCGATGAAGCGCCGAATTCATACTTTGGAAACGTAGGGTTTTTACCAAACCTGACAGCAAGTGATGGAACCGTTGGGGCATCATGGCGCGATGGTTACAACACGATTTTTGTCGCCAATAACTTTCTTCAGAACTTACAGGCGCACTCGTCAGTGGTTACACCAGACAAAGCCAACCAGTATATAGGTGAAGCAAAATTCATCAGAGCGTTGTGCTATACTTACCTTGTTAATCTTTGGGCGCAACCGGTTAACAAAACCTGGAGCAACACAGACACAACAACGCTGGGAGTACCTTTAGTACTGACCGCCGCTACCGATCCGTTTGCTGCAAGCAACCAGGTAGCCCGTGCTAAAGTCACAGAGGTGTACGCACAGATTGAAGCTGATTTGCTGGATGCAAAAAGTAAATTACCGGCGCCTTCTTCTACTGATGCATTTACACGTACTGCAAGAGCTAACAGAAGTTCTGCTTTAGCATTGCTTGCACGTATTTATTTGTATGAAGGCCAGTGGAAAAAAGCATCTGACTATGCGGATTCAGTAATGACTTATTCTTCAATTTTGAAACTGAATACGTCGCCTGAACTTACTTTCGCAAGCCCATATACAACAGGTGAATCTATCTTCTCTGTTGCTATGAATGGTGCGGATAATCCTAATACGAATAACTCACTCGGTCAGCACTATGGCGCACGAGCACGTGGTGATATTAATATCTCTACTGACTATGTGAAGCTATTTGATACGTTGCATGATGCACGTTACACGAAACTGATGGAGATTTATAACGGATTATACTGGACAAAAAAATATCCTGGCATCACGACGGATTTTGTACCGGTACTTCGCTATTCAGAAATTCTGTTAACAAAAGCAGAAGCTCTTGCAAGATTAAATACTGCTGCTGTAGATGCAAGCGCACTCGGTTATTTGAACCAGGTTCGTACAAGGTCAAACCCAGCGATGCCAGTAGTTGCTGCTACTCAGCCTGCACTGGTTGATTCTATTTTGAAAGAAAGAAGAATTGAGCTGGCGTTTGAGGGACATGGCATTATCGAATTCCAGAGAACAGGTAGAACATTGCCTGCTCACTACGGTATTAATGCGCTGCCTTGGGCATCTCAAAGAAGTATAATGCCAATACCGGACTACGACATTCAGAAAAATCCTAACCTGGCTCCCAATCCTGGTTACTAATTCGAAAATAGTTTTCGCAGAAAATCGCCCAAGGGGCGATTTTCTCTAAATTATCTGTAGAGGAAATAAAATTTGAAACCAAAATGTTTTGGTATTTCAATTAAAAAGTGTGTTACAATAGGTTGATTTTTCGGGCCGGCATTCTTGCCGGCCCTCTTTTTTAATAAATAATTGAATGATTAAATAATTGAATTGTTTAGTCGTTTTAAATGCAAAAGGGAGCAAGACGTACACTTGCTCCCTTTCGTTTACTTATGAAAAGGCGATTTAGATTTAATAGTTATTGGCATTCCGTTTTTTTATAGTCTCACTTCTTTGGCTCTTTAGTTGTGCCTGCTGCTCAGCCGTTAAAACAGCATTGGATTGTTGCTTGCTGCTTTGTATAAGCAAAAGCATTTGTTGCTGCTTTTGTTCCTTCGTCAAAGATTCATTGCTTTTAATGGCGTCAGATTTATCTTTAGTATCGGCCATGATCGCTTCCAGTTTCTTTTGCTGCTCTGCGGTGAAGGTTACATTTTTGTGCTGTTCATGTTTAGGGGCGCTTTGATTGGTTGCCGGAGGTTTGCTGCTTTGTGCAAATGTGATCGATCCTGTAAGAAAAAATGCAGCCAGTACAATTGTTCTTTTTTTCATAGCGTTTGTTTTTTTAGTGCAGAGTAGATGCTGGCTGTCTTCAAAAGGTGTTAAACCGGGCAGTTAAAAGCAGGTTAATGTTTTTTTTTATAATAAATGAAAGTTGTAATGTGAAAAGAGGGAGTGTGTGGAGTTCAATGGACACAATCTGGAATTCAATAACTCAATTAAAAAAAGGCTGCCTCTTTTCGAGACAGCCTTCATTCAATCGATCATTAAAACTTATTTTACTTCACAAGTCTTACTTGTGTCTGTAAGTTGTCGCCAACCAGTTTGAGTACATACTGACCTGATGGTAAGTAACCAAGGCTTGAAACAGATTGTGAGTTATAACCTTTGTTTCCCTGCAGATCAACTTGTTTAATCAGTCTGCCCACCATATCATAAACGTATACTTTCACTTTACCTGCGTTATCAAGATTGTATGATACATTCAGGTGATCCACAAATGGATTCGGACTGATCTGCATTTGCAATGCCAGCGCTTGCAGGTAAACTACTTTGCTGTATTTAAAGTCGCCGTTCACATCAACTTGTTTCAAACGGTAGTAGTTGTTGTTAAGCGGAGATGCATCAACAAATGTATAGTTGCCAACAGGAGCGTGAGACGCAGCTACAGCACCAAGTTTGGCGAATGTTCTGCCATCACTGCTTCTTTCCACATCAAAGTGATCATTGCTTACTTCGTTTTCTGTTGACCATGTCAAATTAGCTTTGCCGGCATTCAATACTGCTTTGAAAGAAATGAAATCAACAGGCAGCGGAGCTGCATTTACCGGAGGATAAACAACACCACTGAATTCTGAAGTATTGCCGTTTGCATCTGTAGCTGTTGCCGTCAAACCTGAAGTAGTTGTCAGGCCTGCAAACAACGCTTTGGGAATAGTGAATTGGAAACGGTTTGCGGTGATAATAGCAGGATTGTTATCTCCTTCAAATGTTCTGTCATAAGTTCCCACTACGTTAGAGTTATCAGTAATGTTATCCAGAATACCATCTTCACGTACACGCATATATGCAATAACGCCTTCCCCAAAGCTTCTTGTAAAGCCCGTTGGAAGCGGATTTGAAGGGTGTGTGCCATCTGCTTTGTAGAACTCGATAATGGCGCCCGGATCACTGAATCCATTGATGACAAAATTATCTCCACTTTCAACGATGTTCAGCAACACAGGAGCGTTCATATAGTTGTTAGGCCCTGTTAATGGACCATTGTGGTTATTACTAACCCCTCTTCCTGCAACTAAATCGGTTTTCAAATCGATACCAAGTTCTACATTGCCATACATTCTGTTTTTGGAAATGGTTAAACCGGTAAGTTTACCCGTACCTGCAAAGCCTGTATATGTAGAAACACCCGATTGTTTATTAAACGCAATAGTGTTTCCTTCCAGTGCATCGTTAACGCCATCATTATTGCTACCAATCCAGTTGTTGATAACATCGTAACCGCTTAAAGACTCGGCGTACACGCCAAAGATACCATTACCTCTGTCTGCTACACCCGGAGCAAAGGTTCCGATATTGTTACCAGAGATCATGTTATGTGTAGTAGTATTGCCCCCAAGTATTGCGAAGTAATCACCCGCTTGCAGTTTAATACCATAATCAGTATTAGAGGAAACTGTGTTCGATTGTACTGCATTGTTGGTAACACCAATTATGTTGGCACTGGAGTTCCAAACAATAATACCCATAGAATTTGGAGCCGCATTGTTTGAAGTATTCAAACCTATTTTATTACCAGCAACTGTATTTGAATCAGAAGAATTATACAGCCAAACACCATACTTGCCGTTGTTGCCAATAACGTTTCCTTCCAGAGCATCGCTGGTACCATTTCCATCGGTACCAATTAGATTGCTTTTAGAGCTTTTGTCTAAAACGATACCGGCAGTGCTGTTGCCGATAACTTCAGTACCGGTAGCTCCGATTCCTATATAGTTACCTGAGATTTTGGAATTTTTCACCAACATAAAGGCAACACCATTATCACGGTTGCCACTGATGATATTGCCTTCCCATGCATCCTGAACGCCATCACCATTTGTACCAATCGTAATGTTCGTTGAGTTGGCAGTAGCAAAAGGATCGGACCTTACACCGTTTCTGCCATTAGAAGCAGCCGCAGTACCGGTTTCGTTTGTTCCGATGAATGAACCCCAGACGCTGATATTTTGCACGCCGCCGCCAATAACGATGCCGGATTCGCCAAAATTTCTGACGTTCAGACCGGCAATTTCGACGTTGCTGGAGATAATGTCCAGGCCGCTTAAATATACCGGCAGATTGGCGCCGTCGAGAATAATTAAGATTTTTCGCGAGGTAAAGGCACCAGCGGTCGAACCCGGTTGTGAGTAACCGTTAATGTACACTCCGTCGATAATGTTGGGAAAGCCATTTGCGTCAGGCTTAAGTACAAACGGGCCAGAGCCAGCAATGTTGAAGTTAATCGTATCCTTGCCAACATGCCAGTTTGCCTGGTTAAGAGCGTCGCCAAACGAACCCGGGCCACTCACATTTGTGTTGGTTACGAGGTAGATGTTAGCTTTTGAATAGATGATGATAAAAAAGAACAACAAGGTGGCGAAGACCCTCTTGTAAGATGAGTACAAGTGTTTCATAAACCAAATTTTAGTTTTCGAAATGTAGTTTCAGATGATAAAAAGAAAGGAAATGGGACTTACTAAAAATGTGGTCTTTAGATAGGAGGATAAGACTTGGCGGAAACGAGATTAAAGGTCGCGTGGCTTACTATAGGAATAAAGATAGATACCGCTAAAGTAGAAACTTATTTGGACATTTAAAACAGTTCCCGAAAAAAATCAATTCGTAATTGCAAAAAGTGCGCCCTCATTGTCAACACGTTATAGGTATTTATACTTATCCCAACCCAGTCTAAGTACTTTTGTGCATATTTACAATTGCGTTTAACCTAAACCCTTGATATGCTCCGGAAACTCGTTTTAATTTCTTTTTTGGCGGCCAATTTCTATAATAACACACGGGCGGCAGAAAAGGTTTCAATAACGGCCATGCCTACGTGGCTTTATAAAGTGAACCCTAATCCCGACAAGAAGCCAGAAGCCCGAAACATCAGTAACGGTTACTATTTGGAGCTTATGGATGATCAGGTAAACATTCCACTGCAAACTGAGTACACACACTTGATAAGACATATTATAAATGAGTCGGGCGTTGAAAATACCTCGGAAGTCTCTGTGAGTTTCTCACCGGAATACCAGAAGGTGATCTTTCATAAAGTTGCTATCTGGCGCGATGGTAAAATGATCAATCAGCTTACCCAGAGCGCAATACAGGTGATACAGGAAGAAACTGAAGCGGCCAATTTGCAATACAACGGCATGAAGAGAGCCTTTATCATTTTAAAAGATGTAAGAAAAGACGATCGCATAGAAGCCTCCTATTCTGTAATTGGATTTAACCCGGTGTTTGGAAACCGGTTTGACAACAGTTACTATTTCACAAGTGCGACTGCTTTGTGTAATTATTTTCTCACATTGATCGCACCTGCTTCCACAAAACTCAACTTCAAGTATTTTAATAACGCACAGGCACCGACGCAAACGAATGAATCTGGGGTCACAATATATCACTGGAACAACCCTGCAACGCAACTTTGGGAGAGTGAAGGTGAAATACCCGGTTGGTATATTAATGTGCCTTACGTAAGCGTAACTGAATATGGCAACTGGAAAGAAGTGGTCGACTGGGGACTAAAAACATTTAATAACTACCAGTACACATTTTCGCCGGCGTTAAATGCAAAGATTACCTACTGGTACAATCAGGCGAAAGGCTACAACGATGATTTTGCTTCTCTTGCTTTACGGTTCGTTCAGGACGAGGTGCGCTATCTTGGATTGGAGATTGGGGAAAACTCTCACAAACCGCATTCGCCGGAAGAAGTTTTCAAAAACAGATTCGGTGATTGTAAGGACAAGGCATTGTTGTACGCATCCATTCTGCAAAAAGGAGGTCTCAAAGCCTACGTGGCGCTTGTAAATACTACTTTGAGAAATAAATTGCTGGACGCAACGCCAGCGCCAGGTCATTTTGATCATGCGATTGTCGCAATAGAAAGATCTGCGGGAGTTTATGTTTTCGTGGATCCCACTTACACGCACCAGGGCGGCGACCTCATCAATACGTTTTTGCCAGCTTATGGTCAGGCACTTATTGTGCGTGATGGCATCAACGCACTAACGGCAATCGAACTTCCCGGCTTGCCTACATCGAGGATTTCGGAAACTTTCCGGATAGGTAAAAAAGGAGAAAAAAGCACACTCGAGGTCAACTGTAATTACAAGGGAGGAATGGCAGATGATGCACGCAGTTCCTTTGCGGAAAACAGCATTCGCGATCTTGAGAAAAGTTCCCTTCAATATTATGCGTCCAGCTATGAAAGTATTAAACAGGATAAAGATTGGGAGATAAAAGATGATAGCGAGACGAATACCATTAACGTTACCAAAAGCTATTTGATACCATCCATCTGGAAAAATGAAAAAGGCACAGATAAATTTAGTGTACTTGGTCAGCGGATCTATGATCAGCTTCCGGATCCAAAGGGCCTCGTGAAAGATGCGCCGCTTGCTCTACCTTACCCGTTTGATCTTACCAACACGATCAGGATTAATTTTTACGAGGATTGGGCGCTTGACGCAAATGAATTGCATATCAGGAATGACGCTTTTGAATTTGATTTCGAACCTGAGATTATAGGCTCCCGGGTTAATCTAACCTATCACTTCAAAACTTTTAAAGATCATATACCTGCCGAAGAAGTCGATAAGTACAAAGAGGATTATAAGAAAATGGTAGAGAATCTGGAGTACGAATTCAGTTATGATGAAAAAGGACAAACACAAGTAAGAACATCTGATTCATCCAAAGGCATAAGCAACAAACATATGTTTATGATGTTGATTGTTGGAGTAGGAATATTTTTAACGATAAGACATTTTTTAAACAAATAACTGAATTATTCAATGATTCAGTTATTATAAAAATACGTCGCTTCCATAGTTACCTTGTTTCCGGGATCGTCCTCGTAATAATTAGAGGATAAGGTTTTTCCAAGTTTTAACGAGTTTATGGTGAAATCAGTTTCGTAGATAGATTTGTTACCCTGTATGATTTTTTCAACTCTCTTCGGCAATTTCTTCAAACTGTTCAGCACCGGATAATTGTATAGTTCATACATCTCTTCAAGATCTGTTGTGCTTATAAATGGCCACGGATTAAAAAGGGTCTTTTCTGAATAAGATTTGATCAGGATGATGATTTGCTGCTTGTTTTTATCAGTTGAGGTAATTTTTGAAAGATCACCTGCACTGTCGTAGTCATACACAGAATTGTAAATAAGATGTTTGCCACCTTCATTCAGCAGGTAATATTTTAGCGATGCGACTTTGCCGATAGATGTATAAGTATACTCAAACTGATATTTTGCAATCGAATAAATGCTTGACATGGTAATATTGCTCACCTGGTTCTTTTCATTGTATGCATACTGACTAATTTTCAATGACCTAGTGCTGGTGATGGTGGCCAGTTTGCTATTTGCGTAAGCAAAATTTAAAGTGTCAATTCCGTAGGGTGTATCATAGATAATTTGCCTCTGTGAGTTATCAGTATTGTACTCGAAACTGGCAGAAGCATTTTGATCTTTCCATTCAATTTTTGTGAGCAAAGGGCCCGAAGCATTTTGAGGAACAGGGTCATCGTTCTTTGAGCAGCTTTGAAAAAAGACCAAAGCTGTCAGAATAACGAGGCTGTAAAATGCTCTTATCATAATAAGGTTTTAAACGGTACAAATGCGTAAAGAAATATTGAGCTTCCCAAAACCTGAAACGTTGCATCCACCTCAAACCGGCACCTAAAAAAAACAATTATTTCTAAAGAAAAGTTTAAAAATTTGAATTCGGGGCTTCGCCCGTGAGTTTGCCACAGAGGCACAAAGGAAAACAGAGGTTAGTTAAAACATGGTTTGATTTGATCGCAAAAAGTGCGGACAAACATTCGAACTACGGAAAATTGTAGTAAGCCAAGGCAAGGAAAATAAATTTCCCCTGCAGTTCAATAATATTTTAGTAAACTCTGTGTTTTCTGTGCCTCAGTGGCAAAAAGATGCGAAGCATTACGCTATCTTCAAATTCTTTCTTTCTCCAATTTGCTGTCTCCACATTGCATAATACAAGCCTTTTTGTTCCAGCAAATATTCGTGGTTACCAGTTTCTACAACATTACCCTGCTCCAGCACATAAATTCTGTCAGCATGCATAATAGTAGAAAGCCTGTGCGCAATTAAGATAGTGATCTGATCACCTTCAGCAGATACCGATCTGATAGTTGATGTAATTTCTTCTTCGGTAATAGAATCCAATGCAGAAGTGGCTTCATCAAAAATTAAAACCTTCGGCTTGCGCAGCAATGCGCGGGCGATTGACAAACGCTGTTTCTCACCACCGCTTAATTTCAAGCCTCCTTCACCGATCATTGTATCCAAACCTTTCTCCGCACGGTTTAATAATTTTTGACAGGAAGCTTTTTGCAGTACGTCCATTAGGTCTTCTTCTGTCGCATTTGGATTTACAAACATCAGGTTCTCTTTAATAGTGCCTGCAAACAGTTGCGTATCCTGCGTTACAAAGCCTATCTGATTTCGCAGGTCATCAAAATTGATAGAGCTTTCATCGATGCCGTTGTATAAAATTTTTCCTTCCTTCGGTCTGTACAAACCAACCAGCAATTTCATCAAGGTTGTTTTACCTGAACCCGAAGGGCCAACAAATGCAACAGTCTCACCCTTGTTCACACTAAAGCTGATATCTTCAATGGCGCGGTAGTGTGCCGTTTGGTGCTTAAAGCTTACGTCGTTAAAACTCAGCGATTTTATGTCGCCCAAATGTTTCGCATGCTCCGGTTGTTTCTCCGGCTCTTTCTCCATCAGGTTGTGAAAGTTAATGAGCGAAGCTTCAGCCTCGCGATAAGCGAGAATGATGTTTCCTATTTCCTGCAATGGTCCGAAAATGAAGAATGAATAAAATGTAAGCGTTAATACCTGTCCCGGAGTAATGCTGTTTCTAAATACCAGCAGTGCCAACACAAAAACGATCGATTGTCTAAGGAAGTTTACAAACGTACCCTGGATGAAGTTGAGCGCTCTAAGACTTTTAACCTTCTTCAATTCCAGTCCAAGTATTTTGTAAGTATTTGCATTCAAGCGCTTCACTTCCTGGTTGGTAAGTCCGAGGCTTTTCAACAATTCAATATTGCGCAACGACTCAGTTGTAGAGCCTGCAAGCGAAGTTGTTTCAGCCACGATACGTTTTTGAATAATCTTTATTTTTTTACTCAGTGCACTTGTGAGCCACGCTAGTATTGCAGCACCCACTACATAGATTGGCATGATGGACCAATGCAGACTAAAAGAGTAAACCGTAACAAACACGATGCCCACAATAATCCCAAATAGAACATTGATAAACATGGTGATGAACTTTTCCGTGTCTGTACGCACTTTGGTAAGTATCGACAATGTTTCACCACTTCTCTGATCTTCGAATTCCTGGTAAGGAAGTTTCATCGAATGTTGAAGACCATCTGTAAAAATTTTCGCACCGAACTTTTGCACAATAACATTTACAAAATAATCCTGGAAAGCCTTTGCGATACGTGAAACCATCGCAACACCAATAAGCATTCCCAGGTATTTCAAAAGACTCCAAAAGAATTCGTTCCATGAGCGAGTGCCTTCCGCATGGAAAATTTTGTCTTTATCAACGCTTCCATATTCATGTGCGTGAATAAGCAATTTGTCAAACAGCTTACCAAATATCAACGGATCGAACAAAGAAAACACCTGGTTGATCGTCGCCAAAAACAACGCCAACCCTATTAGCCATTTATACGGCTTTAAATATTGTAACAGAATTTTCATGATAACTTAAAATTATAACAAAAAGAAGGGCAAGGATGTTCCAACAGCAAACAACGTGCGAGATACTCAAAGTGACAAAAATTCCGATTAATTTGAAAATTTGAGGATTTGAAAATTTGAAAATGGGCGCGCCGAAACTATAATCGCTCCACAAATTGGTCGCAATTAATTAACTATCATATACTCATGTTCTCCAAAACTAGTCATTCCGCTACACAGAATGAATTTTCAAATTTTCACATTTCCACATTTTCAAATTACTAAAGCCGAAGGCTTTAGCCCGCCCAACCTTCCCGGTCCAAACTTCGATACTGAATGGCTTCGGCTACATGCTCTGCCTTAATGGTTTCGCAGGCGGACAGGTCAGCTATGGTTCTGGAGACTTTCAGGATACGGTCGTAGGCTCGGGCGGAAAGATTCAATTTATTCATGGCGATTTTGAGCAAATTAGAACACGCGTTATCCAGTACACAAATCTCCTTTAAATGCCTGCTATTCATTTGCGCATTGCAGTAGATGCCGGTGGTTTCTTTATAGCGTTCTGCCTGAATTTCCCTCGCTGAGATCACGCGGCTGCGGATGTCTTCTGACGATTCGCCGTTTTTGGAAGACGATAATTCATTGAACGGAACCGGCGTTACTTCCACGTGAAGGTCTATCCTGTCCAGCAATGGACCGGAGATTTTGTTGAGATATTTTTGAACCGCACCGGGCGGGCAGGTACACGCTTTAACGGGATGATTGTAGTATCCGCAAGGGCAGGGGTTCATGGATGCTATCAACATAAAACTGGCAGGAAAATCAAGTGCAACTTTGGCACGTGAAATTGTGACGCGTCGTTCTTCCATAGGCTGGCGCATCACCTCAAGGGCAGTTCGTTTAAATTCCGGCAACTCATCCAGGAACAACACACCGTTATGCGCAAGCGAAATTTCACCCGGCTGAGGTACGCTGCCTCCGCCCACCAGCGCTGCATCAGAAACTGTGTGGTGCGGCGAACGAAACGGACGCTTGGATATAAGTGTGGCATTGTCTGGCAGCTTGCCGGCAACGCTGTGGATCTTTGTTGTTTCAAGCGCTTCGTGCAAAGTGAGCGGCGGTAAAATAGTAGGCAATCGTTTCGCCAGCATTGTTTTACCTGCACCCGGAGGTCCGATCAGAATGGCATTATGTCCACCAGCCGCCGCAATTTCCAATGCACGTTTAATGTTTTCCTGGCCCTTAACATCGCTGAAATCGAAGTCGAAAGAATATTGCGAATTGAAAAATTCGTCCCTTGTATCAACAACAACAGGTTGCAAATTTGTTCCTGACTGAAAGAACTCGATAACCTCATTAATGTGTGATACGCCATACACCTCAAGAGTATTGACCATTGCAGCTTCCCGGGCATTCTGTGTCGGCACGATCAAACCTTTGAATCCTTCTTTACGCGCAGTGATAGCAATAGGCAGTGCTCCTTTTATTGGTTGAATGGTGCCATCGAGGCTTAATTCGCCCATCATAATATAATCCTTCAGCGCATCAATACGTTCCACCTGTTCGGAAGCGCCAAGCAAACCCATGGCAATTGGCAGATCAAACGCAGAACCCGATTTTTTAATATCAGCGGGCGCAAGATTGATAACCACTTTGGTACGCGGCATGCGATAGCCGTTGGTTTTAATGGCGCTGTCAATACGTTGTGCGCTTTCCTTCACCGCAACATCCGGCAAACCAACTACCGCGAAAAAACTGCCTTCGCTTACATTTACTTCAATAGTTATAGTAATAGCCTCCACGCCATACACAGCGCTTCCAAACGTTTTAACTAACATAAAATAATTTACAAGAGGAAAAAATTGTTGCAGGTAAATATGTGGGAGGCGAAGGTAATTTGAAAATTTTGAAATATGGAAATTTGAAAATGACGTGCATGGCGATTATGGAAAATATAACAGGTTAATTCCGTTTTTCGCTGTTCATTTCTGCTTTGAGCACTGGCAATGTGGTTATGGTGTTATTTTCTTTTAAAACCTTTTGTTTGCTTTCCACAAAAGAAGAAGAAAATAAATCACGCTTTTTGAAATTTGGATCAGAGGGAATGTCAATATTTCCAAGGTGAAGAGTTGTATAAAAAATAGATTCAGCACTTGACACCGCCTTATTTTGATTGCCGGTTAACCCATCAGTAAAATGCGGATTTGCGTTAACAAGCGCATCAGAGAACCAAAAGAACAAAGGCACCTGTATTGAATAATAGCATGGTTCAAAGGCATGAAGAATATTGTAGTCGCCGTTATCCATTAAGCTTTCCCCGTGATCGGAAATGAATAAAAGGCATGCTTCTTCAGATGTCATTTTCAGCGTTGTAATTACACTATCCAGAAATTCATCGGTGTATGCAATTGTGTTGTCGTAAGCATTAACAATGTTTTGTTTGTCTGCCAAAGAATGATTGAAAATGTAGAAATCTTTTACCGGAAATTTCTCTTTACCCGCAGGCACTCTGAAGCGATAATCCCAATGACTTCCCAACGTGTGCAAAACAATAAAAATATCCGAAGATTTTTCCTTTATCAGCCTGGTTAAAGGGTGCAATAAATTTTCGTCGTAGTTATTGGCTACCATAAAATTGTTATTGTCATTATAGTCTTTAATTAAAGCAGTATCTGCATCTGCAATGTGAAGATTTGCAGTTGATATTTCTTTTTCCTGGTTGCTTACCCACGCGGTATAATAACCAGCTTCTCTGAAAGCATAAAGCAATCCCTTTTGTGTAAAATGATCTGACCAGGTTTCTACACCCGCCCTTGTAATTAGCATTGGTACGGATCTGTGAGTTACACTGGCTCCGGAAGCCACATTATGAAAGGAAAATAAGTTATGTTCCTTTGCAAGCAGAGGTGAGGTTTGCCGCGAGTACCCGTTTATTTGCCAGTGATCATATCTGCAACTTTCGCCAATTACCAGAACAACAATTCTTCGCTTGTTTGTAGAGGAGGTTCTTATTGCCCCGAACTTGAAGTCTTTGGTTGCACGCAAATATTCTTCATTTGAAATTTTCCATGTGTTTCTGTAATCATTCAAAAAATCGAAGTAATATCTTGTGGGAAATGAGTTCTTAAAGTTTGCGCTCACTGCGTTGTAGAAATTGTCGTAGTACCTGATATTTGCCAGGCCCAGTATTGAAAGCAGCATCAGGCCAATAATCGAAGCAACAAATCCGGTTTTTACATTTATCTTTTGCGGAAGCTGCTTCATTAGATAGAAGCCTGCAAAAAAAGCAGTGATCACGATTGCTAATATGGGAACAATGAGCCACCCAAGTAATTCCGTCGCTTCTCTAATGCTGCTATTTACAACCAGGCCCAGCAAGCCCTTATGAATTTCTTTATGCAGCAGCATTAACGGAATGAAAAAAAGAGAGATGATGCTGCAAAAAAAAGCTAACAAAATATAGTAAACTTTTATGCGCAAGCAGAAAAATATAGTAGGCAAAAGTATGAGAGCTTGAATCAGTAATAAGTTGATAAACAAGTTAACAAAATCCTTGTCCTTAAAAAAGAAATACAATTTGGGCGAGATAATGATCAGCGATAATAGAAAAAAGGGAATATATAAAGTGAAGAAATCCTTCAGCCTGAGCTTGTTCATTATTGATAAACCATTTTGTGGATTACAAATATATACTTTGAAAATTTGAGAATTTGAAAATGCCTTCTGCGCGGGGGGATTTTATTTAGAAAAGGCATCCTGAATGTTAAAGAATAAATAATTAAATCAATTTATTATAGTACTTAAAGTTGCGGCTCCCCAATTTTCAAATTCTCGTATGTTCAAATCTTCAAATCGTCCCTCATTTTCAAATTTCCATATTTTCAAATTTCCACATTACTTTGCAGCCTATGAGCAAAAAAGTAAGAGTAAGATTCGCCCCAAGCCCAACCGGCGGCTTGCATCTGGGCGGCGTTCGCACAGTGTTGTATAATTATTTATTTGCCAAACAAAATGGCGGAGATTTTATATTAAGAATAGAAGATACGGACCAGACACGTTTTGTGCCTGGAGCGGAAGAATATATTTTCAATTGCCTCGCGTGGTGCGGACTTACACCTGATGAAAGCCCGAAACACGGCGGCCCATATGCGCCATACCGCCAAAGCGAAAGAAAAGAAATGTATCGCCAGTATGCAGAGCAGTTGATAAAACAAGGCAATGCTTACTACGCATTCGATACAGCGGAGGAGTTGGAAAAAATGCGCACAGATTTTAAAACAGACGAAAATCCATCGCCACAATACAATTATGTGATCCGCGAAAAGATGAAAAACTCTTTAACGCTGGGTGAAGCTGAAACGCAAAAATTGCTTGCAGAAGGTGCCCCTCACGTAGTACGTATTAAAATGCCGCAGAATGAAGAAGTGAAATTCACCGATATGATTCGTGGCGAAGTAAGCTTCAACAGCAGCCTTGTCGATGATAAAGTTTTGCTGAAGGCTGATGGCATGCCTACTTATCACCTCGCAGTGGTAGTAGATGATTTCTCCATGAAAATATCTCACGCATTCCGCGGTGAAGAATGGCTGCCAAGCGCACCTGTTCATATTTTGCTATGGAAATATTTGGGCTGGGAAAATGACATGCCGCAATGGGCGCACTTGCCGTTGATCTTAGGACCTGATAGTTCCAAACTGAGCAAGCGTCATGGTAACAAATATGGCTTTCCGATCTTTGCCATGAACTGGACAGATCCGAAATCACAAGAGTTGACAGAAGGTTTTTACGAAAGAGGATTTTTATCGCAAGCCTTTGTCAACCTGCTGGCAATGCTGGGTTGGAACGACGGAACAGAGCAGGAAGTTTTCTCTATGGAAGAATTAATCCAGCGATTTGATATCAGCCGCGTAAGCCACAGCGGAGCCATTTTTGATTTTGAAAAAGCAAAATGGTTCAACCATGAGTGGATTAAGAAATTACCGGTTGCAGAATATAAAGATCAGGTAATGAAAATATTTGCAGACAATAACATCGCCATTACAAATGATGATCAGTTTGCGAAAGTGTTAGAGTTGGTAAAAGATCGCTGCACATTGTTAAACGACTTTGTACCGCAGGCATCTTTCTTCTTCCAATCTCCAAAAGAAATTGACACCGCTGCCATCGAGCCAAAGTGGGATGAAAAGAAACAACAATTTTTTGCAGAATTGATTCGTGGATATGAATTGCTTCCAACATGGCAACACGATGATCTTGAAAAAGAATTTAAAGAAATAGTAGCCGCCAATCAAATGAAACCCGGCGAACTCATGATGCCTTTGCGTGTAATGCTCGTAGGCGGGAAATTCGGTCCCGGCGTATTCGACATCGCAGCGATCATCGGGAAAGATGAAACGATCGCGAGGATCAAGCATACAATCGCGTTGCTCGCTTAGAGAGAAGGAACGCAGATTTTCATGATTGTTATGATTTTTTATGAGTGAAATATAGGAATGCTGGTTGTCTTGGTTCTATCCATAACAGCCAGCATTTTTTTATTAAAAATCTTAGTAAATCATGAGAATCATGAAAATCTGGGTTCTGTATTTTAATCCCTCAAATCATGAAAATCTGCGTTCCGTTTTCTATCTTGTTTCAAACAACCTTACATGAAACAGTACACCAGGCTGTTATACTTACTCGCTCTGCTTCGCCTCATCATTCCTTATTTTTTACAGAATAGTATTTACCAACCGCACAGAGATGAATTCCTTTATTTATCTGAAGGAAGTCACATGGCGTGGGGATACATGGAAGTGCCGCCGATGTTGTCGGTGTTTGCATGGCTCACCAATTTGTTTGGAGGTAGTATGTTCTGGATAAAATTCTGGCCATCACTTTTTGGCTCGCTTACATTTTTATTAGTAGGAAGAATTATTCTGTCATTGGGCGGAAGAGCGTTTGCGTTGATACTTGGCTGGTTGCCGTTTTTGATTGACGGTTATGTGCGGGTGTTCTTTTTATTTCAACCCAATTGCATTGAAATATTTTTTTGGACGCTGATAGGCTTTAGCCTTGTGCGTTACATTCAAACTTTGCAGAACAAATGGTTATATCTCTTTGGGGTTGCTGTGGGCTTGGGATTGCTTAGCAAATACACAGTAGCGTTTTACACAACGAGTATATTGGTTTCGTTACTCATTACAAGGCATAGAAAAATATTTCTCAATAAGCACTTGTATTATGCTGGTGCGATTGCCTTTCTAACTTTTCTTCCCAATCTTGTATGGCAATACAATCATCGCTTTCCGGTGTTTTTTCACATGCATGAATTGCAGGAATACCAGTTGCAATATGTTAGTCCCGTTTCATTTATTGCAGGGCAAATATTTATGAACCTGCCAATGATTTTTGTGTGGATCGCGGGCTTGTTCTTTTTGGTGTTTGCAGAAAGAGGAAAACTCTATCGTGCATTTGGTTGGGCGTATATACTCATCATACTTTTTCTATTAGTGATGCATGGCAAAGACTATTACGCACTCGGTGCTTATCCTATCTTGTTTGCCTTCGGCGCCTATCATTTAGAAGCAGTAACAACCGGAAGGTTGAAGTGGACACGTTATGCCATGTTGATCTTTGGTCTGACATTGGGCGCGTACGCTATGCCTGTAGCGCTTCCGGTAGCAAAGCCGGAAACATTGCATAAGTATTATGAGAAATCTGGCGTGGCAAATACAGGAGCGTTAACCTGGGAAGATCAAAAAAAACATCCCTTGCCTCAGGACTTTGCCGACATGATGGGTTGGAAGGAGATAGCATTGAAAACTGCAGATGTTTATTATGGACTGCATGATTCCATTCGAATTCACACGTTGATCTATTGCAGATCGTATGGTGTTGCCGGCGCTATCAACTACTATGGCCGCGAATACCACTTGCCGGAAGTGTATAGCGACAACGCTACTTTTTTACTCTGGATGCCGGATGTATATAAAGTGAGAGCAATCATTCTTATTGGGCACAACATGCCTGATAGCTCAGAAACCGCTTACAGACAATTCGCTACTTATACTGTCGTCGATTCCCTGAGTATGCCTCTTGCAAGAGAAAATGGATTAAAATTCGCCGTATTCAGAAATCCCTCTGATTCAGTAAATGAAGTTATTGAACGCATAATTGCTGGACATAAGAAAAGATTTATTAGATAAAGTCAAAAGGCAAAAGTAAAAACTCAAAAAATGTCTAATCTCAAACAGTAAAATTGACATCGACCTGCTCGACTTTTTACTTTTTACTTTTTAATTTTTACTTTCTTTGCCTGAAATACGATTGCATGACGAAAACAGCAAAAAGACCGATTCGTGTACTGGTAGCCAAAGTGGGCCTTGATGGTCATGACCGCGGCGCCAAAGTGATTGCCACTGCACTGCGCGATGGTGGTATGGAAGTAATTTACACGGGCCTTCGCCAAACACCTGAAATGGTGGTGAATGCTGCTTTACAGGAAGACGTGGATGCAATTGGTGTAAGCATTTTATCCGGCGCTCACATGACCGTTTTCCCAAAAATCATCCAACTGATGAAAGAAAGGGATATGAACGACGTGCTACTTACTGGCGGCGGCATTATTCCGGATGACGATATGCAAGAGTTAAACACCATGGGCGTAGGCAAATTATTCGCTCCTGGCACAGAAACGACAGAGATCATTAATTATATACAAGGTTGGGTGGGCGAGCACAGGGATTTTTAATTGAAAGTTGAAAGTTGAAATTGAAAATGAAGTAGCGGTTAAATGCGTTTCATATATTATTAGGTCCAAAGGAGGCTGCTTCTTTGGACTTTTTATTTATACAAGTAATCGGGATTATATTTGCCGCCCCATCTTTTTAAAATACTGATAAATAAAAGGTTACCATGGTCAATCAACTTGCTTAAATATTTTTAAGACTAAACCTATAAGTTGATTTAATGGAATTTTGTCCTATCTTTGAAACCGAAAACGAATTAGAATGCAGGCTGTGGGCGGTGATATACCCTGAACATGAGATTGATATTTTCGACGCTTGTTACCGCAACTGGAGCAATGAAGAGTTTATAAGATCCTTTGTGAATGAAAGATTTGATTCACTCGACAGTATATTTTTTAAAGATGCTACCGTTTCAAATATCATTAGTACCATCAAATTGGAAGTTGTGAAATTTGCAGTTGAACTTCTCAACGCAAACGAAGAAATTGAAGGCTGCAAATCACTGGATCAACTTTTTAAGCGTCTTTACGGTAACGTCGAATCGCTGCATTTTGATCATGACGATGAAAGGAAAGCGCGGCCGAGTATACAAGGTTCTATTTTGCGCTTGTATGCGATCTTGTTGGATGATGGAACCTATTTGGTTACAGGTGGAACGATAAAGCTGTATAAAGCAATGATAGGTCCGGAATTTAAGGTTGAGTTTGACAATGTTAAAAGAGTTAAGGTGTTTTTAAAAGCACATGGCATAGCCGACGTGCAAGGTTTAATTGACAAATAAATATTTTATGGTAAAGAAAAGTGCATTCATTGAAAATGCGAGATATAGACTGAAAAATAGAAAGTGGCTTGGTTATTCAGGAAATATCGCGCAGCGAATACTTGCTGCACTGGAAGACAGCGAAACGGTTAATCAAAAAGTTTTAGCTGAAAAAATTGGAGTGTCTCCCCAATACATAAGTAAGGTAGTAAGTGGTAACGAGAATTTGACACTGGAAACAATTGCAAAAATCTCAGAAGCACTTGGCGTAGAGCTTATCTCTTTTCCATTATTTAAGGATGATCTGCAGGTCGTGCGCGATCACGAAAGTTTGCCTGCGAAAGAGAAGGTGAAAAAAGTTCGCAAGTAGCCTTTTGCCAGAAATATTCGAATGTTGCTGATAAATTATAATTAAAAATATATTAATGTTTTAGTGGTGTAATTCGTTTATGGTGGCTCTGTTTAGCATAATAATGCATTTATTTTCTGTCTGACTCAAATATTTTAATATTTTTTCAAAGTATTTGCTATATTTAATTAACTATGACAGAAAACACTTTACTCCAATCTTACAGCGATCAGCCAGGCGTTTGGGATGAAATGTTTAGCCAGGAAGGTGTACGCGACCACTATAAAAACTTCGTGGGTGCCATCCAGGACCTTTCGTCCGACGAAATGACCCACAAAGATGAAATGGCCAAGAAATTATTCATGAGCCAGGGAGTCACTTTTACGGTTTACAACAGCGGCGAGGGCATAGAAAAAATATTTCCCTTCGACATTATTCCGAGGATCATTATGGGCGACGAGTGGAAAAGAATTGAAGCCGGAATAAAGCAACGACTTAAAGCACTCAATGTTTTCCTGAAAGATATTTACCACCACCAGTTCATTATAAAAGATGGAATTGTTCCGGCCAAGCTCATTTACTCTTCCCCGAATTTTTTACGGGAAATGACAAACGTGAACGTGCCGTTTGACATTTACACACATATCGCAGGTGTCGATCTCATCCGAGATTACGATGGAGAATTTTATGTGCTGGAAGATAATTTGCGCACGCCCTCCGGTGTATCGTACATGCTCGAAAATCGAAGCATAACGTACCGCATCTTTCCGGATCTGCTGCCAAAGAATAATATAAAGCCGGTAAAACATTATCCGGATCTATTGCTGAAAAATCTCCTGGCACTTGCAAACAGGCAAAACAGTGATCCAACGGTTGTATTGCTTTCGCCGGGCATTTACAACTCAGCATATTTTGAACACACAACTCTTGCAAGGCTCATGGGCATTGAGCTTGTGGAAGGTCGCGACCTTGTGGTAGACAACCATCACGTGTACATGAAAACCACCAAAGGCCTTCAACAAGTAGATGTGATCTATCGCCGCGTGGATGATGATTTTATTGACCCGCTCGTGTTCCGGCCAGACAGTATATTGGGTGTTCCTGGTATTTACTGGGCTTACCGAAAAGGGAATGTGGCTATTGTAAACGCTATGGGCAATGGCGTTGCAGATGATAAGGCGGTGTATGCGCATGTGCCCGATATGATCCGCTATTACCTGAACGAAGAACCAATACTCAAAACGGTTCCGACTTATCAGCTGGCATCACCGGACAATCAGAAGCTTGTTTTTGAAAACATGGATAAGATGGTGATCAAGCGCACCAACGAATCCGGTGGTTATGGCATGTTGATAGGCAATGCAGCTACTGAGCAGGAAATGGAAAATTTCAGAAGAGCCATCGAAGCTGATCCGCGCAGCTTTATTGCACAGCCCATTATCAGTTTGTCTTCCACGCCATGTTATATCAATGGAGTGCTGCAACCGCGAAGGGTGGACTTGCGACCATTTGCCTTGTACGGCCCTGATGGAATTGACATAGTGCCGGGCGGCCTCACGCGGGTGGCTCTGCGGGAAGGTTCATTGGTAGTGAATTCTTCGCAAGGTGGTGGTAGTAAAGACACATGGGTCGTGGCATAGAAGAATTTGGAAGTCAGCTATAGTTCATTTTTCTCCGTTCAACAGTAGTAATTCTATTGAGCGATAGGCGTAGTCATTATAAATTTTATCACACACTTTACATACAACGAATTGCTTGCCTGCGAAAAGGTACAGGCCGTCCTGTTAACATGAGTTAAGCAGCATTGTTATTTTTTTACTAAACACTAAACAGGAAAGTATGTTAAGCCGGGTAGCAGATACAATCTATTGGATGGCCCGTTACATGGAGCGAACCAACGGCATGTTGCGCATTTTACGCACAAGCTACATTTCGTCGCAGGAAGAGATGCTTCACTTTAGCTGGCGCTCCGTTTTGAATACCTATAGTGTTTTACATGCCAATGAAATTGACGACATCGAAAGAGATTCATCAAAAGTATTGGAGCACATTTTACTAGACAGAAACAACGTTTCTTCAGTGATCAACAACATCATAAGATCGCGGGAATGTGCAAGAGCGGTACAAGATCACATCACAAAAGAAATGTGGCAATGCCTTAATGATTACTACCATGTCATACGCAATTCAAACATGCAATTGCAGGTAAGAGTGGGTGATCCTGTAACAGTGCTGGATGACTTGATCGAACATAGTTTTTCCTACAATGGAACGGTTGATATCACCATGCCTCGTGGGGAAGGATTCAATTACCTTAACATTGGAAAAATGTTAGAGAGAGCATTTCTCTCTGCCGATATCCTAAGCATCAAGATACAGGAAATAAACTACGAGCTCAAAATGCCGATGGAAGCGCACTTGCGATCATTGCTGCATTCGCTTTCGGGCTATGAGTTGTACTACAAAATTTACCGTGGCACATTTACCCCGGATAATGTGTTGCAAATGATTTTATACAATACCAACTATCCTCATTCGATTTTATACTGCTTGCAGCAGGTTTCAAATTATTTTGAGCGGCTGAATGCTGAGAGTTTGCCTGAAAGTTATAGCCGGCTTGAGTTTCTGATAGGTAAAGCAATGAACAACGTAAAGTACAGCAATATTCGCGCAGCAAGTGTTGATGAGCTGCAGCGTTTTATTTATCAAACAAGATCCGAATTAGTGGAGGTTGCCAATTCATTCAATCAGTTTTATTTCGGCAACACGTAAACAACATTGTCTGACATTTTAAAAAGAGAACAATGCCATCTTATTCCATCAAGCACATAACACGCTACTCATATGCTTCTACAGTGATTGATTGTACCAACCAGATAATGCTGTATCCGGTAAGCGATCAATTGCAGGAAGTGAAAAAGCATGACCTCAAAATTTCTTATAAGCCAACAATAGAGTTGTTTACAGATTACTTTAACAATCAGGTGGGCGTGTTCTCCATCATTCGTCCCCACACAGAGCTTACGATCTTTTCAACCATCGATGTAATAACACATCCCGTTTTATTGCCGGCCGATGATACGCCCGCAAACATGCAATGGGAGAACCTTTCATTTCTTAGCGAGCAATTTCCTTACATGGATTTTTTAAAGATTGATGCCTTTAAATGTTACCGGGATATTTGTGATGCCGTTACTCAAATTGTAAATGAAAAACAGCCTCCCTTTTACAATGCACAGGCGCTGTCTGCGTTTGTCTACAATAATTTTGAATACAAAAAAGGTGTTACAAGCATAGAAACAGAGATTGACGATGTGTGGAAATTGAAAGCAGGCGTGTGTCAGGATTTTGCGCACTTGCTTTTACTTATGCTTCGCATGATAAACATCCCGGCTCGTTATGTAAGTGGCTATATCTGTCCTAAAAATCACGAGTTGCGCGGTGAAGGCGCAACGCATGCATGGGTAGAAGCTTACATTCCTTTCTACGGATGGATAGGTCTTGATCCTACCAACAATTGCGTTGTGAGTGATCGTCATGTGCGTCTTGCTATCGGAAGAAATTTTGGAGATTGCACGCCGGTAAAAGGAACATACAAAGGCTCTTCTGATCACCGCCTTGAAGTTTCTGTAAGCATTGAAAATGGCTTGTCAAAAATTGCTGCAAATAATAATAATGTCATAGAAATGCCGATGGTTGTTTCTTATCAGGCACACAATCCGGCAATACCGGAGAATAGTTATAGAAGGTTCCAGGAAATGCAGCAACAACAATAGAGAAAGTTTTTGGTTGATAGTTGTTGGTTGTTAGTGACCGCTGAAGGCGTAAGTTTAGCTACCTGAATTTTAACACATGAGAAAATGAGACCTATTCATACACAGCGCCACAGAAGGTCCAACAACTGACAGCTATCAGCTAACAACTTTCTTAAATCTCAGGAAGCTCAACTCTTTTCCATTTAGAAATAACTCTCGTTAGCACGACAATTACCACGCACAGCACGAGGTTGATGTTTTGTTCAAAACCTGCTTTGCGCAGTAGCACATACACAATGCCGCCAATCGCGCATGCGGTTGCATACAATTCACCGCGTTTAAATAAATTGGGAACAGCATTGCAGAGTACGTCTGCCAGCAGGCCTCCAAAGGATGCCGTGATCACGCCCATCACAACCGCATACATTTCATTAATGCCAAGTAAAATACTTTTTTCTATTCCTGCTGCAGTAAACAAACCAAGACCAATTGCGTCAGTAATGAATATGGTTCTTTTGAAGCGTTCATAATTGAGTTTAAAAATAAATGTGATCAATGTGGCAGAAAAAACAAGCCCCAGTGCCAGGTAATCATTTACCCAGTTCACGGGACGTACGCCAATTAACAGATCACGCAAAGTTCCTCCACCATAGGCTGTTACAAAAGCCAAAACAGCTGCGCCGAAAATATCCATCTGGTAGGTTCGTGCTTTAAATGCACCGGTGCCCGCA
Source organism: Pinibacter soli (assembly GCF_029961145.1). Classification (GTDB taxonomy): domain Bacteria; phylum Bacteroidota; class Bacteroidia; order Chitinophagales; family Chitinophagaceae; genus Pinibacter; species Pinibacter soli. Next base: position 368,322 of record NZ_JASBRG010000001.1, on the reverse strand, counting down.
AACACAAAAATCCCGGTATAAGTAATCAAACTAAGTAAGCTCATGAGAGGAAAATAATTCAATGTTGTTATATGCTGTAACGCTAATAAGAATTTGAAATTTTCCATGATCTGTGAGAACTTTCGAATCCTTATAAGTGTCTATCTTAGGCAAATAATTTACTAAGGTATGAATTATCAAACATTGCTTACGACGATTGAAAATGAAACACTTGTTATTACTATCAACAGGCCTGATAAACTCAATGCACTGAACAAAACTGTAATAGCGGAACTATCTTCCGTGGTCGACGAGGTGTATAATAACCATGCCATTAAATCGGCTATCATTACTGGCTCTGGGCCGAAATCATTTGTAGCCGGTGCCGACATCAGCGAGTTTTTACAATTGGATCCTTCGCAAGGCGAAGATCTTGCACGTAAAGGACAGCAATCCGTTTTCGATAAAATAGAAAATTCACCTAAACCCATCGTCGCTGCCGTGAATGGTTTTGCCTTAGGCGGCGGTTGCGAGCTGGCACTTTCCTGCCATTTTATTATTGCCAGCGACAATGCTAAATTTGGTCAACCCGAAGTGAATCTGGGATTGATCCCGGGATACGGCGGAACCCAGCGTTTGGTACAGGTTGTGGGCAAAGGCAGGGCTATGCAGTTATTAATGACTGGCGAAATGATCTCTGCTGAACAGGCCGCGCAATACGGCATCGCCAATAGCATAGTTAAACAGGAAGATTTGCTAAATACCGTAAAAGCGATCCTGCAGGTAATCCATACAAAAGCCCCGTTAGCCATCGCCAAAGTGATCGAGTGCGTTAACAATTTCGACCACACCCAGCAAGGTTACGATTTTGAAATCAAAAAATTCGGCGAATGCTTCGCTACAGAGGATTTGAAAGAGGGCGCCTCTGCATTTTTGGAGAAACGGAAACCGGCATTTACAGGCCGATAGGCGTTAATTTGAAAATTTGAAAATGTGCTAATTTGAAAATGCATAAGAGCAAACATTCACTATTTAATACTACCTAGCCTTCGTAGAGCCAGTAATTAAGTAAGTAATGGCGCACAGAATGAATTTTCAAATTTTCAAATTTTCAAATTAGCACATTTGCTACCTTTACCGCGCTAAAAATTTAAACAATGAGCTACCGCATAGAAAAAGATACCATGGGTGAGGTAAAAGTGCCTGTGGATGCATATTATGGTGCACAAACGCAACGCAGTATAGAAAACTTTAAAATTGCACAGGACATCAATCGGATGCCGAAAGAAATCATCCGTGCATTTGCATACCTGAAAAAGGCAGCAGCCATCACCAACTTTGAAGCCGGTGTTTTGCCAAAAGAAAAAAGCGACATGATCGGTAAAGTGTGTGATGAAATACTCGAGGGAAAACTGGACGACTATTTCCCGCTGGTAGTTTGGCAAACTGGTAGCGGTACCCAAAGCAACATGAACGTAAATGAGGTGGTTGCTTATCGCGGTCACGTGCTGAACGGCGGTAAACTGGACGACAAAGAAAAATTCCTTCATCCAAATGATGACGTAAACAAATCACAATCTTCAAACGATACTTTCCCAACAGCAATGCACATTGCGGCATACAAAATGTTGTTGGACGTAACAATCCCTGGTATTGAAAAATTGCGTGACACACTTGCCGAAAAAAGCAAAGCCTACATGCACGTAGTGAAGATCGGTCGTACACACTTCATGGATGCTACTCCATTAACAGTAGGACAGGAGTTTAGCGGTTATGTTTCTCAATTGAACCACGGATTAAAAGCGATCAAAAATACATTGGCACATTTGTCAGAATTAGCACTTGGTGGAACAGCGGTTGGTACTGGCATCAACACACCTGCAAACTATTCTGAGAACGTTGCAAAACATATTGCTACATTAACGGGATTGCCTTTCATTACAGCAGAAAACAAATTTGAATCTCTTGCCGCTCACGATGCAATAGTAGAAGCGCATGGTGCATTGAAAACCGTTGCCGTTAGTTTGATGAAAATCGCAAACGACGTGCGCATGTTGTCAAGCGGGCCACGCAGCGGTATAGGCGAATTGTTCATTCCTGATAATGAGCCGGGTTCTTCTATCATGCCGGGTAAAGTAAACCCAACACAGTGTGAAGCGCTAACAATGATAGCAGCACAGGTTTTGGGTAATGATGTTACCATCAACATTGGCGGTGCAACTGGTCACTTCGAATTGAACGTGTTCAAACCTGTAATGATCTTCAACTTCCTGCATAGCGCAAGATTAATAGGCGAAGGTTGTGTAAGCTTCAATGATAAATGTGCGGTGGGTATCGAACCAATTGAAGCAAACATCAAAAACCACGTTGACAATTCTTTGATGCTCGTTACTGCTTTGAATACAAAGATCGGTTACTACAAAGCTGCAGAAATAGCACAGACTGCACACAAAGAAGGAACTACCTTAAAAGAAATGGCCGTGAAGCTTGGCTACGTTACTCCGGAGCAATTCGACGAGTGGGTAATTCCAGCGAATATGGTAGGAAAGATATAAGAGCAAGATTAGTTTTTTGCAAAGGCTCCGGCGATTGTCGGGGCCTTTTGCTTTTAGGAATAACTGAATAACAGAAAAGTTTAAATTCAATTTTGCATTACAACCATCAACCACTTCAGTTATTCAGTTAATCAGTTATTCAGTTATTAACACTTGCGCATTATCGTTATAGCTATATCTTTGCGCAAATTTTAATTCGATATTCAATGAAACTACTTACCTTAAAGCTAAGCGCTTTTGCATTTTTGTTTTTGAGCCTCTGTTCTTCCTGCAACAAAGTAAAAGATCTCATCAGCATTAACGTTTCCGCACAATCATCAAATGTTGATTTCACTATTCAGCCAGCTAGTGCCGGAACTGGCGATCTGTCCCAGTTCAACACTTCCCTGCTCATTGACAGCCTTATCAAGGAACAAGCAGGAAAAACCTACGGTCTTGTTAATATCAAGTCTGTAAAGCTTGAGTCATGCGTATTGACAATTAGTAATTCTGATGATTTAAACTCTTTTGGAAATGTATCTGCATGCAGCGCGGCAATGTCTTCCAACGCGAATATAACAATGGTTAACATTGCTGAATTAACAAGCAATCCGGAAACCGCTACTTCAACTTTAAGCGTGCCGGTAAATACCGCGCTTGATTTGAAGCCTTATTTTGGCGCAACAAGTTTTTCTTATAAACTTTCCGGTACGCTTCGTAAAGCGATTACAAAAACACTTAATTGCAAAGCAACCATCAAATATAAAATTGAAATTGGTTTGTAATCATTCATCTAACATTAAAAGAAAAACCGGCTTAAGTAATTCAGCCGGTTTTCTTTTGTAAATAAACCAAAAACTAACGATGCCTGATGCCGAAAGCATATTTGTTACATTGATCTTGTCACCGCTTTTTCATATTGCTAAAAATTGTTATTAAAATAATAATTGACTGAGGTCAATTTTAAGAGAGTTTCTACAGCAAAAAGAGCGTATAGTGATCGACGATAGATATAAATAGTGACATAATAGTAAAAATAGTTTTATTGCGGGTAGATTTACTATAGTTGATCTTGTTTACTTGTCATATGTTTGAGGTAACATTTTTAATCCACCTAGAAAAACTATTTACTATGAAAAAACCTCTACACTACGCTGTACGTTTCTTCTTACGTATATGGTTGCTTATACTCTTTTTTATCGTTTATAATGCAGCTTATTCTCAAACGCCAGACTACGGAAAAACGTATGTCAACAAAACAAAGAACTCTACCGGGGGAACCGTTGAACCCGGAGATACACTTCAAATTCGAACCACCATCGTTGTTAACAGCTCTCTTGCAACCATTGACAGTTGTGCGTTTTATGATACCGTTCGTACCGGCGCAATTTATGTTCCCGGTTCTCTGCGCATCCTGACCAATGAAGGAAAGACATGGAAATCCTTCACCGATGCTGCCACTGATGATCCTGGAAGAATTGATCTTGGAAAGTTTATCACCATCAATATGGGATATACATCAACGTTAAAAACAGCAACTGCAAGTCGACGTGGTCAAATGAAAAGTACTGATAAGCCAACACTGTGGGGATCTACTTGTGTAATGGTTGCTTCCTATGAAGTTATCGTTACGGCAACGTATGGGGCAAATGTTGATGTGGGCGGCGGAAAGTTTACTTATAAATATAGCGGTGCTTTAAATAGTATTGCTTTCGCTACAAATAAAGTTGCTGTTTTTAAGAACATCGGTATTTGTGAAAATTATGTTGGAGGCAACGCAATAGGTATGGAATACGCAGGTACGTTTGGAAGTGGTAAACCACGTAATCGCGGCGCTTCGTCTGCTATTTCAGGAACTTATCAATTCAAAACTTTTACAACAGGTACACCAAATGATTACTATTACGGCGTAGCAAATAACACAAGTACGGAAGCGTATACAACAAGTAATGCCTGGGCAAAACCTGATAATACAACACCAACAACGCATCGCGTATTTAATGTGTGGGATATTATAGGTGACCATACGGGAGCGGCAGATCCTTATGCTGGTAATTCTGCAGCAGATACGGCCAGAAATCCAAATGCAGGATATATGATGGTGGTGAATGCAAGTTATAAAACAGACTACGCGTTTCAGTACACCGTTACAAATCTATGCCCTAACACTTACTATGAGATATCATCATGGTTGTATAACATTTGTTCCAAGTGCGGTGCAGACTCTTTAGGCCGGGGTCCGAGCAGTACAGGATATATTCCCACGGGCCCGAAGGACTCTTCAGGTGTTCATCCAAATCTTACGTATCAGTTGAACGGTGTGGATTATTATTCAACAGGCGATATTGCCTATACGGGAAAATGGATTAAAAAGGCATTTACATATTTAACGGGTCCTAGTCAAACTTCATTCACACTTACAATAAGGAACAATGCTCCCGGTGGTGGTGGTAACGACTGGGCAATCGATGATATTGCTGTTTCAACATGTACACCTAATCTTGATATGCAACCAACAGGCAATGCAAAAGTTTGTTATGGCAACCAGGTGGACCTTACTGCCCTGATTAGCAGTTATTTTGCAAACTATACTTACTGGCAGTGGGAAAAAAGTACCGACAGAGGCAGCACATGGAGGCTTGATACGACGAATGTTGGAGTGAATCAGATCGTTGATGGCAAATACCAATACAGGATCGGCCATACGCCTTTTCTTGGTGATAGCTCCAATAACGGTCATATGTACAGGCTGAGAATTGCAACGTCGGCGGCGAACTTGTCGAATCCCAGTTGCTCGTTTATTGCCAGCACAACGATTATGGTGTACGTAAATAATTGTAACGACGTTTTGCAAACAACGTTGCTGAGATTTAACGGCACACTGGACAGTAAGAATATTGGGCAGATAGTCTGGGCCTCCGGCACAGAAAGTGAACATACAAAGTTTACTTTGGAAAAAAGCTTCGACAATATTCATTATGCTCCTGTTACGATCGTAAATGGAAAAGGTGTTAATGGGGCAGGGACAACCTATAGTTTTACGGATCCAAATGAGTTGGATCAACCTGCTTACTACAGACTTAAAGTACAGGACGGCGCACAGTTCACTTATAGTAAAACAATTATTCTGAGCCCTGCCGGATTGCGTTTTGATGTGCAGTCTGTCTTAAATCCGTTCAGCAATAGTATTTCGTTCAATGCAATTTCTCCGCTTGATGGAACAATAAAAGTTTCTGTTTTTGACTACAACAGCAGGCTCTTAAAAACAGAAGACGTAAAAGTGATCAAAGGGTTAACAAACGTAACCGTCAGCGACCTTAATAATTTACCAAACGGCGTTTATGCGCTGAAGATTGAATATAAAAATCTGATGGTTATTAAGAGAGTTGTGAAAATTGCGAAGTAATTCTATTAGTTGAAAATTGAAAATGATGTTTGGGAAAGTTTCAGCTTCTCTGTTGTCTATAAAATGCAAAAGGTCGAACATTATAGATATGTTCGACCTTTTGCATTTTCAACTTTCAATTTTCAATTAAGCTTAACTATTTCGTCAGCGCCACCGTAAACTCTGACCCAACACCAATTTTACTTTTGCACACTACGCTGCCATTTAATTCTTCGGCAAGTCGTTTTACAATGTATAATCCCAAGCCGGTGGAAGACTCTCCACTGGTAGGTTTTGAGGAAACTGTACCGTAGCGGGAGAAGAGTTGCATGATTTCCTTTTCTGAAATACCGATGCCTTCATCTTTTACCGTGAGAAAAACTGCATTTTCGTCCTGGTCAACATTTACCCAAATGTTTTTTCCCGGCTGGCTGTATTTAACTGCGTTTGTAACGAGGTTTTCAAAAATTCTTTGCATGTATGATTTGTCGCAGAGAATAGTAATGTCCTCCCAGTTGCTTTCAAAATGCAGCCTGATATTTTTAGTAGCTACAATAGGCCTTATATTTTCGATCTGGTATTTGATGAAGTCAGGAAAGTCAAAAGATTCCAGCACTATTTTTTCATTTTGCAATCCTGCTTTTTCAACGATCAAAATGTTGTTGATCAACAGTTCTCCTTTCTCTGCAGATTGATAAATTCTATCGATGGCTTTTTGTTGATCGGAGGTCAGATTTTTTTTGTCCCCTTCCAGCAATTGCGTCCATATTTTTATACTTGAAAAAGGCGTGTTGAGATCGTGCGATACAATGCTGATCAGCGAGTTTTTTTCCTGGTTAAGTTCAGCAAGCTTTTCGTTTTGCTTCATGATGGTGGTGTTCACCTTCTCCAGCTTTTGATTGCTGTTTCTTTTTTCAAGAAATGCAAATGAAACAACCAGTATGACCAAGCCCGCTGCTATCACGAGGTAGATGTAGATTTTGTGTTTTAGTTTTTCTGCTACAACCTGCGATTGCAGTAAATTATTTTCATGTTCCCTTTCAATAGCGTTGTACTTCTCCTGTAGTTCCGCAATATTGTTGTTGGTTTCTGTATTTACAAGTGATGTATCGAGCTGATACCATTTTTGCTGGTATTCAAATGCCTGTTGAAAATTTTTGCTTTCTTTATAAAGCTTGGCCAGCACTGCATAGCTGCCTGCTTCTTTGTTTCGTGAAGTGAGTTTTTTAGCAACGTCCAAAGATTTGAAAGCATATAACTGCGCAGAATCAAATTTTTTCAGGCCGATGTAAGTGTCTGCGAGGTTAAGATAATCGCTCCACAGATCTGTCTTTTCATTGCTTAATTCATGGTCAAGTTTGTTCTGCTGAAAATAGCCAATGGCTTTACTGAAGTTGTGTTTTTTTATATACACATTTCCAATGTTATTGTAAAGATTCGCAAGGTCCATTTTGCTTTTGTAAGGCTCAGCTATTGTTCTTGCGCTTTCCAGGTACACTAATGCGCTGTCAGGTTTATTCAGCATGTTGTAAATAGCGCCGAGGTTGATATAATTCGTGACACGTGAGCTAATGGAGTTGCTGGAAGGAAGGTTAAGTATTTGCAAATACATTTCCTTTGCTTTGGCTGGCTGATTGAGGTATGATGCATACACAGTAGCAAGATCGCTCAATGCACAGGAAATATATGACGCGTTGTCAACTTTGCGTGAAGCTGTAAGTGACTGCAAATAGTAGTTTACAGCGTTGTCATAGTCGTTTTTAAATTCGTAGTAAATGCCCTTGAGCCTTAATGCAAAAATTTGTCCATTCTTATAATTTAACTTCTTTGAGCAGGAATCTATATAGTGAGAGTAATGATATAGCGAGTCTGCTTTGTCGTCGTCAAGGTCGAGACAATGATCATATAAGTTACGCAGCGCAGCAGTGTCGATCACTTTCTGCGCCCACAAAGGCGTTGTGCAAAACAGCAGTAGTAGTGTGGTAAGTGCTTTCAAGTGCACAAAAAACAAAAGTTTTAGTCTATCAGCCGATTTTTTATAGCAAACTTTACAAGACCAACCGTATTAGTAACGCCCAGCTTTGAGATTAGATTTTTCCGATGAGTTTCAATTGTGCTTATACTTAAATAAAGTTTCTCCGCAATTTCTGCGTTGCTATATTCTTTACAAACCAGTTTAAGTACTTCAATTTCTCTTTTGGAAAGAATGTCCTCAACCTTAGTATCGTCGATGGTTATGGTGTGCCTGAAATCATCGTTAGACAGAACGTCTATATCCTTGCTGAAATAAGTTCCGCCACTGTGTACAGTAGTAATGGCATCAACCAGTTCCTGGATGGAAGCATTTTTCAAAATGTAACCCTGTACCTTATGTTTTGTGAGTTTATGCACGTAACGTGTCCCACGCATAAGAGTAAGATAAATCACTTTTTGATCCGGTTTGATTTCACGTATCTTCTTAAGCAGCAACTCTTCTTCAATATCCGGAAGATTTACGTCGAGAAGCAGAATGTCTGCCTCAAGACCCGGAAGTTGATCCAGTAAGCCCTGACCATTTCTTGCAGAGCCCCTTATCTCAATACCCGACTGTCTTACCAGCAGCAGTGATAATCCCTCAAGGTACAGTTCATGGTCGTCTATGATGAACAAGCTAATCATTCAGGTTAGGGTTTTGGATATTTAAAAAATTGATTTCTATCCTTTGCTAAATTAGATAAGGCTGCAGGTCTATTATTTGAGTAAAAATATAAAAGGGAATTGTAAATTGTTGTTTTATGCAAGAAAATATTTATAGGTTAGTTTTAAGCAATAAGACGTCTGGAGATCAAGTAATCATTAGTTCGCTCCAGGTTCAACCAAACAAAAAACCGGTCACAACTGCGACCGGTCTGCTTGTTTTCTCATGTGTTGAAATGCAATACACTAATTTACATTTTCAATTATTCCGGCTATTCCCTGGCCACCGCCTACACAGGCCGTAACCATGCCGTACTTTTTATTAAGCCTCTTCATGTCATGTGTTATCTGAACCGTAAGCTTTGTGCCTGTACACCCCAGTGGATGTCCAAGGGCAATGGCGCCTCCGTTGATGTTTACTATTTCAGGATTAAGTCCTGCTTCTTTTATTACTGCAATTGACTGTGAAGCAAATGCTTCGTTCAATTCTATTAAATCAATTTGAGAAAGTGACATTCCCGTTTGCTTTAAAACCTTTGGTATCGCCGCAACGGGGCCTATTCCCATTATTCTCGGATGAACGCCTGCACTTGCACAACCCACCAATCTTGCAATTGGCTTCAATCCCAGCTGATTCACCATTTTTTCTCCCATTACTACTACAAAAGCCGCGCCGTCACTTGTTTGTGAAGAGTTACCTGCAGTAACGCTTCCTCCCGCTGCGAATGCGGGTTTCAGTTTTGAGAGGGCATCCATGTTGGTATCGACCCTTGGGCCCTCATCCGTATCTACCACATAGCTTTTTGTTTGCCTTTTGCCTTTGGCATCTACAAATACCTGTTCAACGTTCACCGGAAGGATCCCGTTTTTAAAATATCCGTTCTTAATCGCGTTGATCGCTTTTAAGTGACTGTTGTATGAAAATTCGTCCTGTGCCTCGCGGGATACACTATATTCCTTTGCCACAGCTTCTGCAGTAAGACCCATGCTCAAATAGTAATCAGGCTCCGTAGTAGCAATGCTATACGCCGGAACTGTTTTCCATCCTGCAGTTGGCACAAGGCTCATGCTTTCTGTACCACCGGCGATAATACAATCGGCCAATCCGCTTCTGATCTTAGCAGTTGCAATTGCAATAGTTTCAAGTCCGCTGGCGCAATAACGGTTCACCGTCATTCCCGGAACTTCAATGCCCAATGCTTTTGCTGCAATTATTCTACCTACCTGCAAACCTTGTTCCGCTTCAGGTACAGCATTTCCTACAATTACATCATCTACAAGTTTAGCCTCAAGTTGAGGAACAGAGGCCATCAGTCCCTGGATCACATTGATCGCAAGATCATCGGGACGATAAAAACGAAAGCCGCCACGTTTGGATTTGCCCACTGCTGTTCTAAATCCTGCCACTATATAAGCTTCTTGCATAATCGTAAGGTTTTAAAAAATGGTTGTTTATGCAACTTTGTATTTCAAAGATAGGAAAAGTTTTGAGTGAAAAAAGACAAGTTTTAAGTTGTAGGTACTAAGTTTTAAGTGCGGTGCCAGATGCATCTGTACCACTCATTACTTACCACTTATTACTTAAAACTTCCTCCTTATCTTCGCGGCCACTATGTATCCTCTAATCAGATCTATTTTTTTTCGGTTCTCTCCCGAAGGCGTTCATTACTTTTCAATGAACTCGTTTAAAACGCTTTGTTCCATTCCATTTGTAAGGAGTATTATCGGTTCGTCGTTTGCTCCGGCAAACACACAGCCGACGTCGTTTTTAGGATTGCATTTCAAAAACATGGTGGGACTTGCTGCCGGCTTCGATAAAAATGCCTTGTATTTAAGGGAGCTAGAAACCATGGGTTTTGGCTTCGTGGAAATTGGAACCGTAACGCCGAAACCGCAAGCGGGAAATGATAAGCCAAGATTGTTCCGTTTGCCAAAAGACAAAGCGATCATCAATCGCATGGGTTTTAACAACGATGGGGTAGAAGTAGTGGCAAAACGTTTGCAGCAGTGGAAGGCACGCAAGAGTAATTTGATTATTGGTGGAAATATTGGTAAAAACAAAGTGACACCAAATGAAGATGCGTGGAAGGATTACGAGATCTGCTTTAATTCCCTTTTTGATTATGTAGATTATTTTGTTGTAAACGTAAGCTCGCCCAATACGCCCGGTTTACGTGAGTTGCAGGAGAAAGATTCGCTGCGCAAAATTTTATCGCACCTGCAAACCATCAATCGTCAAAAGGCACAAGCAAAACCATTGTTGCTAAAAATAGCGCCAGATCTTACCACATCCCAGATAGATGATGTTATTGACCTGGCAATGGAAATAAATCTTGATGGGCTTGTTGCTACCAATACTACCATAAGCCGTGAAGGACTGGTAACAGATAAAGCTGAAGTAGAAGCGATCGGCATGGGCGGACTAAGCGGAAAACCTGTGCAGAAGAGGTCTACAGAAGTTTTGCAATACATACATGATAAGTCTGGCGGTAAAATTCCTGTAATTGCAAGCGGCGGTATTTTTACCGGAGCCGATGTAAAAGAAAAACTGCAGGCAGGCGCAAATCTTGTTCAGGTATGGACAGGATTTATTTACGAAGGACCGACCATTGTGAAGAAGATTTACAAAGACCTTTAAATAAAAAAAAAAGTAAAAAGTAAAAATTAAAAAGTCAAAAGCGAGGTTCCCAAGTTTTTGACTTTTTAATTTTTACTTTTGATTTACAAACAACCCTCTGTCAAATGGAATATCTATTCACCGTTGATTCCCTTATCAGCTTACTTACGCTTACAGTGCTGGAAATAGTACTGGGTATCGACAACGTTATTTTCGTTTCAATCATTATGGGCAGATTGCCTAAGAACCAGCAACTCAGCGCACGCAGAATATGGATGTTCGCAGGTATTGCTGTTCGTATTCTTTTGCTGATTGCATTGGGATGGCTCGTGCAACAAAAAGGTAAGCCTGTATTTGAAATCTTCGGCAAAGGGTTTGACCTTGCAAGTCTTGTAATGCTTGCAGGCGGTTTGTTCCTCATCTATAAAACGGTAAAGGAAATTCACCATAAACTTGAAGGCTACGAAGAAGGCGGTGATGTAAAAGCGGCAGCAAGTTTTGGCGCAGCCATTGGCCAGATCATTTTGGTAGACATGGTGTTTTCTTTCGATAGTATCATCACCGCAGTTGGTATCGCAAAACACGTTCCTATTATGATCATCGCCGTTGTTATTGCCATGTTCATCATGTTCCTGTTTAGCCAGAAAATAGCCGACTTCATCAGCAAACATCCGACATTAAAAATGCTCGCACTTTCATTTTTGGTGATGGTGGGTGTAGTATTAATCATTGAAGGGTGGGACAGCGCAGGTGCTCATGAAATGCATTTGAAAAATTACGTGTATTTCGCGATGGCGTTTTCATTTGGTGTTGAGCTATTGAATATGCGTATACGCAAAAAAAGCAACAAGCCTGTTGAATTGCACAATCCGGAAGAAAGAGTAAAGTAGGACGAATTAATAATTAAAAATTAATAAGGCCGCATTCGTGACTGAGTGCGGCCTTAACATTGATGTTAAATGACAGACAGTCTGTTCTCTTATTTTGGTGTTACACCTATTAATTATTCTTTATTAATTATTAATTGCTCCTAATTCTGTTTAATTTGTAAACATGTTTTTGAGAGTCATTGTCACATTTCTCCTGGCGTTTAGCGTAAACGCAAATATGCTGCAGGCGCAGCAGAAACCGAATATTGTAGTCATTCTCGCAGATGATCTTGGATACAACGACATCAGCACTTATGGTAACAAACTGGTGCCAACTCCCCACATCGACTCGCTTGCTATGAGTGGCGTAAAAATGTTGAATGGCTACTGTACATCTCCTATCTGCAGTCCTTCGAGGGCTGCAATACTAACCGGCAGGTACCAGCAGCGTTTTGGATTTGAGTTCCAGGAAAAGGATGCGCCCATAGGAAAACTTTCACTTTTGCAGGAAAAAAAGTTTTACAAAAGAGCGCATAAAGAAGGTGACATTATTGATCTTTCAAGAGATTCTGTAGTGGTGCCCAACGGTTTGCCAAAAGATGAAATTACACTTGCACAGGTATTAAAGAAAAATGGTTATAGAACTGCAGCCATAGGTAAATGGAATCTTGGAGTGGCAGACTACCAATTGCCGGATGCAAAAGGCTTTGACTATTTCTATGGTTTTTACGCGGCTGCTGGATTGTATGCTTTGGAAAAAGATTCGACAATCGTTGATCAGCACATCGATGATATCCTGGATAAGCCAACATGGTTCAGGCGTAAGTACAGTGCATTGGTAAGAAATGGAAAACCTGTAGACGAAACGGAATATCTCACCACCAAATTTGGAGAAGAGGCTGTTGCATTCATTGAACAAAACAAGAACGATCCGTTCTTTTTGTATGTGCCCTTTAATGCGCCGCACACGCCCTTCCAGGCGCCGAAAGACATTGTTGCAAAATTTGCAAATATTGCTGAACCGCAAAAGCAAGTGTATTATGCGATGATTACTGCGCTTGATAATGCAGTAGGAAAAATAATAAACAAGCTTAAAGAAACCGGCCTCGACAAAAACACGCTCATCATTTTTACCAGTGATAACGGCGGTGCCACTTATACAACAGCCACCGACAACGAGCCACTAAAAGGAGGCAAGATGTGTGAATTTGATGGCGGCATAAAAGTGCCATACATTATGAGTTATGCCGAAAAAATTCCGGCAGGAACAACTTATCAATCGCCGGTAAGTACGCTTGATATTTTTTCAACGGCCGTTGCTGCCGCGGGCATTGCGTCGCCTGTTGATAAAGTGTATGATGGCGTAAATCTGCTTCCTTTTGTAACTGGTGAGAAAAGCAACGTGCCACATGATATTTTGTACTGGCGCAATGGCTACTCGAAAGCAATACGAAAAGGAGATTATAAGTTGTACATAAACGAGCGGGACAAAGTGGAATACCTGTATGATCTTTCCAAAGATCCCGGCGAGCATAATGACCTCTCCGCCACGTTGCCCGATAAAGTAACAGATTTGAAAACCGAACTCAATCGTTGGGAAGCGACATTAGGCAAGCCATTGTGGAAATCGCGATTTCATTTCCGGCTGAAAGTGAGAGATAGATATTATATGTTTCCAACATAAAAAGCGTGATTTTAAGCGCATAAATGCCTAATATAAGATGTTTTATGACTGTAATGTAGTCCCAGAACTTAGAACCCAAGACTTAAAACTCAAAACCTAAAAAAACTTTTAGCGATGTTTTTGGATTGTATGTGATGAAGTCTTACTTTTGCCTCCCTCCTGTAAATCGGGACAAGGTTGGTGAGGTGCCTGAGTGGCCGAAAGGAACGGTTTGCTAAATCGTCGTACGGGTTACACTGTACCGTGGGTTCGAATCCCACCCTCACCGCTGATATCTATTTTTTTAGATAAAGCATTATTAAGAAAGCCTGCAAAATCAAGTGTTTGCAGGCTTTTTCATTTCCAGCCTGTCTCCACTTTATAGCACTTTTTAGCTATAGTTCAGTGAACAAATCGGTGAACAGTTACTTAATCTAACTTCTGTTCACTGAAACCTACACAACGGGATGTTTATTAACACTTTGTAAGAACGCATGTATGTTATTTGTTATGCGTTAAGTCTATTTTTAAACTATAAAAATGAGTGTTTATGAACAGAAGTTTTGGACTATTATTTTTCCCTAGAAAATCAAGAAAGAAGAATGAAGTTGAAGCCGACATCTATTTAAGAATTACTGTTGACGGCCGCTCAGTTGAGATTAGTACCAAAAGGCAATGTGACTTGCAAAAATGGAACTATGACACTGGACGACTCAATGGCAAAACTGAGGATGCAAAGCTATTCAACCAATATCTTGATACATTACAGCAACGGGTATTCGAAGCGAAAAGACAGTTGATTGAATTAAATAGATCTGTTACCGCTGAAAATATTAAGTCGTTAATTCTAGGAATCGATGTGCTTCGTAATCGCCATACGATTGTGGAGGTGTTTCAGCATCACAATGAACAAATGGAATCGTTAGTTGGACAGGAATACGCCAAAGGGACTTTGCAACTTTTTCAAAGAACTCTGTCACACACAAAAGCCTTTCTACAGGCACGCTACCATATAACGGACATGGATATTTCAGAATTAAACTATGAGTTTATTTGTGAATATGAGTTTTGGCTTAAAAGTGTCCGCAAATGTGATCACAACTCCGCGCTTAAATATCTGAGCAATTTCAGGAAGATCGTCAACAGGTGCATTAGAAACGGTTGGTTACAGAAAGATCCTTTTATTGGATTCAACATGTCAAGACGGGAAGTGGAAAGAGTAGCATTGACAGAAACACAACTAAAAACACTAGGAGAGAAGAAGTTTAGTATTGAGCGCCTAAGCCTGGTGAGGGACATTTTTCTTTTCAGCTGTTTTTCCGGGCTCGCTTATGCAGATGTCAAAAAATTGGATCGCTCAGAAATAATTACCGGCGTTGATGGTGAGCAGTGGATTGATAGTAAAAGACAGAAAACCAAAGTCACCGCTCGAATTCCATTGCTACCTCCCGCAGTTGAAATATTAAAAAGATACATTGACCATCCACAATGCATTCGGACGAATGCATTATTGCCTGTTTTTAGCAATCAAAAGATGAATGCTTATTTGAAAGAGATTGCTGACTTATGTGGCATTTCTAAAAACCTAACATTTCACATAGCTCGTCACACGTTTGCAACAACGGTGACTTTGAGTAATGGTGTCCCAATTGAAACTGTTGCAAAAATGCTAGGACATCGTAATCTTAAGACAACGCAACACTATGCCAGAATCTTAGATAAGAAGATCATAGGTAAATAACTGTCTTTTTTCAACAGTGTAATTTAGTCCCGCAAATTCAATGGCTTCTTTACTGGTTGGATAATTTTCCACTATTGTACCTAGTCCGTGCCATGCTTTTTCCTGTACACTAAAAAAACTATGCTTGCCTGTTGTTAAGTTGAAATTTATATTGTGTGCCATGATCTTCAGATTTAGATTGTTTGAATAAATTTTCTTTGAACATTTGAAAACTGCGTGGCGCAGTGAACCCGTGCCACGCGACGGTTTTAAAATGGTAGGTTTTCCTTCGGTTCTTCTTCTGCAGGATTTTCGTTAAAGGAATTGTTCCCTTCAATACGGGAAGGCGTAAAAAACTTCAACTGTTGCACGTGCATGTTGAGGGAACCTTTCGGTTGGCCGTCCATGTTCAGCCAAACATCCAAACCTATTTTTCCAAAAAGCTCGACTACCGAGCCTTTTTTCAAATAACCTGCAACAGTAGTGTTGTTCCAATAAGAACAACTGATATAGGTTACTTTTGTAACCACTTCAGTTTGTCCCTTTGGCCTGTAGCGGTCATTGATCGCAATGGAAAAGTTTACTACTTCGCGACCGTCTTTTAATGTCGCTGTTGTTGCGTCTGCTGTTAATCTGCTGGTGATTTCCATAACTGTAATATTTAGAAGTGAATAAATGCTTATCGGTTAAATAGTGTGAGGTTTTGGGATGCTACTTTGTTGGGGTAGTGGGTGTGGCTGAATCTTCTTGTCAGGTAATAAATGGTGATGTCTTCATTTTGAAGGATTGCCCATGCTGAACGAAGTGCATTCGTGCGGTTTAGTTTTCTTTTGCGTTGAATCTCCCATGAGAGAAACATAAGTTTTGATAGTTGAATGTTGTTGTACATACGCTGCCTGGTTTACAGTTGAATATTTGCTGAGGATACCTGGAGTCTTTTTCTTCAATTCTTATTGAAGTACTCGGCTGGATCGCCTCGTTCACAAACCTGTAGCAACCCGGCATTAAGGCTGACCGCGTGAAAGTCAAGGCTTGGAAGGGAAATACACTCCCGCTAACATGCACGCCGAAGGCGGCCAACCGGGAGGAAGATTTTCCGCATCAACTCCGAAGGAGCAAGCGAAGTGAAACGAAAGCGCAGGCCTTGCTTTCGAAGGGCAGCATAATATCTTCGCTATAAGGGAGCAGAAGGAGCGTATTAGAAATTTGCCAATTATTTTATCTGGATCATAAATTCTTTTGGCAAAACATTATTTTACTCCTAGTAAATGAAGTGTTGAGAGGATAATAGGAATGTTATTTTAATTGACTCCCATCATTTGTTTTATGGATAAAGCCAAGTCGAATACAACTAGATATTATGAAGATGTGTGCTTAAACTTACCTATACGACAACTATTATCTTAAATTAAAGATTGGATGCCTTGTATTGCTCAGAGTGAACAATTCATTGAACATAATTTTGTCTAGTTTGCAATAGATTGAATTCAAACGGTATTCAATTTAGGTTCGATTCCCTCAGAGTATTATTAATGTCATTGATAAACGATATCATTAGGCATGCAACAAAGAGTGGCAGAATTCCTTCCATGTAGCGATACAAAAGGGGTTGGAACCTGTCGTTCCGTCTGAAAAGTTTGGTGAACAGTTCTCAAATAAACTTTTTAATTAGGCGAAAGCTCATGACGTTTTTAAAATTAGATTTAAATGAAAGCGGATTAAAATTCTCGTTCGAAAGGAACTAGTTGGAAAATGAATATTATTTAGAGTTAAATAAAGAATTTGTACCCTATTACACCTATTTGACAGTCGATTTTTTATTAGGAAGAGATAATATTTTAAATTAAAAATAACGATTACATAAAAGTGATGAAGCACCCGCCTGAATGGCCTTAGTTGGCTGGCAGATTTTCATGATTTGTCATGATTAATATGTGAAATGTTTATATTTGAGATCGCGGATCGATTTAAATTTGAACGTCCCGGACAAGGCTATATCTGGATTTGCCACACTTTAAACATTTATTTCACAAGGCAAATTTGCATTTGGAGAATTAAAAGCAATACCCCATCTTTGTTTTCAATGCTTATGAGTAAGTTAATAAGTATTACAAAACCCTTTTCGATTTGAAAAAAAAATCATAACCTTTTCCAAACCCCCAAGAACGCCGTATGAGTTTTGGTAAGAAGATATTGTCCGCCTTCGTAGAAGTTAATGACAACGAGAAAAAAGAACAAGAACCAGGGCACAACAACACAGCAGTGCAAACAAAGTCGCCACGACAGCCTTCTCAAGAGCCTGCCAGCGCTGAAAGCGTAGAAAAATTCCGGCAGTATTTCGATAAATTATTTAGTGATTCTAATTTTCCTGGGCCAGACTATTTTGAATTTTTCAAAATGGTGGATGCCATGAAAAGCATTGCTGATGAAAAGGCTAGGTTTACAACTGCTTTTGCGGGGCTTTCTGTTCAGGGGCTTGATAAAACCCAACTTCTCAGCAGTGCCCAAAAATATATTGATATATTAAAGGCTGATGCGCAAAACTTTAATTCGACTGTAGACACTACAATTAAAGATAAAATAGCAAGCAAAAGAACGGAGATTGAAAACAATAATCAGAAGATCAAACAAATGCAAAACGAGATCCAGGATCTTGAAAATAGAACCCGTCTGCTTACCGGCGAGATAGAAGAAAATGAAACGAAACTGAACAACAGTACAGCCGGCTATAACAGCGAATCTCAGAATATGCTGAATAAGATAAACCTTGATATAGAAAAAATCAAACAATACATTTAACTATACCCTTTATGTCAAACGAAATAAAGAAACCCGGAACTGGTTTCTTTTCCGAACCCAAAAACGTAGCCACTTTCATCGTAGGCGGAAGTCTCGTGATAGGGCTAGCATATGTGTTTTTGACCTTTGTATTGCCGTGGCTCGTAAGCGTTACCTGGAATATGATTAACCTTATCATCGGCGGAGTGGTGCTAGTTGCGTTATTAATGTTGGTAACGAACAAAAAATTCTGGCGGGCCATTAAATATCTATCTGAATTTCTTGCTACCTATACACTCGGTTGGGTAATTGAATTAAACCCTTTCAAAATTCTTGAAGCAAAAATAGAACAGGGTCAAAAGGACAGGGATACGCTGTATAAACAAGCTGCAAAGTTAAAAGGCAAGCAAAGTGAGCTTTTGGGCAAACTTGATGAAAAAGAAAAAGAGCTTAAGCTAAACGTTCAAAAGGTTAAGATACTTCAAAACGAAAATCCAACAAGTAAACAGATTGATCTTTATGCAAATAATGTTTTGCGTAACCAGGAATATATTGATAATATATCTCCAATAGTAGGCGATCTTAACAAACTTGTTTCGTTTGCAGATGCGGCATACGAAGAGAGTGGCATTATGCTGGAAGATGCAAAGCTTGATCTAGAAGCAAAGAAAGATCTTTACTATTCTGTAACCACGGGCCTTTCAGCTGTTTCAAGCGCTATGAAAGCATTTAGCGGCGATGATGACCTTAACAGAGACGCAGAAAAGGCACTTGCAATTTTGAAACAAAGAATTGGAGAAAAAATTGGCAATATAAAATCTGCGATTGATGTAACATCCCGCTTTATGGACGACAGAACGCTGGAAGACAAAGCAAAATCTGCACAGGCGATTGAACTTATCAACCAGTTTGATATCAATTCGAATTTCAATTATTCAGAAAATTCGCTTCGGGCAAATGCGAATACCGGCAAGCTCAAAGATGTTCAAATACATGAACGGTACAAAGGATTATTGGATTAATTAACCTCATAACTTCATATACACATGGCAGTAAAATTAAAACCTGCAGGCAAGCTTCTGATCATAGGAGTTGTCGTAGCCGTAGGAATCGTGGGTGTTCGCTGGTACCAGGGAAGACCCAAGGCAGCACAACAAGCCGTTGACTTAGGAAAAGTAACGTTGCCTGATGCGCCTGAAGCTTCTTTATCTGGTAATGCTACAATGATAGCGCTTCCATCAGATCAGGCTGCTATCAATGGCGGTACCCAAATAACATGGGAACGCATGGCGTGGAACAGCCAGTTTGCAGGTATGTATGCAAACGGCGGTGTTCGTACAACAAAAAAATCTTTGTTCGATAGCGCTCACCTGGACATAACTTATGTACGCCAGGATGATTGTAATAAACAGATGGCGGACCTAGTAAAATTTGCGAACGATTATAAAAATAATCCAAATGCAAATGGAATACTTATCACATTTATGGGAGATGGTATGCCTGCGTTTATGACATCACTTGCAAAAGAACTGGAACCATTGGGACCGGAATACCAGCCAATCATTATTCCTGTAACCCATGGTAAATCATACGGTGAGGACCAGGTAATGGCGCCGCCATCATGGAAACAAAATCCACAAAATGCAATAGGTAAATGCGTGGCCGGCGTATTGAGAGATGGTGACGTAAACATTCTGTTGAAATGGGCGAGCGACAACAACATAAAAGTAAACCCTGATGAAACAACTTACGATGCTACTGCAGTAAATCTTATTGCAGCTAATGACTTTTTAGATGCTCCCAATAAGTATATCACAGGTTATTCTGAGAAAAGAAAAATTGTTGTTGACGGAAGAACAACCGGTAAAGACACTACTGTAAATGTTGATGCTGTTGCAACCTGGACCCCGGGAGATGTAAACGTAGCAAAGAAAAAAGGCGGCCTGATAACACTGGCTAGCACTAAGCAGTATTCAACACAAATGCCCAACCAAACCATTGCGATTAAAAAATGGGCCTATGATCACCGTACAGACGTTGAGAATATGATCATAGCGCTTGCACAAGCGGGCGACCAGGTACGTTCGTTTAACGAAGCAAAACAATTTGCTGCCAAAGTAAGCGCCAAATTATACAATGAACAAGACGCTGACTACTGGTTAAAATATTATAATGGGATGGAAGAAAAAGACATTCAAGGGCTTTCTGTCAACCTGGGTGGATCTATGGTTTTCAACCTTGCAGATATGGCAAACATGTATGGTTTGGGTGAAGATAAAATTGACCGTTACAAAGCAGTGTACAACACTTTTGGAAATCTTATGGTGAAAATGTACCCTGCAATCATGCCAACATTTGTACCATATGAAAAAGCAGTTGACAAGTCATTCCTGAGCACGGTGATAGCAAACCACCCTGAATTGTTGCAGGGTAAAGCTATGGTTGCTCAGTATGCAGATAAGATCACAAACACTGTTTCTTCAAAATCATATTCGATAGAATTTGAAACAGGATCCGCTACAATAAAACCATCTTCCTATCAATTGCTCAACGAAATATTTGAATCTGCCGTGGTAGCAGAAGGTTTGAAAATGGGAGTATACGGTCACACTGACAACGTAGGTACCGATGCTACAAATATTCCTCTATCTGAAAAAAGAGCCTTGGCTGTTAAAGAATACCTGATGAGAAAAGGATTAAAATCTGATCAGATAGAATACAAAGGCTTTGGCGACGCAAAACCTATTGCTGACAATGCTACAGCACAGGGACGCGCCAAAAACAGGAGAGTTGAGGTCGTGTTAGGACAATAATTTTTAAATCACGAAATAGTTATAACATTGTTCGCAAACGTAACAGTGTTATAACTATTTTTTTAAACGCATCTTATGAAACAATTATTTGCACCTTTTGCAAATATGAGCCGCAAGGTGATATATCTTCTGGTTATCGGCCAGCTCCTGGTTGCACTTATGTTGTGGCATAATTTGTCACATGGATTAATTCCCAAGCCAATTAAAATTGCCGAAAACTTTTTTGCGCTGTTGCCTACTAAAGTTTTTTGGGACAATATTTTGGTCAGCCTGGTACTAACGTTAAAGGCTATGGCCATATCGATCTTGGTAACTTTATTTTTTGCTTATTTGTCGGTAGTGCCATTTTTTAGCGGTCTTGCAAAGTTTCTCGTCAAATGCCGTTATCTTACCTTAACCGGACTCATTTTCGTATTCACATTACTTACCCAGGATGGCAGCCAGTTAAAACTGTCTCTGCTCGTTTTTGGTATAGTGCCATTCTTTGTGACTTCATTTTTATCAGTCATTACATCGATTAAAAACCAGGAATACGATCTGTGCAAAACGCTCAGGTATAACAGATGGCAAACGCTTTATGAGGTAATCATTATTGGTAAAGCGGACCAGGTGCTGGAAATTATTAGGCAAAACTTTGCCATTTCCTGGTTAATGATAACAATGGTTGAAGGACTGAGCATGAGTGAAGGAGGAATAGGCACGTTACTTATAAAATATAACAAGTACAACGATCTGGGCAATGTGCTCGCTATCCAGCTGTCAATATTTCTGCTTGGCTTATTCTTCGATTTCTTATTAGGGTTTCTAAAAAAATGGTTGTTCCCTTACACAAAACTTCAAACACAATAGCAATGATGGAATATCGCAAAGAAGAAATTTTGTTAAAAGCAGAGAAGATCAATCTTTTCTTTGGTGAGAAACAGGTGTTGCGTGATATTGATCTTTGTATCAAAAACATTGTAAGGCCGGGTGTTACTCAGGGCCAGGTAGTCTCTTTACTTGGACGAAGCGGCATTGGCAAAACGCAGCTTTTCAGAATACTTTCGGGCTTGCAAAAACCCACTTCCGGCACTGTTACGGGCATCGATAACAAACCAATCATGCAGGGCGATATGGGGGTTGTGTTTCAGAATTATTATTTGTTTGAGTGGAGAACCATAAGGCAGTCATTAGAGCTGGCGGCAAAGAAAAACCCTCAGCTTAAGCCAACAGATATAAAAGATCAGATAGACCAACAGGCGCAACTTTTTAATTTAACTGAGCATTTAAATAAATATCCTCAGCAACTTTCCGGTGGTCAAAGGCAACGTGCAAGCATAATTCAACAGTTGTTGAACGGTTCGAATTTCTTATTGCTCGATGAGCCGTTCTCCGGACTTGACGTTATAATGCTGGAGAAGGTGGTAGAGTTGTTGTTAAAAGTATCCCTCTCGGACGAGCTTAAGACCCTGATTCTTGTATCGCACGATATCGAAACTTCTGTCGCCTTAGCCGATACTACTTTTATTCTTGCACAGGAAGATGGCAAGCCAGGTGCAACAATTATTAAAGAGGTTGATCTTTGTGAGCGTGAATTAGCATGGGAAAAAGATGTAAAGAACAAGAAAGAATTTGCAAATACTGTCCAGGAAATCAAAGCACTCCTGTAATTATTGAGGGAACACATTTGCAAGCTAATTTGAAGATTTGAAAATGCACATCTCCGTAAGTTTGGAAAAAAGGACGAAGATTGGTGCGGTTAATAATTTTTGTTCGTACAAAACAAATGACCAACTGTTTAATAGTTCATTGTGGGTAAAGGTCTATCCGATCGCACACGACGAGAAGGTAAAATAAAAACTTAACACATTTGCTTCCGCGGTTAATCATTAGCTAACTTTATCGTGGATTTTAAGTTCTTACATTGTAAAGTTTAAGTAGTGAACGATTCATTGAACAGAACAATATAACGGCTTCCAAGTAATTGCTAATTAAGATATTGCGGAGCGGGTTCATTTCCCACCCTCACCGCAGAGTAGATATACATATCATTTCAAAAGCCCACAAATGCAGATTTGGCGGGCTTTTTTGTTTTTACGCCCTATCAAAAAAGCCCAAAATATCTCATAATAAAAGTGGGGAAATCGTTGAGTATTTAAGAAGTCCAAAAATGACTCAACGGGTTCTCACCAAACTCACGCCCAGTAAGGGGTTCATTAATTGAACATCTTGTCTTCAAATGATCACTTTCTCATATTTGTTAATCGAAAAAATTGTGATCATGTTAGAAAAAGGTATCGGTCTCTTATTCTTTTTAAAAAAGCCCAAAAATTATAAAACTGGGCCTAAAGATGTTTATTTGAGAATTACCGTTGACGGCGTTCCAAAGGAGTTGTCATGTCGAAGAAAATGGGAGCATTCTCGCTGGAACCCACACTCCGGAAGGGCAACGGGCCTAAAAGAGGATGCAAAGGAAATAAATGCTTATCTGGACACCTTGCAGACAAAAGCTTATGAATGTAAAAGAATTTGGAATCTTTGGTGAAGGATTTAAATCAACTATTGGTACTTTCGGAGAGGCTCCAGCTGTTAACATGTTTTCCGATATTGTGACTGGCAATGTTGGTGCAGCGCTTCAGGATGAAGTAAAAACTAAGAAAAAATAGTATATGGAAATAAGTTCTGAAAACTCAACAGATCGCATGAAAGTACTTTGGGGCTTCTTAATTATTATTACAATGCTTGGATTGTATAAGGTCTATTTAAATAACAGGATCAATACATATGGCGTTTATCTAAAAGGAACTTTAGTTGATGTTGAAGGCCGCAAAGGAGGGTTAAATATTACCATTAAATACTTATTTGATGGCAAGGAGTATAACAATACTAGGGGTACCAGTCATTTAAATTCCAATGACATTGGGAAACAGTTTTTTATAAAATTGGTGCCTGACAAACCTAACCAAATTGTAGTATTAGAAGAAAATCCAGTTCCAGATTGTCTTCTGAATATTGATTCGCCAACAGGTGGTTGGAAAACAATCCCCAATTGCCCCAATTGAAAATAAAAACGCAGTTGGGAAGTTGTTTCGAAAGTATGTGTTAACCTACCTGTTTGTCACAAATTTGAGGGTGGTTCTAATCCCACCCTCACCGCAACCAAATTTTGAAGCTCGCAGTTTTTGCGGGCTTTTTTTATTGCCTTCTCATCAGATTTAGCTTCGGATAACCGGAATTTCAAAATCGAAATTGTTTTCCAGAATATTTTCTGCAAAATTGAATATTAAAGTCGTTTGTTGCTTCCCGTTGTAGGCTCTGGCGAGTTAAAAAGTGACAGTGCTGTTCGGATGTTCCGCAGGACATCTCGAACGATAGATTAAATGGATTTTAATGGTGGACATGATCAGTCGATTCAGGGAATTTAAATCCCTTGTTATCTTTTATTCGACATGTCCTGCGGAACATGTCGAATAGCGTGGGTAAGAAGTTGGGATATCAGAATGCTTCAATCGAATTAGGTAAGATTAAGCGCAGCAATTAGGTTATGAATTTAGCTAAAAAAGTAGTCGTTTTTCTTATTGGTATTTTAGAACTTCGCAATCTGAATGCTCAGTCCATGTCGGAATATCGTATGCCGTTAAAACAAGATGTTTTCTTTGGCTGTATTGGACATAGTAGGGGATTATATCAGCGAATTATGAAAGGAGAATATTTTCTAATGAGGGTCAAACCATGATTTATACTTTAAGCTCTGGTTTAGGCTTCAATCCAGGAAGTGAATATAATGGAAAAAAAATGAAAGGAACTTCCTTTATCCCTTTAACTTTCTATGGTCTTTTTGGAGGAAAAAGCAGTTTTGCGCAACTGGGAGTTGGTTATACTGCTGCATTTGGACCTGAATTCATAGATTCAACTGGCTCGCCTCCGGTGATATATAAAAAATTTGAATCCGCATATATTGTAAGCCTTGGTTATAGATACATGAATAAATATGGCACTATTCTTCAAGGTTATCCATTATTACAATGGACTAATAATCCTAGTAATAAATTTTCTTTTGGCTTTGGCTTTTTTTTTGGTTTTGCTTTTTGATAATAATAGTTTTAGCTATTGCTAGAACTGTCGCATAACGGAGTTTAGCGATGGTTCCGGTTTAGACGACTATGATTTAGGAGCGAGGTTTTATGACCAGTGTTGTTCGGATGTTCCGCAGGACATCTCGAACGATAGATTTAATGGGATTTTAATCCTGAACAATGATCCGTCGATTGAGGGATTTTAAAATCCCTTGTTATCTTTTATTCGACATGTCCTGCGGAACATGTCGAATAGCGTGGCTGGTCATCAAAAATCTCAGGAACAATAACGATACGCCCATAATGGTTTGACTCATTTGATTTTAAATGGAACTAAAAAATAAGTTATGAAGACTAAAGGAAACAAGTATTTGTATTTAGTATTAATTGCAATCATAGGAACGGCTTTCTTTGTTTTTAATAAAAATAGTTATGTTGAGTTTCGGCCGACTTTATTCGAGGGAAATACGTATCACAAATTTGAGGTGAATGATACATTTTACAGGAAACTTAAATTGGTATTGGATTATTATAAGGTAAAGAATAAAGTTAGTGAAGATGGAAAGGTTATGATAACTCGAAACGTAGCCGCAGATAAAGATTTGTTATATAATTATACCAAAAAAGCACTGGACTCCTCTTGGTTAAACTCTCATCAGATTATAACTAAGTAGTTCAAAAAAATTCCTGACTACTCAAATGGTGATTAATTGCAGTGTAATAGTTAGTATTTAATCTCATAGCTCAGGCTTTTTAGTTTTATAGGATATGGAAGAAGTTTTATTAAACTGCTGGCTTATTTAGATCCAGCAGTTACAGTGCTGTTCGAGATGTTCCGCAGGACATCTCGAACGATAGATTAAATGGATTTTAATCCTGAACAATGAACAGTCGATTGAGAGATTTTAAAATCCCTTGTTATCTTTTATTCGACATGTCCTGCGGAACATGTCGAATAGCGTGGTATCCTTCGGCATGTAACAAAAGTGGGCATGATTCCTTCCATAAATACTTCAGCTCAATTGCTTCGTAGTTAAAAGCTCCATGATATATGACAACTTCTCTCTTAAGTCACTAATCTGCTTTGCAATGGCGTGTGCGCAAAACCTGAGCGCTTCTGTCATAGGCATGGCGTGTCACAGATGAAAGAGGGAATACTGTTTAAATCAATATATTTTCTGTTTTTTGCTGTTTTTTGCTGGTTTTTATATTTTTTTTAACTTATATTTATAATTACTAACGCTGCCGTATAATGCTTAAGAAAGAACGACATTTCTATATTTTGCACCAGCTAAACCTTCATAATAGTATCTTGTCTTCTGTTTTATGCCAGGAAATACAGGTTTCGGAAGATACGGTAAGAAGAGATTTGCAGGAGCTTTCAGATAATGGCAAACTGATAAAAGTGCATGGCGGCGCCGTATCTAATTCATTTAACCGGGTATTTTATTCTCCCAAAAACGTTTATTCCCACCAGCAAAAAACGGTTATTGCAAAAAAAGCCGTTTCGCTCATAAAAGATGGCATGTTTGTTTTAACGGGTGGTGGCAGCACTATTCTTGAGTTAGCCAGGGTGCTTCCTCCACAATTGAAAGCAACATTTATTACGGGTAGTATTCCTGCCATTCTGGAATACATGAATTATCCCAATATCGATGTAATTGTTATTGGCGATAAAATTTCAAAAAAATCAAAAATCACTACTGGTAGCGAAGCTGTCAACAAAATAAAACAAATAAGGGCTGATCTCTGCTTTATGGGAATTAACGCCATTGATTGCGAGCATGGAATTACCGATAACGACTGGGAAGTTGTGCAGGTTAAAAAAAGCATGATAGAATCTTCTCAAAAAGTTATCAGCCTTACTATTTCTGAAAAGATAAACAGCGTTCAGCCTATTAAAGTTTGCGATGTAAACAATATTGATGTTTTGATAACAGAGTTGTCACCAACTGATTCTCTTTTAAATCCATATCATAATCTGGAAATTGAAATCATGTAATCAACAAAACACAAACACTGAATAGTTCAATTTTTTATCAACTCCAAAAAAAGCGCTATGAGAAAAATGCAGAGATTTATCTCTTTATCCTTTGTCATTCTTTTATGCACACTAAAAGTGTATGCACAACAACGAGTGGTGCACGGTAAAGTAGTTGATCAGAACAGCCAGCCCCTTGTTGGCGCCACCGTCAATGTAAAAAGCACAACGCGTACTACTGTAACTGACGCATCAGGGGCATTTTCAATCAAAGCAAACACAGGAGAAATCCTTGAAATGTCTTACGCGGGTTATTTGACGCAAGACATCCCAATCAGTAACGATGAAAAAAATCTCTTCATCAAACTAACACTTCAGCAAGGCGCTTTGAGCGATGTGGTAGTTGTTGGGTATGGTACACAAAAGAAAACAGATCTTACCGGGGCTGTCACTACTGTTGATGTGGACAAAACTTTAGTAGGTAAGCCCTTTACCGATTTAGGTAAAGGATTGCAAGGTGCCGTGCCCGGTTTGCAGATTACTTACGGAAACGGTGGTATTGCTACAGATCCATCAATACAAATACGGGGAATGTATTCGATAAATGGTAGCAGCACACCGCTTATCCTGGTAGACGGAATAGCAGTTCCCGATATTAACATGGTTAATCCTAATGATATTGCAAGCATCAGTGTTTTGAAAGACGCTGCTTCTACCTCTATTTTCGGAACCCGTGCAGCAGGGGGCGTAATTTTGATAAAAACAAAATCCGGGAATAAAAATTCAAAACCCACCGTCACCTATTCCAATAATTTTTCGTGGGGTAAGCCTACTTCAATACCGTCATTTGCCGATCCGGAGAAGGAAATACCGATGGAACAGGCCGCAGCTTTAAGAGCAGGAGGCAGTTATGATATGTTTGGCGCCAATCCAACTTCATTGGTGGCCGGCATTTCCACATGGAAACAAAAGTATGCCGGTAACAGGAAAAGCGATGAGATGGTATTGGGAGAAGATTTTTCCTTAGTAAACGGTGTACCGAATTTTTATCGCATTTGGGATCCCGTGGATATCATGTTTCAAACGATGCCGTCAAACAACCATAATCTTAGTTTTTCCGGAGGAACAGATAAAATATCCTATTACCTATCCGGCTCTTACAGCCATGATGAAGGAATTTTGAAGATCCATCCTGATAAACTTAATAAATATAATTTCATTGCAGGCATTACGGCAGATGTGACCAAGTGGCTAACCCTGGATGCAAAAATGTCTGATCGCCAGTACAACTATGACTATCCTTATGGATACCAGGATTACTTCTTCTATATGTGGAGATGGGGGGCCAACATGCCTTATGGAACATATACCAACCCTGCCACCGGAAACTCTTATTATTTCAGAAATGATAATGGTTATATAGCAAATGCCAATAATTGTACTTTCCGCCAAAATACACCAAACATCAATGTAGCAGCCACCGTGAAATTTACGCCATGGTTAAGCTTGCGTTCGGACTTCAGCTATTTGTATCAATCCGGCATCCGGCATGAAACCGGGGGACTTATGACATTGTGGGACTTCTGGGGTGGTAGCCTTTTGTTAAACAATGCATTGCCTTCGGCATCTGCGAACGAAACGGACTTTACAAACTCTTACACTACCCAACTAACGTCAAATACATATTTGACATACAATCAAAAATTTGGCGTGCATAATTTGAAAGCTGTAGCAGGCGTGAACGCCGAAAAGGGAGAATTTCAGCAAACTTTTGCAAAAGGATATGGCCTGATGGATAACTCCAGGGGCGAGATTGCATTAGTATCCAACACCCAGCCGCCGGTAATTACAACTACAGGCGTTAACTACGCACCCGGGCATACATGGTGGAGTACAGCCGGTTTTTTCGGACGCGTCAATTATGATTATAAAAGTAAATACCTGTTGGAAGTAGCTGCCCGGTATGATGGGTCTTCCAACTTCCCCATAGATGATCGCTGGGCATTTTTCCCGTCCGCATCTGCAGGTTGGAGAATTACGGAAGAGCCGTTTATGGAAAACGTAAAAAATGTAATAAACGAATGGAAAATTCGTGCATCGTATGGAACTATTGGTAATCAGAATTTGGGACCAACCAATCTTTTTTTACCTACCATGAACACTTCAACATCTAATTGGATTGCGGGTGGTGCAAAAACCGTTTATACAGGCATGCCACAGGTAGTTCCGTCTTCTTTAACATGGGAGAAAATTAATACTTTGAATTTCGGAACCGATATGAAATTGTTGAAAAATCTGGATGTTACAGTTGATTGGTTCCAGCGCGATAATGTGGGAATGGTGGCGCCTTCGGCTTCACTTCCTGCCACATTTGGAACAGCGCCCGGCAAAGCAAATATGGGAACTTTGCGGACAACCGGTTGGGAAGTAGGATTGAATTATCAACACCGGTTTACTAATGGAATACAGTTCTATGCAAATGCTACGGTAAGCAATTATAAAACTGTTATAACCAAATGGCAGGGTAATGACGCCAACTCATTAAATGCATCTCAGTTTTATGCGGGAGAAAACGTTGGCGAGATCTGGGGTTTTAAAACAGCAGGGTATTTTAAAGATGCTACTGATGTAGCCAACTCACCTTCCCAAAAAGCGCTACAGTCCGGCAGTTTTACTTTCGCTCCCGGCGATATTAAATACACCGATTTAAGCAATGATGGAAAAATTGATGCCGGCGCAATGACAGTGAAAGACCACGGTGATCTGACAAGAATAGGAAATACTACTCCAAAATATCAATATAGTTTCCGTTTAGGTGGAAGCTGGAAAGGATTTGACTTAGAAGGATACTTCCAGGGAGTAGCCAAACGCGACATGTGGGCCACCGGTAATATAGCCATTCCGGGATGGAGCGGCAACGGTAATTTTTTAGCCCATCAAATGGATTACTGGACAACGAGCAATACAAACGCACCATATCCTGTTCCATACCAGGGAAACAGCTCTTCAAATTATACTAACCAAAATTATTGGGTAGGGCAATCATTGGTTACCACTTACCAGCCTTCAGGAAATAATTTTTATCCGCAAACAAAATACTTGCTTAACCTGGCATACCTGAGATTAAAAACAATATCGCTGGGATATACATTACCCACTAAGCTTGTAAGAAAAGCGGGGATCGATAAATTGCGTATTTATTTTGAAGGGATGAATCTTCTTACTTTCAGTCAAAAGAATATTCCAATCGACCCTGAAATAACATCCGGATCTACTACCAACAATTGGTATGGTGCTGTATCTCCTTTCAACAAGGTTACTTCATTTGGATTGCAATTAACATTTTAAATTGAAAAGAGCTTAAGTTATGAAAACAATAAATAAAATAGGCATAACATTTCTATTGTTGTTTATATTGGCGGGATGCAAAAAGTATTTGGACAAACCACCATTGACACAATTTACCGACAATGAATACTGGACAAGCGAATCGAATGTGAAAATATTTTGTAACGGATTTTATTGCTTGTTTAACGGTTTTGGACAAGGAGCAACCTCAACCATCAGTTCAAATATTGCACCTCCTGCTACTACTGCCGGAACCGAGTCTAATTTCTACTTTCCATCTTTCTCAGATGACCAGGTCAATAGTGCCATTGATATATTTCCAACAGCGGCCGGGTCTACCGCTACTACATGGACGACTCCGTATTACCATATTCGCATGGCTAATCTTTTGCTGACAAGAATTGGCGGTGTGTCTTCCATGAGTGATGTACAAAAAAATCATTATCGTGGAGTAGCGTATTTTTTTAGGGCCATGGAATATTTTGATTTGGTGCGGCATTACGGTGATGTTCCGTACACAAATACATATCTTGATCAGGTTATTGATACTTCTATCATTTGGGGACCACGTGTGCCACGAAATACAGTTATGGACAGTGTTTTAAATGATTTGAACAATGCAGTTACCCTGCTTTATTCCAAAAGTGTGGCCGACGTCAATTCCGTAACGCAGGATGTTGCCCAGGCTTTAAAATCACGCATTTGTTTGTACGAAGGCACTTACAGTAAATATCAGTTGAACAGTGCCACAAGAGCAACAAAATACCTGACGGAATGCAAAACAGCATCGGAGGCTGTAATGAATGGTGGTGGATACCAATTGAACCCTGACTTTCGAACTGTATTCAGTTCGATGGATTTGACGGGGAATAAAGAAGTGCTGCTGTATCGTGTTTACCTGGATGGCATTGTTACCCATTCTGTGGTTGGATATTGTAACAGTAGTACACAAGTGTACGGATTAACAAAAGATGCGGTGGAATCTTTCTTATGCACTGATGGGTTACCAATAAATCTTTCATCGCTTTACCAGGGGGATGCCAGTAATCCCACAACACTTTCTATTGCTCAAACTACATTAAAAAACAGGGACAAGCGATTAACCGCAAGTATTGACAGTATTTTGTGCTATACAGGAAAGCCAAACTCCAAAGGGTTTGTATCTACCACAGGTTATTTAATCACCCGTTTTAATAATGCAACTTTAACACCTACACAACTGTTAGCACCCAATAACCCAACAGATGCTCCTGTTTTCTGGTTGCCGGAAGTGTTGCTTAATGAAGCTGAAGCGCTTGCCGAACTGGGAAGTTTTACGCAAGCCGATGCTGACAAAACCATTAATCTGCTGCGTGCAAGAGCTGGTGTAACTTCTTTAAACGTAACCAATGTGCCCAATGATCCTAAAAGGGATGGCGATGTGCCGGCTTTGCTTTGGGAGGTTCGTCGCGAAAGAAGGGCAGAATTGATGCTAACAAGTTTCCGCTATTGGGACCTGCGTCGTTGGGCTAAACTGTCTTACTTAGATGCGTCTGTAAAACCGGATATCTTTAAAGGTGCAAAAGTTCCTGCCGGAACTTCGGGCACACAAGGCGGACAAGATGCTACAGGATATATATTGCCGTATTCAACAACCACTGCAGCAAAAAGAGTTGTAAAAACACCTCAAAACTATTTGGATTTTATTCCTACAGGACAGTTGCAGTTGTACACCAATCATGGAATATCTTTTTCTCAAAACCCAGGATGGCAATAGGTTTTAATCACTAATGATTAAGTAAAATATGTATAAGGGAGGAGCGCTGGCTCCTCCCTTATAATTTAGAAATTTTTACAAAACGACGAATTACGGACTAAATCAAATCTGCCGTCCCTACACAAACTATGTGACGGAGAAAAAGAACCAATGCTATAGTCTCTATAATGAAAAGACAAAGGAGCATAAAAACTTGGGAGATATAAATGGTGAAGGAGAGTTATAGATACTATTTTAAAAGAGCCGGGTAAAGAATCCAACTATTTTATTTCTGCCGATTACAAGGATACACTAAGCAAGTATCATGAAATTTTTGAGACCGGTTTAAATAAAATGGTAGCCGACTTAAAAAACAGACTTCAAACCTCGTTAGCTGTTTAGCGATCTTAGTCTATTGTTCATGTAATACTTCAAAAAGTGTTATTAACGGAACATATCTGGAAAGAAATAAAGATTTAAAAATGCAACTAGTCTTGAGTAACGCTGGTAGTTCATTTGATTTGTTAGAAAAATATTTTGCTGTTGATGCAGGCATTGCTTGCCAAGGCAAGTGGGACAGAAATAAAGACACAATCTATTTGCGATGCAATAAAGAAAAGAATGTTTCTATTTTGCTTTTTGTACGGAATATTCGAAACAAGGGTTCATAAGGGGTAATAGTCGTCAGTAAAAGAAAACTGAAAATGTACAACGTGGCATCGAAGCGAAGCAAGTATCCCTAGTTCAATAAAGGGTCTGCCTTTGAAATAGCAAGACTACGTCATTCAATCTCTTTTGGGGATATTCAGCTATTTTCTTTGCTATTTTTTCCAAATCATCAACAAACCGGTTCGGAAACTGTCCAGTGAGGACGGCCATTTTAATCTTAAATTAAAAACTGGTTGCGTTCAGTTACTTAGAGTGAACAATTCATTGAACAACTTTTTGTCTAGTTTGCAATAGATTGAAGTCAACAGTAATTCAGCCTTGGTTCGATTCCCTCAGACACATTGAAGCCTATATATAATGCAGTTGCCAGAATTAATCTAGCGTGTCTTAGTTTCTACTATAGATTTGCTTTCTGTCCCTTGTTCGTTATCTCCTGCAAAAACTGCGACGGCGTTTTGTTGAATTCTTTTTTGAAAATATTGGTAAAATAAGAATTGGATTGTATACCTACCCTGAACATCACCTCCGTAATGGTGACATCTTCATGAGTCATTATATCAACCGCTTTTTTAAGACGGAAAGCTCTCACAAATTCATTAATGGTTTGACCGGTAATATCCTTTACTTTTTTATATAGTTTCGTTTTGCTCATGCCAATGTTGTGGCAAA
Organism: Pinibacter soli; assembly: GCF_029961145.1. Lineage (GTDB taxonomy): Bacteria > Bacteroidota > Bacteroidia > Chitinophagales > Chitinophagaceae > Pinibacter > Pinibacter soli. The sequence goes on along the minus strand of NZ_JASBRG010000001.1, from coordinate 334,831 downwards.
TGAAATCCACATTTAGTTCGGTGTTTTCCAGTTGCTGTTCAGTCAGTTCCAGCAGGCGGTCCATAAATTCTTTGTCCTTTGCAGAATGTACCAGTTCACGCACTTCCACTTTATAGTCTTGCGAATAACGCTCCTTTATTTTCTGGCGCTGCAGAAAGAGGTTTTTGATAGTGATTTGTAATAGTTCAATGCTCACGGGTTTGGTAAAGTAGTGGTCGGCGCCGCCGTTCATGCCGTCCAGTCTGCTTTCCAGGGCATCTTTTGCAGTAAGCAAAATGAAAGGTATATGACTGATTTCGATGTCTTCACGAAGCTGTTTGCAAAATTCTATGCCGTTCAACTCAGGCATCATCAAGTCGCTAATGATCAGGTCGGGCATTTCTTCGCGTGCTTTTTGTAATCCGACCAGTCCATTTTCCGCTATTGATATGTGATATGTTTCGCCAAAACTTGCTTTCATAAAATGCCTAAGCTCTTCATTGTCGTCAACGATCAATATGGTTTTCGCTATTTGTGTTTGTCCGAATGCTGCTGGTGTTGCATGGCTGTAGACGTCCTGGCCAATTGTGTTGTAGTGATTGCTCTCTAATGATGCGAGGGCTTCCTTACTCTTATCGCTCCATTTTTCATCATCTGAATAATCCTCTTTGGATGAAGGGATGGCAACAATAATTTCGGTACCCTTATTGATCTCGCTGTATACATGAATGAAACCTTTGTGCAATAGCGTGAGACTTTTCACAAAAGCGAGGCCCACACCAGATCCCAGATGCTCCTGGGTGATGCGGTAATATCTTTCAAAGAGATATCGTATACTTTCTTTGGATATGCCGCGTCCGGAATCTGCGATACGCAAGTAGGCATTTGCAACAGGATGGTAATCGCTTTTTACGAGCAAATCATTTTCAAACATTGGTTTGAAATTTTCCAATGAATGCAATAGCTCCACGGTAATTTTGCCTTTATCGTTGGTATATTTAAAGGCATTGTGAACAAGGTTGATAATTATTTTTTCAACCACTTGGTGATCAAACCACATTTCTTTTGTTGACGCCGGCACTTGTACTTTAAAATCGATATTTTTTTGTAGAGCAATAGCCGAGAAGTCCTCCGTAATTTGCTGTACAAATGTGTGCATATTGCCCGGCATTACTTTTAGCCTGAGCACCCCTGCTTCTACTTTTCTAAAGTCCATCAGCTCGCTGATCAGCGACAGTAAACGGGTTACATTGCGCTGCATCATTTCGTAGTAGTGTTTGTGTGCCGGCAGGATATCTTCCTGTTTCATTTTTTCGAGAGGCCCTGCAATCAACGATAACGGCGTTCTGAGCTCATGAGAAATATTGGTGAAAAACTGTAGCTGCATCTGGTGCATCTCGCTTGCTTTTTGGTCGTCTATTTTTTTGAGCTCATATTTCCTGCGGTAAAACAAAATGAAATAAACAATACTTACAATCACCAGCATACCAATCAGCTCAAACCACCATGTTCCCCAGAAAGGCGGCAGGATGGTAATTTGAATGCTTGCCTGCTGTTCACTCCATGTGCCGTCGCTGGTACCCGATCTTACATGAAAAATGTAGGTGCCCGGGTCGAGATTGGTAAAGGTAGCCTTACGTTGATTACCTACATAGTTCCAGTTTTTATCAAAGCCTTCCAGTTTGTAAGAATAATGTGTTTCGCTATGGGGTGCATAATCAAGTGCAGCATATTCCAGCGAAAAAACGGATTGACTATGATGAAGAACAATTTCTTTTGCTTCTGTAATGGATTGCTTCAGTGGTGAGCCTTGCACGCCATAACCCATGTCTTTGTTGAATATCTGCAGATCTGTTATGAACACGGGTGCGTCCAAATGGCTGTTGCTTATTTTTGCCGGATCAAAAAGATTGAACCCGTTAAAGCCACCAATCAACATTTTGCCATCGCTTAATTTCAGGCAGGCATTTTGGTTAAATTCCAACCCTTGCAAACCATCGGCAGTATTGTATTGTTGCAGTTTTTTCGTTTCAGGGTTAAAGGCAATCAATCCATTGCGCGTGGTGATCCAGAAAATGCCATTGTTGTCTTCGTTGATCACCTGTATGTTTTCAAACGCAAGGGAAGGGTCGTCGGTGTACGAGTTGAACTTCCTTTTGTTGTAATCAAACAGGTACAAGCCCTTTTGGCCCACCCATAAACGGTTCTTACTATCTACAAATATGACACGTAGGTTGCCGATCCCGCCAGTACCATCTTCTTTTTTCTGGTTAAAAAAATGATCGAATTTATTGTCCTGCACATTGAAGTAATTGAGTCCGCCATCATCTGTACCAAACCAAAGATCACCGTTCTTGTCTTCGTTCATAGACACCACATTGTTTCCAATGAATGGAGTGGTTTTGGCGGGGTCGCTCATTATGCGCATAAATGTGCCTGCAGCAGGATCAAACAGATTGAGCCCGCCATAATATGTGCCCACCCATATTCGTCCTTTCCTATCTTCCATAACCCGGCAAACATTATTAGAGCTTATGCTGGAAGGATTCTTGTCGTCATGCAAGTATTTTTTGAACCTGCCATTACCGGTATATAAATTGAGCCCACCACCCCATGTACTGACCCATATGCGATGGTGACTGTCTTTCATAATATGCAATACTGCATCGCTGCTGATGGATGAAGGATCATTAGCCTGATGCCGCAAATAAGTGAATGCATCTGTTTTGCGATCCCATATATTTAATCCCCCGCCATCTGTGCCGATCCATACTTTGCCGTCGCTGTCTTCAAAAAAAGTTTTGATGTCTTTATAACCAAGCCCGCCACGGCGTTGTGTGTAGGCGGCAAACTTATTATCATCGGGGCTATACAGATTTACACCACCGCGATGGGTGCCTACCCAAAGATTGCCCGAGCGGTCTTCAAAAAGGGAGGACGCTGTCTTTTGTGAAAAACTATAAGAGTTATCAATGTTGTTTTCGAAACGGATAAATGTACTGGTTTCTTTCTTCCATAAATTCAGGGCGCCATTTTCGGTGCCAATCCAGATATTGTTTTTTTGGGTGTGTAGCAGGCATTTGATCACATTATTGCTGATACTTCCGGGTAACGCCTCATTGTGGGTATAATGCGTTGTGTTTTTTCGCGAAGGATCAATAATAAATAGTCCCGAAACAGAAGTGCCTATAAATAAACACCCTTCGTTGTTTTCTGTAATGGCAGCAATGGACATGCTTGACAAATCGGTATTGGAGCCATCCTGGAAGGGGGTATATTTTTTCGTTTGACGGTCAAATGTGAACAGTCCTGCCTCGGTACCGACCCAAAAGATGCCATTTTTGTCTTCATAAATGGCTTTAATGATATTGACGTGGGGCTTTGGGTAAACATTGGCAAATCTCAAAAATGTGGTTCCTGTTTTTTCCAGCAGGTTCATTCCTGCATTGGTACCGATCCAGATATTGCCCTTTGTATCTTTATATATGCATTCAATATTGAAACTGCTGATACTTTTTTTATTCTCCGGTAAAAAGGGAAACCTTGTAAACTTGTTGGTGGTGGTGGAAAATTTATTTAGGCCTGTGCTGGTTCCCACCCATAGGTCATGGTTCGCATCTTCCTGTATTCCTGAAATATAATTGCCGCTAATGCTGGTACTGTCAATTGGTTTTTTTTGGTACACAATGGTTTTATGGCCATCATACTTATTCAGGCCGTCCACAGTGCCGAGCCAGATAAAACCTTTTTGATCCTGGTAAATGGAAAGTACGGTGCTGTTGCTAAGTCCCTGCTCGCGACCGATGATTGTAAATTTCACATCGTGGGGCTGGCTATAAACAATGGACGAAAAAAACAACAAAATAAAACCGGGGCATACCAAATGGAGCAATAAAATTCGGATCAATCTATTATTTCGGTTAAGGGTACTTGGTCTCATATAGCAATTTTTCGCAGCTCGTTACAGGCAAATTAAGATTTTTATTCATTGGCGATGACTTGAAAGCCCTTATTTTTAGCGCTTTCGTGCAAATGAGCAAAAGAAAGGAACAAATGAGCAGGTTGTATGAACACTGCGATGGAAGTGACAGGTAGCACAAGGTAAACGAAAAAAATAATCGGATGATTTAGCCGGTGAAGGCCATTTAAAAAAGAAAAAGATTGCGAGGCACAGTCACTGTTATTTTGAAAAAAAAAGCCCATCGAATGAAAAAAGCAAAAAAAAGACTGATATGAGCAAAGGCTACGGCCAATGTAATCGCATATTTGTGATGTCGGAATGAAGCGATGCTGTTCCGGTAACCTGTAAACTAATATTGCTTAACTATTATGAAAAGACTCCTGCCTTTGATCTCCGTACTTGCCTGCGGCATGGTTGCCGTACCTGCCCAATCTTTAAGAGCACAGCAAGGCAATAAAGGGGACAAGATTGTAAAAAAAGATACGGTCGCACCAAATTCAGCCAAATCATTCAACTTATTGTATCATAAACGTGAGGAAAAACTTTCACTGGAATCTATAAGTGAAGTACAAACGCCGGCCCTGCAAAAAACCATTGCCGCCAACTGGGGCACGATGGTTACAGGTCGTCTTGCAGGTTTGTACACCAACCAGTCAAGCGGCAATCCCGGTTATGACGATGTGGCGCTGTACTTGCGTGGTCGCACGCCCTTGGTTTTGATCGATGGAACGCCACAAAGCTTTTCTTCCATCAACCCTGAGCAGATTGAATCAATTACGGTGTTGAAAGATGCGTTGGCGACTGCAATGCTCGGTATCCGTTCTGCCAATGGCGCCATTTTGATCACTACCCAAAAAGGGGTGCCATCAAAGGCAAATTTTTCATTCAATGCGCAATACGGTGTTCAACGGCCAATGAGCATGCCGAAGTTTTTGAACGCATATGACTACGCTACCTTATACAATGAAGCAAGAGTAAACGATGGCAATAGCCCTGCCTATTCACCGGCGGACCTGGATGCTTTTAGAAATGGAACCGATAGCATCGGCCATCCGGATGTCGACTGGCAGGATAAGGTTTTGAAACAACAATCCAAATTCAGCCGCTACGATATGGCTGTTTCCGGCGGTGGTGCTGGCTTCAGGTATTTTGTAAATCTTGATTACCTGCACCAGGAAGGGATGTTTAAAAATGACGACAGCCGTGTGTACAACAGCAATGCCGATTACAAAAGATATATCGTACGTTCTAACCTCGATTTGGATATCAGCAAATCACTAACTGCTACAGTCAATATGTTTGGACGTGTCCAAAACTATAACCAGCCAGGCTCAACATCTGAATCTATTTTAACTGCCATCAGAGCCACACCTAATAGTGCTTATCCGGCGCTGAACAGGGATGGCTCGCTGGGAGGCAACCTGAATTTTCAAAACAATATATATGGACAGGTGTACCAGAGTGGTTACAGACCATCCAATGCAAAAGATTTTAAAGTAGATGGAAGCCTCAAACTGAAGCTGGATAATATCACTACTGGACTTTGGGCAAGGTCGCTTGTGGCATTAACCAGTTTTACTCAGGAAGATATCAACCGCAGCCGCACTTTTGCAGTGTACCAGGATATGGGCGCCAATGTTCCTTACAAGCAATTCAATACGATTGGCGACCAGACCAATACATCGGCGATCAGTAGCCAGAACAGACTATATTATTCTGAAGTATCACTTGGCTACAATAGGGAAATTGGAAGGAGCAAATGGGATGCATTGGTAGTGGCAAACAATGACAATCGTACCTATAACAGTGATCTTACTATCCTTTATCCGGGCTTGTCTGGTAATGTGTCTTATTCACTCGATCAAAAATACATCGTACAGGCGGCGGCTTCTTACAGCGGTTCCACGCATTATGCCAAAGGCAATCGCAATGGTATGTTTCCTGCCATTGGATTTGGATGGGTATTGAGCAAAGAAAGTTTTTTACAACGCGTAGGCTGGCTCAGTTTATTAAAACTAAGAGCATCCTATGGTATCAGTGGGTATGACCCTGCCGGCTACTACGATTACATTCAATATTATAATGATGGTACGGGCTACAATTTTGGCAATACACCAACTGCCGTAAATGGTCTTAGCCAGGATGCATTGGTAAATTCAGGTAAAACATGGGAAAAGGCAAAAAAATTAAACATTGGTTTCGATGCGGCTTTCTTTAATAATCATTTGCAATTGAGCGCCGATTATTTCAACAACGAACATTATGACCAGCTGTTGACAAGGGGCAAATCCACTGCCATCCTGGGCGCTGGCTATCCCAATGAAAATCTTGGTCGCAGCAGGTATTCGGGATATGAACTACAATTGAACTATCAGAATCACGCAGGAGCAATCAGCTATGGTGTTTCAGCCAATGCAGCTGTTTTAAAAACCAAAGTCTTGTTCCAGGATGAGCCTGCAAGGACTTATGCGTACATGCGACAAACAGGGCAGCCGGTTGGACAATTATTTGGTTATGTAGCTGATGGTCTTTTTCAATCGCAGCATGATGCTGATGTTGCGGCAAAGCCGTTTAACACAGTAAGACCGGGCGATATAAAATACAAAGACCTCAATAATGATGGCCTCATCAACGGGCTGGATCAAACAGCGATTGGTAATACCAAGCCACAGCTTACTTATGGAATGGATCTTTCGCTTGGCTGGAAAGGTTTTGATTTGTCATGCTTAATACAAGGTGTTGCGAATCGTAACATCGTTACCACAGGCAGTAATTTCTGGGAGTTTCAAAACAATGGCCGTGGGCAGGCGTATGAAAACAACCTTAAGAGGTGGACGCCTGAAACAGCCACTACTGCTACCTATCCGAGAGTATCGGTTGGTACCAATGCCAACAATAGCCAACTCTCTTCTTTCTGGGTTTGCTCTGGTAATTATTTGCGCATGAAAAGTGTTGAGTTAGGCTATACCGTTCCCATGAAAATTTCAGAAAGAATAAAACTGAACGAGGTAAGGTTTTATATAAATGGATATAACCTGCTTACCGCAAGTCCATTCAAGCTTGCGGATCCTGAAGGGTACAATGCCAACTATCCGTTGCAGAAAATGGTGAACGCAGGATTGAACATCAAATTTTAACTTTTAGAAATTGCTTGAACTCATGAAATACTACATACTACTTCTATTGGCGGCTGCCGGATTTGCAGGCTGTTCCAAACAACTAAACGAAGTGCCGCTTGAAAAATACACCGAGGATTATGTATTCGACCCAAGAGATTCGGTTGGTACCAATGTGGAGCAGGTGCTGAATAATATCTATTCCATCTTACCAAATGGATTCAACAGGGTGGGTGGCAACTTTTTGGATGCAGCCACGGATGATGCCATCTCTTCACAATACAACCAGGCTGTGGAATACATTGCGCTGAGCAATATCAACAGTGCGGCCACACATCCCGATGACGCATGGAACAAGAACTTTACGGGCATACACAAGGTTAATTTGTTTTTGAAAAATGCGGCTATTGTTCCTATTCCGCTTAAAGTACCTAACTGGAAAGCAGAAGCACGTTTTTTGCGCAGCATGTTTTATTTCGAACTAATAAAAAGATATGGCGGCGTTCCATTGATAGGTGATAGCGTGTACACGTACACCGATAATTTGCAATTGAAAAGAAACAGTTTTGCGGAATGTGTCAAATATATCGTAAGCGAATGCGATTCAATTAAAACTTTGGTAAAGCAGGAACCTTTGTCCACAACAGATTTCGGCCGTATATCCAATGGCGCTGTGTTGTCATTGAAAGCAAGAGTGCTGTTGTATGCCGCAAGTCCTTTGTATAATGGAGTTGTATCGCAAGGAAGCGCTGTTCAAAAAGAGCTGGCAGGTTATCCAACCTATGATGCCAACAGGTGGGCGCTTGCTGCACAAGCAGCCAAAGATGTGATCAGCCTTAATAAATATTCACTGGATCCTACATTCAACAACATATTTATCAATAGGAGAGGCAATGAAAACATTCTTTCTTATTTACGCGGAACCTCCAATGATGTAGAGGTAAACAACGGTCCTGTTGGTTTTCGCACAGGCACTACGGGCAATGGAATCACAAGCCCTACGCAGGATCTTGTAGAAGCGTTTCCTATGATCGATGGAACGCCTGTTACAGCATCGGCCACGTATTCATTGCAAAACCAATATGCGAACCGCGATCCAAGATTGGCCAATACAGTATTGTACAACGGCGTGAAATGGCTCAACAGGAACCTTGAAATGTTTGAAGGCGGATTGGATAAACCCAATATCGGCAACCTTACTCAAACCAGAACAGGCTATTACCTGCGTAAGTTCATGGGCAACCTTAGCACTTCTACTTCCATTACAGTTCAGAATCACAACTTCAACATATTCAGGTATGCAGAAATATTACTTGACTATGCAGAGGCAAAAAACGAGATGGATGGTGCCACAACAGAAGTGTACCAGGTACTAAAGGATATTCGAAAAAGAGCAGGCATTAGTGCGGGCACTTCCTCATTGTATGGATTAAAAAGCAACATGAGCAAGGATGAGATGCGAGATGCCATTAAGCTGGAACGAAGGCTGGAACTGGCCTTTGAAGAACACCGCTATTGGGATCTCCGCAGATGGAAAGATGCAGAAGTGGTGATGAATAAAAAACTTTCGGGACTGATCATTACAAAAGATGCCATTGCAGGTGCAACAACCTATAAGAAGCTCGATGTATTTCAACCTGTATTTGATGCCAACAAAATGTACCTGTATCCCATTCCATTCAGCGAGCTGATGAAAGACAGGGAACTCATACAAAATTACGGCTGGTAATACCATGCCCTTAGCGAATTAGAAACAAGACCTATACACCCGACCAAAATATTGCAGACCAATGAAAAAAATTCTTACCATACTACTTGTGTTTTTCTCCCTATCCAGCTATGCGCAACAGGTGAGCGGCATAGTAATGGGTGATAAAGAACCACTGGAAGGCGCCAGTGTGTACGAGAAAGACCTGCCTCAAAACGGCTCTACTACTGATAAAGCCGGACGATTCGTTCTTACATTGAAAGGAAAGAGTGGCGTTATTATCATTAGCAGTGTCAGCTATCTTACCAGGGAAGTAAAAGCAAACGGAACCAATCTTACCATAAAGCTTACCATAGATAGCAAAGGAACTGATGAAGTGATTGTGGTAGGTTATGGCAAACAAAGAAGGATCACCAACACAGGTGCGGTAAGTTCTATTAGTGGCGCGGATCTGCGCCAGACGCCTACTGCATCCGTACAGAATGCATTAATGGGCCGCGTGCCCGGTGTTACTACACAACAAACCTCAGGCAAGCCCGGTGCAGATGGTGCCAGCATTCGCATACGTGGTGTGAACACTTACGTAAGCGGCGGTGGTAATCCTTTGTACATAGTTGATGATGTAGAATTTCCTGGCCTGCTTAGCGAAATAGATCCTGACCAGATAGAATCCATCAGTGTGTTGAAAGATGCTGCAACCACATCTATCTATGGCGTGAAGGGAGCCAATGGTGTAATCCTGATCACTACCAGAAGAGGCAAAAGCGGCAAGCCTACTATCACCATTCGCAATGAAACAGGTGCACAGGTGGCCAGCAAATTGCCAAAATATGTAAACAGCTATGAGGCGGCGCGTCTCACAAATCTTGCCCTTACAAATGATGGTATGACCCCGCGTTTTACAGATACTGACCTGCAACTTTTTAAAGATGGTACAGATCCATACAACCATCCCAATGTAGATTGGCTGAAAACAATTTTACGTCCATATACCTTGCAAAACCGCACCAATCTTAATATACAGGGTGGTAATGACAAGGTGAAATATTTTATTGCCGGTGGTTACCTGTGGCAAAACGGAACGGTTCGTTCCTTCAAGTCTTCTGAAAACCTGAACAATAATTTTTACTACAAAAGATATAATTTCAGAACCAACCTGGATGCACAGCTAACAAAAACCTTGTCGCTGAATGTAGACCTTTCTGGTAACCTAAGCGAGCAAAATCAACCACACAGTGAAGGAAAGAATGGCACAGGAACCAACAATATTTTCCTCGAACTACGCGATTATAAAACGCTGCCACCATTTGCTTATCCTGTTTACAATCCTGACGGCAGCTATGGTTACAGTCCTCAATTGGTGACCAATAATATTGTTGGCAGGCTTACATGGGGCGGTTACGAAAGAACAAATACCAACGATATGCTGGTAAATGTGAAGCTGACGCAAAAGCTTGACTTCGTTACAAAAGGCTTATCAATAAAAGGTATCGTGGGTTACAACACACGCTACTCATACGGCAGAAATCTGACAAGAGCCGTCTTCCCGTCTTATTATTACAATGCAGACAAAGAAACCTATACGCCAGTTAACATCGGTGGCGCGAATATCAGCAGGCCGGAGAAGCTCAATATGACCTACATTCCTACCAACGTTAGCTACAGGCGATTAAACACGCAGATAGCGCTGGCATATGATCGCGATTTTGGTAAGCACCATGTGTATGGATTGGGCTTGCTGAACCAGTACCAGAATATCGCCGGAGCCAATGTGCCGCTTACTTTTCGTGGCATCACTTTCAGAGCTGGATATGATTTTAAAAAGAAATACCTCGTTGAATTGAACGGTGCTTATAATGGCTCCAGCAAATTTGCCAAAGGCTCGCAATATGGATTCTTCCCTGCAGCATCTGTGGGCTGGAACGTTTCTGAAGAAAATTTCTTTAAGAATAGCAGCGCACTGCATTTCATTAACCTGCTGAAGCTAAGAGGTTCCTATGGCCTGATGGGTAGCGATGAATTTACTGTAAGTGGCAACTATGTATACCAGCAAAATTACAATCGCGGAACAGCTACTTATACCTTCGGTGAATCGCCCACATCGTACACACCGCTTGTAGAAGGTGCGATTGGTACGGATGTAACATGGGAAAAAGAACGTTCCGGCAATATCGGTTTGGACATGAATATGTTCAATGGCAAACTAACATTTACAGCGGATTATTTTTACCGCTATCGTTATGATATTTTGACTACCCGCCAGGATATACCATCTATGCTGGGTGTCAACCTCAATGCGGTGAATATCGGTATTGTAGAAAACAGAGGTTATGAAATTGATATCCGATATCGCAACAGTATTGGAAAAGTAAATTACTATATCAATGCCAATGCTTCTTTTGCAAAAAATAAAGTACTGCAACGCTCAGAAGCACAGCCTGCTTACCCATGGCTGGCACTTACGGGCAACCCGGTTGGCAGCATTGTTGGCTATACTTTTACAGGTTACTACAACGACTCAATAGATATCGCAAAAAGCGCAAAGCCATCTACTACAAAAGTACAACCAGGCGACCTGAAATATGCTGATCTGAATGGTGACGGTAACATTGATCAGAATGACCAGCGCGTAATGCGCTATCCGAATATGCCCAACACAATTTTAGGAACAACACTGGGAGTGAGCTGGAAAAACATAAGCTTCTCTGCTACTTTCCAGGGGGCACTTAATTTCAGTTTGCAAGGCGGTTCTGCTGAAGTAAATCCTTTCCAGAATAATTTCAGACAGATACACCTGAACTCATGGACACCTGAAAACCATGCTGATCCAAGCTTTCCAAGATTGACCTCTATTGAAGGAACAGTCAATAATGCACTCAGTTTTAATTCTGATTACTGGTATACAAGAGCTGACTATGTAAGACTTAAAACGCTGGAGTTAAGTTATTCTATTGGTCAGTCATTGCTCAAAAAAACAAAGGTGATCACCGGCGCAAGGATCTATGTAAATGGTTACAACCTTGCAACCTGGATGCTGAAAGGTGATCTTAAATATGATATTGATCCGGAATCAAATTCAGGCACACTGAACGATGGTACGTATCCACAACAAAAGGTTTATAACGCAGGGATTCAGTTGTCATTCTGAAAAGAAACAATCTACCTGCAGATAACCAAACCATAAACTTTCAAAAGGCTTTTATGAAAAAAATATATTTCGCAATAATAATAGGATTAATAACAGCAGGCATGTTTTCCTGTGCCAAAGTAGATATTCTTGATCCTAAAACGACAACAGATCTTACCAAAGAAACTGTGTTTGCAGATAGCGCAAGAACAATGGATTTCCTGGCAGGTGTATACGCGCAGGTGCATTACACTTTTTCATGGAGGCGATGGAACAGCGATTCCGGGCTTGGTGAAAGCGGCGATGAAGCCAACGGCTCGTATGCCGGACCAACAATCAACTACGTGATTATTTCCACAGCATCATTGAGCCCGTTAACACCTGGCCCTTACAGCAATGCGTGGTACACTGGCTGGAGCAGTATACGTGCTGCAAACGTGTTCCTTGCAAACGTAGACAAGTCGCCCATCTCAGACGAATTGAAGAAACGTACAAAAGCCGAAGCACGTTGCCTGCGGGCCTGGTATTATTCAGTGCTTATTAAAAACTTTGGCGGTGTTCCCCTTATCGGTGATCGCATTTTTGAAGCCACTGATGATTTCAATATTCCAAGAGACAGTTACGAAGATTGTGTGAACTATATCAACAGCGAGCTGGATGAGGTGAGCAATGATCTGCCGCTTGCATATGCACAGGCTGCCGATTACGGACGTGTTACCAAAGGGGTATGTAAGGGCATTAAATCACGTGTACTGTTGTATGCCGCAAGTCCTTTGTTTAATGGCGGCAATATCGGACAAACGCCAGCACAAAGAAAGCTCGTGGGTTATGAAAACTATGATGAATCCCGTTGGCAAAAAGCGGCAGATGCAGCGAAGGACGTAATGAATCTTGGTATTTACTCCTTGTATGAAGACAATAAAACAGCGCCGGGATATGGCTTTTCAAAGGTGTTCCTCATGCGCAAAAATTCCGAGTTTGTTTTCACCGGCACGCAGGGCTTGAACAAAGTACTGGAAACAAATTTTGCACCGCGTAGCAGGAGCACGTTTGCAGGGACGCCGCGTGCAGTGCCTTCACAAAATCTTGCAGAGGCATTTGGTATGAGCAATGGTAAAGCCCTGACAGATCCTGCATCCGGCTTTGATTCAACCAACCCGTTCATTAACCGCGACCCGCGTTTCGGGTACACATTTATTTACAATGGCACCCCATGGTATCTCGGCAGCACGGGCAATAAACAACCTGTCTATACTTACAATGGCGCACCTACAGATGGCTTTGGTGTCATTCCATATTCAACAGGTTATTTCTGGAGAAAAATGATGGATGACAATACTTCGGGAACTGCCGGTGGCAACACAGAAAGGTGCATTCCCCTTATCCGCTATGCTGAAATATTGATGAACTATGCGGAAGCAAAAAATGAACTGGGCGATGTGAACGCCGCATATGATCAGTTGAAACTGATTCGCAAAAGAGCGGGCATAATAGAGGGAGCAGATGGCATGTATGGCCTTAAAGCTGGTATGACAAAAGAACAAATGAGAGCCTGCATTCAAAATGAAAAGATGGTGGAATTCGCGTGGGAAGACCATCGTTATTTCGATGTGCGTCGATGGAAAACGGCTATGGAAAATCAGAACATCACATTGATGGCACTTAAGATAGATAAAGTGGGAGCAGGTTACAAATATTCAAAAGTGCCTGTTGCATTTTACGCGCAACATGTATTCATGGAACGAAATTATTTCTTTCCAATATTGCAGGCAGAGATATCCAAATCACCGGCGCTATTGCAAAATCCGGGCTATTAACCAATAAAACTTTCCTTATGAAAAAAAACAACATCCTGCTTGGTGGCCTGGCATGTTTGTTCAGCAGCTGGTGTTTTGGTAATAGCCTGCACGATACACTGAACAATGCACCCAAAGGGCATTTGAATGAATGGGAGCAAGTGTTTCGGGAAGACTTCGAGAAAGAGGTGCCCCTTGGGGAATTTCCCGGAAAACATTATCGAAAGAAATGGAGCGTATATCACGACGGTATGGGTGTAACAAATAATCCGCCTACAGGAAAATATTATCCCTCCAAAGTGATCAGCGTAAACAAAGGGGTACTTACGGAGAACCTGCATGTAGAAAACAATATCAGTATGACCGCAGCCATCAGTCCGATGCAGGGTGGCGCTTATCTGAATCAGCTGTATGGCAAGTGGAGCGTGAAGTTCAGGTGGCAGGCAGATAGTGGTTATAAATACGCATGGTTGCTTTGGCCGAAAAGCAATCAGTGGAACGATGGTGAAATTGATTTTGCCGAAGGGCATAAAAATAATGGCTCCGCAGCCTTCATGCATTTTGAAGGAGCACCCAGGCAGCAGGATAAATTCAAACTGCCGGATGTGGACATGAGTCAATGGCATGTATTCAGTTGCGAATGGACACCTTCGAAAGTTGTATTCTTATTGGATGATAAAGTGTTTGGCGTATCGGAAAGAAATGAAGTGCCCACCAAGCCCATGCGTATGACATTGCAATCTGAATCCTGTGTGGACATGGCTTGCCCGCAAGGCAATGCCAAAGGAACAGTGGAGATAGATTGGGTAGTAATTTATAAGATGAAGAAAAAAACATAAGTACAGGAACTGTTTGCAATAATATTATGAAGATAAAAAATGGAATATGCTTTCTCCTTTGTCTTGCTATGGTAGCAAGTTGTGTGCACCATGCTGCAAAAAGCACAGAACGGCAGATTTTTTCTTCAGCATATATTGCCAGAGATTTTGGAGAACAGGATTGGAAGGGACTTGTTTGGGCGCCATATAATGATTGCTGGCGGGGCAATACACTGCACGATGATGCGATGGATATTTCCCATGCAGGCATCAAATGGGTACGGGTATTTTTTCGCTCCGACTCCTCCGATGCGGCCCTTGATTTATTGGTGCAGCATTGCAATGATGCCGGTGTGAAAATAATTGCAGCTTATAAAAAATCATATCCGAAGAATGATCTCGGCACACCTGGGCAACAACTAAAGGATTCAGCCAGGCTTGCTTTCCTGGTGGCACGTTATAAAAACAACATTCATTATTGGGAAATTCATAATGAGCCCAACCTCCACGGAAGATACTGGGAGCTTGGTAAAAATGCCGGGCAGGGCAGTGTTGACCCTGAGGCTCCTTACAATAAGGGCGTACACAATTATGTACAGTGGTTGAAGTTGGCCTATAACACCATCAAGCTGCAGGATGCAAACGCCACGGTGGTGCTGGGCGGGCTTTCAAGCTATATGGCAGAACCGTTTGTAAAACGGCTAACTGCTGAACAAGCGTATCAGTATTTTGATGAAGTGGCATATCACCCCTATGCCACCACACCCGATAAAGTGACAGACAGCTTTCTGCGCTTTAAAGCCATGATGAAAACATGGCCCGCACCAAAAAATGATCTACCTGTATGGATAACAGAGATAGGTTTTTTTGTTGGCAAACTCGGGCACAAAGGATTGAACAATGAAGCGGAAAAAGCTCAGGCAATGAAAAGTATGTATGAGAAGCTGATGGCGAATATGCATTGGAAACGACCCATCTGCTGGTACCTGCTACACGAAGAAGCGCCAGGCAAAAATTATTTCAATTTAACCGGCCTTGATTCCGCAACAGGTAGAAAAATATTTTACCCCGCATACGACACTTTGCGCAGCATGAATAAAGGATGGTCTTATTATAAGCAACAGCAAATGCTAATGATGAATGCATCGCCTGGGGCGGCGATACACAATGATGATAAAGGAAATAGTGGTGGAGCAAGATAAGCAAACGGAAGTGATGGGTCGTTTTATATGAAAAAAATTGATCCGGGTAGGATCAACGAAAATTATATACTGGCATTTGCCATTAAAATTATCTATGAGTACCAATAGAAGAAATTTTTTAAAGAAATCAGGATTGGCAACAGCTGCTTCCATGATTGGCTTTGTAGGCAGCGCGGCTGCTGCTATGCACGAAGAAAAAGTGATCAATCAGCAGGAGTGGAGCCGTAAGAAAAATCCTGTGGTAATCATCCGTACTTCGTGGGGTGATACAAATATTGGCGACCAGGGTCATACGCCGGGCCTTATCGCATTGTTGTACCAATATGTCCCTGGTGTGCAGATTATTTTATGGCACGGTAAAGATGTACCTGAAACAGAGAAACAGATGCTGCAAAATTATCCCGATGTAAAGATTGTTCATGGTAAATTTTATGAACCTGAAAAGCCTTTCGAAGGGCCGTTGAAAGAAGCTTTCGATAAAGCAGATCTTTTTGTGTTCAACAGCGGTATGGCAATGAACTTTGGTTTGTATGGCCATGACTGGGCGGGCGCCATGAGCGGCCTCACTGCTTTTGTCTGGTGTAGGGAACATGGTATTCCGTTTGGTATTTACGGACAATCCTTCGACAAGTTTGAGCATCCTTCCATGGAGATCTACCGGAACGTGATGAGCCAGGCGGCGTTTGTATATTGTCGTGATGGAGAGTCCTTAAAGTTTTTGCAGGAAAATAAATTTCGAACACCGGTGCTGGAATTTGGTCCAGATGCCGTGTTTGGTATCAATATCAGGGATGAAGAAAAAGGACTTGCATATATGAAAGAAGCGGGATTGGAAGAAAAAAAATTCCTTGCCGTGATCACGCTCACCAACACACCGCCTATTGGCAGCAAAGGTGATCCGTTGAATCCGGTAAACAGGTCGCCCCTGCAAAAAAAGCAGGATGAAGACAGGATGGCCAATGTGCGGGAAATGATTATACAATGGGTACGCAATACAGGTTATAAAGTGTTACTGGCACCTGAGGCCAACAAAGAAATGCAGCCAGCCAAAGAATGGGTATATGACCAGCTACCCGAAGATGTGCAAAGCAAAGTTGTTTGGAGAAGTGCATTTTGGAACGTGAGTGAAGCGATGAGTGTTTATGCCCGTGCACACAGCATTTTCGGGATGGAGCCACATTCATTGATCATGGGCTTAACCATGGGCGTTCCTATTATCCATGCCTGGCCGCCATCACATGGCAGAAAGTGTTTTATGTTCCGGGACATCGGTTTGCCGGAATGGTTATTCCCCGTAGATGAATCCAAAGCGGCAGATTGGACAAATGTTTTGATGCAGAATTATAACAATTACCAAGTAGCAAAAGATAAGGTAGCCAAAGCAATGCAGTTTGTACATGCGCGACAGAAAGATACCATGCAGGTAATCAACAAAGCGTTGCAACAAAAAGTCTAACCAAACCATATATCATTTTTTTATTCGCTTTCAGATAAAATGGAAGGCTCAGCAAGCTGTTGCTATCTCTTTTATTAAAATGAATCAACGATTGTTTTTTAATATATCACCATTCAATTTTAAAAATTGCCATTTATGAAAAAAGAGATTTGTGCAGGAGTGCTGGCGGTATGTCTGTTTGCATTCGGCTGTAAAAAAATGACTATATCAAATTGATACGACAATAAACCTATAATTCTTTTATCCATTTGCGATTGCCTGCCAAATGAAAAGCAGTACAAAAAAATATAAACAAAGTATAGTGAAAAACAGCAGATCTTTTATCTCCCTTGTATTCTTATTGATCTTTTCGTTTGGCAGGATCGCAAATGCACAATCAGATGCAGTGATTCAGTTAAAAGCAGATAGCATCCTGCGATTACTGACGCTGGAAGAAAAAGTACACATGCTGCATGCCGTCTCAGGCTTTGCATCTGGCGGTGTGTCACGGCTCGGCATTCCTGATATGGCGATGACAGACG
This sequence comes from Pinibacter soli, assembly GCF_029961145.1. Classification (GTDB taxonomy): domain Bacteria; phylum Bacteroidota; class Bacteroidia; order Chitinophagales; family Chitinophagaceae; genus Pinibacter; species Pinibacter soli. Next base: position 317,147 of record NZ_JASBRG010000001.1, on the reverse strand, counting down.
GGCCGCATGGTATCCGTATTGACTATGTAGAAAGTACCTACTTCCCAACAGGTGTCTGCCTGGCTGCTACATGGAACCCCGCGCTGGGGCATGCTTACGGCGCTGCGCTTGGACAAGAAGCGGCGTTCAGGAAAAAGAATGTATTGCTGGGACCTGGCATCAATATCATCAGGTCACCATTGAACGGACGCAATTTTGAATACATGAGTGAGGATCCTTATCTCATATCACGTATGGCGCCTCAATACATACAGGGCATACAGGAACAAGGAGTGATCGCCTGTGTAAAACATTTTGCAGCCAACAACCAGGAAACGAAACGCACCGTCATCAATGTAGAAATGAGTGAACGGGCGTTAAGAGAAATTTATTTACCGGGCTTTAAAGCCGCAGTTACAGAAGGAAAAGCAAACGCTGTAATGGGCGCCTACAATAAGTTTCGCGGTGAATGGGCATCACACAACAACTATTTGTTGAAACATATTTTAAAAGATGAGTGGCACTTTAAAGGCGTAGTGATTAGCGATTGGGCGGCCATACATAGCACCATGCAGGCGCTTTGGAATGGTTGCGATATAGAGATGGGCACCAACGTGGGTAAAAACTGGGGCCGCAGTTATATGGGCGACACAGTTGTTGCATTGACCAAAGCAGGTAAAGTCCAGGAATATGTGGTGGATGATAAAGTGCGCCGCATATTGTTTGTGATGTTAAAAGCGAAAATGATTGGAACAACTTCTAATACTGGTTCTGCCAATACAAAAGAACACCAGCAGGTGTCTGCAAAAATTGCTGAAGAAGGAATGGTGCTATTGAAAAATGAAAACCATTTGTTACCCCTGCCCAATACGATAAAAAATATTGCGGTGATAGGAGGTATTGCTGATCGCAAACTGGCCAATGGTGGCGGTAGTTCCGGCGTGAGGCCTTTTTATGAAATAACACCTTTGGAAGGATTTAAAAATATAGCTGGCAATGCCACGAAGGTAAATTATGCAATGGGGTATATGGTGGGAAATAACAAGGCAAACGATAGCCTTATACAGAAAGCGGTGAATACTGCTGCATCAGCTGATGTGGCGATTGTCGTGGCAGGATGGACGCATATACAAGATAATGAAGGCGCAGATAAAACCGATATGAATATGCCGTGGGGACAAAATGAATTGATCAACGCGGTTCGCAAAGCAAATCCAAAAACCATTGTGGTACTAAGCGGTGGTAGTCCTTTGGATATAAGGCAATGGAAGGAAAATGTTCCCGCTATTCTTCAGGCATGGTATCCCGGTATGGAAGGCGGCAATGTATTGGCAAAAATCATTTTCGGACAAATTAATCCTTCCGGCAAACTTCCCATGACTTTTCCAAAAGCACTGGCCGACTGCCCTGCGCATGTGCTGGGTCAATATCCCGGGGACAGTGTGAATGTGTATTACAATGATGATATCTATGTTGGTTACCGCTATTTCGATACGTATAAAGTGGCGCCTCAGTATGCGTTCGGTCATGGCCTGTCCTATACAAGTTTCAGCTATGGCAATTTGCAAATAAAAAAGAATGCAGTTGAGTTTACAATAACCAACAATGGGAGGACAGCCGGGGCGGAAGTGGCTCAATTGTATATCAAGTCCGGCAAGAGTGCTTTACCAAGACCAGAGAAAGAACTCAAAGGATTTGAAAAAATATTTCTAAAAGCCGGAGAGACAAAGAAAGTGGTCATCTCATTGTCTCAAGAAGCGTTCTCTTATTTCAATGACTTATCTAACAGATGGGAGATAGATCCAACGGCTAACCTGGTGCTGATTGGAAGTTCATCGGCTGATATCCGTTTACAAGGAACTATTGATTTTCAAAATACTGGCATCACGGAGGATAGAGCAAAGAAAAAGAGCAAATGAGTAAAAGCCAGTCACGCGATCTTCCGCTATTTGTACGGTGAAACGATGTTTCGGTTTAAAATTTTTTTGGCTATGCAATGCGTAAGGTTGTTCGTTCAGTTTGTCGTGCTTGTCTTTTGTTGCGTCGGCGTATATGCACAGCATGTATCGTTTGATAGTGATTGGAAATTCCATTTGGGGAATGCGGCAGATGCAGCAAAAGATTTCAATTATAGCATTGCCAAAACGTTCGATAAAACCGGCAAAGCAAAAGGTACCTGTATCGCACCTGATTTTAAAGATTCCAACTGGACATCTGTAAGCCTTCCGCATGACTGGGTGGTTGGGCTGCCATTTACTTTTAATACCAATCGCGACGTGGACGCACATGGCTACAAACCTGTTGGTGGTCTATATCCCGAAAACAGCATCGGCTGGTACCGCAAATCATTTACCATACCCGCAGCTGATAGCGGTAAACGCATTTCGCTCGAGTTTGACGGTATTTACCGCGATAGCAAAATATGGGTCAATGGCTTTTATATCGGCGCAAATTTTAGTGGCTACCTGGGGTGCCGGTTTGATATTACTGATGTTGTAAAATGGGGTGGCAACAATGTGGTTGTCGTTCGTGCAGATGCATCACAATATGAAGGCTGGTTCTATGAAGGAGCCGGCATCTACAGGCATGCATGGCTTACTACACAAAATAATTTACATGTGCAGCCTGATGGGGTTTTTATACAAACTGCTATTAAAGACAAAGTAGCTGAGATTACTGCAACAGTAGCTATTGATAATAAAAATATTGCTGCTGGGCAATGTTTGGTATCTGCCTACTGCATAGATCGTTTGGGCAAAATCGTGGCAAGATCCGCAGAGCAACAGGTTTCAATATCTGCCAATGGTTCGGCCTCTCTGCAGTTACGCTCGTTTATCAGTGCGCCGCATCTTTGGGATATTGATGATCCTTATTTGTATCGCGTTATTACGGTTATAAAAAACAAAGGAAGCATTGTGGAGCAAACCACTAACCGTTTTGGTATCCGTAGCATCGTGATTGACAGTGCGAGGGGATTGTTACTCAATGGTAAAAGTATAAAGATAAAAGGCGTTTGCTGTCACCAGGATCATGCAGGCGTAGGCAGCGCGATACCGACGCATTTGCAATATTACCGGATCGGCCTGTTAAAGGAAATGGGTGCCAATGCATATCGCACTAGCCACAATGCACCATCACCCGATGTGCTGGATGCCTGTGATAGCCTAGGTTTGCTGGTGCTGGATGAAACACGTTTACTCAACAGCAGCAACGAGTACCTTCAGCAGTTTGCGCAGCTGATCCGCCGCGACCTAAATCACCCAAGCGTGTTGATGTGGAGCATTGGAAACGAAGAAGAAATGGCGCAGGACAATAGCTATGGAAAACGGATTGCGCAATCCATGATTGCGTTGCAGCAACAAATTGATCCAACACGCACCTGTACATATGGCGCCAACAACGGTAGTATACTTACCGGCGTCAACGAAGTGATCCCGGTAAGAGGAGTGAATTATTTTCTTGATGCCATTGATGCGTATCATCTCAAAAGGCCGTCGCAGCCTGTGATTGGCACTGAAGTAGGAAGTACCGTTACCACACGTGGCATTTATGTGAAAGATACCAGCAGTGCATATGTTCCGGACCACGATATTACTTATCCGCATTGGGCCACTACGGCAGAGAAATGGTGGCAGTGGGCATATGGCAGACCATGGTTCATGGGAGGTTTTGTATGGACGGGTTTTGATTATCGTGGCGAACCAACGCCTTTTAAATGGCCGAATATTAGTTCACATTTTGGCATCATGGATATGTGTGGTTTTCCAAAAAATAATTATTACTACTACCAGGCATGGTGGAGCAATAAAGATGTATTGCAGCTTTCCCCACATTGGAACCATTCAGGTAAAAACGGCCAGATGATAGACGTTTGGGTAAATAGCAACGCAGCAGAAGTGGAACTTTTTTTAAACAATAAAAGCCTGGGCGAAAAGACAATGCCTGTGAACGGCCACCTGCAATGGAGCGTTGCATATGAAGCAGGCGTATTGAAAGCAATCGGTTATAAAAAAGGCAAACAATTTCAAACGCAAATTGAAACGACAGGTGTGTCCTCACAAATTAAAATAGAAGCTGATCAGGCAAATGTTTCGGCTGGCGATGCTGTGATTGTAAATGTTTCCGCATTGGATAGCAACGGAAGGAGTGTGCCCGATGCAGACAATGAAATCAGTTTTTTTATAGAAGGAGATGCGACTATAATCGGCGTTGGTAACGGTGACCCCAGCAGCCATGAACCGGACCAGATCGCTGTTGGGCAATATAAAAGGAAATTATTCAATGGCAGGTGCCAGCTCATAATAAAAGCTGGTAGCAAAGGCATGTTTCAAATAAAGGCCGCAGCTGCAAACATACTACCTGCAAACATTTCAGTGCAGATTGCAAACAAAAAATAACAATGGAAAATACGCGTCATCATACAATAAAGCTGTTGTTTCAGACACCTGTGATCGTGGCAGCGTTGGGATACTTTGTAGATATATATGATCTGCTTTTATTTGGTATTGTTCGAAAACCAAGTTTGCAGGCAATTGGCTACCAGGGGCAAGATGTGCTTGATAAGGGCATTCTTCTTATCAATATCCAAATGATCGGATTACTGATCGGAGGTATTTTGTGGGGCATTATTGGCGATAAAAAAGGCAGGCTCTCTGTGTTGTTCGGGTCTATTCTTTTGTACTCGGCTGCCAATCTCCTGAATGGATTTGTTACCGACATTAACCAGTATGCGGTCCTGCGGTTTGTTGCTGGTGTAGGATTGGCTGGTGAGTTGGGAGCGGGTATTACTTTGGTGGCAGAAATTTTACCCAAAAAAATAAGAGGATTCGGCACTACGCTCATTGCCGCGGTTGGCTTGCTGGGGGCGGTTTTCGCCTATTTTGTGGCCAGCTACACTAACTGGCACGCAGCTTATGTTATTGGTGGCAGTCTTGGTTTGTGCTTGCTATTATTGAGGATCAAAGTTTCTGAATCTGCTATTTATAAAAACACTGGTAAGCATCCAAAGATTGTAAGAGGTGATTTTCTCTCCTTATTTACCAATGCCAAAAGATTTCTCAAATACATACGCTGTATTGTTATCGGCCTACCCGTATGGTTTGTGATCGGTATACTGATCACCTTTTCGCCTGAGATTGCTGCGATACTTGGTATCAGTGGTGTTGACGCGGGCAAGTCAATTATGTTTTGCTATATCGGCTTATCCATTGGCGATCTAAGCAGCGGCCTTATCAGTCAATGGCTGCAAAGCAGGAAAAAGGCGGTTGCTATTTTTATGATTCTATCCGGTATTTCCATGTTCGCTTACTTGTCGCTGGTAAGCACACTTACAGGCTTTTATGCCGCTTGCTTGTTTGTTGGTTTTTCAGTTGGATACTGGGCAATGTTTGTGACCATCGCTGCAGAACAATTTGGCACGGAGCTGCGGTCAACAGTGGCTACAACGGTTCCCAATTTTGTAAGGGGAGCAGTTGTGGTGCTTACCTTATTGTTTCGCTACATCGCAGCAGATACTAATATGCTGTTTAGTGCATGGATAGTGGGATTTGCCACACTCACGGCAGCGGTACTGGCTTTATGGAAAATGGATGAAACATTTCACAAAGACCTAGATTTCCTGGAAGTGGATCATGAACATAATAAACAAAAGCATACAGCGGCTTCTTTTTCCGCACCGGTCAATACATACAAACCGTACCGCAAAAAAGAAAAAATATGACCATTCCCCAAACCTGCTCTCTTCAAAAATGAACAGTACTTAATAATTATTCTATGAAGCAAAGAAGTATGAAAAAAATTACATTAAGTCTAACGAAAATAATCATTGCCGGTTTATTGACGGTTCTTATCTGCAGTGGATATGCGAAGGCGCAGACAAGCATGAATGACGTGCCGATGATTGGCGCGGAAGTATTTATTGAGCCTGGTCAAACACCTGAAGAAATTGATGGTTGGTTCAAGAGTATGAAAAACGCAGGCATGTCGGTTACACGCATCCGCATGTTTGAAAGTTATATGCACAAGCCTGATGGCAGCTGGGACTATTCTTTATTTGATCTCGCTTTTAAAGCAGGGGAGAAATACAATATTAAAATCTATGCAAATTTATTTCCTGCCACCGCTTTTACCGATGTAGGCGGATTTAAGTTTCCTAAAAGTGATGAGAATCTTGCGGCCATTTCCAATTATATAAAACACGTGGCCAATCATTTCAAACAATTTACTTCTTTATACGGCTGGGTGCCGGTGAATGAGCCGGGCAATGGAGCCGTGCCGAATGATTCGTTTGCAAAGAATGTTTTTTATCAATGGAAAACGAGTCAGCGTACTGCAAGTTATAACAGCAATGGCTACCCGGTTTTTGATTTTTCCGATCAGCGTTTTCTTGTGTATTATAACGTTTGGTTCCTTGATTGGCTGGTAAAAGAAATTCATAAGTACGATCCGACGAAACCCATACATGTGAACAATCATGACATCTTCAAAAACGTAGCTGAATATGATTTTCCGCAATGGCGAAAATTTTTGACAAGTCTTGGCGGCTCTGCGCATGCCAGCTGGCATTTCAATTATTTCGATCGCCGCCAATTTGCAATGGCCATGAGTGCCAATAGCGAAATCATCAGGAGTGGTGCGGGTGACCTGCCATGGTTGATGACGGAAATCCAAGGAGGTAACAATGTATATAGTGGCGGTAACCCTATGTGTCCTACGAAAGAAGAGACAAGCCAGTGGCTATGGACCACTATTGGTACGGGCAGCAAGGGCGCTATATTTTGGTGCCTTAACCCCAGGAGCAGTGGTTTTGAAGCAGGAGAATGGGCGATGCTTGATTTCCAGGATAAGCCGAGTGAGCGCATGGAAGCTGCTGCCGTAGTGGCCAAGGTAATTGATGACAATAAGGAATTGTTTGCACGGGCAAGAGTTGCAGAAAGTGGCATCAGTATTTTATATTCCAGGGAGGCGCTTTGGGTAGAAAAAAAATTATTGCCAAATGGCAGTAAATATGAGGCAAGAGATGTAGGCGGTGTAATGAAATCTGCTTTGGGATATTTTGAAACCTTATCACAAATGGGTGTGCAAGTTAGCTTGCAGGAGATGGGGGAATATGATTTTTCAAAGGAAAACTATACCGGTAAAGTAATTATTTTATCGCACCAGATCAGTATCGCATCCAGTTATTGGCCGCAAATAAAAAACTTCGTTTCCAAAGGCGGTAAACTGATCGTTGATGGCCTTACTGCTTATTATGATGAAAATGCTCATTGCATATTGCGCCAGGGTTTTCCGCTGCAAGATCTTTTTGGTGGTGACATCAAGGAGTTTCAAATGATGGATACTGCTTTTGCTGAAACCATTGATGGTGTTGAAATGCCTGCTTGTTTGTGGAGAGGTTCTATATTCACCCAAACTGGTAAAGTAGCAGGAATTTCAAACGGAGATACGATTGCTGTTTTCAATAAATACGGTAAAGGACACGTAATATGGGTGCCGTCCATGTTGGGGTTTGGCGCAAGATGCAGCAAAGACTATGCGCCGCTGTCGCACTTTCTACAAAAGGAATTGAGCAATGTGCTGGCTACGCAGCCCATCATGTTTAACAATATACAACCGCAATTGCTAATGAAAACATTGCGTTCCGGCAACAGCTATATTACTGTTATCATCAATAAATCCAAAGAGACAAAAACAATTGCATTAAAGACGACCATCGGTGCAACACATCCACAATTGCTTTTTAACGACAGAGCAGGGAGCCTGCAAGAAACAGCAGTTACTATTAACCCTGAAGGAACGATGGTGATCAAGTGGTAAGAAAGCGGCAACTGGAATGCAGGTTCTAATACAGTGGTGATAAAAAAATTAATTGCATTGTAAGACAGTATTAATCTAAGAGTGGTATGCGAAAGAACAAGTCATTTTTTTTGACAATTTTGTTTGTCGGGCATTCGTTTGGATTATTTGCACAGAATAAGCCAGTTCGGCAAAGGGTCGACTCTCTACTGAAATTAATGACAATAGAAGAGAAGATTGGGCAGATGAATCAATACTCAGGTGGTGATGCCACAGGGCCTGTTACTGCCAGGCAAACAAATTTGCTAAAAGAGATACAGGAAGGTAAGATCGGTTCGTTGTTGAATGTAAAAGGTGCTTCCAATACAAGGGCCATCCAGCAGGTTGCATTGAAATCAAGACGTAAAATACCCTTGCTGTTTGGACTGGATGTGATCCACGGTTACAAAACTGTATTTCCAATACCGCTTGCAGAGGCCGCTTCGTGGGACCTGGATGCCATGCGCCTGAGTGCGCACATTGCTGCCAAAGAAGCGGCAGCGGCAGGCATACACTGGACCTTTGCACCTATGGTAGACATTGCACGCGATCCACGCTGGGGCCGCGTTATGGAAGGAGCAGGAGAGGATCCCTGCCTTGGAAGCATGATTGCCAAAGCAAGAGTAAAAGGTTTTCAGGGTGAAGCGCCGGGCGATACAGATGCAGTGATGGCTTGTGCCAAACATTTTGCAGCCTATGGAGCCGTGATAGCGGGCCGTGATTACAATGCAGTTGATATGAGCGAGAAACAACTCTGGCAAACATACCTGCCGCCGTTCAAAGCAGCGGTGGATGCGGGCACCGCCACTTTTATGAATGCTTTTAATACATTGAATGGTATACCGGCAACAGGCAATGATTACCTGCAAAGAACTATATTAAAAACCATGTGGAAATTCCCCGGCTTCGTTGTAAGCGATTGGAACTCGATTGGGGAAATGACGCAATGGGGGTATGCCGCTGATATGAAAGATGCCGCATGGAAAGCCATCACCGCCGGCAACGATATGGATATGGAAAGCAGAGCTTATGTAAAAAATTTGCCTGCACTGGTAAAGGAGGGGAAAGTAAACCCTGCGCTGGTAGATAGCGCAGTGGCAAGAATTCTGACAAAGAAGTTTGAATTGGGTTTATTTGATGATCCTTTTAAATTTTGCAATGAGGCACGGGAACAGCTGGTGATGAATGACAAGGCATCCATCAGAGCTGCATTGGATATGGCACGTGCTTCAATGGTTTTGCTAAAAAATGATCAAGCCATATTGCCGCTGTCCGGAAAGAACAAAATAGCACTTATCGGGCCGTTGGTTAAAAATAAAAAAGACCTGTTGGGAAGCTGGACCATCAACACAGACACGACAAATGTTTCCAGTGTATATGAAGGCATGTTATCGCATGCAAAGAATATGCAAGTAGTATATGCCAACGGATGTGGAATAGAAGACAGCGCTACAGCCGGTTTCGCTGAAGCTGTTGACGCAGCAAAACAAGCTGATATAGTCGTGATGGTACTGGGAGAGAATGCAGCCATGACGGGCGAAGCCGCATCCAAAACCAATATCAATGTGCCTGGTGTTCAGGAAGCATTGTTTAATGTCGTGGTTGCTGCGGGCAAGCCTGTAGTGGTTGTATTGATGGCCGGAAGGCCCATGATCTTCAATGACATTGCTCAAAAAGCAAGCTCCATTTTGTATGCCTGGTGGCCGGGCCAGGCTGGTGGCGATGCTATTGCAGATGTGTTGCTCGGTAAATTTAATCCAGCAGGGAAACTGCCTATTAGCTTTCCACGCAACATAGGACAGGTGCCTGTATATTATGCCTATACAAATACTGGGCGTCCGCTGAAACAAGAAGGTAAAACCGGCTATGTCTCTGCATATAAGGACAGTTGGAACAAGCCACAGTATGCGTTTGGGCATGGCCTTAGCTATTCGCAGTTTGCATATGATAGTCTTCAACTTAATCAAACCACAATGAGTGATCGCGGGAAAATCACCGTTCGTTTTCGCTTAAGAAATGTTGGAAAATATGCAGGTACGGAAGTAGCGCAGCTTTATCTGCGCGATGATGTGGCATCAATAAGCCGACCGGTTAAAGAGTTGAAGGATTTTTCTAAGGTATTCCTGGAGGCAGGTGCTTCGACATACGTTGAATTCAGTATCGACAAAGAAAAATTATCGTTTTATAACAATAAACTTGAATGGATTGCAGAGCCTGGTAATTTTCATTTGATGATAGGTAGTGCTTCGGATGATATAAGACTGGAAAGCGATTTTAAATTGCAGTAATGTTTGTATGGTTATTATAATTGATAACCCTTATTTATTTGGTATAAATTATTGCTTTTAATACAAATTCATTAAAAGGGTTCCTGTGAGCGCTTGACACTAAATTCTAATGGTATAGACTTAATACAATGGGGTGTTCAAATGTTGCCACAACTCAAGGTGAAATCGGATAGCAGTAAAGAGTTGTAGGTTATCATTTGGGATTTGTTTCTCTATTAAATTGTAATGAAAGCTAGAATATGAATTTTAGCTTATGAAAAGTGCCTACCTGCGCAACGCGGCCTTGGTGGGGATGACAGGCACAAATGTAATCGGTGCCTTTTTTTATGGCAAATTGAAGTGAACAATTCATTGAACATGGTTTTGCGAGATTGCTAATAACTTGAATAACATCTTTTTCAACACAAGTTCGATTCCCTCAGATAAAGCATCATTAAAGAAGCTTGCAAAATTAAGTGTTTGCAGGCATTTCATTTCTAGCCTGTCTCTACTTTATAGCACTTTTTAGCTATAGTTCCAGTGAACAAATCAGTGAACAGAAGCTGCATTGGGCTCTCATTTCTCGAATCAGTTTTACGTTTATGTCAGGAGTATGCCTTTGAAAAATAGTACCATAAATCCATATAAAAGTGAGAGCGAAAAATAGTTGTTAAAATTAGTTTTGGTTTCAGCAAGTTGTGTAGTTCGATGCGGGTTATTAGCAGCGATGCGGCTTGTTTAAAACTATGATAACTGATATGGATAAAAACTATGAGCGCTTGCCCGTGTTGATTTGGGGAAAAGGAAAATTATCGCACAGTATAGCTGTTTGTATGTTACAGACGGGATGTTGGGTGACTATGATAACAGAAGATGAACAGGCATCAGATTGTATAAAACAACATTGTAATGAAGCATATAAGGCAAATGGCAATAGGATAGCGACTGACAGGCTAATGATAAAGACAAAGCCTGATGAAAAAAAATATGGCGTAGCAATAATTGTTACTGAGGAAGATCTGTCTGAAAAAAAGATGGCCATCTGCACTGTAGAAAGAATGGTTGGGGTAGAAACCATCATCGCCATAAACATGGAAAGTATTGCCTTGCAGGAGTTGCAGAAAGACTGCAGCCAACCGGAAAGGTTGATGGGGTTGAACTGGACTGAACCTGCCCATACAACACATTTTCTCGAGATTATTACCAATGACATTACTAACAAAGTGTTGGCCGCTAACCTTCTCAATCTTGCAAAACAACATTGGACGAAAGACCCTTATCTGATTTGGGGTGAAGTGAGCGTGCGAGCCAAAATGTTATATGCGATGGCCCGAGAGGCATTTCATCTGGTACACAATGGCTACGCATCAATAGAGGACGTGGATCGTGCATGCAGAAACGATGCGGGCTATTATCTGCCGTTTGCCGGTAATTTCAGATATATGGACCTCATGGGAACTTATGCGTATGGGCTTGTGATGAAAGATCTTAATCGTGAATTGTCGAGGTCGTCAAAGGCGCCTGCATTCTTCCAGGAGATAATGGGACAGGGAGGTTTGGGAATGGAGAATGGTTTTGGTTTCTATGAATATGATAAGGATGCAGTGGAGCAATGGAAAGAAGTTGTAGGAAAATTTAGTCACGAAGTGCAACACATCATTCGAAAATATCCTTTCGGAGAAGATCAGTAAAAAACAGCAATGAAAAAGACTTTGATATTCGATGCACACCTTGATCTCGCAATGAATGCCATTGAGTGGAACCGCGACCTTACGCGTCCGCTGGATGAAATAAGAGCGAGGGAAATGCATATGAAAGATAAACCTGACAGAGGCCGTGGCACAGTGTGCCTGCCGGAACTGAGAAAAGGCAAGATCGGCTTGGTAGTAGCCACACAAATTTCCCGGGTATCAGCGAGTGGCAGCTCGCTGCCGGGGTGGCACTCCCCACAACAGGCATGGGCCATGACGCAGGCACAGCTTGCATGGTACAAAGAAATGGAAGCAATGAACGAGATGGTGCAGATTACAGACACCAAACAATTAGATGCTCATCTTGCACTTTGGAACGATGAAAGTATAGACGATGAAAAGAAACCGATTGGATATATTTTGAGTCTTGAAGGTGCTGATTCGCTTGTTGAAATTTCATATCTGCACAGAGCGTACGACTATGGTTTAAGAGCAGTTGGCCTCTCACACTTCGGACCGGGACGATATGCCCCGGGCACTAAAACACAAGGAAGCATCAAACCATTGGGAAAAGAATTGCTGAAAGAAATGAGCAAGTTGAATCTTATTCTCGATGTTACACACCTTACTGATGATGGCTTTGACGAAGCCATGAAAACATATCGTGGTCCCATATGGGCGAGCCATCACAATGTGCGCAAACTCGTGCCCACGCAAAGACAACTTACTGACGAACAGATAAAGCAACTGCTTGATCATGGTGCTGTAATAGGCGGCATGCTTGATTGCTGGGCGATGGACATACGTTTCATTGATACTGTATCTGATCCATGGCAACTGGATATTAAACTTGAAAAACTAATTGATCATTGGGATCATATTTGCCAGATAGCCGGCAACAGTTATCACATTGCAATTGGCAGCGATCTTGACGGTATCTTTGGTACCGAACAATCGCCCTGGGATATGGACAGCATTGCAGACTTGCAGAAATACCAGTCTTTACTTTTCAAGCGTGGATACACGATGGATGATGTAGAGAATATATTTCACAAAAACTGGATCAGGTTTCTGCGCAATGCCTGGGCGTGATGCGTTTACTACAAATTGAAATGTCATGACAACCGAAAGCTGGTACCATATTCCCGGAATTGACAACATAGATTCTCCTGCATTGATCTTTTATGCGGACAGAATGAGAGAAAATGTGAAGTTGCTGAAACTCATGATCGGCGATGCTTCACGGTTGCGTCCACATGTGAAAACACATAAAACGAAAGAGGCGACACAGATGATGATGGATGAAGGTATCAGGAAATTTAAGTGCGCCACCATCGCGGAAGCGGAAATGCTGGGAATGGTGCAGGCACCCGATGTGCTGCTCGCCTATCAGCCGGCGGGACCGAAATTGCAGCGTTTTATTTCCCTGGTTAAAAATTATCCCGCTACTAAATACTCGTGCCTTGTTGATCACAGAACCATTGCAGAAACGATTTCGAACGCAGCTATCGGCGAAAATATAGTGATTCCTGTGCTCATTGATTTGAATGTGGGCATGAACAGAACGGGCATTTCACCAGGTGAAGATGCGATCGACCTTTACAAGCATATTGCATCACTTAAAGGAATATCATTCGGCGGCCTGCATTTTTATGATGGCCACATAAAAGAGATTGATCTTGAAAAGCGCAGTGGCGAGTGTAATGAAGTTTTATCATCTGTACGACAATTAAAAACCGCGATTACAGACAGTGGCCACAACGAAAATGTGCAACTGGTGGGTGGTGGTTCACCTTCATTTCCCATTTATGCAAAGGAGCAGGATGTGGAATGCAGTCCCGGAACATTTATTTTTTGGGATAAAGGATATACCGATGGCTTGCCGGAACAAAAATTTTTTACAGCTGCACTGGTCATCACAAGAGTTGTGTCGCTGCCCGCAGAAGGATTGATATGTGTAGATATGGGGCACAAAGCCATTGCTGCAGAAAATATGCTCGCCAACCGTTTTTCTTTTCTCAATGCACCGGGGTTAACGCCTGTTGGGCAAAGCGAGGAACATCTCGTACTGAAAACAAGCGGAGCGCATTCATGGAAGATCGATGATGTGCTGTATGCATTGCCTATGCATGTGTGTCCTACAGTTGCATTGTATAAAAATGCCGTAATAATAGAAGATGGTGCTGTTGCCGGATCATGGAATATCATCGCAAGAGACCGTAAAATCTGTTATTAAGACCATTTGCAATGAGTGCAAACTCAAATCGGACTTATTATGTCCCTAAGCGCTCATTCGTTGGTCAGAATAAGTGTATTTATTACCTTTCATACTTGTCCTTGTGATATTTTCTTACAAACCTGTCTTCTGAAAAATAGTATTACTATTCCAAACAATAGTTGAAGAAATTTTTAATTGCTCAAATTATTTTTGGTTTGTCTTAAAATGCTTTAAACTAACGATCGCTTAAATAGAGAACCACATGAAAAAAATCTTCGCCGGAAGGTTGATCAATTGCAAACATTATTTGTTGATATCGGCACTCACATTCTCCGCTGCTTCATTTGCGCAGCAAACAAATATTGAGAATGTAAATACAAGCAATAGTGTTGACGAGCTGGGTATTGGAAAAACTAAGTCACAAAAATTTGCCACCGATGCTTTCCTGATTGGCAGGGATTATCACCACAATAAATTTGTTGACCGCGAGAAAGGATTGGAAGGCATGGCAGATTGCAACTTCACCATTGCTGATGCCGCCGATCCGCAAAATTACAAGCTTTGCGAAAAACTTGGATTGTCTGTTATCGTTTCCGAAGGACCGCATCTAACTGGCAAAGAGTGGATGAAAATGTCTGACAATGAGATCGACGCCTACATAAAAAATATGATCAAAAAAGCGGGCAAAAGCAAATCGATCATTGGATATCATATCTGTGATGAGCCTTCTGCGTTAGCTTTTCCACAACTTGCAAAAGCGGTGGCAGCAGTAAAAAAGTATGCTCCTGATAAACTGGCAGCCATCAATCTTTATCCTAATTATGCAACGATTTGGGAACTTGATCAACTTAAATCGCAACTGGGCACGAAGACTTATACAGAGTATCTTGAAAAATTTGTAAACGAAGTAAAGCCTCAGATACTGAGCTACGATAACTACATGGTGGAAATGTCTATGGACATGACTAACAAGGCAAGAGGACTAAGCTACTATACTAATTTGGTAGAAATGCGCCGCATTGCTTTAAAGTACAATCTTCCGTTTGTGAATGTTGTTTCTGCTAATCAGATAAGACCGTTTACTACCATTCCATCGCCCGCCAATCTTGCCTTTCAGGCATACACTACATTGGCAGCAGGCGCAGGTGGTATAAGATGGTACACTTACCACGGACAGGCATACGGTTACAATCCAATAGATAAAAATGAAAATAAAACACTAACCTGGAGATACCTGCAGGAAGTAAACAGGCAATTGAGTGTGCTTGGTCCTGTCATGAAAAAACTTACTTCAACAGGTTTATATTTCACGTCACCGGCACCCGATAGTTCGTTGCCTGCATTGCCCGGTAATTGGGTGCAGAAAATAGAAACAGATGCGCCGATGATGGTAGGCGAATTTGTGAGCGTGTCGGGAACAAAATATGTGATGGTTGTAAATCTTAGTCTTGAACGCTCTGCAAAGTTTGATATCAAAACAAAAATAGACCAGGAGAAAATCTGGACATTAAATGTAGGAGAGAATGGAGAACTGGTGCAGGCAAGACATAAAGACGGTATCTGGCTCACGGCAGGACAGGGCGTATTGATCAAGTGTGGTGGTGAATACGGTGCAGAGCCGGATCCAGAAAAGAAACCCGTTTACTAACACAATTGTCGTGTAACATACAGCACGATTGAATTGCAAAAATATAGATCGCATTCCTCAAGGACAACACTACGCACCATGGCACATGGCAGCAAAAGGAGTCATTTGAGTTTACCGACGTAATGCGATCGATACAATAACAACATTTTGTATTTGCCATAATTTTTCTAACGATTGATGTATTGACTTTATTCTCTCAAAAACTAACATGACATATGAAAAAAAGAATGACCCTGCTATTGCTGTGCACGTTCTTTGCCTGCATGTTCACATGGGGGCAACAGGCAACAGTAAATGGTAAAGTTGTGGATGAAGGCTCTCTGCCGCTGGCGGGGGTTACCATCACCGTCAAAGGTTCCAAACAGGGCACACACACAGATGCCACCGGTAGTTATTCTATCAAAGCCAACACCGGGCAAACATTGGTGTTCACTTCAGTAAGCTTTGCTTCTCAGGAAGTAGTGCTCGGCCGCAACACCACTATCAATATCACTTTGAAGAAGACAGCTTCTTCACTCGAACAGGTGGTGGTAGTGGGATATGGTAGCCAGAAAAAGACCGATCTCACCGGTGCTGTTTCTACCATTGATCTGCAAAAAACTTTAGACTCCCGGCCCGTGCCTGATCTGGCCCGTGGCTTGCAAGGCGCTTCCCCGGGCCTGATGATCACAACGTCAAGTGGCGATCTTGGACAATCTCCGGAGATACACCTTCGTGGTATAAACGGCTCTGTGAATGCAGACGCTACTCCATTGATCCTGCTCGACAACGTGCCCATTCCAAACATGATGATGGTAAACCCTTCAGACATCGAGTCGATCTCTGTTCTTAAAGATGCAGCAGCAGCCTCTATTTACGGATCACGTGCATCGTGGGGCGTTATCTTGCTTACATCTAAAAAAGGAAAGAAAGGCGTTCCGCGCATTTCTTACGAAAACAACTTCGCATGGTCATCTCCAATGAACACGCCAAAGATCGCTGACGGCGCAGATGGTGCGGAGTTCATGTTACAAGCCTACAGAAGAACAGCTCCTAACACCGCTAGCTTCAACATTCTTGGAGCATACTATGATGATATTAGCATCGATCGTATGAGACAATGGAAAAAATTATACGGCGGCATGGACCTCGGTCCTGACTTAGTGGAAGGACGCGACTTTGAGCGTCGTGCGGGTCAGACTTACTACTATCGTGCATTCGACGCTGACAATGTATTTTTAAATAACGCATCACCGCAAATGAAACACAACCTTTCTATTTCCGGTGGTGATGGTAAAACAACTTATTATGCCAGCGTAGGCATTATGGATCAGAAAGGGTTGGTGAAAGTAACTCCTGAGCCAGACAGATTCACACGCTTCAATGGTACTGCAAGAGTAGAAACAAAAGTAAACAACTGGTTCACCGCCCGGGCGTCATTGATGGCGTTTACTTCTAAAAAGAAATATCCAAACTTCAGGCTCGCTAATGCTACAGCAGGTGCGAATGAATACTGGTTCAATATTTATCGTTATCCTGAAACATATCCTTATGGCACCTTCAACGGAACGCCAATGAAAAACATTCTCACGGAATTGCAACAGGCCCACATGAACTCGCTGAGTACTGACCAGGCTCGTTTGCAAACCGGTGCTACACTGACCTTCATGAAAGGTTGGACTGCAGATGTTGACTATACTTACTCTATAGAAAACGCTCATTCCAACATCGCCACTTCACCAATATCCGGTATCGATAGTTGGACAGATGCAACGCTTACAAAAGTGGTAACGAACTATTTCCCTGCAGAAGACTACGTAAGAGAGAATGCAGTATGGACAAAAAGAAACGTTGCCAAAGCATACACTACTTACACAAAAGATATGAATGGCCACAGCTTTAAAGCAATGGCCGGCGTTGATGCTGAATACTATCTTTCCGAATTCCAATATTCCTCAGCAACAGGTTTGATGCTGGCATCCAAACCTACATTGAATCTTACAACGGGTACACAAACAGTGAACGGTTATCCTACACACTGGTCAACACTCGGCTATTTCGGTCGTCTTAACTACTCTTACAAAGGAAAATATTTGCTGGAAGCAAACATCCGAAGAGATGGAGCATCCAATTTTCCTCCAACGCAAAAATGGGGTACGTTCCCTTCATTCTCTGCGGGCTACATTGTTACCAATGAAAAATTCATGCAGGGCGTGAAAGAGAAAACACCATTGTCGTTTTTCAAAGTACGAGGTTCTTGGGGTTCTGTTGGTAACAACGACATCGGTTCAAACTCATACCTGCGCAGCATGAATGCATCACCTTCGGGCTGGTGGATCGGCGCGGGACAAAACCCAACAAAAGTGGACGTGTATGATAACGTGTCTACTTCCCTGACATGGGAAACCGTACAAACAACGGACCTTGGATTGAATGCGAAATTTTTCCACGATGCGTTGTCTGTTGACTTCGATATGTACAGCCGCGCAACAAAAGGAATGGTGACAACAGGTGTGGAAGTGCCGTCTTCACTGGGTTCTGCGGCTTCTAAGCGCAACTTCGGTGAAATGGTGACAAAAGGATGGGAGCTTGCTATTTCTTACGACAAAATATTTAATAATGGTCTTGGCATAAGCATCGGTGGCAACATTTCAGATGCTACGAGCACGATCACAAAGTTTGCCAACACAGAAGTGAACATCATGCCGGGTGGTAACGATGTGCCTAACTACCAGGGCAAAACAATGGGGGAGATCTGGGGCTATACAACAGACAGGTTGTTTAAGACCTCTGATTTCAACGGCAACAACGGCCAGGCCAATCCAACATGGAACTACGACGCAAAAACACCCAACCAGGATGCATTAAATACAAGCTCTGCATTTCACTTTGGTCCCGGCGATGTAAAGTATGTGGACGCAGATGGCAGTGGCGCGGTAGACTTTGGTAAAGGAACAAACCTCAATCATGGTGATATGCATGTGATCGGCAACACAACTCCGCGTTATTTATATGGATTGAGACTAGGACTCAACTATGCGGGCTTTGATGTCAGCGCATATTTTCAGGGTGTAGGTAAAAGAGATTATTGGGGAACCGGTTCTCTTTTCATTCCCGCCTTCACCATTGCAGAAGCAGTGTATCAAAATCAAATGGACTACTGGACGCCAGATAATCTCAACGCCTTCTATCCCGCAGCTTCCAATCCTGGTGCAAACAATCACAATGCGAACTGGCAACCACAAACACGCTATCTGCTAAACATGGCATATATGCGCATGAAGAACATTACCGTTGGTTACACATTGCCAAGAACAATGACACAAAAAATCGGCATCGCGAGGGCACGCGTGTTTGCAAGCGGTGAAAACCTGTTCACCATCGATAAAGTAACAATGTCCATCGATCCGGAAGTTCAACAAAACTCTGTGCAGGGCTTTACTGATCCTAAAAGTTTCGGAAGAACATATCCTTATTTCAGAACATGGTCTTGCGGCCTGCAGGTAGATCTATAAACCAAAATTCAACATTGTCATGAAAAATAAATTCTTACTATACATACTGGCCGGTTCAATGGCCATCACGGGATGTAAAAAAGATTTCCTTGTACAGGAGCCCCTCGCATCTTTTACCAACGAAGACTTCTGGACTTCTGAATCAAGTGTGAGAGCGTTTGCACAGGGTTATTATCCGGACAGATTTTCCGGCTTTGGTGTGAACGATCTGGGTGGTTCGTATTCTGTTCGCGAAACATTGAACGATGATTATACCAACATCAATCTCTCAGGTTTTGCTGCACAGCCAACTGTCAACGGAGGTAGCTGGGACACTTACTTTAGTAAAATAAGAAAGGATAATATTTTTATTGAGAACGTGTCGAAAATGAAATTTAGCGACACCGCTACATACAAACACTGGAACGGAATTGCACGCTTTTTCAGAGGGTTTGATTATGCAAGCTTCGTGTTCGATTTTGGTGACGTACCTTTTTACAACAAACCACTCACCGATAATGATCCGTTGCTTTTCAAACCTCGTGATCCGGCTACAGTTGTGATGGATAGTGTATTGGCAGATTTGAACTATGCTTCGCAAAATGTAAAACTCACTGATCCGCTTACCGGTCCTAATGGGTTGGTAATTACAAAAGATGTAGTTAATGCATTCATGTCGAGACTGTTATTGTATGTCGGCACTAAACTTAAATACGATCCTGCAAAGACTGCTGCTGACAAAAACAAAGCAGCAGGTTACCTGCAAGCCGCGAAAGATGCAGCAGCAAGAGTGATCAATTCTGGTCGATTCTCTGTGGCAGATAACTATCAAAAACTTTGCAGCACCATCGACATCAGTGCTACGGCAACTGTTAGCAAAGAAATGATCCTCTATCGCAGATATAACACCGGTGAAGTTACACACGCGATCGAATCAGGCAACAACGCCAACACTATACAAGGCTACGCTGCACCTAAAGATGTAATAGATGCTTATCTGTGTACGAATGGGATGCCGATAAAAACAACGAACGGTGTAAACCCGCAGTACCAGGGCGATCAAAGCGTTACATCACAATTGGCAAACAGAGATCTTCGTTTGGCAAACACTTTCCGCACAGACAGATACTATCTTCAATACATTGAAACCGGTTATTCAACTACAGGATATAAATGCTGGAAGTTTTTGGATGAACCTACACAAAACGATGCAACTTCAGTACAAAGTTTCAATATAACAGATGCGCCGATTATTCGTCTTGGAGAGGTGATGTTAAACTACATAGAAGCAGCCGCGGAGCTTGCTGACATGGGGCAATACACAGTTTTGCAAAATGACCTTGACATAACCATCAACGCATTGAGAAAAAGAACGGGTTATGCAACTGCATCAAGACTTCCGGATATGAAAATCATTGGCGGCTTGCCTGCAGTAGGCACAACGGTATATGAAGATGCAGACAGAGATCCAACAGTGCCTTCATTGATCTGGGAGATCCGTCGCGAAAGAAGACTGGAATTGCTGTATGAAGGTTTCCGTCTGCGCGATCTGAAACGCTGGAGAAAACTGGACTACGCAAATACAGAACTGTATCCTAAAAAGAACCTTGGTGCATGGGTAACAAAAAATGCAACAACCAAAGGACTTATCCTTGCAGACATCAATGGCAATGTTACATCAGCAGCGAACGTTACAACCGGCAGCGGTTATTTAAAAGTATCGCAAACATTGCGCAACGCAGCCAATGGTAATGTGCTTGACCGAAATTACTTTGATTGCGTGCCTACTTATCAGGTAGATTTCTACCAAAGGAATGGTTCTGCGCTTACGCAAAATCCAGGATGGTAAGCTTTTCATTCAATAACTTTTTAAGTAAAGACAATGAAGACATCAACAATAAAACTGACACTTCTATCCATTGCATTCATCGGTTGTTTTGGATTGATCAATGCGTGTAAAAAGAATAGCGAAGAGGTAGATAAAACCTGCAACGTTACATTTATTCTTAACCAAACCAATGCGGCAGGAGATACGGTAAATGTTGCTGCCACTGCAGGGTTGCTTGTTCAGAACGCACCGGTACCGGTTCGCACCGGTTACACATTTGCCGGTTGGTTTACAAACTCTGCGGATGCCAATCCCGATCCCACAAAAAACACTGCGGCGCCAAAATTTCCTGCATATGATATCGCTAACAAGCCGATATACCTTGATGTGATTTTGTATGCAAGATGGGTGAAATAGGAATTAGGAGTTAAACTTAAAACCAAATCAACAGTGAAGAAGAACCATAGCTATATACTTTTAATGTTGCTGCTGGCAGGAGCCAAAAATTTCGCGCAACAACCGAACCCTACGGATACAATAAGAACCAAGACTTTTCCGGCTGCGGTACAGTTCACCCCTGTGCCCTCCGGTAAAGGCTGGCGGGATGAGCCACTTCCGCTCTCCGATGAGTTGATGAAAGAAACCATGCACAACATCGTTGCGCATGGTTTTACTCATATTGCTTCCGGTGAATTTTCTAAAGGTGGAGCAAATGAGCAGGTGCTGAACTATGCTCAAAAAATTGGTATGAAAGTAGATTGGACCTCCAACGGGGTCCAACTCTTTAAACGCAATGATCCTCCTCCTTTCAGCGTGTATTCTCCTGAGTACATGAATGCAGTTAGGAAACAGATAGATCCCGTGCTTGGCAGCATTAAAAAGTTGTCAAACCCCAACACGATGTTTCCTTTTATGGATGAGCCTTTCCATGCTGACACTACTGCATTTGACTATCGCAAAGAAACTGCCGATGCATTCAAAAAACAATACGGCTATGTAATGCCGGCAAGTTATGCGGAAGCAAAAAAAGATCCGAAGAAACATCTTGATTTTGTCAACTTCCAGTCAAGCACTTTTGTGGTGGCATGGAAAAATATTTACAAAGAAGTAAAAGCATTCGATGCACGACCAAAGATCGTAATGACACACGACAGTCATAACACAATGGGTGGTGGTGTGGAGTCAGATTCAAGATATGGCATTGACGATATCTTTCACTGGGGTGGAGAATATGCGGACATGTTCCTCTACGACATTTATCCTTACACCATGTTCGATTATCGATATGGTGAATATGGCAAATTGCCCAACCCTCGTATCAGCCAAATGCATTACACCATGGCGCAAATGCGCAACCTTACTACAACCTACAAGAAAGAACTTGGATTTTGGTTAGGCACTTACAACGAAGGTTGGTTCCGTCGGTACATGAACGCTGAAATGGAAAAGCAATATTGGGGCGAACGTGAACTAGCTTATACCGCTATTGCAAATGGCGCCAAC
Organism: Pinibacter soli; assembly: GCF_029961145.1. Taxonomy (GTDB): domain Bacteria; phylum Bacteroidota; class Bacteroidia; order Chitinophagales; family Chitinophagaceae; genus Pinibacter; species Pinibacter soli. The sequence goes on along the minus strand of NZ_JASBRG010000001.1, from coordinate 294,707 downwards.
TTCATCATCACGGGCATCAACATTCCACAAGATGCACGCCATTGGGACGATCTTGGAAAAGGCATGCGTGCCATACAAAAAGTAGGTGGCGAAATATTAACTGCGCCTAAATTAAGATCACGTGCGTGCTTTCTTTTCCCAAGAAGTCAGTATGTGCAATTGAACGAAGAGTATTTCAACGTGGGACTTACGTTTGAGCTTTGCCAGCGTGCCTTTGGTGAAATGGACATCATACATGAAGAACAAGTGACAGATGAAAAAATGAATGGTTACGATATTCTCGTACTGGCAGATGTAAAAGTTCTGCCTGCTCAGGTTGCCGCTAACATTGAACGCTTCGTTGAGAACGGAGGCATCGTAATTGCAGATTGTGTGCCGCAACAGGATGCTACTTTGCAACCGCTGCAATCAATGAAAAAATTATTTGGGGTAAATAGTGCATCCACAGACAGAGCTTTGCAAAAAGGGCAATGGAACCCTTTCTCAATGCTGCCTGCACAGTGGGCGCATGGTTTAAAAACGCCACCGCCTATGCCGGAAAAAGTATTTGATAAAGCAGCAGGTAATGCATTCGGAAAACAATATGACCTCAACATTGTGTCGCCAAGAAATTGCCAGAATGCAGAAGGAAACATTGTTGCCAAAATGAACTCAGGTGAGCCTTTGCTCATACAAAAACAAACAGGCAAAGGAAAAACATACTTGTTGGGATTTTGTTTGCAGGACACTTATTTCCAAACTTATTTAAAAGAAGATACTGCTTCACGCAATCAATTGTATGATTTGATACACAATATTTTTGCAGACACTAAGATTTCTTCTCATGCGTATTCATCCAATCCTGATATGGAAGTAACAGTACGGGCAAGTGATAAGGCGGCTTATGTATTTGTTATCAATCACGAATCATCTAATCCTGTCAGCGACCTAACCCTTTCTGGACTTGGCTTTGAACCCGGAGAAGTCATGGACGTGGAGTGGGGGCGCCCTGTTGCTTTTACAAACGAAAATGGACAAACCAAATTCACCATCATGGCTGTGGAAGGAACTCCAACAGGCGTTACAAGATTGCTGAAAGTAACTCCGAAAAATAATTCGATGGCTTCGATCAAAAAACAGACAAACGACTGATGAAAAAGCGACTTATATTTTTATCACTGTGGTTTCTTATCGCTGCATCGCGGACTACTTCATGTGCGCAGGTAGCAGTTACAAAATTGACAACCGAATATCTTTCAAACCCTGTTGGTATCGATGTGGAAACACCGCGATTGTCATGGATCATCGAAAGTAAAGAAAAGGATTATTTGCAATCTGCTTACCAGATTTTGATTGCTTCTTCACCGGGGAAATTGACAGAGCAAAGTGCAGATGTCTGGAACAGTGGAAAAATAAAGTCAGATCGTTCTGTGCTTGTTCCTTTTAAAGATCATCAACTTAATTCAAGACAGCGTTATTACTGGAAAGTTCGTGTTTGGAACACGAACGATAAAGCTTCTGAATATAGCGATGTTGCCAGTTGGGAAATGGCATTGATGAAGAAAGATGACTGGCAGGGAAAATGGTTGTCAGCACCTAAAGTGTATGACTGGGCCTCATTCGTTGCACAAAGAAAATCGTACATTAAAGAAGATAAGCCTGAAGCGGGTGATGCTGCGCCGCAGTTCAGAAAGACTTTCTCGGTCGCCAAAAAAGTAAAGCAGGCAAGACTTTATATTTCCGGGATCGGTTATAACGTACCATGTATAAATGGCCAAAAGATTGGCGAACGTTTACTTGATCCTGCATTTACACGATATGATAAAACAGTATTGTATTCAGTTTATGATGTCACTGATAAATTGAATACAGGCGAAAACGTTGTTGGCGTAACATTAGGAAATGGTTGGTACAACATGTTTACCAAAGATGTTTGGGGTTATGATCACGCCCAATGGAGGAGTGCACCTTGCGTGCTGGCACAAATAGAAATGATATTTGAAGATGGCAGCAGAACAATTATTGTCACAGATGAATCATGGAAAACTGCGCCAGGTCCTATCGTTTTCAACAGCATAAGACAAGGTGAATTCTACGATGCCACTAAAGAAACAACAGGCTGGAACAAAACAGGTTTCAATGATGCAAACTGGTTGGCACCATTGATCGTAAGCGGTCCGGCAGGAAAGCTGAAAGCGCAAATGATACAGCCTGTAACTGCAACCGAAAGATTCGTTCCCCAAAAAATAACACAACCGTTACCGGGCATTTATGTATTTGATCTTGGAAAAAATATCGCCGGTTTTGCGGAGTTGAAATTAAAGGCGCCTGCGGGAACAACAGTCACATTAAAATATGCTGAACGTCTCGATGCCAACGGCAGAGTAGATCAGGCGGATATTGCGCAACACGTTGCAGGGAAAATGGTGCAGACAGATAAGTATATCTGCAAAGGAAATGGAACCGAAATCTGGCATCCATCATTTATGTATCACGGCTTTCAGTATGTGGAAGTGAGCGGCCTGCCACAAGCTCCTGATGAGCAAGTGCTAACAGGTATCAAAGTACACACGGCGATGGAAAGTGCAGGTAGTTTTGAATGTTCCAATACGCTGTTTAACAATATTCAGCAAGCAACACTCAATTCATACCAAAGCAATTTCATGGGTTATCCAACGGATTGTCCGCAACGTGAAAAGAACGGCTGGACGGGCGATGCGCACTTAGCTGCGGAAACCGGTCTTTACAATTTCAGGTCGCAAAATGCTTATACTAAATGGCTCAGCGATATAGCTGATGAACAAAAGTCTACAGGCGAATTGGCAGCCATCGTACCAACTGCGGGCTGGGGTTATTTCTGGGGAAATGGCCCTGCATGGGATAACGCGATGGTGCTTATTCCATGGTACATGTATGAATACAGTGGCGACGAAACGATACTACAGCAAATGTATCCGCACATTAAAAGATATGTGGACTATCTCGGCACCAGAGCAGAGAATAATATTGTGAGCATTGGATTGGGAGATTGGGCGCCTGCAAAAACAAAAACACCTGCAGACATTACATCTACGGCGTACTATTATGTCGATGCAATGTTGTTATCGAAAATGGCGACAATATTTGGTTACAGTGAGGATGCAAAAAAATACGCAACTCTTGCCAACTCAATAAACGAAGCATTCAACAAACGCTATTACCACAACAAAGGCGTTTATGGAGAAGGCAGTCAAACAGCCTTGTCCTGTGCAATTTACCAGGGACTTTGCGGAAATAATTTGAACGCCACACTTACAGCATTGGCAGACAGCATAAAGAAAAACGATAACCATCTTGATTGCGGCATGCTGGGCACGAAATATTTATTGAATGCATTGTCAGACAATGGTCGTAGTGATGTTGCTTACAAAATTGTGAACCAGCGTACGTTTCCAAGCTGGGGCAATTGGATAGAACAAGGTGCTACAACTTTGTGGGAACAATGGAACGGCACCGAGTCGCACAATCACATCATGTTTGGCGATGTAAGTGCATGGTTCTATAAAAATCTTGCAGGAATCAATACCGATAAAGACGCAGCGGGCTTCAAGCGCATTTTGTTCCGGCCATATTTTGCGCCGGAGCTTACATGGGCAAAAGCCTCACATCAAACGATGTATGGCGATGTGAAGGCAGGTTGGACAAGATCGAAAGATGTCATCACGTACAATATTTCGATTCCTGCAAACACAACAGGAGATGTCGTTTTGCCAGGCAATAAAAAAATATTGGTGGATGATGTTGTCTTAACAACGAACACATCCAATGTAACGGTGGATAAACAAAATGGAACGATCAAAGTAAAATTAGGATCAGGTGATCATGAAATAAAGTTGATGTAGAAAAATGTAATAGCTGTTTTATAAAACATAATTGACCCAGTGATGAAGTATCGCTTTAATTCTATTTACAAAAGCAGTAGGTGTGTGTTGGCTGCATGCATAGCCATGCCATTGTTTATGCTCGCGCAAAATGGCGTGGTGCAGCAGCCCAAAGGCTCGCTGGCATTGCAAAAAATCGCAGGTGCAAAACCACGAAACATCATTTTCATATTAACGGACGATCATCGCTATGATGCATTGGGTTTTCTGAAAGCGCAAACTTTTATTCAAACGCCAAACCTCGATAAACTTGCAGGCGGCGGTGCCTATTTGAAGAATGCATTTGTAACAACCTCCCTATGCTCCCCTTCACGAGCATCTATACTTACAGGGTTGTATGCGCACAAACACAAAGTGGTTGATAATAACAATCCTGTTGGTACAGACCTTGTTTTCTATCCTCAGTATTTACAGCAAATAGGCTACCAGACTGCCATGATAGGCAAGTGGCACATGGGTGGCGATCATGATGATCCACAGCGCGGTTTCAATTATTGGGTTTCTTTCAAAGGGCAAGGCTCTTATTTGCCAGAGGCGAATGGATTAAATGTGAATGGAAAGCATGTGGCGCAAAAAGGATACATCACAGATGAACTTACAGACTACGCTATCGACTTTTTAAAGAACCGCGACAAGAACAAACCTTTTATGCTGTATCTCTCGCACAAAGGTGTGCATGCAGACTTTGTGCCTGCTGCGCGCAACAAGGGAATGTTCAAAGATTACACATTTGTTGCGCCTCTTACAATGACACCCGGCAGTTTGACCGATGCACCCATGTGGTTGCAGAATCAACGCAACTCATGGCATGGCGTGGAGTTCCCTTATCACAGCAGCCTTGATATTGGCGAATATTATAAACGCTACGCAGAAACATTATACAGCGTTGATGAAAGTGTGGGTCGCGTGCTGGACGAATTGAAACAGGAAGGTCTGTTGAATTCAACATTGATAGTTTACATGGGCGACAATGGGTTTCAGTTTGGCGAGCATGGCCTTATAGATAAACGCACTGCCTATGAAGCATCCATGCGTGTGCCTATGCTGGCCTATTGTCCTGATCTTATAAAGCCCGGTACTGTAGTCGACAATGTTGTAGCAAATATTGATGTGGCAGAAACATTGCTCGATGCGGCTGGTTTAAAGGCCCCGTCATATATGGACGGTGTCAGCTTTCTTCCATTACTGCAAGGCAAACAAACCAACTGGCGAAGGGGCTTACTCTATGAATATTACTGGGAACGCAATTATCCTCAAACGCCTACAATTCATGCATTGCGAGGTGATAGATACAAATACATTCACTACACAGGAATATGGGACACTGATGAATTGTATGACCTGCAAAACGATCCGCAGGAAGCGAAGAACCTTATAAGGGATCCTGCATACAAAGAAGTTGTTAAACAAATGAACAAGGATATGTTTGATGAATTGAAAAAGAGAGACGGCATGTATGTGCCTTTGTATCCTGACAACGGCGAGCCCAACAATTTGAGGAATAAATCAGGTTCGAAGGTAGCGGAGTTTCCAGATTATTTGTTGCGGTAATTAAGCTGTTCTAAACTAACTAAAATTGATCTTTTGCACAGACTCATTTATATATCACTATTAGTTTTAGGTATTATTTTTTCAGTTGAAGCGGAGGCGCAGAGTACTGAAACCCGTCAGGTATTTTTTCCTGAAGGCAACAGTTTTTTCCCTTCAAGCATTCAGTTTACACCGCTCGCTTCTGAATGTGGTGGGGATACTGCCGCATTGCAACGAAGGTCTGTTGAAGATATTTATAAGAAAGGATTCAATACTATTTGGGTGCGTAGTTTTTCAAATAAACAGGCTCAGGGTTTATTAAAGTTTGCACAGCAGCAGGGAATGTCCGTAGATTTTATGACCAACGGCTTTGAGTTGTTTGACCGTTATGCCCCGCCTGCAATAAGTGTGTATGCCCCGGATTATGAAGTAGCAGTGAGAAAGAAAATGAAAGAAGGTCTTTTGCCGGTGAAAGAGCTGGATGTTATTCGCTACATATTTCCGTTCCAGGATGAGCCTTTTCATGCCGGCCCTGAGTCATTTGATTATAGCCGGTATGCGAAAAAAGAATTCAGGAGACGTTTTGGGTATGAAATGCCTGACAGCTTGCCGGCCGTGAAAAACGATTGTAAAAAATGGATAGATTTTCTCAATTTTCAATCCAATACGTTTAGTGATGGTTGGGAGAAGGTTTACAAAATAGCCAAAACATTTGAGCCCCGTGCTAAAGTTGCAATGACGCACGATAGTCACAATAGTTTTGGCGCCGGTGTAAAATCAAATTCCAAAGTGGCCATAGATGATGTGTTTCAATGGGGCGGCAGTTTTGCCGATGTGTATGTATATGATATTTATCCCTATCACACGTTTGATTACAGGTATGGAGAATTAGGTAAACTACCAAAGCCACGCATGAGCCAGATGCATTATGCTATCTCGCAGCTTCGCAATGTTACTACAACTTATAACAAAGATCTTGGCTTTTGGGTGGGCACGTACAATGAAAATTGGTTCACGCGTTTTAGAGGCCCTGAAAGAGAGAGTCAGTATTGGGCCGAAAGAGAAATGGCGTATACTGCCATTGCACAGGGAGCCAACTATTTAATATCCCCATCAAACTACACAGGCGTTAACGTGCCTGTAGATTCTTCGCACTGGACAGACTATGCACGGGCCATGCAAGTAATTCAGAAAGCAGGCCCTGCTTTATTGAATGCACCTAAGGTTAAAGCCAATGCATGTTTTCTTTTTCCAAGAACACAATATCTATTGCTGCAAGAAGAATATTTTAATGTGGGCCTTTCGTTTGAATTATTTCTCAGAGCCTTTGGTGAATTGGATATTTTACATGAGAACCAGGTTACGGACGATAAGCTCAATGACTACAAAGTATTGGTACTTGCTGATGTTAAGTTGTTGCCGGCATCCGTTGCCGCGCATATCAGCAGGTTTGTACAAAACGGCGGAATTGTGATTGCGGATTGTGTGCCACAATTGGATGAGAATAAAAAGCCGCTATCCACAATGACAAAACTGTTCGGTATAAATAAAGCTGAAACAGGACGTGTGTTACAGGAAGGGCAGTGGGTGCCTTTTGCTAACCAGCCACCTAAAATGTCATTTCCTCCTTCCGGTGAGCAAAGCGGTGAAGAGATAAGGACAGATGAACTTAAGGGGGATGCTTTCAATAAGCAATTCGATTTTAAGATTGTAAGTCCGCGTTATGCAAGATTGACAAATGGAAAGCCACTGATGCAATTAGCCTCCGGCCGTCCTGCCTTAATACGCAATAATGTTGGAAAGGGAAAAGCCTACGCGTTTTGCTTTTGTTTGCAGGATAACTACTTTCAAACGTATAAAGATAGCAGTGACGCAACACAGGAACAATTGCTGGAGTTAGTCAGCTGCACATTAAAGGACGCAAAAGTTCAATCGCATATTTATTCTTCCAATCATGACATAGAAGCTACAGTGCGGGCCAATGCTGAAGACGGTTATATTTTTATCATTAACCACGAAACGATGACTGCAGTAACAACAATAAGGTTTACAAGCATAGGATTCCGCGTGGCTAAGATTGTTAATGTTGAAACTGGCAGGGCAGTAGCTTTCAAAGCAACGGATAATGCCGGAGAGTTTAATATTGACGTGCCTTTTGGAAGTACTTGTTTGTTAAGGCTGTATCCTTCGGAGAAATAATGAATAGAAAATGCATGATGTGGATGTTGTATGAAAGTATCATAATTGTTGTAAATAGTATGTTAGCGCAAAATCGGTTTTAATTATTTTTGAAATGAACGATTGCAGAAAGATCGCAAAACGATGTGACCGTATGAAAAAGAAGACATTATTTTTATTTGTCATGGTGCCGGGACTTATGTTTGCTCAACCCAAAAGGAAAGCCGTTGAAGCGCCGCTTTACAAAGATGCCAAAGCGCCAATAGAAGCAAGGGTAAAGGATTTAGTGAAGCGAATGACACTGCAGGAAAAAGTGTCACAAATGCAGGATCTTTCCTTCAGCGAATTTGCCGATGGCAAAAAGATAGATGAGGATAAAATGAACAAGAGGCTAAAAAGCCTTAGTTATGGCGTGTTTGAGGGTATGGGGCTTAGCGTGGAAGAATACGCACAAGCCATCAATACTATACAACATTACATGGTGGAAAAAACGCGGCTTGGTATTCCGGTTTTTACATCGTCGGAAGCATTGCATGGTTGTGTGCATGGCGGCGCCACTATTTATCCGCAAGCCATTGCATTGGGCAGCACATTCAATCCATCGCTGGTAAATGCAATGGTGAAAATGATCACACCTGAATTGAAGGCACAAGGTTCCAACCAGGTGCTATCTCCAGACCTTGACCTTGCACGTGAATTGCGCTGGGGAAGAGTGGAAGAAACGTATGGCGAAGATCCATACCTTACAAGCCGCATGGGCGTTGCATTTGTGAAAGGTTTCAAAGAAGGCGACATCGTTTGTACCCCTAAACATTTTGTGGCACATGGCTCGCCCGCAGGCGGCCTGAATCTTGCGACAGTTGCAGGCGGCGAAAGAGAGCTACGCTCCATTTATCTGAAACCTTTTGAAGCAGTAATAAAAGAAGCGCAGCCGATGAGCATCATGAATGCTTACAGTTCATATGATAGAGTTCCCGTAGCCGCATCGCATCATATCCTTACCGACATACTTCGCAACGATCTGGGCTTTAATGGATATGTATATTCAGACTGGGCATCTGTTCAAATGCTTTACAATTTTCATTACACGGCCAAAGACTCTGCCAATGCAGCTTTGCAGGCGGTGAAAGCGGGCCTTGACCTGGAAGTGTGGAGCGATTGTTATGGCACGCTGGATAGTCTTGTGCAAAGCGGCGCATTGCCTGTTAAGTACATCGATACTGCCGTTGCACGCATATTAAGAGCCAAATTTGTGATCGGTCTTTTTGAGAATCCTTATCCTGATCTTGAACTTTTAAAAACTTCTATTCATACACCGCAATCCGTTCAACTGGCATTGGATATAGCAAGAGAATCGATCGTGCTAATGAAGAACGAGAATTCATTGCTGCCTTTCAAAAGCAATGTCAAATCATTGGCGGTGATTGGTCCAAGTGCTGACCAGGTTCAGTTTGGCGACTACACATGGACAGGTGACAATAAAAACGGAGTAACGCCATTGCAAGGACTTCGCGCACTTGTAGGAAACAGTGTTTCACTTAACTATGCAAGAGGTTGCGATATACATACGCAGAACAAAAGTGGAATTGCAGAGGCTGTTGCGGCTGCGCAAAAAAGCGATGCAGCGGTGATCTTTGTTGGATCACAAAGTGCGTCATCCGGACATAAATTCCCCAACGCGACAAGTGGTGAAGGATACGATCTTACTGATCTTACATTGACCGGTGCGCAGGAAGATCTTATAAAAGCGGTGCAGGCAACGGGCAAACCTGTTGTGGTAGTACTTGTAGCAGGAAAGCCATTTGCAATGCCATGGGTGAAAAAAAATATTCCTGCTATCATTACGCAATGGTATCCGGGCGAACAAGGCGGTACGGCCATTGCAGAAGTGTTGTTTGGAAAAACAAATCCTTCCGGTAAACTCAACGTTTCGTTTCCGCAAAGTGTCGGTCATTTACCTGTGTACTATAATCATTACCCTTCCGACAAAGGTTATTATCACAAACCGGGTTCCGTTGATACACTTGGAAGAGATTATGTTTTCTCGAGCCCTGATGCGCTGTGGGCCTTTGGTTCAGGATTGAGTTACACAACTTTCAAGTACAATGACATGAAAGTGTCGAAGACTTCGTTCACTGAAAAAGAAAATTGTCACATCGAAATAGCTGTAAGCAACACCGGCTATATGGATGGTAAAGAAGTCGTGCAATTATATGTGCGTGATAAAGTAAGTTCTGTGGAAACACCGGTAAAAGAATTGAAACGATTTGAGAAAGTGTTCATTAAAAAAGGAGGTACTGTAAAGGTCGCATTCGATCTGCCGATAAGTGAACTCGCCTTATACAATGCTGATATGCGAAAAGTAGTGGAGCCGGGAGAGTATGAGTTGCAGGTTGGTACCTCTGATAATATTTTGTTGCAAACAACCATTACAGTAAAATAAAGAAAATCACAATGATGGGATGGTAGATGATTTCGTTTTACCCTCCATTGCATAATTAACATACTTATGGATAAGATACAAGTGAATCACCCCAATAGAGATCCTTCATTCGTGACTGGCGCTTACTCAGATGGCGTGATAGTGGATGGCTTTTTATTTGTGAGCGGACAGGCTTCTGTCGATTTCAAAACATCGCAGTTCATTCTTGGCACGATAGAAGAGGAAACGACACGCACGCTCGATAATATCAAAGCGATCATTGAAGCAGCAGGCGGAACAATGGACAGGATTGTAAAGAGCACCGTTCATTTGAGTGATATCACTGAGTTTGATCGATATAACAAAGTGTATGCAAGCTATTTCAAAGGTGTAAGGCCTGCGAGAACCACCGTGCAATCTGTTTTGGCAGAAGGTATAAAAGTGGAAATTGATTGCATCGTGAAATTGTAAATGATGAATGTGTGATGTTAAAGATTAATCCATATCGTAACCAATGAAACAAATTGAAACTAAAAAAATAGATGTGGGCGTAGTAGGGCTTGGTCTGATGGGGACAAGTCTTATTGTGTCGCTGCTGATTGCGGGCCACAAGGTTAAGGCAATAGCACCGATCAAAGAAGATATGGTAGATGCACCACAGCGTATTCGTGAACACCTGTTGATTTGCGAGGATGCAGGAACATTGGACAAGCCGGTGAATGCTTATTTGTCGCAACTCGTGATCTCAGAAGATTATCTTTTGCTGGCTCCTTGTGATCTTGTATTGGAGTGTGTAATCGAGATGGCGGAAATTAAACGTGCTGTTTATAAAAAAGTAGAAGCGATTATAAGCTCTGATGCTATTCTTGCCAGCAACACGTCGGCAATACCGATCAGCGAGTTACAAAAGGGACTTGTTGCACCGCAGCGTTTCCTGGGTATACACTGGGCGGAACCTTCTTATTTCACACGCTTCATGGAAATTACTTGCGGTGCGCAAACAGATGCGGGACATGCAGAATGGGTTTATGAACTTGCACATCATTGGGGCAAAGAACCAACCTTGTTGCGCAAAGATATCCGCGGCTTTGTTACCAATCGCCTGATGTATGCCGTATACAGGGAAGGTTTGAGCATTGTTGCTAAAGGCGATGCGACATTTGAAGATGTTGACAAAGCATTCAGGTATGATGTAGGTTCGTGGATAACGCTAATGGGCATATTCAGAAGGATGGATTATCTCGGTCTCAAAGATGCATTTGAATCGTACAACAGATTGGCGCCACAGTTTTGTAACGACGAACAAATTCCGGCGCTCATGCAAAAAATGGTAGATAAGAATGCAAAAGGCACACGCAATTGCCTCGGTCTTTATTCTTATACGCCTGATGAAGCAAAGCGATGGGATGAAGCATTCGCAGCGTTTAACGTGGATATTTACAGGCTTGCAGCGATGTATCCTTCGCAACGTGAGAAGAAGAAAACGAGCGTATAAACACAAAACAACCAAACATAACCGGCAATGACAGCAAAGACCAAATCATATATTTATCCGCTTTCGATCATAGCAACGTTGTTTTTTTCGTTTGGCTTTTTGATGTGGCTCACAGGCATCTTGATTCCTTATTTTCAAATATGCCTCGATCTGTCAAACGTACAGGCGTCGCTCGTAGCGTTCGCTTCCTACATTGCATATTTCGCCATGGCACTTCCAAGTGCATGGGTGTTGAAACATAGCGGCTACAAGAAGGGAATGGTAATCGGATTGATTATAATGGCCCTTGGAACCGTCTTGTTTATACCTGCTGCATATACACGCACGTATCCTTTGTTTCTTACAGGTCTGTTCATTACAGGAGGAGGGGTTACGTTGTTGCAAACTGCCGTTAACCCTTATGTTGCGATCATTGGACCTATTGAAAGCACGGCCCAGCGAATTGGCTTCATGGGGCTTGCCAATAAATTTGCGGGCATTCTGAGTACCGCCATTCTCGGTTCCATTTTTTTGTTTGACGCAGATGCGATCGTTGGGAATGTAAGCAGGGTGTCACCGGTGGAAAAAGCCGCGCTTTTAAATAGCTATTCTTTAAAGATCGTTGATCCTTACATTATCATTACAGCAATTCTGCTTGCACTTGCCGTGATCATATATTTTTCCAAAATGCCCGAGATAAACGAAATGGGCGAAGACGCCGGTGAAGAAACTTCGAATGTTGAACACAAGTCGAGTGTGTTTCATTATCCGTATTTATTGATCGGGGTTGTTGCACTTTTCTTTTCTGCAGCGTGTGAAGGATTGCCGATTGATGGCATTGTTATTTACGGCAGATCACTTGGCGTGCCTTATGAAGAGGCGCGACATTTTACACAATATACTTTGTACGCAATGATTGCGGGATATGCCGCAAGCACGATTCTTATTCCGCGATTCATATCACAACAAAAAGCACTGTTGTGGAGCGCCATTTTGGGTATTGGGTTAACGATAGGAGCGTATTACAGTTCCGGTGAAGTTTCCATGTATTGCCTTGTGTGCACAGGTTTCGGAGCAGCAATGCTTTGGGGAACGATATGGGGACTGGCAATTAGGGATTTAGGAAAATTCACGAAAGTAGGTTCAGCCATGCTGTTGATGTCGGTTGTGGGCGGCGGTATTTTCCCTTTGTTGTTTGGGAAATTAATTGATCTGAATAGCATAAGGCCACAGAATGCTGTGCTCGTGCTGGTTCCATGTTATCTCGTGTTGGTATTTTTTTCTAGCAAAGGATATAAGATCGAAAATTGGAGATCAAAAGTAAAAAGTAAAAAAGCAAATGTAAAAAGTTACGCTGAAGAACAAGAAGCGTAGGGATGAATTGCATTCGCCCTGTAACCCCAGCGACAGTTGACCGTAAAAAAGCAGGCAGATTGTACCTGGATTTTTGACTTTTTATTTATGCGTTTTCATAACGTCATTTAAAACCGAATTAGATTATGGAGATTGTGTCTTACGCGAAATCCGCGTCTCTGCTGGAAAGAGCGAAAAAAGTTTTGGCAGGAGGCGTTTCGTCGGAATTTAGAAAATACAATCATCCGCATGCGATTTTTTATAGTCATGCAGATGGCAGCCGCATATACGATGTAGATGGCAACGAATATCTTGATTTTACGTTGAGCCAGGGACCATTGATCATCGGACATTCTCACCCTCATGTTCTAAAGAGTGTTGGAGACTATACAGAGAAAGGGCAATTGTTTGCAGGACAACATATAAAAGAGATTGAGCTTGCAGAAAAGTTGAACAAGCTTATTCCTTCCGCAGAGTTAATGCGTTTTTGCCTGGATGGCTCATCTGCGGTGCACACGGCGTTTCGCGTAGCACGTGCAAAAACAGGAAGAAAAAAGTTTCTTCGTTTCGAAGGGCATTATCATGGATGGTTTGATAATGTGGCGTGGGGACTTTCTGGAAATGCCGCGGCGTTGGGAGAGCGTGATGCACCTAATAAATACCCATGGAGTGAAGGGTTGCCGGAACACGCGAAAGATGAGTTCATCATTCTTCCATGGAACGATCTTGCATTGCTAAAAGAAACTGTTGAAAAATATCAGGATGAAATAGCTGCGATCATCACTGAGCCGGTTATGTGTAACAATGGCTGTATTCTTCCGGAGCAAGGCTTTTTGGAAGGTATGCGTGAATTGTGTACAAAGTATGGCATTGCACTAGTTTTTGACGAGGTGATTACTGGCTTCAGGCTTTCGCTGGCAGGAGCACAAAAATATTTTGGCATCACTCCTGATATGTCCATCTTCGCGAAGGCCATGGGAAGTGGTTATCCGATCAGTGCGATCGTGGGAAAGAGAGAATGGATGAATGCGATTGAAGACGCGAAAGTGATACATGCAGGCACCATGAACGCCAGCAATCCAACCATTGCTGCGGCGCTTGCTACTATTGAGGTGCTTGAAAAAGAACAGCCTTATGAGCGAATGTTCCGATTGGGAATTCAATTGATGGAAGGTTTGAGGAAGGCAGCAGCGGATGCAAGCCAGGAACTGCTTGTGCAGGGGCCGGGACCAATGTTCAATACTGCATTTACAGATCTTGCAGTAATCAAAGATCATAGAGATACGCTGGCTTGTGATAAAGCAAGATTGGGAAAATTTATTGCAGCAATGCATGATCGTGGTGTGCGTATAATTGGAAGAGGTTTATGGTACATTAATGCAGTGCATACTCAAGAAGATATTGATCATGCGATTGAAGTGGCCGGTGAAGTGTTGAGGAAAATGTGATAATTTGAAGATTTGAAAATGTTGGGCTCTCACATTCACAACTAAGGGACTAAGGGCACTCTTAGTGGTAAGTATTTGAGATTATAAATTATAAACATTGTTATTGCATAAAAAGTAAAAATGAAACTTCGGGTTTTTATAATTGTGTTGATGGCGTGGCCAATGCTTTCACAAGCGCAAAAATTGCTTGTGAAAAGTGGTGTGGCGCAGGCAAACATTACGCCGCCTGTTGGTTGCAGGCTGGCGGGACATTTTTATGAGATCATTTCTACCGGTATTCACGATTCATTATGGGCCAAAGCAATCGTACTACAACAAGGCAAAGAAAAATACGCTTTTGTGTTTTGCGATCTTATTGGCATTACTGCAGATATTTCGTCAAAAGCCCGCACTATGGCCAGTGAGCAGACGCTCATTCCGATAAGTCATATCATAGTGGCTGCCACGCATAGCCACACGGGCCCTCTTTTTTACGGGTTTCAAAGAAATTATTTTCATGATAAAGCATTGCAAAAAGGAGAGGACACACATGAAAAAAATGATTACCCAACATTTCTCGAAAAGCAAATTGTTCGTGCTGTTGTGAATGCGAACGCACACATGAATACGGTGGTCATGGAGGTGTTGGTTGATACTCAAAACTTCTCTCACAACCGGCGCTACTATATGAAAGACGGAACGGTAATGTTCAACCCCGGCCCATTGAATCCAAACATTGTGTCTCCCGCAGGACCCGTTGATCCTGATGTTGAGATGTTACTGGTTTGCGATGCGAAATCTGGAAAAGCTCTTTCAGGCCTTACTGTTTTTGGCATGCATGCCGATTGCGTTGGCGGTACTGAGATCGGCGCTGATTATCCTTATTATCTCGAACAGTCACTGAAAAAGCATTTCGGTAAAAATTATTTTTCTGCTTTCGGACTTGGCCCTTGCGGAGATGTGAATCACATTGATGTGACGAAAGATTTACCGATCTATGATTCTGTCTATCCTCAGCAATTTGGTAAAGCGCTTGCTTCGACTGTCATCGATAACGTTTCAAAAATGAAAAAGGTAAAAGCGCCTGCGCTGGCGATGTTGTCGCAAAAAGTTTCATTGCCTTTGCAAGTTCCTTCGCAGCAACAAGTAGACTCAGCGAGAATCATCATTAATGGTTTGTATGAAGCCAAAGAAACCGGCGCATATGTAAAGAATGCGGGTGGTGAAGCGGGTGATTTTTTGAAGCGTGTGGAAATGAGCAAGTATTTGAATTTATCACAACGCAAGCAAACAATAGAAGAAGAAGTGCAGGTGTTCAGGATAGATAACGAGACCGCCATTGTTGGCGTACCCGGCGAAATATTTGCAGCGCTCGGACTTGCTATAAAAAAGGCTTCTCCGTTCAAAAATACAATCGTTATTACCGTGTGCAACAACAGAACAAGTTATATTCCCACACGCAAGGCATTTGCCGAAGGCAGTTACGAAGTAACGAACTCTATTGTGATGCCAGGTTCCGGTGAAATGCTTGTAGATGCAGCTGTTGATCTGTTGCGTAAATTGAAACCAGCGCAACAATAGTTTTTAAATAGACAAGGTTTTCCTGTATTCGCTTGGTGTCATGTTTTTTATCTTCTTGAATTGGCGGTTGAAATTTGCCAGCGAGTTATAACCGCAATCATAGGCAATGCCAACGACATTGTGATCTTTTTCTCCCAGTAGCTTACATGCATGGCCCACCCTCACAACATTAAGATATTCCGTGAAAGTCATTTTGTGATGCTGTTTAAAAAAGTTGCAAAACGCAGTAATGCTCATGTTGCCTACTGCAGCTATTTCATGCAATGGTATATCGCTGCTGAAGTTGCGCATGATATGATCAGTGATTTTACTGAACCTGTCTGAGCAGTTGGATGCCTGTACCGTTTGTTGGTAATTAGGATTTGCAAGCAACTCATATTCCCTGCAAGTGGAGAGTATATCGAAAATGGCGAAAAGAGATGATAATCTTTGCAATCCGTTTTGGTGCAGCATTTTTTTCATCAGGCAATTGATCTGTTCACGTGCCTTGCCACTGATTGCCATGCCTCGTTTGGATCGTTGCAGCATTTTTTTTAGTGGCTCCAGTTCAGGAATATTTAAAAAGAAATCGCCAAGAAATCCTTCCACAAATTGTATTACGATCGCTTCGGCTTCAGTATCACCGTTGCCATTCGCATATTTTTCATCGTTCACCCATACGTGTGGCAGTGCAGGCCCCATGAAAACAAGGTCTTCTTCATCGAAATAACCAATGTGGTCGCCCACCATTCTTCGGCCGGTGCTTTTGGTAATAAGCACCAACTCGTATTCTGGATGGTAATGCCAGGGGTAAGGGAAGTAGGTTCCCCTTTCCTGGAATACTATAAACGATTTGTCAATTTCCTGCGGCAAGCGGCATTCAATAGCTTTCATGGCACAACAATCTTATGTAATGGGAAAATACTGGATATACGTGGAATTTCAGTGATTTTTTTGTTGAAAGGCAGAATATTTGTGTGGTTGTTTTGCTCCCAACTATTTTTTTACCGGCAACCCCGTCTGTGGCCATGTTGAGACTTGCGACACCTTGTTTAATTCAATGCTTGCTGCACCGGAGACCGGTACTACATCGACATTCCAGCCATCTATTAATATTAGCGGCTGATCACCTTTCAACTGTGATGCATCTGCTTCAATTGTGATGGCGCGGCTTTCGTTTGGTGCCAGCGATATATAGTTGTCGGTATAGTACACAGGCAATACACGCTCTTTCGATTTTTTGCCATACAACTGCAAATGCGCCATCAGTGCGGGTTTTGTCGTTGGGTTGCGCAATGTAACATGCAACAAACACTTTCCCCCCTTATCTTCCCTGCTCACAGTTGCCAGTAGTTTTACAACAGCTAATTTGTCAAGGTCGCTCAATTTATCAGCATTGGAAGGCAGCGCCTGCCAGTAAAAATTGTTTGAAACCTGTTTGCCTGTCACGTCATTCAAAATTAGTTGCACAAAGTACACTGATGAATTTGCAGTCACGGATAAATTTCCAATGGTGGTAGCAGAACTTGCAGCAGCCGACACCGCAGCAGATCGTTGAAGCACCACCGTGCCATCCAGGTTGTATACGGTTATTTGCGCTTTGCCATTAAAGGTATTTGGCAAATTGTTGATCACCTGTACTGTGTTTTCTTTTTCATTC
This sequence comes from Pinibacter soli, assembly GCF_029961145.1. Lineage (GTDB taxonomy): Bacteria > Bacteroidota > Bacteroidia > Chitinophagales > Chitinophagaceae > Pinibacter > Pinibacter soli. Next base: position 277,204 of record NZ_JASBRG010000001.1, on the reverse strand, counting down.
AATTGTATATGCACCGGCTCGCAACCCTTTCGCACAGCAAAGAGTGACGCATTTGGCTCAAGGTCATGATGGTACAACTGCCACACAAAACTTGGTTGTGCCGGATTGCTCATCCACGTAATCACTCCGGTTGCAGGATTAAAAAGTTTGGCATTTCGCCCTTCATACATTGCCCTGAAAGCCTCGTAGTTGGCAAGTTGCGCCTTTCGCACAAAGTCTGCGAGGTTGATCACCTTTCCATATCGCTCGTCAATCATTGTGCGGTAGTTTAATCCTTTTTGTGCACCATTGGCAAAATCGTGCTCCGCCCAATCGTTATTGATTACTTCCCAATCCTCCTTTGGCATCATGCCATGAATGGATTGCAGAGTAGGTACGGACATGCTGCCGATCTCTGTTTTAAAAGCTTCATTGAAAGTGTAGTATTCAACTGGTTTGCGCCATCGGTAGGGTCCCCCTGAATTTACTCCCCGTCCTTCTGTAGAGCTTGGTTGGTACAGACGAACCGGTTCCAGTTCTCTCATTAATTTTCGCAACGCACTGTCGATATTTGCCGGAGGATAACCTTCATTGCGTGCGCACCAAATAGCAATAGACGGATGATTGCGAAAGCGAACGATCTTCTCTCTAACATTGGCAATATACAATCCGATGTCTGTTGGGTTCGGACCATCGCCCGGATTTGGCTGGAAAAATTCGTCCCATAACATAATGCCATACTTATCGCAAAGATCATACAGATCTTCATTGGTGCTTTGTCCCACCCAATTACGGATCATCGTATAGTTCGCAATCTGGTGCATACGTACCTGCGCCTCCAAACGTGCGCGGGACACCCGTTTCATTGCCTCGTCCATTCCCCAGTTGCCACCTTTGCAAAACACTTTTACACCGTTCACAGTAACTGTAAGATTTTCAGCGTCTTCTAAACCGTAAGTGATTTTGCGAATGCCAAATGAAATGTTTTTGCTATCAGACAATTGGCCATTTACCTCGAAACTTAATTTCAAGTTGTAAAGATTTTGCGGGCCATATCCATTTGGCCACCAAAGGTTCGGATTGCTGACATGTAGCTGAGCAAATTTCCGGGGATCAAAAATAAGTTCCTGGGATGAATTTGCAGTGAGGGTTACAGCTTGTTCAAAAACAACATTGCCGAACGAACCTTTCAATATACCCTGCACGGGTTTGTCCGTAGTATTTTCTACGGTGGCACGTATGCTCACATCTGCAGATTTTCGATTTGGCAGTGATACATCACTTGTCACCAAAGGATCTTTAATGCGTACTGCTCCTGTCGATGCAAGGAAAACCTTTTGCCAGATGCCTGTATTGCGGTCACGAATAGCCGGTATCCAGTCCCAACCTATCGAGCAGAGAAAAGTGGGGCCGTCAATGGCAGACTGACCGCCGTTTGGACCCATCCCATCCTTGATCGTGTGTTCATGCGAGATGCCTGGATTTGGTTGCGGAGATACATGTACCGCAACTACTGCTTTACTGCCGGCGGAAACAATGCCGGTGATATCAAAAATGCCCCTTGCGAAAGCGCCTTTCATTTTCCCCACCTGCTTTCCGTTTACCCACACATCCGCTTCATAGTTGATACCGTCGAAGTTCAGCCAAATTTTTTTTCCGTTGTAGTTTTTGGGTACTGCAAATGCTGCTCTATACCAATAGTCAGTACGGCAAAGTGTTTCCGGTATTTTATCGGGCCTGTTATTTTCTCCATACAAAGGATCCGGATAAACTTTGTTGTGCACGAGCGTAGTGAGTACGGTGCCTGGTACTACAGCTTCGTACCAATCTTTCGAAGTGAAAGAAGTTGTCGAAATCAAAGCTCCGGACGCTGTAACCTTTGCAGCCTCTTTCATTTGCCAACCGGACGCTATTTCGTTTTGAGCACTGTTTTGTGCATGAGTAAATTTTACGACAAACAGACTTATCATTACCGGGATGTAAAAAACGGGACGGGAGAATATTTTCATTGCAAGCTTTTTTGATATCGTACCCTTTGCTTTAATTGAAAAGGCAGAACAAGATAATCGTTTTGCGAGAGTGTTTTTGGCATGGACTCTCAAAACTACAAATTAAGATTTTGCAACTTTGTAACTGTCCTGCGTCGTCCTGAGAAAAACTTCGGCAAGGGAAAACAGAAAGACTCGTATATGGCTTTCCGTTGTAAACACTTTGATGAGTAGAAAAGTGTTCATACATTTCGAGATAGATTGTAGGTACAAAAAAAATAAAGGAACAGATAGGCAACGCTCATAAGCGATGCGGCATATCCGCGCCAGCTCGGAAGGAAAAATTAGAAAAATATGAGAAAAAATGTGATGCGCAGAAAATATTAGCCCCAATGAATTGTTTCAGTGCTGTTCGAGATGTTCCGCAGGACATCTCGAATGATAGATTTAATGGGATTTTAATTGAACAATGATCAGTCGATTGAGGGATTTTAAAATCCCTTGTTATCTTTTATTCGACATGTCCTGCGGAACATGTCGAATAGCGTGGCTAAAATATATACATCATAATCCCTGTTCGTGCAGGTATATGTAAGTATGCAGAGCAGTATAAATATTCAACAGCTAAGTATTATGAAACGGCTAAAGATGAAAGGGGATTTAATACGCATTACCGAAAGTAAATACAACAGCTGTTGGTGCAGCTAACGCACAAGGCTATGCGACACACCAACAGCGGCGATCTTGCTGATTAATGGGAACACCAACGTGGGCGAAAATAAATATCGGTAGAAATTAAAAAAGTTTTATGGTAAAAATTAAATTCATTCTTTTATTCGCAATTATTATCGTCACAAAGTGTGAAGCACAAGTCAATTTTGAAGCTGCAAAACAGGAATATCTTTTCGGGGATTTATCTCGTGCAATTGAAATGTTTACAAAGACAATAAGTTTGAACGACAATAGAGCAGAGTCTTATATGTATAGAGGTACTTCGTATGCATTTCTCGGAAATTTTTCGAATGCTATTAAAGATTTGGATTCCTCACAGTTAATTAATCCAGCAACTGATAAAATCTTTTACTATTATGGTAAAGTTTACCTAATGAAAAAAGATTATAAAAAAGCGTACGATTATTCTTTACGTGCGTTGAAAATTAATCCTAAAGACCCGTTGATATTGGATCAAATTGCCGCGTCACAAATAATGCTTGGTAACTATAAGGATGCAATAGATTTGGAAATTAAAGCAATTAACATTGATTCGTCAAATCTAATATTTTTTTCTAACAGGGGGTTTGCTAAACTTAAATTGGGCTTATATGAAAGCTCTATTGATGATTTTAGCAATTCTCTGAAGATTAAACCTAGTCAAAAAGCCTATGCCAATAGAGGGATTGCTTATTATTCAATGAAACTTTTTCAAAAAGCTATTAGTAATTTTTCTGCCTCTCTCTCAATTAGTCCGGACGATGGTGAAGTTTATTATTACAGAGGATTGTCATATAAGAAATTAGAAGATCTTGCATCTGCTTGTCAGGATTTAAATGCAAGCAAGAAATTTGGATATCAAAAAGCTTCTATCGAACTTGAGAAAATGAAATGCAATTAAAAAAGAATGAATTTTAGAAGAATAAGAACGGCAGTGCTGATGTTAAGTCTATTTGCAAGCAGAGACTGTAATGCCCAATCCGGTTCTAAATATGGAATGCCATTAAAACAGGACGTGTTTTTTGGATGTTTAGGACACAATAGAGGAATTATATCAGTGAATTATGAAAGAAAAATATATGCAAGTAAACCGCAAACTTTTTTTTATAATTTAAGTACAGGTGTAGGTTACACTCCGGGGGGTAAATCTTATGACAAGCAAATCCCAGGTAGCTGTTATGTTCCATTAACGATGTATTGCCTTGTTGGAAAAAAGGCAAGCTTTGCTCAGATTGGAATTGGATACACAGCAGCGTTTGGCCCTGATTTTGTCGACTCAACTGGAGCGCCTCCTGTGATTCATAAAAAATTTGAATCTGCATATACGCTAAGCCTCGGATATAGGTATATGAACAAGTATGGAACAATTATTCAAGGCTATCCATTGTTGCAGTGGACGGACAATCCTAGTAATGAATTTTCAATTGGATTTGGTATTTTTTTGGGATTTGCTTTTTAAAGTTTCGATGGAGAACACCTTTTAAAATTAATTTCGATTGAACTGAAGAAAATACCCGAAGTTATATTTTATGCATATCCATTGCCCTAATACTCTATAGATTTGTTTGGAATTCGTCATCGGACTAGTGATCCACATTTGAGCCAATTCTTTTTGAATTTGGTTTTTCAGTGTTGCAAATATTATCAACTGCTTAAAGGCGTTCAATTTTTTGTAATTTTAGATAGAACGTGATCGCTTTAAGCAGGAGTAATTCGTGGAATATCGGGTTATTGAAATGATGGAATATCGATCCAGACTGCATTTGAGGAGTTGGGTTACAATCCCACCCTCACCGCAGAATAGATTAATCATTTCAAGTCCATCACAATAATGATGGCTTTTGCCCCATTGATTTTATAAACCGGAAATGCGACGCAATAGCGGCATTCATTGTGGGAATACTGTTGTATGGTAATTGAAAAGCCTGGCATTCTTCCTTTACAAAACGGCTGATGGCAGGATAATGTACATGGCTTATTCTTGGAAATAAGTGATGTTCTATCTGGTAGTTTAATCCACCAACAAACCATGACAGGATCTTGTTGTTCGCAGCGAAATTCGACGTTGTTTTCACCTGGTGCACTGCCCATTCATTTTCCAGCTGCTTTTCATCGCCTTCGGCAAATTCAAAGACGGTATCTTCTACCACATGCGCAAGCTGAAACACGATTGATAAAGTAAATCCCAAACCAATATGCATGCATATAAAATAAAGCAGCCACAATTTCCATCCGACAATCATGATAGGAATAACCAAATAAAAGAGGATATATAATACCTTACTGCTCCAAAACAAAATATGGTCGGCAGTTTTCATTTTTGTAAGCGCTGTATTGCAAATTTTTCGTTTGTAATATTTTTCAAAATCCTGGTATAATACCCAAATAACCGAACTGAAAGCATAAAGCAAAGGTGTATATAAATGTTGCACACGGTGAGCCGCTACCCATCGCTGTGAGCTGCACATGCGTATAAAAGGACTTTTTGCAATATCATCATCGATGCCATCAATATTAGTATAAGTATGGTGAATGATATTATGTTTCTGCTTCCAGATAAAACTGTTGCCGCCCAAAGCATTCAACGTTAATCCTAGTGTGTTGTTGACCCATTTTTTGGATGAATAACTGGAGTGATTGGCATCATGCATAACATTAAATCCAATGAATGCTGAAACAAGACCAAGTAGTACGCTTGCTCCAACGCCCGCCAATAGCGGTAGTTTAACAAATAATAACGTGGCATACAAGGCAAGCGCTGTAAGAATAAAAATGACGGATTTAATATACAATCGAAAATTGCCTGTTTTCTTTAAACCGGATTGTTCAAAGTATCGGTCAACCGATTTTTTCAGCGAATTAAAAAATACTGCATTCCTGTTATTGTAAGTGACTTTTGTCATTGCTATGAATTCTGTTAAGTTGATGATAGAGCATTAAGTATGCAGCTTTGAATTATTGTCCGGATAGATACAGGCGAATATTATTATTTATTTCTTGAAACGTTAACGGCGGTATATCCTTTGGGGCCCCTTTCGCTTTCAAACTTCACTTCTTGTCCTTCCTGTAAAGGAAAATTTAAAGACGATTGATGCACAAATAGCCGCTGGCCGTTTTGGCTGTCTTCTATAAAACCAAATCCTTTTGCAGAGTTAAAAAAAGTTACAACGCCTGTACGAATCAGTTCTTCAGGTGTCAACTCTCTTTTCTTTGGCACACTTATCTCAATCTCATCCAGGCTAATTTCCCGTCGTCTTGTGTTCCCGGGGGGAACGGAAGTTAAATTCCCGTTTTCATCCAGGTATGCCATCATATCATCGAGGCTTTTGCCTTTATCCGAATTTTCTTTACGCTCCAGTCTTTTCTCTTCTTTCTTTTTGCGTTCAGTCCTTTTTTTATTTTCTCTATCTTTTTTATTCCAGCTGGTTGCCATATTACATTAAAGTTTGGTGAATGAATGTGAGTTTAAAGCGGTTCCGTTATATATCCCTGCCATATTTATATCATTTGGCCCCGACCAGTTGTGCAGTTGCGACAGTTGGATGATACTCCAGAGGTTTTTCGATTTGAGCTTATCATAAAAAAGTTTTTTAAGATGCTCATACTGAAAGCCAATGTGCAGGTGTGAAACATGCATAACCATAGTATGGGGATTAAAAAATGAATAAATATTTGAGAGAAATGGCGGATGTAAAGAGAAGGAGATGGTTTACACGGGCGATAAAACTCAAAGATATCACCATGAAGGTAGGCAATTAATTCCACAAGGCAATGCGAAGTTTACCATTTGGATCCTAAGTAAAGCTCGGTAACCGATATTTTCTTGCCATCCAAAAGTACGTTATGAAGCGATGCAATAGCCTGCCGGGCTTCTTGATCGACGGGCATTTCAACCATAGCGTTACAGTTTGAACGGCCATTCAATTTGTCCCTTATCACTTCTGCTGATGTTACCAGTCCAAAAGGAGAGAATAGCTTTCGCAGGTCACGATCCGCAGTATTCATACTAAGATTAAATATCTGTATATTCATACACTTTTTTTTAGTAGTGATATTCCTCAAATTCAGTTTGTTCGGACCGGATCAATTACCATAAAATAAATAAATTCCTCGTAACCAGTTAAACACAGACAATTCACTTTTGGCATTCACAGGCAATTGGGTTGAAATAAGTTCTTCCACTTTTAGTCCGTCGGTAACGGTCAGTTTTCCAATTGATTTACCAAAATAATTGATAATGAACAGGACCTGAAAACCGTTGAAAGGATCAAAGGTCTTCCGGTCAATTTCTTTGTTCTGTATAGAATGATTTGGTTCGCCTGACCAATTGTAATGCCTTTGGCGTAAATGTTCTTTTAAAAATATGAATGTCATCTTTTATTATAAGGTCGGCTCAGATAGTAATATACAATTATTACCAGCGCTTATTGAAGCCGTTGCTGCGATTTTCTTCTCTGGGCCTTGCTTCAGTCACTTTTACAGAGCGACCATCGATCATTTTTCCGTTGACTTCACTCATGGCTGTTTGTGCGGCTTTTTCGTCGGCCATTTCAACAAATCCAAATCCCCTGCTTTTATTGGTAAATTTGTCGGTAATAATTTTTGCTGCAGAAACGGTTCCATAATCTGCAAAAAGTTTTTTCAGATCTTCATCCTGGAAACTAAATGCCAGGTTAGACACATGCATATTCATTTTTGATGAATTATTAAGTAAATAATATTGAGAAAAATGGCGGATGTAAAAAGAGAGGAGAGAGTTTACAAGAGCTAAATAACTCAAAAGTTCCCAGTGAAGGTAGATAATTAAATCGACAACCTGGGATTATTTTAAATTTTAACAAACATCCCAACTGTATAGAGTTTCAAGGTTGTTGACTCGTTTGCTACAAAAAACGCTGAATATTTTTGCATCCAAATTGCCAGAATATCTCTTTTTGAGAAAAAAATGAACAGTCTTTTTTTGACAAGGCGGTCAATGAGCAGACGGTGTAAAACGGATATTTCAAGTTGGGAGATCCACTTAAGAAAAGAATACCGGAACGCGAAAGGCCTTGAATACCAAGATGGATTCAGGGCGTAGCGGTGTTGATAAATAGCTATCAATTTCTTACTCTCTTCTACTTTCAACCGTATATACAAAACTGTCGGCCCGGTAATAGCCCAGGTTGTATTCAATGGGGCGATCTCCCTGGTCAAACACATGTCTTTTTCTAAATAATACGGGACTGCCCGGTTCTATTTCAAGTTTGTCTGCAATGAACTTCGTGGCAGCCTGAGCCGTAATTTCTTCCTGGGACAATGTAGCTATGATATAAAGATCTTTTTCAAGAATCTCATAAAGCGGGCGTTTGAAGTCTTCCTCTCCCGTAAGCTCCACACGAGGGTGAAAATAGGAAATGAAATATACGAAAGGCCCTTCCGGCTTGCCTCTTAGACGCTCAAGCTTTAATATTTTTTTATCGGTGCCAATGCCAAAAAAGTCTGCGACCTGCTCATCCGGGTTCACCCAACTGACGTGCAGCTCAAAGTTTTTTATGGGGATTCCGCGAGCCTGCATTTCCTGTGAAAATGAAAGCCAGTTATTTGATTTGGAACTTATGGAGCCAGCGGCTACTCTAGTGCCAATACCTTTTTTTCGTATCAATAAACCTTCATAAACCAATTTGTTTAATGCCTGACGCAAAGTTGTACGGGAAATAGCCAGCTGTTTGGCCAAATCAACCTCATTTGGTAAGAATTTACCATTGGCATACTGCGGGTCGGCAATAAGATTTCTCAATAATTGCTCTGCCTGTAGGTGAAGTGGAACATAGCTTTTGTGGTCTATTGAAAGCTTCATTAAGTGCTTTTTTACGGGTTGGTTAAAATTATGAAAAAAAATTGTTGATACATGTATATGTTCGTATGTTCGTACATATTAATTTTTTGCTGGTTTTCCCTGCTTTACTTCGGGTTGGTGCTTAGGGTGCCGGGTCGAGAACGCATTGGCAAATGCAATAACAAAATTGACCTGTTAGCTTATGATAATGTAAGTTTAAGGGTCGTTTATAAAGACTAACAGTATTTCAGCCGGGCACTAATGAAAAACTAAATGATACATAATTCTATTTTATTAAAGATTTAAACTGACAGACATGCAAGTATCGTCAACTCAGAAATTAGAAGAAAAAGAAATTTCAACTAAAAAGAAGTTAACAGCTCCGATCCTAATGCCTCAGCGCGTTGAAAGTAGTAGAGAGTCTCTTAAAGAGTATGATATTTATCCATATCACTCCTTAGGGGAAGGAAAAATATTCGGAGGTTATGACACACTTGCAAAATGGATAGCGGACAAAAAGCAGGTAATAATAGATGGTTATAGTGGTGTTATCTGGGATGATGTTACCTCGGGCTTGCAGCAGAATTTTGCAGGTATGCCATACAAAGTAAAGTGGATAGATGTAGAGGAATACATGAAAAGCACCGATGAAATACAGAAAATGGTCGCTCCATTTTTAGGAACACCGGGCTCAGTGTGGGGAACAAAAGCTACACTCGAACTTCAGCAGTTTTTTCAAATGGAGAAGCTGAAAGATGTTCAGCCAGATGAAAACTATGACATAACGATAGCTTACGGAACAGGTGCCAGCTTGCTAACCTGGAATGTACCTGTGGTTTTCCTTGATGTACCTAAAAATGAAATACAATACCGGATGCGTGCATCAGAAGTTGGTAATCTTGGTACTGACATGATCTGCAAATCATCGGAAATGTATAAGCGCTATTTTTTTGTTGATTGGGTAGTGCTGAACAAGCATCGGAAAGATATTTACAACAAGATAACAGTGGTGGCCGATACGCAATGGAGAAACGAAATAAACTGGATATTTAAAAAAGATCTGGAAGTGGGGATTGAAAAACTAAGCCGATCCGTAATGCGTGCCCGTCCATGGTTTGAGCCTGGTGCATGGGGCGGACAATGGATGAAGGAAAGAATAAAAGGGTTGAATAAAGACGAGATAAATTATGCATGGTCGTTTGAATTGATCGTTCCTGAAAATGGAGTTGTTTTTGAAAGCGATGGGAATTTGCTTGAAGTACCTTTCGACCTGTTGATGCTGAAAAAGAATAAAGAAGTGATTGGGAAACATGCTTCTTTTTTTGGAGAAGAGTTTCCAATCCGGTTTGATTTTCTTGATACGTGGAATGGAGGAAATCTTTCCATACAGTGCCATCCTTCGCTTGATTACATTCGCAAAAAATTTGGAGAGCATATTACGCAGGATGAAACTTACTATATTCTCGACTGCAAAGAAGGAGCTAATGTATATCTTGGTTTTCAGGAAAATATTGAACCTGCTGCATTCAGGACAGTTTTGGAAGACAGCCAAAAAAATAAGGTTGAAGTTGACATCAGGAAATATGTGCAATCTTTTGATGCTAAAAAACACGATTTATTTTTGATACCAAACGGAACAGTGCATAGTTCGGGAGCAAACAATGTTGTTCTTGAAATAAGTGCTACGCCTTACATTTTTACATTTAAGATGTATGATTGGCTGCGTCTGGACCTCAATGGTGAACCTCGTGCTATCAATATTGATCACGCTTTCAATAACCTTAGGTTCGAACGTAAAGGCGATCGTGTTCAAAACGAATTGATCTCAAAACAATCGGTGATAAAAGAGGGTGCGGACTGGCAATTGATACATTTGCCCACTCACGAATTTCATTTCTATGATGTAGAAAGGGTTGAATTTGATTCAACAGTTACGCTTGATACAAATGATAGTTGCCAGGTATTGATGCTTGTTGAAGGCTCTTCTATATCTGTAGAAACTGCAGATGGGACACGCTCAACATTCTACTATGCTGAAACGTTTGTAATACCTGCGGCAGCAAAAAGTTTTACAATTACCAATACAGGAAAAGAGAGAGCAAAAGTGGTAAGATCGTTTCTTAAAGAGAATATTGATCACTGGAAAAAATAAACGGTTGCTGTTGTATCTTAATGAATTATTCCAAATCAAATTACATGCAATCAAATAACCTGGTTGTTTGCGCAGATGTAGGCGGCTCGCATATTACATCATGTTTGCTTGACCTTGAAACGCGGCAGCTTATAAAATCATCAGAGGCTAGAGTTGCAATTGATTCTCATGCTGAAGCAGATAAAATAATTTCAGACTGGAGTAAATGCATCGGGCAATCAATAGGCAATAGTCACGTGCAGAAAATTTGCATAGCAATGCCTGGCCCCTTCGATTATGAAGTGGGTATTTGTTTGATAAAAGGACTTGACAAATATCCTCATCTGTATAGTCTTAATGTGAAAGAATTGCTTGCGCAAGCACTTGGTTTTTCTGCAAAAGATATTTATTTAAATAATGATGCAGCGTGTTTTTTACAAGGCGAAGTGTTCAGTGGAAGCGCAATGGGTTATAATACAGTAATAGGTGTAACACTGGGCACTGGGCTTGGCACCGCGGTTTGTCGCAATGGCCTTGCACACAGCGCCGATCTGTGGCGCTTTCCGTTTAAAGCTAGCATAGCCGAGGAATATATATCTACACGTTGGTTTGTGAAAAGGCATTTTGAAATGAGTGGTAAAAAGATAATCGGTGCCCACGAACTTTCTACATTGATTTCAAAAGATCCAAATGCGTCAATAATTTTTGAAGAGTTTGGCCATAACCTTGGTTGTTTTCTTGCAGCATTTATGGAAAAGGAAAAGCCCGAATCCATCGTAATTGGCGGTAATATAGCGAAAGCATATTCTTTCTTTAAAGACACGATGGAAAATGAAATAAGAAAGGTCAACAAAGAAATAGTGATCACAACGGCTGTGTTAGGTGAAGATGCAATGATGATTGGTGCTGGCGCAGGTTGGTATATGCAAACTAAAGTAGAAGAAGAAAAAACGCTTAGGAGCTGAGAGGATGTTTGACATAAACGATCGTCTGCTTGCAAAAAGATTGTGTAGATAAAAGACCTGACAGGTTTTTAAAATCTGTCAGGTCCGGTACCGTAAGAACAAAATTAACGGCTTGTTGTGTTTTATTTAATCACTTGCTCAAAATGCGTAAGCAGGCCGTCTTTTGTTATGCCTTCAATCACAACACGGAAAGATTTTGTTATATCATTATTATAAAAGCTCAGATCGATTTTTTTACTTTTTGCATTGGATCTTAGCAATGGATTCCAGTATAACGTGGAACGAACATCCAATTGATCATTTTTAGAATCGTATATGTCATAGTTCGGTGAGTAAAATTGTTTAACAATAGTGTAGCCAATAATAGTGTTAGATGATAATCCGCTTGAACCAGCCACCCTGTCATCGCCCTTACGTGTATAAATGGCGATGGCACCATTGCTGCCACCAAAGCCGCCCATAAAAGGAGGTCTGAAAACTTTTACATACGCAATGTCGCTCACAGGAAAGGTTTGAAGCATTTCTACGTCTGTATGAATCTCATCAAGAAATAAACCCACACCGCCGCCACCGCGCCATTTAAAAGTGGTGGGAAAACTCGTTGTATTGATCTGCAATCCGGCAATCCTGCCTTGCAGATAAGAAAAGATATCGCCATAAGCCCCGCTGGCAGGGTCATTGATAAGATCAAACTGATAGCTATCGCCATGGGAAAATAGCCCACTTGTATATTTTGCATCCAATACATCTACAGAAGGTTTCTTCCTGGCCGTAACAGTAACTGTTTGTAATACCTGGGCTTTGTCTTTGTTAATGATATCGAAATATTTCAGGACCATCAGGCTGTGACGCGATGCACCTGTTGTGTCAAATGACGGAGTGACGTACTGCAGGTTTTTGCTGAAGTTTGTGTAGTTAGGCGCAGGCAAACGATCGATCGAAAATTTTGCAGTGGCTTGTTTAAGAAATTTTGATTTTAAACTAAAGTATGCTTTGATAGTGTCAAAAACGAGCATTTCCGGATCGCCAAACGTACCGTCTTTCGCAACATCCATAATCTCCAGCCTGGACCTGGTGGAGTCTTTTAATATAATAGCCACGCTTTCTTTTCCGCTCAACTGGCTTTTTGGAACACCAAAAAGTTGTCCCGTCAGGTGCAGGTAGGTGTTGTCGCGGGGATGTGTAATTGCAGGCAATTTGCCTTTCGTTACATCTTCCCACTTGTATCTTCTCCATCCGTTGGTAAGCATTACCAGATCTAGCTGCTGCGTTATTGAATCGCTGTTATTTGAAAAATAATAAGCAGGGTTGTTTATTTTTCCTCTTACATCGCTGCTTAATAAGAAATGCGAGATGATATTTTCAGAAGTATCTTTTTCAATACTCATGTCTGTTACTGCAATCGAGAGATTGGCGTCCTGCAGACTATCAGGAATTTGAATTTCAAGTTCATTTCTTTTTCGTTTATTCAAATCGCTTTTCTGCACTTCCATTATAGGTTGAAAAGCGTATTCGTTATTGTTGATAAACGTGATTCGTTCAGCGATTGGTGTCCAGTTTTCATCAAAAAGTGTGAAGGTTAAAACACCCGACAAAAGTTCTTCCGTTGGAATGATCCTGCCAACGCTGCTGTTTTCATTCAGGCTGATGTCATTCGTAAAAACCAGGCCCTGGTTCATCGTCCCCACAAGATGGAAATCTTGCGGCGCTTTCTCGTTGCTGGCGCCGGTGCTAATACGTATCACTCTTTTTGTATCTTCTATCGTCATCTGCATTGAAACGCCTGATGGTTTAATGGTAGGTAGAACAGATGTATGTTCTTTGTCTTTTTCATCAATCCATTTCACGGTATAATCAATTCCCTGTTGTGGCGTGAAAGAAAAACTTCCCATGCCGTCATGCACAGATGAAAAGCTTTGAATTAAAGTGCCTTTACTGTCCTCGAGCGTTCCCTTTATTTCAACGGGCCTTCCATATTGGTCGTTGGCTTTAAAGGCAACTCTATTTGTTACTCCCCTTATAATATCTCCGCCTTCGGGAAAAAACTGTATGGAAGAAATAATGGCTGGTGCAGTATGAGGAGTTTCTGTAGAAGCTTTGAGCAGTATGTGAATGTCTTTGTTATATAAAAAAGCGGTATCAAAATTCAGCATCCATTTCGTATAGGCTCTTACATGCAGCGATCTGTAGTTATAGTTCTGGGGTATTTCAAATTGTCCATTGGTGGCGCCACTCAAAACCGGACTAACTACATGAGAAAGAACAGTGCCATTGTCTGCGACCCAATCCACGTACAGTGTTTTGCTTTGTGCAGAAGGCAAACCTCCTTCCAGTAAATAAGCTTTGAACCAAACAGTTTCCCCGGCACAGTATGAGGATTTATCGTAGTGCAAATAAATTTTCTCCGGGGCATAGCTTTTGGAGATTTTTAATACAGTGGAATCAAGTAATGACTGGCTGTTTGCATATCGGAAAAATGTACACAGGCAAATAAGTACGAATAAAAGTTTCTTCATAACGGGTTTCGTTTAGTATCTGGCGGTTGGTCGTTGAAACTACTTTGGTAGCTTTTGGGTGAAGGTAAAAGGTTACACCGGCCATTTTTGAAGGGCTGAAAATAGCAGTTTTAAAAAATATTTTTTGGGCGTTAACTTAAAGATTGCAAATCGATGGAACGATATGAATTGTAAATACGATTGAAAGCTGTGCGAAAACAAAGACAGCCGCTTACTCAAGCTCCAGGAATTTTTTTCCTTTATTTTTAGTCAATAAAATGTTAATGTACACTGACCAACAGCTTCTTTAACAACAGCTTCTTTGCTTGGTGAATTATTTTTTGACATATTGGAGTTCGAAATTTGATGCCCTGTAGTTGCTCAAAACCTATAACACTCTACATGAAACGAATCGCCTTAGCCCTCTTGTTTGTGTCAATCGCAATTAACGTTGGATTTTCTCAGGATAATAGCAATGACTTAAGTCCCGGGTTTAAAAAAGACGTGAACGTTAAAGAGTTTGACAATGGCTCCAAAATTGAGTCAATCAAAACCGATAAAACGACCATAGAAAATTTAAAAGTATTGGGATTGATTTGGGGTTTTTTAAAATACTATCATCCGAATATTGCAAAAGGCGAATATAATTGGGACTATGAACTATTCAGAATTTTGCCACAGATTTTGAATGCTCAAAATAGTAGCGAAAGGGATATTTTGTTGATCCGATGGATCAACAAATTTGGAAGCTTTAAAGAGACTAAAAACAATGATGAACAATTCGTGGATTCAAAATTAAGACCCGATGTAGAATGGATAACCGCCTCAAATATTTTCGCGGAACTTTCTCAACTTCTACTCAGAATTAAAAATGCTAAAAGAAACAACGAAAATTATTTTACTGAACTTGAGTTTGGAAAAGGATATCCGACTTTTAAAAATGAAAATTCATATGCAGCCGTGAAATTTCCCGACGTGGGTTTTCGCATGTTGGCGCTATACCGATACTGGAATATTATACAATATTATTTTCCTTATAAAAACTTAATAGAAGAGGATTGGAAGAATGTGCTGTCTGAATTTATACCCAAATTTATCAATGTACAAAATGAATTGGAATACCATCTGATCTCACTGGAACTTATTGCAAAAATTAATGACACGCACGCTAACATTTGGGGAGGCAATGCTGTGTTGGGAAGATATTTTGGGGCAAGAATTGCTGCACCTGAATTAGTCTTCATAGATAATAAGGCGGTTGTAAAAGACTTCTATGATGAAAAATCTGAAAAAGAAACCGGGCTGAAAAAAGGGGACATTATCACAGAAGTTAACGATATAAAAATTGATGAAATAATTGCTGCTAAATCTAATATAATGCCCGCTTCAAATCATGCCGCACAACTAAGAGACATTGCTATGAAATTATTTCAAACAAACGATAGCTTGATTAATATAGGCTACTTACGAAATGGAAATGCCGACAGGAAAACACTCAAAACATATCCAATTCGCGAGATGAATTTTTACAAAAAATATTTAAAGAAAGACAGTTGCTTTAAAAGGATAAATCCTGAAATCGGCTATCTACATTTAGGTTCTATTAAATCGAAATATTTACCTTCTATTTTTGAAACAGTAAAAACCACTAAAGGACTGATAATCGATTTAAGGTGCTACCCATCTGAATTTGTTGTGTCTGCCCTTGGCCAATATCTTATGCCTAAAGAAACACAATTTGCAAAAATTACGGAAGGAAGTGCAGAATGGCCCGGGCTATTTACATTTAAAAGTCCCTCAACAGTGGGGAAAACAAACAAGGAATATTACAAAGGCAAAATAATAATATTGATCAATGAGCTTACACAAAGCCAGGCAGAATATACCACAATGGCTTTTAGAGTTGCTCCTAACGCAAAGGTTGTAGGCTCCACTACAGCCGGGGCTGATGGTAACGTAAAACAATTCTATTTGCCTGGAGGGATATTGACAATGATAAGTGGGCAAGGAATCTATTATCCGGATGGAGGGGAAACACAAAGGATTGGTATAGTGCCTGATGTTGAGGTGAAGCCAACCATTGAAGGAATTAAAAATGGTGCAGACGAAGTTTTAAATAAAGCAATTGAAATAATCAATAAATGAAATGAGTGCGGGATGCTAAACGAAATATCCAAACAGTATCGCTTTACTGTAATAGCTGTGAACAAGCTGTTCTACATACCCTTCAGAGCATGTAGAACAGCTTTATTTCGTAATTGACGATTCAATGTCGTTTAGTACCTAACTTTTCATTTGATGTTAACGATTAATAGTGAAAGACTGCTTGTCATCCCGACCAAGGAGGGATCTGAGTGATTTATTTAAACGGCACGCTGGCGCAAAACCCAGATCCCTCCTTCGTCGGGATGACAAGCAACATTCTTTTAGTTTTTCAAATAGCTTAACTAAACGACATTGAATTGACGATTTACAAAGAGGGTACAATCCTCACACCAAGCGCTTCATTTACGCGAACTTGTTTTTCAAAAAAAGCTTCAGGTAATTTGCCCGTTATTGGCGGAAGTTCCAGTTTTTCTGCTTTTTTGCCGCAGGCAATAAACATCTCTTCAAAGCCGCCGGGAGTAATGAGCAAAAGGGTGCTCGCTGTTTCTGATATCAGTTGAAAAGTATGCGGAATTTTTTTTGGCAAAAGCACATAATCGCCCGCTCTGGCGATAATTGTTTGCTCGCCGATTTGATACATGATTTCTCCTTCCAGAATGTAATTGCTTTCATCTTCGCGTTCGTGCACATGAAGGGGAGGTCCAAAGCCCTTACGCATCGACATTTTTAGGAGGCTGAATGAACCGTTTGTTTCTTCGGAGCTGACTAGAATAGTCGCGAGGTTTGGACCGTACCAGTAAGATCGTTCCAGATGTTCTTCAATTGGCAAATGCAACAAAGGTTGCGTCATCACATTGTTCATGGTTGTGTGTTTAGTTTGTTTATAGTTGCTGCCATACAAGTTAGTAAGGGGAAGTCTGTTGTTACAGTACAGGAAGTATCGAATGGCAATTGCAGGGCATGAAGTGTTATTGCCTATGAATGGAGTGTTTGTGTAGCGTTATGCATTTCACACAAAAAAGCCCGCAATGTCTATTTTGCGGGCTTTTTTGTCAGGTTGTTCAGGATGTTCCACAGAGCATGGAATCTTTTAAGAACCACAATTGTCGGTTACTATTTTTTCATCCGTCAATCAATACTTTTTCTAAGAATTCCTTTCTCAACACTTTCGTTGATCAGATTCTCAGCATATTCCCAAATCGCAGTGGAACCTTCTTTGATTGCCTTTTTCTTGTCGTAAACTTTTTCATAAGGCACATCAAATTCTTTCCATGTGCCACCGTTGTTGGAGGTGTTTTGAAGCAGCGGCTCGAGTCTGTCCATTGATTTTGCAAATTTTGCATCATCGGTTATGCCATCTTCAAATTCCTGCCAGATCGCAATGAATTCCTTGGCTTGTTCCTTTGGTAAAAGTCCAAATAAACGTTTTGCTGCAATCAGCTCTTGCTCAGTGTTGGTGTGGCTTTTTGTGGTGTCGTACAAAAAGGTGTCGCCTGCGTCAATTTCAACAATATCGTGGATCAAAACCATTTTCAAAACTTTAAGAACATCTATCGGCTTGTTGGAGTGTTCTGCCAATACAATCGTCATCATTGCCAGGTGCCAACTGTGCTCCGCATCATTTTCATTTCTATCGCTGTTGAATAACTTGGTTTTCCGGAGTATATATTTTAGCTTATCAATTTCCTTTATGAAAGTTATTTGCTTTAGTAAATTATCGGTCTGCATTGTTGCTAAGATTTTGAAAATAACGGCAAGGTATCATACAAATAAATCGCATTGCCGAACCATAAATTTACAAAGTATTTTTTGCGTTTCGATGTAAGGGGGAAGCCATTGTAAGCGATAAGGAAAGAGACAAGTCAACATTCGCTTATAAAGGAATGCTTATTAAAATGTGCTTGCTGCTTTTTCCCTGGTGCATCTATAGTTATCAGCCAACCCCATAAGTTAAGTCTAAATATTTTGTGAAACATTTAAGGCTTTTGCTATTAATTCACAGCAACGGTTATCATTACACGAATGCCCTTATCGTCTCATTCTCTAAGTGCGTAGGCTTTTGTTAATTGTCTTTTTTTATAATAATCAAGTCTTTAATAAAAACCAGATACAAACAAATGAATGATGCTATATGATGTTTGGACTTTCAGCCTACCTTTGCAATCAGTTTCATACTTACTATACATTACAGAAAACGTTTTTATAATTCCTGTCTGAAAAGCGAGCCTGGTTAAATCCGGAAGCAACAATTTCTTTTGGGCTCGCAATAACCAGTCACTCATGATCGCAATCGTTCATAGGTGGCTTTAAATTCAGTTATACATGAAAACGTATGTAATCCTTCTTTTTCTCATGCTACACGTTGTTGTGGCAAATGCGGCCCAGCTCTTTTGGGTTGGAACTTCCTCAAGTGATTGGAACGATAAGAACAACTGGTCAACAGTTTCCGGAGGTGCAGGCGGGGCCGGTGTTCCGGGCGCGTCAGACGATGTGTATTTTGATCAGGCCCTCACTCCTTACAACTGCGTGTTAAATAATACCGCTGTAATTAATAATATCACTATTTCCGGTGGGGCACTTTCGCTGGGTAATGCCGGCTACTTAACAGTTCAGTCGAAGTTTGCCCTCTCTGCCGGAACCTTTGATGCAGGAACAGGTAAGTTAAATATCTCTTCTAACCAGGTATGCTCAATAAGTGGTGGAAAGTTTAAAGCGAACCAGGGTTCAATATACCTGAAAGCAAATTTGAGCGTATCAAGCATCTCCGCGTTCGATCCCGGTACCAGCACAGTAACTATGGACAGCGCCTCCAATACTATTACGCTAGACGACCCTGCCGGCGGCTCTTTTAGATTTTATAACCTGGTTATCAATAAACAACCGGATGATCAATCAGCAAGCTTCAACCAGAATTTTGCGATTGATTCTTTCCAGGTAGATAACCTGCTTACACTTACCAACGGGAAGCTCGCAGGCGATGGCTTTTTCAAAATAGAGAAAGATTTAGTTGAAGCGTCAACCTTTGATGGAAGTTCGATTCCTATTGGTTGTACAGGGGCTAACACAAGTAACCTTACACTTAATGGGCCTTTGGCGGCAGGCGGACCTAGTACATTTGTAGGCATTGTAAAAAATACCAGCGCTACGGTGGTGAATGTTTACAGGGGAAATGAAGCGGGTATTGATGATACGATAAGAATAGGCAACGGGGGTAATTTTACAGTACTTCGCGGCACTATACAGTTCCCTGATAATTCACCTGTTATCAGTTACTTCAATAAGCTGATCATACAACCAGAGGGCACATTCAAGTCCACCTCAAATTATTTTTATAATAAAGGGGGACACGCAAATTATGGCGGTCAGTTTTTGCACAATAACGGTACATATGTATTTGCAAATTCGAACGTCAATAGCACTGAAGTTACCAACCATGTTGAGAATTTTTATAACGTTCAATTAAACTGCACTAGCGTAGAACCAACGTCGAAAGATTCGCTGGTTGTTAATGGCAAGCTGACACTTGTTACAGGAGTTATTGACGGTTCCAAGGGAGGTGATGCAACTATCATTCTAAAAGGCGATCTTAATGCAACCACATCGGTGGCTGAAAAGTACCTAATAAGTTTGAGTGTTGTTGTTGCCGGCAATGGCGATCAGCACTTCTTCAATGCACATCCGGATAAAGTTGATTTCTTTAATTGCCCGGTAACAATTGATAAGCCCTCTGGACAAATAATACTGGACGCGCCTTTCAACGTATCCGGTTATGGAACTGCTCAGGCGCTTATCTTCAAAAAAGGAATTATTAAGTCGGCCACAGACGACAACTATCTTAAAATGGATCAAGGCTCTGTTACAGGCGCAAGCAATGCAAGCCATGTGGATGGGCCGTTTAAATATAAAAGCGGATGGAGTTCTGTAGAATATCCCGTCGGCAATGGCGGATTTTATGCGCCGGTTCGCATTACCGAAGAAGAATGGTCAAATTGCGCGCACAGTAATGACTATTTAACCGTAAGATATTTCAGGAAAAACCCATCGCCTCCTTATGACCTCACAAAAAAGAATGATCCGGTCAACTTAAAAAATATTAGCAACTGCGAATATTGGACAATAGACAAGGCTGCTCCAGGTGCTGATGTCAATATCTGGCTTTCTTATGATAATACGAGGAGCTGTGGTATTGCAAATCCAAGCAACCTACGTGTTGCAAGATGGGATGGTAGCCAATGGACAAATGGAGGAAATTCTTCTTCAAGCCCAAGCCCGTATGTAAAGTCTACGACTTACTATAATAGCTTTGGCCCATTCACTTTGGCAAGTACAGACGGGGGATTATTACCGGTTACGTTCCTTAGCTTTAAAGTAACGGATGATAACGGCAAGGCATACGTGCAGTGGAGCACCGCGAATGAGGTAAATAATGATCATTTTGAAGTTGAGCGCAGCAGTGATGGTCGTGCCTTTGAAGCGATCAGCAAAATTTACCCCAAGGATGACAATGCGTCTGCGGTGAAAAACTACAGTTTTGTTGATCAAACCGTAGGCAATGTAGTAGCATATTATCGCATCAAGCAAGTGGATATAGACGGTAAAGCGCTTTATTCATCTGTTGCCACCTATAAAGGAGTTGATGACAAGTCTGATTGGAGCGTTTCTTACAACAGCAGTTCAAAAATGTGTACAGTGTTTTTTGACCTGCCTTCCGGCCAATGTGTTGATGCAAGTATTTACAGCGTTAGTGGACAGTTGATCCTCAAACGTTCATTTGTTACCGATGGCTCCGACCGCAGGCAGTATTTGATGAACGCTGAGCCCGGCGTTTATTTTGTGAGGATTGCTACTCAAAATAATGTTTGGGTGAAGCAGTTTATTGTTCAGTAACTACGCGGAACCTATTAAATGCAAAAGGACAGACTTATTATGGTCTGTCCTTTTGCATTTAATGAAGGCATTGCCTGGCTAATAAATGTCGCTGCGATATGATTTAAAAAAAGATGCGAGTCACCACAGTGACTCGCTCTTTGTATACGGCTGTTCTTCATAGAAAGTGGATCTCTTTCTTCGCTGCTTAAACAGCAAACATGCCGTGGTTTTTCATAGCGTTATTGAACGCTGGTTTTTCTTCTGCTTGCTATTCATTATTCTGAATGCGTCGCATTTGAAGTAATTGGATAAGTCAAAAGTACCAACTGTGAATTACTGTGGCTTTCAAAAAACGGCAAATGCATTACAAGATCAGGCAGTGTTGAAAAAGTTTGCAGCGCTTAATGAATGCCTTTGTAATGTGCTGTAACAGAGCGCTTTTAAAGAGTATAAGGAGCGAAAGGGATAAATGGCCTTTAACATTATTTGAACCGTTTTTTGAAAGACTATTGACAGAATTAGAAATATGAAAAACCCTTCGCGTTGTAAGTTTGCACTATCAAATATGACAGCAATAAACGCTTTATCAGTATAGGGTTATTATCATAGTTTTCTTAGTAAGGTATGTATCCGGCTATTTCCATAGCCGGATTTTTTTGTTCCTGTCTGGCAGGAAACGTAAACGCTTTGAAACAGAACTTTTTGTTTTACCGGTTGTTAATCAACCCAACACTTTTCTATGAGAGAATTTCGCGTCAATCTGAGTGTTGACAAATCTAACTTCATAAAATTGTATGAACAGCTTTCAAAGTCATACCAAACCGGTGTAGCACTGGTAGGTAATTCGATTTCTCTCGACAATGAAACAGCGAAAGGCAAAATTGAGTTCTTCTCCATTACCCCACATATTTCCCTACTCAGGCTTAATGTTTTGTTTGGGGAGGAAATAGGCATAAGACGAATTGCAGTAAGAAAACCTTCTTTTTATTCCTGTCTGTTTTCTCTGAAGGAAAACATCGATCTGCATGCATTCGACAACGTGGATGAAGAGTTGAATCGCATCGGTCTTGCTGCAAAACATTCTGCGATTTTTTTCTCAGCAGACGTTCAAACGCTGTTTAAGGTGATCCCCAATGAAACATCGAAAGCAGTTATCATTATTTTTTCTAAGAATGCACTAACTGGTATGTGGGATAAAAACGACGATGAGCAGTTTAATGTATTTAACGGTGATACAGTAAAAGGGTACGCAGCGATGACTTCCGTAATGATAGACGAGGTAAACAAGCTATTTGAGTATGCCTGGAAGGAGGGTGCACAGAAACTTTTCTTTCTGGCATCAGTGTATAATCTGCTGGCTTCGCTGATACAGGAAATACACGTTGAAAGCAATAAGCTGCAGGAAGAAACGGGCATATTGGAAGCATCGAGGATGATTCAAATAAGAAACGTACTCGTGAGTGATCTCTCCGGCAATTGTCCCAGCATCGAAGATATGGCGCACAAGGTGCACATGAGCCTTACGAAGTTTAAAGTGTTGTTCAAACGCATGTTCAAATTATCCTACTATCAATACTATCAGCATTATCGCTTGCATGCTGCGAAAGAAAGTTTGACCATCGGCAAGTCGCCAACAGAAACCGCATACGAATTTGGGTTCGCCAATCTTGCGCACTTCAGTTACACTTTTAAAAAGAAGTTTAAAATATCTCCTACTGAAATTTGAAGGAAGGGTTATCGATAAACAAAAAAGCAGCGTCTGCTTTTCTATCATTCACGGACAAACGAACCTCGCCTGCCGCAATCTTGCAAGAAAATAAATTCACGGTTGTTCATTTAACAGTTAAATGCCTAAAAAGCAGGAAAGTCATGCTTTTACGGGGTAATTTGGATGTGTCCTGCGAACCGTTTTACAATACAGTTGTTTTGTAAAATACCAGGGGACATTTTTTTCGGATAAAACCCCGTCATACGCTTATGAAATGAGCGTGACAACAATGCTGCTATACAAAGACATTGTTAGTTTCATGCGAATTCCATCTGGCCAAAATAAAATAAAATACAGACAGATGAAAAAGCTTGGTATTTTCCTGACTCTGATAACCACTTTACTTTCAATTTCGTTTACCTATGGGCAATACACAACCGATAAAGTGGTAGGAAAGAAAAAGACTGACTTAAGAGATAGTCTTATTCGTTCCGAATACCCGTATATGCTACCGATCTGGGGCAAAAAGGTAGTAGCGAAAGGTTATAACCTTCCACATTCTGCAGGGCTGAGTATGCAGTACCTCTGGCAACAGTCGGACATTCTTATCAACAATTTACAAGTGGGATTTAATAACGGACCTAAATATAATCTCGACCAGATAGTTCGGTTCGACAAGGCGACATCAACTTCCAGTGGGATCAACATCAGACCCGATATTTGGTTGTTCCCGTTTTTAAATGTGTATGCAATTTTTGCTAAATCGCATTTGTCTACCGCCATCAATGCAGGCATTTATATTCCCGACAGCAGCGGCGCCTGGAATAAGATTTTGCCAATTAACACGAAAGCAAATTTTGATGCTACGACTTACGGATTTGGCCTTACACCCACGTTTGGTATCGGCGGTGCTTTTTTGGCGATTGATATGAACTTTACCTGGACAGATATTCCGGAACTTGAAAAGCCCGCATATGCATTTGTATTCGGCCCCAGGCTGGGTAAGAACTTTACTTTGCCTAATAAAAAAAGCAATATCGCCGTATGGGTTGGAGGCTTTCGCGTGAAACTGAATAGCGGAACAAGCGGCTCCCTGAATGCAACAGACCTTTTCCCTATAGACCAATGGCAAAGCAAACTTGATACAGGCTACATGAAAGTAAACAATGCTCAGCAGAATGTGAACGCATGGTGGAATGGCTTGTCAGACGCACAGCAAGCAAATCCTGTAAATAAGGCAAAGTATAACACTGCCAATAATGCACTGGAAAGAGCGGGGGGATTTCTTGATCAGGCATCGCAAGTGGTTAGTGGCGCGGGAAATGCAAGCGTGCAATATTCGCTTGATAAAAGGCCCAAGAACATGTGGAACTTCATTGTGGGAACACAATATCAAATAAATAAGAGCTGGATGATACGTGCAGAGTATGGTTTTCTCGGATCAAGGCAACAGTTCATTGGAGGATTGCAGTATCGCTTTGGATTGTAAAAAGCGGTTATGCATGGTGTTAGGAAACTTGTTGATTGTTAGGAGTAGCAGCACATGAAGCCTAACAACTTAACAAAAGATAATTTTTCAAACAGCAAACATTTCTGATTGATTGGCTGTTTAGGATTTGTTGACCGATACATACTCCAAAGAATAAAGTGTTTAATCGAAAGAAAAAAAATAATAAAGACGCTGGTTCATTGTAAAAAGATATTTATGAAGCCCTGTCAAGCAATACCGTTCCTTTTTCTTTTCTCCGCCTTTGCAGCGTGCAAAGACAAAAACGAAAAGACCGCTGCGCCCGTACCGGAAGTACAGGTTGTAAAAGTTGGTCAGAAAGATCTACCCATATATATGGAGTATGTCGGGCAAACCTTTGGTCAATCCGATGTAGAAATTCAACCGCGTGTAAACGGCTGGGTTCAGAACATCGCGTTCAAGGAAGGTTCGGCCGTTAAGAAAGGCCAACTCTTGTATGTAATTCAGGATGATGAATTGAAAGATCGTGAACAGGCTGCAAATGCAGAACTTGCACAAGCAAACATCATGCTGGTAAAATCCAAAGCAGATCTCGACAGGGTAAAACCTCTTGCAGACATGAATGCCCTAAGCAAGCGCGATCTTGATGCAGCACAGGCTACATATGATGCGCAAAAGGAAGCAGTACGCTCTGCTCAAGCCTCTCTCAGCAATGCACGCTTGCAATTAAGCTATTCAAGAATTACTTCACCTATAAATGGCATCATCGGTATATCGAAAGTGCAGGTAGGCGATTACGTGAAAAGCATCGGTCAACCACCAATCAATACTGTATCAACATTGGGTGCGCTGCGTGTGCGGTTCCCCATTACTGAAAAAGATTACCTCATGTACAGACAGAAGTTAAATGCTGATCAGGCCAGGAACCTTGAGGTAGAATTCGTTTTAAACGACGGTACTATTTTTCCTGAAAAAGGGAAACTTGATTTTGCCAACCGCGAAGTGGATCCTACTACGGGGTCATTGTTAGTACAGGCTGTTGTTGAAAATAGATCGAATCTGCTGCGTCCCGGTCAGTATGTGAAAGTTCGATTCAAAGCATATGAGTACCCGAATGCTATAATGGTTCCACAGGAGGCGATCAATCAAATGCAGAATGTGTATATGGCATATGTGGTGAATGATAGCAACAGAATAAATCCGCGTCCTGTAAAAGTAGGAGAAAGGTCGGGCAGCAACTGGGTTGTAACAGATGGCTTGAAACCAGGCGATAATGTGGCACTTGTGGGAAATGCCTTTATCAAGGCAGGCATGGAAATAAAGCCTGTGCCCAAAGCTTACTCCTACGACTCAACCACAACAAAGCAATAAGTCCGGTTACTTATTTATAAAACTTTATTACACCGTCCATGAGCGAGTTTTTTATCAGGCGCCCGATTTTTGCGATGGTACTTTCCATTCTGATGGTAGTACTTGGAG
The DNA here is from genome assembly GCF_029961145.1 of Pinibacter soli. Lineage (GTDB taxonomy): Bacteria > Bacteroidota > Bacteroidia > Chitinophagales > Chitinophagaceae > Pinibacter > Pinibacter soli. The sequence continues at coordinate 251,487 of NZ_JASBRG010000001.1, read as the reverse complement.
TACTGGTTCTAAAAGGTATTCCCATATCGCAATACCCAGAGATCACACCACCAATGGTACAGGTGAACGCTACTTACAATGGCGCTAATTCTGTAAACATGGAACAAACCGTAGCTACGCCAATTGAACAACAGGTAAACGGTGTGGAAAGAATGTTGTACATGCGTTCCGTAAATGCGAACGACGGTACTATGAGATTGGAAGTATCTTTCGAAGTTGGAACAAATCTTGACAATGCCAACATGCTTACGCAAAACCGTGTGGCACTCGCAAATCCATTTCTCCCTCCGGAAGTTACCGCAATGGGTGTATCAGTAAAGAAATCACTTACGTTTCCTCTGATGCTGGTATCACTATCTTCTCCCAAGAATACTTATGATTCCAAATTCTTAAACAACTACGGATTTATCAATGTCGTTGATGAATTAAAACGTATCAACGGTGTGGGTGACGTGTCTGTATTTGGTGGTTCAGAATATGCGATGCGAATATGGGTAAGACCAGATGATCTTTCCCGTTACAAACTCACCGTTCAGGACGTTATTAATAAACTGAAAGAGCAAAACCTTATCAAGCCGGGTGGTAGTTTTGGTGCAGAGCCTGCGCCAAAAGGTGTGCAGAATACCTACACCGCGATGTTGCAATCACGTCTTGTAACAGAAGAAGAGTTTGGAAGGATCATTTTAAAAGCAAATGAAAACGGTGCTCTCGTGCGTATGTCGGATGTTGCCAGGATAGAACTTGGAACAGAGAACTACACCATGACGAGCCGTATCAATGGTAGTGCCGCTTCTACAATCGCAGTATATCAAATTCCGGGATCAAACGCGTTGGCAGTTGCAGAGGCAGTGAAGAAAAGAATGGGTGAACTGGAACAAAGATTTCCGGTAGACATGAAGATGAATATTGCTCTTGATACTACACTAGCTGTTACAGAAGGTATCAATGAGATCATGCATACTTTATTTGAAGCAGTGGTCCTGGTAATTCTTGTGGTGTTCATCTTCCTGCAAGACTGGCGTGCCACATTGATTCCGTTGCTCACCGTTCCGGTTTCTTTGATCGGTACATTCATTGTGTTCCCACTGCTTGGTTTTTCTATCAATACACTTTCATTGTTGGGATTGGTACTCGCGATCGGTCTTGTGGTGGATGATGCCATTGTAGTGGTGGAGGCCGTAATGCACCACATCGAGCATGGTAAGTCGCCCAAGGAAGCGACGAGCATAGCCATGAAGGAAGTGGGTGGTCCGGTTATCGCCATTGCGGTAATTCTTGCTGCAGTGTTTGTGCCGGTGGCATTTACGGGAGGCATCACGGGAAGGTTGTATCAACAGTTTGCCATCACCATTGCGATTTCGGTTTTGTTCTCGGCATTCAATGCGTTGACGCTAAGCCCGGCGCTTGCAGCGTTGTTGTTAAAACCGCAGGGTCAAAAGAAAGGCTTGCTTGCAAAATTCTTCGCAGCGTTCAACCGCTTCTTCGATAAATTCACAAATGGCTATGTAGGCGTTGCAAAATTCTTTGCGAGAAAGCTGTTGATCACTATGCTCGTTCTTGTAGGTATTGTTGTAGCGACTGTATTTCTCGGCAAATCTATCCCATCAGGATTTGTGCCGGAAGAAGATCAGGGTTGGTTCCTGATAAGTACGATGTTGCCGGATGCGGCTTCGCTGCAACGCACTGACGATGTAACAAAAAGAGTAGAAGCGATTTTAAAGAACATTCCTGAAATAGAACTTTACACTACCGTAAATGGTAACAACCTTTTGAACAACACGGTGTCGCCAAACTCAGCCACATTCTTTATCACACTCAAACCTTGGCACGATCGTCACAAAACAGCGCTGGACCTGGTACAGGAGATCAATGCCATTTGTATGAAAGAAGTGTCTCAGGCAACGGTACTGGCCGTTGGTCCGCCGCCAATCATTGGTTTGGGTAACGGTAACGGTTTCTCGATGATGCTGCAAGATCGCGCAGGTAACTCTCCGCAATATCTCGCTGCAAATGCTCAGAAATTTATTGCAGAGGCGAGCAAACGCAAAGAAATTGGAAAAGTGTACACACTCTTCCGTGCGAACGTTCCTCAGAAAAATATTGAAGTAGACAAAGAAAAAGTTGACAAGCTCGGTTTACAGTTAAACGATGTGAACACAACTATATCATCCATGATGGGTGGTGCATTTGTAAACAACTTTAACCAGTTTGGGCGTCAATATAAAACGTACGTAATGGCGGATCAGAACTATCGTATGGCGCCACAGGATCTGCAACAATTCTATGTAAAGAATATAGGTGGAGAAATGGTGCCGGTAGGAACGGTGGCTTCAGTACGTGATACAACAGGTCCGCAATACACGAACCACTTCAATATTTATCGAGCCGCAGAAATTGGCGGTGTGCCCGCACGGGGATATAGTTCGGCGCAGGCATTGACAGCGTTGGAAGAAGTGGCTAAACAAGTATTACCGCAAGACATGGGTTATCAATGGAGCAACATTTCATTCCAGGAAAAACAAGCAGAAGGTTCATCCGGATCTGCCTTCCTGATGGCACTCGGTTTCGTATTCCTCATTCTTGCGGCACAATATGAAAGCTGGAAACTTCCGGTGAGTGTGCTTTTGGGAACGCCGTGGGCAGTGTTGGGCGCGTTCCTTGGACTGTTCCTGGCGGGTATAACATCATTGAGTTATGTAAACAACATATTTGCACAAATTGGTTTGGTAATGTTGATCGGTTTGAATGCGAAGAACGCCATCCTGATTGTTGAGTTTGCGAAGGCGAAACAGGAAGCGGGCGATCACGTGATGGATGCAGCGATTGATGGAGCGAAGCTTCGCTTCCGTCCGATCCTGATGACATCACTTGCATTCATACTTGGTGTAATTCCATTGTTGACCGCAAGCGGAGCAGGTGCAGAAGGAAGAAAGGTTATGGGTATGGCCGTGTTCTCAGGAATGATTGCAGCTACAGTGATGAGCGTTCTGCTGGTGCCTGCATTCTTTGTGTTGATTGAAAGAAAGAAGAAGAAGGCCGCGGCTGCTGCGGGTGAATCGAATCCACCCGATCAATCGCATCCACCGAGCCATTGATTAATTTGAAGATTTGAAAATTTGAAAATGGGATGGAATTGAAAATTGAAAGTTGAAGATTGAAAATGAAGAGAAGCAGGTTTCTAAGTCTTGTTGTGTCTTTGCACTGGATGAATTCTTAATTCCTAATTCCTAATTCTTAATTGTCACACGACGATTTTGTAATAGACAATGAAAACAAAACATGCATATCTTTTTCTCGCTGTCATACTGCTCTCCCTGAGTTGTATGGTGGGTAAGAAATATCAAAAGCCAACAGCGCCTGCTAACATTTCTTATAGAGATTCATTAGCGACGGATACAATGCCGTTGGCGAAATGGTTTGATGTTTATAAGGACACTGCTCTTGCAGCGATGATTAAAACTACTCTCGACAGCAACCGCGATCTGCTTACAGCTGCAGCACGTGTTGAAGAAGCACGTACACAAACTGCTGTTGTAAAAGCAAATGCCTTGCCTCAGTTTGGTTATTCTGCACAGGCCGGCGGAGGTCATGCGGGGCAATCTGCAAAAGACGTGGCCGCAGGCATAGAAGGTGGATTGATTAGTGCCTTTGGTGTCTTGAACTGGGAGCTTGATATATGGGGTAAGTTAAGGCATAACACTAGATCATTCCAGGCACAGTTTCTCGCGTCTGTGAACAATAGAAATGCATTGCAGGTAAGTCTTGTGTCTGAAGTAGCAACAGATTACTTTTTACTACGTGATCTTGATAACAGATTATTCATAGCGCAGCAAACACTTGAAAATAGAAAAGAGCGTACGCAAATTATTTCTAATAGATTTGAGAAAGGTTATGTGCCGGAGCTTGATAAATTGCAAGCCCAGCAGCAGGAAGCAATTGCGGCGGCCACTATTCCAAGTATTCAACGTGCAATTGTGCAAACGGAAAATGCCATTCGTCTTTTGATGGGACAAGGACCAGGCAAAGTGTCAAGAGGCTACAGCAATTTTGATCAAACACTTTCTCCCGATATTCCTGTAGGTCTGCCTTCTCAATTGCTGGAAAGAAGACCGGATATCATTGCCGCAGAAAAAAATCTGGAAGCACAGTTTGAACAAATTGGCGTAGCACAGGCAAACCGTTTCCCAACAATTAGTTTGACGGGTATATTGGGATTTGCAAGTCCTCAGCTAAGTTCATTCATTGATGCAAAAGGTTTTGTTGCGAATGGCTTTGGAAATATTACGGGACCCATTTTCCAATTCAATCAAAGGAAAAATTTAGTGGAAGTAGAAAAGAGGCGTACCGAACAAGCATCCTATCAATACCAACAAACTGTACTTGCTGCCTTTGGTGATGTAGATAATGCCCTGAATAATTATAAGACATTTAGTGAAGAATACGAACAAAGAAGATTCCAGGTGGAAGTGGCCAGCAAGGCGCTGAATTTATCTAAGGCAAGATATGACTTCGGTTATACCTCTTATATTGAAGTAATACTCATGGAGAATAATCTGTTCGATGCGCAACTGGATGCGTCACAAGCCTTGCAGGGCAAACTCAATTCGATTGTGTTATTATATAAGTCACTCGGTGGAGGATGGTAGGTGTGCGGTGTACGACAGTCTTTAGTGTGCGAGTTAAAAAATTTACCACTGAGGCACTAAGTTTCACTAAGGAGTGCAAAAGTATTTGGAAACACTTAAAAGATTGTAACGAATAACGCAAGATAGTAGAGACGCATTGAATGCGTCTTTTTTAATTTTGATGTTGTGAAGAAGTGTGTAACAGCCCGATAATGTAAAAGAGACGCATGCAATGCGTCTCTACGAAAGGTCCTAAATTTATTTGTAACATCGTCCTTTATCGGCGACCCCTTAGTGAAGCTTAGTGCCCTTAGTGCCTCAGTGGTAAAATGGATGGCATTAGAAAGCTTCCGCAAAATTGATATAGAACCCGCTGATTCCACCAGGTCCAAATCCCATATCAAAACGCATATTGGTATCGTGTTTGGAATCTACTCTGATACGAAGGCCACCACCATAAGAAAGTTTAAAACCTCTAAGCGCAAGGTTCTCGTATTTGTCTGCCACGCGTCCTGTACCTATCCAGCCCGTAATGCCAAATATGTTCCAAACCGGCATACGATATTCAATCTGTCCATCGAGCAACACTTTATCGCGAAAGGCACCCTGGTAATAACCGCGCATTTGGTTGTCGCCACCAAGCAACGCCAATTCATAAAACGGAACGTCACCAGTACAGTACGTTGTAGTGGCCTGTACCGCTATAACGTGCTTTAACCATGGACTGAAATATTTTCTTGCATCCAGCGTCATTTTGCCATATACATAAGAGCTCATAAAATCCGGCTGATATAGATATACCCCTATAATGTATGCGCCTTTGTGTGGATTGTAGCGATTGTCCCTTGTGTCATAAGCCGCATCCAAGCCAATGCCGGCTGTAAAGCCTCCCTGCACACCACTTACACTGTCTTTTATCAGGAAGCTTGCGCTATCCGGACGAATATTAAAGTAGCTGGAAATATTGAAAGGAATGCCCACATAAAAATCTTTGGCAATTCTTCTAAGTGTTGTCGCCGAAAATTTAAATCTTTCATATTGTACCTGCTCCTGGGTTTCTCTTGTAACATCATTGCCAATTCCAAAAAGATATTCCGGTTGTTTCTTATAGTTGACATAGGAAATAACGATGTATTTATTTTCCTTGAAAACCAGTTCTGTTGCAACTGAAATGTTGATCCTTCCTTTAGTAGAGAAGGTCATCACCTCAGATAATTTTGAAGGCTTTGAAATGGTGTCTTTCTTTGAGAGATTTAATACATTGAATTTTGCCAGGCCAAAAATATTGCCCGCGTCACTTGAGTAAGAAAATATAGGGACAGGAATAATCTTGAAAAGTTTCTCTGCCTTGGCATTAAACTTATCAAATTTGCTGCTGTCTTTTTTTACTATAGTACTATCCTGACCCGATACATTAACCGAGCTTAACAGTAACAATGTTCCAGCAAAAAATCGCATAGGCCTTTTGCTGTTATTCATGCGGTAGAATTTTTTTAATTAACACACACTTTTATCAATGTGTTTAGCTATCATTTTCAAATATCTAATCCAATGTCGTTTAGTTAGCCTGCTTAGAAAGAATAAAGAAAGTTGCTTGTCATCCCGAGGAACGAGGGATCTTGGTGCTTATTTATGCGAATTGCTCGCAAGTGTAAATTCCAGATCCCTCCTTCGTGGGGATGACAAGCGATATGCTTTACATCAATCCTGATTACCCGTTCCCGAACTAGTTGTTGATATTGGTACAGTCACCGTACTATCATTCTGGTGGGCCTTTTCCCACGCACGTACTGACACGCGGGCCTCATCAAACAGACGTGTATAGTTTCCTTTCAATAATTTATACCTGGCCTCAGCACTTAGCTGCGCAAGCAAAGGCTGATAGCTTCGATACACAGCCTGGTATTTTTCTGCATCAGGCGGAGCTACTTCATCAGTGCCAAACAAAAAGCGGTCAGGATATTTATTAATAAGTGTAGCGGTCGCTTTAATGGTTGCCGGAGTTCTTACAATATATTTTGCTACTTCACTCCAGGAAATATCAAAGCAAACATGACTAAGCGTTGGGTCCGCCAAAAATTTATCCAGGAAAGAAATCTGTTCTTCAACAGGACGTACGATTCTTCCTAATCCGCAGTGTGCCCAAATGATCTTTGTGTTTTTGTGCTTGCGAAAAAGATCTACAATCTGTTTGATAAGATAAGGATCCTGTCCGGACTTTGGGAAAGGCATATCAATATCATTGTGAAGAATGGAGAGTAAACCAGATTCTGCACAGAAGTCGAGGATGCGATCCAGTGCGGGATTGGTGAGTGATGCTACTTCGCCCGCAATTTTTGACGACACAAATTCTTTATGAATAGAGAATTCTCCAATGCCGCTGAACACGCCGGGAAACAATAACAACACACGTTTGATGTGGTCCGCCGCATACATGTCTGCAGGATTAAAACCCGTTATCATGGGGTCAAAGCGCTTTTGATCTTTGGCAGATAAAGAGCGATAGGTCATTGCGATATATGCATCGGTAAATGAATAATAGTACAACGGCGCGTCGCTGGCGAGATAATATGTCGGAGCAAAATCGCCGGTGTTTGAATACGACCATTGTTGTTGCAATGGAATGCCAAACAGTGTGGACCTGCCTGTTGTTGTTCCCATGATCGAAAGAAACTTTTGTATGCTGATGCCTTCCTGCACATAATTCGTTAAATGAAAGTGCGAGTCGAAAAACAAAGCTGTGTCAGCCGAAATTTGTTTTTTCGGTTGTGCATAGATGTGTGTAGTAGTCAACGAAAACAACAAAAACATGGCGCAACGGATGTGTATGTTTTTTAGATAAAAGGAAGGTGCAAATTTCATAAAATAGTTTTTGAGTTGAAATGGGTTCTTAACTTCCATCCAATGTGTCGGCACCGTCATTGCGAGCCCATGCGGAAATTGTATGTCTGTATTCATTAAAGCAAAGTCAAAAATCAGCGAGTGGGCGAAGCAATCTCCCAAGAACTCGGGCGGAGATTGCTTCGCCACGCCTGCTTTTACCGGAATCTTGTTTTTAATATTCATCGATTCATTACGTGCTGTGGCTCGCAATGACGATGCGAGCCGCAAATGTATCTATCAGCCTCTGGTTGTTTCACTACAAAAGAATATCACTTCCAAACGTAATGGTAGTGCCTGTTTGCCCGGCAGTATACAATCCAAACGTACCACCGGCAGCTGTTTTATATACATACATCACTTGTCCGTTAAGGCGCCAGCTGCGATTTTTGAAAGGATATAAATTGATGCCTCCACCAGCTTCCCATGGATGTCTTTTGAATTCATCAAAGAAGTAGGAGTGCGCTCCATACAGCATCAATTTCTGTGGAATGATCATTTTGTTTACCTGCAGGCTGTAGCCAAAATCATTTAGTTCGCTAAGTGGTAGCGGACCGTCTGCAGCGAATTTTGAAAGTTTTCTTCCGTAAAATTCTGCCTGAAGGTTGAAGCCACGGTACTTAACACCTGCGTCAATAGAAAACATATTGTACGTTGCGTTGTCTACAGTTACACCTTCAGCCAAGGCCCCTGTTTCAAAAAACAACACCCCGTCGGTCATTCTTATTTGTGTATTGTCCGGAGAAGGTGTGCCTATATTGTTAAATCTGTCTTCCCGGCTATTTACATAAGATGCTCCGAAACGAGTGGCGACTTCTTCGTGATTTTCAAAATCGCCGATTCCTCCACGTGGGCCAAATTCGCCTGTTGTAGGCATCCACCAGATTGATGCACTTTTTGCAAGGTTTCGTGTAAGTTTGGAAGCCTGAATGCCAAGTGTGCTCAGGTTATTGCCAAACATTACGGTGTAATAAAGTTTCGGAACAACTTCTCCTGTGATCCAGAAGCCATGCGTAAAACCTCCTCGTAATGCGTCTTCCCCCATGGTTCTATCCGTTGATGAATAGAAAGGAAAGCTCCCCTGCATGGAACGAACTGAAAGATTGGGGCCAACACCTAAGCCGAAGCGAAGATGGCTGTTCACCCTGTACTGCATGTTACCATAGATAAGTGTTTGTTGTGTGGTAAACACTGTCCACACTGTGGCTGCATAAGTAAACTTCGGTGTGCCCACCCAACCTGAAAACCAGATCATGCTACGGTGCCAGTAGAAATCGTTTCGACCTGTGAAATCATGCGACTTTCCTAAATGGTCCTGCCATGTTTGTGTGCCCGGCATTTGATTCAGGTAACGGGCCATCGCATAAATACTAATGTTAAGCGCTCCGAATTTTGTTCTCACCAAATCAAAACCACGTCCCGGTGTAAATTCACCACTTGCGTAATTTTTGTACGCGGTATCATTGATGACTGGTCCCCGCTTAATTTGGAAAGTTCCGTTCAATTGACTGTCAAGCACAGGTGTGTCGTTTTGTGCAAACAAATGAGTAGACAAGCCCAATAAGGATATTGCCAGGATAAGAAACGCTTTTATAAGAGCACGTTTTATAGTCATGTTCATGCATTGTTTGGATGATTGACGAGGGCCTATTAATAATTAATAATTAAGAATTAATAAGGTATCGTTTATCGTCTTTTATCAACTATTGTGTGTCCGAATAATGTAGAGACTGCCGCCCTATTAATTGTTAATCATTAATTACTTCTTTGGTTCGATCAAAAACGGATCAACCTTCAGTTGGTCCACTACATATTTGATCACTTTTTGCGCCTTCACGCTATTGCCTGCTGCGTCAAGTGGGGGAGATACAACTGCAATACCGAATTTGCCTGGGCAAACAGCGAGTAAACCACCACCAACACCACTTTTGGCCGGCAGTCCCGAGTTGTAATACCAAATACCGGAATCATCGTACAACCCCGCTGTAGCCATTACCGGTAATGTGTATTGCACCGTTTGCGGCGTAACAACTTTTTTCTTTGTAACAGGATTAATGCCGCCGTTTGCAAGCGTTGCCGCCATTGTGGCAAGGTCCTTTGCATTTACATTGATAGCGCATTGTTTTGTATAAATATCTGTTGACTGTACAGGGTCAAAGTACATGCGTCCATATGCAAGCAGCAAATGCGCTATTGCCTGGTTGCGAAGATTGTCTCCTGCTTCGCTTATATAAACAGGTTGATTAACCGTTAACTGACGTCCTGCGAAATCGCTTTGTTTTTGAAGAATGCTTTTCCATTTTGCTGCAGAGTCGGCACCGGCTACAAGGCTTGTTGCCGCTATAGCTCCGGGGTTTACCATCGGGTTGATCTCTTTCCCTTTTTGCAATTCAACAGCAACAATTGAATTGAAGCGCATGCCAGTTGCATCTACGCCTATTTTATCCTGAACGGCTTGCGGGCCCAGTTCTTCAAGTACCTGAGCCATTACGAAAACTTTCGACACACTTTGTATAGAAACCATAGAAGAGATATCACCCTTCGTGTACACAGTGCCATCTGTGGTAACCAATGCGATGCCGAAAATATTAGGATCAACATTTGCCAATTCCTTGATGTAGTCTGCATTCTTGCCTTCCTTTACATCTTTGAATTTGGTGTAAGCTTCATTAAGCAAACGCTCTATGTTTGCTTTTGAAAGATCTGTTTTTGTTTGCGCAAAACCGATGGTGTTGCCTGCAATTATTGTCAACAGAAAGAAGAAGGCAACTTTGCAAATACGATATGATTTTTTCATTGTAATATAATTTGATTGAGAGGTTTTTATTTTATTTGAACACGCACATACTTAAAACTTATTACCTAAAACTCACCGCTTACTTCCTGTAAAATGCCTGGGAGAAATTGTATTTAAATGAAAACTGCAGCTTGGTTATAGTACTCGAAAATCCGTCTGAATTATTTTCCCTGCGGCCCCATTGCAGTTCTACTCCTGCCATTACATTTTTTGCGGGATACCAGAGGAGGTTACCTATTGCGTATTGTCCCATATGAAATTCACTAGGGCCTTGCGCATCGGAGTTGGTGATGTCTTCAGATGAATAGCCAAGAGAAGAGCTGAATTTTTCGTTCCAGTTGTGATCAACAAACGCTGTAACACCAAAAACAGGAAGAGCTTTTCCCAAGACAGGAGTAACGGGATTGCTGAGATTGTTTTTGATGCCAATATCTACCGGGGCATCGTTCATATAGTTTTCAATTCCTTCGCCGTAAACAACTCCAAGGCGGAAAGTTGTGTTCTTACCCGCTTTAATATTTGAAGTAAGATTAAGTCCCCAGCCAACAGCATCGCCACTAAGATTATATTGATCATTATTCTGGTCCTCCCATTTGATGTAACGCAGAATGCCCGCCAGCTCTACGTACCCCCATTTGAATGCCTTTCGATATTCTGCAGAAAAATCGGGCACCGGAAATCTTGGGTTAACGCCTTGCAACTCTACACGGCCTGCGTACTGGCCCTGATCAGCACTGGCGCCTGGTCTTTCGAGTGCGAACGTGAGTTTGTCATCTCCCTGTATGGGCATATAACGGATCTGTATGTTTCTGAACAATGGCATTCCCACTGGTCCCCAGTATTCCAAGGTATTGGGAAATATGTCTATATCCATAAACGGACTCCAGTATTGACCAACTCCAAATTTTCCCAACTCTGCATATGCGTGGCGCAACCTCAATGTTGTTTGTCCCGCATCGACGCCGGTACCAAACATTTCAAACTCAAACGTAGTTTTCAATTCACCCAATGCAGTAGGGAAATAGTTTTTAAAGCCAAGTCTTGTCTGCCTTACAGAAAAATAAACATTACCGTTAGTGCCATATTGATTTTTGTAAGAAGGTAATTTCGTTGTACGGATCACATCATACCAATCAGGCTGGATCTGGTTAAAATTATAACCTGCATCAGTCATAATGGCGCCATAGATCTCCATGCTTTTTTGCTTTTCGTCCTGTGCAGACAGTCTGCAACAAATGAGTAGCAAAGTTGTAAATAATAAAAGGAGTCGCGAATGTGTGTGTGAGGGATTCATAAAATTTCAGTTTGTGTTGGAAATGAGTTTTCAACTGCAATACATTACTGGCAGAGCAGTTAATGAGTTTGCCTGGGATATAGAGTAAACCAAAAATAGAAGCAGATTGTTTAATTAATGTCGGGCATTTTACTTTACGGTTACATTCCAAAGCTGTTTACGGTAAAGCGCTATTGCTTTTTCTATAGAGTTTATTTTCATGATCAAAATATAAGGGACGCATTCCGTTGGTCTACATGAAAAGATTAGCATTCGTCATATTTGTTTTCATAGTGGCTTGCAACAACTTGCATGCGCAGCGTGATACTGTATATTTTTTAAACGGCAGTATGGTTGTGGGTGAAGTAAAAAAAATAAAGCTGGGCGTAATGACATTTGATCCCGACGATGCAAATGATATTACTATACAGCTTCGCAAAATTAGAACGCTTTCCGCACGTACGCGTGTGTTTCGAATCGAGTCAATAAAAGGTGAAGTTTATTACGGGAAAATTTTGTCGGATAGTGAAGCTACCAAAATATTTATAAACCGTGGTTATGATACAACAGAGTTGCAGCTCGAAAATATCTCTGTGCTATATCCTTACGAAAGCACAGTGCTGCAGCGGTTTTCGGGCAACGTAAGCGTTGGCTATAGCTTTACAAGATCAAGTGATTTGGGTCGCTTTAATTTTGATACCAGGCTCAGTTATACCGCGAAAAAGAATGAGCTGACATTTTCTGCATCCGGCATTTATACCATTACAGACTCATCGTTTAGCCGTGATCGTGAAGATATTTACATGAAGGACAATTATTACTTTAGTCCTACATGGTTCGCTTCGGTTTTTCTTGCATATCAGCGCAATCTTGAGCTCGGTCTCAGCCGGCGTTACCAGGAAGGTTTAGGAGCAGGAAATAAGTTTCTTACAAGAAAAAGTGTGTATGCGTGGGGAAGATTGGGAATGGTATTTAACCAGGAAAAAAGTACAGAAGATGTAAGGACCGGAACACAAGCGGAGTTGTTCGGACAACTTGAATTTAATTTCTTCCGGTTCAGCAAACCTGAAATTAATTTGCTCACCAGCCAAACATTTTATTACAGCCTCACACAGAAGGACCGTTTTCGTTACGATGGGTCAACAGATCTAAGCTGGGAAATTTTTGATGATTTTAAACTCACCCTGAGCTTCTACAACAACTTCGACTCCAAGCCTCCCGTTGCAGGCAGCAGAACGCTTGACTTTGGCGTTGTGTTCGGGATAGCGTATTCTTTTAATAACTGAATAACTGAAGGGTTGAGTAAGAAGTAAATGATTAAGTTAATGAATCATTGAATAGACGGGGAGCTGAAAATCTGAAGCAAGATGAACTTGCAAGTTCAGTTATTCAGTTACTCAGTTATTCAATCATTCTCTATACCGCTTCCATTTTCGCAATCACTCCTTTGTCTTTAAAGTGTAAAAGTGATTCGCTTATAGAAGGAATTATTTTCTTTACTATCTCATCCTGAATTTGCAGAACATTCGATTTGGTCATCACTCTCTCGTAAATTTCTGACCATACCTGTTGTCCCGTTTTTGCGATGAAAAGTTGAAGTGTTACTCTCAGGTGATGATTTATCAATTGCACACAACCAGATACAATGTAGCAGCATCCAACCGTTCGATGCAAGTCGCGAAGGTCCTTGTCTGCATTTACCATGCCTTTGATCGTTTGATAAGAAATAACATAGAAGTCTTTTATTTCCATCAGGTTGTTGCTTAACTGAAGGCAAAAGCCGTTCATAAAAAGTTTTGTCAGCGGGTTTTCTTCATCGCATAGCAAAGGCACTACTGCAATGGCAGAATCTGTTTCCGGTTCAGCTGCTGTATCATCAATAATAGTATGCAAAACTTCGTTCGGAGTTAAAGCATCCCTCATTGAAAAATCAGGAACGTATTTTCCTTTAGGTATGGAAATGATCAACTCATCGTTTTGTCCCGCGGTTTCATAGTAGTGATCCAGCGCTCTTCTCAATCGACCGGCATGTATGCGCACAATGCCATTTTCCTGTGGCTTGAAATCCAGCGGTTTGCCAAGTACGTTGGTGGCTATAGTATATTCTTTAAGGCAGTTCGAGCGGCCATGCAGCGTTTCCAATACAATGTATTTCAGAAACTTTTTTAAAATGCCAGCTTCGGCAAAAAGTGGGTCGCATGATATTTTTTCCAATTGTAGTTCAAAGACATCGATGCCTGGAACTATTGACGTTGCAGTTAGAGATTGCATATGTAACGATTTGTTTCAAAAAAGATCAATAAACAGGTACAAGATTTTTTGTGCTCCCATATCGGATATATCGGATACATTTTGCATGGGCATAGATATACGGTAGCACAAATGCTACGTCAGGGTCTTGGAAACCTATTGTTTTAATACGGTCATTATAGATACAACATCAGGAATTTGGAATTGTTCAGCCCGCACAAAAAAATGTGCCAAGGGGTGGGAACGCAGATCATCATGATTGTGATGCTTATTTGGATTTTTATTAAACTAGATGTCTGTTTTAAAGGCATCTAGCGAGTATGCTTTTTTTGATCATAACAGATCTTGACAATCATGAAAATCTGCGTTCTTTCTCTTTTTCAAATTCCGCATTTAACCGTAAACCATTGTAAACACTAGCGTGTAGCGTGTTTATGATTTAATTTAGAAATCGATTATTAAAAAAGATATTAATGCTGGAGTCTAGCGATCACTTTATGAATGTCGTAAAGAAAGATTTTCCGATGCACTCTCAAAGCATCGAAAAGCTTTATTCTCAAGATGGTATGTTCAGGTCGTTATGCGAAGAATATACATCCTGTTTGCAGCATCTTGCAAAGTATAAAAGAGAAGCCTCTGAAAAAAATAATGATCTTGCTGAATTTGAAGCCCTTCTTGCTGACCTTAGCAAAGAGCTGAGGAGTTTTATTGAAGAACATAAGCCGTGAGGTGAAATTAGGAATTAGGAGTTAGAATTGTTGTTTACCTGTTCCATGTTTCTAAAATGTGTTTGTTCCAAAGATTCTCAGCATATTGCCTGAAGGCAGCTTTCCCATTTTTAAAATTGTCATCCAGCTTGTAAGTGCCTCCGTAATAATCTTTTCCTGAAAGCTGTACCTTGCTTTCCCCTCTTAGCGCATATTTTTTGTTGCCTTCGTACATAATAATTTTTGTAGGCACAGGACTCACATCGCCATGACAGGAGTTTTTATACATCACCCAAACCTCCGCAAGTCCGTTGTTGTCAAGATCTGTTACGGCAAAAGTTTTATCAACAAAGTATACATTGAGATCAACAACGCAGCCATCGCTAAAATCGTAAATTCTCCATACAAGCTTTGTGCTGTCGTTTTTTACAACATAATGATAAGCATATAAATAAGCATCGCGCAGGCCATCGTTGTCTTTGCCCTTCGTTGGGATTTCACCTGTTTCGCTCGTGATCACATAATTTAAACCAAGCCTGTCGAGCCATTTAACCGCGTTAATAATATGGCCCTCGTACTTCAGGTGTTTGGGTAAATTTTGAGCGCCGAGTTTGGTGAGATTAATTTGAGAAAAAGTTGAAATGGTAACTAGCAAAAGAATTAATAAGGTAAGGAGTTTCATTAGGGTAGGCTAATTTGTTTCCAAAGAAAATAAAATTGTGCTGACTTTCAAACTGTATGAATACGGAGATTTCCCACTTTAACTCTCAACTCGATTGAAAACCAGCAACTAAAAACGCCCATGCCCACAAAAAACAGTTTTAATTTGTAAATCACTTTAAATACGACACTTAGTGTTTATTTTTGAGCGCTCATAGGTAAAGCTGGGAAAAAAGCTTCATGCGATCTTTCAGGCAATATTATATATATGAGATTGGTAATGCGAAAAGTATAAATACAAAATCTTTAGCCGGCCTAATGGAATCCAGATCAGAGACTGAACTACTGCGACAATGGTGGACCGATACACTGGCGGGAAATACCGATGCCTTCAACGACATTCATAAAATGCTTTTTAATGGATTGTATTATTATGCATCCAAGTTATTGAATGACAATGGCCTCGCTGACGATGCCGTGCAGGAACTCTTTGTAAAGATGTGGACCAAACGAACTTCTATAGGCAACCTCGAAAAAGTAAAACCATATTTCTTCACTGTTCTTCGTCGCCAGATACTCAACCAGCTGCGGTCCTTAAAGTTGCGTGAATTGAAAATCAAAATGTCGGTAGAGCCTGACATTTGTTTTTCGGTAGAAGAAATTATTGTGGAAAAGGAAACGGAAGAGTCACTGCATACGAAACTCGCCGCACTTTTAAACGAACTACCTGCCCGCCAGAAGGAAGCCATTTACCTGCGCTATTATGAAGATATGGAGTACAAGCAGATCGCCGAGATAATGAACGTTAATTATCAGTCAGTTCTAAACCTCATCCAAAAAGCACTCAACAGGCTGCGTTCTGAGCAGCTGCTTGCTGTTTTTTTGGCTGCAGTCTTTATTACAAATAAACTGAATAAACTGAATTGACTGAATAAACTGAATAGTTGAAAGTTATAGTACAAGATTGAAAATCAATCATTCAGTTTATTCAGTCAATTCGGTTTATTTAATCACCGCAACGCACGCTTTATCCCAAATAAAAAAAAGTTAAAAATTTTTACTCCCAAAGAGTATGACTGAAAAAGTCATGTGTCTTAATCATTGTATAACATAAAAACACAAGAATGCCGGGGTTTTTTAAGATAGGAAATAATAAGGTTGAGTTCAAAAAGGAGCCCGTTTCCCCTGAAATACAAACTGAAAACTGGTTGAAGGTTGAAGCTGCAATTCAGAAAGGGAAAACGAGAATTGTCTGGCTAAGACCCCTGCTGGTTGCGGCATCTTTCGTACTCATAGCGGCAACCTCTATCTGGATATTTCTGCAATATGAAAATCGAAATCTTTACCTGACTGAAGTAAAAACGCTTTCCGGCGAAATAAAACGCATTACTTTACCGGACGGTTCTTTCGTGGTGCTGAACGCAAATTCCGTTTTGAAAGTTCCCAAGGTTTGGAAAGAGAGCGGCAAAAGAAATGTGTGGATCGAAGGGGAGGCCTACTTCACTGTGGCGAAAAAGAAGGTCACCGGAGACATATTTATAGTACATACCAAAGACGTAGACATTGAAGTACTCGGAACCAGGTTCAATGTAAATACAAGAAACGATCAGTCGACTGTGGCACTGGAGGAAGGAAAAGTGCAGCTGGCCGTAAAAGCTATTACTTCATCCAAGGCCGATAAAAAGGAGCAACCGGTGGTAATGAAGCCGGGTGAAGTAGCGGTAGTTAACAAGAATGACGTAGTAAAACTGGATGCAGACTCTACAATCAACATGTATTCAGGCTGGGCACGCAACGAATTCCACTTCAATTATACGTCAATGACTGAAGTTGCAAGGCTAATACAGGACACCTATGGTTACAGCGTTGTAATTTCGGACTCAAGTTTATGGCAGGCAAAAATATCAGGAGAGCTGCGGGCAGGTAATATAGAGGATATGGCCAAAGTCCTGGAAGTGATTCTTAAGAGGAAAATAACAATCAAGAATAAAACGCTCGTCATCGGGCAATAACAACAACAACAGCAACAACAACAAACCAAAACACAGTGTGCTCCCGGCACACTGAAAAATTGAAACAGAAACCAAAACTGATTAATTAACGATCGCAAAAAAGAAGTATGAAAAAGAGCCTCTACCCCAGGAAAGTGTTTTTCCTGCTCGGCATCGTCATGTCTGTGGTCAACGTCATGAGTGCGCATTCGCAAACAGCATTGAATGCTATAGCGTACAGTCAGCAGAAACACAATTCTCCAACAAATTCGGAATCTAAAACAATTTCCCAACTTTTACTGGAAGCAAGAAAAACGTTTGATGTAGACTTTGTCTACGAATCAAATGTCTTGCCGGATGCTGCGCTTGCCATGAACGTAACGAAGTACAAAACCGTTACTGCTTTTCTTGACGAACTCCTTAAGCCTTATGGACTTAAGTACAAAAAAGTTTTAAAGAAGGCATATGTGATTTACACAAACAACGAAGAGCTGAAGAGCCTGATGCTTTCGTTGAATATAAAAAATACCGAAGAAGTAGTTGAGGTAAAGGCGCCGGTTGATACTACTTTGAACATTTCCGGTAAAGTAACCACACAAAAAGGCGAACCGCTGGATGGCGTAAGCGTGTTTGTAAAAGGTGCCGCAAAGGGCGCGATCACAGACAAGAACGGTATGTTCAAACTGACTGTGCCTGGCGCTAACACCGTTATCGTTGCATCAATGATCGGCTACCTTCCACAGGAAATGTATGTGGGTAACAACAGAAATTTCTCAATTGCATTGATGTCGCAGAACAGTGCAATGGAAGAAGTAGTGGTAGTAGGTTATGGACAACAGAAAAAAGCATCCGTAACTGCATCTATCAGTACCATATCTTCTAAGGAAATCGTTCAGTCACCTGTTGCCAACATCAGTAATGCGCTTGCTGGTCGTTTACCGGGCTTGATCTCCGTGCAGTCTTCCGGTAAACCGGGCGAAGATGCTGCGAACCTATACATCAGAGGTGTGAGCACTTATAGCGCAAGTACAGCGCCTTTGGTTATGGTGGATGGAGTTGTAAGAGATACTTATAACGATATCGATCCCAATGAAATAGAAACACTCAGTATTCTTAAAGATGCGTCTGCTACTGCCGTATTTGGCGTACGTGGTGCAAATGGTGTAATTCTTATTACCACAAAACGTGGTAAGGAAGGTGCACCTAAAGTGAGCGCTACTTTTCAAACAGCTGCTGTAAGTTTCCTTAACATGCCTAAGTATGTTAACTCTCCACAGTATGCAACGTTGAGAAACGAGCAGATATTTGAAACATACTGGCAACAACATGCCAACGATCCGGATATCGTGGGTCAGGCTGATGGCTGGTCAAAGTTTGTAGCGAAAAGAAATGATCCGGGACCTACCGGTTATAAGCCGCAATACTCGGACAACGATTTGAAGTATTACCAAAATGCACATACACCCACGCTGGCTGACGGAACAAAAAATCCGTGGTATGATCCGTATTTCCATCCTGACCAGGATTGGCAAAGCCAGATCTACAAAAAGTATGCACCTCAAACGCAGGCAAATATCAACATCACTGGTGGAACCAAAGGTGTGAAATATTTCATTTCCGGTGGTTACCTCACACAGGGTGGTTTGTTCAAAACAGATTATATGCCTTTCTCTAAGGAGATGGACTACAGAAAAGACCGTTACAACCTGAGAGGCAACTTTGATTTTGATGTAAATGAAAATTTGAAAGTATCGGTGGATCTGGGAACCCAGTTCGTTCAGGTTACAGGTATGGACAATGACAACTATAACTATGAGAAGAATTTGATGTGGACGAATCCGATGGGCTCTCCTGGTTATATTGATGGCAAGTTTGCATTTATCTGGCAGCGTGATGCAGAACAGTTTAACCCGTTATGGAGTTTGTCAATGCGTAACTCGTACGCACTTACTAATAACAGTACACTCAATTCTGCTGTTCGCATAGTACACAAGCTGGACTTTATTACGAAAGGGCTTTCTGTAAGTGGCAGAGCTGCATACGACAGTTACTTTGCTAATACTGCAAGGGGAACATCTTTCCCGGTAAAATGGGCGGTGCGCCAAAATCCCAACGGCAACGTTTTGGATCCGATCTGGGTGCAGTTGAATAATGAGCAACCTTCGCAAAGATTTGCCAACGCGTACAAAGAAAAGTGGCGCAAGTGGTATGCAGAGTTTGCTATCAACTATAACCGCACTTTCGGCGATCATTCAGTTACAGCTTTGTTGATGGCTAACGCTGAAAAGAAGTTCGATCCAAAATTGGCTTATGATCTTCCGCACGCATACGAGGGTATTGTGGGCAGGGTTGCTTATGGCTATAAAGGCAAATACCTTGCAGAGTATAACATGGGTTACAACGGATCTGAGAACTTCCCTGAAGGTCAAAGATTTGGCTTCCTTCCGGCATACTCACTTGGATGGGTAGCAAGTAACGAATCTTTCTGGCCGCAAAACCAAATTGTTACTTACCTGAAGGTGAGAGGATCGCTTGGTTATGTAGGTAATGATAAAATTTATATTCCTGGTACCACGACTGAGGCTCGCTACCTGTATTTACCCGATGTATGGGGCTACGGCGGCGGTGATATGGGCGGTTACTATTTTGGTGTAAACGGATCTAACCGTAACAAAATAAGAAGCGCTTATGAAAGTACACTTGGTAACCCTAATGTAACCTGGGAAACATCAAGAAAAATGAATATTGGCTTTGAAGCTAAGTTCTTTAAAGACAAGCTGGGTATCACTTACGATTATTATAATGAACATAGAACAGATATCCTTTCATACAGAGGAACAGTGCCGGGCATCGTTGCTGCAAGTTTGCCTCCTTACAACTTAGGAGAAACGCAAAACTGGGGTAATGAGCTGGAAATTACCTACAACGATAAAGTTGGACGCAAATTCAATTATTGGGTAAAAGCCAATATTTCCAACAACCAGAATAAGATCGTTTTCCGCGATGAACCGATCGTACCGGGTCTTGAGTACCAGTCTCAGACAGGCAAGCCAATCAACACAAATTTATATCTGCAGGCGGATGGTTTGTACACTTCATGGTCACAATTGTACGCTGTAGATGCGGCTGGCAACCCGATTCTTTCACAACCGGTTGCTGCAAAAAATGCAGATGGTAAAACCTATACGAACCCTGGCGGACAGACTGTTCTTGAAAGAGATCTTTCATTCGGTACGGCGGCTTTGCAACCCGGTGATATAAAGATGAAAGATATTAACTATGATGGTGTGATCGATAACAAGGATTACGTAAGAAACGGTTACACATCCATACCTCGATATACTTATGGCGTTTCATTTGGATTTAATTATAAAGGATGGGATTTCTCCGTATTGTTTCAAGGAGCGGGCGGCGTAGCGGCAGATCCAATGCCGTCAACAAACCTGCATTTCAATGGTACAACAGAAGCATTGTTTGCTGTAGATTGGAGCCGCTTTACACTTGACCGTTATAACGCTGGTCAGAAGATCGATTTTCCGATAGCTGCTTATAATCGGCAGGCTTCCGCTCCGAACCCTTCGAAACAAATTGGAGGAAACACATATTTCCACCTCAACACTTCTTACGTGCGTTTGAAAAACCTTGAGGTTGGTTATACATTCCAAAAAGGAATTCTTTCAAAAGCGGGCATTGGTTCGGTTCGCATCTATGCGAATGGATTCAATCTGTATACATGGAGCAAGAACTCTATCTGGGGCGATCCTGAAAACATGGGTTACATGGGCTATCCGCTTACACGCACATATAACGCTGGTTTCAAAGTGAGTTTCTAATTTTTAATTCCAAAAGAAAAAAAGATGAAAAAAATATATTTACCTCTTCTGCTTTTTGCCGGTGCTATTTCGGCGGGCGTGATGAGTAGTTGCAATAAAGATTTCCTGGAAAAGCCTAAAGGTGGCGCGGTAACTGTTGATACCATTTTCCATACGCAAATGCAGGCACAGTACGCTGTTGCCGAAATGTACAAGTGGTGTATCCCTTCAGGCTTTGTATTAACTGAGTCTGCAGATTGCCGTGAGGACGCACTTACAGACAACGTGTACCTGACACTACCCGGCGCTGCGTGGGTGGGTGGCAACTACAACTATCAATATTATTTATCCGGCACCATGACTCCGGCGGGCACTATTGACAGAGGGCCTACTGCTCTTGGCCGCGGAGATGCTCCGTCTTTTAACGGATGGTACAAAGCGATCAGAAAAGCGAATCTTGTTATAAAAAATATAGACGCCGTAACTGATGCAACTCCGCAGTGGATTTCAGATGTGAAAGGCCAGGCTCTATTTTGCCGCGCAATGGCGCATTACAGTGCATTCCGTATGTTTGGCGGTATTCCAATCGTAACAGCAGTATTGGCAGGTGATGGGAAAATTTCTATTCCACGTTCTTCTGTTCAGTCTGTAGTCGACAGCATCGTTACATGGTGCGATCAGGCAGCTGTTTTACTTCCTGCTACACGTGGTTCAGTTGATTATGGCAGAGTAACAAGTCTCGCCGCATTAGCTTTAAAAGCAAGAATTTTATTGTACGCTGCTAGCCCGCTTTATAATACTCCAAGCGAGATGAAGTCTTTGATCGCCGGAGCCAGATTCGGTGATGGCAGAGACACTGTTTTGTGTTATGCTACTTATGATAAAGAACGTTGGAAAAAAGCTGCTGATGCTGCAAAAGCAGTAATAGATGCGGCTCCTGCTGCAGGTGTTTCTTTGTACAACACTGGAAAACCGACGACTACTGTTAACACAGATACTTATGCAGGCCTTGGTGATTACGAAGCAGTTTGCAACAACGTTTATGGTACTACTGGTGCTTATGGTAATCCTGAAATGATTTTGGTAAATACATTCAACCAAAAAGATCCCGATAAGAGCCAGTGGAATGAGTGGGGGTTTTATAACACTTCTAAGATCCGCATGAATCAATGGGGTGCTAAGAACAATGTGCCAATTGAATTCCTGCAGATGTATGAAAAAACAGATGGTACCAAATGGACCGCTACTCCTTCAGGAAAAGATTTCAAAGCTTATTTCGAAGGATTGAATCTTGACCCTCGTGCATACCAGTGCCTTGCTTATGCGGGACAACGCTGGAACAGTGCCAGAACATTTGTTACTTACTACAAAGGTTCTGGAGATGTACCTCTGTCTTATTCACAAGGAGCTCTTTGCGATGATACTAACGCAGGTGATGCTACCGGAAGCGCCATTGAGACTACAAAATTTGTTGCACGCGTTGACAACATGAATGACAACCACTTTGCATGGCCTGTTTTCCGTTTGGCAGAATTTTATCTAAGCTATGCAGAGGCGATAAATGAATATTCAGGAGCAAATGGGGATGCTACTTCTTATCTGAATCTGATCAGAGCGAGAGCGGGTATGCCTGCTAAAACACCTGCATCAACTGCTGACTTCCGCACTGCCATTCAAAACGAGCGTTCGGTAGAATTTGCTTTTGAGAATAAGAGGTACGATGATTTGCACCGTTGGTTAACAGCCCAAACTGTAATGAATCAAACTTTTCATGGATTCGCGGTTACTGCGTCAACAAATGGTGTTACTCCGAAGCCAACCAATCCATTCCTCAACTGGGTAACGATCAGTTACGGAACAAGAGTATTCCCTGCGAAGTACTATTATGTTCCGTTCCCACTGGATCAAATAAGTATGCTGTACCTGGGAGGAAAAGGCTGGGATGGTCAAAACCCGGGATGGTAACTAAGGTTTGAAAATCGACAATCATAAACTACATGAAAAATATAAATATTAAACTCTTTATAGGACTGCTCTTTCTCGCCGGGCTGGATGTAACTCAGGCGCAAACAAAGAAGACAGCCCAGTTAGAATCTGCAATATTGCTGACTGCAAAAAGCGATACTGTAAAACTTATTGATGGAGGTATCAGAAGCGAACAAAGCTGGAGAAATACAGGGGCCACATTTACGATTTCTGGCGAAGATCTTGTAAAGACGAATGCAGGTAATTTGCTGAATACATTGCAGGGAAGAATCCCCGGATTAACAGTAAGTACAGGTTCGGGCGAACCCGGTTATGATGCGCCAACGCTTTATGTACGTGGCGTGAGCAGCTGGAACATTACAGGGAACAGAGTAGCTATCTACCTCGATGGTTTCCAGGTAGACATGAATTCTCTTTCTGCATTATCACCTAATGAAATCGAATCTGTAACGCTCCTAAAAGATGCGGCTGCAGTTGCGGTGTATGGTCTTGACGGTGGTGCGGGCGTATTGAGTGTTCGTACGAAAGAAGGAACAAAATCCGGCAAAACAAAAATTGAAACAAATGCAAGATATGGTTCTATGCGACCAATCGCATTGCCACAAGTGATGGATGCTTACGGATACACAACTGCTTACAACCAGGCTTTGCAAAATGACGGATTGCCGATCAAATACTACAATACAAATTTGTATAAGGCTACAGACGATCCTTTTCACCCAAATGTGAATTGGTACGATAAAATGTTGACCAATAAATCTGCCACACAGAACTACGATTTATCATTCCGTGGTGGTAATGACAAGGCAAGATTTTTTGTGCTCGGCGGCTACACAAGTTTCACCGGTATTTACAAAGACGCAACTGATGTTGACAAAGATTTTGGTACGAATGCAAAATATAACAGGCTTAGTTTGAGAGCTAACATCGATTTGAACCTGAACAAAAATCTTTCTGTAAAGGCTACTGTTTCCGGTATTACAGAAGATCGTAAAACGCCGTCGGGTTTTACAGCTGCTTCAGTGTTCAGTGCTATCATGTCGTTGCCATCGGCGGCGTTTCCTGTAAAGAACCTGGATGGTACATGGGGCAATGGTTCCGTGTATAATTTCAACCCGGTTCAATTGCTGAGACAAAATGGTATTTATAGCTCACACACAAGATACCTGCAAACAAACGTGAGCTTCAAAGAAAAATTGGATATACTCACGAAAGGATTGGCGCTTAGTGGTGGTGTTTCATTTGCCAACGTATACACGGGCATTTATCAAACAACGTTTACAGTACCTTCTTATGAAATTACTAAAGACGCTTACGACAACCCTGTGATAGATGCTAAAGGTAATGTGGTGTATAAAACATTGGGCGCTACGGGCCAGAGCATCAACGACGGAGGTAACGACCACTGGAACAGGTCATCTTCCATCTTTGGCTTTGACTACGACAGAAGCTTCGGCAAACACAGTTTTACAGGAATGATAAAATACACCCGTTCAAGTTATACGCATGACGGGCAGGTATATCCTGTGGCGGAACAAGGCTTACGCGGCAATGTTACTTATGACTACAACAAAAAATATATCGCTGATTTCTCTTACTCTTATTTAGGCTCTGCTGATTTTCAGGACGGCCATCGTTATGGATTCTTCCCTGCAATAGGTTTGGGATGGGTAGCAAGCAATGAAGACTTTTTGAAAAATAATAAAGTCATCAGTTTCTTAAAGGTTAGAGGATCTTACGGTAAAACTGCCAACGCAAACGAAGATTATCGTTTCCAATATGAACAATGGGCAAGTTATACTGGCGGTGTTTATATTCTTGGTACAACAGATGGTGGCAGAAACGGAAGAACAGAAGGTGCTATTCCCAATTCTAATTTTACATGGGAGTCTAAGCAAACTGCTAACCTCGGCGTTGACCTGACCATCCTGAACAAATTGAATGCAACATTGGATGTGTTTAAAGAGAAACGCACAGGTATCCTTGAACAGCCTGTTGGAGTTCCTGACTACACTGGCTTCAATTTCAGAAACACTAACACCGGTGAAGTAGAGAATAGTGGATTTGAAGTAGCTCTTCAATATCGTGATAAAACCAAAAGCGGCTTTGAATATTATGGTGGTGCTACCATGTCATATGCACATAATAAAATAACAAAGAAAGCTGAAGATCCGCAGCCCTATGATTATCTCTATGCCCAAGGGCGTCGCATTGGTCAGATGCAGGGATTTGAGAATGCCGGTTTTTATCAGGTTGCAGATTTTGATGCCAGCGGAAATTTAAATCCGGGCGTTGTAAAATCAACCTACGGAACAGTGCATCCGGGCGATCTGAAATATGTGGATCTAAATGGTGATGGATTGATCAATAACTATGACCTCGCTCCAATGAAGTACGCAAAACTTCCTGAAGTTACATTAGGATTTAATTTGGGCTTCAAATACAAAGGGTTTGATTTTGATGCGTTCTTACAAGGCGTGATGAACAGAACAGTAAGCTTAATGGATGACGCTTTCAACTATACGCACCCGTTAGCCAATAACATCAATATCACAGCTTTTTCAAACAATCCATGGACACCTGCAACAGCAACTACTGCTACCTCACCAAGATTGTCTACGTTGGTAAACAACAACAACAATCTGCCTGCAGAATTTTGGCTTCGTAATGGCAACTTCTGGAAGCTACGCAGTATTGAAGTTGGATATTCTCTGCCTCGCACAGGCGCCCTGAAAAAAATGGATGTAATCAGAATATTCCTGAATGGCAACAATTTGCTGGGTAACAAAATCGATGGGTTAGAGCCTGAAAGACTTTCAATGGGATATCCGTTGATGAAGACAGTGACAATTGGATTGAAAGCAAAATTTTAGCACGAACATTTTAAGACACGAAAAATGAAAAAGTACTATCATCTCCTCATTATAATAGTGGTCGCTACATTCTCCTTAGTCTCCTGTAAAAAAGACTTCCTGGATGTAAAAAGCGTACCGGCCGACATGCCCATCAGCATGATGTACAAAACATACGACTACGCACAGGATGTTGTGTGGAAGGCATATAGCTTTTTACCGGACAGCTACAACACAGTGGATATGGAAGCAGCATCAGATGATGCCTACCATACAAACGTTAACAACCGTTCCCATGTTTTCAACACTGGCACATGGACGCAATTCTATAATCCTGATGGCGTTTGGTCAAATTGCTTTGACGGCATTTACCAGGCAAATCTTCACCTGGCACACAGGAAAGAAATAAGCCTTGACTACCTTTCAAATGGTATCGTAAACAACGACTCTACTAACTACAAAAGGGCAGTGTTGAACGTGGCTTATATGCAGGGTGAATGTTATTTCCTGAAAGCGTTCTTTTATCTTGAACTGGTAAAACGCTACGGTGCTGTACCTATTATCGATACTGCAGTTGACTACAACAACACTGCTACATGGAAGAACCTTCCGAGAAAATCAGTAGATGACGTTTTCAAGTATATCGTTTCAATGTGCGACAAAGCTGCGGTGATTATTCCGGATAGCGTACGCACGAGCGCAGCTACCACATGGTATGAATCCGGCAGAGCTACTTACGCGGCGATCAAAACACTGAAAGCAAAAGCGCTGTTGTTTGCAGCAAGTCCGTTGTTCAAAGATGCAGGCTCTACTTATACATGGGCCGACGCCGCTGCCGCTGCGAATGATGTTATTAAAATGAACGTGTTTAGCCTTGATGCTTCATATGCAAATTTATTTGGAGCAACCAATGGAACATCTACCGAAGCGATCTTCTTCAAAAGATATAGCGATCAAAACGGTTTTGAGTTTAATAACTTTCCCATTATGTTTGAAAAAAGCAACGGGAACAGTGTTACACCAAGTCAAAATTTCGTAGATGAGTTTGAAGTAAAAACAGGTACTACATCTGCTCCTTTTGACTGGAACAATCCAACTCATGCAGCGAATCCATACGCTAACAGAGATCCGCGCATGGCCGCAACAGTAGTGTACAACGGAGCTACGTTCAGTTCCAGCGTTGTTCAAACATATGTTGGCGGAAACAGTGGTCAGCCAAAATTGAACTCTACTAAAACAGGATACTATTTGTCAAAATACGTAAACCAAACGGTGAGCCTTACTAATGCCACTAAAACAAAACACCAGTGGTTGTATTTCAGATACGGTGGTTTATTGCTCGACTATGCTGAAGCAATGTACAACGCATATGGTGCAAATGGCAATCCACAAGGTTATAGCATGACCGCATTGCAAGCGCTCAACAAAGTAAGAACTCGTACCGGTGTAGCAATGCCGGCTCTTGCAGACTTGTCGCCAGCTGCTATTATGCACGAGCGCAGAGTAGAACTTGGATTTGAAGGCCAGCGCTACTGGGATGTACGCAGATGGAAACTGGGGGGCACTTATTTCAACGCGCCTTTGAACAGAATAGAGATTACGTTCAACGGTAGTTCATATACTTATGCAGTGAAGAAATTGGAAGACAGGGTGTATGATGACAAGAAAATGAACTGGTATCCGATCCCTCAAAATGAAATTGTAAAAACAGGCTGGTCGCAAAACGCCGGCTGGTAATAAAAACTTAATTAAGGATTCATAAACCCTAATACAATTATGATTATGAAGTCGTCAATAAATTCAAAAATATTCAACACAATACTTCCTTTGGTTGGTGCTGCGCTGATGTTTAGTTGTAGCAAGCAGGAAGCAAACAACAGTTACGAGGTTTACGCTCCTGTAGACAGCCTCACTGCCACATTTACCGCAACGCCAGTGCCGGGAAGTGATACAAAATTTGTTGTTACAAATACAACCAAAGGCGAATGCGTGGGAACATACTGGAACCTGGATCAGGGAGCCGGATATGCTGGGGGTAAAGTGTCAGACACTGTTTTCTTTCCACTAGCGGGAACATACAGTATTACAATGCAGGCTGCAGACAAGCGGGGACGTTTGTATACCGCACCTCCGGTAAAAGTAACTACCACAGCTAATGATCCAAGATATTTATTAAAAGGCGGCCAAATGAGAACCGGTGATGACGCGTTCTGGAGCCGTTTCGACCAGAGCGCACCGAATGGGGTGTGGGTATTGGCTGGTGGAAATTATACAGTAACCGGAAATCCTAAGAACAGCGGCATCTACCAGGCTGTACAATTGGTTGCCGGTAAGAAATATAATATTTCAATAACTTCTGCGGCTACTTCATATAACAGCACATGGGGTGAAGTGTGGATAGGCAAAAATCAACCGGTTAATGGTTCTGATTATGGTGCCGCCGCTCCGGCTGCAGGAAACGCAACTACTCAAACGCCAACATTTGTGAGTTGGGCAAGCAGCACCACTGCGTTTACATCGGGTACCAAAACGAGTACGTTTACGCCAACTACTGCAGGAACTTATTATTTCACAATAAAAGTAGGTACCGGAAGTTCATTCAGCTCGATTGCTATTTCTAACGTAAGTCTTTACAGCGATAACTAGAGGAGGGAAAATTTGAAAATATGCAAATTTTCAAATTCTCTTAACCTTGAACCAGTCATACAGTTGCCGTGTTTAGACACGGCAACTCTCTTTAACCCCTTTCTAATCTTCTCTGAGAATCTGATTTAGCAGCCCGTGTTTATTAATGTCCGATGTCATGGTTCATGTCACCACGAACCATAATCACGAAGTCCGGTAGTTTGTGGCAACACGAAACTACGGTCAGGAATGTTGTGCCCGGACGTTTTCAAATTCCCAAAATTTTCAAATTAATGCATTTTCAAATTATAAAAATGAGAACAAAAATGTTTTGGTCATTACCATTATTCATGAGCCTCGCCTTGGCCTGCGGAAAAAAAACATCCGGCAATAGTAATCCAATCGGCGGCGGCGATAATTCTAACCCTCCGCCGGTAGTAGTGCCTCCTAAATCTGACGTTGAACTTTGGCTCACACAGTCTGACAAAACAGTGTTGTTCAAAAAACAAAACACCAGTTTGATATTTTCAACCACCAGCAATTCATACACTAATATTGACGTGGATGAAACACAAACCTATCAGCAGATCGACGGCTTTGGTTATTGCCTCACAGGCGGCAGTGCCAGCTTGCTGAACTCGCTTACGTCTACTACTAAGGACAATGTTTTGAAAGAACTGTTTGCCTCTGACAGCACATTCATTGGCGTGAGCTATTTGCGCATCAGCATTGGTGCTTCCGATTTAAGCGCAAACACATTTACATATGATGATATGCCAAGCGGACAAACAGATCTGGCTCTCGATCATTTCAGCATTGATGCAGAAAAAACAGATCTGATACCGATCCTGAAAAAAATAATTGCCATTAATCCCAACATAAAAATATTGGGCTCCCCATGGTCGCCGCCTGTATGGATGAAAAGCAACAATTCTTTTAAAGGAGGGAGTTTAAAACCTGAATATTATGGGGCCTATGCACAGTACTTCGTAAAATATATCCAGGCGATGAAAGCGCAAGGTATTACGATAGATGCTATAACAGTGCAAAACGAACCGCTGAACGGTAACAACAATCCAAGCCTTGTAATGCAATCCGCCGAACAGACAAATTTTGTGAAGAATAATTTGGGACCTGCATTTCAAGCCGCCGGCCTTACCACAAAGATTATTGTGTGGGACCACAATGCAGATGTTGCCACATATCCTCTTGCGATCCTTGGTGATGCTGATGCAAAAAAATATGTGGATGGTTCGGCCTTCCATTTATACAGCGGGTCGATCACTGCATTGTCGCAAGTGCATGATGCATACCCTGATAAAAGCGTTTACTTCACAGAACAATGGGTAGGCGGTCCCGGCAACTTTAGCGGCGATCTGCAATGGCACGTACAAAACCTGATCATTGGCGCTACCCGCAACTGGAGCAGAAATGTTCTCGAGTGGAACCTCGCCTCAGACCCAAGCTACAACCCGCACACAAACGGTGGCTGTAATACTTGCCAGGGTGCATTGACTATTTCCGGCGATGCTGTGGCTCGCAATGTGTCTTACTATATCATTGCACACGCATCAAAATTTGCAAGGCCAGGTTCCGTGCGCATTTCATCTGCACAAACGACAAATCTTTCAACCGTTGCCTTTAAAAATCCCGACGGAAAGAAAGTGTTGATCGTGCTGAATAAAGGAGCCGCACAGGAAATGTTCAATATTAAAGTTGGAACCAAAATCGTTACGACCGCGTTGTCCAGCGGAGCCGTGGGAACGTACGTGTGGTAGAAAGATTATCGTAACGAATATTGCAAAAGGCCTGGCATGGTTCGAAGAACCTGTCAGGCCTTTTCAGTTACAATTTATTCTGAAGAAATTTTTTTAACCTCGCTTGAAAAAATCCTCCATGCCTTTCACAGGCATATGGCTAAGCTCAAGCAACTCATCTGAAACAGGTTTGCCAGCAATTGTGCCATCAGCAGCATACAATGCGTTTTGAATATAATAATACGAATCGCCGTCTGTGATTATTTTTATGAGCTTATTATTTTTGTAGTAAAAAGTTTTGAACGTAGTGTCGCAACTATAAGTCGCTTTAGAGACCGTCTTTGATTCTTTTCTATAATAGATGTAAAAGCAAAAACTAAATCCTGCATCGTCTTCGGAAGAGCCTTCTGAAACTGCTATTGTAAATTTTATCCATCACTCGCCCCAATACTTATCATTCACGCGACCCAAGTTACTTCATATTTTGATGCCATTGTTGGCATAGAAGGCCATACTTTGTGAAATGGCGTACCAACAATAATTGTGCGCATGGCTGTTGGCTACCATATAAAAACGGCGCTATCGGCAACAGTGCCTTTTTGATTTTTAAAACACTTGAATCAATCGTATTCCAGAAGTCAATGATTTAAAGAATTCGCTGAAATAGAAGCAAGGTTCGATAGTTGTTTTTTCAAACTTGTATTGACCACACTGGGCTATCTTTATAAAGGGGTGATTTTATGATGAAAACACTTTTCGCTTGGGTGTTGTCCGGGGAAATATTTTTTTGCGGAACGATATTTTTGCAGATTTATAACGAATATCTTTATTATGCAATACAAAAACACATCATCATGGAACTTCCTGTAAAAGCCACTGTTACGCATTCATTTGCGGCTCCTGCTGAAAAAGTGTTTGATGCATGGTTCGATCCTGCGATGATCAGCAGGTTCATGTTTGGTCCGCAACTGCGCGATGAACAAATTATAAGTATTCATCCCGGTAAAAAAGTAGGAGATTCATTTTCCTTTATCGTGCGTCGCCAGGGCAACGATTACGAACACATTGGCGAATACGTTGAAATAGACAGACCCAAAAAACTTGTGTTTACATGGGCTGTGCGGCAAGACCTTCCCGCGAAATCGCAGATCGTTATTGACATTGAGCCGCGTGGCATCGGCTGCGCTATAACGCTTACACACGAAATGGCCAGGGAAGCAGAAAATTTTGTCGAACAGGCAAAAGCTGCGTGGAGTAAGATGCTGAATGCCCTCGATGGGGCGGTGAGTTGAATGACTGCATGGTCTCTAAGGTTTACCACTAAGACACTAAGGCCACTTAGATACACTAAGAAAAACCGCAACATTTGAGCAATGCCTAGTGCTTTCTTAGTGTATTCTTAGTGGTGAGAATCACGCCGTCACCATTCGCTTCAAAGACATAACATAACCGGAATGAAGCCCTTCATGATACAATAGATATTCAAGCGCATCGTCAATATTGTTTACTTCAAATCCGTAAGTTTTGGGAATCGCCACCGAAGGAGAATAGTTAGCAAATGACTTATGATCAAGATCGGCATTTAACTGGTCACTGGTGCCGGTGAAAAACTGTTTGATGATTGCCACGTCATCTACATCGACAAATGACGTAGGTTTCGTGCCTGGCAAATAAGGTGAGAAATATTTATCCTCAACGATAACAGGTAGGTTAGATCTTACATAACACACGATCTGCTCCGTACAAATCATATGAGCGATGTTCCAGACGATGTTGTTGTTAAAACCATCCGGAATTTTATTCAGCTGATCAATTGTCAATTCCTCAATTTGCTGCAAAAGAAAAGTCCTGAATCCTTTTATTTTTTCAACTCTTTTGTCCATAGAAAATGCTTAATGCCTGATGCTAATGCAGACCAGGTTGAAGTAAAATTAGTCATTCAATCATCTAATATCAAGTAAGGTACAATTGCGTTCCACATTAAGCGTTTAGCGTTCAGATTCTTTCAATCAAACAATTATCAACCAACAATCAATTCTTCTTCCGCGCCTATTTGCTGCAAAAAATATTCATCATGCGAAACCACAATCAATGTGCCTTTATATTCATTTATCGCCCTCGTAAGTATTTCAATGTTTTGAATGTCCAGGTTATTAGTTGGTTCATCAAGTACAATTATATCAGGTGCCTCATCGCTCATTGTTAAGCAGCAAAGCATCAACCGCATTTTTTCTCCGCCACTTAATGAGCCGCATGATTTGTCCCAGTAGGGTCTTGTAAATAAAAATCTGTTCAAACGGTTTTTCACTTCATGCTCCTGCAGATGATCGTAATTGTATTTTTGAGCCTGCTCGTACACAGTAAGTCCATTGTCGATCAATGAATAATCCTGATCAATATAAATTGTTTTATTAGCTGCACGGTCAATTGCTCCTGTTGAAGGCTCAAATTTCCCCAGAATTATTTTTATCAAAGTTGTTTTTCCTGAACTGTTAAAACCTTTGATAGCAATACGTTTACCGCTTGTAATAAGGAAGTTTAAATTGTTTTTCCAAAGCAGTTCATCGTTGTATTTGTAATTGATGTTTCTTGCATTAATCAGGATTTTTCCTTTATGAAGCGAAGAATTATTCAGGCCGATTCTTATTTTATCAATGTCCGGCAGCTGCTTGCGCATTTTGTCGACAGCATCCGATAGCGATCCGATTTTTTCAGCGTGAACATCTTTCATTTGAGCAGTGCTTTTTTCCGCCCTGTTTCTGAATGTGTTCATGGAAATGGTTGGCAGACCTGCTTTTTCCTGTTTCTTTCTTCCGCGTGCATCAAGTTTCTGCTTTCGTTCCATCGCTTCTCGCTCCGTTTCTTTTGCTTTGCGCAGCGCCTTTTCCTTGCTCTTCAAATCCTGCTCAAAAGCATTTTCTTCGATTAGTTTTTGCTCCACATAAAATTCATAATTGCCGCCATACGCTGTAATTCCTTTTTCGCTTAATTCATATACAATGTCAAGAAGATTCAGCAGCGCTCTGTCGTGGCTCACCACAACAAGCGTGTCCGTGGTCGATTGTATGTAGTCATGCAGAATTGCTCTTGCAGCACCGTCTAAATGATTGCTTGGTTCATCGAGCAATACGATCGAGGGTTGATGAATAATAATTCCGGCAAGAAACACTTTCGTCTTTTGGCCTCCACTAAGCGATTCCATTTTTAGTTGTAGATCGATATCTTTTAAATCCCAGTGAGTCAACGCCTCTGCACATCGTTCTTCGATTGTCCAATCGTCATTTAGCACGGCAATATTTTTCTCCGTCATGTTGCCATCAAGAATTTCTTTCAGTGCGTGCAGTTTGTCTTCAATTTGCAGTGCCTGTGCAACAGTCACATCATTGTACTGCCCGAAAATTTGAGGAACATAATACGGCTTGGAGTTTGTTTTTACAGCGCCTTTCGCGGGAAAAATGTCTCCCGCAATTATTTTCAAAAGCGTGGATTTCCCGGTGCCATTATTGCCAATTAAAGCAATCTTATCTTGTTGATTTATAGTAAAACTCAGATTGTCGAACAACAAATCCCTGTTCGGATGGGTATAGGTTATACCTTGGAGAATAAGCATAATTTCTTTCGTTAAAAAGTGAGCAATTGATTGTCAATTTTATTTTTCCGAAAAGAAACTATTACATCGATTTGTTTTTATTGAGGGTGCAAAAATAAGAAAAAAATGAATAACCGAATATTTGAGTAAGTGAATAACTAAGTGACTGGATTTTTGCAGTACGAAATCTGATATTAATGAGACAAGGAAAATATCATCTGATGAACGTCCGCATTTTCAACTTTCAATTATTATCTACCGAATGTTCATGTTTAAGCTAAACGCTGCCGCCTGAAGCTTTACATCAATCTCACGCAATTTTTTGATGAGAGATGTAATGCGTCTTAGTTTCACTATACCAAAAAGAGGAAGTGCCGCCTGAAGCTTAAAGTCATTGGCAAACAATTCCGGCATTTCCTTCAATTGCTTTGTTATAAATTGTATATCTCTGTTATCAACTACGGGAGGATTTTGGGCGGTGTCTTGTATATCGGATAACAGCTCACAATAAGCATTGAACTCAAGGCTGAGCTTCTCTTTTGCTTCTGAAGATGCAATATTCTTAACATTGGTTTCCAGTAAGTCTATAAATGTATTGGTCTCCTTCACAGCCTGATCCACCTTACTGTAAAGGCTCTTTAGGTAACTATTGAGCATGAGGCGAAATTAGGAATTAGGAGTTAGAAATCAGGAATTAGAAGGCGAGTCTTCAGTATGTCGTGGAGACTGCAACTGTGTATACTTTGTAGTTCCTAGTTGCTGATTCCTGTTGTCGCTAGCAGATTCTGATTCAGCAAATCACTCAGCGCTGTATACAACTCGGGTATTTGCTCATATAGCTGCGTGGGCTTTTCGAAAAAGGTTTCCACGCAAACCGCCCAAAATTCGTTGTAATTGGTGGCTGCGTAGTTGTCCAGTAAGGTATCGTTGGATATTTGCGCATCGCTGTACATCTGCATGCGATTGAAAATGGGCCTTGCTGTTTTAGAAAAACGGTAAAATCTGGCAATGAAATCGTAGTCCATATCTTCATGCGCCACAAAGTTTGTGTAAGCAAGCGCATGGGCCATTTCGTGCAGGCCAAGGTTTTGCGCATCATCGTAGTACCTGTAGCCCTTAAGGAAGTTGTTCCATGAAAGATAAATGCCCTGGCTGCTCACATGTCCCTGGAAAGGTGTCTGATTCAGCCCGTAATAGTAATCGCACTCTGTTATATAGATCTTTTTGAAAAAATCGAGCAGGTAATGATCCAGGCCAAAAGTCAGCTGAATGGCCGCGGCAGAAACAAGGATCGGCATTTCCGGTTGGGCCTCGATCTGCACAAACTCAAACTCTTTACTATGCCTGAAGTGAAGCACCCGGGAAATAAATTTGGTCCTGTTTTCCGCATCCAGTTTTTTGTAATAAATGTTGTGGTTGCAAAGCAGGTTGTCATAGTATTTCCAGTTGGAAGTGAGCTCTGCTTCTACAATGGCGGTAATTTTTCTATTGAAAAAAAATCGACGTAGTGGCGAAGCAAAAAAATAGACTGCCACCAAAAATATGCCGCCTGCAAGCATCAATGTAGTAAAAAGCTGGTCAGAAGAAGTTCCTTCCATTGGGACTTTAGTATTTGGGGTAAACGGTTAAAATTGAAATTTATTATCGAAGATAAGAGCCGGGAACAGTTAATAATTAATAATTAATAGGGGGCTCTCCGTTAAATCAGGCTGCATTCTTATCACTTAGCATCTTAAAAACCGCATTCAATAACGAACGTTACTCCGTTAATTATTAATTATTAATTATTAATTCCCAATTGTACCTTTGCGCCTCTATTTTCGGGGAATTTTGCCCTTTAATGTTAATATCAACCGGAATCTCATGTATAGAACACACACTTGTGGCGAATTACGACTAACCAATGTAAACAATGAAGTTACGCTTGCGGGCTGGGTGCAAACAGTGCGCAAATTTGGGAGCATCACCTTTATTGACCTCCGCGACCGTTACGGCATTACCCAACTTTTGTTTGGAGAAGAACTCAACAAGCAATTGGATGAAAATCCGCTGGGAAGAGAATTTGTGCTCCAGGTAAAAGGAAAAGTAAGCGAAAGAAGCAATAAGAACGCCAACATTCCCACCGGCGATATTGAAATACTGGTACAAGAGTTTTCTATTTTAAATAAATCTGCGGTCCCTCCTTTCACTATCCAGGACGATACAGATGGAGGAGATGACCTGCGCATGAAATACCGCTACCTTGACCTTCGCAGAAACGCCGTAAAGAGAAATCTGGAGCTTCGCTATTCTGTGAACCGTGCGGCAAGAAACTATTTGCATGAAAAGAACTTCATGGATATAGAAACGCCGTTCCTGATCAAATCTACACCGGAAGGCGCAAGGGACTTTGTGGTGCCATCAAGAATGAACCCGGGCCAGTTTTATGCACTCCCTCAGTCTCCGCAAACCTTTAAGCAGTTGCTGATGGTGAGCGGTTACGACAGATATTACCAGGTGGTAAAATGTTTTCGTGACGAGGACCTGCGTGCCGATAGACAGCCGGAGTTTACACAGATCGATTGCGAAATGTGTTTTGTAGAGCAGGAAGATATTCTGGATATGTTTGAAGGCATGATCAAGCATATTTTCAAAACAGTAAAAGGTGTAGAAATTACTGAAAAAGTGGAGCGCACCACATGGGAAGAAGCGATGTGGACGTATGGTAACGATAAACCAGACATCCGTTTCGGCATGAAGATCGCCAACCTGAAATTCCCTCAACATACATTTCCTGCAAAAGCAAAAGCCGCAGGCGATGTACTGGAAGGCGCAAATTTCGGTGTATTCGACAATGCTGAAACAGTGGTGGCTATTGCAGTTCCCGGTATTGCAGAATATACCCGTAAGCAAATTGATGAGCTGACAGAATGGGTAAAACGTCCGCAAATAGGCATGCAGGGATTGGTAAATATTAAATGCAATACAGACGGAACTTTCAAAAGCAGTGTAGACAAATTTTACTCAGAAGATAAACTGAAATCCATTGCAGAAGCAACAGGAGCAAAAGCCGGGGATCTTATTTTGATCCTCGCAGGTGCGGAAGAAAGAACACGTAAAGCGATGAGCGAATTGCGCCTGGAAATGGGCAAACGTCTTGGTTTGCGTAAAGAAGATGAATTCAAATTATTGTGGGTACTTGATTTCCCATTATTTGAATATGCAGAAGAAGAAAATCGCTGGGTAGCAAGGCACCACCCATTTACAGCGCCGAAACCAAGTGATATTCAAACAATGATCAACAATAATCCACGCATTGAAAATGCGGCAGAATATTTGAAGCATCCTTATGCTAACATCAAGGCAAACGCCTATGATATGGTCCTGAACGGAAACGAAATTGGCGGCGGTTCTATCCGTATTTTCCAACGTGAATTGCAGGAAAAAATGTTTGAAGCATTGGGTATGGATAAAGATGAGCAACAACACAAGTTCGGCTTCCTGCTAGGAGCGTTTGAGTACGGTGCACCACCACACGGTGGTATCGCATTTGGTTTCGATCGTTTATGCTCTATTTTGGGCGGTAGCGAAAGCATTCGCGATTTCATTGCGTTCCCTAAAAACAACAGCGGTCGCGATGTAATGCTGGATGCACCCTCATCAATTGACGACAAACAATTGAAGGAATTACAAATAAAATTAGGGTAGGAATTAAGAATTAGGAATTAAGAATTAAGAATGCTTTGGTTCATCAGCCTTTACTATCGTTGATTACTTTGGGTGCTAAAAATAGAAACCAAAGACGCCTCTAAAGAATTCTTAATTCCCAATTCTTAATTATTCACCACACGTATTCTAAACAAAAGCACATGAAGACCGCACTAAAAGCGTCCGTCATATTATCCTGGATAATCCTTGTAGTGTCTTGTGGATTTGTATTGCTGGGATTAATTGGTTCATTGATAGTCGGGCCACAAGCAGGATTTGTGATCGTTGTACTGTTTGGTGCAGTTGGTTTGCACAGCTATGAATCGTTAAGGCTCCGTAACTGCATTATCTATAACAGTCCAATGGATAAGAAAACACCATTAAGTTTGCAGGTAATGGGTTTTATTGCAATGTTCTTTTCTTTTGTTGTAGTTACAAATGGATTTACTCTGTTGCGTCATGCAAAGGAAACTGCGCAGGAAAATAGGAAAATGCTTGTCGAATACTTTAAGCCATACGAAAAAGTTGACTTGGCGCTAATGTTTCAAATGATGGCAGTTGGTATGGTTGTTTTTGGATTGGCAATTTTGATAAATGTATTGATGAGCATGTCGTTGTTAAGATGGTATAGAAGTCAAGACCAAAATCAGTAACAGAAATTATATTGAACGAATGATAAATTAAAAGCCCGAGAGCAGATGCTCGTCGGGCTTTTTGCTGACTGACTAATTCAATCGGGATCGCGTTGCAAAAATGCTTTCGTCTTGCTATTCTCCTACTTAGTAGTTGTGTATAACGTTTATGTGCACACTGTTTTATTAAAACGGTTCGACTATTTATCAAAAGAGATTTTTGTACATGAAAAAAAATCGCAAATGCAATAAAATTAATCCTAATAACATGAAGATGTGACAAATAAAACTGACAATGTTATTGTTTCGTCAAGTCTCTGCAACCTTTGGCTGTGATTTTGATTCTTAGAAAGCACAAAAACTTTATTTATGAAAAAACTGTTATTGGCTGCGTTCGTTTTAGCAAGCGCTGCATTCTCTGCAAAAGCTCAACAAGGAAGTGTTTTAGTGTATGGTAGTTTGGGACTACAAACTCAAAGTGCTAACTATGTTAACCTCAGAAATGTTGACGGAGAATCAGGTAAGGGTACTTGTTTTTCGATCGCCCCTGGAGTTGGTTACCAATTCAACAAAAATTGGACAGCGGGTCTGGAGTTGGGATTTAGCAGCAACAAATCTGGTGATGCAAAAGCTGAAAATCTTTTTAATGTGGGTCCTTTTGTTCGTTATTCACAGCCTATCTCTGACATCTTTAGTATTTATGGTCAGGCAGGTGTTGGTTTTGAATCTTATAAGCAAGATCAGTCAAAAGCTTCAGGCGTGTATGTTAGTGTAGTTCCTGCAATTTCCGCAAACATTAAGAATGGTTTCGCATTGAACTTTGGCTTTGGTGGGTTGAGTTTTGAAAACACTAAAGTAAAAGACGGAGACGCTGGTTCTTCATTTGGCGTAAACTTTGGAAAATCTTTCAACATTGGAGTTTCCAAAAACTTCGGTGGTAAAAAATAGTTTTATCCAAGTAATTCGTCAAAAGCGCCTGGCACTAAGTCAGGCGCTTTTTGTTTAATGCCCGGTTACTGAAGAACTGGGTTGCTCAATATAACGCTAACCGGCACATTATTTCATCAAAACTGTCGGAGTATTATTTAAACAGTTTATAATGTAAACAATGCGATGGCAATATTGTTATGCTATTAAGGTCTTTCAAACTTGGCTTTTTACTTGATTCCTAACTACTAAATTTTTGTTATGAAAAAACTACTACTGACTGCTTTCGTGGCAGTAATTGTTTTCACTGCAAAATCACAGCCGGGAAGCATTTTGTTGTTTGGGGGCTTAAATTTTTATTCAACCAATGACAAAAACACAGACACTAAAACCAGTTCAGTTATTTTTACCCCCGCTGTAGGGTATCAGTTTAACAAAAACATGACCACTGGTCTTGAATTTGGAGTGGGTGCCGGCAAATCGGAAACGCCGTCGTTTAAAGTGGGGCCTTTTTTGCGTTATGCATGGCCAATTAGCAACATATTTGCGATCTATACTCAATTGGGGCTCGGCTACTTTCACCAGGGAGAGGCCTATTTGAATAGTAATATTGACTATACAAATGTCAGTGGAATGTACATCGGCCTTTCCGGCCCTACGGTGTTCATTAACGTTAAAAACAGCTTTGGTATAAACTTTGGCTTCGGCAGCATTGACTTTATGTCCGGCAAGGTAAAGGACAAAGACAATGTTAGCAGCTTCGCACTTAACTTCGGAAACAATATTTCTCTGGGGCTTTCTAAAAATTTCGGTGGTAAAAAATAATTAGTTGAAAATTGAAAGTTGAAAATGATCTTTTCAAGGAAACTAGCCGCCAACATTAACCTATAACTCTTAATTTTCAACTTTCAACTTTCAATTTTCAACTACTTTTGACTCACCATGAGTAATGAAGCGATTCCCTTAGCAGAGAGATTGCGTCCTTCTACCATTGACGCGTTGGCCGGTCAAAAACACCTCACCGGTAAAGGAAGCATTTTACGTACAGCAATAGAGCAGGGAAAAGTTCCGAGTATGATTTTATGGGGACCTCCGGGAGTGGGCAAAACAACTATTGCCAATATCATTGCACACGCATTGAATGTTCCGTTTTACACCTTGAGTGCCATTAGCAGCGGTGTGAAAGATGTGCGTGAGGTTATTGAAGATGCGAAAACAAAAGAACGCGCCATCTTATTTATTGATGAAATCCATCGGTTCAATAAAGGACAACAGGATGCGTTGCTCGGCGCAGTGGAAAAAGGAACGATAACCCTAATTGGCGCCACAACGGAAAATCCTTCATTTGAAGTAAACAGTGCTTTGCTTAGCCGTTGTCAGGTATATGTACTCAAACCATTGGACGAAGCGGATCTTGTCTCTTTGCTTGACTTTGCCTTAAAGAATGATGAACAACTTAAGAAGAGGAATATTGTTCTTAAAGAAACATCTGCGTTAATAAACATATCTGGCGGCGACGCAAGAAAGTTGTTGAATCTGCTTGAACTGGTAACTGATGCTCTGGATGGAAATGCCGAAATAACCGACGAGAAGGTAATGGAGATTGCGCAGCAACGCATAGCATTATACGACAAGAAAGGGGAACAACACTATGATATCATTTCAGCATTCATAAAATCGATACGTGGCAGCGATCCTAACGGTGCCGTATACTGGCTTGCAAGAATGATTGAAGGTGGCGAAGATGTAAAGTTTATTGCACGAAGAATGTTGATCCTTGCAAGTGAAGACATAGGCAATGCAAACCCTAATGCGCTGCTACTGGCCAATGCAACCTTCGAAGCTGTGAATAAAATTGGATATCCCGAAGCAAGAATAATATTATCTCAATGCGCCGTGTATCTTGCCACTTCACCAAAGAGCAATGCCTCCTATATGGCGATAGACGCTGCGCTCGCTGCGGTGCGCAATTATGGAGATTTGCCTGTGCCTTTGCACATTAGAAACGCACCTACAAAACTTATGAAGAATATGAATTATGGTAAGGACTACAAATATTCTCATAGTTACGAAAACAATTTTTCAGAGCAGGAATATTTGCCCGGAGACATAAGTGGCAGCAAATTCTACGAGCCCGGTGAGAATGCAAGAGAAAACGAAATAAGAAAATTTTTGAAAGACAGGTGGAAGGAGAAATACAGATACTAGGAGTTGAGAGTTGAAAATTGAAAACTAATTTTTACGAGAAAACATCATTTTCAACTTTCCATTTTCAATTAGAAAACCTCAACTCTCCACTTTCAACTCTCAATTAAACAAAATGCAACTAACCTGGACATTAAAGCCATTCAACGATCTTACTCCAAATGAATTATACCACATTCTTCGTTTACGCAGTGAAGTATTTGTTGTAGAGCAGAATTGCGTTTTTCTGGATGCGGATAATAAAGATCAGGTCGCACATCATTACATGTGTTGGGGGGAGAACGATCTTTTGGCCTATACAAGATTGTTACCTCCGGGTTTTGCATACGAGTATGCATCAATCGGCCGCGTGGTTACGGCGCCAAGGGCAAGGAAACTGGGTATTGGCAAATTACTAATGCGACAATCGATAGATGAATGCATAAAACTTTTTGATGTGGACATAATTAAAATAGGTGCGCAGCTCTATTTAAAAAAGTTTTACGAATCATTTGGTTTTAGTCAAAGCAGTGAAATTTACGTAGAAGACGGCATTGACCATATCGAAATGTTACTAACTGTTTCGTAATTATACGATGCGATAATACTTATTTAAAAAAAAAGTTAAACCAAACACACCAAAACTTAAAATGCTCCGTTTATAGGGTAGGGTACAAACAAAATTCGAAAACAAAATCCATTAGTATGAAAATAACTCTACGCCTATCCGTCAGTCTTTATCATTATGCGAAGTGTCTTTCGCGAAATAATCAATCATCTATAGAATCACATAACTAATATATAACGACTAAAAAAAGAGCTAGTCG
Source organism: Pinibacter soli (assembly GCF_029961145.1). GTDB lineage: Bacteria > Bacteroidota > Bacteroidia > Chitinophagales > Chitinophagaceae > Pinibacter > Pinibacter soli. The sequence continues at coordinate 209,426 of NZ_JASBRG010000001.1, read as the reverse complement.
TTACAGTATACCATTTATCCAATACTATTCGAAAACTTAAACATATTCACATGAAAAACCGTGTACATGCTTTGGCGTGCAAGTGTGTTCTGTCTATATGCGCCCTATGCCTATCTATTATGTCCTTTGGCCAGGTTCGTCTGTTTGATAATGCAGAAGCTGGTATAACTATAGGACCATCTAACTTTTTAGGAGACCTTGGCGGTAATGCCGGTAAAGGAACAACGTTCCTTAAGGATAACAACTTCCCAATGACAAAGCTTACTGTTGGTGCGCACTTAACTTTCAATCCGAGTCCATTGATTGGAGTTCGTCTGGCACTTAATTATGGTACTCTCGTAGGCGATGATGCGATCATCAAACCTAAAGGCGGTTATGAAGAAGCGAGATTAAATCGTAACCAACGTTTCAAATCTACATTGTGGGAAGGTTTTCTGGCTGCAGAAATTTTTCCGACGGTTATGTTCGAAGAAAATCCTGATGACGTATATCACAAACTTCGTCCTTATGGTTTAATTGGTGTGGGTGCATTCCACTTCAATCCTCAAGGTAAAGATCCTTTAACAGGTAACTGGGTTTATTTAAAACCTTTAAGTACTGAAGGCCAGGGTTTTTCAGAATACCCTGAAAGAAAACCTTACAATCTTACACAGCTGTGTATTCCTATGGGTCTTGGTTTGAAATATTATTTCAACGACAACTTTGCAATGGGTCTTGAGATAATCTATCGCAAAACATTTACCGACTACATTGATGATGTAAGTACAGACTACATCAATCCTGCATTATTTGATCAACATTTTGGCGCAGGTTCTCAGAAAGCAGAAATGGCAAAGAGAATCGCTGATCAGAGGTTGCAAATACATCCAGGCGATAACAAACGCGGAACTCCTGAAAATAAAGACGCGTACTATACAGTCGGTTTGAAACTTAGTTTCCGTTTGCAATCATCAGATCCATGGAGCAACTCAACACGCTGTCCTTCTATGCATTACTAGTCCTGTAAGGAAAAGTTGCGACGATTGCGACAGACGAGCTTGGTTTTGTTAACTAAAAATAACCTTATGAAAACATCCTCTTTTACCAGTGGAAAAGGAAAGTATTCTTATCTGTTATTAATTGTACTGGTTCCGTGTCTGGCATACGCAGTATTAAAAACAAAAGATAAAAATGTTTTTCCTGATCAAAGTAAAAGGGGTGTTTTAAGAGATAGTATAATAATTACCAAAGTAACAACCAGCAAAGTATATGATGTAAAACTCTATACAAATGCTTCCAATAAAGTGTTGTTCTTTTCAGTGAATGGCGAAGAGAACAAGATTTATGAGCTTGCAATCTTCAACCAGGAAAATAACAAGATCAAAGAATTGCACTTACACAATCGTCAAACAAGTTTAATAGCACAATTACCAAAGGGTACATATGAGTTTCATGTGTATAGTGACGAAGAGCAAATTGAAAAAGGTAATCTTGTTGTGAAATAATTTAATTCCAATAAGCGTACAGGGACATTGGTAGAATCTAATATCCGGTTAATTATGACCTGATCCGTTCCCTATTGTTTTCGTTTAGTACCCTTAATAAAAGATTTTATTAATCAATCCCTGTACAGCTTATTGGAAAACTTTTTGGTTTAACCCCAGTATCCTTAGTAGCCGCCGACGAGTAGTTGACGGCTATTTGTTTTTAAATAGTTGAAAATTGAAAGTTGAAAGCTGAAAATGGGATTGAAAAATTGAGAAATAAATCTCGCAGTTTTTTAAGATGCTTTCATTTGGGGAAAACTGAAACGCAGAAACGCCAAGTCTTTCAAGTGAAGCCTAACATTTTCAATTTTCCATTCCCTTAGTCCACCAGATTATTTTTCACTGCATAAAAGACGAGTCCAGCCGTATTCTTGGCACCAAAGCGCTCCATTAAGCGATCTTTGATGGCTTCGACGGTTCTTGGGCTCACGTCCATTTTTGTGGCAATTTCTGCGGCTGTAAATTCCATACAGATGTACTTGATAACATCACGCTCCCTGTCGCTCAGGGTAATTTCAGAATTGAGGTTTGGAATTACTTTTTGTTTAGCGTGTGCTTTTTTGAGAAGAATTCTATTTACGAAGTTATTGAGGTAATAGCCTTTGTTCATAACATCCATAATCGCTCTCCTGATCTCGGATGGGTCAGCGCTTTTCAGGAGATAACCATTGGCACCAATTTCCATCATGTGACCAACGAATCGTTCGTCTTCAAACATGGTAAGTGCTACTATATGAATGTGAGGATAATTTTTTGTAATAAATTTAGTCGCCTCGATCCCGTCTTTCTGTGGCATGCGAAGATCCATCAGCACCACGTCGGGGTCTGCCTGTAAAAGTCCGTTAATAAGTTCTTCGCCATTTTCGGCTTCCTGTACAAACTTTAGGTTGGTATAAGGCCTTAAAGAAAGAATAACCCCCTTTCGGAAAATTTTGTGATCATCTGCAATGGCAACTTTGATTATTCTCATAGGTGAAAAATGATATTGGCTATTATTACGATTACTAAAGATACAAATTCTGCCAATTTGAAATTTACTATCATTCAAAAAATAAATTTCAAATTGACCGCATAGAGATCAAACAAATATAACAATGGGATGCAAATTGATTTATGTTGTTTGATCTTCGGTATTAATCGGTCTTAATATCCTCATCATTAAGGTTTAATTCGATTGTGATCTTATAGTAGGTTTGCGAACTGTCGCGTTCAAAGAAAATCTTTCCCTGTAACACGTTCAACCTGCTTTGGATATTTTTAAGACCCAACCCGCCAGAACTCTTATTTAGTTTCTCAAAATCGGCCTGAGTAAGGCCTTTTCCATCGTGGTGCAAGCGAATAAAGAAGCTGTTGCCGTTAATGTTTTGAGTGATATGAATGAAGCTTGAATTGCTATGTTTAAGGATGTTATTTACGAGCTCCTGGATGATCCTGAATACGATGAGTTCTTTTTCCGCCGGCATCCTTTCCTTGTAATCATGGAATCTTGCGCTGCCGGTGATGGTGCCCGCGCCGCTTATTTTTTGGAACAGATCATTCACCGCTGATTCAAGACCAAAGTTCTTTAGCGTAGGCGGCATAAGCGAGTGAGAAATGTTTCTTATCAGCTGAATTGTCTCGTCTATAATTTGCTTTGCATTATAAATATTCTGAAGCTGTGTGGTTTTATCTAGGTTAACCAGGTTTTCGTTGAGGTATAACCGTGCGGTGGCAAGAAGCGGGCCTGCATCATCGTGGAGATCTGCCGCCAGACGCTGTCTTTCTTCTTCCTGCAGTTTAATAGAAGCATTCAGCAACATTTTTTGTTGTTGAAATTCCATCTGTTGCAAAGCCATCTGATATCGGATAATCTTTTTCTGGTGGAAGATTATAAGAAAGATCAACCCTATCGTGAGGATAAGCATCCCGATAGTCCCGAAGAATATCATCTGCGAAACCGGACTGGCGCTATTAAGTATTTGAAGCAGAACCATGTTGACTTCGGGTAGGGTTGGTTGTTACTTTAATTAAGTTGGGTTTGCGATATCCTCGAATTACTTCTTAAGTTTTGAAAATTGTTTTTTTTTATTAAAAACGCGACAGCGAACATAATGTTTTTCAACACATTACATCCTAGGTTGATTACCCAAAAAGTTCTTCGGGTATTGTGCGATAACTCTCCCGCCTGCACAAAAAGAAAGAAAGTTCCTGCTAAATATAACATTATTCCTGCTACTGCCCAGAATTCGGGTTTTGCATAAATGAACTCGTTGTTCATTTGGTTCAGCTGTTCAAAGAAATAATATATACAAAGGCATAAGATCAGAATAGCCTCAATAGTTACCGGAATAGATTCAAACGTAGTCGTCGTAAAAAAATTATAAAATATGGAAAAAAAGAGAAAAATGGGGGATATTACCAATAATATTCTTTTTACCAGCTTCTTTTGAAGTGTCAAATAAAAGAAAGATGCAAATAAGATAAATTCAACAACGGTGAAAATATTGAGAAGCCAGTTGCGTGAGAGAATCCCTGTGGGCATCCTTTTCGGTATAGACGACATCAACAGGCAGTCGCTAACAAAGGTATACAAGCAATAAAAAAAGATGACCCATAATGTTCTTTCCTTTTTACCAGAAAAAAGAAAAAACATTATGGGTATCAGGCTTGAAAATGTGCTTATAAATTGTAATACCGTGATAATTATGAATTTTTATATCCAAAAATATAAAACGGTATGATATAAAAATAATTATTTTTCAAGATTAGAACCAAGTCCATTCTACAGACTCATCATCTGGAGCAACTCTGTCAGCAGTAATGCCTGGTTTTGTTTCCAATTTACCAAACTCGTTAATAGAAGTAATTTCTTTAATGATGCTATCTTTTGAATCGATACCAACATAAACCAAAGTTTTCTGGCCAGCTTCATTCAAAGCGTTGTAGAAACGGATACCAACACAGTCAGGTTGAGCAAGAATTTGGTCGATAATGTTACGGCCGATAAAATAAGCCGAAACTTCATCAGGATGTGCATCCTGAAAATCTTTCACAAATTTTGCACCTAATTCTTGTCCGATCTCTTCGCCAACAGCGGCAGGGTTTGAGAGTAAAAGTTCTTTTTGCATTCCAGTAAGTTTTTTGAATTTTAGACTAATGAGACCGTGAATAACCCACCAAAAAAAAAAAAATCCAACAGCGTAAATTGCGCAGTTTAATTGCTAAATTGCCTGCGATTCAATCGCTATGGGGCTTTTACGATTTGTTTGTTCGTATGCTTACTAGTCTAAAATAAGTAAAAAGACGATGCAATAATAGTAAATTTACTATTGCCGTGTTTTTATTTTTTGCCCGAGTTTATGGTAAAAAACTTTAATTTGTTGCTTTTTTTGAGGATATTGACTTGATCCGGGTAAATATTATTCAGGTTATTGACCTGTTAATTTGTACATGACTTTAAAAAACGTAGCTTAGTTAATACAATAGTACTTTTCTTAATGCGTTTAATGTTTGTACAATTTTTTAAACGTATTTTAGACATTGTACTTTCGTAATAAATAGAATTTCCTATTAGTAAAAAACCAAACCCAATACAACCAACCTTATGAGTTCTGAATTGGTTATTAGAGTATCCATAGCCGATGACCACAAGATCTTTCGGGACGGCATTAAGATGGCTCTAAAAGGCAGAGACTACCTGAAAATCCTGTGGGAGGCCGAGGATGGTAAGGATCTGATGCATAAAATGCAATTGAAAAAACCTGATGTGCTACTTATGGACATCAGAATGCCGGAAGTAGACGGCATAAACGCCATTCCTCTTTTGCGTAAAGAGTATGAGGATGTCCGCATTATAGTGCTCACCATGTATGATGATCAGGAAATGATCACCAAAATGATGGAAATGGGTGCTAACGCCTATCTTACAAAAACTACAGATCCGGAAGAGATCTATCAGGCTATTCTCACCTGTATGAACGAGGACTTCTATTTTAACGACATGGTAAACAAGGCCGTGCTGTCGAGGTTACAAACCCGTCGCACCGTTCGCCAGTTTTACCCGAATCCCGTTAAGTTTTCAGAAAAAGAAGTGCGCATTTTGAAATTGCTTGCTGAGGATAAAACCACAGAGGAAATTTCGAAAGAAGTGTTTCTTAGTCCGCGTACAATAGAAACAATCAGGCAGAACATGAAGACGAAAGTGGGAGCGAAGACAATCGCCGGCCTGATTATGTACGGTATGAGAAATAAAATTATTGACTAAAAAGCTTTTAGCCAGAAAATAGACTTTTACACTTTTCTTATAATGTTTTCTGCGCCCCGTTCTGAAGTAAGTTTAAACACTGATTATAAAAATCTTTTGGAGGAAAAGTTAAGACTGAACTCCAGGAGAATATTTTCTATTTATAGTCGTCTGTTTGGAGGTATTGTAATTTTCGTCATATTGCTTTTATGGAGGGTTGATTATGACGTGGATAATATAAATCCCAAATTTTTACACGCCTTTGAAGCTGTAATGGTTCCAGCCTTTCTGCTCTACACTTTCTACTTTATAAAAGATATGCGAACTGATGTTATTGAATTAAAAAAAGACATCAGAAACAATAAATGCAAAAAGCTGGCATTTCAGGCACACAAGTTCTATCATGCGTTGGTCAACAAATATCTGCTGGATTATCCCGGAAAAGAGCATATGTATATTGAAGTTTCGCCCGACGACTTTAATATCATTGGAGATTCGGAGACCTTGTACTTAATTACTCCAATAATATCCTCGGAAATAATTTGCCTGCAAAAAGAAAATGGAGAAATCATAAGAGCTTTTGACTTCAGTTTTAGAAATGATCGGATTCCTAAAGGCAAGCCTTAATAATATTTGCTGTATGAGAAATGAAAAACGCTGGTTACTTGTGATCAGCTTTTCTTTTTAGGCGGGTTGGTGCACATGTACGAAGTTGGCGCAGATATGCGGCGCTGCCTTTGCGCAAGGGCGTATCTGTGCCGGCATTAGAAGTCGCCGGCACAGATACGCATCCGCACAGCTAAGCTGCATATCTGCGCCAACAGTGTGTAATGCGAACTTTTGGCATTGCAACGTGTTTGATTGATTCAGCAATAAAAAATGACCGATTCAATAAAAGCTAGTTGTGATGAGAAATTAAATTTGCAGTTCCTAATTCACATAAGATGAAACAATTTTTTTTATTCGTTAACCGACAAAAATCATGGTTAAAATTTCAGACAACAAACTCATCATTGAGATTGAAACATCATCGCCTTGTGAAACCTTGTACGACCTTCAACGCAGCCTCTTGCATTTATTATTGCTAAAAGACTCACGTCAAAATACAGACGGTGTTGCAGAGTGGAACATAATTAGTTTACTCGACGAATTGCAACTATCAAAAGCCGCATTTCAAAAAGCGTTTTGCTAGAAAATTATTTACAAAAAGGGAGCTGATCAAATACGATCAGCTCCCTTTTTTATTTTGACACATTGATTGTTGAGGAGGGAGACGCATTCAATGCGTCTCTACGGGTCACGAACAATTCTTAATTCGACAAAAAAAGCCGACCCAAAAGGATCGGCTTTTTACACCTATAAATCTTTTCCGTGACACTGTTTGAATTTCTTTCCGCTTCCGCAAGGACAAGGATCATTTCTGCCAACCTTTGGTCCCACGCGTACCGGCTCTTGTTTTACTGCAGCGCCGGATGGATCGTAATAATCATTTTCATTTGCCGCGTAGTCAGAACCCGCAGCATCAACTTCTTCTTTATTCGCGTGTAAGCGGCTCATATCTGTCTTTTCTTCATGGCCTTCACGAATATGTCCAGACTGTTGTTGCTCCATTGGAATACCGCTGTGGCAAAGGAAAGAAACGATGTCTTTGTTTACCTCACTATCCATGTTTCTAAACAGATCAAACGCTTCCACTTTATAAATTACTAATGGATCTTTTTGTTCAAGATATACAGTTTGTACACTTTGTTTCAAATCATCCATTGCACGTAAATGCTCTTTCCATGCATCATCGATCAATGCAAGAGTGATTGTTCTTTCCAGAGAATTTGTAAGCTCTCTTCCGCTGGTGTCAAGTGTTTTGCGCATGTTGCTCAACACGTTTACGCCTCTTCTGCCATCAGTAAACGGAACTACCACATTTTCGATATGTTCGCCTTGTGTCTGACGAATATTCTGGAAAACAGGAACAGCATGCTGCTGGATATTTTCCTGCTTGCGTTGATAGTTAGAAGACGCTTCGTTGTACAAAACTTCTGTAAGCTTAGCAAGATTGTCTTGTTTCAGGCTGTCCGCAGTAATAGAAGTTTCAATGCCGTAGTTCATAATCACAGCCAGTTTGAAACCTTCGTAATCTTCCTGCTCTTTGAATGAATTGATCAAGCCTTCAGCAACAGTGTAGAAGGCATTATCAAGGTCAAGAGCAAGTCTGTCGCCAAACAAAGCGTGGTTACGTTTTTTGTAAACAACATTTCTTTGTTTGTTCATAACGTCATCGTATTCCAGCAAACGCTTACGGATACCAAAGTTATTTTCTTCTACTTTTTTCTGAGCTCTTTCGATAGATTTTGTGATCATGCTGTGCTGAATCACTTCACCTTCTTTATAGCCCATTTTATCCATCAGGCTTGCGATACGCTCGCTACCAAACATACGCATTAAATCATCTTCCAATGACACATAGAACTGGCTGCTTCCCGGATCACCCTGACGACCGGCACGACCGCGCAACTGCCTGTCTACACGACGGCTCTCGTGACGCTCTGTGCCAATGATCGCCAAACCACCCGCTTCTTTCACACCAGGTCCGAGTTTAATATCCGTACCACGACCCGCCATGTTCGTAGCGATAGTAACGGCTCCTGCAAAACCTGCTTCTGCTACTACCTGCGCCTCTTTCGCGTGTTGTTTTGCGTTCAATACATTGTGCGGAATTTTTTTCACCTGCAACATACGCCCCAGCAATTCACTCACCTCTACAGATGTTGTACCCACAAGTACCGGACGGCCCGCATTACGCAGTCTTTCGATTTCATCGATTACTGCAGAATATTTTTCGCGTTTTGTTTTATATACAAGATCCTGCTCATCTTTTCTAACAGCTTGAACGTTGGTAGGTATTGTAACCACATCCAGTTTGTAAATATCCCAAAGCTCTGCTGCTTCTGTTTCCGCAGTACCGGTCATACCGCAAAGTTTGTGATACATACGGAAGTAGTTCTGCAAAGTGATCGTAGCATACGTTTGTGTTGCTGCTTCGATCTTCACATTTTCTTTCGCTTCGATCGCTTGGTGCAAACCATCGCTGTAACGTCGGCCTTCCATAATACGACCTGTTTGCTCATCTACAATTTTCACTTGGTCATCAATTACCACATACTCCACGTCTTTATCGAACAAAGTGTATGCTTTCAACAATTGTTGTACAGAGTGAATGCGATCTGCCTTTGTAGAATAGTCATTTAGAAGCTCTTCTTTCTGTTGCAGTTTTTCTTCCGGTGTGCCGGGGCCCTGCTCAATAGCAGCAAGCTTTACGCTGATATCAGGAAGTATAAAGAATTCTGGGTCTTCACCAGATTTAGTGATCATTTGAAGACCTTTATCTGTAAGGTCAACCGAGTTATTTTTTTCGTCGATGTGGAAATAAAGTTCTTCATCCACTTTGCCCATTTCTCTTTGCTGATCTGCGAGGTAGTAGTTTTCTGATTTTTGCAGTTTCACACGAATACCAGGCTCACTCAGGAACTTGATCAATGCAGTGTTCTTAGGCAAACCGCGGAAAGAACGCATCAGGGCCAAACCACCATCTTTAGGATCGTCGTTGCCTTCTGCAATTTTCTTTTTAGCCTCGTTCAGGAATTTATTTACCACTTGTTTTTGTGCTTCGAATAGTTGTTGCACACGTGGTTTCAGAATATGATATTGCTGATCATCACCTTTTGGAATTGGACCAGAAATGATCAATGGCGTACGTGCATCATCGATCAAAACGCTATCCACTTCATCCACCATTGCGAAGTGGTGTTTGCGCTGCACCATCTCTTCAGGATTGTGCACCATATTATCACGCAGGTAGTCAAAACCAAATTCGTTGTTGGTACCATAAGTGATGTCGGCCATGTAAGCTTTTCTTCTTTCTTCGCTGTTTGGTTGGTGCTTGTCGATACAATCAACCGTTAAGCCCAGCCATTCGAAAATAGGACCGTTCCACTCGCTATCACGTCGTGCAAGGTAGTCGTTCACCGTTACTATGTGCACACCGGCGCTAGCAAGCGCGTTCAGGTAAGCAGGGAGGGTAGACACAAGTGTTTTACCTTCACCAGTTGCCATTTCGGCAATTTTACCCTGGTGCAAAACGGTACCCCCGATCAGCTGCACATCATAGTGCTGCATGTTCCAAGTAACGGTACCACCGGCAGCCGTCCATGTGTTTTTATAAATAGCCTGGTCGCCTTCAATACGAACGTGATCTCTTTTAACGGAAAGATCACGGTCAAGATCAGTTGCAGTTGATACAACTTCCGTATTCTCCTTAAAGCGGCGTGCCACTTCTTTCACCACAGCAAATGCTTCCGGAGCTATTTCTTTAAGAATTTCTTCAATTTTATCGTTGCGGTCCTTCTTCAGCTTGTCTACCTCTTGATACAAGGCGTCTTTGCCTGCAAAATCACTAAAAGGCAAAGCTTCAGCTTGCGCGTTAAGATCTGCTATTTCTTTATCAATATCCGTAAGGTGAGACTGGATGCGTTGTTTGAATTCCTGAGTTTTGGCGCGTAGCTGATCGTTAGTGAGGGGTTGGTAAGCCACGAAAAAACTGTTGATTTTTTCAACGATCGGCTGAATCGTCTTTACGTCTTTTTCTGACTTTGTTCCACCAAATAGCTTTTGAATGAACCCTAGCATATTTATTAATTATAATTATTCTAATTATTTTGATATAACAGGCTGTCAAATACGATGCTACAAATTTTTTAAGGCCAATTTGACAGGGTAGCAAAGGTAAGGAAAAGCAAGGGCCAAACAGGGAATAAATAATATTACCTTGCTGACGCTTTTTAAAATTGTTTTACTGAATGCAATTGACTGTTGTTCAGTTAGATAAAATATTATAAAATAATTTAGAGTTAAGGAAAATGATGATTTTTTAATCCTCTCCGCCAAATAAAAGGGGAATGACATTTCTATCATTCCCCTGGCCTAAATTCAGACAATAATTACGTTCGGTTTTATATTAATCTTTCCAGGTCTTTTCTCCCTTGTTCATTTTTTCCAGCGTTTCCTGGTAGTTTTTTCTGTCACCTTCGGATGCCGCATTCATAGCCTTTGTTTCCCATGCAATTGCATCGTCTTTTTTGCCCATTTTGTACAACAAATTTGCATAGGTGTCCATAAAGCCGGGATTGTTATCTTTTTGGAAAGAACGTTTGCTCCATTCCAATGCTTGTTGCAGACAAGCAACATCGTTACAGTTTTCAAAAATTGCCCAAGCGTACTCGTTCAGGTCGTTGTCGCTGGCCTTAAAGCTATATTTTTCCATGTAAGGAATGATTGCTGCCTGGAAGTTTTTCCAGTCTTTTTTGTACTTGTAGTAAGTTACTTTACCAAAAGCGACCAATTCACCACCCAGAGTAGGGTATTTTGCAGTCAGATTTTTTTCCAACACTACCCAGTCAACGTTCTCTATAAACTGACCTGTTTGATTATCGTAAATTTTGGGAATAACATCTTCCCTCAGCGCAATGTTTTTCACTTTTTCCTCTGCTTTTCCAGCACCCAACACGGCATTTACTTTAGCAGGATTTTTCATGAAAACTTCGAAACCCTTGTCCTTGCTGCTGTTGGTAAATTTATCTAAAAACTCAATGTTTTCTTTTGTAAGTAGATCTTTTTGCGTTTGCAAATATTCCGTAGAGATCTTTTTGGCTGTTGTTTGGTCGTACGCGTCATTTGCCGCCATTGCCGCTTTTCTCAAAAAGTCCGGATTTCTTTCACCTTTATTATATTTTTCGATCAGCGGATAGTATTGTTTAGCGGGATCGAGTGCCGCAGAAGCTCTTTCTACAAACTCTTTAGCTTCGCTACTGCCCACCATTCTGTGCACAATGGAACCATCCGGAGCGAAAAACAGAAAAGTAGGGAAGGCGCGAACGTTATATTTCTGCATTATATCGTGACCGTCAGCATACCATTTTTTCACGTCCTCATTGTCATTTTTAGAAGTATCCAACTGAACTTTTACGCTGATGAACTTGTCGTTCATGTAGTTTCCTACCGATTCCTGCGGGAAAATGGTTGAGCTCATATACTTGCATGGGCCGCACCAGGTGGTAAAACAGTCCATGAAAATATATTTGTTTTCGGCTTTGGCTTTTGCCTGGATTTCTTTCCAGCTAAGGCCATGTTGAAAATGAATGCCTTTGTCCTGTGCAAGGCCAAAAAGTGGCAGGAAGGCAAGAAGTGCTGCTATTTTTCTCATTTTTAAGTTTTGAAGTATGCTAAAATAATTGGATAGGAGGCTAAAATCCAAACCGTTTGTCCCAAATTGTAGTTGAATTAACATTTTAAAAATCTGTGAAGTAAATAGTACTTTTAATTGTTCCATTTTAACTCGATTCTGTTACCTTTGCGCAAATTTTCGTAGGCGGTGTATTAAACACCCGTTTTTACCTAAAAGATCAATATAAATATTATATATGTCAGGTGCTTTAAAAGAAGTTCGCGGTAGAATCAAATCGGTACAAAGTTCTCAGCAGATCACAAAGGCCATGAAAATGGTAAGTGCTGCAAAATTGCGTCGTGCACAGGATGCCATAACACAAATGCGCCCTTACGCACAAAAAATGCAGGAAGTGCTGAGCAATATTTTGAGCAATACAGAAGGTTCTATAGGTGGCGACCTTGCAACTGAACGAGCTCCTGAAAAAGTGCTGTTGATCGTTATTACCAGTGACCGTGGATTAGCAGGTGCATATAACAGTAATGTTATTAAACTGGCTAAAGCTACCATTAAAGAGCACTATGCTGCTCAGGAAGCAAAAGGTAATGTTACCATCTGGTCTATTGGTAAGAAAGGTTTTGAGCATTTTGCAAAAAACAACTACAAGGTAACTGATACATATAAAGATATTTTCCTTAACCTGACTTTCGAAAACGTTCAGGCTTGTGCTGAAGCTGCAGTTCAAGGTTACAGAGACCATAAGTTTGATGTAGTGGAAATTATTTACAGTGAATTTAGAAATGCCGCTACACAGGTGTTTTTAGCTAGCCGCTTCTTACCTGTGCCTTTGGCAAAGCCAGCAGTTACCAACAAAAATCTTAAAACAGATTTCATCTTCGAACCTAGCAAAGAAGAACTGATCGCCGAATTGATCCCTAAAATATTGAACACGCAATTATTCAAAGCTGTTTTGGATGCACATGCTTCTGAGCATGGAGCCCGTATGACAGCGATGGATAAAGCAAGTGAAAATGCAAACGAATTGTTGCGCAACCTGAAGATCAGCTACAACCGCGCTCGTCAGGCAGCTATTACTACAGAGCTTACGGAGATTGTAAGCGGTGCAGCAGCATTAGCGGGCTAATTAGGAGTTAGAAATTAGAGGTTAGGAATTAGTGAGATCAACGAAGTGTATAGTCCTAAAATAAATGACAAGGGTCGCCGAAATAAGGCGGCCCTTTTTTTGCTGATTTTCGAAATATTCGCCAAAGGCGATGAAATAAATCTGCAAGGCTACAAGCCTTACAGAGCAATACGCAGCCCGCTCTCCCATTTTCAAATCTTCAAGTTCTCACATCTGCTCTCCGCTGTTATTCACATTGTGAATAAACTACTTTCGATGTTATCGTTTTTTTTTGAAGCTTGCAGCTGTAATTAGTCACAGGTGGTTATTTGGCAATGAGGCACTGTTTTTGACTTTTTAATTTTGACTTTTTAATTTTTTACATGGAAATAGGACACATTATACCACATATAGAGGCGCTGATCTTTGCGAGTGATAAGCCGTTGACTGCTTTGGAAATTACCGAGCTGATCAACAACGCTTTTGGTTTCATGGAAGACAAGATCACACTGGACCAGATTGAGAGCTGTATTGAAGGTATTAAAGAGAAATATGACGCTGAGTTTTATCCGTTTGAAATTCGTGAAAGCGGCGGCGGTTTACAGTTTCTTACCAAAAAAGCTTACCACAAAACTGTGGGACAGTTAAATGGCGATAAATTTCTGAAACGCCTTAGTGCAGCTGCTTTGGAAACACTGTCAATCATCGCTTACAAGCAGCCAATCACAAAAGGGGAAATAGAATCCATTCGCGGTGTGAGCACTGATTACAGCATTCAAAAACTGCTGGAAAAAGAATTGATTATCATTTGCGGCCGTAGTGAAACATTGCCCGGCAAACCTTTGCTATACCAGACTTCTAAATCCTTCATGGATTATTTCGGTCTAAATTCTCCGGAAGATCTTCCAAAGATCAAGGAAGTATTGGCAGACCAGATTATGCCGACTGCGATTGTAAATGGACAAACGCAAGGTGAAGAAGACGACGAAGTAATTGTAGATACGCTTACTGAAACTGAAACCGAAATTGATGAAGAACTGGTATTTGAAGTAACAGAAGACGGTGAATTGGTAGAAAATCATATTTCTCAAAATCATACAGAAGAAGAAATTACTGATGTTTTGAATGAAGAAATGGAAATCAGTGAAACCGGAGACGAAGAAATTGCGGACATGGAAGAGGCTGATTTTACAGAAGAAGGTTCAGAGGAATCCTCTGACGAAAGCGATGCCGATGAAAATAACGATGACAAAGACGATTCACAAGACGAAGAAAGCACCGATGAAGAAGAAAAACAATAGTCTCTTTTGCATCCTTATAACAATTAGCAAACCCGTAGCGAAAGTTGCGGGTTTTGTTTATTCATCTTTTTCTAAAATTGTGTTGCCTTTTTTAGGCTAGTAAAACAGTTAAATAAATAGCAATTTTACGTTATCATGAATACAAACTCAACCGTATCCTTTTTTAGTCCGGACAATTATTTCATAGACGAAAAAGTAGGACTTTTCAAGTTTTCAAATGCCTACAAATTGTATAATGATCAAGGTGTTCAAATTGGAAACATCGTTCAAAATGTTCCTGGCTTTCACAAGGTATTGCGCCTCATTTTTAATAAGCAAATGATGCCGTTCATGCTGGATATTAAAGATATGAATGACAATGTACAGGTGACAATTCAACGCGGCTGGACATTTTGGATGTCTAAAATTTCAATATCTGATGCCAGTGGCAACCTTCTGGGCAAAGTGTCGCAAAAATTCAGATTTTTTAAACCAAATTTTGAAATATCCGACAGCGCAGAAAATACAATTGCCAGGATAACAGGAGACTGGAAAGCATGGAATTTTTCTATTGAAAATCCGTCCGGCAATTCAATTGGAAGTATCAACAAGAAATGGGCAGGAGCGATGAAAGAAATTTTCACAACAGCAGATAAATATCATGTGTCTATTGTGCCAGAGTATAAAGAAGATTTTAAGAAGGTGGCAATTCTTGCAAGTGCTATTACTATTGATATGGTGTTCAACGAATCAAAATAACTAAACATAAAAAGTAAAGCCATCCCGAAAGATGGCTTTACTTTTTATGTTTAAATTTCTACTCAGAACACATTACTCACAACCCAAAACTTCTCTATGCTTTCACTGCAGCTATACCTGGCAATTCTTTTCCTTCGAAATACTCAAGCATAGCACCACCGCCGGTAGATACGTAGCTAACTTTATCAGTAAAACCAAACTGGTTAACTGCTGCAACTGAATCACCACCACCTACAAGAGAGAACGCCCCTTTTTGTGTGGCCTCTGCAACGGCAGTAGCAATGGCTTTAGTACCGTGCTGGAATTTTTCCATTTCAAAAACGCCCATTGGTCCGTTCCACAAAATGGTTTTTGAATTTTTAATTACGTTGCTAAACTGTGCACATGCATTTTCTGCAATGTCAAGTCCCATCCAGCCTGCAGGAATATTATTGCTTGGTGATGCAGAAGTATCTGCATCGGCGGCAAATTTGTCTGCTATAACAGAATCAGAAGGCAGGTGAATGCAAACACCCTTTGCTTCTGCTTTCTTAAGTAGTTCCTTTGCCATCTCAAGTCTGTCATCTTCACAAAGAGAATTACCAATGTTGCCGCCTTGCGCCTTAAAGAAAGTGTATGCCATACCGCCGCCGATAATGATGTCAGTTGCTCTTTCCAATAAGTTTTCAATGATCAGTATTTTATCAGAAACTTTCGCGCCACCAATAATTGCGGTGAAAGGTTTTTGAGCGCTGTGCAGTACTTTTTCTGCACTGCTAACTTCACCTTCCATCAACAAACCGAACATCCTTTTTTCCTTAGGGAAAAACTTAGCAATAACTGCAGTTGAGGCGTGTGCGCGGTGAGCGGTACCGAATGCGTCGTTCACATAAACATCACCCAGTTTGCTTAGTTTCTCGGCAAATTTTTCATCGCCTTTTTCTTCTTCTTTGTAAAAACGAAGATTCTCAAGCAACAATACTTCACCTGATCTCAGCATATTGGCAGTCATGAAAGCTTGCTCGCCAATGCAATCATTCGCAAACAAAACAGTAGTGCCACCAAGCAATTCGCTCAGGTGCTTTACAAGATGTTTAAGCGAAGATTTGTCTTCAGGACCATCTTTCGGACGGCCGAGGTGGCTCATTAAAATAACGCTGCCACCGTCGCTCAATATTTTTTTTATAGTAGGAACTGCCGCACTCATGCGGGTGTCGTCTGTAATGGCTTGCGTTTGTTTGTCTAAAGGCACGTTGAAATCAACGCGGATCAAGGCTTTTTCACCTTTAAAGTTGTGTTCGGAGAATTGTGACATAAAGTAAAGTTAGGTTCGTTTCTGCAATAATAATTTAATTCCGTCGTAGTCGGCAGTAGAGATCAGTTGGTGTCCGGATTGTCGTAATTTATCATTTTGTCGTTCCGGTGCCGAAGCAAGTACATCGCTTCCATGGTAACATCTTTTCCACCCTGAAAGTTTGTGGCCAGCGTGCTTACTGTATAAATAGGACCCCACGGCAAACCCCACCAGCCAAATAGTAAAGACAACGCGGCAAAGCGAAAGCCTTTTATGTAGCGGCTTTGCCCCGGAGGGATATAATAGATGTCGGATCGTCGCTTAAATGTTATTACCAATGCAGAAATGCAGTAGTGGTACAATACAAAGCGACCGCCCTGATCAAGTTCATGCGAAATCTGATCCAGGCTGAGGTTGCCCAGGTTTTTTATTTGCATAGGTTAGACTCCTGGCGGAGTAATCGTTAGAGGTTAAATAGAAAAGCGGAACCAGGCCGGTTCCGCTTTTACAAATTTATTTGCTGATCAAACCAGCGAAGTGTTTTACTGTACGAACAAGCTGAGATACATAGCTCATTTCGTTGTCGTACCAGCTAACAACTTTTACTAATTGTTTGTCGCCTACAGTAACAACTTTAGTTTGAGTTGCATCAAACAAAGAACCGTAGTGGATACCGATGATATCAGTGCTTACGATTTCGTCTTCTGTATAACCGAAGCTTTCGTTGCTTGCAGCTTTCATTGTAGCATTAACTTCTTCCGCTGTAGTTTTCTTAGCAAGAATAGCTGTCAATTCTGTAACAGAACCAGTGATTGTTGGGACACGTTGTGCACCCCCGTCCAATTTACCTTTCAACTCAGGCAATACAAGGCCGATAGCTTTAGCGGCACCTGTAGAGTTAGGAACGATGTTCGCAGCAGCAGCTCTTGCACGGCGAAGGTCGCCTTTAGCGTGAGGAGCATCCAAAGTATTTTGGTCGTTAGTGTAAGCGTGGATAGTTGTCATGCTACCAACTTCGATAGTGAAAGCATCGTTTAATGCTTTAGCCATTGGAGCAAGACAGTTTGTGGTACAAGAAGCGCAAGAGATGATAGTTTCGCTACCATCAAGAATGTTGTGGTTTACGTTGAAAACAACAGTTTTCAAGTCGCCTGTTGCAGGAGCAGAAATTACTACTCTTTTTGCGCCGGCTTTAAGGTGAGAAGCAGCTTTATCCTTATCTGTAAAGAAACCAGTACTTTCGATAACAACATCTACATCGTGCTGGCCCCATGGAATTTGGGCAGGATCTTTTTGTGCGTATATTTTTACAGTTTCGCCGTTAACCAGGATAGCGTCGTCAGTTGCTTTAACATCAGCATCAAATCTTCCCTGCGCACTGTCGTATTTTAATAAATGTGCCAATACTTTCGGGCTGGTAAGATCATTAATAGCTACCACGTCAATTCCTTGCATGTTGTAAATCTGACGGTAAACCAATCTTCCTATTCTTCCGAAACCATTGATGGCAACTTTAACTGTGCTCATAACTTAAATGTCGTTTTAATGTTTTTGCAATAGCGCAAATGTTATTTTAATATTGGGCGTTGCGAAGTTACAAATCTGCAAAATTATTTGAGAGATATTTTTTTGTTATTAGGCAGAACCTGATTTTAATCACCGTTCTTTCAATATTTGTGAATGGTATTTGAAAATTTTCTAACCGTGGTTATGCGCTTTTAACAAGCGAAAACATTTATTTACAGATGATTGAAAAAATAATTTGAAAGTTTTTTAAGAAATTTTTGGTAGAAAGAAACACATGCTTATCTTTGCACTCCCTTAACGGAAACGCCGCGTTGGTCAATCGGTTAAGACGCATCCCTTTCACGGATGAATGACGGGTTCGATTCCCGTACGCGGTACAAAAGCTTCGAAGAAATTCGGAGCTTTTTTCGTTTAAACAAGTAGTCGCAATTTACTTACCTGACCTGATTTTTCGATTATGATACGAACTACAATAAGGCCAAACCAGCAAGTGATTTCTTTTCAAATCCCCCAGGACTATGTTGGGAAAGAAATAGAAATCATAGCGTTTGCAAAAGAGGAGGGAAAGCAACGTAGCGACGACATACAAAAGGAGCTTACATTTAATGCAATATCATTAGACACGAGAGGATTTAAATTTAACCGCGACGAAGCAAATGAGCGATAAAGTGTTTTGGATATCAACATTGTTGTTTATTCCTATTCCAACTCCGAACCAACAAAACTGCAAATTGCCCGCAAATATCTTGTTGGACGTCCATGTTTAAAAAATATTTCCGCAAGTATTAAGGGATGAGAAACATGCGTATATTTATGAGTTATGTGCAATACAGACGACCCTACGAGACAACCATAATGACAGTCAAAAATGAAATTTGAGTTAACAGATTTACACAAACAAATTACGGACTTAGAAATTATAAATGACTTGCGTCAGGTTGCAAATAATTTGGGTAAGACTTCTCTCAAAATTCGAGATTATGTAAAAAACAATGGAGCATTGTATTCTTATCAAACAGCAAAAAAGAGATTTGGAAATTGGGAAGCCGCATTAGCAAAAGCCGAACTTAAAACTGAAAATAGCATTCACGGAATTAAGTACGGAGAAACTTCTATAAATAGCGAATTGCTATTGGCTGACATAAAAAGAGTGGCAGAAGAATTAAATAATTCAAAAATCACACTGGCAGACTACGAAAAGTTTGGAAAGTATGGTGGCGCAACAATTCATAAAAGATTTGGTGGCTGGAATAAGGCGAAGCAAGCGGCAAACCTTGAAATAGGACGTATTTACAACACCACGACTGAACAGTATTTACAAAACATATTAGAGTTGTGGACACATTACGGAAGACAACCTAAATATGCAGAAGTAGTTTCACCATTTTCAAAATATCATGTAAGTTCTTATGAAAGAAAATTTGGAACGTGGCGTGCAGCTTTGGAACAGTTTATTGAATTTGTGAACTCTGACACAGAAAATTCAGAAGAACAAAATTTAATAGAAATTACAGGACAAGACGTTCCCAATGATGGTGCAAAACTGAATAAAGTAAAAGTAAAAAGGACACCTCGAAGTATCAATCTGCGGTTAAGATGGACAGTTCTTAAACGTGACAATTTCACTTGTAAAAAGTGTGGTTCTTCGCCAGCAAAAGATCAGACAATTGAATTGAACGTTGACCACATTATCCCATGGAGTAAAAACGGAGAAACTGTACTTGATAACTTAGAAACGTTGTGCACAAATTGCAACTTAGGTAAAAGCAACTTGTTATGACATACACACTAACAAGTACGGCACACAACAAAGCGGTTTGGCAAAAAACTGGCTGACAATTCGCAACTTCAACTTTTGTCGGCTACTCAGCAGTAGTAATCAGCTGGACTCTATACTTTGGCGACATCAATAACAATGAACTTTTAATTATAAATTTAGCAGCGGTTCGGGCTGACGGGAATGCTAATATCAGTTCTTCACCAAGCCCTGGACGTTAGCGGTAACTATATTCAACTTCAATATGATACAAACAGACAAGCAGACATTTGCTTTAAATAGTTTTTGCAAGGCATTTTCAATTATATTGACTATTGTAATTTATTGCAGTTGCAATTCACAATCAAGCGAAGATGCAATCAAATCGGTTGACACAAACCCTAAAGTAGCTCCAGAAAGCCTTCATTTTATTGCTCATATTGTTGAAAATAATAGTGATGGTACAAAATCAGAAATTGACACTTTAACCGGTTATCGAAAATATTTTTATGCAAATGGCAAATTGCAAATGGAAGGAAAGGTAACTAAAGCCAGTCCTAAAGATTACCGTGATGGTATTTGGAATTATTACAATGATGCAGGCCAACTAATGAAACAGGAAACATCTACACAAGAAGGAAAGGTCAATGAGTTGAATTTTATGTATTTCAAAAATGGTAAGCCATTAAGTAAGACATACCAATATTATGAAGGAAATTATAAAGACAGGGCTAACTTTAAATTTCATAAAATTGAGACACTTTTTTACACAAATGGGCAGGAGCTTTCAGAACGGCATTCGATAAATGGAAGCATCGTTGAAGAAAAATGCTGGGACAGCAAAGGAAATCCCAAACCGATTGAGTATTTAAAAACAATCAAATCAGTTGAGGCTAACGATTAGCTACCGCCAACATGGGGTTTTATGCAAGTTGGGCAGAACATTGTAACATTAGCTAATTGCAAATCCCATCTGTAGTTCGAGCTGGAGGAATAAATTTCAACTTTAGTTCTTAAATTCAACTTCATATTTTATCAGCAGTGGTTGTCGGCAGACGGAATACTTTTCCCAACTGTATAAAGCCCTGTTCGTTGTGTGCCATTTAAACAGAAATCATAAAATGAAAAAAATTCTAACAGTCATAATCACATTATTTTCATTGACAACTTTTGGGCAGAAGTACAGTGATTTAATGGGCAATAAAATGACTTTCGAGCAGTGGAATGAAGAAGCCAAAACTAACATACGTCTTTTGCCAAAGTATGGACATGTTGCTAAAACTGAAGGACAAAAAGCTGCCGATAAAGAATTTATTGAAACGACACTTAGACAATATCCAACAAATCGTAAAGCTTCGGACCATTTGATTGAATTAGGATTTAAGTATTTGTATAGTGACGTTAAAACAGCAATGTATCGTTTCAATCAAGCCTATCTTTTGGACTCAACAAATACTGACATTTATTGGGGTTATGGTGGTGTTTATATGGTATTCGGCGATTTTGAAAACGCTCAAAAACAATATTTGGAAGGGCTTGCTATTAATTCCAAAAACACACATTTGTTGACAGACTTTGGAGCTTATTTTATGTCACAATATTATGGACAGCAACCTTTAGATGAGAAAATGGCTTTGACATATTTAGATTCTGCAATAATCTACTTGACAAAATCTTTTCAATTGGACAAGACCGACCCAAATACAAGTTTTAAACTTTCAATTTGCTACTACCAAAAAAAGGACTGTACAAATGCGTGGAAATACTATAACGACTGTAAATCAGTTGGCGGGCAACCGATAACAGAAGACTATACAAAAGCGTTGACAGAACAATGCAAGACTAAATAAAAGGCACACAACAAAGCAGTTTGGCAAAAAACCGGCGCGATGGAACGCAACACCAACTTTTGCTTGGCACTCAGCTTTTGTTCTCAGTGCGACATTACAAATCTGGTGACATCAATGATAGTGAACTTTTATTTATAAATTTAAAGCTTCCCTACCTCAACACTCCCCAATCCAACACTCTTCTCGCATACTTTTTATCACGAATTATAAAAGTATATTCCGTTCCGCGATCGCCCATGCCCAGCATGTAGATGTAAATATTTTTCTTGTCTGGTGTAACGTAAACGGCATTGCGTGTTTTTTGGTCGCCCTCATTTGAAAAAGAAAAACTTGGATTGTAAATGTCCTTGTATGCAATGGATGGAATTGCTACGGTGTCCTTATCAATAATCACACTGATCGAATCAATGGTTGTTTGCGGCGTTACGCCATAGCATCCATAAAACGGACGGCCATCTATTTTCACCAAATGTTCCTCTACAGAATTTAGTTTATGTTTCGCAGCAACAAATCTTCCCGTTTGTATAAACACCGTAATCCCGTTTCCGGCATAAGTAACAGAATTGTCGTTCACATCTCGCAACGGAAGTTTAGGGAATGGTTTCCTATTAATGCTTTCTTCAATACCGGCCATTGTAAAAGTCGCTAAATCAGATTTGAGGTCTTTTTCTGCCATGCGGGCCCACTGGTCCTTTTTCTGACGAAAATCAGGATAGTCCAGGTCCTGCGCTTTTACGAATGTTGCGGCAACGAATAATGTGCCGGAGAGAATCAGTATTTTTTTCATGTGGTTCTTCATTCTATAAAAATAATCGAATAATTGATTATCAGAATAATAGAATAGTTAATTCTATCAGCCAAATTTTTCCGCATCTTCGTTGTCTCAGAGACATTTTCCCACTAGCTTAAACCTCTTCAAAATGAAATTGCCTGGCTTTTGTTTTGCAATTGCGGCTTGCTTCATGATATGCTGTTGTTTTTCCTACGGGCAACAGAAAAGTTCTCCCATGGCCTCAAAAATTTCGCCGGTCGATTCTTCTGATCTTGTCCATTTGCAAATGCGGGCATCTGGCACTTATTTGCTCTATGATCAGAATGACAACCCCTATCTGTATATCAACGTTGGGAGTGGTGAGCTCAAGGCCAATAGAAAGAGAGTGCCACTAAACATATCTCTTGTACTGGATCGCAGCGGTTCGATGGCCGGAGATAAGATCGACTACGCAAAGCAGGCGGCTATGTTTGTGGTGGACCAATTGAACAGCGATGACATTTTATCAATTGTGAACTACGACGATAAAGTGCAGGTGACAAGCGCGTCTCAGCCGGTGAAAAATAAGGAGATGTTGAAGGCTGCTATCGACCAGATTTGTGAAGGTGGGTCTACGAATTTATCCGGCGGGATGTTGCAAGGTTACTGGCAGGTAGAAAAAGCAAGGAAAGCTGGATATGTGAATCGTGTACTTCTGTTAACTGACGGTCTCGCGAATGTTGGCATTACTGACGCTATAGAATTGAAAAAATTGACTGATAGCAGATACAATGAAAAAGGCATTGCCCTTTCAACGTTTGGACTGGGATCCGATTACAATGAAGATCTGTTGACTTCGTTAGCAGAGACGGGACGGGCGAATTATTATTTCATTAAACAAGCAGACCAGATCCCCAATATTTTCGCCAGCGAGTTGAAAGGCTTGCTGAGTGTGGTTGCGCAAAATGCGACGCTATCGGTTGCCTTACCAGATGGTATTGTATGTGAAAAGGTGTACGGTTATCCATACGAAATTAAGAATAACAACATTCAAGTCAGGCTCAATGATATTTATGCCAGCGATGGGAAGGCTTTGCTGATAAAGCTAAAGCCTGTAATCCATCTCAAGGACGCTATTTCTTTTAGTTGTAACCTTACCTATACCGATGTAGAAACCTTTCGAGAAAGAAGCATGATTAAAAACGCGACGATTAATCTTACTAAAGAGAAAGAAAAAGTAGAAAAAAATAAGGACCCCTTGGTACAGGAAATTATCGCTGTATTTACTAATGCGGAAGAATTTGATGAAATACTTGCCGACGTTGATCGCGGCGGCTACGAGACTGCCAAAAAGAAAATAGACAGTACTTTAAAAAAGATCGGGATATTGAAGGATAAATACAATTCTGAAAAGCTCCAAAAGCAACAACTTCTTTTGGAAGACTACGCAAAACATCTCGATGGTATAAAAGCTATGAAACCTGAGGACGTAAGCCTTTATCAGAAATCAAACAAGTCGGCGAATTATGAGATGAAGAAGCTTAAAGCCAATAACTGAATTACTGAATGACTGAATGGTTTCATTTTGTAGTTCACGATAATGTTCAATCACTCAGTTAATCGGTTATTCAATTATTCTCCACGGCCCAGCCATCTCGTCAATGCCTCAGAAATGATGTGAAACTCTACCAGGAATCCATCGTGGCCGTAAGATGAATCAATTTCTATGTAAGTTGCGTTGGGCAAATGTTCGGCAATAAACTGTTGCTCCTTTGGTGGGCAGAGAATGTCGCTTGCTATTGCCATTACCAAAGTCCTTTGCGGAATATGCCTCAAAACTGATGCAAGATTACCACCGCGGCCGCGGGAAATATTGTGCGAGTCCATGCTTTTGGTAAGCGCCCAATAGCTTTGAGCAGAAAATCTTTTTACCAGTTTATCACCCTGATAGTTGATGTATGACGAGGCTTTGAAATTATCCAGTTTTTCGTGGTCGTGATCGGCTTGCTGATGAACCATCATATCGTAATTGCGGTAGGTTAGCATGCCAATGGCTCTGGCAGCTTTCAGGCCTTTTTCACCTGCGCCGATGCGTTTTTCTTTCCAGCTTTCGTCCGCCTCAATGGCCAGTCGCTGCGCGGTATGAATGGCAATTCCCCAGGCACTTTCGGCCGGAGAGGTTGTAATAAGGAAAATATTCTTGATCACTGCCGGTTCCATTACGCTCCATTCCAGCACCTGGTAGCCGCCCATGCTGCCGCCCATCAATAGGTGAACAGAGGAAATGCCCAAATGCTCCCTTAAAAGAATATGCGCTTTTACCATATCGCGAATGGTAATCAGCGGAAAATCGGCAAAATAAGATTGACCCGTCATCGGATTAATAGATTGAGGGCCGGTACTGCCATAGCAAGATCCCAGGATATTGGCGCAGACGATAAAATATTTATTGGGATCGATGGCTGAATTTTCGCCCACCACTCCCTGCCACCAGTCGGTAGCGTCACTATTGGCTGTAAGTGCATGGCAAACCCATACCACGTTACTTTTGCTGGCATTGAGGGTGCCATAAGTGTGGTATCCAATAGTCACTTCCGGCAGGCTATCACCGCTTTCAAGTTCAAAACTTTTTTTAATATGTAGCGTTTGCAACATTTAAAATCAAAATAATTAGGGTGCAAAGTAACGGCGTGTGATGTTACCTTTGCTAAAATTTTTTTTCTTTTAAAATTTCTTCGCCATGGTAAATATTGAGATAAACCTTTCTGAGCCCGGGTACGGCTTTGAAGCAACAGACAGCATGGGACATGTGGTAAAAATGGACACCAGTCCCGAAACAGGCGGTAATAACTATGGAGCCAGACCAATGCAGGTGCTTTTAATGGGGCTTGGCGGTTGTAGTGGCATTGATGTGGTAAGTATTTTAAAGAAACAGCGCCAGGAAATTACCCACTTTAAAATGTTCGTAGAAGCGGAAAGAGAAACCGGTAAAGAGCCTGCCCTTTGGAAAAGCGCCAAAATAGTGTTTGAACTGGGCGATTCAGTAGATGAAGACAAGGCTAAACGTGCCGCTCAATTGTCAATGGAAAAATATTGCTCCGTGGCTGAAACATTGCGTAGAGCGGGTTGTGAGATTACGTGGGAAGTGAGAATGGTTGAGATTAATTAATAATTAAGAATTAATATGGCTGAGTGCTTACTAGTATATGCCCTATTAATTCACCATCTCTCACGACCAGTTTTGAAGACTGCGCTATTAATTATTCTTTATTAATTATTAATTCGACAGTCCTGTTCTTGCAATTTATTTTGAAGGCAGTCCCGTTAATTATTCTATATTAATTATTAATTAAAAAAATGTCACATCATCCTATAACTAAAGTCATCCGTACACAAGTGCCACGCACTGATGAGATGGAGCATTCCTCGCCTTTATTTCTTACCAGTAGCTTTTGCTACGATGATGCAGAGGAGATGCGTGCAACATTCGCGGACGAAAACGACAATAATATTTACACGCGTTTCAGTAATCCCAATGTTCAGGAGTTTACTGACAGAATGGTAGCACTGGAAGGTACAGAAGCCGGCTTTGCAACAGCGAGTGGCATGAGCGCCATCTTTGCATCGTTCATGACCTTTTTAAAAAGCGGTGATCATTTAATTTCCTGCCGTGCCATTTTTGGAAGCACACATACGGTTATTACAAAATATTTAGCCAAATACGGAATTGAGTACACTTATGTAGAGGCAAGTGAAGTGGAAAGCTGGGAAGCGGCTGTAAAACCAAACACCAAAATGTTTTTCCTGGAAACGCCTACCAATCCTGCATTGGAAGTGATAGACCTGGAAGCGGCGGGTAAATTTACCAGAAAACATAAAATTTTACTGAACGTAGATAATTGTTTTGCTACGCCGATAGCGCAGCGTCCTATTGACTACGGTGCGGATATCATCGTGCATTCTGCTACCAAATGGCTCGATGGGCAGGGACGTGTACTTGGCGGCGTTGTATTGGGCAGAAAAGAATTGATTCACGAAGTGTACTTGTTTTGCCGAAGCACAGGGCCCTCAATGTCTCCGTTCAATGCATGGGTATTGAGTCGCAGCCTTGAAACCCTTGAGGTGCGCATGGAGCGCCACGCATCCAATGCATTGAAATTAGCAAAGGCGTTGGAGGGCCATGAGAAAATTAGTTCCGTTCGCTATCCATTTTTACATTCGCATCCTCAACACGGGATTGCAACGAGACAAATGACCAACGGCGGCGGCATCGTATGTTTTGAATTAAAAGGTGGTTTGGAAGCAGGCCGCAATTTCCTGGATGCATTGCAAATGTTGACGCTTACTGCTAACCTTGGGGACACCAGAAGCATCGCTTCGCATCCTGCAAGTACAACGCATGCTAAACTTACACATGAGGAGCGTGAAAAAGTCGGCATCACGCCGGGACTTATTCGCATTTCTGTTGGGTTGGAAAATATCAGCGATATCTTAAACGATATTTTACAGGCGATAGATAAGAGCTAAGAAAGGGTTTGAGTTAATGTGTTGTGAGTTCTGAGTAGAGCGATAAGCCGGAAACTCCTGTATAAAAATTGTGTATTTTGATTTGGTCCCCTCGTGTGGGGACCTTTCTTCTTCCAAAAAGTCAGTCAGGTTAATGTTTTTTCATCTCAGCATCAATTTTTCAAAAAATATTATTGCTCGTCTGCATAATTCCTTATTTTACCGATACTTTGTACTTTGCAAAGTGCCTGGACCTAATTTTATGAAAACTGTTAATTCGTAACAGGACACTACCATTTGATGGCTTTTCCTTCCTAAGACCTACCTTATTGCTAAATGGCTTGTTAACCGGTTCCGCGAATGGGAATCTGTTTGTATTATTGGATAATTGCTTGAACACCGTACTTGGTCATGAAGAAAATATGTCTCTTTACTCTACTAATATTAGGCTTTTGGGGAACAAAGGCGCAGGACTTTTCAAATAAAGGAAAAGATTTCTGGATCGGCTATGGAAACCACGTAAAAATGTTTGCCACTAATGCCGGTCAGCAGGAGCAGATGGCCCTCTATATTACGTCTGATGTAAATACAACAGGGACGGTTGCTATCAGTGGAATTTTTAGTCAAAACTTTAATGTAACTGCCAATCAGATAACTGAGATCGCTATTCCGCAGTCTGCACGGCTGTTGAATGATGGTCTTTCGAATTATGGCATCCATGTTACCGCCGCAAAAGGAGTGGTGGTGTATGCTCACATATACGCTTCGGCTGTATCGGGTGCTACTGTTTGTTTACCCACCAACACGTTGGGAAAAGAATATTACTCTATCAACTACACGCAAAAGAGTAACGAGCAGCCTGCCTATTCTTATTTTTTTGTAATCGCTACTGAAGACAATACGACTGTTCAAATTACACCGTCGCAAACAACCAGAGGCGGCTGGGCCGCAGGGTCTTTAAATACTGTAACATTAAATACGGGACAGGTTTACCAGGTTCTTGCTGACCAGGATCTTACAGGTTCGACGATTAAATCTATTGCGAGTGGAACAGGTAGTTGTAAGCGCATCGCCGTCTACAGCGGAAGCGGAAAGGTTTATATAAGCACGCCGGAAAACCAGGGATGTAACACTGCGGACAACTTGTATCAACAAATGTATCCAACGAACACATGGGGCAAAAAATATATTACGGTGCCCCAGAGCGGAAGGCCGCTTAATATTTACCGCGTTGTAAAATCAGATCCTGCTGCCCAGGTGTATGTGAATGGAACTGCAGTACCGGCGAGCAGTTTTGTTAACAATTTATATTACGAGTTCTACGATAAGACAACTAACATTATTGAGTCTGATATGCCCATCATGGTGGCGCAATATTTTCCTACTCAGTCTTGTTCAGGTGGCGGTACCGGAACATTGGGAACTTACAACGATCCTGAAATGATTTTTATAAACCCTGTTGAGCAAACTATTAAACAGGTCACTTTAAGTTCTACAGGGCATTATTTGATCAAGGAGCATTATATAAACATTGCGGTTAAAAATGAAGGAAATGCTTTAAGCAGTATGCGTTTGGATGGTAGCCCCATAGCCAGTTATTTCAGTGCTTTGCCGCAGGATCCAAAATATTCTTATGCGCAAATTTCTGTTGGTCAAGGCACGCATAACCTTGATTGCGATTCGGGCTTTAATGCCATAGCCTATGGCATGGGTGACCATGAAACCTACGGTTATTCTGCAGGCACCAATCTGATTGATCTTTACCAATACATAACAATCAAGAATACATATGCATCTGTAAATTTTCCGGCAGCGTGTAAAGATGCGCCGTTTCAATTTTACAATGTTTTCCCATATCAACCGCTGAGCTTAAAATACCAGTTCAATGGCTTGTTTAATGATACAACCATCAATAGCCCTGTGTATGATTCTACATGGACTGTTGGTGCAAAAACGCTGTATCGTTATAAGATCGACAGATATTACACGGTGCATACGCCGGCCACCTATCCCATCTCTGTTATAGTAAACAATCCCACGGTTACAAACGGTTGTACAGGTGAGCAGGAAATTGATTATGATCTGGAAGTTTTCGACAAACCCAAGGCTGATTTTTCATACAACTTCAGCGGTTGCTTTAAAGACATGGTAAGCTTTAAGGAAATTGCAGATCCAAATAATTCCCGGCAATCCATATTGCTGCAATGGGATATGGGTCATGGAAAAATTATCGACACTGCCGGCCCAAAATATGTTTTTAAAGGAATTGGAGATTCTATAGTTAAATATTCTTACATCACCGATATCGGATGTTTGTCTGATACAGCAGTGAAAACAATTTCGGTAAACCCTTTACCGGTTGCCCAATTTAGCACATCGCAACCTGCGTGTGAAACGAAGATGATGACCTTTACGAATCTATCGTCTGTAGCAAAGGGAAATATAACCAAATGGCATTGGAGTTTTGGAGATGGTACGGACAGCTTGTTTGTACAAAGCCCTACACATATTTATGCGAAACAGGGCGCCTATAATGTATCGTTGCTTGTTGAGTCAGACAGTGGCTGCAGGAGCAGTGTTCAAGTGCTTCCTGTAACTGTCAACTATCAACCGCTGGCAAATTTTGGCGTTCCCAGAACCTGTATTAACGATGGCCTGGCAACCTTTACAGATTCTTCTTCCGTGGGAGATAATTCTACACTAACCTACAAATGGGACCTGAACTATGGCACATCGCCAACAGGAACATATCCTACAAATGCAAATCCCCAGTGGCACTATACCGCAATTGGAAATTACCAGGCAAGGCTCACCGTCACATCAGCCAAAGGTTGTACGTCTGACACCATCAAAAATTTTACTATAAATGGTGCCGTAAAGCAGGCAAAGTTTTCTCTTAACAATACCAATCTTTGTAGTAATACAGCCCTTGATATCAGCAATACCACGCAGATTGCTTTTGGTAATATAGTAAGGCTTGAAATCTGGTGGGATTATAATAATGATCAATCAGATAAAACGACTGACGATAATCCTTATTACGGTAAAAAATACACGCATTTGTATAAAAGCTTTACGTCTGCAAATGGTACAAAATCATTTGCGGTGCATTATAAGGCATACTCGGGAATAAGTTGCTTTGATGAGTTTGATACAACCATTACATTAAAGCAAACGCCATTGCTAACATATGATTCATTATCTCCAATGTGCCAGGAGGCCGCGCCAATTGTACTAACAGCGGCATCTAATACCGATGGGTTTAGCGGCACAGGAATATATACAGGAGCCGGAATTGTTTCAGGAAAAACATTTGATCCCCGCAGGGCGGGAGTGGGCAAGTTTCCAATTAAATTCACATTTACGGCCACTTATGGATGTAGCGCAGATTCGATTCGTTTTATAACCGTTAATCCTACGCCTGTTTTAAACCTGCAGTCAAACATTACATCGCTTGAGGGCGGCACTACACTTTTGCCCGCCGTAGCAGCAGGAAATAATTTGTCATACAGCTGGACACCTCCCACAGCAATGGATAATAGTCATTTGCTTACGCCAACTATTTCACCGTCTAATGATATAGTATATACGCTTGTTGCAACTTCTGCCGATGGCTGTACCGCAAGCGCAGAAATAAATGTAAAAGTGTTGAAGTATGTGAAAGTGCCCAATGCGTTTTCTCCAAACGGTGATGGCATTCATGATACATGGATCATTACCTCATTGTCTGATTATCCTGGTTGTGAAGTGGAGGTATACAATCGCTACGGTCAATTGGTGTATCGTTCGGTTGGCTATGGTACTCCATGGGATGGAACGTACAATGGAGGCAAATTGCCCGTGGGAACCTATTATTGGGTGATAAAACCCCACAATGGAAGACAGCCGATAAGCGGGTATGTGGCGATTATTATGTAATTGAGAATTGAGAATTGAAAGTTGAAAATGGTTTGGGCGAATTGTATTTGCCCACGATAAAATAACTGAGGGGTTGAAAATCGAAATGCATTTCGAAATTTCAACCCTTCGGTTATTCAGTTAATCAGTTATCCAGTCTTATCCCAGCCCTACCTCATAATGCATTTCCGGAATCTCTATATCCAGAAATCCTTTTTTTATCAGTCTTTGTTTGAAATGTTGTTGTACATCATATTCACCGTGAACGATGAATAATTTTTTCACCTGCCTGGCATCCTGGCATGCAAGGAACTGTGAAAGATCTTCATAGTCGCCATGTGCACTCATGCTTTTTACAGCGCCGATCTCAGCATGTACTTCGTGTTCCACACCAAAAATGGAAACCTCTTTTTTGCCGGCTAATAATCGACCGCCTAATGAGTTTGGTTCGCAATAACCTGTCATTAAAATCGTGTTGCGGCTATTCTCAATGTTATTGCTGATGTGGTGCTTCACCCTTCCTGCATCGGCCATGCCGCTTGCCGAAATGATAACGCAAGGATCTTTACGGAAGTTAAGTTGCTTTGATTCTTCAACTGATTTAATATATTTTAATCCTTTGAAACCAAATGGATCATTATCCGTTTTCAACAAATCCTGTATTGTTTTATTGAAATAGCGGGAATAGCGTTTCACCACTTCTGTTGCTTCAATGCTTAACGGACTATCAACGTAGTAGTCCAGATCGGGAAGGCGCCTTTCTATTTCAAGCTGGTTAAGATAATAAAGAATCTCCTGTGTACGACCAACACTGAACGCAGGCATGATCAGTTTGCCTTTTTTCTGCAGACATGTTCTTTCGATCCAATGTAGCAATTGATCAGGCGTAGTGATTTCCATATCGTGCAAACTATTGCCGTACGTGGATTCTATGATCATATAGTCTGTTTGGGGGAAGTCCTCCGGTGACCGCAGGATCGCATCGCGATATCTTCCTACGTCGCC
The DNA here is from genome assembly GCF_029961145.1 of Pinibacter soli. GTDB lineage: Bacteria > Bacteroidota > Bacteroidia > Chitinophagales > Chitinophagaceae > Pinibacter > Pinibacter soli. The sequence goes on along the minus strand of NZ_JASBRG010000001.1, from coordinate 177,734 downwards.
GCTAAAAGAAAGACGGCTGCTTTTGCCATTCTCCTGTATGCGCAAATGCACGGCAGCGCTGCCTATGATGTGACCGGCATCTGTATACATCACTTCAACATCTTCATCAATGCGGAACCATTGATCATAATCTACTTCATTAAAATACTTGAAACTGTTCTTTGCATCCTCTATTGTATACAGCGGCTGTAAATAAGGCGCACCTTGCGATGCACGCACTTTGTTTGCATACTTTACATCATCCTCCTGGATCTCGCCCGAATCAAGTAATAGCACTTGCGACAATTCTCTTGTCGCAGGTGTGCAGAAAATTTTTCCGCGAAAACCGTCTTTAACAAGCTTTGGAATCAGGCCGCTGTGATCGATGTGGGCATGAGAAAGAATTAAGTAATTTACCTCCGCAGGATCGAAGCCCCATGTGCGGTTGAGCGCATCTGTCTGATTGCCCATACCCTGAAACATACCGCAATCCAGCAAATATTTTTTCCCGTTCTTAAGTGTCAATAAATGTTTAGAACCCGTAACTGTTCTGGCCGCGCCGTGGAATGCTATTTTCATAAAAGCAAATTTTTAATAGTAAAAAAGTGAAAAATCAAAGTCAACAGTTGCATCCTTTTTGAATTTTTACTTTTGCATTTTGACTTTAAATCCCCATGTAATATAAAACTCCGCAACTACTTCTCCGGCTTCATTTACGCCTGTTGATTTCACCTTCAATGTTTCTCCTTCACCAGATTGTTTTGCTTTGGCAACAATGTTTTTAATTGCTTCACCGTCATTGCAAGTGAAGGTCGTTATGCCGGTTGCCTTTTTTGTAAAACTCGCTTCCATGTTTCTTACCAACATAGAAACAGCAGGATCAGATTGATAACAATGTGCCATTGCCAATACACCTGTGCTCAGTTCTCCAGCCATGCTGAGGCAGGCAAAATAGGTTGACCTGAACGGATTTTTTGAAAACCATTTGAAAGGAACCGTAACCATGCAAGATGCTTCATCCGCGTGCTTTACACGAACACCGCTGAAATAAGCAGCGGGTAAATTCGATAAAAGAAAAAGCCTGTACTTAAACGAATTGTTTACGAGTTGGAGAAACTTATTTTCATTTGGCATAGGCAAGTTGTGAGTTATGAGTTCCAGTTTTTGAGTATGCTTTCTCGCTAATATTTGTATTGATTCGGATCGAGAGCTTTTACATTCCAGTTTTGAAGAAACTCCATCACTTTCGTTTTATTGTAGGAGTGTCCCTGCTCAAGGTACTCCGAATTTTGCGTATTTAGGCGCTCCCCATTTTCAGCCAAAATTACAAACACCGGGAAACCGAATCGTTGCGGATAGCCCAGTTTTTCCAGCATTTGACTGTTTTTATTTTCCTTGCTGTAGTTTAAATGATATACGACATAGTCTGCTTTGATAAGTGAATCTATCTGCGCATCCGTTGTAGTGAACTTGTAAAATCTAGCGCACCAAACGCACCAGTTACCACCTATTTGTACGAATACGTGTTTCTTTTCTTCTTTAGCCTGCTTGATGGCTTTGTTCAAAGCAAGCACTGCATTTTCAGATGGTTTGTAGATATTGAAAGTCGAATCCTGGGCAAAGGCAAATGATGAACCTAAAAGACAAATAATGATAATAAAGGTAAGTCGTTTCATACCTCCTAAGTTAAAATAAGAACGCGAAGGGAACGCAGATTATCAAGATTTTCTGATTTATTATGATTTGAAATTAAAGGGAGCAACTGTCTGTTAACCTTAAACCTCAAATCAAAAAATCATAACAAATCTGGACGATCATGACAATCTGCCTGCCCGACTAAAGTCATTCAGGCGGGCGTTCCTGTATTTTTATTGCTTATCGATCTCCACCACGCACGCAACCACCTGGTTATCTGTCGCAGGTACCGAAAATGCAATATTGCCTTTCGATGATTGCTGGAACCTTACATTTTGTACAAGCGCAGATCCCAATGCTTTCGATAATCTCGCACCGTAGTCCTGTGAAGGGTTTTGGGCAATGCTTGCATTCAGTTGGTTCCAGTTCAATTCTTTTTTACTTACTACAACAGCCATGATATCTTTTGTGCCAATGCTGTCAGGTTGCATGCTTTTATCTTTTGGAAACAAACGATATCCGGCGATTCCGCAGAATGGAGAGTATTTCGTTTTTGTAGGATCGTCTTTTTTGGGGTAAGGAAATAATGTGTAGGAAGTGCCATCTGTTTCTTTTCCGAAAACATAGATATAACATTCGGTGCTGTTTTTCACTTCCATTTTAAAACGCGTCCCCGCTCTTTTTAATGGAGAAACGGTTTCAAATGTATTGCCGCCGTTTAACTTTAAAGGAATATAACCTCTTGCGATCGTGCGTTTCTGGTTGTTGTCATACTGAACTTCTACGAGACCCACTTCGCAGGTGAGCGGCTCGTTTGCGGCGGCGCCAACTTTTTGCATCGGTTCAAGTCCGTAAGCTTCACGGACGAAATATTTGAAATCGCCATAGCGTACCCATGCGAAGCCATTATTTCCCCACTCAGGTCCCCAGCTGTTCATGATCAAAAAAGAACCGCCATATTTTTTATCGTCATAACCCACCACACACTGGGCGTGGCCGCCAAATCCGTTCATTTGCTGATCTCCCGGCGCAGGTGTCCACAGGTCTTTTCCTTTCATGTCCTGCATGTAACTTTCGCCCACCATCATTCCGATAACAACTGGCGCACCTTGTGATAAATTTTCTTTAATGGCACGGAGGTCAATCACGTCATTCCTATCACCCAAAGAGAGCCTGTTAAATCCTCTCATTTTGAATTGAGAAGCATCCTGCATTTGTTGTTGAGACGGTTGTTTACTACAGTTTTGATCCGTATAAGGAAATTGGTCGTAAGGAACGGCCCCTCTTTGCGTCATAAATTCCATTGCGCGGATAATATATGAGCCTTCGCAATTATCGAGTCCGATTTGATTGTATAAAAAAGCGGGGCTGAATTTTACAGCGTCGCCGGATTGGCCGGTTCTGGCAGATTCGAGAATACTTCTTGCTGCATAGGCACTGCTCCACGCCACGCAGCTGCCTTGCTTTCCCTGGTCGCCAACTGTAGGTGCAAATTTTTGAAGATTGGAGCTTTCCGGCAGTGGATTCTTGCCATCGTCATCATCCAATGATTCATAAATATTTGCCTTTTCAAATTGCTTTGGATCGAGGAAGCCGCCGGTCGCAAGACCATTTGCAATTTGGTTTGTAACGGCTCCACCACCAATGCCGCAGCCACTTCCGCGCCCCAAAAGGAAATAGCCGCCTATAAGAATAAGGATCAAAAGAAAAATTCTTTTTCCTCTGAATAAGCTTAACAATAAAGGCAACAATGCCAGCAATCCACCACCTCCTCCTCCAAAGCCTCCGCCACCACGGCCGCCGCCGCCACTATTGTCGTCATTATATTGTTCTTCCGGTTGATCATCTGTCATTCGGATTGGCATAACTGTATTCTTTTTTGGTAAATAATAAGTGTAAAGAAAGGTAGAAATTTTTCCTTTAACATGTCAATAAAGCCAAGAGTTTTAATTAGCGAAAATATATGTCTATCTTAATGCTTAAACCTTTTAGTAGACTAAAAAACTTATTCTATGGCGTCAACAAAAAAGAAGGCCGCTCCAAAGAAGAGCGCCGTTAAAAAAGCAATCAGGAAAGCTCCCGCTAAAAAAAATGTACCCGCAAAAAAAGCAGCAAAAAAAACTGCTCCCAAGACAACTCCTGCTAAAGGAATTATGGACAAAGTTTTAAAGAAACGGCACACAGTCTACATTGAAAGTGCTGCATTTTTCCCGCTCAATAGTGCGACCGGTTACATTGATCATTTCCAGGATGGCAGATGCGCAGCTGTTGCGGGAGGCGATCTTAGTGTAGCGTTACCAATTCCGGTGGGAGCGATATTGAAATCTATTTCTATTCACTACATGAATACTACTGCCAATACAGTGATCGCTTTCTTTTTGCGTAAGCATGCAGACAGGCATTCACCGTCCGGTGAAATTGAAATGTCGTTCATTAATTTGCCTCCGGGTACATTGCCTCCGGATAATTATTTATCGGTGACAGACACCACATTTCCAAACGCGGGAGTAATTCAGGATAGATTTTTACATTACATAAATATTCCCGGAACAGGAGATTTTCCGGGTGGTTCGAAACTGACAGTGCGTGGAGTGAGCCTTGTGTACGATTTCTAAATAAAAAAACGTCCCGATCATTTGTGAACGGGACCGTTTTAATCAAACCTTAAAAACAATACAATTTATTTTTTAATAACGCATTCTGCGATATTTACTTCTTCCATTAAATCATTGTAGCCCACCAGCAAGCCTTGTACCTTAATATTGTCACCAGCTTTAATGCCGCTTATTTTAGCAACATCTGTTGAATCAATATTGCATGCGATATTATTCAGCGAAACAGTGATTCCATCCACATTTGTAACCTTTCCCTCAATCAGTACAGCCTGGTTGATATACTTTTTCAATGCTATTGCTGTATCGGTTTTGAATTCGCCTGAAAGTGTAGTTGATGTGACGTCGTATTTAGCTTTTTCTGCACCCACATTTCTGTGTGGTTTAAAGAAAACATACCATGTGGCCCAGCTGCCAACTGCGATACCCATCGCCAAAACAAGGAGTAAAAATTTTTTCTTATTCATAACGGTTCGATGATTTTTCGTTAATAAATCTGACTCAAAAGTATATGCAGCATTTCTAAGATTTTATAATAGTACTCATTCTAATAGATAACAATAGTCAGGGTTTTGGGCTTCGTTTATACGTCCACAATCATTTTTTTGGAAAATGGTTGTCATGAAAAACCGTTCTTCACCGTCATAGTTTTGTCATAACAAGTTCACGCTAATAACGCTTGCTGCTTGGAAAGGCATTATCGCTTTCATACATCTCAATCTTTAAGCAAAATGAAACGACATTTAATTACAATCAAAACACTGGCCTTTATGCTGTGCGCTGTGCTAATATCAATAGTGGCGGTGCAGTGCAAAAAGGAAGGCAAGAATGCATCTTCTATTTTTAGAGGGTTGGCGTCCTCAGACATTGACTCTACGATTTTTTCGCCATTTTATGACACAACGGTTCTGAGTATCTCTTCTGCGAAGTCTATTAATGACAGCATTATCACAACCGGTATTCAGTCGATCATAAAAGCCAATTGTGCCAACTGTCACAATAACAACATTAAACCAAACCTGGTTACATTCAGTGACATCAAGAGTTTGGTAGTTCCAGGAAATCCAGAAGCCAGCAAACTTTGGCAAGCGATTACCACAAACGACCTGAACAAAGCAATGCCGCCTGTTGCAACTGAAAAAACAGTTTCCACAGAAGACAAAATTTCTATCTACAACTGGATTAAAAATGGTGCCAACGAAACTCCTGCACTGGCTGACTACAGACCGACAGCAGTAAGATTGATCACAGGGGGCTGTACTGCGCAGTGCCACAATCAAAACGTAGCAATCGGTGCATGGGCGAGAACTTACAAAGATTTTGGAAGAACTCTTACGGCACAGGATACAATAACAGGGATATCGTTTGGTAAAGCAGGTTGTGTTGCCGTAAATGACACACTGATAAATCGCGTATGGAAATCTTACCAGGATAGCGTTGTAAAATTCTATTCCGATACTTTAAACTATGCGGCCTATAAACCAAAGAAATCACTTGGAACCGCGATGGGACCGCTTAATACATACGCAAACTTGTTATTTGATATTAACTACTCAAAAGGGTTAAGAACAAACAAATATTCGAATCTGCCTGATCTTGCCAGCATTTCAAATACGTTGTTAACAAGAATAGATTCAACCATTTATTTCATCAGTGGTAATGGTACTGTAACGAAAGCAAATGCCAGTAACATGTCTAATGGAGACGGGCACTTAAATCCATCTGAAATAGCGATCATAAAAGGCTGGTATTTTATGGATCCCAATGTGCCTGACACCTGGAAATATGGTCCTAATAACAGAGGTATGTTTAAAGACAAAGGTGGTAACACTATAACTAGGAAATAATTAATAAAACATTCAAACAAGCACAATGAAAAAATTAATTATAGCGATGGTAGTATTGGTTGGTATTGCCTTGTATACACCTTCATGCTACAATAATAAAGCAGATATAGTATTGCCGGATTCAACCATTTCGTTTACAAAATCAGTAGTGCCAATATATGTGTCTGGCGGCTGCGGATGCCACAATACACTAGGCATGAGTTCCTCATTGGGTAGTGCTAGTGCGGTAAGGTTTTCTAATGGTGGCTACAACGGAAAAGACACCATTCTTTATGATGCAATACTGGGGAAAACCTCTTTAATAGAAACGTGGATCAATGGAGGTGCGCATCCGGGTGGTGGTGATGTGTATCTAACACAACAGGAAGTAAGCGTCCTAAAAAGCTGGATAAATCAAGGTTCACAGGATGATAGACCTAGTGGCGGTAATACTCCTGCCAATGTTACGTACTCAAACACTATTCAGTCAATGGTCAGCAGCACATGTGCCGGTGGTTCTTGTCATAGTGGTCTTGGGCCAACATTAACCTTCGCAAAACTCGTTGGAGATAAAGACAAACTGACAAGCATGGTAAGCTCAAAAGGTGCTTCAGGACACCCTGGCGGGAAATTGACTTTTGGTAGTTCAACGTGGGCTGCTATCAATGCATGGTTGTCTGCCGGTATGCCTCAATAACTAATCAGATTGTAAACAGTATAAACTCAAAAATCAGTATTATGAAACACATTCTTTTATTGACATTGTCAATCATTTTAGGAGCAAGTGTATTAAATGCTCAAACATATAAAACAAGAGAGGGTTACCTGACATTCAATCCAAACAAAGACCAAAGTCACAAGGACTATGCAGCAGCTTCAAAAGAAGCAACAGCTGTGCTCAAAGTTGAAACCGCTGAAGTTGCACTGCTTGTGCCAATGAAAACTTTCCACTTTAATAATGCGCTGTTGGAAGAACACTTTAACGAGAACTATCTGCACACAGATAAAATTCCAAACGCTTCTTATAAAGGCAAGTTGATTGGTTTTACAAAAGACATGCTGGCTAAAGATGGCACTTATAACATTTCATCTGAAGGTCAGATAACATTGCACGGTGTTACTAATTCGTTTAAATCTCCGGTAAAGCTTGAAGTGAAAAACAAAGTAGCAACATTCTATTGCGACTTTCCAATCCAGGCTGACAAATTTAATATTGACATTCCTGCGGTAGTAAAACCAAAATTGGCTGACCAAACTCCAATTAGCGCTACCATTAAGTTTCAACTAAACCAATAGGTTTAAAAATATTTACTCAGATGAAAAAAATAACATTATTTATAATAGCATGCTTGCTGCTTGGGCAGTTCAAAGCAATGGCACAGGATGACTTGTTGGGAGATTTAGAGAAAGAGGATAATGCGAAACCCAAACAGAACATAACCACAGGTACCTTTAAATCAACCCGCGTAATCAACATGCAAAGCGTTGAGATAACTGGGAAAGGCAACCTGCAGTTCATGATCTCACACCACTTTGGCAACATTTGGGAAAACGGCAAAGGCTGGTCCAATCTTGCAGAGTTCGCTGGCTTGAACGGGGGTGTTGCAAATACGCTACTATCTCTTGACTATTCTCCTACAACCTGGGGTAACGTCGGTCTTGCATTAACAGGGAAGGCCCAGTATGAACTGTGGGGTAAACTAAAATTACTGAGACAACAAACCGGGGAGCACAATATTCCTGTTACACTCGACTGGTTTTCTACCATGCACATTGATTGCTCGGAAGGTGCAAGTCCCGAGGATTTTGTTTGGAACAGAATGTCATACCTGCATCAACTATTGATTGCACGTAAGTTCAGCGACAAGCTTTCATTGCAGTTAACGCCTTCTTATGTACACTACAATTATACTCCGTACTATGGCCCTAAAACCGCAGGCGGAAAAGATGCTAACAATGTGTTTTCTGTAGGAATAGGCGGACGATACAAATTCACTTCTAAAAAAGCGTTGACATTTGAATATTCCCGTCAGTTGAACGGCTATAAAAATCTATTGTCTACTGAAACAGGAGGATTGGTTAATTACAATCCCGATCTGATATCTCTCGGTTATGATTGGGATACCGGTGGACATATTTTCCAATTCTACGTAAGCAGCACAACAGCAGCAAGCAATATTACTCAGCTATCAAGAAATACAAGTGATTTCAAACAAGGTAATTTCTCACTTGGCTTCACCATCAACAGAAGTTTTGGTGTAAAAAAAGTGGTAAAAACTGCTCCATAGTACTTGACATATGAAAAACAGAAAGGCCATGAGCGTTATGCTTCATGGCCTTTTGCTGTTATTTTCAATTGTAGTTATTTCCTGTGAACGAGATGCTTTATTGGAATGCCCATCAAAGCCTAGATCAAATGCGTGAACTCAGCTAAAAAATCAGCGTAAATCAGTCTAATCTGAGTTATCTGCGTACTCTCTACAACACCTCAATCTGGTTTTTCATCAAATCTTCAAACACATCTCTCTTACGGATCAAAATTGCCTCACCGTCTTTTACCATTACTTCAGCGGGTTTCAATCTTGAGTTAAAGTTGCTGCTCATTTCAAATCCATAAGCGCCTGCGTTGTAGAAGACAAGGAAATCGCCTTCGCGAACTTCATTCAAAGCTCTGTCCCATGCAAAAGTATCTGTTTCACAAATGTTACCTACAACAGTATAAATTCTTTCGTGACCGTTTGGATTCGTAATGTTCTCAATGCGGTGGTAAGCATCGTAGAACATAGGACGGATCAAATGATTGAACCCACTGTTAACGCCTACAAATACTGTAGCTGTAGTCTGTTTGATAACGTTTGCCTTTACCACAAAATAACCGCTCTCACTTACAAGGAATTTACCCGGCTCAAACCAAACCTGGATTTTTTTGCCCGTTTCATTTTCGTAAGCGTGAAATGCTTCTGCTACTTTCTTGCCAAGCAAATTAATATCTGTTTGCACATCACCCTCCTGATAAGGAACTTTAAAGCCGCTACCCAGATCGATGAACTCCAACTCAGGGAAATGCGTGGCCAGTTCAAACATTATTTCAAGACCCTGAAGAAAAACATTCACGTCTTTAATATCACTTCCTGTATGCATGTGAATGCCTCTTACATTCAATTTGGTGCTTTTCACAACACGCTCAATGTGGCGCATCTGGTGAATAGAAATACCAAATTTGCTATCGATATGGCCGGTTGAAATTTTATAATTGCCACCGCCCATGATATGTGGGTTAAAACGGATACAAATAGGATAGGAGTTGCCGAAACGTGTTCCGAATTTTTCGAGGATGGAAATATTGTCGATGTTCAGGTGAACACCCAATTCCTTTCCTTCCACAACTTCTTCAAAATCCACACAATTTGGAGTGAATAAAATTCTATCAGGTGTAAAACCTGCTTTTAATCCAAGCTTAACTTCGTTAATGCTTACGCAATCCAAAGAAGCACCGATGCTTTCCACATACTTCAGTACGTTGATGTTAGACAAAGCCTTACATGCATAAAAGAAACGGGCGTTAACATCCTTAAACGCGCTGTTTAACTTATTGTATTGTTCTTTTATTTTTTCTGCATGATATACATAAAGGGGCGTTCCAAACTGGTTGGCTAACTGTACTAAATACTCTTTGGATAAACTGGACATAATTGTTTGATTAATCTATTGACTAAATAGAATTTGCGAATTTACAGGATTTTAGCGCAACGAAGCAATCTGCGCCGGAAGCCGTTCCCGAATTCAGGAGAATTTAGGTGATTCTACCTGGTGCAAATAGCCGTCAGGATATTGCACATTCACCAGGAACAAAGCGTGTGGAGGCACAGAGAAATCTGCCTGAGTGCAGTCTTTGGCCTCGATGATCTTTCGGAAATCGTCTATGGAATATTTCCCGCGCCCCACTCGTAGCATGGTTCCTGTCAGGGCCCTCACCATGCCACGTAGAAAACGGTTTCCTTTTACATGATACACAAGGCAGCCATTTTCCTCGATCCATTCGCTTACAGAAATGTTGCAATTGAACGTTTTAACCTGCGTATTACGTTTCGAAAAAGAGGTGTAGTCGGTGTATTCTTTTAAAACCTGGGCCGCAAGTTTCAGTTGGTCTATATCAAGTGTATAGGGAAAATAATACGCCCTGTCGTGCAGGAAGGGATTTTTTTCGCCATAAATGAAATACTTGTATTCGCGGCTCAATGCATCAAACCTGCTGTGGGCCTCTTGCGGCATTGAGTAGATATTTTTTACAACAAGGTCCGCCGGTAAAATGGCATTTATTTTATATACCGCACGTGGATTGATTTCGTCGTCATAATCAAAATGGAAAAAATTCTGTAACGCATGAACTCCCGCATCCGTGCGGGAAGAGCCGGTCAATGCAACAGGTTTTCTGTGAATGATGCCAAACGCCTTCTCCACTTCCGCCTGAACAGAATGTGCATTTTCCTGTATCTGAAAACCACTATAGGCGGCTCCGTTATATGCTACTTCTATGAAATACCTCATTCTGATTTAGTTGAAAGTGGAAAAATGAAAGTTGAAAATTAAAATGAAGAGTTAGAAGTGACTTCTAATTTTCAGCTTTCATTTTTCAATTATTCTATCCTTATTTTCTCCCCGAGATACCTCGGTTTTGTTCCAATCAAATAGTCAATGTAAGCCTTGCATCTCGCCAGTTTTTCACGTTGTTTTGTTTTAAAGCCAGCGTATTTTACAACGTCTTTCGCGTTATAACCAATCGCATCGATGCCTTCTTTTTGCGCAATAAAAATCGCTCTTTCATTGTGAAACTGCTGTGAAATAACAGTTGCCGATTGCTGACCGAAAATTTCTTTTAAACGCACCACCGAGTCAAATGTTCTGAAACCTGCGTAATCAAGAATGATAACAGAAGAATCAATGCCTCTGCGAATAAGGTCATTTCTCATGTCCTCGGGTTCATTGTACTCCTTTCGGCCATTGTCACCACTAATGACAAGATATTTTATTTTTCCCGCTTTCAGCAAATCCGCTGCGGCATCTATCCTGTATTGATAATATAAATTGGGATAGCCATTGCTAAGCAGTTTGGAACAACCCAATAACAATCCCACTTTGTTATATGGAATAGATGCGGTATCGTTATAAAGTTTGTTACTCGCCACACTTTTAATATTTGCATTTGCAAAAACTACAAAAGCAACTGCCACAACGATAGCTAATGCAGTGGCCCAAATTATTTTCTTTATCATTGGAAAGAGGTTTTAGGAATAGTTGAGAATTGAGAATTGCTTTTAACTCTCCACTTTCCACTATCTTCTGATCATCGCTTTAAATCTGTCACGATAATAATCAGATTTGATCAAATCTTCAAGTGTGGTATAGTTATAAGTATCTAAAGTAAATGGATAGGCCGTTTCGAAAAGCTGGTATTTGTCTGCGTCTTCAGCAAACAACTCACTAATTGCTTTGAGTTGTTTTACCGTAAAGCACTTCGCCTTTAATAGTTTTTTTGTCGTTCCTATTTTTTCATCCAGATTCTTTATCGACAAAAGTTTAACGCGTAGTTTGTCAATGTCGGCATCAGTCGCCGTGTTCTTACAATCGGAGTTGTTGATTTGAGGTGAGCTTGAAATAGGTTTAGCTACAATCCCAGCATCTGTTATTTCTTTCCTGATGACAGTGTCCACTTTTGTAATCTCGGTTTGCATAGGTGGCGCAGCCGCAGCTGTAGTTGCAACTGGAACTACAGCCGCAGATTGAATCACAGTCTCTTTCATTAATGGGGTAGCAATTCGAATGGTGTCAACACCGGCATTTGTACTATCAACATATACTTCCTCCAAAGTCGCTTCAGTAGATATTTCGCTTATTTTCCTGACAGATGAAAGTGCTGCTTTAACCGGGATAACTGCGACCACTGAATCTGTTTTGGCGGGTGCTATTGCTATGGCAGAATCTGCTACAACTTTTTTCTCAGCCGCTACTGTATCGCTTTTTGCAGCAATTATTGGCACAGCCACAATTGCGGCTGCTTTGAAAGCTGTGTCTGAAACTTGTTTGTGGGTATCGGTCGCATTGTTTGGTGCAGCGACTGCGGCTGTAACAGCGGCAACAGGTGCCAAAGGTACATTTTTAGCATTCGTGCTTGTTGTTGAATCACCTGGGGCCTGCGTTACAGCCTGCGCCTTAGAGGTTTGGGCTGTATCGATTTGGGCAGCAGGTTTTTCCTGCACGGCCACTGCGGCAGTTGAGGTAGCCGGCATTTGCGGTGGGACGCTCTCATACAAAATGCTCGTATCGTTCACTACATTCGATAACAGCACTGAAAAACTATCCGTTTTTCTCGTCCCGGAAATCATCGAACTTCCTTTCTCGCCATTGCGGTTCATCGTTACTTCCGAAGTTTGATAGTTAGATAATCCCCAACCTTTATCTCCGAAGTTTTTTAAACGATAACCTGCGTCTTTCTCGTAAATATTTAACGTGAAATTCTGTTCTGGGAATGCGTTTTTCGGGAAACCAATTGCAAACTGGTACGCCTGCTCCTGTAAACCGGATAATATGAGATATCCGTGATCACTTGAACTGAATGTTTTCCCATCCATTAAAACATAGAAGGGTTGATTGTTGTCTGTTTGTATGTATATAAAATAGTCTTTCTGTGAAAATGCGCCAAGGCCCGTCAAAAGGAACAATAGTATTGCAAAACCTGATTTCATAATATCCAATGTTACAGCAAAACTACTTGAAAATGCAGTTTAGCTTGCCATTTAGCATTTTTTTTAAAAAGAGAATCATCCGAAACTATATCTTTAAGCCCTATTTAATAAATCAGTATGAAGAGAAAGCTTTTCCTATTTACTGCTTGCGGTCTTTTAATGCTTGCACAGGCAAACGCGCAATCAGAAGCTACAACCCAAGCCTTAACTTATCAGGCAACTGCCACGAAGATTAACGATCTTGTACATACAAAATTGGAAGTCTCATTCGACTATGATAAATCCTATATGTATGGTAAAGCATGGATCACTTTACAGCCACATTTTTATGAAACAGATACCCTGGCGCTCGATGCCAAAGGCATGGAGATTAAAAAAGTTGCCATTGTAAAAGGCGGTGCAACAACTCCATTGAAATATGAATACGATGGCTGGATGTTGAACATTAAACTTGACAAAAAATACAAAGGCGGCGAAAAATATACGGTGTACGTTGACTACACTGCAAAACCCAACGAGCTTAAAGTAAAAGGCAGCGCAGCAATCACAGATGCCAAAGGTTTGTACTTTATCAATCCAAAAGGTGAAGAAAAAGATAAACCAACACAAATCTGGACACAAGGTGAAACCGAGGCAAACTCAGTGTGGTGCCCCACCATTGACAAACCAAATCAAAAAACAACGGACGAAATCGCAATGACCGTTCCGGCGAAATACGTTACACTTTCCAACGGTTTATTGATCAGCCAAAAGAAAAACGCTGACGGTACAAGAACAGACTATTGGAAAATGGATATGCCCCATGCTCCTTACCTAATGTTTATGGGCGTAGGCGATTATTCGATAGTAAAAGATAAATACGGCAATAAAGAAGTAAACTACTATGTAGAAAAAGAATATGAACCTGTAGCACGCAGAATTTTTGGTTATACTCCGGAAATGATGGCTTTCTACAAACGTATTACTGGTATTGACTACGCATGGCAAAAATATTCGCAGATTATTGGCCGTGACTACGTAAGTGGCGCCATGGAAAATACTACAGCTACACTGCACCAGGAAAGCGCTCAGCAAGATGCCCGCGAACTGGTCGACGGCAATGGTTGGGAAAGCACCATCGCTCACGAATTGTTCCACCACTGGTTCGGTGACCTAGTGACTGCTGAAAGCTGGAGCAACCTCACAGTGAATGAATCATTCGCAAACTATAGCGAAACATTGTGGGACGAATACAAGCATGGTAAAGACGCCGGCGATGCGCAAAATTATAATGACATGCATGGTTACCTGCAAAGCAATAGCGAGAAGAAAGATCTTGTTCGTTTTTACTATGCAGATAAAGAAGACATGTTCGATGCCGTAAGCTATAACAAAGGTGGTCGTATCCTGCACATGCTTCGCAACTATGTTGGAGATAGCGCATTCTTTAGATCATTGAACAATTATCTTACAACAAACAAATTCAAAGCAGCTGAGGCGCAAAACCTTCGTTTGGCTTTTGAAGAAGTGACAGGTAAAGATTTAAACTGGTTCTTCAATCAGTGGTATTACGGCGCGGGTCATCCGAAATTAAACATCAGTTATGCATACGATGATGCGGCAAAACAAGTAACTGTAACTGTAAAACAAACACAAGATGGTGATAAAGTTTTCCGTTTGCCATTTGCTATCGACGTTTACAACGGATCGGCAAAAGTTCGCCATAGCGTTGAAATGACTGAACGCGAGCAGCAATTTACTTTCTCTTACGGAAGTTCAAAACCAGACTTAGTGAACGTAGACGGAGATAAAATTTTGCTTTGCGAAAAAACAGACGATAAATCTTTGGCAAACTTCATCCACCAGTACAAATTCGCTGGCAACTATCTCGATAGGAGAGAAGCAATTGATGCTTGCGCAAAAAATGCTGATAACACAGATGCACAGGCATTGTTGAAATTGGCGGTGAATGATAAATATTTTGGCTTGCGTAACTACGCATTGTCAAAATTGAAAATGGATAACACGGCAATTAAAGATGGCTTCGAATCAATAATTGCAAACATTGCAAAAACTGATAAAAACTCAACGGTTCGTGCGCAGGCGCTTAGCTTATTGGCCGCTTACAACAAACCTGAATACAAGACATTGTTTGAGAAATCTGTTATGGATTCTTCTTACAGCGTATCAGGTCAGGCATTAGAAGCCCTGACAAAAATAGATCCGGCATTGGCTTTGCAAAAAGCACAGCAATTGAAAGCACAACCCGCAAAAGGAAAACTGATGGAATCAATCAGTGGTGTATTGATTGATGCAGGTTCAGAAGCTGATTTCGATTATGTAGCTGGTAATTTCGCAAAAATGCCATTGTCACAAGCAAAAATGGAAATGCTGCAGCCAGTAGCTGATTACATCGCAAAAGTGAACAACACGGCATTGGTAAAAAAAGGTGTTGACATGATTGTTGACTTCCGTGAAAGCATTCCCGCAGCGTATAAATCACAACTTACTCCGTACATTAACAACATGGTGTTAATGGGAATTGCAGGGAAGAAGAAAGCGCAGCTGGCAGGGGCAAATGCTACCGCCACACAAGAACAAATTGAATACATTAGATCAAAAGCGAAATAGCGTTATTCGCTTTCATAAATAAAAAAACTCGCGGAGAAATCCGGGAGTTTTTTTATTTATGAAAGGCCTAAAAGGTTTGGTTCAGTCGCTTGTAGTTTATGAGACCGGCATATAAAACTTGCAAAGTTTGTTCGCCTACCGACTGCGGCATTTATTTCAGCAAGCAGCAATGTTATTTATCTTTATTA
Source organism: Pinibacter soli (assembly GCF_029961145.1). Classification (GTDB taxonomy): domain Bacteria; phylum Bacteroidota; class Bacteroidia; order Chitinophagales; family Chitinophagaceae; genus Pinibacter; species Pinibacter soli. The sequence goes on along the minus strand of NZ_JASBRG010000001.1, from coordinate 162,141 downwards.
ATTCTTAATTCATTCTAATTTCGCTGTACAAAAACGAAAAATTATGGAATCAATTAAAGGTAAAATAGCTCTCGTAACAGGGGCAGGAAAGGGAATAGGAAAAGCTGTTGCATTGGCTTTAGCAAAGGAAGGGGTGAATGTTGGTCTTGTTGCAAGAAGCGCCGGAGATCTTGAAAAACTGGCAACAGAAGTAAAATCATTTGGAGTAAATGCTGCAGTTGCAACGGCAGATGTTGCAGATATAAATGCAGTCAACAAGGCAGTTGAGAGCATTGCGAAAGATCTTGGTAATATTGATATTCTTATCAACAATGCAGGCGTTGGAGCGTTCGGTGGTTTTATGGAGCTTGAACCGGAAGAGTGGGAGAGAATTATAAAAGTAAACCTGCTTGGAGTGTATTATGTAACCCGTGCAGTATTGCCATCCATGATCGAAAGAAAAACAGGAGATGTTATCAATATTGCTTCCACAGCAGGTTTGCGTGGTGCAGCTGTAACGAGCGCATACAGTGCTTCAAAATTTGGTTTGATCGGAATGTCTGAATCGCTTATGTATGAAGTAAGAAAACATAATATTCGCGTAACAACACTCACCCCAAGTACCGTTGCAACGGATATGGCGGTTAATTTAAAACTTACTGACGGAAATCCTGAAAAAGTAATGCAGCCGGAGGATATTGCGGAATTGATAGTTGCCCAGCTAAAATTGAACAAACGGATATTCATTAAAGATGCCAGTATGTGGTCGACTAATCCATAGACAAATAATAGAATTATTGAATCATTGAATAATTGATTGATTGAATTGCCGAAGAATCCCGGTCTTCAACCTTCAATAATTCAATGATTCAATGATTCAGTTATTCAATTATTAGATCGCATCATACACTACCACCTTCTGCCACAGCTGCGAGTAGTCTTCCACAAATTTTAAATGAATAGGATCAACCTGGTAACTATCCTGATCTGCTGCATTATTAAAAATGATCATCCAGGATAGTGAGTAAGTATTATCAATCACACCACGGTTGGTTGCTGCGGGTTTGCCAATATGAAAAGATTTGACGGTTGAAATCTCAGTGAGTGTTCGCAAGCCTTTTTCCAATTGTACCAAATCATTTTGATCAGTCGGATTTTTCAACCAAAAAAATACGTGATGAATAAATACTTGTTTTAATTCCATGGTTATTGATTTATAAACTATTGTTTTTCTATACTGTAAAATTTAACTACGGCCATCCCGTTGCAACCATCATACCCACTTGACATCTGTTGCATTACCAACTACCACTGGCACCACCGCCACCACCACTACCACCGCCGAAGCCGCCAAAGCCACCACCTCCACCGCCGGACCAGCCACCGCCGCCGCCTCCACCGGACCAGCCGCCTCCACCGGTTGGAAACCAAATGGGAGGACCCCAACCACGATAGCCACGCCTGCTCATCATTCCGCCACCACCGCCGCCACCTCTGCTCGAGAAAATGACAATGAGTACGATGATGATTACAATGATAGAAATAATGCTGCTGCCGTGGCCACTTCCCTGGTGCTGTCCTCTTTGATCATAACCTTCCGGTGCTTTGTATTCGCCAGCCGCAGCTTTGAAAATCGCATCTGTCGCTTCGTCAAATCCCCGGTAATAATTTCCGGCTCTGAAATTGGGAACTAGTTCATTCTCTATAATTCTTTTTGCAATTAAATCTGGAACTGCACCCTCAAGACCATAACCAACTTCAATTCTTAACTTGTGGTCGTCCATTGAAGCAAGCAAAACAATACCGTTGTTTGTTTTTTTGTTGCCCACGCCCCAGTCTCGCAAAATTTTCAAGGCAACATCCTGCACATCATAGTCTCCAACAGATTTCAATGTCACTACCACCAGCTGATTGGAAGTGCTGTCGTCGTACGCAACAAGTTTGCTTTCAAGCGCGGCCTTTTGATCCGGCGTGAGAACGTTTGCAAAATCATTGACCAGGCGAGGCGGATTTGGTCTCGCAGGAATATTTTGCGCAAAGCAAAATGTACCGGTTAAAAAAAACAATAAATAAAAAAGTAACTTTTTCATGCGTAAAATTCAAAGCAGGCCTTTCGACCTGCTTATGATAATTATTTCCCGAAAACTATATCGTCGGGCAATTCATTTTTATCTGTTTCATTATCGTATGGAAAGTGATAATGCAATGCTTCTCCGACATCACTGATTGCTTTGCAAAGCCCCGTAGCATAATGCTCTTGCTTAAAATGCTCAAGCATATGCGCCACTTCTTTTTCCCAAAACTCATCACCTGTTTTTTGGTGAATACCGTGATCGCCAAATATCGCAACCTGCCTGTCTTTCACCGCCAGGTAAATAAGAACGGCGTTGTGGTTATCGGTCCTTTCCATTTTAAGTACATCAAATATTTCTGCAGCCCTGTCAATAGCTGACACATATCTGCATTTACTTTCGATGTATACACGGATTTCCCCACTCGTTCTTCTCTCTGCCTGTTTTATTGCTGCGATAACATCAGCTGACTCATGGCTATCAAGAAAGGTTCTTTTGGAAGAAGAAAAAAATGGCATCAGAAATAAAATTTAATAATTAAAATTTCACCTCTGGAGCCTTGTCAGATCCAGGTGTTGCTTCAAAATATCCCTTCGATTTAAAACCGAACCATCCAGCATAGAAATTATTTGGGAACGTGCGGATGGAAGAATTGTAACCCTGAACGGCCTCATTAAAATCTCGGCGTGCCACCGCTATCCTGTTTTCTGTTCCCGCAAGCTCGGCTTGCAGATCCTGGTAGTTTTTATTTGCCTTTAAATCAGGGTATTGCTCAACAGTCACTAACAAGCGGCTAAGTGCGCCTGAAAGCTCACCTTGCGCCTGCTGGAACTGGGCAACTTTTTCAGGTGAAAGATCATTTGCATTAATCTGAACAGAAGTCGCTTTTGCTCTTGCTTCAATTACTTTAGTTAGCGTTTCCTGCTCAAAGTTTGCGGCACCTTTTACGGTATTCACCAGATTAGGTATAAGATCAGAACGGCGTTGATATTGGTTTTGAACATTTCCCCATTTTCCCTTTACATTTTCATCCATCGTAACGGCATTTTTTTGGAAATTGATGGCGCCACATCCGCCGCATCCAACAAGAAGTACAATAAGTCCAATAATAACAACAAGAATAAGTTTATTAGTGCTCATGGTTGTTTAAAGTTTATGATTTAAAGATACAATCTAAGATGATTAATTGTTTAAAATGATATTAGCGCAGACATGCCTGATGTTGGCGCAGATTTGTCGCGGTGCCATCGCCGCATTGCTCATCTGTGCCTGACATTATTAAATGTTACGCCCTAGCTCCAGTGACCTCGCAATGTATTTTCCCACCACATCAAATTCAAGATTCACCGTATCACCGGTTCGCATATTTCTAATATTGGTATGGTTAAACGTATATGGAATAATCGCTACCGAAAAAGTGTTTTCTGTTACATTAAAAATTGTAAGGCTGATACCATTCATAGAAATGGAGCCCTTTTCGATCATTAAATGTGCAAAAGTTTTAGGGTAGGAGAAAGTAAGTTGCCAGCTGCCATCCATTTCCTTTATTTCCTGCAAAGTTCCGGTTGTATCAACGTGGCCCTGAACAAAATGTCCATCGAGGCGTCCATTCATTTGCAAGCATCTTTCTATATTGACTATTGTTCCTGCTTCCCATTTCCCAAGATTGGATTTCTCCAATGTTTCTAAAATGGCAGTTACGCGGTGGCGGTCTTCTGCAATTGCCTCCACTGTAAGACAAACACCATCGTGCGAAACGCTTTGATCCACTTTAAATTGATCAGAAATAGCGCTTTGCAGCCAGAAACTTTTATTCGTACCCGAAGTAATAACTTCCAGTACCTTTGCTGATGATTCTATGATTCCTGTAAACATGTATGCAAATTAGGAATTAGGAGTTAGGAAATAGAAATTAGGCGTTCGATTTATTTATTAAAGGTTAATAATCAGGATGTAAACCAATCGAAGTCATGTAGGCTCCAATTTCGAATCTCAAATTTCAAATTCCTCTTGTTTTTTTATTTGAAACTATTTACCTTTGCACTCCAAAATCGCCTAAAGGAGGTATATATAAAATATGTTAATCATAGACTCAAAAGATTGCGAAAACATTGACAAAGCGCTTAAAAAGTACAAGAAGAAGTTCGAGAAAGCAAAAACTTTGCTTCAGTTGAGAGAGCGCCAAACTTTTACTAAGCCTTCTGTAAAACGCCGTACGCAAGTACTTAAGGCAATTTACAAGCAACAAGTAGCAACAGGTAAATTCGATTAAGTTATTTAAGCTTTTTCATAGTGGGATAGCTGCAAAGTATTAGCTTTGTGGCTATCTTAGTTTATGGAAACAGCACCATCCATTCTTACGCCATTCCTTGATTATCTGCAGTTTGAGAAACGTTATTCTCAACACACCGTCCGCTCTTACCAAGACGATCTCACGCAATTTTTCGACTATCTGAACAAGAATTTTGAGCAAACCGAAATTGGAGAAATCAATTCTTCCATGGTAAGAACCTGGATGGCATCATTGAAAGATGAAAAACTCACTTCCAAAACGATTAACCGGAAAGCATCTTCACTAAAATCATTCTTTAAATACCAGTTGAAACTTGGCAATATCGAGTCAACACCGATGACCAACGTCTCCGCCCCTAAAATCGGCAAAAGACTGCCTTCCTTCGTCATGGAAGACGACATGAATGTTTTATTAAAGGAAATTGCTTTTCCAGATGACTGGGACGGTAAAACAACCCAGTTGCTCATTGAAGTTTTTTACGCCACAGGTATTCGTTTAAGCGAGTTGGTAAACCTGGAAGAACATGGTGTCAACCGCAATTCAAATTCAATCAAAGTTTTGGGAAAGGGAAATAAAGAACGGATCATTCCTGTAAACAAACAGTTGATAGAGAATCTTATAGGCTATCAGAAAGACAAGCGGAAGTCTTTTGAAGACTTTGACAGCGAATATCTTTTTGTAACCCCCAAAGGCAAAAAACTCTATGCCAAGTATGTATACCTCAGGGTGAAATCTTACCTCTCGCAGGTAACAACGCTTCAGAAGAAAAGCCCTCACATTTTGCGTCATACTTTCGCCACCCACCTCACCAATCACGGTGCCGATCTCAATGCAATAAAAGAGCTCCTGGGTCACAGTAGTTTAGCGTCCACACAGGTTTACACCCATAATTCCATCGAAAAATTAAAGGAAGCATACAAAAAGGCACACCCCAAGGCGTGAAAATTAGACGTTGTTAAAAAGTTGGCAAACTTGAGAAAAATCAGAAGTCTTTATTTGGAAAGCATACTACGTTGGTTTATCTTCATAGTCCCTCTAACATTATTATTTTATTAAATAATGAGTGTGAAAATGTTAGTTCTTTAATTTATTGTTTCACGTTTAAAATTGCGATTGTTATGGACGTTAAAATTCAGACTGTGCACTTCGACGCAGATTCTAAATTGATTGATTTCGTAAATTCTAAAATTCAAAAACTTCCTACCTTTCATGACAGGATTATTAAGGTTGATGTGTTTTTAAAACTTGACAATGTAATTCATACAATTAAAGACAAAATCGCAGAGATCAGGGTTCATGTCCCCAAACACAATTTTTTTGTAAAGGCCAGTTCAAAATCATTTGAAGAATCTTTTGACTGCGCTCTTGATTCACTCGTAAATCAAATGAAAAGAAAAAAAGAAAAACGTTTAGCAGCATAAAAAATATTTCAAGACCTCCGAAAGGAGGTCTTTTTTTTAATATGACCTCTTCATAAAGTAGAATTTTATCAAGCGAGCGCTACTTTTTTCAAAAATAATTTCATTGCATCTTTAATTCATTACACATGCTTAATTTTGCAGTGTTTTCAACGGTTTCAGCGAATTTGAATTGAGTTTTTATATCAAAAAAGCGGCTTTTAGAATCGCAATTCGGAAGCAATAATTAAAAAAGCTAAAAAAAAGTTGAGTCAAAATTTGGGTATTATTCGAATTCTCTTACCTTTGCCTTCCCAAAAAACATAGGGCGTTGCGAAACGAAAAAAGCTCTTAGATAATATTGATTTTCAAACTATAGCAAGGAGTTACTATCTCCAAAAAAGGTAGTAAAAATCCAGTTAAAAATATAGTAAGCCGGAGTAGCTCAGTTGGTAGAGCAACTGATTTGTAATCAGTAGGTCGCGGGTTCGAGTCCCATCTTCGGCTCTTAATTTAGTTTGAAAGATTGAATATGTAAAGTTGAAAACAAAAGGCATCATGTTCTTTTAGTTTTCAAATTGTCACATTTTCAAATTTTCAAATTAAAGTCGGGCAGGTTCCAGAGCGGCCAAATGGGGCGGACTGTAAATCCGCTGTCTTTCGACTTCAGAGGTTCGAATCCTCTCCTGCCCACAGACAAATTTGAAATTAGAGCGTTTGAAAATTTGAAAATAAAGTTTAAAGCTAGTTTGATTTTCAAGTTTTCAAATTTTTATATTTTCAAATTGTATCTGCGGAAGTAGCTCAATTGGTAGAGCGATAGCCTTCCAAGCTATAGGTTGCGGGTTCGATCCTCGTCTTCCGCTCTTTGTTTTCAGTTAGCAGTCGGCAGTCGTTTAATATTCAATTGTTAGGTGCTGCAAAGCTGAAAAAAAACTGCCAACTGAGTATATGCCGTTGTAGCTCAGTGGTAGAGCACTTCCTTGGTAAGGAAGAGGTCGAGAGTTCAATTCTCTTCAACGGCTCATAATAAAGCCGTAGCTCAGAAATGAGCATCCCGATTTTGATCGGGAAGGTCGAGAAGCTAATTCTCTTCAACGGCTTAGTATAAAGCCGGGCTCAGAAATGAGCATCCCGATCTTGATCGGGAAGATAGAGAAATCATTCTCTTCAACGACTCAAGCACAAAGCCGTGAATTTATCTCACTTAAAAAATGGGGTTTATCAACGGCTAGCCATTTTTTCGGAAACTGAGGTTTAGGTAAATGGCAAATCAGTAGATGTTTCCTGTTGTTAAAAACAGTATTCATATTTAGAAAACAAATTTAAAACCGCAACTAAAAACTATAACGATGTCAAAAGAGACCTTTAAGAGGGATAAACCCCACGTTAACGTTGGTACTATTGGTCACGTTGACCACGGTAAAACAACTTTGACTGCAGCTATCACCGATGTTCTGAGCAAGAAAGGTTTGGCGCAGAAGAAAAATTATGACGAAATTGATGGTGCACCTGAAGAAAAAGAAAGAGGTATCACTATCAACACAGCTCACGTAGAATATCAAACTGCTAGTCGTCACTATGCTCACGTTGACTGTCCAGGTCACGCTGACTACGTGAAAAACATGATTACTGGTGCTGCACAAATGGATGGTGCTATTCTTGTGGTTGCTGCTACAGATGGTCCTATGCCACAAACTCGTGAGCACATCCTGCTTGCTCGTCAGGTAGGTGTACCTCGTATGGTGGTATTCATGAATAAAGTTGACCTTGTTGACGATCCTGAATTATTGGAACTTGTGGAAATGGAAATTCGTGAGTTGTTGACTGAAAAAGGTTTTGACGGCGATAACACTCCTATCATCAAAGGTTCTGCAACTGGCGCTTTGGCTGGTGAAGCACAATGGGTTGAGAAAATCAACGAATTGATGGAAGCTGTTGATACTTATATTCCTCTACCTCCACGTCCGGTTGATCAAGCATTCTTGATGAGCGTTGAGGACGTATTCTCTATCACTGGTCGTGGTACTGTTGCTACAGGCCGTATCGAGAGAGGTCGTATTAAAGTGGGTGAAGGTGTTGAAATCGTAGGTTTGATCGAAAAACCACTTACTTCTACTGTTACAGGTGTTGAGATGTTCAAAAAATTATTGGACGAAGGTGAAGCTGGTGACAACGCAGGTCTGTTATTGCGCGGTATTGAGAAAAAAGATATCCGTCGTGGTATGGTAATTTGCAAACCAGGTTCTATCACTCCGCACACTGAATTCAAAGGAGAAGTTTACGTATTGAGCAAAGAAGAAGGTGGACGTCACACTCCATTCTTTAACAAATACCGTCCTCAGTTCTACTTCCGTACTACAGACGTAACTGGTGAAGTTACTCTTCCAGAAGGAACTGAAATGGTTATGCCAGGCGATAACACTTCATTGAAAGTTACTTTGATCCAACCTATTGCGATGGAAAAAGGTCTTAAATTCGCTATCCGCGAAGGTGGACGTACAGTAGGTGCTGGTCAGGTTACTGAAATTGTGAAATAATATAGCTAAGCCATTAGCTTTAAGCCTATCTTTAGCAGGTTTCTTAAATTTGCTGATTGTAATAAAGGACTTTTTGCTAATGGCTTTTTACACGGGCATGGTGCAACGGTAGCATACGGGTCTCCAAAACCTTTGATCTGGGTTCGAATCCTAGTGCCCGTGCTGATTAATTTGTAAATTGGGAAATGTGTAAATTTGAAAATGAAATAAGTTTCAGGTTTTCACATTTTTTGCGCTTTCAGAGCAACTGAAATTTGAGCGATCAGGCAAGTTGGAAAAGCAGTATTTTCAAATTTTTAAATCACAAATTTTCAAATTCACAATTATTCTCTATGAATAAAATCGGAACATACTTTAGCGAGTCATACAAAGAGTTGGTTGAGAAAGTGACCTGGCCTACATGGAGTGAATTGCAACAAGCAACTGTAATCGTTTTGATTGCTACACTTTTGATCACCCTTGTTGTAGGTGTAATGGATTTTGCTTCGCACACCTTTTTGAATTTTATATATTCTTTCCTTAAACACCAATAATGGAAGCAGCAAATCAAACGGAGACCAAATGGTATGTGCTGCGTGTTGTAAGCGGCAAAGAGCGTAAAGTGAAAGAATACCTCGATAAGGAAATTTCACGTAGCGGTTGGGTAGAAGTGGTTAAGCAAGTTTTTTTACCTGTTGAAAAAGTGTATAAGGTACAGAATGGTAAAAAAGTAATGCGTGAACGCAACTACTATCCTGGTTATGTTATGATCGAAATTACCGATGGTAAATTGTCTGATGATTTACGCGACCTGATAAAAAATACAACCAATGTTATTCACTTCCTTGGTAAAGATGATCCTATCGCTTTACGTAAAGCCGAAGTAAATAAAATGTTAGGTAAAATGGATGAAATGCAGGAAGCTGGTGGTGTTACCATGAGCGAGCCATTCATCGTTGGTGAAACCATTAAGATTATCGAAGGACCTTTCAATGATTTCAATGGTATTATCGAAGAAGTTAACGACGAGAAGAAGAAGCTGAAAGTAACCGTGAAGATCTTCGGTCGTTCTACTCCGGTTGAATTGAACTACATGCAAGTTGAAAAGCTAGGATAATCTTAGTTTTCAAAATATTGTGAAAAACCGCTCATTTAGAGCGGTTTTTTTGTCTCTATTATTTTTTTGAAAAATCATTCTCTATCTTGTTGTCAAGATACCCTTTTCCTGTAATTTGTACCTTAATCTAACTACCAAAACATGCAAGAAGCATTGAGAAGACTAATCTATTTCGAGAATCCCACCCGATATCAGTGGCTTATCTATTTTGGGTTCTTCGCTTTGCTGCACATCCCTGCTGTTTTACATCACGAAGGAGTAAACGCTTATTTGCTTTATGCAAATTCTTTATTAAAAGGTCATATTTCACTCCAGGCAGATAATTACGATTACCTGGATATGATATTTTATAACGGGAAACATTATTTGCCCTATCCTCCGTTTCCCTCCCTTATACTTTTACCCTTTGCTGCCATTTTTGGCCCAAATGTAAATACCATACTTATTGCGCTTATATGCAGTTGTGCGAATCTGTATTTGCTTTACACGGTGTTTCTAAAGCTGGAGATCAGTAAACCCATCAAATCATTATTAATTCCCGCATTTTTTTTCGGCACGGGTTATTGGTATGTTTTAGTAACTAGTCATCACGTATACCAATTTGCTCATATCATCGCAACGAGTTTAATTCTCCTTAGCATAACCGAAATACTGGGTAAACAAAGATGGTGGCTGGTCGGAATTTTTATTGGCTGCAGTTTCCTTACGCGTCAGTTCACATTATTTTATGGCGTGTTTGCACTGGGATATCTGTACTATATAAGCCGGGATAAACTGGATAGAACATTTTATAAAAAGGCCCTCAGTCTGTGTGTGTCCATTGGTGTTTTTGTAGGATTGTATCTTACTTACAACTACGTTAGATTTGGCCAACCATTAAATGCGGGCTACAATTACATCGAGTATGCGGGAATATTAAAAGACCGGGTTGCGGCCCATGGTGTGTTCAGTGTAAAATATTTCTGGTTTAATGTTTACAGTTTGTTCTTCAAAGGGTTTACGATCATTTTGGCTGGAGCAGACCAGATGAAAATTGTGGACATAGATTTATGGGGCACATCTCTAACTGCTGCCAGTCCTTTTTTAATTGCAAGCGTCAAAGCAAATTGGCCGAAAAAATTATTGTGGTTTAGCTGGATAACAATCTTAATAATGTTGACCGGCATTTTGTTTTATCACAATAACGGCTTCTCGCAAGTGAACTGTATGCGCTTTACTTTGGATTTCTTACCTCTACTGTTTATCCTCACTGCTCTCGGCGCTGATCAAATTCCCCGTTGGTTGCTTAGAATCATGGTAGTATATGCCTGTGTTCTCAACGTTGCGGCATTCATCATTCATTACATGGCTCAATAGCAAAAGCAATAAGCAGTTATAATTGTTAAATTTCCTTTAATTCTAACACGGCGACTATTGGCAAGCAACGTTTGAATTTGCTGCTGTGTCAAAGCTACAAAGTTGCCAATGCCAGCTATTACGTTAAAGTAGGAAATGATACAACAGCATACCCTACGCTGAATAATATTGAACCATCAACAAGGCTTCTCATTAGGCAACTTCGTGTTCCGGATATAAGTGTGAAGTGAATAACAGAATTGATCTGCAGAAAAATTAATCTGCGGAAAGATCACTCCTATGTGGCGACTTTCCGTAGCTGTGACTTTTATACTTTTTACAAAACACCATTTATGAAACGCTTAATGATCCCCTTTACTGCGTGCGTAGTTATTGCCCTGACTGCCTGCACGCCTGACCAAAATGCGCCCATGGAAGGGCAGGCCTATGTGCCGGTTTACTACTCAGAACAAAATATTCAACAGATTTCGACAGACCTTCCCAAAGTAACGACTGATCCCGGAAAGATTTACGCCTACGGAAACTACATTTTTCAAAATGATAAAAATTCCGGTATTCATATCATTGATGTGAGTGACAAAAAACATCCCCGGAAAACAGCTTTTATAAACATTCCTTTTAGCAACGAGCTAGCCGTTAAAGGCCATTACCTATATGCCGACAATTATAAAGACATGGTGGTATTTGATATCAGTGATCCTGAGCGACCTGTAATGATTAAACGAATGGAAAATGTATTCAAACCCGTCAACCAGGATTACCCGCCTTATATCAATGTATTATTTGAATGCCCAGACGCAAGCAAAGGCGTAGTTGTGGGTTGGAAATTAGAAATGGTTAAATCTCCTAAATGCAGGCGCTAAAAACATAATTATGAAAAGAAATTTTACACTTATAATACTTAGCTGCTTGCTTATGCAATGCACTAAATCTAGCACATCTTCTTCAACGCTAAGCACAACAGCATCAGCATCGACTGATGGTAAAGGGGGCTCTACTGCCAGGTTCGCTATTGCAGGAAACTATTTGTACTCGGTAGATGAAACCTCTTTGAAGGCATTTGATATTTCCGATCCAATACATCCCGTTTTGAAAAATACCGTGTCAGTGGGCTTTAGCATTGAGACCATATTTCCGTTCAATGATAAACTATTTATTGGCTCCAGCACGGCCGTTTATATTTATTCAATCCAGGATCCAGCAAAGCCTGCAGCGTTGGGTACGGCACTATCGCCAACTGTGATGCGACGTTGCGATCCGGTCGTGGCAAAAGATACCGTAGCATTTGCAACACTCAGGGCTAATGCCCCTTGCGGTGGCACCCGAAGTATTTTAGCTGTGTACGATATAAAGGAAATTACAAATCCTATTGAAAAAGGTACGCTTACACTTCAGGAGCCGTACGGTCTCGGCTACGATGATGACGTGCTTTATGTATGCGATAAGATGGTGGGCCTACTGGTTATTGATATTAGAAGACCATACAATCCTGTGGTGATAAAAACCATAACAGATGCTACGTTTTCTGACGTAATTCCCTACAACCATATGCTCATTTGCTGGACAGACGCAGGCATTAAGCTGTATGATATTTCAGATAACCGAAACCCTGTATTCCTCTCCAACATTTGACTACAATGAAAAACAAAGCCATTTGTGTACTGTTATACCTCGTCATTGTAGCCCAACTTTCTGCGCAATCGAAGTATGATCAAAAAGGGGACCTAAGTGTTCGCTGGAATTTTCCGGGCTTGATTGATCCTTTGAACTGTAACCTTACGATGGGTGCAGAATATCGTTTTTTACCCCACTGGTCTTTTGTTGCAGATGCCGGTTGGATCTTTGCTTCACCAAGTGAAGGCGGTAAGGTAAGCGGGTATCTTATCAGGCCCGCCGCAAGATATTATCCTTCGTTGCGGCATTTCTTTTTCTTCGAAGCTCAGTTTCATTACAAATACATTCAGAAAAAGGGGCAGGCCTGGGTGCCGCATGATGTACAAAATGATATTCCAACTTATGAAAAGTATGAAAATGTCAGGATGCATGCGAGTTCCTATAGTCTGAATTTGCTTTGTGGTACACAGTTGCCTATGCGAAAACCCGGTGGCGCGAAGTGGGACCGTTTGAATCGGCTGAAGTTTGAATACTATTGGGGCGTAGGTTTTCATTATTATGATGAAACAAAGCCTGCAGGCATTGCGGCAACAGATGATTTTCTCCCATTTCCCGGTTTATCACAATTTGCTTTAACCCCGCAAGTAGGTATTACTCTGGTATACAGGTTGGTAGATAAAAGCATTGCTAAAAAGACATCGCCTTAAATAAGTAGTATATTTTATATCAATGATTTAGATATGGCATATTTACCGATGTATTATTTTTGCATTCGCTTGGAAACCAGCATTATCCATTGTTTCACAAAAATTAGCCGGCAAAGAATGTTTATTTATTGGGAAATTTAATTACTTTTGCATCCCCAAAATAAAGTTCTTTCGATTTGAATGGCTTTGGGAGTGCTGCTTTAAGCAGTACGTTATCACCAAAAAAATATTTTAAAATGGCAAAAGAAATCTCAGGTTTCGTAAAGTTGCAGTGCAAAGGCGGTCAAGCCAATCCTGCACCTCCAATTGGTCCAGCTCTGGGTTCTAAGGGCGTTAATATCATGGAGTTCTGTAAGCAATTTAATGCTAGAACTCAGGATAAAATGGGTAAAGTTCTACCTGTATTAATCACTGTTTATTCTGATAAGTCATTTGACTTTGTAATTAAAACTCCTCCGGCTGCGGTTCAGTTGATGGAAGCTGCGAAAATTAAAAGCGGTTCCAAAGAGCCTAACCGTAACAAGGTTGGTAAAGTAACCTGGGCTCAGGTGGAAGAAATTGCAAAAGACAAAATGCCTGACCTCAATGCTTTCACGCTTAACAGCGCTATGAGCATGGTTGCCGGTACAGCTCGCAGCATGGGCTTGACTGTAGAAGGTAAAGCTCCGTGGGAAAACTAATTCTGAAACCGTAAAAAAATTGAGCTATGGCTATCAGTAAAAAAAGAAAAGTAGCAAATACTAAAGTTGACAAAAACAAAATATATTCTCTAAAAGACGCTTCTACTTTGGTGAAAGAAATTAACACCACAAAGTTTGATGCTTCTGTTGACGTTCACATCCGTTTGGGTGTTGATCCCAAAAAAGCTGACCAGGCTGTACGTGGTACTGTAACATTGCCACACGGTACTGGTAAAACTAAACGCGTACTTGTGCTTTGCACGCCAGATAAAGAAAACGATGCAAAAGGTGCTGGTGCTGACTTCGTAGGTTTAGATGAATTTATCCAAAAAATTGAAGGCGGTTGGACTGATATCGATGTAATCATCGCTACTCCATCTGTAATGCCTAAAATTGGTAAACTGGGTAAAGTATTGGGACCTCGTAACTTGATGCCAAACCCTAAAACAGGTACTGTTACAAATGATGTAGCTGCTGCAGTTAACGAAGTAAAAGGCGGTAAAATCGCTTTCAAAGTTGATAAAGCGGGTATCGTACACGCTTCTATCGGCCGTGTAAGTTTTGGTGCTGACAAAATCGCAGAAAACAGCCAGGAATTAATCAACGCGCTTATCAAATTGAAACCAGCTACCGCTAAAGGTACTTACCTGAAAGGTGTTAGCATGGCAAGCTCAATGAGCCCTGGTATTACAGTAGACACCAAAACTTTTATTCACTAATTAGTTAATACTGTTGCCGCGTAAGCGTTACAGATAAAAAAAGCGTCATGAATAAAGATCAAAAAAATGAAGTGATTGAACTGCTGAAAGGTAAGTTCGCTCAATATAATAATTTCTATATCGCCGATACAGAAAGCTTAACTGTAGAACAAGTTAGCAAACTGCGTCGTCACTGCTTTAACAAGCAAGTGGAAATGAAAGTGGCTAAAAACACTTTGATTAAAAAAGCATTGGAATCTATCGATGCTGAAAAATACAGCGGGGTTTACGAATCTCTGCACAATGTAACTGCATTGTTGTTCAGCGAAAGCCCTAAAGAACCAGCTCTAATCATTTCTTCTTTCCGTAAAGAAACAAATGGTGAAAGGCCAATTTTGAAAGCTGCTTTCATCAATGGTGACCTGTTTGTAGGTGACAACCAATTGAAAGCGCTTACTCAAATCAAAACCAAAAACGAGCTTATCGGCGACGTTATTGGATTGTTGCAATCTCCTGCAAAACGCGTACTTTCTGCATTGCTTAACAAAGCTGAGAAAGAAGGTGCTCCTGCAGAAGCTGCAGCAGCTGAGTAATTTGAAATTTGAGATAGATTTGAAATTGATTTCAGATCTTAAATAATACACCTGGCCGGATGGTTAAATAAAGGCAAAAACAAATTTTTTTAAACTCTCCGCCGGAGGTATCGATGAAGGCGGAAAAAATTTAACAATCATGGCAGACGTAAAAGCATTAGCTGAACAATTAGTAGGCTTAACAGTAAAAGAAGTTCAAGAATTAGCAGACGTACTTAAAGCTGAGTACGGTATCGAACCAGCTGCTGCTGCAGTTGTAGTTAGCGCTGAAGCAGGTCCTGCTGCTGTTGAAGAAAAAACTGCTTTCAACGTAGTTTTGAAAAACGGTGGTGCTTCTAAATTGAACGTAGTTAAAATCGTTAAAGATTTGACTGGTTTGGGATTGAAAGAAGCTAAAGAATTAGTTGACGGTGCACCTAAGAATGTAAAAGAAGGTGTTTCTAAAGCGGAAGCTGAAGACATCGCAGCTAAATTGAAAGAAGCTGGTGCTGATGTTGAAATCGCTTAATTCTAAGAATTTCAATATAATAGAACCCTCCGAAAATCGGAGGGTTTTTTATTTGTTGGCACACAGATGACACTGATTAGACGGATTTACACAGATTATGAGTTGAATAACTGAATCATTGAATGACTGAGGGTTCATATTCAAAAAGCTTCATCGCTTTTTTTACTCAGTTATTGCTCAATTATTCGATGATTCGGTAATTCTATTACTCTTGAGTATCCGTGCAAATCAGTCCAATCAGTGTCATCTGTGTGCTAGATTCTCTCCAGTAAATAAAATGCGTGTTCCTTTCCGTTGTATTGATTGTAGATAATTACATTTTTAAGGCTAGAAGAAGTGCCTTTTTTAAGAATCAAAGATGGATGTAGAACCTGATGTTGTAAAGCTTTTGTAGCGGCCCATAGCGCAAAACCTGCAGCGGTATCGAATTCACCGCAAAGATGTTTGAAGGCTAACTGATTTGTATTGGACGAAAGCTGTTCTGAAATAGCATCTTCAAAGTGGCGTGTTTGGATATTTCCATTATAACTTAAAAACACGGCATCTACTTCGTTTAGCTCCAGGCTGTGTTCTGCAAGAAAGTTATTGAATGTTGTTTTTACTAACGCTTCATCCGCATTATACAACATGCGTAGCCCGCTGAGTTTCGCGATTGCATTTTCCGGCGCTTTGTTTAAGGTGAAGAAAAATGTTCCTTCTCCTGCAATTGTTCCTTCTGTTGACGAGTTAAGTAAATCGATGTTTTTCATGGACTCGTTTTTCCAGTAACCCATCTTTTTCTTAAGCTCATAATGTTCGGCCGTCATTTCTTCGAAACATCCGATCAATGCGTTCTCAATTCTATTTTCTTCAAAAAGCATAATGGCATCCATCAAAGAATTTTCCAGGGAAAAACCCCGATGAACATAAGTGGAGTTGTAACCATTTGCGTCGTGATGAAGGGCAATCAAGCCATTCAATGCGTTGTATGTAGATTGTATAAATGCTGTGGGATTGAGCGTGCCTTCATTGAAATCTACAATGTCATGCAGAAATTTTTCAGTGTCGGTCATGCTGCCTTTTGCTGTTCCGGTAACGATAGCCTGTGGCTGCTCAAGTTTTGCATCTTTCAACGCTTCTATCGCAGTAACCAAACCAATCTTAATTATACGTGTCATCCGGCGCAGCTGCATAATAGTAAAATACTGCCTGTAATCCGGTTCGTGATAATTGAGGATGTTTTGCTCAAAAACCTTTATGTTTTCTGGCAAATTATTGTTGCTGAAAGTATCCTGCGCACAAGTTGCGCGGGCAGATGTTATGTGAACCGGATTAAACATATTTACTAAATAGAAGGCTGGCGTTGTTTCCGCCAAATCCAAAAGAGTTACTCAGTACATGCATGACAGCTTTGTCTGTTTGTAGTGAAGTAACAGGATATAAACCAAGTTCTGGCATTGGTGATTTGAAATTAAGATTTGCGTAAATTATTTGCTCCTGCAGACTAAGTAGTGAGAAAACAGTTTCTACGGCGCCAGCTGCGGCCAGTGTGTGGCCGGTAAAGGGTTTGGTAGAGCTGAACAAAGGAACGTTTTCTCCGAACAATCTTTTCAAAGCAATTCCTTCAGAAAGGTCATTGTTAAGTGTAGCAGTGCCATGAACATTAATATACGAGATATCGGCTGGTTGCAAGCCTGCCATTTGTATTGTCTCCTGCATTGCGGTTAAAGCACCTTCTCCATTTGGTGATGGAGCTGTTGGGTGAAACGCCTCATTGAAGTTTTGGTAGCCACTCAATTCTGCAAGAGGTTTGTTTCCGGAACGTTGCAACTGTTCTTCACTTTCCATGATTACATAAGCAGCCGCTTCGCCGAGATTTAAACCGTTTCGGTTTTCATCAAAGGGCATACAAGGCGAAGCATCAATATTTTTAAGACTGTTGAAACCGTTCAAAGTAAAACGGGTAAGTGCATCTGTTCCACCACAAACTGCAACGTCCAATTGGCCGGATTTGATCAGTCTTGCGCCGTATAAAATGGCGTTCGCAGAAGACGAACAAGCGGTACTTATCGTAGCGATCCAATCTTTTATGTTGAAATGATCTGCGATTTTTTCCGTGCAGTCTGCACAGTCGAGACAATCTGCGAGTCCGTTCTCATTTGATTTTGTGGTGGGATCAACGAGATCGAAATAATATTTTTCCATGTCACTCATACCACCAACGGTAGTGGCATTAATGAATCCGGTTTTTTGACGGGATGGATCGAGTTTGCTCATCTGCATAGCCTCCTGCAATGCAGCAATTCCTAAAAGAGATGTGCGGGTATAGTAAGCGTTTTTTTTTACGCCGGTCAATTCGGCCAGCTTTTCATTCGGCACTTTTATTTCGCCTGCAATCAGCTTACTCTTAAGAAGCGTATCGACTATTTCAATAGGACCTATGCCAGATGCATTATTTCGCAGGGACACCAATGTTTCCTCAACACCGGTTCCTATCGCAGAAATGATTCCCATACCGGTGATAAACACACGCTTTCCTGGCATGACGACTATTTTTTTCTATTGGCCTCGATGTACGCTGCCATTGCATCTATTGACTCAAGCACTTTTCTTCCTTCACGAGCATCTTCAATTTTAATGCCGTAGTTTCTTTCCAGCAAAACCATTAGTTCGAGAGAATCTATGCTATCCAGTCCCAAACCTTCTCCAAAAAGAGGTGCGGTATTGTCAATATCATCAGGGTTCATTCCTTGTAAGTTCAGCGCCTCTATGATCTGCAGTTTCAGGTCTTTTTTGAAGTCGTCCATGTGTGATTGAGTATTTTAACAAAGCAAACAAAAATAGGCATATTTCCCAAAGTTGATTTTATTTGTTGCTAATTATATGCCATGGAAATGTTTTGCCGTATCGTTTCGAGTTTAGATAGGTATTTAAAGCAGAAATTTTGCGTGGCATTGATTTAGTATTTTTTGCATTTCCGCTATTGTCTTAATTTAGGCGGCTTATATTAACACCAACTTATGAAGCCAAGCGTATTAGTAGTTTATTTTTCGCAGTCAGGCCAATTACGTACCATTATTGATAACATGTTGGCTCCGGTTAAGGATCAGCTCGATATTACTTACTCAGAAATTGAGCTTGAACATCCATTTCCGTTTCCATGGTCATCAGATTCATTCTTTGATGCCATGCCGGAATGTGTTGAAGAAATCCCTGCAGCCATTAAACCAATGTCAATTCCTGACAAAAATTATGATCTTGTAATACTTGGCTATCAGCCCTGGTTCCTTTCTCCGTCAGTACCTACAACAAGTTTCTTGAAGAGCGATTACGCAAAAGTATTAAAAGGAAAACCGGTGCTTACGGTAGTTGGCTGCCGGAACATGTGGTTGAATGCACAGGAGAGAATCAAAGCAAGTTTGCAAAATGTTGGCGCGAGAATAGTAGGTAATATAGTGTTTGCAGATACCAATCATAACCTGGTGGCTTTGTTTACCATCATCCGCTGGATGTTTACGGGTAAAAAAGAAGCGTCGGGAATGTTGCCTGAGGCAGGGGTGCAAACAGCAGATATTAATGCAGCAACGCGTTTTGGTTCAACTATTTTAAATAGTTTGCAATCCCAAAAATTGGATGAATTACAGCCTGCATTGCTTGCCCAAAAAGCTGTAGAATTAAAACCGACTCTTATTGTATTGGAGCGACGTGGCATTACTAATTTTAGGAAATTCGCGAAGTACATAAGAGAAAAAGGAGATAGAGGAAATCCTGAAAGAAAATCGCGTGTTATGCTTTTCAAACGCCTTTTATTAACGGGTATTTTTGTATTGTCTCCCATTTCAGGCGCAACAGCTAAATTGCAGAGTATTTTTAAAAGAAGATCCTTTAAAAGTCTGTTGAGTTATTTTAAAGGCATTGAATATAAACAGGGAGTTATTTAGTGAGTTGTTGGTTTATAGTTGTTGGTTGTTAGGCTTTATTTTTTTTGCTGCCCATATTTGAGGTACTCTAGCTAACAACTAATAACCAACAAGTAACAACTTAAAAGTGTAAAACATAACTATTATATATTACTATGGGAGAAGTGTTTATTACAAGGATGGCGAAGTTCCTACCCAATGAGCCAGTGAGCAATGATGAGATAGAAGAGGTGTTGGGAATGGTGGATAACAAACCTTCGAGGGCGCGAACAAAGATTTTGAGCAATAACAAAATTACTTCCCGCTATTATGCAATGGACAAAAGTGGAAAAAGTACACACTCCAATGCTCAGCTTGCTGCAACGGCTATCCGGGGATTGTTTGATGATAAGATCACTAAAGATGATATAGAACTGCTTGTTTGCGGTACTATGTCACCAGATCAATTATTGCCGAGCCACACAGCAATGGTGCACGGTGAGCTTGCTTGTAAACCTATAGAAATTGCTTCAATAAGCAGTTCCTGTGCAGCAGGTTTTCAAGCCTTCAAGTATGCTTACATGGCGATCAAAAGTGGAGATAAGAAAATAGCGGCAACCTGCAGTTCCGAAAAAGTGTCAACCTGGTTACGCGGCGAGAAATTTAACCAGGAAGCTGAAAAATTGAAGGAGATCGAAACCAATCCGATCATTGCGTTTGAAAAAGATTTCATGCGCTGGATGTTGAGCGACGGTGCCGGTGCTGCCCTGCTACAGGATAAACCAAACGAAAAAGGTATTTCCCTGAAAGTGGATTGGGTAGAAATAAAATCTTATGCCAACGAATTGCCAACCTGCATGTATTCCGGCGCGGTAAAACAACCTAACGGCACGATGACGGGTTTCCCCGATTTCGAACCGGAAGAGTGGGGCAATCAAAGTATATTTTCTTTCAAACAAGATACCCGTTTACTGGGCGTGAAAATTGTGCCGATGGGTGGCGTTTTCATGAAAGAAGTAGTAGAAAAACACAATGTAGATCTGGATAAGCTTACCTGGTTCCTTCCGCATATTTCTTCAGAATATTTCAGGGATAAAATTGCTGAGGAAATGGTGAAAACAGGCATTCCTGTGGCGGCTGAAAAATGGTATACGAACCTTGTTCGCGTTGGAAACATAGGCAGTGCAGCTCCTTATGTAATGCTGGAAGAATTATTCAATAGCGAAAAATTAAAAAAAGGGGATACACTTATGCTGATGATTCCGGAAAGTGCACGGTTCACTTATGTTTATGTGCATTTGACCGTGGTATAATATTCAGGGATATTTTTTCGTTTGCATAAAAGAAAGTGCAAGCCGTGGAGATTGATTCAGTTGAAAGGATCTTCACGGCTTGTTTGTTTAAGTTGTTTGTAGTTAGAGGGTTTGTAAGACCTCGAAGCCTGATAACTAATAACTAACAACTATCAACCCGTAACTGGCACTTTTATCAAATTTACTTTTCCCTTTGCCGTTGATCCTGTATATTTAGTTGACAAGAAATTGGATAAGTATGAAAAACAGGCTTTTATATTTAGTAGGTTGTTTGCTTTTGACTATTTCGACGATTGCCCAAGATAATTTTAGGGTCTATTATTCAGAGCCTGAAAGGGATGATTCGAAGAGAACGAATTTTGAGGTGATCGGAAAAATGGGCCCCAATTTCGTTACCTATAAAAATAACCGTACCGTCCACTCCATATGCGTTTACGATAATGAAATGAAACTGGTTACTCGTTCCCAAATGGAATTCATTGACGAGAACCGTTTCATGAATGTTGATTTCATTGCTTATCCGGATTACTTCTATGCTATCTACCAATATCAACGCAAAAACGTTGTTTACTGCAATGTGGCAAAGCTCGACGGAATGGGAAAAGTTATCGGCAAGCCCGTAGAGCTAGACAGCACACACCTTAGTGGCCTCAATACTTCTGCAGATAAAGTATATACCGTTATTTACAGCGACGACAAACAGCGTATAATGTTGTTGAAAATTAACAGCCAAAATCCAAAGAGTTATGTATTTACTATGCTTCTTTTCGACAACAACATGCAATTGATAGATAAGAGCAGAGCTGATCTCGCAATGGAAGAGCGCAACAATAATTTTACCGACTTCTACTTAAGCAATAAAAGCGAACTGATATTCGCAAAATTCATTAAAAACGGAAACAATACAGAGGCCGTAACCAATGTAAATTTGGTAACCAAATATCCGGATTCTCTTGACTTTTCCGTGCGACCTGTGGATATAGGAACAAAAATATTAGATGAGTTAAGACTCAAAATCGATAACTCCAAACGCCGGGCGGCGCTAACCTCTTTTTACTACAAACAAAAAAGGGGTAGCGTAGAAGGATTGTATGCGCTTACATGGGATATGGCAAAAGGAGAGAAAATAAGGGATATTACTTATTTCTTTAACGATGATCTGCGAACGGCTGCCAAAGGCGAAAGCGGAAACAAAAAAACAGCCTTTGATGATTTCTATATAAAAAGTATAATTGTCAGGAAAGACGGAGGCTACCTGCTTCTGGCCGAGTCACTGTATTCATCCAGTAGTGGAAACAACTATAACAGATGGAATAATCCCTATATGAATCCATGGTCATCGCCAATGGATTACTACAGTTATCCGTATTATGGCTCGGGATACATGCCCTGGAACCGCTTCGGATATCCGGATTATTCAAACACACGTTTCTTTGCCGATAATATAATGGTACTTTCATTTACAAATGAGGGAGAGATGGAGTGGAGCAATATAATACCAAAGGAGCAGTTCGATGATCAATCGGATAATTCGATTTCTTATGGTCTTATTAATACTGGCGGAGAGCTTCATTTTCTGTTCAATCAGATGGACAAGAAAGTACAAATATTAACAGATCAAAGCATAGCACCTGATGGAAAAATTTCGCGTCATCCGACAATCAAAAACCTTGACAGAGGCTATGAGTTCATGCCGCGCTTTGCGAAACAGGTAAGCAGTAAGCAAATAATAATTCCGTGCTGGTATAAGAATTATTTGTGCTTCGCAAAAATTGATTTTTAAGTAATCCATTATTCAAACAACCCAACCCTAAAAACTAACAACAGTGGTAGGAGTTTTTAAACAAAATAACCTTGGTAATGCCTTTTTCCTTTTGCTGTATGCATTGGTAATAAAGTTTCCAATGTTCATTCACGGCCAGTATGCTGTGCAGCTAGAGGGCGATAACTACATTTACCATCTGGTGATTAAATTTTTGAATCCTCTTACATCGTCAGCGCCGGTGTTGTTTCCTATAATTGCATTCATCCTGCTGTTTGCACAAAGCACACTGATCAACCGATTGTGCAATACTCTTAAGTTATTCCCCAAGCCAAGCTACCTGGTCGGAATGTCCTATCTTTTAATAACATCGCTGGTAAAAGAGTGGAGTTATTTTTCAGCACCTTTGCTCATTAATTTTCTGCTAATCTGGATATGGTATTTAACGAACAGATGGTACAATAGCAATCAGCCCAAAACCAACATTTTCAATACAAGTATATTGGTGGGCATTTTGCCGCTTATTTATAGTCCGTCCATTGCTTTCATTCTTGTGCTCGTATTGGCTTTGCTTATTACGCGACCTTTCAGGGTTACAGAGTGGTTCATTTCAATATTAGGATTGATTACACCTTATTATTTTCTGTTTGTAATACTATATCTGGTTAATAAATGGCAATGGCAAAAACTGATATCGCCGATACATTTTTATTTGCCAAAACTTACCACGTCATTGTGGATAACGGGGGGGATTGTTTTGTTGGTGTTGCCGTTCCTTGTCGGCGCATTTTACGTGCAAAACAATCTCAATAAAATGCTCATACAGGTTCGTAAAACGTGGAGCTTGTTGCTGGTGTTGCTGGTTGTTTCTTTACTTATCATTCTGATCAATCCCGGAACAGGATATCAGCATTGGCTGATGATCACGATTCCGCTAGCAGCTTTCCATGCGGCAGTGTATTATTTTGCCAATTCAAAATTTTTCGCTTTAATCCTTCACTGGTTCATTTTCGCATTTGTGATTTTATTGCAGTACACGGGCCTTTTTTAATGGAAAATTAAAAGCTGAAAGTTGAAAATGCTTCTGCCAATTCCGTTAAAAATTAGCGGGTATTGCTTATCAATTCACTTTCAACCTTCAATTTTCCATTTTCAATTCCTAACTTTGCCCTTTCAAAATTTAATCCCTCTTATAATATGAAGTTTGGAGTGGTTGTATTCCCAGGTTCTAACTGTGACCGAGATATGCAGGAAGCGCTGCAAAATGATCTAAATCAGGAAGTTGTAATGCTTTGGCACAAGGATAAAGACATTAGCAGTTTTACAACAAATGACTGTATTGTTCTCCCCGGCGGATTTTCTTATGGTGATTACATGCGTTGCGGTGCCATCGCACGTTTCAGCCCAATGATGCAAAGCGTAATTGAGTTTGCAAATAAAGGCGGAAAAGTACTGGGTGTTTGTAACGGTTTCCAGGTTTTGTGCGAGGCGCAGCTGTTGCCTGGCGTGCTTTTACGCAATGCGAATCAGCAGTTTATCTGTAAAAATGTTTACCTGAAAGGTGTTGGAAGCGATAAAGCGCTGAAAATCCCAATTGCGCATGGGGAAGGCCGCTATTTTGCCGATCAGAAAACTTTGGAAGAACTGGAAAAAAACAACCAGGTTATATATCACTATTGCGATGAAAATGGCAATATAACTGCCGAAGCAAATCCAAACGGAACTACTAACAATATCGCCGGAATCCGAAACGCTGCCGGCAACGTATTTGGTATGATGCCGCACCCTGAAAGAGCAAGTTCTAATGCTTTGGGCAATATTGACGGACAAATTATATTGAAGACGCTGTTGATGAACAAGTAGAGTGGTAAGTTATGAGTTAGAAGTTTTAAGAGTTAAAGACGGGAAATGCTTTGTTTTTTAGTACAATACCTGCAACTTATTACTTAAAACCCATAACTAAAATGGGCTTGAAAACGTGGAAATCGGAGTTTGTAAAGAATAAGAACGGGTTTGTACAATTTTAGATTTTTATTAGCAATCAATCGTCGATTTTTGGTTAAGAAATTAAAATTAAACTGATGAAAAAAATAGCGCTTTTTTTAGTAGCGGCCCTGGTTACCACCCTTAGTCTGAGTGCACAGAGTACAACTCAGGTAAAGTGGAACTTTTCCAGCAAAAAAGTAGCCGATAATACCTACGAAATACATATGACTGCAACCATCAACGGTAATTGGCACATGTATGCACAGGACGGCGGCGACGGCCCCGTATCAACAAGCTTCACATTCACAAAAAATCCTTTGTTGACAATGGATGGTAAAGTGAAAGAAGTGGGTAAAATGAAAAAAGTGTACGAAGAGTCTTTTAGCTCTGAAGTACGTTACTACGAGAAAAGCGTAGACTTTGTTCAGACTGTAAAAGTAAAAGGGAAAGCAAAAACAAATGTTGCAGGTAAAGTAGAATTTATGGTTTGTAACGATAAAGAATGCTTACCACCAGCTGATGTTGATTTCAAAGTGGCAATCGGCGGTTAATCGACTTCCACACTGCCCACAATGCATCTCTCAATAAAATAGTGAAAACGAGTTCTTGCAAAAGGAACTCGTTTCTTTTTAACTGCCCTAATTTTTGTAACATCTATGTTTTCAAAATATACACATACAATACTAACTGCTTTCTTACTGCTGGTAGGGTGCAATCTTTTTGCCCAAAAAGATTCGGTAATCAAAGTAACTGCCACTCAGGAACGGCTGAATGACAAGGAAAGTGTTATTCGCCTGAAAGTAACGACTGCTCCGGGAAATAAAATTTATTCGATCGACAAAAAATCTGAAGAGTCAGTAAGCTCTTCTGTTTTATTCGATTCATCAGTACAAAAAGAATTGAAAGGACCTATACAGGAATCCGGTAAAGCCATTACAGAAAAGGATTCTATCCTTCTGGCTGACGTAAAATATTACAAAGACTCCGTGATTTGGTCACAAACGGTACAAACCCCTGCTGACAAAAAAGAATTTGAAGGAAAGATCAGCTACATGGTAAAAGTGGGAGATGATTATAAAAACGGAGACGAAAGCTTTGATGTGACTGTAACAAAAGCTGAGCTTTCTGCTGCGCCAGGCTCCAATCCACAGGATAACTCTTTATGGTCGTTTTTCCTGGGAGGGTTTTTATCAGGATTGGGAGCGTTCATCATGCCTTGTATTTATGCGATGGTTCCTGTGACAGTTAGTTTCTTTACCAAAAGAAGTACTACACGTCAACAAGGTATTAAAAATGCGCTAGTGTATTCAGGATCCATTATGTTCGTGTTCACACTTATCGGGTTCCTGATTACAACAATATTTGGCTCTTCTGCCTTGAACAATATGGCAAGCAGTGCGTGGTTCAATGTGTTTGTATTTGCCATGTTCGTGGTTTTTGGAATTTCGTTCCTGGGAGCCTTTGAAATAACATTGCCATCAGCATTTAGTAATAAAGTTGATTCAAAAGCCAATTTGTCAAGCTATTCAGGTATTTTCTTTATGGCACTGACGTTGGTTATCGTGTCCTTCTCTTGCACAGTTCCATTCATTGGACTGTTAACCGTTTGGACAGCGCAAGGCGGTAAATTGGCTCCGTTGATCGGTTTCCTTGGATTTTCAATGGCTTTGTCTTTACCTTTTGCTTTGTTCGCGTTTTTCCCGGCACTATTAAATAAAATGGGAAAATCCGGAGGATGGTTAAATACAGTAAAAGTTGTGCTTGGATTCATTGAATTGGCGCTTGCGTTGAAATTTTTGTCAAGTGCGGATTTAGCTTACCACTGGAGATTGCTTGACAGAGAAGTTTATTTGAGCCTGTGGATAGTAATATTTGGATTACTTGGTTTATATCTTTTGGGTAAGTTGAAGTTTCATCACGACGACGAGTTGCCTAAAAATGATTATGGCCATCCGTATTTGACCGTTACAAGATTGTTCTTTGCAATTGGTGCATTGACGTTCGCTACGTATATGGTTCCTGGTCTTTGGGGTGCGCCTCTTAAAGGAATCAGCGCTTGGTTGCCTGAAATGAAAACCCAGGATTTCAACCTGAATAAAGTGTCTGCAGGAAGTGCGGTTGCAGTTGAAGGAAATAGCAACGCAATTAAACCTATTAAATACACCGATTTCCTTGAATCTGAAATTCACGGTGTAGATGCATTTTTTGATTATGAAGAGGCTATGAAGGCTGCTAAAGCTGCAAACAAGCCTGTTATGCTTGATTTCACAGGACACAGCTGTGCAAATTGCCGTAAAATGGAGCAAGAGGTGCTTAACAGTGCCGATGTGAGCTCCAAATTGCAGAAAGATTTTATCGTGGTGTCGCTTTATGTGGACGATAAATTCAAACTGCCGGAAGAAGAACGTTATACATCTAAACGTGACGGCAGAGAGGTCAAGAATATGGGCGATAAAAACCTGGATTTCGAAGCTACACTTACAGGCGCGGTATCTCAACCCCAGTACGTTTTCGTTGATCTCGACGGCAAAATAATCAAGAATGCCGGAGGGTATGAACCTGGCATTCCAAGATTTATCAAAATCCTCGACGAAGTAAAAGAGGGTTTTAAAAAGAAATAAGAATTAAACTGAGATAAAGCAGAAAAAGGTTTGGGTGCATAGCCCAAGCCTTTTTCATTTAAAGACGTTGCTATTAGATGTTAGTTTATAGTTGTTAGGCATCAATGACGACTATTCGAAAATAAGGGCTAACAACCAACAACTAACAACTTTCCGTATACGCAAAAATCCCGCATTACTGCGGGACTCAATTAGGCGTCATTCCGGGTCAGCCTTCTAAACGGCGAAGCATTCGATGTTTTATTAGATGGAGAAACGGAATGACAATATGTTTGGTTGTTTCTCTAAAAAGATAAATGCGGGTGCAAAATAAGTTATTTCTTAATTGCCCCGCATTTAATATGTTAATAAAATTTCAAATTATAGAGCGATACTTTTTTCAATCATCATTTTTCTCAGGTTGATCAAGCCATAGCGCATTCTACCCAAAGCAGTGTTGATGCTACAATTTGTTAAAGATGCGATTTCTTTAAAGCTTAATTCTGCATAGTGACGAAGAATGATTACTTCTTTTTGATCTTCGGGAAGAAGGTCAAGTAATCTGCGAACGCGATCGTGGCTTTGACGTTTCATAATTTTTACGTCTGCGCTTTCTTCTGTAAAGTTGAGAACGTCAAAAATGTCTTGCTGGTCAGTACCTGTTTTGATAGAAGGAGTGCGTTTAACCTTTCTGAAATGATCCACGCAAAGGTTGTGAGCGATGCGCATAGCCCATGGAAGGAATTTACCTTCTTCTGTGTAGCGGCCGCTGCGAATGGTGTCGATAATTTTTATGAGAACATCCTGGAAAATATCTTCTGCGAGATATTTATCTTTTACAAGAAAGAGTATGGATGTGTACAGTTTATCCTTGTGTCTTACTACAAGGCATTCAAGGGCATCCATTTCGCCGTCCATAAACAGATGGATCAGCTCATGATCAGTTTTTTGCAAATGTGATTTCATAAACTTAACTACTGGAGTTTTGTTATTATTGGATATTGGTTACAGTCTTCAATGTCTAGGGTGATTTAGACGAAATTTAGTAGTATTTTAAGCGATAGGCGCAAGTTTTAGGTTTTTCATGTAAATAACAAATGATAATTAAAAATACTGTTATTTTTTTAAGAAGCAAATTTTTGCGAAATTTTTATTTGAGCTGCACAATAAAATTACAATCCCGTAACCCAACGTTCATTTTACGGCATGTTATTGGTCATATTTGCAATAAATTTGTCTATAGCTTCTTTATAGCTACA
Source organism: Pinibacter soli (assembly GCF_029961145.1). Classification (GTDB taxonomy): domain Bacteria; phylum Bacteroidota; class Bacteroidia; order Chitinophagales; family Chitinophagaceae; genus Pinibacter; species Pinibacter soli. Next base: position 133,810 of record NZ_JASBRG010000001.1, on the reverse strand, counting down.
CACATATATAAATGAATACGAGTACAAAGAAAAAGAAAATAGCAGAGGCAGGTGTTACCAATTCAGACAATTCAATTTTGATAAAAGGCGCGAGGGTTCACAATCTTAAAAATGTGGATGTTGAAATACCTCGCAGCAAGCTGGTAGTGGTGACCGGCGTTTCCGGCTCAGGAAAATCATCTCTTACAATAGATACATTATATGCTGAAGGACAGCGACGCTACGCGGAAAGCCTTAGCGCTTATGCGAGACAGTTTCTTATGCGTATGGATAAACCAGACGTTGATTTTATCAAAGGCTTATGCCCGGCCATTGCCATAGAGCAGAAGGTGATTTCCCGCACGCCCAGGTCAACCGTGGGCACTATGACAGAGATTTATGATTATTTGAGACTTTTATTTGCCCGTGCCGGCAAAACGATTTCTCCCGTAAGCGGAAATGAAGTTAAAAAAGACGACGTTACCGATGTGGTGAATGCCATTAAATCGCTTCCTCATGGAGACAAAGTGCTGATAATGGTGGAGTTTCGTCAGCATAAAAACAGGGACGTTAAAGAAGAACTCAATATTTTAATACAAAAGGGTTTCTCCAGGCTGTATGCAAGTGGCGAAACATTACACATAGAAGATACACTGGAAGACGTTTCCGTATTGACTCCAAAATCTAAAAAAGCAGCTCCGGTATATGTACTGGTCGATCGTCTTGTTGCAAAGGATTTTGAGGAAGATGATCTTCACCGCATGGCAGATTCTGTGAATACTGCATTTTTTGAGGGGGAAGGCGAAATGTACATCCAGGTAAATAGTGACAAACCTCGTCATTTTTCGAATAAGTTCGAGCTTGACGGTTTGACGTTCGAAGAACCCGTACCGAATCTTTTTTCATTCAATAACCCTTTTGGCGCATGCCCTACCTGCGAAGGATTTTCACAGGTTTTGGGGATAGACGCCGATCTTGTAATTCCCGACAAACGCTTAAGTGTATACGAAGGTGGCGTGGCCCCGTGGAAAGGTGAAAAATTGGGATGGTGGAAAGAACAATTTATCAAAGGTGCCAAACGCTTCGATTTTCCCATCCACAGCCCAATAATTGATCTTACAAAAGAACAATATAATACGTTGTGGAAAGGAAATGCACATGCACAGGGAATTGATGATTTTTTTAAAGAGGTAGAACAGAACCTGTATAAAGTGCAATATCGCGTGTTACTGAGCCGTTACCGTGGCCGCACGCAATGCCCCGATTGTAACGGATATCGCCTGCGCAAAGAAGCATTGTATGTAAAAATAGGAGGGAAGAATATTGGCGAATTGTGTGATATGCCGGTAAAAGATCTCAACCAATGGTTTGCTGACCTTAAGTTAAGTGAGCATGACAGGCAATTGGCGAAAAGAATTTTGATCGAAATCAATACGAGATTAAAGACGTTACTTGATGTTGGACTCGGTTATCTTACACTAAGCCGCCTCGCCAATTCATTGAGCGGTGGTGAAAGCCAGCGTATTCAACTAACGAGAAGTTTGGGAAGTAATCTTACAAACTCGCTATACATTCTTGACGAACCTTCTATCGGCCTGCATTCAAGAGATACGGCAAGGCTTATCGAGGTGTTGAAAGAGTTGCGCAATCTTGGCAATACTGTCGTAGTTGTTGAACACGATGAAATGATGATGCGTGAAGCGGACTATATCATTGACATGGGGCCGCTGGCCTCACATTTAGGTGGTGAAGTAATTGCGACCGGCAACTATGATCAAATTGTTGCCAACAAGAAAAGCCTTACCGGTAAATACCTTAGCGGGGAACTGACCATTGATGCGCCGAAAAATGCACGTAAATGGACAAGATCTGTAACTGTTCAAGGTGCAAGACAAAACAATCTGCAGAATATTGATGTGACCTTCCCGTTGAATGTAATGTGCGTGGTTAGCGGCGTGAGCGGTAGCGGAAAAACAACCTTGGTAAAACAAATTTTGTATCCTGCATTGCAAAAAATAAAAGGAGAGTTTGCGGATAAAGTTGGTTTACACAAAGGCGTCACCGGCGACATTGATTACATTTCGCAAATTGAAATGGTAGATCAGAATCCGATTGGCAAATCTTCACGAAGCAATCCTGTTACATACATCAAAGCTTATGATGAAATAAGGGACCTGTTTGCGAAACAACCTTTAAGCAAAATAAGAGGCTTTCAGCCAAAGCATTTTTCTTTCAACGTAGATGGAGGAAGATGTGATGCTTGTAAAGGTGAGGGCGAACAAATTGTGGAAATGCAATTCCTTGCTGACGTGCATTTGACCTGCGAAGTATGTGGTGGTAAAAGGTTTAAAGAAGAAGTGCTGGAAGTAACCTACAAAGGCAAGAGTGTGTACGACGTTTTGGAAATGAGTGTTGATGAGGCAATCGAATTTTTCGCAGATGTGAAAGATGTTTCTAAAAAAATAAAACCTCTGAGCGATGTTGGCCTTGGTTATGTAAAGCTGGGCCAATCATCTGATACGCTCTCCGGGGGTGAGGCACAACGTGTAAAGCTGGCTTCATTCTTAGGAAAAGAAAAGGCTCAGGGTCATATACTTTTCATCTTCGATGAACCGACAACAGGTTTGCATTTTCACGATATTAAAAAGCTGTTGGCATCATTCAATGCATTGATTGAACAAGGGCATTCCATTCTTGTAATTGAGCATAACACAGACGTTATAAAAAGCGCGGATTGGGTACTCGACTTGGGGCCTGAAGCTGGCGACGGTGGCGGTACGCTTGTATTTGCAGGAAGACCGGCAGATTTGAAGAAGAGCAAAGAGAGCTATACGGCAAAGTTTATGTAATTGAAAATTGAAAGTTGAAAGTTGAAAATGGGTTGAGTTTGACAAGCCTTGGTTTCGCAACTTTCTGTAAATAAAGAAGAAGGGCTTCGACAATTTGTCGAAGCCCTTCTTCTTTATTTCTACTAAGTATCAATCAAAAAAACAGAGTAATAGCACTCGTCATTTTCAATTTTCAACTTTCAATTTTCAATTAATCCAGGTTTGGTTGCGGCGTATAACGCAAGTATGGTTTTACAACCTCAACACCTTTAGGGAATTTTTTGATCGCGTCTTCTGTAGAAATTGCAGGAACAACGATTACTCTTTCACCGTGTTTCCAGTCAGCAGGAGTTGCCACGCTGTGATTTGCTGTCAACTGAAGAGAATCAATTACACGCAGAACTTCAACGAAGTTTCTACCTGTTGAAGCTGGATAAGTCAAAGTCAATTTAACTTTCTTATCTGGTCCGATAACAAACAAAGAACGCACCGTAAAAGTTTCAGAAGCGTTAGGATGAATCATGCCGTAAAGATTAGCTACAGTTTTGTCTTCATCAGCGATGATTGGAAACTCAACCGAACAATTTTGAGTTTCGTTGATATCTTTTTTCCAGCCGTGGTGTTTTTCAATTGGGTCAACACTTACAGCAAGAACTTTTACATTACGTTTATCAAACTCACTTTTCAGCAACGCAGTTTTGCCAAGCTCTGTTGTACAAACCGGAGTGTAGTCAGCAGGATGAGAAAAAAGGATACCCCAGCTATTGCCAAGATATTCGTAAAAATCTATTTCACCTTCAGTAGTAACTGCTTTAAAATTAGGAGCAGCATCGCCCAAACGTAAGCTCATAGTTAGATAGTTTATTGATTATTGTTTATAAAGTTGAGTACGAAGATATTATTTCTCTACTAAAAAGGTGGATTAATCGTTGGTTTTTTTCACTCAATGAGTGTGTTCTATGATTATTCGCCATTAAAGATAGTTAGAAAAAAAGGTGCCCATTTTTTTGAAAAATGAAAAAATAGTATAAATTTGATTAGCAAGCTGTTAACAATACATTGGCAAGCTATTAACAAGACGAGATTTGTATTTGCTACAGACTCGTTTTACTCCATTAGTTTCATATCCCAATACTCAACTTATTTGCTGATTGTGTGCCGTATGAATGAACTGCTCTCAGGAGAATTCTTCTCTAAATAGTATTCATCCATACATAATTTCTTTTTTACTATTTCTTAATTCATCGATGGCTACAGAATGTTGCTATGCGTATGCATGCCGGTGCATGTTGCGAACGCATATGTTCGCGAATATGTATAACTGTTATGTATATGCGAATATTGAAACAGTTTATTGTAGCTGTCTTTATGTTTTATTGATTATGGATAGAATTTTTTCTACGCTCCTGGTAGCGACAATTATTTGTGGGTCCCTTGCTAATTCAGGCACTTTTTTAAGCCCGACACTGACGGCCTATTTTTGTTATACAATAACTGTTACATTACTAGTACTTCTAACATTAGCGGTAATTTTTATTTCAAAAAAAGTCCCTTTAATTGATAAGCAAAAGCGATTGACAACAGGATTGTTTTTGGGCTGGATAATATTTTATCTTTTGCAGCCCCTGCTGTGTCATTTTTCAGTTAATCTGGATCATGCATATTTTCTTGCTCATTTATTTTTATTCGTATCATTAGTTCTGTTATTCGGGATTGATAGGCTCAGACCATCAATGATATTTTTAATTGCAAGTTTGTTTGCAGTTGCAGAATGTGTTATTTGTTTTCTACAGTTGGTCGGCTTTGTCAAGCCTTTCAATAAATTTTTTAGTGTTACAGGTACATGGGTAAATCCCAATGTGACGGCAATGTTTTTAGCAATGTCGCTACCCGCCATTTGTTATACCGCTTTGTGGCATGAAGGAAAAAACTATAGATATATAAGTTTTGCGGCAACCGTTTTTTTATTTGTTGCATTGCTTTTACTGCAATGCCGGGCGGCATTGCTTGCGGCTGGAGTAGTTATAGGCATTATTTTCGCTTACCGATATTCATTGTTTCAAAAAATAGGAAAACTTAGTTGCAAGAAAAGAATTGCTTCAGTTGTGCTGTGCTCCTTAATGTTGGCGCTGGTCGTTGTTGGAGGGTATTACGAGAAGGAAAATTCCACTGCAGGACGCCTGCTGATTTGGAAACTATGCGTAAGTCTGGGAATGGAGCAAGCTTTTACAGGACATGGGTTGGGAACATTTGAACGTAATTATAATTTATATCAAGCCTCTTATTTTGACAGTGGCATTGCAACGAACAGTGAAAAACAAATTGCTTCATACATTCGGATGGCGTATTGTGAGCCGTTGCAGAATTTTGTAGAGGGTGGTTTTGTCGCTGCTCTGCTGTTTATTGCGATGTTGCTGTCGGTGCTTATAAAACCGCCTTCAAAAACAAATACAGTTGGTATTGCTGCATATGCGGGCATAGCTGGATTTTTTGTGATGAGTATTGCAAATTTTACAGTGCAAGCCATCCCGGTTATGTGCTTACTGGTTATATATCTTACCATTTATATTGTTGATCCAGTTCAAAAGATTAACAACCTGTCGATATTCAGAAGAATTACTTGTGGAGCACTTTTTATGATTGGGTTACTGTTTGGTGCAAGGCAGTGGAAGCTCGCTAGAGAATATAACAGCCTGCAAGAAATAAACAGACTGGCTTTTACTCAAAAAAGGAATGACACATTGCTTAAAATGACTTTCTTAGAAAATGAGTTAAGCAATGAATCCCTTTTTTGGAAAACCTATGCCAGGCTGCTGTGTGAAAATCATAACTACACTCAAAGTTTGTCAGCTATAGAAAAAGCTATTTCCCTGACTCCCGACCCGGGTTTGTACTTGCAGGCAGCTCGCATTCACGCTCAACTCAAACAATATAATGCTGCAGAACAAAAATTCAATGACGCATGCAATTTGGAGCCCTATAAAATGGAGCCGGTTGTGGGGCTTATGGAGTTGTATAAAGAAATCGGAAGCCATGCAAAGGCCAGCCAGATGGCGCGGACCGTACTACAAATGAAACCGAGAGGAATATCTGCCAATGCGGAACGGTATAAACAAGCTGCTAGTGAATTGCTAAAAACATATTCGCTCGTTCAGCAAACTGATACGGCTCGTCCGGCTTATAAAATAGTGATTCAACAACATAAATAAATTTCGTACACCTTTTAACCTCAATTGCATTATGAAGAAGTTGATTTTAACCGGTCTGATATTGATCGTATCGGCAGCATCGTTTGCTCAACTGTCATATCCAAACGATGTGCAAATAGTGTTGAGCAAGGCTGGAAAGAATAAAACAGAACTTAAAAAAGCGATAGAATATTTTTCGGCAACGGGAGATACGTTAAAATTAAAAGCAATCTATTTTCTCATTGCAAATATGGATATACATTATTCAGTAGATTATTACTGGGCAAATAGTAATGAAGAAAAGGTTGTGTTTAATGAGCGTTCCTATTCAGATTTTTCTACAGCTCTAAAAGCCTTTGAAGAATTGAGAAAAGTACATCCTGGCCTGCATCCTGTACAGGTTAAATATTATGATATAGACACAATAGCGTCTTCGTATTTAATCAATAATGTTGAAGCTGCGTTTGATATTTGGAGAAAAACACCAAGACAGAAAATTTGTTTTGAAGATTTCTGCGAATATATTTTGCCGTACCGGATAAGTGTAGAACCTCTGCAAGACTGGCGCAAAGTTTATCGCGAAAAATTTGAATGGATAAATAACGATAGCCTTGCAAGTAAGGCCGGCAAAGATAAAATCGCGGTGATAGCAAAAAGTTGCTATCAATGGTTTACTAATACCTACAGCATAGAAGAAAGGAAAGAGCCTTTACCTCGCTTAGGTGCTCTGCAACTACTGACCCGCAAAAAGGGCCCATGTGAGGATATTGCAGATTTGAACGTGTTTATGTTAAGATCACAAGGAATGCCTGCAACTATTGATAACATTGTGTGTTGGGCAACATCATCAGGAAAGCATTTTTTAAATGAGACGTTAGACGATAATAAACCTCTGAGTTTTGATGTGTCGAATACTGCGACAATGTTCGATAAGTTGCCGAGAGAGCCAGCAAAGGTTCTGCGGACAACTTATTCAAAACAAGCTTCAGCTCTCGCTTCTTTTATTGATACAAATCTGATACCTCCGGGCATTTTGCGAAAGGCCAACTATGTTGATGTGACAAGGGAATATTGGGCAACGGGAGATGTGAAGCTATCATTATTTCCCGCTGCTTCAATGCCTAAAGTGGCCTACGCATGCGTATTAAATTTTCTTAATTGGACACCGGCCTGGTGGGGAAACGTAAATAACAATCAGGTGGTATTTACCGACATGTGTAAAGGTGCTGTGTTTTTACCAATGAGTTATGAAAATAAAAAAATGAAGCCAGTTGGCTGGCCAATAGCGGTAAACAATAGTAATACAACGCTTTTGCTTAAGCCTGATACTGCCAACTTACGTTCAATTTCAGTTTATGAACAGGATAAATACCTGGTGTTCAGACAGGGAAAGAAATACAAACTTTTTTACTGGAACAATAAATGGACATCGATAGCAGAAACAACAGTCAATGCAGAACAAAAATCGCTGGTATTTGAAAAAGTGCCACGCAATGCCCTGCTGTTACTTGTTCCTGAATACAGTCAAAAGAAAGAAAGGCCATTTACTATTTCCGATAATGGAGATAGAGAGTGGTGGTAACAGTTGAGTAACCAATTATTGAATAGCTGAATGACTCAATATATGAATTAGCAATAGTTCTTCTTGCCCTCCTTTTAGTAGCCGTCCATCTCTTACCATCATTTTAATTTATTCACTACTAAAAGAAGTTTATGAAAAAACTATTCTTTGGCTTCATTGCGTGCTTATCTACTGCGCCATCATTCGCTCAAACCCAACAGCAACTGCCCGAAAAGATTTTGAATTACTATCCACCAGCGGTCATTACAAAAATGTATGAAGCGGTGAATAAAGTAAACCTCACAGATGGCGAAATGCTGCAGCTTGCTGTGCAGTACAGGAAAGAAGACAGCACTCTTTTTACAATGGCCCGGCAGGGAAAAACATTACAGGAATTGGAAAAGGTTCGCAGTGAATGCGCACAGGCGGTGATGACAATTATTGGAAAGGAGCGGTATAAAAAAATTAACACAGGTTCAGTTGTTCAACAATGCAATTGCGACAGTGCTTCCGGCGAATATTTGAAACGTCGCACAAAAGAGTTGCAAGCCATAAAACCGCTCGACAATATTATTAAAATCAAACTCGAAAAAGCCTTTCAAAAAGAGTTGACCAATCATAAAGATGATGGCTGGGCCTCCAACTTTAATGAAGCCATGCGCAAAACGATTTCCGACACTCTTTATTTCGCCCAGCTTTATAGTAACGAAATAGATCAAACAGCCACAAGCAATGCAAAACAATATTTTTACCCGCTTATAAAAAGTAAAAAAATTACAAAGGCTGGCCGCGACGCGCTGTTCCCTATCGTGTATGAGAAAAAGCGGCAGTTGGCTATCGTAGATAAAATGTATCCGCTGTTTACAAAAGAGAAAGACAGCCTTATTACCGCTATCGAAAACCTGTACACATCGTCAATAGCAGTTTCTCAAAAAAGATACGGCGGTTCACTATCGGCATCTCAGCTAACCACGTTAATAAAACTTCGCAGCGTCCTAAATCTTTCTGAAACGCAGGTAGATTCAATCATGGTAATGGCTGCCACCATACAAGCAGCAAAAGATGAACTGGCATTAAAAGACCCGGTGGCTAAGTACGACAGCAAGCCGTATGAAAGTACCGTATTGCCAAGCATACTTACAGAAGAACAATATGCCAAAGCAATGGTGCTTAATAACAAAAGCAAGGCGGAGCAAGATGCGCAGCGTGATTGGAAGGAACTCGAAACTGCAGGCCTCGCCACTAACTATGATAAAGAGGCAACTATAAAGCAATTAACCTCCTACCATATTGCACGTGCGTGCGCTACTTACAAGTATAGCTACGACAGAGAAAAGCAAAAAGCCAACGTGCGTAGTATAGATGACCATATGCCTGCAGCATTGAAGGCTTTGAAATCTGCACGCAAGTACAACAATCCCTCCAACACACCACAAGGAAGTTTTCAATGGTAAAACAGTACGCAATAAACATTAATTAAAAAAGGATTGAATATATGAAACGGATACTAATCGTTTTCAGCAGCATCTTGTTGCTGCTTATTAATGTGCATGCACAAACTAAGTATGATGATGCACAAGATTCAATAATAACGTCCAATCTAAAAAAGGCAAAGCTTTATTTAACTGGTATTACTTATCCATACGATCCGGCAAAAGCTTTTCAACTGAATATGCAATGCGCGCAGGCGGGTAGCGCGCAAGGTATGAATGCAGTGGCCATTCAATACCAGCGTGGTTTAGGAGTTGACAGTAACAATGTTGAAGCAGAGCGCTGGTTTAAAAAGGCTGCGGAAGAGGGATATAGTGCGGCGTGGTATAACCTGGGGTTGTATTATAAACTCAAAACTCCACCGGATTTCAAACAAGCTTACGAGTGTTTGGAAAAAGCAGCAACTGCCGACAATAAAGCTGGTTATTACGGCCAGGGTTACATGCTGTACAAGGGACTGGGATGTAAACAGAGCTACAAAAAAGCGGTAGCGCTTTTTCAAAAGGGAGCGCAAAAAGGAGATGCTGCATGCATGTATTATCTCGCGCTAGCCCTGCGCAATGGCTATGGAACCACCGTAAATATTGATAGTGCACGCTATTGGCTGGTCAAGGCTACTGCTTTAGGTTATGAAAGGGCCGTAAGAGAGCTGGAAGCCAAAGAGCCAGAAGTTGCCGGAGAGTCTTCTTCAATTCCTCAGCGGATTGCAGCGGCAAGGCACAAAGCGTTGCCGGGAACTGACGATAATATATCCACCTACAGACAGGTAAAACATGTGCCTGCCACTATTTATAATATACAGGGTATATGGGAAGGCTACATTATGAAGTACGACTGGAGCGGGCAGCATGTAATAAGCACAGGAAAGCTCGCCTTGCAGCTCGCTTATAAGGATACAGTGCTTACTGGTCTGTGGCTGGAAGAAGATTCGCTGCAAGTGCCTATACACGGTAGTATTGGCAAGCATGGGATAACCTTTCACAATATGCGGTACGACCGCTCAAGTTACTACACACGTGGTAAGACAACACCCATTCTTTTTAAAGATGCCAGTTTAAGACTGGTGCAAAAAAAAGATACCATTTATCTGGCTGGAAACATCCAGCAGTTTTCAACCGAGTCTAACGAGCCTGCAAGACCCTTGTATGTGGTGCTTACAAGAAGTGAAGCTAAAAAAGACGAATCTTCCTTGCTTTTGTCGTCGTCCGTTACCAAAGATGTTATGCCAGAAGGCACAACCTTACTGGCATGGCCAAATCCATTTGAAAATAATGTTAATGCAGCCATAACATTATCAAAAGCCACAACTGTGCAGTTGCAAATAACCAATGCGGGTGGGCAACTAGTGTACACAGGCAACCCGCAGCAGTTGCCGGCCGGAAAGCATAACATAAATATTCCACTCAATGTGCCCACCGGCGTGTATGTGATTAGTCTGCGATATGAGCATGCGATTACAAGCTCCATAATTTTAAAACAATAGATGGTACCCAAATGAAAAAAATAATATTGCTATTGGTATTAAGTCTTGGGCTTATACCATGTATAAATAAAGGCCGGCTTGAAATAAGCGGCACACGGGTTTATGCTTATGGAGACGAGGATAATGACTATGGGTGGGGAGATCTCAACAACATAGATGATATAGCAGACTGGTTAAATAATCATGGAAATGAATATGATATCGATTACAATATCTATACAGATGCGGATGATTTTCGAAGGGACAATCCAGGCTATTGGGATCCTTATATGGATAATGACGATAACAATTATAACAGCAATGTAGGCAGTACTTCAACTTCTGAATACAACGAAGGATTATCCAAGGGGTCTATCGCCACCATATTTACGTATTTAGAATCTCATTTTCCAGATCTTTATTTTATCAAAGGAGGATCGGAGTACTATATTACAGTGTATTTGCCCAATAACGAGGGTAGGCCGTTTGAAGAAATAGCGAAAATATTCTCGCAGGCTGATAATGTAAGATTTATGAACGAGTACAAAGAGCTATGGAAGTCTATTAATAATCCTGATGGTTCTGGTTCAGGAATGACAGGCCAGGACGGATATAAATTTTTTGATACCGATTTTTCCTGGGGTGATAAGGCAAACAATCCCGGCGATAACTCCCAAACTCCCTGGGGTGATAATGAACCGGACGATGAAATTTATGGGAGGGACGTCTCTTTTTACTATAGCTTGTATGGCCCTTACAATTATTCAAACTATACTCCTTTTACAAGGCTCTTTTTAATAAAGATGCCTCTTACTATATCGCAGGCAAACTATCTGAATATTCTTAGTATGATGTGTCCGGATGTAGCAAACGAATTAAAAGCAAACCTGGAACAAAACGACTACGACCAACTGTCCCGAGCAGCATTTCTTATGACAATGAATAGTATGCTTAATGGAGAGGATTTGAACGTGCATATTAGAGGCTCTCTAGATCCTTTATACTGTTATGGGCTATTGAACAAATATGACCCGTATTTTGCTCGCATGGTGTCAACTGAAGACTATGATCAAATGCTTCGCGCAGCTTGGTATAGGACGAAAGCGAAGACTACTCCTGGAAAATATAATGAGGCCTTGTATAATGTATTGAAATATCTGGTTGAAATAGATGTTGCAAAGCGCGAATGTGTGGGTGGTGGGACAGAAACACCTAATGGCACTACACCCCAATCTTCCAAAGAAGATGCACTTAAACGTATAGAAGCAAGAAAATGGGTGTTTGACCAGCCAAACAATAAATGGAAAAATATAGACCCTAAAAAGTATTTGACTAACCTGATAGAAAACGTAAAAAATCCGGATAGGCTTAATCAGGGTGCGGACATCCCGCTAAACAATATTAAGGGAACCGATTTTTGTGGTTTAGCAGCTTTATTTAATTCATGGATGGCGACAGACCCAGTAGGTTATGTAGATTTTATGATAGATTTATATCAGACTGGAATAGCTTTTTATAACAAGGTGGAAATATTTTCAGATTATAAGATAGATGAATTAGCAGGCACATTGCCTCAAGGATGCAAAAGTGGAAGCAATGCTCCATTATATGATAATCATGCTGATCAGTTAATGTTTCTTGTTTTTTCTAAAAAATATAAAGGAGCTCTCAATATTGATCGAACTCTTTATGATAAGGGGAAAGAATCATCCCCGATATGGGCGGGTACTACCCTAAACAAGTTTAAGGACATTGCAAGAGAGTTTTTAAGTTATAGTATTGACTGGAGAGGCGACGATCTTAAGAATGTTCGCGATGATGAAGTTACAGGTATGAATTACTTTGTAGAGCAGCAGAGCAAAGGAACAGTTACATTATTTGTAAATGGGCCTAAATTAAGAAACGAGGTAAATCCTCCTCCTAATGTTTCTGGTACGCATTTCGTCAAGTTGGTAGACATTCATAAATTACCGGATGGCAAGTACAACTTAACCTATTGGGATTACGGTAGAGAGGCTAAACCCAGAATACTTTCATGGAAGGAATTATGTGATTTGTTATATGCAGTGATAACACTAAAAGTAAAAAAGTAAAACTATGTCAACTCCAAAATTTTTGTGTGATTTTATGCATTTTTTGCCTACACTATTATTGTCTATTATAATAGTAATTGTGTTGCGTTTTGTTTTTAGAAAAAAGGAGAAAGGTAAAATTAAAGCCTGGTGCATCGGTTTGATAGCAGGCGTTTTGCTTTACCTAAATGGTGACGCTTTCTTGAATGCGAAGCGTTACTACAAAGGGCATCAAAAAGAGCTGGAACAAGTTGTTAGCTTATATAAACGCACTTCATCAAAGGTCAATTACAACTTATGGCTAGGCCCAAATAACAAGTTTAATATAGAGCCGATTGGTAATACGGAGTGTCCTTATCAATTTTTTAAATATGGTTCAAAAGAACAAGAGGATATTGTATGCCAAAATGCTTTTATTAAAGCAGGGGTAAACAAAAATGAAATGGATAGTTTGGTCGCATTAATGTTAGAAACAGGCTATATTGAGTTATACAACTCACGAGGGGCAAAATCGTCCGACGATCCCCAGGTTGTAGGCGTCACTTATAAGCATACCCCATTTCTTTTCTGCTATTATTATGGTTTAGGCTTTGTGCAAAACGGATACCAAATTGAAAGGTCAGAGCAACAATGGGTTGGTGAAAATGTATATTTCTATAAGGGGCGTTATTCCCCGATAAATGGCTATTAATAATAACTAAGTTAGAACTACTGCATTTGTTTAATGCAGTAGTTCTAATTTTTAAAAAAGTGAATATGATTTTATTTGTATATACCATGATATTCATTGGCCTTTGCTTTTTAGCAATAAACTTATTAGGGCTCGCAAGCAAAATTTGGAAATCAAAGTTGCCCATTGGATTCAAGCTTGCAATAATTGCTTTTTTTTTAGGATTAATGCTTTGTCTTTTAAGGTTTACTGTTGAAGCTATGCAGACAGAAGCAACTGTACAGCAAAATACAGTCTTAGTTGTGATATTCGCCGCTTCATTTGTAATTAGTTTAAATTGAAGTATTAATATATTTCGCAAAAGACAATTCTCCAGCATTAGAATTCCAATGATTTATAAAATTCTAATAACATCAATCGTTTTGACATTTCTTATACCGGTTCTACTATATTATAGTCTGCAATTATGTATATACTGAATAAATACTTAGGTGGAAGGAATTATCAATAAAGACTTGACTTTTTACGTAAATAAGTCTGAGCTTGATTGAATGAACAAAGACAAAAGGCACCGTCATTTTTTTTGTAAACGGCCCTACGCTGAGGCAGACAAATCCCGTGATCAGTGGCCCTGCAACTCATTTCGTAAAGCTGATAGATATTCATAAGGTTTCATCTAACCCGAGCGTTTATAGCTTAACGTATTGGGACTATGGTATGAAGACCGAAAAGAAGTATACTTGGGACCAAATATCCAAGTTATTGTTTGGAGTTATAACTTTGAAAATTTCAAAATAATTAATTATGCCTTACCCCCAAATTTTATTCGATATTTTACATTTATTCCCCACGTTGTTGGTATCTATAATCATAATGGCAATTTTATATTTTGCCTTGAGAAATTATAAGCGTCGTAAGCTACTTGCTCTAGCTGTGGGATTTTTAATTGGGTTTATTTTTTATTTAAATGGCGATTCTTATCTGAATGCTAAGCGCTTCTATAAAAAGCATAAAGATGAGCTTGAAAAAATAGTGTTGCTATATCAACAAACTTCTGCAAAGGTTGCTTATAACATTTGGATTGGAGGTGATAATGATGTGAATATTGGGTTATCACCAGATTCTACAGAACCTTACAAAATGTTTAATTATTATCCCGAATCATCTTTTGATTCTGTATGTAAAAAGGAACTATTGAGAAGAGGTGAAATATCAGAAAGGGAATTGGATATTTTAGTTAATTCATTACTTAGTATCGGGTGCAAAGAGCTTTCCAAGTCTCCACATGGAATTACAGATGTAAAATATCCCAACGAGCCATACGTCATTGGCATAACCTACAAACACTTTCCCGTTGGGTTTTCTTATTTCTATGGGTTTAGTTTTTTGCAAAATGGCTATAAGTTACCAAGCCGAGAGCGTTATAAGGTTGACTCGAATGTTTATTTTTATAGAACTAGAACTTCAATAAATGGTTATTGATATTCCCTAATTACAGAACTGCTGCATTACATTAATGCGGTAGTTCTGTATTATTGTATTATTCAAAATGCCGCAGGCGACTTATATATGATTAATACTTACCTAGTTTATTAAATTAATCATTGTAGAAAAAGTCTTCTTATGAAAAAGGCGTTTTTAATCGCAGTGTTGCTTATGTAGACTGTAGCATTGTTTTGCCAAAGTGTGCCTTCGCTTATCCCATACCGTAAAGGCGATAAGTGGGGCTTCTGCACACCGGATAAAAAAATTGTAGTTGCTTGCAAATACCAATTTGCCTATGCTTTCGAAAACGGACATGCACTGGTTTGCAGCTATGATAAATGGGGTATGGTGGATAGTACCGGAATGGAAGTTGTCAAATGTCTCTATGATAAGCCTTTTCATTTTCAGGAAGATAGGGCTGCCGTTCTTCTCCAAGGGCAATGGAGTATCATTAGTTTACAAAATAAATTGATTGCTTCACCGCAGTACGATTATGTGTCACCTTTTGAGAAGGGCATAGCAGTCGTTCAGTTTGGAGAATTATTTGCATTAATTGACAGGCATGGTAGAACAATCACGAATCGTGCCTATTGGTTGATTAATACTGTCTCGGAAGGTATGTTTTGTGTAAGCGCATATCATAAATACGGCTTTCTGGATAGCTTAGGGAAAATAGTGATTGAATGTAAATATGATTCCGCCGAGTCGTTTTCAGAAGGGCTGGCAAAAGTAAAAGTTGGAAGTAAATACGGTTACATAGATCACAGCGGACATGTCGTTATTCCCTTCATATATGATCAGGCCGGAAGCTTTTCGGAAGGCATTGCCAATGTCAGGCTAGATAACAAATGGTATTATATTAACTCTAAGGGACACCCTGTTGGAAAAAATCACTACGATCTTGCCGATAGTTTTTGCGGTGGGTTTGCTACAGTAAAAATTGGAGACAGCGCAATGTGTATTAATAGAAGAGGAGAAGTGATTTTTAGAGAGGGGCCGGTTAAAGTTAGTCCGCTGTATAATGGAATGGCTATTTTTGTAAACGATCAAACCAAATCGGGAATTATTGACACTGCAGGAAAAACGATAATTCCTTTTACATACCATAAAATACAAGGACTGTCCGAAGGGCTTCTGGATGCTGCAGTCAAAGATAAGTTTGGATATATTGATTTAACTAACAAATTGATTATACCTTATAAGTATTCTGATGTTTTTAGTTTTAATAGAGGTCTGGCGCTTGTGAAAATTAACGATGACACCTTTGGCTATATAGATCGCAAGGGGAATCAATATTGGGAAGACTAACGCAGTTTGAATCTTACCAAATACTTACTTTTTCAAATTCTTTCTTCCCGTCCTGTTAAAGGCAGCGTGCTCACTTTTAAACTGCTCATTTTGTTTTACAGCAGCCTTTGTGAGCAAGTCAGAGCCGAACTTGTTTTTTACGTCATCAATGGCCTTGTAAAGCCCGGATTTCTTTTGTACATCTGTAAAAAGACTTGTTTGCATTGCCTCATCTGTAAGTTCGCTGAGCCGAACGCCAATAAGCCTTACAGATTGTCCTTTACGATAAGATTTATGAAACAATTCTTTGGCCGAACGTATCAATTCGTCGTCATAAAAAGTGTAGGGGATAGTGGCTTGTTTAGTCGTTGTTTCAAAATCGGCGTATCTTATTTTCACTGCAATGCATCCCGCTGTTTTATCATCTTGCCTTAATTCATAAGCCACCTTTTCGGCCATTCGCACCAATTCCACCAGCAGGAAATCCACATCGGTTTTATTCTCTTCAAAGGTATTTTCGGTGGAAATGGATTTCGCTTCATGGTAAGGTTGCACGATCCGGGTATGAATACCATTGGCCCTTTCCCAAAGATCGCCACCGTATTTCCCAAGAATCATTTCCATCTCCTCTCTTTTACGAAGGCGTATGTCTTTGATCGTTTCTATATTGTAGGTAACAAGTTTTTTATAAGTCTCTTCCCCAACGCCCGGAATTTTGTTTACACGTAGCGGATCAAGGAATGCAAGCTCTTCACCCGGCCTTACCCAAATAAAACCATTTGGCTTCGCCACGTCTGTAGCAATTTTTGCAATTAATTTATTGCTTGCCAGTGCAAAAGAAATAGGCAAATGTGTTTCATCTATGATGCGTTGGCGAAGCTTTTGCGTCCATTCGAAAGGAACAAAATACTTATCCATTCCCATGAGATCGAGATAAAATTCATCAATCGAAGCCTTCTCAAACACAGGTGCTTCTTCTGCTATAATATTGGTTACCCATCGTGAATAGCGACTGTATTCGCCGCGGGAGCTATTGGTAATAATGGCATGCGGGCAAAGCTGCATCGCCTTTTTCATTGGCATGGCACTATGGATGCCAAACTTCCGTGCCTCGTAGCTGCAAGCGGCCACAACACCTCTTTCGCTGTGCCCGCCCACCAGCACAGGTTTTCCCTTAAGCGATGGATTGTTTATAACCTCTACGCTTACGAAAAATGAATCCAAATCGAAATGTGCTATGTAACGCTGAGACAAGGCGAATGATTGAATGACTGAATTATTGAATAATTGATTAAACGAACCGAATGAATCGCCGAAATACTCAATTATTCAATGATTCTATAATTCAATTATTCGCCCCTAAGTTACACAATTTTCGGGCTTAGGATTTTTTAGTTTTTTGCTACAATTTTTATCAAAAACTAATATATTAGTTTATTTAACTGCTTGTATTTGAGTGTTAATGAGAGATAAAATTGTTCTGAAATTGGTCTTTCACATATGGCTAAAATTCATATTTTTATAGATGCAATTAGAATGGCTAAAAGCGGGATTAGGTCCGCTTCAAAGTTTAATAACCTTTTTACAGAAAAAATCCGACACAAACGACGTTCATAAAAGGCAGGTGATTCGTGAATTGCAGAATAACCTGAACGTTTTTAAAAACGGCTTTAAGAACAATGTGGCATACGATGTGTTGATCGATATGCTGTCTAACGATGCCATTAAGCAGGCGATAACCGCCAATTTCAATTTTAAGAAACTGCATCAGGGAAAAATTGAAGCACAGAATATTTATGAGGAACGCAACAAGCGCTATATCGGCTGGACGGCGGAGAAACTGCTCGAAAAAATTGATGAAAAAATAGAAGAGTTGAAAAACCTTAAAAGGATGAACAACAACTCTTTGACACAGGTAAAAAATAACGTTTCTCTAATGGTGAGCAATTTGTATTACCGTATGAAGCTACTGGCTGATTTTATTAAAGCAGGCCATTAGGTTTAACTAAAAAGTAAAAAATAAAAAGTAAAAACGCTGTAGTGTGGTATTGAAGCGATTTTTACAAGACACTGAAAAGAACATTTTGCCCTTAAACAAACCCTCGTAAGTTTATGGAAGAAGCACATGCACAGGCTTTGAAAAAAACAATTTTCGCTTTGCAACCTCTTGCCGAAAATGAATGGGAAAGTTTTCTGGAAGGCTGGCAAACGGTTTCGTACAAACGAAAAACTATTTTGACTGCTACCGGCGAAACGGAGAAGTATTTGTATTTCGTAGTAGATGGTGTACAGCGCGGCTTTTACGCGAATGGAGAAAAAGAAGTGACCATTGTTTTTTCATATCCGTATTCATTTTCCGGCATCATCGATTCTTTTCTATTACAACAACCTTCGAAATATTTTTTAGAAACACTGACGACAAGCACCCTGTTGCGAGCGCCTTACGGACACATTGAAAAACAAATGGAAACTTGCTTGGGCATTGAGCGATATGTAAGAAAATCGTTGTCGTTCATTGTGTCCGGCATATTGGAAAGACAAATAGAATTGAGCTGTTTTTCTGCTGAAGAAAAATTCCGCACCTTACTAAAACGCAGCCCACACATTTTACAGATCGTTCCACACAAATACCTGGCTTCCTACCTTGGCCTCGACCCAACAACATTCAGCAAGCTCATGGCAACCGTACGAATATAACAATTCCAGAAAATCAGCGTAAATCAGTCTAATCTGTGTCATCTGCGTGCCAACTCCCTCTTTCCGTCTCTGATATCAATAATCTTGGCGCAGACCAAGATTTTATAAAAACCGGCTTTATAGCTTTGTTTAAAATTTACAACAATGCCATCTTACTCTTCTAAATCTCTATTACAACAATTGAAAACAGACGTTATCGACGTTCTGGAAGCAGTGCAGAAGAACTATGCACATTTACCGGAAAATATGTTACTCATGCAGCCTGCAGCAGGTAAATGGAGCATTGCTCAAGCGTTAGAACATATGAATACCTACGGCAGATATTATTTGCTGGCGATTGAAAAAACGATTGATAAAGCTGCTTTGCTCAACAATAAGAATACTGCTTCATTTGTGCCGGGCTGGCTGGGCGACTATTTTACAAAAATGATGTTGAAGCCTGCGAAAATGAAAACACCGGCCAAACATATTCCTCCCGCGAAGTTAAATGCAAAAGAAGTGGTGGAGGAGTTTATGGAACAACAGCGCTATTTGCTTTTGCTATTATCCAAAGCTGAGAATATTGATCTGGGCAAATGGAGAATTGCAATTACGCTCACAAAACTCATTAAACTTAAGCTTGGCGATACTTTTCGCTTCTTAATTGCCCATGAGCAAAGACACATGATTCAGATAAAAAATGCTGCGATAGCTTTGGGAGAAAATATTACATATACAATTCCAGCAATCCATCCGGCAATATAACATGCACTTTTTTGTTCTTGCGGTCTATTTTTTCGAGTGTATCTGTATGAATAGGAATAAGCGCTTCGTTGCCGTTTAGATCTATCTTGGCAAGCACCTGGTGCGGTTGCTCGATCACTTCAAGGATTTCTCCAAGATCTTTTCCTTCGTCAATCAGGTGATAGCCGAGTAACGAAACCGGCGCAGATTTGCCGGCATATTTCTGAAAGTCTTCTTCCGGAAGCCAAAGTTGTTTTTGTGTGAGTTTTTGTGCGACTTCCTTTGTGTCAACGCCTTCGAGTTTAATGTACACTTCACTGTCGTTTTTCATTCGAGCTTCCTGGATGAAGTAGGGAAGGAATTCATCCTTCTTAACCTCTACAAACAGAACTTCCAGCCCTTTTAGCGCCGTTTTTTTGCCAAGATGATGCTGGAGAACCAATTCTCCTTTCACGCCAAAGGTGGCAACGAATTTACCGAGAGTGTTATAGTTTGTCATTAATTGAAAGTTGAAAATGCGACGAGAACGCAGATTTTCAAGATTGTCATGATTTATGATGATTTAGAAAAAATCTTGGCAAATCATAAAAATCATGACGATCTGCGTTCCATTTGCCTTTTGTAAAGAAAAAAATCCCGATGATAAATCACCGGGATTTTAATTTTTTTCGCAAAAAATTGATTTATCCTTCAGCACCCGCATCGCCTTCAGCTTTGCGTTCAACTCTCTTTACGATTGGTTGTTGTGGTCTTTTGGAAAATCTTGCTTTTCTGTGCTCTTCCTGGCGACGTTTAATTTGAACTTCGTGTTCTTTATGCCAAGCTTCGAATTTAATCATAGCTGTAGCATCGTCGAACAAGCCTAATTTAACTCCGCGCAGTAAATGCTTCAGGTACAATACGCCTTTGAAAGACAGGATTCTGCGAACAGTGTCAGTTGGTTGAGCACCTTTGTGCAACCAGTCAAGCGCTTTTTGGCGATCGAGCTGTACTGTAGCAGGAACTGTTTGTGGATTGTAAGTACCGATTTTTTGGATGAATTTACCATCTCTTGGTGCACGTGCATCGGCTACCACTACAAAGTAGAATGGTCTTTTTTTTGAGCCGTGACGTTGAAGTCTCATTTTTACTGGCATCTTAAATAGAAATTTAAATGCTTGAACAAATAGGGTTTACTCTTTTCAAGGATTGCAAAAATACCAATCCTTTTCGTTTTAGCAAATTTAATAAATGCTAAGAATTTTCTAAATAGTTGTTTGCTTTTGGTTGATAGTTGTTAGCATTGATTATCAACCAGTCAACTGTACTCTGCAATTTTCCGTTGTTACAAATCTAACAACTAATAACCATTAACTATCAACTTATCTCTTACCAAACCCGCCCATGCGGCCCATTGGCATTTTATTCATCATCTTCATCATGCTCTTCATTTGTTCGAATTGCTTCATGAAGGCATTTACATCTACAAGTTCCTTGCCACTTCCTTTAGCGATCCTTGTACGACGACTAGGATTTATGGAATCCGGGTTTGCTCTTTCGTAAGGAGTCATTGAATTGATCATTGCTTCAATGCCTTTGAACGCATCATCGCTGATCTCTATATCCTTAATGGCTTTTCCCACGCCAGGAATCATACCCATCAAGTCTTTCAAATTACCCATTTTTTTGATCTGGTCCAATTGCTGTTTGAAGTCCTCAAAATCAAACTGATTTTTACGGATCTTTTTTTCCAATTTCTTAGCTTGTGCCTCGTCGTACTGAGCTTGCGCTTTTTCCACAAGGGTAGTGATATCACCCATGCCAAGGATACGCTGTGCCATCCTCTCAGGATAAAACACATCCAGCGTGTCCATTTTTTCACCACTGCTGATGAATTTGATGGGCTTATCAACCGTGTACTTAATGGAAAGAGCGGCACCACCACGAGTATCACCATCGAGTTTTGTAAGAACAACGCCACTGAAGTTCAATCTGTCATTGAACGCTTTTGCAGTGTTTACAGCGTCCTGACCGGTCATTGAATCCACTACGAAAAGGATCTCCTGAGGATTCACAGCATTTTTTACATTCGCCACTTCGGTCATCATCACCTCGTCAACGGCTAAACGGCCGGCAGTATCTATGATCAGAACGTTCTTGTTTCTTGTTCTGGCTTCTTTTACAGCGTTTTGTGCAATGGCAACAGCGTCTTTGTTTTCAGGCTCGCTGTACACATCCACACCTATCTGGCCACCAAGTACTTTCAACTGATCGATCGCCGCAGGTCTGTAGATATCCGCTGCAACGAGCA
The DNA here is from genome assembly GCF_029961145.1 of Pinibacter soli. Lineage (GTDB taxonomy): Bacteria > Bacteroidota > Bacteroidia > Chitinophagales > Chitinophagaceae > Pinibacter > Pinibacter soli. Next base: position 112,077 of record NZ_JASBRG010000001.1, on the reverse strand, counting down.
TAGGAGAAAAGCCTTTTTTGCTTTTCAGGTAATTAGCGAGTTTACCGCTGAAGGTTGTTTTACCCGAACCTTGCAAACCGGCGATCAAAATGATGGCAGGGTTGCCCTTTGCGTTGAGTTCCACTTCGTTACCGCCCATTAATTGGGTCAGTTCATCCTTCACGATTTTCGTCATCAACTGGCCGGGACTGATGGCCGTAATAACCTTTTCGCCGACTGCAGCATCTTTTATTTTATCGGTAAATTCTTTGGCAATTTTATAGTTAACGTCAGCGTCGATCAACGCACGACGAATTTCCTTTACAGTAGACGCAATATTAAGTTCCGTAATTCTGCCTTCACCTTTCAAACTCTTAAAGGCCGAATCAAGCCGTTCGCTTAATGACTCAAACATATTTTCTCAATTTTCTAAAATGAAAAGGTGAATGTAACGATACATTCACCTTAATAAGTTTGCAAATATAAATGTTAATTGAGAATGGAAAATTGAAAGTTGAAAGTTGAAAATGGTTTTTGGGTCATTTCCCTTCTTCTCAATCAATTAGGTATAAAAAAGTACGAGAGCCTGGTTGAGGCTCAATAAAGTAAATTTTTTCTATAGAATATCGTCTTTACGGTTAAACGCCCAGGTAGCTACGTAAAACCTTTGATCTGGAATTTGATTTCAATTTAGTGATCGCTTTGTCCTTTATCTGGCGAACGCGTTCGCGTGTTAAGCAGAATTTTTCGCCGATATCTTCAAGGCTCATCGGATGATCTACACCAATTCCAAAGAAAAAGCAGATAACTTCTTTCTGACGCTCAGTAAGCGCTTTTAGGGATCGATCGATTTCTTGTTTTAAAGATTCGTCGTGCTCAATGCGTTTTTCGGTTCTTTCGGCGTTGGGGTTTTCAAGAACATCAATCAGTGTATTGTCTTCGCCTTCAGAAAGGGGAGTATCCATGCTTACATGGCGGGCAGAAACGCCGAGCGTTGATGAAACCTCATCAATATCGAGTTCCAGCATTTCAGCCAGTTCTTCAGGGGATGGTTCACGTTCATATTCCTGTTCAAGCTGCGAAAATGCTTTTTGAATACGATTCGTCAAGCCAACCTTGTTGAGTGGTAAACGAACGATTCGTGATTGTTCTGCAAGAGCTTGTAAAATACTTTGGCGGATCCACCAAACGGCGTAAGAGATGAATTTAAAGCCGCGAGTTTCATCGAAACGTTGGGCTGCTTTTATGAGGCCGAGGTTGCCTTCGTTAATCAGGTCGGGAAGTGATAAGCCTTGGTTCTGGTACTGTTTTGCAACGGATACAACAAAACGGAGGTTTGCTTTGGTAAGTCTGTCGAGTGCCCTTTGATCGCCTTCTTTAATCAGGCGGGCCAAACGGACCTCTTCTTCGGGACTGATCAATTCTACCTTTCCAATCTCCTGGAGATATTTCTCCAGACTTTGTGATTCACGATTGGTGATAGATTTCGTGATTTTGAGTTGTCGCATGCTCATAGGTGAGGTTTTTTATCTAAAGCTGTTTTGGTTATGAATGGTATATTTTAAAAAAATTATGGTTAAGTTTTTGCTACTCACAAAGTGTCTTTCTCCACTCCTCCCTATGCATTAGCAATTTAACAAATATTATAACACGACCAAAAAAATCTATTTTGGATAGTATTTTCCCGAAAAATTAGAAAAAACACGTTGTATAATCATATGAAAACTAATTTCTAGTAAAATTTATTGTGCAAATCTCTTTTCTACATTAATTATTTTTCTATTATTGCGCATTGGTAATTTTTTGAATTGAATAAGGTAGATGAGCAAAAAACAAATTTTTACACTCGAGTATCCCGTTAGGTGTTCACCATCGATACTCTTTGAATTCCTGAGCACGGCCTCCGGGTTGCAGGAATGGTTCGCAGACAAAGTGGATGAAAGAGATAATATTTTTAGCTTTTCATGGAACGGTTCTGTTGAAAAAGCAGATGTTGTGGAAAGCGAGGAAGAGAGTTTCATTCGTTTTCATTGGCAGCATGCGCCGGCTGAAGAGTACTTTGAATTTCGCATTGAAAAATCTGAAGTAAGCAATCAAACAATTTTGGTTGTGAAGGATTTTGCTGACAAAAAAGACATTAAGGATCAAAGCCAATTATGGAGCTACCAGGTTAAGGACCTATTGCACCGTATTGGAAGTTAATTGATAAAGTAAAAAGCGGTAAAGCCTCAAAGCTTTACTACTTTTTATAAAAGCGTAAGCATTTCAATTGAAGAATTTTCCAATTGTTTCTCCGCAATAGACCATTCTTTAAGAGGGAATTTTACAGCAAGTTTTATAAAATTACTTTTCTCCAAAACATCTGACAAAGCAGTTTTGCTGTAGCCATTCAGCAAAGAATAGTTGCTGCCATCGATATTGTGGTCCCATTCGCTTCCTCCTGTAGACAAATAAAATTGCTTTGCCGCTAAGTATTCAAATTGTTCAAGAATACTTGCCGCGACTTTGTGCCTATGCAGGCCGCGCACATGTAGTGTAGTGCTGAAATAGTTTCCCCACCAGAAAAAATTTCTTACAGCAACAATTTCTTCCTTCGTAAAAAAACGCGGATAGTCCAACATTACATAAGGCAGATCTTCGTACTTTTCGCCTTTGGAAATTTTAGGGTTGTTGGTTGAGCAATTTTCCGGAAGTGAGTGCTGACGCTCGTTTACATGATCATGCAACAGTTCTGCAACATTTCCAAACATCGTGTAGACTTTCCCAATTATGGCATTCTTTGTTAAAATCCACCCGCTATTTTGAACTAACTGCAATTCGTCTTCTGAAAGCATTATTTTTGTTACGACCATAGCATAAAGATATTCACGAATTTATTTACGGCCCGTGATAAAAAAATTAGACAAACTAATCGTTAAAGCCTTCGTAGGACCATTTATTGCCACTCTTTTCATTACATCATTCGTGTTGGTGCTGCAGTTTTTCTGGCTGTACATTGATGATATTGTTGGTAAGGGTATTGATCTTTTCACTATTCTTAAATTCGTGATGTATGTGGCTGCTACAGTGGTTCCACTGGCATTACCGCTGGCTGTGTTGTTGTCTTCCATTATGACCTTTGGTAATCTTGGCGAAACCTTTGAGTTGGTGGCCATAAAATCTGCCGGCATTCCACTACTAAGATTTATGCGTCCCCTTTTTGTTACCACGCTTTTTATTTGCGGCGTCGCGTTCATGTTCAACAACTACATTATTCCTGTTTGTAATCTTCGTTTCAACAGGTTGAAATATGATATAATCAACAAGAAACCAGCATTTGATTTAAAGGAAGGGTCATTCTACACCAGCATTCCGGGTTATGCGATCAAAGTGGGTAAGAAGGAAAAAGATGACTCCACGGTAACAAATGTTGTCATCTACGAAAAGGATTATAATCTGCAGGACAATTTTATTGTTGCCGATAAAGGTGTGATCACATTGTCGCCTGACAAACGGTCCCTGATATTCAAATTTAAAAATGGATGGCGGTACCAGGAACGGGGAAGCCGCGGTGGTGGAACAGAATACATAAGGCTTGGTTTTAAGGAGTTTCAGAAATCATTTGACATGAGCTCGTTTTTATTTAACTCTACGAGCGACAGTGCTTTTAAGAACAATTGGCAAATGTTGAGTGTGCGACAGCTTTCGATATCTATTGACTCCGTTGGTAAAATGATTGATCATCAGAAAAAAGTGACGGCTATGAATTACTTGCCTCTTGCCAAGTACGTTGATTCTGGTTGGGCGAAAGTTGATTCGGTAAAAAAAGTAAAATCTATCAAAGACATTATTCCGGACAGCGCCTGGGCGTCAACCAATGAAAGATTGGTTTCGCAGGCGACGGGCATTAAATCCACGATTGAAAGTATTCTTCCTGCGTATGACGATAGACGAAAGGAACTGCGCTACTATAAAATTGGCTGGCATCAGAAGTTTTCAATGTCACTCGCCTGTCTTGTTTTGTTTTTTATCGGAGCGCCACTTGGTTCCATCATAAGAAAAGGAGGGATTGGAATGCCACTGGTTTTTGCGGTGATATTCTTCGTGGTATTTTTCCTTTTGAACAATTTCGGGCAAAAGTTTGTAAAGGAAGACGTGCTTACGCCGTTTGTAGGAATGTGGATGGCCACATTTGTGCTCGTGCCGGTAGGGGCATTTTTAACTTACAAAGCAATGAGGGATTCCCAGTTGTTCAACAAGGAGTTTTATCATCGTATTTTTAAGCAGATAGGCCCTTTTCTTCAAAAAATAAGCCGTAAGAAAAATAGCGCTTAAGGTATTGCAACGAGGTATTAAGGTTAAACTTTCAGCGGCATAATTTTTTCTATAACTGACTGGTTTTAAATAATTAATTTTGACCAAACTTCCCTGTTATGAAACAATCTTCTCGCCGGACGTTCATAAAAGATTCAGCAAAAACTACAGTTATCTTAGGTGTTGGCGCCATGGTAGGCGGTTCTATCATTGAAGGATGCGGGTCAAGCAAGAAAACAGCTGCTGCAATTCCTTCAAAAATCAAAACACCTTTCGATCAACAAGCTTTGCCATATTCATACGCAGCATTGGAGCCATACATTGATGCGATGACGATGGAAATACACTACACAAAACATGCGGCCGGATATACAAAAAATCTAAAAGACGCCGCACAAGCCGAAGGCGTAACAGATACATCTTCTGTTGAAAATGTGCTGGCGAATATTTCCAAATATTCCACCAAAATGCGCAACAATGCAGGCGGCCATTACAACCATGAATTGTTTTGGAAAAGCATGAAATCAAATGGCGGCGGTACTCCTTCGGGAAATTTACTTACTGCTATTGAGACCAAATTCAAATCTTTCGCAGATTTTAAAACTGCGTTTAATGATGCTGCCAAGAGTCGCTTTGGAAGCGGCTGGGCATGGGTTATCGTAAACAACAACAAGGACCTTGAAATAACTTCCACACCAAACCAGGACAACACCCTGATGGACATTTCTGAAAAGAAAGGGATTCCTCTTTTGGGACTTGATGTTTGGGAACATGCTTACTATTTGAAATATCAGAACAAACGCCCCGACTACATTGAAAACTGGTGGAACGTGGTAAACTGGCAATTTGTCCAGGATAGATATAAGACAATAGTAGGGTAGTAAGTTTTAAGTAATAAGTTGTAAGTTTTTAGTATTGGTGAACTGCTGATACGAGAAGGTTATGATTGGAAGACTTAAAGCAACTCTTGCTCAGGCATAAAAGCCAACGATTCAGTATAAACTTATTACTTACAACTTAACACTTAAAACTGGTTTCCCTTGAATTCAGCGCAGGTAAATATTCGCATACAAAAGATAGTTGTTACTGTTGCGATTTTTCTTTTCATAGTTAAGATCATAGCTTATTTCCTCACAAAATCTGTTTCGATATTAACGGATGCTTTGGAAAGCATTGTGAATGTGGTAGCCGGCTGCATTGGCTTGTACAGCTTGTTTGTAGCGGCGAAGCCAAGAGATATCGATCATCCGTACGGACATGGCAAGGCCGAATTTCTATCTGCCGCAGTAGAAGGCACGTTGATAAGCATTGCGGGTGCTTTCGTCATATACAAATCGATTCTTAATTTCATCGAGCCACAAGAGATACACAAAGTTGACTACGGTATTCTGATGATTGTTTTTGCAGGAGTGGTAAACTGGTTTGTGGGAGCCTACGCTATTAAACAGGGCAAGAAAAGTAATTCCGCTGCATTGATTGCAGGGGGAAAACATTTGCAGTCCGATACTTATTCTACGATCGGGATTGTGGTTGGTCTCGTGCTCATCTATTTCACGCACCTTGTGATCATCGATAGTATAGTTGCCGCCATTTTCGGATTGATCATCATTTTCACCGGTTATAAGATCATCCGTTCGTCTATCGCCGGCATTATGGATGAAGCTGACATGGAATTGCTCGGAAAGCTGGTAAAAGTGCTTAACCAAAACCGTCGACCCAACTGGGTTGATCTTCACAATCTTCGTGTAATCAAGTATGGCAGCGTGTTGCATATCGATTGCCACCTTACTGTTCCCTGGTATTTAAATGTGATTGAAGCCCACAAAGAAATCGATGGATTGATAGAACTCATCACAAAGAATTTTGGCGAAAGTGTAGAGTTCTTTGTGCACACAGATGCATGCCTGGATTTCTCCTGCGCCATTTGCATAAAAGAAGACTGCGACGAGCGCCTGCACCCCTTTGAAAAGCGCATTGAATGGACGCTGGAGAATATTATTTCGAATAAGAAACACAGTTTGGATAATTGAAAGTTGAAAGTTGAAAGTTGAAAATGGAAAATGATTGTTTCTGTGAAGTGTCTCTTGCTTTTAGAACCATTTTCAATTTTCAACTTTCAATTATCAATTAAAGATTAACCGTTCTGTCCTTTGGATATTTTACACTATATGTGAAGCGCACTTTTCTCGTTTCATTAGCTGCGAGTTGTAATTGCCAGTTTAGTACGCCAAGATCTTTGTTGATTTCGGCGCCGCCTGCATCAAGCAGTTCCACTTCTATTTCTTTATTAGTGGAAGTTGGGAACTGATCCTTCAGCAATACTTTTGTTGCTTCGTTCTTGTTATTCTTTACCGTGATTTCATAAGTGAATTTTTGCAGTTTGTTAGAACCTAAAAACTTAACGCTGCTGTAATCGATGAGCTTATCGCGTTTGATGGCAATACGCTTGTCTCTTCCAAGCGTTAGGTTTAGTGTGTCTTGCACAGAGTTCGGATCAATAAAGGATTTGCCCACATAGGTGCCTTCGAAAATAATATTCGCGTTACCGGGCAGTAAGTTCAGTTTTTCCCAGCCTTTCACTTGTGCAAGCAGATACGCATCTTTATCAAGCTTAGGCACAGAGTAGTGTTTATAGTTTGCAGGTACTTCCAATGATTGAATGGTTGCTGTTTGTTCCTTTCCGTTGGTGGGAACGTCGAATGGAATGGAGATATCAAATGTTACATCCATCGTATTATCAGCCACTGAAACATAATCTTCGAGGCCAGATTTTAGTGTGATCAGAATCGCTCCGTTAGTTGCCCTCGAACCATATAAGGCCATGGCAGCTTCATCTTTCAATACCTCTATGTTCTTGATGGAAGAGGGATCGATTTTAGCGGCGTCATTTGCATCCATAATATTTCCATTTACTACATAGAGAGGTTTTATATCTTTTTGTATTGTTGCCGAACCTCTAACTCTAATACTACTTGCCGCGCCAACTGCCGATTCTTCCTTCCATCCGGAAATGGAATTCATCGCGCTGGGAGCAGAAAGTTTTTTGTCCATGACTACAACTGGATTTATATAGCCCAAAAACCATTGCGTCAAGATTGGCGCATCGCCCCACTGGTTGGGCATCGAAGTAGACAGCGATAATTTTACCTGTTTCCAGTCAATGCCTGTTGATTGATTGATCTTCGCCTTTTGCACAACTTTAAGCGGCCTGTCTGTGCTTTCTACACGAATGTCGTAGTAAGGCGTCCAGAAAGCATTTTGAGCGATATATGAAATGTTGAAATCAAATTTTCCAGCGGTTGCTACTGAAAGCTGCAATATTAATCTGCCGGAGGTGGCAACGTTTTTATTTTGTTCTTCTCTTAATTGTGATTGAAGTTTGCTGATTAACTCTTGCTCCTTTTCTTTCCTGGCGTTTTGCTGTAACAAATCATCCTGTAGTTCATTAAGTTTGGCTTTGTAGTAATCCATTAGCTTCATCAACTCTGCAACGCTCAGGCCGGTTTGTGCTCCTTTAATGTCGCGATTTGCATTTAACACGTCAATGAGTTTACCCGTATTGCTTATGGCAAGATCAATTCTTGAAATTTTATTTCGCACAGTTTCAATTGAATCCTCCAGCATTTTTATGCGTGGTGTTTTTTCTGTGGAAACAAGATAGTTGTTGGAAAACTCAACACCCATAATGGTTACAGCTGCAGGAGCTTTTACCTGTATACTGTTGATGTCGATCTTGTTGCTAATATTGTCAATAATCAATTCGTTATTACCGGGCTTAAGCGTGGCACTTGCAATGTGATTCATTTCTGCACCGGAACGGTAAATCGTAACTGTTTTCAGCGTCGCGGTAACAGTTACTTTGTCTTCTGCTTTGGCGGTAAATGCAAAAGCAACGAGCATCCATCCTAGCATCTTCTTTTTCATAAATACCAATTTTGTATGCAGAGGATGCGTGGGAGAGGAGGATTACATAAAACAATTAAGAATTAATAATTAAGAATTAAGGAGTGCTCTAGTGCCAATATTCGTTTCGAATTTGAAGTATATGATCTTGAGGAATTTTTGAAGAAAGTATAATTAGTCTTTTGGCTTTTTGCTCGAATGTCTTACCGCAATAACAATGACTTTAAAGGTTTCAATTTCGTAGATAATTAAATATGGAAAGCGCTTAATTTTAAATCTTCTGAAACTCTCATTAATTGAGGAATAATGGAAGGGACTTTCACAGATTTTTTCAAATCCTGCTTCTATTTCGTCTAAAAGTTCAAATCCTAATCCTCTTTTTTGTTCTTCATACCATTCAAAGGCATCTTGTATGTCAATTACAGCTTCAGCCTGCAATTCCAGGGTGTAACTCATCTAAACTATTTTTTACCAATAATTTTATCCTTTGCTTCTTTCCAGCTATAAAGCTTACTTTGGCCACTTATTCTGTCGGCTCTTCTTTTTTCAAATTCATTAATCTCTTGGTCGGTAAAAGAATACTCAAAATCGTCGTCCTCATAATATTCTTTTGCAATAGCATACATAAGCTTTAAAAGCTTTTCGTCGCTGTTGTCAATATATTGATGAAGTTTTTGGCGAATATTTACTACTTGCATAACACACCTTTGGACAAATTTAAAGTTTTATATCGTCAATAGAAAACTAAGAATTAAGAATGGTTAAATGGCAAATATTTGAATTGCACGTGCATACTGATGATGCTTTTAACCGCAAAGATTGCAATGCGGCATTACTTTGAAAGGAGGGCCACCGCAGAAACGCAAAGGAAGCAAAGCGGAGTTTCATCTTTGCTTCCTTTGCGCCAGCTTTGCGGTTGAAAAATCCGCATAAATCCATCTAATCTGCGTCATCTGCGTGCCATTCTTTTTTTTCCGCGTAAACCCCTAATTTCGTTTACTTTTCACCTAAATTAAACTGATTGTTATGCAAATCTGGAAAGATTATCAGGAAAAAAATAAGGACAAGTTTTTAAATGAATTGCTTGAGTTATTGCGCATTCCAAGTGTGAGCGCAAGAAGCGAGCATAAAAAAGATATGCAGGCTTGTGCTGAAGCACTGAAAACACGCTTGCAGGAAGCTGGTGCAGATAAAGTTGAAATTTATCCAACAGCGGGCCATCCGGTAGTATATGGTGAAAAAATTATTGATCCTTCCAAGCCAACTGTACTGGTGTATGGTCACTATGATGTACAACCTGCAGATCCGCTGAACCTATGGCACAGCGGCCCATTCGAACCGGTAATCAAAGACGGAAAAATATATGCCCGTGGCGCATGTGATGATAAAGGCCAGGTGTACATGCACGTGAAAGCTTTTGAAACCATGAGCAAAACGAATACGCTTGCAACCAATATTAAATTTTTAATTGAAGGGGAAGAAGAAGTTGGAAGCCCTAACCTTGCAACATTTGTAAAAGAAAATAAAGCACTTTTAAAGTCTGATGTGATTTTAATCAGCGACACTGCATTGATCAGTTTGGATACACCTTCTATGGATGTTGGTGTACGTGGCCTGAGCTACATTGAAGTGGAGGTTACCGGTCCTAACCGTGACTTGCACAGTGGTGTGTACGGTGGTGCAGTTGCCAACCCGATTACTATTCTTGCAAAAATGATTGCTTCATTGCATGATGAAAACAATCACATTACCATTCCGGGTTTTTATGATGATGTGGTAGAAGCGTCTGCAGCAGAAAGAAAGCTAATGGCGGAAGCTCCGTTCAGCGAAGAAGAATACAAAAAAGATTTAGGTGTAAATGAACTGTGGGGAGAAAAGGGATTTACCACCAATGAGCGCACAGGTATTCGTCCTACGCTTGAGTTGAATGGCATTTGGGGCGGCTACATAGGCGAAGGTGCAAAAACTGTATTGCCATCAAAAGCATATGCGAAGATCAGTTGCCGTTTGGTGCCAAATCAAACATCTGATAAGATCACTGAAATTTTGATCAACCATCTTAAAAAAATTGCTCCGCCGTATATTCAGATCAAAGCTGAATTGCATCACGGCGGTGAGCCTTATATGACGCCGATTGACAGCAACGGATATAAAGCTGCCGCGAAAGCAATTGAAACAACTTTTGGTAAACAACCAATTCCTGTGCGTGGTGGCGGAAGTATTCCTATCTGTGCATTGTTTGAAAAAGAACTGGGCGTTAAGATTATTTTCATGGGCTTTGGACTGGACAGCGACAATTTGCACAGCCCTAATGAAAAATATGATCTGGCAAACTATTACAAAGGCATTGAAACCATTCCGTATTTCCATAAGTACTTTGCGGAACAGTAAATAGTTGTTTGTTGATAGTTGTTGGTTGTCAGACTTTCTGTGCGGCATTGGTTTTATTTCATTTGTTTCACATAAAGCCTGACAACTAACAACCAGCAACTATAAACTTGAATAGAATGAGCGATAAAGAAAAACTTCGTCTTGATAAATACCTCTGGGCAATCCGTTTGTTTAAAACAAGGAGCATTGCTGCCGACGCGCTTGAGAAAGGCCGTGTGAAAATGCACGGTGAGTCTGTAAAAGCTTCACGCGCAGTTAATGTGGGAGATGAGTATGAGGTAAAGACCGAGGTAAAAAAATGGGTAATAAAAGTAACAGGCTTACTCGCTAATCGCGTGCAATATGCAGAAGCGATAAAATACTACGAGGATCTTACCCCGCCGGAAGAAATGGAAAGAGTTCGCTTCCAGGCAGCATCGTTCCACACTGGAAAGCGCCTTAGCAAGGTAGGACGTCCCACCAAAAAACAACGCCGCGACATTGAGGGTTTCATCGATGAGGGGGAAGAATAATTTGAAAATTTGAAAATGATTTGAGGCGTCTTCAAGTGAATTAATCAGGCCCGCTCCTTGGTATGTTTCTATACCTCGCCTGCTTATGACTTGTAATCAAACGAGTCGTGAATGGCCCTTGCGATTTGTCTCGCAAACCCAATTGTATCCACATACTTTCAATCAGCAGATTTCAGATTCCTGATATTATTTAAAAAAATAAGCGTAAAAATACGCTGCTGTTTTCGCGTTTTTACCATAAATTGGGTATATTAATTAATTCATTTTCAATTGGAAATCGAATTGTTCACTTTTTAGGCAATTTATTTTAACAATTGAAAAATTATATTATTTTTGAGATCGACTTCTGGATTAACTCTCACATCATAAATAGTAGAATCGTACATTCATTATCCCCATCGGAAAACTAGCTGTGCTAATACCTTTATTATTCTTAGAGAAGCCAATTTCGTTTTATTCTCCAATATACCGCATGTGTTTCCTTGCATTTAACCTGTTACGACAATTGTAACTCAGCAGGGACACGCGATTACCATTTATTTTAATAATGTATTTCGTATGAAACGAATTGTACTTCTTACCACAACTGCAGTTTTACTGCTGATAGGAAAACTTTCTGCACAAAATGTGTTCGACCAAAACGATGTAGTCAATACCTATAATTCGGCGGCGCCCTCAGGTAGTGTTACCAATCCTGTTCTTCCCCCGAATGGAACAATGGCAAAATGGATCAGAACTACTGCAGCTTATAATGGCACACAAGTAACCTGGGATAGCAGACCCTACAAACCATACATATGGAATGGAATGGCCTTCCGTCTTATTTATCCAAAATCATATCAGCAGAATGTGGTAGATGGTAAAACATATCCCATTGTGTGTTTCTGGCATGGTGGTGGTGAAATTGGGCCAATAACCAACAACGAAATACAATTATTCAACGGCGGTAACTATTTCGCAACGCAAATAGCAAATAGCGGGTACGACGGATTTATGCTTTTCCCGCAGGAAACCCAGATTGGCTGGGAAACTTCCTACTTCAGTCGTGTAAACAGCGTATTAGATACTTTGGTAAAGTACTGTAAAGTTGATCCAGATCGTGTTATATCAATGGGACTGTCTTCCGGTGGTTACGGAACAATAAGTTATGCAGATGAAAACCCGATGAGAGTTGCGAAGATGATTGCTTCGTCTCCCGCTTCTGTAGGTTCTATTACTCCACATATTCCTTCATACCTGCAAATACCGTTATGGATGGCTTCCGGTGGTCTGGACGTCAACCCTACTCCTCTTGCAGCCTATCAGTTTGATACGAGTTTTGCCGGGCAGGGAGGCAACATACTCTACGATTTCTTTCCTAACGACGCTCACAATACGTGGGATGACCAATGGGCAAAACCTTATTTCCTTACGCAATTAAGTACGGCGCATAAAGCCAATCCACTTGTTTATTATCAAAAAAATCTGCTTTGCCCTGACTCTGTGATTAATGTGCGTATGGGATTGACTGCAGGTTTTTATGCTTACCAGTGGGAGTATAATGGAACAATAATTCAAGATTCTACCCGCTCAGAACTTTACGCAAAACAATACGGTACGTACCGTGCAAGGTTTCAACGCACTTCCACATCAGCTTGGTCGGCATGGTCTCCTACTCCTGTCATTATATCAATGAAACCGAGATATAATGCGCCGGCAATCGCCATTCAAGGAGTCCACACTAATGTGTTGCCAGGTGCCGATAGCAGCTACACAGTTCCTTTGATGGAACCTGCGAGTTATGGTGTTAATTTAAATTATCAATCTTACAGATGGGTACGAGCTTCTGATAATTCCATTGTAAGTTCTTCGCAGGTGTTTACAACTGGTATTGGTCAGTTTAAAGCTGCCGTTATGGACACATCGGCTTGTTATTCATCATTCACACCAGTATACACAGTTGTAAATGCAAATGGTTTTCCTAAACCGGACAGACCCAAAAATCTTAATGCTACTCCTCAAGGCGGAGCTGCCATTTTACTTGACTGGACAAATAGTGCAACCGTTGTAAATGCGCCAACCGGTTATGAAATTTACAGAGGTACTAAATCTGGCGGCCCTTACACATATGCAGCTACCGTGCCTGGCAACACATTTTCATACACAGATAATGGTTTGCTGGCTAATACCTATTACTACATTGTAAGATCAGTAAGCGGTGTGGCGGCAGGTACCGTTAGTAATGAAGCTTCCGCTACAGCTGTGAGAGACTCGATTGCTCCGACTGCCCCTACAAATTTAACGGTGGGATGGACAACACGTCAAACTGTTGATCTTTCGTGGGGTGCATCTACTGACAACGTGGGCGTGTACAAGTATGACGTGTATATAAACGGTGTGAAATCGTATACTACTGATTCACTGTCTACAACCATATACAATCTTACAGGCCTCACCACCTATACGTTTACTGTAAAAGCGAGAGATAAAGCCGGCAACTCATCTCAGCCAAGTAACCAGGCAATTGGATCCACAGTATTAAATGGATTGAAGTGGAGATTCTACCAGGGTTACTATTACAGTTTGCCAAACTTTGATACGGCAAAAATTATACTTACAGGGGTGTCTCCAAATGTGAATATTGGTGTTCGTCCGGCAGGGGTAGATGACCAGTTTGGTTTCGTTTGGGAGGGTTATATTAAAATACCAGGGTCTGGTATATATACTTTTGGATTGAACTCTGATGATGGAAGTGCCATGTATGTAAATTCGTTCTACAACTTTAATACACCCGCAACTGTAAATAACGATGGGGCACATGGTGCCGGCTCAGTAATTACCGGAACCTATAACTTCCCCGCAGCAGGAGTATATCCGATAGCTGTTTCCTATTTTGAGCAAGGAGGTGCCGAATCAATTGCTCTAACATGGCAAGGCAGTGGAACGGGGGGAAATGTAACTATTCCAAACAGTGCGTTTACTGACAATGTTAGCCTTGGTTCGACACCTACGGCGCCAAGTGCTTTGAATGCAACCGCGGTTTCTTACAAACGAATAAATTTAGGCTGGACAGACAACAGTTCGACTGAAACCGGCTTTGAAATTGTAAGAAGCACAGCTGCTGCCGGTCCGTTCAATCCATTGGCTACAACTGCTGCAGGTATAAACAGTTTCGTTGATACATTCGCATTGAGTCCTTCAACTGCTTACTATTACAAAGTAAGAGCAGTAAATGCCAATGGTGCTTCTGCATTTACTTCAGTGGCGAATAATTCTACGCAAGCTTTACCGGGTGCACCTTCTGCGCCAAGCGGATTAAATATGGTTGTTAATTCCAACAAACAAATCTCGCTTAACTGGGTAGATAATGCCGGTAACGAAACTGGTATGGAAGTATGGAGATCATCTAACGATGCATCTAACTACAGAGTAATTGCAACTTTGAATCCAAATACGATTAATTATGTAGATGCAACTGTATCGCCAAACGAAACGTATCTCTACAAAGTAAGAGCGATTATAGCAGGAAATGCGTCAGGTTACTCAAACCAGGTAACAGGAAGAACGTTTGACACTAAACCTTCTATCATTACAATCTCAGATTTCACGATGAGGTACGGAACGCAGTTTGTGTTGCCAGTCAAAGCAACTGACCCGGATAATGATGATATCTCATTTACCTATTTGAAACTGCCTGCATTTGCAACGGCAGCAACCACTTCAAATGGTAATGCTACAATTACTTTCTCACCAAATGTAATAGCACAAGGTGCTTACACTATAGGTGTTGTGGCAAATGACAACAATGGTAGGACCGATACAGCGAGGTTTAACCTTGTTGTAAACACAAACTATCCGCCGGCAGCCACACCGGTTAGCAACGTTACAATTGATGAAGGATCAACAACCAACATCAACTTGTCTGCTACAGACCAGGAAGGAAGCAATAATATAACATGGACATTTACTAATCTTCCATCATTTGCAACGTACACAAGAACAGGAAATGGTACCGGTACCATCGCTGTGGCGCCTGGTTATGCAGCGGCAGGTGTGTACAATATATCAGCAACAGCTAATGATGGTGTTGGTGGAAAAACACCGGTGTCCTTTACGATTACAGTAAACGATAAATCACCAAATACCAAATGGTATGTGAAGATTAATTACAACCACCCTGCATCAGCACCATGGAACAATATCGGCGGCGTGGCAAATAATCTGCTAAATGCTACGGGTCAGACAACTCCGGTAGGTGTTGCGATTTCTGCGCCTAACAACATTTCACTGTATTCATATGGTACATCAACAGGCAATAATAGTGGTGTTTATCCTGATGCTGTATTGCAAGACTGTTTCTACTTGTCAAGCGCCACTGATATTGGAAACATTCGGATCTCGAACCTGAATCCGGCATTGACTTACAATTTCAGATTGTTGTCTGCAACAGTCAACGGTTCTGAAAATGCATCTTCAAGAACAGTATTCAAAATAGGCAGCAAAGCAGATTCTGTGCTAGATAAGAACAATACAACAATGACTGCATATCTCGGTGGCATTACGCCGGATGGGCAAGGAAATGTAAATATCCAGTGGTACAAAGGAGCGGCTGCAGGAACACAAAATGCATACATCAATGCGTTTGAAATAGAACAGATTTATAACGATGGAACTGCGCCTGTAAAAGCACAAGGCATTGCCTCTACATTTATTCCAGGTACCGGTGCTAAAGTGACATGGAAAGATATCGCTTATAACGAAACAAGCTATAATGTATATCGCTCATCAAACAGCGCGGGACCTTACACTCAATTGAATCCTGGTGCAACAAATCCGAATGATACAAGCTATATAGATGCTACTGCTACAGCTAGCGCAACATACTATTATTATGTTGTAGCATCGAATAGCGTTGGTAATTCTCCGTCATCAGATACAACTACGCTGGTAACAGGAAATAATCCACCGATCATTGGAGCAATTACCAACCTGTATGTTAAGGCGGGTAGTTCAGCTTCTGTAAACTTTACAGCAAGCGATGATCCGAGTGATTTGTCAACGTTGAGCGCAACAAGCCCAGACTTACCAACTTCATTCGTTGCATTAACGGGCGGCCCTACAAACTACACTATTACAGCCAATCCGGGCATTGACAATGTAGGATTCTACACTGTAACTATCAATGTAGTAGATAATAAAGGCTTGGTTTCGAAAAAGACCTTTAATATTCTTGTAAGCGATAACACTGTAAAAACTGCGCTTGTGAAATTTGGCGGCGATGGCTTCACCTTGCCAAAACCATGGAACAATTTATCAAGCGGATTCCCACTGGTAGGAACGCAAACGGCAGCAATGACAGATGACGGTGGTGCAGCTGTGAGTTGGGGTGTACAACTGGTAACTCAGTTCGATGGCTATTGGGCGGCAGGCCCTGGTTTTGCCGGAGGTTTTAAAACAGGTAATGATGCGGGCGTGGTGCCGGACACAGTAATGTGCAGCGGCATCTACTCTAATCAAACAAGTGGTACGCCTCGTACATTAAAACTGACGGGATTGGATCCGACTAAGAGGTATTCTGTAGGATTTGTTTCTGCTGTAAACCAAGGAAACGATTTCACTGCAGTTGTAAGCTCGGGTTCAAAAAGCGCGACATTCAATGGAGCTTATAATGCTAACACACTGGCAAGATTGAATGGCCTTACACCCGCAGCAGACGGTAGCGTTTCTATCAATATACAGAAAACAGCTAGCAGTAATTCTGCAAATATCAGTGCAATGATCATTCAGGAATATGCTGCCGGAGTAAATCTCAGCCCAACTAACCTGATAGTTGAGCCAATAGACACAAACAAGATCAAGCTTACATTTAGCGATCGTGCAGACGGTGAGACAGGTGTTGAAGTATACAGAGCAACGTCTTTCGGTGGCGCATATACGCTGATAACTACATTGGCAGCAAACAACACGGGTACTTATACAGATGCAACCGTTTCTCCTAATACAAGGTATTACTATAAAGTACGATCGAAGATGAGTACCAGTGTTTTCTCTGCGTACAGCAACATTGCAAGTACGATAACCTTCAACAATGTGATTTATGTGAATATGAAAGACGCTGGTCCTGGTGGTTATCCATGGAACAACACTGGTAAAGTACCTGCTACAGGAGATGCATTTGCATTAAAAGATGCAAAAGGTAATGTAACAGGGTCTACAATGACCATCGTAAATAACTTTACTGGTGGTTCCGGTAATATTGGATCAAGTACAGGAAATAACAGTGGTGTGTTCCCGGATAGCGTACTGTTATCCAATTATATTGTTGGAGCTGGTACAACTGCAACTGTTAAATTCAGTAACCTTGATCAAAGCAAGCGCTATCGCGTAGGATTCGCCGGAAGTAATAATAACTGGGCGCCATCTTATAACACTACTTATTCAATTGGCAATCGCACTGTTTATTTGAGCGGTTTGTACAATACAACAAAAGCAGTGTACATTGATGGTGTAATACCAAACGTAAACGGAGAAATTACGGCTAATATTTCTACCACATCAGACGCATCTAGTGGTATGCTGAATGCGATTGTACTGCAGGCATACACTTATGTTGCCGGTGGTACTGCAACTGATATTCCTGTGGCCAGCCAGGCGATAAGAATTAACACCGGAACTGCAGCAGATAGCGCAGCAAGAAGAGATTCAGTCGTACGAACTCCTGCAGAGCTGAAGGCTTATCCAAATCCATTCAGTGACTATGTGAATCTTATGGTTCAATCTGCAAATACAATTGACAAACTTGCTATAGAGATCTATGATAGTAACGGAAAAATAATGTTTGCAAAAGTGTTTAGCAGTGTACCTTCAGGAACGAATACCATCAGAATATCAACCGCAGAAGCAAATCTGCAGCAAGGCATATACTTCATGCGTGTTCATAGTAATGATGGTTCAACGAATAGTATGATCAAGTTGATCAAAATAATTAAGTAGCCTTAACTTACCTTTAATCCGGGAGTTTCGTATTCCCGGATTCTTTTTTTATTTTTCGACACCAAACCACAAAGAACTTACCAATGGATTTAGTCTTTTTGTTACACGCTCTGCTGAAGAAAAAATGGGTGATACTCATTTGTACTATTGCAGGTATCCTTGCAGGGCTCATTTTCGTATTCTCTAAAGATCAGTATTATCTTTCTGTTGCTCAGTACTCCACTGGCTTTACCATGAAACAACAGGTAAAGATCAAGGATGATGTTGGATATAGTTTCGCTGAAGCGGATCAACGGTTTAAAAACGTAATTGAAACTTTCAAATCTCCGGTGGTGATTGGCATGTTGTCATACGAATTAATGCTGCACGATCTCGAACAAAAAAGACCTTTCCGAACGCTTACCGAAAAAGAGAAAACAAGTCCGATAATTGCCGGCCTTAACCTGGAAGAGGCAAAAAAAGTGTTGCATCAAAAGGTAGATAACCAGGAATTGCTGGTTGCTTATGAACCTTCAGAATCAAAAGTATTTGAGCTAATCAAATTGTATCAATACGATCATGATGCATTGCTCGGTAAATTAAGTGTTGATCGCGTTCAGGGAACTGACTATTTGAACATCGTTTTCCAATCGGAAAATCCTGAGCTTTCTGCTTATGTGGTAAACTCAATTGGTCGCGAGTTCTTTAACTTCTTTACAAAGATCAATGCAACCCGTACCACGGAATCTATGACTAAGCTTTCTTCGCTTACACAGCAGAAGAAACAGGAGTATGACAATGCAGTTACTATTTTGCAAAAATTCAGAGAGCAGGTTGGTTCACCGAATGTGGGCGACAGGGCAAAAGCTGCGATGGAAATGATGCAGAGCCTCACGACCCAGTTGAACGACAACGAGGGTAAATTGAATAGTTTGAAAGGACGCCTTAGTTCTGTGAAAGATCAGATTGCCGGATTAAGCTCAGGAACTGTTACCGCTTCCAATGCAAATTCCGACATTATAGCGTTGACACAAAAGAACAGAGACCTGGCGGCGCAGCAGACAACTGCCGGTGCTGTAACTTATAAAGATTTGCAGAACCAGATCGACAACAATACAAGACAGATTCAAAAGCTTGAGACATTTAAAGCAGGAAAAGGCGATGTTTCCGGCCTTAGAAGTCAATTGATGAGGGATAAGAGTGATATTGAGTATGAAATAACTTCTCTGTCTCAAACGTCAAAATCGATCAACGATAAGATCAACCTTTACAAAGGCATGGCTTATACAGGTGGTGGCGACGAAGTAGAAGTGCAGAAATTGCAAAACGAAGTTGACCGCCTTAACACTGAATACCAGGCATTACTTGGAAGAATGCAAACATCGCAGGATGTAGATGTGGCACCGGAGATCAACTTTAAACAAACCATTGTTGGTCAACCTGCTATCAAACCAGAGCCGGGCAAAAAGAAAACGATCTTGTTGCTGTGTGCGTTAACGACGTTTGTTGTGTCGTCGCTTGTGGTGATTATTATCGACTTTCTTGATAACTCGATGAGAGCACCTTCTATCTATCATAAAAATGTGAAACTGAAACTGTTGTCAACCGCTTCCAAGATCAACCTGAGAACAAGAACAGTTGCAGATCAGTTTGAAAATGTACCTGAAACAACAAGAATCATTAACTCTGCAGAAAACATTTTTATTGAAAGTGTAAGAAAGCTTCGTTACGAAATTGAGAACAGCGAAAAGAAAATTGTTCTCTTTACAAGCACAAAATCCGATGTCGGCAAATCAACTTTGATAGAAGCATTGGCTTATAGCATGAGTCTTGCGAAAAAGAAGTTACTTTTGATAGACACAAACTTTCCGCATAATACCCTTACTGAAAAATTCGTCCCGAAATCTACACTGGAGAGTGTAAACTTTAATCCCGATAAATCCGTACACGAAAAAGGCGTTTACGACATCGCCAGCAAAACTCCCATACCCGGTGTTGACATAATTGGCTGTAAGCAAGGTAATTTTTCTCCGTTGGAGATATTGCCAAAGCACAACCTGCTTGAGCACCTTGCGCTTATTAAGCGTGAGTATGACTACATTTTTATTGAAGGCGCCGGTTTAAACATGCACTCAGACAGCCGCGAGTTGTCAAGATATGTGGAAGGCATAGTAGTTGTATTCTCCGCAGATAATACGCTGAACCAATTGGACAAAGAATCTTTACAGTTCCTGAAAACCATTGACAACAAGGTAATGGGAAGTGTATTGAACAACATCGAAAAAGACAATATCGAGCTTTAGTATTTGACAAACCACCTGGATCCGAAATTTATTGGTTCAAATGTGAAGGCAGTTCGCTGCCGTAAGTAAACCGAATACTGTGGGAATTAAGAACTATTTGTTTAATGCAGACTTTGTATTAAACAGCAAGAGACAACCGTGGATAGACTATGCCAGAGGCATCTGCATCATTATGGTGTGCTACCGGCACTGCTTTGATGGCCTGACAAATGCCGATATACGAACTCAGGGCTTTATCTTATTTAAGTACCTGAACGTGTTCCTATTTAGTTTCCGCATGCCTTTGTTCTTTATTGTTTCCGGGTTGTTCGTGGCGGCAAGCTTGCGCAAGAAAGGCTTGAGCAATTATATTTCAGACAGGTTCAAAATTATTTTTTATCCGTTGCTTATTTGGGGAACCATTCAAATAACCTTGCAACTGGAGTTTGCGCCATATGTAAATGCACACAGGGAAATAGTTGATTATCTCAATCTACTTATTTACCCACGCAAAATAGAGCAATTCTGGTACCTGAATGCTTTGTTTGTAGTAGGAGTGATTTACGCATTTATAAAAGTGAAACTAAAACTTACCAATTTACAACATCTTGCAGTGGCATTTGTGTTCTATGGTATTGGTGGTTATTTGCACGCAATAAAAACGGGCGCATTCATTTTTACAGATGTATTTCACTACTACTTGTTCTTTGCCATTGGCGATAACATTTCACAGTTTGTTTTAGATAAAGACAAAGCAAAATATTTTACAAAAGCTAAGTATGTTTTTCCGGTATTTGTTTTGTTTCTTATCACGCACTACTTTTTCACGAAGATCAATATAAGACACAACCAGGATTATTACATAGAGCACTATATGCCTTTGTTCTTCCTTGTTGTTGCATTAACGGGTTGCTGTTTTGTTGTGCAGATAAGTTTTTTGCTGGAGAAAACAGGTGTCTTGAAATTTTTGCGTGTTGTTGGTTATCATTCTTTGTTCATTTATGTAATGCACCTTATCGTGCTTGCGGCTACAAGAACACTGCTGACACACGTGTTTAACGTAACCAGTGTACCTCTGTTATTAGGCGCGGGTATTTTAATGGGCATTATTCTTCCGATAATTATTTATAATATTCTATCGAAAGCGGGTGCATGGTGGCTGTTCAGTTTGAAGAAGCCTGTGGATGAAATAAATTATACCAATGAAAAATTCAAAAAAAAATTGCTGGCCACTAAAACAGTGTATGAAACTGTGGAACATAATTAATCACGCACCGCCTAGCAACAATTGAACCTTATGGAGCATAAGTTTATACACGATAGAGATATTGTTATGTTCAGCTTCCAGCCATGGGATACAGAAATTGGAAGCAACTTTAAAGATATGGCGCTCGAGCTGGCAAAAAGGAACAGGGTTCTTTTTGTGAACCGTGCGCTCGACCGCAGGTCACGCCTGCGCGATAAAAACGATCCCAAAGTGTTTGCCAGACTTGCCAGCATTCAAAACGGCGAAGGCGAATTGACAGAAGTAAACAAAAACATTTGGGTACACAATCCAAGAACAATAGTAGAATCGATCAATTGGGTGCCGGTGGCAACCGTGCATGATGCGTTGAATAAAATGAACAATAAAAGAATTGCTGATGAAATTAAAAAAGCCGTTCAGCGATTGAATTTTAAAAATGTTTTGCTCATCAACGACAATGATTTTACCCGGGGGTTTTATTTAAAAGAAATGCTCGATTGCAAAGAATATATTTTCTACATAAGAGATTATATGCTGGCAGTGGATTTCTTTAAAAGACATGGCGCAAGACTGGAAAGAGGCGTAATGAAAAAGGCAGATCTTGTAGTGGCTAATTCATCTTATCTCGCAGACTATTCGAGGCAATTCAATAAAAACAGCTTCGATATAGGGCAGGGTTGCGATCTTACACCTTTCCTTGTACAAAACCTGCCAATGCCGGATGATTTAAAACCGATCAAAAAACCGATCATCGGCTATGTTGGATTCATCAGCGAAGTAAGGCTCGATGAAAAAGTATTGATCCACCTGGCAAAGAACAATCTCCAGCACCAGATAGTGCTTGTGGGGCCGGTTGACGATTTTTTCCAAAAAAGCGAGTTGAATAAGTTGGAGAACGTACATTTCTTAGGAAGAAGAAATCCTGCAACATTACCGGCATACATTGCACATTTCGACATTTGCATAAATCCGCAAATGTTTAATGAAGTAACTGCAGGTAATTATCCAAGAAAAGTAGACGAATACCTGGCCACGGGCAAACCTGTGGTAGCAACCGCTACAAAAGCTATGGAAATGTTTGCCCCTTATACCTTTTTGTGTAAAACCAAAGAAGATTATGCGGCACACGTAAACAATATCTTGCAACACCCGGAACAATTCAATAGCTTAGACCAACAAAACAGGCGTCGTGAGTTTGCCAAAACCCATACGTGGGAAAATAGTATTGGATTGATGGGAGATGCATTTTATCAATTAGGAATTATGAATCAGGAATTGGGTTTTGAATTGTGAGTCGGGAATACGCGCCATTCACTCAAAACCCAGAACGCAAAACTCATTACTTAAAAAATGTCAGAAGAACAAAAAACGGAAACCAAAGTACTACGTATCATCTCGCTTCTATTTGTGGGAGGTTACATCGTGTACATGTATGCACACTTTTTATTTTTCTGAAAAACAACCGAATGTTCGACCAACTGAAACTATATACAGACTCTGTTATTTCGTGGCTGCGTGACCAGATCGTAGCTAAAAAAATGGATTCACCTCTGGGCTGGCTGATCATGGCCGTCGTAGGTGTTGCACTCGCATACGCTACTACAATAGGCGAAGCTACAACCGCCGTTATCGTTTGCTTTTGTGCAGTGGGCGTTTTTATTGTGATACTTTGCCTTAAGAAACCAATGTGGGGCTACTACATGGTTATTCTTATTTCCACCTTTATATACCTGCCGGACCGGCTGGTGCACGTTTCATTACCGCTTGGATTGTTGATTGAGGTGCTTTCTTATGTCGTGTTCTTTGGAGTATTGTCCAAGCAATATCGGGAACGCATCAATGTAAGTGAGTTTTGGAGAAATCCTATCTCAGTTATCATGATCCTTCAGTTTTCATTTTTCCTCATTGAAGCATTTAATCCGGAAACACAAAGCTTGTTTGGCTGGTCGCTTTTTTTCCGCAAGCAGCTTAGCTTCCTCATGTTTTATTACATTACTTATTTACTCCTCGATTCGGAAAAAAAGATATTCGACTTTCTTACCGTTTGGGTGTGTATCTCATTGATGATCGCGCTGTGGGGAATCAAGCAGCAATGGTTCGGTTTCTTTGAATTTGAAGAAAGATGGATCTACTCAGATGAGCAAAGGGTGAATTTATTTTTTCAAACCGGGTTCATGCGTAAGTTCTCCATACTTAGTGATCCCGCGGGATTTGGGGTCTGTATGTCGTCGACAGGTGTCTTCACCTTGATATTGGGAATCAGAAGCAACCACAAGAGAAATCGCATGTTGCTCATTATCGCCGGCATTCTTATTCTGCTTTCATCCAGCTATTCGGGTACGCGTACGGCCAACCTCATGATCGCGGCAGGCATTGCAGGGTACGGAATATTTACCATAAACGAAAAAAGAACGGCTGCACTGATTGTAGCTTTCGTATTTGTCACCGCAGCATTATTGTTTGGTCCGTTTCAAAACAATCCTGTTGTATTCCGGATGAAATCCACCCTGGAAGGGAGTAATGATGCATCCGCAACTATTCGCGATGTTAACAGGCACAACGTTCAGCCTTACATTCGTGCGCATCCTCTGGGAGGCGGTATTAACACGACGGGTGCTGAAGGACTGAATTACAATCCAGGTCACTTTCTGGCCAATTATCCACCCGACAGCGGATACATGAAAATATTGGCAGAACAGGGATGGCTGGGGTATGCCATTCACATGCTTTTCTATTTTATAGTGCTTAAAGCCGGACTTGAAGGTTTTTATAAGGCAAAAAGGCCGGAAATTAAGAACGCATATATTGCAATAACCGTTTTTTTATTTATTTTATTGGTGGGTGAAATTTCCCAGATAACCAACGGTGGCTATCCCTATTCATATTTCTATTACCCATTGCTGGTTATTATTTACAAATTAATTGACTATGACACACCAACACCGGAAAAAAGCAACATATAAATACCGTGTTATGAAAAGAAACTTAGGCTTACTTCTCTTATCGTTTGGATTGTTTATTAGTGGATTTGCGCAGCGCAAGCAGAATTCTTCTGGAAGCAGCAGCACTTATCTTTCTAACGACACTGCGAAGAAAGGTGACATTCGTGAAAAACTTGTACAACTGGCAATTCAAAACCCTACATATGAAGTGGCAGATAGAAAAGTAGCGATAGCAAATCAGGAGTTGTCCAAAACAAAAAACAAAATACTTGGACAGGTCGTTCTTTCTGGTAACTTGAATGAGCTCTCCATAAATCCACCTAAAGACGGATACAACGTATATTATCCACGATATAATATCGGCGCCACTTTGCCTTTGGACCTGTTCATCACCAGAAGCAAGGAGATCAATATTGCTAAAGAAAATCTTGGTATAGCGCAAGCAGAAAGAAATGAACGCTATCGCCTTATCAAAGCAGAAGTGCTTACTGCTTACGAAGATTATTTGATGGCAAAACAAAAAGTGGAATTTCAAAGTCAGATTACACAAGACGCTTTCCAGGAATACAAACAACAGGAAAGAGATTTTTCTGATGGCATCATTGAGCAAAAGGAGTACAACGCTGGCTTTAAAAAATGGACTGAGGAGCAGTCTAGAAAAATTGAAATGCAACGCAACCTCAATGTCATAAAACTTAACATTGAAGCCATGATAGGCATGCCTTTCGACGAGCTGCTTTCCGGCTACGAAAAAGACAAACACTAAGAAGTCAGGAATTAATAATTAAGAATTAACAGGTAGAACACGCTGCATTTATATGTGGTTGTAAGATTTGTAAAAATAACCAGATGCTTAATTTACTCAATACGCCTCGAACCAGCGACGGGCAAGTACCTCTCATCCGGAGAGGGGTTGGGGTGAGCCTCCCTTTTTTCACTTGTACAGCGTTATTGCTGGTATGTGTCGCTCTATTGGAAATGCAGGCACTTCATAGAACCGGCGGCCATTTTTGTTATCCGTTGGATGATTCGTTTATTCACATGTCTGTAGCAAAAAACCTGGCGGTGAATCATGTGTGGGGCGTTTCAAAAAACGAATGGGTGTCTACGTCGTCCTCTCCGTTTTACACACTTGTGCTTACGTTAAGCTATATCATTGCAGGCGTAAATCTTTACTCTCCGTTTATCATTAGTTTACTCGGCGGCATAATGGTCATGTATGCCTTATCAAGAGAGCTGAACAGCAATAGCACACTTACCAATCAACAGAAAATATTGGTAATGATTGTTACAATGATTCTCGCTGTGATTCCATCTTTATCATTGGCGGGAATGGAGCATACACTGCAAATATCATTCACGTTGTTTTTTGTGCATGCTGCAGCTACTTACATTGTTTCAGAAGATAAAAAGAAATCGTTTTGGCCCGTTGCACTATTAGCCGCCCTGATGGTTTTTACGCGATACGAAAATGTGTTTCTGGTTGGCGCTGTTTGCGGAATATTATTATTGAGAAAGAAAATTGCTCCTGCTTTTCTTATTGGCGCAGTAAGTATTGTGCCCGTTGTATTGTTTGGTATTTTCTTTTACAGCAAAGGGGGCTTCCCCATTCCGAATTCAGTGTTGATCAAAGGAAATACAAACTTTAAATCCATTGCAGGTGGGCAATTATCGCTGCCTGCATTGTCTATGAGCCTTGGTGGGATTTTGATAGTTGCTTGTTTAGTGGCGTACGACAGAATCAGAAGAGGTTTGTATGATCGTGATTTTTACCTCGTAGCTATATTCATCATCACAACATTCTTTCATAGTGTGTTTGCCCAATTCGGTTGGTTCTTCCGCTACGAAGCATATTTGATCGTGTTAGCAGTTCTGCAATTGTCAAAAATGTTCCTGCAAGAGTTTAATTGGAAAGAATGGAGAAAGCCGGCCAACCTGATTTTCGGTGCATTCTCCATCGTCATGTGTTCAAATTTGGTATTGCGTGTGGCCAATGCACAACGCAAAACAGCCGGTGCTATTCACAACATTTATGATCAGCAGTATCAAATGGGTAAATTTGTAGAAGAATATTACAACGGGCAGGCCATTGCCGCGAATGATATTGGGGCGATCAGTTATTTCGGCGATATCAAAACGCTCGACCTTTGGGGCCTTGCCAACAACGAAGTGACAAAAGCACGCAAAGACAATTATTACAACACTGCTTTCCTGCGCGAGCTGGTAAAAAAGAATGATGCCAAGCTGATCATGATTTATGATTCATGGTTCAAACCGGATATTTCAGAAGATTGGGTGAAAGTGGCAAGATGGTATTTACCTTACAATGTTATTTGCGGAGATGATATGGTTACATTCTATGCACCCAATCCTGCAGCTGCAGCCATGCTAAAGCAAAATCTTTTGCAGTACGCAGAAACGCATTTGCCGAATGAGAATAGAGTGGAGTATTATCGATAGATTTCCTTTCTTCATAAAGTGAAAAGGTCAAAAGGAAAAATTCAAAATTGGGAACTCCGCTTTTTGAATTTTTCCTTTTGACCTTTTAATTATCTCTAGTTCCACTTCTCCAGCTGATTCAGCGTCGCTCTCATATCCTTTGGTACTGCAGCTTCCAGCACATGTGGGTTTCCTTCTTCGTCTTTAATAATCAGTTTTTGCGCATGCAAAGCAAGACGATTCAGTAATGGCTTTTCTTCCAAAACATCTTTGCCTAGTTTGAATTTTTTCTTGATTGCAGAAAGCAAAACAGGATGGCCGTCGCCATATACTTCATCGCAAACAATAGCGTGGCCAAGATGCTTCATGTGTACACGTATCTGGTGCGTACGTCCGGTGAAGATCTGAAACTGCATCCATGAATAGTTATTAAACTCTTCCAACACCTGGTATGCAGTTTGAGATGCCTTACCTTTTCTATTTGTAGTCATCACGCCTTTCTTTACAGGGTGCTCGATGATTGGCATATCAATAAGACCACTTGGTACAGACAATCTTCCCAACACCAGACCAACATAAAACTTCTCCGTTTCCCGTTGTTCAAATTGTTGTGAGAGATGTTTGTGTGTTTGTTCATTCTTTGCGAAAACAATGACACCACTTGTGTCTTTATCAAGACGGTGAACGGTAAAAATGCCTCCGTATTTATCGAGTAAAATATCTTTTAAAGAAACTTCGGATTGCATTCTGTCGGGCACAGATAAAAGACCCGAAGGTTTGTTAACAGCAATAAAATTGTCGTTCTCAAAAATAATTTCCAGCTTCATGTTAAATCAAAATTCAAAATTAAAAATTCAAAAAGGGCAGTCATCCATAATCATTAAGCTCCGAGGCTTTTGATTTTTGAATTTTTACTTTTGACCTTTCTTCACCGATCTGTTGAAATGTTTAAGTGTTCTTACTTCTTTTTCGTTCAGTAAACGGAATTTGCCCCGGTTCACATTTTTCTTGGTAAGACCTGCATACATAACACGGTCAAGACCTTTCACATCATATTTCAGATGTTCAAAAATGCGGCGCACGATGCGGTTTCTGCCACTGTGAATTTCGATGCCGATAATGGATTTGTCTTTTGGATCAACATAACCCAAAGCATCCGGAGCGATAAAACCATCTTCCAATGTGAGACCGGCGGCAATGCTGTCGAAGTCATTTTTAGTAAGAGGTTTGTCCAGCGTTACCTCGTATATTTTTTTGATCTCGTGGCTTGGGTGGCTAAGTGTTTGTGCAAGATCGCCATCGTTCGTAAGCAGTAAAACACCAGAAGTATTTCTATCCAGTCTGCCAACAGGATAAACACGTTCTTCTGTAGCTGTTTTGATCAATTGCAAAACCGTTTTTCTTCCCTGCGGATCATCAGTTGTAGTGATATAATCTTTTGGCTTGTTCAGTAAAATGTAAACGAGATTCTTTGTAGGAATAACCTTTTTGCCATTCACTTTGATTACATCTTTTTCACCAAGCTTATAACCTGGTTCAGTGATCACTTTGCCATTTACTTCTACCTTTCCTTCTTTTACCAAAGTAGCAGCATCTCTGCGTGAGCACACACCACCATGTGCGATGTATTTGTTCAAAGGCATTCCGGCATGGTTGCCCATGATCTCTTCTTGCA
This sequence comes from Pinibacter soli, assembly GCF_029961145.1. Lineage (GTDB taxonomy): Bacteria > Bacteroidota > Bacteroidia > Chitinophagales > Chitinophagaceae > Pinibacter > Pinibacter soli. Next base: position 83,464 of record NZ_JASBRG010000001.1, on the reverse strand, counting down.
CATCTTTATTACTGGCGGGAGCGGCTTTTGGTTTTACATCAGTATTTTTTGAAATGGAAATTTTGCCTGTGGGTTTTGCCGGCTTTGTATTATTTGTAATAGGCTCAGCGGTTTTCTTGAATTTTGTGTCTTTCGGATTCTTCGCGTTTCCGCCCTTAAGTGCCCTGATTTCTTCTTTACTTACTTTAGGTGATCCGGAAGCTGCAAGGCCCGCTTTCTTCAGTTCGTACGCCTCAGCTTTCTGCTTTCTCTTGTCTTCGAAGTGCTTGTCAATGGCTGCAGCTCTTTCTTTTTTAGCTGCTTTTCTGTCTTGCTTGTACTTTTCTTTTACAGTACCCGCTTTTTTCTTGTTGATAAATTTCTCGAATTGTGAAATTCTTCCCATGATTTTAAAGTTTGCTGTTTTTCAACAGTAGTTATGAAAGTGAAAATTCAAAAGTAAAAATTCAAAAACGGGACACCCCTTTTGACTTTTGCCTTTTGAATTTTGATTTTATACGTCAACCTCTTTGTTCGCCAATTGTCCGCATGCAGCGTCAATGTCTTTGCCACGGCTTCTGCGCAGGCGAACGTTTACGCGATGTTTTTCGAGATATTGCATGAACTTGTCTGTGGTAGCTTCATCGGGTTTGCTGAACTGTGCAAGATCAATTGGATTGTACTCGATGATATTGATCAGATCTGCAGGCACCTGGCGATAGATCTTTATCAATTCATCCGCATCCTTCAAAGAGTCATTGAAATTGTTGAACAGGATATATTCAAACGTGATCTCATTGCCGGTTTGCTGATAGAAATAATTCAGGGCATCGATCAATGACTTGATATTATTGGTATCGTTGATCGGCATGATCTCGTGGCGCTTTTCATCATTCGCCGCGTGAAGCGATAAAGCCAGTTTGAAACGCACTTTATCATCACCCAGCTGCCTGATCATTTTTGCAACACCTGCAGTAGAAACCGTGATGCGGCGTGGGCTCATGCCAAGACCATCTTCCGCAGAAATTCTTTCAATCGCTTTTAGCACGTTTTTATAGTTCAGCAAAGGTTCACCCATGCCCATAAAAACAATATTGCTCAGCTTTTTGCCATGCACGCGTTCTGCCTGCTGGTTGATCAAAACAACTTCATCGTATATTTCGTCGTAAGACAAGTTACGCTTGCGGTCCATATAGCCCGTAGCGCAGAATTTGCAACTTAAGGAACATCCAATTTGTGAAGATACACAGGCCGTTTGCCTGTTTTCTGTAGGAATCAAAACGCCTTCCACCAAATGACCGTCAGTTGTTCTGAAACGGCTTTTCACGGTACCGTCGGCGCTGTATTGTGTTGCATCCACTGTCAATGCCGGTAAAGAAAAGTGCTCAGAAAGTTTGGCACGAAGCTCTTTACTCAGGTTTGTCATGGCATCGAAAGTGTGTGCGTGTTTAAGCCAAATCCATTCGTAAACCTGCTTTGCCCTGAACTTTTTCTCCCCCATTTCCTCAAAATACTGCGTCAATTCATCCTGCGATAAATGACGAATATTCTTCTTGTCTGTGTTTAACATCGTGCAAAGGTACGATAAAAGGGGCGGAGGGTCAAGGAAGGAAGGCAAAAGTCAAAATTAAAAAGTTAAAAGAGCAGCTGTGTTTTCAGCGACTATATTTGCATATGATTTTCTTCAAAAAGGAGTTTTATCGGTTGACTCACAATAGCTTGAACAGCAGTGAGTCGATTCAAACCGTAAGCAAATCAAAGAATTTGGAACCTTTTTGACTTTTTAATTTTGACTTTTAACTTCCCATGAAACCAGTTTACATAATCGACGCAGTTCGAACCCCAATAGGCAAATATGGCGGCATTTTAGCAAATGTGAGAGCGGATGATATGTTGGCGCATACCATAAAGGAATTGATGAAACGCCAGTCGAATGTTCCGTTACAGGCTATTGAAGATGTAATCGCCGGCGATGCCAACCAGGCCGGCGAAGATTGCCGTGACGTAGCAAGAATGGCGGTTTTGCTGGCTGGGTTTCCCGTATCTGTGGGAGGCAACACCGTAAACAGGCTTTGCGGCTCAGGCATGCAGGCCATCATGGACGCGGCTCGCGCCATCATGTGTAATGAAGGCGATATTTACATTGCCGGAGGTGTTGAAAGTATGACCAGGGCACCATTCATTTTGTCAAAAGGTGAAGGTTCATGGAACAGGGCGCAGGAAATGCACGACTCCACCATCGGATGGCGCTTTACCAATAAAAAGCTCGCTGAAATGTATCACCCCTATAACATGGGTGAAACAGCAGAAAATGTAGCGCAGCAGTGGAACATTTCACGGGAAGAGCAAGACCTGTTTGCTTACGCTTCGCAAATAAAATACGAGAAAGCTTTAGCCGCCGGTAAATGGGAAAATGAGATCATCGGTATTGATATTTCAACATCCCGCAAGCCGGAAATTGTTTGCAAAGACGAGCCGCCAAGATCCACCACGTTAGAAAGATTGGCAGCATTGAAACCCGCTTTTGTAAAAAACGGAACTGTAACAGTCGGCAATTCCTCTTCCATAAATGATGGTGCTTCGGCCTTATTATTGGCGAGCGAAGAGGCGGTCGAAGCTTTCCGATTGAGGCCAATGGCAAAAATTGTTTCTATGGCCATCGCTGGCGTTGATCCTTCTGTAATGGGCATCGCTCCAGTTCCTGCTACGCAAAAGGCTTTGCAACGCGCCAACCTGACAATCAAGGATATTAACATCGCAGAGATGAATGAGGCTTTTGCTTCGCAAAGTATCGCGTGCATGCGAGAATTGGGACTTGATCAAAGCATTGTAAATATAAACGGCGGTGCCATTGCTTTAGGAAATCCTTTGGGTACGAGCGGTGCGAGAATAGTTACCACTTTGGTGCACGAAATGTTTCGATCACAACTTCGTTACGGATTGGCTTCCGCGTGCGTGGGTGTAGGGCAGGGCACAGCGATGATCGTGGAGCGCATGTAAGAGAAAGAATGCAGATTTTCATGATTGTCATGAAAATCTGCGTTCCGGGTTTCTCAAAATCCAAAGTTCAGTAATTCATCAAAACCTATCGTCTGCTGTTCGCCGGTAGATAAATTTTTTATGTTCACCTTCTTTTCTTCAAGTTCTTTGCTGCCCAATATTACAATGTAAGGAATCGCTTTCTTCTCTGCATACTTGAATTGTTTGTCAAATTTGCTGTTCTCGTGGAAGAGTTCACAACGAACACCTTTGTTGCGCAATTGTTGCGCCAGTTGAAATGCAGTACTGCTCTCTGCTTCTCCTAAATTAAAAAACAATACTTGTGTTCCCGTATGTACATCTGAAGGGAATAAGTTAAGTTCCTCCATTACATCATAAATTCTATCCACACCAAAGCTGATACCCACGCCAGGAACATTTGGAACACCAAATAAACCTGTCAGGTCATCATATCTTCCACCGCCGCCGATGCTGCCCATGTTGGCGCCAATGGCTTTGATTTCGAAAATGATTCCGGTGTAATAATTCAGGCCGCGTGCAAGTGTAAAGTCAGTAACGATCTTACTTGTTGCAGAAATTAAACGACTATTGTTAAGCAAATAATTTATTTCATTCAAGCCTGCTTTACCTGTTTCATTATCTCCAATCAGTTTTGATAAAGCTTCAATCTTTTCTTCGTTAGAGCCTGTAATATTGAGGTATTGCTCAATTGTGTTGATCTGCTCTGTGCTTAAACCTCGTTGTTGCAATTCTTCTTTTACTTTTTCGATACCAATTTTGTCAAGCTTATCAATAGCAACGGTAATGTCGATCATTTTATCTGCGCCTCCGCAAATTTCAGCCAGTGCAGCCAATACCTTTCTGCTATTGATTCTTATTTCAACTGGAATATTTAGTTTCTCAAAAGCACCTGAATAAATGTTCGTCAACTCAACTTCATTCAACAAACTTTTACTTCCAACCACATCAGCATCACACTGATAAAACTCACGGTAACGGCCACGTTGCGGGCGATCGGCTCTCCACACCGGTTGTATTTGATAGCGCTTGAAAGGCATTGGCAATTGAGTAAAATTCATCGCCACATATCTTGCAAAAGGAATGGTCAAATCATAACGCAAAGCACGCTCGGTAAGATTCTTATCGTTCTTTCCCAACAACACATTTTCAAAAGCAGCTTTCGCTTTATCAATGTTTTTAGAATCACTCAATCCGTTATTCAATATTTTGAAAATGAGTTTATCACCCTCTTCACCATACTTGCCCATCAATGTTTCAAGGTTTTCCATTGCCGGAGTTTCCAGCGGCTGAAATCCGTACAACTCAAAAATGCTGCGAATGGTATTGAAAATATAATTGCGTTTACGAACTACTTCCGCACTAAAATCTCTTGTTCCCTGCGGTAAAGAAGGCTTGCTCATTGACGTTTATTTGTATATTCTTTCTAATTATTAAAGTCTTGTTGCTATTGCTGTGTACGATGTACGAGGTACGGTGTACGATAGTGTTTCGGGTGAGCCATAACAATGAATTTCGTACATCGCACTCCGTATATCTTACATCGTACTCCGTACATCTCACGTCCTACACCTTATGCCTCTCCACTACCATATCACACGCTTTGTCTATCAACGAATACACTTCGTGATAACCTGGTTCTGCACCATACCACGGATCAGGCACATCCATATTTTTTCCCGGATACAATTCATTTAACAAAAGCTCTACTTTGCTTTTATCAAATTTATTTTTTGCAATGCGACGTATATCACTCACCACATCTTCTGCCATTGCATATATTTTGTCGAACTTATCAAAATCCTCTGCCACAAACCTCCTTGACCGTTGCGCACTGATATCAATGCCATTTATCAATGCAACTTTTTGTGACAATGGATGCGGCGCCTCTCCAACATGATAGCCATTTGTGCCGGCGCTATCAACATACCAATTCAATCCTGCACTTGCTGCTTTCTCCTGTAAAATTCCCTCTGCTAATGGGCTCCGGCAAATATTGCCCAGGCATACCATCAAAATGTTCATGGGCGCAAAGATAGGAAAACGCGGAATGCTTAACACCTAACGCTTAACGCAGGTCGAGAAATGATCAAATAACTGAATGGACTGAATAAACTGAATAGACTGAATGTTTTATAAATGCAGAACCCTTCGACATTCGACTACTCAGTTTATTCAGTTTATTCAGTCCATTCAGTTATTGATTTTGAGAAATGTTTATGGAATAATTCCATCCCCGCATCTCATTATTAAGAACACAGCGCTGGTTTGTACAAAACGAATTTTCCCAAGTAAAACATACTATTATGAATGCCAATTCAATTTTACACAGTGATGTGCTTGACATACTATTTGAAAACCGTAACAAACAATATGGCGCATACACATTAAGGAAAGAGTACAATAAAAGACTGATGACTGCTATCGGAGGAATGTTTTCGCTGGTGGCGATTGTAGTTGTTTGTTTATCATTTAAAGGCAAAGAGAAACCTGTCATTTTTGATGCGCAAGGGCCTGTCATAACGCTCGCATCTAACCCAACCCCTCCACCGCCGCACAAAAAGGAGCCTGTTGTGCCAATAGTAAAACCCAAACTGGATGCGGGAGCACCGAAACAAGACCTTGCTACAATACGGAATACAGTTCCGGTAATAACGGATGACGAAACTTCTGTGCCGCCTGTTGACGCAATGGAGAACAAAGCGATAGGCACCGAAACAAAGGATGGTAAAGCCTCCGATGGCACCGTTCCATCGCAAGGTAATGGTTCTGGTACTGGCCCTGGAAACGATAACGTAACCACGCCTCCCGTTGTAGAAGATAACAGCATCCACCAGTTTGCAGAGAACATGCCTGAATTTCCTGGTGGCACAAGTGCTATGATACGTTTCCTTAAAAAGAATCTGCATGAGATCACAAACGAGGAAGAGCGCACCGTAAAAGTGCTGGTTCGTTTCATAGTCGATAAAACAGGTGCAGTAACAGGATTTGAAATAGTGAACTCGGGTGGAGAAGAATATGACAAAGAAGTTTTAAGAGTAATGAAAAAAATGCCACACTGGAAACCAGGTTCTCAAAACGGAAATCTTGTAAATGTGTACATGAGTCTGCCAGTGGTGTTTCAAACCGAGTCTGAATAGTAATACAAAATATGTAACGGTAAACTTTGGATGATGGATCATTAACCCCTATTTAAACCTTCAACTATTGCGGTCAGCCGGGGCAGTTTGTTTCCTTGCTGGCCGCATAGCCGTTTCTGGATTTGAAACATAAGCTGATATGGTTTTTTACAATAATATAACACATCTGAAGTTAGCGTAGCGATCGTTTGATTGCGTATTTTTTTAATATAATTTAACCACGAAAATTCCACTTAACAGAATGGGACACAATGAGAAATGGTAAAATTTAAAAGAAGAAACGTAAAATTGAAAAATGTAAAAGAGTTTGAAGAATTAGCGTTCGAAAAAGACATGTTTTTATTATCTTGCCCCATTCTATTTAAAATAGGGTCATATGGAAGATAACTTTCGGGAGAGGAAAGAGAAAAACTATAGCATGATGAGGGCCATTGGAGACTATGGAAGAGGCGTGATCATCTTTTGTTTCGGAATTTTTTTAGTATTTGCAGAAAAACTCGGTTTTTATTTTTCAATTGAACCTTTTTTAAAATATTTTTTCGCAGCAATGTGTATCATTTACGGAGGTTGGCGCATTTATCGGGGTTATCAAAAGAACTATTTCAAATGAGATTAAATATTGTCTCTGGAAGAATTAAATTTATTTCAACCTGGGTGGTTGTTTTTTTCGTAAGTGTGCTTGCGGGTTGCAACAACGGTACGCAAAAACCTTTTGGAGATACGACCATTTCGGGAACAATTAATATAAGCGTTGATGAAAGCTTTAAACCGGTAATTGATTCTCAAATCAAAGTATTTGAGGCTTCCTATAAAGACGCAAAAATAATAGCTCATTACAAGCCGGAAGCTGAATGTTTGAAGGATCTGAATAATGATAGCGTAAGGATGGTTATTATTACCAGGGGATTGACGGATAAGGAAGTAGAACTTTTGACAAATAAGGAAAAGGCCTCACCACTCCAGGGAAAAATTGCCTATGACGCTGTCGCATTGATCGTAAACAACCAGGCAAAAGATTCAGTCTTTGACATGACCGACGTAAGGTCAATTTTAAAAGGCACAAGCGGCTACAAATTGAGACCGGTTTTGGACGGGCTTTCTGCAACAAGTACAGTTCGTTATGCAATGGACTCTATCTTGCAGGGGCAGCCCATCGGAAAAAATGTTACAGCAGCTACAACCAGCCAGGGCGTGATAGACTACGTATCTAATAATCCTGATGCTATTGGTTTCATTGGTGTAAGTTGGATTGGAAATCCGGAGGACACAACTCAGGTTAGTTTTTTGAAAAAAGTTAGAATAGCATCCGTTCGTTGCGGTATATGTCCGCAGGAAACGTATGTAAAGCCTTACCAAGCAAATATTGCGATGAGACGCTATCCAATGGTACGTGGTTTGTACTATGTGCTGAAGGAAAATTATGATGGTCTTGGAAGCGGGTTTGCAAATTTTATGATGTACGAAAGAGGACAATTGATTTTCCAAAGAGCGTACCTGTGGCCTGCAAAGATGCAGTTCATTGTGCGCGACGCGGGAATGTAAAAAATAGACTTACAATAAAAACTATATTTAGTAAATCAGAAAAAAAAACAATGAAGAAAATTACCTTAAGCATTGCAGTGGCAGCGGTTATGTCCGTTACTTCTTTGTTTGCGCAAGTTGAACAAGGCAAGAAGTTCTATTACTATGAAAGGTTCAACAGCGCTAAAGCCGAATTTGAAAAAGCACTGGCTTCAAACCCTAACGATGTGATTGCTACCTATTGGTTGGGTCAAACATTGCTTGAATTGAAAGATACTGCAGGAGCAAAAGCCCTGTATCAAAAAGGCCTGACAACCAGCAACAATGCACCGGCAATGCTAGTGGGCATGGGGCAGATTGAATTGAACGAAGGTAAAAAAGACGATGCTCGCCAGCGTTTTGAAACTGCACTTAACCTTACTAAAAATAAAGACGTAAATATCATGGCTGCAATTGGCCATGCTATCGTAGATTCCAAAACAGGAGATGCCCAGTTTGTAATTGAAAAACTGACTCCAATTACGCAGGCTAAAGACTTCAAAAGTCCTGAAGTTTGGACAGTAATTGGGGATGCTTACCGCAAATTAGGCGACGGCGGTAGTGCGGTTCAATCTTATCAGAAAGCATTGAACATAGATCCAAAATATGCAGGTGCCGAATACAGAATTGCGAAACTGTATATGACACAAGGAAACAAAGACATATTCCTTCCTGCATTGGAGCAATCAGTGCAAATGGATCCAGGTTTTGCTCCGGCATATTATGAGTTGTACTACTATTGGTTCAACCGTGATATCAACAAAGCAAAAGAATTTTATGAGAGATTTATGGCAGTGTCTGATCCTAATCCTAGCAATGATTACGAAAAAACAAGTATCATTTTCGCTTCAGGCAATTATGATGATGCAATCAATACTGCAAAAGGATATATCAACTCTCAAGGCGACAAAGCAGATCCACGTTATTACAAACTGATCGCTTACGCTTATGATGCGAAAAAAGATTCAACAAATGCTAAAAACTATCTGGATCAATATTTCGCAAAACAAAAAGCCGAAAATTTCGTGCCGAAAGACTACGCTTTCAAGGCTGAGTTGTTGAGCAAATTCCCTGGAAACGAAACACAAGCACTTCAGGCTTATGAGCAGGCCATAAATGCAGATACTTCCAGAACTGAAAAAATAGAGCTGATGAACAGTGCAGCTGCCCTGTCTAAGAAATTGGGCAACAGAGCAGAAGAAGCAAAATGGTTGGGTAAAATCTATTATACTGATCCTAAGTCTACAAAAACGGACTTGTACAACTACGGATATGCTTACTATCAGGCGAAAGTATATGATTCTTCAATAGCTGTTTTCGGAAAATATAAAGAATTGTATCCTGAGGAAATCTATGGTTATCTGTGGTCCGCACGTTCTTATGCAGCTGTAGACACTACAATGGAAAAAGGATTGGCTGTTCCTGATTATCTGAAATTTATCGAAGTGGCAAAGAAGACAGATTCAGTAAAAATGAAGAGCTTGATCATTCAGTCTCTTTATTACATGGCTTCTTATTCAAACGATATCAAAAAAGATAAAGATGCAGCGATCGGTTATTTGCAACAAGTGGTAGCGCTTGATCCAACTAACACCGACGCTACTCAAATCATCGAAAAATTGAAAAAGCCGGCTAAACAACCAGCACCGGCTCCGCGCAGAGCAACCGGCAACTCCGGTACTTCAACTAAGAGTGCTGACGGGCATACCGCAAAGTAGATTATCATCTTCTTTCTATAAAATAGAAAAACTGTCCTTCGGGGCAGTTTTTTGTTTTTCAAAAACCTTCGCTGACTAAGTGCTTTCCCAAGTTTTTCTAATCTGAAATAGGGTAAAAAACGCTTTCGACTTAGCCGGTGATAATAATCAGGTAGATAATTTCATTTTATTGAGGTTTATATCATTGGCTAACCTATTTTTGCGCTTTAAGCAATCTTCTCATTATGAACTTGTTCCTTTTGCAAGTAAGTACTCCTGTAGTTGCCAATACCTCTGCCAACTACATCCCTATTGCATTGCAACTGATATTCGCTGCTCTTTTTGTGGCGGGTACATTAGGTATCGCCAACTTCCTGGGGCCAAGACGTAACACTAGTGATAAGCTCGCTACATTTGAGAGTGGTATTGAAAGTGTGGGAAACGCCCGTCAGCCAATGGCTATTAAATACTTTCTGGTTGCTATTCTCTTCGTGTTGTTTGATGTGGAAGTTATTTTCTTCTATCCCTATGCAGTAAATTTCAAGGAACTTGGCTGGCACGGTTTAGGTGCTGTATTGATGTTTGTGGCCTTCTTTATTCTTGGGTTCATTTATATTATAAAAAAAGGAGCCCTTACCTGGGAAGATTAAGCAATAATTAATACCGGTTTGGTGTTAATTAGCTGATTTTGAAATTACAACTAAAAGAGAGCCTGTTTGTTAACCAAGCAGTGCCTTAAAAAGAAAAATATTATGTCTCGTCCTGTTTCGTTTAATGTGAAAAATGAAGGTGGTAAGCCTATAAATATAGTTGATGCCCCTGCCGGCTTTACCGGTGAAGGCTTCTTTACTACTAAATTGAGTGACGTTGTAGGTTTGGGAAGAAAAAATTCACTTTGGCCATTACCATTCGCTACATCTTGTTGCGGAATCGAATTCATGGCGACCATGGCTTCTCATTATGACCTTGCCCGCTTCGGTGCTGAAAGAGTTGGATTCTCTCCGCGCCAGTGTGATTTATTGATGGTTATGGGAACGATTGCGAAGAAAATGGGACCAATTGTAAAACAGGTTTACCTACAAATGGCAGAGCCCAGATGGGTAATGGCAGTAGGCGCTTGCGCATGTTCTGGCGGTATTTTTGACTCCTACAGCGTGTTGCAGGGTATCGATCAGATCATTCCGGTAGACGTTTATGTTCCCGGTTGTCCTCCAAGACCGGAAGCTATTCTGGATGGGTTTATGAAAGTGCAGGATCTGGTAGGAAAGGAAAGCATACGCCGCCGCAACGGCGACCAGTACAAGGCATTGCTGAATGGTTATGGTATTCAATAATTTAAAAATGTGGCAACGGGCGAATGTGGCAATTTGAGAATTTGAAAATTTGAAAATGCTACGGAAAGAATCCTGCCTCATTTAAGATAGACACGCTAAGAATTTAAGAATAGAGAAATAACAGAATAAGAGATTTGGCCTTTGAATGTCAAGCACATTTTCAAATTCTCAAATTTTCAAATTTTCAAATTTTGAGTTATCTCATGGATCAAGATTATATAAAACAAAGGCTGATAGAGAAATTCGGAGAAGCTGTTACAGGTTTTGAATCACCGTATGGAATGTTGACTTTTGAAGCACCAAAGGAAATGAACCTGAAAGTGCTGCAATTCCTGTACGATGATGAGCATTTGAAGTTCCGTTTTCTGACAGACCTCTGCGCTGTACATTATCCGGACAACAAAGGAAGAGAGCTCGCCATTGTGTACCTGCTACACAACCTCGTTGATAATGTACGTATCCGTTTCAAAGTATTTTCACCAATAAATGAAGCTGGTGCTGCTTACACGGCAGACATCTATACAGCAACAAAATTGTTTGAAGCAGCCAACTGGCTGGAAAGAGAAACGTTCGATTTCTACGGTATCAATTTCGTGGGCCATCCAAATCTTAAACGTATAATGAACGTAGAGGAAATGGACTACTACCCGATGCTTAAACAATACCCGCTGGAAGATCAATCCAGAGTTGACAAGGATGATGAGATGTTCGGACGCGGGGGAAGTGTGATTTAATTTGAAAATTTGAAAATGTGGCAATTTCCTGCCCGACGAAATTCATTCAGACCGATCAATAGACGGCAGGCGGGGAAAATGATTGTCCCATTATCCAATTTTTCAAAAAGAAAATGTAACATAAAGTAGGGGAGGTTTGAAATGCGGTATTCCCAATTTTCAAATTTTCAAATTTTCAAATTACCTAATTGATTCTATGTCAGAATTGCAACATATAAAAGATCCGCACATTGTACTTCCGGATGGGTCCATAGAAAAGACGACTACAACGCTTAATCTTGGTCCTACGCACCCGGCTACGCACGGTGTGTTCCAAAATATTTTGGAAGTAGATGGCGAACGCATTGTTTCTTCAGAGCAAACTGTTGGATATATCCACAGGGCTTTTGAGAAAATTGCAGAAAGACGTCCGCTTTACCAGATCACTCCACTTACGGACAGGCTCAACTATTGTTCTTCGCCTATCAACAACATGGGCTGGCACATGACAGTTGAGAAACTGTTGGGCATTACACTTCCAAAGCGCGTCGAGTACCTGCGCATCATCATCATGGAATTGGCCCGCATTTCTGATCACCTGATCTGTAACTCAATCGTGGGTGTTGACGCCGGTGCATTTACTGGTTTCCTTTACGTGATGCAATACCGTGAGCTGATCTATGAAATTTACGAAGAGGTTTGCGGATCGCGTCTTACAACAAACATTGGCCGCATCGGCGGTTTCGAAAGAAACTTTAATGATATAGCATTTGCTAAACTGGAAAAATTCCTGGCCGAGTATCCCGCAGTGCTGAAAGAGTTTGAAAACCTTTTCAACCGCAACAGGATCTTCATGGAGCGTTTGATTGGCGCAGGGCCTATTGGTGCTGACAGAGCCCTGAACTACGGTTTTACAGGACCTAATTTAAGAGCAGCCGGTGTTGACTACGACGTTCGCGTTCACACACCATACAGCAGTTACGAAGATTTTGAATTTGAAGTACCGGTGGGTTCAACAGGTGACTGCTACGATCGTTTCCTTGTGAGAAACCAGGAGATGTGGCAATCGCTCAGAATTATCGAACAGGCTTATGCGAAAGTAAAACAGTTCAAAGGCAAGGATGCGGAAGTGTATCATGCCGATGTTCCTGAATATTATCTTCCTAAAAAGGAAGACGTTTATACCAAAATGGAAGCGCTCATCTGGCACTTTAAAATAGTGATGGGTGAAACGGAAATCCCTAAAGGTGAAGTTTATCACAGCGTTGAAGGTGGAAATGGAGAATTGGGATTCTATTTGATCAGCGATGGTGGAAGAACTCCGTACCGCCTGCATTTCAGAAGACCTTGTTTTATTTATTACCAGGCCTATTCTGAATTGACAAGCGGAGGAATGTTATCAGACGCGGTTATCACAATGAGTTCATTGAACCTGATTGCAGGGGAGATGGATGCTTAAGCAATTTGAAAATGTGGTGATTTGAAAATTTGAAAATGAAGTTGCAAATCGCCCAATGAATAAATAGCTTTCAATTATTAAAATATTTGAGTTTGAAATGAAGAAAACCTGACTGTATCAGTCATTTTCAAATTTTCAAATCTTAAAATTTTCAAATTAACATGGCACAATTTACAGAAGAGAGGCTGGCGAAAGTAAAAGAGATCATTGCACGTTATCCGGATGGGAAACAAAAGAGTGCATTGCTGCCTGTGTTGCATTTGGCTCAGGAGCAATTCGGCTGGCTCAGTTCAGAAACGATGGATTATGTTGCGGGCCTGTTGCAGATCGAACCAATTGAAGTGTACGAGGTGGCCACTTTCTACAGCATGTACAATACAAAACCTGTTGGCAAATATATGTTTGAAGTTTGCCAAACCGGCCCCTGCATGGTGCGTGGAAGTGAGGACATTATAGAATATATCAAACAGAAGCTGGGCATTAAAGTAGGCGAAACAACTTCTGATGGTTTGTTTACGTTGAAAACAGTAGAATGTTTGGGGGCATGCGGTTACGCGCCGATGATGCAGCTTGGAAAACATTATCGCGAACATCTTACAAAAGAAAAAGTGGACGCTATAATTGACGAGTGCAGAAGAAACGCAGCCGCGAACAACTAAAGAACCGCGGTCGCATTTAAGCGGGAAAGAGATTTACGCATCGACAAAACAGATCAGAACTATTAAAAAGCGCAAGCTTTACAGATATGGGAGTAAAACTTTTATTAGACAAAGCACATGTTGAGGGAATTCGTTATTACGATGTTTACCGTCGCGAAGGTGGTTACCGTAGCGTGGAAAAGGCGTTGAAAATGTCTCCCGCCGATATCGTGGAAGAAGTGAAAAAGAGCGGACTTCGCGGTCGTGGTGGTGCTGGTTTCCCTGCAGGTATGAAATGGAGCTTTATTGCCAAGCCAGAAGGCGTTCCGCGTCACCTTGTGTGTAATGCAGATGAGAGCGAGCCGGGTACCTTCAAAGACAGGTACCTGATGGAATTCCTGCCGCATCTTTTAATAGAAGGATTGATCGTAGCATCTTTTGCATTAGGCTCTAATGCAACATACATATATATCCGCGGTGAATACGCATGGATCCCTGATATTCTTGAACAAGCAATCAATGAAGCAAAAGCAAATGGCTGGTTGGGAAAAAATATACAGGGCAGTGGCTTCGATTGTGAAATTTATGTACAACGTGGAGCAGGCGCTTATATCTGTGGTGAAGAAACTGCACTGATTGAGAGCCTGGAAGGGAAACGCGGCAACCCTCGTATTAAGCCACCGTTCCCTGCCGTGAAGGGCGTGTGGGACAGACCAACCGTAGTGAACAACGTAGAAACTTTAGCTGCTGTTGTTCCGGTCATCAATATGGGTGGCGAAGAGTATTCGAAAATTGGTGTTGGTAAATCAACCGGAACAAAATTGATCTCTGCCTGCGGTAATATCAACAAACCTGGTGTTTATGAAATTGATATGACCATCAGCGTGGAAGAATTTGTATACAGCGACGAATATTGTGGTGGAATTCCAAACGGAAAAAGATTAAAAGCTTGTATCCCGGGCGGATCTTCCGTTCCTATCTTGCCTGCTAACCTGTTGTTCAAGACAGCGAAAGGCGAACAAAGAATGATGAACTACGAAAGTCTCAGCGACGGTGGCTTTGCTACCGGTTCGATGATGGGGTCCGGTGGATTCATCGTGCTGGACGAAGATCAGTGCGTGGTAAAACATACATTGACATTAGCTCGCTTCTATCGTCATGAAAGCTGCGGACAGTGTTCTCCGTGCCGCGAAGGAACAGGCTGGATGGAAAAAATTCTTAAGAACATCGAAACCGGCAAAGGCAAAATGAGCGACATCGATCTTCTCTGGGACATCCAAAGAAAGATCGAAGGCAACACCATCTGCCCACTCGGCGACGCCGCCGCATGGCCAGTAGCTGCCGCGATAAGACATTTCAGAGACGAGTTTGAGTGGCATGTAAACAATCCAGAACTTTGCCTCACGCAAAATTACGGGCTGGCACACTATGCGGATGCCCGCGAGGTTGTAGTAAGTTAAAAGTCAAAATTAAAAAGTCAAAAGTTGGAGATTCCCGAGTATAGGAGCGATGAAATATTGAGTGGATTGTCAGAGGAAGATAGTAAGCCCTATAATATCCGACATAGATGTTTTTATTTTTCGAAGGAGGTCATACTTTTTGTAAAAGACTTTGAGTATGAAAACGTGTTTAGTTCTTTATTTAATCAATTGGTGAGAAGTGCAACTTCTATTGGAGCGAATGTTATAGAAGGGAAGGCGGGAAGCACAAAAAAGGATTGGCAGAATTATTATTCTATAGCATTAAAGTCAGCCAACGAAACTAAATATTGGCTGTGTTTAATAAGGGATACTATAACAGTTCAAAAAGACAGGGTCAATGAACTGATCGAAGAAGCGAATGAAATTTCAAAGATCATAGCTTCCGTTATTATTAACTCGAAAGAAAGTAAAAAGTAAAAATTCGGAACTAAGAGGAAAGAGTGCGAAGCTTTTGAATTTTAACTTTTGAATTTTGAATTGACATATTATGGCTGAAGAACAAAAACTTTTTAAGGTTACAATTGACAACATCACCGTGGAAGTGGAGCCGGGGACTACGATCCTGAATGCTGCACGTAAAATTGGCGGTGATGTGGCGCCCCCTGCCATGTGCTATTACAGCAAACTGAAAGGCAGTGGTGGTAAATGCCGTACTTGCCTTGTAGAAGTAGCTGCGGGTTCTACCGCTGACCCAAGGCCAATGCCTAAACTCGTTGCAAGCTGCCGCACCACTGTAATGGATGGTATGATCGTAAAGAACATTACCAGCGAAAGAGTGATTGATGCACGAGCAGGTGTGGTAGAGTTCTTGTTGTTGAACCATCCACTGGATTGCCCTGTCTGCGATCAGGCCGGTGAATGTCACTTGCAGGACTTAAGCTACGAGCACGGTAAAGCAGGCACCCGTTATGAGTTTTCAAGAAGGACATTTGAAAAACATGATCTCGGCCCGTACATCCAACTGCACATGACCCGTTGTATTCTGTGCTACCGTTGCGTGTTCACAGCCGACCAACTGACTAACAAACGCGTACATGGCGTACTCGACAGAGGCGACCATGCCGAAATAGCTACCTATATTGAGAAGGCTTTAGACAATGATTTCATCGGAAACGTGATCGACGTTTGCCCGGTAGGAGCGTTGACAGATAAAACTTTCCGCTTTAAAAACCGTGTTTGGTTTACTAAACCGGTGGATGCACATTGCGGTTGCGATAAGTGCAGCGGTAAAGTAACTTTGTGGATGCGTGGTGACGAAGTGTTCCGCGTAACGGCACGCAAAGATGAGTGGGGTGAAGTGGAAGAGTGGATATGTAACACTTGTCGTTTCGAAAGAAAGAAGGTAAGCGACTGGACAATAGAAGGTCCAACTCAAGTGAGCCGTCACTCTGTGATTTCGCAAGGGCATTATGTTGGCATTACAAAACCGGCTGAAACAATCGATAAAGTGATGGGAAGAAAGCCACAACTGTTAATGGATATCCATACGGTAAGTGGTGTAAACGATCCCAATGTGGATTTGAGTGAGATAGAAGGTCCGGCACATTCGGACGATTTTAAAAAGCAGTAGAAGGAAGTTGAGAATTGAAAGTTGAGAGTTGGCGAATAAAGTACATTCGCTGAAGTGTGTGACACAACGATGTTCAATTTTATTCTACCGCTGGTTACAAAAGCAGTCATAACATAAAATGAGTTGGAAATAAAAAGCGAAACAGTCGAACAGCGACCAAATTTTGACTTTTGATTTTTTGACTTTTGACTTAATAAAAGATTATGGTACTCTTATCTTTCGATTGGTTTTTAATTATTGAGAAAGCGATACTAATTTCTATCGTGATTGTTGCGTCGCTCGTAATTGCGATGTATGAAACATGGGGCGAAAGAAAGGTCGCGGCCTTTATTCAGGATCGTATTGGACCGGACAGAGCAGGTTTTGGCGGTATGTTCCAACCGCTGGCTGATGGTATGAAACTCTTCATGAAAGAAGAGATTATTCCTAATTCTTCCAACAAGTTTTTGTTCGTGATGGGACCGGGCCTCGCGATGTTAACGGCAATGATGACCAGTGCCGTTATTCCATGGGGCGGACATCTTGAAATAATGGGCAGAACAGTGCCTTTGCAAATTGCAGACATTAACATTGGTATTCTGTATGTGTTTGGTGTGGTGAGTTTGGGAGTTTACGGAGTTATGATCGGTGGCTGGGCAAGTAATAACAAATTCTCTTTGATGGCTGCATTGCGCGGTGCATCTCAGATGATTTCTTATGAACTGGCAATGGGTCTTTCTTTGATCGCATTGCTGATGCTAACAGGTACTTTAAGTTTAAGAACAATCGTAGAGCAACAATCTACCGGCCATTGGAACATCTGGTATCAACCACTAGGGTTTATCATATTCCTCGTGTGTGCTTTGGCTGAGTGTAACCGTACGCCGTTTGACTTGCCTGAGGCTGAGAGCGAATTGAACTTTGGTTATCACCAGGAGTATTCTTCAATGAAACTTGGTTTTTACCTGTTCGCAGAATACGTGAACATGTTCATTAGCTGTGTCATCATGGCGACTTTGTACTGGGGCGGGTATGATATTCCGTTTGTAAATGATGCCCATTTATATGACATATGGGGCAACTGGGCCGCATTCTTGCAAGTATTCTTTTTGATGGGGAAAGTAATAACTGGAATATTTATTTTCATGTGGATCCGTTGGACAGTGCCACGCTTCCGTTATGACCAATTGATGAATCTGGGCTGGAAAGGCCTTATTCCATTAGCATTGGCAAACATGGTGATTACGGCGGTTGTAGCATTATTAAAGTACAACAACTGGCATTTTTAACTTAAAAAAATATATTTGCGCAGCATTATCGTTGCGTATGAAATTATAGATCATGCAATCATTAACTAACAGGGTAAAACCGGTTGATCGTAAGCCAATGACGTTTCTGGAGAAAATCTATCTCTGGGAAATTGCCAAAGGCATGATGATTACCATTAAGCACTTCTTTAGGAAAAAGCCTACTATCAAATACCCTGAACAAACAAGGGAATTCAGTTCTGTGTTTCGCGGTCTGCACATTTTAAACAGAGATGAACAGGGTCGTGAAAGATGTACAGCCTGCGGACTTTGCGCTGTAGCTTGTCCGGCTGAAGCCATTACAATGGAGGCAGCTGAGAGAAAAAAAGGCGAAGAGCATTTATACAGGGAAGAAAAATATGCGGCACGCTACGAGATCAATATGTTGCGTTGCATTTTCTGTGGACTTTGTGAAGAAGCCTGCCCTAAAGATGCGATCTATCTGAGCCAGACGTTTACTCCATCTAATCTTACGAGAGCGCAATTTATATATAAGAAAGATGATCTTTTGATTCCTGATCCAAACAAAGATCCTGAGTTGTATGCAAAGGCTTTGGGAGATAGGAAGAAGAGTTAATTTGAAAATGAGGGAATTTGAAAATTTGAAAATGTGAGAACGGTACTTCCCTGAATGTTATACGACAGAATTTATTTACGTAAAGGAAATTGGAAAGTTGAATTTTTTGAGAGCGTCCAACCGTCATTTTCAAATTTTCAAATTTTCAAATTTTCAAATTGAACAGTATGAATATTTCGCAAATATTATTTTGGATTTTAACGGTGCTGGCCCTGGGAAGTGCACTGGGAGTTGTGCTTAGCAAAAACCCTGTTTACAGTGTGCTTTGCCTGATTGTTACCTTCTTTGCCATCTCCGGCCATTACATTCTATTAAATGCGCAGTTTCTCGCCATCGTAAACATCATCGTGTATGCAGGTGCCATCATGGTGTTGTTCCTTTTCGTGATCATGTTGATGAACCTCAATGCGGAGGTTGAACCACAAAAAAGTAAAATATTAAAGTTCGCAGGTTTTATAGCGGGCCTATGTTTGTTCCTTGTCATAGTAGCGGCTATTAAAAACGCCGAAGCTAAAACGCAAGCTGCACAATTGGCCGGCGGTGATATAGGATTGATCAAGAACCTGGGTACTGCTTTGTTTAATGACTACGTACTTCCCTTTGAAATAAGCAGTGTGCTGTTCCTGAGTGCGATGGTTGGTGCGGTTGTCATTGGAAAGAAGGAATAATTTGAAAATGTGGGAATTTGAAAACGAGAGAAGGAACGCAGATTTTCAAGATTCTCATGATTATTAAGATTAAATTTTTTGAATAAATAAAATTTGAATTAGAAAATGGAATGAGATGTTTGTGAAGAGATGATTTTTTTTAAGATCAATACTAATCATCAAAATCATGAAAATCTGCGTTCCGTTAATTTTCAAATTATCTAATTAATCACATGCCGATAAATTATTACATCATCACAGCTATTGCATTGTTCTGTATTGGAATTACGGGAGTATTGACTCGTCGCAATGCAATTATCATTTTCATGTGCATTGAGATAATGCTGAACGCGGTAAACTTGTTGCTGGTGGCATTTTCAAAAATGTTTCACATGGCCTATCTGGCGAATCCTGCAAAAGCAGTAACATCGGGTATCGATGGACAGTTGTTTGTATTTTTTATCATGGTGGTTGCAGCAGCAGAAGTAAGTGTGGGATTGGCGATTATAGTGATGATGTACAGAAATACGCATTCTGTAGACGTTAATTTCTTAAACAGACTTAAAAACTAAAAAATAAAAAGTAAAAAATAAAAGGTACAGACAGGCGAGAATGCCGAGTTGTTTTTCTTTTTAATTTTTTCTTTTTAGACTTTTTATAGTATGAACTTAATTTACTTAGTACCACTATTTCCGCTCGTAGGATTTTTGTTAAATGGTTTGTGTAGAAACTATCTAAACAAATCATTGGTGGGAATCATTGGCAGTGGCAGCATCCTGGCGTCTTTCATTGTGAGCCTTATTGTGTTCTTTGATGTTAAAGCCGGACACACAGGTGTTGTGAGCTACTTTGAATTCATCAATCTTGGAAAATTTGCCATCCCGTTTGCGTTCCAGGTCGACCAGCTTTCTTCTTTATTCCTTCTTATCATTACCGGCGTTGGTTTTCTGATACATCTTTACTCTACCTCTTACATGCATGAAGAAGAGAGCCAGCACTTCGCAAGATATTTCGCTTACCTCAACTTGTTTGTGTTCTCTATGCTTTTGCTGGTGTTGGGCGCAAACTATGTGATCATGTTCATCGGTTGGGAAGGCGTAGGTTTATGTTCTTACTTGCTGATCGGTTACTGGTTCAAAAGCATTCCTTATACAAATGCCGCGAACAAAGCGTTCATCATGAACCGTATTGGCGACCTTGGCTTTTTGATCGCTATCTTCTGGATCATTTCAAAAGTCGGATCGGTAAACTATACCGATGTTTTCTCAAGCTTAAATAAGTTCAGCACAACTGATCTGGTAGTTATCACATTACTGTTGTTTGTTGGTGCTACCGGTAAAAGTGCACAGATACCTTTATACACATGGTTACCGGACGCGATGGCGGGTCCTACTCCTGTATCTGCACTCATCCACGCTGCAACGATGGTTACGGCAGGTATTTATATGATTGCCCGTAGTAACATATTGTATTCTCATGCGCATGTTACGATGCATATAGTGGCAGTTATTGGTTTAGCAACAGCTGTATTTGCTGCAACAATAGCATTAAAGCAAAACGATATTAAAAAAGTATTGGCATATTCTACCGTAAGTCAACTGGGTTATATGTTCCTTGCCCTTGGAGTAGGAGCTTACACAGGTGCGGTTTTCCATGTAATGACACACGCTTTCTTCAAAGCCTTGTTGTTCCTTGGTTCTGGTAGTGTTATCCACGCGATGGGTGGCGAACAGGACATTCGTAAAATGGGTGGTTTAGGAAAATACATGCCTGTAACGCACATCACATTCCTGATCGGATGTTTGGCAATTGCTGGTATTCCTGGTTTTTCAGGCTTCTTTTCAAAGGACGAAATATTGGCGCATACATTCAGTGAAAGTCCTGTAATGTACTGCATTGGCCTGTTTGGCGCATTGCTTACTGCATTTTATATGTTCCGCTTGTATGCGACTACTTTCAAAGGTTCTTTCCGCGGTACACATGACCAGGAGCATCACTTGCATGAAAGTCCTGCAGCGATTACCATTCCATTGATCATTTTGGCTGTACTGGCATTTGCAGGCGGTTATGTTGGCATTCCTGAATTCATAAAACCAGATGCACACGCTTTGGATAATTTCCTTTCTCCAATCTTCGCTGAGTCTAAGAAAGTATTGGGGAACCATCCATTGGAACATAACACAGAATGGATGCTAACTGGTATATCTACATTATTGATCGTTATCGTAGTTGTTACAGCTTGGTCAAAATTTGCTAAGAAAGCAGATGTTGAAGACCCTCAGGGTTTTGGAAAAGTATTGGCCAACAAATGGTACATCGATGAATTATATGATGCCATCATTGTAAAACCTGTGTATGGTTTGGGCAGATTCTGCAACAATGTATTAGAAAAACTGGTTGACTGGATAATAAACGGTGTGGGAAGAAGTGTGCAGTACGGCAGCCGCCAATTACGTTTGCTACAAAGCGGACAAGTTGGAAGCTATGTGTTGTTCATGATCATTGGTATTGTGTTGTTCTTTGTGATGCAGTTCTTTTTTAAAAAGTAACAACGACAATTTGAAAATGTGGTGATTTGAAAATTTGAAAATGTTATTAAGCTCGACACGTTGAGTTAAAAAGAGAAGTCCGATCGTCAGAATTTTCAAATCTTCAAATTTTCAAATCGATAATTAATTACCTGTTTGAATTTGAAAATATAATTATGGTTCCTGTATTATTATTACTCATTCCTTTATTTAGCGGGCTTGCACTGTTTGCAGTGAAGAACGAAAATAGTGTGAAGACGCTGGCGTTGCTGTCAAGTATTGTAACGTTAGCTGTAGCGCTATATGGCATGACATGCGCCAATGGAAGCGAATATTTAATTGTAAATAAAGAATGGCTTCCTGCTTTGAACAGCCGTTTTCATATGGAGATAGATGGAATGGGTAAAGTATTGACTTTACTTACCGCATTGTCTTTCCCAATTGTTTTTGCGGCAACATCAGGCAATCGCTATGAAGATTCAAACAGATTCTATGCGCTTATGTTATTAACGCAAGCCGGTTTGATGGGCGTGTTCATGGCCATGGACGCATTGTTATTCTACTTCTTCTGGGAATTGGCGCTGATCCCGGTTTACTTCCTATGTTCTCATTGGGGCGGCGAACGAAGAATACAGGTTACTTTCAAATTTTTCGTGTACACATTTGTAGGTTCACTATTAATGCTGACTGCATTGATCTATTTGTATTTCCATGCAGGTCAGAACTTTGATATCAAAGCATTCTACAACATCAAATTGACTTCTTCCAAAGACGCGTTGATGTTCTGGTTGATGTTTGTCGCATTTGCCATCAAAATGCCTTTGGTTCCTTTTCATACATGGCAGCCCGATACTTACGAACAATCACCAACAGCAGTTACGATGATACTGAGCGGTGTGATGGTGAAAATGGGTGTGTTCGGTGTGATCCGCTGGGTGGCTCCTGTATTGCCAATAAGTTTTTATCAATATGGTGATACCATCACATGGATGGCGATCATCGGCATGATATACGCGTCTCTTGTTGCAATGCAACAGGACGATTTGAAACGTTTAGTGGCGTATTCATCGATCGCGCATATCGGCTTGATGGTTGTCGCATTATTCGCAACTACAAAAAGCGGTATGCAAGGTGTAATGATCCAGATGTTTAACCACGGTATCAACATCATCGGAATGTGGATTGTGGTAAATGCGATTGAGCAGAAATTCGGAACAAGAAAGATGTCTCAGCTGGGCGGGATTGCACAAAAAGCACCGGGCCTTGCAATACTGTTAGTAATTGTTGCCTTTGCAAATATAGCACTGCCACTTACCAACGCATTTATTGGTGAGTTCATGATGTTCAACGGTGTATTTGCGTCAACTGTTACCAGCTTCAATGTTGCGTTTACTGTGTGTGCGGCACTCACAATAATTCTTGCCGCTGTCTACACATTGAAGATGCTGCAGAAAGTTTTATTTGGCGAAACAAGTGCTGTTACGGCTCAGACAACAGATATCAGTTTCTCTGTAAAAGTTTCACTGGTGATTATTGTTGGAGCGATATTGTTATTCGGAGTATATCCAAAACCAATGCTTGGTGTGACGAATGAATTGGTAGATGTGTTACTGAGCAAGATGACACTGACAATGGGTAAATAAACAAGTAAAAATTAAAAAGTAAAAAGTAAAAAATCAAGAGCTGACATCAAAATTCTATCAAAGCATCGTGTAGGTTTTTTGAATTTTGACTTTTGAATTTTGACTTCAAGTTATCAATATTATGAACGCGATTATTATTTCTGCTATCCTGGGAGTTGTTATGATGTACAGCGGAGTATTGACTAAAAATACTTCTGCTATACGCAATGTCGCAATTGTCGGGCTTATTGTTTTGCTTGGTCTAAACATGGCCGAAGGTTGCGGCTACCAGCTATTTCATATCAACACAAAGGGAATGATGAGCTTTGAAAAATACGGCTTGTTGTTCAACAGCATTGCATTTGCATCCACTCTAATTTACTTTTTACTGTCTGGTCGTGACGTTGAAAAAGTGGGCGTGTATGTAGCGGAATATTTCGCTCTTATATTTTTCATCTTGTGCGGTGTTGCAATCGTAACATCATTCAATAGTTTGTTGTTGTTGTTCATCGGTATTGAAATCATTTCTATCCCGCTGTACATTTTGACAGGTGCAGACAAACGCAACCTGAAAAGCAATGAGGCATCTTTGAAATACTTCCTGATGGGTTCTTTCTCTACAGGTATCATGTTGATGGGGATCACGCTGATCTTCGGTGCAACTGGAAGCTTCATGTTGAAAGGCATTGCTCCACTTGTTACCGGTGCCGCTGATGCACCATTGAACGTTTGGTTGGTTTCAGGTTTGCTATTGTTGTTCATCTCAATGGCCTTTAAAGTATCGGCAGCTCCTTTTCACTTTTGGACACCAGACGTATATGATGGTGCTCCTTCTGTGTTCACTTCATTCATGGCGACCATTGTAAAGGCTGCTATTTTTGTGGCATTCCTTCGCTTGTTTGACGGTGCATATGGCGAAATGAAAGGCGCATGGCAATCAATCATTTCCATTACAATTTTATTGACATTATTCATAGGAAATATTACCGCTGTATTTCAGCAAAGTGTTAAACGCATGCTCGCTTATTCGTCAATAGCACAGGCAGGGTTCATGTTGTTTGCTTTGTTCGGTTTCAACGACTTTGCGAAAGAAGGTATCATTCTTTACGCAGCAGCATATAGCCTCGCGACAATTGGCATTTTTGCTATTTTGATCAAAATGAAAGACTATACTTTCGAAGGTTACAATGGCTTGGGGAAATCGCAACCGGTACTTGCCGCGACAAATACAATTTTCTTGTTGTCATTGGCTGGAATTCCTTTAACAGCAGGCTTCTTTGCCAAATATTACATGCTGGCTGCTGCGATTAAAAATGGCACTCAGTTCTGGCTGGTGATCTTTGCTGTATTGTGTGCCGCGGTGAGCGTGTATTACTATTTCCGTGTGATACAATCCATGTATTTCAAAACAGGAAATGCTGAAACTGCCACTATTACTCCGGCATTTAAATATGTGTTAATCGTGTTGGCAGGTATTGTGATCTTGCTGGGTGTGTTCCCGCAACTGTTACTGAATCAAATGTATTTCTAAAAAGAATGATATTATAATAGAAATAAAGCCGGTTAGCAAAAAGTTAACCGGCTTTGTTTTTGAGCGATCAAAGGTTGGTACATTTGCTCTAATAATGATAAGAAAACCGGAAATAGATATAGTAAATGAAGTGTTGGAGGAATGCATTGTTGCGTATCCGATTTCTTCATTTGTTATCAGTTTGTATCAGCAGTATATCAAGCGTGGAAGTTTGAGTAAAAAGCAATTAGAAGGGTTACATGGCAAAGCTTCCAAGATACAAGGAATATCGCCAGCTAAACTGGCTACACTCGAGGCCCTGATTAAGAAAATGCCTACCCGCTTCAAATCCGAAGCACCAGCACCTACACCTCTTTATGAAAAAAAAGATGAAACGCACGGACAAATGATCGAGGACATTTTGGCAAAATATCCGCAACACAAAAGGGTGCTTTTTTTCAAAGCAAAATATGATAACAACGAAATGCTGTCATCGCAGGAAGTTGCTGAGCTCAAAAAATTTGGACAGTTGTTGAAGAGGTTGTAAACAAAGAATTCCAGGATAGATTTTTATAAACAAAACGGCAGAAGGTTGATTCTTTCTGCCGTTTTGCGTTAGTGCGATTTGCACTAAAAAGACAATTTATTGTACTAAAATTTTTGTAACTGTTACATTCTTACTTCCCTGAACCGGCATAACCTTCACCACATATTCACCCCTCGAAAGCTGTGAACCTGTTGCAATTGACTCTACTTGCCCAGCGAATTTTATATCAACTGTTTTTTGAGACAATAGCTTCCCGGATTGGTCAAGCAACTGAATAGAATATTTACCTGTCGGGAGATTGTTGAAGTTTGTATAAACAAGGCCATTCACAACTGGATTTGGATACACTGATAATTTACTATTATCAACTTTTTTCAGGTTCTTATTCTCAAATAAGAAATTGCCGTTTGCAAGATCCGAACCTACATAACTGGAATCGCAGGAGCCATATCTCTTGCAGGTGAGAGATGGAATATCTACCACATAATATCCTGCAGTAGAACTTGCACTGCTTACAACAAGATTGCCATCATCATCCACAGCGGCACCGTTGCTGGAAAAGTTTTGAGGAAAACCAGTCACTGTTCCCAGGTATGTTGCCACTTGTGTTTGGATATTTATTCTAAACAAAGCCTGGTGCGCGGAAATAAGATACAGGTTGCCGACTCTGTCAGCCACCATATCTCCACCCCAGCTTGTTTGCTGGCTGTGGATTGAAACATCTTTATTTGACGCAGCATCTGAAACTGATCCCAGATCAGTAATCACAGGATTTTTATCAGTTGTAAAACTGATGAAGTGGTTACCGTCGTTTGAAAGCGCATAGCCAATTCCATTAGGGTCAAATGTCATTCTCGTGATATGATTTGGCAGATCATTCAGGTCTTTTGCCACACCAAATGTCTCATTATTGAAATAGTAGATCTTACCCGTATTTGGCTCTATATAACGAAGCTGGTTAATACCCATCGGTGTATAATAAAGCCTTTGATGTTTTGCATCATAAGCTGCAGCCGCGCTATAGGTATCAAACGGCTCTCGAATCAATGGCGTTGCAGCGGAAGGCGCGGTTTGATTTAATGCACTTGCCTTGTTAGATTCTTTCAATAATTTTTTTGAACGCGCATCAAAAAGCGAATAACTCATATTGCTTTCATACACATTTTGAAGCAATTGACCGGTGGTAAGATCAATCATTTTAACTTCTGTCCAGCCAACTGTTTTGTTATTACCCGGAGAAGTGATCACATAAGCATAATTGCTCTTTTGTTGTGAAAATGAAAGAAAGGAAGCAGCAAGCGAGATGGTGGTAAGTAAAATTTTATACCTCATGATAATAAGGTTTTATGGGTGGTTCAATACTATAAAAATACATTTTTTGGTACGCTTAGTCAATGGGTGCGGAGGCTCGTTTCGCGGGTGTGGGAGACGAGTTCGATACGTCTCTACTAACTGATTTTATTGCATTGTTTTATAAAGGGCGAGCAACTTATCAAGTCTATTTAACACTCGAACAATTTATTGTAACAACAACTTTTGCAGGCAATTTGTTGACGAGATCGCACTAAAAAAATCATCGCTTTTATAATTGAAATAGAAAGTTCGAGTTAACAGGAAAAAATCAGTGCAAATCAGTCCAATCCGTGTCATCTGCGTGCTCTCTTCCGAAATTTCATCTCGCAATTCTTTGATCTATAAATCATTTCTTATTTTAGACCTATGAAGTTGACTGATACCTTTTCGCTGTCGTTTCGCACAATCAGAAGCAATTTTCTTCGCACCTCAATTACAGTTGCCATAATTGCTCTGGGGATCGCTGCGTTAATAGGTATCAACACTGCCATTCAAGCCATTGCGCAAAAATTTCAGGAGAGCTTTTCTTCAATGGGTGCCAACGGATTTACCATCCGCTACAGGCAGGTGAACGTTCAGTTTGGAAGGCCAAGCGTAAAAATGCAAAGCAGGAAAAGCAGGAAACTCAAAACGTCCAACGCAAACAAAACAATCAACATCCTGGAAGCAGAAGCATTCAAGGAAATGTATAAATATCCTTCCGAAGTGAGCATTTCTATCGGAGGTGGCGGAAACAATATTGTGAACTATGGCAGCCTGAAAACGAATCCTACCGTGCGCATAAACGGAGGCGATGAAAACTATGTAGATATGAATGGCTACGATCTTGCTGCAGGGCGTAACATAAATACGCTTGATGTAACGTCCGCAAGGAATGTGTGCATCATCGGAAAGGATATTCTAGACAAACTATTCAAAGGTAATAATGATCTGGCCGTTGACAAAGTAATCAGCATAAACGGCATTTCTTATCGTGTGATTGGAACCTTGCAATCAAAAGGATCGACGTTTGGGATGAGTCTTGACAACCTCATCATAACTTCTTACAAAAATGTGCGTCGTTTTTTCAATACGGGAACCAATGCTTCTTTTTCAATAGGAGTGAAAGTCAATGATGTGAGCAGCATGGATGTTGCCATTGGCGAAGCGGACGGTACATTCAGGGCCATTAGAAAAGTAAGCGTTCAAGACGATGATAATTTTTTGATCGATAAAAGTGACAGCTTCGTTGAAATGCTAATGAAGCAATTGGGGTGGCTTACGGGAGCAGCCGTGGTAATTGGATTTATAACCCTCATAGGTGCAGCGATCGGATTGATGAACATTATGCTCGTGGCAGTGACCGAACGCACAAAAGAAGTAGGTTTGATCAAAGCCATAGGAGGCAAGCAACGCAATGTAAGACAGCAGTTCCTTTTTGAATCTATCATTATCAGTCTGCTCGGAGCTTTTTTTGGAATTATCATCGGTGTATTGCTTGGAAACATAGTCAGTGTACTAATGGGCACCGGCTTTGTTATTCCATGGGTGTGGGTTGCATTAGGCGTGCTGATTTGTAGTGTAGTTGGATTATTGGCCGGCCTCTACCCTGCATTTAAAGCCTCAAGACTAAACCCGATCGAGGCCCTGAGATATGAATAAGAACCGACAATTTACCGACCTTAATGCTAATGGTTCTTAATCCCGCAAAAAAGCAACCAACGACAAATGCCGCACCTGTCAATTTATTAATTTTCAAATCTTCAAATTTCCAAATTGTAATGCTGGCATCCTTTTTCCGTTTAAAAGAAAACAATACCACTGTAAAAAAAGAGGTTCTTGCGGGGCTCACTACCTTTTCAACCATGGCTTACATACTGGTTGTAAATCCAGTAATTCTTTCAAAAGCCGGAATGCCTTTCGAAGCACAAATTGTATCAACAGCATTAGCCGCAATAGTAGGAACATTGGTAATGGCTTTGTATGCAAAGCTTCCTATCGCACTGGCACCAGGTATGGGTTTAAATGCATTTTTCGCCTACACCATTGTATTGGGAATGGGCTACACCTGGCAATTTGCGCTCACTGCCGTTTTTCTCGAAGGCGTTTTGTTTATACTGCTTTCACTGTTCAAAGTGCGGGAAGCGATTATCAACAGTATTCCCATCAATTTGAAACATGCAATTTCAGTTGGCATTGGATTATTCATTGCGTTAATAGGAATGGTAAATGCCGGCATTGTGGAAACGGGCATGCAGCATATCGGCCACAATAATTTAGATGGCGTTATTGTAAAACTGGGAGATGTAAAGTCTGCAGGGCCCATCATTGCTGTTATTGGTCTGCTGGTAAGTGCAGTGTTCATGTCAAAAAATGTGAATGCCGCATTGTTGATCGGAATCGTTGTTGCTGCAATTATCGGCATTCCGTTAGGCATCACCAAACTTCCGGCAAATGGTCATTTCATAAGTTTACCGCCTTCTATCTCTGCCACATTTTTTAAACTGGAGTTCGATAAGATCTTTACCGTTGATATGTTGGTGATTTTATTTACGCTCCTGATGGTAAATCTTTTTGATACTGTAGGAACGTTGATCGGATTGTGCAGCAAAGCGGGACTCCTCGATAAAGACGGAAAAATTCCCGTTGCCAAAAAAGCATTGCTGGCTGATGCTATTGGAACTACTTCCGGTGCATTGCTGGGAACCAGTGTGGTAGCGGCTTACGTTGAAAGCGCCAGCGGTATAGCTTCAGGAGGTAAAACGGGTTTAACGGCGTTTACAGTGGCCTGCATGTTTTTTCTTTCTTTATTTTTTGCTCCGGTATTCATGGCCATTCCTGCTGCTGCAACAGCTCCTGCTTTGATTATTGTAGGAATGTTGATGATGAGTGCGGTAAAAGAAATTGATTTCTCCGACATCACAGAAGCGGTGCCGGCATTTCTCGCGATCGTTATGATGCCTTATACTTACAGCATTGCAGAAGGTATCGTATTCGGAATGCTTTCCTATGTGTTCCTGAAAATATTAAGTGGCCGTTACCGCCAGATTTCACCGGTGATGTATGTGTTGACGGCGTTGTTTTTGATAAGTCTGTTTTTGAGATAATTGAAAGTTGAAAGTTGAAAATTGAAAATGATGCTTATGTGTCTTAGTGCATCATAAAAAACATCATTTTCAATTTTCAACTTTCAATTTTCAATTTAACTGCGGGTCTATTGGAAAGTTGATCATTATCTCATACTTGCCGCCCATATGTCGCAGAGAATCTTTCCAGATTTCGTTTGTATCGTTGTGGAACACAATATTACGCGTGGCTTCAACGGTGAGCCATGATTTCTCTTTAATCTCCCCGTCCAGCTGACCCTCTCCCCAGCCTGAATAGCCAACGAAAAATCTGATCTTGTTCGCACTGATTTCTCCATTGCGCAATAGTTCCAACACACTGGCAAAATCGCCGCCCCAGTAAATACCTTCGCTTACCATCATACTGCCTTCGATCTCGTTGGGATATTGATGGAGAAAATGAATGGTATCCATTTGTACCGGGCCGCCATAATACACGGGTATTTCGAGGCCATCGGCATTATTGATCAATTCGTTGAGCTTATATTCGTAAAAACGGTTAATAACAAAACCAAAACTGCCTTCATCACGGTGCTCGCATAACAGCACCACTGTTCGCATGAAGTTAGGATCCTTTAAAAATGGATCGGCTACTAATAATATGCCTGGTGCGGGTTCAATCATACTATCAAATTAAGCTATTAATTTAAGAATCCGAAATTCAAAATTTGAAAATTTGAGGATTTGAAAATTTGAAAATGCTGCAGGTACTTCTTCCCGAAATATTCCAACGCTCAAATAGTCAAAGAGATTCGTTCAAAGCTGATAAGCCAAACGGAAACAGTCTTCAAATTTTCAAATTTGGCGCCCTATTTTGCAAAACCTTCGTTAAAACACTCCGCAATTTGCTATATTGTCGCTCCAAAACTTATTTGATAAATAATTTTGTAGATGAAGAAAATTTTCCCCGTTATAATTTTACTGATCACGCTTTCTCTTGCAGGAATCATTATCATCCAGGTGTCCTGGTTCAGATCAATGATGGAGAACAAAGAGGAAGAGCTCGATCGTAAAGTGATTGATGCGATCAGCCAGGTGGCATCAGATCTTACAGAGCAAAAGGGAACACTGCCTTCACTGCGCAATTCAAGATTGCGTCCATCATTTTCTTTTCCTTCAGATCAGATGATGAAGGAGTTGATGAAACCGCCTACCATTGCGGAGAAATTTACTGAGTTTGAGATCAATGAAAAGATCAACAATACTTTTAAAAAAATTGGTTTAAAATCCACACGATTTGAGTTTGCCGTTGTGTCCACTGCGGGTTTGTTTAATTTGGAATTGAAATCAAAAAAGTTTGTGGAGGTAATGAACGACACGATACGTAACAAGCGTTTCCTTTACCCATTCCTTCAAAACTCAGACAATATAAATTTTCAGCAGTCCGTTTCAAACGAACTTTTGGTGGTGATTATTCCTGATATAAAAAACCAGGCGTGGCGGGAACTACGATGGATATTACCGGCTTCGATTTTATTCACACTAATTCTCGTTAGCACATTTTATATAACCGTTCGGACCATGTTGCGACAGAAAAATTTGGGTGAGATCAAAAACGATTTTATCAACAACATGACGCACGAGTTTAAAACGCCGCTTGCGACAATTTCGCTCGCCGTTGATGCGTTGAAAAATGAAAAGGTGATGCAAAGCCGAGAGAAGATGCAATACTTCAGCGACATTATTAAAGAAGAGAACCGTCGCATGAATAAGCAGGTGGAAACCATTTTGCAGGCAGCTCTCATGGACAGGCAGGAAATAAAGCTAAACAGAAAATCACTTCATGTACACGATGTGATCGGACATGTAATAGATAATTTCAACTTGCAATTACAGGATAAAAATGGTCAGGCTTTCATGAATCTAAATGCCACCAACGATCTTGTTTACGGTGATGAAGTACATATAACAAATCTTATCTCTAATCTTATTGATAACGCGGTTAAGTATTCAAAAGACAACTTGATATTACGCGTGAGCACGACCATTGTAGGCGAGTCGTTGCAAATCAAAATTGAAGACAACGGTATTGGTATGAGCAAAGAATCGCTGAAAAAGATTTTCGAAAAATTCTATCGTGCTCACACGGGCAACGTCCATAATGTAAAGGGTTTTGGGCTTGGCCTTAGCTACGTTAAAACGATCATCGATGCGCACAATGGAAAGATCAAGGTAGATAGCGTGCTTGGTAAAGGCACAGTGTTTACGATAGAGTTGCCGTTGCAGACGAAAGAGGAGGTGGTGGAAGAGGAAGTGTAATTAACGAATTCATTGAATCGTTGAACAATGGAGTATTCTTCTTTTTTCCGCGAGCCTAACGTCATTGCGAGCCCTGCGGAGAAAGAATGTTCGAAATACAAAAATCAAGATGAGCAAACAGCGAGCAGGGCGAAGCAATCTCAAATGGTGTACCGGAGATTGCTTCGCCCCGTTTCTTGATATGCAAAGCCGCCTGGTTAAAGAGGTCATTCATTCTTTGCAGGAGGCTCGCAATGACGCGCACCATTGTTTATCGGACCTGATTTTATACCTGAGAATTGAACAGCAAACTGCCATCTCCATAACTCAAAAATCTAAAATCATTCTCCAACGCATAATCATAAACTTTTCTCCAATCCTCACCAATCAACGCAGCGACCAACAACAACAAAGTAGATTGCGGTTGATGAAAATTAGTAACCAATCCTTTGATCACTTTAAAACAATAACCAGGCGCAATGAGGATTTGCGTTTTGCATAAAATCTTTTCGAGATTATTTTTGTGCATCCATTGCAGTAATGCAATCATTGAGTCGATAAGCGTTACATTCATTTGTTGCAACGCTTCACCGTATACATCCCACTGATGAATTTCAAGTTCATGCATATTGGTATCAGAATGCATCAATGCTTTAACGCCCATCCAGTAAAGACTTTCAAGCGTTCGCAGAGAAGTGGTACCGACTGCAAAAATGTTTGAATGAAAATCTATTAGTTTTTGAATCGTTGCTTTATCGACGTCAATAAACTCCGCATGCATCTCGTGATCCTGCATACGTTCTGCTTTTACAGGTTTGAATGTACCGGCACCAACGTGCAGCGTAACAAAAGTATGTTCAACATTTTTTTCTTTCAATGCATCAAAAATCGCAGGAGTAAAATGCAGACCCGCAGTAGGCGCAGCTACCGAACCATCATGTTCCGCATAAATAGTTTGGTAAGTGCTGCTATCGTCTGCAGTCGTTTCTCTTTTTAAATAAGGCGGAATAGGAATGATGCCAAATGTGTGCAGCACTTCTGCAAAACTCAATGATGCCGGCTCCCACGAAAGTTCCAGCATAAAGCAATCAGGCAAACGTTCGATCATTTTTGCATACAGACAAGGCATTGCTTTGTCTCCATTATCGGCGGGATTATGCGAAAGCGATTTCTCCAGGATCTGCCCATGTTTCCATTTGCTCGCACCGCCAATCAAACATTTCCACTGCACTTTATTTTTCTGCAACATTGCAGTCGTGAGGTCCGGGTAAATATCAGATGGCTCCAGGCAAAAAATTTCAATGATGCCACCTGTAGGTTTTTGAAAAAGAATTCTTGCCTCCACCACTTTGGTGTTATTGAAAACGAGCAAACTATTTTCCGGAACAAATGATGAAATATTGCTATAGGTTGATTGCTCGATTTTCCCACTTTTATACACCAAAAGCTTGGAAGCATCCCTTTCCTGCAATGGAAACCTCGCGATTCGCTCTTCGGGAAGCGTATATGTATAGTCGTTGATAGATAATTTTTCAGGGTGCATGCTGTAATAACTGAATAATTGAATAACTGAATCGTCAAAGTTAAAGAGGTTGACTGAACATAAGCTTTCGGTTATTCAGTTATTAAAAGATCCATGTAAATCAGTTTAATCAGCGTCATCTGCGTGCTCGCTTCTTCAGTTATTCACAATTTCCTCTCCGTAATTCACCGAATATTCACACGTAATTCACATTTTAGTGTTTTTAATGTCACTTCCCACCCTTTAATCGCTTATCTGCATTGCGTTTGAGCCCATTTTGGGCATGTGGAAAAAATTATGAAATCAAAATTTCTATTAAAAGTGGGAAAAAGTGTTATTTTGTGGTAATAAATGTTTGAGTTGTGTCAAATTCCTGTAAATGAACGGATTTCTAGGTGAATATGAGGCTACATTGGACGCAAAAGGTCGCTTTCTCCTTCCGGCTGGCTTTAAAAAGCAGTTGCCAGAAGAAGATGATGGCCGTTTTGTCATAAACAGGGGATTTGAAAAGTGCTTGACATTGTACCCGATGAAGAGTTGGGAACCAGTATATGATGAGTTACGCAAGCTGAATGATTTTGATCCGAAGGTACGTG
This sequence comes from Pinibacter soli, assembly GCF_029961145.1. Classification (GTDB taxonomy): domain Bacteria; phylum Bacteroidota; class Bacteroidia; order Chitinophagales; family Chitinophagaceae; genus Pinibacter; species Pinibacter soli. Next base: position 49,345 of record NZ_JASBRG010000001.1, on the reverse strand, counting down.
AATTCCGCAGGTATTTTTTAAACGGAGCCACGACTTTGGAGTTGGATAGTGCAGGAAGGTTGTTGTTGCCGCCAAACCTTAAGGCACATGCGGAATTGGAAAAGGACATTGTGTTGGTCGCGGCCTTCGATAAAATTGAGATCTGGGACAAAAACAAATATCAGCAGTTCTTTGACACCGTTTCGCCTGATGCATTCAGTAGCCTGGCGCAACAAGTAATGGCACCGCCACCTCCGGCAAAAAGCTAATTCTTTAAGCATTTAAAAAAGTAGTGATGAAGAAAGATAAAAAAGAAACGGCCGGAGATGATGCGCAACACGCTGGCAGCGATTATCACATACCCGTACTATACAACGAGGTGTTGGATAATCTTGTAATAAAAGCGGATGGCATATATGTGGATTGCACTTTTGGGGGCGGGGGCCACTCAAGAGGAATTTTGTCAAAACTTGGTCCGGAAGGAAAGCTGATCGCTTTTGACCAGGACGCCGATGCGAAAAAGAATTTGCCCGACGATGAGCGTGTGATTTTCGTACCACACAATTTTCGTCACATACAACGATTTCTGCGTTTGCATAAAATAACACAGGTCGATGGAGTGTTGGCGGATCTTGGCGTGAGCAGCCATCAGTTTGATGAAGCAGAAAGAGGTTTTTCTATCCGTTACGATGCGGACCTTGATATGCGAATGGATCAGCGACAAACGACAACGGCTTTCGATATTGTAAATACTTACAGCGAATCGCAATTGCACAAGCTGTTTGAACAATACGGTGAAGTAACCAATTCAAAAACGCTGGCGAAAAAAATTGTAGAAATAAGAAAAGCGGTTTCGCTTAAAACGATCCACAACTTTAAAAACGCTTTGCAAGGAGTGGTAAAAGGAAATCCAAACAAATATTTCGCGCAGGTCTTCCAGGCATTGCGGATAGAAGTGAACGATGAGTTTGGTGCGCTGAAGGAAATGTTGGAGCAACTGCCGACAGTCTTGAAGCCAGGTGGACGAGCAGCGATCATAACATTTCACTCTTTGGAAGATAGGATTGTGAAAAGCTTTTTTAAGAAAGGCACATTTGAGGAAGAAGAAGAGCATCCGTTTGAAAGTAAGAAGATTGAAAGCTTGATGAAGCCAACCACTAAAAAGCCGATCCTTCCAACAGATGAAGAGATGAAGAGGAATTCGAGATCGAGAAGTGCGAAGTTGAGAGTGGCGGAGCGAGTAGACGCAATTAAGAATTAGGAATTAAGAATTGTTTGAGTGTGGGAAATGTAAATAAAATATAGGCCACCAAAAATCGGAGACATCAGTTATTCAGTTAATCAGTTATTAAATGAGCGAGGTTGTAGAAAACGATACTAAGGAACCTGAAGTTAAACAGAAAAAAGCCTCCTGGCGCAGATGGTTCAAGTATGCGTGGGTGGTCAAGAACATTCCTTTTTTTCTTTTTCTAAGTGTGCTGGCGATCATTTATATATACAACGGACACTATTCGGACAAAACGATTAAGGAAATAAACAAAACGAACAAGGATTTAAAGGAGCTGCAATTTGAATTCAAAACACTGAAAAGTGAAGTGATGTTTCGCAGCAAGCAAAGTGAATTATCAAAAGCGGTTGAGCCATTGGGATTAAAAGAATTGTCAACTCCGCCGGTGATACTCGCAGATAGTTCAACACAAAAGGACGACTGATTTTATGGAGGTAAAACGCGACATACTATGGCGGGTGTATTTAAGTTTCCTGGGAGTTGTATTCCTGGGCATAGCTGTAATTGGCCGCGCTTTTTACATTCAGAATGTGGAAGGGCATTATTGGAGAAGTAAGAGCGATAGTTTACACACAAAAATTGTAAACCTTGAAGCAGAAAGAGGAACGATCTATAGTGAAGACGGCAGCATGTTGAGCACCTCAATTCCTTACTTCAACATTTACATAGACTTTGGTGCAGAAGGATTGCGTGAAAAAGGAGGTAAGAGATTCAATGAAAATCTGGATTCGCTTAGTTTGTCTTTAGCAGGCCTTTTTAAAGATGCTTCAACGGAAGATTATAAAAAGATGTTGCAGAAAGGATACAGAGATAAGAATAGGTTTTTTTTATTAAAGAAGAATATTTCGTTTGAAGAATACAAACAGCTGCGTGATTTTCCACTCGTGAAACTCGGAAGAAACAAGAGCGGATTCATTCCGGATGTACAATCTAAAAGATTAAATCCTTTTGGATTGCTGGCAAACAGAACGATCGGCCTGGCTCGTGAAAATGCACAAAACGTGGGATTGGAAAGAACTTACGACAGTTTGCTGAAAGGGGAAAGTGGAAAGAAGCTCGTAAGATTCATTGCAGGTGGTGTAGCCGTACCCGTTGAAGGTTATGAAGTAGATGCGGAAAACGGAAAAGATGTAACAACGACCATCGACGTAACCATACAGGACATAGCAGAGAATGCTTTGCTGAAGATGATGATCGAAAATGAATGTGAGCATGGAACCTGCATGGTGATGGAAGTGGCGACAGGAAAGATAAAAGCAATCGCCAATCTTGGAAGAACACCTGAGGGTAATTACTGGGAAGATCTGAATTACGGGCTGCGGGCAACAGAACCCGGTTCTACTTTCAAGCTGGCAACAATGCTTTCAGTGCTGGAAGATAAATACGCGACATTAAGTACACACGTGAATTTGGAAGGTGGCAAATGGCAATACGGGCGCAGAACGGTCTTTGACAGTGAAAAACACGGGAAATATGATGTAACCATCAAGGAGGCATTTGAAGAAAGTTCAAATGTGGGAATGGCTAAGCTGGCAACAACTTACTATACCAAAAATCCTGAGCAGTTCATCAATCATTTAAAAAGATTAAGGCTGAACCAGCTAACAGGAGTTGATCTCATAGGAGAAACAAGTCCTGTGATCAAAACGCCGAAGTCAAGAACATGGAGTGCTACATCGCTGCCATGGATGGCTTTTGGATACGAGGTGCTGGTGAGCCCGCTGCAAACATTGATGTTGTATAACGCGGTGGCGAACAATGGAAAAATGATGAAACCTTATCTCGTTAATTCCTTCCAGAAAGATGGAATTACGGTAAAGGAAAATCAGCCGGTGGTGTTGGAAGAAAAAATTTGCAGCGAACAAACATTAAGACAATTGAAGTCTTGCCTTGAAGGAGTGATGTTGGAAGGAACAGGTAAAGGCTTGCAGTCACCATATTATAGAGCGGCGGGTAAAACAGGAACGGCGCTCGTTGCAAATGGCAGTCGTGGTTATGCAGACAGAATTTATCAGTCATCATTTGCAGGATATTTTCCGGCAAACAATCCGAAATACACTTGTATAGTGGTGATAAAAAATAAACCGTTTGCGAAAAAGTTTTACGGCGCATCAGTAGCAGGGCCCGTGTTTAAAGAAGTTGCCGACAAGTTGTACGCGATGAATGTAGACAAAAGTTCTTTCAATATCACAATGAGCGCGATCAGGAAAGACAGTTCTGCTTTCAACGGAGCTGGCAATACTGATGAAGTGAAATGTGTAATGCGAACACTGAAACTGCCTTACGTGGACTCAGTAAAAAGAATTGACTACACATCGGTTGCAACAAACGACAACCGCTCTGTACTAACAGCCAGGCCTGTGCAGAAAAATATAATGCCGAATGTAAAAGGAATGGGGTTGAAGGATGCATTGTATCTGCTGGAGAATATGAAAATAAAAGTAATTACAAAAGGTAGAGGGAAAGTAACGGCACAATCGCAGGACGCCGGAACGCCCGTTGCCAAAGGATCAACAGTAATAATAGAATTGAGTTAATGGCATTATTGCAGGATATATTATACAAGGTTAGCCTTCGCTCGGTGCAGGGAAATATGCAGGTAAATGTAAACGACCTGCAGATCGATTCGCGTAAGATAAGCGAAGGTTCGGCATTCATAGCGATCAAAGGTGTTCATGTAGATGGACATCAATATATAGATACAGCAATTGAAAAAGGCGCGACTGCTATCATTTGTGAGCAGTTTCCGCTGAGCTTGAAAGAAGGTATTACTTATGTGCAGGTAGAAAACAGTGGTGTGGCAGCAGGTAACATGTCTCATAATTTTTATGGACAGCCTTCTGAAAAGCTAGTACTGGTAGGTGTTACGGGCACAAACGGAAAAACTACCATCGCTACATTGTTGTACAAGCTCTTTACAGCGTTGGGATACAAAACAGGTTTGCTGAGCACTGTTCAAAACCAGATAGGCGGTGAAGTGTTGGCATCAACACATACCACGCCGGATGCGATCAGTGTAAATGCATTACTGAAAAAAATGGTAGATGCGGGTTGTACACATGCATTCATGGAAGTGAGTTCGCATGCGATAGACCAGCATAGGATCAGCGGGTTGGAATTTGCCGGAGGCATTTTTAGCAACATCACGCACGATCACCTGGACTATCACAAAACATTTGCAGAATACCTGCGCGTAAAGAAATCGTTCTTTGACGGATTGCCAACAAATGCATTCGCTGTTTCAAACCAGGATGATAAGAATGGTTCTGTGATGTTGCAGAATACCAACGCACAGAAGTATTTCTACAGCCTGCGCACGTTGGCAGATTTCAAAGGCAAGATCCTTGAAAATGGTTTGCTGGGTTTGGTGATGATCATCGATGAGCAGGAAGTGCATTTCAGATTGATCGGCGAATTCAATGCTTACAATTTGCTCGCTGTTTATGGCGCTGCGATTTGTTTGCATGAAGACAAACATGAAGTGCTGAGATGCCTGAGCGTATTGAGCGGTGCAGAAGGAAGGTTCGACTATATCGTGTCACCAAAAGAAAGAATAATCGGAATTGTTGACTATGCGCACACTCCGGATGCTTTGGTGAACGTGTTGACAACCATTCAAAAATTGAGAAAAGGTCACGAGCAAATTATAACTGTTGTTGGATGCGGCGGAGACAGAGATACGGCGAAACGTCCGGTGATGGGGCAGGAAGCATGTGACTACAGCGACAGGGTGATCTTTACGTCGGACAATCCGAGAAGCGAAGATCCCAACGAGATCATCAAACAAATGGAAGAAGGATTGAACACTGCGGCAAAAAGAAAATTTATTTCAATAGTAGATAGAAAGGAAGCGATCAAAACAGCATTGAGTTTGGCGAAGCCGGAAGATATCATTCTCATAGCAGGAAAGGGCCATGAGAAGTACCAGGAAATAAATGGTGTAAAACATCATTTTGATGACAAAGAAGTGCTAATGGAAATGTTCGAGTTGTTTGGAAAGTAAAAAGTAAAAAAGTAAAAGTAAAAAACGGAGAGTCCTGGTATTCGGCGACAAACTCAGTTATTCAGTTATTCAATTATTCAGTCATTATAAATGCTCTATCAATTATTTGAATGGTTTAAATCTGAAGGGTGGAAAATTCCCGGAGGACAATTGTTCCAGTTTATCACATTTCGTGTTTTGCTGGCCATCATCTTGTCCCTGGTAATTACGACGGTGTTTGGAAAATCACTCATCAACTATTTGCGTCGTAAACAAGTTGGTGAAACAGTTCGCGACCTCGGTCTTGCGGGCGAACAACAGAAAAAAGGAACGCCAACAATGGGCGGTATCATCATCATTCTTGCCATTTTAATCCCAACATTATTATTGGCGGATTTGCACAAGGCTTATGTAAGGCTGATGATCCTCAGCACTATTTGGTTAGGAATAATTGGTTTCATAGATGACTATTTAAAACTAAGGGCAAAACGCATTGCACAACAACAAGGCGTTCCTTATAAAAAAGGTGATAAAGATGGTTTAGCGGGTTGGTTCAAGATCTTTGGTCAGGTTGGTTTGAGTGTTATCATTGCCAGCACGCTGTTGTTTAACGAAAACGTAAAAGTTTGGCGGGAATATACCGGTGACATCACTGGTGTTAAAGATGTGAAAACTGTAAAGTTTGACAATGTACAAAGACATTTTGTAGAGGCGAAAGATCCGGTAACAACCATTCCGTTTGTAAAAAGCCACGAGTTCAACTACGCGAAATTGTTACCACCGGCATTGAGAAGTTTTACATGGGTTCTGTATATAGCTCTGATAATCTTTATCGTAGTAGCAGTTTCCAACGGCGCGAATTTAACAGACGGAATTGATGGATTGGCTACCGGCGTCTCGGCGATCATTGGTGTGTGTTTGGGCGTGTTTGCGTATGCAAGTGGTAACCTCAGGCTAGCCGATTATCTAAACATCATGTACATTCCTAACCTTGGTGAGTTGTCCATCTTCATCGGAGCGCTTGTGGGTGCATGTATCGGATTCCTTTGGTACAATGCATTTCCTGCACAAGTGTTCATGGGCGATACAGGAAGTTTAACATTGGGAGGCATCATTGCAGCGCTGGCAATCATAGTGCGAAAAGAATTGTTGATACCTATTTTTTGTGGAGTGTTCTTAGTAGAAAATATAAGTGTAGTAGTACAAGTTTCCTATTTCAAATATACCAAGAAGAAGTATGGCGAAGGCAAACGGATATTTTTAATGAGTCCATTGCATCACCATTATCAAAAGCTGGGTTATCATGAAAGTAAAATCGTAACCCGTTTTTGGATAGTAACAATATTATGCGTTGTGTTTTCAATTGTAACATTGAAGATCCGCTAGAAGTAACATTGAAAAACCGGATCAAGTGTTTTAAAATCCTATTCTTGAATGACCACCCTAAGGCGATCAAAAGACATTGAGGTGCAGTTACTAACAAATCCATTCTTTTGAAGAACCCCAAAATCCAATTGGGAAAGCAAATTATGAGCAAACGTATTGTAATTCTCGGAGCGGGTGAAAGCGGGATTGGCGCAGCCATCCTCGCAAAACAGAAAGGGTATGCTGTGTTCGTATCCGACGGTGGCAGCATTAAAGACGTTTACAAAAAAGAACTGGAGCAACACCGGATAGAATTCGAAGAAGGGAAACATTCGGAAGAAAAAATTCTGAATGCAGATGAGGTGATGAAGAGCCCCGGCATTCCTGAGAAGAACGAAATGATGAAGAAGATAAGAGCAAAGGGAATACAGGTAATAAGTGAAATAGAACTGGCATACAGATATAAAGGAAACAGCAAGATCATTGGCATAACAGGTAGTAATGGTAAAACAACCACCACATCGCTGATCTACCACATTTGTAAAACAGCTGGATTGGATTGTGCGTTGGTGGGCAACATTGGTTACTCGTTTGCAAAGCAGGTGGCGGAAGATCCGAAGCCGTGGTACATAGCAGAGATAAGCAGCTTTCAACTGGATGATATTATAACATTCAGACCAGATGTAGCAGTGCTGACGAACATCACGGAGGATCATTTAGATAGATACGATTATAAGTTTCAGAACTATATAGACAGCAAGTTCAGAATAATAATGAATCAACAGCAGGGCGATACATTTATCTATTGTGCGGATGATGAAGTAACCATGCAGAACATAAACAACTTTTCAATTAAATCTAACTTATTACCATTCACTATGAGAAATGAACTGAAAAAAGGCGCTTACATTAAGGATGGAGAAGTCGTAATAGCCACGGAAGAAGAAAAAATGCAGATGAGTGTATATGATTTTGCATTGAAAGGTAAACACAATCAATACAACACTATGGCAGCAGGACTGGCCGGTTCATCCATTGGCCTGAGAAAAGAAAAGATACGTGACGCCATTCAGTCATTCGAAGCACTTGAGCACAGAATGGAATTTGTTGCAACCGTGCGTGGAGTGGATTTTATCAACGATAGCAAAGCAACCAACATCAACAGCACATGGTACGCTTTGGAGAGCATGGAAAAACCAACCATCCTCATCTTGGGTGGAGTAGATAAAGGAAACGATTATGATTCGATTCGTGACCTGATAAAAGAAAAAGTAAAAGCGATCGTGTGCATGGGGTTGGATAATTTGAAAATACAGAACGCTTTTAAAAATGATGTAGCCGTAATAGCAAGTACATCAAGTGCTGAAGAAGCAGTGCACACAGCATTTCATTTGGCAAACAAAGGAGATGTGGTTTTATTAAGCCCGGCTTGTGCAAGCTTCGACTTGTTTAAAAATTACGAAGACAGAGGAAAACAATTCAAAGACGCAGTTAAGAATTTATAAGGTTACACAAAGTGCCGGCAACTGGCTAGGGGCCACCGGTAACTAAAACAGGCAACACTTTAAGAACAGAATGAACAACATTGCTGACATAGAACAAAATGCTTTCAAGGGGTTAAGCAGCAGAACCAAAGGAGACAAAGTGATTTGGTCCATTGTGATACTGCTTGCCCTCGTGTCGCTGCTGGTAGTGTACAGCTCTACGGGTTCGCTTGCATATAAAATGTACAAAGGCAACACGGAGGTGTACCTGTTCAAGCAGATCGTTTTTATTTCAATAGGTATCGGCATCATATATTTCGCTCACATGGTAAACTATAACGTTTACTCCAAAGTGGCGCGGATATTGTTTCTTGTTGCCATCCCCTTACTCGTATATACATTGTTCTTTGGTACGGAGTTGAATAAAGGCAGTCGATGGATCAAGCTGCCAATCATCAACCTTACATTTCAAACATCTGATTTGGCGAAGCTTGCACTCATCATGTACATGAGCCGATTGTTGAGCAAGAAACAGGATGTGATCAAAGATTTCAAAACAGGGTTTTTACCAATCGTTATTCCCGTTGGTATTGTGTGTATCCTGATTGCACCGGCAAACCTTTCAACGGCTTTGCTGATTGGTGCAACAAGCATGTTGCTGATGTTCATTGGACGTGTGAGCATGAAACATCTGATGCTGATCATTGGTATTGCAATGGTACCGATCATCATTCTTATAATGGCAGCAGTTTTTCACCATGGTAGCAATAGTGAAGTGACGAGTTCCGCCTCGACTGAGAAAGCACATGGCATAGGAAAGCTGTTTGTACGGGTGACCACATGGAGAAGTCGCGTTGAACACTTCATGTACGGAGGAAAAGATATTGACGATGATGATAACTACCAGATCAACCAGGCAAAAATTGCCATTGCTAAAGGTGGTGTAATGGGCCTTGGCCCTGGAAATAGTGAGCAGCGAAATTTTTTGCCACACCCTTATTCGGATTTTATTTACGCGATCATCATAGAAGAATACGGTTTGGTGGGAGGGGCACTCATCTTATTTGTGTACATGGTTTTCCTATTCCGAAGCATACAGATCTTCCGGAAATGCCCTTATGCATTTGGGGCCTTTCTGTCGTTAGGGCTGAGCTTCACTTTGGTGATACAGGCACTGGCTAACATGGCGGTGAATGTGAATTTGTTTCCGGTAACGGGTGTAACACTTCCGCTGGTGAGCATGGGAGGTAGTTCGTTTTTGTTCACTTGTCTGGCGATAGGGATTATACTGAGTGTGGCGAGGAATGTGGAAAAGGCAGAGCAAGCAGGAATTAATAATTAAGAATTAACAGGGTGAGTTGCCGATAGAAAAGAAAGGTACGCTGTGAAGAAATTCGTACATCGTACTCCGTACATCGGACACAGTTTTTGACTTTTAACTTTTGACTTTTGAATTTGAAAAAGATAATCATAGCAGGAGGCGGCACAGGCGGACATATTTTTCCCGCAATAGCGATCGCTAATGCATTGAAGAAAATAGATTCATCCATTGAGATATTGTTTGTAGGAGCGAAGGGGAAAATGGAAATGGAAAAAGTGCCTGAGGCTGGTTATAAAATAGAAGGGCTGGACATTGCAGGATTCAACAGAAGTTCTTTGATAAAAAATATCGGGCTGCCGATTAAGCTGATCAAAAGTTTTTTCCAGGTTAGAAAGATCGTTAACTCGTTTCAGCCGGCTGCCGTTATTGGCGTTGGTGGTTATTCGAGTTTTCCGGTGTTGAAATATGCACAGCAGAAAAATATTCCAACATTCATTCATGAGTCAAATTCATTTGCCGGAAGGGCAAATATTATGCTCGGAAAAAACGCAACAAAAGTTTTCGTAGCAAGTGACGGAATGGAGAAATTTTTTCCTGCAGCAAAAATCATGATCACTGGAAATCCTGTTCGTGCGACAATTGCCAACTCAACCGTAACACGTGAAGAAGGTATTCAGTTTTTCGGATTGGATCCTGCGAAAACAACAGTGCTCTCAATTGGTGGAAGTTTAGGAGCACAAAGCATCAACACAGCCATTGACAACGGCATTGCAGCATTTGCAAAAAATGGGCTGCAGTTGATCTGGCAAACCGGAAAGCCTTATGCAGCAAGAGGTGCAGAAGTAGCAGTCGATAATAAAAATGTTTGGTCCAACACCTTTATAAACAAAATGGAATATGCATTTGCTGCGGCAGATGTGGTGATCTCAAGAGCCGGTGCCATGGCGATCGCGGAATTGTGTGTAGTGAAAAAACCGGTTGTATTCGTACCCTATCCCTTTGCAGCCGAAGATCACCAAACAGTAAATGCACAGAACCTGGTTGCCAAACACGCCGGCATAATGATCAAAGACAGCGAGGCTAAAGACAAACTGGTAGAAGCAATAGTGAATCTCGCAAAAGATGCACAATTGCAAAATGAATTGAAAACGAATATTGGCAACTTGGGAGTGAAGAATGCAGATGAGGTCATCGCCAAGGCGATATTAGAGAACATGGAACGCAGATGACGCAGATTATCATGATTGAATATGATTTTTCTAATCATAATAATCTTGACAATCATGAAGATCTGCGTTCAAAAAAAATGAAATGATTCAACTAAGGGATATAAAGAAAATTTACTTCATCGGTATCGGCGGCATAGGAATGAGCGCAATAGCAAGATATTTTCATTCTCAGCAGATTGAAGTAAGCGGATATGATAAAACGGCAACACCATTGACGAAGGCACTGGAAGAAAGCGGCATGGCGGTTCACTATACTGAAGACGTGAACCTCATTCCGAAAGATGTACAACTGGTAGTGTACACACCGGCCATTCCGAAGGGACATGCAGAATTGGTGTACTATCAGCAACATGGTTACGAAGTGAGAAAGAGAAGTGAGGTGTTGCAGATCATCAGCGAAGGCTCTTTTAATATTTGTATAGCAGGAACGCACGGCAAAACAACTACCACCACAATGGTCGCGCATTTGCTACGGGACAGCGGTTATGGTTGTAATGCTTTTCTAGGTGGTATTTCTGTAAACTACAATACAAACTTTTGGAGCAACCAAAGAAATGTGTGTGTGATAGAAGCAGACGAATACGACAGAAGCTTTTTGAGATTAAGTCCTGATGTGGCGATCATCACATCCATGGATGCCGACCATTTGGATATATACGGAACTGAAGAAGCGTTGCAAGACACATTCGTTCAGTTCAGTGAAAAGATCAAGATTGGCGGTTTGCTGATAAGCAAATACGGTTTGCCAAGAGAAAAAGATTTTAACACGGATAAACAACTTCGCTACAGTGTAAGCGACAACAAAGCAGATGTTTATCCGGAAAATATTCAAATGCATAACGGCAGTTATTCATTTGACGTAGTGATCAACGGCGATAGAATTGAAGGATTGACATTGCATATGGGTGGACAACACAACGTAGAGAATTCAATCGCGGCAATCACTGTAGCGTACGAACTGGGAATAGAAAAAGAAAAAATTAAAGCAGCAATCGCGTCTTTCAAAGGAGTGAAGAGGAGATTCGAGTATATCAGAAAAGATGCCGATACAATTTTGATAGACGATTATGCGCACCATCCGGAAGAGTTAAGAGCATTGCTTACCGGTGCGAAAAGTTTGTTTCCTGATAAAAAATGTGTGGTTGTTTTTCAACCGCATTTATACAGCAGAACAAACGACCTGCAGGATGCATTTGGCGAAAGTCTTGATATAGCTGATGAAGTGATACTGCTTCCGATTTATCCGGCAAGGGAATTACCAATACCGGGAGTAAGCAGTGAAATGATTTTGAACAAAATGAAGAACCAGCACAAGCAAGTGCTAAGCAAAGAAGATCTTTTAAAATGGGCATCAGAAGTCGATCCGCGTGGTAAGGTAATCATTACTGCAGGTGCAGGAGATATTGATGCACTGGTGGAACCTATAGGAAAGGAATTAGGAATTAGAAATTAAGAAATAGATGAGCGCTACAGGTTTTTCTAGTTCCTAACTCCTAATTCCTAGTTCCTGAAAAATATTCTGCACAGTGGGCTGCTGTGCAACAGGTACCCGTCCAACTGTCGACCATAATTGTAAAAATGACTGTTGGGCGGGACACCAAAGTTGAGACAAGGCATTGCCTTGTCTGTGTTAAAAGCGATCAGGAAATAATATTTAGAACTAAATAAAGTCTTTTACGCCCTTAGAGACTGCTCTCATTTTGGAGAGGCTTGGGGTAAGATTTATGGCGAAGAAAATAAATATCAAACGCGTTTTAACTGCCATGCTTTGGGTAGCAATGGCGAGTGGCGTTGTGGTATTGTTGGTAGCTGCAATTGGTAAAAAGAATAACGAACAATGCAAAGGCATTGAAATTGATATAAGAGGAGTTGGTGAATATTATTTCGTAGACAAGACAGATGTAATGAATGTTGTTTCACCAAACAGAAGCGTGAAAGGTAGAGCCATCACAGGCTTTGATTTAAGGAAATTAGAAGAGACGCTGGAAAAAAATCTGTGGGTAAAAGACGCCGAACTGTTCTTTGATAACAAAGCGATACTGCACGTAAAAGTAGAAGAGCGTGAGCCGATAGCGAGAATTTTTGCGGTGAACGGAAATTCATATTACATCGACAGCGCTTTTGCGAAATTGCCATTGAGTCCTAAAATGAGTGTGAAGTTACCAGTGTTTACAGGGTTTCCGACTGATGCGGTGAAACTAAGTAAGGCAGACAGCACGCTGATGCAATACATCAAACAAGTGAGTTTGTTTATTGCCAAAGACTCGTTCTGGACGGCGCAAATTGCACAAGTGGATATCACACCAAATCGAACATTCGAAATGGTACCAACAGTTGGTAGCCACGTCATCATATTTGGTAACGGTGAAAATGTGGAAGCGAAGTTTGACAGGTTGATGATTTTTTATAGGAACATTTTACCGAAAGTAGGACTGAACAAATATGAATCGGTGAACGTGCAGTACGAAAAACAAGTGATAGGAATGAGACGTGGCGCGGATAACAGAATCGATTCGCTGCAGGCCCTGAGAAACATTCAGCAAATGTTGCTGGCAGCAAGACAAATGAGAAGCGATAGTGTTTCAACAACAACAACGCCGGTGAAGCAAATGCAACCTGAAACTTTGAGCGATTCAACGCTATCACTGATTGATGCAGACAGCAATGCAGGTGCACCTGCAGGGCAAGCAGTAAATGCGGTTGCGCCAACGGCGGGCAATGTAAGAAGCAATGCACCAAAGCCTTCAACACAAACAAGGGCTGGTGCCGCAAGAAGTAACAGACAACGACGATAACAACACCATATTCAAAAACGTAACAACTATAAACAAACATATATTTATGAACAACGAACAACCCATTATTGTCGGCCTCGACATTGGTACTACCAAAATAGCTGCCATTGCGGGAAGAAAAAATGAGTTCGGTAAGCTCGAGATCCTTGGTTTCGGACGTGCCAACTCTAATGGCGTTAAGCACGGGCAGGTATTGAACATTGATGAAACCATCAAAGCCATTCGTACCGCACTTGAAAATTGTTATGCCAGCAATCCTAATTTAGAGATCAATGAAGTGTATGTAGGTATTGCCGGACATCACATTAAAAGTTTGCAAACCCGTGGAGACATCGTTCGCCATGACAACAACGAAGAAATCAGTCAGCGTGAAATCGATCAGTTGGTAGCTGACCAATATAAAACGTATATCCCTGCAGGTGATCAGATCATTGATGTGATACCACAGGAATTTACGGTAGACAATTTTCAAAATATTCCAAACCCAATTGGGTACGGTGGCGTAAAAGTGGGTGCAAATTTCCACATCATCACTGGTGATAAAAACGCGATTCGCAATATCAACCGTGCGGTTGAAAAAAGCGGATTGCACACCAAAGATCTGGTGTTGCAACCACTGGCATCTGCTGCTGCAGTAATGGGTTATGAAGATATGGAAGCTGGTGTTGCCATTGTTGACATCGGCGGTGGTACAACTGACCTTGCTGTGTTCTGCGATGGTATTTTAAGACACACGGCAGTAATACCGTTCGGTGGTGAAAACATTACCAATGATATTAAAACTGGCTTAGGTGTTTTGAAAACACAGGCAGAGCAAATGAAAGTGCAGTTTGGTAGCGCTTTGGCAAACGAAGCAAAAGCAAACGCGTTCATTACTATTCCTGGCTTGCGCGGTATGCCACCGAAAGAGATCAGCGTGAAGAATCTTGCAAACATCATACAGGCACGTATGAGTGAGATCATGGATTTTGTTACCTATCACTTGAAACAAGTTGGTATGGATAGCAGAGTGCTGAATGGCGGGATTGTGTTAACAGGTGGTGGCTCTCAATTGAAACATTTAATTCAGTTAACGGAATATGTAACCGGCGTAAATACTCGCATTGGTTATCCTACAGAACATCTTGCTCCGGGTCATATTGAAGAATTGGCAAAACCAATGTACGCAACATGTCTTGGCCTGATTTTAAAAGGATACAACGATTACGAGAACAATCTGAAAGTATTCGAGAAAGATTTCAAGAAAATTCCTGTTCCTGATAATTTGAAAAAACTGGAAGCGGTGAAAGCAGCTCCTATCGTAATCGAAGAAGAGCCGCAGCAAGAGCAGGTTATTCAGAAAGATAAAATGAACAATCGCAATTCAGGATTCAAAGATATCTGGGGCAAATTCAAACACAGTTTGATCGATCTGTTCCAGGAAGAAGAAGATAAGGCTTTGTAGAGTTTTAAGTTAGAAGTAGTAAGTTATAAGTTTTGGCTCGTTCATTTCCAACACTTATAACTTAAAACTCCAAACTTACAACTGGGTTTCATACTAACTAACCATTTTATTCACAGCCGGCATTTACGGTGTTGGCGAAATTTATTAATTATGATTCACTTTGATCTACCGAAGGAAAAATCATCTATCTTAAAGGTGATAGGTGTGGGTGGTGGTGGCAGCAACGCTGTTAATCACATGTTCAGTCAAAGTATTGAGGGCGTGAACTTTATTATTTGTAACACTGATGCGCAGGCTATTTCACAAAGCAATGTGCCGAATAAAATACAACTGGGGCCGCATCTTACTCAAGGGCTTGGTGCAGGCGCCAATCCTGAAATTGGTAAGCAGGCAACAGAAGAAAGTTTAGAAGAGATAAAACGCATATTGGAAGTAAATACCAAAATGGCCTTCATCACTGCCGGTATGGGCGGAGGTACAGGAACAGGCGGGGCACCTATCATTGCTAAGATCTGTAAAGATCTCGGTGTATTGACAGTAGGCATAGTAACCACACCGTTCTCTTACGAAGGAAAGAAAAGACAACTACAGGCGGAAGAAGGTATCAGTCATTTGAAGAACCACGTTGATACTTTGTTGGTGATCAGCAATGATAAATTGCGTCATCAGTTTGGTAACTTAAAAATGAAAGATGCATTCGCAAAAGCGGACAACGTTTTGGCAACAGCTGCAAAATGTATCACAGACGTGATCAACAGTACAGGGCAGATCAACGTTGACTTTGCCGACGTATGCACAGTAATGCGTAACGGTGGTGTTGCTATTTTGGGTAACGCTGCAGTTGAAGGTGAAAATCGTGCGCAGAAAGCAATTGAAGAAGCATTGAATTCTCCGTTGCTGAACGACAATGAAATTAAAGGTGCAAGATGGATATTGATCAACATTAACTCTGCAGAAGGTGACCACGAGTTCACAATGGACGAAGTGGACATCATTCAGAATTATTTGTTGAGCCAGGCCGGAGAAGAAACGGACGTGATTCTTGGTTTGGGTTATGACAATTCTCTGGAAAGAAAAATTGGCATCACACTGATTGCAACTGGTTTTGAATATAAAGATCCTTTTTACAGAACAGAAGAAAAGGAAATACCGGAACAACCGAAAAGAGAAGAGAAGATCATCATGAAGCTCGAACCTCAGCGTGAAGAGCCGAAAGCATACGTTTCAACGTCTTTTTCCTTGCCCTTGGATGAGAGGGTGGAAGAAGTGGCTGAAAATGAAATGGATAGCGGTATCATCTCTTTTGTGGCGGAAGAACCAACAGAAAAGTTGAGAGAGGATCTTCAACCAACCCTCGTAGAAGTCCCATCAAATAAGAGTTCTGTTGTGTTTTTTACGGACGAAAACGACAGTAAAAATACTGTGGATAAAAAAGAGGCAGATGAAAATGGTCCGGAGTTTTTTCAGTTAGTATATTCACATCCAGCCAAAACGGAGATGCCAGGACAGAACTTGTCACAATCACAACAGTCGAAATCTACTCAAAATAATTCTTCAGCGTCTGCAGCGTCTGGAGGATACTTGGCCAAGCCATCCAATATTTATGCGGAACCAAAGGCAGACCAAGGTGCGCCAAAAGCGCAGGCCGCGCCTTACGCGAAGCCTAACATCCCTCAGCAACCGGAAGCAACGTCTGTTCCAAAAGAAGAGGAACCTTCTTTAGACATGCAATTGGTGATTAAGGATGAAGTTCCTGCGGCGGAAGTGCAGCGTACAGAACAGACTTATTCAACTGCCAGCAATAACTCTTTTGTTGAGGAACCGGCAATGCCGGACGAAGCAGAGGACCAGCGACGCAGAGCGGCAGAGAGAATACAGAAACTACGTAATCTGTCATTCACCGTAAACTCAGCCGATCCAAACAATGAGTTCGAAACTGTGCCGGCATATATCCGCCGCAACCTGGAACTCTACAACAACACAAATCCGGTAGAGAATTTTTACAGCAACTACACTGTAAAGTCTGACGAAAATAATAACGCAAAAATCAGCACAATAAATACTTTTTTGGACGGTAACAAGCCCGACTAAATTATTGGTCGCTTAGCTACCATGTTTGTTTTTAGTTGTATCCCCTTGATTTTTCAAGGGGATTTCTTTTTTTAATATTTGAGTAGGTTCTTTGTATCGCGGTTTTTTGTTTTCGAATAAGCAATTTCCTTAGTGTGGGTTTGCATCCTGGGAAAGAGAAAAGCCGTAGCTAAACTGATTTCCCCCTGAGTAATCTACTTTAAGGTGAAAATACATTTTACCAATGTCCGGAGGAAATGATGTATTTAATTGAATACATTCTTTAATATCGTAGAACAGCTCATTGCCCCAAAAGCCGTTCATCTTGAAATCTTCTGCCTTGCCTGATTTATTAACGGTAAACTCAACCGTTAAATATTTTGTTGTTTGTGCCCCTTCTAAATTATCTGCTCCACTTAAAAATTTATCAATACTCTTATTAAGCCGCGACCTCATGTCTGCTTGAAATTTACCATAGTCGAACTTAAATTGTGTAGGAGCGGTAACTCTTCTGCTCAGATAATCGTGGCAGCTATCTACTACAAAATCTTCCAGCCTCCCAAGGTAGTTATTTAAAAAAAATGTAGTAGCCTTTGAATTTTTCAAATGATAAGCAGATGATTCTTTTGGGGTACCTTCCAAAATGCCTTTTACAAATTTTCCTCCCTTAAATTCTTCTTTGGAAATAGCATGGCCGTTGGGAAACTCTGTTGTCCAGGTGCCTTCTGGTTTGCCATTTTCAATATTTCCTTTGCTCACTAAAAATTGATTGGGCCAACCCCCGGGATAAGCGACCTGCCCAACAAAATTTCCTTTTCCCTTTACAACAACCGGGTTGCCGGAAGGATCGTTATAATCAGTTAATAAGGTATCGGTTTCTGTAAAGGATAATATTCTTTCCTGTTTACCGTCAGGATAATAAAATAGCCACTGGCCCACAGGTTCATTCTCTGAATAATAGCCTTTGCATTGCAAGACTTCATTTGGATAGTAAAATTCAAAATAGCCGTCCTTAATGCCATTTGAATAATGGCCCTTACCCAATATTTTGTTGTCGAAAGTAGAGTCAACAAAGTCGCTGTTGAAGTTTGCATTGCTATCAATTTTTGTCAAGCGTACAAAGTTTGCGCATTTTTTGGGGACTAAAATGTAGTTGCTGTTGAAGAATAATCTTACACGATTTGTAATGCTGTCTACTTCATAAAATTTTCCGCTGGTTTGACAAAAGATACTGTTGAAGCCACATAGTAATAGCAGAGAAAAAAACAGCTTTCTGGGGGTCATAAGGTAATAGGTTTATCGGCGTTGGGGCAAGTTTTAGATCGTATAAATATAGAAGAAAATCTCGTTCGTAAAATAGAAAGTCTTTAAATTATCTTACCTTTTCAATATTATTTTACCCTCACTTTTTAATCATCTCGGATGGAAACGATCCTCATTACTGGCGGCACCGGATTAATTGGAAAAAGACTCACATCATTATTATTGCAAAACGGACATAGTGTTATCATCCTTACGCGAAATAAAATTGAAGCCTCGGAAAATTTCAAATTAGAGGATCCTCAATCAATCAGCTATCATAATCTTTCATTCGCAGAGTGGAACATCGAGGAGCAAACAATTGAGTGTAGCGCAGTTGAAAAAGCAGATTATATTATTCACCTCGCCGGCGCAGGTGTAGCAGATAAAAGATGGTCGGAGAAAAGAAAAAAAGAAATTGTAGACAGCAGAACCCATAGTTCAGAATTAATTGTGAAGACGCTGCAAGAAAGGACTCATCATGTAAAAGCGGTTTTAAGCGCATCAGGTATAGGTTGGTACGGACCGGATCCTTCGATCCCCAATATGAGTCCCTTTGTTGAAGCTGACAAAGCCGATGGCGATTTTCTCGGGCAAACATGTGTGCAATGGGAACAGAGTATCGACCCTGTACAAAAGATGAATATCCGTCTCGTGAAATTGAGGACCGGTATTGTGTTGGCAAATGGAGGCGGGGCGCTCGAAGAATTCAAAAAACCTTTGAAGTTCGGGCTGTCTGCTATACTTGGAACCGGCAACCAGGTAGTCAGCTGGATTCACATCGATGACTTGTGCAGAATATACATGCAAGCAATACAGGACGATAAAATGCAAGGAGTCTACAATGCAGTTGCAACTCATCCCGTAAGCAACAAAAAGCTTAACGAAATACTTGCTGTTAAGCAACGCGGCAAATTTTATATACCTATTTATGTCCCCTCTTTTATACTAAAGATCGCCATTGGTGAGATGAGCATTGAGGTATTGAAAAGCGCTACCGTAACCAACGATAAATTGAGGAGGGCAGGATTTCAGTTTATATTTCCGGACGTGGAGAAAGCGATTGCCGATTTAATTAATAATTAATAAAGAATAATTAATAGGTGTGGCAGCATAGTTGGTTAGAGACGTTCCGGTATTTTAAGAAACCATAAGGCCACATTCGTTACTGAATGTGGCCTTGTTAATTATTCTTTATTAATTATTAATTACAAATCACGTCTCATGTACACAAACAAACTCAAACTCCACGTGATCATCAATCCGATTAGCGTTAAAAAGATATGCGATTGAATGGCCGCGAGTGACGCCTTATAAGTTTCTGCATCAATCTTTCCCATAAATGCGGGAATGGGAATCAGGCGATCGGAAATTTCAAGCGGTAAAAAGCGACCAATATCGTTTGCTTTATATTTCAATACACCTACTAATATTGGTTCGAGAATGATAAAGTAAAAAATGAAAATCGCAAGCGCAATAAAAGATTTGCGAACAAGTAAGCCGATCAAAAAAGCAATGGAAAGTTGGGCAAATGTTTGAAAGGCAAATAGCAGCACATAATAAAATTGATCCCACTTGCTGGCAGTAATGTTGTCAGTATTTGTAGAACCAATAATAAGACTAACAACAAAATAAATAACAGAAACAATCAGTGTAATGATAACTACACTAATGAATTTACTCCACATAAACTGTTGCCTGCTCCAACCATCGATAATATTTTGACGGTTCGTTTTGTAAGTGTACTCATTGGTAATAAGCATGATCACTACAATGGCGGGGATGAAAATAAACAGCGATGAAAAAAAAGCAACAGTGTGCCATGCTTCGGGGAAAGAAAAAGGATTACCCACCAACGCTTTTACAATTTGGCTCTGCATGGAATTCTGAGCAGTGATCTTATGATAAATACTAAGGAAGGTATAGTTAATGCCTGGGTAAGAGAGTGCCGTGATACAAATGATCCACCAGAATGCAGGGTAGTTCTTGATCTTCAGCCATTCTGTTTTAATGAGATTCAACATATGTGTGGTTGTTAGAGGTTAGGAATTCAATTAAGAATTAGGAATTAAGAATTAAGAATTCGTCCGGTGTAGCATTCATTACAGATAGTGACACTCAAAATTTTTGCAAATCCGGGAGGCTACATTCGTGGCAGAGCTTTCAATCACCAACAATTCTTAATTCCTAATTCTTAATTTTTCAGTTGTTTGTTAGTTCAAAAAATTTCGCCTCGAGTCTTTTCTTTTTAATAACAAGATGATTCAGGGTTATTCCTTTGCTAAAGCAAAATGCATTTATTTCCTCCGGGCGGGCAGAGCCTTTCGGCAAATGAATTTGCACAAAACCTTTTTCTAAAATAACCTGATCATATCCGTTATATGATCGTAAAATATTTACTAAACTATCGTTGTCGCTTGCGCTTATTTCAACTATGTCATTGTCTATCAGTACATCATCTACAGCTCCGGTCATAAGCAATGTTCCTTTTTTCAAAATGGCTACATGGGTACAAACTTTTTCCACTTCGTCCAAAAGATGGCTTGCCATGATAATGGTATGTCCCGCAAGGCTGAGTTCTTTGATCAAATCTCTTATTTCTGCAATACCTACAGGATCGAGCCCGTTAGTAGGTTCGTCAAGCACCAGCACTTGTGGTGATCCTAGCAATGCGCCTGCAATAGCAAGCCTTTGTTTCATGCCAAGGCTGTATGTGCTGAAACGGCTGTCCTTTCTTTCCTGCAACTTTACTTTTTCCAGCACAAGGTTTATGTCACTAATATTACCACGGCTGCTGATGCTGTTCGTAATTTTCAAATTATTAAATGCAGAGAGATAATGATAGAAATTAGGTGTTTCCAGCAATGTGCCAATTTTCTTGCGTGTATCCGGAGAGCCCGGCTGGCCGAACCACAGAAAGCTGCCATTGTCTGCTTTAAGTACATCAACAACAATGCTTAACAAAGTAGTTTTACCACTTCCATTTGGGCCCAGTACACCAAATATAGCACCTTGTGGCACTTCAAATGAAACGCCATTCAACGCCTTGATGTTTCCATACGATTTTGAAATGTTTTGAATAGAAAGGATCACGGTATTTTAATTAATAATTAATAATGAATAATTAATAGAGTTGCAGCATGATTAAATGTAAGTCTATAATTTTTTAAAGCAAAAAGAATATTACAGAAGGTGGAGTAACTGACAAAGAATGATGCCCTATTAATTATTCATTATTAATTATTCATTCTTAATTGCGCCTCCGTGCTTTTCATGAAAGACACTCGTAAATTCACCCACTATGGCTCTGTCGTCTCTAAAGGAAAGTTTAGGTAGTTGAAGATTGTCGACATCACTTTGAAGCACTTTTCTATGAACAGGATTTAGCGTTCCTCCCGGCGTGGCCGGCGCGGCCGCTGGATTCCATTGATACATCGGATCGCAAATGGTGCCGCGGGGGTACATGATTCCCGGAGCGCCTTTTCCTCTTATATCCAATTGAACGGGATGCAGTAAACCAAGCGTATGTCCATACTCGTGAGCAGCGGTTGTGGAATGATCAAGTATGTTGGCGAGCTTGAAATAACCAGTGTTGCTGCCGATGCCATCCACAAATGAAATATCCTGGTTGGAGTATTCTTCAATGCGGAAATAATTATTCCTCGGGTCATCATTGTACCAAACTTCCTCAGGCGTGAGATAGGGTTTGTAAAAGCCTTCGATGCGAAGCTCGAATGAGAAGACCTTTTTCTTTACAACAACTATTTTGTGGAACTCGTTCCACTGTTGTTGAATGTCTTGTGCCAACTGAATTGTAAGAATTTCGCTTGCGGCATCACCATAAAAAAATAACCTTGAGTGAATAGTTAACAATTCTGATTGATGATCAAGATAAGCTTCTCCCATTGGGTTTTGAGTTTTGAGTGGGAGTTACAAATAATTAACCTTTCTGAATTTCCAGCTTCAACCTCAGAACTTATTATCATAACTCACAACAAATCTAATTGGTTATGCTGAAAAATGGCTAAGTGTTTCTACAAACGGCGAGTAAAAACCCTCGTCGTAGATTTACCACCGTTCGCGCACTTTTGCCCTAATCATTTTTACGCTTGTAAAACACGCTGGAAGTGGCTTATTTTGTAGTGTCGTATCCATATCCGTTTCACAAATCCGTGTACCTATGAAGATAAAACTCTACCCTTTAATTAAGCTGGCCCTGCCGCTTATTATCCAACTGGTCTTAGTTCAGTTGACATTCTCCCAAGAATGTTCTAGTCTGAAGGCCACCACAGTAACCACAGAATCACGATGCACGGCCACAGGTTCTATTGAAATAACAGCAACAGGTGGAAGCAACAATTATAACTATAGAGTCGACGGGCCTGTAACAACCTCTTATACATCATCCCGTTTATTAACTGGTCTATCAGCAGGTACCTATACTGTCTATGTAAAAGACATTGTTAAGGGATGTGAAATTACGGTTGCCAACGTAGTTGTATCAGGAAGCTATAGCGATCCTCGCTTTGCATTGTCTAAAACAGATGTGACATGTAAAAACGGAAGTGATGGCACCATTTCTGTAACAGGAGCTGTGAATGGCAGAACGCCGTTTATTTATAGCATCATAGCGCCTTCTCCTTCTTCTGTAGGAGTAACAAATACATCTGGTAACTTTACAAATCTGTTAAGCGGAGAGTATGTAGTACAATTGCAGGATTCCTGCGGCGGTAAGCAAACAAGACGTATCACCATTCTTAACTACGATTGGTGGATCGATAGTCAATCCATTACTAATGCCGGTTGTGACCTGGTAAACGTTGCAATTGGTCTTAAAGACAACAAAGGAAACACAAGCGGATCAGGTACACTGTTTAGTGGATTTAGGTTTGGCTATACTTTATCAAAAGGAGACACGACGTTTGTTAACTCTCCGGGTTTTTCATTTCATTTGGCAAATAAAAGAAGTGCAGTTATTGTTGTAAAAGATCCTTGCGGAAACATTCAGACGATCAACTGGACAAACAATCTGATTCCATCCCTGGCTGCTAATGTTACTACAACACCAACTTGTAAAACGTTTACGGCACAAGTGACCGGACAGGTTAATTTCACATCACCTACACAATACAAACTATACAACAGCTCAAATCAACAAATAGCGAGTAATACAACCGGAACATTTGCCGGCCTTGATTACGGAACGTATAAAGTAACGGCCTACGACGCATGTTTTGATACAACTATCACACGCACTTTTACTGCAACGCCAATAAAGCCTTCAGTAAATGCAACGGTGAGTGTGAGCGGAAAACAGTGTTCTACATTCGATGCGACTGTAACTGGTCAATCTAGCTTATCAAGTCCTCAATTTTATTTGTATGATAAAAATGGAACACAGGTTGCAAACAATACCACGGGTGCGTTCACTGCCATTCCATACGGATCATATTCTATTAAAATTAAAGATGCATGTTATGACACAACCATCACGTTGCAGTTTGCACAAGCGCCCACACAGCCAAGTGTAAATGCGAATGCAACAATCAGCAATCAGAAGTGTACAACGTTCTCTGCAACAGCTTCCGGCAATAATTTGAGTAATCCTCTTTATTGCCTTGTGGATTTGAATGGCAATCAAATTGGTACATGCCTTACTACGCCTACTTTTGATAACATGCCTTACGGTGATTACAAAATAAAAGTAACAAACAGTGCAAGCTGTTACGATACCACAATGTATATTGCTGTGTCAGGAAAAAGAAAGAAGCCAACAGTAGGAAGCTACGGTATTTCAAATAAAGATTGTAATGGCTTTACGCTTACTATTACAGGAACAACCAATTTGACAAACCCATTGTATTGTTTGTATGATGACGGTGGAAATCAGGTTGGGGATTGTAATACGACCGGTAAGTTTACCAACGTGCCTTATGGTCATTATTACATCAAGATTAAGAATGATGCTACTTGTTACGACACTACGTTAGTGAATGAAGTTACCGTAGCGAGAAACCCAATGACTAAAGGAAACTATACGATTTCCAATTTGACATGTAGCGGATTTAAAGTTGTCCTCAGCGGTGCTACAAACCTGAACAATCCTACATTCTGCTTGTATGATGGAAATGGCAACCAGGTAGGCGATTGTAATGCTACAGGGGTGTTTGATAATGTGCCTTACGGTTCTTATTGTATCAAAATAAAAAATGATCCGGGTTGTTACGATACCACAATGATGCAGTGCTTTACGCAAAGCCGTCCTGTGCCGGCAATGGGTACGTACACACTTACCAGATTATGCGCAACATTTGATGTTAAGATCACAGGTAGTACTTCAGTGAACAATCCGGTGTATACATTGGTAGATGCAAATGGCAACCAGGTTGGTACAACAAACACAACAGGTATTTTCACCGGCATTCCTTATGGTAAGTATTGTGTGCTGTTGAAAAACGATCCTTCCTGTTACGATACCACCATGCAAACGTGTTTCACTGCGAGTAGGCTGTTGCCAAGCGCAGGACAATATACATTAAACAACCAGGGCTGTACAGGATTTGATGCTGCTATTTCCGGCTCGTCGAATCTTACAAACCCTACATATACCCTGTATGATGCAAATGGCAACCAGGTTGGAACTTCAGCCACAGGTGATTTCACCAATATACCCTATGGCTCTTATAGTGTGAAAATTCAGAACGACCCATGTTATGATACATCAATGACGCGTTATTTTGCAGCAGCACATCCGATGCTGTCTGTAAATCAAAACGTAAATATTACCAAAGGTTGTGCATCCATGGATGTGAAGATCACGGGACAAACCAATCTTACTAATCCTACTTACACCTTGTATGATAAGAATGGTAATCAGTTTGGAACACAAAATACAACTGGTACGTTTACGGCAATTCCGTACGGAGACTATTGTATCATGATTAAAGATGGATGTTATGATACCACAATCAAGCGTTGCTTTAGTATGCAGCCG
Source organism: Pinibacter soli (assembly GCF_029961145.1). Taxonomy (GTDB): domain Bacteria; phylum Bacteroidota; class Bacteroidia; order Chitinophagales; family Chitinophagaceae; genus Pinibacter; species Pinibacter soli. The sequence continues at coordinate 24,095 of NZ_JASBRG010000001.1, read as the reverse complement.
AACCCTATAAGCATCTCATTGTCTGCCGCACAATCCTGCGCAATAGGTGCAACAAATATCAAAGTGGTATTTGGGTCAGGCTCGTCTCCATATACAGTTACAGTGTATGATCCATATGGTGATGTTGTAACCACTCAAACATCTACCAGCAAAACAGTTATGCTGAACAATTTGCCTGGTTTGGATAATAACAAACAATACACAATTATCGGAAGTGATAAATGCAGCGTTGCGGACACTGCGAAAATAACGCCGGTAACAAGTTATGTAAACCGTAACATTACTTTCCAGTCCAAATGCCCAACGGCGCAATGGGAAAATGGCGCAGCATTAATCAATATTACAACGTCATCAAACCTGGGAACAGCAACACCAACAATCATTTCCAAAAATGGAACAGCTACTACGATCAATTATTCGATCACAACGGGAAATGGATTTCAATTTGTTGATATAGAGCCTGCAAGTTACATTTTGGAGTATGCAATCTCTGGTTGTACAGGACATGTATATGATACAGTAACAGTAGCGCCTTACGCGTATCCAAGCCTGGCGCAGTCTGCTGCATATCAGTGCGATAACAACAGTTTTAGCGTAGGCGCATCACCAAAAGGAGGAATCGGGCCATTTACCTACGAAGTAATCGGAAGCTCTCCTGAATTCCCTTCTATTGTGGCACCACCGCAAAGCAACCCTGTGTTTACTTTTAACAATGGCGTAGAATATTCACTTGTTCGTTTACGTGCGGTAGATGCTTGTGGTAACGCTACATTGAACGACGTCAACATACTGCCTTTGGCAAACTCGATCGTAACTGCATCTGCAAACTGTTTCTATAAAGATGTGATATTAAGTGTAGATACTGTTGCAAATGCAACATTCGAATGGTACAAGATCAACACCAATACAGACAGTACGCTTGTAGGCACCGGCACCAAATTGCATATGCCCGCACTGATGCCTGATGAAGCAGGTGTGTACGTTAGCAAAATGTCGGTAAACAGCGGTTGTTTAACCAAGCTGGCATATTTCAATGTAACAGGAGATTGCAACGGTGTACTCTCCATGAAAGTAACGCTGTCAGGTAAACAAAACGATCAGGGTAATCAGTTGAGCTGGGTTGCAAATAGCGAAACGAACGTACAGAACTATATTATTGAAAGAAGCGTATTTGGTAGCGACAATTATATAGCTATCGCAACTGCAAGCGCAAAAAACACAAACGCTTCCAGCAGATATGCATTTGTTGACAAAGGGACGAGTGCTTCGGTAAGCAACTATAGAGTAAGAGTGGTGGAGGCAAATGGAAATTCAACATTCACCAATAAGATAACCATTAAAAAAGAAGATAAGGATAACATTGTGGTAATGCCAAACCCTGTAACAACAGAATTTAATGTAAGCATTACAGGAAAGAAAACGCAGAACTATCAATTATCTCTTTACAATGTAGCGGGTCAATGTGTATTTACTAAACAGGAAGTGAATATTCAAACTGCTACTTTAAAATATGAAAGAGGAAACATTCGTCCCGGCATCTATGTGTTGAGAGTATACAATACTTCAACAGGTGTTACAACAGTGACGAAAGTGCTGTTCCAATAAATTTTGGTTGTAAATTTTCATAAGCAAAGCAAAGCCCCGTGTTTACGGGGCTTTCTTATTCAGTTATTCAGTTATTCAATTATTTCTAGTTCCTCACCGGCTTTCCTCCCTTCAACACGCTCTGTATCCTCTCGAGTGTTTTCTTTTCACCGGTAAGGCTAAGGAAAGCTTCACGCTCGAGATCAAGCAAATATTGTTCGCTAACAAGAGTTTGTTCACTAAGGTCTCCGCCACACATCACGTAAGCGAGTTTTTTTGCAACCACTACATCATGATCGGTTGCATAGTTGGCACGCCACATTCCGTTGATTCCTGCATACAATGCACCCAACGCAGAACGGCCAAGGACTTTCACATCAGTACGTTGAGCAGGTGTTGTATAGCCGCGATCGAAAATTTCTATCACACTGTTTTTTGCATCGGCAATTCTTCTTCCGGGATTCATTACAATCTCATCATGACCTTTTCGCAGAATGCCCATATCAAACGCTTCGGCGGCTGACGTAGCTACTTTTGCCGTTGCAATAGTTAAGAATCGATTCTTTAAAGTAATGGTTTCTGGCTCATCTTCATGCATTTCGTCTGCTGCGCGAAGCGCAAACTCTTTTGTACCGCCACCACCGGGAATAAGTCCAACTCCAAGTTCCACCAGGCCAATATATGTTTCTGCGGCAGCACAAACTTTATCGCTGTGGAGACTCAGTTCGCATGCACCGCCGAGTGCTAATGCATGCGGTGCCACTACGACCGGTACCGAAGAATACCGTGCACGCATCATTGTGTTCTGGAACATGCGTATCGCCATATCCAGTTCATCATATTCCTGCTCAATGGCAAACATGAATATCATACCTACATTTGCACCCGCAGAAAAATTCGGAGCATCGTTAGCAATTACGAGGCCCTTATATTTTTCCTCAGCAAGTGCTATCGATTTTTGAATGCCTTCCAATACTTCACCACCAATCGTTCCTAGTTTGGTGTTCCATTCAAGTCCAAGTACATCGCCACCTAAATTATAAGTGCGGCAGGCACTGTTTTTCCATACAGTTTGGTTTTCGTAATTCTTCATTACTATGAATGCTTCTCCGCCTGGCAATGGCTTGTAAGATTTGCTTTCAATATCATAGTACAGGCGCTTGCCATTTTCTACTTTATAGAAAGATGAAAATCCTTTTTGCAACATTTCTTCCACCCATGGAGCTACGGTGTATCCTCCGGCCTTCATTGCTTCCGCTGTTTTGGCAACGCCTAAAACATCCCAACTTTCAAATGCACCGATCTCCCAGCCAAAGCCCGCCATCATAGCGTCATCAATGCGGTAAAGCTCATCGCTGATTTCCGGAATGCGATGAGAAATATAGGAGAACAAACCATAGTGAAACTGTTTATAAAACTCACCTGCTTTATCATTTCCGCTAACCAATGCTTTCAATCTTGTTTTAAGATCGTCGATTGGTTTTGCTGCTTCTACGGTTGCAAATTTTGGTTTCTTGCGGGCCTCATATTCAAGTGTAGAAAGATTCAATACCAATATTTCTTTTTCACCACTACCGCCTTTTGTTTTCTTGAAAAATCCCTGTCCCGTTTTATCGCCCAGCCAGTTGTGGGCTACAACTTTATCCAGCCACGCAGGAATTTTAAATGTATCCTTTTGCTCATCATTCGGGCAATTTTCTGCAACGCCGTTTGCTACTTTTACAAGCGTATCAATGCCCACCACGTCTGCGGTGCGGAAAGTTGCTGATTTTGGACGACCGATAATTGGCCCTGTCAATGCATCAATCTCGTCAATACTCAAGCCCATTTTTTCAACCAGCTTAAAGATGGCCATGATGCCATACACCCCAATTCTATTGGCAATAAAAGCTGGGGTGTCTTTACAAAGAACAGTTGTTTTTCCTAAGTACAGATCTCCATATTGCATGAGGAAATCAACTACCTCAGGTGAAGTGTGCGGCGTTGGAATAATTTCCAGCAGTCTTAAATATCGAGGAGGATTGAAGAAGTGCGACCCGCAAAAATGTGCTTTAAAGTCGTCGCTTCTGCCTTCGGTCATTAAATGAATAGGTATGCCTGATGTATTTGAAGTGATCAAAGTACCCGGCTTACGGAACTGCTCCACTTTTTCGAATACGATTTTTTTAACGTCAAGTCTTTCTACCACCACCTCGATGATCCAATCGCAACCGGCGATGTCTTTCATGTTGTCATCAAAATTTCCGGTGGTTATTTTTTTGATCGCATCCCTGGTGTAAACTGGAGAAGGATTGCTTTTCAAAGTAGCAGCAAGCGCATCATCAACTATCTTATTTCTCAATTTCCTGTCTGAACTATCCGCAGCATCTTTGGGTACAATATCAAGCAACAAAACCTGCACGCCGATACCTGCGAAATGACAAGCAATACGCGAACCCATAACACCACTTCCTAATACGGCAACTTTTTTGATCGTACGTTTCATACTTTTTTAATTAAAAATTGAAAGTTGAAAATTGAAAATGCAATGGAATTGAAAAAGGTTAGTTAAACAACTAATTTATCGAAATTAAATAAATTTAATAAAGGATTTGAAAAAAACAAACAAAAATTAATAAACGAAAAGTAGCGTTGCGAAGTTGAGGTTTGAAAGTGGAAGGGTAGGAATTGAAGTTGAGAGTTGTCAGATTTCATTTTAAGCAGCGCCATAAAAGCTGGCAACTACCAATAATAAAAAACGAACAACTCTCAATATTTAACTTTGACTCTAAAAGTAGTTTTTCCTGTTTTCTACAATGATGGAATTAGGATTGATACCATGGTATTTTTTATATAATTGTGAGAAGTGGCTCACTGTTTTAAAACCCATTTCGTAAGCAAGCGTTGTAATAGAGCGGGGATTACTGTATAGCATGTCCTTCGCACGTTGCATGCGTATGTCGATATAATATTTGTAAACACTTGTTCCTACGATTTCTTTAAACTTAACCTTCATTTTTGTCTTACTCATGCCTACAAGTCTGGCAAGTTCCTCCAATGAAAAATGTTTAAAATGTGCTCCCTCATCGATAGTTTTTTTAATCGTCATGATCCTCGCAGCGTCGCCAAATTGCATTTTGTTTTCTGATTGCTTCTTTTTTTCTGATGCTACTTTTTTAATAAACAGTGCGAGGATCTTCAATACGTCTCCTTTTATAACTATTTTTTCCGGAACGGTGCTGTCTTTATCAAACCTGATGATTTCCTGAACAAGATTATATTTGGCTGTGCCGAGAGAACAATATAAACTGCTTGCAATAATATGTTCGTCCTTGTTGATGATACATCTTTCGATCCCTTTGTCGAGATCGCATTCATAGTCTCCATTGGCTTTTAGTACACATACCCTTTCCATTTTATTTTTTATTGTGCACACACCGATAGGAGAGTCCGAATCCCAAAGTATACTTTGCAGATATTCCTTTGAAATGCATATAAAAACTGCCTGAAATTTTTTATCTGGCTCAATTTTAAATGCAAATGGAACGTCTGATGATGACCAGTAAATACCAGAATTCGCAGTGCCTCCAATTTTGTGTTTTTTGCCATTTACAAAGTGATCAACAGGATGCGGACTGCAATTAATATGCATTGTGTAAAACAGATCATTTTTTGTTGCAAGACGTTCGAATACTAAAGGTGATTTTGTAGTTAAATCAACAATGGAGATTTCTACGTCTGCCGACAATTTATGGTATGAACAAGTGCCCTCTGCAATGTCAGGAGGAAAGATCATTCGATTGTTTTCTATGATTATATGCGTATTTAACGTCTCGTTCATACGACTAACCACGTCACTCAGCCATCTATTGCTTATGTCGTCTTTTCTAAATTGAATTTTCATAGTAATGCTTATTAAGATATTTAAGGTAAATGTCAGTAAGGCGCCTATTTTGAAGAAATACACGACAGGCCTAAATTCTTAAAGGCATGATTATGCTTTCCATTATTTTCATCGTGGTGTAAGAACAGTTTTGTTATCAGATATAAAATTATTGTCAGTGGTAAGTATCTGATTTGCCAAATGGGACTGGCCTGTTTTCGAATGTGGTGATTTTGAGTCTGGGTTTATCCAATTAAGACTTCAAAATGTTTTATCCGGATTAAGATGTGATAACTAGTAGAAAGGTTGTGTTTAAGCGACGAAAATGTTGGAAAACTGAATAACCAGTTTCTGTGATGAAATTTTATTAAAGGCTAATTGAATAATGGAGTGAATGCAAGAATAGCTGCTTTCAGTTATTGTATGGAAATGCAAAAAAAACGGAGGCGCATGAGGCCCTCCGCTTTTCATAGAATAGGTGCTGATTATTTGATTAATGTCACACCGCATGTAGGTTTAACAAGTCTATTAGGATGCTTGTCTTTTCAAGGATAGATTATTTGAAACGGTTTTTTTACATTGGATAAGGTTTGTTTCAAATTTGCATTGGATAAGGTTGTTTCAAATGCATAGCAAAAGTATATACGCATTTAAAACTGTTGTCTTTAAAAAGGACAATAAATTTTATTAAAAGGATTTTATTAAAAGGTAGCCATCAAGAGAGCGGCAGACTGTTTGCTGTGTTGCTTGATGTAGTGAGGTCGTCCCTATTAAATAATAAATTGTCCTTTATGAAAAAGACAAAAAGAAAGGCGGCATAATAATTTTTCCCTGAAATTATTTATCTCACAAGCTACTGTGACTTGTTATTGTGTTGGTTCTATTGTTAGGTTATGGGGCTGTTGCACGAAGTCTCTTTTTAGTTTAATTCCTGTAATGAACATCGAACGCTGCCAATTTCTAATCTGTGTTTAATTCCGCACTTTAACGCGAAATTATTTTTTTGGTGACCAACAGGAAAATCAAAGCAAACGGGATAATTAAACGCTGCTATTTTTTCCGTTACAATTTCCTGCACAGTTTTTCCAAACGCTTCACCCGGATCATCCGGTTTAATTTTAAAACCGCCAACAATAAGCCCGGCAAGATTATTTAGTTTGCCGGTCCTTTTGAGGTTCCAAAACATTCTGTCAATACTATATAAATATTCGCCTGTATCTTCCACAAATAATATTTTTCCCTCCGTCTTAATATCTGAGGCGGATCCTGCTAAACTTTCAATAGTTTTTAAATTGCCTCCTACAAGCACTCCTTCTGCAATGCCAACAACATTCTTTTCGTTTGGTGTGATTTCATAACGCATCTTCTCACCCTTCAATGCTTTTGAAATTGATAAGATAGTGTCAATTTGAATAGGTTCTGCTGTCGCAAAATTATCCGGAAAGCTATTGCACATTTTTGAATGAACAGAAGCAATGCCCATGTGACTCAGTTGTGAATGCATAACGGTAATGTCACTGAAGCCGATGATCCATTTTGGATTTGATTTAAAATTGCTGAAGTTTAGGTTGTCAATTATCCTTACCATTCCGTAGCCGCCCCTGGCACACATGATCGCTTTAATGGAGTTGTCGTCCATCATTTCCTGCAAATCATTTGCCCGTTCAGCGTCGGTACCGCCGAATGTAAAATCTCTTTTTCCTATAGTTTGACCGACCTTTACCTTAAATCCCCAATTTTCCATTTGTTGAATGGCAGGTTTAATTTCATCCGCAGTAATAAATCCGGCAGGACTGGTAATTCCGATTACGTCACCCGGTTTTAGATATGGCGGAATGATCATTGGTTTTCCCGTTTCCGCAGGCTCGACTGCCGGTGATTTGGCGAAGCCAAAAAGGGTTCCCGAAGCCAGTATGGTAGAAGAAAGGAAGTTTTTACGGTTCATTATTTAAAGATATATTAATTTGAAAATGTGGCAATTTCCTGCCCGTCAGGTTCCCGCCGGATCGATCATCCGATGGCAGGCGGAAGAATTTGAAAATGAACTGGCTACCTTCCGCCATCTGCGCCTTTTCAATAATTAAGTAATTCAATAATTCAATTAGTATTTTTGCAGATAACTGAAAGCAGGGCTTTCTTCAAAAAACGAATATGATGACACAACCTAAAAGATATTTGATCACGGCAGCTTTGCCGTACGCGAACGGATTGAAACATGTGGGACACCTGGCCGGCGCTTACCTGCCTGCGGATATTTATGTGCGTTACCTGCGTGCGCAAAAACGCGATGTGGCGTTTGTATGCGGTAGCGACGAGCATGGAACGGCAATTCCCATACAGGCGATGAAAGAAAACACAACGCCGCAGGCAATCATCGACAAATATCATGAGCTGATCAAACAAAATTTTGCTGACCTCAGTATTTCATTTGACATATATCACCGCACAAGTTCTCCTTTGCATCACGAAACTTCACGGGAGTTTTTTACTGCGTTAAACAACGCCGGCGAATTGGAAACAAAAGAAACTGAACAATATTATGACGAACAGGCTAAAACTTTTTTGGCCGACCGTTATATAAAAGGAACCTGTCCCAATTGCGGCTACGAAAGCGCTTATGGCGATCAGTGCGAAAGATGTGGAACTGCTCTGAGCCCCGACGAACTAATCAATCCTGTGAGTACTTTAAGCGGACAGCCGCCTGTTAAAAAATTAACCACTCACTGGTATCTGCCATTGAACCGTCACGAAGAATTTTTAAGCAAATGGATACTGCAGGATCACAAAGAAGACTGGCGGGCCAGCGTGGTAGGGCAGTGCAAAAGCTGGATAGACGGAGGTTTGCAGCCTCGTGCCGTAACCCGTGACCTAGACTGGGGCATCAAAGTACCCGTAGAAGGCGCTGAAGGAAAAGTGTTGTATGTGTGGTTTGACGCACCTATTGGGTACATCAGCGCAACAAAACAATGGGCGATTGATAATGGTAAAGATTGGACACCATACTGGAACGATAAAGACACGAAACTGGTTCATTTCATTGGAAAGGATAACATCGTTTTCCACTGTATTATTTTCCCTGTGATGCTGAAACTGCATGGCAACATTTTACCTGATAATGTGCCGGCAAATGAGTTCCTGAACCTGGAGGGGGATAAGATGAGCACCAGCCGTAACTGGAAACTTGAAATGCAGGATTACATTGATGATTTTGTGAAGAAAGAAAACGGCGGTCCTCAAATGGTGGATGTATTGCGCTATTACCTTACACAAATTGCTCCGGAGTCTAAAGACAGTGAGTTTACATGGAAGGGTTTTCAGGATGCAAGCAACAGTGAACTGGCGAGTATATTCGGCAATTTTGTAAACAGAACCTTCGTGCTGATGCACAAGCTGTGTGGTGGAAAAGTGCCACCGCTGCATGCAGATGTTTTTGATGAAAAAGACAAGTTTGCAGGCGATGAAATTATAAGGATAAAACAGAAAGTAGAATCGCTTATTGAAGACTATAAATTCAGAGACGCTCTTTTTGAAGTAATCAACCTGGCCCGCGTCGGCAATAAATATTTGCAGGAAAAAGAGCCATGGAAAGTTGAAAAAAAACTGGCTGAACAACCCGAGTTGCAGAAACAGATTGACAACTGTTTGCATGTTAGTTTACAGTTATGCGCAAACCTTGCAATCCTTATCAATCCATTTTTGCCAAATACAGCACAAAAAATGCTGCACATGATGAAGGTGGTAGACAAGATGCTGGATTGGGAAAATGCAGGCAAAATGAAATTGCTGAGTGTGGGCTATACCTTGCGTGCGCCTGAAATTTTGTTTAGAAAAATAGAAGATGATGAAGTAAAGGCCCAGGTAGAAAAATTGCAGGCAGGATTAGCCAAAGCAACGGCAGAAAACAAAGCCGCAGCAAACGGCGCGGCGAAAGCAGAGGAAGTGCCAGTGGAGAAACCTGCACCTGCGCTTAAAGCGGAGATTGTATATGATGACTTCGCAAAGATCGATTTGAAAGTAGGAACCATTGTGGCCGCAGAAAAAGTTGAAAAAGCCGATAAGCTTTTGAAGTTAAGCGTTGATCTTGGTTTTGAAACGAGAACAATTGTTAGCGGCATTGCAATGCATTTTAAGCCAGAAGAGATCATCGACAAACAAGTGGTTGTTGTAGCCAATCTTGCGCCGAGAAAAATGCGTGGCATCGAAAGCAACGGTATGATATTAATGGCAGAAGACACTTCCGGAAAATTACACTTTGTAAAACCTGAGAATGTCATTAATGCTGGCTCAGGAGTGAGCTAGGGGAAGTTGAAAATTGAAAGTTGAAAGTTGAAATTGTGTAAAGATTATGGAGTGGAAAGTTTGAGGGAGGCCAACTTTCAATTTTCAATTTTCTGACACATTTTATTTCTTTTTATATCTCACGCCAGATAAGCATTTGAAACGGAGTTCTTTAGCAGGGTGAAATTTTTTTCGAAAAATGTTTGTTTTGTATTGGGCAAAATCCCTACTTTTGCACCCCACGATTAAGGATAGTAACTGCTAAAATTAATCAATCGGGGTGTAGCGTAGCCCGGTATCGCGCCACATTTGGGATGTGGAGGTCGTAGGTTCGAATCCTGCCACCCCGACGGAAAAAAGTAACAAGGCCAGCAGAGATGCTGGCTTTTTTAGTTGCTTTAGGCAAGCAAAAAATTAAAGGAACAGTCCGACGAGCAATTCTCGACGGACTTTTTTATTTTTAATTATAGCGCATATGAAAAAAATTAAAGTAGGCCATTACAATTTTATTGTTCCTCTCTTTCAATTATTTTTTATGTGGTTGGATATGAATTGATGAATTATATAGCACATAGAATGGGGCTTATATATTCAAGAGGTGTAGAATGGAGTGTATCTTTACGAGTTTTTACGGCTGAATATGTTGCTATTATAGCCATTTTATCAACCTTGATAGCAATATTTAAAAAACACGTTCTATTGTTTTCAATAGTTGGGGCAATTGTATTCGCCGCGTGTATATTTGGTGTAATGGCTTCATATCCATTTCGTGGCGGCTCGGTTTTGGTTCTTGGAATAATTGGAATATTTGTGCCCCATTTATTTATCGCGCTGTTCGAGATATTCCCCAGAACATCTCGAACAGCGATAAAATGGATGTTACATCCTGTACAAATAATCGGTTGAACTAAGGAATTAAAAATTCCTTGTTATCATTTCTTCGACATGTCCTGCGGAACATGTCGAAGAGCGTGGAAGCGTGGAAAAGTGTGGCCCCATTAAACAGGGTCACACTTTTTTTTATTTTGACACGGTATAATTTCCTACTTCCTTTCCGCTATCATCCAGCATGGTCAATCGTAAGTTTCTGGCTTCGGCTTGTAACTTAATCAGGGTGCGTGTTCCTTCTTTAGGGCCACCGCCAATTATAACCGGGTATTGGTGCTGCCCTTTTTCCGGCGCATGAACGCCATATGTATGCGTATGACCGCTGATGCACATATCAATATGATGTTTATTAAACAGCGGATTGAACAGTTCGCGGCAATGCATGGTGCCATGCCAGTCACCTGAATAAAAAGGTGGTATATGCATTAGCACCACTTTAAATGGAGCTTTTTTAAAAGCCCGGCTTTGAAATACTTCATTCAGCCATTGTTGTTGTTGTTCTCTATAAGCATCGAAATCAACAATCCCGGAATATTCCCTGTGATCATCTGTTTTGTCTTCACCTGTATCCAACACAGTAAAGTGAACAGGCCCCCAGGTAAAAGTATAGTATTGATTGCCTTGCGGATTACAAAAGTAATGATGCAATTCCCGTCTGAATTGACCTCTTGTTTCATGATTGCCCCTTACATACAGGAAAGGCTTTTCACTCGCAAAGGTGCTGATGCAGGGTTGCAGCATATGGTCTACTATTTGTTGTTCATCAACCTGCCAATTGAAAACATCACCATTAAAGAAAACGAAATCGTAAGAATTGCCCCCGTTTAATTTCATGAGATGCGGAATAGACTCCGGTTTGTCATGAAGATCATTCATTATCAGGCAGGTCATGGCCTCCGGATGTTCCAACGGGGTGGTAAAGGATAAAACATCGCTTTGAAGTGTGCTTTTGTAGCTTAAGCTGTAAGGATTTAAATAAGTAATTTCTTTTGATACCACCCGGTAATAATATTTTGTACCTGGTTTCAACTTGTTCAACCTGATCCGGTTAATACGGGTATAGGCATCTACCAGCCCGTTTGTAACGCTTTGCGCTTTTTGACCGAGCGCATCTGTTTCCCCATATTCTACCCAGCTATAAGATGGAAGGTTGGTAATAAACATCACTACCATAGAATCTGGCGTAGGATGTTGTAAATATGGTGTAGCGGTAAATACATGTCCAGCCAAAGGGTTCGCAGGTTTCAAAAGAGTAGACTCTGCATGCAAAGTATCGGGCAACAAGCTGCCAGCTATGGTGGCTCCGCTTAAAACGGAAAGTGATTGTAAAAATTTGCGACGACTATTATTTTTATATTGCTCCATTTAAATAGAATATTAAGTAAGCCTGAAAAATAAACTAACACAAACAATAAATAATACGCAAACGTTTGTGCCATTTATAATCAATGCTGTTCGAGATGTTCCGCAGGACATCTCGAACGACAGATAAAATGGATGTTACATCCTGTACAAATAATCGGTTGATTTGGGATTTAAAAATCCGTTGTTATCTTTTCTTCGACATGTCCTGCGGAACATGTCGAACAGCGTGGTTGTAGAAACATCAGGACTTACCGGCAGCACATTGACTTGTAATTTTGACCTTCTAAATGACCAATAGTACCCGTAAATTGCAAAGGACTTGCCGTTTGTTGATTTTTTTGGGAGAAAATGAAAATTTCACTGTTATTTGTAGGACAAATTTCCATCGCTTGTCCGAATTCTTACATAACGAGTCTTTGCTTGTACAACAAATGCAGGAAGGTAACGAAGTTGCCTTTACTTCGCTCTATAAGCATTACAGCCCGCGATTGTATGTAAACTTGCTCGGAATGATACACGATCAGGAAACAGCAGAAGAGATGGTGCAGGAACTTTTTACACGGATCTGGCAAAAAAGACAAAGTATCGGCATTGCGGAAAATTTTACCGGCTACATGTACCGCATAGCGAAGAACCTTGCGCACGACCATTTCAGAAGGCTTAAACACGACCGTAAATTGTTTGAAAAATTTATGGAGGCTGCCGATCAAAACTATTTGCATATAGAAGAAGCAGTTAGTTTTCATGAATCCAGGAAACTCTTAAATGCTGCATTGGAGCATCTTTCTCCCCAACAAAAGAAGGTTTACCAGTTCGTAAAAGAAGAAGGGTACACCTATAAACAGGCAGCGGAAAAAATGGGAATCTCGCCGCAGACCGTAAAGGAGTATTTGGCAACCACTACCAGGTCCATCAAAAAATATATACTCAGCCGGAGCGCCGACGGCGCATTGTCATTGGTTTTGATAATCGCCGAACAACTTCATAATAAATAATTGTAATTTTTTTTTTCGGGTATCCCCCCATTTTCATTGTTCGACCGTTCCCGGTTACAACAAATCTAACGAGCGTGAAAATGACTTCCGATCAATATGCCGGTTTATTCAGGCAATTGTTAGCAGGGAAACTGTCCCCCGGCGATGCCCAAATTTTAATAGACTGGCTCGGCACCCACGAACAGGACCCCACAGCGGCGGAACTGATCATGCAACAACTGCAAACGCCCGTTTCCATCGATAAGATTGATCCCGCGATCATTGCACGCCTGGAAAGCAAGTTGCCTTATATATTGGCACATTCTGCAAAAACATCATCACCCGTTGTTCAACTTTTCCGCAAATCCTGGTTGCGTTACGCTGCAGTATTGATCGTACTGCTGGGTGCAACCGGAGTTTACTTCCAACTCAATCATCAACAACCTCAGCAGGAAAAAACAGCAACACAGGTCGTTGCCAAAACAGATATAGCACCCGGTAAAAACGGGGCCATCCTAACATTGAGCGATGGCAGTAAAATGGTACTGGACAGCCTGGGAAACGGAGTTATAGCCGATCAAAACGGAGCCAAAGTTTCTTTGGCAAACGGACAATTAAAGTATGCCACCAATGCAACAGAAGCAAGCAACGTTGCATACAATTCGGTAACAACACCTAAAGGCAGGCAATTTCAAATTATGTTACCTGATGGCACTAAAGTGTGGCTGAATGCCGCGTCATCATTGCGTTACCCGACAACGTTTTCAGGCAATATCCGCAACGTAGAGATGACCGGTGAAGTATATTTTGAAGTAGCTAAGAATACCTCCATGCCGTTTCACGTAACAGTGAATGATAAAACAGAGGTTGATGTATTGGGCACACACTTCAACATTAATGCTTATCAAAATGAAGAAAGTTTAAAAACAACATTGTTGGAAGGTTCCGTACGCGTCAGCAACGGAGATGAAAAAATATTATTAAAACCAGGCCAGCAAGCGCAGGTATCAGGCAATGCGCACATGAGCCTAAACAAAGATGTGGATACAGATAAAGTGATGGCATGGAAAAATGGCGTGTTTGATTTTAACGATGCCACGCTTGAGCAAGTGATGAGGCAATTGGAGCGCTGGTACGATATCGACGTCGTTTATGAAAAAGGAGTGCCTTCCATAGAGTTCATTGGAAAGATGCAGAAAAATTTAAGCTTGTCGGAAGTATTGCAAGGTTTACGCATTTCCAAAGTACATTTCCGGATAGAAGGGCGCAAGCTGATAGTTATGCCTTAATTAAAATCGTTTTAACTCACAAACAATACACAACAAAAAAGGCTGATCTGTACAAAAGCCGCCGGGACGGCAATCCCGACGGTGAATGGTTCAGGTCATAAGCTAGTCGACTAAAACTGTATTTATTAACCAAACCACACGTTAAGTTATGCAAAAAACTGCTCTTTGTAATCGGGGCGCAGGGGAATTTTTAATTGACGTAAAGCCACCGGCTTTATTGCAGCGAAGATTACCCCGGATGCAGCGGTTACTCACCAAAACGCTGTTTATTATGAAATTGATTATTCTTTTTTTGGGATTGGGTTTGCTGAAAGCGAACGCAAATGTTTTTTCCCAAACCATTACATTTTCTGGTAAGGATGTAGAGCTTACCAAAGTGTTTACTATAATAGAAAAACAAACAGGCTACACGGTGTTTGCCAACAAAGGACTTTTGCGCGATGCAAAGCCGGTAACTTTATCGGTAACGAATGCAAAGCTCGACAACTTCCTGGAGCTTTTATTCAAGGACCAACCGGTAAACTATGAGATCAACGATCGCACGATCTTCCTGAAAGAAAAAAATGTTTCTACGGTGAATAATGCCGCCACATTACCGCCGCCGGCAATTGCATTAATAAAGATAACGGGCGTTGTTACCAACGCGGAGAAAACGCCTTTGGAAGGAGCGACCGTTGCGATTAAAAATAAGCAGGGTGCCGCAACTTTTACAAAAAACGATGGCAGCTTTACGATCAATGCAGAGCCGAATCAAATATTGGTAATAAGCTACGTAGGTTATGCAACACAGGAAGTACCTATCGACGGCCGCACATCTATTACCATAGTATTGAAGAGTGCCGAGAAGGAGATAGAAGGTGTCGTGGTAACAGCTTTAGGCATTAAAAAGCAAGCCAGGGCCGTTTCTTACAACGTACAGGAACTAGCTGGCGATGAAGTAACGAAAGTAAAAGATGCAAATTTTGTAAATAGCCTTGCAGGTAAAATTGCGGGAGCAACCATCAACGCCTCTTCCGCAGGTACGGGTAGCTCTTCACGTGTTGTAATGCGCGGTGTAAAATCCATCAGTGGAAACAATAATGCCCTGTATGTTATTGATGGTATTCCTATGCCCAACAATGTGAGAGGTCAGGCAGAAGACATCTTCTCCGGTGCCGGCCAAACAGGTGACTTTGTATCAAACCTAAACTCCGATGATATAGAAAGTATTTCAGTGCTAAGCGGTCCTTCTGCTGCTGCATTGTACGGTAGCGCGGCCGCCAACGGCGTTATCATGATCACCACTAAAAAGGGAACGAAAAACAGGATGGCTATTAGTGTTTCCAATTCTACTATGTTCTCCAATCCGCTGTTGTTGCCTAAGTTTCAAAATACTTACGGACAATCTGACGTGGGAAGCTATTACAGTTGGGGTGATAAATTGAACACTCCTTCAAGTTACGAACCTGCAGATTTTTTTCAGACAGGCATGAATACTACCACGGGTGTAACATTGTCAGCAGGATCGGATAGAAGTCAAACTTACGTTTCGTTGGGCAACGTAACATCCCACGGCATCGTTCCGAATAACAATTATGGAAGAACAAACTTCACGGCGCGTAATACCACTACTTTCCTGAACGATAAACTAACCATGGATGTCAGTTTTATGACAGGATTGGTGAACGAGCAAAACATGATTTCTCAGGGTCAATACTTCAACCCCTTGGTGGCAGTGTACCTGTTCCCTCCGGGGGATGATTTCAACAGAGTAAAAGCTTTTGAAAGATATGACCCTTCAAGGAACATGATGACGCAGTTCTGGCCCTACGGTGACAATGGTTTAACGATGCAGAACCCTTATTGGGTAACCCAACGCGATCTTTTTCAAAACAAAAAAGAACGCTACATGACTTCGTTGTCGCTTAAATACAACATCAATAGCTGGATGAACATTTCCGCTCGTGCTAAGATGGATAAAGACAATGAAAAAAATGAGAAGAAGTTCGCCGCATCCACCAATACGCTATTTGCATCGAACAACGGGTACTACTCACTCAACAACCTGGACACTCGTCAGATCTATGGTGATGTATTGTTGAACATCAATAAAGCTATTTCAAACCACTTCAATTTAACTGCCAACATAGGTGCATCAATTGAAGATGTACAATATAACCAGGACCTGTACGGCGGTAAATTATTGGGCGTTGCAAATTTGTACTCCTATGCGAACGTTGACAGATCACTTACAGACGTTTCTCAAACTGGCTACCACAAACAAAAACAATCCGTTTTTGCAAGTGCGCAACTGGGTTATAAAAGCAAAATCTATCTGGATGTAACGGCGCGTAACGACTGGGCATCTACATTGGCAGAGTCAACCAGTCAATCATTCTTTTATCCATCCGTCGGGCTTTCAGGCATATTAACGGACCTGTTGCCTATTAAATCCGATGTGTTGAACTATTTGAAATTGCGTACTTCTTATTCCGCAGTAGGTAATGAACCTGATCCATTCTTAACCATTCCTACGTACGCACTGGCAGGCGGTTACCCCAGAACACAAATACGTTTGCCAAATCCTGATTTGAAACCCGAGTTGACAAAATCATTGGAAGTCGGTTTGAATGTGGTATTGTTCAAGGGTGCTTTAAAGATTGATGCGACAGCATACAGTTCACGTACCTTCAATCAATACTTTGAGCCTTCGCTAAGCTCTACATCAGGTTCTGAAAGTGTTATTGTAAACGGCGGCCGTATAGACAATAAAGGCCTGGAAGCAACAGTAAGATACTCCACAAAATTCAATCACTTGAATTGGAGCACGTATGTAAACTATTCTCTCAACAGAAACAAAGTCGTAGAACTATTGCCGGGTTGGACAAATCCTCTCACGGGCCAGGTAACATCATTGCATGAATTGGATATGAGTGGTACCGGTAGTTATAAAATGGTGTTGAAAGAAGGCGGCTCCATGGGAGATATTTATGTAAATACATTAAGGGTAGATGAGCACGGCGCATATTATGTGGACCCAGGTTCTCAAAAAGTAATTGCAGAGCCTAACAAATTTGTGTATGCAGGCAACAACAATCCACTGTACAATGTGGGTTGGGGAAACGACTTAAAATATAAGGGCATCAACCTGAACTTCCTGTTCACGGCACGTGTAGGCGGAATTGTTGTATCCAACACACAAGCTATTATGGATGCGTTCGGTGTTTCAAAAGCTTCCGCAGATGCACGTGATGCGGGCGGAGCAATGTTGAACGGATATAAAGTGCCCGCTAAAGATTATTATTCAACTATTGGTGCAGGCGCTACAGGGGGTATTGCATCTATGTACACTTATGATGCTACGAACGTTCGTTTAGCAGAGTTGGTATTGGGATATGACTTCCCGGTAACAAAATGGACCAGCTTTTTAAAAGGAGCAAACGTATCATTTATCGGACGCAACCTGCTTATGTTGTACAACAAAGCTCCGTTCGATCCTGAATTAACGGCGAATACGCAAACGTATTTCCAGGGTATCGACTATTTCATGATGCCGAGCCTTCGCTCATATGGGTTCTCTGTAAAACTTAATTTCTGATCATTCGACAATTATCTTTATTATGATAACAGATAAAACAATTTTTAAAAAATATCGTACACTTTCGGGTGTATTGTTAATGATATTATGTGCCGGCTGTACCAAGAATTTTTCGGAATACAATACCAATCCAAACGAGGCAACAGAAGAGATGATGGCCACCGATAATTTAAAAACGGGTACCTTTTTTGCTCAAATGCAGCGCAACGTGGTATTGTTTAAAGACGGTTCTAATCTTTCCAGCGATTACCAGGTAGCACAAGGTTTAACAAGCGATGTGTATTCCAATTATATAGCGCCTACCGGTACATGGTACGGTGGGGTACACAACGGTTCCTACTATTTTATTCAGTCATGGATAGAAAGAACATTCACATCCGGATTTGCGTCTATAATGCCGGCATGGCAATCCGTTAAAACGGCTGCAACTGCAGATGGCCTGCCGGAAATAACAGCGATGGCAACTATCGTAAAAGTGGAAGCCATGCATCGCGTAGCAGATGCTTACGGGCCCATTCCTTACAACAACTACCAAAGCGGTTCTTTGCAAAATAACTACAGTTCATTGCAGGATGTGTATACAAAATTCTTTAATGAATTGGATTCAGCTATCAATGTGTTGACGCCTTTTGCGCAAGGCAATCCTTCTGCAACATTGCTTAAAAGCTACGATTTTATTTATGGCGGTAACGTGGCCGCATGGATAAAATTTGCCAACACACTTCGCTTGCGTTTGGCAATGCGCGTAGTATATGCAAATGCAGCATTGGCGCAAGCCGAAGCAGAAAAATCAATTGCCAATCCTTACGGTGTTATTACAAGCACAAACGATAGGGCCGTTATACAACACAGCCTCATCAACTACTATCATCCGTTGTATGAAATTGCGTATTCATTTAATGCCGGAGAGGCACGCATGAGCGCATCAATGGATGCATTCATGAACGGATATGCGGACCCGCGCAGACCTGCTTACTTTACCAAAGCGGCCGACGGAAACTATCACGGCGTGCGCCAGGGTATCGTTACCACTACATGGACACCCTACACGGGCACCAATATTTCAAGCTTAAACATGAACATGGGTACCACACCGATTGTTTGGATGACGGCTGCGGAATCTTATTTCTTAAGAGCAGAAGGTGCACTGCGCGGATGGAACATGGGCGGTATTGCACAGGATTTTTACAATCAGGGTATCGCTGCATCATTTGCAGAGAACGGCCTGCAAGCTACAGATGCCGCTGCATATGCAGCAAACAATACAGCATTGCCCGCAGCATTTACGGACAACAGCGGACAATCAGGCAACAACATTACTGCACCGAGCACCATTAAAATTGCATGGAATGCAAGCGATGTTTTTGAAACAAATCTGGAAAGGATCATCACGCAAAAATGGTTAGCGCTTTATCCCGACGGGCCGGAAGGTTGGGCAGAATTCCGTCGTACCGGTTATCCTAAACTACTGCCCGTTGTTGCCAATAACAGCAATGGTACCATTAATACCGCAACCCAGGTACGTCGCATTCCTTTTCCGCAATCGGAATATAACAACAATGCTGCTGGAGTAAAAACCGGTGTAAGCCTTTTAGGCGGTGCAGACGGCGGCGGAACAAAATTGTGGTGGGATAAAAAATAATCAATTGCATACAAAACGAATTGTTATGAAAATATTTTCATTCTTCATATTGTCACTATTGCTGCTTTCGGTAACGGCTTGCAATAAAGACACCAAGGCTTTGGATATACAAAAGCCTTTCACTTACGACGATCAATACTATGCCAATTTAAAGGCATACAAGCAAACAAATCACCAGATGTTCTATGGCTATTATGCGGCGTATGCACCCATTGCGGGAGCTACCGGTAATAAAGAATCCGCCTCCTGGGGAGAGCGCATTATGGGACTTCCCGATAGTTTGGACATAGTAAACCTGTGGATGGGGATTCCCACAAAAGACTGGCAACCACTTGCGCTTTCCGATATGCAGTATTGCAGAGAAAAGAAAGGCACCCGCTTTGTAGCGCACATGGATGCAAGCAACATATCGAAGTTTGTACGTGCACCGGGTGATACCGTGGCTATAAAAGACAGCGCGTCCATAGTAGCGTATGGCCAATACGTAATTGACCAGGTAAATAATAACAACATCGACGGAGTTGACTTTGACTATGAACCATCGTCAGGCGTGTGGACCACTTCCAACAATTTTGTGATCCTGATAAAATACGTGGGCCAATCTTTCGGGGCGATGGGCAAAGATCCAAGTAAGTTGTTGTGTATCGATTTCTATTCATCTAATCCTCCTGCTGCAACAGGGCAATATGCAAGTTACTTTGTTCGCCAGGCATATTCACAAGGAACGGGCGGCGTACAAAATGCAACCAACCTTCAGAACTATTACAATAGTAATGCCGCAGCAATTCCTCCGGGAAAATTTATTGTGCAGGAAAACTTTGGTGATTTTTCTGCCAATGGCGGTACTCCTTTTACGGAAGCTAACGGCAATACGCTAACAACAGACGGCACACAAATGTATTCGATGGAAGGTATGGCACGTTGGAGTCCTACACAAGGAAAGAAAGCCGGTTTCGGTGCATTTTATTTCGATCGTGATTATTACTCGAGCATGGGGCCGTATTACAACGTAAGAAGATGTATTCAGATCGTAAATCCGGCAGCTCATTAATACTTAATATCAAAAAAACGGTATATGAATATCAATATAAAAAAATCCTTGGGCACAAACATCTTGCTGTTAGCTTGCATGTTGCTGACCCTTTCTAATTGTACCAAAAAAACGGCCGGAGTCGGAGGTGATTTCGGACAACCCGTGATACTTGCTACCGGTACGGAAGTAAGCCCCATCGTAAAATTTGCGGTGGAAAATACACCGTCTCAATACTCGGTTACCGCAACATCCACTTACAAAACAACAGCTAATACAACTGTTACGTTTGCATTGGATACAGCGGCTGTTGCCATATACAATAAAGAACATAACACAACATACTTTGCTGCGCCGGCTGCAGCCATCGATATATCCAATTTGACAACAGTAATCAAAGTGGGTTCATCTGTGTCATCAGCGGTAACAGTGAAAGTAATTTCTACTGCACCATTACTGGACGGTCGTTCTTACTTAATTCCTTTAAGTATTAGAACCGTTACCGGCGGAAATGCAACCGTGCTTGAATCTTCAAGAACCATCTTCTTAAGAATAGCAAGGATATACAGCTTCAATGCAGTATCTATGAACAACTCAAACGCAGGCACCACAGGCACACCCGGCACACGTGGTCGCTTCAATGCCTCCGCGTTGTTCGATCCAGCAAACCCTGTATTGCTACCAAACTTTACATTGGAGATCAAGAACCTTATTTATGCTTATCGTACAGGCGATGGTAATACCAACCCGCAACCGATACAAACATTGGTGCATTGGCAAAATCAAATGGAGAGTTCCGATATTGGTTTGCGCTACGCAGAATTAGGAAGCCCGAACAACTCTTTGCAATTGATAGGTTCGCTAGGTAGCGCATACGCGTATAACTTCAATGCCAATCAATGGTACATGATATCCTTAGCGTATGACGGCAACAAGTGCACCATGTATGTAGATGGTGTAAAACAGGCAGAAGTAACCGGCTCCATGGTATTGGAATTTTCCCGTATGACCTTCGGACAAGTATGGGGAGGTTATGATACTAAACAATACGTGAATGGCAGGATTGGCGAGTGCCGCGTATGGAATCGTGCTTTAACTGCAAGCGAAATCAAGCTGAACCTTTGCGGTGCTGATCCGGGATCAAACGGTTTGCTGGCGTATTGGAAATTGAACGAAGGCGCCGGAAGTATATTCCACAATGCCGCAACAGCAACAGGGGCTAAGTATGATATGGACTGGACAAAAGTATATTGGGATCCGAATGCTTTGGGTGATGATAAGCTGACACTTGCCGATAAATCCCAGTATGTAATATGGACCAACGATGCATTGAATAAATGCAGCCAATAATTCTATCATCAAATTCAAAAACTGCAAACATGTTAAACAGAAAATATTTTGCCGCTTGTATCATGTCAGGTTTGGTGATGGCATCATGTACCAAAGAAACAAACTACGATGTGAAGGGTGACACAGAAACAAAATTCTTCACCAATATCACAAGCCCGGGAAATGCACCGCAAAATTCATTGAATTATAGTTTGGTAAACATTCCAAATACTGCCGGCAGCGGCTTGGTAAACCTGTCATCAACGCTACCGGCTAACATACAATTTCCGGTGCTTGCAACAAAGGCTACAACGGCTGACGCTACGATTAGTGCCGTATTGGATACATCATTGATCAGTGCATACAATGCTGCGCATAACACAAATTACTTGCCGTTTCCGGCCGGTATATTAAAAACGGACGGATTACTTGCACACATTGCCAAAGGCAATACCATGTCTACGGACTCAATTACGATTCCTACCGATCCTGCTAATTTGGGAGCGATGACCGGTGTGGCGTACATGGCCCCTATAAAACTGACAACGTTATCAAACAATAGCGCAGGTAAAATAACAGACAACACCACCACACAAATAACATACGTTGTAGCAAACGTTGAGCAAAGAAGAATAAAATACTTAGCTACTACAAGTGATGTGATAGGTGCGTTGATAACACCACGTACATCGTGGGTCGCATCTTTTTCGCCCGCGTTGACAACAACCGGCAGCGTTACGGATGCTTCTTTAACAACCTACTCAAGATGGTCCGCATCACCGGGTCAAATCGATGTGGATATGCAGGCATCTAAAAATGTAACAGGCATACGTTTGTATACGGCTAACTCCGCTACTTATGTGCCTTCACAGATAGGTGTGTACCTGAGTAACGATGGTATTAACTATGACTACATCGGTGCGCCGTTAAAAGCCAATCTTACATATGCATCGAGCTATAATTACATCTTGTTTTATCAGGCGATTCAGGCCAGGTATGTGAGATTGAAACTATCTTACCCAACATCTACCAATACTCAAAACTATAGAGTAGTGGAGTTTGATGTGTATGCTCAATAGGTAATGAGTTTTGAGTAGTGAGTTTTGAGTTACTCACTACTCAAACCCATTACTCAAAACTCATTACTCACAACTTTCTATGAAGCTTTGCTGTTCAATTTTTATAAGTGTTTTTCTGTTTGTTCAATGCCTGCATGCGCAAACGCCTTCTTCAGTTATCAGTTTTGAAGAACGTACGCATGAATTCGGAACTGTGCTTGAAAAAAACGGAAAAGTGACGCATGCATTTGTGTTTAAGAACAACGGCAAAACACCTGTGGTTATCAATGATATTCGAAGCGACTGCGGATGCATAGGCAAAATTATTTCCAAAGACCCTGTGAAACCGGGAGAGAAAGGACGCGTTGTCATCACCTTCGACCCCGAATACAAATCCGGTTTTTTTTCCAAAGAGATCATTGTGTATAGCAACAATAGTCAAGACTATAATCGCATTTGGGTACAGGGAAATGTAACACCTGCGGAACATCCGGTGGAAGAAGATTATCCTTACAACTTCGGCAACGGGATCTATCTCAGATTGAAAGTGATGGCATTCGGTTATATGAAGCCGGGAGAAACCCAACAAATGCAATTGCATTATGCAAATAATACAAGCAAATCAATCAACCTGACCTTCACTGCAAAAGGAAAAAATCCCGGCTTAAAATTTACCAACCCGGGCAAATTAAAACCGAAACAAAGAAGTGTAATGACATTTACTTTCACCATGCCTGACACAAAGAATGATGTATTGTTGAGCTTATACCCGACGATTAACGGTAAACAATCAAAAGAATCGTTGGATATAAAAGTGTTGAATAGTAACAAACGGAAAGCCTCAATCGCCAATTAGCTGCAATAATTTAAGAAGATGTTTACTTCGCCGGCATGACATTGCGATTTTGGGTCTTATGCAACATCTGTGTCACTGCTTTTGATTAGAGCAACCATAATGAACCTGTATTAGCATTGGTTCAATCGTCAGGGTCGAACCGAAGTATGTTGCCAACCAATAACAATGTAGTTGCAATAAACCGGTTCGAAAATTGTCCAGTGAGGAGGGCTGAAAAAGTCCGTTGAGTGATTCTCAACGGACTTTTTTATTTTAGGACTTGCCTCGTCCTGAAATAAGTTGACACAAAAGTTGACTTATACAATGAAAGCAACAAAGAGTGGTAATCTAAAAAGGACCCAGAAGGATTATAGTTTATCGTTC